>NZ_CP114911.1:0-147500 GCF_027497375.1 Micromonospora sp. WMMA1998
CGGCGACGCGGTGGCGCTGGGCGCCGCGCTGACCGAACTGCTCGACGACGACGGCCAGCGGGCCGGGCTGACCGCCGCCGGCGACCAGGTGGTGGCGAATTTCGACTGGCCCGTGGTTGCCCGCCGCGTTCTGGAGGTATACGCAGCCGCGATCGAGGCCACCGACGGCCGGGTCATGGACCAGGAGTGGGCGGGGCTGGGCTGACCACGGTGGCCGGTGGGGCCGCTGTGACGAGCGCGTCGACCGGTGCCCGCGCCGGCCGGCCGGGATGAGGAGCAGCACTACGATGCCGGGCATGTGGTGGGTGGTGGGCGCGGCCCTGGTGCTCGGGCTGGTCTCGGCGTACCTGATCTGGACCTCCGGCCGGGTGCAGCGGCTGCAGGTCCGGGCGGACTCCGCGGCGCGCGCGCTCGACGCGCACCTGCTGCGCCGCGCGGCCGCCGCCGCGGTGCTGGCCGAGCAGCGGTACGGCGTGGAGCTGTACGCCGCCGCCCGGATCGCGCTGGACGCCGCCCCGGAGGAGCGCGAGGCCGCCGAGAACGACCTCACCCGGCAGTTGCGCGCGGTCCTGCTGGACCCGGACGACGCGGCCTGCGCGGCGGTGATCGCGGCGAGCCGGCGGCTGGCGCTGGCCCGGCAGGTGCACACCGACCTGGTCCGGGACGCCCGCTCGGCCCGGAGCCGTCCGGTGGTGCGGCTGTTCCGGATGGGACGGGGGCGGGAGTGGCCCCGCTACTTCGACATCGACGACCCGACGGTGGTCCCGCGCGCGGACGTCCCCACCGGCTGACCGGGCCGGGGGTCGTGACGGCGGCCACAGCGCAGGCCACCGGGGGGCCGATTGGCTGTCGGAGCGGCGCCGCGCCGGTCGTAGCATTCCAGCGCAGCCCCCTCCCCAGCCCGCCGAGGAGCGATGACCCGTGTCTGAATCCACCGCACCGACCACCGACGCCACCGTCGGCACCGCCCGCGTCAAGCGCGGCATGGCCGAGATGCTCAAGGGCGGCGTGATCATGGACGTGGTCACCCCCGAGCAGGCGAAGATCGCCGAGGACGCCGGCGCCGTGGCCGTGATGGCCCTGGAGCGCGTGCCGGCCGACATCCGCGCCCAGGGCGGCGTGTCCCGGATGAGCGACCCGGACATGATCGACGGCATCATCTCCGCCGTCTCGATCCCGGTGATGGCCAAGGCCCGGATCGGCCACTTCGTCGAGGCGCGGATCCTGCAGGCGCTCGGCGTCGACTACGTCGACGAGTCCGAGGTGCTGACCCCGGCCGACTACGCCAACCACATCGACAAGTGGGCGTTCACCGTCCCGTTCGTGTGCGGCGCGACCAACCTGGGCGAGGCGCTGCGTCGGATCACCGAGGGCGCCGCCATGATCCGCTCGAAGGGCGAGGCGGGCACCGGGGACGTCTCCAACGCCACCACCCACATGCGGAAGATCCGGCAGGAGATCCGCCGGCTCCAGACGCTGCCGGCCGACGAGCTGTACGTCGCGGCGAAGGAGCTCCAGGCCCCGTACGAGCTGGTCAAGGAGGTCGCCGAGCGGGGCAAGCTGCCGGTCGTGCTGTTCACCGCCGGCGGCATCGCCACCCCGGCGGACGCGGCCATGATGATGCAGCTCGGCGCCGAGGGCGTGTTCGTCGGCTCGGGCATCTTCAAGTCCGGCAACCCGGCCCAGCGGGCCGCGGCGATCGTCAAGGCGACCACGTTCCACGACGACCCGGACGTGCTGGCCAAGGTGTCGCGCGGGCTGGGCGAGGCGATGGTCGGCATCAACGTCGACGAGATCCCCCAGCCGCACCGCCTCGCCGAGCGCGGCTGGTAAACCCAAGGAAGGGCCCCTTCTTAACGCCTCCGGTAGAGGCGGGGCCCCCTTTTAACACCTTCGAAGGAGCACTGTGACCGGACCGGTGATCGGCGTGCTCGCGCTTCAGGGCGACGTACGCGAGCACGTCGCGGCGCTGGCCGGCGCGGGCGCCGACGCCCGGGCGGTGCGCCGGCCGGGCGAGCTGGACGCGGTCGACGGCCTGGTGGTGCCCGGCGGCGAGTCGACCACGATCAGCAAGCTGGTGGACATCTTCGAGATGCGCGAGCCGATCGACAAGCGGATCGCCGCCGGCATGCCGGTCTACGGCTCCTGCGCCGGCATGATCATGCTGGCCACGGAGGTGCTGGACGGCCGCCCCGACCAGCGCGGCTTCGCCGGCATCGAGATGACCGTCCGGCGCAACGCGTTCGGCCGCCAGGTCGACTCGTTCGAGGCGCCGGTGACGCTCGCCGGGGTCGACGGCGAGCCGTTCCACGCGGTCTTCATCCGCGCGCCCTGGGTCGAGCGGGTCGGCCCCGGCGTGGAGGTGCTCGGCCGGGTCACCGACGGCCCGGCGGCCGACCGGATCGTCGCGGTCCGCCAGGGGAACCTGCTGGCCACGTCGTTCCACCCGGAGCTGACCGGCGACCTTCGCCTGCACCGTCACTTCGTCGACGTGGTCCGGGCCGCCGCCTGACGGTGCGCCCGTGGGTGCCGGCCGGCCGTGGCCTCGGTAGGATTGCCGGGTTCGGCTCCGGCGCGGGCTGCGGACGCGGGCGTGGATCACTAACGGAGGTACTCAGATGTCCGGCCACTCAAAGTGGGCGACCACCAAGCACAAGAAGGCCGTGATCGACGCCAAGCGCGGCAAGATGTTCGCCAAGCTGATCAAGAACGTCGAGGTGGCGGCCCGCACCGGCGGCGGCGACCCGGCCGGCAACCCGACCCTCTACGACGCCATCCAGAAGGCGAAGAAGAACTCGGTCCCGAACGACAACATCGACCGCGCGGTCAAGCGCGGCTCCGGGCTGGAGGCGGGCGGCGCCGACTGGCAGACGATCATGTACGAGGGCTACGGCCCGAGCGGCGTGGCGATGCTGATCGAGTGCCTCACCGACAACCGCAACCGCGCCGCCACCGAGGTGCGCACCGCGCTGACCCGCAACGGCGGCTCGCTCGCCGACGCCGGCTCGGTGTCGTACATGTTCTCCCGCAAGGGCGTGGTGATCGTGCCCAAGGCCGACACCAGCGAGGACGACGTGATGATGGCCGTCCTCGACGCCGGCGCCGAGGAGGTCAACGACCTCGGTGAGGCGTACGAGGTGGTCTCCGAGCCGGGCGACCTGATCGCGGTGCGCACCGCCCTGCAGGACGCCGGGATCGAGTACGAGTCGGCCGAGTCCTCCCTGATCCCCAGCGTGAACGTGCCGCTGGACGAGGAGGGCGCGCGCAAGATCTTCAAGCTGATCGACGTGCTGGAGGACTGCGACGACGTGCAGAACGTCTACGCCAACTTCGACGTCTCCGACGAGGTGATGGCCGCGGTCGGCTGACCCGGACCGCCGCGACGGCCCGACACCCGGACCTCCCGGGCGTCGGGCCGTCGTCCATGGCGGACGCCGCGATGCTCGTCGCGGCCCGTCGTCACGGCGATCAGGTCGGCGCACACCCCGTCGAGCGTCGACAGACTCTCGGGCGACCAGTCCAGCCGGTGGCCGAACTGCCGGGACACCAGGTCGACGCACTCGTCGGCGAGGGCGCGCAGGTGGGTCGGGTCCGTACTCATGGTCGGCGATCCTCGCGCAGGTCGGATCGGCTCCGCCGCCCCGCCGGCCGGTCCCGGGCCGGGCGGGGCGGCCGCGGTCAGCCGACCGTCTCGCGCTGTCGCCAGGCCGCACGCACCGACGTCCGCCCGTTGGTGCGCAGCAGCGATCCCTGGTAGATCCGCGCCCCGGCGGCGAGGAAGCCGGCCGCCGCGGCCAGCAGCAGCGCCAGCGCCACGAACGGCTCCCAGGTCGCCGCGTCGCCGGTGAACAGCCGCACCGGCATCGCGGTCGGTGCGGACAGCGGCAGGTACGACAGGATCCGCATCGCGGTGGCGTTGTCGTTGAGGAACACCACCGCGAAGAACGGCGCCATCACCGCCAGTTGCACCGGGGTGGACGCCCCGGCGATGTCCTCCTGCCGGTTGACCAGCGCGCCGGCGGCCGCCCACATCGCCGCCAGCAGCAGGAAGCCGAGCAGGAAGAAGGGCACGAACCAGCCGAGCGCGGGGGCGACCAGGGCGAGCAGGTCCCCGCCACCGGTCAGCCGCAGCCCGGCCACCGCGGCGACCGCGATCAGCGCCACCTGTCCCAGCGCCAGCGCGCCGGCGGCGACGATCTTGCCGGCCAGCAGCGCCCGGACCGGCACGGCGGCGACCAGGATCTCCACGATCCGGGTCTGCTTCTCCTCGGTGACGCTCTGCGCGACCTGGATGCCGAAGGTCTGGGACATGATGAAGAAGACGAACGCGAAGGCGAACGGCACCAGGTAGGCGGTGACCGGGTCCACCGCGTCGGGGTCGAGCAGCCGCACCGTCGGGGCCACGCTGAGCGCCTGGACCACGTCGTCCGGGGCCCGCTGGTCGCCGAGCACGGTCGGGCCGGCGACCACCGCCGCGTCCGCGTCGCCGTCGCGTACCGCCCGCTCGGCGGCCGCGTCGTCGGCGACCACGAGGACGTCCAGGCCGGCCGCGCGCAGCGGGCCGGCGGCCGCGGCGGGCGCCGCCACGGTGGACGGTCCGCCCTGCAGCATCGCCGGGAGCACCGTGGAGGCGATCGCGATGAGCAGGAAGACCAGGGTGCCGTAGCGGAACGTCTTGTCGCGCAGCTTGACCCTGATCTCGCGGGCGGCGACCAACCGGGTGGCCTGGTAGGTGTTCACTGGTTGACCTCTCGGAAGATCTCGGCGAGGGACGGGGTGACCGGGTGGAAGGCGCGCACCGGGCCGCGGGCCAGCGCCGCGCGCAGCACGGACTGGTCGTCGACGGTGGGTTCCAGGTCGAACACCGCGCGGGCGCCGTCGAGGTCGACCAGCTCCACCCCGGCCTGATCCCGCAGCCAGCCGGCGTCGCCGTCGACCACCAGCTCGAACCGGGGCAGGGTGTACGCGGCGCGCAGCTCCTCCCGGGGGCCGGCGGCCCGGATGGTGCCGCCCGCGATGATCACCAGGTCGTCGCAGATCCGTTCCACCACGTCGAGCTGGTGGCTGGAGAAGAGCACGGGCGCCCCGGCGGCGGCCCGTTCCCGCAGCACCGCGACCACCGTGTCGACGGCGAGGGGGTCGAGCCCGGAGAAGGGCTCGTCGAGGATCAGCACCTCCGGGTCGTGCACCAGCGCGGCCGCGATCTGCGCCCGCTGCTGGTTGCCCAGCGACAGCGTCTCCAGCAGGTCGTCGCCGCGCTCGCCGAGGCCGATCCGGTCCAACAGCGCGTCGGTCCGCCGGCGCGCCGCCGGCGCGTCCAACCCGTACAGGCGCCCGAGGTGGGCCACCTGCTCGCGGGTGGTCATCTTCGGATAGAGGCCCCGTTCCTCCGGCATGTAGCCGAACCGCCGCCGGGCGTCCCGGGTGAGCCGGTCCCCCCGCCACGTCACCTGCCCGGCGTCCGGGGCGAGCACGCCGAGGATGATCCGCATCGTGGTGGTCTTGCCGGCGCCGTTGCCGCCGACGAACCCGGTCAGCCGGCCGGCGGCCACGTCGAAGGTGACGTCGGAGAGCACCTGACGTCCGTCGAAGCTGCGGTCGACGCCGTCCAGGTGGAGCACGCTGGTCATGCGCCCGACGCTACGGTCGGGCGGGCGCGACGGCGTCCCACCAGGGGTTGATCATCGGGGTCCGCCGCGCGGCGGATGCCGTCAGCCGCCGGGCCGCACGATGCCGTGCTCGTACGCGAAGATCACCGCCTGGACCCGGTCCCGCAGCCCCAGCTTGGCCAGCACCCGGCTCACGTGGGTCTTCACGGTCGCCTCGCCGACGTGCAGGACGGCGGCGACCTCCGCGTTGCTGGCGCCTCGCGCCACCAGCGCCAGCACCTCACGCTCCCGGGGGGTCAGTTCCGCCGTCGCGGCGTCGTGCCGAGGGTCGGGCGGCGCGGCACCGGGACGGGCGAAGGTGGAGATCACCCGGCGGGTGAGCGCGGGCGCGATCAGTCCCTCGCCGCGCGCCACCACCCGGACCGCCTCGACCAGATCCTCCGGCGTGCCGTTCTTGAGCAGGAAGCCGCTCGCCCCGGCACGCAGCGCCGCGAAGAGGTAGTCGTCGCGGTCGAAGGTGGTGAGGATCAGCACGGCCGGGCCGTCCCCGGTGGCGTCGCCGGTGATCCGGCGGGTCGCCGCCAGCCCGTCGAGCACCGGCATCTCCACGTCCATCAGCACCACGTCCGGTCGCAGCGCGGCGGCCATCGCTACGGCCCGCTCCCCGTCGGCGGCCTCACCGACCACCTCGATGTCGTCCTCCACCTCGAGGATGATGCGGAAGCCGCTGCGGACCAGGTGCTGGTCGTCGACGAGCAGGACCCGCACCGGCCCGTCCGGCGCCGGCCCGGTCACGCCGCCCGCCCGGCGGTCTCGACGGCCAGCGGCAGGCGGGCCCGCACCCGGAAGCCGCCACCGGCCCTCGGCCCGGCCTCCAGCTCACCGCCGTGCGCGGTGGCCCGCTCACGCATGCCGATCAGGCCGAGTCCGCCCCCGCCGCCCGACCCTCCGCCGCGCCCGTCGTCGCTCACGTCGACCTCCAGCTCCCGGTCGAGATAACGGATCCGCACGTCGAGCGACGTGGCGGACGCGTGCTTGACCACGTTCGTCACCGCCTCCTGCACGATCCGGTAGGCCGCCTGGGACACCGAGCGGGGCAGCGGCGTCGGGTCGCCGTACACCCCTAGCTGGACCCGCAGGCCGGTCTCCCGGGCCCGGTCGACGAGCGCGGCGACCTGCTCGAGGCCGGCGGTGTCGGCGGGCGCGGCGCCGGACGTGACGCTCGGGTCCCGCAGCACGCCGAGCATCCGGCGCAGCTCGTCCACCGAGGTGCGGGCCGTCTCCTCGATCGCGGTCAGCGCGGTTCGCGCCTTGTCCGGGTCGCGGTCGAACACCCGCCGGCACGCGGCGGCCTGCACGCCCATGACCGACACGTGGTGGGCGACCACGTCGTGCAGCTCGCGGGCGATGCGGACCCGTTCCCCCATCACCGCCCGCTCGCGCGCCTCCTCCTGTGAGCGGCGCAGCTGCTCGGCCTGCTCCCGCAGCTCGTGCCGGCGGCGCGCGGCCACCCAGGCGGTCTGGCCGGAGTAGTAGGCGAAGGCGAAGAACAGGACGTTGTACAGAACGCCGTTGATGACGGCCGCGAGCACCGGCGGCACCGGGCCGGCGGCGCCGTCGAAGGTGCTCGCCGAGAGCTGGTCGGCGCGCAGCGCGAGCGACAGTCCCAGCCAGCCGAACATGGCGCCGATGATGGCGACCCGGACCCGCCCGGCCAGTCGCCGGTCGGTGCCCCAGGCGCCGAGGGTGTAGAGCGCGGCGAAGAGCGCCCCCGACGGGAGCTGGGACAGCGGGACCGCCCGGGCCTGCCCGGCGATGAAGGCGATCGAGATGAACACCGCGACCGCGGTGGGCCACCGTCGGCGCAGGGCCAGCGGCGCGGTCGCCGCCGCCGTCCAGAAGATCTGTTCGGCCAGGCTCGGCGGCGGCCCGAGCAGGAACGCCCCGGTGCTGCGGGCCAGGGTCAGCTCGAACAGGGCCAGCACGGTGACACCGAGGCCGATCCAGAGGTCGGTGCGGAGCTGCTCGGCGGTGGGGCCCGGCCGTCGCCAGCCGGTGGTGGTTGCGGTGCTCACCGTACGACCATGCCACCCGCCCCCGCCCGCCCCGACCGGAAGGGCGCCCTCGCCACCCGACCCACCCTCTCCCGCCACGTCGATCGAGCGGTTGGGCATGCGGCGCGAGGCGCACCTGCGGGAGAACGAGTTCGTCAAGGGGGAGTGGACCGACGAGGCGGTCTACGCCCTGCTGGCGCGGGAGTGACGCGCGGCGGCCTGAAGCCCGGCGTACCGGAGGGCCCGGCGCGCCCGGTGCGGGCGGCGCCGGGCCGGTCGGGACCTCAGCGGCGGGCGCGGACCGCCTTGACCGCGCTGTCGATCACGTCCCAGACCGCGATGACCACGGTGACCACCACGGCGATCCGGGCGACGTCGTCCACCCCGCCCTCGCGGAGCCAGGCGAACCGCTCGACCAGGTCCGGGTTGAGCATCCGGTCGGTCAGCAGCAGCCACACCACCGGCGCCGCGAACGCCAGGTTGAGCAGCGCGTTGACCGCGACCAGCGGCCAGGTCCACCGGCCCGACCGGTACTTCGCGATCTCCAGACCGACGGTGGCCAGCAGCACCACGATCAGCGCCGGGAGCCAGAAGCTCCAGAGCGCCGGGTCGAGCACCGGCAGCCGGGAGCCGTCGCCGCTGGCCCAGTGCTGGAAGTGCTGCCCGACGAGGACGCCGACCGTGCCGAGCAGGAACACCACGGACGCGACGCTGTCCGGCTGGCTGATCTGCCGGTCGTGGGTCTCCTCGGGGAGCTGGTCGACGGTCCACTCGGGCAGGCCCAGCGGGGTCCGGGTGCGCTCCAGGACGGCGAAGGACAGCGTGACCCAGAACGCGATCTGCACGGCCGTCTGCAACGCGCTGGCGATGCCGGCGCCGATCGCCGCGCCCGGTTCGCCGCCGACCGTCGCCTTGACCACGCCGGTGACCACGCCGACGATCGCCGGGATCCAGGTGAGCAGCATCCGCAGCACCCGCCACCAGAGCAGGTAGTAGCGCGGGCCGATGAGCTGGAGCGTGCGGTCGCTGTAGCGGGCCGCGAGCTGCTCGGGGTTGCCCATCTCGGTGAGCACCTCGCGCTCGGCGGAGGCGTGGTCCTGCCCGCCCGCGGTCCGGTCGTCGATCATGTCGGCGATGGAGGCGCGCAACTCCTCGGCGAGTTCGGCGCGGCGCGGCGCCGGCACGGTGCGCAGGGTGGCCGCGAGATAGCGGTCGGTCAGGGAACTCATCGCCCTACTCCTTCGATCAACTGGGTGACGGACGTCTGGACCGCGGTCAGGTCGTCGAGCAGGCGGCCCAGCACCGTCTCGCCGTCGTCGCTGGTGCGGTAGAACTTGCGCGGCCGGCTCTCCTCGGTGTTCCACTCGCTGGTCAGCAGGCCCTGTTCCTCGAGCCGGCGCAGCAGCGGGTAGAGCGTGTTGGCGTCGACCGCGAAGCCGTGCGCGGCCAACCGTTGCAGCAGGGCGTAGCCGTAGTCGGGGCGGCGCAGGGCGACCAGGCTGGCCACCACGATCGTGCCGCGTCGCAGCTCCTGGAGGTGGGTCCGGAGGACCTCGTCGGTGACCATGTGACACACGATAGTGTGCGCCACACACTATTGCAAGCGGATACAGCGTCGTGTGGCGTACGTCCGGACGGTCGGGAGAGACGCCGGCCACGCCCGGCGCGGACGGTGGAGCCGGTCGGACCGCCTCGGTAGGGTGGGTCGGTCGACTCCGACGCAACTTGATCCACAACCCGGGGGGCGCCACGCATGGGCGATTCGTTCGCGCATCTGCACGTACACACCGAGTACTCGATGCTCGACGGGGCGGCCCGGCTCAAGGACCTGTTCGCCGAGGCGGCGCGGCTCGGCATGCCGGCGGTGGCGATCACCGACCACGGCAACATGCACGGCGCGAACGACTTCTACAAGCAGGCCATGGCCGCCGGGGTCAAGCCCATCCTCGGCGTCGAGGCGTACGTGGCGCCGGAGTCGCGCTTCCACAAGGCGCGGGTCAAGTGGGGGCGCCCCGAGCAGAAGAGCGACGACGTCTCCGGCAACGGCGCCATCACCCACATGACCATGTGGGCGGCGAACCGCACCGGCCTGCACAACATGTTCCGGCTCAACTCCCGCGCCTCCATGGAGGGCCACTACGTCAAGTGGCCCCGGATGGACATGGAGCTGATCGCCGAGCACGCCGAGGGCATCATGGCCACCACCGGCTGCCCGTCCGGCGCGGTGCAGACCCGGCTGCGGCTCGGCCAGTTCGACGAGGCGCTCAAGGTCGCCGCCGCCTACCAGGACATCTTCGGCAAGGACAACTACTTCCTGGAGATCATGGACCACGGCCTCGACATCGAGCGCCGGGTCCGCGACGGGCTCACCGAGATCGCCCGTAAGCTCGACATCCCGCCGGTGGTCACCAACGACTCGCACTACACCCACGAGGCCCAGGCCGAGGCGCACGACGTGCTGCTGTGCGTGCAGACCGGCAGCAACGTGGCCGACCCGAACCGGTTCCGGTTCGAGGGCGGCGGCTACTTCGTCAAGTCCGCCGACCAGATGCGCGCGGTCGACTCCTCCGAGCTGTGGCAGCAGGGCTGTCGCAACACGCTGCTGGTGGCCGAGAAGGTCGACCCCACCGGCATGTTCACCTTCCACAACCTGATGCCGCGGTTCCCGATCCCCGACGGCGGGACCGAGGAGTCCTGGTTCCGCAAGGAGACGTTCGCCGGGCTCAAGCGCCGCTTCCCGAACGGCATCCCGGAGGGCCACGTCGTCCAGGCCGAGTACGAGCTGGGCGTCATCATCCAGATGGGCTTCCCGTCCTACTTCCTCGTGGTCGCCGACTTCATCCAGTGGGCCAAGAGCCAGGGCATCGCGGTCGGCCCGGGCCGTGGCTCGGCCGCCGGCTCGCTGGTCGCGTACGCGCTGGGCATCACCGACCTGGACCCGATCCCGCACGGCCTGATCTTCGAGCGGTTCCTCAACCCCGAGCGCGTCTCGATGCCGGATGTCGACATCGACTTCGACGAGCGCCGGCGCGGTGAGGTCATCAAGTACGTGACCGACAAGTGGGGCGAGGACAAGGTCGCGCAGATCGCCACGTTCGGCACGATCAAGGCGAAGGCCGCGATCAAGGACTCGGCCCGCGTGCTGGGTTTCCCGTACGCGGTCGGCGACCGGATCACCAAGGCCATGCCCCCCGCGGTGATGGGCAAGGACATCCCGCTGTCCGGCATCTTCGACCCGAAGCACCCGCGCTACGCCGAGGCGGGCGAGATCCGGGGCCTCTACGAGTCCGACCCGGACGTCAAGAAGGTCATCGAGACCGCGAAGGGCATCGAGGGCCTGATCCGGCAGACCGGCGTGCACGCGGCCGGCGTCATCATGTCCGCCGAACCGATCATCGAGCACATCCCGCTCATGCGACGCGACTCCGACGGCGTCATCATCACGCAGTTCGACTATCCGACCTGCGAGTCGCTCGGGCTGCTGAAGATGGACTTCCTCGGCCTGCGCAACCTGACGATCATCGACGACGCGGTGAAGAACATCCGGCTCAACCACAACCTTGAGCTGGACCTGCTGGGCCTGCCGCTGGACGACCGGCAGGCGTACGAGCTGCTCGCCCGCGGTGACACGCTGGGCGTCTTCCAGCTCGACGGCGGGCCGATGCGCTCGCTGCTGCGACTGATGAAGCCGGACAACTTCGAGGACATCTCGGCCGTGCTGGCGCTCTACCGCCCCGGCCCGATGGGCGTCGACTCGCACACCAACTACGCGCTGCGCAAGAACGGCCTCCAGGAGATCACCCCGATCCACCCGGAGCTGGAGGAGCCGCTGCGCGAGATCCTCGCCCCGACCTACGGCCTGATCGTCTACCAGGAGCAGGTGCAGCGCGCCGCGCAGATCCTCGCCGGCTACACGCTCGGCCAGGCCGACCTGCTGCGCCGGGCGATGGGCAAGAAGAAGAAGGAGATCCTCGACAAGGAGTTCATCCCGTTCCGGGACGGCTGCCGCGAGCGCGGCTACTCCGACGAGGCCATCCAGGCGGTGTGGGACGTGCTGGTCCCGTTCGCCGGCTACGCGTTCAACAAGGCCCACTCCGCCGCGTACGGCCTGGTCTCCTACTGGACCGCGTACCTGAAGGCGCACTACCCGGCCGAGTACATGGCCGCGTTGCTCACCTCCGTCGGTGACGACAAGGACAAGATGGCGCTCTACCTGTCCGAGTGCCGCCGGATGCGCATCCAGGTCCTCCCGCCGGACGTGAACACCTCGGCCGGCCCGTTCACCCCGGTCGGCAAGGAGATCCGCTTCGGTCTGGGCGCGGTGCGCAACGTCGGCGCGAACGTGGTCGCCTCGATCATGCGGTGCCGCGACGAGAAGGGCGACTACACCGACTTCTACGACTTCCTGTCCAAGGTGGACGCGGTGGTCTGCAACAAGAAGACCATCGAATCGCTGATCAAGGCCGGCGCGTTCGACTCGCTCAACCACCCCCGCAAGGGCCTGCTGGCGGTGCACGCCGACGCCATCGACGCGTACGCCGACGTCAAGCGCAAGGAGGCGGTCGGCCAGTACGACCTGTTCGGCGCCGGCTTCGGCGACGCGGACACCGGCGGCAGCACCACCGTCATGCCGGTCATCGGCGAGGGGGAGTGGGACAAGCGGGACAAGCTCGCCTTCGAACGCGAGATGCTCGGCCTCTACGTCTCCGACCACCCGCTGTTCGGCCTGGAGCACGTGCTCGGCGCGGCGGCCGACACCACCATCGCCGCGCTCTCCGAGGAGGGCACCGTGCCCGACGGCGCGGTAATCACCCTCGCCGGCATCCTCTCCGGCGTGCAGCGCCGGGTCACCAAGCAGGGCCGGGCCTGGGCCTCGGCCACCCTGGAGGACCTGGCCGGCGGCGTGGAGACGCTGTTCTTCCCGAACACCTACGAGGTGATCGGGCAGTACATCGCCGAGGACGCCATCGTGGTGGTCAAGGGCCGGGTCGACCGGCGCGACGACACCCCCCGGATCATGGCGATGGACATGTCCATGCCGGACGTCACCAGCAACCCGGCGAACAAGCCGGTCACCCTGACCATCCCGGTGCACCGCTGCACCCCGCCGCTGGTCGAGCGGCTCAAGGAGACGCTGGTGCTGCACCCGGGCGACTGCGAGGTGCACGTCAAGCTGCTCAACGGCGGCAAGGTCACCACGCTGCGTCTCGGCCCGTTCCGGGTCGCGCCGACCACAGCCCTGATGGGCGACCTGAAGAGTGTGCTGGGCCCGGCCAACGTGAGCTGACCGGCGGACCGCGTGCGGTCCGGTGAGACCTGGTTCACAGTGTCGACATGGACACCACCACCCCCACCTCCGAGGCTGTCCGACCCGCCCGCCGCCGTCGTCGCCGGCATCGTGGTCGGCCTGGTCGCGCCCGACGTCGGCAAGGCCTGAAACCGCTGGGCACCGGCTTCGTCGACCTGATCTCGCTGCTGGTCTTCATGGTGATCGCGTCCAAGGGCGCCGCCGGCGTGACCGGCGCCGGCCTGGCCACGCTGGCCGGCGGCCTCCAGTCGCACCGACCGGACCTGGTCGACGGCGTCGGCCTGATCGTCGGCATCGACCGGTTCATGTCCGAGGCCCGGGCGCTGACCAACTTCGCCGGCGACGCCATGGCCACCGTGCTGGTCGGCACCTGGACCGGTGAGTTCGACCGCGACCGGGCCCGCGCCGTCCTGGCCGGGGACCGGCCGTTCGACGAGGCCACCATGGTCGACGAGAACGACGACGAGCGTCCCGCCGACGACACCCCGCCCGGCGCCGAGCGCCCGCTCGCCGACTCCACCGCCTGACCCCGCCAGCCGGCGCCGGGCCCGGCCCGGCTCGCCTCGGCCCGGCTTGGCCCGCCCTGACCAGGGGCGGGATTGGCTACGTGGTTTGCCTGCGGACCAGCCGCGCGCCTGGAGCAGCAATCTCGCCGAGACGGGTGCGGGCCGGAGTGTCCCGCCTGTATGAGCCGGTCCATGTCCCGAGGTGGGCCCACCCTGACTCGACCGACCAGACAGGCATGTGAGTTCCGAGCGATATACCGCTGAGTCATAAATATGACTCAGCGGTATATCGGCCTTCAACCGTCACCTCCGTGCGGCAGCAGCGACACAAGCCCGTCCGCGATCATGCACCTTCCGCCCGGGTGAAGGTATGAAAGGGCGAAGCGCCCAAGGGGGGCGGCCGGAACTGCAAGATCGCGGCGTGCGGCGTGCGGCGTGCGGCGTGCGGGGCGCGGGGTGCGGGGCGCGCCGGGTGAGGGTGCAGGGCGGGGCGCCGCGGGGCGGGGCCGGGGGCCGCGGGGCCGGGGGCCGCGGAGCCGGGGGCCGCGGGGAGGGTGAGGGGGTGGGGGAGCGAGGGCAGTGCGAGCGGGGTGAGGAGCGTGGGCCACGGGGCTGGGATTGGTGGTTTCAGGCGGGAGGTGGGGGTGGCTAGCGTCGGTGGCATGGAGTTGGCGCAGGCGCGGAAGTTGTGGCAGGTGGAGCCGGGATGGTTGAACACGGCGACCTACGGGCTGCCGCCTGATCCGGTGTGGACGGCGGTGCAGCAGGTGCTCGCCGAGTGGCGGACCGGCCGGGTGTCGTTCGAGGTGTGGGACACCTCGGTCGACCGGTCCCGGGCCGCGTTCGCCCGGCTGGTCGGCGTGGACCCGGCCGACGTGAGCGTCGGCGCGGCCGTCTCCCAGTTGGTGGCGCCGATCGCGGCGGCGCTGCCGCCGGGTGCCACGGTGGTGGTGCCCGAGGGGGAGTTCACCTCGATCCTGTTCCCCTGGCTGGTGCAGGAGGACCGCGGGGTGCGGGTGCGCACCGTGCCGCTCGACGGCCTGGTCGACGCGATCGACGCCGGCACCGACCTGGTGGCGTTCAGCCTGGTGCAGTCCGCCGACGGCACGGTCGCCGCGTACGACGAGATCGTCGCGGCGGCCCGGGCGCACGACGCGCTGGTGGTGGTCGACGGCACCCAGGCCTGCGGATGGCTGCCGTTCGCGGCCGACCGGGCGGACGCGGTGCTGGTGGGGGCGTACAAGTGGTTGATGGCGCCGCGCGGCGCGGCCTTCGCCTACCTGGCCCCGGCGCTGCGCGAGCGGATGCGTGCGGACGCCGCCGGGTGGTACGCGGGCCGCGACCCGCACGCCTCGTACTACGGCACGCCGTTGCGGCTGGCCGACGACGCCCGCCGCTTCGACATCTCCCCGTCGTGGCTCTGCTACGCCGGGGCGGCGCCGGTGCTGGAACTGCTCGCCGACCTCGACCTGGCGGCGGTGCGGGACCACGACGTGGCCCTGGCCAACCGGTTCCTGGCCGGGCTGGGCCGCCCGCCCGGCGACAGCGCGATCGTCAGCGTGGACGTGCCGGACGCCCAGGAGCGGCTGGCCCGCGCCGGGGTGCGCGCGGCGGTACGGGCCGGGCGGGTCCGCGCCTCGTTCCACCTCTACACGACCGAGGCGGACGTGGACCGGGCGGTCGAGGCGCTGACCGGCTGACCGCTCAGGCCAGGTGGCCGCCGATCTTCGTGTAGCCGCGCAGCAGGTCCCGCGAGATGATCAGCCGCTGCATCTCGTCGGTGCCCTCGAAGATGCGGTAGAGCCGGACCTGCCGGTACCAGCGCTCGATCGGCAGTTCCCGGGTGTAGCCCATGCCGCCGTGGATCTGGAGCACCCGGTCCACCACCCGGTTGACCATGCCGGCGCCGTAGAGCTTGCCCATCGAGGAGGCGTGTCGGGGATCGAGGCCCTGGTCGACGGTCCAGGCCGAGCGCAGGATCAGCCAGCGGGCGGCCTCCAGCTCGGTCTCCGAGTCGGCGATCATCCACTGGATGGCCTGGTTGGTGGCGATCGGCGCGCCGAACGTCTCCCGGGTGTTGGCGTGGTCGATCGCCATCTGCAGGGCCCGCTCGGCGATGCCGACCGCGTGCGAGGGGATGGTGTAGCGGCCCTTGCCGATCCACTCCATGCCGAGCGTGAAGCCCTGCCCGATCTCGCCGAGGATGTTGCGGTGCGGCACGCGTACGCCGTCGAAGATGAGCGAGGCCGGGCCGCCCTCGCCCATGGTCTGGATGAACTCCGACCGCCAGCCCATCGCCCGGTCGACCAGGAACGCGGTCGCGCCGCCGCGGCGGGCCCCCTTCTCCGGGTCGGTCACCGCCACCACGATGGCGAAGTCGGCGTCGTTGCCGTTGGTGATGAACGTCTTCTCGCCGTCGAGGATCCAGTCGTCGCCGTCGCGCCGCGCGCGCAGCTTGATGTTCGCTGCGTCGGAGCCGGCGCCGGGCTCGGTGATGGCGAAGCAGGAGATCCGTTCGCCCTCGATGGTGGGGATCAGGAACTCGCGCTTCTGCTCCTCGGTGGCGTGGAACAGGATGTTGTCGGCCTCGCCGCCGAAGCGGAACGGCACGAAACTGCGGCCCAGCTCGGTCCAGATCAGCGACTGCATCACCGCCGGCAGGTCCATCCCGCCGTACTCCTCGGGGGTGGCCAGGCCCCAGAAGCCGAACTTCTTCGCCTTGAGCTGCAACTCGCGCAGCTCAGAGCGGTCCAGGCCGGGCCGGTGTGCGCGCTCGCGGCGCAGCACCTCCTGCTCCAGCGGCAGCACCTCGCGGGTGACGAAGGCGCGCACGGTGTCCCGGACGGCCCGTTCCTCGTCGGACAGTGCGAAGTCCACGATGCTCCCTCGGTCGGCATGGCAACCGTCGCGGCGGCGGCGGTCACCCTTAAACTAGCGGTGCAAGTTTTCATCCGTCCAGCCCTCTCCTGTCGCCGCCGCGGTGAGGCGCCCGGTTAGGGTGCATGATCAGGTGGTTTCGGACGGGAGGCGGCTTGCGGGACCTGGGCTGCGAACAGGTGAGGGGAGTGGCCGGCAACCCGGCGACCCCGTCGGAGTTGCTGCTCCGCATGCTGGACGACAGCGACGCGGCCGTAGCCGTGCTGATCTTCCGGAACACGCTGCCGGACGAGTTCTGCGCCGCCGTCGCCAAGCACCCGGATCGGCGGGTGCGGGCGGCACTGGCGGACAGTTCGTCGGCCACGCCGGACCAGCGTGCCCTGCTCGTCGACGATCCCGCGCCGATGGTCCGTGTCCTGCTCGCCCACGGGCCGGACCTGTTCCGGGCCACGCCCGCGCCGCTGCCCGAGGAGACCTACGCCCGGCTGGCGGCGGACCCGGACCAGCGGGTCCGCGACGAGGTGGCCGGGTCCCGGCAGTGTCCGGTAAGCGTCCGGGCCCGGATGGTCGAGGACCCCGATCCCGAGGTCCGGATCTCGGGGTACGCGGGCTGGGTGGATCCGCCGGACGGGACCACCGACCGGCTGCTCGCCGACCCCGACCCCCGGGTGCGCGACGCGGTGGCCCGACGGGCGTGGCGCCGCCGCCCGGAACTGCTCGCCGGCGTCCTCGACGAGGCGTGGCCGGACCCCTGGCGGCTGCGTGAGCTGGCCGTCGAGATCCCGTTGGCGCGGACGGTGGCGCAGCGGCTCGCCCGGCACCAGGACCGGGACGTCCGCGCGGCCGTGGCCGAGAACCCGCACCTGCCCCGCGACCTGGTCGAGGAGTTGGCCACCGACCCCGACCCGACGGTGCGGCTACGGCTGTCCCTGCGACCCGGGCTCACCGAGGCCGAACGCGCCGCCATGGACTACGAGGTGCGGCCGGAGACCCGGCTCCGACCCGCTCGGTGGGTGCTCGACCGGCTCGGCGACCCCGACGCACTGGACGGCGCCGTCCGCTCGGCCCACGTCGGGCTGCGGCGCAGCGCCGCGTACAGCCCGAACCTGCGTCCGGACCAGGTGGCCCGGCTCGCCGGCGACGACGACTTCGCGGTCCGGCTGCTGCTCTGTGAGAACCACGACGAGGTCCCGGGGGAGGTGTTGCTCGCGACGTACCTGGAGGCCCGGGTGATCACGGCGAGCATGTTGATCGCGCGGCCCCACTTTCCCCGGGTCGGGCTGGCCCGGCTGGCCGACTCCGCCGACCCGAGGGCGCGCATGCTGGTCCGCTACGACCCGGAGGCGCCGGCCGAGCTCATCGACCGGCTCAGCCGCGACGCCGACGGCGGCGTCCGGTCCTGGATGGCGTCCGACCCCCGCCTTGCCGCCGAACGGCTGGCCGAGCTGCTCGACGATCCGGCCGCCGCGGGGTCGGCGGCACGGAACCCCAACCTTCCGGTCGCCCTCATGGAACGGATCCTCGCCGAGGCCGGGATCCTCCAGGCGTCCGCCGGACCCGCCGCCCGGGAGGTCTGACATGCCCCGTCCCCGCCAGGCCCTGCTCAACCGGGACCGGATCGTCGAGACCGCGCTCGTGCTCATCGACGCCGACGGGCTCGGCGCGCTCTCCACCCGCCGGCTGGCCGCCGCGCTCGGCGTGCAGGGCCCCTCGCTCTACAACCACTTCGCGACCAAGGACGAGATCCTCGACGCCGTGGCGGACAGCGTCACCGGCACGGTCGACGTGAGCGTCTTCGACCGGTACGACTGGGTCGAGGCGCTGCGCCGCTGGGCCCGGTCCTACCGCGCGGCGCTGGCCGCGCACCCGAACGTCGTCCCCTACCTGGCGCAGGGGCCGGGCCGCCGGCCGGCCGCGCTGGCCATGGCCGACGCCGTCTACGGCGCGCTGGTCCGGGCGGGCTGGCCGCCGGCCCGGGCCACCCACATCGGCGCCGCGCTGCGCTACTTCGTGGCCGGGTCGGCGCTCGGCTCGTTCGCGCGGGGGTTCGTGGAGGACCCGGAGTTGTACGCGGCCCACCCGCACCTCACGCAGGCCCACCGGCTGCGCGGCCACCAGCGCAGCGTCGACGAGGGCGCCTTCACCCTCGGCCTGGACGCGTTGCTGCACGGCCTCGCGGACGAGTACGCCCGGACGGTGGCCCCGGTGGAACGCGGCAGCGGTCCGGGGTAGCGTCGAAACTCCCACTGCTAGTTTCCCGCCCCTCCCGCCCCCGAAGGGACGCCATGGATCTCGCCGATGCGCCCCCCGCCCTGCTGGTCCGCCGCCACCTGCACCTCGCCGGGGACTGGGTCGACCCGGCGGACGGCGGGACGATCCCGGTCGAGAACCCGGCGACCGGTGAGACCATCGGGCAGGTCCCCGCCGGCACCCCCGCCGACGTGGACCGGGCGGTCGCCGCCGCCCGGGCCGCGTTCCCCGGCTGGGCCGCCACCGCACCCGCAGACCGAGCGGCCCACCTGGACCGGCTGCACGCCGCGCTGACCGCCCGGGCCGACGAGATCGCCCGCACCGTGGCCCTCGAACTGGGCACCCCGCTCAAGCTCGCCACCCGGGTGCAGGCCGGCCTGCCGCTGACCGTGCTGCGCAGCATGGTCGACCTGGCCGCCCGACCGGCCGCCGAGCAGGAGGTCGGCAACTCGCTGGTGGTGCGCGAGCCGGTCGGCGTGGTCGGCGCGATCATCCCGTGGAACTACCCGCTGCACCAGGTGGTCGCCAAGGTCGCCCCGGCGCTGGCCGCCGGCTGCACGGTGGTGCTCAAGCCGAGCGAGCTGACGCCGCTCACCGCGTACCTGCTCCTGGACGCGGTGACCGAGGCCGGCCTGCCGCCCGGGGTGGTCAACCTGGTGCCCGGCACCGGCCCGGTGGTCGGTGAGGCTCTCGCCGCGCACCCCGACGTCGACCTGGTCTCGTTCACCGGCTCCACCGCCACCGGCCGGCGGATCGCGCACCTCGCCGCCGACCGGATCGCCCGGGTCGCCCTGGAACTGGGCGGCAAGTCGGCGAACGTCATCCTGGCCGACGCCGACCTGCCCACCGCGGTCAAGGTCGGCGTGGGCAACGCGCTGCTCAACTCCGGCCAGACCTGCACCGCCTGGACCCGGATGCTGGTGCACCGCGACCGCTACGCCGAGGCGCTCGACCTGGTCGCGGCCGCCGTGGCCGGCTACCGGCTTGGCGATCCGTTCGACCCGGCCACCCGGCTCGGCCCGCTGGTCTCCGCCGCCCAGGCCCAACGGGTACGCGGGCACGTGGACCGGGCGCTCGCCGACGGCGCCCGGCTCGTCGCCGGCGGCCCGGACGCGCCGCTGCCGTCCCGGGGCCACTTCGTGGCGCCCACCGTCCTCGCCGACGTGCACCCGGACAGCGCCCTCGCCCAGGAGGAGGTCTTCGGGCCGGTGCTCGCGGTGATCCCGTTCGCCGACACCGACGAGGCGGTCGCGATCGCCAACAACTCCCGGTACGGCCTGGCCGGCGCGGTCTGGTCGGCCGACTCCGACGCGGCGCTGGCCGTGGCCCGGCGGCTGCGGACCGGCCAGGTGGACGTCAACGGCGGGGCGTTCAACCCGCTCGCCCCGTTCGGCGGCTACAAGCAGTCCGGCCTCGGCCGCGAGCTGGGCGGCTACGGCGTCGAGGAGTTCACCGAGCTGAAGGCGATCCAGCGGTGAGGGCGCTGGTCGTGCGTGGCCGGGGCGAGACCCCGACGGTCGAGGAGGTGCGCCTGCCCGCGCCCGGCCCGGGGGAGCTGCGGGTCCGCATCCGCGCCGCCGGCCTCTGCCACTCCGACCTGGCCATGGTGAACGGCACGCTGGCGCCGGCGTACCCGCTGGTGCTGGGGCACGAGGCCACCGGTGTTGTCGCCGAGGCGGGTCCGGCGACCCGGCTGGCGGTCGGCACGCCGGTGGTGCTCAACTGGGCGCCCGCCTGCCGCGACTGCTGGCACTGCCGGCACGGCGAGCCCTGGCTGTGCGCCGCGAACACCGCCCCCTCGGTCGCCCGGGGGGAGACGGCCGCCGGGGAGCCGGTGCAGGTCACGCTCGGCCTCGGCGCGCTCGCCGAGGAGGTGGTGGTGCCGGAGCGGGCCGCCGTGCCGGTGCCGGCCGGCCTGCCGCCGGCGCAGGCGGCGCTGCTGGGCTGCGCGGTGCTCACCGGCGTCGGCGCGGTCCGCAACACCGCCCGGGTGGGCGCCGGCGAGTCGGTGGCGGTGATCGGGCTGGGTGGGGTCGGCCTGGCCGTGCTCACCGCGGCCCGCCGCGCCGGCGCGTCACCGATCCTCGCGGTCGACGTGATGGAGGCCAAACGGGAACTGGCCCTGGCCGCCGGCGCCACCGACTTCCTGCGCTCCGACGACACGCTCGGCAAGGAGGTCCGCGCGCGCACCGGCGGGCGTGGGGTGGACCACGCCTTCGAGTGCGTCGGCCGGTCCGCGACCATCCGCACCGCATGGCGGGCCACGCGACGCGGGGGAGCGGTCACCGTGGTCGGCATGGGCGCCAAGGACGACCTGCTCAGCCTCTCCGCCCTGGACATCTTCCACTCGGCGCGGACGCTGCGGTCCTCGGTCTACGGCTCGACCGACCCGGACCGGGAGGTGCCGGAGCTGGCCGCCGCGCTCGCCGCCGGTGACCTCGACCTGACGCCGCTGGTCAGCGGCACGGTGTCGCTGGCGGAGGCGCCCGCGGCGCTGGAGCGGCTGGCCCGGGGCGAGGGTGCGCGCTGGGTGGTCACGTTCCCGGACTGATCGGCCGCTCCACCGGCATCGCGCGCCGGTCACATGTGAAAGGGGTGCCCTTCTCTACCGGAGGCGTTAACAGGGGGCCCCTCCTTACACCTCGCCGGCCGGTGACGGTGACCGGCCACATGTCGACGGCCACCGATCCGCTCCGATCCGCCGGCGCGGCGTCGACCCCTGTGGAGGTCGACCCCGTGCCGCACCGGGGGAATGTGTGGCGGATCGACATGGCTCGACCACTTCGGCTCCCCGTAGGTTTCCTGCACGCGACGGCCCTGTGACCCCGGTCACCGACCTGGCCCTCGCGTGCGGACCTGCGGAGGGTGAGGCGATGGCCGGGCAAGCGATCCTGTCGGCCCGAGGGCTGACCCGGGACTTCCGGGGCTTCCGGGCCGTCGATCGCGTCGACCTCGACGTGGCGCCGGAGACCGTGCATGCCCTCGTCGGCCCGAACGGCGCCGGCAAGACCACACTGTTCAACCTGCTCACCGGCTTCCTGCCGCCCAGCGGCGGGCGGATCGAGCTGGACGGCCGGGACGTTACCGGGCTGCCCCCGGAGCGGGTGGCCCGCCTCGGGGTGGCCCGCTCGTTCCAGATCACCAGCCTCTTCCCGCAACTCGGCGCGCGGGAGCACGTCGAGCTGGCCCTCCAGGCGTCCAGCGGGCTGGGCTGGCGGTTCTGGCGGTCGGCGAAGCTGATGCGCCGCTACCGGGACCGGGCCGACGAACTGCTGGCCATGGTCGGCCTGGCCGACCTCGCCGAGGCGCCGGCGGAGGCCCTCGCGTACGGGCGCAAGCGGGCCCTGGAACTGGCCATCGCGCTCGCCCTCGACCCGAAGGTGCTGCTGCTGGACGAGCCGACCGCCGGGATGGGCCTGGAGGACGTCGACCGCACCGTCGACCTGATCGCCACCGTCCGCACGGGACGGACCGTGGTCATGGTGGAGCACAACATGAGCGTGGTGGGCCGGCTCGCCGACACGGTCACCGTCCTGCAGGCCGGCAAGGTGCTGGTCGAGGGGCCGTACGAGCAGGTCCGCGCCGACGAGCGGGTCATCACCGCCTACCTGGGAGCCGCGGATGCTGCGCATTGAGAACCTCTCCGCCGCCTACGGCGAGGCCCAGGTGCTGCGGGAGGTGAGTCTGGAGGTGGCCGCCGGCGAGGTAGTCACCCTGGTCGGGCGCAACGGCGCCGGCAAGTCCACGCTGCTGCGGTGCGTGATGGGGCTGCACCCCGACCAGCGGGGCACGGTGCGCCTCGACGGCCGGGACATCTCCCGGCTGCCGGCGTACAAACGGGCGCGGGCCGGGCTCGGCTGGGTCCCCGACGACCGGGGCGCGTACGCCACGCTCACGGTCACCGAGAACCTGACCCTGCCGCCCCGGGTCGGCCCCGACCCGTGGCCGCTGGAGCGGGTGTACGAGGCGTTCCCCGCCCTGCACGCCCGGCGCGACTCGGCCGCGACCATGCTCTCCGGCGGTGAGCAGCAGATGCTCGCGCTGGCCCGGGTGCTGCGCATGGGCGCCCGGCTGCTGCTCTGCGACGAGCCCACCGAAGGGCTGTCGCCGCTGCTCGTGCAACAGGTCGGTGACCTGCTGCGGGAGGCCAAGAAGCACGGCGTGACCGTGCTGCTGGTGGAACAGAACCTGCACTTCGCCACCGGCGTCGCCGACCGGCACTACCTGCTGGCCGAGGGACGGATCGCGGAGGCGATGGAGAACGCCGAGGTGCGCTCGCGGGAACGCGAGCTGCTGGCGTACCTCGGCATCTGAATCTGGACGGCTGACCCGCGCGGACCGCGCGGTACGAAGGGGATGAACATGCGTAGGAGCGTGGGTGTGGCCGCCGCCTCGGCGGCGGCGCTGCTGGTGGCCGGCTGCGGCGGCGGTGGCCCGCAGTCCGGCGGCGACTCGAAGCTGACCGGCGACAAGATCGTGCTGGGCGTGCTCAACGACCAGTCGGGCGCCTACTCGGAGCTGTCCGGGCGCAACTCGGTCAAGGCCGTGGAGATGGCCATCGCCGACTTCAAGGCCAAGCACGGCGACGACGCGGTGACCAAGGACATCACCGTGGAGACGGCGGACCACCAGAACAAGCCGGACGTGGCCAACAGCAAGGCCCAGGAGATGATCGACCGCAAGGGCGTCGACGCGATCCTGGACGTGCCGACCTCCTCGGCCGCCCTGAAGGTCGCCGACGTGGCCAAGGAGAAGAAGAAGCTCTACTTCAACATCGGCGCCGCCACCACCGACCTGACCGGCAAGAGCTGCAACAAGTACACGTTCCACTACGCGTACGACACGTACATGCTGGCCCACGGCACCGGCACGGTGACCACCGAGCAGGTCGGCAAGAACTGGTACATCCTCTACCCGAACTACGCGTTCGGGCAGGACATGGAGAAGAGCTTCACCGCCGCCATCACCGCGGCCGGCGGGCAGGTCGTCGGCAAGGACGGCGCCCCGTTCCCGAACACCAGCGGCGACTACTCGTCGTTCCTGCTCAAGGCGCCGACGCTGAACCCGAAGCCGCAGGTGCTCGGCACCATGCAGGCCGGCGCGGAGCTGGTCAACGTGGTCAAGCAGTACAACGAGTTCAAGCTGCGGGACAAGGGCGTCGGGCTGGCCGTCGGCCTGATGTTCATCACCGACATCCACTCGCTCACCCCGGCCGCGCTGGCCGGCACCACCTACACCGACGCCTGGTACTGGAACTTCGACCAGCAGAACCGGGAGTGGGCCGACCGGTTCCAGTCCGAGACCGGCACCCGTCCGTCGTTCGCCCACGCGGCGAACTACTCCGCCGCCATGCAGTACCTGGAGGCGGTGCAGGCCGCCGGCACCGACGACGCCGACGCCGTGGTCAAGGAGCTGGAGGGCAAGGAGGTCAACGACCTCTTCCTGCGCAACGGCAAGATCCGCGCGGAGGACCACCGGGTCGTGCACGACGCGTACCTGGCCCAGGTGAAGCCGCAGGCCGAGGTCAAGGAGCCGTGGGACTACGTGAAGATCCTCAAGACCATCCCGGCGGCGGAAGCCTTCCGCACCCCGTCGGCCGACTGCAAGATGTGACGACGGTCTGATGTCAGGGTTCCTGCAGAACACGTTCAACGGGCTGGTGGGCGGGGCGTTCTACGCCCTGCTCGCCCTCGGGCTCGCGGTCATCTTCGGCATGCTCCGGGTGGTGAACTTCGCCCACGGCGCGTTCTACATGCTCGGCGCGTTCGGGGCGTACGTGCTGCTCGCCGAGGCCGGCGTGCCGTTCTGGGCCGCGTTGGTGATCATGCCGCTGGCGCTGGGCCTGCTCGGCATGGCGCTGGAGCGGGCGGTGATCCACCGGCTGACCCGGCTCGACCCGCTCTACAACTTCCTGCTCACCTTCGGCCTGACGCTGATCCTGCAGGACCTGGTCAAGTCCCGGTACGGCGTGCAGTCCAGCCCGTACGCCACGCCCGCCGAGCTGAGCGGGACGGTCGACTTCGGACTCTTCGACTTCCCGACGTACCGGGTCTTCATCCTCGGCTTCACCGTACTGCTGTGCCTGGCGGTGTGGTGGGTGCTCGGGCGGACCCGGATCGGCATGGTGGTCCGGGCCGCCACCGAGCGGCCGGAGCTGACCCGGGCGTTCGGCATCGACGTGGGGAGGTGGGTCACCCCGGTGTTCGGCTTCGGCATCGCCCTGGCCGGGCTGGCCGGGGTGCTCGCCGCCCCGATGCGGGCGGTCAACCCGCTGATGGGCGCCGACCTGATCATCGTGGTCTTCGCGGTGGTGGTGATCGGCGGCCTCGGCTCGATCTTCGGCTCGGTCGCCGCCGGCTTCGGCATCGGCCTGATCCAGGCGTGGGGCGAGGCGTACCTGTCGGACTACCCGCTCGTGTCACAGACCGTCGTGTTCGTGGTGATGGCCGCCGTGCTGCTCTGGCGTCCGGCCGGCCTGTTCGGCCGAGAGGAGGCACCCGCGTGAGCAGTGCTCTGGAAACCGCCCCGGTCGAGCGGAAGGCACCCCGGTCCGGGCTGCTCGCCGTCGCGCGGGCGCCCGGCTGGGTCCGGTACGCGCTGCTCGCCGGCGGCCTGCTCGTCGCGCTGTGGCTGCCCAACGGGCTCTACCCGGCGGTCGCGGTGGACATCCTGTGCTGGGCGCTCTTCGCCGTCTCGGTGGACCTGCTGCTCGGCTTCACCGGGCTGATGTCCTTCGGGCACGCCGCGTTCTGGGGCACCTCGGCGTACCTGACCGGGCTGGTGGCGATCCACGCCGGCCTGCCGTTCCCGGCCGCGGTGCTGGCCGGGGCGCTGGGCGCGGCGCTGCTCGCGCTGCCGATCGGCTACCTGGCGGTGAAGCGCACCGGGATCTACTTCGCCATGGTCACGCTGGCCTTCGCGCAGATGGTCTACTACGTGGCCAACGAGTGGCGCTCGGTCACCCAGGGCGAGAACGGCCTGCAGGGCGTGCCGCGCGCGTTCTTCGGCGCCGACCTCACCGACGACTACTACTTCTACTACGCGATCCTGCCGATCGTGCTGCTCGGCCTGCTCGCCGCCTGGCGGATCGTGCACTCGCCGTTCGGCCGGGTGCTGGTCGGCATCCGGGACAACCCGGCCCGGGCCCGCGCGCTGGGCTACCCGGTGCACCGCTACAAGCTGACCGCGTTCGTGCTCTCCGGCTTCCTGGCCGGGCTCGGCGGCGGGCTCTTCGCGGTCGGCCACCGGTTCGTCTCGCTGGACGTGCTGCACTGGACGACCTCCGGCAAGGCGGTCATCGTGGTGGTGCTCGGCGGCATCGGCACGCTGTGGGGCGGGGTGCTCGGCGCGGCCCTGGTGGTCCGGCTGGAGGACTGGCTGTCGTTCTCCGGGTTCGAGGCCATCGGGCTGGTCACCGGCGGCATCTTCGTGCTCGTCGTGCTGCTGTTCCGGCGGGGCGTCTGGGGCACGGTCGCCCACCTGGCCCGGCGACGGGCGGCGACCCGTCGGGACCGGTCCGGCTAGACCCGCGCGCGCCGACGGCGCGACGCGGGCGGCGGACCGCGCCCCCGCGTCGCGCCGCCCGGCGCCGGGCCCGTCCTAGGCGGGGGTGAGGCGGAAGACCGGCCAGCCGATCTCGGTACGCCAGTCGGCGGGGACGTCGGTGTCGCGCGGCCCGACCAGGTAGGTCTCGCGGATCGGCCCGTCGACGACCAGCGCGTGGGCGACCACCCAGGCGCCGAGCCGCCCGTAGGTGACGTCGATGTCGTCGTGCGGGCCGGAGTGCACGGCGACGGCGAACTCGGCCGCCGGCAGGTCGACGACCTCGACCCGCCCGCCCGGGCGGGGACGACGGACCGGCCGGTAGACGGTGACGGCACCGGCGCCGTCGGTGAACAGCTCGTTGGCGTACTGGCCGCCGGGTGGTCCGGTGCGGTCGCCCACCGGGTACGCCGCGTCCAGCTCCGCCATCGCGCCGTCGTACCAGGCGCCGGCCCGCGCCAACTCGACGTCCGCGCGCACCGCGGCGACGGTGAGCCCGGGGACGGCGCGCAGCTCGACCGGCAGGTCCTGGTCGTCGGGGCGCAGCAGCCGGCGCAGGGCGGTGACGGCCCCCCGGGTGCGGTCCAGCGTCTCCTCCAGGCGACGCAGGTGCCCGGCGATCAGGTCGGTGCGCCGGGCGGGGTCGTCGGTGGCGAGGATCGCCTTGACCTCGGCCAGTGGCACGTCCAGCTCGCGTAGTCGGTGGATCACCTGCGCGGGCGGTACCTGGTTCGTAGAGTAGTAGCGGTAGCCGGTGAAGGGGTCCACGGTCTCCGGCTCCAGCAGCCCGGCCTCGTGATAGCGACGCAACGTCCGCACGCTCAGGTGGGTGACCGTCGCGAACTCCCCGATCGTCATGCCCTTGCGCATGGCTCTCACTCTGCACCTTCGCCCCGGGGGAGAGTCGACGACTTGACCCTCTCCCGCCGAGAGACCCCACGGTGGGCACATGGACGCAATCGACTGGAGCCGGGCGAGCCGGATCTCGCCCGACGACCTGCCCGAAACGATCACGCAGTACCTCGTCGCGCACCAGGCCCGGGACGTCGACGCGGCGGTGGCACGCTTCACCCCCGACGCGTCGGTGACCGACGAGGGCCGGACCCACCGGGGACCCGGGCAGATCCGGCACTGGCTGTCCCACTCGTCGAGCGAGTACACGTACACCTCCGAGCTGGTCGCGGCGGCCCGGGCCGACGACCGGAACTACGACGCGGTGCATCACCTGGAGGGCGACTTTCCCGGCGGCGTCGCCGACCTGCACTTCCGGTTCACGCTCCGGGACGGGCTGATCGCCGGCCTGGTGATCGAGCCGTGACGGCCGGGGCGCGGCCGCTCCGACCGGAGCACACGCCGGTGTGAGCCGCCCCACCGGCGCGGCGTGGGCACCGCGCCCCGGTGCGGACCGGTCGGCGCCGGGCGCATCCAGGCCGCCCCCTTCCGACGAACCCCTCGGTAGTGACCGTCTACCGAGGGGTGCGTCCGGTGGTGACCGATCCGATCCCGGCCGATGTCGTCGAGACCGCCCGCAAGCAGTTCACGCTCGCGGCGGAGGACCTGGACGGCAACCGGGTCGCCGCGCTGGTGGTCGAGGCCGCGGACCGGTGGGGGGTGGCGCCGGTGTGGGAGGGCGTCTGCGCGCCGATGCTGGCCGCGCTGCCCGGCCGCAGCGCCGCCGAGGTGGCCGTGGAACACGCCTTCTCGGAGGGCCTGCGGTCCGGACTGGACGTGCTGCTGCGCGGGCCGGGGACACCAGCCCCGGCCGGCGGCATCCTGCTCGCCGGGGCGGAACAGGAGCTGCACTGTCTCGGCCTGCACGCGCTCGCCGCGGCGCTGCGCGAGGCCGGTCTGGGCAGCCTGCTGCTCGGCGCCGCGTTGCCCTGGCCGGCGCTGGCCAGCGCGGTGCGTCGGACCCGCCCGCACACCGTGGTGGTGTGGTCGCAGACACCGATGACCGGACGGGCGTACCGCGCGGTCCGCTTCGCACGGGAGTTCCCGTCGGTGCGGGTGCACGGGGCCGGGCCGGGCTGGATCACCCCGCCGGCCACGCCGGCCGGGCATCTGACCAGCCTGTCGGACGCGCTCGCCGCGTGCCGCGACGCCGCCCGGCAGCGGGACGGGGCGCGGTAGGCGGGATCCGTCCGGCGCGGCCCGCGGGCGGTGGCGGCCGGTCAGCCGGCCCGGAAGCCGCGCAGGAGGGCGGCGACGGCGGACTCCGGGTCGACGTCGCCGTCGGGGGTGGCGAGTTGGTTGCCGAGGAGCCCGTCGACGAGCGCGAGCAGCGCCCGGAAGTGGGCGGGCGGGTCGGTCGAGCCGAGCGCGGCGAGCAGCGGCACCCCCCACCCGGCCAGCCGCGCCCGCCCGGCCTCGATGGCGGGGCGCAGCTCGGGTCGCACGGCCGCCTCCACGAACAGCGCGTACCGGGCCAGTGTGACCACCCGCTCCTCGTCGGTGAACCGCCGGATCAGCCGGCCGAGCACCCGGGCGAAGCCGTCGACGTCGCCGGGCGGCAGATCCGCGGCCAGTCGCTGCCAGGTCTGCGTCTCCACCTCGACCAGTCGCTCGAAGACGCCGGCGACCAGCGCTTCCCGGGTGCGGAACCGGTTGGACGCGGAGCCCTCGGGCAGTCCCGCCTCCGCGTCCACCGCCCGGTGGGTGAGCTGCCGCGGCCCCCGGGTGCCGAGCACCCGGATGGCGGCGTCGAGCAGGAGCTGCCGGCGATCGGTCACCGGGCAAGACTACAGGCGTAGTGAAAATGACTACATCTGTAGTACGGTGGCCGGCATGGACGGTCGGGCGGTGGTGGTCGGTGGCGGCGTGGGTGGGCTCGCGGCGGGCGTCGGGCTGCGCGCCGCCGGCTGGGAGGTGACGGTCCTGGAGCGCTCCGCCGGGCTGCCGGAGACCGGCACCGGGCTCGGCGTCTGGCCCGGGGCGATGCGCGCCCTGGACGCGCTCGGCGTGGGCGACGAGGTGCGCCGCCGCGGCCGCCGGCAGGTCGGTGGGACGATCCGGCGGCCGGACGGCAGTCGCATCGCCACCATCGACGTCGACCGGCTGGAGCGCCGGCACGGCGAGCCGGTGCACCTGGTCACCCGGCCGGTGCTGCTCGCGGTGCTCGCCGCCGCGCTACCGGGGCCGGTGCTGCGCCTCGCCGCCCCGGTCACCGACCCGCGCGCCCTGCTCGACGCGTACGACCTGGTGGTCGGCGCGGACGGGATCAACAGCGTGGTCCGCGTGGCCCTGCACGGCGACCGCTACCCGCTGCGCCACGCCGGCGCGGTGGCCTGGCGGGGCGTGGTCGACACGGAGGTGCCCGAGGGCGGCGAGACCTGGGGGAGGGGCCGCAAGTTCGGGCTCACGCCCGCGGGCCCGGGGCGCACCAACTGGTACGCCGCGGTGAGCCTGCCCGAGGGGCATCCCGCGCCGACGGACGACCGGGCCGAGTTGCGTCGGCTCTTCGGCGACTGGCACCGGCCGGTGCCGCAGGTGCTCGACGCCCTCACGCCCGACGGGATCCTCCGGCACGAGATCCGTGACCTGACCCCGTTGCCGTCCTACGTGGGCGACCGGACGGCGCTGCTGGGCGACGCCGCGCACGCCATGACGCCGGACCTCGGCCAGGGCGCCTGCCAGGCGCTGATCGACGCGGTGGCGCTGGCCGACTGCCTGCGTGTCGCCGACGACCTGCCGGCCGGGCTGCGGGCGTACGACCGGCGCCGCCGGCGGCCCACCCAGCGGATCGCGGCCGGCGCGCGGTGGGCGGGCCGGCTCGCCCAGGCCCGACGCCTGCTGCCGGTGCGCGACGCGATGCTCCGGCTGGCACTGGCCGCCGGCCCGCCCGCCTGACCGTGACCTGGCGCACATTCGATACGAACCGGTTCCGTATCGAAACCTGCTCACCTACGCTCGGCTGCGTTACGAGTCTGCCCCGTATCGTATTCCGACGCGGGTGAGCCGGGGGGAGAACCCGAATGGAACCGCACGAGAACACCGGACACCCGAGGAGGTGGGCGATCCTCGGGGTGCTGGTGATCAGCCTCCTCGTGGTCGTCCTCGACAACACGATCCTCAACGTCGCGCTGCGCACCCTCGCCGACCCGGTGCACGGCCTCGGCGCCAGCCAGGGCGAGCTGGAGTGGGCGATCAACTCCTACACGCTCGTCTTCGCCGGCCTGCTGTTCACCTTCGGCGTGCTCGGCGACCGGCTCGGCCGCCGCCGCTTCCTCATCTTCGGGCTGGCGCTGTTCGGGCTCGCCTCCCTGCTGTCGGCGTACGCGCAGGACCCGGCGCAGCTGATCGCCGCCCGGGCGCTGATGGGCGTCGGCGGCGCGGCCATCATGCCGGTGACGCTCTCGATCATCTCCAACGTGTTCGACCCCCGCGAGCGGGCCAAGGCGATCGGGGTCTGGGCCGGCGCGGTCGGCCTCGCCGTGGCGATCGGCCCGGTGCTCGGCGGCGCGCTCCTGGAGCACTACTGGTGGGGTTCGGTCTTCCTGATCAACGTGCCGGTGGTGGTGCTCGGCGTGGTGCTGGTCGCGGTGCTGGTGCCCGAGTCCCGCGATCCCTCGCCCGGCCGGGTCGACCTGCTCGGCGTCCTGCTGTCCGTGGTCGGCCTGGTCGCCCTCACCTACGGCATCATCGACGGCGGCGAGCACGGCTTCGGCCGGCCGCAGGTCTGGGTGGCGATCGTCGGCGGCCTGGCGGTGCTCGGCTGGTTCGTGGCCCACGAGCTGCGCAGCGACCACCCGTCGCTGGACGTGCGGCTGTTCCGGGTGCCCCGGTTCGCCGCCCCGGTGGCCCTGGTCGGCCTGGTCTTCTTCGCCGCCATGGGCGTGATGTTCTTCGGCGCGTTCTACCTGCAGCTGGTGCGCGGCTACAGCCCGCTGGAGAGCGGCCTGCTGTTCCTGCCGTTCGCGGCCGCGCAGCTGATCTTCGCGCCGCGCAGCGCGGCCATGGTCCGCCGCTACGGCGGCCGGACGGTGGCCGCGGTCGGGCTGCTGCTCACCACGATCGCGCTCGCCGCGTTCGTCTTCATCGACGCGGACACGCCTATCTGGATCTTCTCGGCGCTGGGCTTCGTCCAGGGCGCCGGCATGGCCAACATCATGCCGCCGGCCACCGAGTCGATCATGTCGGCGCTGCCCCGGGAGAAGGCCGGGGTCGGTTCGGCGGTCAGCAACACCATCCGCCAGGTCGCCGGCGCGCTCGGCGTGGCGGTGCTCGGCTCGGTGCTCTCCGCGGTCTACCGGGACCAGGTCGCCCCGGCGGTCGCCGCCCTGCCCGCCCCGGTCCGCGACGCGGCCCGCGAGTCGGTCTCCGGTGCGTACGCGGTCGCCGACCGGCTCGGCCCGGCCGCGCCGCGACTGATCGACGCGGCCAACGACTCGTTCGTCTCGGCCATGCACTGGGCGGCCGGCGTCTCCGCGCTGGTGGCGGTGCTCGGCATGGTGATCGTGCTGCGCTGGATGCCGGGCCGGCCGGTCGTCGCCCCCGACGCCGCCCCGGCCACGGAGCGGGAGTTGGCCGGGACCGCGTAGGTTCGTGGACAATGTCTGACATGACTTCCACGGCGGATGCTCCGCGGTCGCCCGGGCGACCGCGGAGCACCCGCGCGGACGAGGCGATCGTGGAGGCCACCCTCGACCTGCTGGCCGAGGGCAGCACCGTCGAGGCGCTCTCCATCGAGGCGATCGCGGCCCGCGCCGGCGTCGGCAAGGCCACCATCTACCGTCGCTGGCCGGGCAAGGAGGCGCTGCTGCTCGACGCGCTGGGCCGGCTCAAGGGCGCCCCGCCCCGCACCGGCGGTCGCTCGGTCCGCGACGACCTGGTCCTGCTGGTCGGCGCCGTGGGCCAGCACGTCGACCCCCGGGTCCGCAAGATCATGCCGTGTCTGGTGCCGGAGGTGAGCCGCAGCTCCGCGCACCGCCAGGCCTACGAGGCGATCATCGAGCCCCGGCGCCAGGCCATGCGCGAGGTGCTGCTGCGCGCCGTGGACAGCGGGGAGCTGCGCGCCGACCTCGACGTCGAGGTCGCCATGGCGCTGCTCACCGCGCCGATGCTGACCCAGCGGATGCTGCACTGGCACCCCGACCGGGACGAACGGATCCTCCCCGAGCGGATCGTCGACGCGGTCCTGGACGGCCTGCGCCCCCGCTGACCCGGCCGGCTCAGCCGGCCGGGGTGCGCAACCGGTGCAGGCGCAACGCGAGCTGCACCTCCAGCGCCCGCTCCGGGCGCTGCCAGTCCGCGCCCAGCAACTGCCCGACCCGCTCCAGCCGCTGGGTCACCGTGTTCACGTGCACGTGCAGCTGCTCGGCCGCCCGGGCCAGGCTGCCGCCCACCCCGAAGTACGCCTCCAGCGTCTTCACCAGCGCGGTGCCGCGCCGGGCGTCGTAGTCGACCACCGGCCCCACGGTCGCGGTGAGGAACCGGCTCACGTCCCGGTCGCCGGAGTCGCCGACCGCGCCCAGCAGCAGCCCGACGAAACCCAGCTCCGCGGTGCTCGCCCCCTGCCCGGCCCGGCCCAGCGCGCCGAGCGCGGTCAGGCAGCGCTCCGCCTCGGCGAACGTGACCGCCAGCGACGCCGGACCGGTCGACGGCCCGCTCGCCCCGGCGGTCACCGGGCGGCTGGTCACCCGGGACAGGTCCCGGGCCACCGCGCGGGCCGCCCCGCCGGCGTCCTGACCGGGCAGCATCAGCACCACCCGGCCGTCGCGCGCCGCGGCCAGCCCACCCCGGGTCGACGCGTACGTGGTGGCCCACGACAGCACCCGCTGCCGGGCCGAGCCGGTCTCTGCGAACGCGTCGTCGCCGACCGCCACCAGCACGTGCGGCGCGTCCAGGTCGACCCCGATCCGGCGGGCCCGGCTGCGCAACGCGTCGGTGTCCCGCAACGGCCGGGCGATCAGGTCGTCGAGCAGCTCACCCCGGACCCGACCCTCCGCCTCGGCCACCGTACGGCGGAACAGCAGCAGCAACGCGGTCACCAGCGCCGCCCGCTCCAGGATCCGCTGGTCGGCGTCGACCAGATCGTCGTCCGGGCGCAGCACCAGCGCGCCCAGGTTCTCCGCGCCGGCCACCACCGCGGCGTACCAGAGCGGGCCGCGCCGCACGCTGCGCCCCTCGGTCCGCGACGCGGCCACCGCCTCCACGATGTCCGCCCGGTCCGGCTCCTCGATCTCGCCGACCCGGGCCAGCCGCCGGCCCTCCGCGTCCAGCGCCAGCAGCGCCCCGCCGAGCACCTCGGTGACCGCCGCGGCCACGTCCTCCATCCCGCCGCCCCGCACGACCAGCGCGGTCATCCGGTCGTGCGCGGCGGCGGCGCGCTCCACCGACGTGCTGTGCGCCTGGATCGTGCCGTTCGCCGCCGACAGCTCCTCCAGCGCCGCACGGGTCTCGGCCAGCAGCCGGGCGGTGTCGATCGCCACCGCCGCGTGCGCGGCCAGGGAGACCAGCAGCGACACCTCCTCCCGAGCGAACGGCCGGGCCGAGCGGTTGGCCGCGTAGAGCACGCCGATCACGCTCGAACCGAGCCGCAGCGGCACGCCGAGGATGGCCACCAGGCCCTCCTCGCCCACCCCGCCGTCGATCTCCCCGGTGTGCCGGAACCGGTCGTCCTCCGGGTAGTTCGCGGTCACGTACGGGGTGCCGGTCTGCGCCACCAGCCCGCCCAGACCGTCGCCCATCTCCAGCCGCAGCCGTTGGAAGCGGGCCGAGATCGACCCGTCGGTGACCCGCATGTAGGTGTCGCCGCGCTCGTCGTCGTTGAGCGTCATGTAGGCCACGTCGGTGCCGAGCAGGATCCGCGCCCGGTGCACGATCGCCCGCAGCACGTCGTCCAGGTCGCGCAGGCCGGCCAGGTCGCTGGCGGTGTCGTACAGGCCGGACAGCTCGGTCTCCCGCCGGCGGCGGCGCTCCAGCAGCGCCCGTACCCGCAGCGCCACCACCTTCGCCTGCTCCAGCTCGGCCAGGCGGTCGGCGGGCAGGCCGGCGGCGCGTGCGGCGACCAGCGGGCCCTCGAACTCGACCGCGGCGGCCTCGCGCGCCAGCAGCTCCAGGAACTCGACCGGCGACGACATGACCGACATTGTGCGCGGCGCCACTAGTTCGCCGTCCAGCCCCCGTCGAGGGCGATCGACGCGCCGGTGAGGAACGCGGCGGGTGGCGCGCACAGGTACGCCACCAGCTCGGCCACCTCCTCCGGCTCGATCAGCCGCTTGATCGCCGCCCGGGCCAGCATGATCTTCTCGATCACCTCGTCCTCGCCGATGCCGTGACTGGCCGCCTGGTCGGCGATCTGGCTCTCCACCAGCGCGGTCCGCACGTACGCCGGGTTGATGCAGTTGGCCGTCACCCCGTGCGCCGCGCCCTCCAGGGCCACCACCTTCGACAGGCCCTCCAGCGCGTGCTTCGCCGACACGTACGCGGCCTTGTACGGCGACGCGCGCAGCCCGTGCACCGAGGAGATGTTCACGATCCGGCCCCAGCCGTTGGCGTACATCCGGGGCAGCGCCCGGCGGATCAGCAGGAACGGCGCCTCCACCATCACCCGCTGGATGTACTCGAACCGCTCCACCGGGAACTCCTGCACCGGCGCCACGTGCTGCAGGCCGGCGTTGTTCACCACGATGTCGGCGTCGACGTCGAGCCGGTCCACCGCCTCCGGGTCGGCCAGGTCGACCCCCTCGGCCCGGCCGCCCGCCTCGGCCGCCACCGCCTTCGCCGCCTCCACGTTGCGGTCCAGCACCACCACCGAGGCGCCGGCCGCCGCCAGGCGCAGGGCGCAGGCCCGCCCGATGCCGCTGCCACCACCGGTCACCAGGGCGTTGCGACCGGAGAGGTCGACGTGTACGACGTGGGGGACCGCCACGGGTTCTGCCGTCATGGCGCAAGAAGTTACGAGGCGTGTGGCCTCGGGCACATGGGGCGGCGACACATACTCGACCGCTTCAGTGTGTGGTGTGTTGCGCTCCGATCGCACCCGGCGTGTCCGGGCGTCCGGTCGTCGGAGCACACCAGTAGGGTGTGTCGAACACACGTACTGCTGACGGCTCGGGGAGGAGGCGGCGTGCGCGTGCTCGGCGTCGACCCGGGGCTGACCCGGTGCGGGGTCGGCGTGGTCGAGGGCGTCCCCGGTCGCCCGTGCACGCTGGTCGCCTACTACGTGGTCTACACCGACCCCGAGGACGACCTGCCGCTGCGCCTGCTGCACCTGGACCGGTCGCTCACCGACCTGGTCGCCGAGCACCGGCCGGACGCGGTCGCGGTGGAGCGCGTGTTCAGCCAGCACAACGTCCGCACGGTGATGGGCACCGCCCAGGCCAGCGGCATCGCGGTGCTCGCCGGCGCGCGGGCCGGGCTGCCGGTGACCACCTACACGCCGAGCGAGGTGAAGGCGGCGGTGACCGGTTCCGGTCAGGCCGACAAGGCGCAGATGACCGCCATGGTCACGAGGCTGCTGCGGCTCGCCGAGCCGCCCCGCCCGGCCGACGCCGCCGACGCCTTGGCGCTGGCCATCTGTCACGTCTGGCGCGGTGGCACCCGGTCCAAGCTGGCCGCCGCCGCCCAGCGGGCCCGACGAGGAGGGGCACGATGATCGCCAGCGTTCGCGGCACGGTGACCGCCACCGGTCCGGACCACGCGGTGGTGGAGGTGGGCGGCATCGGCCTGGCCGTGCAGTGCGCCCCCGGCACGCTCGCCGACCTGCGGGTCGGCCAGCCGGCCCGGCTGGCCACCAGCCTGGTGGTCCGGGAGGACTCGCTCACCCTCTACGGCTTCGCCGACGACGACGCGAAGCAGTTGTTCGAGTTGCTGCAGACCGCCAGCGGCGTCGGCCCCCGGCTGGCCCAGGCGGTGCTCGCGGTGCACACGCCGGACGCGGTCCGCAAGGCCATCGCCAACGCCGACACCGCCGCGCTGACCCGGGTGCCCGGGATCGGCAAGAAGGGCGCCGAGCGGCTCGTGCTGGAGCTGCGCGACCGGGTCGGTCCGGTGCCGGTCGGCCCCGACGGCGCGGCCGGGGTGACCGTGGGCGCCTGGCCGGAGCAGGTGCGTCAGGCGCTGGTCGGGCTCGGCTGGACGGCCGCGCAGGCCGACCAGGCGGTGGCCGCGGTGGCGGAGACCGTCGACGGCGAGACGCCGCCGGTGCCGGTCCTGCTCAAGCAGGCCATCCGTCTGCTGGGCCGCACCCGATGACGGGCCCGCGCGGATGACCGGCGACAACCTGGTCTCGGCCTACGTCAGCGACGCGGAGCGGGACGCCGAGGCCAGCGTCCGGCCGAAGCGGCTCGCCGAGTTCATCGCCCAGGACCGGGTGCGCGACCAGCTCGACCTGCTGTTGCAGGGCGCGATGCGACGCGGCTCCCCGCCGGACCACATTCTCCTGTCGGGGCCGCCCGGACTCGGGAAGACCTCCCTGGCCAACATCGTCGCCGCCGAGCTGGGTGCGGGCATCCGGGTGACCAGCGGGCCGGCCATCGAGCGCTCCGGCGACCTGGCCGCGATCCTGACCAGCCTGGCCGAGGGCGACGTGCTCTTCATCGACGAGATCCACCGGATCGCCAAGCCGGCCGAGGAACTGCTCTACAGCGCCATGGAGGACTTCCGGGTCGACGTGGTGGTCGGCAAGGGCCCCGGCGCCACCGCCATCCCGCTCGACGTGGAGCCGTTCACGCTGGTCGGCGCCACCACCCGCTCGGGCCTGCTGACCGGTCCGATGCGGGACCGGTTCGGCTTCGTCGCGCACCTCGACTTCTACTCGCCGGCCGACCTGGAGACGCTGCTGCACCGCTCCGCCCGGATCCTCGGCGTGCCGATCACCGCCGACGGCGCGGCCGAGATCGCCGGCCGGTCCCGGGGCACACCCCGGATCGCCAACCGGCTGCTGCGCCGGGTGCGCGACTACGCCGAGGTGCGGGCCGACGGCGTGGTGACGGTGGAGACGGCGCGGTCCGCGCTGACCGTCTACGACGTGGACGCGCTCGGCCTGGACCGGCTGGACCGGGCGGTGCTCACCGCGCTGGTCGACTCGTTCCGGGGCGGCCCGGTCGGGCTCTCCACCATGGCGGTGGCCGTGGGGGAGCAGCCGGACACGGTCGAGGAGGTCTGCGAGCCGTTCCTGGTCCGGGCCGGGCTGCTGGCCCGTACCCCGCGGGGCCGGGTGGCGACGGCGGCTGCCTGGCATCATCTGGGGCGTACGCCACCGAATGGTACATTTGGTGCGGACGCCCCGGCCGGGCCCGATCTGTTCTCGGTCCAGACCGATCAGCCGTGATCCGAACGTGATCTGTGCCGCATTCGGTGTTCTCAGGAGCAGGGACTAGACTTCGCCGCGGTCTGTACAGGACGTGAGAATCCGCCTCCGCTGCGGTGCCCTCCGGGGCCGGCGGGGGCCAACCGGAAGGTCGACACCGTGCTTTACGCAGCAGCGAGTGGCGGGGGAGCCGGCGGTCTGACGCCGATCCTCATGATCGCTCTGCTCTTCGTCGTCATGTACTTCATGATGATCCGTCCGCAGCAGAAGCGCCGCCGTGAGGCCGAGCAGATGCAGTCCGCCCTCTCCCCGGGCGACGAGGTGGTCACCATCGGCGGCCTGCACGGCACGGTCACCGTGGTCGAGGACGACACGGTCCTGCTGGAGGTCGCTCCCGGCGTGCAGACCCGCTACGCCCGCCCGGCCGTGGCCCGGGTGATCAAGCGGGCCGAGGCGCCGGCGGCCGAGACGATCAGCGAGGAAGCCGAGCCGGTCAAGGAGTGACCGCCCGCCCCAGGACGGGGCAGCGGGGACACCCGCACAAGTGGATAGTTGGGTCGGCGTCGGACGCCGGCACGCGGGCAGGCCCGCGCGGCGCCCCCGCGTCGCGTCCGGGCCGGCGTGCCGTCCGCCGGGGCCGACCAGCCGGAGCAGTCGGGCGGACACCCCCGGCCCGACAGATGTCGCCGCCGCGGAAGCGGCGCGACCGTACAGGGAGACAGGACAGCCGTGGCACCACCTCAGGGACAGATGCGCCCCGGACGGCAGCTAGCCGTGCTCGGGTTCATCTTCGTCGTCCTCTATCTTTTGGTGTTCTTCTCGGGCGGCGCCAGCGGTGGCTGGAAGGACCGGCTGGAGCCCCGGCTCGGCCTGGACCTCATCGGCGGCACCCGGATGACGCTCGAGGCCACCAACACGGTCGACGGCAAGCCGCCGACCGCCGACAACCTCGAAGAGGCGCGCCAGATCATCGAGAGCCGGGTCAACGCCTACGGCGTGGCCGAGGCCGAGGTGGTCACCGAGGGCAACCGCAACATCGTCATCTCCCTGCCCGGCCAGAACCGCGACCTGACCGACGTCGGTGAGGCCGCCGAGCTGCGTTTCCGCAAGGTGCTCAAGGCCACCGACGGCACCGGCGCGGCCCTCGCCCCGCCGCCGAGCCCGAGCGCCAGCCCGGCTCCGTCCGGCAGTGCCAGCCCCAAGCCGTCGGGCAGCGCGTCCGCGAAGCCGACCGGCAGCGCCTCGCCCAAGCCGAGCGCGAGCGCCAAGGTCTCCGCGTCGCCGAGCGCCGGCGGTCAGGGTGGGATGGCGCCGGCACCGAGCGGCAGCGCCACGCCGACGCCGTCGGCCTCGCCGAGCGCCGCCGCGCCGAGCCCGAGCGCCAGCGCCGCCCCGGTGCCGCAGAGCATCGAGCAGCAGCGCAAGGCCGTCGAGCAGAAGGTGGGCGCGGCCGCCTGGGGCGCCGCCTCCGGCCTCAAGGCCCCGGCCGACCTGGCGACCGACCCGTCGCTGGCCGACAAGCTCAAGCCGTTCGGCACGCTCTCCCCGCAGGAGATCGCGGTGCTGCCGGCGGACATGCAGTTCAACGTCCCCACCATCACCTGCGCCCAGCTCGACAAGCGGCCGGCCGGCTCGATCAACGACCCGAAGCAGCGGGTGGTGGCCTGCGAGGCCGGCGCGAAGAACCTGCTCGACGTGGCCAAGGTCGAGGGCACCGACGTCAAGAACGCCTCCGCCCAGCTCGACCAGACCAGCCAGTGGGTGGTCAGCCTCAACTTCACCGGCAGCGGCCAGGAGAAGTGGACCGCGCTGACCCGCGAGTCGTTCAACAACGAGGGTCAGGCCTGCGACCAGACCGCGCTCGGCCAGGACGGCAAGTGCCGGGTCGCCGTGGTGCTGGACAACCGGATCGTCTCCTCGCCGGAGATCCAGGGCGTGCTCACCGGTGACTCGCAGATCACCGGCAGCTTCGACAACAAGTCGGCGAACGCGTTGGCCAGCCAGCTCCGCTACGGCGCGCTGCCGGTGACGTTCGAGCCGCAGGAGAGCCAGAACGTCACCGCGACGCTCGGCGACAGCCACCTCAAGGCGGGCCTGCTGGCGGCCGGCATCGGCATGCTGCTGGTCATCATCTACTCGTTCTTCTACTACCGGCTGCTCGGCTCGGTCATCTTCCTCAGCCTGGTGCTCTCCGCGCTGCTGGTCTTCGGCGCGCTGGTGGTGCTCGGCCGGTCGATCGGCTTCACGCTGACGCTCGCCGGCATCGCCGGCATGATCGTCTCGCTCGGTGTGGCGGCGGACTCGTTCGTCATCTACTTCGAACGACTGAAGGACGAGATCCGCGAGGGTCGCAGCCCGCGCAGCGCGGTGCCGCGGGCCTGGATCCGGGCCCGCCGGACGATCATCTCGGCGAACGCCATCACGCTGATGTCGGCCGTGGTGCTCTACATCGTCTCGGTCGGCGCGGTGAAGGGCTTCGCCTTCGCGCTCGGCCTGGCGACCGTGCTGGACCTGGTCGTCGTGTTCCTCTTCCGCCACCCGATCATGACGATGTTCGCCCGCACCCGGGCGTTCCTGTCCCCGCGGGTCAGCGGTCTGGGTCGGGCGCTGCCGGCCCGGTCGGCAGAGCCGGGCGCCGCCCGCAACCCGCGCGTCAAGGAGGCCTGAGATGGCGAAGAGTGGTCTGGCCGCCCGGCTCTACCGGGGCGAGGCCGATCTCAACATCGTCGGCAAGCGCAAGGTGTGGTTCGCGGTCGCCGGCGCGCTGGTGCTGATCGCCGTGCTCAGCTTCGCGATCCGCGGCTTCAGCCTCGGCATCGAGTTCGCCGGCGGCAACTCGTTCCAGGTGCCGGCCAGCGTCGGCACGCTCGACCAGGCCGAACGCACCGTCGACGACGTGCTGGCCAAGGAGGCGCCCGGCGTCGAGGTGGTCACCGCGCAGAAGGTCGGCGGCGCCGGCGGCGAGACCTACGAGATGCGCACCGGGCAGCTCAGCCAGGACCAGGCCAACGCGGCCAAGGCGGCGATGGCGGAGGAGTTCGGGATCCAGGCCGACCAGATCAGCGGCAGCCAGGTCTCCGAGGCGTGGGGCAGCCAGGTAACCTCGCGGGCGCTGCTCGGTCTGCTGATCTTCATCGCGGTGGTGTCGATCTACCTGGTGCTGCGCTTCGAGTGGCGGATGGCGGTCGCCGCGATCGCCTCGCTGCTGACCAACCTGGTCCTCACCGCCGGCATCTACTCGCTTGTCGGCTTCGAGGTCACCCCGTCGACGATCATCGGCTTCCTCACCATTCTGGGCTTCGCGCTCTACGACGTGGTGGTGGTCTTCGACAAGGTGCAGGAGAACACGCGGGGCATCACCGCGAACAACAACCTCACCTACGGCGAGGCGTCCAACCTGGCGCTCAACCAGAGCCTCATGCGCTCGCTGAACACCTCGGTCGTCGCGTTGCTGCCGGTCGGCGGTCTGCTCTTCATCGGCGCCGGCCTGCTCGGCGCGGGCACGCTGAAGGACCTCGGCCTGGTGCTCTTCGTCGGTATGGCGGTGGCGTTCCTGACCTCGATCCTGCTGGCCACCCCGCTGCTGGTGCTGTTGAAGAACCAGGACCCGCGGATCAGCGCCCACAACAAGCGGGTGCTCGCCCGCCGAGGGGCGCTCGCCCGCGGCGAGATCACCCCGAAGGGCGCGCCGCGCGCCGCGCCGGTCGGCGACGAGCCGATCGACCCGGACGCGGCAGCGCTGGCCGGCGCCGCGCCCAAGGTCGGCGCCCGGCCGGCCGGCAAGCGTCCCAGCGGCGCCCGGGGCGGTCGCCCCGCCGGCGGCGGGGGCAACCGGCCCGGCGGCGCGAAGCGCCGCTGACCCGGACGGAACCGACCGGACGGCGTCCGTCATGCTGGTGTCACGGCATGACGGACGCCGTCGTCGTTTCGAGAGGACATGGGACGCACCGTGACGGAGACCCACACCGCCGGCGTACGGGGAGACAGCGGCCCGGAGGTCGCCCAGCTGGTCGCGAGCCGGCTGCTCGACGTGCCGGACTTCCCCAAGCCGGGGGTCATGTTCAAGGACCTGATGCCGCTCTTCGCCGACGGTGTCGCGTTCCGCGAGGTGATCGACGGGATCATCGCCTACCACGGGCCGGACTCGTTCGACACCGTCGCCGGGATCGAGGCGCGCGGGTTCGTGCTGGCGGCGGCCGTGGCGTACGCCACCGGGGTCGGTGTGGTGCCGGTGCGCAAGGCCGGCAAGCTGCCCCGCGCGACCCACTCCGCCTCCTACGCGCTGGAGTACGGCGAGGCCACGCTGGAGGTGCACCAGGACGCGTTCACCGCCGGGCACCGGGTCCTCGTCCTCGACGACGTGCTGGCCACCGGCGGGACCGCCGAGGCCACCCTCGACCTGGTGGAGCGGGCCGGCGGCACGGTCTCCGGTTTCACCGTCCTGCTGGAGCTGGGCTTCCTCAAGGGCCGGGAACGGCTCGCCCCGCGTCCGGTCCATGCCCTGTTGACCGTTTGACCCGCCGGCCGGTCGGCGCGACCGGCTCGGACCGTCCGGCGGAGCGGCGGCGTACCCTGCGTACGGGTACCATTGCCCTTTGCCTGACCGGGCGGGCGACCGTCCGGGGCGGCGAGCCGCCGGGGCCCGGCCCCGGTGACCGGCGCGGAACAACACCGACCCCCGGGTCGGTTGAACCAGACGTCGGCCGCACGGCCGACGCATCCCCGGCGAGCGGTGAGGAGGCCGGTGTCCCACGATGTCGTCCCTCCGGTGGAGGGCACGGTGCACCCGACAGGCGACGCGGACGGCTCGGTGACCGAGCGCAGCGGCAATCCTCCGGCCCGGGCGACCGGCGCCACCGGGGGCGTGCCCGACGCGACGGCCGACGGCGGCGCGGTCGTGGTGCCGTTCCCGACCGACGACCCCTCGACCAGCGGCGGGTTCGCCCTCTCCAACGCGCCGACCGGCCGTCGGGTACGCGCCCGGCTGGCCCGGTTCAACGCGCCTTGGCAGACCTCGCAGGTCAGCGAGGTGCTGGAGCCGCTGATCTCCACCCACCGGGACGCCCACCCCAAGGCCGACGCCCGGCTGCTGCAGCGCGCCTTCGACACGGCCGCGCGCTGGCACTCGGGTCAGTACCGCAAGTCCGGCGACCCGTACATCACCCACCCGCTCGCCGTGGCGACCATCCTGGCCAACCTGGGCATGGACACCACGACGCTGGTCGCGGCGCTGCTGCACGACACGATCGAGGACACCGAATACACGCTCGACGCGATGCGGGCCGACTTCGGCGGTGAGGTCGCGCTGCTGGTCGACGGCGTCACCAAGCTCGACAAGGTCAAGCTGGGCGACGCGGCCAAGGCGGAGACGATCCGCAAGATGGTCGTGGCCATGGCGAAGGACCCGCGGGTCCTGGTGATCAAGCTGGCCGACCGGCTGCACAACATGCGGACGCTGACCTTCCTGCCCCGCCCCAAGCAGGAGCAGAAGGCCAAGGAGACGCTGGAGATCCTCGCCCCGCTGGCGCACCGCCTCGGTATGAACACGATCAAGTGGGAGCTGGAGGATCTCGCCTTCGGCACGCTGTTCCCGAAGCGGTTCGAGGAGATCAACCGACTGATCGGGGAGCACCAGCCGCAGCGCGAGGCGCTGCTGCGCCAGGTGACCCAGAAGGTGTCGACCGACCTGAAGGCCGCCAAGATCAAGGCGGAGACCACCGGCCGGCCGAAGCACCTCTACTCGATCTACCAGAAGATGATCGTGCGGGGGCGCGACTTCAACGACATCTACGACCTGGTCGGGGTGCGGATCCTGGTCGACACGGTGCGCGACTGCTACGCGGCGCTGGGGGTCATCCACGCCAACTGGCAGCCGGTGCCGGGCCGGTTCAAGGACTACATCGCCATGCCCAAGTTCAACATGTACCAGTCGTTGCACACGACGGTCATCGGGCCCACCGGCAAGCCGGTGGAGATGCAGATCCGCACCTACGCGATGCACCGCACCGCCGAGTTCGGCATCGCCGCGCACTGGAAGTACAAGGAGCACAAGGGCACCCCGGTGGTGGGCCCGCCGGCGCACATCGACGAGATGACCTGGCTGCGGCAGCTGCTGGACTGGCAGCGCGAGGCGGCCGACCCGAGCGAGTTCCTGGACGCGCTGCGCTTCGACCTGTCCAGCCAGGAGGTGTACGTCTTCACCCCCAAGGGTGACGTCATCCCGCTGCCGACCGGTTCGACGCCTGTCGACTTCGCGTACGCGGTGCACACCGAGGTCGGGCACAAGTGCATCGGCGCGCGGGTCAACGGCAAGCTGGTGCCGCTGGAGTCGACGCTGTCCAACGGCGACGTGATCGAGATCTTCACGTCGAAGTCCGACACGGCCGGGCCGACGCAGGACTGGCTGGGCTTCGTCAAGAGCCCGCGCGCCCGCACCAAGATCCGCCAGTACTTCAACAAGGAGCGGCGCGAGGAGGCGATCGAGGCCGGCAAGGACGCGATCGTCAAGGCGATGCGCAAGCAGGGCATGCCGTTGCAGCGGATGCTCACCTCGGACGCGTTGATGGCGATCGCCCGGGACCTGCACCTGGCCGACGTGGCCTCGCTCTACGCGGCGGTCGGCGACAGCCAGGTCTCCGCCCAGTCGGTGGTGCAGAAGCTGATGGCCTCCTACGGCGGCGAGGAGGGCGCGGCGGAGGACATCGCCGAGACCGCCGTCGCCACCCGGCCGCCGCGCAGCCGGCAGAGCAGCGCCGACCCGGGCGTGGTGGTCCGCGGCGTCAGCGACGTCTGGATCAAGCTGGCCCGGTGCTGCACGCCGGTGCCGCCGGACTCGGTGTTCGGCTTCGTCACCCGCTCCGGCGGGGTCAGCGTGCACCGCGACGACTGCGCCAACGCCGAGGACCTGCGCGCCCAGCCCGAGCGGGTGGTCGAGGTGAGCTGGAAGCTCACCTCCGCCTCCACGTTCCTGGTCGCCATCCAGGTGGAGGCGCTGGACCGGCACAAGCTGCTGGCCGACGTCACCCGGGTGCTCTCCGAGGAGCGGGTGAACATCCTCTCCGCCACCGTCACCACCACCCGGGACCGGGTGGCGGTCAGCCGGTTCAGCTTCGAGATGGCCGACCCGAAGCACCTCGGGCACCTGCTCGCCGCGGTGCGCAAGGTCGACGGCGTCTTCGACGCGTACCGGGTCACGTCGGGGGCCTGAGCCGCCCACCCCGCACACGGAAGCGCCCGCCGGCTGATCCCAGCCGGCGGGTGCTTCGTCGTCGTGCGGGTGCTCAGCCCTGGATCGGGCTCAGGTTCACCTTGGTCATCACGAGTTCCTTCTTCGGGTGACCGCCGCCGGCCTGCTGGGCGAACGCGCCGTCGTCGCCGGCCGCCGCGACCTGCTTCACCACGTCCATCCCGCCGGTGATCGTGCCCAGCACCGTGTAGTTCGGGTCGAGCTGCGAGTCGCCGTACACGATGAAGAACTGGCTGCCGGTGCTGCCCGGCTGGCTGGAGTTGGCCATCGCGATCACGCCCTCCGGGTAGGGCGGGCGCTTGTCGGTGGGCAGGTTCTCCTCGGCCAGGTTGTAGCTCGGCCCGCCGGTGCCGTCGGTGTCCCGCCAGCCCTTGCCGGTCGCGCTCGGGTCGCCGCACTGGAGCACCTGGATGCCCTGGGTGACCAGTCGGTGGCACTTGGTGTTGTCGAAGAAGCCCTTGCTGGCCAGGTGGGTGAAGCTGCCGGCGGTGCAGGGCACCTTGGCGCGGTCCAGCTTGGCGGTGATCGGGCCCAGGTTGGTGTCGATCGTCATCGTCTGGGTGCCCTTGGCGGCCTGCTCCGCCGGCGGCAGCCCGACGTCCTTGATCTGCGCCGGCCGGCCCTCCTTGGGCACCTCGGTGTAGGCGCACTGGACGAAGCCGGCGGCGGTGCCACCCTGCTTGTCGTCGTCATCGTCGCCGAGCGAGGTGGCGAGCCAGACGGTGCCGGCCACGACGAGCACCAGCACGGCGGCGGCGCCGACGATCGCCTGCGTCTGCCGGCGCTTGCGGGCCTTGCCGGCCCGCTCGGCCATCTCCCGTTCGAGCCGGGCCCGCGCCGCCGCGCGCTGGCGGTCTCTCGTGGACGTCACGGTCTCTCCTCACCTGCTGGGTATCGGGGGACGGCGCCGCGCGCCGTCGAGTCATGGGTGGATCAGCGTCGACTCAGCCGGCGCTGGGGCTGCTCGCCGGCGCGCTGGACGCGGCCGGCGCGGCGTTCGGCTCGCTGACGGTGAGGCTCTGGATCACCACGTCCGTCTTCGGCTTGACCTTGGCGCCGCTGCCATTGTCCACGGTCGGGAGCGCGCCGATCTTCTCCACCACGTCGAGGCCGCCGGTGACCCGGCCGACCACGCTGTAGTCCGGCTTGGCCGGGTTGGAGTCCTTGAAGAAGATCAGGAACTGGCTGCCGTTGGTGCCGGGCGGGTTGCCGATCATGGCGACCGTGCCCTTCGGGTACGCCGGCGGCTGCCCCGGCGCCGGCGAGGCCGACGGGCTGGGCTCCGGCGCGGACGGGACGTTCTCGTTGTAGAACGAGTAGGTCGGCCCGCCGATCCCGGTGCCGCTCGGGTCGCCGCAGCGCAGCGCGCCCTCGGTGGTGATCTCGTGGCACGTGGTGTTGTCGTAGAACGACCGGCTGGCCAGGTGCGCGAGGCTCGCCGCGCCGCACGGGGCGTCGGCCAGGTCCAGGCCGACGGTGATCGGCCCACCCTGGTTGGTGGTGATCGTCATCGACCGCGTGCCCTCGGTCGGCAGGTCCTTGGTGGCGGGGGTGCCGACGTCCTTGAGGTTGGTGTTCGCCGCGCCGTCCTGCGGGGTCCAGAGGCACACGTCCTCGGCGGTCGGCTTCTCCGGATCGGAGTCGAACGCGCCGAGCGCCCAGGCCGAACCGGCCACGATCAGCGCGAGCACCACCGCGGCGCCGACACCGGCCTGGATCTGCCGGCGGCGCTTCGCGGCCGCGGCCCGCCGGGCGAGCTGCCGGTCGAGCTTGGCCCGCGCCAGTTTGCGCTGCCGGTCCCTGCTGGAAGCCACAGGTGCTCCCCTTCCTCTGCCTGATCGTCGCCGGCGTCGCCGACGCCGCCCGCCGTCCCGGTCGGGGTGCGCCACGCCACACGCCCGCCAGAGTGTACGGGTAGCGACTGTGAATGTGGTGTACGAGGTCCCGCCTGCGTTTATCGGGAGGTGTCACTGGGACCCCTGGGGCGGGCGGGTCCGGTGGCGGGCGAAACCCGCTCGCCGGTGCGACTAGGCTGCTGGGCGAGGACGACGACCGGACGGAAAGGGGACGGACGTGCTCGTGGCCGGCTTTCCCGCGGACGCCTTCGGCACCAACTGCTATGTGGTGGCGACCGCTCCGGGGGAGCAGTGCGTGGTGGTCGACCCCGGCATCGGGGTGCTCGACCGGCTCGACGAGGTGCTCGCCGAGCACCGCCTGCACCCGGCCGCCGTGCTGCTCACCCACGGGCACCTGGACCACACCTTCTCGGTCGCGCCGGTCTGCGGGGCGCGCGGCATCGCCGCCTACGTCCACCCGGAGGACCGGGAGCTGCTGGCCGACCCGTCCAAGGCGCTCTCGATGGACCTCACCGCGCTCTTCGGCGGTCGCCTGCCCTACGCCGAGCCCGACGACGTGGCCGAGCTGACCGACGGCGCGACCCTGTCGCTGGCCGGGTTGGAGATCACCGTCGACCACGCCCCCGGCCATACCGGCGGGTCGGTGCTGTTCCGGATGCCCGGCGCCGGCTCGTCCTGGGAGGCCGACGAGATCTGCCTCTCCGGCGACGTGCTCTTCGCCGGCTCGATCGGGCGCACCGACCTGCCGGGCGGCAGCATGCCCCGCATGCTGGCCAGCCTCCGGGAGAAGGTTCTCCCGCTGGCCGACGACACCGTCGTCCTGCCCGGCCACGGTCCCGCGACCACCATCGGCCGCGAGCGCGCGACCAACCCCTACCTCGTCGAGGTGGCGGGGTCCGCGCGCCCGGCCGCGCCCACCCGCGGTCTCTGACCGCGACGAACGTCCCCGCCGACGCGGGTTCGAGGAGCACGCCATGAGCAAGCCCACGCCCATCTCCGGCTTCCCCGAGTGGACGCCGGCCCAGCGGATGATCGAGCAGTTCGTGCTCGACCGGATCCGCGCCACGTTCGAGCTGTACGGCTTTTCCCCGCTGGAGACCCGCTCGGTGGAGCCACTCGACCAGCTCCTGCGCAAGGGGGAGACCTCCAAGGAGGTCTACCTGCTGCGCCGGTTGCAGGCCGACGCCGACGGCCCGGCCGGGGACGACGCGCTCGGCCTGCACTTCGACCTGACCGTGCCGTTCGCCCGCTACGTGCTGGAGAACGCCGGCAAGCTGCAGTTCCCGTTCCGCCGCTACCAGATCCAGAAGGTGTGGCGGGGGGAGCGGCCGCAGGAGGGCCGCTACCGCGAGTTCCTCCAGGCCGACATCGACATCGTCGACCGGGACTCGCTGCCGGCGCACTACGAGGCCGAGATGCCGCTGGTGATCGGTGACGCGCTGCGGTCGCTGCCCATCCCGCCGGTGCGGATCCAGGTCAACAACCGCAAGATCTGCGAGGGTTTCTACCGGGGCATCGGGCTGACCGACCCGGAGGCGGCGCTGCGCGCCGTGGACAAGCTCGACAAGCTCGGCCCGGCGAAGGTGGCCGATCTGCTGGCCGAGACCGCCGGGGCGAGCGAGGCCCAGGCCAAGGCGTGTCTCGCGCTGGCCGAGATCTCCGCGCCCGACGCCTCGTTCGCCGACGCGGTGCGCGCCCTCGGGGTGAGCGATCCCCTGCTCGACGAGGGCATCGCGGAGTTGACCGCCGTGGTGGAGACCGCCGCCGCGCACGCGCCCGGCCTCTGCGTCGCGGACCTGCGCATCGCCCGGGGCCTGGACTACTACACCGGCACGGTCTACGAGACGCAGATGATCGGCTACGAGCGGTTCGGCTCGATCTGCTCCGGCGGCCGCTACGACAACCTGGCCAGTGCGGGCAGTGTCCGGTTCCCCGGGGTGGGCATCTCGATCGGGGTGACCCGGATGCTCGGCCTGCTCTTCGGCGCCGAGGCGCTGTCGGTGTCCCGGTCGGTGCCGACGTGTGTGCTGGTCGCGGTCACCGCCGAGGAGGATCGGGCGGCCAGCGACGCGGTCGCGGCAACGCTGCGGTCCCGGGGTGTGCCCACCGAGGTGTCGCCGTCCGCGGCGAAGTTCGGCAAGCAGATCCGGTACGCCGAGCGGCGGGGCATCCCGTACGTCTGGTTCCCCGGCGCGGACGGCGACGAGGTGAAGGACATCCGTTCCGGTGAGCAGGTGGCCGCGGCGGCGGGCGAGTGGACGCCGCCCCGGGCGGACCTCACACCGCTGGTGGGTCCGGCCGGCACTGGCGCCTGACGACGTTTGGACCTACGGTGGCGTAAGTTACGCCACCGTAGGGAGAACGTCGTGTCCGTGCTCAGCCAGACCGCCCTGCTCACCGAACTGGAGCCCGTGGTCGAGAAGAACCTCGACCGCCACCTGTCGCTGGCCAAGGAATGGTTCCCGCACGAGTACGTGCCGTGGAGCGACGGGCGCACCTTCGACGGCCCGCTCGGCGGCGAGGCCTGGTCCGAGACCGACTCGACGCTGCCCGAGGTGGCCCGCACCGCGCTGATCGTCAACCTGCTCACCGAGGACAACCTGCCCTCGTACCACCACGAGATCGCCACGCTCTTCGGGCGTGACGGCGCGTGGGGCACCTGGGTGCACCGGTGGACCGCCGAGGAGGGGCGGCACGGCACCGCGATCCGGGACTATCTCACGGTGACCCGGGCGGTGGATCCGGTGGCGCTGGAGCGGGCCCGGATGGTGCACATGTCCGCCGGCTACCACAACGTCCACGACGACGAGGTGCTGCACTCGCTGGCGTACGTGTCGTTCCAGGAGCTGGCCACCCGCATCTCGCACCGCAACACCGGCCGGGCCACCGGCGACCCGGCGTGCGAGGCGCTGCTGGCCCGGGTGGCGGCGGACGAGAACCTGCACATGGTCTTCTACCGCAACCTGCTCGGCGCCGCGGTCGAGCTGGCGCCGAGCCAGGCCATGCGGGCGGTCGCCGACGTGCTGGCCGACTTCCAGATGCCCGGCGTGGGCATCGACGGCTTCGCCCGCAAGTCGGTGGCGATCGCGCTGGCCGGGATCTACGACCTGCGGCAGCACCGGGACGAGGTGGTGATGCCGGTGCTGCGCCAGTGGAACCTGTTCGACGTGACCGGCCTGGACGCCGACGGCGAGGCCGCCCGCGACCAGATCGCCGCCCACCTGGACACCCTGGAGACCCAGGCGTCCCGCTTCGAGGAGCGCCGCGCCGCCCGCGCCGCCCGCCTGACCACCCCCCGCTAACCCCACCCTTCGGCGATCTTGCAGTTGCTGCCCGGGCAGAAGCCGTGGATCAGGCGTTCCGTGGGCCGAAAGTGCAAGATCGCGGGGGGGAGGGGGAGGGGGAGGGGGCGGGTCAGGCGGGGTGGTCGAGGGGGAAGAGGAGGCAGGTGGAGGTGGCGTGGGCGACGAGGCGGTTGGCGGGGTCCGTGAGGCGGGCCTCGGCCAGGGCGGTGCGGCGACCGCGTTGCAGCACGGTGCCCTCGCAGCGCAGCGTGCCGCTGTCCACGGTGACCGGGCGCAGGAACTTCACGTTGAGGTCGAGCGAGGTGTAGCCGACGCCGGCCGGCAGGGTGGTGTGCACGGCGCAGCCCGCGGCGGTGTCCAACAGCGTGGAGAGGACCCCGCCGTGCACGGTGCCGAGCGGGTTGTAGTGGAACTCCTGCGGCAGTAGCTCGACCGTCACGCGCCCCTCGTCGGCCTCCATCCGGGCCATGTCGATCAGGTGCATGACCGGCGGCCCGGCCAGCTCGCCGGCGATCATCGCGCGCAGCAGCTCCAGGCCGCTGCGCCCGCCGGTGCTGGTCGCGGTGCTCGGGTGGGGCGACCGCTACCTCGCCGACCCGGAGGGCTCGCCGCTGAGCGTGGCGCACCGCGACTGCGGCGCCGAGGTCCGGGTCGGGCTGCGCTGCGCCGACGGGCACGACGTGGTCGAGCCGCGCGACGTGCTGCCCCGACCCGGCCCGGGGGCCCGCCGTCGCGTCTGACCGCCCTGAGCGGCTCTGACACTCCATGTCGATGTTGTTGCCACGGCGTTACATCGGGCCGGGTGCGAATCCGGGCAAAGTCATGTCTTGCTTACGATCTTAAATATGTGAATACTTTGGTCAGCCCGGACGGTTTCCCCAGGTCGCCCGGGTCGTCCTCGGGCGCTTACCCATGACAGCGCCCGTTCACCCCCATTCGGAGGTTGTTACATGCGACCCACGAGGTCCACGCTCCGTCGCGCCGCCGCCGTCGCCCTGGCCGGCACCCTGGCCACCGGCTCCCTGCTCGGCGCCCCCGCCCAGGCCGCCCCCGCCCCCGCCTCCCCCGACGCCGCCGCCACGCTCGTGGCCAAGCTCGGCGACCGGGCCGCCGGCGCGTACGCCGACGCCAGCGGCACGATGGTCGTCACGGTGACCGACGCCGCCGCCGCCCGCCAGGTGCACGCCGCCGGCGCCACGCCGAAGCTGGTCACCCGCGGCGCCAAGCAGCTCAGGGCCGCCACCAGCGAGCTGGAGCGCTCCGCCAAGATCCCGGGCACCGCCTGGTGGACCGACCCGGCGACCAACCAGGTCGTCGTCTCCGTCGACAGCACCGTCACCGGCGCGAAGCTGGCGCGGGTCAAGGCCGCCGCCGCCCGCACCGGTGGCGCGGTCCGGATCGAGGCCGAGGCCGGCACGCTCAGCACCCGGATCTCCGGCGGCCAGGCCATCTACGCCGGCGGCGGCGGGCGCTGCTCGCTCGGCTTCAACGTCCGCAGCGGCTCGACCTACTACTTCCTCACCGCGGGCCACTGCACCAACATCTCGTCGAGCTGGTACAGCAACTCCTCGCAGACCAGCCTGCTCGGCACCCGCGCCGGGACGAGCTTCCCGGGCAACGACTACGGCATCGTCCGCTACAGCAGCGGCTCGCAGCCGGGCAACGTCTACCTCTACAACGGCAGCTACCGCGACATCACCGGTGCCGGTAACGCCTACGTGGGCCAGAGCGTGCAGCGCTCCGGCAGCACCACCGGCCTGCGCAGCGGCTCGGTCAACGCCACCAACGCGACGGTCAACTACGCCGAGGGTTCGGTCTACGGCCTGATCCGGACCAACGTCTGCGCCGAGCCCGGCGACAGCGGCGGCTCGCTCTTCTCGGGCAGCACCGCGCTGGGCATGACGTCGGGTGGCAGCGGCAACTGCCGCACCGGTGGCACCACCTACTTCCAGCCGGTCACCGAGGCGCTCAGCGTCTACGGGGTCAGCGTCTACTGATCCGCCTTTCGTGGACGGGCCGCCGGGCGACCGGCGGCCCGTTCCGTCGTACCGGCGGCCGAGGCCGCCCAGTGTCGGTGCGCCCGGCGGGCCGACAGGACCGCGGCCAGCGGCCAGAGCGCGACGGCCAGGGCAGCCACCCGCTCGGCCAGCCCGGTCCGCGAGCCGCCGGTCACCTCCACCACGAACCAGCCGAACAGCACCAGCAGGACCGCGGTCACGGTCAGCGCCACCGGCCGGCGGAACGCCCACGGGGGCGTGCCGGTGGGCGAGGCGGCCACCTCCCGGCGCACGGCGCGCGGCAGGCGCAGGGCCGAGCCGGCGGGCCACAGCGACAGCGCGAGCACGGCGACCGTGGCCACCACACCGTGCGCCGGTGAGCCGCCCACCTCGGGGCGGGGGAACGCGAGCAACCCGACGGTGGCCGTGCCACCGACCGCGAGCAGGAACCGGCTGGCCAGCCCGGCGGCGTGCAGCACCGCGGCGGTGGCGACGTAGGCGACGCCGAGCAGCACCAGGACACCACCCATCAGCCAGGGGTCGGTCGCCCCCTCGCCGGCCAGCTCGCTGATCGTGTCCCGCACCGGGTCGTAACCGGGAGGCTGGCGGGTGCCGGCGACCGTCCATCCCGCCACCAGCATCGCGGGCGCGGCCGCCGCGACGGCCACGGCCCAGCTCGGTACGGCGCGCACCCGGCCACGGTAACCGTCCGCCCGGGTCACGGCCCGGCTTTGCCACACCCCCGGGCCGGGCCGCTCCGCCGGGTGCCCGGGAGCCGGCCGGTCCGCCCTGACAGAATGCGGGAAGCAGTCGTGGACCAGATTGAGGAGACGCCAGCCGTGATCCGTACCCACAATGCCGGAAGCCTGCGCGCCGCGGACGCCGGCTCGACGGTGACGCTCGCCGGGTGGGTGGCCCGCCGGCGCGACCACGGCGGTGTCATCTTCGTCGACCTGCGCGACGCCTCCGGCGTCGTGCAGGTGGTCTTCCGCGAGGAGGACGCGCACGCGCTGCGCAACGAGTTCTGCGTCAAGGTCACCGGTGAGGTCACCCGTCGCCCCGAGGGCAACGAGAACCCGGACCTGCCGACCGGCGAGGTCGAGGTGACCGCCGCCGCGCTGGAGGTGCTCTCCGAGGCCGCGCCGCTGCCGCTGCCGGTGGACGACCAGATCGAGGCCGGCGACGACATCCGGCTCAAGTACCGCTACCTCGACCTGCGCCGGGGCGGCCCGGCCAGGGCGATGCGGCTGCGCTCGAAGGCCAACCAGCTCGCCCGCACGGTGCTGCACGAGCGGGACTTCCTGGAGATCGAGACGCCGACGCTGACCCGCTCCACCCCGGAGGGCGCGCGCGACTTCCTGGTGCCGGTGCGGCTGCAGCCGGGCAGCTGGTACGCGCTGCCGCAGTCGCCGCAGCTGTTCAAGCAGCTGCTCATGGTCGGTGGCATGGAGCGCTACTACCAGATCGCCCGCTGCTACCGGGACGAGGACTTCCGCGCCGACCGGCAGCCGGAGTTCACCCAGCTCGACATCGAGATGTCGTTCGTCACCGAGGACGACGTGATCGACCTCGGCGAGGCGATCGTGGCGAAGCTCTGGTCCGAGCTGGCCGGCCACGAGATCGCCCGGCCGATCCCGCGGATCACCTGGCACGACGCCATGTCCCGCTACGGCTCGGACAAGCCGGACCTGCGCTACGGCGTGGAGCTGACCGAGCTGACCGACTACCTGCGCGGCACCGAGTTCCGGGTGTTCGCCGGCGCGATCGACGCGGGCGGCTACGTCGGCGCGGTGGTGATGCCGGGCGGCGCGTCGCAGACCCGCAAGGAGCTGGACGGCTGGCAGGACTGGGCCAAGGCGCGCGGCGCGCGCGGCCTGGCGTACGTGGTGCTGGACGCGGAGACCGGCGAGCCGCGCGGCCCGGTGGCGAAGAACCTGTCCGAGGCGCACCTGGCCGGCCTGGCCGACGCGGTCGGCGCGAAGCCCGGCGACGCCATCTTCTTCGCCGCGAGCACGAACACGCGCGAGGCCCAGGAGCTGCTCGGCGCGGCCCGGATCGAGATCGCCAAGCGGTCGAACCTGGTCGACGAGAGCGCCTGGGCGTTCTGCTGGGTGGTCGACGCGCCGATGTTCGAGCGCACGGACGAGGGCGGCTGGACCGCCGTGCACCACCCGTTCACCTCGCCGAACGCCGAGTGGGTGGACCGGTTCGAGTCCGCGCCGGACCGGGCGCTGGCCTACGCGTACGACATCGTCTGCAACGGCAACGAGATCGGCGGCGGCTCGATCCGTATCCACCGCGGCGACGTGCAACAGCGGGTGTTCGACCTGCTCGGCATCACCCCCGACGAGGCGCAGGACAAGTTCGGCTTCCTGCTGGAGGCGTTCAAGTACGGTGCCCCGCCGCACGGCGGCATCGCGTTCGGCTGGGACCGGGTCTGCATGCTGCTGGCCGGCGCGGACTCGATCCGCGAGGTGATCGCGTTCCCGAAGACGCGCGGTGGCTTCGACCCGCTGACCGGCGCGCCGACCCCGATCACCGGGCAGCAGCGCGCCGAGGCCGGCATCGACGCCAAGCCGAAGGCCCCGGCCGGCCCGCACGCCGGCACCGCCGGCCCGGCCGCCCCGGTGGCCGACCCGGTCTGATCCTCGCTTTCGGAACAGGCCCGCGTCATGATGACGCGGGCCTTTTCGATCTTCGGGGGAGACGACATGAACCTGCTCGTGGTGGGCGCCAGCGGCTTCCTCGGCGCCGAGGTGTGCCGGCAGGCGGTGGCCGCCGGGCACCGGGTGGTCGGCACGTACCACCGCGCGGCCGTCGCGGTGCCGGGCGTCGCGCCGCGCCGGCTCGACGTGACCGACCGCGCCGCCGTGCGCGCGCTGCTGACCGGGGTACGCCCCGACGCGGTCGTGGCCACCCCCTACCGGTACGACGACTGGGCGGTCACGGCGGACGGGGCGGCCCACATCGCGGTCGCCGTCGCCGAGGTGGGCGCCCGGCTGGTGCACCTGTCCAGCGACGCGCTGCACGCCGGGCGGCCGAAGCCCTACGCGGACGAGGACATGCCCACGCCGCTGCACGCGTACGGCGCGGCGAAGGCGGCGGCGGAGACGGCGGTGCGGGCGGTGGACCCGGGCGCCGCGCTGGTGCGCACGTCGCTGATCGTGGGGGAGGGGAGCAAGCAGATCCAGCTCTGCCGGGACGCGCTGGCCGGCCGGGCGACGCTCTTCACCGACGAGCTGCGCTGCCCGGTCCACGTCGCCGACCTGGCCGCCGCCGTGCTGGAGCTGGTGCCGGGCGACTACGCCGGACCGCTGAACGTGGCTGGGCCGGACGCGGTGAGCCGTGCCGAGCTGGGAGTCCTGGTGGCGCGGCACGACGGCGTGGACGCGGGCGGACTGCTGACGACCACGATCGCGGGCGCCGGGCTGCACCGCCCGGCCGAGGTGGTGCTGGACTCCGCCCGCGCCGTCGGGCTGCTGCGGACCCGGCTGCGTGGGGTCGCCGAGCTGTACCGCTAGTTGCACACTTTCTTTGCAAGCATCTTGTGCACAGGATGTGTGCACAGATATTGTGCACTGCATGGAGGAGAAGAAGCGGACGGAGGACCGCGCCGTGCGTATCGACCACCGGCAGGTGCGCGCCCTGGCCCAGCCCCTGCGCATGCGGCTGATCGGGGCGCTGCGGGTCAGTGGCCCCGCCACGGCCACCGCCCTCGCCGAGATGCTCGGCACCAACACCGGCGCGACCAGCTACCACCTGCGTCAGCTCGCCGAGGTGGGCCTCGTGGTCGAGGATCCGCACCTCGGCACCGGCCGGCAGCGCTACTGGCGGGCCGCGCACGACGCCACCAGCTGGGAGGCCTCCGACTTCGACGACGACCCGGACGCGCGGGCCGCCATCGAGTGGATCGAGGAGGACTACGTCCGCTTCTTCGCCCACCACGCGGAGCGCTGGTTCGCGCAGCGCCACGAGTGGTCGCCCGCCTGGCGCGACGCCTACGGCATGGGTGACTTCTTCATGCGGATCCCGGCCGCCCGGCTGGAGGCGATCAAGGCCGAGGTCTTCGCGGTCTTCGAACGGCACCGGGACGAGACCGCCCCGGACGACCCCGACGCCGAGATGGTCCAGCTCTACCTGGCCGCCTTCCCGCTCAGCACGGTGCTGCCGCCGGCCGGGGGAAAGTCGTGAGCGCGCTGTCCGTACGCCAGGTTCGGTCCCGCTACCTCACCCTCTACGGCTTGCGCTGGCTGCCCGCCGGCCTGCTGATCCCGGTGATGATCCTGCTCATGCAGGAGCGCGGGCTCTCGCTGTCCCAGATCGGCCTGGTCTTCACCGCGCAGGGCCTGGTGGTGCTGGCGCTGGAGCTGCCCACCGGCGGCTTCGCCGACGCGCTCGGCCGCAAACCGGTGCTGCTGGCCGCCTGGGTGGTCTGCCTCGCCTCGCTGGCGCTGATGGCGGTGGCCGACTCGTTCTGGATGTTCTTCCTGGTCTGGGCGTTGCAGGGCCTCTACCGGGCGCTCGACAGCGGCCCACTGGAGTCCTGGTACGTCGACGCCACGCTGGCCGCCGACCCGGCCGCCGAGTACGAGCGCGGTCTCGGCTGGGCCGGCACCGTCGTCGGCGTCGCCATCGGCGCGGGCGCGCTGCTCAGCGGCGGCCTGGTGGCGCTCGGGCCGGTCGGCCCGGTCAGCGCGCTGACCCTGCCGGTGCTGGTCGCGATCGTGCTCCAGGCGGTCTCGATCGTGGCGCTGCTGGCGTTGCTGGTCGAACGGCGACCCGCCTCCGGCCCGGCCGCGCTGCGCGCCTCGGTGGTCGAGGCGCCCCGGATGGTCGGGCAGGCCGTCGGCCTGCTGCGCCGCAACCGGGTGCTGCTGGCCCTGGTCGCGGTCGAGCTGTTCTGGGGCTTCGGCATGGTCACGTTCGAGTCGTTGCTGCCGGTCCGGCTGTCCGAGGTGGTCGGTGACGCCGACCGGGCGGCCGCGCTCCTCGGTCCCGCCGGCTCGGCGGCCTGGCTGGCCAACGCGGCCGGGGCCGCGCTCACCCCGTTCCTGCTGCGCCGCCTCGGCGCCGCGCCGGCCGCCGCGCTGATGCGGATCCTGCAGGGCGCGACGGTGGTCGGCATGGGCCTGCTGGCCGGCCCGGTCGGTGTGCTCGTGGCCTACCTGGCCTGCTACGCCGTGCACGGCGCCTCGAACCCGCTGCACCAGGGCCTGCTGCACCGGCAGGTCGACGGTGCCTACCGGACCAGCGTGCTCTCGCTCAACTCGATGATGGCCGGAGCGGCAGGGGCGCTCGGCGCGGTGGTGCTGACCGCGCTCGCCGACGCGACGAGCGTCGGGGCCGCCATGCTCGTCGGCGCGGTGGTGCTCGCCGTGGCCGCGCCGCTCTACCTGCCGGCCTGGCGCGCCGGCCGGACCGCCGCGGACGGTGCCACCACTGCCGCCACACCGGCCCGGCCCGGGGCGGACGCCCAGGCGGCGGAGCGGCCGGCGGCGGGTCCGGTGACCGGGGCGGTGGGTGGCGTGCCGACGCCGGACCCTGCGGCCGTGGCCGGCGCCGCCGACCGGCCCGCCTGACGGGTGTCGGCCGTAGGGTCGCCGCCGGCTACGAACCTGATGACGCGAACGGCTCAGGCGAGCGGGAACGCGTGCCCCCCGATCCATCCGGGTCATCAGGTTCGTAGCCACCGCACACCCGCGCCGGAGGCCGCCACCCGTCGCCGAACCGCCGTCCCGGTCAGCCGAGGTGGACCGAGGTGCGCGGCTCCGTGCCGCTGAAACCGAGTCGCCGGTAGAGCCGGATCGCGCCGACGTTGGCGGTGTAGACGCCGAGCGCCACGTGGTCGTACCGGGCGAACAGCGCCGCCGCCATCCCGGCGGTCAGCGCCGCGCCCAGCCCCCGGCCCCGGTGCCCGGGCGCGACGGTCAGGCCGGCCACGAAGCCGATGTCGCCGCGGCTGCGGTCCGCGCCGCAGGCCACCAGGCGGTCACCGTCCCGGATGCCGTACCAGTCGACGACGCGCGGGTCGCCGGGCCGGGAGGTGGAGCTGGGGAAGGCCTCCTCGACGAGCGCGGCGAGCGCGGGGTGGTCGGCCTCGGTGAGCCGGACCACCCGCTCCTGCGCCGGCTGCGGCGGCGGTGGCGCGGCGGTCCAGAGGAAGTCCCACTCGTCGAGGCGGGCCACCGGAAGGTGGGCGGCCACCTCGGCCGGCGCGGTCCGGGGCAGGTGCACCGACTGGCCGGCCCGCAGCGTCCCGTCGGCCCGCAGACCGGCGAAGACCGCCAGCGCCGGTCCGGCGGCGCCGAGCGCGCCGCCCGCCGGCCCCTGTCCCGGTGGGAGCAGCCAGCCCACCGCGCCGTCGCGTCGCCAACCCCGCGCCTCCTGGTCACGCCAGAGCGCGTGCCGGGCGTACGGATGGTGGCCGGTGGCGGCGAGCAGGGCCTCGCGCCCGTTCAGCGCCGGGTCGGCAGTGATCATGTCGTCAGCCTAGACACCCGCCCGGGCGAGCCGTTCCACGGTGGAGATTGACGAACAGACCGATCGGGTACATCCCTCGCCGACCTACTGGGAACCCCCACCGGAGGAACGACATGCTCGCCATTCTCGCGGCCATCGTGTTCGGCTTCGCGCTGCTGCTGGACTTCCTGAACACCAACTTCGGCGCGCCGGACCTGTTCAACAACTGGACCCTCAGCCTGATCGGCTTCCTGCTGCTCTCGCTCTACCTGGCCGGCGTCGGCTCCGGCCCGCGCGGTGGCGGTGGCGGCCGCTGGTACCGCGGCCGTCGTCCGGGCCGCGGCTGACCGGAAACGACCACCCGGGTCGGGTCGGCGGCGCGATTCCGGCGCCGTCGGTCCGGCCCGGTACTGTTCTCGTGATGGAATCCGACGCCCTCTTCACCCTCGGCGAGCCCGCCGGAGCGCCCGGCGCACCCGCGGGCTCCGGCGGTGTCGACGGGTTCACCGCCGCCCGGGCCGACTCCCCGTTGCCGGTCCGGATGCGGCCGGCCGGCATCGACGAACTGGTCGGGCAGGACCACCTGCTCGCCCCCGGCGCGCCGCTGCGCCAGCTGGTCGAGGGCGCGACACCGATGTCGGTCATCCTCTGGGGCCCGCCCGGCAGCGGGAAGACCACCATCGCCCACCTCGTGGCCCGGGCCACCGACCGGCGCTTCGTGGCCATGTCCGCGCTGACCGCCGGCGTGAAGGACGTCCGCGCCGTGATCGAGACCGCCCGGCGGCAGCGCCGCTCCGGTGGCCCGCCCACCGTGCTCTTCATCGACGAGGTGCACCGGTTCAGCAAGACCCAGCAGGACTCGCTGCTCGCCGCCGTCGAGGACCGCACGGTCACGCTGCTCGCGGCGACCACCGAGAACCCCTACTTCTCGGTCATCTCACCCCTGCTCTCCCGGTGCGTGCTGCTCACCCTCCAGGCGCTCGACGACGACGCCGTGCGCGGGCTGCTGCGTCGCGCAATGACCGACGAGCGCGGCCTCGGCGGCACGTTGACCCTGGCCGAGGAGGCGGAGGACCACCTCGTCCGGCTCGCCGGCGGTGACGTCCGCAAGGCGCTCACCGCGCTGGAGGCGGCGGCGGCCACCGCGACCGCGCTCGGCGCCGGCCGCATCGACCTGGCCGTGGCCGAGCAGGCGGTCGACGTGGCGGCCGTGCGCTACGACCGCGACGGCGACGCCCACTACGACGTGACCAGCGCGTTCATCAAGAGCATGCGCGGCTCGGACGTGGACGCCGCGCTGCACTGGCTGGCCCGGATGCTCGTCGCCGGCGAGGACGCCCGGTTCATCGCCCGGCGGATGGTGATCTTCGCCAGTGAGGACGTCGGGATGGCCGATCCCACCGCGCTGACGGTGGCCACCGCCGCGGCCCACGCCGTGGAATACGTCGGCCTGCCCGAGGCGCAGCTCAACCTCGCCCAGGCCGTCATCCACCTGGCCACCGCGCCCAAGTCGAACTCGGCCACCACCGCGATCGGGGCTGCCGTCGCCGACGTGCGCGCCGGGCGGGGCGGGTCGGTGCCGCGCGGGTTGCGCGACGCCCACTACTCCGGCGCCCGCGGCCTCGGGCACGGGGCCGGCTACCGCTACCCGCACGACGACCACCGGGGGGTGGTCACCCAGCAGTACGCTCCGGACGATCTCGTGGGGACGGACTACTACCGGCCCACCGGGCACGGCGCGGAGCGGGCCGTCGCCACCCGGCTGCCGGTGCTGCGCCGGATCGTCCGGGGGTTGCCGGCACCCGCGACCCGGGCGGGGGTGGGCGCCCCGACCGGGGGACAGGCGGGGGGCACCGAGCAGGCCAGCGGGGCGAGCGAAGGTGGCGGCGACGTCACCGAGGGGGGTCAGTAGTGATGGCGCGTGGTCCGGAGCGGCCGGCGGACGGCCCCGACGAGCGGCGCGATCCGCGGGCCAAGGGCCGCCGGTGGGGGCGCGGCCGGGCCGAGGCGGAGCCGGATCCGGCCGTCGCCGGCGAGGAGTTCGGCTGGATCGACGACCTGCGCACGGCCAAGCAGCAACGGGGCGAGCTGGGCCCGGAGGGGGAGACGCCGGCAGGTCCGGGTCCTCGGTCCGGTGCCGGCCCCGTCCCGGGACCGGGTCGGCCACCGGGCCCGGGCACCCCGCCCGGACCCGCGCCCGAGTCGGGCCGACCGCCCCGACCGGGCGCCGGTCCCGGCGCGCCCGCGCCGGCTCCCCCCGGTCCCGGCGCGGCGGTGCCGCCGGTCGGACCGGGGTCCTCGCCGGTGACCGGTCCGCCGCCGGCGGCCGCCCGGACCGCTCCGCCGCCCGTACCCGGCCGGCCGCACCCGCCCGCCGCCGCTCGTCCGGACGCGCCACCGTCGGGCCGCCCCGGCCCGAGCGTGCCGTCGGGCCGCCCGGACGCGACCGTGCCACCGGCCGGCCGCCCCGACCCGATGACGCCGCCGCCCGGCGGCCCCGGCGCGCCGATGCCTCCGACATCCCGTCGTCCCGGTGCGCCGCCCCCCGGCGCCGGTCGTGGCGGGCCCCCGGCGCCCGGTCGGCCCGGTGGCGAGATGCCCACCTCGCCCGGTCGTGCCGGCGCAGGCCGCCCTGGTCCGGAGACCCCCGGCGGCGGCCGCCCCGGGCCGCGTCCTCCGGTCGCGCGACAAGACCCCGACGTGGTCGGGCCCGCCGCGCCGCCGATCCGGCCGGGCGGACCGGATCCGGCCGCCCCGCGTCGCCCGGTCGACGGTCCCTGGCCCGGTGTGCCCGAGGCGCCCCGGCCGGCCGGTTCCCGATACAGCCGGAGCACGGACGAGCCCACCGGATCGCAACCGCCGGTGGTCGGCCGTCCCGCCGGCCCACCGCCCGGCCCTCCGCCCGCCGGACGACGGGGACCCGAGCGCGCGCCGACCGACCCCGCCCCGGGTCGACCCCGGCCCGGGGACGGCGACGACCAACCGGTCGCGGTGCCACCCACCCCGCGCGGCCGGCACGGCGCCGAGGCTCCCGGCGGAACCCACCCGATGCGCACCGACCCCGCGATGCCGCCCGTGCCCGGTGGACGCCGTGCGCTGCCCGACGACTCCGGCGTCCGTCCCGTGTCCGGCGCGGGTCGTCGGGCGCGGCCCGACGACGTCCCGGCCGCCACGCGACCGGTGTCCGGCGCCGGCCGTCGCGCCGCGCCGGAGGGCGCCGGCCCGAACCCGGCCGGCCCCGACCCGGCCACCCGTGCGGCCTCCGCCGGCGGGCGGCGGGCCCGCCCGGACGATCCGACCGCCGCCGGTGGCCACCGCGCGCCGGTCGATCCGGCCGCGCGGCCCGTCTCGGGCGCCGGTCGGCGGGCCGCCGAGCCGGACCGGCCACCCGCCGTCCCGCGCAGCGGAAACGCGCCGCAGATGCCCGGCGGGGGTTCCGCCGCACCGGTGTCCGGCGGCCCGACGCCCGCGCCCGGCTCCCGCCGCACCCCGGCCGGCGGCCGGCGCGCCGCGCCCGACCCGGCCGACGCGGCCGACCGCTCCGGTTCCGTCCCCGCCGCACCGGGTCGGGCCGCCCGCGACGAGAACGGCGGGCCGCGACCGCAGCGGCCGGAGCGCCCCGCCGACTGGCTGCGGCAGGCCGGTCGCACACCGCACACCGACCCCGCCATGCCGGCCGCCCGTCGTCCGGCCGGCACGCCGCCGGACGGGCCGGGTGCCCGTGCCGGCGCTACCGACCGCGGGCCGGGTGCCCGTGCCGGGGCAGCCGTGCCGCCGGCCCGCACCGAGCAGCCCGGCCCGGCCGCGCCGCCGGTCCGACCCGGACCGGCCGGTCCCGTCCGGGGCGCCGCCCGCACCGGCGCGCCGTCGACGGCCGGTGGCGGACCGGCCCGTCCGGGCGTCGCCCCGGCCGCCGGTGACCGTGCGGGTCGTCCCGGCGGCCCGCCGGTGGGTGACCGCGCGGGTCGTCCCGGCGCGCCACCGGTGAGTGACCGCCCGGGTGGCCCGACCGGTCCCGGGGTGCCGCCGGGCGCCGGCGACCGCGCCGCCGGCGGCCCGGGTCGTCCCATGGGGCCGGGCGGACCCACGTCGCCCGGTGACCACGAACGGACCGGTGGCATGCCGGTCGGTGGCGGCCGTCCCGGCGGGCGTGGACCGGCCGACGACCGGACCCGCGCCGCCGGCCGCCCGCCCGGCGTGGACGGCGGGCGTCCCGGCCCGGACCGGGGCGCGTCCCCGGTCCGCCCCGGACCCGCTCCGTCTGGCCCCGACGGGCCTGGACCGGTCCGTCCCGACGACGCCGTCGCGCCCGGCGCCGGCGGTCCGCCCCGCCCGGGCACCCGGGGACCGTCCGCCGGCCCGGTGGTCGCCCCCGGGCCGGTCGGTGGACCGGCGCCCGTTCGGGCGGCGGCCGGGGTGGCCCGTTCCGCCGGGCCGGAGGAGCGCACCACCGGCCGGGCCGTTCCGCCCGCCCCCGAATCGACGGGGCCGGGACCGGGCGTGCCGGCGGTGGCCCGGGCCGCCGCGGTCGTACCCCCGGGGGAGCCGGCGGGGACCCGGCCCGGCGGCGGCGACGCGCCGGCGCCGCGACCGGCCGGCCCCGACGACGACGCGGCGGCCGGCGGCCTGCGCGGCGCCCGGTCCGAGCTGCGCCGGCAGGTACGCGAGCGGCGTCGACTGCGGATGGGCATCCTCGCCCTGGTCAGCCTCGTGCTGCTGGGCGCGGTGCCGCTCTACTTCGGCATGCGCACACTCAGCCGCGACCCGGTCTTCGACACCCTCGACGCGCTCGACGTGCCGTCCTGGGCGGCCACCAAGACGGTCGACAACGTCAGCGGCAGCCGGTGGTGCCTGCAGGACTGCCGGCTGCGGGAACGCGCGGTCGAGTCGGAGCAGGGCTGGAAGCAGACGGTGACGGTCTATGAGGCGGCCCTGGCCAAGGACGGCTGGCGACGCTGGAAGGTCGACCGCTGCCCGGAGGAGAAGGTCGAGGGCAGCTACACCTGCTGGCGTCGGGACGAGCTCACGCTCGACCTGTGGGTCCGCGACCCCGCCTGCACCCCGCCGCCGGTGGACGGGGAACCGGCGCCGTCGGCGCCGCCCGCGCCCGCAGCGGCGGCGTGCACCGGCTCGTTGGTGTCGGTGAAGGTCCGCAACGCGATCGACGACGAGCGGACCGGGCCGACACCGACCACCGATCCGTCACTCACCGGAGAGGATCCCTACCCGACCCTCACCGACGACCCGCTCGGCGAGCCGACCCCCTCACCGTCGTGAGCCGACTTCCATCACGGACGGTAGGGTCTGGGGTCGGCGCGCCCGCCCGCGCCCGGTGACCGGGTCGGCGTGGCGCGAAGTGGGTAGGGACGGTCGCGCGTCCCGGAGCCGTCCGGCGCCGGGACACTGCTTGAGGAGGACATACGCGTGAGTGGTGGAGAGATCGCTGCGCTGATCGCGGCCGGTGCGTTCCTGATGCTGGTGCTCGTGCTGGCGGTGCCGATCCTGCGGCTGCGGCACACCGTCGACGCGACGACCCGCATGATCGGTGACCTGAACGACCGCACCGCGCCGCTGCTCGGGGACGTCAACACCACGGTGAAGAACGTCAACGTGGCGCTGGAGCAGGTGCAGACCTCGCTGGACGGGGTCAACCTCCAGCTCGCCAAGGTGGACACCATGACCACGCACGCGCAGAACGTCACCGCGAACGTGGCGAACCTGGCGACCGTGGTCTCCGCCGCCGCCGCCAACCCGCTGGTCAAGGTGGCCGCGTTCGGCTACGGCGTGCGCAAGGCCGCCTCCGCCCGCCGGCACGCCGAGACCGAGCGCGAGGTGCGCGACACCATCAAGCAGCAGCGCCGGGCCGCCAGGCGCGGCAACCGCTGACCCCGGCCGGCGTACGCGGAAGGATGAGAGCATGAGGCGGTTGTTCTGGCTGGGCATCGGGCTGGCCGTGGGCGTCCTGGTGGTCCGCAAGGCCACCCGGACCGCGCAGGCGTACACCCCGGCGGGCATCGCCAGCGGGCTGTCCGAGTCCGCCGGCGGGCTGGTCGAGTCGGTGCGCGCCTTCGTGGACGACGTCCGGGTCGGTATGGCCGAGCGTGAGCAGGAGATCCACGAGGCCTTCGCCCGCGGCGAGGCGTACGACGACGAGTTCGCCGAGCTGCGGGAGGACCCGCGGATCGGCGACCGAGAGATTTTCCCGGAGGAGCACCAGCGATGAAGACGGCGGAGATCAAGCGGCGGTTCCTCGCCCACTTCGAGGCGAACGGGCACGCCGTGGTGCCGTCCGCTCCGCTGCCCGCCATCAGCGACCCGAACCTGCTGTTCATCAACGCGGGCATGGTGCAGTTCGTGCCCTACTTCCTGGGTCAGCAGAGCCCGCCGTACGCGCGGGCGACGAGCGTGCAGAAGTGCATCCGGACGCCGGACATCGACGAGGTCGGCAAGACCAGCCGGCACGGCACGTTCTTCCAGATGAACGGCAACTTCTCCTTCGGTGACTACTTCAAGGACGGGGCGATCCCGCTCGCCTGGGACCTGGCCACCACGTCGGTCGAGGCGGGCGGCTTCGGGTTGGACCCGGAGCGGATCTGGGCGACGGTCTACCTGGACGACGACGAGGCGTACGACATCTGGCGCGCCACCGGCGTGCCCACCGAGCGGATCGTGCGCCGGGGCAAGGCCGACAACTTCTGGTCGATGGGCATCCCCGGCCCGTGCGGCCCGTGCTCGGAGCTCTACTACGACCGCGGCCCGGAGTACGGCCGGGAGGGCGGTCCGGAGGTCGACGAGGACCGCTACCTGGAGTTCTGGAACCTCGTCTTCATGCAGTTCGAGCGCGGTCCGGGCGTCGGCAAGGAGGACTTCCCGATCCTCGGCGACCTGCCGGCGCGCAACATCGACACCGGCATGGGCCTGGAGCGGATGGCCTCGCTGCTGCAGGGCGTGGACAACCTCTACGAGATCGACGAGGTCAAGCCGATCCTGGACCGGGCGGCCGAGCTGACCGGCAAGCGCTACGGCGCGCACTCGGGTCACGCGGCCAACCAGTCGCACCCGGACGACGTGCGGCTGCGGGTGATCGCCGACCACGTACGCACCGCGCTGATGCTGATCGGCGACGGCGTGACCCCGTCGAACGAGGGCCGTGGCTACGTGCTGCGCCGGATCATGCGCCGGGCGATCCGGGCGGTGCGGCTGCTGGGTTACCAGGACCGGGCGCTGCCGGAGCTGCTGCCGGTGGCGCGCGACTGCATGGCCCCGTCGTACCCGGAGCTGGCCGAGGAGTTCGGCCGGATCTCCCAGTACGCGTACGCCGAGGAGGACGCGTTCCTCGCCACGCTGCGCGCCGGCACCACGATCCTGGACACCGCGATCGCGGAGACCAAGTCGGCGGGCAAGCCGGCGCTCTCCGGTGACAAGGCGTTCCAGCTGCACGACACGTACGGCTTCCCGATCGACCTGACCCTGGAGATCGCGGCCGAGCAGGGCCTGCAGGTCGACGCGGACGGCTTCCGTCGGCTGATGGCCGACCAGCGCAGCCGGGCCAAGGCCGACGCGCAGGCCCGCAAGACCGGGCACACCGACGTGTCGGCGTACCGGTCGGTGCTCGACGGCGGCGGCCCGGTGGAGTTCACCGGCTACACCGAGCTGAACCGCGAGTCCCGGGTGCGCGCGCTGCTGTCCGGCGGCGCCGCGGTCTCGGCGGCGGTCGAGGGCGACACGGTCGAGCTGGTGCTCGACACCACCCCGTTCTACGCCGAGGGCGGCGGGCAGCAGCCCGACCAGGGCCTGATCACGGTCGGCGGTGGCCAGGTCGAGGTCTTCGACGTGCAGCAGCCGGTGCCCGGCCTGATCGTGCACCGGGCCCGGGTGGTGCGCGGCGAGGTCCGCACCGGCGAGACCGGGTACGCCGAGATCGACGTGTCGCGCCGGCGGGCGATCTCCCGCTCGCACACCGCGACGCACCTGGTGCACCAGACGATGCGCAACTTCCTCGGCGAGTCGGCGACCCAGGCGGGTTCGCTGAACGCGCCGGGCCGGCTGCGGTTCGACTTCAACACCCCGACGGGTGTGGCGCCGAGCGTGCTGCACGATGTCGAGCAGCAGGTCAACGAGGTGCTGCTGGCCGACCTGGAAGTGCACGCGTTCGTCACCAGCCAGGAGGAGGCCCGCCGGATCGGGGCGATGGCCCTGTTCGGCGAGAAGTACGGCGAGCGGGTCCGGGTCGTCGAGGTCGGCGACTACGCCCGGGAGCTGTGCGGCGGCACGCACGTGGCCCGCTCCGCCCAGCTCGGCCTGGTGAAGATCCTCTCCGAGGCGTCGGTCGGTTCCGGCGTACGCCGGATCGAGGCGCTCGTCGGCATGGACGCGTTCGGCTTCCTGGCCCGCGAGCACCTGCTGGTGTCCCGGCTGGCCGAGTTGTTCCGGGTGCCGGGGGAGCAGGTCGCCGACCGGGTGGAGCAGACCGTCACCCAGCTGCGCGACGCGGAGAAGGAGCTGGAGAAGCTCCGCGCCCAGCTCGTGCTCGGCGGGGCCGGCGCGCTCGCGGCGCAGGCGAAGGACGTGCGCGGGGTCGCGTACGTGGGCACCGAGGCGCCGGAGGGCGCGGCGGCCAACGACGTGCGGATCCTCGCGCAGGAGATCCGGGGTCGGATCGACGCGGCCCGCCCGGCGGTGGTCGCGGTGGCCGCCCGGGCGAACGGCAAGGCGTCGCTGGTGGTGGCCGTCAACCAGGCCGCACGCGGGCGGGGCCTGAGCGCCAAGGAACTGGTCAAGGCGGCGTTCTCCGGCCGGGGCGGCGGCAGCGACGACCTCGCGCAGGGCGGCGGCCTGCCCGCCACGGAGGCGTCGAACCTGCTGGTCACGGTGGAGAAGGCGGTCGCGGACGCGGCATGAGCGCACTGATCGACGCCAGGGCGGACCTCCCGGTCCGCCCTGGCCCGTACCGGTGGGGAGGTGGCGGATGACCGAGTTCGCCCGGGGCGTCCGGCTGGGCGTGGACGTGGGCCAGGTCCGGGTCGGCGTGGCCCGCAGCGATCCGCACGGCATCCTCGCCACCCCGCTGGTCACCCTGGCCCGCGACCTGAGCGCCGAGCCGGACGCGGTGCCCGCCGACATGGCCGAGCTGGTCCGGCTGGCCGCCGAGCACGAGGCGGTCGGGATCGTCGTCGGGCTGCCGGTCAACCTCGCCGGAAAGCACGGCCCGGCGGCGGCGAACGTCTCGGCCTACGCCACCCGTTTGGCCGATGTAATGGGGTCGATTCCGGTGACGCTGACGGACGAGAGGATGTCGACCGTCGTCGCGAGTCGTAGGCTGGCCGAACGGGGCGTCCGGGGAAAGCGCCAACGGGCGGTGGTCGACCAGGCCGCCGCGGTGGAGATTCTGCAGAGCTGGCTGGACGCACAGCGGAGGCGGACGCAATGATCGACGACCTTGACCTGGGATTCGACGAGACGGAGAGGGGGGAGAAGGGCCGGCACCGGCGCGGCGCGGTGCGCCGGCGGCAGGGCAAGTCCGGCGGCGGCCGGGGCAAGACCCTCCTCGCCCTCGCGCTCGCGCTGATCCTGCTCGGCGGCATCGGCGGCGGCGCGTTCTACGGTTTCGACCGGGTGCAGAACTACTTCGTCACCCCCGACTACGACGGCTCCGGCACCGGCGAGGCGATCGTCGAGATCAAGCAGGGCGCGCTGATCGCCGACATGGGCGACGCGCTGGTCGCCGCCGACGTGGTGAAGAGCACCAAGGCGTTCATCGAGGCCGCCGAGGAGAACTCGCGCAGCAAGAACATCCAGCCCGGCACGTACAAGCTGCGCAAGCAGATGAGCGGTGACGCGGCGGTCGCGGCCATGCTCGACCTGAAGAACAGGGTCGTCAACGGGCTCACCATCCCGGAGGGGCTGACCGCGAAGACGGTCTTCAAGCGGCTCTCCGAGAAGACGGACATCCCGGTCAAGGACTTTGAGACGGCGGCGAAGGATCCGATCGCGCTCGGCGTGCCGGACTGGTGGTTCGAACGCTCCGACGGCAAGAAGATCAAGCCCTCGATCGAGGGATTCCTCTTCCCGGACACCTACGAGATCCCGCCGAAGGCCACCGCCGAGACGGTGCTCAAGCTGATGGTGGACAACTTCCTCACCGTCACGGGCGAGATGCAGTACGCCGACAAGGTGAAGTCGGACCGCCGTATCGCGCCCTACGAGGCGTTGATCGTCGCGTCGCTGGCCCAGGCGGAGGCGGGCAACAAGGACGACCTGGGCAAGGTCGCCCGGGTCGCCTACAACCGGGTCTACGGCGACTTTCCGTGCAACTGCCTGGAGATGGACGTCACGGTCAACTACTACCTGGAGCTGACCGGGCAGCGGACCAAGACCTCCAAGCAGATGACCGAGTCCGAGCTGAACAACCCGAAGAACCCGTACAACCGCAAGCTGGCCGGTCTGGTCCCCACGCCGATCAACAACCCGGGCAAGCAGGCCCTGGAAGGCGCGCTGGACCCGCCGCCGGGCAAGTGGCTCTTCTTCGTGGCGATCGACAAGGAGGGACACTCCGCCTTCGCGGAGACACCCGAACAGCACGAGCAGAACAAGGCCAAGGCCCGGGAGGCCGGGATCATCTGATGGCGGCCCCCCACCGTGCGGCGGTGGTCGGCAAGCCGATCGCCCACTCGCTCTCCCCGGCGATCCACACGGCCGGGTACGCGGCGACCGGGTTGACCGGCTGGTCGTACACGACGATCGAAGCCGGCGCGGACGAGTTGCCCGGCCTGGTCGCGGGCCTCGGCCCGGAGTGGGCCGGGCTGTCGGTGACCATGCCCGGCAAGGAGGCGGCGCTCGCGCTGGCCGACGAGGTTTCGCCGGTCGCTGCCGCCGTCGGCGCCGCCAACACGCTGGTACGCCGGCCCGACGGCACCTGGTACGCCGACAACACCGACGTGACCGGCATGGTCGAGGTGCTCACCGGCGCCGGCTGCGTGGCCGGGGCGGTGGTCACCGTGCTCGGCGCCGGCGGCACCGCCCGGGCGGCGATCGCGGCGGCGGCCCGGATCGGCGCGGCCGAGGTGACGGTGGTGGCCCGCCGGCCCGAGGCGGTGGACGAGTTGCGCCCGGTGGCGGCGGCGGTCGGCGTGCCGCTGGCCGGCGCGGAGTGGGACGGCGCGCCCGCGCACGCCCGGGCCGACCTGGTGATCTCCACCGTGCCGAAGGGTGTCGCCGACCCGCTCGCGGACAACTTCGACTGGCGGCCGGAGTCGGTCTTCTTCGACGTGGTCTACGACCCGTGGCCGACGCCGCTCGCCGCCGCGGCGCTGGCGGCCGGCTGCCGGGTGGTTTCCGGGCTGGACCTGCTGCTGGCGCAGGCGGTGGGGCAGTTCGAGCACTTCACCGGCGTCGCCGCGCCGCGCGCCGCGATGCGCGCTGCGGTGCAGCGGTAAGGAAGGGCCCCTTCTTAACGCCTCCGGTAGAGGAAGGGCCCCCTGTTAACACCACCGCCACCTGGTGGGAGATCAGCGCGCGGAGGTGGCCTGTCCGGTGGGCGGGACGCGGCGACCGGCGTACGGCGGCGACCACCGGGCGTGACACACTGACCGCTGTGTTGCGCTGGCTGACTGCAGGTGAATCGCACGGACCCGCCCTCGTCGCGTTGCTGGAGGGCGTACCCGCCGGCATCGAGGTGACCACCGGGGAGATCTCCGGCGAACTGGCCCGGCGTCGGCTCGGCTACGGCCGGGGCGCTCGGATGTCGTTCGAGCAGGACGAGGTCGAGATCATCGGCGGGCTCCGGCACGGGGTAACGCTGGGCAGCCCGGTGGCGATCCGGGTGGGCAACTCCGAGTGGCCGAAGTGGCGCACCGTGATGGCCGCAGACCCGGTCGACCCGGACGAACTGGCGAGTCAGGCCCGCAACGCGCCGCTGACCCGTCCCCGTCCGGGCCACGCGGACCTGGCCGGCATGCAGAAGTACGGCCACACCGACGCCCGGCCGATCCTGGAGCGCGCCAGCGCCCGGGAGACCGCCGCCCGGGTCGCCGTCGGTACGGTCGCCAAGGCGCTGGTCCGGCAGGCGCTCGGCGTCGAGATCGTCTCGCACGTGGTGGAGTTGGGTCCGGTGGCGGTGAAGCCCGGCCTGCGGCCCACGCCGGAGGACGCGGCAAGGATCGACGCCGACCCGCTGCGCTGCCTCGACGCCGAGGCCAGTGCCCGGATGGTCGCCGAGGTCGACGCCGCGAAGAAGGCCGCCGACACGCTCGGCGGCGTGGTCGAGGTGCTCGCGTACGGGGTGCCGCCGGGCCTGGGCAGCCACGTGCAGTGGGACCGCAAGCTTGACGCCCGGCTGGCCACCGCGCTGATGTCGATCCAGGCGATCAAGGGCGTGGAGATCGGCGACGGGTGGCAGCAGGCCCGCTCCCGGGGCTCCGAGGCGCACGACGAGATCATGCCGACGGCGACCGGGGTGCGCCGGGTGACCGACCGGGCCGGCGGCCTGGAGGGCGGCATCACCACCGGTGAGCCGCTGCGGGTGAAGGCGGCGATGAAGCCGATCTCGTCGCTGAACCGGGCCCTCGCGACGATCGACGTGACCACCGGCGAGCCGGCCACGGCGATCAACCAGCGCTCCGACGTGTGCGCGGTGCCGGCGGCGGCGGTCGTCGCCGAGGCCATGGTGGCGCTGGTGCTGGCCGAGGCGGCGGTGGAGAAGTTCGGCGGCGACTCGATCGCCGAGATGCGCCGCAACCTGGCCAGCTACCTCGACAGCCTGGTCGTCAAATGAGCACCCGACCGGTCTGCGTGCTGGTCGGGGCGCCGGGCTCCGGCAAGACCACGGTGGGCACCGCGCTCGCCGCCGCGCTCGGCGTCGACTTCCGGGACACCGACACCGACATCGAGCGGCAGGCCGGCAAGCCGATCCCGGAGATCTTCGTCGACGAGGGCGAGGACCACTTCCGCGCGTTGGAGCGGGCGGCGGTGGCGGCGGCGTTGGCCTCGCACGCCGGGGTGCTGGCGCTCGGCGGCGGCGCGGTCCTGGCCGAGGAGAACCGGGCCGCGCTGATCGGCCACACCGTGGTGCACCTGTCGGTGGAGCTGCCCGACGCGATCCGGCGGGTCGGGTTGGGCGCGGGCCGGCCGCTGTTGGCGCTGAACCCGCGCGCCACCCTCAAGCACCTGCTGGACCAGCGCCGCCCGCTCTACGCCGAGGTGGCGACCGCGACGGTGGTCACCGACGGGCGTGCCCCGGAGGATCTGGCCACCGAGATCGCCGCGCTGCTCAAACCCTGACCCCGGCCCGGCCCGGCCCGGCCCGGCCCGGCCCGGCCCGGCGCGCGGTGGGGGCAAGCCCGGCCGTGTCGTGACACCCATGGTGTTCCACTCGGTGCCGTTGGCGCCGGTGGGTGGAACGCTGTGGGTGTCTGCGGAGGGTTGAGGCACCCATGGTGTTCCACTCGGTGCCGTCGACGCTGGTGGGTGGAACGCTATGGGTGTGCGGGCGGCTCGGGTGCCGGTGGTGGGAGTCGCCGGCCAACCACGCGGTCAGCGTGCGGCCCGACGCCGGCTCGCGGGGCGAACTGGCCCGGACTGCTGCGGCCGTCCGCGCGCCGCGTGGTGCTATGCGGCAGAACCGCGAGCAGCCTGCGCGGCGCGTGCGGCAGAACTGCGAGCATCCCGCGCCGCGCGGTGGTGGACCCGTTCGCGCTGGTCACGCCCGGGCGGGCGCGGGTCCGGTGGCCGAGCGGTCGGCCGGACGGCGGGCCGGGCGTTCCGGTCGCCAGGTGGCGAGCAGGGCGAGCGCGAGGGCGATCTCGGCCAGGTCGCCGAAGTAGTACATCAGGGTGGCGCCGGCACGCAGCTCGGCGGCGCCGGCCGGCACGTCGACGAGGACGCCGGCGTAGAGCAGCTGGGCGATCGTGGCGTGCGCGGCGACTCCGACGCCGAGCACCACCAGCCGGACCGGCACCCGGGGGCGGTGCGGGCCGGGGTCCGGCCCGGCGATCGACCAGGCGAAGAGGCAACCGCTGAGCAGGAAGTGGGCCTGGACCAGCGTGTGCAGGGCGGGGTTGTCCAGCGTGGCCCGGTAGAGCGGGGTCAGGTAGAGCAGCCACAGGCCGCCGGCGGTGAGCAGCAGACCGGTCGCCGGATGGCCGAGCACCCGCGCCACCGGGTGCCGGAGCAGGTGCACCAGCCGGCGTCCGGCGCGCCGGTCCAGGGTGCGCAGCACCAGCGTGACCGGCGCGCCGAGGACCAGGGCCAGCGGCGCGAGCATGCCGATCAGCAGGTGCTGCCACATGTGCCCGACGAAGTCGTCGGCCGGCCGGAGCAGCCCGACGGCCACCAGCAGCGTGCCCAGCCCGAAGCTCGCGGTCCGCCCGTGTGCCCAGCCCGGTCCGTCGGGGTCCCGCAGCCGCAGCGCGGCGGCCAGGTAGGCCCAGAACAGGACCGCCGGGAGCAGCGCGGTCGCCGGGAACCCGTTGGCGGCGTGCCCGGCGTGGGCGAGGGTCACCCTCGCTCCGGCGCGCAGAGGTCCACCCCGTCGGCCCGCCGCTGGATCGCCCAGCCGACCGCGATCAGGATCACGCCGAGGGCGAGGAAGCCGAGGTCCCACCAGGTCTGGTGCGGTCCGGTGCGGACGTGGTGGATGCCGAGCAGGTGGTGGTCGACGACCCCCTCGACCAGGTTGAACAGCCCCCAGCCGACCAGGACCCAGCCCCAGAGCATCGGCGATCGCCACAGTCGGCCCCGGGACTGGGTCACCCGCGCGTAGAGCAGGGCCAGCCCGGTCAGCACCGCCACCCAGGTGACCACGTGGAACAGGCCGTCCCACACCGTGTTCATCTGCAGCCCCGGCACGGTGTCGACCGGGTAGTCCCTGATCCCCACGTGGTCGGCGTTGGTGCTGCTGAGCATGTGGTGCCACTGGAAGACCTGGTGCAGGAAGATGCCGTCGACGAAGCCACCCAGCCCGATGCCGAGGATCGTGGCGGGGAGCCGGATGCTCGTGCGCTGCGTGCTCTCGCTCATCCAGCCGCCCTACCCGGGGCGCGCGCGGACAAACGCCCCACTGAGTGGACAGTCGCCGCGCCGGGGCCGGGCGCTGGACTAGGCTGCCGGCGATGGACGAGGTGACCCGGATCCCGGTCGGCGGCGAACGGCCGTACGACGTGCTGGTGGGACGCGACCTGCTCGACCCGCCGCCCCGGCTGCTGCCCGGCGCGGAGCGGGTGGCCTTCCTGTACGCGCCGCCGCTGAAGGCGCTGGCCGAGCGGCTCGCCGAACGGGTCCGCGCTGACGGCGTGGCGCCGCTGCTGGTGGAGGTGCCCGACGCCGAGGCGGGCAAGCACGTCGACGTGGCCGCCGCGTGCTGGGACCGGCTCGGCGCGGCGGGCTTCACCCGTACCGACGCGGTGGTCGGGGTGGGCGGCGGCGCGGTCACCGACCTGGCCGGCTTCGTCGCGGCCAGCTGGCTGCGCGGCGTGCGCTGGGTGCCGGTCGCCACGTCGCTGCTCGGCATGGTCGACGCCGCGGTCGGCGGCAAGACCGGGATCAACACGGCGGCCGGCAAGAACCTGGTGGGCGCGTTCCACCCGCCGGTCGGCGTGATCTGCGACCTGGCGACGCTGGACAGCCTGCCCCCGGCCGACCTGGCCGCCGGCCTGGCCGAGGTGGTCAAGTGCGGGTTCATCGCCGACCCGGTGATCCTCGACCTGGTGGAGCGGGATCCGGCCGCCGCGCTGGACCCGACCGGCCCGGTGCTGCGCGAGCTGGTCGAGCGCGCGGTGCGGGTCAAGGCCGACGTGGTCGCCGGTGACCTGCGGGAGTCCGGGGTACGCGAGGTGCTCAACTACGGGCACACCCTCGCCCACGCGATCGAGAAGGCCGAGGGCTACCGCTGGCGGCACGGACACGCGGTCGCGGTCGGGCTGGTCTACGCGGCCACCCTCGCGCGGCTCGCCGGCCGGCTCGACGAGGCGACCGCGCGCCGGCACCGCGACGTGCTGGCCGCGCTCGACCTGCCCACCGGCTACCGGGCGGACGCCTGGCCCGAGCTGCTCGCCGCGATGCGGGTGGACAAGAAGGCCCGGGGCAGCCGGCTGCGGTTCGTGGTGCTGGACGGGCTCGCCCGCCCGGCGATCCTGGAGGCGCCGTCGGACGAGCTGCTCGCCGAGGCGTACCGGGAGATCAGCTCGTGAGGGTCTACGTGCTCAACGGGCCGAACCTGGGCCGGCTCGGCACCCGCCAGGTCGACGTCTACGGGGTGACCAGCTACGCCGACCTGGTGGCAGACTGCGAGCGGACCGGGCGTGAGCTGGGGCTGGACGTGGTGGTCCGGCAGACCGACGCCGAGCACGAGCTGCTGGGCTGGCTGCACCAGGCGGCCGACGAGGAGGCGGCGGTGGTGCTCAACCCGGCCGCCTGGTCGCACTACTCGATCGCGGTCCGCGACGCCTGTGCCCTGCTGCGCGGCCCCCTGGTGGAGGTGCACATCTCCAACATCCACGCCCGGGAGGAGTTCCGGCACCACTCGGTGGTCTCCGCCGTGGCCACCGGGGTGATCTGCGGCCTGGGCGTGGACGGCTACCGGCTCGCCCTGCACCACCTGGCGCTCCGGCTCGGCGCCGGCGCCTGACGCTGCGTCACCTGGGGCCGGGGTCCGATTCGACACAGCTAGTAGACTTGGTGGGTCTGTCCGCCAATTGATGATCAAGGCAGGAAATGGCCACCACCAACGACCTGAAGAACGGCCTGGTACTCAACCTGGACGGCGAGCTGTGGGCCGTCGTCGAGTTCCAGCACGTCAAGCCCGGTAAGGGTGGTGCCTTCGTGCGCACCACGCTGAAGAACGTGCTGTCCGGCAAGGTGGTCGACAAGACCTTCAACGCGGGCACCAAGGTCGAGACGGCGACCGTGGACAAGCGCACCATGCAGTACCTGTACGCCGACGGCGAGGACTACGTCTTCATGGATCTGGAGACGTTCGACCAGATCACGGTCATGGGCGGCGTCGTCGGCGAGGCCGCCAACTACCTCCTCCCCGAGGCCGAGGCGACCGTCGCCACCCACGAGGGCGTCCCGCTCTACATCGAGCTGCCGACCTCGGTCGTGCTCGAGGTCACCTACACCGAGCCGGGCCTGCAGGGCGACCGGTCGACCGGCGGCAACAAGCCGGCCACCGTCGAGACGGGCGCCACGGTCCAGGTGCCGCTGTTCATCACCACCGGTGAGAAGATCAAGGTCGACACCCGCGACGGCCGTTACCTCGGCCGAGCCTGATGGCCGAGGGTCCGAAGCAGCAGATGCCGGCGCGCCGCAAGGCGCGCAAGCGGGCGCTGGACGTGCTCTTCGAGGCCGACCTGCGCGACCGGCCCCCGGTCGAGGTCCTGGCCGGCTACCTGGAGCGGATCGAGCAGCCCCGCCCCGACCACCTCGGCTACGCGGTCGGGCTGGTCGAGGGCGTCGCGGCGCACCTGGACCGGATCGACGAGACGATCGCCAGCTACGCCGAGGGGTGGACGATCGACCGGATGCCGGTGGTCGACCGCAACCTGGCCCGGATCGCCGTCTACGAGCTGCTCTACGTCGACGAGATCGACGACGCGGTGGCGATCAGCGAGGCCGTCGAGCTGGCCCGGCAGATGTCGACCGACGACTCGCCCCGGTTCCTCAACGGCATCCTCGGCCGGATCGCCGAGTACGCCACGCGCTGACGCGCCGCGACGACGAAGGGCCCGTGCCGGACGGCACGGGCCCTTTCGACGTACGGGTGGGTCAGGACGCGAAGAACGCCCGCGGGTCGGCGACCAGCACGCCGTGCTCGGTCAGCCGCTCGATCAGACCCGACGGCGAGGCGTCGTAGACGATGGCGAGGGCGCGCAGGTCGTCGGCGCGGATGGAGAGCACCCGGCCGTTGTAGTCACCACGCTGCTGCTGGATGGCGCGGGCGTAGCGGGCGACGTACGCGAGGTCCTCGGAGGCCTCGTCGTAGAGCCGCTCCAGGTCCAGCACGATCTTGCTGGTGGGCTCGTGACGCACCCCACTGCCGTCGGGCAGCAGCTCCGAGACGGGAACGCGGTAGAAGTCGGCCAGTTCCGCCAGGCGGGACACGGTGACGGCCCGGTCGCCGCGCTCGTACGAGCCGACCACCACGGCCTTCCACCGCCCGTTCGACTTCTCCTCCACACCCTGCAGGGACAGGCCCTGCTGCTGGCGGATGGAGCGCAGGCGGGCGCCCAGCGACTTGGCGTATTCAGAGGGCATTCGGACACTCCCAGTGCTGCTCGGGGTTCTCCCAGCTATCGCTACGGAGCGTGACGGTACGGGGATTGCGACACGTGGTCAAGTGTTGCTCTCCACCGGGTCCGGGGGCCGGTGTGGCTTGTCCGCATTTCTCCGGGCTGACCAGCAGGTCAGGACCGGCGACGGGAGGTCCGGTGACCGCTGGTAACGTGGCGTGAAGCCCCGATCCGGGCCCTCGCGGGTCCGCCGGAGTCGATCAGACGTCCTTTAACGACCCGTCCCGTGAGGCGGGGAAGGAGGTCCGCCGTGGCCTACCCACCGGCTGCCCAACCGTCGCCGCCGCGACAACCCTCGGTGAAGGTGATCCTCGCCGCCGCCGACGTCTCGCGCGTGGTCGACCGCATCGCCCACCAGATCCTGGAGAAGACCCAGGGCGCCGCCGACACCGTGCTGCTCGGCATCCCCACCCGGGGCGTGCCCCTGGCCAGGCGGCTCGCCGCCCGGATCAGCACCTTCGAGGACGTGACCGTCCCGGTCGGCGTGCTCGACATCACCCTCTACCGCGACGACCTGCGCCGGCACGCCACCCGCGCGGTCGGCCCGACCGACCTGCCGCCCGGCGGGATCGACGGCAAGCGGGTCGTCCTCGTCGACGACGTGCTCTTCTCCGGCCGCACCGTGCGGGCCGCGCTGGACGCGCTCAGCGACGTCGGCCGCCCGGCCTCCGTGCAGCTCGCCGTCCTGGTCGACCGCGGCCACCGCCAGCTGCCGATCCGCGCCGACTACGTGGGCAAGAACATCCCCACCGCGCTGGCCGAGAACGTCAAGGTCACCCTCGCCGAGACCGACGGCACGGACGAGGTACGTCTGTTCGGAGGTGCCCTCTCATGATCCGTCACCTGCTCTCCGGCGCCGACCTGGACGCCGACACCGCCACGCTGGTGCTGGACACCGCGGCCGAGATGGCCACCGTGGCCGGCCGCGAGGTCAAGAAGCTGCCCGCGCTGCGCGGGCGCACCGTGGTCAACCTCTTCTACGAGGACTCCACCCGGACCCGGATCTCGTTCGAGGCGGCCGCCAAGCGGCTCAGCGCCGACGTGATCAACTTCTCCGCCAAGGGTTCCAGCGTGGCCAAGGGGGAGAGCCTCAAGGACACCGCGCTGACCCTCCAGGCCATGGGCGCCGACGCGGTGGTCGTCCGGCACCCCGCCTCCGGCGCGCCGCACCGGCTGGCCGACTGGGTGGACGGGTCGGTGGTCAACGCCGGCGACGGCACCCACGAGCACCCCACCCAGGCGCTGCTCGACGCGTACACGATGCGGTCCCGGCTGGGCCGGCTCGCCGGCCTGCACGTGGCGATCGTCGGCGACGTGCTGCACTCCCGGGTGGCCCGCTCGAACGTGCTGCTGCTCAGCACGCTGGGCGCCAAGGTCACCCTGGTCGGTCCGCCGACGCTCATCCCGCGCGACATCTCCCCGGCGCTCGCCCCCGGCACCGATGTCTCCTACGACCTCGACACCGTTCTTCCCGGTGTGGACGTGGTGATGATGCTGCGGGTGCAGCGGGAGCGGATGAGCGACTCCTACTTCCCCTCGGCCCGGGAGTACGCCCGCCGCTACGGGCTCGACGGGCCGCGCATGCGCCGGCTGCCCGAGCACGCGATCGTCATGCACCCCGGCCCGATGAACCGGGGGATGGAGATCACGCCCGAGGTCGCCGACTCGTCCCGCTCCACCATCGTCGAACAGGTCGCCAACGGGGTCTCCGTGCGGATGGCCGTCCTCTACCTGCTGCTCGGAGGGAACAACCGGTGACCGCGTACCTCATCAGGAACGTCCGTGTGCTCGACGGCGAGCCGACCGACCTGCTCATCCGCGACGGTGTGGTGGCCGAGGCCGGCGCCGGCCTGAGCGCCGACGACGCCACGGTGCTCGACGCGACCGGCCTGGTCGCGCTGCCGGGCCTGGTCGACCTGCACACCCACCTGCGCGAACCCGGCCGGGAGGACGCCGAGACGGTCGAGTCCGGGTCCCGGGCGGCGGCGCTCGGCGGCTACACGGCGGTCTGCGCGATGGCGAACACGTCGCCGGTCGCCGACACCGCCGGCGTGGTCGAGCAGGTCTGGCGCCTCGGCCGGGAGGCCGGCCTGGTCGACGTGCAGCCGATCGGCGCGGTGACCGTCGGGCTGGCCGGGGAGCGCCTGGCCGAGCTGGGCGCGATGGCCGACTCCGCGGCCCGGGTGCGGATCTTCTCCGACGACGGGCACTGCGTGGCCGACCCGCGGCTGATGCGCCGGGCGCTGGAATACGTCAAGGCGTTCGACGGGGTGATCGCCCAGCACGCCGAGGAGCCCCGGCTCACCGAGGGCGCGCAGATGCACGAGGGCGAGGTCTCCACCCGGCTCGGGCTGACCGGCTGGCCGGCCGTCGCCGAGGAGGCGATCATCGCCCGGGACGTGCTGCTGGCCGAGCACGTCGGCAGCCGACTGCACGTTTGCCACGTCTCCACCGCCGGCAGCGTCGAGGTGCTGCGGCAGGCCAAGGCGCGCGGGGTGCGGGTGACCGCCGAGGTGACGCCGCATCACCTGCTGCTGACCGACGAGCGGGCCGAGACGTACGACCCGGTCTTCAAGGTCAACCCGCCGCTGCGCACCGCCGCCGACGTCGCCGCGCTGCGGGCCGCGCTGGCCGAGGGCGTGATCGACATCATCGCCACCGACCACGCGCCGCACGCCGTGGAGGACAAGGAGTGCGAGTGGGCGTACGCCCGGCCGGGCATGCTCGGCCTGGAGACGGCGCTCTCCATCGCGCTCGACGTGTTCGGTCCGCGGTGGGACCTGATCGCCGAGCGGATGTCCCGGGCGCCGGCCCGGATCGCCGGCCTGGCCGGGCAGGGCGTCGACCCCGCGCCCGGCGTACCGGCCAACCTGACCCTGGTGGACCCGGCCGCCCGGCGCGTCATCGAACCGGCGGAGCTGGCCAGCCGCAGTCGCAACACCCCGTACGCCCGCATGACGCTGCCGGGTCGCATCGTGGCGACCTTCCTGCGCGGCGAGCCGACGGTCCTGGACGGAAAGGCTGTCAAGTGAGCAGTAGGCGGAGAAGCGCGATCCTCGTCCTGGAGGACGGGCGCACGTTCCACGGCGAGGCGTACGGCAGCGTCGGGGAGACCTTCGGCGAGGCGGTCTTCAACACCGGCATGACCGGCTACCAGGAGACGCTCACCGACCCCTCCTACCACCGGCAGGTGGTGGTGCAGACCGCGCCGCACATCGGCAACACCGGCGTCAACGGCGAGGACGACGAGTCCGGCCGGATCTGGGTGGCCGGGTACGTGGTGCGCGACCCGGCCCGGATCGGCTCGAACTGGCGCGCCACCGGCGGCCTGGAGGACCGGCTCGCCGCCGAAGGAGTGGTCGGCATCAGCGGGGTGGACACCCGGGCGCTCACCCGGCACCTGCGTGAGCGCGGCGCGATGCGGGTCGGTGTCTCCAGCGTCGAGGACGACCCGGCGGCGTTGCTGGAGCGGGTACGCCGCTCGCCGCAGATGGTCGGCGCCGACCTGTCCGCCGAGGTGAGCACCCCCAAGCCGTACGTCGTCGAGGCGCAGGGCGAGCACCGGTTCACGGTGGCCGCGCTGGACCTGGGCATCAAGCGCAACGTGCCGCGTCGGCTCGCCGCCCGCGGCGTCACCACGCACGTGCTGCCGGCCGGCTCGACGATCGACGACCTGCTGGCCACCGGCGCGGACGCGGTGTTCTTCTCGCCGGGCCCGGGCGACCCGGCGACCGCCGACGGTCCGGTGGCCCTGGCCCGGGAGGTGCTGACCCGGCGGATCCCGCTGTTCGGCATCTGCTTCGGCAGTCAGATCCTCGGTCGGGCGCTCGGCTTCGGCACCTACAAGCTGGGGTACGGCCACCGCGGCATCAACCAGCCGGTGCTCGACCGGGTCACCGGCAAGGTCGAGGTGACCAGCCACAACCACGGCTTCGCGGTCGAGGTGCCGGGCGTCCGGTCCGGCGCGGTCGTCCCCGACCAGGTGGTCGACACCGACTTCGGCGGTGTGCGGGTCTCCCATGTCTGCCTCAATGACAACGTGGTCGAGGGGCTGCGGGCCGTGGACGTGCCCGCCTTCACCGTCCAGTACCACCCGGAGGCGGCGGCCGGTCCGCACGACGCGGACTACCTGTTCGACCGCTTCGCCGAGCTCATCGAAGGCGGCAAGAATGCCTAAGCGGACCGACCTGAAGCACGTGCTGGTGATCGGCTCGGGGCCGATCGTGATCGGACAGGCCTGCGAGTTCGACTACTCCGGCACCCAGGCCTGCCGGGTGCTGCGCAGCGAGGGGATCAGGGTCAGCCTGGTCAACTCCAACCCGGCGACGATCATGACCGACCCGGAGTTCGCCGACGCCACCTACGTCGAGCCGATCACCCCGGAGTTCGTCGAGCTGGTCATCGCCAAGGAGCGCCCGGACGCGCTGCTGCCCACCCTGGGCGGGCAGACCGCCCTGAACACTGCGGTCGCCCTGCACGAGGCGGGGGTGCTGGAGAAGTACGGCGTCGAGCTGATCGGCGCCAACATCGAGGCGATCAACCGGGGTGAGGACCGCCAGCTGTTCAAGGACATCGTCGCCAAGGCCGGCGTACGCCTGGGCCTGGACGATCCGTCGACGCTGACCCCGCGCTCGCGGGTCTGCCACTCGATGGACGAGGTCCGGGACACGGTCGCCGAGCTGGGCCTGCCGGTGGTCATCCGCCCGTCGTTCACCATGGGCGGTCTCGGCTCCGGGATGGCGCACACCGACGAGGACCTGGAGCGCATCGCCGGCTCCGGGCTGGCCGCCAGCCCGGTGCACGAGGTGCTCATCGAGGAGAGCGTGCTCGGCTGGAAGGAGTACGAGCTCGAGCTGATGCGCGACCGCCACGACAACGTGGTGGTGGTCTGCTCGATCGAGAACGTCGACCCGATGGGCGTGCACACCGGCGACAGCGTCACCGTCGCGCCGTCGATGACGCTGACCGACCGGGAGTACCAGCGGCTGCGCGACCTCGGCATCGCGGTGCTGCGCGAGGTCGGGGTGGACACCGGTGGCTGCAACATCCAGTTCGCGGTGAACCCGGCCGACGGCCGGATCGTCGTGATCGAGATGAACCCGCGGGTGTCGCGCTCCTCGGCGCTGGCGTCGAAGGCCACCGGCTTCCCCATCGCCAAGATCGCCGCGAAGCTCGCCATCGGCTACACGCTGGACGAGATCCCCAACGACATCACGCTCAAGACGCCGGCCGCGTTCGAGCCGACGCTGGACTACGTGGTGGTGAAGATCCCCCGGTTCGCGTTCGAGAAGTTTCCCGGCGCCGACCCGGAGCTGACCACCACCATGAAGTCGGTGGGCGAGGCGATGAGCCTGGGCCGCAACTTCACCGAGGCGCTGAACAAGGCGATGCGCTCGATGGAAACCAGGTCGTCCGGTTTCTGGACCACCCCGGACCCGGCGGGAGCCACGAAGGAGAACACGCTCGCCGCGCTGCGGATGCCGCACGACGGCCGGCTCTACACCGTCGAGCGGGCGCTGCGCCTGGGCGCGTCCATCGCCGAGGTGGCGGAGGCCTCCGGCGGCATGGACCCCTGGTTCCTGGACCAGATCACCGCCCTGGTCGAGCTGCGTGACGAGATCGTCGACGCCCCCGTGCTCGACGCCGGCCTGCTGCGTCGGGCCAAGCGGGCCGGCCTGTCCGACCGGCAGCTCGCCGCGCTGCGGCCCGAGCTGGCCGCCGAGGACGGGGTACGCACGCTGCGCCACCGGCTCGGGGTCCGGCCGGTCTACAAGACGGTGGACACCTGCGCGGCCGAGTTCGAGGCGACCACGCCCTACCACTACTCGACGTACGACTCGGAGACGGAGGTGGCGCCCTCGGACCGGCCGAAGGTGCTCATCCTCGGCTCCGGGCCGAACCGGATCGGGCAGGGCATCGAGTTCGACTACTCGTGCGTGCACGCCGTCCAGGCCCTTCGGGACGTGAACTACGAGACCGTGATGGTCAACTGCAACCCGGAGACCGTCTCCACCGACTACGACACCGCCGACCGGCTCTACTTCGAGCCGCTGACCTTCGAGGACGTGCTGGAGGTCTGGCACGCCGAGGACACCTCGGGCAAGGCGGCCGGCGGGCCGGGTGTGGTCGGGGTGGTCGTCCAGCTCGGCGGCCAGACCCCGCTGGGCCTGGCGCAGCGGCTCAAGGACGCCGGGGTGCCGATCGTCGGCACCTCCCCGGAGTCGATCCACCTGGCCGAGGAGCGGGGCGCGTTCGGCGCGGTGCTGGCCCGGGCCGGGCTGCGGGCGCCCGCGCACGGCATGGCCACCTCGTACGACGAGGCGAAGGCGATCGCCGACGAGATCGGGTACCCGGTGCTGGTCCGCCCGTCCTACGTGCTCGGCGGTCGGGGCATGGAGATCGTCTACGACGACGCCACGCTGCGCGACTACATCGGCCGGGCCACCGACATCTCGCCGGACCACCCGGTGCTGGTGGACCGCTTCCTCGACGACGCCATCGAGATCGACGTGGACGCGCTCGTCGACGCCGACGGCGACGTCTACCTGGGCGGCGTGATGGAGCACATCGAGGAGGCCGGCATCCACTCCGGCGACTCGTCCTGCGCGTTGCCGCCGATCACGCTGGCCGGCTCGCACCTGACCCAGGTGCGCCGCTACACCGAGGAGATCGCCCGCGGCGTCGGGGTGCGCGGCCTGCTCAACGTCCAGTACGCGTTGCAGGGCGACACGCTCTACGTGCTGGAGGCCAACCCCCGCGCCTCGCGTACGGTGCCGTTCGTGTCGAAGGCCACGGCGGTGCCGCTGGCCAAGGCGGCGGCCCGGATCGCGTTGGGCGCGACGATCGCGCAGCTGCGCGCCGAGGGGCTGCTGCCGCCGACCGGTGACGGCGGAACCATGCCGGCCGACGCGCCGATCGCGGTCAAGGAGGCGGTGCTGCCGTTCAAGCGGTTCCGCACCCCGGCCGGCAAGGGCATCGACGTGCTGCTCGGCCCGGAGATGCGGTCCACCGGCGAGGTGATGGGCATCGACACCGGCTTCGGCCGGGCGTTCGCCAAGTCGCAGGCCGCCGCGTACGGGTCGCTGCCGACGGCCGGGAAGATCTTCGTCTCGGTGGCGAACCGGGACAAGCGCGGCATGATCTTCCCGATCAAGCGCCTGGCGGACCTCGGCTTCGAGATCGTCGCCACCACCGGCACGGCCGAGGTGCTGCGCCGGCACGGCATCGCCTGCGAGCAGATCCGCAAGCACTACGAGTCGGGCGAGGGGGCGGACGCGGTCTCGCTGATCCTCGGCGGCGACGTGGCGCTGGTGGTCAACACCCCGCAGGGCTCCGGCGCGAGCGCTCGCTCGGACGGCTACGAGATCCGCAGCGCCGCGGTCACCGCGGACATCCCGTGTGTCACCACCGTCCCCGGCGCCGCCGCCGCGGTCATGGGCATCGAGGCGAGGATCAACGGTGACCTCCAGGTCCGCCCCCTCCAGGACCTGCACGCCGCCCTGCGGGCCGGCGAGTGACCACCCCGACGTCCGCGTCGATCATGAGGTTGGCGGCGGCAACGGAGCTCCACATCGCCGTCAACCTCATGGTCAACGGGTCGGGGGCGGGGCGGTGATCTTCGAGAAGGTGGTGCGGCCGCGGCTGTTCGCGCTCGGGGGCGGGGACGCCGAGGCGGCGCACGAGTGGACCCTCGCCCGGCTGGCCGCGCTGTCGCGGCGGCCGGCGGTGCTGGCGGCGCTGCGTCGGACATACTTCCGGGCCTCGCCGCGGGAGGTGTTCGGGGTGCGCTTCCCGAACCCCGTCGGCCTGGCCGCCGGCATGGACAAGAACGGTCTGGCGCTGCCCGCCTGGCCGGCGCTCGGTTTCGGTTTCGTCGAGGTCGGCACCGTGACCGCGCACGCCCAGCCGGGCAACCCCCGGCCCCGGCTGTTCCGGCTGCGCGACAGCGAGGCCGTGATCAACCGGATGGGCTTCAACAACGCCGGCGCGGACGCCCTGGCCGCCCGGCTGGCGGCGCTGCCGCGCCCGCTCGGCGTGCCGCTGGGCATCTCGCTGGGCAAGTCCAAGGTGACCCCGTTGGACGAGGCGGTCGAGGACTACCTGGCCTCCTACCGGGCGCTCAAGGGGCACGGCGACTACTTCGCGGTCAACGTGTCCTCGCCGAACACCCCGGGCCTGCGGTCGCTGCAGGACCGGTCCCATCTGGACGCGCTGCTCGCCGCGCTGGTGGGGGAGAAGCCGGTGCTGGTGAAGATCGCCCCGGACCTCAGCGAGCCGGCCGTCGCCGAGTTGCTGGAGGTGTGCCTGGACCGGGGCGCGGCCGGTGTCATCGCCACCAACACCACGCTCGGCCGGGACGGGCTCGCCCCCGCCGACCGGGCGCGCGCCGCCGAGGCGGGCGGCCTCTCCGGCCGGCCGCTGACCGCCCGGGCCCGGGAACTGGTCGACTTCGTGCACCGGGAGACCGGGGGCCGCCTGCCGGTGATCGGCGTCGGCGGCATCCTCGACCCCGACGACGCGACCCGGATGTTCGACGCCGGCGCCGCCCTGGTCCAGCTCTACACCGGCTTCATCTACCGCGGCCCCGCCCTCACCCGGGCCATCACCCGCACCACCCGTTGACTCCACTTCGCGCGATCTTGCAGTTTCGGCCCCGGCATACCGCTCATACCGGGCGCGACACGGGCCGAAACCGCAAGATCGCCGGAGGGAGGCGAAGGAGGAGAGTCCGTGACGCCCGAGGAGATCCGCACCCTTGACCGGCGGCACGTGTGGCACCCCTACTCGGGGATGCCGGCGGGCAGCCCGCCGTACGTGGTGGAGAGCGCCGCCGGGGTGCGGTTGCGGCTGGGCGACGGGCGGGAGTTGGTCGACGGCATGTCGTCCTGGTGGGCGGCGATCCACGGCTACCGGCACCCGGTGCTGGACGCCGCGGTGACCGACCAGCTCGGACGGATGAGCCACGTGATGTTCGGCGGTCTCACCCACGAGCCCGCGGTACGCCTGGCGCGCACCCTGGTCGAGCTGGCCCCGGACGGGCTGGAACACGTCTTCCTGGCCGACTCCGGCTCGGTGAGCGTCGAGGTCGCGGTGAAGATGTGCCTGCAGTACCAGCGTGCCGTCGGGCGCCCGGGACGCCGCCGGCTGGGCACCTGGCGGGGCGGCTACCACGGCGACACGTTCCACCCGATGAGCGTCTGCGACCCGGAGGGCGGCATGCACCACCTGTGGGGCGACGTGCTGCCCCGGCAGGTGTTCGCGCCGGTGCCGCCGCCCGGCTTCGACGCGGCGCCCGACCCGGCGTACGAGGCGGCGTTGGTGGAGGCCGTGGAGCGACACGCCGACGAGCTGGCCGCGGTGATCGTCGAGCCGGTGGTCCAGGGCGCCGGCGGGATGCGGTTCCACCACCCGCACTACCTGCGGGTGCTGCGCGAGGTGACCCGGCGCCACGGCGTCCTGCTGGTCTTCGACGAGATCGCCACCGGCTTCGGCCGGACCGGCCGGATGTTCGCCGCCGAGCACGCCGGCGTGACGCCGGACGTGCTCTGCGTCGGCAAGGCGCTCACCGGTGGCTACCTGACGCTGGCGGCGGCGCTCTGCACCCCCGAGGTGGCCGGGCCCATCTCCGCCGACGGCGTGCTGGCGCACGGTCCGACGTTCATGGGCAACCCGCTCGCCTGCGCGGTCGCCAACGCCTCCCTGGGCCTGCTGCGGGCCGGGGACTGGTCCGGGCGGGTGGCGGGGATCGCGGCGGGCCTGCGGGCCGGCCTGGAGCCGTTGCGCGGCACGCCGGGCGTGGCCGACGTGCGGGTGCTCGGCGCGATCGGCGTGGTGCAGCTGGACCACGAGGTGGACCTGCCGCGGGCGACCGCCGCCGCGGTCGGGGAGGGGGTGTGGCTGCGCCCGTTCCGCGACCTGGTCTACACCATGCCGCCGTACGTCTGCGACGAGGCGGACGTGGCCCGGATCGCGGCCGGCGTGGCCGCCGCGGTCAAGGCCGGCTGAGTCCCGGCCGGGCGGTCAGGGCCGGCGGGAGCCGGCCGGGCGGTCGGGGCCGGCGGGGTCCGGCCGGGACGACCTGACGCGACGGGAGGTCCGTCGCCGGACACGGAGGCGGCCCCGGCCGCCGGAAGAGGGAGATGCGCGATGGAGACGTTCGGCGCCCGCCTGCACCGGGCCGTGGCGGAGCGGGGACCGCTCTGCGTGGGGATCGACCCGCACCCGGGTCTGCTCGCCGACTGGGGCCTGCCCGACGACGTCGAAGGGCTCGAACGGTTCAGCCGCACCGTGGTGGAGGCGATCGGAGACCGGGTGGCCGTGGTCAAGCCGCAGTCGGCGTTCTTCGAGCGCTTCGGCGCGCGGGGCGTCGGGGTGCTTGAGTCAACTATCCGACAGTTGCGAAATGCGGGCGCGCTCGTTCTGCTCGACGCCAAGCGTGGTGACATCGGTTCGACGGTCCGCGCGTACGCGTCGGCGTACCTTGATCCATCCAGCCCGCTGTATGTCGACGCGGTCACCGCGAGCCCCTACCTGGGGGTGGGTTCGCTCGCCCCGATGTTCGAGTTGGCCGCCGCGCACGGCGGCGGGGTGTTCGTCCTGGCGCTCACCTCGAACCCCGAGGGCGCCGCCGTGCAGCGTGCCGTGGCCGCCGACGGACGCACCGTGGCGCAGACCGTGATCGACGAGATTTCCCAGCTCAACCGGGGTGCGGAGCCGCTCGGCAGCATCGGTCTGGTGGTCGGCGCGACGATCGGTGACACCGGTCACGACCTGGGTGCGGTCAACGGTCCGCTGCTCGCGCCGGGCCTCGGTGCGCAGGGCGGGACGCCCGCCGGGCTGCGTGCGGTCTTCGGCGCCGCCCTGCCGTCGGTGCTGCCGTCGTACTCCCGTGAGGTGCTGGGCGCGGGGCCGGACCAGGCGGCCCTGCGGGCCGCCGTCGAGCGGGTGCTGACCGAGTGCCGGGCCGCCCTGACCACCGCCTGACTGACTGACGGCTCCGTCACTTTACGTTGATCATCGCGCGTCCACGTTGCCGAAAACTCCGTTGACCGCTAGTTTTCCCCGCGCTGGGAACCACGGACCCCTTTGGTTGCCAGCGACACCACGTTTCACAGCTGCGGTGGGGCGCTCCGCCCGCCGTACTAGGGACCTGAGGAGAACTGGTGCCGCTCCCGTCACTGACCCCCGAACAGCGCGCTGCCGCGCTGGAGAAGGCCGCGGAGATCCGCAAGGCCCGCGCTGAGCTGAAGGAGCAGCTCAAGCAGGGCAAGACCACCCTCGCCACCGTCCTCGAGCGGGCCGAGTCCGACGACGTCGTGGGCAAGCTGAAGGTTTCGGCAGTGCTCCAGGCGATGCCGGGCATCGGCAAGATCCGGGCCACCCAGATCATGGAGAAGCTCAAGATCGCGGACAGCCGTCGCCTGCGCGGCCTCGGCGAGCAGCAGCGTAAGGCGCTGCTCGGAGAGTTCGCCGCCAACTGAACGGCCCACCGTGTAGAAACAAGCGGTGAGCACGGATGACGAGGCGCGCTCGGCGGCTCGGCTCACTGTCCTTTCCGGCCCCTCGGGGGCCGGGCGGGGCAGTGTCGTCGAGGCGGTCCGGGCGCGCCTTGCGTCCGTGTGGGTGCCGGTGGTCGCCACCACGCGGCCGCCGCGCCCGGGGGAGCGCGACGGTGTGGACCGGCTCTTCCTCGACCCGCCCGCCTTCGACCGGCTGGTCGCGGCCGGCGAGCTGCTGGAGTGGTGCCGGATCGGGCCGTACCGCCGGGGTGTGCCCCGCGCGGACGTGTGGACCCGGCTCGGGCAGGGCCGTCCGGTGCTGCTGCCGTTGGACCTGGCCGGCGCGCTCGCCGTACGGGCGGTGGCGCCGCGGGCCCGGCTGGTGCTGCTCGCGCCGCCGGCGTACCGGGCCGAGCCGGCCGTCGCGGCCGTCTTCACACACGCCGTGGCGCACGACCGAACCGAGCGTGCCGCCACCGAGCTGGTAGGATTGCTCGGTTCGTCATTCCTGGCCCCGGTCCGACCGCCTCCCGGCGGTTGAGCGCCCCGCCAGCCGGTCACCGCCCCTGGGCGGCGCACGAGACGCAGAGGTTTGAATTCGTGGGATCCATCGCCACCAACCCCGAGGGCATCACCAACCCGCCGATCGACGAGCTGCTCGAGAAGACCACCTCGAAGTACGCGCTGGTCATCTTCGCCGCCAAGCGTGCCCGTCAGGTCAACGCCTACTACAGCCAGCTCGGTGAGGGCCTGCTGGAGTACGTCGGCCCGCTGGTGGAGACCACCCCGCAGGAGAAGCCGCTCTCCATCGCGATGCGGGAGATCAACGCGGGCCTGCTCACCGCCGAGCCGACCGACCAGCCGTAGTTCCGCCCGCGCCGATGCCCGCCGAGATCGTCCTCGGGGTCGGCGGTGGCATCGCCGCCTACAAGGCGTGTGAGCTGCTCCGGCTCCTCACCGAGTCGGGTCACCGGGTCCGGGTCGTGCCGACCGCGTCGGCGCTCCGCTTCGTCGGGGCGCCGACCTGGGCCGCGCTCTCCGGCCAGCCGGTGGCCGACGACGTCTGGTCCGACGTGCACGAGGTGCCGCACGTGCGGCTCGGGCAGCACGCGGACCTGGTCGTGGTGGCGCCGGCCACCGCCGACCTGCTCGCCAAGGCCGCGCACGGCCTCGCCGACGACCTGCTCACCAACACGCTGCTGACCGCGCGCTGCCCGGTGGTGCTGGCCCCGGCCATGCACACCGAGATGTGGGAGCACCCGGCGACCGCGGCCAACGTGGCCACGCTGCGCTCCCGGGGCGTGCGGGTGATCGAGCCGGCGGTCGGCCGCCTGACCGGGCGGGACACCGGCAAGGGCCGGCTGCCCGACCCGGCGGAGATCTTCGCCGTCGCCCGGCGGGCGCTGGCCCGTGGCGTGGCCGCCCCGGCCGACCTGGCCGGCCGGCACGTGGTGGTCACCGCCGGCGGCACCCGCGAGCCGCTCGACCCGGTGCGCTTCCTCGGCAACCGGTCCTCCGGCAAGCAGGGGTACGCGTTCGCCCGCGCCGCCGTGGCCCGGGGCGCCCGGGTGACGCTGGTGTCGGCGAACGTGGCCCTCGCCGATCCGGCCGGCGCGGACCTGGTCCGGGTGGGCACCACCGAGGAGTTGCGCGAGGCCACGCTGGCGGCGGCCGCCGACGCGGACGCCGTGGTGATGGCCGCCGCGCCCGCCGACTTCCGTCCGGCCAGCTACGCCACCGGGAAGATCAAGAAGTCGGAGGACGGCGTCGCGCCGACCGTCGAGCTGGTCACCAACCCGGACATCGCCGCCGAGTTGGGCCGGGACCGCCGGCCCGGGCAGGTGCTGGTGATCTTCGCCGCGGAGACCGACGACGCCGAGGCCAACGGCCGGGCCAAGCTCGCCCGCAAGCGCGCCGACCTGATCGTGGTCAACGAGGTGGGTGTCGACAAGGTCTTCGGCGCGGAGACCAACGCGGCGACCGTGATCGGGGCCGACGGCACCGTGCACCGGCTGCCCGAGCAGCCCAAGGAGGACCTGGCCGACGCCGTCTGGGATCTCGTGGCGGCGCGCCTGGGCCCGCCGTCCTGACGGTTGGTCTGCTCGCCGTTCCCGGGGCCGGACCGGAACGGGGGCGACTAAACTGCCGCCGAGCGACCTTTAAAAGTCTTCACATGCTTAGGAGTGCCGTGACACGTCTCTTCACGTCCGAATCGGTCACGGAGGGCCACCCGGACAAGATCGCCGACCAGATCAGTGACGGCATTCTCGACGCGCTGCTCGCGCAGGACCCGCACAGCCGGGTCGCGGTGGAAACGCTGATCACCACCGGGCAGGTGCACGTCGCCGGCGAGGTGACCACCAAGGCGTACGCCGACATCCCGACCATCGTCCGGGAGACCATCCTCGGCATCGGCTACGACTCGTCGAAGAAGGGCTTCGACGGCGCGTCCTGCGGCGTGAGCGTGTCCATCGGCGCCCAGTCGCCGGACATCGCGCAGGGCGTGGACAACGCGTTCGAGCTGCGCACCGGTGGCTCGGAGAGCGCGCTGGACGCGCAGGGCGCGGGCGACCAGGGCATGATGTTCGGCTTCGCCTGCTCCGAGACGCCCGAGCTGATGCCGCTGCCGATCGCGCTGGCGCACCGGCTGGCCCGCCGGCTCGCCGCGGTGCGCAAGGACGGCACCATCCCCTACCTGCGTCCGGACGGCAAGACCCAGGTCACCATCGAGTACGACGGCCTGCGTCCGGTGCGTCTGGACACGGTGGTCGTCTCCAGCCAGCACGCGGCGGACATCTCGCTGGAGTCGCTGCTCACACCGGACGTCCGGGAGCACGTCATCACGCCGGAGCTGGAGGGCCTGGGTCTGGAGACCGAGGGCTACCGGCTGCTGGTGAACCCGACCGGGCGGTTCGAGATCGGCGGTCCGATGGGTGACGCCGGCCTGACCGGCCGCAAGATCATCGTGGACACCTACGGCGGGTACGCCCGGCACGGCGGGGGCGCGTTCTCCGGCAAGGACCCGTCGAAGGTCGACCGGTCCGCCGCGTACGCGATGCGCTGGGTGGCCAAGAACGTGGTCGCCGCCGGCCTGGCCGAGCGGTGCGAGGCACAGGTCGCGTACGCGATCGGCAAGGCGCACCCGGTGAGCCTGTTCATCGAGACGTTCGGCACCGAGACGGTGGCGGTGGCCTCGATCGAGAAGGCGGTGGCCGAGGTGTTCGACCTGCGTCCCGCCGCGATCATCCGGGACCTGAACCTGCTGCGCCCGATCTACCAGCAGACCGCCGCGTACGGCCACTTCGGCCGGGAGCTGGCGGATCTGACCTGGGAGAGCACCGAGCGGGCCGCCGACCTCAAGTCGGCCGCGGGAGCCTGACCGCCACCACGCGCCGCGACCGGCGACCCGCCGAGGGGTCGCCGGTCGCTCGCGTCTGCGTGGACGTGCCGCTGCCGCACCTCGACCGGCCGTTCGACTACCTGGTCCCGGAGGCGCTGGACGCCGACGCCCGGCCCGGGGTGCGGGTGAAGGTCCGGTTCGCCGGGCAACTCGTCGACGGCTGGCTGCTGGAACGCGTCGCCGAGTCGGCGCACCCGAAGCTGGCGTACCTGGAGAAGGTCGTCTCCCCGGTGCCGGTGCTCTCCCCGGAGGTGGCCCGGCTGGCCCGGGCGGTCGCCGACCGCTACGCCGGGAGCCTGGCCGACGTGCTCCGCCTCGCCGTGCCGCCCCGGCACGCCCGCGCCGAGAAGGCCGTCACCGCCGCCGCCGCGCCCGCGGACGCCGACCACGCCCCGGACGCCGCCGAAGAGGCCGACGTCGCGCCGCCGCCGGCCGCCGACACGCCCGCGGACCCCGACCGCGCGCCTGCCGCCACCCCGGCGGACCCCGGGTCCGCGCGACCGGAACCGGCCGGCGCGCCGGCCGATCCGCGCGGCTGGCGGGACTACCCGGCCGGGCCGGCGCTGATCCGGGCGCTCGCCGACGGCCGGGCGCCCCGCGCCGTCTGGTCCGCGCTGCCCGGGGAGGACTGGGCCGACCGGTATGCCGACGCCGTGGCCGCCACCGTGGCCGGCGGCCGGGGAGCGCTGGTCGTGGTCGCCGACGCCCGGGACCTGGACCGCCTCGACGCGGCGCTGGCCGCGCTGCCGGGCCCGGGGCGCCACGTCCGGCTCACCGCCGCCGACGGCCCGGCCGCCCGGTACCGCGCCTTCCTGACCGCTCGCCGGGGCGAGGCGCGGGTGGTGATCGGGACCCGGGCCGCCATGTTCGCCCCGGTGGAGCGGCTCGGCCTGGTGGCCGTCTGGGACGACGGCGACGACCTGCACGCCGAACCCCGCGCGCCCTACCCGCACACCCGCGAGGTGCTGCTCACCCGGGCCCAGCTCAGCGGCGCGGCCGCCCTGGTCGGCGGCTACGCCCGGACCGCCGAGGCGCAGCTGCTGGTGGAGACCGGCTGGGCCCGGGAGGTGGTCGCCGACCGCGCCACCGTCCGGGCGCGGATGCCGGCCATGGCGCCCACCGGCGACGACCCGCAGCTGGCCCGGGACCCCGGCGCGGCCTCCGCCCGACTGCCCAGCCTGGCCTGGACCACCGCCCGGGACGCGCTTCGCGCCGACCTGCCGGTGCTGGTGCAGGTGCCCCGCCGCGGCTACCTGCCCTCGGTCGCCTGCGCCGACTGCCGGGCCCCGGCCCGCTGTCCGCACTGCGCCGGCCCGCTGAGCCTGCCCTCGGCCCAGGGCACGCCGGCCTGCCGCTGGTGCGGCCGGGTGGCCGCCGCGTACGCCTGCCCGGAGTGCGGCGGGCGGCGGCTGCGGGCCTCGGTCACCGGCGCCCGGCGCACCGCCGAGGAGCTGGGCCGGGCGTTCCCGGGCGTGCCGGTGCGGACCTCCGGCCGGGAGGAGGTGCTGGCCACCGTGCCGGGCGGGGCCGGGCTGGTGATCGCCACCCCGGGCGCGGAGCCGGTGGCCGAGGGCGGTTTCGGCGCGGTGTTGCTGCTCGACTCGTGGGCGCTGCTCACCCGGGCCGACCTGCGGGCCGGGGAGGAGGCGCTGCGCCGGTGGCTGGCCGCCGCGGCGCTGGCCCGTCCCGGCGCGGCCGGGGGCCGGGTGGTGGTGGTCGCCGACGGCGCCCTCGCGCCGGTGCAGGCGCTGCTGCGCTGGGACGCGGCCTGGTTCGCCGAACGGGAGCTGGCCGAACGCCGCGAGCTGGGCTTCCCGCCGGCGGTGCGGATGGCCAGCGTCACCGGCGTGGCCGAGGCGGTGGCCGACCTGCTGGCCGGCGCCCGGCTGCCGGACGACGCGGAGGTCCTCGGCCCGGTGCCGGCGGAGGAGGGGCGGGAGCGGATGCTGGTCCGGGTCCCCCGGGCCCGGGCCGCCGCCCTGGCCGACGCGTTGCACGCGGCGGCCGGGCAGCGCAGCGCGCGCAAGGCGGTCGATCCGGTCCGGCTCCAGGTCGATCCGCTCAGCCTGTTCTGACCGGCCCCCCGATGGCCGTGACCCAGCGCACCCGGGCCGGCGCGCACGGTCGTGAGCTGGGGTTTGCCGCACACCTGGTCCGGCAATTGGCTAGCGGGCGGTGATAGCATCGCCCGTCATGCCCAGGCGCGCGGTTTTCCGCGCGGGACACGGCACGGCGGATGCTCCCAGCACGTCGGGCCGACACGGATTCGATGTCGTCAGTCAGCCGGTGAGCAGGGGTGGACCAGTCGTGACCGTTCGTCAGTCGATCGTCTTCAACGGCGACCTCGGCAGCGGCAAGAGCACCGTTTCCGTCGAGATCGCCAAGCGGCTCGGCCTGCGCCGGGTCAGCGTCGGCGACCTCTACCGCCAGATGGCCCAGGAGCGGCAGATGACCGCCCTCCAGCTCAACCTGCACGCCGAGCTGGACCAGGCCGTCGACGGCTACGTCGACCAGCTCCAGCGCGACATCGCCGCCTCGGGCGAGTCGCTGGTGATGGACTCCCGCCTGGCGTGGCACTTCTTCACCGACGCGCTCAAGGTGCACATGATCACCGAGCCGACCGAGGCGGCCCGGCGGGTGCTGGCCCGCCCGTCCGGCCCGGCCGAGAGCTACACCTCGCTGGAGGAGGCGCGGGCCAAGCTGCGCGAGCGCAGCGAGAGCGAGCGCGGCCGCTTCATCGTCCGGTACGGCGTCGACAAGGCCCGGCTGCGCAACTACGACCTGGTCTGCGACACCACCCGGGCGAACCCGGAGCAGGTGATCCAGCACGTCGTCGACGTCTACGAGGGCCGGCTCGGCGCCGAGGTGCTGCGCGCCGGCCAGCCGCTGCTGCTGCTCGACCCGAACCGGGTCTACCCGACCGAGGACGTGGCCACGCTGCGCGGTCTCTGGGACTCGGACTTCGCCGGCGAGGTGGCCGAGGCCGGCGACGAGGCGCTGGAGCCGCTGAGCATCGGCTACACCGGTGAGTACTTCTTCGTCGTCGACGGGCACCGGCGGCTCAGCGCCGCGGTGCGCGGCGGGTTCCCGCTGGTGCCCGCCCGGCTGGTCGCCGAGGTCGACGAGCCGGTGGTCGGCGGCATGAGCGCGGTCGACTTCTTCGCCGCCCAGGCCCGGCCGGGCCTGATCCACGACTGGGAGGACGCGCACGGCATCGCGCTGCCGCTGCCGGAGCACGCCCTGCTCGGCGGTGGTGCGGTGCTCGCCGGGGAGCCGGGCGCCGGAGCCTGACGGCCGTCCGGGCGCGGCGACGGGATCGCCCGATCCGGCGGAAACGGGGCATGATGGGGGTCTCCGACGCCTGGGGAGGCCGACCGTGGATCCTGCCGACGCCCTCGCGCTGCTGATGTCCCCCGCGGGCCGGGTCGACCCCTACCCGACGTACGAGCGGTTGCGCGCGCACGGCCCGGTGGTCCAGGCCGGGCCCGTCTTCTACGTGGTGACCGGGTACGCCGAGGCCGACGCGATCCTGCGCGACGCCCGGTTCGGGGTGATGGACGACGGCCTGCGCGACCAGTTCATGCCCGGCTGGCGGGAGAGCCCGGCGGTGCTGTCCATCTCCCGGTCGATGCTGCGCACCAACCCGCCCGACCACAGCCGGATGCGGCGCCTCGCCGCCGGCGCGTTCACCCCACGCCGGATCGCCGCGATGCGCGACGTGGTGCAGGCGCAGGCCGACGACCTGATCGACCGGCTGCTGGCCGGCGGGCGGGGCGGCGCGCCGGTCGACGTCATGGCCGAGTTCGCGTACCCGTTGCCGGTCGGGGTGATCTGCGCGTTGCTCGGCGTCCCGGCGGCGGACCGGCCGCTGTTCCGGCGCTGGGCCACCGACCTGACCGGGGTGCTGGAGCCGGAGATCACGGCCGACGAGCTGGCCGTGGCCGACCGGGGCGCGGGCGAGCTGCGGGCCTACTTCACCGAGCTGGTCGCGGCCCGCCGCCGGGCCCCCGCCGACGACCTGACGACCGCGCTGGTCCAGGCCCACGACACCGGCGGTGAGAGCCTCTCCGGCGACGAGTTGCTGGCCAACCTGATCGTGCTGCTGGTGGCCGGCTTCGAGACCACCACCAACCTGCTCGGCAACGGTCTGGTGGCGCTGCTCGACCACCCCGACGCGGCCGCGACGCTGCGCGAGCACCCGGAGTTCGCCCCCGGATACGTCGACGAGCTGCTGCGCTACGACTCGCCGGTGCAGCTGACCTCCCGGATGAGCACCGAGCCGTCCCGGCACGGCGGCCTCGACCTGCCGCCGGAGAGCTGGGTCATCGTGATGCTCGGCGCGGCCAACCGTGACCCCCGCCGCTACCCGGAGCCGGCGCGCTTCGACCCGTGGCGACCGCAGATCCACCCGCTGTCCTTCGGCGCCGGGCCGCACTACTGCCTCGGTGCCGCGCTGGCCCGGCTGGAGGCGCAGGTGGCGTTCCCGCTGCTGCTGCGCCGGCTGCCCGGGCTGGCTCTGGCCGGCGCGCCCGAGCGGCGGGTCCGGCTCACCCTGCGCGGTTACGCCACGCTGCCGGTCACCGTCGGGCGGGAGGCGGCCTCGGTCACCGTTCCCGGTACGCCACCGGGAGCGTCCAGCCGCACTCCGTAGACTGGGACGGCACCACCCGTCCCAGACAAGGAGCCACGCCGCGTGACCGTCCAGCCCATCCGTCTGTTCGGCGACCCGGTGCTGCGCACGCCGGCCGACCCCGTGGTCGACTTCGACGCCGAGCTGCGCAAGCTGATCGCCGACCTGACCGACACGATGCGCGAGCAGAACGGCGCCGGCCTGGCCGCGCCGCAGCTCGGGGTGGGCCTGCGGGTGTTCACCTTCGACGTCGACGACATGCTCGGCCACCTGGTCAACCCGGTGCTGGAGTTCCCCGACGAGGAGGAACAGGACGGCCCGGAGGGTTGCCTGTCCATCCCTGGGCTCTACTTCGACACGAAGCGCCGGCAGAACGTGATCGCCAAGGGCTTCACCGCGCACGGCGACCCGATGCAGATCGTCGGCACCGGCCTGATGGCCCGCTGCCTGCAGCACGAGACCGACCACCTCGACGGGGTGCTCTTCCTCGACCGCCTCGACGCGGCCGGCCGCAAGGAGGCCATGAAGGCGATCCGGCAGGCGGACTGGTACGACCAAGCCGCCCCGCCCACGGTCAAGCTGAGCCCGCATCCCGTCACCAACCCGTTCGGCCTGGGGCGGTGACCCGGATGCGCCTGGTCTTCGCCGGCACGCCGGCGGTCGCCGTACCGGCCCTGGACGCGATCGCCGCCTCCGGCCACGAGCTGCTCGCCGTGGTCACCCGCCCCGACGCCCCGGCCGGCCGGGGCCGAGGGCTGCACCGCTCGCCCGTCGGCGCGTGGGCCGACGCGCACGGCGTCGAGGTGCTCACCCCGGCCCGGCCGCGCGAACCGGAGTTCCTCGACCGGCTGCGCGCGTTGGCGCCGGACTGCGTGCCCGTGGTCGCCTACGGCGCGCTGGTGCCGCCGGTGGCGCTGGAGATCCCCCGGCACGGCTGGATCAACCTGCACTTCTCGCTGCTGCCCGCCTGGCGGGGCGCGGCGCCGGTCCAGCACGCCGTGCTGCACGGCGACGAGCTGACCGGGGCCAGTGTGTTCGAGCTGGAGGAGGGGCTGGACACCGGCCCGGTCTACGGCACCGTCACCGACGAGATTCGTCCCACCGACACCTCCGGCGACCTGCTGGAGCGGCTGGCCCACTCGGGCGCCGGGCTGCTGGTCGCCGTGCTCGACGCGATCGACGCCGGCACCGCCCGGGCGCAGCCGCAGCCGTCGGACGGCGTCTCGCTCGCCCCGAAGCTCACCGTCGAGGACGCGCGGGTGCGCTGGACCGACCCGGCGTTCGCGGTGGACCGGCGGATCCGCGCCTGCACGCCGGCCCCGGGTCCGTGGACCACCTTCCGCGACGACCGGGTCAAGCTCGGCCCGGTCACCCCGCTGGCCAACGGCCCGGAGCTGAAGCCGGGCGAGCTGCTGGCGGAGAAGTCCGGCGTCCTGGTCGGCACCGCCACCGGGCCGGTGCGCCTCGGTGAGGTGCGCGCCGCCGGCAAGAAGCCCATGTCGGCCGGCGACTGGGCGCGCGGCGCCCGGGTCGCCGCCGGCGAGGTGTTCGCGTGACGGGGCCGTCGCGCCCGGACCGGCCCGCCGAGGGCGAGCGTCCCCGGTGGTACGCGCGTGAGCACGGCGACCGCCAGCGTGGCGACCGGACCGGGTCGGATCGGCGGGGCGGTGACCGGTTCGGTGGTGACCGTGAGCGCGGCGACCGGCGAGGCGGGGACCGGCTCGGTGGGGACCGGCGGGGCGGGCGTCCGGCCCGTCCGGTGGTGGACCTGCCGCGGCAGGTCGCGTACGAGGCGATCGCCGCGGTGCACCGCGACGACGCGTTCGCCAACCTGGTGCTCCCGACGATGCTGCGCGAGGCGGGGCTCAGCGGCCGCGACGCGGCGTTCGCCACCGAGCTGACCTACGGCACGCTGCGGCACACCGGCACCCTGGACGCGATCGTCACCGACGCGGCGGGCCGGGACGTGCAGCGCATCGACCCGCCGGTGCGGGACGCGCTGCGGCTCGGGGCCTACCAGCTGCTGCACACCCGGGTGCCGGCGCACGCCGCGGTCTCCTCCACCGTGGACCTGGTCCGGACGGTGGGTCCGGGCGCGACCGGCTTCGCCAACGCGGTGCTGCGCGAGATCGCCGGGCGGGACGCCGACGCGTGGGTGGCCAAGCTCGCCCCGGCCGAGGAGACCGACCCGATCGGGCACCTGGCGCTGGCGTACAGCCATCCGCAGTGGATCGTCCGGGCGTTCGCCGAGGCGCTCGGCGGTGACCTGGGGGAGACCACCCGGCTGCTGATCGAGGACAACGAGCGCCCGCCGGTGCACCTGTGCGCCCGACCCGGCCTGGCCGACCCGGTGGCGCTGGCCGACGAGGTCGGCGGCGCGCCGGGCGCGTTCTCGCCGTACGCGGTCTACCTGCCCGGTGGCGCGCCGGGCGACCTGGCGGCGGTGGCCGACGGGCGGGCGCACGTGCAGGACGAGGGCTCCCAGTTGGTGGCCGACGCGCTGGCGAACGCGCCGCTGGAGGGCCCGGACGGCCGGTGGCTGGATCTGTGCGCCGGCCCGGGCGGCAAGTCCGGCCTGCTCGGTGCGATCGCGGCGACGCGCGGGGCGCGGTTGACCGCGGTCGAGGTGGCCGAGCACCGGGCCCGCCTGGTCGCCCAGGCCACCCGCGGGCTGCCGGTCACGGTGGTGCACACGGACGGGCGCAGTGTCGGCGGCGACCCGAAGCTGCCGGAGGGGCACTTCGACCGGGTGCTGGTCGACGCGCCGTGCACGGGGCTGGGGTCGCTGCGCCGCCGGCCGGAGTCGCGCTGGCGCCGCCAGCCGGCGGACCTGCCGCCGCTGACCCGTCTGCAGCGTGAGCTGCTCACCGCCGCGCTGCGCGCGGTCCGTCCGGGTGGCCTGGTCGCGTACGTGACCTGCTCGCCGCACGTGGTGGAGACGCACGTGACGGTGACCGAGGCGTCCCGGCGCTGCGGCCTTCCGGTCGACTTCGTCGACGCCAGGCCGCTGCTGCCGGCCGGCATGCCGGGTCTGGGCGACGGCCCGACGGTGCAGCTCTGGCCGCACCGTCACGGCACGGACGCCATGTTCCTGGCCGTCCTCCGCCGAGGCTGACCGGCCCTGTCCCTCCGCTGGCCCGTTCGAGGGGTTCGCGTCGGATTCCCGACGCGGACCCCTCGATCGGCGTGACGGCGGCGGGGGAGAGGCATCCCGGGAGCGGTAGGGGGTTGGTGGGATGTGACGCGCCGTTGACTGTGCGATCGATACATGTAACTGTTCCGATCACCGGTCGACCCGTCACCCCCGCCCGCCGACCCCCATGAGGAGTCTCCATGAGACGCAGCACGCCGACCACGAGCCTCGCGCTCGCCCTCGTCGCCACCCTGACGACGGTGAGCCTGGCCGGCACCGCCTCCGCCGCTCCCGCGCCGGCCCCCGCCCCGGCGCCCGCCACCGCCGCCGCGCTCGCCGCGCCGGACGTCTCCCTGGCCAACGTCCAGGCCCACCTCACCCAGTTCAACTCCATCGCCAGCAGCAACGGAGGCAACCGACGGGCCGGCTCGGCCGGCTACGCCGCGTCGGTCAGCTACGTCAAGGGCAAGCTCCAGGCGGCCGGTTACACGGTCACCGAGCAGAACTGCACCACCTGCACCTACCCGGGCAGCAACCTCATCGCCGAGTGGCCGCAGGGCCCGACCGACCAGGTCGTCATGTTCGGCGCCCACCTGGACAGCGTCTCCGCCGGCCCGGGCATCAACGACAACGGTTCCGGCTCGGCCACCCTGCTGGAGAACGCCCTGGTGCTCGCGGCGCAGAACCCCACCATGACCAAGCGGGTCCGGTTCGCCTGGTGGAACGGCGAGGAGCAGGGGCTGCAGGGCTCGAAGCACTACGTCAACCAGCTCAGCTCCACCCAGCGGGGCTACATCAAGGGCTACTACAACTTCGACATGGTCGGCTCGCCCAACGGCGGCTACTTCATCAACCGGATCACCTCGGCCACCGCGGCGCCGCTGAAGGCGTACTGGGACTCGTTCGGCATCCAGCCGGAGGAGAACACCGAGGGCCAGGGCCGCTCCGACGACTACTCGTTCGCCAACGCCGGCATCCAGACCTCCGGGTACGCGGCGGGCGCCAGCTACACCAAGACCGCGGCGCAGGCCAGCAAGTGGGGCGGCACCGCGGGCGCGGCGTACGACGGCTGCTACCACCGCTCCTGCGACACCACCAGCAACATCAACACGACCGTCCTCAACCGCAGCGCCGACGGCGTGGCGTACGCCATCTGGGCGCTCGCGGTCGGCGGCGGCACCCCGACCAACGACTTCTCCGTCGCGGTGAGCCCCACCTCCGGCAGCGTCGCCCGGGGCGGCTCCACCACCGCCACCGTCAGCACCGCCACCACCAGCGGAAGCGCGCAGACCGTGGCGCTGTCCGCCAGCGGCGCCCCGAGCGGCGTCTCGGTGAGCTTCAGCCCGTCCTCGGTCACCTCGGGCGGCTCCGCCACCATGACGGTCACCGCCTCGTCGTCGGCGACCACCGGCACGTTCACGCTCACCGTGACCGGCACCGGCTCGGCCACCCGCACCGCCAGCTACACGCTCACCGTGACCGGCGGGGGCGGCGGCTGCACCGGCGGGCAGCTCATCGGCAACAGCAGCTTCGAGTCGGGCAGCACGCCGTGGACGGCCACCTCGGGCGTGATCACGAACGACTCCGGCCAGGCGGCCCGGACCGGCTCGTACAAGGCGTGGCTGGATGGGTACGGCTCCTCGCACACCGACACGCTGAGCCAGTCGGTCACCCTGCCGGCCGGCTGCGCCAGCTACACGCTGGCCTTCTGGCTGCACATCGACACGGCCGAGACGACCAGCTCGGTCGCGTACGACAAGCTGACCGTGCAGGTCGGCTCGACCACGCTGGCGACCTACTCGAACCTGAACAAGGCCACCGGCTACACCCAGCGCACCTTCAACCTCGCCGCGTACGCCGGTCAGACGGTCACGCTCAAGTGGACCGGCGTCGAGGACTCTTCGTTGCAGACCAGCTTCGTCGTGGACGACGTGACGCTCCAGGTCGGCTGAGCACACCGGGCGGGGTGGGCCGACGCCCGCCCCGCACCCGGCTCAGGTGACCGGCAGCGCCTTGGCCCCGGCGCCCCGGACCGACCGGGTCAGCGCGCGGTCGGAGACCCAGAGGAAGCACTGCACGCCCCGGTCGCCGTCGCGCCACTGCTGCTCGTACGGGTGGTAGATGATGGTGCCGGCCCGGTACTGCATGTTGCCGTCGTTCGGCACCTTGGCGTATGTGGCGATCAGTCCCCGGCACGCCTTGTGCGCCCGCAGCGAGGTGCGCTGGAACTCCGCGTAGCTGATGTCCGGCGCCTGCCAGATCCCGACGAACTCGGCGTGGTGCTTCGCGGTGCAGGCGACCGGCCGCATCGCCTCGATGTCGTCCTTGACCAGCTTCGGGGTGAAGCAGCCCAGCGCCAGCGGCGAACCGGGCTTCAGGGCGGCGCGCAGGCTGCCCTGACGCTCGGTCACCGTGCCGTCGTCCAGGTCGTTGACCTCGGCGACGTCGCAGCGGTACCAGCGGGCCCCGCCGGACCACGCCGGGGCCGACGGGAAGACCACTGACAGCTGCAGCCGCCCCGACCGCCAGTCCGCGCCGACGGCCTTGGTGACCTGCCGGGCGCAGTCGGCGTGGGCGGCGCGCAGACCGGCGGATCCGCCGCGCGGAGGCGCGGAGCGCGCGGCCTCCGGCCCGGTCAGCGTGCCGACGTGCAGCGTCTCGGCCCGGTGTGTGGTGGCGCAGTCGACCGGTTGGTAGCCGCTGAGATAGCCGACGTCGGCGACGGTCGGGTGGCAGACGTCGGCCTTCGGCACGAAGCCCACGGGCGCGGCGAACGCGGGCCAGTCGTCGGCCAGGTCACGGTCCACCCCGGCCGGCGCGGCACAGCCGCCGAGCGCCAGCACCGCCACCGCGCCCGCGGCGACCGCCGCCCACCATCGCCGCATCGCGACCGACCTCCCCGCCGTCCGGAGCCGCCCGGCCGACCGGTACGCCTCGGCGACGCAGCATACGGCACTGATGCTCAGATGACGGGCAGTCCCTCCGGGCCGGCCCCGCGCATCGAGCGGGTCAGCTTCCGGTCGTCGCTCCACAGGAAACAGCGCACCCCCCGGTCGCCCTCCTCCCACTCCCGCTGCGACGGCGGGTAGAAGATGGACCCGGCCCGGTACGGCAGCTCGGCGTTGTCCGGCACGTCGGCGAAGGCGGCGATCAACGTCATGCAGCGCCGGTGCACCGACGGCGCGCCCCGGGTGAACTCCGCCCAGCTCACGTCGCGTTCGGAGTAGACGCCCACGAACTCGGCCCGGTGCGGCTCGGTGCAGAGCACCGGCGCCATGTAGTTGAGGTTCTGCCCGATCAGCTTCGGGTCGAAGCAGCGGTGCACCAGCGGGTTGTCCCCGACCAGGGCGCCGCGCAGGCTGCCGATCCGGTTGACCGGCCGGGTGTTGTCGATGCTGTCGGTCTCGGCCAGGTCGCAGCGGAACCAGCGCGCGCCGGCGACCCAGGCGGTGGCCGGGGGCAACGCGATGTTCAGCGTGAGCCGGGCGGCGTGCCAGTCCCCGCCGATCATCTCCCGGGCCCGCTGGTCGCACTCGGTGCGCGCGACGCGCAGCGCCGGGGAGCCGGGCTCCGGGCGGGCGCCGGCGGCCGCCGGACCGGTGAACGTGCCGACGTGGACCGCCTCGGCCAGGTGGCTGCCGGCGCAGTTCACCGTCTCGTATGTGGCGGCCTGCACCACCGCGGTGAGCCGGGGCAGGCACGCGTCGGTGGCCGGGACGAACAGCTGGGGCGCGGGCAGCGCCGCCCAGTCGTCGACGAGGTCCCCGTCGGCCCGGTGCGCCGGGACGCAGCCGGCGATCACCGCCGTCACGGCACCGGCCAGCGCGAGCGTGTGGAGCCACCGTCGCATCGTCCGCCCCTTCGCCGGAGAGATGGCAGCCGCACACCGCGGGCTCGTGCGGCGTCCCCCGCGCCCGGGCGGCAGCATACGTGACCGTCCCTGTAGGAGTTTCGTCATCTTTCAATCGATCGGCCAGTCACCGACGACTATTCGTGTCGATTTCCCGGCTGGACGGGTCAATGGTGCACCACGGGTGACGGGCGGGTCACAGCCTGTCCCGCACGGTGCCGCGCTGCGGACGGCGGGTGACCACGTTCGTACACTGGCCCCGTGACCGTACCGCCGCCGATCGTCGCGCCCAGCATCCTGGCCGCCGATTTCGCCCGCCTCGCCGACGAGGTCCGCGCCGTGGAGTCCGCCGCCGACTGGCTGCACGTGGACGTCATGGACAACCACTTCGTGCCCAACCTGACCATCGGCCTGCCGGTGGTGCAGAGCCTGCGCGCGGTGACCCAGATCCCGTTCGACGTGCACCTCATGATCACCGACCCGCGCCGCTGGGCCCCCGGATACGCCGACGCCGGCGCGTACAACGTCACGTTCCACGCCGAGGCGTGCGACGACCCGGTGGCGCTGGCCAAGGACCTGCGCTCGGCCGGCGCGAAGGCGGGGTTGGCGATCGACCGGGACACCCCGATCGAGCCGTACCTGGAACTGCTGCCCAGCTTCGACACGCTGCTGATCATGACGATCAAGGCCGGCTTCGGCGGCCAGCGCTTCCTGCCGCAGTTGCTGGACAAGGTGCGCGCCGCCCGCCGCCACGTCGACAGCGGGCACCTGGAGCTGCGCATCGAGGTGGACGGCGGCATCGCCGCGGACACCATCGAGCAGGCCGCCGCGGCCGGCGCGGACGCGTTCGTCGCCGGCACCGCGGTCTACGGCGCCGACGACCCGGCCGAGGCGGTACGCCGCCTGCGGGGCCTGGCGGAACGTGCGATGACCGGGGCCTGAGATGGACCCGGCCGACGACCGACCCGACGTGATCCTGGTCGTCGACGACGACGAGGACATCGCCCGCTTCGTCGAGTTCAACCTGCGCCTGCACGGCTTCGAGGTGCTGCACGCCGCGGACGGTCAGGAGGCGCTGGAGGTCATCGAGCGGGAACGGCCGGACCTGGCCGTGGTCGACCTGATGATGCCCCGCATCGACGGGCTGGAGCTGACCCGCCGGCTGCGCGCCGACCCGATGACCTCGGCGCTGCCGGTGATCATGCTGACCGCCAAGGGGATGACCTCCGACAAGGTCAACGGTCTCAGTGCGGGCGCCGACGACTACCTGGTCAAGCCGTTCGACACCGCCGAGCTGGTCGCGCGGGTCAGCTCCACGCTGCGCCGCAACAAGGAGTTCCGGGAGGTCTCCCCGCTGACCGGTCTGCCCGGCAACAGCCGCATCCGGCGGGAGATCAGCGACCGGGTGCGCAGCGGGGTGGACTACGCCGTCGGCTACATCGACATCGACCGGTTCAAGAGCGTGAACGACCGGTACGGCTTCGTCCGCGGTGACGAGTTCATCTCCGCGCTGGCCCGCAGCCTGCACCGCGCGGTGGTGTCGATCGGCCTGCCGCCGGCCTTCCTCGGCCACGTCGGCGGCGACGACTTCGTCATCGTCTGCGCACCCGAACAGGTCCGGCCGCTGACCTTCCGGGCCGTGGAGGACTTCGAGAAGGCCGCCGACGGGCTCTACGACCCGATCGACCGGGAACGCGGCTTCGTCGAGTTGAAGGACCGCCGCGGCAACATCCGCCGCGCCGCGCTGGTCACCCTCTCCATCGGGGTGTCGCTGTCCGATTCCGGCAAGCGGTTCACCGACCCGCTGGAGGCCATCGCCGTGGCCTCGGAGATGAAGACCGTGGCCAAGAGCCAGCCCGGCTCGTACGTGGCGGTCGACCGTCGCCGGGGCGTCACCTGAACCGGGCGCCGGCGGCTGTGAGGTAGCTCGCCTCTGTGGCGCGCGCCGCCGCCGAACGTGTAAGACTTCCGGTGTACCCACCACGCGCTGGCGGGGCTCGGTGAAATTCCGAACCGGCGGTGATCCACGGTCCGACCGTGGTAAGCCCGCGACCCGGACGGCTTCGGCCGGACGGTGGACCTGGTGAGAATCCGGGGCCGACGGTTGGGGTGCGGCTCGTCCGCCCCCAGACAGTCCGGATGGGAGACAGCGCGCGGAACGGGGGAGGTCCCTGGTGGCCGCTGAGCACCCTCAGCCGCGCCCGTGGGCTCCCCGGGGTCGGCGTCGCCGTCCCCGGGTCTCTCCGCCGCCGCGTGTGCGCGGTGTCCGTGCCGCTCCTGTCGAACCCGCCCGCGCGTGACCGGCGAGCGGGAGGGCAGGGCAGACCATGGCGAGCGTCTCCGTCGACGAGGCGATGCGTCGTGCCGTCGCGCTGGCCGCCCGCGGCCTCGGCGCCACCAGCCCCAACCCGGTCGTCGGCTGCGTGCTGCTCGACGCCGACGGCGAGGTCGTCGGCGAGGGCTTCCACGCGTACGCCGGCGGGCCGCACGCCGAGATCGTCGCGCTGGCACAGGCCGGCAAGCGCGCCCGGGGCGGCACCGCGGTCGTCACGCTGGAGCCCTGCGACCACACCGGCCGCACCGGCCCCTGCAGTCACGCGCTCATCGCGGCCGGCGTGTCCCGGGTGGTGGTCGCGGTGCCCGACCCGAACCCGGTGGCCTCCGGCGGCGCGGCCACCCTGCGCGCCGCCGGGATCGAGATCACCCTCGGGGTACGCACCGAGGAGGCCGAGGCCGGCAACATCGCCTGGCTCACCTCGATGCGCCGCGGCTGGCCGTACCTGATCTGGAAGTACGCCGCCACGCTCGACGGGCGCTCCGCCGCCGCCGACGGCACCAGCATGTGGATCACCTCGGAGGCGGCCCGCACCGACGTGCACGCGCTGCGCGGCACCGTCGACGCGGTGCTCGCCGGAGTCGGCACCGTGCTCGCCGACGACCCCCGCCTGACCGCCCGCAACCTGCGCGACGGCACGCTCGCCATCCGGCAGCCGCTGCGCGTGGTGGTGGACAGCTCGGGGCGGACCCCGGCCGACGCCCGGGTCCGCGACGGCGCGGCCCGGACCTGGGTGGCCACCGCCGCCGAGGTCGGCGCCGGCCCGGACGGCCGGGTCGACCTGACGGCGCTGCTCGCCGAACTGCACCACCGGGGGGTACGCGCCGCGCTGCTGGAGGGCGGCCCCACGCTGGCCGGCGCGTTCCTCGCCGCCGGCCTGGTCGACAAGATCGTCGGGTACGTCGCGCCGAAGCTGCTCGGCGCCGGCCCGACCGCGCTGCTCGACGCCCGCGTGACGACAATCGCCGACGCCATCGACCTGGAGATCACCGACGTTACGCCGGTCGGTCCCGACCTGCGGATCACCGCGCTGCCCCGGAAGAGGGAGGCCTGAACATGTTCACCGGCATCGTCGAGGAGCTGGGCGAGATCGTCCGGAGCACCGAGACCGCTGACGACTCGGCGCTGGTCGCCATCCGCGGCCCGCTGGTCACCTCGGACGCGCGGCACGGCGACTCGATCGCGGTCAACGGCGTCTGTCTGACCGTGGTCGACGTCGACGGCGGCGTGTTCACCGCCGACGTGATGGGCGAGACGTTGCGGCGCACCGCGCTCGGCGCGTTGCGCCCCGGCGACCCGGTCAACCTGGAGCGGGCCGCCGCGTTGAACAGCCGACTCGGCGGGCACCTGGTGCAGGGCCACGTCGACGGCGTCGGCGAGGTCGTCGGCCGGGAGCCGGCCGCGCGGTGGGAGACGGTCCGGTTCCGGCTGCCGGCCGGGCTGTCCCGCTACGTGGTGGAAAAGGGCTCGATCACCGTCGACGGCGTGTCCCTGACCGTCGCCGAGGTGGGTGACGACTGGTTCTCGGTCGGCCTGATCCCGACCACGCTGAAGCTCACCGTGCTCGGCACGAAGCGGGTCGGCGACCCGGTCAACCTCGAGGTCGACGTGCTGGCCAAGTACGTCGAGCGGCTGATGGGTGGTGCCCGGTGACGGGCCCGCTCGGCTGGCTGCTCGACGCCCAGGTGCACGTCGCCGGCTCGCCGGTGCTGGTCCGGGAGATCGTCGGCAACGTCTTCGGGCTCGCCTCGGCGCTGCTCGGGTTGCGCCGGGTGGTGTGGGCCTGGCCGGTCGGCATGATCGGCAACGCGTTGCTGTTCACCGTCTTCCTCGGCGGCGTCTTCGCCACCCCGCAGGCGCACGACCTCTACGGCCAGGCCGGCCGCCAGGTCTTCTTCTTCGCGGTGAGCGTCTACGGCTGGTGGCGCTGGTCGCGCAACCGCCGCGCGGGTGGCGGCGGCGAGCCGGCCGTGGTGCCGCGCTGGGCCACCTGGCGGGAGCGGCTGGGCCTGCTCGCGGTCGCGGCCGTCGGCACCGCCGCCGCCTACCCGGCGCTGGCCGCGCTCGGCTCGTGGGGCCCGCTGCCGGACGCCTGGATCCTGGTCGGCAGCCTGCTCGCCACCTACGGCATGGCGCGGGGCTGGGTGGAGTTCTGGCTGATCTGGATCGCGGTGGACGCGGTCGGCGTGCCGCTGCTGCTGCGCGGCGGCTTCTACCCGTCGGCCGCGATGTACCTGGTCTACGGCGCGTTCTGCGCCGCCGGCCTGTACAGCTGGTGGCGCACCTCCCGGGCCGTCACCACCGCCCGCACCCGGATCCCGGCGACGTACTCGGAGGTCGTGGCATGACCATCTTCGGTTCCATCGAGCAGGCGGTGGCGGACATCGCCGCCGGGCGTCCCGTGGTCGTGGTCGACGACGAGGACCGGGAGAACGAGGGCGACCTGATCTTCGCGGCCGAGCTGGCCACGCCGGAACTGGTCGCGTTCATGGTCCGCTACACCTCCGGCTACATCTGCGTGCCGCTGACCGAGGACGAGTGCGACCGGCTGGACCTGCCGCCGATGCACCACACCAACCAGGACCGGCGCGGCACCGCGTACACGGTCACGGTGGACGCCCGCGAGGGTGTCACCACCGGTATCTCCGCCGCGGACCGCTCGCACACCATCCGGCTGCTCGCCGACGCCGGGACCGACCCGACCGACCTGGCCCGTCCCGGCCACGTGGTGCCGCTGCGCGCGCGGTCGGGCGGGGTGCTGCGCCGGGCCGGGCACACCGAGGCGGCGGTGGACCTGACCCGACTGGCCGGGCTGCGCCCGGCCGGGGTGCTCTGCGAGCTGGTCAACGACGACGGCACCATGATGCGCCTGCCGGACCTGGAGAAGTTCTGCGCCGAGTACGGGCTGACGCTGGTCACCATCGCCGACCTGATCGCCCACCGGCGACGTACCGAGAAGCAGGTCGAACTGGCCGCCGAGGCGCGGATGCCCACCCCGTACGGGGTGTTCCGGGCGCTCGGCTACCGCGCCGAGCACGACTCGGCCGAGCACGTCGCGCTGGTCATGGGCGACCTCGGCGACGGGCGGGACGTGTTGGTCCGGGTGCACTCCGAGTGCCTCACCGGGGACGTGTTCGGCTCGCTGCGCTGCGACTGCGGACCGCAGTTGCAGGCCTCGCTGGCCCGGGTCGCCCAAGAGGGACGCGGGGTGGTGCTCTACGTCCGCGGGCACGAGGGGCGCGGCATCGGCCTGCTGCACAAGCTCCAGGCGTACCAGCTCCAGGACCAGGGGCGCGACACGGTGGACGCGAACCTCGACCTGGGCCTGCCGGCCGACGCGCGGGACTACGGCACCGGCGCGCAGATCCTGTACGACGTCGGCGTCCGTTCGATGCGGCTGCTGACCAACAACCCGGCCAAGCGGGCCGGCCTGGAGGGGTACGGCCTCACCGTGACCGGCCGGGAGGGCATGCCGGTGCGGTCCAACCCGGAGAACGTGCGCTACCTGCGCACCAAGCGGGACCGGATGGGCCACCTCCTGGACGGGCTGGACGAGGCGACCGAGGCCCCGATGGGCCGGCCGGTCGCCGGTGACGAGATCGGAGCGTAGGACGATGGCGGGTTTCGGAGAGCCGGGCGTGACTGCGGTGGACGCCGCCGGCATGACCGTCGGTGTGGTGGCGGCCCGCTGGCACGGCGAGCTGACCGACCACATGGCCGAGCGGGCGGTCGCCGCGGCCGAGGCGTGCGGCGCGCGGGCCGTGGTGGCCCGGGTGGCCGGCTCGGTGGAGCTGCCGGTGGTGGCCCAGGCCATGGCCCGCCGGTACGACGTGGTCGTCGCGCTCGGCGTCGTGGTGCGTGGCGCGACCGCGCACTTCGACTACGTCTGCCAGTCGGTCACCGAGGGGTTGACCCGGGTGGCGCTGGACGAGGGCAAGCCGGTGGCGCACGGGGTGCTCACGGTGGACACCATCGAGCAGGCCCGGGACCGGGCCGGGCTGCCCGGCTCGGCCGAGGACAAGGGCTGGGCGGCCACGGTGGCCGCCCTCGACGCCGCGCTGGCCGTCCGTACCCTGGACGCCCACGCCACCCACCGCGTCGGCTTCGCCTGACCGCGTGACCGCGTGACCGCGTGACCGCGTGACCGCGTGACCGCGTGACCGCGTGACCGCGTGACCGCGTGACCGCGTGACCGCGTGACCGCGTGACCGCGTGACCGCGTGACCGCGTGACCGCGTGACCGCCTGAGCGCGCCCGGCGTCGAGGTGGTCGGGCGAACGACGGCGGCCGGTGACCCGTTGGGCTCGCGCCGCCTTTAGAGCTGATATCAGAAACGACTCACCCGTTCGAACCGGCGTGTCGTGGCCGGCGAGCGCCGCCGCGCCGCCGGGTCCCGTGCCGTCCGGTCCCGTGCCGTCCGGTCCCGTGCCGTCCGGTCCCGTGCCGTCCGGTCCCGTGCCGGCCCGGCGGCGCCGCCGGCCCCTGTCCACGACCTCCGCCCGCCGGGGTTCCGATGATCGACTCAGGACGCCGAGGTGCCGGGCCGGCGCGGTCGGCGGCCTGAGTCGTTTCTGATATCAGCTCGACAGGCGGCACGGAGGCACCTGGGCGGATTCCGGCCGCCGGAGGGCCGGCACGCCAGCGGAGAGCGTCGGAGCGGAGGCCCCACCCCGATCCGCCCGGGAGGGTGCGGCGGCGGCCGGTCGAACCCACCGACGGACCCGGGGCGAGCGGCTCCGGCGGGCGGCTGGAAGAATCGCCTTCCGTGAAGACGTTCGAGGAGTTGTTCGCCGAGCTGCAGGCCAAGGCCGCCGCCGGCACCCCCGGCTCGGGCACCGTCGACGCGCTCGCGAAGGGCGTGCACTTCATCGGCAAGAAGGTCGTCGAGGAGGCGGCCGAGTCGTGGATGGCGGCCGAGCACGAGGGTCCGGAGCGGGCCGCCGAGGAGATCTCCCAGCTGCTCTACCAGGCGCAGGTGCTGATGCTGGCCACCGGTCTCGACCTGAAGGACGTCTACCGACATCTCTGAGTGCCCGTCCGCTGATCATCCGATCGAACGAAGGAGCACTCCATGCTGCGTGTCGCCGTACCCAACAAGGGCGCCCTGGCCGAGTCGGCCGCCGGGATGCTGCGCGAGGCGGGCTACCGCCAGCGCACCGACCCGAAGGACCTGGTCTGCCGGGACGAGCCCAACGACATCCAGTTCTTCTACCTGCGCCCCAAGGACATCGCCACCTACGTCGGCTCCGGTGACCTGGACGTCGGCATCACCGGGCGGGACCTGTTGATCGACTCCGGCGCGCCGGCCGAGGAGGTGGTCGACCTCAACTTCGGCCGGGCCACCTTCCGGTTCGCCGCCCGCCCCGACGACGTCGCCTCCGTCCAGCAGCTCGGCGGGCACCGGATCGCCACCGCGTACCCGGGTCTGGTCGAGCGGCACCTGGGCGAGCTGGGCGTCAAGGCCGAGGTGATCCGGCTCGACGGCGCGGTGGAGAACGCCATCCGGCTCGGCGTGGCCGACGTGGTCGCCGACGTGGTGGAGACCGGCGCCACGCTGCGCCAGGCCGGCCTGGTGGTCTTCGGCGAGCCGCTGCTGCGCTCCTCGGCGGTGCTGGTCCGCCGGGCCGGCGCGCCCGGCGGCGCCCAGCAGGAGCAGCTCCAGCGTCGGCTGCACGGCGTGCTGGTCGCCCGCCGCTACGTGATGCTCGCCTACGACGTGCCGGCCGGCCTGCTCGACCGGGCCAGTGCGCTCACCCCGGGCATCGAGTCGCCCACGGTCTCGCCGCTGCACCGGGAGGGCTGGGTCGCGGTGCAGGCGATGGTGCTCCGCGACGACGTGCACCGGATCATGGACGAGCTGTACGAGTTGGGCGCCCGGGCGATCCTGGTGACCAACATCCACGCCTGCCGGCTGTGAGGCCGCTGCCGCTGCCGGCCGCGCTGGCCGTCGTCGTCCTGGGTGGCGTGGCCTCGGCCGCCCAGGGCGTGGTCAACGCGGAGCTGGGGGAGCGGACCGGTGATCCGGTGCTCGGCGCGGTGGTCAACAACCTGGGCGGCTGCCTGCTCGTGCTGGTCGGGCTGGCCGTCGTGCCGTCGATGCGGGCCGGGCTGGCCGGGCTGCGCCGCGCCGGGCTGCCCTGGTGGGCGTACCTGGGCGGGCTCGGCGGCGCGGTGATCGTGCTGACCGCCCCGGTGGTGGTCCCGGTGCTCGGGGTGGCGGTGTTCACGATCGCCCAGGTCGCCGGCGGCAGCCTCGGCGGGCTGGCGGTCGACCGGGCCGGGTTGGCCGCCGGCGGGCGGTTGCCGCTCACCGTGCCGCGGGTGGCCGGGGCGGCGCTCGGCGTCGGCGCGGTGGCCCTCGCCCAGCTCGGCCGGCCGGTCGGTGACCTCGCGGTCGGCCTGGTGCTGCTCTCCGTGGTCGGCGGGCTCGCGGTCGCGTTGCAGTCGGCGCTCAACGGCCGGGTCGCGGCCGTGGTCGGCCCGGCCGCCGGCCTCGCGGTGAACTTCCTGGTCAGCACGACGGTGATCGGCGCGGTGGCGGTGCTGGCCGGCGCGTTCGCCGAGCATCCGCGCTGGCCGACGCAGTGGTGGCTCTACGTCGGCGGCCTGTTCGGCGTCGGCATCGTGCTGGCGCTGCTGGTCGGCGTCCGCGCGGCCGGGGTGCTGCGCACCGGCCTGGCGCTGGTGGCCGGGCAGCTCGGCGGGGCGCTGCTGCTCGACCTGGCGCTGCCCGGCGGGCCCGGCGTCCGGCTGCCGGTGCTGGCCGGCGCGGTGCTCACGCTGGTGGCCGTGCTGGTGGCCGGGGTACGCCGGCGTGGCGCGGTCCGTGTGGCGGCCGAACGTGAGCGCGAGCCGGATGGCAGACTGGTCGGGTGAGCGATTCCGTGGTGACCGTGCGGCCCCGCCGCGTCCGGGTGGTCTGCTGGGCGTCGGCCGTCACGCTGCTGGTGGTGTTCAGCCTGGTCGCGACCTCGTTGTCCGGTTCCACCGGTGACGGCTACGGCACGTTCCAGCGCGGCGACCAGTTCGCCATGATCGGGCTCGGGGTCTTCGGCGCGCTCGGTTTCCTGCTGTTCACCCGTCCCCGGGTGACCGCCGACGCGCGGGGCGTCCGGGTGCGCAACGTGATCAGCTCCTACGAGCTGCCCTGGGAGGTCGTGCGCGGGGTCCGGTTCGACCGCGGCGCCCCGTGGGCCAGCCTGGAGCTGCACGACGACGACCTGCTGCCGATGGTCGCGTTGCAGGCCGCCGACAAGGAGAGCGCGGTCGAGGCGGTCCGGGCGCTGCGCCGCCTGCACCAGGCGCACCTGGCCGCGCTCGCCGCCGGCCAGTCGGCACCCCGCTGACCTGCGGGCCCGGTTTGGGGTGGCCTGGGCCGAGGGTGTAGTCTTGCGGAGTCGACCAGACTGCCTCCGTCTCTGACGCGCGGGTGGTCATGAAGCGGAGCGCCCGCTCCCACCCGAGTCGCCGTCCAGGTGTCCGGGTCCGGTCCCCGGGTTTCGGGCACGTCCCGATCCCGGATGCGCGATCCTGTGATCGTGCCGACCGGTCGAGTGGGCCCTGGCATACGCCGGGGCCTTCTGCTTTCCGAGTCGGCTCCCGCCCGGGAGCCCACGGAGTCGGCACCACACGAGACTTCGACTCGAGGAGGCCCCATCAGCGTCGAACCACGCGTGAACGAGCAGATCCGGGCACGTGAGGTCCGACTGGTCGGCCCCGAGGGTGAGCAGGTGGGCATCGTCCCGCTGGAGCGCGCCCTGCAGCTGGCCGCGGACGTCGACCTGGACCTGGTCGAGGTTGCGCCGATGGCGCGCCCGCCGGTGTGCAAGCTCATGGACTTCGGCAAGTTCAAGTACGAGAGCGCACTCAAGGCGCGCGAAGCGCGGCGTAACCAGCAGCAGACCGTCATCAAGGAGATGAAGCTCCGGCCGAAGATCGACCCGCACGACTACGAGACCAAGAAGGGTCACGTGGTGCGGTTCCTCAAGGCGGGCGACAAGGTCAAGGTGACGATCATGTTCCGCGGTCGCGAGCAGAGCCGCCCGGAGCTGGGTTACCGGCTCCTGCGTCGGCTCGAGTCCGAGATCACGGACCTGGGATACGTCGAGGCCGCGCCGAAGCAGGACGGCCGAAACATGATCATGGTTCTCGCTCCGCACCGGGCCGTCAAGGCCTCCGCGGTCGCCGCCACGGCGTCGCGCGGTGGGCCCCGGGACCGCGCCGCGGAGGAGTCCGGAGCCCCGGCAGGTGGCGAGGCCCCGGCGGCCGGCGAGACCGCAGCAGCCGGTGAGACCGGCCCGACCGCTGACACCAGCGGCCAGTAACAGGGAGAGACGTTCCACATGCCGAAGATGAAGAGCCACACGGGTATGGGTAAGCGGGTCAAGGTGACCGGCAAGGGCAAGATCGTCGCCCAGCAGGCCGGCCTCCGCCACAACCTGGAGAAGAAGCCCAGCACCCAGACCCGTCGGCTGACCGGCACGGTCGAGCTGGCCAAGGCCGACACCAAGCGCATCAAGAAGCTGCTCGGCCGCTGACGCGCGCCACCTGAACCGAAGAAGGAGTTGAGATGGCACGCGTCAAGCGGGCTGTGAACGCCCAGAAGAAGCGTCGTACCCTGCTGGAGACCGCGAGCGGTTACCGCGGTCAGCGCTCCCGGCTCTACCGCAAGGCCAAGGAGCAGGTGCTGCACTCGATGCAGTACTCCTACCGGGACCGTCGCGACCGCAAGGGCGACTTCCGGCAGCTCTGGATCCAGCGGATCAACGCCGGAGCCCGGGCCAACGGCCTGACCTACAACCGGCTGATCCAGGGCATGCGCCTGGCCGGCATCGAGGTCGACCGCAAGATCCTGGCCGACATGGCCGTCAACGACGCCGCCGCGTTCGCGGCGATCGTCGAGCTGGCCCGCGCCGCCGTGGCGGCCGAGGGCACCGGTGGCGCCGCGGCCCAGGCCGCCTGACCCACCTGTACGCGGCCCAGGCCGCTGGACCCACCTGTACGCGGCCCAGGCCGCTGGACCCACCCGTACGGCAGATCGAGGCGTCTCCCATGCAGTCACCGTCGCAGGGGAGGCGCCTCGACGCCGTTCCCGGTCCGTTCACCCCGCGTACCCCGAGGGTCGTCGCGGCCCGCCGGTTGCAGCGCCGGCGCGACCGCGAGCAGACCGGCCGGTTCCTGGCCGAGGGGCCGCAGGCGGTCCGCGAGGCGCTCGCCCTCGGCGGCGCCGTGGTCGAGCTGTTCGGCACCCCGGCGGCGCTCGACCGGTACGCCGACCTCGCCGCCGGCGCCGCCCGCGCCGACGTGCCGGTCTCCGAGGTCACCGACGACGCCCTGGCGGCGCTCGCCGAGACCGTGGCCCCGCAGGGCCTGGTGGCGGTCTGCCGGCACCTCGACGTCCCGATGGACGAGGCCCTGGCGCGCGGGCCGCGCCTGGTCGCGGTGCTCGCCGGGATCCGCGACCCCGGCAACGCCGGCACGGTGTTGCGCACCGCGGACGCGGCCGGCGCCGGCGCGGTGGTCTTCGCCGGCGAGGCCGTCGACCCCTACAACGGCAAGTGCGTGCGGGCCTCCGCCGGCAGCCTCTTCCACGTGGACGTGGTGCGCGCCGCCGACCCGCTCGCGGCCGTCGAGGCGCTGCGGGCCGCCGGCCTGTCGATCCTCGCCACCACCGGCTACGGCGACAGCGACCTCGACGACCTCGCCGACGCCGGCCGGCTCGCCGCCCCCACCGCCTGGCTGTTCGGCTCGGAGGCGCACGGCCTGCCGGAGGAGTTGACAGTGGCCGCCGACGCCCGGGTCCGGGTGCCGCTGCACGGGCGCGCGGAGAGTCTCAATCTGGCTGCGGCGGCAGCCGTCTGCCTGTATTCTTCGGCGAGAGCACTGCGTCGACCCACGGTCACGCAGGACGGAGCAGGGGAGTCCGCCACGTGATGAACGCGCCACGGCGTTCGTTTAGCCAGCCCGCCGGGGTCGGCGGGCGGCAGGCCTGACCTCCCTCCCTGCCCGACTCCCACCGGCGGGCTGCGGCGAAGCCGCGCGTCCGTAGACTCGTCTGGCCGCCTGAGAAGGGCCGGCGCCGCCGTGAGGGAGTGCCCGTTCACCATGAGCTACCGCAACGATCCGTACGACCCGAAGCAGGTCGCCCTGCTCGACCCGGACGCCCTGGCCGGGGCCGTGGCCGACGCCGAGAAGGCGTTCGCCGCCGCCGCCGACCCGGACGCGTTGACCGCGCTGCGTCCCGCGCACCTGGGGGACCGGTCCCCGGTGTCGCTCGCGCGCCGGGAGATCGGCGCGCTGCCGCCGGCCGCGAAGTCCGACGCCGGCAAGCGGGTCAACGAAGCCCGGCGCGCCATCGAGTCCGCGTACGCCGCCCGGCAGGAGATCCTGGACCGGGAGCGGGCCGAGCGGGTGCTGGTCGAGGAGCGGGTCGACGTGACCCTGCCGTACGACCGCCGGCCGCGCGGCGCCCGCCACCCGCTGACGGTGCTGATGGAGCAGATCAGCGACCTGTTCATCGGCATGGGCTACGAGGTGGCCGAGGGTCCCGAGGTCGAGCTGGAGTGGACCAACTTCGACGCGTTGAACATCCCGGCCGACCACCCGGCCCGCGGCCTGATGGACACGTTCCACATCGCACCCGAGGGTTCCGGCCTGGTGCTCCGGACCCACACCTCGCCGGTGCAGGCGCGCACGATGCTCAGCCGCAAGCCGCCGATCTACGTGGTGGTGCCCGGCCGGGTCTACCGCACCGACGAGCTGGACGCCACCCACGCGCCGGTCTTCCACCAGGTCGAGGGCCTGGTGGTGGACAAGGGCATCACCATGGCGCACCTGCGCGGCACGCTCGACCACTTCGCCCGGGCCATGTTCGGCGAAGGCGCGAAGACCCGCTGGCGGCCGCACTACTTCCCGTTCACCGAGCCGTCGGCGGAGTTCGACGTCTGGTTCCCGGAGCACCGGGACGGGCCGCAGTGGGTCGAGTGGGGTGGCTGCGGCATGGTCAACCCGCGCGTGCTGCGCGCCTGCGGGATCGACCCGGAGGTCTACTCCGGATTCGCGTTCGGCATGGGCATCGACCGGACCGTGATGGTCCGGCACGGGGTCAGCGACATGCGGGACATGGCCGAGGGCGACGTGCGGTTCACCCGCGCGTTCGGCGCCTGAGCTACGGGAACGGTGGAAGAAGAGTCATGCGAGTTTCTGTCAGTTGGTTGCGGGAGTACGTGGACCTCCCGACCGACCTGCCCACCGGCGACCTGGAGCAGGCGCTGGTCGACCTCGGCATCGAGGTCGAGTCGATCGTGGACCTGCGGGAGAGCGTCACCGGTCCGCTGGTCGTGGGCGAGGTCCTGGAGATCGAGGAGCTGACCGGCTTCAAGAAGCCGATCCGCTTCTGCCGGGTGGACGTGGGCGCCGCGAACGGCACCGGCGAGCCGCAGGAGATCGTCTGCGGGGCGCGCAACTTCGCCCAGGGCGACCGGGTCGTGGTGATCCTGCCGGGCGGGGTGCTGCCCGGCAACTTCGCCATCGGCGCGCGCAAGACGTACGGGCGCAACTCCCACGGCATGATCTGCTCGGCGCAGGAGCTGGGGCTCGGCGACGACCACTCGGGCATCATCGTGCTGCCCGAGGACGTGAAGGCCCAGCCCGGCGACGACGCGCGGCCGATCGTCGGCCTGGACGACGTGGTGGTCGAGATGGAGATCACCCCGGACCGCGGGTACGCGCTCAGCGTCCGCGGCATCGCCCGGGAGCTGTCGCACGCGCTCGGCGTGCCGTTCCGTGACCCGGCCGACGCGCCCGCGTCGGGCGGCACCGCCGAGCCGGCGTACCCGGTGGAGGTCCGCGACCCGGTGGGCTGCGACCGGTTCGCCGCCCGGATGGTGCGCGGTGTCGACCCGAAGGTCGAGACGCCCGGCTGGATGCGGCAGCGGCTCACCGTCGCCGGTGTGCGCAGCATCTCGCTGCCGGTCGACATCACCAACTACCTGATGCTCGAACTCGGCCAGCCGATGCACGCCTTCGACGCCGACCGGATCGTCGGGCCGCTGGTGGTGCGTCGCGCGGAGCCGGGGGAGAAACTGACCACCCTGGACGGGGTGAGCCGTGCCCTCGTACCGGAGGACATGGTGATCTGCGACGACACCGGCCCGATCTCGTTGGCCGCGGTGATGGGCGGCGAGAGCAGCGAGGTGCTCGCCTCCACCACGAACGTGCTCTTCGAGGCGGCGCACTGGGACCCGGCGATGGTCGGGCGCACCGCCCGGCGGCACAGGCTGTTCAGCGAGGCCGCCAAGCGCTGGGAGCGCGGCGTCGACCCGACGCTGCCGCTGGTCGCGCTGGAGAAGGCGGTCCGGCTGCTCACCGACCTGGCCGGTGGCGCCGCCGGCGCCGAGGTGCTCGACCTCGACCACGTCCGCCCGCGGACGCCGGTCGCGCTGCCGGTGGACCTGCCGTCGCGTCGGGTCGGCGTGACGTATGCGCCGGACCGGGTGGTGGAGCTGCTGGAGCAGGTCGGGTGCGCGGTGACGCGCGGCGCCGACCGGCTCGGCGAGGACCCGGGCGCCACCGGGGTAGCCGCGTCGGGCGCGGGCGAGGTGCTCACCGTCACGCCGCCGAGCTGGCGGCCCGACCTGACCGACCCGGCCGACCTGGTGGAGGAGGTGGTCCGCCTCGACGGGTACGACCGGGTGCCGTCGGTGCTGCCCACCGCGCCGGCCGGTCGGGGCCTGACCCCGCAGCAGCAGCGCCGCCGGGCGGTGGCCCGCTCGCTGGCCGAGCGGGGTTGGGTCGAGGTGCTGTCCCAGCCGTTCGTGGCGCCGGAGCTGGCCGACCAGCTCGGCCTGCCGGCCGACGACCCGCGCCGACCCGCGGTGCGGCTGGCCAACCCGCTGTCCGAGGAGGAGCCGCTGCTGCGCACCACGCTGCTCGGCCCGCTGCTGGGCATCGTCAAGCGCAACGTGGGTCGGGGCCAGCGGGACGTGGCGATCTACGAGATCGGCGCGGTCTTCCACCCGCGTCCGGGCGTCGGCGCCCCGCCGGCCATGGGCGTGGACCGGCGGCCCACCGACGAGGAGTTCGCCGCCGCCGACGCGGTGGTCCCGGCGCAGCCCCGGCACGTCGCCGCGGCGCTCTGCGGCGAGATCGAGCCGGCCGGCTGGTGGGGCGCGGGCCGGGCGGCCGGCTGGGCGGACGCCGTCGAGGCCGGCCGGGCGGTGCTGGACGCCGCCGGCATCCCGGCCGACCGGGTGACCGTCCGGGCCGGCGAGCGGGCTCCCTGGCACCCGGGGCGCTGCGCCGAACTGCTGGTGGACGACGTCGTCGTCGGGCACGCCGGCGAGCTGCACCCGGCCGTGGTGGCCGCGTTGGAGCTGCCCCGCCGCACCAGCGCCATGGAGCTGGACCTGGACGCGCTGCCCGCCGCGCCGCTGGCGACCGGGCCGACCATCTCCACGTTCCCGCCGGCGCTGATCGACGTGGCGCTGGTGGTGGACGAGGCGGTGCCGGCGGCGGAGGTGCGGCGGGCCCTGGCCGAGGGCGCCGGCCCGCTGCTGGAGGACGTCCGGCTCTTCGACGTCTACGCCTCCGCCCAGCTCGGCGCGGGGCGGAAGTCGCTGGCCTACAAGCTGACGTTCCGGGCCCCGGACCGCACGCTGGCCGGCGAGGAGGCGGTGGCCGCCCGCGACGCCGCGGTGGCGCTCGCCGCGCAGCGCTTCGGCGCCACCCTCCGCGGCGCCTGAGGTGTAAGGAAGGGCCCCCGCTTAACGCATTCGGTAGAGGCGGGGGCCCTTCTTGACGCGCGTCGACGGCCCGTGCGACGCGGCGCCGGCCGTTCCCGGGAGGCCCTCATCTCTATGCAGTGCACTGTATGACCTTGCAGTAGGGCCTGGCGGCCGGTAACCTATTCTGCATAGTCATGCGGAGGTAGGTATGGGCATTCGAGTTGCGGTGGCCGGGGCGAGTGGATACGCCGGCGGCGAACTGCTGCGCCTGCTCGCCGGCCACCCCGAGTTCGACCTGGTCACCGCCACCGCGCACAGCCAGGCCGGTCAGCCCGTCACCGCCGTACACCCGCAGCTCGTCGGCCTGGACCTGGTGTTCGGGGCGACCGAGCCGGCGGCCCTGGCCGACGCGGACCTGGTCTTCCTGGCCCTGCCGCACGGCCAGTCGGCGGCGCTCGCGGCGGCCCTCCCCGACAGCGTCGCGGTGGTCGACCTCGGCGCCGACCACCGGCTGCGCGACGCGGACGCCTGGGCCCGCTACTACGCCGGCGCGTACGCCGGCGCGTGGACGTACGGGCTGCCCGAGCTGCCCGGCCAGCGGGCGGAGATCGCCGCGGCCCGGCGGGTGGCCAACACCGGCTGCTACGCCGTCGCCACCACCCTCGCCCTGGCGCCGCTGATCGCCGCCGGCGCGGTACGCCCCGACGACGTGGTGGTGGTCGCCGCCTCCGGCACCTCCGGCGCCGGCCGGGCCGCGAAGGCCCACCTGCTCGGCAGCGAGGTGATGGGCGACCTGTCGCCCTACAAGGTGGGCGCGCACCAGCACGTGCCGGAGATCAAGCAGGCCAGCGGCGCGGCCGGCCTGTCGTTCACGCCCGTCCTCGCGCCCATGCCGCGCGGGATCCTGGCCACCGTCACCGCGCTGCCGACCGGCGACGCCGACCCGCGCGCGGTGCTGGCCGCCGCCTACGCCGACGCGCCGTTCGTGCACCTGCTGCCCGAGGGGGCGTGGCCGCACACCGCCGCCACCGCCGGCTCGAACTCCTGCCACCTCCAGGCGACGGTGGACGTCGACTCGGGGCGGATGATCGTGGTCAGCGCCATCGACAACCTCGGCAAGGGAGCGGCGGGCCAGGCCGTGCAGAACGCCAACCTGATGGTGGGTCTCCCCGAGACCACCGGTCTGTCCGTCTTCGGAGTTGCCCCATGAGTGTCACCACCCCCCGCGGTTTCCGCGCCGCCGGTGTCGCCGCCGGCCTCAAGACCTCCGGCGCCGGTGACGTCGCGCTGGTCGTCAACGACGGCCCGGACGCCGGGGTCGCCGGCGTCTTCACCGCCAACCGGGTCAAGGCCGCGCCGGTGCTCTGGACCCAGCGGGTCGTGCACGGCGGCGTGGTCCGCGCCGTTGTGCTCAACTCCGGCGGCGCGAACGCCTGCACCGGCCCGGCCGGCTTCCAGGACACCCACGCCACCGCCGAGCACACCGCCGCCGCGCTCACCGGCAGCAGCGCCCGGATGATCGTCGGCGCCGGCGAGGTAGCGGTCTGCTCCACCGGCCTGATCGGCGAGCGGCTGCCGATGGACAAGCTGCTGCCCGGCGTACGCGACGCGGTGCGCGGACTGTCCCGCGACGGCGGCGGCCCGGCCGCCGAGGCGATCATGACCACGGACACCCGACCCAAGACGACGGTGGCGCGCGGCAGCGGCTGGACCGTCGGCGGGATGGCGAAGGGCGCCGGGATGCTGGCGCCGGCCATGGCCACCATGCTCTGCGTGCTCACCACCGACGCGGTGGCCGGCCCGGACGTGCTGGACGCCGCGCTGCGGGCCGCCACCCGGGTCACGTTCGACCGGGTCGACTCCGACGGCTGCATGTCCACCAACGACACCGTGCTGCTGCTGGCCAGCGGCGCGTCCGGCATCGAGCCGACCGAGGCCGAGCTGACCGCCGCGGTCACCGCCGCCTGCCACGACCTGGCCCAGCAGCTCCTCGCCGACGCGGAGGGCGCGACCAAGCAGGTCGCCGTCGACGTGGTGGGCGCGGCGAGCGAGGACGAGGCCGTGGAGGTGGGCCGCGCGGTGGCCCGCAACAACCTGGTGAAGACCGCGCTGTTCGGCAACGACCCGAACTGGGGTCGGATCCTCGCCGCCGTCGGCACCACCGCCGCCGCGTTCGAGCCCGACGAGGTCGACGTGGCGGTCAACGGGATCTGGGTGTGCCGGGCCGGGGCCGCCGCCGAGGACCGCGCCAAGGTGGACCTCACCGGCCGCGACGTGACCATCCGGATCGACCTGCACGCCGGCGCCGCCGCCGCCACCGTCTGGACCAACGATCTGTCCCACGCGTACGTGCACGAGAACTCGGCCTATTCCACATGAACCTGAACCTCACCGCCGACCTCAGCCGGGCTCAGGCCAAGGCCGCCACGCTGATCGAGGCGCTGCCCTGGCTGGCCCGCCTCGCCGGCGCGACCGTCGTGGTCAAGTACGGCGGCAACGCCATGGTGGACCCCACACTCCAGCGGGCGTTCGCCGCGGACATGGTCTTCCTCCGGTACGCCGGTCTCAAGCCGGTCGTCGTGCACGGCGGCGGGCCGCAGATCTCCGCCATGCTGGGCCGCCTCGGCATCGCCAGCGAGTTCAGGGGCGGCCTGCGGGTCACCACCCCCGAGGCCATGGACGTGGTTCGGATGGTCCTCGTCGGGCAGGTCGGCCGGGAGCTGGTCGGCCTGGTCAACGCGCACGGCCCGTTCGCGGTCGGACTCTCCGGCGAGGACGCGGGCCTGTTCACCGCGGTGCGCCGGCCGGCGTACGTGGACGGGGAGCCGGTCGACGTGGGGCAGGTCGGCGACGTGGAGTCGGTGAACGCCTCCGCGGTCACCGACCTGATCGCGGCCGGCCGGATCCCGGTCATCTCCACCGTCGCGCCGGACGCCGACGGGGTGCTGCACAACCTCAACGCGGACACCGCCGCCGCCGCGCTCGCGGTCGCCCTGGACGCGCGCAAGCTGGTCGTCCTCACCGACGTGCCCGGCCTGTACGCGGACTGGCCCGACACGTCCAGCCTGATCAGCGAGATCACCGCCGACGACCTGGCGACGCTGCTGCCGTCCCTGGAGTCGGGCATGGTCCCGAAGATGGAGGCGTGCCTGCGGGCGGTGCGCGGGGGAGTGCCCGCCGCGCACGTCGTCGACGGCCGGGTCGCGCACTCCACGCTGCTGGAGGTCTTCACCTCGGAAGGGTTCGGAACGATGGTGATCGGCTCATGAGCACGCTGGTGCGGCGCTGGCGCGCCACCATGATGAACAACTACGGCACACCGCCGCTGGCGCTCGTCTCCGGCTCCGGCGCCGTCGTGGTCGACGAGGCCGGCCGGGAGTACGTGGACCTGGTCGGCGGCATCGCCGTCAACGCCCTCGGCCACGCACACCCGGCCGTGGTGGCCGCCGTCACCCGGCAGGTCGCGACGCTGGGGCACGTGTCGAACCTGTTCGTCGCCGAACCGCCGGTCGCGCTGGCCGAGCTGCTGCTGGCGCTGGCCGGCCGACCGGGCCGGGTCTTCTTCGCCAACTCCGGCGCGGAGGCCAACGAGACGGCGTTCAAGCTCTCCCGGCTCACCGGTCGACGCCACGTGGTGGCCGCCCACGGTGGTTTCCACGGCCGGACCATGGGCGCGCTGGCGCTCACCGGCCAGCCGGCCAAGGCCGACCCGTTCCGCCCGCTGCCCGGCGACGTGACCCACGTGCCCTACGGCGACGTCGACGCGTTGGCCGAGGCGGTCACCGACGCCACCGCGATGGTGATCCTGGAGCCGATCCAGGGGGAGAACGGCGTGGTCGTCCCGCCGCCGGGCTACCTCGCGGCGGCCCGGCGGATCACCGCCGCACGCGGCGCGCTGCTGGTGCTCGACGAGGTGCAGACCGGCGTCGGGCGTACCGGGCACTGGTTCGCCCACCAGGCCGAGGGCGTCGAGCCGGACGTGGTCACGCTGGCCAAGGGGCTCGGCGGCGGCCTGCCGCTCGGCGCGTGCCTGGCCTTCGGCCCGGCCGCCGACCTGCTCACCCCCGGCTCGCACGGCACCACGTTCGGCGGCAACCCGGTCAGCTGCGCCGCCGCGCTCGCGGTGGTCGCCACGATCGCGAACGAAGGGCTGCTCGACCACGTCAAGCGGGTCGGCGAGCGGCTGCGGCGCGGCGTCGAGGCGCTCGGACACCCGCTGGTGCGCGGGGTGCGCGGCGCCGGCCTGCTGCTCGGCGTCGAGCTGGCCGCCCCGGTCGCCGGCACGGTGACCGACGCGCTGCGCGCCGCCGGTTTCCTGGTCAACCCGGTGCAGCCCGGCGTGGTCCGGCTCGCGCCGCCGCTGCTCCTCACCGCCGCGCAGGCCGACGCGTTCCTGGCCGCCCTGCCCGCCGCGCTCGACGCGGCCGCTCCCGCGCCGACCGGACCCACCGCCACGGAGGCCCTCGCATGATCCGCCACTTCCTGCGCGACGACGACCTCACGCCGGCCGAGCAGGCCGCCGTGCTCGACCTCGCCGCCCGGATGAAAGCCGAGCGGTACGCCCACAAGCCGCTGGCCGGGCCCCGGTCGGTGGCGGTGCTGTTCGACAAGCAGAGCCTGCGCACCCGGATCTCGTTCGACGCCGGCATCGCCGAGCTGGGCGGCCACCCGCTCGTCGTGGACACCCAGGTCACCCACTTCGGTCGGGGCGAGACGCTGGCCGACGCCGGCCGGGTGCTGTCCCGCTACGTCGCGGCGATCGTGCTGCGCACCCACGGCGACGACCGGATCGCCGAGGTGGCGGCGCACGCCACCGTGCCGGTGGTCAACGCGCTCACCGACACCTACCACCCCTGCCAGCTCCTGGCCGACCTGCTCACCGTGCGCGAGCGGTTCGGCGCCACGGCGGGCCGGATCCTCACGTACGTCGGCGACGCGGCGAACAACATGGCGCACTCGTACCTGCTGGCCGGCGCGACCGCCGGCATGCACGTGCGGATCGCCGGCCCGGCCGGGTTCCAGCCGGATCCGGAGATCGTGGCCCGGGCGGAGAAGATCGCCGCCGGCACCGGCGGCTCGGTCCGGGTGCTCGTCGATCCGGTCGAGGCGGTCCGGGACGCGCACGTGGTCGCCACCGACACCTGGACGTCCATGGGACAGGAGGCCGACGGGCTGGACCGGATCACCCCGTTCCGGGCCTACCAGGTCGGCGACGCCCTGCTCGCCCACGCCGCGGCCGACGTGATCGTGCTGCACTGCCTGCCCGCCCACCGCGGCGAGGAGATCACCGACGAGGTGCTGGACGGCCCGCGCAGCGCGGTGTTCGACCAGGCGGAGAATCGCCTGCACGCCCAGAAGGCGCTGCTGACCTTTCTCCTGGAGGCATCCACATGACCGCCCCGCTGACCCGCGCCGCGCGGCACGCCCGCATCGTCGAGCTGATCCGCGACACGCCCATCCACTCGCAGACCGAGCTGGCCGACCTGCTCGCCGGTGACGGCATCCAGGTCACCCAGGCCACGCTCTCCCGGGACCTGAAAGAACTGGGGGCGGTGACCGCGCGCGGCGGCGACGGGCGGGGCGTCTACCTGATCCCGGAGGACGGCCACCGTCCGTTGCGCGACGCCGAGGGCGCGCCGGCCCGGCTGGTACGCCTGCTGCGGGAACTGCTCAACGGGGTCGACGCCAGCGGGAACATCGCGGTGCTGCGCACCCCGCCGGGCGCGGCCCACTACCTGGCCAGCGCGTTGGACCGGGCCGGCCTGTCCGAGATCGTCGGCACCATCGCCGGCGACGACACCATCCTCGTCGTGGCCCGCGAGCCCGACGGCGGCGCGGCACTGGGCGACCGGCTCGCCGCCTGGGCCCGCCGGGACGAGAACGTCGAAGGGAACAGCACACCATGACCGAGCGGGTCGTCCTGGCGTACTCCGGGGGTCTCGACACCTCCGTCGCCATCCCGTACCTGGCCGAGCAGACCGGCGCCGAGGTGATCGCGGTCGCGGTCGACCTCGGCCAGGGCGGCGAGGACATGACCGTCGTCCGGCAGCGCGCCCTGGACTGCGGCGCCGTCGAGGCGGAGGTGATCGACGCGCGGGACGAGTTCGCCGCCGGGTACTGCGTGCCGGCGATCCGGGCCAACGCGCTCTACATGGACCGCTACCCGTTGGTCTCCGCGCTGTCCCGGCCGCTGATCGTCCGGCACCTGGTCGCCGCCGCGCGCCGGCACGGCGGCACGATCGTGTCGCACGGCTGCACCGGCAAGGGCAACGACCAGGTCAGGTTCGAGGTCGGCCTGGCCGCGCTCGCCCCCGACCTGAGGATCGTCGCGCCGGCCCGGGACTTCGCCTGGACCCGGGACAAGGCGATCGCCTTCGCCGAGGAGAAGGGGCTGCCGATCGACGTCACGGCGCGGTCGCCGTACTCGATCGACCAGAACCTGTGGGGGCGGGCCGTGGAGACCGGCTTCCTGGAGGACATCTGGACCGCGCCGGTGGAGGACCTGTACGCGTACACGTCCGACCCGGCCCTGGAGCGCGACCCGGACGAGGTGGTCATCACCTTCGACGGCGGCGTCCCGGTGGCGATCGACGGCGAGACGGTCACCCCGTACCAGGCGATCCTGGACCTGAACCGACGCGCCGGCGCGCACGGCGTGGGCCGGCTCGACATGGTCGAGGACCGGTTGGTCGGCATCAAGAGCCGCGAGGTGTACGAGGCGCCCGGCGCGGTCGCCCTGATCACCGCCCACCAGGAGTTGGAGTCGGTCACGGTCGAGCGGGACCTGGCCCGGTTCAAGCGCGGCGTCGACCAGCGCTGGGGGGAGCTGGTCTACGACGGTCTCTGGTTCTCCCCGCTGCGCCGGGCGCTGGACGCGTTCGTCGACGACGCCCAGCGGCACGTCACCGGCGAGGTGCGGCTGACCCTGCACGGCGGCCGGGCGGTGGTGACCGGTCGGCGCTCCGAGGCCAGCCTCTACGACTTCGGCCTGGCCACCTACGACACCGGTGACACGTTCGACCAGTCGCTGGCGAAGGGTTTCGTGCGGTTGTGGGGCCTGCCCAGCGGCCTGGCCGCCGCGCGGGACGCCCGGTTGGGAGAGGTGAGCTGGTGACCTTCACAATGGGTGGGGTGGACGACAAGAGCCTGACCGAGAACAGCGCCGCCACCAACCGGACGAGCCTCTGGGGAGGCCGGTTCGCCGGCGGTCCCGCCGAGGCGCTCGCGCGGCTGTCGGTGAGTGTCCAGTTCGACTGGCGTCTCGCCCCGTACGACCTCGCCGGTTCCCGGGCGCACGCCCGGGTCCTCGCCGGCGCCGGTCTGCTCGACCCGGAGGAGCTGGGTCGGATGCTGGCCGCGCTGGACGACCTGGAGGCGGCGTGTGCGTCCGGCGCGTTCCGTCCCACGGTCGACGACGAGGACGTGCACACCGCCCTGGAGCGGGGCCTGCTGGAGCGGCTGGGCAGCCTCGGCGGCAAGCTGCGCGCCGGCCGGTCCCGCAACGACCAGGTCGCCACCGACCTGCGGCTCTACCTGCGCGACCACGCCCGTGGGGTGGCGGCCCGGCTGGTCGAGCTGGCCGAGGCGCTCATCGAGCAGGCGGAGCGGCACGTCGACACCGCGGCGCCGGGCATGACGCACCTGCAGCACGCCCAGCCGGTGACGTTCGGGCACTGGCTGCTGGCCCACGTGCAGCCGCTGCTGCGCGACCTGGAACGGCTGCGCGACTGGGACGAGCGGACCGCGATCAGCCCGCTCGGCGCGGGCGCGCTGGCCGGCTCCGGCCTGCCGCTGGACCCGGTGGCGGTCGCCAAGGAGCTGGGCTTCCGCACCTCGTTCGCCAACTCGATGGACGCGGTCGCCGATCGGGACTTCGTGGCCGAGTTCCTCTTCGTCACCGCGATGGTCGGCGTGCACCTGTCCCGCCTCGGCGAGGAGGTGGTGCTCTGGACGTCGCAGGAGTTCGGCTGGGTCGAGCTGGACGACGCGTTCGCCACCGGATCGTCGATCATGCCGCAGAAGAAGAACGCGGACATCGCCGAGCTGGCCCGGGGCAAGTCCGGCCGGCTGGTCGGTGGCCTGATGAGCGTGCTGACCATGCTCAAGGGCCTGCCGATGACCTACGACCGGGACATGCAGGAGGACAAGGAGCCGGCGTTCGACGCGGTCGACACGCTGGAGCTGCTGCTGCCCGCGCTGGCCGGGATGATCTCCACGATGACGGTCCGGGTGGACCGCCTGGTGGCCAGCGCGCCGTCCGGCTTCTCCCTGGCCACCGAGGTCGCCGACTGGCTGGTCCGGCGCAACGTGCCGTTCCGCGACGCGCACGAGATCACCGGCCGGCTGGTCGCGCTCTGCGCGGCCCGGGACTGCGCGCTGGACGAGGTCTCCGACGCCGATCTGGCCGCGGTCAGCGAGCACCTGGACCCGTCGGTGCGCGACGTGCTGTCGGTGCGCTCGGCCCTCGCGGCGCGCACCACCCCCGGCTCCACCGGCCCCGGGCCGGTCGCCGATCAGCTCGCCGCCGCGGCGGACAAGCTGGCGGGTTGGCGGGAGTGGGCCGCCGAAGGGGTCGTGCCCCGCTGAGTCACCCGGTCCCGGGGCGGGCGCTCGCCCGCCCCGGTCGAGCCGCGTCCCGCTCCACGGGCGGTCAACCGGCCGGCCGTTCGCGTTTGGGCAGCTTGGCCACCACCGCGTCGTACGACCCGTCGGCGGCGTCGACCAGTTCGTCGTCGGGGATGTCACCCTCCAGTCGGAGCGTGTTCCAGCCGGACCGGCCGATGTAGGGCGACGGGCGGGCGTCGGCCGGGAACCGGTGCACCCACTCGTCGGCGACCTCCCGGGTCGGGCCGCACTTGACGCCGATCCTGGCCTCGCCCTCGGGCGAGCCGAGGAACGCGAAGATCCGGCTGCCCACCTTCACCACCTCGTCGCCCTCCCACGGCCGGTCGAGCCAGGCTCCCGGCTTGGCCAGGCAGTAGGCCAGCATCTCCTCGCGCGTCATCGCGTCCTCCCGTGCCGTCGTCCGGCACAGTCTCACCCGCCGCTGTGACAGTCCGCCGGCCCGAGGCTCAGTCGCCGGTGCCGGTGCGGACGGTGAGCCGCTCGTAGCGCTGCCGGGCGGCCTGCGCGCTGCCCAGCCCCAACCCGAACGCGATCGCCTGCCAGGTCATGCCGCGCCCCCGGGCCACCTGCAGCAGCCCGGCCTCCAGCACGTCGACCTCGGCCCGCACGTGCGGGATCAGGGTCAGCGCGGCCATCAGGTCGGCCTGGTCGACCGGTTCCTCGCCCTCCTCCAGCTCGGCGCCGCCGGCGAGCGCCATCACCAGCGTGGCCGCCTCGTACGCGTCGGGCACGTCGGGGTGCGCGTAGCGGCGACGGCGGGAGTTCGTGCCGGCGTGCCGCTCGGCGATCCGCAGCAGTGCCGCGTAGTTGCGGTGCGCGCGGGCCTGGGCAGCATCCGGAGCGGTGAACGGGTCGTTGTCCACGGTGACCATGTCGTCCATCCCACACCCGATAGTGGCATGTTGTCAACACCCCGTTGAAAGTCACTCGTGCGCAACGCCCTGCTCTCCTGACAGTGAGACGCTTCGCGAGCGCGCCGGGTTGCCCCCCTCCGAGATCGACGCGATGGGCGGGGCGAGCGCGGGCGGGTGCTAGCGGGGGGTGGGTGGGCGGCGGCGGGGGGTGTGTCGGCGGTAGACGCTCACGGTGGGCTCGTCGGAGAGCCAGAACCGCCACGGCAGGTCGTGTGCGGCGGCCACGCCGACCCGTGGGCCGGCGACGATCCGCGTCGGGTCGACGGGCGTCGCGGGCGGGGTCAGGAGCAGTGGGCCGGTGCCGTCGACCGCCGAGGTGCCGTTGGCGTCCCGGTCGAGGCCGAGCGCGGTCACCAGGCGGGCCGGCCCGCGCGCCAGGTCCCGGTCCGACGCGCGGGGGCGGCGCTCCCGGGCGGTCTCGATCCCGTCCACCACCGCGCCGGCGCGCAGCAGGACGGCCGCCGCCTCGCCGTCCCGGCCGCAGACGATGTTCGCGCACCAGTGCATGCCGAACACGAAGTAGACGTACACGTGCCCGGCCGGACCGAACATGACCCGGTTGCGGGGCGTCGGGCCGCGGTGGGCGTGCGAGGCGGGGTCCTCGCCGGTGCCGGCGTACGCCTCGACCTCGGTCAGCCGCACTCGGACCCCGTTCGCCGACACGGTCCAGCCGAGGAGGGTCTGCGCGGTGGTGGCGACCTGCGCCGCCGGGGCCCGGAGCCAGGGGTACGTCATCGCGGCAAGGGTATCCGGGGCGCTCGGACCACACGCCTCCCGGAATAGTTGACTCGTCAAGTATGTTGTGCGGGGCGATCCCCGGACCGCCCGGTCCACACCCCACCCGAGGAGCTGGTCATGCAGTTCGGAATCTTCACCGTCGGTGACGTCACGGTCGACCCGACCACCGGTCGGCTGCCCTCCGAGCGGGACCGGATCACGGCCATGACCACCATCGCGCTCAAGGCCGAGGAGGTCGGGCTGGACGTGTTCGCCACCGGCGAGCACCACAACCCGCCGTTCGTGCCGTCGTCGCCGACCACCATGCTCGGCTGGATCGCCGCGCGCACCGAGCGGCTGCTGCTGTCCACCTCGACCACGTTGATCACCACCAACGACCCGGTCAAGATCGCCGAGGACTACGCGATGCTCCAGCACCTGGCCGACGGCCGGGTGGACCTGATGATGGGTCGCGGCAACACCGGCCCGGTCTACCCGTGGTTCGGGCAGGACATCCGCAACGGCATCCCGCTCGCCATCGAGAACTACGACCTGCTGCACCGGCTGTGGCGCGAGGACGTGGTCGACTGGAAGGGACGCTTCCGCACCCCGCTGCAGTCGTTCACCTCGACCCCGCGCCCGCTCGACGGCATCCCGCCCTTCGTCTGGCACGGCTCCATCCGCAGCCCCGAGATCGCCGAGCAGGCCGCCTACTACGGCGACGGCTTCTTCGCCAACCACATCTTCTGGCCCAAGGAGCACACCCAGCGGATGGTCGGCCTCTACCGCGAGCGCTTCGCGCACCACGGCCATGGCTCACCCGACCAGGCGATCGTCGGCCTCGGCGGGCAGGTGTTCATGCGCCGCAACTCCCAGGACGCGGTGCGCGAGTTCCGGCCCTACTTCGACAACGCCCCGGTCTACGGGCACGGCCCGTCGCTGGAGGAGTTCACCCGCCAGACGCCGCTGACCGTGGGCAGCCCGCAGCAGGTCATCGACCGCACGCTGGGCTTCCGCGAGTACGTCGGCGACTACCAGCGGCAGCTGTTCCTGATGGACCACGCCGGCCTGCCGCTGAAGACGGTGCTGGAGCAGCTCGACCTGCTGGGCGAGGAGGTGGTCCCGGTGCTGCGCAAGGAGTTCGACTCGATGCGTCCCGCGCACGTGCCGCAGGCGCCCACCCACGCCGCCCTGCTCGCCGCCCGCGACGCCGCGACGACCACGGAGGAGGACCGGTGACCCGGCGTACGCTCGCGGTCGTCTCGGCCGGTCTCGGCCAGCCCTCGTCCACCCGCCTGCTCGCCGACCAGCTCGCCGCGGCCGCCCGCGACGAGCTGGCCGGTCGCGGCGCGGACGTCGACCTGCACGCGGTGGAGCTGCGCGAGCACGCGCACGACGTGGTGAACCACCTGCTCACCGGCTTCGCACCGGGCGCGCTGCGCCGGACGCTGGACGCGGTCGCGGCGGCCGACGGGCTGATCGCGGTCACGCCGGTGTTCAACGCGTCCTACAGCGGGCTGTTCAAGTCCTTCTTCGACGTGGTCGACCGGGACGCGCTGGCCGGCAAGCCGGTGCTGATCGCGGCGACCGGCGGCACCGCCCGGCACTCGCTGGCGCTGGAGCACGCGGTGCGCCCGATGTTCACGTACCTGCGGGCGGTCGTGCTGCCGACGGCGGTCTTCGCCGCGCCCGAGGACTGGGCCGGCGACGACGGCGACAGCGCGCTGCGGGCCCGCATCCGGCGGGCCGCCGGCGAGCTGGCCGAGCAGGTGGACCTCCGACCGCCCGCGACCGGCCCGGCCGACCCGTTCGCGCTCACCACCGACTTCGCCGACCTGCTCGCCGGCCGCGACCCGTCCTGACGTCGGGTCGGCCGGACCGGTCGCCGACCGAGGTCAGTCGTCGGCCGGTTCCGGCCGGTGGGCCACCAGCACCGGGCAGTGGGCGTGCTGAACCAGGGCCTGGCTGACCGAGCCGAGCAGCAGCCCGGCGAAGCCGCCCCGACCCCGGGAGCCGACCACCACCAGCGACGCCTCGCCGCTCGCCTCCCGCAGCGCGGTCTCCGGGGAGGCGGCGGCGACGGCGCGCTCGGTCACCCGCAGCCCCGGATGCGCCCGGCGGACCGTGTCGGCCGCCGTGGCCAGCAGCGCCGTCGCCTCGGCCCGCTCGGCGGTGCCCGCCTCGGCGGCGACCTCCGGCGCGACCGCGCCGCGCTCCGGCGACCGGACGTGCAGCAGCACCAGCTCGGCACCGCGGCGGTCGGCCTCGTCGGCGGCCAGCTCCACCGCGTACGCCGCGGAGTCGGAGCCGTCCACGCCGACCACCACCGGGCCCCCAACCGGGATCGGCTCCTCCGCCGGGCGGACCACCAGCACCGGGCACTGCCCGTGCTGCGCCAGCTGCCCGCCCACCGAGCCGAGCAGCAGGCCGGCGAAGCCGCCCACGCCCCGGCTGCCCACCACCACCAGCTCGGCCCGGCGCGACTCCTCGACCAGGGCCGCGCCCGGGCCGCCGGCGACCTGTCGCACCTGTGCCCGCAGGCCGGGATGCCGTTCGGCCAGCTCGGCGGCGACGCGCTCCAGCATCTTCTCCGCCTCCTCGGTCGGTGCCGGCACCCCGAGGTCGTACGGGTTGAGCGGCACCCCGTAGCCGAGCGGGTGCAGGTAGCCGTGCACCAGCAGCAGGGGCCGGGACCGCGTGACGGCGCTCGCGGCGGCCAGCTCGGCGGCGGCCAGGCTGGACGGCGATCCGTCCACACCCGCCACGACGGGTCGGTTCATCGGGACCCCCTCGGTCGACTCCCGCCATTGTGGCCGTTCCGGCCCCGCCGCGCGGGCGACGCCACGGATCCGGGCGCCGGTCGGGCGGCTGTGCACCCGGTCGGCGCCCGTGGACGCGGGCCGGTCAGCCGGCCGGCTCCCGGCGGTGCCGCACGATCGCCAGCGGGCTGCGGCAGTGGTGCAGCACCGCGTGGCTGACCGAGCCGAGCAGCAGACCGCCGAGGCTGCCCCGTCCGTGCGCGCCGACCACGGTCAGCTGCGCGTCGGTGGACTCCTCGACCAGCGCCCGGGCCGGGGTGGCGGCGATCAGCTTCGGCCGCACCGTGACCTCCGGGTAGCGCTCCGCCCAGCCGGCCACCGACTCGGCGAGCACCCGCTCCTCGTCCGCGCGCAGCCGCTCCGGGTCGTACACCAGGGGCATGATGTCGCCGTAGCTCTCCCGCCGCGTCACCGGCTGCGGATAGAGCCAGGTGTGCACGACGACCAGGTCGGCGCCGCGCCGGGCGGCCTCGGCGAACGCGAAGCCGACCGCCTCGGTCGACAGCGCGGAGCCGTCCACCCCGACCACCACCGGTCCGGCCGCGCGGGCCTCGCCCCGGGCGATCAGCACCGGGCAGTCGGCGCGGGCGGAGAGCTGCACCGCCGCCGAACCGACCAGCAGCTCGGCGAAGCCGCCCAGACCGCGGTGACCCAGCACCAGCAGCGCCGCGTCGCGACTCTCCCGCCGCAGCACCGCGACCGGTCCGCCGTCCACCACCGCCCCGCTCACCGGCAGGTCGGGGTCGACCTTGCGGGCCTCGTCGATCGCCTCCTGGACCAGCTTGCCGGCCTCCTGCCGCAGCTCGTCGTCGGGCAGCGTGGCGGCGACCGGGCCGAGCGGCGTGCCGAGCAGCGGCCACAGGAACGCGTTCACCACCCGCAGCGGCCGGTGCCGGAGCACCGCCTCCCGCGCGGCCAGCCGCACCGCGTCCAGCGCCGACGGGGAACCGTCCACACCCACCACGACGGGGGCACCGGATCTGTCGGTCATCACGTCCTCCTTCGTCCACCTCCAGCCTGGTCCCGCGGGCCGTGCCCGGGCAGGGGCGACCGCCCCGCGCAGCTCGGGACCATCGGCCCCTTCCGCGTCGGGGGCGTGACGGGGTGTGATGGAACCACGGCTTCCTTCTGCCGACCGTGGAGGCGCCATGACCCCGCTGGAGATGCTCCGGGTCCACCCGTTCCTGGCTGGGCTGCCCGACGAGTGGCTGCCCCGGCTCACCGGGTACGCCCGCCCGGTGGTCTGGCACCCCGGGCACCGGCTGTTCCGCGCCGGCCAGCCGGCCGAGCGGTTCTGGCTGGTCCGGGGCGGCCAGGTCGCGCTGGACTTCCCGGTGCCCGGTCGCGGCGACGTGGGCATCGAGACGATCGGGGCGGGCGGGGTGCTCGGCTGGTCCTGGCTGTTCCCGCCCTACCGCTGGCAGTTCGGCGCGGTGGCCACCCAGCGCAGCACGGCGGTCGAGCTGGACGCGGACGGGGTGCGCCGGCTGATGGAGTCCGACGACACGCTCGGCCGGCAGCTCACCGCCCGGTTCATGAGCGTCGTGGTGGATCGCCTGCAGGCATCCCGGGTGCGCCTGCTCGACCTGTACGGCTATCCCACGTCCGTGGCGAGCTGACCCGGGTCGGTGGTGCGCCGCACGACCAGCTCGCCCACCTCCAGCCGACCGATGCGCAGCTCGCGGATCACCGCGCGGCGCACGGCCAACCGGCCGATCACGAGCGAACCCACCGCCAGGGCACCCACCGCCACCATCCTAGGGTCGCGCCGGGCGGATCAGGTGACGGTCAGGCCGCGGTCGGCGAACTGGCCGCGTACCCGGGCCAGCAGCTCCGGGTCCGGCGGCGCGGTGTCCGCCAGGGGGAAGCTCAGGCCCAGCTCGGCGTACTTGTGCGCGCCGAGCCGGTGGAACGGCAGCACCTCGACCCGCTCGACGGTGGTCAGCCCGGCGGCCACGTCGGCCACCCGGGCCACCTCGTCCGGGGCGTCGGTCAACCCCGGGACCAGCACGTAGCGGATCCACATCGGCGTGCCCCGGTCGGCCAGCCGGCGGGCGAACCGCAGCGTCGGCGCGAGCCGGCCGGTGCCGGTGACCCGCCGGTACGTCGCCGGGCTGCCCGCCTTCACGTCGAGCAGCACCAGGTCGGTGGCGTCCAGCAGCGCCTCGTCGGCACGGTCGCCGAGGAACCCGGAGGTGTCCAGCGCGGTGTGCAGGCCGAGCGCGTGACAGCGGCGCAGCAGTTCCCCGGTGAACGCCGGTTGCAGCAACGGTTCGCCACCGCTGACCGTGACGCCGCCGCCGGCCACCTCGACGAACCGCCGGTACCGGGTCGCCAGTGACACCATCTCGTCCACCGTGCGCCGCCGGCCGCTGCGCCCGTACCAGGTGTCCGGGCTGTGGCAGTAGCGGCAGCGCAGCGGGCAGCCGGCGAGGAAGACCACGAAGCGGGTGCCCGGCCCGTCCACCCCCACCGAGGTGTCCCAGGAGTGCACCGCCCCGTCGAGGGCCGGTGGCGCCGCGGCGGGCGCCACCGGCGGGCGGTCGGTCACAGCGACCCGTGGAACGTCCGGGACACCACGTCCCGCTGCTGCTCACGGGTGAGCCGGACGAAGTTCACCGCGTACCCGGAGACCCGGACGGTGAGCTGCGGGTACCGCTCCGGGTGGGCCATCGCGTCCAGCAGCGTGGCCCGGTCCAGCACGTTGACGTTGAGGTGGAACCCGCCGGCGTCGGTGTAGCCGTCGAGCACGCCGGCCAGGTTGGCGATCCGCTCCTCGCGGGTGTGACCCAGGCCGTCGGGGGTGACCGTGCCGGTCAACGAGATGCCGTCGCGGGCCGCGTCGTACGGCAGCTTCGCCACCGACAGCGCCGAGGCGACCAGGCCGTGGGTGTCCCGGCCGTTCATCGGGTTGGCGCCCGGCGCGAACGGCTCGCCGGCCCGCCGCCCGTCCGGGGTGGCGCCGGTGTGGGTGCCGTAGACGACGTTCGACGTGATGGTGAGCACCGACATGGTCAGCTCGGCGTCCCGGTAGGTGCGCTGCCGGCGCAGCTTCGCGGCGAACGTCTCGACCAGCCACACGGCGATCTCGTCGGCCCGGTCGTCGTCGTTGCCGTACGTCGGGAACTCGCCCTCGACCGCGTAGTCGACGGCCAGCCCGGTCGCGTCGCGCAGCACCTTGACCCGGCCGTACCGGATGGCTGAGAGGCTGTCCACCGCGACCGAGAGGCCGGCGATGCCGGTGGCCATGAACCGCCGCACCGGGTGGTCGTGCAGCGCCATCTCCAGCCGCTCGTACGCGTACCGGTCGTGCTGGTGGTGGATCACGTTCAACGCGTCCACGTACGTCTCGGCGAGCCAGTCCAGCGTCCGGTCGTACGCGGCGAGCACCTCGTCGTGGTCGAGCGTCTCGCCGCCGACCGGCGGGGTCGGCGGGGAAACCTGTGCGCCGGTCAGCTCGTCCCGGCCGCCGTTGATCGCGTAGAGCAGCGCCTTGGCCAGGTTCGCCCGGGCGCCGAAGAACTGCATGTCCCGGCCGACCCGCATGGCCGACACGCAGCAGGCGATCGCGGTGTCGTCGTCGTACGCGGGGCGGATCAGCTCGTCGTTCTCGTACTGGATGGCGCTGGTGTCCAGCGACACCTGGGCGCAGAACCGCTTGAACCCGTCGGGCAACCGGGGCGACCAGAGCACCGTGAGGTTCGGCTCGGGCGCCGGACCGAGGTTGTAGAGCGTCTGCAGGTAGCGGAACGTGGTGCGGGTGACCAGCGGTCGTCCGTCCGCGCCCATCCCGCCGAGCGACTCGGTGACCCAGGTCGGGTCGCCGGAGAACAGTTGGTCGTACTCGGGGGTGCGCAGGAAGCGGATGATCCGCAGCTTGATCACGAAGTCGTCGACCAGCTCCTGCGCGCCGGTCTCGTCCAGCCGCCCCTCGGCGATGTCCCGCCGCAGGTAGACGTCGACGAAGCCGGCGGTGCGCCCGAGCGACATGGCCGCGCCGTTCTGCTCCTTGGTCGCGGCCAGGTAGGCGAAGTAGAGCCACTGGATCGCCTGCTGCCCGGTGGCGGCCGGGCGGGAGATGTCGAAGCCGTACGAGGCCGCCATCTCCTTCAGCTCGCCGAGCGCGCGGATCTGCTCGGCCAGTTCCTCCCGGTCCCGGATCACGTCGTCGGTGCTGCGCCGGTCGTCCAACGCGGCCCGGTGGGCGCGTCGCTCCTCGACCAGCCGGTCCACCCCGTACAGCGCCACCCGGCGGTAGTCGCCGATGATCCGGCCCCGCCCGTAGGCGTCGGGCAGCCCGGTGATCACGTGCGAGCGCCGCGCGGCCAGCACGCTCTCCGGGTACGCGTCGAAGACCGCGTCGTTGTGGGTGCGGCGGTGCCGGGTGAAGATCTCGTGCACGCGCGGGTCGGGCTCACGGCCGTACGCCCGCAGCGCGGTCTCCACCATCCGCAGCCCGCCGGCCGGCATGATCGCCCGGCGCAGCGGCGCGTCGGTCTGCAACCCGACGATCAGCTCCCGTTCCCGGTCGACGTACCCGGGCGCGTGCGAGGTGATGGTCGACGGGGTGGCCGCGTCCACGTCGTACACCCCGCGCCGGCGCTCCTCCGGGAACAGGGCCCGCAGCCGGTCCCACACCGCGAGGGTGCGCTCGGTCGGGCCGGTGAGGAACGACGCGTCGCCGGTGTAGGGCTCGTGGTTGCGCCGGACGAAGTCGGCGACGTCGACGGTCTCCCGCCACGGTCCGTCCCGGAATCCCCGCCACGGATCCACGGTGCGCTGGTTGCCGCTCATGCTCGCTCCCTCGATTCCGCCCGCCCTTGCACCTCCACCCTCCCGCCCGCGCACGCCTCCCGGCAGAGCCCCCGTACCCCCGTCCCGGGACCAAAGCCCCTCCCGCGTCGATCATGAAGTTGGCGGCACGATCAGAGATCCACATCGCCGTCAACCTCATGATCGACGCGGCCGGGGCGGGGTCAACGGGGTCAGCGGGGGAGGGGGTGGGCCCGCAGGAGGCGGGCCCACCAGGGGCGGTCCTCGGGGCGGGGGCGGGGGATCGACGCGCCGCGGAGGCTGAGCCAGCCGCCGGGGCCCATCGTCACCGAGCCGACCGCCGGTGGGCGGCGGCGGGACCACAGCGCGACGGCGGCGGTGAGCGCGGCCACCGCGAACGCGCCGGTGGCGGCCGTGACCAACTGGTCGGGGTCGACCACCCGGTGGTAGCGGACCCGGCCGTCGGCCAGGACGAACGCGCCCACCGGGCGACCCGAGCAGGTCACCGGCACCAACGCGGCGCCCGGCGTGCCGGGCAGCTCCAGCACCGGACCCACGGCGGTCGGGACCACCGGCTCGGGGGCGGCGGGCGCCGGGTCCGGGGCCGGCGGCGCGGGCCGGGGGACCGGGGGAACGGTGGCCAGGCCGGTCGGGTTGAAGATGGCGGTCATGACGCTGCCCTCCTAGCGGGAGTCGGAGTTGTCGGTGCCGGCCTCGACCGCGGCCCGGCCGGCGGCCAACCGCGCCACCGGCACCCGGTACGGCGAGCAGGACACGTAGTCGAGTCCGGCCGCGGCGAAGAAAGCGATCGAGTCGGGGTCGCCGCCGTGCTCGCCGCAGACGCCGACGGTCAGGTCCGGCCGGGCCGCCCGGCCCTCGGCGACGGCGAGCCGGACCAGCCGCCCGACGCCGGCGGTGTCGACGCTCTCGAACGGCGACACCGCGAAGATGCCCCGGGCCAGGTACGCGGGGAAGAACGACCCCTCCACGTCGTCCCGGGAGAACGCCCAGGTGGTCTGCGTCAGGTCGTTGGTGCCGAGGGAGAAGAAGCTCGCCTCGCCGGCGATCTCCCCGGCGGTGAGCGCCGCCCGGGGCGTCTCGACCATGGTGCCGATCGGGATCTCCGGTGCGCCGTCGACCTCGGCCAGCACGCGGCGCGCCTCGTCCCGGACGGCGGCGAGTTCCCGCACGTCCCCGACCAGCGGGACCATGATCTCCGGGCGCGGGTCGCCGCCGGCCCGCAGCCGCTGCGCGGCCGCCTCCGCGAGCGCCCGCACCTGCATGGCGAACAGTCCCGGCACCACCAGCCCGAGCCGGACGCCGCGCAGCCCGAGCATCGGGTTCGCCTCGTGCATCCGCCGCACCGCCGCCAGGAGCGTGGCGTCCCGCCCCGGGTCCTCGCCGCGCGCCTCGGCACGGGCCACCCGGGCGGTCAGTTCGGCCAGCGGCGGCAGGAACTCGTGCAGCGGCGGGTCCAACAGCCGGACGGTGACCGGCAGGCCGTCCATCGCGGCCAGCAGCCCGACGAAGTCGGCCCGCTGCAACGGCAGCAGCGCGTCCAGCGCCGCCCGCAGCTCGGTCGGGTCCGTGGCCAGGATCAACCGCTCGACCAGTTCCCGGCGCTCGCCGAGGAACATGTGCTCGGTCCGGCACAACCCGATCCCGGCGGCGCCGAAGCGGCGGGCCCGGCGCGCGTCCTCCGGCGTGTCCGCGTTCGCCCGCACCCCGAGCGTCCGTACCGCGTCGGCGTGCGTGAGCAGACGGTGCACGGCGGCGACCAGCGGGTCGCTCTCCGGGCGCAGCTCACCGGCCAGGTAGCGGGCCACCGGGGACGGCTGCACCGGCACCTCGCCGAGCCAGATCCGTCCGCTGGTGCCGTCGATCGAGATCAGCTCGCCGGCCGGCACCACCCGGTCGCCGACGCGGAACTCGCCGCGCTCGACGTCGATGCGCAGCGCGTCCGCCCCGCACACGCAGGTGCGGCCCATGCCCCGGGCCACCACGGCGGCGTGCGAGGTCTTGCCGCCGCGCGAGGTGAGCACGCCGGCCGCGGCGATCATGCCGGGCAGGTCGTCCGGGGTGGTCTCCGGCCGGACCAGGATCACCGGCCCGGTGGCCGCCGCCGCGGCGGCGGAGTCGAACACCACCCGCCCCACCGCGGCTCCCGGCGACGCGCCCACCCCGACGGCGAGCGGCTCCGGCGCGCCGGTCGTGTCGAAGGCGGGGAACGCGAGCTGGGCGAGCTGCGCCCCGGTGACCCGGGTCAGTGCCTCGTCGGCCGTGATCAGGCCCTCCTCGGCCAGCTGCGCGGCGATCACGAACGCCGCCGCGGCGGTGCGCTTGCCGACCCGGGTCTGCAGCATCCACAGCCGGCCGCGCTCGATGGTGAACTCGACGTCGCACAGGTCGCGGTAGTGCCGCTCCAGCGTCGCCATGATCTCCCGCAGCCGGTGGAAACTCGCCGGGTCCAGCCGGGCCAGCTCGGTCAGCGGCACCGTGTTGCGGATACCGGCGACCACGTCCTCGCCCTGCGCGTCGGTCAGGTAGTCGCCGTACACGCCGGGTGCGCCGGTGGCCGGGTCGCGGGTGAACGCCACCCCGGTCCCGGAGTCGGGGCCGAGGTTGCCGAACACCATGGCCATCACGTTGACCGCGGTGCCCAGGTCGTCCGGGATCCGCTCCTGCCGCCGGTAGATCCGGGCCCGCTCCGAGTGCCACGAGGAGAACACCGCCCGCACGGCCAGGAAGAGCTGCTCGTGCGGGGCCTGCGGGAAGTCGTGACCGACGTGCCGGGCGAAGATCTTCTTGTACGTGTCGACCAGGTCGCGCAGCTGCTCGGCGCTCGGCCCGCCCGGCCCGGCGGTGGCCCGCACCGCCGCCAGCTCGTGCTCGAACTCCTCGGCCGGGATGCCCTGCACGGTGCGGCCGAACATCTGGATCAACCGCCGGTAGGAGTCCCAGGCGAAGCGCTCCTCGCCGGTGCGCGCGGCGAGCCCGGCCACCGTGGCGTCGTTCAGCCCGATGTCCAGGATCGTCTCCATCATCCCCGGCATCGAGAACCGCCCGCCGGAGCGGACCGCCAGCAGCAGCGGGTCGCGCGGGTCGCCCAGCCACCGGTCCAGCCGCGCCTCGACCTCGCGCAGGTGCGCGTTGATCTCCTCGTACAGCCCGGCCGGCGGGGCGCCGGTGGCCAGGTAGGCGCGGCAGGCTTCGGTGGTCACGGTGAACCCGGGTGGCACGGGCAGCCCGAGCCGGGTCATCTCGGCCAGGTTGGCGCCCTTGCCGCCGAGCAGGTCGGCCCGGCTCCGGTCACCCTCGATGAAGTCGTAGACGTACTTCGGCATGGTCCGGCCTCCTCGGCTGTGTCGTTCCTCCTCCTTGGTAGCGGTGCCGGCGGTCGGCGCGGCAGGGCCGGACGGGACCTGCGGCGGGCCGGAGGTCCCGAGCGTGTCGGTGGGGCCGCGTATCGTTCCCGGCCGTGACCAGTGAGGTGCGGCTCCGCCCGGTACGCGACGACGACCTGCCGGCGTTCTTCGCCCACGAGCAGGATCCGCAGGCCACCTGGATGGCCGCGTTCGGCCCGGCGGACCCGTCCGACCGGGCCGCGTTCGACGCCCACTGGGCGCGCATCCGCGCCGACGAGCGGGTCGTCAACCGCGCCGTGGTGGTCGACGGCGAGGTGGTCGGGCGGGTGGCCGCGTTCCCGGTCGGCGAGCGCACCGAGGTCAGCTACTGGATCGACCCGGCCCGCTGGGGTCGCGGTCACGCCACCGCCGCGCTCCGCGCGCTGCTGCGCGAACTGCCGCCGGGGCCGGTGCACGCCCGCGCCGCCAAGGACAACGCCGCCTCCCTCGCGGTGCTGCGCAAGTGCGGCTTCGTCGTGGTCGGCGAGGACTCCGGATACGCCGCGAGCCGCGGCGCGGAGGTCGAGGAATACGTGCTGGAGCTGCCCGCCGGGGCGGCTGACCTGGGCGCCCACTAGTCTCCCCGGGGTGAACTGGCTGGAACTCGTCGGCTGGGCCGGCTCCGCGCTGCTGGTCTGGTCCCTGCTGCAGACGCGCATCCTGCGGCTGCGCGCGCTCAACCTGGTCGGCTGCCTGATCCTGATCGGCTACAACGCCGCCGTGCACGTCTGGCCGATGGTCGGGCTGAACGTGGTGCTCGCCGTGATCAACGTCTGGTACCTGCGCCGGCTGCTGGCCACCCGGCACGACGAGCAGACCTACCAGGTGGTGGAGGTGGGCACCGACGACGCGTTCCTGGCCCACACGCTGCGGGTGCACGCCGCCGACATCGCCCGGTTCAATCCGGCGTTCCGCTGGGACCCGACCGCCGCCGACCGTTCCGCCTTCCTGGTGGTCCGGGCCGACGAGGTGGTGGGCGTGATGGTGTCGCACGCCGAGGCCGGCGGGGTGGCCCAGATCGACCTCGACTACGTCACCCCGCCGTTCCGCGACTTCACCCCCGGCGAGTTCGTCTACCGGCGTAGCCGCCTGTTCACCGACCGGGGCTTCCGCCGGGTGGTCAGCCCGCCGGGCATGGTCGCCCCCTACTACCACCGGCTCGGCTTCCGGCCGGAGGGCGACGCGTACGTGCTGGACCTGCCCGCCCCGGCCTGAGGGCCGGTCGGTCCCGCGGGGTGGACGCCCAGGTCACGAAGCGGTCCGGCCGACACCACCAGGGGGTCAGCTTCTTCGCAGGATTCAGGCGTGCGCTCGCGGGGCACAGAGGGGCCGACGCCGACCGGGCCTGCCGGCCGGCGAGTCGGCCATCGGCCGACCCGGATCGGGCCGAGGGAGAGAACCGCTCGTGCAGAGCTACTGGAGCCAGTTGGCCCTGGTCGGTGTGCTGGTGATCGTCAACGCGGCCTTCGCCGGCAGCGAGATGGCCCTGGTCTCGTTGCGGGACAGCCAGCTGCAGCGGCTGGAGCGCAGCAGCCGCGCCGGCCGTACGCTGGCCCGCCTCGCCAAGGACCCGAACCGGTTCCTGGCCACCATCCAGATCGGCATCACCCTCGCCGGGTTCCTCGCCTCCGCCGCCGCCGCGGTCTCGCTGGCCCGCCCGCTGGTGCCGCTGCTCGGCGCGTTCGGCGACGCCGCCGAGACCGTCGCCATCGTCGCGGTCACCCTGGTCCTCACGTTCGTCACGCTGGTCTTCGGCGAGCTGGCGCCCAAGCGCATCGCCATGCAGTCCGCCGAGCGGTGGGCGCTGCTGGTGGCCCGCCCGCTGGACATGCTGGCCAGCGTGACCCGGCCGGCGGTGTGGGCGCTCGGCGCCACCAGCGACCTGGTGGTCCGCCTCTTCGGCCTCGACCCGAAGCACGAGCCCGACGAGATCGGTCCGGACGAGCTGCGCGACATCGTCGCCGGCAACCACGGCTTCACCAAGGAGCAGCGCACCATCATCGCCGGCGCGGTGGAGATCGCCGACCGTCAGCTGCGCGCGGTCCTCGTACCCCGGTTGCAGGTCTTCACGCTCGACAGCGGCACCACCGCGGAGGCCGCGCGGCTGGTCCTCGCGGCGACCGGCCACTCCCGGGCGCCCGTGGTCCGCCACGGCGGCCTGGACGACGCGGTCGGCGTGATCCACCTGCGTGACCTGGTCGGCGTCCCCGACGACCGGCCGGTCGACGAGATCGCCCGACCGCCGATGCTGCTGCCCGACTCGCTTCCCGTGGTCGACGCGCTGCGTCAGTTCAAGGCCGAGCGCCAGCACATCGCGCTGGTGGTGGACGAGCGCGGCGCGGTCGACGGGATCGTCACGCTGGAGGACATCCTTGAGGAGATCGTCGGCGAGATCTACGACGAGACCGACCGGGACCTGCGCGCGGTCCGCACCGAGGCCGACGGGACGCTGGTGCTGCCCGGCACCTTCCCGGTGCACGACCTCACCGACGTCGGCGTGGACCTGCCGAACCGGCCGGCCGGCGACTACACCACCGTCGCCGGGCTGGTCCTGATCTGCCTCGGCCACATCCCGACGGTCGCCGGCGAGACGGTCCGCGTCGACGGCTGGGAGCTGACCGTCGCCGGCGTCGACCAGCGTGCCATCGCCGAGGTGCAGCTACGCCGCCGCAGCCGGCGCGGCCCGGACGACGGCGACGGCGACACCGCCGCCGACCCGGCCGACGGCACGGACGAGGCTTCCGGCGGGTCCACGGCCCGGGCCCTGGACGAGGCCCGGCACTGAGCCGGCTCCCGGCCGGCCCGGGTCAGCGACGGTCGGCCGGCGGGCCGAACGGGAAACCGGGCACCGGTGGCCTCAGCTGCACCGCGTCCGCCGGCAGCTGGTGCGTGCTGCGCCCGATCAGCCGGGCGACCGCCCGGAGCAGCCACGGCCCGGACGGGTGCAGTTCCGGCCCGATCAGCCGGCTCGTCACCCGGGTCCACCAGTGCCCGGCGACGATCACGTCGGTGATCCGCAGCCGGTCCGGCGGCCAGCCGCCCCGCACCACCACGTCCACCACCCGGCCCAGCCGCCGCCCGTGCAGGTCGTACGCGGCGCGGCCGAGAAGCTCACCCGCTCGCACGGTTCGACCCCGGGATCCGTGCGATCAGGTGCCGCCGCAGCCACGACTCCACCGGCGACGGCGGCAGGTCCGCGGCCCGGCAGCGCAAGCGGACCGCGCTGTCCACGCGGACCACCTGGGACAGCGGTATCCGCAACGGCGGCACCGGCGGATCGTCGGTGAACCGGTCGGCCACCGCCACCAGCAGCCGGCCCACCCGGCCGCCGATCCGCTGCCCCAGCGCCCCCTGCCCGGTGAGCAGACAGTCCACGTACGGATAGCCCTCGTCGTCGACCGCGAACGCGATGTCGTCGACCCGCCCCACGAGCCGACCGTCGACGTCGACGATCTGCCGGTCGAGCAGCCGTTTCGCGAGCTGGACCCTCATCGCCCCATCCCCGTCATCACCGCCAGCGGGATCGCCGCCACCGACGCCGCCACGATCAGCAGCAGGAACACCGCGCCGAGCAGGTTGGTCCACCACCCGTTGACCCGGTCGCCGAGGTATCCCCGGTCGTTGGCCACCACCAGGATCGGCAGATAGGTCAACGGCAGCACCACCGCGCTCAGCACCAGCATGTACTCGGTCAACCGCACCGGGTCCACGGTCGTCATCAGCATCACCACCCCGAGCAGGAGGCCGACCAGCAGGACGCTGTGGAACCGGGCCGCCTCCCGGGGGCTGACCCGCTTGCCCCACTGCCAGCCGAAGTACTGCGCCGCCGCGTACGCCGCGGACAGCCCGGTCTCCAGCGCCGCGCCGAACGTCACCGCGAAGAACGCCAGCACGGCCGCGGCCAGCCCGGCCCCGCCCAGCGCGGTCGCCACCGGCCGGGCCACCTCGTCGAGCGTGCCCAGCGATGTTCCCGACGGGTGGTAGGCCACCGTCGCCACAGCGATCAGCGACAGCGCCAGGAACCCACCCACCGGGAAACCGATCAGCACGTTGGAGCGGGCGTGCGCCAGGTCCGCCGCGCTCCACCGCTCCTCGACCCCGCCGGAGGAGAAGAAGAACACCTCGTACGGGCTGACGGTCGACGCGAACAGCGCCACCGCCACGAACCAGTACAGCGGCCAGCCGTGCCCGGCCGCGCCGACCTGCCACGCCCCGCGTCCCAGCTCCGCCCAGTCGGTCGGGAGCGCGACCAGCGCGACCGCGAACACCAGCAACGCCAGCCCGGCCAGCCCGAAGATCCGCTCCATCAGTTCGAACCGCATCCGCCACAGCACCAGCCAGACCGCCAGCGCGGCCAGCGGCACCCAGAGCAGGTGGCTCAGCCCGGTCGCCAGTTGCAGCGCGAGCGCCACCCCACCCAGCTCCGCCGCCAGGGTGACCACCGTGACCAGCCACGACGCGACCAGATTGAGCAGCGCCACCCGCGGGCCGAGCCGCTCCCGGACCAGGTCGAACACCGCCCGGCCGCTCACCGCCGCGATCCGGCCGGCCATCTCCGCGTACGCGCAGATGCCCACCACCCCGACCAGCAGCACCCAGGCGTGGGCCATGCCGAACAGCGCGCCGGCCTGGCTGGCGGCCACCAGGTCGCCGATGTCGACGAAACCGCCGACCGCCGACAGCACGCCCAGGGTGACGGCGAGGAGCTTCCTCACGTCGGATCGGCAGCGCGCGGTCTCATCGACGCGACGATATCGGCGTCAGCGCCCGGTTTCGGGCGAATACGTCAGCCGGCGGTGAGGTTCTGCAACCGCACCTGGCCGCGCGCGACCAGACGCGCGTCCCCGTCGGTGATCTCCACCAGCCAGAGCTGCTGGCTGCGCCCCCGGTGCACCGGGGTGCCGACCGCGGTCAGCTCCCCGTCGCGGACCGCGCGCAAGAAGTCGGTCTGGTTCGACACCCCGACCACGTTGCCCCGCTCGCCCAGCCAGAGCGCGCCGCCGACGCTGGCCGCGGTCTCCACCACCGAGCAGTAGACGCCGCCGTGCTGGATCCCGTACGGCTGATGCAGCTCCGGGCGCACCTTCCAGCGGATCACCACCCGGTCGCCGCTGACCTCGTCGAACGTCAGCCCCAACAGGGCCACGAAACCCCCGCTCAGGTTCGGCATCTCCACCGCGGTTCCTCCTCGCGCTCGACGGCGCCGCCAGCCTAGTCGGCCCCGCCCTCGGCAAACCGGGTACGGCCCGGGCCGGGGGATGGGGGAGAATCGGTGACCGTGACCGACAGCAACCTCCCGCAGGGGCGGGACTCCCTGACCGAAGACCTGCTGTGGCGGGGCCTGATCCAGGACTCGACCGGCCTCGACGAGCTGCGCGAGCTGCTCGACGGCGGGAGCACCACCTTCTATGTGGGCTTCGACCCCACGGCGCCCAGCCTGCACATCGGCAACCTGATGCAGGTCGTCATGGCACGCCGGCTCCAGCTCGCCGGACACCGGCCGCTGCTGCTGGTCGGCGGCGCCACCGGTCAGATCGGCGACCCCAAGGAGAGTGCGGAGCGGACGCTGAACCCGCCCGAGGTCATCGCCGGTTGGGTCCGGCGCATCCGCGACCAGCTCTCGCCGTTCGTGACGTACACCGGGGAGAACGCGGCCCAGCTGGTCAACAACCTGGACTGGACCGGCGAGATGTCGGTGGTCGAGTTCCTCCGGGACGTCGGCAAGCACTTCCCGGTGAACAAGATGCTGGCCCGGGAGGTGGTGAAGGCCCGGCTGGAGAGCGGCATCAGCTACACCGAGTTCAGCTACCAGCTCCTGCAGGCCAACGACTTCTTCGAGCTGCGCCGCCGGCACGGGTGCCGGCTCCAGTACGGCGGCTCCGACCAGTGGGGCAACATCACCGCCGGGGTGGACTACATCCGCCGTCGCGGCGCCGGGCCGGTGGAGGCGTTCACCACGCCGCTTGTGACCAAGGCCGACGGCACCAAGTTCGGCAAGAGCGAGACCGGCACGGTCTGGCTCGACCCGCAGATGACCAGCCCGTACGCGTTCTACCAGTTCTGGGTCAACGCCGACGACCGGGACGTCAGCCGCTACCTGCGGTACTTCAGCTTCCGCTCCCGTGAGGAGCTGGAGGAGTTGGAGAAGGCGACCGCGGAACGTCCGCAGGCGCGCCTGGCCCAGCGGGCGCTCGCCGAGGAGCTGACCACCCTGGTGCACGGCGAGCGGGAGACGGCGCAGGCGGTGGCCGCGAGTCAGGCGCTGTTCGGGCGCGGCTCGCTCGACGAGTTGGCGCCGGAGACGCTGCGCGCGGCACTCACCGAGGCCGGTCTGGTGCACCTCGATGAGCTGCCGGATGTGGCCGGCCTGCTCAAGGAGTCGGGCCTGGTGCCGAGCATGAAGGAGGCCCGGCGGGTGATCGCGGAGGGTGGCGCCTACGTCAACAACACCCGGATCGCCGAGGTCGACGCGACGGTGTCGCCGGCGGACCTGCTGCACGGGCGCTACCTGGTGCTGCGTCGTGGCAAGCGTTCGTTCGCGGGCGTCGAGCTGCGCGGATAGCCATCGGTCGAGGATGTGACGCGGGACGCGCCCGGCGGATTTGACGATCAATCCGCCGGGCGCGTAACTTTCTCTCTGCCAGCGCGGAACGGACGAACAGGGCGAAAGACCTGGAAGGCCGGAGCGCGGGACCTGGGACACGGGCGGTGCCCCGGATCCGCCGGGAGGCGGATTTGGTGAGGCGGAACCGACCGGGTAAGGTTGTCGGCCGGCAGGGAAACGGACGGGCCAGCGGGAAACCGCGCGCGGCCGTCCTGCCGAATTCCTGGGAACAACCGACGGAAGTCGGTTGAATCGGGGTGCCCGGTAAAAGGGTGATGCACGACAAACCGGAAGACACCGGTTTGACACGGCAGAAACCACCGGGTAACGTAGTAAAAGTGCCCGGCGCGAGAGCGGCGGACATGAACGAGATGCCCCGAGCGGGGGTTCTACGGTGTAGGGCTTCTGGTTGGTGTGTGGTTGTTCTTTGAGAACTCAACAGGGTGCTTGTAAAGCCAGTGCCAATTGTTTTATACCCCGGACTGGTCAGGCTTCGGTTTGGCTGGTTGGGATTCCTTTGGCAACACTTT
>NZ_CP114911.1:150000-2735000 GCF_027497375.1 Micromonospora sp. WMMA1998
GGGGAGTGAAATAGTACCTGAAACCGTTCGCCTACAATCCGTCGGAGCCTTGCGGGGTGACGGCGTGCCTTTTGAAGAATGAGCCTGCGAGTTAGTGGCATGTGGCGAGGTTAACCCGTGTGGGGGAGCCGTAGCGAAAGCGAGTCTGAATAGGGCGTATTCAGTCGCATGCTCTAGACCCGAAGCGGAGTGATCTAGCCATGGGCAGGCTGAAGCGCGGGTAAGACCGCGTGGAGGGCCGAACCCACCAACGTTGAAAAGTTGGGGGATGACCTGTGGTTAGGGGTGAAAGGCCAATCAAACTCCGTGATAGCTGGTTCTCCCCGAAATGCATTTAGGTGCAGCGTCGCGTGTTTCTTGCCGGAGGTAGAGCACTGGATGGTCTAGGGGGCCCACAAGCTTACCGAAATCAGCCAAACTCCGAATGCCGGTAAGTGAGAGCGCGGCAGTGAGACTGCGGGGGATAAGCTTCGTAGTCGAGAGGGAAACAGCCCAGATCACCAGCTAAGGCCCCTAAGCGTGTGCTAAGTGGAAAAGGATGTGGGATCGCATAGACAACCAGGAGGTTGGCTTAGAAGCAGCCACCCTTTAAAGAGTGCGTAATAGCTCACTGGTCAAGTGGTTCCGCGCCGACAATGTAGCGGGGCTCAAGCACACCGCCGAAGCTGTGGCATTCACATTTTACTTCGCGGCGCCTTGATGTGCCGTGCAGGTGTGTGGATGGGTAGGGGAGCGTCGTGCCGGGGGTGAAGCAACGGGGTGACCTAGTTGTGGACGCGGCACGAGTGAGAATGCAGGCATGAGTAGCGAAAGAAGGGTGAGAAACCCTTCCGCCGGATGACCAAGGGTTCCAGGGCCAGGCTAATCCGCCCTGGGTGAGTCGGGACCTAAGGCGAGGCCGAGAGGCGTAGTCGATGGACAACGGGTTGATATTCCCGTACCCGCGAAAGAGCGACCCTGATGAACCTCGTTGTGCTAACCACCCGAGCTGCCGGACGTCTTCGGACTGATGGTGGGGAGCGTGGGAACCTGGCGGGTAGTAGTCAAGCGATGGGGTGACGCAGGAAGGTAGCTGATCCCGGCCGGTGGTTGTGCCGGGGTAAGCGTGTAGGCCGTACCGTAGGCAAATCCGCGGTGCATTGAGGCTGAGACGTGATGCCGAGCCGATTCAGGTGAAGTCAGTGATCCTATGCTGCCGAGAAAAGCCTCTAGCGAGTTCTGAGCGGCCCGTACCCCAAACCGACACAGGTGGTCAGGTAGAGAATACCGAGGCGATCGGGCGAACTGTGGTTAAGGAACTCGGCAAATTGCCCCCGTAACTTAGGGAGAAGGGGGGCCGGAGACGTGAAGCCCCGCGCGGGTGGAGCGTTGTATGGCCGCAGAGAGCAGGGGGAAGCGACTGTTTACTAAAAACACAGGTCCATGCGAAGAAGTAATTCGATGTATATGGACTGACGCCTGCCCGGTGCTGGAACGTTAAGGGGACCTGTTAGCTCTTCGGGGCGAAGCGGAGAACTTAAGCGCCAGTAAACGGCGGTGGTAACTATAACCATCCTAAGGTAGCGAAATTCCTTGTCGGGTAAGTTCCGACCTGCACGAATGGCGTAACGACTTCCCCACTGTCTCAACCACAGGCCCGGCGAAATTGCATTACGAGTAAAGATGCTCGTTACGCGCGGCAGGACGGAAAGACCCCGGGACCTTTACTATAGCTTGACATTGGTATCTGAATTAGCTTGTGTAGGATAGGTGGGAGCCGGTGAAGTCCATACGCCAGTATGGGTGGAGGCAATCTTGAAATACCACTCTGGTTGATTTGGGTATCTAACTTCGGACCGTTATCCGGTTCAGGGACAGTGTCTGGTGGGTAGTTTAACTGGGGCGGTTGCCTCCTAAAGGGTAACGGAGGCGCCCAAAGGTTCCCTCAGCCTGGTTGGCAATCAGGTGTTGAGTGCAAGTGCACAAGGGAGCTTGACTGTGAGACTGACAGGTCGAGCAGGGACGAAAGTCGGGACTAGTGATCCGGCACTGGCATGTGGAAGCGGTGTCGCTCAACGGATAAAAGGTACCCCGGGGATAACAGGCTGATCTTCCCCAAGAGTCCATATCGACGGGATGGTTTGGCACCTCGATGTCGGCTCGTCGCATCCTGGGGCTGTAGCAGGTCCCAAGGGTTGGGCTGTTCGCCCATTAAAGCGGTACGCGAGCTGGGTTTAGAACGTCGTGAGACAGTTCGGTCCCTATCCGCCGTGCGCGTAGGATACTTGAGAAGGGCTGTCCCTAGTACGAGAGGACCGGGACGGACGAACCTCTGGTGTGCCAGTTGTCCCGCCAGGGGCACGGCTGGTTAGCTACGTTCGGAAGGGATAACCGCTGAAAGCATCTAAGCGGGAAGCTCGCTTCAAGATGAGGTATCCCACCCACTTTGTGGGGTAAGGCCCCCAGCTAGACGACTGGGTTGATAGGCCGGAAATGTAAGCCCGGTAACGGGTTCAGTTGACCGGTACTAATAGGCCGAGGACTTGACTACCAAGCTGCTACGCGTCCACTGTGCAACTCTGAACAAACACCATCCACCTGTGTGGGTTGGTTGACATGTTCATAGAGTTACGGCGGTCATGGCGGAGGGGAAACGCCCGGCAACATTCCGAACCCGGAAGCTAAGCCCTCCAGCGCCGATGGTACTGCACTCGGGAGGGTGTGGGAGAGTAGGACACCGCCGGACAATCTTTCAGTCGAGGGCCGCCCCAGCAGGGTCGGCCCTCGACTGCGTTAGCGTTACGGCGGAAACGCCATCAGGAAGGATGCACCTGTGAGTTCAGGACCGCAGGGCGGGGACCGGCCCCGCCGTCACGAGGACAGCGCCGACCGCGGCCGGGGGCGTAACGACGCCCGCCGCGACGACCGTCCTTCGTACCGGGGTGGCCGCGAGGACCGCGCCGGCGGCTTCCGTGGTGGCGAGAACCGCGACGGCGGTTTCCGTCGCGACAGCCGGGCCGGCGGTGGTGAGCGTCGCGAGGGTGGCTTCCGTGGCGGTGACCGTGAGGGTGGCTTCCGGAGCGGTGAGCGTCGTGAGGGTGGCTTCCGTGGCGGTGACCGCGATGGCGGCTTCCGTGGCGGCGACCGTCGCGAGGGTGGTTTCCGCGGTGGCGACCGCGATGGCGGCTTCCGTGGCGGCGACCGTCGTGAGGGCGGCTTCCGTGGGGGCGACCGCGACAACCGCTCCGGTGGCGGCGACCGTCGCGAGGGTGGTTTCCGCGGTGGCGACCGTCGCGAGGGTGGTTTCCGCGGTGGCGACCGCGATGGCGGCTTCCGTGGCGGTGACCGCGACAACCGGCCCGGCGGCGGCGACCGTCGCGAGGGTGGCTTCCGCGGCGGTGACCGTGAGGGCGGCTTCCGCGGTGGTGAGCGTCGCGAGGGCGGCTTCCGTGGGGGCGACCGCGACAACCGGCCCGGCGGTGGTGACCGTCGTGAGGGTGGCTTCCGCGGTGGTGACCGTCGTGAGGGTGGCTTCCGCGGTGGTGACCGTCGTGAGGGTGGCTTCCGCGGTGGTGACCGTCGTGAGGGTGGCTTCCGCGGTGGTGACCGTCGTGAGGGCGGTTTCCGTGGGGGCGACCGTGAGGGTGGTTTCCGTGGCGGTGAGCGTCGCGAGGGCGGCTTCCGTGGGGGCGACCGCGAGGGTGGCTTCCGTGGCGGTGAGCGTCGCGAGGGCGGCTTCCGTGGCGGTGACCGCGAGGGTGGTTTCCGCGGTGGTGAGCGTCGCGAGGGCGGTTTCCGCGGGGGTGACCGCGACAACCGGCCCGGCGGCGGCGAACGCCGCGAGGGCGGCTTCCGTGGCGGGGACCGCGACAACCGGCCCGGCGGCGGCGAACGCCGCGAAGGCGGCTTCCGCGGCGGTGAGCGCCGTGAGGGCGGCTTCCGCGGTGGCGACCGTCGTGAGGGCGGTTTCCGCAGGGGTGACCGTGAGGGCGGCTTCCGTGGCGGGGACCGCGACAACCGGCCCGGCGGCGGCGAACGCCGCGAAGGCGGCTTCCGCGGCGGCGACCGTCGCGAAGGCGGCTTCCGTGGCGGTGACCGTGAGGGCGGCTCCCGCGGTGGTGACCGTCGTGAAGGCGGCTTCCGTGGGGGCGACCGCGACAACCGGCCCGGCGGCGACCGCCGTGAGGGCGGCTTCCGCGGCGGTGAGCGTCGCGAGGGCGGCTTCCGGGGCGGCGACCGCGACGGCGGCTTCCGCCGCGAGGACCGGGCCCCGGGTGGTTACCGGGGTGGGCGTGACGACCGGGACGGGGACCGTCGCGGCTACGAGGACCGGCCGGGCAACTACGGGCCGCAGCGGGAGCGTCAGGACGAGCGCGGCGAGGGGCGTACCGGCGAGGCGCCGGAGCTGCCCGACGAGGTGGTCGCCAGTGACCTCGACTCGACCGTCCGCGCGGAGCTGCTCTCGCTCGCCAAGCCGGTCGCGGAGACGGTCGCCCGGCACCTGGTGGCGACCGGCCTGCTGATCGACGACGACCCGACGCTGGCGCTGGCGCACGCCATGGCGGCCCGCCGGCTCGCCTCGCGTATCTCCGCGGTGCGGGAGGCGGTCGGGCTGGCCGCGTACCACGCGGGGGAGTGGCAGACCGCCATCGCCGAGCTGCGGACGTACCACCGGATGAGTGGCCTGCAGAGTCACCTGGCGGTGCTGGCCGACTGCGAGCGGGCGTTGGGCCGGCCGGAACGGGCGATCGACCTGTTCCGTGGCGCGGACCGGGAGAAGCTCGACCAGGCCGTCGCCGTCGAGCTGCTGATCGTCGCCGCCGGTGCCCGGGGCGACCTGGGGCAGAAGGACGCGGCCGTGGCGATGCTGCAGGTCCGCGAGCTGACCACCGACTCGCCCGAGCCGTGGACGGCGCGGCTGCGCTACGCGTACGCGGACGCGCTGCTCGCCGTGGGCCGACGTGAGGAGGCCCGGGAGTGGTTCTCCCGGGCGGCCGACGTCGACTCCGAGGGTGAGACCGACGCCGCCGAGCGGCTGCTCGAGCTCGACGGCGTGGTCATCGAGGGTGACGACGAGGATGACGAGCCGGCGGACGACGAGGACGGCACCGGCCCGGCGGCTGCGAGCCCCGACGACGAGACCGACGGCGCCGACGGCCACCTCGACGACGAGGAAGACGATGACGAGGGCGACTTCGACGACGAAGACGAAGACGACCTCGACGACGAGGACGACCTCGACGACGACGAGGACGACCTCGACGACGAAGACGAAGACGAAGACGACGACGACCTCGACGACGACGAGGGCGACCTCGACGACGAGGACGAGGACGAGGACGACGACGATCTCGACGGCGACACCCGTCCGCGCGCCCACGGCGCCGACACGGCGGACGCCGGTGACGCGGCTCGGGCCGGTTACCGCGACCGCGACGCCGGCGACCTGGGAGACGACGAGCTGACCGACGCCGAGGCGGAGTCGCTCGCCGGTGACACCCCGCCCGCGTCCGGTGGCACGCCTGCCGGCGGTGACGAGGCGGCGGAGCGCCGGTGACAGCGCCCGCCGGGGACACCGCCTCCGGCGCGGACCGGGGTGCACCCGACCGCGCCGGGGCGGGCGGCCGGCTGGTCGACGGGTACGTCCTGGTCGTCTTCGACCTGGACGGGGTCATCTACCTGATCGACCGGCCCATCCCCGGCGCGGTCGAGGCGGTCGCCCGGCTGCACGACGAGGGGCGGGCGGTCGCGTACGCGACGAACAACGCCTCCCGCCGCTCCAGTGAGGTGGCCGACCTGCTCACCGGCATGGGCGTGCCGGCCCGGCCGACCGAGGTGCTCACCTCGGCGGCCGCCACCGCCGAGCTGCTCCGGGACCGGCTGCCGGCCGGCGCGCCGGTGCTGGTGGTCGGCGCGGAGGCGCTGCGGGCGGAGTTGCGCGCGGTGGGCCTGCGGCCGGTGTCCACGGCCGACGAGGAGCCCGCCGCCGTGGCCCAGGGCTACGGGCCGCAGGTCGGCTGGTCCGACCTGGCCGAGGCGTCCCTGGCCGTCCGCGCGGGCGCGCCCTGGTATGCCACCAACACCGACCGGACGCTGCCCAGCCCGCGTGGACCGCTGCCCGGCAACGGCTCGCTGGTGGCGGTGCTGCGCACCGCGCTCGGCCGGGATCCCGACGTGGTGGTGGGCAAGCCGGAGCCGGCGCTGTTCGACACCGCCGCCCGGCGCGCCGGCAGCGGGCGGACCCTGGTGGTGGGCGACCGGCTCGACACCGACATCGAGGGCGCCCGCCGGGCCGGGCTGGACAGCCTGCTGGTGCTCACCGGGGTCAGCGACGCCGCCGAGCTGCTGGCCGCGCCCGAGCCGCGCCGGCCGGCGTACGTCTCCTTCGACCTGGCGGGTCTCTTCGACCCGGCGGCCGTGGTGGCGGTGCCCGGCCGGCCGGACGCCGGCGGCTGGTCGGTGACCGTGACCGGCGGGGAGCTGGTCCTCGACGGCGCGGGACGGCCGCTGGACGCGCTCGCGGCGCTGTGCGCGGTGGCCTGGTCGACGCCGGCCGACCCGCGCGTGCGGGCCGGCTCGGCGCAGGCGGCGGAGGCGCTCGCCGCGTTCGGTCTCGCCGGCTGAGTCGCCGGCCGCTCAGAGCAGCTTGCGGAGCTTCATCAGGTCGAACGGGTTGGCCTTGATGGAGACCCGCCGGGACGCCATCGCCGACATGATGTCGAGCTTGCCGTGCACCAGGGCGACCAGGTCGTCGCTGCCGGTGCTCAGCGCGATCTTGGCCTTCGGGTCGTCGCCGTCGGCGAGGTCGACCAGCCGGCCGCCCTCCAGCCGACCGTGGAAGGCGGTGCCCAGGTCGGTGATCCGGCAGGCCAGGGTGCGGTCGAGGTCGATCTTCCCCTGCGCCTCGGCGTGCTGGTCCAGCCGGGTCGCCAGGTCCTGCAACGCCTGCCGGCACTCGTCCACGCTGGCCACATCGTCTCCTCACCACGAGCCACGCCGTTTCCCGGCACCGTACCGCAATGGGACGTCCCAGGCGCCCGGTAGCGTGGCACCTGCACACCTCGCCCCGCGGAAGGACTCAGGCATGCAGGACGCGTGGCGCGCCTACCTCGAGCTGGCCATGGGCCTGACGGAGGCGCCCCGGAAGAAGGCGCAGGACGCGGTGATGCGCGTCGTCGGCCAGGGCGGCGCGACGGCCGCGCAGCTCCAGTCCCTCGCCGAGGAACTGGTCGCCACCGGCCTGTCGAACCGGGAGGCGCTGACCAAGCTGGTGCGTTTCGAGGTGGACCGGGCACTCGGCGCGGTCGGCCTGGCCACCGCCGACGAGGTAGCCGAGCTGACCCGGCGGGTGCACGACCTGGAACGGCAGTTGCGCGAGGCGCGCACCGTCCCGGCCGGTGTGGGCCCCGAGCGGCCCACGCCGTCGAGCGGCACCTCGACCGAGCCCGCGCCGTCCGAGGCCGAGCCGACCGGAGCGGCGCCGGCCCCGGCGCGGTCCAAGGCGGTCGTGAAGAAGGCCGTGGCCAAGAAGGCGATCGCGCGCAAGCCGGCCGCCACCGTGGCGCGCACACCGGCCGACGACTCGCCCGCCGCCCCGGTGCGGCCGGCGAAGAAGACCACCGGACGCCGGGCGGCCGACTCGTGAGCGCGCCCTTCCGTCCCGGTCCGCCGCCCGGGCCGCGCCCCGGCCCGCCCGCGCGTCCCGGCCCGCCGCCGGGTGTCCGCGCGGCGCCGGTCGAGGAGGTCGGCGAGGCCCGGCACCCGGCGGTCGACGCCGCCGTGCGGGGCATGGCCAACGCCGAGGCGCTCGCCCCGGCCGACCAGATCGCCCAGTACGAGGCGGCGTACGAGACGCTGCGCGAGACGCTCGCCAGCATCGACCAGGCCTGAGCAGAGGCGGAGAACGACACCGATGGCTCGTCGTACCCGGCTGGACGCCGAACTCGTCCGGCGTGGCCTGGCCCGCTCCCGGGAACAGGCCGCCGCGCTCGTGGAGGCCGGTCGCGTGCAGCTGCGCGGAGTGCCGGCCCGCAAGGCCGCCGCCATGGTCGACCCGGCGGACCCGCTGCTGGTCACCGGCGAGGACCCGACCGAGGACTACGTCTCCCGGGGCGGCCACAAGCTGGCCGGCGCGCTCGCCGCGTTCGCCCCGGGCGGGCTGGCCGTGACCGGCCGGCGCTGCCTGGACGCGGGCGCCTCCACCGGCGGCTTCACCGACGTGCTGCTGCGCGCCGGCGCCGCCGAGGTGGTCGCCGTCGACGTCGGCTACGGGCAGCTCGCCTGGCCGCTGCGCACCGACGAGCGGGTCCGGGTGTTCGAGCGCACGAACGTGCGCACCCTCACGCCGGAGGCGATCGGCGGGTCGGTCGACCTGACGGTGGCCGACCTGTCGTTCATCTCACTGCGCCTGGTGCTGCCGGCGCTGGCCGGCTGCACCGGCCCCGACGGCGACCTGGCGCTGATGGTCAAGCCGCAGTTCGAGGTCGGCAAGGAGCGGGTCGGCGCCGGTGGCGTGGTGCGCGACCCGGCGCTGCGGGCCGAGGCGGTGCTCGACGTGGCCGCGGCCGCCGCGCGGCTCGGCCTCGGGCTGGCCGACGTGGCCGCCAGCCCGCTGCCCGGGCCGAGCGGCAACGTCGAGTTCTTCGTATGGTTGCGCCGGGGCGCGCCCGCCGCCGATCCCGACCGGGTCCGCACGGTGGTGGCCGCGGGCCCGCAGGGAGCCGCCGCGACGGCGGCCACGACCGAGGAGGCGTCCGGATGAGCCGTACCGCGCTGCTGGTGACCCACACCGGCCGTCGACGCAGCACCGAGCACGCCCGGTCCGTGGCCGCCGACCTGATCGCGGCCGGGTTCGAGGTGCGGGTGGTGGCCGAGGAGGCCGACGACCTGGACCTGCCCGGCGTGGTGCCGGTGACCGGCCCGGAGGCGGCCGAGGGCGCGGAGATCGTCTTCGCGCTCGGCGGGGACGGCACGTTCCTGCGCGCCGCCGAGCTGGCCCGCCCGGCGAAGGCGCCGCTGCTCGGCATCAACCTGGGCAAGGTCGGCTTCCTCGCCGAGGCGGAGATCGACGACCTGGACACCGCGGTGCGTGACGTGGTCGGACGCAACTACACAGTGGACGAGCGGCTCACCCTCGACGTGACCGCCGAGTTCGACGGCGGGCCGACCATCGAGTCGTGGGCGCTCAACGAGATCAGCGTGGAGAAGGGCGAACGCGCGCAGATGCTGGAGCTGCTCGTCGACGTGGACGGCCGGCCGCTGTCGCGCTACGGCTGCGACGGCGTGGTCTGCGCGACCCCGACCGGCTCCACGGCGTACGCGTTCTCCGGCGGCGGCCCGGTGGTCTGGCCGGAGGTGGAGGCGCTGCTGCTGGTGCCGATCAGCGCGCACGCGTTGTTCAGCCGCCCGCTGGTCACCGCGCCGACGTCCACGTTCGCCATCACGGTCGACCCGTTCACCACGCTCGCGGTGCTCTGCTGCGACGGCCGGCGGGTCTACGACCTGCCGCCGGGCGCCCGGGTCACCGTGCGGCGGGGCGCGTTGCCGGTGCGCATCGTCCGGCTGCGGGCGCGTCCGTTCACCGACCGGCTGGTGGCCAAGTTCGACCTGCCCGTGCAGGGCTGGCGCGGCAACCGGCGCTGATCGGCCGCTCCGATCCGGCCAGCTCCGCCCCGGCGCGCGTTACGGTGGGCGCACGGGTCACGTCGAGGTGAGTCCGGGCACGGCGGTGAGGCCCGCCGGTTTCCGGACGCGTGACCCGGCGGTCGCGGGCCCGGCCAGGGGGTGGTCGGACCGCGACGGTCGGGACGCCGGAGCGTTCGCGGCCGGGCCACGGCGGGTGGACCGGCGCGCCGCGCCCGGTCGGGTGTCGACCCCGGTCGGGCCGACAGCTCGTCGAGCCGCCGCCGGAGGAAGCGGCGGCGCACGAGCTGGGGCGACGACGTGACGTCCGGCGCCCCGACCACCCGCGCTGGCCGGCGCCGGACCGACCGTCGAGAACGGTACGGCGTCCACAGGCCACCGTGCCGGCTGGTCAACTGTCACACGGCGGGGCTACTGTCGGGTGCTGTGCTGGAAGAGCTGCGCATCACCGGACTGGGCGTCATCGAGGACACCACGCTGCCGTTGGCCGGGGGGATGAACGTCATCACCGGCGAGACCGGCGCCGGCAAGACGATGGTGGTGACCGGCCTCGGGCTGCTCTTCGGCGGCCGGGCCGACGCGGGCCGGGTGCGCGCCCAGCCGGGCCGCGCGGTGGTCGAGGGGCGGCTGCGGCTGCGCGGGCGGGTGGCCGAGGCGGTGCACGCCCGGATCATCGACGCCGGCGGCGAGCCCGACGAGGACGGCTCGCTGCTGCTGAGCCGCACGGTCACCGTCGAGGGCCGCTCCCGCGCCCACCTGGGCGGGCGCAGCATGCCCGTGTCGACGCTGGGTGAGGTGGGCGAGCAGGTGCTGGCGGTGCACGGGCAGTCCGACCAGCTGCGGCTGCTGCGCCCGGCCGAGCAGCGGGCCGCGCTGGACCGGTTCGCCGGCCCGGAGCACGAGAAGCTGCTCGAGGCGTTGCGCGAGACGTACGGCCGGTGGCGGACGGTGGTCGACGACCTGGCCGACCGGCGGCGCAACGCCCGCGAGCGCCATCAGGAGGCCGACCTGCTGCGGCTGGGCCTCGACGAGATCACCCGGGTCGACCCGCAGCCGGGGGAGGACGACGAGCTGAAGGCGGAGGCCCAGCGGCTGGAGCACGCCGAAGGGCTGCGCACCGCGGCGCAGGTGGCGCAGCAGTGCGTCGCCGGCGGCGTGGAGGCCACCGACGAGGCGCCGGACGCGACCGCGCTGCTCGGCACCGCCCGGCGCACGCTGGAGGCGCAGGCCGGCACCGACCCGGCGCTGGGTGAGCTGGCGGCCCGGCTGGAGGAGGCCGCGACGCTGGTCACCGACGTGGCCGCCGAGCTGTCCACCTACCTGGCCGCGCTGGACGCCGATCCGGCCCGCCTGCAGACCATCTACGAGCGGCGGGCCGCGCTGCGCGCGCTCACCCGCAAGTACGCCGACGACGTCGACGGGGTGGTGGCCTGGGCCGAGCGGGCCCGGACCCGGCTGTCCGACCTGGACACCTCCGACGAGCTGCTGGACGAGCTGGACCGCGAGGCGTCCCGGCTGGCCGGTGAGGTGGCCGACCTCGCCGGGCGGGTCTCCGCGTCCCGGCACGAGGCCGCGGTCCGCTTCGCCGAGCAGGTCACCGTCGAGCTGGCCGGGCTGGCCATGCCGCACGCGCGGATCGAGGTGGCGGTGTTGTCCCGGCCGGCCGGGCGGTCCGAGCCGAGCCTGCCGGTCAACGGCGTCGAGGCGGGCGTCGGCGCGGACGGCGCCGACGAGGTCGAGCTGCGGCTGCTCGCCCACCCGGGCGCGCCGGCGCTGCCGTTGCAGCGGGGCGCGTCCGGCGGTGAGCTGTCCCGGGTGATGCTCGCCATCGAGGTGGTGTTCGCCGGTTCCGGTGGCCCGCCCACGCTGGTCTTCGACGAGGTCGACGCCGGGGTCGGCGGCCAGGCCGCGGTGGAGATCGGCCGCCGGCTGGCCCGGCTGGCCCGCAGCCACCAGGTGCTCGTGGTCACCCACCTGCCCCAGGTCGCCGCGTTCGCCGACCGGCACCTGGTGGTGGCGAAGGACACCGGCGGCGCGGTGACCACCAGCGGCGTGCGGATGGTGGAGGACACCGAGCGGGCCCGTGAGCTGGCCAGGATGCTCGCCGGTTTGCCGGATTCCGATCTGGGTATCGCTCATGCCGAGGAACTCCTGGCCGTGGCGGCCAAGGAAAGGCGTCCGTGATGCCCCGATTGTGAGCGCAAGCACACCGGGGCGCGTCCCGGTGTGCTTCCCTGGGTAGGCGGCCCTGCTCAGGCATGTCGCGACAGCATTACCTGCCCCACATGCCAGGATGGTCACGATGCGTCTACCCACACTGCGCCGGAACCGGAACGCGGAACCGGGCTCGATCCTCGGCACCGCGCGCCTCGACCGCCGGACGAAACGGCTGGTCGGCCGCCTGCGTCCCGGCGACATCGCGGTCATCGACCACGTCGACCTGGACCGGGTGGCGGCCGACTCGCTCGTCGCGGTGGGGGTCGCGGCGGTGCTCAACGCCAAGCCGTCGGTCTCCGGCCGCTATCCCAACCTCGGCCCCGAGGTGCTTGTCGCGGCGGGCATCCCGCTGCTCGACGACCTCGGGGAGAGCGTCTTCGAACAGGTCCGCGAGGGCGACCTGGTGCGGATCGAGGGCAACACCGTGTTCGTCGGCGACGAACCGGTCGCGCACGGCGCGCTGCAGGACGCCGAGACGGTGGCCAAGTCGATGGCCGACGCCCGGGAGGGTCTCTCGGTGCAGTTGGAGGCGTTCGCCGCCAACACGATGGACTACCTCAAGCAGGAACGCGACCTGCTGCTCGACGGCGTCGGCGTGCCGGAGATCCAGACCCAGATCCAGGGCCGGCACTGCCTGATCGTGGTCCGGGGCTACGACTACAAGGCAGACCTGGACGTGCTGCGGCCCTACATCCGCGAGTTCAAGCCGGTGCTGATCGGCGTCGACGGCGGGGCCGACGCGCTGGTCGAGGCGGGCTACACCCCCGACATGATCATCGGCGACATGGACTCGGTCACCGACGACGTGCTGCGCTGCGGCGCCGAGGTGATCGTGCACGCCTACCCGGACGGGCGCGCGCCGGGCCTGCCCCGGGTCAACGGTCTGGGCGTCCCCGCGATCACGTTCCCGGCGGCGGCCACCAGCGAGGACCTGGCCATGCTGCTGGCCGACGAGAAGGGCGCCTCGCTGCTGGTGGCCGTCGGCACCCACGCCACCCTGGTGGAGTTCCTCGACAAGGGCCGCGGCGGCATGGCGTCGACGTTCCTGACCCGGCTGAAGGTGGGCGGCAAGCTGGTCGACGCCAAGGGGGTCAGCCGGCTCTACCGGCAGAGCATCTCCGGCTCCTCGCTGCTGCTGCTGGTCCTCTCGGCGGTGGCCGCGATGGCCTCCGCGGTGGCGGTCTCCACCGTCGGCAAGGCGTATTTGGGCGTGGTCTCCGAATGGTGGGACAATTTCGTGTTCCAGCTCGGCCAGCTCTTCTAGCTCCCCCGACGATCAAGAGGCTGCAAGCGTGATCAACTTCCGCTACCACGTGGTGTCCCTGACCGCGGTCTTCCTCGCGCTGGCGATCGGCCTGGTGGTCGGCACGGCCGCCCTCAACGGGCCCGTCGCCGACTCGCTCCGGGAGAACGTCAACGGCCTGCGCAAGGACAACTCGCTGATGCGCCAGTCGGTCAACGACATGCAGAAGCAACTGGAGACCGAGGAGGACTTCGCCGCCGAGATGGCGCAGCTCGTCCTGCCCGGCAAGCTCACCGGCCGCCGGGTGCTGGTGCTCACCCTGCCCAGCGGCCGGGACCAGACCGAGGGCGTGATCAAGATGCTCCGCACCGCCGGGGCCGACGTCACCGGCCGGATCGACGTGCAGGACAAGTTCATCAACCCGGACAGCAACAACAACCTGCTGGAGCTGGCGGTCACCGCCGCCCGCCCGAACAGCGCCCCCACCGCCAACCTGCCCGGCAACGGGCACGGCGTCGAGACCTCCAGCGCGCTGCTGGCCAACGTCCTGGTGGAGCGACCGGCGGGCAGCGCCCCGGTCAGCGAGGCCGACCGGAGCAGCGTGCTCCAGCAGTACGCCACCGCCGGCTACCTCACCCCGGAGGACAAGATCTCCGGCGCCGCCGAGGCCGTCGTGCTGGTCACCGGCCAGCCGTACGTGGACAAGGACTCGGCGAAGAAGGACGAGTCGGTGGTGAAGATCGCCGAGCAGTTCGACCGGGCGGGGGCGCTGGTGGTCGCCGGCATGGGCTCCACCGGCGGCAACCTGGTCGCGGTGGTCCGCGGCGACCCGGTGCTGTCGCAGACCATCTCCACCGTCGACAACGCCAACACCGTGCAGGGGCAGCTGGTCACCAGTCTCGCACTGGCGCAGCAGCTGACCGAGAAGAAGACCGGCCAGTACGGCGTGGGCGACAACGCCGCCGGCCTGCTGCCTAAACTGCCCCAGTGAACGCGCCCGGGCCGTCCGGTCCGTGCCGCGCCGCGTTCGGAGTCCGGATCGGAGGGGTCGCGTGAGACTGGGTCGGCTGCTGGCCGTGGGCGCGGGGGTGCTGACCGCCCGCTACGTGCTGCGCGAGGTGCGGATGTGGCCGAGCGCGCCCGCGCTGGAGCGCACCAACTACCGGGGCCGCACCGTGAGCCTGGCCGCCGGTCCGGCGCTGGCCGTCGGTGCCGCCACCGCGGGCGCGCTCGGCGCCGGCAGCGCGCCGGCCGGCGCGGCCGCCCTGCTCGCCGGGGTCGGCGCGGGCGCGGTCGGGCTCTACGACGACGTGGTCGGCGCCCGCCCGGAACAGAAGGCCGCCAAGGGTTTCGCCGGGCACCTCGCCGCGCTGCGCGAGGGGCAGGTCACCGCCGGGCTGGTCAAGGTCGCCGGGGTGGGCGCGGCCGGGCTCGGCGCCGCGGCGCTGCTCGCCGCCGACCGGCGGGTCGCCGCCCACCCGCGTCGGCAGCGGGCCGGCACGCTCGGGCGCGGGCTCGACGTGCTGCTCGGCGCCGGCGTGGTGGCCGGCACCGCCAACCTGGTCAACCTCCTCGACCTGCGCCCCGGCCGGGCGCTGAAGTCCGGCATGCTGCTCGGCGCGCCGCTGTCCACCGGCCCCTACGGCGGCATCGCGGCGGGCGCCGTCGGCGCCGCCGCCGGCCTGGTCCGCGAGGACCTGGACGAGCGGGTGATGCTCGGCGACAGCGGCGCCAACGCCCTCGGCGCGGTGCTCGGGGTCAGCCTCGCCGCGCGTACCGGGCCGCTCGGGCGCGCCGCCGTGCTGGCCGTGCTCGCCGCGCTGACCGCGGCCAGCGAGAAGGTCAGCTTCACCCAGGTGATCCAGCGGACCCCGGGGCTGCGACACCTCGACGAGCTGGGCCGGCTCGCCGACTGACGTGACGAAACCGGCACCCCTCGCCGCCGCCGCCGGCCGCGTCGCCGGCGCGGCCGCCCTCATCGCCGTCCTCACCGTGGTCAGCCGGCTTGCCGGGTTCGGCCGCACCGCCGTGTTCACCTGGTCGCTGGCCCCCACCGACCTCGGTGGCGCCTACCTGGTGGCGAACTACGTCCCGAACTTCATCTTCGAGATCGTCGCCGGCGGGGCGCTGGCCAGTCTCGTCGTACCGCTGCTGGCCGGCCCGGTCGAGGCGGGTGACCGGCGGGCGGTGGCCACCACCACCGGCGCGCTGCTGACCTGGACGCTGAGCCTGCTGGTGCCGCTGGCGGTGCTGGTGGCGCTGTTCGCCGACCCGCTGATGGGCCTGCTCGGGCCCGGACTGGGCGAGGTCCGGCAGGCGTCCGGCGCGCGGATGCTGCGGATCTTCGCCCCCCAGCTGCCGCTCTACGGCGTGGGGATCGTGCTCACCGGCGTGCTCCAAGCGCACCGGCGGTTCGCCTGGCCCGTCATCGCGCCGCTGCTGTCCAGCATCACGGTCATCGCGGTCTACCTCGGTTTCACCGCCGTCGAGGGCCGGCTGGCCACCATCGGCGCGGCCGGGCGCGGCGGCGAGCTGCTGCTCTCCGGCGGCACCACGCTCGGCGTGGTCGTGCTGTCGCTGTCCCTGCTGATCCCGCTGCGCCGGCTGCGGCTGCCGATCCGGCCGGGCTACCGGTTCCCGGCCGACGCCCGGGCCCGGGTCGGCGGGCTGGTGGCCGCCGGCGTGGTCACCGTCGCCGCCCAGCAGATCGCGCTGGCCGTCACGCTCAACCAGGTCACCTACGGCCGGGTCGCCGACGTCGGTGTCTACAACCTGGCCCAGACGGTCTACTTCCTGCCCTGGGCGGTGCTGGCGGTGCCGCTCGCGGTCGCCGCGTACCCGACGCTGGTGGCGGCCCGGGCGAGCGGTGACGAACGGGCCTACCGGGAGACCCTCGCGCCGGCGGTGCGCGGGATCGTGCTGTTCAGCCTGCTCGGCGCCGCCGCGCTGGTCGGCACCGCGATCCCGGTCGGGCACTTCTTCTTCAGCGGCGCGCTCGACGCGCGGACCGCGGCGGTCGGGATCGCCGGTTTCGCTCCCGGCCTGCTCGGCTACGGCCTGTTCGCGGTGCTCACCCGGGCCCTCTACGCGCGGGGCGAGACCCGCGCGGCCAGCGTCGCCACCGCGCTGGGCTGGCTGAGCGTGCCCGCGCTCGCGGTCGTGCTCGGCCAGGCGCTGCCGCTGGCCGACCGGGTGCTCGCGGTGACGCTGGCCACCTCCGCCGGGATGGTGCTGCTCGGCGGCCTGCTGCTCGCCGCCGTGGGCCGGGCCGCCGGCCGGGCGGCGCTGGCCGGCGTCGGCCGGGCCGGGGCCGCCGGGCTGCTGGCCGCCGCCGTCGCCGCCGCTGGCGGAGTGGCCACCGCCCGGGGACTCGCCGGGCTCGGCGACGGGACCCCGACGACACTCGCGGCCCTCGCGCAGGGCATGCTGTCCGGGGTCGTGGTCGGTGTCCTGTTCCTCGCCGTCGCCTGGCTGACCGACGCCCGCGACCTGCGGCCGCTGCTCGCGGCCCTGGCCCGCCGGATACGCCGGCGGCGCCCGGCCGACGGGGCCGACGGCCCGCGGACCGACCAGCACCCCGGTGAGCGGGGCGACGGAAAGGAGACCGTTTCCTCATGACGGACGCCTCGCCGGCACCGCGCTGGCCCGGGTCGGTCGCCCTGGTGCTCGCCTCCAGCACCGGCGGGGTGGGGCAGCACGTCCGCTCGGTCGCCCGAGGGCTGACCGAGGCCGGTGCCGCCGTGCTGGTCTGCGGCCCGACCGCCACCCAGGACCAGTTCGACTTCACCGGGGCGGGCGCCCGGTTCACGCCGGTGGAGATCCCGGCCAGCCCCACCCCGGGCGACGCGCGTGCGGTCACCGCGCTGCGCCGGGCGCTCGCGCGGACGCCGGTCGACGTGGTGCACGCGCACGGCCTGCGCGCCGGGCTGGTCGCCGCGCTCGCCCGCCCCGCCGCTCCGCTGGTGGTGACCTGGCACAACGCGGTGCTCGCCGGTGGGCTGCGCGGCACCGTGTCCCGGCTGGTCGAGCGGGTCGTCGCCCGCTCCGTCCGGGTCGCGCTGGGCGCCTCCGCCGACCTGGTCGAACGGGCCGCCGCGCTGGGCGCCACCGACGCCCGGCTCGCGCCGGTCGCCGCGCCCACGCTGCCCGCGCCGCGTCGCCGCCGCGTCGCCGTGCGGGCCGAGTTCGGGGTCACCGGGGACCGCCCGCTGATCCTCTCGGTGGGCCGGTTGCACCCGCAGAAGCGGTACGACGTGCTGATCGACGCGGCCGCCCGGTGGCGGACCCGGACCCCCGCCCCGGCGGTGGTGATCGCCGGCAGCGGGCCCGCCTACCTGCCGCTGGCCGCGCGGATCTCGGCCGCCCGGGCGCCGGTGACCCTGCTCGGGCACCGCACCGACGTGGCGGACCTGCTGGCCGGCGCCGACCTCGCCGTGGTCACCAGCGACTGGGAGGCCCGGCAGCTGTTCGCGCAGGAGGCGCTGCGGGCCGGCGTACCGCTGGTCGCGACCGCGGTCGGCGGCCTGCCGGAGCTGGTCGGCGACGCCGCGGTCCTGGTGCCGCCCGGCGACGTGGACGCCGTTGACGCGGCGGTGCGCGAGCTGCTCGACGATCCACCGCGCCGGGCCGAGCTGAGCCGGCGCGGCGCGGCCCGGTCCGCGACCTGGCCCACCGAGGCCGACACCGTGGCCGCTCTCGCCGCCCTCTACGCGGAGCTGACGCCCCAGCACTCGACGGGAAACCGCTGATGCTGCGCCGATTCGTCCCGGTGCTGTTGACGCTGGTGGTGGTGGCGCTGGGCATCACCGCGCTGGCCGCCCGCCCGGACGACGGCACGCCCCGGCGCAGCGCCGACTTCGTGGTGCTGGTCGGCGCCGCCGGCCTGCGCTGGGACGACGTCGACCCGCAGAACACCCCGACGCTGTGGCGGATGGCCGAGCAGGGCGCGATCGGCTCCCTCTCGGTGCGCTCCGCGCACCGCCCCACCTGCCCGGTCGACGGGTGGCTGACCCTGGGCGCCGGGAACTTCGCCGCCTGGAACGGCACCCGGACCGGCGGCGGCTGCCCGGCCACCGGCGTGAGCGTCGAGCAGCCCGACCGGATCGGCGCCAACCTGCCCGACCAGGAGGCCGTCGTCGCGCACAACCAGGACAAGCTCGCCTGGGGCGCGACACCCGGGGCGCTGGCCGAGTCGGTGCGCTGCTCGGTGGCGGTCGGCCCGGGCGCCGCCGTGGCCGCCGCCCGGCCGTTCGGCCGGGTCGACCGGTACGCGCCGGCGCTGCCCGAGGACCCGGCGGAACTGCTCGGCTCCTGCGTGCTGAGCATCGTCGACGTGGGCACCGTCGACGACGACGACCCGGCCGTCCGCGCGGGCCAGGCGCGCCAGGCCGACGCCCGGCTGGCCCGGGTGCTCGCCGCCCGGCCGCCGAACTCGCTGGTGCTGGTCGCCGGCGTCTCCGACACCGACTCGCCGGCGCGGCTGCACGTCGCGGTCGCCGACGGGCCCGGCTGGGACGGCGGGTGGTTGACCTCCGCGAGCACCGCCCGGGCCGGCTACCTGCAACTGGTCGACCTGGCGCCGACCGCGCTCGCCGCGCTCGGCCGGCCGATGCCGGAACGGGCGTTCCTGGGCCGGCCCGCCGTGACGGTCGACGACCGGCCCGACGACCTGCGGACCGCGATCGAGGCGCCCGCCGACGCCGACCGGGAGGCCGCCGCCCAGCGGCGGGTCGCCGGCTGGTTCTTCACGCTGCTGGCCGCCGCCCAGCTGGCTCTCGCGGTGGCGGTGCTGCCGCTGCTGCGCCGGGCCCGCCGACTGGCCGGCCCACACGGTCCGGCACCGGTGTCCCGGCGCGTGGTCGCCGTGGTGGAGCTGCTGCTGATCGCCGCGGCGCTGGCCGTGCCGGCGGCGTTGCTGGCCGACGCCGCGCCCTGGTGGCGGGGGCACCACGCCGGTTGGTGGTTCGCCTCGGTGACAGCCCTGCTCATCGTCGGCGGCACGGCGGCGGTCCGGTTCACCCCCGGGCACGACCGCACGCTCGGGCCGCTGGGCGCGGTCGCCGGGCTGGCCACCCTGGTGGTCGGCGTGGACGTGCTCACCGGCTCCCGGTTGCAGCTCAACGGCGTGGTCGGCTACTCCGCCCTGCAGGGCGGCCGGTACGCCGGGCTGGGCACCGTCGGGCTGGGCGTGTTCATCGCCGGGTCGCTGCTGTGCGGCGGCTGGCTGGCCCAACGGGTCCGGCGGACCTGGCGGCCGATCGTCATGGTCGCGGTCGGCGGTGTCGCGGTGGTGATCGTCGGCAGCCCTTATCTGGGCGCCGACTCGATCGGCGCGATCGCGCTCACCGCCGGCGTGAGCGTCGCCGCCGCGATCTGCACCGGCGGGTGGCTGACCGTGAGCCGTCTGGCCTGGGCCACCATGGCCGGGCTGGCGGTCACCATCGGGTTCGCGCTGGTCGACCTGGGCCGTCCGGCGGTGGAGCGGGGCAGCCTGGGCCGGTTCCTGGCCGCGCTCGGCGACGGCACCGGCGGGCTCACCGTGCACCGGTCCAGCACCTCCAACTTCCAGACGCTGGTGAACAGCCCGTTGACCGTGCTGGCCCTGGCCGGGGCGGCGCTGGTCTGGCTGGCCCTGCTCCAGCCCTGGGGCGGGCTGATGCGGCTGTTCGGCATCTACCCCGCGATCCGGGCGGCGATGGCCGGCACCGGCGTGGCGGCCGGCCTCGGCGGCGTGCTGGGCGGCTCGGCGCTGGACGTGGCCGGGGCGGCGGGTGCGCTGGTGGTGCCGATGGCGGCGCTGGCCGCGCTTCGGGTGCTCGACCACTCCACCGACCGCACCCGGCCCGACAGCGGACGTCCCGGGGGCGAGGTCGGCGCGGCCCCGTCCGGCGGTGGCCCGGCCGGCGGTGGCGCGGCGTCGGGCGGCGGCGAGGTGCCGTCGGGAGCTTCCGGCCCCGCCACTGACGTGGACCGGCCCGCCGGGTCCTCCGCGAGCGCGACGCGGGCCGCGGGCGGCTCACCGGCGGCGGGGGAGGAGCCCTCAGCCGGCCCCCGGGTGCCCACGCAGCCGACCGCGACCCCCACCGAGATCCCCGCGGGCTGACGCCCGAGGGGCACGCCCGGGCGGCGGTTAGGCGGGGGTGGCGGCATCCGGGGACGGACGGTCCCGCCGTCGCGGCGCACCGGAGTGGATCATGCGCCAGGCCCCCGACGCGCGGCGGATGCGGCCCCACGTGCACCGACAGCGGGTGCGACGCCGGCTCACCGTCCGGAAGGTGTTACCGTGGAATCCCGTGGATCGCGTGATCACTTGGCTGATCGGCACGGCGGTTCGCACGACCGCTACGGACGACACGGGAGCAGGCCTTGGCCCCTTCAGCACGGACGACCAGGCACATTTTCGTCACCGGGGGCGTCGCCTCCTCGCTGGGTAAGGGCCTCACCGCCTCCAGCCTCGGCAACCTGCTGACCGCGCGCGGGTTGCGCGTGGTGATGCAGAAGCTCGACCCGTACCTGAACGTCGATCCCGGCACGATGAACCCGTTCCAGCACGGCGAGGTCTTCGTCACCGAGGACGGCGCCGAGACCGACCTCGACGTCGGGCACTACGAGCGGTTCCTCGACCGGGACCTCTCCGGCAAGGCGAACGTCACCACCGGGCAGATCTACTCGGCGGTGATCGCCAAGGAGCGACGCGGCGAATACCTGGGCGACACCGTCCAGGTCATCCCGCACATCACCAACGAGATCAAGGCCCGGATCCTCGGCATGGCCGACCCGGACGCCGACGGCCAGGTCCCCGACGTGGTGATCACCGAGGTCGGCGGCACGGTCGGCGACATCGAGTCGCTGCCGTTCCTGGAGTCGATCCGGCAGATCCGCCACGACCTGGGCCGGGACAACTGCTTCTACCTGCACGTGTCGCTGGTGCCCTACCTGGCGCCCTCGGGTGAGCTGAAGACCAAGCCGACCCAGCACTCGGTGGCGCAGCTGCGCAGCATCGGCATCCAGCCCGACGCGCTGGTGCTGCGCTGCGACCGGGAGATCCCGGACAAGGTCAAGGAGAAGCTGTCGCTGTACTGCGACGTCGACCGGGAGGCGGTCACCGCCGCCCCGGACGCGCCGAGCATCTACGACATCCCGAAGGTGCTGCACCGCGAGGGCCTCGACGCGTACGTGGTGCGCCGGCTCGGCCTGTCGTTCCGCGACGTGGACTGGACCAGCTGGGACGACCTGCTGGAGCGGGTGCACCAGCCCCGCCACACGATCACCGTCGCGCTGGTCGGCAAGTACGTCGACCTGCCCGACGCGTACCTGTCGGTCAGCGAGGCGATCCGGGCCGCCGGCTTCGGCCACCGCGCCCGGGTGCAGCTCAAGTGGGTGCCCAGCGACGACTGCGTCACCCCGGCCGGGGCGGCCGCCGCGCTGGCCGGCGTCGACGGCATCGTCATCCCCGGCGGGTTCGGCGTGCGCGGCATCGAGGGCAAGGTCGGCACCGCCCGGTACGCCCGGGAGAACGGAGTCCCGCTGCTCGGCCTCTGCCTCGGCCTGCAGTGCATGACCATCGAGGTGGCCCGCCACCTGGCCGGCCTGGACGGCGCGAACTCCCTGGAGTTCGACGAGGAGGCCGTGCACCCGGTCATCGCCACCATGGCCGACCAGCAGGACATCGTCGCGGGCCGGGGCGACCTGGGCGGCACCATGCGGCTCGGGGCGTATCCGGCGAAGCTGGCCGAGGGTTCGATCGTCGCCGAGGCGTACGGCAGCACCGAGGTCAGCGAGCGGCACCGGCACCGCTACGAGGTGAACAACGCCTACCGCGACCAGCTCACCAAGGCCGGCCTGACCATCTCCGGCACCTCGCCCGACGGGCGGCTGGTCGAGTTCGTCGAGCTGGACCGCGAGCTGCACCCGTTCTTCGTGGCCACCCAGGCGCACCCGGAGCTGAAGAGCCGCCCGACCCGGCCGCACCCGCTGTTCGCCGCGTTCGTCGGCGCCGCGGTCGCCTACTCCGAGGCCGATCAGCTCCCGGTGGACCTGGACGGCACGGCGAAGAAGACCGGCCGCGGCGGCGCGGCGAAGGCGTCGGCGTGAGCGGGGTCGAGCACCGGTACGAGGTGACCGCGCGCCGGGACGTCTGGTCCGGCCGGATCTTCTCGGTGGTCAGCGACGACGTGACCATGCCCGGCGGCGGCACCGCCGCGCGCGACTACGTCCGGCACGTGGGCGCGGTGGCCGTGGTGGCGCTCGACGACGCCGGCCAGGTGGTGCTGATCCGCCAGTACCGGCACCCGGTCGGCCGGCACCTGTGGGAGCTGCCGGCGGGTCTGATGGACGTCAGCGGGGAGGATCTGGCCGCCGCGGCGGCGCGGGAGCTGGCCGAGGAGGCCGACCTCACCGCGGGACGCGTCGACGTGCTGGTCGACCTGCACAGCTCACCCGGTTTCTCCGACGAGGTGGTCCGGGTCTTCCTGGCCCGCGACCTCGGCGACGTGCCGGCCGAGCAGCGCCACGACCGGCACGACGAGGAGGCCGACCTGCAGGTGGTTCGCGTCGACCTCGACGAGGCGGTCCGGATGGTGCTCGTCGGCGAGATCACCAACGCGTCCTGCGTGGCCGGGCTGCTCGCCGCCGCCCGGGCGCGGGAGACCGGCTTCACCGAGCTGCGCCGCCCCGAGGCGCCGCTGCCGCGCTGATCCGGGACGGACGACGAAGGGGCCGCGCGGTGTGACGCACCGCGCGGCCCCTTGGCGTGTGTCGGCGTTCAGTCGCGCAGCGGGCGGCCCTGCCCGTCGACGCCACCGTTGACCAGGATCAGGATCCCGTCGACCAGACCCCAGATGCTGCCCAGGCCGCAGGTCACGAACGAGACGACGAGCTGGATCACGGCGGTCTTGGTGTCGCCCATGTAGAACCGGCCGGCGCCGAGGCCGCCGAGGAGGATCTGGAGAACGCCCGCGACGACCTTGCTCTTGTCCGAGACGCCCTGCGGGTACTGCTGGTAAGGAGTGGTCATGAGCGGACACCATAGTGATCCACTCACGTCCTGTCCGCATCGGCGCCCGCCGGTGGGAAGATATTTACCGAAGTCTGTCCTGTCGGCTGAGGTCGTCTCCACCGGGCAGCCCGGTCCACGCCTGACAGATCGTCAGCACCACCGGGCACCGGATGTCACTGTGTTGGCGTCCCCGGGCCTCCCACGCGCCTAGACTGCCGCCGGCGGGACCGGTGGACCGCGTCGGCAACGGAGCCGTCGCGGCGCCGTTCAGTCGGGGGTGAGCCGCCCCGGAGGAAGGTGTCTGCATCGTGAAGGTCGGAATCCCCCGCGAGGTCAAGAACCACGAGTACCGGGTGGCGATCACGCCCGCCGGCGTCAACGAGTTCACCCGCCACGGCCACGAGGTCTTCGTCGAGGCCGGCGCCGGGGTCGGCTCCAGCATCACCGACGACGAGTTCGCCGCCGCCGGCGCGAAGATCCTGGCCACCGCCGACGAGGTCTGGGAGACCGCCGAGCTGGTGCTCAAGGTCAAGGAGCCGATCGCCGAGGAGTACCACCGGATGCGCGAGGGGCAGGTGCTCTTCACCTACCTGCACCTGGCCGCCTCCCGCGAGTGCACCGACGCGCTCGTCGACCGCAAGGTCACCGGCATCGCGTACGAGACGGTGGAGCTGCCCGACCGGTCGCTGCCGCTGCTCGCCCCGATGTCCGAGGTGGCCGGCCGGCTCGCCCCGCAGGTGGGCGCCTTCTACATGATGCGTACCGGCGGCGGGCGGGGCGTGCTGCCCGGCGGCGTCTCCGGCGTGTACGCGGCCAAGACCGTGGTCATCGGCGCCGGCGTGTCCGGCCTGAACGCCGCCGCCATCGCGCTCGGCCTGCAGTCCGAGGTGCTGCTGCTGGACAAGAACGTGGCCCGGCTCCGCTCGGCCGACGCCATCTACCGCGGCCACCTGCAGACCGTCGCCTCCAACGCGTACGAGATCGAGCGGGCCGTGCTCGACGCGGACCTGGTCATCGGCGCGGTGCTGGTGCCCGGCGCGAAGGCCCCGAAGCTGATCTCCAACGAGCTGGTCTCCCGGATGAAGCCGGGCAGCGTGCTCGTCGACATCGCGATCGACCAGGGTGGCTGCTTCGAGGACTCGCGGCCGACCACGCACGCCGACCCGGTCTACAAGGTGCACGACTCGATCTTCTACTGCGTGGCGAACATGCCCGGCGCGGTGCCGAACACCAGCACCTACGCGCTGACCAACGTCACCCTGCCGTACGCCCTTGAACTGGCCAACCAGGGCTGGCAGCAGGCGCTGCGCAGCGACCCGGCGCTGGCACTGGGCCTGAACACCCACGCCGGCAAGGTCGTCTACGGCCCGGTGGCGGAGGCGCACGGCATGGACGTGCTGCCGCTGGCCGAGGTGCTCAGCTGACCGACCCCACGGTGGACCGGGCCGGCGCGGAACCCGCGCCGGCCCTGCGCCGCGCGGTCCGGGGCTACCTGGACCACCTCACCGTCGAGCGTGGACTGTCCGCGAACACGCTCGCCTCGTACCGTCGGGACCTGGACCGCTACCTCGCCACCCTGGCCGACGTCGGGGTGACCGACCTGGCCGCCGCCGGCGCCACCCAGGTCGAGGCGCACCTGGCCCGGCTGCGCGCCGGCGACGACACGCACCCTCCGCTGGCCGTTTCGTCCACCGCCCGCGCCGCCAGCGCGGTGCGCGGCCTGCACCGCTTCGCGCTGCGCGAGGGCCTGGCCGGCGCCGACCCCGGCCGCGACGTCCGCCCGCCGACGCCGCCGCGGCGGCTGCCCCGGGCGCTGCCCGTCGACGCCGTCCTGCGGCTGCTGGAGGCCGCCGGCCCGGCCGGGGCCACCGGCGACGCCGCGCCCCGCGCGCTGCGCGACCGGGCGCTGCTGGAATTTCTGTACGGCACCGGCGCGCGCATCTCCGAGACGGTCGGCGCCGCCGTCGACGACCTCGACCCCGACGCTGGCACGGTGCTGCTGCGCGGCAAGGGCGGCAAGGCCCGGCTGGTGCCGATCGGCGGGTACGCCGCCGACGCGACCCGCGCCTGGCTGGTCCGCGGCCGCCCGGCGCTGCTCGCCGCCGGCCGGGGCACCCCGGCGCTGTTCGTCAACGCCCGTGGCGGCCGGCTCACCCGGCAGGGCGCCTGGGGCGTGCTGCGCGCCGCCGCCGCCCGGGCCGGCCTGCCGGTCGACGGCCCGGACGCGGTCTCCCCGCACACCCTGCGCCACTCCTACGCCACCCACCTGCTCGACGGCGGCGCGGACGTGCGGGTGGTGCAGGAACTGCTCGGCCACGCCTCGGTGACCACCACCCAGGTGTACACGTTGGTCACCGTGGAACGCCTGCGCGAGGTGTACGCCACCGCGCACCCCCGCGCCCTCGCATGAGCGGCCGACACGCCGACCCGCTACCGAACGCGCTGCTGGCCGGTGGCGTACAGTCGGCATCGGCGCGGGCCTCCAGGTACGACGGACCGGGGGTGCGCAGCGGCGCCGCGAGGGACGTCGGACGGCTCCGACGCCGGGTGGTCGTCGGGAGGGGGCAACGAGGACATGGCAGGAAACGGTGACCGTGCCGAGACCTGGACGTCGGAGCTCCGTGAGCAGCAGGCGACGCTCGGCGCCGACCTCGGCCCCGCCGACCCGGCCGCCTACACCATGCGCAAGCCGATCCCCGAGCCGATGCCGACCGACCGGCACGGCCCGGCGCGGATCATCGCGATGGCCAACCAGAAGGGTGGCGTCGGCAAGACCACGACCACCATCAACCTGGGCGCGGCGCTCGCGGAATACGGCCGCAAGGTGCTGCTCGTCGACTTCGATCCGCAGGGCGCCCTCTCCGTCGGCCTGGGCGTCAACCCGCACAACCTCGACCTGTCGGTCTACAACCTGCTCATGCAGGACGACGTCACCGCCGAGGACGTCCTGATCAAGACCGACGTGGCCGGGCTGCACCTGCTGCCGGCCAACATCGACCTCTCCGCCGCCGAGATCCAGCTGGTCAACGAGGTCGCCCGGGAGATGGCCCTGGCCCGGGTGCTGCGCACCATCCGCAAGGAGTACGACTTCATCCTGATCGACTGCCAGCCCTCGCTGGGCCTGCTGGCGATCAACGCGCTGACCGTCGCGCACGGCGTGCTCATTCCGCTGGAGTGCGAGTTCTTCAGCCTGCGCGGTGTCGCGCTGCTGCTGGACACCATCGACAAGGTGCGCGAGCGGCTCAACTTCGACCTGGAGCTCGAGGGCATCCTCGCCACCATGTACGACAGTCGCACCACCCACTGCCGGCAGGTGCTCCAGCGTGTGGTGGAGGCGTTCGGCGACAAGGTCTACCAGACCGTGATCACCAAGACGGTGAAGTTCCCCGAGTCGACGGTGGCCGGCGCGCCCATCACCACCCTCGACCCGGCCTCCTCCGGCGCGCGCAACTACCGCCAGCTCGCCCGAGAGGTGATCGCCGCCCAGGCGGACCGGTAGGCCGCAGGCCGCCCGCCCACCGCGTCGACTACGGTTTCCCGGTGACCGCACCGCCCCTCGACCCGCCGCACGGCACCGGCGACCCCGCCGCCGCCGCGGAGCTGGCCGGCGAGGTCGACGGTGTGGTGCCGCCCGACCCGGCCACCGTCGCGGAGACAAGCGGTTTCACCGTCCGGCTGGACAACTTCACCGGCCCGTTCGACCTGCTGCTCCAGCTGATCAGCAAGCACAAGCTGGACGTCACCGAGGTCGCCCTGCACAAGGTCACCGACGAGTTCATCGCCTACCTGCGGGCCATGGGCGACCAGTGGGACCTGGACGAGACCAGCGAGTTCCTGCTGGTCGCCGCCACCCTGCTCGACCTCAAGGCGGCCCGGCTGCTGCCGTCGGCCGAGGTGGAGGACGAGGAGGACCTGGCGCTGCTGGAGGCGCGGGACCTGCTCTTCGCCCGGCTGCTGCAGTACAAGGCGTACAAGGAGGCCGCCGCGCACATCGCCGAACTGGAGGCGGTCGGCGGCCGGCGCTACCCGCGGGCGGTCACCTTGGAGCCCCGGTACGCCGAGGCGCTGCCCGACCTGGTGCTCCCCATCGGCCCGGAGCGCCTGCTCAAGCTCGCGCTGAGGGCGATGAGCCCGAAGCCGGTGCCCGAGGTGTCCATCGCGCACGTGCACATGGTCCGGGTCAGCGTCCGGGAGCACGCCGGCATCATCGCCGACCGGTTGCGCCGGGCCGGCGTCGCCACCTTCTCGCTGCTCTGCGCCGACTGCGAGATGACGCTGGAGGTGGTGGCGCGGTTCCTGGCGCTGCTGGAGCTGTACCGGCAGGGGCTGGTCGCGTTTGTGCAGGAGCAGGCGCTGGAGGAGTTGACGGTGCGCTGGACCGGCCCGGCCGAGGGGGAGTCCGAGCTGACCGTCGACGAGTACGCCGGCACTCCCGAGTCCACGCCCACATCCACCCCCGCCGCGCCGGCCGATGCCCTCGTGCCCACCGAGGCCGCCGACGACCCCGCACCGACGCAGGAGTGAACGGATGAGCGACGAGGAACGCCACGACTCGCTGGCCGATCAGGCTGCTGCCTGGATCCCCCCGTGGCAGCGTCCGTCCCCGCCCAATCCCGACCCGGACGACTCCCGCTCCGCCGTCGAGCAGGCGGTGCCCGAGATCTCGGACACCTCTGATTCGTCGCGAACAGAAACCGCTCAAGATCTCGACTCCGCTTCCGAGCCGCCCAGAGATCTTGGAAGCGAACGGCCCGCAGAGGGGCCAATTCCTTCCAAGATCGCCGCAACCGGGCCGGATCTTGGTACGGGGGCGCCCCTTGAGGGGCGGGACCGTACCAAGATCGCGGGAGGAGGCGGGACGAGTGACGCTGACGGGTGGATCGGGTCGCCGGCCGACGCCGGCATCGGCCAGGCAACCGGCTCCGACGGGATGCCCGCGATCACTGCCGAGCCCGATCCCGGCGCCGACGTCGATCCCGAGCGGGGCGACGACGCCCGGCCGGACGTCGGCATGTCCGAGCGGGACGCGGCGGACCAGGGGAGCGGGGAAGCGGCAGCGGGCGGCGTACCCCCGAAGCGGGGGCGACGGCGGGCGGCGCCGGAACCGGCGCCCGCGCCGGTGCTCGACGACGCGGAGCTGCGCGGCGCCCTGGAGGCCATCCTGCTGGTGGTCGACCAGCCGGTCAGCGAGCTGACCCTGGCCGAGGTCCTCGAACAGGCCCCGGAGCGGGTCGGCGCGATGCTCGACGAGATCGCCGCCGGCTACACCGCCGCCGGGCACGGGTTCGAGCTGCGTCGGGCCGCGGGTGGCTGGCGTCTCTACACCCGGCCGGAATACGCCACCTACGTGGAACGGTTCGTACTGGACGGGCAGTCGGTCCGGCTGACCCAGGCCGCGCTGGAAACCCTCGCCGTGGTCGCCTACCGGCAGCCGGTGACCCGTTCCCGCATCTCCGCCATCCGGGGTGTGAACTGCGACGGGGTGCTCCGTACCCTGGTGGGTCGCGGCCTGGTCGAGGAGTGCGGCACCGAAGCGGACAGCGGTGCGTTCCTCTACCGGACCACCACCATGTTCCTGGAGAAGCTGGGGCTCAACTCGGTGGACGACCTGCCGCCCCTGGCCCCGTTCCTTCCCGACGACGTAGAAGAGCTTGCCGATGCGACGCGATGACCGTGCCCCGAAGCCCGACGCCCCCGTCTACGAGGGCGCCGAGCGCCTGCAGAAGGTGCTCGCCGCCGCGGGGGTGGGTTCCCGGCGCGCCTGTGAAGACCTGATCTTCCGGCGGCGGGTCACTGTCAACGGGCGGGTGGCGCAGCTCGGCGACAAGGCCGACCCGACCCGCGACGTGATCGTCGTCGACGGGGAGCGGCTCCAGGCCGACGTCCGCCTGGTCTACGTGGCGATGAACAAGCCGCGCGGCGTGGTCACCACCATGGCCGACGAGAAGGGCCGCACCGAGCTCGCCGACTTCATCGGCGCGCGGCTGGAGCAGCGGGTCTACCACGTCGGCCGACTGGACGCCGACAGCGAGGGCCTGCTCCTGCTCACCAACGACGGCACCCTCGCCCACAAGCTCATGCACCCGTCGTACGAGGTGCTCAAGACCTACCTCGCCGAGGTGGCCGGGCCGATCCCGCGCAACCTGGGCAAGCGGCTGACCGCCGGCATCGAGCTGGAGGACGGGCCGGTGAAGGTCCACGGGTTCAGGGTGGTCGACACGCTGGGCAAAACCGCCCAGGTGGAGCTGACCCTGCACGAGGGGCGCAAGCACATCGTCCGGCGCCTGATGGCCGAGGCGGGACACCCGGTGTCCCGGCTGATCCGTACCTCGATCGGTCCGATCAAGCTCGGCGACCTGCGCACCGGGCGGCTGCGGCGGCTGACCAACGCGGAGGTCGCCGCGCTGTTCAAGGCCGTGGGTGACTGACCGGAGACGACCGGGGTACGGCTCCCGGTAGGCTTCGACGCGGTCCGCGGGCCGGCGCACGCGCCGCCCGGCGGGGCGCCCGCGCGGCGCGGGCATGATTGACGACGAAAGACATCCGCTCAACGGCGCCGGAGACACCGGCGACCCGCGAGGTACGGGCTGAGGAGGACAACGGTGGAGGAAAACGTACCGGCCGGGCGATGTGTGGTCGCTGTGGACGGGCCGTCCGGTTCGGGGAAGTCCACCGTGTCGCGGCGACTGGCGGTGAGCCTGGGCGCCCGCTATCTCGACACCGGCGCCATGTACCGGGCGCTGACCTGGGCGGTCCTGCGCTCCGGGGTGGAGCTGACCGACGCCGAGTCGGTGGCCAAGGTCGCCGGCGAGGCCGACCTGCGCCTCGGCACCGACCCCCAGGGGTACGCGGTGACCGTCGACGGCACCGACGTGTCCACCGACATCCGCGGCCCCGAGGTGACCGGCGCGGTCTCCGCGGTGGCCGCCGTGGGCGCGGTCCGCGAGCTGCTCGTGGAGCGGCAGCGGCGCATGATCGCCGAGGCGGGCCGGATCGTGGTCGAGGGCCGCGACATCGGCTCGGTGGTGGCGCCCGACGCCGACCTGAAGGTCTACCTGACCGCCTCCGAGACGGCCCGCGCCCAGCGGCGCAGCGCCGAGGACGCCGCCGACGTCGCGGCGACCGCCGCCGACCTGGCCCGCCGGGACCGGCTGGACTCGACCCGCAAGGTCAACCCGCTCCAGCAGGCGCCCGACGCGGTGGTGCTGGACACCACCGAGCTGGGCATCGACGAGGTCGTCGCCCGCCTGCGCCAGATGCTCACCGAGCGGGGCGTGGCATGAGCGACGATTTCGGAGGCTGGGTGGAGTTGCGCGAGCCGGAGGTCGACTCCGGTGAGCCGACCGGCCCGCAGCCCGTGGTGGCCGTCGTCGGCCGCCCCAACGTGGGTAAGTCCACGCTGGTCAACCGCCTCATCGGCCGCCGGCAGGCGGTCGTGGAGGACGTCCCCGGCGTGACCCGGGACCGGGTGCCCTACGACGCGCAGTGGAACGGTCGGGTGTTCACCGTGGTGGACACCGGCGGCTGGGAGCCCGACGCCAAGGATCGGGCCGCCGCCATCGCGGCGCAGGCCGAGATCGCCGTGGCCACCGCCGACGTGGTGCTGTTCGTGGTGGACGCCATGGTCGGCTCGACCGACGTGGACGAGGCCGCGGTGAAGATGCTGCGCCGCAGCGCCAAGCCGGTGATCCTGGTGGCCAACAAGGCCGACAACACCACCATCGAGATGGAGGCCGTCTCGCTGTGGTCGCTCGGTCTCGGCGAGCCGTTCCCGGTCTCGGCGTTGCACGGCCGGGGCTCCGGCGATCTGCTCGACGCCATCATGGACGCGCTGCCCGAGGCGCCGAAGATCGTGGAGAACCGCCCACGTGGCCCGCGCCGGGTCGCCCTGGTCGGTCGCCCCAACGTCGGCAAGTCCAGCCTGCTCAACCGGTTCTCCGGCGAGGAGCGCGCGGTGGTCGACTCGGTCGCCGGCACCACCGTCGACCCGGTGGACAGCCTGGTCGAGATCGGTGGCGAGACCTGGCAGCTGGTCGACACGGCCGGCCTGCGCAAGCGGGTCGGCAAGGCCAGCGGCACGGAATACTACGCCAGCCTGCGGACCGCCTCGGCGATCGAGGCGGCCGAGGTGGCCGTGGTGCTGCTGGACTCCAGCGAGGTGATCAGCGAGCAGGACCAGCGGATCCTCAGCATGGTCGTGGAGTCCGGCCGGGCGCTGGTCATCGCGTTCAACAAGTGGGACCTGGTCGACGGCGACCGCCGCTACTACCTGGACAAGGAGATCGACCGGGAGCTGCGACGCATCCCCTGGGCGATCCGGCTGAACCTGTCCGCGCGCACCGGCCGCGCCGTCGACAAGCTCGCCCCCGCGCTGCGCAAGGCTCTCGCCAGCTGGGAGACCCGCATCCCGACCGCGCAGCTCAACCAGTGGCTCACCGCGCTGGTCCAGGCCACCCCGCACCCGGTACGCGGCGGGCGCGCGCCGCGCATCCTGTTCGCCACCCAGGCCGGGGTGGCGCCGCCGCGGTTCGTGCTGTTCACCACCGGCCCGCTGGACGCCGGCTACCAGCGGTTCGTGGAGCGCAAGCTGCGCGAGGAGTTCGGCTACGAGGGCAGCCCGATCGACATCTCCGTACGCCCCCGCAAGAAGCTCGGCCCGGGCGGCCGAGGCAAGGCGCACGGCTGATCCTCGCACCGCATGTGGCCTGCCGGCCCATCCCCGGCAGGCCACCCTCCTAGGACGCTCTAGGGGGTGTGGCGCGGGAGGGGCCTGTGCGCACGGTGCGAAGATCCTGCGCTAAGCTGTACCGGCTGCCGCGGGGGAGACCGCGCGGAGGCATCGGGACGTGGCGCAGCTTGGTAGCGCACTTGACTGGGGGTCAAGGGGTCGTCGGTTCGAATCCGGCCGTCCCGACAAAGAAGCCCTGACCAGCGAGAATGCTGGTCAGGGCTTTGATTTTCTTCTATGAAGTTCTGAACCGCCCCCCGAAAACCCCCCATTTACGGGGTACGGCAACCAAGTTCGTCATCGGTGTGCATCGTTGTGTGCTGCTGGTGACTGCGGCCCCTTCCGGCTGGTGCCGAGTCGCTCGAGGATGTCGGACACGTCCGGGGCTTGGACGGGCTTGGCGATGTAGTAGGTCGCGGGCCTTCATCTCGGCGATGGACCGTTCGATGTCGGCCAGGTGCTCGGCCCACTGCGGCTGATGGGCGCCGCAGTGCGGGCAGACGACGGCGGGTTTGATGTCCTGCCCGCACGAGGCGCACCTGAAGCTCTCCACGGCAGTCTTCCGTCCGCCCGTGCCCTCGCACTGTGGACCTCCCAGAGGCAGCATGCCTTGAGCGGGCCGGGATTTCGACAGTTGCAGGCGCGTTCCGGACAAACAAAAAGGACCGGCCCGGTCGGGGAGGGTGTTCCCGGCGGGCCGGTCCGGCCGGTCAGCGGGTCAGGGGCGGCCCATGCCGCGGTATTCCCTCCCGGCCTGCCGTGTCACTGGCGCGTTCGCCAACGACGCGAGCCAGAAGGGCGTCCGGTTCACCGCGAAGACCGGGCAGCACTTGCGACTGCGTGACGCATACGAACACCAAGTATCGGTCCGCTGAACAGGGATGACATGGTGCACTCCCGAAGAGTCGACGACTTCCGGAGTCAGTCTTCACCGAGCGGCGGCATAGGTCGGATCCCTGATCTGGCAGGGATCGGGTTCACGACTGCCTCGGGTGACCGAGGGCTCCTACGCTGAGATGTGTGGAAGATGTCGATGACGCCCGCGAGCTCGTTGAGCAGCGGATGCGCGCCACGGGGTTCGAGGAGGACATCCTCGACAAGGTCTTGGATCTGCTGGACCGCTTCGACACCGATCGGGAGAAGCTGTTCGAGGAGATGGTCTCCAAGCTGGAGCAACCGGGCTATGACGGCCTGACCGACCGGTGGGAGACCAACTGCGAGCAGGCCGAGGCGCTGATGGAGCGCCTCGAGTCGGACATCCGGTCGGTGCTGGAGGACAGCCAGGCCAACGCGATGTCCGTCGACGAACGGTGGACCGCGGTCGGCCCGCGTGACTTCCTCGCCGGGGAGCGCAAGATCTGGGCGCAGGTCGCCCGGCTCGACGTCCCCGAGGTCGCCACGCTGATGAGCAAGGTCTTGGAGGCCGACCTCGCGCTCATCAAGAAGTGTGAGGAGGACCTCAAGAACGCGCGCAGCAACGACGCGATCGTCGAGCAGTTGCTCCTCAAGAACTTCGGCTCCATCCAGGACACGGTCAAGAGCCTGCTCGTCAAGTACCTCCCGACCTCGGGCGCCCGCCTGATCGTCCTCTTCATGAAGGACCCGTCGTCCAAGGAAGCCGCCAACGAGGCGATCAAGAACTTCGAGAAGCTCACCGCGGAGAACCTCATGGCGGCCAAGCAGAAGCGTGCCGCGAAGCAGACGGTGGTCGACAACATCAAGCTGCTGACCGCGGCCCGCGAACAGCTCGACGAGGACTGGATCGACAAGCTCTTCGCCCGCGGCGCGGAGGCGGCGGGGAACTGGCGCGGCATCGGCGCGTCCGGCGACTACCGGGCCACCGACTGGGACTGGATGAAGGAGAACGTCCTCGACCGAGGGCTCGACACGCGGGCCGAGGCGGCCAAGGAGCAGTCGAGCAAGCTCTACGACGAGCTCTTCCCCACGCTCGTGGAGGAGAGCACCAACGCCTTCGCCCAGCTGACCGATGATCCGGGCACGCTGGCGAAGTTCAACGAGGAGCTGGAGAAGGCCTCGGAATCCCTGGAGTCGCTGCTGGCGACCGAGGAGGAATACGTCAAGGACCTGGCCGAGGGACCCTACAAGCAGACGGGCCTCGCCGCGTTCGCACAGGTCAGAGACGCCGTCAAGGTGGGTTTCAAGCTGCTCGCGGACAAGACGGAGGAAGCCGACGACGAGGTGAAGAAGTCATGACCGACCTCTTCGTCGCGGCGGGCGGTCCGGTCGGCGACGGCACCCGGGCCCGGCCGTTCCACGACCCGTGGCTCGCGCTGCGGCAGGCTGCGCCCGGCGACCGCATCCACATCGCGGCGGGCACCTATACCGGGCGTGGCGAGCGCTCCTCGTGGGTCGTCGACACCCCCGAGCTGACCCTGCTCGGCGGATACAGCCCCGACTTCGCCCGCCGTACCCCCTGGCAGACACCGACGGTCTTCGCGGCAAAGACCGGCCTGCGCGTCCCGAACGAGCAGAACATGCTCCAGGGCATCGGCGGCCACGACGGCCTCGTCCTGGACGGGCTGTTCTTCGACGGGGCCGGGCGTGACGACTACGACGAGCAGGGCGGCCTGCAGCGTGCCTCCTACGGGGACGGCCCGCTTGTGAGCCTGCGCGGCGAGCGCATCACCGTCCGCGACTGCTGCTTCGCCAACGGCAGCTCCGGCGCCGTCGAGCTCGGCGGCGACTCTGTGGTCTTCGAGAACAACATCGTCGTCAACTGCGTCGGCCTCAGCCTGCTCACCGTCCGCGACGGCGCCCCCGAGACCCCGGCCGCGGTCAGCCGCAACACCTTCGCCTTCGCCCACGACGACTCCGACCCGCCGCGCGGCTCCGGCGCCGACCGGGCCGTCGGCGTACGGGTCGACGGCGCTGCCGCGATCGCCGACAACGTGTTCGTCGGCTGCGGCAACGCGGCTGTCTCCTGCCTGCGCGACGTCGGGCAGATCGCCATCAACCGCAACCTGTTCTTCGCCACACCGCGCGACATCGTGCGCAGCCGGGTGTCGGGCGCGGAGGCCGAGCTCACCGAGGAGTACGCCGCGGAGCTCGAAGACGTCGGCCTGCGCTCGGCGGCCGGCAACACCGTCGGCGACCCACAGCTGACCGGGCTCCCGGCGGCGTGGCTCGACATGTACACGGTGGACGTCGCCGTCACGTACGAGTGCCCGCCGATCGCCGCCCTCAACGCGCTGCGGAAATCGGCCGGCCTTGGCGAGCTGTCGCCCACATCAGACCCTTACGTTCAGCGGCCCGTCATGCGCCGGCTCGCCCCGGCCGAGGTGCTCGCCCTCGCGGTCGGCGCGGCGCCGGGCGCGCACCCCGCCGACCTGGCGGCGCCGGAGCCGTTCACCGAGCTCCCGGCCGGTCCGGCGTACCAGGCCGTCGACTGGGCGCGGCTCTACGAGGCCGACCCGGCGCTCGCCGGAGCCCCGGTGCAGGTGCGGGCCGGGGTCGGCTTCGACCAGAACACGCAGATTCTCCCCGAGCTCGCGGAGACGCACATCGGCGTCGCCGTCTACGAGCCCGGCACCGACAACAGCCCGTGGTGGGCGCTCGCCCCGCGCTACGGCCTCGTCCATCACCAGACTGAGGAGGCCGTACGGTATTCGCGCGGCCTCGACGTCGAGTCCACGTACCTGCTCCGCGGCACGTATCGCCTCACGCCGCCCGGCGGGCGTCAGAGCGCCACCATCGTCGTCGACTCCCTCGCGCCCGTGCTCGACGTCACGGCCCCCGATCCGCCCCGGCCGGCCGGCCGCGACTGGTTCGTGCGGGCCGGATCCTCTGGCGGGGACGGCAGCCGCGAGGCGCCGTTCCGCGACCCGTTCCAGGCCCTCGAGAAGGCCGCCGAGGGCGACCGCATCCTCGTCGCCGCAGGTGAGTACACGGGCCGCCTGCGGTCGGGCACGTGGCGCATCCCCGTTCGCAACCTGACGCTGCTGGGCGGGTGGGACGCCGAGTTCGCCGCGCGCGACCCCTGGCGACAACCCGTGCGCTTCGTGCTCACTCCGGAGACCAAGGCGAAGGGCATCTTCGGCGATCCGGTGCTGACCGGCGAGGACTCGGGGGAGGGCCTCGTCCTTGACGGGTTCATGTTCGACGGGGCGACCTACAACGCGTACGCCGACAGCGGCGCCCTCGACGCGGGCCATTCCCAGTCGGCGGCGCTGCTCGACCTGCGCGGCGGCAGCGGTGGCATCACCGTGCGCAACTGCGTCTTCGCCAACGCGGCGTACTGCGCCGTGCAGCTCAGTGCGGCGTACGGGACGTTCGAGAACAACGTGGTCGTCAACACGAGCGGCACCGCCGTCCGTATCCAGGCACCCGGCGCGGGCCCCTGGACCATCCGCGGCAACACGGTCCTGTTCGCCGCCGACCCCACCGGCCGCGCCTCGACCGGGCAGTCCACGACCGGCTGCCTGCTGGACATCTCCGGCCGGGGTGTCATGCGGGTCGAAGCCAACGTGCTCGCCTTCGCCGACAGCATCGCCGTCCGCGCGACCGTGCCCGACCAGAACCTGCTGCTCGACGGGAACGTGCTCGCCGCCAACCTGTACGCCGACCTCCACGACGGCCGCCACGTGCTCGTCGACGCCGAGAACCGCGACCGGGTGTTCCGCGACGCCCCGTTCGGCGCTCAGACCGGAACCCGGTTCGAGCTGCCGGCGGTGCCGGTCGACGCCGCGTACGCCGACCAGGCCGTCGGCCGCCTCTCGGCGCTGGCCGCCGCGATGCCGAAGGACGGGCTCAACGCCGCTGCGGCGGCGCTCGGCGTCTCGATCACGGCGCCGGAGACGGAGGCACCCGTCGAGGCGGCGCCCTCGGAGCCGAAGAAGGAACCGTCAGTGGCCGACCTGCTCGCGGACCTCGGCCGGGCCCGCAAGGCGTTCGAGGCGAAGGACGCGGCCCCGCCGGCCGCGGACACTCCGCTGTACTGCCCGGTCTATCCGGTCGAGGCGGCGCTGAGGCTGGCCCTCGACGCCCCGCCAGGCGAGCCCGGCGCCCACGCCCCGCCTTCATGATTGAAGAGCTTGTTACATCCTGATTCCGCAACTCATCTGGCTTGCTCCACCCACTCGCTCGACCGCAGGACGGGTGAGCGGTGCCGCAGCCGCCGGCGCCGGCGGCACTTCGGGTTCCGAGCTGCCGCACCCGGCGGTCAGGGGCAGCGCGGCGCACAGCATCGTGACAGCAATGCCTGCTGCTCGCCGCGGCTTGCTGGGAATGTTCGTCATGACGTCGCGTCCGAGAGGCTGATCAAGTCGGTTTCTGCGGCGCAGAGCGTACGGCTTGCCTCCTGCACCCGGTTGCCGAGGCGGGCGGCCGGCGATCGGAACGCTGACCGTAGGGCTGCATGCGCGTTGGTGGTTGCCAGATGTAACGGCCCTTGACACGCTGCAGCCCCAATCTGTGCATCGGTTTTGACAGTGCACGCCGGCCGGCTCTCCGGGTGTGTCAGTCAGTCTCCATGCTGAGCGTTGGGTGCGCCTTGCGCAGGCGGAGGCTGGTGCCGTCGGAGGTGAGCTTCGCCGCGGCGATGGTGGCCCATCCACTGGTGCTGGCGAACACCACACCAGCGAGGAGTACGGCGAAGCTGAGTGTGACGACGACCGCGGTCAGGCTGCTCGAGGGTGGCATGGTCGCGGAGAAGCCGATGACGGCGATGAAACCCAGCACGGCCATTCCGATTCCGCCGAGCAGCCGTCGGATGCGCAGGTGTGTGCAGGCGCGGCAGAACGGCCAGTTCGGCACGGTGACGCGTTTTTGCATGATCGTGGCGACGATCACGAAGGGCAGCACGCCGAGCAGGATGAGGAGGAACGACCAGGTAGGCGGGGTCGAGCGGAACAGCACGGGCTTTCGTCGGGTGGCGGGGATGGCGTGTCTGACGCAGACGGGCGGCACGCCGCCGGGCTGGCGGAGAGCGGCGACGGGCAGGGTCGTCGGCAAGGCGGGGCTCCTGGGAGGCGTTCGGTGCGGCTTTCGGCGGGCAGTATGCACGACCTGCTGAGGGGGCGGTGATCGCCGGTCCACCGACGCTGCCGGTTGCTCACGGTAGGTGAGACGCCTGCCGGTCGCGAAGCTCATTGCCCGATTCGTCCTCACGGTCTGTGAGGGATCTTTACATTTGCTGATCCGGGTCTCTACAGTTCGGCGACTTCATCACGTGTGATCAACGGGGGACCTGTGGTGACCTCATCCGATACCAAGATCCTTTGAAGACACCGCCTAGCCCGAGCGGCCGAGGATGCCATCTTCGGCCTGCCCGATCCGCACCAGCCAACCCCGGGGCAGACGCACCAGGAATGAGTGGACGAAGGCGCCATGCCCGAGAAGGCGATCACCAATAAGGTTCTCTGCTACGTCGTGCGGGAAGGGCACCTGCTCGTCTTCCGGCACACCGACTACAGCTACGAGGAGGTGGGCATCCAGGTGCCGGGCGGCAGCGTCCGCCCGGGTGAGGACCCAGCGGACGCGGCGCTGCGCGAGGCCCGCGAAGAGACCGGACTCCTGGGGTTCGCCGTCGTGCGCAAGCTCGGGGAGATCGAATACGACATCAGCCCGCTGCGCTTCGAGATCCAACGTCGCCACGTCTTCGAGCTGGCGCTGCACGGGGCGACGCCCGAGCGGTGGGCGAGCCAGGAAGACCACGACGGCGAGCAGGAACCCACCCGGTTCGAGTGCTTCTGGATACCGTTAGGGGCCGCTCACGTCCTGCAGGCCGGACAAGGCGCCCTCGTGGGCCGGATGTTCGACTGAACAGGAATCCCAACAGTGCGGCAACCGGGGGAAACAATGCGGGAAGACGAACTGCGGGACCTTCTCCGGCGCAGCCCGTGGCTGATGCGGGCGCTCGGCGTCGTCCGGGACTCCGGCCTGCCGGACGCCTGGATCGGCGCTGGCGCCATCCGCGACCTGGTCTGGAGCGAGCGGTACGGCGACGGCTTCGACCCGTCATCGGTGCGTGACGTTGACGTCGTCTTCCTCGACGCGGCGGACCTGAGCCGCGACAACGACGACCGAGCCACCCGGCGGCTGGTGGCGGCCTGGCCGGAGCCGCCGTGGGAGGCAAAAAACCAGGCCGCCGTGCACACCTGGTACCCGGCCACCTTCGGCGGCGGCCCGGTGGCCCCGTTGCGAAGCATCGCCGATGCCGTTGCCACCTGGCCCGAGTACGCCACCGCCGTAGCGGTACGCCTCGACGCGTACGACCGGATCGCGGTCTGTGCGCCGCGCGGCCTCGACGACCTGCTCGACGGGGTTTGGCGGCGCAACCCCACCAGGGTCAGCCCGCGAATCTCCCGGCAGCGATTGACCCGTCACCGGCCAACCGAACGCTGGCCCGGCGTCCGCGTCGTGACCTGAGCAGGCGGTCGCTGCGATGAACCATCACGGCGATGACAAGACGCGGTACGACATCCTGGTCTTCGCCGGAGATCGCATCGAGTCGGGAGTGACCGGGCCCAACTTCCAGTTCAATGACGTCAACATCACCAGCGATCTGGGCCTGACGGGCTCGAACATCCCCGACACCATTGGCGTGGGGCAGAAGCGTCGCATCACTGCTGAGGTAGAGGGCTATACCGGGGACCAAGACCTCTTCCTGCTCGATCCGGTTTCTGCCGAGGTGAGATAAACCGCAGCTGTCATGAGGGCGCGGCGAGCAGTGTGTCGGCTGGTGCTGGTTGCGCCGGTGCGTGGCCGTCGATGAGCTCTTCGGCGAGGCGAGCCCTCCGCAGCAGAAGTGGGCGCTCAGGCTGTGCGTTTCGGCCTTCGGGCGCGTCTACGTACCTCTGCCTCAGTAGCCGCGGACGAGGAGTTCGACTCTGGTCTGAGGCCATGTCGTACGGAGGTAGAATTCCTCGGCGGCGCGCCACCGGCCGATCCATTCCTCGCTGTTCTCGCCTCGGGCTCGCATCCGTTGCAGGCAGATCTCACGGGGTGTGTCGACATAGGCGGTGAGGTGATGGTAGGGGCTCAACTCCGGACGGGCGGAGTAGACGCCTTCCACGATGACTGCGGCCCCTGGCCTCACCTCATTCCACGTGGCGAGCTGTCCGGTGGCCCAGTCGTAGCTCTGGTAGCGCGCCGTCTGATGGGTGCGCAACGGCATGAGGACCTGGTCGCGGAGGCGTTGCCAGTCGAAGTAACGCTGGTAGCCCTGCTGCGGGTCGAGTCGACTACGTTCATGTTCTGGCATGGGTCGGTAGAAGTCCTCCCCGTGGACGATCGTCGCGCCACTGAGCAGTTCCGCGACGCTCGCCGCCAGCGTCGTCTTGCCTGATCCGCCCGGGCCGTCGATGGCGATGATGGTCGTCCCGTCGGCGCGGGCAACGCCGTGCGCGGCCTCGGCGACGTCCTGTGCGCGTTCGAGGATGTCCACGAGCTGCTGGTGTGACCGCAAGGCGTAGACGCGACCGGGACTGGTGAGCACGACCGCCTTGGCCTGTCCGAGAGTGCCTGGTCCGGCGCCCAGCAGTTCCCGAGTGATGAGGATGGCGTCGATGACACCGATGTTCTGGTCACCCAGGCGCCGCTGAACGGCAACCATGCCTTCTCCCCGGTTCCACAGCGGCCGGCACTCCTGAACCAGGGCGGTGAGCCGTGCAGCCCGGTCCGGATCCAGACCAGGGACCGAGTCGAACACACGAACTCCTACGACGTGGGCACACCAGCTAGGGAACAAGCTATTCGACCACCCGGTACGGGGCTATCTGGTTTGCGCGGCATGAGCGCGCACGCGCTGTCGGCGGCAGATCCGGACGTCCGGGCCAGGTGCACCAGTGTGCGGACCGCGAGGTCCGCAATGGTAGGACGACACGGCCGGAGCGCGGTGTCTCCTCGATGAGGCACCGCGCTCCGGCCGTTCGGGTCGATGTGGTTTTCCGTTCTCAGATCCGGGTCATCGTGGAGGCGTAGCCGCCTCCGCCGGGGTAGGTCCATTCGCCGGTGACCGTGGTGTCGTCGGTGCTGAATGTGCCCTCGTAGTAGGCGGGGCTGCCTTTCGCACCGGCCCAGATGGTCAGCTTGTCACCGACGAGTTCGTAGACGTAGTCGAAGGTGTTGCCGGCCGTGTCGTAGAACCGCGACACCACGTCCCCGCCGACCGGCTCACCGAACGGGTGCAGATTGCCGATTACCTCCAGACCCGTGACGGGTTGGCCGAACTGGCTCAGTTCGACGTGCTGGAGCAGGAAGAACCGGCCGGCCATCCACTCGTACCGCACGGTTCCCTCGGCGCCGCCGGCCACCGACCAGGTGCCGACCAGACGGTCCAGAGCGGTCAGTTCGGCGCTCGGCCGGGTGTTCTCAGACATCGTGTCCTCCTCGGTAGGTGTTCGGCCGGTACCTCGGAGGCGACGTCCGAGCCTTGACTTCGACGTCGCGTGATCCAGCTCACGCCGTAGAACGTCAAAGTTCGCGGTGCGGCCACGAGGTAACGGCAAGCACCCACCAAGGAGGAAGTCATGGCCACCGTCGCCGCCACCGTTCCCGCTGCCCGCCGCTCGTCCGACCGCCTGCTCCTCGCCGGCGGCCTCGCCGGACCGGTCTTCTTCGCCTCGGCCGTGACGCAGATGCTCACGCGGGAGGGCTACGACATCACGCGGCACCCGATCAGCCAGTTGGCCACCGGAAGTCTCGGCTGGATCCAGATCACCACGTTCGTGCTCGCCGGCCTCGGCGGGATCGCCCTCGCCGTCGGCGTCCGGCGTACGCTCACCGAGGGCACCGGTCGGCGTGTGCTGCCGCTCTTCATCGGGATCTTCGGTGCCGGGCTCGTCGCGGCCGGGGTGTTCACGATGGATCCGGAGTACGGCTTTCTGGTAGGGGCCCCTGACGGGCCCGTCGACGAGATGTCCTGGCACAGCATCGCGCACTCGGCGGCGGCGGCCATCGCCTTCACCGCGCTGGCCGTCGCCGCCATCGTGCTGACCATCCGGTACGTCCGCCGTCGGGCCGCCCTGCCGGCGGCGCTGAACGGCCTCGCCGCGCTCGTCCTGCTGATGCCGATGTCGCCGAGCCACATGAGCATCCAGATCGCGGTGAACGGCCTGGTCGCCTTCACCTGGACGACGGTCGTCGCCCTCTCCCTGCGCCGTTCGAGCCGATCGGCGTAGCGTGACCCGAGCCCGCGAACACAAGGATGATCATGAAGTATCTGCTGCTCAGCTACACGCCGGCCGCCGCCTGGGACGCCGCGACCGCCGACACCCCGTCCGAGGAGGCGCTGGCCGCGTTCGCCGCGTACCAGCGGTTCGAGCAGGAGCTGATCGAGACCGGCGAGTTCGTCAGCAGCGAGGGACTCGGTCACCCGGCGGTCAGCACCACGGTCCGCAGGACCTCGATCGGCGTGGTGGCGACCGACGGCCCGTTCGTCGAGCTCAAGGAGGTCCTGGCCAGCTTTGCCGTGATCGACGTGGACAACCAGGAGCGCGCCGTCGAGATCGTCTCGCGGATGGTCGAGGTTCTGGGCGAGCCGATGGAGATCCGGCCGATAATGGGCGCGGACTTCGCGGCATGACCCGCCGCGTCCAGCCTCGCCGGACGGCGGCAGGCCGGGAGGGCACCCGAACGGCAGTACCGGCGTGACGCCGAACGTAGAGCACCTGCTGCGCACCGAGGCGCCGCAGGTTCTCGGTGCGCTGGTGCGGCGCTTCGGCCGCTTCGACATCGCCGAGGACGCGGTACAGGAGGCACTGCTCGTCGCGAGCCGGGTGTGGCCCACGGACGGTGTGCCGGAGAACCCGCGCACCTGGCTGATCCGGATCGGGTACCGGCGGATGGTCGACCTGCTCCGTACCGACCAGGCCCGACGCCGCCGTGAGCGGCACGCCGGGATGAGCGAGCTGGCGATGCGGGACCCGACCCGCCAGGCGGGCCCTGCGCTGGAGACCGACGACAGTCTCACGCTTCTGCTGCTGTGCTGTCACCCCGCGCTGAGCCCCACCTCCCAGGCGGCGCTCACGCTGCGCGCGGTCGGCGGCCTGACAACGGCGGAGATCGCACACGCGCACGGGACGACCGAGAACACCATGGGCGCCCGGATCAGCCGCGCCAAGAAGCAACTGGCCCGCGCCGGCGCCCGGTTCACCCCGCCGACCGACGCCGACCGCGACAGCAGGATGAACGCCGTCATGCAGGTGCTCTACCTGATCTTCAACGAGGGCTACACCGCCTCCACCGGAGACGCACTCACCCGCGTGGACCTGACCCGCGAGGCGATCCGGCTGACCCGCATGCTCCGCGACTCCCTGCCGGACGACCCCGAGGTGACCGGGCTGCTCGCCCTGATGCTGCTCACCGAGTCGCGGCGCGCTGCCCGTACCGACGGCGACGAACTGGTGCCGCTGGACGAGCAGGACCGGACACGGTGGGATCCCGAGCTGATCCGCGAGGGCACGGAGCTCATCGACAGCGTCTGGCGGCGGCGCGAGGTCGGCGCGTACCAGCTGCAGGCGGCGATCGCGGCCGTGCATGCTGCGGCTACGGCGCCGGACCGGACGGACTGGCCCCAGATCGCGGCGCTGTACCTGGGACTGGAACGGCTCAGTCCGACCGCGCCGGTACGGCTGAGCCGGGTGGTCGCAGTCGCGCACGCGTACGGGCCGGCCCGGGGGTTGGCCCTGCTCGACGACCTCAACCGGGGCTACCACCTGAACGAGGAACCGCTGACCCGGCAACGCGAACGCGCGATCCGCGCACATCTGCTCGAGATGACCGGTGACACGGCCGGCGCGGCGGCGTTGTACCGCGAAGCAGCCGCCCTGACCCACAACCAGGTCGAGCAGCGATACCTCCAACGCCGAGCCCACCGCCTCGGCTGACCGATCGTCGGCCGGCGCCCGCACCTCGGGTAGCTTCCCCACTGGCGACACCACTCGTCAGGGATCCGTTGCGCACGATCTGTCGGGCTGGAGAGCCAGTGGCTATATAGGAGACGAAGCCGCGCGTGGCGAAGGTCGGACCGTCGAGACTCGCCCGCCTGTGCGGAGACCTCGGTACCTTCGGGCGACGGCAGGCGGCAGGACACGGCATGATGCTCGGATGACATTGGCCGAGGTCTGGCCCGTGCGCCGTCTGCGGGTGACGACGTCCGTGCTCGAGCTGGCTGTGCCGGGCGAGGACGAGCTTGCCGAACTGGCGATCCGTGCGGCAGCCGGCATCTACGATCCGCAGAGCCGCTTTCTGGCGCGTTCGCCCGTAGCGGGATGGGAGTCGGGACCGTCTCCCCAGGCCGAGTGGTCGTTCCTGCGGTACTACTGGGCATCCCTGGCGGACTGGCGGCCGAGCAGATGGAACCTGGTGATGGCGGTGAAGGTCGATGGCGTGTGCGTCGGGGTGCAGGAGATCGGTGCGCAGGACTTCGGGATCACCAAGACCGTCTCGACGGGGTCATGGATCGCGCGGCGGTTCCAGCGGCGTGGTTACGGCAAGGAGATGCGGGGCGCCAGCCTGCACCTCGCGTTCGCCGGGCTGGGAGCGGATCGCGCCGAGTCCGCCGCCTGGTCCACCAACGCACCGTCGCTGGGCGTCTCGTGGTCGCTTGGCTATCAGTCGAACGGCACCACGATCCGGGCTTTCGACGGTGCCCGTCAGGAGCAGACCAACCTGGTGCTCGACCGCGAACGGTGGGAGAGCCACCGTGACGACATCACGATCCACGGACTCAGTGACGAGGTGCTTGAGCTGATGGACGTCAAGCGGGCCGCATCCCGCTGATGGCCGCTGCCCGCCATTCGTGCGGCAGGGTCAGTCGCCCAGGAACCACAGATAACGGTGGGATCCCGTCCGGGCGATCGCACAGAGTCGGCGTATCTCCGCCCTGCTGCCGTCGTCCAGAGCGACGCCGGACGGCAAACGGTCCAACTCGTCGATCAGAAGTGGTAGCTGGCGTTCGTTGAACATCGTGTCCAGAAAGGCGCAGAGGCCGCTGAGCATCGGAAAGGCCGACGGGTCGAGATCGATCAGCTCCTGCGACCAGTCGAAGCCGCGCGCTCCCCGGGCAAGGGTCTCTCCTCGCTCTGTCCGCACCTGTATGTCGATCACGGCCTGCACCGTAGGCGCCGACGCGGACGGTCTCCACGTGATTCGACCGTCTCAGCTGGTGAGGTCGCGCCGGTTGAATGTGGTCACCGCGATGGTCAGTAGCACCGCGACGATTGCGGCCATGACGCCCAGGTCGGTCCATTGGAAGCCGTTACGGAGCGGTTCTCCGCCGATGTAGTAGTGGAAGGGGGAGGCGTAACGGAGGGCGCCGGCGTTGAGCTGGGTGGCTGCGGTGCCGGCGGCGTAGGTGAGGACGGCGACGCCTGCGGTGCCCGCGAGTGCGGCGGGCCGGCTGCCCGTGGCCGCGCCGATGGTGATCGCGATCGTTCCGAAGACGACGATCAGCAGCGCCAGGGCGAGGCACTGGGCGGTGAACTGGCCGACGCTGATGCTGTCGAGCCGGGCGCCGGGCCGGACGGCGAGCATGGCCAGCAGGACCACTCCGGCGATGAGGGCGGCGCCGGCGGTGAGCGCGGCGAAGCGGTGCAGCAGCAGTCGGGTTCGGCTGACCGGGTGGGCGAGGAGCAGGTCGAGGTAGCCGGCCTCCTCGTCGCCGGCGATCGCGCGGGTGCCGGTGGTGATGCCGAAGATGACGGCGACCAGGGGCACGATGATGCCGAAGACGCTGGAGCCGAGATAACCGGCGGCGGAGGCGAGGTCGTCCATCCGCAGCGCCTCGCGTAGCGCGGGGGAGAAGCCCTGGACGGTCTGTCCCATCGCGCCTTCGGCGACCTGCGGGTAGAAACCGGCGTACGCGGCGCCGATCAGGGCGGTGCCGGCGGCGAAACCGGCCAGGCCGCGCCGGCCGTCCCACAGGGTCTTGGTCAGGACGTCAGGCATGCGTGGTCTCCCTGCTCGCGGCGTCGGCCTGGTAGTAGGTGAGGAACAGCTGTTCCAGGTCGGGTTCGGTGGCGCGCAGCGCGGCGACCCGGTGCCGCGCGAGGACGCGGATGAGTCCGTCGGGGCTGCCGGCGAGCTGGAATCTCGCGGTCGGTCCGTCGACGGTCAGGCCGGACACCTCCGGCAGGGCGGCGAGCGCGGATCTGTCGATCGGGCCGCTGAAGGTGACCTGGAACTCGTGCACGCTGCGGTCGCGGAGTCGAGCCACCGTGTCGAGCGCGACGAGACGGCCGTCGCGGATGATGCCGACCCGGTCGGCGACCGCCTCGACCTCGCTCATGATGTGCGACGACATGAACACCGTCTGTCCGGCGGCTCTGGCCTCGCGGACCAGGTCGAGGAAGGTCTGTTGCGCCAGGGGGTCCAGCCCTGACGTCGGCTCGTCCAGGATCAGCAGGGCCGGGCGGTGCATGAACGCCTGCACCAGGCCGACCTTCTGCCGGTTGCCCTTCGACAGGGTGCCGATGCGCGCCGTCAGGTCCAGCTCCAGCCGACCGGCCAGCTCGTCGATGCGGGCCTTCGGTGTGTCACCGCGTAGGCCGGCCAGGAAGGTCAGGCACTCGGCCACCCGTTGCCGCGGGTTGACGACGAAGTCGCCGGCCAGGTAGCCGACGCGCCGGTGCAGGGACACGGCGTGCCGGCGCGGGTCGTGTCCGAACAGCAGTGCGCGTCCGCTGGTCGGCCGGATCAGGTCCAGCAGCACGCGGATGGTGGTCGACTTGCCGGCCCCGTTCGGGCCCAGATAGCCGAACACCTCGCCCTCGGCCACCCAGAGGTCCAGGTCCACCAGGCCCCTGCGGCGACCGTACGTCTTGGTCAGCTTCTCCAGCTGGATCACATCGCTCACGTCTTGCAGAGTATCGAAGTTTCAAAGAATTCTGAAGAGTGCGAGATGTTAAGATCTCGGCTGATCGAGGAGGGGAGGACGCGGATGGCACTGAGCGATCCGGCGGAGCGGCTGGCGCTGGCCCTCACCGAGGGTGGCCTGCAACGGATGACCGCCCGCGTGCTGGCGGCGCTGTTGTTCACCGAGCGGGAGACGATGACCGCCGGCGAGATCGCCGACACCCTCACCATCAGCTCCGGCAGCGTGTCCACCGCGCTCAAGTCGCTGTCGACCGTCGGGCTGATCGAGCGGGTGCCCGCCCCCGGCAGCCGCCGGGAGCACTTCCGGCTCCGCGAGGGCGCGTGGGCGACGCTCATGTCCGGTCAGAACGCGATGATCGGAACCATGCGGGAAGCCGCCGACGAAGGCATCACCGCGACAGGCGCGGACAGCGTCGCCGGCGCCCGCCTCGCCGAGATGCGCGACTTCTACGACTATCTCTGGCGGGAGCTGCCGGCCCTGATCGACCGGTGGCGGGACGGCCGGCGTCGCTGAGGTCGTGCCGGCCGTCAGAGCCGCAGGTCCCGCCGGGCAAAGGCCCAGCTTCCCGCTGACATCACGGCGACGGCGCCGGTGACCATGACGCCGGCTGCCGCCCAGTTCGGTGCCGTGGCCGGTACGGCGGCGAGGTGCGCGTACGGGGACAGCGAGCCGACCCAGGCCGGGGCGTGGACGCTGTCGACCGTCGCGGTGAGCAGGAACCCGCCCGCGGTGGGCAGCATGCCGATCGTCGCCACCGCCCGCGGCGCCAGTCCGACCGCGAGGGTGGCGGCCGCGGCGCCCAGCAACGCCACCGGCAGGACGTTGACGGTGCCGGCCAGCGCGGCGGTGAGCGGTAGTCCGGCGCCGACAGTCGTCGTGCCGGCCCAGGTGGCGACGGCGGCCACGGCCACGAGTACGGCGGTCCCGGCGACGGTGGCGACAACCTCGGCGGTCAGCAGGCGGGCGCGGCTGACCGGTCCGGCGTGCAGCAGGGTCAACCGTCCCGCGTTCTCGGCGGCGGCGAACGCGGCCAGGCGGGCGGTGGCGAAGGCGCCGACCGGAACGGCGAGCAGGGCGAAGAGGGTGGCCGTGTATCCCTCGACGGTGCCGAGACCGGCGAAGCCGGCCTGGGCGGCGAGGTCGGCGAACCGAGGATTGTCGGTGAGGAAGTCGGTGAGCGACTCGGCGAGCAGGCCGATCAGCAGGAAGTAGGCGCCGATGCCCGTCGACCAAGCGGCGAGGGGGCGTACCGCGCGCCGGACGGCGAAGGCGCCGACGGAGCCGAGGAGCCACCGTCGGGGCGCGCGGCCGGCCGGCGGACGCAGCAGCCCGGCCCGGACGTCGCGTCTGCCGGCCAGGACCAGCGCGACGCAGGCCAGCGCCGCCGCGCTGACGGCCTGTGTCAGCAGGGGAGACCAGCGGTCGTCATGGTAGGGGCGGCTCAGGGCGAGCGGGCCGTACGGGGGCAGCCACCGCAGCCAGGCCAGCGCGGACACGCCGTCGCCGACCATGCGAGCCAGCAGCCCGACGCCGAGGAAGGCCAGGGTGGCGCCGGTGGCGCCGGCGCGGGTGGGGAAGATCTGCGCGGCGCAGGCCGCCGCCGCGACCGCGGTCAGCCCGGCCAGGGCGAGTCCGCTGGCGTGCAGCAGCGCCCCGCCCGTCGGCGTCCCGAGGGCCGTGAGCGCCCCGGCGAGCAGGAGCCCGGTCGACGCCAGCGCCAGGGTGAGCACGGCGAGATGCCGTCCCAACAGGGCGGCCGGGGTCAGCCGGCCGGCCAGCAGCAGGTCCCAGCGGCCGGCCTCCTCCTCGCCCCGGGTCAGCCGGGTCGTCGCCAGCGCACCCCAGGTGGTGAGCAGGACGGCGAGGACGGTGCCGGTGCGCCAGACGGCGAACCCGCCGGCGGTGTCCAGGGCGACGGGTTCACCGAACAGGGTGCGGACGGCCGGGTTTCCGGCGAGCGCGGCCAGCGCCTGCGCCGCCGCGGGGTCGCCCACGGTGCGGGCGTAGGTGGCGACGACGAGGGCGGACATGCCGACGGTCACCGCGGCGACGACCAGCGCCGGGCGGCGCACCTGACGGGCCGCGAGGCGGGTGACCGCGCGGCCCGGCGCGGTGGGCGCGGCGGCGCTCACCGGTCCGCCTGCCCGTAGTAGTCGAGGAAGATCTCCTCCAGGCTGGGTTCGCGTACGGTGAGGGCGGTGACCTCGGCGGTGGCGAGCACGCGCAGCGCCGCGCCGGGCGGGCCGGCCAGGGTGAAGCGCAGCGTCCCGTCCGTCTGGTCGAGCAGGTCGACGCCGGGCACGGTGGCCAGGTCGGGTGCGGGGCCGGTGAACTGGGCGGTGACCTCGCTGCGGTGCAGCCGCCGCAGCTCGGGCACGGTCGCGACGTCGACGAGCCGGCCGGCCCGCAGGATCGCCACCCGGTCGCAGACCGCCTCCACCTCGGCGAGTTGGTGGGAGCAGAGGAACACGGTCTGTCCGTTGTCGCGGGCCTCGGCGACGGCCCGGCGGAACTGCAGTTCCATCAGCGGGTCCAGGCCGCTGGTGGGTTCGTCGAGCACCAGCAGGGGAGCGCGGGTCGCGAACGCGGCCACCAGCGCCACCTTCTGCCGGTTGCCGGTGGAGTAGGTGCGGGCCGGTCGGGACAGGTCGAGGTCGAAGCGGGCGACGAGGTCGGCCCGGTACGCGACGTCGACGCCCGGGCCGGTGGCGGCGAGCAGGTCCAGCAGTTCCGCGCCGGTGAGCTGCGGCCACAGCGCGACGTCGGCGGGCACGTACGCCAGCAGTCGGTGCGCGGCGGCCACGTCGCCGGCGTCGACGTCGAAGATGCGGGCCCGGCCGGCGGTGGGTCGGGCCAGGCCGAGCAGCAACCGGATGGTGGTGGACTTGCCGGCGCCGTTGGGGCCGAGGAACCCGAACACCTCACCGGCGTCGACGGTCAGGTCCAGCCCGTCCAGGGCGAGGAGCCGGCCGTAGCGTTTGGTGAGCTGGTCGGTGCGGATGGCAGGTGCGGTCATCAGGGGCCTTCCGGTCGACGACGATCACGAACGCCGACCAGGCTTCCCGGCACACCAGCGGTAACCGTACTCACGATCCGGCGGGCGCGGAAGCCGCCCCCGTCCACGTGCAAGGCACCTCGGACACGGGACCGATATGATCGGCCGGATCCGTGGAGCGCCGTGAAGTCTGGTCGGCACCCTGCTTCGCCGTGTCCTCCGGAGGTTCCCGTGCTGCTGCTCTCCTTCGCCGCCGTCCTGCTCGCCGCCGTGCTGGTGTCGGCGCTGGCCAAGCGGACGATCCTGTCGACCGCGGCGCTGTTCCTGGTCGCCGGCTTCGCCCTCGGTGAGGGCACCACCGGGGTACTGCATCTGCAGGCCGAGTCGCCGATCGTGGCGCAGTTGGCGGAGCTGGCGCTGTTCGCGGTGCTGTTCACCGACGGGATGCGGGTGGGCTGGGCGGACCTGCGCAGCGCGTGGCGGCTGCCCGGCCGGGCGCTGGGGTGGGGGCTGCCGCTGACCCTGCTGGTCACCGCCGTGCTGGCGCACTACGTGGCCGGCCTGGACTGGCCCGAGGCGCTGCTGGTCGGTGCGATCCTGGCGCCGACCGATCCGGTGTTCGCCGCCGCGCTGGTCGGCAACGACAAGGTGCCCGCCCGGCTGCGGCACCTGCTCAACGTGGAATCGGGCGTGAACGACGGGCTGGCGCTGCCGTTCGTGGTGGTGCTGCTGGCCGTTGCGGCCGGCTCCGACGACCTGCACCTGGGCGAGTTGGCGACCGAACTGGGCGTCGGGCTGGCGATCGGGGTGCTCGTGCCGCTGGCCGCGATCGCGCTGGAGCGGACCCGGTTCTTCGCCGCGTCGGCGGCGTACGCGCCGCTGAACGGGGTGGCCATCGGGTTGCTGGTGCTGGCGCTGGGCAAGGCCACCCACGGCAACCTGTTCCTGGCCGCGTTCGCTGCCGGCATCACGGTGGCGACCTTCGGGCCCCGGGAGCGGGCCGCGTTCGAGCACTTCGGGGAGAACGTCGCGGAGCTGCTGAAGCTGGCCGCGCTGCTGGTGTTCGGGGCGCTGATCTCCCCTGGGTTCCTCGGCGAGATTCCCTGGACCGGCTGGGTGTTCGCGGTGCTGGCGATCGTGGTGGCCCGGCCGGTCGCGCTGTGGGTGTCGTTCCTGCGCTCCGGGCTGAGCCTGCGCGAGCAGGCCGCGGCGATGTGGTTCGGCCCGAAGGGCTTCGCCTCGGTGGTCTACGGGCTGCTCGTGCTGGAGGCCGGCATCGGCGCCGCCGACGAGGTGTTCCACCTCGTCGCGTTGACCATCGTCATCTCCATCCTGGCCCACTCCTCGACCGACGTGGTGGTCGCCCGGGCGTTCGACGACAGCGCCGAGGTCCCGAACTGGCACGGCGTGCTGCGCCGGATCCGCCGTGCCCCGCGCGCGGGCTCCGTTCCCGGACAGCGGGCGGCGGCCGTCCCGAGCGAGGCGGACGGCGAGCGGACCGGCGAACAGGGCCGTGCCGGTGACGGCGCGGCAGTGGTGCCGCACGCGGGGGATCAGGAGGTCAGGCGACCGCGGTCGTGATCATGCCCGGGCTCGGTCGAGGTAGGGTGCGGAATTGGCAAGAAGCGAGCGGCTCGCGGACCAGTTGGACCGGCACTGGCAGAAGAATCTGCGGCCGCGGCTGCACGGGCTTGCCGATGCGGAGTACTTTTGGGAGCCGGTGCGCGGCTGCTGGAGCGTCCGCCCACGTGACACGTCGGCCGCGCCGAACTCGGCACGTCCGCGGGAGTGGGCGATGGACGTCGCGTCCCCCGCCCCGGTGCCGGTGCCGGTGACCACGATTGCCTGGCGGCTGGCGCACATCATCGTCTCCTGCCTGGGCTATCGGGTCGCATGGCACTTCGGCGGCCACGACGTCGACTCCCGGACCTTCGCCTACGCGGGGACCGCTGACGAGGCGCTGAAGCAGCTCGACGAGATGTACGGGAGATGGAACGCGGGGGTCCGCGAACTCTCGGACGCTGACCTGGAGAGTCCGCCCACGGTGGGACCCGAGCGGTTTCCCATGGAGGGCATCGTCCTGCACGTCAACCGGGAGCTGATCCATCACGGCGCCGAGATCGCCCTGCTGCGCGACCTCTACCGCTGGCGGGACGGAGCCGCCGATCCGTTGGGAGCGGTACCAGCGGGGCGACGCTCCACATCGTCCGGTCGCTAGACTCCGGGACGAAGCCCGGAGCCGTCCTCAGCGCCCCGTGCGCTGACCAGAATCGGATGGAGAGGCCATTGACCGGCGACAAGGCCGCACCCCCCGGCATCGACCGCACGGTCCCCAGCGTGGCCCGGGTGTACGACTACTTCCTGGGTGGCAAGGACAACTTCGAGGTCGACCGGCAGGTCGCCGAGCACGCCCTGAAGATCACGCCGGACGGGCCGGCCGCCGGTCAGGCCAACCGGGCCTTCCTGCGCCGCGTGGTGCGCTTCCTCGTCAGCGAGGCCGGCATCGACCAGTTCCTGGACGTCGGGTCCGGGCTGCCCACCCAGGGCAACGTGCACGAGGTCGCCACCGCGCACGACCCGAGCGCCCGGGTGGTCTACGTGGACAACGACCCGATCGTCCTGGCGCACGGGCGGGCCCTGCTCGCCGCGGAGGGCACGACGACGGTGATCCAGGCCGACATCCGACGCCCGCAGGAGATCCTCGACGATCCCGACGTCCGCCGGTTCCTCGACTTCGACCGGCCGATCGGGTTGCTGCTCTTCGCGATCCTGCACCATCTCGGCGACGACGAGGAGCCGCGAGCCGTGTCCGCGGAGCTGATCGACGCGCTGCCGTCGGGCAGTTACGTGGCGATCTCGCACTTCCGTGATCCGGGGGAGCGGGACCCGGAGGGCTCCCGGAAGGCCCGCGAGGTCGAGCGGGTCTTCAACGAGTCGCTGGGCACCGGCCGGTGGCGGACCGACGAGGAGATCCTCTCCTTCGCCGACGGGTTGACGCTGCTGGAGCCGGGGCTGGTGCCGTTGGCCGAGTGGCGTCCGGATTCGGGCACGTCCGCGCCGAAGCAGACCGACACCTACCACACCTTCGTCGGACTGCTCGCCCGCAAGCCGTAGGCGCTCGCGACGTCGCCGGCGCCCTCGCCTCTGGCGGAACGGACCGCGATGAGGCTCGCCGACTGCCGGCCCGGACCCGCCATCGGGGGATTGCTACTCTGCGCGTCGCCGCCGGAGCGTCCGACGTGTTGCCGTGGCCGATGGAGGAAGTGGCGTGCGCGCGATCCCCCAGCCCCGACGACGGATGGCGCTCGGCGTCGTCCTGGTGCTCCTGGCGTCCGGGTGCGGCGCGGACCCGCCGGCCCGCACCGGCACGCCTGCGCCCACGTCGGTCAACTCGGACCAGGTCGCCCCGCCCTCGATCCCGTCCGCGGGCCGGGCCGGGCTGGGACCCGCGTCGGTCGACTGCCCGCGGCCCGGGCCGGCGCCCCGGTCGTCGAACCGGCTCAGCCCGACCGGCGGGTCCTACCTGGGGCGCGCCGGCGGCACGGCGACCGCCGTGGACGTCACCCCGGCATGCCAGATCGTGGTCGGTGGCCGGTTCACCGGCCTGCCGGGCGGGCCGACGACGACGATCGGTCGGGGTGGCGCCGGCGCGCTGTTGCTGCTCGACGGCACCGGCCGCCGGCTGCTGCGTACCGTCCGGCTGGCCGGCGCGGTCGAGGACCTGGAGGTACGCCGCGGCGGCGGGGAGATCGCCGTGGCGACCGACCGCGGCGCCGTGCTGCTGGACGCGGCCGCCGGGCGGGCGCGCTGGCAGCGCGGCGGGCCGACCAGCCGGGTCGCGGTCGGATCCGCCGGCACGGTCGCGGCCCTGACCGGCTCCACGGTCACGGTGTACGACCTGGGCGGCGCGACGCTGGCCCGGGTCGCGCTGGGTGGCCGCACGGTCAGCGACGTCGCCGTGGACGACCGCAGCGGCCTGGTCTTCGTCAGCGGTTTCCGGCAGACCGGCGGCGCGCGGTGCGTGCCCGTGCAGATCGCGTACGTGCACGCCTACGACCGGCGGGGCACGCTGCGCTGGCGTGCCTACGACCATCCCGTGGACCGGCTGGGTGACCTGTGCGCGGACAGCCGCGCCGACCGCGTGGCGATGGGCCGGGACGGGCGGTTGTACGTGGCGGGGGAGACCGCCGGCGGGAACACGGTCTTCGCGCGCTCGGCCGCCGACCCGGGGCGCCCCGCGCCGAACGTGGTCACCGACGACTTCAGCCGGGCCAGCAACACCGGAAACGCGCACTACACCTACCTCGCGCGCTTCGATCCCGCCTCGGGACGCCAGCTCGCCGGTCAGGTGGTGATCAGCCGCATCGACAGCAAGGGCGACCGGGGCAACACCATCACGCCGCTCGCGGTCACCGCCGACGAGTCCGGTCGGATCTACGCCGGCGGGGTGTCCGCGTACCAGATCGCCGGCCGCGCCCAGGTGACGCTCGGCGGCCGGCGGCTGGCCCCGTACGCCGGTGGTGACGCCTGGGTGCTGGTGCTCTCGGCCGACCTGCGGCGGCGGCTGACCTGGGTGGTGTTCACCGACGGCGGCGCCGGCGTCGTGCGCGGGGTGGCCGTGGCCGGCGGCGTCGCGGCGGCGGCGGCGCAGGTGGACCGGGCCGGCTTCTGGCGCGGGCCCGGCCCGTCCCTCGGCACCGGCGGCGGCTACCTCGCCGCCTGGCCCGGCCTCGGCTGACCCGCGTCGCGGCGCCCCCGATCCTGGACGATCCCGCTACTCGGTGCGCAGCGCCGTCGCCGTTCGGGTCCGGGCCGCCCATCCGGCGGGCAGCAGCGCTCCGAGCAGGGCCGTCACCGGCCCGCCCAGCGCCAACGCCGTCAGCAGGACCGGCCCGTACACGTCGAGCAGCGTCTCCGGCAGGCGCAGTCCGCCGCTGGCGGCCATGGCGGGGGACGACGAGCCGGTGCATCGCCATGCCGGTGGGTACGCCGAGCAGCCCGCCGAGCAGCCCCACCCCGGCGACGGACGCGACCACCATCGCGATCGTCTGGCCCGGCGTCATTCCGAGTGCCTTGTGGACGCCGAGGTCGTGGACCCGGTCGCGCAGGTCGAGGACGAGCATGTTGAGCACACCGAGTGCGGCCACCGCGAGGAGCAGCAGGGTCAGCTCGGTCTGCGCGACCGGGTCCAGGCCGTCGTGGTCGCCTACGAGACGGGCCTGGTCAGCCCCGGTTCGCCGGACGACTGAATCAGGAACGCGTACGTGACCTCCTCGTCGGCCATCATGGAGAGCGTGAGTTCTCCCCTGGACACGCTGCCGAAGATCGGTGCGCCGGCGACGCGCGCGTTGCACGACGCCGGCTACACGGCCCTGCGTGAGCTGGCCGGGGTGCCGCGCGCGGAGTTGGCCACGCTGCACGGCATCGGGCCGAAGGCGCTACGGACCATCCAGCACGCGCTCGAGCAGCACAACCTGAGTCTGGGCTAGGACGCGACGTCCGCCGATTCCGGGACTGCGCTGCCCGGTCACGACTCCACACGACCCGGCCGGTGGCGCGCGAACGCGTCGAGCCGGCCCCAGCGGCCGGGAATGTCGAGCAGGGTGATCCGTTCGAAGGCGGGTGGGAGCGCCGGAGTGGTGGCGAGGTGGTCCTCGTGCGGCTCCAGACCGAGCATCGCCCGGATGAGGAGCAGCGACGCGCCGCTGGACCAGGCCTGCGGACTGCCGGCGGTCGGGTAGCGCACCGGGTACCGGGTGGTCCGGCGGTCGAAACCGCCGAACGCCTCGGGCAGCCGGCCCTCGAAGTAGCCCGCTGCCTGGATGATGCCCTCGGCGATGCGCCCCGCCTCGTCGGTCAGGCCGTAGCGGCGCAGGCCCCAGGCGATGAAGGAGTTGTCGAAGGGCCAGACGGTGCCGGTGTGGTAGCCGAGCGGGTTGTAGCGGCGCTGCCCCTCGGCCAGCGTGCGGACGCCCCAGCCGGAGAAGAGCGCCGGACTCATCAGGTGTTCGGCGACGCGTCCGGCGCGCTCCGGTGGGACGATGCCGCTCCACAGGAGGTGTCCGATGTTGGAGGACAGGCTGTCCACCGGGGTGCCGTCGCCGTCGAGCGCGAGCGCGTAGTAGCCGCGATCCGCCAACCAGAAGTCCCGGTTGAACCGGTCGTACAACGCCGCCGCCTCGCCCTCCAGTCGCTCGGCCAGGGCCGGGTCACCCCAGAAGGTGCGCGCCAGCCGGGCTGTGCGGATCTTGGCGTCGTAGGCGTAGCCCTGGGTCTCACAGGTCGCTCTGGGGAAGCCAGGCAGCCGGCCGTCGGCGTAGGAGATGCTGTCCCAGGAGTCCTTCCAGCACTGGTTTTCCAGGCCTGTGGTCCGGTTGCGGCGTTCGTACGAGACGTAGCCGGTGCCGGTCAGGTCGGCGTAGCGGTCCAGCCAGTCGAGGGCGGCGCGCGCCTCCTGCTCCAGCTCGCACACCAGGGCCGCGTCGCCGCTCCACCGCTCGTACTCGTCGAGCAGCACCAGGAACAGCGGGGTGGCGTCCACGGTCCCGTAGTACGGCGAGTGCGGTTGTTCCTCGAAGGCCGCGGACTCGCCGTACCGCAGTTCGTGCAGGATCCGGCCGGGATCCTCCTCCAGCACGTCGTCGGTGCGCGCCCCTTGCAGCGAGGCGAGGATCCGCAGGGTCGTCGGTGCCAGGGACGGCGTGAACGGTAGCGCCTGGAGGCAGGTCAGCAGACTGTCCCGGCCGAAGAGGGTCATGAACCAGGGCAGCCCGGCGGCGGGCACGGTCGCGCCGCCGAGCGAGAGCGGCGCGAACCGCAACGCCGCCAGGTCCACCAGGCTGCGCTCGTAGACCTGTCGCAACACCGGGCTGTCGGTGTCCAGCGTCGGCGCCGCCGCCACCCAGGCCCGTGCGCTGTCCGGCAGGGTCGACGCGTCGGGTCGGAGGGCCCGGGGCCCGGACCGCAGGTCGACGCCGTCGGGCCGCAGCGCCCTCATCTCGGCACGTACCTCGACGGTCCAACTGGACCCGGCGGCCAGCCGGATCGGGAAGTGGAGGTGTTCCGGTGTGAAGGTCGCCGGTTCGCTGGCCGTGAGGACGATCTCCCGCTGGAAGGTGCCCCGACGGTAGCCCAGCCGCAGCTCGTCCGGCGCGGCGTGGGCGTAGCGCTCGCCCACCTTCGTGTCGGCATCGAACTTGATCTCGAAGATGTCGGCGAAGTCGGCGCCCACCTCGAGACGTACGGACAGGTCCAGATCCGATTCGCCGTAGTTGAAGACGGTGACGACCTCCACGAGGTCGGCGCCGATGCGGCGTCGTCGGATCGCGGACACGTCGGCCTCCACGTAGTCCATCCGGCCGCCGGGCACGAGGAAGAACGCCACCTCGAAGTACTGGCTGTCGTCCACGGAGAGGGCGGTCATCCGCTCGCCGTCGACGGTGAGCACCCAGCGCGACAGGTATCGCGTGTCGGCGGCGAACAGACCCACCGGCGCGGCCGACGACGCCTCGATGTCCCCACTGCTGTCGGAGACGATGAACGTGTTGCCGTCGATGCACGACACCGTCCCGGGCACGTCCCTCACGCGCCGCCTCCACCGTGCCGGCCGTTCGCCGTCGCCGGCGCGGGTAGCAGCCGCCCGAGCCGCAGCGCCAGCGCGAGGTCCCCGTCGACCATGATCTCGCCCCGGTTGATCGCCGCCAGTCCGTTCATCTCGCCTGTCGCCAGCGCCTCGGCCGTCTGTTGGGACATCCTGATCACCGTCGAGGCCGGGTTGTCGTCCTCGGTGACCCGCAGCCGCCCGCGGTCGATGTCGAGCCGCCAGTGGCGCACACCCCGGTCGTCGTGGATGTCGAACCGCACGCTGCCACTGACCTTGACGAGCCGGTCGTCTGCGCCGTTACGGCGCAGACGGTCGAAGAAGGCGTCGATCGACGTCACCCGTGCCTCCTCGCTGCCGCTCCGCGTGGGTCGTCGGCTACCCGTCTGGTGGCGGCGCTAACGCCGGCCCGCGCGGCAACCGGTGGCCACTCGGACGCGGGTGGATTGCGGTGCAACAAACCTGCACATCTCAACTGTTGCCTTGGCGGTAAGCGCTTTCTTAGCCTGTGTTTCATCGATGTTTCGGTCCTTGCCCGGGGTCGAGGGTGCGCGCGCGAAGCCATGCGCGGCGCCGGACTTCGAGCAGGTCCGCGCCGTGTCGACTCCCGAGGAGACGTAGTGAGAAGCGTAGTGCGACACAGATTTCTTGCCGGCGTCACCGCCGCCGCGGCCACCGCCGCGGTCGCCGCGGTGCTGCCGATGACGTACGCGTCGGGTGCGCTCGACGCAGCGAATTCAACATCGATCACCGCTAATGCCATGAACCTCAGTATCGGGGCCGGCGCCGACGGCTCCAGCAAGGCCGCCGGCACCAGTTACGGCAATGTGGTGGACGGCGACCTGGGCACCTACTGGTCGCCGGTCGGCACCACCGGGCGCATCTCGGTCAAGTGGGGCTCCGCCACCACGGTGGCCTCGGTCGCCATCCGGGAGGCGGCCGGCGCGGTCGGGGTGATCGGCTCCTGGCGGATCGTCAACAACGACACCGGGGCCGTCCTGGCCAGTGGTGCCGGAGCGGGGGTCGTCACATTCGCCGCCACCTCGCTTCGAAAGATCAACTTCGAGATCACCAGCGCGACCGGGACGCCGAGGGTCGCCGAGTTCGAGACGTACGCCCCGGGGGCGAGCACCCCGCCGCCGAGCACCCCGCCGCCCACCGGCGGGCCGACCACCCCGCCGCCACCGTCGAGCGGCGCGCTGTACGTGGCGCCGACCGGCACCGACGGCGCGGCCGGCACGCAGGCGAACCCGACGACGCTCACCTCCGCGATCGGCCGGATCACCGCCGGCGGCACGATCTGGCTGCGCGGGGGCACCTACCGCTACGCGCAGACCGTCACCATCGGCCAGGGCAACAACGGCACGTCGAGCGCGCGCAAGAACATCTTCGCCTACCCGGGTGAGACCCCGGTCCTGAACTTCTCGGCGCAGAGCGAGGATCCGGCGAACCGTGGCCTGCAGATCGGCGGGTCGTACTGGCACATCCGCGGCGTCGTCGTCGAGCGGGCCGGGGACAACGGCATCCTGCTCGCCGGCAACAACAACATCATCGAGCGTGTGGTGACCCGCCACAACCGGGACTCGGGGCTGCAGCTGTCCCGACTGGTGGCCAACGCGCCTCGCGACCAGTGGCCGTCGAACAACCTCGTCGTCAGCACCGAGTCGCACGACAACGTCGACTCCGACGGTGAGGACGCCGACGGGTTCGCCCCGAAGCTCACCGTCGGCCCGGGCAACGTCTTCCGCTACACCGTGTCCCACCACAACATCGACGACGGCTACGACCTCTACACCAAGAGCGACACCGGGGCGATCGGCCCGGTGACCATCGAGTCTTCCCTCGCCTACGACAACGGCACCCTGAGCAACGGTGGCCAGGCCGGCAACGGTGACCGCAACGGCTTCAAGCTCGGCGGCGAGGACATCGGGGTGAACCACACCGTCCGGGGCAACATCGCCTACCGCAACGGGCAGCACGGGTTCACCTACAACCGCAACCTCGGCGCGATGACGGTGTCGAACAACGCCAGCATCGACAACACCGAGCGCAACTTCACCTTCGACGGCGGCTCCTCGGTGTTCCGGAACAACACCTCCTGCGACGGCGGCTCGAACGACCGGATCGTCGGCAACTCCGACAGCTCGAACCAGTTCTGGTCCGGCACCAACGGATCCCGGTGCTCCTCGTACACCGGAGCCCTGGGCTGGTCCTTCGCGGCCGACGGCCGCCTGGTCGTGACGTTCGGCGGCCGGGTGGTCACCCCCTGACCGGGCGGACGACGCCGGCGTCACCGCCGCGGTGACGCCGGCGTCGGACGGCGGTCCGGCCCGAGATCGGTCGGCCGGCCCCGGCGGCGGGTGGGGGAGCGGCGCCGGCCGGGCCCGCGCGTGACATGCTCGCCGTGATGACCGCCGAGCGACCGTACGACTCCCGCCCGCGCCGCCGCGCGGTCCGCGTCGCGTCGGTCGTCGGCGTGCTCGCGGCGCTGGTCGTCGCCGCGGTGGTCGTGGTGCCACTGCTGCGGCCGGGTCCCCGGCCGGCCTTCCACCTGCCGGTGGCCTGCGGCGAGACGTGGCGGCTGTCCACCTATCCCGGGCACGACGACTACGACGTCGACCTGTTCCCGACCACGGGTGAGGCGTGGGGCCGCCCGGTGCTGGCGTCCGCCGCCGGCACGGTCACCGTGGCGGGGATCAACGGCTCCCTGGGCGGTCGCACCCCGCAGGACCCGAACGGGCCGAGGGGGCGCGGCGGCGGCTACTGGGTCAAGATCGATCATGGCGGACGGTGGGAGACGCAGTACCTGCACCTGCTCGAACCGCCGTCGGTGCGGGCCGGCCAGCGGGTGGCCCGGGGCGACCAGCTCGGGCGGGTCGGCAGCACCGGGAACTCCGGCGCGCCGCACCTGCACTACGAGCAGCGTCGGGGCTGGGAGAAGGTGGAGACCCACTTCGACGGCGTGCCGTCCGGCATCACCTCCGACGACCGTGAGTACACGGTCCGGCTCACCAGCGCGAACTGCCCCCCGACCCGGCGCTGATCCGACCGGGTCCGCGCGTACGCGGGCTCACCGCGGGGTGCCGCCGCGGGACCTCCCGATCGGGCCCAGGTGCGTGTGCTCGAATCCTTCGGCCGTCTTCAGGCCGTAGCCGAGGGCGCGATCGACGGCGATGTGGAACGCCCACGCGACGGCCAGCACGCCGAGCCAGTCGATCCGGTCACCGAACCCGGCGGCGGCCACGGCCACCGCGCCGAGCGCCGCCGGCAGGGTGTAGGAGTGCGCCAGGTTGTAGCAGAGCGCGCCGAGGCGTGGCCCGCCCAGATAGCCGAGCATGGACAGGTCGACGACGAGGAAGAGGGCCGGCAGCGACCACCACGGGTAGCCGGCGGCGACGGTCACCACGACGGCGAGGGCCGCGACGACGAGGGCCTCGACGCGTTGCGCCGCAACCGGGCTCAGCACTGGCATCCGCACCTCGATGGGTCGTTCCGTCGGACAGTCGCGACACGAGCCTAGCCGCGGCCCGTCGTGGCCGGGCGGTGCAGCGACGCGCCGGGACCGGCCGAAAGTCCGGGGACGGATCGGCGGTTCGGTTCGATCCGGTCCCCGGCCCGATCGGTGTACCCGGCGGTAGGCCGCCTGCTCCTATGCTCTCCGGCGTGCGTCTCCCCAAGATCCCCTCACTGCTCGGGGTGCCGAGCTACGACCTCGTCGACCACTACGCCGATCTGGCGCCGCTGCGGCGGGCGCTGCGCGCCAGGGACTGGCCGGCCGTCGTCGCCTTCTTCGACCGGTTGCCGGAGCACGACGACCCGACGGTCGCCACCGCGATGGTCGCCGAGACGAGGGGCGTGGAGACGTTCCTGCGCGTGGCGGGAGGCGGACCGGCCGAGTCCACCCTGGCCGCGACGCTGCTCGGCGCCCGGCTGGTGTGGATGGCGTGGCAGGCCCGGGGGTCGGCGCGCGCCCGGCACACCAGCCGCGGCCAGTTCGCGTCCTTCCACCAGATCCTGCACGAGGCCGAGCGGGTGCTCGGCGAGGTGACCGCGGAGGAGCCGGGCAACATCGCCGCGTGGACGGCGCGGCTGCGCACCGCCCGGGGTCTCGAGATGGGACAGGCGGAGGCGAACCGTCGGTACGAGCGCGCCGCGAAGGCCCGGCCGGATCCGTTCTTCGCCCAGCTCACCCACGTTCAGCAGCTGTGTCCGAAGTGGGGCGGCTCGCTGGACCGGTTGCTCGGCTTCGCCCGGCACTGCGCCGAGACGGCGCCGCCCGGATCGCTCAACGCGGCGGCCGTCGCCGACGCCCACCTGGAGTTCGCGTACGAGTCGGGCATCGCGCACCTGCGGTCGCCGGCCGTGCTCCACGAGATCCGCGGCGCCGTGGCCCGTTCGGTCGGGCACCCGGACCACCGGCCGGTGCACGGCTGGGTCCAGGCGGAGTGCAGCTTCTCGTACGTCCTGCGGCTCGCCGGTGACCTGCCCGGCGCCGCCGCCCGACTGGCCGCGCTGGGCAACCGCGTCACCATCTACCCCTGGCCCAGCGCCGGTGAGCTCAGGACGGCGCGGCGCACGCTCCGGGTGGCCGCCGCGCGATGACCCGGGGACCGATTCCGGTGGCGGCGGTGGGCCGGTCGTGCCAACCTGGAGACTGCTCGCCGCCGTACCGGGCGGGCCGCGAGTTCGGCCACGACGACCACGACGAGGAGTGACAGTGCGAGCAGCTTCCACGCTCCGGACCCCTGACCGTCTGACCGTGGAGTCCTGCCTTGGCCCTGGTGAACCTCGGAATCGTCGCCCATGTTGACGCCGGCAAGACCAGCCTGACCGAACGCCTGCTCTACGAGGCCGGCGCCGTGTCCCGGCCGGGCAGCGTCGACGCCGGCACGACGCGGACCGACTCGATGGAGTTGGAGCGTCGGCGCGGCATCACCATCCGGGCGGCCGTCACGTCCGTCACGATCGGTGATCTGCGCATCAACCTGCTGGACACCCCCGGCCACCCCGACTTCATCGCGGAGGTCGAGCGTTCGCTGGCCGTGCTGGACGCCGCCGTGCTCGTGGTGTCGAGCGTGGAGGGCGTCCAGCCGCAGACCGTCGCCATCTGGCGGGCGCTGCGCCGCATCGGTGTGCCGACGGTGGTGTTCCTCAACAAGGTGGACCGCCGCGGCGCCGACGTCGACCGGGTGCTGGCCCAGGTGCGCCAGCGGCTCGGGGCACGTCCGGTCCTGCTCACCACGGTCACCGGGCAGGGTGATGCCGAGGCCCGGGTGCGGGCCGTGGGCCTCGACGCCGAGCCGGTGGTCGAGGCGGTGGCGGAGGTCGACGACGCGGTGGCGGCGCGGTGGCTGACGAACGAGCCGGTGCGCGTCCGCGACGTCCGGCGGGCGATCCGGAGCGGGGTACGCCGCGCCGAGCTCACCCCGGTGGCGTGCGGCTCGGCGATCACCGGAGCCGGCGTACGGCAGCTGTGTCACCTCCTCGCCGACCTGCTGCCGCGCGGCGCCGAGCGGAACGGCCCGCTGGCGGGCACGGTCTTCGCCGTGGATCGGGACGGGCACGGCCGGCGGGCCTGGCTGCGGTTGTGGTCCGGGCGGCTGCAGGTGCGGGATCGGGTGCAGCTGGCCGGAAGCCGCCCGCAGACGGTGACCCAGATCGCCGTCATCGAGCCCGACGGGGTTCTGGTGCGTCCCTCGGTCTCCGCCGGGCAGATCGCCGCGGTGCGCGGCGTGTCGGCCCGGATCGGCCAGCACATCGGGGACCCGCCGCGGCGACACGTCTTCCGGTTCCCACCCCCGACCAGGCAGGCCGTCGTCGAGCCGGTCGACCCGGAGCAGCGCCTGGCGATGTTCGCCGGCCTGGCCGAGCTGGCCGACGAGGACCCGCTGGTCGACCTGCGGCTGGACGAGCAGGAGGCGGAGGCGGTGATCCGCCTGCACGGCGAGGTGCAGAAGGAGGTGCTGGCCGCCCTCATGGAGGACCGCTACGGCGTCCGGGTGCGGTTCTCCGGCACGTCGACGGCCTGCATCGAACGGGTCACCGGCACCGGAACCGCCGAGGAACGGGCGAACGAGCGCGGCAATCCCTACCTGGCCGGGTTGGGTCTGCGGGTCGAGGCGGCGCCGGTCGGGCACGGCATCGAGTTCCGGCCGGGGGTCGAGCCCGGCCGACTGCCACCGGCGTTCGTCGCCGCCACCGAGGAGGGCGTGCGGGCCGCCCTCCGGCAGGGCCGGTACGGCTGGCCGGTCACCGACTGCACGGTGACCATGACCGCCTCCCGGTACTGGCCGCGACAGAGCAGTTCGCACCAGAAGTTCGCCAAGTCCATGTCGAGTGTGGCGGCGGACTTCCGCAACCTCGCCCCGGTCGTGGTCGCCGCGGCGTTGCGGCGGGCGGGCACCCGGGTGTGCCAGCCGGTCGAGCGGTTCGACGTCAACCTTCCGCCACGTGCGGTGGAGACGGTGATGGCGCTGCTGGGCCGGTTGGGCGCGGTCGTCCACGACACCACGCTGGCCGGCGGGTACCTGGAGGTGAGCGGCACCCTGCCGTCCGCGCGGGTGCCACAGGTCGTTGCCGCGCTGCCCGACCTCACCGGTGGCGAGGCCGTCCTGGGCACCACCTTCGACCACTACGCGCCGGTCACGGCCGAGGAGTCACCGACGGCGCCCCGGCGCGGACCCGATCCGGGCGACCGGGAGGTGTGGTTCCGCGCCGTACCGCGGTAGGCCGCCGCGGTGACGGCGGGTGCCCGGACCGGCGTCCGCCGGTCAGGTCGGGGGCCCGCCTCCGGCCGGGACGGTGGTGCGGGCGGGGTCGGTGACGTCGATGTGGAAGGCGGCGTCGACGGCGGCGATGCTGCGGTCGATGTCCCCGGCGGTGGCGGCACGCATGACGACGACGCCGGCGTAGGTGGAGGAGTCGACCGGGCCGCGGACGGTGTCGCCGACGTGGGTGGTGATGCTGGCGTCGACGACGCAGTCGAGGCGAAGGAGTTCGTCGCGGCTGGTGATGGCGGTGACCGTCCCGGCGGGCCGGGGCAGCATGTACTGGATCATGTGATCGTCGCGGGGCGCCCGGGCCACGTCGACACCGACGCCGGTGGCGAGGTCGAGGAAGGTCTCCCACAGGTCGACGCCGTACTGGTGGCGGATCTGGGCGGTGATCCCGCCGCCGCCGGGACGGCAGGCGATCTCGCCGATGAGGTAGCCGCTCGGGCTCTTGAGGACCTCGAGGTGGGTGACGCCGTCGTGCAGCCCGAGGGCGTCGACGACCTGGGTGTGCAGGTCGGCGATGAGGCGCGCCTCGGGGTCGTGGTCGGGCAGCGTGTACGACCCGATGACGCCGCCGACGCTGTCGAGGACGGGGGCGAAGTAGCGGGACACCGCCGCGAACCTGACCTGTCCGTCGACCACGACACCGTCGCAGTGGTATTCGGCCTCGATGTCGACCATGCGCTCGGCCATGAGCGGGAACGGCGCGGTGCGCATGGCGGCGCGGCTGTCCTCGGCGAAGACCTCCCGCAGGTGGTCGGCGTCGCGGACGACGACGACGTAGCCGGCGCCGCCGCCGCACACCCGTTTGACGACGACGGGCCAGCCGAGGTGGCGGGCGGCCTCGACCGTGTCGCCCAGGGCCTCCAGGCGTCGGAAGGCGGTGACGGGCAGGCCGGCCGCCGCCAGTTTCTGCTTCATCACGAACTTGTTCGAGAACGCGTTGGCGACTTCGTATCCGGGGCCGGGCAGGCCCAGGTACGAGCGGAGGTAGCCGCCGGCCTGGACGCTCCACTCGGAGGGCGCGACGACCCAGTCGAAGGGGTGCCGCTCGCGGATCCGCATCGCGGCGAGCCGCACGCCGGTGAGGTCGGCGACCGAGTCGACGAGTTCGACGTCGGTGCCGGGGTCGTAGAAGTGCCGGTACTTCTCGATGGTGATGACGGAGAGCCGGACGTCGGGGCGGTCCTGCAGGAGCCGGGCCCCGGTGCGGCAGTTGGAGTTGACGAGCAGCACGCCGGCCATGGTCACCGCGCCGCTTCCTGCGGCACGGCGTGCGCCATGGCCGGGGTCTCGGTGGGGACGGGCCCGGGCGCGGGCGCCGGATCCGGCGCGTTGCTGGTGCGGGTGGGCGACGTGGTCCAGATGACGACGGCGAGCACGGCGGTGACGGCGGCGGGGAGGAAGACGAGGAAGGAGCCGGTGAAGCCGACGGTGAGACCGAGCAGGAGCGACGACAGCGGCACGGTGCCGGTGATGAACGTGCGGATGACGGCGTTGACCCGGCCGGAGAGTTCGGCGGGGATCTCGGCCTGACGGTAGGCCATGGTCGTCGCGTTGACGCCGCCCTCACCGAAGCAGAGCAGGCAGAACGCGATGATGACGAGGATGGGCGAGACGAACAGCAGGCCGAGTGAGCCGAGGGCCGCGACGCCGAGCCACACGCCCACGCGCAGGTGGCGGCGGTGCGGGCCGTGGGGTGCGAGGGGGCTGACCCAGGAGCCGACGGCGGCGGCGACGGCGCCGAAGGAGACGGCGATGCCGAGGGCGCCGGGGGACCAGTTCCAGTGGTCGGTGCCGATGGTGAGGATGGTGGGCTCGACGGCGCCGGCGCCGAGGTTGTAGAGCGCGACCGCGGCGGTGAGCCGGCGCAGGTCGGGGCGGGCCCGGAAGTAGGCGATCCCGGCGCGGATCTGCTCGCGCATGGTGGGGCCGTGTTGTTCGATGGCGGTCCGCACCCTGGGCAGGAACAGGGCGGCGACGGCGGTGACGAGGAAGCTGCCGGCGTCGATGAGCAGGGCCCAGGTGACACCGGCGGCGGCGATCGTCAGGCCGGCCAGTGCCGGTCCGGCGAACCGGGCGACGAGCTGCGCGGAGTTGAACCAGCTGGCGGCCTGGTCGAGCCGCTCGCGAGGGACGAGGGCGGGGATCAGGCCGTAGTCGCCGGCGACGTCGGAGACGACCTTGGCCAGGCCCATCACGGCGAGCATGACGAAGACCAGGGCGACCTGGTGGAGCATGAGCAGCAGCGGGATCATCGCGACGGCGGCGCACTGGACGATCTCGCCGGCGATGAACAGGGTGCGCCGGTCGTGCCGGTCGATGAACGCGCCGAGGAGCGGGGCGAGCAGGAACGGTGCGGTCTGAGCGGCCATGCTCGTGACCGCGAGCAGACCGGATCCGGTGTGTTCGAGCAGTGCCCACGGCACGGCCAGGTACAGGAACGTGTTTCCGGCCATGGAGATGGCCGTCGCTCCGGTGTACAACCAGAATTTTCTCATGATCTTCCCATCGCCGTCGCGGCCGGGGTGCGGCTCTCGCTGTGTCGGGCAGGGCCGGGTCGGGGGTGACGAGCTTCGTCGTTCGGGGCGGCGCGCTGTCCGATCGTTGCCATGTTGCCATGTCTTGCCAAATCTTGGCAATGAGGTCACGATGATGGCGCGATGGAATGTTCCCCGCGCTGCCGGATCTGGCAACCCCCGGCACCTCGGAGGTCGTCCACGCGCACGATCATCCGAGAGAGAGGCAGTACCGTGGCGCAGACCCTCGTGGCCCCACCGGCCGTCACCGTCACCCGGCTCGCGGGCAACATCGGCGCCGAGATCGGGGGCGTCGACACCAGCGGACCGCTCAGCGACGACGCCGTCGCCGCGGTCCGCGCCGCCCTGCTCGCGCACAAGGTGGTCTTCCTGCGTGACCAGAAGCTCGACTACGACACCCAGCGGGCGTTCGCCGAGCGGCTCGGCGAGCTGACCCTGAGCCACCCCATCTACGCGGCGCCGGAGCGCCGTCCCGCGCTGCGGGAGATGGACTCGGCCCACGGGACCAAGGCCAACCACTGGCACACCGACCTGACGTTCATCGAGCGGCCGCCCGCCTTCTGCCTCCTGCACGCCAAGATCATTCCGCCGGTGGGTGGGGACACGATGTGGGCGAACTGCGTCACCGCCTACCAGTCCCTGCCGGAGCCGCTACGCGTCCTCGCCGACCAGCTGCGCGTCGTGCACAGCAACGACTCCGACTTCACCGACGACACCGTCGACCACCGGGACGACTACGTGGCCACCCCCTACGTCGCGGAGCACCCGGCCGTCCGGGTGCACCCGGAGACCGGTGAGCGCGCGCTGCTACTCGGCGGCTTCGCCCGCAGCGTCGTGGGGATGGCCCCGGCCGCCGGCCGCGACCTGATCCGGGTGTTGCAGGAGTACGTGACCCGGCCCGAGCAGACCGTTCGCTGGCAGTGGCGCGTCGGTGACCTGGTGATCTGGGACAACCAGGCGACCATGCACTACGCGATCTACGACTATGGCCGCGAGCGCCGGCGCGGTGAGCGACTGACGACCATCGGCCGGACGCCGGTCGGGGTCGACGGGCGGCCCAGCGTCACCCTCGCCGGCGACACCTCCGCGTACAGCGCCGGACTGCGCTGACGCCGGGGCCCACGTCCGCTGCGAAGGAAGAGGCTGCGACATGAAGAACGTGCTACTGATCAACTCGGGTCGCAAAGCCGTCGCCCGCGCCCTGCAGGAGCGGGACGACATCCGGCTGTCGGTCATCTCCATGCCCGGCTACCTCGACTGGTACGACGCGGGCACCGACCTGGAGGTCGTCGACACCATCGAGAACCTGAACCTGGTCCGTCAGGCCGCCCTGCGGATCCGGGAGCGCAACCCCTTCGACCACGTGGTCGCCCCGTCCGAGTGGAGCGTCCCGGCCGGTGGGTTCGTCCGCTCCTACTTCGGCATCCCCGGGCCGAGCTTCGACGTGGCGAACGCGTTCTCCAACAAGTTCGTGATGAAGCAGAAGGTCGCCGCGGCCGGCCTGCCGGTGGCGACGTTCCGCCGGGTGAACGCGGTCGGCCAGCTCGTCGCCGTCGGCGACGAGCTGGGCTGGCCGTACGTGCTCAAGTCCGCCTTCGGCGGCGGCTCGGAAAACGTGTTCGTGGTCCGGGACGCCGCGCACGCCCGGTCGATCATGGACGGCGAGGTCCTGGCCCGGCTCGGCGAGCTGGACAGCCCGATGCTGGCCGAGGAGTTCGTCGACATCGAGACCGAGTTCCACTGCGACGGGGTCGTGGTCGACGGGACGGCCGTGTTCGCCGCGGCCTCCCGGTACTTCGCCCCGGTCCTCGACAGCCTCGGCGGCGTGATCGGCTCGTACACCCTGCCGGACGACGACCCCGAGGGCCGGCTCATCCGCGACCTGCACGACCGGGTGGTCGCCGCGCTGGGGCTGCCCGACGGCGTCACCCATCTGGAGATCCTCAAGTCGGCGCGGGGCTACCTGGTCGGCGAGGTCGCCTGCCGGACCGCCGGCGGCGGGATCCCCCTGCAACTGGAGCACCAGTACGGCGTGGACACCACCGACGCCCTCATCGCCACGTCCATCGGCGACCCGGTCGACCTGGACGTGCCGGCCCGGTCCGACCACATGGTCCAGTACATGCTGCCCCGGCCGGTCGGCACCGTCACCGCGATCAGCACCGCCGCCGAGCTGCGGGCCGCGCCCGGGGTGGAGTACGCGGAGATCACCACGAAGGTCGGCGACCACCTGGCCGGCCCGTTGGACTCCTCGGTCTACGCCGGGATCGTGCTGATCCGGGCCGCGACCGAGGCACAGGTTTCGGAGCGGTGCGCCGAGGTGGCGCGCCGATACCGCATCGAGGTGGCCGGCACGTCGGCCGGGGAGGCAGACCTGGCCGTCCCGGCCGAGGCGAGGGGGTGAGACGGTGCGTATCAGTGACCACCACGGGCTGACCGTCGCCGAGATGGAGCCGGACGAGCTGGCGCGGCGGCCGTGGCGCGGCGACGACCGGCACATCGACGTGGTGCGCCTGCCGGACCCGCCCGCCGACCTCCTGCCCGAACTCACCGGGCTCGGCTTCGTCCACAAGCCGGAGCTGCTGTCATGGCGCGCCGAGCTGGGCCCGGGCGAGGAGGAGTTCCTGGCCGGGCTGGCCACCAAACCGCGTCAGGACATCCGTCGCGCGCGGCACCGGGCCGAGGCGGCGCTCACCCTGACCGTCCACGACACGTTGCCGGCGTCGCTGCTCGACCGGTTCCTGGACCTCTACCGCTCCCGGGTGGAGCAGATGACGTACGGGATCACCATCGCGTGCCGGTACCGGGACGCGATGCTGCACGGCCCGGACAGGTACTACGGCGTGTTCGCGATGGACGGCGAGGAGATCGCCGGCGGATGCCTGGTCCGCGAGTGCCCGGACGAGGACATGGCCCGGATCCGTTTCTCCGCCGTGACCGAGGAGTGGCGCCGGGCCAGCCTGGCCCGCACCCTCTACTTCGCGGCCATGCGGGTCGCCCGGGACAAGGGGTTCAAGTGGGTGACGTTGGGCGACGAGCCCAACCTGTACGGCCACCTGACCAAGGCGGGCCTGTTCCCGTTCAAGGTCGCGATGGGCTTCCACCCGGTGCCGTCGCAGGACAACCATGACCCGGAGGGCCGTGACCTCGCCGACCTGATCCTGACCGGCGCGCACCTGAGCGGGCCCGGGCTGATGCTCGGGTACGCCCCCGGCCGGCAGCACGAGCGGCAGCTGACCGGATACGTGATCAGTGCCGAGCCGGTGGACGTGAAGCCGCTGGCGGCGCCGTTCCTGGACGGGGTGACAGTGGTGCCTCCCGGTGAGCGGGTCGGCTCGGCTCCGGCGGCCTGAGCGGCACCCCCCCCACTCGACGATACGACGGCTCCCGGTTCCCGCCGGGAGCCGTCGCCGTGTGCGTCGACCATCCGTCATGGCCGTCCCCGCCGCGGGCGCGCGGCGGAACCGGGCCGCGACGCGGGCGTTCCCCGGTCGCGCACCGGTGGACCGGTGTGCGACCGGGGAACGGGGTCGCTCGCGCCGACGAGGGTTACATGCCCGTGCCCGCCACGAACTCGGAGGTGTTGCCCTGCAGGGTGACGGCGGGAGCGCCGTCGACACCCACCGTGGTGGGGCCGGCGACGGTGACCCGCTCACCGCGGCGGTGCTCGGTGTAGTCCCTGATCGCGTAGTGCAGGGTGGCCTGGTTGTCCCAGATCACCAGGTCGCCCTTCTGCCACTTCCACCGCACCGTGTACTCGGGCTTGGTGGCGTACTCGGTGAGGATCCGGAGCAGGTCGCGACCGGCCTGCGGGGTGTAGCCGTTGACCGCCCGAGCGAACCCGCCCAGCAGCAGGCAGCGCTCGCCGGTCTCCGGGTGCACCCGGACGGCCGGGTGCTCGGCCGCGAACCGGTTCTTGAGGTACTTGGTCCGCACGTCGCCGTCGTAGGTGGCGTCGGTGAAGTCCGAGTCGTTGGAGTGGATGACCCGCAGCCCGTCGGCCAGCGTGCGCAGTCCCTCCGGCAGGTCCCGGTACGCCGCCCCGGTGTTGGCCCAGATCGTGTCGCCGCCCACCTCGGGGCAGACCACGTTGTGCAGGAAGGCGAAGGCCGGCGGGTTGTCCATGTAGGTGAAGTCGGCGTGCCAGTAGTTCGCGCGGGTGCCCTCGCCGCGGGAGTCCATCTCCCGCAGCAGCGGCTTGCCCTCGGGGCCCCCGTAGATCGGGTGGCCCAGGGTGAGGGTGCCGAACCGCTTGCCGAACGCCACCAGCTGGTCGTAGCCCAGGTCCTGCCCGCGCAGGAAGATGACCTTGTGGGTCAGGAGGGCCTGCCGCAGCTCGCCGATCACCTCGTCGCTGAGCTGCGCCCCGGCGTCGACGCCGAGGATCTCGGCGCCGATGTTGCCCGCCACCTGCCGGATCCGGACCCGGGTCGCGGTGGGGTTCTCGATGGTCTGAGTCACTGTTCCTGCCCTTCCTCGTCGGGGCCGGTGGCGCCTGCCCGTGCCGGGCTGGGGACGGTACGTGGCGCGCCGCGGGTGGGGAGACGCACGCCCGATGCCGCCGGCCGTGGGACCCATATTGCCAACTATTGCCATCGCTGGCAATGCCGGAATCCGCAGCAGGCGCACGATGTCCCGGGTCGGCGTATCCCGAGCCGGCCACGGTGTTGGCGAGAGATTGCCATGTCTGGCAAGCTCTGGCAAAGGCAACCGTGTCGTGGGAGGGCTGGAGATGATCGATACCGAGGCCGTGGCGGCGATCCGGCAGGAGCCGATCACCTGGAGATACAAGGGACTGCCGGTGACGCTGGACGGGTGCACGGTCGCGCAGGCGGCGGAGCGCGGGCTCAACCTGTTCGAGGACGGATTCCTCGGGCCGGTGCTGGTGCTCGACGAGGCCGCCCTGAGCCACAACCTGACCACGATGGCGAAGTGGTGCGCCGACCGGGGCGTGCAGCTGGCCCCGCACGCGAAGACGACGATGGCGCCGCAGCTCTGGGCGCGCCAGATCGAGGCGGGCGCCTACGGCCTGACCGCGGCCAACACGGCCCAGCTGCGGGTGTACCGCGCGTTCGGGGTTGCCCGGGTCATCTTCGCCAACGAGTTGGTGGACCCGGCCGGGCTGCGCTGGGTCGACGAGGAACGGTCCGCCGACCCCGGTTTCGAGTTCACCTGCTTCGTCGACTCCGTCGAGGGGGTGGCCCGGATGGAGGACTCGCTGCGGCAGGTGGGCGCCGCGCCCGTGGACGTCCTGGTGGAGGTCGGCCGCACGGCGGGCCGAGCCGGGGCGCGCTCGACGGCCGAGGCGACGGCGGTGGCCCGCGCGGCCGCGGCCAGCCCGCTGCTCCGCCTGGTCGGGGTGGGTGGCTACGAGGGCGTGTTGGTCAACGATCCGTCCCCGCACAGCGTCTCGGTCGTCGACGAGTTCCTGCGCCGCATGCGGGAGCTGACCGTCGCGCTGCACCGGGAAGGGCTGTTCGAGACCGACGAGATCCTGCTCACGGCCGGGGGGAGCTGCTTCTTCGACCAGGTCGCCGACGTGTTCGCCGGCCCGTGGCCGGGCATGTCGGTGACCACCGTCCTGCGCAGCGGGTGCTACGTCACGCACGACGACGGCTTCTACCGGTGGATGTCCCCGTTCTCCCGGGGAGAGGCCGGCAACGGTTCGCTGCGACCCGCCCTGAAGCTGTGGGCGCGGGTGACCTCGCTGCCGGAGCCCGGGCTGGCGCTGCTGACCGCCGGCAAGCGGGACCTGTCGTTCGACGCCTGGCCGCCGGAGCCGCAGCTGGTCCGCGGCGCCGACGGCGAGATCCGGGAGCTGACCGACTGCACCGTCAGCGCGGTCAACGACCAGCACGCCTTCATCACGTTGGCCGCCGGGCACGGGCTCGCGGTGGGGGACTGGGTCCGGCTCGGTCTGTCCTACCCGTGCACGGCCTTCGACAAGTGGCAGCTGATCCCGGTGGTACGGGGGGAGACCGTGGTCGACTTCGTCCGGACCTACTTCTGACCACCCGGCCGGTGCGGGGCGGTGTCGACGCGTCGCCGCCCCGCCGGGCCTTCTACAGGAAGTGGCCGCTGGCCAGGTACGGCGCGGGCTCCGGCAGACCGCGCAGCGCCAGGTAGCCCTCCTGGCCGAGGTCGAGCCGGGCGGCGAGCCCGACGTCGACCGCCCAGTGGTTGGCGGTCGTGATGCAGTTGACGAGCGTCGGCCCGCGCGATCCGGCCAGCGCCTCCCACAGCAGCGCGGACGCCGTCCGCGGATCCTGCGCCGCCAGCAGCTTCGGCTGCCCGGTGTCCTCGTCGAGGTAGACGTACCCGAGCCGGCCCGGCCGCCGCGACACCACCAGCCGCAACCGTCGGAGCATGTACTCGTGGTCGGGACCGTGTCCGGCGCCGCGGCGGCTCTCGTCCAGCCGATCCATCCAACCGATGTCGTTGCCGTCCCCCTCGCTCAGTCCGGGGACCGCCGGGAGCGTGGACCGGTCCACCGTGCCCACCATCCGCATCTGCGGATACAGCAGGAAGCCCGCCAATCGGTAGCGGCGGGTGGCCCCGGGGTGCACGGTGGAGGAGAACAGGCCCGGCCGGCCGTCGGCGTGGGCGAGGACGGCGTCCATCAGCCGCCGGCCCAGCCCGTGTCCCTGGTGTCCGGGCAGCACGCCGTAGGTGGCCAGGTACCAGACCCGCCCTCGGTTCTGGGAGATCGCGAAGCCGACGAGATCCTCGCCGTCCACGGCCACCCAACAGCCACCCGGATCGGTTTCCACCAGGTACGACATCCGGTCGATCCACTGCTTGCCCACCGCGGCGGACCGGGGCTGGACCTCCGGTTCGCTCACCCGGCGGCTGAGCCGGTCGCCCTCCAGGAAGGTCACCGCCGAGGCGCGCTCGGCGGCCGGCACGTCCTCGACCCGCATCGGCCTGACCCACGGCTGCGGCACGGTTCCGTCCCTCCTAGCCGGCGCTCGCCGGCGGTCGTGTCGTCATCTCCCGCAGCCGGGCCGGAGCGGACAGCGTCTCGGCCAGGCTGCGCCAGGTCTCCGCGGCCAGCTCCAGGTTGTGCGCGGCGGTCGCGCTCTGCGCCAGCCGTTGCAGGTGCTCGATGCCGGCCTCGGTGTCGCCCTCGACGATCCTCAGGCGGCCACGCAGCACCTCGATCCGCAACTGGTCCCGGAACGACAGACGCCCGCCCGAGTCGTCGATCCGGCCGGCCAGTTCCCGGGCCTCGGCGAAGCGCCCCTCCTCGAACGCCAGGTGGGCCCGCAGGGAGAGCAGCTCCTGGTGGTGCAGCTCGGACCCGATCATCTCCACCACGGGGGCGACCTCGTCCAGGCGCGCCCGCGCCGCGGCGGCCTGGGCCGGCGTGCTCTGCAGGTAGAGGGAGGCGGCGGCGAACCGCAGGCGCATCCAGAGCTTGAGATCCTCGTGGCTGTCCAGCAGCCGTAACGCCCGTTCCAGCACCTCCTGCGAGGCGCGGTGGTCACCCTGGCGCATGCTGACCGTCGCCGACGCCCACAACGCCTCCACGTACGCCGTCCCCGGCGTGCCCTCGGTGAGGGCGCACAGCAGGTCGGCGTGCCGGCGTGCCTCGCCCAGCCGGCCCGCCTCGGCCTCGGTGGAGATCAGCACGTGCAGCGCGGCCGTCCGGTCCGGCAGCGCGAGCTCGGTGGAGAGCGTGACGGCCCGCTGGGCGTACTCGTGGGCCTGCACGTTGTCGCCCAGCACGCGCAGGCAGCGCGACATCCGGGTGCAGGTGCGCACCAGCAGCTCGGGCACGTCCAGTTCCTCGGCGAGCGCGAGCAGTTCGGTGAGCAGCGCGTACGCCGTCTCGTGCGCGCCCTCGTCGCTGCGCAACCCGGCCAGCAGCCACAGGGCCTGCCAGCGCAGCTCCGGTGCGCGTCCGTCGTCGAGCCGGAGCGCCTCGGCCACGCGGTCGGCGCTGTCGCGCGGGGTGCCCGACGTGACCGAGGCGAGCACGATCGCCAAAGACGTCGGCCTCGCCTGCGCGAGGAACGCCGACTCCTCGACGCCGAGCCGCTCCGCCAGGTAGGCCACCACGCGTGGGGTGGGTTGCCGGGCGCCGGACTCCAGTCGGGAAAGGTAGCCGGTGGAGATGTAGTTCCCGGCGAGCGCAGCCTGCGACAGCCCACGCCCCAGTCGGAGGGCCCTCAAGCGTTGACCGAACTGCGGCTGTTCCAATGTCTCATCCCTGAGGTGTGGGAGACGGTGCCATCGGCATCGTCTCCCCTCTGCCGAAACGCGGAATCACGGCAGAATGCGGACGGGTTGCGGTGTCGACAAATGCGCCCCCCGCGCCTCTTGGCTGCTTGATCGTAGTAATGGTACAGCCGCGTTGTCAATGTCAGGCAACAGCATTGTCAAACACGTTGCCATACTCTACCGTCGTCGCTGGGCGCCATCCCGCCCCCCAGTTCGCCACCCCTTTCCGCCCGCCGACTGCGGGTCCCTCGGCCAAGCCGCCGGCGCGAGTTGGGTTGACCACCGTTGGCGGCTTTTTGCCACGTGCGCACTCGGCGCGTGCCCTCTGCGAGGAGTCTCGAATGGCCTCGGCGAACCACCTCAGCCCGCCCACCGACCTCGACTTCAGCAAGTTGTCCCCGGAGATCCGACGCGAGCTGCGCCGGCTGTGCCGGCTGGACAACCACCACGGGATACTCGGCGTCCTCTTCGACTACGCGGTCATCGCGTTCGCCGTCTACCTGAGCCTGGGCGTGTCGTACTGGTTCTACCCGGTCTCCCTGGTGCTCATCGGCTCCACCCAACGCGCTCTGGTCAACCTGCTGCACGAGGCGTCGCACAAGGTGCTGGCGCGCAACCCGACCCTCAATCTCGTGCTCAGCACCGTCTTCACCGGGCACCTGGTGTTCCACATGCACAACCCCTACCGCAGCTCGCACATCGGGCTGCACCACCGCTACCTCGGGGACCGGGAGAAGGACCCGGACTACAGCTTCCACGTGGAGTGCGGCATCTACGATCCGCGCGGCTCCAACCGGGCCTTCTTCCTGCGCAACATCCTGTTCGCGGTGCTCGGCCTGCGCACGCTCGAGTACGTCCGGTACGTGGTGGAGGACCGGCTGCTGTTCCGCGAGGACCAGGTGGCCGTCTCGATGCCGATGAGCCTGCGGGCCGAACGCTGGCTGCTGCTCGGCGTCTGGACGGCGCTGCTCACCCCGATCGTGTCCGGCGGCTATCTGCTCGAATTCTTCCTGTTCTGGATCGTGCCGCTGTTCACGACCGCGGTCGCCATCGGCTGGCTGTCCGAACTGGCCGAGCACTTCCCGTTGCCGGAGAGCGAGAGCCGGCAGATCCTGATGACCCGCAACCGGCACGGCTGGGCGGTCGAACGGTTCCTGCTGGGGCGGCACAACGACAACTACCACCTGGTCCACCACCTCAACACCGGGGTGCCCTTCTGGAACATGAAGAAGGCACACCGCATCCTGCTCGGCGATCCGGCCTACGCGCTGTGGGACGGGCTGTGGGCCGGCATCCTGACCCGCCCGCCCGGCCGCCGGGACAAGGAGACCCTGATCAGTTACGCGGCCAAGTACCGGCAGTGGCGCCGGGACGGCGGCGTGCCCGGCGATCCGGGGCAGCGCAGCTTCGCCGAGATCGTCGCCCTCGGCCGGACGGCGCCGGAGACGCGGACCGCGCCGTACCGGGCCGACCCGCCGCGGGCGGAGCTGGCCTCCGTCCTGGCGTCGTCCACCGCGACGCGGCCCACCCCACCGCGACAGCCGGCGGACACGCCGACGCCGGCCCGGGCGCGGCGATGACGGCGGGCGCGATCCACCTCAACACCGCCGGAGCGGGCCTGCCGGCCCCCGGCGTCACCGCCGCGATGACCGGCTACCTCGACGCGGAGGCCGCGGTCGGGCCGTACGAGGCCGAACAGGCACGCGCCGCCGACCTCACCGACCGGGTGTACGCCGCGCTCGCCGCCCTCGTCGGCGCCCGCCCGGAGCACATCGCCCTGTTCGCCAGTGCCACCGACGCCTGGTGCCGGATCGCGTGTCACCTCCACGTCGCCGAGGGCAGCCGGATCTGGACCACCCCGTACGAGTACGCGGGCAACCTCATCGCCCTGCAGCGGCTCGCCGCCCGGCGCGGCTGCACGCTGGAGGTGATCCCGGTGGGCGACGCCGGGGACGTGGACCTGGAGTGGATGCGCGCGCGTCTCGACGACCGGGTGGCGCTGGTCTCGGTGGTCCACATGCCGTCGGCGGTCGGCCTGATCCAACCGGTCGAGCGGATCGGCGCGTTGCTCGCCGGCTCGTCGGCGGTCTACCTGGTGGACGCGTGCCAGACGATCGGTCAGATCCCCGTCGACGTCGGCGCGATCGGCTGCCACGCCCTGACGGCGGCCGGCCGCAAGTTCCTCCGCGGCCCGCGCGGCACCGGGTTCGCCTACCTGCGCCCCGACCTGTGGGACCGGATCGATCCGGTCTTCTACGACCTGCACGTCGCGCAGGCGGTCTCGCTGCACGAGCACCGGCTGGACGTGGACACGGCGGCCCGGTTCGAGACCGCCGAGCGTGGCAACGCCGCGGTGCTCGGTCTGCTCGCCGCTGCCGAGTACGCCCGCACCGCACCGGCGCCGGCGGCCGAGGTCTACCCGGCGCTCACCGCCACGATCAAACAGACGCCGGGAACCCGGCTGCTGATGCCGGGCAGCCGGCACGGCGGCATCGCGTCGTTCACCCACGACCGGCTGCCGCCGGAGCGGATCCGTGACGCCCTGGCCGAGGACGGGCTCAACGCGTGGGTCGGTGTCGGCGCGCACACCCCGCTCTACCTGGCCGCGGCCGGGATCGAGCGGTTCGTGCGCACGTCGGTGCACCACTACAACGGCGTCGCCGACATCGAGGCGCTCGGTCGCTCGCTCCGGCGAGTCTGCGCCGCCTGACGCGGCGCGGCACCGGTCGTGCGAGCCGCCGTCGGGCGGGGCTCAGCCGGTGGGGGCCCGGCCGGCGAGGGCCGGATCCCCACCGTACGGCCGGGCGAGGGTCTCCGCGAGGCTGCGCCACAGCTCCGCGGCGAGTTCGACGTTGTGGGCCTGCTCGGCCTGGCGGGCGACGTCCTGCAGCGCCCGGATGCCGCCGTCGGCGTCGCCGCCCAGGATGGCCAGCCGCGCCTGTAGGGCGGCGAGCTTGAGCCGGTCGCGGAACGACAGCAGGGAGCGCCGGTCGGCTGCCGCGTCGCAGATGGCGCGGGCGTCGTCGAGCCGTCCCTCGGCGAACGCCAGGTGCGCCCGCAGGCTCTGGTGCTCCTGGTGATGGCGCTCGGTGCCGATCAGTCGCAGCACCGGCTCCACCGTGTCCAGCACGGCCCGGGCCTGCTCCGGCTGCGCCGGGGTGGTCTGCAGGTAGAGCGAGGCGGCGGCCAGGTGCAGGCGGATCCACAGGTGCAGGTCCTGCCGGCTGTTCGCGCCGGAGAGCGCCTCCTCCAACCGGACGATGGCGCCGGCGTGGTCACCCTGGCGGGTGCGGACCGTCGCCGCCGCCCACAGCGCCTCCACGTGCAGCGTCCCGCCGGCCGGCTCGGTGAGGCGGCACAACTCGTCGGCGTGGGTCCGGGCCTCGTCGAGCCGGCCCGCCTCGGCCAGCGCCGAGACCAGGGCCTGCAGCGTCGCCGCCCGGTCGGTCAGGGACAACTCGCCGGCGACGTCGTACGCCCGTTGCGCGTACTCCCGGGCGCCGGCGGTGTCACCGAGGGTCCGCAGGCAGCGGGACAGCTGGGTCTGCGCGCGGGCCAGGAGCGACGCGACGCCGAGCTGCCCGCTCAGCTCGACCAGTTCCTCGAGCAGGTGGCGCTGTTCGTCGCGCTCGCCCTCGTCGCCGCGGATCTCGGCGAGCAGCCAGAGCGCCTGCCACCGCTGGGCCGGGTCGCGTTGGCCGTCCGCCCGCAGCGCCTCGGCCAGCGGTTCGGCGGCGCGGTCGTGGCCGCTGGCGGAGATCACCGTGGCCAGGACCTGGGTGAACGGGGACGCCTCGACGGCGTCTACCGGGTCGGCGCTCGGATCTTCCAGGACCGAGACCGGCACGCCGAGGCGCTGCGCGAGATAGGCCACCACCCGGGGGGTCGGCCGTCGGGCGCCGGACTCGAGCCGGGAGAGATAGCCGGTGGAGATGGCGCCCTCGGCCAGCGCCGCCTGGGACAGGCCACGCTTCTCGCGCAGCGCGCGAAGCCGGGATCCGAACTCGGACTGCTGCAGCATTCCCACTCCCAAGGCCAAGATCACCGACAACCGACACGGAACTCCGAGAGGTGTGGCCGCCGGTGATGGTCGGCTCGGCATTGCCATCGCCGGTTTATGGCTGTAAAGGAGTATAGCCACCCTGACCGGGCACCGGGTAAGGGTGTCGGCACAGTCGTTGCCAGCGGGTTGCCGACTCCCTCGGTCCCGCCGGACGGTGGGAGCCGGCGAGGGGGTTGCCGACGCCTTGCCGCGTCGGCAACCCCCTCCGGAGTCAGAAGCGAGTGTGGTAGACGGCGTAGGCCTCCGACTCGGGCAGCGCCGCCAGGTCCCGGACGTCGGCCCGCTTGATCGCGGTGTAGAGCTCCCGGCGGGGCGAGCCCAGCACGGACATCAGCAGATCGTCACGTTCCAGCGCGTCGACCGCCTCGGCCAGGCTGCCGGGCAGGGTGGTGACCCCCCGGCGGCGCAACTCCGCGTCGGACAAAGTGTTCGGGTCGACGGTCAGCGGTGGGCCCGGATCGAGCCGCCGTCGCACGCCGTCCAGACCGGCGTGGATGACGGCGCCCAGCGCCAGGTACGGGTTGGCGGTGCCGTCGCACGGCTTGATCTCGACGTTGGTGGTGCCCGACTCGTCACCGCCCAGCACCGACGGGACCCGCACCGCGGCCTCGCGGTTGTCGAAGCCGTAACACCCGTAGGCGCCGGCCCACTTGCCCCGCATCAGCCGGGTGTAGCTGTTCACGCCGGCGCACAGCAGGGCGCTGAGCCCGGGTAGGTGCGCCAGCACCCCGGCGATGAAGTGGTGCGCGACGTCCGACAGCCCGCCACCGGGCGCGGCGAACGCGTTGCCGTCACGCCAGAGCGACACGTGCAGGTGGTTGCCGTTGCCGCGCAGGCCGGCCAGCGGCACCGGGGCGAAGGTGGCGTGCAGACCCCGCCGCCGGGCCAGCCCGCGGGTGATCATCCGCTGCCACACGTGGTTGTCGGCGGCCCGTAGCGCCGGCGCGGGCCGGACCGTGACCTCGTGCTGGCCCGGTGAGGTCTCCGGGTGGTACTGCTCCACCGCCACCCCGGCCGAGCGCAGCGCCCGGACCAGCGCGATCACGTAGTCGTTGGTGACGTCGAACGCCTCGTTGTCCAGGGTGAGCCCGTCGTCCAGCGGCGCCCCGTCGCGCAGGAGCGTGAACTCCGGCTCGAACGCGGCCACGACGGCGTATCCCTCCCGGCCGGCGTCCGCCACGGCGTCGCGGAGGAACGCCCGCGGACACGCGCCCCACGGCGTTCCGTCCCTGGTGAGCAGGTCACCGAGAAGCGCCGCCGAGCCCGGCGCGTGCGGTAGCAGCGCCAGGGTGCCCGGGTCGCCGGCGATGCGCACCTCGTCCATGACCGCGAAGCCGGGCACCGGTTGGGCCTGGTCCAGCAGGCTGGCCGCCTGCCGGCCGACGGACAGCGGCACCCCGGACCGCAGCCGCCCGGGCAGCGACTCCCGGGACACGCCCTTGCCGCGGACGATTCCGTTGTGGTCCACCCACAGGAAGCGGACGATCTCCACGTCGTGCCGTTCGACCAGTTCCAGGACGTCCGCCGCGCGGGCCGGGGCCGGCCGTCGCGACGGTTCGCCGGCGGGGCCGGGCAGGGCTCCGCCGGAGTCGCCGCCGGGGCCGGCGGCCAGCGGCGTCGGCGCGGCGGTCACGGACGTCACGGCCCGCTCCGCGCCGGCACCGGCAGGCAGTCGCCGAGCAGCCCCAGCGGCGGCTCGTCCACCAGGTAGAAGTGGTCGCCGCGGACGCCGTGCTCCCGCACTGGCCCGCTGGTCAGTGTCGACCACGGGCGGCGGTCGGCGTCGTCGTCGACGTCGCCCACGATCGTCGTCACCGGGCACCGCAGCACCGGTCCCGGGCCCGGCCTGTACGCGTGGAACATCCGGCCGTCGGCGCGGACGTACGGCAGGACCAGTTCCTGGAACTCGGGGTCGGCGGCCAGCTCCGGGTCGGTGCCACCGAGCGTCAGCAGGCGCTCCACCACCGCCGCGTCGTTCAGGTCGTCCGGGTCCGACAGCTCCTCCGGCTCCGGGTAGGGCGCGTCGCGCGATCCCGACGCGAACAGGTGCAGCGGTTCGACCCCGCGCTCCTGCAACGCGACCGCGGTCTCCAGGGCGACGGCCGCGCCCATGCTGTGGCCGAACAGGATCAGCGGGCGGTCCGCCAGCGGCATCAGGGCGTCGGTGATCTGCGCCGCGAGCCGGCGCAGGTCGGCGGGGGGCGGTTCGGCGATCCGGTGCGCGCGCCCCGGATAGCAGACCGCGTGCACCTCGACGCCGGGCAGACGCCCGCCCCAGGGATGGAACATGGCGGCGGAACCGCCGGCGTGCGGGAAACACACCAGGCGTGCCTCGGGATCGTCGAGCGTCAGCGGGCACCGCAGCCAGCGGGCGGTGTCGGGGGTCGTCGTCACAGCGCCTCCTGGGGGGTGAGCCCGGCACGACGGGCACGCAGGGCCCGCGCCCGCTGGGCGCGGGCGACGCGGCCGTCCCCGTCGTCCGCGTCGGCGGCGTCCGGGTCACCGCCGTCGCGCAGCAGCGCCACCTGCGCCGCCACCGTGGTGTGCTGGAACAGGGCGACCACCGACAGCCGACGCCCGGTGCGCCGCTCCAGCGTCTCCCGGAGCCGGAACATCGCCAGCGAATGACCGCCCAGGTCGAAGAAGTTCACGTCGTCGGGGACGTCGTCACGTTGCAGAACCTCCGTCCACGCCGCGCTGACCTGGGCCGCCAGACCGGCCGGGTCCGTCGTGCCCGGCCCGGCCGACACCACCGCGTCGTCGGTCGGCGGACCGGCGTCGGCCCGGCCCCGCAGGGCGTCCCGATCGGTCTTGCCGTTCGGGGTGCGCGGGAAGCGGTCCAGGACCACGATGCGGCTCGGCACCATGACCGCGGGCACCCGGTCGGCCAACTGCCGTCGCAGCGCGTCCGGAGCGGGCCCGCAGGGGGCGAGGACGAAGCCGACCAGCTCGGTGTCACCGGCGGTGGGCACGACCACGGCCTCCCGCACGCCGGGCAGCGCGCACAGCTTCGCCTCGACGGCCGCAAGCTCGATCCGGTGACCGCGCACCTTGACCTGGTGGTCCCGGCGACCGAGGAACTCCAGGGTGCCCGCACGGGTCCACCGGCACAGGTCACCGGTGCGGTACATGCGCTCGCCCGGGGTGGTCACGAACGGATCGTCGTGGAACGCCCGGGCGGTCGCGTCGGGCCGCCCGTGGTAGCCGCGCGCCACGCCGGCGCCGGCCACGTACAGCTCGCCCGGCTCGCCGACCGGCACCGGGCGCAGCCGCTCGTCCAGCACGTACGCCCGCGCGCCCGGGATCGGTCGGCCGATCGTCACCGGGGCCGGCGCGGTGAACCGGTGGTAGGTGGACCACACGGTCGCCTCCGTCGGGCCGTACTCGTTCACCAGCTCGCAGCGGCCCGCGGTCGCGGCGAAGTGCCGCTCGACCAGCTCCTGCGGCAGGGCCTCACCGGCCACGATCGCGGTCCGCAGCGATCCGAGGCGGTCCGCGCCGGCACGCGCGGCGGCGTCGAGCAGATAGCTGTACAGCGACGGGATGCACAACAGGTGGGTGGCCCGGTGGTCGTCGATCAGCGTCACCAGCTGCTCCGGGTCGCGCACCTGCGCGCCCGTGGCCACGATCAGGCAACCGCCCGCGGTGAGCGTGCCCCACAGCCCGGCCACCGAGGAGTCGAAACTGAGCGGCGACACCAGCAGGAACGTCGGCTCGCCCGGGTAGACCAGTCGCCGGGCCCGGGTGGACGCGGCCAGCTGCCCGTGCTCGACCACCACGCCCTTGGGCTCGCCGGTGCTGCCCGAGGTGTAGATCAGGTACGCCGGGTCGGTGAGCAGCACCGGGACGTCGACCGGCGTCTCGGTGCCGTCGGTGGCGTCCTCGGGCGGCGCGGTCGGCACCAGCGGCAGGCCGGTGCCGGTCAGCCGGGCCCGGGTGTCCTCGTCGACCAGAGCCGCGGTGACCTGGGCGTCGGCGAGGATCTCGGCCAGCCGCTGGTCGGGCTGCCCGGGGTCGAGAGGCACGTAGGCGGCGCCGCAGCGCAGCACGGCGAGGACGGCGGCGACCGTGGCCGTGGAGGCTTCGGCGAGGACCGCCACCCGGTCCCCGCGGCGTACCCCGGCGCGCGTCAGCGTGGCGGCGATCCGCGAGCTTCCGGCGACGAGTTCGGCGTAGGTCATCTCGTCGGCGCCGCAGCGTACCGCCGGGCGGAACGGTGCGCGTGCGGCGACCGCGGTCACCAGGTCCGGCACCGGCGTCAGCGGACGGTCCGGCAGGGGGTGACCGAGGTGCGCCGGACCCGGCAGGTCGGCCGGGGTGCCCGACCGGGGGGCCATCGACAGCGTCGTCATGGACTAGCTCCTTCTTTCGCTGGTGACAGGGGTGTGGCGGCGACCGGCGGTCAGCCGACCGGGACCCGGGCGCGGGTGTCGTCGTCGAGCAGGGCCCGGCACAGCGACATGTGGTCGCCGAGCGTCGGGCGGGTCATGAGGTCGCGGATCGGTACCCGGACGCCGAGGTCCGTGCGGAGCCGGCGCGCCAGGTGGGTGACGCTCAGCGAGTCGCCGCCCAGGTCGAAGAAGTCGGCGTCGTCGGACAGCTGGTCCCGGCCGAGCAGATCGCGCCAGAGCCGGCCGACCAACGCCGGCACGTCGTGGCCGGTGGGACCGGCCGGGTGGTCCGGGCCGGGCGTCACCGTGGCGGCCACGAGCGGCGGGACACCGGCCGGCGGGGTGGGCCCGTCGGCCACCGGGGCGGCCTCGGCGGCGAGGTGGCGCGGCCCGTGGAAGGCGTACCCGGGCAGGTGGACGCGACGCCCGGTGGGGCACGTCGCCTCGATCGCCACCGGTTGGCCCATGGTCCACAACCGGCCGAGGGCGGTCAGCACCGCCTCGTCGTCGTCGCTCCGACCGCCGCACAGCGGCACGGCGGTGAGACCGCCGCTCTCCGCCAGGGTGGACAGGGCGTGACCCGGTCCCACCTCGACCACGACCGCGCCGGGGAACCGGCCGGCCAGCTTCTCCAGCGCCGGTCCGAACCGGACGGTGTGGCGTGCCTGCGCGGTGAACCGGGTCGCCTCGACCGGTGTCCCCGGGACGAGCACGTCGCCGCTGTTCGCGGCCCACGGCAGCGTCGGGGGTCGGAGCCGCGTCGCGCCCAGTGCCTCCCGCAGTGGCGCCTCCGCGGCGTCGACGAGCGCGGTGTGGAACGCGCGGCGGCTCCGCAGCCGCCGCGCGCGGACCCGCCCGGGAGGAAGCCCGGCCTCGAAGGCGTCCACCACGTCCGGCGGACCGGCCACGACGGTGTGGTCGGGGGAGTTGACGGCGGCGACCTCCAGCGCCAGGCCGGAGGCGCGAATCAGGTCGTCGGCCTCGGCACGGCCGCACGTCAGGGCCAGCATGGCGCCGGGCGGGCACTGCTGCATGGCCTGCCCCCGGACGGTCACCAGCCGGGCCGCGTCGGCCAGGTCGAGCACACCGGCCACGCACGCGGCGGTGATCTCGCCGAGACTGTGTCCGATCACGGCCGCGGGGCGCAGGCCGAGCGCGCGCAGGGCCACGGCGGCGGCGTACTCCACCGCGAACAGGGCGGGCTGGGCCAGCGCGGTCTCGGCCAGTTCGTCGGCGGGGAACCGGGGGTCGTGCAGGGCGCGGCCGACCAGGTCGGCGGTGGCCGGGTCGTACGCGTCGAGCACGGTCGCCAGCGCCGGGGCGAAGCCGGGCAGGCCGGTGGCCAGTGGCCGGGCCATCCCGGGGTGCTGGGCGCCCTGCCCGGGGAAGGCGAGCACGAGCGGGGCCGGGCCGGACGCGGGCACGCCCGCGCGCAGGGCGCCGCCGGACGTCAGCCGCCGGGCGAGCTGGTCGGTGTCGGCGGCGACGACGGCGAGGCGCTCGGTCAGGTGGGCCCGGCCGGTGGCCAGGGTGCGCGCCACGTCCCCCGGCTCGATGCGGTGGGCGTCCAAATGGTCGGCGAGGCGGGTGGCGGCCCGGTCGAGCGCGGCCTCGTCGGCCGCGGACAGCACCACCAGGCGGTGGCCCGGGCCGGCCTGGGACGCCGGGCTCGCGACCGGCGGCTGTTCCACCACCACGTGGGCGTTGGTGCCGCCGACGCCGAACGAGCTGACCCCGGCACGCCGAGGCCCGTCGTCGGGCCACGGGCGGGCCTGGTCCGGCACGTACAGCGGCGACTCCTCGTGGTCCAGCAGCGGGTTGAGCGCGTCGTGGCCGGCGACCGGCGGGATCACCCCGTCCCGGACCACGAGGATCGCCTTGATCAGACCGGCCACGCCCGCGGCGTTGTCGAGGTGCCCGGTGTTCGCCTTCAGCGCGCCCACCGCCACCTGTGCCGGGCGCGCGCCGCTGGCACGCAGCGCCGCGGACGCCGCGGCCCACTCGATCGGGTCGCCGATGCGGGTGCCGGTGCCGTGGCTCTCCAGGTATCCGATGGTCTCGCCGCCGACGTCGGCGGTCCGCAGGGCGGCGCGGATCACCGCCTGCTGGCCGTCGACCGAGGGGGCGTAGTAGCCGACCTTCGCCGACCCGTCGTTGTTGACGGCGGTGCCCAGGATGACGCCGTGCGGCGCCGGGCCGTCGTCGAGCGCGTCGGCGAGGCGCCGCAGCACCACGCAGGCGACGCCGGACCCGGCGACGATGCCGTCGGCGCGGGCGTCGAAGGGGCGGCAGTGCCCGGTGGGGGAGTGGATGCCACCGGGCACGTGCAGGTGACCGGCCTGCGGGAAGGCCATCCCGGCCGCGACCACGAGCGCCTGGTCGCAGTCGCCGTTGAGCAGTGCCTGCACGGCGAGGTGCACCGCCACCAGCGACGACGAGCAGGCGGTCTGCACCGCCAGCGCCGGGCCGTTCAGGTTCAACCGGTACGACAGGAGGCTGGCCAGGAAGTCGGGCTGGGTGCCGTGCAGCGCGTCCTCCAGGGTCAGCGGCGTGAGCCGACCGCCGGCCACCATCCGCCGGAGGTAGTCGCTGCTGCTGGCACTGGCGTACACGCCGGTGGTCAGGCCGGTGTCGAGCGGGTTGAGTCCGGCGTCCTCCAGGGCCGACCAGGCGCACTCCAGCATCAGCCGGTGCTGCGGGTCGAGCATCTCGGCCTCGCGGGGGCTCATCCGGAACAGCGTGTTGTCGAACCGGTCGGCGTCGGCGAGGTGACCGTGCACCGGCACGTAGTCCGGGTCGTCGAGCAGGTCCTGGGGCACGCCCTCGGCGGCCAGCTCGTGCCGCTGATAGCGGCGGGTGAGGACCTGTCCGGCGGTGAGAGCGGACCACCACCGGGTCAGCTCGGGTGAGCCGGGGAACCTCCCGGCCATGCCGGTTACGGCGATGTCGAGGGAACGGTCGCGCGCCATGCACCCACCTTTGATCAGTCACCAGGCGCACCGTCCGGCGTGGAAGATGCGGCCTCGATGCCCGGACTTGCCAGTAGGTTGCCAGACGAGGCAAGGTCATGGCAACGTTCTTGTCGAACATGGTGACGCGCATCGTCCGGTCACCACCAGAGGGCACCGACGAGGGGAGAGGCAGCGTGCAACCAGACCCACGATGGACGGTCGGCGCGCCCAACACCGCGCCGGCCGAAGGGCTGCACCAGACCGTGGCCCGGCAGGCACGGTCGCGGCCCGCCGGCGTCGCCGTCGTCGAGGGCGCCCGCGCCCTCACGTACGCACGGCTCGACGCCACCGCGGACGCCTGGGCCGCCGGGCTGGTCGCCGCCGGGGTACGCCCCGGCGACCGGGTGCCGATCCTGCTGCCCCGCGGCCTCGACCTGGTCGTCGCGCTGCTGGCGGTGCTGAAGGCCGGCGCCGCCTACTGCCTGCTGCCGCCGGAGTGGCCCGCGCCCCGGCGCGACGCCGTGCTCGCGGACCTGCGGCCGCCGCTCGTGGTCACGGGCGACGAGCCGGCCGGTGACCTCACGGCGCCGGCGTGGCCGGTCGCGGCCGCACCGGTCGCCGCGCCCCCCGGTTTCCGGCCGGTGGCCGTCGACCCCACCGCGGCCTGCTGCGTCTTCTTCACCTCGGGCACCACGGGCCGGCCCAAGGGGGTGGTCAGCCCGCACGGGGCCACCGCCCGCCTGCTGCAACCCGGCGGCTTCGCCCGCTTCGACCACACGACGGTGACCCCCCTCGCCGCCGCCACCGCCTGGGACGCCTTCTCCCTCGAACTGTGGTCCGCCCTGCTCAACGGCGGCACCTCGCTGATCGTCGCCGATCCCTATCTCTCCGCCTCGGCCCTGCGTCAGGGATCGGCCCGGCACGGCGCGAACACCGTGTGGTGCACCGCGAGCCTGTTCAACCTGCTGGTGGACGAGGACCCGGACGCGTTCCGGGGGTTGCGCCAGGTGATGATCGGCGGGGAGCGGCTGTCCGTGCCGCACGTCCGCCGCTTCCTGGCGCGCCACCCCGACGTCGTCCTGCTCAACGGCTACGGCCCGGTCGAGTGCACCATCTTCGCCACCACCCACCGGATCCACCCGGACGACTGCGACCGACCCGGCGGCATCCCGCTCGGGCGGCCGGTGCCCGGCACGCAGGTGTACGTGCTGGACGGGCAGCGCCCGTGCGCGGTCGGCGAGACCGGGGAGATCTGCCTGGCCGGCGACGGGCTGGCGATCGGGTACCTCGGCGACCCCGCCCTCACCGCCGCCAAGTTCACCCTGGTCCGCCTCGACGGTCGTGACGTCCGGGTCTACCGCACCGGGGACCTCGGCAACTGGGCCGCCGACGGCCTGCTGCACCTGACCGGCCGGACCGACCGGCAGCTCAAGATCCGGGGCAACCGGGTGGAGCCGGCCGAGGTCGAGCGCCAGATCGAGGAGCTGCTTCCGCACGTGCGGCAGTGCCGGGTGGTCGCCCGCAGCGACGGGCGCGGCGACCGGGAGCTGATCGCGTTCTGCGTCCCCGACCGCGCCGACGCTCCGCTGACCGACGCCCTGCCCCGGCTCCGCGACACGCTCGTCGCCCACCACCGCCCGGCCGCGGTGGTCGGTGTCGCCGCGTTCCCGCTCACCGCCCAGGGCAAGCTCGACGAGCGGGCGCTGCTGGCGCTGGCGCCGCCGGTCGCCCACCCGGATCCGGTCGTCGGCGCCGACCCGGCCACCCTCGACGACCCGGTGCTGCGCGACGTCGCGGAGTGCGTCGCCGCCGTCCTCGGCGCCGGCCCGGTCCGGCTGGGCACCCCCTTCCCCGAACTGGGCCTGACCTCGCTCGACGCCGGCCGGGTGTGTGCCCGTCTCACCGCCCGCACCGGCACCCCCGTACCGGTGTCCTGGCTCTACGAGTACCCGACCGTGACGGGCCTCGCGCGCCGCCTGTCCGACGCGATCGCCGCCCCGGAGGCCGGCGCGCCCGCCACCGACGACGACGCGGCCCCGCTGACCACCGTCCAGGTCATGCAGCTCACCCGGGAGCTGCTGAACCCCGCCGACCGCACCGGGCACTGCCTGCTCAGCTGGGTCGTCGAGGGCGACCTCGACCGTGCGGCCCTGGCCCGGGCGATCGAGGCGGTGCACCTGCGGCACGAGTCGCTGCGCGCGGCGTACCTGCTCGACCCGGAGCCGGCGGCGTACCCCGACGACGTGCCCGCGCCCGCGCTGACCGTGCTGCCGGCGCACGACCGCGTCGACGCGGCCCGGGCCGCCGCCCGCGCGGCGCTCGCCGCGCCGCTGGCGCCGCAGGACGCCCGGATCTGGCACACCGTCCTGGTCCCCGTCGACCTGCCGGCGCCCGCGCCGGCCACGGCCGTGTTCGGATGCGCGGTGCACCACGTCGCCTTCGACGGCTGGTCCGAGGCGGTGCTCGCCGAGGACCTCGGCACGGCGTACCGGGCGGCCCTGGCCGGCGCCGGTCCCGACCGGGTCGCGGCCGCGCTCGGCGCCGGCCCGGCCCTGGCCGACCTGGCCCGCGCCGCCCGCGACCGCGACCGCCTGGCCGAGCCCGAACGCCGCCTCGCCGAGACCCGCGTCGACCTGGCCGGCGTGCCGCCGCTGCGGTGGCCGTCCCTCGACGGCGACGACCCGGGCGTCGGCCCCGACTCCGGGGCGGCGCCGACCGGCGCGATCGTGCCGGCCGGAGGCCGCCGGCCGCCCGAACGGGTGGAGGCCAGGCTGGACGCGGACGCGCTCGCGGCCGTCGACGCCACCGCCACCACGGCCGGCGTCACCCGGTTCGTCGTGCTGCTCGCCCTGTGGGCGGCGAGCGTCGCCGACGTCACCGGTCAGCGGGACCTCGCCTTCGGGGTGCCGGTGGCCCGCCGCGACGACCCCGCGCTGCGACGCGCGATCGGTTGCCACATCAGCATGCTCTGCCTGCGACTGCGTGACGCCGCGTGCGAGGGCGACGGCGCGGCCGTGCGGTCGGTGGGCGCCGCCGTCCGGCAGGGGCTCGCGGCCCAGAGCCTGTCCGGAACCCACCTGCTCGGCCCGGCCGGACGGCCACCGGCCTACCAGACCCTGTTCGCCTGCCAGGACAACGCCGTGCCCGAGCTGCGGTTGCCGGGCGCCCGCGTCACCTTCGCCCGGCAGCCGTATCTCGATCTGCCCCTGGAGCTGCACGCCGAGCTGTGGCCCGACGGCGACGGCCTGCGGCTGGAGATCGCCTACCACCCCACCGCGGTCACCGCGAAGACCGCGCACGACCTCGCCAAGTACTTCACCGAGCACGTGTACAGCCAGGCGACGGGAGCCCGGGCATGACCATCAGCGCCGTACCGGCCACCACCTCCGATCCGGCCGGGCCGCACGCGCCGTCGCTGTCCCGACTCACCGACCCGGACCTGTACGCCGACGGCGACCCGCACCCCCTCTGGGAGTGGATGCGCGCCCACGCCCCGGTGCACCGGCAGCACGCGGGCGAGCTGCCGGCGTTCTGGTCCCTGACCAGGTACGCCGACATCCGCGCGGTCTACCAGGACAGCACCACGTTCAGCTCGGCGCAGGGGGTGCTCCTGCGGCCCGCCGTGGTCGGCCCCGACCCCGGCGGCGGTCTGACGCTCGCGCTCACCGACGCTCCCCGCCACAGGCAGTTGCGGTCGCTGATGGCCGGCTGGTTCAACACCCGCGCGGTCCGCGCGCTGGAGGGCTACGTGGAGGCCGCGGTCCGCCGGGTCCTCGACGACGCGGCGGCACGGGAGACCTGCGACTTCGCCACCGACATCGCGGGCCGGCTGTCTCTGGCGGTGATCGCGCACATCCTCGGGGTGCCCGAGGCCGATCACGACCGGCTGTACCGGTGGACCGACGAGGCGTTCGCGGCCCACAGCTCGCTCGTCTCCCACCCCGACATCGTCGAGTACTTCCTGGACCTGCTGTACCGGCGGATGGAGGAACCGACCGGGGACCTGGTCAGCGCCCTGCTGCACGGCACCGTGGGCGGTGAGCTGCTCACCGAGATCGAGGTCGTGCTCAACTGCGAGAACCTCATCGGGGCCACCGAGAACGGCCGGCTCGCCCTCATCGGCGGCGTGCAGGCGCTCCTCGAACATCCGGGGCAGTGGCGTCGCCTGGCGCGGGACCGGAGCCTGCTGCCCGGCGCGATCGAGGAGATCATGCGGTGGACGTCGAGCGCCACCCACAGCGTGCGGACCGCCACCCGCCCGTACGAGCTGCACGGTCGGTCCATCGCCGCCGGTGACAAGGTCGTGCTCTGGCTCCCCTCGGCCAACCGGGACGAGGACGTGTTCGCCGACCCGTACCGGTTCGACATCTCGCGGACCCCGAACCGGCACATCGCCCTCGCCGTCGGTGAGCACTTCTGCATCGGCGCCACGCTGGCCCGGGCACAGATGCGGGTGCTCTTCTCCGAGCTGCTGGACGGGCCGTACGCGATCGAGCTGGACGGTCCGGGCCGCCGGGTCGCCTCGATCGCGGTGAACGGCCCGCAGAGCCTGCCGGTCCGGCTGCGGGCGCGCTGACCGGCCGCCGTCACACCCACTCACCACCGCGTCCTCGGGAGGACACCTGTGCCAGCACCACGGATCACACACCTGAGCGAGCCGGCCGGCGTGCAGCCGAGTTCCGGCTACACCCACGTCGTCGTCGGGCGGGGCCGGCTCGCCGCGATCGCCGGGCAGATGGCGTTCGACGCCGAGGGGGAGCTTGTCGGGGCCGGCGACCCCGAGGCGCAGGCGCGGCAGGTCTTCACCAACATGGGCCGGTGCCTGGCCGCGGCCGGCGGCGGCTTCGACGACGTCGTCAAGCTCACCTGGTTCGTCACCGACGTCGCGTTCCTGCCGACCGTGCTGGCGGTCCGGGACGAGTTCATCGACACCGCCCGGCCGCCGGCCAGCACCGTGGTCCAGGTGGTCGCGCTCTACCGCCCCGACCTGCTGCTCGAGGTGGACGCCCTGGCCGTGCTGGAGGAGGCGTGATGACCGGGGCCGCGGCCCGCCCGGTGGCCGCCGCCCCACCGCCGTTCGACCCCGAACTGGCCGGCCCGCTGGCGGAGATCCTGTCGGAGCTGCCGATGCCGCTCACCGCGGACCTCGTCGCCGACCGGCGGCGCCGCTCCCGCGCCGGCCGGTTGACCGACGCGCAGATCCGCCGCGACGGGGCGTTCGAGATCGAGGAGCGGACCGTTCCCGGCCCGGCCGGCGCTCCCGACGTCCCCCTGCTGATCTGTCGTCCGACGAACGCCTCGGCGCCGGTTGCCGTGGTCTACCACACGCACGGCGGCGGGATGGTGGCCGGCAGCCACCGCAGCACCGAGCTGGCCGGGGAGCTCGACCGGGCGCAGGCGCTGGGCCTGGCCGTGGTCTCGGTCGACTACCGGCTGGCTCCCGAGCACCCGGATCCGGCCCCGGTGGAGGACTGCTACGCGGGGCTGCGGTGGCTCGCCGACCACGCCGGCCCGCTCGGTCTCGACCCGGACCGCATCGTACTGAGCGGCAACAGCGCCGGTGGCGCGCTGGCGGCCGGCCTGGCGCTGCTCTCCCGGGACCGCGGTGGCCCGCGACCACGGGGACAGCTGTTGCAGTTCCCGATGCTGGACGACCGGTGCATCTCGGACTCCTGCCGGCAGCTGAGCCGGGTCGGCCTGTGGGACGGGCTGTCCAACCGGGCGGGATGGACCGCGCTGCTCGGTGCGCGCCGAGGGACGGCCTCGGTGTCCTGCTACGCCGCCCCGGCGCGGGCCACCGACCTGTCCGGCCTGCCGCCGGCCTACCTCGAGGTGGGCTCGGTCGAGGCGCTGCGGGACGAGGGCATCGCGTACGCGAGCCGGATCTGGCAGGCCGGTGGGCAGGCGGAGTTGCACGTCTGGTCCGGCGCGTTCCACAGCTTCGACGAGTGGGTGCCCACCGCCACCGTGTCCCGAAGTGCCCACCAGGCGCGCGTCGGCTGGCTGACGCGCGTGCTGGGCTGACCGAGTCGGATCAACAATCGTCCGGAGCCGGGTCGTCGCCGTGCGGCGGGGGCCCGGCTCCGTGTACGGATGGGGTCCGCAGAAATTCGAGGCAAACTGTTGGCATGAAGTAGGCAAAAAGGCGCTTCCTGGTGCCCGTGACCGGCGCCGAATTCGCGGAGCGCCGCCCTGCGGCTGCCGCCGCCTGGCAACGGGCCGACGAACCGCATCAAGGCGGGGCTCCCCGCGTTCTGTCGTCCTTGTCGGATCTGCGCGCTGCTTCACATTCGTCCTGGGATCTGTGGCGGACGAGCAGGCGAATTCTGCGGTTACCTGGCCAATTGCCCTGCTTAATCGGCACGTCGGAGCGGGTCGCCCCGGAGTCGTCGGCCCCTGGTGCGGCGCCGACGGAGGCGCGCCGCGGCGGCCCGAGCGGGCTCCCGTGGGTGACGTGTCAACGTCACGTCCGAACGAGGATTCCTCGCGTTCGCGGCTGAGTTGCCAACGGTGAATTGACTCGTGCCAAAGTTAGGCAACACCTTGCCAAGAGCCGGCCGATGTCGATAGGTTATCGCGTAGCGGGGCGGACAACCCGAGCGGCACAGCCGCCGGTTCTGTCCACATCCCCATCCCTCTGATCTGGAGTTGACAATGCGCAGGTGCCTGGTAATCGCCGTTGCCGTCCTCGTCTCCGTGCTGGGCACCACCAGCAGCGCGTCGGCCTCGGACATCGACTGGCCGGTGGCCCCGGTCTCCACCGCGCGGTGACCCCCGGGCTCGCCGGCGTCGTGGCGTCTCCGGGTGTCGGGTCGGCCTCACCGGTCGGGTCACGTCGGCGCCCGGAGCGGATCGGATCCGTCCTCCCGGACGAGACGGCCGTGGCTCTGGTCGCCGCCGCGGCGCTGGCGAACACGACCACGGCGGACGACGCCCGGCCCGACGACGCCGCGCTCGACCGGATGGCCCCTCTCCTGAACACCGGGGAGGGGCCGGTCTGCGGCGCGAACGACCTGCGGACACTGCGTGGCCTCCGTCCACGGGTGCGGGCACTCTGGCAGACGACCGAGGACGGCGCGGCGTGCGCGGTCAACGACCTGCTCGACGAATTCGACGCCCGGCCCCGACTGGTGAACCGGGGCCCGTGGGGCTACCGCCTGGAGGTCGTCCCGGTGGACGCGCCGCTCGCGACCCGCTTCGCGATCAGCACCTCGATCGCCGTCGCCGACCTGCTCCGCCGGGGCGAGTTCCGGCGGCTCCGTTCGTGTGCCCGTCCCACGTGCCACAACGTGATGGTGGACCTGTCCAAGAACCGGTCCAGGAGATACTGCGAGGGCCGGTGCGGCAACCGCGCCGCGGTCAGCGCCTACCGCTCCCGCCTGGCGTCGGGCGTGGCCGACGGCCGGGACCTGCCGCGCCGCTAGGGAAACACCAACCCCGCGCGGCGACGGTCAGCCGACCTCGGCGTCCCGGGCCGCCATGACCTCCTGCCGACCGGCCTCCTCGCGCAGCACGGCGCAGTGCAACCACAGGTCCGGGATCCCGAACGCGTCCACGAGCGTGCGCATGTGCGGCCGCAACTCCTTGAGCAGCCCGTTCACCACCGCGGTGATCGCCTTCGAGCGCGTCGGGGTGAGACGGCCGTGCTCCAGGAACCAGCCCTTGTCGGCCTCGATGACGCTGAGCGCGTACAGGTCGCAGAGGCGGGCGAGCAGCGCCTGCGCGGCCGGGTCGGCGGTGCACTCGATGCCGGCGACGAACGCCTCCAGGGCGATCCGGTCGACGTGCGCGGCGGCGACCGCGAGGACGTGGTCCTGGACGTCGTTGAAGATGTCGAAGGGCCGGTCCTTCTTCGTCGTCGCGCCGTTTCGCAGGCGCCGCACCGCACCGTCGAGCAGGTGCCTCTCGCGGTCCTCGAAGAGCTTGAGCTGCCAGCCGCGGTCGGTGACCGCGACCTCCTCGTCCCGGCCGGGCACGGAACCGACCAGTCGCTCGATGAGCGAACGGGCGGCCGTGCGTTCGAGCACCATCTCGCGGACCTGGTCGGCGACGAAGGAGGCCCGCCCCCACCCGTCCAGGGAGCCGAACTCGTCCCGGTAGCCGGTGAGCAACCCCTTGGCCACCAGTTGCAGCAGCACCGTGTTGTCGCCCTCGAACGTGGTGAACACGTCGGTGTCGGCCTTGAGGCCGGGCAGCCGGTTCTCGGCCAGGTAGCCCGCTCCGCCGCAGGCCTCGCGGCACATCTGGATGGTCCGGGTGGCGTGCCACGTCTGGCGGGCCTTCAGGCCGGCGGCCCGGGACTCCAGCTCCCGCTGCCGGTGCTCGTCGATCGGCTCGCCTCCGCCCTGCACCTCGGTGAGCGTCGTGACCAGCTCGTTCTGGGCGAAGTGCAGGGCGTACGTGGTGGCCAGCGCGGGCAGCAGCTTGCGCTGGTGGGCCAGGTAGTCGTTGAGCAGCACCTCACGGTCGGCGTCGGGCGTGCCGAACTGACGGCGCACGTCGCCGTAGCGGATCGCGATGGTCAACGCCGAGCGGGTGGCCGCGGACGCGGCGCCGCCCACGCTGATCCGGCCCCGGACCAGGGTGCCCAGCATGGTGAAGAAGCGCCGGGAGTCGTTCTCGATCGGGCTGGAGTAGCTGCCGTCCTCGGCCACCTGGGCGTACCGGTCCAGCAGCATGTCCCGCGGCACGCGGACGTGGTCGAAGCTGAGCCGCCCGTTGTCCACGCCGAGCAGGCCGGCCTTGGGCCCGGCGTCCTCGATGGTCACGCCGGGCAGCGGCCGTCCCCGCTGGTCGCGGATCGGCACCAGCCACGCGTGTACGCCGTGCCGCCGCCCCTCGATGACCAGTTGGGCGAAGACCACCGCCATCCGGCCGTCGCGGGCCGCGTTGCCGATGTAGTCCTTTCGGGCCGCCTCGTGCGGGGTGTGCAGGTCGAAGGTCTGCGTCCGCGGGTCGTACACGCAGGTGGTGCGCAGTTGCTGGACGTCGGAGCCGTGACCGGTCTCGGTCATGGCGAAGCAGCCCAGCAGCCGGGCGGCGACGATGTCGCGCAGATAGGCGTCGTGGTGCCGCTCGGTGCCCAGCGCCATCACCGCGCCGCCGAACAGCCCCCACTGCACGCCCGCCTTGACCATCAGCGACAGGTCGACCTGCGCCAGCATCTCGCTGGCCACGATCGAGCCGCCGATGTCGGAGCGGCCGCCGTACTCGGCGGGGAAGGCCGACGGCATGCCCATCTCGGTCGGCAGCTCGGCGAGCAACCGGGTGATCCGCGCGCGTGCCTCGTCGCCGGTCTCCCCGTACACCGGGAGGAAGCGCTCGTCGAGCTGCGTCCGGTGCGCGTCGCGGACCGCCGCCCACGGGCCGTCCAGCACCTCCTGGAGCCGCGCCGGGTCGACGGGGCCGGGCACATGGGTCATGACCACCTCGGTAGACGACGTCATGGTTACCTGTCGTACCCACTCAACGGTCGGGGCCACGTCGGCGACGCGGTGAGTGTGATCACGAACGCGTCGTCCGGTTCCCGCCGTCGTGTCCGGGGACGGGCGGCAATCCCCTGGACCGATCCGGGCGCGTCGGCGAGCATGGGCGGGTGGGACCGGGGACGAGGCTGCCGTTGCAGGGTGGGCTGCCGCCGGCCGGGATCCCCACCGGTCCCGTCGTGGAGATCGCCTGTGACGAGTCCGGGTTCTCCGGCACCAACCTGCTCGACCCCGCCACGCCGGTGATCGCCCACGCGAGCGTCGACCTCCGCGCCGACGAGGCGTCCGCGCTGCTCACGTCCCTGCGTTCGGACTTCCGGTCCGCGCCGCACGAGGTCAAGTCCCGGCAGTTCCTGCGCCGCCCGGAAGCCGCCGTGGCGCGGGAGTGGTTCCTGGCGGCGCTGCGCGGACGGGCGCACGTGCACCTGGTCGACAAGCAGTTCTTCCTCGCCACCCGCGTCGTCGACCTGCTGATCGCGGAGCCGTCGTACGCGGCCGGCACCTGTCTCGCCCCGGCGCACCGGGAGGCCGCCCTCGCCCTGCACCGGGTCGGGCGCGCGGCCGGCGCCGACTGGACCGCCTTCCTGGCCGCGTTCGTCGACATGCTGCGGACCAAGCGTCGGGACCGGGCCGGCGACGGCAGCGTGGACCGGTTCCTCCGGGCCCGGGACGCGCTGGCGCGGCACGCGCCCGCCGACGCCGTCCTCACCGGGCTCGACCGCGCCCGGGTGGCCGCCGTCCAGGCCCGCCTCTACGACGACGACCGGTCGATCCCGCCCCCGCTGGAACCGCTGCTGCCGGCGCTGGCCGAGACCGTGTTGTCCTGGAGCGGCGACGGACGGCGGGTGCTGGTGGTCCACGACGAGCAGAGCGCGCTCACCGCCGACCGGCTGCGTCGCCTCCAGCGGGCGCTGGCCGAGGGCACCGGACGGCCGGTAGAGGAGTCACCGCTGGCGGGCCTGGTGACGACCGACTCCCGGGACGATCCCCGGGTGCAGGTGGCCGACCTGCTCGCCGGCGTGGCCCGGCGGAGTCATCAGACGAACGGCGACAGCTGGCTACGGCCGTAGCCGGCTGTGGCCCGGCCCCCAGCGGAGCGGGTGACGGGCGAACGCGCCCGGCCAGGGCCGGGCGCGTTCGGATGGGGGACGGGTCAGACGATGCGGTTGTAGCCGCCCCAGCTGCTGCCCACCTGCCGGACGTCGCCGTACGGTGCGCCGCCGTCGCGGGTGTAGTTGTTGGAGAACAGCCACATGGTGCCGTCGGACTTGACGCCGAGCAGGTCGGTGAAGCCGTCGCCGTTGGCGTCGGCGGGAACGATGGTGGGGTAGTTGCCCCAGCTGCTGCCGACCTGGCGGACGTCGCCGTACGGTGCGCCGCCGTCGCGGGTGTAGTTGTTGGAGAACAGCCACATGGTGCCGTCGGACTTGACGCCGAGCAGGTCGGTGAAGCCGTCGCCGTTGGCGTCGGCCGGGACGACGCGGGCGTAGTTGCCCCAACCGGTGCCGACCTGGCGGACGTCGCCGTAGGGCGCGCCGCCGTCGCGGGTGTAGTTGTTGGAGAACAGCCACATGGTGCCGTCGGACTTGACGCCGAGCAGGTCGGTGAAGCCGTCGCCGTTGGCGTCGGCCGGGACGATCCGGGCGTAGTTGCCCCAACCGGTGCCGACCTGCCGGACGTCACCGTACGGCGCGCCGCCGTCGCGGGCGAAGTTGTTGGAGAACAGCCACATGGTGCCGTCGGACTTGACGCCGAGCAGGTCGGCGAAGCCGTCGCCGTTCGCGTCGGCGTTGATGACCCGGTCGTAGTTGCCCCAGCCGCTTCCGATCTGCCGGACGTCGCCGTAGGGCATGGCACTGTCCCGGTTGTAGTTGTTGGAGAACAGCCACATCGAGCCGTCGGCCTTCGTGGCCACCAGGTCGTGGAAACCGTCGCCCGTCACGTCCGCGATCCAGGGGTCGCGCACCGGGGTCTCCCCGCTGCCGATCACGTTGCGGTAGCGGAGTGCGACGTAGTTGCTCGCCGGATGGGAATCGATGAGGCCGTCGGCGCCGCCGGTGAGCGTGTCGGTCGCGATCTTCACCGGCGTGGAGCCGAACGAGTAGTACTCGAACGTGCCGGTCGACTGGTTGATCCAGCGTTTGAAGAGGACGACGTGTTCGGTGGGCGAGTTCAACGCGTCCCCGGGCAGGAGGCTGTTCTTGCTGATCTGGGTGGCGACCTTGCCGATGTTGCCGGTCCAGGCCGAGGTCGAGAGATGCCAGGCCATCGAGACGTATCCGGAGCAGTCCTTACGGTAGTCCTTGCCGTCCTGGTCGTGGTGGAAGTCGTACTGGTCGTAGGTGATGCTGCCGCGGTTGTCGTACCAGTACTGCGCGCGGCTGAGGATCTCGTCGCGGCTGATCTGACCGCCCACGCTGGAGGCCGCGTGCGCCGCCTGCGGCACCTCGGTCATCGTGGCGCCGACGCCGGCGGCGATGCCGAGGCCGGCGGCGAGGGTGACGCCGAGCGTCATGGCGGTGAGTCGTCGGATCAACATGATTTCTTCGCCTTCCGGTAAGGAATTTCTGATTGCGGGATGAAGAGAACGGAGAAAGGGGATTCCGCGGCTACACGATTCGCCACGGACGGAGCCAGACGGTGTCGGCGATGGCCTCTTGGACGAGCCGGCGGAGTGCGTGGCCGGCCTCGTCCACGTCTTCGGTGTCGACGAATGCCATGATGTCGGCGCCGTGCGGACCGGCGCGGACGCGAATGTGTTCCACGCCATTTCCCGCGCTGCACCGCGCGGAGAGCACCTCGCGTATTGCCGCCGGGTCCACCATGGGCGTGGCGGTGAGCGGCGCGATGCGGAGATGTGTCGCCACCACCGCTCAGACCCCGTCTCGGGTGGGCAGCCCAGCCGTCCAGCCGGAGACCGCAGGCGTGCCGGCCGGCGGGTTGCCCCACCCGAAGCCTTCGGCCAGCGCGGTCAGCGCCTCGCCGCCGACGAGGAACGCGACGGAGACCACCAGAGCGAGCGTGACGATCAGGACGAGACGACGAGGTGCGGTGGCGATTTCGGACACGGTGATCTGCCTCCCGATGGAGTGAATTCGACAATTGCGGGGCTGCTTGCTCGGCTTTGCGGTGATCCGCGCTGGCCTGAAATGAGCATCGCGGTCCGCCCGGGCGTTGTCAGCAGGTCCGGGCTGGCGCGAGCCCGCCCGGCGGTTTTCCGCCAGCCCCTCGTTCGGGACACCACGCCGAATCCCGGCGCGGCAGAATGGCCGTCGGCGGCCGACTCGGGGGAGGGGCGATGTTCGACCTGTTAGGACTGTCCGAGCAACACGAGTTGGTCTATCGGGCGATGCTCCACCGTCCCGAGCTGAACGTCGCCGGTCTGGCCGGGCACCTGGGCGTTTCTCCTGATCAGGTGCGCGAGGCGCTGGACCTCCTGGCGGACCTCGCGTTGGTGCGGTTCGACCCCGACGGCGGTGAGGCCCGGCTGGTGCGCCCTCAGGCGGGGCTGATGGCGCTCCTGGCCAAGGTCGAGGCCGAGGTGGCTGTCCGCCAACGGCAGGTGGAGGCCACGAGAGCCGCCATCGCCGCCATCGCCACCGCCCACGACGACCGCCACCAGGTGCGGGAAGGGCGGGTCCTCGACGGGATCGACGCCGTCCGGGACCGTCTGGCCGAGCTGTCCCAGACCGCGCGGTTCGAGTGCCTGTCGTTCACGACCGGCCGCGGGCAGAGCCCGGACACGCTGCAGGCGGAGGGACCGCTCAACCAGTTCGCGCTACAGCGGGAGGTGCGCATCCGCAACGTCTACCAGGACAGCTTCCGCAACGACCCGGTCACCCTCGCGCACGCCCGGCGGATGGCCGGTCTGGGCGCCGAGTCGCGCACCGCGCCGACGCTGCCGATGCGCCTGGTCATCGTCGACCGCGACACGGCCCTGGTGCCCATCGAGCCGGAAGACCCCCGACGGGGCGCCCTGGAACTGAGAAGTCCGGGCGTCGTCGCGGGACTGGTCGCGCTGTTCGAGCAGGTGTGGCGCACCGCGACACCCTTCGCCGAGCAGACCACGCCGGACGAGCAGGGCCTCACCCCGCACGAACGCGAATTGATCCGGCTGCTCGCCGCAGGCCACACCGACGAGTCGGCGGCCCGCAAGCTCGCCGTGTCGGTGCGCAGTGTCCAGCGGATGATGACCTCCCTGACCGAACGCCTGGGCGCGGCAAGTCGCTTCCAGGCGGGTGTCCACGCCAGCCAACGCGGCTGGGTGTGAACGCGTCCGTGGTCAGCAGGGCCTACCGCGAGCTGCGGGACGACTACACCGAGGTCTGGGACCGCTTCGACGCCCGGTTCCACTTCCGGCCGTCCGTCCGGCACTTCCCGGCGATCACCGAGCCGACTCCGTCGGTGACCTGGCGTCTCGGTGACCCGGACGACGACCGGTTCGTCGAGGTCGTCCGGGCGGCGGTCACCGCGTTGACCGGTACAGACACGATCCTCTGCCTCGACTGGCAGCACACCTGCTACCGGGTGTGGCCGGCGCTGGTCGGGCCGGACAACCTCGACCCGCCCGGCGACCCGGGCTGGCCGATGTCGCCGTACCCGGACGGCGACTACGCCATCTTCCTGGCGGAGGACTTCCGCTTCGGCACGTTCGGGCACCCGTGGGAGCGGACCCTCTGCGTCTTCGGCGCGGACCTGCTCGCTCTCGTCGAGGCCGACCTGCACGAACTGCTCGGCCCGCCGGTGCGGCGCGACGGCCCGCCGGCGGCCTGACCGGCGGCTGGGTACGGGTACTCAGCACGATCACCGTCGCGCGGCTCAGGTGCCGGCGACGCGGCGTCGACAGGATGCTGGGCATGGCCGAGACGCTGCACCGACCCGCCGTCCTGCGTACCGTCGAGACGCCGATGCCCGCCGTGGCCGCACTGTCGCTCGTGGCCCGGTGGGTCGCGGCGCTGGTCCGGCTGGTCGGCCGCCGTCCGGCCGGCTGGCGGTGGCTGGCCCGGCACCACCATCCGCTGCTCGACGGGCTCGCCGAGGCGAACGCGCGGGCGACCTGCGTGCGGGCGGCCCGGCGGGTGCCGGCCTACCGGGCGTTCCTGCGGGCCCGCCCGGCCGGCGTCCGCCGCCGGCTGCGGGACTTCCCGGAGACCGACAAGCCCGGGTACGTGGTGGCGCACGCCGCCGCCGCCCGCTGCTGGCGGGGGCGGCTGCCGCGCCACGGGGTGGTGGTCGACGAGTCGGCCGGGTCGTCGGGTCGGCCGTTCAACTGGCCGCGCGGCGAGCGGGAGCTGCGGGCGGTGCACCGGGACATCGCCGGCTACACCGGGTTGGCGTTCCCGATGCGCCGACCGTTCGTGATCAACGCGTACTCGATGGGGGCCTGGGCGACCGGGACCACGACCGGCGCGGCGATGGCCCGGATCGCGGTGGTGAAGAACACCGGGCCGGACCTGGGGAAGATCGTCGACACGCTGCGGGAGTTCGGCCCGGACTTCGACTACCTGGTCACCGCGTACCCGCCGTTCCTCAAGCACCTGCGGGACCGGCTGGACGCCGAGGACTTCCCCTGGTCGCGGTACCGGATCTTCGGCAGCTGCGGCGGCGAGGGGATGACCGAGGCGCTGCGTGACTACCTGGAGCAGCGGTTCGTGCGGGTGCGCTCGGCGTACGGCGCGTCGGACCTGACCATCGGCATCGGCGCGGAGACCCGGTTCACGGTGTGGCTGCGACGGCGCCTGCGTACCGACGCCGCGCTGCGCGCGGAGCTGCTCGGCGCCGGGGAGCAGCGGCTGCCGATGGTGTTCCAGTACAACCCGTTCGCCACCTGGCTGGAGACCAACGAGCGGCGGGAGCTGGTCTGCACCGTGACCGGCCCGCACGTGCTCCAGCCCCGGCTGCGCTACAACGTGGGCGACGAGGCGCTGCTGGTGCCGTACCGGCGGATCGTCGAGCTGGCGGCGGCCGACCCGGTGCGCCGGGCCGAGTTCCGCACCGCGGTGGCCGAGGAACGGATGACGCTGCCGGTGCTGCTGCTGTTCGGCCGCGCCGACTCCACGGTGTCCTACCTGGGCGCGAACCTCTACCCGCAGGACGTCGAGTACGGCCTGTACACCGGCAACCCGCACGCCGCCCAGATCAGCCGGTTCTGCCTGGCGTTGCACGAGGACGCGGCGCTGGAGACCCGGCCGGTGATCCACGTCGAGCTGCGCCGCCCGCTGGCCGCCGCGCAGCGCGCGGCGCTCGCCGACGCGTGCCGCGACGGGGTACGCCGGCACCTGGCCTCGGTGTCGCGGGACTTCGCGCAGTCCCTGGTGGAGGACCCGACCGCCGGGGACCTGCGGGTGGAGCTGCACGAGGCGGACCACGGTCCGTTCGCCGGCCGGCAGAAGCTCAAGAACGCCTACCTGGTGAGGTGACCCGTGCGTACCCGTGACTTCTCCCGCGCCCCGGCGCAGGCCCGTGCCGGCGCCATGTTCATCGGCGGTACCCGCTACGCGAACCCGCTGGTGCTGCTGCGGCTGGCCCCCGACTGGTTCCGGATGGTCCGGGACATGCGCCGGATGTCCGGCTACTGCTGGCACACCGTCTACTGGCAGTTCCCGCTCACGCTCGGCACGATCGCGTTCTTCACCGACCGGGACGCGATGCTGCGCTTCGCCCGGACCCGGCACCACCGGCGGCTGATGACGTGGCTGACCGACGGCACCCGCAACGCGACCGCCGGGTTCATCCGGCTCTACACGGCGTCCCCGGACGGCTACTCCAACGGCGCGTGGCGGGCCGAGGACGGCGCGATGGGCCACATCGACACCTTCACGCCGCTGGGCGCGGAGACGACCGGCCCGGCGGTGCGCCGGTGAGCGGCCACCGGTTCACCCGGGTCACCGACCGACGTGGCCTGCGGGACTTCGTCGCCCTCACCGACCGGCTGTACGCGGGCGAGCCCCGCTACGTGCCGACGCCGCGTCAGCAGATCCGCCGCTGGTGGCGTGACGGCGTGCCGATGTACGTGCTGCGCGACGCCACCGGCGCGGTGGTCGCCCGGACCACCCTGCACACCGACGCGGACCTGGACGCGAAGCTCGGCCGGCGGTGCCAGCTGTTCGGGCTGACCGAGTTCGCCGCGCCGGCCGCCGAGCCGCTGTTCGACGCGATCGCCGGGCACGCCGCCGCCGACCGGGACCTGCTGTTCGGGCCGGTGGCGCTGCTGCCCAACCAGGCCGGTGGGGTGATCACCTCCGGGTTCGACGACCGGGGGTTCGTGGACAGCGCCTGGAACCCGCCGCGCTACCCGGCCGCCTACGAGGCGTACGGGTTCACCCGCCGGTTCGTCTCCGACACCTGGATCTGTCCGGTCCCGGCGCCGGACGGGCCGCCGCCCCAGCTCGGCGTGCAGCCCGACGGCGCGCGGCTGGAACTGCACCGGGGGAACGTGCGGCGGCTGGACGCGCAGCTCGACCTGCTGCGCGGGATGCTGAACGACTCGTTCGCCCAACTCGGCTACTACACGCCGATCTCGGCCGCGCAGTTGCGCCGGCAGACCGACGGCCTGGCCCACCTGCTCGACGAGTCGTTGCTGCTCCACCTGACCCGGGACGGCCGGCCGGTGGCGTTCGTGCTCTGCGTGCCGGACATCAGCGCGTTCCTGGTCGCGGTGCGCGGCGACCTGCGCCCGGTCAACCAGCTGCGGCTGCTGGCGCGCCGTCGCCGCTACCGGCGGGAGGCGGTGCTGATCGTCAAGGGCGTGGTGCCGGACTTCCAGGGGCGCGGCTACCAGCGGCTGCTCTCCGCGCACCTGCACCACCACCTGCGGGCCGGCGGCTACACGACGCTGCGCAGCACCTACGTCGGGCGGGACAACCCGGCGTCGGCGGCCCAGTTCCGGCGGCTCGGCGGCCGTCCGCTGCACGGTTACACCTTCTACGCCCGGGAGCGCTGACATGGACCTCGCCGCGTTCCGCGCGTTGGAGCCGCTGTGCTGGCGGGCTCCGAGCGCGCACAACACCCAACCCTGGCGGCTGCGCTACGAGCGGTGGGCGGTCACGGTGGGCTGGGACCCGGCCGACGCGCTGCCGGCCGGCGACCCGACCGGGCGGGACCTGCGGCTGTCGCTGGGCGCGTTCGTGGAGACCTGCCTGATCGTCGCCGCCGACGCGGGGCTGCGGCTGGGCTGGGTCGCCGACCTCGACGCCGCCGACCGGCGGGTGGGCCGGCTGCGCCCAGCGCGGCACCCGTACCGGACGCCGTTTCGCACCCCGGAGGTGTGGGACCGACGGACCGACCGGGGCCGGTTCACCGACGGGCCGGACGCCGACGTGGTCGCGGCCGTGGACGCCGTCGCCCGTCGGTCGGGCGGCGCGGTCCACGTGGTCCCGGACGGTGGGCGGGTCGGCGCGTTGCTGCGCGCCGCCGACCGTCACGTGTACGGGGACCCAGCGGTCGTGGCGGAGCTGCGGCGGTGGCTGCGCCTCGACCCGGCCCGTCGGGACTACCGGGCGGACGGGCTGACCGACAGGTGTCTCGGGTTGTCCCGGCCGGCGGCCGTCGGACTGCGGGCGGCGCTGGCCGCGTACCCGGTGCTGCGACCGCTGGGACTGCCGCGGGCGCTCGCCGCCGCCGGCGGTGATCCGCTGGCGCGTGGGGGAGCGTTGCTGGCGCTGGTCGCGCCCGCCGACCTGGACGAGGCCGGGCAGGTCGAGTTCGGACGGGTGCTGCTGCGGGTGTGGCTGACGGTGCAGGCGGCCGGGCTGGCGGCCCATCCGCTGAGCCAGCTCGTCGACGTCCCTGGCAGTCGCGACGCGCTCGGCGCGCTGCTGGACGTCGAGCCCGGGCGCATCCTGCACGTGACCCGGGTGGGCCGGCCGGTCGGTCCGGCGCCCCGGTCGGCCCGCCGGGTCGACCCGGGGGCAGGGATGGCAACGTTCGCAAAACCCGTTCCCGCTTCTTGACGCGCGGTGTTCTCATCCACGACAGTCCATATCAGCAGATGTGGCGCGCGTACGGGAGCTCGGGCGCAGACATCGGGCAGGGGCGCGTGGGCAGCGCCTGTTAACGCTAACAGCGACCCCAACCGTCTCTGATCCGCGTGACCTGGAGAGACCATGTCCGAAGTGACCCGAAGGAACGTCATCAAGGCCGCGGCGGCCGGGAGCGGCGCCGCGCTGCTGCCGGCGGCCTGGACCGCCGCCGCCCGCGCCGGCTCGGCCGCGCCACCGGAGGCGCTGGCCGCCGACGACCTGGCGCTCTGGTACGACGAGCCGGCCGGCACCGACTGGCTCCGCGCGCTGCCGATCGGCAACGGGCGTCTCGGTGCGATGGTGTTCGGCAACATCGACACCGAACGGCTGCAGCTCAACGAGGACACCGTCTGGGCCGGCGGCCCCTACGACTCGGCAAACACCCGGGGCGCGGCCAACCTGGCCGAGATCCGGCGGCGGGTCTTCGCCGACCAGTGGACCTCGGCGCAGGACCTGATCAACCAGACCATGATGGGCAGCCCGGGCGGCCAGCTCGCCTACCAGACCGTGGGCAACCTCCGGCTCGCCTTCGGCTCGGCCGACGGGACGACCCAGTACCGGCGGACCCTCGACCTCACCACCGCCACGGTGACCACCACCTACCTGCGGGGCGGCGTACGGCACCAGCGGGAGGTCTTCGCCAGCGCGGCCGACCAGGTGATCGTGGTCCGGCTGACCGCCGACCGGGCCGACGCGATCACGTTCTCCGCCACCTTCGACAGTCCGCAGCGGACCACCGTGTCGAGCCCGGACGGCGCGACCATCGGGCTCGACGGCGTCTCCGGTTCCATGGAGGGCGTCACCGGCTCGGTGCGTTTCCTCGCCCTGGCCCACGCCGCCGCGACCGGTGGCACGGTCAGCAGCTCCGGCGGCACGCTACGGGTCTCCGGCGCCACCAGCGTGACCATGCTGATCTCGATCGCCTCCAGCTACGTCGACTACCGCACCGTCAACGGGGACCACCAGGGCATCGCCCGCAACCGGCTCGCCGCCGCCCGGACCGTCGCCGTCGACCAGTTGCGCAGCCGCCACCTCGCCGACTACCAGGCGCTGTTCGGCCGCGTCAGCATCGACCTGGGACGCACCGCCGCCGCCGACCAACCGACCGACGTCCGGATCGCCCAGCACGCGACCAGCGACGATCCGCAGTTCGCCGCGCTGCTGTTCCAGTACGGACGCTATCTGCTGATCTCCTGCTCCCGTCCGGGCACCCAGCCGGCCAACCTCCAGGGCATCTGGAACGACTCGCTGGCACCGGCCTGGGACTCGAAATACACGATCAACGCCAACCTGCCGATGAACTACTGGCCGGCCGACACCACGAACCTGTCCGAGTGCTTCCTGCCCGTCTTCGACATGGTCAGGGACCTGGCGGTCACCGGGGCTCGGGTCGCGCAGGCGCAGTACGGGGCCGGCGGCTGGGTCACCCACCACAACACCGACGCCTGGCGGGGCGCCTCCGTCGTCGACGGCGCGCTGTGGGGCATGTGGCAGACCGGCGGCGCCTGGCTGAGCACCCTCATCTGGGACCACTACCTGTTCACCGGCGACCTCGGCTTCCTTTCGGCCCACTATCCGGCCCTGAAGGGCGCCGCCCAGTTCTTCCTCGACACCCTGGTCGCCCATCCGACGCTCGGCTACCTGGTGACGAACCCGTCGAACTCCCCGGAGCTGTCGCACCACGCGAACGCCAGCGTCTGCGCGGGACCCACGATGGACAACCAGATCCTGCGCGACCTGTTCGACGCCGCGGCCCGGGCCGGTGAGGTCCTCGGCGTCGACACCACCTTCCGGTCCCAGGTGCGGACCGCCCGGGACCGGCTGCCGCCGAGCCGCGTCGGCTCCCGCGGCAACGTCCAGGAGTGGCTGGCCGACTGGGTCGAGACCGAGCGGACCCACCGGCACGTGTCCCACCTGTACGGCCTGCACCCCGGCAACCAGATCACCCGGCGGGGCACCCCGGCGCTGTACGAGGCCGCCCGCAAGACCCTGGAACTGCGGGGTGACGACGGCACGGGCTGGTCCCTCGCCTGGAAGATCAACTTTTGGGCGCGGCTGGAGGACGGCGCCCGCGCCCACAAGCTCCTGCGCGACCTGGTCCGCACCGACCGGCTGGCGCCGAACATGTTCGACCTGCACCCGCCGTTCCAGATCGACGGCAACTTCGGCGCCACCTCCGGCATCGCCGAGATGCTGCTGCACAGCCACACCGGCGAGCTGCACCTGTTGCCCGCGCTGCCGAGCGCCTGGCCCACCGGGCGGGTGACCGGCCTGCGCGGCCGGGGCGGCTACACCGTCGGGCTCGCCTGGAGCAACGGCCAGGCCAACGAGATCGGCGTCCGCGCCGACCGGGACGGGACGCTGCGACTGCGGTCCCGGCTGTTCACCGGCAGCTTCGTGCTCGTCGACGCCGCCGACGGCAGCTCGCCGGCCACCACCCGGCCGGAGACGGACGTCGTCCAGCTCACCGTCCGCGCCGGCCACACCTATCGCGCGACCCGTCCCGGCGTGACGCCGTCGCCCACCCTCACCCCCACGCCGGGTACGCCGCCGACGCCGACGCCGACCACCAGCTCGCCGGCGCCCTCGGGCGCCCGGGCGACGTACGCGGTGACCGGCTCGTGGTCGGGTGGCTTCCAGGGCGAGGTCACCGTCACCGCCGGCGCGACCGCGATCCGCGGCTGGACGGTCTCCTGGACGTTCCGGAACGGCCAGGTCGTCAACCAGATCTGGGGCGGCACGCACAGCCAGAGCGGCGCGAACGTGACGGTGCGCAACGTCGACTACAACGGCGCGCTGGCGGCCGGCGCGTCCACCACCTTCGGCTTCATCGGGTCGGTGAACGGGGCCAACGACCCGCCGACGTCCCTCACCGTCACCACCACCTGACCGACGCGGGACGCGCCGACCGCGGCGGCCGGCGCGTCCCCCTCCGGCGGACGGCGGCTCATGCGGGTGTCCTTCGTGGGGATCGGACGGCGGGTGGGTGCCCGGATCAGGCCAGCAGCGTCTCGCGCAGTCGCGCGCCCGGGTTGATCCGGCCCACGACGTGCGGCCCGGCCGGGTCGTAGACGTCGACGGTGTGGTTGCGGCGCATCATCTCCCGCACCGCCGGCGGCAGCCGGGGCGGGTCGTCCATCGCGGCGAGGACCCGCGCGGCGGTGCCCGTCAGCCGTTCCACCAGGGCGACGCTGTCGATGTCCACCCGCACCCGGCCGAACTCCCACCCGGCCGTGGTGAGGTCGAGCACCTCGAACAGGCGCACCACGAACGGCTGCGGGTCGGTCACCCGGTCGAGGCGGTCCGCCCGGGCCCCGACCACCTCGACGGCGGCCGTCACCTGCGCGTACGGGTGCAATCCGCTCGGCAGGGCGCCCAGCGGCCAGCGCAGCGCCGGACCGGCCTCCTTCCACAGGGGCCGGTAGTTGCGTCTGTGCACCAGCAGCCGCCGGCCGGTGCGCCGGAACACCTCCTGCGCCTGGAACTGGAGGTCGGCGTGGGCCTCCTCGGCGGCCTCGCACACGATCCCGGCGGCCACCACCAGACCGTCGTCGTCGGACAGCAACCGGGTGATCGCGTCGACCTGGTCGGGGAACCGGACCGGCGCGTGCGCGCCGTAGGAGTGCCGGACGTCCCGCAGCAGCGCCTGCTGACGCCCGGGGTCCAGGTCGACCCGATCGCCACCGAGCAACCGCCGGAGCCAACCCATCGCGCCTCGCTTCCGTCGCCGTCTGCGGACCGGGCAATGCTAGTTCGTCGGTTCCTGCTCGTATGGTGACGGGGTGGCAGAGCGATCTTTGACCCTGATGGCGGTGCACGCGCACCCCGACGACGAGGCGACCAGCACCGGCGGCGTCCTCGCCCGCTACGCGGCGGAGGGCGTCACGACGGTGCTCGTGACGTGCACCGACGGGCGGTGCGGCGACGGCCCCGACGGCGTCAAGCCGGGCGAGGACGGACACGACCCGCAGTCCGTGGTGGCGATGCGCCGCGCCGAGCTGGCGGCCAGTTGCGAGGCGTTGAAGGTGACCCACCTGGAGACGCTCGACTACGCCGACTCGGGGATGATGGGCTGGGCGACCAACTCCGCGCCCGGCGCGTTCTGGAACACGCCGGTGGACGAGGCGGCCGACCGGCTGGCCGAGCTGATCCGGCGCTACCGCCCCGACGTCGTGGTCACCTACGACGAGAACGGCTTCTACGGTCACCCCGACCACATCCAGGCCCACCGGATCACGATGGCCGCGGTCGAACGGACCGACATCCCGGCGAAGGTCTACTGGACCACCGTGCCGCGCAGCGCGTTCCGGGAGTTCGGCAAGGTGATGCAGGAGATCGGGGTCGAGTTCCCCGAGCCGGACGCCGCCGACGAGATGCCGCCGCTGGGTCTGCCGGACGAGGAGATCACCACCTGGGTGGACACCCGCGCCCACGGCGGGCAGAAGTTCGCCTCGTTGGCCGCGCACGCCAGCCAGGCGGAGAACATCTTCTTCCTGCGCCTGGGGCAGGAGCGGTTCACCGAGCTGATGGGGATGGAGACGTTCGTCCGGGTCCGTGACCGCACCGGCGCGTCCACGCCGGAGGACGACCTCTTCGCCGGCCTGCGCTGACGACGCGGTGCGGGCCACCGCCGGTCAGTCCGCGGTGGTCTGCGCGGCCAGGTGGTCGAGCACCACCCGGACGTTCCCGCCGGTGTCGGCCATGATCCGTCGTTGCCGGGTGGCCCCGGTGCCGTCGCGACGGACCCGGTCCACCTCGCGCAGGATCAGGTCCCGGTCCCCGTGCCGGGTGAGCGCGGGCGCGACCAGGACGAGCAGGTCGTCGACGAGGTCCCAGGCCGGCCGGGGTCGGCCGGTGCGCAGGTCGACCAGCTCACCGTCGACGCCGTCGTGGGCGGCCCGCCAGTGCGCGGCGGCGACCAGGCAGTCGCGGATGCGGGGGGCCGGCACGCCGGCGCCCACCTCGTCGATCATCGTGGCGACCAGGGCCCGGACCAGCCCGGCGACCAGGACGGTGTCGTCGACCGTCGGGCAGACGTCGCCGACGCGGACCTCCACCGTCGGGTAGGAGGCGGACGGCCGGGCGTACCAGTAGACCATCGCGGCGTCGAGCATGATTCCGGCGGTGATCAGGTCCTGCACGGTGGCGTCGTAGTCGGCGGCGGAGTCGAAGTGCGGCGTGGGCCCGATGCTCGGCCAGCGTTCCAGCTGCATCGACCGCCAGCTCGCGTGCCCGGTGTCGCGCCCGTCGTGCAGCGGGGAGTTCGTGGTGAGCGCCTGCACCACCGGCAGCCACGGCCGCAGGTGGTTGCAGACCTGCACGGCGAGTTCCCGGTCGGGCACGCCGACGTGGACGTGGCAGCCGCAGACCGCCGGGTCGTGGGCGACCGGACCGAACCGGCGGGACATGTCGTGGTAGCGCTGCTCGTCCGGCACGGTGCGGTGGGCCTCGCAGACCGGGGTGGCGCCGACGGCGACCAGTCGCGCGCCGACGGCCGCGGCCGCGCGGGCGGCGGCGCGGCGCAGCGCGACCAGGTGGTCCCGCAGTCGTGCCAGGTCGGGGCTTACCGGGGTCACCATCTCCACCATGCTGTGCCGGAACTCCTGCCGGGCCTGCTCGCGGGCGGTCCCGGACAGCGCGTCGCGGACCCGGTCGGCGACCGGCATGCTCTCCCCGGTCTCCGGGTCCAGCAGCAGGAACTCCTCCTCGACCCCGAGGGTGAGGGTGGCGGGGATCGCCGGGGCGGAGGTGGCGGTGGCGGGCCGCCGCCTCATCGACGGCTCCACCGGAGTGCGGGTCCGGTCGGTGCGTCGTCGCGCGGCGGGGCCATGCCTCGACGGTACGAGTCCGGGTGCCCGCCGGATGCGGTTTCCCCGGAGCACCGCCCCCACGTGCGACACGCGGGGGCGGCGCGGGCCCGGGTCAGCAGTCGAAGTAGAGCGCGAACTCGTGCGGCGTGGGCCGCAGGCGCACCGGGTCGACCTCGTTGGCGTTCTTCCAGTCGATCCAGGTGGAGATCAGGTCGTCGGTGAACACCCCACCGTCGAGCAGGTAGTCGTGGTCCTGGGCGAGCGCGTCCAGCGCGTGCGGCAGGGAGCCGGGGACCTGCTTGACGTCGCCCCATTCCTCCGGCGGGAGGTCGTAGAGGTCCTTGTCGATCGGGGCCGGGGGTTCGATCTTGCTCTTGATGCCGTCCAGGCCGGCCATCATCATCGCGGAGAAGGCGAGGTAGACGTTGGCGGACGGGTCGGGGACGCGGAACTCGACGCGCTTGGCCTTGGGGTTGCTGCCGGTGACCGGGATGCGGGTGCAGGCGGAGCGGTTGCGCTGGGAGTAGACCAGGTTGACCGGGGCTTCGAAGCCGGGCACGAGGCGTCGGTAGGAGTTGACGGTCGGGTTGGTGAAGGCCAGCAGTGAGGGTGCGTGGTGCAGCAGGCCGCCGATGTACCAGCGGGCGGTGTCGGACAGGCCGGCGTAGCCGGTCTCGTCGTAGAACAGCGGCTCACCGTTCAGCCAGAGGCTCTGGTGGGTGTGCATGCCGGAGCCGTTGTCGCCGAAGAGCGGCTTGGGCATGAACGTGGCCGTCTTGCCGTGCGCCCACGCCTCGTTCTTGATCAGGTACTTGAAGAGCTGGAGCTGGTCGGCCGCGTGCAGAAGCGTGGAGAACCTGTAGTTGATCTCGGACTGGCCACCCGTGCCGACCTCGTGGTGCGAGCGCTCCACGGTGAAACCGGCGTCGACCATCCGGCGGACCATGCTGTCCCGCAGGTCCGCGTAGTGGTCCACGGGGGGCACGGGGAAGTAGCCGCCCTTGTAGGCGGTCTTGTAGCCGCGGTTGCCGCCCTCCTCGATCCGGCCGGTGTTCCAGGCGCCCTCGATCGAGTCGATGTAGTAGAACGACTGGTGCGCGGAGGTCTCGTGGCGGATCGAGTCGAAGATGTAGAACTCCGCCTCGGCGCCGAAGTAGGCGGTGTCCGCGATCCCGCTGGCGGCGAGGTAGGCCTCGGCCTTCTTGGCGACGTTGCGCGGGTCCCGGGAGTAGGCCTCCCGGGTGAACGGGTCGTGCACGAAGAAGTTCAACGCGACCGTCTTCTGCGCCCGGAACGGGTCGACGAACGCGGTCGCCACGTCGGGCAGCAGGAGCATGTCCGACTCGTGGATCGACTGGAAGCCGCGGATCGACGAACCGTCGAACGCGAGGCCGTCGGTGAAGACGCTGTCGTCGAAGGACTCGACCGGCAGGTTGAAGTGCTGCATCACGCCGGGCAGGTCACAGAAACGTACGTCGACGAACTTCACGTCCTCGTTCTTGAGGTAACGCAGGAGTTCCTCGGGATTGGCGAACACACGTCCTCCTGGCAGGCGTTGTTGATCATGGCCACGTCCCGTGGCCGGACCGCCCGGGGACATGGCCCGTACCGCCACCGTACGACGGTCCGCCCGTTCCGGCTCGCCAACCGCCCATCCCGGGTTTCCTCCGTCACAGGCCGGGTAGACGGCGGACCCGGCGAACCGCCCGGGGGACGGCGCGGCGGGAGGTGTGCCTGGTGGGTGCTCCGCGACTGACCGGCGGCCGCTGAGATGTGCGGGATCAGCGGCGAGGCCCGCTTCGACGGCGCCACCCCCGACGGGGCCGCGGTGACCCGGATGACCGAGGCCATGCGCTCGCGCGGCCCGGACGGCGAAGGGCTCTGGAGCGACGGTTGGGTTACCCTCGGGCACCGCCGGCTGACCGTCATCGACCTGTCCGAGGCCGGCGGCCAACCCATGGTCCGGGAGGACCTCGGGCTGGCCCTGGTCTTCAACGGCTGCGTCTACAACTACCCGGAGCTGCGCGAGGAGCTGCGGGCGGCCGGGCACACCTTCGGATCGACCAGCGACACCGAGGTGGTGCTGGTCGCGTACGCGCAGTGGGGTGAGCGGTTCGTCGACCACCTGGTCGGGATGTTCGCGGTCGCCCTCGTCGACCGGCGGCGGCGCCGGCTCGTGCTGGCCCGGGACCGGCTGGGCATCAAGCCGCTCTACCTCGCCGAGTCACCCGGCCGGCTGCGTTTCGCCTCCACGTTGCCGGCGCTGCTCGCCGCCGGCGACGTGGACACCGGCATCGACCGGGTCGCTTTGCACCACTACCTGTCCTGGCACTCGATCGTGCCGGCGCCGCGCACGATCCTGCGCGGGGTGCGCAAACTGCCCCCGGCCACCGTCCGGGTGGTGGAGTCCGACGGCCGCAGCCGCGAGCACGTCTACTGGCGGCCCGAATACCGGCGCGACCCGGCTCACGACGGCATGGACGCCCGCGACTGGCGGGCCGCGGTCGGGGACGCGCTGCGCACCGCCGTACGCCGGCGGCTGGTCGCCGACGTGCCGGTCGGGGTGCTCCTCTCCGGCGGGCTCGACTCCAGCATGATCGTCGCGTTGCTCGACGGGGCCGGGCAGCACCACCTCCAGACGTTCAGCATCGGCTTCGACAGCCGGGGCGACGAGGCCGGCGACGAGTTCCACTACTCCGACCTGGTCGCCCGCACGTTCGACACCGACCACCACCGCATCCGGCTCGCCGACGGCGACCTCGGCCCGGCCGTACGGGCCACCGTGACGGCCATGACCGAACCGATGGGCAGCCACGACGTGGTGGCGTTCCACCTGCTCTCCGAGCAGGTCGCCCGGCACGTGAAGGTGGCACAGTCCGGGCAGGGCGCCGACGAGGTGTTCGCCGGCTACGGCTACCACCACCGGCTCGCCGACGCGGCCCGCGCGGACGCGGCCGCCGAGTTCACCGCCGCGTTCTTCGACCGGGACCACGCCGAGCTGAACCGGGTGGTCGACCCGGCGTACGCCTGTGACCGGGACGCCAGCGGCGAGCTGGTCGCCGCGGAGCTGGCCGCGCCCGGCGCGCAGACCGCGGTGGACGCGGTGCTGCGCCTGGACACCCACCTGATGCTCCCGGACGACCCGGTGAAGCGGGTGGACAGCATGAGCATGGCCTGGGGGCTGGAGGTGCGTACCCCGTTCCTCGACCAGGACCTGGTGACGCTGGCCGCGGCCTGTCCACCCGAGCACAAGCTGGCCCAGGGCGGCAAGGGGGTGCTCAAGGACGTGGCCCGCGAGGTGCTGCCGGCCGAGGTGATCGACCGGCCCAAGGGCTACTTCCCGGTCCCTGCGCTGCGCAACGTCGACGGTCCCGTGCGAGAGTTGGTGGTCGAGGCCCTGCACGCGCCCGAGGCGCGCCGGCGCGGCCTGTTCCGCCGCGCGTACGTCGACGAGCTGCTCACCGAGCCGGACCGGGCCCAGGCCGCCGCCGGCAGCAACAAGCTGTGGCAGCTGGGCCTGCTGGAACTGTGGTTGCAGTCCCAGGGCGTGAGCTGACCCGAGGGGGAGGCACGGTGAAGTTCGTCATCGAGAGCGAGCCCGACGGCACGGTCGGGTTCACCGTCCTGGGCGACGACGGCCAGGTGCTCGCCACCGGCCGGCCCTGCCCGGACAAGGGGTCGGCGCTGGCCGCCGTCGGGGAGCTGATGCACGGCGGGGGCGACGCCTGCGTCGAGGACCGGACCGAGGCCACCGGCCAGCCGCGCCCGCCCGGCGACACCACCGAGATCGGTGGCGGCGACATGTCCGCGATCGGCCGCTCCGGCATCCCGCCGGTCTGAGCGCGATTCCCGCCGTCAGGCCGTCGGCCCGGGCGGGCGCGGCCGAGCCGGAGAGGCTCGACCGCTAAGACCTGGTTCGCGCGATCGGGTGGCGAACGCCCCAGGCCCGCCGGCGGTGCCGCTCCCGACCGTCACTGTTCGTCGTCGACGACCTCGGTCCGGTCGTCGACCGTGGCGGTGACGTCGAGGTGCTCGTCCGGCTGGGGCGCCTCGGCCAGCGTGTGGTGCGGGTCGCCGTCCGGCGAGAACAGCACCTGATCGGTCTTGCGCGTCTTCTCCTGTTCCTCTTCCGGCTCCGTCACGGCGTCCCCCTCCGGCTCCGGCCGCCTCCTGCCCAGGCTGCCTCCCTGCCCACACGCTATGCGCCGGCCGACGGTTCGGGCGGGTGTTTGCACCGCCCCGGCCGGTACCGCCGGCACGCCTTCGCGGCCGGGCCACCCGCTCGGCGCGGTGCGGCCACGGATGTCGGACCGGGGTCGTAGGGTCACCGCCATGACGACAGGGATCCACACGCTCGCCGTGCCCGGCGCCGACCTGGTCTACGACGTCCGTGGGCCGCTGCCGCCGGCCGACGGCCGCCCGGTGCTGCTCATGATCGGCCAGCCGATGACGGCGGAGGGCTTCGACGCGCTCGCCGGGCACTTCGCCGACCGCACCGTGGTCACCTACGACCCGCGCGGGCTGGGTCGCAGCGTGCGCACCGACGGCCGGTCCGACCACACCCCGCAGCAGCAAGCCGCCGACCTGCACCTGCTGGTCGAGGCGCTCGGCGCCGGGCCGGTCGAGATCTTCGCCAGCAGCGGCGGCGCGGTCACCGCCCTCGAGTTGGTCGCCACCCATCCCGACGACGTCGTCACGCTGGTGGCGCACGAGCCGCCGATCAACGCGGTGCTCCCCGACGCGGCAGGGGCCGAGCGGGCCCGCGCCCGCTTCTCCGAGGCGTACCGAGCCGGGGGCAACGGCGCCGGCATGGCCGACTTCATCGCGATGACGTCCTGGCAGGGCGAGTTCACCGACGCCTACTTCGCGCAGCCTTCGCCCGACCCGGCCGCGTTCGGCCTGTCGACGGAGGACGACGGCACCCGCGACGATCCGCTGCTGTCGCAGAACTCCTGGGCGGTCACCGACTACCGGCCCGACGCGGGCCGGCTCGGCGCGGCGTCCACCCGCATCGTGGTCGCGGTCGGGGAGGAGTCGGCCGGCACCTACACGGCGCGCACCGCGGCGGGCACCGCCGCGCTGCTCGGGCAGCAGGCAACGGTGTTCCCGAGCCACCACGGCGGCTTCCTCGACGGTCGGTTCGGCTACGGCGGCAAGCCGGAGGAGTTCGCCGCCCGCCTCCGCGAGGTCCTGGCCGGCGGCTAGCGCGGACCAGACGTCGGACGACGGCGCTGCCCCGGCGGGTCCAGGTCGAGAAGCGTCCGCAGCGACCGCAGCAGTCGGAGCCGGAACGGCGGCGGTGGCGCGGCGGCGATCGCCGTGAGCACCGCGGACGCCTCGGCGTGCAGCTCGGCCCCGAAGGCACGCAGCGTCGCCCGGTTCTCCCGGTAGCGCAGCCAGAGCTGTCCCGGTCCCAGGGCCGGCAACAGCACGATCAGCAGTCCTGGCCTGGCACCACGCCACCCACGAGCGGGGTCGGGCGGTCAGCGGTCAGGCGTTCCGCCAGGCCTCGACCAGGTCGGGCACGGACGCGTACCGCGCATCCGGGTCGGCCCGGGTGGCCCGCTCCACCACCGCCGCGGCGCGGTCGCCGCCCCGCCAGCCCGACGGCGCGTCGAGCAGGTGGTGCAGCGTACGGCCCAACGCGTGGACGGTGGTGCGCTCGTCGATCAGCGAGCCCCGGGTCGTCTCCTCCGGCGAGAGGTAGCGGCGGGACCCGGGCAACCGCTCGGAGTCCAGGACGAACGGGCCCGGCCGGTACTCGTCCAGGTCGATCAGCCGCATCCGGTGCCCGTCGAAGTCGTAGAGGAAGCAGCCGTCGTACAGGTCGACCGCGACGTAGCCGGCGGCGCTGACGGCCAGGTGGGCGTCGAGGATCACCGCCAGGGCCGCGCGCGCCTCGGTGACCGGCAGGCGCTGGAAGCGGGCCAGGCCGGCGCGGTCCGAGCCGTGCACGGTGGCGTGGTTGAGCACGGTGCCGGCGCACCACGGGTAGATCAGAGTGGGCCCGTCGGTGCCGTCGCGCACCAGCTCCGGCCGGACGATGTCCGGGTGCCGGACGGCGGCGTGCAGCCCGAGGGCCCGGGTGAGCGAGACCCACGCCCGCGGCGTCCGGGCCTGCTTGACGAACCAGCGCCGGCCCGCCGCCCGCACGCCGAAGGACAGACAGCCGGAGTCCTGGTCGCCGAAGACCACGAACGCGTCGGCCGGATCCGGTTCGAACACCCGCCGAGACTAGCGCCCCCTCCGGCCGTCCGGGCCCCGGTCGACGTGGGCATGCGGTGGTGCCGGACCGGGTAGACGTCCACGCATGTCCGGAAGCGCACGGCAGCGGGACCTCTTCATCGCGACCCTCGGCGCGGTCCTGGCCGGCTACGGTGTGCTGCGGCTCGTCACGGAACCGTTCTCGTGGTTCCCCGTCCTCTGGCTGGCGGCGGCGGTCACGATGGTCGGGACCACCCTGCGCCGGGCCCTCGCCGCGCGCACCGCCGAGCGGCGTCCGCCCGGCCCGCGGCCCGCCCGGCGGGCAGCACGGGTGATGGCCGTCGCCTCGGCGCTGTTCGGCGTGGTGCTGTTGGCCGTGGCCCTGCCCCGGTTCGTCCGGGACGGTCACTCCCCGGCGTTGCTCGCGCTCTGGGCGACGTTCGCGGTCGCGATCCTCGGCTTCAACCTCTGGACCGCCTTCCGCCGCCCGGCGGAGGGGGACGACGAGAGGGTCACTCCGGCGGCGCGACCACCTCGATGACGTCGGCCGGCGTGCGGCGCGGCGCCGGCGGCAGCTCGGCGTCGGGCCCCCAGCCGACCCGGACCACCAGGTACGGCGCGCCGATTCCGGCGAGCAGGTCACGCATCATCCGGCGGGGCCAGGCCAGCTCGATCGCGTCGCTGAGTGGCGCGCTGGCCAACCCTTCGGCGGTCGCGGTGAGCAGCAGCGCCGACAACGCCTCGCCGCCGCGCAGCCAGGCCGCCGGCTCGTCGCGCTCACCGAACAGGATCAGGTACGCCGCGCCGCGGTCGAAGTCCGCGCCCGCGCTCAGCCCGGCCGCCCCGCCGGGCGCGTAGTCGCGCACCGGCACCCGCCTCGGCGCGGGTCGCACGGCGGTGGCGGCGGGCACGCCGTCGCCGCTGTCCGCCGGCCGGTTGGTCCAGCGGCGCAGCTCCTCCCGGTATGCCGGGTCGGCCAGCTCGGCGTCGGCGGCCCGGCCGGTGGAGACGGCCAGCATCGGCATCTGGTCCGGCCGGACCACGTGCAGGTGCGCGCCCTCGGCCTCGACCGCGTCGGTGAGGCGGGCCAGGACCGGTTCGGGCACCGGGCGGTCGCCGTACGCGCGGCGGTCGGTGCGCCGGCGCGGGATCGCGTCGACCAGCCGTCCCGCCGGCACGTCCAGGTCCGCCGGGCCGGTGGCGCGCAGCCGGGCCAGCAGCGCCGGATCGGCCGGGTCGGGCATCCGTTCCACGGTGACCGCCCACCCGGCGGCGGTCAGCGAGACGCGGGCGTGGTGCAGCGCCGCCCCGCAGCTCAGCGTGAGCAGCCGGGCGTCCGGGTCGGTGTGGGTGAGCTGCCGGTCCGGGTCGGCGCGCAGCTCCAGCGCGTCCGGGGTGACCCGCCAGCGCCAGGGCTGGGTGTTGAAGACCGAGGGGGCGTGCAGGGACTGCCGGGCCGCGGCCTCCAGCACCCGTACCGTCGGGGTCTGCTCGACACCGGTCGATGAGCGGTTCATGGTGGCGCCTCCTCGTTGCTCGTCCCCTTCCGACCCTGCCCGCCGGCGCGGGTGGGGGACAGGGCCGGACGACCCGGCCGTTCGGGCCCGGCGACCCGGGGCCCGGCGGACCGTCAGGCGGGGGCCCCGCCCTGCTCCGCCGGCACGGCGAGCGCGATGGTGAGGTCGAGGACGGTGGCCGGGTCGTGCAGGCGGTCGCCGAACAGTTCCCGGAGCTTGCCCATCCGGTAGCGGACCGTCTGCGGGTGGACGAAGAGGTCCGCCGCCACGTCGTCGCGTCGCCCCTGGTGCAGCAGCCACGACCGCAGCGTCTCGGCGAGCCGGTGGGCGGTGGCCGGCGGCAGGACGGCCAGCGGGGCGAGGGCCTGCGCGCGCAGGTCGGCCAGGGCCTCCGGGTCCATGCTGAGCAGCAGGGTGGCCAGGTGCCGTTCGGTGTCGACCGGCCCGGCGTCCGGCTCGCCGAGGCCGAGCGCGAGCGCCCGGGTGGCCCGCTGGTAGGACGCGGCGACCCGGTGCCACGGCCGGGCCGGGCCGAGCACCGCCCGGTGCCCGTGCAGCAGTCGGGTGAGCTGACGCCGCCGGCCGCCGTGCGCGTCCGGCACCAGCAGCACCGCCAGCTCCTCGGCCGGACTCATCCCGGGCAGGTCCTCGCCGCTCTCCAGCGTGTGCGGGTTGAGCAGGGCGAGCACCGCGCGCAGGTGCCGGCGGGGCAGCAGCACCACGGTCAGGGTCTGCGGCAGCGGCCAGTCGGCCCGTTCGGCGCTGGCCCGTAGCGACTCCTCCGGCTCCCCGGCGAGCAGCTGCTGGGTGAGCCGTTCCAGGCTGCGGCGGCGCACCCGGCCGGCGCTGGCCAGCTCGTCGGCGTGCCCGGCCACGCTGGCCGCCGACAGCTCGTCGATGTAGGCGAACATCAGCTCGGCGAACTCGGCCACCGTCTCGGCGGCCGACCCGCTGCGGACCGTGGTGGTGGAGACCTCCCGCCAGGCCACCCGCGCCCCCACCCGGTACGCGGCCAGCAACGCGTCCATGCTCCGCCCCGAGCGGGCCTCGCCGCTGCCCAGCGCGTAGGCGGCCTCCAGCGCGGGGGCCAGGGGCGTGCTCGGGTCGGCCGTCTGGGTACCCTCGATGAGCTGGAGGAACGTGCCGAGCGCGATGCGTACCGCGTTCTCGATCTTCTCCCGCATGGTCCCGGTCAGCGCGCCCGAGTAGTCCGGGACCTCGGCGGTGATCGCGGTGACCGTCCGCTCGGCGACCATGGGCAGCCGTTCGCGCAGCGTCGCCGCCACGCCGGCGTCGAGATCGAGATGGGCTGCGCGCTGGCCCGTCCCGGCCTCCTGCGTCATCTTGTTCCCTTCGAACAAAAACCTGCGACCGTTTCACCTTTGCCGGTCAAGATGTTATGCGATTGGGCAGCCACGCTGGTCATATGACCACAACTGCCCACCGCCGCCCCCAGAAGGTCTCCTTCCGGGACAGGCTGCTGCGGCTGGCCGGCACGGTCACCACGCCGCTGCTCCCGGACGACTACCTCGACATGGTCGCGCCGCTGCGCGCCGGCGCGCCGTTGCGTGGTCGCGTCGTCGCCGTCCGCCCGGAGACCCGGGACGCGGCCACGCTGGTGATCCAACCCGGTCGTGGCTGGCGGGGCCACCTGCCCGGGCAGTACGTGCGACTCGGCGTGGACGTCGACGGGGTCCGGCAGTGGCGCGCGTACTCGGTCACGTCGGCGCCGGGCGCGGCCGACGGCCGGATCAGCGTCACGGTGAAGGCCATCCCCGACGGCAAGGTCAGCAACCACCTGGTCCGCCGGATCCGACCCGGCACGATCGTCCAGCTCGACCAGGCCCAGGGCGACTTCGTGCTGCCCACGGCCGTGCCCGAGCGGGTCCTGTTCCTCACCGCCGGCAGCGGCATCACGCCGGTCATGGGCATGCTCCGGTCCGGGCTCCTGGACCGGGCCGACGCGGTGCTGGTGCACTCGGCCCCCACCCGTGACGACGTCATCTTCGGCGCCGAACTGCGGGCGCTGGCCGAGCGCGGTACGGTACGGCTGGTCGAACGGCACACCGACACCTCCGGCCTGCTCGACGTGGCCGAGCTGGACGACCTCGTACCCGATCACGCGCAGCGGCACACCTGGGCCTGTGGCCCGATCGGCCTGCTCGACGCGGCCGAGACGCACTGGGCGGCACGCGCCGCCGCAGAACTGTTGCACACCGAGCGGTTCCGTCCCACGGTGATCACGCCGGGCGAGGGCGGCACGGTGACCTTCACCGGGGCGGGGGTGACCGTCGAGGCCGACGGCGCCACCACCCTGCTCGACGCGGGGGAGAACGCGGGGGTGCTCATGCCCTCGGGCTGCCGGATGGGGATCTGCTTCGGCTGCGTCGTGCCGTTGCGCCAGGGCGCCGTACGCGACCTGCGCAACGGCGACGTCACCACGGCCGTGCCGGGTGACGGCGTCGCCATCCAGACCTGCGTGTCGGCGGCTGCCGGTACCTGCGACATCGATCTCTGAAGGAGCCACCGACGTGACCGTGATCCAGAAGAAGGCCGACAACCCGATCGCCCACCTGAGCGCCGAGGACATCGAGATCATCGGCAAGGAACTGGACGCGATCCGGGACCGGGTCCTCGCCGACCGGGGGGAGCGGGACGCCCGCTACATCCGCAAGGTGATCAAGACCCAGCGGACGCTGGAGATCAGCAGTCGGGCGGTGCTGCTCTTCTCGCTGTTCCCGCCGGCCTGGATCGTGGGCACGGCGGGCCTCACGGTCGCCAAGATCCTCGACAACATGGAGATCGGGCACAACGTCCTGCACGGCCAGTGGGACTGGATGCGTGACCCGAAGATCCACTCCACCACCTGGGAGTGGGACCACGTCTCGCCGGCCGACCAGTGGAAGCAGTCGCACAACGAGCTGCACCACCGCTTCACCAACGTGGTCGGCAAGGACAACGACCTCGGGTACGGCATCATGCGCGTCGACGAGGACCAGCCCTGGCACCCGATGCACCTGGGCCAGCCGGTGTGGAACCTGCTCAACGCGTGCTTCTTCGAGTACGGCATCGCCGCGTACGACATGGAGCTGGGCGACCACCTCAAGCAGAAGCGGCTCAAGGACCCGGCGTTCCGGGCCAAGGCCAGGGCGGTCGGCCGCAAGATCCGGCGCCAGGTGCTGAAGGACTACGTGGTGCACCCGCTGCTCTCCGGCCCCTCGTTCCTGTCCACGCTCGCCGCCACGTTCACCGCCAACCTGCTGCGCAACGTGTGGAGCCACTCGGTGATCATGTGCGGGCACTTCCCGAACGGCGTGGAGACGTTCGAGAAGACCTCGATCGAGGGCGAGACGCGCGGCGAGTGGTACCTGCGGCAGATGCTCGGCTCGGCCAACATCAGCGGCCCCCGCCTGCTGCACCTCATGACCGGCAACCTGTCGTTCCAGATCGAGCACCACCTCTTCCCCGACCTGCCCAGCAACCGCTACCAGGAGATCGCCCCGCAGGTGCGGGCGCTGTTCGACCGGTACGGCCTGCGCTACACCACCGGCCCGCTGCCCAAGCAGGTCGCCTCCGCCTGGTGGAAGGTCATCCGGCTGTCGCTGCCCAACCGGCGCGACCGTCGGCAGCCGGCCGCCCCGGGCACGCTGGTCGCCTCCGGCGCCGTCTGACCGACCCGTGCACGGCGGGTGAACGTTCGCCCGCCGGCACCTGCACACTCGGTGTCTTCGCAGCTCAGGGCGCTTCCACCGCGGTCCTGGCGGCGTCGCGCTCCCCGTACACTCGCGCCCAGTCCGGCCGACGAGCTGAAGGGGTGTGGTCGCCGATGGACCGCGACGTCGCGACGCCGCGCGCCGGCCGCCGGGTGGTGATGCTGGTCGACAACGCCGTCGAGGGCGACTCGCGGGTGCAGAAGGCCGCCCGGTCCGCCGCCGACGCCGGATGGGACGTCACCCTGCTCGGTTGCGCCCACGTCGACGCCGAGCGCCGCTGGCAGCTCGGCGACGCCGAGGTACGCGTCCTGCCCCTCGACGCCCCCCGCCCCGCCCTGCCCGGCGCGTCCGGGTCGCCCGGCGGCGTGGCCGGGCTGCGGCGGCGTCTGGTGACCCGGGGCGGGCTGCCGCTGCGCGCCGCCCGGCTGGCCCGCCGACCCGTGGAGCACGCCCAGGTCCGCTACTGGCGGGCGCGGCTCGGCGACCGGGCCTGGCGCCGGCTGGAGCCCGGACTCTGGGCGTACGAGCGGCTCGCCGGCCCGGTCCTCGACGCGGTGCGTCCCGACCTGATCCACGCGCACGACTTCCGGATGCTCGGCGTGGCCGCCCGCGCCGTGGAGCGCGCCCGCGCCCAGGGACGCGACGTCAAGCTCGTCTGGGACGCGCACGAGTGGCTGCCCGGCGCCCGGCCCCGCCGCGACAACGCCCGCTGGCTGCCCGCCCATCTCGGCTACGTCCGCGAGTACGTCGGCCACGCCGACGCCGTCGTCACCGTCTCCGACACCCTCGCCGACCTGCTGGTCCGCGACCACGACCTGCCGGAGCGCCCGACCGTCGTGCTCAACGCCCCGGTCGCGACGGCCGAGGTCGTGCCGCCGCCGGTCGTCGGGTCCGTGGTCGTCGCTTCGCCAGGCGCCGAGGCCGCGCCCGACCTGCGGGCCCGCTGTGGCCTGGCCGCCGACACCCCGCTGCTGGTCTACAGCGGCGCGATGGCGCCGCAGCGGGGCGTCGACACCGTGGTCGAGGCGCTGCCCCGGCTGCCCGGCGTGCACCTGGCGCTGGTCGTCGGCGACCCCGCCGCCGGGTACGTCCGCCGGGTCGTGGCCCGCGCCGCCCGGCACGGGGTCGCCGACCGGGTGCACGTGCTGCCGTACGTGCCGCACCGGCAGCTCGTCGCGTTCCTCGCCGCCGCCGATGTCGGGCTCATCCCGCTGCACCACTGGCCGAACCACGAGATCGCGCTGATCACCAAGTTCTTCGAGTACGCGCACGCGCGGCTGCCGATCGTGGTCAGCGACGTGCGCACCATGGCCGACACGGTCCGGGCCACCGGCCAGGGCGAGGTGTTCCGGGCCCGGGACGCCGCCGACCTGGCCCGCGCGGTCCGGGCGGTGCTCGCCGATCCGGGACGCTACCGCGCCGCCTACGACGGACCGGACTCGCCGCTGCGCGGCTGGACGTGGGAGGCGCAGGCAGAGCGCATGGACGCGCTCTACCGCCGCCTGCTCACCCCCACCCCCGCGACCACCCTCTGACGCGAATGGGGTGGGCGGGAGGGGGTGGGGCGGGTTAGCGTGGGGGCATGCAGAGCAGGCGCACTGTCACCGCCGCCGCCGCGCGAGCTTCCCGCTCGCCGGCCGCCGCCGCCTGACCTGCCCATTCATCGCCGGCGACCGGAAACGGTCCGCCGGCGTCGTCGTGTCACGCCACCGTTGCGCGGACCGTCCGGACGCCCGTACCCGGAAGGCACCCGCCATGACACCCGACGAGATCACCCGGATCTTCCACGACCACTACCACCGGCACGGCCATCGGGACGCGCCGGAGAGTTCGCTGGTCCCGCCGCCCGGCGACCCGGTGCTGTTCACCACGTCCGGCATGCACCCGCTCACGCCGTACCTGCTGGGGCGCCCGCACCCGGGCGGACGCCGCCTGGTCGACGTGCAGCGGTGCCTGCGCACCACGGATCTGGACGAGGTCGGTGACCGCACCCACCTGACCGTGTTCCAGATGCTCGGCTCGTGGTCGCTCGGCGACTACGACATCGCGACCAGCCTGCGCTGGGGCTACGAGCTGCTCACCGACGGGTACGGCATTCCGGCGGGCCGGCTGCACGCGACCGTCCACGCGGGGAGCGACACCGACGGCGTCGGTCCGGACGAGACCGCGCGGGACACCTGGACCGGGCTCGGCGTGCCGGTGGAGGCGCTCGGCGAGGACAACTGGTGGTCCAACGGCCCGACCGGCCCGTGTGGACCGGACTCGGAGATCTTCGTGTGGACCGGCGACGGGCCGCCCACCGGCACCCCGAGCGGCGACGAGCGCTGGGTGGAGGTGTGGAACCACGTCCAGATGCGCTACCACCGCCACCCCGACGGCCGGCTCACCCCGCTGCCGCTGGTCAGCATCGACACCGGCATGGGCCTCGAACGGCTGGAGATGGTGCTGCGCGGCGACCGGTCGGTGTTCACCGGTGACGGGCTGCGCCCGTGGGTGGAGACGGTCCGCGACCGGTGGGACCTGCGCGGCACGGACCTGCGGGTGGTCGCCGACCACCTGCGCTGCGCGGTGGTCGTGCTCGGCGACGGGGTCCGGCCGAGCAACACCGGCCGGGGCTACGTGCTGCGCCGGCTGCTGCGCCGCGCGCTGACCGTGCTGTGGCGCGACGACCCGGAGCGCGGCCTGGACGAGCTGCCCACGACCCTGCACGAGGACACCGCGCGCCGGTTCCGCCAACGCGTCGACCCCGACCCGCTGCGGCAGGCGCTGGCGGACGAGGAACGCCGCTTCCGGGGGCTGCTGCGACGGGGGCGGCCGCTGGTCGACCGGGTGCGCGCGCGGGGCCCGCTGACCGAACGCGACTACCACTGGTTGCACGACACCTACGGGCTGCCCCGCGACCTGGTCGACGGCCTGCTCGGCGAGGCGGCCGGCTGACGTGTGGCCGCCCGCGCCGGCGGGTGCCAGACTCGCAGGAGACGTCGCCGCTAGGGAAGAGGACCCATGACCGGGTACGAGGTGCGGCCGGACGAGGACGTGGTGCCGCTGCTCGGCGCCGAGCTACGCGTCGTCGACGCGGCGGGGCTGCTCGCCGCCGCCCAGGACGGGCCGGTGGACCTGGTGGCCGGCGGCGACTTCCCCGCCCCGGTCCGGGAGGTCCGCTGCACCGTGCGCGTGGACACCGTCGCCGGGCGGCCGGTGCACCGCTTCGAGGCGTACCTGCGGGTGGAGGCCGCGCCGGCCGGCCTGCTCGCCCTCGGGCTGGCCGGGCCGGTCGGCCTGCTGCTCGCCGAGCGGCTCGCCGCGCGCGGCGGCGACGGCCCGGCCGCCGCGGTGGGCCGGGCGGCGGCCGAGGCGGGCCGCCGGCTCGGGCTGCGCCCCGCCGGCGCCGCGCTGGTCACCCCGCCGCGTGACCCGGCCGGCCGGGCGGTGCTGCACACCGCCGAGGCCGCCGGAGTGCGGCCCCGGGTGGACCAGGACAACGGCACGGTACGCATCCGCGCCGACGTGCCCAGCGCCGAGGTGGGTCCGGCGCAGCTGATCGCCGTGCTCGGCCTGCTGTTCCAGGCCGTCCGCGAACTGGCCGGCGACAGCGTGGAGCCGACCGTGCTGCGCGGACGGACGTACCGGGTGGGGCGGCGACCGGTCGCGGTGGCCGAGCCGCGCAGCACCACGGTGACCCTCGACCAGGTCGGCGGCCTGGCCGAGGTGGTGGCCCGGTTCCGCGAGGTGGCCGTGTCGTTCCGGCACCCGCAGGCGATGGCCCGCTGGGGCGCGCGCCGGCCGCAGGGCATCCTGATGTACGGGCCGCCGGGCACCGGCAAGACCATGCTGGCCCGGGCCCTCGCGAACGAGATCGGCGCGGACTTCGAGGAGATCCGCACCCCGGAGATCCTGGACAAGTACCTCGGCGGCTCCGAACGCAACATCAAGCGCATCTTCCGCGACGCCCGCCGCTACCGCCGGCCCACGGTCATGCTCTTCGACGAGTTCGACTCGATCATCAGCTACGCGGGCGCCGGCGGGGACGCGGCCAGCCAGGCGGTCAACGCCGTCGCCGGCATCTTCAAGCAGGAGATGAACACGCTGTTCGAGGAGAACCCCGACGTCATCGTGGTGGCCACCACCAACTTCCCGCAACGCGTCGACGCCTCGCTGATCCGCTCCGGCCGCTTCGACCTGAAGATCGCCATCCCGGCGCCGGACGAGACCGGCCGCGCGGAGATCCTCACCAAGATGGTCCGCGAGCTGATCGACCGGCACGAGCGGCCCGGCTTCCGGATGTTCGCCGACGACCTCGACCCGGCCGCCCTGGCCGCCGACACCGCCGGGCTGACCGGCGCGGACCTGCGCGAGGCGCTGCGCCGGGTGCAACTCGCCAAGGCGCTGCGGGAGGCGGCGGAGGGTGCGCCGCCGGCTCCGATCGGTCAGGATGACCTGCGGGAGGCCGTCGCCGGGTTGCGCCGCGGCTGACCGGAAGGAGCCCACGTGTCCTCGTCCGATCTGCTGCTGTCCCGCCGCGACCTCGCGTTCCTGCTGCACGACTGGCTGGACGTGACCCGGCTGACCGAGCGACCCCGCTACGCCGAGCACTCCCGGGAGACGTTCGACGCGGTGCTCGACCTCGCCGCGCAGGTCGCCGCCGAACGGTTCGCCCCGCACAACCGGGCCGCCGACACCGGCGAACCCACCTTCGACGGCCAGCGCGTGCGCACCATCCCGCAGGTCAAGGCCGCGCTGGACGCGTTCGCCGGCACCGGGCTGCTCGCCGCCACGCTGGACGAGTCGATCGGCGGGATGCAACTCCCACACGCCGTGGCCGCCGCCGCGTTCGCCTGGTTCCAGGCCGCCAACGTGGGCACGTCGGCGTACCCGTTCCTCACCCTCGGCAACGCCAACCTGCTGCTCGCCCACGGCAGCCCCGAGCAGGTCGACACCTGGGTCCGCCCGATGGTCCAGGGCCGGTTCTTCGGCACCATGTGCCTGTCCGAGCCGCAGGCCGGCAGCTCCCTGGCCGACCTGACCACCCGCGCCGAGCCGCAGGACGACGGCACATACCGGATCGTCGGCACCAAGATGTGGATCTCCGCCGGGGACCACGAGCTGGCCGAGAACATCGTCCACCTGGTCCTCGCCCGCATTCCCGGCGGGCCGCCCGGGGTGAAGGGCCTGTCGCTGTTCGTCGTGCCCAAGGTGCTGCGCGACGGCGACGGGCCGGGCCCGCGCAACGACGTGGTGCTGGTCGGGCTCAACCACAAGCTGGGCTACCGGGGCACCACGAACACGCTGCTCAACTTCGGCGAGGGCGTGCACCGGCCGTACGGGCGGGCCGGGGCGGTCGGCTACCTGGTGGGACAGCCGCACCAGGGGCTGGCGCTGATGTTCCACATGATGAACGAGGCGCGCATCGGCATCGGGGCCGGCGCCACCGCGCTCGGGTACACCGCCCACCTGAAGTCCGTCGCGTACGCCCGGCAGCGCCCGCAGGGCCGCCCGGTCGCCGACAAGGACCCGACCGCGCCGCAGGTGCCGATCGTGGCCCACCCCGACGTACGCCGGATGCTGCTGGCCCAGAAGAGCTACGTCGAGGGCGCGCTCGCGTTGATCCTCTACTGCGGACGGCTGCTCGACGAGGAGAAGACCGCGCCCGCCGAGGCCGACCGGGACCGGGCGCACCTGCTGCTGGAACTGCTCACCCCGATCGCGAAGAGCTGGCCGGCGCAGTGGTGCCTGGCCGCCAACGACCTGGCCATCCAGGTGCACGGCGGGTACGGCTACACCCGCGACTACGACGTCGAGCAGCACTGGCGGGACAACCGACTCAACGCCATCCACGAGGGCACCCACGGCATCCAGGCGCTCGACCTGCTCGGCCGCAAGGTCACCATGCGCGACGGTGCGGCGCTGGAGGCGCTGCTGGAGACGATCCGCGGCACGGTCACCCGGGCCTGGAAGGCCGAGGGGTTCGCCGCCGAACTGGCCGGCCAGCTCGGCGCCGCGGTGGACCGCATCGCGGTGGTGACCCGGCGACTGTGGGCCACCGGCGACCCGGAGCTGGCGTTGGCCAACGCCTCGGTCTACCTGGAGGCGGTCGGGCACGTGGTGATCGCCTGGATGTGGCTGGAGCAGGCGCTGGCGGTGGAGGCGCTTGGCTCCCCGGACGGCGCCGAGGGGGAGTTCCTGGCGGGCAAGCGGCAGGCGGCCCGTTACTTCTACCGGTGGGAGCTGCCGACGGTGGCGGCGCGGTTCGACCTGCTGGAGAGCCTGGACCGCACCACGCTGGACATGCGGGAGAGCTGGTTCTGACCCGGACCCGCGTCGATCAGCACTGCTGGGCCCGTAGCACGTCGACCTCGCAGCCCGGCGCGTACGGGTCGAAGCCGTGCTGGACCAGCCAGCGGATCCCCAGCAGGCTGCGCATCGACCACCACGCGCGGATCAGGTCGAGGTCGACGTCGGCGCCGTAACCGGCGACGACGTCCGCCAGGTGTTCCCGGTGCCCGAGCGTCAGGGTCGCCAGGTCGTACAGGGCGTCGCCCGGGCTCGCCTCGGACCAGTCGACCACGCCGGTGATCTCGTCGGCGTCGACGAACACGTGGTCGACCTGGAAGTCGCCGTGGATGAACGCCGGCGTCCACGGCCGCAGCGCCGTCTCGGCGAGCCGGCGGTTGCGCGTGAGCAGATCGGTGGGCAGGACCTCGTGGCGCAGCAGCCACGCGCACTCGCCGTCGAGCTGCGTGGCCAACGCGTCGTGGCCGCGTCCCGGCCACGGGGGCAGCGGCGCGTCGTGCAGCAGCCGCGCGGCCGCGCCGGCCGCCGCCCAGGCCGCCGGCGACGCCGTCGACGGTTCGCCGAGGCGGCCGAGCGCCGTCCCGGGCAGGGCGGCGAGCGCGAGTACGGGCGGCCGGCGCCACAGGATCTCGGGGGTGGGCAGCGGCACCAGCGCCATCGCCTCGACCTCGACGTCGGTACGCGCCCGGTCGGTGTCGATCTTCAGGAACACCTCGCCGACGCGCAGGGTCGCGCGCTCCGTATGGGCGACGACGACCTCGATCTGCTCCACGGCGACATTGTCACGGCGGTGGCCCTCGCCGGTCACCGGATTTTCGCGGGCACGGCCGGTGCTGATTCTGCGATCATGTGCGCCGTGGCCGGGTTCTGCTTCAAGACGACATGGCTGGCGGTCCGCGGCCGTACCGTGCGGGAGGTCGCCGACGCCCTCGACCTGCGCGAGCGGGAGACGCTCGACACCGAGCGGGTCCCCGACTACCACCTGTGGGCGCGGGCGGTGGACGGTGAACTGCTGCGCGCCTACTGCTACCTCGGGGAGCGGGGGGAGGTGCCGCTGGTCGTGGGGGAGCCCACCGCCGTCGAGATCGACCGGGGCGTCGGCGTCCGCCGCCGGGAGCCCGGTATGGAGCACTGGTCGGACGACGAGTGGGACCGGTGGCACGAGGCCATACCCGACGAGTTCGACGTGATGGCGATCGCCGGCCGGTGGAGCGTCGACCCGAGCCGGATCGACGACGCCACGGTGACCGGCGACGGCATCTTCGGCCGGCCGCCGACCGGCCCGAAGGGTACGTGGGGACCGTGACCGGATCCGCGCTGCCCCCACTGCTCCGACCGCGAGCCCTGCGCCCCGGAGACCTCGTCGTGATCGCGTCGCTGTCCGGGCCGCTGGACCCCGCCTACGAGCCCGACCTCGACCGGGCGGTGGCCGTCCTGGAGGGGATGGGATTCCGGGTGCGTCGGGCGCCGCTGCTCGAGGCGGGGCGGCGCCACTGGTGGAGCGCGGGAACCCCGGCGGAGATCGCCGAGGATTTCAACGCGCTGCTGCGCGACCCCGACGTGCGCGCCGTCGTGGCGCACGACGGCGGTCAGACGGCGCTCGGCTACCTCGACCTGATCGACGTCGAGGTGATCGCGGCCGACCCCAAGCCGATCCTCGGCTACAGCGACATCTCGCTGCTGCACCTCGTGCTCTACGCGCGTACGGGCCTGGTCGGGTTCCACGCCGATCTGGCCACGCCGGGGCTCGGCGGGGCGTGGCAGCCGGTACCCGAGGCGCGCCGGGCGGAACTGGAGCGCCTCTACTCGACGCTGCTCACCGGCACCGAGGCGATCGGCGCGCTGCCCACCACCCCGTCGTGGGAGTGCTGGCGCGCCGGTCGGGTGGAGGGCCGGCTCATCGGCGGCGTGCTCAACCGCGTCATGCGGATCCAGGCGACCCGGTACGCGCTGCCGCTCGAATGGTTCGACGGCGCGGTGCTGTTCTGGGAGGAGATGGGCGGCTTCGCGTCGTGGGTGTGGAGCGACCTGCAGGTGCTGCGGCACTGCGGCGTCCTCGATCGGATCGCCGGCATGGTCGTGGGCGTCCCGCACGCCATCGAGGGGCTCGGGGCGCCCGACCCGACCCTGGCCGAGATCGTCCTCGACGTCCTCGGCGACCGGGACATCCCGGTCCTGGGCAACGTCGAGTTCGGACACGCCGGCCCGAACCTGCCGATGCCGGTCGGCATCCGCGTCGGCCTCGACGCGGGGCAGCGGAGGTTGTCGCTGCTCGAACCGGCGGCGTGCGCGGGTCCCGGACACACGTTTGGTCAGGGTGTGGCGATGCACAAGGAGGTTTCCCGGGGTGACCGCCGTGGTTGACGCGGACGACGTCCGGCGGGTGGCGTCGGCGCTGCCCCACGTGGTCGAGATCGACAGCGACGGCTTCGACTTCCGGGTCGCCGACAAGGGATTCGTCTGGTCCTATCCCGAGCGCACGCCCGGCAGGCCGCGGCGCATCCGCACCGACATCGCGGTGCTCTACGTGGGCGACGAGGCGGAGAAGCAGGCGTTGCTGCTCGGCGAGCCCGACCTCTTCTTCACCACTCCCGCCTACGACGGCTTTCCGCTGGTCATGCTGCGGTTGGCGCACGTCGACGTCGAGCGCCTGACGGAACTGGTCACCGACGCGTGGCGGATGCGCGCCCCCGACTCGCTCGCCGGCGACCTCGACGCGGCGGGGAGCTGACGGGCGACGTCACATCTGTGTCCTCGCCTGCTCGATGTGCCGCACGGTGGCGTGGGCGCCGTGCGGACGGGCGATGGCGTACGCCTCGTCGAGCGTGGCAAGCGCTTCCGCCCGGCGGCCCTGAGCCGCGGCGATGTAGGCGAGCCCGACCATGTTGGACGCCACACCCGGGAGGTTCCCGATCGCCCGGCGCAGCCGGGACGACTCCTCGAGCTGCTCACGCGCCTCGTCCCACCTGCCGGCGGCATGCGCCGCGATGCCCAGGTGCCGCAGCGCCTCGGCCTGGGTCCGGCGGTCACCGGTCTCGGCCGCCAACCGACACGACCGTTCCAGGTGCGGTAGCGCGGCCTCGTCGTCGCGCCGGACGAACTGGTGCAGACAGCCGATCCAGAACAGCGCCTCGGCCTCGCCGCGGGTGTCGCCCAGTGCGCGGTACAACCCGAGTGCGCGCTCGAACAGCGGAAGTTCGGCGGGATCCTCGGCGGCCGACGAGCCGGCGGCGGCCTGGTATCGGGCGTGCAGGACCTTTCCGCGCGCCAACGCCACGTCTGCCTCGACCGCGTCCAGGGCTCGCTCGGCTTCGGTCAACGCGCTGGTGTCACCGCTGTACACCGCCTGCTCACAGGCTTCTCTGGCTCGTTCGATCCGGTCTTCAGCGCTCATGGCCGCCCCCGCTGGCACCGCTCCGACATGCGTGTGCGGCAGTTTACCCATCCGGGCCGAGCGCGGATCGCCGTCCCGGCCGCGTCGCACACCCGTTGTCGGTCCCGCCCGCTAGCATCGCCGCGATCGCCGACGGGAGGAGAGAGGCCGTGGTTGAGGGCGACGTCAGGACGTTCGTGGACAAGGACCTGCGAGGCGCGCGGTTCACCAGGTCGACGCTCGCCGGCGCGGTGATGCGCGGTGTCGACGTGCGCGACCTCGATATCGATGCGCCCTGGCTGGCGGACGGCGCGCTGCTGGTCAACGGAGTTGACGTGGCGCCGCTCGTCGAGGCCGAGCTGAACCGGCGCTTTCCCGGGCGCGAGCTGAAGAACGCCACGGATCTCGACGGCCTGCGCGCGGCGTGGGCGGCGCTCGAGAGGGCCTGGGCAGCCGCGGTGGACCGGGTCGAGTCCATGCCCGAGGGCGCCGCCGACGTCTCGATCGACGGCGAGTGGTCGTTCGCGCAGACGCTGCGCCACCTCGCGTTCGCCACCGACGCATGGCTCGGCAAGGCGATCCTGCGACTGCCGCGGCCCTTCCACCCGCTCGGGCAGCCGCACGCCGAGTACGAGACGGACGGCTACGACATGTCCGTCTTCGCCGCAGCGCCGCCGAGTCTCGCCGAGACACTGGAGCTGCGGGCCGAACGGCAGGCTATGGTGCGGGACTTTCTCGCGAACGCCACGCCGGAGCTGCTCGCCGAGCAGCGGCCGACGGCGTGGTCACCCGATCACGAGGAGCCGGTCGTGCACTGCCTTCACGTGATCCTCGACGAGGAGTGGGAACACCTCCGCTACGCCCTGCGCGACCTCGACGCGCAGGAATAGGGCGCTCGCTCGAGGTCAGGCGTCGCAGGTCCAGGGTCGTCCCGGGGCCGCGCGTACCGCGCTGCGCCCGGGCGGCAGGTCAAGGACGTCGATCAGGCTGGGATCCTCGTCGACGGCATGGTGCAGGTGCCCGAGCCTGCCGTTGCTGCCGTCCGCGTCGCTGGAACCGATGAGCTGCCAGATCCCGTCGTCCGCGTCGTGACTGATCCGCAGCACGGGCTCGTGGCGTTCGAAGACCTGAGCGGTCTGGATGCAGGTGGTGCCCAGGAGCCAGTGCCGCATCCACCGGGCGCGCCGATCGTGTTCCATGACGTGGTCGGTGACCCACCACACGAACGGCAGGTCCTCGTGGGCACGTGACTGGTCCGCGGTCAGGTCCGGACCGCCCTGCGGGACCCGCTCGAACGGCACGTCGACGAGCGAGAACGCATGGCCTTCCTCGTTGGCGAAGATGACGGCGTGGAAGGTGCCGCCGCCGGGACTGCCGGCGCCGATGCCCACCGACAGCCGGGCGACGTGCGGGTCCGAGCCGGTGACCCAGCCGAACGCGTACGACGCCAGCTCACCCCCCGGCCCGACGAACTCGCCGAACGCACGCCGGTCCATGCCCGTCATGCCCGGCGTCGGCACCTCGACGAGCGTGCCCTCCAGCACCTGGATCTCCACGCCGGCAAGATATCCGATCGGCGGCATCACGTCGCCGGCACTCGCCACCATCACCCGGCGTGCTGTCGCTGCTGCTGCCTGGCGCTTGCTGTGCGGCAGCCGCGGTCCCGCCCGTCGTCGGGGCGCGAGCTGAGCGAGGTGTCGATCACCCTGCTACAGCAGGTCGAACAGGGTCTCGATCCGGGTGGCCAGGACAAGGTCCATGGTGCCGTCGACGCGGACGCCGATCACTGCGCCCGCCCGGCGCCCGGGCCAGCCGGACCACCAGCGGTGGCGTGCCCGCCAGCGGGTACTCGAACCAACCGTCGGCTGTTTCGTCGTCGGTGTCGTCGAGCGCGCCGACCAGTGCCGCCTCGTCCAGATCGTCGTACGCGTAGCCGATGTAGGCGCTGAGCTGCCGAAGCAGCCGCACCACGTGTTCCTCGGCCACCCACCCCTCGACCAGCGCCACGTCGTCACGACCCGACCTGGCCGGTGGCAGCGACCCGGGCGACAGCAGCTGTTCGGCCTGCGGGTCGTACGAGTCGAGCCCGTACGAGCCGGCCAGGAACGGGAGCGCGCTGGTGCCTTCCCAGCCGAAGGGCAGGGTCACCCCGACGAACCGATCGGCGAGATCGGTACGGCCCCATGCCAGCCGTCCACCCAGGTCGTCGTGCCACGGAGCGATCGTGTCGGCAAGATCCGGCCAGCGGCGGAGCAGGTCGCCGCGGAAAGCCAGAACGCGCCTGTCCGCCACCAGGCCGTCAGCCACTTCGTGCGCCAGCCGTTCAGCCAACCGGCGGGGATCCTCTGCTGCCCCGGACGGCCAGAAGTACAGGTCGTAGCTCACGCCAGCAGGTTAACGACGTCCACGTCGCACACTCTTCGCGGCACGTGTCGGCTCACCACCCGCCCGCCGTGCGCCTCCACCGAAGCGGCCACCGCATCGAGCGTCGCGGCGAACTGCTTGTCCTTCGCCGAGAACAGGCCTACGAGCGCGACGGTGTTGCCCGCCAGCACGGAGGCCGGCGACCCGACCGGATACTGCCGCACGGGTCCATGGTGCCAGCCCTGACTGAACGCGGTCCCGGTGGCGCACCGCGGCTGCGGCGCGTCCACCCGAGGACGTTCGGGTATTCCTCGCACCTGTCAGTCGACCGTCTCCGCAACTTTCTTTCGGGATGCCGTCGCACCTGGGCCCCGTCGATCGTGGAACAGGCGGAGGGTGGAGACGCCCGGCCGGATCCTGATGACAGACGTGACGGTCGGTCAGCGGGCAGATCAAGGTGACACCGCGGGTGCGCCGGAAGGTAGAGGCATGGCAAAGCTGATCTACGTGAACAACGTGTCGCTCGACGGCTACATGGAGGACGAGGGGGGAGCCTTCGCCTGGTTCCCGCTCGACGACGAGGTGTTCGCGTTCACCACCGACCTCATGCGGTCGGCGGGCACGTACCTCTACGGGCGGCGCCTGTACGAGATGATGGCCGTCTGGGAGACCGACGCCTCGCTGGCCGCGCAGTCCGAACTCATGGCCGAGTTCGCGCGCGTCTGGCAGGCGGCGGACAAGGTCGTCTACTCGACGACTCTCAGCGAGGTGCCGACGGCTGCCACCCGGGTGGAGCGCCACTTCGACCCCGCCGCCGTAGGTCAGCTGAAGGCCACGGCGGACAGGGACATCATCATCGGCGGTGCCGACCTGGCCGCGCAGGCCATTCGGGCCGGCCTGGTCGACGAGTGCCAGTTGCTCGTCTGGCCCACCTCCGTCGGAGGCGGCAAACCGGGACTACCCACGGGTGTACGCACCGACTACACGCTCCTCGGCGAGCGCCGGTTCGGCAACGGCGTCGTTCACCTACGCTACCGCCCGCTCGTCCGCTGACCGGGGCACGGCCCTGTTCCCGAGGCGCCGCGGCCGGTGCGCGTTCGACGCGGGTCAGTCGTGGCGGTGACGGACGATGTGGTCGATGGAGCGGATCGTGTCCGCGCGGTCGTGCTCGCTGATCAGGTCCCACAGGTCGGCCAACCAGTAGAGCGAGCCCGACAGCATCCAGGCCCACCCGCGTACCCAGGTCGCCTCGTCGAACCCGAGCGCCTCCCGGTAGGCGGCCCGGGCGCGGGCATCGAACAGGCTCCAGCCCGGCCGAACCTCGACCGCCGGGTCGCCGCGGCCGAGAGCACCGAAGTCGATGACGCCGGTGAGCCTGCCCCGGTCGACCAGCAGGTTGCCTTCCAGGAGGTCACCGTGCAGCCACACGGGTGGTCCGGGCCACTCGTCGGCCGCCATCGCCTCGTCCCACGCGGTGGTCACCGCCCGCCGGTCGATCCGGTCGCCCAGCGCCGCGATCGACCGGCGGGTCAGCTCGTCCCGCTGTGCCAGGGGTACGCCGCGTTGAATCCCCTCCTTGACCGGCCCGTCCATCGGGTCGATCGCGATCATCGCGCGCACGAAGCCGGCGAGGTCGACGGCGAGGTCGACGAGGTCCTGCCCGGCTTCCGGGTTGTGCCCGTCCAGCCACGGGACGACCGTCCACGGCCACGGATAGTCCCCGCCCGGCTGGCCGAGGCCGATCGGCACCGGCACCGGCACCGGCAGGTGCGGCGCGAGCCGCGGCAGCCAGGTCGCGTCGGTCGCCACCTGGTCGACCGCCCATGGCGCCCGCGGCAGCCGTGCGGTCAGCGAGTCACCGAGCCGGAACAGCGCGTTGTCGGTGCCGGTCAACGGCTGCGTGACGATCGGCAGCTCCGACCATTCGGGGAACTGCGCGTCGATCATGGCGCGAACCTGCTCGGCAGTGACGACGATCTCTCCGGGGCGCACCGCGCGACCGTAGAGCCCGCTCGATCGTTCTGTCGATCGAATTCGCCGGGTCCGCGGTCGGTGGGGCGCCGCATCGGAGGTGGAACTGCCTAGGCTGCTCGAGTGAACGACAGGATGGCCGCCGAGACCGTGCGTCTGTTCAAGATCAAGCGCCCCGGTGGTGTCTTCTGGTTCGACCTGCGGCGCGTCGGGCAGGACCGCGACGGCACGTGGCTGCACGGTCCCGTCGGTTCGGCCTGGGGCGCCCCGCACGACCGTGGCACCCTCTCCGTACCGGTGGTGGTGTTGCTGGCGGCCGATCGGCCGTGGGCGGCGTGGTGGATCGGAGATCCCGCCGACCGGCGACTGGAGATCGACGTGTGCCGCCCACCGGATATCACCGACGGCGGGTGGCGGTACGTCGACCTCGAACTTGATCCGGTCTGGCACGAGGTCGACGGGCGGGTCGAGATCGAGGACTGGGACGAGTACGACGACGCCTGCCGCGACGGCTGGATGAACCCGGACGACGCCGACCTGGCCCGGGCCACGGCGCAGCACTGCGCGGATCTGCTCCGCCGGGGGACGGAACCGTGGCTGCGCCGCGGCTGGCAGCTGCTCGACCAGTCGATGTGAGTCTGGATCCCCGGTCAGGGGATCGACCGGAGCCGCGGGGCCTTCGTCGTGATCCCGGGCGGTTGGAGCAGGGGCGGCGGCTCGGGGCCGGGGTCGTCGGCGACGACGACGCCGGCGCCGAGGTGGTCGAAGTCGGCAGGCCACCGGGTGAGGTCGCTGGCGAGAGCGCCGCCCAACCGCGCGCCGGTGAGGGTGGCGGTGCCGAGATCGGCGCCGCGCAGGTCGGCCAGACGTAGGTCGGCGCGGCGGAAGACGGCGCCGGTGGCGTCGGTCTTGCGCAGGTTCGCCTCGCGGAGGTCCGCCTCGCTGAGATCGGCGTCGCGCAGGTCGGCCTCCACCAGCCGCGCCCCGCGCAGGTCGGCGCCGACGCACCGGGCGCGGCGCAGGACGGCGGTCTTGAGGTCGGCGTGTCGCAGGCTCGTCGACACCAGGGACGACTGGGTGAGGTTGGCGTGGAAGAGGCCCGCCGACTCCATGCAGGCCCGGTCGAGGTTGACCTCCGGCAGCCACGACCCGTCGCAGTCCGCCCGGCGCAGATCCGTGTCGCTGAGGTTGACCCAGCGCTGTTCCCGGTGGTGCTGGCACAGCACACCCAGTCCGGTCAGCGCGACCTGGGCGTCGGCGACACGCGTCTCCAGCGGCGCGACGTCGTTGATGTCGGCGTCCGCCGCTGGCGCTCCCGCGCCGGGCGGCGGCCAGGGCAGATGCGTACGCAGGAAGGCGGCCTGGATCGAGATGACCGCCTCCCGGTCGCGACCGGAGTGTTCCGCGATCCGCCACAGCGCGTGCAGGCCGCCGATGCGTACGTCCAGCTTGTCGCTGCCGAGCTGGTCGACCGCCCGGCTGAAGCGGTCGGTCAGGTTGCTCTCCTGGGTGGCGCGCAGGCTGTCCTGACTGACCCGGAGCTGCCGCCAGGTGGCGTAGGCGCCGAAGAACAGCACGACGCCGGCGAGCGCCTGGAGCATCGTCTTGCGGACCTCACCCACCGCGGTCAGCCGATCCGGCGCGGAGACGCTCGCTCCGGCCAGGTCGTGCCCGACCACCAGGCCCGGCAGCAGCACGAACGCGGCGCCGAGAGCGGCCACTCCGATCACCCCGCCCACGACGGCTGCCACCGCGCGCCGACCGATCGGAAGACCGCGTCGGCGTCGCCCGCCCTGACCCGGTGCGTGCGGTTGCCCGGTCATCGGTCAGTCGTCGATCGACTGGTAGACGGCCGTCCAGAGGTCGTGCCACATCGGCAGCCTCTGGTCGCCGGCGTGCGCCCGTTGCATCATGACGATCGTCGTCATGTCCTCGGCGGGGTCGTTGTACCAGGCGGTGCCGTAGAAGCCGGGCCACCCGTAGCTGCCGACCGAGGGCCCGAGGTGCGTGCGGCGGGTGCGGACCGACATCCCGAAACCCCAGCCGATGGCGTCGAAGTAGCCGGGCCAGAAGCCGGACACCGCCTTCTGGCCCGAGGTGAGGTGGTCGCTGGTCATCAGGGTGACCGCCGGCCGGGAGAGCACCCGCTCGCCGTGGTGGACGCCGCCGGCGAGCAGGGCGGAGGCGAAAGCGAGAAAGTCGTCGGCGGTGGAGACGAGCCCGCCGCCGCCGGACTCGAACGCCCGGGGCCGGCTGAACCGCCCGTCGGGGCCGTCCTCGACGACCGGCCCGCCGGTGGGGGCGTCGTCCTGCGCGTACGCCGTCGCCAGCCGGTCGGTGTTTCCGGCGGCCACGCTGAACGCGGTGTCCCGCATGCCGAGCGGGTCGCAGACCCGCTCGCGTACGGCGTCGTCGAAGGACATGCCGGTGGCCCGGGCGACGAGCACGCCGGTGACGTTGGCGGCGACGTCGTACATCCAGCGTTCGCCGGGCTGGTGGACCAGCGGGAGCTCGCCGAGCTGGCGGATCCACTCGTCCGGTGACGCGTAGTCGAGCGCGTCCAGGGCGTCGGCGATCGGGACGGTGCCCGGCTCGGCGGGGACCATGCCGGTGCCGAGGGTGCCGACCAACAGGTCCCGCAGCGTGATCGGGCGCTGCGCGGCGACGGTGGCGTCCAGGGGCCCGTGCGGGTCGGCGAGCACGGTCATGTCCGCCAGCTCGGGCAGGAGGTCGTCGACCGGGTCGTCGAGGCGGAGCGTGCCGTCCTCGACCAGCGTCATCACACACGCGGAGACGACCGGCTTCGTCATCGAACCCAGGCGGCAGATCGTGTCGGCCGCCATCGGCGTGCCCGACCCCGCGCCCTCGAACGCGAGCCGGCCCACCGCTTCGACGTGCAGGTGGCCGTGGCGGGCGAGGACGGTCACCGCTCCCGGGACGAAGCCCGCGTCGACGTGCCGGTTGAGCAGGTCGCGCAGCCGCACCAGCCGCTTCGACGAGAGGCCACCACCGGTCATTTTCTCCTCCTCGTCCCGCCCGTTCGCACGGTACCCGGCGCGCGACGATCGCACGTGCCCCCGCGCGTCAGCCCGCGACGACCTGCTCCCGGAGGATGTCCGCGTGCCCGCAGTGCTGGGCCAGCTCACGCAGCACGTGCAGGTAGACCCACCGCAGCGGGAGTGGCCCACGCCGGTGCCCGGTGAGGACGTCGTCCAGGCCCAGCGACGAGGTCGCGCGGCGGGACGCCTCGCAGGCCGCGCGATGTGCCCGCCGGATGCCGGCGATGGTGTCCCCGTCGTCGAGGAGGAACGAGTCCTCCGACCGCTCCGGGATGCCGATCTCGGCGCGCGACCGGCCCGTGACCACCTCGTCGAACCAGACCTTCTCCACGAAGGTCGCGTGCTTCACCAGACCCAGCAGGGTGGTCCGGGAGGCCACCAACGACCGGCGCGCCTGTTCCTCGGTCAGCCCGTCGAGGCAGCGGTCGAGCGCGTCGCGGTGTTCGTCGAGGAACGCCTCGAACTGGGCCCGGGCGGGCTGCGCGACGACCTCGGCGGCGAAGGTGGGCGGGAAGGACGGCATGGACGAAGCATTCCAGACCGGCGGCCGGCGTTAACTCGTTCGTGGCGTCGTACCCCGGCTGTTAGCGTCGCGGCATGTTCGCCACCGACCGGGTCCGGCTGCGCCCGCCCACGCCCGACGACGCGCCGAACCTGTTCCGTCTCCACGGCGACCCCGAACTGCACCTGCTCAGCGACGACGGCCCGTTCGTGCCGCACCACGTCGGCCAGGTCCGGGCCCGGCTGGAAAAGCGGATCAGCGACCCGGCCGAGGTCGACGACGGGGTGTCGCTGCTCGCCGAGACCGTGGCGGACGGCACGTTCCTCGGCGGCAGCTCGCTGTGGGGGCTCAACACCTTCAACGGATACGCCCACCTCGGCATCTCGCTGCTGCCCGAGGCGCGCGGCCAGGGGTACGGGACCGACGTGGTCCGGCTGCTCTGCCGGTACGGCTTCCGCAACCGCAACCTGCGCCGCCTGGAGCTGGAGACGCTGGCCGGCAACACCGCCATGCGGCGGACCGCGGAGAAGTGCGGCTTCACCCACGAGGGCACCCAGCGGGAGCGCGAGTACGACGGCGACGGCTTCGCCGACATGGTGATCTACGGCCTGCTCCGGCGCGACTGGACGCCTTAGCGCGACCGGCCGGCCCTTCCGACGGCCGGTGGGCAGGTCAGCGGCTGAGCGTGATCCAGTAGCGGCGGACCCGGACGTGCCCGGTGTCGAGGATTCCCTGGAACACGCCGCCCTGGCTCTCGATAGTGCGCGCCGAGGCGAGGTTGTCCTCCAGGCAGGGAATGAGCACCCGGCGCAGACCCAGCACGGTGCGGGCCTCGCGGAGCATCTCGCCCAGGGCCCAGCTCGCCAGGCCGCGGCGGCGCGCGGAGGGACGTACGCCGTAGCCGATCTGGCCCAGGTCGTCGTCCTGCCAGTGCCGCATCGCGATCCCCCCGAGCACCTGCCCGTCCTCGACGATCCACCGGCAGGAGGCGTGCCGCTCGTCGGGGCATGGCGCCCCGGCCCCGTGGTCGAGCCGGACACATCGCCGCACCCAGTCGGCGAAGCCGTCGGGCGAGTCCAGGTCGTCGTCGGGGCCGATGCCGAAGCCGTCCTCGTGCAGACCGGGTCCCCAGTCATCGCGGCAGTCCTGGAAGGCGGCATACAGGCTGGTGGTGGGCGATATCAGAGTTGGCATGCGAGCCACCGTAGCCACGGTCCGGGCCTCATGCGATCCCCCTCGAATCCCCTGTGGATCATGCCCACAGGCCGTCTCTGCCTTCGACGATGCCGTTTGGTTGGGGGGAGTACGTATGCGCTCGCCCGGGCGGTCCCCGGGGGTCTCAGGGTGGGTGAGTGGCTACTTGCGAGGCAGTGCACCCCGGCGCGCGACGGCTGGGCATGAGCGAGATCAGTGATCTGCATCACAAAGCGGTCGCGGCACCATCGGCGGGTGCCGCAACCACTGCCTTCACGCCTACTGCCGGTCGCTCTCGGCCGGACCGGCGGCGCGGGACGTCACGGCCGGGCGTACCGCGGCACGTACTCCTGGCCGGACAGCTCGGCCACGGCGGCCATGACGGCGTCGGTCGCGATCCGCCGGGACCGCGCGTCGCCGGGGTCGCCGCCCGGCACACCCAGCTCGACCGGCTTGCCGAACACCACCCGGACCCGCGCCGGCCGGGGGAGGGTGTGTCCGGGCGGCAGCACCCGGTCGGTGCCGACCATGGCCACCGGGACGACCGGCGCGCCGGACCGCAACCCCAGCCAGCCGACTCCGGTGCGGCCGCGGTGCAGGCGGCCGTCCGGGGACCGGGTGCCCTCCGGATAGATGCAGAAGACCCCGCCGTCGGTCAACACCCGCAGGCAGGTCTCCAGGGACGCCACCGCGGCGCGCCTGTCGTCCCGGTCGACCGGGACCTGACCGCCGGCGGTCATGAACCGGGACGTGAGTCGCCCCAGGACGGTGCGTCCGGTGAAGTACTCGGCCTTGGCCATGAAGGTCACCGGCCGGGGTACGGCGAGCGGCAGGAAGGTCGAGTCCGTGACGGACAGGTGGTTGGAGGCGAGCAGGACCGGCCCGCTCAGCGGAATGTTCTCCACCCCCTCGACCCGCAACCGGACGGCGGCCCGCAGCACCGGGCCGAGGGTCGCCCGGAGGGCGGCGTAGCCGCGCCCGTGGCCGCTCATGCGCGCCCCACGATGGCCGAGCGTCGGGTGAGGACCGCCGCGACGACCGGGTCCGGCGCGGTCGCCGGATCGCCGGCCCGGTAGGGCGGCTGCGGCTGGTACTCGTGGGCGAGTTGGATGCTCTGCGCGACGCCGTCACCGGCGATCCGACCGGCCAGGGTGAAGGCGAGGTCCAGCCCGGCGGAGACGCCGGCGGCGGTGGCGTACTTGCCGTCGAAGACGACCCGCTCGGGCGACGTCTCGACGCCGAGTGCGGCCAGGTCGTCGCGGAGCAGCCAGTGCGTGGTGGCGCGGCGGCCGGCGAGCAGGCCGGCGGCGGCGAGCAGGAGCGAGCCGCTGCAGACCGAGGCGGTCCACGTGCTGTGCGGGTCGACGGCGCGCAGCCAGCGCAGGACCGGGCCGTCGTGCATGTGCGCGTTCTGGCCGGGGCCGCCCGGAACGACGATCACCTCCGGGCGGGTGACGTCGGCGAGCGCCGCGTCGGCGTACAGGTGGAGGCTGCCGACGTCGTTGCGAACCGGGCCGGGACGGTCGGCGACGAGGGTGACCCGCGCGCCGGGCAGGTGGCTGAGCACGTCGTAGGGGCCGACGACGTCCAGTGCGGTGAAACGGTCGAAGAGCAGGAACGCGATCTGCATGGAGTTCTCCCCGGGGTCAGAAGCGGCGTCGGTACTCGGAGGGCGGAACGCCCAGTGCGCGGACGAAGGCGCGCCGCATGGCCTCGCTCGTGCCGTAGCCGGACCGTCCGGCAATCCGGTCGACGCTGTCGTCGCCCTCCTCCAGCAGGCGGCGCGCGGTCTCCAGGCGTACCCGGTCGACGTAGCGGCCCGGTGGCTCACCGACTTCGGTGGTGAACGCCCGGGCGAACTGCCGCGGTGACAGGTTGGCCCGGCGCGCCAGCGTCGGGACCCGCAGGTCGGCGTGCGGGTTGTCGGCGATCCACCGCTGCACCTCGCGTAGGCCGGACCGGCTGGCGACCTGGGCGGACAGTTGGGCGCTGAACTGGGTCTGGTTGCCGGGGCGGCGCAGGAACATCACCAGGTGCCGGGCGATGGCCAGCGCCACGTCGCGGCCGAGGTCCTCCTCGACCAGGGCGAGCGCGAGATCGATGCCGGCGGTCACGCCGGCCGAGGTGGCGATCGGCCCGTCCCGGACGAAGATCGGCTCCGGGTCGACGAGCACGTCGGGATACCGCCGGGCCAGCGTGCCGCAGACCCGCCAGTGCGTGGTGGCCCGGCGGCCGGCCAGCAGACCGGCCTCGGCCAGGACCAACGCCCCGCTGCACACCGAGACGACGCGTCGCGCCCCCGAGGCGTGCGCCCGGAGCCACCGGACGATCGCCGGATCGGTGTCGCGGGTGCCCTCACCGCCGGGCACGATCACCGTGTCCGGCGCCGGCACGGCCGACAGGTCCGCGTCGGGCACCAGGGTGAGCCCGCTCGACGTGCGAACCGCCGTGCCGCCGGAACTGGCGGTCACCACCCGGTACGCCGGGCCGGCGCCCGCGAAGACCTCCAACGGGCCGGTCACGTCGAGGCTCTGCACGCCCGCGAACAGCAGGATCAGCACGGTACGGCCGGACATGCGACCAGCCTGCGGCCTGGTGCCAACGGCAGCAACGTCGTGGATCCCACCTTCTCTGCCACGGCGTCGCGGTCACTGTCGCTGACGGTTCCGCCGGGACAACGACACCTACTCAGTCGATCGGGATGCGGTAGACGAGGTCGTAGCGACCACCGGGCAACACGATGTCGGCGGTCTCCACCGGCGTGCCCCCGGCGGTGTAGGTCCGTTCGATGGTGTGCACGAAGGTACGCGCCGGCAGGTCGAGCGCGTCGACCTCCTCGGCCGTCGCCGCCCGCAAACTCACCCGCTCCACCACCTCGTCCACGCGGACACCGATGGCGTCCATGCGGGCGACGACCCCCACGGAGGCACCCTCTTCCGGCCACTCCACCGGAGTGCCGGCGGTGAGGGCGAGCGGCTCGTACGAGGTGGAGAGCTGTATCGGTTCGTCGTCCGCGAGGAAGCGGTAGGTCGTCCGCATCACCGGTGATCCCGGTTCGACAGCGAGGCGAGCCGCGATGCGTTCATCTGCTTTCGAGTGGCGGCTGTCGTGCTCCCGGGTGCCATGCTGTCCCGCGCGAGCCGCGTCGCGGGCGAACGGCGAGGTCGCGTCGTCGCCGGTGCGCAGATCCCGGCCTCCTGCGTGGCGAACCAGCCGCGCGGTGTTCCTGACGTAGACCCCGGAGCCGGCCCGACCCTCCACGATGCCCTCACCCTTGAGCACCGCGACGGCCCACTTCACGACGGTTCGGCTGACGTCGTACTGGCGCATCAGGCCCGATTCCGACGGCAGCTTCGATCCGGCGGGCAGTTCACCGGAGAGGATCGCGGCGCGCAGGTCGGCGGCGATCGTCAGGTAGGCGGGCGGTGTTGGCATGTCGGTGGCACCTCCGGTCAGCCCGCCCAGTCGATCACGAGCACCCGAGGACACCAAGGAAACGCGTCCACTCACACGGCGGGCGGCCTCAACCAGGCCATCGGAGTACCGGTCAGGGCAGCGTCGGCGAGGCGGTGTGCGGATGCTGTCCTGAGCGCCGCCCGGGAGCTGTCGATCCACCGCTGGACGTCGGCGATGCCCTGATGCCGGTACTCGACGGCCTGGACAAGGCATTCGAGCTTGTCGGCGTCACGGGCCACCATCGCCTCGGGCGTCTCGCCGGCCTCGTACTCGGCGACGGCGGCGTGGATCGCCTCGGCGACAGCCGGTGGGCAGTCGGCGACCTGGTCGGCCGTGACGGCCGTGTTGGATACGGCGGTGAGGTAGCGCCTGGCGATGTGCGGCATGTCGGTGATCCGGGTTTCCTGGGTGTCGTGCAGGACGCACAGCATCGACACCCGGCCCGGGTCCGCGCCCTCCATGGCCGCGAGCATCATGCCGATGAGCGCCGTGCGGAACGAGTGTTCGGCGATCGACTCCGGGTGCTTCACACCGGCGAACCACCAGCCGGTCCGGGCCGCGCGCTTGAGCACCCCCGCCTCGAAGATGAAGCTCATCGCCCCGGTGACGTCGTGATCACTGCTCATCCTGACCGTCCTTGCTTGGAGATGCCGCGTCGACGGCCGAGGCCAGCGAGCGCGCGGACCACGGCGTCATGCCGCACGGCGGGTGGTCGGTGTACCGTCCGGGAAGGCGGCAGGCCGGCGTTGCGGGTCGTGCCGGATACCCGTCATCGTCCCGGAAGGCGGGCGGACATGACCAGGAAGACCGACACCATCGGCGCCCGGATCCGATACTGGCGTATGCGCCGAGGTGGGATGAGTCAGGCCGTCCTCGCCGGACTCGCCGGGCTCAGCCAGTCCTACGTGTCGCAGGTCGAGTCCGGACGCAAGACGATCGACCGCCGCTCGACCCTGGTCGCGGTCGCCGCCGCGTTGCAGGTCACGGTCGCGGACCTGCTCGGTCAGGGCACGGAGACCGGCGATCCGGCCCGCGAGCACGCCGCCGAGTGCGTGCCGGCGATCTGGTCGGCGCTCATCGAGATCGAGGACGGGGAGCGCCGTCGGTCGACCCGTGGAGCGGCGCAACTGACCGCCGACATCGCGCGCAGCGAGCAGCTTCGGCACCGCTCGAACTTCCCCGCCATGGCCCAGATGCTGCCGGGCCTGCTGCTGGAGGCGGCCGCGGTGGGCGGGACGGCCCTCGCGCAGGTCGCCTACCAGGCCTCGGCGTGCCTGCGGCACCTCGGATACCGGCACCTGGCGTTGAACGCAGCGCGGGTGGCGGTGGCGGCCGCCGAAGCGGTGGAGGAGCCGGCGTGGCTGGGCGCGTCCCGGTTCGCGTACGCACAGAGTCTGCCCATCGAGGCAGCGCCGCTGGCGGCGCGGGCGGCCGACCGGTCCCTGGCCGAGCTGCAGTCCGCCGCGACGGACGCGCGGGTACGGCAGATGCTCGGTCAGTTGCACCTGTCCGCCGCCCTCGCCTCGACGGTCGGTGGCCGCCCGGACGTCGCCCGCGAACACCTGGACGAGGCGGCCCGAGAGGCGGCGACGCTCGGCGATCCGGCGGACGGCATGGGATTCAACGGCTGCGGTTTCGGGCCGACCAATGTGGCGCTGTGGGAGATGTCCATCGCGGGGGAGTCCGGTGAACCGGGCCGGGTCATCGAGCTGTCCCGCACGGTACGACCACAGGTTCTCGCGGCATCGATCCGGCAGATGTCCTACTGGCTCGACCTCGGGCGCGCGCTGGCCGACTCGGGCCGTCGGGACACCGAGGCGCTCGCCGCGTTCGTGCACGCCGAGCGAGCCGCTCCGGTGCCGTTCTCGCTCAACCCGCTCGCCCAGGACTCCGTCGCCGCGATGGCCCAGCGGACCAGGCGTCGCGCCGTGCCCCACGAACTTCGCCTGCTGGCCGGACGTCTGGGGATCAGCCTGGTGCCATAACCAGCGGTAATTCTGTCACTACCACCTGCCCCTAGTGTCCGTTTCGGACGAGGGGAGACGCCTCGTCCGTTGGTCGAGTGCACTGTCGGCTCCCGTCCGGGCGGTCCGTCGCACTCGGAGGACGGAGGTGACAGGTGGTTGGAGGACGACGCGGTTCGGCCGGACGCCGCACGGGGGATGAGATCCAGGCCGTCGAATGGGACGGGGCCAAGCGACGAATTCTCGCGATGGCCGAATCTGACCACTCGGGCGCCGGGGATCTCGGTCCGATCGCACAGTCGGTTGCCGAGGGGAAGCGACCTGCTCCGGAGGACCGGTGAACGACCGTGGCGAGCGGGCGATCCTGGCGGTGCACGTACGGGGTCTCGACGGGATGTGCGCGGGGTGTCGGCTGTGGTGGGCGCGGCTCGCTCCGTACCCCTGCTGGCAGGTGACGTGGGCGATCAGCCGGCAGGCCCGCGCGAGCGTCGCCCGCTTCCTGGGAGCGGGCGGGTGAGCGCCCACGGGCCGGTGCTACCGATCTGGACCTGCGGCGGGTGCGGCGGGCCGTGGCCGTGCGCGACCCGGCGGCGGGAGTTGAAGGCGGAGTACGAGGACGCGCCGATGTCCCTGGCGCTGTACATGGGGGCGCAGTTGGTGCGGGCGACGGCCGACCTGAGCTGGGCGCCCGCCGGGGCGTTGCACCGGCGGTTCCTGGGCTGGCTGCGGTGAGCGTGCTGCGGGCCGGGGACGAGAAGTTCCACTACAGCGACGGGTCGCACCGGTGGATCGCGCCGGGGCCGGACTACGACCAGGCGGTGTGGGACGAGCAGGTCCGCCAGCACAAGCTGGGTCACCTGCGCAACGAGCGACCGAGGGTACACATCCGCAAGGTGGTGTGACGTCAGGCGCCGGCGGAGGTGTCCGAGCCGTACGCGGCGTCGTACATCGTCCCCGCGTTCCCCCCGCCGCCCTGACCCCGGATCGTGCCCTTGCGGGAGCGCCCGCGCCGGCGGTCCATCTCGGCCATGGCCCGCCGGGCGTCCCGCAGCACGGCATCGCCCGCCGCCGAGCGGGCCGCCCGGCGTCGGCGGACGACGAACGCCACAACAAGAAGAAGCAGCGGTACGCCGCACAGGACGATCCAGAGCCAGGTTGTCACGGTCCACCCCCACCGGCCGTTGCCCGAGTCACCCCAGCATGACCCACCGGCGCCAGGCACCGGCGACCCGCCGGCGGGGATTCCGATCGCGGCGGCGGCGCGGTCGTGCGATCGTTGCCGCATGCCTCAGCCGATCTTGCGTACCGACCGCCTGCTGCTGGTTCCCCTGGCCGACCGGCACCTGGAGCTGGAGGTCCAGCTCGACTCCGACGCCGAGGTGCTCCGCTACCTCTACTCCCGGCCCCGCACCCGCGACGAGGTGGTCGCCTCCCACGCGCGGCGGCGGGGCCTGGCCACCAAGGTGGACGGCCTGGGCTTCTGGATGGCGTTCGGCTCCGACGGCGGCGCGCGCGGCTCGACGGCCCCGGCGGGGGAGGACGACGGCGAGTTCGTCGGGCTCATGATGCTGCCCCCGGCCAACGGCCCCGACCAGCCCGACGACCCCACCGTGGCGGAACTGGGCTACCGGCTGGTGCGCCGGTACTGGCGCCGGGGCCTGGCCAGCGAGGCGTCGCGCGTCCTGCTGCGGCACGCCTTCGACACGGTCGGGCAGCGCCTTGTGATCGCCCAGACGATGACCGTGAACGCCGGCTCCCGAGGGGTCATGGAGGCGGTCGGCATGCGCTACGTGCGCACGTACTTCCCGACCTTCGACGAGCCGGTGCCGGGAGCGGACCAGGGTGAGGTCGAGTACGAGATGACCCGCGAGATGTGGGAGCACATCCCCGGATCGCGACGGTGACCACGGATCGGGTCCGCCGGGCGTACGCGTCCGTCGCGGACCTCTACATCGAACTGTTCGGCACCAGCCGGCAGGTGCACGCCGACGACCTCGCCTTCATCCGCGAGCATTTGGCCGGGCGGCCCGGTCCGGTGCTCGACGTGGGTTGCGGGCCCGGTCACCTCACCGACCACCTCCGCTCGGCCGGGGCCGACGCCACCGGCCTCGACGTCGTCGGCGAGTTCATCGGCCACGCCCGGGCCGCCTACCCGGACGGCAGCTACCTGCTCGGCTCCATGACGGATCTGCCGATCGCCGACCACCGCCTCGCCGGCGTCCTGTCCTGGGGCTCGGTCATCCACCTGCCACCGGACGACCTCGACGACGTGCTCGCCGAGTTCCGGCGGGTCACGGCCCCGGGCGCGACGCTGGTGTTCGGCATCTTCGTCGGCGACGAGGTGGCCGCGTTCGACCACAAGGTCGTCACCGCCTTTCGTTGGCCCGTGGACGCGTTCGCCGACCGGCTGGCCCGGGCCGGCTTCGCCGAGGTGGCCCGCCTGCACCGGCCCGCCGACGGCGTCAACCGCCCGCACGCGGCCGTCGCGGCGGTCAGGGCGTGACCGGAGGCCTGGCCTTCTGCGGATGGGGCGTCTCGTGGCGGGCCAGCATGGCCACGAACTCGCCGATCTTGCGCGCGCGGGTCTCCGCCCGCTTGACCGCGTTGAGGCGGTGGATGAGCGCGAACCGGTTGGCCTTGGTGAGCACGTCGAACATGGCCTGGGCGGCGGGCACCGCGGCGATCGCGGCCAGCAGGTCGGCCGGCACCTCCGCCTCCGACGGCGGAGCATAGGCGGCGTCCCAGCGCCCGTCCGCCTTCGCGGCCTCCACCGCGGCGCGGCCCGCGGGCGTCATCCGGCCCGCCGCCTCCAACCGGGCCACGTGCGAGACGTTGCGTTGCGACCAGATGCTGCGGGGCCGGCGCGGGGTGAACCGGATCCAGGAGGTCTCCTCGTCCCGCTTGCGGGCCTGCCCGTCGATCCAGCCGAAACACAGCGCCTCGTCGACCGCCTGCTGCCAGGTCAACGTCGTGACGGTGCCACCCTTGCGGGTCAGGGCGAGCCAGACACCCGGGGACGTGGCGTGGTGGGCCGACAACCACGCCCGCAGCGCGTCCGAGTCCGCCACGACCAACTCGTCCAGCTCCGCTCCCGCCATGACGGCAGGGTAGCCGCCACCTCCGACGAGATCAGGTGAGGAAGCGGTGCAGCGCCTCGGTCAGGTCGTCCGGGTTCTCCTCGGCGACGTGGTGTCCGGACTCGATCGGGTGACCGCGCAGGTCGTCGGCCCAGGGACGCCAGACGGCCAGCGGATCCCCGTAGAGACGTTCCATGTCGTCGCGGGTCGACCACAGGAACAGGGTCGGGCGGCGTACGGCGCGGCCGGCCCGCCGGTCGGCCTCCTCGTGCTCCCGGTCCACACCCAGCCCGGCACGGTAGTCCTCCAGCATCGCCCGGACCGTCGCCGGGTCGCGGACGGCCTGGAGGAACTCCCGGTGGTTCTCCGCGCCCATGCTCTCGGGCCGTGCCTTGGCCGCGTACCAAGCGTCCGGATCGGCGGTGATGACCCGCTCCGGGATGTCCGGCTGGGCGAAGAAGAACCAGTGGAACCACTCGCGGGCGAACGTCGCGTCGCACCTCGCCAGCGCCTCGCTGATCGGCACGCCGTCGATGACCACCAGGCGGTCGACCGCGTCCGGGTGGTCCAGTGCCAGGCGCAGCGCCACGTAGACCCCGCGGTCGTGCCCGACGGCGGCGAACCTCGGGTGGCCGAGGAGGTCCATCAGCCGCCGCAGGTCCGCCGCGACCGCCCGCTTGGACTGCTGGGAGTGGTCCGGGCGCAGGTCCGCCTTTCCGGACCGCCCGTAGCCGCGCAGGACGGGCGGGCCCTGCCCCGCGTGGCGGACCCGCAGCTCCACCTCCCCGACGTCGATCCGCTCGTCGGTGAAGTCGTCGAACATGCACCACAGGTGACCGGCCGGACAACTCGGCAAACGTCCGCGCCCTCGCGGGCCATCTATCCTTGTCGTGCCAGTTGCCATCTGACGGAGTGGTCGATGCTGAACGGTCTGGCCGCGGAGCGACCCGCGACGGGGGACAGCCACCGGCGTAACCTCGCCGCGCTGCTCCGCCGTGTCCACCTGGGCGGCCCGGCCTCGCGCGTCCGGCTGGCCGAGGAGCTGGGCGTCAACCGCAGCACGGTGCTGGCGCTGACCGGCGAACTCGTGGCGGCGGGACTCGTCCGCGAGGAGCCGGCCCCGACCGCCGGGCGGACCGGCCGACCGTCCCTGCTGGTCCGGCCGGCGTCGGACGCCGTGCACGTCCTCGCCTTCGACATCGCGGTGGACCGGCTCGTGGCCGCCCGCGTCGGTCTGGGCGGGGTGGTGTCCGGTCGCCTGGAGGCGACCAGGCCGCGGGCCGGCGCCGACCTCGACTTCGTGGTCTCCGTGCTCGCCGACCTGGGACGGGCGTTGCACCACGGCGCCCCACCCGGATCGGTGTGCGTGGGGGTCGGGGCGTCCTACTGCGGGATGATCCGGCCGGGCGACGGACTGGTGCGCTACGGGCCGGACCTCGGTTGGGTGGACCAGGCGTTCGGCGCCGAACTGGCCCGGCGGTTGGACCTGGGCCTGCCGGTGCTGGTCGGCAACGAGGCCCACCTCGGCGCGGTCGCCGAACACCAGCGGGGCGCCGGCGTCGGGGTGCGGAACCTGGTCTACCTGCACGGCGACGTCGGGGTCGGCGGCGGGATCATCGTCGGCGGGGAGCTGCTCGACGGGGACGGCGGATACGGCTCCGAGGTCGGTCACATGCTGGTCAACCCCTACCACGGTCGGCCCTGCGGCTGCGGCTCCCACGGTTGTCTGGAGGCCGAGGTCGGTGAGCGGGCGCTGCTCGACGCGGCCGGCCGTCCCGCCGACAGCACCGGGCGGGAGGCGGCGCGGGCCGTGGTCGCCGACGCGGCCCGGGGCGACCCGGCCGCCCGGAAGGCGCTGCGACACGTCGGGGACTGGCTGGGCATCGGGGTGGCGAACGTGATCAACCTGTTCAACCCCGGTGTGGTCATCTTCGGCGGCACGCTCCGGGAGGTGTTCCAGGGCTCTGCCCCGCACGTCCGTGACCGGATCCGGGCCAACGTGCTGCCCGTCTCGCGGGACAAGGCCCAGTTGCGGGTGTCGGCGTTCGGAGACGACACCACCCTGATCGGCGCCGCCGAGCTGGGCTTCGCGCCGCTGCTCGCCGATCCGCTCGGAAACCGCACCGCAGCGGCGAGCTGACGCGGGCGGCGCGTGTTCACAGCCGGTGGGCCCGCCACCGGTTCAGTTCGGTCTCCATCCGCGTCTGCTCGTCGAGTGCCATCTGGCGGACCTCTCGACGTAGCGGCCCGGTCACGCGGAGCTGGACGGCCACGACGCCGAGCGTGACGCCGGCGAGCAGCGCCAGCGCGGCCAGTTCCGGCACCTGGTAGGCCACCGGCACCAGCGCGGCGAGGACCAGGGCCGCTCCCAGCAGCGTCCGGTCGAGTCGGCGCAGCGCGCGTAGCTCGATCGTCACCAGGGCGAGCACGAAGAGGATCACCCCGCCGTAGAGCAGGAGCGGATGCAACTGACCGGGTCGTTCCGCACCGGTCGGCTGCTCGGCGTGCAGCAGGATGCCCAGCAGCCGCTCGAGGCTGACGGCGAAGAGGATGATCCCGACGACCAGCGGCAGGTGCAGGTAGGTGTAGACGTCCCGCGCGAGCGGGATCCGGCCCGGCCCCCGTACGCCGTGCAGGCGTTGTTCCACGGCGGCGGCGATCCAGTCGAAGTACAGCCACCAGAGCGCGGCGATCACGATGATGCCCAGCGCCGACGCGAGAACCGTCGACAGGCCCACCGGGCGGCCGTACTGCGCCGACGCGCCGATCCCCAGCGCGATCACGGACTCGCCGAGGGCAACGAGCACGATCAGCGCGTGCCGCTCGGCCGCGTGCCCCACCGAGCGCAGCCGCCAGCCCGTTCGGGCGAGCAACAGTCCGCCCAGGTACTCCAGTACCAGGGCGACGATCCAGAACCCGATCCGCACGTTCTGCACCGCGCCGGCTGCCACGACCCGCTGCGGCACCACCGCCGCCAAAAGAATGGCCACCGTACTGACGAGCGCCGGCCCGACGAGCAACAGCGCGGGCAGGCGTGGTGTGCCCTGCGCCCGCACGATGGTCCAGAGTGCGGTCGCCTTCAACCCCCAGGTCATCAGGTACGCCACGGCGAACAGCCACGGGCCGTAGAGGCCGCCCGGCTCGTCGCGGAACGCCACCCCCACGCTGACCGCGAGGAGGAACACCGGCACCATCATGGCGAGCCCGATCACCGGCATGACGCCCTCGTCGGACCGGACCGCGTTGCCGATCGAGGCGAAGCCGGTCCAGCACCACCACAGCAGGACCAGCACGAGCAGCGCCTCCAGCAGCGACTGCACCGTGAGGTTCTTGCTGGTGAGGACGGAGACGTTGAAGAACGCGAAGACGAACACCAGGTCGTAGAAGAGCTCCAGGCGGGTAGCGCGGGTGCCGGGTCCACCCCAGCTGATCAGCTGCGACCTGATCCTCCTCCCCATACAGGCATTATCTGCACCAAAACGGGGCGGATGGTTCGATCAACGAATCCGCTCGTCCACCGCGTTGTGCTCGGCCACCAGGGCCGGGAGTTCGGCGAGCGAGCCGATGCGGAACAGGCACTGCTCCGCCACGTCGGGCAGGTCGAGGATGTGTCCCCACGGGCCGCGCCGGATCAGGCACGCCGGCATGCCGGCCGCCATGGCCGGGCGGGCGTCGTTGTCGGGCCGGTCGCCGACGTACAGGATGGACGACGCGTCGCCGCCGCCCGCTTCGACGACCCGGCTGAAGAACTCCGGTGCCGGCTTGTCCACGCCCCACCCGTGCGACGTGCCGATGACGTCCACCGGGAGGCCGAGGGCGCGCAGGCTGGCCTCGGCGTGGGCCGGCTGGTTGCCAGCCAGCCCCAGGTGCAGGCCCTGCTCCGCCAGGGCGGTCAGGCACGCGCGGGCGTCGGGATAGAGGTCCTCCTCGCCGAACGTCTCCGGCACGCCGGCGGCCACCCGGCGGTCGAGTTCGGCGGTGAGGTCGAAGTCGGGCCGGAACACCCGGAACACCTCCTGGTAGCCCAGGCCCCGGGCGATCACCGCGCCGAACACCGCCGAGAAGGTGTGCCGGGGCACGCCCAGCCAGTCCGCCCAGTCGGTGAACTCGCGGGACTCGTCCAGGATCGTCCCGCCGACATCGAAGAAGACCGACTTGATCATTTCGTTCCCCCGTCACGGTCGCGCCGTGCGTGGATCATAGACGCGGATCAGCGCGAGCGTCCCGGGCCGGCTCCGCGAACTGTCGTCCATCGGTCTCCGGGTGGCCGGGAAATTCCGGCACACTGCCTCCATGAGCCGCCCGACCTTCCTTCCCGACCCGCCGCCGGGTCCGGCGGTCACCGCCGCCTACGACGAGGACGTCGCCTCCGACGGCTACGTCAACAACCTCACCCGCGTCTGGTGCTGGCGGCCGGACGTGTCGGCGTCGTTCCAGGCCGTCCGCGCCGAGCTGCTGGGCGACTCGGGGCTGTCGGCGCGGGAGGTGGCCGTGCTGGTCGCCGCCACCGCCGCCGCCCGGGGTGACGCCTACTGCGCCCTGGCCTGGGGTGCCCGACTGGCCGACCTCAGCGACGAGGCGACCGCCGCGGACGTGCTGGGCGGCGCCGACGGCGAGCTGTCCGGCCGGGAGGCCGCCCTGGCCGGATGGGCCCGCCAGGTCGTGCGGGACCCGAACGCCACCACCGAGGACGACGTGCGGGGCCTGCGCGACGCCGGCCTCAGCGACCGGGAGATCTTCGAGGCGACCACCCTGATCGCCTTCCGGTTGGCGTTCTCCACGGTCAACGACGCCCTCGGCGCCCGGCCGGACCAGCAGCTCGCGGAGCGGGTGCCCCCGCTCGTGCGGCACGCCGTCACCTTCGGCCGTCCGGTCTAGGACCGTTCCTTCACGAGGGACGTCCCGGGTCAGGCGCGGAGCGAGGCGAGCGCGACGTCGACCGCGTCGAGCAGCTCCTCCTGGCGGTCGAAGTCGTCGGCGTGGTCCGGGTTGACACCGCACTCCCGTTGTCGGGCCCGCAGCAGGTCGTGGTGGGAGTACGCCGAGACGTGCACCGGGAAGGCGAACGGGTCGAGACCGCCCTCGACGAGCACGTCGACGGGGTCACGGTCGTCGTTCCCGACGTGCAGCCAGGTGTCGTACGGCGAGCGCGCGTAGACCCCCGCCGCGAACCCGTCGGTCCACGCGGAGACCAGCGCCGCGAGGCTGGTGGCGGCGCGGACCGGGTTCCGGTCGTCCACCTCGATCTGATAGCGCCAGATCTCCCCCTCGTGGTCGCCGGCGAGCACGAAGGCGAAGACGATGCGGTCGGAGATGAGCAGCGGCAGCTGATGCCGCCAGGGGAAGGGGATCCCGACCGCCATGGACAGGTAGCCGAGGAGGTTGTCGGCGCTGTCCCAGAGCAGCGGATGACCACCCTCGGGCAGGACCTGCGCGTACGGCAGGCCCTCGTGGTGGAACCAGATCGCCTGCTCCGCGATGCGGTCGACGTCGAAGACGCGGCAGAGCGCCTCGACGCCGAGCGCGTCGGCCCGTTCGCCGGTGTCCCAGGGGACGCCGGCGGCGGTCGCCGCCCTCCGGTAGCGTTCCACCGCGCCACGCAGCACCCGCATGTCGTCGAGCACGACCGACCTCCCCGCACAGTCGCGGCCGACGTTAGCGCGGCGCACCGACAGCTCGCTGCCCCTCGGGTGCGGCGTCGGCCTCGGGCCGGCGCCCCGCTTCCGGTCGGGGCAGCAGGAGCGGGGTGGCGAGCAGCAGGACACCGGAGACGGTGATCGCGGCGAGCGGGCCGACGCGCGTCGCCAGGACGCCCCCGGCCAGCATCAGGACGGCCTGCGTGAGCCGGCTGCTCACACTCCACGCGGTGAGCACCTGGGCGGCGTGGTCCGGGGGAGTGCGGCGCAGCCGTTCGGTGGCGTGGATCGGGTTGAACACGCCCATGCACGTGATCAGCAGAGCCTCGACGACGATCACGGTGAGCAGTCCGGGGACGCCGGGACCGACGAACGCGAGCCCGAGCGGGAAGACCGCGCGCAGCCAGCCGGACACGATCATCACCCGGTGCCGGCCGTGCCGCCGGGCCAGGGGCGCGGAGAGCCGGGCGCCCACCAGACCACCGAGCGCCGGGACGCCGAAGGCCAGCCCGTACTGCCAGGCCGGGAGGCGGTAGTCGCCCAGCAGCAGGACGGCCAGCAGCGGCGCGGTGGCCATGATCAGACCGCCGACCACCACCGAGTTGAGGAACAGGCGCCGCAGGACGCGGTCGTGGCGGATGAACCGCCAGCCCCGGACCAGGGCGGCTCCGGTCAGCCGGGCGCCCGCGGCGCGGGGCGCGGCCACGTCGTCCCCCCGGATCCGGCGGACCGCGAACGCGGACAGCAGATAGCTCAGCGCGTCGGCCGCGACGGTGACGACCGGGCCGAGCAGCCCGACGAGCGCGCCGCCCACCGGCGGGCCGACCGCGGTCGCCACCCAGCTCGTGCCCTCGAACCGCGCGTTCGCCACCAGCAGGCGCTCGCCCGGGACGAGGTGCTTCAGGTACGCCCCGGACGCCGCGCCGAACGCGATGCCCGCCGCGCCGCAGACGACCGCGACGACCAGCAGCTGACCGTAGGTCAACACCCCGAGCAGGTACGCGACCGGCACGCTCGCCGTCGCGACGAATCGGCACAGGTCGGTGGCGACCATCACCGGCCGCTTGGGCCGGTGCGCCACCCACGGACCGAGCGGGATCGCCACGACCGCCGCGACGGCGAGCCCGGCCGCCTCCAGCAGCGACACCGCGAACGCCGACGAGTGCAGCACCCGCACCGCGAGCAGCGGAAACGCCCCGAAGGCGAGCCACGTGCCGTACGTGCTGACCGCGTACGCCGCCCACAGCCAGCGGAAGCCCGATCCGAGTTTCACCGGCGCATCACACCGGCCGCGCGGGCGGCGGATCAAACAACCGCCGATCGGCGAGCCACAACCATCGGTGGCGCGGCCCTAGGGTGGGTCGGTGGACACCGAGGCAGTGCGATCGTTCGTCCGGGCGGCCGAGCTCGGGCAGCTGCGGCACGCCGCCGACGAGCTGGGCGTGACCCCGCAGGCGGTGTCCAAGCGCGTCGCCGCCCTGGAACGTGACCTGAAGGTCCGCCTGTTCACCCGTACCGCCCGGGGGGTCGAGCTGACGCTCGACGGCCGGGCGTTCCTCCCGTACGCCCGGGGTCTGGTGGTGAGCGCGGACCGCGCGGTCGCCGCGGTCCGGCCGGCGTCGCGGGCCCCGCGCGTGGACGTCCTCGGGCTGCGCAGCGCGCAGGCCGTGGTCCTGCACGACTACTGGCGGGCGCACCCCGGCACCGACCTCGACGTGGTGACCCTCCGCGTCGACGACCCGCGCCGGGTCGCCGCCGCCGTGCAGGCCGGCGACATCGACGCCGCGTTCCGTACCGTCACCGACCCGGCCGACCTGCCGCCCGACGTGCGGATGGTCCACGCGTTCGACTCCCCGCTGCAACTCCTCGTCGGCCCCCGGCACCCGCTCGCGCCCGCCCGGTCGGTGACCCCGTCGCAGCTGCGCGGACACCTCATCCGGGTGCCCGGCATCGTGCCGCGCAGCGAGTGGTCGGAGTTCTACGACCAGCTCGACACCGCGTTCGACCTGCGCGTCGACGCCACCGGCCCGAACTTCGGCGACGAGGTCCTCCTCGACGCCATCGCCGGCTCCGCCGACGTGGCCACGCTGGTCGGCGCACGCGACCGCTACGTCTGGCCGGCGCGCCACGACCTGCGGCGCATTCCGATCGTGGACCCGACCCCGGCGTACCCGATCTCGCTCCTGCTGCCCCGGACCAACCCGCACCCGGGGCTGCGGGCGATCCTCGACCACGTCGCGGCCCTGCCGCCGGTGCCCGAGCCGGCGTGGCGGCCCGCCTGGCCCCGGTTCAGCGCGGCGGCGGGTCGGCGGTGATCCGCTCCAGCGTGCGCCGGCCCGTGCGGCTCATCACCGGGTTGGACTCCCGGTAGTACCAGACCAGCCCCATGGCCTGCTGGAACGCCCACGCCCGGCCCCGTTCCCACGCCAGGTCGTCGCAGCCGAGCCGCCGCCGCAGGGCCCGGCGTGGCCCGGCCTCCAGCAGGTGCCAGGCGCCGATCAGGTCGAGCGCCGGATCGGCCGGCCCCAGCCCGCCCACGTCCAGCACCCCGGCCAGCCGCCCGTCGGCGACCAGGACGTTGCCGGGGATCAGGTCGCCGTGGGTCATCCGATCCGGCGTGCCGCCCCGGGGCAGCTCCCGCATCGCCGCCCAGAACCGCCGCAGCAGCGGCACGTCCAGCAACGACTCGCTGTGCCGGAAACAGGTCTCCATCCACTCGTCGTGCGCGGGCAGGTCACCGCCGCGGCCCGGGCCGTCGAACGTGCGCCCTCGGGTGTCGATGGCCCGCACGCCGTCGACGAACTCGGCCAGGTCGTCGGCGAAGGCGTACGAGTCGCCCGGGTCCCGGTCGGTCGCCACCGCGCCGGGCAGCCAGGTCTGGACCGCCCAGGGCAGCGGATAGCCGGCGCCGGGCCCGCCGAGCGCGACCGGCTCCGGGGTGGGGAAGCGGGTACGCCCCAGCAGCTCCCGGGCCGCGTCCGCCTCGCGTTCCAGCCAGCCCCGCGCCTGCTCCGGCTCCTGCGGTTGCAGCGGGAACCGCGCGGTGAGGCGATCACCCAGGCGGAAGATGGCGTTGACCGTGCCGTCCGAGGCCGCTGGGCGGACGGGCAGGTCGCGCCACGCCGGGAACTGCGCGTCGACCAGCTCGCGCACGGTCGCGGCGGTGACGGTGAGCTGTCCCTCGTGCATCGGCATGCCGGGCAGCCTGTCCGTCGCGGCGAACGCCCGCAACCGGATTGTCTCAGGACGAGGTGCCCGGCCGCCGGCGGGCGAGGTGGACGGTGACGTCGGTGGTGACCTCGACCCTGTCGGGCAGCACCTCCCGGATGCGCCGGAGGACCTGCTCCCGCCGGTCCGCCGGCAGTTCGAGGTAGGCCGAGACGGTCGACAGCACACCGACGTAGTCGTCCGCGCCCATCGTGACGCGGCGCGCGATCTCGGACTGCCGGACGTCGGTGAACCACTCGTGGCGTCGCAGCTCGGTGCCCGGCCACCGCATGGGGTGCGTCTCGGGCGTGCCGTCCGGAGAGGGGATCTCGTCGCTGTCGAGGAACGGCGCCCGGGCCCGCCGCACCGACTCCGCCACCGCCGGGTCGCCCAGGCGCAGCGGCCCACCGAACGAGGCGAACACGCCGCCGGGGGCGAGGAGCGCCGCAACCCGCTCCCACCGGCCCTCGGGGCGCGTCCAGTGCAGCGCCGCCGCCGCGTAGACCAGGTCGTAGGTCTCGTCCGTCGGCAGTTCCTCGAACGCGGCCCGCACGGTCCGCACCTCGGGCGGCACGTGTGCGCGCAGCTCGGCCAGCATGGCGGCGTCCGGGTCGGTCGCGGTGACCGTGATGCCCGCCCGGGCGAACAGCCGCGTCGCCTTGCCGGTCCCGGCGCCGATCTCCAGTGCGGTCCGCAGCGGACGGTCCGCGTACGCCAGCACCAGGTCGGCGAGTTCCGGCGGATAGCCGGGTCGGAACCGCTCGTACGCCCGCGCCGCCGCCCCGAAGCTCAGTGCGCGCTCGGCCATGCCGATCATCCTCACACGAGCCCGGGCTATCGTGTGCGGACATGGGCGCTGCCGGCTGGATCGACGACACCCGCACCTCCTACGACACGGTGGCGGCCAGCTACGCGGACCTGCTGCGCGACGCCCTGGCCGGGGAACCGTTCCAGCGCGGCATCCTCGGGTTGTTCGCCGAACTGGTGCGGGCGCGGGGGAGCGGGCCGGTCGCCGACATGGGCTGCGGACCGGGCCGGATCACCGCCCACCTGCACGGCCTCGGGCTGGACGCGTTCGGCGTCGACCTGTCACCGGCGATGATCGAGGTCGCCCGGCGGGACCACCCGGGCCTGCGCTTCGAGGTGGGCTCGATGACCCGGCTCGACCTCGCCGACGCGTCGCTGACCGGTCTGCTCGCCTGGTTCTCGCTGATCCACGTGCCGGACGAGGAGGTACCCGGCGTCCTCGCCGGGTTCCACCGGGCGCTGCGGCCCGGCGGGGTGGTCCTGCTCGGGTTCTTCGCCGGCGAGGGCAGCCGGCTCAAGACCCAGGGGTACGGCGGACACCCGATGCGCGTCCACGTGCACCGCCGCCCGCCTCAGCTGATCGCGGCCTGGCTGGACGCCGCCGGCTTCACCGTCGACGCCGAGATGACCCACCGTCCCGCCCCGGATGTCGAGGGCGGGTTCGTGTTCGCGCACCGGTGAGGCGGTAGCGTGCCGGGGTGCTCGACTACTACCAGCTCCTCGCCCAGGCTGACGGCGTACCGCTCGGGCTGCTGGTCGAGGAGTTCGAGCTGGCCGACGACCTCTCCGCGACGCGACTGCGCAGCGCCGGCTGGACGCCGTCCGACGGCGGCTGGTGGAGTTCCCGTGCCTTCGCCCGGGCGCTGCGCGCGAGGCCGGACGTCCGCGCCCGGGTCCGCGCGGTGACCCGCTCCGACGCCGAGGACACGTACGGCCGGCTCGGCGACGGGCTGCTGCCGGACGAGGACACGCTGCGCGACCGGTTCCGCGACGACCTCACGCTGGCGGTCGCGGAGCCGCTGCGGCTGGGCGCCGGCCCGGCCGTGCACCGGGTGCTGTTCGCCGGCGACCTCGACGCCGGGCGGCTGGCCGCTCTGGTGGCGTCGCTGCCCGCCGACGGCGGCGCCGACCCGGGGCCGGCCGGACCCGGCGTGGTCGCCACCGGGCGGGCAGCCGACACCGCGCGCTGGGAGGTGCGGTGCGTCGGCGGCGGGGTGGCGTGGTGCGTCGACGTGACGGCCGAGCGGGGGAGCGGCACGCACCTGCGGGTGCTGCTGGGGGCGGTCACCTCGGTGGCACGCCGGCACGGCCTGATCCCGACGACGATCGAGCGCCTCGGCTGAGGGGGCGTCACCTGGCGACCGGTCCGTGCCCAGGATCCGGCCCGTCCGAACCGCGGAACGCGGGTCAGCCGCCGAAGTCCACGCCCGCGAGCGACACCGAGCGGTGTGCCGCCAGGCGTTCGGCCTGCTCGACGACGGCGCGACGCCGGCTGTCGGGAAGCTTGTGCCAGGTCTCGACGGACACCCGGAGCGTCCGGCCGGACTTGCGGGGACGCCAGGTGCCGACCAGTTCGCCGTCGACCAGGACGGCGCCGGGGCGGCCCAGCACCGGCCACAACTCCTTGGCCCGGGCCGCGTCCGGCGCCACTGTCGGCCGGTCCTTGGCCTGGAGGAACAGGTCGAACGGCCCGAGCAGCCGGGTCACCGTCACCTCGGCCGAGGTCAGCGCCGCCTCGTCGGCGGCCAGGAGCCACCGCTTCTCACCGTCGACCGAGACCTCGACCGCGTCCTGCGGCCAGCGTGCCTTCACGTCCTTGACCGGGGCGTCGAGGTAGTCGGCCACGTGCTTGGGCGTGGCCGGGCCGAGCAGCCGCAGGTAGGCGCGGACGAGGTCGTACCGCTCGCCCGGCTCGCGGGGGGTGAGGTCGGGGATGCGTTCCAGCACCGGCGGCGACGTGTCCAGTCGCAGCTCCAGCCCGGCCCGGACGGCGGCCAGCCGGAACGGCATCTCGTAAAGGTGGGTGGCGTCGCACGGGCGGCAGAACCGCAGGTAGGGCTCGGGCAGCAGCCCGGCCAGCCGGCCGGAGACCTCGCCCTTGACGGTCGGCGCGGTGACGACCTCCCGCATCCGCGCGGCGACCTCGTCGAGCGCGGCCAGGTTGCCGATGCCGGCCGCCTTCAGCGGCTTGGACGCGTCGTAGATGCGCTTGCCCGCGTCGGCGTCGGAGAACGGCTCGACCGCCGCCGCCACCGCGCCGACGTCGGAACGCCGATAGAGGTGGGGAGCACCGCGCACGGTCCAGAGCAGGACCAGATCGTCGGCCGACAGGGCGCTCACGTCGACCCCGCGCAGGGCCAGCGCCCACCGGCCGCCGTCGGGGCCGGTGTCCTGCGCGCCGAGGTCGAGAACGGCGGTGTCGGCGAGCGCGCCCCGCTCCCGGTCGAGCTGCTGGGCACGGACGCGAAAGCTCATCACCTGACGCCGGTCGACCACCGACCCAGCCTAGGCGGCGACACCGACACTTTCCGCGCGTCGCGGCCGGCGCTGCCGCGCGTCAGCGCGCGCCGCGTGGCGCGGACGCCGGACGGGTCGCCCGGCCGCCGTCACCCGATCGCTTGAGCAGGAAAACCCCGCCCGCGAGGAACACGGCGCTCAGCACGATGCCGACGAGATTGCCGTCGGCGAGGCTGGAGAAGGCGCCGAGAATGCCCAGGATGACGGCCACCCCACCGACGAGCCGCATGACGTAGCGGCCGACCGAACGACCCCGTGTATCCACCATGGACCGTCGTCTACCCGATGTGTCACCACCGCAAACGCCGTCACCGGGCGCGACGCAGCACCGTCAGCACGGTCGGGCCGACCGGCTCGACCAGCGTGAACCGAAAGTCGCCGGGGGTGCCGCTGGCGAACAGCCGCTCGCCCGCACCGGCGACGGTCGGGAAGGTGATGAGCCGGTACTCGTCCACCAGGTCGGCCCGGCCCAGCGCGTGCACCAGGCTCAGGCTGCCGACCACGACGACGTCCCGCCGTGTGCGCTCCTCGCCGGCCCAGGCCACCGCGTCGCCCGTGATCGCCGCCGAGTTCGACCAGGCGGTCACGTCGACGCCGGTCCGGGTCGCCACCCGCTTGGGCACGGCGTTCATCAGCCGGGCCCAGTCCCCGTCGCGGTCCGGCCAGAGGCGCGCGAAGTGCTCCCAGGTCCGCCGCCCATAGAGCTGGACCCCCTGCTCCATCCGCTCCCCGAGACGGAACTTGTCGTCGCTGATCGGGCCCGGCCCGTAGCGGAACGCCCAGCCCCCGTGGTCGGTCCCCGCGCGCCCGTCGGGGTCGGAGACCACGCCGTCCAGCGTGGCGAACTGAATGACGACGACGTCGCCCATGATGGGCTCCCTCCGGAGGTGGCGGCGCCGGTCGGGCCGCCCTCACCCCCACATACCGGGGCGGCGGGCAGAACTCATCGCGGCCCGCGCGTACCCTCGCCCGGGTGGTCGGGAAGACGACGCAGGAGCGCGACGACCGGTACGAGGCATTCCGCGGCGACCTGCTGGCGCACTGCTACCGGATGCTCGGCTCGGTCGAGGAGGCCGAGGACCTGGTGCAGGAGACGCTGCTGCGGGCCTGGCGGGCGGCCGACCGGTACGACCCGCAGCGGGCGTCGTTGCGTACCTGGCTGCACCGGATCGCCACCAACGCCTGCCTGAACGCGCTCGACGGCCGGTCCCGGCGGCCGTTGCCGAGCGGGCTGGGCCCGGCCGGCGACGACCCGCAGGCCCCGCTGGCGCCGAGCCGGCACGTGTCCTGGCTGCAACCGTTCCCGGACATCCGGCTCGGTGACCCGGCGGACGCCGCCGAGCAGCGCGCCGGCCTACGGCTGGCGCTGGTCGCCGCGCTCCAACTCCTGCCGGCCCGGCAACGTGCGGCACTGCTGCTGCGCGAGGTGCTGCAACTGCCCGCCGCCGAGGTGGCGCAGGCCCTGGGGAGCAGCGTCGCCTCGGTGAACAGCAGCCTGCAACGGGCCCGGGCGGGCATCCGGGCGGCCGGGCCGGTGCTGGAGGAGCTGCGCGAGCCCACCGACCCCGACGAGCAGGCCGTGGTCGAGCGCTACCTGGCCGCGTTCGAGGCGGCCGACGTGCCGGGCCTGACCCGGCTGCTCGCCGACGACGTGGTGCTGGAGATGCCCCCGGTCGCGCTCTGGCTGCGCGGGCGGGCGCACTACCGCGCGTTCATGGAGCGGGTCTTCGTCATGCGTGGAACGGGCTGGCGGCTGCGGCCCGTCCGGGCCAACGGAAGCCCGGCCCTGGCGGCGTACGCCCCGCACGCCGACGGGCTGCGGGCGCACTCGCTCCAGGTGTTCGACGCGCGGGGCGGCCGGGTCCGGCGCTGCGTGACGTTCGCCGACCCGGCCGTGTTCGACCTGTTCGGCCTCCCGCGCACGCCGGGCGGTGAGTGACCCGCCGCGGTGCCCGGGTCAGCCGTCGGCGAGGAGCTGGTCGCGGACCTCGCGGCGCAGGATCTTGCCGATCTGCGAGCGGGGCAGGTCCTCCACCACCACGACCCGGCGGGGCACCTTGTACCCGGCCAGGTGGGTGCGGCAGGCGGTCCGGATCGACTCCGGGGTGCCGCCCACGGCGGCGTCGAGCACCACCGCCGCGACGACCTCCTCGCCGTCGGCGGTGGGCAGGCCCACGGCGGCGGCCTCGCGGACGCAGGGGATGCGGCGCAACGCCTCCTCCACCTCCGACGGGTAGACGTTGAAGCCGCCGGTGATGATCAGTTCCTTGATCCGGTCGACCACGGTGACGAAGCCGTCGGCGTCCATGGTGACGATGTCGCCGGTGCGCAGCCACCCGCCGGGCAGCAGCACCTTCGCCGTCTCCTCGGGCCGGTTCCAGTAGCCGGCGAACACCTGCGGCCCGCGGACCAGCAGCTCCCCGGCCTCACCGGGGGCGCGGTCGCGGGCCGGGTCCTCGGGGTCGACGATGCGGACGTCGGTGGAGGGGAACGGCACCCCGACCGTGCCCGGCCGGCGGGTCGGCGCGACCGGGTTGCCCAGCGTGATCGGGGACGTCTCGGTCATCCCGTAGCCCTCGACCAGCAGGCCGCCGGTCACCTGCTCCCACAGGTCCACAGTGGCCGGTGGCAGCGCCATCGCGCCGGAGATGGCGTACCGGATCGAGGTGAGGTCGACGCCGCGCTCGCGGGCGGCGGTGGCCAGCCGCGCGTAGACCGGCGGCACGGCGGGCAGGAAGGTCGGCGGGCGTCGGCGGGTCGCGTCGAGTACCTGGTCGGGGTCGAAGCGGGGGAACAGCACCAGTGTCGCCCCGATGCCGACGGCGAAGGTGAGGCAGAGCGTCAGGCCGTAGGCGTGGAAGAGCGGCAGCACCGCGTAGACGGTCTCCGCGCCGTCGCGCAGCCCGGGCACCCAGGCCCGGCCCTGCGCGGCGTTGGCGCGCAGGTTGCGGTGGGTCAGCACGGCGCCTTTGGGCACGCCGGTGGTGCCGCCGGTGTACTGGAGCAGCGCCACGTCGCCGGCCCCCGGGCCGGGGTTCGCGGGCGGTAGCGGCCCGGCGGCGGCGACCAGCTCCGACCAGGCCGCCGCGCCGGGCGCGGGGGCGGTCATCGCGGCGCGGGCGGCGCGGACCTTGGGCAGCGGCAGCCGCAGCGCCCACCGCTTGAGCCGGGGCAGCGCCGAAGTCAGGTCGACCGCGACGACGGTACGCACGGCGCCCCGTCCCGCCACCAGCGGCGCGACCTTGTCCCAGACGACCGCCACCCGGGCGCCGTGGTCGGTGAGTTGCCGGTCCAGCTCGTCGGCGGTGTAGAGCGGGTTGTGCTCGACGACCACCGCGCCCAGGCGCAGCACCGCGTAGAAGGCGACCACGTGCTGCGGGCAGTTCGGCAGCACCAGGGCGACCCGGTCACCGGGGCCGACGCCGAGCCGGCGCAGCGCCTCGGCGGCGCGGGCGACCTGGTCGGCCAGCTCGGTGAAGGTGGTGGTGGCGCCGTAGAAGTCCAGCGCCACCCGGGGCCCGAAGCGACGGGCCGCGTCGGTGAGCAGGTCGACCAGCGAGCCGTCCGGCTCCGGGACCTCGGCCGGCACCCCCGGCGCGTAGCTGCGGGTCCAGGGTCGCCGGTCGGTCGCGTCCATCGCCGTCTCTCCTCGCTGCGCGGATGACCGGCCCAGCCTAACTTAACCACCCGGTAACCTACGCTGACGTAGGTTGCCGGGTTGGTCACACCGGCCTCAACGGCGGCTCGTCGAGTGGTGACTCACCACCCGCCGGGTCTTCACGATCGCGAAGATGATGACCGCGGCGAGCGCGATCACGCCGATGACGATGAGCCAGCGGACCGCCTCCAGCAGCAGCCCGAGCAGGATGAGCACACCGGCGACCACGCCGACCACCCAGAGCAACGCGCGCATGTTCCAGCCTCCCGTCGTACGGTGGGCCGTGCGCTTTCCCGCTGCGCGGGCGGCCATGCCGCCGCGCCCGGGATCACCGCCGGGCGACGTAGACGGTGTTCGCCGCCTCCCGGCCCTGCAACGGGTTGGGGAACCGGACGACGTGCGCCACCGAGGTCGGGAACACCTCGGTCAGCGTGCGCTGGAACGCCGGGTCGGGCGGGTCGTTCGACCAGAGCGCGAAGACGCCCTCCGGGTGCAGCAGCGCCGCCAGCCGGCGCAGCCCCTCGGTCGTGTAGAACGGCGCGTGGCTGGGATGCAGCACCTGGCGGGGGGAGTGGTCCACGTCCAGCAGCACGGCGTGGAAACGTCGCCCCGGCTCGTCCGGGTCGAGGCCGCCGTCGGCGACCGCGGCGAAGAAATCCGTCCGGACGAACCGGGTACGCGGGTCCGCGGCCAGACCGGCGGCGAACGGCAGCAGGTCCCGGCGGTGCCAGTCGATCACGTCCTCGATCGCCTCGACCACCAGCATCGAGCGCACCCGCGGGTCCTCCAGCGCGGTACGCGCGGTGTAGCCGAGGCCGAGCCCGCCGACCACCACGTCGAGCGCCTCGCCGGTGAGCGGGGCCAGCCCCAGCCGGGCCAGCTCGATCTCGGCGACCGGGAACGCGCTGGACATGAGGTACTCGTCGTCGAGCTTGACCTCGTACACCTCGGCGTCCAGCGCCGGGTCACGGCGCCGGCGCAGACTGATCGCCCCGATCGGCGTCTCCCGCCAGGCCAGTTCCTCGAAGCGCGCGCCCACCCGGTGTCCTCTCCGCCGTTCCGTCACCGGATGTTACCGGTCGACCCGGGCCCGGCCTGGGGGAACGACCGCTGCGGCGCCTCAGTCGGCGGGACGGGTCGCCACCACCACGGTGTCCAACGCGTCCACGCTGCCGCCGTCGCTGGTCGGCACCGGCCGGCGGGCCGTCTCGGCGCGCTGGATGCGCAGCCCGGCCAGCCCGTCGACCACCGCCTCCGGGGTGAGCAGCACGCTCGCGTCCTGCGGGCCGCCGGTGCCGCCGGAGAGGTTGGCCAGGTCGTGCCCGACCACCACGAGCGTGCCGCCGGGGCGCAGCGCCGAGCGCGCCGCGCCGAGCACGCCCGCGAAGTCGGCGGCGGGCAGGTGCAGGTAGCTGATCAGCACCAGGTCGTAGCTGTTCGGCACCGGCCGGTACGCGGTCACGTCGGCGACCCGCCAGTCGACCGAGACGCCCCGCGCGGCGGCCAGCTCGCGCCCGCGGTCGACGGCCACGGTCGAGAAGTCCACCGCGTTGACCCGCCAGCCCTGACCGGCCAGCCAGACCGCGTTGCGCCCCTCGCCGGCGGCGACGTCCAGCGCCGCGCCGGGTGTCAGACCGGCGACCGCCTCGACCACGAACCGGTTGGGCTCAGCGCTCCACACCAGTCCGGGCGTGTTGGCGTACCGGCTGTCCCAGGCGCTGCTGTCCACTGTGTCCCCTCCTTCGGCGGCCCCACACCACCAAGCTGACCGTACCGGCAGCGGCAAGCGCTCCCACCGCGAGTCCCCACGCCGGGGGAAGCTGCTGCGCCAGGACGAAGACGCCCATCACCACGACGAACCAGCCGAACGACTTGCGCAGCACGTCGGCCGGGATCCGGCCGGCGAGCCGGCCACCGAGAAGGCTGCCGACGATCGCGGCGGCGGTGACGGCGGCGGCCAGACCCCAGTTGATCTGCACGCTGGAGAGGTAGCCGGCCAGGCCGGCGAACGACTTCATCGCGATGACCACCAGCGACGTGCCGACCGCGACCGGCATCGGCAGGCCGCCGAGCAGGGCCAGGGCGGGCACCACCAGGAAGCCGCCGCCCGCGCCGACCAGGCCGGTGACCAGACCGACCACCACGCCGTCGAGGACCACCCGCAGCACCGGCAGCTCGTGCGGCGTCGGCCGCCCCTCGGCGGAGCGCCGGCCGCGGATCATCGCGGCCGCGGTGGCGAGCATCATCAGCGCGAACGCGGTGAGCAGGACGCTCGCCGGGATGAACTCGGCCAGCCGACCGCCGGCGTACGCGCCGGTCATGCCGGCCAGGCCGAAGATCAGCCCGGTGCGCCAGCGCACCCGGTGGGCGCGGGCGTGCGGCAGCACACCGACCGCGCTGGTGGCCCCCACGACGAGCAGCGAGGTGGCGATGGCCTCCTTGGGCGGAAGGTCGGCGACGTAGACCAGCAGCGGCACGGCGAGGATCGACCCGCCGCCGCCGAGCAGACCGAGGCTCACCCCGATCAGCACCGCGCCCGCCACGGTCAGCACCAGCGCGGCGCTCACGACCGCCGCCCGGGGTCGCTCAGCTGGCCGACGACGCTGTCCAGGTCGCAGCTGGCGCCCCGGTTGTACGGCAGCTTGCTCAGCAGCATGCCCATCGCGCAGGTGTTCGAGACGGCCGCGAAGGTCAGGCCCGCCCCGACGAAGCCGGCGACCCACTTCAGGCCCGGCACGAAGACCGAGGCGACCACGCTGGCGAGCACGATCGAACCGGCGACGAGGCGGACCTGGCGCTCCAGGTCCCAGCGCGGCCGGCCCTGGTTGACCGGGGCGTTCGCGGCCTGCCAGGCCAGCATGCCGCCGTCGAGGACCTTGAGGTTGGGCAGGCCGACGGTGGCGAGCGCCTGTTCCGCCTGGGTGGCGCGGGCGCCGGACCGGCAGATCAGCACCACGTCCTCGTCCAGGTGGTTGCGCAGTTCCTCGCGGTGCTCCTTGAGCAGGTCCAACGGCACGTTGTAGGCGCCGGGGACGTGCGCGGCCTCGAATTCGCCGGGGGTGCGAACGTCCAGCAGCCGGGGCGCGCGCCCGGCGGCGATCAGCTCGCGCAAAGTGACCGCGTCGACGGTCGAGGGGGTCGTGGTGGTCATGTTCTTTCTCCTTCGTGGGCAGGGGTCATCGCCGGCCGGCGCGTGCGCGCCGGCCGGGTGCGGGTGGGGAGGGTCAGGTGGTGGGCGCCATGCGGACGCCGGCCGCCTCGGCCTGGCCGAACATGTCGTCGATCAGCACGACGTCGCGGCCGCCGTTGGCCAGCAGGGACGCGGCGGCGGTGGCCCGGTAACCGGAGCCGCAGTGCACCCAGACCGTGCCGGCGGGCACGTCGGCGAGCCGCGTCGGCAGGTCGGGCAGCGGGACGTGCACCGCCCCGTCGATGTGCCCGGCCTTCCATTCGTTGGTCATCCGCACGTCGAGGACGACCTGCGGGGCGGGCAGGTCGGCCGGGGTGTTCCCGGCCTGCGCGGCGGCCAGGGCGCCGAAGTCGGCCACGGTCAGCTCGCGCAGCTCCGACCGGTCGGTGGCCCACCGCTCGGGCTCGCCGGTGGCCTGCGCGGCCGGCCGGTCGATGCCGATGCGGACCAGCTCCCGCTGTGCGTCGGCGACCTGGTCCGGCGTCTCGGCCAGGAAGGTGATCGGCGCGCCCCAGTCGATCAGCCAGCCGAGCCAGGTCGACATCGGCCCGTCCAGACCGAGGCTGACGGTGCCGGCCAGGTGCGAGGCCGCGTACGCCTTGCGGTGTCGCAGGTCGACCACCCACTCGCCGGCGGCGATCCGGCGGCGCAGCTCGTCGGCGTCGGCGCGGGCGACCGGGGTGAGGTCGACCGGCGCCGGCCCGGCGGCGTTGGCCACGCCCATGTGGGCGTAGTACGCCGGGTAGGCGTCCAGGCCGGCGAGCGTCTCGGTGACGAACCGGTCCGCGGCCAGCCGCAGCACCGGGTTGGCCTCCTTCTCCCGGCCGATGGTCGACTCCGGGGCGTCGGCCTGGCTGGCCGAGCAGAAGCTGCCGAAGCCGTGCGTCGGCCACACCTGCGCGCCGTCGGGCAGCAGGTCGGCCAGCTTGCGGGCGGAGGCGTGCTGGTGGTGGGCCAGCTCGTGCGCGTGCTGCTGGCCGAGCAGGTCGGTGCGGCCGGTGGTGCCGAACAGCAGGGACCCGCCGGTGAACACGCCGACCGGGGTCCAGCCGCCGTCGCTCGCCTCGTCGAGTGCGTACGAGAGGTGGTGGAAGGTGTGGCCGGGCGTGCCGACCACCCGCAGCCGCAGGGCGTCCGACACCGGCACCTCGTCGCCGTCGGCCACCGGCATCCGGTCGAAGCCGACCTCGTCGGCGGCGGCCACCAGGTAGTGGGCGCCGGTGATCCGGGCCAGCTCCAGCCCGCCGGACACGTAGTCGTTGTGGATGTGGGTCTCCACCACGTGGGTGATCCGCACCCCCTTGGCTCCGGCCAGGTGCAGGACGCGGTCGATGTCCCGCTGCGGGTCGACCACGATCGCCACCCGGCCGTCCGAGGCCAGGTAGCTGCGGTCGCCGAGCGAGGACGTGGCGATGACGGACACCTCGACAGTCACGTGCCGTTCTCCTCTCGTTCTCACACATACCCCCCGGGGTATGCGTGGGGCAGACTCCGGCCCGGGTCTCCGGGCACGGGGTTACCCGCCCGGGACGCGATCACGCGGCCCGGAGCGGGCGTCTTTCGGTGCTAGGCCAGGGAGAGGAAGAGCTTCTCCAGCTCCTCCTCGGTCATCTCCGGCTCCTCGCCCGCCTGACGGGCGGTGCCGCAGTGGCGCATGCCGGAAGCGATGATCTTGAACCCGGCCCGGTCGATCGCCTTGGACACCGCGGCGAGCTGGGTCAGTGCCGAGCGGCAGTCCTCGCCGTTCTCCATCATCTCGATCACGGCGTTGAGCTGCCCCCGGGCCCGCTTGAGTCGGGTCAGCGCGTCGCCGGTCATCTCGGGTCGAAGCTTCATGTCACCACCTCCTGTGCTCGAACATACCCCAGGGGGTACCTGTGTCGCCACCCGGTCAGCTCGCCCTCGCCCGAACCTCGTCCATGTCGAGGTCGCGCACGGCCTGGATGACCTGCTCCAACCCGGCTGCCGGCAGCGCGCCCGGCTGGGCGAACACCAGCACGCCGTCCCGGAACGCCATCAGTGTCGGGATCGACCGGATTCCGGCGGCGGCGGCCAGGGCCTGCTCGGCCTCGGTGTCCACCTTGCCGAAGACGATGTCCGGGTGCTGCTCGCTGGCCTTCTCGAACACCGGGGCGAAGGCCCGGCACGGGCCGCACCAGGCGGCCCAGAAGTCCACCAGCACGATGCCGTCCCGCTCGACGGTCTCCGCGAACCCGCTCGCGCCCAACGCCACGCTACTCATCCCGACCTCCATGTCGTCGCTTGCGTCATCCCGTCCAACATACCCCTGGGGGTACCCATTCCCGCGCCGGTGCCGGCGCGACTGCTCACGCCGCGTGGGCGGGAGACACGCAGGGTCGCCGGGGGATCGACGCAGCGCTTATCCTGTGCGCCGACGATCCCGGCGGAGGGGAATCGATGGCGTCGCGGCAGGACCAGCTGCACTCGTACCAGTTCGCCGTCCAGCGCGCGGTCGCCGCGCTGGTCATGCGGGAGACCGACCCGGCCCGGTCGCCGTTTCGCCGGTTGGCCGGCGCCGGGCTGGCCAGTGTGCTGGTGGCGGCGATCGCGCTCGGCGGGGTGGCGCTCTACGGCCTGTTCACCGGCGGGGGCAGCGCCTGGCGGGACACCGCGGCGGTGATCGTGGAGAAGGAGTCCGGCGCCCGGTTCGTCTACCGGGAGGAGAAGCTGCACCCGGTCCTCAACTACGCCTCGGCGCTGCTCATCATCGGCGCGGAGCGGCCGAAGACCGTGCTGGTCACCCGCCGGGCCATCGAGGGGGTGCCGCGCGGCCTGCCGCTCGGCATCGCCGACGCCCCGGACTCGCTGCCCGCCGCCGGTCGGCTGGTCCGTGACGGGTGGACGCTCTGCTCGTCGGTGACCGTCGAGGCGGGGCGGGCCGAGGCCCGCTCGACGCTGCTGATCGGCCGGGACGCCCCCGGTGGGCGGCCGCTCGGCGACCAGGGTCTGCTCGTCCGCCACCCGGACGGCGGGCTGCACCTGATCTGGCATGACCGGCGCTACCTGCTGCGGGACACCGACCGGGTGCTGGCCGCGCTGGCCGCCACCCGGGAACGGGCCGTCCCGGTCGCGGCGCCGCTGCTCAACACCGTGCCGGCCGGCGCCGACCTGGTCCCGCCGCCGGTGGGCGACCTGGGCGCCCCCTCCGAGGGGGTCGACGGCGCCGAGGTGGGCGACGTCTACCTGGTCCGCAACTCCGGCGGCGGCCGGCAGTACGCGGTGGCCGGGCGCGGCGGACTGGCCGGCATCACCGAGTTGCAGGCCGCGCTGCTGCTGGCCCGCACCGGCCAGGGCGAGCCGGAGCCGATCACGTTGGGTCGGTTCGCCGCGCTGCCCAAACTGCCCGACCTGGTGCCCACCGGTCCGGCCGCGCCGCCCGCCGTGCCGCCCCGGCTGGCCATGTCCGAGGGCGGCGCGCTCTGCGCCCGGGCCGGCGACGACACCGGCGTACGCGAGATGCGCCTCGGTGCCACCGCGCCGGACCCGGCCGCCGCCGCGCGGACCGCCGGTGGCCGCAACGGGCTCGCCGACCAGGTCGTGGTGGAACCGGGACGCGGCGCGCTGGTGGAGGCGGCGGCCGCGCCGGGCGCGACCGGCGGCGCGGTCTGCGTGGTGACCGACCTGGGCCGGCGGTACGCGCTGACCGGCGCCGACGTGCCGGGCATGCTCGGCTACGCCGGGGTGCGCCCGGTGCGGCTGCCGGCGAGCCTGGTCGACCTGCTGCCGGCGGGCAGCCCGCTCGATCCCGAGGCCGCCCGCGCGGTGGCCACGCCGGCGTGACCGGGCACGCGACTCAGGCGGGGCGGCGCAACACGGTCACCGCGAACTCGGCGTCGTCGCGCCAGGGACGTAGGTCCCAGGTGGCGAAGCGGTGTTCCAGGCGCAGCCCGGCGGCCACCGCGTCGGCGTCCAGGTCGGCGACCGGGTAACCCCGGTCGGTGCCGAACCCGACCACCACCAGGCCGTCCGGGCGCACGTGGGCGGCGATCCGGGCCAGCACGGCGGGCTCGGTGCCGGGGGCGACGAACGTCATCACGTTGCCGGCGACCACGGCCGCGTCGAACGGCTCGGGTTCACCCTGCCCGGGCAGGTCCAGCTCGGCCAGGTCGGCGACCAGGAAGCGGGGGCCGGGGTGGTCGGCGCGGGCCGCCTCGACCAGCGTCGGGTCGGCGTCCACCCCGACGAGGGTGTGGCCCCGGGCGGCCAGCGCGGCGGCGACCCGGCCCGTGCCGCAGCCGGCGTCGAGGATCCGCGACCCCGGTGGCACGAGCGCGTCCACCAGCCGGGCCTCACCGGCCAGGTCCGCCCCCTCGGCGGCGAGGCGGCGGAACCGGTCGACGTACCACTGCGAGTGGCCGGGCTTGGTGTCGGTCACCCAGCGGGTCGGCTTGGCCATGACCTCACGGTAACTGATCTTGTTCAGGTCAGCGCGATGAACCTCGCGGCCGGTGCGTGCGGCACGTGTGGAGCGGGGCCCCGCCCCGACCGAAGCCGTTGAGCGGGGCCCGTTCCTGTCAGCCCTTCTCCGCCCCGCTGGTGAGTCCCTCGGTGAGCAGCCGCTCGCCGGCGAAGAACAGCACCACGATCGGCAGGGTGAGGATGACCGAGCCGGCCATCAGCACGGTCTTGGGCACCTCCACGCCGTCGGCGAGCAGCGACAGCCCGAGCGACACGGTCCACCGGTCCGGCCGGTCGACCATGAACAGCAGCGCGAACAGGAACTCGTTCCAGGCGATCATGAAGTCGTACAGGGCGACCGCCATCACCGACGGCGCGGCCAGGGGCAGGCTGACCCGGCGGATGATGCCGAGCCGGCCGGCGCCGTCGATCGCCGCCGACTCCTCCAGACTGACCGGGATGGTCTCGAAGTAGTTCTTGAGCATGTAGACCGACACCGGCAGCGTCTGCGAGATGTAGACCAGCACCAGCCCGAACAGCGACCCGCGCAGCCCGGCCCGGCTGAACACCACGAACAGCGGGATCGCGATGACGATCGACGGGAACAGGTAGACCGCCAGGAACAGCGCGCTGACCTGCCGCCGGCCGAAGAACCGCAGCCGGGACACCGCGTACGCGCCGGGGATGGCGACTAGCAGGGTGAGCGCGGTGGCGGCCAGCGCCACCAGGCCGCTGTTGCGGATGAAGGTGAGGAAGCCCTGGCCGCCGCTCTCGACGGACTTCAACACCTCCGCGTACGTGGCGACGGTCAGCTCGCCGAACGGCACCCAGAGCGAGCCGGGGTCGAGCAGCAGCCGTTCGATCGGGCGCACCGAGAGCACCAGCATGTACCAGAACGGCAGCAGGGTGACCACCAGGAAGCCGGCGATCACCAGCCGGCGCAGCCAGCGCAGGCTGACCGTCTCGATCCGGTCGCGATCCATCACGCCTCCCGTCGCGCGCCGAAGAAGCGCAGGTAGATGGCCACGAACACGAGCAGCACCACGGCCAGCACGACCGCCTGGGCGGCGGCCGCGCCGATGTCGGTGCGGGCGGTGAGGAACTGGTAGACCCGGACGCTGACCACCTCGGTGCCGGCCGAGCCGCCGGTGAGCAGGTAGACGTCGTCGAACTTGTTGAACGTCATGATGAACCGCAGAACGCCGATCAGCGCGATCACCGGCATCAGCTGCGGCAGCAGGATGTGCCGGAACCGCTGGGTCGGTGTCGCCCCGTCGACCCGGGCGGCCTCCTCCAGCTCGCCCGGTACGGCCTGGAGCCGGGCCAGCAGGAACAGGAACGCGAACGGGAAGTAGCGCCACGCTTCGAACGCGATCACGGTCCACAGCGCGGTGGACTCCTGGGACAGGAACGGCACCGGCTGGTCCCAGCCGAGGAACCGCCGGCCCCAGTCGTTGACGATGCCGAGCTGCGGGTCGAGCATCACCTGCCAGACGAACGTCATGGCGACCACCGGCGCCACGTACGGCAGCAGCATCGACGCACGCACCAGCGTGCGACCGCGGAACGGCCCGCGGACGGCCAGCGCCGCCACCAGGCCGACCACGATCGACCCGACGGTGCCGCCGACGCTGTAGAGCACCGTGGTCCAGAGCGTGTCGGCGAAGCCGGGCGTGTGCAGCACCCGGTCGATGTTGTCCAGCGTGAACTCGCCGAAGAGACCGGTCTTGCGCAGCGTCGCCAGGCGTACCCGTTGGAAGGCCAGCACCACGGTCCAGACGATCGGGATGCCGATCACCGCGAGGACGACGAGCAGTGTCGGCGCGACCAGCGCGAGCCCGGCGCGGGACTCGCGGCGGCGCAGGGTCAGCGGCCGGCGGCCGGGTCGGCGGGGCCGCTCCGGGGTGGGGGAGCGGCCGGCCTCCGGCGCGGTCGTGGTCAATTGACACCCTTGGCGATGGCGTCCACGTCCTTCTTGGCCCGGTCCGCCGCGCCCCGGGCGTCGGACTTGCCGCCGACCACGTCGGCGAGCGCCTTGGGCACCGGCAGCTCACCGAGGATGGCCCCGACCAGCTTGCCCTGGCCCTGGGTCAGGCCCCAGCGCTGAAAAGTGTCCGGGCTCTCCCGCAGGGTGGCGAGCACGTCCTCGCCGTAGACCTCGGAAAGCGGCTTCTTGGTGTCCACACCGGCCGGGCTGGTGTTCCAGGCGGTGCGGAACTTCTGCTTGTCCTCCGGCGTGCCGGTCCGCACCGGGAAGCGCCCCTCCGGAGACATGCCGAACCAGCGCGGGTAGCCGTCGGAGAGCATGTACTCCACGAAGGACTTCGCCGGGTCGGCGGCGCCGTCGAGCACCGCCCAGGAGCTGACCTCGCCGTACTGGGCCGGTTCGGTGCCGTTCGGGCCCTTGATCGCGGTGACGAAACCGCTGTTCTTCGCCAGCCAGGCCGGGTCGGACTGGCACTGCGGGCAGGTGGGCCGGGCGTCGTTGCGCAGCCCGGCCAGCTCGTCGAGGATGAACGGCGACCAGATGAGCATGGCCGCCTTGCCGGCGAAGTAGGTGGCCCGGGTCGTGTCGACGTCCTGGGCGCCCTTGACCGAGTTGTTCCGCATCAGGTCGCCGTAGAAGCGGAACGCCTCGACGCACTCCGGCGAGTCCAGCGTGACCTTCCCGGCGTCGTCGGTGAGCTGGCAGTTGTTGGCCAGCGCGAGGTGCTCGAAGGTCTGCTGGGTGAACACGTCGCCGGGGGCGGTCGCCGCGGTGATGCCGGCGACCCCGCCGGTGTTCAGCTTCGCCGCCGCGGCGGCGATCTTCTCGTACGTGTCGGGGGCCGGCAGGCCGGCGGCGTCGAACAGGTCCTTGCGGTAGACCAGCAGTTGGCCCCACCCGTCGCTGGGCACGGCGAGCTGCCGGCCGTCGTCGCTGGTCAGCTCCAGCGCGCGGGGGGAGAAGGTGTCCCGGCCGAGGGCGTCGACGACGGCGCCGTTCGCGTCGGGCTCCAGCAGCTCGTTGCCGGCGAGGGTGCGTACGCCGGCGAGCGAGACCGAGCCGACCACGTCGGGCAGGTCGCCGGCGGCGGCGCTGGAGGCGATCAGGGACGGGAACTGGTCCTCGTTGACGGTGACGAGGTTGACCTTGACGCCGGTCTTGGCGGTGTAGTCGGCGATGATCGCCTTGGTGGCGTTGACCCGGTCCGCCACGTCCTCCAGGCTCCACACGGTGATCTGGGAACTGTCGGATTTCTGCCCGTCGTCGCTGCAGGCGGTCGCGCCGGTCCCGGCCAGTGCCAGGATCAGGCTCGAAGCGAGCAGCCGTGTTGAGGGTGATGACATCGGTGGCACTCCTCTCGAAAGAGCACGGCGCGGCATCAATACCCACCGATTCATCGATCTAATCACATATGCCCATTTTTTCGGTTAGAATCGAGGCCGGCACTTCCCTCGGAGCGACGCCATGGGCAACTGGGTTGTCTCTCTGGCCGGGCCCCGGCGCGTACGCCTGGAGCCCTGCCCCCCGGACCGGCTCGGCCCGGGCCAGGTCCGCGTCCGCACCTGCTACTCCGGCATCTCGGCCGGCACCGAGCTGACCCTCTACCGGGGCAGCAACCCCCGTCTCCGCAAGGACTGGGACGCCACCGCCCGGATGTTCGTGCCCCGGCAGGCCACGCCCGCCTACCCGGTCGTGGGCTTCGGTTACGAGGAGGTCGGCGAGATCGTCGAGGTCGCCCCCGACGTCGCCGACCGCCGGGTCGGCCAACTCGTCTGGGGCATCTGGGGACACCGCGCCGAAGCGGTGCTCCCCGCCGCCGCGGCGCACCCGCTCGCCCCCGGCCTCGACCCGCTCACCGCCGTCTTCGCCCGCCCCGGCGCCATCGCGCTGACCGCCGTGCTCGCCGGCGACCTGCACCTCGGCGACTGGGTCGGCGTCTTCGGGCAGGGCGTGATCGGGCTGCTCGGCACCCGGCTCGCGGTGCTGTCCGGCGCGCGGGTGGTCGCCGTCGACCGGGTGCCCGGACGGCTCGCCCACGCCACCCGGCTCGGCGCCCGCCGGGTCGTCGACGCCGGCGCCGACTCGGCCGCCGCCGCGCTGCGCGCGGAGACCGACGGCCGGGGCGCCGACGTCTGCCTGGAACTGTCCGGCTCCTACCCGGCGCTGCACGAGGCGATCCGGGCCACCGCGCACGCCGGCCGCGTCGTCGCCGCCGGCTTCTACCAGGGGTACGCCCACGGGCTGGAACTCGGCGAGGAGTTCCACCACAACCGGATCCAGCTGGTGGCCGCCCAGGTCTCCGGGCCGGACCCGGCACCCGGCACGGCCGGCCGGTGGTCCGGAACCCGGATCGCGCACACGTTCATGGACCTGGTGGCGGAGGGCAGCGTCGACCCGCTGCCGCTGGTGAGCCACGTCGTCGACGCGGGCGCGGTGGCCGACGCCCTGGCGTTGCTCGACCGCGGTGACGGTGACGTCCTCCAAGTGGTGCTGAGGTTCTGAATGGACATCCCCCTGGCCTGCCAGGAGCAGCTGCTCCCCGGCGCCGACCTGACCGAGAAGTACGCCCTCGCCGTGTCCCTCGGCTACCAGGGCATCGAACTGCGCGGGCGGGGTGACCTCGCCCTGGCCCGGCGGCTGCCGGAGCTGCGGCGGGCCCGCGCCGCCGGCGTCGTCACCCCGACCGTCTGCGTCGAGATGGACCACTTCATCGGCGACTTCGACCCGGAGCGCTCCCGGGACGCGGTGCGCAACCTGCGCTCCCAGCTCTCCGTCATCGCCGAGCTGGGCGGTATCGGCGCGATGACCCCGGCCGCCTGGGGCATGTTCTCCCGCCGGCTGCCCCCGTTCGAGCCGCCCCGCTCGCCCGAGCGCGACCGCCAGGTCCTCGTCGACGCCCTGGGCGAGCTGGCCGAGCACGCCCGGGCCGAGGGCGTCACCCTGTTCCTCGAACCGCTCAACCGGTACGAGGACCACATGGTCAACCGCCTCGACCAGGCGGTGGAGCTGTGCCGCGCGGTCGGGTCACCCGCCGTGCGGGTGGTCGCCGACACCTACCACATGAACATCGAGGAGGACGATCCCCTCGCGGCGCTGCGCGCCGCCGCGCCCTATTTGGGGCACGTGCAGGTCAGCGACTCCAACCGACACCAGCCCGGCGCCGGGCACCTGGACTGGGACGCGCTGCTGGCCACGCTCGACGACCTCGGCTATCCCGGCTGGCTGGCCCTGGAGTGTCGGCTGCGCGGCGAGCCGGTCGCCGCGCTGCGCCAGGCCGCCACCGTGCTGCGCCCGGCCCGTCCCCGGCGGGCCGCCGCATGACCGGCAGCCTGGCGGCCGGGGTACGCGCCGGCGCGGAACGTGACGCCCGGCTGCGCCGCCTCGCGCTGGCCACCCTCGACGCCAACTGGGAACACGACCACACCGTGCCCTCGCGCACGCTCTACCCGCACCAGTGGAGCTGGGACTCGGCGTTCATCGCGATCGGGCTGGCCCACGTACGGCCGGACCGGGCCTGGCGGGAACTGCGGACGCTGTTCGCCGCCCAGTGGGTCGACGGGCGGGTGCCGCACATCGTGTTCAACCCCGCGCTGCGCGTCGGCGCGTACTTTCCCGGGCCGGAGTTCTGGGACTCGGCCCGCGCCGACGGCGCCCCGGCCGCGGCCACCTCCGGCATCGTCCAGCCACCCGTGCACGCCCCGGCCGCGTGGCTGGTGCACCGCCGTGCCCCGTCCGAGGCGTCGGTGGCCGCGCTGCGCCGGCTCTACCCCCGGCTGGTCGCCCAGCAGCGCTACCTGACCGGGCGGCGCGACGTCGGCGGCGGCGGGCTGGCCGCCATCGTGCACCCGTGGGAGTCCGGGCTGGACAACAGTCCCGCCTGGGACGCCCCGCTGGCCGCGGTGCCCGCCGACGAGGCGGTGATGCGCGCGTACCGGCGGCACGACACCGCGCACGCCGCCGCGACGCAGCGCCCCACGGACCTGGACTACGCGCGCTACGTCGCGCTGGTCGACGCCTACCGGGCCGGCCGCTACCGGGACGACGGACTGCTCGGCCGGCACCCGTTCCTGGTGGAGTGCCCGCTGGTCAACGCCGCGCTCGGCGTCTCCGAGTACGCGCTGGCCCGGATCGCGACGGTCGTCGGCGCCGACCCCGGGCCGCACCGGGACCGGGCCGCCCGGATCACCGAGGCGCTGGTCACCCGGCTCTGGGACCCGCTCGCCGGCACGTTCCGCCCGCGCGACCTGCGCACCGACCGGCTCGTGGCGGCCCGCACCGTGCTCGGGCTGATGCCGCTGGCCCTGCCCGACCTGCCGCAGCCGCAGGTACGCGCGGTGATCGCCGAGGCGTGCTCGCCCCGGTTCGGGCTGGCCGCCCGGATGGACCGGCCGCTGCCCACCTACGACCGCACCGCGCCCGACTTCGAGCCGTTGCGCTACTGGCGCGGCCCGAGCTGGGTGAACACCGGCTGGCTGCTCTGGCAGGCGCTGCGGACGCACCGCCGCGCCGACCTGGCCGCCGGGCTGCGCGAGTCCCTGCTCGACCTGGTCGACACCGCCGGCTGCCACGAGTACTTCCACCCGGACACCGGCGCCGGTCTCGGCTCGCCGGCGTTCAGCTGGACCGCCGCGCTGGTGCTGGACGCCCTGGCCGACGGCTGAGCGCCGGTCCGGCGGCTGGCGTCCTCGTCGGCGGCTCGGCGCCCACGCCCGGCGGCGTCACCCCTCGGGTCGGCGCCGCCGGTCCGGGTCGGGCTCAGGCGATGCCGGCCGGGGTGCCGCCACCGAGGCGCAGCGCCGACATCGGCGCGTCGTCGATCACGTAGCCGAGCGCGTCGAGCACCTCGACCACGCCGCTAACCTGCCGGGCCAGCCGCAGCGCCAGGTGCACGGTGGACCAGCGCTCGAGTTGGCCGGTGAGCGTCACCACGCCGCCGTGCACGGTCACGTCCACCACGCCGTCGCCGACGCCGAGCGTGCGTCGCAGCACCTCCTCGACCACGTCCCGCCGGATGTCGACGTCCGGCCGCAGGTGCACCTTGAGCAGGTCGCCGCGGGTGACGATGCCGAGCAGCCGGCCCAGGTCGTCGACCACCGGCAGCCGCTTCACGTCGCGCGCGTCCATCAGCCGGGCCGCCTCGACGAGCGTGGCGTCCGGCGCCACGGTGACCGGGGGAGCGGTCATCAGGTCGGCCGCGAGCGTCGCGTCCGCCTTCGCCCGCGCCTCCCGGCGGTGCCGGTCGGGCAGGATGCGCCGCTCACGCGGCTGCCCCAGCAGCTCCACCTTGTACATCAGGTCCGCCTCGGAGACCACCCCGAGCACCCGGCGGGCGCCGTCCACCACCGGGACCGCCGTCACGTGCCGGCCGGTCAGCACGTCGACGATCTCCCGGTACGCCGTGCCCTCCCGCACCGACGCCACGTCGGTGGTCATCACGTCCTGCACCTGCCACGTACGCATGGCGACCTCCCTGTGTCCACCGCCGACGCTACGGGCGGGCGGGACGGGGGAGCAGGGGCGCACGGACCCCGACGACCGGGCCGGAAGTCCCGGCTCAGCCGGCCGACGCCGGCTCAGCCGGCCGACGCCGGCTCAGCCGGCCGACGCCGGCTCGGCCGCCCGACCGACGGGTGGTTCGGTGGCCCGGTCGACGGGTGCGTCGGCGGGCGGCTCGGTGGCCTGGTCGGCGGGCGGCTCGGTGGTCAGCACGTCGGCCGGCACCGGGTCGACCTCGACCCGGCAGTCGTGGAACGTCGGCGCCTCACCCAGGTCGGTGTCGCGGACCGCGGTGACCGCGTTGACCGTGGACCGACCGGGACTCAGCCGCGCCCAGTACGCCTTGTAGGTGAACGCCACCCCCGGCCGGGTCGCCTCGTCGACGGCGACCGCGGCGAGGAACGCGCCCCGGTCGTTGCGCACCCGCACCGCGTCCCCGTCGGCCAGCCCGCGCGCCTCCGCGTCGCTCGGGTGCAGGTGCACCTTCGGTGGCCCGGTCCGGCGGGCGTGCCAGGGCAGTGAGGCGAATGTCGAGTTCATCAGGTACCGGCCGGCCGGGGCGAGCAGCACCAGCGGGAACCTGCGGGCCAGCTCGACGTCGGCGGCCTCGGCCGGCGGCGTGAAGCCCGGCAGCGGGTCCACGCCGAGCCGGGCCAGCGCCGGGTCGTGCAACCGGGCCCGCCCGTCCGGGGTGGGGAAACCGCCGTCGGCGAACGGCGCGGAACCGACCGGCACGCCGGTGAGCCGGGCGTACGTGCGCTCGCGCAACTCCTCGAACCCGATCGGGGTGCCGGCCAGCAGCTGCCGGGCCAGGTCCTCGTCGGTATCCCGGAACGCCGGATGGTCGATGCCCAGCGCCGCGGCGATCCGCCGGAAGATCTCGGTGTTCGGCAGCGCCTCACCGGGCGGTCGGGTGGCCGGCAGGTTCAGCGTCGTGTAGTGGTGCCCGTAGGAGGTGTGCAGGTCCAGGTGCTCCGGCTGCATGGTGGCCGGCAGCACCACGTCGGCGTGGTCGCAGGTGTCGGTCCACCGCTGCTCCAGCACCACGGTGAACAGGTCGGTGCGGCGCAGGCCGGCGAGCAGCCGGGTCTGGTCCGGCGCGGTCGCGACGGGGTTGGCGTCGAACACCACCAGCGAGGTCACCGGCGGGTCGGCCTCCCCGGTCAGCACGGCCGCCAGCCGGCTCATGTTCAGCGACCGGGCCGGTGGCGCCGGCATGCCGGCGGGCCGGATCACCCGCTCGTCGTCGATCGGGTGGTGCCCGCTGGTGGTCACCAGGGAGCCGCCGCCGGGGTGGCGGAAGTCGCCGGTGACCAGCGGCAGCGCGCAGATCGCCCGGATCGCCTGCCCGGCGCCGTGGTGCCGCTGCAGGCCGAGCCCGACGCGGACGGCGGTGGGGCGGGTGGTGGCGACGCGGTCACCCAGGCGGCGTACCACCTCGACCGGGAGGCCGCACTCGGCGGCGGCGCGGTCCACCGGCCACTGGTCGAGCCGGGCGGACAGCTCGGGCCAGCCGACGGTGTGCGCGGCCAGCCACGCCTCGTCGGCCGCGCCGACGTCCCGGACGTGCCGCATCAGCCCGAGCGCGAGCGCCGCGTCGGTGCCCGGCAGCGGCGCCACGTGCTCGTCGCTGCGCGCGGCCGTGTCGGTCCGCAGCGGGTCGATCGTCACCACGTACGCGCCGCGCTCGCGCGCCTGCTGCACGAACGGCCACTGGTGCAGGTTGGTGGCGAGCGGGTTGGCGCCCCAGAGCAGGATCAGCTTCGCCTCGACGATCGTCTCCGGCTCGAAGCCCACCGAGCCGCCGTGCAGCGAGCGCAGCGCCGCCCGGGCCGCGGCCGTGCAGATGGTGGTGTCCAACCGGGACGCGCCCAGGTACGCGAACAGCCGCGGCCCCATGCTCCAGCCCTGCACCAGACCCATCGTGCCGGCGAAGTAGTAGGGCAGCACCGACTCCGGGCCGTCCCGTTCGATGCTCGCCCGCAGGCCGGCGGCCACCCGCTGGAGCGCCTCGTCCCAGCTCGCCGGCCGGTACGCCACCCGCCCGACCCCCTTCGGTCCGGTGCGGACCCAGGGCGTGGTGAGCCGGTCGGGCCCGTTGACCGCGTCGAGGTAGCGGTTGACCTTGCCGCACAGCGCGCCCCGGGTGAACGGGTGGTCGCGGTCGCCGCGCAACGCGACCGCCCGGCCGTCGGACACGGTGAGTTGCCAGACGCAGGTGTCGGGGCAGTCCAGCGGGCAGGCGCCGGGGTGGGTGACGGGAGCCATGGCGCGGATGCTACCCACCGGCGCGGGGCGGCACGATCGGGTTCCGGCGGGGCGGCGGCGTGGGCACGCCTCGGGCAGGATGGGGCGGTGAACGGACCTGGGGAGGGCGCGATGACGGTCACGGCCGACGACCTCGACCGTGCGGCGGCCGCCGTGGCGGCGACGCTCGGGTCGGTGACCGGCGCCGACTGGTCCCGCCCGGCCGGCGGGCTGGAGTGGACCTGCCGGCAGACCGTCGAGCACCTGGCCGACACGTTGCTGTCGTACGCGGCCCAGGTGGTCTCCCGCCCCGTCGACCGCTACGTGCGCCTCGCCGCCGTGGTGGAGGCCGACGCCGGCCCGGACGAGCTGGTCGAGTGCGTCACGTGCGCGGCCGGGCTGCTCGCGTTCGCCGTGCGCGGGACACCGGCCGGCGTGCGCGCGTTCCACCCCAGCGGGCAGGCCGACCCGGCCGGTTTCGCCGCGATGGGCGCGGCCGAGGTGCTCCTGCACGGCGAGGACATCGCCGCCGGCCTCGGCGTCGCGCTCGACCCGCCGCGCCCGGTCTGCTCCCGGGTGGTCGCGCGGCTCTTCCCGGAGGTGGCGCCCGGCCTGGCCGACACCGACCCGTGGGCCGCGCTGCGCTGGTGCACGGGCCGCCAGGAGCTGCCCACCCGCCCCCGCCGCCACACCTGGCAGTGGCGCGGCGCCCCCATCGGCGGCTGACCCCGCCCCGCCCCCGCCCCCGACCCACCCCCGGCGATCTTGCACTTGGTGCCCGCGAGACGTCGCATCGGTCCCTTTTGCCGGGGCCCTTAGTGCAAGATCGCGCGGCGGGGTGGGGTCGTTTGGTGGGGGTGGGTGCGGGGTAGACGGCGGGGCCGGCGGGGCGGCATCGGGTCGTGGCGGCGGCGAAAATGGGGGGAGGGTGGCGTGCGGTTTCCCCTGTTCGTCGAAGCGGTGGCGCGTCGGGCCGAGTTGTCCACGGACCAGGCCGCGACGATCTCCCGGGCGGTGCTGCAGACCCTCGGCGAGCGGATCACCGCCGACGAGGCCGGTGACCTGGCCGCGCAGCTGCCGGACGACGTGGGCGGCTATCTCGCGGCGCCGCAGGGTGCCGGCGCGACCGGCGCGGCGGTGGAGTTCCTGTACCGGGTCGCCGAGCGGTCGGCGGTGGACCCGGCGGTCGCCGAGGTGGGCACCCGCGCGGTGCTCGCGACGCTGCGGGAGACGGTCACGGTGGGCGAGTTCCAGGACCTCGTCGCGCAGCTGCCCCGGGGCTTCGACGCGATGGTGGACCCCATTCCGCGCCCGCCGTACGATGTCTGAGCAGGCTCCCCGCGACCCGGGTCGAGCAGCCGCGCAAGGGCCGTGAGGCGAAGATTCCGCGGCCGGAAAGTATTTTCACCGGAAAATTACTCGCGAGTAGGCGCTTACGCCGAAAATGGTCTGGTTGCTAGCCGGACGATCGGACGGACTCCTCCGCCCCCGGTCCACCGGCGCTCGCCCCTTCGGCTCGACCCGGATCGATGCTCTTCTCGACGAGAAATCGAGTCCTATTCTGCTTCCCAGGTGACGTCCCGGGGTCCGGTCCACCTCCGCGAGGTGTGGTGCGGCCCGGGTTCTCCGTCGTGGCCGGCTCGCCGACCACCCGCGCCGCCCGCGGGTCCGGACCCGGTGCGCGCCGCCGGTCGCGGGACCGTCGGCGGCGCGCACCGGCTCCCGGACCGTCACGGCGACGCGACCTCCTTGGTCACCGGGGATCGGGCCGGGCGGGGTCGGGGATGGTGAAGGCGGCGGCCAGTGCCGTCGCGATCAGGTCGGGAAGGTCGGCGCGGCCGTCGTCCTCCGCCCACCGCACCAGCGCGGTGTGCATGACGGCCAGGCAGGCGCTCGCCGCGGCCGCGGCGCGGAACGCCGAGTCGGGGTCGGCGGCCTCCTCGCCGAGCCCGTCCACGATGGCCTGTTGCAGCAGGTAGTGGTTGTCCAGGTGTCGGGCGCGCAGCGCCGGCGTCGCGATCATCAGGCGTAGGCGGGCGAGGAGGAAACGGTCGTCGCCCTCGGTCAGCGACCGGGCCGACTCCACCAGCGCGCTGCCGATGCGGCGGACGAGGGGCTGCCCGGCCGGCGTCGCGGCGATCCGCTCGGCGACCAGCGGGCCGTTGCGGTCGGCCAGGACGAGGTCCTCCTTCGTGGGGAAGTGCCGGTACACCGTCATCGCGGACACGCCGGCGGCCTCGGCGACGTCGTTGACGGTCGTGTCGTCGTATCCGCGCGCGGCGAACAGTCGCACCGCGTGTGCCTGGATCAGGCGCTGCGTCTCGGCCCGTCGCTGCTCCCGGAGGGTGGTTCGCCGCCCAGTCATGTGATAGACACTATCAGCTTGTTAGTAGCTAACAATTGGGGAGCGACTCACGTCATGAGCGATCTGACCGGCAGGACAGCCCTGGTGACCGGCGCGTCGCGCGGGATCGGGCAGGCGATCGCCGTCCGACTGGCCGCGCGGGGAGCGGTGGTCGTCGCGCACTTCGGCACCGACGAGGCCGGCGCGGCCGCGACGGTCGAGCGGATCGTGCGGGCCGGTGGCACCGCGTACGCCGTCGGCGCGGAACTGGGCGTGGACGGAGACGTCGAGACGCTGTTCGCCGGCGTCGGCGCCCGCCTGGCCGGTCGACCGCTCGACATCCTCGTCAACAACGCGGCGGCGCCACCCGCCGGCCCGCTCGGCGCCACCACCCGGGCGGCCTTCGACCATCTCTTCGCGGTCAACGTCCGGGCGCCGTACTTCATCGTCGAACGGGCGTTGCCCCTGCTCCGCGACGGCGGCCGGATCATCACGATCTCGTCCGCGGCGACCCGGATGGCGAACGCCACCCAGACGTCGTTCGCCATGACCAAGGGCGCGATCGAGACGATGACCCTGACCCTGGCCAACCAGGTCGGCGCCCGGGGCATCACGGTGAACGCGGTCGCGCCCGGCGCCACCCGGACCGCGACCAACGGCCCGGTCTTCGAGACGCCGGGCCTCACCGAGCTGATCACCGGGATGACCGCGCTCGACCGGCTGGGCGGGCCCGACGACGTCGCCGACGTGGTCGCGTTCCTCGCCTCCGACGCCGCGCGGTGGGTGACCGGTCAGGTCATCGACGCCACCGGCGGCCTGTTCCTGGGCCCGCGCACCTGAGCACCCGCGCCCGCTAGTCCGCCTCGTCGGCGGGCAGGTCGTCCGGGTCGGTGACCCAGGCGGAGTAGACCGGGAGGGCGTGCCACGGCCCGCCGGCCTCGTCGGTGGCGACCGCGACCACCGCGTACGGATGGGCGAAGCGCAGGTCGGCCACCCGGGCGACGCCCTCCGGCGGCAGCCCGGTCGCCATCCCGAACGCGGTCACCGCGGCCGCCTCGAAGCCGTAGCGCCCGAACCGGGCCACCGTCGACTGTGCCGCCTCGAACGGCGGCTCGGCCAACCCGAGCAGCCCACCCAGCGCCCGCGCCGCCGCGTCGAACCCGAAACCGGCCGGCGTGAGGTCGTGCCGGCTGCGCGCCGACCAGCAGGGCAGCACGGCGGTGGCGTGCTCCTCCCGGCCGTCCGGGGCGAACGTCCGGGTCGGCTCCTCGCGCAGGCGCCACAGCGGAGTCTCGCCCAGCGGCAGGTCGAACAGCGACCGGCGCCCCGGCACCGGACCGTCCGGCACGGTGGCCGTGGCCACGGCCAGCTCCCGGGCGGCGGCGAGCACGTCGGCGGCCGGCACCTGCGGCGCGGCGGCCACGGACACCACCAGCATCCCGGCACCGTCGTCGCCGGCGCGTGCCGGGGCCACGTGCACCGCCACGTCGCCGGCCCGTCCGGTGGTCGAGACCCAGCAGCGGTGCCCGAACGGTGGCGTGCGCAGCACCTGCCGCAGCCGGCCCGCCCAGGCGCTGCCCGCGCCCAGCTCCGCCGCCGGCGCCACCTCGAACGGGTCGGCCCAGGACACCCGGGTGGCCAGCGCGTTGGCCAGGACCAGCACGGTCTCCGGGGTGACGTCGACCGGGAAGCGCTCGACCAGCCCGCCGGTGCGCTCCCGGGCCCAGGCATCCAGCGCGGCCTGGTCGGGCAGCGCGCCGCGCTCGGTGTGGTCGGGCAGGCCGGCGCGCCACTCGGCCAACTCGTCGACGGGCGTGCGTTCCCAGAGCGCGGCGGCCGCGGCGACCATCGGGTGCGGCGCGGCGAGCAGCGCCCGGGCCGAGGCGGCGGCGTCGTCCGGGTCGACGCCGAGCGCGTCGGCCAGCGCCGCCCGGGCCTCGCCGGTGGCGGCCGGACCGGTCAGCGCCAGCAGCAGCCAGGCGCCCAGCGGGGAGGCGACGTGGTGGGTGTCACCGGCGGCGCCGTGCAGCCGCTCGGCGTAGTGGGCCAGGGGTGCGTCGAGAGGGTTCACCCGCCCCACTCTGCCCGCTGACCGGCCCACCGGCACGCCCGCTCAGGACCACAGCTCGAACGGCTCGTCGATCTCCTCACCGGCGAGGAACGCCGCCAGCAGCTCCGGCAGCCGGCCCGGATAGCAGCGCGGCCGGTCGGCGAGCACCTCGGCCACCGGCCACCACCGGAACCCGAAGTAGTCCTCCACCTCGTAGTCCAACCGCTGCGCCCCGTCCACGTCGGGCCCGGGCCAGGGCAGCCGCACCGGCACCACCACCTCGTCCTGCAGGTGCCGCCGCTGCCGGTGCCGGAAACTGGCCCGCCGCCGCCAGGTGGGCGCGCCGATCTCCCCCGGCGCGACCACGATGCCGGTCTCCTCGCGCAGCTCGCGCACCGCCGCCTCCCGGTACGTCTCGCCCGGGTCCAGCCCGCCGCCGGGCAGCTCCCACCAGACCCCCAGGTCGGGATGCTCGGGGTCGCGGGTGTGGAACAGCAGCAGCCGATCGGCGGCGTCGAGCACCACCAGCCGCACCGCCGTCCGCTCGAACAGTGGCAGATCGCGAGGCAACTCCACGCCCCCAGCCTAGGGAGGGTCCCGCCGACCGCCTCAGCCGACGGTCGGCGCCAGCCGCTCGGTGCCGCAGCGGGGGCAGCGCACCCGGACGCCGGCCGGGGTGCCCGGCGCGCGCAGCCGCTGGCCGCACCGACAGGCGAACACCACCGACCGCACCATCCGCAGATAGTCCGCCCGGTCCCGGCGGGGCCACCGCCCGTGACAGCGCCGGCACAGCCGGGGCGGGAAGCTGTGGTACCAGGCCATCCCGGTGGCGCCGGCGACCGTCACCGCGCCCGACCCCACCAGGCCCAGCGGCGCGAGCAGGCCGGGCAGCGCCACCACCAGGTCCCCGTGCCACGCGGTACGCACCCCGACCGCCGCGACGAGGACGACCACCGGCAGGCCCAGCACCGTCGCGGTGAACCCCCAGGCGAAGGTGAGCACGGAGAGCACGAACGCCGTCGTCGCCCACCGGGGCGCCCACCGGGCCACGCCGTACCCGCCGCAGCGCGGGCAGTCCGGCGGGGCCAGGTGCGGCACCGATCGCAGCACCTTCGGGGCCAGCCACTCGACGAGCAGTTTCAGCAACTCCTCGGCCAGCTTCGTGAGCAGCGTCTGCGCGAACACGGCCGCCCTCCTTCCGCCGTCCCCATCGTCACGGTCGGAGGAGGGTCGGAGCGCGTACGCCGCGTGACGGTCATCCGACACGCCGGCCGACCGGTCAGTCGGCGTCGATCACCCGGGCGACCTCGGGCGGCAGCGGGTACGGCAGTTCCACCGGCAGCAGCGCCGCCGCCCCGGGCTCGTCCCCCTCCGTGAGCCGCTCGTGAACGGACCGGGCCAGTGCGGTGACGTCGGTCAGCCCGACGAGCCACTCGTCGACGTACCGGTGCACCGCCTCGCCGGAGAGGCCCACCTGCACCGACCGGTACGGCAGCGGGGCCAGCCGCAGCGAGCGTTCCGGATCCCACTGCACCCGCACCGGGCTGGTGCGCAGCTGCCGCCGCCAGGCGTCGGAGTCCGGATGCCGCCGCGGGTCGTGGGCGCTCAGGCAGGCGTGCCCGAGCGCCCACTCGAAGCCGGCCCGGCTGATCTCCACCGCGAGCACCCGCTCCTGCCCGGGCTTGAGCGCCCAGCCGCAGCGGTACATCATCCAGCGGAACGACGGCTTGATCCAGGTCATCCGCTCCCGCTTGAACGGTGGCACGAACCGCCCGGCGGCCAGCGCCGCACCGGCGATCTCCGGCGGGTACGCCTGGTAGACGGTCACGGTGTCGGCGGTGAAGGCGGCCCGGATCTGGTGGCGGGGAACGGTCACCGGGGCATGGTGGCGAACCGGGTGGCCCGGCCGCCACCGGATTCCCTCCCGGCGGCGACGGGATAGGCTGCCCGCCGTGGCAGGTCTGTTGAGGAACGTGGCGTCCCGGCTCGGCCGGATCACCGGGGGCGCCGCCGCGCCCGCCCGCCCGGGCGGGCACATCCCGGCCCAGGTCGCGCGCCGCCGCCAGGTCAGCGCGTTGCAGCGCCGCGAGCTGTCGTACGCGCCGGAGCCGGACGGGCAGGCGGACCCGGGGGAGATCGTCTGGACCTGGGTGCCCTACGAGGACGACCCGCGCCAGGGCAAGGACCGCCCGGTGCTGGTGGTGGGTCGGCACAGCCGCACGCTCTTCGGGCTGATGCTGTCCAGCCAGGGCGACCGGGACGGGCAGCGGCACTGGCTGTCGCTCGGCCCGGGGGAGTGGGACCGGGACCGACGACCCAGCTGGGTCCGGCTGGACCGGGTGCTCACCATGCGCGAGGACAGCATCCGCCGGGAGGGCGCGGTGCTGGACCGGCCCCGCTTCGACCGGATCGGCCAGGCGCTGCGGGCGGGCTACGGCTGGCGCTGAGCGAACCCGGGCCAGGCCCGGCGCGCGGTCAGCACTCGGCGACGAGCTGACGGGTGGGGCGGCCGGCGCCGAGCGTCTTCGCCTCGTACATGGCCGCGTCGGCGCGGCAGAGCGCGTCGGTGAGCTGGGCGGGGCCGTGCACCGGGGCGAGCCCGACCGAGGCGGTGACCCGGATGCTGCGCCCGCCCAGCGGGATCGGCGCGGCGAGCGCCTCGCAGAGCCGGCGGGTCGCGTGCTCGATCCAGCGTCGGTCGTGCGCCGGGCTGACCAGCAGGCCGGCGAACTCGTCGCCGCCGAGCCGGGCCACCAGGTTGTTGCCGGCGAACGCGGCCAGCCGCTGCGCCGTGCTGACCAGGACCTGGTCGCCGGCGGCGTGCCCGTAGCGGTCGTTGACCTGCTTGAAGTCGTCGAGGTCGAGCACCACCGCGACCAGTGGCTGGCCGCTGGGGTCGGTGAGCAGGGCGGCGGCCAACCGGAAGAACGCGCGGCGGTTGGGCAGGCCGGTCAGCGGGTCGTGGCTGGCGGCGTGCCGCTCGGCGGCCAGCTCGGCCTGGAGCAGCTGGATCTCGGCCTCGGCACGGACCGCCCGACGGCGTAGCTGCCACGCGGACACCAGCGCGCCCGCGGCGGAGATGCCGGAGGCGACGGTCATCGGATCCGGCACGCACCCTCCTCACCGCAGTCCCCGGCCGCGCGGGCGGCATCCGGGGGCCGGGTTCGGGTCACCGAACGTGAGCGACCCGGCACACCGTACGTTCGGTTATCATGCTCGCTGTCCATTGCAGATGCAATAGCAGATGCACGTGCATCTCACTCCTCAGTCGACAGACGCTCCTCCCCGCGGCCTCGGCTGGCGCTTTCCGAAGGACGCCCATGCAACAACCGCCGAACGGCGTACCCGTGACCGAACTGCCCCCCGTGAGCTGGTTGAAGAGCCGCCGCAGCAACCCCAGCGGCAACTGCGTCGAGTTGGCCGAGTTGCCCGGCGGCACCGGCATCGCGGTGCGCAACTCCCGCCACCCGGAGGGGCCGGCGCTCATCTACACGGTGGACGAGATCGCGGCGTTCGTGCTGGGCGCCCGGGACGGCGACTTCGACCACCTGATCCGGCCGTCCCGTCCACGGGACTAACTCGTCCGTCCGGAGGAGTTCACCTCACTGTCGGTTCATGGCATGCTTACTCGTCGGCCGGGAGGGCACCCGGTCGCGGCAGTCGGGATGCGAGGGCGGTCAGGTGGCGACGGTGCCCGTCGAGGGTGGTCCGACCAGCGGTCCGACCGTGCTGCGCATGCTGCTCGGGGCGCAGTTGCGCCGGCTGCGGGAGGGCGCGGGGGTCAGCCGGGAGAGCGCCGGCTGGGAGATCCGCTCCTCCGAGTCGAAGATCAGCCGGATGGAGCTGGGCCGGGTCGGCTTCAAGGAGCGCGACGTCGCCGACCTGCTCACGCTCTACGGGGTCACCGCTCCCGACGAGCGCGCCGCGCTGCTCAAGCTGGCCCGCGACGCGAACAGCCCGGGCTGGTGGCACCGCTACGGCGACGTGCTGCCCACCTGGTTCCAGTCCTACCTCGGGCTGGAGGCGGCGGCGGCGATGATCCGCACGTACGAGGTGCAGTTCGTGCCCGGCCTGTTGCAGACCGCCGCCTACGCCCGGGAGGTGATCCTGCTCGGGCACCGCGGCGCGTCGCCGGCGGAGCTGGACCGCCGCGTCGACCTGCGGATGGAGCGTCAGGAGCTGCTGCGGCGCAGCGACCCGCCGCAGCTGTGGGCGGTGCTCGACGAGGCCGCGCTGCGACGCCCGATCGGCGGCGCCGCGGTGATGCGCGAACAGCTGGACGCGTTGATCGCGGCCACCGCCTCGCCGCACGTGCGGCTGCAGATCGTCCCGTTCTCGGCCGGCGGCCACGCCGCGGCCAGCGGAGCCTTCAGCATCCTGCGCTTCGGCGACCAGGACCTGCCCGACATCGTCTACATCGAGCAGTTGACCAGCGCGATCTACCTGGACAAGCGCGACGACCTCGACTTCTACGCCGAGGCGATGGAACGGCTGTGCGTCGAGGCCGCGCCGCCGGAGCGCACCGCCGAGCTGCTCACCCGCCTGCGCGACGAGCTGTACCGGGCCTGACCGTCGCGCCGCCGGGCGCTAGCATGACCCGGGTACCGACGATTGTGGACGGACGTCATCCGACGGCGGTGGCGCGCGAGTCGTGGAGGCGGCCTTGACCAGCGAAGCATCCGGGACGGCGACCGAGACGGGCCACCCGGGCGACCGGATCGACACCTCCGTGGCGCACCCGGCCCGGCGCTACAACTACTGGCTGGGCGGCAAGGACAACTTCCAGGCCGACCGCGAGTCCGGCGACGCGATGGCCGCCCGCTTCCCGACCATCCGGCTCAGCGCGGTGGAGAACCGCCGGTTCCTGCGGCGCGCCGTGCGCCACCTGGCCGGCGAGGCGGGGATCCGCCAGTTCCTCGACATCGGCACCGGCATCCCCACCGCCGACAACACCCACGAGGTGGCGCAGTCGATCGACCCGCGCGCCCGGGTGGTCTACGTCGACAACGACCCGATCGTGCTGGCCCACGCCCGCGCGCTGCTGACCAGCTCGGCCGAGGGCGCGACCGCCTACCTCGACGCCGACCTGCGCGACCCGGAGCGGATCCTCGCCCACCCCGACCTGCGCCGCACCCTCGACCTGTCCGAGCCGGTGGCGTTGATGCTGGTGGCGGTGCTGCACTTCGTGCCCGACGGTGACGACCCCTACACCACCGTCACCCGGCTGCTGGACGCGCTGCCCGCCGGCAGCTACCTGGCCGCCTCCCACGCCACCCACGACTACCTGCCGCCGGCGGTGGCCGAGGAGGCGAAGGCGGCGGCCCGTGGCGGCGGCCCGCACGGCGTGATCAACCTGCGCGCCCGGGACGAGGTCGTCCGGTTCTTCGACGGCCTGGAGCTGATCGAGCCGGGCGTCTGCTCGGTGGCCGAGTGGCGTGCCGACGACGAGCCCGAGCCGCGCCCCTCGGTGGCCGACGTGAGCATGTACGGCGGGGTGGCCCGCAAACCCTGACCCCGCTGGTTGGCGCGCACGTGGGCCGGGCAGGCAGACTGGGACATCATGTCGCCGTTCACGCCCAGCCTGCGGCTGCACGACCGGTACGTCCTGCGCGAGCGCATCGGCCTCGGCGGGATGTCCGAGGTGTGGCGCGCCGACGACGAGGTCCTGCACCGCCCCGTCGCGGTCAAGGCCCTCGCCGGCCGGCTCGTCGCCGACCCGCAGTGGCGCGCCACCATCCAACGCGAGGCCCGCGCGGCGGCGCGGCTCACCCACCCGCACGTGACCCAGGTGTACGACTACGGCGAGGCGGCCCTGCCCGACGGCGCGGTGGTGCCGTACCTGGTCATGGAACTGGTGGACGGGCGGACCCTGGCAGACCGGCTGGCCGGCGGGCCGCTCGCCTGGCCGGACGCGGTCCGGATGGCCGGGCAGGTCGCCGCCGCGCTGGCCGCCGCCCACCGGATCGGCGTGGTGCACCGCGACATCAAGCCGGCCAACGTGATGCTCACCGAGACCGGCGCGAAGGTGCTCGACTTCGGCATCGCCGCGCCGGCCGGCCCGCAGGCGGTCGGGCAGACCGGTGAGCTGTTGATGGGCACCCCGGCCTACTTCGCCCCGGAACGGCTCGACCCGGGCCCGGCGAACCCGGCCGGCGACGTCTACGCCCTCGGCGCGTTGCTCTACCGCGCGCTCACCGGCCGGGCCCCGCTGCCGGTGCAGACCTGGGACGACGTCGTCGACCTGCGCGCGCACCGCCCCCCGGTGCCGCCGCTGCGCGTTCCCGGCCTGCCCGCCGACGTCGCCGACCTGGTCCTGGCCTGCCTGGCGGTGGACCCGGCCCGGCGGCCCGGCGCGGCGCTGCTCGCCGACCGGCTCGGCGCGGGCCGCCCGGTCGACCCGCCGACCGCGATCCTGCCCACGCTGTCCCCGACGCCGCACCCGCCCACACTGGTCGAGCGGCGCCCGCCTCCGGCCCGCGTGGTCCCGCCGGTGCCCGCCGGGCCGGGTCGCCCGGCGGTCTCGTCGAACCGGCTCCTCGCGGTGCTGGTCGCGGGCGCCGTGGTGCTGCTGCTCGCGCTGGTCGGCACGCTGGTGTCCGACGGCGGTTCCGGCACCCCGCCCGCCGTCGCGCCGGCCGCACCCACCACCGGCGCGGGCAGTTCCCCGCCGACACCGTCGCGCGCCGCGCCGTCCACCGTGGCGCCCGAGCCGGTCACGCTGCGTCAGGTCGCCGACCGGTTCGTCCAGTTGGTCGACCGGGCCGAGGCGGCCCGGCTGATCGCCCCCAAGACCGCCGACGACCTGCGCAAGAAGGTCGCGGAGCTGGACCGGGGAAAGCCCAGGGACCGGGCCAAGCGGGTCGACGACCTGCGCGACAAGATCGAGGACGCGGCCGACGACGACAAGCTCGACGGCGCCACCGCCACCGCGTTGCGCAAGCTGCTCGACGGCTACGAGCGGCTGCGCGGCGGCGGCGCCGGCGAGGGCTGAGGCGCCCGGAGCATCGTCGTGCGACGACCTCGCCGACGTCGGCGCCGGCCCGGGCCACCGCGACGCCCGCCGGCGACCAGATGCCCGAACCGCCCGCCGCCCGCGGGTAACCACCGCCGGTCGAGCCGGCGAAGCTGGCCGTCGCCACCCACACCCCGTGCGCGGCGGTGACGCGCACGGCGCGCTCCCCGGGGACCGCCGCGTCGTCGGCCGACTCCAGCACCCCGGCCAGGTAGGCGTCCGCCCCGGCGGTCACGGTCGCCGCCGCGTGTTCCGGCACCCCGGTGTCCTTGCAGACCGCCAGGCCCAGCCGCCAGCCGTCGACGTCGAGCACCGCCGGCCGGCGGCCCGGCCGGAACCGCTGCGGCTCCGCGCCACCCAGCCACATCTTCCGGTACGCCACCCGCACGCCGTCGCCGTCGACCGCGAGCACCCCGATGTGCGGCCCGGCCACCGGCGCGCCGGCCAGCGCCAGCGTCCCGGTCGTCGCGCAGGCCGCGCGCAGCGGGGCGAGGCGGGGGTCGGCGGGGTCCACCGGCGCGGCCGCCAGTTCGTACCCGGTCAGGGACAGCTCGGGGAAGACCACCACCCGGGCCCCGGCCGACCGGACCACGGCGGCGTGCCGTTCGGCGTTGCCCGCGACGTCGTGCGACCGGGTGAGCGGCTGGGCGACGGCGACCCGCAGCGGCCTACGCATGGGCACACCGTAACCGGCGCCGCTTTCCGTGGTCGACGGCCGCGTCGCCCCGTAACGTGGTCTGATGATCGGAAACGCACAGCTCCTCGCCGGCCCCCGGGTGAGTGCCGCGCGGGCCGCGGAGCCGGCCGGCGAAGGACCCGTCGGCTGGGTCACCGGCCTGGTGGAACGCCTCGGTGGCCCCGGGGCCGGGCTCGCGGTGGCCCTGGAGAACCTGTTCCCGCCCATCCCCAGCGAGGTCATCCTGCCGCTGGCCGGGTTCACCGCCAGCCAGGGCCGGATGAGCCTGCTCGGTGCGATCGCGTGGACCACGCTCGGGTCGGTGCTGGGCGCGCTGGCGCTCTACTACGTCGGCGCGGCGCTCGGGCGGGACCGGATGCGTGCGCTGGCCGCCCGGCTGCCCCTGATCAAACTCGACGACGTGGACCGCACCGAGGCGTGGTTCCTGCGCCACGGCGTCAAGGCCGTGTTCTTCGGCCGGATGATTCCGATCTTCCGCAGCCTGATCTCCGTACCGGCCGGTGTGGAACGGATGCCGGTGCCGGTGTTCCTGCTCTTCACCGCGCTGGGCAGCCTGATCTGGAACACCGCGTTCGTGCTCGCCGGCTATCTGCTCGGCGAGAACTGGCACGTGGTCGAGGCGTACGTCGGCACGTTGCAGAACGTGGTCATCCTCGCCGTGGTCGCCGGCGTCGGCTGGTTCGTGGTCAGCCGGGTGCGCCGCTCCCGCCGGGCGGCCGCCGAGTCCGACGCGCCGCCCCGGTCGGGCACCGTCTACCGGGGCGGCTGGTACGCGTCGGAGGAGGACTAGGAGCAGGCGGGGTAGAGGCGGCGGGTGCCGGCGCCGGCGGCCCAGGCGGCCGGGTCGCTGAACCGGCAGCCGAAGTCCGGCGCCGCCACCGCCCGGGGGTCGGTGACCGCGTCGCCGGCCGGGCGCTTTCCGGTGCGTACCCAGCGGGTCAGGTCGTCCCAGGCGGCGCCGGCCTCGGCCGGGCTGAACTCGCAGTGCTGCGCGGCCCGGACCGCCCGCTGCACCAGCAGCCGGGAGCGGCCGTGCCACGCCACGTCCCGGGCGTACGCCTGCTCCATGCTGAACGGCACGAACAGGTCGCCCAGGTCGTGCAGGCTCAGCACCGGCACGGTGGGTCGGCCGGCGATCCGGGGCACCTCGGTCAGCCCGGGGGAGAGCCGCTGGCGCAGGTTTTCCGGGGCGACCCGCTGCACGGTGGCGTTGAGGTTCACCGGCTGGTTCGGCGTGTAGCGGGTGAACAGGTTCGTGGCGAGCTGTCCGGGCCGCTGCGCGGGGGAGTCGCCGCCGTCGGTGGTGGCGATGCCGAACAGGAAGTCCTTCCACACCGCGAAGGCGGCGTCGGCGCCCGGCCTCGGTCCGCCCGAGCGGGCCACGGTGACCGCCCGCAGCTGCTTGCCGAGCGCGTTGGTGGTGTCCGGGCCGGTGGGGGTCAGGCCGGCCAGCCCGAGCGCCACCTGGATCCGGGGCACCGCGTTGGTCAGGTAGTCGGCCGGCGTCGGGTAGGCCCGCACCCCGGCCAGCGCCTGCGCCACCAGGTTGTAGTCGAGGAAGTAGTCGAACAGCTCCTGGTCGCCGAGCACCCCGCACATCGGCAGCGCGCCGTCGTAGTAGCCGGGGTACTGCTCCAGGGACCGGCCGATGATGTGCCCGCCCATGCTGACCCCGGCGATGAGCACCCGGTGCGGCCGGCGCACGGTGCGGGCGAACATGTCGGCCAGCGCCCGGGTGCCCAGTACCCCGGAGCGGATGTCGTAGCCGTTGCGGTCGTAGGACGACGACGCCCAGGCGTATCCCTGGGACAGCAGGCGCTGCCGCAGGTCGAACGCGGGCGGCTCGGGGGAGAGTTCGGTGCCCTGGCCGCGGTAGCCGTGCGCCCACATCACCAGGTCGCCGTTCCACCGGGCCGGGACCTCGACGATGTAGCCGGCGTGGGCGTGCACGCCCTGCCGGACGGTGGTGGCGGCGCCGTCGACGACCAGTGGCGGCAGTGGCGGGTTGACGATGGTGTAGCCGGGCAGCGGGCCGGTGCCGTCGTCGCGGCCGGTGGCGGCGGCGGGCGCCGCGCCGGTCAGGCCGAGCGCGAGGACGAGGGCGGCGCCGACGGCGACCAGCCGGCGGCGCGGGCGGGTGGGTGAGGTCTGCATCGCTGCTCCCCGGGGGACGGGTGCCGCCCCGGTGCGCGGGACGGCGGGCGGGACGGATGCCTACCGGCCGGTAGCGTCCTGAACCTAGGTCGGGGGTCGAGGACTGTCAATCGCTGACTGACCGGGCGGTCAGCGCGGCACCGCCCGGTCGGTCCACCGTGGCCGGTTCAGACCACGCCGTGCGCCAGCATCGCCTCGGCCACCCGCCGGAACCCGTTGATGTTCGCGCCGGCCACGTAGTCGCCCGGCAGCCCGTACTCCTCCGCGGTCGCCCAGCACCGCTCGTGCACGTCCCGCATGATCTCGCGCAGCCGCTGCTCCGACCGGTCGAACGTCCACGCGTCCCGGCTGGCGTTCTGCTGCATCTCCAACGCGCTCACCGCCACCCCGCCCGCGTTCGCCGCCTTCCCCGGGGCGAACCGCACCCCGGCCCGGCCGAGGATCCGCACCGCCTCCGGCGTGGTCGGCATGTTCGCGCCCTCCACCACGGCGACGCAGCCGCCGGCCACCAGCGCCGCCGCCTCCGCGCCGCCGATCTCGTTCTGGGTGGCGCACGGCAACGCCAGGTCGCACGGCACCTCCCAGACGCTGCGGCCGGCGACCGCCACCGCGTGCGGCACGTGCCGCACGTAGTCGTCCAGCCGGGTCCGGCGCTCCTCCTTCACCTCGCGCAGCAGCGCCAGGTCGATGCCCTTCTCGTCCAACACGTAGCCGTCGGAGTCCGAACAGGCCACCACCGTGCCGCCCAGCTGGTGCACCTTCTCGATCGCGTAGATGGCCACGTTGCCGGACCCGGACACCACCACCCGCTTGCCGTCCAGGCTGTCCCCGGTCTGCCGGAGCATCTCCTCGGCGAAGAAGACCGCCCCGTAGCCGGTGGCCTCGCGTCGCACCTGCGCGCCCCCGTACGTCAGGCCCTTGCCGGTGAGCACGCCGGCGTCGTACCGGTTGGTGATCCGCTTGTACTGCCCGAACAGGTAACCGATCTCCCGTCCGCCCACCCCGACGTCCCCGGCCGGCACGTCGGTCTGCGGGCCGATGTGCCGGTACAGCTCGGTCATGAAGCTCTGGCAGAACCGCATCACCTCCCGGTCGGAGCGGCCCTTGGGATCGAAGTCGGCACCACCCTTGCCGCCACCGATCGGCAGGCCGGTCAGCGCGTTCTTGAAGATCTGCTCGAAGCCGAGGAACTTCACGATCCCCAGGTAGACCGACGGGTGGAAGCGCAGCCCGCCCTTGAACGGGCCCAGCGCGCTGTTGAACTGCACCCGGAAGCCACGGTTCACCCGGACCCGGCCATGGTCGTCCTCCCACGGCACCCGGAAGATGACCTGCCGCTCCGGCTCGCAGATGCGCTCGACCACCTCGGCGTACGCGGGGTGCCGGGCCAGGGCCGGTCCGATGCTCTCCAGCACCTCCCGCACCGCCTGGTGGAACTCGGGCTCGCCCGGGTTCCGCGCGACCACCTTGGCGAACACCGTCTCGACGGTCTCCGGCATCACGGACACGTCCTTCCGCCTCCCGGTGCCGGCACCGTTGCCCGCACCGCCCCCGGATACGGATCGTCACCGTCGTCCGGTTCACTGGGCCGGGTGGACGACATGATCTGGACCTCGGCGCGGGACGCCCGCGCCTGGCTGGACGCTGCCAACGGCACCGGCGACACGGAACTGACCTGCCGCATCCTGAAGATCGGCGAGGAGGCCGGCGAGGTGGCCGCGGCCTGGATCGGGGTGCTCGGGCAGAACCCGCGCAAGGGCGTGACGCACACCCGCGAGGACGTCGCCGCGGAACTGGCCGACGTGGCGTTCACCGCCCTGGTGGCCATCGAGAGCCTGGGGTTGGACGCGCAGGCGGCGCTGGCCGCGTGTGTCGCCAAGGTGCACGCCCGCCTCGGCGGCGCGGGTCCGGCGGCACCGGCGGGAATGAACCGGAGCGGAAACGGAGACGTATGAGCCAGTGGGGACCGGCGAGAGGGGACGACCATGACGGCATCCGGGGACGACCCTGACCTGAACGGGTCCCGCTGGTCGCGCACCGCCCGGGCGCTGGTGGCCGCCGCCGTGCTGGTCGTGGTGCTCGGCGTGGCGGCGATCGCGGTCACCCTCGCCAACCCGGCCCGGCTCGGCACGGTCTTCTCCGGCGGGCCCACGTCGCCGGCCACGGACGCCGGTGGCTCCGGCGGGGTGGCCGGCGCCGAGGTCGCCGCCGCCGAGACGCTCACCGCGCCGCGCGGGGACCGCCGGCAGGCGTACTTCGAGCTGGTCGATGGCCTGACCAGCTTCACCCTGCGGGCCGCCGACCTCGGCGACGACCTCTACCGGATCGGCGCGCCGGAGGACGCCGGCGTGACCCCGCGCCCGCAGCTGACCGGTGACCGGGTCCGGCTGCGGATCGGGGAGAACGGCCGGCCCGGTCCCTCCGCCGTCGAGGTGGTGCTCAACTCCCGGGTGACGTGGCGGCTGCGGCTCGTCGGTGGGGTCAGCGAGCAGCGGCTCGACCTGGGCGCGGCCCGGCTGGCCGGGATCGAGCTGATCGGCGGCGCCGCGCGTACCCGGCTGTCGTTGCCGCCGCTCGACGGCGCGCTCACCGTGCGGATGACCGGCGGCGTCAGCGAGCTGACCGTCGCCGTGCCCGGCGGGCCGCCGGCCCGGGTGCGGGTCGCCGCCGGCGCCGGTTCGCTGGCGCTGTACGACGAGCGTCGCGCCGGGATCGCCGCCGGTGAGCTGGTCAGCACCCCCGGCTGGGACCGGGCGGTCGACCGGCTCTACCTCGACCTGGTCGCCGGCGCGAACGCGGTGAGCGTCGTCGCGGACTGAGCGTAGAGTCGGGCGGTGGACCGTACCGAATCCCTGCCGGCGCAGACGCTCCCCCCGGGCGTCGGCGCCACCGACCCGGGCAGCGTGCTGCTTCCCGGGCACGACGTCCCGCTCGGCCGCTACACCACCGTGCGCCGGCTGCTGCCGCAGCGACAGCGCCGGATGGTCGGCGCGTGGTGCTTCGTCGACCACTTCGGCCCGGACGACGTGGCCGAGCGGCCCGGCATGGAGGTGCCGCCGCACCCGCACACCGGCCTGCAGACCGTCACCTGGTTGCTCGACGGGGAGATCCTGCACCGGGACAGCCTCGGCAACGTGCAGCCGATCCGCCCGGGGCAGCTCAACGTGATGACCTCCGGGCGGGGCATCGCCCACTCGGAACGCTCCCCACTGGTCCACCCACCGCTGATGCACGGCGTGCAGCTGTGGGTCGCGCTGCCCGACCCGGCCCGGACCGGCGACCCGGACTTCGACCACCACGCCGAACTGCCCCGGTGGCGCGACGGCGACCTCGACCTCACCCTGCTGGTCGGGGAGTTCGGCGGGGAACGCTCGCCGGCGGTGGCGTACACCCCGCTGGTCGGCGCGCAGATCGAGGTCCGGGGCACGGCGCCGGCCACGCTGCCGCTGCGCCCCGACTTCGAGTACGGGCTGCTGGCCATGTCCGGCTCCGCCGAGTCCGACGGCGTGGCCGTCGCCCCCGGCGCGCTGCTCTACCTCGGCGCCGGCCGGACGTCGCTGTCGCTGACCGGGGCCCCGAACAGCCGGCTGCTGCTGCTCGGCGGCGCCCCGTTCGACGAACCGCTGGTGATGTGGTGGAACTTCGTCGGCCGGTCGCACGAGGAGGTGGCCGCCGCCCGCGAGGACTGGATGGCCGGTCGCCGGTTCGGCACGGTCGCCGACGACCCCGCGCCGCCGCTGCCCGCACCCGCCCTGCCCACCACCCGGCTCAAGGCCCGCGACCGCAGCGGCGGCCTGCACGGCTGAATGGCGCGTCCGCGCCGGGGTAGTCGGCGGCATGCCGACAACCACTGCCACCCGCAGCGTCGAGGAGAAGAAGCGGCTGGTCCGCCGGCTCGCCGGGGACGGGCGCGGCTTCGCCGAACGCTACGGGTTCCGCGTGACGAACAACCCGTCCCAGCTGTTCCAGGTGCTCTACCTGGCCGTGCTGCTCGCCCGCCGGGGCGACTTCCACCGCGCGGTCGACGCGGCGACGGCGTTGCGCGACGCCGGCTGGGACAGCGCCGCCCGGATGGCCCGCTCCCGGCACGCCGACCGGGTCCGCGTGCTGCGCGACGCCGGGCTGCGCGGCGACCTGCCCGCGCTCGCCGACACCCTCGGCGACCTGGCCCGCACCCTGGTCGAGACGTACCGGGGCGACCTGCGCCGGCTGCGGACCACCGCCCACCAGGACCCGGCCGGGGAGCGGCGCCTGCTGACCGCGCTGCCCGGCGTGGACGACGGGGTCGCCGACCTGTTCCTGCGCGAGGCGCAGGCGTTGTGGCGGGAGGCGGCCCCGGTCGCCGACCGTCGCGCCCTCGCCGCGGCCCGGCGGCTGGGGCTGGGCCGCTCCGCCGCCGACCTCGCCGGGCTGGCCGGCGGCGGCGAGTCGGAACGGCTGTCCTGGCTGGTCGGGGCACTGGCCCGGGTGGATCTCGAACGGCGCTACGCGGAGGTCACCGGCTGAGCGCGCACGTGCGCCCGGACACACTTCCGCGATTCTCACCCGTTCGGCTGATGTCGCATCGTATGATGATCGTGGCAGCGATGCCCGCCCGGTTCGGGCGAACATCCACCGCCTGGTGGTCGCGACCCGGTTCGGGCGTGAACCGCCAGGGACAGGTGTTGCGAGGCGCCCCAGGCCGCGGTTCGTGGCCCGGGGCGCCCGCCTGTCGACGGGCGTCTCAGCGGGCCAGGGTCGCCAGCAGGTTCACCGTCGCGGCGACGATGACCGCGCCGAACAGGTACGACAGCAGCGTCTGGCGCAGCACGGTCCGGCGCACCGTACGGTCGCTCACGTCGGTGTCGGACACCTGGAACGTCGTCCCCACCGTGAACGCCACGTAGGCGAAGTCGGTGAAGTCGGGCGGCTCGTCCTGGTGGAAGTCGACCCCGCCCGGCTCGCCGCTGTAGTAGAGCCGCGCGTACCGGGTGGTGAAGACGGTGTGCACGACGAACCAGGAGAGCACCACGCTGAGCACGCCGAGGCCGGCGTACACGGCCCGGGCCAGCCCGGGCGACACCTGACCGGCGGTGGTGAACACCATGCCCATCGCGAGCAGGCTGCCCAGGCACGCGGCCAGCAGCAGCGCGTCGCGCATCGCCCGCCCGGGGTCCTCCAGCTTGGCCAGCCGCGCGGTCCGGGCCGCGTCCGACCGGGACAGCCGGGTCCACTCCAACGCCAGCCAGGCCAGGGCGGCGGCGTCCCAGCCCACGAGCGGCGCCAGCACCGGCCGGACGAGCACCCCGGCGGCGGTGCCGCAGGCGACGCCGACCAGCCCCATCACGGCGAGCTGGACCGCGGCCGGCACGTGCCCCGGGACCCGGACCGCCGGGTGGCGCGGCACCGCAGCGGTCAGATGCCGCGCAGGTGCTGCGAGACCCGCGGGTGCCGGTCCCGGGCCTGCGCCGCGCGCTGCGACGGGCTCACCTCCGGAGCGGCGTCGATGCCGGCCGAGCGGGCCACCTCGGTGCCGTTGGCGTAGTCCACCGGAGGCAGCGCGCGCAGCGCCCGCAACACGTCCGGCGGCGCGCCCTCCCGTTCCGCCTCGCGGATGACGTCGTCCTTCCCGGCCGGGTAGTCCAGCGCGGACAGGTACTCCAGGACATCCGTGTAACTCGCCATCAGTCGGGCTCCTCGCGCCAGTAGTTGCGGTCACGACCGGGCGGCGGTTACCCGCCGCGCGCCGGGTCACGCCCTCGACGGCACCTGTTTCCGCCGGGCCGGGACGGGTAGCCGCGGGGGCGCACCGAAGGGGGTACCACCGATGCACTACCTGACCTTCGTGGGCCGGGTCGCCCGGCTCACCGGCACCGCCGAGGACCGGGCGGCGACGTTGACCCGGGCCACGCTGGAGACGTTGGCCGAGCGGTTGACCGGCGGCGAGGTGCTGGACCTGGCCGCGCAGCTGCCCAAGCCGCTGTGGGGGCTGCTCAGCCCGCACCCGCGTACCGAGGCGGCCGAGCGGTTCGGCGCGGCCGAGTTCGTCGCCCGGGTGGCCCGCCGGGCCGACTGCGACGAGAACACCGCGCGCACCGCGGTGGGGGCCGTGTTCGCCACGCTGCGCGAGGCGATCAGCAGCGGCGAGTTCCAGGACGTGGTGGTGCAGCTGCCCCGGGACTACCGGGACATGGTGGAGCCGGCCCTCGCGCCGGCCGCCACCCGCCGCCGCTGAGCCGGCGTCGGCACCGAACGCGTCAGCCGACCGTGCCGGCGGCGCGCAGCGCGGCGATCCGGTCGGCGTCGAGGCCCGCCTCGGCGAGCACCTCGTCGGTGTGCTCGCCCGGCGCGGGCGGGGGCCGGCGGACCGACGTGGGCGTGCCCGAGAAACGCGGCGCGGGGGCCGGCTGGGTGACCCCGTCCGGCGCGACGAACACCTCGCGGGCCGCCAGGTGCGGGTGCCGCGGGGCCTCCGCCCAGTCGAGCACCGGGGCCACGCAGGCGTCCGTGCCGTCCAGCAGCGCCGCCCACTCGTCCCGGGTACGCGTGCGGAACAGCCGCGCCCACGCCGCGCGCAGCGCCGGCCAGTTCGCCGGGTCGTCGCGGTCGGGAGCGTCGTCGCCGTCGAGCGGGAACCCGGTGAGCCGCACCAGTGCGGCGTAGAACTGCGGCTCCAGCGCGCCCACCGCGACGTACCGGCCGTCGGCGCACTCGTAGGTGTCGTAGAAGGGCGCGCCGCCGTCGAGCAGGTTGACCCCGCGCCGGTCCTGCCAGAGGCCGAGCCCGCGCAGCGCGTGGATCTGGGTGGCGAGCACCGACACGCCGTCCACGATGGCCGCGTCGACCACCTGACCGGGCGCGCCGCCGCGCACCGCGTACAGCGCCGCGACCATGCCGAGGGCCAGCATCATGCCGCCGCCGCCGAAGTCGCCGAGCAGGTTCATCGGCGGCACCGGCGGCTCGCCGGCCCGGCCCACGCCGTGCAGCGCGCCGGTCAACGCCAGGTAGTCGATGTCGTGGCCGGCGGTGGAGGCGAGCGGGCCGTCCTGCCCCCAGCCGGTCATCCGCCCGTAGACCAGACGCGGGTTGGCGGCGAGGCAGTCCGCCGGGCCGAGGCCGAGCCGTTCGGTCACCCCGGGCCGGAAGCCCTCGACCAGCGCGTCCGCGCCGGCGACCAGGCCGCGCACCAGTTCCCGTCCGGCCGACTGCTTCAGGTCCACCGCCAGCGAGCGGCGGTTGCGGTTGAGCAGGTCGCCGGGGAAGGCGCCGAAGCCGCCGCCGCCGACCCGGTCGACGCGCACCACGTCCGCGCCGAGGTCGGCCAGCATCATGGCGGCGAACGGGCCCGGGCCGATGCCGGCCAGCTCGATCACCCGTACGCCGGTCAGCGGTCCCTGGTTGGTCACCCGCGTCACCCTAGGGGTCCGGGACCCGCGACGCCACGGCCCGGCTGCGGACCCAGCGGTTGACCAGGGCAATCATCCGTGGCGTGACTTGGCGTCCGGCCCCGGGTTGGCCTAGCCTTGACTCCGCGAGGGGAGTACTTCCCACGAACCATTCCGGTCAGTACGGCGAGCCCCCGGGGGCGAGCCTCGGGTGGTTGCCCACGAAACCGTGGGTGAAGGAGACCTCGAACATGCCACGGTGTTCGAGGAGGCCCCATGTCCGAACTGTCATACCTGTCCGCCGCCGAGCTGTCGTCGGTCGGTACGCCCACGCTGTGGGCGGTGACGATCGCCGGCGTGCTCGCCCTGCTGGTGCTGGACTTCCTGGTCACCCGCAAGCCGCACGAGGTCTCCATCCGGGAGGCGCTCGGCTGGTCGGCCTTCTACATCGCCCTGCCGCTGGCCTTCGGCGCCTGGATCTGGTCCCGTTACGGCGGCCAGCAGGGCATCGAGTACCTCACCGGTTACCTGGTCGAGAAGTCGCTCTCGGTCGACAACCTCTTCGTCTTCATGCTGCTGCTGGCCGCGTTCGCGGTGCCGGCCGTGCTCGCCCAGCGGGTGCTGCTCTACGGCATCGCCGGCGCGCTGGTGCTGCGCGCCGTCTTCATCGCGCTGGGCGCCGCCGCCCTGCAGACGCTCGACTTCGCCTTCCTGCTCTTCGCCCTCATCCTGATCGCCACCGCGGTCAAGCTGCTGCGCGACGCCCTCTCCGGGCACGAGCAGGAGGTTGACATCAACAAGATGCGGTCGGTGAAGCTGCTCCGCAAGGTGATGCCGGTGGTCGACGACTACCACGGCACCCGGATGACCATCCGGCAGGGCGGCCGGCGCGCGCTCACCCCGTTCGCGCTCGTCGTGGTCGCGGTGCTCGCCACCGACGTGGTCTTCGCGGTCGACTCGGTGCCCGCCGTCTACGGCATCACCGAGGACCCGTACCTGGTCTTCGCCACCAACGCCTTCGCGCTGCTGGGTCTGCGGGCGCTCTACTTCGTCCTGCACGCCGCGCTGAGCCGGCTGGTGCACCTCAGCTACGGCCTGGCGGTCATCCTGGCCTTCATCGGGCTCAAGCTCGGCCTGCACTGGGCGCACGGCATCTGGAAGGGCGTCCCGGAGATCCCGACGCTCGCCTCGCTCGGCGTCATCATCGGTGTCCTGGTGGTCGTCACCATCACAAGCCTGCGCGCCACCCGGGACAGTGGCGACGGCGACCGCACCGTCGTGCACGAGGTGCAGGGCGGGGGTCCCGGGCACTCCCGCTGAACCACTGCCCCGGCACGGTCGGGAGTGGTACGACTGACGGGTGGGAATCGTCTCGCCGGGCTTCCAGGGCCGGCCCCGTTCGTCCGCGCCCGACCTGCCGCCGGGGCAGTACCTCACCGAGGACTTCCCGGTGCTCTCCGCCGGCCCGACGCCCCGGGTGCCGCTGGACACCTGGGAGTTCGTGCTGACCGACGAGACCGGCGCGGAGTACCGCTGGTCGTGGGACGAAATGATGGGCCTGCCGCAGGACACCCCGACGGTGGACCTGCACTGCGTCACCCGCTGGTCCAAGCTCGGCACCACCTGGCAGGGCGTCTCGCTCGACACGCTGCTCGACGGCGTCGACACCGGCGCCCGCTACGCCCTGGCCCACTCCTACGGCGGCTACACCACCAACCTGCCGCTGGACGACCTGCGTGGCGGGCGGGCCTGGGTGGTGCACACGTACGACGGCGGCCCGCTGCCGGCCGAGCACGGCGGCCCGGCCCGGCTGCTCGTCCCGCACCTCTACCTGTGGAAGTCCGCCAAGTGGGTGCACGGGCTCCGGCTGCTCGTCGACGACCGGCCGGGCTTCTGGGAGACCGCCGGCTACCACGACTACGGCGACCCGTGGCGCGAGCAGCGCTACCAGGGCGACTGAGGTGGCGGCCCCGGCCACCGGCCGTCGGGTCGCGCCGCTGACCTGGCGGGTGGCCCGACTGGTCGAGCGGCGGATCGAGACGCCGACCGCGCAGACGCTGGTGCTGGACGTGCCCGGCTGGCCGGGGCACCTGCCCGGCCAGCACGTCGACCTGCGCCTGACCGCGCCCGACGGCTACCAGGCGGCCCGCTCCTACTCGCTGGCCGGCCCGGCCGAGGGGGAGCGGATCGAGGTGACCGTGCAGCGGGTGCCCGACGGCGAGGTGTCGCCGTACCTGGTCGACACCTACGCCGAGGGCGACCCGGTGGAGGTGCGCGGACCGGTCGGCGGCTGGTTCGTCTGGCGCGCCGACGAGACCGCGCCGGTGCTGCTGGTGGGCGGCGGTTCCGGGGTGGTGCCGCTGATGGCCATGGTCCGCGCGCGCCGGGCGGCGGGCAGCCGGGTCCCGTTCCGGTTGATCTACTCGGTGCGCACCCCGGACGACGTGATCTACGCCGACGAGCTGCGCCGCCGGGCCCGCGACGACCAGGGCCTGGACGTCGCGTACGTCTACACCCGGCAGGCGCCCGACGGCTGGCGGGGCGAACCGCACCGGATCGGCCTGGCCGACGTGAACAGCCACGGCTGGCCGCCCGACCTGGAGCCGCTCTGCTACGTCTGCGGTCCGACCGGCTTCGTCGAGACCGTGGCCGACCTGCTGGTGGGGCTGGGCCACCCGACCCGGCGGGTCCGGACCGAGCGCTTCGGCCCGACCGGCTGACGATCCGAGGAGAGTGCATGACGGACATGTCCTACCTGGACGGCAACATGCTCGACGGGCCGCTGCGCGAACTCTTCGCGGTCGACCTGAGCGGCACCACCGGGCGGTGCGACACCTGCGGGACGACCGGCCCGATGGCCGGCCTGCACGTCTACTCGCACGCACCCGGCCTGATCGGGCGGTGCCCCGCCTGCACCGGCGTGATGGTGCGGCTGGTCCGCGCGCCGGAGCGGGCCTGGCTGGACCTGCGCGGGACCACGTACCTCCAGGTTCCGATGCCGCTCGACCAGGGCTTCCGACCCGCCCGCTGAGCCCGCCCGGCTCAGGAGGTGACGGTCACCCGGCCGACCTGCGCCGGCCCCGGCTCGGCGTGGTTGCCGCTGCGCTCGACCACCGCCCGGGGCGCGGCCGGGGCCGTCGTCGGGGCCGGCGTCGCCGGGCCGGTCGGTCGTCGCTGCCACCGCCGCCGGAGCCGCCCGACCACCTGACCCACCGTCACCGGCACCACCGACAGGACGAGCTGGCCGTTGCGCGGGTCGACGGTTGCGGCCACCCCGTACAGCCGGGCGCCGTGGCGCAGCATCCGGGGCCGGCCGGCGGCGAGCCGGGGCGCGCGTACCGGCGCGGAGCCACGGCCGTGACCGCCGTTCACCTCGGTCCGCACCGGGTGGCGCTGGCCGCTGGCCGCGCCGACCGCGAGGAGCCGGTCGACCGGGAAGTCGGTGCGCACGGTCCGACCGCTCGGGTCGGTCGCGTCCAGCCGGGTGGCGCCGGCGACCGGCCCGGCGGCCAGCCGGACCGGCCCGGCCGCCGTCGCGAAACCGGGGTACGGGCTGCGCGCGGTCACCGTCAGGGTGTGCCCGTCGACCCAGCTCACCTCGACCGTGTCCAGCCGGGCCAGCCAGTCCGCGCGCACGTCGGTGACGTCGGTCCAGGCCGCCGGCGCGCCCGGGTAGCCGGCGTGCCAGCGGCCCTCGGCCACCACCGTCTCCGGTACGCCCCGGGTGGCGTCCTGCTCGATGACGGCCAGCAGGTCGTCCACCCCGCCGGCGGTGACCGCGCCCAGGCGCAGCCGCGCCTCGATGTCCAGCCGGGCCCGCACCCCGTCGGTGACGTGCCGCTCGACCAGCCGGCGCACGCTCGCGTGCACCCGTTCCTGGGTGGCCCGGTCCAGCCGGCGGAAGTCGTCGCCGACCAGGTTGGCCAGCTCCAGCCCGGCGTGGCGGCGCAGCACCGCGTCCCGGCGCGGGCCGGCGGGGATCAGGTCGGCGACGAACGCGAACAACCGCTCGACGCTGACCAGACGCTGCTCCACCCGGCTGTGGTAGGTGATGTTGCGGGCGTCCAGCCGGCGCACCGCGTGGTAGTAGTCGTAGTCGGCCAGCACCGAGATCCGTCGGGCGTGGTAGCAGGCCGCCAACGTGAACGGCTGGTCGCTGAGGACCGGCATGTCCTCCGGGAAGCGGAGCCCGAGCCGGTCGACGAGGTCGCGGCGGAACAGCTTGGTGTTCGCCAGCGACCACGGCAGCTCCGAGTCGAACAGGCTCACGTCGACCGCGTTGCCGTCGGCGAACACGTCGGAGAAGACGTGCCGCCCGTTGACCCCGACCACCTTGCCGAGCACCACGTCGGAGCCGTACCGGTCGGCGGCGGCGACCAGCCGTTCCAGCGCCTCCGGTCCGAGCCGGTCGTCGGAGCCGAGGAAGAAGACGTACCGGCCGGTGGCCAGGTCCAGGCCGCGGTTGCAGGGGGCGGCCGGACCACCGGAGTTGGCCTGGTGGACCACCCGCACGACGCCGGGGTGCCGCGCGGCGAACCGGTCGAGCAGCCGTCCGCTGCCGTCGGTGGACCCGTCGTCCACCGCCACGATCTCCATCCGCTCCGGCCCGATGGTCTGCCGCAGCAGCGAGTCGAGGCAGGCACGCAGGTAGCGCAGGGTGTTGTAGACCGGCACGACGACGCTCACGTCGGGGCGGGTCGTCGGTGGGCGGTCGGTCGCCGACTCGGCTGCCACTGCTGCTCCTTCGCGGGGTCGGCCGGGTGGTGCGGCGCGACCCAGCGTGGTGGAGCGACCCGTCCGGGTGACGACACCGACATGACGGCGAGGTGACCGACAGGCAGCCGTTGGATATGCGCAAGGGCCCGACCCCGTGGTGGGGTCGGGCCCTTGTCGGTGGTGTGGGTCAGCTGGTGCTGTAGCCGCGGGTGGCGATCCAGTCGGCGAGGTTGTCCACGCTCATCCGGTAGGTAGCCATGGTGGGGTCGGCGCTGTCGGCGATGGTGACGGTGGTGCCGTTGTCGCGGTAGCCGATGACGCTGATGTAGTGGCCGCCTTCGAAGGAGTGGGTGGTGCCGTCGGTGTCGGTGGCGGTGCCGGCGATGTTGGCCACGACGGCGCGGCCGTCGTCGACGGTGCGCACGATGTCGGCGCGCAGGGTGTCGGTCTGCTTGTCGTCGGCCTTACGGTCCTTGATTTCGACGGAGTGGTAGGTCTTGCCGGTTTCCTTGTTCAGCACGGGGGTGATGTCGTTGATGCTGTTGGTGCCTGCTTCGGTGGTGCCCATCTCGCGGGCCATGGCGTGGACGTCGATGTTCTTGCCCAGGACGCTGATGGCGTTGCGGGCGGCGGCGGGGCCGCAGTAGTAGAAGTTGGGCTGGGCTTCGTAGCGCACGTCGAGTTCCCGCTCGCCGTGGCCGCTCTTGCGGTCGGCCACCACGGCCTTCTCGGCCGGGGCGGCGTGGGCGGCGATGGCGGGGCCGGCGATGCCACCGGCGGTCGCGGCGATACCGGCAGCGGTCAGCACGGTGGTGCGCAGCAGGGTGGTAGCCATGATGGTGCCTCCCGAAGGGGGTGGGGGGACACGGCACGGGGGCGCCGTGAAGAGGGGGAAAGTCTGAAAGTCCGGCGGCCCGGGGGGCCTGCGCGGGGCCTGCGCGGCGGCGGCCGGGGGGCCTGCACGGCGCGGCTCAGGGGGATGTAACCACCGGCGGGGGCCGGTCATTCCCAGCGGGCCTGCCGGGGCCGGGGTGTGTAACCACCGGTGGCGGCCGATCCACTCCGACCGGGCAGCCTGGCCGGCTCGACGGTCGGGGCGGCGCGCGGTCTACCCGGTACAACGCCTGACCCCCGGCACCGATTCCACGCTCACGGTGGCGCCGACCACCGCCGAACCGGACACACGGCTCATGACGCGCAGCCGCCGCGCACCACGGCTCGCCGAACCGGACATCAGGGGTCACATCGCCGACTACGACCTCCGCGCCGATGCCGGCATCTGGTCGACGGTCGGGAGATCTTGGTAGGAAACGGCCCTCATCGGGGCACTTTCCTACCAAGATCTCGAGGCGTCCCCGATGGTGATTCTAAGGCGAGTAGCTCGCCCCCCCCGGCCGGCGGACACCACCGACGGGGCGTCTGGTGATCCCGCACGGGCCGGGGTGCCCTGTCGTCACGGCGCCTTTCGAGCTGATGCCGTCAACGACTCACGCTCTCGTCGCGGGCGCGTGCGGCCCTCCGAGTCGTTTCTGATATCAGCTCGACAGGAGTTGCGGGGGTGAGGCTGCGGGAACGCGGGCTGTGCCCGATCCATCCTCCTGGGTGCGGTGGCGGGCGGCGCGCTGATCAGCCATGGGCGTCCTGCCCGGGGTGCGACGCGTACCGACCGACGGGCCTGCGGGCGGCACCGTCCAGGCGGACCTGCACCGGGCCGAGGCGGCGGCATCGGGAAGGCACGGACGCCACCACCTCGGCGCACCGGAGTGGATCAGGACGGCGGACGGCCCGGACCGGGCGCAGCGGTGGTTGCCGTGTCCGCGAGTCGGGGCCACGCCCACGCGGTGAGCCCGGCCAGCAGGGCCGCCGCCAGCCAGAGCGGTGTCAGGACACTCCCGGTGGCCGCGGCGAGCAGACCGCCGGCGACGGTGCCGAGCGCCGCGCCACCCAGGTCCGCGAGGGCGTAGGCGCCGTTGACCCGGCCCCGCAGCCGATCCGGCACCAGCCGCTGGCGGAGCGACACCACCAGGACGCCCCAGAGCCATGGCGTGTGCGCCCCAGATGGCCAGGGCCGCCCCGGCGACCAGCGGCTCCCGGGTGGTGCCCAGCACGACCTGGAGTCCGACCTCGACCAGCAGCCCCGCCCGCAGCAGGGCGGCCGTGCCGAATCTCGTCGAGGCCGAGCCGGTCGCGGGCGTACAGCACGAACGCGGCGAACGCCGCGCAGAAGGCCACGTTCATCACCGCGATGCACGCGGCCAGCGTGCGCAGCACCGGTGTCGCCCACAGCGCACGCAGTCCCTCCCCGATCTCCGCCCGCAGCGACCGGCGGGCCGCCGCCGGGAGCGCCGGTTGCGCCGGGCCGAGCGGGCGCCGGGGGTGCATGGCCAGCAGGAGTGCCGCCAGCCCGAAGGTGGCCGCGTCGACGCCGAACGGCAGGGCCGCGGCGCCCACGAACAGGTACGCCCCGAGCGGCTTGGCCAGGAACTGGTTGCCGACGACGAAGGTGGCGGAGAGCCGGCTGTTCGCCTGTTCCAGCCGCTCGGGCGGCACGACCGACGGCAGCAACGCGCCGGCGGCGGTGTCCACGAGCGTCTCCCCGACGCCGGCGAGGAAGAAGGCCAGGCAGATCTGCGGCACCGTGGCAGTGCCGGTGAGCACCGCCGCGGCCAGCGCGGCCAGGATCGCGGCCCGACCGGCGTTCACCACGGCGATCAGCCGGCGGCGATCGAGGCGGTCCACGACGGCGCCGCTGACCAGCGCGAACAGCAACCAGGGCAGTTGTGGGGCGAGCGTCGCGGCGGCGACGGCGGTGGGGTCGGGGGCGATCGAGGCGACCAGCAGCGGCGCGGCCACCAGGGTGATCCCGTCGCCCAGGTTGGAGACCGCCGAGGCGGCCCAGACCAGGTGGAAGTCGCGGCCGAGTCGGCCGGGGTCAGGACACCGCGCGACCCGGGGGCGAAGCGGGAACCAGCACCGTGCCGAGTGGAGCAGTCCTCATGATCGACCTCCCGTCGTCGCGGACCACGGTAGGGGAAACCGAGGCGGCCGGCGACCCCGCCCGAGGCGAGGGCGAGCCGGTGGCCGAGAGTGGGCACCGTGAGATACCTGCGCAGCGACGGGCGCGTCGCGATCCGCCGTCCCCGCCCCGGTGACGAGACGGAGTTCGTCGCCGCCGCCCGGCGCAGCCGGGACCTGCACCACCCGTGGTTGTCGGCGCCGGACGACGCCGAGCGGTACGCGGCGTACCTGCGCAAGATCAGGGGGCGGGGCAGCGACGGGTTCGTGTTCTGCGACCGGGGCACCGGGGAGATCGCCGGGTACGCGACCATCAGCGGCATCGTGCTCGGCGCGCTGCGCGGCGGCTACCTCGGTTACGCCGCCTTCCGCCCGTACGCGGGCACCGGCCACGCCACGGCCGGGGTGCGGCTGGTGATCGCCCACGCGTTCGGCCCGCTCGGACTGCACCGGCTGGAGGCCAACATCCAACCCGGCAACGAGCCGTCGAAGCGGCTGGCCCGCCGGCTGGGCTTCCGGCTGGAGGGCTTCTCCCCGGACTACCTGTTCATCGACGGCGCCTGGCGGGACCACGAACGCTGGGCGATCACCGCCCCGGCGCCGGGCTGAGCCACCCGGCGCCGGCGGCGGCGCGGGGTCAGCTGCCCGGCTTCGGGAACGCCACCGGGCTGCGGTGGCCGGCCCGGTCGACCGCCCGCACACCGAAGAACACGTTGTCCTTGGACAGGTCGACCGTCACCTCGGTGACGTCGCCGACCGGCAGCGCCCGCTGCCACTCGGCGGCGGTGGTCTCCCGCCACACCACCTCGTAGCCGGCCAGGTCCGGCTCGGGTCCGCGCTGCCAGCGCAGCGTGGTGTCGTTCGTCAGGTTCGTGGTCACCACGATCACGCCCTTCGGCGTGCCCGGCCCCTGGGCCAGCGACCACAGCGTCGCGGCGTTCACCCGGGCCACCCGGGCGATGTAGTCGAAGTCGCAGAACTCGGGCAGGTCGCCGTACTGCACGCCGTCGACCACCCGGACGTCCTGGTGCTGGTGGGCGAAGTCCTCGGCGGGCTCGGTGAACCGGCCGGCGGGCCAACCCTCGCGCAGGAACGAGATGTGGTCGCTGCCGCGCAGGTAGCGGTCCCGCCGGTAGACCACCCGGATCCCCATCCCGGTGGCGGCGTTGTCCGCCACGTCGCTGACGAACCGGGCCAGCTGCCGCGACGGGGAGTCGTTCTCGCCGCCGACGGACTGCCGCACGCTCGCCTCGGCCGGGGTCTCGGCGGTCGGCACGCCCTCGGCGAAGAGCCGGACGGTACGCGGGTCGCGGGTGCCGTCGTCGGCGGTGCTGCTGCCCACGATGTCGTTGCTGAACATGCCCTGCACGTCCACGCCCGCCGCCTTCAGCCGGCCGGCCAGGTACGCCGAGCCGTACAGCCCCTGCTCCTCGCCGGCCACGGCGGCGAGCACGACGGTGGCCTCGCTGCGCCGGGTGGCCAGCACCCGGGCCAGCTCCATGACCACGGCAACGCCGGAGGCGTCGTCGTCGGCGCCCGGCGCGTCGCTGACCGCGTCCATCACGTCCGTGGCGCGGGAGTCGTAGTGGCCGGTGATCACGTACACCCGCTCCGGCGTGACGTCGCCGCGCAGCGTCGCCACCACGTTGGTGATCGTGGTCGCGGTCGGGATCCGGGACGCCGGTTCCTGCACGTAGGACTGGAGTTCGACGGTCATCCGGCCGCCGGAGGCGGCGGCGTACCCGGACAGTTGGGCGTGGATCCAGTCGCGGGCGGCGCCGATGCCGCGTACCGGATCGGTCTGGCTGGAGAGGGTGTGCCGGGTGCCGAACGCGGCGAGCCGGCGGACGGTGGCCTCGATCCGGTGCCTGTCGATCTCGCGCAGCAGCGCGGTCAGCTCGCGGTCCGGGCGCTGCGGCCGGGTCGGACGGCCCGGGCCGGGCACCGCCCCGGCGGCGGCCGCCGGGGCGGTGGTGAGCGGGGTGGCGACGGCGGCGGCGGTGGCCGCGGCGGAGGCGGTGAGGAAGGTACGCCGGCTCGACCTCGTGGGTCGACCCCCGGCGGTCTGGTGGTTTCCCATCAGGGCATCCTCGCGCCGATCACGACAATTGTCCATATCGTTGTTCGTGGATGGGTCATCGCCACGTTTGTCGCAGGTCTGCCCGGGAACGGCAGCAGACATGACGAAACCACGTGTGGTGATCGTGGGGGCCGGGTTCGCCGGGTACCACGCGGCCAAGACGTTGCGCCGACTGGCCCGCGACCGGGCCGAGATCGTCCTGCTGAACACGACCGACTACTTCCTCTACCTGCCGCTGCTGCCCGAGGTCGCGGCCGGCGTGGTCGAGCCGACCCGGATCTCCGTGCCGCTGGCCGGCACGCTCGACGGCGTCCGGGTGGTGGTCGGCGAGGCCGACCGGGTGGACCTGCAGAACCGCTGGGTCGGCTACCGCTCCGCCGAGGGCGACCACGGCCAGCTCGCGTACGACCGGCTGATCCTCTCCGTGGGCAGCGTCAACAAGCTGCTGCCCATCCCCGGGGTCACCGAGTACGCGCACGGCTTCCGCGGCCTGCCCGAGGCGCTCTACCTGCACGACCACGTGGTCCGGCAGGTCGAGCTGGCCGAGCTGACCGACGACCCGGCCGAGCAGCGCGCCCGCACCACGTTCGTCGTGGTCGGCGCCGGTTACACCGGCACCGAGGTCGCCGCGCACGGACAGCTGTTCACCGACCGGCTGCTGGCCCAGCGCCCGCACCTGAAGGTCCGCCCGCGCTGGATGCTGCTGGACGTCGCCCCCCGCGTGCTGCCCGAGCTGGACCGGCGGATGTCCGTCACCGCCGACCGGGTGCTGCGCAAGCGCGGCGTGGACGTGCGGATGGGCACCTCGGTCGCCGAGGCCACCCCGGACGGGGTGATGCTCACCGACGGCGAGTACGTCCCGACCTGCAGCCTCATCTGGTGCGTCGGCGTACGCCCCGACCCGTTCGTGGCCGAGCTGGGACTGCGTACCGAGAAGGGCCGGCTGGTGGTCGACGAGTACCTCAACGTCCCCGGCTACCCGGAGGTGTTCGCCTGCGGCGACGCCGCCGCCGTGCCCGACCCGACCCGGCCCGGGCAGGTGTGCGCGATGACCGCGCAGCACGCCCAGCGGCAGGGCAAGCTGGCCGCGCACAACATCGCCGCCTCGTACGGGCAGGGCGCCCGCAAGTCCTACAAGCACCACGACCTGGGTTGGGTGGTGGACCTGGGCGGCAAGGACGCGGCGGCGAACCCGCTGCACGTGCCGCTGTCCGGGCTGCCGGCCAAGGCGGTCACCCGCGGCTACCACCTGCTGGCGATGCCGGGCAACCGTCCCCGGGTCGCCGCGGACTGGGCGCTCGACGCGACGCTGCCCCGGCCCGCCGTGCAGCTCGGCCTGGTACCGGCCAACGCGGTACCGCTGGAGAGCGAGTCGCCCGAACTGGTCCGGCGGCGCTGACCGCCCCGCCTCACCCACCGGCCGGCGGCCGGTCCCGCGTGCCGGGACCCGGTCCGCCGGCCGGGCCGCCCCCGGCGGCCGGCACGGGCAGGGCCTGCCGACCGGCCGGGACGAACTCCCGCAGCAGCACCTGGACGACACCGGCCGCCGGGATCGCCAGCAGCGCCCCGACCAGACCGGCCAGCTCGGCGGCGAGCAACAGGCTGACCAGCACGGTCAACGGGTTCAGCCGGACCGCGCGGGCCATGATGACCGGTTGCAGCAGGTGGTTCTCCACCTGCTGGTAGACCACGAAGAACACCAGCACGACCACGCCGGCGGTGGGGGAGTGCAGGAACCCCGCGCCGGCCGCGACGATCGCGCCCACCGTCGCGCCGACCAGCGGGATCAGGTCGACCACGGCGACCACCAGGGCGATCACCGCGGCGAACGGCACGCCGAGGAGGAAGAGCACGACGAACGTCAGACCCCCGCAGATCACGCTGATCAGCAGGTTGCCGCTCAGGTAGCCGGTGACGATCCGGGACGTGTCGCGGCCGATGCGCCGCAACCGCTCCGCCGCCCCGTCGCCGACCAGGCGCAGCGTCGCCGCCACGATCTTCGGGGCCTCCAGCACCATCAGGTACGCCAGCACCACGACCGTGACCACGGCGGCGACGGCCTGGGCCACGCCCCGGACCAGGCCGACGGTCGGCTCGCCGAGCCGGTCGCCGTAGCGGCGCAGCTGGCCCGGTTCGGCGTACCGGAGCAGGTGGAGACGCTCCAGCAGCCGGCCGACCGGCCCCCGCCCGGCCTGGGCCTCGCGCACCAGGTCCGGCGCCCGGTCGGCGAACCGGCCCACCTCGTCCACCAGCGGCACCACGATCAGCGTGCCCAGCGCGGCGAGCAGCACGAACGTGGCCAGGAACACCAGCAGCGTGGCCACGGCCCGGCGGCGTACCCGGCGCTGGAGTCGATCCACCAGCGGCTTGAGCGCGACCGCGAGGAACGCCGCGACCAGACCCCAGACGAGCACCCGGCGGGTGGCCCAGACCAGTCCCAGCCCGACCACGGTGGCGAGCACCAGGCCGATCACGATCAGCGTCCGGCGGGCGGTCGAGCGGTCGTCGGCGGCGCTCATCCGGCGCGGCTACCCGCCGTGCCGGTGCGAAAACCCCCGCTCAGCGGAGGTGGGCGTCGGTGACCGGCAGCGCGCCGCCGGCGAACGCGTCCAGCGCCGTCCCGTGCAGCATCGTGCCCGGCACCGGGTCACCGGCGACCCGGGAGGCGAGGCGGCGCACCGGCAGCCGGCCCGGGCGCAGCGCGCCGGCCAGCACCACGTTGCCGTAGCGCCGGCCCCGCAGCATCCGCCGGTCGGTGAGCAGGCAGACGTCGGCGAAGACCGCGCGCAGCGTGGCCACCTGCGCCCGGGTGTGCGCCAGCGGCGGCAGGTCGGTCAGGTTCACCAGATAGAGGCCGTCCGGGCGGAGCAGCCGCGCCACCTCGGCGACGAACTCGACGGCCGCCACGTGCGGCGGCATGACCGCGGCGCGGTAGACGTCGGCCACCACCACGTCGTACGCCCCGGCGGGCGCGTCGCCGAGCGCGTCCCGGGCGTCGCCGAGCGCGACGACCACCTCCGGTGGTACCCGGGGCAGCTTCCGGCGGACCAGGTCGACCACGCCGGGATCGCGCTCGATGACCCGCTGCGGCGAGCCCGGGCGGGTGGCGGCCAGCCAGCGCGGCAGCGTCAGCGCGCCGCCGCCCAGGTGCAGGGCGCGAAGTGGCTGACCGGACGGTGCGGCCAGGTCGATCACGGCGGCGATCCGCCGCACGTACTCGAAGTGCAGGTGCCGCGCGTCGGCCACGTCCACGTAGGACTGCTCGACCCCGTCGGCGAGCAGCGTACGGCCGGTGGGCCGGGCCGGGTCCACGACGATCTCCAGGGTCTCGGCGGCGCGTTCCACGGCGGGACACGGTACCGGGCGGCGGCCCGGCCCGGACGGACGGATACCGAGCGGGGCCCCGCCGCTACCGGAAGCGGCGGGGACCCTCCTCGCACCTCAGCCGGCGGCCATCCCGGCCCCGGCCTCGTCGACCGCGTCGTCGACCCGGTGGGCCAGGTCCACGTCCGCGGCCGTCACGCCGTCGACCTGCTGGGTCCGGACCGTGAGCACGGCGCTGTCCGGGTCGGGCCGGCCGATCTGCGGACCCCGCCCGACCTCGACCTTGAGCTGGTCCAGCCGGTCGAGGACCCGGTCCAGGTTGCCACCGGGCAACTCGATCGTGCGAACCAAGGACCGCTGGTCGCTGGACCAGTAGGGCAGCGAGGCGAGCGCGTCCCGCAGCTCCGGTTCGGTCAGCGGAGCGGTGGCGGACGACGCCCCCACCAGGCCGCCGCCGTAGTCGGCCGGCGCGAGCAGGTCACGCAACCCGTCCGGTACGCGCAGCGACTCGACCAGCTCGGCGTCGGCGTCGGAGATCGCGGCCAGCGTCGCCTCCGCCTGGTACCGCGCCTGCTCCGGGGTGAGCCGGCTGCGCCGTCCCACCTCGGCCAGGAAGCCCGGCAGGTCCTGACGCCGCTCGATGCCGTCCACCGGCACCACGTCGTGCAGCTTCACCGGCACCGCCGCGAGCAGCCGCTCCCGTTCGGCCTCGCCGAGCGCCCACGCCAGCGCGAGCACGGTGGCCTCGGCGGCGATCTTCGCCTCGGCGAAGTCCACCCCGGCCCGGCGGCTCACGTCGTCGACGAGATCCCGGTACCCGAGCGACGCCGCACGCGGCGGCTGCGGGTCCGGCAGCGGGCGGGGACGTTCCGCCACCCCGACCGGCGGCGGCGCGGGTCCGCCGCGCGTGCTGTCCGGCTTGTGCCGGCCGGCCGGCGGCGGGCCGGACCGCTCGTGCTGGTCCAGCGAGGTGACCTGCTTGGACGCGCTCAGGCTGGCGCCGGTCTGGCTCGCGCTGCGGCCCTGCTCCCGGGCCTGCCGGGCCAGGGCCCGACGGCGCTGGTTGTCGCCCTCCATCTGCTTGCGCATCGTCGCACCTCGTTCCTGGTCGGTTGCGCTTGCGCCGGTGGCCTTCCCGGCGCTGCCGGGAAGCTAACGGGCGCCGACCTCCGGGGCCGCTTCACTCGCTGCGGGTGAGGGGCGCTCACCCGGTGCGGATCCAGGATCGAGGTGGACCGGACAACTTCCGACGCACGCGGAAGGGCAGGTCGTCATGAAGCGGATCGTGGAGATCGTCCCCGCTCGTCCCGGCTGGTACGCCCGCTGGCGGATCGGCCCGGACCTGACCCGGTGCTACCCGGTGACCCTCTGGGCCCTGCTGGAGAGCAACGACGGCAGCGGCCGCGAGGTGGTCGGCGTCGACTGCGTCGGGCAGTGGCCCGGCGCGGACGACGACGAGGCCGGGGACTTCGTCCGTTACCTGTTCCAGACGCCCGATTCCGGCGCGCCGGAGGACGTCGAGCCCCCGGTCATGGGGGAGTCACGCGAGAGCGGGCCGCGTCTGCAGGCCACGCCCGCCGCCTGAGCCATCCTCCCGGCCCCCGGCCCCTGGTCCCAGGGTCGGGGGCCACCCCTCCCCGCCGGACCGGTCGCGCTCAGCCCGCCTCGCGGGCGTCGCGGACCACCGCGCGGGGCGGAGCGGCCAGCAGCTCGGCCAGGCCGGTGCGGTCCAGCAGCTGCCGGACCTGCGGGTTCAACTGGAGCAGGCGAACCGCGCCGGTGCCGGCTCGGTGGATCACCACCAGCGCGCTCAGGCCGGACGAGTCGCACAGCACCACGCCGGCGAAGTCGAGCTCCAGCTCCTGGTGGCCGTCGCGGCGCAGCTCGGCGGCGGCCTCGACGAGCTCGGGCGCGGTGTCGAAGTCCAGCTCGCCGGCGAGCCGCAGCCGGGCGGTCCCGGCGTCGAGCCGGTCCACCTCGATGGTCAACAGCTGAGCGGGCACGGCTCCATGTTCCCAGTCCGGGGTGGGCGGGAAACCCGCGGGGTCACGCCGAGGCGGTCGAGCCGGACGCCGGCTGCCCCTGACGGCCGTCGGCCGGCGGGCGCTGCAGCAGGCCGGTGACCCCGGTCATGTCGAGGATCGTCTCCAGGAAGCGGGGGACCGCGCGGAGCTCGATGGCGGTGCCCGCGTGCTGCCCCTCGCGCCAGGCGTGCACGATCACGGAGAGGCCGGTGCTGTCCAGGAAGAGCAGATCGCCGAAGTCCAGCACGAGGGCCCGGGGACGCTCGGCGAGCAGCCGGTCGATCTCGGCCCGCAGCGGCGCCGCGGTGGCGTACGCCAGGTCACCGCCGACGCGGACGACCGGGACGGACGGGTCGGAACGGTCCACGGAGATGCTCAGCGGTGTCGCCTCGGGCTTTCTCCGGTGAGGAACCACATCACGCCTTTCCGCGGGCTGCCGGTCGGGCAGAAACATTCGGATCGTAACAACCCCGCAACCGGCCCGCTCGGCGCCGCGTGCGCCCGGCCGGGGCCACGGCGTCAGGTGGCGGTTGCGGCATACCGGCGTAGGGTGGGGCGAGGAGATTTGACCACAGGGACCCGTTTCGGTGTCCCGCGGGTGTCGACGAGGAGAGTGGGGCTCAGCTGGTGACTGCTGCCGACGTCAGGGGTTCCGACCCGGGCGACGGACGGATCTCCACGTCGAGTGCCGCACGGCCCCCGGCGTGGTCCGCCGCCGCTCCGGACACGGCCGCCCTGCCGCCGCTGTCGCCCGACCGTGGCCTCACCGTCCCGGACTGGTCCGAGGTGGTGGAACACTTCCGCGAGGGCCTCGTCGTCTGTGCCGCCGACGGGGTGGTCCGACACGTCAGCCCGGTCGCGGAGCGTCTCGTCCCGGAGGTCGTGCCCGGCGAGGTGCTGGCCGCCACCGGCGTGGCGGCGTTGGGTGGCGACGTTCCCGCCGAGATCACCCACCACGGGCGTCGGCTGCGACTGCGTCCCGTCGCGCTCTCCCACGCCCGGCGCTGCTGGTACGTCGAGGACGTCACCGAGAGCGTCAGCCGGGCCGACGCGTTGCTCGCCGAGCGGGCCCGTTCGTCGTTCCTCGCCGTGGTCGGCGAGAAGCTCGGCAATCCGCTGCACCCCGACCGCGCCGCGGCCGCCGTGGTGCGGCTGGCCGTGCCGACGCTGGCCGACGCGGCGGTGCTGGTGCTGGCGCCTCGGTCCGGCCGGGCCCGCTGGTGGCGGGCGGTACGCGCCGACCAGGAAGCCACCCCCGCCGTGGACAGCGGCGTGCTGCCGGCGCCGGCCCTGCCCGCGGCGATCGAGGCCGGTCTCGCCGGCACCGAGCCGCACGCGCTGGACTGGCTGGTCGAGCAGGCCGCCGAGGCGGGTTGGCTGCCCGGCCTCGACGTGCCCGGCGCCAGCGCGCGGGTGGTGCCCCTGCCGGGTCGGGAGGCTCCGGCCGGTGTCCTGCTGGTGGCCCGCCGGGCCAGCCGCTGGTACGACGACGCCGACGTCGACCTGGTGCGCGCGTTCGCCGCGCGGGCCGGCGCGGCGCTGACCACCGCCATGCTCTACCGCGACCAGGCCGAGGTCGCCGACACGTTGCAGGCCAGCCTGCTGCCGGTCGAGCCGGCGGCGGCCGCCGGCGTGCAGTGGGGCACCGCCTACCGGCCGGCGCAGGCCGGTCTGCGGATCGGCGGGGATTTCTACGGCTCGCACCGGCTGGCCGACGGCGGCTCGGTCTTCTTCCTCGGCGACGTGTCCGGCAAGGGCGTGGAGGCGGCGGTGTTCACCGGCCAGCTCCGCCAGTGCCTGCAGGCGTTGCACCGGGTCGAGACACAGCCGGGTCGGTTGCTGAAGCTGCTCAACGACGCGTTGTTGGAGACCACCCAGGCGCACGGGCAGGGCCGCTTCGCCACCATGGTGCTCGGCGTGGCCCGCCCGCACCGCGACGGCGGCCTGACCCTGACGCTGGCCGGCGGCGGGCACCTGCCGCCGCTGGTGCTGCGGGAGTCCGGCGAGGTCGAGGTGGTGCCGTTGAGCGGCATGCTGATCGGCGTGGTGCCGGACCCGCGGATCGGCGAGGTCACCGTGCACCTGGCGCCCGGCGAGACCTGCCTGCTCTACAGCGACGGGGTGACCGAGGCGCGGGGCGGGCGACGCGGCGACGACCAGTTCGGCGCCGACCGGCTGGTCCACGCGGTGACCGGATGCCACCGGATGCCCGCGCCGGCGCTGGCCGAGCGGGTCGAGCAGGTGACCTGCGACTGGTTGGCTCACGGCGACCACGACGACATCGCGGTGCTCGCGCTGCGGGCGACCGGTCCGACCGGCCGCGCGTCCCGCCACCTGCACTCGGTGCCGGGTCCGACCGAAGCCGACCGAGCGAGGGAGCCCTCCGCGTGACCGCGACGACCGCCGCCGACCCGGCGCAGGCCTTTCCCGGCTATCTGGAGTGCCTGGCCGAGGCCGACGAGCAGGCCGCCGTGGCGGTGGCCCGGTGCCTGCTCGAGGCGGGTGTGCCGGCCGAGCGGGTGCTGCTCGATCTGGTGGCCCCGGCCCAGGCCGAGGTGGGGGAGCGCTGGGCGCGCAACGAGTGGAGCGTCGCCCAGGAGCACGCCGCCACCCACATCAGCGAGCGGGTGGTGGCCGCGGTGGCCGCGTACGCCGATCCCCGCCCGACCCGCGGCCGGATCGTGGTGGCCTGCATGGACGGTGAGTGGCATGCGCTGCCGGCCCGGTTGGTGGCCGAGGTGCTGCGGTTGCGCGGCTGGCAGGTGGTGTTCCTCGGGGCCAGCGTGCCGGCCGCACATCTGGTCTCCTACCTGCACCGGTACGACGCCGAGGCGGTGGCTCTGGCCTGCGCGCTGCCGATGCGGCTGCCGCACGCGCACCGGATGATCGAGGCGTGTCGTCGCGCCGACGTGCCGGTGGTGGTGGGCGGTCGCGGCTTCGGCGCGGACGGTCGCTGGGCGCGGTCGCTCGGCGTGGCCTGGGCGCCGGACGCCCCGGCCGCCGCCGACCTGGTCGCCGACGACCGGGCGCTGCGGGCGGTGCCGGCCGCACGGTTGGACCACCTCGCCGACGACGAGTACGCCAGTCTGGTCAAGCGGCGCGGTGAGCTGATCGACAGCGCCCTGGCCGACCTGCGGGAGCGGGTGCCGGCGGTGGCCGACTACACGCCGGCGCAGCTCGACTCGACCGTCGGGGACCTCGGTTACATCGTCGACTTCCTGGCCGCCGCGCTCTACGTCGACGACGGCACCCTGTTCGGCGAGTTCGTCGAGTGGCTGGTGACGATCCTGGTCAGCCGGGGTGTGCCCGCCGCCGCCGTGGGTCTCACCCTGGACCACTACGGACACGAGCTGCGCGACTTCCCCCGGGCGGCCGGCTTCCTGGAGCGGGGACGCGCCCTGGTCGGCGGGCTCTCGACCACGGGCGCGGGGCGCTGATCGGCGCGCGGCCGCGTCACCCGTATACTTGCTGCACTGCAAGGGTTAGCCTGCGGTAGGAGCGAGAGGGGCCACGGTGACGTTCACCGTCACGTACGCCCGGCGGGACGAGGGCGGCGTCCGCCTCCGGCTCGCCGGCGAGCTCGATCTGAGCACCGCCCCGGAGCTGAACACCGCGATCGACCGGCTGGTCGCCGAGGGCCGTCGTGAACTGCTGGTGGACCTCAGCGAGCTGACGTTCTGCGACTCGACCGGCATCGCGGCCTTCGTCCGGGGGGACAACCTCGTCGCCGCCGACGGCGGCTGGTTGCGCCTCACCGGGGCCACCGGACGGGTCGCCCGGGTGCTCCAGGTGACCGGCGTGGCCGAGGTGCTGCGCCACGACCTCGAGCCCGCCGACCCGACGGCGTCGACCGGCTCCTGATCGGATAGATTTCCCCGCCAGCGGCCGGCCCCGCGGTCGGCCCCCTCCCCGAGACGAAGCAGGTAGCGCCATGGGTCAGCCCCGCCCGAATCCCGTCCGCATCCTGGTGGTCGACGACGACCCGGGCGACGTCCTGATGATCGAGGAGGCGCTGGAGGAGTCCGACGTCGAGAAGGTCATCGACGTGGTCGCGGACGGCCAGGAGGCGATGGAGTTCCTCCGGCGGGAGGGCCGCCACGTCGAGGCGCAGCGGCCGGACGTCATCCTGCTCGACCTGAACATGCCCCGGATGGACGGGCGGCAGGTGCTCGGCGAGGTCAAGCGGGACGAGAACCTGCGGACCATTCCGATCGTGGTGCTGACCACCTCCAACGCCGACACCGACGTGGTCAGCAGCTACACCCTGCAGGCCAACGCGTACGTGACGAAGCCGATCGACCTGGACGACTTCAACGACGTGGTGCGCCGGATCGACGAGTTCTTCGGCCGGGTGGTCGTGCTCCCGAAGCACCAGTAGCGGCCGCGAAGTCCGGGCGTCCGGATGCTGAACATTTTCCGCGAACCGCCTCCGGGCTCGCCCGCGGCGCAGGATCGTGCAGGTGGGACGCACGGCGGCTGCCCGGGGGGCGACAGATGAGGTTCTCGGTGGTGGAGAGCGGCTACGACCGACGCCAGGTGGACGCCTGCCTGGACGAGCTGGCCCTGCGGCTGGGGCGACTGGCGGCCCGCACGGAGGGTGTCGCCGGGGTCGGCCGGGAGTGGGACCAGATCCGGCTGGACGCGCTGCACCTCGGTGAGTTCCTCAGGCGGCGGACCGCGCCCGACGCCGCGGCGACGCCCGGCCCGACCGCCGTCGAGCGGGAGGCCGCCGACCTGCTGGCCCGCGCCCGCGCCGAGCTGGAGGACGCCCGCCAGGAGGCCCGCCGGGTGCGGGAGGAGGCGTACGCCGAGGCCGTGCGGGCGCGCCGCGAGTTCGAGGCCGCGTTGCTGGCCCGACGCCGCCGTGCGGCGCGGATCGAGGAGCTCCTCACCGGTGACCGGGTCCCCGCCGACACCCCCACCGCCGCCGCCGGCGTGCCCGGGCGGTCCCCCGCCTGACGCCGGGCGTCGACGCTCAGACCAGCGCCGCCACCACCGTGGCGGCCCGCTGCTCGTGCTTGGCGTACGCGTCGGGGAAGGCGGAGACCTGCACGGCCTGGGCCGCGCCGGTCACGCTCATCTCCTCCCAGCCGGCGACCTCGGCCAGGGCGGTGAAGAAGGCCCGGGCGGCGTACGCGGGTCGCATGATCTCGGCGACGGTTCCCCAGCCGCTGCTCGGGCGCTGCTGGAACAGCCCGATCGAGTCGTGGTCGGAGCCGCTGCCCTGGTGGGGGTAGTCGAAGGATTCCGGCAGCACGTCGCTGGCCAGGTTGTAGAGGTCGCTCTCCTGCATCGCGGTGGCCACCGCCACCACCAGCGCGCGGCGGGGCAGCCTCATCTCCCGCCCGACGTCCACGATCGCCTTCGCGTTGTCCATCTGCCGCTGGTCCAGCCCGGCGACCGGGCGGGGGTGCGTGGGGCGGACCACCTTCTTCGGCGCCTTCTTCCGCGTCGGCGTCGGGCTGGGCGAGGCGGCGGGCGCCGGCGGCACGGCTGCGGCGACCGGCGGTACGGCGCGGGTGAAGTCACGGGAGGCCCGCTGCTCGGTGGCGGCCCGGTCGGCGAGCGCCTCGCGTACCTCCACGTGGGGCCGGCCGGTCTCGCCGACGCCGGCCACGCCGATCAGCCCGAGGCAGCAGGTCACGCCGGTGGCCACCGCGATCCGGCCGGGCACGGACCGGGTCGGGGCGCGCCGGGCCGGTTCGGGGGCGCGGTGCCGCCCCACCCGCCGTTCGGCTGATGCCGGGTCGATCGTTCGGCGAACCGGGCGCGGCGCGGGCAGGTGCTGATGATCGGGGCGGTCGGGGTGCACCCGCCGAGGCTAGAAAGCTTCTGGTCGCTTGCCATCGGCCCGGTTGGTGGCATGCGCCACAATTTGCCATGGTCCGCCCCGGCATTGCCGTCGGACGATCATGAAAGGTCCAGACCTCGCGTCTCCGAAACATCGCTCATGTCGGTTTCGCAGGGAGAAATAGGGTGCAGGGAGCTCCACCCCGCCTCGGCCGCGGCCGTCACCCGTTCGGCCCACGGCGGGCCGGTCGCCCGGCCCCGGCCGGACGCCGATCCACCGAGGTCGGACCGCGCCGACGAGTACCGCGATCGGCCGCACCGCCCACGCGGGCACTCGATACGATCCGGACGGTGACGGAGCAGATGGTCGACGCGCGGGCCGCGGGCGAGCCCGCCGGCGGTCGGGGCCGGCGAGGACTCGTCCTCGTGGCCTGCGCCGTGCTGCTCGCGCTGCTCCTCGTGGGGCACCGCGCCGTGCCCAACGTCAACGGCCTGGGCAGTCTGGTCGACAGCGCCACCCCGCTGCTCGGCCTCGGCGTACCCCTGCTCGCCCTCGCGGCGCTGCTGCGCCGCTCCCGCCGGGCGCTGCTCGCGGTCCTGCTGCCGGCGGTGGTCTGGGCCGGGCTCTACGGGCGGGCGTGGCTGCCCCCGACGGCCGGGGCCGACGGTGCGGCGGTGCGGGTGGCCAGCCAGAACCTGCGCGCCGGCAACCCCGACCCGGCGGCCACCGCCGGCGCGCTGGCCGGTGCGGCGCCGGACCTGATCGGCCTGCAGGAGGTCGCCGACGGCGAGCGGGTGGCCTCGGCCCTGGCCGACCGGTACCCGCACCGCGCGGCCGTGTCCACCGTGGCGCTGTGGAGCCGCTGGCCGATCCGGGAGGCCCACGGCGTGGACACCGGGCTGGGCTGGGACCGGGCGTTGCGCGCCGTGGTGGCCGCCCCGCGGGGAGACCTCATGGTGTACGTCGTCCACCTGGGCTCGGCCCGGGCCGGGCACACCGCCACCCGCGACGAGACGGTCGCCGCGCTTGCCGCCACCGTCCGCGCCGACCCGGCCGACCGGCTGGTCGTGCTCGGCGACCTGAACACCGCCACCACCGACCGGGTCTTCGACCCGCTGACCCGGTTGCTCGGCGACGCGCAGGCCGAGGCCGGCCAGGGTTTCGGTTTCACCTGGCCGGCGGAGCTTCCGGTGACCCGCCCGGACCACGTCCTCTACCGCGGGCTCACCCCGACCACGGCCGGGGTGGTACGCACCCCGGACAGCGACCACCGCGCGGTGACCGCCGGCTTCCGCTGGTGACCGGTCAGTGCCGGCCGTTCTCCGCCGGCGTGACCGTGAGCCGGTGCCGGCTCGGGTCGCCGCTGGAGAACGGCCAGAGCCGATCGGCGTGCGCGACCAGGTCGGCCAGCTGCTCCCGGGTCAGGCCCGCCGAGGAGATCTCGGCGTGCACGTCGGCCCGGTAGCGCCCGTCGTCGTCCCGGCCCAGCTTCGCCTCGGCGGTCACCTGCACGGTGTGCGCCTCGTCGGTGATCTCACCCGCCGCCTCCACCGCGGCGTGGTGCAGGCAGGAGGCGAACGCGGCGGCCAGGAGCTGCTCCGGCGTCAGGCCGGTGCAGTGCGGCGCCAGCGGGGACGCCAGGGCGGAGGAGAGACCGCCGTCGTCGGTGCGTACGTGACCGCCCGCCGCGGTCGCCGTGGCCGTCTCGGCCAGCCAGGAACTCGGATCCGGCATCGCGTTCCTCCCGTCACTCATCGGCCCGGGTTCCCGGCCCCCGACCGGCGAAACCGGGCCCGTGCCGGCAGTACGCTCAGCCCACCCGACCACTCGTGGCCGCGTCGACGGCCATCGCCTCGGTCGCCTCGGCGGCCGCCCGGCTGTTCCACGGCGACACCTGCGCGGCACGCTGCCTCGGCAGCGTCACGGTCATCGGCACGTAGACCCGGGCGTCCACCGCCTCGGCCAGCAGCAGCGCGGCCATCGCGCTGGTCGGCCGGGCGGCCGGGTCCGCGTCGAGGCAGCTGCGGCACAGCTCCGCCACCTCGGGCGGCAGGCCGGGAATCTCCGGCAGCGGCTGCGGTGGCCGACGCCGCTGCCGCGAGCCGAGCAGTTGCGTGGTGCTGCCGGCGTCGTAGGGCAGCCGGCCGGTCATGCAGTAGTAGAGCAGCACGCCCAGCGCGTACATGTCGGCGGCCGGGGTGGCCGGCTGCCGGTCGAGCTGCTCCGGGGCCAGGTAGGCCGGGGTGCCCACGACGATCCCCTCCGGGGTCTGGTCGGGCGCGCCGGCCGGGGTGGCGATGCCGAAGTCGAGCACCTTCACCCCGAACGGGGTGAGGATCACGTTCGCCGGCTTCACGTCGCGGTGCACGATGCCGTGCCCGTGCGCGGCGGCGAGCGCCGCGCACACCTCGGCGCAGACCCGCACCGCGATCCGCCAGTCCAACGGGCCGTTGCGCAGGTGGGCGGCGAGCGTCTCGCCCTCGGCCAGCTCCATCACGATGTACGGCACCGGCCGCCCGTCCGGCAGCTCGGCGGTGCCGAAGTCGTGCACGCTGGCGACGTTCGGGTGCACCAGCCGCGCCGCCGAGCGGGCCTCGGACCGGATCCGCTGCACCGCGCCGACGTCCCCGTCCAGGCCGGGCGAGATCAGCTTCACCGCGACGGTCCGGTCGAGCACACGGTCGTGGGCCCGCCAGACCTCCGACATGCCACCCAGGCCGGCCCGCTGTTCGAGCTCGTACCGCCCGCCCAGCGTCCTCATCGACCACTCCCTGCCTCGTCCGGTCCCCTCCGGTCCCGCTACCCGGGCCCCGACCTGTGCAAACCGCCGGGCGTTCCGGTCCGGCCGGGGTAGCTTCGCGGCGAGGGTGTCGACAGCGGAACGGAGAGTGACGGTGGCTTCGGTGCGCGTACGGTTCGTCGGCGGCCCGGCCGACGACCTGGTCCGGGACCTGCCCGCGGAGCCGGACGGCACGCCACCGCCCCGGTGGATCCTGCGCCACCCGGACCGGCCGGCCGACGGCGTGGCGGACCACCTCTACGAGCGCGGCAACCGGGCCGGGCCGGAGGGCTGGACGATGCGCTACGTGCGCACCGACCCGTTCGGCGCGACCGAGTGACGCTCAGCGCGGGCGAACGCCCGTGGTGTCGAGGATGACCGAGGTGACCAGGTCCGGGTCGTCGTGCATCGGCACGTGCCCGCAGCCGGGCAGGTCCAGGTGCCGGGCGGCGGGCAGCCGGGTGCGGGCCAGCGCCGCCTGGCGGTAGGGCAGGATCCGGTCCCGGGTGCCCCAGGCCACCGTGACCGGAACGGTGGGCGCGCCGGCGAACGCATATCCCCGCCCGGCGCGGGCCACGGCCCGGAACGCCCGCGCCTGCCGCAGCGCGCGGGCGTCGGCCAGCGCGACGTCCAGCGCCATCCGGTTCGGCCGGGCCAGGATCATGCCCATCGCCAACGCGCGCAGCGCCGGCGCGGCGAACAGGTGGCGCAGCACCGGTTCGGGCAGCCGGGCGGCGTTGCGGTGCAGGGTGAGCACGGTGAGGGCCCACCGCAGCTCGCGCGGGGTGCAGAAGCCGGCCGGCGACAGCGCGGTGGCCGACGAGACCGCGCCGGTGGCGGCCAGTTCCAGGGCGATCGCACCGCCGAGGCTGTTGCCGGCCACGTGCGGGCGCTCCAGGCCGAGCGCGGCGAACAGCTCGACCATCCCCGCGACCAGCCCGGGCATGTCGGCGGGCAGGCCGGTGGTCGGCACCGGAGAACGACCGAAGCCGGGCAGGTCGACGGCGATCACGTCGTGCGTCTCGGCGAGACGGTCCAGCACCGGCAGCCAGGCCCCCCAGTGGTGACCGATGCCGTGCAGCAGCACCAGCGCCGGACCGGCGCCGCGCCGCTCGAACACCACCTCCACCGGCGCGCTCACCGGCCGGCCTCCGGCGTGCTCACCCCGAAGCCCCGGCCCAGGGCCCGGGTCTGCTCCTCGATCAGCGGGACGGTGACCCGTGCGGTCCGCCCGACCAGCCGGTCGGCGAGCGGGCTGACCAGCAGCGACCGCATCGCCTGCACGGCGCCCACGGCGCGCGGCACGTACACCCGGCGGCGGCGTCGTTCGATCGCCCGGACGAACGCCTCGGCGCACTCGGCGACCGTGGTGGTCCGCCGCATCGGCCAGGGCAGCTTCGCCAGCGCGCTCTCGAACGCCGGCAGGTCGGCCCGCGCCTCCCGGACCAGGTCGGTGTCCACCCAGGACGGGTGCGCCGTGCCGACGGCCACGCCACGGTGCGCCAGCTCCAGCCGGATCGCGGTGCCGAAGTGCTCGACGCCCGCCTTGGAGGCGCAGTAGGCGGCCATGCCGGGAAGCGCGGCGAACGCCGCGGCCGAGGAGACGATCAGCAGGTAGCCGCCGCGGTCGATCAGCGCCGGCACGGTCGCCGCCGCCGTCCGCATGACACCGACCAGGTTCACCTCGACGGTACGCACCAGCGCCTCGACGTCACCGACCGCGATCGTGCCCCGGTTGGCGACGCCGGCGTTGGCCAGCACCGCGTCGATCCCGCCGAGCGCGGCCACCGTGCCGTCGACCGCCTCGGTGAGCGCCGCCTGGTCGGTGACGTCGGCGGCGAACCAGACGTGCCCGGGCCCCAGCTCGGCGGCGAGCGCGGCCAGCCGGTCCGGCTCCAGCCCGACCAGGGACAGCCGGGCGCCCCGGGCGGCGGCGAGCCGGGCGGTGTGCTCGCCGATGCCCCGGGCCGCGCCGGTCACCAGCACCACCTTGCCGGCCAGCGGGCCGGCGGGACGACCGTCGATGGACATGCCGGCAAGTTACCACCGGGTAGCCTGCCGGGGAAGGCCCGACCGTTGCGCCGGGTTCCCCCCCCGCGCGCCCCGCACAGCTGGTACACAGGATCGGGACAGCCCCGGTACAGCGGGTGCGCCCACGATGGGGAGCATGGTCATGAACGGGCAGGCCGCCCAGGGTCGGATCGAGCTGCGCCGACCGGACGGCGAGCCGGTGCGGGTGCTGGTGGTCGACGACGAGCCGACCCTCACCGACCTGCTCTCCATGGCCCTGCGCTACGAGGGCTGGCAGGTCACCACCGCCGGCAGCGGGATGGCGGCGGTCACCGCGGCCCGGCAGTTCCGGCCGGACGCCGTGGTGCTCGACGTGATGCTGCCCGACCTCGACGGCTTCCAGGTGCTGCGCCGGCTGCGCGAGCAGTCGCCCAGCGTGCCGGTGCTCTTCCTGACCGCCCGCGACGCGGTGGAGGAGCGGATCGCCGGGCTCACCGTCGGCGGCGACGACTACGTGACCAAGCCGTTCAGCCTGGAGGAGGTGATCGCCCGGCTGCGCGCCCTGCTGCGCCGCACCGGGTTCGCGGTCGCCGCCCGGGAGGAGGCGGTGCTCACCGTCGGCGACCTCAGCCTCGACGAGGACAGCCACGAGGTCCGTCGCGGCGACGACCTGATCACGCTCACCGCGACCGAGTTCGAACTGCTGCGCTACCTGATGCGCAACCCGCGCCGGGTGCTCAGCAAGGCGCAGATCCTCGACCGGGTCTGGAACTACGACTTCGGCGGCCAGGCCAACGTGGTCGAGCTGTACGTCTCGTACCTGCGCAAGAAGATCGACGCCGGCCGGGCGCCCATGATCCACACGTTGCGCGGGGCCGGCTATGTCCTCAAACCCGCGGAGTGACCGGGGCGCACGGCTGCGCCGGCGGCTGGCCGGCTGGTCGCTGCGCCGGCGGCTGGTGCTGTCCGTGGTGGCGCTGCTGGCCCTGGTCAGCGTCGGCATCGGCGGCCTGACCACGGTCGCCCTGCGGCACTTCCTGATCGGCCAGATCGACAACCAGCTCACCTTCGGCGACCGCCGCCCGGCCGACCTGGAACGCTGGGCCGGTCGCCCCGACCCGTACCGGCCGGACCAGTCGGGACGACCCGTCCCGTCCGGCCCGGAGGGGGCGCCACCGCCACCGGGCGGTTTCCCGCCGGGCTCGATCGCGGTGCGGGTGCCGGCGTCCGGCGAGCCCGCCGGGCAGGTCCGGCTCGAGAGCGGCGGCGCCGAGGCGGTGTCCGCCGCCGACCTGGCCGCGCTCGCCGCGTTGCCACCCACCGAGCGTCCCCGCACCGTCGACGTCGGCGAGCGGGGGGACTACCGGGCGATCGCGGTGAACTCCCCGCGTGGCGACGGCGACGTGCTGGTCCTGGCCATCCCGCTGGCCCAGGTCCAGGACACCGTGATGTGGATGGTGGTGGCGCAGGCCGGGGTGATCGGCGCCGGGCTGGTCATCGCCGGTGGCTTGGGCGCGCTCATCGTCCGGGGCACGCTGCGCCCGCTGAACCGGGTCGCCGCCACCGCCGCCCGGGTCACCGAGCTGCCGCTGGACCGGGGCGAGGTGGCCCTGTCGGTGCGGGTGCCGGCCGCCGACACCGACCCCCGCACCGAGGTCGGGCAGGTGGGCGGCGCGCTCAACCGGATGCTCGGCCACGTCGCCGCCGCGCTCGCCGCCCGGCAGGCCAGCGAGACGCGGGTACGCCAGTTCGTCGCCGACGCCAGCCACGAGCTGCGCACGCCGCTCGCCGCCATCCGGGGCTACGCCGAGGTGGCCCGACGCGGACGGCAGGAGGTGCCGCCGGACGTGGCGCACGCGTTGCGCCGGGTCGAGTCGGAGAGCACCCGGATGACCAGCCTCGTCGACGACCTGCTGCTGCTCGCCCGGCTGGACTCGGGCCGCCCGCTCGGCGCCGAGCCGGTCGACCTCACCGCCATGGCGGTGAACGCGGTCAGCGACGCGCACGTGGCCGGCCCCGAGCACCGGTGGCAGCTCGACCTGCCCGACGAGCCGTTGACCGTCACCGGCGACGCCCACCGGCTGCACCAGGTGCTGGCGAACCTGCTCGCCAACGCCCGGGTGCACACCCCGCCCGGCACCACCGTCGCCACCCGCCTCGCCCCGGTGTCGGACGGGGTGGAGCTGCGCGTGGTCGACGACGGGCCGGGCATCCCGCAGGAACTGCAACCGGAGGTCTTCGAGCGGTTCGCCCGCGGCGACGGCTCCCGCTCGCGGGCCCACGGCAGCACCGGGCTGGGCCTGGCCATCGTCGCCGCCGTGGTGGAGGCCCACCACGGGCGGGTCGAGGTGGACAGCCACCCCGGCCGCACCGCGTTCACCGTCCGGCTGCCGGGATCCACAGCCGACGCATAGGCCGCTCACGGGGGCGGGTCAGCGCGCTCTCCGAGGCTTGCCGGCATGGACAGATCCGAGAGCCTGCTGACCGCGCAGACCGCGCAGACCGCCGGCCCGCCCGCGACCGAAGCCGCCGCCGCGCCGCCCGCGTACCCGCCGGGCGCCACGCGCGTACCGGAGCCGACGCCGCCCCCGGCGGACCCGCCCGGTCGCGACCCGCGCTGGGCCCGCCCGGCGCTGCTCGGCCTGCTGGCCGCGACCGGGTTGCTCTATCTGTGGGGGCTGGGTGCCTCCGGCTGGGGCAACGCGTTCTACTCGGCCGCCGTGCAGGCCGGCTCGCAGAGCTGGGAGGCGTTCTTCTACGGCTCCTCGGACGCGGCCAACTCCATCACCGTGGACAAGACCCCCGCGTCACTGTGGCTGATGGCGCTCTCCGTGCGGGTCTTCGGATTGACCAGCTGGTCGATTCTCGTGCCGCAGGCGCTGCTCGGCGTCGCCTCGGTCGCGGTGCTGTACGCGGCGGTCCGCCGCTGGTACGGCCCGGCGGCCGGTCTGCTCGCCGGCGCGGTGCTCGCGCTCACCCCGGTGGCCACGCTGATGTTCCGGTTCAACAACCCGGACGCGCTGCTGGTGTTTCTGCTGGTCGCCGCCGCCTACGCGACGGTGCGGGCGGTGGAGTCGGCGAGCGCCCGGTGGCTCGCGCTGACCGGGACGCTCGTCGGTCTCGGCTTCCTGACCAAGATGCTCCAGGCGTTCCTGGTGATCCCGGTCTTCGCCGGGGTCTACCTGCTGGCCGCGCCGACCGGGCCCGGCCGGCGGATCCGGCACCTGCTGCTGGCCGGGCTGGCCGTGGTGGTCTCCGCCGGCTGGTGGGTGGCGATCGTGGAGCTGGTGCCGGCGAGCGCCCGTCCGTACATCGGTGGCTCGCAGCACAACAGCATCCTGGAGCTGACGCTCGGCTACAACGGACTGGGCCGGATCACCGGTGACGAGGTGGGCAGCGTCGGTGGGGGAGCGCGGCCGGGCGGCGGGGGCGGCGGACCGTTCTCCGGCCAGGCGGGTCTGCTGCGGATGTTCGACACCGAGGTCGGCGGTCAGATCTCCTGGCTGCTCCCGGCCGCGTTGATCCTGCTGGTCGCCGGCCTCTGGCTGGCCGGGCGGGCGCCGCGCACCGACCGGACCCGGGCCGGCCTGCTGCTCTGGGGCGGCTGGCTGCTGGTCACCGGGCTGATCTTCAGCTTCATGTCCGGGATCTTCCACGCCTACTACACCGTCGCCCTCGCCCCGGCCGTCGGTGCGCTCGTCGGCATCGGGGCCACCCTGCTGTGGCGGGCCGCCCGGACCGCACCGGTTCCCGCCCCGGCGGGTGTCGCGCCGACCGGCCCGGTTCCGCCGGCGGGCGTGGCGTCGACCGGCCCGGTTCCGCCCGCGGGCGTGGCGCCGGCGGACGGCGGCTCGGCCCCGGCGGGACCCGTGCGGCGGCGTCGACCGGCGGCCACGTTCGCCGGCCGGTGGCGCGGTCCGGTCGCCACGTTGCTGCTGTCCGGCACGCTGGCAGTCACCGCCTGGTGGTCGTCGCACCTGCTCGGGCGCAGCCCCGAGTGGTACCCCTGGCTGCGCACCACCGTGCTGGCTACCGGCCTGACCGTGGCGGCGCTCCTTCTCCTGCTCTCCCTCCTCCCACGCACCACCCCCGCCCCCGTGACCAAGGAGTTGGCGTCGGGCGGCGGGGCCGGAGCCGACGCGAACTCCTTGATCACCCCGGCCTGGCGCGGGGGGCGCGCGGGACGGTGGCTCGGCGCGGTGGTGGTGGGGGTCGGGCTGGCGGTGGGGTTGGCCGGGCCGGCGGCGTACGCGCTGCAGACGGCGGCCACCCCGCACACCGGTTCGATCCCGAGTGCCGGTCCGGCCGTGGCGGGCGGCTTCGGGCCCGGCGGTCGGGGAGGCTTCCCCGGTGGGCGGATGCCGGGCGGAGGCAGCGGAGAGTTCCCGGGCTTTCCGGGTGGCGGCAACGGCCAGTTCCCGGGCTTTCCGGGCGGCGGCACCGGCGCGTTCCCCGGCTTCCCGGGCGGGCAGGACGGCGGGTCGAACGGGACCGGCGCCGTCCCGGGTTTCCCGGGCGGCGGCCAACTGCCGGCCATGCCGGGCGGCCAGGACGGCGCCACCGGCCAGAACGGCGGGAGCCGGGGGCAGCGCGGCGGCGGCATGGGCGGGCTGCTCGACGCCCGCGAGCCGAGCGCCGAGATGACGGCGTTGCTGACGGCCGACGCGGACGACTACACCTGGGTGGCCGCCACGGTCGGCTCGAACAACGCCTCCGGCTACCAGCTCGCCACCGGTGAGCCGGTGATGCCCATCGGCGGCTTCAACGGCAGTGACCCGTCGCCGACGCTGGCCCAGTTCCAGCGGTACGTCGCCGACGGACGCGTCCACTACTTCATCGGCGGTGGCGGGTTCCGGGCCGACGGCGGCAGCGACGCCTCGGGCCAGATCGCCGCCTGGGTCGCGCAGACCTTCACCGCCACCACCGTCGACGGTGTGACCGTCTACGACCTGAGCAGCGGAAGGCAGGGCTGAGCGATGACCTTCACGCAGGAGCCCCGGGCCGCCGTACGGGCCCGGCCCACCGCCGAGGGTGCGGTGCTGGACGTGGTGGTCCCGGTCTACAACGAGGAGGCCGACCTCGGCCCCTGCGTCCGGCGGCTGCACGCGCACCTGACCGCGCACTTCCCGTACCCGTTCCGGGTCACGGTGGCCGACAACGCCAGCCTGGACGGCACCCGGGCGGTCGCCGAGGCGCTCGCCGCCGAACTGCCCGGGGTGGAGGTGGTGCACCTGGCGGCCAAGGGGCGGGGGCGGGCGCTGCGCGCCGCCTGGTCCGCCTCGCCGGCGCCGGTGCTCGCGTACATGGACGTGGACCTCTCCACCGACCTGGCCGCGTTGCTGCCGCTGGTCGCGCCGCTCATCTCGGGCCACTCCGACCTGGCCATCGGCACCCGGCTGGCGCGGACCAGCCGGGTGGTCCGGGGCGCGAAGCGGGAGGTGATCTCCCGGGGCTACAACCTGCTGCTGCGCGGCACGCTCGCGGTGCGCTTCTCCGACGCGCAGTGCGGGTTCAAGGCGATCCGCGCCGACGTGGCGGCCGAGCTGCTGCCGCTGGTACGGGACACCGGTTGGTTCTTCGACACCGAACTGCTGGTCCTGGCCCAGCGCGCCGGGCTGCGGATCCACGAGGTGCCGGTGGACTGGGTGGACGACCCGGACAGCCGGGTCGACATCGTCGCCACCGCGCTGGCCGACCTGCGCGGGATCGGGCGGCTGGCCCACGCGCTGCTCACCGGCGCGCTGCCCCTGCCCCGGCTGCGCGCCCAGCTCGGCCGGGCCCCGCTGTCCGCGCCGCCGGCCCAGGTGCCGGTGGGGCTGCCCGGCCAGCTCGCCCGCTTCGCGGCGGTCGGGGTGGCCAGCACGGTGGCGTACCTGGTGATCTTCGTGGTGGCCCGCGGACCGCTCGGGGCGCAACCGGCGAACCTGCTCGCGCTGCTGCTCACCGCGGTGGCCAACACGGCGGCCAACCGGCGCCTCACCTTCGGCGTCACCGGCCGCCGGCACGCCGGCCGGCACCACCTCCAGGGGCTGCTCGCGTTCGTCCTCGGCCTGGCCCTGACCAGCGGCGCGCTGGCGGTCCTGCACGCGCTCACGGCGCCACCGCGCGCGGTCGAGCTGGTCGTCCTGGTGGCGGCCAACCTCGCCGCGACCGCGCTGCGGTTCCTGCTGCTCCGCCTGGCGATGCACCACCGGCCCTGACCGTCGCGACCCGCCGCCGGGGGTGGCAGGGTGGAGGCATGTACCGGGAGCGGGCCGAGGAGCGGATCCGGGGCGCGGTGCGGTGGGCGAGCGTGTCGGACGGCGCGGGGCCGACGCGGGTGCTGCCGGACGGGTGCGTGGATCTGCTCTGGTCCAGCCGGGCCGGCCTGCTGGTCGCCGGCCCCGACCGGACCGCCCACCTGTCCCGGTCGTGGCCGGGGGAGCGGTGGATCGGGCTGCGCCTGCCGCCGGGCACGGGCCCGTCCGTGTTCGGAGTGCCGGCGGAGGAACTGCGCGACCTCCGCGTCCCGCTCGCCGACCTCTGGGGGCGGCACGCGGAGGTCCTGGCCGCGCGGGTCGAGGAGGCGGCATCGGCCGGCGCCGGCTGGTCGGACGCCGGAGCGGTGGTCCTGGCCGAGGTCGCCCGGGCCCGGCTGGCGGCCGCCGGGGGCCCCGACCCGCTCGGCGCCCGGGTGGCCGCCCGGCTGGCCGCGGGGGCGACGGTCGCCGCGACGGCCGCCGAGGTCGGCCTCGGGGCGCGGGCCCTGCACCGGCGCAGCCTGGCCCTGTTCGGGTACGGCCCGAAGACGCTCGCCCGGATCCTGCGGATGCGTCGCGCGCTCGACCTGGCCCACGCCGGCGCGCCGCTCGCCGAGGTCGCCGCCCGGACCGGGTACGCCGACCAGGCCCACCTCACCCGCGACGTCCGGGAGTTCGCCGGCGTGCCCCCGACGCGCCTGCTCGGCGGCTGACCCGCGCGGGTGGCCGGGCCCGACCCCGGCGCCGGGCGGCTGGTCAGTCGGCGGACAGCCGCGCGAACAGGTCCACGCCGTTGCCGTCCGGGTCGTGCAGGACCGCGTACCGCTGGCCCCAGAAGGCGTCCCACGGCGGCAGCTCCCCGTGGTGGCCGGCGGCGGTCAGCTCGGCGTACCAGCGGTCCACCTCCGCGGGGTCCGCGCAGCGGAAGGCCAGGTTCATCCGCGGGCTGCCGGTGGCCGGGACGAAGCGCGGGTGGAAGCCGCGGACCGTCTCCACGGTGTCCCACGCCAGTCGTACGCCGGAGGGCAGCGTGACCTCCACGTGGGGTTCCGTGTCGGCGCCGGGTGGGATCGGCAGCCCCAGCCGGCGGTAGAAGTCGAGCGTGCGGGCCATGTCGGTGACGACCGTCCCGACGAGATCGAACTGCGGTGTCATGGCCGCCACGCTAGGCCGTGCGGGCCCTCCGGTCTTGAACGGATCGGACGGGGGACGAGTCACCGGTGTGCCCGCGCGTCCGGATCGCAGGGCGTACCGTGAGTGACAAGTCCGGCTTAGAGCAACAAAGCTCGCATACCGGGCTGCGCTCCGATGACCGGCGAGGGAAGGAAAGCAGCCGTGACGCACCTGGCCTACCTGGACGCGGGATCCGGCAGTCTCATCGTGCAGGCGGTGGTCGGCGGGGTGGCCGGGGTGGCCGTGGCCGCCAAGCTCTACTGGCGCCGCCTGGTGTCCCGCTTCCGCCGTCAGCCCACCGACCAGGGCTGAGCGGCGTGACGATCCCCGACACCGGCGTACGCGTCGAGCCCGGCTCGTTCCGCGACCCCGGCAACCGCGTCTTCCACCGGGGCGACGAGGTGCTGCGCGGCCTCGACGAGCGCTCCGCCCGCGACTGGCGCGCCCTGTCCGCCGCCGACTTCTTCCGGAACCTCACCGCCACCGGCCAGGTCGTCGGCACCGAGGAGCTGACCCCGACACCGGTCGACGCGCCCTGGGCCGCGGTGCTGCGACACGAGCGGATCCCGTTCGTGTCGCACCCCTACGAGTGGTCGTACGCGATGCTGCGCGACGCGGCGCTGCTGCACCTGGACGTGCTGGGCGCCGCGCTGGACGCCGGCTTCACCACCAAGGACGGCTCGGCCTACAACGTGCAGTGGCGCGGCGCCCGGCCGGTCTTCATCGACGTCGGCTCCTTCGAGGCGCTGCGCGACGGCGAGCCCTGGGCCGGCTACCGGCAGTTCTGCCAGACGCTGCTCTACCCCCTGCTCGTCCAGGCCCACCTCGGCCTGGACTTCCAGCCGTTCCTGCGGGCCCGCGTCGACGGGATCGAGCCGGACCAGATGCGCCGGTTGTTCGCCGGGACCCGCCGCTTCCGGGCCGGCGTGCCCACCCACGTGCACCTGCACGGCGCGATGCAGGCCCGCAACTCCGCCGCCAGCACCAGCGACGTCCGCGCCCAGCTGCGCGACGCCGGCTTCTCCCGGGAACTGGCCCGGGCCACCGTACGCGGGCTGACGAAGCTGGTCCGCCGGCTCGACCACCGGCCCGGCGACAGCCACTGGACGGACTACCAGCGCACCTGCGCGTACTCGGTGCCGGACCGGCAGGCCAAGGAGACCTTCGTCGACCGGGCCGTCGCCGCCACCGGCCCCGGCACGGTGCTGGACCTGGGCGCCAACGACGGCCGGTACGCCCGCATCGCCGCCCGGCACGCCGCGCACGTGGTCGCGGTCGAGCAGGACCCGGTCGTGGTCGACGCGCTCTACCGCGCGCTGCGCGACGAGGGGGAGCAGCGCATCCTGCCGCTGGTGCTGGACCTGGCCGACCCGTCGCCCGGCGGTGGCTGGCGCGGCGTCGAACGGGCCGCGTTCGCCGACCGGGCCCGCGCCGACGTGGTGCTCGCCCTGGCCGTGGTGCACCACCTGGCGATCGGCCGCAACGTCCCGCTGCCGGAGGTGCTGGACCAGCTCACCGCGTACACCGCGACCGGCGGCGCCCTGGTGGTGGAGTTCGTCCACCCGGAGGACCCGATGGCCCGCCGCCTGCTGGCCAACAAGCCGGACGGACTCTTCCCCGACTACCGGCGGGACACCTTCGAGGCGCTGCTGGCCCGTCGGGGGCGGGTGGTCGCCCGCACCGAGCTGCCGTCCGGCACCCGCACGCTCTACCAGGTGGTGGTGGGTGGCTGAGGACGTCCTCGCGCCACCGCGGGAGCGCCCGCCCGACACCGACCGGCCCCGGCGGCGGGCCGGCTGGCGGGCCGAGGCGGCGCGGCTGGCGGAGGTGGTGGCACTGGTCGGGCTCGTGGTCACCCAGCCGCTGCTGGACGTGCTCGGCCGCAGCCCCGACTTCTTCCTGTTCCACCGCGCCGCGCGCGGCGACGTGCTGCTGCTGGTCGCCCTGATCGCGCTGGTGCCGACGCTGCCGTTCGCGGCGCTCGGCGCGCTGTCCCTGCTCGCCGGGCGGATCACCCGCGCCGTGGTGCACACCGTGATCGTGGGACTGCTGCTCGCCGCGTTGGCGGTCCAGGTCGGCCGGCACGTCACGTCGCTGCGCGGCGTACCCCTGCTGGTCGTGGCCGGCCTGGTCGGGGCCGCCGCGGCGGCCGCCCACCGGCGGTGGCGGGCGCTGCGCCGGATGCTGCGGGTGGCCGCGCTCGGCCCGGTGGTCTTCGTCGGGCTGTTCCTGTTCGCGTCGCCGGCCTCGGCGGTGGTGCTGCCCCGGGGCGAGGCCGGCGCGGCCGGGACCGCCGGCGCCGGCGCCCACCCGCCGGTGGTCATGATCGTGCTGGACGAGCTTCCGCTGGTGTCTCTGCTCGGCCCCGACGGGCGGATCGACGCCGCACGCTACCCCAACTTCGCCGCGCTGGCCGCCGGGTCGACCTGGTACCGCAACGCCACCGGGGTCAGCGGCTGGACGCCGTACGCGCTGCCGGCGATGCTCACCGGGCGCTACCCCGAGCGGGGAGCGGCGCCGCACTACTCGCAGTACCCGGACAACCTGTTCACCGCGCTCGGCGGCCTCTACCAGATCAAGGCCGAGGAGAGCATCACCCGGCTCTGTCCGCCCAGCCGGTGCGAACAGGCGATCACCCCGGAACAGGGGCTCGGCGTGCTGACCCGAGAGAGCGGGAAACTGCTGCGCCAGCTCGCCGCGCCGGTGGACAGCCGCGTCGACCCGGAGGACTCCTACCGCGAACAGACCGCGGCCGAGGTCGGCCTGGACGCCGCCGAGCCGGTGCCCGACGACCCGAAGTTCCGCTGGGACACCCTCGACGACAACCAGCCCGCCCGGTTCACCGCGTTCCTGGCCGGCCTGCGCCCCGCCGACCGGCCCACGCTGCACTTCCTGCACCTGCTCATGCCGCACACGCCGTGGACGTACCTGCCCTCCGGGGCGCGCTACGACGCGCCGGAGGACCTGCCCAACGACGGCGCCGGCTGGGTCGACCTGGCCCGGGCCCGGCACCTGGCCCAGCTCGGCTACACCGACCGGCTGATCGGCGAGACGCTGCGGACGCTGCGCGCCACCGGCCTGTACGACAAGGCGCTGGTCATGGTCACCGCCGACCACGGGGTGAGCTTCCGCCAGGACTGGCAGGGACGCGGCATGGACGCCATCGACCACGCCGCGAACCAGGTGGCCTGGGTGCCGATGTTCGTCAAGGAGCCGGGCCAGCGGACCGGCCGGGTCGACGACCGCAACTGGGAACACGTCGACCTGCTGCCGACCATCGCCGACGAGACCCACCTGCGGGTCCCCTGGTCGATGGACGGCCGTTCGGCGAGGGCGACCCCGCGCGAGCGCGCCGACAAACGCTTCTACGACCGGCCCGGTCAACCGGTCACGATCACCGGCGGGGTGCCCGCGCCCGTGCCGCTGCCCGCCACCGACCCGCTGGTCGGCACCCGGGTCGGCGCCGTGCCGACCGGCGGCTCCGCCACGGTGGCCAACCTCGCCGCGTTCGGCGCGGTCGACCCGGCGCGGGGTGGGCTGCCGGCGCTGGTCTGGGGGACCGTGCCCCCGTCCGTGCCGGACGGCACCCGGCTGGCGGTCGCCGTCAACGGCACGGTCGGCGCGGTGGTGCCGGTGGTACCGCCGGACGCCGGCGGCCGGCGGTTCGCCGCGTTCCTCCCCGACGACCGGCTGTTCGCCGCCGGCGCCAACCGGCTCGAGCTCTACCGGGTGCAGGCCGACGGGAAGCTGCGTCGGCTCACCCTGTCCTGACCGGCAGCGCTCCCACCCGGTTTCCGACCCGGCAAGTCGGGAATCAGGTGACGCATACCTCACCCCGAAACCATGCCGAGCGTTGTCCGCCCCACCGTGATTACGGTAGAAGCGAAGGCAATTCAACGAAGATCTTGCCGGCGAAGCGAGGAACAGATGACGGAAGTCAAGCTCGACCACCCCGGTGGGCAGCTGTCGATGCCGGTGCAGTCCGCGGTCGAGGGGCCCGCCGGTATCGGGGTGAGCAAGCTGCTCAAGGAAACCGGGATGACCACGTACGACCCCGGTTTCGTCAACACCGCGTCCTGCTCGTCCGCGATCACCTACATCGACGGTGACGCGGGCATCCTGCGGTACCGCGGCTACCCCATCGACCAGCTGGCCGAGAAGTCCTCCTTCCTGGAGGTCTCCTACCTGCTGATCTACGGCGAGCTGCCGAGCCAGACCCAGCTGACCGAGTTCAGCGAGCGGATCCGCCGGCACTCGCTGCTGCACGAGGAGATGCGCCGCTTCTTCGACGGCTTCCCCCGTGAGGCGCACCCGATGGCCGTGCTCTCCTCGGCCGTCAGCGCCATCTCGACCTTCTACCAGGACAGCCTGGACCCGTTCGACTCCGAGCACGTGGAGATGTCCACGGTGCGCCTGATGGCGAAGGTGCCCACCATCGCCTCGTACGCGTACAAGAAGTCGATCGGCCAGCCGCTGCTCTACCCGGACAACTCGCTGGGTTACGTCGAGAACTTCCTGCGGATGACCTTCGGCGTGCCGGCCGAGCCGTACGAGGTCGACCCGGTGGTCGCCCGGGTGCTGGACATGCTGTTCATCCTGCACGCCGACCACGAGCAGAACTGCTCCACCTCCACCGTGCGGCTGGTGGGCTCCAGCAACGCCAACCTGTTCGCCTCGGTCTCGGCCGGCGTGAACGCGCTGTTCGGCCCGCTGCACGGTGGCGCCAACCAGGCCGTGCTGGAGATGCTCCAGAAGATCCAGGCCGACGGCGGCGACGTCCGCACCTTCGTGCAGAAGGTGAAGGACAAGCAGGACGGCGTCAAGCTGATGGGCTTCGGCCACCGGGTCTACAAGAACTACGACCCGCGCGCCGCGATCGTGAAGAAGGCCGCCCAGGACGTGCTCGGCCGGATGGCCAAGCCCGACCCGCTGCTGGACCTCGCGATGCAGCTGGAGGAGATCGCGCTCGCCGACGACTTCTTCGTCTCCCGCCGGCTCTACCCGAACGTGGACTTCTACACCGGCCTCATCTACAAGGCCATGGGCTTCCCGACCAAGATGTTCACGGTGCTGTTCGCGCTGGGTCGGCTGCCGGGCTGGATCGCCCAGTGGCGCGAGATGATCAACGACCCGGAGACCAAGATCGGCCGCCCGCGGCAGATCTACACCGGCGCCGCCGAGCGGGAGTACCTCCCCGCCGCCGACCGCTGAGGTGTAAGGAAGGGCCCCCTCTTAACGCCTCCGGTAGAGGAGGGGCCCCTTCTTTAACAGGCTGACGACAGAGGCCGCCGACCCGGCTCGGGGTGGGCGGCCTCTGTCGTGCGCGTGCGGAGGCGTGCCGGGGTGTTAAAAGGGGGCCCTTCCTCTACCGGAGGCGTTAAAAGGGGGCCCTTCCTTCACCGCAGGCCGGCGGCGGTGAGGAGGTTGCCCTCGGGGAGGGCGGGCAGGGCGCGGCCGGCGGCCATGCGCTGCTCGGCCCGCGCCGCGGTGAACGCCGGGTCCCCGCCGATCGCGGCGGCGTACGCGGCGGCCGTGCGGGACGCGATCGCGGCCCAGCCGTACTGCTCGTGCACCATGGTCCGGGCACGCCGGGCCAGCGCGCGGGCCCGCTCCCGGTCCGACAGCAGCGCGTGCACCGCCTCGGCGAGGCCGTCCGGATCGTGCGGGGCGAAGGTCATCCCGGTCACGCCCGGCTCGACGATCTCGGCGAGCCCGCCGGTGCGGGACACCGCCAGTGGCGCGCCGGCCGCCGCGCCCTCCAGCGCGACCATGCCGAACGGCTCGTAGATGCTCGGCACCGCGAAGCAGTCCGAGGCGGCCATCACCGCGGGCAGGTCGGTGCCGCCGAGGAAGCCCGGCATGCTGACCGTGGCGCCGAGCCCGAGCCGGTGCACCTCGGCCTCCAGGTCCGCCTTGTAGGGGCCGTCGCCGACGATCACCGCACGCAGCCCGGGGTGCCGGTCGCGCAGCCGGGGCAGCCCGGCGAGCAGGTGCTGCACGCCCTTCTCGTAGACCAGCCGGCCGGCGAACGTGACCAGCGGGCCGTCGCCGGCGAAGCGGGCCCGGGCGGCGGCGACCGCCGAGGCGGGCACCCGCCAGCGGTGCGGTTCGACCCCGTTGGGCACCACCTCGACCCGGGCCGGCTCCACGCCGAACAGCGCGCCCACCTCGTCGCGCATGTAGCCGGAGCAGACGATCACCCGGCCGGACTCACCGGCCAGCCACTGCTCGACGCCGTGGATGGTGCGGTTCATCTCCGCCGGCAGCCAGCCCTGGTGCCGGCCGGCCTCGGTGGCGTGGATGGTGGTCACCAACGGCACGTCGAGGTGCTCGCGCAGCGTCATCGCGGTGTGCGCGACCAGCCAGTCGTGGGCGTGGATCACGTCGTAGGCGCCCGACTCGGCGGCACGCAGGGCGGCTCGGGTGAGGGTGTGGTTGAACGCCATGGTCCAGGCCAGCAGCGAGCTGGTGGCGAGCGGGAAGGTCACCGGGTCCTCGGCGGCGCGGACGATCCGCACGCCGTCGGCGTACTCCTCCAGCGGCGCGCCCTCGGCGTGCCGGGTGACCACGGTGACCTCGTGTCCGGCGGCGGCCAGCGCGACGGAGAGCGCGTGCACATGCCGACCGAGCCCACCCACCAGCACCGGCGGGTACTCCCACGACAGCATGAGGATGCGCCGCTTGTGCGGCGCGGCGCCGGGCTGCGGCGGCGGGGTCGGGCGGGAGGTGAGGGTGGGCCGGTGGAGCCGGTCCGTCGCGGTGGCGGGCTGCGCGCCGACCCGCAGAGAGGTCACGTCGATCTCCGTCCATGGCAGGGGAGGACACGCCGGCATCGGTGGCGGCGGAAGCGATTGGTGAGGGGTGGCCGAACGGCCGGGCGGAAACGCGCGGGCGCGTGTCCGCGATCCAGGAAAGTCCATCCGGCGCGAACCCGCATCTCGAAAAGGGCGATCGTGACGGACAACACCCGATCGTTTCGGTTACGGTCCGAACGGGTGGATTGGCGGCGCGTGAGGCGGGGCATCAACGGCGTGCGCATCGGCCGTCCCCCGTCCGGTGCGCTCACGATCATGGGCCCGAAGGAGCGACATGCAGGTCTGGCCGGGCGAGAGCTATCCCCTCGGAGCCACCTACGACGGGATGGGGACCAACTTCGCGATCTTCTCCGAGGTGGCGGAGAAGATCGAGCTCTGCCTGTTCGACGAGTGGGACATCGGCACCGAGCGGCGCGTCGAGCTGCGCGAGGTCGACGCGTACGTCTGGCACGCCTACATCCCGGGCGTGGAGCCCGGCCAGCGTTACGGGTTCCGGGTGCACGGGCCGTGGGACCCGGCCAACGGGCTGCGGTGCAACCCGCACAAGCTGCTGCTCGACCCGTACGCGAAGGCGGTCGACGGTGAGGTCTCCTGGGACCCGTCGGTCTACGACTACGAGGTCGGCGGCGACCCGGACCGGATGAACACCGTCGACTCGGCGCCGTTCATGCCGAAGTCGGTGGTGGTGAACCCGTACTTCGACTGGGGCAACGACAAGCCGCCGCGCACGCCCTACCACCACTCGGTGATCTACGAGGCGCACGTGCGCGGGCTGACCATGCGTCACCCCGGCATCCCGGAGGAACTGCGCGGCACGTACGCGGCGATCGCCTCCCCGGTGATGATCGAGCACTTCAAGCAGCTCGGGGTGACAGCGGTCGAGCTGATGCCGGTGCACGAGTTCGTGCACGACCACCGCCTGGCCGATCTGGGGCTGCGCAACTACTGGGGCTACAACACCATCGGCTTCTTCGCCCCGCACCACGGCTACTCCGCGCTGGGCCGCCTGGGCCAGCAGGTGCAGGAGTTCCGGGGCATGGTCAAGGCGCTGCACGCCGCCGGGATCGAGGTCATCCTCGACGTGGTCTACAACCACACCGCCGAGGGCAACCACCTCGGGCCGTCGCTGAGCTTCAAGGGCATCGACACCCCGAGCTACTACCGGTTGTCGGAGGAGGATCGGCGCTACTTCGTCGACTACACCGGCACCGGCAACAGCCTCAATGTGCGCAGCCCGCACTCGCTGCAACTGATCATGGATTCGCTGCGCTACTGGGTCACCGAGATGCACGTCGACGGCTTCCGCTTCGACCTCGCCGCCACGCTGGCGCGCGAGTTCTACGAGGTGGACCGCCTCTCCACGTTCTTCGAGGTGGTGCAGCAGGACCCGGTGGTGGGCCGGGTCAAGCTGATCGCCGAGCCGTGGGACATCGGCCCCGGCGGCTACCAGGTGGGCAACTTCCCGCCGCAGTGGACCGAGTGGAACGGCAAGTACCGCGACACGGTCCGTGACTTCTGGCGCGGCGAGCCGGCCACGCTGGCCGAGTTCGCCTCCCGCATCTCCGGCTCCGCCGACCTGTACCAGGACGACGGCCGCCGCCCGTTCCACAGCATCAACTTCGTCACCTGCCACGACGGCTTCACCCTCGCCGACCTGGTCTCTTACAACGACAAGCACAACGAGGCCAACGGCGAGGAGAACCGGGACGGGGAGAGCCACAACCGCTCTTGGAACTGCGGCGTCGAGGGAGAGACCGACGACCCGGGCGTGCTGGCGCTGCGGGCGCGGCAGCGGCGCAATTTCCTGGCCACGCTGATCCTGTCCCAGGGCGTGCCGATGCTCGGCCACGGCGACGAGCTGGGCCGCACCCAGCGCGGCAACAACAACGCCTACTGCCAGGACAGCGAGCTGGCCTGGGTGGACTGGGAGCGGGCCGACACCGAGCTGCTCGCGTTCGTGCGGCGGCTCACCGACTTCCGCAACCGGCACCAGGTGTTCCGCCGCCGGCGGTTCTTCACCGGGCTGCCGGTCGGCGGCCGGGCCACCGGGTCCGGCCTGCCGGACCTCGCCTGGTACACCCCGGACGGCCGGGAGATGACCGGCGAGGACTGGGGCAACGACTTCGGCCGCTCGGTGGCCCTGTTCGTCAACGGCGACGGCATCCCGGAGCGCGGCCAGTACGGCCAGCGCCACCGGGACAGCTCGTTCCTGCTGCTGTTCAACGCGCACGACGCGCCGCTGGACTTCACGCTGCCCGGCGAGGAGTTCGGCCCCCGGTGGGACCTGGTGATCAGCACGGCGGAACCGGATCCGGAGAAGACCAAACTGGTCGAGGCGGGTGGCACGGTCTGCGTACCGGACCGCTCGCTGCTGGTCCTGGAGAGGACGGCCTGACCCATGCCCGACACCCCTCGCTCCACCTACCGGGTGCAGGTGCGCCCCGGCTTCGACCTGGACGCCACGGCCGAGCTGGCCGACTACCTGTCCGCGCTCGGCGTCACCCACCTCTACACCGCGCCCCTGCTCACCGCCACCCCCGGTTCCCCGCACGGCTACGACGTGGTCGACCCCCGGGCGGTCAACCCGGAGCTGGGCGGCGAGGCCGGCCGGCGGCGCCTGGTCCGGGCGCTGCGCGCGGCCGGGCTGGGCCTGGTCGTCGACATCGTGCCGAACCACGCCGGGGTGGCCCGTCCGGCGGCCAACCCGGCCTGGTGGGACGTGCTGCGCCGGGGCCGCGACTCGGCGTACGCGGACTGGTTCGACATCGACTGGGACCGCGGCCGGCTGCTGCTGCCGGTGCTCGCCGACGCCCCGGACGCGCTCGACGACCTCAAGCTGGTCGACGGGGAGCTGCGCTACCACGAGCACCGCTTCCCGGTCGCCGACGGCACCGGCGACGGGACGCCCCGGCAGGTGCACGACCGGCAGCACTACGAGCTGGTGAACTGGCGGCGCGGGGACGCCGAGCTGACGTACCGTCGCTTCTTCGCCGTGTCGGACCTGGCCGGTCTGCGGGTGGAGGACCCGGCGGTCTTCGACGCCACCCACGCGGAGATCCTGCGCTGGGTCGACGCCGGCGACGTCGACGGCATCCGGGTCGACCACCCGGACGGCCTGCGCGACCCGGCCGGCTACCTGGCCCGGCTGCGCGCGGCCGCGCCGGAGCGCTGGCTGGTGGTGGAGAAGATCCTGGAGTACGGCGAGGACCTGCCGGACTGGCCGGTCGACGGCACCACCGGCTACGACGCCCTGGCGGCGGTCAGCGGGCTGTTCGTCGACCCGGACGCCGAACCGGACTTCACCGCGCTGGACGGCCGGCTCACCGGCCGGCACACCTCCTGGGAGGACCTGACCCACGGCACCAAGCTGGAGGCCGCCACCCGGCTGCTCGCCGCCGAGCTGACCCGCCTCGCCGCGCTCGTCCCCGAGCTGCCGCGCGAGCAGGTCCGCGCCGCCCTGGCCGAGCTGGCCGCATGCTTCCCGGTCTACCGCGGCTACCCGCCCGAGGGGGCACGGCACCTCGCCGCCGCCCGCAGCGAGGCCGGCCGGCGCCGGCCCGACCTGACCGGCGTGCTGGACGCCGTCACCGCCCGGCTCCGCGACCCCGACCACGAGCTGGCCGCCCGGTTCCCGCAGCTGACCGGCGCGGTGATGGCCAAGGGTGTGGAGGACACCGCCTACTACCGGTGGAGCCGGTTCGTGGCGCTCAACGAGGTGGGCGGCAGCCCGGCCCACTTCGGGGTGCCGCCGGCGGAGCTGCACCGGTTCGCCGCCGCCCGCCAGGTGCGGTGGCCGGCGAGCATGACCACGCTGTCGACCCACGACACCAAGCGCGGCGAGGACGTGCGGGCCCGGCTCGCCGTGCTCAGCGAGATGCCCGGCCGCTGGGCCGAGCGGGTGACCGACTGGATGTCCCGGGCCCCGCTGGCCGACCCGGCGCTGGCCCACCTGCTCTGGCAGACCGCCGTCGGCGCCTGGCCGATCGAGCGGGACCGGCTGCACGGGTACGCCGAGAAGGCCGCCCGGGAGGCGTCGGTCAGCACCAGCTGGGCCGACCCCGACCCGGCGTTCGAGCACGAGATGCACGCCCTGGTCGACCGGATGTACGACGACCCGGAGCTGCACGCGCAGATCACCGCGTTCGCCGACGAGATCACCCCGGCCGGCTGGTCGAACTCGCTCGGGCAGAAGCTGGTCCAGCTCACCATGCCCGGCGTTCCGGACACCTACCAGGGCACCGAGCTGTGGGAGAACTCCCTGGTCGATCCGGACAACCGGCGGCCGGTCGACTTCGCCGTACGCCGCAAGACGCTGGCCCGGCTCGACGCCGGCTGGCGGCCGGCGGTGGCCGCCGACGGGGCGGCCAAGCTGCTCGTGGTCTCCCGGACGCTGCGCCTGCGCCGCGACCGCCCGGAGCTGTTCGGCGGCTACCGGCCGGTGCCTGCGCGCGGACCGGCCGGCGCGCACGCGGTGGCCTTCGACCGGGGTGGCGCGGTCGCGGTGGCGACCCGGCTGCCGCTGCGGCTGGCCCGCGCCGGCGGCTGGCGGGACACGACTCTGTCACTTCCCGTTCATCCGTGCACCGACTTGTTCACCGGTCGGGTCTACAGTGGTTCTGAGCTGCTCCTGGATGATCTGCTGAGCACCTATCCCGTCGCCCTCCTCGCACCCACCGACTCTGTGGAGGCCGCCGCATGACCGAGTTCACGGTGTGGGCGCCCGAGGCCGCCCGGGTGCGGCTGCGCCTGCCCGGCGTCGCCGACCACGAGATGCGCCCCGGCCGGTCCGGCTGGTGGCGGGTCGAGGTGCCCGACGCGGGCCCCGGCACGGACTACGCGTTCCTGCTCGACGACGACGAGCAGGCGCTGCCCGACCCCCGGTCGGCGTGGCAGCCGGCCGGCGTGCACGGTCCCAGCCGCCTCTACTCGCATGCCGCGTTCGACTGGACCGACGCGGCCTGGACCGGTCGGCAACTGCCCGGCAGCGTCCTCTACGAGCTGCACATCGGCACGTTCTCCCCGGAGGGCACGTTCGACGGCGCGATCGCCCGGCTCGACCACCTGGTCGACCTCGGCGTCGACCTGGTCGAGCTGCTGCCGGTCAACGCGTTCAACGGCGAGCACAACTGGGGCTACGACGGCGTCTGCTGGTACGCCCCGCACGAGCCCTACGGCGGGCCGGACGGGTTGAAGCGGTTCGTCGACGCGGCGCACGCCAAGGGGCTGGGGGTGATCCTCGACGTCGTCTACAACCATTTCGGGCCCTCCGGGGCCTACGCGCCGCGCTTCGCGCCGTACCTCACCGAGCAGAGCAACACCTGGGGCCGCACCGTCAACCTCGACGGCCCGCACTCCGACGGGGTGCGCCGCTACATCGCCGACAGCGTGCTGATGTGGCTGCGCGACTACCACGTCGACGGGCTGCGGCTGGACGCCGTGCACGCGATGCCGGACGGCCGGGCCACCCACTGGCTGGAGGAGGTGGCCACCGAGGTCGAGGCGCTGTCGACGCACCTCGGTCGGCCGCTGTCGCTGATCGCCGAGAGCGACCTCAACGACCCGACGCTGATCACCGCGCGGGAGGCCGGCGGCTACGGCCTGCACGCCCAGTGGAACGACGACGCCCACCACGCGCTGCACACGCTGCTCACCGGCGAGCGGCAGGGCTACTACGGCGACTTCGGCTCCCTCGAGTGCCTCACGGACGTGCTGACCGGGGCGTTCTTCCACGCCGGCACCTGGTCCAGCTTCCGCAACCGCAGCCACGGCCGACCGGTCGACCGGCAGCGCACGCCGGGTCACCGCTTCGTGGCCTACCTGCAGAACCACGACCAGATCGGCAACCGGGCCACCGGTGACCGGATCTCCGCCACGCTCTCGCCCGGGCTGCTGCGGGTCGGCGCCACCCTGCTGATGACCGCGCCGTTCACCCCGATGCTGTTCATGGGGGAGGAGTGGGCGGCGACGACGCCGTGGCAGTTCTTCACCAGCCATCCGGAGCCGGAGCTGGCGACGGCGGTGGCCACCGGCCGCAGGCGCGAGTTCGCCGCGCACGGCTGGCCGGAGGGGGACGTGCCGGACCCGCAGGACCCGCAGACGTTCCTGCGGTCCCGGCTGGACTGGGCCGAGCTGGACAAGCCCGAACACCGCGAGATGTACGAGTTCCACCGGCGGCTGATCGCGCTGCGCCGGTCCCGGGCCGACCTGTCCGACCCCCGACTGCACCGGGTCGAGGTGCGCCACGGCGACCGGTTCCTGGTGATGCGGCGCGGCAACACGCTTGTGGTGGCCAACCTGGCCGACCGGCCGCAGCGGGTCAACCTGCCCGGGGTGGTGCGCCGGGTGCTGCTCGCCACCTCCGAAGGCGTCACGGTGATGCGGGACGGCATCGAGCTGCCGCCGGAGTCGGCCGCGATCGTGGCGCTCTGACCCCCCGCGCCCACCACTCACGATCGGTGCGGAAGGAAGCGGTTAGTTCACCGCCGCGGCATGGTCCTACCTCCGACGACCGACCGTGGAGGTTCCCCATGTCCGACAACCTGAGCCGCGACGAACTGTGGGCGCTGGCGCACGCCGAGCGCGGCGCCCTGGCCGAGGATCTCGCCGGCCTCGACGCGGCGCAGTGGGCGCAGCCCTCGCTGTGCGGCCGGTGGACGGTGGAGCAGGTCGTCGCGCACCTCACCGCCGCGGCGAGCGTCGGCCGGGCCCGCTGGGCGGCCAGCGTGCTCGGCGCCCGGTTCGACTTCGACCTGCACAACGACCGCCGCCTGGCCGAGCACCGGGGTGCCGACGCCGGTGAGACGCTCGAGCGCTTCCGCCGGGTCGTCGGCAGCACCACGTCGACGTTCGGGCCGACCGAGGCCTGGCTCGGCGAGGTGGTCGTGCACGCCCAGGACATCCGGCGTCCGCTCGGCCTGGACCGCACGCCGCCGGTCGAGGCGGTCACGCCGGTGGCCGCCTTCTTCGCGAGGCGGGATTTCACCGTGGCCGGACGCAGCGGCGTGGACGGCCTGCGGGTGGAGGCGACCGACGGTCCGTTCGCGGCCGGCGCCGGCCCGCTGGTCAGCGGCACCACCCTGGCGCTGACGATGGCGATGGCGGGCCGGGCCGCCTACTGTGACGACCTCACCGGGCCCGGCCTGCCCACCCTGCGGCAGCGCTGCGCCCCGGCCTGACCGCACGAACGGCGCGCCGATCGTGCTGCGCTGCCCGTCCCGCCGCGAGACACGGAGCGCGGGGCCGGACGACGCGCTTGTCGGGAGGCCGCGCAGGTGACGCTCGACGCCGTGCGCCGAGCCGACGGACGCTCCGGCAAGCATACTCAGTATGCTCCCCGGCATGCCGCCCTCGTCTCGCCGCCTGACCCTGGTCGCCCCCGTCGCCGGCGTCCTGCTCGGCTTCCTCGACTTCGTCTGGATCAGGTGGGTGCCGTACCCGCTCGCCGAACTCGGCAACTCCACCGCCGTCTGGGCGGTCGCCGCGTTCGCGCTCGGCTGGTGGGTCCGGTCGGGCGCGGTGCGGGCCGCCGTGGCCGCCACCGTCCTGCTGGTGGTCGCGGTGCCCAGCTACTACCTGGCGGCCACGCTGCTCCAGGACGACGACCTCGCCGTGGTCGCGGCGCCCAGTTCGCTGCTCTGGATGGTGCTCGGGGTGCTCGCCGGCGTGGTGTTCGGCGCGGCCGGCACCTGGGCTCGCGTCGACGGGTGGCGGCGCGTGCTCGGCGTCGCGCTGCCGGCGGCCGTGTTCGTCGAGGAGGCGCTGCGCTTCGCCGGCCGGGCGCGGTCCGGCTACCCGGGTGGGTGGTGGAACGTCGCGATCGACCTGGCGCTCGCCGCGTTGCTGGTCGTGCTCGTCGGGCGTACCGCCCGGACGCGGCTGCTCGCGGCGGCCGTGGCGCTGCCACTCGCCGCCGTCGGCGCGCTGGTGTTCGCCGTCGTTTCCGGGTGATGCCGGCGTGCACCGATTGACTTTCGATAGCTAGGCACCGAAACTCGATATATGAACGATCTCGACGTGCTGGTCGTCGGCGCCGGACTCGCCGGGCTGCACACCGCCACGCTGCTCGCCCGGGGCGGCCACGACGTGCTGCTGGTCGACCGGCGACCCACCCTGGCCGGCGCGATCCGCACCACCGGCATCTTCGTCCGCCGCACGCTCGACGACTTCCCGCTGCCCGAGGACTGCCTCGGCCCGCCGATCCGGCGGGTGGTGCTCCACCCGCCCGGGCTGCGCCGTCCGGTGACGCTGGACAGCGGGCGCGACGAGTACCGCGTCGGCGACATGGCGGGGCTCTACACCGCCGCCGCGCACGCCGCCGCCGACGCGGGCGTGCGGATCGCGCTCGGCACCCGCTACACCGGCCGGCGGGCCGACGCCGTCGCGCTGCACGGGCCCGACGGGCCGGTCGAGGTTCGCGCCCGGTTCGTCGTCGGCGCCGACGGCGCCCGCTCCCGGGTGGCCCGCGACCTGCGCCTGGACCGCAACCGCCACCTGCTGGTCGGCGCCGAGGAGGTCTTCGCCGTGCCGCCGGACGACGGGCCGCCCACGTTCCACTGCGTGCTCGACCCCACGCTCGCGCCCGGCTACCTGGCCTGGGTCGTCAACGACGGACGGCACGCCCACGTCGGCGTCGCCGGCTACCCCGACCGCTTCCCCGGCGGGCTCCGGCACGCGCTGCGGCGGTTCGCCGCGACGGCCCCGGGACTGCCCGGCGTGGGCCGACCCGAGCGGGTCGAGCGGCGCGGCGGGCCGATCCGGGTCGGCGGGCTGCTGCGCCGCATCGGCTGCCCGGACGGCCTGCTGGTGGGCGACGCGGCGGGCGCGGTCAGCCCGCTCACCGCCGGCGGCCTCGACCCGTGCCTGCGGCTGTCCGCGCACGCCGCGGACGTCCTCGACGAGGCGCTGCGCACGGGCCGCCCCGAAGCCGTGCGCCGCTACGACGGCGCCGCGCTGCGGGCCCGCTTCCGGGGCCGGCTGACGCTGCGCCGAGGACTGGCCCAGGTGCGCACGCCGGCCGTCGCGACGGCGGCGTTCACCCTCCTGCGGACGCCGATCGGGCGCGCCGCGGCCCGGGGCGTGCTGTTCGGGGACCGGTCGTTCCCCACCCCGTGACGGTCAGGGGATCGGCCACTCGTGCACCGGGCGGTTGCTGTGCATCAGGTCCACGTAGTGGCGGACCACCTCGCGCAACGCGGCCGGCCGGTCCAGGTGGTCGGCGGACTCCAGCCGGTGCAACGTCTCCACCTGCCAGGTCGCGCCGTTGCGCCCGGTCAGGCAGCGCTGCTCGACGATGCCGAGCAGCCGGTCCCGCTCCACCGGGTCCAGGCCCCAGCGGTCGAGCCCGTGGTGGGCCAGCGGCAGCAACCGGCGCAGCACCAGCTCGGTCACCGGCAGGTAGCCCAGGCCGGGCCAGAACACCTGGGCGTCGATGCCGTGCCGGGCGCAGGCGTTGAAGTTCTCCTCGGCGGCGCTGAACGACATCTGGGACCAGAGCGGGCGGTCCGACTCGGCCAGCGCCCGGACCACGCCGAAGTAGAACGCGCCGTTGGCGACCGTGTCCAGCACGGTCGGCCCGGCCGGCAGCACCCGGTTCTCCACCCGCAGGTGCGGGCGGCCCCGCAGCACGTCGTAGACCGGCCGGTTCCAGCGGTAGATGGTGCCGTTGTGCAGGCGCAGCTCGGCGAGCTTCGGCACCCCGCCGCTGTGCAGCGTGGTCGCCGGGTCCTCCGGGTCGCAGACCGGCAGCAACGCCGGGAAGTAGCGCACGTTCTCCTCGAACAGGTCGAACACCGAGGTGATCCAGCGTTCCCCGAACCACACCCGCGGGCGTACCCCCTGGGCCTTGATCTCCTCCGCCCGGGTGTCGGTGGCCTGCTGGAACAGCGGCACCCGGGTCTCCCGCCACAGTTCCCGGCCGAAGAACAGCGGAGAGTTCGCGCCGAGCGCCACCTGGATGCCGGCGACCGCCTGGGCGGCGTTCCAGTAGTCGGCGAACTGCGCCGGGCTGACCTGGAGATGGAACTGGGTGCTGGTGCAGGCGGCCTCGGGCGTGATCGTGTCGGCGGTGGTAGCCAGCCGCTCCACCCCGCTGATCGCGATCGGCAGGTCCTCGCCCCGGGCGGCGAAGATCTGCTCGTTGAGCAGCGCGTAGCGCGGGTTGGCCGAGAGCGATGACGCGGTCAGGTGCTCCGGGCGCAGTGTCGGCAGGATCCCGATCATGACCATGTGTGCGCCGACCGTGCGGGCCTTCTCCTCGGCGGCGTTGAGGCTGGCCCGGACGTGCTCCTCGAACTGGGCGGTGCCGGTGCCGGCGAGCCGGCGCGGCGCGACGTTGATCTCCACGTTGAACTGGCCCAGCTCGGTCTGGAACGCCGGGTCGGCGATCGCCTCCAGCGCGTCGGCGTTGCGCATCGCCGGGTCGAACCCGTCGTCGACCAGGTTCAGCTCGATCTCCAGCCCGGTCATCGGCCGTTCCACGTCGAACCGGGACTCGCGGAGCATCTCGGCGAAGACGTCGAGGCACCGCCGTACCTTGTCGCGGTAGCGGGCCCGGTCCTCCCGGCTGAAGGTGCGCGCGCCGACGTCCTCGCCCATGGTCACCACCCTGTCACCGTTGGTCCTCCCAACCTCGCACGGAGCGGCGGGTCAGGAAAGGCCTGAAGGACCTTTTCTGTACCCCGTGCCGCCCCCGTCGATCCCCGGTGGTAAGGAAGGGCCCCCTCTTAACGCCTCGTGCATAGGCGGGGCCCCCTTTTAACAGCTGGTCACCGCGCGGCCGGCTACCATGGGCCGCCGGCCGAAGGGGGAGTGTTGATGCGCGACGGGTGGATCCGGGCGTTCGTGTGGGCGGCGATCGCCGAGGCGTGCTCCTGGGCGGCGCTGCTGGCCGGCATGGCGGTCAAGTACGGCCCGCCGCGCGACGAGATCGGCGTGCAGGTCTTCGGCCCGATCCACGGCGGTCTCTTCGTGGCGTACGGGCTGCTGGCGCTCGTGGTGGCGCGGCGCCAGCGCTGGTCGCTGGTGCAGACCGGGCTGGCGCTGGCCAGCGCCGTGCCGCCGTTCGCCACCGTGCTGTTCGAGCGCTGGGCCCGCCGGCATGGCCTCCTCGCCGCCCCCGCCGTGCCCGTCGAGCCCCCGCTCACCCGCGTCGGTGGTTAACAGGGGGCCCCGCCTCTACCGCAGGCGTTAATAGGGGGCCCTTCCTTTCACGTCAGGGCGGAGCAGGCGGCGACGCCGACCACCAGCACCGCGCCGAGCGCCGCCTGCAGCAGCAGCGCCGGCCCGAGATGCGACCAGAGCGTCGCGGTACGCGGGGTGAGCAGCTGCCCGGTGGTGAGGTTGACGATCCGCTCGATCCGGGGCGGCAGGTCGCCGTCACGCTGCGGGCGCAACGTGAGTTGGACGTGGTCGCCCGGGTGCAGCGCGCTCTGCGGCAGGTGGCCGTGCAGCTCGACCTCGACCAGCCGGTCGGCGGCGTCGCGCACCCGGACCGGGGTGACCAGGAACTCCGGCCCCTTCTTCAGCTCCTTGAAGCTGCGCCGGGCGCCTCCGCCGCCGTTGCTGAGCAACGCGCGCACCACCCGCAGCAGCAGCCCCACCACCCCGGCCGCGGTCAGCACCGCGACCAGCGCCGGTTGCCCCACCCGGACCTCCCGGGCGTAGCCCTCCATCAGCCGCACCAGGCGCCCGGTGACGATGCGTTCCGTCGGCCGGACGACGCGTCGGGTGTGCAGCTCCGTGTCCATGTTCACCACCGAGAGTTCCGTTCCGTGCACAGATGGTATCGGTCCTTCGGGTTGAACGACGTGAATGAAGGGCGGTCACTCCCCACCGGTGGAAGGTGACATCGGCCGGGGCGCGGGTATGCGTGCGGCCGAGCTGGAAAGGGGTCGAGCATGCAGCTGTCCTTCCTGCGCCCGCTCTACGACCGTCCCGGGCCCTGGTGCTCGGTGTATCTGGACGCCTCCCGGGACACCCACGACGCCCGTCCGCAGGTCGACCTGCGATGGCGCGCCCTCAAGGGGAACCTGTTGGCCCAGGGCGCCGATCCGGTCACCGTCGAGGCGGTGGAGGAGGTGGTCCGCCGGCACGACCCGATGCCGGGCGACTACGGCATCGCGGTCTTCGCCACCGGGGGCCGGGTGGTGCTCACCGAGTACCTCTCCGCGCCGCCGCTGCGGGACCTGGCCACCTGGTCCGCCCTGCCGCACACCATGCCGCTGGTCGCTCAACGGGGCGAACAGGTGGCCTGGGTGCGGGTGCTGGCCGACCGCACCGGCGCGGACGCGATGGCGGTCAGCGCCGGCGGGGTGCCCCGACGGGCCCAGGTGGCCGGTGGACAGAGCCGGCAGCTGCGGCGGGTGCAGCCCGGCGGGTGGTCGCAGTCCCGCTACCAGCGGGCCGCCATGGAGGCCTGGCACCAGAACGCCGGCGACGCCGCGGCGGCCACGGCCGACCTGGCCGAGCGGGTGGGCGCCGACGTGGTCGTCGTCGCCGGGGACGTCCGGGCCACCGGGATGATCGCCGCCCAGCTGCCCGAGCGGTGGCAGGACGTGCTGGTCCGCACCGACGCCGGATCCCGCGACCCGGGCGCCGACGACACGCTGATGGACGACATCACGGTGCAGACGGTCGCCGAGGTCGCCGACCGCCGGATCGCCGCCGCGCTCGACCGGTTCGGCGTGCAGGAGGACGTCGGCGCCGGCCTCGACGCGGTCGTCGCCGCGCTGCAACGCAACCAGGTCGACACCATGCTGATCGTCGACGACGCCTCCGCCGACGGCGAGCTGTGGGTCGGGCCCGAGCCGACCGAGATCGCCACCGACCCGGCGCAGCTGGCCGGCATGTCGGTGGCCGACCCGCAGAAGGTGCGCGCCGACGCCGCGCTGCTGCGCGCGCTGATCGGCACCGACGCCGACGTGACGGTGCTCGCGCCGGAGGAGGCGCCGGAGCTGACCGACGGGGTCGGCGCGGTGCTGCGCTACGTCGACGCCGGCACCCCGGGGCGGGGCGATGGCTGAGCGTACCGTCGCCGACCTGGTGGTCGAACGCCTGCGGGCCTGGCGGGTGCCGCGGGCCTTCGGCTATCCCGGCGCGGCGATCGCGCCGATGCTGGCCGCGCTGGACGAGGCGGGCGGGGACCCGGAGTTCGTCCCCGCCCGGCACGAGGAGACCGCCGCGTTCATGGCCACCGGGCACGCCAAGTTCACCGGCGGCATCGGGGTGTGTCTGGCCACCCAGGGCCCCAGCGCGGTGCACCTGCTCAACGGTCTCTACGACGCCAAGCTGGACAGCAAGCCGGTGGTGGCGATCATCGGCGAGGACGTCAGCGGCCCGCTCGGCGGCGCGCACGAGGAGATCGGCCTGAGCCGGCTCTTCGGCGACGTGTGCAACCAGTTCGTCCGCTACGGCCGCAGCCCGGAGCAGGTGCCGGCGCTGCTGGACCAGGCGTTCCGCACCGCGGCGGCCACCCGCAGTCCGACCTGCGTGGTGCTGCCGCGCGCCCTGCAGGTGACGGTCGTGCCGGACCTGCTGCCGCAGACCGCCGGTGTGGTCACCGCGACGCCCGGCGAACCGCTGGCCCGGGTGCTGCCCCACGAGGCCGACCTGGACGCCGCCGCGGCGCTGCTGGGCACCGGAGCGCGGGTGGCCCTCCTGGTCGGTCAGGGCGCGCACGGCGCGGAGGAGGAGATCGTCGCGCTCGCCGACCGGCTCGGCGCCGGCGTGGCCACGTCGCTGCTCGGCAAGCCGGTGCTGGACGAGCGGCTGCCCTTCCACACCGGTGTGCTCGGTGAGGTCGGCACCACGGCCGCCGCGCAGCTGATGGGCGGCTGCGACACGCTGCTGATGGTCGGCACCAACGACCCGTGGACCGACTGGTTCCCGCTGGTCGGTCAGGTCCGCACCATCCAGATCGACATCGACGGCCGGCGGATCGGCACCCGCTACCCGGTCGACGTGCCGCTGGTCGGCGACGCCGCCGAGACGCTGCGCGCGTTGCTGACCCGGGTGCCGGAGCGGCGCAACGGGCAGTGGCGGGGCGTGGTGGAGAAGTCGGTGGACCGGTGGCGGGAGGCCGCCGCGGAGCGCGCCGCCGCCCCGGCCGAGCCGATCAACCCGCAGCTCGTGCTCCGCGAGCTGTCGGCCCGGCTGCCCCAGCGAGCCTCGGTCGCCGTCGACGTCGGCTCGGTCGTCTACTGGTACGCCCGGCACCTGGAGCTTCCTCCGGGCGTGCAGGCCCGGCTCTGCGGCACGCTCGGCTCGATGGGCTGCGCCCTGCCGTACGCGGTGGCCGCCAAGCTGGCCCGTCCGGACCAGCCGGTGCTCGCGCTGCTCGGCGACGGTGCGATGCAGCTCAACGGCCTGGCCGAGCTGATCACGGTGGCGCACCACTGGACCGAGTGGCGGGACCCCCGGCTGGTCGTGCTGGTGCTGAACAACCGGGACCAGTCCGGCGTGGGCGGCGGACGCCCACCGGGCACGCTCCCCGACCGGCGTCCCGACGTGCCGTACGCCGGGTGGGCCCGACTGCTCGGGCTGCACGGCGTCCGGGTGGACCGGCCGGACCTGGTCGGCGCGGCCTGGGACGAGGTGTTGGCGGCGGACCGGCCCACCGTGCTGGAGGCGGTGGTCGACCCGGCCGTGGCGCTGGACGTGCCGGAGCCGGCGTTGGCGGACCTGCGCGGCCTGGTGGCCGACGGGGACGCCGCGCGCCGGGTGCGGGACCGGGTGAACCAGACCGAGGCCATCGCGGCGGAGGACCTCGTTTAGCCAGCTCATGTCAGGGCACTGCCTCGTGGCAGTCACCTCAGGAGGTCAGATGCCCGCCGCCGCCACCGACCGTCGCTACGGCCCCGCCCCGCTGCCCGGGCCACGCGGGCCGGTCTCCGCCGCAGTGCTCGCCGCATTGTGCGGGACGCCCGGCGACCTGCCGGTCGGGCTGGGCGTCGAGTTCGGGGCGGTGGCCGAGCCGCTGGTCGACGAGGACCTCCAGCTCACCCTCTTCCTCTGCTACGAGCTGCACTACCGGGGCTGGCGGGGGGTCGCCGACGACTGGGAGTGGGAGCCCTCGCTGCTGGCTCTGCGGGCGCGGGCCGAGCGGCCGTTCGAGGCGGCGCTGCGCCGGCTGGCCGGGCCGGTGCCGGCGGTGCTCCCGGCCGCGCTGCCGGGTGCGCTGACCGACCTGGTGGCGGCGGACGACGGCCCGCCGCTCGCCGCCACGCTGCAACGCCGGGCCGACCTCGACCAGTTCCGCGAGTTCGTCACCCACCGCTCGACCTACCACCTGCGGGAGGCCGACCCGCACAGCTGGGCCCTGCCCCGGCTCGGCGGCGCGGCCAAGGCCGCGCTCGTGGAGATCCAGATGGACGAGTACGGCAACGGCCGGCTGGACCGGATGCACGCCGAGTTGTTCCGCACCACGATGGACCGGCTCGACCTGGACACCGGTTACGGCGTCCACCTGGACCGGGTCCCGGCGGTCACGCTGGCGACCAACAACCTGATGTCGCTGTTCGGCCTGCACCGGCGGCTGCGTGGGGCGCTGGTCGGACACCTGGCCGCGTACGAGATGACCTCGTCGCTGCCGAACCGTCGCTACGGCAACGGGCTGCGGCGGCTCGGCCTCGACGCGGTGGCCACCCGCTTCTACGACGAGCACGTCGAGGCCGACGCGGTGCACGAGCAGATCGCCGCGTACGACCTGTGCGGCGGGCTGGTCCGCGCGGAGCCGGCCCTCGCCGCCGACGTGCTGTTCGGGGCGGCCGCGGCGCTGGCGGTGGACCGGCTCTTCGCCGGCCACCTGCTCTCCGCCTGGTCCGCCGGTGGCTCGTCGCTGCGCTCGCCGGACCGGGCTCTCGCCGCCGCGTGACGGGGTGTTAAGAGGGGCCCCTTCCTCTACCGCAGGCGTTAAGAAGGGGCCCTTCCTTAACCGCGGAAGCCGGCGACCTTGTGCGTGCCGTCGCAGAACGGTTTGATCGCGCTCTTGCCGCACCGGCAGAGCGCGACCGTGCCCCGGCGCGTCTCGATCGGTTCCCCGTCCGGGGTGACCAGCGCGAAGTCGCCGCGCACCAGCAGCGGTCCGTCCCGGTACGGGGTGATGGTCGCCGCCGGGGCGCTCTCGTCGTCGGGCATGCGCGGTGCAGTGCCCGTCCCGGTCCGGCCCAAACCCGCTCCCACGTGCTGTTGCGTCCGTGGCGGTGGGGGAGTGGCGCGACGGCGTACCTGGGTGTCCCGGGCGGTGCGGTCGCCCGAGCGGGCGTTGGTCCGCGCCGTGGGGAGATGCCCCGTTTAGACCACAGAGGGACGGGAAGCCGGCCCGCGTGGTGAGCGAACGAGCACAGTCGGGACCGGCGACCGGCGCCGGGCTGCCCGGTGACCGGGTGGTGGCGGCGGGCAGCGCCGCCCGGCTCCTGGTGGCCGCCACCGCCCGGGCGCTGCGCGGCGACGACTGCGGCGACCTCGGCCACCCCGCCGCGCTGTCGCGGCTTCCCGGCACGCCGGAGCCGGTGCGCCGCGCCGCCGCGGGCCGCGCGGCCGGGCGGGCCGCGCTGAGCGCCGCGCAGGTGGCCCGGGTCGACGCCGAACGGGTGGCCGGCTGGTTCGTCGACCAGTACCCGGACCGGCGCTGGCCCGGAGCGGTGCTCGGCTCACCGCACGGCGCGGCCGCCCACCTCGCGGTGGCGCTCGGCGTGCCCTGGCTGCCGGCCGGGTTCGAACTCGCGGCGACCTGGAGCCGGGGCGCGGTGGACCGCCCGGACCGGGCGTACGACCACGGCGCCGCGTTGGCCGGGCGACTGCTCGCCGGCAACCCCCGGCTGCACGTGCGGCAGGTGCACTGCCCGGCCAGCCGGGGCGTGGCGGCGGGTGCCACCGTGACCCTCACCGCCCGCTGGCGCACGCTGCCCACGGCGTACGCGGGGTTCCTGGCCGACCGGCTGGAACCGGCGGCGCCGGTGCTGCTGCTGCACGACGCCCGCACGTGGCCGGTGCGGGACACCGGCGACGGGCACAGCTTCCAGGCCGGCTGCCCGACCAGTGGGCTGGACCCGCTCGACTTCCACCCGGACGCGCACGGGCTGCGCCAGGTGCTGCGCGCGGCCGGCGGTGACGAGACGCGCTGGGCGGCGCCGGAGGTCACGCTGCCGGCCGCGTTCGCCGCACACGGCGTGGAATCCGGTTTCGAGCACGCCGCCCGGGAGTGGGGCGACCGGCACGGACACCCGCTGCACCGGGTGGTGGTGCCGCAGCCGGACGCGCTCAGCGCGGCGACCGCCGACCTGTACCGCCGGTGGCTGCGCCGGGCCGGCAAGACCGGCGACCGGTTGGTGGTGGAGTGCGGCCGGCTGCTCGACCCGGGGCAGGTGCTGCGGGCCGGCCTGGTGCCCTACTGGTGCGAGAACGCCACCCGCCGGCGGGTCGAGGGCGCGGAGTGGTGGCTGGCCGGCAGCGAGCCGTTCACGTCGGTGGACGTGCTGCCGGAACCGCCGGGGCTCCGCTCGCCCGCGCTCGCCGGGCTGCCCCAGTGGCTCGCGGTGGCCGGCTTCGGGCGGCGCCGGCGGGCCCTCGACCGGGGCGCGGCCCGCGGCTACCCGGTCACCTCGGTTCCCACCCGACGTGCCACGGAGGTGTTGCGCAACCAGCCCTGCGACCTGCCCGCGCCGCCGCCGCTGCGGATGGCCGAGGCCCTCGCCGCGCTCCGGGACTCCGGCGCGCACCAGGGTCTGCTGGTCTGCTGAGCGCGGCGCCCGCGCCGGCGGCCCTCGGCCGGCCGGGCCAACCTGGCGAAATATCCTCGCGATCCTGCGGTCCGTGATTGAGTACCTACGGAGCGGGAAGACCGCTCGCCGCGGAACGGCCCACGACGCCGTGCGGCGGGCAGCCACCGCTTTCGACGTATCCGTCACGTAACCAACTTCCTCACCCGGTGCGTGGTCCGACCACGCGCACGACCGGTTCCGACCGGGCGGGGGGATCTTCGGCGAGGGAGGCGCGGATGTTCGGTCAGACCACCACGACACCCACCCCACCGACCAACGAGCGAGGTCTGGAGGATCTCGACGCGGCGGCGCTCGCGTACGCGGCCCGGATCGAAGGGCTGCCACCCGAGCGGCGGCAGGAGGCGCGGGACGACCTGGTCCGCTTCGCGTTGCCGTTCGCGGGTCGGCTGGCCCGCCGCTACCGGGGACGCGGGGAACCGCTGGAGGATCTGGAGCAGGTGGCCCGGCTCGGTCTGGTCAACGCCGTCGACCGGTACGACCCGGAACGCGGGTCGTTCACCGCGTACGCGGCCATCACCATCGTCGGCGAGATCAAACGCCACTTCCGGGACCGCACCTGGGGCGTGCACGTGCCACGCCGGCTGCGCGACCTGATCCTGGAGGTGGGGCAGGCGACGGCGACGTTGACCAGCGAGCTGTCCCGGGCCCCGTCCGTGGCGGAGTTGGCGGAGCGGCTGGAGACGCCGGAGGAGGAGATCCTCGCCGCGCTGGAGTCGGCCGCCGGCTACAGCCCGGCCTCGCTCAACGCGCCGGTCGGTGGGGAGAGCTCGGCCGAGTTCGGCGACCTGGTCGGCGAGTCCGACAACGCGCTGGAGTCGGTCGACGACCGGGTCACGGTCAGCGGCCTGCTGCACCGGTTGCCCTGGCGGGAGCGGCGGATCCTGGCCATGCGGTTCTACGGCAACCAGACCCAGGCGGAGATCGCCGCCCGTTTCGGCATCTCGCAGATGCACGTCTCCCGCCTGCTGTCCCGGGCGCTGACCTGGCTGCGCCAGGCGATGCTCGCCGACGCCCCGCCGCCGTGGCAGAACGGGACGGCCGAGACCGAGCCGGCCAAGGCCCGGATCTCGGTGCGGCAGAACGGCGACCGGGTGGTCGTCGAGGTCGGCGGCGAGGTGGACCGGGCCGGCGCGGACCAGCTGCGCCGGGCGATGCTGGAGGCGGTCACCGGGCAGCCTCGCGAGGTCGTGGTCGACCTGGTGGGCGCGGGCGGCTTCGACGCCGGCGGGATCGCCGCGCTGATGGCCGGCCGGGACGCCGCCGTGCGGACCGGGGTGCCGCTGCGGTTGACCCGGGTGCAGCCCGCGGTGCGCCGCTCGCTGGCCGCCGCCGGACTGTCCGCCGCCGACTGACACGCACGCGCGACGCCGGCTCCCGAAGGGGGAGCCGGCGTCCGGCGTACCCGGGAACGGAGGCCGGCGCCCGACGACGCCGGCCTCCCGTCCCGCTCAGTTATCCCGGGTGTCGCCGTGCCCGCGCGGGTGGCGCCACCGGTCGTTCGGCGGATCCCCCCGCTCCGCGCCGAGGATGGTGTCCTCCGGCTCGTCGGTCTGGTCGAAGCTGGGTCGGATCACCCCCTCCGGCTCCGGCACGTCGACCGGCCGCGCGCCGGACTGGGGCGCGGGTTGATACTCCACAGCCTCGCGGGCGCCGTGCGCGCCTTCGGCGGCCGGCGACTCCGGCACCCGCCGCTCGTGGCGTATCTCCTCGGCGAAGTGCTGCGGCGGCCTGGTGCTGCGCTGGGGCAGGTCGCGGCCGAGGTCGGAGACGAGCGGGCCGTACTTGGCGTCGAACGCCGGCCGCTCGGAGCGGATCCGGGGCATCCGGTCGAAGTTGCGCAGCGGCGGCGGGCAGGTGGTGGCCCATTCCAGCGAGTTGCCGAAGCCCCACGGGTCGTCCACCGTGACCATGGCGCCGTAACGCCACGACTTCCACACGTTGTAGATGAAGAACAGCGTCGACGCGCCGAGGACGAACGAGCCCACCGTGGAGATCTCGTTCAGCACGGTGAAGCCGTCGCCGGGCAGGTAGTCGGCGTAGCGGCGCGGCATGCCCTCGTTGCCCAGCCAGTGCTGCACCAGGAAGGTGGCGTGGAAGCCGACGAACATCGTCCAGAAGTGGATCTTTCCGAGTCGTTCGTCGAGCATCCGGCCGGTCATCTTCGGGAACCAGAAGTAGACGCCGCCGAACGCGGCGAACACGATGGTGCCGAAGAGCACGTAGTGGAAGTGCGCCACCACGAAGTACGAGTCGGTGACGTGGAAGTCCACCGGCGGGCTGGCCAGCAGCACCCCGGTGAGGCCGCCGAGCAGGAACGTGACCAGGAAGCCGACCGCGAACAGCATCGGCGTCTCGAACGTGATCTGCCCCTTCCACATGGTGCCGATCCAGTTGAAGAACTTCACGCCGGTGGGCACCGCGATCAGGTAGCTGAGGATGCTGAAGAACGGCAGCAGCACCTGGCCGGTGGCGAACATGTGGTGCGCCCACACGCTCATCGACAGCACCGTGATGGCGATGGTGGCCAGCACCAGGCCGGTGTAGCCGAAGATCGGCTTGCGGGAGAAGACCGGAATGATCTCGGTGATGATGCCGAAGAACGGCAGCGCCACGATGTAGACCTCGGGATGCCCGAAGAACCAGAACAGGTGCTGCCACAGCATCGGGCCGCCGGTGGTCGGATCGTAGACGTGCGAGTGCAGGATCCGGTCCGAGGCGAGCGCGAACAGCGCGGCCGCCAGCAGGGGGAACACGAAGATCACCAGCACGCTGGTGAGGAGCATGTTCCAGGTGAAGATCGGCATCCGGAACATGGTCATGCCGGGCGCGCGCAGGGTCAGGATCGTGGTGATCAGGTTGACCGCGCCGAGGATCGTGCCCAGACCGGAGATGGCCAGGCCGACCACCCACATGTTCGCCCCGACGCCCGGGCTGTGCTGGGCGGTGCTCAGCGGCGTGTAGGCGGTCCAGCCGAAGTCCGCCGCACCCTGCGGGGTGACGAACCCCGCCATCACCATCGTGCCGCCGAACAGGTACAGCCAGTAGGCGAACGAGTTCAACCTGGGGAACGCCACGTCCGGGGCGCCGATCTGCAGCGGCACGATGTAGTTGCCGAACGCGAACACCAGCGGGGTGGCGAACAGCAGCAGCATGACCGTGCCGTGCATGGTGAACATCTGGTTGTACTGCTCCGGGGAGAGGAACTGCATCCCCGGCCGGGCCAGCTCGGCCCGGATCACCAGGGCCAGCACCCCGCCGATCAGGAAGAAGACGAACGACGTGCTCAGGTAGAGCAGCCCGATCACCTTCGCGTCGGTGGTCCGCAGCAACCGCCACAGCGCGTTGCCCTTCACCGCCTCCCGGACGGGGCCGGGATATCCCCCGAACCGGGCCGGCGCGAGGATCGCGGGCCCCCGGTCTCGTGCCGGATCCGTGACTACCCGCTTGGGCATGGCATCTCACCCCGTGTGACGACAGACAGGACGGGCGCGCGTACCCGGCCCTCTGTCCATGTAACCAGGCGAGAGCGGAGAATTCGGTCAGTTCGCCGGGAGCATGGCCCAGACGACCTTGCCGGCGCCGACCGGCGTGCTGCCCCAGCGCTGGGTCAGCTCGCGGACCAGCATCAGCCCTCGGCCCCCCTCCGCCCGCGGGTCACGGCCGGTCGCGGCCCGCGCGTCGGCCGGGCTGCCGTCGAGCACCGCCACCCGCAGGTACGGCCGCCGCAGCGTCAACGTGACCTGCATCGGGGTGCCGGCGTGCCGGACCACGTTGCCGACCAGCTCGCTGAGCACCAGCGACGCCGGACCGGCCAGCTCCGGCACGTTCCAGCGGCCGCACGCCTCGGTCACCAGCTCCCGGGCCCGCCGGCAGGCCCCGGCGACCGGCTCCAGCCGGGCCCGCAGCCGTGGCGACGCGGCCGTGCCGGCCAACGCCGTGGCCTCGGCGCAGTCGCGGCGCACCGGCACCACCCGGCAGGCGGTGGTCTCGGCGAGCCACGCCGCCGTCGTCGGCGGGGGAGCGGAGAGGACCATCGGCACCGCCGGCCAGTCGGCGGCCCGCCGGGCCGCCGCGGCGAACACGGACAGCGCCAGCGGCTCGGTGACGTCGATCTCCTCCAGGTCGACCACGAGCGCGTCCGGCTGCTCGGCGAGGCACCGGTCCAGCACCTCGTGCACCGCGCGCATCGTGCCCAGGTCGAGCGCCCCGGCCAGCCGCACCACGGTGACCGGGGACTCGTCGCGGACCTCGCACCTGATCCGGGTCGACATCGGGCCCTCGTTTCTGTCCGTCGGGGAGGACTACGGACGTACCCGGGGCATGGGCCGGTGAAACCGGGCATCGGGGCCGGGAGGGGCAGGTCAGCGCCGGTGCGCGCGCCGGCCGGCCAGCAGGCCCAGGGCCGGCATGGACACCCCCAGCAGCAGGTGCAACCAGGTGCCGGCCCGGTCGACCGCCAGGAGGTTCGCCGCGCTGCGCCGGTCGACGGCCAGGTCGTAGAGCCAGAGGACCAGGAAGATCGCGCCGCCGCCGAGCAGGAACGCCCGCGCGCCGGCGACCGTGCGGGCCAATGTCAGACCGGCCACCCCGAGGACCAGGTTGACGAGGTTGTGCAGCGCCGAGACCTGAAGCAGCCCGAGCAGCCGCGCGCCCGAGCCCGGCCCGGCGAACCGTAGGTCGGCGTAGGCGCTGGTGACCCCCGGCACGAAACCCAACGCGCCGAGCAGCAGCAGGAACACGGCGAACGCCGAGGCGACCCGGCGCACCGGCGCCCGCCCGTCGGCCGGGTTGCGCCGGGCTCGGGAGTGCGCCATCGAGTTCGTCACGCCGGCCCTCCTCGCCACCGCGGGACCGACGGTTTCCCCGGCCCACCGGTGGCAAACGCCGCACCGGTGGGCCGGCCTCCCGCTCAGACGGGCTGCAACGGCACCGTGGCGCCGTGTCGGACCCGGTCGTACAGCTCCACGTACCGCTCGGCCATGCGGGCCGGGGTGAACCGGGTCGCCGCCTCCCGCCGGCACTCGTCCGGCTCCAGCAATCCGGCCGCGAGCACCAGGTCGCCCAGCTCCTCCTCGTCCGCGGTGAGCAGGCCGGTGCGGCTGTGCTCGATCAGCTCCGGCAGGCAGCCCCGGGCGGTGGCCACCACCGGCGTGCCCAGCGACAGCGACTCGACCACGGCCGTCCCGCCCGGTTCCTCCCACCGCAGCGGGAACAACGACGCCCGTGCCGAGGCGACCAGGTCGTCGCGCTCCCGCCCGGCCACCGTGCCCACCCAGCGCACCCGGTCGCCGTCGACGTACGGGGCGACGTGCTCGTGGAAGAACCGCACGTCCGGGTTCTGCCGGGCCTCGTCCCCGGCCGCGGCCAGGTCCTCCGGCCGGTGGTACGGGCCGACCGGGCCGGCCAGCACCAGCGGGAAACCCACCTCGTGGGCCAGCCGGGCGCCCAGGTCCTGGCCCTTGCCCGGATTGATCCGGCCGAGGATCACCAGGTGGTCGCCCTTCGGCGTGCTCGGCCGGCGGTCCGCGTCGACCGCGAGCGGCGTGGACAGGTGCACGTGGCCGACCGAGTGCTCCCGCAACGCCCGCGGCGCCCGGGCCAGCTGCGACGCGGACACCCCGTTCACCCGCACCCGGTCGCCGCCGTCGAGGGTGCCGTACAGCTCCGGGTGCTTGGCCAGGTCCCAGTGCAGCGTGTGCAGCGCGGGCGGGGCGTCCGGGCCCATCGCGGCCATGGTGGCCAGCCCGACCGCCTCCACGTGGTCGTGCACCAGGTCGATGTCGTCGCGGCGGTGCAGCGCCCGCACCACCCCGGCCAGGTGCGCCTGCGACACGCCGCAGACCTGGTTGTACGGCCGCTGCAACGCGGAGAACTGCCCGTCCGGGAAGACCGCGATCTTCTCGTCCACCGGCAACGTGCTGCTCTCCACCGAGGCCAGCACCACCCGTACGCCGAGCCGGCGCAGCTCCGGCACCAGCGTGGCGACGACGTTCTCGATCCCGCCGTAGCCGGGCGGCGGCACGGACAGCCACGGACCGGCGTTCATCAGCACGGTGAGCGTCATGCGCTGCCCTCTCTCGGTGTTCTCGACGTCATGCGGCACGTGCTGTTGGTCGTGACCGCGGTGCTCGCCGGCTCACTCCTGGCACTCACGCGGCGACCCGACGGTGCGGGATGCGATGCCGCAACTGCGCCAGCGGCGGGCGTTCCTCGACCGAGACGTCGTTGACCACGATCTCCCGGTCCAGGTTGGGCAGTGCCTCCGAGCCGCCCCGGCGGAACTGGGTCAGCAGTGCGGTCGGCGCCATCCCGGGCGCCGCCCAGCCGCGCCGTTGCAGACGCGACCAGGCGGTCAGCATGATCTGCGCCGACATCCGGCCCAGCGCGGCGGTGTCCTGGTGCCGGTGCTTGCGCTCGCCCAGGTCGACCTGGGCCAGCGCGTCCAGCCCGACCAGTTCCAGCAGGTCGATCAGCATGGCCGTCTCGACGCCGTACCCGGTGACGAACGGCACCCGCTCCAGCACCTCGCGGCGGCCGGCGTACTCGCCGGCGAGGGGCTGCACGAAGCCGGCCAGCTCCGGCCAGAACAGGTTGAGCAGCGGTCGGGCCATCAGCTCCGTCACCCGCCCGCCGCCGTCGGGCTCGACGCTCGTCGCGCCGACCAGCGGCCGGTGGTAGAACCCCTTCACGAACTCCACGCTCGGGTCGGTGAGCAGCGGACCGAGCAGGCCCGTGACGAAGTGCGGCCGGAACTCGCGCAGGTCGGCGTCGACGAACGCGACGACGTCCCCCTCGGCCGCGGCCAGGCCGGCCCAGAGCGCGTCGCCCTTGCCGGTCAGGCGCGGCAGGCCGCGCGTCATCGCGTCCTGGCCCACCACCTCGGCGCCGGCCGCGCGGGCCACCTGCGCGGTCCGGTCGGTGGACCGGGAGTCCACCACGATCAGCTCGTCGACCAGCGGCACCCGGTCCATCAGGTGTTCCCGGATGGTCGACACGATCGCGCCGACCGTGGCCTCCTCGTTGCGTGCCGGCAGCACCACGCTGACCCGGCTGTTGCCCTTGGCCCGGACCAGCCGACGGGCCGGCCAGTCACCGGCCGTGCTGCTCCGGTACGTGGCCCACGCCTCCACCACCGGTGAGACGGTCACATCTGAATCCCGCACGGGCACCCCCATCAGTGGCGGAATCGCGAACTCCTGTTTTTCCCAGTACCGCATCCGCGCTAACCGGATCTTGCCTAACAACTCGATCACCAGGCGCGTACCGGGTGGTTCCCGGCGGATGAACGTTGCGTTGCGCACCCCCTCGCGTTTGGCGGGACGCCGGCCAGGGGAGTGCTGTCCACGGTGTGTTCAGTCGTGGTGGGAGGGGCGGTCGGATGCGGGTGGGACTGGTCGGAGCCGGCGGGGTGGCGCAACGCCACGCCCGCGTGCTCACGGGGTTCGAGGACGTGGCACTGCTCGGTGTGACCGACGTCGCCCCGGACGCGGCGCGGGCGCTGGCCGACGCGCACGGCGGGCGGGTCTTCCGGGACGTGGACGAGCTGCTCGCCGCCGGCCCGGACGCGGTGTACGTCTGCGTGCCGCCGTTCGCCCACGGCCCGGCGGAGGAGGCGGTCGTCGCCGCCGGCGTGCCGATGTTCGTGGAGAAGCCGGTCGCGGTGGACCTGGAGACGGCCGAGCGGATCGCCGACCTGGTGCAGCGGCGCGGCCTGCTGACCGGGGTCGGGCACCACTGGCGTTACCTGCACGTGGTCGAGGAGGCGCGGCGGCTGCTCGCCGACCGTCCGGTGCGGATGGTCAACGGCGCCTGGCTGGACAAGGTGCCGCCGGTCGCCTGGTGGGCCCGGCGGGACCGCTCCGGCGGCCCGGTGGTCGAGCAGGCCGCCCACGTGCTGGACCTGGTCCGGCTGCTGGTCGGCGAGGCCACCGAGGTCACCGCGTACGGCGACGGGACTCCGCCGCCGGTCGACGGCGCCGACATCGACTCGGTCACCGCGGCCACGCTGCGCTTCGCCTCCGGGGCCGTCGGCACGCTCGCCGCGGCCTGCGTGCTCACCTGGAAGCACCGCGCCGGCCTGGAGATCCTCGCCGACGGGCTGGCCCTGTCGCTGGCCGAGGACGGCCTGACGATCCGCGACGCGGACGGCGAGCGGCACCTGCCCGCCGACCCGGACGGCGCCCGGGTCGCCGTCGACCGGGCCTTCGTCGACGCCGTCCGGGGCGTCGGCGACGACGTGCGGGTCCCGTACGCCGAGGCCCTGCGCACCCAGCGGCTCGCGCTGGCGGTCGCCGAGTCGGCGCGGACCGGCCGTCCGGTGGCGCTGCCCACCGGGCCGGCGGCCCGGCTCACCGCCGCGGTCGCGGACGCGGGGGTGGGCGTCGATGCGTGACCGGGTGGTGGTGGTCAGCGGCCCGGGCCGGGTCGAACTGGTGGAACAGGAGGCGGCCGAGCCGGGCGAGGGCGCCTTCCGGGTGGAGACGCTCTTCAGCGGCGTCTCCGCCGGCACCGAGCTGAGCTACGTCAAGGGCACCAACCCCTATCTGCACGTCACCTGGGACGCCGCGCTCGGGCTGTTCCGGCCGGGTGAGGCGAGCACCCCGTACCCGGTGACCCGGCTCGGCTACATGCAGGTCGGCCGGGTGGTGGAGAGCCGCACCCCGGCGGTCGCGGTGGGCACGGTCGGGGCCATGACGTACGGCCACCGCAGCGGCTGGGTCGCCGACCCGGTGGCCGAGCGGTTCGTGCCGCTGCCCGACGACCTCGATCCGCTGCTCGGTGTCTACGTCGCGCACATGGGCCCGATCTGCGCCAACGGGCTGCTGCACGCCGCCGCCGACCTGTGCGGCACCGACGTGCGCACGCTCGGCGACGGGGTACGCGGCCGCCGGGTCGCGGTGGTCGGCAGCGGCGTGGTCGCCCTGCTCACCGCGCTGTTCGCCCGCCGCCACGGTGCCGCCTCGGTGGTCGTGGTGGACCCGACGCCGGCCCGCCGCCAGGTGGCCGAGGCGCTCGGCCTGGAGACGCTCGACCCGGAGGCCGACGACCCGGCGGTGGTGCTCAAGACCCGGTGGAACCACGCCGCCGGCGACCGGGGCGCGGACGTGGTCTTCCAGTGCCGGGGCCAGGACTGGGCGTTGCAGCTCGCGCTGCGACTGCTGCGCCCCCAGGGCACCGTGATCGACCTGGCGTTCTACCAGGGCGGCGCGGACGCGGTCCGGCTCGGCGAGGAGTTCCACCACAACGGGCTGTCGCTGCGCTGCGCGCAGATCGGCCGGGTGCCCCGTGGCCTCACCCCGACCTGGGACCGGGAGCGGCTGTCCGCCGAGACGGTGGAGCTGCTGCGCCAGTACGGCGAGGAGATCCGCAAGCACGTGGTCTCCGCGGTGGCGCCGTTGGACGAGGCGCCGACCCTGCTGACCGACCTGGCCGAGCGCCGCCGCTCGGAACTGCAGGTGGTCCTGACCGGCTGACCCCGGGTGCGCCCGCGGCCGAGGCGGTGCGGCGTCCGGCTACCGTTCGGGCATGACCGTCGAAGCCGGCCCGACGCCGGGGCTCGCCGCGTTGCTGCCCTACCTGCGCGCCCACCGCGGCACCCTCGTCGCGGTGGGCGCGTTGTCGCTCTCCGGCGCCGCCGCCGCGCTCGCCCAGCCGCTGCTCACCCGCGCCGTGCTGGACCGGATCACCGCCGATCGGCCGGCCGGCGCCCTGGTGGTCGTGCTCGTCGCGCTGGTGGTGGCCGGCGCGCTGCTCGGTGGGCTCCGCGACTACCTGCTGCAACGCACCGGCGAGGGGCTCGTGCTGGGGGTCCGCCGACGGCTGGCCGGGCACCTGCTGCGCCTGCCGATCGTCGAGTACGACCGGCGCCGCACCGGCGACCTGCTGTCCCGGGTCGGCGCCGACACCACGCTGCTGCGGGCGGTGGTGACGTCCGGCCTGTTCGAGACCGTCACCGGCGCGGTGATGGTGGTCGGCGCCGGCACCGCGATGCTGCTGCTGGACCCGCTGCTGTTCGGGGTGACACTGGCCGCGGTCGCGGTCGGCGTGGGCTTCGCGGTCACCGTCGCCCGCCGGGTGCGGGGCCTGGCCCGCCGCGCCCAGGAACGCGTCGGGGAGATGACCTCGGCCGTCGAGCGGGCGATCTCCGCGGCACGGACCATCCGGGCCAGCCGCGCCGAGGGCCGGGAGACCGCCACGGTGGTGACCAGCGCGACCGCGGCGTACGACGCCGGTCTGCGGGTGGCCCGGGCGCAGGCGGTGGTCGGGCCGGCCAGCACGGTCACCGTGCAGGGCGCCTTCCTGCTGGTGCTGGCCGTGGGCGGGGCCCGGGTGGCGGCCGGGGCGATCAGCGTGGGCGACCTGGTCGCCTTCGTGATGTTCCTGTTCTTCCTGGTGCTGCCGCTCGGCCAGGCGGTGCACGCCTACACGCAGCTGCAGAGCGGGCTGGGCGCGTTGGCCCGGATCGAGGAGATCCTCACCGTTCCCGACGAGCGGGTCGACGACCGGCCGTCGACCGCCGTGGCCGTGCCGCCCGCAGGCGTCCCCGCCCGGGTCGAGTTCGACCGGGTCGGCTTCGGCTATCCCGGCGGCCCGCCGGTGCTGCGCGAGGTGAGCTTCACCGTGCCCGCCGGCACCCGTACCGCGCTCGTCGGCCCGTCCGGCGCCGGTAAGTCCACCCTGCTGGCGCTGGTCGAACGCTTCTACGAGGTGGGCGAGGGCGCGGTGCGCCTGGACGGCGTGGACATGCGGGAGCTGCCCCGCGACGCGCTGCGCGCCCGGCTCGGCTACGTCGAGCAGGAGGCGCCGGTGCTCGCCGGCACGCTGCGGGACAACCTCCTGATCACCGCGCCCGACGCCACCGACGACCGGCTGCGCGGCGTGCTGGACGAGGTCAACCTGGGTCACCTGGCCGAGCGGACCGCCGACGGGCTGGACGTGCAGGTCGGGGAGGGCGGCGTGCTGCTCTCCGGCGGGGAACGGCAGCGGCTGGCCATCGCCCGGGCGCTGCTGGCCGGGCCGCCGGTGCTGCTGCTCGACGAGCCGACCAGCAACCTCGACGCGCGCAACGAGGCGGCGCTGCGCCGGGCGATCGACGCGGTGGCGGTGCGCCGGACCCTGCTGATCGTGGCGCACCGCCTGTCGACCGTGGTCGACGCCGACCAGATCGTGGTGCTCGACGGCGGCCGGGTGGTGGCCGTCGGCACGCACGACGAGCTGACCACCGCCAGCCCGCTCTACCGGGAGCTGGCCACCCACCAGCTTCTGGTGGCCTGATCCGCCCACCCCGGGCCTGACCTGGGGCGACCGGCCGAAATCCGGACACGGCGTGGCGGCGGCGCCGGGCGGGGGTCACAATCGGCTGCGGTTCGCGTACCGTTGCGGCTCATGGGTGTGTCGCAACGGTTGAAGACCAGGTTCCGCCGGTTCCTCCAGCGCCCCGGGACGACTGTCGACCTGGCGCCGCTGGAGAAGCTGCTGCCGGCGATCGAGGCCCGCGAGGCCGAGCTGGAGCAGCTCTCCGACGCCGAGCTGACCGAGGCGGCCGGGCAGGCCGAGAAGTACGAGGAGATCTGCGCGATCGGCCGTGAGGCGGCCCGGCGCGGGCTCGACCAGCGCCCCTACGACGTGCAGCTGCTCGGCGCCATGGCGCTGCTCTCGGGCAAGGTCGCCGAGATGGCCACCGGTGAGGGCAAGACGCTGACCGCGACCGTCGCCGCGTACGGGCACGTCCGGCTGGGCAACGGCCCGGTGCACGTGCTCACCGTCAACGACTACCTGGCCCGCCGCGACGCCGAGTGGATGGAGCCGGTCTACACGCTGCTCGGGCTCACCGTCGGATGGGTCAACGAGGCGTCCACCCCGCAGGAGCGGCGCGCGGCGTACGCCTGCGACGTCACCTACGTCGCGGTCAGCGAGGCCGGTTTCGACTACCTGCGCGACCAGCTCGCCACCGACCTGGCCGACCGGGTGCAGCCGGCGCTGAAGACCGCGATCGTCGACGAGGCCGACTCGATCCTGATCGACGAGGCTCGGGTGCCGATGGTGCTCGCCGGCGCGGTCCCCGGCGAGCAGGACCCGGTGCACGCCGCCGCCGCGCTGGTGCGGGGCCTGCGCAAGGGCAAGCACTACACGGTCGCGGAGGACGGCCGCAGCGTCGCCTTCACCTCGGTCGGCCTGGCCACCGTCGAGGCCAAGCTCGGCGGCATCGACCTGTACGACGAGGAGCACGTCGGGCAGCTCTCCGCGGTGAACGTGGCGCTGCACGCGCACGCCCTGCTGCACCGCGACGTCGACTACATCGTCCGGGACGACTCGGTCGAGCTGATCGACGAGATGCGCGGGCGGGTCGCCCAGCGCCGCCGCTGGCCCGACGGTCTGCAGGCGGCGGTCGAGGCGAAGGAGGGGCTGGACGCCACCGCCGAGGGCGAGGTGCTGGGCACGGTCACCGTGCAGGCGTACATCGCGCTCTACCCGACGGTCTGCGGGATGACCGCGACCGCGGTGCTCGTCGGCGACCAGCTCCGCGAGTTCTTCGGCCTGGAGGTGGCGGTGATCCCGCCGAACACCCCCTGCGTCCGCGAGGACGAGCCGGACCGGATCTACGCCACCCGCGCCGAGAAGGAGGAGGCGCTGGTCGACGAGATCACCCGCTGCCACCAGGCCGGGCGGCCGGTGCTGGTCGGCACGCTCGACGTCAAGGAGTCCGAGGGGCTGGCCGCGGCGCTGAACGCCGCCGGGGTGCCGTGCGTGGTGCTCAACGCCAAGAACGACGACGAGGAGGCCGGCATCATCGCCGAGGCCGGCGCCCACGGCGCGGTCACGGTCTCGACCCAGATGGCCGGCCGGGGCGTGGACATCCGGCTGGGCGGCAGCGACCAGTCCGACCGGGAGCGGGTGGCTGAGCTGGGCGGTCTGTACGTGATCGGCAGCGGCCGGCACGACAGCCGCCGGGTCGACGACCAGCTGCGCGGCCGGGCCGGCCGGCAGGGCGACCCGGGTGGGTCGGTCTTCTTCGTCAGCCTGGAGGACGACCTGGTCGTGCGGCACGCCGGCGACACCGTCCCGGCGTCGCCCCGGATGAACGCCGACGGCCTGGTCACCGATCCGCAGGTCGACTACGCGGTCGAGCACGCCCAGCGGGTCGCGGAGGGCGTCAACCACGAGATCCACCGCAACACCTGGCGCTACAGCCACGTGATCGAGCAGCAGCGCAAGGCCCTGGCCGAGCGGCGGGAGCGCCTGCTGACCAGTGACATCGCCGCGTTGATGCTGCTGGAGCGGGTGCCGGAGAAGGCCGGCGAGATGGACGAGGACCTGCTCGCCGACGTGGCCCGCAAGATCGCCCTCTACCACCTCGACCGGCTCTGGGCCGAGCACCTGGCCGAGCTGTCCGAGGTGCGGGAGGGGGTGCACCTGCGGGCGCTGGGCCGCCTCGACCCGCTCGACGAGTTCCACCGCAGCGCGGTGCCGGCGTTCAACGCGCTGATGCCCGAGATCGAGACGCGGACCGTCGCCACGTTCGAGGAGACGGAGTTCGACGAGGGCTGGGAGCCGGACGCGTCGAAGCTGGTGCGCCCGACCGCGACCTGGACCTACCTGGTGCACGACAACCCGTTCGGCTCGGAGCTGGACCGGCTGATCGCGTCGGTGGGCCGGCGCCTCATCTCCGGGTCGCGCTGACCCACGCTCGGGGCCCCTCCGGCCGGTACGCGCCGGAAGGGGCCCTTTTGCGCGGTTTCGATCCCGGTCTGCGAGGGTAGTAGGCCGAGGCTCGGCCAGAGAGAGGACGGACATGGACCAGGCAACGGCGCCGGACGGGGACACCGCGTGGACGGACGCGGGGGCGGTGGGGGCCGTGGCCCGGTGAATCTCGAGATGCGCCACGCCATGACCGACGACCTGGGCGTGCTGGAGACCGCCGCGCTGCTGCGTGAGCTGACCGCCGGCCTGATCGGCGTCGCCGACTTCGACGAGGCGTTGGACCGGCTGGTGCGGATCGCCCGGGACGCCGTGCCCGGCGTCGACAGCTGCGGCTTCACCGCGCTGCGCGCCGGGGAGCCGGCCGGGGTGGCCGCCTCCGACCCGCGCCGGGCCGAGCTGGACGACCTGCGGCACGGTCCGGACACGCCGGCCCTGACCGCGGTGCGCCGCCGCGAGATGATCATCGCGGCCGAGCTGGCCGGGGAGGAACGCTGGCCGGCCTGGTGCGCGCGGGCCGACGCGCTCGGCGTGCACGGCGTGATCTCCGCCCCGGTCGACGTCGACGAGCAGGTGATCGGCGCGATCAACCTGTACGCCGACGCCCCCGGGACGCTCACCCCCCGGCACCAGCTCACCGCCATGCTGCTCGCCGAGCACGCCGGCCTGCTGCTGGCCGCCGTGCGTGACCGGGAACGGGCCACCGCCCGGGCCGGTCAGCTCGACGGCGCGCTGCTGGCCGAGGGAGTGGTCGGGCAGGCCGTCGGCGTGATCATGACGCAGCGCGGCTGCCCCGCCCCGGATGCGCTGGACGTGCTCCGCAGCGCCGCCTCCTCGTTGGACATCCCGCTGCGCGAGGTGGCCGAGCGGCTCGTGCTCACCGTCTCCCGGCCCCGCGACAACTGAACGACAGTCGTTTCGCTCCCGAGGGCCTCGGGTAGCACCCTGGACTGGTGAACTGCGCCAACCTGGGGAGGACGCGATGGAGAGCCGACTGCGGGTGCAGGGGCACCCCATCCAACCGATGCTGGTGACGTTCCCGTTCGGGCTCTTCGTCAGCGCCGCCGTGTTCGACCTGGCGGACGTCGCCGGCGGCCCGGCCTTCCTCGGCGAGGTGGGCTACTGGACGGCGGTGGCGGCGCTGGTCACGGCCGGGCTCGCCACGGTGGCCGGACTCGTCGACCTGTGGGACGTGCGGATCGGCCGGGCGAATCGGACCGCCATCACGTTCAACCTGGTCAACGCCGTGATGGCGGCGCTGTTCCTGCTCACCTGCCTGATCCGGGCGCACGCGCCGCAGCGGGGCGCGACCGGCGGCCAGCTCGCGACCGAGCTGGTCGCGCTGGCCGTGGGCGCGGTCGGCGTGGGCCTGGGCGCGCGGCTGATCCAGCAGTCCGACCGGGGCCGCGCCGCCGAGCCGGCCGGGTGGGAGACCTTCGACGGTGTCCACGGCGCGACCGTCGAGATCGCCCGGCCCCGACCGTTCTGACCATCCCCCGCCCGCCGCGTTCCGGTGGGGGCGCAGGGCGTGTCGCGGCGGGCGGGGCAGACAAGGTGAAACCGATATGCCTCCTGGTCATACTTATGACCAGGAGGCATAGCGCACTCCGGGCAGGTCGTCTCGTGAAGCCATCACGCTCGGTGACCGCCGTCGACGCCCCGAACCGTAGGCCCGGCGACGCGAAACCCGGTGCCGTCGCCACAGGGCGCGCTCACCCCGGGCCCACGCCGGCCGGCGCCGCGCCCCCGAGCCCGGGCACGGAAATGGCGTTGCCGTCGGCCGCCGTCCGGCGGCACGCTCGGCCCATGGTCACCGATCGCGGGTTCGACGAGCTGGTTGCCGAGGCCGACGCCACGCCCGTCGAGGGGTGGAGCTTCTCCTGGCTGGCCGGGCGGGCCACCGAGGAGCGCCCGCCGTGGGGCTACGCCCGGCTCGTCGGGGAGCGGCTGGCGACCGTCGAGGCCGCCCTGGACATCGACACCGGGGGCGGTGAGGTGCTGGCCGAGGCGTCGACGCCGCCACCGCTGCTGGTCGCCACCGAGGCCTGGCCGCCGAACGTTCCGGTCGCGCGGCGCAACCTGCGCCCGCTCGGCGCGTTCGTGGTGCGGGTGGCCGACCGGCCGCCGCTGCCGTTCCGCGACGCCGCGTTCGACCTGGTGGTCAGCCGGCACCCGGTGCACACCTGGTGGGACGAGGTGGCCCGGGTGCTGCGCCCGGGGGGCGCCTACCTGTCCCAGCAAATCGGCCCCGGCACGGTCCGGGAACTCAGCGAGGCGATCCTCGGACCGCTGCCGCCGCCTGCGCACCGTCACCCGCGGGCGGCGGTGGCCGACGCGCGGGCCGCCGGGCTGACCGTGGTGGACCTGCGCGAGGCGACGTTGCGTACCGTCTTCCACGACATCGGCGCGGTGGTCTGGTTCCTGCGCAAGGTGGTCTGGACGGTGCCCGGCTTCACGGTCGACCGCTACCGGGCCCAGCTGCGCCGGCTGGACGAGCGGATCCGCGCCGAGGGCCCGTTCGTCGCCCACGCCCGGCGGTTCCTCATCGAGGCGCGTCGCCCCTGACCGGCGCGGCCCGGTGCGCGGCCGCGTGGTGCGCGGCCAGCACGTCCGCGCCGAAGTCGCCGGCCGGGCGGCGCAGCACCGTGTGCGCGTGGTTGCCGTCGTCGGTGGTGTTGTCGTACTCGATCAGCAGGTCGTCGCCCTGCACCCGGTAGTAGTGCCGCCGGCCCGGCTCGACCGCGCCGGCCCAGGCGAAGTGCAGCTCGCCGCCGTGCAGCCGGTCCGCCTCGCGCGCGGCCAGCTCCGGGGGGAGCCGGTCCAGGTAGAGCGCGACCAGCCGGTCGAGCAGCGCCCGTCCGGTCGGGCCGAGCCGTCCCCGGGGCACGCCGAGCGGGTCGAGTCGACCGGGCGCGGTGGCCCGGGTGGCGCTGATGATGTCGGCCGGCGCCTCCTCGGCGATCACCGCGGCGGCCCGCCCGCCGGGGCCGAGCGCGTCGAGCAACTCGCGGGCCAGGTCCTCCTCCGGGCCCAGGGGGCGCGAGACCGGGCGGCCGGCGTGCCGGACGGTGGCCGGGTTGGCGCCGAGGAAGACCGGAGCGGGGGAGACCTGGTCGTCGGCGACGGTCATGCTCACCGACAGGTGGTGCCCCTCGAACCGCCACGCCCAGCGGTCGTCGCGCGCCGGGTCGCCGAAGACCGCCACCCAGTAGTCGCCGCTGTGCCGCCCGCGCCGCCACCCCTCCGCCCGGTCCAGCACCTCTTCGAGGGCCATCACGGCCATGGCCTGCGCGTACGCGGCGGGGCTGAGCGCGGTGGCGAGCAGCCGGTGGGCGGCCTTGCGGGCCGGGACGTCGAGGTCGGCGACCGGGACGCCGGGGCGGGGCCGGGGCCGGTACTCCAGCCACCGGCGGGCCGGCTCGTCGTCGAAGTCGTGCCGGGCGCGCCGGCGGGCCGGCTCGTCGAGCGCGGCCAGCAGCGCCCCGGCCGCCGCGCGCATCTGCTCGGGTACGGGATCCTCCACCGCCCCTGTATACCGTTCCCGGCGGCGCGGGGTTGCCCGGTGGCGTCAGCGGCCGAGCAGCGCCAGCATCTCCGGCAGCTCGAAGAACCGGGCGGTCTCGGCCGCCGACGGGCCACCGTGGTCCGGGTCGGCGCCGGCGGCGAGCAGCGCGTGGACCGCCGCCGCGTTCTGCCGGAACACCGCCGCGGCCAGCGCGGTCTGCCCGCGGTCGTTGGCCCGGGCCGGGTCGGCGCCGCGGGCCAGCAGCGCGGCCACGGTCTCCGGATGGGCATGGTAGGCGGCGAGGATCAGCAGGGTGTCGCCCTTGGCGTTGGTGAGGTTGACCGGCAGCCCCGCGTCCACGTTGGCCGCCAGTTCCTCGGTCGCCCCGGCGCGGGCCAGGTCGAACATCCGGTGGGCGAAGGCGACGGTCTCGGCGTCCAGTTCGTCGGGCACCCGCCCAGGTTATGGCGTCGCGGCCGGTCCCGCCTGGTAGCTTGCCCAGCCGGGCGAGCGTCGGGGCGGGGTCCGGCTGGTAGCTCGCCCGGCCGGGCACGGGAGGCGGGCATGGACGATCGGGTGTACGTGGGCAACGCGGCGCGGGACGGCGCGACCGACGCGGGCTGGCTGCTGGGCCACTTCAAGCCGGCGGGCGACGTCCGGCACAGCACCGAGGTCGAGGTGAAGTGGGGCGTGCACCCGGCGGGGGAGACCCGGTCCCGGTGGGCCACCGGCGAGCGACGTACCGCGCTGCTGGTGCTGGTCAGCGGCGCGTTCCGAATCGAGTTGCCGGACCGCACGGTGGTGCTGCGCGCGCCGGGCGACTACGTGGTGTGGGGGCGGGGCGTGGACCACTCCTGGTACGCCGAGCGCGAGTCGACGGTGCTCACCGTGCGCTGGCCCTCGGTGCCGGGCTACCGGGTGGAGCCGCCCGTGCTGCGCTGAGGCCGCTGCGCGCGAAATTCGGGCCGGACACGCCGCTGGTGACCACCGTGTACGGCGTCGGCTACCGGCTCGCCGACGACGCTCCGACCGAGGTGGACCGGGACGCCTGGGCCGTCGCCGGCCGGCCCGCGGCGCACCCGGAACCCGGGTGCGCCGCGTTCACGTTTTGATCGCATCCGCCATTGTGAACCGGTCGGGGACCCCCCGTACCGCCCGTTTTCGGCGCTCTGCTGTAATCAACGGGCCTCGTACGCAGAGCGAGCACCCGGCTCCGATGTGTTCGTCAATTGTCACATTCATGCAACGCAGCCGCCCCTTGACCCTCGCACAGGCGCCGGGAAGCATCGATGAAGCGGCGTCCCGGGCCGTGGGGAGATACCCGGACCAGCCAAGGAGGACCATGTCGGTCAGCCCCGCCTCGTCGCGCGCCGGATGGCATACGTCCCAACCCGCGGTCCCCGGCCGTCCACCCGGCGGCCAGCGTCGTCCCGCCAACACCGCCGCGCCCGTGCTCACCGTCACCCTGAACATCCCGCTGGCCTGCGAGGAGTCGCTCACCCCGGCCGCCCGCCGGCTCCTCGACGCCGCCCGCGAGATGCTCGAACGCGGCGACGCGGTGATCAGCGCGGGCGCGGTCCCGGCGGAGCGCCGCCCCGACCCGGTGCCGGCCGGCCGCGGCCCGACGCGCCCGCTCGCCCCGACCATCCCGACCCTGCACATCCTGGCCTCGTCCCGGTCGGTGCTGCGCGACGGCGAACCGCTGCCGCTGACCCGTCTGGAGTTCGACCTGCTGCTGCACCTGGTCGCCCACCCGCGCCGGGTGTTCACCCGGCTGCAACTGCTCAACGCGGTCTGGGGCTACGAGCACGCCGGCGTCCGCACCGTCGACGTGCACGTGCGCCGGCTGCGCGGCAAGGTCGGCGTGGACGTCCCGCTGGTCACCACCGTCTACGGCGTCGGCTACCGGCTCGCCGACGACGCCCGGGTCACCATCGACCGCACCGGCTGAGGCGCCACCGGCCGAGCGCCCACCGGACGGAGCCCCGACCGCCCGGACGCGCCCGGCGTGGTGACCCGCCCGCCGAGGTGGGCATAGTGGTCGGATGCGCGTCCGCCCGATCAGCCCCGACCGGCTCGTCGCCGAGCTGGCCGGGCGTCTCGCCCGCACCGAGACGCCCGGCCGGCTGCGGGTGGCCGTCGACGGCCCACCGGCCGCCGGGCCGGACGCCCTCGCCGCCGCCCTCGTCGACCCGCTGCGCGCCGCCGGGCGGCCGGCGCTGCACGTCCGGGCCGCCGACTTCCTCCGTCCCGCCTCGACCCGCCTGGAGCACGGGCGCACCAACCCCGACGCCTACTACGAGGGCTGGCTCGACGAGCCCGGGCTGCGCCGGGAGGTGCTCGACCCGGCCGGGCCGGGTGGCTCCGGGCGGCTGCTGCCCTCGCTCTGGGACGCCGACGCCGACCGGGCCAGCCGGGCCACCTACCGGGACCTGCCGCCCGGCGGCGTCGTGCTGGTCAGCGGCGCGCTGCTGCTCGGTGGCGCGTTGCCGTTCGACCTGGCCGTGCACCTGGTGCTCTCGCCGGCGGCGCTGGCGCGACGCACCGAGCCGGCGCTGCGCTGGACGCTGCCGGCGTTCGCCCGCTATGCCGACGAGGTCGACCCGGCCTCCTTCGCCGACGTGGTCGTGCGCGTCGACGACCCCCGCCGTCCGGCCCTCGTGGAGGCCGCCTGACCGGCCGCCGGCAACTCACCGGAAAGAGACAGGAAGTCTCCGGTTTGGCCGCTCGGGCGCCCGGGTAATCGCCCGGCTCACAGAGCACGGGTGATCTCGCCCGCGCATCCACATTCGGACCTGGTCCTCCGGCGCTCGCCGCCGGAGGACCGGTATGAGGCCGCAGGAAAGGCAGGCAGCGATGCTCGTCCACGACACGACAGCCACGGGCCGCTCCCAGGCGGAGGTCGACCAGATCCGGCAGTCCCTGCGGTCGCGGTACGACGAGCTGACCGCGGAGTACGACCAGGCCGTGATGCAGAGCCAGGTGCTGCGGCTGGTCGAGGTCGGCGACACCGCCGGCGACGACCAGGCCGACAGCGGCACCAAGACCGCCGAGCGGGACACCGCGCAGTCGCTGCTGCGCACCATCCTGGAGCGGCGCGCGCAGTTCGAGCACGCGCTGACCCGGCTCGACGAGGGCACCTACGGCTTCTGCGAGGGCTGCACCGCGCCGATCCCGGTGGAGCGGCTGGAGATCTTCCCGTCCGCCACCTCCTGCGTGACCTGCAAGCAGACCCGGGAGCGTCGGGCGGCCTGAGCCGCCCGCCCGGGTCACCGGTCGGTCCCATGGGTGAGATCAAGGTGGGCACCGCCTCCTGGACCGACCGGACCCTGCTCGACTCCGGCTGGTACCCGGCGAGCGCCGACACGCCGGAGAAGCGGCTGGCCTACTACGCCCGCCGGTTCCCGCTGGTCGAGGTGGACGCCACCTACTACTCGCCGCCGGCCGAGCGGACCGCGCGGCTCTGGGCGGAGCGCACCCCGCCCGGCTTCACCTTCAACGTCAAGGCGTTCAGCCTGCTGACCGGCCACCCGACCCGGGTGTCCGCGCTCTACAAGGACCTGCGGCCGGACACCGACAAACGCAACGTCTACCCGGACGACCTGCCGGCGCAGGCGTACGAGGAGGTCTGGACGCGGTTCCTGTCGGCCCTCGACCCGCTGGTCGACGCCGGCAAGCTGGGCGCGCTGCTGTTCCAGTTCCCGCCCTGGTTCACCATCAAGCGGGACAACAAGCAGTACCTGCTGGAGGTGGCGCGGCGCTGCGCCCCGCTGCGTCCGGTCGTCGAGTTCCGGCACGCCTCCTGGTTCGACGGCGACAACGCCGAGGAGACGCTCGGCTTCCTGCGCGAGCACGAGCTGCCGTTCGTCTGCGTGGACATGCCGCAGGGACACCGGTCGTCCGTACCCCCGGTGCTGACGGCCACCGCCGACCTCGCCGTGGTCCGCTTCCACGGGCACAGCGACAAGTGGACCAGCAAGGACATCCACGAGAAGTTCGGCTACGACTACTCCGACCGCGAGCTGCGCGACTGGGCGCCCAAGCTGCGCGAGCTTGCCGGCCAGGCCGAGCAGACGCACGTGCTGATGAACAACTGCTACCGGGACTACGCCCAGCGCAACGCCGCTACCCTCGCCGGCCTGCTGGACACCTGGCGTCTCACCCGGTACGGGTGAGGCCCGCTCACCCGCCCTCGCCGCAACATGGACCGTGTGCGCTCCTCCGCCGCCGGTGGAGGCGCCGCGACGAGGAGGTGGGTCATGACGGTACGGGTGGTGGCGGACCGACGCCGCGGTGGCGTACTGCACGTGGTCGGCAACTCCGACGCGCCGCGGCGGGGCGAACGGCCCGGCCGGTTCAGTCCGACCCGGCTGTGGCGGGGTCCCAGCGGGCCACCCCGGCGCGCCGACGACCGCCGCTGGGAGACCGACGTACGGGGGTGAGACAGATGGCGGAGCAGTTGGTGTCCGCGTTCGAGTCCTCGCTGGACAAGACGAACGTGATCCTCAAGGAGATCGAGTCGGCGTACGGCTGGCCGCCGGAGCGGCGCAACCAGTCCTACGCGGCGCTGCGCACGGTGCTGCACCTGCTGCGCGACCGGTTGCCGGTGCAGGAGAGCGTCGAGTTCGCCCAGCAGCTGCCGGTGCTGGTGCGCGGCATCTACTTCGACGGCTGGCAGCCGCAGGACGTGCCGATCAAGCTCAACCGCGACGACTTCCTCTACGAGGTCCGCCAGGGCTTCCCGTACGACGTCGAGGGCGGCGCCCAGCGGGTGGTGCAGGTCGTGCTGGACACGCTGCGCCGGCACGTCACGCAGGGGGAGTGGCAGGACGTGAAGTCGACCATGCCGCGGGGCCTGGATCAGCTCATTCCCTGACCCGACCCGTCGCCGGCCCGTCCCGCCCCCTCGGCGGGGCGGGCCGCCCTACTGGAGGTTGATCTGGAAGACCTCGAACGCGGCGCCGAACCGCGTGCCGAGCCGGCTACCGGCCGGGCGGGCCATCCCCTCCAGGAACTCCTCGGCGTCGAAGCCGCCGTCACCGAGCCCGCTCAGGTACGCCCCGTGCGCCCGCAGGGAGTCCACCCCGCGCGCGAAGGTGTCCGTCACGTCCACCCCGTGCCGGGCCACCGGCGACCCGGCCGCCCACACCTCGCGTACCCGCGACCACGGCTGCGTGCCGTCGGTGAGCTGCTCCGGGAAGATCCACCGGTTGCCGGCGTCGCGGACCGCGTCCAGCGTGGCCCGGCCGCAGGCGATGTGGTCGGCCTGGTTCAGCGCGTACGCCCCGTCCCAGGTCTCCCGGAAGTTGTTGGTGAGCACCACGTCCGGCCGGTGCCGGCGGACCACCCCGGCGATCGCCCGGCGCAGCGGAACACCGTATTCCAGCAGCCCGTCGGGCAGGCCGAGGAACTCGACGGCGGACACCCCCACCACGGCGGCCGAGGCGCGCTGCTCCTCCTCGCGCAGCACCCGGCTGCGCTCCGGCGCCATCCCGTCGATGCCCGCCTCACCGCTGGTGAGCAGGCAGTAGACGACCTCCTTGCCCTGCCCGGTCCACCGGGCGACCGCCGCGGCGGCGCCGAACTCCAGGTCGTCCGGGTGCGCCACCACGGCCAACGCCCGCTGCCAGTCCTCGGCCAGCGGCGTGAGCGGTTCCGGCTGCGCCACCTCGCACCTCCTCGCGCGTCTCCTCCCGCCATCCTGGCACCCGCCGGCGTCGGCCGCCTACCGGCGAGAACCGTCCGTACGGCCGGGTCCGGGCGTCTACCGTGTGGTTAGAGAAGATCGGGCGTGGGGTACCACCCGCTGCACACGGACCCCGGAACGCGCGGGGCGGCACACCGAGGGAGCACCCATGGCATTGAACGACGACGACATCCAGACCAGCGGCGGCGGCGGCCTGGCGGGCCCGGCCGACGGCGGTGCCACCCCGGGTCAGCAGGACGGTGGCGCGGACGGCGGTGCGGAGGGTCCGGCCGACGGCGGCGCGACCCCGGGTCAGCAGGACGGTGGCGCGGACGGCGGTGCGGAGGGTCCGGCCGACGGCGGCGCGACCCCCGGTCAGCACGACGGTGGCGCGGACGGCAGCGCGGAGGGCCCGGCCGACGGCGGCGCGACCCCCGGCCAGCACGACGGCGGCGCCGACGGCAGCGCCTGACGCATGACCATGACGTACGTCGACCCGCCGGGTGGCCACGGCCGCCCGGCGGTTCCGCTCTCCGCCGTCGAGGCGCTGGCGCGCTGCGTCTCCGTCGAGCCGGCCAAGTTCGCCGCCGACCACTGGGGGCGCAGCCCGCTGCTGTCCCGGGCCGCCGAGCTGCCCAACCCGCACGGCTTCACCGACCTGCTGAGCCCGGCCGACGCCGACGACCTGCTCAGCCGGCGCGGTCTGCGTACCCCGTTCCTGCGGGTGGCCAAGGACGGCCAGCTCGTGCCGGCGGCGCGCTACACCGGCGGCGGTGGCGCCGGCGCCGAGATCGGCGACCAGGTGCTGGACGAGAAGGTGCTGGCGCTCTACGCCGACGGCGCCACCCTGGTGCTCCAGGGCCTGCACCGCACCTGGCCGGCGCTCGTCGACTTCACCCGTGACCTGGGCGCCGCGTTGGCGCAGCCGTTGCAGGTCAACGCCTACCTGACCCCGGCCGGCAGTCAGGGCTTCGCCACCCACTACGACACGCACGACGTCTTCGTGCTCCAGGTCGACGGGCGCAAGCACTGGCGGATCCACCCGCCGGTGCTGGTCGACCCGCTGGAGCGCCAGCCGTGGGGCGGTCGGGCCGACGAGGTCGCCGCCACCGCCGACGGCCGGCCCGCGCTGGACGTGGTGCTGGAGCCGGGCGACGCGCTCTACCTGCCGCGCGGCTGGCTGCACAGCGCGCAGGCGCAGGAGTCCAGCTCGCTGCACCTGACCGTGGGCATCCGGGCACTGACCCGCTACGCCGTGGTGGAGGAACTGCTCGGCCTGGCCGCCGAGGACGCCCGGCTACGCGCCGACCTGCCGTTCGGGATCGACCTGGCCGACCCGGACGCGATCGAACCGGAACTGACCGAGACCGTCGAGGCGCTGCGCGACTGGCTGCTGCGCGCCGATCCGGCGGCGGTGGCCGCGCGCCTGCGGGCCCGGGTCTGGCCGGCCGCCCGGCCGGCGCCGATCCGCCCCCTCGCGCAGGCCGAGGCGCTGGCGCGGCTGGACCCGGACAGCCGGGTGGCGGTCCGGGCCGGGTCGCGCTGGCAGCTCGCCCCCACCGGCGACGGGACCGTCGTCCTGCGCCTGTTCGACCGGACGCTCACCCTGCCCGGCACCTGTGAGCCGGCGCTGCGCGCGCTGCTCACCGGCGAGGCGACCCGGGTCGGCGACCTGCCCGGCCTCGACGACGACGCCGACCGCCTGGTCCTGGTGCGTCGCCTGCTCAAGGAGGCCGTCCTGGTCCCCGCCTGACAGTGACCATGAGGTTGGCGGCGTCGACGACGGCGTGTCACGCCGCCGACCTCATGATCGACGGCGCGGTCAGCGGGTGTAGGTGACCACCAGCAGGAGCAGGGTGGTGGCCAGGCCACTGGCCGCCACCAGGATCATCGGGCGGGGGGTCAGCACCGCGTGCCGACGGTCGGCCAGCAGCCGGGCCGGCGCCAACCCGACGAGCGGGCCGAGCAGCGTCACCACCAGCGCCAGCACCGGCAACCCGACCGCCAGGTCGCCGCCCGAACCCGCCCCCAACGCCCGCGCCCCGAGCCCCAGCAGGAACGCCACCAACGCGCCCCCGACGCCGCACGCGATCAGCAGCGGGTTCACCGCGCCGGGCAGCTCACCCGGCTGGCCGGTCCGCTCCAGCAGTTCCCGCACGCCGCGCAGCAGCGGCACCGGGTCACCGGCGGCGTCCCGGGTCGGCCCGGGCGGGTCACCCAGGCGGCGCACGCCGAGCCGGGCGCGCAACTGCCCCCACAGGTGGGTGACCTCGCCGTCCACCCGGTCGACCATCCGCCGCGCCTCGGCGACCTCCGCCTGGGCCTGCCGGACCTGCTCGGCCGCGTCGGCCACCGCCCGGTCGGCGGCGGCCACCTGCTCGGCGTACCAGGTGTGCGCCTCGGCCCGCTGCGCGGACACCCGGGCGGTCAGCTCGGCGAGCCGGCGGATCTGCGCGCTGTACGTCTCACTGGAGACCGGTTCGTTCATCGGGTGGGACCATAAGGGATGATCACCTGTCCGGTGCGGTGCACCGCGCGGTCGAAGTAGAGACCGCGCCACGGCCGGGGATACCAGTCCGGCCCGCCGCTGCCCGGGTAGAGCGACGCGCTCAGCTCACCGCCCTGCACGTCGAGCGCCACCCAGGCGCCGATCTGGTCGGTGCGGGCGCCGGCGCCGCCCAGGTCGACGCGCATCCGCGCCACACCGCGCCACCAGGCCAGCACGTGGGTGCGCCGTTCCGGCCCGTCGTGCAGGATCCGGCGCAGCTGCTCCAGGCCGGTCCGGGTGCCGGCCTTGCCGGCCAGCGCGCCGGCCGCCGCGTCCACCGCGAACAGCAGCAGGAAGTGCGGCGTCCGCGCGGCGCCCGGCGCGCCTAGCCCGTCACCGACCTCGGCCATCAGCTCGGCGACGGTCTCCTCGTCGTACCAGGACGCGTCGCCGGCCAGGTCCTCGTACAGCGCGCGGGCGGCCGGGTCGGCGTCCTGGTCGAGGCAGGCGATGGAGAACCGGGCGGTGCCGGGGCGGTACTGGCGGGCCAGCGAGCGGGCGGCGGCGTCGAGCACCGCGCACGCCTCGTCGATCCGGGTGCCCAGCACGGCCAGGTTCCGCCCGGGCGCCCGGGGCAGCCGCAGCGCGGCCGACCGGGACTGCACGTCGATGATCTCGCCGAGCAGCGCCACCGGGCTGCGGGGCACCCCCTGCTCGGGCGCGCTCAGCGCACGGAAGTCCGGCGCCTCGGTCAGCCGCGGGATGGCGTCGCCGTCGAAGAGGCGGGCCGGCGAGGCGTCCTGCGGGCGCATCCGCCACAGCCGGTGCTGCAACTCGCTCCACGTCTCCCAGTCGCTGGCCGACGGGATCCGGGCCACCTCGTTCCCCTCGGTCAGGCCCGACTCGGCGTTGACCACGGCGTGGTGGCGGGGCAGCGACTGCGCGGCGTCGTTGCGCTCGGCCAGGATGCGCAGCGCCTTGGGCAGCGCGATGCGCAGCGTGAACTGGGCGACCAGGGCGGGGCGGCCCCACAGCGCCTCGATGCCGCGCACGTCCTGCGAGGCGAGCACCAGGTGGATGCCCTGCGAGCGGCCCCGCCGGGCCAGGTCCTCCAGCAGGTCGGCGGCCTCCCGGGCGACCACGTCCCGGCCGGCGAGCAGCGCCTGGAACTCGTCGACCACGGCGACGATCCGCGGCCAGTGGCCGGTCGGGTCGACCGCGCGCAGCTCGGCCAGCTTGGTGACCTCGTGTTTCTTGGCCGCGTCGGCCCGTCGGCGCAGCTCCTCGGCGAGGAAGCGCAGCAGGGCCAGGCCGAACTCCCGGTCGGTGTTGACGTTGATCCCGACCAGCCGCATGTGCGGCAGCCAGCTCGGGTCCCGCCGGCCCTGGGCGAACCGGGCGAAGGACACCCCCTCCTTGAAGTCGAGCAGATAGAACTCCAGCTCGGCGGGGGAGTAGCGGGCGGCGAGCGCACCGATCCAGGCGAAGATCAGGTTGGTCTTGCCGGTGCCGGACGGACCGCCGATCAACGCGTGCGGCGGGTAGTCGCCGAGGGTGAGCAGGACCGGCCGCCCGTGCGGGCCCTCGCCGATCGGCGCGCTGAGCCCGTGCGCCGAGTCCTCCCGCCAGTAGTCCTCCGGCGGGGGCAGCAGGTCGGTGAAGGGCGTCGGCGGTGGCCCGGCGGCCACCCGGGAGGCGACCGCCCGGCAGGTCTCGGTGACCAGCGCCGGCGGGGGCGGGTCGTCGAGCACCACCGGCAGCCCGGCGATCCGGGCGTCGTCCGGGTCGACCACGACCCGGGTGACGGTCCGGTCGTCGGGTAGATCGATGCCCCGGACCACCAGGTGCACGCCGCACGCGGCCCCGGTACGCACCACCCGGTCGAGCTGGCCGCGTTCGTGGCGGGACAGCTCGTCGCCGCCGAGTAGCACCGCCACCCGCCACGGCTCCGGGCGTCGGCCGGTGGCGGCTGCCAGCTCGCGCAGCGAGGCGTACTCCCCGGCCAGCACCGTGGCGTTGATCCGGCGGATCTGCTCCACCAGGTCGTCGAGCAGCCGGCCCAGGCCGCCCGGGCCGACGAAGGTGAGCAGGCCGGCGGTGCCCAGCGGAGCGAACCCGGCCAGTCCGCCGCCCAGGTGCTCCGGGTCGTAGCCGTGCAGGCGCACCCCGCCCGGGTCGGCCCGGCCCACCGCGCGCAGCAGCAGCGCCGGCACCACCGCGGCGAGCCCGGCCGGGTCACCGCCGGCCAGGTGCGCGTGCCCGGCGTCGAGCAGCGGGACCAGCGCCGGCACCGGTTCGGCGCCGGTGAGGCGTACCGTGCCGATCCGCACCGCGCCGGGCGGCTCGGCCCGGCCGGCGGGCGTCGGCTGCCACCGGTCCCAGGGCGCGGACGCCGCGCCGGGGGCCTCCTGCTGCGCCGCGGCGGCGGCGCGGCGGGCCAGCTCGGCCAGGCGGGCGGAGTGCCGGGCGTCGATCTCGGCGAGCCGCCGGTCGCGGGCCGCGCCCACCCGGTCGGGCACGGCCGCGGCGGCGCGCCGGGTCCGGGCCAGCCGGTCCCGGCCGGCGGTCAGGTCGGCCTCGGCGGCGGCGAGCCGGGTACGGGTGGCGCCCAGGGCGTCGGAGAGCATGCCCCGGACCCGCGTCACCAGTTGGGCGCGGACGTCAGCCACGCGACGGCTCCCGTTCGTCGGTCTCCCTGGGCAGGTCCCGGCCGAGCCGGTCGAGCAGCACGCCGGTGAGCACGCCGGCGGTGACCGCCGGGTCGGCCGCGTGCGGCTGCTCCTGGCCGTCGTCGCGGCGCGGCGGGGGCATCCGGCAGACCCGGGTGAGCAGGGTGTCCAGCACCGCCGGCGGCAGCCCGGGCAGCAGGTCGCGGACCCGCCCGTCCAGCTCGCGCCGCAGCCGGGCCAGGTCGTCGGACCGGGGCGGGTGGCCGAGCAACTCGCCGGCCAGGTCGCGCAGCATCGGCGGGGCGATCGCGGCCAGTCCCAGCCCGACGTCGGCGTGCGCCCGGCGCAGCTCCCGGTGCAGCCGGTCCCGGTCGCCGGAGCGGATCCCGAGGACCACCCGGCGCAGCAGCTCGCGGGCGTCGTCGACGCGCTCGTCCGGCTCGTCCGGGGCGCCCTCGCGTCCGCCGGTCAGCTCCGCCACCCGGACCGCCCACCAGCGCCGCACGGCCGGCGGCTCGTCCGGCTCCGCGGCCGCGCCGGGCACCGGCGGCGCCTCGCCACGCGGCGCGTCGTGCCGGGGCCGCCGCTCACCCGGCGGCGCCGGCGGCGCGCCGTCGGCGGCCAGCCCGATCGCGGCCAGATACGCGGTGAGCTGCTCCTGCGCCACGCGCAGCGCGTAGCCGGCGGTCTCCGCGTGCTCGGTCGCCGAGGTCAGCTCCGGGACCCCCATCGGGTCGGCCGACTCCTGGCGCACCCAGCGCAGCCGCTCCTCGGCCTGGCCCAGCTTCTCCAGGGCGAAGGCGAGCTGGCCCAGCGGCAGTTCCTCGGCGGCGGCGCGGACCTGCGCGCCGATGTCCTCGACGATGGACACGTCCGGCCCTCAGAGCGTCGCGACGTAGAGCTGTGCCTGCTCCACCGCCACCAGCGTCGCGGCGAGACACTCCTCCAGCTCCTGGCTGGCCTGGGTCAGCGACGACTGGGCCGCCTCGACCGTCTCGTGGCCGCTGCCCTCCAGCGCGCCGGCCAGGGTCTGCTGCGCCTCGGCCAGCTTCTCGCCGGCCGCCTGCACCGCTGTCTGCCCGTCACCGATCTGCTGGAGAGCGACATCGATGGCGGCCTTCAGCTCGGCGACGCTCGCCACGGGGACCTCCTGGGGGCAAGGGAGATCTCCATTACAACTCATCCCGACGGGTGGACGAACATCCACCCTCGCGCCGTTCCTGCCCGAGTGTCCGATTGGGGCCCTGACGTGCGCGAAGACCGCGTCGGGGCGGGGCGTCCGGTCCCGTCGGCGGACGCGCGGGTCCCGACGCCGGGACCGGCGTCGACGGTCAGCGGCCGAGCCAGCGCGGCCCGCGCACCTCCGCGCCGAGCGCGCTCACCCGCGCGCGCAGTTCCCGGTCGGCGGTGACCACCACCCGCCGGCGCTCCGGCGCGGCGGCCACCAGCTCGACCACCGTGTCGTCGCCGGAACCGGGCGCGGACACCACGTCGACCCCGTCCGTCGGGGCCACGTGCCGGGCCGCCCCCTCCACCACCAGCACCACCTGCACCGGGGGTGGCAGCTCCGGCGGCACTCCGGCGCCGGCCAGCGGCGCCAGCGCGTCGCGCAGCCGCGTCGCCGCGCCGGCCCGGTCCCGCCACCAGCCGTCCGGGCGCGAGCCCACCACGTTCGCGCCGTCGACGACCAGCAGCGGTCTGCTCTCCATGACCCCAGCCTGCCATCCGTCCGCGTTTGTCGCGCCGACCGCCGGGTAGCCACCGCCGACCGTGCCGCGCCCTGTCGCGTCCCGGCCGTGCCGACCGACTGCGGAGGACGAAGATGATGGGACCCGGTGACTTCGGCAACGACCCGTGGGACGAGTTCCTGGCCCGCTACTTCGGCCGGGGCGAGGGGGGACGCCGACCGGCCCACCGGGTGGACATCACCCGCCTGATGACCGCCGACGCGCGGGAGATGCTGGCCGACGCGGCCCGGCGGGCCGCCCAGAAGCACAGCAACGACCTGGACACCGACCACCTGCTCTGGGCGGCGTTGCAGCGCGAGCCGCTGCGGGACCTGGTCCGCCGCGCCGGCGCCGACCCGGACGCGCTGGTCAACGCGCTCGGCGGGCGCGGTGAGGGCGCGCCCCGGGGCGAGGTGCCGCCGAACCTGTCGCTCACCCCGGCGGCCAAGCGGGCGCTGCTGGACGCCCACCAGCTCTCCCGGGCCATGGGCGCGAACTACATCGGGCCCGAGCACATCCTGATGGCGCTGCCGCTGAACCCCGAATCGCCGGCCGGCCGGATGCTCGCTGCCGGCCGGATCCAACCCGAGTCGTTGCAGGCGGCCAGCGCCGAACGCGGCGCGGCCAACGGCCCCCGCCCGGACCGGGGCACCCCCACGCTCGACCAGTACGGGCAGGACCTCACCGAGCTGGCCCGGATGGACCAGATCGACCCGGTGATCGGCCGCGCCGACGAGATCGAGCAGGCGGTGGAGATCCTGTCCCGGCGGACCAAGAACAACCCGGTGCTCATCGGCGAGGCCGGGGTCGGCAAGACCGCGATCGTCGAGGGGCTGGCCGAGCGGATCTGCGACGGCGACGTGCCGCAGACGCTGATCGGCAAGCGCGTCATCCAGCTCGACCTGGCCGGCCTGGTGGCCGGCACCCGCTACCGGGGCGACTTCGAGGAACGCCTGAAGAAGGTCATCGACGAGATCCGCGCCCACCGGGAGGAGCTGATCATCTTCCTGGACGAGATCCACACCCTGGTCGGCGCCGGGGGCGCCGGCAGCGAGGGCGGGATGGACGCGTCCAACATGCTCAAACCGGCGCTCGCCCGCGGGGAACTGCGGGTGATCGGCGCGACCACGCTGGACGAGTACCGACGCAGCATCGAGAAGGACGCCGCGCTGGCCCGGCGGTTCCAGCCGGTGCTGGTGCCCGAGCCGACCGTCGAGGACACCGTGGCCATCCTGCGCGGCCTGCGCGACCGCTACGAGGCCCACCACCAGGTCCGGTTCACCGACGAGGCGCTGGTCGCCGCCGGGGAGCTGTCCGACCGGTACGTCACCGACCGGTTCCTGCCGGACAAGGCGATCGACCTGATCGACCAGGCCGGCGCCCGGGTCCGGCTGCGCACCCGCACCCCCGCCTCCGACGTGCGCGAGCTGGAGCAGCAGCTCGACGAGGTACGCCGGGACAAGGAGCAGGCCGTCTCCGACGAGCAGTACGAGCGGGCCTCCTCGCTGCGCGACCGGCTCGCCGAGCTGGAGGACCAGATCCGCCGCGCCCGCGGCGACGAGGGACCCAACCACGTGCCCGAGGTCGGGCCGAAGGAGATCGCCGAGGTGGTCTCCCGGGCCACCGGCATCCCGGTCAACCAGCTCACCGAGGAGGAACGCGACCGGCTGCTGCGCCTGGAGGGGCACCTGCACGAGAAGGTGATCGGGCAGGACGACGCGGTCAGCGCGGTGGCCGAGGCGGTGCGCCGCTCCCGTACCGGCCTGGCCGACCCGAACCGGCCGATGGGCAGCTTCCTGTTCCTCGGCCCCACCGGCGTCGGCAAGACCGAGCTGGCCCGCGCGCTCGCCGAGGCGCTGTTCGGCGAGGCGGACCGGATGGTCCGGGTGGACATGAGCGAGTTCCAGGAGCGGCACACGGTCAGCCGGCTGGTGGGCGCCCCGCCCGGGTACGTCGGCTACGAGGAGGCCGGTCAGCTCACCGAGGCGGTCCGCCGCCGCCCGTACGCGGTGGTGCTGCTGGACGAGATCGAGAAGGCCCACCCGGATGTGTTCAACATCCTGCTCCAGGTGCTCGACGACGGGCGGCTCACCGACAGCCAGGGCCGGACGGTGAACTTCAAGAACACCGTGCTGATCATGACGAGCAACCTCGGCTCGGAGCTGATCACCGGCACCCAGCGCACCGTCGGCTTCGCCACCGGCGAGCCCGGCGAGCAGGAGTCCACCGAGCTGCGGGAACGGCTGATGCGCCGGTTGCAGGAGAACTTCCGGCCGGAGTTCCTCAACCGCATCGACGAGGTCATCATCTTCCAGCGGCTGGAGGCCGAGCAGCTGCGGCAGATCACCGGCCTGCTGCTGGAGGAGACCCGCCGCCGGATGCACGCCCAGGACATCCAGGTCGAGTTCTGCACCGCCGGCGTCGACTGGCTCGCCGAGCACGGCTACCAGCCGGAGTTCGGCGCCCGCCCGCTGCGCCGGGTGATCCAGCGCGAGGTCGACAACCGGCTGTCCCGGATGTTGCTGGAGAACCAGATCTCACCGGGGCAGAAGGTCACCGTGGACGCCCGGGACGACCAACTCGTCTTCGAGGTGTCCGCCGGCGAGCGCGGCTACACGGCCGCCACCACGTCCCACCCCCGGTGAGGGGGGACGGCCCATCCCCGACGGGCCGGCGCGGCCCGTCGCCGACGGATCGGAGGGCGGACATGACCGAGCCCGAGGAGACCCGGGAGGACACCGCGGCCGGCGAACCGATCACGGTGGCCCCGACCGCCAACCCGTCCCGGGTCCGGGTGCCGCCGGAGGGACTGACCCAGCAGAGACCGGAGGGCGAGGGCGAGCCGGAGGTGTCCGGGCCGTCGCCGGGAGAGGAGGCGTGATGGTACGCGAGGCGCGACTCGACCCCGAGGTCGAGGTGATCTGGGACGACTTCCACGCCGAGGTGAACGTTCCCTCCGAGCAGTTGCGGCAGTGGCTGCTGACCCGCGGGTCGGGGGAGGAGGCGTTCGGCCCGGACCCGGACCTGGACCTGCCCGAACCGGGCCGGCAGATCCTCGCCGTGCTGCGCAAACGCAAGGTGGACCTGACGCCGGAGGACATCGAGGTGATGCGGGACGCGATCACCCGGATCCGGGAGCTCAGCGAGCAGAAGCCGCGCCGGGGCAACGCAGACGACGAGTGGCGGCACGCGCTTCTCGACCTGGGTCACGACGTGCTGGTCGAACGCTGAGCGGACGCGGCGGTGCCCGGGCGGACGACCGCCCGGGCACCGGCGTCTACTCCGACTCCAGGCTGGGCAGCAACAGGCCGGCCGCGTCCGCCGCGGCCTGCCGGTCCGCGCGGGCCCGCTCCTCGCGGCTGAGCAGGTTGGCGTACTCGGTGACGTCCGCCGGGTCCGGCACCTCCGGCAACCGGCGCAGGAACGCCTCCACGTCGGCGGCGGCGGCGGTGTGCGCGGTGGCCGCCTGGCGCAGCAGCTCCCGCTCGTCGGCGGCCGGATACAGATCAGTCATGCCGGCGGTGATACCCGCGTTCAGGCGGTTCGCACCCCGCCCGACCCGGTCGCCTGCACCCCGAAGTCCGGATGGGCCAGCAGCCAGGTCAGATAGTCCGGATGGTGGGCCAGCGCGTCGGTGTACGCCGCCACCGCGCTCTCCAGCACCGGCTCGGCCACCGCCGCGGCGGGCGCGTCCGGATGCCAGCCGAACAGCAGCCGCCAGCGCAGCGGCGTACCGGCCAGCCGGCGGGTGACCAGGCCGGCGACCGGGCGGAAGGTGGCCTGGCACAGCGCCACCGCCTCGCCCGCGTCCACCAGGTCCAGGGCGGCCCGCACGTCCGCCTCGTAGACCTTGCGCGGGGTGAAACCGGCGCGGGAGCAGGCGGCGGCGAAGCAGTCGCCGAAGCAGCCGTCGCCCGGCGCCGCCACCCACTGCTCCCGGCGCAGGTCGACCAGGTCGATCTCGCACCGGCCGGCCAGCGGGTGGGTCTGCGGCAGCAGCACGAAGACCGGGTCGACGGCCACCTCCCGCCAGCTCAACCCGAACACCGCCGACGGCGCCGCGTCGCCGCACACGCCGGTCAACGCGAAGTCGAGCCGCCCACCGCCGACCATCTGGGCGAGTTCGTCCACCGACCAGGAGGCGTACGTGGTGATCTGCACGTCGCGACGCTCGGCGGCGAGCCGGTGCACCAGGCGGCCCAGGATCGGGCTGTTCACCCCACCGAACCGGTAACGGCGCAGCGGATCACCCGCGCCGGCCAGCCGCGCCGCCTCGTCCTGAAGGCCCTTCATCGCCGGCAGCAGCACCCGGGCCCGGTCCAGCACCAGCTCGCCCAGCGCGGTGGGGCGGGCGCCGCGCCGGTCCCGCTCGAACAGCGGCCCGCCGAGCGCCCGCTCGATCCGCTGGAGCTGGGCGGTCAGCGCCGGCTGGGCCAGGCCGAGCGTGGAGGCGGCCTTGGTGACGCTCCCCGTCTCCGCGATCGCGCAGACCACACGCAGGTGTCGCAGCTCCAGATTCATAGGGTGACGGTAGGACCACGAACCGGTGTGCGGAAGGGGCGATCGGCTCAGGCGTCGCGGCGGTGCTCCAGGTCGGCCAACCGGGTACGCCGACCGCTCACCGCGTCGCGCACCTTGTCCAGCACGCCCACCGCCGGCTCGACGATCTTGTTCCAGGGCGGGGTGGCCGGCGTGCCCGGGTGCGGCCGGGTCGGCGCGGCCTCCTCGGCGATCTCCCACCGGTTGCCCAGCCGGATCAGCTCGGCGTCGCTGGCCACCTCCCGCAGCGGCGTGACCAGGGCGGCGACCCGGCTGACGTGCCGGCGTACCCGCTCGGCCACCTCGGCGACCGTCGGGTCGTCCGGACCGGACAGCGCCTTCAACGCGGTGAGCAGGGCGGCGTCGGCCTCGATCTCCCGCGCGACCAGCTCCTCGCTCTCCGGCACCGCGGCGCGGGCCGCCGGGAACAGGTACTGCTCCTCGGCGGACAGGTGCCGCGACACCGCGGCGGTGAGCACGTCGAGCACGGCGCGGCGGCCGGCCGCGTCCAGCGTCGGATCGGTGACCTGGTCGGCCAGCCCGAGCAGCGCGCGGTGCTCGGCGTCCACGAGGTCGGCCAGGCTCCGCCCACCCGGCCGGTACGCGTCGTCGGCGGCCGGCGGCAACGGCGGCAGGGGGACGGTCATGGTGCCCTCCTCGGGACTGCGGAATCGATGTTCGGCGTTACCCGGTCGCGCGTGGCGCGAAACCGGCGCGCACCGCGCCGGCCGTCGGGTCCCGCCCGGCTGGTATAAGGAAGCGATGACGACCTCCGCCCGACCCGAGCCCACCGACGAGGTCGTGGACCTCTGCCGCGACCTGCTGCGCATCGACACCACCAACACCGGGGACAACGACACCAGCGTGGGGGAGCGGCGCGCCGCGGAGTACGTCGCGGAGAAGCTCGCCGAGGTCGGTGTGGACGCCGAGATCCACGAGTCCGCGCCCGGGCGGGCCAACCTGGTCGCCCGGATCGCCGGCACCGAGCCGGGACGCGACGCGCTGCTGGTGCACGGCCACCTCGACGTGGTGCCCGCCGACCCCGACGAGTGGTCGGTGCACCCGTTCTCCGGCGAGATCCGCGACGGCTACCTGTGGGGCCGCGGCGCGATCGACATGAAGGACTTCGACGCCATGGTGCTGGCCGTGGTGCGTGACTGGCAGCGCACCGGCGTCCGCCCCCGGCGCGACGTGGTGCTCGCGTTCACCGCCGACGAGGAGGCCGGCAGCGACTACGGCGCGCACTTCCTGACCCAGCGGCACCGCGACCTGTTCGACGGCTGCACCGAGGCGATCGGTGAGGTCGGTGGTTTCTCCTACTCGGTCGACGAGCAGCGCCGGCTCTACCTGATCGAGACCGCCGAGAAGGGCATCGACTGGCTGCGCCTGCACGCCAGGGGGCGGCCCGGCCACGGCTCGATGGTGCACGACGACAACGCGGTGACCGCGCTCGCCGAGGCGGTCGCCCGGGTCGGCCGGCACCGCTTCCCGGTGGTGATGACCGACACCGTACGGGCGTTCCTGGCCGAGGTCTCCGACGTCCTCGGCATCGAGATCGACCCGGACGACCCGGAGACGGCGATCGCGAAGCTCGGCCCGATCGCCAACATCATCGGCGCCACGATCCGCAACACCGCCAACCCGACCCGGCTCGCCGCCGGCTACAAGGACAACGTCATCCCCGGCCGGGCCACCGCCACCATCGACTGCCGCAGCCTGCCCGGGCAGAGCGAGGAGCTGGAGCGGCAGCTGCGCGAGCTGGTCGGGCCGGACATCGCCATCGAGTACGTCCAGCGCCAGCCGGCGCTGGAGACCACGTTCGACGGCGACCTGGTGGCGCAGATGTCGGCCGCGCTGCGCGCCGAGGACCCGGGCGCCCACCCGGTGCCGTACATGCTCTCCGGCGGCACCGACGCCAAGGCGTTCTCCCAGCTCGGCATCCGCTGCTTCGGCTTCGCGCCGCTGCGGCTGCCCGCCGATCTCAATTTCTCCGGCCTGTTCCACGGCATCGACGAGCGGGTTCCGCTGGACGGACTACAGTTCGGCGTGCGGGTTCTCGACCGCTTCCTCCGCAACTGCTGACCGCGCCCACCGCGGCGCCGCCGGCGCGGAACCTCCCCCCATCGCGAAGGGACTGCCTCACATGACCGACCAGCACGGTGAGCTGGACGCCGCCCTCGAGCGCGTGATCGACGCCGCCCGCGCCCACCTGGCCGCCGTCCGGGCCGCCCAGGGCCGGATCGACGACGACGCCGTCTGGCAGGCGTACGTGGCGTTGAACAACGCCTCGTTCGCCTACGACGAGCAGCTGCTCGACGCGTTCGGCGAGGTGACGCCCTGGGACGTGGAGTCGATCGACCCGGACGAGGCGGACGAGCGCTTCGGCGCCGTCGAGGGCGGCGAGCCCACCGATCCGCACCCCCGGGTGATCTCGGTGCGGCAGCGCCGCGACTACCGGGTGCCGAGCGTCGCCGCGCTGCTGCGGGCGGCCGAGGCGGCCCGCCGGGAGGGCACCCCCGAGGAGGACGAGCCGGCGCCGGTCGAGGGCGTCGGCGAGGCGGTGCTGGAGCTGCTGCAGAGCGGCGACGGCTCGCTGTCCGCGCTCGACGTGCCGGAGCTGGAGCCGCTCGACGGCGTGGTCATGGTCAGCGAGGTCGGCACCCCGGTCGACCTGGAGTCGTTCGACGACGACGACCCGGTCGGCCCGTTCCAGCCGGCCGCCGACGACCGGCTGGTCGGCCGGCTCGACGAGCACCCGTTCCTGGAACTCGACGAGGAGCACGACCACGCCCACTAGGCCGTGGCCGTCCCGGGGCCGCACCGCGCGGCGCGGCCCCGGGACGACGCCGGCGTCAGTACGACAGGCCCGGCTGCGGCTGGTTCACCCGGCGGCGCCGCAACAGCACCTGCCGCGTGCCGTCCCGGTAGAGCTGCACCCGGGCCAACTCCCAGCCGGAGAACTCCGCCTGGATCGCCAGCTGCGCCGCGGCGGTCAGCCGATCGACGTTCGACGGCAACCGCAGCGGCGCGTATTCGTAGTCCATGCCCCCTATGCTGCCCAGCTCGCGGGCCCTCCGCCACCCCCTGACGGTGACCCGGGCCGCGCCGGCGCGCACCCGCCGCACGCCGCATCGGCGGTCGCCGGTCAGCCGTCGCGCTCGGGGTAGCCCACCGGCACGGCGGAGACGTCGTCCAGCGCGGTGACGATCTCGTCCGGCAGCGTCACCCGCTCCACCTGCAGGGCGCCGAGCAGCTGCCCGACCGTGCGGGCGCCGAGGATCGGCGCGGTCACACCCGGCCGGTCCCGGACCCAGGCCAACGCCACCTCCAGCGGCGACACACCGAGGCCGCCGGCCGCGATCGCCACCGCCTCCACGATGCTGGAGCAGCGCGGCTCCAGGTAGGTGGCCACGAAGCGCTCGAAGTGCGGCGACACCGCGCGGGAGTCCGCCGGGCGGCCGTTGCGGTACTTGCCGGTGAGCACCCCCCGGCCCAGCGGCGACCAGGGCAGCACACCCAGCCCCATCCCGGCGCAGGCCGGCAGCACCTCCCGCTCGATCCCGCGCTCCAGCAGCGAGTACTCCACCTGCGCGGCGACCACCGGGGCGCGCCCCGGCCAGGCCGCCTGCCAGGCGGCGGCGCGGGCGGTCTGCCAGCCGGAGAAGTTCGACACGCCGACGTACCGGGCCTTCCCGCTGGACACGGCGTGGTCGAGTGCGGTGAGCGTCTCCTCCAGCGGCGTGTCCGGGTCGTACCCGTGGACCTGCCACAGGTCGACGTGGTCGGTGCCGAGGCGGCGCAACGAGGCGTCCAGCGTCCGCAGCAGGTGCCCGCGCGACCCGTCGCGGCGGCGCCCACTGCCGGGGCGCAGCCCGGCCTTGGTGGCGATGAGCAGCTCGTCGCGGTCCACCAGGCTGCCCAGCAGGGAGCCGATCACCGACTCGGCGTCGCCGTCGGCGTACACGTCGGCGGTGTCGACGAGGTTGCCGCCCGCGTCGAGGTAGCTCTTCAGCTGGGCGGCCGCGTCGTCGGCGTCGGTGTCCCGTCCCCAGGTCATGGTGCCGAGCGCGAGCCGCGAAACCGCCAGCCCGCTTCGGCCGAGCGGTCGCTGTTGCATGCGTGAACCTTATTTCGAACCCGGCGTCACGGATATCCTCGCCGCAGTCAACTTCCCGCGCGACCGCAGACCGGTGTGACGTGTTCGGGGCGAGCCGGTGGTCGGGGGTGCCACCCTCATTGCGTAACCTGATGCGACCTGTGGTGCGGACGGTGGGAGGACCAGTGCGACTCGGGCTCAGCCTCGGATACCAGACGGCGTGGAGCACGCCGGCCGACCACCTGGCGCTCGCCCAGGAGGCGGACCGTCTCGGCTACTCGGTGGTGTGGGCCGCCGAGGCCTACGGCTCCGACTCGCCGAGCATGCTGGCCTGGATGGCGGGGCAGACCGAACGGATCGACGTCGGCGCGGCGGTCATGCAGATCCCGGCCCGCACCCCGGCGATGACCGCGATGACCGCGGCGACCATCGACGCCCTCTCCGGCGGCCGGTTCCGCCTCGGCCTGGGCGTCTCCGGCCCGCAGGTCTCCGAGGGCTGGCACGGCGTCCGGTTCGCCAAGCCGCTGGCCCGCACCCGGGAGTACGTCGACATCGTCAAGCTCGCGGTCGCCCGCAAGGAGGTCGCGTACGGCGGCGAGCACTACACGCTGCCGCTGCCCGACGGGCCGGGCAAGGCGCTGCGGCTGGGCTTCCACCCGCCGCGCGAGCACATCCCGATCTACCTGGCCGCGGTCGGCCCGAAGAACCTGGAGCTGGCCGGTGAGATCGCCGACGGCTGGCTGGCCGTCTTCTACGCCCCCGAGTTCGCCGAGGAGCAGCTCGCCTCCGTCGGGGCCGGACGGGCCAGGGCCGGCAAGGAGTTGGCCGGCTTCGACGTGGTGCCGTCCGTGCCGGTGGTGGTCGGCGACGACATCGCCACCTGCGCCGAGCTGGTCCGCTGGTACGCCGCGCTCTACGTGGGCGGCATGGGCAGCCGGCAGCAGAACTTCTACAACCAGCTCGCCACCCGGATGGGCTACGGCGACGCCGCCCGCGAGGTGCAGGACCTCTACCTGGCCAAGCGGCAGCGCGAAGCCGCCGCCGCGGTGCCGATGGAGTTCATCGACCGCACCTCGCTGCTCGGCCCGAAGGAGCGCATCGCCGAGCGGATGCGGGAGTACGCCGCCGCCGGCGTCACCACCCTGTCGGTGACGCTGTTCGTGGCCGACCGGGACAGCGGCGTGCAGACGCTGCGCACCGTCGCCGAGGCCCTCGACCTGTCCGGGGTCGGCGAGTGACCTGGGTCGAGGCCATCGTCCTGGGCATCGTCCAGGGGCTCACCGAGTTTCTGCCGGTGTCGTCGTCGGGGCACCTGCGGATCACCTCGGCGATCTTCTTCGGCCGGGACGCGGGCGCGTCGTTCACCGCGGTGACCCAGCTCGGCACCGAGGCCGCCGTGCTCATCTACTTCTTCAAGGACATCTGGCGGATCGTCCGCACCTGGTGCCTCGGCCTGGTCGACCGCTCGGTGCGCTCCAGCCTCGACTACCGGATGGGCTGGTACGTCATCATCGGCACCATCCCGATCGGCATCTTCGGGCTGCTCTTCAAGGACCAGATCCGCACCGCCGGGCGGGACCTGCGGTTGGTGTCGACCACGCTGATCCTCGGCGCGATCGCGCTGGCCTTCGCGGAGTACTGGGGCCGGCAGACCCGTACGCTGGAGAACTTCCGGATGCGCGACGGCGTGGTGATGGGTTTCGCCCAGGCCGCGGCGCTCATCCCGGGTGTGTCCCGCTCCGGCGGCACCCTCACCGCCGGCCTGCTGCTCAACCTCACCCGGGAGACCGCGGCCCGGTACTCGTTTCTGCTGGCCATCCCCGCCGTGGTGATCTCCGGCCTGTTCAGCCTGCCGGACGTGTTCGAACCCTCCGCGCCGGGCACCGCCGCGCCGAGCGTGGCGCAGATGGTGGTCGCGACGGTCATCGCCTTCGCCATCGGGTACGCGGCCATCGCCTGGCTGCTGCGCTACGTCGCCCACCACACGCTGTACGTCTTCGTGCTCTACCGGGTGGCGCTGGGCAGTCTGCTCATCTGCCTGCTGGCCACCGGCACCATCAGCGCCACCTGAGGGCGCTCGGACCCGACGAAGGCCGGCACCCCGCCCGGGGTGCCGGCCTTCGCTGTCGGTCTTACGCGTTCCAGTGCTGGGCGACGATGTCGGCGGCCTGCTGCTCCCACTGGGCGTAGTGGTCGGGGTAGGCACTGACCTGGACGGTCTGGGCGGCGACGGTGAGGGGCATGTCCTGCCAGCCGTCGACCTGCTTGAGGGCCTTGAGGAACGCCGTGGTCGAGTACTCGGGGTCGGTGATCTGCTCCACGGTGCCCCAGCCGGAGGAGGGGCGCTGCTGGAACAGGCCCTGGGAGTCGTGGTCGTTGCGGTCGCCGAGGTGCCCGAGGTTCTCCAGCTTCGACTCCTGCAGGCTGGTGGCGATCGAGATGACCGCGGCGCGCTCGTCCATGCCGGTCTTCTTCGTGGCGGCGATGATCGCCTTGGCGTTGGCGGTCTGCTCGTCGTCGAGGTCGATGTGGGACTGGGCGCCCTGCACGCCGTGCGGGATCAGCGCGGCGGTGTCGAGGCGGGTCTGCACGGCCACGGCGCTCTCCCGCGGCGCGGGGGTGCCGTCGGAGTGGTTCAGCGGGCCGGCGGCGAGGCCACCGGCGACGGTCAGACCGGCGATACCGAGGATGCTCTTACGCAGCATGGTGTTCATGGGGGCTCCGTTCGGGGGTCGACGCGCCCGGGGGGTGGGCACGCGAGCAGCCGTCAGGCGCTCGGAGAAGTCTTCGGGGGAAGGGTTCGACCGGCTCACCGGGCCGGGGGCCTCGTGGTGGCGGCGGAACCCTGTGCAACGACCGGCGACCCGCCGTCATTCCGCGGGGTGGTGGGCGTTTCCGCTGCTCAGCCGTGCACCCGGTACAACGCCCCGGCCCGCGGACCCATTCCGCCCGGCCGGTGTCCCCGACCACCCCCGAACCGGACACACCGCCCAGACGGACCCCGGTTCCCCTGTTCCTGTGATGCGGGACGGATGTCCCATTTTCGGCGTGCTGTGCGCTCTGCGAAGTGTGGGGGCGCCCGTCGGCGCGGTGGGGGACGGGTGTCCGGGGTGGCAGCGCCTAGGGTGGTCAGCGTGGCGACCCTTCTGCTTCTGCGACACGGCCGGACCACCGCGAACGCCGACGGCGGCCTGGCCGGCCGGCAACCGGTCGAGCTGGACGACACCGGGCGGGCCCAGGCCACGGCGGTCGGTGGACGGCTCGCCGGGTTGCCGCTCGCGGCGGTGGTGAGCAGTCCGCTGATCCGGTGCCGACAGACCCTCGACCTGGCGCTGCCCGGCGTCGAGCCGGTGGTCGAGGACGGGTTGATCGAGTGCGGCTACGGCGCCTGGGAGGGGCAGTCGCTGAAGAAGCTGGCGAAGGAGCCGCTCTGGCCGGTGGTCCAGCAGCACCCGAGCGCCGCGGCCTTCCCCGAGGGCGAGTCGATGGCGGCGATGTCCGCGCGCGCGGTCGCCGCGGTGCGGGCGTGGGACGCGCGGGTCACCGCCGGACACGGGCCCGAGGCGGTCTGGCTGGCGTGCAGCCACGGCGACGTGATCAAGGCGATCGTGGCGGACGCGCTCGGCGTACACCTGGATCTCTTTCAGCGGATCGTGGCCGACCCGGCGTCGGTGACGGCGATCCGGTACACGCCGCTGCGGCCGTTCCTGGTCCGGCTCAACGACACCGGCGGCGACCTGTCGTCGCTGGTCCCGCCGCGCCGGCGGCGCCGGCGGACGGCCCGGCCCGCCACCTCGGACGCGGCGGTCGGCGGCGGCGCCGGGGCGGCCGGGTGAGGCGGAGGCGGCGGGACCGGGCGCGACCGGGGCGTTGCGCTCTGGGCGGATTCGGCGTCGGTGGGCTGCGCGGTGCTTCCGCGCGCCGGATAGGGTCGTGGGTATGACGCACCAGGTGCACGCCTTCGAGCCGCCGGAGCGGTTCGTCGCCGGAACGGTCGGCCCGCCGGGGGAGCGCACGTTCTTCCTCCAGGCGCGGGGCGGCGGCCGGCTGGTCAGCGTCGCGCTGGAGAAGGTCCAGGTGTCGCTGCTCGCCGAGAAGCTCGAGGAACTGCTCTCCGAGGCGCAACGCCGGTTCGGCGTGCAGCTGCCGGAGGCGGCCCCGCCGGTGGGGGGCGACAACGAGCCCCTGGACACCCCGGTCGACGAGGAGTTCCGGGTCGGCACGCTGGGGTTGGCCTTCGACGTCGACACCGCCACCGTGGTGATCGAGGCGATCGCCGTCGGTGAGGCCGAGGTCGAGGTCGAGTTGGGCGACGCGGACGACGACGTCGAGGACGAGCCGGAGGAGCCGGACGACGACCTCGACCGGCTCCGGGTGCGGCTGACCCCCGAGGCGACCCGCGAGTTCATCGAACGGGCCAAGCGGGTGGTCAACGCCGGCCGGCCCCCCTGTCCGCTCTGCGGGCAGCCGCTCGACCCGGCCGGTCACCTCTGCCCCCGGAACAACGGCTATCACCGGTGACCTCGTCGGAACTGCAGCCCCGCCAGGACGGCGCCGAGGCGCTGCGGTTGCTCGCCGACGGTGAGCTGACCCTGGAGGGGCGGCTGGTCGACGCCTCCAACGCCACGCTGCGCGGTGTCATCGCCCTCGACGGGCTCACCGCCCACTGCGTCTACAAGCCGGTACGCGGTGAGCGCCCGCTCTGGGACTTTCCGGACGGCACGCTCGCCGGCCGGGAGGTCGCCGCCTACCTGGTCTCCCACGCCACCGGATGGGACCTGGTGCCGCCGACCGTGCTGCGCGACGGCCCCTTCGGGCCCGGCTCGTGCCAGCTCTGGATCGACGAGCCGTCCGACGCCGAGCCGCTGGTCGGGTTCGTCCCGGCCGAGTCGGTGCCGCCGCGCTGGTTCCCGATCGCCGCGGCCCGCGACGACGACGGGACGCCGTACGCGCTGGCGCACGCCGACGATCCCCGGCTGGCCCGGCTGGCCGTCCTCGACGCGGTGATCAACAACGCCGACCGCAAGGGCGGCCACGTGCTCGTCGGCCCGGACGACCGGATCTACGGCGTCGACCACGGCGTCACCTTCCACGTGGAGGAGAAACTGCGCACGGTGCTCTGGGGCTGGGCCGGCCGCCACCTGCCGTCGGACGCGGTCGAGATGCTCGACGGCCTCACCGGTCAGCTCGGCGGCGCGTTGGGCGAGGAGCTGTCCGAGCACCTGACCATCGGCGAGGTGGCGGCGCTGGCCGCCCGGGTGCGGCGGTTGCGCGACACCGGCCGCTTCCCGCAGCCGCCGGAGGAGTGGCCGGCGATGCCCTGGCCGCCGATGTGAGCCGCTGTCGCGTTGATCACCCGTGGGCCGGCTCCTGAGCGTCCGCGCGGTCGTTAGGCTGGCGTTATGGAGTCTTGGGTAGGGCACGAGGTGCCACGGCTGCCAGGTGAGGGCGCACCGCTGAGGTTGTACGACTCGGCGCGGCAGGGGCCCCACGTCAGCCGGCCCGACAGCGCCGCCTCGATGTACGTCTGCGGCATCACCCCGTACGACGCCACCCACCTCGGGCACGCCGCGACCATGATCACATTCGACCTGGTGCAGCGGATGTGGCGCGACGCCGGCCTGACCGTGAGCTACGTGCAGAACGTCACCGACATCGACGATCCGCTGCTGGAGCGGGCCGAGCGCGACGGCGAGGACTGGAAGGTCCTGGCCATGCGGGAGACCGCGTTGTTCCGCGAGGACATGGAGGCGTTGCGGATCATCCCGCCGGCGCACTACGTGGGCGCGGTCGAGTCCATCCCGGACATCGCCGAGAAGGTGCTCGTGCTGCTCAAGGACGGCGCGGCGTACCGGCTCGACGACGGCACCGGCGACGTCTACTTCGACATCTCCGCCGCGCCGGAGTTCGGCTACGAGTCGAACCTGTCCCGCGAGCAGATGCTGGAGATCTTCCCGGAGCGCGGCGGCGACCCCGACCGCGCCGGCAAGCGGGACCCGCTCGACCCGCTGCTGTGGCGCGGCGCCCGCGAGGGCGAGCCGTCCTGGCCCGGCGGCGACCTGGGCGCCGGCCGCCCCGGCTGGCACATCGAGTGCGCGGTGATCGCGCTCAACCTGCTCGGCGACCGGATCGACGTGCAGGGCGGCGGCAACGACCTGCTCTTCCCGCACCACGAGTGCTCCGCGGCGCACGCCGAGCGGCTGACCGGCGAGGCGCCGTTCGCCGACCACTACGTGCACGCCGGCATGATCGGCCTGGACGGCGAGAAGATGTCGAAGTCCAAGGGGAACCTGGTCTTCGTGTCGCGGCTGCGGGCCGACCGGGTCGACCCGATGGCGGTGCGGCTGGCGCTGATCAGCGGCCACTACCGCAGCGACCGCTCCTGGACCGACGAGCTGCTCGTCGAGGCGCAGCAGCGGCTGGACCGCTGGCGGCGGGCCGCCGCCGCGCCGGCCGGACCGTCGGGCACGGCGCTGCTGGCCGGGGTGCGTGAGCGCCTCGCCGACGACCTGGACACGCCGGGCGCCCTGGCGGTGGCCGACGCCTGGGCCGCCCAGACCCTCGCCGGCGTGGCCGACGACCGGGACGCCCCGAAGCTGTTCGCCGACACCGTCGACGCCCTGCTCGGCATCCGCCTGTAAGGAAGGGCCCCTTCTTAACGCCTGCGGTAGAGGAGGGGCCCCCGCTTAACACCTGCCGATCGAGCGCCGGCCCGGCTGTCGTCGGGTTGCCGCGTTCGCGGATCAGCCCAGGACGAGGCCGGGGTCCGGGTCCTGCTCGGGCGCCGGGGCGGGAATCTTGTACTCCTCGGTGAGCGTGGTCATCGGGCCGGGCCAGGTGGCCTGGGCGACCTCGATCGGCTTGTGCCGCTCGTCGAAGGCGACGTGCAGCAGGTGCAGCACCGGCGTGTCCGGGCGGATCTGCAGGATCTCCGCCTCCTCCCGGCTGGGCTGCCGGGCGCTGATCGTGTCCGTCGCGGTGACGTACCGGCGGCCGGTGGCCTCCTCGGCCTCCTGGTAGAGCGGCCGTCCGAACGCCTCGGCGCGTTCCAGCGAGGTGCCGGCGGTGTCGCCGGGCAGGAACCAGGACGCGCCGACCTCGACCGGGGAGTCGTCCGTGCGGACCAGGTGCCGCCGGCAGAGCAGGTCGGTGCCGTCGGCGACGCCGAACGCGTCGGCCACCTCCGCCGGGGCGGGGGAGCGGCCGACCGAGACGAGCTGCTGGCGGTACCGCGCGGCCAGGTCGGTGTGGTAGCCGCGGAAGCCGCCGTACCGGCCCCGGGCCAGGCGGTTGAGGCGGCGCCGGGTGCCCCGGACGTACGTACCCGAGCCGGGTTTCGTGATCAGGACGCCCTCGACCCGCAGCTGGTCGACGGCGCGCTGCACGGTCTGCTTGGCGACGCCGAACATCTCGGCGATGGCCGGGATGGATGGCAGCCGCTCGCCCGGCGCCCAGTCGCCGCGGCGCACCTGCGCCTTGAGCTGCGCGGCGATTTGCCGGTGCGGGAACTCGGCCGCGCCCGGGTTGATCTGCATTGCCCGCCTCCTCAGAACAGCTAGGTTCCTAGGATGCCCTAGAGGTTGTGACGGCGCTACCCGGGACACGAAGAAGCCGGGCCCCGACAAGAGGGCCCGGCTTCGACGAAAGGAGCTACCAGGAGCCCGCGGTCGGACCGGCGGAACCGCCGCGGCGGCGCAGGTACTTCTCGAACTCCTGGGCGATCTCGTCCCCGGTCAACGGGGTGATGCCGGCGTCGCCGACCCGTTCCTCCAGCTCGCGCACGTACTCACCGAGCTCGGCGTCCTGCTCGGCGGCGCTGCGCACCCGCTGCTCCCACTCGGCGGCCTCCTCGGCCAGGTCGGCCATCGGCACCGGCAGGTCGAGCACCTCCTCGACCCGGTGCAGCAGCGCGAGCGTCGCCTTCGGGCAGGGCGGGTTGTTGGCGTAGTGCGGCACGTGCACCCAGAACGACACGGCGTCGACCTCGGCCCGGGTGCAGGCGTCGTGCAGCACGCCGACGATGCCGGTCGGGCCGTCGTACCGGGTGGGGGTGAGCTGGTAGCGCTTGGCCGCGTCGGCGTCCGACGCGCTGCCGCTGATCGGCAGCGGCCGGGTGTAGGGGACGTCGGCCAGCAGCGCGCCGAGCAGCACCACCCGCTCGACCTCCAGGCTGTGGCAGATCTCCAGCACCTGCTCGCAGAAGGTGCGCCAGCGCATGCTCGGCTCGATGCCGCGGATCAGCACCACGTCGCGCTCGGTGCCGTCCGGGCTGGCCACCATGAAGCGGGTGGTCGGCCACTCGACCCGGCGGGTCTCCCCGTCGGCCATGGTGATGGTCGGCCGGCTGACCTGGAAGTCGTAGAAGTCCTCCGGGTCCAGCTCGGTGACCTGCCGGGCCTGCCAGACCTGCTCCAGATGCTCCACGGCGGCGGTCGAGGCGTCCGCGGCGTCGTTCCAGCCCTCGAAGGCCGCGATGGCGACCGGGGAGCGCAGAACCGGCAGCCCGTCGAACTCGGTCACGCCGTCACCTCACCCTGCTCGTCGGGAGCGGCGCCGCGTGATCGCCCCGTCGCGTCCCTGATGTCCTTCACGTCCGTCAGCCTACGTGCCGCCGCGGGAGCCGGCCCGTCGGCCGCGCCGGTCGCCCGGCCGGACCACCCGCGCGAACCGGACGAAGGGTACGCGGTGATCCGCCTGACACTATGTGGGATGCCCCCGTTGGTGTGACCGGGCCGTCCCCGCGCGCACTAACCTGGCCCTGTGCCTACTTCGTTGCGTGACCTGCTGGCGGACCGGATCCTGATCGCCGACGGCGCGATGGGGACGATGCTCCAGGCAGCCGACCTCACCCTGGACGACTTCGACGGCCTCGAGGGCTGCAACGAGATCCTCAACGTCACCCGGCCGGACGTGGTCCGTGGCGTGCACGACGCCTACCTGGCCGCCGGCGCGGACTGCGTGGAGACCAACACGTTCGGGGCCAACCTGCCCAACCTCGCCGAGTACGGCATCGCCGAGCGGATCCGGGAACTCTCCGAGGCGGGGGCGCGGATCGCCCGGGAGGCCGCCGACGCCTTCGCCACGCCGCAGCGGCCGCGGTTCGTGCTCGGCTCGATGGGGCCGGGCACCAAGCTGCCCACCCTGGGGCACGCGAGCTACGCCTCGCTGCGCGACGCGTACCAGGAGAACGCCGCCGGCCTGATCGCCGGCGGGGCGGACGCGTTGATCATCGAGACCTGCCAGGACCTGCTCCAGGTCAAGGCCGCGGTGGTCGGGTCGAAGCGGGCCCGGGACGCGGCGGGCCGGGACGTGCCGATCATCTGCCAGGTGGCGGTCGAGACCACCGGCACCATGCTGCTGGGCAGCGAGATCGGGGCGGCGCTGACCGCGATCGAGCCGCTCGGGGTCGACCTGATCGGGCTCAACTGCTCCACCGGCCCGGCCGAGATGGGCGAGCACCTGCGCTACCTGGCGCAGCACTCGCGTATCCCGGTGTCGGTGATGCCGAACGCCGGCCTGCCGGTGCTGACCGCCGACGGCGCCTACTTCCCGCTCGGCCCGGAGGAGATGGCCGACGCCCTGGAGCGGTTCGTCGACGACTACGGCGTCGGGCTGATCGGCGGCTGCTGCGGCACCACGCCGGAGCACATCCGGATGCTGGTGGAGCGCCTGGGCGGGCGCCGGCCGGCGGCCCGGGAGCCCCAGCCGGAGGCCGGCGTCTCCTCGATCTACCACCACGTGCCGTTCGCCCAGGACGCCAGCATCCTGATGGTGGGGGAGCGGACCAACGCCAACGGTTCGAAGGCGTTCCGCGAGGCGATGCTCGCCGGCGACTGGCAGGCCTGCGTGGAGATCGCCCGCAGCCAGGCCCGGGACGGCTCGCACCTGCTCGACCTCTGCGTCGACTACGTCGGGCGCGACGGCACGCAGGACATGCGGGAGCTGGCCGGTCGGTTCGCCACCGCGTCCACCCTGCCGATCATGCTGGACTCCACCGAGCCGGCGGTCATCGAGGCCGGGCTGGAGATGCTCGGCGGCCGGTGCGTGGTCAACTCGGTCAACTTCGAGGACGGCGACGGACCCGACTCCCGCTACGCGCGGGTGATGCCGGTGGTCCGGGAGCACGGCGCCGCCGTCGTGGCGCTGCTCATCGACGAGGAGGGCCAGGCCCGTACGCGGGAGTGGAAGGTACGGGTGGCCGCCCGCCTGATCGACGACCTGACCGGTCGGTGGGGGCTGCGCCGGGAGGACATCCTCATCGACGCGCTGACCTTCCCGATCGCCACCGGGCAGGAGGAGACCCGGCGCGACGGCATCGAGACGATCGAGGCGATCCGGGAGATCGCCGCCCGCTACCCGGGCGTCAACTTCACCGCCGGCATCTCCAACGTCTCGTTCGGTCTGAACCCGGCGGCCCGCCAGGTGCTCAACTCGGTGTTTTTGCACGAGTGCGCCCAGGCCGGGCTCAGCTCCGCGATCGTGCACGCCAGCAAGATCCTGCCGATGTCGAAGATCCCGGACGAGCAGCGCGAGGTGGCGCTGGACCTGGTCTACGACCGCCGCCGCGAGGGCTACGACCCGGTGCAGCGGTTCATCGAGGTCTTCGAGGGCGTGGACGCCTCGTCGGCGCGGGCCACCCGGGCCGAGGAGCTGGCCGCGCTGCCGCTGGACGAGCGACTCAAGCGGCGGATCGTCGACGGCGAGCGCAACGGCCTGGAGGCCGACCTGGACACCGCGATGGCCGCGGGCCGCACGCCGCTGTCCATCATCAACGACCTGCTGCTGGACGGCATGAAGGTGGTCGGCGAGCTGTTCGGCTCCGGGCAGATGCAGCTGCCGTTCGTGCTCCAGTCCGCCGAGGTGATGAAGACCGCGGTGGCCTACCTGGAGCCGCACATGGAGAAGACCGACGACGACGGCAAGGGTCGGATCGTGCTCGCCACCGTGAAGGGCGACGTGCACGACATCGGCAAGAACCTGGTCGACATCATCCTGTCCAACAACGGCTACGACGTGGTCAACATCGGCATCAAGCAGCCGATCGCCGCGATCCTCGACGCGGCCGAGGAGCACCGGGCCGACGCCATCGGCATGTCCGGGTTGCTGGTCAAGAGCACGGTCATCATGAAGGAGAACCTGGCCGAGATGGCCGAGCGGGGCGTCGCCGAGCGCTGGCCGGTGCTGCTCGGCGGGGCGGCGCTGACCCGGGCGTACGTCGAGGACGACCTGCGTTCGGTCTACCCGGGCCAGGTGCACTACGCGCGGGACGCGTTCGAGGGGCTGTCCCTGATGGACCGGGTGATGGCGGCCAAGCGGGGCGGCGCGCCGATGGTCGACCCGGAGCGGGAGGCCGCGCTGGCGGCCCGCCGGGAGCGGCGCGAGCGGCAGCGGGCCATGGTCCGCGAGGCGCTGCCCGAGCTGGACGACGCCTCCGTGCGGTCCGACGTGGCCGTGGAGGTGGGCGTGCCCACCCCGCCGTTCTTCGGCACCCGGGTGGTCAAGGGTGTGCCGCTGGCCGACTACGCGGCGCTGCTCGACGAGCGGGCCACGTTCCTGGGCCAGTGGGGGCTGCGCGGCGCCCGGGGCGGCAAGGGCCCGTCGTACGAGGAACTGGTGGAGACCGAGGGGCGGCCCCGGCTGCGCTACTGGCTGGACCGGCTCATCTCCGACCAGGTGCTGGAGGCGGCCGTGGTATACGGCTACTTCCCTGCGTACTCCGAGGGCAACGACCTGGTGGTGCTGGACGAGAACGGGCACAGCGAGCGGGCCCGCTTCTCCTTCCCCCGGCAGCGGCAGGAACGCCGGCTGTGCCTGGCCGACTTCTTCCGGCCGCGGGGCGAGCAGCTCGACGTGGTCGCGTTGCAGCTGGTCACGGTCGGGCAGCCGATCAGCGAGTACACGGCGAAGATGTTCGCCGCCAACGAGTACCGCGACTACCTGGAAGTGCACGGCCTGTCGGTGCAGCTCACCGAGGCGCTCGCCGAGTACTGGCACCGGCGGATCCGGGCCGAGCTGGTGCTGCCCGGCGGCGGCACGGTCGCCGACGACGACCCGGCCGACCTGGCGGGTCTGCTGCGCACCGACTACCGGGGCTGCCGGTACGCGTTCGGCTATCCGGCCTGCCCGGACCTGGAGGACCGGGCGAAGATCGTGGAGCTGTTGGGCGCGGAGCGGATCGGGGTGCAGCTGTCGGAGGAGTTCCAGCTGGTGCCGGAGCAGGCCACCGACGCCATCGTCGTCCACCACCCGGAGGCGAGCTACTTCAACGCCAAATAGACGCCGTCACCCGGCTTGAGCTGCGCAAACACTTTCCCGATGGGTGTTCAGGCCGTGGTCAGGCCGTCGGGGCCGTGGGGTTCCGCCCGAAGCAGTGTCGATCGCCCAGCGGGTACGGTCCTCGCTGGTGGGCAGCAGGTGGGTGTAGACCCGCAGCATGAAGCCGGGCTCGGCGTGGCCGAGGTACAGGGACAGCGCCTCGGGTCTCAGGACGTGCGTGACAGATCAGGCTCAGGACGTGCGGGACACGTCTGGATGGATGATCGTCGGCCGCCGCGCTGACAGCTCCGTCAAAGCATCGTTGGCCTCCAACCGAACAGACGCCTCCGGATGGTTGAGGTACGGCGTGATGATCGGCCGGGCGGCCGGGTCGTGTGTCAGGCCAAGGATGAGCAGCACATACCCTGAAGTGACCCCTATCGGCCGGACACCTCGATGTCTGTCAGGGGCTCTTGGTGGATCTTCTCGTAGGTGTCGGGGCTGACGTTACCTAGACGGCTGTGTCGGCGGCGAGGGTTGTAGAAGCCTTCGATGTAGGAGAAGACCTCCATCTCCAACTCGTGACGGCTGGGCCAGGCGCGGGTGTAGACCAGTTCGGTTTTAAGGGTGGCGAAGAACGTCTCGGCCATGGCGTTGTCGTAGCAGTCGGCGACCGAGCCCATGGAGGCCAGGACGCCGCAGGAGCGTAGGGTGCGGCCGAACTCGAACGAGGTGTACTGGCTTCCGCGATCCGAGTGGTGGATGAGCTGGTCGCGGGCGGGTCGGCGGTGCTGGATGGCCATGCCGACCGCGTCGAGGATCAGTTCGGTGCGCAGGTGGTCGGCCATCGCCCACCCGACGACGCGGCGGGAGTAGGTGTCGACCACGACGGCGAGGTAGAGGAAGCCTTCCCAGGTGCGCAGGTAGGAGATGTCCGCGACCCACAACCTGTTCGGGGCGGTCGCCGTGAACTGGCGCTGGACCAGGTCCGGCGCGGTCGCGGTGGCTGCGGCCTTGCGGCGGGGCTTGCCGCGTCGCCGGCGGTGGGCGCCCTCAATGCCGGCCAGGCGCATGAGTCTCGCTACCGCTTTGCGGTTCCACCGGTGGCCGCGGTCATGGAGCTCGGCGGTGAGCCGGCGGGCGCCGTAGACGCCTCGATGCTCCGACCACGCCTGCCGGGTCACCTCGACCCGATGCTGGTCCTGGCGATGCCGGTCGGCGGCATGGTGCCGGCCGGCTCGGAGCCACTGGTAGAAGGCGCTGTGACCGACGCCGAGCAGCCGGCAGAGCAGACGGACCGGGTAGGAGGTCTTCTCCGCGTCGATGAACCGGTACACGTCGGCACGGTTCACCGCTCCGTCTCGCGTGCGAAGAAGACCGCGGCTTTTTTCAGGATCTCCTTCTCCAGCTCCAGCTGCGCGACCTGACGCCGCAACCGCACCAGCTCAGCCCGCTCATCCGCGGCCAAGTCGCTGGGCCGGCCGCCGTCACGTTCCTGCCGCATCCGGTCGACCCAGTTGCGCAACGTCTCGTGGTTGACGCCCAACTCCCGACCCACGTCACGGATCGTGCGACCGGAGTCGAGCACCAACGCCGCGGCCTGGCGGCGGAACTCCTCGGGGTACTTGCTCTGTCGAGCCACAGCGGTTTCCTCCTCCTCGGCAGGATGCCAAGTCAGGAGGTGTCCGGTCTCAGGGGGTCACTTCAGTAGCACCACCTCCCTGCGGCGGTGGGGCCCTTCTGTGCTGAGCTCGATACGTGAACTGGATCGACAGCGAGAGGTGCAGATGACGGACGAGCATGCCGGTCAGCAGGAGGGGCCGTCCGCGGAAGAACTCGCGAGCCGCACCAGGTGGTTTGAGCAGTACGTCGAGGCGTTGAACCAGCGATCTGTAGTGGCTGAAGCGCGGGGCGAACCGTACGCGTGTCCCTGCTGTCGGCACCCGACGCTTGAGGGGCGAGGTCAGTTCGAGATTTGCTTCGCCTGCGGCTGGGAGGACGACGGGCAGGATGACGAAGACGCTGACACGGTGCGCGGCGGCCCCAACGGTTCGCTCAGTCTGACGGATGCCCGACGCGCCTACGCCGAACGGCCGGTCAGCCTGGCGGATGCGCGGCGTGCCTATGCCGAGCGACAAGCCCGTTGGGAAGCGCGCAGACGCCGCCGATCGGGCGCCCAAGACGACTTGACGTGATTGGATCGCACGCCGGTCGCTTCGGCGCTCTCGCGGAGTGTCACCCAGGTCCTGATACCGATGTGTCACGGAGGTCCTAAGACCGGACTGAACCGCCCCGGATCTTGTAGAGAGTCTCCACAGAACCCGGGGCGGTTCACGCCGTCCACCGCGCCTGATCTGCGGGAACACCGCCTCGATGCTCTGGTGCTGTGACCGCATGGCGTCGCCGGGTCGGATGCCTCACAGGTTGTTGACGTAGAAGGTGGTGAGCCTTTCGACGGCGGCGTCGACGTATGCGGGCTCGTCGTACATCTCGTAGTGGCCGGCGCCGTCGATCACCATGAGGTCGACCGGGTTGGGGGCCAGTTTCCACAACTGCATGCCGGTGTCGTAGGAGCCGGTGTTGCCGAGGCGTTCGGCGAGGACGACCTGCAGCGGCTGGGTCATGAGCTGATCGGCCAGGTGGAAGGCGTCATAGCCCAGCAGGAGGGAGTCGCTGCGCAGGAGGCGCCGGTTCGTGGAGTGTTCGTTGCCGCCGCGCGCGGTGCGGTAGTAGGTGACGGCCTGAGTGGTGTCGATGTCGCTCAGGCCCGCTGCCGTGGCGTCCGCAAGGGTGTCGGGCAGCCAGTTCACGCGGGTCGTCTCGCCGGAGCGGGCCTCTTCGGTCCGTGCGTCCGCGAGGGCGTCGAGTGCTGCGGCAGGACCGTCCGGGGAGAAGCTGCGGAACGCGGCGCCGATGTCGACGGGGACGACCGTGCCGACCGCCCTGATGCGGTGATCCGTGCGGGCGGTGTGCACGGCGTAGCCCCCACCGGCGCAGATGCCGAGCACGCCGATGCGCCGTGAATCGATGCCGGGGGTGACGGTGAGCATGTCGACGGCGTAGGAGATGTCTTCACCTCGGCGGTAGGGGTCTTCGAGGTCGCGGGGCTCGCCCTCGCTCTGGCCCTGATGGGCGGGGTCGAGGACGAGCGCGGCGATGCCCCGGGCGGCGAGACGGGAGGCGTAGTTGGCGCCGATCTGCTCCTTCACGCTGCTGCCCGGGGTGGAGAGCACAACGGCGCGCAGCGGTGCGCTGCTGTAGGCGTTGTCGGGCAGGTGGAGATCCGCCGCGAGGTTGATGGGACCGCGCGGGATCGTGAGGTGCTGAATCATGCCTGGCTTCCTTCGTGAGATTGTTGTTCCATGAGAGTCCAGTACAAGGCCGCATCTTGTACGATATGAAACTAATACGAAACTGTACCACATGGATGGGGGGACCGCGTGTCGGTCGACGGGGCACAGCTGTGGACGCTGAACCAGCGGCTGCTGGCAGTCGTGATGGACGCCTGCACGGAGGAACTGGCCGAGCTCGGGCTGGAGACGAAGGAGTTCTTCGTCCTGGCCGAGGTGGAGGCATCGCCGTACCCGGCCGAGATCGCGACCGCGCTGCTGCTGCCCAAGGCGAGCGTGACGGTCTACGTGCGCAACCTCGTCGCCAAGGGCTTCATCCGCCGCGAGATCGACGAGGCGGACCTGCGACGTCATCGGCTCGTACTGACCGACGAGGGCACGAAAGCACGCGATCGAGCACTTGCAGCCCTCGCAGCGGAGTACGACCGCAGGCTGGCGAGGGTCACCCCCCAGGACCGCATGGAGTTGCAGCGCATCCTCAAGGAGATGCTCTCGCCCGCATGAGTCCATGGTCACGAGCGGTCCGTCTGCCCGGTGAGCCCCTGCTCGCCAGTGCGGTGACCGCGTAGATCGTCGGCCCGGACGACCGCCCCGGCGAACCTTCCCGACAGAGCACCAGCCCACGTCGCAGGGCGTCGTTGACTCCGGACAATAGGATCCGGACGTGGCGACGGCGGTGGCCAGGCTGGCCCTGATCGGGCCGCCCGGCGCGGAGACGGCCGAGGTGGCGTGCCGCCTCGCCGGCTGGCTCGGCGTCCCCTCGATCTCCATCGTGGACGCGGTGCAGTCAGCGGTGCGTACGGGATCGGCGCTGGGCGACGAGCTGCGTCGATTCATGGACGCCGGGCAGGCGCCACCGCTCGAGCTGATCGCCGCGATCGTGCAGCGCCGGCTCGGCGAGCCTGACGCGGTCGACGGCTTCGTCTTCTGGACGGAGTCTCCGGTGCTGGCGGTGTTGCGGGCGCTGGAGACGTCGGGGTTCCAGGTGGTCGAGCTGGTCCTGGCCGATGCCGAGGCGGCACGGCGGTTGACGGGGCGCCGCCTGTGCCGGGACTGCGGCAGGGTCTGGCACGTCAAGTCGGCACCGACGCAGGTCGACGGTGTCTGCGACCGCTGCGGTAGCGGGTTGGTCCATCGGGAGGACGATCTCCCCGCGGCCGTCGCCCGCCAACTGGGCGTCCACCACCTGCACAGCGCTCCGGTGCTGGCCCGCTACCGCTTCGCGGGTTCCCTGATCCGCGTCGACGCCGCCCGGCCGGCGGAGGAGATCACCACCGAGCTGGCCGGTCGACTCGCGCGGAGTTGACCGAACGCGTGGGTCGAGCCGAGACGGCGCCAGCCCTCTGCTGACGATCGGTGTCGACGTCGTGTCCGGCTAGAAGATCTCGAGCTGGCCGGGGTACGGAGTGGGCGGATCCGGTTCCGGCAGGAGCTCCGCGGCCTCGGCGGCGAGACGGTCGATCGTCTCGACGGGCATGGAGAAGGCGATGTGCCAGGTCTCGTCGTCGTGGCCGATCAGGGCGGTGACGGTGTCGTCGTTGATGGCCCAGTGCACCGGTATGCCGGCGGCGTCGCCGATCTGCAGTGCGCGTCGAGCGGACCAGTCGGCCTGGCGGATGGACCGCAGGCGCGCGAGTTCGCTGAGGTGGGCCCAGAAGTGGAACTCCCACGTGGGCGTCTGCAGCATCACCACCACGACGGCGGGATCGTCCCCGCTGCGATCTATCGACACGCTGGCCATCGGGGAAGGATGCCAGACGGCCCCGGGCCGGCCCACGGGCTGATGCCGCGCGACGGTCGGGCGGGGTCCGCGTCCGGATGGCACCATACGTGTGGTGAGTTGGACGTTGCTTAGCGGTTGGCGAACCTGCCTCGGCAGGCTGTCCAGGATGTGCCGGCGGCGCTCGACGGGCATTCCCGCCGCGAGCACGGCCCCCCACCGGGCGGGTATCTCGACCACGTACCGGCCGACCTGCTCGTTCCCGAGGCGGGCGACCACGGCGGCGGCCCGCGCCGGTGGCAGCCAGGCCAGCACCGTCGCCTGGCGGGCCGTCGGCATCGCCTCGACGAAGTCCTGCACGTCGGCCGGTACGTGGTCGAGGAGCATCCGGTCGCCGAGGATCGCGGCCACGCGGGCCGGTTCCATGGCGGACAGCGTGGCGTGGAGCCAGGTGCTGCCGAGGGGGGCCTCCAGCTGGACGACGTCGTCGACAGCGGCCGTGGACAGCTCGGCGGCGGCGTCCCTCGGGGACAGGCGGCCGATCCGCAGGGGCCCGTGCAGGAGGCCCGCCCGTCGCGGCGACATCGCCGCCAGCACCGCCTCGGCCCGACGTCGGACGATGTCCGTCGCCCGCTGCGGGATCAGGTGGGCAGCAGGCCCGCGGCCATCGCGGTGGTCACCGCCGCGGTCCGGTCGCCGACGCCGAGCTTGCCGAACGCGCGCAGCAGGTGGGTCTTCACGGTGGCCTCGGTGATGTGCAGCCGCAGCCCGATCTCGCCGTTCGACAGCCCCTGCGCCACCAGCCGCAACACGTCCACCTCCCGCGGCGAGAGGGTGACCGGCCGGGGGTGGCGGAGTTGGCGGAACACCCGACCGGCCACGGCCGGCGCGACGACGGTCTCGCCGCGGGCGGCGCCCCGGACCGCGTCGACCAGTTCGGTCCGGGACGCGTCCTTGAGCAGGTAGCCCGCCGCGCCGGCCTCGACCGCGCGCAGGATGTCCCCGTCGGTGTCGTACGTGGTGAGCACGACCACCCGGGTGTCCGGGGCCACGGCCCGCACCTCGGCGGTCGCCGCCGCGCCGTCCACACCGGGCATCCGCAGGTCCATCAGGACGACGTCGGGGCGTACCGCCCGGACGGCGGTGACCGCCTCGGCGGCCGAGGAGCACTCGCCGACCACCGCGATGTCCGGTTCGCCGGCGAGCATGCCGCGCACCCCGGCCCGGACCACGGGATGGTCGTCCACCAGCAACACCGAGATCATCTGATCGGTACCTCCGCCCGTACCGTGGTGCCGGCGCCGGGGCCGGATGTCACCCGCAGCGTGCCGGCGACCCGCTCGACCCGGTGGCGCATGCCGGCCAGACCGTATCCGTCGCCGGCCGGGGGGCCGGTGAAGCCGCGGCCGTCGTCGCGGACCTCCAGCACGACGGCGTCGTCGCGGCGATCGAGGCGTACCTCGACCCGGCCGGCGCCGGCATGCTTGCGGGCGTTGGCCAACGCCTCCTGGGCGACCCGCAGCAGCACCACTTCGACCGGGGTGGGCAGGGGGTGCGGCGTTTCCGGCATGGTCAGCACGACGGGCACGCCGGTCTCGGCGACGAACCGGTCCGACACCCGCCGCACCGCCTCGACCAGTGGCGATCCGGCCAGCTCCGCCGGGGTCAGCGCGGCGACGACCGCCCGCGCCCCGGCGAGGTTGGACCGTGCGGTGTCCACGGCGAGCGCCAGGTGCCGGCGGGCCCGCGCGGCGTCGCGGTCCAGCTCCGCGTCGGCGGCCTGGATCAGCATGACCACGCTGGACAGCCCCTGGGCGATGGTGTCGTGGATCTCGCCGGCCAGCCGTTGCCGTTCGGTGGCGACGCCGGCCTGACGGGACAGCCGGGCCACCTCGTCCCGGGAGGCGGCCAGTTCGTCGACCAGTGCGGCCCGCCGGTCGGCGTCGACGAACAGGTGCCGGATCCAGCCGCCGGTCACCGACACCACGAGAGCGACCATTCCGGCGGCCAGCAGCGAGCCCCCGGTGTCCGGGCCGGCGCCGTTGCTCAACCAGTCCTTGACCACCGGCACGGCGGTGAACGACACCACCACGGCGACCGCGCGGATCGTCGGCAGCAGCATGAACGCCTGCGGCAGGAGCACGAACATGGCGAACGACGCGGACGACGCCAGCACCACGGCCGGCGCGTAGAGCGCGAAGGCGACCCCCAGATACAGGTACGCGCGCCAGCCGCCGATGTCGTACCGCATGAGAGCGCGGCCGAAGGCGACGTACCAGATGCCGATCGCGGCCAGCAGCGCGGCGGAGCCGGCGCGGTACGACGCGGCCGGCGGGGTGCTGGTGGCCACGGCGACCCCCACGGCGACGGCCAGGACCGCGAAGTAGGCGTCCCACAACGGGAACCGGGCGACCCACGTCGCCGAGGGCGGTGGGTCACCCCCGCTCACCGGGACCGCCGGCCGCGCCAGCGGAACGTGCTCAGACACAGCAGCAGACCTCCGATGCACCAGGCCGCGAGGATGAGCGCGGTCCGACCGTGCTCCCAGTCAGGTACGACCTCCGCACCAAGAATCGTGTCCGGCAGCATCGCCGAGCGGAAGCCCTGCGCCATCCATTTCAGGGGAAAGACCGAGCCCAGCACGAGCAGCGGCTGCGGCAGCGCGCTGATCGGGGTGACGTAGATGCCGGAGACGAACGCCAGCACCAGGTGCGGCAGCTGGGTGACGGCCCCCGCGCTGCGGACGGAGCGGATCACGCTGCTCACCGCGATGCCGAGCAGCGAACACGCGGTGGCGCCGAGCAGGAACACCCAGCCGAAGGTGAGCCAGCGCCCCGCATCGGTGGGCAGTCGCAGCTCGAACAGGACCGTCCCGACGGCGAGCAGCAGCACGGTCTCCGCGGCCACCACGGCCGTCGTCTGCACGGTCTTGCCCAGGACGTACGCGGCCGGTGGCATCGGGGTGCCCCGCAGCCGTTTGAGTGTGCCGTCGTCCCGGTCCCCGGCGATGCCGGCGCCGAGGTTGACGAAGGTGGTGGCCGCGACGCCCGCGGCGATCATGCTCGGCGCCAGGTACTGGGCGGACGTGACGTCGCTGCCCGGGTACACCCCGGAGATGATCGAGCCGAGCAGCGCGAGGGTCACCACCGGCAGGGCGAAGGTGAAGGCCACCGCGTCCCACTCGCGGAAGAACACCTTCAGCTCGATCACGCCCCGGTGCAGCCCGAGCAGCAACACGGACGGGTGGCCGGTGCGGTGCGACGTCGTCATGGCCGCCCTCCGATCAGGTCGAGGTAGACGTCTTCCAGGCTGGGTCTGGTCACGGTGAGGTCGGGGACCGGGCCGCCGTGGCGTCGGGTCAGCTCGGCGATCACCGCGGCCGGGTCGTCGGTGCGCCGCTCACCGCCGGACCACCGCACGACGGCCTGGTGGCCGGCCCGCCCGGCCAGGACGGCCGGCGGGCCGTCGGCGACCACCCGACCGGCGGCCAGCACCACCACCCGGTCGGCGAGCTGCTCCGCCTCGTCCAGGTAGTGCGTGGTCAGCACGATCGTGGTGCCGGCGCCGGCCAGGGTGCGGATCAGGTCCCAGAACCCCCGGCGGGCCGCCGGGTCGAATCCGGTGGTGGGTTCGTCCAGGAAGAGCAGGCGCGGGTCGCCGACGAGGCCGACGGCCACGTCCAGCCGGCGTCGTTGACCGCCGGAGAGCGCGCGGACCCGGGACCGGGCCCGGTCAGCCAGTCCGACCACCTCGATCACCTCGGCCGGGTCGCGGGGCGCGGGGAAGTAGCGGGCGAAGTGCCGGACCACCTCGCCCTCGGTCAGCTCACCGAGGTCGGTGGCCTCCTGCAGCACGATGCCGATGCCCGCCCGCCAGTCCCGGGCGGCGCGGCCGGAGTGGCCGACCCGCGCCGGGTCCACCCCGAGCACCCTCACCTCGCCGCCGTCGCGGCTCCGGTGTCCCTCCAGGATCTCCACCGTGCTGGTCTTGCCCGCGCCGTTGGGGCCGAGCAGGGCGACCACCTCCCCGTACGCGATGTCCAGGTCGATCCCGGCCAGCGCGACCCGCCGGCCGTACCGTTTGTGCAGTCCGCGCACCCGGACCGCGGGGGAATTCGTCATGCCCCTGATGCTCCGCCCGTCGCGGCGACCGCGGCACGACCGGCCGGTCGAGGGCGGGTGTCCACCGGTCGACGGACACCGCGCCCGGCTCCTCTGTCCCGGTCGCCGACGCGGCACACGTCCGGTGTCCGGCGGGTGCGGGGTGGACAGGGTCTGACGGAATGGGCACCATGCGTGCGTGTCGGCCGAGGTGTGGACGGCGGTGACGTCGTTGGGCGGGGTGGCGATCGGTGGCGGCTTGTCCTATCTGGTGCAGCACTCCACGCAGCGCACGGCCGCGCGGGCCGAGCAGCGTCGGCAGGAGCTCGCCCGGACGGAGAGCCGACGCGCCGAGCGGCTCGCCCTGGTGGAACGGTTCGTCGGCGTGGCGGCCGAGGCCGAACGCTGGGCCTTCACCCGGCCCGACCGGTGGAGCGACGGCGAGAAGTGGCCGACGCGGACCCGGGAGGTGATGAACCGCTTCTGGGTCGCGGAGCGGATGGTCCGACTGTTGTTCCCGGTCGCCGAAGCCGACCCGGCCGCGCCAGCCGCGCAACCGACGGCGCGGCCAGGTCACCACCAGCTCGTCGAAGCCGGGCGCCCGCGTGCCCCGTACCCGGATCTCGTGGTCGGCGTCCGCGGCACGAACAGCAGGTGGGCTCAGCTCGCTCGCGGCGCGTACATGATGACGGCGACGCCGACCAGGCAGATGGCCGCGCCGACCAGGTCGTAACGGTCGGGGCGGAAGCTGTCGACCACCATGCCCCAGGCCAGCGAGCCGGCGACGAAGATGCCGCCGTAGGCGGCGAGGATCCGGCCGAAGTTCGGGTCGGGTTGGAAGGTGGCCACGAATCCGTAGAGGCCGAGCGCGATCACCCCGGCGGCGATCCAGAGCAGCCCTCGGTTCTCCCGCCAGCCCTGCCAGACCAGCCAGGCGCCGCCGATCTCGGCCAGCGCGGCGATCAGGAACAGCCGGATGGAACGCGCGACCGTCATGCGTCCGACCGTAGCGTGACGGTCGCGCGGCGCAGGTCAGCGAGCTCGGCGAGCTCGTCGAAGGGCAGGGGACAGCGGGGACTGGCGGCGCAGGCGACCAGGTCGTCGCAGCCGGCCGCGACGGCGGCGCGCAGCGTGTCGCGCACGACCGTGAGGTCGGCGAGCCGCTGCTCCGCCTCGGCGAGCTTGTCCCGGGCGCGGGCCTGTAGGCCGCTGTCGGCGCGGGGCGTGCGCCGGGCCGCCGTGATCAGGTCGGTGACCTCAGCGAGGGTGAAGCCGAGGCGTTGCGCGGCCTTGACCACCCGCAGCAGGGTGACGGCCTCGGCGGGGTAGAGGCGGTGTCCGCCCGGCGAACGGCGGGGCGCGGCGAGCAGCCCGCGCCGCTCGTAGTAGCGCAACGTCTGCACGTTGACCCCCACCGCGGCGGCGAGCTGGCCGCTGCGCAGCCCGGGCTCGGCGGTCATCGGTCGTGGCGGGACACGGCCCGGGCGGCGAGAGCGTCGAGGACGTCGGTGTGGGCCGCCGGCACCCGGATGTCGAGGGTCAGCGGCCCGTCGTCCGGCCGGGCGAGGTCGAAGGTGAAGAACGAGCAGCACGCCGATTCGCGCGCGGCGAGATCGCGAGCCGTGCGTTCGACCTGGTCGGCCCCGTCGAGGCGCAGCCGCAGGTGCCGGGCCGACGGCCGGTCGACGGCGCGGACGGCGGCGCGGAACAGCCTGTCGAACTCGGCCAGCCGCAGCGGCCGTTCGGTGGTCGGCAGGGCGCAGGCGTCGGGCACCCAGGAGGATCCGTGTTCGTCGCTCACTCCCCGACGGTAAGCCCGTACCCGGGTACCGGATGCAAGTCGCGGGGCTGAGGTCATGGCGGTGGGGCGGCGCGGGGACAGCCGGGCGGTGGCCGGTTCCTCGTGCTCCGCGCTCATGTCGTCCCATCATGCCGGGTGCCCGCCCCGGACCGGGCGGCCCGGGGCGGGGACGGCGGATCAGTACGCGTAGGTGACCGAGATCGTCGCCGCCGGGCAGTTGTTCGCCCAGCTGGTCAGCGCGCTCTTCTCCGCGCTGTCCACGGTGAGCCGCCACCGGATCTTCACCGCCACCCACTCGCCGACGTAGCGGCAGCGGGCCGAGGCGTACGGCGGCAGCCACGTCGCCGGGTCCTGGTCGCCCTTGGCCTGGTTGACGTTGTCGGTGACCGCCGCCAGCGCGCGGGCGTCACCCAGGTCGTTCGCGTACGCCTGGCGGCGGCTGGTGGTCCAGCTCCGCGCGCCGGAGTCCCACGCCTCGGCCAACGGCACCATGTGGTCGATGTCCACATCGCCGGTGGCCGTCCAGGTCGCGGCGTCGTAGTAGGAGTACCAGCGGCCGCCGGAGAGCGTGCAGGTGCCGCTGATCGTCGGTTTGGTGGTGGCCTCGGCGTAGAGCACCTCGTTGCGGGTGTGGCAGCCGTCGCCGTCGGCGTCGATCCAGTGCGGGAACAGGTCGCGGCTGTATCCGGTGCGGACCTCGGCGGCGACGGTGAGGCCGGCGACGGCGGTGGTGAGCGGGGCCGAGTAGCCGGCGGCCGGGGCGGGGGCGGTGAGGCCGAGGGTGGCGGCCACGATCGCGGCCAGGCTGATGGCCGTGGCGCGCAGGGTGCGGGACATGGGAACTCCGTCCGACGGGATGGCGAATACCTGCACCCATATAGACAGATGTAGAAGTAATGAGCCAGATCAACTTCCGTGAACATCGGATGACGATCGGCCGCCACCTGCTCGGACGTCGGGAATACGGCTGTGCCGGCCGGCCCGGCGGGCTACCGTCACCGGAGTACGGGCCGGCGCCCGGTCCAGGAGCGCCGCGTCCACGCCCGCGCCGTCCGGTTGATGCGGCGGAGACGCCCGAGGGCGAGCATGGGTACGACGAAAGGGGCGGAGATGACCGACGAGGTGACGTCGAAGGTTCCGCCGGACCCGGCCCCCGTGCTGAGCGCACCGGCCGGGCCACCGCCGGTCGGGCCGCCCAGCAGCCTCGACCTGTGGGCCCGCGCCCAGGTGCTGCACCGCTGCTTCGGCGACGACGACGGCGAGCCGCACATCATGCGTGGCCTGGACTGACCGCGCCGGGATCAGGCGACCGAGGCCGAACCGAGCAGCGCGGCCGTCGGCAGCGCCAACCGCCCGTCGGCCTCCCGGAACGCGGCGGTGAGCCGGTCGTACTCCCGGCGGATGCGGTCCCGCGCCGCGGGCTCCTGCCGTTGCACGACGAGGCCGACCGCGCTGATGCCGGCCGCCGGCCCGGCCCACCAGTCCTCCGGATCCGTGCGATGGGTCCAGGTCAGGGTCGTGCACGCGACGTCGGTCAGCCCGGCGGCGCTCAGCAGGCCGGTCACGCCGGCCTCGGTGCGCGGGAAGTCCCGCCCGGGCGCCAGTCGAGGCAGGTCCGCCGGCGGGGTCACGCCGGCGGCGCTGATGGCCTCGCCCCACAGGCGTTGCAACGGCGGATGCGGCGACGGCCAGAGCGTCACCGCCACCCGCCCGCCGGGGCGTACCACCCGGCGCAGCTCCACCAGCGCGGCGGCCGGGTCGCCGACGTGGTTGAGCACGAAGTTGGCCACCGCCGCGTCGAACCGGGCGTCGGGCAGGGGCAACCGCGGCAGCGCGCCGCCGACCAGGCCGGCGCCGGCCGCGGTCGCCCGGGCCTCCGCCAGCATGCTGGCCTCCGCGTCGACCGCCACCACGGCGGCGCCACGGCCGAGCGCGGCCGCCGCGACGGTGCCGGGCCCGGTGCCGACGTCGAGCACCCGCTGCCCGGCCCGCACCCGCGCCGCGGCCAGCAGCGCCGCCGTCGGGTACGCGCAGAGCCCGCCGAAGCTGCGCCCGTAGGCCCGCGCCCGCCCGGCCCAGCGGGAGCGCTCGTGGGCGTCGAAGTCGATGTCGATCATGCGGCGGAGCCTAGGGGCTGCAGCCGCCGCGCGCTGCCCCCGGTCAGCGCAGCGGCGCGCCGGCGCGCGCCAGGGCGTCGCGCCAGGACCGGGTCCGGAACGCCGCCGCGCCGTTGAGGACCTGGTCCAGCACACCCGGTCCGTCGCCGGTCGGCGGGGTGTGCCGGGACCAGAAGTCCGCGCACCCGCGCTCCTGGTCGGTGCTGGGCCGCGGCGACGCGTCGGACCCGCGCCCGACCAGGGCGTAGCGGCGCCCGCCGACGTCGAGCAGCAGCGTGCCAAGGCGGGTCAACCGGCCGCCCACCTGGCCGGCGGGCACGGCGAACACCTCCACACCGTGCCGGTCCCGGGCGCGTAGCCAGCCCTGGTCGAGGGTCATCAGCACCGGCACGCACCGCATGCCGTTCCAGAGGCTGCGTCGCCAGTAGACGATGCTCGCGTGGGCCACCTGCGGGTTCACGGCGGCGACTGTACCGGGGCGGTCCACGGTGGCCGGCGGTGGCTACCCTGCCGGCGTGACCCGACGTTCCTGGCTGCTGGCCGCGTCCACCGCGCTCGGCGTGGTCCTGCTGGCCGCCTGCGGCGGCGCGTTCCGGCTCGCCCGGTCCGCCGACACCGGGGAGCGGGACTGCGCGGCCCGGGTCGCCGCCGAGGAGGCGACGATCCGCACCGACCGGCGCTGGACCGACCGGGACGTGCCCGGCATCGGCGTGTACCCGGAGATCCACTGGCAGGTCGACTACCCGAGCTTCGCCTGCTCCCGGGCTCCCGGCCCGACCGACCTGCGCTACCAGGGCGTGGTGCGGCTCGCGCCGGCCGACGCGCGCGCCCTGGCCACCACGTACGCCTGGACGCCGGTGACCGGCGCGGCGCCCGAGGTCTGGCCCGGCCTGACCGGACACGTGCCGGACGGCGTGCGCTGGCGGCGCAGCGCCGACCACGACGCCGCCGGCGGCGCCGAGGTGTGGTTCGACCCCGAGCGGTCGCTGCTGCTGTTCACCGCCGTCGACACGTGAACGTTTCCCGACCCCGGTACGTGAGAGCCGGTGGGCATCACCGGCGTCGGCCGGGGGTACAGCAGCGGAGCACGGGTTCGACAGCCGGGAGGTCAACCGTGGGGGACAGTACGCGACGTCGGCGGCTCGGGCCGCTCGCCGGGCTGGTGGTGGCCGCGGTGGTGGCCGCCGGCTGCATGGGCGGCGGGCTCGACCAGGGTGAGCCGCAGCAGCCCGCCCCGCGCGAGAGCAGCCGGTCGGAGCCGGAAGCGCGGACCACCCGGGCCGACGGCACCACCAGCGTCGCCGAGTTCAAGCAGGACTTCGAGGACGCCGTCGCACTGGCCGAGAAGTACTGGACGGCGCAGTTCCGCGCCTCCGGGGAGCGGTTCCGGCCGATCCGGCGGGTGGTGCCCTACAGCCGGGCCGGCGAGGTGTCCTGCGGCGGGCAGGCACTGCCCCGCAACAACGCGGTCTACTGCTCGGCCGGCGACTTCATCGCCTACGACGTGAACTGGTCCGTCTCGGCGTTCCGGGAGATCGGCGACGCGTTCCTGTTCTACCTGCTCGGCCACGAGTACGCCCACGGGGTGCAGGTCCGCCTCGGCATCCGCTACGACTTCACCATCCAGCAGGAGCTGCAGGCCGACTGCATGGCCGGGGCGTACCTCGGCGACAGCGTGCGCTCCGGGGCGCTGACCCTGGCCGACGGTGACCTGGACGAGTTCCGGGAGGGGTTGCTCGCCGTCGGCGACGACCCCGACCAGCCCTGGTTCGCCGAGGGCGCGCACGGCACCGCCGAGCAGCGCAGCGAGAAGTTCTTCAGCGGCTACGAGAATTCGCTGAAGGCGTGCGACCTCGGTTGATGCCGCAGGTCACCCCGATCGGGGACGGCGCCGGCCGGGCCCGGGTGGGCTGGCAGGATCGGCGGGTACGCGTACCGAAGGAGGCCCCGCTGAACAGCCCACGCCCCGCCGCCGTGCTCTTCGACATGGACGGCACCCTGGTCGACAGCGAGAAGCTGTGGGACGTCGCGTTGCAGGAACTGGCCGCCGTCTACGGCGGCACGTTGTCCGACGCGGCCCGCCGCGCCATCGTCGGCACCGGGATGGCCGACGCCATGCGGATCGTGCACGACGACCTGGGCCAACCGGAGCGGGACCCGCAGGCCAGCGCCGACTGGATCAGCGCGCGCATCCTCGACCTGTTCCGCACCGGGTTGCGGTGGCGGCCCGGCGCGCTCGCGCTGCTGCGGGCGGTCCGGACCGCCGGGATCCCCACCGCGCTGGTCACCTCCAGCGGGCGGCCCCTGGTCGAGGTCGCCCTGGACACGCTGGGCCGGGACAGCTTCGACGCGGTGGTCTGCGGCGACGAGGTGGGCGATCCCAAGCCGCACCCGGAGCCCTACCTGACCGCCGCGCGGCTGCTCGACGTGCCGATCGAGCGGTGCGTGGCGATCGAGGACTCGCCGACCGGCGTGGCGAGCGCGCTCGCCGCCGGGGCCGCCGTACTCGCCGTGCCGGCCGAGGTGCCGCTGCCGGCGACCGACGGCGTGCACCAGGTGGAGAGCCTGACCGCGGCGGACCTGGAACTGCTCGCGGCCCTGCTCAACCGTTAGGAAGGGGCCCTTCCTATCGCTCAGGCGATAAGAAGGGCCCCTTCCTTGCACCTCAGTCGTGGGCGATGGCGCCGAGCACGTTGATCCGCGCGGCGCGGATCGCCGGCAGCACCGCCGCCACCACGCCGATGATCGCGGCCAGCACCAGGAACGTCACCATCTGACCCCAGGGCAGGACCAGGTCGGTGATGCCCTCGTCCTTGAGCGCCCGGACCACCGCCGCGCCGAGGCCGGTGCCGACCACGACGCCGAGCAGCGCGCCGAAGATCGAGATCACCACCGCCTCGACGGTGATCATCCGCATGGTCTGCGCCCGGCGCAGGCCGATCGCCCGCAGCAGACCCAACTCCCGGGTCCGCTCCAGCACCGACAGGGCGAGCGTGTTGATGATGCCCAGCACCGCGATCACGATGGCCAGCGCCAACAGGATCTGGATCATCCGCAGCGGCGTGTCCAGCTGACTGGTCTGCTGCTTGATGAACGCGGCCCGGTCCGCCACCGACACCTCGGGACTGTCCGCCAGCAGCCGCTCGACCTGCGGCTGCACCGCGCCGACCGACGTGCCCGGGGCGAGCTGCACGAAGCCCTGGATGGGCTGCGGGATGGCGAAGTCGGCGGCCGCCTGCGGCGGCAGCACCACCGGGTTGGTCAGCTGGGAGCTCTCGTAGATGCCGCTGACCGTGTAGGTGCGGGCCTCGCCGCGGGACAGCTGCACCGGCACGGTCGAGCCGACCGACAGGTTGCGGGCCTTGGCGGTGTCGGAGCTGAGCAGCATCTGGTCGGGGGCCAGCCGGCTGATGTCACCGGCGGTGGCCTTCGCCCCGAAGATCCGCTCCAACGCCGCCACGTTGCTCGACGCCGCCACCCAGGTCCGCTTGCCGCCGACCGTGGCCATGTCGCCGTACTCGCCGTCGACCAGCTGCACGCCGGGGATCGCGGCGGTCTTGTCCAGCACCGCCGGGTCGAAGCTCGGCGGGCGGGGCCCGGACGCGGATCCGGAGATCACCAGCTCGGCCTTGATCGTGTCCTCGGCCAGCGCGCTGATGCTGCCCTTGGCCGAGTCGAGGATCACCGTCACCCCGGTCACGAGCGCGATGCCCACCATCAGCGCGGCGGCGGTGATCGCCGTCCGGCGGGGGTTACGACCCGAGTTGAGCCGGCCCAGCTTGCCCGGTACCGACCAGGAGAAGATCGCGCCGAGCAGCGAGACCACCGGCCGGCTGATCACCGGCGTCAGCAGCGCCACCCCGATGAACGCGAAGAGCACCCCACCGAGGATGGTCGCGAGCGTGTTGTCGCCGGCGTTGCCGCTGAGACCGAGGAAGAGCAGCACCGCCCCGATCGTGGTGACCACCGCGCCGCCGACGGTCACCTTGGTCAGCGGCCGGTCCGGCGTGGCCACGTCCTGCATCGCCGCGATCGGCGGGATGCGCGCGGCGCGCAGCGCCGGCAGCAGCGCCGCGACCACCGTGATCACCAGACCGACCGCGAACGCGCCGATCACCGCCGCCGGCGGCACGCCCAGCCCGGCCAGGCTCAGACCGCCGGCGAGCTTGCCGAACAGGTACGCCAGCAGCGCGCCCACCCCGATGCCGGCGGCCAGCCCGAGCACCGAGGCGATCAGGCCGACCGCGACCGCCTCCAGCACCACCGAGCCGATGACCTGCCGGCCGCTGGCGCCGATGGCCCGCATCAGGGCCAGCTCACGGGTGCGCTGGGCCACGATGATCGAGAAGGTGTTGAGGATCAGGAACGTGCCGACCAGCAACGCCACCGCGGCGAAGCCGAGCAGGATCTTGTTGAAGAAGGACAGCCCCTCCTTCAGCCCGGCCGACGCGTCGTCGGCGAGCTGCTCACCGGTCTTCACGTCGTAGCCGGTCCCCACCGCGCGGGACACCTCGTCGCGCAGCGCCTCCGGGGTGGTGCCGTCGGCGGCCCGCGCGCTGATGTTGCTGAACACGTCCGGCTTGCCGAGCATCAGCTGCTGCGCCACCGGGGTGGTGAAGGCGACCTCGTTCGCGCCGCCCACGGAGTCCCGGCCGCCGCTGTAGCCGAACACGCCGACCAGCGTGAACTCCTTCTTCGGCGCCAGGGTCAGCACGCCGACCCGGTCGCCGACCGTCACGTTGGCGGCCTTGGCCAGCGCGGCGTTGACCACGATCTCGTCGTCCGCGCGCGGCTCCCGGCCCTCGCGCAGCTTCACCAGGTCGCTCTCGCCGAGCCAGTTCTCCCCGAGCTGCGGCGGGCCGAACGAGGTGACCACCTTGCCGTTGGCGCCGATCAGACGGGCGCCGTCGGCGGCGACCACGCCCTGCACGTCCGCCGCGCCGGGCACCGCCTTCACCCGCTCGACCAGCGACGCCGGCACCGGGGCGGCCACCTGCTCGCCCTCGGTCTCGGACAGCTCCACCTTCGGCTTCGCCGCGACGTTCACGTCGACCTCGGCGTACGCGTCGGCGAAGACCGCGTCGAAGGACCGGCCGAGGGTGTCGGTGAGCACGAACGCGCCCGAGACGAACATGACGCCGAGCACCACCGCCAGGCCGGACAGCAGCAGGCGCAGCTTGCGCGCCAGCAGGCTCTTCAGCGTTGCCCGCAACATCAGTTGCCCACCTCGACCGGAGCGTCCAGCTTCTTCATGGTGTCCAGCACCGTGTCGGCGGTCGGCTCGATCAGCTCCGAGACGATCTGGCCGTCGGCGAGGAAGACCACCCGGTCGGCGTACGCGGCGGCGGTCGGGTCGTGGGTGACCATGACGATGGTCTGGCCGTGCTCGCGCACCGAGTTGCGCAGGAAGTTGAGCACCTCGGCGCCGGAGCGGGAGTCCAGGTTGCCGGTCGGCTCGTCCGCGAAGATCACGTCGGGGCGGGCGACCAGGGCCCGGGCGCACGCCACCCGCTGCTGCTGACCGCCGGAGAGCTGCGCCGGGCGGTGCCCGAGCCGCTCCCGCAGCCCGACCGTGTCGATCACCGTGTCGTACCAGGCCGGGTCGGCCTTGCGCCCGGCGATCGACAGCGGCAGCAGGATGTTCTCCTGTGCGGTGAGCGTGGGCAGCAGGTTGAACTGCTGGAAGATGAAGCCGACCTTGTCCCGGCGCAGCTTCGTCAGGCCCGAGTCGTTGAGCCCGGTCACGGTGGTGTCACCGATCATCACGGTGCCCCGGGTCACCGAGTCCAGACCGGCGAGGCAGTGCATCAGCGTCGACTTGCCGGAACCGGACGGCCCCATGATCGCGGTGAACCGGCCGCGTTCGAACTCGGCGCTCACCCCCCGCAGCGCGATGACCTGCGCCTCACCGCTGCCGTACACCTTCCACACGTCGTTCGCCCGGGCCGCGGCCTGCGCTTGCCGGCCTACCGTCGCGGTCACGTCATCTACCTCTTCCGTCTGGCTGCTGATCCGCACCGCCCCCGCTGGTCGGTGCGGCAGTTCCATCCTCGGTGCCACCGGCGGCGGAACCGTCCGACCCCGGGCGGAATCCGTGCCGAATTTCCGGTGGGGGTCGCCCCCCAGGCCGGCTCAGGGTGATCCCTGACCGGCCGGCGGCGCCGACGGTAGAACCTCACGTCGCGTCATGGTCAACCCCGCGTCGCCGCCGTTGGTCACGGTACGTGAGGGCCGCCACCTATTTCCCCGGCCGTACCAGCCCCGTCTCGTAGGCCAGCACCACCGCCTGCACCCGGTCCCGCAGCCGCAGCTTGGTCAGCACGTGCCCGACGTGCGTCTTCACCGTGGTCTCGCTGACCGACAGCTCCCGGGCGATCTCGGCGTTCGACAGCCCACGCGCCACCTGGATCAGCACCTCCCGCTCCCGCTCGGTCAGCGGGTCCAGCACCCGGGGCGGGGCGGTCACCGGGTCCGGCAGCACGTCGGCGAACCGGTCCAGCAGCCGGCGCAGGATCCGCGGCGCCACCACCGCCTCCCCGGCCGCCACCGTGCGGATCGCGGTCACCAGGTCCTCGGCCGGCACGTCCTTGGCCAGGAAGCCGCTCGCCCCGGCGCGCAGCGCCCCGACCACGTACTCGTCCAGCTCGAACGTGGTGAGCACGAGCACCCGCACCGGCAGCCGGGCGTCCACGATCGCCCGGGTGGCGGCGACCCCGTCCATCCGGGGCATCCGGATGTCCATCAGCACCACGTCGGGCAGCAGCCGCCGGGCCAGCTCCACCGCCTCCACGCCGTCGCCTGCCTCACCCACGATGTCCAGGTCGTCCTCGACGCCCAGCACCATCCGGAACCCGGTGCGCAGCAACGGCTGGTCGTCGGCGAGCAGGACCCGGACCGGTCGGGGCGCGGCGCCGTCGGTCATGGGTCCCCCTCGTCGTGCCCGGTGGTGGTCAGGCGGGGACCGCGCCGGCCGGGTTCCGCGCGCACGCCCGGAAGCCGCCGCCCGGCGCCGGCCGGTCCGCAGGACCCACCGTAGAGGGCGACGTGCTCGCGCACGCGGCCCCACGCCTACGTCACGACGGCGGTGAGCGGCGCGGCGCGCGCCCGGCGGGCCGGCAGCCGGTCGGTCGTGCCCGAGCGTCAGGTCGGCCCGGCGCCGGACCCGAACCCGCTCTCCTGCGCGGGAGGGAGAAGGATCACTCGTCGGCGCCGGGGGAGGCCGGGCGGGAGCGGGCGTCCACCAGCGGGTCGGGCGCGGCGCTCGCCACCGGGAACGGCGGCGGCGTGCCGCCGAAGCTCGGGCAGAGCGACTGGTGGCTGCACCAGTCGCAGAGCCGGCTCGGCCGGGGCCGGAAGTCCTGCCGCGCGGTGGCCTGCTCGATCGCCCGCCACAACGCCACCACGGTGCGCTCGAAGCGCACCAGCTCCTCGGCGTCCGGGGCGTAGTCGCACACCTCGGCGTCCTTGAGGTAGAGCAGGCGCAGCACCCGCGGCACCACGCCCCGGGTGCGCCACAGCACCAGGGCGTAGAACTTCAGCTGGAACAGCGCCCGCGCCTCGAACGCCTCGCGCGGCGCGCCGCCGGTCTTGTAGTCGACCACCCGCAGCGCGCCGTCCGGGGCCACGTCGAGCCGGTCGAGATAGCCCCGGATCAGCAGCTCGTCATCGACCACCGCGGAGATCAGCGCCTCCCGCTCGGCGGGCTCCAGCCGCTGCGGGTCCTCCACCGCGAAATAGCCCTCCAGCAGCGCCGCCGCCGAACGCAGGAACTCCTGCGCGGCCGCCGCGTCGCCGTCGGCGAACAGCGTCGCCAGCTCCGGCTCCTCGGTGACCAGGCGGTCCCACTGCGGGGCGACCAGGTCGCCCGCCGACTCCGGGGTGCGCGCCGGGGCCGGCAGGTCGAACAGCCGCTCCAGCACGGCGTGCACCAGCGTGCCCCGGGCCTGCTCGACCGTCGGCCGCTCGGGCAGCCGGTCGATGCTGCGGAACCGGTAGAGCAGCGGGCAGGTCTTGAAGTCGGCCGCCCGGGACGGCGACAGCGACGCCCGCACCGTGACCGGCACCCGTGCCGCCGTCTGGTCGCCCTGCGCGTCGATCACCGGTTCCGCCGTCATGCCCGGAAGGTTAGGCCACCCGTGTGACAGGTCGGTCGTCGCCGCACCGGGCCATGATCGGCGCCGCGTAGCATCGCCGGGGTGGAGGAACGCACCCGACGACCGCGTCGGCCCGGGCTGAGCCTCGGCCGGGTCCTCGGGGTGCCGCTGCGCGTCGACGCCTCGATGCTGCTGCTGACCGTGGTGGTCACGGTGCTCTACGCGGCGCTGGCCCGGCGCCAGCTCGACCTCGGTCACCTCGCCGGCTACCTGGTCGGCCTCGGGTTCGTCGTCTCGCTGCTCGGCTCGGTGCTGCTGCACGAGCTGGGCCACGCGCTGACCGCCCGCCGCCACGGCATCGGTGTGCGCGGGATCACCCTCGAACTGCTCGGCGGCTACACCGAGATGGACCGGGACGCCCCCAACCCCCGGGTGGAGCTGCTCATCTCGCTGGCCGGGCCGGCCGTCTCGGCCGTGCTCGGCGCCGCGGCGGTCGCCGCCACCCTGGCGCTGCCCACCGGCACCCTCGGCCACCAGCTCGCGTTCCAGCTCGCCGTCAGCAACGTCGTGGTGGCGATCTTCAACAGCCTGCCCGGGCTACCGCTGGACGGCGGACGGGCGCTGCGCGCCGCGGTCTGGGCGCTCACCCGGGACCGGCACCGCGGCACCGAGGTGGCCGGCTGGGTCGGCCGGGCCGTGGCGGCAGCCACCCTCGCCCTGGTGGTGCTGCTCACCCTGCGCCGGGCGCTCGCCCCACTGGCCCTTCCGCTGCTGCTGCTGGTCGCGGTGACGCTGTGGCGGGGCGCCGGGCAGTCCATCCGGCTGGCCCGCATCGGCCGCCGGCTGCACCTGGTCGACCTGGCCCGGCTGGCCCGGCCACTGCTGCCGGTGCCCACCGGCACCCCGCTGGCCGAGGCGCAACGCCGCCGCGACGAGACGGGCACACCGGACGCGGCGCTCAGCGTGGTCGACTCCGCCGGCCGTACCGTGTCGCTGGTCGACCCGGCCCGCGTCGCCGCCGTACCCCCGGAACGGCGGCCGTGGCTCGCGGTGGACGAGGTGGCCCGCGCCCTGACCGCCCTGCCCACCCTGCCGGTCGACGCGGACGGCGAGCGGGTGCTGGAGACCGTCCGCACCCACCCGGGCGCGCAGTACGTCGTGACGGCAGGCGAAGATGTGGTCGGCGTGCTGCACATCGCGGACCTCGCCCAGCTCCTCGAACCCAAACGGAAGACGAACACGTGACCGCAGAGACCTCCACCGTCCCGGCCCTGCCGCCCGTCCACCGGGGGCCGTTCCGGCCCGGCGACCGGGTCCAGCTGACCGACCCCAAGGGCCGGATGCACACCGTGACGCTGGAGCCCGGCAAGGAGTTCCACACCCACCGGGGGATCCTCAAGCACGACACGCTGATCGGCCTGCCCGACGGCAGCGTGGTCACCACCGCCGGCGGCGGCACCGCCTTCCTCGCGCTGCGGCCCCTGCTGTCGGACTACGTGCTCTCCATGCCGCGCGGCGCCCAGGTGATCTACCCGAAGGACTCGGCGCAGATCGTCGCGATGGGCGACATCTTCCCCGGCGCCAAGGTGCTGGAGGCCGGCGCCGGCTCGGGCGCGCTGTCCTGCTCGCTGCTGCGGGCCGTCGGCACCGAGGGCGAGCTGCACTCGTTCGAGCTGCGCGACGACTTCGCCCAGATCGCCCGGCGCAACGTCGAGGCGTTCTTCAACGGCCCGCACCCGGCCTGGCGGCTGCACGTGGGCGACGTCGCCGACAGCACCGAGACCGGGTTCGACCGGATCATCCTCGACATGCTCACCCCGTGGGAGATGCTCGACATGGTCGAGCGCTCACTCGTCCCCGGCGGCGTGCTGATCGGCTACGTGGCCACCACCCCACAGCTGTCCGAGCTGGTCGAGGCGTTGCGCGAGCGCGGCGGCTGGACCGAGCCGCGGGCCTGGGAGTCGCTGGTGCGCGACTGGCACGCCGAGGGGCTGGCGGTGCGACCGGACCACCGGATGATCGCGCACACCGCGTTCCTGGTGTCCGCGCGCAAGCTCGCCCCCGGGGTGACCGCGCCGCCGCGCCGGCGCAAGCCCAGCAAGGGCGCCGAGGCGTACGCGCAGCGCCGGGACGCCCTGCGCGCGGCGGCGGCGGCCCGCGCGGCGGAGGAACCGGAGCAGTCCTGACCCCCGCCGCGCGCACGGCGGCGGGCGGGCGGATCATGTGTGCCCGTGGGGACGACGACACCGAGGTGGGTGGAGACGGTGGGCATGAGCGAGCGGATCGGAGCGCGCGGCGGGCGGCGCGCCCGTCCCGGTCACCGGAGCCGACGGCGGCGCACGGGCGGTGACGGCGGTTCGGGCCGACGGGAGGTGGCGTGAGCAACCCCGGCTACGGCAACGGTGACCTGCCCGCCGTCTTCCCCGACTGGTCGCCCTACACCGACCTGGAGTCGGCGGCCCGCGCCTACCTGCGGGACCCCGACATCGCCCTGGAGGCGCTCGGCGGGGTGCTGCGCGGCGCCTCCGTCCTCGGCTTCACCCTGGAACGCTTCGTCAACGAGGTGAACGGGGTGTGGCAGGAGGTCGTCGTCTGCGACGGCAGCCGGCTGGTGCTCTGGCACGGCGAGGACGTCCCGCCGGGGGAGGGGCCACCCGGCGCGATGACCTCCTCGCTGCGCGTGGTGCCGGTCTCCACCGTCACCGAGGTCGGCTGCCGGCGCCGGCTCACCCGGACCGACGACGGCACCGTCCGGATCGACAGCATCGACGTCTACCTGCTGCTCAGCTCGCTGGACGAGGCGCCGCCCAGCGACGAGGTGGCGGGCACGCCCCGGCACGACGCGTTGCGCTTCGGCAAGACCCTCGACGACGGCGGCGCCGGGCAGATCGCCCGGCTGGAGGAGTTCGCCCGGCTGGTCGCCTCGGTGGTCGGCCGGCCCCTGCTCTGACGGACGCACGACGGGCCGGGGACGTCGTCCCCGGCCCGTCGTGTCCGTCACTGGTCAGTCCTCGGCCTCCGGGCCGGCCACCTCGACGCCGTCGCTGCCGCGCACCACGTGGATGCACTCGCCCGGGCACTCCTTCGCCGAGTCGATCACCTCGAGGCGCAGGTGCTCCGGCACGTCCACCCGGGCGCCCGGGGCCTGCCGCAGCTCGCCGTCCGGGCCCTTGACGTACGCCAGGCCGTCGACGTCGAACTCGAAGACCTCCGGCGCGTACTGCACGCAGAGCCCGTCGCCGGTGCAGAGGTCCTGATCCACCCAGACCTGCAACTGGTCGGTCGCGACGTCGGTCACGAAGCACCCCCCATGTTCTCCCGTCCCACACTCCGACGGTACCCGAACGCCCGTACCCGCCCCGCGACCAGCCCTTGGCGATCAAGCTTCGGTGACGAGCGCGTTGCGGAGGACCGAATCGGGCTCATAGCGGCTAGTGTTAGGTCAGAACGTTCAAGCCCCCCGGGGAGGTGGGACGTGGCACGCAGCGACGACGCGGACTCGCGCGCCGCACGGTGGGAAAAGGAAGCCCACGATCTCTCCACGCAGGTCGCGTTCCTGCAAGAGGAGCTCGCTCTGGTGCGGCGCAAGTTGACCGAAAGCCCCCGACACGTCCGGCAGCTCGAAGAGCGGCTGGCGGCCACCCAGGCGCAGTTGGCGCGGCTGACCGAGAACAACGAACGGCTCGTGGGCACCCTCAAGGAGGCTCGCGCGCAGATCGTGACGCTCAAGGAGGAGATCGACCGTCTCGCCCAGCCGCCCAGTGGCTACGGCGTCTTCCTGGCCAAGCACGACGACGGCACGGTGGACGTGTTCACCGGCGGGCGCAAGCTCCGGGTGGCCGTCTCGCCCTCGCTGGAGGTCGACGAGCTGCGCCGGGGCCAGGAGGTCCTGCTCAACGACGCCCTCAACATCGTCGACGCGTTCGGCTACGAGCGGGTCGGCGAGGTGGTGATGCTCAAGGAGATCCTGGCGGGTCCCGACGGCGCTCCGGGTGACCGGGCGCTGGTGGTCTCCCACTCGGACGAGGAGCGCATCGTCCACCTCGCCGAGACCCTGATCGGCAGCGCGATCCGGGCCGGCGACTCGCTCATGATCGAACCCCGCTCGGCGTACGCGTACGAGCGGATTCCCAAGAGCGAGGTCGAGGAACTGGTCCTGGAGGAGGTGCCCGACGTCAACTACGAGGACATCGGTGGCCTCCAGGCGCAGATCGAGCAGATCCGCGACGCGGTGGAGCTGCCCTTCCTGCACGCCGACCTGTTCCGCGAGCACCAGCTCCGGCCGCCGAAGGGCATCCTGCTCTACGGCCCGCCCGGCTGCGGCAAGACGCTGATCGCCAAGGCGGTGGCCAACTCGCTGGCCAAGAAGATCGCCGAGCGGGAGGGCAAGGAGCGGCACACCAGCTTCTTCCTCAACATCAAGGGCCCCGAGCTGCTCAACAAGTACGTCGGCGAGACCGAGCGGCACATCCGGCTGATCTTCCAGCGGGCACGGGAGAAGGCCGGCGAGGGCACGCCGGTGATCGTGTTCTTCGACGAGATGGACTCCGTCTTCCGCACCCGCGGTTCCGGCGTCTCCTCCGACGTCGAGAACACCATCGTCCCGCAGCTGCTCAGCGAGATCGACGGCGTGGAGGGCCTGGAGAACGTCATCGTCATCGGCGCCTCCAACCGGGAAGACATGATCGACCCGGCGATCCTGCGCCCCGGCCGACTCGACGTGAAGATCAAGATCGAGCGTCCGGACGCCGAGGCGGCCAAGGACATCTTCTCCAAGTACATCCTCGCCGGCCTGCCGCTGCACGCCGACGACCTGGCCGAACACGGCAGCGACCCGCAGGCCACGGTGGCTGCCATGATCGACGCGGTGGTCCTGCGGATGTACTCCGAGACCGAGGAGAACCGCTTCCTCGAGGTCACCTACGCCAACGGCGACAAGGAAGTCCTCTACTTCAAGGACTTCAACTCCGGCGCGATGATCCAGAACATCGTCGACCGGGGCAAGAAGATGGCCATCAAGGAGTTCCTCACCTCCGGGCGCAAGGGGCTGCGGCTGCAGCACCTGCTCGACGCCTGCGTCGACGAGTTCCGGGAGAACGAGGACCTGCCCAACACCACCAACCCCGACGACTGGGCCCGCATCTCCGGCAAGAAGGGCGAGCGGATCGTCTACATCCGCACGCTCGTCTCCGGCGGCAAGGGCGCCGAGGCCGGCCGGTCCATCGAAACCGCCAGCAACACCGGTCAGTACCTCTGACCTGGGCCCACCGGGGCGGCGCCGCGCAGGCGCCGCCCCGGTCGGTCCTCGGCGGGGCCACGAAACCGGGCCGCGCCCGCTAGGGTCTGCCCGTGCGTAGATCACTCGCCCCGGCCCTGCTCGGCTGCCTGACCGCCCTGCTCACCGCCTGCGGCACCACCACCGACACCGCCTCCGCGCCCACCACCTCGGCGTCCGCCTCCGCGCCCACCACCACCGCCGACGCGCCCGCCGCGATCCGCCAGGGCTTCCAGCGGAGCCTGGAGAAGACCCTCAAGATGGACGTCACCATCAAGGCGGGCAACCAGACCGTCACCATGCGGTCGGCCGTCGAACCCGCCACGGGCGCGATGACGCTAGACATGCGCACGCCCGAGCCGGTCAGCATGGTCGTCACCACCGACGCCGTCTACGTCAAGCAGGACGAGTCCGACGGCAAACCCTGGATGAAGCTCGACCGCAGCCGGCTCCGCCCCGACGGGCAGTTGGCGCAGGGCCTCGACGTCCGGGCACAGGCCGGCATCCTCGGCGGTGTCGTCTCCGCCGAACCGGCCGGCGACGGCCGCTACACCGGCGTCGCCGACCCGGAGAAGGCCATCGCGGCGGCCTCCAGCGACGCCGAGAAGGCCACCCTGCGCAACGCGTTCAAGGTGCTCAAGACGAAGACGGTGCCGTTCGAGGCCACCCTGGACGGCGAGGGTCGGCTCACCCTGCTCACCTACACGTTCGACACCGCGGCCGGGAAGATCGACAACGAGATGAAGATGCACAGCTTCGGCGAGCCGGTCGACATCACCGCGCCGCCCGCGTCGCAGACCGAGGCCGCCGCCGCCGAGGCGTACCGCTTCTTCTGACCGTCGGTCCACCACGGCGACGGCCGGACGGTCCGCACCGCACCGCTCCGGCCGCCGTCGAGGACCGTCGAACGACGCCCGCCGGGGCCCGGCGCGCCACCTACCGTCGAAGTGCCGACTACGCTCGACGTGACGGGGACCGGGACGGCGAGCGGAGCGGGCAGGTCGATGAGCGTCAGACGGATCATGGGCACCGAGGTCGAGTACGGCATCTCCGTGCCCGGCCAGGCCGGAGCCAACCCGATGGTCACCTCCTCGCAGGTGGTCAACGCGTACGGGGCCCGACCGGAACTCAACCGGGGCGGGCGGGCCCGCTGGGACTACGAGGAGGAGTCGCCGCTGCGCGACGCCCGCGGCTTCACCTACTCCGGGGCGGCCTACGACCCGGCCGAGGCGCTCGCCGACGAGGACCTCGGCCTGGCCAACGTCATACTCACCAACGGAGCGCGGCTCTACGTCGACCACGCCCACCCGGAATACTCCACCCCCGAGGTGACCACCCCCCTCGACGTGGTGCGGTGGGACAAGGCGGGGGAGCGGGTGATGGCCGAGGCGGCCCGCCGGGCGGCCACCATCCCGGGCACCCACCCCATCCACCTGTACAAGAACAACACCGACAACAAGGGCGCCAGCTACGGCGCGCACGAGAACTACCTGATGCGCCGGCAGACGCCGTTCGCCGACATCGTGGCGTACCTGACGCCGTTCTTCGTCACCCGGCAGATCGTCTGCGGCGCGGGCCGTGTCGGCATCGGCCAGGACGGCGGCCAGAGCGGCTTCCAGATCTCCCAGCGCGCCGACTTCTTCGAGGTCGAGGTCGGGCTGGAGACCACGCTCAAGCGGCCGATCATCAACACCCGCGACGAGCCGCACGCCGACGCCGACAAGTACCGCCGGCTGCACGTCATCATCGGCGACGCCAACCTCTCCGAGATCTCCACGTTCCTCAAGGTCGGCACCACGTCGCTGATCCTCGCCATGATCGAGGAGAAGGCGCTCGGCGCGGACCTGGGCATCGCCGACCCGGTCGGGGAGCTGCGCGCGGTCAGCCACGACCCGTCGCTGAAGCACCTGATGCGGCTGCGGGACGGACGCCGGCTCACCGCGCTGGACGTGCAGTGGGCCTACCTGGAGCGGGTCCGTTCCTTCGTGGACGACCGCTACGGCCAGGACGTCGACGCGCAGACGGCCGACGTGCTCGACCGCTGGGAGAGCGTGCTGGACCGGCTCGGCCGCGACGCGTTCGAGTGCGCCGACGAGCTGGACTGGGTGGCCAAGCTGCGCGTGCTGGAGGGCTACCGGGAGCGGGAGAAGCTCGCCTGGGGCTCGCACAAGCTGCAACTGGTCGACCTGCAGTATTCCGACGTGCGTCCGGAGAAGGGGCTCTACCACCGGCTGGTCCAGCGCGGCTCGATGAAGACGCTGCTGACCGACGAGCAGACCCGCACCGCGATGACCGAGCCGCCGGAGGACACCCGGGCCTACTTCCGGGGCCGCTGCCTGGCGCAGTACGCCTCCGAGGTGGTGGCCGCGAGCTGGGACTCGGTCATCTTCGACGTGGGCCGCGAGTCGCTGGTCCGGGTGCCGATGATGGAGCCCGAGCGGGGCACCCGCGCGCACGTCGGGCAGCTCTTCGACCGCTGCGAGAGCGCCAAGGACCTGCTGGAGATGCTCACCGGCGGGTGACCCGGATGCCGGAAGGCCCGTCGAGTGCCGGAACCCGGCGCGCGACGGGCCTTTCGTCGCTCCCGCGAGGTAAGTTGATCGCAGGCGATCGTGGAGGAGGCACCACCATGGCGACGCAAGAGGGTGGTCAGACCCAGTCCGGCAAGTCCCACGAGGAGGTCGAGGAGGTCACCGCACAGGCCAACCCCGAGGTGGCCGAGCGGCACGCCGAGATCACCGAGGACGTCGACGACCTGCTCGACGAGATCGACTCCGTCCTGGAGGAGAACGCCGAGGAGTTCGTGAGAGGATATGTGCAAAAAGGGGGCCAGTGAGGCTTATGTCCGATTTGCCGGAGGCTTCGGACAGGCTCTGCCCCCAGTGTGGCCGCTCGCTGCCGGCGTCGGCGTTTCACCGTAACCGGCGGCGCCCGGACGGGCTGGCCTTCTACTGCAGGACGTGTGCCGCTGCTCGCTCAGAGGCGAGTCGCCGGAAGCGTGGCATCGCGCCGCAGCGAAGGGCTGCCGTGCCGGTAGCGGATGGCCTCAAGTGGTGCCCCGACTGCGAGCAGATCAAGCCCGTCGACGATTTCCCGCGAACGACGAACGCCAGCGGTCGGCACAGCTACTGCAAGCCGTGCCACATCGCCCGCGGTAACGAGAGCAAGCAGCGGCTCTACGGCGGCAACCGCGAGTACCACCTGCGTCGCCGCTACGGGGTCGGCGAGAAGGAGTTCCAGGAGCTCCTGGCCGAGCAGGGCGGTGTGTGCGCGATCTGCCGGCGCCCCGATCCGGAACATCTGGACCACGATCATCGCACCGGATGGGTGCGCGGGATACTCTGCTTCAACTGCAACGGTGGTCTTGGCCAGTTCCGGGACAGTCCCGACAGCCTGGCCAGGGCGATCACGTACCTGAGAGGAACCACGTGGCAGCGGGTTTTGATCCATCCGGGCGTCTTCCAGATGTGTTCACCAACGCGGGGACGTCCTCCTTCACAACGTTCCTGAGCAAGGTCGCCCCGGAGATGCTGCCCGGTCGTCGGCCGTTGCCGCCCGGCATGGCCGCCGACATGGCGCCGCACGCGACCACCATCGTGGCGATCGCGGCCGCCGGCGGCGTGGTCATGGCCGGCGACCGGCGCGCCACGATGGGCAACCTGATCGCCCAGCGCGACATCGAGAAGGTGCACCCGGCCGACGCGTACTCGCTCGTCGGCATCGCCGGCACCGCCGGCATCGGCATCGAGCTGATGCGACTGTTCCAGGTGGAGCTGGAGCACTACGAGAAGATCGAGGGCGCGATGCTCTCGCTTGACGGCAAGGCCAACCGGCTGGCCTCGATGATCCGCGGCAACCTGGGCGCGGCGATGCAGGGCCTGGCCGTGGTGCCGCTCTTCGCCGGCTTCGACCTGGCCGCGAGCGACCCGGCGCGGGCCGGCCGGATCTTCAGCTTCGACGTGACCGGCGGCCCCTACGAGGAGACCGGCTACGACGCGATCGGCTCCGGCTCGCTGTTCGCCAAGTCCGCGCTGAAGAAGCGCTTCCGGGCGGGCCTGTCGATCGACGACGCGACCCGACTGGCCGTCGAGGCGCTCTACGACGCGGCGGACGACGACACCGCCACCGGCGGTCCCGACCTGACCCGGCGGATCTACCCGGTCGTGATGACCGCGACGGCCGACGGCACCCACCGGCTCACCGACGCCGAGACGGCGACGATCGCGGAGGGCGTGGTGTCCGGCCGGATGGAGAACCCCGGCGGCTGACGCCGCTTCCACCGTCCATCGAGTCAGCAGTCCCGCAAGAAGGAGAACCGCCGCCGTGGCCATGCAGTTCTACGCCTCGCCCGAGCAGATCATGCGCGACCGTTCCGAGCTGGCCCGCAAGGGCATCGCCCGGGGCCGCAGCGCGGTGGTCCTGAGCTACGACGGCGGGGTGCTCTTCGTCGCCGAGAACCTGTCCAGCACGTTGCACAAGGTCAGCGAGATCTACGACCGGATCGGCTTCGCCGCCGTGGGCCGGTACAACGAGTTCGAGAACCTGCGGCGCGCGGGCGTGCGGATGGCCGACCTCAACGGACTGAGCTACGACCGTCGGGACGTGACCGGCCTGGCGTTGGCCAACGCGTACGCGCAGACGTTGGGCGCGATCTTCACCGAGCAGTCGAAGCCGTTCGAGGTGGAGATCTGCGTGGCCGAGGTGGGCGCCACGCCGGACGACGACTCCCTCTACCGGGTGACCTACGACGGCTCGGTGAACGACGAGCCGGGCCGGATGGCGATGGGCGGTCAGGCCGAGGCGATCACCGGGGTGCTGAAGAACGAGCACCGGCCGGAGATGACGCTGTCCGAGGCGGTCCGCGCCGCCATGAAGGCGCTGAGCAGCGTCGGCGGCGAGGGCGGGGCGGCCCGCACCATCGCCGCGAACCAGCTCGAGGTGGCGGTCCTCGACCGGCGCCGGGTGGGGCGTACGTTCCGGCGGGTGACCGGCGCGGCGCTGACCGCACTGCTGGACGGCGAGGCGGAGGGGGACGTCCCCCCGGCGCCGGGCCGGGCGAAGACGCCGACGGTGCCGACGGAGGAGGCGAAGAAGCCGACCACGTCGGCGGGTTCGGCCGATCTGGAGGGCAACGCGGAGGACAAGCCCGCCGAGTGACGTGCGCTTGCGGACCCCGCCAGCTCGCCGAGGTGGCGGGGTCCTTCGCGTGCGGAGCCGCCATCTCCCCGATCTGCGCGGGGGAGATCGCAAGCGGTGAGCGTCGGCGCTGCCCATCGGGGGCTCCGGGCGGCTAGTGTCTCATCATGGAGCGGCGAATCTTCGGCCTCGAAACCGAGTACGGCGTCACCTGCACCTATCGCGGGCAGCGCCGGCTTTCCCCCGACGAGGTCGCGCGGTACCTGTTCCGGCGGGTGGTGTCGTGGGGCCGGTCGAGCAACGTGTTCCTGCGCAACGGCGCCCGCCTCTATCTGGACGTGGGCTCGCACCCCGAGTACGCGACACCCGAGTGCGACTCGGTCACCGACCTGGTGGCCCACGACCGGGCCGGTGAGCGGATCCTGGAGGGCCTGCTCGTCGACGCGGAGAAGCGGCTGCACGACGAGGGCATCGCGGGCGAGATCTATCTGTTCAAGAACAACACCGACTCGGCCGGCAACTCGTACGGCTGCCACGAGAACTACCTGGTGTCCCGGCACGGCGAGTTCGGCCGGCTGGCCGATGTGCTGATCCCGTTCCTGGTCACCCGGCAGTTGATCTGCGGCGCGGGCAAGGTGTTGCAGACGCCGCGCGGCGCGGTCTACTGCCTGTCCCAGCGGGCCGAGCACATCTGGGAGGGCGTCTCCTCGGCGACCACCCGGAGCCGACCGATCATCAACACGCGGGACGAGCCGCACGCGGACGCGGAGCGCTACCGCCGGCTGCACGTGATCGTCGGTGACTCGAACATGAACGAGGTCACCACGTTGCTGAAGGTCGGCACGGCCGACATCGTGCTGCGGATGATCGAGGCCGGTGTGGTGATGCGGGACCTGACGCTGGAGAACCCGATCCGGGCCATCCGCGAGGTGTCGCACGACATCACCGGCCGGCGCAAGGTGCGCCTGTCCTCCGGCAAGGAGGTGTCGGCGCTGGAGATCCAGCAGGAATACCTGGCCAAGGCGACCGAGTTTGTGGAGCGCCGGGGCGGCGACCAGACCGCCAAGCGGGTGGTGGACCTGTGGGCGCGGGTGTTGCGCGCGGTGGAGACCGGCGACCTGGACCCGGTGGCCCGGGAGATCGACTGGATCACCAAGCTGAAGCTGATCGAGCGTTACCAGCGCAAGCACGACCTGCCGCTGTCGCACCCGCGGGTGGCGCAGATGGACCTGGCCTACCACGACCTGCGGCGCGGGCGGGGCCTGTACGGGTTGCTTGAGCGTCGGGGCGAGGTGGACCGGGTGGCCACCGACCCGGAGATCTTCGAGGCGAAGGAGACGCCGCCGCAGACCACCCGGGCGCGGTTGCGGGGCGAGTTCATCCGGCACGCGCAGGAGAAGCGGCGTGACTTCACGGTGGACTGGGTGCACCTGAAGCTGAACGACCAGGCGCAGCGCACGGTGCTGTGCAAGGACCCGTTCCGGGCGTACGACGAGCGGGTGGAGCGGCTGATCGCGAGCATGTGAGGTCGGGGGGGCGGCCGGTGCCGGGGGCGCCGGCCGCCACGGCACCGGTACGCTGGCGTCGCCATGGAGACTTCCGAACCGCAACCTCACGGCCGCGAGCCCGGCCGGACCTCCGGCCGCGAGCGGGACGGCGGCACCGAGAAGCTCAACTGGATCGACCGGCGGCGGGAGAAGATCCGCGCCGAGATCGAACGCAACCGCCGCGGTGAGTACACCGTGCCGACCTGGGTGCTGGCGGTGGCGCTGGCGCTGATCGTGGGCGTCTGGCTGGGCCTGATCTTCTTCCTGGGCTGAGGGCGTTTCCGTTCAGCGCAGCAGGCCGGCGGCGTACCGGCCGGCGGTGGCCGCGGCCAGGAAGTAGGCGTGGTCGGCGTCGAGCCCGCGGCCCATCGTCGACAGCCCGACCGGGCTGGCCCGCAGTGCGGCGTCGAGGCCGTCGGTGGGCACGGTGACGATCCGGTGCCGGTCGGTCAGGGGCGCGAGCGCCGCGGTCACGTCGGCGGCCAGGTCGGGGTCGAGGCCGTCGGGCACGACCAGCTCCGCGGGGGCGAGCGCCACCCGGCCGTACGCGGTGAGGCTGTGGTGCGAGACGCCCCGGTGCCGGGGCCGGGGGTCGGCGGCGGAGATCCGCAGCGAGCCGACCACGCGTCCGCCCAGCGTGGCGACGGCGTTGACGGCCTCGCCGACGGCCACGCCGGAGAAGCCCCAGCGGGTGCCGGTGCCGAGGTTGCCCGGGCCCTGGGCGACGACGGCCACGTCGGCGTCGAGCACGTGCCGGGCGGCGAGCAGGCCGCTGTGCAGGGTGCTGGCCTCCAGGTCGCCGCCGAACGCCTGGCCGACGCTGACCGTGCCGACGAGACGGTCGGCCAGGCCGGCCAGCGTGCGGGAGAACCAGGCCGGCAGCGCGCCGCCGTCGGTGAGCAGGTAGGCGACCCGGGCGCGGGGGGCGTCGGCGTGCACGCCGGCGAGAATCGCCGGCAGCGCGGAGTGCAGGTCGGCGGTGACCACCGGCATCCCGTCGACCGACTCGGCGGCGGCCAGCCGGTCGTGGTGCGGGGAGGCCTCCTCGTCGACGCCGAGCAGGATCGGTTGCAGCGGCGTGTAGCGGGCCTTGACCAGGTGCCCGGCGTCGCGGGTGTCGCCGGCCTGCGGCGGGTCGGCGGGGAGCCGGTCGGGCAGCGCGACGACCAGGGCGTAGCCGCCGGTGCCGAGGCCCATCAGCAGTGCGCCGGCGTTGAGCAGCACCCGGTCGCCGGGTTGCGGGTCGCCGACCAGGGCCGGGTAGGCCAGGGCGCGCATCCGGGCGCCGTCGGGCAGGGCGACGTCGAGTTCGACGGCGCCGGCCCACCGCCGCCGTACCGTCGTGACCGTGCCGGACCGCCATCGCACCATGTCGGCACGCTATCGGCCGGCGTCGGGGCGACCGGAGGCCGGGTCAGCCGTCCCGGCCGGGCGGGCGCTCCTCCTGGGTGGTCCGGGCGCGCCCGGCGGGCCCGCGGGAGCGGGTGGGGTCGAGAAAGACGTACGCGATCTCCGGGAACCGGTCGGTGAGCCGGCGTTCGGCCTCGTCGGAGGCGGCCTCGATGTCGGCGCCGGTGGCGTCGTCGCGGAAGTCGACCTTGGCGGCGACGAGGATGTCCTCCGGGCCGAGGAACATGGTCATCAGGGTGTCGACGCGGTCCACCGTCGGCACCGCCGCCAGCTCCCGTTCGATCTGCCGGTGCACCCGTTCGGAGACGGCGCGGCCGACCAGCAGCGAGATGTTGCTGCGGGCCAGGATGCCGGCGACCACCAGCAGCAGCGCGCCGATGAGGATGGAGGCGATCCCGTCGTAGAGCTCGTCGCCGGTGAGGTGGGACAGGGTGAGCCCGACGGCGGCGATGAGCAGGCCGATCAGGGCGGCGGTGTCCTCCAGGAAGACCGCCTTCACGGTGGTGTCGGCGGTCAGCCGCAGGTAGCGGCGGGGGGTGGCGCGCCAGCGGCGGGACTCCCGGCGTACCTGCCGCACCGCCCGGGCCAGCGACACCGACTCGATGGCGAACGAGACCGCCAGCACCACGTACGAGATCAGGTAGTTGCCCGTGTGCTCGTGCACGAGGATCGTGGTGACGCCGTGGGTGATGGCGAAGCCGGCGCCGGCGACGAAGGTGAACAGCGCGGCGAGGAACGCCCAGACGTAGCTCTCCTTGCCGTACCCGAAGGGGTGCCGGGTGTCGGCGGGCCGCGCGCCCCGCCGCAGCGCCAGGTAGAGCAGCACCTCGGTGGTGGTGTCGGCCACCGAGTGGGCGGCCTCGGAGAGCATCGCGGCGGAACCGGAGATCAGACCCGCGACCAGCTTGGCGACCGCGATGGCGAGGTTCGCCGCGCCGGCCACCACGACCGTGCCGACGCTCTCGGACTTGACTTCCGCATCCGCCATGCGATCACCCTAGGTCCGGCTTCGTCCGGCCGCGCGGCGGAGACGAACGGGTGGATGGCCGCGCCGCGCCCGCGCGGGTGCCCGCGTCGGACGCGCGGGCTGCTAGCGTTTGCACGTGTCCCGGACCCGTACCGAACGCCTGGTCAACCTGGTGATCTGCCTGCTGTCCACGCGGCGTTTCCTGACCGCCGCCCAGATCGCCGCGACCGTGCCCGGCTACGAGCACGACCCGGAGGACGCCAAGGACCACGAGGCGTTCCAGCGCAAGTTCGAGCGGGACAAGGCCGAGCTGCGGGAGCTGGGGGTGCCGCTGGAGACGGGCACGGCCAGCGTCTTCGACGCCGAGCCGGGCTACCGGATCGCCCACCGGGAATACGCGTTGCCCGACATCCCGCTCGAGCCGGACGAGGCCGCCGCGGTGGGGATCGCCGCCCGGCTGTGGCAGCACGCCGGCCTGGCCGCCGCCGCGTCCTCCGGCCTGGCGAAGCTGCGGGCCGCCGGCATCGACGTGGACCCGCAGGCCACGCTGGGTCTGGAGCCGATGGTGACGGTCGACCCGGCGTTCGCGCCGCTGACCGCCGCCGCGCGGGACCGGCGCGAGGTGAGCTTCGACTACCGGGTGCCCGACCGGGACGCGCCGACCCGCCGCCGGGTGCAGCCGTGGGGCGTGGTCTGCTGGCGCGGCCGGTGGTATGTGGTCGGCCACGACCTCGACCGCGCGGCGACCCGCTGCTTCCGGCTGTCCCGGGTGGTCGGCACGGTCCGCGCGACCGGTGACGCCGGCGCCTACGAGCCGCCCGCCGGGGTGGACCTGATCAGCCACGTGGCCCGCTGGTCCGGGCCGGTGGAACGCACCGGCCGGGCGACCGTGCTGGCCGCGCCGGGCCGCGCCGCCGGGCTGCGCCGCTGGGCGGTGGAGAGCCACGCCGGCCCGGACGGCGACCGGCTGGTCCTGCCGTACGCCGACGCCGACTTCCTGGCCGGCCAGATCGTCGGCTACGGCCCGGACGTGCGGGTGCTCGAACCTCCGGAGGTGCGCGAGGCGGTCATCCAGCGGTTGAAGGAGGTCGCCGCCCGGCACGACGAGCTGGCGGTGGCCGGGGGAGGTGCCCGGTGACCCGCCCCGCGGCCCGCGCCGGCCGCGCCTCCGCCGACCGGCTGGCCCGGCTGCTCAACCTGGTGCCCTACCTGCTGGCCCGCCCCGGCATCGAGATCGCCGAGGCGGCGCACGACCTCGGCGTGACCGAGCGGCAGCTCCGCGAGGACCTGGAGCTGCTCTGGGTGTGTGGGCTGCCCGGTTACGGCCCCGGTGACCTGATCGACATGGCGTTCGACGGTGACCGGGTGACGATCACCTACGACGCCGGCATCGACCGCCCGCTGCGCCTGACCCCGGACGAGGCGTTGGCCCTGGTGGTGGCGTTGCGGATGCTCGCCGAGACGCCGGGGGTGGCCAACCGGGAGGCGGTGGAGCGGGCCCTCGCCAAGATCGAGAGCGCCGCCGGTGACCTGGCCGGCGCGCCGGTCGAGGTCCGTCTGCCCGGCGACAATGCCCGGGTACGCGAGCTGCGCGCCGCCGTCGAGCGGGGCCGGGCGTTGCGGATCACCTACTACACGCCGGCCCGGGACGAGACCACCGAGCGCACGATCGACCCGCTGCGGATGCTGATGGTCGGCGGCCGGGCGTACGTGGAGGCGTGGTGCCGTCGGGCCGAGGCGGTCCGGTTGTTCCGGGCCGACCGGATCGACGCGGTCATCGAGCTGCCGGAGCAGGCCGTGGTGCCGCCGCAGGCCCGCCCGCACGACCTCAGCGACGGTGTGTTCCGGCCCTCGGCCGACCTGCCGCTGATCACGCTGCGCATCGGCCGGGGCGAGCGGTGGATCACCGAATACTATCCGTGCGAGCGGGTCGAGGCCGACGGCGAGCAGTGGCTGGTGTCGCTGCGCGTCACCGACCTGGGCTGGGCCCGCCGGTTCGTGCTCGGCCTGGGTCCGGAGGTGACCGTGGTGGCCCCGGCCGAGCTGGCCGAGCAGGTCCGCGCCCAGGCCGTCGCCGCGCTCGACGCGTACGCCAGCCCGGCCGGCAGCGCCACCCCGGCCGGCAGCGCCGATCCGGCGGCCACCGGCGTCACCCGCTAGGCTGACCGCCGTGGTGATGTGGATCGTGCTCGGGGTCGTGGTGTTCGCGCTGGTCGTGCTGGCCCTGGCGATCCGCCCGGTGGTGGCGCGGCTGCCCCGGTTGCGCCGTTCGGCGCTGGCGTTGCAGAGCCGGCAGGCCGAGGCGGAGTCGCTGCGGTCCGCCGCCGAGGAGTTGCAGGCGCGCGCCGAGTCGTTGCAGGAGCGGGCGGCCGTGGCGCAGGACCGGATCGCGTTGATCAAGGCCAGGCGCGGCGAGTGATCGACGCTGGTCGGTCCGGCGAGCGATAGCTGCGCGATCCGGGGCGGTTGCGTGCACGAATGCGCCCCCGTGGGTGGTTGACGGGACAACTCGGGTTGGTCGAGACTTCACCGGCCGGCCCGCACCAGCAGGGCCGCCGGGGGTGGCAAGCCGCTGCGACGCACGTACGATGGGCGGCGACCCCACCCTCACCGACACAGAGCGACTGGAGCTTCCCATGGGTGCCCTCAAGCCGTGGCACATCGCCGTACTCGTGGTCGTGCTGATCCTGCTGTTCGGCGCGAAGCGGCTCCCCGACGCGGCCCGCTCGCTGGGCCGTTCGCTGCGGATCATCAAGGCCGAGACGAAGAGCCTGCACGACGACGACCGCGACCTGGCCGAGAAGGCCGACGCGCAGAACGGCTACCAGCCGCTCCCGCCGCAGCAGCCGATCCAGGGCCAGCAGCAGTACGCGCCGCAGCCGGGCTACGCGCCGCAGCCGCAGCCGGGGTACGCCCCGCAGCCGCAGCAGCCGGTCGCCCCGCCGGTCGACCCGGTGCAGCGCGTCCGCGAGAACTGATCCGGAAGGGCCCCCACCACCGTGGCCTTCGCGTTGAGGAAGCGCGGCCCGAGCACGTTCGAACGCGCGGCCGACGGCTCCATGACTCTCATGGAGCACATCCGGGAGTTGCGTAACCGGCTGTTCCGGGCGTCGCTCGCGATCCTGGTCGGCTTCGGCTTCGGCATCTGGCTGGCCACGCCGGTCCGGGAGCTGCTGTCGAGGCCCTACTGCGACCTGCCGCAGGCGATCGATCCAAAAACCGGCAAGTGCCTGTTCGTGCAGCTCGGCGTCGCCGACGTCTTCCTGCTGAACCTGAAGATCGGCCTCTGGGTGGGCCTGATCATCGCGGCTCCGATCTGGCTCTACCAGCTCTGGGCGTTCATCGCGCCCGGCCTGCACCGGCACGAGCGGCGCTACGCGTACATCTTCACCGCGCTGGCGGCCCCGCTGTTCGCCGCGGGCGCGGTGCTGGCGTTCTTCGTCACCACCAAGGGCCTCGAGTTCCTGCTCAACGTCTCCGGCGACGACATCGCGACGACCCTCGAGGTGACCCGCTACATCTCGTTCGTCACGAACCTGATCCTGCTGTTCGGCGTGGCGTTCGAGTTCCCGCTGATCGTGCTGATGCTCAACTTCGTCGGCCTGGCCAGCGCCAAGCGGCTGCTGAGCTGGTGGCGGGTGGCGATCTTCGTGTTCTTCGCGTTCTCCGCGGTGGTCACGCCGACGCCCGACCCGTTCGGCATGACCGCGCTGGCCCTCTGCCTCTCCGCGCTCTACTTCGCCGCGGTCGGGGTGGCGTTCCTCAACGACCGGCGGCGCGGGCGTGGGCAGGAGGTCTACGCGGGCATCGCCGACGACGAGGTGTCGCCGCTGGACCTGTCGAGTGAGCCGGTACCGACCGGTGCCCGGATCGAGGCGTCCGCCCCGATCGCGGCGCCCGAGCCGGTCGCCGCGCCGGCGCCGATCGAGCGCCGCTACGACGACATGACCTGACCGGTCCCCGTCACGCCGCACCACGATCGCCGTCCCCGGCAACGGGGACGGCGTTCGCGCGTCTCGGGCCTGCCCCGCCCGCCACGTGACCGCCGATCGTGGAGTTGTGGCGCCTCGAACGCCCGTGATGGGCGCTTTCGTTCCCCACCACAAGTCCAAGATCGACGCGTGCGGCGAGCGACGAGTGCGGCGAACGGAGGGCCCGGTCAGTTCCCCGAGTGCGCGTTGCCGAGTGCTGGGCAAAAGTGGGCGAGACTCATCGGGAGCGATATACCGCTGGGTCATAAAGATGACTCAGCGGTATATCGACTGAAGGTGGTCTGTCGTCCTGGACGGCCGTGCCGCGCGCTGACCGATGGTCACTGGGAGGCGCCGTCGGGCCGCCCCTCTCGTGCTGCGGGTGCGTGGCAAGGGCCACGGGCGACACCAAGGGCCGGCGGTGCGGGCCTGGGTCCGGTGGGATCAGGCGATGCGGCGGGCCGCGTCGGGTCGGGCGGCGGGGACGGCGTCGGGGTGCAGGATCGCGGCGATCGTCTCCGCGCCGTCGACCAGCCGGGGGCCGGCCCGCACGATCAGCCCGTCCGCGTCCAACGCCCACACCTCCGCGTCCGGGAAGTGCCCGGCGACCGAGGCCGCCTGGTCGACTGCCCCGTCGAGGTGGAAACCGCACGGCGCGACGAGCACCACCTCGGGGTGGGCCGCCCGCAGGTCGGCCCACGTGGTCGGCGCGGACCGGGCCCCGGGGTGGGTGGCCACCGGCTCGCCGCCGGCGACGTCGACCAGGTCCGGGATCCAGTGGCCGGCGCCGAACGGCGGGTCCACCCACTCGACGACGGCGACCCGCCGCCGGGGTCGACCGGCCACCGCCGCGCGGATCGCCGCCAGTCGGGCGCGCAGCCCGTCCACCAGGGCCTCCGCGCGGTCGGGCACCCGGGCGGCCGTACCCACCGCGCGGATCGAGTCGAGCACGTCGTCCAGGGTGTACGGGTCGAGCGACAGCACGTCGGCCCGGCAGCCGAGATGCTCGACGGCGTCGGTGACCGTGCCGGATGGAAGCGCGCAGACGCGGCACAGGTCCTGGGTGAGGATCAGCTCCGGGTCCAGTTCGGCCAGCGCGCCGGCGTGCAGCGTGTAGAGGTCGGCGCGGGCCGCCAGCTGCTCCTTGACGTACGCGTCGATCGCACCGGGGCTCATGCCCCGGGTGTCCCGGCCGCCCACGACCACGGTGACGCCGGCGCGGTACGCCGGGGGCACCTCGCACTCGAACGTGACCCCGAGCAGGTCGTCGCCGAGGCCCAGGGCGTACACGATCTCGGTGGCGGAGGGGAGCAGGGAGACCAGCCGCATGCCGCCCATCATGCCCGGCCGGCGGGGAGGCGGACATTCGGCTGCCCTCGGGCCTTGCCGGGACGCCGCGCCCGCTTAGACTCTGCTGACTCCGCCGAGTCCCCCGGGGCGGTGTCCCGGGGTGGCGTCGGCGCCCCACCCCCGGTCAGCGCGCTGACCTCCGCTCCGGAGAGCCCGATGAAGAGCCGTACCGCCGCCGTCCTTGTCACCCTCTGCGCCGCCACCGCGCTCACCGCCTGCGGTGACGACGAGCCCGCGCCGAAGGGCGAGCAGGTCCCGGTGACCGCCACCGACACCAGCTGCGAGGTCACCACCACGCTGTTCACGCCGGGCACGGTCACCTTCACCGTGACCAACCGGGGGCAGCAGGCCACCGGGGTCTACCTCTACGGCCGGGAGGGCGCGGGCTTCACCAAGGTGGTCGCCGAGGTGGCCGACGTGCCGGCGGGTCGCACGGGTGACCTGCGGGCCCAGCTGGAGACCGGCTCGTACGAGGTGGCCTGCAAGCCGGGCCGGCAGGGCGACGGGGTGCGGACCCGGATCACCGTCTCCGACGACGGCACGGTGGCCAGCGCCGCGGCCGAGACCGCGTACGACCGGGCGCTCACCATCGAGCTGTCCGGTGACACGCTCACCGGCGTCGACGGGCTGATCGCCGAACCGGGCGAGAAGCTCGCGCTGAAGGTGGCCAACAAGACGGCCGGCGCGCGGACGCTCTACCTGCTCAACCCGGACGGCAAGCGGGTCGCCGAGCTGAAGGCGGAGCCGAACGGCACCGCCGAGACGGTGGTGACGCTGGGCGCGGCCGGGAACTGGACGCTCAAGGTCAAGGGCGACGGGGTTGCCTCACTGAGCAAGCGGCTGCTCGTCCGCTGATCGGGTGAGCGCCACCACCGGGTCGGGGCGGTGCGGCGGGGGCGGGCGACGCGCGGTCTAGTGTTCGCGCCAAGCCACCCGCCCGCACCGCCCGGAGGAACCACCGATGCGCGCCACCGTCATCCACGGCCCGAACGACGTCCGCGTCGAGGAGGTGCCGGACGCCGCCGTCCGGGAACCCGGCGACGCCGTGGTGCGTACCGTGCTCGCCTGCATCTGCGGCAGCGACCTGTGGGCGTACCGGGGAGTGGCCAAGCGGACACCGGGGCAGCGGATCGGGCACGAGTTCCTCGGCGTGGTCGAGGAGGTCGGCGCGGACGTCACCTCGGTGCGGGTCGGTGACCTGGTGGTGGCGCCGTTCGTCTGGTCCGACGGCACGTGCGAGTTCTGCCGCGAGGGACTGCACACGTCCTGCCCGCGGGGCGGGTTCTGGGGCACGCCGGGCTCCGACGGCGGGCAGGGCGAGGCGGTACGCGTCCCGTACGCCGACGGCACGCTGGTGCGGCTGCCCGCCGAGGCGGCCGGCGACGACCGGTTGCTGACCGCGCTGCTGGCCCTGTCGGACGTGATGGCCACCGGCCACCACGCCGCGTTGGCGGCGCGGGTGCGTCCGGGCGCGACGGTGGCCGTGGTCGGTGACGGCGCGGTCGGCCTGTGCGGGGTGCTGGCCGCGCGGCGGCTCGGCGCGGAGCGGATCGTGGCGCTGGGCCGGCACCCGGCCCGCACCGACATCGCCCGGCGGTTCGGCGCCACCGACGTGGTGGCGCAGCGCGGTGAGGCGGCGGTCGAGGCGGTCCGGGAGCTGACCGGCGGACACGGCGCGCACGCGGTGCTGGAGGCGGTGGGCACGGAGGAGTCGATGCGTACCGCGATCTCGATCGCCCGCGACGGCGGCGCGGTCGGCTATGTCGGGGTGCCGCACGGCGGCAGCGCCGGGGTGGACGTGCAGCAGATGTTCAACCGCAACGTGGCGCTCGCCGGCGGGGTGGCGCCGGCCCGGGCGTACCTGCCGGAACTGCTGGCCGACGTGCTCGCCGGCGTGATCGACCCGTCGCCGGTGTTCGACCTGTCGGTGCCGCTGGACGGCGTGCCGGGGGGCTACCGGGCGATGGACGAGCGGACCGCGCTGAAGGTCCGCGTCACCTTCTGATCCCGGGGTGCATCCACCGGGGACGGTCGCGGCGAAGCAAGGGTCGTGACGACAGTCACGGATCCGGTCGCCTCGACGAAAGGCTCCCCGATGAACATCGCTCGTCTCGCCGCCCGCCTGGCCGCGGGCGCCACGGCCGCGGCGGTGGCCACCACCGCCGTCGCCGCTCCCGCCCAGGCCGGCGCGAAGCAGCAGGGCACCCGGTCGCTGGCCGCCGTGCTCACCGCCGACAAGAGCGGCTTCGACCGCAACTCGCGGGACTTCGACGTGCTCACCAAGGCGGTCCTGACGGTGCTGCAGGCCAAGCCGGACTCGCCGGTGAAGGTGCTCACCGACGGCACGGTCGCGCTGACCGCGTTCGTGCCGAACGACTACGCGTTCCGCGAGCTGGTCCGCGACATCACCTCCGCCAGGAAGCTGCCGGGCGAGAAGGCGGCCTTCGACGCGGTCGCCGGCCTGGGTGTGGACACCGTGGAGGACGTGCTGCTCTACCACGTGGTGCCGGGCGCGACGATCGACCGGAAGGCGGCGCTGAAGGCCGACGGCGCGGACCTGACGACCGCGCTCGGCGCGACCGTCGAGGTCGACGTGAAGCACTGCTGGTACGGCCGGCAGGTCCGCCTGGTCGACGCCGACACCAGCGACCGCGACGCGCGGGTGGTGCGCTACGACATCAACAAGGGCAACAAGCAGATCGCGCACGCGGTGGACCGGGTGCTGCGCCCGATCGACCTGCCCTGACGCATCGGCCCCGACGGCGCCCGGCACCTTCCGTGCCGGGCGCCGTCAGCGTTCGCGGCGGCCGAACTGGCTGCTCAGGGCCAGCCCGGCGGAGCAGCTCAGCTCGCCGGGGGCGAGCTGGGTGTGCGACGGCCGCCAGGTCTGCGCACCCGTCGCGTCGACGCGGGCCAGCAGGCAGTCGCACCGGCTCGCGCGCAACGCGACACCGACCGTGCCGCCCCGGACGGCGATCTCCTGCCGGACGGCCGGGTCGAGCTTCAGGCCGGCCACGGCGGCGCGCACCGCTGCCTCGTCGGGGCCGGCCGTGCTGAGCGCCCGGCGGAGCCGGTCGTCGACGCCGTCCAGCGACGGGTCCTGCGGGACGGGCACCGGATCGCCGGCCGGGCAGTCGATGTCGTCGTCGCGGTCGTCCCGCTCGGGGCCGAGGCGCAGCCGGAAGCAGACCGTCTCGGTGCCCTCGACCGTCTCGCCCCGGCCGTTGACCCCCGCGCCGTGCCCGGTCACCCGCAGCACCAGCGTCACACCGGTCTGCCAGTGCGTCTCGCCGCGCACCTGGAGCACGGTGACCGTCGGCTCCTGCCCGGCGGCGTGCACGAACTCCTCGGCCGTGTAGAGGTGGTCGCGGGCGAACCTCGCCTCGATCCGGTCGACGGTGTCGGTCGCGTCGGCGACCGCGTTGTCGTGCCAGGCCGGCTCGACCGGCCGTTGCGCCCACCAGAGCCCACCGGCCAGCAGGAGCGGGGCGAACGCCACCGGGGCGAGGACGGCGATCAACGTGCGTGGTCGCATGGCGGGCAGTATTGCGCACCGCCGCCGGCGTCGTGGCCCCGTCGCCGGGCGGTGGCGACGTCGCCCCTGGTGACGGGCGCGGCTCGTGCCGTACGGTGCTCGCCGTGACCGCGCACGATCATGTCCCGCCCGGCCCCGTCGCCGTGCTCGCCAACCCGACCGCCGGCCGGGGACGGCACCGGGGCCTGCTGCCCCGGATCCTGGAGCGCCTCGGTGGCGCCGGCCGCCCGGTGGAGCTGCTGACCGCCCGTACCCCGGTGGAGGCGGAGGCGGCGTGCCACGCCGCGGTGGCCGGCGGAGCCGGGGCGCTGGTGGCGGTGGGCGGCGACGGCACGGTGCACCGCGCGGTGCAGGCGGTCGCCGGCACGGCCGTGCCGTTCGGGCCGGTCCCGGCGGGCACCGGCAACGACTTCGCGGTGGAGACCGGCTTCCCGGCCGACCCGCTCGAGGCGGTCGACACGATCGCCGCCGCGCTGGCCGCCGGCCGGTCCCGCCCGGTCGACCTGGCCCGGCTGTCCCGCCCCGGCGGCGACGACCGCTGGTACGGCGCGGTGCTCGCGGCCGGCTTCGACGCGATCGTCAACGAGCGGGCCAACCGGATGCGCCGGCCGCGCGGGCCCCGCCGGTACGACCTGGCGATCCTGGTGGAGCTGGCCCGGCTGCGCCCGCGCCGCTACCGGCTCACCCTCGACGGGGTGCCGCAGGAGGTGGACGCGGTGCTGGTCGCGGTCGGCAACGCGGCCAGCTACGGCGGCGGGATGCGGATCTGCCCGGACGCGGACCCGACCGACGGGCTGCTGGACGTGGTGGTGGGCGGTCGTTTCGACCGGCGCACCCTGATGCGGGTGAAGCCGCGGATCTACCAGGGCACCCACGTGACGCACCCGCTGGTGCGCGCGTACCGGGCGCGGACCGTGGAGCTGGCCGCCGAGGGCATCACCACCTACGTCGACGGGGAACGGTCGTTCGACCTGCCGGTGACGGTCACCGCCGTGCCGTCGGCCCTGCGGCTGCTCCGCTGACCGCCGGCGTCGACGGGACCGGTGCCGGCGGGGGCGTGGCGGCCCGGACCGCGCCGGCGCTCGCCGCGACCACCAGCGCGATGGCGGAGACCTCGACCGGGTGCAGCGCCTGACCGAGCACCAGCCACCCGGCCAGCGCGGCGATCGCCGGCCCGAGGCTCATCAGCACCGCGAACGCCGCCGTGGGCAGCCGCCGCAACGCCGCCAACTCCAGGCTGTACGGCAGCACCGAGGCGAGCAGCGCCAGCCCGGCGCCGAGCCCCAGCACCGCCGGGTGGAACAGCCGGCCGCCCGCGTCGAGAAGCCCGAACGGCAGGGTGACCAGCGCGGCCACCGCGAGGGCCAGGGCCAGCCCGTCGGCCCGGGGGAACCGCGCGCCGACCCGGGCCGAGCAGACGATGTACGCGGCCCACATCGTGCCCGCCAGCAGCGCCAGCGCGGCGCCGAGCGGGTCCAGCCGGTCGAACCCGCCCTGCCCGAGCAGGGCCACCCCGGCCAGCGCCAGCCCGGCCCAGCACCAGGCGGCGAGCCGGCGCGCGCCGAGCACCGACAGCGCCAGCGGGCCGAGCACCTCCAGCGTGACGGCCGGACCGAGCGGGATCCGCCCGATCGCCTGGTAGAAGATCGAGTTCATCCCGGCCAACGCCAGGCCGAACGTGATCACCGCCGCCCAGTCGTCGCGCCCGTGCCCGCGTAGCCGGGGCCGGCACACCACCAGCATCAGCAGCGCGCCGAGGGTCAGCCGCAGGGTGACCGCCCCAGCCACCCCGGTCCGGGGGAACAGCAGCGCGGCCACCGCGGAGCCGAACTGCACGGACAGCGCCCCGCCGAGCACCAGCGCGACCCCGCCGAGCCGGCCCGGCGCGCGCGACGGTACGGGGCGGTCGGCGGTCACGCCCCTGACCCTAACCGGGGCGCCCGGTCAGCCGACCCCGGCCAGGTCGAGCACCGCGCCCAAGCCGTTCGGCCGGCCGGCGTCGGCGCACGGCAGCACCAGCACACCGCACCCGGCCGCCACCGCGCCCGCGTCGGCCGGGGTGTCACCGACCATCAGGGTGTGCTCCGGGTCGACGCCCAGCATGCCGCAGGCGCGCAGGAAGATGCCCGGGTCGGGCTTGCAGCGCCCCACCTCGTACGACAGCGCGTACGCGTCGACCAGAGCGTCGAGGTCCCACGAGGCGAAGAGCGGGCGCAGGTCGAAGCCGATGTTGCTGACCACCGCCACCTTCACCCCGGCGGCTCGCAGCGCGCCGAGCACCGGCCCGGTGTCCGGGTAGGGCACCCAGCCCTCGGGCACGAGCACCCGCTCGTAGAGCGCGTCGGCGAGCCCGTCGATGCCGGTGTCGACGGTCTCGGCCAGCCCGGTGTAGGCGCCCCGGTGGGCGTGCGGGTAGAGGTCGCGGTCGGCCCACAGCTCGGCCAGCCGGGGCGGCACCCGGGCCGGCAACGGCCCGCCCGCGCGGCCGGCGGTGAGCAGGCGGTCGGCCAGCGAGGTGGCCCGGATCCGGTCCAGCTCGACCCCGCAGGCGGCCGCGGCGGCCCGTACCCAGGCCAGCGGCTCCTCCACCTGGGCGAGGGTGCCGTGGAAGTCGAAGAGCACCGCCTCCACGGGCCGGCGGGACGGGCTCGGGCGGACGGCGTCGTCGGCGCCGCTCGAGGCGTGGGGCAGTTCGGTACGGTCCGGCACGTCGTGCACCCTACCGACCCGCTCCGAGCGCCCTGCCGGACGGCCTTGACCGGTGGTCGTCGGCGGTACCGATTAATCTTGGGTTCATGTCGAGCCCCGCCGAGCGGTACGCCGCGGCGCGCCGCCGGGCCGCGCAGGCCTCCGCCTTCCCGGCCCTGGACGAATTCGCCCGTGACCTCGGGTTCGATCTCGACGACTTCCAGCGTGAGGCGTGCGAGGCCCTGGAACGGGGCAGCGGGGTGCTGGTCTGCGCGCCGACCGGCGCGGGCAAGACCGTGGTGGGGGAGTTCGCGGTGCACCTGGCCCTGCGCGGCGCGCCCGGCGCGCCGGCGGGCGACGACGCGCCGGCCGCCCGGCGCAAGTGCTTCTACACCACCCCGATCAAGGCTTTGTCCAACCAGAAGTACCACGACCTGGTCGACCGCTACGGCGCCGAGCACGTCGGTCTGCTCACCGGCGACAACGCGATCAACGGCGACGCGCCAGTGGTGGTGATGACCACCGAGGTGCTGCGCAACATGCTCTACGCCGGCTCGGCCACGCTCGACGGCCTGGCCTACGTGGTGATGGACGAGGTCCACTACCTCGCCGACCGGTTCCGCGGCGGGGTCTGGGAAGAGGTGATCATCCACCTGCCGGAGTCGGTCACGCTGGTCTCGCTGTCGGCCACCGTCTCCAACGCCGAGGAGTTCGCCGACTGGCTGGTCACCGTGCGCGGCGAGACCGCCGTGGTGGTCTCCGAGCACCGCCCGGTGCCGCTGTGGCAGCACATGCTCGTCGGCAAGCGGATGTTCGACCTGTTCCACGACGCGGACGCGGCCCGCAAGCACGACGTCCACCCCGAGCTGCTGCGCTACACCCGCGACACGATGCGCCGGCTGGAGCTGGGCGAGGGCCGCAGCGCCGGCCCGGGCGGCGGCCGGCGTGGCCCGCGCTGGCGGGGCCCGATGCGCCCGGACATCGTCGACCGGCTCGACCGGGAGGGGCTGCTCCCGGCGATCCTGTTCATCTTCAGCCGGGCCGGCTGCGACGCCGCCGTGCAGCAGTGCCTCGCCGCCGGACTGCGGCTGACCTCACCGGAGGAGCGCGCGGAGATCCGCCGGGTGGTGGAGTCGCGGGTCACCGCCATCCCCGGCGAGGACCTGTCCGTGCTGGGCTACTGGGAGTGGCTCGACGGTCTGGAGCGCGGCCTGGCCGCCCACCACGCCGGCATGCTCCCGGCGTTCAAGGAGGTCGTCGAGGAGCTGTTCGTGCGGGGCCTGGTCAAGGCGGTCTTCGCCACCGAGACCCTCGCGCTGGGCATCAACATGCCGGCCCGGTGCGTGGTGCTGGAGCGGCTGGTCAAGTTCAACGGCGAGGCCCACGTCGACCTCACCCCGGGCGAATACACCCAGCTCACCGGCCGGGCCGGTCGGCGGGGCATCGACGTCGAGGGGCACGCGGTGGTGGTCTGGTCGCCGGAGACCGACCCCCGGCACGTGGCCGGGCTCGCGTCCACCCGCACCTATCCGCTGCGCTCCAGCTTCCGGCCGTCCTACAACATGGCCGTCAACCTGGTCGGCAGCGTCGGCGCGGCGCCGGCCCGCGAGCTGCTGGAGTCCTCGTTCGCGCAGTTCCAGGCGGACCGGTCGGTGGTCGGCCTGGCGCGGCAGGTGCAGCGCAACACCGAGACGATCGAGGCGTACGGCGCGGACGCCGCCTGCCACCAGGGCGACTTCGACGAATACTTCGCGCTGCGGGTGGCGATCGCCGACCGGGAGCGGGCCATCGCCCGGCAGGGGCAGACCCAGCGCAAGGCGGCGGCCGTGGCCTCGCTGGAGCGGCTGCGGGTCGGCGACGTGATCCGGGTGCCGTCCGGGCGACGGGCCGGGCTGGCCGTGGTGCTCGATCCGGCCACCGGCGGGTTCGGTGAGCCCCGCCCACTGGTGCTCACCCAGGACCGCTGGGCCGGGCGGGTCAGCCCCGGCGACTTCACCACCCCGGCTGAGGTGCTGACCCGCATCCGGGTGCCGAAGCACTTCAACCACCGCTCCCCGGCCGCCCGGCGCGACCTGGCCGCGGCGGTCAGCGGCACCGGGCTGGACCGGCACGCCGGCCGCCGTGGCGGGCGGTCCCGCCAGGCGGTGGGGGAGGACCACCAGCTCGGCCAGCTCCGGGTCGAGCTGCGCACCCACCCCTGCCATGCCTGCCCGGACCGGGAGGAGCACGCCCGCTGGGCGGAGCGCCGTCGGCGGTTGGAGCGCGACACCGACGAGCTGCGCCAGCGGGTGTCGGGGCGGACCGGTTCGCTGGCCCGCACGTTCGACCGGATCGTCGCGCTGCTGACCGCGCGCGGCTACCTCGCCGCCGACGGCGAGGTCACCGACGCCGGCCGGATGCTGGCGCGGATCTGGACCGAGGCCGATCTGCTGGTCGCCGAGTGCCTGCGACGCCGGGTGTGGGACGGGCTCTCCCCGGCCGAACTGGCCGCCGCCGTGTCGGTGGTGGTCTTCGAGGCCCGGCGGGACGTCGACGAGCGGGCCTCGCTGCCGCGTAACGCGGTCGCCGACGCGGTCGACGAGACGCTCAAGCTGTGGAGCGACATCGAGGCGGACGAGGCGGCGCGTGGGCTGACCGTCACCCGGGAGCCGGATCTGGGCTTCGCCTGGCCGATCTACCGCTGGGCGCGCGGGGAGGCGCTGGCCAAGGTGCTCGCCAGCGGGCACCAGGTCGACGGCGAGATGCCGGCCGGCGACTTCGTCCGGTGGGCGCGGCAGGTGGTCGACCTGCTCGGCCAGCTGGCCGACTCGGGCGGCGCCTCGACGGAGCTGCGGGCTACCGCGCGGCAGGCCATCGCGGCCGTCAACCGGGGTGTCCTGGCCTACCACGCCTCGGCCTGACAATCACTTTCGGTCACCGTCGGCGGGAAATCGACGCATCGGTCCGTCACTGTGACACCACCCCCCGAACATTCGGGGGGCCGGTGTCATGCCTGGTCAACGCCTGCCCGATCATGTCCGAGGCGCGGGTTACGCGTCGGTAGCGGATCGGGGGGAAGGTCGCCGTGGGCGAGATCAATCACTTTGAGTACGGGTGGATCACGCCCGCGCTCAGCTACGCGCTGTCCGTGCTCGGCTCGGCGCTCGGCCTGGTCTGCGCCGGCCGGATCCGGACCGCCACCGGCGCCGGCCAGCGGGCGTGGTGGGGCCTGCTCGCGGCCTGGGCCCTTGGCGGCACGGCCATCTGGGCGATGCACTTCATGGCGATGCTCGGCTTCGCCGTCAGCGGCACCCGGATCCGCTACGACGTGCCGCTGACCGCCGCCAGCACGGCCATCGCGGTGGCCGCCGTCGGCATCGGCCTGGCCATCGTGGGCACCGGCCGGCTCACCGGTCTGCGGCTGCTCGCCGGCGGGTTCTTCACCGGCGCCGGCGTGGCCGCCATGCACTACACCGGGATGGCCGCCATGCGGCTGGACGGCTCGCTCGCCTACGACCCGCTGCGGGTGGCGCTGTCCGTCGTCATCGCGCTGGTGGCCGCCACGGTGGCGCTGTGGCTGGCGATGACCGTCCGGCGGGCGCTCGCCATCATCGCCTCCGCGCTGGTGATGGGCATCGCGGTCAACGGCATGCACTTCACCGGGATGAGCGCACTGTCGGTGCACCTGCACGAGGGGCGCGGCGCGGCCACCGGCACCGAGGTGAGTGGTCTGCTGGTGCCGATCGTGCTCGCCGTGGTCTTCGGCGTGGTCGGGCTGGTCTACGCGCTGCTCGCGGCCCCCTCCGACGACGACCGGGCTGGCGCCGCCTACGTGGCCGCGCGGCTCGACGGCGCGCCGTCGGCGGCCGCGGCCGAACCGGCGCCGGACCCGGTGGGCCTGCGCGGCCGCTCCACCCTGGCCCAGCCCGGCGCCCCGTTCCCGTCGCGCCGGAGCACCGACCGCCGGCCGTGATCAACTAATCACGACCGGTCACCCGCCCCGGGCCGCCTCCCCGGACATGATCGACACCACCTCGGCGAGGTGGCGGCGTCCGGTGGGCGCGGATGCCGCCACTTCGCCGAGGTGGAGGCGGTCAGGTCGCTGGCGCGGCTCGGCCCGTCAGGGGCGGGGGGTGGCGAGGGCGTCGACCAGCCGGCGGCAGGAGCCGGCCAGGTTCCACCGCTGCGCCAGGTCGAGCAGCCGGTCCGGGTCAGCCGGGGGCGTCGGCAGCGCCGGGTCCAGCTCGGGCAGCGGCACGTCGGTGGCGACCCGGACCACCTTGGGCGCCACCGCCAGGTAGTCGCGGGCGGCGTCGAGCTTGCCGCGCAGCCCCGGTGCGAAGCCGGAACCGGGGTCGTCCAGGGCGGCCAGGATGCCGTCGAGGCCGCCGTAGCGGTCGATCAGCCGGGCCGCGGTCTTCTCGCCCACGCCGGGCACCCCGGGCAGGCCGTCGCTCGGGTCGCCGCGCAGGGCGGCGAAGTCGGCGTAGCGGTCGGCGGGCACGCCGTAGCGACCCCGGACTGCCGCGTCGTCGCAGTCGTCGAGCTTGGCCACACCCCGGCCGACGTAGAGCAGGCGCACCTGCCGGGCGTCGTCGACGAGCTGGAACAGGTCGCGGTCGCCGGAGACCACCTCGACCGGGCCCGGCTGGGTGACCGACAGCGTGCCGAGCACGTCGTCGGCCTCGTAGCCGTCGGCGCCCACGGCGGGGATGCCGAGCGCCGCCAGGACCTCCAGGATCATCGGCACCTGCGGGGACAGCGTGTCCGGCACGACCTCGCCGCCCTCGGGCGCGACCCGGTGCGCCTTGTACGACGGCAGCAGCTCCACCCGCCACGCCGGCCGCCAGTCGTGGTCGAGCGCGCAGATCATCCGGTCGGGCCGGCGGGTGCGCACCAGCTGGGCGAGCATGTCGAGGAACCCGCGCACGGCGTTGACCGGCTGGCCGTCGTCCGTCTTCGCCGCCGACTCGGGGATGCCGAAGTAGGCGCGGAAGTAGAGGCTGGGGGAGTCGATCAGGAGGATCGGGGGTCGGTGTGCCACGCCGACCAGCGTGGCACAGCCCTCCGACGAGATGTGGGAGGCCGGCACGGCGCCGGGAAACCCCAAGGCGCGGGCGGTCCGCGGTGCGCAGACTGACGGGGTGAGCTTCGTACCCGGCCTGACCCTGGCCCGCCGCTTCCACGACGAGGTGGTGGCCCCGCTGCTGGCCCGGCGGCTGCCCGGCCTGCGCTACGCCGCCGGGCTGCTCGACGGCGGGTCCGAGCTGCTCGGCCTCGACACGGCGCGCTCCACCGACCACGACTGGGGTCCGCGTACCCAGGTCTTCGTGGCCGCCGCGCCGGACGCGGCGGCGGTGCGGGCGGTTCTCGACGCGGAGCTGCCGGCGCAGTTCCTCGGCTGGCCGACCCGGTTCGCCGGCGGGCCGACGGTCCGGCTCGGCACCCTCCGGGCGGACGGCGACCGGCACGGCGTGAGCGTCGACGAGCTGGGCGCGTGGCTGCGCGACCGGCTGGGCGTCGACCCGCGCGCCGGCCTGACGGCGGCGGACTGGCTGGCGACGCCGACCCAGCGGCTGGCGGAGCTGACCGGCGGGGCGGTGTTCCACGACGGGCTGGACGGCGCGCTCACCGCCGTCCGGGCGCGGCTGGCCTGGTATCCGGACGACGTCTGGCGGCACGTCCTGGCGGCGTGCTGGCAGCGGGTGGCGCAGGCCGAGCACCTGGCCGGCCGCTGCGCCGAGGTCGGCGACGACCTGGGCAGCCGGGTGGTGGCCGCCGGGCTGGCCCGGGACCTGATGCGCCTGGGCCTGCTGGCGCACCGCCGCTGGCCCCCGTACGCGAAGTGGCTCGGCACCGTCTTCGCCGCGCTGCCGGCGGCGGCGCCGGTGGTGGACGCGCTGACCACCGCGCTCGGGCCGGGTGACTGGCCGGCCCGGCAGTCCGGCCTGGTCCGCGCGCTGGAGACGGTGGCCGACTGGACCAACGGCACCGGCCTCACCGCGCCCGTGGAGCCGACCGCACGGCCGTTCCACGACCGGCCCTTCCTGGTGCTCGACGCGGGGCGGTTCACCGAGGCGCTGCGCGCCGCGATCACCGACCCGCGCCTGCGCGACCGGCCGCCGCTCGGCGCGGTGGACCAGTACCTCGACAACGTCGACGTGCTCACCCGCCCGGGCCAGGCCCGCCGGGTGGCCGCGGCGGTGCTGCCGGACCGGCCGCCGGTTGTCGACTCCGGGCCGGGGGCCTAGACTCCGACTCGGTCGCATCGATCTGCGACCGTCTATCTCGTCTCCGAGGGTCCGGGCCGCCCTTCGCAGGCGCCTCGTCGGCGACCACGCCGCGACGCGCCACCGCGCGGTGTCCCCACCACCGAGGAGAACCCATGCTGTCCAGAAGGAGCAGACTCCGACTGCTCGGCGCGGCCCTGGCCGCGGCCGGGCTCGCCGCCGTCGCGGCGCTGGCCGCCCCGAGCCCGGCCGCGGCGGCGTCGCTGACCGAGGTGACGAACTTCGGCGCCAACCCGAGCAACCTGCGGATGTATCTGTACGTCCCGAACACCGTCGCGGCCCGGCCGGGGCTGCTCGTGGTCAACCACTACTGCACCGGCAGCGGACCCGCGATGTACTCCGGCACCCAGTTCGCGGCGCTCGCCGACCGGTACGGCTACGTCGTCGTCTATCCGTCGGTCACCCGCAGCAGCAAGTGCTTCGACGTCTCGTCGCCGCAGGCGCTGCGCCGCGACGGCGGGAGCGACCCGGTGGGCATCAAGTCCATGGTGGACTACGTGCGGGAGCGGTACCCGGTCGATCCGGAGCGGATCTTCACCACCGGCACCTCGTCCGGGGCGATGATGACCAACGTGCTGCTCGGCGTCTACCCGGACGTGTTCCGCGCCGGTGCGGCCTTCGCCGGGGTGCCGTTCGGGTGCTTCGCCACCACCAACGGCTCCGAGTGGAACAGCGAGTGCGCCAACGGCCAGGTCCTGAAGACCCCGCAGCAGTGGGGCGACCTGGTGCGCAACGCGTATCCCGGCTATTCCGGCCCACGGCCCCGGATGCAGCTCTGGCACGGCACCAACGACGAGACGCTCCGCTACCCGAACTTCGGCGAGGAGATCGACCAGTGGACCAACATCAACGGGCTGAGCCAGACGCCCGCCTACACGGACAGTCCGCAGCCGGGCTGGACGCGCACCCGTTACGGCGGCACCGGCGGCACCGCGACCGTCGAGGCGATCAGCATGCAGGGCGTCTCGCACAACCTGCCGGTCGACGCGGCCCAGGCGATCCGCTTCTTCGGCCTGGACAGCACCACGCCGCCGACGACCACGCCGCCGACCAGCGCCCCGCCCACCACCGCCCCGCCCACCACCGCCCCGCCCACCACCGCCCCGCCCACGACGGCGCCGCCGTCGGGCGCGTGCCGGGTCGGGTACGTGGTGAACGCCTGGAACACCGGGCTGACCGCGTCCGTGACGATCACGAACACGGCCACCTCGCCGGTCAACGGCTGGAGTCTCGCCTTCACCCTGCCGGGCGGGCAGACGATCACCGGTGGCTGGAACGCCACGTACGCGCCGACCAGCGGGGCGGTGACCGCCCGCAACGTCTCCTACAACGGCGCCGTCGCGCCGGGCGGCTCGGTGACCATCGGTTTCCAGGCCACCCACACCGGCAACACCGGTAGTCCGGCCGCGTTCACGCTCAACGGCAGCCCCTGCGCCGTGGCCTGAACCCGCTGACCCGGGCCACCAGCCGGGGTGGCGGCGTCGCGCCGCAGCGGTGCCACCACCCCGGCACGCCGGATCCGATCATGGCGAGAGCCTTTGTTCCGGACTTTTCACAAGGCGCGAAAAAAGGTGTGCGCGGAGTGCTCGGGAATTGACATGCGCCACTGCGCGCGGGGATGGTCCACCGCACGGGCGGGCACCGGTCATCCGGCCGGAACCCGTCCGCCGCACCGGAACCGCCACCCCCGCCCCGCACTCCACCCGTCCCGGAGATGCCCATGTCACCCGTACGACTCCTGCTGTCCCCACCCCGCCGGTCGGCCCGGCGGAAGGTCGCCGCGCTGACCGCCCTGCTCGCCGCCGTGGCGCTGGTCGGCCCGCCCGGTCCGGCCCGCGCCGCCGACCCGCTGCTGTCGCAGGGGCGGCCCACCACCGCCTCCTCGACCGAGAACGCCGGCACCCCGGCGTCCAACGCCACCGACGGCAACTCCGGCACCCGCTGGTCCAGCGCCTTCGCCGATCCCCAGTGGATCCAGGTCGACCTCGGCGCGACCGCCACCGTCTCCCGGGTCAGCCTGGCCTGGGAGGGTGCCTACGCGCGGGCGTACCAGGTGCAGACCTCGACCGACGGCGCCACCTGGACCACCGTGTTCAGCACGACCACCGGTGACGGTGGCACCGACGACCTGACCGTCAGCGGCACCGGCCGCTACGTGCGGGTGTACGGCACCGCCCGCGCCACCGGCTACGGCTACTCGCTCTGGGAGTTCCAGGTCTACGGCAGCACCGGCGGCGGCAGCGGCTGCGACACCGCGACGAACGCGGCCCAGGGCCGGCCCGCCACCGCCTCCTCGACCGAGAACGCCGGCACCCCCGCCGGCGCGGCGGTCGACGGCAACCCGGGCACCCGCTGGGCCAGCGCCGCCGCCGACCCGCAATGGCTCCAGGTCGACCTGGGCAGCGTCCGCACCGTCTGCCGGGTGGTGCTGAGCTGGGAGGCGGCCTACGGGCGCGCGTACCAGATCCAGACCTCGACCGACGGCGCCACCTGGACCTCCGTCTACAGCACCACCAGCGGCGACGGCGGGACCGACACCCTGACGGTCAACGGCTCCGGTCGCTACGTCCGCGTCTACGGGACCGCCCGGGCCACCGGCTGGGGCTACTCGCTGTGGGAGTTCACCGTGCACACCACCGGCGGCGGCACCGTGCCGGGCGGCGGGTCGCTCGGACCCAACGTCATCACGTTCGACCCGTCGATGTCGGCCGCCAGCATCCAGGGCCAGCTCGACTCCGTCTTCCGCACCCAGGAGTCCAACCAGTTCGGCACCCAGCGATACGCGTTGATGTTCAAGCCGGGCGACTACTCCGGGATCAACGCGCAGATCGGCTTCTACACCTCGATCATGGGGCTCGGCCGGAACCCCGGCGATGTGCGGATCCACGGCGACATCACGGTGGACGCCGGCTGGTTCAACGGCAACGCCACCCAGAACTTCTGGCGCTCGGCGTCGAACATGCAGGTCTTCCCGTCGGCCGGGTTCACCCGCTGGGCGGTGTCGCAGGCCGCGCCGTTCCGTCGGATGGACATCCAGGGCGACCTGAACCTGGCCCCGAACGGCTACGGCTGGGCCAGCGGCGGCTACATCGCGGACAGCCGGGTGACCGGCGTGGTGCAGCCGTACTCGCAGCAGCAGTGGTACACCCGGGACAGCAACGTGGGCGGCTACCTCAACGCGGTGTGGAACGTGACCAACTCCGGTGTGGTCGGCGCGCCCGCGACCAGCTTCCCGAACCCGCCGTACACCACGCTGGCACAGACCCCGGTGAGCCGCGACGTGCCCTACCTCTACCTCGACGGGAGCGGCGCCTACCAGGTCTTCGTGCCCTCCACCCGGACCAACGCCAGCGGGGCGTCCTGGCTCGGCGGCGCCACCCCGGGCACGTCGATCCCGCTGAGCCAGTTCTACGTGGCCAAGCCCGGCGACTCGGCGGCCACCATCAACGCCGCCCTGGCCCAGGGCCTGAACCTGCTCTTCACCCCCGGCGTCTACGCCGTCGACCAGACCATCGCGGTCAACCGGGCCGGCACGGTGGTGCTCGGCATCGGCTACCCGACGCTGGTGCCGCAGAACGGCGTGGTGCCGATGACGGTCGCCGACGTCGACGGCGTCCGCCTCGCCGGGCTGCTCTTCGACGCCGGCGCGGTGAACTCGCCGGTACTGCTCCAGGTCGGCCCGGCCGGATCGGCCGCCAGCCACGCCACCAACCCCACCTCGATCCAGGACGTCTTCTTCCGCATCGGCGGCGCCCACGCCGGCAAGGCCACCACCAGCCTGGTGGTCAACCAGGACGACGCACTGATCGACCACATCTGGGCCTGGCGGGGCGACCACGGCACCGGCATCGGCTGGACCGTCAACACCGCCGACACCGGCCTGATCGTCAACGGCGACAACGTCACCGCGCTCGGGCTCTTCGTCGAGCACTACCAGAAGTACGAGGTGATCTGGAACGGCAACAACGGGCGGACGATCTTCTTCCAGAACGAGTTGCCGTACGACCCGCCGAACGCGGCCTCCTGGATGAACGGCTCCCGGGTGGGCTACGCCGCGTTCAAGGTCGCCGACGCGGTCACCACGTTCGAGGGATGGGGCATGGGTAGCTACTGCTACTTCAACGTCGACCCCACCATCGCGGCCTACCACTCCTTCGAGGCCCCCACCAGGTCGGGCGTCCGGTTCCACGACCTGCTCACCGTCTCGCTGGGCGGGAACGGGTCGATCACCCACGTCATCAACGACACCGGCGGCACCGCACAGGGCACGAACACCGTGCCGGTGAACGTGGTCAGCTACCCCTGACCGGAGCCCCGGGGCGGCCGGCCGCACGTGCCGGCCGCCCCCGGGCATGACCGCCACCCCGGCGGGTACCCGCGCCGGAGAAGACACCGGGGGAACGGGAGGGGCGCAGATGAAGGTCCGGAGCTCGCTGCGCGCGTTGAAGCGCAAGGCCAACTCGATAGTGGTCCGCCGCCGCGGCAAGCTGTTCGTGATCAACAAGGCCGACCGGCGGCAGAAGGCCCGGCAGGGCTGAGCCGGTGGTCAGGGGGTTCGAGTCACAGGTGTGGGACGCGCGGGCGTGACGCCGTCCACCGGGGGGTGCGGCTCCGGCGGCGTGGGGGAGAACAAGCGGGCGGCGGCGAAGCCGACCAGCGGCCGGTAGATCCGCACCGAGTCGGCGAGCGCGGAGAAGTGCGAGCCCGAGTTGCCGGCGTGGTACCGGGTGGCGATGTCGACCTGCTCGATCGGCAGCCCGTCCCGCACGGCGTGCAGCAGCACGTTCATCTCGTACTCGAAGCGGTCGCCGGGGACGGTGCCGAGCCAGCCGAGCATCCCCGCCGGATAGGCGCGCAGCCCGGTCTGGGTGTCCCGCACGTCCCGGCCGGTGGCCAGCCGGAACGCCGCCCGGGTGGTCGCGTTGCCGAACCGGCTGCGGGCCGGGACCTCGCCGTCGAACCGGCGCACGCCGAGGGTCGCCGCCCCGGTGGCGCGCATCCGGTCGGTCACCCGGACCACGTCGTCCACCCGGTGCTGACCGTCGGCGTCCACACACACCACGTCGTGACCGGGACGGTCGGTCACGGCGTACCGGAAGCCGGTGCGCAGCACCACGCCCTTGCCCCGGTTGACCCGGCGGCGCAACACCGTCGCGCCCCGGGCGCGGGCCTCGGCGAGCACCGCGGCGGCGGTCGGGCCGCTGCCGTCGTCGACGACCAGCACGCAGACCCCGGGCAGCGCCGCGACCAGGTCGGTGACGAGCGGCGGCAGACGGTCACCCGGTCGGTACACCGGCACGAGCGCGATCACGGAAACCTCCCGGGGGACTCGCCCGCCGGCAGGTCCGCGGGTCGATCGACGAGCGTTCTACCCCGGTCGTCCGCCGGCGAATCCCCGCCCGCCGCCGAGCAGCCGGGCCGCCCGGGTCAGTCCGCGCTCGCGGCGCAGCAGCGCCTCCGGGGTACGCAGGCCGAGATAGCCGAGCCGGCACGCGACCCGAGCGGCCCGCTCCCGCCGCGCCGGCACCGGATCCGGCCCGGTCACCGGCACGTCCCGCAGCGCCGGGCCGGACAGTCCGAGCGCACGCCCGGCGAGCAGCCGGACGCGCGGCAGGTGCCAGGGATGGGTGACCAGCCCGAGTGGACGGTCCACGCCGAACTCGGCCGGGTCGAGCAGCCCGTCCTGCACGGTGTGCGCCAGGTTCTGCAACGTGGTCCGGGACCGGGTCTCCACGGCCGACCGGACGTGCGCGTCGAGACCGGCGTCGCGGGCGAGCGCGCGCATCAGCTCGCCCTCCCGGAAGCCGGCCGGCGGGCCCGGCGCGCCGGCCGGCCCGTGCGGCCAGCCGCCGGTGAACACCACCCGCGCCGCGGGGTCGCGGCGGAACGCGGCGGCGTGCGCGCGGACGTACGCCACGGCGGCGTCGGTGCGCGCGGCGCTCTCGGCGGTGAGCCGGTAGCCGTCGTCGGCGGCCACCACCCCGCGACCGAAGACCAGCAGCACGGTGGCGGTCGGCGTCATTCCCCCACGGTACGTGCGGCTCAGTCCTCCTCCGCCGGCCAGGGCGCAGCGCCGACCCCGGTGACCCGGACGCCGCCCCACGGGTCCACCTCGGTCAGCCGGGCCCGGGTCACCCGGTCGCCGACACGGACCTCCACGTCGCGCCGGCCGGAGCGCAGCAGCCGTACCAGGCGCGGCTCCGGGTCGGTGCGCCCGGCCCAGTGGTAGCGGCCGTCGACCGGTTCCCACCGGCCGCCGGCGTGCAGCCGGACCGGGGTGCCGGCGATCTCGGCGGGGCCCTGCCAGCTCACCTGTCGATCCGCTCGTGCGCGCGGGTCAGCTCCGGCGGCAGGTCCGCGCCGCGTCGGACGCCTTCGATGCCGCTCCAGAGCAGGGTGGTCAGGTAGTCGGTGAGCGCGGCCCGGCGGATCGGCTGGCCGTGCGTGGTCCACCAGTCGCCGACCGCCTGGACGAACCCGACCAGCCCGTACGCCCACGGCTCGGCCGGGCCGGCGTCGAGGCCGAGCGCGCGCAGCCGGTCGCCGATCACCCGGGCCAGCCCGGTGGCGACCTGCCGGCTGGTGCCGCTGACCACCTGCTGGAGGCCGGGGAGGCCGGAGTCGTGCACCAGGAACCGGTAGAGCGTCGGCTCGGACTCGATGACGCTCAGGTACGCGTCGATGGTCGCCTCGACCAGCGCCCGTTCCTCGCGTACCTGCTCCACCGCGGGCGCGATGGCGTCCACCACCCGCGCCGCGACCACCTCGCCGACCGCCAGCCAGAGCTGCGCCTTGTCGGCGAAGTAACGGTAGAGCACCGGTTTGCTGACTCCGGCCGTGGCCGCCACCTGGTCCATGTCGACGCCGGGGCCGTACCGCAGCAACGCCTGCACGGCGGCGGCGACCAGCTCCTGACGTCGCTGCTCGCGGTGGTCGGCCCAGCGGTCGCGCCGGCCGCCGGACCGGGGCGGGGGCGGCGCCGCCGGAGCGCCGGAGCCATTGACATCGGTGGAGGTGCGTCGCATGCTACCACTCGTAACAGTTACTGGAAGTTACGTCAACCTGGAGGGGTCATGGAGCGGACGTCGGCCGGATTCCCGCGGGAGGCGGTCGCCGACCGCCTGCTCACCGCCTCGGTGCGGACCAGCTACGACCCCCTCGTCGACCTCGACTGGTCGGCGCCGCCGGTGCCCGGGGCCTACTGGCTGCCGCCACGGCGCAGCAGCCTCTACGGCACCCCGCTGTGGGACGACATGACCGAGGAGCAGCGCGTCGAGCTGACCAAGCACGAGGTGGCCAGCGCCGCCAGCGCCGGGCTGTGGTTCGAGACGATCCTCATGCAGATGCTGATCCGGCACTACTACGACGCCGATCCGACCAGCCGGCACGCCCAGTACGCGCTCACCGAGGTCGCCGACGAGTGCCGGCACTCCATCATGTTCGGTCGGCTCATCGAGGCGATCGGCACCCCGGTCTACCGGGCCGCCCCGGTCGACCACCTGCTCGGCCGCTGGCTCAAGGCCACCGCGACCGGTCCGCAGATGTACGCCGCCATCCTCATCGCCGAGGAGATCCTCGACTCGTTCCAGCGGGAGATCATGGCCGACGAGTCGTTGCAGCCGTTGATCCGGATGGTCTCCCGCATCCACGTGGTGGAGGAGGCCCGGCACGTGCGCTTCGCCCGCGACGAGCTGGGCCGCCAGGTGGAGGCGGCCGGCCCGGCGGCGCTCGGCTACGCGCGCCTGGTGATCGGCCGGGCGGCGTACTCGATCACCCGGCGCCTGGTGAACCCGCGGGCGTACGCGGCGGTCGGCATCGCGCCGGCGGTCGGCCTGGCCGCGGCCCGCGCGAACCCGCACTGGCAGGCCACCCTGCGGTGGTCCGCCCAGCGGATCGCCGAGCACCTCACCGAGCTGGGGCTGATCGCCGGCCCGGGACGGCTGCTGTGGCGCCGGTGCGGGCTGATCGAGGGCTGACCGGCGGCGGCCCGAAGGGGATGGACCGCCGCCGGCCGCCCGGTCAGGAGGTGGGGAAGCTGTCGGGCGTGCGGATCCGGTTACGCATGAACGCGCCGGACTCGGTGAGCACCGAGGTGCCGGCGAAGGTGCCCGCCGCGCAGGTGCCCGGCCGCAGCGCCGCGCTGCCCTCGGGCGCGTCCGAGTACGTCCAGTTGGCGTAGCTGATCTTCAACCGGTCCAGCAGGTCCAGCCAGGCGTTGCTGCTGGCCGTGTCCACCGCGCCGTCACCGGTGTAGGTGACCGTGCCGAACTCGGTGACGAACAGCGGCAGCCGGGCGGCGGCCCGCTCGACCTCGTTGCGGTAGTTGTCCCGGTGCGAGGCGGCGTAGAAGTGGAACGTGTACATGATGTTCTGTGCCCGCACCGGATTGTTGACGATCTCGTCGGAGTCGCCGCCCTCGGAGACGCCCAGCGAGGACCAGCCCCGGGTGCCGACGATGACCACGGCGTCCGGGTCGTTGGCTCGGATCACCGGGATGACCTGCTCGGCGTAGGTGCGGATGGTCGACCAGCTCACGCCGTTCGGCTCGTTGGTGATCTCGTAGATCACGTTCTTCTTGGCCGCGTTGCGTGCCGACACGGTGGCGAAGAAGGTCTTCGCCCGCTCCAGGTTGTACATCGGGTCGCCGGGGGTCAGCGTGTGGAAGTCGACCAACGCGTACATGCCCCGCGCCTCGGCCTTGTCCACCAGCGAGTTGACCTGGGCGGTGAACCCGGACGGGTTGGTCTCGTAGCCCTGCTCCTGCACGTACATCGAGATGCGCAGCAGGTCGGCCTGCCAGTCGTTCGCCAGCGCGTCGAGCGAGGCGTCGGGGTAGCAGTTGGCGAACCACTGCAACCCGTGCGTGCTCATGCCGCGCAACTGGATCGGCCGGCCGTACTGGTTGCAGAGGTTGACCCCGCAGACCCGGAGCTGACCGTTGATCGCGACCGGCGTGGTGCCGGTGGGCGGCGGGGTCGTCGGCGGCGCGGTGGTGGGCGGGGGAGTGGTCGGGGGCGGCGTGCTCGGCGGCGGTGTGCCGGTGCCGCCGGTGCAGGCCGTGCCGTTGAGCGTGAACGAGGTCGGGCTCGGGTTCGACCCGGTCCAGGACCCGTTGAAGCCGACGGTCGTGCTGGCCCCGGTGCCGAGCGCGCCGTTGTAGTCCAGGCTGCGCCCGGTGACGACGGATCCGCTCTGTTGCCAGGTGGCCGACCAGCCCTGCACCACGCGCTGGCCGCCGTCCGGGAAGGTGAAGCCCAGGGTCCAGCCGTTCACCGGGTCACCGAGGTTCTTGACCGTCACGGTGGCGGTGAAGCCGCCCTGCCAGGAGTTGGTGGTGTAGGTGACGGCGCAACCGGTCGCCGCCATCGCGTTCGTCGACGGCAGGACGGCGGTCGCCGCCAGGGCGAGCGCGCCGACGGCGGCGCCGACGAACAGGTGCCGCCGGGACGGCCGGGGGATGGAGAACATGCGGGAAGGTCCCATCTGGTGGGTGGTGATCGGAGGATGCCCGACGTGAACCTGCCCGGAAGGTCGACGCGGTGCCCGGGGGAGCGCTCCCACGCAGAGGGTAGAGGCGGATGCCGATGCGTGCAACCGCCCGAGGCGTCGCGGCGGGGTCAGCGCCGGGCGCGCCGGCCGCCGTAGAGCCGCAGCGCGTTGCAGACGTCGAACACGCCCGGCACGTCCCAGGCCAGCTCGGCGGCGACGCGACGGGTCTCCGGGTCGGCGACCATTCCGGCGAGGATGACCACCCGGTTCTGCACGGTGACCGTGATCTGCTGGCGCCGGGTGGTCCAGTCGGTGCTCAGGCGCTGCGCGACCAGCGACGCGAGCGCCACGTCCGCGCCGTCGGGCTCGGGCCCGCCGCCGGTGAACGGAAAGTCCGGGTACGGCCAGGGCATCATCACGGGGAGGGCTCCTTCTGCTCGGTCAGGACCGGGGGGCGGGCGCGACGCCCGACGCCGCGGCGCGGTCGTCGACGACGGCGAAGACGCCGTCGAGCCGCATGGTGTGCAACACGGTGAGCACGAACCGGGACGGCGCCACCAGGCACAACCGTCGACCGTCCCGCCGGGCCTCCTGGTGCGCCCGGACCAGCAGACCCAGCCCGGCGGAGTCGATCACCTCCAGCCCGGCGAGGTCGACCAGCTCCCGGTCGGCCCGGATCAACCGGTCGGCCAGCGCCCGACGTACCGCCTCGGCGGCGTCGGCGTCGGGGGTGGGCCGCGGCCCGGCGACCGCCTCCACGTCGTCGAGGCCCAGGCCGTCGTCGGCGACCGCCGCCCGGGCGCTGCACCGGGGGCAGTGGTGCGGCCCGGAGGCGAAGGGGGAGCCGACCCAGTCGTGCTCGAAGACGAGCGTCCACACGACCTCGGCGTCGGGCAGCGTGGCACCCGTGCCGGTGACGCTGTCACCACAGCCGTCGCAGATGAGCATCATCAGGTGTTCCGCCGGTACGACCGTCACACCTCCTCCTTCCGCCGGGCGGCCGGGTCGGGCGACGCCTGCCGGCCGGCGGCGACCACCGCCAGCACGACCGCCACGGCGGCGAACCCGGTCTGCACCACCAGGGGCAGCAGCGGGGAGCCTCCGGGACGCCGGTCGACCAGCCCGACCACGATCGCGCCGAGCAGCGCCGCTGCCACGCCGAGCGCGAGGGTCAACCAGACCGGGACGGCCTTGCGCCCGGGTAGGACGAGTCGTCCCACCGCACCGACGGCGAGGCCCACGACGAGCGCTCCGACGAGCGTGCTGCCGGTCACCACTCCTCCTCAGCGCCGCGCGGACGGGACCCGGGCGCGGCCGCGGGCGGCCGGGCGGGGCGTGTCGACGACGGGCACGGACGCGCCCAGGCCGGCGGTGGCCAGGATCCGCCGGATCCGGGGGTGCGGATTGCCCAGGGCCAGGACCGCGTCCCGGCGGGCCAGGCGGCGGTGCACGTCCAGCAGCAGCGCGATCGCGGCGGCGTCCACGTGCCGGCACTGCGCGAGGTCGATCGTCACCTTCCGGGGTCGTAGCGCCAGCACGCGGTCCAGCACGTGCGCGACCTCGGACAGCCCGGCGAGGTCCAGCTCGTCGGTGATCTCCACCCGGACGTGCGGCACGGTGGACTCCGGCGGGGCGGACGGCAGGGTGCTGGTCATCAGGTCGCTTCCGTGACGGGGTTCCGGTTCGGCTCCCACTCTGGTCAGCGACCTTGGAGGTCACCGGACGGTTGTATGACGGTTCGGTGACAAAAACCCTGAACGGCCGACGCGATTGGGCGACCCGTGGCGAGCCGGTCATGATGCCCATATGACGGCCGTACTGGTGATCGAGGACGACGACCGCATCCGGCTCGCGCTGCAGCTCGCCCTGGAGGAGGAGGGCTACGAGGCCTACGGCGCGGCGACCGCCGAGGACGGGCTGCGGCGGCAGCGGGAGAACCCGGCCGACTACGTGCTGATGGACCTGATGCTGCCCGGCATGGACGGTTTCACCGGTATCCGGCAGCTACGTCGCGACGACGACGTTCCGGTCGTGGTGATCAGCGCCCGCGACGACACCCACGACATCGTCGCCGCACTGGAGGCCGGCGCGGACGACTACGTGGTCAAGCCGGTCGCGATCAAGGAGCTCTCGGCCCGGCTGCGGGCCCTGCGCCGCCGGGTCCGAACCGTGGCCGGCCCCGCGCCCGCGCAGTTCTTCGGCGACCTGGAGATCAGCGCCGAGGCCGGCGAGGTGCGACGCGCCGGCCGGCCGGTGCCGGTGACCCGGACCGAGTTCCGGCTCCTCTGCGAGCTGGCCGACCACGCCGGCAAGGTGTTGTCCCGCCAACAGCTGCTCAGCCGCGTCTGGGGCTACGAGACCGGTGACGAGCGGTTGGTCGACGTGCACGTCGGCCGGCTCCGGCAGAAGATCGAGCTGGATCCGGCCAACCCCCGCCACCTGGTGACCCTGCGGGGTCTCGGCTACAAGCTCCAGCGATGAGCCGTCCCGGACTGCGTACCCGGGTGACCGCCGCGTTCGCCGTGGGCGCCCTGCTGCTGGCCGCGTCGATGGCCCTCTTCTCCTACGACCTGACCCGCCGTTCGCTGCTCGACGAGCGGGAGCGCACCGCCGTCCGCGCCGCCTACTACGACGCCGCGGTGGTCCGGTCCGGCCTCGACACCGGCACCCCGGACGTGGTGGCCGTGCTGCGCTCGCTGGACACCGGCAGCGCCCGACGCCCGCTGCTGCACCTGCGTGACGGCTGGTACGCCCGCACCGCGGACGTGGGCGCCAGCTCGGTGCCGGTCGAACTGCAACGGGTGGTCGCCGAGGGTCGGCCCGCGGTGCAGCGGATCCGCCTGGACGGGCAACCGACGCTGCTCGTCGGGGTGCCGCTCCCCGGTGAGCTGGGTTACTACGAGTTGACCTCGCTGCGCGAGGTGGAGGACACGTTCCAGGTGGTCGGGCTGGCGCTGACCGCGGTCGCGATCATGATCGCGGGAGCCGGCGCGGCGCTGGGCTGGTACGCCACCCGGCACAGCCTCCGGCCGCTCACCGCGGTGGCCGACGCGGCCGAGCGGATCGCCGGCGGCGACTTCGCCACCCGGCTCGACCCGACCACCGACCCGGACCTGACCCGCCTGTCCAGCTCGTTCAACGAGATGGTCGACAAGCTGGTCCGGCGGATCGACCGGGACCGGCGCTTCGCCGCGGACGTCAGCCACGAGCTGCGCTCGCCGCTGCAGACGCTGGCCGCCGCCGCGAGCGTCCTGACCCGCCGCCGGGACCACCAGGACGAGCGCACCGCCACCGCGGCTGGCCTGGTGGCGGACGAGGTGGCCCGATTCCAGCGCCTGGTGGACGACCTGATCCAGCTGGCCCGCACCGAGCAGCCGGCGCACCGGGAGACCGTCGACGTGGTCGACCTCGCGCGGTCCGCCTGCCGCGAGCGGTCGTTGCCGGAGAACCTGGTGGAGGTGTCGGCCGGCGCGCCGCACCGGTGGTGGGTCGACCGTCGCCGCTTCGCCCAGGTGCTGCTGAACCTGCTGGAGAACGCCGAACGGTACGGCGGCGGCCCGGTCGCGGTCCGGCTCGGCGCGCAGGACGGCGTCGGCGTCCTGGAGGTCGACGACGACGGTCCGGGCGTGCCGGTGACGGACCGGGAGATCATCTTCGACCGCTTCGTCCGGGGTCGGGCGGCACACGCCCGGGCCGACACCGACGGGACCGGTCTCGGCCTCGCCCTGGTGGCCCAGCACGCGGCGGCGCACGGCGGAACGGCGGTCGTGCTGGACCGGGGTTCCGGCGCCCGGTTCCGGGTCGAGCTGCCCGGAGCGGTCCGATGAGGCGCCGGCTGATCCCCACGTTGCTCGCGGCAGCGCTGCTCGCCGGGTGCGGCGTGCCGGTCGACGACGAGCCCCGGCTGGTGCAGCCGCCGCCCGGCCGGTTCCCGACCCCGGCCGGCACCACGACCGCCGACCCGGAGGGTCGGGTCGACGAGCCGTTCTGCTTCGTCCGGGAGGACGGCCTGGCGGTGATCACCCGTCCGGCGGACCGTCTGCCCGGCGTGGACGCCCACCTCCAGCACCTGCTGGCCGGGCCGGACCGCTGGGAGCGCGGTCGCGGGTTGGCCACCGCGTTGCCGGGCACGGTGGCGGTCGCGGGGGCCACCCTGGCCGGCAGCGTCGCAACGGTCGACGTGCGCCAGGCCGGCGAGGAGACCGGGCGCAGCGACGAGGTGCTCGCCTTCGGGCAGATCGTGTGCAGCCTCACCCAACGGCCGGACGTGGACAGCGTGGCGTTCCGCCGGGACGGGCAGCCGCTGGAGGTGCCCCGGGCCGACGGGAGCGTCTCGGCGCTCCCGCTCACCGCCGCCGACTACCGGCCGCTGCTACCCCGCTGACCGGATCCCATGCGTTTTTGTCCGATATAGCCGTAAATCTCCATCGTCCGTTCGGTTGATTTGGCGGTGACCTTTGGTCTAGTGTGGCTGGCACGACCGGTGTGGGAGGCCACCCGTTCTCCGAGGACAGGAAGGGCAGCATGACCACGATGACCATGGCACCGTCCGCCACCGAGGTGCACCGCGCGCCGCAGACCGGTGAGGAGTCCCGCGCCAGCGAGCTGATCGGGGCGCTCGCCGCCCTGCCCGCGGACCACCCGCAGCGGGCGAGCCTGCGCAATCAGGTCATCGAGGCGTGGCTGCCGCTGGCCAACCACCTGGCCGCCCGCTACAGCGGTCGCGGCGAGCCGGCCGGCGACCTGGCCCAGACCGCGGCGCTCGGCCTGATCAAGGCGGTCGACCGGTTCGACGCCTCCCGCGGGGTCGACTTCGCCGGCTTCGCCATCCCGACCATCCTCGGCGAGATCAAGCGGCACTTCCGCGACCGCACCTGGAACATCCGGGTCCCGCGTCGCCTCCAGGAGCTGCGGCTGCGCATCTCCGAGGCGAACAGCACGCTGACCCAGACCCTCAACCGGGCCCCGACCGTGGCCGACATCGCCACCCACCTCGACGTCACCGAGGAAGAGGTTCTGGAGGGCCTGGAGGGTGCCCGCGCCTACAACGCGGTCTCGCTCTCCACCCCGATCGGCGACGGCGACAGCGCCACCGAGCTGGGCGACACGCTCGGCACCGAGGACAACGAGTACGAGCTGGCCGAGCTGCGCGCCTCGCTGGGGCCGGCGCTGGCCACGCTCGACGAGCGCGAGCAGAAGATCCTCACGCTGCGCTTCTACGGCAACCTGACCCAGAGCGAGATCGCCGCCCGGGTCGGCGTGTCCCAGATGCACGTGTCGCGGCTGCTCGCCCGCGCCCTGACCAAGCTGCGGGGTCAGCTCACCGAGGCCTGATCCACCCCGTTTCCCCGTCCGCGACCGCCACCGGTGTCCTCGACCGGTGGCGGTCGCGTCGTTCTGACCACCCGCAGGGTGCCGTCGTGGACCGCCCCCGTCACCAGGTGGACGGTGGGGGCGGCGGCACCACCGGCGGCCGGTCGTCGCAGGTGACGGTGTTCGGCAGCAGCCACGGGGCCAGCCACCCGCCGTCGTTGCCGCCGAGGTCGGTGAGGCCGAACTCGGATCCGGCCGGGGTGAAGTGGAACGAGCCGCAGTTGTTCACCCCGACCGCGCCCACGTTGCGCGCGTCGACATCGCTGAAGCTGGCACTCCCGGCGGTCCGGGCGCTCACCACCGAGGTGCCGGTGCCGTCGACCCGGATGTCGCGGAACCGCACGTTGTCGATCCGGACGCTGTCCTTCACCGGCCAGTCGCTGACCAGCATGATCGCGTTGTAGGTGTTGTCCAGGTAGGCGTCGCCGGTGACCTGGATGTCGGCGTCGATGCTGCGGTCCAGCGCGTAGAACCAGATCGCGCCGAGGCCGATGTTCCAGTTGAGGTCGTACGTGCCGGCCCGGACCGTGGTGTTGCCGGTGATCCGGATCCGGCCGGCGAACGGCTCGGCTCCGAAGCGGGAGCCGATCTGGATGGCGCTGCCCTCGCGGACCGGGTCGGCGATCAGGTTGTGGGCGACGGTCAGGTCGGCGCCGCCGTAGAGCGCGATCCCGTTGGCGAGCACCGGCGACTGCACGGTGTTGTACGCGAACGTGTTGGACGCGTTCGCGGTCCCCTCCGACCACATGGCCAGGGCGTCGTCGCCACTGTTGCGGACCACCGAGTCGGTGACCGAGGAGTGGGTGACGCCGGTGTGGAAGTTCAGCCCGTCGGCGATCTGGTCGGCGATCACGGTGTCGGTGACCCGCAGCTCGGTCATCGGCCCGTCGAACCACATGCCGACCTTGGTGTGGTGCAGGTAGAGGCCGTCGACGGTGCTGTGGTTGAGCGCGCCACCGATCGCGTTGACCTGGTCGGTGTCTATGCGCTCGCGGACGTCGCCCTCGATCGCGAAACCGGAGAGGTGGACGTGGCGACTGCCGCCGTCGGCGGCGGCGCGCCCGTAGAAGCCGACGCCGGTGTGCCGGGACCCGTCCGGCGCCGGGGTGTCGAGCGCGACCTCGCGTCCCTTCACGACGGTGTACCAGCTGCCGGCGCCCACGATGGTCACGTCGTCGACGATCACGTGCCGGTTGACCTGGAAGATGCCCGGTGGCAGGTACAGCGGGCGGTCCACCCGGCGGGCGTACGCCACGGCCCGGTCGAACGCGCCGGCGGACTCACGCCGCCCGGTCGGGTCGGCGCCGAAGGCGAGCACGTTCACCGCGCGGGGAACCACCCGGGGCGGGGCGACCAGGTGCGCGTCCAGCAGGTCGATCACGGTCCAGGTGGCGGCCGTGCCGGTCGGCGCGGTCAGCCGGACCACCTCGCCGGCCCGGTGGGTCCGCCCCAGCAGCATCCGCTGCTCGTCGTAGAAGTGGTGCGGCCGGAACGGCTTGGCGACGACCGGGGCCGGTGTGGTGGCCGCCGGCACGCACGCGCACTCGGTGATCCACCAGTCCGGGTGCAGCAGGTCCGCGTCGGGGTCGTTGGTGAACGGGTACTGGTTGTAGAGCCAGGCGTACTGCGAGGTGAGCGTCATGGTGCGCGCGGGCGCCCGGCCGACGGCGACCCGCAGCGGCGCGGTGATGCCGCCGCCGCGCGGCGCGTCGGGGATGCTGTAGCGCACGGTCAGCGCGTTGGTGGCCCGGGGGAGCGTGAACTCGACGTACTGGCCGGGGAGCAGGCGGACGGCCCGGCGGCCGGACGCCTCGCCGGCCAGGGTGTAGGCGGACCGGTCGGGGCCGATGACGGTGCCGGTGGTGCGGGCGTTCTCGGCCTCCTGCTCGACGTAGTCGACGGCGGCGCCGCGCCCGGCCACCAGTGCCGGGTCGAGGGCGGCCCGGGTGACCGCCGGCGCCGGGCCGGGGGGCGCGGTCGCCGCGGCGGCGGAGCCGGGCGGCACGACCAGGGCGGCGGCGGTGACCGCCGCCGCGAGGATCCTCGGCACGTACGGGCGGCGGCCCGTGGTGCCTTGCACGCTCCGTTGCATCGGAGCACCCACTTTCGCGAGGAGGGGACGGTGGTGGCCTCGGCGCGGGTGAGAGGTGCCCGCCGACAAGGTGCCTCATGTTATTCCTGCCCCCTGCTCTCTTTCAAGCATTGTCATGTTCGAATCTTTCGCTCGTGCTGCGCGTTGGGGCGTCAAGAATCGGGCGGTCCGGCTGTTCATTTCTTGCAAGAACCCGACGTAGGATTGCCGCCGTGACGAAACGCTTGACGGAGGTGGCCCGCAAGGCGGGTGTCAGCGAGGCGACCGTGAGTCGTGTGCTCAACGGCCGCGGCGGCGTGTCCGAGGCGACCCGGACGGCCGTGCTGACCGCCCTCGACGTGCTCGGCTACGAACGCCCGACCAAGTTGCGCGGGGAGCGCGCCCGGCTGGTCGGTCTGGTGCTGCCCGAGCTGCAGAACCCGATCTTCCCGGCCCTGGCCGAGGTGGTCACCGGCTCGCTGGCCCAACGCGGCTTCACCCCGGCGCTCTGCGCCCGCACCATCGGCGGCGTGCCCGAGTCCGGCTACGTGGAGATGCTGCTGGACCACCAGGTCAGCGGCGTCATCTTCGCCGGCGGCTCGTACGCGCTCGCGGACGCCTCGCACGAGCACTACCGGCGCCTGACCGATCGCGGGCTGCCCGTGGTGCTGGTCAACGCCGGCGTCGAGGAGCTGGGCTTCCCCCGGGTGTCCACCGACGACGCGGTCGCCGTCGAGCAGGCGTACGGGCACCTGCGCTCCCTCGGCCACGAGCGGATCGGGATCGTGCTCGGCCCGGGCGACCACGTGCCCTCGCGCCGCAAGCTCGACGCCATGGTCCGCGCCGCCGGCTGGGGCGAGGACCGGTCCCTCGTGGAGCGGTCCAGCTTCTCCATGGAGGGCGCGCGGGTCGCCGCCACGAAGCTGATCGAGCGCGGCGCCACCGGCATCGTCTGTGCCAGCGACGTGCTGGCGCTGGGCACCATCCGGGCCGCCCGGCGGCTCGGCTGCGCGGTGCCGGCCGACGTCTCGGTGGTCGGCTTCGACGACTCCGCGTTCATGACCTGCACCGACCCGCCGCTGACCACGGTGCGCCAGCCGATCGAGACGATGGGTCAAGCCGCCGTCGACCTGCTGGTCACCCAGATCGAGGGGGCCGGCGTGCTGCACGACGAGCTGCTCTTCGAGCCCGAGCTGGTGGTCCGCGGCTCCACCGCCCCCGCTCCCCGCACCTGACCCGACGCGCCACCCGGCCGCCGACCGCTACCCGCGGTCGGCGGCCTTTTTGTGCCCTCGGACGCCTCCGTCGTGATCAGCCGTTGCAAAGTCGTGTTCTTTCGTCTTCGAGTCGACACCTTGCTGTAAAGAGTCGGCGTCGCTACATTGACTCCACTTCCACCGGACCTCGGGGCGCGGCAGCCGCGCGGTCACCGCAGATCAGTGCAAACCATCGATACACCCGTTCCCGAAGGGATGGACACATGTCCGTACCGCAGTATCGGAAGGTCGCGGCGGTCGCCCTCGCGGCCGGCCTCGGGCTCAGCCTCGCGGCGTGCTCCACCAAGAGCGACGACTCCGGCGAGGCCGGCGGCAAGGTCACCATCACCGTCGACTGCCAGCCGGTCGGCGCGCAGAAGGAACTGCTGAAGAACTGGAACGACGACGTCGCCGAGTTCCAGCGGCAGAACCCGACCATCGTGGTCAAGAGCGTCAGCGTCGGCGAGCAGTGCAACAACCCGCCGGACTTCACCGCCCGCCTGGCCGGCGGCACCGTCACCGACGTGTTCTACGGCTACATGACCGACCTTCAGCAGGTGCTGGACTCCGGTCAGGCGATGGACATCACCGAGTACGCCACCAAGGACACCATCCCCACCTGGGACAGCGTGGACCCGGCGCTCAAGGAGGTCTTCACCGACGGCGGCAAGCTCTACGGCGTACCGGTGAAGAACTACTCGATGGGTCTGATCTACAACAAGGCGCTCTTCCAGCGGGCCGGCCTCGACGCGGCCAACCCGCCGAAGACGTGGTCCGAGGTGCGGGCCGCGGCCAAGAAGATCTCGGCGCTCGGCGGCGGCGTCGCCGGCTACTCCGAGTACAGCGCCGGCAACACCGGCGGCTGGCACTTCACCTCGCTGCTCTACTCGCAGGGCGGCCAGGTGCTCAGCGCCGACGGCAAGAAGGCCGACTTCAACAACCCGATGGGCAAGCAGGTCCTGCAGAACCTCAAGGACATGCGCTACGGCGACGACAGCATGGGCAGCCGCCAACTGCTCCAGTGGGGTGACCTGCTGACCAACGCCGGAGCCGGCAAGGTCGGCATGTTCATCGGCGCACCCGACGCCACCCAGGCGATCGTCAGCCAGTTCCAGGGCAAGTACCAGGACTGGGCGATGGGCCCGCTGCCCGGCCAGGACGGCCCGGCCAAGGCGACCCTCGGCGGCGGCGAGGGCTACTTCTTCAAGAAGGGCCTGACCCCGGAGCAGGTCAAGGCCGGTCTGAAGTGGATCGCCTACCAGAAGCTCACCCCCGGGAAGGGCCAGTTCGACTACGTCCGCGCCAAGCCGCAGAACTACCCGGTCGGCCTGCCCCAGCCGCTGCTGTTCACCAACGGCAGCGACGCGCAGAAGCAGGAACTCGACCTGCGCAAGGCCAACGCCAACGTCGACACCACCAACTTCACGGCCTTCGAGGCCAACCCGGTGCCGATCAAGGGTGAGCCGCGCAACGCGCAGGCCATCTACGCGGTGCTCGACGCGGCGATGTCCGGGGTGCTGACGAACCCGAACGCGAACATCGACGCCCTGCTCAAGACCGCCGAGGACAAGGTCAACCAGCTCCTGGCCGCCGGCAGCTGACCCGACCGGGTGGGGGTCGGCCCCGACCGGCCCCCACCCCTTACCGCAGGAGTCGCCTTGGCGCTCACCACCGCCCCGGGTGCCACCCGCCGCCCCGGCCGTCCCGCACCGACACCGCCGCGCGCCGCCGCGCGCCGGGCCGGTCTCGGCCGCAGGGTGCGGGACAACCTCACCGGGCACACGTTCCTGATCGGCGCGGTCGCCTGCTTCGCCGTCTTCTCCTGGTACCCGATGGTCCGCGGCGTCGTGATGAGCTTCCAGCGCACCCGCCGGGGCGAGACCACCTGGGTCGGCTGGGACAACTACACCCGGATCATGGCCGATCCGAGCTTCTGGACCGCCTGGAAGAACACGTTCGTCTTCACCGGCCTGGCGCTCGTGCTCGGCTACGCCGTGCCGTTCCTCGTGGCGATCCTGCTCAACGAGTTGCGCCACGCGAAGGGCTACCTGCGCGTGCTGGTCTACCTGCCGGTGATGCTGCCGCCGGCGTCCGCGCTGTTCCTGTTCAAGTTCTACGCGTACGACCCGAGTGAGGCGGGGCTGTTCAACGCGATCCTCACCGCGGTGGGCCTGCCCACGTCGGAGTGGATGCAGTCACCCACGATGACGATGCCCGCCATGGTGCTGGCGTCGACCTGGATGAACATGGGCGGCGCGGTGCTGATCTACCTGGCGGCGTTGCAGAACATCCCCGGCGAGCTGTACGAGGCGGCCGAGATCGACGGCGCCGGGGTGTGGCGCCGGATCCGCCACGTGACGATCCCGCAGACCCGGCTGATCCTCGCGCTGCTGGCGATGCTCCAGATCGTCGCCACCATGCAGCTGTTCATCGAACCGTTGATCCTCGCCAACGGCGCCGGCACGCAGGACTCCGCGACCTCGGTGGCCTACCTGATCTACCAGCACGGGTTCTTCCAGAACGACCTCAACGGCGCCGCCGCACTCGGCGTCATCATGCTGGTGGTGCTGGCCGGGTTCTCCGCCGTCTACGTGCGACTGACCGCGAGACAGGACTAGGACATGGCAGCCGACAGCACCACCCGGACCCTCATCTCCCCGGCCCAACTGCGGCGCGGTCGCGGCCGGGTCCTCTACTGGACCGTGCTCACCGTCGTCGTGGTGGCGTTCACCCTGGTCTTCCTCGGACCGCTCTACTGGATGGTCACCGGCGCGCTGAAGTCCGGCCAGGAGATCGCGCAGACCCCGCCGTCGCTGTTCCCGCGCGACCCCCAGCCGCAGAACTACGTCGACGCCTGGACGAACCTCGACCTGGCGAAACTGCTGTTCAACACGTTCTACTACGCCACCGGCGCGGTGCTGTTCCAGTTGGTGTTCGACACCGCCGCCGCGTACGCGCTGTCGAAGCTGCGCCCGGTGCTGGGCGGGCTGATCCTCGGCCTGATGCTGGCGACGCTGATGATCCCGGCGATGGTGCTCATCGTCCCGCAGTACGTGACCGTGATCGACCTGCCGATCGTGCACCTCAACCTGCTGGACTCGCCGTTCGCGATCTGGCTGCCGCTGGTCGCCAACGCGTTCAACATCTTTCTGCTCAAGCGGTTCTTCGACTCGATCCCCGAGGACCTGATGGCCGCCGCCGTGATGGACGGCGCCTCACCGCTGCGCACGCTCTGGTCGATCGTCCTGCCGATGTCCCGCCCGATCCTCGGCGTGGTGGCGATCTTCGCGGTGACCGCGGTGTGGAAGGACTTCCTCTGGCCGAAGCTGGTCATGCCGTCGCCGGAGACGCGGACCGTCAGCGTCGGCATCTACGCCTTCTCCGGCGGCACCCCGATGAACGTGGTGATCGCCGCCTCCGTCATCGCCGCGATCCCCACCGTCGTGCTGTTCCTGATCTTCCAACGGAACATCATGTCCGGCCTGACCACCGGCGGCCTCAAGGGCTGACGGGCGCACCGCCCGCCGCATCAGAACCGACCCGCAGAAAGCAGGTGCCCGTGTCCACTGTCGACAGCAGCCCGTGGTGGCGATCAGCGGTGATCTACCAGGTCTACCCACGCAGCTTCGCCGACGGCAACGGCGACGGGATCGGTGACCTCGCCGGCATCCGCTCCCGCCTGGACCACCTCGCCGCGCTCGGTGTGGACGCGATCTGGTTCAGCCCCTGGTACCCGTCCCCGATGGCCGACGCCGGCTACGACGTGTCCGACTATCGTGACATCGACCCGGTCTTCGGCACCCTCGGCGAGGTCGAGGCGCTGATCGACGAGGCACACGCGCTCGGCATCCGGACCATCGTCGACGTGGTGCCCAACCACTGCTCGGACGCGCACCCGTGGTTCCGGGCGGCGCTGGCCGGCGGGCCGGACGCCCCCGAGCGGGAGCTGTTCTGGTTCCGCGCCGGACGCGGTCCCGGCGGCGACCTCCCGCCCACCGACTGGACCGGCGAGTTCGGCGGCCCCACCTGGACCCGCACCACCGACCCGGACGGCACCCCCGGCGACTGGTACCTGCACCTGTTCGCCCCGCAGCAGCCCGACTTCAACTGGGACCACCCCCGGGTACGCGCCGAGTTCTCCGACATCCTGCGGTTCTGGTTCGACCGGGGCGTGGACGGCATCCGGATCGACTCGGCCGGCCTGCTGGTCAAGGACGGCACGCTGCCCGAGGTCCACCCGGACCGGCCGCACCCGTTCCGCGACCAGGACGGCGTGCACGACGTCTACCGCGCCTGGCGGCGCATCGCCGACGAGTACCCGGGCGACCGGGCGCTGGTCGGCGAGGTGTGGCTGCCGGACCGGCAGCGCTTCGCCAACTACCTGCGCCCGGACGAGCTGCACACCGCGTTCAACTTCGACTTCCTCGGCTGCGCCTGGGACGCCACCGCGCTGCGCGAGAGCATCGACGGCACGCTGGGCGCGCACGCCCCGGTCGGCGCCCCGGCCACCTGGGTGCTGTCCAACCACGACGTCACCCGGCACGTCACCCGCTACGGCCGGGCCGACACCCGGTTCAGCTTCGCCGCCAAGCGCGAGGGCATCCCCACCGACCTGGAGCTGGGCACCCGCCGGGCCCGGGCCGCCGCGCTGCTGTCCCTGGCGCTGCCCGGCGCCGCCTACGTCTACCAGGGCGAGGAGCTGGGGCTCTGGGAGGTCGAGGACATCCCGTACGAGCTGCGGCAGGACCCGATGTGGGAGCGCTCGGGGCGGGTCGACCCCGGCCGCGACGGCTGCCGGGTGCCACTGCCCTGGCAGGGCGACGCCCCGCCGTTCGGGTTCAGCCCCGACGGCGCGGCCGTCGCGCCCTGGCTGCCGCAACCGGCCGACTGGAAGGACCGCACGGTCCGCGCCCAGACCGGCGACCCGCACTCGATGCTGGAGCTGTACCGGACCGCGCTGGCGCTGCGCCGGGCCGAGCCCGCGCTGGGTGACGGCCCGCTGAGCTGGCTGCCCGCTCCCGACCGGGTGCTGGCCTTCGGCCGCGATCCCGGGTTCGCCTGCCTGGTCAACCTCGGTGACCGGGCCGTGCCGCTGCCCGCGCACGAGAAGCTGCTGCTGGCCAGCGGCCCGCTCGACGACGACCGGCTGCCACCGGACACCGCGGTCTGGCTGCGTACCCGGACGACCTGACCCGCGGCGCCGGCGGCACCGTCCCGCCGCCGGCGCCGCGGCATCCGGCGACCCGTCCGGCCGCCGCAGAAGCACCTGGGGAGGACAGGAAGGAGACAGGAGCACCGCCGCACGGGGGACCTGGCCACCGACGAAAGGGAGCACACCCCGCATGGCCGAGCACCGCACCCCGCACCGCCACCGCACCACCGGGCTCGCGGCCCTGGCCGCCGCCACGCTCGCCGCCTCGACACTGACCGTCGTGGCGCTCACCTCCACCGCGACGCCGGCCCACGCCGCCGGACTGTCCCCGTTCGACATCGCCGGCCGCGGCGCCACCGTGCCGTTCCGGGAGCAGGAGGCGGAACAGGCCACGCACACCGGCTCGAAGATCGGCCCCGACCGGCGCTACGGCACGCTGCCCTCCGAGGCGTCCGGCCGGGAGGCGGTCACCCTCGACGCCGTCGGCGAGTACGTCGAGTTCACGCTCACCGCCCCGGCGAACGCGGTCACCTTCCGCTACAGCCTGCCGGACAGCGCCGCCGGCACCGGCCGGGACGCCAGCATCGACCTGCGGGCCAACGGCACCCTGGTCAAGGCCGTCCCGGTCACCTCCCGGTACGGCTGGTACTACGGCGGTTACCCGTTCAACAACAACCCGGGCGACACCAACCCGCACCACTTCTACGACGAGACCCGGGCCATGTTCGGCACCACCTGGCCGGCCGGCACGAAGATCCGCCTGCAGGTCTCCTCGACCGCGCAGTCGCCCACCTTCACCATCGACCTGGCCGACTTCGAGCTGGTCGGGGCGCCGATCAGCAAGCCGTCCGGCGCGCTGGACGTGGTCACCGACTTCGGCGCGGACCCGACCGGCGCCACCGACTCGACCGCGAAGTTCCAGGCCGCGGTGGACGCCGGCAAGGCGCAGGGCAAAGCGGTGTGGATCCCCTCCGGCACGTTCACGCTCTGGGACCACGTTTTGGTCGACGGCGTGACGCTGCGCGGCGCCGGGCCGTGGTACTCGGTGCTCGGCGGCCGGCACCCCACCGACCGCAAGCGGGCCGCCGGCATCTACGGCAAGTACGTGCCCGGCGGCGGCTACTCCGGTGAGATCCGCTCGCACGAGGCCGGTGGGCCGAGCCGCAACGTCACGCTGCGGGACTTCGCCATCATCGGCGACATCCGGGAACGCGTCGACGAGGACCAGGTCAACGCGCTCGGCGGCGCGATGACCGACTCGGTGGTGGACAACCTCTGGTTGCAGCACACCAAGGTCGGCGCGTGGATGGACGGGCCGATGGACAACTTCACCATCCGTAACAGCCGGATCCTCGACCAGACCGCCGACGGGGTGAACTTCCACTGGGGCGTCACCAACTCCACCGTCACCAACACGTTCGTCCGCAACACCGGCGACGACGCGCTGGCCATGTGGGCGCAGAGCGTGCCGAACGTCGGCAACTCCTTCACCCACAACACCATCGGCGTGACCATCCTGGCGAACCACCTGGTCACGTACGGTGGGCGCAACATCACCATCGCCGACAACGTGACCGCCGACTCGGTGACCAACGGCGGCGGCATCCACGTGGCGAACCGCTATCCCGGGGTGAACGGGTCGACGGCCGTCGCGGGGACCATCACGGTGGCCCGCAACACGCTGATCCGCAACGGCAACTCCGACTACAACTGGCAGTTCGGGGTGGGCGCGATCTGGTTCTCCGCGCTCAACGAGCCGATCCAGGGCGCCAGCATCAACGTCACCGACACCGACATCCTGGACAGCTCCTACGCGGCGCTGCACTGGATCGAGGGGCAGACCAGCGGCATCTCGTTCACCAACGTCCGGATCGACGGCGCGGGCACGTACGCGCTCCAGGTCCAGGCACCCAGCCAGGTCAGCTTCACGAACGTGCGGGCCACCAACATCGCCCAGTCCAACCCGATGCACAACTGCGTCGGCAGCGGCTTCCAGATCACCCAGGGCGCCGGCAACTCCGGCTGGTACACGTCCACCCCGTACTGCGGGCCGTGGCCGCAGCCGCAGTGGGGCAACGGACCGTCCAGCCCGCCGCCCACCAGCGTGCCCCCGACCACCGCGCCCCCGACCACGACGCCGCCGACCAGCACGCCCCCGACCACCCCGCCGCCGACCGGCGGGAACCTGGCCCTGGGCCGGCCGGCGACCGCGACAAGCGTCAACCAGGTCTACGCGGCCGGCAACGCGGTCGACGGCAACGCGGCCAGCTACTGGGAGAGCGCCAACAACGCCTTCCCGCAGTCGCTGACGGTCGACCTGGGCGCGTCGCGCACGGTCGACCGGGTGGTGCTCAAGCTGCCGGCCGGCTGGGAGCGCCGCACCGAGACGCTCTCCGTGCTCGGCTCCACCGACGGCTCCTCGTTCGCCACGCTCGCCGCGTCGGCGGGTCGGGTGTTCGACCCGGCGGCCGGCAACAGCGTGTCGATCGCGCTGCCGTCCGGCGCCCGCCGGTACGTCCGGGTCACCGTGACCGCTAACACCGGCTGGCCGGCGGCCCAGCTCTCCGAGCTGGAGGTGTACGGCGACGGCACGACGACCACCCCGCCGCCCACCACCACCCCGCCGCCCACCACCGCGCCGCCGACCGGCAACCTCGCCGCCGGGCGGCCGGTCGCCGAGACCAGCCACGCCGACGTCTACGGCGCCGGCAACACGGTCGACGGCAACGCCACCACCTACTGGGAGAGCGCCAACAACGCCTTCCCCCAGTCGGTCACCGTCGACCTGGGCAGCGCCCGCCCGGTGTCCCGGGTGGTGCTCAAGCTGCCGCCGTCGACGGCCTGGCAGACCCGAACCCAGACGGTGGCCGTGCTCGGCTCCACCGACGGCTCGTCGTTCGCCACCCTCAAGGCGGCGGCCGGCTACACGTTCGACCCGGCAAGCGGCAACAGCGTGTCGATCGCGTTGCCCGCCGGCGACCGCCGCTACGTGCGGCTGACCTTCACCGGCAACACCGGCTGGCCCGCCGGCCAGCTGTCCGAGTTCGAGGTCTACGCCTCCTGACCGGCGCGGCGGGGACCCGGCCCGGGTCCCCGCCGCACCACACCCCCACCCCCGTCAACGCCTCTCCACCTCCCCCGGAAGAAGGTGTCCGTCCACCATGTCCAGACTCCGTACCAGAGTGGTCGCGGTGCTCGCCGCGGTCGGCCTGGCCGTCACCGCGGCGCCGGCCCCGCCGGCCCTCGCCGCCGGCGGCCCGAACCTCGCCGCCGGCCGGACCGCCACCGCCAGCAGCGTCAACGGCCCCTACGTCGCGGCCAACCTGACCGACGGCAACCAGGGCAGCTACTGGGAGAGCAGCGGCACGCTGCCCCAGTGGGCCCAGGTCGACCTCGGCACCAGCCGTGCCGTCGACCAGGTGGTGCTCGAGCTGCCGGCCGCCTGGGAGGCGCGCAACCAGACGCTGTCCGTGCAGGCCAGCGCCGACGGCAGTGGCTTCACCACGGTCGTCGCGTCCGCCGCCCGGTCGTTCAGCCCGGCCGCCGGCAACACGGTGACGCTCGGCTTCACCGCCACCAACGCCCGCTACCTGCGGGTCGTGATCACCGCGAACACCGGCTGGGCCGCCGCCCAACTCGCCGAGCTGGAGGTCTACGGCACGGCCTCCTCGTCGACCAACCTGGCGCTCGGTAAGACCATGACCGAGAGCGGCCACTCCGACGTCTACGCCGCCGGCAACGCCAACGACGGCAACGCGGCCACCTACTGGGAGAGCCCGAACAACGCGTTCCCGCAGTGGATCCAGGCCGACCTGGGCGCCGCGACCAGCGTCAACCGGCTGGTGCTGCGGCTGCCCACCGGCTGGGGCGCGCGCAACCAGACGCTGACCGTGCAGGGCAGCACCAACGGCTCCTCCTTCGGCACCCTGGTCGGGTCCGCGTCGTACGCGTTCGACCCGGCCGGCGGCAACACGGTGACCGTCACCGTGCCCACCGCGTCCACCCGCTACCTGCGGCTGCTGTTCACCGCGAACAGCGCCTGGCCCGCCGGGCAGCTCTCCGAGCTGGAGATCTACGGCACGGCGACCGGCGACACCCAGGCGCCCAGCGCGCCGGGCAACCTGGCGTTCACCGAGCCGGCCACTGACCAGGTCCGGCTGACCTGGACCGCGTCGACCGACAACGTCGGCGTCACCGGCTACGACGTCTACGCCAACGGCGTGCTGCGCACCAGCGTCGGCGGCACCACGCTGACCTGGACCGACACGCAGCCGGCCGGGACCACCGTGTCGTACCACGTCCGGGCCCGGGACGCTGCCGGCAACGTGTCGGCGAACAGCAACACGGTCACCCGCACCGGCAACACCGGCGACACCACCGCGCCCACCGCGCCCGCCAACCTCGCCTACACCCAGCCGGCGAGCGGGCAGATCCGGCTGACCTGGACCGCGTCGACCGACAACGTCGGCGTCACCGGCTACGAGGTGTGGGCAAACGGGTCCCTGCGCACCACCGTGAGCGGCTCGACGCTCACCTACACCGACAGCCAGCCGGACAGCGCCACCGTCTCCTACCACGTGCGGGCCCGCGACGCGGCCGGGAACGTGTCGGCGAACAGCAACACGGTGACCCGCACCGGCAGCACCACCGGCGGCACCAACCTGGCGGTCGGCAAGCCGGCCACCGCGTCGTCCGTGGTGCACGTGTTCAACGCCGCCAACGCCGTCGACAACGACGTCACCACCTACTGGGAGGGCGCGCCGGGCGCGTACCCGAGCACGCTCACCGTCGCGCTGGGCGCCAACGCGAGCATCAGCGCGGTCGTGGTGAAGCTCAACCCGGACCCGGCCTGGGGCGCGCGCACGCAGACGTTCCAGGTGCTCGGCCGGGAGCAGTCCGCCTCCGGTTTCACCAGCCTGGTCGCCTCTGCGACGTACTCCTTCAACCCGAACACCAGTAACGCGGTGACCGTCCCCGTCTCGGCGACCGCCGCGGACGTCCGGTTGCAGTTCACCGCCAACTCGGGCTCGTCAAACGGCCAGGTCGCGGAGTTCCAGGTGATCGGCGTCCCGGCCCCCAACCCGGACCTCACCGTCACCGGCGTCACCGCCGCGCCGTCCGCGCCGGTGGAGACCGACGCGATCACGCTGTCGGCCACCGTGCGCAACGCCGGCAGCGCGGCGTCCGCCGCGACCGACGTCAACCTCTACCTGGGTACGACGAAGGTCGGCACCGCCACCGTCGGGGTGCTCGCCGCGGGCGCGTCCACCACCGTCTCGGCGAACATCGGCGCGCGCAACGCCGGCAGCTACCAGCTCACCGCGAAGGTCGACGAGTCGAACGCGGTGATCGAGCAGAACGAGGCGAACAACAGCTACACCAACCCGACCGCGTTGACGGTCAGCCCGGTGGCCAGCTCCGACCTGGTCGCCTCCGCGGTGACCTGGTCGCCGGGCACGCCGGCCGCCGGCGCCACGGTCAGCTTCGCGGTGACGCTGCGCAACCAGGGCACGATCGCCTCGGCGAGCGGGTCGCACGGCATCACGCTCACCGTGCTCAACGACTCGGGCGCCGTGGTCCGCACGCTGACCGGCGCGTACTCCGGCACGATCGCCGCCGGGGCCACGGCCGGCCCGGTGTCGCTCGGCACCTGGACCGCCGCCAACGGCCGGTACACGGTCCGGGTGGTGCTCGCCGACGACGCCAACGAGCTTCCGGTGAAGCGGCAGAACAACACCAGCGACCGGGCGCTGTTCGTCGGTCGCGGGGCCAACCTGGGCTACGACATGTACGAGGCCGAGGACGGCTCGGTCGGCGGCGGCGCGCAGGTGGTCGGTCCGAACCGGACGATCGGGGACCTGGCCGGCGAGGCGTCCGGCCGGCGCGCGGTCACCCTCAACACCACCGGCGCGTACGTCGAGTGGACCACCAAGTCGGCCGCGAACGCCCTGGTCACCCGCTTCTCCATCCCGGACGCGCCGGGCGGCGGCGGGATCGACTCGACGCTCAACGTCTACGTCAACGGGGTGCTGCACAAGCCGATCAGCCTCACCTCGAAGCACATCTGGCTCTACGGCGCCGAGGCCGGCCCGAGCGACTCGCCGAGCGCGGGCGCGCCCCGGCACCTGTACGACGAGGCGAACGTGCTGCTCAACTCCACCGTCCCGGCGGGCAGCCGGATCCGGCTCCAGAAGGACCCGGCGAACAGCACCACGTACGCGATCGACTTCGTCAACACCGAGCTGGTGTCGCCCCGGGCCAACCCGGACCCGACGCGCTACCGGGTGCCGACCGGGTTCAGCCACCAGGACGTGCAGAACGCGCTGGACGCCGTTCGGATGGACACCACCGGCACACTGGTCGGCGTCTACCTGCCCGCCGGCACCTACGAGACCGCGCAGAAGTTCCAGGTGTACGGCAAGGCGGTGAAGGTCGTCGGCGCCGGCATGTGGTACACCCGCTTCCAGACCCCGACGAACCAGCAGAACACCGACGCGGGCTTCCGGGTGGAGTCCTCGGCCAGCGGGTCGACCTTCTCCCACCTCGCCTTCTTCGGCAACTACACCAACCGGATCGACGGCCCGGGCAAGGTGTGGGGCGAGCTGAAGGACGTGGACAACCTCACGCTGGACAGCGTCTGGGTCGAGCACACCGTCTGCGCCTACTGGGGGGTGAGCGTGGACGGGCTGACCATCCGGGACAGCCGGTTCCGCAACACCTTCGCCGACGCGGTGAACATGACCAACGGCAGCACCAACGCCCTGGTCACCAACTCGGAGGGCCGATCCAACGGCGACGACGCGTTCGCGTTGTTCTCCGCCACCGACCAGGGCGGTTCCGGCGGCAACCACGGCAACGTGTTCGAGAACCTGACCGCGACGCTGACCTGGCGGGCGGCCGGCATCGCCGTGTACGGCGGCTACGACAACGTGTTCCGCAACCTCTACATCGCCGACCAGCTGACGTACTCGGGCATCACCATCAGCTCGCTGGACTTCGGCTACCCGTTCGTCGGGTTCGGCGCCAGCCCGCCCACCCGGTTCGAGAACATCTCGCTGATCCGTTCGGGCGGGCACTTCTGGGGCGCGCAGACGTTCCCGGCGATGTGGTTGTTCTCCGCGTCCAAGGAGTTCCGCGGCATCCGGGTGAGCGACGTGGACATCGTCGATCCGACGTACTCGGGGATCATGTTCCAGACCAAGTACACCGGCAGCCAGCCGGAGAACCCGATCACCGACACCGTCTTGACGAACGTGTCGATCTCCGGGGCGCGGCGCAGCGGTGACGCGTTCGACGCCAAGTCCGGCTTCGGCATCTGGGTCAACGAGATGCCCGAGGCCGGTCAGGGCCCCGCGGTCGGCGCAGCCACCTTCACCAACCTCCGCCTCACCGACAACGCCCAGGACATCAAGAACACGACGACAACCTTCACCATCACCCGCAACTGACCCCCACCCCGCCCGCCCCGCACCCGCGATCTTGCACTTTCGGCCCGCGTAATGCCGGATTGCTCCTGCTATGCGAGGCACCAAACCGCAAGATCGCGGGTGTGGGCGGGGCGGGCGTGGGCGGGGGAGGTCGATCTTGGAGTTATGGCACCTGCGATGGTGGGGCGAAGCCGACACCATGTGGCACCACAAGTCCAAGATCGACGGGGGCAAGCCGCCGCTGCGGTCAGTGGGGGAGGGCGGTGGAGAGCCGGCGGATCGCCTCGTCCATCTGTTCGGGTGGGGCGGCAGCGTAAGTGAGGCGCAGGTGCGGGGCCGGCGGTTCGGCGGCGTACCAGGGGCGGCCGGGGAACACGGTGACGCCGGCCGCCGCGGCCGCGGTGGTCACGGCGACGTCGTCGGCGCCGTCGGGCAGCCGTACCCACAGGTGCAGGCCACCGCGGGGGACGGCGCGCGGGGACAGCGACGGCAGGTGCCGGTCCAGCGCGGCGAGCAGCGCCTCCCGGCGGGCCCGCAGCTGCACGCGCAGCATACGGCGGTGCCGGTCCCACGCCGGCGCGGTGAGGAACTCCAGCGCGGCCTGTTGCAGCGGCCCGGCGACGAAGAGGTCGTCGAGCAGGCGGGCGGCGCGCAGCCGGGCGCCGGCCGGTCCGCGCGCGCCCAACGCGGCGATGCGCAGGCCGGGCGCGACGGGCTTGGTCAGTGACCGCAGGTAGACGACGTGCCCGTCCGAGTCGTCCGCGGCCAGTGGTGGCGGGGCCTCGCCGTCGACGGTCAGGTCGCGGGCGTAGTCGTCCTCGATCAGGAACGCCCCGGCCTCCCGGACCGCCTCGGCGACCTGCGCGCGCCGGGCCGGCGCGAGCGTCGCGCCGTGCGGGTTGGCGTACAGCGGCTGGCAGTAGAACAACCGCGCGCCGGTGCGGGCGAACGCGGCGGCGAGCTGGTCGGGGCGTACCCCGTCGGCGTCTGCGGGCACCGGCACCACCCGCAGCCCGGCCGCGCGCGCGGCGGCGAGCGCGCCCAGGTAGGTGGGGGACTCGACAAGCACCGTGTCGCCGGGTGTGGTGAGCGCCCGCAGCGTGGAGGAGAGCGCCGCCTGACCGCCCGGACAGATGACGATGTCCTCGGCGCGCAGGCCGCCGCCCGCCTCGCGGGCGAACCAGGCTCGCAGGTCCAGGCGTCCCTCCACCGGGCCGCGCTGCCACGCGGCCGGCTGTCGGGCCGCGCGGGCGAGCGCCGCACCGAGCGCGGCGGCCGGTTGGAGGTCCGGGTCCAGGTAGCCGCCGGTCAGCGGGATCGCGCCCGAGGGCGGCAGCGCCAGCAGCGCCTGCATCTCCTCCTCGCCGCCCCGCCGCGAGCCGAGCGCGACCGTCTGCCAGGACAGGTCCGCCCGGGGCGGATCGGTGCGCCGGATCGCCACGTACGCGCCCCGGCCCGGCCGCGTCTCGACCAGGCCGTCCGCGACGAGCCGCCGGGTCGCCTCGGCGACGGTGACGGGGGAGACGTGATGGTGCGCGGTCAGCTCCCGTACCGACGGCAGCCGCGTGCCGGGGGTGGCATCCGCCGCCAGCGCACCCAGGTGCCGGACCACGCGGTCGATAGCGCTACCATCGCTCATGACAGCACAGAGTAGCGCTACTCCGCCAGTTGCGGTAACGGTGAGACCGAGCGCCGGGATCGCCCTCGGCGCGCTGGGTGTGCTGGCCTTCAGCATGTCGCTGCCGGCCACCCGCGTCGCGGTGCACACGCTCGACCCCTGGTTCGTCGCGTTCGGACGGGCGGTGGGTGCGGCGCTGCTCGCGGGGGCCTACCTGCGGTTGACCGGTGCCCCGCGCCCCACCCCGGACCAGTGGCGGCGGCTGTCTGTGGTGGCGCTCGGCGTCGTGGTCGGCTTCCCGCTGTTCACCTCGCTCGCGCTCACCACCCAGACGTCCGCGCACGGCGCGGTCGTCGTCACCGTGCTGCCCGCCATGACCGCGGTGTTCGCGGTGTTGCGGGCCGGAGAGCGGCCGCCGCCGCTGTTCTGGATCGCCGGTGCCGCCGGGCTCGCCATGGTGCTCGCGTTCCTCGCCGTCAGTGGGTCGATCCGCGGGGCGTTGTCGCTCGCCGATCTGTTCCTGCTCGCCGCCGTGGTGCTCTGCGGCCTCGGGTACGCCGAGGGCGGCCGGCTGGCCCGCGAACTCGGCGGCGCCCGGACGATCTGCTGGGCGTTGCTGCTGTCGCTTCCGGTCACCGTGCCGGTCACGGCGGTTGTCACGCTGGTCCATCGCCCCCAGGGTGGCGTCGCCGCCTGGACCGGGTTCGGCTACCTCACCGTGGTGTCGATGTTCCTCGGTTTCTTCGCCTGGTACGCCGGACTGGCCCTGGGCGGCATCGCCAAGGTCGGCCAGATCCAGCTCGTACAGCCGGTGCTCACGCTGATCTGGTCGGCCCTGCTGCTCGGCGAGGCGGTCACCCCGGCCACCGTCGCGGTGGCGGTGGCGGTGTTGGCCTGCGTCGTGCTCATCCAGCGCACCCGCGTCGGCGGGCCGAGGGCGGCGCGGTGACGTGGCCCGAGCGACAGCCGGCGCACCGGGGAGACCGGTACTGCGGTTCGACCGTTCGGTCTCGGGTGGTGGATCGGCCTGTGCCGGATCTCGGATGCCGGCTCGAGCCGTTCACTCCCGCAGCGCTGCCTCGGTGTTCGCGCTGACCAGACGAGTCAGGCGATGGCTCTCACCCAGCGCCCGACGGCAGTCGGCGAGCGCCTTCCGGAAAAGGGAGGCGCCCCGCTCCAGGTCGCCCGCGGCATGGTGGGCGTGAGCGAGGTTGTTGATCGTGATGAGGGTGTCGGGGTGATCGTCGCCGAGTACCCGGCGGCGGTCGGTGAGTGCCTGTTCGAACAGGGGGATGGCGCGTTCCAGGTCGCCCGCGGCTTCGTAGGCGTGGGCGAGACCGTTCACCGAGGTGAGGGTGCCGGGGTGGTCGTCGCCGAGCACGCGGCGGCGGTCGGTGAGTGCCTGTTCGAACAGGGGAAGAGCCCGTTCCAGGTCGCCCGCGGCGCGGTAGGCGTGGGCGAGGTTGTTCAGTGAGGTGAGGGTGTCGGGGTGGTCGTCGCCGAGCACCCGACGCCGGCCGGCGAGCGTCTCCTCGCAAAGCGGGAGGGCCCGTTCCAGGTCGCCCACGGCGTGGTAGGCGCAGGCGAGACTGTTCACCGAGGTGAGAGTGTCGGGGTGGTCGACGTCGAGTACCCGACGCCGGTCGCTGAGCACCTGGTGGAACAGGGGGAGCGCCCGTTCGAGGTCGCCCGCGGCCTCGTAGGCGTGGGCGAGGTTGTTCATCGAGGTGAGGGTGTCGGGGTGGTCGTCGCCGAGTACGCGGCGACGGCCGGTGACTGCCTGTTCGAACAGGGGGAGCGCCCGTTCCAGGTCGCCCGCGGCATGGTAGGAGCTGGCGACGTTGTTGATCGAGGCGAGGGTGTCGGGGTGGTCACCGAGTACCCGCCGCCGGTCGGTGAGCGCGCGTTCGAACAGGTGGATCGCTCTCTTCAGGTCGCCCGCCGCCTGGTAGGAGCTGGCGAGGTTGTTCACCGAGGAGAGGGTCTTCGGATGGTCGTGGCCCAGTACCCGACGGCGGTCGTCGAGCACCCGGATGAACAGGGGAATCGCCCGTCCGAGGTCGCCTGCCGCGTGGTAGGCCAAGGCGAGGTTGCTCACCGAGTCCAGAGTCTCCGGATGGTCGTCGCCCAGGACCCGGCGGCGGTCGGTGAGCACCTGGGTGAACAGCGGGATCGCGCGTTCCGGGTTGCCCGCGCTGTGGTGGGCGTAGGCGAGGTTGTTGACCGCGGTGAGGGTGTGCGGATGGTCGTCCCCCATGACGTGCCCGAGGTTGCTGATCACCTGTTGACACAGGGGGATGACGCGTTCCGGATTGCCCGCCGTCTGATAGGCGTAGGCCAGGTTGTTGACGCAGGCCAGGGTGTCCGGGTGGTCGTCGCCCAGCACCCGACGACAGTCGGCGAGCGCTCGTTCGAGGTAGGTGGTCGACTGGGTGAGGTCGCCCTGGTCCAGGAGGAACATCGCGGCCAGGTTGAGCAGCAACGCCTCGGTGATGAGCCGCTCGGTGTCCGATGGGAGATCGCGGGAGTGGAGCACAACGGCCGCGTCCAGGTGGGGGAGCAGGGCATGCCAGCGAGGCCATGATGCGGGGTCGTGCCACTCACTCGGCATGACGGCGCGCAGGGTGGTCACGGCGTCGGTACGGGCCGCCGCGATGTCGGCGGGTTTTCGGTGGGCATTGTCCTCGTCGGGGGTACGAGCGACGGCCTGCACCAGGCGATGCACGGTGATCTGTCCCGTGGCCGCTTCGACGGCGATCATGTTGTAGGCGGCCAGTCGCCCGATCGCCCGGTTGATCGCCGCCGTGTTCGTCCCTGCGAGAGCGTTCACCACCATCCGGGGAATCGGCTCCGGCGCGTACCAGGCCATCAGCCGCAACAACCGCCCCGGCAGCGGGTCGTCCGCCAGGGCGTCCAGGGTCACCTGCCACACCCGCGCGATCGTGCGCTGTCCGGCGCGGCCCTCTTCGCCGTCGCGGTAGATGTCGGCCGGATACCGGGCCAACAGTTCCAGGTACCTGGTCGGCGACGTGCCGGTCTGCGCCATGTACGCCCCGGCCTGTTCCACGGCCAGGGGCAGGCATCCCAACTCGGTGCAGACCGCCTCCGCCTCCACCTCGGCCACGTCCACCCCGCCACGGGCGGCGACACGCGCCAACAACGTGACCGCCTCGGGAAGGTCGAGCACGTCCAGCCGCACCGTCGTCACGAACTCCGGCCATCCCGTCGCTCGACGACTGGTCACCAGGATCCGTCCCTGCGGTAACCGCGCCACCAGGTCCGCCATGTCGGCCGGGTCGTTCACGTTGTCGAGCACCAGCAGCCAGCCCTCGTGTGAGGCCAGCCACCGCACCGCCCACTCCCGTAACGCCGTTGCCGGCAACATCGCTGCCAGCCCGGGCTGCAGCCCGCCGGCCAACGCCACCAACCCCGCGTCCAGGCCGGCCGGGTTGTCCGCCGTGATCCACCAGATCGGGGCGAACACGCCGGCGCGCAGACCCGCCCACCGCGCCGCCAATGTGCTCTTACCGACTCCACCGAGCCCGTGCACCGCCTGCACGACGACCACACCTGGTGACGCGGCGGTCGCGTCGAGCCGCCTCAGTTCCTCCTCGCGACCGAGGAACAACTCGTGCCGCCCCGGCAGGTTCGTCAGGCAGGCCGGCGCGGGGACGGACTCCGGCGTCGACAACGCCTCGGGTGGCAGCACCGTCGCGTGGCCGATCCGGGTCTGCGCATTGATCGCGTAGTCACCGGTCGACGCGATCCCCTGTACGTCGGTCGCCGAGATCCTCCTCGATCCCGCCGGGTCCGGTAGCGCGCCCTCCGGTACCGACCTGTCACTACGCCGACGACGTCTGAGGGAGGGCCATCTCACCGGCGTTGGACGTTCCGTGCGTTGTCCCCGGTCGAGGCGATCCCGCTGATCCCATGAGCAGTCACCGACCGGTCTTCGGACCTCCTGGCGGAACTCGCCGGGAGGGAAGCCGTAGGCGACGGAGCCAGGACCACGGCGGCCACGGCTACCACCAGGCCGGCGACCGCGGCCAGCCAGCTGGCGACCTCCACTCCGCGCAGGCCGAACACCACGGCAACCGTTGCCAGGGCAGTGGCAACCGCCGAACCCACTCCGATGATCGCCCACCGTCGTCTCCGCACCACCACATTGTGGAGCGGGCCCACCCGCGTTCACCAGTCAGGATCGCCGGTGTCGAGAACGTGACCGAGATCGTCCGACAGATGAGCGTGATCGCGCGGTCGATCGTCGCGGTGACCGACCGACTCATGTCCGCGGAGCAGTGCAAAAAACCTGCAAACGCCAGCCCTTGTCCTGAGCGAAAGCGCTTTCTTACGATTGCGTCACATCGATGTTTCGTTCGCGGGCCGGGCGCCGCGAATGGACGAACGCCGCTGACGGCGCGCCTGATCGCGTCGCGGCAATCCATCCTTTCCTGTTCGGTGACCGCCGGTCGATCCGGCATGCGCGAAAACGAATCGAGGCGTCAATGAGACGACCAGTCGCACTGAGACTTCAGGCCATCCTCGCCACGGCGGTGGTGGGCGGCGCGGTGGCGGTGACGATGCCGTCCCCGCAGGCGTCGGCGGCGGCCGTGACCGCCACCGGCTTCGCGAGCCAGAACGGCGGCACCACCGGCGGCGCGGGCGGGCAGACGGTACGCGCCACCACGGGCACCGCCATCCACGCCGCGCTCTGCGGCCGGGCCAGCAGCAGCACGCCGATCGTCATCGAGGTGACCGGCACCATCAACCACGGCAACACCAGCAAGGTCTCCGGATCGAGCTGCAACACCGCGGACGGCGTGATCGAGCTGAAGCAGATCAGCAACGTCACCATCATCGGGGTGGGCAGCGGCGCCGTCTTCGACCAGCTCGGCATCCACATCCGCGACTCCCGCAACATCGTCATCCGGAACGTGACGGTGCGGAACGTCAAGAAGTCCGGCTCGCCCACCTCCAACGGCGGCGACGCGATCGGCATGGAGAGCAGCGTCCGCAACGTCTGGGTCGACCACGTCACGCTGGAGGCGTCCGGCGGCGAGTCGGAGGGCTTCGACGGCCTGTTCGACATGAAGGACGACACCCAGTACGTGACGCTGTCGTACAGCATCCTGCGCAACTCCGGCCGCGGCGGCCTGATCGGCTCCAGCGAGAGCGACCGCGGCAACAGCTACATCACGTTCGAGCACAACCTCTACGAGAACATCGACTCCCGTACGCCGCTGCTGCGCGGCGGCATCGCCCACATGTTCAACAACCACTACACCGGTCTGCGCGAGTCGGGCATCAACTCCCGGGCCGGCGCGCGGGCCAAGGTGGACAACAACTACTTCCGCAACTCCAAGGACGTGCTCGGCACCTTCTACACCAGCGAGCGCGGCACCTGGCAGGTCAGCGGCAACATCTTCGACAACGTGACCTGGTCCGCCCCGGGCAGCGACAACTACCCGGCGGGGCCGAACGTGACGTCGACGACCACGGTGAGCATCCCCTACTCGTACCGGCTCGACGCGGCGAGCTGCGTGCCGGACATCGTGCGGCAGACGGCGGGCGCCAACACCGGCCTGCGTGTGTCCGACGGCAACTGCACGCCGCAGTCCCCGGCGCCCACCACGCCGGGGCCGACCACGCCCGCACCCACCACGCCCGCACCCACCACGCCGCCGCCCGGCACGACCACCCCGCCGCCGTCCGGCGGGACCAACCTGAGCCTCGTCTCCGGCGCCGGCGCGGACGGGTCCAGCAAGGCCGACGGCACCAGCTACGGCAACGTGCGCGACGGCAACCTGAGCACGTACTGGTCGCCGTCCGGGTCCACCGGCACCGTCTCGATCAAGTGGGGCTCGGCCACCACGGTGTCCCGCGTAGTCATCCGCGAACCGTCCGGCACCTCGGGTTCGATCGGATCCTGGCAGCTGGTCAACAACGACACCGGGGCGGTGCTCGCCTCCGGCAGCGGGGCCGGCCAGATCACCTTCGGCGCGACCTCGCTCAAGAAGATCAACTTCAAGATCAACAGCTCCAACAGTACGCCGAGAGTGGGCGAGTTCGAGACGTACGCCGGTTAGCCGGCGCGACGACGCGGGGGCGGCCGATCCGGCCGCCCCCGCCCTCGTGCGTGCCGCTGTCAGAGGGTGAGCACGACGGTGGAGATGCTCCGCGCGCCGACGTTCACCGTCACCTGGTTGCCGTTCACGCCGACCGGCTGGCTCGCCGCGCTGGCGGTCTGCGAGGTGGCCACGTACTCGGCCCGGGTCACGTTCTGCGGCGCCTGGACGATCGCGTTGTTCACCGGGCTCGTGGACCGGTTGAGGATCACCAGCGTGACCTTCCCGTCGCCTGAGTAGGCGGTCACCTCCAGCGGCGAGGCCTTCGAGCTCTTGGTCAGCCCCACCCGCTGGTAGCCGGGACGCACGTACTTCGCGTACTGCGCGAACGCGTACCCCCGCTTGAGCGGCGCGCCCGCCACGGTGCCGTACGCGGACTCGCCGTCACCGATGAACGAGTAGTAGCGCTTGCCGTACCACCAGACGTACGCGCTCCAGTTGGACTCCATCGACCTGTGCACGGTGCGCATGATGTCGTCCAGCGTCTCGTTCCAGACCGTGGCGTTGGCCGGGTTGCCCCAGATGTTCGAGCCGCCGCCGTCGGCGTCGTGCAGGTTCCACTCGGTCATCCAGACCGGCTTCTGGTACTGCTGCGCCAGCGGGTAGGGCTTCAGCCGGCCGGCGGCCTCGGTTCCGTAGAGGTGCCCGCCGATGTAGCCGATGTTGGTGCGGGCCGCCGCGTCGTTGAGCGTCGGGTCGGTGTAGCCGTAGTTGAGGTTCACCGCCTCGGCGACCATCAGCTTGGTGTTCTGCACCTTGGCGCCCTGCTCCCGCACGAACGTCTGGAGTTCGGTGCCACTCCAGTCCATCGAGTCGTAGTCCGGGTGCCAGTCGGGCTCGTTCTGCACGGACGTGACGTCGATCGTCACGCCCTGGTTGCGCATGTACTGCACGTAGCTGTTGAGGTGGTTGGCGTAGTCGTCGTAGTACTCGGGTCTCAGCTTGCCGCCGTTGATCCGGCTGTTGTTCGTCTTCCAGGCCGCCGGCGCCGTCCACGGTGACGCCATGATCTTCACGTTCGACCCGTAGGACTTGGCCGTCTTCAGCGCGCTCACCTGCGTCGCCCACTCGCTGGACACCGGTGAGAGCCCGGTGCGCACGATGGACAGACCGAGCTGGTTGGGGCCGAGCCCGACCAACGTCTGCGTCTCGGCCGTGGACCAGGCGCCGCCCCAGATCGACACCGCCGCCCCGAACCCGTCGACCCTCTGGTACGTCGTGCCGGTGTTCACCGTGATGTCCGCCGGTCCGCCCGGCGGCGGCGTGGACGGCGACGACGTCGGCGTCGGCGACGGCGGGGGTGAGCTGGTCGGTGAGCTGGTCGGGGTGGTGGTGCCGGTGCAGGTGACGCCGTTGAGGGTGAAGGTGGTGGGGGTGGGGTTGCTGCTGGTCCAGGCGCCGTTGAAGCCGAACGAGGTGGTGCCGTTGGTGGGGATGGTGCCGTTGTAGGCGACGTTGCGGGCGGTGACGGCGGCGCCGTTCTGGGTGACGGTGGCGTTCCAGGCCTGGGTGACGGTCTGGCCGGCGCCGTAGGACCAGGTGAGCGTCCAGCTCGACACGGGGTCGCCGAGGTTGGTGACGGTGACGTTGGCGCCGAAGCCGCCCTGCCACTGCGAGGACACGGCGTAGGTCACGGAACAGCCGGCGGCTGCCGCGCCGGCCGGCACCGCCACCGCCGCGGCGGCCGACGCCAGCAGGACGGTCCCGGCCGTGACCACTGCGGTACGGGATGCGCTGAGTCTTCTCATCGGATTCGTCCTCGGTGGTCAGCGCTGGAGGGTGAGCAGGCCGGGACGGTAGGGCAGGAGGCCGTAGTCGCCGCCGGAGTTGGTGGCGCGGCCCTGGTAGAGCAGTTGCAGGTTGCAGGGGTCGACGGTGAAGGTCTGGTCGGCGCTGGTGCGGATCAGCTCGCCGTGGCTGATGTCGTTGGTCCAGGTGGCGCCGCTGTTGGCCTTGCCGGCGAACGGGTTGCTCTCGGTCGCTGCCTGTGGGGTCCACGAGCCGTTGAGGCTGGTGGCGGTGAAGGAGCGGAAGTAGCGGCCCTGCGCCCCGATCGCCTCGACGATCATGAGGTAGCGGGTCTGGCCCTGCAGTTTGTAGACCTGGACGGCTTCGAACAGGTTGTTCGTCGAGTCGCTCATGATCGTGGTGTAGGACGAGCCGAAGCTGCCGGGGAAGTTCCCGATCGGCATGCTGGCCCGGTAGATCTTGCCGTTGTCACCGGCGAAGAACAGGTACATGTTCTGGCTGTCGGCGATCAGCGTCTGGTCGATCGGGCCGGTGCCGGAACCGGAGATGCTGCCGGTGAACAGCGGCTGCGCCGCCGACCAGCCGTTGGGGTTGGTCGGGTCGGTCGAGGTCTTGTAGGAGAACGCGGTCGGACCCCACTGGTAGGCCAGGACCCAGATGTTGCGCGGGGCGAAGTAGAACAACGTCGGCGCGACGGTGCCCTGCGACATGCCGTTCTGACTCGCCGAGGCCATCTCCGACCAGTTGGTGAACAACCCGAAGTTCATCGACCCCCACGACGACCCGTAGTCGTGCGTGGTCGCGTAGACCAGATGCCGACCGTTGTACGGAGCGACCGTGAAGTCCTTCAACGACACCCAACCCGACCGCGGGTTCGCCAACGGACCGGTCGAACTCCAGCGGTAACTCGACGGGAGACTGCACGTGCCGGGCGGCGTCGTCGTCGGGGTGGGTGTCGGCGTCGGCGAGGCGGTCGGCGAGGTGGTGGGTGATGTGGTCGGGGTGGTGGTGCCGGTGCAGGTGACGCCGTTGAGGGTGAAGGTGGTGGGGGTGGGGTTGCTGCTGGTCCAGGCGCCGTTGAAGCCGAACGAGGTGGTGCCGTTGGTGGGGATGGTGCCGTTGTAGGCGACGTTGCGGGCGGTGACGGCGGCGCCGTTCTGGGTGACGGTGGCGTTCCAGGCCTGGGTGACGGTCTGGCCGGCGCCGTAGGACCAGGTGAGCGTCCAGCTCGACACGGGGTCGCCGAGGTTGGTGACGGTGACGTTGGCGCCGAAGCCGCCCTGCCACTGCGATGACACGGCGTAGGTCACGGAACAGCCGGCGGCTGCCGCGCCGGCCGGCAGTGCCACGGCGATTCCCGTCGACGCGAGCAGCACGGCGCCGGCTGACGCCACTACGGCATTGACCATTCTGGATCGGGACATGATGGACCCTCCTGTGGTGGTGGCGGCTCCACGCATTGGTTGGGGTGATTGTTTTGTGAGCGTTAACAGCCGCGTTCGCCCATGCTACGGGAGCGCTCCCAGGCGCTCAATGGGCGAACGTCGATGCATGACGCCGATCGATGCGTGGGGTCAGGAGGCGGCGCAGGGGGTGGTGTCGACCGCGCAGCTCTCCGGGCCGTCGTGCGACGGGTCGGGATCGCGGACGTCGAAGCGGATGGTGGTCGAACCGCCGGCCGGCAGCGCGGCGCCGGTGAACGTGACCACGGCGCCGTCCTGCGCCGCCTCGGCGCCGCTGACCGAGCCCACCGTGGCGCCGTCGCCGAGCGTCACGGTCACCGTCCACTCCGGCCGGGACGTCGGCCCGGGATTGGCCAGCACCACCTCGCCCCGGTAGCCGAAGACCCGGTCGTTGACCGTCTCGTACGTCGCGCTCAGCGGGATCACGGCCGGTGGCGTGGGGCTCGGCGTACGGCTGGGGGAGCGCGACGCGGACGGCGACGGTGAGGGACTCCGGCGGCTGGCGCTCGGCGTGGGTCGCGCGCTCGTGGCGCGCGCGGAGGCGGCGGTGGGGGAGGGCATGACCAGCGGCGGCGCCGACACCGCAGGCGCGGCCGGCGCGGGAGGCGTGGGCCGTACCGCCCACAGCACCGCCCCGGCGGCGCCGGCGAGCACCGTCACCACGCCGGCCGCCACCAGCACCCGGCGTCGCCGGGACCGGCCGGGCCGCTCGCCGAGCAGCCGGACCACCGGCAGTTCGGCGGTCAGCCCGCCCTCGGCCCGACGCAGGTCGACCGTCTGGAAGGCGAGCCAGTCGAGGATCGCCGGCAGACGCCCGGTCAGTGCCTGTTCGTGCTGCTCGGCGCGGGCGTCGGCGTCCCAGTCGCCCTCCTCCAGCACCTCGCGCACGGAGAGCCGGGTGCCGTGCGCGGTGGCGGTCAGATCGCAGGCCAGGCGGGTGGCCCGGTCGGTCTCCCGGCAGCGGACCACCAGCCGTTCCGGGGCCCGCAGCTCGACCACCTCCACCTCGGTGTCGGCGTCGTAACCGGGCAGCGCCGCGGTCGCCAGGACCCAGCGATCGGCCTGCGGGGTGCTCTCGACGAACCACTTGGCCAGCAGCGCCCGTTCCGTCAGGGCCCGCCAGATCCGGGCGGGCGGGTGGAACAGGTCGACCTCGGTGGCGATCTCGATCACGCGGAGACTCTAGGGCCTGAGTCAAGAACGTGTCAGGTCACTCCGACCTGCCCTCGTGCCAGCGCGCCCGCCAGGCGGCCTCGCTCTCCTCCGCGCTGATCTTCTCCTGGTGGACCGTGCGCCGCAGCGCGGCCCGGGCGTCGGCGAACACCACCAGTTCGACCGCGACCAGGGCCACGCAGATCACGGTGAGCAGACCCAGCGCCCCCAGTGCCGGCAGGTGCCGGCCGAAGGGCAGCGCGACCGCGAGCGCGGCCAGCGCGCCGACCCGGGTCCAGGACAGGGTGCGCAGCGTGCGCCACTGGAACGCCATGTTCGCGGCGAGGTAGATCATCACTCCGCCGAAGAGCAGCGGCACCGCCGGCCCGTGACCCCGCTCCATGCTGCCGCCCGCCGGGTCGGTGACGGTCCGCACCAGCTCCTCGGCGCCGATCGCGAACAGGATCACCCCGGCGATCATGGGCAGGTAGAGGTAGGCGTACGCGTCGCGGGCCATCGCCACCCGGGGGTGTCCCTGCGCCGCGTGCAACGCGATCCGGGCGGCCGGCCCGATCATGTCGAAGTGCGCCCACCAGAGCGCCGCGACGAACAGGATGCCGAAGATCGCCGCCGGGATGGCCGGCCAGGTCACCGCCTTGCCGAGCAGGTTGCCACCGACGCCGACCGAGATGACCGACTCACCCAGCGCGATGATCAGGATCAGGTCGTACCGCTCGGTCCAGTGCTCGGCCGAGGTGATCTTCCAGCCGTCGGTGCCGGCCAGCAGGCCGCTGCTGTACTGGATGACCACGACCGCGATCCAGAGTCCGTCGCGCAGCCACGGCCCGACGTCCGGATCGACCCGCGGCGGCAGCAGCGCTGCCACCAGCAGCAGGGAGGTCGAGAGCAGCACCTCCGGCGCGAACACCCACACCTTGCGCCGCGCCGGCGGGTCGCCCCGGGTGGCGTACCAGTAGAGCGCCGTGTGCACGATCCGGATCACCACGTAGCTGACCGTCACCAGCATCGGGCCGGCGCTGCCCTGACGCAGGTCGCCGAAGGTCTGCGGCAGCGCCAGCGCGAACGTGAACAACGCGACCATGCCGATCACCATGAGGATCGGCACGAAGCCCTCGCCCAGACGCAGCCGGGCGGCGACCGCGCTGTGCACCACCCAGCACCACCAGAGCACGGCGAGCACCAGCAGCGCGTGCAGCAGTTCCCGCACGGTCACGTTCGCGGCGGTGGCGCGCGTGATGATGAAGAAGGACACGACGAAGACGAGGTCGAAGAAGATCTCGAACTTGTCCACCCGGGTGGCCGGGGCGACGCGGGCCGCGGGCCCGAGCCCCTTGCGCCACCGGTCGCCGCCACCCACCGGCCGAGTGTGTCAGCGCAGGTCAGACGGCGTGCCGGAATCGCCGGGCATTCCCTCGTCCGCCGCCGGGGCCGGCTCTGGGGCGTGGCTCAGCCGGTCGCCGGGGTGGCGTGGGCGAGGACGGTGGACAGCACGGCGCGCAGCGGTTCGTCCGGGTGCTCGATCCACTGTTGGGCGGCGACGCGGAGCGTGGCCAGGAACGTGGCGCCCAGGACCCGGGCCCGCAGCGGCACGTCCGGTCCGGTGAGCCGGCGGGCGATCTCCGCGGACAGTTCCCGCTCGATCGCCGCGTACGCGCCGACCTGGTGGGCGACCAGGCTCGGATGCCCGTGCAGCAGCCGGCGCCGGCTCAGCCACGGCTCGGCCGGATCGTCGTAGCCCTCGTCCGCCTGGGCCAGGGCGGCCTCGGTCAGCGCCCGCCAGGGCGGCAGGTCGGTCGGCTGCCGCGCGACCAGTTCGAGCAGCCGGCGCAGTCGCAGCGTGTCGCCGTGGAAGAGCGCCTCCTCCTTGCCGGAGAAGTAGTTGGAGAACGTACGCCGGGAGACGTTGGCCGCGTCGGCGATGGCCTCGACCGTGACCCGGTCCGGGCCGTGCTCGACGGCCAGGCGCAGGGCCGCCTCGTGCAGCGCCAGGCGGGTGGCCGCCTTCTTGCGCTCGCGCAGCCCGGTGCACTCGTCCATGGGGGCCAGCGTACGTGATCCTTTTCTCAATGGGCAAAGTTGCCTGTTGGGCAAGATTTGTTGATGATTGCTTGAGGCAACGAAGCGGCCCCTTGAATCGACACACCTGGAGGACGCGCGATGAGCGCACCCACCGCGACGGCCGAGGCCGCGCCCATGAGCCGGCGGCAGACGCTGGAGGCACTCAGCGGGCTGCTGCTGGTGCTCTTCGTGGCCATGCTGAGCAGCACCGTGGTCTCCACCGCCCTGCCGAAGATCATCGGAGCGCTCAACGGCTCACAGACCCAGTACACCTGGGTGGTCACCGCCACCCTGCTCACCGCCACCGCGACCACCCCGATCTGGGGCAAGCTCGCCGACCTGTTCAACAAGAAGCTGCTGATCCAGGTCGCCATCGTGGTCTTCCTGGCCGGCTCGGTCGCCGCCGGCTTCGCGCAGAGCGCCGGGCAGCTCATCGCCGCCCGCGCCTTCCAGGGCATCGGCGTCGGCGGCCTGCAGGCGCTGGTCCAGGTCGCCATCGCGGCGATGATCCCGCCCCGCGAGCGGGGCCGCTACAACGGCTACCTCGGTGGCGTGATGGCACTGGCCACGGTCGGCGGGCCGCTGCTCGGCGGCCTCATCGTCGACACCTCCTGGCTCGGCTGGCGCTGGTGCTTCTTCGTCGGCGTGCCGGTCGCGATCATCGCGCTGTTCCTGCTCCAGATCACCCTGAACCTGCCCACCGTGCGCCGCCAGAACGTGAAGATCGACTACCTGGGCGCCGCCCTCATCGCCGCCGGGGTCAGCGTGCTGCTGATCTGGATCTCGTTCGTCGACGACTCGTTCGCGTGGCTGTCCTGGCAGACCGGCGCCATGGTCGGCGGGTCGCTGCTGCTGCTCGCGCTGGCCGTGTGGGTGGAGTCGCGGGCCGCCGAGCCGGTGGTGCCGCTGCACATCGTCCGCGAGCGCACCACCGCCCTCGCCATCCTCGGCAGCCTCGCGGTCGGCATGGCGATGTTCGGCGGCGCGGTCTTCCTCGGTCAGTACTTCCAGATCGGCCGCGGCTACAGCCCGACCGAGGCCGGCCTGCTCACCATCCCGATGATGGCCGGCGTGCTGATCTCCTCGATCGTGGCCGGGCGGATGATCACCACGTCCGGTCGGATCAAGCCGTACATCGTCTTCGGCTCGATCGTGCTGGTCGCCGGCTTCGCGCTGCTCGGCACCGTCGACCACGAGACGTCGCTGGTCCTGGTCGGGGTCGCCATGTTCGTCGTCGGCGTCGGCGTCGGCATGACCATGCAGAACCTGGTGCTCGCGGTGCAGAACACCGTCGCGCTCTCCGACATCGGCGCGGCCAGCGCCAGCGTCGCCTTCTTCCGCTCGCTCGGCGGCACCATCGGCGTGTCGGTGCTCGGCGCGGTGCTGGCCCGGCGGGTCAGCGACCGGATCACCCACGACCTCGCCGCCGCCGGCATCCCCACCACCGGCGGGGGCGGCGGCAGCACGCTCAACCTCGACGCGCTGCCAGAGCCGGTACGGCAGATCGTCCGGGCCGCCTACGGGGACGCGACCGGGCACATCTTCCTCATCTCGGCCGCCATCGCGGTGGTCGGCGTCGTGGCGGCGCTGTTGCTGCGCCCGGTTACCCTTCGCTCCAGCCTCGACCTGCCGGACACCGGCCGCGCCGTGGCGGTGGGCGCGGACGCGGTCGACGGTGCGCCCGCCTTCGACGAGGTGAGCATCGACCCGGGCGGCCGGGAGGAACGCGCCCGTCGCTGAGCCCGTAGCCCAGGGCCGTCGCCGACCCCGGCGGCGGCCCTGGCCCGTGCCGGAGGGCACCGAAGGAGGAGCCGTGCACGTCCCGTCGACCGCGCCCGCGCGGGCCGCCGCCCTGCGTCGGGCGGCCCGCGAGCTGACGCTGGTCGCCGTGCTCTTCCTCGCCTACAAGGCGGGCCGGCAGCTGGTGGCCGGGCACGCCGCCGCCGCGCGGGCCAACGGCGAGCGGATCTGGTGGCTGGAGCGACTGTTGCACCTGCCCGACGAGGCCGTCGTGCAGGCGCCGCTGCTGCTGCACGAGCTGCCGGTCCGGCTGGCCAACTCCTACTACGCCTACGTGCACTTCCCGGCCACCGTGCTCTGCCTGCTCTGGCTCTACCTGCGCCGGCCGGCCCACTACCTGCGGCTGCGGCGGGCCCTCGCGGCGCTGACCGCCGCGGCGCTGGTGCTGCACGTCTGCGTGCCGCTCGCGCCGCCGCGGCTGACCACGCTCACCGGCCTGGTGGACACCGGCCGCCGGTTCGGCCCGACCGTCTACGGGCCGCCCGACACCGACCAGCTCAGCAACCAGTACGCGGCCATGCCGTCGCTGCACGTGGGCTGGTCGCTGGCGGTCGCGCTGGCGCTGGTGGCGGTCACCGCCGGGCGGTGGCGCTGGCTCTGGCTGGCCCACCCGCTGATCACCGCGTTCGTGGTCGTCGGCACCGGCAACCACTACTGGCTGGACGGCGTGGTCGCGGTGGCCCTGCTCGCGCTGATCCTGGCCGTGCTGCCCCGGCCCGCCGCGGCGCCCCCGCCACCGGCCCCGCCCGCCGGCCCGTCGCGCCCGCACGTGGTGCCACCGCCGCGCCGCCCCGGCCGTCGCCGGAACACGAAGGTCCCGGCGACGGCCGACGTGCGGCTGCGGCCACCCGGTCGGATCTGACCGCGTCTCAGCGGACGGCGCAGACCGTCCCGTTGAGGCGGAACGCGCCCGGCGGCACGTTCGGCCCGCCGTACGCGCCGACGAATCCGACACTGGTGCTGCCGCCGTCGGCGGCAAGCCGGCGGTTGTCGGCGGTGGAGGTCACCCGGACGTCGCGCCCGGTCTGTGTCCAGGTGGCGTTCCAGCCGCTGCTGACCTGCTGCCAGCCGGTGGGCCAGGTCCAGGTGAGCGTCCAGCCGCCGACGACGTCCGGACCGGTGTTGACCACCTCGACGGTCGCCACGTAGCCGTTGCCCCAGTCGGTGTCGGGATGGAAGCGGACCGCGCAGGCGCTCGCCGCCGGGCTGCCGGTGGCGAAGGTGAGCGGCGGTGAGGACCACGACACCCGGCCCGCGGTGTCCCGGGCCAGGACGTTGACCGTGTAGCGGGCGCCCGGTTCGAGGTTGCCCACGCTCAGCGACCTCCCGGCGGTCTCGCCGAGCTGCTCGCTGACCGCGCCCCGCTGCCGGTACACCTCGTACTTGGCGATCGGCGCCGCGCCGGGCGTCGCCGCCGGCCACGAGATCGTCGCCGCGCGATCGGTCACCGCGCCCGCCGTCGGCCGCCCCGGGGCGCCGGGCCGCCCGGCGGAGCCTGAGGCCGGTCGCAGCACGAGCGTGGTCAGCGAGTACGGGGGCAGCGTGCGGGCGCCCGCGCTGCCCGAGTGGCCGGTGCTCACCCCGGTCGCGCCGTTGGTCAGCATGTGCACGGTGGGCGCCTCGTCGGCCGGGGTGAAGCCGGCGTAGTCCACCGCCACCGGGTACGCGGTGTCCGGGTCCTTGTTGACCAGCAGGACCGCGAGGCTGCCGTCCGGCCGGCGCACCGCGTGCGCGGTGACCAGCGGCTGGTCGGTGCCGGCGCGGACGAACTGGTCGCCCGCCCGGGCGAACAGGTTCATCATCGACAGCGCGTGGTACGGCGCGAACGGAGTGTTCAACGGCGGCTCGCACACCTCGCCGTCGGCGGTGCAGCCGCCGCTGGAGAGCAGCCCGAAGTCGCCGTAGTCGGTCTGCCCGGCCACCTCGGAGACGCTGCCGATGCCGTTGTGCGCGTTCCACCACTGCACCGTGAACACGCCCTGTTCCAGCAGGCCGCTGTAGGCGTCGGCCAGGAACAGCGCGCCCGGCGCGGTGGTGCGGCCGGTGTCGACGTTCAGCTCGGTGAGGCTGATTCCGATCCGGTCCGCGCCCGGGCCGGCGTACCGGGCGATCTGCTGGCGCAGCAGCCAGGCGGCGTCGGGCAGCTGGTCGGTCCGGGCCAGCGACTCGGCGGCGGTGCCGCCGGGGTACCAGTGCACGTCGACGAAATCGATCTTCGGACCGGCGATCGAGAGCACGGTCTGGTTCCACGGCCCCGGGTCGGCGCCGGCGGTGATCCCGTCCGGCCAGTTGCCGGGCATGGTCAGCACCGCGCCGACCTTGATGCTCGGGTCGACCGCCTTCATCGCGTCGGCGTACTCGACCACCAGCCGGGCGTACTGGGTGGCGCTCTTGTCCGGGTGGTCGTCGGCCTCCCAGGCCGATCCGTAGTGGCCGTTGCCGTAGTTCTCGTTGCCGACGGTCCAGAACTTCGCGCCGTAGCCCTTGGTGACGTTGGCGTACCGCACCCACGCGGCCGCCTCCGCCGGCGTGCCGGTGCCGTAGTTCGCGATGATCATCGGCTGGGCGCCGACGCGCCGGGCCGCCGCCATGAACGTGTCGAAGTCGGTGTCCGGCGCGACGTAGCCGCCGGGCGCGGTGTGGTTCTCCCAGTGGTAGATGTCGGCGTACGAGCCGCCGGGGTAGCGCAGCATCCGCACGCCGGCCGCCTTCAGCAGGTCGGACGTCTCGGCGCTGCCCAGCTGGGAGTCCCAGATGGCGTGGTTGACGCCGAGCGCGGTGTCCGGCACGGTGGCCAGCCCGGCGCGGGCGTTGACGGTCACCGCGACCGGGTCGGCGGCGGCGCCGGCGACCGGCGGGTCGACGGCGGCCAGCGCGGTGGTGACGAGCAGCAGGCCGGCCGCGTACGCGGTCCAGCGGCGCACGCGGGGCAGGATTCTCCTCATGCGGGTGTCCTTCGTGGGATCGGACGGCGGGTGGTGCCCGGATCGGTGGTGCCGTCCTCCCGGGGCCTGACGGCGCCCGGATGCCCAGGAACGGTGATCGGCTCCGCGCGGTGAGCCATCGACGTACCAGGATTCCACGGGGCGCGCGGCGGGCTCAAGCCGTCAGGGCTTAATTTATAGACAGGAGTCTTTACTGTTAACAAGGTTTAATTTATGTTCGTGGCACCTTCCCTTCCCCCCGAAGGAGTTGCCACCATGCGTCGAAGACTCACTCTTCCGCTGCTCACCACCGGTGCGGTGACCGCGACCCTGGCGATCGCCGCGCCGGCCCAGGCCCACGGCTACGTCTCCTCGCCGCCCAGCCGACAGGCGCTGTGCGCCCAGAACCGGGTGCCCGACTGCGGCCAGATCAGGTACGAGCCGCAGAGCGTCGAGGGCCCCAAGGGACTGAAGACCTGCCACGCAGGAATCGCCCAGTTCGCGGTGCTCAACGACGACAGCCGCAACTGGCCGGCCACCTCGGTCGGCAGCACGGTGACGTTCACCTGGGTCAACACCGCCCGGCACTCCACCGCCAACTGGGAGTACTGGATCGGCGACACCCGGGTCGCGGTGGTCGACGGCGGCGGTCGCCAGCCCGACGCCACCGTGTCGCACACGGTGAACCTGGGCGGCTTCACCGGCCGGCAGAAGCTACTCGCGGTCTGGAACATCGCCGACACCGCCAACGCGTTCTACTCCTGCGTCGACCTGCAGATCGGCGGCGGTGGCGGTAACCCGACGCCCACCCCGTCGCCGACGCCGTCACCCACCCGGACCGCCACGCCGTCGCCCACGCCCACCCCGACCGGCTCGTCGGTGCCGGGCGGCACCTGGACCGCCGGCCGGGCCTACCAGGTCGGCGACACGGTGACCTACGACGGCCGCAGCTACCGCTGCCGCCAGGCGCACACCGCCATCGCCGGATGGGAACCGCCGAACGTGCCGGCGCTCTGGCAGCAGATCTGACCGCCGCCGCCGACCGTCGCGCCGAGCCGCACCGTCGCGCCGGACCGTGTGGCCGCGTCGCCACGCCGGATCGCTCCGCCTGGGCGGGTCGGGCCGCTCCGCCTCGGCGGGTCGGGCGGCCCGGGTATCGGGAGGCGCGGTCCGGCGCGCGGCCGGACGTCGCGTGCGAGACCCGCGTCGGACGGTCGGCCGGTTCCGCCCGGCCGTCCGACGCGCCCGGAACGCGGGGTCCGCGGAGCACCACCCGACCCGACCGGAGGATCGACATGCGCCGCCCGTTCGCCGCCGCCCTGCTGGCCGCCCTGCTCGCCGCCGGCGTCGCCGGCTGCGGAGGCTCGTCGCCGGCGCCCGCCACCCCCCGGCCCACGCCGGCCGTCGACGACACGACCAGCGGGATCGACGCGCTCTTCCTCGCCATGATGGTGGCGCACACCGCGCAGACGCTGGAGATCGTCGACGTCGGGCTCGACCGGGTCACCGACACCGAGGTCCGCATCCTGATCTCCGCCGTCCGGGCCACCGAGACCGACGAACTGGCCACCATGCGCGGCTGGCTGCGCGAGGCCGGCCCGTCCGCGGCGGCCGCCGCCGCGCGCCACGACCACACCGGACACAGCGACGCCGCCGCCGGCCTGGCCCGGCTGCGGGCCGCCCCGGCCGCCGACGCGGACCGGGTGCTGCTCGACGTGCTCGCCGCGCACCAGCGCACCGCCGCCGCCCTGGCCCGCGCCCAGGTCACCGCCGGCACCAGTGCTCGGGTACGCGACCTCGCCGCCCGTATCGAACGCTCCCGCACCGCCGAGGTGGCCCTCATGGCGACCCTGCACCCGACGCCCCGCCGCTGATCTCGACGGGGCGGGAGGCGGCGGGCGAGGACATGACGTTCGTCACGGGGGTGGTGGGCGGGGGTGCGGGCCGGAGCGGGTGGGGGAGTGGCGAAACGGGGCGGATCGGGGTCTTTCTCTCGGAGGAGGCGGCGCGGCGAGGGCCGGTGCCGGGTGCGGCGGGCGGGGGCGGGGGTGGGGGAGTTCGCCTCTGGGCAAAACCGGCCGCGCGACGTCGCAGGCCGTGACTAGGCTTTCGCCGGACCTCGTGCCGCCGCACGCCCCGCGCGCGGCGCCGCCACCCCTCGGACCGGACCGGAACCAGGAGACTGTCTGTGACCCAGCAACCCGTCGCGACATCGAACAAACTCGACGCCGCGGTGCTCAAGGTGGCCGGCGTCGTCGTGCTCGGCGCGATCATGTCGATTCTCGACGTGACCGTCGTCAGCGTGGCCATCCCGACGTTCCAGAGCGAGTTCGACGCCTCGTACGCGCGGGTGGCGTGGACCATGACCGGCTACACGCTGGCGCTCGCCACGGTGATCCCGCTCAGCGGCTGGGCCGCCGACCGCTTCGGCACCAAACGCCTCTACATGGTGGCGCTGGCGCTGTTCACCATCGGCTCCGGGCTCTGCGCCACGGCCGACTCGATCGGCGAGCTGATCGCCTGGCGCGTGGTCCAGGGCCTCGGCGGCGGCATGCTCATGCCGCTGGGCATGACGATCATGACCCGGGCCGCCGGCCCGCACCGCATCGGCCGGCTGATGGCCGTGCTGGGCATCCCGATGCTGCTCGGCCCGATCGGCGGTCCGATCCTCGGCGGCTGGCTGATCGATACCGCGAGCTGGCACTGGATCTTCCTGATCAACCTGCCGATCGGCGTCGTCGCCCTGATCTACGCCCAGCTCGCCCTGCCGAAGGACGCCCCCGAGCCGTCGGAGTCGTTCGACTTCCTCGGCATGCTGATGCTCTCGCCGGGTCTGGCGCTGTTCCTCTACGGCGTCTCCTCGCTGCCCGAGGCCGGCACGGTCACCGACACCGAGGTCTGGCTGCCCATGCTGGTCGGCGCCGCGCTCGTGGTCTCCTTCGTGCTCTACTCGTTCCGCCCGCGGCACCCACTGCTCGACCTGCGGCTGTTCCGCAACCGCAACCTCACCCTCGCGGCGGTGACGCTGTTCGTCTTCATCATCGCGTTCATGGGCGCGGGCCTGCTGTTCCCGAGCTACTTCCTGCAGATCCGCGGCGAGTCGACGCTGACCGCCGGCCTGCTGATGGCGCCGCAGGGCATCGGCGCGATGCTGACCATGCCGATCGCCGGCATGCTCGCCGACCGGGTCCCGGTCGGCCGGACGGTGCCGTTCGCGCTGGTGCTCATCGCGGCCGGGTTCTTCACCTTCACCCAGCTCGGCACCGACACGTCCTACCTGCTGCTCTGCGGCTCGCTGTTCGTGATGGGCCTGGGCATGGGCGGCACCATGATGCCGATCATGACGTCGGCGCTGAAGACCCTGAGCGCCGCCGAGGTGGCCCGCGGCTCGACGCTGGTGAACATCCTCCAGCAGATCGGCGGGTCGGTGGGCGCGGCGGTGATGTCGGTGATCCTCACCAGCGAGCTGAACGGCTCGCGGGTCATCCCCGGCGTGACCGACCCGGGTACCGGCGCCCCGGTCACCGAGGCGCAGCTCGCCATCGGCGTGCAGCAGCAGCCCGAGCTGGCCCAGCAGCTCCCGGTGCCGCCGTCGCTGATCGAGCGCGGCCTCGACTTCGCGGCCAACTCGTTCGCGACCACGTTCTGGGTCGCCTTCGCCCTGGTGCTGCTCACCTTCGTCCCGGCCGCGTTCCTGCCCCGCCGCCGGGAGCCGTCGCACCTGCTCGACGGCGAGGCGGGCGACGAGCAGCCGCGCACGCCGGTGCCGATCCACTGATCCGCACCCACCCCGTCCCTCCGGGGCCGGACGCCTCGGCGTCCGGCCCCGGAGGCGTCTCCGGAGTCGACCCGGCGATCGGCCACCGGCGGACCCGGCAGCGCCTAGGCTCGACGGGGGAGCGGCGGAGTCGGGGGGAGAGGCGGGCACGGTGGACGCGGACGGCGGCGATCGGTCGGCGCGGCGGCGCAACCGGCTGCTGCTCGCCGGCCTGCTGGCCGTGGTCGGGTTGATCCTGCTGCTGCTCGGCCTCACCGTCGCCAACGGCACGGTCGCCGGCGTCGAGGTGGTGCTCGCGCTCCTGCTCCTGCTCACCAGCTACGCGATTCAGCGGGTGGCCCGCCGGGAGACCGTCTACCGCGACGATCGGCGGCGCTGACCGGCCCGGTGACCCGGCCGGGCTAGGCTGACCGGCGTGGATCAGGAAGACCGAATCGCGCTGTTCCTCGACTACGAGAACCTGGCGCTGGGCGTACGCGACCATCACGGCGGCAGGCCGTTCGACTTCCGTCCCATCGCCGACGCGCTGGCCGAGCGCGGCCGGGTGGTGGTGCGGCGGGCGTACGCGGACTGGTCGTACTTCGACGAGGACCGGCGCATGCTCACCCGCTCGCACGTCGAGCTGATCGAGATCCCGCAGCGGATGGGTGCCTCCCGCAAGAACGCGGCCGACATCAAGATGGCCGTGGACGCGGTCGAGCTGGCCTTCGAGCGTGGCTACATCTCCACGTTCGTGATCTGCACCGGGGACAGCGACTTCACTCCGCTCGTGCACAAGCTGCGCGAACTCAACAAGCGGGTGATCGGGGTCGGGGTCGAGAAGTCGACCTCCGCGCTGCTGCCACCGGCCTGCGACGAGTTCCTCTACTACGACCGGCTGGAGGGGGTCGACGTACCGCCCTCCGCCGGCCGGCGGACCCGGCCGACCCGTCCCGAGCCGGCGGCGTCGACCGCCCCCGCCGGGCCGGTGGCCGAGCCGCCGCTGGACGCCGCGCCCACCGCCGAGGAGACCCCGCGGGACGTCGACACGCTCGCCGTCCTGCTGGTGCAGACCGTGGCCGGCATGCAGGGCAGCGCCGGCGGCGAGGTCACCGCGTCCGGGCTCAAGCGGGCCCTGCTGCGCAAGGACCCGACGTTCAGCGAGTCCGACTACGGGTTCCGCACCTTCGGCGAACTGTTGCGGCACCTGGCCGGGCACAACGTGGTGGAGCTGGCCCCCGGGCCGGCCAAGGGCGACCCGGAGGTGTCGCTGCCAGAGCGGGGCGACCGGGAGGTGGAGTTCGCGCTGCTCCGGTCGGTGGTGGTCGACCTCGCCGGCGAGGGCGGTGCGGTGGCCCTGTCCGGCCTGAAGGACCAGCTCCGGCGGGCCCGACCGGACTTCAGCGAGAAGAAGCTCGGTTACCGCAGCTTCCTGCAGTTCTGCAAGGCCGCCGCGACCGCCGGTGCGGTGGAGCTGCGGTGGAGCCCCGACGACGGCGACTACCTGCTCACCCCGCAAGCACCCTGATCACCGCCCCGGGCCCGCCGGCACCGACGCGAGCCGGACGCCACCACCTCGGCGTCGTGGGGCCGGTCATGCCGGGGGCGCCGCCGTCGTCGGACTCGGGACCGATGTGGCGCTCGGGCTCGGCTCACCGGGTGGGCTCGGGCTGCCGGTCGGGGACGGATCACTGGTCGGGCTCGCGGTCGGGGCCGGTTCCGCGGAGGCCGTCGGCGGGTTCGGCGACGTGGTGGCCGGCGGGCCGTCGGTGCCGGCCAGCGGCACGGCGGGCACCGGGTCGGTGGATGAGGTGGATGAGGTGGGTGGCGCCGAGGCGCGATCCGGACGCGGGGCGGCAGAGGGCGGCCGGTGGTGGCGGGACACCGGCGCCGGTGTGCCCGCCCGAGGCGCGTCCGGCGTGGCGGTGACGCCCGGCCGGGGCGCGACGGTGGGCCCGGGAACGGACGCGGCGCCCGCCGTCGGACGCGTCGACTCGGCGGTGGCGGGCCAGGTGCCGGCCGAGGTGGCGCCGAGCAGGACGGCGACCGCCGCGACCCCTGCCGCGACCAGCCGTTGCGGGCGCGTCCGCTCGACCGGCGCGTCCGCCGGACCGAGCGGCCGGGGTGGCCGTGGTCGCGCGGCCCGGTGGGCGGCCACCAGCGCCTCGACGTCGGCGACGACGACCTCCCGCGCCCCGGCCGCGTCGGCGTGGGCGAGGGTGAGGTAGAACCGGGCGTTCGGCGCGCCGGCCGCCAGCATCCGCAGCCCGGACGGCGTGCCGCCGTCGGCGTGGTGCAGCAGGGTGACCGGACGGTCCGGGTGGTGCCCGGGTCCACGCAGGTCCCGTAGGGACCAGTCGCGCCGGCCGTCCCGCCCGACGAAGGCCACCCGACGATCGGTCACCACGGCGGCGCCGCTGTCGACCACCCGCAGCCCGGCCGGCAGGGGCCCCTCGGTCGGATCCAGCCGCCCGGCCAGCGCCAGATCGGGCGCGGGCAGCCCGGGCAGGTGCCGGGCGGTGGCCTCGACCAGCTCGACGGCGGGCAGGATGCGGTAGACGACCTCGCCGTCGTGCAGCGGCACCGGCAGCGTCGTGCCGGGCAGGGCACACCCGTGGAACGCGTCCGCCTCGATCCGCAGCCGGTCGAGGTGCTCCGCGCGGCGACGCCAGGCGCGCGCCGCCGTCTCGTACGCCCGGCGCCGGCGCTCGTTCTCGCGCCGCGCCCAGGCCAACCGGCGCCCCAGGTGGGGCCCGACCGCTCCGGGTTGTCTCGCCGTCACGCCCGGTACAACGCGCGCCGCTGAGCTGCGGATACGTGAGCGTGGCTATCGTCCGCTTTGGTAGCGGTATGCCCTTGCTTAGAATCGGGTCATGCCGCGGATCCTCCAGCTGCTGGCCTCGCCGGTGCACCGATACGTGGGCCGGCCCGCGGACGGGCCCGCCCCGGCGCCGCCCGGGGAACTGGTCGAGCAGGTGTGGATCCGGTCCGGCCTGGGCGTCGTCGGCGACCGCTACTTCGGCCGGCCCGCGCACCGCACCGCGAGCGTCACGCTGATCGCGCAGGAGTCGCTGCCGGCCGGCGCCGACCTCACCCAGCTCCGGCGCAACGTGCTGACCAGCGGCATCGCGGTGGACGAGCTGGTCGGCCGGGTGCTGACCCTGGACTCCGGCGACGGCCCGGTCAGCCTGCGGGTGCACCGGGCCGCCCCGCCGTGCGCCTGGCTCGACGTGGTGGTCGCACCCGGCACCTGGAAGGCGATGCGCCGACGCGCAGGCGTCCGGTGCGAGCCGCTCACCGAGGGCGTGCTGCGGGTCGGGCCGGTGACGGTCTCCGTCGACGACTGACGGGCCGTCGGGAACTTTCCCCGCCCGCCGGCCGACCAACAGCGGGGTCACCGATCGTCCGGTCGGCGGCGAGGTGGCAGGAAGGGCGCCAGGGATGAACCGAGCCAGGCCCGCATCCGTACCATCGGACATGACCACCTCGGGCCGGCGGGCCGGCCGCGAATGAGCCCGGACACCGACGACGAGCAGGTCACCCGCTGGGCGCACCGCGCCGGCCGGGGTGACCAGCAGGCCGCCGCCGCGTTCGTCCGGGCGTTGCAGGGCCCGGTGTGGCGGTTCCTCGCCCACCTCGCCGGTCCGGCCGAGGCCGACGACCTCGCCCAGGAGACGTTCCTGCGCGCGCTGCGCAGCCTGCCCGGCTTCGCCGGCCGCTCCTCCGCCCGCACCTGGGTCTTCACCATCGCGCGTCGAGTCGCCGTGGACCACGTGCGGGCCGCGACCGTACGCCCCCGGGTTGCGGCGCTGCCGGACTGGCAGGCCGCCGCCGAGGCGGCCGGGGCGGTCACCGCGGGTGGGGACGACGGTGTCGCGCTGCGCGGGATCATCGCCGGGCTCGCCCCGGAACGGCGCGAGGCGTTCGTCGCCACCCAGGTGCTCGGCCTGTCCTACGCCGAGGCCGCCGAGGTGTGCGGTTGCCCGGTCGGCACCATCCGGTCCCGGGTCGCCCGCGCCCGCGAGGACCTGGTCGCCGCGTGGACCGGCGACGCCCGTGACCGCCGCGCCCGCTGATCGGCGCTCGGGCTCCGTCAGGCGGCGCGGCGGTCGCGGGCCTGTGCCGTGTACGGGCCGGGCGGCACCAGCCGCAGGGGGGCCGGCGCGGCCGGCTCCTCGGTCCGCAGGGCCCACCGCGAGCCGGTCGACCGGCCCCGCCCGGGCGGCGTGTCGCCGGGACGCCAGCGCGGCCGGGACAGCACCAGCATCACCGCCCAGCCGACCAGCAGGAAGCCGTGGCTGACCAGCCGGGTCACCGCCACCTGGCCGGTGATCAGGTCGTTGACCGACAGCAGCACCAGCGTGGCGACGAACGCGCTGAGCATGGGCAGCAGTCCGGCCGGGGTGGTGCGGCGCAGCGCGACGTAGAGGAAGCCGGCGCCGACGGCCACGTTCCACGCCGCCGACTCGTGCCACAGGTGCTGGCCGGCGGTGTGCGCGTGGGCGACCACCGCCTCCCGGCCGATCTGCGCCAGGCCGAGCACCAGTTGCACCGCGCCGAGCAGGCCGAGCGCGCCGCGCAGCCCGAGAGCCACCCGCTGGCGGCGGCTCGGCCGGGGCGGGGGCGCGGCGGCCAGCACCGCCTCGACCAGGTCGGGCACCCGAGGGGCCAGCTGCGTACGGGCGCGTCGGGTGACCGCGGCGGCCGACTCGAACCAGCCCCGACAGCCGGCACAGCCGCTCAGGTGCGCCTCGGCCGCCTCGGCCTCCGACCGGGACGCCTCACCGTCCAGCTGTGCCGACAGGATTTCCCGCCACCGCTCACACGCCATGTAGGGATAGTCGTCCGGACCGGCCGTCTGGTTCCCGGCGGGTGCCGGTTCAGGCCGACACGCTGCCCGTACGCTCGGCCCACGCGTGCCGCGCGTCCCGGTCGCCGGCCGGTGGAAGATCTCCCGCGCCCCAGCCTGGTGGCCGGCCCGCACCGGGGCGGGTCACCAGATGTCGGCGGTTCGGGCGCGCCCGGTGACTACCCCCGGCGGGCCCGGGTAAGCGGGCGCCGACCGCCGCCGGGGGAGGGGGCCGCGTGACACGCGCGTTCGTGAACTGGTCCGGCAGCCTGTCGTTCACCCCGGCGCGGTGGGTCGAACCGGCCCACGAGGACGAGGTGCGCGCGCTGGTGCACCAGGCTCGGGAGGCCGGGACCACCGTGCGGCCGGTCGGTTCGGGGCACTCGTCCAGCCCGCTGGCGCGTACCGACGGGATCCTGCTCGGCCTGGACCGGCTGGCCGGGGTGATCTCCGACGACGGCCGGCTGGCCACCGCCTGGGCCGGCACCAAGCTCAAGGCACTCGGTGAGGGGCTCTACGACGCCGGGCTGGCGATGGACAACCTGGGCGACGTCGACTACCAGTCGATCGCCGGGGCGACCGCCACCGGCACCCACGGCACCGGCCTCGGTTTCGGCAACCTGAGCACCCAGGTCGCCGGCGTGCGCCTGCTCACCGGCACCGGCGAGACGCTGGACGTCGACGCGGAGCGCAACCCGGAGCTGCTGCCGGCCGCCCGGCTCTCGCTCGGCGCGCTCGGCGTGGTCACCCGGATCACGCTCGACGTGCAGCCCCGCTACGAGCTGCACCGCCGCTCCTGGTGCGCGCACCTGGACTGGACCCTGGACCACCTGGCCGAACTGCAGCACACCAACCGCAACATGGACTTCTACTGGTATCCGCGCAGCGACCGGACGCAGATCCGGGTGATCAACCGCACGGACGAGGCCAACCAGCGGCCGCTGTGGCCCGGGACGGGCACGCCCGGCGGCGAGCCCCGGCAGAGCCAGCTCGGGCCCACCCACCGCACCATCCCCCGGCACCGGGAGCTGCGCTTCGAGGAGATCGAGTACATGCTGCCGTCGGAGGCGTTCCCGGCCTGCTTCGCCGAGGTGCGCCGGCGGATCCGTGAGCGGCACCGCCGGGTGGCCGGCTGGCGGGTGCTGGTGCGGACCATCGCGCCGGACGACATCTGGCTCAGCAACGCCTACGGCCGGCCCACCACCACCATCGCCTGCCTGCAGAACACCTCCCTGCCGTACGAGGAGTACTTCCGGGACATGGAGGCGGTCTTCCGGCACTACGGCGGCCGGCCGCACTGGGGCAAGAAGCACTGGCTCGGCGCGCGGGAGCTGCGCCCCCTCTATCCCCGCTGGGACGACTTCCGGGCGGTGCGCCGCCGGCTCGACCCGGACGGGGTGTTCCTCACCCCGGACCTGGCCCGGCTGCTGGAGGAGTCGTGACCGCCCCGGTCGGCGCGCGGATCTGGGTGGTGCCCGGCGGGCACGTGCCGTTCCCGGCGCACGGGCCGGAGCCGGAGTTCACCGGATTCGACCAGCTCTGCGTGCTCAACGCCACCGACCACGACGCCGACCTGACGCTGGACTTCTACTACGAGGACGCCGAACCGGTCGGTCCGTACCGGGTGCTGGTCGGCGCGCGCCGGATCCGGCACCTGCGGGTCAACGACCTGATCGACCCGGAGGCGGTGCGGCTGGACCGGCCGTACGGCTGCGTGCTGCGGTCCCCGGTGCCGGTGGTGGTGCAGTTCCTGCGCCAGGACACCCGGCTGCCCGGCGTGGTGGCGTTGACCGGCACGATGGCGTACCCGGGGTGAGGTTCGACCGGGCGGCGGCGGGTACCCCGGCGCATGCGGGAAGCCACCGACCGGTTGGGTGACCGGATCCGCGAGGCCGGTCGGGCCAGCCGCCAACGGGTACGCACGTACTTCATCGTGGCGGTCCAGGCGGGCCTGGCCGCCGCGCTGGCCTGGCTGATCGCCCGCGAGGTGTTCGGCAACCCGGACCCCACGTTCGCTCCCGGCGCCGCGGTGGCCGTCATCGCCGCCGCGCTGGGTAACCGCACCCGCCGGACGGTGGAACTGGTCGTCGGGGTGGTGCTCGGCATCCTGGTCGGGGACCTGTTGATCCGTGTGCTGGGCACCGGGCCCTGGCAGACCGGGGTGGTCGTGTTCCTCGCGGTCAGCGCCGCGGTGGTGGTGCGCGGCACCGGCGCGCTGGTCACCCAGGCGGGCGGTACGGCCGTGCTGGTCGCCACGCTGACCCCGGTCTCGCCCGACCTGGAACTGCCCCGCACGATCAACGCGCTGGTGGGAGGCGCTGTCGGCCTGCTCGTGGTGCTGGTGCTGGCGCCGCTGAACCCGCTGCGCACGGTGCGGCGGGTGGCCGACCCGGCGCTGGACACGTTCGCCCGGGAGATGACCGCGTCGGCGGAGGCGCTGGCCCACGGCGACGCCCGCGCGGCCGACGCCGTGCTGGCCCGGATGCGCGCCGCCGAGCCCGAGCTGGACCGGATCGACGAGGTGGTCGGCGCCGCCGACGAGGTGGTCCGGTTCTCCCCGGTGCGCTGGCGGCGTCGGCGCGCGCTGGCCGCGTACCGCGACGGCGCCGAGCACCTGGACCGGGCGTTCCGCAACAGTCGGGCGCTGGTCCGCCGGGTCGGCACCGCCCTGCGGGACCGGGAGCCGGTGCCGGCCGACCTGCCGGCCGCGCTGGAGCACTTCGGCGCGGCGATCCGGTTGCTGCACCGGGAGTTCCTGGCCGCACACGAACCGCACGCCGCCCGGGAGCGGGTGCTGCGCGCGGTGCGTGACGCCGGTGCGGCGTGCCGGCAGGACATCGGCTTCTCCGGCACCATCGTGGTCTCGCAGTTGCGCACCGCCGCCAACGACGTGCTCCGCGCCACCGGCGTGCCGGCCGACGAGGCCCGCCGGCAGGTCCGCCGGGCCGCCGCGGCCCGCACGCCGTAGACCCTGTGCCGCGCCGATGAGTTCACCGATCCGCGTCGGTCTACCGTCCGACCGACACACCACGGCACGGGAGTAGGGCATGGGCCTCATCCACATCGAAATGTTCGCCACGCTCGACCTGGTCGGGCAGGCGCCGGGCGGCCCCGACGAGGACCCGGCCGGGTTCCCGTTCGGCGGCTGGCAGGCGCCCCTGATCGACGAGGTCACCGGGGCGCAGGTCCAGGCCGCCTACGAGGGCACCGACGCGCTGCTGCTCGGCCGGCGGACGTACGACATTTTCGCCGCCTACTGGCCGCAGCAGGAGGGTGGGCCGGACGACGGGATCGCCGCGCTGTTCAACCGCATCCCGAAGTACGTGGCCTCGCGTGGCCGGCCCGACCTGTCCTGGGCCGGGTCGACGCAGCTCGGCCCGGACCTGGCCGGCGCGGTGCGCGAGGTCCGGGACCGGCACGAGAACGTGAAGGTGGTCGGGAGCCTGAACCTGGTGCAGACCCTCCTGCGGGAGAAGCTGTTCGACCGGATCGACCTCTGGGTGCATCCGATCGTGCTCGGTGTCGGGAAGAAGGTCTTCGACGGCGGCACGGTGCCCACGAACGTGACCCTGGTCGAGCCGCCGGTGGCCAACCCGAAGGGCACCGTCTACCTGCGCTACGGCCTCGCCGACGGCATCCCGGCGACCGGGGACATGGCGGCACGCGGCGACTGACGCGACCGCGCAACCCGGTGGCGTCCGGGACGCCCGGTCCGGAATGCTTCCGGTCATGGTTTCGGTGGTGCAGAACGTGGCGATCGACTGTGCGGATGCCTACGGGCTGGCGCGCTTCTGGAGCGAGGTGACCGGGCGGCCGCTGCACCCGGAGGACCGACCGGGTGACCCGGAGGCCCAGGTGCTGCTGGCGGAGGGACCGGTGCTGCACTTCAACCAGGTGCCCGAGCCCAAGACGGCGAAGAACCGGATCCACCTCTGCCTGCGCCCGGAGACCTCGCGCGAGCCGGAGGTGGAGCGGCTGCTCGGCCTCGGCGCCACCCTGGTCGACGACCGGCGCCACCCGGACGGCACCGGCTGGGCGGTGCTCGCCGACCCCGAGGGCAACGAGTTCTGCGTGCTGCGCAGCGCCGCCGACCGGGCCGCGACCGGGTCCTGACGCCTCTACAGGCCGAAGAAGTCCAGGTAGCCGTCGATCTGGTGGGCCAGCATCGGCTCGCCGGGGTGGGCGGCCAGGCCCCGGTCCCGGGCCGCGCGCAGCAGCGGCGTCTCCGCCGGCGACATGATGATGTCCGCCACCACCGCCCGGGCCGGCAGCTCGGCCACCGGGAACGGCGGCGGGTCCGTCGGGCGCAGCCCCAGCGGCGTCGCGTTGACCGCGAGGTCTGCGTCGGCCAGCCGCGGCCGGGACGCGCCGTGCACCCGGTCCGGGTACGCCTCGGCCAGCCGCCCGCCCAGCGCGGCCAGGCGCGCCGGGTCGGTGTCGGTCAGGTGCAGCGCGGCCACCCCGGCGTCGAGCAGCGCCACCGCGATGGCGCTGCCCGCGCCGCCGGCCCCCACCAGGCAGACCCGCCGGCCGCGTGGATCGTGCCCGGCCGCCACCAGAGCGCGGACGAACCCGTCGCCGTCGAACGTGTCCGCCGACCAGGTGCCGTCCGGCTCCCGGCGCAACGCGTTGACGCTGCCGGCCAGCCGGGCCCGGTCGGTGACCCGGTCGGCCAGACCGAGCAGGGCCGCCTTGTGCGGCACGGTCACCAGCATCCCGTCCAGGTTGGCCACCCGGCGCAGCCCGGCCACCACGTCGGGCAGGGCGGCGGCCGGCACGTGCACCGGCACCAGCACCGCGTCCGTGCCGCGCCGGGTCAGCACCGGGTTGAGCAGGCCCGGCGCCCGCACCTGGGCGATCGGGTCGCCGAGCAGCGCGTACAGGCGGGTGCCGCCGCCGATCACGGTCATCGCACCGGCTGCGGTCGGCGCAACGTCCGCAGTGCCCCGGCCCACGCCGCCACCTCGTCGAGCACGGTGCCCACCGCCTGCCGCTGGTGCGGCCCGGGCCGCAGGTCGCGGAACGCCACGAAGTCGGTGTGCAGGGAGAGCGCCACCTGGGAACGGACCACCGGCACCGACACCTGACCGAGCACCAGCCGCAGGTGCTCGGCGGCCCGGGTCCCGCCGTGCACGCCATAGCTGACCAGCCCGGCCGGCTTGTGGTGCCACTCCTGGTAGAGCGCGTCGATCGCGTCCTTGAGCACGCCGGGCACCGAGTGGTTGTACTCGGGGGTGACGAAGACGAACGCGTCCAGCGCCGCGACGGTCGACCCCCAGCGGCGGATCGCCGGCCGGCCCGAGGGCGCCATCGACGGGGGCAGCTCCTCGGCGAAGTGCGGCAGCGGATGGTCCGCCAGGTCGACGAGTTCCGCGGTGACGTCCGTACGGCCGGCGGCGACGTCGCACACCCAGCGCGCCACCGCGTCGGCCTTGCGGCCCGGGCGCGTGCTGCCCGCGACGACCCCGATCCTGATCATTGACTGGCCTCCCTGGTGTGGTGCCCGGTCCCGGTCGGGACCGGGGCGTCCGCGAGGTCGCGGGCGAGGTGGAGCGCGCCGTGCAGGGACGAGAGCCCGCCGAGCGCGGCGGCGGCCACCCGGGGCGCGGGCCGACCCGCCCGGCCGCCGGCGGCGGCGAGACGGCCGACCAGTGGCACGAAACCGGGCAGCCCGGCGGCGAAGCCACCGCCGACGATCGCCAGATCGACGGCGAGCAGCTCGCCGAGGCTCACCACCGCGGCGGCCAGCGCGGCGCAGGCCGGCTGGATCGCCTCCACCGCCCACGGCCGCCCGTCCCGCAGCCCGTCGCGCAGCCGCCGGTGGTCCACCGGCCCGCCGCGCAGCCGCGCGGCCCGACGCAGCGTCGCCGGCCCGGACGCGGTCGCCTGGAGGCAACCGGCCCGTCCGCAGTCGCACCGCTCTCCGTCGACGTCGACCACCATGTGTCCGACCTCGGCGGACGCGCCGGCCGGGGCGTTGCGGCCACCGAGCACGATCCCGCCGCCGACCCCGGTGCCCACCCCCAGGTAGAGCACGTCGTCCCGGCCGGCGTGCCGGGCCTCGGCCAGCGCCGCCAGGTCGCCGTCGTCGGCGTACCCGGTCCGGGTGTCCGGGAACAGGCGACGCAGCGCGCCGGCCAGGTCCAGCCCGACCCAGCTCGGGCGGCCGGGCCAGGCGACGACAGCGCCGCCCCGGTCGACGGTGGCCGGCATGGCCACGCCCACCGTGGCGACCGGACCGAAGCCGGCCCCCAGCGCCGCCGCCTCGGTGGCCAGCAGCGCCAGGTCGGCGGCCGGGTCCGCGCCGGCCGGCCAGGTGACGATCCGTTCGTACGCGGGCCGGCCGGCCGCCTCGGCGCGCAGCGCGACCTTCGTGCCGCCGACGTCGACGCCCAGCAGCGCGGCGCCCGGCCCGCCCGTCACGCCGGCCTCAGTGCGCCAGCAGGTGCAGGAACGCCAGCGCGGCCGCGGCGAACGCGAAGAACAGCGGCACCATGATCACCTTGCCGTCGTCCTTGGCGCGCAGGTGGTAGGCCACGGCGGCGATCAGCAGCACGGTGACGCCCACCGCGGCGACCAGGCCGAGCTGCCAGAACTTCAGGCCCAGCAGCAGCCCGGCGACGCCGGCCAGCTCCAGCAGGCCGATGACGCGGGTCAGCCCGGCGGAGACGCCGAGGTGCGACATCCGCTGGCGCATCTGCGCGTTGCCGGTGAGCTTCTGCACGGCCAGCGGAATCAGGACGATGGCCAGCAGGATGGTGAGAACGATGATCGCGACGGTCACGGGGTTCCTCGGGGGTCGGGTCGCCGCGACGGACGACCGGAAACGGGTGCGGTGGGGCGGTCGGTCAGGGCACTGTGGCCACGAGCGCGCGGGCCGCCAGCCGGTAACCGAGCGCGCCCAGACCCACGATCACCCCCGCGGCCAGCGGGGCGAGCACCGAGTCGTGTCGGAAGCTCTCCCGGGCCCACACGTTGGACAGGTGGACCTCCAGCCACGGGCGGGGATAGTTGGCCAACGCGTCGCGCAGGCTCCAGCCGGCGATCATCAACGCGCCCGGGTTCACGATCGCGCCCACCGTCTCATAACTGTCCTGGATGGTACGGATCATCAAGCCCTCGCAGTCGTGCTGTCTCGCCACGACCCGCCAGCCCCGTCCGGCCACCTCCTCGCCGACCGCCCGCTCGATGTCCGCCAGCGTCTCGGTGCCGTAGATCTCCGGCTCGCGCCGGCCGAGGATGCCCAGGTTCGGACCGTTGAGCAGGAGCACCTCGGACACGTGGCACCTCACCGGGAGCGGACGACGACAGGTCCTCGGAGTATCGGCCCGGCACGCCGTCCGGCCCTCGCCGGCAGGGGGCGGTTAGGGGCGGCTAGGGGCCGTTAGGGGAGGTCAGCGGCCTGCCGGCTCGGTTAGCGTCCAGCCGGGCCGTTCCTATCTGGAGCAGGGAGTGGGACATCATGAGTGATCTGCCGGCGCCGGAGTTCCCCGCCTGGCCGCAGTTCGGCGACGAGGAGCGGACCGGCCTCGTCCGGGCCCTGGAACAGGGCCAGTGGTGGCGCGTCGGGGGCGACGAGGTCGACACGTTCGAGGCCGAGTTCGCCGCGTACCACGGCGCGCCGTACGCGCTGGCCGTCACCAACGGCACCCACGCGCTGGAGGTGGCGCTGGAGGTGCTCGGCGTCGGCCCCGGCACCGAGGTGATCGTCCCGGCGTTCACATTCATCTCCTCGTCGCTGGCCGCGCAGCGCCTCGGCGCGGTGGCCGTGCCCGTCGACGTCGACCCGGACACCTACTGCGTCGACCCGGACGCGGTCGCCGCCGCCATCACCCCGCGCACGCGGGTGGTGATGCCGGTGCACATGGCCGGGCAGTTCGCCGACATGGACGCGCTCGACAAGATCGCCGCCGACGCCGGAGTCGCGCTGCTCCAGGACGCCGCGCACGCCCACGGCGCGCGGTGGCAGGGCAAGCGGGTCGGCGAACTCGGCTCCGTCGCCGCGTTCAGCTTCCAGAACGGCAAGCTGATGACCGCCGGCGAGGGCGGCGCGGTGCTCTTCCCCGACGAGGAGAGCTACGAGAAGGCGTTCCTGGTGCACAGCTGCGGCCGGCCCCGCACCGACCGCGACTACCTGCACCGCACCACCGGCTCGAACTACCGGATGAACGAGTTCAGCGCTGCCGTGCTGCGCGCCCAACTGTCCCGGCTGGACGGTCAGATCGCCCTGCGCGAGCAGCGCTGGCCGCTGCTGGCGAGCCTGCTCGCCGAGATCCCCGGCGTGGTGCCGCAGGGCCGCGACGAACGCGGCGACCGCAACCCGCACTACATGGCCATGTTCCGCGTGCCCGGGATCACCGTCGAACGCCGCCGGGCCGTGGTCGACGCGCTGATCGCCCGGGGCATCCCGGCGTTCGTGGCGTTCCGCGCGATCTACCGCTGCGACGGGTTCTGGCTGGCCGGCGCGCCGGACGAGACCGTCGAGCAGATCGCGGCACGGTGCCCGAACACCGAGCAGATCCACGCCGACTGCATCTGGCTGCACCACCGCACGCTGCTCGGCACCGAGGAGCAGATGCACCGGATCGCCGCCGTGCTCGCCGACGTGCTGGCCGGATGACCGGGCCGCAGCCGGCCGCCGCGCCGGGGCGTACCGTCCGGGTCGCGGTGGCCGGCCTCGGCTGGGCCGGACGGCAGATCTGGCTGCCCCGACTGGCCGCGCACTCCCGGTTCACGGTCACCGCCGTGGTCGACCCGGACGCCGCCGCCCGGGAGCGGGCGCGCGCCGACCACGGCGTTCCCGACGCGTACGCGGACGTAACCGACCTGCCCGCGGGCGCGGCCGATCTCGTGGTGGTGGCGGTGCCCAACCACCTGCACGCCGCGGTCGCGGCCCGGCTGCTGCGCCGGGGCGTACCGGTGTTCCTGGAGAAGCCGGTCTGCCTCACCTCGGCCGAGGCGGACGACCTGGCCGACGCGGAGCGGGCCGGCGGGGCGGTGCTGCTGGCCGGCAGCGCCGCGCGCTACCGGGCCGACGTGCGCGCCCTGGTCGACGCCGCGGCCGACATCGGGCCGGTCCGGCACGTCGACGTGGCCTGGGTACGCGCCCGCGGCGTGCCCGACGCCGGCGGCTGGTTCACCCGGCGGGACCTCTCCGGCGGCGGCGCGCTCGTCGACCTCGGCTGGCACCTGCTCGACACCGTGCTGCCGCTGCTCGGGCCGGCGTCGATCGCGCACGCGGTGGGCAGCGTCTCCGACGACTTCGTCAACGACGACGCCGCGCGGGCCGCCTGGCGCGGCACCGCCGGCACCGGCGGGCGGGGCGACGTCGAGGACACCGCCCGGGCCTTCCTGCTCACCGCCGACGGCGCGTCCGCCGCCCTGCACGCCTGCTGGGCGTCGCACGAGGCGCGCGACCGGACCACCGCCTCCGTGCACGGCGCCGCCGGGTCGGTGACGTTGCGCTGCACGTTCGGGTTCAGCCCCAACCGGGACGCCACGCCGGAGCTGACCCGCACCCGCGACGGGGAGACGGTCCGCCTGCCGCTGCCCGCCGAGCCCATCGGCGCCGAGTACGACCGGCAGCTCGACGCCCTGCCCGACCTGCTCGCCGACCCGGGGAGCCGGGGCGTGGCCGCGGCCGACGCCCGCCGCACCATCGACGCCATCGAACGCGTCTACCGCTGCGCCCGGCCCACCCCGCCGGTGCCCGCGTTGGCGGGAGCGCGCGACCGGTGAGAACCACCGGCGACCTCACCCACCGGGAGCAGCCATGAGCCAGCCGCCGTCCACCGCCGGCGCCGCCGTCCTCGCCCCTCGACCGGGCCCGATCCGGGCCGTCGTGTTCGACCTCGACGGGGTCGTGGTCGACAGTTCGGCGGTGATGCGCGAGGCGTTCAGCATCGCGTACGCCGAGGTGGTCGGCGGCGGGCCGGCGCCGTTCGAGGAGTACAACCGGCACATGGGGCGGTACTTTCCGGACATCATGCGGCTGATGGGGCTGCCGCTGGAGATGGAGGGACCGTTCGTCCGGGAGAGCTACCGGCTGGCCCACCGGGTGCCGATGTTCCCCGGTGTCCGCGAGACGCTGGAGGCGCTGCACGAGCGCGGGATCCGGATGGCGGTGGCCACCGGCAAGAGCGGCCCGCGCGCCCGGTCGCTGCTCGACCTGCTCGGCGTGCTCGCCCTGTTCGACCACGTGATCGGCTCGGACGAGGTGCCCCGACCCAAGCCCGCCCCGGACATCGTGCTGCGCGCGCTGGACCTGCTCGGCATGCCGCCGACCGCGGCCATGATGGTCGGTGACGCGATCACGGACCTGACCAGCGGCCGGGACGCCGGGGTGACCACGGTCGCCACCACCTGGCACGGCGGCGACGTGACGGCCCTGCTCGCGGCCGGCCCCGACCTGGTCGCCCACAAGCCCGACGAGCTGCTCACCCACTGCCCGGCGGTGCTCTGACGCTCGCGCCCCGACCGGCGAGCGTGATCGACACCGGTTCGGGGAGGTGGCGGGGTCGACGTCGTCGCTTCGGCGAGCCGGCGGCGCAGGCCGGGCGCCGTCGCTACATCGTGGCCAGAGCGGCCCGGACCTCGGCCTCCGGCACGTCGGGGACCAGCTCCGGACCGGCCGGGCCGTCGAGCACGAAGGACAGGCCGGCGGTGGACTTCTTGTCCCGCCGCATGAACGCGATCAGCTCGTCGGCGTCCACCCCCGACGGCAGGCCGGTGTCCAGGCCGTAGCCGGCGACCACCTCGTGGTGCTCGGCGACCCGCGCGGCGGGGATCCGGCCCAGCCGGCCGGCCAGCCGACCCGCGAAGACCGTGCCGACGCCGACTCCCTCACCGTGGCGCAGCCGGAAGTCGGTGGCCCGCTCCAGCGCGTGCCCCAGCGTGTGGCCGTAGTTGAGGATGTGCCGCAGTCCCGCGTCGCGCTCGTCGGCGGCCACCACCCGGGCCTTGAGCGCCACGCACGCGGTGATCTGCTCGGTCACGGTCCGCCCGCGCAGGTCGCCGGCGCCGATGAAGTGGGCGCGGGCGATCTCCCCGTAGCCGTTGCGCCGCTCCACCTCCGGCAGCGTGCCCAGGTAGTCGGTGTCGCAGAGCACCGCGCGCGGCTGCCAGTAGACGCCGACCAGGTTCTTGCCCTCGGGCAGGTTCACCGCCGTCTTGCCGCCGACGCTGGCGTCCACCTGGGCCAGCAACGACGTCGGCAGGTGGAGCACCGCGACGCCCCGGTGGTAGAGGCCGGCGGCCAGGCCGACCACGTCGGTGGTGGTGCCGCCGCCGCAGGAGACCACCGCGTCGGCGCGGGTCAGCCCGAACCCGGCGAACGCCCGGCACAGCGACTCCACGGTGGCCAGCGTCTTGTCGTGCTCACCGTCGCGGGCCGGCACCACCCGGTGCGGCACGCCCGGGTCGGGCGTCCACTCCGGCGGCCGGGCCGAGACCACCACGACCCGGCGGGCGCCGACGCGGGCCACCTCCGCCGCCAGCCGGTGCCGCACGCCGGGGCCGACGAGCACCGGGTACGACCGGTCGCCCAGCTCCACGTCGACGGTACGGGCGCGCACACTGCCCTGGACGGTCATGCGACTCTCCCGACGGTCGAGGAACCCACTGTCATCCGGCCCGTCCGCCGGGTCCGGCCATCCGCAACGCCAGCGCGGCCAGCGAGTCGACGGCCGGGTCGATGCCCCACCGGCGGTGGCTGAGCTGGGCGTGCGTGGCGATCAGGAAGCCCCGCGGCGCGGCCGGGTGGTCCTGCGCGGCCACCTCGCCGACCCGGTCCAGGTAGCGACCCCAGGCCGCCGCCACCGGGTCCTCGGCCAGCGGCAGGTCGCCGGCGGCCAGCACGATCTTGTCCGCGCCGGCCTGCGCCTGCGCGGCCAGGTCCCGGCGCTGCGCCCCGGTCAGCGGACGGCTGCGGTCCTGCCAGTGCAGGAACAGGAAGGCCGCCCGGTCGCCGGCCGGCACCAACCCGCACAGGTGCCGCAGGTGCGCCACCGCCAGCGGCAGCTCCAGCCCGGCCAGCCACGGCGGCTCACCGCCGAGCAGCGTCAACGCCAGCTCGCTGCCGGCGTGCGCGAGCGGCCCGCCGCGCGCCGGGTCCCGCACCACGTACGCCGGGGGCGCCGGCCGCGCGGCCGGGCCGAGCCGGTCGCGCGCCAGGTCCAGCGCGGCGGGCCCGGCGTGCAGGCCCAGCCGCAGCCGCGTCGCGGCGGGGGAGTCGAGGCGGTCGAAGAACCAGCACACCCCCGGGTCGGCGGCGCGCACCTCGGCGACCAGCCGCGCCACCACGGTGCCGACCAGCTCGGCGGCCCGCGCGTCGACGCACCCCGAGCCGGGCACGGCGAGGTCGGCGAACAACCAGGAGCGGTCCATGGCACCTCGACTGTCGGCGGGTGGGTACGCGGCGTCCTCGGGGCGAGCCCATCATCACCGCGCCGCCCCGCCGGACCACCCGGGCGCGGCCGGGAACCGGGGTCCGGTTAGGGGGCGACAGGGGTAGGTCGCCGCCGGGCCGCTGGCCAGACTTGGGCCGTTACGGCGAGGGACGGATGTGGTGACATGCTGCGCAGTGACCTGGTCCAGCCGGTGCCGGAGCTGCTCCGGACCCACGCCGACCGGCTGCCGGACCGGGTGGCGTTCCGCGACGCGGACCGGGCGGTGGACTGGGCCGGGCTGGAGGCGGTCACCCGGCGGCTGGCCGGGCACCTGGCCGACGCCGGCGTCGCCCGGGGCGACCGGGTGGCGTTCTGCCTGGGCAACCGGGTGGAGACGGTGGAGACCTGGCTGGCCGTGACCCGGGCCGCCGCGGTCGGCGTACCGCTGAACCCGCGCAGCACCGACGCGGAGCTGGCCCACCTGCTGGACGACTCCGGCGCGGTGCTGGTGGTCACCGACCCCGGCCACCTCGACCAGCTCCGGCGGCTCCGCGCGGACCGGCCCGACCTGCGGATCTGGGTGACCGGCGACGGGCCGTACCCGGACGGGGTGACCGCCTGGCCGGCGCTCGTCGACGCGCCGCCGGTCGCCGACGCCCGCGACGACCTCGGCCTGGACGAGGTCGCCTGGATGCTCTACACCTCCGGCACCACCGGCCGGCCCAAGGGCGTGCTCTCCACCCAGCGCACCTGCCTGTGGTCGGTGGCCGCCTGCTACGTGCCGGTGCCGGACCTGACCTCGGCCGACCGGGTGGTCTGGCCGCTGCCGCTGTTCCACAGCCTCTCCCACATCGGCTGCGTGCTGAGCGTGACCGCGGTCGGCGCGAGCGCCCGCCTGGTCGACGGGTTCGCCGCCGCCGACGTGCTGCGCGCGGTCGCCGAGGACGAGGCGACGGTGCTGGCCGGTGTCCCGGCCATGTACCACCACCTGGTCGCCGCCGCCCGCGCGGACGGGTTCCGCGCGCCCGCGCTGCGGATCTGCCTGGTCGGCGGCGCGATCACCACCGGAGAGCTGCGCCGCGCCTTCGAGGAGGTCTTCGACGCGCCGCTGCTCGACGCGTACGGCAGCACCGAGACGTGCGGCTCGATCGCGGTGACCCGGCCGGACCGGCCCCGGGTCGAGGGCTCGTGCGGGCAGCCGGTGACCGGCGTCGACGTCCGCCTGGTCAGCCCGGAGACCGGCCGGGACGTGGCGACCGGCGACGAGGGCGAGGTGTGGGTCCGCGGGCCGGGGGTCATGGTCGGTTACCACGGGTTGCCCGAGGCGACCGCGGCGGCGCTGCGCGACGGCTGGTACCGCACCGGCGACCTGGCCCGCCGCGACGGCGACGGGAACCTCTTCGTCACCGGCCGGCACCGGGAACTGATCATCCGGGGTGGGGAGAAGGTGCACCCGGTCGAGGTGGAGGACGTGCTGCGGGCCGTGCCCGGCGTCGCCGACGTGGCGGTGACCGGCCGCCCGCACGAGGTGCTCGGCGAGGTGCCGGTGGCCTACGTGGTGCCCGCGCCGGAGGGCTTCGCGCCGGCCGCCGCGTACGCCGCCTGCCGGGAACGGCTCGCCTACCACAAGGTGCCGCAGGAGCTGTACGAGATCGACGCGGTGCCGCGTACCGCCTCGGGGAAGGTCACCCGGCGGCTGCTGCGGGAGCGACCGGCCCGCCTAAGGGCGGTCAACGGCACCCACCACGAGGCGCTGACCCGACTCACATGGCGGCCCCTCGAACCGGCGGGTGCAGCCGACGTCGCCCGGCGCTGGGCGGTGGTCGGCGCCGACGCCGAGCCCGTCGCCGCCGCGCTCGCCGCCGACGGCCACGAGGTCCACACCAGACCGTCGGATGCCGGCGCGGATGTGCTGGTGGTGGTCGACGCCGACCCGACCGCGCTCGACGGGTGGCTCGACGACGCCCGGTACGCGTCCGCCCGCGTGCTGGTGCTGACCAGCGGCGCGGTGGACGCGTCCACGGCCGACGCGCCGGACGACCCCGACCTCGTCCCCGCCGCCGACGTCGCGTGGGCCCGGGCGCGCTGCCGGCAGGCCGCGGACCCGGGCCGGATCGTGCTGGTCGACACCGACGGCGACCCCCGCTCGACCGCCCTGCTTGCGTCAGTGGTGGACGCCGGCGCCGCGCAGGTCGCACTGCGCGCCGGCACAGCCCGGCACGCCGTGCCCGCGCCCTCCGCCGCTCCGGCCCGGGAGCGCGCCGCCACGGTGCTCGACCCGGCCGCCCCGGTGGCGCTGGTCGGCGCGGACACCGAGGAGGGTGTGGCGCTGGCCCGGCACGTGACCGGCGCGCACGGCGCCCGCACCGTGTGGCTGGCCTCCGTCGACCGGACCGCTCCGGCTCCGGCGCTCGCCGGGACCGGCGCCGAGATCACCGCGCACCGGTTCCTCGACCCGGACGAGGGACCGGCCGGTCACCACGACCCGTCCACCCCGGCGCTCGGCGCGGCGGTGCTGCGCCTGTCCGACGCCGACCTGGACGACCCGGACCGCGCCGCCCGGCTGCTCGACCTCGCCGGCCGGCTGGACCTGCGCACCCGGCACGCCGCCGCCACCGCGTACACCGTGCTCGTCCCCGCCGACCTGCTGCTCGGCGCGGCCGGACGGGAGGGCGCGGCCGGCGCGGTGGCCGCGCTGCACGCGCTGGTCGCCCGGCGGCACGCGGCCGGCCTGCCGGCCCGCTTGGTCGGCGTGGCCGGGTCGGCGTGGGCCGAGACGGCCGCCTTCGACGCCGCGCACGAGGGCGACGACCTGGTGCTGGTGGCCGAACCGGCCGACCGGGTGGCCGCCCACCCGGCGTGGCGCGGCCCGGCCCGCGCGGACGGCGACGCGGACGGGTTGCGCCGCCGGCTCGCCGCGCTCACCACCGCCGCCGGCGACCGGGTCCTGGCCGACCTGGTGCGCGCGAGCACCGCCGAGGTGGCCGGGCTGCCCGGGCCGGGCGCGGTCCGGCCGGACCGGGCGTTCACCGACCTGGGATTCACCTCCGTCCGCGCGGTCGCGCTGCGGGACCGGCTGAACCGGGCCACTGGAGCGCGGCTGTCCGCCACCGCCGCGTTCGACCACCCCACCCCCGCCGCGCTCGCCCGGCACCTGGCCACGCTGCTGCGCGGCGCCGCCGCCCCGGACGCCGGGCACCGGTCGGGCCCGGTCGTCACCGACGACCCGGTGGCGATCGTCGCCATGGCCTGCCGGCTGCCCGGCGGCGTCACCGGCCCCGAGGAGCTGTGGGACCTGCTGGAGTCCGGGCGGGAGGGACTGACCGGGTTCCCCACCGACCGGGGCTGGGACCTGACCCACCTCTTCTCCGACGACCCCGACCGGCCCGGCACCTCGTACGCGCGGGTCGGCGGGTTCCTGGCCGGCGCCGGGGACTTCGACGCCACCCTGTTCGCGATCAGCCCGCGCGAGGCCCTCGCGACGGACCCGCAGCAGCGGCTGCTGTTGGAGACGTCCTGGGAGCTGTTCGAGCGGGCCGGGATCGACCCGACCGCGCTGCGCGGCAGCGCCACCGGCGTGTTCACCGGCGTGATGCACCACGACTACGCGGCCCAGGTGGGGCAGGCGCCGCCCGGCACCGAGGGCTACCTCGGCGTCGGCACCGCCGGCAGTGTGGTGTCCGGGCGGGTCGCGTACGCGCTGGGCCTGGAGGGGCCCGCGGTGACCGTGGACACCGCCTGCTCGTCCTCGCTGGTGGCGCTGCATTTGGCCGCGCAGGCGCTGCGCGCCGGGGACTGCTCCCTCGCGGTGGCCGGCGGCGTCGCCGTGATGGGCACCCCGCAGGCGTTCGTCGAGTTCAGCCGCCAGCGCGGCCTCGCCCCGGACGGCCGGTGCAAGGCGTTCGCCGACGCCGCCGACGGCACCGGCTGGTCCGAGGGCGTCGCCGTGCTGCTGCTGGAACGGCTCAGCGACGCGCGCCGTCACGGCCACCCGGTGCTGGCCCTGCTGCGCGCCAGCGCGGTCAACTCCGACGGTGCGTCCAACGGGCTCACCGCGCCCAACGGGCCGGCCCAGGAACGGGTCATCCGCCGGGCGCTGGCCGCCGCCGGGCTCGGACCGGGCGACGTGGACGCGGTCGAGGCGCACGGCACCGGCACCCGGCTCGGCGACCCGATCGAGGCGCAGGCGCTGCTGGCCACGTACGGCCGGGGCCGGGACGCGGCCACGCCGCTGCTGCTCGGCTCGCTCAAGTCGAACCTCGGGCACACCCAGGCGGCGGCCGGCGCGGCCGGGGTGATGAAGATGGTGCTGGCGCTGCGCCACGGGACGCTGCCGGGCACGCTGCACGTGGACGCGCCGACCCGCGAGGTGGACTGGTCGGCCGGCGCGGTGGAGCTGCTGACCGAGGCCCGGCCGTGGCCCGAGGTCGACCGCCCGCACCGGGCCGGCGTCTCCTCGTTCGGCATCAGCGGCACCAACGCCCACGTCATCGTCGAGGCCTCACCCGCCGCGCCGGCCGCGCCGACCGCCGACCGGGACACGCCCGCAACCGTGCCGTGGCTGCTCTCCGCCGCCAGCCGGGAGGGCCTGCGCGACCAGGCGGCCCGACTGTCCACCTGGCTCGACCGGCACGAGGCCGACCCGGCCGACGTGGCGTACGCGCTGGCCACCACCCGGGCGGCGCTGGAGCACCGGGCGGCGCTGCTGGTCCGCGACCCGGCCGACGCCCGCGCCGGGCTGACCGCGTTGAGCCGGGGCGACGCGGAGCCGGTCGGGGTGCTCACCGGCCGGGTCGGCGACGGGCGGCTCGCCGTGCTGTTCGGCGGGCAGGGCGGGCAACGCCCCGGCATGGGTCGGGAGCTGCGCGAGACGTACCCGGTCTACGCCGAGGCGTTCGACGCCGCCTGCGCCGAACTGGACCGGCACCTCGCCGGGCACGTCCCGCACCCGCTCGCCGACGTGGTCCTCGCGCCCGCCGGCGACGCCCGGGCCGACCTGCTCGACCAGACCGGCTACACCCAGCCCGCGCTGTTCGCCGTCGAGGTGGCGCTGCACCGGCTGCTCGAATCCTGGGGTGTGCGCCCCGACCTGCTGCTCGGCCACTCGATCGGCGAGCTGGCCGCCGCGCACGTGGCCGGCGTGTTCCCGCTCGCCGACGCGGCGGCGCTGGTCGCCGCGCGGGCCCGGCTCATGCAGGCGCTGCCCGCAGGCGGCGCGATGGTCGCGGTCGAGGCGGACGAGACGGAGGTGCGGCAGCACCTCACCGACCGGGTCGGGTTGGCCGCGGTGAACGGGCCGACCGCCGTGGTCCTCTCCGGCGACGCCGACGCGGTCGAGGCGGTCGCCGCGACGCTGCGCGCCGCCGGCCGCCGGACCAGCCGGCTGCGCGTGTCGCACGCGTTCCACTCGCCCCGGATGACGCCGATGCTCGACGCGTTCCGCGCGGTCGCCACCGGGCTGACCTACCGCGCGCCGCAGGTGCCCGTGGTGTCCACGCTCACCGGCGCGCCGGTCGACCCGGCGCGGCTCGCCTCGCCCGAGCACTGGGTGGCGCACGTCCGCGACACGGTGCGCTTCCGCGACGGCGTGCGCGCCCTGCACGCCGAGGGCGCCACCACGTTCCTGGAGGTCGGCCCCGGCGGCGTGCTCACCGCGATGGCCGCCGACTGCCTCGCCGACGGCGGCGACGACCTCGCCTACCTGCCGACCCTGCGCGGCGGCGTGCCCGAACCGGTGGCGCTGCTCACCGCCGTGTCCGGGCTGCACGTGCGTGGCGTGCCGATCGACCGGGCCGCCCTGGCCGGGCCGGGCCCGCACGCGCCCGTCCCGCTGCCCACCTACGCGTTCCGGCACCGGCACTACTGGCTGCCCGCCGCACCCGGCGCGCCGACCGGCGACGCCGGGCACCCCCTGCTCGCCACGGTGCTGCCGGTGGCCGGCACCGGCCAGGTGGTCGCCACCGGCCGGTTCACCACCTCCCGACCGGCCACGCCGGACGGCGCCGCCCCGCTGCTGCCCGCGTCCGCGCTGCTCGACGCGCTCACCCACCTCGGGGAGCGGCTCGACGCGCCGGTGCTGGAGCGCCTGCGCACGCCCGAACCGGTGCCGCTGCCCGCCGGGCCGGCCGTCGACCTCCAGATCGACGTCGCCGGGCCGGACGGGACCGGCCGCCGGGTCGCCCGCTGCCACGTCCGCGCCGGCGAGCACGAGCCCTGGCGGGCCGTCGCCGACGCCACGCTCGCCCCGGCCGACACGCTCGCCGCGCCGGGCGTACCGGCCCTGACCTGGCCGCCGGCCGGCGCCCGGGCGGTCGACGCGGCGCACCCGCTGCTGCGGGCCGCCTGGACCGCCGGGGACCGGCTGCACCTCGACGTGCGGCTGCCCGACGACGCCGCCGACCCGGACGCCGAGCGGTACGGCGTACACCCCGACGTGCTCGACGCCGCGCTGCGCCTGCTCCCGCTGGCCGGGTTCGCCCCGCCGGCCGGGCCGGGGGAGCGGATCGAGCCGACCGGGTGGACCGGCGTGCGCCGGCACGCCACCGGCGCGTACGCGCTGCGGGTCACCCTGGCCCCGGCCGGCGCGGACGGGGTGACGCTCAGCGCCGTCGACGACGCCGGCCGCCCGGTGCTCGACGTCGACCGGATCGCGCTGCGGGCCGTGGCGGCGCCGGCGGCCGGCGCGCCGACCCCGGAGACCGCCCCGGCCGGGCTGTACACAGTGGACTGGACGCCCGCGCCGACCGGACCGGTGCCCACCTGGACGCTCGCCGACGCCGTACCCCCGGCCGGGCCGCTGCCCCCGGTGCTGGTGCTGCGCCTGCCCGACGGCGACCCGGACGCCACCGTCGCGCAGCGGGCCGACACGATCGGCCGGGACCTGCTGGCGGTGCTGCGCCGCTGGCTCGACGACCCGCGCGCCTCCGACACCACGCTGGCGGTCGCGGTCCGCGACGGCGACCCGGCGCACGCCCCGGCCGTCGGCCTGCTGCGCGTCGCCCGCGCCGAACACCCCGACCGGTTCCTGCTGCTGCACCTCGACGCCACCGACGACGCCACGGTCCGCGCCGCGCTCGCCGCCGCCGACGACGAGCCGGAGGTCGCGGTCCGCGACGGCCGGGCCCTGCTGCCCCGGCTACGCCCGGCCGGTGAGCCGGAGACCGACGCGCCGCCCGCGCTGGCCGGCGGCGCGGTCCTGGTCACCGGCGGCACCGGTGGCGTCGGCCGGCACGTCGCCACCCACCTGGTCGAGGCGTACGGGGTGCGCGAGCTGGTGCTGCTCAGCCGCACCGACCGGCCCGCGCCCTGGATCGACGAGCTGACCCGCGCCGGTGTCACCGTCCGGCTGGCCGCCGCCGACGTGGCCGACCGGGACGCCCTCGCCGCCGTGCTCGCCCCGCTCGCCGACCGGCTGGTCGCGGTGGTGCACGCCGCCGGCGCCACCGCCGACGCCCTGCTCACCGACCTCGACCCGGAGCGCTGGGCGGTGGCGCTGCGGGCCAAGGTGCACGGCGCCTGGCACCTGCACGAGCTGACCGCCGACCTCGACCTGGCCGCGTTCGTGCTGTTCTCCTCCGCCTCGGCCACCTTCGGCAGCCCCGGCCAGGGCAACTACGCCGCCGGCAACGCGTTCCTCGACGCGCTCGCCGCGTACCGCCGCGACCGGGGGCTGCCGGGCACCGCGCTCGCCTGGGGCCTGTGGGCCGAGACCGAGGGGATGGCCGGCCGGCTCGGTGCCGCCGACCTCGCCCGGCTCGCCCGCGCCGGCACCCGGCCGCTGGACGCCCCCGCCGCACTGGCGCTGTTCGACGCCGCGCTGCGCGCCGGACCCGCGCAGCTGGTGCCGATCGGGCTGGACCTGGCCGCGGTCCGCGCCACCGGGGAGGTGCCGGCGCTGCTGCGGGCGCTGCTGCCGCCGCCCCCGCGCCGGGCCGTCGTCGCCGAGCCGGGCGCGGGGACGGGAACCGGGCTCGCCGACCGGCTGGCCGGACTCGGCGAGCCGGACCGGGCCGCGCTGCTGCTGGACCTGGTCCGCGCCCGCTGCGCCACGGTCCTCGGCCACGCCGGCCCGGAGCTGGTCGAGCCGCGCCGGCCGTTCAAGGACCTCGGCTTCGACTCGCTGATGGCGGTGGAACTGAGCAACCGGCTCGCCGCCGCCACCGGCGTCCGGCTCGCCCCGCACGCGGTGTTCAACCACCCCACCCCGGAACTGCTCGCCGCGCACCTGCACGCCCGGCTGCTCGGCACCACCGCCACCGAGGTCGCCGACGCCACCACCGTGGCGCTGGACGAACCGGTCGCGGTGGTCGCCATGGCCTGCCGGTTCCCCGGCGGCATCGGCTCCCCGGAGGAGTTGTGGCGGCTGCTCGACGCCGGCGGCGAGGTGATCGGCGAGCTGCCCACCGACCGGGGCTGGCCGCTGGCCGACCTGTACGACCCGGAGCCCGGCACCCCCGGCCGCACCTACACCCGCGCGGGTGGCTTCCTCACCGGCCTGGCCGACTTCGACGCCGCGTTCTTCGGCATCAGCCCGCGCGAGGCCCTGGCCATGGACCCGCAGCACCGGCTGCTGCTGGAGACGTCCTGGGAGGCGCTGGAACGGGCCGGCATCGACCCGGACACGCTGCGCGGCAGCCGTACCGGCGTGTTCGCCGGCACCCACGGCCAGGACTACACCGACCGGATCGCCCCCGGCGCCACCTCGGACGACGGGGAGACCACCGCCGACGAGGGGCACCTGCTCACCGGCACCGCCGCGAGCGTCCTGTCCGGACGGGTCGCGTACGCGCTCGGCCTGGAGGGGCCGGCGGTCACCGTGGACACCGCCTGCTCCGCGTCCCTGGTGGCGCTGCACCTGGCCGCGCAGGCGCTGCGCCAGGGCGACTGCGACCTGGCCCTCGCCGGCGGCGTGTCGGTGCTGTCCGGCCCGGCCGGGCTGACCGGGTTCAGCCGCCAGCGCGGCCTCGCCCCGGACGGCCGGTGCAAGGCGTTCGCCGAGGAGGCCGACGGGTTCGGCATGTCCGAGGGCGTCGGCGTGCTGGTGGTGGAACGGCTCTCCGACGCCCGCCGGCGCGGCCACCCGGTGCTGGCGCTGGTGCGCGGCTCGGCGGTGAACTCCGACGGCGCGTCCAACGGGCTGACCGCCCCGAACGGGCCGTCCCAGGAACGGGTGATCCGGGCCGCGCTCGCCGCCGCCGGGCTCGACCCCGCCGACGTGGACGCGGTCGAGGCGCACGGCACCGGCACACCGCTGGGCGACCCGATCGAGGCCGAGGCGCTGCTGGCCACCTACGGCCGGCGGCCGGACGGCGTCGCGCCGCTGCTGCTCGGCTCGGTGAAGTCCAACCTCGGGCACACCCAGGCCGCGGCCGGCGTGGCCGGCGTGCTCAAGGTCGTCCTCGCCATGCGGCACGGCCGGTTGCCCCGCACGCTGCACGCCGAGCGGCGGACCAGCCGGGTCGACTGGGCGGCCGGCGCGGTCGACCTGCTCACCGAGGCCCGGCCCTGGCCGCGCGCCGACCGGCCGGCCCGCGCCGGTGTCTCCTCGTTCGGCATCAGCGGCACCAACGCCCACGTGGTGGTCGAGGCCGCGCCGCCCGAGCCGGCCGCCGATTCGCAACCGCCGGCCGGGCCGGCGGCGCTGCCGTGGCTGCTGTCCGCGCGTACCCCGGAGGCGCTGGCCGGGCAGGCCCGCAGGCTGCGCGCCCACCTCGCCGACCGCCCCGACCAGCGGCCGCTGGACGTGGCCTGGTCGCTGGCCACCACCCGGTCCGGTTTCGACCACCGGGCGGTGGTCGTCGCCGACCCGCCGGGCGTCGCCGCCGCCCTGGACGCGCTCGCCGCCGGCCAGCCCGCCCCCGACCTGGTACGCGGTGAGCCCACCGTCACCGGCCGGGTGGTGTTCGTCTTCCCCGGTCAGGGCTCCCAGTGGGCCGGCATGGCGCTGGACCTGCTCGACGAGTCACCGGTGTTCGCCGAACGGATGGCCGCCTGCGACGCCGCGCTGCGGCAGTGGCTGGACCACCCGCTGCGCGACCTGCTGCGCCAGGCGCCCGGCGTGCCCGACCTGGACCGGGCCGACGTGGTGCAGCCGCTGCTGTTCGCGGTGATGGTGTCGCTGGCCGAGCTGTGGCGCTCGTACGGCGTGCAGCCCGCCGCCGTGGTCGGCCACTCGCAGGGCGAGATCGCGGCCGCCTGCGTGGCCGGGGTGCTGTCCCTGCCGGACGCGGCCCGGCTGGTGGCGTTGCGCGCCCGCGCGCTGCGCCGGCTGGCCGGCGCGGGGGAGATGGCGGCCGTGCCGTTGGCCGTCGACGCGGTCCGCGCGCGGGTGGCCCGCTACGGCGACCGGCTGGCCGTGGCCGCGGTGAACGGACCGGCCAGCGTGGTGGTCTCCGGCGAGCCCGCCGCGGTGGACGAGTTCGCCGCCGAGCTGGCCGCCGACCGGGTGCGGCTGCGCCGCGTCCCGATCGACTACGCGTCGCACTCCCCGCAGGTGGAACGCATCCGCGCCGAGCTGGCCGAGGCCGTCGCCGGTGTCACACCCGGCCCGGCCGCCGTGCCGATCTACTCCACCACGGACCTGCGCTGGCTCGACGGTCCGGAGATGGACGCCGACTACTGGTACCGCAACCTGCGCCAGCCGGTCGAGCTGGCCGACGCGATCCGGGCGGTCGCCACCGAGGGCCACGACACCTACGTCGAGTGCAGTCCGCACCCGGTGCTGACGCCCGGCATCGACCAGACGCTCCAGGAGCACGACCGCCCGGCCGTGGTGGTCGGCTCGTTGCAGCGCGACCGGGGCGACCGGGCCCGGTTCCTGCTCGCCGTCGCGCACCTGCACGTGCGCGGGGTGCCCGTCGACTGGCAACCGGCCCTGGCCGGCGGCCGCCGGGTCGACCTGCCCACGTACGCGTTCGCCCGCCGCCGCTACTGGCCCCGGCCGGTGACCGGCGCCGCCGACGTCAGCGTGGCCGGCCTGGCCGACGCCGGTCACCCGCTGCTCGGCGCGTCGGTGCCGCTGGCCGACGGCTCGGGGCACCTGTTCACCGGCCGGCTGGCGGTCGGCGAGCAGCAGTGGCTGGCCGACCACCGGGTCGCCGGCCGGGTGCTGGTGCCCGGCACCGGCCTGGTCGAGCTGTGCCTGCGCGCCGGCGACGAGGTCGGCTGCCCGGTCCTCGACGAACTGGTCATCGAGGCGCCGCTCACCCTGCCGGAGGACGCGGCCACCCAGGTGCAGGTGGCCGTCGGACCGGCCGCCGACGACGGCCGCCGCCCGGTCACCGTCCACTCCCGACCGGCCGACGGCCCGGCCGGCGCGGCGTGGACCCGGCACGGCAGCGGCACGCTCTCCGCCGCCGGCGCCACCCCGACGATGACGACCGCCCCGCCGCCGGACGCCCCCGCCGTCGACCTGACCGGCTTCTACGAGCGCCTGGTGGACGAGGGGTACGGCTACGGACCCGCGTTCCGGGGGCTGCGGGCCGTGCGGGCCGGCGCCGACGAGGTGTACGCCGAGGTGGAGCTGCCGCCCGGCCCGCGCGCCGACGCCGACCGGTACGCGCTGCACCCGGCGCTGCTCGACGCCGCCCTGCACGCGGCGCACTTCGGTGGCCTGGCCGACGCCGGCGGCGACCGGATCCTGCTGCCGTTCGCCTGGAACGGGCTCACCCTGCACGCGTCCGGCGCGACGTCGCTGCGGGTCCGGCTGCGCCGGGTCGGCCCGCACGCGTTCGCGCTGACCGCCACCGACCCGACCGGCGCCCCGGTGGTCGAGGCGGCGTCGCTGGCCATGCGCCCGATCTCCCGCGCCGAGCTGGGCGCCCGGGACGACGCGGTCACCGACGCGTTGTTCCACCTGACCTGGCAGCCACTGCCGACGGCGGCAGCGCCGGCCCCGGCCCGGATCGCGGTGCTCGCCGCCCCGGCCGACCGTGCGGCTTCGGCCGATCTGCCGCGCTACGCGGATCTGCACGCGCTGGCCGCCGCGATCGACGCCGGGATCCCGACGCCCGACGCGGTGCTCGCGCCGCTCACGGCCGGGATCGTGGCGAGCGACGGTGCGTCCGCGACGACGACCCGCCGCTCCGGCCGGCCCACCGCGACCGACGACGACGCGGCGGCGGACCGGGCGCGGCGGCTCGCCGGGGACGCGCTCGCACTGGTGCAACGGTGGCTGGCCGAGCCGCGCTGGGCCGATACCCGCCTGGTGCTGCTCACCTGCGGCGCGGTCGGCGTGCACGGCCCCGGCGAGGTCGACGACCCGGACGCCGCCGCCGCGTGGGGCCTGGTCCGCTCCGCCCAGTCGGAGCACCCGGACCGGTTCGTGCTGCTCGACGCCGACACCGCGCCCGACGCGGCCACCCTGTCCACGCTGCTCGCCGCCGACGAGCCGCAGGTGGCGCTGCGCGACGGCGGCGCGTACGTGCCCCGGCTGGCCCGCCGCGCCGACGCGCCCACGCTCACCCCGCCGGCCGACGCGACCGCGTGGCGGCTGGACGTGCCCCGGCGGGGCAGCCTCGACCACCTCGCGCTGGTGCCCACCGACGCGGCCGACGCGCCGCTGTGCCCGCGCGAGGTGCGGGTCCGGGTCCGCGCCGCCGGCCTGAACTTCCGCGACGTGCTCAACGCGCTCGGCCTCTACCCGGGCGACCCGGGTCCGCCCGGCGGCGAGGCGGCCGGCGTGGTCACCGAGGTCGGCGCCGAGGTCACCGACCTGCGCCCCGGCGACCGGGTGCTCGGCGTGTTCACCGGTTGCTTCGGCCCGGTCGCGGTCACCGACCGGCGGCTGCTCGCGCCGGTGCCGGACGGCTGGACCGACGCGCAGGCCGCGACCGTGCCGGTGGTGTTCCTGACCGCCTGGCGGGGACTGGTCGGGCTGGGCGGCCTGCGCGCCGGCGAGTCGGTGCTGGTGCACGCGGCGGCCGGCGGCGTCGGCATGGCGGCGGTGCAGATCGCCCGCCACCTCGGCGCCGAGGTGTTCGCCACCGCCAGCCCCGGCAAGTGGCCCGCGCTGCGCGAGCTGGGCGTCGCCGAGGACCACCTGGCGTCGTCCCGCACGCTCGACTTCGAGGCCCGGTTCCGCGCGGTCACCGGCGGACGCGGCGTGGACGTGGTGCTCGACTCGCTGGCCCGCGAGTTCGTCGACGCGTCGTTGCGGCTGCTGCCGCGCGGCGGCCGGTTCCTGGAGATGGGCAAAACCGACCTGCGCGACCCGGCCCGGGTCGCCGCCGACCACCCGGGCGTCGACTACCGGGCGTACGACCTGACGCAGGTCGACCCGGACGAGATCCAGCGGATGCTCACCGAGCTGCTGGCGTTGTTCGCCGCCGGCGCGCTGCGCCCGCTGCCGGTGCGCGCCTGGGACGTCCGGCAGGCCCCGGACGCGTTCCGCCACGTCAGCCAGGCCCGGCACGTCGGCAAGGTGGTGCTCACCATGCCGGAACGGTGGGACCCGGACGGCACGGTGCTGCTCACCGGCGGCACCGGGCTGCTCGGCGGCCTGGTGGCCCGCCGGCTGGTCACCGGGCACGGCGTACGGCACCTGCTGCTGGCCAGCCGGGGCGGCCCGGACGCGCCCGGCGCGGCCGACCTCGCCGCCGAGCTGACCGCGCTCGGCGCCACCGTCACGGTCGCCGCCGCCGACGTGGCCGACCGGGACGCCGTCGCCGGGCTGCTCGCCGGCGTGCCGGCCGCACACCCGCTGACCGCCGTGGTGCACCTGGCCGGCGTGCTCGACGACGGGGTGGTCACCGCGCTCACCCCGGAGCGGATCGACACCGTCTTCCGGCCCAAGGTGGACGCCGCCCGGCACCTCGACGAGCTGACCCGCGACCTCGACCTCGCCGGGTTCGTGCTGTTCACCTCCGGCGCCGGGGTGTTCGGCGTGCCCGGGCAGGGCAACTACGCCGCCGCCAACGCCTGGCTGGACGCGTTGGCCCGACGCCGGCGCGGGGCGGGCCTGCCGGCCCGCGCGTACGCCTGGGGTCTGTGGGCGCAGGCCAGCGCGCTGACCGCCGGCGTGGACCGGGCGACCACGGCCCGCGACGGGCAGCTCGCCATCCCGTCCGACCTGGGCCTGGCGCTGTTCGACGCCGGCCTGGCCGCGCCCGAGGAACACCTCGTGCCCACCCGGGTCGACCGGGCTGCCCTGGCCGCACGGCCCGGCGTGCCGGCGCTGATGCGCGGGCTGGTCCGCCCGGACCGGCCCCGCGCCCGGGCCGGCGCGGCCACCGGCGGGGCGGACCTGGGCGCGCGGCTGCGCGCGCTCACCGGCGCGGAACAGGCCGCGCTGCTGCTCGACCTGGTCCGGGCCACCGCCGCGGCGGTGCTCGGTCACGGCAGCCCGGACGCGATCCGGGAGGGCCAGGCCTTCCACGAGATGGGGTTCGACTCGCTCACCGCGGTGGAGCTGCGCAACCGGCTCACCGAGGCGACCGGGGAGCGGCTGCCCGCCACCGCGGTCTTCGACTACCCGGACCCGGCCGCGCTCGCCGCGTACCTGCGGTCCCGGCTCGTGCCCGACGGCGGGCAGGCCGCCCCGGGGGTCCTGGCCGAGCTGGAACGCCTGGAGCGGGCGCTGGCCGAGACGACCGTCGAGGTCGACCTGCACAGTCAGGTGGCGGCGCGGCTGGAGGTGCTGGTGGCCAAGTGGCGGACCATGCGCGGCGCCTCCGCCGGCGACCACGACCTGGACCTCGACCGGGCCAGCGACGACGAGATCTTCAGCCTGATCGACACGGAACTCGGGCTGTAGCGGCCCAGCGGACGAACGAGGGACGGCGATGACCGACGTACTGATCGTGGGCTACGGCCCGGTGGGCCAGGTGGCCGCGATCCTGCTGGCTCAGCGCGGCTTCACGGTGCGGGTGCTGGAGAAGTGGACCACCCCGTACAGCATGCCGCGCGCGGTCTCCTACGACGGCGAGGCCAGCCGGATCCTCGCCGCCTGCGGCGTGGCCGACCGGCTCGCCGACGTGACCGAACTGTCCGGCGAGTACACCTGGAAGAACGGCTTCGGCCGCACCCTGCTGCACGTGCGTGCCGCGCCCGACGGACCGGCCGGCTGGCCCGACTCGACGTCGTTCTACCAGCCCGGCCTGGAGGACCGGCTGGCCGAGCGGGGCGCGGCGCTGCCAGGGGTGGAGGTGCGCCGGGGCGTGGAGGTGACCGGGCTGGCCGACCACGGCGACCGGGTCGAGGTGACCGCCGTGGACGGCGACGGCGGCAGCCACACGTTCACCGCCTCCTGGGTGCTCGGCTGCGACGGCGCGAACAGCTTCGTCCGGGGTTGGCTGGGCTCAGGCGTCACCGACCTGGACTTCACCCACGACTGGCTGGTCTGCGACGTGGTGCTGCACACCCCGCGCGAGTTCCGGCCGAACAACCTGCAGATCTGCGACCCGGCCCGCCCGCGTACCGCCGTCTCGGCCGGGCCGGACCACCGGCGGTGGGAGTTCATGCGGGTGCCGGGGGAGACCCTGGAGGAGTTCCGCACCGAGGCCAGCGCCTGGCGGCTGCTCGGCCTGTTCGACATCACCCCGGACAACGCCCGGCTGGACCGCTACGGCGTCTACACCACCCAGGCCTGCTCCGCCGACCTGTGGCGGCGCGGGCGGGTGTTCCTGGCCGGCGACGCCGCGCACGTCATGCCGCCGTTTCTCGGGCAGGGCATGAGTTCCGGCTTCCGCGACGTGGTCAACCTGGCCTGGAAGCTGGACCTGGTGCGCCGGGGCCTCGCCGGTGAGGCGCTGCTCGACACCTACCAGGTGGAGCGGCGGGCGCACGTGCAGCACGCGATCCGGATGTCCATGGACTCCGGGGCGGTGATCTGCGAGACCGACCCGAAGAAGGCCGCCGGCCGTGACTCGGTGATGCTGGCCGCGCTGCGCCGGCGTACCCAGCAGCGGCACGTCCGGTCGCTGCGCGAGGCGATCGTCGACGGCGTGCTGCACCGCGCCGCCGACGGCACGCCGACGCCGCGCGCCGGGGAACCCGCGCCGCAGGGCCGGGTGTCCGTCGGCGGGCGCACCGGCGGCTTCGACGACGTGGTGGGCGTCGGCTTCGTCCTGCTCACCCGGGAACCGGCCGCGCTCGACCCGGACGCCGCCGCGTTCCTCGACGACCTCGGCGCGTACCGGCTGACCGTGCGGCCCGCCGACGGCGACGCGGCGGCCGACGACCTGGTCGACCTCGACGGCGCGTACCTGTCCTGGCTGGGCGGCGCGGACGCCGCCCTGATCCGCCCGGACTTCTACCTCTTCGGCGCGGCCACCGGGCCCGACGCCGCGGCGACAGTGGTGGCCGACCTGCGCCGGCAGGTCTCCGCCCCCGCCCTGCAGCCCTGACCATCCCCTTCCAGCCCTGAGGAGCTGACATGCTGGAGAACCTCCGCACCCTCGGCCGGGTCGTCCGGACCCTGGCCACCAAGGACCCGGTGACCCGGGTCCGCCGGTTCTACGAGATCCAGTCGCCGGACGTCGAGTTCGCCGCCCGCACCTCCCGCTACATGAACGTCGGCTACTGGGAGGAGGGCGTCACCAGCATCGACGTGGCCGGCGAGGCGCTGGCGAACAAGCTCGCCGACGCGGCCGGGTTCAAGCCCGACGACACCGTCCTGGACGTCGGCTTCGGCTACGGCGACCAGGACTTCGCCTGGCTGCGGGACCGCCGGGTGGCCCGGGTGCACGGCGTCAACGTCACCCCCCGGCACGTCGAGCACGCCCAGGAACGCGCCCGCCGCGAAGGGCTGGCCGACCGGGCCGACTTCCAGCTCGGCACCGCCACCGCGCTGCCGTTCCCGGACGCCAGCGTGGACCGGGTGGTGGCGCTGGAGTCGGCGTTCCACTTCCACCCGCGCAGCGCGTTCTTCGCCGAGGCGCTGCGGGTGCTGCGGCCGGGCGGCACGCTGGCCACCGCCGACATCATCCCGCTGAGCAACGACACCCCGCGCATGTCGATCAACTCGGGTCCGCTGAGCTTCGTCAAGTTCAGCCTGCCGGACGAGAACTGGCACGACCGCCGCACCTACGGCGAGCAGCTCACCGAGGCCGGGTTCGGCAACGTCGAGGTCCACTCCATCGCCGACCGCACCTGGGAGGGCTGGCGGCGGTTCCAGGCCGCCCGCCCCGCCGACCCGGCGTTCCGCGCCGCCGTCGACGGCAGCGCGGTCAAGGGCATGGCCAACCACTGGCGCGACGCCGACCTGATCAAGAAGGAGCTGGGGCTGCTCGACTACGTGATCGCCGTGGCGCAGAAGCCCTGACCGACCGCGGCCCCCGCCACCCGGGCCGGGCGGTGGGGGCCGGCGCCGGTCGCGGCCCGCCGGGTCAGCCGACCGCCGTGCGGGTCAGCGCCGCCGAGAGGGTACGCAGGATCGCCGGCTGGTGAGACGCCAGGAAGAAGTGCCCGCCCGGGAAGACGTGCAGGTCGAACGGGCCGGTGGTGTGTTCCGCCCACGCCTTCGCCTCGTCCACCGTGGTCTTCGGGTCGGCGTCGCCGGTGAACACGGTGACCGGGCAGGTCAGCTTCGGGCCGTCGGCGAACGTGTAGGTCTCCGCGGCCCGGTAGTCGCTGCGGATCGCCGGCAGCGCCGCGCGCAGCATCTCCGGGTCGCCGAGGATCGCCGAGTTCGTGCCGCTGAGCTTCCGCACGTCGGCCAGCAGACCCTCGTCGTCGAGCAGGTGCACGGTCTCGTTCCGGTGGCACGACGGCGCCCGCCGGCCGGACGGGAACAGGTGCGCCACCGGCGCGCCGGTCTCCGCCTCCAGCAGCCTCGCCACCTCGAAGCCCAGCGTCGCGCCCATGCTGTGCCCGAAGATCGCCAGTGGACGGTCGGTCCACGGGCGCAGCACGTCGGTCACCTGCCGGGCCAGCTCGCCGATGGTCGGCACGCAGGGCTCCTGGCGGCGGTCCTGCCGGCCCGGGTACTGCACGCTGAGCACCTCCACGGCGGGCGACAGCGCCCGGGACACCGGGAAGAAGAAGCTCGCGGACCCGCCGGCGTGCGGCAGGCACACCAGGCGCGGGGCGCCCGCCGGGGCCGGGTGGAACCGGCGTACCCACAGGCCGTTGTCGTCGTCGGTCATCGTCACGCGGTCCTTCCGGCGGTGGCGCCCGCGACGGGCGCCAGGGCGGTCCACCGGACGCTAACCGCGCCGCCGCCGACCCGGCCACCCCTAGCCGACCGGCCGTACGGGTTAGGGGTTGTCGCAGCTCAGCGCGACGCCATAGCTTCCCCGCAGAGGGGACCCGTGGCTCCCGGATGACGTGTGCGCGCCGGACAACGGCCGGTCCCCGCCGACCAAGGGCCAGGTTGATGGACACCGAAGAGAAGCTCCGGGAGTATCTGAAGAGGGTCACCACCGACCTGCGGCGGACCCGGCAACGGCTCCGCGACGTCGAGGACTCCGCCCACGAGCCGATCGCCGTGGTCGGCATGGCGTGCCGCTTCCCCGGCGGGATCGGCTCGCCGGACGCGCTCTGGGACCTGGTCGCCGCCGGCGGCGACGCGATCGGCCCGTTCCCCGACGACCGGGGCTGGGACCTGGCCACCCTCTACGACCCGGACCGGGAACGCCCCGGCACCTCGTGCGTGCGGGAGGGCGGCTTCCTGGCCGACGCCGCCGACTTCGACCCGGCGTTCTTCGGCATCTCGCCCCGGGAGGCCCTCGCCATGGACCCGCAGCAGCGGCTGCTGCTGGAGGTGTCCTGGGAGGCGTTCGAGGCCGCCGGCGTGGATCCCACCGCGCTGCGCGGCGGGCGGGTCGGTGTCTTCGCCGGCCTCACCCACGCCGAGTACGCCGCCGGCGCCGCCGACGTGCCCGACGGCGTCGCCGACTACCTCGGGCTGGGCAGCGCCGGCAGCGTCAGCTCGGGCCGGGTGTCCTACGCCCTCGGTTTCGAGGGGCCGGCCGTCACGGTGGACACCGCCTGCTCGTCGTCGCTGGTCGCGCTGCACCTGGCCGTGCGGTCGCTGCGGTCGGGCGAATCCGACCTGGCCCTGGCCGGCGGCGTGACCGTGCTGCCCACGCCGTCGATCTTCGTGGACTTCACCCGGCAGAACAACCTCTCCCGCGGCGCCCGGTGCCGGGCGTTCGCCGACGCCGCCGACGGCACCGCCCTCGGCGAGGGCGTCGGCGTGCTCCTGGTCGAGCGCCTCGCCGACGCCCACCGGCACGGCCACCGCGTCCTCGCGGTGGTACGCGGCTCGGCGGTCAACTCCGACGGCGCGTCCAACGGCCTGACCGCGCCGAACGGGCCGTCGCAGCAGCGGGTGATCCGGGCCGCGCTCGCCGACGCCCGACTCTCCGCCGCCGAGGTGGACGTGGTGGAGGCGCACGGCACCGGCACGACGCTCGGTGATCCGATCGAGGCGCAGGCGCTGCTGGCCACGTACGGGCAGGACCGGCCCACGCCGCTGCTGCTCGGCTCGGTGAAGTCGAACATCGGCCACGTCCAGGCGGCCGCCGGTGTCGCCGGGATCGTCAAGATGGTCCTGGCGATGCGGCACGGGGTGGTGCCGCCGACGCTGCACGTGGACGCGCCGTCGTCGAAGGTGGACTGGTCGGCGGGAGCGGTGGAGCTGGCCACGTCGGCGCGGCCGTGGCCGGCGGCGGTCGACCGGCCCCGGCGGGCCGCCGTGTCGTCGTTCAGCATCTCCGGCACCAACGCCCACGTGATCCTGGAGGCGCCCGAGCCGGTCGCGGACGACGCGGCCGTGGGCGCGGCACCGCCGGTCCTGTCGTGGGTGGTGTCGGCGGGTTCGGCTCCGGCCCTCGCCGACCAGGCCGCACGGCTGGTCGACCACCTCCGAAAGCGTGCGGACGTGTCGCCGGTCGACGTCGGCTGGTGCCTGGCGACCGGGCGTGCGGCGCTGGAGCACCGGGCGGCGGTGGTCGGCGTGGACCGGGACGCGTTGCTGGCGGGCCTGTCCGCGCTGGCCGAGGGTGGGACGGCGCCGGGTGTGGTGTCGGGTGGGGTGGTCGCCGGTCGGCGAGCGGTGCTGTTCACCGGTCAGGGCTCGCAGCGCGCCGGCATGGGTCGGGAGTTGTATGCGGCGTTTCCGGTGTTCGCGGCGGCGTTCGACCGGGTGTGCGCGGCGTTCGAGGGTCGCCTGGACCGGTCGTTGCGGGAGGTGGTGTTCGACGGCGGTGACCTGCTGGATCGGACCGTGTATGCGCAGGCGGGGTTGTTCGCGGTCGAGGTCGCCCTGTGGGAGGCGCTGTCGTCGTGGGGTGTGCGGGTGGACTACCTCGCGGGGCACTCGATCGGTGAGGTGACCGCCGCGCATGTGGCGGGGGTGTTGTCGTTGGACGACGCGGTCACGTTGGTGGCGGCGCGGGGTGCGTTGATGCAGGCGCTGCCCGCGGGTGGCGGGATGTTGGCGGTCGGCGCGTCGGAGGAGCAGGTCCGCGAGCTTGCGGGCGGGGTCGACGTGGCGGCGGTGAACGGTCCGTCCTCGGTGGTGCTGTCCGGTGCGGTCGCTGACCTGGATCGGGTTGCGGGGGAGTGCGTCGCGCGGGGTTGGCGGGTGAAGCGGTTGGCGGTGAGTCACGCGTTCCACTCGCGTCTGATGGAGCCGATGCTGAATGAGTTCCGGGCCGCGATCGCCGGCCTGGACTGGCGGACCCCGGCGCTGCCGGTCGTGTCCAATCTGACCGGGCGGCTCGCCGAGCCTCACGACATCGCGGGCCCGGAGTACTGGGTGCGGCACGTCCGCGAGGCGGTCCGCTTCGCCGACGGCGTGGCCACGCTGCACGACCTGGGTGTCGGCACGGTCCTGGAAGTCGGGCCGGACGCCACGCTGACCGCGATGGCCGCCGACGTCCCCGCCGACCGGACCGTCACCCTGGTTCCGGCGCTACGCCGCGACCAGGACGAGCTGGCCGCGCTGACCGCCGCGCTGGCCCGGCTGCACGTCACCGGCACCCCCGTCGACTGGACCGCCTGGTACACCGTCGACGGCAATCGGCCCGCCACCGTGGACCTGCCCACCTACGCGTTCCAGCACCGGCGCTACTGGATCGACGCCCGCGCCTCCGGACACGACACCGTCGGCCTGGGCGCCCGCGCCACCGGGCACCCGCTGCTCGACACCGCGCTCGTCACCGCCGCCGGCGACGTCCGCGTCCACGGCGGCCGGCTGTCCGTGCGTACCCACCCCTGGCTCGCCGACCACGTGGTGCGCGGCCGGGTCGTCGTCCCCGGCACCGCGCTCGTCGAACTGGCCCTGCACGCCGGCGCGCAGGCCGCCTGCGACACCGTCGAGGAACTGACCCTCGGCGCGCCGCTCGTGCTGCCCGACGACGGCGCCCGGGCCCTCCAACTGCACCTGGCCGCCGCCGACGAGCAGGGCCGGCGTCGGATCACCGTCCACTCCCGGCCCGCCGACGACCCGCACGCCGACTGGACCGCCCACGCCGACGGGATCCTCGCCCCCGGCGCCGGCGAGACCGCCGAACCGCTGACCGGGTGGCCGCCGCCCGACGCCACCCCCGTGCCGGTCGAACCGGTCTACACCCGCCTGCGCGACCTCGGCGTCGAACACGGGCCCACGTTCCGGGGGCTGCGCGCCGCCTGGCGTACCCCCGACGGGGCCGCCGCGGAGGTGGAACTGCCCGACGACGCCGACGCGGGCGGGTACGCGCTGCACCCGGCGCTGCTCGACGCCGCGCTGCACATCGTCGGCCTCACCGACGACGACGCCACCACCGACCACGCCGGGGCCCGCCTACCGTGGGCATGGAGCGGCGTCCGCCTCGCCGCCGAGGGCGCCACCCACCTGCGGGTACGCCTCACCCGCAGCGGCCCCGCCACGGCGCTCACCCTCGCCGACGCCACCGGCGCGCCGGTGGCCCGCGTCGACTCCCTGGTGTCCCGACCGCTGGCCGCCGAACAGCTCGACGCCGGCGCCGCCGACCTGCCCCTCTACGACCTGCGCTGGAACCCGGTGCCGCTGCCGGCCCGGCCGGCCACCGGGATCGTGCCGCTGGACCCGGCGGCCAGCCCGGCCGCGCTGGGCGACGACGCCCGGCTGGTGCTCGCACCCGCAGGCGACGCCCCGGCGGGCGACCCGCTCGCGGCCACCCGCGCCCGACTGTCCGACATCCTCGCCCTGCTCCAGGAATGGCTCGCCGACGACCGGTTCGCCGGCCGCCGGCTCGTGGTGTGCACCCGGGGTGCGGTACCCGCCGACGGCGCGGTCACCGACCTGGCCGGCGCCGCCGTGTGGGGGCTGGTCCGCGCCGCGCAGCTCGAACACCCCGGCCGGTTCGTCCTCGCCGACCTCGACGGCGACGACCCCGAGCTGCTGGGCCGGGCGCTCGCCGCCGACGAACCGCAGGTCGCGCTCCGCGACGGCCGGCTGCTCGTGCCGCGCCTCGCCCCGGCCGAACCCGACCCGACCGGCGCCGTCGACCTGGTCCCCGACGGGACGGTGCTGGTCACCGGCGCCACCGGCGCGCTCGGTGGGCTCGTCGCCCGGCACCTCGTCACCCACCACAAGGTCCGGCACCTGCTGCTGGTCGGCCGCCGCGGCGCCGACGCGCCCGGCGCCGCGGACCTGCTCGCCGACCTCACCCGCCTCGGCGCCCGGGCCCGCCTGGCCGCCGCCGACGTGGCCGACCGCGCGCAGCTCGCCGACCTGCTCGCCGGCGTCCCCGCCGAACACCCGCTCGCCGGTGTGGTGCACGCCGCCGGCACGCTCGACGACGCGGTGGTCACCGCGCTCACCCCGCAGCGGGTCGACGCCGTGCTGCGCCCCAAGGCCGACGCCGCCTGGCACCTGCACGACCTCACCCGCCACCTCGACCTGCCCATGTTCGTGCTCTTCTCCTCGATCGCCGGCCCGCTCGGCGCGCCCGGGCAGGGCAACTACGCCGCGGCCAACGCCTTCCTCGACGGTCTCGCCCACCAGCGGCGTGCCGCCGGACTCGCGGCCACCTCGCTGGCCTGGGGACCGTGGGCCGAAGCCGGCGGGATGACCCGGGACCTGGGCGCCGCCGGCCGGGACCGCCTCACCCGACAGGGCATCGTCGCGCTCACCACCGACCGGGCGCTCGCCCTCCTCGACGCCAGCCGGCGCGGCCGGCGTCCGCTGCTGCTCCCCGTCCACCTCGACGTGGCGACGCTGCGTACCCGCATCGGCCGCGACCAGCTGCCGGCGCCGCTGCACGGCCTCGCCGGCGGGCCCGCGCGCCGCGTCGCCGCGGCCGGCGGCGGCCTGCGCGACCGGCTCGCCGGGGCGTCCGCCGAGGACCGGGCCCGCTTGGTCGCCGAGCTGGTCGCCGGCCAGGTCGCCGACGTGCTCGGGTACGCCTCGGCGGCGGCGGTCGGCCCCGAGCGCTCCTTCACCGAACTCGGCTTCGACTCCCTCACCGCCGTCGACCTGCGTAACCGGCTCACCACCCGGACCGGTCTGGCGCTGCCGGCCACGCTGGTCTTCGACCACCCCACCCCCGCCGCCCTCACCGGGCACCTGCTGACGCGGCTCGGACCGGCCCCGGCCGCGCCCACCCTCCTCGACGAGCTGGACCGCCTCGAGGCGGCGTTCGCCGCCACCCCGGCCGACACCCTCGCCGAGCTGACCGCCGACGAGGAGACCCGCACCGCCGTGGCGGCGCGCCTGCGCGCCCTGCTCACCCGCTGGGACGGCGACGGCGGCGAGGTCGCCGCCACCCTCGACGACGCCAGCGACGACGAACTGTTCGACTTCATCGACAGCCGCTTCGGCCGGTCCTGACCCGCGACAGGTGAATCCCGATGGCGAACGAAGCCAAGCTCCGTGAGTACCTCAAGCGCGTCACCGCCGACCTGCACGAGACCAGCGAACGGCTGAGGGCCGCCGACGCCAAGGACCACGAGCCGATCGCGATCGTCGGGATGAGCTGCCGCTACCCCGGCGGCGTCCGGTCGCCGCAGGAGTTGTGGGACCTCGTGGCCGCCGGCGGCGACGGCATCACCGCATTCCCCACCGACCGGGGCTGGGACACCGAGCGGGCGTACGACCCGACCGGGGAGCGGCGGGGCAGCACGTACGCCCGGGAAGGCGGCTTCCTGCACGACGCCGGGAACTTCGACCCGGAGCTGTTCACCATCTCCCCGTACGAGGCGCTGGCGATGGACCCGCAGCAGCGGCTCATGCTGGAGGCGTCCTGGGCGGCGATCGAGGACGCCCGGATCGACCCGCTGTCGTTGCGCGGCAGCCGGGTCGGCGTCTTCGCCGGCATGATGTACCACAACTACGCCGCGAACCTCGACGACGTCCCGGACACCCTGGACGGCTTCATCGGCGGCGGCACCGCCAGCAGCGTCCTGTCCGGCCGGGTCGCCTACACCCTCGGCCTGGAGGGCCCGGCGCTCACCGTCGACACCGCCTGCTCGTCCTCGCTGGTCGCGCTGCACCTGGCCGTGCGGTCGCTGCGCGCCGGCGAGTCCGTGCTCGCGCTCGCCGGTGGCGTCACCGTGATGACCACGCTGGAGACGTTCGTCGACTTCAGTCGGCAGCGCGGCCTGGCCCCCGACGGTCGGTGCAAGTCGTTCGCCGAGGGCGCCGACGGCACCGGCTGGTCCGAGGGCGTCGGCGTGCTGCTCCTGGAACGCCTCTCCGACGCCCGCCGACACGGCCACCGCGTCCTCGCGGTAGTACGAGGCTCGGCGGTGAACCAGGACGGTGCGTCGAACGGGCTGACCGCGCCGAACGGGCCGTCGCAGCAGCGGGTGATCCGCGCGGCCCTCGCCGCGGCAGGGCTGTCGCCCGTCGAGGTGGACGTGGTGGAGGCGCACGGCACCGGCACGACGCTCGGTGATCCGATCGAGGCGCAGGCGCTGCTGGCCACGTACGGGCAGGAGCGGGCCGAACCGTTGCTGCTCGGGTCGGTGAAGTCGAACCTGGGCCACACCCAGGCGGCGGCCGGTGTCGCCGGGATCGTCAAGATGGTCCTGGCGATGCGGCACGGGGTGGTGCCGCCGACGCTGCACGTGGACGCGCCGTCGTCGAAGGTGGACTGGTCGGCCGGTGCGGTGGAGCTGGTGACGTCGGCGCGGCCGTGGCCGGCGACCGATCGGCCCCGCCGGGCGGCGGTGTCGTCGTTCGGCATCTCCGGCACCAACGCCCACGTGATCCTGGAGGCGCCCGAGCCGGTCGCCGACGACGCGGCCGTTGGCGCCGCACCGCCGGTCCTGTCGTGGACGGTGTCGGCGCGTTCGGCGTCGGCGCTCGTGAACCAGGCGGCCCGGCTGGTCGACCACCTGCGGGACCGGGACGACGTGTCGCCGGTCGAGGTGGGTTGGTCCCTGGCGACGACCCGCGCCGCGTTGGAGCATCGCGCGGCGGTGGTGGGTGCGGACCGGGACGTACTGCTGGCCGGGTTGTCGGCCCTCGCGGAGGGCAGGTCCGCCGCCGGTCTGGTGACCGGTGAGGTGGTGTCGGGTCGGCGGGCGGTGCTGTTCACCGGTCAGGGCTCGCAGCGCGCCGGCATGGGCCGGGAGTTGTACGAGGCGTTCCCGATGTTCGCGGCGGCGTTCGACCGGGTGTGCGCGGCGTTCGAGGGCCGCCTCGACCGGCCGTTGCGGGAGGTGGTGTTCGACGGCGGGGACCTGCTGGACCGGACGGTCTACGCGCAGGCCGGACTGTTCGCCGTCGAGGTCGCCCTCTGGGAGGCGCTCTCGTCGTGGGGCGTGCGGGTCGACTACCTCGCGGGGCACTCGATCGGTGAGGTGACCGCCGCGCATGTGGCGGGGGTGCTGTCGTTGGACGACGCGGTCACGTTGGTGGCGGCGCGGGGGTCCTTGATGCAGGCTCTGCCGGCCGGCGGCGGAATGCTCGCGGTCAGCGCGTCGGAGGACCAGGTTCGGCAGCTCGCGGGCGGCGTCGATGTGGCGGCGGTGAACGGTCCGTCCTCAGTGGTGGTGTCCGGTGCGGTCGCTGACCTGGACCGGATCGCGGGGGAGTGCGCCGCGCGGGGTTGGCGGGCCAAGCGGTTGGCGGTGAGTCACGCGTTCCACTCGCGTCTGATGGAGCCGATGCTGGACGGGTTCCGGGCCGCGATCGTCGACCTGGACTGGCGGTCCCCGAGGCTGCCGATCGTGTCGAACGGGACCGGGCGGCTCGCGGATCCCGACGACATCGCGACACCGGAGTACTGGGTGCGGCACGTGCGGGAGGCGGTCCGCTTCGCCGACGGCGTGGCCGCGCTGCACGACCTGGGTGTCGGCACGTTCCTGGAGGTCGGGCCGGACGCCACGTTGACCGCGATCGCCGCCGACGTCCCGGCCGACCGGACCGTGCACCACATCCCGGCGCTGCGCCGGGACCAGGACGAGGTCAGCGCGCTGGCCACCGCGTTGGCCCGGCTGCACGTCACGGGCACCCCGGTCGACTGGGCGGCGTGGTACACCGTCGACGGGCGCCGGCCCACCACCGTCGACCTGCCCACCTACGCCTTCCACCACCGGCGCTACTGGCTCGACGCCCGCACCCGCCACCCCGACGCGGACCCGGACGACGCCACGTTCTGGCGGGTCGTCGACGACGAGGACGTGGACGGCCTGGCCACCGCGCTCGCCGTCGACCCCGACGCGCCCCTCACCACCGTGCTCCCCGCCCTCTCCGCCTGGCGCCGCCGCCAGGAGGACGACGCCGCGCTCGACTCCTGGCACTACCGCGTCACCTGGCAACCACTCGCCGAGACCGGTCGCGCCGACGACGGCGACCTGCTGCTCGTCGTACCGGAAGGGGCGGACGGCCCGGCCCGGCAGTGGGCCGACGCGCTGGCCGGGCCCGGCGTCCGGACACTGGCCGTGCCCGCCGGCCACGGCCGCGCCGACCTCGCCCGCGACCTCGGCGCGCTCGCCGCCCCCGGCGCCGTGCTGTCCCTGCTCGGCCTGACGTCCGGCACGCACCCGGACAACGCCTCCGTACCGGTGGGGCTCGCCGACACCGTCACGCTCGCCCAGGCGCTCGGCGACGCCGGCGCCGCCGCGCGGCTCTGGGTCGCCACCCGCGCCGCCGTCGCCGTCGACCCCGACGACGCGGCGGTCGACCCCGACCAGGCACTGCTCTGGGGCCTCGGCGGCGCGCTGCGCGCCGAACATCCGCACCGCTGGGGCGGGCTCGTCGACCTGCCCCCGGCGGGCGATCCGCGCGCCGCGTCCCGGCTGCGTCGACTGCTCGTCGGCGACCCGACCGAGGACCAACTCGCGGTACGCGGCACCGGGGCGTACGCCCGGCGGTTGGTCCGGGCCGGACGGCCGGCCGGCGCGGGACGGAGCTGGACGCCGCGCGGCACCGCGCTCGTCACCGGCGGCACCGGCGCCCTCGGCGCGCACGTCGCCCGGGCCCTGGCCGCCGCCGGCGTCGACCACCTCCTGCTGGTCAGCCGGCGCGGACCCGACGCGCCCGGCGCCGCCGACCTGGTCGACGAGCTGACCGCGCACGGCACCCGGGTCACGGTCGCGGCCTGCGACGCCGCCGACCGCGACGCGGTACGTGACCTGCTCGCGACCGTCCCCGCCGACGCGCCGCTGCGCACCGTCGTGCACACCGCCGCCGCCCTGGACGACACCGTCACCGACGCGCTCACCGTCGACCGGATGGCCACCGCGCTGCGGGCCAAGGTCGACGCCGCCCGCCACCTCGACGAACTGACCCGCGAGCACGACCTGACCGCGTTCGTGCTCTTCTCCTCCCTCGCCGGCACCATGGCCGGACCCGGGCAGGGCAACTACGCGCCCGGCAACGCCTGGCTCGACGCGCTCGCCCGGCGCCGCCGCGCCGACGGGCTGCCCGCCACCTCCCTCGGCTGGGGTCTCTGGGCCGACGGCGGGGTCAGCGCCGGCGAGTTCGAGCGTCGGATGGCGCGCGGCGGCGTCCGGGCCATGGACCCCGCCCGCGCCGTCCGCGCCCTGCACCGGGCGTTGGACCGGGACGAGACCCACGTCGTCGTCGCCGACGCCGACTGGGACCGGATCGCCGCCACCGCCGGCACCCGGCCCGACCCGCTGATCCGCGATCTGCTGACCGCGCCGGCCGTCGCCGGCACCGACCGGGCCACCACGCTGCGCGGACGGCTGGCCGCACTCACCCCGGCCGAGCGGCGGGACACGCTCGGCGACCTGGTCCGCGCCGAGATCGCCGCCGTGCTCGGCCACGCCGACGCCGAGGCGGTGCCGCACCGGCGCGCGTTCCGCGACCTCGGCTTCACCTCGCTCAGCGCCGTCGAACTGCGCAACCGGCTCGCCACCGCCACCGGCCTCACCCTGCCCGCCACGCTCGCCTTCGACCATCCCAACCCCGAGGCCCTGGCCGCCCACCTCGCGATCGAACTGTCCGGCGGGTCGGTCGCCACCACCGACACACCGGTACGTCCCGTCGACGACGACCCGATCGCGGTCGTCGGTGTGGCGTGCCGATTCCCCGGCGGGGCGGACTCCCCGGACGCGTTCTGGCGGCTGCTCGCCGACGGCGTCGACACCATGTCCGACCTGCCGACCGACCGGCACTGGGACCTGGGCGCGCTGCCACCCGACGTGACCCGCGGCGCCTTCCTGGCCGACGCCGCCGCGTTCGACGCCCACTTCTTCGGCATCTCGCCCCGCGAGGCGGTCGCCATGGACCCGCAGCAGCGGCTGCTGCTGGAGACCGCCTGGGCGGCGATCGAGGACGCCCGGATCGACGCGGCCGGCCTGGCCGGTCAGCGGGTCGGTGTCTTCGCCGGCACCAACGGGCAGGACTTCGACCACCTCATCCGGTACGGCGGCGAACACCTCGCCGGCTACGGCGCCACCGGCGCCTCCGCCAGCGTGCTCTCCGGCCGCGTGTCGTACGCGTTCGGCTTCGAAGGCCCGGCGGTGACCGTGGACACCGCCTGCTCCTCCTCCCTGGTGGCGCTGCACCTGGCCGCCCAGTCGCTGCGCGCCGGGGAGTGCGACCTGGCCCTGGCCGGTGGCGTGACCGTGATGGCGACCCCCGGCGCGTTCGTCGAGTTCTCCCGGCAGGGTGGTCTCGCCGCGGACGGCCGGTGCCGGTCGTTCGCCGAGGGCGCGGACGGCACCGGCTGGGGTGAGGGCGTCGGGATGCTGCTGGTGCAGCGTCTCTCCGACGCCCGCCGCGACGGCCGGCGGATCCTCGCCGTGCTGCGCGGCTCGGCGGTGAACTCCGACGGCGCGTCGAACGGCCTGACCGCGCCGAACGGGCCGGCGCAGCAGCGTGTCATCCGGGCGGCGCTGGCGAACGCCGGGCTGTCCCCGTCCGACGTGGACGTGGTGGAGGCGCACGGCACCGGCACCACGCTGGGGGATCCGATCGAGGCGCAGGCGGTGCTGGCCACGTACGGGCAGGAGCGGGCCGAACCGTTGCTGCTCGGCTCGGTGAAGTCGAACGTCGGCCACACCCAGGCCGCCGCCGGCGTGGCCGGTCTGGTCAAGATGGTCCTGGCGATGCGGCACGGCGTCGTGCCGCCGACGCTGCACGTGGACGCGCCGACGTCGAAGGTGGACTGGTCGGCCGGAGCGGTGGAGCTGGTGACGTCGGCGCGGCCGTGGCCCGTGACCGGCCGGCCGCGTCGCGCGGCGGTGTCGTCGTTCGGCATCTCCGGCACCAACGCCCACGTGATCCTCGAAGCACCCGAGCCGACCGTGGCCCGGCCGGCGACGGATCCGTCCCCGGCCACGCCGTGGCTGCTCTCGGCCCGGACGGCCCCCGCCCTCGCGGACCAGGCCGCCCGGCTGGTCGACCACCTCCGGTCCAACGACGATCTCCCGCCGGCCGAGGTCGGCTGGTCCCTGCTCGCCACGCGGACCGCGATGGAGCACCGCGCGGCCGTGCTGGGCGCGGACCGGGACGCGTTGCTGGCGGGCCTGTCCGCGCTGGCCGAGGGTGGGACGGCTGCCGGTCTGGTGACCGGCGAGGTGGTGTCGGGTCGGCGGGCGGTGCTGTTCACCGGTCAGGGCTCGCAGCGCGCCGGCATGGGTCGGGAGCTGTATGGGGCGTTTCCGGTGTTCGCGGCGGCGTTCGACCGGGTGTGCGCGGCGTTCGAGGGTCGTTTGGACCGGTCGTTGCGGGAGGTGGTGTTCGACGGCGGGGACCTGCTGGATCGGACCGTGTATGCGCAGGCGGGGTTGTTCGCGGTCGAGGTCGCGCTGTGGGAGGCGCTGTCGTCGTGGGGCGTGCGGGTCGACTACCTCGCGGGGCACTCGATCGGTGAGGTGACCGCCGCGCATGTGGCGGGGGTGCTGTCGTTGGACGACGCGGTCACGTTGGTCGCGGCGCGGGGTGCGTTGATGCAGGCACTGCCCGCGGGTGGCGGAATGCTGGCGGTCGGGGCGTCGGAGGACCAGATCCGCGCGCTTCTACGGTCAGGTGACGCCACGGCGCAGGCGGGAGGCCCGCTGCGGGGAACCGAGGGTGCCGTCGCACAGCCGGTCGCGGGCGGCACGGGTGGTGGCGTCGACGTGGCGGCGGTGAACGGCCCGTCGTCGGTGGTCCTGTCCGGCGCGGTCGCTGACCTGGATCGGGTTGCGGGGGAGTGCGTCGCGCGGGGTTGGCGGGTGAAGCGGTTGGCGGTGAGTCACGCGTTCCACTCGCGTCTGATGGAGCCGATGCTGAATGAGTTCCGGGCCGCGATCGCCGGCCTGGACTGGCGGACCCCGGCGCTGCCGGTCGTGTCCAATCTGACCGGGCGGCTCGCCGAGCCTCACGACATCGCGGGCCCGGAGTACTGGGTGCGGCACGTCCGCGAGGCGGTCCGCTTCGCCGACGGCGTGGCCACGCTGCACGACCTCGGTGTCGGCACGTTCCTGGAAGTCGGGCCGGACGCCACGCTGACCGCGATGGCCGCCGACGTCCCGGCCGGACGGACCGTGCACCACATCCCGGCGTTGCGCCGCGACCAGGACGAGGTCAGCGCGCTGACCGCCGCGCTGGCGCGGCTGCACGTCACCGGCACCCCCGTCGACTGGACGGCCTGGTACACCGTCGACGGCAATCGGCCCGCCACCGTGGACCTGCCCACCTACGCCTTCCAACGCACCCGGTACTGGCCGGAGCCCACACCCGCGGCACAAAACGGCACCGACCTCGACGACCGGTTCTGGGCGGCCGTCGAGCAGGAGGACCTCGGCGGCCTCGGCGCCGAGCTGCGGCTCACCCCGGACCAGCCGCTGCGGGACCTGCTGCCGGCGCTGGCGCGCTGGCGGCGGACGGGACGGGAGCGCGCCGCCGCCGACTCGTGGCGCTACCGGGTGCGGTGGCGGCCGCTCACCTCCGTACCCCGGCCAACCCTGACCGGGACGTGGCTGGTGCTGACCGGCCCCGACCGGGCCGACCACCCGCTTGTCGACGGCGTGGCCGCGCACGGCGCCCACGTCGTGCCGGTGACGCTCGACGGCACCGCCGACCGCGCGGACCTCGCCGCCCGCCTCCGCGCCGCCGCCCCCAGTGGTGACGTCGCCGGCGTGCTGTCGGCGCTCGACGCGACCCCGGAGACGGCGCTGACGGTCGCGCAGGCCCACACCCACAGCGGCGTCGGCGGGCGACTGTGGTGGCTGACCCGCAACGCCGTGGCCGTCAGCGCCACGGACACCCCCGCCGAGCCCGTCGCGGCGGCGACCTGGGGCCTCGGCCGGGTGGCCGCGCTGGAGGACCCCGGCCGGTGGGGTGGTCTGATCGACCTGCCGGCCGAGGTCGACGAGCGGGCCGTGCGGCGGATCTGCGGTGTGCTGGCCGGCGGTGTCGAGGATCAGGTGGCGGTGCGGTCGTCGGGGGTGTTCGGGCGGCGGCTGGTGCGGGCGTCCGGGGATCCGGTGCGGCGGGAGTTCCGGTTCGCGGGCACGGTGCTGGTCACCGGTGGCACCGGCGCGCTCGGCGCGCGGGTCGCCGAGTGGGCGGCCGGCGCCGGTGCGGAGCATCTGGTGCTGACCAGCCGGCGCGGCGAGGACGCCCCCGGCGCGACCGACCTGGCGCAGCGGCTGCGGGGCCGGGGCGTACGGGTGACCGTGGCCGGGTGTGACGTGGCGGACCGGGACGCGCTCGCCGGGCTGCTGAACGGGCTGGCCGACCAGGGCGACCGGGTCCGGGCGGTCGTGCACGCCGCCGGCGCGCCGCAGTTCGCCCCGCTCGCCGACGTCACCACCGACGAACTGCGCGACGTGCTGCGCGCCAAGGTCGACGGCGCGGCCCACCTCGACGCGTTGCTGCCCGACGGGCTGGACGCGTTCGTGGTGTTCTCCTCCATCGCCGGGGTGTGGGGCTCCGCCGGCCAGGCCGGCTACGCCGCCGCCAACGCGTACGCCGACGCGTTGGTGGCCCGCCGCCGCGCCCGCGGCGCCGCCGGCACCGCCGTGGCCTGGGGACCCTGGGCCGGCGGCGGCATGGCCGCGCGGGGCGAGGCGCGGGAGGCGCTGGCCCGGCGCGGCCTGCCCGCGATGGACCCGGACCTCGCGGTCACCGCGCTGCACCGCGCGCTCGACCGCGACGACACGACAGTGGTCGTCGCCGACGTCGCCTGGGACCGGTTCGCCGCCACGTTCACCGCCCTGCGGTCCAGCCCGCTGCTGGACGACCTGCCCGAGGCCCGACCCGCGCCGGTCGCGCCCGGAGAGCGGACCACCCCGCTCGCCCGCCGGCTCGCCGCCCTCGCCCCGAGCCGGCGTGACGGCCACCTGCTCGACCTGGTCCGCGCCCAGGCCGCGGCCGTGCTCGGCCACCCGAGCGCCGACGCGGTGGACGCCGACCGCGCGTTCCAACGGCAGGGCTTCGACTCGCTGACCGCCGTCGAGCTGCGCAACCGGCTCACCACCGAGACCGGCCTGGCGCTGCCCAGCACGCTCGTGTTCGACCAGCCGACCCCGGCTGCCCTCGCCGCCTACCTCGCCGCCACGCTGACCGGCGAGCCGGCGGCGGCGGACGGACCGGCGGCCGGCGTCGCGGTCGACGACGACCCGATCGTGGTCGTCGGCATGGCCTGCCGCCTGCCCGGCGGCGTCACCAACCCCGACGAGCTGTGGGACCTGCTCGCGGCCGGACGCGACGGCATCTCCGACTTCCCCCTCGACCGCGGCTGGGACCGGTTCCTCGCCGGCCGGCTCACCGACACCTCGTTCCCCCGGCGGGGCGGATTCGTCTACGACGCGGGCGCCTTCGACGCCGACTTCTTCGGCATCTCCCCGCGCGAGGCCCTCGCCATGGACCCGCAGCAACGGCTGCTGCTCGAAGCCGCCTGGGAGGCGGTCGAACACGCCGGTATCGACCCCGCCCGGCTCCGCGGCGAACGCGTCGGCGTCTTCGCCGGCGCCGGCTTCCAGGGGTACGCCTCGACCGCCATCGGCCGCGACCAGGAGGTCGGCGGGCACCTGCTCACCGGCACCGCCACCAGCGTGCTATCCGGTCGGGTCGCGTACACGCTCGGCTTCGAGGGGCCCGCGCTCACCGTGGACTCGGCGTGCTCGTCGTCGCTGGTCGCGCTGCACCTGGCCGCCCAGTCGCTGCGCAGCGGCGAGTGCACGCTCGCGCTCGCCGGCGGCGTGACCGTGATGGCCTCACCGGCCACCTTCGTCGAGTTCTCCCGCCAGGGCGGCCTCGCCGCCGACGGCCGCTGCCGGTCGTTCGCCGAGGGCGCGGACGGCACCGGCTGGGGTGAGGGCGTCGGCGTGCTGCTGGTGCAGCGCCTCTCCGACGCCCGCCGCGACGGCCGGCGCATCCTCGCCGTGGTGGCCGGCTCCGCGATCAACTCCGACGGCGCGTCGAACGGGCTCACCGCCCCCAACGGGCCGGCGCAGCAGCGTGTCATCCGGGCGGCGCTGGCGAACGCCGGGCTGTCCCCGTCCGACGTGGACGTGGTGGAGGCGCACGGCACCGGCACCACGCTGGGTGATCCGATCGAGGCGCAGGCGCTGCTGGCCACGTACGGGCAGGACCGGGGCGACGGGGCGCCGCTGCTGCTCGGCTCGATCAAGTCCAACATCGGCCACGTCCAGGCCGCCGCCGGAGCGGCCGGCGTCATCAAGGCGGTCCTCGCGCTGCGGCACGGCCTCGTCCCGGCCACCCTGCACGTCGACCGGCCGTCGTCGAAGGTGGACTGGTCGGCCGGCGCGGTGGAGCTGGTCACGTCCGCGCGGCCGTGGCCGGCGGTGGACCGGCCCCGCCGGGCGGCGGTGTCCTCGTTCGGCATCTCCGGCACCAACGCCCACGTGGTCCTGGAAGCACCCGACCGGGTCGACGACGGCGACCGGCCCGGCGCGCCGGACACGGCCGTCCCGTGGCTGCTGTCGGCGCGATCCGCCGAAGCGCTGGCCGCCCAGGCGGCCCGGCTGGCCGACCACCTCCGGGAGCGTGCGGACGTGTCGCCGGTCGAGGTGGGGTGGTCCCTGGCGACCGGCCGTGCGGCGCTGGAGCACCGGGCCGCGGTGGTCGGCGTGGACCGGGACGCGCTGCTGGCCGGGCTGTCCACCCTGGCCGAGGGCGGGGCGGCGCCGGGTGTGGTGTCGGGTGAGGTCGTGTCCGGTCGGCGGGCGGTGGTGTTCACCGGTCAGGGCTCGCAGCGCGCCGGCATGGGCCGCGAGCTGTCTGCCGCGTTCCCGGTGTTCGCGGACGCGTTCGACCGGGTGTGTGCGCTGTTCGACGGTCGGCTCGACAGACCGTTGCGGGAGGTGGTGTTCGACGGCGGGGAGCTGCTGGATCGGACCGTCTACGCGCAGGCCGGGTTGTTCGCGGTCGAGGTGGCGTTGTGGGAGTTGCTGTCCTCGTGGGGCGTCGGCGCGGACGTCGTGGCGGGGCATTCGATCGGTGAGGTGACCGCCGCGCATGTGGCGGGGGTGCTGTCCCTGGACGACGCAGTCGCGCTCGTTGCGGCGCGGGGTTCGTTGATGCAGGCGCTGCCGTCCGGTGGCGGGATGCTGGCGGTCGGCGCGTCGGAGGACCAGGTTCGGGCGCTGCTGGGATCGCGTGTCGCTGCGGTCGAGGCTGCCGATTCGGCGGGTGGACCGCTGCGGAGAGCCGAGGGTGCCGTCGCACAGCCGGTGATGGGCGGCGCGGGCCCGGACGGCGGCGTCGACGTGGCGGCGGTGAACAGCCCGTCGTCGGTGGTCCTGTCCGGTGCGGTCTCTGACCTGGATCGGGTTGCGGGGCAGTGCGTCACGCGCGGTTGGCGGGTGAGGCGGCTTGCGGTGAGTCACGCGTTCCACTCGCGTCTGATGGAGCCGATGCTGGACGACTTCCGGGCCGCGATCGCCGGCCTGGACTGGCGGCCCCCGACGCTGCCGATCGTGTCGAACGTGACCGGCCGGCTCGCGGATCCCGTGGAGATCGCGGGCCCGGAGTACTGGGTGCGGCACGTGCGGGAGGCGGTCCGCTTCGCCGACGGGGTGGCCACGCTGCACGACCTCGGGGTGGGCACGTTCCTGGAAGTCGGGCCGGACGCCACGTTGACCGCGATGGCCGCCGACGTCCCGGCCGACCGGACCGTGCACCACATCCCGGCGCTGCGCCGAGACCAGGACGAGGTGGCCGCGCTGACCACCGCGCTGGCGCGGCTGCACGTCACCGGCACCCCCGTCGAGTGGACGTCCTGGTACACCGTGGACGGCCGCCGGCCCGCCACCGTGGACCTGCCCACCTACGCGTTCCAGCACCGGCGCTACTGGCTGATCGACCAGGACGGCCCGGTGGGCGGCACCGCGGAGGCGGCCGACGACGGCTTCTGGGCCGCCGTCGAACGGGCCGACCTGACCCCGCTCGACCCCCGGTTCCGCACGGACCAGCCCGTCGCCGACCTGCTGCCGGCGCTCGCCCGGTGGCGGCGGGCCAGCCGGCGACGCGCCACCGCCGACGCCTGGCGGTACCGCGTCGACTGGCAGCCCGTACCGGAGACGACCACGCCGGCGCTGGCCGGCACGTGGCTGCTGCTCGTGCCGTACGCCGGGACCGACGACGCGGTGGTCGCGGCCGTGACCGACGGGATGACCACGGCCGGCGCGACCGTGCGGCCGGTGCCGGTCCACGGGCCGGCGGACGACCGGGACCTGCTCGCCAAGGCGCTGCGCGACGGCGACACGGCCGCCGGGGTGGTGTCCCTGCTCGCGCTCGCCGGCGCCGGCCCCGGCGCCGCGCTGGCCACCGTGCAGGCCGTCGCGGACGCCGGCCTGTCCGGGCCGGTGTGGTGGCTGACCCGGGGCGCGGTCACGGTCGGCGCGTCCGACCGCCCGGTCGACCCGGTCGCCGCCGGCACCTGGGGCCTCGGCCGGGTGGCCGCGCTGGAGGACCCCGGCCGGTGGGGTGGTCTGATCGACCTGCCGGCCGAGGTCGACGAACCGGCGGTACGGCGGGTGTGCGGCGTGTTGGCCGGCGTCGAGGATCAGGTCGCGGTGCGGTCGTCGGGGGTGTTCGGGCGGCGGCTGGTGCGGGCGTCCGGGGATCCGGTGCGGCGGGAGTTCCGGTTCGCCGGGACGGTGCTGGTCACCGGTGGCACCGGCGCGCTCGGCGCGCGGGTCGCCGAGTGGGCGGCCGGCGCCGGTGCGGAGCATCTGGTGCTGACCAGCCGGCGCGGCGAGGACGCCCCCGGCGCGACCGACCTGGCGCAGCGGCTGCGGGAGCGCGGTGTGCGGGTGACGGTGGCCGGGTGTGACGTGGCGGACCGGGACGCGTTGGCCGGGCTGCTGGACGGGCTGGCCGCGGCCGGCGATCCGGTCCGGGCCGTCGTGCACGCCGCCGGCGCCGCCCAGGCCACCCCGCTGGCCACCATGACCGGCGCCGAGCTGGCCGACGTGCTCCGGGCCAAGGTCGACGGCGCGGCCCACCTCGACGCGTTGCTGCCCGACGGGTTGGACGCGTTCGTGGTGTTCTCCTCCATCGCCGGGGTGTGGGGCTCCGCCGGGCAGGGCGGCTACGCCGCCGCCAACGCGTACCTCGACGGGCTGGTCGCCCGCCGCCGGGCGCGCGGCGCCGGCGGCACCGCCGTGGCCTGGGGGCCCTGGGCCGGCGGCGGCATGGCCGCGGGCGAGCAGCGCGACCAGCTCGCCCGGCGCGGCCTGCCCGCGCTCGACCCGGACCTCGCGGTCACCGCGCTGGGCAGCGCACTCGACCGGGACGACACGGCGGTGGTCGTCGCCGACGTCGCCTGGGACCGGTTCGCCCCGTCGTTCACCGCCCGCCGGCCCAGCCCGCTGCTCGCCGGCATTCCCGAGGCCGCCACCGACCCCGCCGGGCCCCCGGCGGCCGACGCGGGCGCGCCGAAGGCGCTGCGCGACCGGCTCGCCGCCGCCGGCACGGTGGAGCGGGAGCGGACGCTGCTCGACCTGGTCCGCGCGGCGGCGGCCACCGTGCTCGGGCACCGCACCCCGGCCGCGATCCGGGCCGGGCGCGGCTTCCTCGACCTCGGCTTCGACTCGCTCACCGCCGTGGAGCTGCGCAACCGGCTCACCGCCGAGACCGGCCTGACGCTGCCCACCACGCTGGTCTTCGACCACCCCACCCCGGCGGCGCTCGCCGCGCACCTGGGCCGGGAACTGCTGCCCGCCGGCCCCGCCGACCCGGTCACCGACGGCATCGACCGGCTGGCACGGCTGCTCGACGCGGTGCCCGACGACCGGCGCGCCGCGGACGTCACGCGCCGGCTGGAGGACCTGCTGTCGCGCTGGCGGGGCGGCGCGACCACCCCGCCGCCCGCCGACGACCTGGCCGCCGCCGGCGAGGACGACATCTTCGCCATCATCCGACAGGAGTTCGGCAAATCGTGACCGGCAGCAGCGGGCGGTTGCTCGCCATCAGCGACCTGCACGTCGGGTACGCGGAGAACCGCGCGCTGGTCGAGCGGCTACGCCCCGAGCACGACGACGACTGGTTGATCGTCGCCGGCGACGTCGGCGAGTACCTGCACGACGTCGAGTGGGTGCTCGGCCTGCTCGCCGACCGGTTCGCCCGGGTCGTCTGGGCACCCGGCAACCACGAGCTGTGGACGCCCCGCGACGACCCGGTGCAACTGCGCGGCGAGGCCCGCTACCGGCACCTGGTGGACCTGTGCCGGCGTCTCGGCGTGCGCACGCCCGAGGACCCGTACCCGGTGTGGGACCCCGACGGCGACCCGGTGCTGGTGGTGCCGCTGTTCGTCGGGTACGACCACTCGTGGCGGCCACCGGGCACCTGGAACCGGGCCCAGGCGCTGGCGCGGGCGTACGAGACCGGGGTGGTGTGCACCGACGAGATCCTGCTGCACCCCGACCCGTACCCGAGCCGCGACGCGTGGTGCCGGGCCCGGGTCATCCGCACCGAACGGCGCCTCGACGCCGAGCGCGGCGGCCTGCCCACCGTGCTGGTCAACCACTACCCGCTGGTCCGCGAACCCACCCGGATCCTGCGGCACCCCGAGTTCGCCCAGTGGTGCGGCACCGACCTCACCGCCGACTGGCACCTGCACTACGAGGCCCGCGTCGCCGTCTACGGGCACCTGCACATCCCGCGCAGCACCCGCTACGACGGGGTGCGGTTCGAGGAGGTGTCCGTCGGCTACCCGCGCGAGTGGCGCCGACGCGGGACTCCGCCCGGACGGCCCCGGGCGATCCTGCCCACCCTCGCCGGGCAGCTGCGCTGACCGTCCCGCCGGGACCGTCACGGCCGACGCCGGGCACCCCGCCAGCGAGGTGAATGAGGGGTCCGTAGGGGTTGGGGTCGCAGCTCAGCGCTCAGTAGCGTCCATGCACGGTGACGGGCCGGGTGCCGGCGTATCCCCGTCGCCGTCGGCCGTCCCCGGTCACCGGTGTGCCGCACCGGCGGCCATCTCGGTGTTCGACGGAATCGATCGGCAGCAAGTTCGGGCGGGTGGATCATGGCGGACGAAGAGAAGCTCCTCGAACATCTCAAGTGGGTGACCACCGAGCTCCGCCAGGCGCACCGGCGCCTGCGCGAGCTGGAGGAACCGGAGCCGATCGCCGTGGTCGGCATGGCCTGCCGGTTCCCCGGCGGAGTCGCGTCCCCGGAGCAGCTCTGGGACCTGGTCGTCGCCGGCACAGACGCGACCGGCCCGTTCCCCACCGACCGTGGCTGGGACCTGGCCGGGCTGTACGACCCGGACCCGGACCACCCCGGCACCTCGTACAGCGACCGGGGCGGGTTCCTCGCCGACGCCGGTGACTTCGACCCCACCCTGTTCGGCATCAGCCCGCGCGAGGCCCTGGCCATGGACCCGCAGCAGCGGCTGCTGCTGGAGACCGCCTGGGAGGTGTTCGAGTCCGCCGGCGTCGACGTCGGCGTGCTGCGCGGCAGCCGCACCGGCGTTTTCGTGGGCACCGCCGGCCAGGACTACGCGTCGGTGCTGCGCCGCCTGCCCGAGGGTGCCGAGGGGTACGTGCTGACCGGCACCGCCGCCAGCGTCATCTCCGGCCGCCTGGCCTACACGTTCGGCCTGGAGGGGCCGGCCGTCACGATCGACACCGCCTGCTCGTCGTCGCTGGTCGCCCTGCACCTGGCCGCGCAGGCGCTGCGCGACGGCGAGTGCACCCTGGCCGTCGCCGGCGGCGCCAGCGTGATGGCCACGCCGGGCGGCTTCGTCGAGTTCTCCCGGCAGCGCGGCCTGGCCGCCGACGGACGCTGCAAGGCGTTCTCCGCCGCCGCCGACGGCACCGGCTGGGCCGAGGGCGTCGGCCTGGTCCTGGTCGAACGCCTCAGCGACGCCCGGCGGCTCGGCCACCCCGTGCTGGCCGTGATCCGGGGCAGCGCGGTCAACTCCGACGGCGCCAGCAGCGGCCTCACCGCCCCCAACGGGCCGGCCCAGCAGCGGGTCATCCGCCAGGCGCTGGAGAACGCCGGCCTCACCCCGGCCGAGGTGGACGTGGTCGAGGCGCACGGCACCGGCACCACGCTCGGCGACCCGATCGAGGCGCAGGCGCTGCTCGCCACGTACGGGCGGGACCGGCCCGCCGGACGGCCGCTGCGGCTCGGCTCCCTCAAGTCCAACCTCGGCCACACCCAGGCCGCCGCCGGCGTCGCCGGCGTGATCAAGATGGTGCTCGCGCTGCGGCACGGCCTGCTCCCGGCCACCCTGCACGCCGACGAGCCCACCCCGCACGTCGACTGGTCGACCGGCGAGGTCGCCCTGCTCACCGAGGCGCAGCCGTGGCCGGCCGAGCCCGACCGGGTCCGCCGGGCCGCCGTCTCCTCCTTCGGCATGAGCGGCACCAACGCCCACCTGCTCGTCGAGGAGGCCCCGCCGGCCGAGCCCGCCCCCGAGCCGGCGGCCACCGTGGACCGACCGGTCGTGCCGGTGCTGCTCTCCGCCGCCCACCCGGCCGCGCTCGCCGCCCAGGCCGACCGCTGGGCCGCCTGGCTGGACGCCGGGCCCGCGCCCCGACCCCGGGACGTCGGGTACGCGTCGGTCACCACCCGGACCAGCCTGGACCGGCGGGCCGTGCTCGCCGTCACCGGCGCCGACGGGTTGCGCGCCGCGCTGCGCGCGCTCGCCGCGGGCGAGCCGTCCGGCGCGCTGGTCACCGGCGAGGCGACCGACCGGGGCCCGTTCGCGGTGCTCTTCTCCGGGCAGGGCGCGCAGCGCGCCGGCATGGGTCGGGAGTTGTACGCGGCGTTCCCGGTGTTCGCCGCCGCGTTGGACGAGGTGTGCGGGCACCTGGACCGGGCGCTGCCGCGCCCGCTGACGGAGGTGCTGTTCGCCGCCGAGGGCACCGACGACGCCGCGCTGCTGGACCGCACCGCGTTCACCCAGGCCGGGTTGTTCGCGGTCGAGGTGGCGCTGTTCCGGCTGGTCGAGTCGTTCGGCGTCACCCCGGACCTGCTGGCCGGCCACTCGATCGGCGAGGTCACCGCCGCGCACCTGGCCGGCGTGCTGTCGCTGGAACACGCCTGCCTGCTGGTGGCCGCGCGCGGCGCGCTCATGCAGGCGCTGCCCGACGGCGGTGGCATGCTCGCGGTCGCGGCCACCGAGGCGGATGTGCGCGCCGGCCTGGACGACCACGCCGACCGGGTGGGCGTCGCGGCGGTCAACGGCCCGTCGTCGGTGGTGGTCTCCGGCGCCGCCGACGCGCTGGACGAGCTGGCCCGGCGGTGGACCGACCGGGGCGTACGGGTGCGGCGGCTGGCTGTGTCGCACGCGTTCCACAGCCCGCTGATGGACCCGATGCTGGACCGCTTCCGCGCGGTGCTGGCGAAGCTGACCTTCCACGCCCCGACGCGGCCGGTGGTGTCGAACCTGACCGGCGCCCTGGCCGAGGGCGACGACCTGCGCACGCCCGACTACTGGGTGCGGCACGTCCGCGAGGCCGTCCGCTACGCCGACGGCGTGACGGCGCTGCGCGCGGCCGGCGCGGACACGTTCCTGGAGATCGGCCCGCGCAGCGTGCTGACCGCGCTGACCGTCGAGGCGCTGCCCGGCGACGACGGCGTGCTCGCCGTGGCCGCGCAGCGACACGACCGGCCCGAGGTCGCGGCGCTGCTGGCCGCGCTCGCCGAACTGCACACGCACGGCGTCGACGTCGACTGGACGCCCTGGTTCGACGGCACCGGCGCCCGGCCGGTCGACCTGCCGACGTACGCGTTCCAGCGGCAGCGGTTCTGGCCGGACGCGCCGGCCTGGCAGGCCGGGGACGTCTCCGCCGCGGGACTCGGCGTGGCCGGGCACCCGCTGCTCGGCGCGGCCGTCCGGCTCGCCGGCGACGACGAGGTGGTGCTCACCGGCCGGCTGTCCGTCGCCACCCACCCGTGGCTCGGCGACCACGTGGTCGGCGACGCCGTGGTGGTGCCCGGCACCGCGCTGCTGGAACTGGTCGTCCGGGCCGGCGACGAGGTCGACGCCGCCCGGATCCGCGACCTCACCGTCGCCACCCCGCTCACCCTCGCCGCCACCGACGCGGTGCGGGTGCAGGTGCGCGTCGGCGCCGCCGACGACACCGGCGCCCGACCGGTGACCGTGCACGCCCAGCCCGAGGACGACCCGGACGCCGAGTGGGTCCGGCACGCCGACGGTGTGCTGGAGCCGGCCGCCGCCGACGGGCCGACCCTCGGCGAGTGGCCGCCCGCCGGGGCGTCCGAGGTGGACGTGACCGGCTGGTACGACGCGTTCGCCGCGCACGGCCTGGCGTACGGGCCGGCGTTCCGGGGCGTCCGCCGGGTCTTCTCCGACCCGGACGCCGCGTACGCCGAGGTGACGCTCCCCGACGGCGTCGACCCGACCGGGTTCGGGGCGCACCCGGCGCTGCTCGACGCGGCCCTGCACCCGATCGGCCTGCTCGACGCCGGCACCGGGGACGGACCCCGGGTGCCGTTCGCGTTCGAGGGCGTGCAGCTGCACGCCGCCGGCGCGACGGTGCTGCGGGTACGGCTGACCCGCGCCGGCTCGTCGGTGCGGTTGGTCGCGGTCGACACGGCCGGCGCGCCGGTGGTGTCGGTGGACGCGCTGGCCCTGCGGGAGCTGACCGGGACCGCCGCGGCGGGCGCGGCCGACCGGTCCCTGTACGCGGTCACCTGGCCGGTCGAGGAGATCACCGCGCCGGCCACGCCGCCGAGCTGGGCGGTGCTGACCCCGAACGGGTCCGACCCGCTCGACGCCGCGCCCCGGCCCGCCGCCCATCCGGACATGGCCGCGCTGGTGGCCGCCGTGGCCGCCGGAGCGCCGGCCCCCGACGCGGTTGTGCTGCCGCTGCGGCCGGCGCCGGATGGCGGCGCGCTGCCGGACCGGGTCCGGGCGGTGACGGCGGCGGTGCTGGTCACCGTGCAGCAGTGGCTGGCCGCCGAGGCGCTCGCCGACACGCGGCTGGTGGCGCTCACCCGGGGCGCGGTCGCCGCCGGGGACGAGGACCGGGTCACCGACCTCGCCGGCGCGGCGGTGTGGGGGCTGCTGCGCTCGGCGCAGTCGGAGCACCCGGGCCGGATCGTGCTGGCCGACCTCGACCGCGAGGTCGACGCCGAGGCGTTGTCCGCGCTGGCCGGGGTGGTCGCCGACCCCGCGTCGACCGGCGGGCAGGTGGCGTTGCGCGGCGGCGCGGTGCGCGTACCCCGGTTGGGTCGACCGGCCGACGACGAGCTGCGGCCGCCGGACGGCCTCTGGCACCTCGCGCCGGTCGCTCCCGGCACCATCGACGGCGTCGCGCCGGTGCCCGCCGCCCCGGCCGCGCCGGGGCCCGGCCAGGTCCGCGTCGCCGTCCGGGCCACCGGCGTGAACTTCCGCGACGTGCTGATCGCACTCGGCATGTACCCCGACCCGGACGCCCGGATGGGCAGCGAGGGCGCGGGCGTGGTCCTCGCCGTCGGGCCGGACGTGACCGACCTGGCGCCGGGCGACCGGGTGCTGGGCATGTTCGAACCGGGCTTCGGGCCGGAGGTGCTCGCCGCGCGCGAGCGGGTGGCCCGGATCCCGGCCGGCTGGTCGTTCACCGAGGCCGCGTCCGTCCCGCTGGTCTTCCTGACCGCCTGGTACGCGTTGCGGGACCTGGCCGACCTGCGGGCCGGTGAGTCGGTGCTCATCCACTCGGGTGCCGGCGGGGTCGGCATGGCGGCGATCCAGATCGCCCACCACCTGGGCGCGACGGTGTATGCGACGGCGAGTCCGGGGAAGTGGGACACGCTGCGTCGGCTGGGGGTCGCGGAGGACCGGATCGGGTCGTCGCGGACCACGGAGTTCGAGGCCGCGTTCCTGGCCGCGTCGGAGGGCGCGGGTGTGGATGTGGTGTTGGACGCCCTGGCGGGGGAGTTCGTGGACGCGTCGTTGCGGTTGTTGCCGCGCGGCGGCCGGTTCGTGGAGATGGGCAAGACGGACGTCCGCGACCCCGACCTCGTCGCGGCCCAGCACCCCGGCGTCGCCTACCGGTCGTTCGATCTGAACGAGGCCGGTGGGGAGCGGATCGGGCAGATGCTGGCGGAGTTGCTGGCGTTGTTCGAGCGTGGGGCGTTGCGGCCGTTGCCGGTGCGGGCGTGGGACGTGCGGCAGGCGCGGACCGCGTTGCGGCACGTCAGTCAGGCCCGGCATGTGGGCAAGGTGGTGTTGACCGTTCCGGCCGCCGTCGACCCGGACCGCGTCACGCTGGTCACCGGCGCGTCCGGCGCGCTGGCCGGTGTCGTCGCCCGGCACCTCGTCGCCACCGGGCAGTCCCGGAACCTGCTCCTCGCCGCCCGCCGTGGTCCGGCCGACGACCCCACCTACGCGAGCCTGGTGGACGAGTTGACGGCCGCGGGTGCGTCGGTGCGGACCGCCGCTGTGGACGTGGGGGACCGGGCGGCGGTGGCCGACCTGTTGAACGGCGTCGACCTGACCGCCGTGTATCACTGCGCCGGGATCGTCGCCGACGCCACCGTCGCCGGACTCGACGACGCCGCGCTCGAGCGGGTGATGCGGCCCAAGGTGGACGCCGCCTGGGCGCTGCACCAGGCCACCGCCGACCGGGACCTGACCGCGTTCGTGCTGTTCTCCTCGATCGCGGCCACGCTCGGCTCACCCGGGCAGGGCAACTACGCCGCCGCCAACGCGTTCCTCGACGCCCTCGCCACCCACCGCCGCGCCCACGGCCTGCCCGCCACCAGCATCGCCTGGGGCATGTGGGCCACCACCAGCGCGATGACCGCGCACCTCGACCGGGACGACGCGCGGCGACTGCGCCGCCTCGGCATGACCCCGCTGACCGCCGCCGAGGGTTCCGCCCTGCTCGACGCCGCCACCCGCCGCGCGTTGCCCGCCGTCGCGGCGGCCCGGCTGCGGCTCACCGGCGACGCCGGCCGCTACCCGGCGATCCTGCGCGGCCTGGCCCGCGCCGGTGCCCGCCGCACGGCGCAGGACACCGCGGACGGGGAGGCGGGCTGGGCCGAACGGCTGGCCGCGCTCGCCCCGGACGAGGCCCGGGAGCGCCTGGTCGACCTGGTCCGCGCGCAGGCCGCCGCGGCGCTGGGCCACGCGAGCGCCCACGCCGTGCCGGAAACCCGCGCGTTCAAGGAACTGGGCTTCGACTCGCTGACCTCGGTCGAGCTGCGCAACCGGCTCGCCGCCGCCACCGGGCTGCGGCTGCCCGCCACACTCGTGTTCGACCACCCCACCCCGGCCCGCGTCGCCGACCACCTCCACGCCCGGCTCGCCGCCGCCGCACCCGCCGCGTCGACCGCCCGCGCGGCGGGCCCGGCCGGCACCGACGAACCGCTCGCCGTCATCGGCATGGCCTGCCGCTACCCGGGCGGCATCGCCACCCCGGACCAGCTGTGGGACCTCGTCGCCGCCGGCGCGGACGCGATCGGCGGCTTCCCGACCGACCGGGGCTGGGACCTCGACGCGCTCTACGACCCGGACGCCGAGCGGGCCGGCACCTCCACCACCCGCCACGGCGGATTCCTCGCCGACGCCGGCGACTTCGACCCCGCCTTCTTCGGCATCAGCCCCCGCGAGGCCCTCGCCATGGACCCGCAGCAGCGCCTGCTGCTGGAAACGTCCTGGGAGGCGTTCGAGTCCGCCGGCCTCGACCCGACCACCCGCGCCGGCACCGCCACCGGCGTCTTCGTCGGCGCCGCCTCCTCCGGATACGCCGCCACCGGCGCCGACGGCCTCGAAGGCCACCTGCTCACCGGCACCGCCGGCAGCGTCGCCTCCGGCCGGGTCGCCTACGCGTTCGGCCTGGAGGGTCCGGCCGTCACCGTCGACACCGCCTGCTCCTCGTCGCTGGTCGCGTTGCACCTGGCCGCGCAGGCGCTGCGCTCCGGCGAGTGCGACATGGCGCTCGCCGGTGGCGTCGCCCTGATGGCCACCCCCGGCATGTTCTCCGAGTTCTCCCGCCAGGGCGGGCTGGCCCCGGACGGCCGGTGCAAGGCGTTCGGCGCCGCCGCCGACGGCACCGGCTGGGGTGAGGGCGCCGGTCTGCTGCTGGTCCAGCGGCTCTCCGACGCGCGGCGGGAGGGCCGCCGGATCCTCGCCGTGGTGCGCGGCACCGCCGTCAACTCCGACGGCGCGTCCAACGGGCTCACCGCGCCGAACGGGCCGTCGCAGCAACGGGTCATCCGGCAGGCCCTGGCCAACGCGCGGTTGTCGCCGTCCGAGGTGGACGTGGTCGAGGCGCACGGCACCGGCACCACGCTCGGCGACCCGATCGAGGCGCAGGCGCTGCTCGCCACGTACGGGCAGGACCGGGAGACCCCGCTGCTGCTCGGGTCGGTCAAGTCGAACATCGGCCACACCCAGGCCGCCGCCGGCGTCGCCGGCGTGATCAAAATGGTTCTCGCCATGCGGCACGGGATCGTCCCCGCGACGCTGCACGCCGACGAGCCGTCCCCGCACGTCGACTGGACCGCCGGCGCCGTCACCCTCGTCACCGCGCCCACCCCCTGGCCCGCGCTCGACCGGCCCCGCCGCGCCGCCGTCTCCTCGTTCGGCATCTCCGGCACCAACGCCCACGCCGTCATCGAGGCCGCCCCCACCGCGGCGCCGGCCGACCCCGCGCCCGCCACCGGCCCCGGCCTGGTCGGCGCCGACGCGGTGCCGCTGCTCGTCTCCGCCCGCACCGCCGGTGCCCTGCCGGCCCAGGCCGCGCGCCTGCACGAGCACCTCGCCGCGCACCCCGACCTCGACCCGGCGGACCTCGGCTGGTCGCTCGCCACCGGCCGCGCGCACCACCCCTACCGGCAGGTCGCCGTCGCCGCCGACCGCGCCGCTGCGCTCGCCGCGCTCACCGCCGCCACGCCGCCGGCCCAGCCCACCGACGGTACGCCGAAGGTCGTCCTCGTCTTCCCCGGCCAGGGCTCCCAGTGGCCCGGCATGGCGCTCGACCTGCTCGACCGCTCCCCGGTCTTCCGGGACCGGATGCGCGAGTGCGCCGCCGAACTGGCCGACCTCGTCGACTGGACGCCCGAGGACGTGCTGCGCGGCGCCCCCGGCGCCCCACCGCTGGACCGGGTCGACGTGGTTCAGCCGCTGCTGTTCACCGTGATGGTCTCCCTCGCCGAGGTGTGGCGTGCCTGCGGCGTACGCCCCGACGCCGTGATCGGCCACTCCCAGGGCGAGATCGCCGCCGCCTGCGTGGCCGGCGCGCTCACCCTGCCCGACGCGCTGCGGCTCGTGGTGGCCCGCAGCCGGGGCCTGCTCGCCCTCACCGGCCGGGGCGGGATGGTCTCCGTGCCGCTCTCCGCCGCCGACACCGCCGACCTCATCGCCCCCTGGGGCGACCGCCTTGGCGTCGCCGCGCTCAACGGCGCCGCCGTCACCGTCGTCTCCGGCGACGCGGACGCCGTCGACGACCTGCTCGCCGCCTGCGCCGACCGGGAACTGCGGGCCCGGCGCATCGCTGTCGACTACGCCTCCCACTGCGCGCACGTCGACGCGGTCCGCGACGACATCACCGCCGCGATCGGCACGCTCCACCCCCGTCCGAGCCGGATCGCGTTCCACTCCACCGTCACCGGCGAACCGATCGACACCGCCGACCTCGACGCCGACTACTGGTTCCGCAACCTTCGCGAACCGGTCCGGCTCGCGCCGGTCGTGGACGCGCTCATCGACACCGGTCACCGGGTGTTCGTCGAGGTCAGCCCGCACCCGGTGCTCAAGGTCGTGGTGCAGGACGCGCTCGACCGGGCACCCGCCGGCCCGCCCGGCGTGGTCGTCGGGTCGCTGCGCCGCGACGAACACGGCCCCCGCCAACTGCTCACCGCCCTCGGCGCCCTGCACACCGCCGGCGTACCCGTCGACTGGGCGGCCGTGTTCGCCGGCTCGGGCGCCATTCGGGTCGACCTGCCCCCGTACGCCTTCCAGCGGGAACGCTTCTGGCCCGAGCCGGGCACGGCGGCCGGCGGCGACGTCACCGGCGCCGGGCTCGGCGCCGCCGGGCACCCGCTGCTCGGCGCGGCGGTGCGACTGGCCGACGCCGACGAGGTGGTGCTGACCGGCCGGCTCGCGCTGTCCGCCCAGCCGTGGCTGGCCGACCACGCCGTCGCCGGCGCCGTGCTGCTGCCCGGCACCGCGCTGGTCGAGCTGGTGGTCCGCGCCGGCGACGAGGTCGGCGCCCCCCGGGTCCGCGAACTGACGCTGGTCACCCCCCTCACGCTGCCGGACACCGGCGGACTGCGGGTGCAGGTGCGCGTCGGCGCCCCCGACGACGCCGGCGCCCGCCCGGTGACCGTCCACGCCCAACCCGCCGACGACACCGACGACGGGTGGACCCGGCACGCCGAAGGGCTGCTGGAGCCGGGCACCGCCGACGAGCCCACGCCGGGCTCCTGGCCGCCCGCCGACGCGGCTGAGGTGGACCTCACCGGATGGTACGACACGCTCGCCGGGCACGGCCTGGCCTACGGGCCCGCGTTCCGGGGCCTGCGCCGGGCCTGGACCGACGACGACACCGTCTACGCCGAGGTGGCCCTGCCGGACGGGCCGGCCGAGCGGGCCGGCCGGTTCGAGGTGCACCCGGCGCTGCTCGACGCCGCGCTGCACCCGATCGGCCTGCTCCCCGGCGGTGAGGCCACCTCCGGGCCGCGCGTGCCGTTCACGTTCGAGGGCGTGCAGGTGCACGCCGCCGGCGCGGCCGTGCTGCGGGTGCGGGTGCGCCGTACCGGCTCGGCGGTGCGGCTCGTCGCGGCCGACGAGACCGGCGCGCCGGTGGTCTCGGTGGACTCCCTGGTGCTCACGGAACTGGGCGACGCCACGGGGCGGCCGGGCCCCGCCGACCGGTCCGTGCTGGAGGTCGCCTGGTCGGTCCGGGACCTCCCGCCCACCGGCGGACCCCGGTCCTGGGCGACGCTCGCCGCATTCGGCGCCCCCGTGACGGGCACCGACGCCGGCACGGCGGTCACCGCCGGTACGGCGCGGCGGGAGGCCGGCACGGCGGTCACCGCCGGTACGGCGCGGCGGGAGGCCGGCACGGCGGTCACCGTTGGTGCGGCACGCACGGACGTCGGCAGCTCGGGCTCCGCGTCGGGCGTCCCGGCCCTCGGGGATCACACTGCCGCGTACCCCGACGTGACCGCGCTGGCGGCGGCCGTCGAGGCCGGCGCGCCGGCCCCCGACGCGGTGCTGCTTCCGGTTCCGGCCGGGAACGACGCCGACCTGCCGGCGCGGGTCCGGTCGGTCACGTCCACGGTGCTGGCCACCGTGCGGGACTGGCTGGCCGCCGACACCCTCGCCGACGCGCGCCTGGTGGTGGCGACCCGGGGCGCGGTGGCGGCCCGCGACGAGGAGGACGTCACCGACCTGGCCGGCGCCGCCGTGTGGGGGCTGCTGCGCTCGGCGCAGTCCGAGCACCCGGACCGGATCGTGCTGGTCGACCTCGACCGGGACGCCGACCCCGACACCCTCGCGCCGCTCGCCGCGGCCGGCGGGCAGTTCGCGCTGCGCGACGGCGACGTGCTGGCGCCCCGCGTCGTCCGCCCGGCCGGGGACCGGCTCGTCCCGCCGGCCGGCGGCTGGCACGTGGCCGCCGTCGAGCCCGGCACCATCGACGGCGTCGACCTGCGCACCACCGACACGCACCCGCTGGCCGCGGGTGAGGTGCGGGTGGCGGTGCGGGCGGCGGGGGTGAACTTCCGGGATGTGTTGATCGCGTTGGGGATGTATCCGGATCCGGCTGCGGTGATGGGTAGTGAGGGCGCGGGGGTGGTGCTGGAGGTCGGGCCGGGTGTGTCGGGTCTGGTGCCGGGTGATCGGGTGTTCGGGTTGTTCGAGCCGGGTTTCGGTCCGCGGGTGGTGGCGCGGCGGGACCGGGTGGCGCGGATGCCGGAGGGCTGGTCGTTCGTCGAAGCCGCCTCTGTGCCGGTGGTGTTCCTGACGGCGTGGTATGCGTTGCGGGATCTGGCCGACCTGCGGGCCGGTGAGTCGGTGCTGGTCCACTCGGGTGCCGGTGGGGTGGGCATGGCGGCGATCCAGATCGCCCACCATCTGGGTGCGACGGTGTACGCGACGGCGAGCCCGGGGAAGTGGGACACGCTGCGCCGGCTCGGGGTCGCGGACGGGCGGATGGCGTCGTCGCGGACGACGGAGTTCGAGGCCGCGTTCCTGGCCGCGTCCGGTGGTGCTGGTGTGGATGTGGTGTTGGACGCGTTGGCGGGGGAGTTCGTGGACGCGTCGTTGCGGTTGTTGCCGCGCGGCGGCCGGTTCGTCGAGATGGGCAAGACCGACCTGCGGGACCCCGACCTCGTCGCGACCCAGCACCCCGGCGTCACCTACCGGTCGTTCGAACTCAACTCCGCCGGCGGTGAGCGCCTCGGGCAGATGCTCACCGAACTCCTGGAGCTGTTCGAGCGGGGCGCGCTGCGACCGCTGCCCACCCGCACCTGGGACGTCCGGCAGGCGCGCACCGCGCTGCGGCACATCAGCCAGGCCCGCCACGTCGGCAAGGTCGTGCTCACCGTCCCCGCCACCGCCGACCCGGACCGCGTCACCCTCGTCACCGGCGCCAGCGGCACCCTCGCCGGCCTGGTCGCCCGGCACCTGGTCACCACCGGGCAGTCCCGCAACCTGCTGCTCGCCGCCCGCCGCGCCCCCGCCGACGACCCGGCCTACGCCGCGCTGGTCGACGAGCTGACCACGGCCGGGGCGACCGTACGGGCCGTCGCGGTGGACCTCGGCGACCCGGTAGGCGTCGCCGACCTGGTCGCCGGGGCGGACCTCACCGCCGTCTACCACTGCGCCGGCGCCATCGCCGACGCCACCATCACCGGACTCGACGACGACGCGCTCGACCGGGTCATGCGGCCCAAGGTCGACGCCGCCTGGGCGCTGCACCAGGCCACCGCCGACCGTGACCTGACCGCGTTCGTGCTGTTCTCCTCGATCGCGGCCACGCTCGGCTCACCCGGGCAGGGCAACTACGCCGCCGCCAACGCGTTCCTCGACGCCCTCGCCACCCACCGCCGCGCCCACGGACTGCCGGCGGCCAGCCTCGCCTGGGGACTCTGGGCCACCACCAGCGCGATGACCGCGCACCTCGACGACGGCGAGCACCGCCGCGCCATCCGCGCCGGCAGCGCCCCGCTCACCGACACCGAAGGGCTGGCCCTGCTCGACGCGGCCGGCCGCCACGGCGGCGCACACGTCGTCCTGACGAAGGTGCCGACCAGCCCCGACCCGGCCCGCGTACCCGCGCTGCTGCGCGACCTGATCCGCCCCGCCCGGCGGCGCGCCGCCACGCGTACCGGGGCAGAGGTGTCCCTGGGCGACCGGCTCGCGGCGCTCAGCCCAGCCGCCCGGCGCGGCCACCTCCTCGACCTGGTCACCGCCGCGGCGGCCGCGGTGCTCGGACACCGCGGCGCCGACGGCGTCGACCCGCAGCGCCCGTTCCGGGAACTCGGCTTCGACTCGCTCACCTCGGTCGAACTGCGCAACCGGCTCGCCGCCGCCACCGGGCTGCGACTGCCCGCCACCGTCGCGTTCGACCACCCCACCCCCGCCGTGCTCGCCGACCACCTCGACCGGGAGATCGGCGGGTCGGCCGCGCCGGCCGCCACCCCCGTGTCCGGCGTGACCACCGCCGTCGACGAGCCGATCGCCGTCGTCGGCATGGCCTGCCGCTTCCCCGGCGACGTCCGCACCCCCGAGGACCTGTGGGACCTGGTCACCGCCGGCGCCGACGTCATCGCGCCGTTCCCCACCGACCGCGGCTGGGACCTCAGCGTCCTCGGCGACGACGCCGACCGGCCGGCGCCCCGGCACGGCGGCTTCCTCTACGACGCCGCCGACTTCGACGCCGCCTTCTTCGGCATCAACCCGCGCGAGGCGCTCGCCATGGACCCGCAGCAGCGGCTGCTGCTGGAAACGTCGTGGGAGGCGCTGGAACGCGCCGGCGTCGACCCGCTCACCGTCCGGGGCAGCGCCACCGGCGTCTACGTCGGACTGATCTACCACGACTACGCCGGCGCCGCCGTCGGCGCCGGCGACGACCTCGACGGGTACGTCGGCAACGGCAGCGCCGGCAGCGTCGCCTCCGGCCGCATCTCCTACCTGCTCGGCCTGGAGGGCCCGGCCGTCACCGTCGACACCGCCTGCTCCTCTTCGCTGGTCGCGCTGCACCTCGCCGCCCAGGCGCTGCGCCAGCAGGAGTGCGGGCTCGCGCTCGCCGGCGGTGTCACCGTCATGTCCACCCCCGGCATGCTCGCCGAGTTCTCCCGCCAACGCGGCCTGTCCCCGGACGGGCGGTGCAGGGCGTTCGGCGCCGGCGCCGACGGCACCGGCTTCGCCGAGGGCGTCGGCATGCTGCTGCTGCAACGCCTCTCCGACGCGCAACGCGACGGCCGCCGGATCCTCGCCGTGCTGCGCGGCAGCGCGGTCAACCAGGACGGCGCGAGCAGCGGCCTCACCGCCCCCAACGGGCCGTCCCAGCAGCGGGTCATCCGCCAGGCCCTGGCCAACGCGCGGCTGTCGCCGTCCGACGTGGACGTGGTCGAGGCGCACGGCACCGGCACCGCCCTCGGCGACCCGATCGAGGCGCAGGCGCTGCTGGCCACGTACGGGCAGGACCGCGACACGCCGCTGCTCCTGGGCTCGGTCAAGTCGAACATCGGGCACACCCAGGCCGCCGCCGGCGTCGCCGGCGTGATCAAGATGGTTCTGGCCATGCGGCACGGCCTGGTCCCGCCGACGCTGCACGCCGACGAGCCGTCCCCGCACGTCGACTGGACCGCCGGCGCGATCACCCTGGCGCACCGGGCGCAGCCCTGGCCCGCCGTGGACCGGCCCCGCCGCGCCGCCGTGTCGTCGTTCGGCATCTCCGGCACCAACGTGCACGCGGTCCTGGAACAGGCCCCCGAGCCGACCCCCACCGCGCCCGCGCCGGCAGCCGGCGACCTCGGCGTTCCGTGCGTGCTCTCCGCGCGCACCCCGGACGCGCTGCGCGCCCAGGCCGGCCGGCTGGCCGCCTGGGTCGAGGCGAACCCGGCGGTCCCGCTGGCCGATCTCGGCCACGCCCTCGCCACCGCCCGGTCCGCGTTCGAGCACCGGGCCGTGCTGCTGCCCCGCGACCGGGCGGGCCTGCTCGCCGGCCTGACCGCCGTCGCCGCCGACGAGCCGTCCTCCGCCGTGGTGCGCGGCGTCACCCGCCCCGGCCGCCTCGCCGTCCTCTTCTCCGGCCAGGGCGCGCAGCGCCCCGGCATGGGCCGCGAGGCGTACGCGGCGTTCCCCGTCTTCGCCGCCGCGCTGGACGAGGTCTGCGACCACCTCGACCCGCTGCTGCCCCGGCCGCTGCGGCCGGTGCTCTTCGCGCCCGAGGGCGCGCCGGAAGCCGCGCTGCTGGACCGTACCGAGTTCACCCAGCCCGCGCTCTTCGCCGTCGAGGTGGCGCTGTACCGCCTGGTCGAGTCGTTCGGCGTCACCCCCGACGTGGTCGGCGGCCACTCGATCGGCGAGATCACCGCCGTGCACGTCGCCGGGGTGCTCTCCCTGCCCGACGCCGCCGCCCTGGTCGCCGCGCGGGGCCGGCTCATGCAGGCGCTGCCCGACGGCGGCGGGATGCTCGCCGTCGCCGCGCCCGAGCCCGAGGTCGCCGCTGCCGTCGCGGGCCGCGCGGACGTCGGGATCGCCGCGGTCAACGGCCCGGCGTCGGTGGTGGTCTCCGGGGCCGGTGACGCCCTGGCGGAGGTGGAGCGGGCCTGGCGGGAGCGCGGTGTGCGGGTCCGCCGGCTGACCGTCAGCCACGCCTTCCACAGCCCGCTGATGGCGCCGATGCTGGACGACTTCCGGGCCGTCGTCGACGGCCTCACCCTCGACGCGCCGCGCCTGCCGGTGCTGTCGAACCTGACCGGCCGGATCGCCGAACCGGACGAGCTGCGCGACCCCGACCACTGGGTGCGGCACGTCCGCGAGGCGGTCCGCTTCGCCGACGGCATCAGCCACCTGCGGGAGCGCCACGTCGGCACCTACCTGGAGGTCGGGCCGGACGGGGTGCTCTCCGGGATGGTCCGGGACTGCCTCGGTGACGACACCGGTCCGGTGGTCGTGCCGACCCTGCGCGCCGGACGCACCGAGGCGTCCGCGCTGCTCACCGCGCTCGCCGAGGCGTACGCCGCGGGAACGCCGGTGGACTGGACCGCGCTGACCGGCGGTGGCGTGCCGCTCGACCTGCCCACCTACCCGTTCCAGCGCCGACGTTACTGGCCCGACGCCGCGACCTGGCGCACCGGCGACCTGTCCGGCGCCGGGCTGGCAGCGCCCGGGCACCCGCTGCTCGGCGCGGCGGTGCGGCTGGCCGGCGCGGACGAGCTGGTGCTGACCGGCCGCCTCGCGCTGGCCGCGCAGCCCTGGCTGGCCGACCACGTCGTCGGCGGCTCCGTCCTGGTGCCGGGCACCGCGCTGGTCGAGCTGGTGGTGCGCGCCGGCGACGAGGCCGGCGCCCCCCGGGTACGCGACCTGACCGTCACCGCGCCGCTCGCGCTGCCCGCCACCGGCGGCGTCCGGGTGCAGGTGCGCGTCGGCGCGGCCGACGAGGCCGGCAACCGGGACGCCGCCGTCTACGCCCAGCCGGACGACGACACCGACGCGCAGTGGGTGCGCCACGCCGAGGCGGTGCTGGAGCCGGCCGCCGCCGAGGAACCGGGCCTGACCGCCTGGCCGCCGGCCGGTGTCACCGAGACCGACCTGACCGGGTTCTACGACACGCTCGTCGGCCACGGCCTGACGTACGGGCCGACGTTCCGCGGCCTGCGCCGGGTGTGGACCGGCCCGGACCAGGTGTGCGCCGAGGTGGCGCTTCCCGACGCGGCGGTGGACGGGTTCGCGGTGCACCCGGCGCTGCTGGACGCCGCGCTGCACCCGATCGGGTTGCTGCTGCCCGCCGACGGCGCCGGCCCGCGCGTGCCGTTCGCGTTCGAGGGCGTCCAGGTGCACGCGGCCGGCGCCCGGCTGCTGCGGGTCCGGTTGACCCGTGCCGGCTCCGGCGTCCGGCTGGTCGCGGCGGACGAGACGGGCGCGCCGGTGGTGTCGGTCGACGCGCTGGTCCTGCGCGAACTGGCCGGCGTCCCCGCACCGGACGCGGCCGCGCGTTCCCGGTTCGTGGTGACCTGGCCGGCCGAGGAGATCGACCCGGCCGACCGCGAGGTGACGTGGACGGTGCTGACCGCCGCGCTGCCGCGTGACGCCGCGCCCACGCCGGGCGGCCGGACCCGTCGCGCGGCCGGTCGGGGCGCGGGACGCGGGAAGGCCCGTACGGGCGCGCCGGCGCCGCTGCCGGGCGGATGGTTCGACACGGCCGTGCCCGCGCGGTTCCCGGACGTGGCCGGGCTGGTGGCGGCCGTCGCCGACGGCGCGCCGGCCCCCGACGCAGTGCTGTTGCCCGTCGGAACCGGTGGCTGGCCTGCCGAGACCGGCGCCCATCTGTCGCGTCCGGCCGAGGGCGACCTGTCGAGCCCGACCGAGGGCGATCTGTCGGGCCTGGCCGACGGCGACCTGACCGGCTCGGGCCGTGGCGACCTGCCCGGGCGGGTGCGGGCGGTGACGACGGCGGTGCTGGCGACCGTGCAGGCGTGGCTCGCCGCCGACGATCTGGGCGACTCGCGGCTCGTGGTGGTGACCCGGGGCGCGGTCACCACCGGCGACGACGACCGTCCGGCCGATCCCGCCGGCGCGGCCGTGTGGGGGCTGCTGCGCTCGGCGCAGTCCGAGCACCCGGACCGGATCGTGCTCGCCGACATCGACTCCGCCCTCGACCGGCGCGCGCTCGACGTGCTGGCGACCGTCGCCGGGACACCATCCACCGTGGGTGGTCAGCTCGCGCTGCGCGGCGACCGGGTGTGCGTACCCCGGTTGGCGCGTCCGACCGGCAGCGAGCTGGCGCCACCGGCGACCGGCGTCTGGCACGTCGCCGCCGTGCACCCCGGCACGCTCGACGGCGTCGACCTGCGCACCACCGACACGCACCCGCTGGCCGCGGGTGAGGTGCGGGTGGCGGTGCGGGCGGCGGGGGTGAACTTCCGGGATGTGTTGATCGCGTTGGGGATGTATCCGGATCCGGCTGCGGTGATGGGTAGTGAGGGCGCGGGGGTGGTGCTGGAGGTCGGGCCGGGTGTGTCGGGTCTGGTGCCGGGTGATCGGGTGTTCGGGTTGTTCGAGCCGGGTTTCGGTCCGCGGGTGGTGGCGCGGCGGGACCGGGTGGCGCGGATGCCGGAGGGCTGGTCGTTCGTCGAAGCCGCCTCTGTGCCGGTGGTGTTCCTGACGGCGTGGTATGCGTTGCGGGATCTGGCCGACCTGCGGGCCGGTGAGTCGGTGCTCATCCACTCGGGTGCCGGTGGGGTCGGCATGGCGGCGATCCAGATCGCCCACCATCTGGGTGCGACGGTGTACGCGACGGCGAGCCCCGGCAAGTGGGACACGCTGCGTGGGCTCGGCGTCGAGCAGGACCGGATCGCGTCGTCGCGGACCACGGACTTCGAGGCCGCGTTCCTGGCCGCGTCCGGGGGAGCGGGTGTGGATGTGGTGTTGGACGCCCTCGCGGGGGAGTTCGTGGACGCGTCGTTGCGGTTGTTGCCGCGCGGCGGCCGGTTCGTCGAGATGGGCAAGACCGACCTGCGGGACCCCGACGTGGTGGCTCGGGAACATCAGGGCGTCGCGTACCGGTCGTTCGATCTGAACGAGGCCGGTGGGGAGCGGATCGGGCAGATGCTCACCGAACTCCTGGAACTGTTCGAGCGGGAAGCGTTGCGACCACTGCCCATCCGCACCTGGGACGTCCGGCAGGCGCGGACCGCCCTGCGGTACGTGAGTCAGGCCCGGCACGTGGGCAAGGTGGTGCTGACCGTCCCCGCCACCGCCGACCCGGACCGGGTCACGCTCGTCACCGGGGCGTCCGGCGCGCTGGCCGGTGTCGTCGCCCGGCACCTCGTGGCCACCGGGCAGTCCCGCAACCTGCTCCTGGCCGCCCGCCGCGCCCCCGCCGACGATCCGGCCTACGCGGCCCTCGTCGACGAGCTGAAGGCGGCCGGCGCGACCGTGCGGACCGCCGCCGTCGACGTGTCCGACACCGCGCAGGTCGCCCGGCTGCTGGACGGCGTCGACCTGACCGCCGTCCACCACTGCGCCGGAGTGCTCGACGACGCCACGGTCGCGGCGCTCGACGCCGAGTCCGTGGCGCGGGTGATGCGGCCCAAGGTCGACGCCGCCTGGGCGCTGCACCAGGCCACCGCCGACCGGGACCTGACCGCGTTCGTGCTGTTCTCCTCGATCGCGGCCACGCTCGGCTCACCCGGGCAGGGCAACTACGCCGCCGCCAACGCGTTCCTCGACGCCCTCGCCACCCACCGCCGCGCCCACGGCCTGCCCGCCACCAGCATCGCCTGGGGCATGTGGGCCACCGACGGCGGCATGGCGGGGCGGCTCGACGCCGACGACCGCACGCGGCTCGGCCGGATCGGCATGACCGGGCTGACCGCCACCGAAGGCACCACGCTGCTCGACGCCGTCGCCGCCGCCGCGCCGCCGACCGGGGTCGCCGCGCGGCTCCGGATCACTGGCGACCCCGCGCAGCTCCACCCGATGCTGCGGCTGCTGGCCCCCACCGGCGGACGCCGACAGGCCCGCACCGGCGACGGGACCGCCACCGGCTGGGTCGAACGGCTCGCCGGGCTCACCTCGGACGAGGCCCGGGAGCGCCTGGTCGACCTGGTCCGCGCCCAGGCCGCCGCGGTGCTGGGCCACCCGTCGGCGCAGGCGGTGCCCGCCGTCCGCGCCTTCAAGGAACTGGGCTTCGACTCGCTGACCTCGGTCGAGCTGCGCAACCGGCTCGCCGCCGCCACCGGGCTACGGCTGCCCGCCACGCTCGTCTTCGACTACCCGACCCCGGAACGCCTCGCCGACCACCTGCACGAGCACCTCGGCCACGACCCGGCCGGCGACACCACCACCGCCACCCGCGCCGCCACCAGCGACGACGACGATCCCATCGCCATCATCGGCATGGCCTGCCGGCTGCCCGGCGGGGTCACCAACCCCGACCAGCTGTGGCACCTCGTGTCCACCGGCGGCGACGGGATCGCCGAGTTCCCCGCCGACCGGGGCTGGGACCTCGACGCGCTCTACGACCCGGACGCCGACCGCGCCGGCACCTCCAGCACCCGCCACGGCGGATTCCTGCCCGGCGCCGCCGACTTCGACCCGGCCTTCTTCGGCATCAGCCCCCGCGAGGCCCTCGCCATGGACCCGCAGCAGCGCCTGCTGCTGGAAACCTCGTGGGAGGCGTTCGAGTCCGCCGGCCTCGACCCGCACGACCGCACCACGACCACCGGCGTCTTCGCCGGCCTCATCCACCACGACTACGCCGGCCGGCTCGACGCCTCCGCCGAACTGGAGGGCTACCTGGTCAACGGCACCGCCGGCAGCGTCGCCTCCGGCCGCGTCGCGTACGTGTTCGGGCTGGAAGGCCCGGCCGTCACCGTCGACACCGCCTGCTCCTCGTCGCTGGTCGCGCTGCACCTGGCCGGCCAGGCGCTGCGGGCGGGGGAGTGCGACCTCGCCCTCGCGGGCGGCGTCACCGTGATGGCCACGCCCAGCGCGTTCGTCGGGTTCTCCCGGCAACGCGGACTCGCCCCCGACGGGCGGTGCAAGTCCTTCGCCGCCGGCGCCGACGGCACCAGCTGGGGCGAGGGCGTCGGCATGCTGCTGGTCGAGCGCCTGAGCGACGCCCGCCGGCGCGGCCACCGCGTCCTGGCCGTGGTACGCGGCACCGCCGTCAACCAGGACGGCGCGTCGAACGGGCTGACCGCCCCGAACGGGCCGTCGCAGCAGCGGGTGATCCGCCAGGCCCTGGCGAACGCCCGCCTGGGCACCGCCGACGTCGACGTGGTGGAGGCGCACGGCACCGGCACCACGCTCGGTGACCCGATCGAGGCGCAGGCGGTCATCGCGACCTACGGGCAGGACCGCCCGACGGACCGGCCGCTGCTCCTGGGCTCGATCAAGTCGAACCTCGGGCACACGCAGGCCGCCGCCGGCGTGGCCGGGGTGATCAAGATGGTCCTGGCCATGCGGCACGGCCTGGTGCCGCCGACGCTGCACGTGGACGAACCGTCGCCACACATCGACTGGACCGCCGGCGCGGTCAAGCTGGCGACCGCCCCGACGCCGTGGCCCGACCAGGCCCGGCCGCGCCGGGCGGCGGTGTCGTCGTTCGGCATCTCCGGCACCAACGCCCACGTCGTCCTGGAACAACCACCCGTCGCCGACCACCCGGTCACGGCCGGCGACGCCGCCGACGGCCGCCCCGGCGGGCCGGCGGTGCTGCCGGTGCTGCTGTCGGCGCGTACCGACGCCGCGCTCGCCGCGCAGGCCCACCGGTGGGCGACCTGGCTCGCCGCCGACGGCACACCCCGCCCGGCCGACGTCGGCTGGTCCGCGCTCACCACCCGCCCGCCGCTGGAGCAGCGGGCCGTGCTGGCCGCCACCGACCGGGACGAGCTGCTCACCGCGCTGCGCGCGCTGGCCGCCGGCACCACCACCGGCGCGGCGATCACCGGTACCGCGCGACCGCGCGGCCACCTGGCGCTGCTGTTCTCCGGTCAGGGCGCGCAGCGCGCCGGCATGGGCCGGGAGTTGTCCGAGGCGTTCCCGGTGTTCGCGTCCGCCCTCGATGAGGTGTGTGCTCATCTGGATCCGTTGCTGCCGCAGCCGCTGAAGCCGGTGCTGTTCGGCGACGGTGACCTGCTGGACCAGACGCAGTTCACGCAGGCCGGCCTGTTCGCGGTCGAGGTGGCGCTGTTCCGGCTGGTGGAGTCGTTCGGGGTGACGCCGGACTTCGTGGGTGGTCATTCGATCGGTGAGGTGACGGCCGCGTTCGTGGCCGGGGTGCTGTCGCTGCCGGACGCCGCCGCGCTGGTCGCGGCGCGGGGCCGGTTGATGCAGGCGCTCCCGGCCGGCGGCGGGATGCTCGCGGTCGCCGCCCCGGAGTCCGAGTTGGCCGAGACGATCGCCGGCCGCACGGACATCGGGATCGCGGCGGTCAACGGCCCCACGTCGGTCGTGGTCTCCGGCGCCGGGGACACACTGGCGGAGATCGAGCGGGTCTGGCGCGACCGGGGCGTGCGGACCAGCCGTCTGACGGTGTCGCACGCGTTCCACAGTCCGCTGATGGAACCGATGCTCGCCGACTTCCGCGCGGTCCTGGAGGGACTGACGTTCGCCGCGCCGCTGCTGCCGGTGGTGTCCAACGTGACGGGTGCCGTCGCCGATGCGGGCGAGCTGACCGACCCCGACTACTGGGTGCGGCACGTCCGGCAGGCGGTCCGCTTCGCCGACGGGATCACCGCCCTGCGGAACGCCGGGGTGGACACGTTCCTGGAGATCGGTCCGCGCAGTGTGCTGACCGCGCTGACCGCCGAGATCCTGCCCGATGAGGACGTGCGGGCGGTGGCGGTGCAGCGTCGGGACCGGGACGAGAGCGCCGCGCTGCTGGCCGGGCTGGGCGAGCTGCACGTGCACGGCGTCGCCGTGGACTGGACGCCCTGGTTCGCCGGCACCGACGCCACCCGCGTCGACCTGCCCACCTACGCCTTCCAGCACGCACGCTACTGGCCCGACAACCCCACCCGCGCCGACGCCTCCGACGCCGAGTTCTGGGCCGCCGTGGAGAGCGGCGACCTGACCGCGCTCGCCGGCCACCTCGGCGACGACGACCTGGACACGCTCACCCCCGCCCTGCCCGCGCTCACCACCTGGCGCCGGTCCCGCACCCGCCGCACCGGGGCCGACCGCTGGTCGTACCAGGTCGAGTGGCGCCGGATCGACCTCGACGGACCGTCGGCGACCGACGGCGCCTGGCTGCTGGTCACCCCGGACGGTGAGCCCGCCGCCGCGCACGTCGGCGCCGCGCTGGCCGGCGCGGAGCTGCGGCGCGTCACCGTCGACCCGGCCACCACCACCCGCGCCGACCTGGCCGCCGCACTCGGCAAGGCCCTCGCCGACGGGCCGGTCGCCGGCGTGGTCTCCCTGCTCGGCCTGCGCGACGAGCCGCACCCGGCGCACCCGTCGCTGCCCGCCGGCACCGCCGCGACGCTCCTGCTGGTCCAGGCGCTGCACGACACCGGCGAGACGCCCCCGCTGTGGTGCCTCACCCGGGGCGCGGTCGCCACCGGCGGCGACGACCCGGTCCGCAGCGCCGGTCAGGGCGCCCTGTGGGGCCTGGCCCGCGTCGCCGGGCTGGAGCTGCCCCGGCTGCGGGTCACCCTGCTCGACCTGCCCGACGGCGACACCGACCCGGCCCGCCTCGCCGCCGCTCTCACCGCCGCCGGCGACGAGGACCAGCTCGCCCTGCGCCCGGCCGGTCTGCACGCGCGCCGGCTCGTGCGGGCCGCCCCCGCCGCGCGCGACGCCGCCGACCGGTGGCAGCCCTCCGGCACCGTGCTGGTCACCGGCGGCACCGGCGCGCTCGGCGCCCACGTCGCCCGCTGGGCCGCCGGTCACGGCGCCGCGCACCTGGTGCTCACCGGCCGCCGGGGCGAGGCGGCGCCCGGGGCGGCCGCGCTGCGCGACCAGCTGACCGCCCTCGGCGTCCGCGTCACCGTCGCCGCCTGCGACGTGGCCGACCGGGACGCGGTCGCCGCGCTGCTCGCCCGACTCGACGACGACCCGGCGCCGCTGACCGCCGTGGTGCACGCCGCCGGCCTCAACGACGTCGCCCCGCTGCTCGACACCGACCTGGACCGGCTGGCCGCCGTGTCGGCCGGCAAGACCGCCGGCGCGGCGCACCTGGACGAGCTGCTCGGCGACCGTCCGCTCGACGCGTTCGTGCTGTTCGCCTCCATCGCCGGCGTCTGGGGCAGCGGCGGACAGGCCGGCTACGCCGCCGGCAACGCCTACCTCGACGCGCTGGCCGAGCGGCGGCACGCGCGTGGCCTCGCCGCCACCTCGGTGGCCTGGGGACCGTGGGCCGACGGCGGCATGGCCACCGACGACGCCCAGCGGGAACTGGCCCGGCGCGGCCTGCGAGTCATGGCCCCCGCCGACGCGGTGCACGCCATGCGCGTCGCCGTCGGCCGGGGCGGGCCCGCCCTGACCGTGGCCGACGTGGACTGGACGACGTTCGCCCCGGCGTACGCGTCGACCCGGCCCCGGCCGTTCCTGGCCGACCTGCCCGAGGCCCGGCAGGCGGTGCGGGACGCGGCCGAGGCGCCCGCCGACGGGGGCGCGGCCCTGCGCGAGGAACTGCGCGGCCTGACCGGCGAGGACCAGGACCGCCGGCTCACCGACCTGGTCCGCGCCGAGGCCGCCGCCGTCCTCGGCCACGGCGGCCCGGAACGGGTCAAGCCCCACCGGGCCTTCAAGGACCTCGGCTTCGACTCGCTGACCGCGGTCGAGTTGCGCAACCGGCTCAACCGGGCCACCGGTCTGTCCCTGCCCACCACGCTCGTCTTCGACCACCCCGACCCGGCCGCGCTCGCCGACCACCTGCGCGCCACCCTGCTGCCCGACACACCCGCCGGGCCGGCCGCCGACCCGGCCGAGACCGCGGTACGCCAGGCGCTGGCCACCGTCCCGCTCGCCCGCATCCGCGAGGCCGGTCTGCTGGACCTGCTGCTCGGTCTCACCGCCGACGACGGTCCCGCCGCCGAACCGGACCGGGCGGAGGTCGACCTCGACGAGATGGACACCGACACCCTGATCCGGCTGGCCCTCGACGGCACCGAGTCCTGACGCCCACGTACGGAGTAGATGATGTCCACGTCCGCAGACAAGGTCGTCGAGGCGCTTCGGGCCTCCCTCAAGGAGACCAGCCGGCTCAAGCAGCTCAACCAGCAGTTGACCGCGGCGGCCCGGGAGCCGATCGCGATCGTCGCGATGTCCTGCCGCTACCCCGGCGGTGTGTCCACCCCGGAGCAGCTGTGGGACCTGGTCGACGGCGGCGGTGACGCGATCGGCGGCTTCCCCACCGACCGGGGCTGGGACCTGGCCAACCTCTACGACCCGTCCGCCGACCGGTCCGGCCGCTCCACCACCCAGCAGGGCGGCTTCCTCTACGACGCGGCCGGGTTCGACGCCGAGTTCTTCGGCATCTCACCCCGCGAGGCCCTCGCCATGGACCCGCAGCAGCGGCTGCTGCTGGAGACCTCCTGGGAGGCGTTCGAGACCGCCGGCATCGCCCCGTCCTCGGTACGCGGGCAGAAGGTCGGCGTGTTCGTCGGCACCGCCGCCAACGGCTACGGCGTCGGCGCCGACGGCGGCGCGCTGGACGCCGACGAGGGCTACCTGCTCACCGGCACCGTCACCAGCGTCGTCTCCGGCCGGATCGCGTACGCGCTGGGTCTGGAGGGGCCGGCGGTCAGCGTGGACACCGCCTGCTCCTCGTCGCTGGTCGCGCTGCACCTGGCCGCGCAGGCGCTGCGGGCCGGCGAGTTCGACCTGGCCCTCGCGGGCGGTGTGACCGTGATGGCCAGCCCCAGCGCGTTCGTCGGCTTCTCCCGCCAGCGCGGGCTCGCCTCCGACGGGCGGTGCAAGTCGTTCGCCGCCGCCGCCGACGGCACCGGCTGGGCCGAGGGCGTCGGTCTGCTGCTCGTCGAGCGGCTCAGCGACGCCCGCCGCCACGGCCACCCGGTGCTCGCCGTGCTGCGCGGCAGCGCGATCAACTCCGACGGCGCGTCCAACGGGCTCACCGCCCCGAACGGGCCGTCGCAGCAGCGGGTCATCCGCCAGGCGTTGAGCAACGCCCGCCTCGACGCCGGCGACGTCGACGCGGTCGAGGCGCACGGCACCGGCACCACGCTCGGCGACCCGATCGAGGCGCAGGCGCTGCTGGCCACGTACGGGCAGGACCGGGACGGGCACGACCCGCTCTGGCTCGGCTCGGTCAAGTCGAACCTCGGGCACAGCCAGTCCGCCGCCGGCGTCGCCGGTGTGATCAAGATGGTGCAGGCGATGCGGCACGGTCGGCTGCCCGCGACGCTGCACGTCGACACGCCGTCCCCGCACATCGACTGGTCCGCCGGCGCGGTGTCCCTGCTCACCGAGGCCCGCCCGTGGCCGCGGGTGGAGCGGCCGCGCCGGGCCGCGGTGTCCTCGTTCGGCATCAGCGGCACCAACGCCCACGTCATCCTGGAACAGGTCGACGCCGCCCCCGCCCCGACGCCCGACGACGAGCGGCCCGCCCTGGTCGCCGGCCCGGCCACCGTCTGGTCGCTGTCCGCCCGCTCCGCCGACGCGCTGCGCGAGCAGGCCGCCCGCCTGGCCCGCCACGTCCGCGAACACGCCGACCTCGACCCGGCCCGACTGGCCTGGTCGCTGGCCACCACCCGGTCGGTCTTCGAGCACCGGGCGGCCGTGGTGGCCGCCGACCCGGCGCAGCTGCTCGCCGGTCTCGACGCCGTCGCCGCCGGCACGCCCACCGGTGGCGTCGTCAGCGGCCAGGCCGGCGAGGCGGGCGAGGGACCGGTCTGGGTGTTCCCCGGCCAGGGCGCCCAGCACGCCGCCATGGCCGCCGAGCTGATCGGCGCCTGCCCGGTCTTCGACGACGCCCTCGCCGAGTGCCAGGCCGAACTGGACCGCTGGCTCGACGTCGACGTGACCGCGCTGCTCACCGGCGCCGACGACACCTGGCTGACCCGCTCCGAGATGGCCCAGCCGGCGCTGTTCGCCGTCGGCGTGGCGCTGGCCCGGCTCTGGCGGCACGCCGGCGTGAGCCCGCGCGCCGTGATCGGCCACTCCCAGGGGGAGATCGTCGCGGCGCACGTGGCCGGCGCGCTGACCCTCGCCGACGCGGTCCGGGTGCTGGCGCTGCGGCTGCGGGCGCTGGCCGACGTCGCCGGCACCGGGACCATGGCCGCCGTCGACCTGCCGGCCGCCGAGCTGACCGCCCGCCTGCCCGAGGGCGTCACCGTCTCCGTGGTCAACGGCCCCGCCACCACCGCCGTGGCCGGGCCGTGGCAGGCGGTGGCGGACTTCGTCGCCGCGCTGGTCGCCGACGGGGTACGGGCCCGGCTGGTGGCCGTGGACTACGCCTCGCACTCCCCGGCCGTGGCGCCGGCCGCCGACCGTCTCCGCACCGAACTGGCCGGCCTGACCCCCCGCGACGGTGACGTGCCGATCATCTCCACGGTCACCGGCGACTGGCTCGCCGGCGCCCGGCTCGACGCCGACCACTGGGCCGACAACCTGCGCCTGCCGGTGCTGTTCGACGCCGCCGTGCGGACCGCGATCGCCGCCGGGCACACCGACTTCGTCGAGGTGTCCCCGCATCCCGTGCTCACCATGTCGGTGGCCGCCGTCCTGGACGACACCGGCACCACCGGGCGCGCGCTGTCCACGCTGCGCCGGGGCGAGGACGCCCGGCTGCGGCTGCTGACCAGCCTCGCCCACGCCCACGCCGAGGGACTGCCGGTCGACCTGCGCCGGGTCCTCGCCCCCGCGCCGGTCCTCACCGGCCTGCCCACGTACCCGTTCCAGCGCCGGCGCTACTGGCCGGAGCGGATGGCCGCGTCCACCGCCGGGCCGGTCGGGCCGGACGTGGTCGACGTCGAGTTCTGGTCGGCGGTGGAACGCGCCGACGTCGCCGCGCTCACCGCCGGGGACGCCGACCCGCAGGTGCTCGCCCCGGCGCTGCCGCTGCTGTCGTCGTGGCGCCGCGCCCGCCTCCAACGGGCCGTGCTGGACGGCTGGTCGTACCGGGTGGTGTGGCAGCCGGCCGCCCCGGCGACCGGCGCCACCGTCACCGGTGACCTGCTGGTGCTGCGCCCGGCCGACGACGCCCGCGTGGACGCCTGGCTGGAGTCGCTCGCCGCCGCCCTGCCCGACGGCGCGGCACTGCGCACCCTGGCCGTCGACCCGGCCCGCGCCACCCGGGCGGAGCTGGCGGCCCGGCTGACCGACGAGCCGGGCGGACCGGCGGTGATCGTGTCCCTGCTCGGGCTGGCCGACACCGACCATCCCGGGCACCCCGGCGTCCCCACCGCCGTGGTCGCCACCACCCGGCTGGTGCAGGCCCTGCAGGACGCCGGCCTGACCGCGCCGCTGTGGTGCCTCACCCGCGGCGGGGTCGGCACCGGCCCGGCCGAGCCGGTGGCCAGCGCCGCCCAGCACGCCCTGTGGGGCCTGGCCCGGGTGGTCGGCCTGGAACACCCCCGGCAGTGGGGCGGCGTGCTCGACCTGCCCGCCGACCCCGACGCGGCGACGTGGACCGAGGTCCTCCGCGTCCTCGGCGGTGGCGCGGGCGACGAGGACCAGGTCGCCGTGCGCCCCTACGGGACGTTCACGCGCCGGCTGGCCCGCACCACCGCCCGCACCTCCGGGCAGCTCACCGGCTGGCAACCGCGCGGCACCGTGCTGATCACCGGCGGCACCGGCGCGATCGGCGCGCAGGCCGCCCGCTGGCTCGCCGCCAACGGCGCCGAGCACCTGGTGCTCACCAGCCGCCGCGGCCCCGACGCCCCCGGCGCCCGCGAGCTGGTCGACGAGCTGACCACCGACGGGGTACGGGTCAGCGTCGTCGCCTGCGACCTCGCCGACCGGGACCAGGTCGCCGCGCTCGTCGCCGGGCTGGACGACGTCGCGCCGCTGACCGCCGTGCTGCACGCCGCCGGGATCACCCGGCTCACCGCCCTGGTCGACACCGACCTGGACGTGTTCGACCACGTGATGGCCGGCAAGGTCGCCGGCGCCGCCCACCTCGACGAGCTGCTCGGCGACCGGGACCTCGACGCGTTCGTGCTGTTCGCCTCCATCTCCGGCGTGTGGGGCAGCGGCGGCCAGGGCGCGTACGCGGCGGCGAACGCCTTTCTGGACGCGCTCGCCGAGCGGCGCCGCGCCGCCGGCCGCACCGCCACCTCGATCTCCTGGGGCGCCTGGGCCGAGGGCGGCATGGCCACCACCGAGGAGGCGCAGCGGCTGCTCAGCCGGCGCGGCCTGAACCCGATGCAACCCGCCGCCGCGCTGCTCGCCCTGCGCCGGGCGGTCGAGCACGGCGAGACCACACTCGTCGTCGCCGACGTCGACTGGGCGCAGTTCGCCCCCGCGTACGCCTCCGCCCGGCCCCGGCCGTTGCTCGCCGACATCCCGGAGGCCCGGGCGGCGCTGGCCGAACGGCCCGCCGACGACGTCGACGACCGGGCCGCCGCGCTGCGCCGGCAACTGCTCGACCTGGCCCCCGCCGACCGGGAACGCCGCCTCACCGACCTGGTCCGCGACCACGCCGCCGCCGTGCTCGGCCACACCGGCAGCGACGCGGTACGCCCCCGGCGCGCGTTCCGCGACCTCGGCTTCGACTCGCTGACCGCCGTGGAGCTGCGCAACCAGCTCACCGCCGCGACCGGGCTGGCGCTGCCCACCACCGTCATCTTCGACTACCCGAGCCCGGCCGTGCTGGCCGGCCACCTGGCCACGCTGCTGCGGCTGCCCCACGGCGACGGCGACGGCGCCGCCGCCGACGCCCCGGCCGGCGCGCCGACCGTCGACGAGCCGATCGCCATCGTCGGGATGAGCTGCCGCTACCCCGGCGGCGTCAGCGACCCCGACGGGCTGTGGGAGCTGGTCGCCGAGGGCCGCGACGGCATCACCGAGTTCCGCACCGACCGCGACTGGGACCTGGACCGGCTCCACGCCGCCGACCCGGACGCGCCGGGCCGCTCGTTCACCCGCCACGGCGGGTTCATCGACCGGGCCACGGAGTTCGATCCCGAGTTCTTCGGCATCTCACCGCGTGAGGCCCTCGCGATGGACCCGCAGCAGCGGCTGCTGCTGGAGGCCACCTGGGCGGCGTTCGAGCAGGCGGCGGTCGCGCCGGACACGTTGCACGGCACCCCGACCGGCGTGTTCGTCGGCGCGTCCCCGTCCGGCTACGGTGCCGGCGACGAGACCCGCGACCTGGACGGCTACCGGCTCACCGGCGGCGCGCACAGCGTCATCTCCGGCCGGGTCGCCTACACGTTCGGCCTGGAGGGCCCGGCGGTCACCGTGGACACCGCCTGCTCGTCGTCGCTGGTGGCGCTGCACCTCGCGGTGCAGTCGCTGCGCCAGGGCGAGTGTGACCTGGCCGTCGCCGCCGGCGTCAACGTGCTGGTCACCCCCGGCGCGTTCGTCGAGTTCACCAGGCAGGGTGGGCTGGCCGCCGACGGCCGCTGCCGATCCTTCGCCGCCTCCGCCGACGGCACCGGCTGGTCCGAGGGCGTCGGCGTGCTGGTCGTGGAGCGGCTCGGCGACGCCCGCCGCAACGGCCACCGCGTGCTCGCCGTCGTCCGCGGCTCCGCCGTCAACCAGGACGGCGCGTCCAACGGCCTGACCGCCCCCAACGGGCCCTCCCAGCAGCGGGTCATCCGGGCCGCGCTCACCGCCGCCGGCCTGAGCACCGCCGACGTGGACGCGGTCGAGGCGCACGGCACCGCGACCACCCTCGGCGACCCGATCGAGGCACAGGCGCTCCTGGCCACGTACGGGCAGGACCGGGCCGGGGAGCCGCTGTGGCTGGGCTCGATCAAGTCCAACATCGGGCACAGCCAGGCCGCCGCCGGGGTCGCCGGCGTGATCAAGATGGTGCAGGCGCTGCGCCACGGCGTCCTGCCCCGCACGTTGCACGTGGACGAGCCCACCCCGCACGTCGACTGGTCGGCCGGCGCGGTCGAGCTGCTGACCGAGGCCCGGCCGTGGCCGGAGACCGGCCGACCGCGCCGGGCCGCCGTCTCCTCCTTCGGGGTCAGCGGCACCAACGCCCACGTCATCGTGGAGCAGCCACCGGCGGTCGCGGACGAACCGGTCGACCGGCCCACGCCGCCGCTGGTGCCGGTGCTGCTGTCGGCGCGCGGCGACGGCGGGCTGGCCCGGCAGGCCGCCCGCTGGGCGGACGCGCTGGCCGCGCCCGACCGGCCCGACCTCGCCGACGTGGCCCGTGCGTCGCTGACCGCGCGGACCGCGCTGGAGCACCGGGCGGTGCTGCTCGCCGCCGACCACGACGACCTGGCCGCCGGGCTGCGCGCGCTGGCCGCCGGCGAGCCGGCCGACAACCTGGTCACCGACCGCGCCACCGACCGGGGCCCGCTCGCGGTGCTGTTCTCCGGTCAGGGCGCGCAGCGCGCCGGGATGGGCCGGGAGTTGTACGCGGCGTTCCCGGTGTTCGCGTCCGCCCTCGACGAGGTGTGCGGTCATCTGGATCCGTTGCTGCCGCGGCCGTTGAAGCCGGTGCTGTTCGGTGACGGGGAGCTGATCGACCAGACGCAGTTCACGCAGGCGGGTCTGTTCGCGGTCGAGGTGGCACTGTTCCGCCTCGTCGAGTCGTTCGGTGTGGTGCCGGACTTCGTGGGTGGTCATTCGATCGGTGAGGTGACGGCCGCGTTCGTGGCGGGGGTGCTGTCCCTGTCCGACGCCGCCGCGTTGGTGGCGGCGCGGGGCCGGTTGATGCAGGCGTTGCCGGCCGGCGGCGGAATGCTCGCGGTTGCCGCGTCGGAGTGCGACGTGGCCGACTCGATCGCCGGCCGGACGGACGTCGGGATCGCGGCGGTCAACGGCCCCACGTCGATCGTGGTGTCCGGGCCGGTCGACGCGCTCGACGAGATCGAAAACTCCTGGCGGGACCGGGGCGTCCGGGTCCGCCGCCTGACCGTGTCGCACGCGTTCCACAGTCCGCTGATGGAGCCGATGCTCGCCGAGTTCCGCACCGTGCTCGACGGGTTGACGTTCGCCGCGCCGTTGCTGCCGGTGGTGTCCAACGTGACCGGTGCGGTCGCCGATGCGGGGGAGCTGACCGACCCCGACTACTGGGTGCGGCACGTGCGTCAGGCGGTCCGCTTCGCCGACGGCGTCGCGGCGCTGCGGAACGCCGGGGTGGACACGTTCCTGGAGATCGGCCCGCGCGGCGTGCTCACCGCGCTCGTCCGGGACACCGCCGACGCCGCGACGGCCGTCGCCATCCAACGCGCCGACCGCCCGGAGCCGCGCGCGCTGCTCACCGGGCTGGCGGAACTCGTCGCCGCCGGCGGCCACGTCGACTGGACCCCGGTCCTCGGCGGCGCCGCGACCGGCCCGGTCGACCTGCCCACCTACGCGTTCGGCGGTGACCGGTACTGGCTGCGCCCGGCCGGCGCCGGCGCCGACGTCACCCGCGCCGGTCTCGGCGCCGCCGGCCACCCGCTGCTGGCCGCCGCCGTGCGGCTGGCCGGCGAGGACGCCGCCGTGCTCACCGGCCGCCTCTCCCTGGCCGCCCACCCGTGGCTCGCCGACCACGTGGTCGCCGGCGCGGTCCTCATCCCCGGCACCGCGCTCGTCGAACTCGCGCTGCGCGCCGGCGAGGAGTTCGGCCCCTGCCGGATCGGCGAGCTGACCGTCGTCACGCCGCTGGTGCTCCCCGAGCGGGGCGCCGTGCCGGTGCAGGTCCGCGTCGGCCCGCGCGACGACACCGGGCGGCGCGCCGTCACCGTCCACTCCCAGCCCGACGACGACCCCGAGGGTGACTGGACCCGCCACGCCGAGGGACTGCTCACCGCCGCCGTTCCCACCGACGACGCCGGCCTCGGCGCGTGGCCCCCGCCGCACGCCGCCGAGACCGACCTCACCGGCTGGTACGACGCCCTCGCCGGCCACGGCATGACCTACGGGCCGGCGTTCCAGGGCCTGCGCCGCGCCTGGACGGCCGACGACGGCACCGTCTACGCCGAGGTGACACTGCCCGCGACCGGCCCCGACCGGACCGCCGGGTTCGGCGTGCACCCCGCCCTGCTCGACGCCGCGCTGCACCCCGCCGCGCTGCTGCCCGGCGACGGCACCACCGGACCCAAGGCCCCGTTCGCGTTCACCGGCGTCCAGGTGCACGCCGTCGACGCGGACACGCTGCGGGTCCGGCTCACCCGCGCCGGCACGGCCGTGCGGCTGCTCGCCGTCGACCCCACCGACCGGCCCGTCGTCACCGTCGACGCGCTGGTCCTGCGCGAGCTGACCGCCGCCGAGCCGCCGGCCGCCGCCCGCGCCGCCCGCGCGCTGTACCGGGTCGCCTGGCACACCGAACCGCTCACCCCGGCCACACCGCCCCCCGTCGCGGTGCTCGGCGCGCCGCTGGCCGCCCGGCCCGACGCCCCCACCCACCCCGACGTGGCCGGACTGCTCGCCGCCGGCGACGTACCCCCGCTGGTGCTGCTGCCGGTGCCGACCGGCCCGGCGTCGCCGGCCACGGTCCGGGCCGCCACCACCGGCGTGCTCGCCGCGCTGCGCGACTGGCTGACCACCGACGCGACCGCCGACGCCCGCCTCGTCGTGCTCACCCGCGACGCGATGCCGGCCCGGCCGGACGACCCCGCCACCGACCTGGCCGGCGCCGCCGTCTGGGGCCTGGTCCGCTCCGCCCAGTCCGAGCACCCCGGCCGGATCGTCCTCGCCGACCTCGACCGGGACCCCGACGCCGCCGCCCTGGCGCTGCTCACGGCCGCCGCCGCCGACCCGACCGCGGCGCAGGTCGCGGTGCGCGGCGACACCACCCTCACCCCCCGACTGATACGCGCCGACGCCCCACCCGCCCCCGCCCCGCGCACCCGCGGCGGCACCGTCCTGGTCACCGGCGGCACCGGCGCGCTCGGCGGCCTCCTCGCCCGGCACCTGGTCACCGCGTGGGGCGTCGACTCGCTGGCCCTGGTCAGCCGGCGCGGACCCGACGCCGACGGCGCGGCCGAACTGGCCGGCGACCTGACCGCGCTCGGCGCCCGGGTCCGGGTGCTCGCCGTCGACCTCACCGACCCCGACGCCGTGCGTGACCTGGTCGCCGGGCTCACCGACGGCGACCGGCTCGCCGGGGTGGTGCACACCGCCGGCGTGCTCGACGACGCCGTCGTCACCGGCACCGACGCCGACCGGCTGGCCCGGGTCCTCGCCCCCAAGGCCGACGCCGCCTGGCACCTGCACGAGGCCACCGCCGGGCTCGACCTCGACCTGTTCGTCACCTACTCGTCGATCGCCGGCGTGCTCGGTTCCCCCGGCCAGGGCGCGTACGCGGCCGCGAACGCCTTCCTCGACGCCCTCGCCACCCACCGCCGCGCCCTCGGCCTGCCCTCACACGCGCTCGCCTGGGGCATGTGGGACACCGACGGCATGGCGGCCGGACTCGGCGCGGCCGACCGGTCCCGGGTGACCCGCGCCGGACTCGGCCTGATCACCGCCCCGGTCGGCGTCGCGCTCTTCGACGCCGCCGTCACCGCCGACGACGCCACGCTCGTACCGGCCGTGCTCGACCTGCCGGCGCTGCGGGCCGCCGGCGGCGTACCCCCGATGCTGCGCGCCCTCGCCGGCGCCGCACCCGCCCGGCGGCAGGCCGGCGCGGCGGCCGACGGCTGGGCCGGGCGGCTCGCCGCGCTGCCCGCCGACGAGGCCCGCGCCGAGGTCGACCTGCTGGTCCGGGGCCTCGTCGCCCAGGTCCTCGGCCACGGCGGCGCGGACGCGGTGCCGGCCGACCGGGCGTTCCAGGAGCTGGGCTTCGACTCGCTGACCGCAGTGGACCTCCGCAACCGGGTCAACGCCGCGACCGGGCTGCGGCTGCCGTCCACCCTGGTCTTCGACCACCCGAACCCGGCCGCGCTGGCCGCGCACGTGCACGAGCAACTCGGCGGCGCCACCGCCAACCGGGCCGGCACCATGGCGGTCACCGGTGTCGACGAGCCGATCGCGATCGTCGGGATGGCCTGCCGCTACCCGGGCGGGATCGACAGCCCCGACGACCTGTGGGAGCTGCTGGCCGCCGGGCGCGACGGAATCTCCGAGTTCCCCACCGACCGGGGTTGGGACCTCGACACCCTGTTCCACAGCGACCCGGACCACCCCGGCACCTCGTACGCCCGGCACGGCGGCTTCCTCGCCGGCGCCGCCGACTTCGACAGCGGCTTCTTCGGCATCTCGCCCCGCGAGGCGCTCGCCATGGATCCGCAGCAGCGGCTGCTGCTGGAGGCGTCCTGGGAGAGCTTCGAGTCCGCCGGCGTGGACCCGGCGAACCTGCGCGGCTCCCGCACCGGCGTGTTCGCCGGCCTGATGTACCACGACTACGCGGCCGGGGTGCGCGACCTGCCCGACGGCGTGGAGGGCTACCTGGGCACCGGCACCTCCGGCAGCGTGGTGTCCGGCCGGGTGGCGTACGCGTTCGGGTTGGAGGGTCCGGCGGTCACGGTGGACACCGCGTGTTCGTCGTCGTTGGTGGCGCTGCACCTGGCCGCGCAGGCGCTGCGGTCAGGGGAGTGTGACCTGGCCCTGGCCGGCGGCGTGACCGTGATGGCGAACCCGGGCACGTTCATCGAGTTCTCCCGCCAGCGCGGCCTGGCCGCCGACGGGCGGTGCAAGTCGTTCGCCGCCGCCGCCGACGGCACCGGCTGGGCCGAGGGCGTCGGTGTGCTGCTGGTGCAGCGGCTCTCCGACGCCCGCCGCGACGGGCGGCGGATCCTCGCCGTGGTGGCCGGCACCGCCGTCAACTCCGACGGCGCGTCCAACGGGTTGACCGCGCCGAACGGTCCGTCGCAGCAGCGGGTGATCCGGCAGGCCCTGGCCAACGCGCGGCTGAACCCGTCCGACGTGGACGTGGTGGAGGCGCACGGCACCGGCACGACGCTCGGCGATCCGATCGAGGCGCAGGCGCTGCTGGCCACGTACGGGCAGGACCGCCCGGACGGCCAGCCGCTGCTGCTCGGCTCGGTGAAGTCGAACCTGGGGCACACCCAGGCCGCCGCCGGCGTCGCCGGCATCATCAAGATGATCCTCGCCATGCGGCACGGCGTCGCCCCGGCGACTCTGCACGTGGACGCGCCGTCCCCGCACATCGACTGGACCGCCGGCGCGGTCGAGCTGCTGACCGAGGCCCGGCCGTGGCCGGAGTCGGACCGGCCCCGCCGCGCCGCCGTCTCCTCGTTCGGGGTCAGCGGCACCAACGCCCACGTCGTCCTCGAGGCGCCGCCGGCCGAACCCACCCGGGCCGCCGCCCCGACGCCGCGCACGCCCACGCCGGTGCTGCTCTCCGCCCGCTCCGACGCCGCGCTCGCCGCGCAGGCCGACCGTTGGGCCCGCCGGCTCGCCGGCGACGACGCGGCCCGCCCGGTCGACGTCGGCTGGTCCTCGGTGACCGGCCGGACCGTCCTGGACCACCGCGCCGTGGTCGCCGCCGGCGACCGGGACGAGCTGCTGGCCGGGCTGCGGGCGTTGGCCACCGGCGCACCGGCCGCCGGCACCCGCACCGGTACGCGCACCGCGCGGGGCCGGCTGGCCGTCCTCTTCTCCGGTCAGGGCGCGCAGCGCGCCGGCATGGGCCGCGACCTGTACGCGGCGTTCCCCGTGTTCGCCGCCGCGCTGGACGAGGTGTGCGACCACCTGGATCCGCTGCTGCCGCAGCCGCTGAAGCCGGTGCTGTTCGGCGAGGACGATCTGCTCGACCAGACGCGGTTCACCCAGGCCGGCCTGTTCGCGGTCGAGGTGGCGCTGTTCCGGCTGGTCGAGTCGTTCGGGGTGGTGCCGGACGCCGTCGGTGGGCACTCGATCGGCGAGGTCACCGCCGCGTACCTGGCCGGCGTGCTGTCGCTGCCCGACGCGTGCACGCTGGTCGCCGCGCGGGGCCGGCTCATGCAGGCGTTGCCGACCGGCGGCGGCATGCTCGCGGTCGCCGCCGGTGAGGCGGACGTGCTGGCGTCGCTCGACGGGGCGCCCGGCCTGGGTGTCGCCGCCGTCAACGGCCCGTCCTCCGTCGTGGTCTCCGGACCGGTCGACGCCCTCGACGGGATCGCGCGGCGGTGGCACGAACGCGGCGTCCGGACCCGCGCGCTGACCGTGTCGCACGCGTTCCACAGCCCGCTGATGGAGCCCATGCTGGCCGAGTTCCGCGCCGTCCTGGACGGGCTGGGCTTCTCCGCGCCGCTGCTACCGGTGGTGTCCAACGTGACCGGTGCGATCGCGGGCCCGGCGGAGTTGACCGATCCCGACTACTGGGTGCGGCACGTCCGGCAGGCGGTCCGGTTCGCCGACGGGGTCACCGCGTTGCGCGACGCCGGGGTGGACACGTTCCTGGAGATCGGCCCGCGGAGCGTGCTCACGGCGCTGACCGCCGAGATCCTGCCCGACGCGCTCGCGGTCGCCGCCCAGCGCCGCGACCGGGACGAGACAGCCGCGTTGCTGGGCGCGCTGGCCGACCTGCACGTGCACGGCGTGCCGGTCGACTGGCGGCCCTGGTTCACCGGCGCCGAGCCGACCCGGATCGACCTGCCCACCTACGCGTTCCAGCACCAGCGGTACTGGCTGCCCACCGGCCGGATCCGCCCCGGCGACGTCAGCGGCGCCGGGCTCGGCGACGCCGGCCACCCGCTGCTCGGCGCGGCCGTCGCCGTCGCCGGCGCCGAGATGGTCCTGCTCACCGGCCGGCTGTCGCTGGCCACCCACCCGTGGCTCGCCGACCACGTGGTGGCCGGCGCCGTGCTCCTGCCCGGCACCGCGCTCGCCGAGCTGGCCGTCCGCGCCGGCGACGAGGTCGGCGCCCCCCGCATCCGCGACCTCACGTTCGCCGCGCCGCTGGTGCTGCCCGAGACCGGCGCCGTGCGGGTGCAGGTACGCGTCGGCGCACCCGACGGCACCGGCGGCCGTCCGGTCGCCATCCACTCCCAGCCCGACGGCGACACCGAGTGGACCGCGCACGCCGAGGGTGTCCTCGACCCGCCCCGGCCGGACGAGCCCACCCTCGCCTGGCCGCCCGCCGGGCTCACCGAGGTGGACCTGACCGACTGGTACCCGACCCTCTCCGGGCACGGCCTCACCTACGGGCCGGCCTTCCAGGGCCTGCGCCGGCTCTGGACCGGCGACGGAGAGGCGTACGCCGAGGTGGCGCTCCCGGACGACGCCGCTGGGGAGGCGTCCCGGTTCGGGGTCCACCCGGCGCTGCTGGACGCCGCCCTGCACCCGGCCGGGCTGGTGCTCGCCGGCGACGGCCCGCGCGTGCCGTTCACCCTCGACGGACTCCAGGTGCACGCCGCCGGCGCCCGCGTCCTGCGGGTCCGGCTCACCCGCGCCGGCGACGCCGTCCGGCTGGTCGCCGTGGACTCCTCCGGCGCGCCGGTGGTCTCCGTCGACGCGCTGGTGCTGCGGGAGCTGACCGGCGCGGTCGTCCCCGGCGTCGCCGCCCGGTCCCTGTACGCGCTCACCTGGCAACCGGAGGACGTCACGCCGGCCGAGGCGCCGTCCGACTGGGCGGCGCTGACCGGCGAGGGCCCGGCCGGCCTGCCCGCGTACCCCGGCGTGGCGGCGCTGGTCGAGGCCGTCGACGCGGGACGGACGCCCCCGCGCGTCCTCGTCCTGCCGCTGCCCGCCGCCGACCTGCCCACCCCCGACGCGGTCCGCGCGGTCACCACCGACGTGCTCGCCACCGTGCGGTCCTGGCTGGCCACCGACCCCCTCGCGGAGACCGCACTCGTCGTGCTGAGCCGGGGCGCCGTGTCCACCGGCGACGGTGACCCGGTGACCGACCTGGCCGGCGCGGCGGTGTGGGGGCTGCTGCGCGCGGCGCAGTCCGAGCACCCGGGCCGGATCGTGCTGGCCGACCTCGACCGGGAGCCGGACGCGCACACCCTGGCGCTGCTCGCCCGCGTCACCGCCGACCCGGCCGGCGGCCAGGTGGCGATCCGGGACGGCCGGGTGTCCGTGCCCCGCCTGGTCCGCGCCGCGTCCCCGCCGTTGGGCGGTACCGGTGTCGGTGACGGCACGGTGGTGGTGACCGGTGGCACGGGTGCCCTGGGCGCCCTGGTGGCGGAGCATCTGGTGACCGGGTACGGGGTGCGGTCGCTGGTGTTGGTGTCGCGGCAGGGCCCGTCCGCGTCGGGCGCGGACGTCCTGGTCGAACGGTTGGCCGGGTTGGGCGCGGCGGTGTCGGTGGTGGCGTGCGACGTGACCGATCGGGATCAGGTGTCTCGGCTGGTCGCGGAGGTGCCGGGTCGGTTGGCCGGGGTGGTGCACACCGCCGGTGTGCTGGACGACGGTGTGGTGTCGGCGATCTCTCCGGAACGGTTGGCGGGCGTGCTCGCGCCGAAGGTGACCGCCGCATGGGCTCTGCATGAGGCGACGCGCGACCTCGACCTGGACCTGTTCGTGCTCTTCTCGTCCCTCGCCGGGGTGATGGGTTCGCCGGGTCAGGCGGCGTACGCGGCGGGCAACGCGTTCCTGGACGCGTTGGCGGTGGTGCGGCGGCAGGAGGGTCTGCCGGCGGTGTCGCTGGCGTGGGGAATGTGGGACACCGCGGGGATGGCGGCGTCGCTGAGCGAGGGGGAGCGGCAACGGTCGACGCGAGCCGGACTGCCCCCGATGAGCACCGACGTCGGGCTGGCCCTGTTCGACGCCGCCCTCGCCGAGGGACGGCCGGCGCTCGTGCCGGCCGTCGTCGACGTACCGGCGCTGCGGGCCGCCCTCGACGGTGGGCCGGTCCCGACGGTGCTCCGCGCCCTCGCCGGCCCGACCGCCACCCGTCGGCAGGCCCGAGCCGGCGGCGACTGGGCCGACCGGCTGGCCGACCGCACCGAGGACGAGGCCCGCGCCGAGGTCGACGTGCTGGTCCGGGGCCTGGTCGCGCAGGTGCTCGGGCACGGCGGCGCGGACGCGGTGCCGGCCGACCGGGCGTTCCGGGAACTGGGCTTCGACTCGCTGACCGCGGTGGACCTGCGTAACCGGGTCAACGCCGCGACCGGGCTGCGGCTGCCGTCCACACTCGTCTTCGACCACCCCAGCCCGGCCGCCCTCGCCGCGCACCTCCTCGAACTGGTCTCCGGCCGGATCACCGCCCGCCGCGCGGCCGTGCGGGCGGCCGACACCGACGAGCCGATCGCCATCGTCGGCATGGCCTGCCGCTACCCCGGTGGCGTCGACAACCCCGAGCAGCTCTGGCAGCTCCTCGCCGGCGGCCGGGACGGGATCGCCGAGTTCCCCGCCGACCGGGGTTGGGACCTCGACACCCTCTTCCACAGCGACCCGGACCACCCCGGCACCTCGTACGCCCGGCACGGCGGCTTCCTCGCCGGCGCCGCCGACTTCGACAGCGGCTTCTTCGGCATCTCGCCCCGCGAGGCGCTCGCCATGGATCCGCAGCAGCGGCTGCTGCTGGAGGCGTCCTGGGAGAGCTTCGAGTCCGCCGGCGTGGACCCGGCCGTCCTGCGCGGCTCCCGCACCGGCGTGTTCGCCGGCGTGATGTACCACGACTACGCGTCCCGCCTGGCCGACCTTCCGCCGGACGCCGAGGGCTATGTCGGCACCGGCACCTCCGCCAGCGTGCTGTCCGGCCGGGTGGCGTACACGTTCGGGTTGGAGGGTCCGGCGGTCACGGTGGACACGGCGTGTTCGTCGTCGCTGGTGGCGCTGCACCTCGCCGGGCAGGCGTTGCGGTCGGGCGAGTGCGACCTGGCGCTGGCCGGCGGTGTGACGGTGATGGCGACGCCGGGGACGTTCGTGGAGTTCTCGCGGCAGCGGGGCCTGTCCCCGGACGGCCGGTGCCGGTCCTTCGCCGCCTCGGCCGACGGGACGGGCTGGTCCGAGGGCGTCGGCGTCCTGCTGGTGCAGCGGCTCTCCGACGCCCGGCGGGAGGGCCGCCGGATCCTGGCCGTGGTGCGGGGAACGGCGGTGAACTCCGACGGTGCGTCCAACGGGTTGACCGCGCCGAACGGTCCGTCGCAGCAGCGGGTGATCCGGCAGGCCCTGGCCAACGCGCGGTTGGGTACGGCCGACGTGGACGCGGTGGAGGCGCACGGCACCGGCACCACGCTTGGTGACCCGATCGAGGCGCAGGCGCTGCTCGCGACGTACGGGCAGGACCGGCCGGACGGCCGGCCGCTGCTGCTCGGGTCGGTGAAGTCGAACCTGGGCCACACCCAGGCCGCCGCCGGCGTCGCCGGGGTGATCAAGATGGTCCTGGCCATGCGGCACGGCATCGTCCCCGCCACACTGCACGTCGACGAGCCGTCCCCGCACATCGACTGGACCGCCGGCGCGGTCACCCTGGCCACGGCCGCGACGCCCTGGCCCGACCAAGGCCGGCCCCGCCGGGCCGCCGTGTCGTCGTTCGGCATCTCCGGCACCAACGCCCACGTCATCCTGGAACAGCCCCCCGTCTCCGACGCCGGCGACGCGGCAACCGACCGGCCGGCCGGCCCGGCGGTGGTGCCGGTGCTGCTGTCGGCGCGTACCGACGCGGCCCTGGCCGCCCAGGCCGACCGGTGGGCCGACCGGCTCGCCGGCGACGAGGCGTGGCGACCGGTCGACGTCGCCTGGTCGTCCGTGACCACCCGATCCGCGCTGGAGCGACGGGCCGTGGTGCCCGCCGCCGACCGGGACGACCTGCTGGCCGGTCTGCGGGCGCTGGCCGCCGGCGAACCGTCCGGCGGCGCCATCAGCGGCGTCCCGACGCCGCGCGGCCGGCTGGCGATCCTCTTCTCCGGGCAGGGCGCGCAGCGCGCGGGGATGGGTCGGGAGTTGTACGCGGCGTTCCCGGTGTTCGCGTCCGCCCTGGACGAGGTGTGCGGTCACCTGGATCCGTTGCTGCCGCGGCCGTTGAAGCCGGTGTTGTTCGGTGACGGTGACCTGTTGGATCAGACGTGGTTCACGCAGGCGGGGTTGTTCGCGGTCGAGGTGGCCCTGTTCCGGCTGGTCGAGTCGTTCGGGGTGGTGCCGGACCTGATCGGTGGGCACTCGGTCGGGGAGATCACCGCCGCGTACGTGGCGGGGGTGCTGTCGCTGCCGGACGCGTGCGCGCTGGTCGCCGCGCGGGGCCGACTGATGCAGGCGCTGCCGGCCGGCGGCGGGATGCTCGCCGTGGCCGCCCCGGAGGCGGAGGTGGCCGGACTGATCGCCGGCCGGGCGGACGTGGGGATCGCGGCGGTGAACGGGCCGTCCTCGGTGGTCGTCTCCGGTGACCTCGACGCCCTGGCCGCGCTCCACGGCACGTGGCGGGACGCGGGCGTGCGGGTGCGCCGCCTGACCGTGTCGCACGCGTTCCACAGTCCGCTGATGGAGCCGATGCTGGCCGAGTTCCGCGGTGTGCTGGCGGGGTTGACGTTCGCCGCGCCGCTGCTGCCGGTCGTGTCGAACGTGACGGGTGCGCTGGCCGACGGTGACGACCTGCGCACCCCCGACTACTGGGTGCGCCACGTCCGCGAGGCGGTCCGCTACGCCGACGGGATCACCGCGCTGCGCGCGGCCGGCGCGGACACGTTCCTCGAACTCGGCCCGCAGAGCGTGCTGACCGCGCTGACCGCCGAGATCCTGCCCGACGACGACGCCGCGCTCGCCGTGGCCGCGCAACGTCGCGACCGCGCCGAGACGCCCGCGCTGCTCACCGCGCTGGCCCAGCTGCACGTGCACGGCGTCCCGGTCTCCTGGGAGGCGTGGTTCACCGGCCCCGCGCCCACCCGGGTCGACCTGCCCACGTACGCGTTCCAGCACCGGCGCTACTGGCCGGAGCCCCCCCGCCACCGCCCCGGCGACGTCTCCGGCGCCGGGCTGAGCGACGCCGCGCACCCCCTGCTCGGCGCCACCGTCGACCTGGCCGGCGACGGCACGGTCGTCCTGACCGGCCAGCTCTCCCTCGCCACCCACCCCTGGCTGGCCGACCACGCCGTCGCCGGGACCACGCTGCTCCCCGGCGCCGCGCTCGTCGAGATCGCCGTCCGCGCCGGCGACGAGGCCGGCGTGCCCCGGCTGCGCGACCTCACCGTCGCCACGCCGGTGGTCCTGCCCGACACCGGTCGGCTGCGCCTCCAGGTACGCGTCGACGGCGGCGGCACCCGACGCGCCCTCACCATCCACTCCCGACCCGAGGACGACCCCGACGCCGGCTGGACCCGGCACGCCGACGGCATCCTCGAACCGGCTGTGCCGGACGAGCCCACCGTCGGCGCCTGGCCGCCCGCCGGGCTGACCGAGATCGACCTCACCGACTGGTACCCGACGCTCGCCGCGCACGGCCTGGCGTACGGGCCGGCGTTCCGGGGCGTGCGGCGGGCCTGGACCGGCGACGACGCGGCGTACGCGGAGATCGCCCTCCCGGACGACGTGGCCGGCGACGCGGCGCGGTTCGGCATCCACCCGGCGCTCCTCGACGCCGCCCTGCACCCGATCGGCCTGCTGCCCACGCCCGGCACCGGCGGACCACGCGTCCCGTTCACGTTCGAGGGCGTCCAGGTGCACGCCACCGGCGCCACCGTGCTGCGGGTACGGCTCACCCGCGACGGCGACGCCGTCCGGCTGGCCGCAGCCGACGAGACCGGCGCGCCCGTCGTGTCGGTGGACGCGCTGCACCTGCGGGAGATGACCGGCCTGCCAGCGACCGGTGCCCGCTCCCTCTACGAGGTGCGCTGGGATCCCGCGCCGGCGCGCCCGGGGCGGATCGGCGACTGGGCGGCGCTCGGCGTACCCGTCGACGGGCTGCCGACGTACCCGGACGTGCCGGCGGCGCTCACCGCCGGGGCGCCCGAGGTGTTCGTGCTCCCGGTGGCCGCGCCGTCCGACGTGGCGCCGCCGGAAGCGGTCCGGACGGTCACCTCGGACGTGCTGGCGACGGTGCAGGCGTGGTTGGCCGCCGAGCCGTCGGCGGACTCGCGGTTGGTGGTGGTGACCCGGGGCGCGGTGGCGGCCTCGGACGGCGACCGGGTGGTGGATCTGGCCGGTGCGGCGGTGTGGGGGCTGCTGCGGTCGGCGCAGTCGGAGCATCCGGGCCGGATCGTCCTGGCCGATGTGGATCGTGACCTCGACGACATCGTGGTGTCGGCGCTTGCCGGTGTGGCGGGGGACCTGCCTGCCACCGGCGGCCAGGTGGCGCTGCGTGGTGGTGCCGTGCTGACCCCGCACCTGGCCCGCGCCGCACTCGGGCCGGTCGCCGCCGCGGACGCGACGGTCGGGCGTGCTCACGCCGCTGCCGGTGAACCGGTCGATGAGACTCCCCCGACCGACCGCGACACGGTTGCGCCGGTCGTCGGCGACGCCGGCACGGTGCTGGTGACCGGTGGCACCGGGTCGCTGGGTGCCCTGGTGGCGGAGCATCTGGTGGCCGGGTACGGGGTGCGGTCGTTGGTGTTGGTGTCGCGGCAGGGTTCGGCCGCGTCGGGCGCGGCGGCGTTGGTCGAGCGGTTGGCCGGGTTGGGTGCGTCGGTGTCGGTGGTCGCCGCCGATGTGACCGATCGGGACCAGGTGTACCGGCTGGTCGCCGGGGTTCCGGGTCGGTTGACGGGGGTGGTGCACACCGCCGGGGTTCTGGACGACGGCGTGGTGTCGGCGATCTCGCCGGACCGGTTGGCGAACGTGCTCGCCCCGAAGGCCACTGCCGCCTGGTGGTTGCACGAGGCCACCCGCGACCTCGATCTGGACCTGTTCGTCCTGTTCTCGTCCCTCGCCGGGGTGTTGGGTTCGCCGGGTCAGGCGGCGTACGCGGCGGGCAACGCGTTCCTGGACGCGTTGGCGGTGGTCCGGCGGCACGAGGGCCTGCCGGCGGTCAGCCTCGCGTGGGGAATGTGGGACACCGCCGGGATGGCGGCGTCACTCACCGAGGAGGAACGGCGGCGGTCGACGCGGGCCGGGCTGCCCCCGATGAGCCCCGAGGTCGGGCTGGAGCTGTTCGACGCCGCGCTCACCGCCGACCGGCCGGCCCTGGTACCGACCGTGATCGACCTGCCCGCGCTGCGCGCCGCCGGTGCTCCCGTACCGTCGATGCTGGCCCCGCTCGTCGGGTCCGCCGCCACCCGGCGGCTCGCCGGCACCGGCGGTTGGGCCGACCGACTGGCCCGGCTTACCGACGACCAGGCCCGCGCCGAGGTCGACGTGCTGGTCCGGGGCCTGGTCGCGCAGGTCCTCGGGCACGGTGGGGCGGACGCGGTGCCGGCCGATCGGGCGTTCCGGGAACTGGGCTTCGACTCGTTGACCGCCGTGGACCTGCGTAACCGGGTCAACGCCGCGACCGGGCTGCGACTGCCGTCCACGCTCGTGTTCGACCACCCCACCCCGGCCGCTCTCGCCGCGCAGGTGTGGACCGAACTGGCCGGCGGTCGGCCGGGCGCGACCACCCCGACGGCGACGACCACCACCACCGGGCTGGACGAGCCGATCGCGATCGTCGGGATGGCGTGCCGCTATCCGGGTGGGGTGGAGAACCCGGAGCAGTTGTGGGAGCTGCTGGCCGCCGGTGGGGACGGGATCTCCGAGTTCCCGGCCGACCGGGGGTGGGACCTGGAGTCGCTGTTCGACCCGGACCCGGACCGCAGCGGCACCTCGTACGCGACGCAGGGCGGCTTCCTCTACGACGCCGCCGACTTCGACAGCGCGTTCTTCGGCATCAGCCCGCGCGAGGCCCTGGCGATGGACCCGCAGCAGCGGCTGCTGCTGGAGACGTCGTGGGAGGCGTTCGAGTCCGCCGGCCTGGACCCGGCGACGCTGCGCGGCTCGCGCACCGGCGTGTTCGCCGGCGTGATGTACCACGACTACGCGACCCGGCTGGTCGAGTCGTCGGCCGAGGTCGAGGGGTACGTCGGCGTGGGCACCTCGGGCAGCGTGCTGTCCGGCCGGCTGGCGTACACGTTCGGCCTGGAGGGTCCGGCGGTCACCGTCGACACGGCGTGCTCGTCGTCGCTTGTCGCGCTGCACCTGGCCGCGCAGGCGTTGCGGTCCGGCGAGTGCGACCTGGCGCTCGCGGGCGGCGTGACGGTGATGGCCACCCCCGGCACGTTCATCGAGTTCTCCCGGCAGCGTGGACTCGCCGCCGACGGTCGGTGCAAGTCGTTCGCCGCTGCCGCCGACGGCACCGGCTGGGGTGAGGGCACCGGCGTCCTGCTGGTGCAGCGGCTCTCCGACGCCCGGCGGGAGGGCCGCCGGATCCTGGCCGTGGTGCGGGGCACGGCGGTCAACCAGGACGGCGCGTCGAACGGGCTGACCGCGCCGAACGGTCCGTCGCAGCAGCGGGTGATCCGCCAGGCCCTGGCCAACGCGCGGCTGGGCACCGCCGACGTGGACGTGGTCGAGGCGCACGGCACCGGCACGACGCTGGGCGACCCGATCGAGGCGCAGGCGCTGCTGGCCACCTACGGCCAGGACCGTGAGACGCCGCTGCTCCTGGGGTCGATCAAGTCGAACCTCGGGCACACGCAGGCCGCCGCCGGTGTCGCCGGGGTGATCAAGATGGTCCTGGCCATGCGGCACGGCCTGGTGCCGCCGACGCTGCACGTGGACGAACCGTCGCCACACATCGACTGGACCGCCGGCGCGGTCACCCTCGCCACCGCCCCGACGCCGTGGCCCGACCGGGACCGGCCCCGCCGGGCCGCCGTGTCCTCGTTCGGCATCTCCGGCACCAACGCCCACGTCATCCTGGAACAACCACCCGCCACTGCTCGACCGGCCGGAGCCACCCCGCCGGTGATCGAGGGCGACGTGCTCCCCGCCCGCGTCGAGGGCCAGGAGCGGCCCGTCACGACCGCTGTCCCGCCGCGTGCCCACCTGCCGGTGCTGCTGTCGGCGCGGACCGACGCCGCCCTGGCCCGTCAGGCCGAGCGGTGGGCGCGTCGCCTGACCGGTGACACCGCGCTCCGACCGGTGGACCTGGCCTGGTCCTCGGTGACCACCCGGGCCACCCTGGAACGGCGGGCCGTGCTGGCCGCCGCCGACCGGGACGACCTGCTCACCGCGCTGCGCGCGCTGGCGGCCGGTACGCCGTCCGGCGCGGTGCTCTCCGGTGACGCGGTGCGGCGCGGCCCGCTCGCGGTGCTGTTCTCCGGTCAGGGCGCGCAGCGCGCGGGGATGGGTCGGGAGTTGTACGCGGCGTTCCCGGTGTTCGCGTCCGCCCTCGACGAGGTGTGCGGTCACCTGGATCCGCTGCTGCCGCAGCCGCTCAAGCCGGTGTTGTTCGGTGACGGTGACCTGCTGGATCAGACGTGGTTCACGCAAGCCGGGTTGTTCGCGGTCGAGGTGGCCCTGTTCCGTCTGGTCGAGTCGTTCGGGGTGACGCCGGACTTTGTGGGTGGTCATTCGATCGGTGAGGTGACGGCCGCGTTCGTGGCGGGGGTGTTGTCGTTGCCCGACGCGTGTGCGTTGGTGGCGGCGCGGGGTCGCCTGATGCAGGCGTTGCCGGCCGGTGGTGGGATGCTGGCGGTGGCCGCGCCGGAGGCCGAGGTGGCGGCGTCCATCGTCGACGGGGCGCAGGTGGGGATCGCGGCGGTGAACGGGCCGTCCTCGGTGGTGGTGTCCGGGCCGGTCGACGCGCTGGCGGAGGTCGAGCGGATCTGGCGCGACCGGGGTGTCCGGGTGCGCCGGCTCGCCGTCAGTCACGCGTTCCACAGTCCGCTGATCGAGCCGATGCTGGCCGAGTTCCGTTGTGTGTTGGAGGGGTTGACGTTCTCGGCGCCGTTGCTGCCGGTGGTGTCCAACGTGACCGGTGCGGTCGCCGATGCGGGGGAGTTGGCAGACCCCGACTACTGGGTGCGGCACGTGCGTCAGGCGGTCCGCTTCGCCGACGGGGTCGCCGCGCTGCGCGGCGCCGGGGTGGACACGTTCCTGGAGATCGGGCCGCAGAGCGTGCTCACGGCGTTGACCGCCGAGGTCCTGCCCGACAGGCTCGCGGTTGCGGTGCAGCGTCGGGACCGGGACGAGAGCGCCGCGTTGCTGGCCGGGCTGGGCGAGCTGCATGTGCACGGCGTGCCGGTGGACTGGACGCCCTGGTTCGCCGGCACCGACGCCACCCGCGTCGACCTGCCCACCTACGCCTTCCAGCACCAGCGCTACTGGCCCGCCCCAACCACCCGCGCGCCGGCCGCACCGGACGCCGCGTTCTGGGCCGCCGTGGAGAGCGGCGACCCCGCCGCGCTCGCCGCGCACCTCGGCGACGACGCCGCCGCCGACGCGCTCAGCTCCGCGCTGCCGGTCCTCGCCGACTGGCACCGCGCCCGCACCCGGGGACCGGACACCGGGGCGTACCGGATCGGGTGGGAGCCGGTGCGTCCCGCCGGCGCCACCGGGCTCACCGGCCGGTGGCTGGTCGCCACCGTCGGCGGCGGCGCCGACGGCGGCGTGGCGAGGACGTTCACCGAGGCCGGCGCCACCGTCGACACGCTCACCATCGCGGCCGGCGCCGACCGCACCGACCTGGCGGAGCGGCTCCGACGCCTCGGCGACGACCAGGGCTGGGCCGGCGTGCTCTGCGTCCTGCCCCGGCAGGACCGGCCGCTGCCCGGCGCGCCGGCGGTCCCGGCCGGCACCGCCGCGCTGCTCACGCTCGTGCAGGCGCTCACCGACACCGGTCGGCCCGGCCGGGTGTGGGCGCTCAGCCGCGCCGCGCTGGCCGTCGCCCCCGGCGACCGGGGCGGCGACATCCGGGCCGCGTCCGCCTGGGGCCTCGGCCGCGCTGTCGCCCTGGAACACCCGGACCGGTGGGGTGGCCTGGTCGACCTGCCCGCCCGCGCCGACCGGACCACCCGCGCCGCGCTCGTCGCGCTGCTCGCCGACGGCGCCCACGACCAGGTGGCCGTACGCCGCAGCGGCGTCTACGCCCGGCGGCTCCTCCCGGCCACGGCGCCCGCCGGAGCCGGCTGGCGACCCCGGGGCACCGTGCTGGTCACCGGCGGCACCGGCGCGCTCGGCCGGCACGTGGCCCGGTGGCTGCTGGCGAACGGGGCCGACGACGTGGTGCTGGCGTCGCGGCGGGGCCCGGACGCCCCCGGCGCGGCCGACCTCGCCGCCACGCTCGGCGCGGTCCGGGTGGTCGCCTGCGACGTCAGCGACCCGGTCGCCGTGACCGACCTGGTGGACGACCTGCCCGCGCTGACCGCCGTGGTGCACACCGCCGGCGTCGCCGGCGACCCGAGGGCCGCGCACGACCTGACCGTCGCCGACCTCGCCGGCACCCTCTCCGGCAAGGTGCTCGGTGCGATCCACCTGGACGCCGCCTGCCAGGACCGCGACCTCGACGCGTTCGTGGTGTTCTCCTCCGTCGCCGGCGTCTGGGGCGGCGGCGGGCAGGCCGGCTACGCCGCCGGCAACGCCCTGCTCGACGCGCTGGTCGCCGCCCGCCGCGCGGCCGGCCTGCCGGCCACCGCGCTCGCCTACGGCCCGTGGGCGGAGGACGGGATGGCCGCCGGGGAGACGGCGGACGGGCTGCGCCGCCGCGGGCTCGACCCGTTGCCGCCCACCACCGCCGTCGCCGCGTTGGGTCGCTGGGTCAACGCTCCCGAGCCGGCCCCGGTGATCGCCGACGTGGACTGGTCCCGGTTCGTCGCGGCGTACACGGCCGCGCGCCCCAGCCACCTGTTCGACCGGGTCGCCCCGGCGGTCGCGGTCGACGGCGGGCAGCCGGAGCCGACCGACAACGGCTTCCGCGCCCGACTCGCCGGGCTGCCGCCGGCCGGGCAGGAGACGCTGCTGCGCGACCTGGTCCGCGCCGAGGCCGCAGCCGTGCTCGGGCACCCCTCCACCGACCAGGTGCCGGCCGACCGCGCGTTCCGCGACCTCGGCTTCGACTCGCTGGCCGCGGTGCAGCTGCGCGACCGAGTCGGCCGGGTGACCGGCATGACGCTGCCCTCCACAGTGGTCTTCGACCATCCGTCCGCGGCCGAGCTGGCGCGCTTCCTGCGTACCGCGATGGTGGCCGGCGCGGACACGCCGGTCGAGGCCGCCCACTCGGCGGCCCGGCCGGCCGTCGACGAACCCATCGCGATCGTGTCGATGGCCTGCCGGTTCCCCGGCGGCGTGTCCTCCCCGCAGGAGCTGTGGCGGCTGCTCGCCGACGGTGTGGACGCCGTCGGCCCGATGCCCACCGACCGGGGGTGGGACCTCGACGGGCTCTTCGACAGCGACCCGGAGCGGGTCGGCACCAGCTACACCCGCAGCGGCGGCTTCCTCGCCGACGTCGCCGGCTTCGACGCCGCGTTCTTCGGGATCAACCCGCGCGAGGCGCTCGCCATGGACCCGCAGCAACGGCTGCTGCTGCACACCACCTGGGAGGCGATCGAGTCCGCCGGCCTCGACCCGCAGCGGCTGCGCGGCTCGGCCACCGGCGTGTTCGTCGGCACCAACGGGCAGGACTACGCGACCCTGCTGCTGGGTGCCCGTGCCGAGGTCGAGGGCTACCAGGCCACCGGCAACGGCGCGTCCGTCGTCTCCGGCCGGCTGGCGTACGCGTTCGGCCTGCACGGCCCCGCCGTCACCGTCGACACCGCCTGCTCGTCGTCGCTGGTCGCGCTGCACCTGGCCGCGCAGGCGCTGCGCTCCGGCGAGTGCGAGCTGGCCCTCGCCGGGGGCGTCACGGTGATGTCGACACCCGGCGCGTTCCTGGAGTTCTCCCGGCAGCGCGGGCTCGCCGCCGACGGCCGGGTCAAGGCGTTCGCCGCCGCCGCGGACGGCACCGGCTGGGGCGAGGGCGTCGGAGTCCTGCTGCTGCAACGCCTCTCCGACGCCGAGCGGGAAGGCCGGCGGATCCTCGCCGTGGTGCGCGGCAGCGCGGTCAACTCCGACGGCGCGTCCAACGGCCTGACCGCGCCCAACGGTCCGGCCCAGCAGCGCGTCATCCGGGCCGCCCTGGCCAACGCCGGCCTCACCCCGGCCGACGTCGACGTGGTCGAGGCGCACGGCACCGGCACCACGCTCGGCGACCCGATCGAGGCGCAGGCGCTCGCCGCCGCGTACGGGCCGGACCGCCCGGCGGACCGGCCGCTCTGGCTCGGCTCGGTCAAGTCGAACCTCGGCCACACGCAGGCGGCGGCGGGCGCGGCCAGCCTGATCAAGATGGTGCTGGCGCTCCGCCACGGCACCCTCCCCGCGACGCTGCACGTCGACGCGCCGACGCCGCACGTGGACTGGTCGGCCGGACCGCTGGCGCTGCTCACCGAGGCGCGTCCCTGGGCGGCCGACGGGCGCACCCGCCGGGCCGGCGTCTCGTCGTTCGGCATCAGCGGCACCAACGCCCACGTGATCCTGGAGGAGGCCCCGGCCGGCCCCGAACCCGCCGACCCGCCCGCCCCGGACCCCGCCGACCCGGCCCGGGACGACGTGCTGCCGTGGCCGGTCAGCGCGGCCATCACCGCCGGCCTGCGGGACCAGGCCGCCCGCCTGGCCGCCCGGCTCACCGACCCGGCCGACCCGCTTGCCGCCGCCGACCCCGGCGCCACCGCCTGGGCGCTGGTCGGGGGCCGGGCCCACCTGGCCCACCGGGCCGTGGTGGTCGCCGCCGACCCGTCGACCCGGCGCGAAGCGCTCGCCGCGCTCGCCGCCGGCGACCCCCACCCCGCGCTCGTCACCGCCGCGCCTGCCGCCACCGGCACCGTCGCCGTCCTCTTCTCCGGTCAGGGCGCGCAGCGCGCCGGCATGGGCCGGGAGTTGTCCGAGGCGTTCCCGGTGTTCGCCGCCGCCCTCGATGAGGTGTGTGCTCATCTGGATCCGTTGCTGCCGCAGCCGCTGAAGCCGGTGCTGTTCGGTGACGGTGACCTGTTGGATCAGACGCAGTTCACGCAGGCCGGTCTGTTCGCGGTCGAGGTGGCCCTGTTCCGTCTGGTCGAGTCGTTCGGGGTCACGCCGGACTTCGTGGGCGGTCATTCGATCGGTGAGGTCACGGCCGCGTTCGTGGCCGGGGTGTTGTCGCTGCCGGACGCGTGTGCGTTGGTGGCGGCGCGGGGCCGCCTGATGCAGGCGTTGCCGGCCGGCGGCGGGATGCTGGCGGTCGCCGCGTCGGAGGCCGAGGTGGCCGCGTCGATCGCCGGCCGCGCGGACGTCGGGGTCGCGGCGGTCAACGGGCCGTCGTCGGTGGTGGTGTCCGGGCCGGTCGAGGCGCTGGACGAGATCGAACGGGTCTGGCGGGGCCGGGGCGTGCGCACCCGTCGGCTCACGGTGTCGCACGCGTTCCACAGTCCGTTGATGGAGCCGATGCTGGCCGACTTCCGCGGCGTGTTGGAGGGGTTGACGTTCGCGGCGCCGTTGCTGCCGGTGGTGTCCAACCTGACCGGCGCGCTCGCCGACGGCGACGACCTGCGCAGCCCCGACTACTGGGTGCGCCACGTCCGCGAGGCGGTCCGCTACGCCGACGGCGTCACCGCCCTGCGCGACGCCGGCGCGGACACGTTCCTGGAACTCGGACCGGCCGCCGTGCTGACCCCGATGAACGCCGACCTGCTCCCCGACGACGCGACCGCCGTGGCCGCCCTGCGCGCCGGCGTACCCGAGGTCACCGCGCTGCTCACCGCGGTCGCCGCCTGGTACGCGACCGGCCGGGACCCGCACTGGCCGGCGCTGCTCGCCGGCCCCCGACCCGCCGCCCGCGACCTGCCCGAGCTGCCCACCTACCCGTTCCGGCCGCAGCGCTACTGGCCCACCCTGACCACGCCGATCGGCGGCGCGGCCGGGCCGGACGACGGCGAGTTCTGGCGGGCGGTCACCGACGGCGACCTCGACCGCCTCGGCATCGACACCGGACAGCCGCTGCGCGACCTGCTGCCGCAGCTCGACACGTGGCGTCGCCGGCGGCGTCAGGACGGCGTGCTGGCCGGCTGGCGCTACCGGGTCACCTGGCACCCCCGCCTCCTCACCGGCGGGGAACCGGGCCGCTGGCTGCTGGTCGCGCCGCCCCGCGAGACCGCCCGCGCGGTCGCCGACGCGCTGCGGGCCGGCGGCGCCGAGGTGCGGCTGCTCACCGTCGACCCGGCCGCCGTGGACCGGGACGGCCTCGCCGCCGAGCTGACCCGGGCCGAGGCCGAACACCACCCCACCGGCCTGCTGTCGCTGCTCGCGCTCGACGAGGCGCCCCACCCCGAGCAGGACGCCCTGCCGGCCGGCCTGGCGGCGAACCTGCTGCTCCTGCAGGCGCACACCGGCCGCGACGGCGGCGCGCCGCTGTGGCTCGCCACCACCGGCGCCGTGGCCACCGACGACGAACCGGCCACCCGGCCGTGGCAGGCCACCACCTGGGGTCTCGGCCTGGCCGCCGCGCTGGAACACCCCCGGCACGTGGGTGGCCTGGTCGACCTGCCCGGCGCGGTGACCGCCGGGTCCGCCGCCGCGCTGCTCGCCGCGCTGACCAACCGGGAGGCCGAGGACCAGGTCGCGGTGCGCGCGGCCGGGCCGCTCGTGCGCCGCCTGGTCCGCGCCACCGACCCGACCGGGGGTACGGACGGCGGCTGGACGCCGCGCGGCAGCGTCCTGCTCAGCGGCGGGACCGGACCGGTCGCCCGGCACACCACCGCCTGGCTCGACCGGGCCGGCGCCACCGTGGCGCCACTGGACGAGCCGGCCGGCGGGAAGCTGGCCGACCGGATGGCGCAGCTCGCCGCCGACGGACGCCCGGTCACCGGGCTGGTGCACGTGCCCGCCGACACCGGCACCGTGCCGCTGGCCGACCTCACCCTCGCCGACCTGGCCGCCGACCTGCTCGCCACCGTCGGTGACCTGCCCCGGTACGCCGACGAGGTGGAACAGCGGACGCTCGGCGCGCTCGTGGTCTGCTCGTCCACCTCCGGGGTGTGGGGTTCCGGCGGGCGCTGCGGGCAGGCGGCCGGCGACGCCCTGCTCCAGGTGCTCGCCGCCGGGTGGCGGCGGGCCGGGCTGCCGGTCACCTCGGTCGCGTTCGGCCCCTGGGCCGACGGCCTCACCGACACCGACCTGGCGCAGCTGAGCCGGGGCGGGCTGCCCGGCATGGATCCCGAACTGGCCGTGGCCGCGCTGCGGCGGGCCGTCGCGGACGGCGCCCGGCTGGTCGTCGCCGACGTGCGCTGGGACCGGTTCGTGCCGGCCGTCGCCGCGGTCCGCGACCGGCCGCTCTTCGGCGACCTGCCGGAGGCCCGGGAGGCGCTGCGCGGCCTGCACGCCGACCAGCCCACCGACGACGCCTCCGCGATTGCGCTGCGGGAACGACTGCGCCCGCTCGGCGACGCGGAGCGGGACGCGATCCTGGTCGACCTCGTCGCCGGGCACGCCGCCTCGGTGCTCGGTCTCCCGGACACCACCGACCTCGGCCCCGCCCGGGCGTTCCGCGAGGTCGGCTTCGACTCGATGACCGCCGTGGCGCTGCGCAACCGGCTGCGGGCCGCCACCGGGGCCACGCTGCCGGCGAGCGTGGTGTTCGACTACCCGACCCCGCTGGCGCTCGCCCGGCACCTGCGTACGCTGCTGGCGCCCGACGGCGCCGCCGCCACCACCGGCCTGCTCGCCGAACTGGAGAAGGTGGACGGGCTGTTCGCCGCCGGCGCGCCGGACGAGCTGACCCGGCGGAAGCTGATGGTGCAGATGCAGGCGTTCCTCGCCCGCTGGGGCGACGACCGGTCCGCGTCGGAGGAGGCGCCGGTGACCCGCACGCTCGACGGGGCCAGCGATGCCGAACTGTTTGATTTCATCCACCGCGAGTTGGGTGGCCCCGGCGGCGAATTCTGAACGATTCCGTCGCCATTGTGGAGTGGGTACGGCGGATCGGTCGCGACGGCTTTGTGGACGCTGCCGCCACCGGTCCCACCGGGCCGCCGACCCGGGCGCACCCGCCCAGCCTGGGCACCTCGCGACGGCGTCCCTGCTAGGGGCGGCCCTAGGGGCGTCGTAGGGGTTGTGACCCGCCTCCGCGGACAATTACCTTCCTCACCGTAAGTGAGACCTGGTGGGCGCGGGACAGTGCAATTCATGGTCACGCCGAACGGTATTGGGTCGCCTGTTTCTCCGGCCCGAAAAGGTGGCGCTGATGGCGACTGAGGACACCCTCCGGGAATACCTGAAATGGATGACCGCCGACCTGCACCAGACCCGGCGCAAGCTCGGCGAGCTGGAGGCCGCGCAACGGGAGCCGATCGCCGTCGTCGGCATCGGCTGCCGGTTCCCCGGCGGCGTGCGGTCACCGGAGGACCTGTGGCGGCTCGTCGACTCCGGCGCCGACGCCGTCTGCGCCTTCCCCACCGACCGGGGCTGGGACCTGGACCGGCTGATCCACCCGGACCCCGACCACCCCGGCACCTCCTACGTCGGCGAGGGCGGCTTCCTCGACTCGGCCACCGAGTTCGACCCGGGCTTCTTCGGCATCTCGCCCCGCGAGGCGCTCGGCATGGACCCGCAGCAGCGGTTGCTGCTCGAGACCTCGTGGGAGGCGTTCGAGCACGCCGGCATCGACCCGACGGCGCTGCGCGGACACCAGGTCGGCGTGTTCGCCAGCACCACCGGCCAGGACTACGCGGCGCTGCTCCAGACGCCCCCGCCCGGCGTCGAGGGGTACGTGCTGACCGGCACCGCCGCCAGCGTCGTCTCCGGGCGGATCTCCTACGTGCTGGGCATCGAGGGACCCGCCGTCTCGGTCGACACCGCCTGCTCGTCGTCGCTGGTCGCGCTGCACCTCGCCGGCCAGGCGCTGCGGCAGGGAGAGTGCACGCTCGCGCTGGCCGGCGGCGCCACCGTCATGTCCACCCCGGCCGCGTTCGTCGGCTTCAGCCGCCAGCGCGGGCTCGCCGCCGACGGGCGGGTCAAGGCGTTCGCCGCCGCCGCCGACGGCACCGCCTGGGGCGAGGGCGTGGGCGTGCTGCTGCTGGCCCGGCTCTCCGACGCCCAACGGCACGGCTACCCGGTGCTCGCGGTGATCCGGGGCAGCGCCGTCAACCAGGACGGCGCGTCCAACGGCCTCACCGCCCCCAACGGCCCCTCCCAGCAGCGGGTGGTGCTCCAGGCGCTGGCCAGCGCCCGGCTCGCCCCGGAGCAGGTCGACGCGGTGGAGGCGCACGGCACCGGCACCAGTCTCGGCGACCCGATCGAGGCGACCGCGTTGCTCGCCACGTACGGGCAGGGGCGGCCCGCGGACCGGCCGCTGCGGCTCGGGTCGGTCAAGTCGAACATCGGCCACACCCAGGCCGCCGCCGGTGTCGCCGGCGTGATCAAGATGGTGATGGCGCTGCGCCACGGCCGGCTCCCGGCCACGCTGCACGTCGACGCGCCCACCCCGCACGTCGACTGGACCGCCGGCGCGGTGTCGGTGCTGACCGAGGCGCTGCCCTGGCCGCCGGGCGAGCAGCCCCGCCGCGCCGGGGTGTCCTCGTTCGGCATGAGCGGCACCAACGCCCACGTCATCGTCGAGGAGGCCCCCTCGACCGCGACGGACCCGCCGGCGACCCCGGCCCCGGACGGGGCGGCCGCTGGCGACGGCGCTGCGCCGACCGCCGTCGCGGCCACCGGTCCGGCACCGGTGACGGCCGCCGGCCTGGTGCCGGTACTGGTCTCCGCGCGCGACGCCGCTGGCCTGGCCGCCCAGGCCGCCCGGTGGGCCGACTGGCTCGACACCGCCGACCCGGCCGACGCCGAGGGGGCCGAGCCGGCCGACTTCGACAGGGCCAACGGGGCCGACCCGACCGACCGCGACGCCGCCGAGCGGGCCGACTCCGGTGTCGTCGGCGCCCGACCCGCGTTGACCGACATCGGCTGGTCGTCGGTCACCACCCGGGGCGCGCTGGACCACCGGGCCGTGATCCTCGCCCCGGACCGCGCCGCGCTCCGCGACCACCTGCGGACCCTCGCCACCGGCGGGACCGGCCCCGGCCTGGTCGCCGGCACCGGCCCGCGCGGCGGGCAGCTGGCGTTCCTGTTCAGCGGCCAGGGCGCGCAGCGGCCCGGGATGGGCCGCGAGCTGGCCGCCGCGTTCCCGGCCTACGCCGACGCGCTCGCCGAGGTGTGCGCCGAACTCGACCGGCACCTGCCCCGCCCGCTCGGGCCGATCCTCGCCGCCGAACCCGGCACCGAGGACGCGGCGCTGCTCGACCTGACCCGGTGGACCCAACCCGCGCTGTTCGCCGTCGAGGTGGCCCTGGTCCGGCTGCTGGCCTCCTGGGGCGTCCGGCCGCAGCTGCTGGCCGGGCACTCGATCGGCGAGGTGGTCGCCGCACACGTGGCCGGCGTGTTGTCGCTCGCCGACGCCGCCACGCTGGTCGCCGCGCGCGCCCGGCTCATGCACGAGCTGCCGGCCGGCGGCGCCATGCTCGCCGTCACCGCGCCGCCCGCCGACGTCGAGGCGCTGCTCACCGACGTCGCCGGGCCGATCGGCGTCGCCGCCGTCAACGGGCCCGCCGCCGTCGTGGTCTCCGGCGCCGAGGCGGCCGTCGCCGAGGTCGAGCGCCGCTGCGCCGAGCAGGGGGTACGCACGAAGCGGCTCGCCGTGAGCCACGCGTTCCACAGTCCGCTGATGGAGCCGATGCTCGCCGAGTTCGCCGCCGTGGTGGAGCGGCTGGAGCTGCGCGCGCCGACCCTGCCGATCGTGTCCAACCTGACCGGCGAGCCGGTCGATCCGGACGGCATCCGCACCGCCGACCACTGGGTGCGCCACGTCCGGGAGGCGGTCCGCTTCGCCGATGGCGTCACCCGGCTGCGCGCGCTCGGCGCCGGCACGTTCCTGGAGGTCGGGCCGAGCGGCGTGCTCACCGCGCTGACCCGGGACGTGGCCGGCCCGGACGTCGCCGCGGTGGCGCTGCTGCGCCGGGACCGGCCCGAACCCGCCGCCCTGCTCACCGCGCTGGCCGAGCTGCACGTCGCCGGCGTCACCGTCGACTGGCGGGAACTGTTCGCCGGCGCCGACCCGCGCCGGGTCCGGCTGCCCGGGTACGCGTTCCACCGGCAGCGGTTCTGGCCGGAGCCGCCGCCTCCCGCCCCCGCCGGCGCGCAGACCGGCGCGGACGCCGAGTTCTGGGCCGCGGTGGAACGGACCGACGTCGACGCCCTGCGCGACCAGCTCGGCGCGGTCGACACGCTGTTGCCGGCGCTGCCGGTGCTCTCCGCCTGGCGACGCGGCCGGCACGACCGGTCCGTGGTGGACGGCTGGACGTACCAGGTGCGGTGGCAACCGGTCGCCGTCCCGGAGGGTGACCGGCCGGCGGGCCGCTGGCTGGTGCTGCTGCCCACGGACCCCGAGGAGCGCGGCTGGGCGGACGACCTGCCCGGACTCGTCGACGACGCGGCGGTGCTGCGCCTCGGCGCCGACGACCTGGACCGGGCGGCGCTCGCCGACCGGCTGCGGGAAGCGATCGGCGACGCGCCGGTCGCCGGCGTGCTGCACCTGGTCGCCGGGCAGGACCGGCTGCTGCCGGCCCACCCCGGCGTCAGCGTCGCCGCCGCCACCACGCTGGTGCTGCTCCAGGCCCTCACCGACCTCGACCTCGACGCGCCCGTCTGGTGCCTGACCAGCGGCGCGGTCAAGGCCGGTCCGGCCGACCGGCTCACCCACCCGGTGCAGAACCTGGTCTGGGGCCTCGGCCGCGCCGCCGCCGTGGAACAGCCGCACCGGTGGGGCGGCCTGGTCGACCTGCCGGAGACTGCCGACGACGCCGGCCGGCGCCGCCTCGCCGCGATCCTCACCGGCGGCAGCGGCGAGGACCAGGTGGCCGTCCGCGCCGGCGGTGTCTGGGGCCGCCGGCTCGGCCCGGCCGCCGCACCCGAGCAGCCGGCCGACGACCGGTGGACCGACGCCACCGTGCTGGTCACCGGCGGCACCGGCGCGCTCGGCGGCCACGTCACCCGCTGGCTGCTGGACCGGGGCGCCCGCCGGGTCGTGCTCGCCGGCCGGCGCGGCGCCGACACCCCCGGCCTGGCCCCGCTGCTCGACGAGCACGGTGCCGACGGGCGGGTCACCGCCGCCGCCTGCGACATGACCGACCGTACGGCCGTCGCCGCGCTGCTGGACTCGCTACCCGACCTGACCGCCGTGGTGCACGCGGCCGGCACCGACCAGCTCACCCCGCTGACCGGCACCACCCTCGACGAGTTCGCCCACGTGGTCGCCGGCAAGGTGCTCGGTGCGCTGCACCTCGACGAGTGCCTCGCCGACCGGCCGCTCACCGCGTTCCTGCTCTTCTCCTCCGTCTCCGGCACCTGGGGCAGCGCCGGACAGTGCGCGTACGGCGCCGGCAACTCGCTGCTCGACGCGCTCGCCGTGCACCGCCGCGACCGGGGCCTGGCCGCCACCGCCGTCGCCTGGACCGCCTGGGGCGGCGCCGACGGCATGGCCGCGAAGAACGCCGCCACCGAACAGCTGCACCGGATGGGACTGCCCACCATCGACCCCCGGCGGGCCCTGCTCGCGCTGGACCGGGCGCTGGACCGACCCACGCCCGGCGTCACCGTCGCCGACGTCGACTGGAGCCGCTTCCACCCGGCGTTCACGCTCACCCGGCCCAGCCCGCTGCTGTCCGACCTGCCGCAGGTGCGGGCGCTCGCCGAGGACGAGGCGGCCCGGGACGCCGCCGCGCCGGCCGGGGTCGCCGAGCCGCTACGCCACCTGGCCGACCGGCCCGAGGCGGAGCAGGAACGGGAACTGCTGCGCATCGTCGACGAGCAGACCGCCCGCGTCCTCGGTCACGCCACCGCCGACGACCTGCGCGCCCGGCCGTTCAAGGACCTCGGCTTCGACTCGCTCACCGCGGTGGACCTGCGGACCCGACTGAACGAGGCCACCGGGCTGCGGTTGCCGTCCACCCTCGTCTTCGACCACCCCACCCCGGCCGAACTGGCCCGCCACCTGCGGGAGACCGCCTTCGGCGCCGTACCCGTCTCGTCCGCCGGTCCGACCCGCGCCGCCGACACCGACGAGCCGATCGCGGTGGTCGGGATGGCCTGCCGCTACCCGGGCGGGGTCAGCGGCCCGGCGGAGCTGTGGCGTCTGGTCGCCGACGGCGTCGACGCGATCGGCGGATTCCCCACCGACCGGGGCTGGGCCGTGCCCGCGCCGGACAGCGGCTACACCCCGGCCGGCGGCTTCCTGCCCGAGGCCACCGGCTTCGACCCCGCGTTCTTCGGCATCTCGCCCCGCGAGGCCCTCGCGATGGACCCGCAGCAGCGGCTCACCCTCGAAGCCGCCTGGGAGGTGCTGGAACGGGCCGGCGTCGACCCGACCGGCCTGACCGGCAGCCGCACCGGCGTGTTCGTCGGCGCCTCCACCTCCGGATACGGGACCGGGCTGACCCAGGTGCCGGAGGGCACCGAGGGCTACCTGATGACCGGCGGGGCGCACAGCGTCATCTCCGGCCGGGTCGCGTACACGCTCGGGCTGGAAGGCCCGGCGGTCACCGTCGACACGGCCTGCTCGTCGTCGCTGGTCGCGCTGCACCTGGCCGGCGAGTCGCTGCGCCGCGGCGAGTGCGACCTGGCCCTCGCCGGCGGCGTCGCCGTGATGGCCACCCCGGACACGTTCGCCGAGTTCTCCCGGCAGGGCGGCCTGGCCGCCGACGGGCGGTGCAAGTCCTTCGCCGCCGCCGCCGACGGCACCGGCTGGTCCGAGGGCGTCGGCATGCTGCTGGTGGAACGGCTCTCCGACGCGCGCCGCCACGGCCACCGGGTGCTGGCGCTGGTGCGCGGCTCGGCGGTCAACTCCGACGGCGCGTCCAACGGCCTGACCGCGCCGAACGGGCCGTCGCAGCAGCGGGTGATCCGGGCGGCCCTGGCCGACGCCGGTCTGTCGCCGTCGGACGTGGACGTGGTGGAGGCGCACGGCACCGGCACCACGTTGGGTGACCCGATCGAGGCGCAAGCGGTCCTGGCCACGTACGGGCAGGACCGGGACACGCCGCTGCTGCTCGGGTCGATCAAGTCGAACATGGGCCACGCACAGGCCGCCGCCGGCGTCGCCGGCGTGATCAAGATGATCGAGGCGATGCGCCACGCGACCGTGCCGGCCACGCTGCACGTGGACGCGCCGTCGCCGCACATCGACTGGTCGGCGGGTTCGGTGGAGTTGGTGACCGAGGCCCGGCCGTGGCCGGTGGTGGAGCGGCCGCGTCGGGCGGCGGTGTCGTCGTTCGGCATCTCCGGCACGAACGCCCACGTCATCGTCGAGCAGCCCGCCGAGCCGGAGGACGCCGCGCCCGCGCCGACGGACGGGCTGGTGCGGACCGAGGCGGTGCTCTGGCCGCTGTCCGCGCGCTCCACCACCGCGCTCGCGCACCAGGCGCAGCGGCTCGCCCGGCACGTCCGCGAACACCCGGATCAGGACCCGGCCGCCGTGGCCTGGTCACTCGCCACCACCCGCGCCGCGCTCGACGAGCGCGCCGCCGTCGTCGGTACGGACCGCGACGACCTGCTGGCCGGCCTGGACGCCCTCGCGTCCGGCCTGCCGTCCTCCGCCCTGGTCACCGGGACGGCGGGCGTGCACGGGTCGGGTCCGGTGTTCGTGTTTCCGGGTCAGGGTGGTCAGTCGGTGCGGATGGCGGCGGGTCTGGTGGGCCGGTGCGGGCCGTTCGACGCGCGGTTGGCGGAGTGTCAGCGGGCGTTCGCGCCGTTTCTGGACGTGGATCTGGTGTCGGTGTTGACCGGTGAGGATGACGCCTGGTTGGACCGGGTGGAGGTCCTTCAGCCGGTGCTGTTCGCGGTGGGTGTGTCTCTCGCGGAGGTGTGGCGGGCCGCCGGTGTGCAGCCGGGTGTGGTGATCGGTCATTCGCAGGGGGAGATGGCCGCGGCGTGCGTGGCCGGGGTGTTGTCCCTGGACGACGCGGCGCGGACGGTGATCCTGCGGGCGCGCGCGTTGTCCACCCTGGCCGGTTCCGGCGGGATGCTGGCCGTGGATCTGCCCGAGGCGGAGGTGGCCGCCCGCATCGAAGAGATTCCGGGCACGGTGGTGGCAGTGCTCAACGGGCCGGGGCATGTGGTGGTGTCCGGGCCGCCGGACACCCTGGACGGGCTGCGGGAGCGGTGGGTGGGCGAGGGGGTGCGGGCGCGGCGGGTGCCGTTCGACTACGCCTCGCACAACCCGGCGGTGGAGCAGGTCCGCGAGCGGATGCTCACCGACCTGGCGGGCCTGAACCCGCGGCCGGGGCAGGTCCGGATGGTCTCGTCGGTGACGGGGGAGTGGGCCGAACCGCAGGGCATGGACGGCGGCTACTGGTACACCAACCTGCGTCAACCCGTCCGGTTCGACGCCGCTGTCCGCACGGCGATAGCGGCGGGGCACACCACGTTCGTGGAGGTGTCCGCGCATCCGGTGCTGAGCCTGCCGGTGACGGCGATCCTCGACGACACCGACACCACCGGCCACACGCTGTCGACGCTGCGGCGTGGTGACGACGACGCGAGGCGGCTGTTGACCAGCCTCGCCACCGCCCACACCACCGGCCTGCCCGTCGACCTGACCGCCGTGCTCACCCCGGCCGCCGTGGTCGACCTGCCCACCTACCCGTTCGGACGGGACCGGTACTGGCTGTCACGCGGCGGCACCGGACCGGCCGGCCTGCCCGCCGCCGGACTCGACGCCGTCGACCACCCGCTGCTGCACGCCGCCGCCGACCTGCCCGGCGAGGACGGCCTGCTGGTCACCGGCCGGATCTCCCTGACCACCCACCCCTGGCTCGCCGACCACGCCGTGCTCGGCACCGTCCTGCTCCCCGGCACCGCCCTGGTCGAGATGGCGTCCTGGAGCGGACGCGCCCTGGACACCGCCCACGTCACCGAACTGGTCCTGGAAGCACCGGTGGTCGTCCCGCCGACCGGCGGCGTCGACCTGCGGATCCGCGTCGGCGCCGCCGACGACGACGGATGCCGGGCGGTCTCCGTCCACTCCCACCTCGACGACGGCGGCGACGCCCCCGGCACCGGCCGGACCTGGCAGCGGCACGCCACCGGCCTGCTCGCCCCCACCCGGCCGGTCACCGCCACCGCCGGCGGCGCCTGGCCCCCCGCCGACGCCGAACCGATCCCGCTGGACACCCTCTACCCGCACCTCACCGAGCAGGGCTACCGGTACGGGCCGACGTTTCAGGCGCTGCGCGCCGCCTGGCGCAGCGGCGACGACCTCCTCGCCGAGGTCGCGCTCGACCCCGACGCGCCGGTCGACCCGTTCACCCTGCACCCCGCGCTGCTCGACGCCGCACTGCACACCATCGGCGCCGCCGCCCTGCACCGTGCCACCACTGCTGCCGCCGCACCCGCGAACGCGGCCGGGCCCGGGCTGCCGTTCTCCTGGACCGGCTTGGCGATCCAGCCCACCCGGGCCCGCGAGCTGCGGGTCCGGCTCACCCCCACCGACGGCGCGGTCGCCGCCACCGTCACCGACACCGGCGGCACGCCCGTCGCCTCCCTCGACGCGCTCGTGCTGCGTCCGATCAGCGCCGACCAGCTCGACACCGCCCGCCGGGCCGCCGCCCGGTCGCTGCACCGCCTCGACTGGACCACCCCGGAACCGGGCACCACCCGCCCCACCCGGATCGCCGTGCTCGGCGACGCCGACGGGTGGCCCGGCGTCGAGGCGTACCGGGACCTGGACGACCTGGTCACGGCCGTGACCGGCGGCGCGGCCCGGCCCGACGCGGTGGTCGCGATCCGCCCCGGGCAGCGCGTCGACGAGCCGGACCCAGCCCGGGCCGCACACCTGGTCACCCACGAGACGCTGGCGCTGGCGCAGGACTGGCTCACCCGGGAACCGTTCGCCGGCACCCCGCTGGTCGTGGTCACCCGGGGCGCGGTCGCCGTCGAACCGACCGACCGGCCCGCCGACCTGCCGGCCGCCGCCGCGTGGGGCCTGATCCGCTCCGCCCAGTCGGAGAACCCGGGCCGGTTCGTGCTGCTCGACCTCGACGACGACCCCCGCTCCACGGTGGCGCTGCCCGCCGCGCTGGGCACCGGCGAGCCGCAGCTCGCGCTGCGGGCCGGCCAGCTCCGGGCGCCCCGCCTGGTCCGCCTCGGCCCGCCGCCGCAGCGGCCCGAACCGGACCTGTCCACCGGCACCGTGCTGGTCACCGGCGCCACCGGCGCGCTCGGCCGGCTCGTCGCCCGGCACCTGGTCACCCGGCACGCCGTGCCTAGCCTGCTGCTGGTCAGCCGCAGCGGCCCGGACGCGCCCGGCGCGGCCGACCTCGTCGCCGACCTGACCGCGCTCGGCGCCACCGCGCAGGTCGTCGCCGCCGACGTCACCGACCGGGACGCCCTCGCGGTGCTGCTCGACGAGATCCCCGCCGACCGGCCGCTGGTCGGCGTGGTGCACGCCGCCGGCGTCCTCGACGACGGTGTACTGCCGGCGCTGACCCCGGCCCGGTTCGACGCCGTCCTCGGGCCCAAGGTCGACGCCGCCTGGCACCTGCACGAACTGACCGAGAAGCTGGACCTCGCCGCGTTCGTGCTCTTCTCCTCCTCCGCCGGCCTGTTCGGCGGCCCCGGCCAGGCCAACCACGCCGCCGCGAACGCGTTCCTCGACGCGCTCGCCCACCACCGCCGGGCCCGCGGGCTCCCCGTCACGTCGATGGCGTGGGGGCCGTGGGCCAACCCGGACGAGCCCGGCGGTCCGCAGGGCCACGTCGACGAGCGGCGGATGACCCGCGCCGGCTTCCGCCCGCTCGGCCCGGACGAGGGCATGGCGTTGTTCAGCGAGGGCCTGCGGCACGACGAGCCGGCGATCGCGCCGGTCAACCTGGACCACGCGGTGCTCGGCCGGCTCGGGCCGGCGCTGCCCCGACTGCTGCACGGCCTGGTCCGGGTCACCGGCGCGGCACCGGCCGCGTCACCGGACGCGGCGACCGCGCTGCGCGACACGCTCACCGCCACCGCCGAGGCGGACCGCGACCGGGTGCTCTCCGACCTGGTCCGCACGCACGCGGCGGCGGTGCTCGGCTACGCCTCGCTGCGCGACGTGGACACCGACAAGGGCTTCGTCGAGCTGGGCTTCGACTCGCTGACCGCGGTGGAGTTCCGCAACCGGCTCGCCGCCGCCACCGGGCTGCGCCTGCCGTCCACGCTCATCTACGACCGCCCCACCACCGCGGCCATGGTCGCGCACCTGCGCGGCGCGCTGCTCGCCGAGCGGAGCACCTCCGCGCTGTCCGTGCTCGGCGAGCTGAACAAGCTGGAGACCGCGATGCGCGCCATCGCCGCCGACGACACCGACCGCGCCGCCGTCGCCGCCCGGCTGCGTGAACTGCTGTCGCTCTGGACGTACGCCGAGGGCGCCGCCGACGACGCCGGCGCGGGCGCCGACAACCTCGGCTCCGCCAGCGCCGAGGAACTGTTCCACCTGCTCGACGACGAACTCGGAACCGCCTGAGATGCCCCGGACCTCTGATCCCGATACGGAGCGGCCCGATGCCCACTGAGGAAGAGTTCCTCGACTACCTCCGGCGCGCCACGGCCGACCTGCGTGAGGCGCGGCGGCGCGTGCGCGAGGTGGAGGCCAAGGACCGCGAGCCGATGGCCATCGTGGGCATGGCCTGCCGCTACCCGGGCGGGGTGCACGGTCCGGACGCGCTGTGGCAGCTCGTCGCCGACGGCCGCGACGGGGTGGGGCACTTCCCGACCGACCGGGGCTGGGACCTGGACCGGCTCTTCTCCGTCGACCCGGACGACCCCGGCACGTCCTCCACCGACAAGGGCGGCTTCCTCTACGAGGCCACCGCGTTCGACCCCGCGTTCTTCGGCATCTCGCCGCGCGAGGCGCTCGCCATGGACCCGCAGCAGCGGCTGCTGCTGGAGAGCACCTGGGAGACGTTCGAGTCCGCCGGTCTGGACCCGCAGCGGCTGCGCGGCAGCCGCACCGGCGTGTTCGCCGGCGTCATGTACCACGACTACGCCTCCCGGGTGGTCGACCTCCCGGAGGGCGTCGAGGGCTACCTCGGCACCGGCAACTCCGGCAGCGTGGTGTCCGGCCGGGTGGCGTACACGTTCGGGCTGGAGGGGCCCGCCGTCACCATCGACACCGCCTGCTCCTCGTCGCTGGTGGCCGTGCACCTCGCCGTGCAGGCGCTGCGGCAGCGCGACTGCGACCTGGCCCTGGCCGGCGGCGTCACCGTGCTGTCCACCCCCGGCGTCTTCGCCGAGTTCTCCCGCCAGCGCGGCCTGGCCGCCGACGGGCGGTGCAAGTCGTTCGCCGCCGCCGCCGACGGCACCGGCTGGGCCGAGGGCGTCGGCATGCTGCTGCTGCAACGCCTCTCCGACGCGCAACGCGACGGCCGGCACATCCACGGCGTCATCCGTGGCAGCGCCGTCAACCAGGACGGCGCCAGCAGCGGCCTCACCACCCCCAACGGGCCCAGCCAGGAAAGGGTGATCCGGCAGGCCCTCGCCAACGCCCGGCTGTCCCCGGCCGACGTGGACGTGGTGGAGGCGCACGGCACCGGCACCACGCTCGGCGACCCGATCGAGGCGCAGGCGCTGCTGGCCACGTACGGGCAGGACCGCGACGGGCGCGACCCGCTCTGGTTGGGGTCGGTGAAGTCGAACCTGGGGCACACCCAGGCGGCGGCCGGCGCCGCCGGGATCATCAAGATGGTCCTGGCGATGCGGCACGGGGTGCTGCCCCGCACGCTGCACGTGGACGAGCCGTCCCCGCACATCGACTGGTCCGCCGGCGCGGTCGAGCTGCTCACCGAGGAACGGCCGTGGTCGGCCGGCGACCGGCCCCGCCGCGCCGCCGTCTCGTCGTTCGGCATCAGCGGCACCAACGCCCACGTCATCGTCGAGCAGCCACCGGCCGCCGAGGAGCCCGAGGCCGGCACCCCGCCGCCGCTCGCGCCGGTGCTGCTCTCCGCCCGCAACCCCGACGCGCTCGCGGCGCAGGCCCGCCGCTGGGCCGATTACGTGGCCGCCGACGACACCGCCCGCCCGGTCGACCTGGCCGCCGCCTCGCGGCGCCGCGCCGGGCTGGATGCCCGGGCCGTGGTGCTCGCCACCGACCGCGACGAGCTGCTCGCCGGGCTGCGCGCGCTCGCCGACGACGAGCCCGCGCCGTCAGTGGTCACCGGCGCCGCCGCGCCGCGCGGCCGGGTCGCGTTCCTCTTCTCCGGGCAGGGCGCCCAGCGCGCCGGCATGGGCCGCGACCTGTACGCGGCGTTCCCGGTCTTCGCCGCCGCGCTCGACGAGGTCTGCGCCCACCTCGACCCGCTGCTGCCGCAGCCGCTGAAGCCGGTGCTGTTCGGCGACGACGACCTGCTGCACCAGACGCAGTTCACCCAGGCCGGGCTGTTCGCCGTCGAGGTGGCGCTGCACCGGCTCGCCCGCTCGTTCGGGCTGGCCCCCGACCTCCTGGTCGGCCACTCGATCGGCGAGTTGGCCGCCGCGCACGTCGCCGGCGTGCTGTCGCTGCCCGACGCGGCCGCGCTGGTCGCCGCGCGGGGCCGGCTCATGCAGGCGTTGCCGGCCGGTGGCGCGATGCTCGCGGTGGCCGCCGGCGAGGCGGACGTGGCCGCGTCGCTGGCCGGCGTCGACGGGCGGGTCGGCGTGGCCGCCGTCAACGGCCCCGCCGCCGTGGTCGTCTCCGGCGACGCCGAGGCGATCGACGCGCTCGCCGCCCACTGGGCCGACCGGGGTACGCCCACCCACCGGCTGCGGGTCAGCCACGCGTTCCACAGCGCGCTGATGGAGCCGATGCTCGCCGAGTTCGCCGCGGTCGCCGCCGATCTGCGCTACGAACCGCCGACCGTGCCGATCGTGTCCAACCTGACCGGCCGGATCGCCGAGCCGGAGCTGATCTGCGCCCCCGACTACTGGGTCCGGCACGTCCGGGAGGCGGTGCGGTTCGCCGACGCGGTGGACCGGTGCGCCGAGGCGGGCGTCGGCACGTACGTCGAGCTGGGCCCCAGCGGCGTGCTCACCGCCATGGCCGAGAGCTGCCTCACCGACCCGGCGGCCGTGCTGGTGCCGCTGGTGCGCAAGGACCGCGCCGAACCCCGCGCCGTGCTGGAGGCGCTGGCCCGGCTGCACACCGAGGGTCTGACCGTCGACTGGGACGCGCTGCTCGCCGGCGCGGGCGCCCGTCGCGTCGACCTGCCCACGTACGCCTTCCAGCACGAACGGTACTGGCTGGAGCCGGTCGGGCGGCTCGCCGACGTGTCCGGCGCCGGCCTCGGCGCGGCCGGGCACCCGCTGCTCGGCGCCGCCGTCTCCGTCGCCGGCGAGGACATGGTGCTGCTCACCGGCCGGCTCGCCGCCGCCACCCACCCCTGGCTCGCCGACCACACGGTCGGCGACGTGGTGGTGCTGCCCGGCGCCGCGCTCGTCGAGCTGGTCGTCCGGGCCGGCGACGAGGTCGGCGTGTCCCGCCTGCGCGAGCTGGCCATCGCCGCGCCGCTGGTGCTGCCCGCCGCCGGTGGCGTGCGGGTGCAGGTGCGGGTCGGCCCGGCCGACGCGGCGGGCGCCCGCGCGGTCACCGTGCACGCCCAGGCCGAGGACGACCCGGACGCCGGCTGGGTACGGCACGCCGAGGGCGTCCTCGAACCCGCCGCCGCCGACGAGCCCGCCCTGCCGGCGTGGCCCCCGACCACCGCCACCGAGATCGACCTGGACGGCTGGTATCCGACGCTCGCCGAGCACGGCCTGGCGTACGGGCCGGCGTTCCGCGGCCTGCGCCGGGCCTGGGCCGGCGACGGCGAGGTGTACGCCGAGGTCGCCCTCCCGGAGGAGGTCGCCGACGGCGCGGCCGGCTTCGCGGTGCACCCGGCACTGCTGGACGCCGCGCTGCACCCGATCGGGCTGCTGCTCGCCACCGACGGCGGTGGTCCGCGCGTGCCGTTCGCGTTCGAGGGCGTGCAGGTGCACGCCGCCGGGGCCACCGCGCTGCGGGTGCGGCTGTCCCGCGACGGTGGCACGGTGCGGCTGGTCGCCGCCGACGACGCGGGCGCCCCGGTCGTGTCGGTGGACGCGCTGGTCCTGCGGGAGATGACCGGCCTGACCGCCCCGGGCGCGGCGGCCCGGTCGATGTTCGAGGTGCGCTGGCAGCACGAGCCGGTCCCGCCCGTCGACGACCTGTCCGGCTGGGCGGCGCTCGGCGCGCCGGTCGGCGGGCTGCCGGCGTACCCGGACGTGCCGGCCGCCGCCGAGGCGGGGGAGGAGATGCCCCGCACGCTGGTGCTGCCGGTGGCCGCGCCGTCCGGGGTGGCGGTGCCGGAGGCGGTTCGCGTCGCCGCGTCCGACGTGCTGGCGACGGTGCAGGCGTGGTTGGCCGCCGAGGCGTTGGCGGATTCGCGGTTGGTGGTGGTGACCCGGGGTGCGGTGGCGGTGTCGGACGGCGACCGGGTGGCGGATCTGGCCGGTGCGGCGGTGTGGGGGTTGTTGCGGTCGGCGCAGTCGGAGCATCCGGAGCGGATCGTTCTGGCGGACGTGGATCGGGACGTGGACGCGTCGGTGTTGTCGGTGCTGGCTGGCGTGACGGCCGATCTGCCGGTCACGGGCGGGCAGGTGGCGGTGCGCGGCGGTGCCGTGCTGACGCCGCGCCTGGTCCGCGCGACGCTTCCGCCGCCCACTCTCGCGACGTCGTCGGGAGACGCGACGGCCGGTCACGCCGGCGACGCGCCCGCGACCGGTGGTGACGTGGCCGGTCCGGTCCCGGCCGCGGACATCCCCGCGACCGCGGCTGTGTCCGGCGGCACGGTGCTGGTGACCGGTGGCACGGGGGCGCTGGGTGCCCTGGTGGCGGAGCATCTGGTGGCCGGGTACGGGGTGCGGTCGTTGGTGTTGGTGTCGCGGCAGGGTTCGGCCGCGTCGGGCGCGGCGGCGTTGGTCGAGCGGTTGGCCGGGTTGGGTGCGTCGGTGTCGGTGGTCGCCGCCGATGTGACCGATCGGGATCAGGTGTACCGGCTGGTCGCCGGGGTGTCCGGTCGGCTCGCCGGGGTGGTGCACACCGCCGGGGTTCTGGACGACGGCGTGGTGTCGGCGATCTCGCCGGACCGGTTGGCGAACGTGCTCGCCCCGAAGGCCACTGCCGCGTGGTGGTTGCACGAGGCCACCCGCGACCTCGACCTGGACCTGTTCGTGCTCTTCTCCTCCGTCGCCGGGGTGCTCGGCTCGCCCGGCCAGGCCGCGTACGCCGCCGCGAACGGTGTGCTGGACGCGCTGGCGGCGTACCGCCGGCAGGACGGCCTGCCGGCGGTCAGCCTCGCCTGGGGCATGTGGGACACCGGTGGCATGGCCGCGTCCCAGTCCGACGTCGACCGGGCCCGCTCCACCCGGGCCGGCCTCGCCGCGATGAGCCCCGAGGTCGGGCTGGAACTGTTCGACGCCGCGCTGACCGCCGGGCGGGCCACGCTCGTGCCGGCCGTCGTCGACGTACCGGCGATGCGGTCGCAGATCGTCGGCGGCCGGGTGCCGTCCCTGCTGCGCGCGCTGCTCGGCCCGGTCACCACCCGCCGGCAGGCCGGCCGGGGCAACTGGGCCGACCGGCTGGCCGGCCTGGACCCGCAGGAGGCCCGCGACCAGGTCGACGCGCTGGTCCGGGGCCTGGTCGCGCAGGTCCTCGGGCACGGTGGCGCGGACGCGGTGCCGGCCGACCGGGCGTTCCGGGAACTGGGCTTCGACTCGCTGACCGCCGTGGACCTGCGTAACCGGGTCAACGCCGCGACCGGGCTGCGACTGCCGTCCACGCTCGTCTTCGACTACCCGACGCCGCAGATCCTCGCCGGCCAGGTGTACGCCGAACTGGCCGGCGCCCGCGCCGACACCACCGCCGCGCCCGACACCGCCACCACCACCGGCCCGGACGAGCCGATCGCGATCGTCGGGATGGCCTGCCGCTACCCGGGCGGGGTGGACAACCCGGACCAGTTGTGGGAGCTGCTGGCCGCCGGCGGCGACGGGATCTCCGAGTTCCCCGCCGACCGGGGGTGGGACCTGGAGTCGCTGTTCGACCCCGACCCCGACCACAGCGGCACCTCCTACACCCGCCACGGCGGCTTCCTCTACGGCGCGCCGGAGTTCGACAGCGGCTTCTTCGGCATCAGCCCGCGTGAGGCCCTGGCGATGGATCCGCAGCAGCGGCTGCTGCTGGAGACCTCGTGGGAGGCGTTCGAGTCCGCCGGCCTGGACCCGGCGACGCTGCGTGGCTCGCGCACCGGCGTGTTCGCCGGCGTGATGTACCACGACTACGCCTCCCGCCTGATGGAGCTGCCCGCCGAGGTCGAGGGCTACATCGGCACCGGCACCTCCGCCAGCGTGCTGTCCGGCCGGGTGGCCTACTCGTTCGGGCTGGAGGGTCCGGCCGTCACGGTAGACACCGCGTGCTCGTCCTCGCTGGTGGCGCTGCACCTCGCCGCGCAGGCGCTGCGCTCCGGCGAGTGCGACCTGGCGCTGGCCGGCGGTGTGACCGTGATGGCGACGCCCGGCACGTTCATCGAGTTCTCCCGCCAGCGCGGCCTGTCCCCGGACGGCCGGTGCAAGTCGTTCGCCGCAGCCGCCGACGGCACCGGCTGGGGCGAGGGCACCGGCGTCCTGCTGGTGCAACGGCTCGCCGACGCCCAGCGGGAGGGCCGCCGGATCCTCGCCGTCGTGCGCGGCACCGCCGTCAACTCCGACGGCGCGTCCAACGGGTTGACCGCGCCGAACGGTCCGTCGCAGCAGCGGGTGATCCGGCAGGCCCTGGCCAACGCACGGCTGGGCACCGCCGACGTGGACGCGGTGGAGGCGCACGGCACCGGCACCACGCTCGGTGACCCGATCGAGGCGCAGGCGCTGCTCGCGACGTACGGGCAGGACCGGCCGGCCGGCCGGCCGCTGCTGCTCGGGTCGGTGAAGTCGAACCTGGGCCACACCCAGGCCGCCGCCGGCGTCGCCGGGGTGATCAAGATGGTCCTGGCCATGCGGCACGGCATCGTGCCACCGACGCTGCACGTCGACGAGCCGTCCCCGCACATCGACTGGACCACCGGCGCGGTCACCCTCGCCACCGCCCCGACGCCCTGGCCCGACCGGGACCGGCCCCGCCGGGCCGCCGTGTCCTCGTTCGGCATCTCCGGCACCAACGCCCACGTCGTCCTCGAACACACCCCCGAACCCGCCGCCCCGGCCGAGTTCCGGCCCGGCGCCGCCACCGACGCCGGCGTCGTCGCGCTCGCGCTCTCCGCCGCCGACCGGGCCGCGCTCCCCGAACAGGCCGCCCGACTGCGCGCCCACCTCGCCGCCTACCCCGAGTACGGGCCGGCCGAGGTGGCGTACGCGCTGACCGCCACCCGTGCGGCGTTCCCGCACCGGGCCGTCGTCCTCGGTCAGGATCCCGACGGCCTGGTCCGCGGCCTCACCGCCCTGGTCGACGGCGAAACCGTGCCGACAGTGGTCACCGGGACCGCGCTGCGCAACCCGGCGCCCGTCTTCGTCTTCTCCGGCCACGGCGGTCACTGGCCCGGCATGGCCGTCGACCTGCTGGACAGCTCACCCGTCTTCGCCGCCTCCATCGCCGAGTGCGAAGCGGTCCTCGCGCCCTGGGTCGACTGGTCGCTCACCGACGTGCTGCGCGGCGCCGACGGCGCGCCGCCCCTGGTCGCCTCCGGCGTGGTGCAGCCCGCACTCTGGGCCGTGATGGTCTCCCTGGCCCGGCTGTGGCGGTCCCTCGGCGTACGCCCGGGCGCGGTGGTCGGGCACTCCCAGGGCGAGATCGCCGCCGCCTGCGTGGCCGGCGCGCTCTCCCTCGAGGACGCCGCCCGCATCGTCGCGCTGCGCAGTCAGGTGCTCGCCGACATCGCCGGCCGGGGCGGCATGGCCTCGGTCGGCCTGCCCGCCGACCGGGTCGAGCGGATGCTGCGACGCTGGGACGGGCGGCTCTGCGTGGCCGTGGTCAACGGTCCCGGCTCGGTGGTGGTCGCCGGCGACCCGGACGCGCTGGCCGAGCTGGTCGCCGCCTGCACCGCCGACGACGTGCGGATCCGCCCGCTCGACGTCGACTACGCCTCCCACTCGCCGCACGTCGAGGCCGTCGCCGACCGGCTCCTGGACAGCCTGGCCGACATCACCGCCCGCCCGGCCGAGGTGCCGTTCTACTCCGCGCTCACCGGCCTGCCCACCGACACCACCACGCTCGACGCCGACTACTGGTACCGCAACCTGCGCCAGACGGTGAACTTCGAGCAGGCCGTCCGGACGCTGCTCGCCGACGGGCACCAGGTGTTCCTGGAGATCGGCCCGCACCCGGTGCTCAGCTTCGGCATGCAGGAGACGATCGACGACGCCGAGCACGAGGCCGCCGTGGTGAACACGCTGCGCCGTGACGCCGGCGGCTGGCCGCGGCTGCTCACCGCGCTGGCCGAGCTGCACACCCGCGGCGTCGGCGTGGACTGGACCGCGGTCTGCGGCGTCCCCGCCGGACCGGCGGTGCCGCTGCCCACGTACGCCTTCCACCGCCAGCGCTACTGGCCCGACTCGCCGGTGCGCACCGGGCCGGTGGCGGCCGTCGAGGACCAGGCCGACCGGCAGTTCTGGGACGCCGTCGAGCGGGCCGACGCCGACGCGCTCGCCGCCGCCCTGGACGTCGACGGCACCGAGGCGCGGGCGCTGGGCGAGGCGCTGCCGGTGCTCGCCGACTGGCGGCAACGCCGCCGCGACGAATCCACAGCGGACGCCTGGCGGTACCGGGTCCGGTGGGCGCCGCTCCCCGCCGCGTCGACCGCCCGGCTCACCGGCACCTGGCTGCTCGTCGCGCCGGCCGCCCACGCCGGTGACGCCCTGGTCGGGCAGGTGGTGGCGGCCCTCGGCGAGGCCGGCGCCGGCGTCGTGCCGGTCACCGTCGCCGAACCCGACCGGGCGGCGCTGGCCGCACATCTGGCCGGGCTCTACGACATCACCGGCGTGCTCTCACTGCTGGCGCTCGACGAGGCCGGCCACCCCGACCACCCGGTCGTACCCGCCGGGCTCGCCGGCACGCTCGCCCTCGTCCAGGCCCTCGGCGACGCCGGCCTCACCGCGCCGCTGTGGTGCGCCACCCGGGGCGCCGTCAGCACCGGCCGCGCCGACCCGCTCGACCACCCGTGGCAGGCCCCGGTCTGGGGCCTCGGCCGGGTCGTCGCGCTGGAACACCCGGACCGCTGGGGCGGCCTGGTCGACCTGCCGGCCGTCCTGGACCGGCGCGCCCGGGGCCGGCTGGCCGTCGTGCTCGCCGGTGTCGGCGACGAGGACCAACTCGCCGTACGCCCCTCCGGGCTGTTCGGCCGCCGGCTCGCCCGCGCCGGCGGCGACAGCGCGCCGGACGGCGGCGGCTGGCGGCCCGCCGGCACGGTCCTGGTCACCGGCGGCCTCGGCTCGCTCGGCGCGCACGTGGCCCGCTGGCTGGCCCGCGACGGCGCCGAGCACCTCGTGCTCACCGGCCGGCAGGGCCCGGCCACCCCCGGTGCGGCCGAGCTGGGGGCGGAGCTGACCGCGCTCGGCGCGACCGTCACGGTGGCGGCCTGCGACGTCGCCGACCCCGACTCCCTGCGCGACCTGGTCGACCGGCTCGACGTCCGGATCGACGCGGTTTTCCACGCCGCCGGCGTCGCGCACGCCGGACCGCTCGACGCCACCGGCCCGGCCGAGCTCGCCGACGCCCTGCGCGCCAAGGTGGCCGGCGCGGTCAACCTCGACCGGACCTTCGGCGACGACGTGGCCGCGTTCGTGCTGTTCTCCTCCGGCGCCGGCGTCTGGGGTGGCGGCCTGCAGGGCGGGTACGCCGCCGGCAACGCGTTCCTCGACGCGCTCGCCGAGGACCGGCGCCGGCGCGGCCGGCGCGCCACGGCCGTGGCCTGGGGGGCCTGGGACGGCGGCGGCATGATGGACACCGAGGGCGCCGCCGACCAGATGTTCCGCTCCGGCGTCCGGCCGATGCGCCCCGAGCTGGCGGTCGCCGTGCTGGCCCGGGCGCTGGCCCAGGACGAGGTCACGCTCGCCGTGGCCGACATCGCCTGGGACCGGTTCCACCAGACGTACGCGCTGGCCCGCCCCCGCCCGCTGATCGAGGAACTGCCCGAGGTCGCCCGCCTGCTCGCCGCCGCCCGCACCGACGACGAGCCGGCCGAGGCGTCCCCGCTGCGCGGCCGGCTCGCCGGCCTGGCCGCGCCGGAGCGCCGCCGGGCGTTGCTGGAACTGGTCCGGATGCACGCCGCCGCCGTGCTCGGCCACGCCTCCGCCGAGGCGGTCGGCGCGGACCGGCCGTTCCGGGACATCGGCTTCGACTCGCTCAGCGCGGTGGAGATGCGCAACCGGATCGCCGAGGCGGTCGGGCTGCGGCTGCCCGCCACCCTGGTCTTCGACCGGCCCACCCCGGACCTGCTCGCCGGCTGGCTGGCCGACCGGATCCTCGGCGTCACCGAGGCCGCCGCCGCGCCCACCCGGGCCGTCGCCGCGCTCGACGAACCGATCGCCGTGGTGGCCATGAGCTGCCGCTACCCGGGCGGGGTCGACAGCCCGGAGGAGCTGTGGCGCCTCGTCGTCGAGGGCCGCGACGCCATCGGCCCGTTCCCCGCCGACCGGGGCTGGGACCTCGACGCCATCTACGACCCCGACCCGGACGCCCCCGGCACCTCGTACGCCCGCGAGGGTGGCTTCGTCACCGACGTCGGCGGCTTCGACGCCGGCCTGTTCGGCATCTCGCCCCGCGAGGCGCTGGTGATGGACCCGCAGCAGCGCCTGCTGCTGCAGACCGGGTGGGAGCTGTTCGAACGGGCCGGCCTGCCGCCGGACGGGCTGCGGGAGAGCGGCACCGGCGTGTTCGTCGGCACCAACGGGCAGGACTACGCCACGCTGCTGATGGCCGCCCGGGCCGAGACGGAGGGCTACCAGGCCACCGGCAACGCGGCGGCCGTGGTCTCCGGCCGGCTCTCCTACACGTTCGGGTTGCAGGGCCCCTCGGTCACCGTGGACACCGCCTGCTCGTCGTCGCTGGTCGCGCTGCACCTCGCGGTGCAGTCGCTGCGCGCCGGCGAGTGCGACCTCGCGGTGGCCGGCGGCGTGACCGTGATGGCCACGCCCGGGCCGTTCCTGGAGTTCGCCCGCCAGCGCGGCCTCGCCGCCGACGGCCGGTGCAAGTCCTTCGCCGGGGCCGCCGACGGCACCGGATGGGGCGAGGGCGCCGGCCTGGTGCTGCTGCAACGACTCTCCGACGCCCGCCGCGACGGCCGGCGGGTGCTGGCCGTGGTACGCGGCTCGGCGACCAACTCCGACGGCGCCTCGAACGGCCTCACCGCGCCGAACGGGCCCGCCCAGCAGCGGGTCATCCGGCAGGCGCTGGCCAACGCCGGCCTCGCCCCGGCCGACGTGGACGCGGTCGACGGGCACGGCACCGGCACCCGCCTCGGCGACCCGATCGAGGCGCAGGCGCTGCTGGCCACCTACGGGCAGGACCGGCCCGCCGACCGGCCGCTGCTGCTCGGCTCGGTCAAGTCCAACATCGGCCACACGCAGGCCGCCGCCGGCGTCTCCGGCGTGATCAAGATGGTGCTGGCGTTGCAGCACGGCGTGCTCCCGCCGACGCTGCACGTGGACGAGCCCACCCCGCACGTCGACTGGTCCGACGGCGCGGTGTCGCTGCTCACCGAGGCCCGGCCCTGGCCGGAGACGGACCGCCCCCGGCGGGCGGCGGTGTCCGCGTTCGGGGTGAGCGGCACCAACGCCCACGTCGTCCTGGAGGCGGCCCCGCCGGTCGGGGACCCGCCCGAGCGGGAGGACGTCCCGCGTCCGGCGCTGCCGCTGCTGCCGTGGCCGCTCTCCGCCGCCGACGAGGACGGGCTGCGCGCCCAGGCCGCCCGCCTGGCCGCCCGGCTCACCGGCCCGGCCGCCGCCGCTCTGGCCGCCGCCGAGCCGACCGGGCCGGACGCCACCGGCGACGGGACCTCGGCGACCGGCGACGACGCCGCCCCGGTCGGGTGGACGCTCGCCACCGCCCGCTCCCACCTGCGGCACCGCGCGGTGCTGCTGGCCGCCGACCCGGACACCCGACTGGCCGCGCTGCGCGCCCTGGCCGCCGGGGAGAGCCACCCCGCCGTGCACCGGGACGTCGCCGCGTCCGGAGGCACGCTCGCCGTGCTCTTCTCCGGGCAGGGCGCCCAGCACGCCGGCATGGGCCGGGAGCTCTACCAGACGCTGCCCGCCTTCGCCGAGACGCTCGACGAGGTCTGCCAGCACCTCGACGCGCACCTGCCCCGGCCGCTCAAGAGCGTGCTGTTCGCGCCCGAGGGCAGCGCCGAGGCCGCGCTGCTGGACCAGACCGCCTTCACCCAGGCCGGGCTCTTCGCCGTCGAGGTGGCGCTGCACCGGCAGCTCGCCGACTGGGGGGTACGTCCCGACCTGGTCGCCGGGCACTCGGTCGGCGAGATCACCGCCGCGTACGTCGCCGGGGTGTTCACCCTGGCCGACGCGTGCACGCTGGTCGGCCACCGCGGCCGGCTCATGCAGGCGCTGCCGGCCGGCGGCGGCATGCTCGCCGTGGCTGCCGGCGAGACCGAGGTGGCCGACGCACTCACCGGCCACGGCGACCGGGCCGCGATCGCCGCCGTCAACGGCCCGGCCGCCGTCGTGGTCGCCGGCGCCGACGACGCGCTGGCCGCGCTCGCCGACCACTTCACCGCCCTCGGCGTACGGGTGAAGCGGCTCGCCGTCAGCCACGCGTTCCACAGCCCGCTGATGGAGCCGATGCTGGCCGAGTTCGCCACCGTCGCCGCCGGCCTCGACTACGCCCCGCCGACCGTGCCGCTGGTGTCGAACCTGACCGGCCGGGTCGCCGACGCCGACCTGGTCTGCACCCCCGACTACTGGGTCCGCCACGTCCGGGAGGCGGTGCGTTTCGGCGACACCGTCACCCACCTGCGCGACCTCGGCGTGGGCACGCTGCTGGAGATCGGCCCGGACACGGTGCTCACCGCGCTGGCCGCGGACGCGTTGCCGGACGGCGGCCCGCTGGTCACCGGCGTGCAACGCCGCGGCCGGGACGAGGTCGACGCCCTGCTCGGCGCGCTGGCCCGGCTGCACTGCCACGGCGTACCCGTGGACTGGGCCGCGCTGCTGCCCGCCGCCGCACCCGTCGACCTGCCCACCTATCCGTTCCGCCACCAGCGGTACTGGCCGGTCGGCGACGGCGAACTGGTGGGCGTCGCCGCGCCGGCCGCCGCCGACCCGGTCGACGACGCGTTCTGGCAGGTCGTCACCGCCGGCGACGGCGACGCCCTCGCCACCCGGTTCGGCGTGGACCCGGACCGGCCGCTGCGCGACCAGCTCCCCACACTCGCCGACTGGCACCAGCGGCGACGCGCCGACGCGCTCGCCGACGGCTGGCGCTACCGGATCACCTGGCCCCGGCGGCAGCTCACCGCCGGCCCCGCCGCCGGTGACTGGCTGCTCGTGGCGTCCGACGCCGCGACCGACCTGGCCGGCCGGATCGCCGCGCTGATCGGCGACCACGGCGGCGACGCCCGCCTGCTCACCGTCGATCCGGCCACCGTCGCGCGCGCCGAGCTGGCCGGGCAACTGCCGGACCGGCCGACCCGGATCGTGTCGCTGCTCGCCCTGGACGAGCGCCCGCATCCCGCCCACCCGGCCGTGCCGGCCGGACTCACCGGCAACCTGGCCCTCGTCCAGGCCGTCACCGACTCCCCGCCCACCGGACCGCTGTGGCTGCTCACCCGGCAGGCCGTCAGCACCGGCGCGGTCGACCCGCTCACCCGGCCAGCCCAGGCCACCACCTGGGGACTCGGCCTGGTCACCGCGCTGGAACACCCGGCGCACGCCGGCGGCCTGATCGACCTGCCGGCCGATCTCGACGGCGGCGCCGGGGACCACCTGGTCCGGGCGCTGACCAACGCCGACGGCGAGGACCAGCTCGCGGTCCGCCCGTCCGGCGTGCACCTGCGCCGGCTGGCCCGCGCGCCCCGCCCCGACCGGCCGGACACCCCGACCTGGCAGCCCCCGGACACCGTGCTCGTCACCGGCGGCACCGGCGCCATCGGCCGGTACGCCGCCGGCTGGCTCGCCCGGCACGGCGCCCGCCGGCTGATCCTGGTCAGCCGGCGCGGACCGGACGCCCCCGGCGTCGCCGACACCGTGGCCGAACTGGCCGACCTCGGCGCGCACGCCCGCGTACTCGCCTGCGACCTGGCCGACCGCGCCGCCGTCGCCGGGCTCGTCGACGCGCTGCGCGCCGACGGCGAGACGGTACGGGCAGTCGTGCACGCCGCCGGCGTCGGCCGGCTCAACCCGCTGCGCGCGGTCACCACCGACGAACTGGCCGACGTGGTCTCCGGCAAGACCGCCGGCGCCCGCCACCTCGACGAACTGCTCGACCCGGAGCCGCTGGAGCTGGTCGTCTACTTCTCCTCCATCGCCGCCACCTGGGGCGTCGGCGACCACGGCGCGTACGCGGCGGGCAACGCCTTCCTCGACGCCTGGGCGCAGTCCCGCCCGGCCGGACGGGCCCGGGTGGTGTCGGTCGACTGGGGACCGTGGGCCGGCGGCGGCATGGTCAGCGACGACCACGCCACCGCGATGAGCCGGCGCGGCGTCACCCTGCTGGACCGGGAACCGGCGATGGCCGCGCTGCGCGCCGCGATCGAGGGCGACGGCACGGTGCTCACCGTCGCCGACGTCGACTGGGCGCGCTTCGCCCCGGTCTTCGCCGCCGCCCGACCCCGCCCGCTGATCGCCGACCTGCCCGAGGTGGCGACGCCGGCCGCCGGGACCGACCCGGCCGACACCGGCGGCACGGAGACGCTCGCCGCGCTGCGCAAGCGCCTGGCCGACCTCACCACCACCGAGCAGAACCGGCTGCTGGTGGACCTGATCCGGGCCGCCGCGGCCGAGGTGATCGGCCACGACAGCCCGTACGCCCTCGACGCCGACCGGCCGTTCCGGGACCTCGGCTTCGACTCGCTGACCGCGGTGGAGCTGCGCGGCCGGCTGGTCCGGCTCACCGGCCTCGCCCCGGCCAGCTCGGTGGTGTTCGACTACCCGACCCCGCAGGCCCTCGCCGAGCACCTGCGCGCCCAGCTCGTCGACGAGGCGTCGGCGGGCGAGCTGCCCACCGGTGAGGAGCTGGACCGGCTGGAGGAGGCGCTCACGCTGCGCGAGCGCGACGACCTCGGCCGGGTGCGGATCACCATGCGGCTGCAACGGCTGCTGGAACGCCTCGGCGCCGACGAACCGGACGAGCCGGCCGGCGACGTGGCCGACCGGCTGCGGACGGCCAGCAACCAGGAGCTCTTCGACCTTCTCGACCGCGATCTCGGGCTGTCCTGAGGCACGCGTGGCACACCAGGGAGCGAGATCGACCATGGCGGACACGGCAGTGGGCAGCACCGGACCGGCGGGGGACGAGCAGCGACTCCGGGAGTACCTGACCCGGGTCGTGACCGAGCTGCACCAGACCCGCCAGCGGCTGCGCGAGGTCACCGCCCAGGAGTCCGAGCCGGTGGCCGTGGTGGCGATGAGCTGCCGCTACCCCGGCGGGATCACCACCCCGGAACAGCTGTGGCGGTTCGTCGCCGACGGCGGCGACGCGATCGGCGACTTCCCCGCCGACCGGGGCTGGGACCTCGACCTGCTGCACCACCCCGACCCGGAGAACGCCGGCACCTCGTACACCGCCTCCGGCGGGTTCCTGGCCGACGCCGGGCAGTTCGACGCCGCGCTGTTCGGCGTGTCACCGCGCGAGGCGGTCGCCATGGACCCGCAGCAGCGGCTGCTGCTGGAGGTCACCTGGGAGCTGTTCGAACGGGCCGGCGTGGCGCCGCTGTCGCTGCGCGGCAGCCGCACCGGCGTCTTCGTCGGCACGTCCGGGCAGGACTACGCCGCCGTGCTGCACCGCGCCCCGAACGCCGAGGGGTACGTGCTCACCGGCACCGCCGCCAGCGTGGTCTCCGGCCGGCTCGCCTACACGTTCGGCCTGGAGGGGCCGTCGATCACGGTGGACACCGCCTGCTCGTCGTCGTCGGTCGCGGTGCACCTGGCCTGCCAGGCGCTGCGGGAACGCGAGTGCGGGCTGGCGCTGGCCGGCGGCGCGACCGTGATGGCCACCCCCGGCCCGTTCGTCGAGTTCTCCCGCCAGCGCGGCCTGGCCGCCGACGGGCGGTGCAAGTCGTTCGCCGCCGCCGCCGACGGCACCGGCTGGTCCGAGGGCGTCGGCATGCTGCTCCTGGAACGCCTCGGCGACGCCCGCCGCAACGGCCACCCGGTGCTCGCGGTGATCCGCAGCTCGGCGGTGAACTCCGACGGCGCGTCCAACGGCCTGACCGCCCCGAACGGCCCCTCCCAGCAGCGGGTCATCCGGGCGGCGCTGGCCGGCGCGAAGCTCACCCCCGACCTGGTGGACGTGGTGGAGGCGCACGGCACCGGCACCGTGCTCGGCGACCCGATCGAGGCGCAGGCGCTGCTGGCCACGTACGGGCAGGACCGCTCCACGCCGCTGCTGCTCGGGTCGGTCAAGTCGAACCTCGGCCACTCCCAGGCCGCCGCCGGCATCGCCGGGATCATCAAGATGGTCCACGCCATGCGGCACGGGATCGTGCCGGCCACGCTGCACGTCGACGAACCCACGCCGCACGTCGACTGGACCGCCGGCGCGGTCCGCCTGGTCACCGAGCCCACACCCTGGCCGGCGGTCGACCGGCCCCGCCGGGCCGCCGTCTCCTCGTTCGGGATGAGCGGCACCAACACCCACCTGATCCTGGAACAGTCCACCGAGGAGGCCCCGGAGCCGGCCACCCCGGCCGACCGGACCGCGCCGGTGCTGGTCACCGGCCGGACCCGCACCGCGCTGCGCCAGCAGGCCGCGCGCTGGTCCGCGCGCCTGGCCACCGACCCGGCGCTCGCGCCGGCCGACGTCGCCTGGACGTCGGTGGTGTCCCGCTCGCCGCTGGAGCACCGCGCCGTGGTGCTCGCCGCCGACCGGGACGAGCTGACCGCCGCGCTGGACGCGCTCGCCGACGACCGGCCCGCCCCGCAGCTCGTCACCGGGGCCGCCCGGGAGGCGGGCGAGGTGGCGTTCGTCTTCCCCGGCCAGGGGTCGCAGTGGGTCGGCATGGCCGCCGACCTGCTCGCCACCGCACCGGTGTTCGCGGCGGAGCTGACCGCCTGCGCGCAGGCGCTGCGCCCGTACGTGGACTGGTCGCTGCTCGACGTGGTGCGCGGCGCGCCGGACGCGCCGTCGCTGGAGCGCGTCGACGTGGTGCAGCCCGCGCTGTTCGCGGTCGGGGTGTCCCTGGCCGCGCTGTGGCGCTCCTACGGCGTGCACCCGTCGGCGGTCATCGGCCACTCGCAGGGCGAGATCGCCGCCGCGTACGTGGCCGGCGGGCTCAGCCTCGACGACGCCGCCGCCGTGGTGGCGCTGCGCAGCCGGGTCATCGCGGAGCTGGCCCGCGACGGCGGCATGGTGTCCGTGGCGACCACCGCCGGCGAGGCCACCGAGACGATCGGCCGGTGGGACGGGCGGGTGGCGCTCGCCGCGGTCAACGGGCCGACCTCGGTGGTGGTCTCCGGCGACGCCGCCGCACTGGACGAGCTGGTGGCGCACTACGAGTCCCGCGAGGTGCGGGTGCGGCGGGTGCCGGTGGACTACGCCTCCCACTCCGCGCACGTCGAACCGCTGCGCGAGCGACTCCTGGCCCGGCTCGCGGAGATCGAACCCCGCTCCGGCACGGTGCGGTTCCGGTCCACCGTCACCGGCGACTGGACGGACACCGCCGGCCTCGACGCCGACTACTGGTACCGCAACCTGCGCGAGACGGTCCGCTTCGACGACGCCGTCCGTGACCTCACCGCCGCCGGGTACCGCACCTTCGTCGAGGTCAGCGCCCACCCGGTGCTCACCATGGCGGTGCAGGACAGCGCCGAGGCCGTCGCCGGGCCGGACGCGGTCACGGTCACCGGCAGCCTGCGCCGCGACGAGGGCGGCCTCGACCGGTTCCACCGGTCCCTCGCCGCCCTGCACACCGCCGGGACGGCGGTGGACTGGCGGCCCGCCTTCGCCGGCCACCCCGGCCGCCTCGTCGACCTGCCCACCTACCCGTTCCAGCGGCAGCACTACTGGGTGCCCGCCGGCGAACCGGCCGCCCCGGCCGTCGCCGCCGGCCTGCTCGACCACCGCTTCTGGGACGCCGTCGACCGCGCCGACCTGGACGCGTTGCGCGACACCCTGGCGGTCGACGACGCCGACGCGGCCGAGTCGCTGCGGACGCTGCTGCCCGTCCTCGCCGGCTGGCGGCGGCGGCAGCAGGAGCACGGCCGGCTCGACGGCTGGCGCTACCGCGTGCAGTGGCAGGCCGCCGGCGAGCCCGCCGCCGCCCCGCCGGACGGGACGTGGCTGCTGGCGCTGCCCGCCGGCCACCAGGACGACCCGGCCGTCACCGCCGTGCGCGACGCGCTCGCCGCCGCCGGCGCCGACGTGCGCCCGCTGACCGTGGCGCCCGACGCCGACCGGACCGCGCTCGCCGCAGCACTCACCGAGCACACCGCGCCCGCCGACGTCGCCGGGGTGGTGTCGCTGCTCGCCTGGGAGCCGGCGGACGGCGCGCTCCTGCCCGGCCTGGCCGCCACGCTCATCCTGACCCAGGCGCTCGGCGACGCCGGCCTCGACGCGCCACTGTGGCTGGTCACCCGCAACGGCGTCGCCGCCACCGCCTACGACCGGGGCACCGACCCCGGGCAGGGTGCCCTCTGGGGCCTCGGCCGGGTGGTCGGCGTGGAGGCCCCGCACCGCTGGGGCGGCCTGGTCGACCTGCCCGCCGCGCCCGACGCCCGCGCCGCCGGCCGGCTCGCCGCGCTGCTGGCCGCGCCGCCCGGCGAGGACCAGATCGCGGTACGCGGCCCCGGCGTCCTGGTCCGCCGCCTGGTCCGCGCACCGATCGGCGACCGATCCCCGGTACGCCGGTTCACGCCCACCGGAACCGTCCTGGTCACCGGCGGCACCGGCGGCCTCGGCGCGCGCGCCGCCCGCTGGCTCGCCGAGGCCGGCGCCGAACACGTGGCGCTGGTCAGCCGGCGCGGCCCGGACGCGCCCGGCGCGGTCGACCTCGCCGCCGAGCTGCGTGAGCGGGGCGCCCGGGTGACCGTCGCCGCGTGCGACCTCGCCGACCGGGACGCGGTCGCCGCGCTGCTCGACCGGCTCCGCGCCGACGGCCCGCCGATCCGCGCCGTGCTGCACACCGCCGGGCTTCCCCAGACCACCCCGCTCGCCGACGTCACGCCCGCCGAACTGGCCGAGGTGACCGCCGGCAAGGTCTCCGGCGCGGCGCACCTGCACGAGCTGCTCGCCGGCGACGACCTGGACGCGTTCGTCCTCTACTCGTCCATCGCCGCCACCTGGGGCAGCGCCGGACAGGCGGCGTACGCGGCCGGCAACGCCTACCTGGACACGCTGGCGCAGCGGCGGCACGGCGACGGGCTCGCCGGCACCGCGATCGCCTGGGGCTCCTGGGGCGAGGGCGGCATGCACGTGGCCGACTCCGACCGCGCGCTGCGCCGCCGGGGTGTGCCGCCGATGGACGCCGACGTGGCGATGAACGCCCTGCGACAGGCCCTCGACCACGACGACGTGACGCTCACCGTCGCCGACGTGGACTGGTCCCGGTTCGCCCCGGCGTACGCCTCCGCCCGGCGCCGGCCGCTGCTGGAGGGCGTACCGGAGGCCAGGGCCGCGCTCGACGGCGGCGCGCCGGCCGACGACGCCGACGACGGTCCGGCCGCCGCCCTGCTGGCCCGGCTCGCCGGGCTGGGCGCGGCCCGGCGCGAGGAGACGCTCACCGACCTGGTCCGGGACCTCGCCGCCGACGTGCTCGGGCACGCCGACGCCGCCGCGATCCCGGCCGGCACCGCGTTCCGGGACCTCGGCTTCGACTCGCTGACCGCGGTGGAGCTGCGCAACCGCCTGGTCACCGCGACCGGCCAGCCGCTGCCCACCACGCTGGTCTTCGACCACCCCAACCCGGTGGCGCTGGCCCGGATGCTGCTGGCCACGCTGCTCGGCGGCGAGCCGGCGCCCGCGCCGACCGACCCGGTGACCACCGTCGCGGACGAGGAGGCGGTGGCCGTGGTGGCCATGGCCTGCCGCTTCCCCGGCGGGGTCAGCGACCCGGAAGGGCTGTGGCGGATCGTCGCCGACGGCGTCGACACGGTCGGAGCCTTCCCCACCGACCGGGGCTGGGACCCGGACACGCTCGTCGACGTCGACCCGGCGGCGTCCGGCACCACGTACACCGACCAGGGCGCGTTCGTGCACGACGCGGGCGACTTCGACCCGGCGTTCTTCGGCATCTCGCCGCGGGAGGCCGCCGCCATGGACCCGCAGCAGCGGCTGCTGCTGGAGGCGTCGTGGGAGGCGATCGAGCGGGCCGGCGTGGTGCCGGAGTCGCTGCGCGGCTCCCGTACCGGCGTGTTCGCCGGCACCAACGGCCAGGACTACCGGGCGCTGCTGCTCGTCGCCGCCGACGAGGCGGCCGGCTTCGGCGGCACCGACAACGCGGCGAGCGTGGTCTCCGGCCGGGTGTCGTACGCGCTGGGCCTGGAAGGGCCGGCCGTGTCGGTGGACACCGGGTGCTCCTCGTCGCTGGTCGCGTTCCACCTGGCCGTGCAGGCGCTGCGCCGGGGCGAGTGCGACCTGGCGCTGGCCGGCGGCGTGACCGTGATGGCCACACCCGGGTTGTTCGTCGAGTTCTCCCGCCAGCGCGGCCTGGCCGCCGACGGGCGGGTCAAGGCGTTCGCCGCCGCCGCCGACGGCACCGGCTGGGGCGAGGGCGTCGGCGTGCTGCTCCTGGAACGGCTCTCCGAGGCCCGCCGCCACGGCCACCCGGTGCTCGCGGTGGTTCGCGGCAGCGCCGTCAACCAGGATGGCGCGTCCAACGGCCTGACCGCGCCGAACGGGCCGTCGCAGCAGCGGGTGATCCGGGCGGCCCTGGCCGACGCCGGTCTGTCGCCGTCGGACGTGGACGTGGTGGAGGCGCACGGCACCGGCACCACGTTGGGTGACCCGATCGAGGCACAGGCGGTCCTCGCCACGTACGGGCAGGACCGGGACACGCCGCTGCTGCTCGGGTCGGTCAAGTCGAACATCGGGCACACCCAGGCCGCCGCCGGCGTCGCCGGCATCATCAAGATGGTCCTCGCCATGCGACACGGCGTCGTGCCGGCCACGCTGCACGTGGACGCGCCGTCGCCGCACATCGACTGGTCGGCGGGTTCGGTGGAGCTGGTGACCGAGGCCCGGCCGTGGCCGGTGGTGGAGCGGCCGCGTCGGGCCGCGGTGTCGTCGTTCGGCATCTCCGGCACCAACGCCCACGTGGTCGTCGAGCAGGCCGACGAGCCGGACCTCCGGCCGGTCCCCGCCACCAGGGGCCTGGTGGACACCGAGGTCACGGCCTGGCCGCTGTCGGCGCGGACCCGGACCGGCGTGGCCGCGCAGGCCGCCCGGCTGGCCGCCCACCTGCGCGCGGGGCAGGACGTCGACCCGGCGGCGGTGGCGTGGTCGCTGGCGACGACGCGTTCGGCGTTCGAGCACCGCGCCGCCGTGCTCGGCACGACGGGCCCGGAGCTGCTGGCCGGCCTGGACGCCCTGGCCTCGGGCACGCCGGCCGGGACCGTGGCGACGGGCTCGGTGGCCGTGCACGGGCCGGGTCCGGTGTTCGTGTTCCCGGGTCAGGGTGGTCAGTCGGTGCGGATGGCGGCGGGTCTGGTGGGCCGGTGTGCACCGTTCGACACGCGACTTGCCGAGTGTCAGCGGGCGTTCGCGCCGTACCTCGACGTGGACGTGGTGTCGGTGCTCACCGGCGACGACGATGCCTGGCTCGGTCGGGTGGAGATCCTGCAACCGGTGCTGTTCGCCGTCGGTGTGTCTCTGGCGCAGGTGTGGCGGGCCGCCGGTGTCGAGCCGGCGTTGGTGGTCGGGCATTCGCAGGGGGAGATGGCCGCGGCGTGCGTGGCCGGGGTGCTGTCGTTGGACGACGCGGCGCGGGCGGTGATCCTGCGGGCGCGCGCGTTGTCCACCCTGGCGGGTTCGGGCGGGATGCTGGCCGTGGATCTGCCCGAGGCGGAGGTTGCCGCCCGGATCGAGGGTGTGTCGGGCACGGTGGTGGCGGTGCTCAACGGGCCGGGGCATGTGGTGGTGTCCGGCCCTCCGCAGATCCTGGACGAGCTGCGGGAGCAGTGGCTGGCCGAGGGGGTGCGGGCGAGGCCGGTGCCGTTCGACTACGCCTCGCACAACCCCGCCGTGGAGCAGATCCGCGAGCGGATGCTCACCGACCTGGCGGGCTTGTCGCCGCAGCCGGGTCAGGTCCGGATGGTGTCGTCGGTGACGGGGGAGTGGGCCGAACCCGAGGGCATGGACGGGACCTACTGGTACACCAACCTGCGTCAACCCGTCCGGTTCGACGCCGCTGTCCGCACGGCGATAGCGGCGGGGCACACCACGTTCGTGGAGGTGTCCGCGCATCCGGTGCTGAGCCTGCCGGTGACGGCGATCCTCGACGACACCGACACCACCGGCCACACGCTGTCGACGCTGCGGCGTGGTGACGACGACGCGAGGCGGCTGTTGACCAGCCTCGCCACCGCCCACACCATCGGCCTGCCCGTCGACCTCGGCCGGGTCCTGGCCCCCGCGCCCACCGTCGACCTGCCCACCTACGCGTTCGACCGGAAGCGCTACTGGCTCACCACCACCGTCCAGCCCGCACACGACGTCGCCTCCGCCGGCCTCCAGGACGCCGCGCACCCCCTGCTCAGCGCCGCGCTGCCGGTCGCCGACGACCAGACCGTGGTGCTCACCGGCCGGCTGTCCACGCGTACCCACCCGTGGCTGGCCGACCACGTCGTCGGCCGCACCGTCGTCGTCCCCGGCACCGCCGTCGTCGACATGCTGGTCCGCGCCGGCGACGAGGTCGACGCCGGCCAGGTCGCCGACCTCACCCTGATCAGCCCGCTCGTGCTGCCGCCCACCGGCGCCGTCCAGGTGCAGGTCCGCGTCGGCCCGCCCGGCGACACCGGCGAACGCGCCGTCACGCTGCACTCCCGCCCCGCCGACGACCCCGCCGCCGACTGGACCCGGCACGCCGAAGGGCTGCTGACCCCGCAGACCACCGAACCGACGCCCGGGCCGGGGGAGTGGCCGCCGGCCGGCGCCGTCGAGGTCGACGCCGACCTGGACGACTGGTACGCCCACACCGCCGGCGCCGGCCTCACCTACGGCCCCGCGTTCCGCTGCCTGCACCGCGTCTGGCGACACGGCGACGAGGTGTACGCCGAGGTGACGCTGCCCGAGACGCAGGCCGCCGACGCGTCCCGGTTCGGCCTGCACCCGGCGCTGTTCGACGCCGCCCTGCACGCCACCGGCCCCACCGCGCTGCTCGGCGCCCCCGCCGACGCCGGCAGCGGATGGCTGCCGTTCACGTTCCGCGCGGTCACGCTGCACGCCCACGGGGCCACCCGGCTGCGGGTCACCATCCGCTCGCTCGGCCCGGACACCGTCGCCGTCACCCTCGCCGACCCGGCCGGCCGCCCGGTCGCCGAGGTCGGGTCGCTGACGTTCCGGCCGGTCGGCGCCGGTCACGACGACGCCGCCGCGCTGCGCCGCACCTCGGTGTTCCACCTGGACTGGACCCCGCTGCCGACCACCGACGCCCCGGCCCCGGCCCACTGGGCGCTGCTCGACGGTCCCGACGCCACCGGGCTGGTCGACGCGCTGGCCGACGCCGGACAGCGGGTGAGCACCCACCCCGACCTGGCCGCGCTCCTCGCCGCGGTGGACCGGGGCGAGGACGTACCGGAGATCGTGATCGACCTGCGCGGCGGCCCGGACCCCGACCCGGAGCGGGCCGACGCGGACGCCCACGACGCCACGCGCGACATGCTGGCGCTGCTGCGGCAGTGGCTGGCCGAACCGCGCCTGGAGGCGACCCACCTGGTCGTGGCCACCCGGGGCGCGGTCGCCGCCGCGCCCGGCGAGGCGCCGCGCGACCTGGCCCGCGCCGCGGTGTGGGGGCTGGTCCGCTCCGCCCAGTCCGAACACCCCGGGCGGTTCACGCTCCTCGACCTCGACGACACCGCCGCCTCGCGGGCCGCGGTGCCGGCCGCGCTGGCGTCCGGCGAGCCGCAGCTCGCGCTGCGCGACGGCGCCGCCCTCACGCCCCGGCTGGTCCGGGCCCGCGACACCGGCGTGCTGGCGCCCCCCGCCGGCGGACAGCCGTGGCGGCTCGACGTGACCGAGACGGGCACGCTGGAGAACCTGGCGCTGCTGCCCGTCCCGGTCGGGGAGGGCACGGTGCCGGCCGGACACGTCGCGGTCGAGATGCGCGCCTCCGGGCTGAACTTCCGCGACGTCGTGCTGGCCCTCGGCATGGTCCCCGACCAGCAGGTGCTGGGCAGCGAGGGCGCCGGCGTGGTGCGCGAGGTCGGCCCCGGCGTCACCGGGCTGGCCCCCGGCGACCGGGTCATGGGCATCTTCGCCGGCTCGTTCGCCACCGTCGCCGTCACCGACCACCGCATGGTCACCCGGATCCCCGACCACTGGTCGTACAGCGAGGCGGCCGGCGTCCCGGTGGTCTTCCTGACCGCCTGGTACGGCCTGGTCGAGCTGGCCCGGCTGACCGCCGGGGAGTCGGTGCTGGTGCACGCCGCCACCGGCGGTGTCGGCATGGCCGCGGTGCAGATCGCCCGCCACCTCGGCGCCGAGGTCTACGGCACGGCCAGCCCCGCCAAGTGGCCGGTGCTGCGGGCCACCGGCCTCGACGACGACCACATCGCCTCCTCCCGTTCCCTCGACTTCGCCGACGAGTTCCGTGCCCGCCGCGCCGGGCGGGGCGTCGACGTCGTGCTCAACTCGCTGGCCGGCGCGTACGTCGACACGTCGCTGCGGCTGCTCGACCCGGGCGGCCGGTTCGTCGAGATGGGCAAGACCGACCCGCGCGACCCGGCCCGCGTCGCCGCCGACCACCCCGGCGTCAGCTACCAGGGCTTCGACCTGATGGCGGCCGGCCCGGCCGTCGTCGGCCGGATGCTGCAGCGATTGATGGCGCTGTTCGCCGACGGCGCGCTGCGACCGCTGCCGCGGCGCACCTGGGACGTCCGGCGCGCCCCCGAGGCGTTCCGGTTCCTCAGCCAGGCCCGGCACGTGGGCAAGCTGACGCTGAGCATCCCGGCCACGCCCCGGCTCGACGGCACCGTCCTGGTCACCGGCGCCACCGGCACGCTCGGCGCGCTGCTCTGCCGCCACCTGGTCGCCGCACACGGCGCCCGGCACTTGCTGCTGGTCAGCCGGCGCGGCCCGGACGCCGAGGGCGCCGACGAGCTGCTCGCCGACCTCAAGGCCGGCGGCGCGGAGGTGCAGCTGGTCGCCGCCGACCTGGCCGACCCGGACGCCGTGGCCGACGTGCTGTCCCTGGTGGACGCCCGGCACCCGCTGCGCGCCGTGGTGCACACCGCCGGTGTCGTCGACGACGCCACCGTCGAGTCGCTCACCCCGGACCGGCTCGCCGCGGTGCTGCGTCCCAAGGTCGACGCGGCCTGGAACCTGCACCGCGCGACCCGGGACCACGAGCTGACCGCGTTCGTGCTCTATTCCGCCGCCGCCGGCCTGATGGGCGGCCCGGGCCAGGGCAACTACGCCGCCGGCAACGCGTTCCTCGACGCGCTCGCCGACCACCGGCGCTCCCTCGGCCTGCCCGGGGTCTCCCTGGTCTGGGGCCTGTGGGCCACCGCCAGCGGCATCACCGGCCACCTCGGCGCGGTCGACCGGCGCCGGCTGGAACGCAGCGGCCTGGTGGCGCTCACCGACGACGAGGCGCTGGCCCTGTTCGACGCCACCTGGCGCTCGGAACGACCGACGCTGATGCCCGCGCGGATCAGCACCCGGCCCACCGGCGGACCGGTCCACCCGCTGCTGACCGCCCTGGTCCGGGCCGGCGCCCGACGCGGCACGGTCACCGAGGCGGCCGGCGGCCCCGCGTTCGCCGACACGCTGCGCGGCCTCTCCGCCGACAGGCGCGAACGCGCGCTGCGCGACCTGGTGCTGACCCACGTCGCGGTGGTGCTCGGCGCCGGCGACCCGGACGCGGTGGAACCCGACCGCGCGTTCCGGGAACTCGGCTTCGACTCGCTCACCGCCGTCGAGCTGCGTAACCGGCTCGGCGCCGCCACCGGGCTGCGCCTGCCGGCGACGCTGGTCTTCGACAACCCGACGCCGGCCGCGCTCGCCGCGCACCTGGCCACCCGGATCGCCGTACCCGACGGCCCGGCCGACCGGACCGCGGGTCTCGGGCCGGACCTGGACCGGCTGGAGGCGGCGCTGGCCGGGTTGGACCCGGACGACGAGGCCTACCGCGGGATCACCGAGCGGCTGCACGGCCTGCTGGACCGGCTCACCGCCCGGCAGGCCGACGCGGACGACGACGACCTGGAGTCGGCCACCACCGAGAACATCTTCGACCTGATCGACCGCGAGCTGGAGACGTCTTGAGCGACGGCCGCGACGACATCGGCACGCCGAGTGAGGTAGGTCCACGGTGAACAGCGAGGACGAGAAGTACGTCGAGTACCTGAAGCGTACGACCTCGGAGCTGCGCCGCACCCGGCGGCGGCTGCGGGCGCTGGAGGCGCGCGACACCGAGCCGGTGGCCATCGTGGCGATGACCTGCCGCTACCCCGGCGGCGTCGGGTCGCCGGAGCAGCTGTGGGACCTGGTCCGCGACGGCGGCGACGGGATCGGCCCGTTCCCCGCCGACCGGGGCTGGGACCTGGACCGGCTCTTCCACCCCGACGCCGACCACCCGGGCACCAGCTACGTGCGCGAGGGGGGCTTCGTCTACGACGCCGGCGACTTCGACGCCGACCTGTTCGGCATCAGCCCGCGCGAGGCCGTCGCCATGGACCCGCAGCAGCGGCTGCTGCTGGAGGCCACCTGGGAGGCGTTCGAACGGGCCGGGCTGCCGCTGCCGGCCGTGCGGGGCAGCCGCACCGGCGTGTTCGTCGGCGCCGCCGCGCACGGCTACGACGCGATCCTCGCCCAGGCCGGGCAGGACGGCGAGGGACACTCGCTCACCGGCAACTCGACGAGCATCGTCTCCGGCCGGATCGCGTACACGCTGGGGCTGGAGGGGCCGGCGGTCACCATCGACACCGCCTGCTCGTCCTCCTCGGTGGCGATCCACCTGGCCGTGCAGGCGCTGCGCAACGGCGACTGCGAGCTGGCCCTGGCCGGCGGTGTCACGGTGATGCCCACGCCGGCCGTGTTCGTCGGGTTCAGCCGCCAGCGCGGGCTGGCCGCCGACGGCCGGTGCAAGCCGTTCGCCGCCGCCGCCGACGGCACCGGCTGGTCCGAGGGCGTCGGCATGCTGCTGCTGGCCCGCCTCTCCGACGCCCAACGGCACGGTCATCCGGTGCTCGCGGTGATCCGGGGCAGCGCGGTCAACTCCGACGGGGCGTCCAACGGGCTGAGCGCGCCGCACGGCCCCTCCCAGGTGCGGGTGATCCGGCAGGCGCTCGCCAACGCCCGGCTCACCCCCGAACAGGTCGACGTGGTGGAGGCGCACGGCACCGGCACCACGCTCGGCGACCCGATCGAGGCGCAGGCGCTGCTGGCCACGTACGGGCAGGACCGGGGCGACGCGCCGCCGGTGCTGCTCGGCTCGGTCAAGTCGAACCTCGGGCACACCCAGGCCGCCGCCGGCGTCGCCGGCGTGATCAAGATGGTGCTGGCGCTGCGGCACGGCGTCGTCCCGCCCACGCTGCACGTGGACCGGCCGTCCCCGCACATCGACTGGGACGCCGGGGCGGTCGCGCTCGCCACCGAGGCCACGCCCTGGCCGGCCGTCGACCGGCCGCGCCGCGCGGCGGTGTCCTCGTTCGGGGTGTCCGGCACCAACGCGCACACCATCCTGGAGCAGGCACCGGAGCCGGAACCCGCCGAGGACGAGCCGGCGCCCGTCGACCGGCCGGTCGTCCCGGTGCTGCTCTCCGCCCGCTCCCCGGAAGCCCTCGCCGCCCAGGCCGGCCGGTGGGCCGCCTGGCTGGCCGCCGACCCCGACGTCCGGCCGCTCGACGTCGCGTACTCCTCGGTGGTGTCCCGGTCGGTGCTCGACCACCGGGCCGTGCTCGCCGCCGCCGGCCGCGACGACCTGGTGGCCGGGATGCGCGCGCTCGCCGCCGGCGAGCCGGCCGGCACGGTCGTCACCGGCACCGGTACGCCGCGCGGCCAGCTCGCGGTGCTCTTCTCCGGGCAGGGCACGCAGCGCGCCGGCATGGGTCGGGAGCTGTACGCGACGTTCCCGGTGTTCGCCGCCGCGCTGGACGAGGTGTGCGGGCACCTGGACCGGGCGCTGCCCCGGCCGCTGACGGAGGTGCTGTTCGCCGCCGCGGGCACCGCCGACGCCGCGCTGCTGGACGAAACCGTCTTCACCCAGGCCGGGTTGTTCGCGGTCGAGGTGGCGCTGTTCCGGCTGGTCGAGTCGTTCGGCGTCACCCCCGACCTGGTCGGCGGCCACTCCATCGGCGAGGTCACCGCCGCCCACGTCGCCGGCGTGCTGTCGCTGGAACACGCTGCCGCGCTGGTCGCCGCGCGGGGCCGGCTCATGCAGGCGCTGCCGGCCGGCGGCGCGATGCTCGCGGTCGCCGCCGCCGAGGACGACGTCCGCGCCACCCTGACCGACCCGGACGCGCCGATCGACGTCGCCGCCGTCAACGGCCCGGCCGCCGTCGTCCTCTCCGGCGCCGCCGACGAGATCGACCGGGCGGAACGGCACTGGCGGGACCGGGGCGTGCGCACCCGGCGGCTCACCGTCAGCCACGCCTTCCACAGCCCGCTCATGGCGCCGGTGCTGGACCGCTTCCGCGCCGTCCTGGACCGGCTGACGTTCGCCGCCCCGACGCTGCCGGTCGTGTCGAACCTGACCGGCGACCTGGCCGACCCGGACGAGATCCGCACATCCGACCACTGGGTACGGCACGTCCGCGAGGCGGTCCGCCACGCCGACGGGGTCCGCGCGCTGCGCGCCGCCGGCGCCGACACGTTCCTGGAGATCGGGCCGCGCGCGGTGCTCACCCCGCTGACCGCCGACATCCTGCCCGACGAGCCGGTCCGCGCCGTCGCCGTCCAACGCGGCGACCGCGCCGAACCCGACGCGCTGCTGGCCGCCCTGGCCGACCTGCACGTCCACGGCCACCCGGTCACCTGGTCCACCTGGTTCACCGGGGCCGGCGCCCGCCGGACCGACCTGCCCACGTACGCCTTCCAACGCCACCGCTACTGGGCCGGCGACGGCAGCGCCCCGACCGCGACGACGACCGAGGGCGCCGACGGCGACTTCTGGGCCGCCGTGGAGCGCGGCGACCTGCCCGCCGTGGCGTCCCACCTGGCCGTGCAGGACGACCCGGAGGCGGTGGCCGCGCTCGCCCCGGCCGTGCCGGTGCTCTCCTCCTGGCGGCGCGCCCGGCACCGCGACGCCACGCTGGACGGCTGGTCCTACCGGGTGGTCTGGGAGCCCGTCCACCCCACCCCGGCGCCGGCCCTGACCGGCCGGTGGCTGGTCGTCGCGCTCGACGACCCGGCGCCGTGGGCCGCCCCGCTGGCCCGGGCCGGCGCCGACGTCGACCTGCTCACCGTTCCCGCCGACGCCGGCCGTGCCGCCCTGGCCGACCTGCTGCGCGACCACCCCGAGCCGGGCTGGCGCGGGGTGCTCTGTGTCCTGCCCGCCCCGGACGCGCCGCGACCCGACGCGCCCGCCGTGCCGGCCGGGACGGCGCTGCTGCTCACCCTGACCCAGGCGCTCGCCGACACCGGCCGGGCCGGCCGGCTGTGGTGCCTGACCCGGGGCGCGGTCACGGTCGGCGGCGGGGAACCGCTCACCGACCCGTACGCGGCCGCCGCCTGGGGACTCGGCCGCGTCGTCGCGCTGGAACAGCCCGACCGCTGGGGCGGCCTGGTCGACCTGCCGGCCGGCGACACCCCGGACCGGGCCACCGCCGACGCGCTGCTCGCGGTGCTCGCCGACGGCGGACACGACGAGGTCGCCGTCCGGACGCACGGCACCTTCGGCCGGCGGCTCGTCCCCGCCACCCCGCCCAGCGGGCCCGGCTGGCGGCCCACCGGCACGGTGCTGGTCACCGGCGGCACCGGTGCGCTCGGGCGGCAGGTCACCCGCTGGCTGCTCGACGCCGGCGCGACCGACGTCGTGCTCGCCTCAAGGCGCGGCCCGGACGCACCCGGCGCCGCCGACCTGGTCGCCGAGCTGCCCGGCGCGCGGGCGGTCCGCTGCGACGTCACCGACACCGCCGCGGTCGCGGCGCTGGTCGCCGACCTGCCCGCGCTGACCGCCGTGGTGCACGCCGCCGGCACCGTCGACGACGGCATCCTCGACGGCCTCGACCTGCCCCGCACGCAGGCGGTGCTGGACGCCAAGGTCCGCGCCGCCCGGGCGCTGCACGATGCCACCGCCGGCCGCGACCTCGACGCGTTCGTGCTCTTCTCCTCGCTCGCCGGCGTGATCGGCAGCGCCGGGCAGGGCAATTACGTGGCGGCCAACGCGTTCGTGGACGCGTTCGCCACCTGGCGCCACGATCTCGGGCTGCCCGCCACCGCGGTCGCCTGGGGCGCCTGGGCCGCCGAGGGCATGGCCGCCGCCAGCGCCGACCTCACCGCCCGGCTGGTCCGGGGCGGTGTGCACCCGCTCCCCGCCGAGCCGGCCGCCGCCGCGCTCGGCCGCGTCGTCGGCGCCGGACCGGCGGTCACCGTCGCCGACGTCGACTGGGGACGCCTCGCCGCCACCCGCGGCCGGCCCGCGCCGCTGCTCGCCGGGCTGCCCGGCGTGCCGGCCGGACCCGCCGTGGTGACCCCGGCCGTGGTGGTCGGCCGGTCCCTGCCGCAGCTCACCGAACTGGTCCGGGCCCAGGTCGCGCTGGTGCTCGGCCACCCGGCCGGCCGGCCGCTGCCCGACCGCACGTTCCGCGACCTGGGCTTCGACTCGCTCACCGCGGTCGAGCTGCGCAACCGGCTCGCCGCCGAGACCGGCGCGACCCTGCCCGCCACGCTCGTCTTCGACCACCCGACCGTCGCCGAACTCGCCGCCCACCTGCACGGCCTCACCGCCGACCCGACCGGCGGCGCGGTCGTCGCCGCCGACGTCGACCGGCACCGCGAGCCGGTGGCCATCGTGGCGATGAGCTGCCGCTTCCCCGGCGGCGTCGCCACCCCCGAACAGCTGTGGGAACTGGTGGCCGGCGGCACCGACGCGCTGTCGCCGATGCCGCAGGAACGCGGCTGGAACGTCGCCGAGCTGTACCACCCGGACCCGGAGCACCTCGGCACCAGCTACGTGCGCGAGGGCGGCTTCCTGACCGGGGCCGGGGAGTTCGACCCGGCGTTCTTCGGCATCAGCCCGCGCGAGGCGGTGGCCATGGACCCGCAGCAGCGGCTGCTGCTGGAGACCGCCTGGGAGGCGTTCGAACGCGCCCGCCTCGACCCGGCCGGGCTGCGGGGCAGCCGCACCGGCGTCTACGTCGGCACCAACGGGCAGGACTACGGCTCGCTGCTGCTGGCCGCCGGCGACGGCGACGAGAACTACCTCGCCACCGGCGTCTCCGCCAGCGTCATCTCCGGGCGGCTCGCGTACACCTTCGGGTTGCACGGCCCGGCCGTCACGGTCGACACCGCCTGCTCGGCGTCGCTCGTCGCGCTGCACCTGGCCGCGCAGGCGTTGCAGGCGGGGGAGTGCGACCTCGCGCTGGCCGGGGGCGCCACCGTGATGGCCACCCCCGGCATCTTCGTCGGCTTCTCCCGCCAGCGTGGCCTCGCCGCCGACGGCCGGTGCAAACCGTTCGCCGGCGCCGCCGACGGCACCGGCTGGGGCGAGGGCGTCGGCCTGCTGGTGCTGCAACGGCTCTCCGACGCCCGCCGCGACGGCAACCCCGTCCTCGCCGTGGTGCGCGGCAGCGCGGTCAACTCCGACGGCGCGTCCAACGGGCTGACCGCGCCCAACGGGCCGGCCCAGCAGCGGGTCATCCGGCAGGCCCTGGCCAACGCCGGACTCGCCCCCGACCAGGTCGACGCGGTCGAGGCGCACGGCACCGGCACCACGCTCGGCGACCCGATCGAGGCGCAGGCGCTGATCGCCACCTACGGCCGCGACCGCGACGCCGACCGGCCACTGTGGCTCGGCTCGGTCAAGTCGAACCTCGGCCACACCCAGGCCGCCGCCGGCGTCGCCGGCGTGATCAAGATGGTCCTCGCCATGCGGGCCGGCGTGCTGCCGCCCACCCTGCACGTGGACGAGCCCACCCCGCACGTCGACTGGTCCGCCGGCACGGTCGCGCTGCTCGCCGAGGCCCGGCCCTGGCCGGCCGGTGACCGGCCCCGGCGCGCCGCCGTCTCCTCGTTCGGCATCAGCGGCACCAACGTGCACACCGTGCTGGAGCAGGCGCCGCCGGAGCAGCCCGCGCCGCGCGACGTCGTACCCGCCGGGGAACTGCCCTGGACGCTGTCCGGACGCGGCGCCGCCGCGCTCGCCGCCCGGGCCCGCGACCTGCGCGCCCACCTGGACACCGTGCCCGACGCCGCGCTGCCCGACCTGGCCTGGTCGCTCGCGACCACCCGAACCGCCCACGAGCAGCGCGCGGTCGTGCTCGCCGCCGGCCGCGACGACCTGGCCGCCGCGCTGGACGCGCTCGCCGCCGGCCGCCCCGCGCCGCACACCGTCACCCGCGCCCCGGGTACGGGCGGCGACGTGGTCTTCGTCTTCCCCGGTCAGGGGTCGCAGTGGACCGGCATGGCCGCCGACCTGCTCGCCACCGCGCCGGTGTTCGCCGAGACGTTCACCGCCTGCGCGCAGGCGCTGCGCCCCCACCTCGACTGGTCCCCGGTCGACGTGATCCGGGGCGCGCCGGACGCGCCGTCGCTGGAGCGCGTCGACGTGGTGCAGCCGACGCTGTTCGCGGTCGGCGTGTCCCTGGCCGCGCTGTGGCGCTCCTACGGCGTGCACCCGTCGGCGGTGGTCGGTCACTCGCAGGGCGAGATCGCCGCCGCGTACGTGGCCGGCGGGCTCAGCCTCGACGACGCCGCCGCGGTGGTGGCGCTGCGCAGCCGGGTCATCGCCGAGATCGCCGGCGACGGCGGCATGGTGTCCGTCGCCACCACCGCCGACGAGGTGGGCGCGACCATCGCCCGCTGGGACGGGCGCGTCGCGCTCGCCGCGGTCAACGGGCCGACCTCGGTGGTGGTCTCCGGCGACGCCGCCGCCCTGGACGAGCTGATCGCCCACTACCAGGGCCGGGACGTGCGGGTACGCCGGGTGCCGGTGGACTACGCCTCCCACTCCGCGCACGTCGAACCACTGCGCGAGCGGCTGCGTGACCTGCTCGCCGGCCTGCGCCCGCGCACCGGCGAGATCCGGTTCCGGTCCACCGTCACCGGCGAGTGGACGGACACCGCCGGACTCGACGCCGACTACTGGTACCGCAACCTGCGGCAGACCGTCGGCTTCGACGCGGCGATCCGCGACCTGGCCGCCACCGGCCACCAGACCTTCGTCGAGGTCAGCGCTCACCCGGTGCTCACCATGGCGATGCAGGAGAGCGTCGAGGCGGCCGCCGCCGACCCGGCCGCGGTCACCGTCACCGGCACGCTGCGCCGCGACGAGGGCAACCTCGCCCGGTTCCACCGGGCGCTCGCCGAGGCGTACGCCGGTGGGGTCGCCGTCGACTGGCGACCCGCCTTCGCCGGCCTCGCCGCCCACCGCCTCGACCTGCCCACGTACCCGTTCCAGCGGCAGCTCTACTGGCCGCGCCCGGCCGCGGCCCCGGTAGCCGCCGCCCCGACCGAGCCGGACGAGGTGGACGCCCGGTTCTGGGCCGCCGTCGAGGCCGAGGACCCGGCCGCGGTCGGCGCCGAACTGGCCGACGCCGCCGACGTGCCCGCCGACGCGCTCGCCGCGCTGCTGCCGGCGCTGGCCGCGTGGCGACGCCGCCACCGCGACCAGGCCACCGTCGACTCCTGGCGCTACCGCGACGGCTGGCTGCCGGTCGCCCCCGACGCCGCCGACCGGCCGACCCTCGACGGCGACTGGTGGCTGGTCACCGGCCCCGGCGACGTCGGCGTCGACGCGGCCGACGTCGTCGCGGACGCGTTGCGCCGGTACGGCGCCACCGTCGTCCCGCTCGCCCTGACCGGCGAGCGCACCGACCGGGACGCGCTCACCGCGCGGCTGCGCGACCGGCACGCCGACGCCCCACCCGCCGGCGTGGTCTCCCTGCTCGCGCTGGACGAGACGCCGCTGCCCACGCACCGGCACGTGCCGGCCGGCTACGCCGGCACCGTCACCCTCACCCAGGCCCTCGGCGACGCCGGGATCCGCGCGCCGCTGTGGACGCTCACCCGGGGTGCGGTCTCCACCGGACCCACCGACCCGCTGCCGCACCCCACCCAGCAGCTCGCCTGGGGGTTCGGCCGGATCGCCGCGCTGGAACACCCGGACCGCTGGGGCGGCCTGGTCGACCTGCCCGACACCGTCGACGACCGCACCGCCACCCGGCTGGCCCGGATCCTCGGCGGCGCCGACGGGGAGGACCAGGTCGCGCTGCGCCCCACCGGCGCGTACGGCCGGCGGCTGCTGCGCGCGCCGCTCGGCGACACCCCCACCCCGCGCGACTGGCGGCCCACCGGCACCGCGCTGGTCACCGGCGGCACCGGCGCGCTGGGCGGGCACGTGGCCCGCTGGCTCGCCGCCCACGGCGCCGACCACCTGGTGCTGCTCAGCCGGCGCGGCCGCGACGGCGACGGCGTCGACGAGTTGGAGGCCGAGCTGACCGCACTGGGCGCCCGGGTCACCGTGGCCGCCTGCGACGCCGCCGACCGGGACGCGCTCGCCGCCGTGCTCGCCGCACTGCCCGCCGAACACCCGCTCACCACCGTCGTGCACACCGCCGCCGTGCTCGACGACGCCGTCATCGGCGCGCTCACCCTCGACCGGATCGACCACGCGCTCGGCGCCAAGGTCACCGCCGCGGTCAACCTGCACGAGCTGACCCGCGACCACGACCTCGACGCGTTCGTGCTGTTCTCCGCGATGGCCGGCACCGTCGGCAGCTCCGGCGTCGGCAACTACGCCCCCGGCAACGCCTACCTCAACGCGCTCGCCGAGCACCGGCGCGGCCTCGGCCTGCCGGCCACCTCGATCGCCTGGGGCGCTTGGGGCGGCGGCGGGATGGCCGACGGGGAGTTCGGCCGGATGCTGCACCGGCACGGCGCGCCCGAGATGCACCCCCGCCTCGCGATCGCCGCGCTGCACCAGGCGCTCGCGCACGACGAGACGTACCTGACGGTGTCGAACATCGCCTGGGACCGGTTCCGGGTCGCGCTCACCGCCACCCGCCCGGCCCCGCTGATCACCGAGATCCCCGAGGCGCGGCAGCCCGCCGCCGACCGGGAGGCGGACGAGACGGCCGAGGTAGCACCGGCCGGCGCGTTCGCCCGGATGGCGCCCGAGCAGCGCCGGGAGGCGCTGCTCGACCTGGTCCGCGACCAAGCGGCCACCGTCCTCAAGTACGCCGGCGGCGAGGCCGTCGACCCGCACCACGCGTTCCGCGACCTCGGCTTCGACTCGGTCACCGCGGTCGAGCTGCGCAACCGGCTCGCCACCGCCACCGGCCTGCGGCTGCCCGTCACACTGGTCTTCGACTACCCGACCGCCACCGTGCTGGCCCGGCACCTGCACACCGAACTCGGCGGCGCCGCCGAGATCGGCCCGGCCGCCGGACCGGCCCCGCTCGCCGACGACGAGCCGGTCGCGATCGTCGCCATGTCCTGCCGCTTCCCCGGCGGCGTCACCGACCCGGAGCGGTTCTGGCAGCTGCTGCACGCCGGCCGCGACGCGGTCTCGGAGCTGCCCGGCGACCGCGGCTGGGACCTCGACGGGCTCTACGACCCCGACCCCTACTCCGCCGGCACCTCCTACGTCCGCACCGGCGCGTTCCTCTACGACGTGGCCGACTTCGACGCCGGCTTCTTCGGCATCTCACCCCGCGAGGCCGTCGCCATGGACCCGCAGCAGCGCCTGTTGCTGGAGACCTCGTGGGAGGCGATCGAACGGGCAGGGGTTGATCCGGGTGGCTTGCGGGGTTCACGAACAGGGGTGTTCGTCGGCACGAACGGCCAGGACTATGGGGCCCTGTTGATGGTGTCCGCGGACGAGGTCGAAGGGTTCGCGAGCACCGGGAACGCGGCGAGCGTGGTCTCGGGGCGGGTGGCGTACGTGTTGGGGTTGGAAGGACCGGCGGTCTCGGTGGACACGGCGTGTTCGTCGTCCCTGGTCGCGCTGCACCTCGCGGCGGCGGCGCTGCAACGCGGCGAGTGCGACCTGGCCCTCGCGGGCGGCGTGACCGTGATGGCCACCCCCGGGCTGTTCGTCGAGTTCTCCCGCCAGCGCGGCCTCGCGCCCGACGGCCGGTGCAAGGCGTTCGCGGCCGCCGCCGACGGCACCGGTTGGGGAGAGGGGGCCGGGATGCTGCTGGTCGAGCGCCTCTCCGACGCCCGCCGCAACGGCCACCCCATCCTCGCCGTGCTGCGCGGCAGCGCGGTCAACCAGGACGGCGCGTCCAACGGGCTCACCGCACCGAACGGACCGTCGCAGCAACGCGTGATCCGGGCGGCCCTGGCCGCCGCGCGACTGTCCCCGGCCGACGTGGACGTGGTGGAGGCGCACGGCACCGGCACCACCCTCGGCGACCCGATCGAGGCGCAGGCGCTCATCGCCACGTACGGGCAGGGCCGCGCCGAGGTCGAACCCCTGCTGCTCGGCTCGGTGAAGTCGAACATCGGCCACACCCAGGCCGCCGCCGGCGTCGCCGGAGTGATCAAGATGGTCCTCGCCATGCGGGCCGGCGTGGTCCCGCCCACGTTGCACGTGGACGCGCCGTCGCCGCACATCGACTGGTCGGCCGGCGCGGTCGAGCTGGTCACCGAGAACCGGGCCTGGCCCGCCGCCGGACCGCGCCGGGCCGCCGTCTCGTCGTTCGGCATCTCCGGCACCAACGCGCACGTCATCCTCGAACTCCCCGACGAGACACCCGCCGACGCGGACCCCGACCGACCCGGGCCGCCGGACGGTGCGGGCACCGTCCGGCCCGGCCTCCTCGACGGCGCGCTCGCCTGGCCGGTGTCGGCGCGGACCCGCGACGGATTGGCCCGGCAGGCCGGCCGGCTCGCCCGGCACCTGCGTGCCGCCCCGGCCGACCCGGCGGTGGTCGCCTGGTCCCTCGCGACCACCCGGACCGCGTTCGAGCAGCGGGCCACCGTGGTGGGCGCGTCCGCCGAGGACCTGTTGTCCGGGCTGGACGCGCTGGCCGCCGGCACGCCGTCACCGGCCGTGGTGACGGGCACGGTGGCAGGGCGCGGCGCCGGCCCGGTGTTCGTGTTCCCGGGTCAGGGCGCCCAGTCGGCGCGGATGGCGGCCGGTCTGGTCGGGCGGACGCCGGTTTTCGACGCCGCGTTGGCCGAGTGTCAGGCGGCGTTGGCCCCCTATCTGGACGTCGACCTCGGGTCGGTGTTGACCGGGGAGGACGAGTCGTGGCTTGAGCGGGTCGAGGTCGTGCAGCCGGTGTTGTGGGCTGTCGGCGTCGCCCTTGCCGCGGTGTGGCGGCACGTGGGTGTGAGCCCGCAGGCGGTGGTCGGGCACTCGCAGGGCGAGATCGCCGCCGCCTGCGTCGCCGGCATCCTCTCCCTCGACGACGCGGCCCGGACGGTGGCCCTGCGGTCCCGGGCGCTCGCCGCGCTGCGGGGCACGGGCACGATGGCGTCGGTCGACCTGCCCGCCGACGAGGTGACCGCCCGCCTGCCCGGGTTCGCGGGTGTCGGGGTCGCGGCGGTCAACGGTCCGTCGACGGTGGTGGTGTCCGGTCCGCCGCAGGCCGTCGCCGACTTCGTCGAAGCGTGTCAGGCCGACGAGATCCGGGCCCGGTTGATCCCGGTCGACTACGCCTCCCACTCGGCGGCCGTGGAGGAGGTCGCCCGGCAGCTTCGCGCGGACCTGGCCGACGTCACGCCGCAGGCCGGCCACACGCGTCTGGTCTCCACGTTGACCGGTGACTGGGTCGACCCGGCGACCATGACGGCCGACTACTGGTACGACAACCTGCGGCAGACCGTCCGGTTCGACTCGGCGGTGCGGACGGCTGTCGCCGCCGGACACACGACGTTCGTGGAGATCTCCCCGCATCCGGTGCTGGCCATGCCGGTCACCGCGATCCTGGACGACACCGGCACCACCGGGCACGTGCTGTCCACGCTGCGTCGCGGTGACGACGACCCGACCCGGCTGCTGACCAACCTCGCCACCGCGCACACCGTCGGCCTGCCCGTCGACCTCACCCGCGTACTGCCCGAGACCGACATCGTCGACCTCCCCACCTACGCGTTCGACCGGGAGCGCTACTGGCCCCGCACCCGCACCGTCGACGCCGCCGACGCCCCGACCGGCGCCGACGCCGCGTTCTGGGCCGCCGTCGACAACGAGGACCTCGCCGCCCTGGCCGACCTCACCGCGCCGGACGCCACCGAGTCCCTCGACCGCCTCGGCGCCGCGCTGCCGCTGCTCGCCGACTGGCGACGCCGCCAACGCGACCGGTCCACGCTCGACGACCTGCGCTACCGGGCCGTCTGGCAGCCGTACGCCGGGGTCCCGGTCGCGTTCCTCACCGGCGCCTGGTGGGTCGTGGCCGACTCGGACGGCGCCGCCGAGGCGAAGACGGCCGTGGCCGAACTGACCCGGCGCGGCGCGGACGCCCGGCTGGTCCTGCTGCCCGAGGACGCCACCGACCGCGCCGCCGTCGCCGCCCGACTCACCGCCGTCGCCGGCCCGGTCGACGGGGTGCTGTCCCTGCTCGCCCTCGCCGACACGCCGGTCGACACCCCGGTGCCGCCGTTCCTGGCCCGGTCGCTGGCCCTGCTCCAGGCGCTCGGCGACCTGGACGTGCCCGCGCCGCTGTGGTGCCTCACCCGGGGCGCCGCCGGCACCACCCGCGACGGCGGCGTCGACCGGCCCGAGCAGGCGCTGCTCTGGGGCCTCGGCCGGGTCGCCGCCCTGGAACACCCCCAGCGGTGGGGCGGCCTGGTCGACGTGCCGGCCACGCTCGACGACCACGGCTGGGACCTGCTCTGCGCCGCGCTGTCCGGCCCCGACGGTGAGGACCAACTCGCCGTCGACGGCGTCACCCTGCTGGTCCGCCGCCTCGTCCGGGCCCCCGGCGGCGGCGCCGACCCGGCGGACGGGCATCCCGGCACCACGCTCGTCACCGGCGGCACCGGCGCGCTCGGCGGGCAGGTCGCCCGCTGGTTCGCCGACCGGGGCGCGGCCCACCTGCTGCTGGTCAGCCGGCGCGGCGCCGACGCGCCGGGCGCGGCCGACCTGGTCCGCGACCTCACCGACCGGGGCGCCCGGGTCACCGTCGCCGCCTGCGACGTGGCCGACCGGGCCGCGCTGGCCAAGCTCCTCGACGACGTACCCGCCGACGCGCCGCTGACCACCGTGGTGCACGCCGCCGGCGTCCTCGACGACGGGGTGCTCGACGGCCTCACCGCCGACCGCATCGCCGACGTGCTGCGACCCAAGGCGCTCGGCGCGCTGCACCTGCACGAGCTGACCGCCGAGAAGGACCTGCGGGCGTTCGTGCTCTTCTCCGCGCTGCCCGGGCAGCTCGGCGCCGCCGGCCAGGGCAGCTACGCCGCCGCCAACGCCTACCTGGACGCGCTGGCCGAGCAGCGGCACCGGCAGGGCCTGCCGGCCACCTCCGTCGCCTGGGGACCGTGGGCCACCGGCGGCATGGCCGACGCCGACCCCGCGGTGGCCGAGCGCCGCCGCCGCAGCGGCGTCACCCGGCTCGACGCCGACCTCGCCCTCACCGCGCTCGCCGGCTGCCTCACCGGCCGCGAGCCGGTCACCCTGGTCGCCGGCGTCGACTGGGCCCGGTACGTGCCCGGCTTCACCGCGGTGCGGCCCAGCCCGCTGCTCACCGGGATCCCCGAGGCGCGCCGCGCCGCCGCCGAACGCGCCGAGGACGGCGGCCCGACCGCCGACTCACTCGCCGCGCTGCTGGCCGGGCAGACCGACGCCGAGCGGCGCCGGACGCTGCTGGACCTGGTCCGCGGGCAGGCCGCGGCGGTGCTCGGACACGCCTCCGACGCCGCCGTCGAACCGGACCGGGCGTTCCGGGACCTCGGCTTCGACTCGCTGACCGCGGTGGAGCTGCGCAACCGGCTCACCGCCGCCACCGGCGTACGGCTGCCCGCCACCGTCGTGTTCGACTACCCGAGCGCCGCGCTGCTCGCCGAGTACGTCCGCGCCGCCGTCGTCGACGGGGGAGTGGCCGCCGCGACGCCGGTCTTCGGCGAGCTGGAACGGCTGGAGGCGGCGCTGGCCGGCGCGGCGCCCGACCGGGGCGCCCGGCTGCGGATCACCGAACGACTGCGCACGCTGCTGGCCTCGCTCAACGAGGTGGACGCCCCGGCCGACGGCGACGGTGTCGCCGGCAAGCTCCAGGACGCCACCCCGGACGAGGTCTTCGACTTCATCGACCGCGAGCTGGGGGTGTCCTGACGTGACCGGTGCCGGTTCGGGTCGACACAGGGGATGGGCGGACCATGGCTGACGAGGCGAAGCTTCTCGACTACCTGAAGCGGGTCACCGCCGACCTGCACCAGGTCCGGCAGCGGCTGCGCGAGGTGGAGGCCGGCGAGCAGGAACCGGTCGCCATCGTCGGCATGAGCTGCCGCTTCCCCGGTGGGATCGACACCCCCGAGCGGCTGTGGGAGGTGGTCGCCGCCGGCCGGGAGGTGATCACCGAGTTCCCCACCGACCGGGGCTGGGACCTCGGCGCGCTGCACGACGGCGACCCGGAGCAGAACGGCACCTCGTACGCGCGCCGGGGCGGCTTCGTCACCGACCTCGCCGAGTTCGACAGCGGCTTCTTCGCCATCTCGCCCCGCGAGGCCCTGGCGATGGACCCGCAGCAGCGGTGGCTGCTGGAGACCACCTGGGAGGTCTTCGAGCGGGCCGGCATCGACCCGCACACGCTGCGCGGCAGCCGCACCGGCGTCTTCGCCGGCAGCACCGGGCAGGACTACGGCACGGTGCTGATGAGCGCCGCCGCGCAGGGCCTGGAGGGACACCTGATGACCGGCAACGCCGGCAGCGTGGTGTCCGGCCGGCTCGCCTACACGTTCGGCCTGGAAGGGCCGGCGGTCACCGTCGACACCGCCTGCTCCTCGTCGCTGGTCGCGATGCACCTGGCCGGGCAGGCGCTGCGGCAGCGCGAGTGCACGCTCGCCGTGGTCGCCGGTGTCACCGCCATGTGCACGCCCGGCGCGTTCGTCGAGTTCTCCCGCCAGCGCGGCCTGGCCGCCGACGGGCGGTGCAAGGCGTTCGCCGAGGCCGCCGACGGCACCGGCTGGTCCGAGGGCGTCGGCGTGCTGCTGCTGGAACGCCTGAGCGACGCCCGCCGCAACGGCCGTCGGATCCTCGCGGTGCTGCGCGGCAGCGCGGTGAATCAGGATGGGGCGTCCAACGGGCTGAGCGCCCCGAACGGCCCGGCCCAGCAGCGGGTGATCCAGCAGGCGCTGTCGAACGCCGGCCTCGCCGCCGGGGGCGTGGACGTGGTGGAGGCGCACGGCACCGGGACCCGGCTCGGCGACCCGATCGAGGCGCAGGCGCTGCTGGCCACGTACGGGCAGGACCGGGGCGACGCGGCACCGCTGCTGCTCGGCTCGGTCAAGTCGAACCTCGGGCACACCCAGGCCGCCGCCGGCGTCGCCGGCGTGATCAAGATGGTGCAGGCGATGGCGCACGGCGTGGTGCCGCCCACGCTGCACGTGGACGCGCCGACCTCGCAGGTCGACTGGGACGCCGGCGCGGTCACGCTGGTCACCGAGGCCACCGCCTGGCCGGCGGTGGACCGGCCGCGCCGCTCGGCGATCTCCTCGTTCGGCGTCTCCGGCACCAACGCCCACACCATCCTCGAACAGGCCCCGCCGGACTCACCCGCGCCGGTCGACGCGGCGCCGGCGCCCACCCGACCGGTCGTACCGGTGGTGGTCTCGGCCCGCGACGACGCCGCGCTGGCCGCCCAGGCCGGGCGGTGGGCCGACCGGATCGCCGCCGACCCCGACCTCACCGCGCCCGACGTGGCCTTCTCGTCGGTCACCGCCCGGGCCGCGCTCGACCGGCGGGCCGTGCTCCCGGCGACCGGCCGGGACGACCTGCTGGCCGCGTTGCGGGCGCTCGCCGCCGGCACGCCGCAGGCCGGCACCGTGACCGGGCAGGCCACCGACCGGCAGGGCCTCGCCGTGCTCTTCTCCGGCCAGGGCGCGCAGCGCCCCGGCATGGGCCGCGACCTGTACGAGGCGTTCCCGGTGTTCGCCGCCGCGCTTGACGAGGCGTGCGGTCACCTCGACCCGTTGTTGCCGCAGCCGCTGAAGCCGGTGCTGTTCGGTGACGACGACCTGATCGACCGGACCCAGTTCACCCAGGCCGGCCTGTTCGCGGTCGAGGTGGCCCTGTTCCGCCTGGTCGAGTCGTTCGGGGTCACCCCGGACGCCGTCGGCGGCCACTCCATCGGTGAGATCACCGCCGCGTACGTGGCCGGGGTGCTGTCCCTGGCCGACGCGTGCGCGCTCGTCGCCGCGCGGGGACGGTTGATGCAGGCGCTTCCCGACGGCGGCGGCATGCTCGCGGTCGCCGCGCCGGAGTCCGAGGTGGCCGCGTCGGTCGCGGACCGGACGGACGTGGGCGTCGCGGCGGTCAACGGCCCGACGTCGGTCGTGGTGTCCGGCCCGGTCGACGCGCTGGCCGCGCTGGAGCACACCTGGCGCGACCGGGGCGTCCGGGTCCGCCGGCTGACCGTGTCGCACGCGTTCCACAGCCCGCTGATGGAACCGATGCTCGCCGACTTCCGCACCGTCCTGGACGGGTTGACGTTCGCCGCGCCGACCCTCCCGGTCGTGTCCAACGTGACCGGTGCGGTCGCGGACCCGGCGCAGCTGACCACCGTCGACTACTGGGTGCGGCACGTCCGCGAGGCGGTCCGGTACGCCGACGGGATCACCGCGCTGCGCGACGCCGGGGTGGACACGTTCCTGGAGATCGGCCCGCGCAGCGTGCTCACCGCGCTCACCGCCGAGATCCTGCCCGCTGACGACGCCGTGCTCGCCGTGGCCGTCCAGCGCCGCGACCGGGACGAGACCGCCGCGCTGCTGGCCGGCCTGGCCGAGCTGCACGCGCACGGCGTCCCCGTCGACTGGTCGCCGTGGTTCACCGGCACCGGCGTCACCCGGGTCGACCTGCCCACCTACGCGTTCCAGCACCAGCGCTACTGGCCGGAGGCCGGCGGCGGCTGGACCGGCGACGTGACCGCCGTCGGTCTGCGGCCCGCCCGTCACCCCCTGCTCGGCGCCGCCGTCGGCGTCGCCCACGCCGAGGGTTTCCTGTTCACCGGCCGGCTGTCCCGGCGCACCCACCCGTGGATCGCCGACCACGTCGTCTTCGACACCGTGCTGCTGCCCGGCACCGGCTTCGTCGAACTCGCCCTCCAGGCCGGCGCGCACGTCGGCGCCGACCACGTCCGCGAGCTGACCCTCGAAGCGCCGCTGATCCTGCCCGAGACCGGCGGCGTGGACATCCAGCTCTGGATCGGCCCGGCCGACGAGACCGGCTGCCGGTCCGTCTCGCTGCACTCCGCGCCCGACGACGAGCGCACCGACCGGGAGCCCGGCGACGGCGACCGGGTCTGGACCCGCAACGCCAGCGGCGTCCTCGCCGACGGCCCGGCCAGACCGGGCGTGCCCGGCTGGTCCGACCTGACCGCCTGGCCGCCGCCGGACGCCGTCGAGGTGCCCACCGACCAGCTCTACCCGCACCTCGCCGCCCAGGGCTACGACTACGGCCCGTCCTTCATCGCGCTGCGCACCGCCTGGCGGCGCGGCGACGACCTCTTCGCCGACCTGGCGCTGCCCGAGACGCCGGCCGGCGAGGCCGGCGGGTACGGCGTGCACCCGGCCCTGCTCGACGCCGCCCTGCACACACTCGGCCTCACCAGCGCCGCCGGCGACCCCACCGGTCCCGGCCTGCCCCCCGGCCACGGCCGGCTGCCGTTCTCCTGGAACGACATCGCGCTGCACGCCGCCGGGGCCGCCGCCGCCCGGGTGCGGGTGCGGCACACCGGCGCCGACAGCGTCTCCCTGCTCCTCGCCGACGTCACCGGCGCCCCGATCGCCTCGGTCGGCTCGCTCGTCCTGCGCCCGGTCACCGCCGACCAGCTCCGCAGCGCCGGCGGCGGCGGACCCGAGTCGCTGTACCGGGTGGACTGGACGCCGCTCGCCCTGCCGGCCGCGCCGTCGACCGCCGCCTGGGCGGTCCTCGACACCGACACCGCACTCGCCGACGCGGTCGCCGCCACCGGGACCGCCGTCACCGCGTACCCCGGTCTCGCGGCCCTGACCGCCGCGTTGGACGAGGGCGCCGACGCGCCCGGCGTGCTGGTCGCGCCGTTCCTCGACCCGCCCGGCGGGCGCGACGTGCCCCGGTGGGTCGCCGAGGTGACTCACCGGGCGCTCGACCTGCTGCAACGGTTCCTCGCCGACGACCGGTACGACGCCACCCGCCTGGTCGTGCTCACCCGCGGCGCGGTCGCCACCGACGCCGACGCCGACCTCACCGACCTGGCCGGCGCCGCCGTCGTCGGCCTGCTGCGCTCCGCCCGGTCGGAGAACCCCGGCCGCTTCGTGCTCGTCGACACCGACGACCCGGCCGGCGCCGCCGCCGCGCTCGTGCCGGCGCTGGACACCGACGAACCGCAGGTCGTCGTCCGGGCCGGCGTCGCCTCCGGCGCCCGGCTGACCCGGGTGCCCGCGCCCGCCGACCCGACCGGCACGCCGTTCGACGCCCACGGGACGGTGCTGGTCACCGGCGCCACCGGCACGCTCGGCCAGCTGATGAGCCGGCACCTGGTGACCCGCCACGGCGTGCGGCACCTGCTGCTCACCAGCCGGCGCGGCCGCGACGCCGCCGGCATCGGTGAGCTGTGCGCCGAGCTGACCGCGCTCGGCGCCACCGTCACGGTCGCCGCCTGCGACGTCGCCGACCGGGACGCGGTCGCCGCGCTGCTCGCCGACCTCCCCGCCGAGCACCCGCTCACCGCCGTGGTCCACGCCGCCGGGGTACGCGACGACGGCGTCATCTCCTCACTCACCCCGGACCGCGTCGACGGGGTGCTGCGCCCGAAGGTCGACGCCGCCTGGCACCTGCACGAGCTGACCGCCGACCTCGGCCTCGCCGCGTTCGTGTCGTACTCCTCGCTCGCCGCCACCGCCGGCGGCCCGGGCCAGGGCAACTACGCCGCCGCGAACGCGTTCCTGGACGGGCTCGCCCACCACCGCCGCGCCCGGGGGCTGGCCGCGCTCACCCTGGCCTGGGGCCTGTGGGCCGACCGCAGCGGCATGACCACCGAGCTGGACGACGTCCACCTCAACCGGATCTCCCGTTCCGGCGTGTCCGCGATGGAGGCGGAGGAGGGCCTCGCGCTGTTCGACGCCGCCTGCCGGGTGCCGGCCGCCGCGTTGGTGCCGGCCCGCCTCGACCTGGCCGCCATGCGGGCCCAGTTCGCCGGCGCCGTCCCGCCGCTGTACCGGGCGCTGATCCGGGTCACCCGGGGCGCCGCCGCGCCGGCCACCGGCGCGTCCCTGGTGCACCAGCTCGCCGCGCTCGGCGACACCGACCGCCACACCGCGCTCGTGGAGATCGTCCGGGGGCAGGCCGCCGCCGTGCTCGGCTACCCCGACCCGGCCGCCGTCGACCCGCGCCGGGCGTTCAGCGACCTCGGCTTCGACTCGCTCACCGCCGTCGAGATGCGCAACCGGCTCGGCAACGCGTTCGGACTGCGGCTTCCCGCCACGCTCGTCTTCGACCACCCGAGCCCGCACGACCTTGCCGCGCACCTGGACACCGAGATCGCCGGCGCCCCCGTCCCGGCCCGGCCGGCCGCCGCGCCGGTCGCCGTCGCCGACGACGAACCGCTGGCCATCATCGGGATGGCCTGCCGGCTGCCCGGCGGCGTGGCCAACCCCGACGACCTGTGGCGGCTGGTCGCCGACGGCGTCGACGCCGTCACCGACCTGCCCGGCGACCGGGGCTGGGACCTGGACACGCTGTACAGCCCCGACCCGGACGCCACCGGCACGTTCTACGCCCGGGGCGGCGGCTTCCTCGCCGACGTCGACCGCTTCGACCCCGGCTTCTTCGGCATCAGCCCGCGCGAGGCGCTCGCCATGGACCCGCAGCAGCGGCTGCTGCTGGAAACCACCTGGGAGACGTTCGAGTCCGCCGGCATCGACCCGACGGGGGTACGCGGCAGCAGCACCGGCGTGTTCGTCGGCACCAGCGGTCAGGACTACGGCTCGCTGCTCGCCTTCGCCCCGGAGGAGACCTCCGGGTACGCGCTCACCGGCATGACCAGCAGCGTCATCTCCGGCCGGGTCGCCTACACGTACGGCCTGGAAGGCCCGGCGGTGTCGCTCGACACGGCCTGCTCGTCGTCGCTCGTCGCGCTGCACTGGGCCGGTCAGGCGCTCCGCCGGGGTGAGTGCGACCTGGCCCTCGCCGGCGGCGTCATCGTGATGGCCACCCCCACCGCGTTCGTCGAGTTCTCCCGCCAGCGCGGCCTGGCCGCCGACGGCCGGTGCAAGTCGTTCGCCGCCGCCGCCGACGGCACCGGCTGGTCCGAGGGCGTCGGTCTGCTGCTCGTGCAGCGCCTGTCCGACGCCCGCCGGCAGGGCCGGCACGTGCTCGCCGTGGTCCGCGGCAGCGCGGTCAACTCCGACGGCGCGTCCAACGGGCTCACCGCCCCCAACGGACCGTCGCAGCAGCGGGTCATCCGGGCGGCCCTGGCCGCCGCGCGGCTCGGCCCGGCCGACGTGGACGTGGTCGAGGCGCACGGCACCGGCACCACGCTCGGCGACCCGATCGAGGCCCAGGCGCTGCTCGCCACCTACGGGCAGGACCGGCCCGGGGACCGGCCGCTGCTGCTCGGCTCGATCAAGTCGAACATCGGCCACGCCCAGGCCGCCGCCGGCGTCGCCGGCGTGATCAAGATGGTGCAGGCCATGCGGCACGGCACCGTCCCGCGCACGCTGCACGTGGACGCGCCGTCCCCGCACATCGACTGGGACGCCGGTGCGGTCGAGCTGGTCACCGAGGCGCGCCCGTGGCCGCCGGCGTCGCGCCCGCGCCGGGCGGCGGTGTCGTCGTTCGGCATCTCCGGCACCAACGCCCACGTCATCGTCGAGCAGGGCGACGAGCCCGCCGCCGCCCCGACCGCCGCCGGCCTGCTGGACGCCGCCGCGACGGTGTGGCCGGTGTCCGCGCGTTCGCGTGCCGCGCTGGCCGGGCAGGCCGCCCGCCTGGCCGAACACGTCCGGTCGCGCGGCGAGGTGGACCCGGCCGCCGTGGCGTGGTCCCTGGTGGCCACCCGGTCGGCGTTCGACCATCGGGGCGCGGTGGTCGGGTCCTCGGTCGAGGAGCTGCTGTCCGGGCTGGACGCGCTGGCCGACGGGTCACCGTCACCGCACCTGGTCACCGGCACCGCGTCCGCAGCCGCCGGTCTGGTGTTCGTGTTCCCGGGTCAGGGCGCCCAGTCGGCGCGGATGGCGGCGGGTCTGGTGGGACGCACGCCGGTGTTCGACGCCGCTCTCGCCGAGTGTCAGGCGGCATTGGCCCCCTATCTGGACGTGGACCTGCCGTCGGTGTTGACCGGGGAGGACGAGTCGTGGCTTGAGCGGGTCGAGGTGGTGCAGCCGGTGCTGTGGGCCGTCGGGGTCGCCCTGGCGGCGGTGTGGCGGCACGTGGGTGTGAGCCCGCAGGCGGTGGTCGGTCACTCGCAGGGGGAGATCGGCGCGGCGTGTGTGGCGGGGATCCTGTCCCTCGACGACGCGGCGAAGACGGTGGCGTTGCGGTCGCGGGCGCTGTCGGTGCTGCGCGGCACGGGCACGATGGCGTCGGTGGACCTGCCCGCCGCCGAGGTGACCGCCCGGCTCGGCGGGACCGGTCCCGCGGGAGGCGGTGCGGCCGGTTCCGGAGCCGACGCGCCGCTGACGGCTGCCGGTGACGCCGACACCTCCTTCGACGCGGGTCGCTTCGCCGGGGTCGGGATCGCGGCGGTCAACGGCCCGTCGACGGTGGTGGTGTCCGGCCCGCCGCAGGCCGTGGCCGACTTCGTCGAAGCGTGTCAGGCCGACGAGATCCGGGCCCGACTGATCCCGGTGGACTACGCGTCGCACTCGGCGGCCGTGGAGGAGGTCGCCCAGCAACTGCGCGGCGACCTGGCCGACGTGACGCCGCAGCCGGGTCACACCCGTCTGGTGTCGACGTTGACCGGTGACTGGGTGGACCCGGCGACCATGACGGCCGACTACTGGTACGACAACCTGCGCCAGACCGTCCGGTTCGACACGGCGGTGCGGACCGCGATCGCGGCGGGGCACACGGTCTTCGTGGAGATCAGTCCGCATCCGGTGCTGGCGATGCCGGTCACCGCGATCCTGGACGACACCGGCACCACCGGGCACGTGCTGTCCACGCTGCGTCGCGGCGACGACGACCCGACCCGGCTGCTGACCAACCTGGCCAGCGCGCACACCGTCGGCCTGCCCGTCGACCTCACCCGCGTGCTGCCCGGGACCGACACCGTCGACCTGCCCACCTACGCCTTCGAACAGCACCGGTTCTGGCTCGACCCGCCCGCGCACCGGGCGCACGACGTCGCCTCCGCCGGCCTTCAGGACGCCGCGCACCCGCTGCTCAGCGCCGCCGTCACGTTCCCCGACAGCGAGCGGATGGTCTTCACCGGCCGGCTGTCCGTGCGTACCCACCCGTGGCTCGGCGAGCACCGGGTGATGGACGCGATCCTGCTGCCCGGCACCGCCTTCGTCGAGCTGGCCGCCCACGCCGGCGAGCAGGCCGGCGCGCCGGTGGTCGAGGAACTCACCCTGCTCGCTCCGCTCGTCCTGCCCGAACTGGGCTCGCTGCAGATCCAGCTCACCGTCGGCGACCGCGACGACGCCGGCCGCCGACCGGTGCAACTGCACTCCCGCCCCTACCGGGACGGGTCCGACGAGATCCTCGCCGACGTGGCCTGGACCTGCCACGCCACCGGCCAGCTCGCCCCGCGCGCCGCCGTCGCACCCGCGTTCGACCTCGGCGTGTGGCCGCCGCCCGGCGCCACCGAGGTCGACTCCGACGCCTTCTACGCCGGCATCGAGTCGACAGTGTTCGGCTACGGGCCGACCTTCCGCGGCCTACGCGCCGCCTGGACCCGCGGCGACGAGGTGTTCGCCGAGGTGGCGCTCCCCGCCGACCACCACGCCGAGGCCGGCCGGTTCGGCATCCACCCGGCGCTGCTCGACGGCGCGCTCCAGGCCATGTCCATCGGCGGCTTCCTCGGCCGGATGGGCGACGGCGCCGACGCCACCGTCCCCCGCCTGCCGTTCGCCTGGACCGGCGTCACGCTGCTCGCCGCCGGCGCCACCGCGCTACGGGTCCGCGTCGCCGCCGCCGGCGACGTCGGCGTCACCTTCCAGGTCGCCGACGCCACCGGCGCGCCGGTCCTGCACGCCGAATCGCTGATCATGCGCCGGGTCACCGGGGACGCGCTCGGCGCCGCCCGCTCCGGCCGGCACGAGTCGCTGTTCCGGCTGGACTGGCCGGCGCTGGCCGTGCCCGCCGGACCGACGCCCGCCGCCGGCCGCTGGGTGGTCCTCGGCGACGATCTCACGCTCAGCGCCGCCGGGGAGGCGGCCGGCGCCCGGACCCGCACCGACCTCGCTCCCGAGTCCTTCGCCGACCTGCTCACCGGCGGCGAGGCCGCCCCCGAGGTGGTCGTCGTGCCGGTCGCCGCGCTCGGCGACGGCGCCGGCGCCGAGCTGGCCGCGCAGGCCCGCGCCACCACCCACCGCGTGCTGGACCTGGTGCGGGCGTGGCTCGCCGACGACCGGTTCGCCGACACCCGACTCGTCCTGGTCACCCGCGACGCGGTGGCCACCGGGGAGCAGGCCGAGGTCAACCTGCGGCAGGCCCCCGTCTGGGGGCTGATCCGCACCGCCCAGGTCGAACATCCCGGCCGCCTGCACCTGCTCGACCTGGACGTCGACCCGGCCAGCGCCGCGCTTGTCGCCGCCGCGATCGGCACCGGCGAGCCGCAGCTCGCCGTGCACACCGGTCAGGTACGCGCGCCGCGCCTGGCCCGCGTACCTGCCGGCCTGGAACCGCTGCCCGGCGGCGTCGACCCGGACGGCACCGTGCTCGTCACCGGCGGCACCGGCGTGCTGGGCCGGTTGCTGGCCCGCCACCTGGCCACCACCCACGGGATGCGGCACCTGCTGCTCGCCGGCCGCCGCGGCGCGACCGCCGACGGCGTCGCCGAGCTGGTTGCGGAGCTGGCCGAGGCCGGCACCGAGGTCACGGTCGCCGCCTGCGACGCCGCCGACCCCGACGCGCTCGCCGCGCTGCTCGACGGCATCCCCGCCGCGCATCCGCTCACCGCCGTGGTGCACGCCGCCGGTGTGCTCGACGACGGCGTGCTGGAGTCGCTCACCCCGGACCGGGTCGACGCGGTCGCCGTACCCAAGATCGACGCGGCGTGGCACCTGCACCGGCTCGCCGCCGGCCGGGACCTCGGCGCGTTCGTGCTCTTCTCCTCCGCCGCCGGCACGCTGGGCAGCGCCGGCCAGGCCAACTACGGCGCCGCGAACGCGTTCCTCGACGCGCTCGCCGCGCACCGGCGGGCCCAGGGCCTGCCCGGCATCTCGCTGGCCTGGGGACTGTGGGAGCAGGCCAGCGGCATGACCGGTCACCTCGCCGACGCCGACGTGCGCCGGATGGCCGAGCAGGGCGCCGGCGGGCTCCCCACCGAGCAGGCGCTGCACCTGTTCGACGCGGCCTGGCGGCTGGACGCGGCGGCCGTCGTACCCATGCGGTTGGACGTGGCGGCGCTGCGCGCGCAGGCCGAGTCCGGCGCGCTCGCCCCGCTGCTGCGCGGCCTGGTCCGGGTGCCGCTGCGCCGCTCGGTCGACGCCGGCGCCGCCGCGACCGGCGGCGTGCCGCTCGCCCAGCGGCTCGCCGGCATGTCCGACGACGAGCGGCGCAAAGTGCTCCTCGACGTGGTCCGGGCCAACGTCGCCGCCGTGCTCGGTCACACCGGACCGGAGGCCGTCGACCCGGGCCGGCTCTTCACCGACCTGGGCTTCGACTCGCTCACCGCGGTCGACCTGCGCAACCGGCTCAACACCCTGTCCGGGCTGCGGCTGCCCGCCACGCTGGTCTTCGACTACCCGACGCCGCAGGCGCTGGCCGGGAAACTCGCCGGCGAGATCGCCGCCGACGCCGCCCCCTCCACCCAGCCGCTGTTCCAGGGCATCGACGCGGTGGAGTCGCTGCTGACCACGCTCGCCCTCGACCCGGAGACCCGGGACCGGTTCACCACCCGGATGCGGGACCTGCTCGCCAAGGCCACCGACCTCGCCGGCCCGGCCGCCGAACCGGACCGGCCCGACCTCGACGCGGCCAGCGACGACGAGATCTTCGACTTCATCAGCAAAGAGTTTGGAATCTCCTGACATGACCGAACCGCGGATCGAGGCAGGGACGCGATGAGCGACGACGACAAGCTGCGGTACTTCCTCAAGCGGGTGACCGCCGACCTGCACGACACGAAGCGCAAGCTGCAGACCGTCGAGGCGCGGGACGCCGAACCGCTCGCCATCGTGTCGATGAGCTGCCGGTTCCCCGGCGGCGTCCGGTCCCCGGAGGACCTGTGGCAGCTGGTCGCCGACGGCCGGGACGCGCTCACCGAGTTTCCCGACGACCGGGGCTGGGACCTCGACGCGCTCTACGACCCCGACCCGGACAAGCCGGGCAAGAGCTACACCCGGGTCGGCGGTTTCCTCGACGCCGCCGGTGACTTCGACCCGGCCCTGTTCGGCATCTCGCCCCGCGAGGCCCTCGCCATGGACCCGCAGCAGCGGCTGCTGCTGGAGACCTCGTGGGAGGCGATCGAGCGGGCCGGCATCGACCCGCTGTCGCTGCGCGGCAGCCAGACCGGCGTCTTCGTCGGTCTCAGCACGTCCAACTACGGCATGGGCCTGCCGCACGTGCCCGACGGCGTCGACATGTACCTCGGCACCGGCAACACCACGAGCGTCGCCTCCGGCCGGATCTCGTTCACCCTCGGCCTCAACGGGCCCGCCGTCACCGTCGACACCGCCTGCTCGTCCTCCCTGGTCGCGCTGCACCTGGCCGGGCAGGCGCTGCGCCGCGGCGAGTGCGACCTGGCCGTCGCCGGCGGCGTCACCGTGATGGCCACCCCCGGCGTCTTCGTGGTCTTCTCCCGCCAGCGCGGCATGTCCGTCGACGGGCGGTGCCGCGCGTTCGCGGCCGGCGCCGACGGCACCGGCTGGGGCGAGGGCGGCGGAGTGGTCGTGGTGGAACGACTCGCCGACGCCGAACGCCACGGCCACCCGATCCTCGCCGTGATCCGGGGCAGCGCCCTGAACCAGGACGGCGCCTCCAACGGCCTCACCGCCCCCAACGGGCCCTCCCAGCAGCGGGTCATCCGGGCCGCGCTGGCCAACGCCCGGCTCGGCGCGGCCGACGTCGACCTGGTCGAGGCGCACGGCACCGGCACCACGCTCGGCGACCCGATCGAGGCGCAGGCGCTCATCGCCACGTACGGGCAGGACCGCCCCGCCGACCGGCCGCTGCTGCTGGGCTCGGTGAAGTCGAACATCGGCCACACCCAGAGCGCCGCCGGCGTCGCCGGGCTGGTCAAGATGGTGATGGCGCTGCGGCACGGCACGCTGCCGGCGACGCTGCACGTGGACGAGCCGTCGCCGCACGTCGACTGGTCCGCCGGCGCGGTGGAACTGATCACCGAGAACCGGCCCTGGCCGGAGCGGGGCCGCCCCCGCCGGGGCGGCGTCTCCTCGTTCGGCGTCAGCGGAACCAACGCCCACGTCATCGTCGAGGAGTACCGCCCGGCCGAGCCGGCCGCCGACGAGGACACCGCCGAGCCCGCGCCGCGCCGGCCCGGGCTGCTCGCCGCCGCGCCCACCGTCTGGCCGGTCTCCGGTCGCACCCGCGCCGCGCTCGCCGGCCAGGCCGCGCGACTCGCCGCGCACCTGCGCGGCCGGGCGGACGTCGACCCGGCGGCGGTGGCCTGGTCCCTCGCGACCACCCGCGCCACGCTCGACCAGCGCGCCGCCGTCGTCGGCGCGGCGCCGGCCGAGCTGCTGGCCGGCCTGGACGCCCTCGCCGCCGGCCTGCCGGCGGGCAACCTCGTCACCGGCACGGCGACCGCCGCCGGCGCCGGCCCGGTGTTCGTCTTCCCCGGTCAGGGCGCCCAGTCCGCCCGGATGGCCGCCGGTCTGGTCGGCCGGTGCCCGGTCCTCGACGCGACGCTGGCCGAGTGCCAGGCGGCGCTGGCCCCCCACCTGGACGTCGACCTCGTGTCGGTGCTGACCGGCGACGACCAGTCCTGGCTGGACCGGGTCGAGGTGGTGCAGCCGGTGCTCTGGGCAGTCGGGGTCGCCCTCGCCGCCGTGTGGCGCGCGGCCGGTGTGCTGCCCGACGCCGTCATCGGTCACTCCCAGGGCGAGATCGCCGCCGCCTGCGTCGCCGGCATCCTCTCCCTCGACGACGCGGCCCGCGCGGTGGCCCTGCGGTCCCGGGCGCTCGCCGCGCTGCGGGGGACCGGGACGATGGCGTCGGTGGATCTGCCGGCCGACGAGGTGACCGCCCGTCTGCCCGGGTTCGACGGGGTCGGGGTCGCGGCGGTGAACGGCCCGTCGACGGTGGTGGTGTCCGGTCCGCCGCAGGCGGTCGCCGACTTCGTGGCGGCGTGTCAGGCCGAGGAGGTGCGGGCCCGGTTGATCCCGGTGGACTACGCGTCGCATTCGGCGGCCGTGGAGGACGTCGCCCAGCAACTGCGTACCGACCTGGCCGACGTGACGCCGCAGCAAGGCCACACCCGTCTGGTGTCGACGTTGACCGGGGACTGGGTGGACCCGGCCACCATGACGGCCGACTACTGGTACGACAACCTGCGCCGCACGGTCCGCTTCGACTCCGCGGTGCGGACCGCGATCGGCGCGGGGCACAGCACGTTCGTGGAGATCTCCCCGCATCCGGTGCTGGCGATGCCGGTCACCGCGATCCTGGACGACACCGCCACCACCGGCCACGTGCTGTCGAGCCTGCGTCGCGGTGACGACGACCCGACCCGGCTGCTGACCAACCTGGCCACCGCCCACACCGTCGGCCTGCCCGTCGACCTCACCCGCGTGCTGCCCGAGACCGACACCGTCGACCTGCCCAGCTACGCCTTCGACCACCAGCGGTTCTGGCTCGACGGCAGCGGCGCACCCGACCTCGCGGCCCTGCCGCCCGACCAGAGCACCGGGCCGGACGACAGCGGCTTCTGGGCGGCCGTGGAACGCGACGACCTGCCCGCCCTCGCCGAGGTGGTCGCCGGCGAGGACACCCCCGCCGGGACGGCGCTCGACGCGCTCGCCCCGGCGTTGCCCCTGCTGCACCGCTGGCGCCGGCAGCGCCGCCGCCAGTCCGACATCGACAGCTGGCGCTACCAGGACACGTGGAAGCCGCTCACCGGCATCACCAACCGCGGCATGGCCGGCACCTGGCTGGTCGTGCTGCCCACCGGCGACATCGTCGAACCGTGGCAGGACGCGAGCGTGGCGGCGATCGCCGCCGCCGGCGCCACCGTCGTCCCGGTGCCGGTCAGCACCACCGACGCCGACCGCGACCTGTTCGCCAAACTGCTGCGCGAGGCGATCACCACCGGCGCCGACGACACACCGGCCGAGGTGACCGGAGTGGTGTCGCTGCTCGCGTTCGACGAGCTGGTCCACCCGATGCACCCGTCCGTACCCGGTGGCTTCGCCGCCACCGTCGCGCTGGTCCAGGCGCTCGGCGACATCGGCCTCGCCGCCCCCCTGTGGGCGGTCACCTCCGGCGCCGTCTCGGTCGGCCGGGCCGACCTGCTCCGCTCGCCCGGTCAGGCCATGGTCTGGGGCTTCGGCCGGGTCGCCGCACTGGAACACCCGCAGCGCTGGGGCGGCCTGGTCGACCTGCCCGAGGCGATCGACGAGCGCAGCGCCGGCCTGCTGGTCGCGGCGCTCACCGCCGCCGGCGAGGAGGACCAGATCGCGGTACGCCCCGCCGGCGTGCTCGGCCGCCGGCTCACCCGGGTCCCGCTCGGCGACAGCCGACCCGCGCACCCGTGGCAGCCCTCCGGCACCGCCCTGGTCACCGGCGGCACCGGCGCCCTCGGCGGACACGCCGCCCGCTGGCTGGCCCGCAGCGGCGTGGAGAACATCGTCGTGGCCAGCCGGCGCGGCCCGGCCGCACCCGGCGCCGCGCAGCTCGTCGAGGAGCTGACCGCGCTCGGCGCCACCGCCAGCGTGGTCGCCTGCGACGCCGCCGACCGGGACGCCCTGGCCGCGCTGATCGACGACATCCCCGCCGACCGTCCGCTGCGGGTGGTGGTGCACGCCAGCGCGGTGCTGGACGACGCGCTCATCAACGAGCTGCGCGTCGACCAGATCGAACGGGTCCTCGCCGCCAAGGTCGACGTCGCCTACCACCTGCACGAACTGACCCTCGACCTCGACCTCGCCGCGTTCGTCATGTTCTCTTCCTTCGCCGGCTCGGTGGGCAGCTCCGGCGTCGGCAACTACGCCCCCAGCAACGCGTTCCTCGACGCGCTCGCCCAGCACCGGCGTGGCCTCGGCCTCCCCGGCACCTCCATCGCCTGGGGCGCCTGGGCCGGCGGCGGCATGGCCGAAGGGCCGTTCGGCGAGCTGCTGCACCGGCACGGCGTACCCGAGATGCCGCCGGAGGCCGCGATCGCCGCGCTGCACCAGGCCGTCGACCACGGCGAGGCGTTCCTCACCGTCGCCGACATCGCCTGGGAGCGGTTCTCCGTCGCGTTCACCGCCACCCGGCCCGGACCGCTGATCAACGACCTGCCCGACGTCCGCCGGTTGCGCGCCGCCGAACGCGCCACCGGCGGAGAGACCCCCGACGGCCCGGAGTCGCTGCACGACCGACTCGCCGGGCTGCCCGCCGCCGACCGGATGGCCGTGCTGCTGGCCCTCGTCCGGGGACAGGTCGCGGCCGTGCTCAACTACCCGTCCGGGGAGTCGGTGGACGAGCACCGGGCGTTCCGCGAACTGGGCTTCGACTCGGTCACCGCGGTCGAGCTGCGCAACCGGCTCGGCCTGGCCACCGGGGTGGCGCTGCCGGTCACCCTGGTCTTCGACTACCCGACGCCGACCACGCTCGCCGAGTACCTCTACGCCGAGGTCGCCCAGGACGACGTGGCCACCCCCACCGCGCTGCTCGACGACCTCGACCGGATCGCCGACGGGCTCGACGTGGTGGCCCGCGACGAGGCCGCCCGGGTCCGCGCCACCGTCCGCCTCCAGGCCATGCTCACCCGTCTCGGGCAGGGCGGCGGCGACGACCTCGGCCGGCACCTCGGCGACGCCACCGACGACGAGCTGTTCGCCATGGTGGACCGCGACCTCGGTCTGTCCTGACCGCACCGGCTCACTCCCCGTCCCCTGCGAGGAAGCGGCACCCGATGGCCAATGAAGACAAGCTCCGCGACTACCTCAAGCGGGTCATGGCGGACCTGCACGACACCCGCCGCCGGCTCAGCGAGGCCCAGTCCCAGGAACTGGAGCCGGTGGCGATCGTCGCGATGAGCTGCCGGCTGCCCGGTGGCGTCCGCGACCCGCGGGACCTGTGGGAGCTGCTGCGCGACGGGCGGGACGCGGTCGCGCCGTTCCCCGACGACCGGGGGTGGGACCTCGACCGGCTCTACCACCCCGACCCCGACCACCCCGGCACCTCGTACGCCCGGGAGGGCGGCTTCCTCGACGGCGCCGGGGACTTCGACGCGGCGTTCTTCGGCATCAGCCCCCGCGAGGCGCTCACCATGGACCCGCAGCAACGGCTGCTGCTGGAGACCGCGTGGGAGGCCGTCGAGTCCGCCGGCGTCGACCCGGCCACGCTGCGCGGCAGCCGCACCGGGGTGTTCGTCGGCACCAACGGACAGGACTACGGCACCCTGCTGATGATGTCCCCGGACGCCGACGAGGGGCACTCGATGACCGGCGGGGCGGCGGCCGTCGCCTCCGGCCGGGTGTCGTACACCCTCGGCCTGGAGGGGCCGGCCGTCTCCATCGACACCGCCTGCTCCTCCTCACTGGTCGCGCTGCACCTCGCCGCGCAGGCGCTGCGGGCGGGGGAGTGCGAGCTGGCGCTCGCCGGTGGCGTCACCGTGATGGCCACGCCCGGCCTCTACATCGGATCGAGCCGGCAACGTGCCCTGTCCCCGGACGGGCGGTGCCGCTCCTTCGCCGCCTCCGCCGACGGGGCCGGCTTCTCCGAGGGCGTCGGCTGGCTGCTGGTGGAACGGCTCTCCGACGCCCGCCGCAACGGCCACCCGGTGCTCGCGGTGCTGCGCGGCAGCGCGGTCAACTCCGACGGCGCGTCCAACGGGCTCACCGCCCCCAACGGCCCGTCCCAGCAGCGCGTCATCAGTCAGGCGCTCACCGCCGCCCGGCTCGCCACCGCCGACGTCGACGTCATCGAGGCGCACGGCACCGGCACCAACCTGGGCGACCCGATCGAGGCGCAGGCGCTGCTGGCCACGTACGGGCAGGACCGCGGCGACGCCGGGCCGGCGCTGCTCGGCTCGGTGAAGTCCAACATCGGGCACGCCCAGGCCGCCGCGGGGGTGGCCGGGGTGATCAAGATGGTGCTCGCCATCCGGCACGGCCTGGTGCCGGCGACACTGCACGTGGACGAGCCGTCCCCGCACATCGACTGGTCCGCCGGCGCGCTGGAACTGGTCACCGAGGCCCGCCCCTGGCCGGACCGGGACCGCCCACGCCGGGCCGCCGTCTCCTCGTTCGGCATCTCCGGCACCAACGCCCACGTCATCGTCGAGCAGGCCCCGGACGAGCCCGCCCCCGCCGCCGACCCGCCGACTCCGGGGCTGGTGGCCGCCGACGTCACCACCTGGCCGCTCGCCGCCCGCACCCGCGCCGCGCTCACCGGGCAGGCCGCCCGGCTGGCCGCGCACCTGCGCGCCGCCCCGGCCGACCCGGCGTCTGTCGCCTGGTCCCTGGCGACCACCCGGACCGCGTTCGAGCAGCGGGCCACCGTCGTGGGCGCGTCCGCCGAGGACCTGTTGTCCGGGCTGGACGCGCTGGCCGCCGGCACGCCGTCGCCGGCGGTGGTGACGGGTACGGCGTCCCGGACGGCCGGTCCGGTGTTCGTGTTCCCGGGTCAGGGCGCCCAGTCGGCGCGGATGGCGGCGGGTCTGGTCGGGCGCACGCCGGTGTTCGACGCGGCGCTGGGGGAGTGTCAGGCGGCGTTGGCCCCCTATCTGGACGTCGACCTGCCGTCGGTGTTGACCGGGGAGGACGAGTCGTGGCTTGAGCGGGTCGAGGTGGTGCAGCCGGTGCTGTGGGCCGTCGGCGTCGCCCTCGCCGCGGTGTGGCGGCACGTCGGGGTCACCCCGCAGGCGGTGGTCGGCCACTCGCAGGGGGAGATCGGCGCGGCGTGCGTGGCGGGGATCCTGTCCCTCGACGACGCGGCGAAGACGGTGGCGTTGCGGTCGCGGGCGCTGTCGGTGCTGCGCGGCACGGGCACGATGGCGTCGGTGGACCTGCCCGCCGACCGGGTGACCGCCCGGCTGACCGGCGCCGCCGGGACGTCGGGTGCCGTCGGATCCGACGCGGTAGGACCGGCCACCCACGGATCCTCCGGCGCGGACCGGTTCGCCGGGGTCGGGGTGGCGGCGGTCAACGGCCCGTCGACGGTGGTGGTGTCCGGCCCGCCGCGGGCCGTCGCCGACTTCGTGGATGCCTGCCAGGCCGACGAGATCCGGGCCCGGCTGATCCCGGTGGACTACGCCTCGCACTCGGCCGCCGTCGAGGACGTCGCCCAGCAGTTGCGCACCGACCTGGCCGACATCACCCCGCAGGCCGGCCACACCCGTCTGGTCTCCACGTTGACCGGTGACTGGGTCGACCCGACCACCATGGACGCCGACTACTGGTACGACAACCTGCGCCAGACGGTCCGGTTCGACACGGCGGTGCGGACGGCGGTCGCCGCCGGGCACACGGTGTTCGTGGAGATCAGTCCGCATCCGGTGCTGGCGATGCCGGTCACCGCGATCCTCGACGACACCGGCACCACCGGGCACGTGCTGTCCACGCTGCGCCGAGGTGACGACGACCCGACCCGGCTGCTGACCAACCTGGCCACCGCCCACGCCATCGGCCTGCCCGTCGACCTCACCCGCGTGCTGCCCGAGACCGACACCGTCGACCTACCCACCTACGCCTTCGACCACCAGCGGTACTGGCCCGCACCGCCGCGCTTCGTCACCGACCGCGACGGCGAACCCGACCCCGACCGCTGGCACTACCGGATCACCTGGACACCCCGGCCCGACCTGCCGCTCACCCGCCTCGGCGGCACCTGGCTGCTGCCCGTACCCGCCGACCTGACCGACGACCCGCTCGTCACCGACGTGCTCGCCGCGCTCGGCAACGTCGGCGCCGACGCCGTACCCGTGCCCGTCGACCCGGCGGACGCCCCGGCCGCGCTCGCCGAGCGGCTGCGCGCCGCGCTGCCCGACGGCGGCCCCGCCGCCGTGCTCTCCCTGCTCGGCCTCGACGGGCGTCCCCACCCCGACCATCCGGCCACCACGCTCGGCGTCACCGGCACCGCCCACCTGGTCCAGGCGCTCGGCGCGCTCGGCGTCGAGGCGCCGCTGTGGTGCGCCACCCGCCGCGCCGTCACCACCGGCGACACCGACCCCGCCCCGGAGCCGGCCGCCGCCGCCGTCTGGGGCCTCGGCCGGGCCGTCGCCCTGGAACACCCCGCCCGCTGGCGCGGCCTGGTCGACCTGCCCGACCGGCTCGACGCGCGCGCCGCCGCCCTCCTCGGCGCGGTGCTCGGCGCCGACGACGCCGAGGACCAGATCGCCGTGCGCGACACCGGCGTCCACGTCCGCCGGCTCACCCGGCTCACCCACCCGGCCGACCACGACGTCCGCCTGCGCGACACCGTGCTGATCACCGGCGGCACCGGCGGCCTCGGCGGGCACCTGGCCCGCTGGGCCGCCCGCGCCGGCGCCGCGCACGTGCTGCTGGCCAGCCGCCGCGGCCCCGACGCCCCCGGCGCCGGCGACCTCACCGCCGAGCTGACCGACCTCGGGGTACGCGTCACCGTCGCCCGCTGCGACGTCACCGACCGCGACCAGCTCGCCGCGCTGCTCGCCGACCTGCCCGACGACGCCCCGCTGCGCGCCGTGCTGCACACCGCCGCCGTCCTCGACGACGGCATCGTGGACACCGTCACCCCGGCCCGCCTGCACACCGTCGCCGCGCCCAAGAGCGCCGCCGCCGACCACCTCGACACGCTCACCCGCGAACACGAGCTGGACGCGTTCGTGCTCTTCTCCTCCGTCGCCGGCACCACCGGCAACGCCGGCCAGGGCGCGTACGGCGCGGCCAACGCCCACCTCGACGCGCTCGCCCACCGGCGGCGGGCCGACGGCCTCCCGGCGCTCGCCGTGGCCTGGGGCGCCTGGGACGGCGCCGGCCTGCCCGCCGACAACGAGCGCGCCCAGCAGCGGCTGCGGCGCGGCGGCATGGTGGCCATGGACCCCGAGCTCGCCGTCGCGGCACTGACCCGGGCGCTGGGTGGCGACGACGCCGCCACGATGGTCGCCGACGTCGACTGGACCCGCTTCGCCCCGGCGTTCACGCTCGTGCGCCCCAGCCCGCTGCTCGGCGACCTGCCGGAGGTCCGGGAGGCGCTGCTACCCCCGCAGACGCCGGCCGCCGCCGAGCCGGCCGGCGAGCCCGGCTCGGCGCTGGCCCGGCAGCTCGCCGGCCGCTCCGCCGCCGAACGGACCGAGACGCTGCGCGACCTGGTCCGCCAGTGCGCCGCCGGCGCGCTCGGCTACGGCTCCGCCGACGACGTCCCGCTCAACCGGCCCTTCCGCGACCTCGGCCTGGACTCGCTGACCGCCGTCGACCTGCGCAACCTCCTCGCCACCGCCACCGACCTGCGGCTGCCCGCCACGCTCGCGTTCGACTACCCGAACCCGGCCGTGCTCGCCGGGCACCTCGACGAACTGCTCACCGGCGCCGGCGCGGCCGTCGACGGACCGGCCGCCGTGGCCGCCCCCGACGAACCGCTCGCCGTCGTCGCGATGAGCTGCCGCTTCCCCGGCGGCGCCGACGACCCGGAGCGGCTGTGGCAACTGCTCGCCGCCGGCGGCGACGCCATCGGCGACTTCCCCACCGACCGGGGCTGGGACCTCGACCGGCTCTTCGACGCCGACCCCGCCGTCGAGGGCACCAGCTACGCCCGGCAGGGCGGCTTCCTGCCCGACGTGGCCGACTTCGACCCCGGCTTCTTCGGCATCAGCCCCCGCGAGGCCCTCGCCATGGACCCGCAGCAGCGGCTGCTGCTGGAGACCTCGTGGGAGGCGATCGAGCGGGCCGGCATCGACCCGCAGGCGCTGCGCGGCAGCACCACCGGCGTCTTCGTCGGCACCAACTACCAGGACTACCGCAACCTCATGCTCACCGCCGAGGGCGCCGAGGGACACCTGATGACCGGCAACGCCGGCAGTGTCCTGTCCGGCCGGGTGTCGTACACGCTCGGGCTGGAAGGGCCGGCCGTGTCGGTGGACACCGCCTGCTCGTCGTCGCTGGTCGCGCTGCACTGGGCCGGGCAGGCGCTGCGCGCCGCCGAGTGCTCCCTGGCGCTCGTCGCCGGCGTCACCGTGATGGCCACCCCCGGCGTGTTCGTCGGGTTCAGCCGCCAGCGCGGCCTCGCCCCGGACAGCCGGGTCAAGGCGTTCGCCGCCGGCGCCGACGGCACCAGCTGGGGCGAGGGCGTCGGCGTGCTGCTCGTCGAGCGGCTCAGCGACGCCCGCCGCAACGGCCACCCGGTGCTCGCGATGATCCGGGGCAGCGCGGTCAACCAGGATGGCGCCTCCAACGGGCTCACCGCCCCCAACGGGCCGGCCCAGCAGCGGGTCATCCGCGCCGCGCTGGCCAACGCCCGCCTCGACGCCGGCGACGTCGACGCGGTCGAGGCGCACGGCACCGGCACCCGGCTCGGCGACCCGATCGAGGCGCAGGCGCTGCTCGCCACGTACGGGCAGGGCCGACCCGCCGACCGGCCGCTGCTGCTCGGCTCGATCAAGTCGAACATCGGCCACACCCAGGCCGCCGCCGGTGTCGCCGGCGTGATCAAGATGATCCTCGCGCTGCGCCACGGCTACCTGCCGCCGACGCTGCACGTGGACGCGCCCAGCGATCAGGTGGACTGGAGCACGGGCGCGGTCGACCTGCTCAGCGAGGGCCGGCCCTGGCCGCTGACCGGCCGCCCGCGCCGTGCCGCCGTCTCCTCGTTCGGCATCAGCGGCACCAACGCCCACACCATCCTCGAGCAGGCCCCCGAGCCGCCCGTCCCGGCCGGTGAACGGGTGGACCCGCCGGTGGTGCCGGTGCTGCTCTCCGCCCGTACCGCCGGATCGCTGGCCGCCCAGGCGCAGCCGTGGGCCGACCGGCTCACCGGTCCGCACGCCCCACCGCTGGTCGACGTCGGCTGGACCTCCGCCGTGTCCCGGGCCGCGCTGGAGCACCGCGCGGTGGTGCTCGCCACCGACCGGCGCACGCTGCGCGCCGGGCTGCGCGCGCTGCGCCGGGGCGATGACTCCCCGGCCCTGGTGACCGGCGCGGTGACCGCCCGGCCCCGGGTCGCGTACCTGTTCTCCGGGCAGGGCGCGCAGCGGCCCGGCATGGGCCGCGAGCTGGCCGCCGCCTACCCGGCCTACGCCGACGCGTTGACCGAGGTCTGCGCCGCGCTCGACCCGCACCTGTCCCGGCCGCTGCGCCCGCTGCTCGACGCCGAACCGGGCACCCCCGAGGCGGCGCTGCTGGACCGTACCGAGTTCACCCAGCCGGCCCTGTTCGCCGTGGAGGTGGCGCTGTTCCGGCTGCTCACCGCCTGGGGGCTGCGCCCCGACGCGGTCGCCGGGCACTCCATCGGCGAGTTCGCCGCCGCGTACGCCGCCGGGGTGCTCACCCTCGCCGACGCCGCCGAGCTGGTCGCCACCCGGGGCCGGCTGATGCAGGCGCTGCCCGACGGCGGGGCCATGCTCGCCGTCGCCGCCGGCGAGGACGCCGTCCGGCCCACCCTGGGCGCCGGGGTCGCGCTCGCCGCCGTCAACGGCCCAGCCGCCGTGGTCGTCGCCGGCGACGCCGCCGCCGTCGACCGGGTCGCCGCCGAGTGGACCGCCCGGGGGGTACGCACCCGCCGGCTCGCCGTCAGCCACGCCTTCCACAGCCCGCTGATGGAGCCGGTGCTCGACGAGCTGGCCGCGCTCGCCGCCCGGCTGCCGCACCACGCGCCGACCGTGCCGCTGGTCTCCACGGTCACCGGCGCGCCGGTCGACGTGGCGGCGGTCGGCGCCCCCGGCTACTGGGCCCGGCACGCCCGCGACACGGTCCGCTTCGCCGACGCGGTCACCGCGCTGCGCGCCCACGGTTGCACCGCCTACCTGGAGGTGGGCCCGGACGGGGTGCTCACCCCGGCGGCCCAGGGCGTGCTGGCCGACGCCGGGCCGGTCCCACCGGTCCTGCCCACGCTGCGCCGCGACCGGCCGGAACCGTCGACCCTGCTGCGCGCCGTGGCCGCGCTGCACGTGCACGGCGTCACCCCGGACTGGCCGGCGCTCTACGCCGGGGCCGACCCGCAACCGGCCGACCTGCCCACCCACGTGTTCGACCGGCAGCGCTTCTGGCCGCAGCCGCCGGCCTGGCTGACCGCGCCGGCCGACGTCGACACCGCCGTGGAACGCCGGTTCTGGGCGGCGGTCGACGCCGAGGACCTGGACGGCCTGCTCACCGAGCTGGACGTCGCCCCGGAACAGCCGTTCGACGCCGTGCTGCCGGCGCTCTCGGCGTGGCGGCGCCGCGGCCGGGAACGGTCCCTGGTGGACGGCAGCCGCTACCGGGTCCGGTGGGAACCGGTCGACGTCGGCGCCGGCACCCCGCCGGCCGGCCGCTGGCTGGTGCTGCTGCCCGCCGACCGGGCCACCGACCCGGACCTGACCGCCCTGGCCCGGGCGTTCGGCCCGACGGTCACCACCGCGCCGGTGGACACCGCCGCCGAGCCCGACGAGCTGGCCACCCGGCTGGCCGACCTGGTCGCCGCCGCCACCGGCGACGGCCCGGCGCACGTGCTGTCCCTGCTCGGCCTGGACGAGGCGTCACACGCCGACCACCCGGCGCTGCCGCGCGGGCTGGCCGCCACCGTCCACCTGCTCCAGGCCCTGACCGACCTCGACACGCCGGCCCGGCTCTGGTGCGCCACCCGGGGCGCGGTCGGCGTCGGGGACGGCGACACCCCGGACCGCCCCCGGCAGGCGGCGCTGTGGGGCCTCGGCCGGGTCGCCGCGCTGGAACAGCCCGCCCGCTGGGCCGGCCTGGTCGACCTGCCCGCCACCCTCGACGACGACACCGCCCGACGGCTCGCCGCGCTGCTGGCCACCACCACCGAGGACCAGGTGGCGGTGCGCGCCGGCGGGGCGTACGCTCGGCGGCTCGACACCGCCGTGACCGACGGCGAGCCCACGCCGTGGCAGCCGCGCGGCACCCTCCTGATCACCGGCGGCACCGGCGCGCTCGGCGGGCACGTGGCCCGCTGGGCCGCCGGCGCGGGCGCCGAGCGGATCGTGCTGACCAGCCGGCGCGGCGCCGACACCCCCGGCGCCGACGCGCTCCTGGCCGAGCTGGCCGACACCGGTGTCGAGTGCCGGGTCGCCCGGTGCGACGCCGCCGACCGCAGCGCCATGACCGACCTCCTCGCCGACCTGCGCCGGGACGGGCCGCCGCTGCGCGCGGTGGTGCACGCCGCCGGGGTCAGCGAGGTGGTTCCGCTGGCCGAGACCACGCTGGAGGACCTGGCGTACGTGATCGGCCCGAAGCTGGCCGGCGCGGAACTGCTCGACGAGCTGCTCGACGGCGTCGAGCTGGACGCGTTCGTGCTCTTCTCCTCCATCGCGGCCACCTGGGGCAGCGGCGGCCAGGGCGCGTACGCCGCCGGCAACGCCCACCTGGACGCCCTCGCGCAGCGGCGCCGGGCGCGCGGCCTGCCCGCCACCTCGGTGGCCTGGGGGCCGTGGACCGAGTCCGGGATGTTCGACGACGACGCGCCGGAGCAGCTGCGCCGGCGCGGCCTGCGGGTGCTGCCGCCCGGGCCGGCGATGGCCGGGCTGCGGCACGCGCTCGCCGCCGGCGACACCTGCGTCACGGTCGCCGACGTCGACTGGGCCACGTTCCACCCGCTGTTCACCGCGCTGCGACCCAGTCCGCTGCTGGCCGACCTGCCGGCCGTGCGGGCGCTCGCCGCCGCCCCGGAACCGGCCGCGAACGCCGGCCCGGAGGGCGCGGACCGGCTCGCCGAGCTGCGCGCGCTGCCCGCCGCCGACCGGCGCGACGCGCTGCTGGACCTGGTCCGCACCGACGCGGCGAAGGTCCTCGGCCACCCCTCGGTCGACGCGGTCGACCCGGAGCGGGGCTTCCTCGACCTCGGCTTCGACTCGCTCACCGCGGTGGAGCTGCGCAACCTGCTCACCGCCGCGACCGGCCGGGAGCTGCCCACCACCGTGGTCTTCGACTACCCGACCCCGGCCGGCCTCGCCGACCACCTGGACGCCGAGCTGTTCCCCGACGGCGGCGACCCGGCCGACGGCGACCCGGCCGACGAGGAGACCGTGCGCCGGGTGCTCGCGGCGATCCCGCTGGACCGGCTGCGGCAGGCCGGGCTGCTCGACCCGCTGCTGCGCCTCGGCCACGACACCGCAGCGCCGGCCCCGAACCCGACGCCGGACGCCCCCGCCGCCGAGATCCGCGAGCTCGACGTCGCCGGACTGGTGCGGATGGCCCTCGAAGGATCCGACTCGTGACCCGGCCGGCGGCAGGGAGGCCCCGATGAGCGTCTCGCTGGACGAGGTGGTGGGCGCGCTGCGCGCGTCCCTGCTGGACAACCAGAAGCTCCGACAGCAGAACCAGCAACTCACCGACCGCCTCACCGAACCGGTGGCGATCATCGGGATGAGCTGCCGGTTCCCCGGCGACGTGCGGTCGCCGGAGCAGCTCTGGGAGCTGGTCGACGCGGGCCGCGACGCGATGGCGCCGTTCCCCGCCGACCGGGGCTGGGACCTCGACGCGCTCTACGACACCGACCCGACCAGCCGCGGCACCTCCTACGTCCGCGACGGCGGCTTCCTGCCCGACGCCGGCCACTTCGACCCGGCGTTCTTCGGCATCAGCCCGCGCGAGGCCCTCGCCATGGACCCGCAGCAGCGGCTGCTGCTGGAGACCGCGTGGGAGGCGTTCGAGTCCGCCGGCGTCGACCCGACCGGGCTGCGTGGCGCGCCCACCGGCGTCTACGCCGCCACCAGCAGCCAGGGCGACTACGCCGCGCTGCTCACCGGCGTCGGCGGCGGCGTCGAGGGCTACCTCGGCACCGGCAGCGCCGCCGCCGTGGCCAGCGGCCGGATCGCGTACGCGCTGGGCCTGGAAGGGCCGGCGGTCACCGTGGACACCGCATGCTCGTCGTCCCTGGTCGCGCTGCACCTGGCCTGCCAGGCGCTGCGGCTGGGGGAGTGCACCCTCGCGCTGGCCGGCGGGGTGTCCGTGATGGCCACCCCGACCGTGTTCGTAGAATTCTCCCGCCAGCGCGGCCTGTCCACCGACGGGCGGTGCAAGTCGTTCGCCGCCGCCGCCGACGGCACCGGCTGGTCCGAGGGCGTCGGCATGCTGCTCGTCGAACGGCTCAGCGACGCCCGCCGCCACGGCCACCCCGTGCTCGCCGTGGTGCGCGGCACCGCGGTCAACCAGGACGGCGCCAGCAGCGGACTCACCGCCCCCAACGGGCCCGCCCAACGCCGGGTCATCCGGGCCGCGCTGGCCAACGCCGGGCTCACCGCCGCCGAGGTGGACGTGGTCGAGGCGCACGGCACCGGCACCACGCTCGGTGACCCGATCGAGGCGCAGGCGCTGCTGGCCACGTACGGGCAGGACCGCGCCGCGCCGCTGCTGCTCGGCTCTGTCAAGTCCAACATCGGCCACACCCAGGCCGCCGCCGGCGTCGCCGGGATCATCAAGATGGTCCTCGCCATGCGGCACGGCCGGCTCCCGGCCACCCTGCACGTCGACCGGCCCACCCCGCACGTCGACTGGACCGCTGGCGCGGTGGAGCTGCTGACCGAGGCGCGCCCGTGGCGAGCCACCGACCGCCCCCGCCGGGCCGGCGTCTCCGCGTTCGGCGTCAGCGGCACCAACGCCCACGCGGTCCTGGAACAGGCGCCCCCGGACGCGCCAGCGACACCGGGCGGCGGTGGGCCGGCAGGCCACGCCACCCACGCCACCCACGCCGACCAGGTCCGCCCCGACGGCGCCCGCACCGCGCCGCCCGCGCCGTGGCTGGTCTCCGCCCGCTCCGCGCCGGCCCTCGCCGGGCAGGCCCGCCGACTGCTGGACCACCTCGCCGCCCACCCCGACCTGCGCCCGGCCGACGTGGCGTACTCGCTGCTCACCACCCGGGCGGCGCTGCCGCACCGGGCCGCCGTCACCGGCGACGACGCGGCGGCGCTGCGCGCCGGCCTGCGCGCGGTCGCCGAGGACCGGCCCGCCCCCGGCGTGGTGCGCGGCGTGGCCCGGCCCGCCGGCAAGCTCGCCGTCCTCTTCCCCGGCCAGGGCGCCCAGCGACCCGGGATGGGCACCGACCTGCACCGCCGGTTCCCGGCCTTCGCCGCCGCGTTCGACGAGGTGGCCGCCGAACTCGACCGGCACCTGAGCCGCCCGCTGCGCGAGGTGGTCTTCGCCGGCCCGGACACCCCCGAGGCGACGCTGCTCGACCGCACCGAGTTCACCCAACCCGCGCTCTTCGCCTACCAGGTCGCCGCGTACCGGCTGGTCACCGCGTGGGGCGTGCGCCCGGCGCACCTGCTCGGCCACTCGGTCGGCGAGCTGGCCGCCGCGCACGTCGCCGGCGTGCTGTCGCTGCCCGACGCGGCCACCCTGGTCGCCGCCCGGGCCCGGCTCATGCAGGCGCTGCCGGCCGGCGGGGCGATGCTCGCGGTCCGCGCGTCCGCCGCCGAGGTGGCGCCGCTGCTCGACCACCGGGTGGCCCTGGCCGCGGTGAACGGTCCCGAGTCGGTGGTGCTCTCCGGCGACGAGGACGCCGTGCTCGCCGCCGGCGAACAGCTCGCCGCGCGCGGCCGGCGGACCCGCCGGCTGCGGGTGGGCCACGCCTTCCACTCCGCCCGGATGGACGACGTGCTGGCCGAGTTCCGGGTGGTCGCGGAGAAGCTCACCTGGCATCCGCCGACCGTGCCGATCGTCTCCGACCGCACCGGCGAGCCGCTCACCGCCGCGCAGGCCACCGACCCCGGCTACTGGGTGGAGCACGTCCGGGACACCGTGCGGTTCCAGCCCGCCGTGGCCACCCTGGCCGCCGCCGGGACCGGCACCTACCTCGACCTCGGCCCGGACGCGGCGCTCACCGCCCTGGCCCGCGAGTGCCTGCCCGACGTCGATCCGGCCGCGTTCGTGCCGTCGGCCCGCCGGGAGCTGTCCGAACCGGCCGCCCTGCTCGCCGCGCTCGCCGCCGTGGACCTGCGCGGCGCCGGCGTACGCTGGCCGGCGCTGTTCGCCGACACCGACGCCACCCGGGTCGACCTGCCCACGTACGCGTTCCAGCACGAGCGGTTCTGGCCCGACCCGATCCGGCTCGACCTGACGCCGCGCCCCGCCGACCCGGCCGACGGCGAGTTCTGGGCCGCCGCCGACCGGGGTGACCGGGCCGCGCTGGCCGCCCTGCTCGGCCTCCACGACGACGCCACCGGTGCGCTCGACGAGCTGCTGCCCGCCCTCACCACCTACCGCGACCGGCGCCGTCGTGCGGCCACCCTGGACGGCCTGCGCTACCGGATCGGCTGGACCCCGGCCGACCCGCCGACCGGCGTCTCCCCGGGCGGGCCGTGCCTGGTCGTCGGCCCACCCGGCGACCTGCTGGCGGCGGTGACCGAGGCGGTCCGCGCCGAGGGCCTCGACCCGGTGCCGGTGCCGGTGCCGGCCGGAACCGACCCGGCCGCCGCGCTGCGCGACCGGCTCGCCGAGGTCACACCGACCCGGGTGGTCCTCCTGGCCACCTCGGCCGGCGCTGCCGGTGACGGCGCCACCTCGGCCGACGCCGCCGGCCACGGCGCCATGTCCACGGCACCCGGCACGGACGCGCTCGCCGGCACGATCGCCCTGGTGCGGGCGCTCGCCGAGGCGGGGGTCACCGCGCCGTTGTGGTGCGTCACCCGGGGCGCGGCCGCCACCGACGCCGGTGACCCGGCGCCCGACCCGGCCGCCGCGACCGTCTGGGGCCTCGGCCGGGTGCTGGCGCTGGAACACCCCCGCCTCTGGGGCGGCCTGCTCGACCTGCCCGCCGGGACCGAGGCGACCGCCGGCGACCCGGCCCCGGCCACCCCAGGCTCCGACCTCGCGCTGCTGGCCCGGGTGGTGGCCGGTGACAGCGTCGAGGACCAGCTCGCCGTGCGAGCCGGCGGACTGCGCGCCCGGCGCCTGGAACGCGCACCGGCCGCTCCCGAGCGGCCCTGGCGGCCGGGCGGCGCGGTGCTCGTGCACGGCGACGCCCCGGTCCGTCGCCCGCACCTGCTGCGCCGGCTCGCCGACGCGGGCGCGACCCACCTGCTGCTGGTCGGCCCGGCGGTGCCCGACACCGAGGCGCCGACCGGGGTCGACGTGACCGTCGTGGACGGCGTCGAGGAGCTGCCCGCCGCGCTGGAGCGGCTGGCCGCGGCCGGCACGCCGGTGCGTACCGTGCTGCACGTGGCCGACGCCGGCGGGGCCGGCGAGCCGGTCGCGGCGGCCGACCCGCAGCAGGTGGCCGACCGGGTCGGGGCGCAGCTGGCCGCGGGGGCCCGGCTCGACGCCGCGTGCGCCGGCCACGCGGTCGACGAGTTCCTGGTCTTCGTCTCCACGGCCGCCACCTGGGGCGGCGGGGGCGCGGCGGTGGCCGCGGCCACCGGCGCCGGGCTCGCCGCGCTGGCCGCCCGACGCCGCGCCGGGGGGCGGCCGGCCACGACGGTGGCCTGGGCGCCGTGGAGCGGCGAGACCGCCGACCCGGAGCAGCTGCGCCGGCGGGGTGTCCGCCCGCTGGACCCGGAGACCGCGCTCGACGCGCTGGCCCGCGTCGCCGCCGCCGGGGACGGCCACCCCGCCGCCGCGGACGGCCACGCCGACACCGCCGGCACGGACCGCCACCCCGTCACCGCCGGCGGTGACGACCTGATCGTCGGCGGCGGGCACGACGTCGCCGTCGCCGACATCGACTGGCCCACGTTCGTGCCCGCGTTCACCGCGGTGCGGCCGGCCCCGCTGCTGCGCGGCGTACCCGACGCCGGCGCCGGGACCGACACGGCCGAACCCACCGGCGGGCCCGCGTCCGACCCCGCGCGGGCGTTGCGGGACCGGCTGGTCGTGGTGCCCGCCGGCGACCGGCTGCCGATCCTGCTGGACCTGGTCCGGGCGCAGGCGGCCACCGTGCTCGGGCACGCCGGGCCGGGCGCGGTCGAACCGGACCGGGACTTCCTGGAACTGGGCTTCGACTCGCTGACCGCGCTGGAGCTGCGCGACGCGCTGCGCCAGGAGACCGGCGTGGACCTGTCCGCCACACTGCTCTTCGACCACCCCACCCCGGACGCGCTGGCCGGGCACCTGCTCGGCCTCATCCTCGGCGACGGGGCCGGCGCCACGCCCGCCGACGCCGCCACCCCGGAAGGGGCCGGTGGCCTGCTCGGCGGGCTGTTCCGCCAGCCCAAGGCGCGCGCCGACGCCGCCGGCTACGCCGAACTGCTGGTCAAGCTGGCCCAGTTCCGGCCCAGCTTCACCTCCCCGGCCGAGCTGACCCGCCCGGCCGGGATCCTGCGCCTCGCCGATGGTCCCGCCACCCCCGTCGTCTGCTGCTGCACGATGTCGTTGCTGTCCGGGGCGCACGAGTACGCCCGCCTGGCCGCCGGGATGCGCGGCCGGCGGGCCGTGTGGGCGTTGCCCAACCCCGGCTTCGGGGTCGGCGAGGAACTGCCCGCCGACCTCGACGCGCTGCTGCGGGTGCACGCGGACACCGTGCTGCGCGCCGTCGGCCCGAGCGGGTACGTGCTGGCCGGGCACTCCGGCGGCGCGATGGTGGCCAACCTGCTCGCCGCCGAACTGGACCGGCAGGGCCGCGCCCCGGCCGCGGTGGTGCTGATGGACACCTACCCGCCCGGCAGCGAGGTGCTCGGCGGCTGGACGTCGCAGCTGCTCGACGGGATGGTCGAGCGGGACAGCGCGTACACCCCGATGGACGACCACCGGGCCACCGCCTGGGCCGGCTACCTGCCGCTGTTCCTCGACTGGCGGCCCGCGCCGATGTCCGCCGCCACGTTGCTGGTGCGGGCCAGCGAGCCGCTGGGGGAGTGGACCGGGGAACCGGACGGGTGGCGGTCGGTGTGGCCGTACCCGCACGAGACGCGGGACGCGGCCGGTGACCACTTCACCATGGTCGGCGATCACGGCCCGGAACTCGCCGTGACCGTGGACGGCTGGCTCACGGAACGGGGTCTGTGACACCGCCCCTTGGGCTGCCCCTAACGCCCCCTATCGCGGGGCCGACAACTGTCTTACCAGGAACCAGGACGGGAGCATGACGACGTGGACGAGGCAGTGGTGGTCGACGGGCTGGTCAAGAGATACCGGCCCGACATGCCGCCGGCGGTGGACGGACTGAGTTTCTCCGTCACCGCCGGCGAGGTCTTCGGTCTGCTCGGGCCGAACGGCGCCGGCAAGACCACGACGATCGGGGTGTTGACGACCCGGGTGCGCGCCACCTCGGGTCGCGCCCTGGTCTGCGGCGCGGACGTGTCCCGCGCGCCGGCCGTGGCCCGGCAGCTGCTGGCGGTGGTGCCGCAGCGGGTCAATCTGGACCGGTCGCTGACCGTCCGGCAGAACCTGCTGTTCCACTCCGCGTACCACCGGGTGTCCCGGTCCCGCCGGTCCAAGCGGGCCGACGAACTGCTGGAGCAGATGGGCCTGACGGCGTTCGCCACCGCCCGGACCGACTTCCTCTCCGGCGGCCTGGCCCAACGCACCATGATCGCCCGGGCGTTGATGCACGCCCCCCGGGTGCTCTTCCTCGACGAGCCCTCCGCCGGCCTCGACCCGCAGTCGCGGCTGTTCGTGCACGAGCGGATCGCCGAACTGAAGCGCTCCGGCGTCACCGTCGTGGTGACCACGCACGACATGGAGGAGGCGGAGAAGCTCTGCGACCGGGTCGGCATCGTCGACCACGGCAAGCTGCTCACCCTGGACACCCCGGCCGCGCTGACCCGGACCCTGCCCGGCAGCAGCACCCTCACCCTGGTGGTCGCACCGGGAGCGCCGGTCGAGGCGGTGCAGGCCGCGCTGGCCGACGTACCGGACGTGGAGCGGGTGGAACGGCTGCGCGCCGGCGGCGCCGCGGAGCTGCCGATGTTCCCCGGCATGCCGCCGATGCCGCTGCCCGACGCGCCCGCCGACCCGGACGCGCCGCTGTCGTTCCGCGTCTACACCGCCGGCGCGCCGGCCAACGCCGTGCCGATGGCGTTGAAGGTCCTCACCGACCTCGGCTGCGAGGTCCGCGACCTCAGCGTCGGCCAGCCCAGCCTGGAGGACGTCTTCATCCACCTGACCGGAAGGGAACTTCGGTGACCGTCACCGCCCCCGCCGTCCCGGCCCCGTCGGCCGCCGTCGCACCCCCGCCGGTACGCCTGCGCGACCAGCTCACCACCTTCCGGGCGGTGCTCTGGCGGGACATGTTCGTCACCAGCCGCGAGGTGGGCGCGTTCCTGGCCCAGGTCTTCCTCCAGCCGCTGTTCATGCTGCTCATCTTCGGCAAGGTGCTCAAGGACCTCGGGTACGCCAGCGACGACTTCGCCAACGTGCTGCTGCCCGGCGTGATCGCGCTCAACGCGTTCCTGATCGGCCTGGAGAACACCGCGCTGCCGATGGTGATGGACTTCTCCTTCACCCGCGAGATCGAGGACCGCCTGCTGTCGCCGATGGCGATCCCGCTGGTCGCGTTCGAGAAGATCGTCTTCGGGGCGATCCGGGGCCTCGTCGCCGGGCTGGTGCTGATCCCGGTCGGCATGCTGATCCTCGGCGTCACCTGGCCGCTGTCCACGCTGCTGCCGATCGTGGGCGTGCTGGCGGCGGGCGCGCTGGTCGGTGCCGCCATGGGCCTGACCTTCGGCACGCTCGTCCCGCCGCAACGGATCCAGATCATGTTCACGGTCACGCTGACGCCGCTGATGTTCACCGGCGCCACCCAGTTCCCGCTGCGCGCGCTGGACTCGCTGCCCTGGTTCCAGGTGGTCTGCGCGATCAACCCGCTGACCTACGTGAGTGAGGCGACCCGCTCACTGGTCGCCCCGCCGGGCGTGCAGTCGGTGCCGCTCTGGCTGGACCTGACCGTGCTCGCCGTGGTGTTCGTGGTCTTCACCGCCGTCGGCATCCGCGGCTTCATGCGCCGGGCGATGGACTAGGGGTCGGCCGCGATGACCCCCGACGACGGACCGCTGCTGCTGGTCAGCTCCGGCAGCGCGGGGCTGTTCAACCCGCTGCTCACCCTGGCCGGCGAGCTGAGGCGCCGGGCCGCACGGCCGGTCCGGTTCGCCTGCACCGACGAGCGGCGGGCCGAGATCGAGGCCCTGCCCGGCGACGGCGACCTGCGTTTCGTCTCCCTCGGGCCGCCCCGGGTGGAGGTCCGCCCGGAGCACTGGGACGACGAGACGCACCGCCGGATGTCCACCGGCTCGCGGGTGGTGAACTTCGCCAGCTACGTCGACGCCTCCACCGACTTCGACCACCTGCACGAGCTGTACGAGCGGTGCCTGGCGGTCGTCGACGAGGTGCGCCCGGCGCTGGCGGTGGTGGACTCGTTCGCCTCGTTCGGCATGGACGCGGCCACCACCCGGGGCGTGCCCTACGTCATCAGCGTCACGGTGCCGCCGTCGAACTTCCTCCAGGACAGCCTGCCGCCGTCGTACCCGATGTCGTTGTCCGGGCTGCCGCTGGCGATGAACCCGAGCCAACGGGCGGCGAACGACAGCTACCGGGCCGCGCTGCTGGCCACGCTCACCGAACCGGAGCGGCTCGCCCGCAGCACCGCCGCGGCGCGGCGGCGGGCCGAGGCCGGGATCCGCAACGCCGAGCTGCGTCCCTCGCAGTACGCCGAGGCGGCCGAGGCGCTGGTGGCCTACACCGTGTTCGGTCTGGAGTATCCGTTCGACACGGCGCCGGCGAACCTGCGCACGGTGGGCTCGATGGTCCCCCGGGACATCGTGCCCAGCGCGGACGGCGCCGAGCTGCGCGCCTGGCTCGACGCCCACGAGTCCGTCGTCTACGTCGGCTTCGGCACCATCATGCGCCCGACCGCCGCCCAGGTGGCCGCGCTGGTCGAGGTGGCCGCCCGGCTCGGCCCCGAGCACCAGGTGCTGTGGAAACTGCCCGCCGCCCGGCACCCGCTGCTGCCGCCGGCCGGCGAGCTGCCCGCCAACCTGCGGGTCGAGTCGTGGCTGCCGTCGCAGGTGGAGGTGCTGGCGCACCCGCACGTGCGGGTGTTCTTCAACCACGCCGCCGCCAACGCGATCCACGAGTCGGCCTGGTTCGGCGTGCCGCAGCTGGTGATGCCGTTCTGGTTCGACTGCTACGACGGCGCGGTGCGGGTGGTCGACGCCGGGATCGCGCTGGCGGTCGAGCACGAGGACCCGCTCGACGTCGACGACGTCGTGGACAAGCTGCGCCGGCTGCTGTCCGAGCCGTCCTTCCGCGATCGGGCGGTGCGGTGGCGCGACTGCCTGCACCGGGCGGGCGGCGTGACCGCCGCCGCCGACCTGGTGCTGAGCTTGTAAGGAAGGGCCCCCTCTTAACGCCTCCGGTAGAGGAAGGGCCCCTTCTTAACACCACACCCGGGTGTTAAGAACTCCTAACTCTGGGTGCGTTGGAGTTGGCGCCAGCAGATGAGGGAGCAGGCGAGGCTGAGGAATGCCTGGTGGATGTCGTCGCGGATTTCCCAGCGGATGCGTAGGCGGCGGAACCAGTGCAGCCAGGCGATGGTGCGTTCGACGACCCACCGTTGGGTTCCCAGGCCGGAGCCGTGAGGTGTGCCGCGTCGGGCGATGACGGGGGTGACGCCGCGGGCGCGCACTTGTTGGCGGTGGCTGTCGTAGTCGTAGCCCCGATCGGCGTAGAGCCGGTCGGGGCGCCGCCGTGGTGGGCCAGGCTTGCCGCCGATCGCGGGGATGGCATCGAGCAGGGCGGTGGTCTGGGTGGAGTCGTGTCGGTTGTCGCCGGTCAGCGTGACCGCGAGGGGGATTCCGCCGGCGTCGGTGATGACGTGGTGCTTCGAGCCAGGCTTGCGGCGGTCGACCGGGCTCGGACCGGTTTTGGGCCGCCCTTGAGCGCCCGGATGTGGGAGCCGTCGATCACCGCCCTGGACATGTCCAACTGGCCCGCGCCGCGCAGTCTGGCCAGCAGCACCTCATGCAGCCGCTGCCACACCCCGGCGTCATTCCAGTCCCGCAACCTGCGCCAGCAGGTCATCCCCGACCCGAACCCGAGTTCCTGGGGCAGGTACTCCCACGGAATCGCGGTGTAGAGCACGAACAAGATCCCGCACAGCACCTTGCGGTCATCCAGCGGCTTACGTCCTGGGTACCGGCTCCGCCGTGGAGGGCGGGGTGGCAGCAGCGGTGCGATCTCGGCCCACAACTCATCCGAGACCATCCACGGCGGCTGCTCACCCCTCCTCACGTTCAGACGAAACGACCCTCACGTCCAGTCGGTTACGCCCAACATCATCTAGTTAGGACCTCTAAGAAGGGGCCCTTCCTTCTGACCGGTGTTCAGGAGGCCGCGGGCTGGATCTCCTCGCCCAGCGGCTCCGCGAACGCCACCAGCCGGGCCGGTAGGTCGGAGCGGCGCTTGACGTCGAGCTTGCGGTAGACCCGGGTCAGGTGCTGCTCCACGGTGCTCACCGTGATGAACAGCTTGCTGGAGATCTGCCGGTTGGTGTGGCCCTGCGCGGCCAGCGCCGCCACCCGGCGTTCGGCCTCGCTCAGCCCGTCCTCCGGCTCCGGCGTCTCGGCCGGCGGCCCGGCCGGCACGCCGCCGGGCTCGCGCCGGACCAGCCGCTGGGCCAGCATCGACGCGCCGCAGTCCTGGGCCAGCTGGTACGCCCGGCGGACCAGCAGCCTGGCCTGCGCCGAGTCGCCCGCCCGCTGCAGCGTCTGCCCGGTGTCGCCGAGCGCGCGGACCAGCTCCAGCCGGTCGCCGCAGCCCTGCAACAGGTTCACCGCCTCGGAGAGCAACTTGCGCCGGTGGTCCGGCGCGCTGGTGCCGGCGAGCAGCCGCAGCGTACGACCCCGGGTGCGGTCGTCCACGCCGTGCGGCACCCGCAGCTGCTCCTGCAGCAGTTGGGTGGCGTGCGCCTTGTTGCCCACGGCCAGCTGCACCCGGGCCAGCTCCAGCCGCCAGGGCACCAGCCCGGCCACGTCGACGCCCCAGGCCCGCATCAGCTCGCCGCAGCGGCGCAGGTCGGCGGTGGCCGCGTGGGCCCGGCCGAGCGCCAGGTGGTGGCGTGCCCGCGCGGCCAGGTAGTGCAGGCCGAGCGGCGTGCGGAAGGCACCGGCGGGCAGGCTCTGCGCCAGCCACCGTTCGGCCTCGGCGTGCCGTCCGGACTCGGTGGCGCAGGCGACGAGCGTGGCGAGCGGGCCGGTGAGGGCGACGCCCCACGCGGCCGGCGGCAGGTCGTCCAGGGCGGCCCGGGCCTGCTGCTCGGCGACGGTCAGGTCACCCAGGCGCAGCGCCGCCTCGGCGCGCAGGGCGCGCAGCACCGCCCGCCAGAGCGGGGCGTGCCGTACGGCCGGCCGGTCCAGCAGCGCTGCCGACCAGGCGGCGACCCGGTCCGCGCGGCCGGCCCAGAGCAGCGCCAGTAGCGGCGCGGCCAGCAACGGGAGCATGCCGTCCTCGCCGTGGTGGCGGTGCAGCACCTGCTCGGCGCCGGCCACCGGATCGTGGTCGCCGGTCGGGGTCAGCGCCGCGCCGAGCAGGGACAGCGCCTGCACCGGCGACGAGCCGCCGGCCAGCAGGGACGCTCGGGGCGCGCCGGCCGCCTCCCGCACGGCGGTCAGGTGGTCCGGGTGGGAGAGCCCCAGCAGCAGGTGCATCGCCCGCCGGCGGCTCGCGGTGGCCGCGTGGGCCTGCTCGTCGTCCCCGCCGCACCCGGTGATCGCCTCGTCGGCCTCCTCGACCCGCCCCTGCCACAGCAGGTAGGGCACGGTGGACAGGCCGGCGCCCGCGGTCCAGCCGCCGGCCCGGGCGGCGCCGACGAGCTGGTCGAGCTGGCCGCTCACGGTCAACGGGTTGATCTGCCACCGGGCGCGGACCACCATCGCGGTGGTGGCGACCCGCTGCTCGTCGTCCACGTCGGCCCGCCCGACCAGGCGCAGGCAGCCGGCGGCCACGTCGGGCCGACCGACCGCGAGGGCCTGGGCGGCGGCGTCGTGCAGCACCGGCACCGTCCAGCCGGCCTCCGCCCAGCCCGCGGCGACGAGGTGCTCGGCCACGGCGTACGGCTCGACGCCGTGCTCGTGCAGCACCTCGGCCGCCCGCTGGTGCAGCTCACGCCGCTCGTCGACGGACATGTCGGCCAGGATGGAGCGCCGGATCCGAGGGTGGCGCAGCCGGTCCTCGTCCAGCAGGCCCGTGGTGCGCAGCACCCGGACCATCGGGCTGACCGACTCGGGCACCACGTCGAGCAGGTGGCCGAGCAGATCCGCCGGGCCTGGCCGGTCCAGCACCGCCATGGCCTGCGCGACCCGGCGTACCCCGGGTTCGTGCCGGTACAGGCAGCCGAGCACGGCCTGGTCGAACACGTCGCCGAGGGTCGGATCCGACGGCGGCTCCTCGCCCGCCTCGACCCGGGGCCGCTCCTCGATCAGCGCCCGGGTGAGCAGCGGGTTCCCGCCGGTCATCCGCAGGCACCGCTCGGCGGTCTCCCGCGCGGCCGGCTCCACCCCGTCGTCGACCAGCCGCGTGATCGCCTCGACGGTCAACGGCGGTAGGGAGATCCGGGTGAAGTGCGGCTGGCTGAACAGCTCGGCCCGGAAGTGCGGGTGCGGCGGTCGCAGCGTCCGGGCCTCGGCCAGCACCACCATGATCGGGGTGTGTCGCAGCCGGCGGGCGACGTAGAGCAGGCAGTGCAGCGACGCCGGGTCGGCGTGGTGGACGTCGTCGACGGTGAGCACGAGCGGTCCCGCCTCGGCGAGGTCGAGCAGTGTGCTGAAAAGGCCGTGCAGCACCGGCGCCGAGATCCGGTCGGCGCCGACGGGCCCGTCCGGACCGTCGTGCCCGGGCGCCGGCGGGGCGTCGCGCAGCAGGCGTTCCACCCGCACACCCGTCTCGGGGGCGAGCCGCGCCCCCTGCAGGAGTTGGCCGAGCACCCCCAGGTGCAGCTCCTGTTCGGCCCGTGACGCGGCCGCGCTCAGCACCCGGCCCCCGGCGGTGGCCGCCCAGTCGCCGAACGACTCCAGCACGCTCGTCTTGCCGCTGCCCACCGCGCCGGTGACGAGCGAGACGTGCCCCCTCCGCTGCCGATCGCAGTTCCGGAAGGTGTCGCGCAGCAGGTCGAGCTGTTCTTCTCGCTGTACCAGCACGTGTCCTGTCAGCCCTTCTCGTCCGCGGACGCCGCGACGGGGTCACCGTCGCCGACGCGCCTTTCCACCCGGTGCCGTCGGCGACCCCCTCACCACACCTGTCGATGGAGCGGGACAGGGGTGAGGCGCACCGGGCCGCCGGCCGGGTGGATCTGGAAATCCTCCCCACCGGAGCGCGTCGTCGGACGCGTGATCCGGTTGCTGGCGAGTCTGGCACCGCCCCTGGCGTGCGACAACGGGTCCGGGACCCCACCGTTTCGGCGGTAAACCTGCGGTGCCGACGGGCGGGTAGGGGTTGCGCCGCTGACCGGAAGGGGGATGTCAGCCGGCCGGGTGACGAGCATGTTTCGCCATGATGGACAGCCGGTGACGCCGATCGAGGACATCCGATCAGACCATGGCCCGGCCATGCATGCCGAACGGCCGTCCGGGTCGGACGGTCGGGCAGGCCGGACCGGAACGGGCGGTCGACCGGGTCAGCGGTCGAAGCGGAGGCGGGCGGCCAGCTCGCTGCGGGAGTGGACGTCGAGCTTGCGGTAGATCCGGGTCAGCCGCTGCTCGATGGCGCTGACGGTGAGGAACATCCGTTCCGCGATCTCCCGGTTGGTGTGCCCCTGCGCGGCCAGCGCGGCCACCCGTGACTCGGCGTCACTGAGCCCGGTGAGCAGCAGCCCGGTGTCGGCGTCCGGGTCGGCCGCGGCGGTCCGGCCGGCCGCGACCGCCGGGCGCAGCGCGGGGATCCCGCAGTCCTCGGCGAGGTCCCGCGCGGCCCGCGAGGTGCTGCGCGCCTGGCGCAGGTCGCCGGCCTGCTGCTGAGCCTGGCCGAGGTCGCCGAGGGCGTGCGCCAACTCCACCCGGGCGCCGCACTGGCGCAGCAGCCGCACGGCACCACGCAGGTACCGGATCCGGTCCGGCCCCTCCGACGCGGTGCCGAGCACCCGCAGCGCGATGCCCCGCCACCGCAGGTCGGTCGGGCGGAGCCGGTCCAGTTCCTCCCGCACCAGCTTCTCGGCCTGCTGTCGGCGGCCCAGTTGCAGCAGTGCCCGGGCCGACTCGGTGCGCCAGGGGACCAGCGGCGCGAGGTCGAGCCGCCACGACGTCATCAGCTGCCCGCACAGCTGGAAGTCGGCCAGGGCCGCCTCGGGACTGCCGGCGGCGATCGCGTGCAGCCCGCGGGCGTGCAGGTAGTGCAGCCCGAACGGCGTCTCGAACAGCGCCGGCGGCACCGGCGTACGCAGGCAGGCCGCCGCCTCCTCCCACTCCTCGAGGCGGGTCAGCGTCCAGAGTCGAACGGCCAGGGGGGCGCCGATCGCGACTCCCCAGCCCTTCGGCGACAACCGGTTGAGCGCCGAGTCGGAAAGCTCGCGCGCCCGGTGCAGGTCGCCGCGCCGACCGGCCACCGTGGCGGCGACCGCGGTGAGCAGGGCGCGCGGTGTGCGGTGCCGGCGGGCGGAGGCGATCCGGTCCAGCCGGTCGCACCACTCGTCGGCCAGGTCCAGCCGGTCGGCGTAGATCATGGCGATCACCGCGCAGACGGCGCTCCACATGCTCGGTTCGTCGTCCAGGCTGAGCGTGGCGAGGGTACGTTCGGCGTCCTCCAGGGCGTCGAGGTCGCCGCGCTCCAGCACGGTGCGGAGCAGCAGGACGCCGCGCAGCCGGTGCCGGACCCGGGCCAGCGCGAGCGGGTCCCGGGTCGGGATCGGCCAACCGGGGGCGTCGACCGGCGCCCCCGGGTAGAGGGTCGCCGTCCACCCGCGAATGATCATGAGGTCCACGGCCGTGTGGGTGTCGAGGCTGTCGGCGCGTTCGCCGAGGTGGTGGATGAGTTCCACGGCCCGGTCGGGCTGGCCGTGCCAGAGCAGGTACTGGATCGGGCCGGCGGCCTGCCGGCTGCCCAGGTGCCCGGCGCGGACCGCGGTGGCGACGCCGTTCAGGTGCGGGACGGCGGCCTGGGGGTCCAGACGCCACTCGGCCCGGGCCAGGGCGGAGCGGATCCGCGCGCGCAGGCACTCGTCGGGGCAGTCCCGGTTGGCCCGGCGCAGGTACCGCCGGGCGGTGTCCACGTCGCCGTCGGTCAGTGCCTGTTCGCCGGCGTCGAGCAGGGTCTGGGCCATCCACGGCTCGGTCAGCTCGTCGGTGGTGAGCAGGTGCGGCGCCACCCGGGTCGGCGGGGCGCCGTCGTCGTGCAGCAGCTGCGCGGCGGCCCGGTGCAGGCGGGCCCGTTCCTCCACGGTCATGCCGTCGAGGACCGCCCGGCGCACCGCCGGGTGCCGGAGACCGTCGGCGGTGACGAGGCCGGCGCTGGTGGACGGGTCGACCGCGGACAGGTTCGGCTCGGTGGGCAGGTCGAGCAGGTGGGGCAGGAGCGGGCCGTGCAGCGGCTCCTCGGTCACCGCGAGCACCCGGGCGGTCTTCAGCACCAGGAGCTCGCAGCGGTAGAGGCAGCTCAGCACCGCCTCCCGGAACGCCTCGCCGGGAACCGGGGCGTCGGCGCCGGTCGGGTGGTCGTCGGCCAGGGCGTGCACCAGCAGCGGGTTGCCGCCGCTGATCCGGTACGCCTCGTCGGCGACGCGCCGCGCCGCCGGCACCCCGAGCCGGTCGGCCAGGATCCGGAACGTCCCGTCCGCGGAGAGCAGGGGCAGCCGGATCCGGTGCAGCCGGGCCGGCTGGAGCAGTTCGGCGTACGCGGTGGGGTGCCACGCCCGGGTACGCGGGGCCTCGGTCAGCACGATCAGCACGGGCAGGCCGGTGACCCGTCGGGCGAGGTGGTCCAGGCAGCGCAGGGACGGCACGTCGGCGTGCTGGACGTCGTCGACAGCGATCAGGGTGGGGGTTCGGGTGGCGAGGTCCAGCAGTTCGCCGCCGAGGGCGGCGGTGAGCGGGGCGAGCGCCTCCTCGTCGGTCGTCTCGCCCCACCGCAGCACCGCGCGGTCGAGCAACCGGCCCACCCGCTCCCGGTCGGTCTCGTCCCACGTGGCCCGCCGCACGAGCTGGCGGATCACCTCCAGCGGCACCGTCCGCTCGCTGCGCGAGGCGCTGGCGCCGAGGTAGGCGACCCCGGTCTCGGCGCACCGCCGGGCGAGGGACTGCAGGAGGGCGGTCTTGCCGACGCCCACCGGCCCGGTGACCGCGGTGATCACGTCCGAGGTGTCGGCGGGGCCGTCGGCGCGGTGCAGATCGGCGAGCCGATCGCTCAGGACGTCGAACTGCCGGTCCCGTTCGGCCATCGTCATCGGGCGGGCCTCCGCCCGGCCTCGGCCTGCGGGCGGGCCGCCCGCCGTGGTCTCCGGTGACACCCGATACAGTCAGAGACCCACAAATCCTTGACCCATTCCAATCGGCGAATACCGACAACGGTGGCACGGCGCGGGGATTTCATCGAACGTCGTGCCTGGTCTCGTGCGCCGAAAATCCGCCGCCACCTGCGGTGTCGCAATTCGGGGCGGAACGACGCGGGCCGCCTCTATCGATCCCGATTCATGGAGTGGAGTATGTCAGCCCGGCAATTGGGCGGCAAGTCGAAGGATGTAAAGGATGAGCAAACATGGGCTCGCCCGGTGGGGTGCAGGCGGGCGCCCCTGACAGCGGAAAGTCATCCGACTAATCCGGAACGTGACCTCGACGGTGCCACCGGCCGGTTGGTGACGTTTTCCGCGCTTGCCGGCAATGGGGGGAGTGGAGGTGTGGCGCCGGGTGGTCGGGAGGGCGCGACGGCGTGGGCGTGCCCGCCCGACGGGGAGAGCGTTCTCCCTGCTCAACCGGGGCTGGCCAGGCCCATCGGAGGGGCGGGTGGGCGAGCGGGCCGGCCCGGGCGGTGCCGCTGTCGGGGTGCCGCCGCCGGGCGGGAGGGTGGGGTGGGCGTCACCCCGGCAGCCGCATTGGCGGATTGCCCGCTCCGACGCTTCCCGGGGCGATTCCCGGCGGGTGCCCGGCCAGTTTCCGGCCCTCGTCCCACTTGCCCGTTTCGGTCCGTCTGGAAGCCCTTTGGCGCAACTTGTTGTTAAAGAAGAAATTCGCCGTGGAGTCGTCGGGTGAAACGCAGTCCGGCGGATCGGTAACTGCGCAAGAATGGAACCCGAATCGCAATTGGCGGTGCGCGGCCGAAGCGCGGGCACCGCCGGAACGCGATTCGGCACGCCTGATTTCCCGGCGCGGCACCGACGCTGACAATCAATGCGAATCGATTTCATCCGACGTGCTCGCCCGCCTTCCCACCTGCCGGTCCGCCCTCGGTCGCCGCCGGCCGGGACGGGTGCCCGAGGCGGTGGTAGGGGTTGTCTGCCGCCAGCCGTACGCCTAATTTCGGACTGTCCGCCGTGGTCGGCGGACGCAATCCGCCGCACCGACGGGGAGAGCGGCCACGGGCCGTGCGCGTCCGGGACGTGAAGGGTTCGTGCGTGATCTGCCAACCACCACCGAGACACCGGGGTCAGGTCGGATGACGCTCCTGCCCGGGCTGCGGGGGGCCGGGGCGGACCGCTCCGACGCGCTCCGGGTTGCCGGCCGGACCCTCTCCGCCGAGGACCTGCTCGGCTGCGCGAACGCGGTCGCCGACCGGATCCGGGGCGCCCGCGCGGTGGCCGTCGAGGCCCGGCCCAGCCTGGAGTGCATGGTGTCGATGGTGGGCGCCGTGCAGGCCGGTGTGCCGCTGGTACCGCTGCCGCCCGACGCCGCCGCCGACGATCGCCGCCGGATCCTGCGGGAATCCCGCGCCGACGTGCTGCTCGGCGGCGTCGTCGGCGGCGAGCTGCCGGTGGTCCCGGTGGACCTGCGGAAGCGGTCCTGGGCCACGCACCCCGAGCCGGGCCCGGCCAGCGACGCGGTGATCCTCTACACCGGAGGCGTGAGCGGGCCCTCCCGCGGCGTCCGCATCTCCCACCGGGCCATCGCGGCCGACCTCGACCTGCTCGCCGCCGCCTGGCGGTGGAGCGCCGAGGACGTCCTGGTCCAGGGCGCGCCGCTGTTCCGCGCGTACGGGCTGGTCGTCGGCCTGCTGGGCGCGCTGCGGGTGGGCAGCCGCTTCGTCCACCTGGACCGGCACGCCGCGGCCGGCCCGGCCGGCACCATCTACCTCGCGGTGCCCCGGCAGTGGGCGCACATCGCCCGCGACGCGTCCCGGGCCCGGACGCTGTCGGCCGCGCGCATGCTCGTCTCCGGCGACGCCCCGCTCGCCCCGGCGGTGGGGGAGCGGCTGCGGCTGCTCACCTCGCACCGCCCCGTGGAGGGATACGGCACCACGGAGACCCTGGTCGTGCTCACCGGCCCGGCCGGCGCCGCCGGCCGCCCGCTGCCCGGGGTGCAGACCCGGGTGCTGACCCGCGACGGCCGGCCGGTGCCCGCCGACGGCGACTCGGTGGGCGAGCTGAGCGTCCGGAGCCCCACGCTCTTCAGCGGCTACCTCGACCGGCCCGGATCCCTGCCGCCCGCCGGCGGCTGGCATCCCACCGGGGACCTGGCCACGGTGGACCCGGCCGGCGGGCACCGCGTCCTCGGCCGCGGCGGCGCCGACGTGGTCCGCTGCGGTGACCGGCGGGTGGCCGCCCGCCAGGTCGAGGAGGTGCTGCTCACCCACCCCGGGGTATACGACGTGGCGGTGGTCGGCGCCGCGCACCGCACCCGGGGGGAACAGGTCGTCGCGTACGTCGTCGCGGCGGCCGGGTTGACCGCGCAGGCGCTCATCGACCACGTCGGCCGGCTGCTGTCGGCGGCGGCCCGCCCGCGCCGGGTCCACTTCGTCGACGAACTCCCGCGCAGCGCGCTGGGGCGGGTGCGCAAGTCGTTGCTCATCCGCCGCAGCGGTCCCGCCCCCGTACCCGACCCCTAACGACGGGCCACGGGCGGGCCGCGCCGACCCCGGCCGCCTAGCCTTCTGGCGTGATCGAACGGATCCTGCCGCCGGCCGTGGTGGTGGAGGAGTGCTTCAGCGACCCCGCCGGGCTGCGCCCGCACCCGGACGAGGAGCCGGCCGTCGCCGACGCGGTGCCGAAGCGCCGTCAGGAGTTCACCACGGTCCGGCACTGCGCCCGCCGGGCGCTGGCCCGGCTCGGCGAACCGCCGGCGGCGATCCTGCCCGGCGCCCGGGGCGCGCCCGGGTGGCCGACCGGCGTCGTCGGCAGCATGACCCACTGCGACGGCTACCGGGGCGCCGCCCTGGCCCGGGCCGGGGCTGTCGGCAGCCTGGGCGTGGACGCCGAGCCGCACGCGCCGCTGCCGGAGGGGGTGCTGGACGCGGTGGCCCTGCCCGCCGAACGCGCCCGGACCGCCGCGCTTCGCGCCGCGCGCCCCGAGGTCTGCTGGGACCGCCTGCTGTTCAGCGCGAAGGAGTCCGTCTACAAGGCCTGGTTCCCGCTGACCGGGCGGTTCCTGGACTTCGCCGAGGCGGACATCGCCGTCGACCCGGACGGGACGTTCACCGCCCGGCTGCTCGTGCCCGGTCCACGGGTCGGCGGCGCGGAGCTGACCGCGTTCGACGGCCGGTTCCTGGTCGACCGGGGGCTGGTGCTCACCGCCGTCACGGTGCCGGCGTCGGGCGCCTGACCGGGCCCGTCACTCCCGCGCGAGCCGACTCTTCTGCACCTTGCCCATGGCGTTGCGGGGCAGCGCGTCGACCAGCCGCACCTGCCGGGGACGCTTGTGCGCGGACAGCTGCCGTGCCACGAAGTCGATCAGCTCCGCCTCGCCCAGCCCGTCACCGACCACGTACGCGGTGACCTGCTGACCCAGGTCCGGGTGGGGCGTGCCGACCACCGCCGCCTCGCGCACCCCCGGGTGGGCGAGCAGGGCGTCCTCCACCTCGCCCGCGCCGATCCGGTACCCGCCGCTCTTGATCAGGTCGGTGGCGGCCCGGCCGACGATCCGGTGCCACCCGTCGGGGGCGACGACGGCCACGTCGCCGGTGCGGAACCAGCCGTCCGGGGTGCGGCTGGCCGCGTCGGCGTCCGGCCGGTGCAGGTAGCCGTCGAAGAGGGTGTCGCCGCGTACCTGGAGTTCGCCCATCGCCGCGCCGTCGGCCGGCAGCGGGTCGCCGTGCTCGCCGACCACCCGGGTGCGGACGCCCGGCAGCGGCACGCCCACCGTGCCCGGCCGCCGGGGCCCGTCCGCCCGGGCGCTCACGGTGATCAGCGTCTCGGTCATCCCGTACCGCTCCACCGGCCGGTGCCCGGTCAACCCGGCGAGCGCGGCGAAGACCGGCTCGGGCAGCGCGGCGCTGCCCGACACCAGCAGCCGGGCGCCGCGCAGCGCCCGGGCCGCCGCGGGCTGCGCCGCGATCCGCGACCAGATCGTGGGTACGCCGAAGCAGAGCGATCCGGCCGCCGCCGCGTACCGGTCGGGGCGGGGCCGACCGACGTGGTGCAGGCGGCTGCCGATGCGCAGCGGCCCCAGCACGCCGAGCACCAGCCCGTGCACGTGGAACAGCGGCAGGCCGTGCGCCAGCAGGTCGTCCGGCGTCCACGCCCAGGCGTCGGCGAGCCCGTCCAGGCAGGCGGCCACCGCGCGGCGGGACAGCACGGCGCCCTTCGGCGCGCCGGTGGTGCCGCTGGTGTAGAGGATCAGCGCGGTGGCCGCCGGGTCCGGCTCGGTGTGCCGGGTGTCGGAGCGCCGCCGCAGGTCGACCGGCACCGGCGGCGGCGCGGTCGCGCCGTCCACGGGGGGCGCGTCCGGCGGCGTCAGCAGCACCTCGGCGCCGGAGTCGCGCAGGATGTGGTCCCGCTCCACCGGCCCGGCGTCCGGCGGCACCGGCACCACCGCCGCGCCGGCCAGCAGCCCGCCGACCACGCCGACCACGGTCTCCAGGCTCGCCGTGGCCGGCACCGCGACCCGGCGCGCGCCGCGCAGGTCGTCGGCGACGGCGGCGGCCGCCCGACGAAGCTCCACCCAGGACACCGCCCGGTCGTCCACCCGAACCGCGTCGGGACGCTCGTCGGTGGTCCCGTCGAGCCAGCTCAGCAGCGGCACGGACGCCCCTTTCGCGCTTGTCGGCGCCGGGTCGCCGGTGTCGTCCCGGTGACGGGTACGGCCGGCGCCGTCCTCCGGACGCCCGACCGTAACCGCCCCGCCGGAGGACGGGCCACCCCTACCGTCGCGCCGTCGGTCGGCGCCCGGCGGCCGACACGCCGGGTGACCGTCCGACACCCCTGGTGGACGGTCGACACCCCCCATTCATCGGCCGAAGGGTTGAACCGGGCCTCGGTTGCCCGGATGATGGGCGGCGTCGACCCGCCGTGGCGGGCCGGCCCGTTCCCGCACCCGACGCCGCGACACCTCAAGGGCCCGGCGGCACCCCGCACATGACGGAGGACCCCGCCAGATGCCGGTCATCGAGGTCGAGCACCTGCACAAGAGATACGGCGACACGGTGGCCGTCGACGACGTCTCGTTCACCGTGGAGCAGGGCGAGATCTTCGGGGTGCTCGGCCGCAACGGCGCCGGGAAGACCACCACCGTGGAGTGCGTGCAGGGCCTGCGCCGCGCCGACCGCGGCACGGTGCGGGTGCTCGGCCTCGACCCGGTCCGCGACCGCACCGAGGTGCGCCAGCGGGTCGGCGCCCAGTTGCAGGAGAGCCAGCTCCCCGACAAGCTGCGGGTACGCGAGGCGCTGGACCTCTACCGGTCCTTCTACCGCAACCGGGCCGACATCGACGAGCTGCTGGCCGACCTGGGGCTGGCCGAGCAGCGCGACACGGCGTTCCACAAGCTCTCCGGCGGCCAGAAGCAACGCCTCTCGGTGGCGCTGGCGCTGGTCGGCCGACCCGAGATCGCCATCCTCGACGAGCTGACCACCGGGCTGGACCCGAAGGGCCGGCGGGACACCTGGGACCTGGTCGAGCGGATCCGCGACCGGGGCGTGACGGTCGTGCTGGTCACCCACTTCATGGCCGAGGCCGAGCGGCTGTGCGACCGGCTCGCGGTCATCGACGCCGGCCGGGTGGTCGCCATCGACACGCCGTCCGGTCTGATGTCGCGGGTGGACGGCGAGACCCGGGTGCACTTCCGCCCGGTCGACCGGCTCGACGACGCGGTCCTCGCCGCCCTGCCCGAGGTCACCTCCGTGCGCCGCGACGGCGACGAGGTCACCGTCACCGGTCCCGAGGAGGTCCTCCAGGCGGTGTTGTCGGCGTTGGCCGAGCGGAAGATCCGCTACGCCGGCCTGCGGGTCGACCAGCCCACCCTGGACGACGCCTTCGTCTCCCTCACCGGTCACGCCGGCGCCCCGCCGGCGCTCGACGGAAGGTCATCGTGAACGCCCTGTCCAAGCTCGTCGCCGTCGAGGCCAAGCTGTTCCTGCGCGAGCCGGTCTCGCTGTTCTTCGTCTTCGCGCTGCCGCTGGGCCTGATGCTGGTCTTCGGGCTGCCGCAGCGCGGGGCGCAGCCGGCGGCGGCCACCGGGCAGCACGGCGAGCTGACGTTCCTGCCGTCCATCGCGCTGTCCCTGACCATCGGGATGCTCGCGCTGTTCACACTGCCGATGGCGTTGGGCATCTACCGCGAGCGCAAGGTGCTGCGACGGCTGGCCACCACGCCGGTCAGCCCGGCGCTGCTGCTCGTCGCGCAGGTGGTGGTCAACCTGGTCATGGGCGTGGCCGGCGCGGTGGTCACCGCGCTCGGCGTCCGTCTGCTGCTGGACCAGCCGGCGCCGGCCAACGTGCCCGGCTTCGTGCTGGCGTTCCTGCTCGGGGTCGCCTGCCTTTTCGCCATCGGCCTGCTCATCGCGGCGCTCGCCCCGTCGGCGCGGGCGGCGCAGTCGATCGGGCCGACGCTGTTCTTCCCGCTGCTCTTCCTGGCCGGGGCCTGGCTGCCCCGCGACCAGATGCCCACGGTGCTGGCCCGGATCGGCGAGTACTCACCGCTAGGCGCCACAGTGGACACCATCTCCGCCGCCTGGGCGGGGCAGACGCCCGCCGTGTCGCAGCTGCTCGTGCTGGCCGGCACCGCCGTCGTGGGCTGTCTGCTCGCCACCCGCCTGTTCCGCTGGGAATAGGGCCGCCGCCGCTCCGCTAGGGGGTGGCTAAGGGTTCTTCGGAAGTGTGAGCTGGATTACGTTCTGACTCGAGGGATCGTCTTCGGAACTGTCGGATCGCCAATTCCCGGCGTACGTCGAAAACGGTGACGGTCCACTCGGAGAATGCGCGCGGCAATTGCGGCGCGCGCATGGCGAGGCGGAACGACGAGCGACGGAGGTCGTGTCATGACAGCTTCTTCCGATCCCGCCGGAGGGTCGGTGACGGCCCGTCAGATAGGCGCCGAGGCAAGCGGCATCGTCGAGGCGGTGCTGGAGGGCGGGCCGGCGACGCTGCCGGCCGAGCTGCGCAGCCACCGGGTGTCCCCGGTGGAATCCAAGATCAAGGTGCGGCACTACGGGGGCTACGAGCACTTCGAGCGGGATCCCGGCGGCGCCGTGGACGGCACGCCCGCGGTGTTCCGCTGGACCGGCCGTACCCGTATCGCGGAGTGAACGAGAGGCGGTAGCGCGATGGGCGTCGGGGATCCGCGCAACGGTGCACACCTGACGGTGACCGACGTGGCCACGGTGACCGCGTTCTACGCGGAGGTCTTCGAGGCCGTGCCGGTGCAGCGGGAGTGTCTGCTGGACGGCCGGGTCCTGCACGCCGAACTGGTGGTCGACGGGCACCGACTGACGGTGAGCGAGTGGGGTGACCCGCCGGTCGAGCCGGGCGGGCCGGGCGGCCCGCTGCCGCTCACCCCGGCCGACCCGCACCTGCTCGTGCGGCGGGCGCTGGCCGCCGGCGCGACGCTGGAGCCGGCCAACGGCGGCCCGCCGGCGGGCGTGGTGTTCCGGGACCCGGCCGGCCTGCGCTGGGCGGTGCCCGGGGCGAACCCCGGATAGGCGCCCGACGACGATCAGACGGCCCCGCCACCGACCAGGTGGCGGGGCCGTCGCGTGCGGCCGACCCGCTCAGCGGCGCAGCGTCGAGCCCAGGCCGCCGCCGCTGCGCCGGCGGTGCTGCCAGTAGAGGTCCCGCCGCGCGCCCTTGGGGAAGCCGGGCTGCCAGGGCTTGACCGGACCGGCCATGTGCAGGACGGCCGAGTCGCTCAGCTTGCCGCCGAACTCCGGCTCCCGCCGCCACGCCATCAGGTCGTTCCACCTGTGCGGCAGGCGCAGCCAGTTGTCGAACACGGCGAAGTTGAGCGCGTCCTGGTCCGGGTAGCGGGACTCGTGCGCGTGTCGGCGCAGGTAGTCCAACGACACCTCGGTCACCTCGCACTCCTTCCACCGCCGCACGTCGATCAGCAGCACCCCGGAGTTGAAGTAGAGCCCGTGCGGGTCGAGATGGTCGTACCCGGCCAGGCCGGGGATCCCGCCCATGTCCAGCAGCCGGCGGTTGAACGGGTCGCGCACCCCGCCGAGCGGCACGCCGCCCATGTCCACCTCGAACAGCGGCTTCAGGCTGTTCACACACAGCGTGTCGCAGTCCAGGTAGAGCACCCGGCCCACGTCGGCCGGCAGCTCCGCGGGGACCAGCAGCCGCAGGTACATCGCCGGGGACAGGTACGCCATCACCGGGTCGCTGCCCTTGGACAGGTTCACCCGGGACGCGTCCACCCGCAGGAACTCCACCGTCGCGTGCGGACCGGCGATCCGGGTGAGGGTGGCCCTGGCGCCGGCCGGTACGTCTTCGGCGGCGACCAACCAGTACCGGAGCGCCTCGCCCGGGTTCGACTCGGCGACTGTCGACATCACGACCGCGGCGTGCGCCGCGTACGCGTTGTCAAAGGTCAGGGTGAGGTCCACGCGTGCTCTCCTTCGCGTCGATGCGTGAGCGCGACTGTCGAGAACGTATCCGCGGAATTGACGGCCCGGCAAGGAACGTCAATGTCCTCAGGGGGTGCGAAAGGCAACCCCTGAATTCGCCCCTCACTTTCCGGTGTGCCATCGTGGGCCGGCGAGAAGGGAGACGGCATGCCGGGTCCGTTGCACGGGGTACTCGTCGCCGACTTCTCCCGGGTCCTGGCCGGCCCGTACGCGACCATGCTCCTGGCCGACCTCGGCGCGGACGTCGTCAAGGTGGAGTCGCCGCACGGCGACGACACCCGGCACTGGCGACCGCCGCTGCGCGACGACGTCTCGACCTACTACCTCGCGGTCAACCGCAACAAGCGCTCGGTGGTCCTCGACCTGACCGACCCCGACGACCTGGTGCTGGCGCACCGCCTGGCCGACCGGGCCGACGTGCTGATCCAGAACTTCCGCCCCGGCGCGCTGCGCCGCTTCGGCCTCGACCACGACACGGCGACCGCGCGCAACGCCCGCCTGGTCTACGCCTCGATCAGCGGCTTCGGCGCCGCCGGGGGCGCCGACCTGCCCGGGTACGACCTCATGGCGCAGGCCGCCGCCGGGCTGATGAGCCTCACCGGCGCCGCCGACGGCCCGCCCGTCAAGGCCGGCGTCGCGGTCTTCGACGTGATCGCCGGGCTGCACGCGGCCCTCGGGATCCTGGCCGCGCTGCGCCACCGGGAGTCGACCGGACGCGTTCAGCACGTCACCGTGGACCTGCTCTCCTCGGCGCTGTCCGGGCTGGTCAACCACGCGAGCGCGTACGTCGCCGGGGGAGTGGTGCCGCACCGGATGGGCAACGCGCACCCGAGCATCGTGCCGTACGAGCCGCTGCCCACCGCCGACGGCGAGCTGGTGGTGATCGCCGCCAACGACGGCCAGTTCCGTACCCTCTGCCGGGTCCTCGGTGTGCCGGAGCCGGCGACCGACCCGCGGTTTCGGGGCAACGCCGACCGCACCGCGCACCGCGACGCGCTGCGTCCGCTGCTGGTGGCGGCGCTGTCCCGGCGGGGCAGCGCGCAGTGGTTCGGCGAGCTGCGCGCGGCGGGCGTGCCGTGCAGCCCGATCAACTCGGTCGCCAAGGGGGTGGCGCTGGCCGAGGGGCTCGGGCTGAACCCGGTGGTGACGGTCGGCGGGGTGCCGGGGATCCGCCATCCGATCGGCCTGTCGGACACCCCACCCCGCTACGACCTGCCCCCACCCGGGCTCGACGCGCACGGCGCGGAGGTGCGCGCCTGGCTGGCCGGCGACTGACCGGCGACGCCCAGGTTCCGGCCGTGGGCCGCCGGCCGGCCGTCGGGGCGGCACACCGGGTGCCGGACCGACTACGCTCGCGTCATGTCCGTCGATGCCGGCCCGGCCGCCCCGCATGCCGTGCGGTTCGCGTACGCCGGCCCGGTGCTCCGACCGGGCGCGGGGCGGACGCGGCCGTGACGGTGATCGACCAGGCGGTCTGGGACCGTTGGTACGACGACGACCGGGAGGGGCCGGGGATCACGATCCTGCTCGCCGACGCGGGACCGGTGACGGCGTTGCTGCCGGTGGTCCGCGACGTCGTGGACCGCTCCCTCCTCGCCCCGCCGGACGGGGTGGAGGACCCGGCGGACATCGACGAGGTCGTGCCGACGCCGGACGGCGTCTGCCTCGGCGCCGTCGACGGCGCGGAGCTGCGCCCCCGGCTCGAACCGATCGCCGCCGAGCTGGGCCGCCGGGGCGTCGGAGGCGCCCTCGTGCCCTATCCCGTCCCGGACGCGCCACCGCCGGCCTCCTGGTGGCACGCCGACATCGTGCAGTGCCGGCTCGCCGTCGATCCCGCCCCGGAACGCGGGCTGCGCGACGGCCTCGCGGCCGCGCTGTCCTGGCTCGCCGTGACCGACTGGTCCACGGTGGAGGTCAGCATCGGCGCGATTCCCTGGTCCCGGGCCACCGCCGACCTCGTCCTCGACCTGGTGCCGGCCGGTCTGGCCGGGTCGCCGCGGCATCCCGCCCAGATCCTGGTGGCCGACGGCCGGCGGTTCCGCCTGGTCAAATTCTTGCCGGAGACCGGCCATCTGGTGTTCGCGACCGGTGCCGTCGACCACCTCGGGCCGGACGTGACCGACGCGACCGCGCGGATCGTCCAGGCCCTGGAGGTCGGGGCTCCCTGGTCCCGGTACGGCTTCGCGCGCCGCGCCCGGGGCCTGCTCGACCTGGGTGGGCCATGGACCCGGCCGGAGGACCGACCCGGCGCGCTGCCGACCGCCGTCGACGAGCGGGAGTTCGAGGAGCGGGGCGTCCTCGACGTGTTCGGCGCGCAACTGGTGCCCCGGTCGTGGGGGTTGTCGTGGCCGGCGGACCGGTGGTCGGTGCGGGCCGTCGGCGACAAGGACCTGGTCGTCGCCCGTGACCCGGGGCCGTGGTGGGCACCGCCGCGCCCCGAGCCGTAGGCGCGCGCCCGGGGTCGCGCCGACGTCGCCACCCACCTGCCGCCGGCCGGCGCGGCCGGTGTGCTGGCCGGGTACGCGCTCGTCGCGCTCGTCGACGGTGCGGTCGCCTCGTCCGCCGGGACGTGGGTTGAGCGCGCGACGACGGTCCGACGCCGGCCTGCCGCGCCGGGTAGCCTCGCGCGATGAGTGAACAGGTGAAGATCGCCGTGGTCGGTGTCGGGAACAACACCTCGGCCCTCGTGCAGGGCATCAACCTGCACCGCGTGACCGGCCGCCTGGTCGGTGTCCACCGTCCCGAGGTCGCCGGATTCGGGGTGGGGGACGTCGGGATCGTCGCGGCGTTCGCGATGTCCGAGGCGCGGGTCGGCACGGACCTGCACGAGGCGATCTTCGCGCCACCCAACAACTTCCCCCGCCTCGACGCGGAACTCCCGCCGTCCGGTGTCCGGGTCCAACGGGGTCTAGTCGACGCGACGGAGGTCGAGCGGGTGGCCGGGGCGTTGGGTGGCGCCGATGTCCTGCTCTACTCGGCGCCGAGCGGCCGGCCGGCCACCGCCCGCGCCTACGCCGAGGCGGCCCTGCGGGCCGGGGTGGCGTTCGTCAACACCACCTCCGATCCCGTCGCCCGTGATCCCGAGCTGCTCGACCGGTTCGCCGCCGCCGGCCTGCCCCTGGTCGGCGACGACCTGGCCAGTCAGTTCGGCACCTCCGTGGTGCACGCCGCGCTGCTGCGGCTGCTGGCGGAGCGCGGGCTGACCCTGGTCAGCTCCTACCAGGTCAACCTCGGCGGCACGGAGGACTTCCGCAACCTGGTGGAGAACGCGAACACCAAGACGCAGTCGAAGCTCAACGCGTTGGGCTCCGACCGGGTGGAGATGGCGCCGCTGGGCTACCTGCCGCACCTCGGTTCCCGGAAGGTCGCGCACCTCAACCTCGAGGCGCGGGGCTGGGGGGAGACGGCGGTCAGTCTGGACGTGCGGCTGACGGTGCACGATCCCAGCGGAGCCGCCGGGGTGAACATCGACCTGGTCCGGATGGCGGCGGCCGCCCGGCGCTCGGGGCGCGGCGGTCATCTCGCGGAGGCCGCGTCACTGCTCAAGTCCCCGCCCGGAACGCCGGTCTGAGTCGCGTCACCGCGGCTCGACCAACCGGAACCGCTCCAGCACGGCCGGGGTGTCGTCGTCCACCGTGAATTCCGGGTCGCCCAGCCAGGCCCGGTAGTCCGCGCCGTGCCAGTACGCCTCGTGGCCGGCTCGCCACTGCCCGACCGACCCGTACCCCTCACCCTCGGCGCGGGCGTGGTCGAGGTCCACGTCGCCGAGTCGGGCGACGCGGACCTCGACCAGTTCGATCACGGCCACCGGCCGCCCGGCGGAGTCGACCACCGCGTGCCGGGTGCCGGCCGACGGCAGCGGCTCGCCCTCGATCTCGTAGTCCTGGAGCAGCCCGGTGGTGCTGGTCTTGCTCCCGTCGAGCACCGCGGCGACCAGCCGGTCGCGCAGCGGGCCCGGGAAGGCGAACTCGTACGGGGGCAGTGCGGCGTCCACGGCGGCAGCCTAGCCGGGCGCGACGTCAGCGGCGGCGCAGCGCCGGGTCGAGCAGGGCCGGCGGGGTGTCGTTCTTCTCGTGCGGCGCCAGGTCGACGCCGGGGGCGACGATCGCGTCGATCGCGTCGAGCACGTCCGGGGTGAGCACGGTGTCCGCGGCGGCCAGTTGCGCGTGCAGGTGTTCGGTCGTCCGGGGACCGATGAGCGCGCCGGTCACCGCCGGGTGCGCGGTGACGAAGCCGAGGGCGAGCTGGATCAGCGTGAGGCCCGCCTCGTCGGCGACCGTGGCCAGCCGTTCCACGGCGTCCATCCGGGCCCGGTTGGCCGGGACCGCGGCGTCGAAGCGCTGCGGCATGAACGTGGACCGGTGGGTGGCGATCTCCCGGTCGGCCCGGATCGCGCCGGAGAGCCAGCCGGAGGCCAGTGGGCTCCAGACCAGCACGCCGAGCCCGTACCGCTGGGTCACCGGCAGGACGTGCGCCTCGATCCCGCGTTGCAGGATCGAGTAGCTGGGCTGCTCGGTGACGTACCGGCCGAGGTGGTACTCGCGGGCCGTCCACTGCGCCTCGACCAGGCGGTGCGCCGGATAGGTGGACGTGCCGAAGTAGCGGATCTTGCCGGCGTGACGCAGGTCGGTCAGCGCCGACAGGGTCTCCTCGTCGTCGGTGGTCGGGTCCCAGCGGTGGATCTGGAAGAGGTCCACGTGGTCGACGCCGAGCCGGCGCAGGCTGTCCTCCAGCGCGGTGACCAGCCAGCGCCGGGAGCCGCCCCGGCGGTTGCGGTCCTCGCCCATCGGCAGGGCCGCCTTGGTCGCCAGCACCACGTCGTCGCGCCGTCCGGCGAGGGCCCGCCCGACCATCTCCTCGGAGAGGCCGTTGCCGTAGACGTCGGCGGTGTCGACGAGGTTGACGCCGGCGTCGAGCGCGGCGCCGACGAGCGCGTCGGCCTCCGCCTGGGTGGTGCCTCCGATCGGGCCGATGTTCATGGTGCCGAGCGCGAGCGTGCTGACCTGCACGCCGGTGCGGCCGAGGGTGCGGTACTGCATGGTGTTCCCTTCCGACGGCCACGGTGGTTCGCGGCCCCTGTCTGGGTGGTTCGCCCTCCCGCCTGGCATCATGGCTAGACGGAACGTTGCTCCGGTAACGATACGGAACACTGTTCCGCTTTGCCAGCCCGAGGAGAGGACGGACGGTGTGACCGACACCACCGGCCAGGCCCGACGGCGGTCCGACGCCCGCCGCAACGAGCAGGCCCTGCTCGACGCCGCCGCCGCGGTGTTCGTCGCGTCCGGCGTCGAGGCCCCGGTCCGTGACATCGCCGCCGCTGCCGGCGTCGGCGTCGGCACCGTCTACCGGCACTTCCCGACCCGGGCCGACCTCGTCGTGGCGGTCTACCGGCACCAGGTCGAGGCGTGCGCCGAGGCCGGGCCGACCTGCCTCGCCGAGGCGCAGAGCCCGCACGCCGCGCTGACCGGGTGGATCGACCGGTTCGTCGACCTGCTGGTCACCAAGCACGGCCTGGCCGCCGCGCTGCGCGCCGACAGCGCCCAGTTCGAGGCGTTGCACACCTACTTCGTCGACCGGCTGGTGCCCGTCTGCGCCGGCCTGCTCGACGCCGCCGCGACGGCCGGCGAGATCCGCGCGGACGTGAACGCCTACCAGCTGCTGCGCGCGGTCGGGAACCTGTGCGTCGGCGCGGACAGCGACCCCCGATACGACGCGCGCCGGGTGGTCGGCCTGCTCCTGGACGGGCTGCGGGTCCGCGACTGAGCCGTCGGGCTCAGCCGGCCGGGGACAGCCGCCGGTCGAGCCAGTCGAGCAGGACCGCCTCGTACTGCGGGCTCACGCTGCCCGGGTCGTCACCCCCGCCCAGGGTGGGCGCGTGGTCACAGCCGGCCAGCCGGGCCACGGTCAGCTCCGCGTCCCGGGCCTCCCGTCGCCACACCCCGAGGCTCGCCTCGATCGGGGTCCACGCGTCGGTCTGGCCATAGCAGAGCAGCACCGGGCAGGTCAGCCGGGCGAGGACCGGGGCCGGGTCGAAGTCCATGTCGGCCCAGGTGCCGGGCGTCTCGGGCAGCTCGTCGGGCAGGAACGCCAGCGGGAACCAGGGCCGTCGCACGGCGGCGTCCAGCTCCGCCTGCGCCACCGACCGGGGCACGTCGCCGCGCAGGAAGCCCTCGGCGACCTCGCGCAGCCGGGTCAGCTCGGCCACGTCGGCCGGCCCGTAGCCGTGCCGGCGCAACTGCTCGGCGGTGCCGTAGCGCATCTGCGCGGCCGGGCTGACCCCGCTGCACCCGACCAGGACCAGGAAGTCCACCGGGTCGCGGGTGGCGGTCACCGCCGCCGCCCACGCGCCCTGGCTGAACCCCCAGATGCCGACCGGGACCGCCCCGACGTGCCGGCGCACCTCCGTCAGGGCGGCCGCCGCGTCCTCGGCCTGGTCGGCCAGCGGCACGTCGTGCCCGTCGACGCGGGGACGGCGGTCGTAGCGCAGCACCGCGACGCCGACCGGGGGCAGCAGCCGGGCCAGGTGCGCGTAGAGAAAATAGGACCGCTGGTCGGCGTGCGAGCCGTGCAGCACCACCAGGCCGCCCCGGACCGGCCCGGCCGGCAGGTCGAGCACGGCCGGCAGACCGAGAGCTCCGACGGTCGCCTCCATGCCGGGCAGTCAACCACGCCGCGCCGGTCCCGGCCGCCCCGTGCCGCCGGCTGCGTCGCACCGCGGCCTGCGTACGCTGGCCCGGTACGCCGCCGCGACCGTGGAGACCAGCGATGACCAGCCCCGCACCCCGTGCCGTCCGGGTCGCCGGACCCGCCGACGTCGCCGCGCTCGTCGACCTGATCGAGTCGGCCTATCGGGGCGAGCGCGCCCGGGCGGGCTGGACCCACGAGGCGGACCTGCTCGACGGGCAGCGCACCGACCCGGAGATGGTGTCCGCCGCGGTGACCGCCCCGGACGGCGTGGTCCTGGTCCTGACCGAGCGCGACGCCCCGGTCGCCTGCTGTCAGCTGGAACGCCGCGACGACCACGTCTACTTCGGCATGTTCGCGGTGTCGCCGGGACGGCAGGGCGGCGGGCTGGGCCGGGAACTGCTGGCCGAGGCGGAGCGGTTCGCCCGGGAGCAGTGGCACGCCGGCGAGATGCGGATGACCGTCATCGTCCAGCGCGATGACCTGATCGCCTGGTACGAGCGGCGCGGCTACACCCGCACCGGCGAGCGGAGCCCGTTCCCCTACGGCGACGAGCGTTTCGGCCTGCCGCGCCGGCCGGACCTGGCGTTCGAGACGCTGCGCAGGAAGCTCGGCTGACTCACCCCGGCCGGTCGACGAGCGCGACCAGCTTCCTCGGGGCCAGCACGCAGTAGCTCTCGGTGAGCAGTTCGGCGACCTCGGTCCAGTCGGTCGCGTCGTCGAGCGCCATCCCGACCACGTCGACGCCCCAGCCGGGTGAGTAGAAGGGCGGCCCGGCCGCGAGCAGCCCGGCGATCTCGTCGCCGGGGGAGCGGAACGTCAGCACGCAGAGCGGATCGTCGCCCGTCGCGGCCCGGGCGTCGGCCGTCTGGTGGTCGGGGCCGACGGCGCGCACGTGGGCGAACGTGCGCGACCGGATCCGCCAGCGGGTGCCCACCCAGGCCGGCTCCTCGTAGGTTTCCGGCAGGCCGAGGCAGACCGGCCGCAGGCGGTCGAGGTATGCGGACGGTACGTCTCCGGGGCCGCTCATGCGCGCAGGTTAACGGCCCCCACCGACAGACCGGACGGCCGGCGCGGCGGCCTTGCCGCCGCCCGCCCGCACGCCGATTGTCGTACCCGGGGAGTACGACAGCGATGAGTTTCGGCACGGCGCACGGTCAGACCCTGGACAACGGTCGAACGGAGGCGAAGACGTGACCACCACACGGGTACTTGTCGGCACGCGCAAGGGCGCGTTCATCCTGACGTCGGACGGTCGGCGCGACGACTGGACGGTGGACGGCCCCCACTTCGGTGGCTGGGAGATCTACCACCTGACCGGCTCGCCGGTCGAGCCGGACCGGCTCTACGCGTCCCAGTCCGGCGGCTGGTTCGGGCAGCTGATCCAGCGCTCGGACGACGGCGGCCGGACCTGGAACACGGTCGGCAACGACTTCGCCTACAGCGGCGAGGTCGGGCAGCACCTCTGGTTCGACGGCACTCCCCGGCCCTGGGAGTTCAAGCGGATCTGGCACCTCGAACCCTCCCGCCACGACCCCGAGACGGTCTACGCCGGCGGCGAGGACGCCGCCCTCTACGTCTCCACCGACGGCGGGCAGAAGTGGTCGGAGCTGACCGCCCTGCGCCAGCACCCGACCGGCCCCTCCTGGCAGCCGGGCGCGGGCGGGATGTGCCTGCACACGATCCTGCTCGACCCGGCCGACCGCGACCGGATCTACGTCGCGATCTCCGCCGCGGGCGCGTTCCGCAGCGACGACGGCGGCGCGAGCTGGCTGCCGATCAACAAGGGCCTGCGCTCGGGGGAGATCCCCGACGGCGACGCCGAGGTCGGCCACTGCGTGCACCGCCTCGCCCAGCACCCGTCCCGGCCGGACACGCTGTTCATGCAGAAGCACTGGGACGTCATGCGCACCGACGACGCCGGCGCGAGCTGGCGCGAGGTCAGCGGCGACCTGCCCACGGACTTCGGCTTCCCGATCGCGGTGCACGCCCACGAGCCGGAGACGATCTACGTGGTGCCGATCACCAGCGACTCGCTGCACTACCCGCCGGAGGGCAAGCTGCGCGTCTACCGCAGCCGCACCGGCGGCGAGCACTGGGAGCCGCTGACCGAGGGCCTGCCGCAGTCGCACTGCTACGTCAACGTGCTGCGTGACGCCATGGCGGTCGACACCCTCGACCCGTGCGGGATCTACTTCGGCACCACCGGTGGCCAGGTCTACCACTCGGCCGACGCCGGTGACACCTGGGCGCCGATCGTGCGGGACCTGCCGGCGGTGCTCTCCGTCGAGGTCCAGGTGCTGCCGTGATCCGGGTGGTGCTGCCCGCCCACCTGAAGAACCTGGCGCACGTCGCCGGCGAGGTACGCGTCGAGGTGGCCGGCCCGCCCACCCAGCGGGAGGTGCTGGACGCGCTGGAGACCGCGTACCCGATGTTGCTGGGCACGATCCGCGACCGGCACAGCGGCGAGCGTCGTCCGTTCGTCCGCTTCTACGCCTGCGAGCTGGACCTGTCCCACGAGTCGCCGGACGCGCCGCTGCCCGAGGAGGTGGTCGCCGGCAAGGAGCCGTTCATCGTGCTCGGCGCGATGGCCGGCGGCTGAACCGCGCCGGCGCGGGAACCGCGCCCGGCGTGGCGACGTCTGACGAGCCATGACCTGTGCGAGAACCCGAGCCATCGGATGGGCGGTGGTCGCCGCGCTGACCCTCGCCGGCTGCACCGGGCCCGCGCCCGCTCTGCCCCCGCCGCGGGACCGGGTGCTGCCGGCCGGCGGGCTGCGGCTGGTCGCCTTCGACTCCTGTGCCGAGGCGCTGCGGCAGCTCCGCACCGCGGCGAAGGCCGCGGTCGGCCCGTGGGGGCTCGACCCGTTCGGCAGTGCCCTGCCGATGGCCGCGGCGGAGCGGGCCGACGGGGCCGTGACGAAGCAGGCGCCGGCGGTGGGCGCGGGCGGCTACTCGGGCACCACCGTGCACGAGGCCGGCGTGGACGAGCCGGACCTGGTCAAGACCGACGGACGACGCATCGTCACGCTCGGGCGCGGTGTGCTGTCCGTGATCGACCCGGTGAGCCGCCGGCTGACCGGCCGGCTCGCGCTCGACCGCACCACCGAGCGGTTCGCCCGCGCCGACGGCGATCTGCTGCTGCACGGCGACCGCGCGCTCGTGCTGCTGCGCGCCCCGTGGGTCACCAAGCCGGCCGTGGACCGGGCGGGTCCGGGTCCGGCCGAGGTGGGTCGGCCCCGCCTGGTGCTGGTCGATCTGGCCGGCGCGCCGAGGATCGTCGCCGAGTACCGGATCGACGGCAGCGTGGTCGACGCGCGGCAGGTCGGCGCGACCGCCCGCGTCGTGATCCGGTCGGCGCCGCGACTGACGTTCCCGCAGCCGCGCAAGGGCACCGACGCGCAGCGCACCGCCGCCAACCGCGCCGTCGTCGACCGGGCCACGATCGACGACTGGCTGCCCCGGTACGAGGTCCGCGAGGGCGGCCGCACCACCTCCGGGCAGGTCGGCTGCGACCGGGTCAGCCGGCCGCCCCGGTTCTCCGGGGCCTCGTTGGTGACCGTGCTCAGCTTCGACCTCGGCGCGGGCGCCCTCGGCACGGGCGACCCGGTGAGCGTGGTCGCCGACGGCGACACCGTCTACGGCACCGGCCCGCGCCTCTACGTGGTCAACGACCAGCGCTGGCGGGCGCGTGACGGCGGGTTCGGGGCGACCGGCACGGAGATCTTCCAGTTCGACACCTCCGCGGGCACCCCGCGCTACGTCGCCGCCGGCTCTGTGCCGGGGTGGCTGATCAACCAGTACGCCCTGTCGGAGTGGAACGGTCACCTGCGGGTGGCGACCACCACCGGTGACGTCTGGGGTGGCGGCGGCCGCTCCGAGTCGGGCGTGTACGTGCTGCGCGCCGACGGCCCGGCGCTGACCCCGGTCGGCCAGGTCACCGGGCTGGGCCGGGGCGAGCGGATCCACTCCGTCCGGTTCCTCGGCGACACCGGTTACGTGGTGACGTTCCGGCAGGTCGACCCGCTGTACACGGTGGACCTGCGCGATCCGGCCGCGCCCCGGGTGACCGGCGAGCTGAAGATCACCGGCTACTCGTCGTACCTGCACCCGGCCGGGGACGGTCGGCTGTTGGGGGTCGGGCAGGAGGCGTCCGTCCGGGGTCAGGTCCAGGGCACGCAGGTGTCCCTCTTCGACGTGACCGACCCGACCCACCCGTCCCGGATCGCCCAGCACCATGTCGCGGAGGGCTGGTCCGAGGTGGAGTCCGACCCGCACGCCTTCCTCTACTGGGCGCCGGAGCGCCTGGTGGCCGTCCCGGTCGGCCGGCCCGGCGTGGTGACCGACCGGGCGGGCGCCGAGGGCGGCAGGAGCGGGCCGAGTATGGGCGTGCTGGTGCTGCGGGTCACCGACACCGGGTTCACCGTCGCCGGCACGGTCGAGCATCCGACGTCCCTGCGCGACGGCGGGGAATGGACGCCGATCCGCCGGTCGCTGGTGGTCGACGGGGTGTTGTGGACGGTGTCCGACGCCGGGTTGAAGGCGACCACCCTGTCCGGCATGACGCCGCTGGCCTGGGTGCCGACGTTCTGACCCGTGCCGGCCGCTCGGGTAATCGGGTGGTCCGACCCGGACGCGCCGGGCAGCATGGCCTCCGTGCGTACGCGACTGCGGCGGTTGTGGATCGACGGGCGGATGGTCACCTGGCGTGCGGAGATCCGCCACGTGCCGGGCAGCGGTGACTGCCATCGGTGCATCCGGCTGCGGATCTGGGGCGCCGGGAAGACCGGCGAGGCGCTCCAGGCCGATCTGTTGTCCACCGCCTGGGGCACACCGTGGTCCGCGTGCGCGACCGACGGCGCCTACCCGACGCCGGCCGACGTGCGCGACGTCGTCGGGTACGCCCTGCGCAACGGCTGGCGGCCCGACCGTCGTGGCGGCACGTTCGTGCTCGCCGAGCAGGAACACGCGCATCGGTTCCGGTGGCCCGACTTCCTGCTCACCGACCGGCTTCGCGGCCCCGGCGGCGGCGACCCCACGCGGCGCGTCGCCGAGGCGCAGCCTACCCCGGCGGTCGGTTGACCGGCGCCGGCCGGCTGGCCGACGGCTGCCGGGCAGCGTCCCGGAGCCACTCCGGAACCGTACCGTCGCGGTGAGACGAGTGGTCACCTGAGACTGATATACCGCTGAGTCATGATTATGACCCAGCGGTATATCGGTGCGAAGTGATGGTGTCCCGACGCGTCATCACGGACAGTGACACGGTGGGCCGGGGCGAGGCCGCGCAGACGGGGCCGTCGAGCGGAGCAACCTAGCGCAGGTGGCGCAGCGCGGCGTCCACGGTGTCCTCGGGCGTGCTGTTGAAGGCGATCGCGGCGCCGGGCGCGTGCCGTCGGACCAGGTTGACGACCCGCTCGAAGAACCCGACCAGCGGCTCGTGCTTGCGGATCCCGCCGCCGATGACCACGCAGGCGTAGTCCCGGCGGGTCAGCGCGGCCGCGATCGCCTGCTCGCCGTCCGCGTCGGCCGCCGTCAGGCACAGGTCCGCCTCGATCCCGTGCTCCGCGAAGCGGGCGTGGCCACTCGCGATCGCGGCCAGGACCGGTTCCGGGTCCCAGTCCGGGAAGCGGGTCGGGTCGAGACCGACGACGAGCACCGGGCCGTGTGCCACGCGTCCTCCTCCGGCTGTCGGGTGCGGTGCCGCGTCGGTCCCGCAGGCACCGCCCCCATCAGACACCGTCGACTGTCGCACGGCCAGCCCGTCCGGCGGCGGAGGCCGGCAGACCAGCCACCCAGCGGTCCAGGGCCGCCGGGTCGCGGAACAGCAGCACCGGCGGCCCGGCCGGGTCGGCGTGCCAGGCACGCATCCGCCGCCGGGCCCGGCCGAACGCGGCGACGTGCCACACCAGGACCGAGTCGCGGGACACCACGCTGCGCAGCGACTCCCGGTTGCCGTTGCAGATCTCCTCCCCGCTCACCAGGCGTCGGGCGGTGCGTCGCAGCAGCCGCCAGAAGGAGAGCCGGCGCGGGTAGTCCAGGCCGACGACCAGGTCGGCGCGGGCCAGCACGACGTCCCGCCAGCCGTGGTACGCCCCGTCCAGGATCCAGCGGTCGCGCCGGCAGACCGCCTCGATGCGGCGGCGCTGCTCGTCGACCGGCACCTCCACCCAGCCGGGCTGCCACAGCAGGTCGTCCACCGGGCACCACGGCAGGTCGAGGCGCTCGGCCAGCCGCTGCGCCAGTGTCGACTTGCCGGCGCCGTAGACCCCGTAGACGAGGATGCGAGCCGGTGTCGTCACCGCCGCAGCCTACGTCCTCGTCACCGCCCCGCGTCGGCGGCGAACGGACCCCCGGGGCCGAACACCAGAGCGGCGAAGCGCTCGCCGATGCGGCGGTCCGCGACCGGGTCGGGGTGCAGCTCGTCGGGCAGCGGCAGCTCGGCGAAGTCCGCCTCGCCGTAGAGGTCCAGCCCGTCCAGGTAGTGCAGGTGCGGGTCCTCGGCGGACCGGGCGGCGACGATCCGCGCCAGCTCGGCGCGGATGACCCTCAGGGTGAGCTTGCCGGCGGCCCGCTCGGCCGGGTCGCCGGTGGCGCGGAACCGCAACGTGCCGGTGCTGAAATCGGCGGCGCCCGGGCCGGGCGTGTCCTCCTGGATCGGGCAGAGGATGGACGACACGACCAGCAGCGGGGTGTCCGGGTGGCCGTCGCGCAGCGTGTCGAGGAAGCCGTGCACCGCGGGGGTGAACGCGCGCAACCGCATCACGTCGCTGTTCACCAGGTTGATGCCGATCTTCACGCTGATCAGGTCCGCCGGGGTGTCCCGCATGGCCCGGGCGGTGAACGGGTCGAGCAGCGCGCTGCCGCTGAACCCGAGGTTGACCAGTTCCACCCCGGCCAGGCCGGCGGCGATCGCCGGCCAGGTGCCGGTCGGGCTCTCCGCATCCGAGCCGTGGCTGATCGAGCTGCCGTGGTGCAGCCACACCCGCCGGCCCCGGTCGCCGACGGTCTCCACCGGCGCGTCGGTGCGCAGCGCCACCAACTCGGTGATCTCGCGCTGCGGCAGCCAGATCTCGACGTCCTTGTCGGTGGCGGGCAGGTCGGTGAAGCGGACGGTGCCGACCGGACCGGGCTCGGTGGTCGCCGTGCCGGTGGTCAGGTCGATGGTGAGCACCTTGCCGCCGTCGGCCGTGGCCTGCCCGGTCAGACGCCCGTCGACCAGCAGGTCGTAGCGGCCGTCGGGACGCGGCGGGGTGCCCCGGTAAACCATCTTGGTGGGAAGCACGTCCAGCTCCACGGCGGTGGCGCGGCTGCGGAACACCAGCCGTACGCCGGACGGCATCGCCGAGGCCATCGCCACCTGCGGGTCGGTGTTGCGGGCCCGGGCCGGCGCGGGCAGCCGGTGCGGCAGCACCCCGTGCGCGGTGCGTTCCAGGTCGAGCGCCCCGCGCAGCAGGTCGGTGGTGATGGGCGTGGTGATCCAGGGCTGGGCGGACGTCATGATCAGATCCTGCCCCGTCCCGGGCCGTGCGGCCACCTGATTCGTCCGACAGGCCCGACTCGTGCCGCCGGCGGCGACCGCCTCAGTCGGCCAGCACCAGCTCGACGTAGCGCTCGGCCACGGTGGCGAGGACCCGGTCCGGGTCGGTCGCCCACACCTCGGCGTTGAAGATCTCCACCTCGGTGTCGCCGGTGTACCCGGCGGCCTCCACGGCCCGGCGCAGCGGCGGGAAGTCGATGTGCCCGTCGCCCATCATGCCCCGTCCGAGCAGCACGTCGGCCGGCAGCGGGGTGAGGAAGTCGCACACCTGGAAGCTCGCGATGCGGCGCCCGGCGCGGGCGATCTGCCGCCACACGTCCGGGTCCCACCAGACGTGGAACGTGTCCACCACGACGCCGACCTGGTCGACGGGGAACGCCTCGGCCAGGTCGAGCGCCTGCCCGAGCGTGGACAGCACCGCCCGGTCGGCGCAGTACATCGGGTGCAGCGGCTCCAACGCGAGGCGTACCCCGCGCTCGCCCGCGTAGGGGGCCAGCTCGGCCAGGGCGTCGGCGACCCGCTGCCGGGCGCCGGACAGGTCACGGGAGCCCGGCGGCAGGCCGCCGACGACCAGGACCAGGCAGTCGGTGCCGAGCCCGGCCGCCTCGTCGACGGCGCGCCGGTTGTCGGCCAGCGCCTCGGCCCGGGCGGCATCGCCGTCGGCGGTGAGGAAACCACCCCGGCACAGCGACGACACCCGCAGCCCGGCGTCGGCGACGAGCGTCGCGGCGGCCGGTACGCCGATCTCGGCGACCGGCTCGCGCCACAGCCCGATGGCCGGGATGCCGGCGCGGACGCAGCCGTCGACCGCCTCCCGCACCGACCAGCGTCGCGTGGTGCGCTGGTTGAGCGACAGCTTCGCCAGCCGCGGGTCGGCGGTCATCCGGCCACGCCCGCGACGTCGAGGTACGCGCGCATCCGCCGCGCGGCCAGCTCCGGGTCGAGCAGCAGCCCGGCGCTGTCGGCCAGCCGGAACGCCTCGACCAGGTGCGGGACGCCGCGCCCGCCCTGCAGGCCGCCGACCATGGTGAAGCCGGGTTGCAGGCCGCGCAACCAGGACAGGAACGCGATGCCGGTCTTGTAGTAGCGCGTGGGCGGGGCGAACACGTGCCGGGACAACGGCACGGTCGGGTCGAGGATCGCCCGGAAACCGGCCTGGTCCCCGGCGTCGAGCCGGCGCAGCGCGGCCGACGCGGCCGGGGCGATCGCCGCGAACGCGCCCAGCAGGGCGTGACTGGACCGCGCGCCGTCGCCCTCGATCAGCTCCGGGTAGTGGTAGTCGTCGCCGGTGTAGACCTTCACCGTCGGCGGCAGCAGCTCGCGCAGCCGCACCTCCCGGCCGGCGTCCAGCAGCGACACCTTCACCCCGTCGACGACGTCGGCGTGGGCGTGCACCAGCGCGACGAACGTCTTGGTCGCCTCGTCCAGGTCGGTCGAGCCCCAGTAGCCGGCCAGGGCCGGGTCGAACATGTCGCCGAGCCAGTGCAGCACCACCGGCGCGCCGGCCTCGCGCAGCACCCGCTCGTAGACGCGCACGTAGTCGTCCGGTCCGGTGGCGAGCGCGGCGAGCTGACGGCTGGCCATCACCACCGCGACCGCACCGCACTCCTGCACGTACCCGACCTGCTCCGCGTACGCGGCGACGACCTCGTCGAGCGTGTCGGGCACGCCGGGCAGCTGGTCGGTGGCCGCCCCGGCGACGATCCGTCCGCCGCACGCGGCGGCCTCGGCGGCGCTGCGCATGATCAGCTCGCGGGTGGCCGCCCAGTCCAGCCCCATCCCGCGCTGCGCGGTGTCCATCGCCTCGGCCACGCCGAGCCCCCACGACCACAGGTCGCGCCGTACGGCGAGGGTGGCGTCCCAGTCCAGTCGCGCGGGAGCGTCCGGAGCGTTGTCGGCGTACGGGTCGGCGACCACGTGTGCCGCCGCGTACGCGATCCGGCTGGCCGGCGGTCCGTCCGGCCGCTGCCAGCCGGCCGGTTCCCGCAGCGTGCGCGACTCGGTGCCGCCACCGGGCAGGGGCAGGGTGATCCGCGCGGTCACCGGGTGATCTCCTCGACGGTGATCCGCCGGCCCTCCCGGGCGGAGCGCAGGCCGGCGTCGGCGAGCTGCACCCCGCGGGCGCCGGCCATGAAGTCCCACGGGAACGGCTCGTCGTCGACGACGTGCCGCAGGAACGACTCCCACTGCACCTTGAACCCGTTGTCGTAGTCGGCGTTGTCCGGCACGCTCTGCCACTGGGCGCGGAACGGTTCGGTGACCGGCAGGTCCGGGTTCCACACCGGCATCGGGGTGGCGCCGCGGTGCTGGATGCGGCACTCGCGCAGCCCGGCCACCGCGCTGCCGTGCGTGCCGTCGACCTGGAACTCGACCAACTCGTCCCGGTACACCCGGACCGCCCACGAGGAGTTGATCTGCGCGACGATGCCGCCGGCCAGTTCGAAGATCCCGTACGCGGCGTCGTCGGCGGTGGCCCGGTAGGTGACCCCGTTCTCGTCCACCCGCTCGGGCACGTGCGTGGCGGTGACCGCGGTGACGGCGGTGACCGGGCCGAAGATCTGCTCCAGCACGTAGTGCCAGTGCGGGAACATGTCGACGGTGATCCCGCCGCCGTCCTCGGCGCGGTAGTTCCAGCTGGGTCGCTGCGCGTCCTGCCAGTCGCCCTCGAACACCCAGTAGCCGAACTCGCCGCGCACGGACAGGATCCGGCCGAAGAAACCGCCGTCGACCAGCCGCTTGAGCTTGCGCAGCCCGGGCAGGAACAGCTTGTCCTGCACCACGCCGTTCTTCACGCCCCTCGCCGCGGCGAGCCGGGCCAGTTCCCGCGAACCGGCCAGCCCTTCGGCGAGCGGCTTCTCGGTGTAGACGTGCCTGCCGGCCTCGATCGCCGCCCGGATAGCCTTCTCCCGCTGGGCGGTCACCTGCGCGTCGAAGTAGATCCGGTGGGCGTCGTCGGCGAGCGCCGCGTCCAGGTCGGTGGTGTACGAGTCCAGCCCGTGCCGGGCGGCGATCTCGGCGAGTCGGGCCTCGTTGCGGCCCACCAGGGTCAGCTCCGGCCAGATGCGGCTGCCGTCCCGGGCGGGCAGGCCGCCCTGCTCGCGGATGGCGAGCAGGGATCGGACGAGGTGCTGTCGGTAGCCCATTCGTCCGGTCACGCCGTTGAGGATGATCCCGACAGACCTGCGCTCCACGTGGGTGTCCTTCCGGGGTGGTCGGTCACGCTCCTGAAGGCGCTTTCAGTAAGCGCTTTCAGGATGTTACGGTAGCCACGCCCCGACAGCCGGGTCAAGACGTTCCGTAGGGGGAGATCGATGCAGCCGCGGACGCACGTGACCCTGGAAGACGTGGCCAGAGCCGCCGACGTCTCGCTGGCCACGGCCTCCCGGGCGCTCAACGGCATGCGTGTCACCCCGCAGTTGCGCGACCGCGTCCTGGCCGCCGCCGCGCAGCTCGCCTACACCCCGAACGCGCACGCCCGGGCGCTGGCCGGCGCCTCCCACCGCACCGTCGGCGTCATCTGCCACGACGTCACCGACCCCTACTTCGCCGCCGTCGCCGGCGGCGTCATGCGCGTCGCCGGCGCCAACGACCTGCTGGTGATGCTGGCCAGCACGTTCCGCGACCCGGAGCGGGAGATCGCCTACGTGTCGATGCTGCGCGCCGAACGCGCCCCGGCCATCCTGCTCATCGGCTCCGGCTTCGAGGACGCCCGCTGGGAGCGGGCCATGGAGGCCGAGCTGAAGCCCTACCTCGACGGCGGGGGCCGGGTCGCGGTGGTCAGCCGCCACCGCAGCCTCAAGGTCGACAGCGTGCTCCCGGAGAACCGGGCCGGCGCCGCCGCCATGGCCCGCACACTGCTGGAGCTGGGCCACCGCCGCTTCGCCGTGCTGTCCGGCCCGCGCGCGCTCACCACCGTCATCGACCGCCTCGGCGGCTTCCGCGACGAGCTGGCCGCCGCCGGCGTGACGCTCGACCCGGCCGCCGTGGTCGAGGGGCCGTTCACCCGCGACGGCGGCTACCAGGCGATGACCGAGCTGCTCACCCGCGGACTGGACGCCACCTGCGTCTTCGCGGTGACCGACGTGATGGCCATCGGCGCGTACGCGGCACTGCGCGACCACGGCCTGTCCGTGCCCGGCGACGTGTCCGTCGCCGGCTTCGACGACATCCCGATCGTCCGCGACCTGACCCCGCCGCTGACCACCGTGGCGCTGCCGCTGCAACAGCTCGGCGAGAAGGCGATGGAGATGGCGCTCACCGAGAACACCGGCCGTCGCCGGCGGATCGTGCGCATGGACGGCGAGGTGGTCGTGCGGGCCAGCACCGCCAAGCTCGGCGCGTGACCTGACCCCGGCGCGGGACCACCCGTGGATGAACGGCCGGGTAGGGTGCCGGCATGATCAAGGACGCCGCGTGCCGGTGACGAATCCGTGGCTGGGCGGGCCGACGCCCACCGGGAAGCTGGACCGGGACCGGCTCGAGGAGCGCATCCTCAACCTGCTGTCGTCGCAGAACATGTGCGTGCTCGCCACCACCGGTCCGGACGGGCCGCTGGCCACCCCGGTGCGCTACTACCCGCTCGACCTCGCGCTGATGTTCACCGCCGCGCCGCGCTCACCGAAGATGCGCAACATCGCCGCCGACCCGCGCGTGTCCGTCGGCGTCTTCGCGCCCCTGGTCGGGCTGGCCAGCAGCCGCGGCGCGCAGATCTTCGGCACCGCCCGGGTGCTCGCCCCCGACCACCCCGACCACGCGCACCACTGGTCGGCGTTCCGCTGGCAGAACGAGCACGTCGAGCGCGGCCGCCCCCTGTCCGAGCCGCCCCAGGAGACGCTCGTCGTGATCGAGGCCGACCGGATCGTCTACACCGAGCACTGGCTGCGCCGCGACGGCTACGCCCCGCGCCAGCACTGGCGCCGCTGACCCCGCCCGGCGAGATCCGTCACGACGCCGGGGAGCGCACGGTGCGCAGGAGGTTGCCGGCCAGGCGCAGCTCACCGGACTCGACCCGGGCCAGCACGTCGATCGGCGCGACCGTGGTCCCCGTCCAGGTCGGCTCCGGAAAGGACGCGCGCAGGGTGTCGGCGGCCAGGCCGAAGTCCTGGCCCGCCTCCGGCGACACCGCCAGCACGAACACGGCGCCGCCCGGCGCCGTCAGGCGCGGCAGCAGCGCCAGGTAGTCGCCGACCGCCGCGCCACGGCGGTCCAGCGTGTGCAGCAGCCCGGAGTCGAACACCGAGTCGTAGGGCGTGTCCGGCACCGGGATCCGGGTGGCGTCGCAGACCTCGAAGCGCACCGGCAGACCCGTCTCGGCGGCCTTGGCCCGGGCCTGCGCGACGGCCACCTCGGAGATGTCGACACCGGTCACGTCGTGGCCGCGTCGGGCCAGCGCGAGGGACAGCTCACCGGTGCCGCAGCCGACGTCGAGCACGCGGGGGCCGCGTACCCCGGTGTCGAGGACCGCGGCGAGCGCCGGCTGCGGGCCGCCGATCTCCCAGGGCGGGCGCCGGGTGTCGCGGTAGAGACGGTCGTAGTGGACCTCGTCCGGCTCGTCGGTCATCGCGTACCCCCTCGGTCGGTGCCTGACCCACCCGAGCGTGCCACGTCCGGCGGCGGCCGGGGGACCCACCGCGCGCGACGCCGGGGCCGGCGGTGGGCCGGCCCCGGCGTCGCCGGGCGCGCGTCAGTACGTCAGCCGGCGCAGGTAGCGGTAGCCGACGGCGGCGGTCTGCTGCGGCGTCACGTCCGGGGTGTCGTTCTCCACGATGTACTCCAGCACCTGGTGCCGGCGGAAGATGCGGGCGAAGTCGATCATCCCGGTGCCCAGGTCGGCCATGTCGCCGGTGGCCGGGTCGCGGTCCTTCACGTGGTATTGCAGGACCCGCTGCGGCGCGCAGCGGATCACGTCGAGCGCGAAACCCTCCGGGTCCTCGACGCCCTCACCGGAGTTGATGCCGCCGGTCACCGCCCAGTAGAGGTCGATCTCCAGGTGCACCAGCCGCGGGTCGAGTTCCTCGGTCAACACGTCCCACGGGCGTCGGCCGTTGCCGAAGTCGATGGTGAACTCGTGCGCGTGGTTGTGGTAGCCGTAGCGCAGGCCGGCCCTGCGCGCCGCGGCGGCCTCGACGTTCATCTGCTCCGCCCACCGCTTCCAGTCGTCCTCCTTGTCGGAGTTCAGGTACGGCACCACCATGAAGCGCTGGCCCAGCGTACGGGCGTTGGCGATCTTCTGTTCCAGCCCGGCGGCGTCGGCGGCGATACCGTCGTGGCTGGAGCTGGCCTTGATGCCGATGCCGTCGAGGAACCGGCGCAGCTGCGCGGCGGTGCGGCCGAAGTAGCCCAGCGCCAACTCCACCCGGGGGTAGCCGATCCGGGCCAGGTGGGCCAGCGTCGCGTCGTAGCCGGGCGAGCCGTTGAGCGCGTCGCGGACGGTCCAGAGCTGGATGCTGATCAGCTCCTTCGGCACGTGCCGTCGCCCGTGGTGGTGCCCGCCGGCCTGGGCGGCCGTCGCGCCGAGCCCGGAGGCCAGCCCGACGCCGGCGAGCGCCGCCAGCGAGCCGCGCAGCAGGTTGCGCCGGTTCAGGGACTGCCTCAGCGCGGCCTCCCCCTCGAATCCGTAGCACATGGCCGTTCTCCTTTCGCGGTTCTACGCGGAGGGACCAGGACGACCTGGTTGGTGCCGGTCAGTGGGGACGGGCCGTCGCTGCCGACGCTACAAAAGGCATGTCTATATGTCTATAGCTTTCAGTGCTTCTATCGGAACTTTCGTCCGCATCGGAGGAAAGTGGGAGAGTGTGACATCCTCGGGGTCGTGGCCTTCTACGACGTCGCCCTCGTCCTGCTCGTCGACCGGTCGGGCGCGGTGCTCATGCAGCACCGCGACGGGAACACGACCGTGTCGCCGCACCAGTGGAGCCTGCCCGGCGGGAGCATCGAACCGGGAGAGACGCCGGAACAGGCCGCCCGGCGGGAGCTACGGGAGGAGACCGGCCTGACCGCCGGCGAGCTGCACCTGTTGTGGAGCGGCCCCCGCCCCTACGAGGAGGGTTTCCCGCACGACGTCACCGTTCACGTCTTCCGCGGCGTCACCGACGCCCGGCAGGGGGACGTGGTGCTCGGCGAGGGGCAGGCCATGGTCTTCGTGCCCCGCGACCAGGTGCTCGACCGCCCGCTGGCGATCAGCACCGCGAAGGTCCTGCCGCTGCACCTCGCGGACGCCTAACCCGCGGTCAGCGCCCCGGCCAACGCGCGGACGAACCCGGGGAGCACCGCACCGTCCGGCAGGTGATCGGGGTTGATCTCGGTGACCGACAACCCGACGAACCGCGGGCTCGCCACCAGCTCCGCCAGCGTCGCCGCCGCCTCGGCCAGGCTGAGCCCGAACGGCTCCGGCACGTCGGCCAGCGGCGCGTCGACGAACCGCAGCACGTCCACGTCGAAGTGCACCACGAACCCGTCCGCCGCGCCCTCCGCCACGACCCGGGCCCGGCGCGCCGCCGCCCCCGGGTCGGCGTGCACCTCCTCGGCCGGCACGTAGGCCAGCCCCAGCTCCGCCACCAGCTCCCGCTCGTGGTCTCCCCGAGGCAGCGAGTCCCCGTAGACCACCACCCGCTGCGGCGACAGCAGCGGCACACTCGGCCCGACGCCGGCCACCTCCGGCAGCGTCCCCGGCAGCCCGAGCAGATGCGCCAGGCCGGTGGCGTCCAGGTTGCCGTTCGGTCGGGTCAGCGGCGTGTAGAGATCCGGCCCACCGTCCACGTAGACCAGCGCCGGCGCCACCCCGGCCCGCGCGCACCCCGCCACCAGGCCGATCGTCACGGTGCAGTCGCCGCCGAGCACCAGCGGCGTCCGTCCCCGGTCCATCGCCCCCGCGACGCCCGCGGCCACCTCCGCGGCGACGCCGGCCACCGCGCCCGCGTTCTGACCCCGGGGGTACGCCGGATCCGGCCGCCACCGGAAGCCGCCCGTGTCGCCGGCGTCCTCCACGTCGACGGCGGTGCCCAGCAGGTCGAGCAGGCCGGCGGCGCGCAGGGCGGCCGGGGCGCGCTCGACACCGGGGGTGTGCGCGCCGGCGCTCGACGGCGCGCCGACGACCGTCCATCGGCGGGTTCCCATCGGCTCACCCTAGCCGCGTCCACAGTCGACGTCTGTCCGTCCGGCCGCCCGGCCCGGCCGGCCGCCTCGCGACGGCTCGCCTGGTGCCGGGCGGGGTGCCGCCCACCGCCCCCTGTCGAGCTGATATCGGTAACGACTCACCCGCCGTCGCGGCGCAGGACCAGCAGGTCCAGCGCGTCGATCACCGGTCCGGCCTCCACCCGCGCGGCCTCGCGGAGCCGCTCCAGCCCGGCGGCGTACTCGTCGTCGGTGATCAGCTGAAGCGGGGTGTGCGCCTCCCGCCGCAGGCCGGCGGCCGCCTCCCGCAGCGACGGCGCGGTGACCTGCGGAACCGGCTCGACGGCGACGGTGGTGAACCCGGCGCCGACGAAGGCGGCCTCCACGTCGGCGATGCCGGGGTAGGAGTCGAGCACGCGGATCGCCTCCGGGAAGAAGCGGAACAGGGTGATCGCCTCGTGTCGTCCGGCGAACGCGGACCGGATCAGCACGGGTGCGCCGGGCCGCAGCACCCGGCGCAGCTCGCGCGCCGCCGCGGCCAGGTCGGGCACGTGGTGGACGACGGTGGACAGCCACACGCCGTCGAGGCTCCGGTCGGCCAGGGGGATGCTCGTGGCGTCGCCCGCGACGAGTGGGGTGAACGCGCAGCGGGCGCGCATCGCCGCCGACGGTTCGACGGCGACGACCTCGACGCCGGGGAACCAGGTGGTGAAGGCGTGGGCCCAGCTGCCGGTGCCGGCGCCCAGGTCGAGCAGGCGCATGCCGGGACGCGGGTCGAGGTGGCGGGTGACGGCGGCGCGCCAGTCGGTGACGCCTTCGTCGGTGAGGTGACGGGTCGCGGCGAACGCCTCGGCGTCCGCGTCGTGGTAGGCGATGCGGGCCATGTCGTCGAGCCAACTACGCGACCGTCCGGCGGAGCAAGCACTGTGGCGCACCACGCACCGGGTCGTGCTCGCCGGGCTGGGCTCAGGCGGGAAACGGCCCCGCCCGCAGCAGCGCGCCCGGCAGCCGCTTGCCGAGCCTGCCTTCCAGCCAGGAGGCGGTCGAGGTGATGGTCCCCAGGTCCAGACCGGTGGACCGCCCCGTCCGGTCGAAGAGGTAGACGAGATCCTCGGTGGCGACGTTCCCGGTCGCCGCCGGCGCGAACGGGCAACCGCCTGCTCCTCCGATGCTGGCGTCGAGGGTGGTGACGCCGGCCTGGACCGCCGCGACCGCGTTGGCCACGCCGGTGTGCCGGGTGTCGTGCAGGTGCAACCGCAGCGGTGTCCGCGACTGCGTGACCTCCCGGGCGAGCGCCAACCGGTCGGTGACGTCGGACGGTACGGCCACCCCGATGGTGTCGGCGAGAGCCAGCTCGTCGGGGCCGGCGTCCCGCACCCGGGCGAGCACCTCCCGCAACCGGGACAGCGGGACCTCGCCCTCGAACGGGCAGCCGAACGCCGCGCCGACGGTCACCGTCGCGAACACCCCTGCCGCGCCGGCCGCCCGCACCAGCTCGGCCGCCGTGTCGCACGCCTGGGCCGTGGTCATGCCCTGGTTGCGGCCGCAGAAGGTGTCCGTGGCCACCACGACGACGTTGATCTCGTCGACGCCCGCAGCAAGGGCCCGGTCGAGGCCGCGGCGGTTCATGACCAGGCCCGCGTACCGGACGCCGTTGTGGCGGGGGACCGCGGCCATCAGCTCGTCCGCGTCCGCCATCTGCGGCACCCGGGCGGGGTTGACGAAGCTGGTCACCTCGATCCGCCGGGCGCCCGCCCGCACCGCCCGGTCGACGAGCTCGATCTTGTCGTCGGTGGTGAGGACCGTCGACTCGTTCTGCAGGCCGTCGCGGGGTGACACCTCCACGATGTCGATGCCGGCGGTCATCGGTCCTCCGACAGGTAGGCGACGGCGTCGGCCTCGCCGATCACCTCGGCGTACTTGGTCTGCAGGTCGGACAGGCTCGCCTCGTGCGGGCCGGCGGCGCGGTCCGCGACCGCCTCCCGCACCACCAGCGGCACGAACCCGTGCTGCATGGCGTCCACCGCGGTGGCGCGTACACAACCGCTCGTGCTGACGCCGACCAGCACGACGGTGTCGATGCGCGCCGCGCGCAGGGTGGACGCCAGGGACGTGCCGAAGAAGGCGCTGGCGTACTGCTTGACCAGGACCAGCTCGTCGTCGGCGGGGCAGACCTCCGGCATCGGCTGCCCCATCGCGCCACCGCCGTCGACGAGCTGCCGCAGGGCGGGGACCTTCCGGACGAACAGACCTCCGTCGACACCGCCGGGCCCGTAGGCGACGCGGGTGTGCAGCACGGGGATCTCGTGGCCGCGGGCCGCGGCGACGACTCGGCCGGCCGACCGTAGGCAGTCGGTGGACGGCAGGCACAGCGGGCTGGCCGGGTCGAAGTAGGCCCGCATCAGGTCGATGACGAGCACGGCGGGACGGGCGCCGGGCGGGAGCGTACCCCCGAACCCGTCGTCGCGACCGGTCGGTGCGGGGTTCATCGGGCTACGGGCGGTCGGGGTGCGGGCAGGCCCGTCTCCTCCAGGCACCGGTCCAGGACCGTCTCGATCGGCGGCCCCATGTCGAACGTGGGCAGGGGGTCGGGGCGTCCGCGGCGCAGCTCGGCGCGTACCTCCTCGGTGGCCGCGACGTCGACGGCGCCGGCCTCGTCGCAGACCACGCCGTAGCGACGGGCGCCCGCGGGGGTGACCAGGCCCCGGCGGACCTCCAGGCCGACCAGTTCCGGGTCGCGGGCCAGCGGGTCGCCCCACCCGCCGCCGCCCCAGGTGACGAAGTGCAGTACGTCGCCCGGGGCCACGGGCACGTCGTGCACCTTGCTGCCCAGGATCTCGGTGCCGCCGTCGGCGCGTTCGAGCCACTTGCGGCCACGCGCACCGGGCTCGCCGCCGTTGACCCCCCACGGATAGGTCAGCCAGCGGTCGTCGTGGATCGCGATCGTGCCGGCCTCCAGGAACCGGTAGGCCACGTCGACGCCGTTCCCGCCGCGGTGCAGTCCGGCGCCGCCGGTGTCCGCGACGGTCTCCCAGCGCTCGATGCGCAGCGGGTAGTAGGACTCCAGGTACTCGCACGGGATGTTGACGAACGACGGCCACAGCGAGTGGCCGTCCGGGCCGTCTCCCACCGGCCGGCCCGGGATGCCGCCGAACCCGATGGAGTAGAGCTGGAACCATTCGCCCTTGCGCTCACCGGGCCCGTAGGTGCCCGAGTACATGAAGTGCGGCGACGAGGAGAAGCCGGCGGCGTTGAGCAGCCCCGGGTTCGTCTGGCCGAGCAGGCCGCCGAACAGGTCGAAGACGCGTCCGATGCCGTGGTTGCGCGCGTTGAGGGCGGCGGGGTACGCGGGCTTCCAGAACGAGTCGTCGGGGATCGTGACGTCGACCAGCGGGTAGAAGCCGTCGTTCCAGAGGATCTGCGGGTCGGCGACGGTGATCATGTAGATCCCGAAGAACATCCGGACGAGGTTCTCGTTGATGTAGTAGTTGATCGGGCCCTGCGCCTGTGGGCTGCTGCCGGTGAAGTCCAGCAGCACCTTCTCGCCGGTCCGGGTCAGGCTGAGCTTGAGCTCGTAGGGTCCGTAGCCGAGCCCGTCGTCGCAGATGTAGTCGGTGAACGAGAGCGTCTCGCCCTCGGCGAACACCGCCTCCAGCAGCACCTTCATGGCCCGGTAGTTGCGGTCGAGGAGCTGGTCGAGCGCGGAGTCGTAGGTGTCCACCCCGAACCGCGCGCACATCTCCTGGACCCGACGGGAGGCGGTCCGGCAGGCCGCGACGATCCCGTTGAGGTCCGCGCGGTTCCAGTCGGGCTTGCGCACCTGGTTGAGGATGATCCGCAGGGCGTCCTCGGCGAGCACCCCCCTGCGGTACAGCTTGAAGGGCGGGATGACCACGCCCTCCTCGAAGATGGTGCGGGCGTCGGTCGGCATCGACGCCGGGGTCTTGCCGCCGACGTCGGACATGTGCCCGAACATCGCCGCCCAGCCCACGATCCGTCCCTCGAAGAAGATGGGCAGCACCACGAGCCAGTCGTTCGCGTGGCTGATCGCGGCGCCGCAGGAGTACGGGTCCGACGTCAGCAGGACGTCGCCCTCCTCGATGTCACCGTCGAAGTTCTCCAGAAAGTCCGGGATGGACAGCCCGAACTGTCCCACCATCATCTTCCCGTCGCGGTTGGCGATCAGCGGGAACTCGTCGTGCTGTTCCCGGATCCCCGGCGACAGCGCGGTCCGAAAGAGCACCTCGTCCATCTCGTAGCGGGCGTTGCGCAGCCCGTTCTCGATCAGGTCGAGGGTGACCAGGTCGACGTCCACGGAGCGAAGTGGTCCGGTAGCGGTCTCGATGAGGCGTGCCATGGTCAGCTCTCCGTGGTGGTGTCGACGGGACGGATGAGGAGGCTGCCGCTGGGGTGCACGGTGGCCGTGTGCCCGGGCAGCACGAGGGTGGTGGAGTCCATCTCGGTGATGATCGCCGGGCCCGGGACGACGTTGCCCGCGCGCAGCAGGGCCCGGTCGTAACCGCCGGCCTCGACCTCGGCGCCGTCGACCCAGATGCGGTGGTGGGCCCGCAGCGCGGGGCTCGGGTCCGCGTCGCCGGGTTCGACCTCGGGCGCGGCGACCTGCGGCCGCGGGCCGTGCGCGGTGGCCCGGACGGTCACCAGTTCGTGTTCGGCGTCCAGGACGAAGGAGAACAGCCGCTGGTGATCGGCGTCGAACGCCGACCGCAGGGCGGCGAGCCCACCGCCGGTCCCGTCGAAGGCGTCGATGTCGACGGCCACCGGGATCTCGAAACCCTGGCCGTGGTAGCGGAGGTCGGCGGAGTAGACGACCCGCTGATCCTCGGCGGGGACACCCTGCTCGCCGAGGGTGGCGCACGCCTTGGCGGCGAGTTCGTCGAGGACGGCGCGCAGGCTCTCGTCGGTGAGTTCGCTGAAGCGGCGCACCAGCGTGCGCACCGACTCGTCGCGCAGGTTCGTGGTCGCGTCGCCGTAGGCGCACAGCACCCCGGGCGACGGCGGGATGATCACCGGCCAGGCTCCGGTCAGCCGGCCCAGGGCGTTGGCGTGCAGCGGACCGGCGCCACCGAAGGCCACCAGCGCGTAGTCGCGCGGGTCGAAGCCCTGCTGCACCGACACCAACCGCAGCGCGCCGAACATGTTCTCGTTGACGATGTCGATGATGCCCGCCGCGGCGGCCTCCACCGACTCCAACCCGGTGGCGTCGGCGATCGACTTCACGGCCGCCCGCGCCGCCGCCCGGTCCAACGTGATCTCGCCCCCGGCCAGGTCGGTGGGCAGGTAGCCGAGCACGACGTTCGCGTCGGTCACCGTCGGCTGGTCGCCGCCCGCCGCGTACGCGGCCGGACCGGGGGCGGCGCCGGCGGACTGCGGGCCCACGCGCAGCGCCTGGGTCAGCGGCGGCACGTGGGCGATGGATCCGCCTCCGGCGCCCACCGTCCGGACGTCGACGGAGGTGGCCCGCACCTTGAGGTCCCCGACGGTGGTCTCCCGACCCACCCGCGGCGACAACCCCTGCACCAACGCGACGTCGGTCGAGGTGCCACCCATGTCGAAGGTCAGGAAGTCCCGGTAGCCGGCCTGCTCCGCCACCCAGGTCGCGCCGGTCACCCCGCCGGCGGGGCCGGACAGCAGCAGGTTCACCGGGTTGTCCGCGGCGACGGCCGCGGAGACCAGACCGCCGTCGCTGCGCAGGATGCACAGCCGTCCGGCCACCCCCGACTCGCGCAGCTGCGCCTCGAGGTTCGCCACGTAGCGCGCCACCTGCGGCTGCACGGCGGCGTTCGCGACGGTGGTGATGGTCCGCTCGTACTCGCGCAGCTCCGGCAGCACCGACGACGACAGCGACACCGGTACGCCCGGAAGCTCCTCGCCGGCCAGCTCGGCCACGCGGCGCTCGTGCTCCGGGTTGGCGTAGGAGTGGATGAGGCTGACGCTCAACGCCTCGATGCCCTGCGCCCGCAGGCGACGCAGCTTTGCGCGGACGTCCGCCTCGTCGAGTTCGGTCACCACCGTGCCGTCGGCGCCGATCCGGCCGCGCACCTCCACGGTGTCCTCCAGGGCAGCGAGGGGCTCCGGCTTCGGCCAGATGATCCAGCCGGCGAGGCCCCCCGGCACGAACGACCGGGCGATCTGGAGCACCTGCCGGAAGCCCTCGGTGGTGACCAGCCCGACCCGGGCGCCCTTGCCCTCGAGGATCGCGTTCGTGGCGACCGTGGTGCCGTGGAACACCTCGGCGATCTCCGACATGGGCACGCCGGCCGCCGCGCAGGCCCGCTCGATGCCCCGCAGCACCCCGACGGACTGGTCCTCGGGGGTGGAGGAGGTCTTGGCCCGGTAGGTGTCTCCCGTCGCCTCGTCGATCAGCAGGATGTCGGTGAACGTTCCCCCCACGTCCACACCGAGCCGGTAGGTCATGGTTCCTCCTCAGATGACGCCGGCGGAACGCAGCGACGCGATCGCGTCGTCGTCGAGTCCCAGCAGGTCGCGGTAGATGTCTTCGTTGTGCTCGCCGAGTTCGGGGCCGACGTGCCGGACCCGGCCCGGGCTGTCGGAGAGCTTGGGTGCGACGTTGTGCATGGCGAACTCGCCCAGGTCCGGATGGGTCAGCCGGACGATCGCCTCCCGCGCGGCGAAGTGCGGGTCGGCGAGCATGTCCCGGGCCCGGAAGATGCGGCCCGCCGGCACGCCGTGCGCGTGCAGCCGCTCGAGCAGGTCGTCGGACCCGAGCGTGCAGCTCCACTCGGCGATCAGGCCGTCCAGTTGCTCCATCCACCGCCCGCGGGCGCCGTGCGTGGCGTACCTCTCGTCGGTGGCCAGCTCCGCCTGCCCCATCGCCTCGGCGAGGCGGCGGAACACCGTGTCCTGGTTCGCCGCGATCAGCACCATCTCGCCGTCGGCGGTCGGGTAGACGTTGCTCGGGGACACGTTCGGCAGGGTCGTCCCGGTCCGCTCCCGCTGGTAGCCGGCGATCTGGTACTCGGGGACGAGCGACTCCATCATCGCCAGCACGGCCTCGTAGATGGCCGAGTCCACCACCTGGCCCCGACCGGTGCGGCCGCGCTGGTGCAACGCCACCAGGGTGCCCAGGCAGGCGAACGTCGCCGCGAGGGAGTCGCCCAGGGACACGCCGGCTCGCGCCGGTGGGCGGTCGGGGTCGCCCGTCACGTACCGGATCCCGCCCATCGCCTCACCGATCGAGCCGTATCCGGCGCGGGAGGAGTAGGGGCCGGTCTGGCCGAAGCCGGTCACCCGGGTGATCACCAGACCGGGGTTGATCTCCCACAGGCGCTCGGGGGCCAGGCCCCACCGCTCCAGTGTGCCGGGCCGGAAGTTCTCGATCAGCACGTCCGCCCGCGCGACGAGCCGGCGTACCAGGTCCTGTCCCTCGTCGGTCCGCAGGTTCGCGGTCACGGACTTCTTGTTCCGCGCCACCACCGGCCACCAGAGCGACTTCCCGTACGGCTTCTCGCGTCCCCACTGCCGCATGGGGTCACCCCGACCCGGGTCCTCGACCTTGATCACCTCGGCGCCGAAGTCACCCAGGAGCTGGCCGCAGAACGGTCCGGCCAGCAGTTGGCCCAGCTCGATCACCCGGATGTCGTCAAGCGGCAGTGGAGTGCTCATGGACCCCTCAATCAGCGTCTTTGCATGCAATCAGCCCGACGTGTGACTGGCGTTACAGCAGGCTGTGCGGGAAAAGTAGGCTCCTCACGTTGGCGCTGTCAATGGTCCATGGGCTTATTGCATACAACCTGCCGCGTTGTTACCGTGCGGAGCATCATGAGTGACCGCACCGGGCTGCGGGAGGCCGACAACGGCCACGCCGCCGACCACGCCTACCGGCTGATCCGGGACCAGATCCTGTCCGGGCAGCGGTCGGCCGGCGAGTGGCTCCGCGAGGGCGAGCTGGCCGAGTCGATCGGGGTGAGCCGGACGCCGGTCCGGGAGGCGCTGCGACGGCTCACCGCCGAGGGGCTGGTCCGCCACGAACGCAACCGCGGCGTGCAGGTCCAGGCCTGGAGCGTCCACGACCTCGACGAGATCTTCAGTCTGCGGTCGGTGCTGGAACCCTGGGGCTGTCGACTGGCGGCCACCACGGGCACCGTCGACGTGGCCGCGCTCGACGCGCTGGCCCACCGGATGGACGAGGTCGCGCCGGACGGACGACCGACCGACGTGGACCAGCTCACCGAGCTGAACAACCAGTTCCACCGGATGATCCTCGAGGCGTCCGACAACAGCCGCCTCGCCGGCGTCGTCTCCTCGGTGATCCAGATGCCACTCGTCTGGCGGACCTTCTCCCACTACAGCCCCGAGGCCCTGCGCCGTAGTCTGGCGCACCACCACGAACTGGTGGCGGCACTCAGCGCCGCCGACCCTGACTGGGCCGAGTCGGTCATGCGCAGCCACGTCCGGGCGGCGTGGCACTCCATCCGCCCGGGTCACGACATGTGAGGCGGTACCGCCCCGTACCCGGTGCCGTCGTCAGGGCGTCGGGGTGACGGCGGTCAGGACACCGAAGAGCGCCCCCGCTCGGGTTCCGAATACCGCTTCATTGCTGCGGAGTCGGCCACGGCATCCCACTCCGCCTGCCACCTCTGGTCCAGCCGTTCGGGGATGAACCGGCGGGCGTGCGCTTCGAAGAAGGAGCGTGACCGCGGGTTGTGTGCGCCGCATCGTCGACCAGCGAGATGGCGGGCTGCCGCGAGCAGTTCTCCCCGCAGGGCGGGGTTGAGCCGAATTGTTCCGGCGGCGTCCGGGACGACATGACCGTGTTCGAAGAGCGCGTCGCAGCCGAATAGGCAGGCTGCCATAATGTTGTCGGGATTGAGACGTTCCCGCCTCGTCGCGTCAGCGCGTCGCTTGATGTGTGCCGCCGATACGAGACGTGCTGGCAGCGTCCGCCCGCAGAGATCACACATCACTTCTGCCTGTGAGCCGAACTTGAGCCGTCGTAGGCGGCGCTGCTCACGCCGCCGTACGGCGGACACCAAGGCATCCAGGTCGTCAGCCAGGTCGAGTTCGTCCTGGTCACCATCTGTCCCGTCTTCGAAAGCCGTGATGGCCATCGATTCCCCTGCGACGGGTGCGCCTTGCTTGGTGCCAGACAGGCGGAGCGCCCTCATCGCTGCTGGCCCGATCCGCCATCCCTGCACTTGCTCCAGAGTCTGTAGGACGTCGACATCGACTCGTTCGGGATAGGGCTTGTCCTCCCACACCTCGGCGACCGACTGATAGAGGGGACGCGTCACCCGAGTGATCAGGACTTCAGCCAGGTCCTGCGCGAAGAACTGGTGGTCGCTGACACGGGGACCACCGGGAGCACTGAACCCCAGAATCAGATAGTCGTCGGGGCGGATGCGAAGGGCCACAGCCCGATTCGACGAGTCGTCGGCGCCGCCGCGGTCAAGCACGCTGGACTCCCAACCCCAGATGCCCCGCGCCTTACCCCTTTCATAGTTCGTCAGGGAATCCACACCGACGTAGACGTAGTAGGACGCCGACAAGGATCTTGCCTCCGGATGCACGAATCGCTCGTGCGGTGGAGGCATGTTCGTGTTCGAAAGCCTGTCGGACCGCCTTTAATGGTCGACTCTAGCCAGCACCCGCGTTCAGCACCAGGGCGCTTCAGCCGTGCATCGTGGCTTCGTCGACGACAGGTTCGTAAGTCGTCTCTACCAGCCGCTTCACGTGGACCAAGGTAGCCAGATAGGCGCGTGTCTCGGGGTCGGTGGAGTAGAGGATGGTGCCGCGCATGCCTCGGGTCATCAACACCTTGTAGGTGTTCCGGATCAGCCGGTCCGCCTCGAAGTCGCTGAGCTGCTTTCGACTGCGGAAAGCCGGGTCTTTCGACTCGGTCCGTTGGGTCACCAGCCGGCCGTCGCGGGCAATCAGGTCCGGTCCGATGATCACGCCCGACCATTCGTACTCGAAGCCCTGGGCCGTGTAGACGCACCCCACCTGGCCGAAGCCGTTCGGGTCGGTGGCCCAGAATGCGCTACCCGGCGCGTCACCGACGCTACGGTCGCTCTTCACGTTCCAGGGTCGAGCCCAGCCACCGACCTGCACGTCCGGGACCAGGAAATCGTCTGGTCGCGGGTCGCTCCACGGCCAGCAATAGCCTGCGGACATGCGGGCAGTCTCCCCGACGGCCTGCTTCGCCCGCAGGAACGCCTCCATCTCGTCCGGCGATGCCGCCAGCCGCAGGTCGAACCGACCGTCACCGGTCCATACCGACGGCTCGCCGCCGTCGAGGCCGAGCAGGTCGAGGACCCAGTCCTCGTACGCCTCGCTGCCGCCGCACCGGAATTGGTCGTGCAGCGACACGACCTCCACCTCCAGGTTGAGTTGCTTCGCGTGCGCGGAGATGATGTCGACGCTACCCAGCTCGCCCGGCTTGACCACCTGATGCTCGTCGAGGAGGAACACCGGCACCCGCGCGGCCGCGATCAGCTCATCGATCTGCGGGCGAGCCTTGTCCCGCTTCGCCTTGGGTGTGAAGCGGTTGACCGACGTCTCCCGAATCCGGTGTGCCTCGTCGCAAATCAGCACGTCAAGGCCGTTCCTCTCAGCGGCCATGAAGCTGTTGAAGTAGCCGAACAGGTTCTTCAAGCGAGTCGAGCCCTTGCCGGCGTACCTGCGCAGGGTCTGGGTGAACGAGCGCGAACCGGTGGCGTGCATGACCGAGCGCTGCTGGCGGGCCAACTCCCCGAGCACGGACAGCGCGATCACGCTCTTGCCACTGCCCGGTCCACCGGACACCACCACGACCGACTTGCGGTCCGCGGCGCGCGCCCGCTCCACGGCGTGCAACACCAACTCGTACGCCAAACGCTGCTCGTCAAGCAGCGTAAAGTGCGACCGCACCTTCAGCTCGGCCGCCGCGTACGACAGGAGGTGCTTGCTCGGGCGGACAGAACTGGTGAGGAAGCGGTCTGCGGCAGCCGCCCCCGGAACGGGAGCCAAGTGGGTGCGCAGGTAGTCGAGGAACTGCCCACGGCGCTGCTTGGTGAAGATCCGGCTCTGCTCCGTGGGCCGCCGCACGAAGAGGTCGTTCACATCCCGGTCGACGGCGTTGTGGAGGTACGCGGCGCCGACAATCGGGGTACGACGGTGGGACAGGACGCCGAGGAAGTCCGTCAGGTACTCGCAGTAGTCCCCGACCTGCACACCGGGGTGCAGACGTGGGCCGCGGGCGTGCTCGACCAGCACCAGCCGGTCGGATCCTTCATAGGACTCGGCCCGTGACCACTGCTTCAGCTCCACCACCACGTACGAGTCGTCGGCGGTCCTCGGATGCATGCCCGCGAGCACCACGTCGACCCGCTTGCTCGTCAGCGGTAGCTGGTACTCGGCCAGTACCTCCACCTGACCCAGGCCGGCGTCGGCCAGATCCTGCCCGAGCACCGTGAGACTGCGCTCCCATGACCGGCGTTCGGCCGCACTCACGTTGTGCCCGATGTGGTCCGCGATGCGGTCGGCCAGGCCACCGTCGGTCGTGAGGCGCAGCAGGCCGTCGGCGGAGGTGCGGAACGCAGACAAGACTTGCCCCCGGGCAGCACGAAGTGATCGTGCGCATGGGGGGCCTGTCCGGTTGCGGCCGGAAGCCCGTCGTTACGCGCCTGTACGGGTGGACTGTATCGAAGAGATCATCTCCTCGCACGCTCCGCTACCGCTTCGTCGCGGAGCCTCTCACCTCGTCGACGGGATAGCGGATGGCGACCTCGGCCAGTTTGGTGACGGCTGCCTCCTGAAGCTCGATGCCGAGAACGTCTGCCAGCCGCGTCAGGTAGATCATGACGTCACCGACCTCCGCGCGGACCCGGGCCCCCGCCTCCGGATCGCCCATCACGGCGTTCGCCTGTTCCGGGGTCAGCCACTGGAACTCGGCCACCAGTTCGCCGACCTCGCCGGCAAGGGCCATGACGAGGTTCTTGGGGGTGTGGAACTGTTGCCAGTCCCGTTCCTCGGCGAACTCTCGCACCTGAGCTGTCAGGTCGTCCACCGCGGCAGTCTGCCACGGATGTGCCGGACGCCCTGACGAGGCAGCGGGTCACGGGCTGACGAACGTCGAGCAAGCCGTGCGGGCGGGTGGGCGTGACCACGACGGCGATCTTCGTCGATTGTGCGGGCCAGCGACACGAGCGTGCGCCACGTAGGGTGGGCTTCGGACGTCTCCCCGTAACCGGAGTGCATCTTGAGCCTGAAGTACTACCTCTACCTCTCGCATCTCAAGATCGGGCTCCTGGCCGCGCAGGTCGCCTCGTCCGCGCAGCACGAGACCGAACTCGCCGTGGACCTGAAGGTCGTCCGCTACAGCCGCAAGGCGGTCCTGCCCGAGCGCCACGACCTCGACAAGCTGGAGCGGGTGATTCGGCACCTCCAGGACGCCGACCAGATCGGCGCCGCGGACGAGGAGCGCCCCTACGTCCAGGCCTGCCTGGAGATGCGCTGGCAGGTCTTCCCGACCGCCGGCATCGTGGTCTTCGCGGGAACGCTCGACGACCAGGTCATCGTCCTCGGCGGCTCCGCGTCGCACGTGGTCGGCGGCGGCGACGCCGAGCCGGTCGGGTCGGTCCCGCCGTACCTGTTCCGCAAGCTTCAGGAACTGCGAGCCGACCCGGGCGAGTTCGACCACGAGCGTTTCCACGAGTCGTTGGCGCAGATCGGGGCCGCACTGCCGGGGCCGGCGCAACGCGTCGAGTTCGTCGCGAAGCGGCTGGCCGAGAAGCCGGGCGCGAACGGCACGCTGCTGGGCAGCCCGATCTACGTGGCGCTGGTCGACTAGGGCCTCGGCGTGGACGCGGGGCAGGTCATCCGGTGGCGGCCGGGGGAGACCGTCCTCGACACGTTCCGCATCGAGGAGGTCGTCGAGACCGGCGGTACGGGTTTCGTCTACCGCGCCCATCACCTCGCCTGGGGCGTCGACCTGGCGGTGAAGACGCCGCGCCCCGACCTGGCCTCGGCACCCGGGATCCTCGACCTGCTCGCGCAGGAGGCGCAGGCCTGGACCGAGCTCGACCCGCACCCGAACGTGGTCGGCTGCAACTATGTCCAGCGCGTCGGCGCGTACCCGGTGATCTTCGCGGAATGGGTCGCGGGCGGTGACCTGACCGCGGCGGTCCGGGACGGTCGGTGCCGGGACCTGCCCCGGGCGCTCGACGTGGCGATCCAGATGCTGCGCGGCATCGGGCACGCCCACGCGGCGGGTCTGGTGCACCAGGACGTCAAGCCGTCCAACGTCATGTACGACGGGGAGACGGCGCGGGTCACCGACTTCGGGACGGCCAAGGCGAAGGCGTCCGTCTCGTCGCCCGCGCCGGGTGGCGACGAGACGGCGTACGCGACGCTCGGCGGCTTCACCCCGCAGTACTGCTCGCCGGAACAGGTCGACCCGGAGGGCCGGATCGGCCGGGCCAGCGACATGTGGTCGTGGGCGTTGACGGTGATCGAGGTGCTGCACGGTCGCCGGCTCTGGCGGTGGGGCCACGAGGGCGCGGACGCGCTGGCGGAACTGCGCGACGACCTTCCGCCGGCGCTGCGCGACCTCCTCGCGGGCTGCCTCGACCCCGATCCCCGGTCCCGGGTCGGCGACACCGCGCAGGCGGAAGCCGTCCTCCTGGACGTGTACGCCCACGCCACCGGAAACCCCTACCCGCACCCCGACGGGGTCCCGCCGTCGCTGCGCGCCGACGGCCTGTCCAACAAGGCGCTGTCGCTGTGGGACCTCGGTGAGCAGGACCGGGCGGTCGAGCTGTTCGAGCGGGCGAAGGCGATCGACCCGAACAACGTCCGCGCGGTCTACAACCACGGGCTGATCAGGTGGGGCAACGGCGTCGTCACCGACGAGACCCTGCTGTCGGAGCTGGCCGCCACCGGCGACTCCTGGGAGGCGGACCACCTGGCCGCCATGGTGCACATGGAACGCGGCGACGGTGTCTCCGCCGCGCGCCACCTGGCCGAGGCGGACCGGAAACACCCGGGCTCACCCGAGATCGCGGCCGCGCGCGAACGCTGCGCCCGGCTGGAGCCGAGGGGCACCCTGGAGGTGTTCGGGCGCACGGCCGGCAGGGTCGTGGCGATGGCCTGCGACCACGACGCGACGCACGTGGTGGTGGCCGAGGAGTCGGGCGAGGTGCGGATCTGGGACGCGTTCGCGGGCCGGGTCGTCGCCGAACTCGGCGGCTCCGGCCGGACCCCGGTCGACGTCGCCGTTGACGAGGCCGGCGCCCGGGTCCTCGTCTGCTACCAGGACTCCGTGGTCGAGAGGTGGCGTCTCGCCGACGGAGCCGCCGATCTCGACGGCCGGTGGGAGGGCGGAACCGCCGTCGCGCTCAGCCCCGACGGTGCCTTCGCGGCCGTGGGGACCGCCGACGGTCGCGTGCTCGTGCTCCGCGCCGACACGTGGGAGCCGGTCGCCGACATCCGGCCGCACGAGGGCAGGGTCACCCGCGTCATTCTCGGCCGGGACGCCGAGGTGGTCGTCTCCGCCTCCCTGGGGCGCGCCCACTCCGACGTCGATCACCGGGTGGAGCAGTGGTGGCCGCTGCGGCGTACCCGGATGCGCGGCCTGGAGATGCCTCCCGACGAGCTGGGGCCCGACAACCAGAAGGTCGCCCTGGCCGCGGACGGTTCCACGGTTCTGAGGGCCGCGTTCCGTTCCCTGATGGCGGTCGACATGCGGGTCTGGGACGGACCGCGACGGTGGGAGCTCTCCTGGCTGATGGGATACGACCTGCTCGGCGTGTCGGGCCGGGCGGGCTGGGCCCTGCTCGACCCCGGGACCGGCGACCTCCAGGTGCTCGAACTGGCCAACCGCCGGTGTGTCCGCACCTTCGGCAAGGACTGGGAGCGGGGTACGCGCCGCGACGCCGCCGCGTTCAGCGGCGACTGCGGATACGCCGTCATCGCCGAGTCGGCGGGCTTTCCCCGCGACCAGACCTCGCTGTCCCGGCTGCCCATGCCGCTCAGCGGGCACCTCGCTCCGTGGTCGTACGCGCCGCCTCGCCCGGTCGGTGTCCTCGCCCACGAGGAACGGGCGTTCGAGCAGGTCATGGCACACATCGACACGCTGATCCGGGCGGGGGAGCGCCGGCGCGCCGCCGACGCGATCCGCGAGGCCAGGGCGATTCCGGGCTACCACCGTCATCCTCGACTGCGCCGTGCGTCCCGGGCCGCCGGCCGCGACCTGCGGCGCACCGCGTTGGCCGGCGTCTGGGTGGAGCAGGAACTGTCCGACATCATGCTCACCCGGGGCACCTTCGACGTCAGCGAGGACGGGAGACTGTTCGCCTTCCCCGCCAACGTCGACGAGGTCGAGGTCTTCGACCTGGAGACGCTCGAGAAGGCGGGTTCGGTGGCCCAGCAACGGAACCCCGCCACCACGCTGCGCTTCGCCAGGGGCGGGCGTGACCTGGTCATCGGCTACTCGGACGGGTCGGTCGCCTGCCACGACACCGCGACGTTCGAGCCGCGGTTCCGGGTCGCCGGCGCGTTGCCCCGCGACGAGGGGGAGACGACGCTCGACCTCTCCGGCGACCTGCTGACCGTCGGATTCGGGTACGGCCTGGCGACGGTGTGGTCGCTGGAGGCCGCGGCCTGCGTCGCCACGGTCCGCACCGGGCGCGGCACGATCGACGGTGTCACCGCCGACGAGACGTCCCGCCTGGTCGCTGTGCTCCTGCGAACGGGCGACACGAGCACCGTGGAGGTCCGGTCGATGGACACCGGACAGATGGTGAAGACCTTTTCGCACGTCGACGCGCACACCGAGATCCGGTTCGCCTCCGGTGTGCTGCTGATGGCCGAGATGACCCGCCTGACCGCGTGGCGCCCCGGCGGCCGGCGCCCGCTGTACGACCTCCAGTGGGTCAAGCACAGTTGTGCGGCACGACTGGCCTTCACCGGCGGCCGTCGCCTCGCCGCCATCGCGGGTGAGAAGGGCTTCGTCGTCTGGCACGCCGCGACCGGACACCTGGTGTTCGACGGGCGGGCCGTCGAGGATCCCGACCATCCCGTCTACGGGATCGACAATGTGGCGATCTCCGAAGACGGAGCGTTCGCCGTGGCGGGGGACCCGGGTGAGCAGACCGTCGATGTCTGGGACCTGCGGGCGGGACGGCGGATCCGCACGCTGCACGGTCATCTCGTCTGGGTGAAGACGGTACGTGCCGACGGCTCCTTCAGCACCGTCGTCACCGGCGACTATCAGGGCAACGTCCGTATCTGGGGCCTCGACTGGGACTACGGGGAGTGATCGACAGTGTTCGGAAGGCGCCGCCAGCACGACGATTTGCGAGCGATGTTCCTGGCCAACCGGGATCGGGTCCGGTCCTGGCAGGAGGCGTGGGAGATCCCCGAGGTCGTGTGGACCGACGAGTTCAACGAGGTTCCCTCGCCCTGGATCGTGCTGGAGAAGGACCGGGAGAGCTGGCTCAGGATCCACGCGCCCGTGATGGACACCTACCACTGGATGTTCCTCGGGCGTCCGTTGACTCCTGGAGTCCGGGAGGTCCGGGTCCGGTGGCAGTTCGGGGCGGGGCACCGGTTCGAGGAACTGGACCTGACGATCGTGAGCGTGTGTGACCCGGCGTACCTGGCCGAGAAACTGACCCTGGCTGTTCACCAGGCCGGGTTGAGGGGCTGGCGGGACGAGGACGCGCAGCCGGTCTACCAGTGGCTCGTCGAGGGCGTCGGCATGACGCCCCTCGGCAACGCCGTACGGGGCAACAAGCGGTCGGGATTCGTCCTGATGAGGTTCAGCCGTTTCCCTGACACCGACGGCAACGTGATCGTGCAACTGACCGCGGTCGAGACCGACCGCGCCCTGGACGGCTCACCGCTCGACGCCGACGGGGTCTCCATCCCCGAGCGGTAGACATGGCGCACCTCCTGCCCGAGCGGTACGACAACCAAGATCGGCCGGGGGAGCCGCCGCCCAGCGGCCGACCGCTAGGCTGGGCGCTTCCCGGCCTCGCCACCTGGAGTAACGCCCATGTCCGACAGCGTCTTCGCGCAGTTCACCGCCGACGACGACCAGCTCGCCGTCGCGTTGCTCGTCCAGCCGGCGATCAACGCCGCCCTGGTGCACAACCGGGTGCCGCTGGTCCGGCACCTCACGCTGACCAACCGTGGCGCCGAGCCGCTGACGGACGTGACGGTGACGCTGGACCTGGTCGGCCCCGACGGCGCTCTGACCGAGCCGTGGACGCGTACCCTCGGCGGGCCGCTGCGGCCGGGGGCGAGCACCGGCTGGGACGACTTCCGGGACGTCACCCCCGACCGCGCGCTGCTCCATCGCACGGACGAGGCGTTCCCGGTCGACTACCGCCTGACCGTCGAGGCGAACGGCACACCGCTGAGCCTCAACGCCCCGTCGCGGGTGCTCGCGCACAACGAGTGGTTCAACAGCCCGGCCCTTTACGACAGCCTGGCCGCATTCGTGCAGCCGAACACCCGGGCGGTGGAGGCGGTGCTGCGGTCGGCGGCGCGGCTCCTGCTGGCGCGTACCGGCTCCGGGTCGTTGCAGGGCTACCAGGACGGCGCGGAGCGGGCGGCGCTCATCGCCGGCGCGGTCTACGAGGCGCTGCGCGGTCTCGACATCCACTACCAGACGCTGCCGGCGTCGTTCGAGAACAGCGGTCAGAAGGTCCGGACGACGGCGGCGGTGCTGGACGGGCGGCTCGGCAACTGCCTCGACCTGTCGGTGACCTACGCCGCCTGCCTGGAGGCGGCCGGCCTGCACCCGCTCGTCTTCATCGCGACGGGACACGCGTTCGGCGGCTTCCTGCTGGAGGAGGAGCGGCTCAGCGCCGCCTCGGTCACCGAGACGAACCTGTTGATCTCGATGGTGGACTCCGGCCGTTCCGTGCCGGTCGAGCTGACCCGCATCGGGCCCGGCGCGCAGACCGCGACGTTCACCGAGGCGGTGCGGGTCGGGCTCGGCCACTTCCGCGGTGAGGGTCACCGGTTACAGGGCGTGGTCGACGTCCACCTGGCTCACCGCTCGGGCATCCGGTCGCTGCCGTCGACCGACGAGGTGGTCGCGCCGGTCGACGCCGCTCCGGCGACCGACCCGACCGCCGAGGCGTCGCTGGACCTGCCGGCCGGGGTGGCCGCCGCCAAGCTGCGCCAACTCGCCGACGACGGCGAGGAGGTGCCTCAGCCCTCCGACGGCTCACCGGCGCGGGTCCAGCAGTGGCGCAAGTCCCTGCTCGACCTGAGCCTGCGCAACCCGCTGCTCAACCTGCCCAAGCGGGGCCGTGGCCTGGACCTGCACGTGCCGGCCGGCGCCCTGGCCCTGCTCGACGACCTCATCCACGACGGCCGCCAGGTGCAGGTCATCCCGCAGGACGACATCAGCCACGTCCACGAGCTGGCCGGCGCCCGCCGGGCGCAGGACCTGGACGCCGACATCCTCACCCGGGAACTTCGCACCGACCGGCGGGTCTACGGCGCGGTCACCGAGGCGCGCTACAAGACCGCCATGCGGGCGATCCAGCGCGAGGCGCGCACCATGGAGCAGGAGACCGGCAGCAACTACCTCTACCTGACCATCGGCACGCTCGTGCACCCCCGGGCGACCGGGGGAGAGGCGTACGCCCCGCTGTTCCTGCTGCCGGTGCGCATCGAGGGCGGCACCGGCCGCCGCCCGTACGCGATGGTCATCGACGGCGCGGAGGTGGCCAGCCCGAACCACTGCCTGGTCGAGTGGCTGCGGGTCAAGCACGGCGTGCGGATCCCGGAGCTGGAACAGCCGGTCCGCGACGAGCACGGGATCGACGTGGCGAAGACCCTCGCGGCGATCAACGCCGGGCTGGTCGACAACCGGCTGAACTACCGCATCGACGAGACGGCCAGTCTGCGGCTGCTGCAGTTCTCCACCTTCCAGATGTGGCGGGACCTCGGCGACCACTGGCCCCGGTTCCTGGAGAACCCGGTCGTCCGGCACCTGGTCGAGTCCTCCGGGGCGACGTTCGACGACCCGGCGCGGCCGGAGGACCACGGTGCGGAAGCCGTCGACGAGGCGGACCTGCACCTGCCCATCCCCGCCGACGGCTCACAGATGCAGGCCATCGTGATGGCCGAGCGCGGCCAGTCCTTCGTGCTCGAAGGGCCGCCCGGCACCGGCAAGTCGCAGACCATCACCAACATGATCGCCCGAGCGGTCGCGGCCGGCCGGTCCGTGCTGTTCGTCGCCGAGAAGCAGGCGGCGTTGGAGGTCGTCAAGCGGCGGCTGCGGCAGGTCGGCCTCGGGCCGTTCGCGCTCGACCTGCACGGGCGCAAGCAGTCCCTCAACGCGATCCGCCAGCAGCTGCGCGACGCCCTGGACCAGTACGACGCGGGTGACGGCGGCACCTGGACCGCCGTCGAGACCGCCTACCGGACGCGGCTCGCGCCGCTGGCCGAGTATCCGGCGCAGGTCCACGCCGCCAACCCCGTCGGCGTGTCGCTCTGGTCGGCGTACGAGCAGGTGCTCGCGTACGGGGACGGGCCGGTCGCCCCGATTCCGGTGAGCTACCTGCACGCGCCCGACGAGACGCGGGCGCACGTGGAGCGGACCCTGCGGGAGTTCCCGGCCGCCGCCCGCTCGGCGCGGATCCGCCCCGAGCACCCCTGGTCCCTCAGCGGATGTCGCACCCTCGACGGGCTGCACGCCGCGGCCCTCACCGAGATCGCCGCCGATCTGGAACGCGTCCGCGCCGACCTCGCCGCCTGCCCCGAGCTGCTCGCGCTGCTGCGGACGCTGCCCACCCCGGAGGCGGTCGGCGAGCTGCTGGCCGGAGCCTGGCTCGCCGTACGCGGGATGGTGCCGGACCGGGAGACCACCGCACGGGCCGGCGACCGGCGCTGGGACGAGGCAGTGGCCCGGTTCCAGGCCGAGGTGGCCGGTTTCCACCAGGGTTTCGCCGGCGAGCTGGCCACCTTCCGACCGGACGTGTACGCGCGCCCGGAGCTGGCGGGGTGGCACGCCGAGGCGCAGGAGGCGGCGAAGAAGGTCTTCGGTAAGCGCAAACGGCGGCAGGCCGTCGTCGACCGGTTGGCCGTGAACCTGGTCGCCGGCGCGACGCTCGACGCCGAGCAGGTCGAGGTGACCACCGGGCGGCTGGTCGCCGCGCAGGCGCAGGCTGCGGCCCTGCACCGGCAGGCGGTCGCGCTGGGTGGCCTGCACCTGCCCGGGTGGCTGCCCACCGACCCGGACGCGCCGCGTCGGCTCGCCGAGTCGATCGAGGCGACCCGCGTCGGCCGTGCGCTGCTGGCCCGCCATCCGCAGGCGTGGGAGCTGTTCCGGCGCGGTGTCACCGACGCCGACGCCGCCCTGCTCGACCGGGTCGCCGCCCGCTGGCGGGCCTGGCGCGGAGTGGTGCGGTCCGGGGAGCCGGAACTGGCCCTCTGGGCCGCCGGCGCGCACTGGGCCGACGCCTGGCAGCGGGACGGCGCGACCTGGCTGCACGATCTGCGGACCGAGGAGTTGTTCCCGCTGCGCCGGTGGGCCACCGTGCTCGGCCACGCCGACGTGCTCGCCTCCGCCGGCCTTACCGACTACCGCGACCGACTGCTGCGCGCCGAGGTGGCCGGGCAGTTCGCCGAGGAGGCGTACCGGCGGGGCGTCGCCGCCGCCTCCCTCGCCGAACGGGTGCGGGCCGGCGGCCTGCAGTACTTCGACCCGGAGCTGCACGACGACGAGATCACCCAGTTCGAGACCGCCGCCGGCGAGCTGCGTTCGGCACTGCCCGAGCGCCTACCGTCGGTGCTGGTCGCCCGCCGCCCCTTCAGCCCGACCGACCGACGTGGACGCTTCGCCGACTTCGCCGACTTCGCTGCCGAGCTGCGCCGCAAGCGCGGCGGCCGGTCCTTCCGGGAGTTGTTCGAGCTGTACCCGGACGTCGTCCTGGCGTTGACGCCGTGCGTGCTGGTCAGCCCCGCCTCGGCGGCGAACTTCCTGGCCCCGGGGAGCCAGCGGTTCGATCTCGTCGTCTTCGACGAGGCGTCGCAGATCCGCGTCGCCGAGGCCGTCGGCGCGATGGGACGCGGCCGCGCCGCGGTGATCGTCGGCGACTCCCGGCAGATGCCGCCGAGCAGCATCATGCAGGCCAGCCACACCGTCGACGAGGTCCCCGACGGCGAGGCGCCGGTGCTGGAGGACCTGGAGAGCATCCTCAGCGAAGCCGTCGAGTGCGGGCTGCCGCAGCGGTGGCTGTCCTGGCACTACCGCAGCCACGACGAGTCGCTGATCGCGTTCTCCAACCGCTACTACTACGACAACAAGCTCTCCAGCCTCCCGTCACCCGGCGCCAGCAGCTCCGCCGGCATCACCTGGCGGCGGGTCGACGGCCGGTACGACCGCGGCGGGACCCGAACCAACGAGGTCGAGGCGCGGGCCGTCCTGGCCGACATCACCCGGCGCCTGCACGACCCGGCCACCGCCGGGCAGTCGATCGGCGTGGTCACCTTCAACATCCAGCAGCGGGATCTCATCCTCAACCTGCTGGAGGACAGCGGCGACCCGATCGTCCGGGAACACCTCTCCGGCGCCGTCGCCGAGCCGATCTTCGTGAAGAACCTGGAGAACGTGCAGGGTGACGAGCGGGACGTCGTGCTGTTCTCGCTGGCCTTCTCCACCAACCCGGAAACCGGACAGCTCCCGCTGAACTTCGGCCCGCTCAGCCAGGTCGGCGGCGAGCGCCGGCTCAACGTCGCGATCACCCGCGCCCGCCGGCAGGTCGTGCTCTACTCCTCGTTCGACCCGTCCGACATCGACCTGTCCCGCACCTCCGCGGTCGGCACCCAGCACCTGCGGGCGTACTGCGAGATGGCGGCGGCCGGCCCCGACCGGCTGGGTGACCTGGCCACCGACCGGGCCGAGCGACGCAATCGCATCCGCGACGAGGTCGCCGACGCGCTGCGCGAACGCGGTCACGAGGTGCGCACCGCGCACGGCCTGTCCGACTTCACTGTGGACATCGCCGTACGCCGACCCGGATCGCCGCGGTGGCAGGTGGCGGTCATGCTGGACGGCCCCGAGTGGAGCGCGCGACCCACGGTGGCCGACCGGGACTCGGCGCCGGCGCTGCTGCGGCAGATCATGGGCTGGCCGGAGGTGGTCCGGTTCTGGCTGCCGGCGTGGCTCCGCGACCGGGATAGCCTGCTCGACCGGGTCGACGAGGCCGTCTCCCGCGCCGACGAGCCCGAGCCCCTACCGGCTCCCGACGAGGCCGAGGTGCCGGCGCCGCGCCTGCCCGCCGCGTCGGAGTCGGGCGTGACGGAGGACCGCGAGCCGGTCACGGACGTCGCGCCTGCGCCGGTGACGAGTCTCGTGACCGCGCCGGCCGGCGCCGCCACGACCGCGCCGCCGGTGGCTGCCGGCACCGTCGAGGTCCGGCCCTTCGTCCCGTACGCCCCGACGCCGCTCGGCGACCAGGGCGACCTCGACCTGCTCACCAGCGACCAACGGGTACGCGGGCTGGTCCGCGAGGCGTTGCGGGAGATCATCGCGGTCGAGGGGCCGGTCGAACAGCATCGCCTCGCCCGCCTGGCGCTGGCGCGGTTCGGCTTTCTGCGTACCCGGGAGGACCGGCGGCTCGCCGTGCTCGCGCTCGTTGACGCCCGCCGCTGGTACGACCATCCGACGGTCGGACGCTACGCGTGGCCCGAGGGGACGGATCCGCGCAGCTGGCAGGCGTACCGGGTCACCCAGCTCAGCAACGACCGCGCGTTCGAGGAGGTGCCGCCCGAGGAGGTGGCGAACGCGTTCGTCGACGTGCTGCAGGGTGTGCCGAGCCTCGACGAGGAACGGCTGCTGCGCGCCGGCCTGGAGCGCCTCGGCTACCGGCGGCGCACCGAGAAGATCGACCGCCTGCTGCGGTACGGCCTGCACGTGGCGGTGACCAGCGGCCGGGTCCGGTTCGACGCGGAGCGGCGCCTCACGCTGAGCTGACGCATCTTCGCCGTCGAACGGACGATGATCGCTTCGCCCAGCAGGTCAACGGCGGTGACTGTTCAGCGTCCCTCTTCGCGCTCTTGATCGCGGAAGTCCACGGAGTCCGCATCGACGAGATCGAACGTCGCCGAACAATCGTCATGGGGATCATGCTCGGCGGATCCGGCTCCGCCCCATCAGCAAGGTCGCCGAGCGCACCGGGCAGCACTGGGGACGTCAGGTGGTCGCGAAGGTGCCCAGCGAGACATTGAAGCAGATCAACAAGGTCCTGGGGAAGCACTTCGTCACCAAGTACGGGACCAAGCAGGGAATCATCGTCCTCGGCCGCGTGGCGCCGTTCGGTATCGGTGCGTTGATCGGTGGCGGCGCGAACGCCGCTCTCGCCACGCTGGCTGTGCGTGCCGGCCGCCGCGCGTTCGGTTCACCCCCGCCCACCTGGCCATGACCGAGGGGTAGCTCCCGCGTCGCCATCCACCCGGTCCCGGCCAGTGCGTGGCTAACTGGCGAAGAGCATTCGTTGCGGGAAGTCCCGCGCTCCCGCCAGAAGTTGACGACCTTGGCAGTGATGGCGCTGGCGGCGGCATCGAAGGCACCATCCTCGACACGCGCCTCCGATGTTCGTGGATCGATGACCAGAGTGCGGTCGAACCTGTCCCCGAACCCGAACTCGTAGCGCACCTCGTCCCCCCGGGGCTTCGACCCGCCGGGCGATCACCATCATGCCCATGTCGTTACCGTCCGGGGCTCAGGTGATCCCGGTACCGAGGGAAGGGCATGTCGTCCTCCGGGAGGCCGGGTCAGTGCTGCTGTCAGAGGTCGGCAGCCCCGGCCTGTCGGATCTTGTCCGGGGTGAGAGCCAGGCTGCTCAGCATCCGGCCGTCCTCGTCGATGAACTCCACCTCATAGGCGAACTCGGGCCGGTGGAACATGTGCACGATGGTACCGACCGCCCCGGCGGGCAGGTTCTCCTCCGGAACGGCGGCCCTGAGTTCGACCAGGTCCTGCAGCTCCGCGCGTGTCCTCACTTCGTCGGAACGAGAATGGTGATGATCAGCGAAGGGCGGTCACGCCGGCCTCCACTACGTCACCAGACGATAGTTCGGGATGTCTCGACCGCGTTCCTCGTCGGGTGCGTCGATCGGCCGTGCTGCCACACCGGCGGGAACTGGCGCACGGGACACGTGGATGCCCTCGAGACAGGTGTCGCACCAGAATGAGACGTAGCCATATCCGGCGGCCGGGGGGCCCGTGAACACCATACGTAGAGTGCGGTGGTCGCAGTTGCGGCAGGGTGGATCGAACGTCGCAGGTAGGGCGCGGTAGAAGACGTTATAGGCGTCGAGCCAGTCGTCAAAGGCAGCCATCAAACCCATCTCCGGCCTGACCGGACCCTTTCGTGCTCCAGTGTGTGCGCTAGTCCTCCTCGCTTCGGCACCGATCCGCCGGTGATCCCGGGCCGAACCCCCGCCGGGCATCCAGTGTAGTGAGCGGACTTCAGGCCTTCAGGTGGGCCAGATAGCCTTGCCAGGCAGGGCTGTCGACCGCATCGGGCGAGGTGCCCGGCGGAAACCAGGTGAGCCCCAGGTTGGGATCCCAAGCAGCAACCAGAGAGTCGAGACCTCCGACCAACGCCGCTGGCCACAGTCGTGCGGCGGAGAGTTGCTCGAAGACCTTGCGGGCCTCGGTTAGTTGGATGTCACGGTTCCTGCCGGTGTATCCGAAGTCCCACATGATTTCGTAGGCATCCAGGAGGGACTGTTCCTCAGGCACATCGGATGGATAGGCGAGGTAGTTGAGGGCGACCTCACCGCCGACTTCCCGACTCGGATCGCATTGGGCGGGACGGCTGAGATAGATCGCATTTTCGGGCCCGACTGAGGTCTTCATGCCGACGGTTGAGGCGATCCGGTCAGCGACCCTGCCAAGTGGGTCCTGCGTATGGATGAATATGTGTTCCAAGGTAGACATGTGAGCACCGTGATCATTCAGGAAGTGTAAGTATTCGATTGTCGCCCAGAACGATGCGAACCTGACCAGGCAGGGCGCTGCCGTGTTGGTGATGCTGCCCAAGCGCTCGGGCAAAGCCCCGCCGCGCATCCTCCTCACTCAGACCCACCGCGCGGCCGTCGATGACCAGGTCGCCGCCTCCGGTCTGAGCCACCTGCTTGCCTGCTGTCAAGATGTTACGGCGAACCGATTCGCTACTGGAGACTTCGAGCGTCTTGAACTCGGTGACGACCCCAGGATCACCCGGCCCGGACCGCACCATTGCGTCTGGATTCTTGAGCTTGTATACACCGTCGTTTCGCTCTCTGGGGTGAACCATGTCGCCCTCGTCGCCGAGGCGGTCGGCGATGGCGCGCTCCTTCTCTTCGAACAGGCCGCGAGGGTCGTCCACTCCCGGACGGAAGTCAACCCCGAGCGGCCCGTGCTGCTTGCCCGGGTCGAAATCGAGAGATCGAGGCCTAGAATCGCCATCACGGGGGTCGGACGGGCCATTCCCCGAACCTTCCGGCGGGCGGCGGGGGATGAGCCGTCCGAGCGCCTCCTTCAGCTTCTCGATCAGGTCGCCGAGTCGTCGCACCTCCGGCATCAACCGCCGCAGGCTCGCCAACAACCCTCGCACCAGCCGCGCGATCCGCGCCGCCCACGACGCCACCGTGGTGGTCACCTGCTCCACCACCAGTGGCGTCGCGAGCCCGGCCGTGGCGACCAGTTCCGTCGCGTACACGATCAGGCGGGACACGCAGGCGGCGATGGCGTCGCGGACCAGCAGTCGCACGGCCGCGACCAGGCCGGCGGCACCCTCGGTGATCGCGGCCATGGCCTCGGCGCCCTGCGCCAGCCCGGTGATCGCCTGTTGCTGCTCGCCGGCCCAGCGGCGGTAGCCGGTGGCGGCGGTCCCGGTCCAGCCGGCGACCTCGGTGCGGACGGCATGAGCCAGCTCGGCGGCGTCCTCGCCCAGTGACGCGGCGACGTTGCGCCAGGTCTGGGCGTGCGCGGTGATCTCGGCCGGGTCGCCGGCGAGCCAGTCCAGGGCCTCGCTGAGCGGCCGGACGTGCTCGATCAGCCAGGCGATGCCGTACTGGAGAAGCGCTCCGGCGGGGTCGGACACCAACGCGAGCGCGTCCAGGCCGGCGCTGACCACGCCGAGGCTGCCGTCGATCCAGCTGCCGCTACGGACGCCTTGGGCGATGAGTTCGATGTCCTCGCAGATCCACACGCCGGCCCAGGCGCTGGGGCCGGTGTCCGTCGCGGTGGCGACCAGTGGGTTGGTCGTCACCGCGAGGGCCGCACCTGGTCCAGCAGGTGCGCGGCGTGGGCGTCGGAGGCGCGGTAGCGTTCGGCGCCGGCGCGGACCTTGTCGGCGGTGTCGCGCACCGAGGCGGCCGCGGTGCCGATGCCGTCGGTCAGGGTGCGCTGGAGGCCGTCGAGCAGGAGCGGAATGATCACGCAGAGCTGCCCGTACGCGTCGGCGCTCAACCGGACCTGCTGCCCGGCGCCGCGCGCGGTGTCAACGCGGTCGGCACAGCGGTGCAGGTGGGCGGCGTGGGCGGTCAGGTCGTCCGGGTCGACCTGGAGGCCCTCACCGCCCGGCATCCGGCGGGCCCTGGTCGGGGTCGAGCCGCCGCCGGTGGCTCTCGACGATCGCGCGTGCGGCCGGGTCGTCGCCGAGGGCCTGTGTGGTCGCCTTGGTGAGCTGCCGCAGCAGGTCGACGCGGGCCGCCCGGGTTGTCGCCAGGATCTGTCGGGCGGTGTGGGCGGCGGAGTGCTGCCGGGTGCGCTCGTCCAGCCGGAGGTCGGCCAGCGCACCGGTCTGGTCGACGGTGACCTCTATCAGGCCGTCGGCGCTGCGGGCGGTGCCGGTCAGCGCCTGAGTGCGGGCGGACAGGTCACGGGCGCGCGCGGCCCGGTCGGCGAGGGACGACTCCCACTCGTCGAGCCGACGCGTCGCCGCGTCCAGCGCGGCCTCGTCCGCCCACATGGCCACCCTCCCCAAGGGACACCGGTGACCGTCACGCTACCAACTCGTCGCGCTCCGTACTGTCCCCGCGAGCGCCCAGGAGGCCGAGCACCTCCGCCGGTCCGGCGGCCGTCCACTGTGCGCCCGGCAGGCCGGTCACCGTCACCGCCGTGGACCCCGCTCCGACCGCGCTCGTCGGGACCATCCGGGCCAGGGCCTCCGCGTCGACCGCGCCGGCGAGCACCCGCAGGCCCGCCGGATCGGGTAGGGCGACGGTTGCGCCGCTGCCCGTCGTCGCGGCGGCGCGCACGGCCGCCACCTCCGCCGGCACCTCCGAATAGGTGCCGTCGGGATGACCGACGAGCACCCGGTCCGCGCGGCCGGCGGCGTGCCAGGCGAGCAGGTCCAGCACCGTCGTACGGTGCCCGCCGAGGAAGTGCTCCCACTGGTCGGCGGCGGCCCGGGCGAGCTGGTCGCCGTGCCGGCCGACGTCGTGACCGTAGCCGCGCCCGGTCAGCGTCAGGTCGGTCCACAGCAGTCGGCGGGTGCGCAGGTCCACCACGAGCGGCATCAGCATGCGGGCGTTGCCGCGCAGGTCGAACCGCTGCATCACCCGGGCGCCGTCGAACTGCTCGCCGTCGGTCAGCGGCAGCATGACACCGGCGAACGCCTCGTCGAGCGCCTCGAACGGTACGGCGTTGAAGCTGAGCACCAGCGGGGCCACGTAGCGGGCGCCGCGCTCGGCCAGCCGGGGCAGGCGCAGGTCGAGGAACTCGGTGGCACCGAGCGGGGCGGGCGCCGAGGTGAGGTCCCCGGAGTGCACGGCGGCGTCGCCGGCGTACCGCAGCCGGGTGTAGTCGCAGTGCCCGACCCGGTGCCAGTCCTCGTCGAAGAAGACGCAGGACAAATCGAGGTCGACGCGGGTGCCGTCGGGCTGCGCCCAGTGCAGGAACAGACGCAGCACGTCGGCGTCGGGCAGCGCCCGGACGCTGCCCCGGGGCCAGCCGGCCAGTTGCTCGGACGCGGCCCGCTCGCGCATCGGCGCGGGCACGTCGGCGAGGGTGGCGTCGAGGACCGCGAGGTCGTACCGGTCGAGGTGGCCGGCCCGGGAGGTCAGCTCCGCGTCGACCAGCGTACGGACCGCGCCGATCGCGGCCGGCGCCAGCGGGGGACGTCGTTCCGGCTCGGTCCAGGTGGTGACCACGCCACCCCGGGGAAAGAAGACCCGCCGGGGCATCCGGAGGACCGGCTGCCGGTCGTCGGTCCCGTCACCGACCGGCGTCCGGTCGGTGGGCACGTCGTCCGGTGGGGACGGTGGCGTCGGCAGCAGTTCGGGGTGGTGACGTGCCGCCTCCCGGATCACGCCGGCCAGCCCGACGCTGAACACCCGGGCGGGCACCTCGGCGACCGCGACCCGGGCCGCCGCGCGGGCCCGTTCGGCGGCGGCCAGTTGGGCGTCGGTCGCCCGTACCGTCTCGGCGCGGCCGGCCAGTTGCGCCGCCACCGCGGCGAGCACGCCCGGCGACACCCGTGCCGCGGTGCGGCGCAGCGCGGCGGTGACCGCCTCCCGCGAAGCCGGGTCGTCGCCGGCGAGGCGCAGCAGGTGGTCGACCCGCCGCCACAGGTCGCCCGGCCGTTCGGTGAGCAGCCGCGCGGCGCCGGCCACGTCGTCGCCGGACAGTGCGGCCTCCACCAGCGCGGCGTGGGTCCGCAGCCGGACCGACACCCGGCCGTCCGGATGGTCGGTCAGCCGCAGGTGTCGGGGCTCGCGCGCGCAGGCGGCCACGAGCGCGGCGCCGAGGGCGCTGTCCCGGTCGGTGCGGGTCCCGCGCAGCGCCGCGAACGCGACGGCCGCCGCCGGATGCGCGGCCACCCGCTCGTACGGGTGCAGTCGCTCGCCGAGCCGCTTCCACACCGCCGGATGACGACGGAGGTCCTCGGCGGCGGTGGCCGCGCCGCAGTCGTCCAGGTGCGCCAGCACCGCGCGGCGCAGCGGCCGCGGCAGGGCGCGGACCCGGGGGGTCGGCACGGTCACGACCGGCTCACCGGGAGGCCGCCACGCCGCCGGCTCGTCGTCGGCCGCCGGCAGGACCAGCCCGGGGTCCCCACCCGAGTACGCCCACAGCGTCCGCGCCGCGTCCGTGGCGCTCGACCAGCGCTGCCGGGCGACGGCGACCACCTCGGCGTAGCCGGGTCGCAGCGCGGCCGTGTGCAGCGCCCAGGCGAGCACCGTGGCCAGGGTCTCCCGGGCCGGCACCACCTTGGGCAGCCAGTGCAGCCGCCCCGGCGCGGTGGCGTCGACGAGCACCTTCAGGTCGGCGCGGTCGGCCTCGCTGAGCGCGGCGGGCCGGCTGACCAGCTCGTCGCGGAGTCGCCGTGCGGCGCCGGCCGGGTCGGCCTCGTGCCCGATCAGGCGCACCGGCAGCGGTGGGGCCGACGCGAGGTCGGAAGTGGACTGACGGCGGCGCGCCGGGGGAGCGACGAGCGGCAGGTAGGCGTTGTCCGGCGCGATCCGCCGGCCGCAGATCGGGCACGCGCTGACCTGTTCCGGCGGGAAGCAGCCGGGGCAGACGACGTGCCCGCACGGGTCCAGTGGCGCCCCGCCCACCTCGCGACCGCACAGCACGCACGGCGCGTCGGGCACGGCGAACAGGTGGGTGAGCAGCCGCCGCACGTAGAGCGCCTCCACGTCGTGCGGCGTGGCGGGGAACGAACGGTAGAGCGGAAGCATCGGACGGTCCGCGCCCACCAGGTCGTCGACGGCCGCGAGCAGCCAGTCGGCCCAGCGGACCCGCAGCGCCGCCGGCAGGCGGGACGCGACGACGCGCAGGTCGTGCCGGAGCACCCAGCCGCGGTCGGCCAGATCCGCCTCCAGCGCCGTCACCCACGCCGTGCCGTCGCTCGGCGGGTCGGTGGCGCCGAACGCCGAAACCCGGCCGGTCCGTCGCAGCAGCACCACCGCGAGCGCGTCCACCTGTTGCCGCCTCCCCGTGTGAGGCGGTGGGCGGAGGGTCGTGACACTGGTTCGTCGGAAAGGTGAGAAGGAAGTACCGCGGGGAGCCGCCCACCGCGCGATGGATCATACGGACGTCCGGCGACGATCTCAGCCCGGTTTCACCGGCGGTGCGTGCCAGCCGGCGTCTCGCTGGGCGTTTCCGCGAGCCGCGCCTTGGTAGGGTGCGGACGACCGTGTCGGCGGGAGCTAGCGATGGCGGACATCGAGTTCGGACGCAACGAGAACGGTGCGCCGACCATGATCAACGGGGATCCCCGCTTCCGACCCTTCGCCTCCCAGCTCGTCAGCGACATCCAGACCTACGCTCCGGACTGTCTGCAACTCCTGCAGTGCATCGACGACGTGGTGTCCGGCCGCTCCGACTACGAGGAGTACGAGGGGAACTCCGCCGTGGTGCGCTGCACGCCCACCGCCGTCACTGTGGAGAGCCTCGGGCCGATGCCGTCCGGAGCGACCTACTCGCACGACGAGGCCCGGATGGTGATCCTCCGTTACTTCGACTTCCTCGCCCCGTCGGCCGGGCCGTGCTCCGTGTATGTCCCGACCGGCCCTATCCGCGGCGGACGAGTGGCGTGACCGGGAGGACGGACGGCCGACACCTGCTGCGCCCGCCGCTTGGAGGGGGCGATGACCGGCCCGGCGGGATGGAGGCGGAGGAAGGGCAGTGGTTCAGCCCTGGAGCCGCTGGGCCCAGTAGACCTGCCCGTCGGGTCCCATCTAGACCAGCGCCAACGACACCCGGCCCAGGACCAGCTGGTCACCGTCGGACGCCACCGGCGCCTGGTACGCCGGCCCGAGCGCGGCCCGCGCCTCGTCGTAGCTGACGAACTGCAGCGACGAGCGCAGGTGCAGCGCCTCCGGTCCGTAGGGCGGACGCTGGTGCCACCAGCGCCATCCGCCGACGGCCCTCATGGCCACCACCAGCACCACCGCCGCACAGGCAGCCCGTCGCCACGTCACGGCGTCAGTGAACCATCCCGTCGCCCGCTCAGTGGGCCAGCCGGACCAGCGCCGCCACCGTCCGGTCCACGTCCGCCTCCGTCGTGGTCGCGTTCGACACCGAGATCCGCATCAGCCGTCGCCCCCGCCACGTCGTCCCGCCCACCCAGCACGTCCCGTCGGCCTGCGCGGCGGCCACCACCCGGTCGGTGCGCGCGTCGTCGCCGAACCCGACCAGTACCTGGTTGAGCACGACGTCGTTTACCACCTCGAACCCGGCCGCGGTCAACCCGCCGGCGAACCGGCGGGCCAGCGCGCAACACCGCTCGACCAGCTCCGCGACGCCGTCGCGGCCCAGCTCCCGTAGGCCGGCCCAGACCGCGAAGCCGCGGGCGCGGCGGGAGGACTCCGCGGTCAGGTCCGCGCCCGCCGGCACGCCGCCGGAACCCACGAGGTACGCGGCCGCGTACGACATGGCGGCCGCGTGCGTGTCCGGGTGGGCGCAGAACGCGAACGCGGTGTCGTACGGCAGGTTCAGCCACTTGTGGCCGTCGCAGGCCCACGAGTCGGCCGCCGCCAGCCCGTCGACCAGGTGGCGGGTGGCCGGACTGGCGGCCGCCCACAGCCCGAACGCGCCGTCGACGTGGACCCAGCCGCCGTGCCGGTGGACCAGGTCGCACGCCCGGCGCAGCTCGTCGCACGCGCCGGTGTTCACGTTGCCCGCCTGGAGGCAGACGATTGTCGGGCCGGGTCCGGCCTCGCGCAGCGCCGCCGCGAGCGCGTCCGGGTCGATCGCGCCCTGCGGGCCGGTCGGCACCGGGCGCAGCGCGTCGGTGCCGAGGCCCAGCAGCCGCAGCGACCGGTCGATGGTGGCGTGCCGTTCGGCACCGGCGAAGACCCGGGCCGCTGGCGCGCCGATCAGGCCGCGTCGTTCCACGTCCCAGCCGGCGTCGGCGAGCACCCGGTGGCGGGCGGCGGTGAGGCCGGCGGTGTTGGCCGCCTGCCCGCCGGTGACGAAGCCGACCGACGCGGCCGCCGGGATGCCGAGCAGGTCCTTGAGCCAGTCGCCGGCGGCCGTCTCGGCGGCCACCGCGGCGGGGGAGGTGACCGGGTTGAACGCGATCTGGTCCCACCCGGCGGCCAGCATGTCCGCGGCGGTCGCGGCCGGCAAGGCGCCGCCGACGACGAAGCCGAAGTAGCGCGGCCCGGCGGTGGCCACGAGTCCCGGTTCGGCGGCGGCCACCAGTTCGGCGAGCACCTGCTCGGGCGGGGTCGGCGCGGCCGGCAGCGGAACGGCGAACGCGCGGGTGAGCGCGGTCTGGTCGACCGGCGGCCCGACCGGTCGGGCCGGCAGCGACCGCCGGTAGTCGGCCGCGTGGTCGGCGGCCCGGTGGAACAGGTGCCTCAGCTCGTCCATCGCCGCACCCTAGCGCCGTCGTCGGGGCGCCGCCGGCGCCGACGGGCGGTGGTGGCACTCGGAGTGAGTGTTGAGTGACGTCCGTGACCGCTGGCTCACCCGTCGGCTCCTGCGATTGTGTGGACTGGACGGACCGTCGGTGGCTTTCCCGCCGACGAGGTGGCGCCCGGGGAGGACGGATGAGTCTGCGGAGACTGCTGGACAGCACCCCCGCCCGCCTCGCCCGCCAGAGTTCCGACCTGCTCCAGCTCGTCGTCCTCGCCGGCACGGCGCTCGTGACGGCGTACGGCGTCGGGACCACGTGGCTCGTCGCGCTGCGCCTCCCGCCGGCGACCCTCGCCGTCCTCGCGGCGCTCCTGTTCGTCGCCTCGGTGGCGGCCTACTACGTGCGCTGCGTCTACTGTCCGCCGGACTTCCTGATCGAGGAACTGGACGGGTCGCTGGTCGTCACCCGGGTCAGGGGTGACGACGGTCGGGACCACCACCGCTACGCGTACACGCGGCGGCAACGGGTCCGGGCCACCCGGCAGATCCGGTTGGTGGGCGTCCGGTCCCACTGGAGCGGACAGAACCGGGTGGTGGAGGAGGCGACGTCGCTGTTCCCGGAGCACCGCCTGCTCGACGGCGCCGTGGCCGAGGAGGACGGACGGGTCTACCGGTGGTTGTACCTGCTCGGCCCGCTCGCTCGCGGTCGTCGGGTGAGCGTTGGCATCAGGCAGGTGTTCGAGGACGTGTACGCGCCCATGAAGCCCTACTACCGGGAGAGCTGCGAGGAGCGCCGGGTCCGGAAGCTGTCCGTACGGGTGCGGTTCGACCGTCTGGACGCGCCCGCCGAGGCGTGGCAGGTGGTGTGGCGGAGAACCCGGTCGGGTTCCAGTCGCCAGGAGGTGGCCCGCACGCCCTGCGAGCCCACCGATGAGCGCACGGGCGCGGTCGTCTACGAGATGACGCTTCGACGGCCGGATCCCGACTGCGCCTACGGCATCTGGTGGCGCTGGGCGGACGATCCGCCACGGGGATGCCGGGCCCCGGGCGCGGTGACCCGGCGGACCGAAGCCGACGGAGTCACCCTGGCTCCTCCGACAGGGCGGCGGTGAGCCGGTCCAGGTGCGCGGCGACCGGACCGACGGTGAGCATCCCGCTGCCCGCGCCGGCCAGCTCGCCGGCGGCCGGGGCGAGCGCGGCCCGGGCCCGGCGCATCACGTCCCGGTCCCCGAGCGCCACGGCGGCCCGGCCGGTGAGGCACCACAGCGCCTCCATGAGCAGGTCACGCGGCGGCGCCGGGGTGCGGCGCAATGCCCTCGCGGCCTCGTCCCTGCGGCCGGCGGCGAGCAGCACCAGCGGGCGGGCCCAGGGCGCGTACGGGCCCCAGTCGGTGTCGGCGGGCAGGTCGGCGTGCCGGTCGTGCCACACCCGCAGGCAGAGCAGCGCCAGCGGCAGCAGTCCCCGTTCCACGCCCGGCATCCCGCAGCCGGCCAGCGCGGTCGCCCACGACCGGTACGCCGCCTCCGCCTCCGGGTACGCGGCGCCGGTGGCGGCGGTCCGCATGGCCCGGTAGCCGCCGGTGAACACGCCGACGAGCGGGCTCTCGTGCCGGGCGGCGAGCCGGTCCGCCGCGTCGGCGTGCGCGTCGGCGCCGGTGAGGTCGGCGAGCGCGCCGCGCGCCTGCACCCGGATCAGGTGCCCGAGAATCTCCACGGTGGCCAGGCCGTGCCGGGTGGCGAGCGTGACCAGTTCCGCGCCGATCGCGTCCCGCTCGGCGGCCAGCCCGGCCCGCTGGAACGTCTGCATGAACACGCCGTTGAGCGCCTGCGCCAGCAGCGCCGGGTCGGCCACCCGCCGGGCGATCGCCTCGGCCTCCTGTGCCGCTGCGGCCGGGCCCGGCGACGCCGCGCCGCGAGACTCGATCGCGACGGTGGCCAACAGCCGGGCGCGGGTCGCCTCCGGCGCGTCCGGGCCCAGCCCGGCCAGGGCCCGCTGCGCCGCCGCGACCACCCGGGCCGCCTGCGCCGGGTCGTCCGAGCGGGTCCAGATCGCGGGTACGTCGTACCCGCCGATCACCCGCGCGGTGAACTCCGGGTCGCCCAGGTGCTCGGCGGCGGTGATGGCCGCCTCGCGCTGGTCCCGGGCGGCCTCCAGTCCGCCCGGCCCGGTCACCGCTAGGCTGCGCAGCATCCCGACGGTGGACTCCAGCCGGGCCCGAGCGCCGGGCACCACGCTGCGCTCGTACGCGGCGGCGGTCTCCGCCCAGACCCGCGCCGTGCCGGTCGGCTCGGGTTCGGCCTGGCGCAGCAGGTCGGTCTCCAGCCGCCGCAGCCGCGGCCCCGGGTCCAGGCCGAGCTGGTCGCGCAGCAGTTGCCGGGCCCGGCGCAGCACGGCGAGCGCGTCGGCCTGCCGTCCGGCCCGGTAGAGCGCCGACGCCAGCAGCGCCCACCCGTCCTCCCGCCACGGGTACGCCGCGACGTGGGCGTCGAGATCGGGTACGGCGTCGGCGGCCCGGTCCAGCGCGAGCAGCGCCTCGGCCCGCCGCTCGACAGCCGTCAGGCGGATCTGGTCGAGCCGGGCCCGTTCGGCGTGCGCCCACGGCTGGTCGAAGTCGGCGTACGCGGGTCCGCGCCACCAGCCCAGCGCCTCGTCGAGCCGGTCCAGCGCGGCCCGGGGCAGCGCGTCGGCCGCGGCGGTGACGGTGTCCTCGAACCGCCAGGCGTCGACGGTGTCGGGGGCGGCGCGCAGCGCGTACCCCGGTCCCTCGGTGACCAGCAGCCGGGCCGGCTCGCGTGGCGGACGGTGCGGTTCCAGGCGGCGGCGCAGCGCCGCGACGAACGTGCGGACCGCGCCCACCGCGCCGGCCGGCGGGTCGTCCCACAGGTCGTCGACGATCTGCCCGACCGGCACGGTCCGGCCCCGGGCGGCGACCAGCCGGGCCAGCACGGCCCGGTGCCGGGGCCCCTTGAGGTCGACCGGGGCACCCGCGTCGTCCCAGGCCGTAACCGGACCCAGCACACCGAAACCGACAGGCACCGACCCCTCCTCGACCCGGGCCACCGTATCGCGCTCATCGGTTGCTCATCCGGCGCCGCCACGCTGGACCGGTACGACGAAGCAGAGAGGCACCGAGATGACCACCGGAATCGCAGGATTCGACTACCAGCGCGTCACCGTCGCCGAGGGCGTGGCGTTGAACGTCGCCGTGGGCGGCTCCGGCAGCCCGGTCGTGCTGCTGCACGGCTTCCCGCAGACGCACCTGATGTGGCGGCACGTCGCCGCCGACCTGGCCGCCGACCACACCGTGATCTGCCCGGACCTGCGCGGCTACGGCGCCAGCGACAAGCCGGCCGCGCGAGGCGAGGACACGTACGCCAAGCGGACCATGGCCGCCGACGTGGTGGCCCTGGCCCGCGCCCTCGGCCACGACCGGTTCGCGTTGGCCGGGCACGACCGGGGCGCCCTGGTCGCGGTGCGCGCCGGCCTGGACCACCCGGACGTGGTCACCCACCTGGCGTCGCTGGACGTGCTGCCCACCCTCGACATGTGGGACGTGCTGCACGGCGCGTCCGCGTCGGTCGCGTTCCACCTCTACCTGATGGCCCAGCCGCCCGGCCTGCCCGAGCGCATGATCGCGGCCAGCGCGGACGCGTTCTTCGGTTACTTCCTCGACGCCTGGGGCAGCGACCCGGCGGCGATGCCGGCGGACGTGCGCGCCGAGTACCTGTGGGCCTCCCGCGAGGCGGTCGACTCGATCGTGGCCGACTACCGGGCCTCGGCCGGGATCGACGTGACGCACGACCGGGCGGACCGGGACGCCGGCCGGCGGCTGACCATGCCGGTCACCGTGATCCAGCAGGACTGGGGCGCGGCGCTCGGCTACGACGCCGAGGCGGTGTGGCGGGCCTGGGCGCCGGACCTGGAGCACCGCACCACCTCGGCCGGGCACTTCCTGGCCGAGTCGGCCCCGGACGAGGTCGTCGCGGCGCTGCGGGCGCTGCTGAAGCGGTAGGCACGGCGGTGCGGGCGCCGCGCGGCGCCCGCACCGTCCGCCCGGTCCGCTCAGCCGCCCCGGCGCCGCAGGTGCCACCGGCCGAGCGCCGCCAGCAGTCCGGCGGCGCCGAGGTGGAGTGCCAGCTCGATCCACTGGAACGGCCAGAACCGGCGGTTGGGCTGGTAGGCCAGGTCCACGTGCAGGTCGAGCGCGCCGAGGCACACGGCGGTGTCGCCGAACGTGCCGGTGGCGCCGGTACGGGGCGGGTCGCGGAAGCAGGCCCCGAACGCGGCGTCGGAGAGCTGCCGCCCGTCGGCGGTGCGCAGCGGGCTGATGTCGGTGACCCAGGCGCCCGGCACGTCGAGCCCGCCGACGACCGGCCCGCCGGTGATGCTGCCCAGGTTCCGGGCCCGGTTGATCGCGTCGGCGGTCATCGGCACGGTGACCCGCTGCGGCGGCAGGTAGTGCGGGCGCAGCAGGTTCGGCACCGCGAGCTGCGACGCGATCACCACCAGGAACACCACCGCCATCGCCGGGAGGGTGCGGCGCAGCAGCAGCCCGGTGACCGCGCCGAGCACGAGCGCGAAGACCGCGTACCCGACCGGCGCGATCCCGCGCGCGCCGAACAGCGCGGTGCTGAACCGGTCGCCGGCCGCCCGGTCCACCGGGGTGGCCGCCCAGGTGAGCGCCGCGCTGAGCAGCCCGGCGACGAGCGCGGCGGCCAGCCCGGTCACCGCCAGCTTGACGGTGAGCCAGCGGCCCCGGGGCACGCTCTGGTTCCACACCAGCCGGTGGGTGCCGGTCTCCAGCTCCCGGGCGACCAGCGGCGCGCCCCAGAACGCGCCGAGCAGCGCCGGCACCAGCGCGAAGCCGCCGGCGAGGAAGAGCATCGTCTGGGCGTAGCGGTCGGGTAGCCGGGCCGGGTCGGGGACGGCGCGGACGTCCGCGCCGAGGCGCAGCAGCCCGGCGCCGGCCAGGGCCAGCAGGACCACGCCGGTGAGGGCCGGGAGGCGGAACTGGCGCAGCGTGAACCGGATCATCGGGTCACCGCCGCGCCCGCCGGGTGGGCGGCCCGGGACAGGTACGCCAGCGCCAGTTCCTCCAGCGGCACCGGCGTGCCGCCGCGTACCGCCGGGCCCCGGACCACGGCGCGGCCGGGTTCGGCCCAGACCACCTCGGCCCCGGCGGGCGCGGCGGCGGGGTCGTCGACCCGGTGGTGCGTGGCGAGCAGGTCGGTGACCGGGCCGGCCACCTGCACCCGCCCGGCGCAGAGCACGACCAGGTGGTCGCAGACCTGCGCCACGTCGCCCAGCAGGTGCGAGGAGAGCACGGCGGTGGCGCCGAGTTCCCGCACGAAGTCGACCAGGCCGCGCAGGAAGTCGCGGCGCGCCAGCGGGTCCAGCGCGGCGGCCGGCTCGTCGAGGACGACCAGCTCGGGGCGCTTCGCGGCGGCGATCGTCAGCGCGAGCTGCGCGCGCTGGCCGCCGGAGAGCCGGCCCGCCCTCTGCCCCGGGTCCAGGCCGGCCTCGGTGATCCGCCGGCGGGCCAGCGCGGCGTCCCAGGAGGGGTTCAGCCAGGCACCCATCCGCAGGTGCTCGGCGACGGTCAGGGAGGCGTACACGGGGGTGTCCTGGGCGACGAAGCCGACCCGGGCCAGGTGGGCGGCGTCCGCCGCCGGCGGCGAGCCGAGCACCGACAGCGTGCCCGAGGTCGGCGCGATCAGGCCGCAGACCAGTTGCAGCAGGGTGGACTTGCCGGCGCCGTTCGGGCCGACCAGGCCGACCACGTGTCCGCGCGGGACGCTCAGGTCGCAGTCGGCCAGCGCGGTGCGGCGGCCGTACCGTTTGGTCAGCCGCTCGGCGTGCAGGACGGGTGGGTTCATGCGGTTCATCCTGGGCACGGCGGGGGCGGCCGGCATCGGTCCGGAGCGGGGTCCCGGACCGCCGGCGACCCTACTTTCGGCCGGTTCGTCGCGGCCGGTGATCTCCTACCGTGCTGGGCATGGGTGTGCGACGGGTGGCGGCCACGACGGGGCTCGCGGCGGCGTTGGCCGCCGCGATCGGTGTCCAGGCGCTGGCTATCGGCGCGAGCTGGGGCCTGCGGTACTGGCTCGTCGGCGGCGCCGCCGCCGTCGTGGTCGGCGCGCTGGCTCTGGTACGCCGCCGGCAGCCGGCGTGGACGGCGGCGGCCGGGCTGGCGGTCACCGGGGTGGCCGTCGTCGCCGCGCGGCGGTTCGCGCTGCCGACCGAGCCGGGGCCGGCGCTGGCCCTCGGGTCGGCGGTCCTGGTCGGCACGGCGGTACGCGTGCTGGCGCCGGTGCCCGCCGCCGTGGTCGCCGGGAGCGGGCTGGCGGTGGTGGTCGGCGCGTGGCTGGCGGTGCGGCCCGGCGCGGGCGGGTCCGGTGTGGTGGCGGTGTACTCGCTGGCCTGGCTGCTCGGCGTCGCGGCCGGACTCGCCGCGCGGCTACTGGACGGGCGGGCCCGGACGGTGGCCGAGCGGGTACGCCGCGACGAACGGCGGGAACTGGCCCGGGAGCTGCACGACGTGGTGGCCCACCACGTGACCGGCATGGTGGTGCAGGCGCAGGCCGCGAACCTGGTCGCCCGGCGCGACGCCGTGCGGGCCACCGAGTCGCTGGCCGGCATCGAGTCCGCCGGCGGCGAGGCGCTGCGGGCCATGCGCCGCCTGGTCGGGCTGCTGCGCGACGCCGAGGACGGACCGCCCGCCTCGGCCGGCCCGGAGCGGGTCGAGGCGCTCGTCGACCGCTTCCGCCGGCAGGGGCCGCCGGTGCGGTTGCGCCTGCCCGAGCCGGAGCCGTTATGGCCGCCGGAGATCGCCAGCACCGTCTATCGGGTGGTCCGGGAGGCCCTGACGAACGTGGCCCGGCACGCCCCGCACGCGCGGACCGTCACCGTCACCGTGGCCGAGGAGCCCGCCGGCGTCGTGGTCGAGGTGACCGACGACGGGCCACCGGCGCCGGCCGCCCACCGGGGCGGCTACGGGCTGGTCGGCATGCGGGAGCGGGTCGAGGCGCTGGGCGGCACGGTGAGCGCCGGGCCCGGCCCGGACCGGGGTTGGTCGGTGCGGGCCGTGCTGCCGACGCACGACGGGAGGTCCGCGTGAGCATCCGGGTGCTGCTCGCCGACGACCAGGCGATGGTCCGCGGCGGGCTGCGGCTGATCCTGGAGGAGCAGCCGGACATCGTGGTGGTCGCCGAGGCCGTGGACGGCGTGGACGCGGTCGCGCAGGCCCGCCGGTTGCGTCCCGACGTGTGTCTGGTGGACATCCGGATGCCCAGGTTGGACGGTCTCCAGGTGACCCGGGCCCTGGCCGGGCCGGGCGTCGTCGACCCGTTGCGGGTGGTCGTGGTGACCACGTTCGACCTCGACGAGTACGTCTACGGCGCGCTGCGCGGCGGCGCGGCCGGGTTCCTGCTCAAGGACGCCGGTCCGGCGCTGCTGGTGGAGGCGGTCCGCGCCGCGTACCAGGGGGACGCGCTGGTGTCCCCGTCGGTGACGGTCCGGCTGCTGCGACACCTGGCCGCGCCGGCGCCGAGGCCGGACGCGCGGCGGCCGGCGCTGTCCGACCGGGAGGTGCAGGTGGTGCGGGAGATCGCCCGGGGGCGGACCAACCTGGAGATCGGCGCGGAGCTGTTCATCTCGCTGAGCACGGTCAAGAGCCACGTGTCGGCGGTGCAGACCAAGCTCGGGCTGCGCAACCGCACGGAAATCGCGGTGTGGGCCTGGGAGCACCGCGTGGTGGAGTGACGGGCACCACTGGCGGACGCGCTACCGTACATTGTACGCTAGCCCGGCTGTCGGACGGAGGGGGCGCAACGATGGAGCACGCCATCATCACGGAGGGCCTGCGCAAGCGGTACGGCGACACGGCCGCGCTGGACGGGTTCGACCTGCGGGTGCCGTCCGGCACGGTCTGCGGGCTGCTCGGCCCCAACGGCGCCGGCAAGACCACGGCGGTGCGGATCCTGGCCACCCTGCTGCGCGTCGACGCCGGGCGGGCCGAGGTCGCCGGCTTCGATGTGGCCCGGCAACCCGACCAGGTGCGCTACCGCATCGGCCTGGTGGGGCAGCACCCGGCCGTGGACGAGGCGCTCACCGGCCGGCAGAATCTGGTGATCTTCGGCCGGCTGTTCCACCTCGGCCGGGCCCGTGCCCGCGCCCGCGCCGGCGAGCTGCTGGACCGGTTCGGGCTCGCCGACGCCGGGGACCGGCCGGTCCGGACCTACTCCGGTGGCATGCGCCGCCGCCTCGACCTGGCCGCCGGCATGATCCTCGCGCCGTCGGTGCTCTTCCTCGACGAGCCGACCACCGCGCTGGACCCGCGCGGGCGCAACGAGGTGTGGGAGGCGGTTCGGGACCTGGTCCGGGCCGGCACCACCGTGCTGCTCACCACGCAGTACCTCGACGAGGCCGACCAGCTCGCCGACCGCATCTGCGTCCTCGACGCCGGGCGGGTCGTCGCCGAGGGCACCCCGGACGCGCTCAAGTCCCGGCTCGGCGGCGACCGGATCGACCTGGTCGTCCGCGACGCCGGTGACCTGGCCACCGCCGCCGAGCGGCTGCGCCGGGTGGCCACCGCCGAGCCGGACGTCGACCCCGACCGCCGTGCCGTCAGCGCCCCGGTCGACGACCGGGCCGGAGCGCTGACCGAGGTGCTGCGGGCGCTCGACGCCGACGGGGTGACCGTGGCCGACGTGACGCTGCGCCGCCCCACCCTCGACGAGGTCTTCCTCCGGCTCACCGGCCGGCCCGCGTCGACCGCCGGCCGCACCGACGACACCCTGGAGGTACCCGCGTGAGCAGCGCGACCCTGTCCGCCGGCGGCGACCTGCGCCCGGGACGGCCGTCCCTGGCCGGCGACAGCCTGACGCTGACCCTGCGCGCCCTGGCGCAGTGGCGCCGCGACCCCGGCCCGCTGGTCGGCGCGCTGGCCTTCGACGTGCTGATCCTGCTGATGTTCGCCTACCTGTTCGGCGGCGCGCTCCAGGTGCCCGGCGGCGGCGACTACCGGGAGTTCCTGCTGCCCGGCATGTTCGCCATGACCATGCTGTTCGGCATCAGCCAGACCACCGTGGCGGTCTCCGCTGACGCCGAACGCGGGGTCACCGACCGGCTCCGCTCCATGCCGGTGTCCCGGCTGGCCCCGCTGGTCGGGCGGGCCGCCGCCGACATGCTGTTCGCGATGGTGACGCTCGCGGTCATGCTGCTCGCCGGCCTGGCCGTCGGCTGGCGGGCACACGGCGGTCCCGGGGACACGCTCGCCGCGCTCGGGCTGGTCCTGCTGCTGCGCTTCGCGCTGGCCTGGGTGGGCATCTACCTCGGCCTGGTGACGAAGGGACCGGGCGCGGTCACCGCCGTGCAGACGCTGGAGTTCCCGCTCGGCTTCCTGTCCAGCGCGTTCGTGGCGCCGTTCACCATGCCCGGCTGGCTCGGCGCGATCGCCGAGTGGAACCCGTTGTCGGCGACCGTGGGCGCCACCCGCGAGCTGTTCGGCAACCCCGGCTGGGGCGGCGACTCGTGGGTGACCGCGCACCACCCGCTGCTGGCGGTGCTCTGGCCGCTGGCCCTGGTCGCCGTGTTCCTGCCGCTGTCGCTGCGCCGCTACCGCGCACTGGGCGGCTGAGCGTGACGGTGGCTCCGCAGGCGGACCTCGGACGGTGCGGGATCGTCTTCCGGCCGCACGATCCGCCCCGCGCCGGCACGCTCGCCTGCTACGACCCGGGCGGCGACGCGCTGCCGCAGGCGTACGACGCGCTGGGGGAGCGGCGGGAGCTGACGCTCGCGCTGCCGCTGGACGGCCCGGTGGAGGCGTGGCACGTGCCGGTCGTCGCGGTGTCGGTGGGCGCGGCGCTGTCCCGGCTGGTCGCGTCGCGCCCCGACGGCGACGTCACGCCCGCCGCCGCGTTCTGGTCCGCGGCGGCACGCACCGGCCTGCACCTGGTCGCCCGGGGGCGGCTGCTGCCCGGCGTGTCCCCGGACGGCCACGACGCCTGGCGGGTGGGCCCGTTCGACGCCGCCGACATCGAACGGATCCGCGCGCTCGCCGCCGCGATGCCGGCCGGGGCCCGCGCCGCGCCGGTCGACCCGAACGCGGAGAAGCTCCTGCTGCCCGACGCGGAGGCCCTGGTCCGGGCGTTCCTCGACGCGGTCGCCGACACGCTCGCGCGGACCCCGGACGGCGTCGGCCGGTTCGCCGGGCCGGTGGCGGTCGGGGCGGCCGAGCTGCGCGACTGGGCGCGGGAGATCTCCGCCGGGGTGGACACCGGCCTGCGCGCGGCGCTGCGCCTGGTCGGGCCGGCCGAGCCGGACGGCGCGCTCACCGCCGTCGTGCGCATGCGCAGCCTCGCCGACCCCACGCTGGTGACCGACGCGGCGGCGCTGTGGGCCGGCGACGACCACCCGGTGGGGGACGACGCCACCGTCGAGGCGATGCGCGCGGTACGCCGCGCGGCGACGGTGTGGACGCCGCTGCAGCGGCTGCTCGACCGGGCCGAACCGGTCACGCTGCCGCTGCTCGGCGAGGACGTCGCCGACCTGCTCGACGGCGCCGGGGCGCGCCTCGACGCGGCCGGCGTCACCGTCGGGTGGCCGGACGCGCTGCACCACGACCTGCGCACCCGGGCGCTGGTCACGACGCCGCCGCGGCCGCCCGCGGACGTGGCCGGGCACCTCCGGTCGGCCGCGCCGATGCCGCTGAGCTGGCAGCTCACGCTGGCCGGCGAGCCGTTGACCGACGCCGAGACCGCGCAGGTTGCCACCGGCCGGCCGGTGCGCCGGCTGCGCGGACGGTGGGTGGCGGTGCCGCCGGAGCTGGCCCGCCGGGCCCGGGACCGCTCGTTGCCGCCGCTGCGTGGCTACGACGCGCTGGCCGCCGCGCTGATCGGCAGCACGGAGGTGGCGGGGGAGCGGGTCGAGGTGGTCGCCGACGGCTGGCTGGACGCGCTGCGGGAGCGCATCGCCGAGCCCGACGGCGGCGGCGAGCCGCTGGCCGCGCCGGCCGGGCTGGCCGGCACGCTGCGCGCCTACCAGCTGCGTGGGCTGCGCTGGCTGGACCGGATGACCGCGCTCGGTCTCGGCGGCTGCCTCGCCGACGACATGGGCCTCGGCAAGACCGTCACGGTGGTGGCGCTGCACCTGCGCCGGCGCTCCGGGCCGACCCTGGTCGTCTGCCCCGCCTCCGTGCTCGGCAACTGGGAGCGGGAGATCCGCCGGTTCGCCCCGGGCGTGCCGGTACGCCGGTTCCACGGCGCCGCGCGCACCCTCGACGGAGTCGTCGACGGGTTCGTGCTGACCAGCTACGGCACCATGCGACGGGACGCCGCGACGCTGGCCGCACGACGGTGGGACCTGGTCGTCGCCGACGAGGCCCAGTACGTCAAGAACCGCCTCAGCGACACCGCGTCGGCACTGCGGGAGATACCGGCCGACGCCCGGGTCGCGCTCACCGGCACACCCGTGGAGAACGACCTGCCGGACCTGTGGGCGCTGCTCGACTGGACCACCCCGGGCCTGCTCGGCGCCGCCGGAGCGTTCCGCGCCCGCTGGGCGCGCCCGGTCGGGACCGACCGCGACCCGGCCGCGCTGGACCGGCTGTCCCGCCTGGTGCGCCCGTTCCTGCTGCGGCGGCGCAAGTCCGATCCCGGCATCGCGCCCGAGCTGCCGCCGAGGACCGTGACCGACCATCCGGTGCCGCTCACCGACGAGCAGGCGGCGCTCTACCGGCGGGTGGTCGCTGAGGTGATGGCGGAGATCCGGGACGCGTCCGGCGTGGCCCGCCGGGGCCGGGTGCTCAAGCTGCTCGTCGCGCTCAAGCAGGTGTGCAACCACCCCGCGCACTACCTGGGCGAGGTCGACGGGCCGCTCACCGGGCGCTCGGAGAAGCTGCAACTCCTCGACGACCTGCTGGACACCGTCCTGGCCGGGGACGGCGCGGTGCTGGTCTTCACCCAGTACGTGCGGATGGCCCGGCTGCTGGAACGGCACCTCGCCGCGCGGGGCGTGCCCGCGCAGCTGCTGCACGGCGGCACCCCGGTCGCCGGGCGGGAGGAGATGGTGCGCCGCTTCCAGGCCGGTGACGTGCCGGTGTTCCTGCTCTCCCTGCGGGCGGCCGGCACCGGCCTGAACCTGACCCGGGCCGACCACGTGGTGCACTACGACAGGTGGTGGAACCCGGCGGTGGAGGAACAGGCCACCGACCGCGCCCACCGCATCGGGCAGACCCGGCCGGTGCAGGTGCACCGGCTGATCGCCCAGGGCACGCTGGAGGAGCGGATCGCCGCCCTGCTGGAGTCCAAGCGGGAACTCGCCGACGCGGTGCTCACCGGCGGCGAGACCGCCCTGACCGAGCTGTCCGACGCCGACCTGTTCCGGCTGGTGCGGCTGCAGGAGACGACATGAGCGGCGAGGACGAGCCGGCCCGCAGCTTCCCCGCGTTCGGGCCCGGGCGGCGCGTCGGCCGCCGGTTCGCCGACACCTGGTGGGGCAACGCCTGGATCGAGTCGATGGAGCACGCCGCGCTCGACCCGGCGCAGCTCGCCCGGGGCCGGCGGTACGCCCTCGCCGGCCAGGTCGGACCGATCACGGTCAGCCCGGGCCGGATCGGCGCGGCGGTGCACGACGGCGACCCGGAGCACCCGCACGACACGGTGGTGCGGCTGCGCGCCCTCACCGACGCCCAGTGGGACCGCCTGCTGGACGCGGTGGCCGCCCGCGCCGGGCACATCGCCGCGCTGCTCGACCGGGACATGCCGCACGACCTGGTGGACACCGCCGACACCGTCGGCGTGCGGCTGCTGCCCGGGTACGGCGACCTGGACCCGGAGTGCGACTGCCCGTCCTGGGACCACCCCTGCCGGCACGCCGCCGCCCTGTCCTACCAGGCGGCCTGGCTGCTGGACCGGGACCCGTTCGTGCTGCTGCTGGCCCGGGGCCGGGCCGAACCGGACCTGGTCGCGGAGTTGCGCACGCGCAACGCCCGCCGGACCGTCACCGCCGCCGGCGCGGACGAGGCCACCGGCGTGCCGGCCACGCAGGCGTACGCGGCCGCGCCCGCCACCCTGCCCGGCCCGCCGGCGGCGGTGACCGGCCCGCCGCTCGACCTCGCGCCGCTGCTGGCCGGGCACGACGCCCCCGGTGTCGACGCCGCCGCGCTGGCGGCGCTGGCCGCCGACGCCGCGCGCCGGGCCTGCCGGCTGCTCGACGGCGACCCGACGGACCCGTGACCGGCCGTCCTCAGATGGTGAGCACGACCAGCTCGCGGGTGGCGCGGGTCATCGCCACGTAGCGGTCCACCGCCCCCTCGACGCCGTCGCCGAACGCCGCCGGGTCGACCAGCACCACCAGGTCGAACTCCAGCCCCTTGGCCAGTTCCGGGCTCAGCGACCGGACCCGGTCCCCGGCCGGGAAGGTCGGGTCGCCGATGACGCAGGCGGTCCCCTCGGCGTGCGCGGCGAGCCAGCCGTCCACCACCGCGCGCAGCTGCGACCGGGCGCCGTGGCGCACCGGCACGTCGCCGGTGCGGATGGACGTCGGCACGTTCGCGTCCGGGAGCACGGCCCGGATGACCGGCTCGGCCTCCGCCATCACCTGCGCCGGGGTGCGGTAGTTGACGGTCAGCGTGGCCAGCTCGATCCGGTCGAATCCGACCCGCTCCAGCCGGTCCCGCCACGATTCGGCGAACCCGTGCCGGGCCTGGGCGCGGTCCCCGACGACGGTGAAGCTGCGCGACGGGCAGCGGGACAGCAGCATCTGCCATTCGGCGTCGGTCAGCTCCTGCGCCTCGTCCACCACGACGTGCGCGAACGGGCCGGCCAGCAGGTCCGGGTCCACGAGGGTCAGCGCGCTCTCGTCGACCAGGCTGGTCCGCATGTCCTCGCCGCGCAGCATGGTCATCAGGCCCTCGCCGTCGTCGTAGGCGTGCGTCGCGATCAGCGCGTCGACCACCGTGTCCATCTGCTCCCGCTGCGCGGCGAGGACGGCCTCGTCGCGTCGCCGCCGCCGGGACGCCTCCGGATCGCCGACCCGCCGCCGCGCCGCGTCCAGCAGCGGCAGGTCGGCCACCGTCCAGGCCCGGGCGTCGGTGCGCCGCAGCGTCCGGATCTCCTCGACGTCCAGCCACGGGGCGCACCGACGCAGGTAGGCGGGCACCGACCAGAGGTCCGCGACGACGTCGGTCGGGTCCAGCAGCGGCCACGCCCGGCCGAACGCGGTGACCAACTCCCGGTTGGTCGCCAGCGACCGGCGCAGCACGCCCTCCGGCTCGTCGCCGTCGTACTTCTCCAGCAGGATCGTGACCAGTTCCTGCCACACCTCGTCGCGCGCCTCGTTGTGCGGGGCGCCGGGCCCGGCCGCCTCGAACGCCCGCGCCCAGTCGTCGGCGGTCAGCCGCAGGTCGCCGTCCTCGGTGGCGACCGTCGTCCCGGTCGTCGGCGGCTCCTCGTAGAACCGCACCGCCGCGTCGACCGCCCGCACCAGGTCCGCTGACGACTTCAGCCGGGCCACCTCCGGGTCGGTCTCGGCGGCCGCCGTCGCGCCCTCCGGCACCAGGTCCCGCAGCGTGCAGATCTGCACCTCCTCCTCACCGAGGCTGGGCAGCACGTCGGAGACGTAGGCCAGGTACGGCTGGTGCGGGCCCACCACCAGCACCCCGCCCCGGCGCTCGCCGAGCCGGGGGTCGGCGTGCAGCAGGTACGCGGTGCGGTGCAGCGCGACCACCGTCTTGCCGGTGCCCGGCCCGCCGTCGACGACCAGCGCGCCCCGGGAGCCGGCCCGGATGATGGCGTCCTGGTCGGCCTGGATGGTGCCGAGCACGTCGCGCATCCGGGGCGAGCGGGTGGCCCCCAGGCTGGCGACGAACGCGGACTGGTCGTCGAGGGCGGCGTGGTCGGCGAGCCCGTCGGCGGTGAACACCTCGTCCCAGTAGTCGGTGATCCGGCCGCGCGTCCAGCGGTAGCGGCGGCGGCTGGCCAGACCCATCGGGTCGGCGTGGGTGGCGCCGAAGAACGGCTCGGCCGCCGGGGAGCGCCAGTCGAGCAGCAGCCGGCCACCGGCGCCGTCGGTCAGGCCGAGCCGCCCCACGTACACCGGCTCCGCACCGTCCGCGCCGACCATCCGGCCGAGGCAGAGGTCCAGGCCGTAGCGGCGCAGGGTCCGCAGGCGCGCGGTCGTCCGGCGGATCTCCTGGTCCCGGTCGACGGCCTGCCGGCCCTTGCCGGCGGCGGCCCGGCGGGTGGCGTCGAGCCGGTCGGACAGGTCGGCGATCGACTGGCGCAGGCTCTCCGCGAGCGCGGCGAAGTGCCGTTCGTCGGCGGCGACCAACGCCGGGTCGGCCTTCGCCGCGAGGCGGTCGGGAAGATCGAAAACGCTGGTGGTGGGTGGGTTCAACTCGTCGGCTCCGATCTGTGGCGCATCCGCCCCGCCGGTACGCGGGCACGGCCGTACCTCCGCTCTTCGCGGCTTTTCCATTTCGTCGGGAACGTGGCTTCGGCCGGCAATTCTGCGTCACCACCCGGGGCTTGCCGCAAGACCCCGGGTGCGCTATATGTTGGTAGTGGCGGGAGATCCCGCCATTCTTTTTGCGCGAACAATTCCTGTTCCCGTTCCTGGCCGCTACGGCACACGTCCCGCCGGGTCGCGGCCGGTACGATGGCGACACCATGTCGAAGGAGCGCAGGCGCAAGGCCGACCCCGCCCGTAGCCTGGCCCTCCTCTGGCGCACCAGGGAGCCGGCGAGCCGGGGCGCAGGACCCGGCCTCAGCGTCGACCGGATCGTGCGGACCGCCGTCGAGATCGCCGACGCCGAGGGCATCGACGCGCTCACCATGCGCCGGGTCAGCGAGGCGCTCGGCGTCGGCACCATGTCGGTCTACACCTACGTGCCGGGCAAGGCCGAACTGCTCGACGTCATGGTCGACGCCGTCCTCGGCGACCTGCCCCGCCCGGCCGACGTGCCCGGTGGCTGGCGCGGGCGGCTGGAACGCATCGCCCGGGACAATCTGGCGCTCTACCGCGCCCACCCGTGGCTGCTGCGCGCCGAGACCACCCGGCCGGTGCTCGGCCCGAACGTGCTCGCCAAGTACGACTACGAGCTGCACGCGGTGGCCGACGTCGGGCTCGACGACGTGGAGATGGACGCGGTGCTCACGCTCGTGCTCGGGCACGCGAAGAGCGCGGCCCGGGCCGCCCTCGACGTGGTCGAGCTGGAGCGGGAGACCGGAATGACCGACGACCAGTGGTGGCAGACCCACGGGCCGTGGCTGGAGAAGTTCATGGCCTCGGGCAGCTACCCGCTGGCCGCCCGGGTGGGCACGGCCGCGGGCCTGGCGCACGGCGCCGCCTACGGGCCGGACCACGCCTTCGAGTTCGGCCTGCAACGGGTGCTCGACGGCATCTCGGCGGTGGTCGCCGAGCGGACCGGCGACGCCTAGGGTGGTCGCGTGATCACCTGCGTCGTGCACTACACCATCGATCCCGCCCGGATCGAGGCGTTCGAACGGTTCGCCCGTGCCTGGATGCGGCTGGTGGCGCGGCACGGCGGCGTGCACCACGGCTACTTCCTGCCCGCCGAGGGGGCGAGCGACCGGGCCGAGGCGTTGTTTAGCTTCGAGAGCCTGGCGGCCTACGAGCGCTACCGGGCCCGGTTCGGGACGGATCCGGAGTTCGTCGCGGCGGACCGGATCCGCGACGAGTCGGGTTGCGTGCTGCGTCACGAACGCACGTTCATGCGCCCGCTGCTGCCGACCGACCGGGGCAGCGCGGGGGTGGCGGGGGGCGCGTGACCGTCCTGGCAGGGCAGCCGCCGTTCGGGATCGCGGCTAGAGTTCCAGGACGCGACATCGGCACTGCTCAACCTGATCGTTCACGGGAGGCGGCGTATGCCGGCAACGGTGCAGGGATGACTGCCACGACAGGCGGTCCGACGGCACGGGACACGACGCCCCGCCGAGCTGTCGACGTACGGGTGCACCGCTGGCTGATGACCGTGGGGGCGCTGCTCACCGCCGTCGCCCTCCTGCTGTTGTCGCTTCTCCCCGGCCCGCCTGCGGAGGCGGTCGCGATGACGGCCTGGGTCGAACACGGCCACTCGTTACTGTTGTGGAGCAACGAACTGCTGTTCTTCGCGGTCATCTGCTGGGGATCCGGCGCGCGCGGTCTCGTCCGCGCCGGACGGTCGGCGCGGGTCGACGTGGGCGGGACCGCTTTCACGGTCGCACTCGCCGCGCTCGTCGTCGTACTGCTGGCGGTGGGGCGCCTGGTCTACCCGGTGTTCGGAATCGGCCTGTCAACCGAGGTCGTAGCCCTGGTCGTCAGCTCGGCGTTCGGCGCCCTGCACCTGGCGTTCCTCGGGTTCGCCGTCGCTGCGGTCACGCTCAGCTGGTCGACACGCGCCGGACTGATCGGGCGGGCTGTCGGCATCGTTGCCGCGGTCGCATTCATCATGGGCTCCTTCCCCTGGCTGACACCGCACTGGTGGAACGCCCTGGTCCCGTTGCTGGTCGCCGCGTGGGGTGTGTTCTTCGCCTGCGTAGCCCGCACCGAGAAACCCGGCGACGCTACGGAAACGACGAGCAGCACTGTCTAGCGCCTCAGCGGACGCAAGACCGGGACTGGAGTTCACGGTCGAGGCGGCCTGTGTCGTGGGTAGTGGGTTCGTTCGGCTCGGGCCTGGTGCCGTCGCCGCCAGCCCGAGCGGTGCTGACGGTGGGTGACGGCGTGGACGGGGAGTCTGGACCAGCGTGGGGTCGGCGAGCGCCGAGCCGGGCGGAGGACGCGGACACCTGGTTCGGGCCGTGCCATCTGGCTCTCGGGTGGTTGCTCACCGTCACCGGGTTGCGCGCGGGGCACGCACCGGCCGCGGCGGCACAGCTACCCGGCCATCGTCGGCGGCGGCCCGGTAGCGCCGGGCCAGGTGCGCGAAGGCGTCCCGCAGCTCGGGTGGCCCGACCACCTCGATGTCGGCGTCGTAGCGGCCGAACAGCGCGGCCAGGCCGGGCCAGGACCAGCCGCCGAGGACGAGCCGGCAGCGGTCCGGCCCCAGCTCCTCGACCATGCCGTCGCGGGTCCACGCGGAGACCACCCGGGCGGGCAGGTCGAGGATCACCTCGCCCCGGCACGGCCAGTCGCCGGGTCCGGTGGCTCCCCTGAACCGGCCGGCGACGAACGCGGCCACGTCGCCGCCGGGCAGCTCCCGGGGCGTGAACCGGGGGCCGGTGGGCGTACGCGGGCTGATCCGGTCCACCCGGAACGTGCGCCAGTCGTCGCGGTCCAGGTCCCAGGCGACGAGGTACCAGCGCCCGCTCCAGGTGACCAGGTGGTGCGGTTGCACCCGGCGCGGCGGCGGGTCGTCGGCCGGCTCCGCGGCGGCGCTCCGGTAGTCGAAGCGCAGCACCTCACGGGCGTGGACGGCGGCGCTGAGCGTCATCAGCAGGCCCGGCTCGACCCGGGGCTTCGCCGCGACGCCGGCGCGCTCCACCGCGACCACCCGCAGGGCGTCCACGCGGTGGCGCAGCCGGGGCGGCATCACCTGCCGCACCGTGGTCAGCGCCCGCGCGGCGGCCTCCTCGATGCCGGTGACCGTGGTCGCCGCGGTCTGCAACGCCACCGTGAGCGCGACGGCCTGCTCGTCGTCGAAGAGCAGCGGCGGCAGCGCCGAGCCGGCACCCAGCCGGTAGCCGCCGTCCGGGCCCTTGGCGCTGCCGATCGGGTAGCCCAGCTCGCGCAGCCGGTCCACATCGCGGCGCACGGTCCGCGTGCTGACCCCGAGCCGGTCGGCCAGCACCCCGCCCGGCCAGTCCCGGCGGGCCTGGAGCAGGGACAGCAGGGCGAGCAGTCGGGCGGACGTCGTCGGCATGTCCCGCATTCTGCCCGCCGAAGCGGACACATCCTGACCGCTATGCCTGCGAGTGTGGACCCGTACCCGATCCCGACCGGAAGGACCCCGATGACGACGACCACCGCGACCACGACCTCCACCACCCTCGACGCCGAGCGGGCCGACCTGCTCAAGGCGCTCGCCACCGCCCGGACCATGCTGACCAACACCGTGCGCGGCCTCACCGACGCCCAGGCCGGCGAGCGGCCGACGGCCAGCGCGCTCTGCCTGGGCGGCATCGTCAAGCACGTGACGTCCACCGAGGAGGCGTGGCTGCGGTTCGTGGTCGAGGGCCCCGAGGTGATGAGCTTCGCCCTGCCCGACGGGGTGACCTGGGAGGAGTTCCTGGCCGGCACCGCCCGGGAGCTGCCGCGGTGGGCGATCGAGCGGGAGCGCGACTTTCGGATGCTGCCCGAGGACACGCTGCCGGCCGTCCTCGACCGGTACGCGCGGGTCGCGGCCCGCACCGAGGAGATCGTGGCCGCCCTCGACGACCTGTCGGCGACCCGGCCGGTGCCCGAGGCGCCCTGGAACGAGCCCGGCACGGTGATGAGCGCCCGGGCGGTGCTGATCCACGTGATCGCCGAGACCACGCAGCACGCCGGGCACGCGGACATCCTGCGCGAGACCCTCGACGGGCAGACCACCACCTGAGCCGGCCCCGCCGCGACGGAGAGGACGGACCGAACCCGCATGACCGTGCTGGACGACCGGGCGCTGAACCGGGCGACGCTGGCCCGGCAGTTGCTGCTCGACCGTGCCGACCTGCCGGTCGCCGACGCGGTGGCGCACCTGTGCGGCCTGCAGGCCCAGGAGCCGCAGGAGCCGTACGTCGGGCTCTGGTCGCGGCTGCGCGACTTCGACCCGGCGGACCTGTCCGAGCTGATGGTGCGGCGCCGACTGGTGCGGACGCACCTGATGCGCCGCACCGTGCACCTGCTCACCGCCGGCGACGTGCTGGCGTGGCGGTCCCGCCACGCCGGCATGCTGCGGCAGCGGGTGCTCGGGGTCTACCGCGGCGAGCTCGACGGGGTGGACCTCGACGACCTCGCCGCGGCCGGCCGGGCAGCGCTGGCCGACGACACGCCCCGCACGACCGCCGAGATCGTCCGGGTGCTGGCCGACCGGTGGCCGGCGGCGGACCGGCGGGCCCTGGGCGAGATGCTGATCGCCCTGGTCCCCACCGCGCAGGCGCCGCCGCGCGGGCTGTGGCGGACCACGGCCGGCGTGCGGACCGTCCCGCTCGCCGGCTGGCTGGGTCGGGAGGTCGACCCGCCCGCCCCGGAGGGCACGGACCCGGTCGGGCGGGAGCTGATCCGCCGCTACCTCGCCGCGTACGGCCCGGCCGCCTCGGCGGACCTGCGCGCCTGGTGCGGCCTCGCCGGGCTGCCCGCGGCGGTGGCCGCGGTCCGCGACGAGCTGGTGTCCTTCCGCGACGAACGCGGCCGGGTGCTGCTCGACCTCCCCGACGCGCCCCGCCCGGACCCCGACACCCCCGCGCCGGCGCGGTACCTGCCCGCCTTCGACAACGCCGTGCTCGGCTACCACGACCGCACCCGGATCATCGACGACGCCCACCGCCCGCTGTCCGTCGGCGGGGCGCGGTTCGTGCTGCTCGGCGGCCGGGTGGCGGGCACCTGGACCGTCGACGCGGGCACGGTGGTCGTCACCCCGCTGCGCCCGTTCACCCGGGCCGAACGCGCCGCCGCCGCCGAGGAGGGCCGCGCGGTGGCGACGTTCCTCTCCGACGGGGAGAACCAGCGGGTACGCGTCGCCGCGTCGCCGCGCTGACGCCGGCTCAGCCGGCCACGGCCCGACCCATCCGGGTCACCGCCTCGGTCAGCACGGCGGGCGAGGTGGCGAAGTTGAGCCGGACGAAGCCCGTGCCGCCGGCGCCGTAGACGTGCCCGGAGCTGAGCGCCACCCGGGCCCGGTCGAGGAACATCCGCGCCGGCCCGGCCAGGTCGCTGGCCACCCCGCCGGCCGGCGCCTCGGTGGGCACGCCGAGGCGGGTGCAGTCCAGCCAGGCCAGGTAGGTGCCCTCCGGCGGGCGCCAGGACACGGTCGGCAGGTGGTCGGCCAGCAGCGACCCGAGCAGCGCGCGGTTGGCGTCGAGCCCGCCGAGCAACGCGTCCAGCCACGGCCCGCCGTCGCGGAACGCGGCGGTGTGCGCGAGCACCCCGAGGTGGCTCGGCCCGTGGCTGACCTCCTCGGGGATCCGGGCCAGGTCGTCCGCGGCCTTCTCCCCGGCGACGGCCAGCGCCGCCTTGAGGCCGGCGAGGTTCCACGCCTTGGACGCCGAGACCAGGGCGAACGCGTCCTCGGCGCCGGCCACCGTCAGGTACGGGGTGAACCGCGCGCCGGTGAGCGCCAGCGGGGCGTGGATCTCGTCGGCGACCACCCGGACGCCGTGCCGGGCGGCCAGCTCGGCGACGGCCGCCAGTTCGTCGCGGCGGTGCACCACTCCGGTCGGGTTGTGCGGGTTGCACAGCAGGAACGCGGGCCGGCGGCCGAGGGCGCGGGCCCGGCGGAACGCCTCCTCCAGCGCGGCGTGGTCGATCCGCAGGTCGGCGCCGAGCGGCGCCTCGAGCACCTGTCGTCCGGCGTGCGTGACGAACGCGTAGAACGGCGGGTAGACGGGCGGACAGACCACCACCGCGTCACCCGGATCGGTGACCAGTCGCAGCACCTCCACCACGCCCATCATCACGTCCGGCACCAGCGTGGTCCGCCCGACCGGGAAGTCGGCCCAGTCCCAGCGCCGCGCCGCGAAACCGCCGAGCGCTTCGGCGTACGCGGTCCCGTACGCGTAGCCGGTGTCGCCCAGCTCGACCGCCCGGCGCAACGCGTCGGCCACCGGCGGCGCCAGCGGCACGTCCTGCTCGGCGACCCACAGCGGCAGCACGTCCGGCGGGTGCAGGCGCCACTTGACGCTGGTGCGCTGCCGGAGCTGGTCGAGCGTGAGCCGGGTGAGCGGGTTGTCGACGTCGGCGGAAACCGTCATGCGGCCCACCCTAGGCGTCCCTACGATCGGCCGATGGCCCACCCGACGTACCCGCTGCGCACGCCGCGACTGCGGCTGCGCCCGGTCACCCTCGACGACCTCGACGACGTGCACGCCTGGCAGCGCCGCCCCGACGTGGTCCGCTGGATGCTCGGGGCCGCGCCGCGTACCCGTCAGGAGTCCCGGGCGTCGGTGGTCGCGATGAGGGGCGAGGACGCGCTGCGCGCGGAGGGCGACTGCCTGACGCTCGCCGTGGTGGCCGGGGACGTGGTGATCGGCGCGGTGGAGCTGGTCTGGCGCAGCCGGGCCGACCGCACCGGCGAGCTGGGGTACGTGTTCCACCCGGACCACGGCGGCCGTGGGCTGGCCACCGAGGCGGCCGGGGCGCTGCTGGACTGGGGGTTCGGCGCGTTCGGGCTGCACCGGGTGGTGGTCCGGTGCCACGCCGACAACGAGGCGTCGGCCCGCCTGGCCGCCCGGCTGGGCATGCGGCGGGAGGCGCGGCACGTGCGCGGCTACCGGTTCCGGGGCGGGTGGGCCGACCAGCTCGTCTTCGCGATCCTGGCCGAGGAGTGGCGCTCCCGCCCGGGCTGAGCCGGCGGGTCAGCCGGCGGTCACCGGGTCGCCGACCCGGATCTCGCCGCCGCCCAGCGGGATCAACCGGACGCCGAACCAGGTCTTGCCGTCCTGTCGCCGGTGCCGGGCGAGCGTGCGGATCGGCTCCCTGCCGCTGGTCAGCGTCACCGGGTCGATCAGCGTGAGCTGGCAGCGGTCGCACCGTTCGGCGAACCGGAAGTCGACGGCACCGATCCGCAGGCGGGTCCAGCCGTCCTCGACGAACGGCGCGACCGGCCCGTCCAGCACCACGGAGGGCCGGAACCGGGCCATCGGCAGCGGCTCGGGCGCGGGCTCGCCCCGCTCCAGCGCGCCCTCGACGATCCAGTCCCGCAGCCGGCGCAGCGACGGCGCCGTGGTGACCAGCAGCGGGCCGGCGTCGGCGAGGTTCAGCGGGTCGCCGGGGCGTCCACCGTGGTCGGTCGACACCGGGCGGCGGCGCGGGTCGTCCAGCCAGCCCAGCCGGACCGGGCGGCCGAGGCGGGCGGAGAGCCACGCGTGGGCCTCGTCGCCGGCCAGCCGGACCGTGTCCAGCCGGGACACGGCGGTGGCCACCGGTGGCCCGTCCACCGGCTCTGCGACGGTCACCGACGCGCCGTCCCGGTCGGTCAGCGTGACCGATCCGGCGCCGGGGACGGCGGTCAGGCCGAGCATCGCGGGCGCGGTACGCGCGGTCAGCGTGCCGCCGTCGGGTTGCAGGAGCACCCACCGGCGGTCGTGGCGCAACCCCCACGGCTCGACGACGGCCCGGTCGACGTCGACGCCGCCGAGGGACTTGACCGGGTAGAGGTGCACCGACGCGAGCCGCATGTCGCGACCCTAGCCGATCTTGGGGGTGGCCCGGTCGATGATCGCGGCGAGGTCGAGGCCGCCCGGCAGCGTCCCGTACGCCTGGCCGTGGTCGCCGGCGAGGCGGGAGGCGCAGAACGCGTCGGCGACCGCGGGATGGCCGTGCCGGACCAGCAGCGCGCCCTGCAGCACCAGCGCCAGCCGCTCGACCACGCGCCGGGCGCGCAGCTCCAGGTCGGTGTGGTCGGCCAGTTCGTCGCGCACCCGACGCACGGCGGCGTCGAGTCGCGCGTCCGCCCCGGCGGCGGCGGCCACCTCCGCCTCGTACGCGGCCAGCACCTGCGGCTCCCGGGTCAGCGCGCGGAGCACGTCGAGCGCGGCGACGTTGCCGGAACCCTCCCAGATGGAGTTCAGCGGCGACTCGCGGAACAGCCGCGGCATGCCGGACTCCTCGACGTAACCGTTGCCGCCCAAGCACTCCAGCGCCTCGGCGGCGTGCCCCGGCCAACGCTTGCACACCCAGTACTTGCCGACGGCGAGCGCGAGGCGCTTGAACGCGGTCTCGCGGTCGTCGCCGCGTGCCGACCGGTCGGTCGCGCCGGCCAGCCGGGTCATCAGCACGGTGGCGGCCTCGGACTCCACCGCCAGGTCGGCCAGGACGTTGCGCATCAGCGGCTGGTCGACCAGGTAGCGGCCGAAGGCCCGCCGGTGAGTGGCGTGGTGCACGGCCGTGGTCACGCCCTGACGCATCCCGGCCGCAGCCCCGATCACGCAGTCCAGGCGGGTCAGGTTGACCATGTCGATGATGGTGCGGACGCCCCGGCCCTCGTCGCCCACCCGCCACGCCACCGCGTGCTCGTACTCGACCTCGGCGGAGGCGTTGGAGCGGTTGCCGAGCTTGTCCTTCAGGCGCATCAGCCGCATCGGGTTGCGGGCGCCGTCGGGCAGCACGCGGGGGACCAGGAAGCAGGTGAGGCCGCCGGGCGCCTGGGCGAGGGTGAGGAACAGGTCGCACATCGGCGCGGAGGTGAACCACTTGTGCCCGACGAGCCGGTAGCTGCCGTCCGGCTCGGGCCGGGCCGTGGTGGCGTTGGCGCGCACGTCCGACCCGCCCTGCTTCTCGGTCATCGACATGCCGGCGAGCAGCCCGCGCTTGGTCTGCGGTGCGCGCAGCCCGAAGTCGTACTCGGTGGCGGTGAGCAGCGGCTCGTAGCGCGCAGCCAGGTCGGGGCTGTGCCGCAGCGCCGGCACCGCCGCGTAGGTCATCGAGATCGGGCAGCCGTGCCCGGCGTCGGGCCGCCACACGTGGAAGCGGGCGGCCCGGGCCACGTGCGCGCCCGGTCGCCCGTCGGCCCACGGGGCGGCGTGCAGGCCGTGACCGACGGCGGTACGCATCAGCTCGTGCCAGGACGGGTGGAACTCCACCTCGTCGACGCGATGGCCGTACCGGTCGTGGGTGCGCAGTACCGGCGGGTGCTCGTTGGCCAGCCGGCCGTGCTCGGCGGCCTGCTCGCCGCCGGCCAGCCGGCCGAGGTCGTGCAGCTCGGCGACGGCCCAGCCGGCGCCCTCCCGCGCCACGCCCTCCAGCAGCGCCGGGTCGTCGGCGGTGTCGTGGCCGACCAGCGGCGGGACCTGGTTGACGACCTCGTGTGTGGTCACGGTGCGACTCCCAGCGCGCGGTGGAGGAAGGTGGTCAGGCCGGGGACGGTCCCGGGGCCGGCCACCCCGGCGGACAACGGGCCGACCATCGCCTCGGCCAGCGCGCCGACCAGGGCGGTGGCGGCCAGCTCGGGATCCTGCGGCGGCAGTTCCCCGCGGGCGATCCCCTCGGCGACGTGGCCGGCGAGCACCCGGGCGTACGCCCGGCGGAAGACCAGCCGCTCGGCGTCGACGGCCGGGTCGACCGGCTCGGCGAGCAGCGCGTAGGCCAGGCGCGGAGACTGCAACGCCCGGCCGCAGAACGTCTCGACCACCGCGGTGACCCGGTCGGCGACGGCCGTCTCGAGCGCGGCGGCGCGGGTGACCGCGTCGACCTCGCGCTGCGAGGCGGTGCGGAACACCTCGGCGAACAGGTCGGCCTTGGTGGGGAAGTGGCGGTAGACGGTGCCGGTGGCCAGCGCGGCGCGGCTCGCCACGGCCGCCACGGTGCAGCCGGCGTAGCCGTGCTCGGCCATCACCTCCAGCGCGGCGGCGACGATCCGGCGGCGCGAGGCGTCCAGCCGGGCCCTGACCCGCTCGGTGCTCCGGTAGACCACGCCAAGGATTGAAGCACCGTTCACTCCTTGGCGGCAAGGCCGGATCGACAAGTCAGTTTGGCTGGATTCGTTTGACATCATCCCGCCCGGCGAGAAGACTCGCCGAAACTTTCTTTTGTTCGGGAAAGCGGCAGGGGGGCCAATGACCAGGAACAAGCTCGGCGTGTTCGGTGCCGCACTCACCCTCGCGGTGGGTGTCCTGTCCGGATGCACCGGTGGCGAGAGCGTCGACGTCGGCGGCGGCGGGGACGCCGGCAGCGCCGGGGGCGTGCTCAACGCGGCGATCGGCGGCGAACCCGATCAGCTCGACCCGCACAAGACCTCGGCCTACTACAGCTTCCAGGTCCTGGAGAACGTCTACGACACGCTCGTCGAGCCGGACGCCGACCTGAAGATGGTGCCCTCGCTGGCCACCAAGTGGACCACCAGCGCCGACCAGCTCACCTGGACGTTCACCCTGCGCGAGGGCGCGAAGTTCTCCGACGGGTCGCCGCTGACCTCGGAGGACGTCGTCTACTCGTACGAGCGGATCATCAAGGAGAAGCTGAACACCGCGTACAAGTTCGCCACCGTCAAGTCGGTGACCGGGCCCGACCCGGCGACCGTGGTGGTGACGCTCAGCGCGCCCACGCCGAACCTGCTGGCCAACCTCGGCGGTTTCAAGGGCGTCGCGATCGTGGAGAAGTCCAATGTGGAGTCCGGCAAGGTCAAGACCGAGCCGGTCGGCAGCGGCCCGTTCAAGGTGGCCGGCTACACCTCCGGCGACAGCATCAAGCTGGTCCGCAACGACGCCTACTGGGGCGAGAAGCCGAAGCTGGACGGCGTCACGTTCACCTTCGTCAAGGACCCCACGGTGGCGTTGCAGAACCTACGCAGCGGCCAGGTGCAGTGGACCGACAACCTGCCGCCGCAGCAGGTGAAGTCGTTGCAGGACGGCGACGACCCGGTGGTGCGGTCCGCCGCCTCCACCGACTACTGGTACGTGGCGCTCAACGAGGCCCGCAAGCCGTTCGACAACCCCGAGGTGCGGCGGGCGGTCGCGTACGCGCTGGACCGGGAGGCGATCACCAAGGCGGCCAAGTTCGGCCTCGCCACGGTCAACCAGGCGGCCATCCCGAAGGACAGCGCCTACTACTACGAGTACGCGCCGTACACCCACGACCCGGCGAAGGCGAAGCAGATGCTCGGCCAGGCCGGCGTCGGCAACCTCACCATGGACCTGATGGTCACCAGCGAGTACCCGGAGACCGTCACCGCCGCCCAGGTCATCGCCGCCCAGCTCAAGGACGTCGGCATCACCGTCAAGATCCGTACGCTGGACTTCGCCCAGTGGCTCGACGAGCAGGCCAAGGGCAACTTCGACGGATTCATGCTGGGCTGGCTGGGCAACGTCGACCCGGACGAGTTCTACTACGCCCAGCACCACAGCGGCGGCACGTTCAACTTCCACAAGTACCGCAACCCGGCCGTGGACAAGCTGCTCGACCAGGCCCGCACCGAGACCGACCAGGCCGCCCGCAAGCAGGCGTACGACCAGGCGGCGAAGCAGATCGTCGACGACGCCAGCTACATCTACCTCTACAACCCGGACGTGGTGCAGGGCTGGTCGAAGAAGGTCTCCGGCTACGAGGTGCGCACCGACCGGGCCATCCGGTTCCGCTCGGTCGCCCTCGCCAAGTGATGGCCCGCTTCGTCCTGCGGCGGGTGCTCCAGTCCGCGGTCGTGCTGCTCGGGGTGACCCTGGTGGTCTTCCTGCTGCTGCAACTGGTGCCGGGCGACCCGGTGCGGGTGGCGTTGGGCACCCGGTTCGACCCGCAGACGTACGAGGCGCTGCGCGCCCGCGCCGGCCTCGACCAGCCGCTGCCCGTGCAGTACGCGAGCTACCTCGGTCACGCGCTCACCGGCGACCTCGGGGTCAGCTTCCGCACCGGCCAGCCGGTCAGCCGGATCGTGCTGGAACGCCTGCCGGCGACGCTGTCGCTGGCCGTCACCGCGGTGGTGTTCGCGCTGCTGGTCGCGTTCCCGCTGGGCATCGTCGCGGCGGTGCGCAGCGGCTCCGCGGTCGACCACGCCGCCCGCGTCTTCAGCCAGTTCGGCGTCTCGGTGCCCGACTTCTGGATGGGCATCATGGGCATCCTGCTCTTCGCCGGCGTGCTCGGCTGGCTGCCGCCCTCCGGCTACGTGGCGCTGACCGACGATCCGGGCCGGTGGGCCACCCACGTGGCCCTGCCGGCGGTCACGGTCGGCCTGGTCACCGCGTCGATCCTCACCCGGTTCATCCGCTCGTCGGTGCTGGAGGTCCTCTCCGCCGACTACGTGCGCACCGCCGAGGCGAAGGGGCTGCGCAACCGGGTGGTGATCCTGCGGCACGTGCTGCGCAACGCGTTGATCCCGGTGGTCACCGTGGTCGCGGTGCAACTGGCCAGCCTGCTCGGCGGCGTCATCGTGATCGAGGTGCTGTTCGCCTGGCCGGGCATCGGCCGGCTCACCTTCGACGCCGTGCAGGCCCGCGACTACCCGGTCCTGCAGGGTGCGGTGCTGCTCGTCGCCGCGCTGTTCCTGCTGGTCAACCTGCTGGTGGACATCCTCTACGCCCGCCTCGACCCGAGGATCACGGTCAAGTGAGCGCCGGGTCGGAGAGCACCGGACGCCGGGTGCTGGAGGCGCTGCGGCGCGACCCGCTGGCCGTCGGCGGCACGGTCGTGCTGCTGGTGCTGGTCGTGGTGGGCGTGGCCGGGCCGTGGCTGGCGCCGTCGGGCGTCAACGACGTCGACGTGGACCAGATGCTGCGCCCGCCCAGCGGGGCGCACCCGTTCGGCACCGACGAGCTGGGCCGCGACGTGCTCAGCCGGGTGCTCGTCGCGGCCCGCGTCTCGCTGGAGGTCGGCGTGGTCAGCGTCGGCATCGCGCTGGTCGCCGGCGTGACGCTCGGGCTGTTCGCCGGCTACTACCGGGGCTGGCTGGACAGCGTGCTGATGCGCGCCATGGACGTGCTGTTCGCGTTCCCGGTGCTGCTGCTGGCGGTGGCCATCGTGGCGGTGCTCGGCCCCGGCCTGCTCACCGCCATGGTCGCCATCGGCGTGGTCTACACGCCCATCTTCGCCCGGATCACCCGCGCCGGCGTGCTCTCCGTCCGGGAGCAGGTCTTCGTCCGCGCCGCCGTCTCCATCGGCGCGTCCGACCTGCGCATCATGCGCCGGCACGTGCTGCCGAACATCGCCGCGCCGCTGATCGTGCAGACGTCGCTGTCGCTGGCGTTCGCGATCCTCTCCGAGGCCGCGCTCTCCTTCCTCGGCCTCGGCATCCAACCGCCGGCGCCGGCCTGGGGCCGGATGCTCTTCGACGGTCGCGGCTTCGTCACCGACGCCTGGTGGCTGGGCGTGTTCCCCGGCGCGGCGATCTTCCTGACCGTGCTCGCCTTCAACCTGGTCGGCGACGCGCTGCGGGATGTGCTCGACCCACGCCAGCTCACCCTCGCCGAGGCCCGCAGGAGCACCCCATGAGCGACCGCACCGAGCGGGGCGCGAGCGTGCCCGGGCAGCGCACCGGGACCGACGACCGCACCGTGCTGTCCGTCGAGGACCTCACCGTCACCGTCGGCACCCGTCGCGGTCCGGCGCACGCCGTGGCCGGCGTGTCCTGGCAGGTCCGCGCCGGTGAGACGTTCGCGCTGGTCGGCGAGTCCGGCAGCGGCAAGAGCATGACGCTGCTCGCCGCCACCGGTCTCGCGCCGCGCGCCGCCACGGTCACCGGCCGGGTACGGCTGCTCGACAGCGAGCTGACCGCGCTGCCCGAGGACCGCCGTCGCCAGCTGCGCGGCCGGCACGTCGGGTTCGTCTTCCAGGACCCGATGACCTCGCTCAACCCGGTGCTGCCGGTGGGGCGGCAGGTCACCGAGGCGGCCGAGGCGCACCTCGGGCTGACCCGCCGGGCCGCCCGCGACCGGGCGGTCGAGCTGCTCGACCTGGTCGGCATCCCGTCGGCCGCGCAGCGCGTGGACGCCTACCCGCACCAGTTCTCCGGCGGCATGCGCCAGCGTGTCGTCATCGCCATGGCGCTGGCCTGCGAGCCGGACCTGCTCATCGCCGACGAGCCGACCACCGCGCTCGACGTGACCACCCAGGCGCAGATCGTCGAGCTGGTCGCCGACCTGCAACGGCGGCTGGGCACGGCGGTCGTCTGGGTCACCCACGACCTGGGTGTGGTCGCCGGCATCGCCGACACCGTCGCGGTCATGTACGGCGGACGGATCGTCGAGCAGGGCCCGGTCGACGCGGTCTTCGACACGCCCACCCACCCGTACACCCGGGCGCTGCTCGCTGCCCGGCCGGACCCGTCGCGGCGGGGCGAGGACCTGGTGGCCATCCCCGGCGCGCCGCCGAGCCCGCTCGACCTGTCGCCGGGCTGCGCGTTCTGGCCGCGCTGCCCGGTGCGCGCCGACCCCCGGTGCGAGCACGAGCTGCCCCCGTTGACGCCGGTCGGCGACGGGCACACCGTCCGCACCTTCTATCCGGGAGAGACCCCATGACAGCCGCGGACGTGGTGGCCGAGCTGGACGACCTGGCGGTGCACTTCCCGACCCGGGCCGGTGTGGTCCGGGCGGTGGACGGCGTCACCCTGGCCGTCCGCCGGGGGGAGACGCTCGGCCTGGTCGGCGAGTCGGGGAGCGGCAAGTCCACCGCCGGCCTGGCGCTGCTGCGCCTGGTCGAGCCGACCTCCGGCCGGGTCCGGGTGGCCGGCGCGGACGTGACCCGCTGGTCCCGGCGCCGCCTGCGCGGCATGCGTCGCCGCGTGGCCATGGTGTTCCAGGACCCGCAGGCGTCCCTCGACCCGCGCCGGACCGTCGGCGACAGCATCGCCGAGCCGTTGACCGTGCACCGGCTGGCCGCGTCCGCCGCCGCCCGCCGGGCCCGGGTGGCCGAGCTGCTGGACCTGGTCGGCCTGCGCGCCGACACGGCCGACCGGCATCCGCACGAGCTGTCCGGCGGCCAGCGGCAGCGGGTCGGGGTGGCCCGGGCGCTGGCCGGCGAACCGGACCTGATCGTCCTGGACGAGCCGATCGCCTCGCTGGACCTGAGCGTGCAGGCGCAGATCATGAACCTGCTGCGGCACCTGCAACGCGACCTCGGGCTGACCTACCTGTTCATCGCCCACGACCTGGCCGCCGTCGAGCACATGAGCGACCGGATCGCCGTGATGTACCTGGGTCGCATCGTCGAGACCGGCCCGCCGGAGCGGATCTACCGGCAGCCGGCGCACCCCTACACGGCGGCGTTGCTGTCGGCGGTGCCGGTGGCCGATCCCCGGGTGGAGCGGGAGCGCCGGCGCATCGTGCTCACCGGCGACATCCCCAGCCCGGTGGACCCGCCGACCGGGTGCCGCTTCCGTACCCGCTGTCCCCGGGCCCGCGACGAGTGCGCCCGCACCGACCCGGCGCTGGCCGAGGTCGGACCCGACCACCGGGCCGCCTGCCTGTTCCCGCTCGACGGCGAGCCGGACCGCGACGGCGGCCCGGCGCGCGAAGACGTGCCGGCGGCGTAGGCTCGGCGGCGATGACCTTCACCACCCGGCCGACGCTGCGCGGCACCTTCGGCATGGTCTCCTCGACGCACTGGCTCGCCAGCCAGTCCGCGATGGGCGTGCTGGAGCGGGGCGGGAACGCCTTCGACGCGGCGGTCGCCGCCGGCTTCGTGCTGCACGTGGTCGAGCCGCACCTCAACGGCCCGGCCGGCGAGGTGCCGGCGATCCTGGCGACCGCTGACGATCCGACCCCGCGGGTGCTCTGCGGTCAGGGCCCGGCCCCGGCCGGCGCGACGGTGGCGCACTTCCGCTCGCTCGGTCTGGACCTCGTGCCCGGTTCCGGCCCGCTCGCCGCCGTGGTGCCCGGCGCGGTGGACGCGTGGCTGCTGTTGCTGCGCGACCACGGCACCCGGTCCCTGGCCGAGGTGCTGGAACCGGCGATCGGCTACGCCACCGCGGGCCATCCGCTCGTGGGCGCGGCCGGGCAGACCGTCGAGCGGGTCCGGGCGCTGTTCACCGAACACTGGCCGACCTCCGCCGAGCTGTGGCTGCGGTACGGCCGGGCGCCGGCGGCGGGGGAGATGGTCACCAATCCGGCGTACGCGCGGACGCTGCGCCGCCTCGTCGATGCCGCCGGCGCGGCCGGCGCGGACCGGGAGGCGCAGATCGAGGCGGCCCGGCGGGCCTGGCGCGAGGGGTTCGTCGCCGACGCGATCGACCGGTTCAGCCGGCTGCCGTTCCGCGACTCCAGCGGCCGGTCGCACGCCGGCCTGGTCACCGGCGCCGACCTGGCCGGCTGGTCGGCGACGTGGGAGGAGCCGGTCACGCTCGACTGGCGCGGTCACACGGTGGCCAAGTCCGGGTTCTGGGGCCAGGGCCCGGTGCTGCTGCAGACGCTGTCGGTGCTGGACGCGCTCGACGATCCCCGGGCGCTCGACCCGTCCACCGTGGACGGCATCCACGCGCAGGCCGAGGCGCTGAAGCTCGCCTTCGCCGACCGCGAGGCCTGGTACGGCGACACCGGCGAGGCGCCGGCGGCGACGCTGCTGTCCCCGGCGTACGCCCGTGAGCGGGCCGCGCTGATCGGTGCGCGGGCCTCGACCGCGCTGCGTCCCGGCAGCCCGGCCGGCGTGTCGCCGCGACTGCCGGCGCACCTGCGCGCGCACGCCGCGCGGCGGGCCGGCCCGCAGGATCCGAGCACCGGCGAACCCACCGTCCGCGCCGACGGCGTGACCCGGGGCGACACCTGCCACGTCGATGTGGTCGACCGGTGGGGCAACATCATCTCGGCCACCCCGAGCGGTGGCTGGCTGCAGAGTTCGCCCGCCATCCCCGAGCTGGGCTTCCCGCTGGGCAGCCGGTTGCAGATGTGCTGGCTGGAGGAGGGGCTCGCCTCGACGCTGACGCCGGGCCGGCGCCCGCGCACCACGTTGAGCCCGACCCTGGTGCTGCGCGACGGCGAGCCGGTCCTGGCCTGCGGCACGCCCGGCGGCGACCAGCAGGACCAGTGGCAGCTGCTGTTCCTGCTGCGCCACCTGGTCGGCGGGCAGGAACTGCAGGAGGCGATCGACGCGCCGGCGTGGCACACCACCAGCCTGCCCGCGTCGTTCTACCCGCGTGAGGTGGAGCCGGGCGTGCTGGTGGTCGAGGACCGTCTCGACCCGGACGTGCTCGCGGCGCTGGGCGCGAAGGGGCACACCGTGCGCCGGTCGGATCCGTGGAGCCTGGGTCGCCTCTGCGCCGTCGCCCGTGACCCCCGGAACGGCGTCCTCTCGGCCGCCGCCAACCCGCGAGGCGCCCAGGGCTACGCCACCGGCCGCTGATCCGGGCCCGGCCGCACGTGCACGTGCTCCCTCGATCGTGGAGTTGTGGCACCTGAACAAAGCCACGTGACGGACATCCGAGGCGCCACAAGTCCACGATCGGCGAGGCCGTGATCGCGGGGCGGGGGCGGGGTGTCGGGGCGGTGGATCCCTGCTGGTTCTCAGGCGCCGCTGGGCCGTCGCAGGGTCATCGACTGGAACCGGTAGCCGCGACCGGTGTCGACCGGATGGAAGTCCACGACGTCGAACCGCGCGGCGGCGGCAAAGCCGAGCAACTGGTCGTCAGTTCGCCACGAGAAGAAGCGCGGCGGCACGTGCTGGTCATCGTCGATAGGGCCCTCGGTGCTCTCGCCGCCGCCGTACACCCCGACAAAGAGAAGTCCACCAGGGCGCAGGACGGCCCGGATGGCGGCCAGGACCGCAGGTAGATCGTGGTTGGGTACGTGCAGCAGGCAGTTCATCGCGAACACCGCGTCGAAGGAGTCGGGCGGGAAGTCCAGGTGCAGAAAGTCCATCACGTGGGCCTCGATGCCCTTGGCTCGGCAGTGCTCGACCATCACCGGCGACAGGTCGGCCGCGACTACGGGAAGGCCCTCCTGGCGGAAGAAGACGCTGTCCTGCCCGGTGCCCGCGCCGACCTCCAGCAGCCGCGCACCTGATGCCAGACGGTCCCGGAACGCCTGACGCTCCGCCACCTTCCACGGTTCCTTGGTCAACCCGTCGCGCCATGCCGCGCGGGCGTCGTACGCCTGGCGCAGCGGGTCGAGAACCTCGTCATATCGGACGTTCATGTCGATGATTATCCGCGCACGCAGGGGGGCCGGTGCCGACCGCCGCGACCGTGGCCGTCACCTGCGCCACGGGTCAGCCGTCGATCCGGGTGATGTTGCGGATCTTGTTGGCCGCGTCCAGCGCCGCCACCTTGTACGCCTCGGCCAGCGTCGGGTAGTTGAACACCGCGTCGAGCAGGTAGTCGACGGTGCCGCCGCAACCCATCACGGCCTGCCCGATGTGGACGATCTCGGTGGCGCCGGTGCCGAACACGTGCACCCCGAGCAACCGCCCGTCCTCCGGCGAGACGAGCAGCTTCAGCATGCCGTACGAGTCGCCGACGATCTGTCCGCGGGCCAGTTCCCGGTAGCGGGCGATGCCCACCTCGAACGGGGTGGACGCCTCGGTCAGCTCCTCCTCGGTCTTCCCGACGAAGCTGATCTCCGGGATGGTGTAGATGCCGATCGGTTGCAGCTCCGACATGGTGCGCGCCGGTTCGCCGCACGCGTGCTGCGCGGCCAGCCGGCCCTGCTCCATCGAGGTCGACGCCAGCGCCGGGAAGCCGATCACGTCGCCGACGGCGTAGATGGTGTCGACCGCGGTGCGGTAGCTGGGGTCGACCGGGATCCGGCCCCGGTGGTCGGCGGTGAGACCGGCCGCCTCCAGCGCCAGGTCGTCGGTCTGCCCCTGGCGTCCGGCGGAGTACATCACCGTGTCGGCCACGATCTTCTTGCCGCTGCGCAGGACGCAGAGCGCGGCGGTGCGGTGCTTCTCCACGGCCGCCACCTCCTCGCCGAAGCGGAAGGTCACCGACAGGTCGCGCAGGTGGTACTTGAGCGACTCGACGATCTCCTCGTCGCAGAAGTCGAGCATCCGGTCGCGGCGTTCCACCACCGTCACCTTGGTGCCCAGCGCGGCGAACAGCGAGGCGTACTCCATCCCGATCACGCCGGCGCCGACCACGACCATGCTGCGGGGCACGGCCTGGAGGTTGATGACGCCGTCGGAGTCGACGATCGTCCGGTCGTCGAAGTCGACGCTGTCCGGGCGGGCCGGCCGGGTGCCGGCGGCGATGACCGCCTTGTCGAAGCTGACCCGGGTCTCCCGACCGGAGCCGGCGTCGACCCAGACCGCGTGCGGGTCGGCGAACCGGCCCGTACCGGTGATCATCGCGACCCGGTTGCGGGCCAGTTGGTTGCGGATCACGTCGGTCTGCCGGGTGATCACGTGCTGGGTGCGGGCGGCCAGGTCGGCGACGGTGATGTCCTCCTTGACCCGGTAACTGCTGCCGTAGAGGTCACGCTGGCTGAGCCCGGTCAGGTAGAGGACGGCCTCGCGCAGCGTCTTGGACGGCACGGTGCCGGTGTTGATGCAGACGCCGCCGAGCATGTCGCGGCGGTCGACGATGGCGACCCGCCGGCCCAGCTTGGCCGCGGCGATCGCCGCCTTCTGTCCACTCGGTCCTGAGCCCAGCACCAACAGGTCGTAGTCGTACACGACAGTCAGCGTCGCAGGATGTCCGGCCGGGCGCCAGCCGACGACGGCCCCCACGGAAGTGGATCACTGCCGTATGGTGCGCTGATGCGCCGCCCCGTACCCCTGATCCTGCTCCTCGGACCGCTGCTCGTCGCCGGCTGCACCACCGATCCCGCCGCCCCGGCCGCGACCCCGTCCGCCCCCGCCGCCACGCCGAGCCCGACCGTCGCCGCCGTCGACTACACCGCCTGGCAGGCCGGGCGGTCCACCCCGGTGGCCGACCCGGTCTATCCCGCCCGGGGCACCGACGCGGTGGACGTCCTGCACTACGACCTGGCCCTGGAATGGGCCCCGTCGACCACCACCCTCACCGGCACCGCCACCCTGCGGATCCGGCCGGTGAAGGACGCGTCGAACCTCGTCCTCGACTTCATGCCCTACCAGCTCGACGGCGTGACGCTGGACGGCGCGACGGTCCCCGGGGCGGTGGCGAAGGAGAAGCTGACCGTGTCCGCCCCGGTCGTCGCGGACCAGCCGGTGACGCTGGTGGTGACCTACCGCGGCAGGCCGCGGACGACGCCGATGCCGTCGCACCGCAAGGACACCGAGGCCCTGGGTCTCACCCTCACCAAGGAGGGCGGCCTCTGGACCATGCAGGAGCCGTTCGGGGCGTTCACCTGGTACCCGGCCAACGACCAGCCCTCCGACGAGGCGCTCTACGACATCCGGGTGACCGTGCCCGCGGGCTGGTCCGCGATCGCCAGCGGCACCCCCGCCGGGCAGTCCGGCACCACGTTCACCTACCGCAGCACCGACCCGGTGGCGACCTACCTGACCACGCTCGCGGTCGGGAAATACCAGAAGCTGACCGCCACGGGCCCGCGCGGCGTGCCGCTGACCTTCTGGTACCGCAAGGGCGCCGACGACAAGCTGCTGCCGTACCTGAAGAAGTCCCCGCAGTACCTGGCGTGGCTGGAGAAGAAGTTCGGCCCCTACCCGTTCCCCTCCGGCGGCGTGGTGGTGGTGGACTCGGCGTCGGGCATGGAGACCCAGCAGATGATCACGATGGGCCGCAAGATCGAGAACACCAGGGCCCGCCGCGACCGCTGGGGCAGCGACCTGCTGCACGAGTACACCCACCAGTGGTTCGGCAACTCCGTCACGCCGACCACCTGGACCGACCTGTGGTTGAACGAGGGCTGGGCGAAGTACGCCCAGGACCTCTACACCCAGGAGACGCTGAAGCTCAGCGAGGCCAGCCTGGACCGGTACCTGCGCGAGGGCGACGCCGTCCTGCGCAAGAAGCTCGGTCCGCCCGGCCGGCCCGACCCGAAGCGGTTCGCCGAGGGCAACGTCTACCTCTGCCCGGCGGCGATGCTCCGCGAGATCCACCGCGAGGTGGGCGACAAGGCGTTCTTCGCGCTGGCCCGCGCCTGGGTGCAGGACCAGCGCAACACCCAGCAGGACCGCGCGTCGTTCATCGCCTTCGTCAACAAGCAGACCGGCCGCGACTTCACCGCGCTGATCAACGCCTGGCTGGACTCGAAGACCACGCCGAAGAAGATCGCCGTCGGCTGACCTCCGCGCGGGGCCCCGTCGGGTCGACGGGGCCCCGCGTCGCTTCTTTCAGCGGCCCTGGAGCGCGCGGACGTTGTCGCCGAACGTCCAGCCCTTCGAGCCGTCCCAGTTGATCGACCAGGTCATCAGCCCCTTGAGTCGGCCCTGGTAGGTGTTCCACGCCTGGCCGACCAGGGCCGGGCCCATATAGCCGCCGCCGGCGCCGGTCTGCGCGGGCAGCCCGGGAACCTGCCGGTCCAGCGGCACCCGGATGGTGGTGCCCTGCACGACGAGGCCGGCGTCGAGGCAGTTGGTCTGGGCCACGAAACCGGCCACGGTGCCGGCCGGGTACGAGTCGCCGGCGCAGCCGTACATCGAGCCGTTGTAGTACTGCATGTTCAGCCACCAGAGCCGGCCGTTGTCCGCGTACTTCTTCACGATCGGCAGGTACGCGCCCCAGATCGAGCCGTAGGTGACGCTGCCGCCGGTGACGTACGCGGTCTCCGGAGCCATGGTGAGCCCGAAGCCGGCCGGCATCTGGGCCAGCACCCCGTCGATGATCCGGATCAGGTTGGCCTGCGAGGGCGAGAGCTGGGTGATGCTCCCGCTGCCGGTCAGCCCGGTCTCGATGTCGATGTCGATGCCGTCGAAGTTGTGGCGCTTGAGGATCGGCACCACGGTGGCGACGAACCGGTCGGCGACCGCGGCGGAGCTGAGGTCGATGCCGGCGGCGGCCCCGCCGATGGACAGCAGCACGGTCAGCCCGGCGGCCTTGGCCTGGCACACCTGCGCCGGGGTGGGCACCTTCACCCCGGCGTCCATGCCGTCCTCCCAGAGCACGGTGCCGTCGGCGCGGATCACCGGGAACGCCGTGGTCACCACGTTGTAGCCGTGCCCGGGGATCCGGGAGTCGGTGATCGGGATCCAGCCGAGCCCGGGGTGCACGCCGTTGGCCGCGCCGTCCCAGTTCTCCCAGTAGCCCTGCAGCACCTTGCCGGTCGGCCGGGACTTCAGCGCGCAGGTGTCACCACCCGGCGAGGTCGGGCTGGGCGTGGCGGTCGGCGTGGGCGTGGGGGTCGGCGTCCGGGTGGGGGAGGGGGAGGCCGTGGGGGTGGGCGACGGGGTGCCGCCGGTGCAGGCGCCGAGATCGGTCCAGAGCGCCGGCACCGCGGCCGGGGTCCAGCCGGCGCCGACCGGCGGGGTGTGCGTCACCAGCGCCTGGTAGAGCCGCCCGCCGTAGCCGGCCCGGCCGCCGGCGGTCCAGGTGACACCCTCGGCCCAGGCCGGCGCGTCGCACGCCACCAGCGCGCTCCCGGCGCCGGCGAGCGTGGTGCCGGTGGGCGTGGCGCCGGCGGTGGCCGGCAGGGCGGCGGTGGCGGCGAGCAGCGCGACGCCACCGAGTAGCGCGGTCATCCCGCGTCCGAGTCGCATGACATACCTCCTCATCGATGCGCCGGAGGCTATCAGTTAACTTTGTTAAGTGTAAATGCGCAGTAGTCTGTCACCACTTGGTTCACGGCGTGAATGCAGGTCGCCAGCGGGCGGCCGGGGGAAGGACGGCGGCGGACGTGGACGCCAGACGCACCACGGTGCGCGACATGCGCCGGGCCAACCGGTCGGTCCTGCTCACCCGGATCTGGCTGGACGGCCCGCTCAGCCGGCACGAGCTGGGCCAGTCGACCGCGCTGAGCCTGGCCAGTGTGAGCAACCTGGTCGGCGAGATGATCGGCGAGGGACTGGTCGAGGAGGCCGGCTCGGTCGAGTCCGACGGCGGCCGGCCCCGGGTGCTGCTGCGCGTGGCCCCCGGCTACGGCTACCTGGTCGGCGCCGACGTGGGCGAGACCCGGGTGCAGGTCGAGCTGTTCGACCTGGCCATGACCGCGTTGGCCAAGGCCGAGTACCCGATCGCCGCCGCCGAGCCCGACCCGCGCCAGGTCGCCACGCACCTGCTGCACGGCCTCGCCGCGGTGACCGAACAGGCCGGTGTCGACCCGACCGCCGTGCTCGGCTTCGGGGTCGCCGTGGCCGGCACGGTCGAGCGCACCGCCGACGCCGTGGTGCACGCGCAGACCCTCGGCTGGGACGGCGTCCCGCTCGGCGCGATGCTGCGCGCCGGCACCGACGTCCCGGTGCACGTCGACAACGGCGCGAAGACGCTCGGGCAGGCCGAGATGTGGTTCGGCGCGGGCCGGGGCGTCCGGCACGCCGTGGTCGCCCTGGTCGGCTCCGGCGTGGGCGCGTGCGTGGTCGCCGACGGCGTCGGCTACCGCGGCGCGCACAGCAGCGCCGGCGAGTGGGGCCACACCACCATCGTGTACGGGGGGCGCCGCTGCCGGTGCGGCAACCTCGGCTGCCTCGAGGCGTACGTCGGGGCGGAGGGGGTGCTCGACCGGTTCCGGCAGGCCAACCGGGGTCGACCGGCGGCCGGCGGTGACGAGGAGACCGCCTTCGGCGAGCTGCTGCGCGCCACCGGCCGCACCGCCGCGACGGTGATCGACGAGACGGTCGGCTACCTCGGCGCCGGGGTGGCGAACCTGGTGAACCTGTTCAACCCGGAGCGGGTGGTGCTCGGCGGCTGGGCCGGGCTCGCGCTGGGCGAGCGGCACCTGCCGGCGATCCGCGAGGCCACCGCGCGGCACGCGCTGCGCCAGCCGTACGCCCAGACCTCGATCGAGCTGTGCCGGCTCGGACCGGACGCGGTCGCGATGGGCGCGGCCACCCTGCCGATGGCCCGGCTGCTGCGCGAGGGCGGTGTGCCCCGCGAGCCGGCGGTCCGCCCGGCCCGGGTCACGCGGGGCCGCTGAGCGGCCGGGCCGGCATCGCCGCCGAGCGGCCGGCCCGGCGCTGCCGCCGGCCCGGCCGCTCGGGTCAGGAGGGCAGCGTCCACTTCTGGTTGGCCCCGCCGGTGCAGCTCCAGATCTGCGTCTTCGCCCCGTCGGCGGAGGTGTTGCCGGTGACGTCGAGGCACTTGTTCGCCTGCGGGTTGACCAGGTCCCGGCCGGCGGTCCAGGTCCACTGCTGCGCGGCGCTGCCGTTGCAGGTCCACAGCTGCACCCGGGTGCCGTCGGCGGTGCCCCCGCCGGCCACGTCCAGGCACTTGCCGAGCGCGCGCAGCGTGCCGTCGGCGGCGCGGGTCCACTGCTGGTTGGCGCCGCCGAAGCAGCCCCAGATCTGCACCGGGGTGCCGTCGGCGCTGGCGTTGTCGGTCACGTCCAGGCACTTGCCGCCGATGCCGGTGACCAGGCCGGTCGCCGATCCGCCGCCGCCGGACTGCGGGCCGGACCAGGTGAAGGTGGCGGTGGTGCGGGCCGGCAGCGTGTAGGTGAACGACTGCCCGCCCCACACCACGCGCACCGACTGGGCCGACGTGCCGCCGTTGTGCGCGAGCAGCGCCTTGGAGCCGTCCGGGTTGCGGTAGGCGACGTTCGGCACGGTGCCGTTGGCGGTGGAGTCGATCCGGGTCGCGCCGGGCCGGACGAACTTGGTCAGGTGCCCGGTGGTGTAGTACTCGATGGTGTAGTCGACCTGGCCGGCCCGGGCGCCGCCCTCCTGCACGGTGATCAGCCCGGTGCAGGTGCCGCAGCCGCCGTTGTGCGGGCCCATGTTCTGGTTGACCGCCAGGCTCCACTTCACCACGCTGCGGCTCCAGTTCCGCGCGTAGGTGACGATGTCGGCCATGTCCTCGTTGTGCTGGTTGGTGATCCAGGTGCCGCCGGAGTGCTCGGTGCTGAACTGCGGCACCGCCGGATACTGGCCGCGTACCTGGCTGCCGACGGCCGGGTCACCGAAGTAGCCGTGCCAGGCGATGCCGCCGAAGAGCGGGTCGGTCCGTACCGCGCTGTCGGCCAGCAGGCCGGAGCCGATGGTGTTGTAGTCGCCGTAGTTCCAGTCGTGCACCAGCACCTTGGTGGTGATCCCGGCGGCCCGGAACGCCGGGTAGACGAAGTTCTTGGTCAGCTCGGCCAGGCCGGAGGCGTTCCAGCTCATGCCCGGGTAGTCCATCGCGGTGGGGTTGCCGGCCTGGCAGCAGTTCGGCTCGTTCTGCACCGACAGGTAGTCGACAGTGACGCCGCGCGCCGCGTACGCCTGGATCGTGCGGACCAGGTACTGCGCGTAGGTGGCGTAGTGCTCCCACTTCAGCCAGCCCATCTGGTCCATCCGGCCGTTGTCCTTCATCCAGCCGGGCGCGCTCCACGGCACCACCATCACCCGCAGCGCCGGGTTGAGCTGCCGGGCCTGCGCGGTCAGCAGCTCGACGTTCGTGTCGTAGCCGTTGGCGCCGAAGTCGCCGAGGTCGCAGCAGGTGTCGTCGAGCGAGACGTGGCCGGGGCGGGACAGGTCGGACGCGCCGATCGGGTTGCGCACGAAGGACAGCCCGATGCCGTCGGTGGGGCTGAACAGCTTGCGCATCACCGCGTCCCGGGTGGCGGCGCTGACCGGCCCGCCGCGCAGCAGGTACGCGGTGGTGTCGGTGATGGACGCCCCGGCGCCCTCGAACGGCTGGTACCTGGTGTTCTCGTCGACGGTGACGGTGTGCGTGGCGCCGGGGCTGGTGGCGGCGAAGGCCAGCGGGCTCTGCTGTTGCAGACCCCGGGTGACCGTCCGGCCGCCGGAGTCGGAGGTGGTGGTGAGCCAGACGTCGACCCGTTCGCCGGCGGCGTGCGCGGGGGCGGCGGGGACGGCGGTGGCGAGGCCGGCGGTGAGGCAGAGCGTCAGGGCGGCGCGGCCGGCGAGACGTGCGACGGTGGTGGGGGACACGGATGCTCCTTCCGGATCAATCGACATCCGCGAATGAGAAAACCGCTCGCACCCGGCTTATGTCAAGGCATGAAAAAAGCGGCCAGACCTGCCTCCGGACGCGTCGGGGCGGCCGCCCGGGACATCTCCCGCGCGACCGCCCGCGGTCGTCGGCTCAGCGCTGCCCGCGCACCCGCCGGACCGTGTCGCGATACCACAGCGCGCTGCGCTTCGGGGTGCGGCGCTGCGTCTCGTAGTCCACCCGGACGATGCCGAACCGCTTGTCGTATCCGTACGCCCACTCGAAGTTGTCCAGCAGCGACCAGGCGAAGTAGCCGCGCAGGTCCGCGCCCGCCTGCCGGGCCCGGGCCACCGCCCGCAGGTGCTCGGTCAGGTAGTCGACCCGGTCGTCGTCGGCCACGAATCCCTCGGCGTCCGGCTTGTCGTCGAACGCCGCCCCGTTCTCGGTGATCACCATGGGCACGCCCGGGTAGTCGCGGTGCAGTCGCACCAGCAGGTCGGTGAACGACTCCGGCACGATCTCCCAGTCCATCGCCGTGCGCGGCAGGTCCCGGCGGACCACCCGGCGCACCGGCCGGCCGTCGTCGTCGCGCTCCCGGCCCTGCTCGTCCACCCCGGAGTGCAGCTGCCCGAAGTAGTAGTTCACCCCGAGCACGTCGATCGGGGTGGCGATGACCTCCAGGTCGCCGTCCTGCACCGGGATCCGCACCCCCTCGGCGGCCAGGTCGGCCACCACGTCCTGCGGGTACTCACCGCGCAGCACCGGGTCCAGGTAGAGCCGGTTGCCCAGCCCGTCCGCCGCCCGCGCGGCGTCCCGGTCGGCCGCGCTGTCGGTCGCCGGGTCGGCCGTCGACAGGTTCACGGTCAGGCCCAGCTCGATCGGCGACTGCGCCGCCGCCCGCAGCCGCCGCGTCGCCAGCCCGTGCCCGAGCAGCAGGTGGTGCGCGGCGGCGATGCCGTCGCCCAGGTTCCGCCGGCCGGGGGCGTGGTCGCCGTAGGCGTAGCCGAGCATGGCCGAGCACCACGGCTCGTTCAGCGTGGTCCAGGTGCGGACCCGGTCGCCGAGCGCGGCGAAGACCAGCTCCGCGTAGTCGGCGAACCGGTAGGCGGTGTCCCGGTTCGGCCAGCCGCCGGCGTCCTCCAGCTCCTGCGGCAGGTCCCAGTGGTAGAGCGTCACCCACGGGTCGACGCCGCGGCCGAGCAGCTCGTCCACCAGCCGGTCGTAGAAGGCCAGCCCGGCCGGGTTGGCCGGGCCGCGCCCGCCCGGTTGCACCCGCGGCCAGGCCACCGAGAACCGGTAGGTGTCCAGCCCCAGGTCGGCGATGAGCGCGACGTCCTCGGGCATCCGGTGGTAGTGGTCGCAGGCCACGTCGCCGTGGTCGCCGTTGGCCACCGCCCCGGGGACCCGGCAGAAGGTGTCCCAGATCGACGGAGTGCGGCCGTCCTCGGCCACCGCGCCCTCGATCTGGTACGACGACGTCGCCACCCCCCACCGGAAGGTCGGCGGCAGCGTGTCGATCGGGTCGACCTGTTCGACGCGGGGACGGGTGAGGTCGGTGTCCATGGTTCTCCTCGCGGGTAGCGGGTGGGCTCGGGCGGGTCAGCGGGACAGGGGCGCGACGGCCGGGTGCAGCCAGCACGCGACAGCCCGGGTCGGGTCGTCGACGCCGGGCGGGCCCAGCACCGGCAGGCGTTCGTCGCACGGGTCGAAGGCTCTCGGGCAGCGGGGGTGGAACGCGCACCCCGACGGCATGGCGCGCAGGTCCGGCGGGGAGCCGGGGATGCCGGTCAGCTCCCGGCGCGGCCCGCGCAACGCCGGGAACGAGTGCAGCAACCCCTCGGTGTACGGGTGCAGCGGCTCGGCGTACAGCCGGGCGGCGGGCGCCTCCTCGACGATCCGGCCGCCGTACATGATGGCGATCCGGTCGGAGAACTCCACCAGCAGCGACAGGTCGTGGGTGATGAACAGCACCGCGAAGCCGAGCCGGTCGCGCAGCTCGGCGAGCTGGCCGAGGATCTGCCGCTGCATCACCACGTCCAGCGCGGTGGTCGGCTCGTCCATGATGACCACCTGCGGCTCCAGCGCCAGCGCCATCGCGATCATGACGCGCTGCCGCATGCCGCCGGAGAGCTGGTGCGGGTAGCTGTCCAGCCGGTCGGCGGCGATGCCGACCAGCCGCAGCAGCTCCTTCGCGCGGGCCAGCCGGCTCGCCGCGGTGCTCTTCGGCTCGTGCGCCCGGATCACGTCGAACAGTTGGGTGGAGACCTTGTGCACCGGGTTCAGCGAGTTCATCGCGCCCTGGAACACGATCGACGTCTCCGCCCACCGGAACTCGCGCAGCCGGGCCGGGCTGAGCGTCAGCACGTCCACCGGCGGCCCGTCGGCCGGGTGGTAGACGACCTGGCCGCCGCTGACCACGCCCGGCGGGGGCAGCAGCCGGGTCAGCCCGTACGCCAGGGTGGACTTGCCGCTGCCGCTCTCCCCGGCCAGGCCGAGCACCTCACCCCGGTGCAGCGTCAGGTCGACGTCGCGGACCGCCCGCACCGCCTCCGCGCCGACGCCGTAGTCGACGCACAACCCGCGGACCTCCAGCACCTTGTCGTTCATGGGGCGACGTCCTTCCGGGTGTCCTGCATCGGAACGGGGGCCGGCTTCGGGGCCAGCACCGGGGTGAACCCGACGCGCATCCGGACCGTGCGGCCGTCGGCGGTGCGGATCCGGGTCCGGCCGCCGGTGCGCAGGCGGGGGCTGACGAACTCGTCGATGCCGAAGTTGATCAGCGCGAGCGCGGTGCCGAGCAGCGCGATGGCCAGCCCGGCCGGCACGAACCACCACCACGCGCCCTGGGCGAGCGCCTGCTGGCCCTGCGCCCAGAACAGGATGGTGCCCCAGTTCCAGGAGCTGACCGACGAGATGCCGATGAACGCCAGGGTGATCTCCGACATCACCGCGAAGATCACGGTGCCGACGAAGCCGGAGGCGATGATCGCGGTCAGGTTGGGCAGGATCTCGAACCCGATGATCCGCCAGGTCCGCTCGCCGGTGGCCCGGGCCGCCTCGACGTAGTCGCGGCGGCGCAACGACAGTGTCTGGGCGCGCAGCACCCGGGCGCCCCACGCCCACGAGGTGAGCCCGATGATCAACGCGACCAGCAGCTCACCGGCCTGGTCGACCAGCGACGCCACGATGATGATCAGCGGCAGCGCGGGGATCACCAGGAACACGTTGGACAGGGCGGACAGGCTCTCGTCGGCCGCGCCGCCCAGGTAGCCGGCGGTCACGCCGATGAGGACGGACAGGATCGTGGCCAGCACGCCGGCGATCAGGCCCACCACGACCACGCTGCGCGCGCCGACCAGGATCTGGCTGAAGATGTCCTGCCCGAGGTGGGTGGTGCCGAACCAGTGCCGGGCCGACGGCGCCTGGAGCACGTCGACGCTGCGCGCGTCCGGGTCGTACGGCGCGATCCACGGCCCGATGACCGCCAGCAGCGCGTACCCGGCCAGGATGGCCAGGCCGGTGGCGGCCTTGGCGTTGGCGACGAAGCGGAACCGGCGGCGCCGGGCCCGGGCCGACGGCTGCGCCATCGCCCCCTGGCTGGGGATGACCTGCTCGATGCTCGACGGGGATAGTGTCATCGCTCAGCTCTTTCGGGTCCGCGGGTCGAGGAGCAGGTACGCGACGTCGGCGAGCAGGTTCGCCACCAGCACCGAGATGGTGATGATGAGGAAGATGCCCTGCATGAGCGGGTAGTCCTTGCTGCCGACGGCCTGGAAGAGCTGGAACCCCAGGCCCGGGTAGGAGAAGACGATCTCCACGAGCAGCGTGCCGCCGACGATGAAGCCGAGCGACAGCGCGAAGCCGGAGACGTTGGGCAGCAGCGCGTTGCGGGCGGCGTAGCTGAGCGCCACCCGGCGCTCGGAGAGGCCCTTGGCGTGCGCGACGGTGATGTAGTCCTCGCTGGAGACGGTGACCATCATGTTGCGCATGCTGAGGATCCAGCCGCTCATCGAGGAGACCAGGATGGTCGCCGCGGGCAGGATGCTGTGCTGCAGCGCGCTGGGGATGAAGTACGCGTCGAACGCCGGCACCAGGCCCGGCTCGTAGCCGCCGGAGGAGGGGAAGAAGCTGCCCGGGCCGGCGAACAGCGCGATCGCCACCAGGCCCAGCCAGAAGTAGGGGATCGAGGACAGGAACGTGGTGGCCGGCAGCAGCCCGTCGATCCACGAGCCGCGCCGCCAGCCGGCGCCCACGCCGAGCGCGGTGCCGAGCAGGAAGCTGACGATGGTGGTGACACCGACCAGGCCGACGGTCCACGGCAGGCTGTTCCCGATCACCTCGGACACCGGCGCCGGGAAGAAGGTGAACGACAGCCCCAGATCGCCGTGCAGGAGTTGGCCCCAGTAGGCGACGTACTGCTCCCACAGGTTGCGGTCGGAGTCCAGCCCGAACAGCACCCGCAGCGACGCGATCGCGTCGGCGCTGATCCGGCCCTGGTTGCGGGAGATCAGCGACTGCACCGGATCGCCCGGCACCATCCGGGGGATGAAGAAGTTGAGGGTGATCGCCGCCCACGCCGTGAACAGGTAGAAGGCCACCCGTTGCAGCAGGAACCTCATCGGGTCGCCTCCTCGGCCACGCCGTTCTCCGCCGCGACGGTGGCCGGGTCGAACAGCCAGCACGCCGCCCAGTGCCCGGGGCGGTCGTCGACTGGGATCGCGGGCGGCAGCTCGCTGGTGCACCGCGCCATGGCGTGCGGGCAGCGCGGGTGGAACCGGCAGCCGGCGGGCGGGTGGATCAGGCTGGGCGGCTCACCGTGCCCGCGCTCGCCGGCCCCGGTGGCGTCGGCGCCCGCGCCGGTGATCCGTTCCGGGTCCGGCGCGGAGTCGGTCAACAACCGGGTGTACGGGTGGGCCGGCCGCTGGGTGACCGTCTCGCTGTCACCGCCCTCGACCATCCGTCCCGCGTACATGACGATCGTCTCGTCGGCGAAGTAGCGGGCCGAGGCGATGTCGTGGGTGATGTAGAGGATGGCCAGGTTGAGCCGGTCCTTGAGGTCCTGCAACAGGTTGAGCACGCCCAGGCGGATCGACACGTCCAGCATCGACACCGGCTCGTCGGCGAGCAGCACCTCGGGGTTCGCGCCGAGCGCCCGGGCGATGGCGACGCGTTGGCGTTGGCCGCCGGACAGCTCGTGCGGAAACGCGTCGAGGTAGCGCTCCGGCGGGGTGAGGCTGACCCGGGTGAGCAGGTCGGCCAGCGCCCGCTCCAGCCCGTCGGGGCCGGTGCCCGCGTTACCGTGGATGCGCAGCGAGCGGGTGAGGTGGTAACGGACCGTGTGCACCGGGTTCAGCGAGGCGAACGGGTCCTGCAGGATCAGCTGCACCCGGCGCACGTAGGCGCGGAACGGGCGGCCGCCGCGGACCCGGGTCGACGCGCCGTGCAGCCGGATGTCGCCGGCGGTGCGCGGGTAGAGCTGGGCCAGCAGCCGGGCCACCGTGGACTTGCCGGAGCCGGACTCGCCGACCAGCGCGGTCACCCGCCCACGGCGCAGCGCGATGGACACGTCGTCGACGGCGTGCACCACCGTCGGGGTCCGGGAGAGGAGACTGCGCAACCGCCGGCGGACGGGGAAGTGCTTGGTCAGGCCGACGGCCTCCAGCACCACCTCGTCGACCGGCGCCTGGGCGCTCTCGGTCGTCGTCATGCCGCATTCCTGTCTGGGGTTGCCGGGTCGGGGGCGGGCCCGCCTCCCCGGCCGGTCGTCCCGGCCGGGGAGGCGGCGCCGGGTCAGCCGGCGGCCGGCTTGAGGTGCAGCACCACGTCCAGCGCGTTGGGCTGGGTGGGCTGGAGCGCGCCGTACGGGTTCGCGTCGTCCGGCCAGCCGGTCCAGTTCTTCGTGCTGTACGCGCCGCCGATGTTGTCCGCGCCGACCGGGATCATCGGCACCTGCTCCACGAAGATCTTCTGGAGCGTGGCCAGGGCGGCGGTGCGGGTGGCGTCGTCGGTCGCGTTGGCGTACGAGACCAGCGCGTCGGTGGCCTCCTTGCTCTGGAACCGGCCGAAGTTGCCGGCCGGCGAGGCGGTGCCGATCGGCTTGAGCACCCGGCCGTCCATGATCGTCCGGTAGATGTCGTACGGCGTCGCGCCGCTCTCGGTCCACCGGAACGTGGCCTCGAAGTTGCCCTGCTCGACGTTGCGGAACCAGGCGTCCTGGTTGGCCTTGTCGATGGTCGCCGCGATGCCGATCTTGGACAGGTTGTCCTTCACGATCTCCAGGCTGGTCTGGTAGTCGGACCAACCGGCCGGGTCGGTCAGCTTGATCGTGACCGGCTTGCCGCTCTTGTCCTTCAGCGTGGTGCCGTCGAGCTTGTAGCCGGCGCCGGTGAGCAGCGCCTTGGCGCCCTCGACGTCGACCTTGTGCTCCTGGCCCTTGTACTCCGCCGCGATGAAGGAGTCGCCGGCCGGGCTGGGCAGGCCGGTCACGCTCTTCACCTCGGGGTGGAAGTACGCGGCCTCGGCGGTGGTGAAGATGTCCGCGCGGTCGACGACCATGTTCATCGCCTTGCGCAGCGTCGGGTCGTCGAACGGCTTCTTCGTGGTGTTCAGGTAGAGGCCGTGGATGCCGAGCACCGGCGGCGCCCACACCTTGTGGTTCTTCTGGTCCTTGGCCACGAACACGGCCTGGTAGTTGGGGATGAAGACGAAGCTCCACTCCGACTCGCCGTTGGCCAGCGCCGTGGTCTGCGCGCTGTTGTCGGTGTACGAGGTGAAGCGCAGCTCCTTCACCTTCGGCGCGTCCTGCCAGTAGCCGCTGTCGCGCACCGTGAGCGTCGTCGTCGCCGGGGTGAACGACTTCAACGTGTACGGCCCGCTGCCGACCGGCTGCTTCACCGGGTCGGTGGTCGGGTCGCTGATCTTCTCCCAGAGGTGCTTGGGCACGATCGGCACCCGCCACAGCACCTTCTGTTGGTTGACGAACTGCGGGCTGGACATGGAGATGGTGACCTCGTTGCCGCTCGCGGTCGCGTCCGTGTACGGCACGCCCTGGTCGTTGAGCGCCGGGAACTTCTTGACCAGGTTGTAGGTGAAGGCGACGTCCTCGGCCGTGACCTTCTGCCCGTCGGACCAGGTGGCGTTGTCGCGGACGGTCACCTTGACCGACTTGTAGTCCGCCGACCACTCGGCCTTGGTGGCCAGCCAGGGCTTGAACGGCTCGGCCGGCTTGACCGGGTTCCACATCATCAGCGGCTCGTAGATCTGCCAGCGGTAGCCCAGCGACGCGGCGGCCGAGGTGGTGAGGAACGGGTTGTTGTTCTCGGCCTGCGGACCGTTGGGCATGCCGACGTTGAGCACGGTCGCGGCCTGGCCGCTCTTCTTGTTCGCGTTCGGGCTGTCGCCGCACGCGGCGACCGTGGTGGTGACCATCGCGCCGGCCAGCGCGACGGCGAGGAGTTGCCGTCTTCTCATGGAGGTCTCCCTCGGTGGTCCCGCATTCCTCGGGCGGGATGTGGTGGATGGAGGGTGTGCGGTGGTGCCACCGGCGGGCGTGCGCCCGCCGGCGTGGTCGCCGGGGTCCGGCGGGGTGGGGTCAGGTGACGCGGGTGGAGGCGCGGGCGGCGAAGCCGGTCGGGATGACGGTCGGGGTGTCCGGCAGCGGCGTGCCGGTGAGGTGGGCGATGAGGAGCCGGGCGGCGGCGGCGCCCATCTCCCGCAGCGGCTGGTGCACCGAGCTGAGCGGGGGATGGGTGTGCCCGGCCAGCGGCAGGTCGTCGAAGCCGACCACCGCGACGTCCTGCGGGACGCGCCGGCCGGCGTCGCGCAGCGCCTGCAGCGCGCCGGCGGCGGAGAGGTCGTTGTGGGCGAAGACCGCGTCGAACGCCACCCCCCGGGCGAGCAGCCGCCGCACCGCCTCGCGTCCGCACTCGAAGGTGAAGTCGCCCTCCACCACCCGTTCCGGCCCGATCGGTACGCCGGCGGCGGCGTAGCCGTCGGCGAACCCGGCGAGCCGTTCCCGGGTGCAGCCGAAGCGGCGCAGGCCGGTGATGACCAGCGGTCGTCGGCGTCCGAGCGACAGCAGGTGCGCGGCGGCGGCCCGCGCGCCGTCCTCGTTGGTGGTCCGCACCGACGGGAAGCCGGGCTGGTGCCCGCGGTCGTCGATGAGGATGACCGGCAGGCCGCGCCGGTGCAGCTCGGTGATGTAGTCCAGGGTGCCCTCGGGCTCGACCACGAGCAGCCCGTCGAAGGACTTCGCGGAGACCTGCGAGGCGAAGCGCCGCATCGACTCGTCACCGCGGGTGCAGGTGAACAGCAGCATCCCGTAGCCCTCGGCCTCGACCGCCTCGGCCGCGCCCTGGAGCACCTCGCCCATCCAGGGCCAGGTCAGCGCGGGCACCAGCATGCCGACCACCCGGGTACGCCCGCGGGCCAGGCCGACCGCCCGGGCGCTCGGCACGTACCCGAGGTCGCTGATCACGGCCCGGACCCGGTCGGCGGTGCGGATGTGCACCTCGCCCTTGCCGTTGAGCACCCGGGAGACCGTCGTCTTGCTCACCCCGGCGCGGGTGGCGACGTCGGCGATGGTGATCGGCACGTGACGCTCCCGGGTCGCAGGGATGAGCGGGGTGTTTCGGAACCGGTTGCGGAAGCGGTTCCGTGGCAGTCAACCGAAGTGGCGCCGGTCACGTCAATAACAGCCAGGTAACAAACCATGGCTAAGTTCGACACCTGAAAAAAGTCGCCGGGCAGCGGATGTGTCGATCACGGCGATGAGCAGCGTCGATGCGCCTTCGGGCTCGATCCATCCGTCCTCTGTGGATGGACGTCAGGTTCGCGCGTACACGTCGCCGGAGTTGGCGTCGTGCGGCAACGCGCGCAGGTGTGCCGCCACCTCGGCCGCCGGGCGCCAGCCGGGCAGGTCGAAGGCCATCTCGTCACCGAGCGCCACGGTGAACCGGGTGAAACCGAGCGCGGTCAGCCGGTCCAGGCAGTCGGCGGCCAGGTCCCGCGCGATGGTCGTGAACTCGAACGACAGCGCCGGCACCGGACGGCTCAGGCCGGCCAGCACCGCGTCCTCGAACCCCTCCACGTCGATCTTCACGAACGCCGGCACCCCGTACGCCTCGACCAGCGCGTCCAGCGTGGTGCCGGCCACCTCGATCTCGTCGTCCCAGGTCTCGTCCCGCCACCCGGCGGCCTGGGCGGCGGCCCGGACGAAGCCGGGGGAGGCGGTGGAGACCGTCGGGTTCGCGGAGTTGACGTGCAGCCGTACCGGCCCGGTGGCGGCGCCGCACGCGGCCTGCACCACGGTCACCGCCGGATCGTCGGCGTGGAGGGCGCGCAGGGCACGGGCGCACAGCGGCTGCGGCTCCACCGCCACCACCCGCGCGCCGAGCCGGCGGAAGCTGCCCAGCCGGTCGCCGACGTGCGCGCCGACGTCGAAGACCAGGTCACCGGCGCGGACCAGGGGCGCGTAGAACGCGTCCAGCGCCGCGTCGCGGGCCGGGTCGCCGTGGTAGAACTCCAGCGACTGGCGCAGGCCCGACATCGTCGGATCCGCCTTGAGCGCCTCGACCACCCCGTCCCGACCCCCCACATCACCGACCGTAACCACCTCGCCGGGCTCGCGAGCCCGTTTCGGACTCACCCCAGCCTCCTAGGACGCTCTACGAGGTGTGTCGGCGTCGGCCGTGACGTCGGCCCGAACGGCAGCTCCTGCGGGCCTGGACGCCCCTCGCCCGGCCGGCTCGTCTCCTCACCACGTCCGTCTCCGCCCCGGAGCCTCTTGTGCGCGGACGATGTTGCGGCCGACCACGGTGCCGACTCCCGGTGGGTGACCACGGGAGGGGGAGCGGGACGGTACGCCGGACACCGCCTGTCGAGCTGATATCGCGAACGACTCACTGACCCGGCCCCGGCGGGTCGGACCACTCCCATTGCCGCGCTCCTGGGCTCGCCCTGACGCCCCTTCGCCCCGCCCCTGCGCGCGGACCGGCCGGGCGGGCGACCGGACGCGGGCCAGGCGCCGGACCGTGCGGCGACTGCTGGGCGTACCCGCCTGTGCCGCCCCGACGTGGCTGCGACCGGCGCGGGAGGTGTCGAGGGGCGGACCGGCCGCCGCCCGTCGGCTGAGTCGTTCGCGATATCAGCTCGACAGGCGGCGGGAAGGGGATCGGCCTGCGGTCTGGGTCAGGGCGTCTCGACGACCTCCTGGCCGAGCGGCCACAGCGCCGCCGGGACCAGCTTGAAGTTGGCCACCCCGAACGGGATGCCGATGACGGTCACGCAGAGCGCGACGCCGGCGAGGATGTGCGACAGGGCGAGCCACCAGCCGGCCAGCACCACCCAGAGCACGTTGGCCAGGCCGGAGGGGAGACCGGCGCCCGGCTTGGACACGAGGGTGCGGCCGAACGGCCACAGCGAGTACGAGGCGAGCCGCAGCGAGGCGACGCCGAACGGGATGGTGACGACGAGCGCGAAGCAGATCAGGGCGGCGACGCCGTAGCCCAGGGCCAGGACGAGGCCGCCGCCGAAGACGAGCCACAGCAGGTTCAGCAGGAAGCGGATCACGACCCCATGGTGCCCGCGGCCCGCAAGCCGCTCCGGGTCGGACCGCACCGGGCCGCGCGGCGCCGGTCCGCACCCGGCGGATCGACGGGCGAGGACCGGCGCCGCAGCGGTCAGCCCGACGTCACCAGCGCCGCCACCGCGTGCGTGGTGGCCGGATGCGCGGCGACCAGCGCCGACGCGGCGTCGGCCGGCGAGGCCTCGCCGGTGGGAGAGCGCCAGGGGGCGTCGCAGCCGAGCAGCGCGGCCACCGCGTCCACGACCTCCGGATGGGCGCCCAGCAGGCCGTGCACCGCGCCGGCCCCGACCACTGTCGTCGGCGCCTCCGTCGGCGCCTCCGTCGGCGCCTCCGTCGGCGTGGGCCCGGCGGACCACGGCGGTGTCCAGGCGTCCAACGCGGGCAGCGTGGCGGGGAAGGTGTGTTCCGCCTCGCGGACCAGCAGCGGCACCAGTTCGGCGCCGTGCTCGCGCAGCGTGGTGATCAGGGTGGGCAGCCAGGGCAGCAGCACCGGGTCGGGCAGGCCGGCGAACGCGGCCGACATGGTCTCCACGACGAACGGCGCCAGCCCGGGCACCGGTTCGAGCGCGTGCACGAAGCCCGACAGGTACTGCGGGAACGCCGGCACGACCAGCGGGTTGGCCAGCAGTTCGGCGCAGCCTTCACGCAGCTGGGCCAGCGGCAGCAGGCCGAGCTGATGGTGGGCGGCCCAGAGCAGCGCCACCTTGGCCGGCGTCTCCGGATGGGCCTGGGCGACGGCCAGTTCGAGCTGGGACCGGTCGCACCCGAGCGACAGGGCGAGGCTCTCCATGCCGAACAGGAAGCCGAGCATCGCGCCGACCTGCCGGACGCCGGTCGCCTCGTCGACGAACGCGGTGGGCAGCAGCGTGCAGTAGTGGGCGTATCCGGTGGTGACGAACGCCTGGCACCACGCCGGCAGCGCGGGCGCGGTGGTGCGGTGGTGGGCGAGCAACCGTCGGATGCGGCGCAGCACCTCGGGCGCGTCGTCCACGGTGCGTTCGGCGGCGAGCAGTTCGACCGCCCGGGTGCCGAGTTCGTCGACCAGGCGGGGGCTGTCGAGCAGGCGGATCGCGTCCTCGACGGCGGCGAGCGCGCCGGCCGCGGTGGCGTCCGGTCCACGGACCGCGCGCCGCAGCCGTTGCTCCAGCACCTGCTCGACGGTGACGCCCTCGTAGCCCAGCTCGATGAGGGCGCGTTGGTTGCGGCCGAGGGCGAGGTCCCAGCTCTCCTGGGTGGAGCGGTGGCCGAGGCGGCGCTCGCCCATGATCGGGCGGACGGCGTCGGCGGGCAGCAGGTGTCGCAGCATCCACAGCAGGTCGGAGCAGGGTTCCAGGGCCGGGTCGGCGCGCAGGTCGAGCAGGGCCCGCTGCACGGTGCGCCGTTCCAGGTCGAGGCCGAGTGGGCGGAGCCGGTCCAGGACGTCGCGGGCCAGGGGCGGGAGGGAGTCGTATCCGACCTGGCCGATCCGGTCGCCGCCGAGCAGGATCTCGCAGAGCCGGCGGACGTCGCGCCGGCCGGGCACCACGTCCTTCTCGATGCAGGTGACCGCGGCGTCGGCGAAGTCGTAGGGCGTCGGTCGGGCGCGGTTGCGCAGGTTGGCCAGCAGGATCGACGTCTCGAACACGGCGATCGCGTCGGCGGTGCTGGCGAGGTAGCCGTTGCGGCGGGCGAGCCGGACGATGTCGACGCACCAACCGCGCAGCTCCGCCTCGTCCAGCCCGTCGAGGGTGGGCGGGGCGGCGAGGAAGCCGGTGAGCCGGTCGGTGCTCGTCTCCGGCGCGGCGGTGGCGGGGGCGGTGCGGGCGCGCCGGCCCTTCTTCCCGGTCTGCTGCCCGGCCAGTCGGTACGGCGTGAGCCGGGTCCGGGCCACCGCGGTGGTCCAGTTCGCGGCGGCGATGGAAACGGTGCCCGGGGCGAGGCCGAACTGCGCCTCGATCGCCGAGTGGCTGGACGGGATGAGCCCGTAGCGCCAGCGGGTGCCGGTGCGGGGGCTGATCGCGAAGTCGGGCGCGGTGGAGTCGAGCCCGAACTGTTCGACGCGGCTCGCGGCGTGGAACGCGCCGCAGACGTAGAGACAGTCGGCCGGGTCGGCGCCGGTGGCGGCGAGGTGCTGGCGCATCCGCGTCCACATGTGCCGCTCGCGGTCCTCGTCGCGGTCGTCGCGGGCGGACGCGGTGGGGCGCAGCCGCCGGAACAGGCTGCCGATGAGCACCATCACCTGCCGGTAGGTGTCGTGGTCGGCGTCGGCGAGCGGTCGTTCGACGTACTGGTCCCACCACTCCGACCAGTGCCGCACCTTGCCGTGGTGCAGCAGGTGGGCCTCCAGTTCGGCGAACCGGGGGCGCAGGTCGCCGACCTCCACCCCGACCGCGTCGCCGTGCAGCGCGGCGTCCTCGTCGGGCGTCGCCGCCGCGTCGGGGCCGTCGGGGCGCGGGGTCCACTGGAAGACGTGGTCGGTGGAGCGGTCGACCAGCACCAGTTCCACGCCGGGGGTGTCCAGCGCGTACGCGATGGCCTGGTATTCCGCGGAGGCCTCGGTGATCGGGGCGATGACGCTCAGCGGGCTCCACTCGGCGGGGAAGGCGTCGAGTTCGGTGGCGAACGCCTGCACCGCCACCGGCAGGCGGCAGTTGCGCAGCTCGTCGAGGAGAGGGCGCAGGTCCTCGCAGAGCTCCAGGTAGATCACCTTCGGCGGGCGGGCGCGCAGGCGGCGGGCCATGGCGAGGGCGGAGGCGGGGGAGTGGTGGCAGACCGGGAAGATCTCCAGCCGCTCGCGCAGCGCCCGGTCGACGTCGTCGACCATGCCGGCGAGGATGCCGGCGAGCGCGTCGGGGGAGTCGGCGAAGGCGGCGGCCGCGTCGGTGAGCTGCTCGCGCAGCGCGCCGAACAGGCCGGTCGGGGCGGGCGCGGTCACGACAGCGAGGCGATGGCCTGGCGGCCGCCGTCGAGGAAACCGGCCCAGTCGCCGCCGTCGTCGGCCTTGGCCCGGGGTTCGACCACGCCGTGCAGGTATTTGTTGAGGATGGCCAGGTCCTCCGGGCTGCGGCGGGCCAGCGAGCCCATCAGCGACCCGGCGAGGGTCTGGGCGCGCAGGGTGCGGTCGCCGAAGAACTGGCTGTGCAGGATGGCGTCCTCGAGCACGCCGATCTGCTCGGCGGTGGACAGCGCCGACTCCAGCTTCTCGTCCTCGCTGCTCGCGGCGGTCGCGGCGGCGCGCAGGTCGGCGAAGCTCTGCAGCAGGATGTCGAGCAGCGTGGGCGGTACGTCCAGCTCGATGCGGTGCCGGCGCAGCAGTTCCTCGGTGCGGAAGCGGACGATCTCGGCCTCGCTGCGCTTGTTGGTGACGACCGGGATGCGGACGAAGTTGAACCGGCGCTTGAGGGCGGAGGAGAGGTCGTTGACGCCCCGGTCGCGGCTGTTGGCGGTGGCGATGATCGAGAAGCCGGGCTTGGCGAAGACGATGTTGTCGTGGTCCAGCTCGGGGATGGAGACGTACTTCTCGGACAGGATCGAGATGAGGGCGTCCTGGACGTCGCTGGTGGAGCGGGTCAGCTCCTCGAAGCGGCCGATCACGCCCTGCTCCATCGCCGTCATGATCGGCGAGGGGATCATCGACTCGCGGGACTGGCCGCGGGCGATGACCATGGACACGTTCCAGGAGTATTTGATGTGGTCCTCGGTGGTGCCGGCGGTGCCCTGCACGACCAGCGTGGAGTTGCGGCAGATGGCGGCGGAGAGCAGCTCGGCGAGCCAGCTCTTGCCGGTGCCGGGGTCGCCGACGAGCAGCAGGCCACGGTCGGAGGCGAGGGTGACGATGCTGCGTTCGACGAAGCTGCGGTCGCCGAACCACTTCTGCGGGATCTCCCGGTCGAGGCCGTCGGCGCGTTCGGAGCCGAGCACGAACAGGCGGACCATGCGCGGGCTCAGCCGCCAGGAGAACGGCTTCGGCCCGGTGTCGACCGATTCCAGGTAGGCCAGCTCGTCGGCGTACTTGACCTCGGCGGGGGCGCGGAGCATGTCGGACATCAGGGGTGCTCTCCTAGGTGAGGAAGTTCTTCAGCTCGGTGACGAGCTTGCGGATGTGGCCGGAGATGACGGGGGTGCCGAGGTCCTTGAAGCGCTGCCGGAACCAGGGGTTGACGCTCTGGTGGCCGGAGCTGTTGACGGAGCCGACCGGGATGAACTTCACCCCGGAGCGGTGGACCGCCTCGATGCCGTCGAACAGCGGTTGCGACCTGTCGAACTCGTAGAAGTCGGAGATCCACACCAGCACGGTGTTGCGCGGCTCGACGATCTTGGGGCGGGCCAGGGCCATGGCGACCGGGCCGTCGTTGCCGCCGCCGAGGTTGGTGCGCAGCAGCACCTCGAACGGGTCGTGCACCCAGGGGGTGAGGTCCAGCGCCCGGGTGTCGTACGCGATCAGGTGCACGTCGACCTTGGGCAGCCCGGCGAAGATGGAGGCGAGGATGGTGCAGTTGACCATGGAATCGACCATCGAGCCGGACTGGTCGACCACCACGACGAGCCGGGCCGGGGTGGTCCGCCGGGCGGTCTGCCGGTAGTAGAGCCGGTCGACGTAGAGGCGCTCGTCGTCCGGGCTCCAGTTGGTGAGGTTCTGCCAGATCGTGCGGTCCAGGTCGAGGTTGCGGAAGACCCGCTTGGGCGGCACCGACCGGTCGACCGTGCCGACGGTGGCCTGCGCGACCTGGGTGCGCAGCACCTCGGCGACCTGGTCGACGTAGCGGCGGATCAACGACTTGGCGTTGGCCAGCGCCACCCCCGACAGGTTCGACTTGTCGCGCAGCAGCTGCTCGATCAGCGACATGCTCGGGGTGAGCCGGGCGGCCAACGTCGGGTCGGCGAGCACCTCGCGCAGCCGCATCCGGCTGACCAGGTCGCCCTCGATGCCGGCGAGGGTGGCCCCGAGGCCGGCGCCGCCGCGACGCAGCTCGCCGGCGTCGACGCCGCAGGCCTGCTCGAACCAGCCGGCGTCGGCCTGCCAGCGGGCGAGCTGTCCGGCGCTGACCTCGCCGGAGCCGGTGGCGAACACGTTGAGCAGGAGCTTGGACACCAGCGCGGCGCGGCGTACCCCGGTCTCGCCGGGCTGGAACGGCCCGGCGGTGCCCGGGGTGTCGTCGTCGGTGAGCAGGCCGCGCAGCTCGTCGGCGAGCGCCGGGAAGCGCTGCACGACGGTGTCGACGGAGACGGCGGGGTCCAGCAGCGCGGCGGGCAGGCCGAGGTCGTCGACCACGGCGACGCTCGCCGACTCCAGGCCGGGTTGCTCGTCGGGGTGGAACAGGCGGGCGAGCAGCCGCCAGTAGAGCACCTGGCGGCGGTTGGCGTGGGCGCGGTCGTCGGTCATCGGCGCAGCAACCGTCCCGCGCGTTCGCGCAGCACGGCCACGGCGTCGCCCGCCCTGGCCTCGGCCTTCGCCGTCTTCGGGTCGGTGACGCCGCACGCCCAGTCGCCGTTGTGCGCCTCGACGGCCTGCCGTTTCACGGTGGCCCGCACCGCCAGGGGTTGCAGCAGCCAACGGCCGTCGTCCCAGCGCAGCAGCGCGAGGCAGGCGGTGGAGGCGGCGACCGACGCCGGGGTGAGCGGCCCGGCGGCCGGCAGCCGGTCGACGGCCACCGGGACCGCGCGGCCGTCGAGGTCGAAGAACAGGCCGCCGTCGTCGTCGCGGGCGGTGTAGCCCTCGACCAGCACCGGTTCGGCGATCGCGGCCGGGTGCCGGGTCAGCGGCGGGGTCGCGGCCGCGGTGGCGCCGGCCAGCAGCACCCGGGCGGCGGCGAACGGGTCGGTCGGGTCGGCGAGTTCGGCCCGCTCGTCGACCCAGCGCAGGTCGCCGCCGTGGGCGGGCAGGTCGGTGACGGTCACGGCCCGCCGCTCGGCCAGGGCCTTGAGCAGGACCGGGTACGCCTCGAGCAGCCGCCAGCCGGCCGACCCGACGATGGTGGCGACCTTCGCCGCGGCCACGGTGACCCGGACCAGGCGGACGTCGCCGCCGCCGGCCGGTTCGAGCAGGGCGTGCAGCTGCGCCTGGAACGCGGTGTCGTGCTCGTGCACGTCGACGCCGAGCGGCAGCAGGCGGCCGGAGACGGTGTCCGGGGCAGCGGCCTCGGTGGCACCCCCGGCGGCGAGCAGGACGGCCCGGGACCACAGGTCGGCCCACCGGCGGGCCGGCACCCGGGGCATGGCGGCCACCGGCAGGCCGGCGCGCAGTTCGGCGGCGAGGCCGTCCAGCAGCACCGCGAGCCGGCGCAGGCCCGGCACGGCGAGTGCGGCCTCCACCGGCGCGGCGGCGTCGGAGACCAGGTCGTGGTCGGCGCCGCGCCAGCCGGCGAGGGCCAGCTCGTGCAGCCAGGCCCGCGCCCCGGCGACGGCGGGCGGCGGATCCGGCGCGAGGTCGGGCGCGGCGGCCCAGGGGGCCCGGGAGCGGCCGAGCGCCGCGTCGACCCGGTCGAGCAGCGCGTCGTGCGCCGCGCCGAGCAACGCCGCGCGGGCGCCGGCGAGGACGGCCAGGTGCGCCTCGGTCGGCGCGCCGGTGGTCGCCGCGCGGACCGCGTCGGCGGTGCGGTCGGCCAGCGGGGTGCCGGCGACCGCGCCGGCCAACGCGGCCCAGGCGGCGGCGTCCGGCTCGCTCACCCGGGCCAGGCCGCGGGTCAGCGCGTCGTCGACGCCGTCGACCACGGCGAGCGTCTCGGCCAGCCCGGGGACCGGCCCGTCGGTGAGCCGGGCGAGGTGGGCGGCGAGCATCAGCGCACCCCCGCCGTGGCCGGGAACCAGTGCAGCTCCGGCACCGCCGTGGTGCTCGGCGGGACCTCCAGGTAGGCCAGGTGGCGCAGGAAGCGGCTGAACACCACCGCCGCCGGGCCGGGCTCGTGCCGCGCGTCGGTGCGGGCCAGCAGGTCGGTGCCGCTGTCGACGCCGTCGCCGACGTCGACGCGCAGGTAGCGGGCCACCTGCTCGATCCCGTACTGCAGCACGGCCTCGTCGGCCAGCGCGTGCAGGTGCTTGCAGAGCAGGCTGCCGCGCAGCCCGCCGCAGGGCCGGTTGTTGTTGGTGCTGCAGTTGACCGCGTGGCTGCCGGCGGCGACCGAGGAGACGTAGACCCGCTCCACGTCGGAACCGCTGGACACCACCCCCTGCAGCCGGCCGTCGGCCAGCTCCACGAAGGGCACCTTGGCCAGCTTGCGCGCCCGCGCCGGTGGCGCCACCCGCAGCACGCTGCGGTGCCGCCACGAGGCGTCCGTCGCCTCCGTCATCGTTTCCGACCTCCCCGCCGGCGACCGGCTCCGGGCACGCCGGACCGCCGTCGCCGGCCCGTGACCCGTGCCGCTGTGACGACAAGGATCATGGCCCACCGGTACGACAGGACGACGCCGGGCGCGACGGAGCGCCGGCCGGACTCCCGCCGTCGCCCGAACGACCGTTAAGCTTCGGCTGTGGGAACCGAGGAGCTGTACCCGGCCGGGCGACTGTCCGCGGCCCGGCGCGCCACCGCCGCGGCGGGCCTGGACGCGCTGCTGCTCACCCCCGGCTCCGACCTGCGCTGGCTGACCGGCTACGACGCCCGCGAGAGCGAGCGCCTCACCTGCCTGGTGCTGCCCGCCGAGGGGGAGCCCACGCTCGTGGTGCCGGTGCTGGAACGCCCCGACGCCGAGGCCGCCCCCGGGGCCGGCTTCCGCATCGTCGACCACGCCGACGGCGACGACCCGTGGCCGCTGGTCCGCGCCGCCCTGCCCGGCCCGGTACGCGCCGTCGGGATCGCCGACCGGATGTGGGCGCAGCAGGTGCTCGCCCTGCGCGCCGCGCTGCCCGACGCGACCCAGCGGCTCGCCTCCGAGGTGCTGCGCGAGCTGCGGATCCGCAAGTCGCCGGCCGAGGTGGCGGCGCTGGCCGAGGCGGGCGCGGCGATCGACGCCGTGCACCGGCGGATGGGGCAGTGGCTGCGCCCGGGCCGTACCGAGCGGGAGGTCGCCGCCGACGTCGCCGCCGCGATCCGCGCGGCCGGGCACGCCGCTGTGGACTTCGTCATCGTGGCCGCCGGCCCGCACGGTGCCAGCCCGCACCACGGCACCTCCGACCGGCCGATCGGCGCGGGTGAGCCGGTGGTGGTCGACATCGGCGGCACCATGCCCTCGGGCTACCGCTCCGACTGCACCCGCACCTACGTCGCCGGCGGTCCCGCGCCGGCCGGGTTCGCCGACCTCTACGCGGTGCTGCGGGAGGCGCAGCACGCCGCCGTGGCCGCCGTGCGCCCCGGGGTGACCGCCGAGGACCTCGACGCGGTCGCCCGTGACATGATCACCGCCGCCGGTTTCGGCGACGCCTTCCTGCACCGCACCGGGCACGGCATCGGCCTCGACACCCACGAGGACCCGTACGTGGTGACCGGCAACCCGCGCCCGCTGGAGGCCGGCATGGCCTTCTCGGTCGAACCCGGGATCTACCTCGCCGGGCGGTACGGCGCCCGGATCGAGGACATCGTCGTCTGCACGACGGACGGCGGGCAACGGCTCAACACCACCCCCACGGAGCTCATCGCGCTATGAACGTCGACCGGATCCTGCCCACCGACGAGGCCCACGACCTGCTGGACCTCGCCACCGAGCTCGCCGACCGGGAGCTGGCCCCGAGGGCCGCCGGTTTCGAGGAGCGCGCCGAGTTCCCCCGCGAGGTGCTGCGCACCCTGGGCCGCGCCGGCCTGCTCGGCCTGCCGTACGCGGAGGAGCACGGCGGCGCCGCCCAGCCCTACGAGGTCTACCTGCAGGTGCTGGAGATCCTCGCCAGCCGGTGGCTGGCCGTGGCCGAGGCGGTCAGCGTGCACACGCTGTCCTGCTACCCGGTGGCGCAGTTCGGCAGCGACGAGCAGCGCAAGCTGCTGCCCGACATGATCGGCGGGGAGCTGCTGGGGGCCTACTGCCTGTCCGAGCCGCAGGGTGGCTCGGACGCGGCGGCGCTGACCACCCGGGCGGTCCGCGACGGCGACGCGTACGTGGTGACCGGCACCAAGGCGTGGATCACGCACGCCCGGGTGGCGGACTTCTACAACATCTTCTGCCGCACCGGCGGGCCCGGCCCGAAGGGCATCTCCTGCCTGCTGGCCGACCGGGGCACGCCGGGCATCCACCCGCAGGCCGCCGAGCGCACCATGGGCCTGCACGCCTCCCCGGTGGCGCAGATCGCCTTCGACGACGCGCGGGTGCCCGCCGAGCGGCTGGTCGGTGGCGAGGGCGCCGGCTTCACCATCGCCATGTCCGCGCTGGACTCCGGTCGCCTCGGCATCGCCGCCTGTGCGGTGGGGCTGGCGCAGGCGGCCCTGGACTACGCGGTCGGGTACGCCCGGGAGCGCCGCCAGTTCGGCCGGGCGATCATCGACTTCCAGGGGCTCGGGTTCGGTCTGGCCGACGCCGCCACCCAGATCTCCGCCGCCCGGGCGCTCACGCTCGCGGCCGCGCGGCTGCGCGACGCCGGCCGGCCGTACTCGATCGAGGCGGCGAAGGCGAAGCTGTTCGCCACCGACGTGGCGATGCGGGTGACCACCGACGCGGTGCAGGTGCTCGGCGGCGCCGGCTACGTCGCCGACCACCCGGTGGAGCGCTACATGCGCGAGGCGAAGGTGCTCCAGATCGTCGAGGGCACCAACCAGATCCAGCGCCTGGTCATCTCCCGCGCCCTGGCCAAGGGCTAACCTGTCGCGGTGACCTTCCCCCGGATCACCGTTGACCCCGACGTCATGGGGGGTGCGCCCTGCGTGCGGCAGTCGCGCGTCCCCGTGGCCACCCTGCTGGCCATGATGGCCGAGGGCATGTCCGTCACCGACATCCTCACCGATCTGCCGTTCCTGGACGAGGAGGACATGGCGGAGGTGCTCAACTACGCCGCCGACGCGGTGCGCGACCGGACGGCGCGCTGAGCGTCACCCCGGCGGGCCGGGTGCGGCGTGGGAGCGCTTTTGCGGCTAGGCTGCGCCGCGTGGAGGAGATCGACCGCGCCATCGTCGCCGCGCTGACCGGGGACGGTCGGCTGTCGTACACGGACCTGGCCGAGCGGGTGGGCCTGTCGGTGTCCGCCGTGCACCAGCGGGTCCGCCGGCTGGAGCAGCGTGGCGTGGTCAAGGGGTACGCCGCACGGGTGTCGTTCGAGGCGCTCGACCTGCCGCTGACCGCGTTCGTGGCGATTCGGCCGTTCGACCCGTCGCAGCCCGACGACGCGCCGGAGCGGCTGGCCCACCTGCCCGAGATCGATTCCTGCTACTCGGTCGCGGGGGAGGACTTCTATCTCCTGCTGGTGCGCGTGGCCGGCCCGGCCGACCTGGAACGGCTGCTGCAGGAGATCCGCACCTCGGCCAACGTCACCACCCGCACCACCGTGGTGCTGTCCACGCCGTACGAGAACCGCCCGCCGCGGATCAGTGCCGAGCTGCCCGGTCGGGGTCGGTCCCGGTCGGCGACGGAGCCGGCAGGTTCCAGCGCCGGATGACCCGCCGGCCGTGCTCGTGGCCGAGCACGCTGAGCGTGGCCGTGTCGAGCCGCAGCAGTCCGCCGCCCGACGGGGGCAAGCCGATCCACCGCGCCCCGAGCACCCGCAGGCTGTGCCCGTGCCCGACCAGTGCGACGCTGCCCCGTTCCAGCAGCGGGGCGACCCGGGCGAGCACCCGGTCGAGTCGCGCGCCCACCTCGGCCGGTGACTCGCCGCCGGGGCCGCCGCCGTCGGTCCAGATGCTCCAGCCCGGCCGTTCCTCCCCGATGGCGTCGCTGGTGCGGCCCTCGTACTCGCCGTAGTTCCACTCGGCCAGGTCGGGGTCGGTGGCGTCGACGGTCAGCCCGGCCAGGTGGGCGGTGCGGGTGGCGCGCTGCCGGGGGCTGGACAGCACCCGGACGAAGCGCCGGCCGGCGAGCAGGGGAGCGAGCGCGCGGGCCTGCCGCTCACCGTCGGGGGTCAGCTCCAGGTCGGTGTACGAGGTGTGCCGGTGGCTGGCGCTCCACGTGGTCTCGCCGTGCCGGATCAGCAGCATCTCGTTCACCCGCCCAGTCAACCACGCCCGCCGGGCCGGCACCGGCAACCGTTCTGACCTATTGTCCTAGGACGCCTTAGGGGATGTGCACCGGTCAACGGCGTTTGTCGAGCCCGGCACCGGGGACGCGACAAGGGCAAGCCGCACGCTGACGAGGAGGGCGACATGAGCTTCACCGACAAGGCGAAGATGAAGGCCCAGGAGATGAGCGGCATGGCCAAGGAGCGCATCGGCGACGTCACCGACAACGAGCGGTTGCGGGCCGAGGGCGCCAGTGAGCAGAGCACCGCGCGGGCGCGTCAGGCCGGGCAGGACGTCAAGCAGGCCGGCCGCGACGTCAAGGACGCGTTCGAGAAGTGACCCGGACGCACGTCGCCCCCGCCGGCTGAGCCGGCGGGGGCGACGGTGTGCGTGCGACGGTCAGTCGTCGCGGTGGGCGTGCCACCACGACTGACCCGCCTCGGGCAGGGTGTCGATCGGGTCGTAGTACGCATAGCGCTTGTTGAGCGCCTCCAGGTCGGCGGACTCGATCGAGGTGCGGTAGTTCTTGGTCCAGTAGGAGATGCCGCGCTCACGGTCGTAGTCGGTGAGCATGTGCACCCAGCGCTTGCCGACGAACGGCACGTCACAGACGATCCGCGGGGTGGCGTAACCGGGCAGGTAGCCCATGATGTCGTGCTGGAGCTGCTGGGCGTGCCAGACCGGGACCCGCCAGTGCTCGGCGTTGGGGATCATGTCGCACATGTAGAAGTAGTACGGCAGGATGCCCGCCTCGCCCTGCAGCGCGAAGCACAGGTCGAGCAGGTCTTCGCTGGTGGCGTTGACGCCACGCATGAGCACGCCCTGGTTGCGCACGTCGCGGACGCCGACGTCGAGCGCGGTCTGCGCGGCCTTGGCGACCAGCGGGGTCAGCGACTGGGCGTGGTTGACGTGGGTGTGGATGGCCAGGTTGACGCCGCGGCGGGCGGCGGTGCGGGCGACCCGTTCCAGGCCCTCGACCACGTCGGGCTGGAGCCAGTGCTGCGGCAGGCCCATGAGCGCCTTGGTGGCCAGCCGGATGTCGCGGATGGTCTCGATCTCCAGCAGGCGCATCAGGTAGGACTCGAGGTTGCGCCACGGCACGTTGGCGACGTCGCCGCCGGAGACGACCACGTCCCGGACGCCGGGGTGGGCCTTGAGGTAGGTGATGTGCGCGTCGTAGCGGTCGACCGGTTTGAGGGTGAGCTTGAGCTTGTCGACGGCGGGGGTGGAGTTGCCGACGAGGTCCATGCGGGTGCAGTGGCCGCAGTACTGCGGGCAGGTGGAGAGCAGCTCGGCGAGGACCTTGGTGGGGTAGCGGTGGGTGAGTCCCTCGGCGACCCACATGTCGTGTTCGTGGAGGCTGTCGCGGCTGGCGTAGGGGTGTGAGGGCCAGTCGGTGCGCCGGTCGGAGGCGACCGGGATCATGTAGCGGCGGACCGGGTCGGCGAGCAGCGCCTCGGTGCTCATGGGCGCGAACGGCACCATGGTGTTGAGCATCTGCGGGGGCACCAGCATGGACATGGTGGCCAGGGCCTTCTGGTCGGCCTCCAGGTCGGCGTAGAAGGTCTCGTCGACGAGGTCGCCGAGGACGGTGCGCAGCTGCTTGATGTTCTTGACGCAGTTGACGCGCTGCCACTGGGCGCTCTCCCACTGGTCGCGGGTGACGTGGCGCCAGCCGGGGAAGCGGGTCCAGTCGGGTTCGACCAGGGGTGCGCGCCGGTATTCGTAGGGCTGTCCGGCGGTGGGGACGGCGACGGGCGCGGGGCGGGACGTCGGGATGGTCTCCACCGGTTGGGTCTGGGTCACGGCCCCTCCTCGTCGTGCGGTGCGGTTGATCAGCGGGTGCGAACGCTACTGGAAAATCTGCGGTAAAGAAATTAGTCTGCCGGAAGTTTTCCCGCGACGCGAGCCCTGACCGGGGGTTCGGGCGGCTGAACATAGGGGGTCGGCGTGACGTCACCGGTGGGTCTGCACCGAGTCGTGGAACCGGCGGGGGTGCTGCCGCAGGCGGCCTGGCGGCTGGACGCCGACCCCCGGATCGCGGCGAACGAGGTGCGGATCCGGGTCGAGCGGCTGAACCTGGACGCGGCGAGTTTCCGGCAGTTGGCGGAGAAGCACGGCGGGGACGGGGAGAAGGTCCGCGCCGAGGTGCTGGAGATCATCTCGACCCGGGGGAAGATGCAGAACCCGGTGACCGGGTCGGGCGGCATGCTGATCGGCACGGTGGAGGAGGCGGGTCGCCGCTCGCCGCTGGGGTTGCGGCCGGGGGACCGGGTGGCGACGTTGGTGTCGTTGACGCTGACGCCGTTGACGATCTCCGACGGCCTGGCCCGGTGGGACGGGCGCAGCGAGCAGGTGCCGTGCGACGGGTACGCGATCCTGTTCGCGCGGTCGATCGCGGCGGTGCTGCCGGCGGACCTGCACCCGGAGTTGTCCCTGGCGGTGCTGGACGTGTGTGGGGCGCCGGCGTTGACGTCGCGGGTGGTGGCCGAGCAGGTGGCGCGGCGGGCGCGGGAGGGTGATCCGCGTCCGGTGTCGGTGGCGGTGATCGGCGGGGCCGGCAAGAGCGGGTCGTTGTCGCTGGCCGCGGCGCGGCGGGCGGGCGCCGGCCGTACGGTCGGGGTGGTGCCGGTGGCGGCGGAGCGGGACGCGCTGACGGCGGCCGGGGTGGCCGACGTGGTGGCGGTGGCGGACGCCCGGGATCCGGTGGGTCTGTCGACGGCGGTGACGACGGCGTTGGGTGTGCCGGCGGACGTGACGGTGGTGTGCGTGGACGTGCCGGGGTGTGAGCACGGCGCGGTGCTGGCCACGGCGGACGGCGGTACGGTGATCTTTTTCTCGATGGCGACGAGTTTCGCGGCGGCGGCTTTGGGCGCGGAGGGCCTGGCGGCGGACGTGACGATGCTGGTGGGCAACGGGTACGTGCCGGGGCACGCGGAGCTGGCGTTGGAGTTGTTGCGTGCCGAGCCGGGGGTGCGCGGGCTGTTCGAGGCGCGGCTGGCGGCAGACTGAGGCCATGACGAACCCCTCGACGCTGTATCGCGGTGGAGTGCTGCACTGTCCGGCCGAGCCGAGCGCGACGGCGCTGCTGGTGCGGGACGGGCGGATCGCCTGGTTGGGTGCGGACGCGGACGCGCCGGTGGCCGACCGGGTGGTGGAGCTGGGCGGGGCGCTGGTGACGCCGGCGTTCGTGGACGCGCACGTGCACGCGACGGACACGGGTCTGGCCCTGTCGGGGTTGGATCTGTCGGCGGTGCGGTCGGCCGGTGAGCTGCTGGAGGCGGTGGCGGCGTTCGCGGCGGGGTTGCCGGGCGACGCGGTGGTGCTGGGGCACGGTTGGGACGAGTCGACGTGGGCGGCGCCGGTGGTGCCGGACGCGGCGGCGTTGGACCGGGCGGCCGGGGGGCGGCGGGTGTACCTGTCGCAGGCGTCGATCCATTCGGCGTTGGTGTCGGCGGCGTTGCTGGCGGCGTGTCCGGATGTGGTGGCGGCGCCCGGGTACGACGCGTCGGGCTGGTTGCGGCGGGACGCGCACCATGTGGTGCGGGAGGCGGCGCTGGGGTCGGTGTCGGCGGCGCAGCGGGTGGTGGCGCAGCGTGCGGCGTTGCGGCACGCGGCGTCGTTGGGGATCGCGGCGGTGCACGAGTGCGGTGGTCCGGGGACGTCGGACGAGTCGGACTTCACGGGTCTGCTGGCGGTGTCCGGGGACGGGGTGCCGGAGGTGTACGGGTACTGGGGTGAGCTGCTGGGTGCGGCGAAGGCCCGGGACCTGGGTGCGGTGGGCGCGGGCGGGGACCTGTACGCGGACGGGGCGTTGGGGTCGCGGACGGCGCATGTGTCGGCGGCGTACCTGGACGGTGAGCCGGGGGCGTGCGGGCACGGGTACGTGACGGCGGAGCAGGTGCGTGATCATCTGGTGGACTGCGCGGCGCACGGGATGCAGGGCGGGTTCCACGCGATCGGGGACGCGGCGATCGGCACGGTGCTGGAGGGGTTCGCGGCGGCGGCGCGGACGTTGGGCACGGATCGGGTGCGGGCGGCGCGGCACCGGGTGGAGCACGCGGAGATCATGAGCAAGCGGTTGATCGCCGGGTTCGTGGAGTACGGGATCGTGGCGTCGATGCAGCCGGCGTTCGACCGGTTGTGGGGTGGCGCGGGTCGGATGTACGAGTCGCGGTTGGGTCTGGCCCGGTCGTTGGAGTCGAATCCGATGGGTGCGATGCACGGGGTCGGGGTGGCGTTGGCGTTCGGGTCGGACTCGCCGGTGACGCCGCTGGATCCGTGGGGGTCGGTGCGGGCGGCGGCGGCGCATCACAACCCGGGGCAGCGGATGAGTGTGCGGGCGGCGTTCGCGGCGCACTCGCGGGGTGGTTGGCGGGCGGTGCACCTGGACAACGAGGGTGTGTTGGCGTTGGGGGCGCCGGCGACGTTCGCGGTGTGGGACACCCCGGCGGGGGTGGAGCGGGGTCTGCCGGTGTTGCAGGCGGAGGACCCGGAGCAGCGGGGTCCGGCGGATCCGACGCCGCTGCCGGTGTGCCGGGCCACGGTGTTGCGCGGTGACGTGATCTATCAGGAAGGCAGTTCGTGACAGGGAAGCTTGGGCTGGATCCGGCGTTGGTGGCGCGGGCGCGGGAGTTGGCGCGTCGGGCCGGGCAGCCGGTGGTGGATCTGGCGCGCAGCCACACCACGGTGTCGGTGGAGCGGGCGGTGCTGCGGTTGGCCGGGGTGACCGGCGCGGACCCGGACGGCATCCCGTGGGTGAACCGTCTGGTGGACGCGGTGGTGGCCGACGTGGGGCTGGGCCACGGGGTGGCGGTGCCGGTGTTCGACGCGATGGCGCGGGAGGGCGTCACGGACGTGACGTTGCTGGCGCAGAAGGCCGCGGCGGGGTCGGTGCGGTTCGCGCAGCCGACGGCGAAGGCGGCGACGGCGGCTCGGCGGGCCGCGCGTCGGGCGGTGGCGGCGGGGGTGCGGCAGATCGACCGGCGGCGCGCCGAGCGGGACCGCCTGGTGAAGCGGCACGGGGATCCGAAGCAGCGGCCGTGGATCTATCTGATCGTGGCGACCGGTGACATCTACGAGGACATTCCGCAGGCGCAGGCGGCGGCGCGGGCCGGCGCGGACGTGATCGCGGTGATCCGGTCGACGGGGCAGTCGTTGCTGGACTACGTGCCGGAGGGGGCGACCCGGGAGGGGTTCGCGGGCACGTACGCGACGCAGGAGAACTTCCGGTTGATGCGGGCGGCGTTGGACGAGTCGTCGCGGGAGTTGGGCCGGTATGTGCGGCTGACGAACTACGCGTCGGGGCTGTGCATGCCGGAGATGGCGACGTTGGCCGGCCTGGAGCGGCTGGACATGATGCTCAACGACTCGATGTACGGGATTCTGTTCCGTGACATCAACCCGATCCGCACGTTCGTGGACCAGCGGTTCTCCCGTCAGGTGCACGCGCGGGCGGGGATCATCATCAACACCGGTGAGGACAACTACCTGACCACCGCGGACGCGGTGGACGAGGCGCACACGGTGACGGTGTCGCAGTTGCTCAACGAGTTCTTCGCGCACGAGGCGGGGTTGTCCGACGGGTTGCTGGGGTTGGGGCACGCGTTCGAGATCAACCCGGAGGTGCCGGAGTCGTTCCGGTTGGAGTTGGCGCACGCGTTGCTGGCACGGGAGTTGTTCCCGGACGCGCCGTTGAAGTGGATGCCGCCGACGAAGCACATGACCGGGGACGTGTTCCGGGGCAACCTGCTGGACGGGTTCTTCAACCTGGTCGGGACCATGACCGGGCAGGGCATCCTGCTGGTGGGGATGATGACCGAGGCGGTGGTGACGCCGTGGTTGTCGGACCGGGACATCGCGTTGCAGAACGTGCGGTACGTGCTGGGCGCGGCGGGCGGGTTGCACGAGGACTTCGTGCCGGCGCCGGGCGGGTTCATCCAGCAGCGGGCGCACCGGGTGCTCGGTGAGGCGGTGGACCTGCTGGAGCGCATCGGTGAGCAGTCGCTGTTGACGGCGATCGCCGAGGGCACGTTCGGGATCATGAAGCGGCCCGCGGACCGTGGCAAGGGCCTCGACGGGGTCGCGAGGCACGAGGCCGACTACTTCAACCCGGCCACGGAGATCCTGGAGCAGCAGCCGTCGTGAGCGAGAAGAAGATCGTTCGGCCGTACGGGGACACCACCGGTGACGGCATGGTGCAGGTGTCGTTCACGTTGCCGGTGCCGCACGACAAGCGGGCCGAGGGCGCCGCGGTGCAGTTGGCCAACCGGATGGGCATGGACCCGGCGATGCTGGTGCACGCCAAGCCCATCGGTGACGGGTTCACCTTCTTCGTGGTCTACGGGCGGGTGAACCACCTGGTGGACCTGGACCAGGTGCAGGTGGTGGAACGGGACTTCCCGCTGCTGTCGGCCAAGGAGGTCAACACGGTGGTGAAGCAGCGGATGCGGCGCAAGCTGTCGGTGGTGGGAGCCTGCATCGGCACGGACGCGCACACCGTGGGCATCGACGCGATCCTGAACGTCAAGGGCATCGCGGGGGAGAAAGGCCTGGAGTACTACCGGGAGTTGAAGGTCACCAACATGGGCGCGCAGGTCAGCGTGCCGGAGTTGGTGGAGGCGGCCCGGCAGGAGAAGGCCGACGCGGTGCTGGTGTCGCAGGTGGTGACGCAGCGCGACGCGCACCTGCACAACACGCGGGAGATGTCGGCGGCGTTCCGGGAGGCCATGCCGGCCGGCAAGCGGCCCCTGCTGATCGTCGGCGGGCCCCGATTCGACGAGACGATGACCGGCGAGCTGGGCGTCGACCGGATCTTCGGTCGCGGCACCACCCCGGGCGAGGTCGCCAGCTACCTCGTCCACGCGTTGATCACCTCCAGGAAGGCGAGCAGTTGAGCGAGCAGGATCCCCGGCTGGGGTTGACCGTCACCCACCGCCGGTATGTGCCGTACGCCCACGCGCACTACGCGGGAAACCTGGTCGACGGGGCGTACGCGTTGGGGTTGTTCGGTGACGTGGCCACGGAGGTGTGCATCCGCACCGACGGCGACGAGGGGCTGTTCGCCGGCTATTCGGATGTGCGGTTCACCGCGCCGATCCGGGCCGGTGACGTGGTGGAGGTGACGGCGCGGGTCGCCCGGGTGGGCTCGCGCAGCCGGACGCTGGAGCTGAGCTGCGCGGTGGTGTGCCGGGGCCGCCCGGACCGGGGCGAGTCGGCGGCCGAGGTGCTGGACCCTCCGATCGTCGCGGTCACCGCCACGGGCACCGTGGTCGTGCCGCCGGCCCCGTGAGCGCGAGGAGCGAGCCGGTCCTGCGAGCCCCGCAGTCGCGAACGAAGACCAGCCCCGTGAGCGCGAGGAGCGAGCCGGTCCTGCGAGCCCCGCAGTCGCGAACGAAGACCAGCCCCGTGAGCGCGAGGAGCGAGCCGGTCCTGCGAGCCCCGCAGTCGCGAACGAAGACCAGCCCCGTGAGCGCGAGGAGCGAGCCGGTCCTGCGAGCCCCGCAGTCGCGAACGAAGACCAGCCCCGTGAGCGCGAGGAGCGAGCCGGTCCTGCGAGCCCCGCGAGCGACGGGCGGCCGCGCGTGAACGTGGCGGTGTGCGCCGACGTCGGGTCGACGTACACGAAGGCGGCGGTGGTCGACCTCGACGGCGGTCGGCTGGTCGGCGCGGCGTCCGCGCCGACCACGGTCGGCACGGACGTGCTGCACGGCCTGGACGCCGCGGTCGGCGCGGCCACCGCGTCGGCGGGTGTGGGCGACGTGCCGTGGTATGTGTGCTCGTCGGCCGGTGGGGGGCTGCGCCTGGCGGTGATCGGCTACGAGCCCCTCGTCACGGCGCAGGCGGGCCGGCGGGTGGGTCTGTCGGCGGGGGCGAACGTGGTGCACGTGGCCGCGGGCCGGCTCGGCGCGGCCGAGGTGTCGGCGTTGCGGGCGGCCCGCCCGGACGTGGTGCTGCTGGTGGGTGGCACCGACGGCGGTGACGCCGACACGCTCACCCACAACGCGACCCGGCTGGCGCGGGCGCGCTGGCGGGTGCCGGTGGTGCTGGCCGGCAACGTCGACGTCCGCGACGACCTGTCCGCCGTGCTGGTGGCGGCGGGCGTGCCGGTGACCGTCGCGGACAACGTGCTGCCTCGCATCGGGGTGCTGGCGCCCGCGCCGGCCCGGGCGGCGATCCGCGAGGTGTTCCTGCGGCACGTCATCGGCGGCAAGCGGCTGTCGCGGGGCGCCCGGTTCGCGCGGCTGGTCCGCGCGGCGACGCCCGACGCGGTGCTGACCGGGGTGGAGGTCCTCGCCGACACCCTCGGCGGTGACCTGGCCGTGGTGGACGTCGGCGGGGCGACCACCGACGTGTACTCGGTGCTCACCCCCGACGAGCGGGACAGCGGCCCCGGTCAGGAGGTCGCCGGGACGCTGTGGCGGGCCCGCACCGTCGAGGGGGACCTGGGCATGCGGTGGAGCGCGCCGGGTGTGGTGCGGGCCGCCGCCGAGGAGCGGCTGCTCGAACCGGGGGAGGAGGGGCCGTTGGCCGCGGCGGCGGCGGTGCGGGCCGCCGACCCGGGGTTCCTGGCCGCCGGTGACGCCGACCGGGCCGCGGACCGGCGCATCGCGACCCTCGCGGCGACGGTGGCGTTGCGGCGGCACGCCCGGGGCGCGGCCACCGGGGAACGCGCCGGCCGGGACCTGCGGGAGGTGCGGCTGCTCGTCGGCTCCGGCGGGGTGCTGCGCCACGCGCGGCCGGGTCACGCGGCGGCGGTGCTCGACGCGGTGCTCACCGACCACGCCGGTGGGTGGCCGTTGCCGCGCGCCGCCCGGCCGGTCGTCGACGTCGACTACGTGCTGGCCGCCGCCGGGCTGCTCGCCGACGAGCATCCGGGTGCGGCGGCGGCGGTGCTGCGCCGCCACCTCGTCGGCTGACCGTCCGTCCACGCATCGAGACGCGCCGACGCGACACGCCGTGGCGCAACACACGACAGGCCGGGGTGGGTTGACAGCGGCGGGGGTCTACGCCGTACCGTCTTTGAGTCCTACTACGGGAAGCGGCTGTTGTTCGCTTCGTCCCTTCGTCCGCTGGCCGAGTGACCGGAAGGTTGCGGCGGCCAGGTCCAGCGGGCGGGGGTCGGCGGGGCGGCGCGAACCGGCCGCGGTTACCGGTGTACGGGCAGGGTGAGAGGAACGGCCAGTAGACAACGGCCAGGCGGGGGCAGCCAGTCCACGTCCGGTCGGTCCGAAGGTCGGCGCCGATCGTCCTCGCCCCACCGGCCGGGGAGGGCCTGGGAGCATCGGGGCGCGGCTTAGGCCGCGCCCCGATTTCCGTCACCGGCCGGGTCAGTGGCCGAGCCGCTGGTAGCGGCGCACCGCCGCCGGGGCGGCCACCGCGATCAGCGCCAGCGGCCAGGCGATCGCCAGCAGCAGCGCGTGCCGCGCCGGCCACGAGTCCGCGCCGACACCCGGATTGCCGAACAGGTCCCGCACGGCCGCGACCGTCGCCGACAGCGGGTTCCACGCCGCGACCGCGCCCAGCCAGTCGGGCATCAGTTCCGGTGCGACGAACACGTTCGACAGCGCGGTCAGCGGAAACGCCAGTGGGAACACCACCACCCCGACCGTGTCGGGGTTCGGCACCAGCAGGCCCAGCAGGATCCCCACCCAGGTCAGCGCGGCGCGCAGCAGCAGGATCAGCGCCACCGCCGCGAGTGCGGCGAGCAGGCCCTCACGCCACCGCCAGCCCACCAGCAGGCCGCACACCACGAGGGTGGCCATCTCCAGGCACGCCCGCACCAGGTCGGCGCCGGCGCGCCCGGACAGCGGCGCCGAGCGCGCCATCGGCAGGGAGCGGAAGCGGTCCACCACGCCGCGGCCGGCGTCGACCGCGATCGCCGAGGCGGTGGCGCCGAGACCGTAGAGCATCGTCATGACGAACACCCCGGGCAGCAGGAACTCCCGGTAGCTGCCGGCGCCGGGCACCGCCATGCCGCTGCCGAACACGTAGCCGAACACCAGCACGAACATGATCGGCAGGGTGAAGTAGAGCACGATCTCCTCGGGGGAGCGGGCCACGTGCCGCAGGTTCCGTCCGGCCATCACCCAGCCGTCGACGAGCGCCGTCACGCCGGCACCTCCGCTCGCGGCCGCGCGTGCGCGGGGTGGCCGGTCAACCGCAGGAACGCCTCGTCCAGCGTGGGTCGCCGCACCAGCACGTCCGCCACCTGCACCCCGCTGTCGGTCAACTGCCGCAGCACCGCGGTGAGCACGGCGATCCGGTCGGTGACCGGCGCGTCCACCCGACGTAGCTCCTTGTCCACCGTCACCGTCGCCCCGGTGGCCCGTTCGAGCACCGTCGCCGCCGCCGGCACGTCCGCCGCGCGGCGCACCACCAGCTCGATGCGGTCGGCGCCGATGCGCGCCTTGAGCTGCTCCGGGGTGCCCTCGGCCACCACCCGGCCGGCGTCGAGCACGCACACCCGGTCGGCGAGCTGGTCGGCCTCCTCCAGGTACTGGGTGCACAACAGCACCGTGGTGCCGTCGGCGACCAGCTCCCGCACCGCCGTCCACAACCCGTTGCGGCTGCGCGGGTCCAACCCGGTGGTCGGCTCGTCGAGGAACAGCACCCGCGGCGGTACGACCAGGCTGGCGGCCAGGTCCAGGCGGCGGCGCATCCCACCGGAGTAGGTGCCGGCCGACCGGTCCGCGACCGCGGCCAACCCGAAACGGTCCAGCAGCTCGTCGGCGCGGCGACGGGCGGTACGCGCCGGCAGGCGCCGCAGCCGGCCGAACAGCACCAGGTTCTGCCGGCCGCTGAGCACCTCGTCGACCGCCGCGTACTGCCCGGTGAGGCTGATCGCCTCGCGTACCCGCTGCGGGCACGCGGCCACGTCGTGCCCGGCGACCCGGGCCCGCCCGCCGTCGCCGCGCAGCAGCGTGGTCAGGATCCGCACCGCCGTGGTCTTGCCCGCCCCGTTGGGGCCGAGCATCCCGCACACCGTGCCCGCCGGCACCGCCAGGTCGAACCCGTCCAGGGCGGTGGTCGGGCCGTACCGCTTGCGTAACCCCTCGGCCAGCACGGCCGTCGTCTCATCGGTCATGGCGCCAGCGTCGCCGGCGCCGCTGACCGGGGGCGCACCGCGCGCTGACCGGGCGGCGGTGGCGCGGTCAGCCGGCGGCGAGCACGGCCACCGCCTGCGGCCGCGCCAGCGCGGCGCCGCGGGTGAACGCCGCCGCGAACGCCGCCGCGCCGAGGTGCGACCGGACCGCGTCGGCGACCGGCGCGACCGCCGGCGCGTCGGCCGCGCCGGTGCCGGCCAGGAGCGCCGACAGGGCCCCCAGCAGGTACGCCGCCCGTTCGGGCCCGTCGTCGGCCAGCAGCGGCCGGACCAGCCCGTCCACCGCGGCGACGACGGTCGGGACGTCCCACACCCCGACGGTCGCGGTGACGACGCGCCGGTAGTGGGCGCGGGCCGCCGCCGGGTCACCGGCGGCGTCGGCGAGCTGCCCGAGCGTCACCCGCGCCGCCAACCGGACCACCTCCGCGCCGAACCAGCCCGACGGGCACCCGGCGAGGGCCCGCTCGCACAGCGTCCGGGCACGGTCGGGGTCGCCGTCGCGGCGGGCGATCTCCCCGAGCCCCAGGTCGGCGGCGGCGACCAGTTCCGGCGCGCCGGCCGGCCCGGCCATCCGGCGCACCCGCCGGTAGTCGTCGCCCGCGCCGGTCAGGTCACCGACGAGCAGGCGACCGTCGGCGCGGGTGCGCAGCAGCTCCGCCAGGTCCAGCGTGGAGCCGAGCTGCTCGACCAGGCGCAGCGCCTCGGCCATCGGCGCGGCGGCCGCGCGGGCGTCGCCCTCCCGGTAGGCGGTCTCGGCGAGCGTGCTCAGCGCCAGGATCATGCCCCACCGCTCGTTGAGCGCCCGGAACCCGGCCAGCGCCTCGGTGAGGTCGGCGCGGGCCCGGTCGTGGTGGCCGTGCAGCAGGTGCACCGTCGCGGTGCCGAGCACGCCCAGCGCCCGGCTCCACGGGTCGGCGCCGAGCAGCCACTCCCGGCTGGCCCGGTCGGTCAGCACGGCCAGCCGCTGCGGCGGTGGCGGGCCGCTGGCCATGCCGGACAGGTAGAGCAGGAACGGATGTCGGGGCGGCCGGTCGCGGTCCCACAGGATGCGGGAGGCCGTGGCGACCGCCGTGGCGTCGCCGGCGCCGGCGAGCGTGGCGACCAGCAGACACAACGCGTACTCCTCGTCGAGGCCGGCCGGCGCCGCGTCGAGCCGGTCGACCAGCCGCCCGGCCAGCGCGGCGCCCTCGCCGCGCAGCCCCCGCAGCCACCAGTAGAACGCCAGCGCCGCCACCAGCCGCAGCGCGGCCTCGGTGTGCCCGTCGTCCACCGCCCGGCGCAGCGCCGCGTGCAGGTCGTCGCGGGCGGCGTCCAACCGGCGCAGCCAGCGGTCCTGGCCGACACCGCGCAGGCCGGCGTCGCCGGCCCGGGCCAGGTCCAGGAAGTACGCGGTGTGCGCGGCCCGCACCCGCGTGGCCTCCCCGCCGTCGGCGAGCCGCCGCGCCGCGTAGGCGCGGATGGTGTCCACCATCCGGTACCGTCCGTCGTCGGCCTCCACCAGGGACTTGTCGACCAGCCCGGTGAGCACGTCGACGACGTCGTCGTCGCCGGTCGGCCCGCACACCGCCTGCACCGCCGGCAGGTCGGCGGCGCCGACGAACACGCCCAGCCGGGCGGCCAGTCGCCGCTCCGGCTCGTCCAGCAGCTCCCAGCTCCACCCCACCACCGCCTCCAGCGTGCGGTGCCTGGGCTGCGCCGCCCGGTCGCCGCGGCGCAGCAGCCGGAACCGGTCGTCCAGGCGCGCCGCCACCTGCGCCACCGGCAGGGCCCGCAAACGGGCCGCGGCCAGCTCCAGGGCCAGCGGCAGGCCGTCGAGGGTGCGGCAGATCCGCAGCACCGCCGGCGTGGTGTCCGCGTCCAGGGTGAAGCCCGGCGCGACGTCGGCGGCCCGGTCGGTGAACAGCCGCACCCCGGCGTAGGCGGCGGCGGCCTGCGGTGGCACCGGGCCGGCCGGCACCGGCAGCCCACCCACCGGGCACATCGCCTCGCCGGTGAGACCCAGCGGCTCCCGGCTGGTGGCCAGCACCCGCAGGCCGGGTGCGGCGGCGAGCAGCCGGGCGGTCAACCGGGCCGCGTCGTCGACCACGTGCTCGCAGTTGTCCAGCACGAGCAGCAGCCGCCGGCCGGTCAGCGCCGCCACCAACCGGTCGGTGAGGTCACGGGGGCCGCCGGGGGCGCGCAGCCCGGCGTCACGCAGGTCCAGCGCGGCCAGCACCGCCGGCGCCACGGCCGACCCGGGCGCCACCGACGCCAACTCCACCAGGCACACGGGGGCGTCGTGGCGGCTCGCGGCGGCGACGGCCAGGCGGGTCTTGCCGGCGCCGCCCGGCCCGTGCAGGGTCACCAGCCGCGCCGAGGCGAGCAGCTCACCGACCCGGCGCAGTTCCCGCTCCCGGCCGACGAAACTGGTCAGCGGCGTCGGCAGCCGTGCCGGCGTGCCACCGGCCGGCGGCCCGTCGTCGCGCAGCAGGGCGGTGTGCAGCGCGGTCAGCTCCGCCGACGGGTCAGCGCCCAGCTCGTCGGCGAGCACCTCCCGGGCCCGGGCGTACACGGCCAGCGCCTCGGCGCGTCGGCCGGCGCCGTGCAGCGCGCGCATCAGCTGCCCGTACAGCCGCTCCCGCAGCGGGTGCGCCGCCACCAGCGCCCGCAGTTCCGCCATCAGCGGCGGACCGGCCGGCGCGGACGCCAGTTCCGCCTCGACACGGTCCTCGACCGCGGCGAGGCGCAGGTCCCGCAGCCGGGCCGCCTCGGCGGCCAGCACCGTGCCGGTGACGTCCGCCAGCGGCTCGCCGCGCCACAGTTGCAGCGCCTGCCGCAGCAGCGCGCCGGCGCGGCCCGGGTCGCCGGCGGCGAGCGCGACCCGGCCGGCCTCGGCCAGGGCGGTGAACCGGTGCACGTCGACCTGCTGCGGGTCGACGGCCAGCCGGTAGCCGGCCGGACCGAACTCGATCTCCACACCGGGCAGCAGCCGGCGCAGCCGCGACACCTGCGACTGCAGCGCGTTGGCGGCCCGCTGCGGGGGCTCGGCGTCGTAGACGCCGTCGACGAGCCGCCCCGGCGGCACCGTGCGGCCGGCGTCGAGCAGCAGCAACGCCAGCAGGGCACGCAGCCGCTGCCCGCCGACGGGCAGCGGGGTGCCGTCGGCGGCGTACGCCTGGGTGGGGCCGAGGACACCGAACCGCATACGCCCGATTGTCGCCTGCCCCCGGTGGTCCGGCCCACACCGGCCGGGCCGGTCGACGGTCCGGCCGGGTAGCCTTCGGCCCGTGATCGTGGTGAGGTGCCGGTGACGACGCTCGACCGGGAACAGCCCCGTGCCACCGATGGGGCACGCCCGGATGCCGACGCGCGTCCCCTGCCGTTGACGCTGGCCGTGCCGGCAGCCGTGCTGGCCGGTCTGGCGTTGCTGGTCGCGTTCCCCCCGTACGGGCTGTGGCCGCTCGCGCCGGTGGGGGTGGCGTTGCTGGCCGCCGCGGCGCACCGGCGGCGGCTGCGCGCCGGCGCGGGGCTGGGCTTCCTCGCCGGGGTGGCGTTGTTCGCGCCGCTGCTGGAATGGACCAACCTGCACACCGGCTACCTGCCGTGGGTGCTGCTGTCGCTGCTGCAGGCCGGCTACCTGGCGCTGCTGGGCGCGGCCACCGCCTGGGTGTCGCCGCTGGCCGACCGGCACCGGGCGGCGTGGCCGCTGCTGACCGGCGTGCTGTGGGTGGGGCAGGAGGCGCTGCGCGACCGCACCCCGTTCGGCGGGTTCCCGTGGGGGCGGCTGGCGTTCAGCCAGGACACGTCGCCGCTGCTGCGGCTGGCCGCGCTGGGCGGCGCGCCGCTGGTCACGTTCGCCGTCGCGCTCGCCGGCGGAATCCTGCTGACCCTGGTCTGGCGGGACTGGCGTGCCACGGCCGGGCAGTGGCGGCCGGTGGCCGGGTTCACCGCCGCGCTCGTCGCGGTCGTGGCCGCCGGCACGGCCGTCCCGACCGGGGTGCGGGGGGCCGGTGACACCGTCACCGTCGCCATCGTGCAGGGCAACGTGCCCCGCCTCGGACTGGACTTCAACGCCCAACGGCAGGCGGTGCTCAACAACCACGTCGACGCCACCCTGAAACTGGCCGAACGGGTCACGCAGGGCACGCAGCGCCGCCCCGACCTGGTGGTGTGGCCGGAGAACTCCAGCGACATCGACCCGCTGCGCAACCCGGGCGCCGGCGACCGGATCTCCCAGGCCGCCGACGCGATCGGCGCGCCGATCCTGGTCGGCGCGGTGCTGCTCGGCCCCGGTCAGGGGCAGGTCCGCAACGCCGGTCTGCTGTGGCGGCCCGGCAGCGGCGCCGACCTGGGCCAGCTGTACACCAAGCGGCACCCGGTGCCGTTCGCCGAGTACGTGCCGCTGCGCTCGATCGCCCGCAAGGTCAGCGCCGAGGTCGACCGGGTGCGCTCGGACTTCGTCCCGGGCACCCGCCCGGGCGTGCTGGACACCGGCGCGGTGACCCTCGGCGACGTGATCTGCTTCGAGGTGGCCTACGACGGCATCGTCCGGGACACCGTCACCGGCGGCGCGCAACTGCTGGTGGTGCAGACCAACAACGCCACGTTCGACGTGGCCGAGGCCCGCCAGCAGTTGGCCATGGTGCGGTTGCGGGCCGTCGAGCACGGCCGGTCCGCGCTGATGGCCTCCACGGTCGGGGTGTCCGGGTTCGTTTCCCCCGACGGGCGGGTAGACGGTGCGACCGGGTTCAACACCGCCGAGGTGGTGGTGCGGCAGATGCGACTCGGGGACGGGCGTACCCCGGCCACCACGGTCGGGGTGTGGCCGGAGGTGGCGCTCGCGGCCCTCGCCGTCGCGGCGCTGGCCGGCGCGGCCGTGCTGCGCCGCCGCCGGAGGGCCACCGCCGGCTGAGGCGACGAGCGGGAGGCGGTGCGACGGTGGGCGTGGCAGCCGACAGGCGGACGGTCGGCCATCCCGGGTTGGGGCGGGTCCTGGTGGTCATCCCCACCTACAACGAGGCCGACAATGTGCGCCGTATCGTCGACCGGGTCCGCGTGGCGGCGCCCGCGGTGGACGTGCTCGTCGCCGACGACAACAGCCCCGACGGCACCGGCGCGATCGCCGACACGATCGCCGGGAACGACCCGCGGGTGCACGTGTTGCACCGTCCGGGCAAGGAAGGTCTCGGCGCGGCGTATCTGGCCGGTTTCGCGTGGGCACGGCGGCGTGGCTACGACGCGGTGGTGGAGATGGACGCCGACGGCTCGCACGCCCCGGAGGACCTGCCGGCGCTGCTGGCGGCGGCCCGCGACGCCGACGTGGTGATCGGTTCCCGGTGGACGCGCGGCGCGCGGGTGCTGAACTGGCCGTGGCGGCGGCTGCTGCTGTCGCGCGTCGGGAACCTGTACGCGCGGCTGGCGCTGGGTATGCCGGTCAGCGACGCCACCGGCGGCTACCGGGTGTACCGGACGAGCGCGCTGGACGCGATCGACCTGGACTCGGTGCGGTCCCAGGGGTACGCGTTCCAGGTGGAGCTGTCCCGGCTGGCGCACCGCGCCGGGGTGCGCATCGTCGAGGTGCCGATCACGTTCGCCGAGCGGGAGCACGGCGACAGCAAGATGAGCCCGCTGATCGTGGCGGAGGCGTTGTGGCGGGTGACCCGGTGGGGGGTGCGGGACCGGCGGGCGGCGGTGCGGGGCCGGCCGGCGGCGTTGGCCCGGTGGCCGTGAGCGCGGGCGTGTCATGCTGGAGGGGCGTGACGACACACCGGGCGGATGAGGTGAGATGCGCCGAGGACTGAGATACCTACCACCGGCCCTGCTGCTGCTGACGCTGCTGGAGCTGGCCGTTTTCGTCCTGGTGGGCCGGGCCGTCGGGTTCGGCGCGGCGCTGCTGCTGGTGTTCGCGGCCTCGCTGCTGGGTCTGGCGCTGCTGCGCCGGGAGGGCATGCGGGCGTGGCGGGGGTTCCGGGCCGCCGCGCAGGCCGGCCAGCCGCCGGGGCCGCAGGTCACCGACGGGCTGGTGGGCCTGCTGGGTGCGCTGCTGCTGGCGCTGCCGGGTCTGGTCAGCGGCGCGGTGGGGTTGTTGCTGCTGGTGCCGCCGGTGCGTCGGCTGGCTGGCGGCGGGGTGCGCCGGGCCACCGAGCGGCGGGTGTCGTCGATGGTCGCCGGTGACCTGTTCGGGCCGCGCCGGGTGCGCGTCTACCAGGGTCAGTCGCAACCGACGCCCACACCGCAGCAGCCGCCGGTGGCCGAGCCCGGCCGGGCCATCGAGGGTGAGATCGTGGACCGCTGACACCCCGGACGTGACGAAACGCCCCCGGATGATTCCGGGGGCGTCTCGGTCGTTCACGGGTGCTCAGGCGCGGCCGCGGCGGGTGCGGACCTCCTGCAGCCGCTCGGCGAGGATGTCCTCCAGCTCGGCGATCGAGCGGCGCTCCAGCAGCATGTCCCAGTGGGTGCGCGGCGGCTTGGCCTTCTTCTGCTCCGGCTCGCTGCCGTCGACCAGCCGGGCGACGCTGCCGTCGAACTTGCACTCCCAGGTCGTCGGGACCTCGGCGTCGACGGCGAACGGCACCTCGAACTGGTGGCCCTTGGCGCACAGGTACTCGCGGGTCTGACGCGGCGCGAGCTCCGTGTTGCGGTCGGATTCGTAGCTGACCGCGCCCAGCCGGCTACCGCGCAGCATACGCTCGCCCATGATCGACTTCCCCTCGTCCGTGGTGCTGGTCTTCAGGTGTAACGGCCGGTCACCGCCCGCCCATTCCCCACCCACGCCGACAGGGCCGTACGCGGGTCGGAAGCATCAAGGGTAACCGGCCATGACAGCTGCCCGGCGGGGTCGTCCCCGGCCGGGCCGAATCGGTGGAGTGTTTCGCCTGTCAACGGGGATGTTACCGGCCCACATGCGTGCCGGAGGTGACGATGACCAGTGACGCGCCGGTCGGAGCACGACCGCCCGCCGGGAAGACCTTCTTCGGTCACCCACGGGCGTTGTCCACCCTCTTCCTCACCGAGATGTGGGAGCGGTTCAGCTTCTACGGCATGCGCGCCATCCTGGTGCTCTACCTGACCGCCGCGGTCGCCGACGGCGGGCTCGGCATCGGCGAGTCCAGCGCCAACGCCGTCTACGGCACCTACAACGCGATGGTCTACCTGATGGCGCTGCCCGGCGGCTGGGTCGCCGACCGGCTCATCGGCGCGCGGCGCAGCGTGCTGTGGGGCGGCGTGGTCATCGCCGCCGGCCACTACGTGATGGCGATCCCCACCGGGTGGAGCGTGTTCGCCGGCATGACGCTGATCGTGCTCGGCACCGGTCTGCTCAAGCCGAACATCTCCACCATGGTCGGCGACCTCTACGAGCGGGACTCACCCCGCCGCGACGCCGGGTTCTCCATCTTCTACATGGGCATCAACCTGGGCGCGTTCATCGCCCCGCTGATCACCGGCTTCCTCGGCGAGAAGATCAACTGGCATCTCGGGTTCGGCGCCGCCGCCATCGGCATGACCTTCGGCGTGGTCCAGTACGTGGCCGGGCGGCGCAACCTCGGCGACGCCGGCGCACGGCCGGCCGACCCGCTGCTCGGCGCCGACCGGCGGCGGGCGCTGACCCGCGTCGGCGTGGCCACCGCCGTGGTGCTGCTGGTCCTGCTCGTGCTGCTGCTGGCCGGCTGGTTCACCGTCGACACGGTGGTCAACCTGCTCACCGTGGTCACCGTGCTGGTGACCGTCGCCTACTTCGCGCGGATCCTCACCGACCGGGAGATCAGCGACACCGAACGCAGCCGGATGAAGGCCTACGTGTGGCTGTTCGTCTTCGCCGCGTCGTTCTGGCTGATCTACGACCAGGCCGGGTCGGTGCTGAACATCTTCGCCGCCGACCGGACCGACCGGAACGTCGGCGGGTTCACCTTCCCGGCGTCCTGGCTGCAGTCGGTCAACCCGATCCTCATCATCGTCGGCGCGCCGCTGGCCGCGTGGCTGTGGCTCAAGCTCGGCCACCGGGTGTCCACGCCGACGAAGTTCGCCGTCGGCCTGGTGCTCAACGGTCTGTCGTTCGTGCTGATGGCCGCCGCCGCCCAGGCCGCCGTCGGCGGCGACCTGGTCTCGCCGTGGTGGCTGGTCGCCGTGTACGCGATCCAGGTCGCCGGTGAGCTGTCGCTGAGCCCGGTGGGCCTGTCGGCCACCACGAAGCTGGCCCCGGTCAAGTACGCCAGCCAGATGCTGGGCCTGTGGTTCCTCGCCACCGCCGTCGGCGACGCCATCGGCGGTCAGGTGGCCCGGCTGGCGGACAGTTGGTCGCAGGCGACCTACTTCCTGACCTTCGGGCTGGCCTCGGTGGTGCTGGGCCTGGCCGCGGTGATGTTCACCCGCCAGATCCGGGGCCTGATGGCCGGCATCCACTGACCGCCGGCTCACCCCGCCGGGACGGGCGGCAACGGCAGCGGCAGGCCGGGCAGCCCGTCGATGCTGGTGACCACGTGCTCCTTGCCGGCGAAGTAGGCGCTCAGCGACGCGTCGTCTTCCCGGGCGAACCGCCGCCCGTGCAGGTCCCGGTCGGTGTCGTAGCTCATCAGCGGCACCGTGTAGCCGCAGGTGTCGCGGATCAGCTCGGCCCGCACCACGATCACCGCCCGCAGCCCGTGCGGAGTCGGGTCGATGTCGGGGAAGTGCCGCAGCAGATCGGGCCAGCGGCTGTCGTCGCGGAACACCGGCTCGCCGCGCCCGTGCACCCGCACGATGGTCGGCGGGCCCGCGAACGCGCACCACATCAGCGTGACCCGGCCGTTCTCCCGCAGGTGGGCGATGGTCTCGGCGTTGCTGCCGGCGAAGTCGAGGTAGGCCACGGTGTGCTCGTCGAGCACCGCCAGGCAACCGCGCAGACCCTTGGGGGAGAGGTTGACGGTGCCGTCGCCGGACAGCGGGGCGGTGGCCACGAAGAACATCGGCTGCGCCTCGATGAAGTCCCGCAGCCGGCCGTCGATGCGCTCGTACGTCTTTCCCATGCCCCGATCCTCCCCGGGCAGCGGGTGCGGCGCTGTCCCGTCCCAGCCCGTGGCCGGTCAGCCGGTACGCGTGCCGAGCCGGGCCAGGGCCGCGGCCAGGTCGCTGACCTGGTCGGCGAGCTGCCCGGCGCGTCGCTGCGCGGCGTCCCGCTCAGCCTCGGCCGCGGCCGAGCGGGCTGCCAGGTCGCCCGCCCGGGCCTCGGCGGCGCTCGCGGCCCGTCGCGCGTCGGCCAGCTCCGCCGCCAGCCCGTCCCGCTCGACGGTACGGGCGGCGGCCTGCTCCACCGCGGCGGCCACCTCGGCGCGCAGTCGCTCCAGCGCCGCCTCGGCCTCGGCCCGGGCCGCGCCGGCGCGGTCCCGCGCGACGAGCGCCTGCCGCGCGGCGGCGGCCTCGGCGTCGGCCCGCTCCGCGGCGGCCCGGGCCGCCTGCTCGGCCTCGACGGCCCGGGCGGCGGCGGCCTGCGCGTCGGCGCGGGACCGCTCGGCCCGGTCGAGGGCCTCGGCGGCCGAGCGGATGGCTCGTTCCGCGTCGGCGCGGGCGGTGTCCCGTTCGGCGGTCAGCTCGGCGGCCCGGTGCCGCTCGCCGTCGCGTTCGGCCCGCACGGTGCACAGCTCGTGGCGGGCGGCGTCGCGGTCCCGCTCGGCCTGCACCCGCAGCGCCTGGGCGGCGCCCACCTCGGCGCGGGCGGCGTCCCGGGCGGCCTCGGCGGCGGCGACCCGTTCGGCGGCGACGGTGGCGGCCGACTCGGCGCGGTCGGCCCGGTCCCGGGCGGCGTCGCGTTCGGCGTACGCGGCGCGCGCGTCCTGCCGGTCGCGGGTGGCCGCCGCGGCGGCGTCCTCGGCGTCGCGGCGGGCCTCGTCGCGTTCGGCGTGCGCGGCGGCGACCTGCGCGGCCGTCTCCGCGCGCAGCTCGGCGAGCTGCCGTTCCACCCCGGCCGGGGACAGCTCGGCGTGCAGCGCCTCGCTGAGCGTCTCCACGATCTGGTCGAGCCGGTCCACCGCCTCCCAGGTGCGCGCCACCTGCCCGGGCAGGCCGGGGGAGTTGCGGTGGCGCATCCGCGAGTTGCGGGCGGCGCGCTGGCAGGCGCCGTCGTTGTCCCGGCAGTAGCGGAACGGGCGGCCCGCACCGACGCGCTGCGGCACCTCCCGGCCACAGTGGGCGCAGGGGCGGGTCTCGGTGGCGGGCTCGACGTCCATCGGGGGCGAAGTCTAGTGGCCGGTCCCGGCGCGGGCCGCGCCGTCGAGGGTGTAGCGGCGTTGCACCAGCACGGCGACCACCATCACCGCGGCGGGCAGCAGACCGAAGCCCCAGCGCAGCGCGTCCAGCGCCGCCGGGGACTGGGTCACCGTCTGCCCGGCCGAGGACGCGACGAACCCGCCGGCGGCCAGGCACAGCGCGTACGCGTAGGGGCCGAGCGCCGCGCCGGTGGCCTCGGTCGCGGTCCACACCCCGGTGTACGTGCCGGCCCGCTCGGTGCCGGCGGCGCGGATCACGTCGGGCAGCATGGAGAACGGCAGCAGCTGCATGCCCGCGAACGCCACCCCGAGCACCGCCACGGCGGCGACCAGCACCGGCAGCCCCGCGGGCCGCCCGACCGCCAGCACCAGCGACCCGGCGGCGAACGCGGCCTGCCCGGCGAGCAGGGCGCGCTGCTTGCCGACCCGGCGGGCCAGCGCCAGCCAGGCCGGCGTGACCAGCAGCGCCGGCGCGACGAACGCGGCCACGAGCACGGTGGTGAGCCCGGGGCGGCCCAGCTCGTACTCGGCGTAGTAGGGCACCCCGGCCAGGACCAGGTGGGTGGTGGTCGACATGGCCAGGTAGGCGCCGACCAGCGCGCGGAACTGCCGGTCGCGCAGACTGGCCGCCAGCGTCCGCCACCCGCCGGCGCCGTGCGGGGCCGCCGGGGCGGCGGCGGTACGACGCAGCCGGTCGATCCCGACCACGCCGACCGCCATCGCGGCGAGCATCCCGGCCGCCAGCACCACGGCCATCCGCAGGTAGCCGGCCCGGGTGGCGTCGTCGCCGCCGGTCAGCAGCGGCGCCAGCAGCCCGGAGACCAGGATGCCGAGGGTCAGCACCACCATCCGGAACGCCATCAGCCGGGTCCGCTCGTGGTAGCCGATCCGCAGGTCGGCCGGGGTGGCCAGGTAGGGCACCTGGTAGGCGGCGAACAGCAGGTTGCCGGCCACGAACAGCACCGCCACCCAGCCCGCGGCGGCCGCGCCGGTGAGGTCGCCGGGCACGGCGAACAGCGCGGCGAACGCCACCGGCAACGCGCAGCCGGCCAGCAGCAGCCGCCGGCGGTGACCCCGGCGCGCCTGCTCGACGTCGCAGCGGTGCCCGATCCACGGGTGCAGCAGCACGTCGGCGATCTTCGGCAGCAGCAGGGTCAGCCCGGCCAGCCACGGGGCGACCGCGAGGACGTCGGTGAGGAAGTAGAGCAGCAGCAGCCCGGGCACGGTGACCCAGACACCCATGCCGAGCGAGCCGGCGGCGAACCCGACCAGCGGGCCGCGTGGCAGGGCGACGGCGTCGTCGCGCCGCTGGTCCAGCCCGGTCATGCCGTCTCCTGTCCCGGGGCGCGCCGCCCCAATCCAACGGATGCTGGATTGTAGGGGGAACAATGGCCGGATGACCATGCCCCGCCGGCGACCGGGCCGGCCCCGCCGCGACGACCAGCGACCGACCCACGACCTCGTGCTCGCCGCCGCGACCGCGTTGTTCGCCGAGCGCGGGTTCGACGCGGTCAGCGTCCGGGACGTGGCGGCAGCGGCCGGCGTCGACGTGGCCACGGTGGCCCACCACACCGGCACCAAGGCGCAGCTCTACGACGCCTGCTTCGCCCGGGTGTTCAGTGCCGAGCGCGAGGTCCTGGAGGCGGCCGGGCAGCGCGCGGCCGAGGCCCTGGCGGCCGGCCCGGGTCAGGCGCTGCGGGCGCTGCACGAGCTGGTCGACGTGTTCGTCGACTTCCTGGAGGACCGGCCGGAGACCACCGCGCTGTGGCTGCGCCGCTGGCTGGAGCCGCAGCGGCACGCCGAGCTGGACCGGCGCTACTCCGCACCGCTGTACGCGCAGGTCGAACGCCTGCTCGCCGCCGCGGCGGGGGCCGGGGCGCTGGTCGAGCCGGCCCCGCACGTGACCGTGCGCAGCCTGGTCTGGGCGGTGCACGGGCACGTGGTGGCGCTCGCCGCGCGCTCCGGCTCCGCAGCGCGGGAGCGGCGTGAGTTCCGGGCGTTCGTGCACCGCCTCCTCGACGGGCTCTACCCGCCGGCCACCCCTTGACGGCGTCGGGCCCACCGGGGATTATCCAGCAGTCGTTGGATAAAAGGAGGCGGGCATGTCGGCACCACCCCGGGTCGCGGTCGTCGGCGCCGGCGCGGCCGGACTGGCCACGCTCAAGGCGCTCGGCGACGCCGGCGTGCCGGCGGTCGCGTTCGAGGCCGCCGACACTCTCGGCGGCCTGTGGGTCTACGGCGCACCCGGCTCGCCGGCGTACCGGACGCTGCACCTGAACACCAGCCGGGGGCGCACCGAGTTCGCCGACCACCCGATGCCCGGCGACTGGCCCGACTACCCCGATCACACCCGCGTCGCCGGCTACCTCGGCGACTACGCCGACCGGTTCGGCCTGCGCGACGCGGTGCGGCTGCGGCACACCGTCGATCTGGTCACCCGGGTCGGCGACGGCTGGCGGGTGCACGCCACCGGCCCGGACGGCCCGGTGACCGTCGACGTCGAGGCGGTCGTGGTCGCCAACGGGCACAACCGGGTGCCGAACCGGCCCGCGCCCTACCCCGGCGAATGCGCCGCCGAGCAGATGCACAGCCACGACTACCGGGGCCCCGAGCAGCTCACCGGCCGGCGGGTCCTGGTGGTCGGCGGCGGCAACTCCGCCATGGACATCGCCGTCGACGCCTCGTACGCCGCCACCCGCACGCTGCTGTCGCTGCGCCGGGGCGTCTGGGTGGTGCCCAAGTATCTGCTCGGCCGCCCGTCGGACACGCTCAACGGGGCACTGGCCCGCCGGCTGCCCTGGCGGCTGCGCCAGCGGATCAGCCAGAGCATGCTCACCGCCACCGTCGGCCCGCCCGCCCGCTACGGGCTGCCCGCCCCGGAGCACGGCTTCCTCCAGGACCACCCCACGCTCTCCGACACGCTGCTGTCCCGGCTCACCCACGGCGACGTCCAGGCCCGTCCCGGCATCGCCCGCTTCGCCGGCGACCGCGTCGAGTTCACCGACGGCCGCGTCGACGAGGTCGACCTGGTGCTCTGGTGCACCGGCTACCGGGTGGAGGTGCCGTTCCTCGACCCGGCGCTGCTCGGCGACGGCGCCGACCGGCTGCCGCTGTACCGGCACGTGTTCCACCTGGACGCCCCCGGCCTGTCGTTCGTCGGGCTCATGCAGTCCACCGGCGCGGCGTTCCCGCTGGTCGAGGCGCAGGCCCGGCTCGTCGCCGCCCGACTGGCCGGCACCTGGGCGCCGCCGGAGCCGGACCGCCAGGCCGCCGCCTGCCGCGCCGAGCTGCGCGCCGCCACCGCCCGCTGGGGACAACGCCGGCCGCACATGCGGGTGGACTTCGACGCGTACCTGGCCGAGCTGCGCCGGGAACTGGCCGCCGGCCGCCGGCGGGCCGGAGCGGCGCGGTGAGCGCGCTCGCGGGGCGGCGGGTGCTGGTCACCGGCGCGCGCGGCACGTTCGGCCGCCGCCTGGGCGCCGCGCTGACCGACGCCGGCGCGCACGTGGTCGGGCTGGACCTGCACGCCGACGCCGACGCGACGCCCCCGGTGCTCGGCGTCGACCTGACCGACCCGGCCGCGACGCCGGCCGCCGTGGCCGCCGCCGTCGACCGGCTCGGCGGGCTGGACCTGCTGGTCAACAACGCCGGCGTCGGCGGTCCTGCCCCGGCCGAGCTGGCCCCCGACGAGGTGGTGCGCCGGCAGCTGGAGGTGAACCTGCTCGCCGCCTGGCGGACCACGGCCGCGGCGATGCCCGCCCTGGAGGCCGCCCGCGGCCGGGTGATCTTCGTGGCCAGCCGGATGGCGGTGCTGCCGCTACCCCTCGCGGCCGCGTACGGGGTGAGCAAGCGGGCCCTGGTCGCGTACGCCGACGCGCTGCGCCACGAGGTCAGCACGCACGTCGGGGTCAGCGTCGTCTACCCCAGCATGGTCGCCTCCCCGATCCACGACAGCACCGTGGCGGCCGGACTGTCGCTGAGCGGGGTGTCCCGGCCCGAGCCGGTCGAGGGCGTGGTCGCCGCGATCCTGCGCGCCGCCGCCGCCCGGCGCGCGCCCCGCGACGTGGCCACCACCCGGCGCGGCCGGGTCGAGCTGGCCCTGGCCCGGCACGCGCCGGCGCTGGCCGACCGGCTGGTGCGGCGTACCGTCGCCGGGCGCGTGGCCGCCGGTGACCTGGACGGCGCGGCGCTGGCCGCCGGGATGGTCCGGCGGCACCGCCAGGCCCGCGGGTAGCCTGCTCGCCATGCCCGTGTCGCCCTACATCGCCCGGCTGCGCCAGCACGTCGGCCACGACCTGCTCATGCTCTACGGGGTCAGCGGCGTGGTGACCGACGAGGTGGGGCGGGTGCTGCTGGCCCGGCGCGGCGACAACGGCCGCTGGTCGGTGCCCGCCGGGACGGTGGACCCGGGCGAGCAGCCCGCCGACGCGCTGCTGCGCGAGGTACGCGAGGAGACTGGCGTCGAGGTGGCGATCGAGCGGCTGGCCGGCGTGGCCACCCACCCGGTGGTCTATCCCAACGGCGACGCCTGCGAATACCTCAACATCTGGTTCCGCTGCCGGGCCGTGGGCGGCACCGCCACCGCCGACGGCGACGAGTCCCTGGCGGTGGCCTGGTTCGCCCTCGACGCGCTGCCCGACCTGGACGACTGGTCGCGGCTGCGGATCGGCACCGCGCTCACCGACGACGCCCCGCCCTGGTACGCGGCACCGGGCGAGCACCACCCGGCGCTGCGCCGGCCGGACAACCTCTGAGCGGCCCTCACCGACCGGCGCCGCCGCTGGTGTCGCGCACGGTCAGCCGGGGTTCCAGCAGGGTCACCTCCGGCACCGGCTCGTCACGCAGCCGCCGCATCAGCAGCGTCACCGCCTGCCGGCCGACCTCCTCGGCGGGCACCGGCACGCCGGTCAGCCCGGACTGCTCGGCCAGCTCGTCGGGGCACACCGCGACCACCGAGACGTCCCGCGGCACCCGGCGGCCCAGCAGCGGCAACGTCGCCAGCACCGGCCCGACGGCCGACTCGTTCTGCACCACCAGCCCGGTGACGTCGGGGTGGTCGGCCAGCAGCGCCTCCAGGTCCCGCCGCACCGCCGCGGGCCCCTCCTCGCAGGGCCGGGCCACCGCGTCGACGCCGAGCCGGTCGGCGGCGGCCAGCACGCCGGCCCGGGTGCGGTGGGCGAAGCCGGTGCCCCGCGCGTAGACGGCGGCCGGCGCGCCGAGCAACGCGATCCGCCGGTGCCCCGCGCCGGCCAGGTGCTCCACGCACAGCTCCCCGGCCCGCCGGAAGTCCAGGTCCACGCAGGCCAGCCCGCTGCTGTCGGTCGGGTGGCCGATCAGCACGCCGGGCAGCGCCAGCTCCCGCAGCAGCGGCACGCGGGAGTCCTCCAGCTCCACGTCCATCAGCAGGACGCCGTCGACCAGCGCGCTGCCGGCGATCCGGTGCAGCCCGGCCGGCCCTTCGTCGGCGGTGACCAGCAGCACGTCGTGGTCGTGGCGGCGGGCGGTGGTGACCACCGCGGTGGCGAACCGCATCACCACCGGCACCTGCATGCCGGTGCGCAGCGGCAGCACCAGGGCGATCACGTTGGCGCGGCGGCTGGCCAGCGCCCGCGCCCCCGCGTTGGGGTGGTAGCCCAGGGTGCGGACACTGGCCAGGACGCGGCCCCGGGTGGTGGCCGAGATGGCGCGCTTGCCGCTGAGCACGTACGACACGGTGCTGGCGGCGACCCCGGCGTGGCGGGCCACGTCGGCGATGGTGACCTGGTCACCGGCGGCCCGGCCGGTCACCGGGCGGCCCCCGACCGCCCGTCGGTGGTCACCGGCGCGGTGTCGCCGCCGGTGACGGCGAGCGCGCCGACCAGCCGCACGTCCCGGGCGGACCGGCCGACCAGCACCGAGTGGACGGCGTCTTCCACCACCGTCGCGGCGCGGGTCTCGTCCCACCAGGCCAGATCGGCGGTACGCAGCCGCAGCGTCACCCGGGCCGCGCACCCCGGGTCGAGGGTGACCCGGGCGAAGTCGCGCAGCTGCCGCAGCGGCTGCTTGACCCGGGAACGACGCTGCCGGGTGTAGAGCTGCACCACCTCGGTGCCCGGGTGGCGGCCCGTGTTGGTGACCTCGACGCTCACCTGCACCTCCTCGCCGGCGTGCGCCGTGGCGGTGCTCAGCCGGAGGTCAGCGTAGTCGAACGAGGCATAGCTGAGCCCGTGCCCGAACGGGTACAGCGGCTCGCCCCGGTGGTAGAGGTAGGTGGCGTCGGCGCCGATGACGTCGTAGTCGAGCAGGTCGGGCAGCTCCGCGGTGTCGGCGTACCAGGTCTGGGTGAGCCGGCCGCCCGGGTCGGCGGCGCCGAGCAGCACGTCGGCCAGCCCGTTGCCGTGTTCCTGTCCACCGTGGGCGCTCCACAGCACCGCCGGCAGGTGCGCCCGGCCCACCGCGTACGGGTAGCTGCTGGTCAGCACCAGCACGGTACGCGGGTTCGCCGCCCGCACGGCGCGCAGCAGGTCCTGCTGGCCGGTGGGCAGCGCCAGGTCGACCCGGTCCTCGGTCTCCCGCCCGCCGACCATCGGATGGTTGCCGAGCACCACCAGCGCCACGTCGGCGGCGGCGGCCAGCGCGGCGGCCTCGGCGGCGCCGTCGACGACCAGGTCGACGGTGAACCCGGCCGGGTCGCCGGTGTCGACGCGCAGGCGGCCGTCCGGGTCGACGCCGACGTGCCGGCCGGTGGCCAGGTGGTGCAGCAGCGCGGTGCCGTCGGGCCGGTGGTGCAGGCGGAAGGTCTCCCGGACCACCCAGCCGCCCGGGCCCGGACGGTCGTCGACCAGCGTGCCGGCGTCCTGCGCGCCGACGTACCGGCCGTGGTGGGCCACCCGCAGCGCCACCACGCCCTGCCCCCAGTCGACCACGTCGAACTCCGTCGGTGCGCCGTCGCCGAGGGCCAGCGGTGCGCCGTCGACGCACCGCACGGCCCGGTCGCCGACGCGCAACGTGATCCGGTCCGCGCCGCAGTGGGTGCGCACGTCGGGCAGCCGGCCGAGCAGCCCCCGGTACGCGCTCACCGCGTACGGCGGCGTGCCGCTGTACCAGTCGGTGAGCACGGTGTCGGCGAGCGGACCGAGCACCGCGACCCGGGTGTCCGGGGCCAGCGGCAGCAGCCCGTCGTTGCGCAGCAGCACCACCGACTGGCGGGCGGCCTCCCGGGCGAGTTCCCGGTGCGCGGCGCAGTTCACCACGTCGGCCGGCACACCGGCGTGCGGGTCGTGGCCGGGCGGGTCCAGGTCGCCCAGGCGCGTGCGGACCGACAGGATCCGCCGGACCGCGCGGTCCACGTCGGACTCGGTGACGAGCCCGCGCGCCATGGCCTCGGTGAGCCGGGCCACTGTGGGGCCGGGGTCGTCGTCGTCCTCGGTGAAGCTGTCGATCCCCGCGCGCAGCGCGGCGGCGAAGCCGGTGACGTGGTCGGGCAGGTACGCCTGCGCGCCGGCGATGTTGCCGACCGCGCCCGCGTCGCCGACCACCAGCACCTCGTCGTCGGCCCAGCCGCGCAGCTCCCCGTCGATGAGCGGGCTCAGGTGCGCCGGCACGCCGTCGACCAGGTTGTACGACGCCATCACGGCCACCGCCGCCCCGGCGGCCAGCGGGGCGCGGAACGCCGGCAGCTCGTACTCGTGCAGCACGCGCGGCGGCAGGTCGCTGGAGGTGACCGCCCGGTCGGTCTCGTTGTTGTAGCCGAGGAAGTGCTTGAGTGTCGGCGCGGTCCGCAGCCGGGTGGGGTGGTCGCCGCGCAGCCCGCGGGCGTAGGCGGTGGCCAGGCACCCGGTCAGCCACGGGTCCTCGGACCAGCCCTCCTCGTTGCGGCCCCACCGGGGGTCGCGCAGCGGGTTGACCACCGGCGCCCACACGTTGAGCCCGACCCGACCCGGGTCCGCCTGGTGTTTGGCCCGGACCTCGTCGCCGACGGCGGCGCCGACCGCCCGGATCAGGTCCGGGTTCCAGCTGGTCGCCAGTCCGATCGCCTGCGGGAAGACGGTGGCCTCGCCGAGCCAGGCCACCCCGTGCAGCGCCTCGGTGCCGGTGCGGAACGCCGGTAGGCCGAGCCGGGGGACCGGCGCCTGCCACTGGTGCAGCAGGCCGAGCTTCTCCGGCAGGGTGAGCCGGGCCAGCAGGTCGTCGGGACGGGGTGCGACGGGATCGGTCATGGCGGGCGCCTCCGGGGAAGCGTGCGGCACCCCGGTCGTCGAAGCGCTTCGACGACCGGGCCGGGAGACGGCGGCGCGCACGCGGAAAGGGGGTGGTGGTCGGGCGGCGGCGTCGGCCCGGAGCGGTGGTGAAGCGCTTCGACGACCGCCGAAAAACACGCCGGCACCGGGTTGCCCGGTCGCGGTGACGGCGTTACCGAGGTTGGCACCCCGCGCGGGCGCGGTCAAGGGGTCAGGCGGCGGGCAGCTGCCCGGCCTCCACGGTGGCCAGTGCGGCGGTGGCGCCGCCGAGGGCGCTGGCCTCCGAGCCCAGCGTGCTGGCCTCGACCCGGACCACCGGCGGCGGTGCCAGGGTGCGGTCGGCGAGTTCGGCGCGGACGGCCGGCAGCAGCCACGGCGCGAGCGCGGCCAGGTGCCCACCCAGCACGACGACCTCCGGGTCGAGCAGGTCGACCAGGACGCAGACCGCCCGCCCGAGCTGCCGGCCGACCTCGGTGAGCCCGGTCCGCACCGGGTCGTCCCCGGCGCGGGCGAGCACCTGGATCCGCTCGATCTCCGGCAGGTGGTCGGTGATCGGACCATCCTGCGTGGCGTCCGGCAGCAGGCGGCGCACCACGGCGTCCACGCCGACGAGCGCGGCGAGACAACCCCGCCGACCGCACCCGCACGCCGGCCCGTCCGGCAGCACCGGCAGGTGGCCGATCTCGCCGGCGAAGCCCCGGCCGCCACGCAGCAGCCGCCCGCCGCTGACCACCCCGGCGGTCGGCCCGCCGGTGAGGTACACCAGGTCGGCCGTGCCGGCGTACGGACCGTGTCGCAGCTCGGCCGAGACGGCGAGGTTGGCGTCGGTGTCGACGCCGATCGGGAAACCCGGGTCGCGCAGGGCGCGACGCAGCGCGGCGGCGAGCGGCACATTGCGCCAGCCCACTGCCGGCGCCGCCGGCACCAGGCCGTCGGCGTCCACCGGACCGGGCACGCCCACGGTGAGGCCCAGCACGGTGCGGCCCGCGCCGGTGACCCGGTTGATCGCGCGCCGGGCCAGCGCGGCGAGCGCCGCCACGGTCTCGTCCGGGCCGGCGGTGGCGGCGGCGAACGCCCGTCGCCAGATGAGGACCCGTTCGCCGGCCAGGTCGACGGCGACCACGACCAGCTCGTCGGCGCCGATGCGCAGGCCGAGCCCGACGTAGCGGGAGCCGTCGAGCACGAGCATGGTCGCCGGGCGGCCCACCCGGTTCTCGGTCAGCCCGGTCTCGCGCAGCAGACCGTGCTCGATCAGCTCGCCGACGAGGCTGGAGACGGTGGCCTTGTTGAGCCCGGTGCGGGCGGCGACGTCGGCCCGCGAGCAGGGGGCGTGCAGCCGGACGTGCCGCAGCACCGCGGCCCGGTTGGCCACCCGTACGTCGCTCAGGTCGGCCGTCCGTGACGGCCGGTCGATGCTGATCACGAACTGCCCGCCTCCTGCGCCCGGCCCCGGTTTCGGCTACAGCTTAAACTAAATCGGCGACGGTCCGGGCGGCCGGAGTCAGCCCCCGAACCACGGCTCGAACGGGGTCGCCGGCACGGTTTCGCCGTCGAGCACGATCCGGCGCGGCGGGTCCGCCCCGACCACCGAGACCCCGCGCACGTCCAGCGGACCGTCCACCCGCACGTGCAGCGTGTCGCCGTCGCGGGCGGTGGTGACCGTGGTGTCGCCGGTCTCGTCGCATACCACCGTGACGCCGTCGGCGCCGCCCCAGGCCACGAGCGTGACGTCGCGGAACGGCCCCTCGGCGACGGTGGGGGCGGCCGGGGTCACCGGGACCAGCGCCCCGCGTCGCACGTACAACGGCAGGCGGTCGATCGGCACGCGTACCCGCAGGTGTCGGCCGCCGGTGTGGCTCTCCCCGGTGGTCGCGTCCAGCCAGTCGTCGCCGGCCGGCAGGTAGACGGCGCGTTCCCCGGACGGGTCGAGCACCGGCGCGACCAGCAGGTCGCGGCCGAGACGGTACTGCAGGTCGGTGGTCCAGGCGGTCGGGTCGTCCGGGGTGTCGACGAGCAGCGCGCGCAGCATCGGAGCGCCGGTGCGGGCCGCGTCCACGGCCGCCGACCAGAGGTACGGCAGCAGCCGGTAGCGCAGCCGCAGCGCGGCCACCGCGTGCCGTTCCGCCTCGGGCGGGAAGTCCCAGGGCAGCCGGCTGGTGGTGCCGTGCAGGCGGACCAGCGGCGAGAGCGCGCCGAACTGGGTCCAGCGCACGTACAGGTCCGGATCCGGGGTGCCGTGGAAGCCGCCGGTGTCGTGGCTCCAGAAGGGCACCCCGGACAGGCCGTGGGAGAGCCCGCCGCGCAGCGTGCTGGCCAGGCCCGGCCAGGTGGCGTTGACGTCGCCGCTCCACTGGGCGCTGTGCCGCTGCCCGCCCAGGTACGAGGAGCGTGCCCAGACCGTGCGGTGCCCGGCCACCTCCTCGGTGACGTCGGCGACCGCGTCGTTGAACAGCAGCGCGTACACGTTGTGCAGTTCGACGCCGGTCATGCCGTTGTGCGCCACGGCGTCGGCGGGCACCGCCTCGGCGAAGTCGGTCTTGAACACCGCGACGCCCTGCGCGAGCAGGGGGCGCAGCAGGCCCTGGAACCAGCGCACCGCCGCCGGGTTGGTGAGGTCCACGATGGCGCAGACCGGATAGCTGCCGTGCCAGGTGTCGGCGACGTACGTGGCGCCGTCCGGGCGGCGCAGGAAGTAGCCGGCGGCCTCGGCGTCGGCGTAGAGCGGGCTGTCGGTCATCAGGTAGGGGTTCATCCACAGGCACACCCGGAACCCCTGCTCGGCGAGGTCCTTGAGCATCCCGGCCGGGTCGGGGAAGGCCCGCTCGTCCCAGCGCAGCTCCGACCAGCGCCCGGCGACCTGCCAGTAGCAGTCCAGGTGCAGCACGTCGCAGGGGATGTCGCGCTCGCGGATCAGCCGGGCCCGCTCCAGGACGCGCTGCTGGCTGTCCGGGAAGAAGCCGGAGGAGATCCAGGCCCCGAACGCCCAGCGCGGCGGCAGGTAGGGCCGTCCGGTCAGCGCGTCCAGCCGGTCGAGCACCTGCGCCGGGGTCGGGCCGGCCAGCACGTAGTAGTCGAGCAGGTCGTCCGGGACGAGCACCTGCACGCTGCTGTGGGTGCTGGCGCAGACGTCGAACTGCACCGGCAGGCCGCTGTCGACGAGCACCCCGTAGCCGCGGTCGGAGAGGTAGAACGGCACGTTCTTGTGCGACCGCTCGGACTCCCCACCGAAGGCGTCGAAGTTCCACATCAGCGGTCGCTGTCCGCGCTTGTCCAGCGGGGTGAACTTCTCCCCGAAGCCGACGAACCGCTCGTCGCCGGGGGCGACGAAGCTCTCGTGCCAGGCCGCCGGCTCACCGTCCACCGTGGAGCGCCCGAGCGGCAGGGTGCGCCGCCGGCCGCTGATGTCCCGGGTGCCGGCGTCGGCGGCCAGCAGCAGCCGGCCGTCCGGGGTGAGGAACCGCAGCCCCCACGGGTCGAGGCGCACCTCGGCGACCACCGCGCCGGCGTCCACGTGCGCGTACGCGTCGTCGACGCTGACCACGGCCGGGTGCGGGGCGGGCCGGACCAGGGCAAGCGCCCGCGCCGAGCGGCTGCGGACGGCGAGGTCGTCGGCGAGGCGCACCCGCAGGATGCCGTGGCCGGCGGCCTCCACCCGGGCGACCACGGCGCGGCCGGAGGCGCAGGTGGCGGTGAGCGTGACCCCGTGCGCGTCGATGGTGGCCACCTCGGCCCGCAGCACGTCGTCGGCGCCCTCCTCGCCGGGGGCGCGCACCGGCAGGTCGGGCGGGTCGGCCACGAAGGTCTCGAACGGGACCAGGGGCGGGCGGTAGGGCATGGGCGTCTCCTCGCGGCGACACGGGCGGTTCCGCCAGTTTCTTTGGAACCACAACTAACTGTCAATGCGTGCCCACATTGACTTTCGCGCTCACCTGTTCTTACTTTGGCTTGGATGACAACTAAAGGACTGTGGGCCGACGGTCGGCTCCGGTACGGCGGCGACTGGAACCCGGAGCAGTGGCCACCGGCGGTGTGGCGCGAGGACGTCGCGCTGATGCGCGCCGCCGGCGTCGACCTCGTCACCGTCGGCGTGTTCGCCTGGTCCCGCCTGGAGCCCGCACCGGGCCGCTACACCCTGGACTGGCTCGACCGGGTGCTGGACCTGCTGCACGACGCCGGCATCCGGGCCGCGCTCGCCACCCCCACCACCTCGCCGCCGCCCTGGTTCTCCCTCGCCCACCCGGACGCGCTACCGGTCACCGCCGACGGGGTACGCCTGCACCACGGCAGCCGGGACACCTACTGCGCCGCCGCGCCCGCCTACCGGGCCGCCGCCCGGAGCATCGCGGAGGCGCTGGCCGCCCGGTACGCCCACCACCCGGCGCTGGCGCTGTGGCACGTGCACAACGAGTACGGCACCACCTGCCACTGCGCGCACGTCGAGGCGGCGTTCCGCCGCTGGCTCACCGACCGGTACGGCGACCTCGACGCGCTCAACGACGCCTGGGTGACCAGCTTCTGGGGTCAGCACTACACCGACTGGGCGCAGGTCGCCCCGCCCCGCGCCACGCAGTACCTGGGCAACCCCGGGCAGCTGCTCGACTTCCGCCGGTTCTGGTCCGACACGCTGCTGTCCGCGTACACCGCGCAGCGGGACCTGCTGCGCGCGGCGAACCCGGCGGTGCCGGTGACCACCAACTACGCGCTCGGCGACTGGGTGCCCGTCGACCACGCCCGCTGGGCGCGGGAGGTGGACCTGGTGGCCGTCGACCACTACCCGTCCCGCACCGACCGGGGCGCCGAGGAACAGACCGCGCTCACCGCCGACCTCGCGCGCGGCTGGGCCCGCCACGGGGCCGGCCGTCCCGTGCCGTGGCTGCTGATGGAGAGCGCGCCGAACCAGATCCATGCCGGCGGTCGGATGCACACCAAGGAACCGGGCCGGATGATCCGGCACAGCCTCGCGCACGTGGCCCGCGGCTCCGGCGGGGTGATGTTCTTCCAGTGGCGCGCGCCGGCCGGCGGCGCGGAACGGTTCCACTCCGCGGTGGTGTCGCACGCCGGCGCGGACACCCGGGTGTTCCGCGAGGCCACCCGGCTCGGCGCGATGCTCGGCCGGCTCGCCGGCACCGCCTCCGGTGCGGTGCAGGCGGCCGTGGCGATCGCCCACGACACCGCCAGCGGCTGGGCGCTGCGCCACCCCGGCATGCCCCGCGACGGCCTCGACCACCCGGGCGAGGTGGCCGCCGCGCACCGGGCGCTGTGGCACGCCGGCATCACCGCCGACCTGGTGACCCCCGGCGACCCGCTCGACGGGCATCGACTGCTCCTGCTCCCCGCGCTCTACCTGGCCTCCGACGCCACCGTCGACTGGGTCCGCCGCCACGTCCACGCCGGCGGGCACCTGCTGGTCACCTGGCTCAGCGGGGTCGCCGACGAGCACGCCCGCGTGCGTCCCGGTGGCTACCCCGGCGCGTACCGGGACCTGCTCGGGGTGCGGGTGGAAGAGTTCCACCCGCTCGCCGACGACGAGCGGGTGCCGCTGACCAGCGGCGGGATCGGCCGGATCTGGTCGGAGACGGTGCACCTGGCCGGGGCGGAACCGGTCACCGCGTACATCGGCGGGGTGCTGGACGGCCGGCCGGCGGTGACCCGGCACCGGGTCGGCGGCGCCCACACCTGGTACGTCTCCACCCGCCCCGACGACGACACCTACCGGCGGCTGCTCACCGACGTGGCCCGCCTCGCCGGCGTCGGCCCCACCTGCCCCGAGGCGCCCCCGGGCGTCGAGGCGGTACGCCGACACGCCGGCGACCACACCCGCCTGTACCTGTTCAACCACACCGACCGGCCGCAGCGGGTGCCGGCCGCCGGACACGAGCTGCTCACCGACGAGCCGGTCGCGGAGGTGCTCACCGTCGCGCCGGGCGGCGTGGCGGTGCTGCGCGAAGCGCGGCGCTGACGCGCGTACCGCCTCAGGGGGTGGCGACGGCGGCGCGCGAGCGGTCGGCGGCGATGCGCACCGCGAGCCCGGCCAGCACCGTGCCCATCACGTAACGCTGGGCGCGGGCCCAGCCCGGCCGGCGGGTGAGGAACGCCGACACCGACCCCGCGCTGAGCACGATCAGGGCGTTCACGGTCAGCGCGATGCCGATCTGGGTCAGCCCGAGCAGCAGGCTCTGCACCGCCACGTGCCCGTGCGACGGGTCCACGAACTGCGGCAGCAGCGACACGTAGAGGATGGCGATCTTCGGATTCAGCAGGTTGGTGACCAGACCCATGGTGAACAGCCGGCGGGGCCGGTCCGGCGGCAGCGGCGCCGGGGTGAACGCGGACCGGCCGCCCGGGCGCAGCGTGCGCCACGCCAACCAGAGCAGGTAGGCCGCGCCGGCCAGCTTCACGACCGTGTAGAGCGGCGGCACCAGCACGAAGACGGTGGCGATGCCGGCGACCGCGGCGACCAGGTAGACGCCGAACCCGACCGCCACCCCGAGCAGCGACACCAGGCCGGCCCGCCGGCCCCGGGTGACCGACCGGGACACCAGATAGACCATGTTGGGCCCGGGTGTGAGCACCAGACCGAGCGCCACCAGGGCGATCCCCACCACCGCACCGAGCGTGACCATGTCGCCCTCCCGCCGTCGGTCCTGCCCGGGACCCTACGCCGCCGGCGGTGACGCCACGGCCCTGCTCCGGCCGCCGCGCGGGGTGACGCGCGCCACCCGAACGAGGCCATACTGGCCGGATGTCGATCGTGTTGTCCGCCGACGCCACCCCCACCGCGCCCGGTCTGCTGCTGCGTCCGTGGCGCGACGGCGACGCCGACGCGCTGCTGGAGGCCTACCGGGACCCGGTGCTGCGGGCCTGGACCAGCCGCCCGGTGACCACCCCGGCCGAGGCGCGGGATTATGTGCGCCGCAGCCGGCAGGGCTGGGCCGCCGACCGCCGGTTCAGCTTCGCCGTGGTGGAGGACGCGCCGGGGGAGCGGTTGGTGGCCTGCGTGGTGCTCAAGGAGGTCCGGCCGGGGCGGCCGGACGCCGAGGTCGGCTACTGGACGGCGGCGCCGGCGCGCGGGCGGGGCGTCGCGCCCCGGGCGGTCGAGGCGGTCACCGGCTGGGCGTTCGCCCGGTTCGCCGCCGGCGGGCTGACCCGCCTGGAGCTGCTGCACCAGATCGACAACCCGGCCTCCTGCCGGGTGGCGGAGAAGAGCGGCTACGCCTTCGTCGAGGTGCTGCCGGCCCGCCCGCCGTATCCCCGCGACGGGCACCGGCACGTCCGCCGGCTGCCCTGACCGTCAGTCCGCCGGGGCGCCGAGCAGGCGCAGCAGCAGGCGCGGCTCGCCCGGCCACGCGTCGAGCAGCACCTGCCGGGGCACCTGCCGGCCGGCGTAGCGCAGCGCAAGGGCGACCACCACGACGTCGTCCAGCGGGCCGATCACCGGCAGGAACTCCGGGATCAGGTCGATCGGGCTGGCCACCCAGACACCGGCGACCACGATCGCGATCCGGGCGCGGCGCGGCACCCTCGGGTCCCGGCGCAGCCGCCGCACCGTGGTAAAGCAGTCGGGCAGGAACGCGGCCAGGTCACGCAGCGGCCCGGGCGGCAGCCGCCGGGCCAGCAGCACGAGCACCGCCCAGCTCACCACCAGGCAGGCCAGCGCCACCCCGAGCCCGATCAGCCAGTCGCGCATGCCGGGCACGCTACGCCTGCTCCCGGCATGGCCGGGAACAACCCCGGGCCCGTCCGACGCTGACCCTGGTCGGAGACCGGCGGATATGGTGGGTACGGGAGGTGACGGCGGTGACGACAGGCTGGGAGGCCGCGGTCGAGGCGCAGATCCGCTCGGCCCAGGAGCGCGGCGAGTTCGACAACCTGCCGGGCGCGGGCAAGCCGATCCCGGGCCGGGACCTGCCCTACGACGAGGGCTGGTGGATCCGCAGCTTCATGGAGCGGGAACAGATCCCGTCCGACCTGATGCTGCCCACGCCGTTGCAGTTGCGCCGCCGCGTCGAGCAGCTCCCGGCCGAGCTGCGCGACCTGCCCACCGAGGAGGCGGTGCGGTCGTACGTGGCCGCGCTCAACACGGAGGTGGTGGCCTGGCTGCGCACCCCGACCGGGCCGCGGGTGGTGGTCCGCCCGGTCAACGTCGACGAGGCGGTGCGCCGGTGGCGGGCCGACCGGGAACGCGTCGCGGCCGAGCGGACGGTGGCCGCGACGGTGGAGCTGCAGGACACCGGTCGACCCCCGGCGCGTACCCGCCGCGGCTGGCGCTGGTGGCGCCGCTGACCGGGCGCCGCCGCACAAAAGTGTGGAACGCCGATTCCTGACCGGCCGCGCCCGGCGTGGCCGAACGCAGGTCAGCAGGGCCCATTCTGGGGACATGGATCCGAGCGGTTTCGTCCGCAGCTCGCGTCGACCGCACGAGGCGCGGCCGGGACGACGGCCCGCCGTGGTCGCTGATCTCGGCGAGTTGAGAGGCCCGACCACCGGCGTCGTCGAGCTGCCCCACCGCCTGTTCTGGCAGCCTGACCGGCACGTCGACCTCGACCGGCCGGGCCTGTTGACCTGGATGTACGAGACCGTGCTCACCGAAGCCGTCCGATCCGACGAACTACGCACCTGGTTGCACGGCCCCACCCTCGTCCGACTCTGGCCCCAGCTCTACCTTCCCCGGGGGGTGCGGCACGCCTGGGAGGAGCGCCACCCGGTCCTGCGCTCCCGCGAGGCTGCCGGCCCGATGTCGTCCGCATCCGCGCGGGTTCAGCGCCACCGCACCCGCAGCACGCAGGTCAGCATCGGAAGCGTGAACTCGCCGGCCGCGGTCTCCGGGCGGCTCGCCAGGAACGCGCGGATCCGGCCGAGCGTGGCGTCGCGTTCCTCCGCCGCCATGACCAGCATCCCGGCGCGGGTGGCCAGCGTCGCCACCAGGGAGTCGGCGGTGCGACGCTGTCCGTGCGGAAACTCGGCCTGCTCCGGCGAATCGAAGCGGGCGACGCCGTCGGTTGGGACGTGCATCCGCGCCGTCTCCACACGCCAGGAGGCGGGTGTGTCCCGGGGGCCGACGGCGGCGCTCCCGCTGACCCGCGCCAACTCGGCGACCCAGGGAACCCGGTCGTCCAGGACGTTCCACAGGCCGGCCAGGGTGCCGCCGGGCGCGAGCACCCGGGCGATCTCGGGACCGGCGACGGCCATGTCGAACCAGTGCATCGCGTTGCCGGCCAGCACGGCGTCGACGGACGCGTCCGGCAGCGGGATCGCCTCGGCGCTGCCCGGCAGCGCGCGGACGTCCGGCAGCGCGCGGCGCAGCTCGGCCAGCATCGCCGGATCGGGTTCCACCGCGCTGACGTCGACGCCGGCCGTGCGCAGCCCGGCGGTGAGCTTGCCGGTGCCGGCGCCGAGGTCGAGCACGCGCGGGCCGGGCGCGTGTGCGAGCGCCCACCGCACCGCGTCGCGCGCGTAGTCCGGGCGGTGTTCGGCGTACGCGGTCGCCGCCGCGCCGAACGACGAGGAGTGTCGGAGCTGGTCGTCGTGTCCCATGGACCCGGCCTTTCCGTGGTTCGCCTCAGCGGTTTCCCGCGCCGCCGGTCAGCGCCTCCATCAGCGGTAGCGGGTTGATGTAGTCGCGGTAGGACACGACGAGTCCGTCCTGGACGCGGAACACGGCGATCACCGTCTGCTCGAACGGCTCTGCGGTGGCGACCACGCTGCCGACGGCCTCGTACTCCACGACGACCACCTCGGGGTCGAGCGTCTCGTGAATCACCACGTCGCGGTACTCGTCGAACGTGATCAGGGTCCCGGCCGTCTCGATCAGGTGCCGGCGGACATCGGCCCGCCCCCGCACCCGGCCGGGCACGCCAGCGGGGCGGAACGGCCACTCGATGTAGCCCTCGGGGGCCATCAGCGCCACGAACGCCTCGACGTCGCCGTCCCGGCCGGCGCGCAGGATCCGCTCGACGACCTCCCGTGCCCGATCCGCCATCGTGCCTCCTGAGATGGATCCGCATCGACGGAACCAGCCTAGGTCCTGTCTCCTGGATCTTCCGGGATGGGGTCGAGGCGGAGATTGAGGAGTTCCAGGCCGGTGACGGGCCGGAAGCCGACCTGGGCGTAGAGCGTCAGGGCCGGGACGTTGTCGGTCTCGGTCTGGAGCGACAGACGAGAGGCACCAGCAGCGCGAGCACTGTGGATGGTGTGCTGCAGGAGTGCGTCAGCGATACCGCTACGGCGATGGCGCGGGGCCACGTACAGGTCACGGATCGACCATGCGGTGCCCAGCATGAGCGATGCGGGCATGACCGTGACCGTGATGAAGCCACAGACCTGATCGCCCTGGACGGCGGCAGCCGCGGAGATCCGGTGCTGCGAGAGCTGGTCGTGCAGCCAGGAGCGGGTCAGCTCGGGAGATGATGGTAGGCCGTAGTGCACCCGGTAGGCGTCGAACAGGGCCGCAGTCTGGTCGAACGCCGGATGGGCACAGGCAATGGGCACGATCGTCGTCGTCACTCCGCAAGTGTCGCCGAGGCGCCGGTCGCGGCGGGCGGCCCGCCCGCCGCGACCGGCGCGTCCGCTAGCCCTCGGCCAGCACCGTGAAGGTGAAGTCGGTGCTTCGCGGGCGGCGCAGCGGCACGTCGCCCTTGACCCGGCGCAGCACCTCGTGCCGGCTGAGGCCCAGCCCGTGGGCGATGAGCCGGTCCGGACGCACCGGTACCGGGTCCTCGAAGGTGACCTCGACCCGCAGCGGCCACGCCTCGGCGGGCCGTTCGGTCGGGGTGTCCAGCCGCCAGGCGTCCGTCCAGTCCAACGTGAAGCGACCGCGCCGGGCCAGCGCCGGGTCGACCAGTGCGGCGGCGACCAGGACCGGGTCGTTGACGTGGTAGCCGTGGAGCGTGGCCGGGTCGAGCGAGCTGACCGGCGCCCGCTCGTGAACGGTCAGCTTGCTGGTCCGGTCGCAGGAGACGCACCGGACCAGCAGCCAGACGTCGAGCAGTTTGCCGTTCGCGTTGACCCGGAACCGGCCGTCGCCGGTGGTGGCGGACTCCGATCGGCAGTCCACACAGCGCAGTGACAGCAGCGGAAGCCTGGTCCGGCGGACGAACCAGGGCAGCACGACATGGGGTGACGAAGACATGAGGAGGGGAAACCTGATCTCTGTAGACCTGACCCGAGGCCGATGACGCGCGGCCTCGATCGCCGTGTGACCGGGCGCGCGGAGGCAGCCCGGCGGAGCCGACGGGGAAGCGTCGGCTCGGGGTGGGTGGAAGGCGTGTCAGGTTCAGAGAGCAGGTGGGGTCACGCGGGTTCGTCCTCTGTCCTCAGGGGTGCGGGGTCGCGGCGACCGTAAGCGAGGGCCGAGGGACGTCTCAAGCGCTTTACCGAAGGCCCGCGCCGCATTTTCCGGATTACCGGTAACGCTAATCCGATATTTGGCTCCGACATAACGGACGAAAGGTCGTTGCATCATAATGACAGTTCCTGTGCGTAATGCGCTAGGCTGGTGTATCCCGCCGCCAGCAGACCCAGGTCACGGCCGATAGAGCGCCTTGGCCGCAGCCACCTCGGCCGCGCGCCGCTCACGCCACCGCCTCTGCGCTTCGCTGTTGCAGCGACGACACGCCTTCCGGAAGCGTCCGGTGGCGGGGTCGACCTCCCGGTCGTGTCCGTTACGGCAAAGCGGCTGCTGTCGACGTTCCCGACAGTTGTCGGCGTGACCGAGCTGACGCAGGTGGGTCGGCTCGATGCAGTCGGGCACGCCGCAGTCGTGATGGACGTCGAGGTCCGGCCGGTAGCCGCCGACGAAGACCGCGTATGCCGCGATGTGTGCCCAAGCGCGTCCGGCGAGTTTCTGGTAGACGCCGCGCTGGCTGCCATATCCACGCACCACGAGACAGCCCGTCGGCAGGCGCTGTGAGCGGGCCAGCAGGTAGGAGCGCAGTGATTCCTCCGTGAAGTGCCGGGACAGGCCGGTCACCTGGGACAGCATGCAGAAAGCGTAGAGAGGTCCTCCGACAGTGCGCTGCGGTCCTGACCCCGGTCCGCCAGATGCCGGCCCCTTGCCGGGCTCGGCGGGGTCGCCCGGCGACGCTGGTGGCGGGTGTGGCAGACGCGCCGGCCGCTGCTGCCCACCGCCTGACCGGGGCCCTCGGCCCCGGTCAGGCGGTCGTCGTCTCGCTGTCAGGCGGGCAGCCGGACGATGTCGTAGTCGGTGCTCGGTGTCGGTTCGACGTCGAACCGGCCGTTGACCACGTACAGCCAGGGCCCGAGGAGGTCGCCGGTCGCCGGCACCCGCAGTCGCACGTCGGTGATCTCTCGGACGAGGGTCGCGGAGTCGTACCCGGGCGACAGCCGGAAGACGGCCACGACATTGGTCAGGTTGCGGATGACGTAGAGGGTGTGGCCCCGCCGCACCAACCCGTCGGCCCGACTGACGGAGTAGCCGCCGAGGTCGAACACGCGGCTGGCGCCGGTGGCCGGATCGACCCGGACCAGCCGGCCGGCGAGCATCTGGGCGACCAGCAGGTCCCCGTCGGGCAGCGCGACGATCCCGTTCGCGAACGCGTCCGGTTCGGCCGCCGGTCCGCTGAGGGCGAGCGTCCGGACAGCCGAGCCGGCCGGCAGTCGGCCACCGGGGCCAAGCGGCACGACGTACAGCACCGCTCGGGTGGAGTCGGTGAAGTACACCGCCCGAGAAGTGATCACCAGGTCGTTGACCAGGCTTCCGGGCTGATCGGTGAATCGATAGCGAGCCAGCAGGGCACCGGTCCGGGCGTGGTAGACGCTTGCGCCGCCGCCGGAGAAGTCGGCGGTCCAGAGCCGGTCCCGCGCGTCCACCTTCAGTCCCGCCTTGTCGGTGCCGGGCACCCCCGGCACCAGGACGGCGCCCCGTCCGGTGCGCAGGTCACCCCGCCAGATCGCGCCGTCGAGGATGGAGCCCACGAAGACCGTGGTACCGCGGCCGATGGTGAGTCCCTCCGGTGTGAAGCCGTCCGGCAACGCGATGCGGGACGGGAAGGGGGTGCGGTGAGACGGGCTGGAGGCGACGCGAGGGGAGGAAGCGGCGGCATCGGCGACAGCCGGGCCGGGAGCGACGAGGCCGACAGCCGCCAGCATCGGAACGAGGACCAAGATCGAGTTTCTGCGCAACAGAGCCACCGCCTGACCTGACCTGGGCTCCCCTGTGGAGCCCGCCTCTGAGGAGACAGATCAGGCGGCCCGATCGGTTGTCAGCGGCGGGACTGATGCCCGGTTTGCCGGCGAGCCTCCCGGAACCGGTCGGCACGCCCCAGTCGTGGTGCCGGCAGCACAGGCGGGCGGCCCCCGCTCCGCGGGAGCCGCCCGTTCCCACGGTCAGCGTTCGGTGCGGTCGTCGATCTCGGTGCCGGACTCGCCGGGTCGGGCGCCGATCGCTTCCTCGGCGGCCCGGCCGCCGGTGCTCTCGTCACCCTGCCGCAGCGAACTGCGCGGCAGCCCGGCCAGGTGCGCCGGATCCTCGATCGGCTGGTCCGGCCAGTCGTCCTGGCTGCCGTCGGCCAGCCCGGCCCGGCGCAACACCTCCACCAGGTCGTCGTGGGACAGACGCTCGGCATCCGGAATCCCGGCCCCGCGCGCCATCGACTGCAGCGTCTTCAGGTCTTCGCTCACGAATGTCTCGGCCATACGAGAGCCTTCCCGGCGCCCAAGACAAGGAAACCCGCTCAGGCCCGGGCCCCGCCGAGGCCCAGCAGCACCGCCAGGCCGAGCGCGCTGCGCGGCGCGTACGGCACGCGCCACAGTCCGCCGTGTGCCGCCGCGTACGTTTCGTCCCGCCACGGGTGCTCCTGCGCCGGTCCACCGCCGGTGCGCAGGTCGTGCACGAGCAGCGCGGCCATCAGGGTGTTGCTGGTGGCCGGCTCGAACACCTCGACGCCGAAGCGGTGCGCCCCGGCGTACGCGGCGGCGAGCGCGCGGTTGCGCAGCACCGACCGGGTGCGGGTGGGCGGCGCCACGGTGAACGACACGACGGCGCCGGCGTCGCGGGCCACCGCGGCGCGCCAGCGTTGCATTCGCTTCGCCAACGCGTAGTTCGGGCCCTGCTGGGGGACCAGGCTGTCGTTGATGCCCGGGTCGGCGCCGGGCGGGTAGTTGCGGTGCAGCAGCCGGCCGCCGGAGATCAGCCGCAGGGTCCGTCGGGCCGGGCCACGGGCGGCGTACCCGCGCTCGGCGTGGGCGACCGCGTCGCCGGGGACCGCGTACACGTCGGTGGGGGTGGCCAGGAACGCCAGCGCGGCGTCCGGGCGCTGCCGGGTCAGCTCGACGGTGAGCGCGTCGACGGCGGTGGCCACCCGGACGTTGGTGGCGCCGTCGGCGTAGACGTAGTTGCCGAGCACGAGCCGGCCGTCGAGCCTGGCGAGCCAGCGGGCGGCCTGCGGGAGGCGGTGCAGCAGGTCCGCCCCGGCGGCGGCGGTCAGCGCCGCGTCGTCGTCCCCGGCGCCGGGCGGCACGGGCAGGTGCAGTCGGCCGCCGTGGCGGCGGGCGGTGTGCAGGACGCGGCGCCAGATCTCCGGGCGGGGCAGGTCGACCGCGACGACGTCGCCGCCCCAGCGCAGCACCGAGGGCAGCGGGCCCATTTCGGCGCCGGCGCCGAGCACCACGATCCGTTGGTCGCGCAGGTCCAGCCAGTCCGGGTTGGCCAGCACCAGGCCGACCGCCTCGGCGCAGCTGGGCTCGATGACCCCGGCGTCGACCCAGGCGTCGAGCCGGCGGCGCAGGTCGTCGCCGCGCAGGCGTTGCCCCCGGTAGGGCAGGGACAGCTCGCGCTCCACCGGCCCGGCGCCGGTGACCGTGGCGGTCCGCAGCGGCGGCTCCCGGTCGTCCGACGCGAGCGCCTCGGCCGGCGTGGTCTCGGGGCCGCCGTGCGGCGGGGCGTACCGCATGCGGGTGTGCAGCGCGGCGAGACCGTCGCGGGCGACGGTGAGCGCGGCGTCGCGGGAGAGCAGCCCGGCCTCGACCAGGCGGCGGAAGTGGCCGACGTAGCCCCGCCGCCAGTCGGTCTCGTGCTCGGCGGAGCGCGCGCCGATGGGGTCGACCGCGCGCAGCGCGTCGGCGACCACGGCGCGTCCCAGCGCGGTCGTGCTGCGCCGGCCGTCGGTGGTCGGGGGGAACACCACCCCGGTCGGGCCGTCCACGGGTCACCTCCTGCTCGCGGTCGTGGGGCCACTCTGCCGCATCGGCGTCGCCGCCGCCTGCCGAGGGCTCAGCGGCGGGCGGGTTTCGGCTCCGGGCGGGGTCGGCCGCGCTCCGGATCGACGCCGACCTGCACGGCGAAGGCCGGGTCGACGGCGAGCAGCGGGCGGGGACCGAACAGCGCCATGGCGGTCAGCAGCGCGTCGGTGTCCCGTCCCTGCCAGGTGGGGCGGCGTTCGGGGTCGAGGTCGGCGTGTTCGCCTCGTAGCCGGCGCAGCAGGCGGCGGGCGGCGGCGCCGGTCTCCGGCACCTCGGTCAGCCACCAGCCGCCCAGCGCGGTGGCCAGGCAGCACAGCAGCAGCCCGGCGACCGACGCCGGGCCACCGGCGGAGCGTCCCTCGACGGCGCTGTCCACGAGCCGGGTCACGCCGACGGCGGCGACCGCGAACAGCGGCAGGGTGCCCAGCGCGATCCGGCGGCGTTGGGCGCGGGTGAGCAGCCAACCGTCGCGGACCAGCCGGCCGACCATCCGGCGCAGCGCCCGACCGACGTCGGGGTCGGCGAGGACGGCGGCCCAGGTCTGCGGGCGGCGCAGCGCGGTGTGCAGGGCGCGGACCAGCGCGGGTGGTCGGGCCGGTGGGGGGCCGTCGGCGCGCAGCGTGGCGAGTTCGCCGGTGCTCACCCCGCCGGCGCGGCGCAGCGCGGCGATCCCCACCTGGCAGGCCAGCAGCGCGCGGTCGGTGAGGTAGGCCAGTTCGACCCGGTCGGGCGTCGCGCCGCGGGCCCGCCGGCCGGTCAGTTCTCGTACGGCCAGGGCGATCGCGGCGGCCACGACGACCGCCCCCAGGTAGTCGAGGAGGAAGAGCGGCCCGCTGACACCCCAGAGCATGGCGACAAGTATGGCCCGGCGGCCTCAGGAGGCGTGTCGGACCTCGCTGTCCCAGATCTGCGACCAGGGGCGGCGCGGACCACGGGCGACGAAGATCGGCCCGCCGTTCTCCTCGTTGTCGACGTCGACCCGCTGGTCGACCCGGCCGGCCTCGGTGACCTCGGTGAACCAGGAGCGCAGCCGGTCGGGTCGGGACCAGCCGACGGCGATCACCACGTCGGCGTCGTCGGGCGGCCGGCCGAACGTGACCATGCTGTTGTGTCCGGAGTACGCGCGGGGCAGGCCACGCGCCGGGCCGTAGCGGGCCAGCGCGCCGGCCTCGCCGTAGTTGGCGGTGAGCACGACCACCCGGTCGCGTTCGGCCGGCGGCAGACCCCGGTGCACGGCGGCGACCGAATCGGCGAACTCCGGCCACCCGATCGTCTCGCCGGCGTCGTAGTTGGCCGCGACGACGAAACCGGGCAGCCGGTCGGCCGGCAGCGTGGGCAGCAGCAGCACCGCGCTGCTGGCCGCCATCAGCACGGCGGCGGTGGCGAGCGCCGTCTGCCGGGCCCGGGCGGCACCGCGCCGCGCCCAGTCGAGGGTGGGCGTCACACCGGCGGCGGTGAGCACCAGCAGCAGCGGCGCGTCGTAGTAGCCCTTGCCGCCGGCCAGCACGACGACCGCGACCACCACCAGCCACGCCCAGGCCAACGCCCGGTACGCCGACCAGGCCGGCCGGCGCAGCAGCGCCACCAGCCCGGCCACCCACACCGGGACGGCGAACGGGCTGATGATGAGCAGGTTCAGCACGAGCGCGTCCAGCCGACCGCTGTAGGAGCTGTCGCCACCGGCGATGGCCGAGGCGACGGAGAGCTGCGGGAAGCCGTGCGCGGCCTGCCACGCCCCGTACGGCACGGCGAGCAGCACGGCGATCACCGCCCCGGCCAGCACCCACCGGTCCCGGAGCAGGCGACGCGGCCCGGCGATCACGACCCCGGCGACCAGTCCGACGCCGAGCAGGGCGGGCAGTGGCTTGTTGAGCATTCCCACGCCGAGGGCGAGCCCGGCGCCGAGCGCCCAGCGGGTGTCGCCGGTGCGCAGCATCCGGGCCACGCAGCACGCGGCGACCAGCCACACCAGCAGGTCGACGCTGGTGGTGCTGAGCAGGTGCCCGCCGGCCAGGACGATGCCCGAGGCGGCGGCGAGCACCGCCGCCGCCGACTGGGCGACCCGGCCGGCGCCGAACTCCCGGGCGGTCGCGGCGACCAGCACCACCGCGGCGCCGCCGATGACCGCCGACGGGGTACGCAGCAGCACCAGGCTGCCCGGCGCGACGGTGTCGGCCAGCCGGGCCAGGGCGGGCACGAGCGGCCCCTGGTCGACGTAGCCCCAGTCGAGGTGCCGGCCGCAGAGCAGGAAGTAGAGCTCGTCGCGGTGGTAGCCGTAGCGGCCGGCGAGGGCCAGCAGGACGGTGGTGAGGGCGGCGCCGACCAGCCAGGGGACCGCCGTGCGTGGCCCGGCCGGCGGCGGCCCGGCGGGCGTGGCGGCCTCGCGGCGATCGACGTCGGCGACTGATTCGGCCACCCGCCCATGATGACCCGGCGGGGCGGTCCGCCGTCGTCCCGCCGGGCTCGGCCGGGTGGCCGGAATCCGGTGGCCGGACGGTCGGGTCCCGGCTAGCGTGCCCGCCGTGCGCATCCGTGACTACACCGACGCCGACTGGGGCCAGGTCTGGCCAATCTTTTCCGACGTCGTCACCGCCGGGGACACGTTCCCCTACGACCCCGCCTGGCCGGCCGAGGTGGCCCACGACGTGTGGGTGGAACGCCCGCCGGGGCGTACCTCGGTGGCGGTGGACGACGACGGCGCCGTGCTCGGCACCGCCAAGATGGGCGCGAACCGGCCCGGGCCGGGCTCGCACGTGGCGACCGCGAGTTTCATGGTGGCCGCCGGCGCGCGGGGTCGCGGCGTGGGCCGGGCGCTGTGCGAGGACGCGCTGGACTGGACCCGCCGGCAGGGCTTCGCCGCGATGCAGTTCAACGCCGTGGTGGAGACCAACGCGGCGGCCGTGGCGCTGTACCGGCGGTTGGGCTTCACCGTGATCGGCACCGTGCCGGAGTCGTTCGCCCACCCGACGCGGGGTCGGGTGGGCCTGCACGTCATGCACCGTCCCCTGTGACCGCCGCCGGTGCGCGAGGATGGTCGGATGAACCCTGAGCCGATCGAGCTGGCCGCCGCCCTGGCGCGCTTCGACCAGCTGTGGAGTCCGCGGATCGTCACCACCGTCAACGACTACGACGTCCGGATCGCGAAGGTGGCCGGCGAGCACGTGTGGCACGCCCACGACCGTACCGACGAGTTCTTCCTGGTGCTCGACGGGGAGTTGCGCATCGCGCTGCGCGACGGCGCGGACGGGGCGCAGCGCGAGGTGACGCTGCCGCGCGGCGCGGTGTTCGTGGTGCCACGCGGGGTGCAGCACCGGCCGTACGCGCCGGACGGCGCCTCGATCCTGATGTTCGAGCCGTCCGGCACGTCCAGCGTGGGGGACCGGCACGACGCCGTCCCCGACAGCGTCGACGCCACCACCGGGCACCCGCTCTGACCGGCGGGGGTCACCGCCGCGCGGGCTCCGGGCGCGCCGGTGCGGCGGCGACGGTCCAACCCACCCGGCGTACGCCGGGCACGGCGGCGGTTCCGGCGCAGGCGAGCAGCACGAGCACGCCGGCGACCGCGAGGGGCGTCGAGGCGCCCCAGGCCGACGCGGCGAGCGGCGCGAGGGCGTAGCCGAGGGGCATGGCGCCCAGCGACATGAGCCAGTCGTAGGAGGTGACCCGGGCCAGCACCTCGGTGGGGAAGCGGGCCTGGACCACGGTCTCCCAGACCGGGTTGAGGAAGCCCAGGGCGCTCAGCGCCAGGCAGTAGGCGGCCACGGTCAGCGCGGCGGGCGCGGCCACGGCGAGCAGCAGCAGCGGCGCCGCGTACGTGGCCAGCGCCAGGTTGCCCACCAGCACCGGGCGGCGGGGGCGGGCGCGGGTGGCCAGTAGTGAACCGACCAGCAGCCCGACGGCCCCGGCCTGTTGCAGCAGCACCCAGACGCCCTCGCCGCCGAGCCGGGTGACGGCGACGGCCGGGCCGACGGTGAGCAGCACGGCGGCGGCCCCGTTCCAGACGGCGTGGGCGACCAGGCTGCTCCAGTACCAGTCGCGGGCGCGGACCTCCCGCCACCCCAGGATCAGGTCGGCGCGCAGTGAGCGGCGTTCGACCGGCACGTGCCGGACGTGGATGGCGGCCAGCAGCGCGGCGCTGACGCCGAACGAGGCGGCGTCGATGACGAACGCCCAGCCGGGGCCGGCGGTCCAGACCAGCAGGCCGGCCAGGGCCGGGCCGGCGAGCCGGCTGGCGTTGGTGGTGGCGCCGAGCAGGGCGTTGGCCCGCTGCCGTCCCGCGCCGTCGACGACGCCGGCGACCAGCGGGGACGCGGTGGGCATGGCGAAGGCGGAGGCGACCCCGCCGACGGCGGAGGCGACGGCGAGGTGGGCGAGGGTCGGCGCGCCGCCGAGCAGTTCGACGCCGACGACCAGTTGGGCGGCGCCGCGGATCAGGTCGGTGGCGAGCGCGACGCGGCGGGCGGCGAACCGGTCGGCGACCACGCCGCCGAGCGGGAGCAGCAGCAGCCGGGGCACCATGGCGCAGCCGAGCACCAGGGCGAGCGCGGCGGTCGAGCCGGTGGCCCGCAGCACGGCGAGCGCGAGCGCGGTGGGGACCACGGCGTCGCCGAGGGCGGACACCGTGCGGCCGAGGAAGAGCAGACGGAAGGCGCGGAGCCGGAGGGGATGCGTCACCGCCGCAGGCTACTTCGACATCGAACATTTCGACAACGAATATTTTAGGTTCGACGTACCGTGGTTGCCGTGACCGACCGCGACTCCGTCGACCAGCACGTGGCGCGCTGGCAGCCCGTCCTGCCCGACCTCGATCCCGACGTGGAGGGCGCCGTGGTGCGGATGATGCTGCTCACCCGGCACCTGCGCGCGGTCAAGGACCGGGTCCTGGCCGACCTCGACCTGCAGGAGAAGGAGTACGGCACGCTGCACGTCCTCGCCGGGCGCGGCGGGCGCGCCGCCCCGTCGGAGATCGCCGACGCGCTGCGGATGGCGCCAGCCTCGATCACCGCCCGGGTGGACGCCCTGGTCCGGCGCGGCTTCGTGCGCCGGATCCCGTCCGAGGTCGACCGGCGGCGGGTGGACGTGGCACTCACCGAGGCCGGCGAGGCCATCTGGCGGCAGGCCCTGGACGTCGTCGGCGACGAGGAGCACCGGGTGTTCGGCGCGCTGGACGCGGCGGAGCGGCGGACGCTGGCCGACCTGCTGCGCCGGGTGAACTCGGCCGCCGAGCGACCGACCGGAAACGTCGGGGGCCACGGCTAGGTTGAGGCCGACCGCAGCCGCCGAAGGAGCCGCCATGACCACGCTCACCGACCGCCCGCACACCGCCCTGCTCGTCATCGACGTGCAGAACGGCGTGGTGCGCGACGCCCACGACCGCGACCGGGTGCTCGCCAACATCGCCGCCCTGGTCGACCGCGCCCGCACCGCCGGCGTTCCGGTCGTCTGGGTGCAGCACCGCGCCGACGACCTGCCCGCCGGCAGCGAGCCCTGGCAGATCGTGCCGGAGCTGACCCGCCGCGACGACGAGCCGTTGGTCCACAAGGCCTACGGCGACTCCTTCGAGGACACCGACCTGGAGCAGGTGCTCGCCGCCGGCGGCGTGGGTCGGCTCGTCGTCACGGGCGCCCAGACCGACGCGTGCGTGCGCTCCACGCTGCACGGCGCGTTCACCCGCGGCTACGACGCCACGCTGGTCGCCGACGCCCACACCACCGAGGACCTGTCCGCCTACGGCGCGCCCCCGCCCGCGCAGGTGATCGCCCACACCAACCTCTACTGGCGTTTCCAGAGCGCGCCGGGACGCACCGCCGGCACGGTCGACACCGCCGACGTCGACTTCGCCGCGACCGTGCCGGCCTGACACCCCGCGCGGGCCGGAAAACGCCTCGCCGTCCGCGTCGGGTGCTGTCAGGCTGCCGGGCATGACCGCCCACGCCCTCGCGGGCGCGCTCGCCGACGAGCGCCGCCGCGTCGTGTTCGCCGCCGTCGTCCTCGGCGCCCGGGACGTGCCCGCCGTGGTGGCCCGCACCGGGTTGCCCGCCCGCGACGTGGCCACCGCCGTGCGCCGGCTCACCGACACCGGCGTGTTCGTCGACGACGGCGCCGGGCTGCGCGTCGACGACGGGTGGCTGCGCGACGTCGCCCGCTCCGGCGCGACGCCGTCCGCCCCGCCCGTCGACCGGCGCGAGTCGATCCTGCGCACGTTCCTGCGCGACGGCGCGCTGACCCGGCTGCCCGCGCAGCGCGGCCGCCGCCGCGTGCTGCTGGAACACATCACCACGCACACCTTCGAACCCGGGCTGCGCTACCCGGAACGGGCGGTGGACGACGCGCTGCGCCCCTGGTGCGCCGGCGGCGAGGCCGACCACGTAACGCTGCGCCGCTACCTGGTCGACGACATGCTGCTCACCCGCGAGCACGGCGTCTACTGGCGGACCGGCCCGTGACCGGCTGGCACACCCGTCTCGACCCGCCCGACGGTCCGGTCGCGCGGGTGCTGCTGCGGGAATACATGGCGGAGATGGTCCGCCGCTGGTACGGCCGCCCGGAGCGGCCCGGCGAGGTCGACGCCGCGCTGACCGAGATGCCCAGCGACGACCTGACCCCGCCCACCGGCCTGCTGGTGACAGCCCACCACGACGGCCGTCCCGCCGGGTGCGTCGGGCTGCGGTGGCGGCCGGGCTGGGCGGAGTTGACCCGGCTGTACGTGCGCCCGGCGCACCGGGGCGCCGGCGGCGGCGCGGCCCTGCTCGCCGCGGCCGAGGCGTACGCGGTCGGCGCGGGGGCGCACCGGATCCGCCTGGACACCCGCTCCGACCTGGTCGAGGCACGTGCCCTGTACGCCCGCCACGGCTACCGGGAGATCCCCGCGTTCACCTCCGGCCCGTACGCGCAGCACTGGTTCGAGAAGTCACTGCCGGCGCGAGTTGACGACGCCGCGACGCCGCGCTAAAACAGAAACCGGGAAGTTGAGTCGACCAGACTCAACGCGAGACCTTGGGCCAGGAGAACCGAGGAGGCACTGCCATGTTGATGCGTACCGACCCGTTCCGCGAGATCGACCGGATCGCCGAGCAGTTCTTCGGCACCACCACCCGGCCGGCCGTGATGCACCTCGACGCCTACCGCGACGGCGACCACTTCTACGCCGCCTTCGACCTGCCCGGCGTGGACCCGGACAGCATCGACTGCACGGTCGAGCGCAACGTGCTGACCGTCCGCGCCGAGCGGCGCCGCCCGACCGGCGAGAACGTCGAACTGGTCGCCGCCGAGCGTCCGATGGGCACCTTCACCCGCCAGCTGTTCCTGGGCGACACGCTCGACACCGACCGCCTGGAAGCCGGCTACGACAACGGGGTGCTGACGCTGCGCATCCCGATCGCCGAGCGGGCCAAGCCGCGCCGGATCACCGTCACGTCGACGGCGGAGGGCAACGGCCACCGCCAGCTCACCACCGCCTGAGCAGGGGATCACGCCGAGGCGGGGGAGGCCGGAGCGCCGGCCGACCCCGCCTCGGCGTCCGTGGGATAGAGCCGGGTCAGCGCGTGCGCCGTGGCGGTGAACCGGTCCCGCAGCTCGGCCGGCGCCAGCACCTCCACCTCGGCGCCGAGCTTGAGCAGCTCGGCGTGGGCGTGCCGGGCCGACTCGATCGGCACGGTGGTCTCCAACCAGCCGTCCGGGCCCGGTTCGCCGGCCGCCGCCCGGGCCGCCCGGCTCATCTCCGGCGGGAAGACGTACGACATGAACTCCAGCGCGGCCACGGTGAGCCGGATCCGCGCCTCGCCCCGGTAGACGTCGCGCTCGTAGCACGCGGTCCACTCCCGCCAGTACGCGGCCAGGTCGAAGTCGTCCGGGCGGTCGTAGCGCTCCTCGGTGACCACCGCGTCGAGCACCGCCCCGACCCGGTAGGTGCGCGTCTGCTCCCCGCACCGGGCCACCAGATACCACCGGCCCGCCTTGAGCACCACGCCCAGCGGCGCGACCAGCCGGGTCACCTCGCGCGGGGCACGCCAGCGCCGGTAGCGCAGCCGTACCAGCCGGTCCTCCCACACCGCGCCGGCCAGCGTCTCCAGGTGCGGCACCGGCTCGGGGTGACGGAACCAGCCGGGGGCGTCCAGGTGGAACCGCTGCCGGATCCGGCCGGTGCGGTCGGCCAGGTCCCCGGGCAGCGCGGCGCGCACCTTCAGCTCGGCGGCGGCCACCACCGACGCCAGACCCAGCTCCGCCGCCGGCCCGGGCACGCCGGCGAGGAACAACGCCTCGGCCTCCGGCCCGGTCAGGCCGGTCAGCCGGGTACGCCAGCCTTCCAGCAGGCGGTAGCCGCCGGCCGGTCCGCGGTCGGCGTACACCGGCACGCCGGCGGCGCCGAGCGACTCCACGTCGCGGTAGACGGTCCGCACCGACACCTCCAGGGTGTCGGCGAGTTCCTGGGCGGTCATCCGCCCCCGGGTCTGCAGGAGCAGCAGCAGGGAGACCAGCCGGCTGGCGCGCACCCGGTGACGGTAACCCGCGGAGCGAATCTGCCCGGGCGCGCCTCGTCGCGAAACGCCCCGCCGACTGAGAACCTTTCTCACATGCTGCGTCCCGAGGTGCTGTCCCGCGCTCGTCCCGCGCTGCCCGGCGGCCCGGCCGACTTCACCGAGGCGTGGTTGCGCAACCGGCGCCTGTCCGAGCACACCCGCGACGCGTACCGGCGGGACGTCACCGGCTGGCTGACCTGGTGCGCCGAGCGTGGGCTGGACCCGCTGCGGGTCACCTTCCTCGACGTCAACGCCTACGGCCGGGACCTGGAGTCCACCCCCCGTGGCCGCGACGGCCGGCCACTGACCCCGGCCACCGTGGCACGCCGGCTGTCCGCGCTGTCCAGCTGGTACGACTTCCTGGCCAAGCTGGGCGCGGTGCCGGCCAACCCCGTCGCGGCGGCGGACCGCCCCCGCGTCGACCGGGACCACTCCGCCACCGTCGGTCTGAGCCCGGACGAGGTCGACGCGCTGCTCGCGGCCGCCGACGCCGACACCGGCCCGACCGCCGCCCGCAACCGGGCCGCGCTGGCGCTCCTGGCCGACCTGGGACTGCGGGTCGGCGAGCTGGTTTCGCTGAACCTGGCCGACCTGGGCAGCGAACGCGGTCACCGCAGCGTCCGCTTCGTCGGCAAGGGCGGCAAGGCACGCCGCCGCGCGCTGACCCCCGGCACCGCGTACGCGCTCGACGCCTATCTGGCCGCCCGGGCCGCCGCGCAGGGCGTCACGGTGCCGGAGCTGACCGGTCCGCTGCTGGTCACCGCGACCGGGGGCCGACTGGACCGGCACGCCGTGTTCCGGATGGTGCGCCGGCTCGCGCAGAGCGCCGGGATCGCCGCCTGGGCGCGGTTGTCACCGCACTCGCTGCGGCACGCGTTCGCCACCACGGCCCGCTCCGAGGGGGTGCCGCTGGAGGACGTGCAGGACGCCATGGGCCACGCCGACCCGCGCACCACCCGCCGCTACGACCGCGACCGGCACAACCTCGACCGCGACCCGGCGTACGCGATCTGGGCGGCCCGCGCCCGCCGCCGCGGGTGAGCGTCGTACCCGGGCCCTAGGGTGCCGGGATGCGACACGGGCTGGAGATCTGCTGCGGCGGCGCCGCGGTGACGGTGGCCGATCTGGTGATGCTCGGTGAGTTGGCCGAGCGGGCCGGCTGGGACGGCGTGTTCCTGGAGGACTATCTCGTCCACCACGCCGGGGACGAGCCGCCCACCTGGGACCCGTGGCTGGTGCTGGCGGTGGTCGCCGCCCGCACCGAGCGGGTCCGGCTGGGCACCACGGTGACGGCGCTGCCCCGGCGTCGCCCGGCCAAGCTGGCCCGCGAGGTGCTCACCCTCGACCATCTCAGCGGCGGCCGGGCCGGCGTCGCGGTCGGTGTCGGCGACCCGGGCGACCGGGGCCTGGCCGCGTTCGGCGAGACGACCGACCTCAGGACCCGCGCCGCGATGCTCGACGAGGGCCTCGACCTGCTGGTCGGGTTGCTCGGCGGCGAGCGGGTCACGCACCGGGGGACCCACTACCGGGCCGAGGGCGTGGCCCTGCGTCCCGCGCCGGTGCAGTCGCCGCGGGTGCCGGTCTGGGTGGGCGGCAGCACCCAGGCCAGGGCGGTGCTGCGGCGTGCCGCCCGGGCGGACGGCATCGTGCCCTACAAGTTGACCGACACCGACGACTGGTCCGACTTCACCCCGGACGAGGTCGCCGACCTGGTCGCCGCGCTGCCGGCGACCCGCGCCGACGGGCAGCCGTTCGACGTGGTGGTCGGCGGTCGGCGTCGCCGGGACGACGAGCGGGCCGAGCGGGCCTACCTGGCCGAGTTGGCGGGGGCGGGCGCCACCTGGTGGCTGGAGTACGTGCCGGCCGGTGACCCGGCCGCGATGCGGGCCGCGGTCGCCCGCGGCCCGCTGCGCTGACCGGTCAGCGCCGGGGGCACAGGCAGAACGGCTGCCCGATCGGGTCGAGCAGCACGGTCCAGTTCTCCCCGCCGGGCTGGAACTCCGGTCGGGTCGCCCCGGCCGCCACCAGGTCCTTCTCCGCGACCGCCACGTCGTCGACGGTGAGGTCGAGGTGGTAGCGCTTGGCGCCGGTCTCGTCCGGCCAGGCCGGCGGCGCGTATCCGGGCACCCGGCCGAAGCCGATCGACGTGCCGTCCTTGGTGATCATGGCGTACTCGGTCTCGCTGTGGGTGATCTCCCAGCCGAGGGCGTGGGCGTAGAAGGCCGCGTGGGCGGCCGGGTCGGAGCTGTCCAGGTTGACCATCGCGAGGTCGGCGTTCGTCGTCATGCCGGCAGTGTGTCGCCGGTACCTGCCACCTGCTGTCAGGTACGTCCGGCGGATCCCGACGGCCACACCGCCAGCCGCCCGTGCGGCCCCCGGCAGGCGAGCGCGTCGGCCACCGGATGGCAGTCGCGGGTGCCGGCGGGCAGCACCGGGCCCGGTCGGGGCCCGTCGCGGCCGACGGTGGCCACGAGCGTGTGTCCGTCGGCGCGGGCGGTGCGCAGCAGCACCTGCCGGGTCGGGTCTCCGTCGTCGGGGCCGGCCCGCCACGCGGCGCCGCCGGGCCAGCGCCACACCTGCCCACCGGTGGCCGGGTCGAGCGCACGCCGGTCCCGCACACCGGTCAGGCAGAGCACCGCGGCGCAGCCCGCCGAGGTCGTCTCCCCGGCGGGCAGCAGCCGACGCCAGCGTGGGGTCAGCGCCGGCAGGTCGTAGCCGCCGAGCGCTGCGCCGCCCGGCCCCGGGTGGCGCAGCACCAGGTGCGCGCCGACGACGAGCGGGTTGTCCGGGGCGTACCCGGCCGGGGGCAGTCGGGTCTCGCCGAGCGGGGCGCCGTCGCGCGTGTCGTGCACCCGGGCCAGGCCACTGTCGTGCACCACGACGACCCGGCCGAGCGTGGTGGCCAGCACGGCCGTCGACGGCACCGGCACCGACCACCGGTCGACGCCGGTGGCCAGGTCGACGCCCCGCACCGTGCCCTGGATCCGCTGGCCCGGGTCGGCGACGCTGCGGACCTCGGTCACCGCCACCGCGCCGTCACCGGCGGGCCGGACGCGATCGGGCCGGTACCAGCGCACCTCTCCGGTGCCGACCGCGTACGCCCAGGTGCCGGTCACCTGCCGCGCGCTGTCGCGCCCGGTCACCAGGATCAGGTCTGCGGTGGACGCCGCGGACCAGGCGCCGACGGGAGCCGGGCCCCGCCACCGCACCCGGCCGTCGCGGCCGTACGCGGTCAGCGCGGGCGGGTCGGCCACGAGCAGCAGCCCGCCGGCACTCAGCAGGGCGACCCGGGCGGGCAGCGGGGGACCGGTGACCGGCCCGGAGCGCGGCGGCGCGGCGGCGCCCAGCAGCAGGCATCCGGCCAGCGTCGCCGCGGTCCGCCACCGGCGGCGGCGAGGCGGGCGGGACCGCGGACCCGCGGGCGGCCGGTCCAGTTCGATCACGGCCGTCTCCGGGTGCCCGTCACGCGTCATCCACCGCTCCTTGAGGGGGTCGTGCGCCGACGGTAGACGATTCCCCGTGGCGGGACGACAGCGGCGCAACCGGCTGCGCACCGGTCGCCGGTTGCCTACCGTCGGTGGTGATGGGCAGGGAGCAGGGATGGCATCGGCCGGCCCGGCGTCGCCGACCGGTACGCGCCGGTGTGCTGGTCGCCGTGCTCGGGCTGGGCACCTGCCTGGTCGGGGTGGCCGGGTTGGCGGCGTGGAACGCCCAGGTGGTGCTGCAGGCCGACGGGCCGGTGCGGGAGACCGCGGACGGGTTCTTCCGCGACGTCGCGGCCGGCGACACCGACCGGGCGTACGAGCGGCTGTGCCGGGACGCGCGCGGCCGGTGGAGCCAGGCCGGGTTCGGCAGCTGGGTGCGTACCCCGCCGGTGGTCAGCGGCTACGAGATCGTCGACGTGTCGGTGGCGACCCGGGGCGGTCGGCCGCGCGGCACGGTGGTGGTGCGGATCAGCCGCGACGGTGGCGGCAGCGAGGAGCGGGAGCTGTCGGTGGTGCCGGAGGACGGGGGCTGGCGGGTGTGCGGGGACCCGTTCTGATCAGGCGCGTGGGCCGAGGTCGCCGGAGCGGTAGTGCCGCCGGCAGAGCACCTGGTAGCGCACGTCGGCGGTGTCGACGGTGTCGCCGATGACGACCTGCGCGCCCTCGCGGACCACCTCGCCGCGCACCACGCGGGCGTTGAGCAGGCCCTCGCGGCCGCACCAGCAGAGCACCTCGACCTGGATGCGGGCCACTTCGTCGGCCAGTTCGAACAGCCGCTGCGCGGCCGGGAAGAGGCAGGAGCGGAAGTCGGTGGCCAGGCCGAAGGCGTAGACGTCGACGTCGAACTTGTCGACCAGTTCGGCCATCTGCTCGACGTGCTCCAGGTTGTAGAACGACGCCTCGTCGCAGATCAGGTAGTCGACCCGTACCCCTTCGGCCCAGGCGTCGCGGACCAGGTCGCGCAGGTCGAGGTCGTCGGTGACCTCGACGGCCTCGTGGGCCAGGCCGATGCGGGTGGTGACCTGCGGGCCGAGCGAACGGTCGATGCGGGTGGTGACCAGGCCACGCCGGCCCTGCCGGGCGTGGTTGTGGTTCATCTGCAGCGCCATCGTCGACTTGCCGCAGTCCATCGGACCCCAGAAGAACTTCAGCGCGGCGGCGTGCAGCGGGCGACCGTCCACGCCCCGGGCGGCGGCGCAGCCGCCGGCGCGGTCGTCGCCGGGCCCCGGCAGGGGGCGGGCCAGGCAGGTCGGGGCGGCAGCGGCGTCGTCGGTCACGTCGGGGCAGCCTAGCCGATCGACGCCGCTGCATCGGTCGGCGATGATCCACCGACCGGCGTGCGGGTCAGAGCACCCGGGGCGGGGTGTTGCCGGCCGCGATGATGGCCCGGCGCATCGGCACGGCGGCCAGCAGCGCGAACCCGACCACGAAGAAGATCAGCAGCGACACCAGGCCGACCCGGTACGACGAGGTCAGCTGGAAGACCAGGCCGAAGGCGAGCGGTCCGAGCCAGCTGGTGCCCTTGTCGCTGATCTCGTAGAACCCGTAGTACTCGCCCTCCTTGCCGGCGGGGATGAGCTGGCTGAACAGCGAGCGGCTCAACGCCTGGCTGCCGCCGAGGACCAGGCCGATGCAGCCGCCGAGGATCATGAACGGCACGGGCGCCTCGGCGGGCAGCCGGAACGCCGCGATGATCACGCCGGTCCAGAGCACCAGCGACAGCAGCACCGTCTTCCACGCGCCGATGCGCCGGGCGAGGGCGCCCAGGGCGAGCGCGCCGCCGAAGGCGAGGAACTGCACCAGCAGGATGGTCACGATCAGGGTGCTCTGCTCCAGCCGCAGCTCCTCGGTGCCGTACTGGCTGGCCAGCGTGATGACGGTCTGGATGCCGTCGTTGAACACCAGGAACGCGAGCAGGAAGAACAGCGTCAGCGGGTACGCCTTGATCTCCCGCAGGGTGCGGCCGAGCTGCCGGAACCCGTCGGTGAGCACGTTGGCGCCGCCGTGCAGCGCGGCGGCGGTGGGGTGCTCGCGCAGCCAGCGCAGCGGCAGCAGCGTGAACGCCGCCCACCACACGCCGGCCGAGACGATCGACCAGCGGGCCAGGTCGAGGGTGCGCTGCGCGTTGCCCTCCTCGCTGAGCACGGTGACCGCGACCAGGTTGAGCGCCAGCAGCAGCCCACCGCCGAGGTAGCCGATGGCCCAGCCCCGGCTGGAGATGCCGTCGCGGTCGTCCGGGCCGCCGAGCTGCGGCAGGAACGAGTTGTAGACCACCACGGCGGCGCCGAAGGAGATGTTCGCGATCAGGAACAGCGCGCCGCCGAGCAGGTACCGCTCGCCGGTGACGAACGCGAAGGCGACGGTCGCTCCGGCGCCGGTGAACGCGGCGGCGGCGAGCAGCCGCTTCTTGTGCACGGAGCGGTCGGCGATCGCGCCGACCACGGGCAGCACGAACACGGTGAGGAAGACCGACAGCGAGATCAGGTACGGGTAGTAGGAGCCGGCGGCGACCCGGATGCCGAGCGGGTGCACCACCCCGTCGCAGCTGTCCGCGCCCAGCTCGCAGCCGGCGGCCAGCTCGGTGACCGTGGTCAGGAACGGCCCGAGGAAGACCGTGATGACGGTGGTCTGGAACGCGGAGTTCGCCCAGTCGTAGAAGTACCAGCCGGTGCGCTCGCGGCGGGTGCTGCCCGGGCGCGCGGGCTCGGCGACGGCGGGGGTGACCGTATCGGCCATCGGGTGGTCCTCGGGGCTCAGGCGGCCCAGTGGCCGCGGCTGCGGTAGACGTCGCGGAGCACGCCGACGTGATCGGTCATGATGCCATCCACACCAAGATCAAGTAAGTGGTGCATCTGGGCGGGTTCATCGATCGTCCAGACGTGCACCTGCAGCCCGATCCGGTGGCAGTAGGCCAGGAACCGGCGGTCGACCACGGGGATCCGTCCGTAGGAGACGGGGACCTGGGCGGCGACCACGGACGGGGGCAGCCGCATCGGCCGCCCGTGCAGCGAGGCCATCCGCAGCCGGGCCACGCCGCGCATGCCGAGGCTGCTGGCGACCTTCGGCCCGGCCAGGGCGCGCAGCCGGGTCAGCCGGGCGTCGCTGAACGAGGCCAGCAGCACGCGCTCGGCGGCGCCGGCGCGGGTGACCGCCTCGACGGTCGGCTCGACGCCGCCGTCGGCCTTGACGTCGACGTTGAACCGCACCTGCGGCCAGGCGCCGAGGACGTCGTCGAGGCGGGGGACCAGGGCGGCGCCGCCGACGCGTACCGAGGCGAGGTCGGCCCAGCGCAGGTCGGCGATGCGCCCCGCCTCGCCGGTGACCCGGCGCAGCGTGGGGTCGTGGAAGACCACCGGCACGCCGTCGGCGGTGGCGTGCACGTCGGTCTCCACGTACCGGTAGCCCAGGGCGACGGCGCGGGCGAACGCGGCGGCGGTGTTCTCGTCGCCGTCGGCCGCGCCGCCACGGTGGGCGAAGGCCAGCGGCGCGGGCGCGTCGAGGTAGCCGTGACGGGGCTGCACGCCGGCAGTATGCCGGGCGCAGGTGGCAACGGCGTGGCCGGCCGGTGAAATTACCTATCCTTCCCTGGCGGCGCTACCATAGGGTGCGATGGGTAACGACATGTACTCGGTGGAGCAGGTCGCGGAGCTGCTCGGGCTGCACGTACGCACGGTGCGCGGCTACATCCGGGCCGGGCGGCTGCGGGCGGTGCGCATCGGCAAGCAGTACCGGATAGCCCGCGCCGACCTGGACACGCTGACCGGCCGCCCGGCGTCGCCGGCACCGTCGGCGACGGCGGAGGTGTCGAGCATCGTGCAGCTCGACGGCGTCGACCGGGCCGCCGCCGACCGGCTCGCCACGCTGGTGCTCGCCGGCGTGAACACCCACCACGACCCGGACCGTCCGCTACGCGTGCAGACCGTCCACGACGAGGAGCGCCACCGCATGAAGATCGTGATCCTGGGCGACGTCGCCGCCACCGCCGACCTGCTGCGGCTGGTCGACGCGGTGCTGGGCGGCGACAACGGCCTGCTCGCCGGCGAGGGGGCCGACCGTGGCTGACGAGCTGCGTGACCTCGGCGGCACGACCGTGCTGGTCGCCGACCCGGCCGGCCCGCCGATCGCCACCGAGCGCGACGCGCTGGACCTGATCGGCGCGGCGTTCCTCGGCGCCACGGTGGTGGCGGTGCCCGCGGCCCGGCTCGATCCGAGCTTCTTCGCGCTGGGCACCCGCTTCGCCGGCGAGGTCATGCAGAAGTTCGTCAACTACCGGCTGCGCCTGGTGGTGGTCGGGGACATCTCGGCCCACCTGGCGCGAAGCGACGCGCTGCGCGCGCTGGTGGCCGAGTCCAACCGGCACGCCCAGGTGTGGTTCCTGCCCGACCTGGACGCGCTCGACGAGCGGCTGCGCGCCGCCGGCTGACCGCTACCGCAGCCAGCCGGCGGTCAGCGCGGTCACCCCGAGACCGTCGGTGTCGGCCAGTTTGACCGCGACGAACTGCCGGGCGGCGGCCGAGGTCTGCACCCGGGGCGCGGGCTCCGGGTCGGTCAGCGTCGCCACCACCGCCGCGGCGGCCTCGGCCGGCGACTGCGCGGACGCGAACGCCCCGGCGCTGCGATCGAGGTACGCTCGCAGCGCCGCCCCGTACGGCCCGGCGTCGGCCACCGCCGCGTCCGCGTCGATCCCGACGTTGGCGACGAACTCGCTGGCCACCGCGCCCGGCTCGACCACGCTGACGCTCACCCCGACGGTGGCCGCCACCGGCGTGAGGGACTCCATGAACCCCTCGACGGCGAACTTGGCCGCGCAGTACGCCTCGTTGAACGGCTGGCCCACCACGCCGCCGACGCTGGTGACGGCGATCAGCCGCCCGCGCGCGGCGCGCAGGTGCGGCAGGGCCGCGCGGGTGACGTGCAGGACGCCGAAGAAGTTGACCTCGAACACCGCCCGCACGTCGTCGACGGTCTCCTGCTCCAGGGTGCCGACGTGGCCGGCGCCGGCGTTGTTGACCACCGCGTCGAGCCGGCCGTGGCGGGCCACCACGTCGGCGACGCAGGCGGTGACCGAGGCCTGGTCGACCACGTCGAGCCGGCGTACCTCCAGCAGGTCGCCGACCCCGGCGGCGTCGGCGGCGGCGCGCAGCCGGCCGGCGCGCTCGGGGTCGCGCAGGGTGGCCACGGTGCGCCAGCCGGCGCGGGCGGCGCCCACGGCGGTCTCCAGGCCGATGCCGGTGGACGTGCCGGTGATCAGCACGACGGGTGCGCTCACGCCTGCCACGGTCTCACCTCGCCGGGGCGCCGGGGTGGGTTTCAGCCGGTCCGGGGGCGGCGGTGCGCGCGGCTGGGGTCCACCGGGCGACCCGGGTCGACGTGTCGCGGCCGGTCGGGTTCCTGCGGGCGCAGCGCAACCAGGTCCTCGGTGATCGCGTCGATGATCCGGTCGGTGGCGCGGCGGGCCGCGCCGGGCGTGGCGGGATGCAGGTCGCGCAGCGTCACCGGCGCGCCGAAGTGCACCCGGATCACGGGCCGGCGGGTCACCGCCCGGGCCAGGGCGCGCAGCATCCCCTTCGGTGCCCGGTAGGGCAGCACCTCGTGCGAGCCCCACTGGGCGACCGGGAGGACGGCGGCGCCGCTGGCGAACGCGAGCCGCGCGGCGCCGGTCTTGCCCCGCTCGGGCCACATGCCGGGGTCGAGGCCGATGCGTCCCTCCGGGTAGACCAGCACCACGGAGCCGCCGGCCACCGCGTCGGCGGCGACCTCCAGCGACCGGTGCACCGCGGCGGTGCCCCGGTCGACGCGGATGTGCCCGGCGCGGCGCATCAGCGACCCGATCAGCGGGGCCCGGAACAGCCCGGCGGTGGCCATGATCCGGGGGGCGACCCGCCGGACCCGGCAGGCGGCGGCGAGGACCACCGGGTCGAAGGGGCTGATGTGGTTGGCCGCCAGGATCAGCGGCCCGTGCCGCAGCGTCTCCGGCACGTCGCCGGTGACCTCCAGCCGGCCGACCAGCCCGACGGCGGCGCGGGCGAGCGTCTGCGCGCCGCGCCACAGCAGCGGCGCGCGCCAGGGGGTGCTGTTCATCAGTGCTGGATGGTCGCACGTGCGGGGGTGGCCGTGCGCCCCGGCACGGGCCACCCGGCCGAGGTGATCAGGGTCATTGGTCCCGGGACCGTTCGGGCCGTGCGGCCCTGCCGCTTTCTCTACGACGCCGAGTAGTATTTACTACGTCTCGTAGTATGCACAGCTGGGGGTTTCAGGTGGACGCGTTGGACGTCGCCCGCTGGCAGTTCGGTGTCACCACCGTCTACCACTTCTTGTTCGTGCCGTTGACCATCGGCCTGTCCGTGCTCGTCGCCGTCCTGCAGACGATGTGGCACCGCACCGGCAACGAGCGGTATCTCAAGCTCACCAAGTTCTACGGCAAGCTGTTCCTGATCAACTTCGCAATGGGCGTGGTCACCGGCATCGTGCAGGAGTTCCAGTTCGGCATGAACTGGAGCGACTACTCCCGCTTCGTCGGCGACATCTTCGGCGCCCCGCTGGCCATCGAGGCCCTGGTGGCGTTCTTCCTGGAGTCGACCTTCATCGGCCTGTGGATCTTCGGCTGGGACCGGCTGCCCAAGCGGCTGCACCTCGCCGCGATCTGGGCCGCCGCGATCGGCACCAACCTGTCGGCCTACTTCATCCTCGCCGCGAACTCGTTCATGCAGAACCCGGTCGGCTTCCGGATCAACCCCGACAGCGGCCGGGCCGAGCTGACCGACTTCGTCGCCGTGCTCACCAACAAGGTCGCCCTGGTCACCTTCCCGCACACCCTCGCCGGGTCGTTCCTGGTCGCCGGGTCCCTCGTGGTCACCGTCGGGCTGTGGCACGTGATGCGTAACCGGGGCAGCGCCGACACCGGCGCCTACCGCTTCGCCACCAAGTTCGGCTCCTGGGTGGTCCTGGTCTCCTCCGCGCTGGTGGTCCTCACCGGCGACATCCAGGGCAAGATCATGACCGAGGTGCAGCCGATGAAGATGGCCGCCGCCGAGGGCCTCTACACCACCGAGAGCCCCGCCTCGTTCTCCGTGCTCACCGTCGGCAGCCTCGACGGCAGCCGCGAGGTGTTCGCCCTCAAGATCCCCTACCTGCTGTCGTTCCTCGGCACCGGCGACCCCCACGGCACCGTGCAGGGCATCAACGACCTGCAGGCCCAGTACGCCAGCCAGTACGGCCCCGGCAACTACGCCCCGATCATCCCGGTCACCTACTGGAGCTTCCGCTTCATGATCGGCTTCGGGCTGGCCGCCGCCGCGATCGCGCTGCTGGTGCTCTGGAGCCAGCGCAAGGGCCGCACCCCCACCAGCCGCTGGCTGCTGCGCGCCGGCCTGGTCATGCCGGTGCTGCCGCTGCTGGCGAACTCCTTCGGCTGGATCTTCACCGAGATGGGCCGCCAGCCGTGGATCGTCTTCGGCGAGATGCTCACCCGCGACGGCGTGTCCCGCAGCGTCTCCCTGACCGAGGTCCTCACCTCCTTCACCGCCTTCACCCTCATCTACGCCACCCTCGCGGTGATCGAGTTCAAGCTGCTGGTCCGCTACGCCCGCGCCGGCGTACCCGACCTCACCCCGGAACCCGCCGACGACGACACCGACGACGCCGAGCGCCCGCTCGCGTTCGCCTACTGACCCGGAGCCCACAGTGGAACTGACGACCGTCTGGTTTCTCCTCGTGGCCGTGCTCTTCACCGGCTACTTCATCCTCGAAGGCTTCGACTTCGGCGTCGGCATGCTGCTGCCCGTGCTCGGCCGCGACGACCGGCAACGCCGCGTCCTGATCAACACCATCGGCCCGGTCTGGGACGGCAACGAGGTGTGGCTGATCACCGCCGGCGGCGCCATGTTCGCCGCGTTCCCCGAGTGGTACGCCACCCTGTTCTCCGGCTTCTACCTGCCGCTGCTGCTCATCCTGCTGGCCCTGATCGCCCGCGGCGTCGCGTTCGAATACCGGCACAAGCGGCCCGAGGCGTCCTGGAAGCGCCGCTGGGACCAGGCCATCTTCTGGGGCTCGGCCGTACCGGCCGTGCTGTGGGGGGTGGCGTTCGCCAACATCTTCCGCGGCGTGCCGCTGGATGCCGAACACGAGTACGTCGGCGGCCTGCTCGACCTGCTGCACCCGTACGCGCTGCTCGGCGGCCTGACCACGCTGGGGCTGTTCCTCACCCACGGCGCGGTGTTCCTCGCCCTGAAGACCACCGGCGACATCCGCGAGCGCGCCGGCGCCCTCGCGGTCAAGCTCGGCGCCGGCACCGCCGTGGCCGCCGTGGCGTTCCTGAGCTGGTCGCTGACCATCCGCTCCAGCGCCGCCGCCGTCGTACTCGCCGTCGGCGCCGCCCTCGCGCTGCTCGGCGGCCTGGCCGCCGCCCGGGTACGCCGGGAGGGCTGGGCGTTCACCGGCACCGCCGTGGCCATCGCCCTGGCCGTGGCGACCCTGTTCGCCGCGCTGTTCCCGAACGTGCTGCCGTCCACCCTCGACGCGGCCGGCACGCTGACCGCCACCAACGCCGCGTCCACCCCGCACACCCTGAAGATCATGACCTGGGTGGCGGTGGTGTTCACCCCGATCGTCCTGGCCTACCAAGGTTGGACCTACTGGGTGTTCCGCCGCCGGATCGGGGTACAGAACATTCCACAACACTGAGGGACCTGCGGGCGCAGGGGTGACGCGGGGCCGGTGCGAGGGGGTCGCACCGGCCCCGCGGGGCGTCCGGACCCGCTCAGCGGGCCTCGCGCAGCTCCGCCAGCCGGGCCTCGATCTCGGCCAGCTCGGCGCGCAGCTTCTCCGCCTGCTGCTCCGCCTCGGCCCGCTCCGCGGCCAGGATCTGCTCCACCGCCTCCTGCACCCCCGGCACGTCGACCAGCGCCACCATCCGCAGCGCCTCGGCCGGCTTCACCACATAGGGCCGGGCCAGCGCCTTCGCGCCCTGCTGGGCGGCGACGGTCCACTCGCCGTCGGCGTAGGCCAACGTCACCGTCAACCAGGCCGGGCCCTTCGGCTTCACCGCCTTGGTCGCCCGCTTCGCCGGCTTCGGCTCGGCCTGCTGCTGCGGCTGCTGCTCCACCTTCGGCTCCTCCCGGCGCGGCGCCGGCACCCGCGGCGTGTCCAACACGAACTCCGGCTCCGGCGCGGCCGGCGGCTGCGGCGCCTCCGGCTCCGGCTTCACCTCGGCGGCCGGCCGCCGCCCCGCCCCCTTCGGCGCGACCGCCACGTCGGCCGGGGAGAAGGGCAACTCGTCGCGGCCGAACCGCACCACCACGAACTCCTCCGACTCCGCCGGGTCGGTCAGCGCCACCACCTGCCCCAGCTGACCGGCCACCTGCCCGGCCGCCGCGGTGAACACCACCCGCGGCTTGCGGCCCGTCGCCAACGCCTCCCGGAACTGCTGCACCTCGTCAGTGGACAAACCCTGGCCCGCCATCACGCCCTCTTCCGTACACCTGTTTGACTGCAGCCTTGATACCAGCCCACTGCGACAGCGCGGGGATCAGCCCCCGAGCGCCCGCAACGCCGCGTCGGCGTGCTCGTTCATGCTCAACTCGCTGTGCACCACCGCCAGCACCCGCCGGTCCGCCCCGATCACGAACGTCATCCGGCGGGTGCTCAACGCCCCCAGCGGCAACCGCCGCCGCACCCCGAACGCCTGCGCCACCGCGCCGTCGACGTCCGACAGCAGCGGATAGTCGAACCCGTGCCGGCGGGCGAACTCCGCCTGCTTCGCCACCGGGTCCCGGCTGATCCCGACCCGGGACGCGCCCACCGCCGCGAACTCCGCCGCCAGGTCCCGGAAGTGGCAGCTCTCCGCCGTGCAGCCCCTCGTCATCGCCGCCGGGTAGAAGAACAGCACCACCGGACCGGCGGCCAGGAACTCCGACAGCCGCCGCGCCGTGCCCGTCTCGTCCGGCAGCGTGAAATCCTCGACCAGGTCACCGACACCCACCGCGTCACTCATGACGCGAGGATATGTAGACATCGGCGATCCCGCTCCGTCGTACCCGGCGAGCGGCGGGGAAGCGGCGGCAGATCAGCATCCTCTACGACATGCTGAGCCGGGTCGCTCCCAGCCCGTTCGTCACGCTCAACCAGGCCGTCGCCGTGGTCATGGCGCACGGCCCCGGCCTCGGGCTGGCGCTGCTCGACCCGCTGCTGGCCGACCCGGCGACGCGCGGCCACCACCGGCTGCACGCCGTCCGCGCCCACCTGCTGGAACTCGACGGCGATCCGCGGGCCGCGGCCGACCACTACCGGTTGGCGGCGCGGCTGACCGGAAGCCTGCCCGAACAGCGCTACCTCAACCGACGCCTGGCCCGCCTGACCGGCGTCTCCTGACACCGCCGGTGGCAGCGGCCCTGCCGGTCAGGCCGCTCGTGCTCGGCGCCCCCGGTCAGCGCCACACCGCGCTCACCTCGTGCGCCACCGCCTCGGCCTGCGCGAACCCGGCCCGCGCGGACGCCGCGCGCCGCGCCGGGTCCAGCACGTTACGACCGATCGCCGTGCGGGCCGCCCGGTCCGGCGACACCACCGCCACCCGCGCCCCCGCCTTCCGCAACGCCCCCACCTGCGCCGCCAACCGGGGCATCGGCCCCACCGCGGCAGTCGTCGGCGCCAGCACCACCACCTGCCCGCACCCGGCCGCCAGATCCGCGTTCACCGGCGAACGGACCCCGCCGTCGACGTAACGCCGGCCACCGACGGTCACCGGCGGCCACACCCCCGGCACCGCGCAACTCGCGCCGACCGCGTCCGCCAGCGGCACCCCGCTGTCCGCGTCGAACACCACGAACTCACCCGACACCGCCTCCACCGCGGTGACCAGCAGCCGCGCCGCCGGCCACTGCGACGACGGCAACCGCGCCGCGATCACCGCCCGCCGCGACTGCTCCGACGGGGTACGCGCCGACAACGCCATCGCACCGATACGCGCTCGGGCCCGCGCCGCGTCCCGGCCCCGCCCACCGGCCCACGCCCAGCGCAACAGCACGCCCGCCCCGAGCCGGGCCGGCACCTCGTCGCGCGGTGGCCGCAACTGCGCCTCGTACAGCTCTGCCAGGGGCGTACCCGAACGCACCTGCGCCCCGACCACCGACCCGGCCGACGTGCCCACCACCAGGTCCGCCTCGTCCAGCCGCAGCCCGCGCCCGGCAAACCCGGCCAGCAGACCCACCTCCCAGGCCACCCCGGTCACCCCGCCGCCACCCAACACCAACGCGCGCCCCATGTGACAGTCCTCTCCACCCCGGGTCGTCCCGCTCACGGTAACGTCGCCCCCACCACCAGGCAGGGGAGAAGGGCATTGACCTCCGTCACCGTCGTCACCGGGGGAGGGCGCGGCATCGGCGCGGCCACCGCCCGACGACTCGCCGCCGACGGCCACGACCTGGTGATCGGCTACCGCATCGACCACGCCGCCGCCGAATCCGTGGCCGCCGACGTGCGCGCCGCCGGCCGCCGCGCGGTCACCGTCGCCGCCGACACCTGCGACCCCGAGCAGGTGACTCGGCTGTTCGCCGCCGCCGACCAGCTCGGACCGCTCACCGGCCTGGTCAACAACGCCGGCGTCACCAGCCCCATCGGCCCGTTCACCGACCTGCGCGCCGAGGACCTGCGCGAGGTCGTCGACGTCAACCTCGTCGGCTACGTCCTCTGCGCCCAGCAGGCGGCCCGCCGGATGAGCGCCGGCGGCGCGATCGTCAACGTCTCCTCCGCCGCCGCCACCCTCGGCAGCCCCGGCGAGTACATCCACTACGCCGCCGTGAAGGCCGCCACCGACACCCTCACCGTCGGCCTGGCCAAGGAACTCGCCCCGCGCGGCATCCGGGTCAACGCGGTCGCGCCCGGCATCATCCGCACCGACATCCACGCCCGCTCCGGCATGCCGGACCGGCCCGACACCGCCGCCGGTCGGATCCCGCTGGGCCGCGCCGGCGAACCTGACGAGGTCGCCGGCGCCATCGCCCACCTGCTCGGCCCCGACGCCTCGTACACCACCGGCGCCGTCCTGCGCGTGGCCGGCGGCCTCTGAGCGGCACGGCGGCCCGGGGGAGACCCCGGGCCGCCGCCGCCCCTCACTGCGTGAACAGTTTCACCGCCGTGACCAGCGTCTGTACCACGCCGTAACCCAACAGCACCGACACCACCAGCCACGACACCACCAGGCGGACCCGCTGCCCGCCACCGACCCGCTCGTTCACGACCCGCTCCTCTCCGCCACCACCGGCCGCTCGTCCGCCATCTCGTCCCGGCCCGAAGCCGGCTCGTGGAACCGCTGCGGCACCGGCCGGATCAGCAGGTTCGCCACCAACCCCACCGCCAGCACCCCAACCATCGTGAACAGCGCCGGCCGGTACGCCGCCGCGGTCAACGTGCCCGGCTCGCCCTGCGCGTCGAGGAACGCGTTGACGATCAGCGGACCCGCCACCCCCGCCGCCGACCAGGCGGTCAGCAGCCGACCATGGATGGCGCCCACCTCGAACGTGCCGAACAGGTCCCGCAGGTACGCCGGCACGGTGGCGAACCCGCCGCCGTAGAACGACAGGATCACGCACGCCAGCAGCACGAACAACGCCGTCGCGGTCTGCCCCACCAGCGCCAGCAGCAGGTACAGCACCATGCCCACACCCAGGTACACCACGTAGATCGGCTTCCGGCCGATCATGTCCGACGTCGACGACCAGACGAACCGCCCCGCCATGTTGAACAACGACAGCAGCCCCACGAAACCGCCGGCCGCCGCCACCGACACCGCCGACGTGCCACCCTCGCGGAAGAAGTCCTGGATCATCGGGCTGGCCTGCTCCAGGATGCCGATCCCGGCGGTCACGTTGCAGAACAGCACCACCCACAGCAGCCAGAACGAACGGGTCTTCACCGCGTTCGCCGCCGACACGTTCGCGGTGGTCACCAGCGGCTTCGCCGCCACCCTCGCCGGGTCGAAGCCGGCCGGACGCCAGTCCGCCGCCGGCACCCGCACGTTGAACACCCCGAACATCATGATCACGAAGTAGCCGACGCCGAGGGTGACGAACAGCCACACCAGCGCCGATCCCGACGCCGTCGACCCGCTGTTCGACGGGTCGTACCCGGAGTCGAAGAACGACAGCAGCTGCCGGGACAGGGGAGAGGCCACCATCGCCCCACCACCGAACCCCATGATCGCCAGACCGGTCGCCAGGCCCGGCCGGTCCGGGAACCACTTGATCAACGTGGAGACGGGGGAGATGTACCCGATCCCCAGCCCGATCCCGCCCAACACCCCGTACCCCAGGTACAGCAGCCACAGCTGCGACGTCGCGATCCCCAACGCGCCCACCAGGAACCCGGCCGCCCAGAAACACGCCGAGACGAACATCGCCTTGCGCGGCCCGTTCGCCTCCACCCACGTACCGGCCACGGCGGCCGACAACCCCAACATCACGATCGCGATGCTGAAGATCACCCCGATCGCCGTCTGCCCGGTGTCGAAGTGCGCGATCAGGGAGTTCTTGTAGACGCTGGTCGCGTAGACCTGCCCGATGCAGAGATGGATCGCCAACGCCGCCGGGGGAATCAGCCAACGGCTGTAACCCGGTGGCGCGACGGTGTGCCGACGATCGAGTGCGGAAAGCATCAGTGCTTCCTCCGTCCGGATGACGAGAACACCTCGCTTCATGCCCCCGCCGCACGCTGCGCCCAAACCCGCCCCGCGCCCGACGGTCGAAACCCTGAGCCGAACGGTCACCACCGCCGCCGGATGCGACCATGAACAGGTGAAGATCCTGTCCATCCAGTCATCGGTCGCCTACGGCCACGTCGGCAACTCCGCCGCCGTGTTCCCACTGCAACGCCTCCGCCACGAGGTCTGGCCGGTGCTGACCGTGCACTTCTCCAACCACACCGGCTACGGCGCCTGGCGCGGCCCCCTGCTCGCCCCCACCGACGTCGCCGACGTCATCGCCGGCATCGCCGACCGCGGCGTGCTCGGCACCGCCGACGCCGTGCTCTCCGGCTACCAGGGCGACCCGGCCGTCGGCGCGGTCATCCTCGACGCCGTCGCCCAGGTCAAAGCCGCCAACCCCGACGCCCTCTACTGCTGCGACCCGGTCATGGGCGACGTCGGCCGCGGCATGTTCGTCCGCCCCGGCATCCCCGAATACCTCCGCGACACCGTCGTGCCCCGCGCCGACATCGTCACCCCCAACCAGTTCGAGCTGGAGTTCCTCTCCGGCCGCACCACCGCCACCCTCGACGACCTGCTCGCCGCCGTCGACACCGTCCGCGCCACCGGCCCCCGCCACGTCCTGGTCACCAGCGTCCTGCACGGCGACCTGCCCGCCGACCACCTCGACGTCGTCGCCGTCTCCGACACCGGCGCGTGGGCGGTCACCACCCCGCTGCTGCCGATCGCCCCCAACGGCGGCGGCGACGTCACCGCGGCCCTCTACCTGGCCCACCTCGCCACCACCGGCTCACCCCAGACCGCGCTCGAACGCACCACCAACTCGATCTTCGCGATACTCGAGGCCACCCTTGCCGCCGGCACCCGCGAACTGCAACTCGTCGCCGCCCAGGACGCCATCGCCGACCCACCCACCCGCTTCACCGCCCGCCGACTGCGCTGACCACCCACCTCGGAACGCGGCGACCCGCCCGGCCCCGCGGACATGCCTGACGCGGCCGGGCGGCGGCCGGCCGCGAGTACCGTCACACCCGCAGCCGGACACCAGAGGAGCCGCGGTGCAGCACGACCCCAGACCTCCCACCGACGAACGCCTCGCCCGACAGACCGAACGCCTGCGCCGTGAACTCCGCGACAGCGGCCTGCCCGTCGTCGCGCTCACCGGCCCCAGCCTGCCCACCACCGCGCGGTTCGCCGGACTCGAATCCACCGACGGCACGATCACCCACGTACGGGTCGCCCACGGCGACGCCACGACCGGCCCGTGGGCGACCGTCGACACCGCGCGCCGCACCGACAACCGGGGCGACCCCCTCCGCCACCGACTGGAACATGCGATGCGCATGGCCGGCGCACACCTGTCCGACGTCGAATGGACCGAGGACGACGCCACGATGCACCTGGACGGCCGGCCCGTCACCGGGCGCGCCGTGCGAGCCGGCGACCGGTGGGCGGCGACCCGCTGCGCCGACGCCCAGATCGACGCCGAGATCACGGTCGTGGCCCGCGACTGGCCCCCCGCCATCCAGCTCCGCCTCGTCGCCGACCCGGCACCCCTGTTCGACCGCGCCTGGCATCGACCCGACCCGCTCCCGCAGCCACCCCCACCGCCCGTGCCACAAGACCTCACCCGCGAACCGCACCGGGCGCTGATCGACGCCGCCCTGCGACACCGCAGCCAAACCCTGACCTGGATCGCCGGAGGGGGAGCACACCCCGAACTACCGGCCCACTGGTCCGGCCTCTGGCGCGCCGCCGTGCGACGCCAGCAGGAACTCACCGACCAGAGCGAACCAGCGGCCAACCGTGCGGTGTCCGACGCGATCACCCACCTCACCACGCTCGCCGGGCACGCCGACTGGTTCGACACCTCACCCCGGCTACGCGAGCGCGCCATCACCGAAACCCTCCTGCACGTCACCGGCCTCGCCGACGACCTACCCAGCGGTCCAGCCCACCGAGCCTGGCGACACCACCAACGACTGGTGCCGGACCCCACGGCCGACTTCCGCCGACGCGCCGCCGCCGACCAGGGCTGGCGCGACGCCTGGACCGCCTGGGCCGCCGGGTCGACCGACACGCCGCCCTGACCGAACAGGTGGACGACCCCGCCGCCGAGCAGGGAAGATGCACACGTGCACGCCCACCACCCGGCCACCGACGACCCCGCGTTCGCCCAACGCCTACGCGACCTCACCCGGCTGCGCCGCGTCCGCGACCGCATCGACCGCGAATACGCCCGCCCCCTCGACGTCGAAGCCCTCGCCCGCGGCGTGCACATGTCCGCCGGCCACCTCAGCCGCCAGTTCCGCCAGACCTACGGCGAATCCCCCTACGCCTACCTCATGACCCGCCGCATCGAACGCGCCATGGCCCTGCTGCGCCGCGGCGACCTCACCGTCACCGATGTCTGCTTCGCCGTCGGCTGCCAGTCCCTCGGCACCTTCAGCACCCGCTTCACCGAACTCGTCGGCGAACCACCCAGCGCCTACCGCGCCCGCCACACACCCGGCGCCGCCGAACCACCCCCGTGCCTGACCAAACAAGCCACCCGACCGATCAGGAATCGAGAAGCCCGCACCGGCACGCCCCCACTAGCGTGACCACCATGACGATCACCATCCACTACGCGTTCCTGCCGCACACCGACGCCGACGCCGCCATCGCCTTCTACCGCGACACCCTCGGCTTCGACCTGCGCAACGACGTCGGCCAGGGCGACACCATGCGCTGGCTCACCGTCGGCCCGCCCGAACAGCCCGAAACCGGCATCGTCCTGCACCCCCCGGCCGTCGACCCCGGCATCACCGACGACGAACGCCGCACCATCCACGAACTCATCGCCAAGGGCAGCTACGGCGCTCTCACCCTCGCCACCGACGACCTCGACGGACTGTTCGACCGCCTCCAGGCCAGCGGCGCCGACGTCGTCCAGGAACCCACTGAACAGCCCTACGGCGTCCGCGACTGCGCCTTCCGCGACCCCACCGGCAACCTCATCCGCATCAACGAGCGGCGCTGAACCCACCGATGACCGACGCCCCCCGCACCCGCGCCCGACGCCGCCAGGACACCACCCACCGGCTCGACCACGACATCGACTGCTGGGTCGCCAGCGCCGACCCCGACGGCACCCCGCACCTCGTGCCCCTGTCCTTCGACTGGGACGGCCACACCCTGCTGCTGGCCACCGCCACGCACAGCCCCACCGGCCGCAACCTCGCCACCGGCCACGCCCGCGTCGGCCTCGGCCACACCCGCGACGTCGTCATGATCGACGGCGACGTCGAAACCCTCGACATCCACGCCCTACCCACCGACCGCGGCGACCGCTTCGCCACCCGCACCGGCTTCGACCCCCGTACCCTGACCGAGCCCTACCACTGGTACCGCATCCGACCCCGCCGCATCCAGGCCTGGCGCGAGGTGAACGAGATGACCGACCGCACGCTCATGCGCGACGGCGCCTGGCTCGACTGACACCCCGCACGACCGGACGGAGACACCATGACCACGGCCACCGCCGACAGCCACGACGTCATCCGCGTCCACGGCGCACGCGAGAACAACCTGCGCGACGTCGACGTCGACCTTCCCAAACGCCGCCTCACCGTCTTCACCGGCGTCTCCGGCTCCGGCAAGAGCTCACTGGTCTTCGGCACCATCGCCGCCGAGTCCCAACGACTCATCAACGAGACCTACAGCGCCTTCGTCCAGGGCTTCATGCCCACCCTGTCCCGACCCGAGGTCGACATCCTCGAAGGCCTCACCACCGCCATCATCGTCGACCAGGAACGCATGGGCGCCGACCCCCGCTCCACCGTCGGCACCGCCACCGACGCCAACGCCATGCTGCGCATCCTCTTCAGCCGCCTCGGCCAACCCCACATCGGCCCACCCAACGCCTACTCCTTCAACGTCCCCTCCGTCCGCGCCGCCGGCGCCATCACCGTCGACCGCGGCCCCGGCAAGACCCAGACCAAGAAGGGCACCTTCCACCGCCTCGGCGGCATGTGCCCCCGCTGCGAGGGCCGCGGCGCCGTCACCGACTTCGACCTCACCGTCCTCTACGACGCCGACCGCACCCTCAACGAGGGCGCCATCACCATCCCCGGCTACAGCATGGACGGCTGGTACGGCCGCATCTTCCGCGCCAGCGGCATGTTCGACCCCGACAAGCCCATCCGCGACTACACGAAACGCGAACTGCACGACCTGCTCCACAAGGAACCCACCAAGGTCAAGGTCGAAGGCATCAACGTCACCTACACCGGCCTCATCCCCGCCATCAGCAAGTCGATGCTGGCCAAGGACGTCGACGCCATGCAGCCCCACATCCGCGCCTTCGTCGAACGCGCCGTCACCTTCACCACCTGCCCCGACTGCGACGGCACCCGACTGGCCCCCGAAGCCCGCTCCTCGAAGATCAACGGCATCAACATCGCCGACGCCTGCGCCATGCAGATCAGCGACCTCGCCACCTGGGTACGCGACCTGCACGAACCCTCCGTCGGCCCGCTGCTCGCCGCACTGGGGGACACCCTCGACTCCTTCGTCGAGATCGGCCTCGGCTACCTCAGCCTCGACCGCCCCTCCGGCACCCTCTCCGGCGGCGAGGCCCAGCGCACCAAGATGATCCGCCACCTCGGCTCGTCACTGACCGACGTCACCTACGTCTTCGACGAACCCACCATCGGCCTGCACCCGCACGACATCGCCCGGATGAACAACCTCCTGCTGCGCCTGCGCGACAAGGGCAACACCGTCCTCGTCGTCGAACACAAACCGGAGACCATCGCCATCGCCGACCACGTCGTCGACCTCGGCCCCGGCGCCGGCACCGACGGCGGCACCATCTGCTACCAGGGCACCGTCGCCGGCCTGCGCGCCAGCGACACCGTCACCGGCCGCCACCTCGACGACCGCGCCACCCTCAAGGACTCCGTCCGCACACCCACCGGCACCCTGCCCATCCGCGGCGCCCGCACCCACAACCTGCGCGACGTCGACGTCGACATCCCGCTCGGCGTCCTGGTCGTCGTCACCGGTGTCGCCGGCTCCGGCAAGAGCTCCCTCATCCACGGCTCCCTCGGCAAGCGCGACGACGTGGTCAGCGTCGACCAGACCGCCATCCGCGGTTCCCGCCGCAGCAACCCGGCCACCTACACCGGCCTGCTCGACCCCATCCGCAAGGCCTTCGCCAAGGCCAACGGCGTCAAACCCGCCCTGTTCAGCGCCAACTCCGAAGGCGCCTGCCCCACCTGCAACGGCGCCGGCGTCGTCTACACCGACCTCGGCATGATGGCCGGCGTCGCCAGCACCTGCGAAGACTGCGACGGCAAGCGGTTCCAGGCCGCCGTGCTCGACTACCACCTCGGCGGCCGCGACATCAGCGAGGTTCTCGCCATGCCGGTCAACGAGGCCGAGAAGTTCTTCGGCGCCGGCGACGCCCGCACCCCGGCCGCCCACGCCATCCTCGACCGGCTCGCCGACGTCGGACTCGGCTACCTCACTCTCGGCCAGCCGCTCACCACCCTGTCCGGGGGAGAGCGGCAGCGGCTCAAGCTCGCCACCCGGATGGGGGACAGGGGCGGGGTCTACGTCCTCGACGAGCCGACGACCGGCCTGCACCTGGCCGACGTGGCCCAGCTGCTCGGCCTGCTCGACCGGCTAGTCGAATCCGGCAAGTCGGTCATCGTCATCGAGCACCACCAGGCGGTCATGGCGCACGCCGACTGGATCATCGACCTCGGTCCGGGCGCCGGTCACGACGGCGGCCGGATCGTCTTCGAGGGCACGCCGGCCGAGCTGGTGGCCGCCCGGTCGACGCTCACCGGCGAGCACCTCGCCGCCTACGTCGGGGCCTGAGCCGGCGTAGGCGCCGGGGCGGCGGCGTCCGGCACCGACGCCGCCGCCCTCCACCCCCGTTCCGCTGGATTCGATAATCTACATTATGTCAAGTAAGGCGGGTCGGGGTCTCCCCGCGCCCGTTCACACCACCGGATCGGCGAGGACCTCCGCCACCACCCGCAACGGCTCTTCCGGAGCGTCGCTGCCGTACGCGACCGAGATCAGCGCCTTCCACAGCGCCCACCCGCGGGCCCGACGCCAGCTGTCGGCGTCCAGGCCGACCGCGTCCCGGAACACCGCGCGTTCGGCGCCGACGCACCACGTCCACGCCGGCACCAGATCGCACGCCGGATCACCCACCCCGCACGTGCCGAAATCGATCACCGCAGCGAGCCGGCCGTCCACGACCAACAGGTTGCCGGCCGAGACGTCACCGTGGAACCACACCGGCGCTCCCGGCCAGGCCGACGTCAGCGCGCGAGCCCACACCTCGCGGCAGGCGTCACCGTCAACCCGGTCACCGAGGCGCTCCAGGGCCTGCTCGACGTCGTCGCCGTACACGCTCGGGTGGCACCCGCGGAACGCGGAGTGCCGGCCCGCCGCCGGGCCGCCGGCCGTCGGGACCCGCCGCAACGCGGCCAGCAGGGTGCCGAGCTCGCGCGCGACGGCCGTGCGGTCGACGTCGTCGGCGGCGGCCAGGGTGTCGCCGGGCAGCCAGCGGCGGACCGACCACGGGTGGGGGTAACCGGCGCCGGGCGCGCCGGTGGCGACCGGTTCGGGTACGGGCAGCGGCAGGTGGCGGCCCAGGATCGGCAGGCAGCGATCCTCCTTGGCGATGCCCGACGCGTAGCCCTCGGCACTGGGCAGGCGGACCAGCAGGTCGTCGCCGAGACGGAAGGTTCGGTTGTCCCACCCCTGTCGCGTGACGGCCGTGACCGGCAGGTGCGCCCACTGCGGGAACTGCGCGGCGACAAGGGTGCGGACGAGCGCGGCGTCGATCTCCACCATGCGGTCCAGTCTCCGGGCGTGCACAACGCCTTTTCCGTCCGCTCTCCCCCGGGGCGCGGCCTGGCGTGAACGTGAATATCGTGCATAATATCCCTTATGCACGACAAAGCGGACGAAATGGTCGAGATGTTGATCGAGGAGTTCCTGACCGCGCGGGCCACCCGTAAGCCCTCCCCCCACACCCTGGCCGCCTACCGCCGGGACCTGACCACGGTGGCGGCCCTGGTGGCGGCCGACGACGGCGGCACTCCCCTCCCCCTGAACCGGCTACCGGTGACCGACCTGTCCCCCCGCGTGATGCGGGCGGCGTTCGCGCGTTTCGCCGCTCCCCGCGCCGCCGCGTCCGTTCACCGTGCCTGGTCCACCTGGAACAGCTTCTTCACCTTCCTCGTCGCCGAGGGTGTGGTGCCGGGGAATCCGATGCCGGCGGTGGGGCGGCCCCGCACGCCGCTCCCCCGGCCGAAGCCGCTGCGGGGCGAGGACACGCCGGAGGAGCTGCTGGCGGCGGTGGCGCGCGCGGAGGGCCGGCAGCGCGATCCGTGGCCGGAGCGGGACCTTGCGGTGCTGGCGCTGGCGCTGTGCGCGGGGTTGCGTCTGTCGGAGCTGTTGGCGTTGCGGGTGTCGTCGGTGGCGGGCCGCGCCGGTGAGCGTCGGGTGGACGTGGCGGGCAAGGGTGGGCGGCCCCGAACGGTGCCGATCGAGGCGGGCGTGGACCGGGTGCTGGTCGGCTACCTGGACAGTCGTCGGTTCCGGTTCGGCGCGCGCAGCGTGCGTCCGGACGGGCCGTTGCTGGTGGACCGGCGGGGTGAGCCGTTGCGCCGGGGCGGCCTGCAGTATCTGGTGGAGTCGTGTTACCGGCGGGCGGGCATCGGGGACCGGGTGCCGCGTGGGGCGCGGTTGCACGCGTTGCGGCACACGTTCGCCACGCGGTTGGCCGAGGACGGGGCGAGCGCGGCGGAGATCATGCGGTTGCTGGGGCACGCGTCGTTGGCGTCGTCGCAGACGTACATCGAGGTAACGGCGGGTCAGCAGCGGGCGGCGGTGGCGGCGAACCGCACCAACCGGGCGCTGTCCGGGCTGACGGCACGGAGCTGACCGGGCGTCGGGACAGTGTCCTCATCTTGGCGATATACCGCTGGGTCACATCTATGACTGAGCGGTATATCGCTTTGTAGGGGCCCTTCCATCGAGCGGTCACGCGGCGTGGTGTCACCTCGGTGGTCCGGTCGATCGGGCTCCGGTTTCGGAACTGGTGGGGCGCTGGCAGGATCGGGTCGGTGCGGGTGGGTGCGGCGCGGGCGGTGGCGGTCGGCTGGGTGCGGGAGCGGATGCGCGCGGATCCGTCGGTGCGGGGCGCGTTGTTCAGCGGGTCGACGCTGGGGATGCCGGAGGACGCGGAGCTGCCGGCGTCGTCGGACGTGGACGTGGTGTTGGTGCGTGACTCCCCCGCGACGAAGCTGGGCAAGCTCACCCATCGGGGGGTGCTGCTGGATGTCGGCACGGTCACCTGGGACGAGCTTGGCGGCCCGGAGGACGTGTTGGGGTCGTGGGTGTTCGCGCCGATGTTCCGTACCGATGGGGTGATCGCGGATCCGTCGGGCCGGCTGGCCGTGGTGAGGGAGCGGGTGGCGGCGGGGTTCGCGGATCCGGTGTGGGTGCGGCGGCGGTGTGCCGGGGTGCGGCGGCGGGTCGAAGTCGGGTTGCGGGTGCTGGACGCGGAGGCGCCGCCGGCGGAGCAGGTGTTGGCGTGGGTGTTCCCGACGTCGCTGGTGGCGGTGTGGCCGGCGGTGGCGGCGTTGGTGGATCCGACGGTGCGGCGGCGGTACGTGCGGGCGGCGGAGGTGTTGGGGCGGTTCGGTTTCGCCGGGAGGTATCCGGAGTTGCTGGCGACGCTGGACGGCGGTGGGGTGGGTGCGGGGCGGGTGCGGGAGCACCTGGCCGGGTTGGCGGTGGTGTTCGACGAGGTGGCGCGTCTGCCGCGGGCGGGGTTCGGGTTCGGGGCGGATCTGGGTGCGGCGGGGCGGCCGGTGGTGTTCGACGGGGCGGCGGAGCTGGTGGCGGCGGGGCGGCACCGGGAAGCGATGTTCTGGGTGCTGGTGACGTACGCGCGGTGTCATGCGGTGTTGGGGTCGGTGGCGCCGTCGCGGGAGCGGGCGTTGCGGCCGGCGTTCGCGGCGGTGTTGGCGGATCTGGGGGTGGCGTCGGCGGCGGATCGGCGGCTGCGGTCGGATGCGCTGCTGGCGGCGTTGCCGGAGTGGCAGGCGGTGGTGGATGCGGTCGCGGCGCGTGCTGTGGCAGGGTGAGGGGGACGCGACTGGCGGCACGGGGATGGGTGAACCATCGGGGAGCTCGTCGTGGGGGTCGACCGCCTGGGCCTCCGCGGGCGGGGTGTCGTATGTCTTCTGCGCGGTTGTTGCCGGGTGGGCCGGTGGCGGAGCGGGTGTTGTCGGAGGTCGCCGCGTCGGTGGCGGAGCTGCGTGCGGCGGGGGTGACGCCGGCGTTGGCGACGGTGCTGGTGGGTGACGACGACGCGAGCGCGGGTTACATCCGGATCAAGTCTCGGCAGGCGGCGGAGTTGGGTTTCGTGTCGCCGCACGTGCATCTGCCGGCGTCGGCGTCGCAGGCGGATCTGCACGCGGTGCTGGCGGACTTCAACGCGGACAAGGGTGTGCACGGGGTGTTGGTGCAGCATCCGATCCCGGGGCACCTGGACTACGACCGGGCGTTGGCGGAGTTGGATCCGGACAAGGACGTCGACGGGATGCATCCGGTGAACATGGGCCGGTTGGCGTTGGGGTTGCCGGGTCCGTTGCCGTGTACGCCGGCGGGGATCGAGGCGTTGCTGGCGTTTCACGGGGTGCCGGTGGCGGGCCGGGAGGTGGTGGTCCTGGGTCGGGGTGCGACGTTGGGTCGGCCGTTGGCGATGTTGTTGGCGCAGAAGCGGCCGACGGCGAACGCGGCGGTGACGGTGGTGCACACCGGGGTGGCGGACTGGCCGCGGTACACGCGGCGGGCGGAGATCCTGGTGGCGGCGGCGGGGGTGCCGGGGATCGTGCGGCCGGAGCATGTGCGTCCGGGTGCGGTGGTGGTCGGTGGTGGGGTGCGGTACGAGGGGCGGCGTCTGCTGCCGGACGTGGACGAGTCGTGTGCCGAGGTGGCGGGGGCGATCACGCCGCGCGTCGGTGGGGTGGGTCCGACGACGGTGGCGATGTTGTTCCGCAACGCGGTGCGGGCGGCGGTGCGGCAGACCGGCTAGGTCAGCCGAGGTCGACGACGAGGGGCCGGTGGTCGGAGATGGTGGCCAGGGGGGTGTCGACGGCGGTGACGGGTGGGAGCCGGTCGAGGTGCTGCCGGTCGGCGAGGATGTGGTCGAGTTGGACGCGGGGTTGTCCGGCCGGGTAGGTGGGGCGGCGGGCCAGGGGTCGCCAGCGGGACAGGGCGGCGGCGGGTCCGGCGGGCAGGTTGAGGTCGCCGAGCAGGATCCGGGGTGCGGGCAGTGCGCGCAGGGCGCGTACGACGCGGCGCAGTTGCCACACGTTCCAGCCGGGGACGAAGGACAGGTGGGTGGCGGCGACGGTGAGCGGGCCGTGGGGGGTGTCGAGGACGGCGGCGAGCACGACGCGGGGTTCGTCGCGGAGCAGGACGAGTCCGCCGCCGGGGCCGGGTACGTAGATGGGTGAGCGTACGGGTGCGGCGCGCAGTCGGGTGACCCGCCAGGAGCGGACGGGGTGGCGGCTGATCAGGCCGATGCCGTAGAGGGGTTCGCCGTGGCCGTCGTCGTCGTGGGTGAGGGGGCGGAACTGTTCGCCGGGGGTGCCGACGACGGCGGCGGCGAAGCGGTGGTGCTCGGCGTGCAGGGCGCGGGCGGCGAGGGCGGTGAGGTCGAGTTTGCCGCTGCGCCTCTGGTCGCGGTCGACCTCCTGCAGGGCGAGGACGTCGGCGTCGAGGGCGGTGACGGCGGCGGTGAGCCGGTCCGGGTCGACGAGCCCGTCGGTGAGGGAACGGCCGTGCAGCAGGTTGAAGGTGGCCAGGCGCACCTGCACACCCTACGTCGCCGTGGCAGGCTTGCCGGGTGCTGAAGCTGCTGTGCTGTTCGATGCTGGTGTTCGTGGCGGTGGCGTCGGTGGGGGTGTGGTTGCGGCGGCGTCGGGGCCGGTGAGGCTGGCCACAGGGGGTCTCGTGGCCGGTGGCGGGGTGGGAAGAATGCGGCCGTGGATGCCGTGTCGCTGACGACGTTGTTGGGCGCTGCCGCGCTGGCCGGGTGGGTGGACGCGGTGGTGGGCGGCGGTGGGCTGTTGTTGTTGCCGGCGTTGTTGGTGGCGGCGCCGGGGTTGCCGGTGGCCACGGCGTTGGGGACGAACAAGCTGGCGGCGATTTTTGGGACGTCGACGGCGGCGGTGACGTATGCGCGGCGGACGAAGCTGGACTGGGCGGTGGCGGGTCCGGCGGCGGGGCTGGCGGTGGTGACGGCGGGGCTGGGTGCGGCGTTGGCGGGGGCGGTGCCGGCGGGGGCGTACCGGCCGGTGGTGTTGGTGGTGTTGGTGTCGGTGGCGGTGTTCGTGCTGATCCGGCCGCGGTTGGGGGTGGTGGCGTCGCCGGCGCGGCGGACCCGGGGGCGGGTGGTGGCGGCGGTGGCGGTGGCCGGGGTGGGCATCGCGTTGTACGACGGGTTGATCGGTCCGGGTACGGGCACGTTCCTGGTGTTGGCGTTCACCGCGCTGGTGGGTGCGGATTTCGTGCACGGGTCGGCGATGGCGAAGGTGGTCAACGCGGGGACGAACCTGGGTGCGCTGGTGGTGTTCGGGGTGACCGGGCACGTGTGGTGGTTGGTGGGTGCGGCGATGGCGGTGTGCAACGTGGCGGGGGCGATGGTGGGCGCGCGGATGGCGTTGCGGCGTGGCGCCGAGTTCGTGCGGGTGGTGCTGCTGGTGGTGGTGCTGGCGTTGGTGGCGCGGCTGGGGTACGACCAGTGGACGGCGGTGCGGTGATGGCGGTGCGGGCGGAGCACGACCGGGCGGTGTTGGCCGGGTTGCTGGGTCGGGATCCGGTGTTGCACGCGTACCAGTTGGGTGATCTGGACGATTTCTTCTGGCCGTACACGTCGTGGTTCCGTCGTGGTGACGAGGTGGTGTTGCTGTACCACGGGGTGCAGTTGCCGACGTTGTTGGCGTTCGCGGCGCCGGAGCGGGTGGCGGCGCTGTCGGGGTTGCTGGTGGAGGCGGCGCCGGTGCTGCCGGCGCGGTTGTGGGCGCACCTGTCCCCCGGGTTGGAGGCGACGGTGTCGCGGTGGTACGCGGTGTCGGACGCGGCGGCGCACCTGCGGATGGCGTGGACGGATCCTCCGCGGGCGGCGGCGGTGCCGGCGGTGGGTGAGCCGTTGGGTCGGGCTGATCTGGCGCAGTTGCGGGAGTTGTACGCGGTGGCGTATCCGGGGAACTGGTTCGATCCGCGGATGCTGGACACCGGCCAGTACGTGGGGGTGCGCGCGGGTGGCCGGTTGGTGGCGGTGGCGGGGGTGCACGTGTGGTCGCCGCGGTGGCGGGTGGCGGCGTTGGGGAACGTGACGACGCATCCGGACGTGCGGGGGCGTGGCCTGGGCGCGGGTGTGGTGGCGGCGTTGTGCGCGCGGTTGCGGGCGTCGGTGGATCACGTGACGCTCAACGTGCGGGCGGACAACGCCGCGGCGGTGCGGTTGTACGAGCGGTTGGGGTTCACCGCGGTCGCGGGGTTCACCGAGTGCGCGTTGACCCGGTTGCCCGGCGAGCCGGGGGCGGGCTGAGCGGCCCGTCGCGGGTTGAGCGGGCCGCTGTGGGTCAGCGGGCGCGGCTGGGTGAGTCGAACCGGCCGGCGCGGATCTCCCGCAGCGCGCGGCGGCGGGTGTCGCCGCGCAGCGTGTCGACGTAGAGGCGGCCGCGCAGGTGGTCGGTCTCGTGTTGCAGGGCGCGGGCGAGGAAGCCGGCGCCGGTGACGGTGAGCGGTTCGCCGTGCTGGTCGACGCCGTGGGCGGTGGCGTGCAGCGCGCGGGGGGTCGGGAAGTAGAGCCCGGGGATGGACAGGCAGCCCTCGTCGTCGTCCTGGAGTTCCTCGGACAACTCCAGGGTGGGGTTGATCATGTGGCCGCGGTGGCCGTCGGCCTGGTAGACGAACACCTGGGCGTTGACGCCGATCTGCGGGGCGGCGACGCCGGCGCGTCCGGGTGCGCCGAGCAGGGTGTCCATCAGGTCCTGCAAGAGGGTGCGCAGTTCGGCGTCGAAGCTGGTGACCGTCTCGCTGGGGGTGCGCAGCACGGGGTCGCCGATGATCCGGATCGGGCGCATAGTCATGCCCGGAAGGCTATCCGTTGCTTACCGGCTCGGGGTGCCCACCCGTCGGCGCGGCGGGCGGGTCGTAGGGTGGGCGCGCTGTCGGATCCGTCGTGGGAGGGGTGTCGCGTGTATCCACCGGTCGAGCCGTACGCGCGGGGGATGCTGGACGTCGGTGACGGGCAGCGGATCCACTGGGAGACCAGCGGCAATCCCGACGGCCGTGCGGCGCTGGTGGTGCACGGTGGCCCCGGGTCGGGCGCGGACGCGTCGTGGCGGCGGCTGTTCGACCCGGCCGCCTACCGGATCGTGTTGTTCGACCAGCGCGGCTGCGGGCGAAGCACCCCGCCGGTGTCGGATCCGGCCACCGACCTGTCGGTGAACACCACCGGGCATCTGCTGGCCGACATGGAGGCGCTGCGCGCGTATCTGGGGGTGGACCGGTGGTTGTTGTGCGGCGCCTCGTGGGGGTCGACGTTGTCGTTGGCGTACGCGCAGCGGCACCCGGATCGGGTGAGCGCGCTGGTGTTGTTCAGCGTGGTCGCCACCACCGCGCGGGAGGTCGAGTGGGTGACCCGGGACATGGGTCGGGTGTTCCCGCAGCATTGGGCGCGGTTCCGCGACGGGGTGCCGGAGGCCGACCGTGACGGTGACCTGGCGGCGGCGTACGCCCGGTTGGTGAACGACCCCGACCCGGCGGTGCGGGAACGGGCGGCCCGCGACTGGTGCGACTGGGAGGACGTGCACGTCAGTCTGGCCGGCGGGTTCGCGCCGGACCCCCGGTTCGCCGACCCGGTGTTCCGGTTCGGGTTCGCCCGGCTGGTCACCCACTACTTCGCCAACCGGGGGTTCCTGCCCGCCGGGCAGCTGTTGCGCGACGCGGGCCGGCTCGCCGGCGTCCCGGGGGTCATGGTGCAGGGCCGGCTGGACGTCAGCGGCCCGCCGGACGTCGCCTGGCGTCTGGCCCGGGACTGGCCGGACGCGCGGCTGGAGATCGTCGAGGCCGGCGGGCACGGCGGCGGGCACGGTGTGGGTGAGCGGGTGGTCGCCGCCCTGGACGCGTTCGCCGCCGCCTGAGCGGTCACCGGCTGCGGCCGGGGGGGGGTCAGCCGGCGGCGAGCAGGGCGCGCACCGGGGCGGCCTTGGCGGCGGCCTCGGCGACCTCGGCGGCCGGGTCGCTGCCCCAGGTGATGCCGCCGCCGGCCCACAGGTGCAGCCGGCGGGCGTCGGCGGCGGCGGTGCGGATGGTCAGTCCCAGGTCGAGCCGGCCGGGGCCGACCCAGCCGAGCGCGCCCATGCCGGCGCCCCGCCCGACCGGTTCCAGCGCGGCCAGGTGCGCCACGGCGGCGTGTTTGGGCGCGCCGGTGACCGACCCGCCGGGGCTGACCGCGCGCAGCAGGTCGGCCAGGCCGAGGCCGTCGGCGGGCACCGCGGACACCGTCGACTCGGCCTGCCACAGGTCGCACCAGCGGCGTACGGCGAACAGTTCGTCGACCCGCACGGAGCCGGTGCGGGCCACCCGGGCGAGGTCGTTGCGTTCCAGGTCGACGATCATCACGTGTTCGGCGCGTTCCTTGGCCGAGGCGAGCAGTTCGCGGCGGCCGGCGGGGGTGGCCGGGCGGGTGCCCTTGATCGGACGGGTGACCAGGCGGCCGTGTTCCAGTGCGACGAGCGTCTCCGGGGAGGCGCAGCCGACCGCCCAGCCCGCGCCGGTGAGGGTGCCGCCGTAGCGGGCGCCGGGCAGCGCGGCGAGGCGGGCCAGCGCCGGGCGGGGGTCCCCGGTGTACGGGGCGGCGGCGTGGCCGACGAGGTTGACCTGGTAGACGTCGCCGCGTCCGATGGCGGCGCGGACGGCGTCGACGGCGGCGGCGTGCTCGGCGGCGCTCCAGCTGTCCTGCCAGTCCCCCAGCCACCATCGGTCGGGCGTCGGGCGTCGGGTGGGTGGCCGGTCGGTGTGGTGGTAGACGACCACGGCCAGGTCCGGCAGCGTGGGGGCGGGGCTCGGCGCGCCGGGTGGGGCGCCGATCGTGTGGGCGCCGGCGGCGGCGGACAGGAACAGCGCCGCGCCGCACACCCCGTCCGGTGCGTGCCGGGCGGGTCGGGCAAGGTCGTCGGTCGGTACGCCGTGCGCGGTGAGGAAGCGTTGCGCCAGCTCGGCGGGGTCGCCGCCGTCGCCGACGCGCCACTGCAGCCGGGCGGTCTCGACCAGCCGGCCACGGCACGCGGGCGGCGCGCCGGGGGCATCGACCGGCACCTGTGGGAGCGCTTCCACAACGTCTGGGCGGTTCCGGCTCATCCGTTCAGCCGATTCTGGGTGAACAAGACGCATCCTTGCTCGATGCCGCTCAGTTTTCCTTGGTACTGTGCGTCACTGGTCATGTGAACCATGACACAGTGCCCCCACAGTCCGGAGAACCCGATGTGTCAGCACCAACCCACCTGCCCCTCCGCCGACGCGACCGACCGCGAAGCCGCCCGCGTCCTCGCCTGCTTCCCTGAGCAGGGCTGGAGCCTGCTCTGCAACGGCGTCATCGTCTTCGAGGACACCGGTGAGCTGCTCCCCGACGGGCGGACCATCGCCCCGCACCGGGGACCGGCCCGCCACGCCCTCGTCGCCTGAGCGATCACGCAGCGTCAGTGAGCGTACGCGCCGACGAAGATCGTCGGCGCGCCGGCCGGGGCGGCCGTGTCCCCACCGCCCCGGCGCGATGCGCTCAGTCCTCCGCGAACGCCTCCGGCGCGGGACACGAGCAGACCAGGTTCCGGTCGCCGTACGCGCCGTCGATGCGCCGCACCGGCGGCCAGTACTTCCCCACCGGGTCCGTGTCGCCCGGGTAGGCGCCCACCGACCGCGGGTACGGGTGCGGCCACTCGTCAGCGGAGACCATCGCCGCCGTGTGCGGCGCGTTCGACAGCGGGTTGTCCCCCGCCGGCCACTGCTCCGACCCGACCTGGTCGATCTCCGCGCGGATGGCGATCATCGCCTCGCAGAACCGGTCCAGCTCGGCCAGGTCCTCGCTCTCGGTCGGCTCCACCATCAGCGTCCCCGCCACCGGGAACGACATCGTCGGCGCGTGGAAGCCGTAGTCGATCAACCGCTTGGCCACGTCGTCGACGCTCACCCCGGTCGCCTTCGTCAACGGCCGCAGGTCCAGGATGCACTCGTGCGCCACCAGGCCCTTGTTGCCGGCGTAGAGCACCGGGAAGTGCGCCCGCAGCCGCGCCGCCACGTAGTTCGCGGCCAGCACCGCCACGCCGGTGGCCCGGGCCAGCCCGTGCGCGCCCATCATCCGCAGGTACGCCCACGGGATCGGCAGGATCCCCGCCGACCCGTACCGGGCGGCCGAGATCGCCGGCCGCCCGTCGGCCGGGTCGCCGGGCAGGAACGGCGCCAGGTGCGCCCGCACCGCCACCGGCCCCACCCCCGGGCCGCCGCCGCCGTGCGGGATGCAGAACGTCTTGTGCAGGTTCAGGTGCGACACGTCCGCCCCGAACTTGCCCGGCTTGGCGAACCCGACCAGCGCGTTGAGGTTCGCCCCGTCGACGTACACCTGACCGCCGGCGTCGTGGACCTTCGCGCACAACTGCGCGATGCCGGTCTCGTACACCCCGTGCGTCGACGGGTACGTCACCATGATCGCGGCGAGCGCGTCCCGGTGCTTGTCGATCTTCGCGTCGAGGTCGACCAGGTCGACGTTGCCGTCGGCGTCGCAGCCGACCACCACGACCCGCATGCCGGCCATCACCGCCGACGCGGCGTTGGTGCCGTGCGCCGACGACGGGATCAGGCACACGTCCCGGTGCCCCTGCCCACGCTCGCGGTGGTAGGCGCGGATGGCCAGCAGCCCGGCCAGCTCACCCTGCGAACCGGCATTGGGCTGCACGCTGACCGCGTCGTAGCCGGTGACCTCCGCCAGCCAACCCTCCAGCTGGGCGATCATCTCCCGGTAGCCGACGGTCTGCGCGTCCGGCGCGAACGGGTGCACGTGCGCGAACTCCGGCCAGCTGATCGGCTCCATCTCGGTGGTGGCGTTGAGCTTCATCGTGCACGAGCCCAGCGGGATCATGCCCCGGTCCAGGGCGTAGTCGAAGTCGGCCAGCCGGCGCAGGTAGCGCAGCATCGCCGTCTCCGAGTGGTGGGTGCGAAACACCGGGTGGGTGAGGAAGTCCGACGTGCGGGCCAGGCCGCCCGGCAGGCCCGCGTCGACGTCCCCGTCGAACCCGTCGACGCCGAACGCCGCCCACACCGCCGCAAGGTGCGCGGCGGTCGTGGTCTCGTCGCAGGAGACGCCGACCCGGTCGGCGTCGACCAGCCGCAGGTTCACGTTGCGCTCGGCGGCGGCGGCCACCACCTGCGCGGCGCGGCCCGGCACGGTCGCGGTGACCGTGTCGAAGAACGGCACGTCGGCCACCTCGACGCCGCCGGCGCGCAGCCCGGCGGCGAGCCGGGCAGCCGCCTCGTGGGTGCGCCGGGCGATCGCCCGCAGCCCGTCCGGGCCGTGGTAGACCGCGTACATGCCGGCCATCACGGCGAGGAGCACCTGCGCGGTGCAGATGTTGCTGGTCGCCTTCTCCCGGCGGATGTGCTGCTCGCGGGTCTGCAACGCCAGCCGGTACGCCGGGTTGCCGTCGGCGTCGCGGGACACCCCGACCAGCCGGCCGGGCAGCATCCGCTCCAGGCCGGCGCGCACGGCCAGGTAACCGGCGTGCGGGCCACCGAAACCCATGGGTACGCCGAAACGCTGGGTGGTGCCGGCGGCGATGTCCGCGCCGATCTCCGCCGGCGGGCGCAGCAACGTCAGCGCCAGCAGGTCCGCCGCGACGGTCACCAGCGCGCCCACACCGTGCGCCGCCTCGACCAGCGCCCGGTGGTCCCGGACCGCGCCGGACGCCCCCGGGTACTGCAGGTGCAGGCCGAAGAACTCCGCCGGCAGGTCGTCGCGCACCACGTCGAGCACGCGCACCTCGATGCCGAGCGGCTCGGCGCGGCTGGTGATCACCGCGACGGTCTGCGGCAGCGCGTCGGCGTCCACCACGTACACCGCGCTCCTGCTCTTCGACGCCCGGCGGGCGAGGGTCATCGCCTCGGCCGCGGCGGTGCCCTCGTCGAGCATCGAGGCGTTCGCCGTGGCCAGGCCGGTCAGGTCGGTGACCATGGTCTGGAAGTTCAGCAGCGCCTCCAGCCGGCCCTGGCTGATCTCCGGCTGGTACGGCGTGTACGCGGTGTACCAGGCCGGGTTCTCCAGCACGTTGCGGCGGATCACCGCCGGGGTGTGGGTGCCGTGGTAGCCCAGGCCGATCATCGACACGGCGACGGTGTTGCGGGCCGCCAGGGCGCGCAGCTCGGCCAGGGCCTCCCGCTCCGAGGCGGGCGCGGGCAGGTCGAGGGTGCCGTGCCAGCGGATCACCTCGGGGATCGCGGCGTCCATCAGCTCGTCGACGGAGCTGTAGCCGACGGCCTCCAGCATCCGGCGCTCGTCGTCCGGGCCGGGGCCGATGTGCCGGTCGGCGAACTGCTCTGCGGTCATGGGCGGCGCTCCTTGTGGGGGCGAGGTCGACGGGTCGGCCTCCCCCTGAGTCGCGCTGACGCGCTCCACAGCGCCTGCCCACGTGGTCCTTTTGCCTGAGAGGTTCCGGGGAGAATCTGCCCCTTCGGCGCCGTCGGCGAGACGGTCTCTCCCACGTGGGTGGTACCGGCACCTCCCACGCTACCAGCGGGCGTGTTTCCGGCTCATGTCCCGGGGGTGATCACCGTGCCGCCGGCGCCGGCGCGGTGAGCGCGGCGGTCAGCGCGGTGAGGGTGGCGCCCAGCGGGGCGTCCAGGCGCAGCGTGGCGTACCCGTCGCCGCGGGTGGCGCCCTGGTTGACGATGCCCACCGGGATGCCGTGCTTCGCCGCGCGCAACACGAACCGCCGCCCCGACATCACCGTCAGGGACGACCCCAGCACCAGCAGCGCCCGGGCCCGCTCGACCAGCGCGAAGCAGTCGGCCACCCGGGGCGCCGGCACCGTCTCGCCGAAGAACACCACGTCCGGTTTGAGCATGCCGGTGCCGCACACCCCGCAGTCGACGGCGCGGAACCCGGCCACCGCCTCGTCGGGCAGGTCCACGTCGCCGTCGGGGTTGACGTGCGCCGCGACCGCGTCGAAGCCCGGGTTGGCCTCGGACAGGCGCCGGTGCAGCTCGTCGCGGCCGGTGGCGTTGCCGCAGTCCAGGCAGGTCACCTCGTCGAGGCGGCCGTGCAGCTCGATCACCCTGGTGGCGCCGGCGGCGGTGTGCAGCCCGTCGACGTTCTGGGTGATGATCCCGTCGAGGAGCCCGGCGTGCTGCAGGCGGGCCACCGCCCGGTGCCCGTCGTTGGGCGCGGCCCGGGCGATGGTGTGCCACCCCAGGTGGCTGCGCGCCCAGTAGCGTCGCCGGGCCACCGGGTCGCGGGTGAACGCCTGGTAGGTCATCGGGGTGTGCCGGCGGGCCGCGCCGCTGGGTCCCCGGTAGTCGGGAATGCCCGACTCGGTGGACAGGCCGGCGCCGCTGAGCACCACCACACCCCCGGCGGCCACCAGCCGCGTCAACGCCTCGAACTCGTCACTCACCCGTCCATGCTCCCTCGCCCACCCCCGCACCTCCCACCCCCGCGGTTCGCATCACTGCGTCGACCATGAGGTTGGCGGTGGCCCGGCCCGGCGTGTCGTGCCGCCAACCTCATGATCGACGAGGCCGGTCACCCCGCGGGGTGCGGTGTGGCGGGCTAGGTTGAGGGCATGCGCGTCGTCATCGCCGGAGGCCACGGGAAGATCGCCAAGCTGCTGGAGCGGGAACTCGCCGGGCGCGGGGACACCGCGCTCGGGTTGATCCGCAACCCCGAGCACGAGGCCGCGCTGCGCGCCGCCGGCGCCCGGCCGCTGGTGTGCGACCTGGAACACACCGACGTCGACGCCCTCGCCTCCCACCTCGCCGGCGCCGACGCGGTGGTGTTCGCCGCCGGGGCCGGGCCGGGCAGCGGCGCCGACCGCAAGGACACCGTCGACCGGGGCGCCGCCGTGCTGCTCGCCGACGCCGCCGTCCGCGCCGGCGTCCGCCGCTACCTGCTGGTCTCCTCGATGGGCGTGGACGACCCGCCCGCCGCCGGCACCGACGAGGTGTGGGCGGCGTACCTGCGGGCGAAGAAGGCCGCCGAGGACGAGGTCACCGCCCGGGACCTGGACGTGACCGTGCTGCGCCCCGGCCGGCTCACCGACGACGAACCGGCCGGCCGGATCACCCTGGCCCGGCACGTCGACGCCGGCGCGGTCAGCCGCGCCGACGTGGCCCGGGTGCTGCTGGCCCTGCTGTACGCCCCGGGCACCGCCGGGCACACCGTCGAACTCGTCGGCGGGGACACCCCCATCGCCGAGGCCGTCGGCGCCCTCGCCGGCTAGGTCCCGTCGGCGCTCGCGCCGGCTAGGTCCCGTCCGCGTCGAGGTAGGCGGCGAGAGCGGCGGCGCCGGTGAGCAGGGCCCGCCCGCGCGCCCCGAGCCAGGTCCACCGGCCGCAGCCGGTCCCGTGCCCGCGGGTGCCGCTCCACCACCCGCCCGGATCGTCGAAGAGTCCACCGTCGACCCCGACCGTCCGTCCCGGCCCACCGACGCCGGTGGGCCGGGCCGGACGGTCGGATGAGCCGGGCCGGCGGCTGAGGGCCTACCGCTGGTGACGCGGCAACGCCGGCTGCGCCGCGACGCCACCCACCGGCGGCGCCTCACGGGCGATCCGCTCCATCGTGCGCGCCAACTGCTCGCTGCCCTCGTCCAGGTGCCGGGCCGCCGCCTGCATGTGCGACATCATCATCTCGCCGAAGATCCGCAACGCCTCCCGCGCGGCCACCGAGTCGTCGAAGCTCCCGCCGGCGCTGCTGCGGTACTCCGCCACCACCCGCTCCGCCTCCTGCTTCGCCTCCTCCGCCGCCGCCCGCATGTAACTCTCGTACTGCGTCCGGGCGTACTCGGCGACCCGGCGGGCGTAGTCGTGGGCCTGCGCGATGATCTGCTCGGCCTCGCGCTGCGCCGCCGACAGCAGGTTGACCTCCTTCGCCGCCGGCATCGCCGGCTTGTCGGCGCTCGGAATCACCCCGTGCCGGTGCAGCTCCAGGTGGTCGTTGAGCCGCTCGTTCTCCGCCCGCAGGTTCGCCACCTGCGCGGCCAGCAGATCCAACTCGTCGGCCACCTGCATCCGGAACCGGTCCACGTCGGCCTGCTCGTAGCCGCGGCGGGTGAACGCCGCCGACCCGAACTCCCACCGCCGCACCCGGTCCGCGGTCAGCCGCACCTGCACCGGCCCGGACACCTGCTGCGCGTCGTACCGACTGATCGGAGTCGCACTCATCGGATACCTCCGTCAGGGGTCGTCACGGTCCGCCACGTCGGCCCGTACCAGTGCTTGCCGAAACCCTCGTGGTGCACCTGACCCGGCTGGTAGCCGGCACCGGTCAACGCCGCCACCGAATGGCTCACCAGCTCGTCGGAGCCACACACGTACACGTGCCGCGACCGCCAGTCCCCGTCGGCCAGCACCCGGTCGGCGAGCCGCACCGGCTCCCCCGGCCGCGCCGGATCCGACCCGGCCACGTACGACACCCGCAGCCACGGATGCGTCGCCGCCAACTTGTCGATCGCCTCGCTGTCGTAGAACTCGGTCCGCGAGCGGGCCCCCACGTACAGGTCCACCCGCCGCCCCGAACCCTCAGCCGCGACCTGCTCCACCAACGCCTTCACCGGCGCCCAGCCGGTGCCACCGGCCAGCAGCAACAGATCCGACGACCCGGCCGGCCACAACGTCAACCGGTCCCCCACCGGCGACGCCAGGTGGATCTGGTCACCGGCCGCGCACCCGTACACCAGCCGCGACGACACCGCGCCACCCGGCGCGGCCCGCACGTGCAACTCCACCGTGCCGTCCGGGCGCGGCGCGTTCGCCGGCGAGTAGTACCGCCACGACCGCACCGCCGGATGGGACACCCCGATCGACTGCCCCGGGGTGAACGGCAGCAGGTACTGCGGTCGCACCGTCAGCACCGCCACGTCGAACGTGCGCCGCTCGTGGGTCAGCACCTCCGCCACCCACCACGGCGGGGAGTGCGCCTCCGCCGCCTGCGCGGCCTCCGTCATCACCTGCGCCACCAGCCCGTACGCGGCCGCCCAGTCCGCGGCCAGCTCCTCGGTCCACGCCTCCGCGCAGAAGTGCCGCAACGTCTCCAGCAGCGCCGCACCGACCGCCGGGTAGTGCTCGGCGCGCACCGCGTACTTGCGGTGGTCCGCGCCGAGCTGCTGCAGGAACCCGACCAGCCGGTCCACCTGGTCCACGTGGGACACGATGTGCCCCAACGCCGACACCAGACGGTCGCGCTGCCCGGCCATGTTCGTGCCGAACATCTGCCGGGTCTCCGGATGCGCCAGGAACAGCGTCGAATAGAAGTAGAGCGGCACCTGGTCGCCGTGCGCGGCGACCAGGGCCCAGCTCTGCTTGAGCCGTGCCGCGTCCACGCTCAGGCGTTCCCCGCCGACACGACCTGCTCCCGCACCTGACCCAGCACCACCTGCACGTCGGCGATCACATCGGACGGCACACCCAGCTCCACCAGCGTGGCGGTCAGGTGCTGCCCGACCTTCGCGTAGTGCTCGCCCGGGATGTCCAACGGCTGGTGCGCCTCGGCCAACCCCCGACCCGTGTACTCGTTCGGGCCGCCCAGCACGACCGCCAGCATCAGCGCCAGGTGCCGCCGCTGGTCGGCCATGTTCACGTCGGTGAAGTAGCCGGCGAGATCCGGGTCGGCGAGCACCTTGTCGTAGAACAGCTCCACCGCGGCCTTCACCGCCGCCGCGCCGCCGATGCGCTCGTAGTGGGAGATCGGGGTGGTCTCGTTCGTCACCGTCATGCTCGGTCCTTCCGACAGGGGTCCGCGGCAGCGCCGCGGCAGGGGCATCGCCAGCCGGCGCGGCGTCACACAGCGTTCCGCGATGACGCCGACACGCCGACGACCGAGACGGACCATAGCGCGCCCGCCGCGACACTTCACGCCTGGCCTATCGAGTTCCCGACAACTGTCAACTACGGACAGTCAACACATCCACCCGAGACGGTGCACACACCGCGAGCAGCCCCACACGCAAGGTCAACACAGCGCGCCCACGGTCCCTTTCGGACATTGCATCCGGACCCACTGTGACCTGCACACACCCACAACGGCCCGGACCCACCGGCAACGACAACCCGCACCGCGCCGCCACCCACACAACCCGTCACCGAACGAGAAATCGCGCCGGGCCACAAGGCCACGACGCGATCCCGTGCACGAGACGCCGACGGATCACCCGGCGCGACGCCGCGCCCGCCGCGCCGCCAACTCGTCCCCCACCGAATCCGCCTCCGGCTCCACCACCGGGGCGTCCTCCCGCTCCGGGGCGCCCACCGGCTCCGCCGGCAGGTGCGACAACGAACCCTGGATCTCCTTGAACGCGCCACCGATCGCGATCCCGAACACGCCCTGGCCGCCCTGCAACAGGTCGACCACCTCCTCCGGCGACCGGCACTCGTACACCGTCGTCCCGTCGGAGATCAACGTGATGCCCGCCAGATCATCCACGCCACGCGACCGCAACGCCTCAATCGCCTTACGGATGTTCTGCAACGACACCCCGGCGTCCAACAGCCGCTTCACGACCTTCAACACCACCAGGTCGCGGAACGAGTACAACCGGGACGTCCCCGAACCCGACGCGTCCCGCACACTCGGCACCACCAGCGCCGTCCGCGCCCAGTAGTCCAACTGCCGGTAACTGATGCCCACCGCCGAACACGCGGTCACACCCCGGTAACCCACCTCGCCGTCACCGGCCTGCTGTTCCGCACTCGGACCAGGATCCCGCGGCTCGTGCATCCGGACCAACCTCCCCGCGCCCGTGCGGTGCCACGTCGACTCCCCGTACGCGCACCCCTCGACACGGCAACCCTAACGCCGGCCCCGCCCCCACACCGGCAGGAGACACCCGACACGCCGCGCCACCGGCCCACGACAGCACACACGGCGGCCAGTAGCCACCCACCGTGACCACCACCGCCGCGCACCCCGGCCACCCGGCCGGCACACTCAACCCGCGAAATCCTCCGGCCGCACCTGGTCCAGGAACTCGCGGAACTTCTCCACCTCGTCCTCCTGCTCGTCGGGAATCACGATCCCCGCCTCGCTGAGGACCTGCTCCGCACAACGAATCGGAGCCCCCACCCGCAACGCCAACGCGATGGAGTCACTCGGCCGCGCCGACACCCGCACCCCGTCACCGAGCAGCAGATCCGCGTAGAAGACGTTCTCCTTCAACTCGGTGATCTCCACCGCCCGCAACGGCGCCTGCAACGCCGCCAACACGTCCCGCAGCAGATCGTGCGTCAACGGCCGCGCCGGCTTGACCCCCTGCTGCTCATAAGCGATGGCCGTCGCCTCGACCGCACCGATCCAGATCGGCAGATAACGGTCCCCCTCGACCTCCCGCAGCAGGACGATCGGCTGGTTGCTGGGCAACTCCACCCGAACTCCGACCACGCTCAGCTCGCGCACCGCCGCCTCCGTGTCGTCGTCACCTTCGCACCGCGCCCTTCCCTGCACGGTACACGGACCAGGACACGGGAGTCCCACGCGCTACGTGCACCACGCCTCGACGGACGGGCTTACCCCGGCAAGCCTACGACACGCTTCCCGCACCAGATCTTTCCGCGCCCACCCACGACGAAGGGCCGGGCACCCCACGGCACCCGGCCCCACCACCGACCTCACCGACCCAACGTCGACCGCAGCCCCACCCGCACCAACGCCGCGTGCAACCGCTGCGACAACGCCGTCAACTCCCGCGCCGTCTCCGCCGCGCGGGCCCGCGCCGCCGGATCACTCTGCCGCACCAACGGCGCCACCAACTGCGCGAACAGACCGACCTCCCGATCCGCCGCCGACCGGTACGCCCGCAGGTGCCGCGGCTCCAACCCGTACGCCGCCAACCCCGCCACCGCACTCGCGATGATCAACGCGTCCGCGTCATACCACCCCGGCGGATCCGACACCAGCACACCGAGCCGCTCCAACTCGACCAACGTCGACTCGTCGACCCCACTGCGGGAGATCAACTCCGCCCGACCCAGCCGCACCTCCGACGACCCGACCGGCTCCACCGACTCCCGACCCGGCACCTCACCACCCGGACCGACCGCCACCAGATTCGGCCGCGACCGCCCCACCGGCGCATCCGAGACGTCCCACTCCGCCAACTGCTCCCGGATCACCCGCAACGGCAGATACTGATCCCGCTGCGCCGTCAACACGAACCGCAGCCGAGCCACGTCGTCCCAGCCGTACTTCCGATAACCCGCCGGCGTGCGCTGCGGCTCCACCAGGCCCTCGGCCTCCAGGAACCGCAACTTCGAAATCGTGACGTCCGGGAACTCCGCCCGCAACTGCGCCAGCACCTCGCCGATACTCATCAGCGCCGGCGCCCGCGCCGCCCCGGACGGCGTCGAAGCCGCAGGCTCGTTCACCCCCGGCCGGCCTCCTCCTCCGGGCGCGGACCGGCGATGAACACCACCCGGAACTTGCCGATCTGCACCTCGTCACCATTGCTCAACGTCGCAGCCTCGACCCGCTCCCGGTTCACGTAGGTGCCGTTCAGGCTCCCGACGTCCCGCACCGTGAACGTCCCACCGTCGCGGTGGAACTCCGCGTGCCGCCGCGACACCGTCACGTCGTCGAGGAAGATGTCACTGTCCGGGTGCCGCCCACTCGTCGTCACGTCGTGGTCCAACAGGAACCGGGCACCCGCGTTCGGGCCCCGGCGAACCACCAGCAACGCCATACCCGGCGGCAACGAGCCGGACATACGGCTCGGCACCACATCGGTGTCCGGGCCCTCCAGCACTTCGTCGAGCGAACCGAGATTGAGCGTCGAAGTGACGTCGAGCGGGGGGAACTCGTCGTCTGGGCGCGTCATGGGACCACCTCACGGATCTGTTCGGTCGGCGTCGGGGAATGGCGGGTCTGGCCGCCGGGCAAACCCACACCCGGCGGCTGGCTCCCCGTGCCCGGGAAGGCGCACTCCGCAACGCTCAAACTATTGGTTCTCGGTCGACTGGGCGAGCCTAGCCAGCGCCGAAATGCAGGGCAACCGGACGCGCGGAACCAAGCCCGCCGCCCGAAACGACACGAACTCAGCTCTCGGTGAGCTCGCGGTACGCGTCAGCGGTCAACAGACCCTCGACCGCCGCCGGATCATCCGGAGTGATCTCCACCAACCACCCCGCACCGTACGGATCCGTGTTGATCACCTCAGGGGTGTCAGCCAACGCCTCGTTGCGCGCCGCCACCGTACCGCTCAACGGCGCGTAGATCTCCGACACGCTCTTCGTCGACTCGATCTCGCCCAGCGACTCACCCGCCGCCACCACCGCACCCGGCTCCGGCAGCTGCACGAACACGATGTCACCCAGGGCGTCCTGCGCGAAGTGCGTGATACCGACGCGGACGACACCACCGTCACCACCGACCACCCACTCGTGCTCGGCGGTGTACCGCAGATCCTCAGGAATCACCAACTGCGTCCTTCGTCATCGGTGCACCGGAGAAACCGGCGCGGCCGCGACCGGTCAGGAGACCGGCCGGGCGTGGTCCAGCTTGATCGGCGCGTGCAGCTGCGAAACCTCCACAACCTCACGATCCTCGGACGTCACGTTACCGCCGGCCTCCCGCACCGTGGAGACCACCCCGCCCGGAATGTTCAAGGCCGTACGCATCGTCGCCGGATCACCGATCACCAGGATCGTGTACGGCGCACTCAACCGCCGCCCGTCCACCACCAGGCCTCCACCCGGGCCGTCCACGAAATACGTCGACGCGATCACCCGAACCGCGGTGCCGTCCGCACCCTGGATCTGCATCGCCTCCGCGCCCGCACCCCGCAACTCCTGCACCGCGTCCAGGATCCGCGTCGACGACGTCGCCTTCTCCGGCCCCCGGAACTCCACCGTCAGGCCCGGCCCCACCGCCGGCAGCGTCCCCGCCAGGATGCCCAGCTCGTCCGCCCGCCGCGTCGCCTCCTCCAACGCCGCCTGCCGACCCTGCTCACCCGAACGCAACTGCCGCTGGCTGTCCTCCAACGCCTCGATGTCCTGCCGCAGACGCCGCTCCCGCGCATCCAGATCCGACGAGATCCGGACCAGGTCCTCCTCCCGCGTCGCCGCGAGCGTCGGATCCGTCGACGTCGTCTTCAGCTGCACCACCAACGTGAAACCCAACAACGCCAGCAACACCGCGATCATCGCGCCCGCCGACGTCAACCGCCGCGACACCGAGACCCGCTCCGGGCCCGGCTCCGCCCCCGGCTCCGCCTCCGGCTCGGGCCGGGGCGACACGACCGCGCCCGGCTCCTCCGCCGGCGCCGGCACGTCCTCCCGCTCCACCGGCGCCGCCGGCTCAGCCTCCGGCGCCAACGGGCTCAACTCGTCCGGATCCGGCGCGTCCGGACGCGGATCCGGCTCACCCGCCGGACCCGACGGCCGCCCCGGCCCCGCCGGCTGCGGCCACCCGGTACCCGTCTCCCTGTGCTCCTCGCTCATCGCCACCAACCTACGCCCGGAACAGGTGCCGGCGGATCGCCGCGACGTTTCCGAAGATGCGCACGCCCAACACGACCACCACACCCGTGGACAACTGACCACCCACGCCCAACTGGTCACCCAGATACACGATCAGACCAGCCACCAGCACGTTCGAGATGAACGACACCACGAACTGCTTGTCGTCGAAGATCCGGTCCAGCTTCGCCCGCACCCCACCGAACACCGCGTCCAGCGCGGCCACCACCGCGATCGGCAGATACGGCTGCAACGCCGCCGGCACCGTCGGGTCCAGATACACCCCGAGCACCACACCGGCGAGCAACGCCAGCACCGCGATCATCGGCCACCTCCGGAAGGGCTGGGAGAACCCGAGCCGGACGGCCCGGGACTGGACGAACCGGCGACACCGGAACCCGACGCACCAGGGCTCGGGCTCGCCGGAGGCCCGGCGTAGCGTAGCTGTGGCTCAGGAGCCGCCGACAGGGTGAGGTCGTCGACCTCCTTCACCGCGAACGACAACCCCGCCGTCCGCGCCAGGTACCGCATCAACTCCGCCGCCCGACTGTCGTCGAACCGGTCCCGCATCGACCCCGGCCCGATCGCCTGCACCTCGTACGGACTCGTCACCGGCCGGTAGTCCACCAGGATCGCCTCGCCCGCCTGCCGGATCGTCGTCGTCGCCGTCAACCGCTGCCCGTTGATCGCCACGGCCTCCGCGCCCGCCGACCACAACGCGTTTGCCACCTTCTGCAGATCCGAGTACAGCACCCGTTGCGGACCCGTCTCCGTCTCCTCGCCCGTCACCGCGTCCTTGGCCTGCGGCGCGTCCGTCAACCGCACGACCACACCGTCGCCGCGCACCCGGCCCAGGCCCGTACCGGCCTCCAGGTTGCGCAACCGGGACGCCTGCGAACCGCTCAGCGCCGCATCCCGCTGCCGGCCGACCTCCTCGCGCAACCGCTCCGCCCGCTCGGTCAACCGGTCGGTCTCCGCCTCGCGCTTCTTGATCTCGGCGATCAGCCCGGCCCGCGCCGTCGCCCGGCTCGGCTCCTCGGCCATCGTCTCCCGGTACGCCACCGCGAACAGGAACCCGATCACCAGCAGCACCACCAGGCTCACCGGACGACCCAGCACCGCACGCACCCGCGACACCGGCCCCACCGCCCGCCGCGCCGCCGCGTCCCCGTAACCCGGATCGAGCGGATTGCGGAACAGCTCGGTCAGGAAGTCCGGCGCGTACACCCGCGCCGACGGGTCACGATCCCCGTCCCGGGGCGGGGTGGCCGTCACGCCGCCGCTCCCGTACGCCGCGCCCGCATCCCCCGGACCAGGCGGCGAGCCTGCACCACGTACATCGCGCCGGCCACCCAGTAGAGGACCAGGCCCCACCACGCCAACCCCCAGCCGATCGCGCCGGCCGCCGTGGCCACACTCGGCGCCGCGTCCGCCAACAGCAGGAGCGGGAACGCCGCCAGCAGCAGGAACGTGGCGGTCTTGCCGACGTAGTGCACCGGCGGCGGGCCGTAGCCGTAGCGGCGCAGCACCCCCAGTGAGCCGAGCAGCAGCAGCTCGCGGGCCAGCAGCGCCGCGGTGAACTGCCAGGGCACCACCTCGCGGGCGGTGAACGCGAGCAGCGTGGCCAGGATGTAGAGCCGGTCGGCCAACGGGTCCAGCAGCTCGCCCAACCGACTCACCTGGCGCAGCCGGCGCGCGATCCAGCCGTCGACCCAGTCGCTGGTGCCGCCCACGGCCAGCACCACGATGGCGACCACGTCGGCCCGGACCACCAGGAACAGGTACAGGAACAGCGGCACACCCAGGAGCCGGACGAAGCTGATCAGGTTGGGCAACGTGAGGACGCGGTCCCCCGCGGCCGTCGCCGCATCCTCCGGGTGCTCCGCTGGAGTCGGCCGACGCGACACCGAACCCTCCCTCCGCAGCACGGTCCGGCAGCCGAACGTGCGGCCGCCGGAGGGACGTGCGCGTTGCCGGCCGGTCTGACGCCGGCGCCCTCTGCGATCCCGGGCTGGGACCTCCCCGATGCGGCCCACCATCGTTTCGATCATGGGCCGGCCAGTTGCGCTGCCACTATATCGGGCCGTCCGGTCCGCTTCGGTCGCCGCGCTGCGTCACTGCTCAGCGTTGTCATGGTGGGCAGCGTCACAACCGCTAAGGCGTCCTAGGACACTAGCTGGCATCCGGTGCGGAAGGTGGATCCGACGGGACGCGGGAGGAGATCAGGCCGTGCGGGCGGTGGCGTCGGACCCCGGCTGGGGCACCGTCGTCGTCGTGGCCGCCTGCCCGAACGCCAGAAGCGCCAGCAGCAGCTCGTGCTGCACCCGGTTGGGCATCCGGTCGAGCACCGCCTGGACGGCCCGGTGCCGCCGCTCCTGCAGCTCGCGCAGCAGGGTCTCGGCCGCCACGGTGGGGACCAGCCGCACCTCGCGCCGGTCCCGCGGGTCGGCCACCCGGCGCAGCAGCCCGACCGCCTCCAGGCGGTCGCAGAGCCGGCTCGCCGACGAGGGCACCACGTCCAGCAGCTCGGCCAGCCGGTTCACGTTGGTGCCGGGGTGCGACACGATCAGCGACAGCACCCGCAGCTGGGTGGGCGAGACACTGACGTTGTGGCGCGAGGTGGCGGAGTCGAGCACACCGATGAGCGCCTCGGCAGCCGCCTCGACGGCTGCGGCAAGATTCGGAGGTCGCTCCACCCGTTGTCCCCTGGGATCGTCCCGCTCGTGTTCGCTCCGCCGCTCCGCTCACTGCCCGGCGCTGTCGCCCGACCGGTCGGAACCGTGCCAGTCCAGGCAGACGACGACCGCGTCGTCGCGAAGATCCGCGTCGGCATGGTACGCGTGCAGTTCGCGCATCACCGTACCAACTGCCTCGGTCGCCGGCTGCAACCGAGTGGACCGCATCGACCGCGCCATCGCCCGCACCCCGTACGGCTCCTGCTCACCCGGCTCGGCCGCGTACACGCCGTCGCTGACGACGAACAGCCGGTCCCCCGGCTCCAGCGGGAACTCCTGCACGTCGTAGCGGGTCTCGGCGAACATGCCCAGCGGCAGCTGCTGCTCCAGGGTGACGCGGGTGACCCGGCCGCCGCGCAGCCGCAGCACGTGCGGGGAGCCGGCGTCCACCGCCCGCACCACACCCCGGCGGTCGTCCAGCTCGAGCAGCAGCGTGGCCACGTGCCGGTTGCCCCGGTGCTGGTAGAAGATGGTGTCCGAGGCCAGCTCCGCCTGCTCGACCAGGCTGCCCCCGGACCGGCGCGCGTTGCGCATGGCGTTCACGGTCATCGCGGTCAGCATCGACGCGGCCAGTCCGGTGCCGGTGCCGTTGAGGACCGTGACGGTGAGCCGGTCGCCGTCGACCGACCAGTCGAAGTGGTCCCCACCAACGGTGTAGGCCGGCTCGAGCTGCCCGGCGAGCAGCACGTCGCCGTGCCGGACGCTGCGCCCGGGCAGCAGGTCCCACTGCATCTCCGCGGCCATGCTCAACCGTTCCCGGCGGCGGGCCCGGCGGTAGCGGTCGGTCTCCCGGTCGGCCGCGCGCATGGCCAGCGCCACCTCGCCGGCGGCGTCGCGGGCCTCCTCGACGGTCGCCGCGTCCGGCGCGGCGGGCAGCTCCACCATCAGCACACCGAGTCGTTCCCCCCACACCGACAGCGGCAGGTAAGCCCGGCAACGGCCGTCGTCGACGATGTCGAGCACGGGCTGCTGGCTGCTGAAACACCGCTGTGCCACGCCGTCGGAGCGGAGTCGGACGCCGTCGGGCCGGTCCGGTTCCCGCACCGGCCAGAGGCCGCTGGCGCGGTAGTCGGCGACGAACACCTCCGTCCGCGTGGCGCCGAGCGTCTGGCGGAGCACCGCGTCCGCGGTCTCCGCCACCTGGTCGGGCGGCGCCGTGCGCAGGGCACGCGACACCGTTCCGGACGCCTCCGGCATGCTCATCCTCCGATGACGACTATTGCTACAAGGCAAACATCATACGGAGGGCCACCGACAACGCCCCGCCCCCACCTGGCTCAGCCGGCCGGCCGCGACGCCAGCCCGCCGTAGAACGCGTCGGGCACCGACTCGGGCTCCCCCTCCGGCCGCCACCGGGCCACCGGCACGATGCCGTCGGCGCTCGGCCGCCACCGGCCCAGCAGCGGCGCGAACTCCTCCGGCGCCCGCATCCGGAACTCCGGCCCCATCATGGCCAGCGCCTCCGGGTGCTCGGCCAGCTCCTCGCTGTCGAAGTCGATCGCCAGCCAGCTGCCCGGCGCGGCCGCCGCGTACAGCTCGTCGAGCGTACGGGCCAGCGTGTCGTCGTCCAGGAACGCGGCCAGCCCGAGGAAGACCACCCCCACCGGCCGCCTCCCCCACCCCGGCACGAACCGGTGCAGCTGGGCCGGGTCGACCGTGCCGATGTCGGCGGCGTCACCGTACCCGTAGCCGGCGCGCTCGCTGCCGGCCAGCAGGCGCTGACCGAGCCGGACCGTCTCCGGGTCCACGTCGGTGTAGAGGACCGTGGCGTCCGGCGCGACCTCGTGCACGTTGCCGCAGGTCGGCACGCCGGCGCCGAAGACCAGGAAGCCGTCCACCCCGTCGGCGGCGACAGCCCGCACGGCGCGGCCGAGGAAGTCCCGCAACGACCGGAAGATCGCCGCACAGGGACCGTACGCCTCCTCGAAGGCCGCGGCGGCGGCCACGTCCACCGGACGGTGGTGCCGGCCGCCCAGCCAGTGGTCGATCATGCGGGCGGTGCTCGGTCGCTCCGGCTGGGCCATCGACGAGGCTCCCTCCCCTGGGCGTGCTGGCCAGCGTACCGACCGGTCGGCTCCGGCGGTATCGCTCCGGCGGGTCCCGCCGGCCGCGATACTGGCCGGGACGGCCGGCGACGAGGAGGTACCGCTGTGAACTCCGCGAACGGCGCGGCCGTGGTGGTCGGGGTGGACGGCTCGGAACCGGCCTCCCGGGCGGTGCGCCTGGCGGCCCGCGAGGCGGCCCGCCGCAACCGTCCGCTGCGGGTGGTGCACGGATTCATCTGGCCGCTGCTGCGCGTGCCGGTGTCGGCGCCCGCGCAGAGCCCACCCGGCGCCGGCCTGCGCAACCAGGCCGAGCAGCTGGTCGCCGACGCGGTGCGGGAGGCCGAGGCGGAGTGCCCGGGGCTGCGGATCACCGGCGAGATCATCGACGGCGAGGCCGCCGCCGTGCTGCTCGGCGAGTCCCCCACCGCGGCCATGGTGGTGCTCGGCGACCGCGGACTCGGCGGTTTCGCCGCCCTGGTGGTCGGCTCGGTCGCCGTGCAGGTCGCCTCGTACGCCGACTGCCCGGTGCTGATCGCGCGCGGGACGGCACGCGACACGGGTCCGGTGGTGGTCGGGGTGGACGGCTCGGCGCTGTCCCGACCCGCCGTCGAGTTCGCCGCGGAGACCGCCTCGTCGCGGGGCGCGCGGCTGCACGCGGTGCACGCGTACACCCATCCGAGGTCCCAGGGCCCCGGGGACATGCAGCCGCTGGTGTACGACGAGGGTCAGCTGCGCGGCGAGGAGGACCGGGTGCTGGCCGAGTCGCTCGCCGGCGTCGAGGAGCGCTGGCCGGACGTGCCGGTGACCCGGGAGGCGGTGCACGCCCGCCCGGTCGCGGCGCTCACCACCGCCTCCCGCGACGCCCAACTGCTCGTGCTGGGCCGGCAGGGTCGGGGCGAGCTGAGCGGGCTGCTGCTGGGGTCGGTCAGCCAGGCCATGCTGCACCACGCCGCCTGCCCGGTCGCGGTGGTCCGCGCGCCCGACTGAGCGCCGCGGGCGCAACGGTTGGCCCGGCCCCGGGCGGGTAGACGGTGCCGACAGCCACAGCGACCGCAGGAGGCGACCATGCCAGGACCACGGCCGGGCAGCAACGCGTACGACAAGCAGCGGGCACGGCTTCGCGACCTCGTCGAACAGTCCGGACGGGCCGCCGACAAGGAGGCGAACCAGGTGGCCAACCGGATCCTGCAGGACGACCGGGGTCAGCGCGGCGTCGTGCGGGGCGAACGCACCTACGGGCCCAAGGGCGAACGCGAGCCGGGCGACCCGAAGTGAGGGCGGCACCCCTGGTCGACGGCGCCATCGCGGGCGCCGTCGGCAGTGCCGTGCTGAACCTGGTCAGCTATCTGGACATGGCGACGCGGGCCCGCCCGGCCAGCACCACCCCGGAGACCACCGCCGGGAAGCTGGCCGACGTGGCGCACGTCGACCTCGGGCCGGCCGAGGAGGCGGCGAACCGTCGGGCCGGCCTGGGGTCGGTCCTCGGCTACGCGACCGGCATCGCCGCCGGCGCGGTGTTCGGCGCGTTCGCGGCCCGGCGTCGGGTGCCCCTGCCCCTGGCCGTGGTGCTGCTCGGCGGCGGCGTGATGGCCACCTCCGACGGCTCGATGACGGTGCTCGGGGTGACCGACCCGCGCACCTGGCGGCGAATCGACTGGGCCTCCGACCTGGTGCCCCACCTGGCGTACGGACTGACGGCCGCAGCCACCTGGCGGAGGCTGCGGCCGTCGTCGTCGCGCGGTTAGCGGTCGCTCTCGTCGTCGGCCACCGGCTCACCGGCCGGGCCGTACGGCGACACCTGTCCCTTGGGGACCGGCCGGCCCACGTCCGCGTTGGACGTGCCCTTGTGGCGCGGGTGTCCGGCCGCCCCGACGGCGCCCTTGCGGCTGTCCTGGCTGGTGGCGCCGAGGTCGTTCCGGCGCAGTTCCTCCTGCTGCGGCTTGACCACGGGTCTCTCCTTCCCGGTGGGCAGCGCACGGCCGTCGACCGCGCACCTCATCCGGGTACCCGCCGCCGCCCGGCGCATTCCGGCGCCGCCCGCGGGTCTGGGCCGCGTCGCTGCGGGTAACCAGGTCCAATGGCGGACGATCGGAACGTGGCGCGGGCCCTGCTGGACCGGCAGTCCCGCACGTACGCGGAGGAGGCCGGAATCACGCTCGCCGACCGGCCCGGCCCGCTCTACCAGCTGCTGGTGCTCACCACGCTGTTGAGCACCCGGATCCGGGCGAGCGTGGCGGTGGCGGCGGCCCGGGAGCTGTTCACCGCCGGCTGGCGCACCCCGCAGGCCATGGAGGCGGCGACCTGGCAGGACCGGGTCGACGCGCTGGGCCGGGGCCACTACCGGCGCTACGACGAGCGGACCGCCACCATGCTCGGCACCGGCGCCCGGCTCTGCCTGGACCGGTGGCACGGTGACCTGCGCCGGCTGCACCGGGAGGCCGGGGCGGACCGGGCCGCGCTGCGCCGCCTGCTCGTCGAGTTCCCCGGCATCGGCCCGACCGGGGCGGACATCTTCCTGCGCGAGGCGCAGGCGGTCTGGCCCGACGTGCGCCCGTACGCCGACCGGCGCACGCTGGCCGGGGCGCGGCGACTGGGCCTGCCGGCGAACCCGGGCAGCCTGGTCGGGCTGGTCGGCGAGGCCGACTTCGGCCGCCTGGCGTCGGCGCTGGTGCGGGTGGCGCTCGGCGAGGAGTCGGCGGGCGAGGTGAGCCGCACCGCCGCGGCCCGCTGAGCCGGCGGGCTACTTGGCCGGGCCGGGCTTGGTGAGGTTCCAGGCCAGCAACGACGCGAGCAGGGCGAGCAGCACCACGCCGCCGGAGACGCCGCTGCCCTCCCCGCCGCTCTCCCGGTGGCCGGTGGCCCCGAAGTAGATCACCGCCAGCCCGGCGAGCACGGTGACGAACGTCCGCAGTCCTCGGTCCTTCACGTCCCGGACGGTACGGCCGGCGGCCGCCGCGTGGGCACGGTTCGGGCGGGTGTCCCCCGTCCGGGTCAGTCGGGCGGGCAGCCGACGGCGGAACCGCGCAGCCGGACCCGGTGGATCGCCCGGCCGGCCACCTCGACCACCTCGACGGTGAGGCCGGGCAGGCGGACCCGCTCCCCCGGGCCCTCGGGCAACCGGCCCAGGCCGGCCAGCACCAACCCGGCCACGGTGGTGTACTCGCGGGTCAGCGGGAAGGTCAGCCGCACCCCGGTGTCGGGCAGGTCGTGCAGCGGGAAGTCGCCCGGCAGCACCAGCGCGCCGTCGGGCTCCCGCACGGCCCGACGGACGTCCCGGTCGGTCTCGTCGTACAGCTCGCCGACCACCTCCTCGAGCAGGTCCTCCATGGTGACCAGACCGTCGACGCCGCCGTACTCGTCGATCACCAGGGCCATCTGCTCGTGGCGCTGGCGCAGCTGCCGCATCGCGTCGGCCACCGGCAGCGTGCCGGGCAGCAGCACCGGCGGGCGGACGCACCCGTCGACGGCGGTCGCCCCCGCGTCCACCAGGTCGCGGATGTGCACCACGCCCCGCACGTCGTCGAGCCCGCCCGGGCCGGTGACCGGCGCCCGGGACCGGCCGGCGGCGGCCAGCCGGCGCATCGCCTCGCCGGCCGGCAGGTCGGCCGGCAGCGTCATCACGTCCCGGCGGGCGACCAGCACCTCCCGCAACGTACGACCGGCGATGTCGAACGCGCCGGCGAGGATCTCCCGCTGCTGCGCGGAGAGTCCGCGCTGGCTGACCAGCAGCTCCCGCAGCTCCTCCTCGGTCACCTCCTGCCGGCTCGCGCGCGGATCCCCGCCGGCGACCCGGACCAGCAGGTCGGTGGCGCGGCCGAGCAGCCACACCGCCGGCCGGGACAACCGGGCCAGCAGGTCCAGCGGCCCGGCGCTGAGCAGCGCCCACCGCTCCGCCGACTGCATGGCCAGCCGCTTCGGCGCCAACTCCCCCACCACCAGCGTGAGGAACGTCAGCAGCACGGTCACCAGCAGCACCGCGACCGGGCGGGCGGCCCGGCCCAGGAAGCCCAGCGGACCGACGAGCGGCTCGGCCAGCGACACCGCCGCGGCGGCCGAGGCGAGGAACCCGGCCAGCGTGATGCCGAGCTGGATGGTGGCCAGGTAGCGGTTCGGCTCCCGGACCAGCCGGCTCAACCGGGCCCCGGAGCGCCCCGCGCGGCCCAGCCGGCGCAGCTGCCCCTCGCGCAGCGTCACCAGCGCCATCTCGCTGCCGGACAGGGCGGCGTTGACCAGCACCAGGACCAGCACCAGCGCGACCTGCCCGGCCATCAGTCCGTCTCCAGGTCGTCGAGGGAGATGGCGTGGGTCATCAGCCAGCGGGCCAGCGCGGCCATCCCGAACAGCCACAGCGGCGCCGACTCGGTGGTGCCGTTCGTGGCGAAGACGGCGAACCGCAGGTCCGGCGCCCGGTACGCCTCGATCCGCCACCGGTGGTTCTTGTCCCGCCAGACCGCGGAAGGGTCCATGGCGTCACGGTAGGTGACCGGGACGGGCCGCCGGTGCGGGTTGGCTCAGCCGCCCGGCACGACGTACCCGCCGAGCAGGAGGCCGAGCACCGCCACCGCCAGCGACACCACGATCCCGCCGACGACCAGCCCGCCGAACCCGCGCCAGCCGGAGCCACGCGTGCCGGTCAGCGGCGCCTTCGCCCGCCACCGTTCGCGCCAGGTCCAGGCCAGCACGCCGAGCGCGTACGGCAGCAGCCCGATCCAGAACCAGTACCAGCGCGTACCGGCCACCGGCGGCGGACCGGCGACCAGCATGAGCAGCCAGCCGACGCCGATGGTCAACGCCAGCAGCCCCGCCGTGTCCGCCAGGGTGTCGGCCAGGCTGTCCCCACCCCGGGTGACGGCGGCGCGCGCCCGGGGGTCGGCGAGCGGGTCGGCCTCCTGACCCGGGCCGGGTTCGGTCACCGGGTCGGTGTCGGCGCCGTCCTCGACGGGTCCGCCCCGCGGGACCGGCGCGGGCACGTACGCGTACCGGAACTGCCCGTCGGGTCGGGCCCAGACGACCGTCGACCCGCTCTGCGCGTACCGGGGCTCGGGTCGGCGGCCCCAGGGCCCGCTGTCGTCCCAACTGTCGGCTCGGGCGAGCGTCACCACCCGGCCGGCCGCCAGGTCGCGCTCCAGGTCGACCGCGTCGACCGAGCGCGGCGCGGTCCACCAGGCCAGCGCCGCCCAGACCAGCCAGCAACCCAGCACGGCCGGCGGCAACGCGCGGCGACGCAGCCGGGCACTGTCGACCGGGCGGGGACGAGGGGCGTCGATCATGCCGTCACCCTGTCACCCGGACGCCACCCGTCAACCCGGCGGGCGGACCACCTGACGCACGTCGTCGGGCAGCCGACGGGTCGCCCCGCGCCGGTCCAGCAGCTCCAGCAGCGGCACCGCCACCCGACGGGTGGTGTCCAGCGCCTGCCGGGCGGCACTGAGCGTGAACGGCTGCGGCAGCCCGGCGAGGACCCGCACCGCGTCGTCCGGGGCGCCGGGCAGCAGCACGACGTTCTCGGCGAGCCGGAGCAACGCGCCCGCCCGCACGGCCGCGCCGATCTCCCGGGGACCCAGGCCGAGGTCGGCCAACCGGTGCGCCTCGGGCGCCTGGAACGGGCGGTCGCCGTACTCGGCGCGGACCCGGGCCACGGCCCGGGCGACCGGTTCCGGCAGCGTGTCGGCGGGTGCGGCGGTGACCAGGCCGTCCCGCAGCCGCAGCGGTGGGCGCAGCAGCGCCGTCACCAGCGTCCGGTCGGGCAGGCCGAGGCGGTGGCGCAGCACGTCGACCGGTACGCCCGCCGCCAGCGGGTGCTCCCCGGCGTGCCGGGTGACCTCCTCGGCGAGCCGCCGGCCGAGGTCGCGCCAGTGGTCGGGGTCGGCCAGCCAGTCCCCGGCCACCGGGACACCGTTCGGCGGCAGGCCCATCCGGGTCAGCTGCCCGGCCCGGACCAGCCGCCGTCGGCGCAGCTCCCCGGCCGGGTCGGGCCGACCGTCCAGCCCGGCCAGCGCGGCCGCCCGGGCGACCGCCGCGCCCCGGCGGCGCAGCGGCGGCGGGTCCACGTCCAGCACGGTCACCCCGCCGGCCACATGGTGCCGGCCCGGGTCGCGCAGCAGGGCGCGGTCGCCGATCAGCAGGGGCAGCGGCCGGGCCAGGCGCAGCCGCACGGTGTCCGGACCGAGCGGCCGAATCCGGGCGGGCACCGCCGCCGAGCCCACGTGCAGGGTGAGCGTCGCCGGCAGGTCGGCGGCCGGATCCCCGACCAGGCGCACGTCGAGCAGGTCGGTGCGGCCGAACCGGCCGGGGCTGAGCAGGGCGTCGCCGCGACCCACCCGCTCGCGGGGCAGGCCGCGCAGGTTGACCGCCACCCGGGCCACCGCGTCGACGTGCGGCCGGGCGGCGCCCAGCGAGTGCAGGCCGCGTACCCGCACCGGCTCGCCGGTGCCGGCCAGCTCGAGTCCGTCGCCGACCCGCACCCGGCCGCCGCCGAGGGTGCCGGTGACCACCGTGCCGCTGCCGCGCACCGTGAACGACCGGTCCACCCAGAGCCGGACCGGGGCGTCGCGGGCCGGGTCGGGCAGCCGGGCGACCAGGCGGTCCAGCGCGGCCCGCAGCTCGGGCAGGCCGCCGCCGGTCACGGCGGACACCGCCACCGCCTCCACCTCGCCCAGCGACGTCGCGGCGATCTCCGCGCGGGCGCGGGCCAGCGCCGGACCCGGGTCGGCCAGGTCGGCGCGGGTCACCACCAACAGCCCGTACGCCACCCCGAGCGCGTCGAGCGCGGCCAGGTGTTCGGCCGACTGCGGCATCCACCCCTCGTCGGCGCCCACGACGATCATCGCGGCCGGGACCGGGCCGACACCGGCCAGCATGTTCGGCACGAACCGCTCGTGCCCGGGCACGTCGACGAACGCCAGGGTGCCGCCGGAGGGCAGCGTGGTCCAGGCGAAGCCGAGGTCGATGGTCATGCCCCGGCGGCGTTCCTCCGCCCACCGGTCCGGTTCCATCCCGGTCAACGCCCGGACCAGTGTGGACTTGCCGTGGTCGACGTGCCCGGCGGTGGCCACGACCCACACCCGCTCAGCCCTCCACGGACAGGATCGCCGCGCGGACGCGGTCGTCGTCGGCCTCCGGCACGGCGCGCAGGTCGAGCAGGAGGCGCCCGTGCAGCACCCGGCCGAGGACCGCCGGGTCGCCGGCGCGCAGCGGCGCCGCGTACCGCTCGGGCAGGGTCAGCGCCCACGAGTCCAGGTCGACGCCGGGCGCGCCGCCCCCGCCGACGACCGCGGCGACCGGCGTCACCTCGGCCTTGCAGCCGTCCTCGCCGAGCCGGTCGCGCAACCGCTCCACCCGCGCGCGCAGCCGGCCGGGGTCGGCGTGCAGCGCCTCCCGGGTCGGGGTGGTCGGCGCGTGCAGTGTGGCGGCGAGCGCGGCGAGGGTGAGCTTGTCCACCCGCAGCGCCCGCGCGAGGGGATGCCGGCGCAGCCGCTCGACCAGGTCGGTCGCGCCGAGCAGCAGGCCGGCCTGCGGCCCGCCGAGCAGCTTGTCGCCGCTGGCGGTAACCAGGTGGGCGCCCGCGCGCAGCGTGGTGGCGGCGTCCGGCTCGTCGGGCAGCAGCGGGTCCGGGGCGAGCAGCCCCGAGCCGATGTCCGCGACCACCGGCACGCCGAGCGTGGCCAGGTCGGCCACCGGCACCGCCGAGGTGAAGCCGGTGACCACGAAGTTCGACGGGTGCACCTTGAGCACGAAGCCGGTGTCCGGGCCGATCGCGGCGGCGTAGTCGGCGCGGGTGGTGCGGTTGGTGGTGCCCACCTCGCGCAGCCGGGCGCCGGTGCTGGCCAGCAGGTCGGGCAGGCGGAAGCCATCGCCGATCTCGACCAGTTCGCCACGGCTGACCACGATCTCCCGGCCGGCGGCGAGCGCGGTGGCGGCCAGCACCAGCGCGGCGGCGCCGTTGTTGACCACGTGCACGGCGGGCGCGTCGGGCACCGCGGCGGCGAGCGCGGCCAGCGCCTCCCGGCCGCGTCGGGCCCGGCGGCCGGTGCCGAGGTCGAGTTCCACGTCGGTGTGCCCGGCGGCGGCGACCAGCGCCCGCACGGCGGCCGGCGCGAGGGGGGCGCGGCCCAGGTTGGTGTGCAGCACGACGCCGGTGGCGTTGAGCACCGCGCGCGGCGTGCGGGCCGGCAGTGCGGCCAGCGCCGCGTCGCGTACCGCCTCGGGGGTGATCTCGCCCCTGCGGGCGCGGTGCTGGGCCGCCACGATCGCGGCCTTGACCCGATCCCGGCCGACCGTGCCGGCGGCGGCCGCCAGCGCCGGGTCGGCGAGCAGCGCGTCGGTGCGCGGCACCCGCCGCCGCGGGTCGACCTCACGCATCGGCGCTCCCCCGGACGGTGTGGCGGAGACGGACGGGAATCGAACCCGCCTGGCCCGGGTCCCGGACCACACCGGTTTTGAAGACCGGGAGGGGCACCAGCCGCCTGAACGCCTCCACGCAGCAGTCAACCACAGGGGCGGACCGGCTGCCCGGCGAGGCGTCAGGCCCGCCGGTCGGCGCGCTCGCGTTGCGGCACGACCGTGTACTTCGGGTCCCGGGCCGAGGCCACTCCGCCGTGGAAGATGCCGAAGCGGGTGCAGACGGACGCGGCGAGCAGCGCGCCGCCGGAGATCGCGGACAGCAGCCGGCTGCGGCGGCCGACCAGCGCGCCGACCACCCCGGCCGCGGTCAGCGACCGGCCGGCCCGCAGCAACACGCCCGGCGTGCCCTCGGTGTAGGGCTCGCTGAGCAGGCCGAGCCGGTTCTCCACCCGGTGCGAGCCCCACAGCTCCAGCGCCGCGCCGGCCACCGCGAGGCGCCGCGCCGGGCCGGCCTGCGCGCAGGGCGCGGCCAGCAGCCCCACGCCGGCGCCGCTGGCCAGCGCGCTGCCGGCGAAGATGGCCGGCAGTTCCGGGTACGCCTCGTGCCACGACGGCACCGCCGTGTCCGCCAGCAGCACCCCGGTGTACGTGGCCAGCGCCGGCGCGGTGACGGCGGCGACCAGCCCGGCGGCGTTGCCGACCGGGGGCAGCAGCCGGCGGCCCAGCCCGGGCACGCCGTGGCGCGGCAGCCGGGGTGCGGCCTCGGCGACCGCGGCCAGCCCGGCGGCCGGGCCGAACGCGCTGAGGATCCAGGTGCCCACCGACATCGGCGAGGTCAGCTTCGCCACCCGCAGCATGTGGTGGAACCGGCTGGGCCGGCCCAGGTCGTTGACGAGGAAGTAGGCGCTGGCGCTCACCGCGGCGAGCGAGGTGACCCGGCCCGCGCGGCGCAACGCCGGACGCCCGGTGAGCTGCCCGCCGGCGGCCAGCAGCGAGGAACCGGCGGCGAGCCCGCCGGTGAACAGGTACGCGGCGATGTCCCACCGCCACACCGGCGGCTTCAGGATCGGCCGGCCGTAGTAGGAGGTGAACTCGGCCGGCGGCACGGTGAGCTGCTCGCCGCCCCGGCCACCCCTGCCGCCGCCACGGCGGCTCGTGGCCGGCGCGACGTCGCGGGGCGGGTGCGGGGTCAGCCCCGCCTCGCGGGCCCCGGCGTCGGTGCGGGCCGCTCCCGGCCCGGCGCCGGTGGCCCGGCTGGCGCTGTCGGCACGGCCCACCCCGCGCAGGCCGCCGGGCTCCCCCGCGCCGGTCCGGTCCGCCACGGCGCTCCGCTCGGCGGCCAGCCGCTCCCGGAAGCGGCGGAACAGGTCACCGACCGGGCGGTCCGGGCTCACGACGATCCTCCGACGAACGCGGCGACGGTGGCCGCCGCCATGGCCAGCGCGGCCAGGCCGGCCCGCTTCCACATCTTCGGCAGGTCCCGGGTGGTGACCACCGGGTCCGGCGGCAGCCCGTACACCTCGGGCTCGTCGAGCAGCAGGAAGAACGCGCCGTCGCCGCCCACCCCGTCGGTCGGGTCGTGCCCGTAGAGGCGGGCCTCGGGGACCCCCCGCTCGTGCAGCGCGGCAACCCGGTCGGCGGCCCGCTCGCGCAGCTCGTCCAGCGGGCCGTACTGGATCGACTCGGTGGGGCACGCCTGCGCGCAGGCCGGGGTCATCCCGGCGCCGAGACGGTCGTAGCAGAGCGTGCACTTCCACGCCCGGCCGTCGTCCTTGCGCTGGTCGATGACGCCGTACGGGCAGGCGGAGATGCAGTAGCCGCAGCCGTTGCAGATGTCCTCCTGCACCACCACGGTGCCGAACTCGGTGCGGAACAGGGACCCGGTCGGGCACACGTCCAGGCAGGCCGCGTGCGTGCAGTGCTTGCACACGTCGGACATCATCAGCCAGCGGAAGTCGGTCCGGCTCTCCACGCCGCTGCCCCGCCCGGGTGGCTGCGCGCCGGGCATGCCCAGGAACTCCGGGCCGGCCGCCATCCGCGCCGCCGCCTCCGGACGCCCCGGCGGCAGGCCCGGGTTGGTGCCGGTGTCGGGCGCGGTGCCGGCGCCCACCGACGCCGACGCCGGACTGGTCGCCGGACCGGTCGGATCGCCGGCGAACGGCGCGGTGCGATGCCCGGCCGGCCGGGGCTGCTCGATGAACGCCACGTGCCGCCAGGAGTTCGCGGTCAGCGCGCCGGTGTTGTCGTACGACATGCCGAGCAGGTCGAAGCCCGAGTCGGGAACGCCGTTCCACTCCTTGCAGGCGACCTCGCACGCCTTGCAGCCGATGCAGACGCTGGTGTCGGTGAAGAACCCCATCCGGGGCGGCGCCTGCGTCCAGCCCGCGTCGGGGGCCGGGTCGAGCGGGCCGTAGAGGCTGTTGGCGTCAGGCATCGTCTTCTCCGTCGCGCGCCGCGGCCTCGGGGGTCTGCTCGTCGGTGCTGCCGGCCGCGTTCTCCCCACCCAGCACGTCGGTGGTCACGATCGGCACCTTCCGGTCCGGGGTCATGCCGGCCCGCCGCTGGTAGTCGCCGACCAGGTCGAGCAGCGCCGGCCCGGTGGGACGCCGGCCCGGCCGGACGTCACAGGTGCCGATCTTGCTCTCCTGGATGAGCACGTTCGGGTCCAGGGTGATGCCGAACAGGTCGTTCGCCGAGTCGCCGGTCACCAGGCCCTCGCTGCCGAAGTGGTAGGGCAACCAGACCTGGTGGATGATCCGGCCGTCCACCCGCAGCGGGGTGAGCCGGTCGGTGACCAGCACCCGCGCCTCGATCACCGCCCGCCCGCTGACCAGGTGCGCCCAGCCCAGGTGCGCCAGGCCGACCTCGGCGGCCAGCTCCGGGGACACCTCCACGAACATCTCCGGTTGCAGCTCGGCCAGGCGCGGCACGGTCCGGCTCATCCCGCCGGCGGTGTGGTGCTCGGTGAGCCGGCTGACCGTGAACACGTACGGGAAGACGCCGCTGTGCGGCTCCGGCGGGCTCGGGTTGATCCGGTTCACCGGGTGCTCGTAGATCTTCCGGGTCGGGTTCGCCTGCTGCCCGTAGAGCGGGTTGCGCATCGGCGACTCGGCCGGCTCGTAGTGCGTCGGCAGCGGCCCGTCGAGCACGCCGCTCGGCGCGTACAGCCAGGCCTTGCCGTCGCCCTGCATGACGAACGGGTCGTCGCCGGCGAGCGCCTCCGGCCCGGAGGCGTCGGCCGGTGGGCGGTACGACGGCGGCTTCGTCTTCTCGAAGTCCGGCACGTCGTAGCCGGTCCACTCGCCGGCGTCCGGGTCCCACCAGACGTACTTCTTGCGTTCGCTCCACGGCCGGCCCTCCGGGTCGGCGGAGGCGCGGTTGTAGAGCGTGCGCCGGTTCGCCGGCCAGGCCCAGCCCCACTCGGCGGCCACCCAGTCCTGCTCGTGCCGGGACTTGCGGCGGGCCGCCTGGTTGACCCCGTCGGCGTAGACGCCGGAGTAGATCCAGCAACCGATCGCGGTGGAGCCGTCGGCCCTGGCCTCGCCGAACGCGTTCAGCGGACGGCCGGTGGCCACCTCGTACCCGTTGATCTCCTTGAGCACCGCCTCGGCGCTGGGCTCGGCGTGCGGGCCGTGCGTCGGGTAGTCCCAGGTCAGGTCGAGCAGCGCCCGGTCACGGGGCTGGTTGGAGTCGGCCAACTTCTCCCGCAGCTTGCGGCCCAGGTGGTAGAAGAACCACAGCTCGGAGCGGGCGTCGCCCGGCGGCTCGACCGCCTTCTCCCGCCACTGCAGCATTCGCTGCGTCTGGGTGAACGTGCCCTCCTTCTCCACGTGCGAGGCCGCCGGCAGGAAGAACACCTCGGTGCGGCACTCCTGCGGCACGATCTCCCCGGTGGCGATCTCCGGGCTGTTCTTCCAGAACGTGGCGCTCTCGATCAGGAACAGGTCGCGCACGACCAGCCAGTCGAGGTTGGCCATGCCGAGGCGCTGGGCGCGGCCGTGTGCCGAGCCGACGGCCGGGTTCTGACCGAGCAGGAAGTAGCCCTTGATCCCGCCGTCGATCATGTTGAGGACCTGCTGGTACGTCCCGTGGTCGCCGGTCATCCGCGGCAGGTAGCCGTAGCAGAAGTCGTTCTCCGGCGTCGCCGCGTCACCCCAGTAGGCCTTGAGCAGGCTCGCCGCGAACGCGCGCGAGTTGCCCCAGAAGCCCTTCTGCCCGGGGTGACGGATGCTGTCCACCCACTTGTCGAACGTCGGGTGATCGGCGTGGTGCGGCATCGGCAGGTAGCCGGGCAGCAGGTTGAACAGCGTCGGGATGTCGGTGGAGCCCTGGATGCTGGCGTGCCCGCGCAGCGCCAGGATGCCCCCGCCCGGCCGGCCCATGTTGCCCAGCAGCGTCTGGATGATCGACCCGGTGCGGATGTACTGCACCCCGACGCTGTGCTGCGTCCACCCGACGGAGTAGACCAGCGCGCCGGTGCGCTCCCGGCCGGAGTTCTCCGTCCAGGCGCGGGCCAGCTCCAGGAACTTCTCCTCCGGGATGCCGCAGACGCGGGCCACCATCTCCGGGGTGTAGCGGGCGAAGTGCCGCTTGAGGATCTGGTAGACGCAGCGCGGATGCCGCAACGTCTCGTCCCGCTGGGTCTGCGCCGGCACCGGCTCGCCGTGCGACTCGTGCTCCAGCCCGGAGGCCGAGTCGCGCTCCTTACCGGTGCCCCGGACCTTGGCGTTGCCCTCCTGACCCTCGTACTGCCAGCTGGCGTGGTCGTACGAGCCGGTCTCCGGGTTGTAGCCGGAGAACAGGCCGTCCAGGTCCTCGGTGTCGGCGAACTGCTCACTGACGATGGTGGCCGCGTTGGTGTAGGCCAGCACGTACTCCCGGAAGTCCAGCTCGTTGTCCAGGATGTAGCGCACCACGCCGCCGAGCAGCGCGATGTCCGTCCCGGCCCGGATCGGCAGGTACGTGTCGGCGAGCGCGCTGGTGCGGGTGAACCGCGGGTCGACGTGGAAGACCTTCGCGCCGCGCTGCTTCGCCTCCATCACCCACTGGAAGCCCACCGGGTGGGCCTCGGCCATGTTGGAGCCCTGGATGACGATGACGTCAGCGTTGGCGAGGTCCTGCTGGAAGTCCGTCGCGCCGCCGCGACCGAAGCTGGTCCCCAGACCGGGGACGGTGGCGGAGTGTCAAATGCGGGCCTGGTTCTCGATCTGGAGCGCCCCCATCGCCGTGAACAGCTTCTTGATGAGGTAGTTCTCCTCGTTGTCCAGCGTCGCGCCGCCGAGGCTGGAGATGCCGAGCGTCCGGTTGAGCGGTCGGCCCTTGTCGTCCACGTCCTCCCAGGTCTCGGCCCGGGCGGCGAGGATCCGGTCGGCGATCATGTCGAGTGCGACGTCGAGGTCCAGGTCCTCCCAGTCGGTCGCGTACGGGCGGCGGTAGCGGACCGTGGTCTGGCGCAGCGGGCTGGTCACCAGGCTCTTGCTGGCCGCGCCCTTCGGGCAGAGCCGGCCGCGGGAGATCGGGCTGTCCGGGTCGCCCTCGATCTGGGTGACCTGCCCGGCTTTGTGAAATACCCGCTGGCCGCAGCCGACCGCGCAGTAGGGGCAGACCGAGCGGGCCATGCCGTCGGCGGTCTCGGTGCGGGCGGTCAGGTCGGCGGAGCGGGCCGACTGGGCGGCGGCCCCGCGACCGAGCGGGTCGGTGCCGGTGAGTTGCCGGTAGACCGGCCACCCCTGGATGAACGTCTTCAGACCCACCCGGGCACCCCCTCCCCGTCGAGAACGGCTCACCTCCTGCACATTAGGGCAGGCGGCCGACGCCCGCGAGTCGAGCACGAAACAGCGCCGCCCCGACCTGTTGGTCGGGGCGGCGCTGGGCGTCGGTGTGCAGGTCGCCTCTCGGCGAGTGGCACGACGCGGCTCCAGCCGAACGGTATTCCGCGAAGGCAATTTAGGTGAGGCCCGGGGACACTGGACACACCGACGCTCTGCACAACGGTACCGGGGCCACGGTTCTTCCGCTGGCCGTCGTGACCCCGGTCACCGCCGGTCTCAGCTGTTCCAGTGCTGGGCGACGATGTCGGCGGCCTGCTGCTCCCACTGGGCGTAGTGGTCGGGGTAGGCCGAGACCTGGACGGTCTGCGCGGCGACGGTGAGGGGCATGTCCTGCCAGCCGTCGACCTGCTTGAGGGCCTTGAGGAACGCGGTGGTCGAGTACTCGGGGTCGGTGATCTGCTCCACGGTGCCCCAGCCGGAGGAGGGGCGCTGCTGGAACAGGCCCTGGGAGTCGTGGTCGTTGCGGTCGCCGAGGTGCCCGAGGTTCTCCAGCTTCGACTCCTGCAGGCTGGTGGCGATCGAGATGACCGCGGCGCGCTCGTCCATGCCGGTCTTCTTCGTGGCGGCGATGATCGCCTTGGCGTTGGCGGTCTGCTCGTCGTCGAGGTCGATGTGGGACTGGGCGCCCTGCACGCCGTGCGGGATCAGCGTGGCGGTGTCGAGGCGGGTCTGCACGGCCACGGCGCTCTCCCGCGGCGCGGGGGTGCCGTCGGAGTGGTTCAGCGGGCCGGCGGCGAGGCCACCGGCGACGGTCAGACCGGCGATACCGAGGATGCTCTTACGCAGCATGGTGTTCATGGGGGCTCCGTTCGGGGGTCGACGCGCCCGGGGGTGGGCACGCGAGCAGCCGTCAGGCGCTCGGAGAAGTCTTGGAGGGGAATTCCGGCGCGGCGCACGGGGCTCGGGGGGCCTGCTCGTGCACACCGGGACCAGAAATAACGACCGGCTGCCCGCCGTCATTCCGGCGTGGCGCGGTGCGCGCCTGCTCGGCCGTACCCCCTGTACAACGCCCCCGCCCCCACACCGATTCCGCCTTCCGGGTGACCCCCATCACCCCAAACACCCCCAAACCGCGCACGCCGCGCACGGGGCGGCGCGTGTTAAGCGGGGGCCCTTTTACTACCGGAGGCGTTAAGCAGGGGCCCTTCCTTACACCGCAGGCGGGGGCGGAGGGCGCGGGAGGAGTTACCCTGATGCCATGTCGGCCACCACCAGCGCGTACCTCGCCCGGCCCGGGCGACCCGCCGTGGTGGCACGCACCCTGGATGAGCTGGCCGGTCCCACCACCGGCATCGTCGAGCTGCCGGTGCGCCTGATGTGGAGCGCCGAACGCGCCTTCGACCTCGCCGACCCGGACGAGCTGCTCTGGATGTACGAGAACGTGCTGCGCGAGACCACCCGCGTGGCGGACCTGCGGGAGCTGATCCACGCGGGGACGCTGCGCCGGGTGTGGCCGCTGCTCAACCTGCCCCGAGGCGTCCGCCTGGCCTGGGAGGGCCGGCACGGGAGCCTGCGCGCCGCGTGACACATCCGCACGACTTCTACCGGAAGGTGGCCCGGGTCGCGCTCGCCGCCGCCGGCCGGCACCGGTTCGTGCTCGGCGGCGGGGTGGCGTGGGCGGCCCACGGCCTGGTCACCCGCCCCACCGAGGACGTCGACCTGTTCGCCGACGTGGAGGGCGCCCCCGCGGCGGCGGCGGACGGCGTACGCGCCGCGCTGGAGCGGGCCGGATACCAGGTCCAGGACGCCGACCCCGGTGGCCTGGGCGAGGTGTTCGACGGCTTCGACCGGGACCTGCGCGACTTCGTGGTGAGCCGGGACGGCCGGGAGATCCGGCTCAGCCTGGCCCGCCTGGACCGGCACCGCAGCCCGGTGGTGATGGACCTCGGCCCGGTGATGGACGTGCGGGACCTGATCGCCAACAAGACCGCCGCGCTGGTCAACCGCCGCGAGGTACGCGACTTCATCGACGTCGCCGCCGCGCTGGACCGCTACGACGTGGCCGACCTGCTGGACCTGGCCCGGCAGGTGGACCCGGCGCTGGACGACGAGGACGTGCGCGCCGCCGGCCGCTACCTGGACGGCCTGGCCGACCGGCGGTTCACCCGCTACGGCCTGGACGCCGCACGGATCGCCGAGGTGCGCCGCCGGATGGCCGTCTGGCCCCGTTGAGCGGCGGGGCCGGACGGCCGGTGGGCGGCACCGTCACTTCGTCGGCTTGCCGCCGGTGACGCCGAGGATCTCGCCGGTGACGTAGCTGGACTCCTGCGAGGCGAAGAAGACGTACGCCGGGGCCAGCTCGGCCGGCTGGCCGGGACGTCCCAGCGGCACGTCGGTGCCGAACTGCTTCACCTTCTCCGCCGGCATGGTGGCCGGGATCAGCGGCGTCCAGATCGGGCCGGGCGCGACGGCGTTCACCCGGATGCCCCGCTCGGCCAGGTTCAGCGCGAGCGCCTTGCTGAAGTTGGCGATGGCCGCCTTGGTGGTGGCGTAGTCGAGCAGCTCCGGCGACGGGTCGAAGGCCTGGATCGACGAGGTGTTGATGATCGTCGAGCCCTCTTTCATGTGCGGCACGGCGAGCTTGCACAGCCAGAACATGGCGTACACGTTGGTCTTGAAGACCCGGTCGAACTGCTCGGTGCTGATGTCGAGCAGGCCGTTGTCCTGCGACATCTGGTAGGCCGCGTTGTTGACCAGGATGTCGATGCCGCCGAGGTCGCGCAGCGCCCGGTCGACCAGCTCCCGGCAGTTGGCCTCCTCGCGCAGGTCGGTGCGGACCGCGACACCCCTGCGCCCGGCCTGCTCGATCAGGGCGACCGTCTCGCGGGCGTCCGCCTCCTCCTCCTCGCCGAGGTAGGAGACCAGGACGTCGGCGCCCTCCCGGGCGAAGGCGATCGCCACCGCGCGACCGATGCCGGAGTCGCCGCCGGTGATCACCGCCCGCTTGCCGCTGAGCCGGTCACTGCCCCGGTACGACTCCTCGCCATGATCAGGCTTCGGGCCCATCGCCTGCGTCGACCCGGGGGTGGACTGCTGTTGCGCCGGCTGGCCCTCGCGCTGGCCGTACTGCTCGGTGGGGTGCCGCGGGGTGAACTGGTCCTCGGTCATGACTGCGGCCCTACCCCGGCGGACCGGCGGAAAACAGCAACCGGTGACGGATGGCGGAACATCTCGGGCCGGTGTGGCGTGCGTGACAGGTGGTGGTTATGGTGCGCAACGGCGCCCACGAGGCGCGTACCCCCATGGAAAGGCACCTCATGACCTCCTCCTCCGGCGCCTCGCGCCGACAGGTGCTGGCCGTGGCGGCCGCCGCCGCGACCGCCCCGCTGCTCGCCGGCGCGCCCGCCGAGGCGAAGCCGAAGCAGCCGAAGACCTGGGACCTGACCGTCCTCGGCACCTCGGACACCCACGGCAACGTCTACAACTGGGACTACTACAAAGACGCCGAGTTCGACGACAGCAAGCACAACGACGTCGGCGTCGCGAAGCTGGCCACCCTGGTCAACCAGATCCGCGCCGAGCGCAAGGGCAGGGCCACGCTGGTCCTGGACGCCGGTGACACGATCCAGGGCACCCCGCTGGCCACCTACTACGCCAAGCAGGAGCCGATCACCAGCACCGGTGAGACGCACCCGATGGCCAACGCGATGAACGTGCTGAAGTACGACGCGGTCACGCTGGGCAACCACGAGTTCAACTACGGCCTGCCGCTGCTGGCCACCTGGATCGAGCAGCTCGGCTTCCCGGCGCTCGCCGCCAACGCGATCAACGCGAAGACCGGCAGGCCGGCGTTCCTCCCGTACGTGATCAAGGAGGTCAGGCTCGGCGGCCACGGCGCGCCGAAGCTGCGGGTCGGCATCCTCGGCCTGACCAACCCCGGCGTGGCCATCTGGGACAAGGCCAACGTCGAGGGCCGCCTGGTCTTCGCCGACATGGTCGCCACCGCCGCCAAGTGGGTGCCGGAGATGCGCCGGCGTGGCGCCGACGTGGTCATCATCTCCGCGCACGGCGGCGACAGCGGCACCTCCAGCTACGGCCCGGAGCTGCCGAACGAGAACCCGACCGCGCTGATCGCCGAGCAGGTCCCCGGCATCGACGCGATCCTGTTCGGCCACGCGCACAACGAGGTGCCGGAGAAGTTCGTCACCAACCTGAAGACCGGCAGGGCGGTGCTCACCTCCGAGCCGTCGAAGTGGGGCCAGCGCCTGACCCGGATGGACTTCACGCTGACCCGGGAGAAGGGCTGCTGGAAGGTCGTCGACTCGTCGGCCAGGACGCTGAACACCAACACCGTGGTCGAGGACCCGGCAGTGCTCGCGGCCGTGCGCGGCCAGCACGCCAAGACCGTCGAGTACGTCAACCGGGTGGTCGCGCAGTCGAGCGTGGAGCTGTCCGCCGCCGAGTCGCGCTACAACGACACCCCGATCCTCGACTTCATCAACCACGTGCAGACCGAGGTGGTCACCGCGGCGCTGGCCGGCGGGGCGTACGCGGGCCTGCCGGTGCTGTCGATCGCCGCGCCGTTCAGCCGCACCGCGGTCTTCCCGCAGGGCGACGTGCGGATCCGCGACGTGGCCGGCCTCTACGTCTACGACAACACCCTGGAGGCGGTCGTGCTGACCGGCGCCGAGGTGAAGGCGTACCTGGAGTACTCGGCGAAGTACTTCGTCACGGTGCCGGTGGGCGCGCCGGTCGACCCGGAGACCATCAGCGACCCGGCGGTGCCGGACTACAACTACGACGTGTTCTCCGGCGTCGACTACGACATCGACATCTCCAAGCCCGTCGGCCAGCGGATCACCCGCCTGGTGCTGGCCGGCACCGACACCCCGGTGGCGGCGGACGCGCAGTTCGTGGTGGCGGTGAACAACTACCGGCGCAGCGGCGGCGGCAACTTCCCCGGCATCGTGAAGACGCAGGTCTACAACGCGCAGCAGGAGATCCGCCAGCTGCTCATCGACTGGGCGCAGGCCAAGGGCGTCATCGACCCGGCCGACTTCTTCGTGCCCAACTGGAAGCTGGTCCGCGAGGGCGTTCCGGTCTTCTGATCCACCCCGGCGGCTGGCGGGGTCCGCCCCGTCAGCCGCCGGCGCGCAGGTGCCACTCGGACTCGCCGCCCGCCGGGTCCGGCCGGTCCGGGCGGGTGTCCGTCTCGGTGGACTCCGCCCGCTCCTCGGGGCGGACCCGGTTCGGCAGTTCGCCGAAGCGGACGTGCCGCAGGAACGCGTACTCCTCGTCGGTGAACGACTCACCCCGCTCGCTCATGCCCGCATTGTGCGCCCGCCCGACCGGGACCGGTATCAACCTCTCCGGCACGGGTATGCCGCCGCGACAGCCGTCGGCGACGAGGTGGAGGCGACATGCGCGCGGTACGGATGACCGCTCCCGGGGTGCTGGAACTGGCCGAGGTGCCCACGCCCGAGGCCGGGCCCGGTGAGGTGCTGCTGCGCGTCGGCGCGGTCGGCGCCTGCCACTCCGACCTGCACATCCTCGACGCGGCGGCGGGGATGTTCACCACCCCGATGACGCTGGGCCACGAGATCGCCGGCACGGTCGAGGCGGCCGGGCCCGGCGTGGACGGCTGGTCGTCCGGGGACCGGGCCGCGGTCTACGGCATCATCGGCTGCGGGCGCTGCCGGGCCTGCCTGCGCGGCGAGGAGAACCGCTGCCGGGTCACGCCGGTCGGCGGCATCGGGCTCAGCCGCGACGGCGGGCTGGCCGAGTACGTGGTGGTGCCCGCGTCCCGGCTGCTGCACGTGGGCGACATGGACCTGACCCAGGCGGCCCCGCTGACCGACGCCGGGCTGACCCCGTACCACGCGGTGGAGCTGGCCCGGCCCCGGCTTCGGCCCGGCACCACCTGCGTGGTGATCGGCATCGGTGGGCTGGGCCACATGGCGGTGCAGATCCTGCTCGCCACCACTGCGGTGCGGATCGTCGCGGTGGACACCAACGTCGCGGCGCTGGACCTGGCCAGCCGCCTCGGCGCCCATCACGTGGTGCAGGCCGGCCCGGACTCGGTCGACAAGATCCGCGACCTGGTCGGCCCGCCGCCGGACGGCGCGGACGTGGTGCTCGACTTCGTCGGCGCGCAGCCCACGCTGGACACCGCCCGGCAGGTCGTCGCGACCGGCGGTCAGCTGCTGCTGGTGGGCCTGGCCGGTGGCACGCTGCCGGTCCGGCCGGTCGCCGACGAACCGCCCACGGTGCCGCTGGAGACCGGCGTGGTGGTCCCGTTCTGGGGCACCCGCGCGGAACTCCAGGAGGTGGTCGCGCTGGCGCGCGACGGCCGGCTGCACGCCGACGTGCAGACGTTCCCGCTGGCCGAGGCGCCCGAGGCGTACGAGGCGTTGCGCCGGGGCGACATCCACGGCCGGGCGGTCATCGTCCCCTGAGCGGGGGCAGCCGGTCGAGCACGGCCAGCGCGGCCCGCACCGGCCGCCGGTCGAGCACCTCGGCGAAACTGGCCCGCCCCTGGCAGAAGCGGGCGAACATCCGCCAGCCGGGCGGGCTGGCCAGCATCGCGTGGAACACGTCGGGGCGGCGCTCGAAGACCTCCAGCAGCCGGTGGCCGGCGCGCATCTCCGGCACCAGCCGCCGGTGGACCTCCCGCCCGTACGCGTCGAGGTCGCCGGCGGCGACCGCCTCGCCGGCCAGCCGACCGGAGCGCAGCGCGTAGCTGATCCCCTCCCGGCTCCACGGTTCCAGCAGGCCGGCCGCGTCGCCGGCGACCAGCACCCGCCCGTGACGCAGCGGTGAGTCCTCGGCGCGGCAACGGGTGAGGTGGCCCGAGTCGTGCTCCGGGCTCACCCCGGACAGTCCCACCCGGTCGACGAAGTCGCGCAGGTAGGCCCGGGTCCGCTCGCCCTCACCCCGGGCGGAGATGACGCCGACGGTGAGCCGGTCGCCCTTGGGGAAGACCCAGGCGTACGAGCCGGGCACCGGCCCCCAGTCGATCAGCAGCCGACCCCGCCACCGCTGCTGATCGGCGGCGGACGCCGGCAGCTCCAACTCCAGCCCGAGGTCGACCTGGCGGAACCGCGCCCCGACGTGTCGGGCGGTCACCCCGGAGGAGCCGTCCGCGCCGACCACCGTACGGGCGTGCACCACCTCGCCGTCGGCCAGCCGCAGGCGTACCCCGTCGGGGTCCTGCTCCACCGCGCGAACCGCGACGCCCTCGCGGACCTGGGCGCCGGCCGTGACCGCGGCGGCGCGCAACCGATGGTCGAACTCCTCCCGGCGGATCATGGTGACCAACGGCGCGGGGTGCCGGCGGGTGAACGCCCGTCGCCCGTCCCGAGTGAACGTGACCCGGTCGACCCGGTCGTGCGCGGGCGCCTCGATCCGCCCGTCGACCTCGGCCAGCGAGGTGCCGATCAGGCCGCCGCCGCAGGTCTTGTACCGGGGATGGGTGGCCCGCTCGACCACCAGCGTGTGCACACCGGCCCGGGCCGCCGCGACGGCGGCGGAGAGTCCGGCGGGCCCGCCACCGACCACGACGAGGTCCCAGATGATCACGGGTGCAGCCTAGCCGGGACCACCCGGCAGGACCCTCGATCGGGTGGGCATCAACGTCGTCGGCCCGGGTAACCGCCGGTCGCCGGCCGTCCGCCGATCGGACGGTCCACGCCGAGGAGGGACGCGATGCCTCAGGTCCAGTTGTCCGCGGTCGAGGAACGGGTGTACCAGGCGGTCTCCGCGCTGGAGGTGCGGGGACACGTCCCCTACCCGGACCTGATCGCCGAGGAGACCGGTATGACCGAGGAGGAGCTGCGGGAACCGCTGCACGCGCTCACCGAGCGGGGGCTGCTGCACCGGGAGGACTCGCCGATGTCCGGCCTGGACTTCGGACCGCGGTGGTGCGCACGTCAGACGGCCTGATCGCGTCGTTTGCCCCACCGGGGGCCGGGTAGCGATCGGGGAGCGTGATCGACGGTCGGTGGGGGGCGCGATGAGCGGGGACCGGTCGTCGACGCCGGTGCAGGACACCGGGTACGACGACCGGCGCCGCTGGCGCGCGCTCGGCGTCGGTCTGGTCGCGGCGTTCATGACGCTGCTGGACGTCAGCATCGTCAACGTCGCCGTGCCGTCCATCGACCGGGCGCTCGGCGCCACCCCGAGCGACCTGCAGTGGGTGCTCTCCGGGTACGCGCTGACGTTCGGCCTGGTGCTGGTGCCCGCCGGGCGGTTCGGCGACGCGCGTGGCCGGCGTACCGCCTTCGTGGTCGGGGTGGGACTGTTCACGCTGACCAGCGCGCTGGCCGGCCTGGCCACCTCACCGACGTGGCTGATCATCGCCCGGCTGGTGCAGGGCGCCGCCGCCGGCGTGGTCAACCCCCAGGTCAGCGGCATGATCCAGCAGCTGTTCCGGGGCGCCGACCGGGGTCGCGCGTTCGGGCTGCTCGGCGCCACCATCGGCATCTCCACCGCGGTCGGGCCACTGCTCGGCGGGCTGCTCATCCAGCTCGGCGGCGCCGAGCACGGCTGGCGTTGGGTGTTCTTCGTGAACATCCCGGTCGGCATCGTGGCCATGGTGCTCGGGTGGCGTCTCGTGCCGGCCCGGCCGACCGGCCAGCCCGACCGGCACCGGCTCGACCCGGTCGGCGTGCTGCTGCTCGGCGTCGGCGTCACCGTGATCCTGCTGCCGCTGGTGCAGCGGGAGCAGTGGCAGGGCTCGGCCAAGTGGTTGCTGATCCCCGTCGGCCTGCTGCTGCTGGCCGCGTTCGCGCTCTGGGAACGCCGCTACGCCCGGCACACCCAGCCGCTGTTCGACCTGCGGCTGTTCACGCTGCGCTCGTACACGCTGGGCGCGCTGATCGGCCTGATCTACTTCGCCGGCTTCACCGCTATCTTCTTCATCTTCACGCTCTACCTGCAGATGGGCCTGGGTTACAGCGCGCTGGTCGCCGGCCTGGCGATCACCCCGTTCGCGCTCGGCTCGGCGGTCGCGTCGGCGCTGGGCGGACGGGTGGTCACCCGCTACGGCCGCCCGCTGGTCGCCGTCGGGCTGGCGGCCGTGGTGCTCGGGCTGGTCGCGACGGACCTGGTGCTGGCCGGTGGGCCGCACGACGACGTGCCGCTGCGGACCGCGCTGCCGCTGCTCGTCGCCGGCCTCGGCAGCGGCCTGGTGATCGCGCCGAACCAGACGCTCACGCTCTCCGAGGTGCCGGTGCCGATGGCCGGTAGCGGCGCCGGCATGCTCCAGACCGGGCAGCGGATCGGCTCGGCCGCCGGGATCGCGGCGGTCGGCGCGTTGTTCTTCTCGACCCTGGCCGCCAACCGGGGCGACTGGTCGGTGGCGTTCCGGCACTCACTGCTGCTGGCCGCCGGGATCATCGTGCTGGCGCTGGTCGCCGCGGTGGTGGACATCGTCTTCGGTCACCGGAGCTCCGGCGCCCCGTCGCGATCCTGACCGGTCGGCGTCCTCGGGGCCGGGCAGCAGGACCGTGGTGAGCAGCCGCCGGCTGCGCCCGGGGCCGGCGGGCAGCGCCGCGTACTCGGCGAACAGGCCGCGGAACCGGGCGACGAACTCGGCCGTCTCGGCGTCGCTGGCGTGGAAGGCGTTCTGCCGGTAGCCGGCCTGGTCGCGGCCCAGGTCACCGCCGCCGCCGTCGAGATAGCGGTCGAAGTCGGCGAGCAGACCGGAGACGAACGTGAGGAATGCCTGGCGGTGCCGTTGCGGGCTCAGGGCACGCGCGGTCTCCGCGTCCACCGACGCCGCCACCTCGTTCAGCCGGTAGCTCCGTTCGACAGCGCCGCGCGCCCGCCGCTCCCCCACCACGTGCAGCACGTCGTGGTCGACCAGCGTGGCGACCTGCCGGTAGAGCGTCGCCGGCGGCACGTCGCTCAGCTCCGCCCGCAGGTCGGTGGTGGTCAGTGTCCGGCCGCCGAGGAACGCCTGGACGACACGCAGCCGGATCGGGTGGAGCAGCAGCTCCGTGGTGTCGAGCACCACAGACACCTCCCTGTTCTTCTCATCAGCGGTAATGTTATCAGCAGTGAGAACAAATGAGGAGGAGCCCCGATGGCCACCGTCCACCTGACCGCCGACCGGATCCACGTCCGCCTCACCGCCGCCGAGAAGGTGTGGGCCCTGCGCGGCGACCTGTCGTTCCCCCGTTCCGCCGTCCGGGCCGTCACCGTCGTGCCCGACGGTCTGCAGGCAACTCGCGGCCTCCGGGCGCCCGGACTCGGCGTACCCGGGCTGCGCAAGGTCGGCACCTGGCGCGGCGCCGCCGGTCGGGAGTTCGTCAGCGTCCGCGCCGGCCAGCCCGCCGTCCGGATCACCCTCGCCGACCAGCGGTACGACGCCCTGCTCGTCGGCGCCGACGACGCCGCGACGCTCGCCGAGGCGGTGCGCGGATGAGCACCGGCCGGACCATGGAGTTCACCTCACACGGCCACCGGCTGGTCGGCACGCTCACCCGGCCCGACGGAGCCGGCCCGTGTCCGGGGGCGTTGCTGCTGCCCGGTTCCGGCCCCCTGAACCGCGACGGCGACCACCGGCGTCTCCCCTTGGGGATCCAACGCGACCTGGCGGCGGCCCTGACCGCCGCCGGAACGGCCACCCTCCGGTACGACCGCCGGGGCGTCGGCGACAGCACCGGCGAGTTCCTGCGTGCCGGGTTCCACGACAACGTCGAGGACGCGGCGGCCGCGCTCGCCGCGCTCGCCGCCGACCCGGCCGTCGACCCCCGGAAACTGTTCCTGGTCGGGCACAGCGAGGGCGCCCTCACCGCCGTGGCGCTGGCCGCCCGAGGCGTCCCGCTGGCCGGGGTGGTCCTGCTCGCCGGCACCGGCCGCACCGGCGCCGAGGTGCTGCGCCGGCAGGCGGCCCGGCTGCTGCCCACGCTGCCCGCGCCGGTGCGCCTGCTGCTCCGGCTCACCCGCACCGACCTGGTGGCCAAGGTCGCCCGCAACCACGAGAAGATCCTCGCCACCACCGCGGATGTGGCCCGGATCGGCGGGCAGCGGCTCAACGCCCGGTGGATGCGGGAGTTCCTGCGGTACGACCCTCGGCCGGACCTGGCTCGGGTGCACGTCCCCGTCCTCGCGGTCACCGGCGACAAGGACCTGCAGACCGACCCGGCGGACCTGGCCGTCATCGCCGCCGCCGCGGGCGGGCCGGTGCTGACCCGGCTGCTCCCCGACGTCACGCACGTGCTGCGCCGCCAACCCGGCCCGCCGTCGCTGCGGGCGTACCGCCGCGAGGTCCGGGAACCGGTCGACCGGTCCGTGCTCGACGCGGTGCTCCCGTGGCTCACCGCGCGAGCCGCCGACGTCGCCTGACCGACCCCGCGGACGACCGCCAGACGAACCGACGGGGAAGAACCGACGAAATCCACGCCCGGGGGCAGCGCGGCGGACGTCGACAACGGTAGATACAAGGGTCATGACGCACACCCTCGACCGTCGTACCCTCCTTCGCCTGGCCGGAGCCTCCGCCGGCACCGCCGTGCTCGCCGGCGCCACCCTGGCCGGCACCTCCCCCGCCGGCGCGGCCACCGCCGCGTTCCGCCACGGCGTCGCCTCCGGCGACCCGCTGCCGGACGGGATCCTGCTCTGGACCCGGGTCACCCCCACCCCCGACGCGCTGCCCGGCTCCGGCGCCGGCCCGGACGTGGAGGTGACCTGGCAGGTCGCCGCCGACCCGGACTTCGCCGCGCCGGTGGCCGCCGGCACGTTCCCCACCGGGGCCGCCCGCGACCACACCGTGAAGGTCGCCGTCTCGGGTCTCGCCCCAGCGACCACCTACTGGTACCGCTTCGGGTACGCCGACGCCTGGTCCCCGGCGGGTCGCACCACCACCGCCCCGCCGGTCGACGCGCCGGTGGACCGGCTGCGGCTGGGCGTGGTGTCCTGCGCGAACTGGGAGGCCGGCTACTTCGCGGCGTACCGGCGGCTGGCCGACCGGGACGACCTGAACCTGGTCGTCCACCTCGGCGACTACCTCTACGAGTACGGGACCGGCGAGTTCGCCGCCGCCGGCCGGGTGGTGCGGCCCACCCAGCCGCCGCACGAGGTGCTCACGCTGGCCGACTACCGGATCCGGCACGCGCTCTACAAGACCGACCCGCACCTGCAGGCGCTGCACGCGGCGGTGCCGTGGATCATCACCTGGGACGACCACGAGGTGGCCAACGACGAATGGTCCGGTGGCGCGGAGAACCACACGCCCGGCACCGAGGGACCGTTCGCCGACCGGCTCGCCGCCGCCCGGCAGGCGTACCTGGAGTGGATGCCGGTGCGCGTCGGCGTCGACGGGGCGATCTACCGGCGGTTCCGCTTCGGCCAGCTGGCCGAGCTGTCCATGCTGGACCTGCGCTCGTACCGGTCGGCGCAGGCCACCGGCACGGCCGTCGACGACCCGGCCCGCACGATCACCGGCGACGCCCAGATGGCCTGGCTAAAGACCGGCCTGTCCGGGTCCACGGCCCGCTGGAAGCTGGTCGGCAACCCGGTGATGATCGCCCGGGTGGACGTGGGCGCGCTGCCGGCGTGGCTGCTCGGCCCGCTCGGCAAGCTGCTCGGCATCCCGGAGAACGGCGCGGTGCTCAACGCCGACCAGTGGGACGGGTACAACGCCGACCGCAACGAGCTGGTGGACCACATCCGGACCACCGGCACGCGGGACGTGGTGTTCCTGACCGGCGACATCCACACCTCGTGGGCCAACGAGGTCACCACCCGCGCCACCGGGTCGGCCAACCCGGCCGCGGCCGAGTTCGTGGTGCCGTCGGTGACCAGCGACAACGTCAACGACTTCCTGAAGCTGCCGGCGGGCAACGTGCTGAGCCAGCTCGGCGCCGGCCTGATCCGCTCCACCAACCCCCACGTGCGGTGGACCGAACTCGACGGACACGGGTACGGGGTCTTCGAGGTGACCCCGCAGCGCTGCCGGATGGACTGGTACCACCTGGCCGACCGCACCAGCAGCACCAGCGGCAGCCGGTGGGTGGCCGGCTGGTCGGTGGGGACCGGGTCGTCCCGGCTGCGGGCCGAGGCCGCACCGGCCTGACCCCTTTCCGGTACGCGCGAAACGCCGGCACCCCTGTTCGGAGTGCCGGCCTTTCGCGTAGGTCTTACTTGGTCCAGTGCTCGGCCACGATGTCGGTGGCCTGCTTCTCCCACTGCGCGTAGGCGTCCGGGTAGGCGGAGACCTGCACGGTCTGGGCGGCGTCGGTCAGGGGCATCTTGTCCCAGCCGTCGACCTGCTTCAGACCCTTCAAGAAGGCCAGGGTGGAGTACTCGGGGTCGGTGATCTGCTCCGGCGTACCCCAACCGCTCGACGGGCGCTGCTGGAACAGGCCCAGCGAGTCGTGGTCATTGCGGTCGCCGAGGTGCCCGAGGTTCTCCAGCTTCGACTCCTGCAGGGCGGTGGCGATCGAGATGACCGCGGCCCGCTCCGGCAGACCGGCCTTCTTCGTCGCGGCGATGATCGCCTTCGCGTTGGCGGTCTGCTCGTCGTTCAGCGTGATGCTCGACTGCTCACCCTGCACGGAGGCGACCGCGACGGGCTTACCGGCGGCGTGGGCGGGGGTGTCGGCGTGGGCGGCGACCGGACCGGCGAACACGCCACCGGTGAAGGCCAGACCAGCGATACCCAGGATGCTCTTACGCAGGATCGTGTTCATCAGGGGGCTCCATTCGGGGGTCAACACACCGGGGGGTGTGGGCACCGTCAGGCGCTCAACAATGTCTTGAGGGGGATCCGGCACGCTCGCGGGGCCGGGGGCCAGCTCACGGGGGCCGGGGTTGTCCGGCAGGCTCGCGGGGCGGGGGCCCGCACGCGGCGCCGGGATGATGTGTAACGACCGGCGGCCTGCCGTCACTCCCCGCCGGGGGCGGGGCGGCTCGGGGGGTCGCCTGCTCGGTCGTTCACCCGTCTACAACGCGGCCGAGCCGGCGGCGATTCCACACCCGGGGTGCCGCCCACCACCGCCGAACCGGACACCCACCCCACCCGGGCAGCCGGGCAACCATGGGTGATCCCGGCACAGGAGACGCCCACCCCGATCCACCCGTCGCCCGTTGACGCCCGTCGGCGGAACGCCACGGGTGCGTGCCGGACCGGAGACACCCATGACGTTCCACCCACCGCCCGTTGATCTCGTCGGTGGAACGCTATGGGTGTCTCCCGGCCTCGGAGACACCCATGACGTTCCACCGACCGGCCCACCAGCCGACGAGTGGAACGCCATGGGTCCCTCAACCGCGCATGGACACCCAGGTCCCCGTCCCTCAGGAAGGGAACACCGACCGGCACCCGCCGCCGAACAGCGGCAGCGGGACGACAGGCGGCCCCGCCCGTTTCCGGCCGGAGGGTCGGCGGTGACCAGCCGCGACATCGTCTCGCCGAACCACGGCGTGGCCCCGAACGCGACGGGCGGAGACGTGGAACGGCCGGCCCCGGAAGCCGGGGCCGGCCGTTCACGCGTTACGGGTCACCACACCTGCTGGACGATGTCCGCGGCCTGCTCCTCCCACTGCGCGTACGCGTACGGGTAGGCGGACACCTGGACCGTCTGTGCCGCGGTGGTCAGCGGCAGGTCCTGCCAGCCGCCGACGTTCTTCAGCGCGCCGAAGAACGCCTTGCTGGCGTACTCGGGGTCGGTGATCTGCTCGGACGTGCCCCAACCGGACGACGGGCGCTGCTGGAACAGACCCTCCGAGTCGTGGTCGTTGTACGCGCCGAGGTGACCGAGGTTGTAGAGCTTGGACTCCTGCAGGGAGGTGGCGACGCCGATCACGGCGCCCCGCTCCCCCACGCCGGACTCCTTGGCCGCCTTGACGATGGCCTTGGCGTTGTCGAGCTGGGCGTCGTCGAGCGGGATACGCGACTGCGCGCCCTCGACGCCGTGCGGCATGAGCCGGTCCCGCGCCGGCCGGTCGGCCTTGCTCGGCACCTTGTCGCTGCCGGTGGTCAGGCCGGACTTCACCGTCTCGGTGGCGGTCTTCTTGCCGGTGGCCAGGTCGATGGCGGCCTTGGCGCCGGCGTGCGGTCCGCTGGTCACCGGGGCGGCGACGGCGGTGGGACCGAAGGCCAGCCCGCCCAGGGCGGCCACGCCCGCGACGGTCAGCACGGCGCGGCGGTTCTGGGCGAGGTCGGTGGTCTTGGCGACGGCGGTCTTCGCGATGGCGGGGAGCCATCGGGTGAAGTGCTGCTTCACGATGGTTGCCCTTTCGATCGTTACGACGCGCTCCGGGGTGAGCGCCCCTTGGCGGACTACCGGCGGGTACGGGGTTTGCGATGCCGGCGGTACGGGGAACACAACCCGCTCGACGTGTCGGTCATTCCGGATATGCCAGGCGCGGCGAGAGCTGCGGTCCAGGTCACCCGGGGTATCGGACAGCCGGGCCCGGCCGGTGCCGGAACGGGACGATCAGGCCGGACGGCCGAACCGGACCAGCACGTGCCAGAGCTGCTTGAGGTGCTGGTGGGTCACCTCGGCCGGCCCGCGGTCGGCCCAGCGCCGCGGCTCGCGTACCAGGGACGCGGCGGCGCGACCGACGAGCGCCGCGTGCAGCGGCTCCCCCGGCCGGGCGAACTCGGCGTGCACGCGGGCGGCCAACGGCGGGATGTCCGGGCCGCGGAACTCGGCGTCGACGTCGTCCACGGCCAGTTCGAAGCCGGGGTGCCAGCGCAGCGCGAAGCCGTGCCGGGCGGCGATCGCGGCCAGCAGCCGCCCCTCGCGGGTGCCGCGGAAGGACGGGTCACACACCACGGCCTCGACGTCGCGGGCGAGACTCAGCTCGCCGTGCACCTGCGCCTCGATGTAGTCGTCCAACGCGCGACCGGCCTGCTCGGATGCCCGTTCCCGCCGGCGCAGGAGTGCCCGCAGCAGGGTGCCGGTGTCCATTCCGGCCACCCCCAGGCTGACGCCGGTCCCCTCGGTCGCGCTCAGCAGCGCGGCGAGGACCGGCTCGAAGACGACGGCGGTGCCGACCTCGGTCGGCCCGAGGTGACTGTCGCCGAAACAGAACGTGGCGCGGGCCAACGCCTCCGGACGCAGCCGCAGGTGGCAGGAGCCGAACCGGGGACAGGCGCCGTCCGGATGGTCGAGCAGGTTCAGGCCGCCGTACCTGGGACGCTCGGCGGGGAGCACGCCGGGACGCTGGTACGCGCCGCCGAACAGCGCGGCCTCCCACACGTCCCGGTCGCCGCCGGGGAAGGCGGTCAGCCCGCCGTTGCCGATGCCGGTCTCGAACTGGCTGCGGTAGACGCCCTCCTCGTCGAGCGCCTCGGCCACGGTGCGGCCGTCGCGCAGCAGCCGGTCCGGGTGGAAGTTGAGCGTCAGCCGGCCGTGCGCGGTCACCGCCGCGAGGACCTCCTCGTACCGGTAGGACGTGCCCGAACCGGCGAGATGCTCCGCGATGACGGCGAGCGCCGCCGGGCGGTCGCGCATGGCGACGTCACGCACGTGTCGCAACGCGGCGGACTGGGCTTCGGTCAGGACGGTCGCCGGCACGGCGTCGAGTATCGCGGGCCCGGCGTCCGGGCGGCGAGGGGGTTTCTCCGGCGCCCAGGTCCGGGAAGACGGCGGGGCGGTGTACCCCTGCTCCGCCGTGGCCGACGATCCTAACCGTGGGCGGCGGCGCCGAGGCGGGCCAGCAGGTGCGCGTTGCCGCCGGTGGCAGTGAGTTGGCGCAGCAGTTGATCCAGGCCGGCCTGACGGTCCAGGGTGGACAGCGCCGATCGCAGTGCCCGCAGGCGGTGCCGCTCGACGTCGGTGCAGAGCAGGTCGTCCCGCCGGGTGCCGGAGGCCCGCAGGTCGACGGCCGGGAAGGTCCGCCGGTCGGCGAGCGAGCGGTCCAGCTTCAGCTCGGCGTTGCCGGTGCTCTTGAACTCCTCGAAGATGAGGGTGTCGGCGGCCGAGCCGGTCTCCACCAGAGCCGAGGCCAGGATGGTCAGCGAACCGCCCTCCTCGACCGCGCGGGCCGCGGCGAGCAGCTGCTTGGGCGGGGTCAGCGCGGCCACGTCGACACCGCCGGAGAGCGTACGCCCGGCCGAGCGGACGGTGAGGTTGTAGGCACGGCCGAGGCGGGTCAGCGAGTCGAGCAGCACGACCACGTCGTGCCCCAGCTCGACCAGACGCTTCGCCCGCTCGATCGCCAGCTCCGCCACCGTGGTGTGGTCCTGCGGCGGACGGTCGAACGTGGCCGCGACGACCTCGCCCTTCACCGACCGAGACATGTCGGTGACCTCTTCCGGCCGCTCGTCGACCAGCACCACCATCAGGTGGCACTCCGGGTTGTTGCGGGTGATCGCGTTCGCGATCGCCTGCAGCACCATCGTCTTACCGGCCTTCGGCGGCGACACGATCAGCGCCCGCTGACCCTTGCCGATCGGCATCACCAGGTCGATCACCCGGGTGGTCAGGATGTGCGGCTCGGTCTCCAGCCGCAGCCGCTCCCGTGGGTACACCGGCGTGAGCTGGTAGAAGTCGCGCCGCCGGCGGGCCTGCTCCGGCGGCACGCCGTTGATGCCGTCGAGCCGCTCCAACGGCACCGGCCGGCCCGGACGCGGGGCGGCGAGGACCGTGCCGGTGACCAGGTCACCGCGGCGCAGGCCGTGCCGGCGCAGCTGACCGGCGGCGAGGTGGACGTCGGCGGCGGACGGCGGGTAGCCGTCCACCCGGAGCCACGCGTGACCGTCGACGATGTCGACGACACCGCTGACGGGACGTGATACGGAGGTCATGGGGTTGCCTTTCGGGACCGTGCCGGCCGGTGGGGACGGCAGGGGAAGGAGTGCCCGCGGGAACCCTCCGGGCGGAAAGCCGGGGGTGCGACCACGGGCGGATAGCCGGACAGGACCGGCCACCTGGGGAAGATCGGACGTCGGGCGGCGCTGTGCGCCGGCTTCCGGGTCCAGGGGCAGGCTAACCCCTCGGCGGCGCGGCGGGCAAGCGGATCGGCGCCCCGGCGCGGCGTTACAGTGAGGCACGCGTTCACCGGGAAGGCTCGTACCGTGACTGCTACGACCGTGGTCGACCAGGTCGATCTGGGGGACCACGTCTGCTGGATCCACGACGACGACGGTGACGCGCTCGACACCGTCGGCCGTTTCGCCGCCACCGGGCTGCGCCGCGGCCACAAGGTGGTCTGCTTCACCGAGACGTCCACGCCGCAGGCGGTCCGCGCCCGCGTCGACGCCGTCGGCGTGCCGACCGAGGCCGCGGTGGCAGCGGGTCAGCTGCGCATCCTGCCCGCCGTGGAGGCCTTCCTGGCCGGCGGCCGGCCGACCCCGGCCGCGATGGCCGAGGCCGTGCGCGACGAGGTCACCCGGGCCCGGCGGGAGGGCTATCCGGGGGTACGCCTCAGCGGCGACATGACGTGGGTGCTGGGCACCGCGGTGAGCCTCGACGAACTGCGCCGCTACGAACAGGCGCTCAATCCCCTCTTCCCGGACGGCCGGGTCGCCGGCCTGTGCCTGTACGACCGGCGCCGGTTCCCCGCCGAGCAGTTGCGGATCCTCGCGGCGGCCCACCCGGGCACGGCCGGGCCGCGTCCGCCGCGCACCTGGTCCCCGCTGCTGCGCGCGTACCGGACCGGCGATCCGCCCGGCCTGAGGTTGGTGGGGCAGGTGGACCGCAGCAACCGCGACGCGTTCATCGCGCTGCTCGCCGACCTGACCGCCGGGGAACGCGCGCCGGCCGGGCCGCCGGTGCTGGACCTGACCGATCTGAGCTTCGCCGACGCCGGCGCCGCCACCGAGCTGGCCCGGGCCGACCGGGCCAGCCACACCGGCATCCGGCTGGTCGGCTGCCGGCCGGCGCTGCACCGGTTGCTGCACGTGCTGGGCGGCGTGAGCTCCGGGGCCCCGGCATGAGCGCGCCGACCGCTGTGGGGCTGCGGCACGAGCTGTCGTTCTACACCGACGCCCCGAGCCTGCTGGCGGTCGCGGTGCCGTTCGTCCAGGAGGGACTGGCGGCCGGCGAGCCGGTGCTGGTCGCCGCGCCGGCGCCCCGGCTGGCGTTGCTGCGCGCCGCGCTCGGGCCGGCCGCGGACACGGTCGGCTGGGCCGACATGGGCGAGGCCGGGCGCAACCCGGGACGGATCATCCCCTGGGTGCTCCAGGCGTTCGCCGACCGGCATCCCGGCCGGCGGGTGCGGGTCATCGGCGAGCCGATCTGGGCCGGGCGCTCGGCCGAGGAGTACCCGGCCTGCGCCCAGCACGAGGCCGCGATCAACGGGGCCCTGGCGGACCGGGCGATGACCGTCCTGTGCCCGTACGACGCGGGCCGGCTCGACCCGGGGGTGCTCGCCGAGGTCGCCGGCACCACCGTCCGGCTGCACGTACGGAGAGGGGACACCTCGTGACGACGCCCGCACACCTGCTCCCGGTCGGTCGGGTCGAGTCGCCGTTGACCGATCCGACCACCGCGCCCTGTCAGGGCGACGAGGGTGCGCCGCAGGCCTGGCTGGTGTTCGACGATGCGTACCTCCCGGCGCTGGCGGGCCTGCGCCCGGGCGTGGAGGTGCTCGTGCTGACCTGGCTGGACCGGGCCCGACGGGACGTCCTCACGGTGCACCCGCGCGGTGACGTCACCCGCGCGGAGGCCGGGGTGTTCGCCACCCGCTCGCCGCACCGCCCCAACCCGGTCGGTGTGCACCGGGCACGCGTGCTGGAGGTGACCGGCGCCCGGGTGCGGGTGGACGCGTTGGAGGCGCTGGACGGCACGCCCGTCGTCGACCTCAAGCCGGTGCTCGACGGGGAACGGTGAGCCGCCCGGCTCAGTGGCCCCGGGCGATCCACTCCTGAAGGTGCGGCGCCTCGGCGCCGACGCTGGTGTCGTCGCCGTGCCCGGTGTGCACCACCGTCTCCGGCGGCAGGGTGAGCAGCCGGGTGCGGATCGACTCGACGATGGCGCCGAAGTCGCTGAAGGAACGGCCGGTGGCGCCGGGACCGCCGGCGAACAGCGTGTCGCCGGTGAAGACCGCGCCCAGCTCCGGGGCGTACAGGCTGCACGCGCCGGGGCTGTGGCCGGGCGTGTGCAGGACCCGCAGCGTGGCCCCGCCGACGGTGACGGTCTGCCCGTCGGTGAGGTCGCCGTCCGGTGGCGTGTCCGGGTGGACCTGGTCCCACAGCACCCGGTCGGCCGGGTGCAGCAGGACCGGCGCGCCGGTGGCCCGGGCCAGCTCGGGAGCGACCCGGACGTGGTCGTCGTGGGCGTGGGTGGCCAGGATCGCCAGCACGCGGCGGTCGCCGACCACCGCGCGGATGGCGGCCACGTCGTGCGGCGCGTCGACGACGACGCACTCGGTGTCGTCGCCGATCACCCAGACGTTGTTGTCCACGTCGAAGGTCTGCCCGTCCAGGGAGAACGTGCCGGACGTGACGGCGTGGTCGACGCGGGCGGTCACGGGAAGATCACCACCGAGCGCAGCACGTCGCCGTGGTGCATCCGGGTGAACGCCTCCTCGACCTGGTCGAGGGCGATCTCCTCGGTGACGAACGCGTCCAGGTCCAGCCGGCCCTGCCGGTACAGCTCGGTGAGCATCGGGAAGTCGCGGCTGGGCAGGCAGTCGCCGTACCAGCTGGACTTGAGCGCGCCGCCGCGCCCGAACACGTCGAGCAGCGGCAGGTCGACGGTCATCTCCGGGGTGGGCACGCCGACCAGCACGACCGTGCCGGCGAGGTCGCGCGCGTAGAAGGCCTGCTTCCAGGTCTCCGGGCGGCCGACCGCGTCGATCACCACGTCGGCGCCGAAACCGCCGGTGGCGGCGCGGATCGCCTCGACCGGGTCGTCCTCGGAGGCGTTGACGGTGTGGGTGGCGCCGAACCGGCGCGCCCAGTCGAGCTTGCGGGAGTCGGTGTCCACCGCGACGATCGTGGTCGCGCCGGCCAGGGCCGCGCCGGCCACCGCGGCGTCGCCGACGCCGCCGCAGCCGATCACCGCGACGGAGTCGCCCCGGGTCACCCCGCCGGTGTTCATGGCCGCGCCGAGGCCGGCCATCACGCCGCAGCCGAGCAGGCCGACGGCGGCGGGCCGGGCCGACGGGTCGACCTTGGTGCACTGGCCGGCGTGCACGAGGGTCTTCTCGGCGAACGCGCCGATGCCGAGCGCGGGCGACAGCTCGGTGCCGTCGGTCAGGGTCATCTTCTGCGCCGCGTTGTGGGTGGCGAAGCAGTACCAGGGGCGGCCGCGCCGGCAGGCCCGGCACTGCCCGCAGACCGCCCGCCAGTTGAGCACCACGAAGTCGCCGGGGGCCACGTCGGTGACGCCGTCGCCCACCTGCTCGACGACGCCGGCGGCCTCGTGGCCGAGCAGGAACGGGTAGTCGTCGTTGATGCCGCCCTCGCGGTAGTGCAGGTCGGTGTGGCACACGCCGCAGGACTGGACGCGGACCACCGCCTCGCCCGGCCCCGGGTCGGGCACCACGATCGTGGTGACCTCCACGGGCGCGCCCTTGCGTCGCGACACGACTCCCCGGACTTCCTGGCTCACGGTCGTCTCCTTCGTTCAGGTCCTGTGCCGAACCTACCGCCGATCATCGCCGGCGGCCCGGCGCCGACCGGCGGAATGCCCCGCTCGTCATCGGGTACCCGCAGGGCCCGGCATCTCGGACAAGGAGTGATCATGAGGCTGACGCACGCTCCGCTGCGGATCGCCATCGGCGCGTACATCCTGAACTCCGGACTCTCCAAGCGCACCCTGGAGGGCGAGGCCGCGGCGGGGATGCACGGCATGGCGGTCGGCGCGCTGCCGCAGCTGCGCCAGATTCCTCCGGACCGGTTCGCCATGCTGCTGTCCCGCGCCGAGATGGCGCTGGGCGCGGCGCTGCTCGCGCCGTTCGTGCCGTCGCTGCTGGCCGGCGCCGGGCTGACCGCGTTCGGCGCGGGGCTGGTGCAGCTCTACCTCAAGACGCCCGGGATGCGGGAGGGCACCAGCCTGCGGCCGAGCCAGGCGGGCATCGGGCTGGCCAAGGACGTGTGGCTGGTCGGCGCGGGCCTGACGCTGGTGCTGGACTCGCTCACCCGCCGGCGGCGCTGATCCCTCAGGCCGGCACGGGCACCGCGGCGCGTTCGGCGGCCAGCCGGCGGCGGGCGGCGTTGCGGTAGCGCAGCACCTGCACCGCGCCGAGCGCCCAGAGCAGGTACTGCACGGCGAACGCCCAGCGGAACGCCGACAGCGGCGGGGTGCCGGCGCCGGCCGGGGTGGCCAGGTCGAGCACCACGCCGACGGCGAGGATCAGCACGATCGACGCGACGAACCCGCCGACGTTGACGATCCCGGTGGCGCTGCCGATGCGGTGCACCGGGTTGAACGTCCGGGCGTAGTCGAACCCGATCACCGAGCCGGGGCCGTTGACCGCGAGGACCACCACCAGCGCCACCAGCAGCCCGTGCGGCGCGCGGCCGGGCCAGGCCAGCACCACCGCCCAGACGGCGGCGGTGGCGGCGGTGATGGTGAAGACCACCACCGAGCGGTGGAACGGGTGCCGGGCGCACAGGTGCGCCACCACCGGGCCGCACGCCAGGGTCACCAGCGTCATCAGGGTGAGCAGCCCGGCCGCCGCGGTGGGCGAGAAGCCCTGCCCCTGCACGAGGAACGGGTAGCCCCACAGCAGCGCGAACACCGCGCCGGAGAACTGGGTGACGAAGTGCGTCCACAGGCCCAGGCGGGTGCCGGGCTGCGCCCAGGCGTCGGCGAGCTGCCGGCGTACGGTGGCCAGGTCGGGCGCGAGCGCGGTGGTGTGCTCGGCGTGCGGGGTGTCGCGGACCGCGACGAGGACGAGCAGCAGCACGGTGGCGCCGAGCGCCGCCGCGGTGAGGAACGCCGGGGTCCAGCCGGCGTGGTGCAGCAACGCCACCAGGGGAACGGCCCCGAGCACCGCGCCGAGCTGGCCGATCGTGCCGGTGAGCTGCACCAGCAGCGGATTGCGTCGGCCGGGGAACCAGAACGCCACGATCCGCAGCACGCTGATGAACGTCATCGCGTCGCCGAGGCCGACCAGCACCCGGGCCGCGACCGCGAGGCGTACGTCGGTGGCCACCGCGAACACGATCTGCCCGGCCACCATGAGCGCGGCGCCGGCCAGCAGCAGCCGACGCGAGCCGTAGCGGTCCAGCAGCACCCCGACCGGGACCTGCATGGCCGCGTACACGGCGAGCTGGGCGACGGAGAAGGTGGCCAGCGCGGCGGCGTTGACGTGGAAGCGGTCCGCCGCGTCGACCCCGGTGACGCCGAGTGAGCTGCGGTGGAACACGGCGGCCACGTACGCGGTCACCGCCACCGCGTAGACCAGGGCGGCCGGACGGCGGGCGACGCTCACCGCAACGCCCCGAGCATGGTCGCGGCGCTGTCGATGTGGCCGGCGACGGCGTCGCGCCACGCCTGCGGGTCGTCGCCGTCGAGCGCGGCGAGCTGACCGGCGTGCTCGGCCAGGGCGACCTCGGCCCAGCCGGGCGAGAGCCGGAAGCTGGCCTCGCCCATCCGCAACTGCCGGTCGCGCAGCCGGTGGTAGAGCTCGGCCAGGATCTCGTTGCCGGCGGCCTCCACGACGGCGGCGTGGAAGGCCCGGTCGGCGGCCATCAGCGCGGTGAGGTCGCCGGCGGCGTGCGCCCGGCGCATCTCGTCGAGCCGGCCCGCCAGGTCGGCGCGGAGCGCGGCGCGGCGCGGCCAGACCCGTTCGGCGGCGTGCAGCTCGACGAGGCGGCGGGCCTCGATGACGTCGGCGATCTCCCGGGCGGACACCGGCCGGATCAACGCGCCCCGCTTCGGGTAGAGCCGGACCAGGCCCTCGGACTCCAGCCGCAGCAGCGCCTCCCGCACGGGGGTGCGGGAGACCCCGGTGGCCTCGGCGATCTCGCCCTCGCTGACGAGCTGGCCACCCGGGTAGACCTGCTCCAGGATCGCCTGCTTGAGGTGCCGGTAGGCCCGCTCGGCGGCGGACGGGACGGCGGGGCGCGCGCCGGCGACCGGGCTGGGATGCGTCATGTATCTATGATGCGCCAGCACCCGGCCGGCAGTTGCCGCCGGCACCCGGGATCGTGGCGCGAGCCACGTGCCAGGGATCGTGGCGCGGGGCCACGCGCCAGGGGGTCAGGCCGCGGGCTCGCCCGCCCAGAGCTGCCGCAGCAGACCCTCCACCTCGGCGGTGCGCTCGATCTGCGGCATGTGCCCGGTGTCGCGGAACAGGTGGCTGCGCGCCCGGGGCAGCCGGCTGCGCGCGTACCCGAGGTGCGCGGCGGGCAGGATCAGGTCACGGTCGCCCCAGACGAGCAGGGTGGGCAGGTCCAGAGCGGCGACCGCGTCGAGCAGCTCGGCGCGCCACTGCGGGCGTACCCCGCGCCAGGTGCCCAGGTCGCGGACCAGCTCCCGCATCACCCGGGCGGCGTGCGGCTGCCGGGCCACCGCGAGCGCGGCGGCGATCCGCTCCTCGGTGACGTACGCCGGGTCGACGAAAATGGCCCGCTCGGTGCGACGGGCGATCGCCGGGTGCGGGCGCAGCAGCAGCCGGGCCAGCGGGCGTACCGCGAGCAGCCGCAGCGCGACGGTCACCTCCTGGCCGAAGCCGGCGCTGTTGAGCAGCGCCAGGCTGGCCGCCCGGTGCGGCGCGTCCACGGCCAGGCGCATGGCCACCGCCCCGCCGAGGGAGTTGCCGACCAGGTGGACCGGACCGGTGACGCCGACCGCGTCCAGGAACCCGGCCACGGCCGCCGCGAGCGCCGGCAGCGTGTGCGTCCCGTCCAGCGGGGCGGAGCCGCCGTGCCCGGGCAGGTCGACGGCGAGCACCCGGTGGTCCCGGGCCAGCGCCGTGTGCAGCGCGGTGAAGTCGTCGAGCGTGCGGCCGATGCCGTGCAGCAGCAGCACCGGCGGGCCGTCGCCGGTGATCCGGCAGCGCACCCGCCGCCCGTCGACGGCGCGTTCGTCGGCCGGCGGCAGGGCGACGGTCACGCGGGCCGTCCCGGCTCCGGGGCGGCCCGGTCGGGCGCCGGCCCGACCGGATCGGTGGCGGGCGGGCGCGGCGCCGGCACCCTGGCCGGACGCGGGCGCATGCCCAGGGCCAGCACCCTGCCGTACCCGGCGGGCGCGATCCGGGCGAGCAGGTCGGGCAGCTTCGCCGACCAGCCGATCAGCACCCGGCCCCGACGCCGCCGCGCGCCGCGCAGGATCACCTCGGCGGCGGTCGCCGGGTCGATGGTGAGCAGCTTCTCGAACTGCCGGCGGCCGACCTCGTACTCGTCCAGGGAGACGCCGCTGCCGACCCGGGCGCTGGCGGCGATCCGGGTCCGGATGCCACCCGGATGCACCGAGGTCACGCCGATCCCGTCGTCGACCAGCTCGTGCCGCACCGCCTCGGTGAAGCCGCGCACGGCGAACTTGCTCGCCGCGTACGCGGCCTGTCCGGCCGGGGCGATCAGGCCGAACAGGCTGGAGACGTTGACCAGGTGGGAGCCCGGTTCGGCCTTGAGCGCGGGCAGCAGCGCGTGGGTCATCCGCACCACCGCCCGGAAGTTGATCTCGATGACCCAGAGGAACTCCTCCAGCGTCACCTGGTCGAACCGGCCGCCGAGCGCGACGCCGGCGTTGTTGACCAACAATCGGATCCGGGGATGCGCGCGGTGGATCTCCGCGGCCACCCGGTCCGTGGCGTCGGCGTCGGCGAGGTCGACCAGATGGGTCTGGACCCGCCGGTCGGGGTGGGCGGCCCGGATCGCCGCGACGACCGCGGCCAGGCCGTCGGCGTCCCGGTCGAGCAGGACCAGGTCCGCGCCGCGCCGGGCCAGCCCGTGGGCCAGCGCCGCGCCGATGCCGCTCGCGGCGCCGGTCAGCACCGCAGTGCCGCCGGCGAACTCCAGGTCACGCATCGGTTCCTCCCGAGGTCGCCACCGCCGCGGCGGCCGGCGCGGCGGCCCGGGCGAACCGTACGCCGTCGGTCAGCGGACCGTTCCGCATCAGCCGTACGTCCCGGGGGTAGTTCTGGTGCAGCCGCCACGGCGCCTGCGGGCCCTGCTTGGGCAGCTGGTCGACGGCGCGCAGCACGTACCCGGACTTCAGGTCGATGATCGGCTCCAGGTCGTCGGTGTCCGGGGCGAGCGGGGTGACGATCTGCTGCCCGGTGTCGTCGAGGTGCCGCAGCAGCCGGCAGACGTAGGTGGCGACCAGGTCGGCCTTCAACGTCCAGGAGGCGTTGGTGTAGCCGATCGTCATGGCGAAGTTGGGCACCCCGGAGAGCATCATGCCCTTGTAGGCGATCGTCCGGGCCAGGTCGACCTCGGCGCCGTCGACCACCAGCGTCATGCCCCCCAGCGCCAGCAGGTTGAGGCCGGTGGCGGTGACCACGACGTCGGCCGGCAGCTCCGCGCCGGAGGCGAGCCGGATGCCGTGTTCGGTGAACGTCTCGATGGTGTCGGTCACCACCGCGGCCCGGCCCTCGCGCAGCGCGGTGAACAGGTCCCCGTCGGGCACCACGCAGAGCCGCTGGTCCCAGGGGTCGTAGCGGGGCGAGAAGTGCCGGTCGACGTCGTAGCCGACCGGGAGGCGACCCTTGGCGGCCCGCCGCAGGAACCGCTTCACCAGACCGGGGGCGCGCCGGCTGAGCTGGAAGTTGGCCACCCCGAGCGTGACGTTCTTCCACCGCGCCACCGCGTACGCGGCCTTCGGGGGCAGCCAGCGCCGCGCGGCGTCGGCGAACGGGTCGCGCGACGGCAGCGAGATCACATACGTGGGTGAGCGCTGGAGCATGGTGACGTGTGCGGCCCGCTCGGCCATGGCCGGGACCAGGGTGACGGCGGTGGCGCCGCTGCCGATCACGACCACCCGCCTGCCGGCGTAGTCCAGGTCGTCGGGCCAGTGCTGCGGGTGCACGAGCGTGCCGGCGTACCGCTCGACGCCGGGGAAGCGGGGCGTGTAGCCCTCGTCGTAGCGGTAGTAGCCGGAGTTGGTGAACAGGAACGCGCAGGTGAGCGTCACGTCCTCGCCGGTGTCGTCGCGGTGCGCGCGCACGGTCCAGCGGGCGGTGGCGCTGTCCCACTCGGCGCGTACCACCCGGTGGCGGAAGCGGATGTGCCGCTCCACGTCGTACTCACGGGCGGTCTGCCGCACGTACGCCCGGATCGAGTCGCCGTCGGCGATGGCCTTCGGGTCGGTCCACGGCTTGAACGCGTAGCCGAGGGTGTACATGTCGGAGTCGGAGCGGATGCCCGGGTAGCGGAACAGGTCCCACGTGCCGCCGATGGCGTCCCGGGCCTCCAGCACCGCGTAGGTCTTGCCGGGACACTCGCGTCCCAGGTGGACGGCGGCCCCGATGCCGGACAGGCCGGCACCGACGATGAGGACGTCGACGTGGTCGGAGGCCATGGTTTCTCCCGTTCTCCCCGCGGTTCTCCCGGCGGTGGACCGGACACTATCCACCGCCGTCGAGGCCAGTCAACACCCTGTCGAGTCGATTCGACAGGGTGTCGAGCGGGTGTAGCATCGGCCGACATGACCAGTGCGCGCACGCCGACCGGGGCCGTACCGCGCGGGCGGCGGGCCGGCCGCTCCACCGGTGACGACCGGGAGACGGCGATCCTGGCCACCGCCGAGCGGCTGCTGCGCGAGCGCCCGTTCGGCGACATCTCCATCGACGACCTGGCCCGAGGCGCCGGCATCTCCCGCCCCACGTTCTACTTCTACTTCCCGTCCAAGGACGCGGTGCTACTCACCCTGCTCGACCGGGTGACCGAGGAGGCGAACGCCGCCGCCGGCGACGTGCTCGACCGCCTCGCCGACGACCCGCGCGCCCGCTGGCGGGAGCTGATCGCCCGGTTCCACGCCGCCTTCGGCGGCCACCGGGACGTGGTGCTGGCCTGCGCCCAGGTGCGCGGCACCAACGCCGAGGTACGGCGGCTCTGGGCCGAGGTGCTGGAACGCTGGGTGCGCGCGGTGCAGGCCGCGATCGAGGTGGAACGCGCGCGCGGCGCGGCCCCGGACGGGCTGCCCGCCCGGGACCTCGCCATCGCGCTCAACTCGATGAACGAACGGGTCTGGTACGCGACCTTCGCCGGCGACGGCCCGGCCGTGGCCGAGCGGGACGTGGTCGACGTGCTGCTCGACGTCTGGCTGACCGCGATCTACCGGACCACCACGCCACCGGTCAGGCCGCCCGCCGAAACTCCATGATCCAGTTGGTCTCCCAGGTGCGCTCGCCGTCGATGGAGAACGCCTGCTCCCAGCGGCAGGACGTCGGCGTGATCGCCGACCAGAGGAACCGGCAGCGCACCGGCCGCCCCTCGTCGCTGTCGTCGGCGTAGAACGTGCCGACGCCGTCGGTGAACCGGCCCACCACCGGCGGCTGCTCCAGCACCCCGCGCCGGCTGTTCATCCACCAGATCGACCACAGCCCGGTCGTCGGGTCGAGCAGCCGCACCGTGGAGCCGGAGAAGCCCCGGGTCGGGAAGCGGATCTCGTCGAAGCTGCCGGCGCCGTCGAAGAACGAGCGCGCCTCGCTGATGCCGGAGAACTCGTCCCAGTCGTCGCCGCCGACGTGGCGCTCCCGCAACCGCCGGTTGGTCACGTCCCACCTGCCGACGAAGAAGTCGAAGTCGCCCATCAGCGCCCCACCGGCCCCTCGGCGCGAGCATCGGCCAGGTAGCCGGCCAGATCCGGGGTCGTCGGTGCGAGCACGTGCCGGATCCAGGCGGTCCGCTCGTGCTCCAGCACGCCCAGCTCCCAGACGCAGCCCACGCCGGGCCGGTCCAGGTCGACGAAGTGCGCCGGGTCGTCGTCCGGGCAGTCCAGCGCGGGCTGCCCGGCGATCGCGATGCGGCACTGGACGACGTTGTCGAAGAACCAGGTGTAGGCCAGCAGGTACGCCCCGGTGTCCGCGCCCCGGTGCAGCACCACCCAGCTCGCCGGCGGGGTGGTGGGGTCCGGCGCGGGCAGCAGGGTCGGCAGGTACGCGTAGGCGGCGTCGACCACCCGCGCCTCGAGCCGGCGGTCCGGCTGGTCGATGTGGTAGCGCTTGACGTGCCGGCCGGCGACCTCGACGGTTCCCGGCACGGTCAGCTCCTTGTCGTGGAAAGCCATGGCCGCACGCTAGGACCACTCCCCTGACAGCTACTGTCAGCGGAATGCGGGCCAGTCGACTCCTGTCCATCCTGCTGCTCCTGCAGGCGCACGGCCGGCTCACCGCCGCCGACCTGGCCGCCCGTCTGGAGGTGTCGGTCCGCACGATCTACCGGGACGTCGAGGCGCTGCACGCCGCCGGCATCCCGTTGTACGGCGAGGCCGGGCACGACGGCGGTTACCGGCTGGTGGAGGGCTGGCGAACCCGGCTGACCGGCCTGACCGCCGAGGAGGCCGACCGGCTGCTCTTCGCCGGGCTCCCCGGTCCGGCCGCCGAGTTGGGCTACCAGTCGGTCGTGGCCGCCGTGCAGCTCAAGGTGCGTGCCGCGCTCCCGACCCCGCTGGCCGACCGGGCCGCGCGGCTGGAGCAGCGGTTCCACCTGGACACGCCGGGCTGGTACTCCGACGGTGACCCCTCGCCGCACCTGGCCGAGGCCGCCGAGGCGGTGTGGCGGGAGCACCGGATCCGGGTGCGCTACCGCGGCTGGCGGGGCGAGGCGACGCGGGTGCTCGAACCGTACGGCCTGGTGCTCAAAGGCGGCCGCTGGTACGTGGTCGCCGCCCGGCCGGACCGTGCCGAGCCGGCGACCTACCGGGTCAACCAGATCCTCGACCTCACCCCGCTCGACGAACCGTTCGACCGGCCCGAGTTCGACCTGCCGGCCTGGTGGCGGGCGCACGTGGTCGCGTTCCGGGCCGGCCTGCACCGGGACGAGGCCGCCGTGCGGCTCTCGCCCCGCGGGTTCGCGCGGCTGCGTGAGGTCGGCAGCGACGTGGTGGTCGCCGCCGCCGAGGCGAGCGCCGGCCCGCCCGACGAGGCGGGCTGGGTGCGGGCGGTGATTCCCATCGAGTCGCTGACCCACGCGCACGGCGACCTGCTCCGCCTCGGCGCCGAGGTGGAGGTCCTCTCCCCCGAGCCGCTGCGCCGCCGGCTGACCGAGACCGCAGCCGCCCTGACCGCCCTCTACCCCTCCCCCTGACCCGCCCTCCCGGCCCTCGTTGATCAAGGAGTTCGCGTCTGCTCGGGCGCCGGAACTCGACGCGAACTCCTTGATCGACGGGCGAGGGTCGGGGGCCAGGGTGGCCAGGGCGCGGTCGATCTCCGAGGGGGCGGTGGGTAGCGGCGGGTCAGGTCGCCGGCCGGTCCGGGTGGTCGGCGCCCATGATCTCGTCGAACTCGGCCGGGCTGATCTCGCCGGCGCGCAGCCGACGGGCGTTGGCGGCGAACCGGGACAGCGCGGCGCCACGCGGATCGGGAGGGGTGAGCGGGCCGGCGGCGGCCGACGCGGGCGGGTCGGTGACGTCGACCGGCTCGGCGTGCAGCTCGCGCAGCGCGTCGGCCAGTCGCGCGTCGGCGGTGCCCCACCACCGCCGCGCCAGTTCGACGGTGCGGCCGAGGGAATCCTCCCCCACCCGCTCGGCCCGCAGCTCGGCGCGCATCATGCGCAGGAAGACCACGGTCACGGCATCGGAGTCGTCGGCGATCACGGGCGCACCCTAACCGCCCGGTACGACGAAACCCCGGCCGCCTCCGCCCGGCGGCGCGATGATCGGGACATGGCGCACCGACCCGCCCGGGGACACCGCTGCGTGCCGCACACCGCCGACGTCCGGATCGAGGCGTGGGCGCCGAGTCGGGAGGACTGCGTGGCCGAGGCGGTGACGGCGCTCGTCGACACGTTCGCGGACACCGCCTCGGCCACGCCGACCGGGTCCTCGGAGTTCCGGATGCCGCCGGCCCGCGACGGTGACCTGCTGGTCGGCGTCCTCGACGAGGTGATCTTCCGGATGGAGACCGAGGGCGTGCTGCCGCTCGGCACGGAGGTCCACCCGGCCGGCGACGGCGGCCTCGTGGTGCGGTGGCGTACCACCGACACGGAGGCGGCCGAGCTGGTCGGCGCCGTGCCGAAGGCGGTGTCGCTGCACGAGCTGCGGTTCGGGGCGGCGTCGGGCGACTGGGAGTGCGCGGTGACGCTGGACGTGTGAACGCGTTCAGCCCTTGACCACGCCGAGCGGGACCAGCCGGGCCACCTTCGCGCACAGGCCGGCTCCCTCGGCCACGGCCACCACGGCGGCCACGTCCTTGTACGCCTCCGGCATCTCCTCGGCCAGGCCGCGCCGGGACGCCCCGCGCACCGCGACGTCCCGTGCCTCCAGCTCGCGCCGTGGGTCGTGCCCGCGTACGGCCCGGCTGGCCTGGGTGCGGCTGCGGACGCGTCCCGCACCGTGGCAGGTCGAGGCCCAGGCCGGCGCGTCCGGCACGCCGGTGAGGACGTACGAGGCGGTGCCCATCGAGCCCGGGATGAGCACCGGCTGGCCCACCGCACGCAGATCCTCGGGCAGGTCGGGATGGCCGGGCGGCAGGGCCCGGGTGGCGCCCTTGCGGTGCACGCAGAGCCGGCGCGGCGTCCCGTCCACCCGGTGCTCCTCGATCTTGGCGAGGTTGTGCGACACGTCGTACACCAGGTCGAGGTCGCAGCCGGCGACCCGGGCGAAGACCTGGCGGGCGGCGTGGGCCAGCAGCTGCCGGTTGGCCCGCGCGTAGTTGGCCGCCGCCGCCATCGCCCCCAGGTACGCGTGTCCCTCGGGCGAGGTGACCGGCGCGCAGGCCAGCTGCCGGTCCGGCACCTCGATGCCGTACCCCGGCATCACGCCTTCCATGGCGCGCACGTGGTCGGTGCAGATCTGGTGGCCCAGCCCGCGCGACCCACAGTGGATCATCACGCAGACCTGTCCGGCGCGCAGCCCGAACGCGGCGGCGACCGGCTCGTCGTAGACCTCCTCGACGGCCTGCACCTCCAGGAAGTGGTTGCCCGAGCCGAGGCTGCCCACCTGGCCGGCGCCGCGCGCGATCGCCCGCGCGCTGACCTGCGCGGGGTCGGCGTCGTCGACCGCGCCGCGATCCTCGCAGCGGGCCAGGTCCCGGGGCACGCCGAAGCCGCGCTCGACCGCGTACCGGGAGCCGCCGCGCAGCACCGCGTCCAGCTCGGCCCGGTCATTCAGGTGCCACACCGCGCCGCGGCCCATGCCGCGCGGGGTGGACTCCCCGAGTCCGTCCATGAGCGCGGCCAGCCGGGGTCGCAGGGCCGCCCGGTCCAGGTCCGCGGTCAGCAGCCGCACGCCGCAGGAGATGTCGAAGCCGACGCCGCCCGGTGAGACCACGCCACCGGCCGCCACGTCGGTGGCCGCCACCCCGCCGATCGGGAAACCGTAGCCCCAGTGCACGTCCGGCATGGCGTACGAGGCGCCGACGATGCCGGGCAGGGTGGCCACGTTCGCGACCTGCTCCAGGGACTTGTCCGACCCGGCGTCGGGCAGCAGCGCGGGCGAGGCGTACACCACGCCGGGGACCCGCATCTCCTCGCGCCGGTCGATCCGGAACCGGTACGGCGACTCCTCGACCAGGTCCATGGTCGGCCGGCTACCCGGCTCCCGGACCGCTACACGCGGATGCGCGTCACCTCTTCCGGGTGACCACCCCGAGCGGAATGCCGGTGGGTGGCCACCCGGGCTGCCTATGGTGACGCCCATGGGGCATCACGCCGAGGTGGGCGGGAACCGCTACCGGGGGTTGCGTGCCGTCAACGTGCTGGTCGGCGCACTGCTCGCCTCCGAGGGCGTCTGGATGTGGGCGGCCAGCAACGACCTGTCCCTGCCGGTGACCGCGTCGTACCTGACGGCGGACCCGGTGACCCTGCGGGACGCCACCGTCCCGGACGTGGCCCTCCGGATCGCCGTCGGACCGGCGGTGGCGGTGTTCCTGCTGCTCGCCGCGGTCGACCACGTCGTGACCGCCGCCCCGGGCGTGCACCGCTGGTACGAGCGCAACCTGGATCGGCGGGCCAACTACGCGCGATGGATCGAGTACTCGGTCAGCGCGTCGATCATGATCGTGCTGATCGGTCTGTTCGTCGGGATCCGCGATCTCGCGGCGGTGATCGGGATCTTCGCCGCGAACACCGCGATGATCCTTTTCGGTCTCCTGATGGAGCGGCAGCAGACCCCGGGCCGGGCCGACTGGAGCGCGTTCTGGTTCGGCTCGCTGGTCGGCGCGGCACCCTGGCTCGCGATCGCCGTCTACGTCGCCCAGCCGCCGGAGATTCCCGGCTTCGTGTGGGCGATCATCATCGTGCAGTTCCTCCTCTTCGCGAGCTTCGCGGTCAACATGGCGCTGCAGTACGCCCGGCGGGGCCGGTGGCGGGACTACCGCTACGGCGAGGTCTCGTACATCGTGCTCAGCCTGGCGGCCAAGTCCGCGCTGGCCTGGCTCATCTACGCCAACGTTCTGCGCACCTGAGGTCGTCAACGGTTGAGGTAGCCGGCGAGGCCGCCGAGTTCCTCGCTGGCGATGAACACCGACCGCACGTGCAGAATCGCCTCCTCGACGTGGATCGGGCAGCCCCACGCCGAGTCGCCCCACGAATCGGCGACCTTGATCTCGGCCGCGGCGGTGCATCCCGCGTCCCCGCCGAGCTGGCAACGCTCGGGACGTGGCCGGGCGGCCTGCGCGGCGGCGGCGGCACGCATCCGGGCCGCGAGTTCCGCGGCGGTGGCGGCGCGCCGCTCGGCCTCGCCGCGCAGCTCCCGCTCCGCGCGCACCGCCTCGGCCAGCCGGTCGTGGGCGGCTCTGGCGCGGGCCTCGGCGGCCACCTTCGCCTGTTCGATGTGGTGGCGTTCGATGGCCAGGGCCGCGGTGCCGGTGAAGACCTGGATCAGGGCGAGATCCGTGTCCTTCGGGATCCGCGGCGTGCGGTGGTAGATGGCGAAGGTGCCCAGCAGGCTGCCGTCGCGCGCCAGGATCGGCGTCGACCAGCAGGCGGCCAGGCCGGCCCGCTCGGCGAGCCCGCGGAAGTCGTCCCAGAACGGATCGGCGGCGATGTCGGTGACGATGACCGGTTCCCGCCGGTGGGCGGCCGTGCCGCAGGAGCCCACGCCCTCGCCGGTGGCGATTCCGTCGATGGCCTGGTTGTAGAAGTCGGGCAGGCTCGGTGCGGCGCCGTGGCGCAGGTGTCGGCCGTCGGGGTCGGCGAGCAGAACGGAGACGAGCACCTCCTGCGGGGCCAGGTTCTCGATGCAGCGGGCCATTCCGTCGAGCACCTCGGGCAGGGGCGCCTGGCGGGCGATCTGCTCCAGCAGGGCACGGTGCTCGGCCATCAGCCGCTGGGCGTGCTTGACCTGGGTGGTCTCCACGCCGATCACCCGGATCCCGGTCACGGCGCCGCCAGCGTCGTGACGCGGTTCGTAGGTGAAGTCGAAGAACGCCTCCCGGGCGTGCGGGCCGGCGCCGAGCACGACCCGCGCGTCCCGACCGGTGTAGGGCTCCCCCGTGCGGTAGACCTCGTCCAACAGGGCAAGGAAGCCCTGTTCTGCCAACTCGGGCATCAACTCGGCGATCGCCACCCCGGTGCGCGCCCGTTCCTCACCGATGGTGGCGAAGAACGCCGGATTCGCTGCCTCCACCACGTGCGTGGGTCCGGCGAGCGCGGCGAAGACGGCGATGGACCGCCCGAACAGCTGCCGCAGATCGTCCTGCGCGGCATGACCCGCGTTCGGCCGAGTCGCTGGAGCGGGTCGCTGGCCTGGTACCGCCGTCATGCTGTGGTTCCCTCTCGGTACGGCCGGGTCCAACCGGGGACGGTCGACTGTGGTGACGGTCGCCAGGGTACGGGGAGAGCGGGGAGGCCACCCGACCGCCGGTCCGCGCCCCGCCGCGAGCCCTCGCCCGACCGCGGTCGCCTCCCGGCCCGGGTCAGGTGCGTCCGGCCTCCACCGCGGCGAGCGGTGTTCCGCTCTCCGGGTGGTGGCAGGCGGTGAGTTGGGTGCCGCCGTCGCGGGTGGTCAGGGTGGGTGTTTCGGTGGCGCAGCGGTCGGTGGCTTTCCAGCAGCGGGTGCGGAAGCGGCAGCCCGATGGTGGGTCCAGGGGGGTGGGGACGTCGCCGGTGAGGCGGATGCGGCCGGCGGGGCCGAGGGTGGTGACGTCGGGGATGGCCGAGAGCAGGGCGCGGGTGTAGGGGTGTTGCGGGCGGGTGTAGATGGTGTCGCGGTCGCCGATCTCGACGATGGTGCCGAGGTACATGACGGCGACGCGGTGGCAGAAGTGCCGGACCACGGCGAGGTCGTGGGCGATGAACACGAACGCCAGGTCGAGGTCGCGTTGCAGGTCGCGCAGGAGGTTGATGACCTGGGCCTGGATGGACACGTCGAGGGCGGAGACGGGTTCGTCGGCGACGATGAGTTTGGGTTTGAGGGCCAGGGCGCGGGCGATGCCGATGCGTTGGCGTTGTCCGCCGGAGAACTCGTGCGGGTAGCGGTTGTAGTGCTCGGGGTTGAGTCCGACCAGTTCCAGCAGTTCCTGCACGCGTTTCTTGACGCCGCCGGGTGGGGTGATGTTGTTGACCTGCAGCGGCATGGCCACGATCCGCCCGACGGTGTGGCGGGGGTTCAACGACGCGTACGGGTCCTGGAAGATGATCTGCAAATCCTGGCGCAGCGGCCGCAACGCGCCTCGCCGGGCGTGGGTGATGTCCCGGCCGGCGAAGGTGATCGTGCCGGCGGTGGGTTCCAGCAGCCGCACCAGCATCCGCCCGGTCGTGGTCTTGCCACACCCGGACTCGCCCACCAGACCGAGGGTCTCGCCGGGGCGCACGTCGAAGTCCAGACCGTCGACCGCCCGCACCGCGGCCTTACCCCGCAGGCCCTGCCGCACCGGGAAATGCTTGGTCAACCCCCGCACCGACAGCAACGGATCAGCCGCGATCCGGGCGGCGCCGCCCGGGTCGCGGCCCGCCTCCGACGTGCCGGCCACCGGCGCCTGTCCGTTCGGCACAACGTTCATCGGGCCACCCCCACCTGGGCTACCTCGTCGCGGTAGATCCGCTCCCGCGCGGCCACCGGCAGATGACAGGCCACCAGGTGCCCCGCCTCGCCGGCCGAAACCAGCTCCGGTACCTCGGTGCGGGAGCGGTCGCCGTTGACGTCGGCATAGCGGCAGCGGGGATGGAACGCGCAGCCCGACGGCAGATTGATCAACGACGGCGGGTTACCCGGGATCGGCACCAGGTCCGCGTCGGCGTCGCCGTGCAACGACGGCACGCTCGACAACAACCCCCACGTGTACGGATGCTGCGGCCGCCGCAACACCTGCTCCACACTGCCGTGCTCCACCGCCCGACCGCCATACATGACCAGCACGTCGTCGGCCACCTGACCGACCACCCCCAGGTCATGGGTGATCAGGATGATCGCCGACCGGAACTCCGCCTGAAGATCATTGAGCAGGTCCAGGATCTGCGCCTGCACCGTCACGTCCAACGCCGTCGTCGGCTCGTCCGCGATCACCAGATCCGGATCGTTGACCAACGCCATCGCGATCATCGCCCGCTGGCGCATCCCACCGGAGAACTCATGCGGATACTGCTCGAACCGCCGGCCCGGCTGCGGAATCCCCACCCGGCCCAACATGTCCACCGCCCGCGCACGCGCCTCCCGCCTACCGGCCCGCGGATGATGCACCCGGTACGCCTCGGCGATCTGCTTACCGACCGTGTAGTACGGATGCAACGCCGACAACGGATCCTGAAAGATCATCGCCATGTCCCGACCCCGCAGCCGCCGCACCTCCTCCTCCGGCAGACCCACCAACTGACGCCCACCCACCGAGATCTCCCCGGAGATGGCGGCCCGCCTGGAGTTGTGCAGACCCAGAATCGCCAACGACGTCACGCTCTTACCCGAGCCGGACTCCCCCACGATCCCGAGCGTGCGACCCCGCTCCACCGCGAACGACACCCCGTCCACGGCCCGCACCACGCCGTCCTCGGTGTCGAACCGCACCCGCAGATCCCGGACCTGGAGATAGGGGCCCTCGCCGCGTCGCGGCGCCGGAAGCTCCACCATGTCGAATCCTCCCGTCAGTTCAGCCGGACGCGCGGGTCGATGACCGCGTACAGCACGTCGACGACGATGTTGGCGACCACGATGAACACCGCCGCCAGCAGCACGGTCGCCATCACCACCGGCAGGTTGAGGAACTGCACCGCCTCCACGGTGGCCTTGCCGAGACCCTGGAGGCCGAAGATGGTCTCGGTGATGAACGTGCCGCCCAGACTGCTGCCGATGTCCAGGCCGGCGATGGTGACGATCGGGGTGATCGCCGCGCGCAACGCGTGCCGGGTGTGCACCTGCCTCGCGGAGAGCCCCTTGGCCCGGGCGGTCCGCACGAAGTCCTCGGACAGCGTCTCCAGCATCTGCGCCCGGGACAGGCGGGCGTAGAGCGCCGAGTTGAGGAAGCCCAGCGTCATCCAGGGCAGCAGCAGGCCGGCCGCCCACCGCAGCGGGCTCTCGGTCAGCGGCGTGTAGCTGGGGAACGGCAACAGCCCGGTGGAGTAGACCAGCAGGTAGAGCAGGATCAGCCCGAAGAAGTAGACCTGCATGGACGCCCCGGCGAGCGTGACGCCGATCGCGGCGCGGTCGAACGCCGTACCCCGGCGCAGCGCCGACACCATGCCCAGGGAGACGCCCAGGGCCAGCCAGAGGACGGCGCCGCCGAGGACGATGCTGAACGTCACCGGGGCGCGTTGGGCGACGATCTCGGTGACCGGTTGGTTGTTGCGGAACGAGAAACCGAGGCAGGGCGCCGGGCAGTCCTGGCGGAAGTCGCCCTCGCCGTAGGTGCGACCGACGAAGACGCCCCGGACGAAGTCCGTGTACTGCCGCGGCAGCGGACGGTCGATGCCGAGCCGCTGCTCGACCTGGGCGATGTCCGCGGCCGTGCAGTTCTTGCCGCACATCACCTTCGCCGGGCTGCTCGGCACCGCGAAGAAGAGACCGAAGGTGACCAGGCTGATGACGACCAGGGTCAGGACGGCGACGAGCAGTCGTCGGACGACGAAACGGAGCACGGGAAACACCTCCCCCGGGATGGGGCGGGGACGGCCGGCGTGGCCGCCCCCGCCGGGACGGTCACTGCTTCACGTAGATGCCGTTGAGCGAGATGATGCCGAACGCGTCGCTGAGGAAGGCGTTGCCGACCTTGGAGCCGTGCAGCTCGTAGGTGGCGTCGTAGTAGCAGGGCACGACCGGGGCGTACTCCTCCATGATCTTGCGGTCGAGCGCCATCCAACCGGCGTCCTGCTCCGCGGCGGGCAGGTTGCGGACCCGGTCGATCTCCGCGCTGACCGACGGCTGGTTCAGGTACGACAGGTTCTGGTTGCCCTCGGCCACGATCTCGCGGCCGTCGTACACCGGCGGGATGACCGTCGAGCCGGTCGGCCAGTCGGAACCCCAGCCGCTGAGGTAGATGTCGTACGGGTTGTCCTTGCGGCCGACCTCGTCGTAGTAGCTGCTGTTGTCGATCGGCTTCATCACGACGTCGAAGCCCATGTCGGTGAGGTTCTTGCGCAACGCCTCGGCCTGTTGGGTCCGCAGCTCCAGGTTGGAGTGGGCCAGCACCAGCTTGGGCCGCTTGCCGGCGAGCAGCTCGGTGACCTTGGCCTTGTCCCCGGTGACCGGGGCGTTGAACAGGTCGTACTTGGCGAAGCCGGCGGTGGTCGGCGACATCAGCGTGGTGGCCGGCGTGCCGGCGGCCTGACCGCCGAGCACCTTGAGCAGGGCGTCCTTGTCGACGGCGTAGTTCAGCGCCCGGCGTACGCTCAGGTCGGTGACCCGCTGCGTGTTGATGTTCAGCACCCAGTTGTACTGCGTCGGACCCTTGACCACGCGGTCGGCGACGCCGGCCCCGGTGGTCCGCGGCAGCACGGACGGCGGTACGTCGGACCAGCTCAGCGCCGCCTGGTCGGCGGCGCCGTCGGCGACCAGGCGCTCGGCGATCTGCGCCTGCTCCAGCCCGAACGTCATCCGGATCGTGTCCGGGTAGGCGGTGCGGATCGGGTCGGTCGCCGGATCCCAGTTCGGGTTGCGGTCCAGCTCCAGGGCGACGTCGCGCTGGTAGGACTTCACCTTGTACGGGCCGGACGAGAAGGGCCGCAGGTCGTAGCCGGCCCGGGTGTCCTTGGCCGCCGGCACCGGCGCGCTGGTGGGCAGCGCGGCGGCGTACGGCAGGTCGCAGTGCGCCTGCGGGAAGGTGAACCGGACCGTCCGGTCGTCGGGCGTCTCCACGCCGTCGGGCACCGGCTTGCCCCCGTCGTACGGCCCCTTGTAGGTGGCGTTGTACACCCCGCCCGGGTAGAGCCACTGCTGGATGTAGTGCGGGCCCTCGTTGAGGTTCGACGCGAACGACCGGGCGATGCCGTGGGCGACGTCCTTGCTGGTCACCGGCGAGCCGTCCTCGTACTTCACGCCGTCGCGGAGGGTGAACTCCCAGACCTTGCAGTCACCGTTGACGTCCTTGCCGGGGTTGGTCGCCAGGTCGCCGACGAGCAGCAGCTTGCCGCTGCCGTCCTCCTTGTAGCCGTTGAGGGAGCGGTAGAGCATGCCGCCGGCCACCTGCTGCACGTTGACGTAGTTGCGGGCCGGGTCGAGGTGCTCGAAGTCGGTCGGCTGCATGACGGTCAGCGTGCCGCCGCGGCTCGCCCCGTCGACCGCCTTCGCCGGGCCCTGGTTGTCGGCGGCCTCGTACGAGATCGAGCCGCTCTGGGTCTTGGTCTCCTGATCGTCGCCGCCGCTGTCGTCGGTGGTGGGGCTGCAGCCGGCGGCGACCAGTGCCGCCGCGGCGAGGACACCGGTCAGTGTCCGGGTTCGTGCGCGCACGGTGTGCTCCCTTCCTCGCCCGGCGGCCCCCGCCGGCCGGGCACGTGAATGGCCGTGGGGACTACCGGGTGGAGCGGGGATCCAGCGAGTCGCGCAGCGCGTCACCGAGCAGGTTGAACGCCAGGACCAGCAAGAAGATCGTCAACCCGGGGAACAGGGTGTACCAGGGGTCGCTCGCGACGTAGCCGATGCTGTTGAAGATCATGCGGCCCAGGTCGGGCGTGGGTTCGGTGACGCCGATGTTGACGAACGCCAGCGCCGCCTCGATGGCGATGAACTGCGGCACCATCAGCGAGACGGTGACCAGGATCGGCGCCCAGATGTTCGGCAGCAGCTGACGCAGCAGGATGTGCCCGGTGCCGGCGCCGGCGGCCCGGGCCGCGTCGACGAACTCCCGCTCCCGCAGGGAGATCACCTGCCCGCGGACCAGGCGCGCGGTGTACGTCCAGCTGAACAACCCGAAGGTGGCGACGATCAGGGCCACCCGGAAGGCCGGCGACGGCGCCTCCCGGTCGGTGTAGAAGCGGTCCTGCAGGATCGGGATCACGGCGAGCGCGAAGATGAGGAACGGGAACGCCAGGGTGAGGTCGATCAGCCAGTTGACGACGCTGTCCAGCCAGCCTCGGGCCCACCCGGCCAGGACGCCGACCGCGACCCCGATGCACGACGCCACGGCCGCCGAGGCGAATGCGATGAACAGGGACGTACGCAGGCCGTAGACCAACTGGAGCAGGATGTCCCGACCACTTCCGGGTTCGAGCCCGAGCCAGTGGTCGGCGCTGATTCCACCGGCATAGCCGATCGGCATTCCGAAATCGTTGAGCCGGTCGACGAACTTGTCGGTCGGATCGATTCCGGTGAGACGGCTCAGCAGCGGCGCACCGAGGGCGACCAGGGCCGCCACGACCAGCGTGACGGCGCTGGCCCGGGCCGTGCGGTCCCGCTTGAGGCGCAGCCAGGCCAGCTGGTTCGGCGAACGGCCGACGAATTCGCGGCGGCCGGCGGGCGGCGTGTTTCCGGCCTCGACCGCCGGTTCCCCCGCACCCGGACGGCCGGGTTCGGTCAAGGAAGGCGGGTGGGAAAGGTCGCTCATGGGGAGTCCTCCCGACGGGTCGAAAACGCCCTGCCACCCGACGGTAATGCGCGCGCCGACACCGAAAGGAATCGTTCCGGTAACGGCCGTTCCGGTTGTCGTGCATTGACAACGATCCGGCCTACGGAAAGCATCGGCGCAATAACGGCGCTATTCGGTTGTCAGCCGTTCAGGTATCCGTTTCCCGTTTTCGGAATGCGGTGCGCCGGAGCGTGGACACGGTTGTCAGCCGATCGGGCATTCCCGCGCACCGGTGTCACAGCCGACGCCCACTCTGGCCGGACGGTGTAACACTTCGTGACGCTTCGCGTTCACACCGTCCACCTAGGGTTCTCGGCGGCCCGGTTCACCCGACGTCCGGGCCGTCCATCGGCCCACACCCGGGCCCCGACGGAAGGACGACCCATGCCCTTCGCCCGACGTACCGCCGCCCTGGCCCTGGCCGCCGCGCTCGGCGCCCTCGCCGCGGTGACCGCCGCCGGTCCGGCCGCCGCGGCGCCGCGCCCCGGCCTGGAGACGCCCTCGGTGCTGCTGCTCACCGTCGACGCCGGCGACGCCGACGTCCGCGCCACCGTGCTCGTCTGCGGGCCTGCCGGCGGCCTGCACCCCGACCCGGTCGCCGCCTGCCGGCTGGTCGCCCGCGTCGACGGCCACCTCGACGCGCTCGACGTGGACGCCGACCCCTGCACCTCCCAGTACGCCCCGGTGGTCGCCCGGGCGGTGGGCTTCTGGCAGGACCGCCCGGTCACCTACACCCGCACCTTCGCCAACACCTGCCTGCTGCGCCGCGCCACCGCCACCCTCTTCACCTTCTGACCCACCCACCCCACCCCGGGACCGACCCGACTCCGTCGATCATGAAGTTGGCGGCATCCGCTGACCGATTTATCCCCGGTCAACTTCATGATCGACGGCGGGGTGGGTGGGGGTGGGTGGGGGTGTGGGATCGGCGGGCGGAGAATGGGCGGGAGCTGGGCGGGGCGTCGGTTCGGGAGGAGATGCGGGTGGTGGCGAGCGGTGGGGTCGCGGGAACGCGGGAGCTGCGGGCGGACTGCGCGCGGTGCGCGGGCGTCTGCTGCGTCGCGCCGGCGTTCGCCGCGTCGGCCGACTTCGCCGTCGACAAGCCGGCCGGGCAGCCGTGCCCGAACCTGCGCGCCGACTCGCGCTGCGGCATCCACGGCGAGCTGCGGCAACGAGGCTTCCCGGGGTGCACCGTCTTCGACTGCTTCGGCGCCGGCCAGCACCTCACCCAGGGCACCTTCGCCGGCCGCGCCTGGCGGACCGACCCGGCCACCGCACGGCGGATGTTCGACACGTTCGCGGTGCTGCGACCGCTGCACGAGCTGCTCTGGTACCTGACCGAGGCGGTCCGCCTCGCCCCGCCCGGCCCGCTGCGCGACGAGCTGACCACCGCGCTGGACGAGACCGGCCGACTCACCGACGGGACCCCGGAGGAACTGCTCGCCCTCGACGTCGACGCCCACCGGAACACGGTCAACCGGCTGTTGTCGCGCGCCGGCGAGCAGGCCCGCGCCGGCCGGGCCGGGGCCGACCGGCGGGGCGCGATGCTGATCGGCGTCGACCTGCGCCGCGCCGCGTTGACCGGGGCGAACCTGCGGGGCGCCTGTCTGATCGGGGCGGACCTGCGCGGCGTGCGGCTCGGCGCCGCCGACCTGACCGGCGCGGACCTGCGCGGGGCCGACCTGCGCGGCGCCGACCTGGGCGAGTGCCTGTTCACGCACCAGTCCCAGCTCGACGCCGCGCGTGGCGACCACCGCACGGTCCTCCCGCGCGGACTGCGCCGCCCCGCGCACTGGTCCCTGACCGTCACCCCGACGCGCCCACCCCGCACCCGCCGACGACCCCGCTGACCCCCCCAAGCGGCCCACCCACCCGGCCACCCCACCCGACCGGGCACCGGGCTCGCGTTGATCAAGGAGTTTGTGTCGGTTCGACGGTGATCCATGACGCAAACTCCTTGATCAACGCGAGCGCGAGGCCGGGAGCCGGACGGTATCCGCTCACCCGGATACCTCAGGGGCACATCTATGAGGCGGAGTCTTATCGACGAGCGGGACACAGCGACGCCCCGGTCGTGCGCCCGTCAACCGATGCTCGCTCCCCGCGACCCACCTGGTTCGAGATCTTGGTACCGAACGGCCCTCATGGGCGGGTTCAACCGGTGGTTGCAACACCCTTCGGATGATCTTCGTTGGGGTGGTTGTGGCGTCGAGGTTGAGCCCGCTGGAGCGGGAGCAGATTGGGTTGGGTCGGGCGGCTGGTGAGTCGTTGCGGTCGATCGCGCGTCGGTTGGGGCGGGCGGTGTCGACTGTCTCGCGGGAGGTGGGCCGGTTCGAGCGTTACGGGCAGCGGTATCAGCCGTCGATGGCGCAGTGGGCGTCGTTTCTGCGGCATAACCGCGCCAAGCGTGTGCCGCGGCTAGCTGTTGACGGGCTGTTGCGTCAGACGGTGCTGGATATGCTGCGTCGACGTCGTTCGCCGCAGCAGATCGCCGCTCGGCTGCGGCTGGAGTACCCGCTGCGGCCGGAGATGCATGTGTCGCACGAGACGATCTATCAGGCGATCTACCTGCAGGCGCGGGGGAATCTGCGTGCCGAGTTGTCCCGTCAGGTGGCCCTGCGGTCTGGGCGGGCGGCGCGTCGGCGCCGGCCGGTGGCCGCGGCGGCGGTTCGCTCCGTGCGGCCGTGGCTCGGGTTGAACATCAGCGCCCGACCCGCTGAGGTCGCCGATCGGGCGGTGCCCGGGCATTGGGAGGGCGACCTGCTCGAGGGAGTACGTCGGGGTGGACGCGGTGGTTCCGCGATCGCGACCCTGGTGGAACGTGCTACCCGGTTCGTGATCCTGGTCGGGCTGCCCGAGGGCAAGGTGTCCGAACACGTCGTGTCTCAGCTGGCTGCGGCGATGACCTGGCTACCGCAGCGGTTGCGGGCCTCGTTGACCTGGGACCAGGGCACAGAGATGGCCCGGCACCGCGACTTCACCATCGCCACCGACTGCCCGGTCTACTTCTGCGACCCACACAGCCCCTGGCAACGCGGCAGCAACGAGAACACCAACGGCTTACTACGCCAGTACTTCCCCAAAGGCCAGTTCGACTTCACCACCATCGACCAAACCGGCCTCAACGCCATCGCCGACGAACTCAACGACCGCCCCCGCATGACCCTGGGCTGGGCCACCCCCGGTGAGAAGATGACCCAGCTACTAGGTGTTGCAACCACCGATTGAGTCCGCCATGGGGGCACTTACGTACCAAGATCTCCAGCGCGTTCCGGAGGTCGGGACGCTGGTCCCGTGCTGCGGGAAGGGGCGGAGGCGGGCCGGGGCGGAAGGCGATGCCGGGAGGGCGAAGCCGGGAGCACGAAGGCGGGAGGGCGGGTGCGCGAGGGCGGCGAGGGCGGAAGCGTGAGGGCGGCGAGGGCGGAAGTGCGAGGGCGGCGAGGGCGGAAGCGCGACGCCGGGAGGGTGGGAGGGCGAGGGCGGGAGGGGGCGGGGGCGCGCAGGGGGTGGGGTTTTTCTGGGGTGGGGGCGGGTAGGCGGCGGGGACGGCGCTCGACCGACGGGAGGCGGACCGGTGGGATATCGGGCACGCGACGGTGAGGAACCGGTCGACCCGGCGCACGCCGAGGACGAGGCGGGGCAGGTCCCCCTGGTCCAGGTGGCGGCGGACACCGACGTGCCGGCCCCCGCACCGGACGCGCCGCCACCGGACGAGGTGACCGAGGACGACGGGTCCGGGATGGCCGGCGGGGCCTCCGGCAGCAGTTCCGGCGGCTCCTCGATGCCGACCCACCCCGACGCGGCCCGCTGAACGTTTGCCGCCACCCGCTTCGGGCAGGAGTGCGACATGACCAGTGAAGAGTCCTTCGGCCGCGCCACCACCGACGAACCGGACGGCGCCACCGCGTACGAGGCGTCCCTGCGGCCGCCGGGTGAGTCCCTGCACAGCACCGACGACACGGGCGACGATTTCGCCGATCTGCCGGCCGAGGACCGGCGCTCGGCGCGGGACACCAGCCGGGCCGGCTACGACGTGGACGCGGTCTCCGGCACCGCCGACCCGGCCGACGGGCCGGAGGAGATCGAGGAGGGCCGCCCGCTGCGCTGAGCGGACGCCGCGCGCGGGGTGGCCGGTGCGCCGCCGCCCCGCGCCTCCGTCATGCCCCGGTTGGCCAGCGCGTCGGCGCGTTCGTTCTCCGGGTGCCCGTTGTGCCCCTTGACCCACAGCCAGGTGACGTCGTGCCGGGCGCAGGCGGCCTCCAGCTGCTGCCACAGGTCGGCGTTCTTCACCGGCTGCTTGGCCGCGGTCAGCCAGCCGTTGCGCTTCCACGCGTTCAGCCAGCCGGTGATGCCGTTGCGCACGTAGGTGCTGTCGGTGTGCAGCCGTACGGTGACCGGGCGGGTCAGGCTCTCCAGCGCCCGGATGGCGGCGGTCAGCTCCATCCGGTTGTTGGTGGTGGGGGTCGCCTCGCCGCCGCACAGCTCCCGCTCGTGCCCGCCCCAGCGCAGCACCGCGCCCCAGCCGCCAGGACCGGGATTGCCGCTGCACGCGCCGTCGGTCCAGATCTCCACGACCCGGCCGGAATCCGCCTCCGCCATGCCCGGCAACCTACCGGGTACGCCGTCCGGCGGGACCACCCGACCCGCCGCCGGCGGCTAGCGTGCCGACATGCCCGTACCGCCGCGGTTCGACACCCTGTGCAACTTCCGTGACCTCGGTGGCCGGCGCACCGTCGACGGCCGTGTCGTCGCCCGGGGCCGGCTCTACCGCTCCGACTCCCTGGCCAAGCTCGCCGGAGTCGACCTGACCCGGTTCGCGGCGCTCGGTGTCCGCACCGTGATCGACCTGCGCTACCCGTGGGAGATCGCCGAGCGCGGCCGGGCCCCGGAGAGCCTCGGCGTGACCTGGCACAACCTGAGCATCGAGCACCGCCCCTACGTCCAGGCCGACATCGACCCGGACGTCGACCCGTGGCGCCACCTGGCCGACCGGTACGCCGAGGTGGCCGAGGACGGCGTGGTCGAGCTGCGCGAGGCGCTGGAGGTGATCGCCCACGGCGAGCACCCGCTGGTGTTCCACTGTGCCTCCGGCAAGGACCGCACCGGGCTGCTCGCCGCGTTGGTGCTCGCCCTGCTCGGGGTGGACGAGGACCAGATCGCGGCCGACTTCGCGGTGACCGAGCAGGCGACCGGGCGGCTGGTCGCCGAGTGGCGGGAGCGCAACGGGGGCGCGTCGCCGCGCTGGCCCGCGTACGGGCGGGCGCCGGCCGAGATCATCCGGCTGGTGCTGGCCGACCTGGTGGCGGCACACGGCTCGGTGCGCGGCTACGTCACCGGGCGGCTGGGCGTCGGCGAGGACACGATCGCGGCGCTGCGCGCCCGGCTGCTCGCCGACCACGGAAAACCGGACGACGACGACACCGCGCTCTGGCAGGCTCCCTGATCATGGACAACAGGTGGGACGGCCTGCGGGCCGAGGTACGCGCCGCGCTCGACGACCTGGTCACCTCCGGACGGGAGGCCGGCGTCCAGGTGGCCGCCTACCTCGACGGCACGTCGATCGTCGAGGAGCAGGCCGGGCTCGCCGACACCGGCACCGGGCGACCGATGACCGCCGACACCCCGGTGCACGCGGTCTCCACCGGCAAGGGCCTGACCGCCACCGTCGTGCACGTGCTGGCCGAGCAGGGCCGGCTCGACGTCGACCTGCCGCTGGCCCGGGTGTGGCCGGAGTTCGCCCGGCACGGCAAGGACGGCATCACGCTGCGGCACGTGCTCACCCACACCGCCGGCCTGCCCGCCCTGCCCGCCGACGTCACCCCGGACGACTTCACCGACTGGTCCCGGATGTCCGCGCTGCTCGCCGACGCGGAGCCGCTGTGGGCGCCCGGCGAACGACTGGCGTACCACGCCTGGACCTGGGGGTGGCTGGTCGGCGAGGTGGTCCGCCGGGTCACCGGCCGGTCGGTGTCGCAGGTGCTCGCCGAGGAGGTGGCCGGGCCGCTCGGCGTGACCCGGGAGCTGTTCCTCGCCGTACCGGAGGCGGAGTTGCCCCGGCTGGCGCGGCTGGAGGACGCCGGCCTGTCCGCGCTGATGACCTGGGCCGGGGCGAACCTGCCGCACTTCGACGCGGTGGCCCCGCCGGGGGTCCGCCCGGACACGGTAATCGGCGGCCGTCCCGACGTGCTGCGTGCCGAGGTGCCGTCGGTGGGCACGATGAGCGCCCGCGCGGCGGCCCGGATGTACGCGGCGCTGCTCGGCCCGGTCGACGGCGTCCGGCTCGTCTCCCCCGACCGGCTGCGCGCGATGTCCGCCCCGGCGGTCCGCGCGCCGGAGTGGGTGTTCGGGCAGGAGAGCACGTTCGGGCTGGGCTACGCCGTCGACGACGACGGGTCGTTCGGCACCGCCGGCAGCGGCGGCAGCCTCGCGTTCGCGTACCCGGAGCTGGGGTTGTCCGTGGCGGCGGTGCGCAACCGGCTCGGCGCGGGCGACGGCGACCCGATGGAACGGCTGCGGCTGCTGGTACGCGACCGGGTGGCCGCCGAACTGGGCCGGGGCTAGTCGCGGCGCAGCCGTGCGCGCAGCCGCCCGACGGCGTCGCCGACCACCGCGCCGGTCATCGGCAGCAGCGGGCTGGACCGCATCACCGCCAGGTCCTCGGCGGGGGTGGTGGCGCCGTCGAGGAAGCGCAACACCCGCTCCGGCGGGTTCCGGTCGAACAGCCGGTCGAAGAACCCCACCCCGTCCACGTGCCCCCGGTCCAGGGCGCGCAGCGCCACCGCGTCCATCCACCGGTGCCGTCCCGGGTATGCCGGCGCGGGCACCGGCGGCCGGCCGACGGCCAACGCCCGGGCCACCTGGTCGGCCTGGCGGAGCATCGCGGAGAACGTGAAACCGGTGGACGGGCGGGTGGCCCCGCCGGCGGTGCCCAGCCGCACCACGCGCGGGCTCGGGCGGGCGACGAACGGGCCGTCGGTCATCGGGATGACGCCGTTCTCCACCTCCCGCACCCGCAGCGCGGTCAGGTCCAGGCCGGTCAGGGCGGCGTAGCCGCGCAGCGCCGCGTCGTAGCCGGCGTCGTCGAGCAGCGCCGGCCCGAACTCGGTGTACTCGACCAGCGCGAACCGGTCGTCGACCGGCAGCACGTAGCCGAAGGAGACCCCGCGCCGCGGCTGCGGGGTCCGGAAGTCCATCAGCACCGCCCGGCCCGGGTCGAACGTGGGCCGGTCGGCCGCCAGCCACCAGCCCCGGAAGTGCTGCAACCAGCTGGTCCGCCCCGGCCGGGACGGCGGGCGCGGACGGGAGTCGAGCACCCAGCCGGCCCGCACCAGCGGGCGTCCCTCCGGATCGCACACGGTGACCCGGTGCCCGTCGTCGCGCAACTCCCCCGCCGGTGCGCCGATCCGGACCGCGTCCAGCCGCCGCTCCGCCTCGGCAGCCCGGTCGTAGACCGGGGCGGAGCGGAGCATGGCGTACCGCAGCGGGTCCAGCGACAGGACGCGGCGGCCGGCCGCCGTGACCACGTCGACCTGCGACCAGCTCGCGCTCAGCAGCGGGTCGAGGTCGTCGCCGGGCGTGCCCCAGAACGCCCAGGTGCGGTCCTGACCACGTTTGCGCACCGGGTCGACCACGGCGACCCGCAGGCCGCTCACCCCGTGCCGGTCCAGGGCGGCCAGGACCAGGGAGGCGGCGCCACCGCCGCCGACCAGCGCGAGGTCGACGTCGGCCGGGGAGGATGCGTGCACCCGCCCACGCTGTCACACGGCCGGTGAGCGCCGCCGGGGACCCCGCCGCCCGCCGCCGGCGCGCCGCGTAGATTCGGCCGCATGACACGGGCGCCGCTGCGGGTGGGGTTGCTGGGGTACGGCATCGCCGGACGGGTGTTCCACGCCCCGCTGATCGCCGCCACCGACGGGCTGCGGCTGGACACGGTGGTGACCCGCGACCCGCAGCGACGCGCGCAGGCCCACGCCGAGCACCCCGACGCCCGCGTGGTCGACGACGCCGAGACGCTGTGGCGGTCCGCCGCCACGCTCGACCTGGTGGTGGTGGCCACGCCGAACCGGCAGCACGTGCCGCTGGCCCGCGCCGCGGTCGCGGCCGGGCTGCCGGTGGTGGTGGACAAGCCGATCGCGCCCACCGCCGCGCAGGGCCGCTCGCTGGTGACCGAGGCCGCGGCCGCCGGGGTGCCGCTGACGGTGTTCCAGAACCGGCGCTGGGACGGCGACTTCCGCACCGTACGCCGCCTCGTCGAGGCCGGTGAGTTGGGCCGGGTCACCCGGTTCGAGTCACGGTTCGAACGCTGGCGCCCGGCGATCAAGCCGGGCTGGCGGGAGAGCGCCGCGCCCGACGAGGCCGGCGGCGCGCTGTTCGACCTCGGCGCCCACCTGGTCGACCAGGCGGTGCAGCTGTTCGGCCCGGTGGAACGCGTCTACGCCGAGGTGGACCGGCGACGGCCGGGCGCCGAGGTCGACGACGACGCGTTCGTCGCGCTCACCCACCGCGGCGGCGTGCGCTCGCACCTGTGGATGGGCGCGGTGACCGCCCAGCTCGGCCCGCGCTTCCGGGTGCTCGGCGACCGGGCCGCCTGGACCACCTGGGGACTGGACCCGCAGGAGGCCGCGCTGCGCGACGGCCGGCGGCCCGGCGAGCCCGGGTGGGGCGAGGTCGACCCGGAGCGGTACGGCCGGCTCGGCGCCGACGGCGACCTGCGGGCCGTGCCCACCGAGGCCGGCCGCTACCAGGACTTCTACGCCGACGTGGCGGCGGCGCTGCGCGACGGCGGGCCGCTGCCGGTGGACCCGGCGGACTCCGTCGCCGTGGTCGAGCTGATCGAGCTGGCCCACCGGGCCGCCGCGCAGGGCGTCACGCTGCCGGTGCCACCGCTTCCCTGAGCGTCACCTGGCCGCCGGCAGCGTCGGCTCCGGCGCCGGATCGGCGTACGCGGCGGCCACGACCGCCCGGTCGAACACCCGCCACGTCGCGGCCGTCACCGCGACCGCCACCACGAACCCCACCCAGTACGGCGCGGTGATGCCGTAGCGGGCGGCCACCACCCCGCCGAGCAGCGCGCCGACGCAGTTGCCGCCGGCCGCGATGAACAGGTTCGTGCTGCCCACCCGGCCCATCAGAGCCGTCGGGGTGAGGCGCTGGCGCAACGAGTTCGCCACGATGTTCCACAGCGCGCTGTGCACCCCGAACGCGAACAACGCCAGCCCGACCACCACCGCGCTGCGGGAGGCGGCCAGCGCCAGGTGCAGGACGGCCTCGATCAGCAGACCCACCCGGACCGTCCAGGTGGCGGTGATCGCGGCGACCAACCGGTCGCCGACCACCGAGCCGAGCAGCCCGCCCACCGCCATGCAGGTGAACAACGCACCGTAGCCGACCGAGCCGAGGCCCAGCCGTTCCTTGGCCAGCAGCACCAGCACCGCGAGCGCGGCGGTCAGCGTGACGTTGAGCAGCCCGATCAGCATCGTCATGGTGCGCAGCAGCCGCTGCGACAGCAGCCACCGGAACCCCTCGGCGATCTCCGCCCGCGCCGAGCGCGGCCCGGCCGGCTTCCCCTCCCCCCGGTACGTGCCGGCGAGCAGACCGACGAGCACGGCGCTGAGCGCGTACGTGCCGGCGTTGAGCGCGAACGGCGCCGCCGCCGCGAGCACGAACAGGAAGCCGCCCAGCGGACCGGCGACCATGTTCTGCGTGACCTGGGTGCCGCCGTTGAGCCAGCCGTTGGCCCGCTCCAGCCGGGACCGGGGCACCACCGCCGGCAGGACCGCCTGGGCGGCGGTGCGGAACACCACCTCGCCGGTGTTGACCACGAACAGCACCACGTAGAGCAGCGCCACCCCGGCCCGGTCGGTGAGCATCGCGGCGGCCAGCACGACCAGCGCGACGACCCGCACCCAGTCGATGAGCACCATCAGCCGACGCCGGTCCACCCGGTCGGCCAGCACGCCGCCGGGCAGCGCGAACAGCAGCCACGGCAGCCACGACACCGCCGCGCCGGCGGAGACCACCAGCGGGTCGTCGGTGCGCGACGCCACGTACAGCGGGGCGGCCACGGTGGCCGTGCCGCTGCCCAGGGCGGACAGCGTGCTCGCGGTCCACAGGCGGGCGAAGCGCCCGCCGAGCCGTTCCCCCGTCACGACGAGGCAAGCTACCAGCGGCGACGCGCCGAGCCGAGCGGATTACCGCCGCCAGGCCAGTACCGCCGGGGCCAGCGGATCGGTCAGGTCGAGCACCACGTCGGCCCGCTCCCCGGGGCGCGCTCGCGCCCGGTACAGCTCCTGCCCCGGCAGGTACCGCTCCCGGTAGCGACGGCGCACCTCGTCGGCCGAGCCGAACACGTCGAGGTCCCGGACCAGCGCCCGGCGCAGCGTCTCCTCCGGTCCGACGTGCAGGTGGACCGTCACGTCCCAGTGCTCCCGCAGCTCCGGCCGGAGCAGGAACACGCCGTCGACCAGCAGCGCCGCGTCGGTCGGCGCGGTCACCGGCTCGGCCGTCACCGGCGCATCCGCGCGCACGTCGTACGCGACCGGCAGGTAGCGCCGGTTGCCGCCGGGGCCGAGCGGGCGCAGCACCCGGTCCACGAGCGTCTCGTAGTCGAAGGAGTCGAGGTAGTAGCCATCCGGCGACAGTCGGCCCCGGGCCGTGCGCACCGCGGCGGGCCGGTGGAACCCGTCCACGCTCACCCGCGCCACCGGCCGCCGCAATCCCAGCACACGCGCCAGGTCGTCGGCCAGCCAGGTCTTGCCGGCCGCGTCGGGTCCGTCGATCGCCACCCGCAGCGGGTGCGGCGGCCGGCACCCGGCGAGGTGGTCGGCGAGCCGGTCGAGCAGCGCGTGGCGTCCGGTACTCATTCGGCGACTCCCGTCCCCCCGGCCCGGAGGTGAGCATCGGTGTTGAGGCGGGCGGCCTGGCGGGTCAGGTGGTCGCGTTCGGCAAGGTTGAGGGCCTTCCGGGCCGCCTCGGCGTAGAGCCGCGCGGCCGTGGACCGGTCGCCGTCGCGTTCGTGCAGGTACGCGGCGACCGCGGTGTGCCGGGGCACCGTGTCGTCGAGCGTGGCCAGGGCGGCCAGCCCGGCCCGGGGGCCGTCCGCCTCGCCGACCGCCACCGTCCGGTTCAGCCGGACGACCGGGCTGTCGGTGAGGCGGACCAGTTCGTCGTACCACTCGACGATCTGCACCCAGTCGGTCTCCGCCGCGGTGGGCGCGTCGGCGTGCAGGGCCGCGACGGCGGCCTGGGCCTGGAACTCGCCCAACCGGTCGCGGGACAGGGCGGTCTGCAGGATCGCCACCCCCTCGGTGATCAGGCCGGTGTCCCAGCGACTGCGGTCCTGCTCGGCCAGCGGCACCAGGCTGCCGTCGGGCGCGGTCCGGCTGGACCGGCGGGCGTGGTGCAGCAGCATCAGCGCGAGCAGCCCGGCCACCTCCGGGTGGTCGACGGCGGCGGCGAGCTGCCGGGTCAGCCGGATCGCCTCGGCGGCCAGGTCGACGTCGCCGGAGTAGCCCTCGTTGAAGACCAGGTAGAGCACGCGCAGCACGGTGGCGACGTCACCGGGCTGGTCGAACCGTACGCCGGCGACGGTGCGCTTGGCCCGGCTGATCCGCTGCGCCATGGTCGCCTCCGGCACCAGGTACGCCCGGGCGATCTGGCGGGTGGTGAGGCCGCCGACGGCGCGCAACGTGAGCGCGACCGCCGCCGACGGCGTCAGCGACGGGTGGGCGCAGAGGAAGTAGAGCTGCAGTGTGTCGTCCACGTCGGACACCGCGCCCGGCGGCGGCTCCTCGTCCACCGCGTCCTCCCGCCGCCGCCGGGCGGCGTCGGCGCGGGCGGTGTCGAGGAACCGACGCCAGGCCACGGTGACCAGCCACGCCCTCGGGTCGCGCGGCGGATCGGCCGGCCAGACGCGCCACGCCTCGACCAGCGCGTCCTGCACGGCGTCCTCGGCCGCCGCGAAGTCGACCCCGCGGCGGACGAGGACCCCGAGGACGACCGGGGTGAGGTTCCGGAGCAGAACCTCGTCCATCGGAGCGGTCACTCCGTGATGGTGGGCGGCGCGGTCATGAACGGCCGGATCTCCAGCCACTCGTGGATGGGCCGGCCGCCCTGTCCCGGCGCGGCCGACAGCTCGGCGGCGAGTTCGAGGGCCCGCTCGTAGCTGTCCACGTCGATCACCATCCAGCCGGCGATCAGGTCCTTCGTCTCGGCGAACGGGCCGTCGGTCACCGGCGGGCGTCCCTCGCCGTCGTAGCGCACGAACGTGCCCTCCGGGGCGAGCGCCTCGGAGTCGACGAACTCGCCGGTCTCCTCCAGCCGGGCCGCGAAGTCCTTCATGTACTGCACGTGCGCCGAGAACTCCTCCGGCGTCCACCGGTCGAACTGTGGCATGTCGACGACCGGGGTCGGGCCGCCGCGGTAGTGCTTCAGCAGCAGGTACTTCGCCATGGTGACTCTCCTCGGATCGGGTGCGGCCATTCTGACCGTGTTCACCCCGGGGACGGAGCCGACCACCCGTTCTCGACATCCGCGGCGCGGAAATCGTCGCCGGCCTCACTCCGCCTGAGGCGTCCTAGGAGGCTAGCTTCGGATGGACAGGCAGCCTTCGAGGTGCATATGCTCGAACGAGCAACCATAGGGTTGCCTCTTTCCGGTGAGTGGAGTGACGGGTGGACGACGTTTTCCGGGCGCTGGCCGACCCCAGCCGGCGGCGCCTGCTCGACCGCCTGAACGCCCGCAACGGCCAGAGCCTGCGCGAGCTGTGCGCCGGGCTGGACATGAGCCGGCAGTCGGTGAGCAAGCACCTCGCGGTGCTGGAGGCCGCCGGCCTGGTCACCACCATCAGGCGGGGGCGGGAGAAGCTGCACCACCTCGACGCCGCCCCCATCAACGCGGTGGCCGACCGCTGGATCGGCCGCTACCACCGGGAGCGCGCCCGCGCCCTCGCCGACCTGCGGACAGCATTGGAGCGGCAGCCCATGGAGAGCCCCACGTTCGTCTACACCACCTACGTCCGGACCACGCCCGAGCGGCTCTGGCAGGCCCTGACCGAGCCCGCGTTCACCCGCCGCTACTGGGGCGGCGTCACGCTCGTCTCCGACTGGCGGGCCGGCTCGCCGCTGCTCTGGCAGGACACGCCGGACGACGAGCCGCGCGACCTCGGTCAGCGGGTGCTCGTCGCCGAACCGTACCGGCGGCTCGCGTACACCTGGCACGGCTTCCAACCCGAGCACGCCGCGCACTTCGGGTGGTCCGACGAGGAACTGGCCGCCCGGCTCGGCGAGCGCCGGTCCACGGTCACATTCGACCTCGTACCGCAGGGCGGGACCGTCCGGCTGACCGTGATCCACGACGACTTCTCGCCGGACAGCGAGATGTACCGGGCGATCAGCGGCCAACTCGACGGCAGCGGAGGCTGGCCGGAACTGCTGGCCAGCCTCAAGAGCCTGCTGGAGACCGGCGAGCCGCTGCCGGAGCCGGTCGCGGCCGGCTGACCCGCGCGGCCCGGGCCCGGAGCCGCCCGCCCCCGTCGCGGCGGTCCCGGGCCCGGCCGGTCAACGGCCGGCGGTACGCCGCAGCCCGGGCACCAGCACGGCGGCGGCCACCAGGTGCAGGGCCACCAGCGTGACCGTCGCCGCCGACCCGACCCCCGCGCCCACCGGCCCGAGCAGCGACAGCGCCAGCACCAGCACGGCGACCACCGTCCAGACCGGCCGGGCCCGGCCGGTGAGCCGCTCCAGCAGGGCCAGCAACGCCCAACCGGCCAGCCCGGCGAGCAGCGTGCTGACGGCGACGGCCACCGGCGTGACCCGCTGCGCGGCGGCGCCACCACCACGCGCGGTGAGCTCCACCCCGGCGAGCGGCACCGCGACCACCCAGCCCAGCAGCGTGGCGGCGGTGGCGGCCAGCACGGTGAGCAGCCGGTCGCGGCGGCGGGCCGGGCGGACGGCGGTGCTCGGAATCGTGGTCTCCATCGGCGCGTACCTCCGGTGCGGTGGGATCGACTGGCGACGACGCTAGGGCCGGCGACGGGTCGGGCGGATCGCGCCGGCGACCGGTTCCCGACTCCGTCCCGGGGACCACTGACGGCCGGGATCTCCGTCTCGCGGCCGATGAGGGCCGGCCGGCCGGCGGCCTAGCATCCGGGACATGAGGTGTGCGTCTTCCCGGCCCCGGTTCCTGCTGCTGCTCGACGGCGGCATCGCCGCCGCCTGCCTCGGCGTGTCCCTGCTCGTGCTGCTGACGTCCGACGCCGGCCCGGCCACGGCCGGCGGGACCGCCGTCGCGGTCGGCCTCGCCGTGCTGCAGGCCAGCTGTCTGCTGTGGATCCGGCGCCGACCCGGGTACGCCCTCGCGGTCGCCGCGCTGGCCGGCGTCGGCCTGGAGGCGCTCTGCCCGCAGCTCGGCTGGCTCGGGTTGGTGGCGGCGCCGCTGTCCTACGTCGCCCGGCTGCGGCGACCCCGGTTCTCGCTGGTCGCGCTCGGCCTGCTGGTGGCGCCCACGCCGTGGAAGCTGGTGACCGGCGACTGGCGGGACATGCTGCTCGCCGCGACCGGGCTGGGCCTCGGCTGGTCGGTCGGCGAGCTGCTGCGCGCCCAGGAGCAGCGCCGCTGCGCGTGGGAGCGGCAGGTACGCGCGGTCGAGCGGGAACGGATCTCCCGGGAGCTGCACGACGTGGTCGCCCACCACGTGGCGGTGATCGCGGTGCAGGCCGTCGCCGCCGAGGACGTCTTCGACCAGCAGCCGGAGCAGGCCCGCGCGGCGCTCGGGTCGATCCACGTGGCGGCCCGGTCGGCGCTGACCGAGCTGCGGGCCATGCTGCACGCGCTGACCGCCGACGACGGGTCCGATCCGGACGCGCCGCAGCCGGGGCTGGCCCAGCTCGACGCGCTCGTCGACGCCGTCCGGGCGGTGGGCCTGCCGGTGACGTTGCGCCGCGAGGGAAACGGCGAGGCGCTGCCCGGCGGGGTGCAGCTGTCGGCGTACCGGATCGTGCAGGAGTCGCTGACCAACGCGCTGCGGCACGGGCACGCCACCCGCGCCGACGTCGACGTCCGCTACGACGGCGGCGTGCTCCGCCTGGAGGTGGTCAACGACGGCTCGGCGTCGGCCCGCCGGTCCGGGACGAGCGAGGGGCGCGGCATCGTCGGCATGCGGGAGCGGGCCCGGCTGCTCGGCGGCACGCTCGACGCCGGCCCGCTGCCCGCCGGCGGCTTCCGGGTACGGGCGCAGCTACCGGTGGGGGCGGCCCGGTGAGCGCGAGGAGTGAGCCGGTGTTGCGAGCCCCGCAGTCGCGAACGGAAGGTGGCCGGTGAGCGCGAGGAGTGAGCCGGTGTTGCGAGCCCCGCAGTCGCGAACGGAAGGTGGCCGGTGAGCGCGAGGAGTGAGCCGGTGTTGCGAGCCCCGCAGTCGCGAACGGAAGGTGGCCGGTGAGCGCGAGGAGTGAGCCGGTGTTGCGAGCCCCGCAGTCGCGAACGGAAGGTGGCCGATGAGCGAGCCGGACGGCGGGCGGGCGCGCATCCGCGTGGTGGTGGCCGACGACCAGGAGCTGATCCGCGCCGGGTTACGGATGGTCCTCGACGCCCGGCCGGACCTGACCGTGGTCGGCGAGGCCGCGGACGGCGTCGACGCGGTCGCGGTGGCGACCCGTACCCGCCCGGACGTGGTGCTGATGGACGTCCGGATGCCCCGCCAGGACGGCATCGCCGCCACCCGAGAGCTGGTGGCCGCCGGCAGTCCCGCCCGGGTCGTCATGCTCACCACGTTCGACGTCGACGAGCACGTCTACGCCGCGCTGCGCGCCGGGGCGAGCGCCTTCCTGCTCAAGGACACCCGACCGGCCGACCTGGCCGAGGCGGTGCGGGTGGTGGCGCGGGGCGACGCCCTGCTGGCGCCGACCGTGACGCGGCGGCTGCTGGACCGGTTCGCCGGCCGGCTGCCCGGCCCGGCGCCCACCGCCGACCGCGCGCTCGCGGCGTTGACCGCCCGTGAGGTGGAGGTGCTCACGCTGACCGCCCGGGCGCTGTCCAACGCGGAGATCGCCGCCCGGCTGCACCTGAGCACCGCCACGGTGAAGACCCACGTCTCCGCGATCCTCACCAAGCTCGGCCTGCGGGACCGGATCCAGGCGGTGGTCCTCGCCTACGACACCGGACTGGTCCGACCGGAGCCGCCGGCCGGGTGAGCCGCACGGACACGACCACGGGGGACGACATGAGCGACATGACACTGCACCGCACCGGGCGTCGACTCTGGACACTGACCACGGCGGGCACACCGCGCGGCACACTGCGCGCCGGTCGGGGCCTGCTCTGCGCCGACGCGACCACCGCCGAGGGCACCTGGTCGTTGCGGGCGCTGGGCCGGCGGCGGCTCCGGATCACCGCCGGGCCGCCGGATGCGCCGGTACTCGTCCTGGAGCCGCCGCTCGCCCGGTGGGCCGGCACGGACGCCCCGGCCGGGTGGAGCACGCCGCGCGGCTTCCGGCGGTACGAGGGCGTCCTGACCCGTCCCGGCGGCCGGGTCGCCGCCCGCACCTCGACCCGTGCCGGCGCGCCGGTCGACGTCGACCTGATCGGACGGCACCCCGATCTCGTCGTGCTCACGGTGTGCTTCGCGCTGCTGGCGAGGCGCCGGCGGGACCGGGCGAGGGCACTGTGGGTCGCCGCGATGACCTCGCACGGACCCACCTGACCCGGCCCCCGAACTCCGCCGGAGGCCGGCGGGAAACGGACGGACGGTGACGAACTGGCACGCCGTACGCAGGTGCGGGCCGTCCTCGTCGGGGAGGCGGGAGGGTGGACACCGGACGGCAACGAAGATTTCTCAATTACCCCCAGTGACCGCCGCAACCCTCCTAGTGTTGGCCACACCGGTGCTAGTCACGGAGTTGGCCACCCGAACGACGTCCCACGCAGACAGCGGACGAAAAGTGAGGGAAGACGCGGATGAAGGCACAGTCATTTCTCGGACCGGCGGCGGTCGGCGTGGGCCTCGGCGCACTGCTGCTCCCGGCCGCCGCGCTGGCGGACACCAGAGTCTCACCCGCCACCACCCCGGTCGGTGGCACCGTGGTGCTCACCACGACGTGCAACCCGAACGCCGGTGACGCGATCTTCCGGGTCACCGGGCCCGACCGGGACCAGAACGTCCGGTCCACCACGGCGGCCGCGGGTGGCGGGCTGAGCGCCGAGCTGTTCACCGCCGGCTTCACGCTCGGCACGTACACGGTCGCCTCGACCTGCGGCGACGGCAGCGACGGCGGCAGCGCCACGTTCACCGTCACCCCGATCGGTGGCGCGCAGGCCGGCGCCGGCGGCCGGGACGGCGACACCGGCGTCCTGGTCGCCGGCGGCGCGCTGGCCGCCGGGGCGCTCGCCGGCGGGGCGTACGTGGTGTTCCGTCGCCGGCGGCGGGCGGGCGCCACCGCCTGACGGCCGCCGCGGCATCGTCGAACGGGGGCGCCCGCGCCGGCACGGCCGGCGCGGGCGCCCCGTCCCCGTCGCACGGAGGTGGGATCTGTCCTCGTCAGACCGCCGGACGGGCGGCCCGTCACGGGTCCGCACCGTCGCCGTCGTCACCGCCGTCACCCTCGCCGGCGCCACCGGCGCCGGGCTGGTCTCGGCCGGTCTCGGCAGCACCTCGGCGTCACCGCCCCAACCCGGCGCCTCCGCCGCGCCGACCACCGAACGCCCGGGCACGGCCGGCCCGGCGCTCCCCCGGTCGACACCGGTGCGGGTGGTCATCCCCCGCATCGGGGTGGACGCCGACATCGTCCCGGTCGCCACCGACGACGACGGCGCGCTGGAGGTGCCGCCGCTGGAGCGCCCGGAGGTCGCCGGCTGGTACCGCCCCGGCCCCGCGCCCGGCGAGGCCGGCAACGCCGTGCTGGTCGGGCACGTCGACTCGCAGCACGGCCCAGCGGTCTTCTTCGACCTCGGCCGGCTGCGCCCCGGCGACACGGTCCGGGTGGTCCGCGCCGACGGTCGCGCCGCGGTGTTCACGGTGGACGGGGTCGGGGCGTACCCGAAGGAGCGGTTCCCCACCGAGCGGGTGTACGGCGGCGGCGCGGCGTCCCGGCTGCGCCTGATCACCTGCGGCGGGCGCTTCGACCCGCGTACCGGCAACTATCCCGACAACATCGTCGTCTTCGCCACCGCCGCCCGCTGACGCGGGCCGGACACCACCGTCGCGCCGCGGGCCGTACGGTAGGCCGTCGGTTCCCGGGCGGCGGAGGTGTGGGGTGGACCGGATCCGGTGGCGGCAGCGACTGCCCGGTGTGGTCGGACGGCTGCTCGGGCGCGTCGACCCGACCGGCGCGCGCCGGCCGCGGCGGGTCAACCCGGACGCGGTGGTCGACTGCGCGGTCTACGTCGGCGGGCGGCGGGAACCGGGCCGGCCGCACTACGCCGACGCGTACGCCCGGGCCCGCCACGGCCGGCGTACCTTCGTCTGGCTCGGCCTGCACGAGCCGGGCGCGGCGGTGATGGCCGCGGTCGGACGGACGTTCGGGCTGGACGAGCCGGCGGTGGAGCAGGCGCTCGCCGACGGGCACCGGCCGACCCTGCGGCGCTACGGCGACGTGACGCTGCTGGTGCTGCGCAGCGCCGGCTACGTCGAGCACACCGAGCTGACCGCCACCTCCGAGGTGGTGGACACCGGCGACGTGCTGGTGTTCGTCGGCGACCGGTTCGCGGTGACCGTCCGGCACGGCGCCACCGGCGCGCTCGCGCCCGTACGCGAGGAGGTGCAACGCCGGCCGGAGGTGCTGGCCGAGGGGCCGTGGGCGGTGGCGTACGCGGTCTGCGCCCGGATGGTGGACCTCTACCTGGAGGTGGCCGAGCACCTGGAACGGGACCTGGAGCGGGTGGAGGAGAGCGTGTTCGCCCGCGAGCGCGGCGCCGACATCCAGCACCTCTACCAGCTCAAGCGCGAGGTGGTGGAGTTCAAGCGGGCGGTGCTGCCGCTGCCGGCGGCGCTGCGCGCGCTGTGGGACTCCCCCGACGGCGGCCCGCCGGCCGTGCTGCGCCGGCGGTTCACCGCCGTGTCCGACGGGCTGGGCCGGGCGGTCGAGCGGATCGGCGCCTACGACGAGCTGCTCACGTCGCTGGTCCAGTCGCGGCTGGCGCAGCTCGCGGTGGAGCAGAACCACGACATGCGCAAGATCGCGTCGTGGGCGGCGATCGCCGCCTCGCAGACCGCGGTGGCCGGCGTCTACGGGATGAACTTCGCGCACATGCCCGAGCTGCACTGGCGGTACGGCTACGCCGGCGCGCTGCTGCTCATGGCGACGTCGGCGGTGACGCTGCACCGGTTGTTCCGCCGCTCCGGCTGGCTCTGACCGGCCCGGCCAGGTCGGCCAGCTCGGCGTCGAGCAGCTCGGCCAGCAGCGCCACCCGGCCCGGGTCGGACTCGGCGGTGATGCCCCGGCTGGGCATCTCCACCGTCATCAGCAGGTAGAGGTGCAGGCGGTAGAGCCCGAGGCGTCGCCGGGCACCCTCGTCCAGCGCGAACGGCGCGGCCGCCCGGTAGGCTCGGACCAGCGGGTCGTCCGGCTCGTCCTCGGCCCGGCGGAACAGCAACGGCGACACCAGGTCCAGCAGCGGGTCGCCGCACAGGTGCCGTTCGCCGTCGACCAGGCCGCTGAGCCGGGGCGTGCCGTCGGGCCCGTCCACCGCCAGCACGTTGCCGGCCCAGCCGTCGAAGTGCAGCAGCGCCGGGCGGCGCACCACGTCGAGGACGGCCGCGTGCCGGGCGACCAGCGCGCGGATCCGGGACGCGGGCACCGGCAGCGGCACCGCCCAGTCGGCCGCGTCGGCGAGCAGGTCGTCCACCATCGCCGTGTAGGCGCCCGGCCAGGTGCCGGCGGTGGCGCGGCCGCCGTCGTAGCCGTAGCGGTCGCCGGTGACGGCGTGCAGCGCGGCCAGCGCCCGGCCGAACTCGGCGCGCAGCGGCCCGACGTCCGCGCCGGCCCGGGTCAGGTCCGCCAGGGTACGGCCGGGCAGCCGCGCGGTGAGCAGCCAGTCGCCCAGCTCGGGGTGGCGGCCGTGGTGCAGCAGCGCCGGCACCGGCACCGCTGGCGCGCGGGCGGCCACCAGGCGCAGGTAGCGCGCCTCCGCGCCGATCATGTCCGTCTCGTAGCGCAGCAGCGGCACGTGCGGCGGTGGCCCGACCTTGAGCACCACGTCACGGCCGTCGGCCAGGCGCACCCACCACACCGCGGCGAAGCCGCCACCGCTCAACGGCCCGCAGTCGACCACCTCGCCGGCCGGGCCGAGGGAGGCCGTCAGGTAGCGGCCCACCCGTTGCGGGTCGAGGTCGCGTTGGGTCGGGCTCGCGCTCATGGTCCGTGGAGACTAGTGCGGCTTCCCCGCCGGCGCTGCCCCGCGCACGGATGGCGGCGCCCGGCGGGACCCGTCGCGTGCGCGGCCGGGCGGCGGGTGAGAATCGTCGGATGGGGAAGCAGACCACCGCCTGCCCGTGCGGGTCGGGCCGGCCGTACGAGGACTGCTGCGCGCCGGTCCACCGGGGCGTCGCGACGGCGGCCACCGCGGAGGCGCTGATGCGCTCGCGGTTCAGCGCGTTCGCCCGCGGAGACGCCGACTACCTGCGGCACAGCTGGCACTCACGCACCCGGCCGGCCCGGCTGGAGCTGGACCCGGGCACCCGGTGGACCCGCCTGGAGGTGCTGGAGACCGCACAGGGCGGTCTGTTCGACAGCACCGGGACGGTCCGCTTCCGGGCCCACTACGTCGAGGCCGGCCGGGCCGGCGTGCTCGCCGAGCACAGCCGCTTCGCGCGGGAGGACGGCCGCTGGGTCTACCTCGACGCGCTGCCGGAGTGATGCGTGTCGGCTCCCGCCGCCGGGCGTTCCCGCCTACACTGAGGCTCGGCGCGGTCCCGCGCCCCACCTCCTTTCCGGTGCCCACGCCACCGGCACGCGGAGGCAAAGGGGGCTTCGAGCCCTCGGGACGCGACACCTGACCACCGCGCGGCAGCCGCACGGCACGGTCGCCGGAAGCGTGGGTTCCCGACCGGGTCGTGACAGGGAGCGCGCGATGACCCGTCAGAAGTCCTTCAAGTCCCGGGTACGCACCCGGATGGACAAGACCGGCGAGAGCTACACCACCGCCCGCCGGCAGATGCTCGACAAGGCCCAACCCGCCCCCACCCCGCCGGTGGCCCCGGCCCGGGGACGGACCCAACAGGACCGCATCTCCGACGCGCTGCTGCGCGAGCGGACCGGGCAGGACTGGGCCGGCTGGTTCGACCGGCTCGACGCGTGGGGCGCGGTCGAGCGGACCCACACCGAGACCGCCCGGTGGCTGGTCGACACGCACGGGGTGCCGGGCTGGTGGGCGCAGACCGTCACCGTCGGCTACGAGCAGGCGCGCGGCCTGCGCGCACCGGGTCAGCGGCGGGGCGGCGGGGTCGAGGCCGGCGGCAGCCGGACCGTCGCCGTGCCGGTGGAGACGCTGTTCCACGCGTTCGCCGACGAGGCGACCCGCCGGCGCTGGCTGCCCGACGTCGAGGTGCGGGTGCACACCGCGACGGCGCCGAAGACGTTCCGGGCGGACTGGGCCGGTGGCCCGAGCCGGATCGTGGTCGGCCTGACCGCGGTCGGCGCGTCCAAGGCGCGGGTGGCCGTGCTGCACGAGAAGCTGGCCGACGCCGGCGAGGCGGAACGGCTCAGGGCGTACTGGCGGGACCGGTTGGGCGCGCTGAAGGCGCTGCTGGAGCGGGAGGCGGCCCGATGACCGGTGCGACGTTCGTCAACCTTCCGGTGCGCCACCTCGACGCCGCGGTGGCGTTCTTCACCGCCCTCGGCTTCGTCGCGGCGCCTCGGCCACCGGGCGCGCCGAGCGCCCAGCTCAGCTTCGGCGCGACCACGCACCTGGTTCTGCACCTCCCCGACGCCTTCGCCGCGTTCGCCGGCGCCGACGTCTGCGACACCGCGACCGCCCGGGAGGTGATCGTGGGCCTCGGCGTGGACCGGCCCGAGCAGGTCGACGCGCTGGTCGAACGCGCGGTCGCCGCGGGCGGCACCGCGCTCGGGCCGATCCAGGACCTCGGGCACCTCGCCATGCGCGGCTTCCGGGATCCCGACGGCCACCAGTGGTCGTTCCTGCACATGGCCGGCTGACGCCCCGGGCAGGTGCGTTGAGAGGGGGCCCCGCCTCTACCGGAGGCGCTAGGCGGGGCCCCCTCCTTACACCCGTGGGGCAGGCTGGGCCAGTTCGCCGATCTCCCGGGGCAGCTGGGCCATCGCCCGGTTGAACTCGGCGGGTCCGACCACCCGGTGCAGCGCCTGCAGCACCGCACGCGCGCCGCGCTCGGCGTCGGCCGGGGTCGCGCCGGCCCGCTCGGCGATCCGGCGCAGGAACTCGTCGTACCCGAAGGCCTGCGGGTCCTCGACCCGCGCCCGGGCCAGCAGCGGGCGCAGCTCGTGCGCCACGTGCTCGCTGAGGTCGGCGGCCTCGCCGCCGCTGATCCGCTCGGCGAGCGTGCGCAGCGTCGCCTCGGTCAGCGCCCGCGCGGACGCCTCCGACACGCCCGCGCGGGCGGACACCCGCGCGTAGAACTCCGGTTCGGCCATGGTCGGTCCTCCCGTCGGCGGCAGCGTGGCTACCCGCCGGGGGCCCGGGCAAACCCGGTCAGGCCAGGGCGCGGGCCGCCGAGACGACCGCGTGCACGCCGATCCCGGCGCGGTCGAGCTGCTGGGTGGGCGTGCCGGAGCCGGGCAGCCCGCGCACCGCGAGGTGGCGGACCCGCGCCGGCGCGCCCAGGTCGGCCAGTTCCTCCAGCACCGCGGAGCCGAGGCCGCCCTGCGGGTAGTGGTCCTCCACCACCACCAGTCGTCCCCCGGTGTCCCGGACCGCCTCCAGCAGGCGCTCCCGGTCCACCGGCTTGATCGAGTAGAGGTCGACCACCCGGGCGTCGATCCCCTCCCGGGTCAGCTCGTCGGCGGCGGCGAGGCAGACGTGCACGGTCACGCCGGCGGCGAGCAGCGCGACGTCACCGCCGTCGCGGACCACCCGGCTGCCGCCCACCGGGAACGCCTCGCCGTCGTCGTAGAGCACCGGATAGGCGCCGCGGGTGGTGCGCAGGTAGTTGACGCCGGGGCGGTCGGGCAGCTGGGCGACCAGGGCCGCGCAGGAGACCGCGTCGGCGGGGCAGAGCACCGTCGAGCCGGGCACCGCGCGCAGCGCGGCGATGTCCTCCAGCCCCATCTGGGACGGGCCGTCCGGGCCGATCTCCACCCCGGCGTGCGAGCCGACCAGCGTGATGTCGGCGCGGGAGACGCCGGCCATCCGGATGAAGTCGTAGGCGCGGGACCAGAACGCGGCGAACGTCGCCGCGAACGGCCGCCGGCCGCGTACCGCCAGGCCCACGGCCGCGGCGGCGAGCTGCTGCTCGGCGATGAACATCTGGAAGAACCGGTCCGGGTACGCGTCGGCGAAGCGGTCGGCCCGGGTGGAGTCGCTGACCTCGCCGTCGAGGGCGACCACGTCCGGCCGGACCGCGCCGAGCGCGCGCAACGCGTCCCCGTACGCGTCCCGGGTGGCGACCTTCGCGCCGCGCGACCAGCGGGGCAGCTCGGGTCGCCGGTGCTCGACCGGGTCAGCGCGCGGCGCGGCGGGCGGCTTCGGCCCGGCGACCCGGATCCGCCGGGGTCCACCGAGCGCCCGCACGGCCCGGTCGGCCAGCTCGGGGTCGAGCGCCTTGCCGTGCCAGGACGGGTCGTTCTCGATCTCGGGCACCCCGCGGCCCTTGACCGTGCGGGCCAGCACCACTGTCGGTCCGGTGGCCTCCCGCGCCTGCCCGTACGCCTCGTCGATCGCACCGAGGTCGTGCCCGTCGACGACGATCGCCCGGCAGCCGAACGCCTCGACCCGCCGCCGGTAGCTGTCCAGGTCCCACTCCAGCTCGGTCGGGCCGCGCTGCCCCAGCCGGTTGACGTCGACGATCGCGGTCAGGGCGCGCAGCCCGTAGTGGCCCGCCTTGTCCAGGGCCTCCCAGATCGAGCCCTCGGCCATCTCGCTGTCGCCGCACAGCACCCAGACGTGGGCCGGCGAGCGGTCGAGGTACTGGGCGCCCAGGGCCACGCCGACGCCCACCGGCAGGCCCTGGCCGAGCGAGCCGGTGGCCACGTCCACCCAGGGCAGGACCGGGGTGGGGTGGCCCTGCAGGCGCGAGCCGGACCGGCGGTAGGTCTCCAGCAGCTCCTGCTCGCTGATCGCGCCGGTGGCCCGGAACACCGCGTACAGCAGCGGCGAGGCGTGCCCCTTGGAGAAGATCAGGTGGTCGTTGCCGGGGTTGCCCGGGTAGGACCAGTCGTAGCGCAGGTGCCGGGCGACCAGCACCGCGAGCAGGTCGGCGGCGGAGAGGCTGGAGGTGGGGTGCCCGGAGCCGGCCATCGTCGTGCACCGGATCGCGTCCACCCGCAGTTGGGCGGCCAGCTCCGCCAGCCCGGTCAGGTCCTCGTCGCGCAGCGTGCGCTCTGCTTCCAACGTCACCGCTATCGTCTCCCCGCGGTCGGTCGTGTCCGGACCCACCGTAATCCTGAATGCGATGATTCATCCCTTTTCTGACAACTCACCCCCGTCCGGCGAACAGCCAGAGCGCCACCAGCAGGTAGGGCAGCACGGCCACCGCGAAGGCGGCCGGATTACCTACCGCGCCGGCGAGCAGCCCGTACGCGCCGTAGAAGGCGACGATGGTCAGGTCGGTGGCCATCCCGGCCAGCGAGGTGACCGTGGCCCGCGCGGAACCGCTGATCCGGGCCTGGAGCCGGACGTCGGCCAGCACGGTGGCGAGCTGGAACGCGGCGAACGCCACCGCCAGCAGCAGGAAACCCCCCGGGTGCCGCAGCAGCGCCCCGGCCGCCAGCGCCCCCGCCGCGAACACCAGCAGGCCGGCGTACCCGCGACGGGACAGCCGCTCGCCCCACGGGGCGAGCAGTCCGCCCACGGACATCCCGGCCCACACCAGCAGGAGCAGCAGCGGCACGGTCACCTCGGCCACCCCGGTGTCCCGGGCCAGCAGCCCGGTGTACTCGTCCAGGCCGCCCCAGATCGCGGCCACCGCGGCGACCAGCAGCACGGCCGCGCGGACGGCGCGGTCGGCCCGCACCTCGGCGAGCCCTCCGCGCAGGCTGTCCAGGAAACCGGGCTCGTCGTCCTCCGGGGCCTCCCCCGGGCCCGACGGCGGGACGGTGACCGGCGGGACGGCGACCGACGGTGCACCGGCTGGCGGGACGGGCGCCGGCGGGACGGCGGCCGGTGGTGGGCGGTGTTCCGGGAAGCGGGCCGCGACGACGGCGGCGAGCAGGCAGGTCGCCACGCTGGCCGCGCCGACGGCGAGATAGCCGCCGACCGCGAACACCGGCCCGGCGAGCACCCCCGAGCCGACCGCGCCGAGCACCTCGGCGGTGCGGGTGCGGCCGATCAGCCGGGCGTAGCGGTCGGCCGCGCCGAGACGGTCCAGCTCGGTGAAGACCAGCGCCTCCAGCGCGCCGGAGCGCAACGCGCCGCCGGCGCCCCAGAGCAGGAACCCGACGGCGAACGCCGGGTAGGACGGCAGCAGCACCCAGAGCGCGAAACCGGCGGCCGTGAGCAGCGGCGCCAGGCAGAGCAGCAGCCGGCGGGAGAGCGCGTCGGCCAGGGCACCCGACGGCACCTCCAACAGGATGCCGGCGACCGCCCAGAGGACGAACAGCGTCGAGATCTGCCCGACCGACAGCCCGGTGTCGGCGAACAGCAGCACGTAGAGCGGGTAGAGCAGGACGAGGTCGGTGAGGAACGCGTAGCCGTAGAGCGTCGCCGCCAGGCGGCGGGTCGCGGGCACGCGGGCAGGTGCGACGAGCATGAGGCCTTCCCACGGGACGTGACGGACACCGATCGCAGTGCACGGCGTCCGCGGTGGCCCGCGGCCTCGTCGCTCAGGAAGGCATCAACATCGCCAGGTCATGCCGACGATCGTAGCCGGACCCGCGCCGGCGGGTGGTCCCGTGCGACACGCGACCGGGGCGGGACCCGACGTCGGATCCCGCCCCGGTGTCGCGCCACGAGGGGTCAGCGGCGGAACTTGTCCACGTCCGCCGACGGGATGACCATGGTGGCCTCGCTGTCCGCGGCCTGCTCGGCCGTGGGCTGGCGGGGTGCGGTCGGCTGGGTGCGCTCGGAGTCGGAGAACGCCGGGATCGCCTGGGTGACGTCCGTGGACGCCGTCGGGCTGGCCTCCGCGCCGGTCCGGGCCGGCACCGGCTGGGTCGGCTCGGAACCCGCGTACCCCGACACCGGCTGGGTGCGGTCGGCCTCGGTGTCGCGGGCCACCGGCTGGGTCAGCTCCGCCTCGCCGTGCGGGTCCGACGTGGCCAGACGGGCCGCCACGTCACGTCGACCGGCCTGGTAGGCGCGGGCGTGGGTGGCGATGGTCCGGGACTCCTCCTCGGCCCGGGTCAGCCAGGTCTCCCAGCGGCTCTGCATCGGCCGGACCAGCCCGCCGCCGACGCCGACGACCAGGATGCCGCCGACGGTGGCGAGCACCGCGATCAGCACCGGGGTGGTCACCGCGGTGGCGACGCCGATCTGGTTGAGCGCGGCGATCACGCCCAGGCCCAGGATGAACACCGAGGCGAGGTTGGCCAGCACCCGGCCGTAGGAGAGACCGCCGAGCGCGCTGGAGATGATGTCCTTCACCGCGCGGGCGATGGCCGCGGCCACCACCACGATGACGATGGCGACGAACGCCCGGGGCAGCCAGGCGACGACGCCGGCGATCAGGTCGGAGATCGGGTTGGGACCCCAGATGCCGAACGCGAGCTGCAGCGTGACCAGCAGCACGCCGTAGTAGGCCAGCTTGGCGACGATGTCGCTGGCGTCGTACTTCGAGCGGGCCAGCGCGGTCTTGATGCCGCCGCGCTCGACCGCCCGGTCGAAGTGCACCCGCTCGAGGACCTTGTCCACCAGCTTGAGCACGGCCTTGGCGATCAGCCAGCCGACGACCAGGATGGCGACGAACGCGACCGCCTTGGGCAGGAACAGCATCACCGAACGGAACGCGTCGCCCACCGCGTCGCCGAAGTTGTCTCTCATCGAAGGGCCTCCACGCATGTGGTCAGGATCGTTCCGGATGGCCTACCCGGGCCCACGCGCGCGGAAACGCGGTCAGCCGCCGGGGCAGCGGTAGCTGACCCGCGTGCCGGCCTGCACCGGCGCGGGCTCGATGATGTTCACGGTGGCCGTCCCGGTGGTCGCGCCGACCCCGCTGAACGTCCACCTGAGAGTGAGCGTGGCGGTCCGCTGCCCGCTGCCGACCCGCTCGCTGAGCAGCGCGCCGGGCGGCGCGTCGGAGCGGAACCACTGGTAGCGGATCGTGCCGGCGCGCCCGTTGGTGCGGACCGTGGCCACCACGTCGACGGTCACGTCGCACGCGACGCCGGGCGGCCGGGGCACCGCCACCGCGACCTGCTCGACCTCCAACGGCCGCAGTCGCTGCCACAGGTAGAGACCGACCGTCACCAGCAGCGCGGCGGTCAGCAGGGTGGACAGCACCGAGACGACGCGACGCCAGAGCGGCCGCGGCGGCCGGATCGGCGGCGCGACCGGCCAGGCCGGCGGCGGTGGCGGGGTCGCCGGCACGCCCGGGCCGAACCGCAGCTCGCCGCCGGACGCCGGCGCGGGCACGCCGCTCACCGCCGGCGCGGTCGGATACCGGTACGCCCCGGCGGTCGCCCCCGCCGTCGGGGCGGCCGGCCCGGTGGACGTCGGCCGGTACGCGACGGTCGGCGGCCCGGTGACCTGCTGCGGCGGGGCGAGGTGCACGGTCGCATCGCTGTCGGCGGGCGGCGTCGCTCCCCGACCGGCGAGGTACACCGTCGGATCGGCGTCGGCGGGCGGCGTCGCTCCCTGGCCCCCGAGCCGCACGGTCGGCTCCGCCGCGCCCGCGGGGTCCAGGGTCAGGGGTGCGGTGGCGTCCGCGTCGGCCGGTGGTCGGGGCGGGACGAGGTGGACGGTGGGCGCGGCGGCCTGCGCGTCGCGGGCCGGGTCGGCGGGCAGGGCGCGGGTGGGCAGCGCCTCGGTGGGCTCCTCCGGCCGCGTCACGCCGGCCGTCCCCGGTCCGGACTGCGGTGCTGGGCAACGGGCACGTCGTACTCCTAGCCGGGGGTGCAGTAGTTGTAGAGCGTCACGTACACCGATTTCGCCGAGGTGGTCGCGTTGCCGGCGGCGTCGACGGCGGTGACCTGGACCGGGATGCGGCTGCTCTGTTTCGGCGCCGCGAACGGACCGAGCGTGCCGGTGAACACGCCGCGCCCGGCGGCGGCCATCCGGACCGTTCCGGTGGCGCCCTCCAGGGTGTAGCGGAACGTGACCTTCAGGGCAGCCGGACCGCTGCGGTCGTCGGTGACGGAGACGGAGACGGTGCTGCTCTGGATCCCGAACGGGCAGCCCCTCGGTTCGAGCTGACCCGGGTCGGCGCTGACGCCGCCGAGGACCGGCGCGGTGACGTCCGGCGGGGGCGGCGGCGTGGTGCTGCGCGACGGGGCGGGGGGCGGTGCGCTGGTGCGGACCGGCGGGCGGGTCGGCGCCCGGGTTCCGTCCGGCGTGGCGGACGGCGTGCCGGCCGGCGGGGTGGGCAGGACGGACGGCGTCGCCGGCGGCGACGCGGTCGGGGTGACGTCCGGGGGCGTGACGGCCGTCGGGTCGGGTGTGGGCGGGTCGGTCGGGGTGGGACCGGCGGGCGTCGGGCCGGCGGGAGCCTCGACGGCGGCCGGGCTCTCGCGGGCGGCGTAGCTGTAGCCGGCGCCGCCGGCCAGCACGGCGGCGACCACGGCGCTGGCCGCCAGCATGGTGCGCTTGCGTCCCCGCCGGAACAGGCCGTCGCCCCGGCCGGTCGAGGCGCCGAGCGCGGTGCTGGCCACCGCGGTCGCGCCCTCCGCCCGGTCGGGGAACGGCCACAGCGCGGCGAGCAGCGCGGCCCGGCGGGCCAGCTCGCGCAACCCGCGTTCCTCCCACTCGGGCCCGTACCCGGCGCCGGCCACCCGGTCGAGCAGTTCCAGGAAGACCTGGGCCGGTTGCGGCCGGTCGTCGGGGCTCTTGGCCATCCCGTGCCGCAGCAGCTCGTGCACCGGGGCGGGCGCCGGGTCGGTGGGGATCGGCGCGGTGGCGTGCTGCTCGCGCAGGGAGAGCAGATCCGGGCCCTGGTACGGGGGCCGCCCGGTGAGGCACTCGAAGAACGTGGCGGTGGCGGCGTAGATGTCGCAGGCGGGGCTGGCCGGGGCGCCGGTCCACTGCTCGGGGGCCATGTAGCGGGGCGTGCCGGAGACGGTGGTGTCCGAGCCCCGGCCGATCGGCATGGCGATGCCGAAGTCGGCGAGCTTGCTCGACCCGGCACCGGTGACCAGCACGTTCTCCGGCTTGTAGTCACGGTGCACGACCCCGTGCGCGTGCGCGGCGGCGAGCCCGGCGAGCGAGCCCTTCAACACGCAGAGCGCCGCCTCGGGGGTGGTCGGGCCGTGCGCGCGCAGCATCTGCCGCAGCGAGACACCGTCGACCAGCTCCATCACGATGGCCGCGCCGTGCGGTGACTCGACGTACTCGTAGAGCCGGCTGACGTGCCGGTCGTCGATCTCGCCGAGCAACCGGGCCTCGTCGCGGAAGGCGGTGCGGAACGAGGAGTCTGCCCCGAGGTCGCGGACCAGATACTTGATCGCGACCGGGGTGCCGGTGTCGTCGTGGGTGGCGAGCACGACACTGCCCGACGCCCCGGAGCCGAGCGTACGAACCGGCGTGTAGCCGGACAGCTGCCAGCCGCTCATGCGACGAACCCCACCGCGTTCCAGGGACGGCTGCCGGTTGCAGCCTCGCTGGTCATTCTGGTCGCGCCGGCGCCGCCGGCCATCGGCGCAACGGACGCTTCCGTACGCCGGACGGCGGCCCCGGACCGGAGGTGTCCCGCCGGTCCGGGGCCGGGCGGCGGATGGTCGGTAACGGACACACCGCCACTGCAGCAGACCCGCGCAACCCTCAGCCGGCCGCGCGGGGGGTCAGAAGCGGCGGGCCGGGGGGACGCCTCCGGGTGGAGGCTCGCGGAGCAGCCAGACCGGGTTGCTCGCCCCGACGATCGCGCCGTCGCGGTCCCGGACCTGGGTGCGCACGTACGCCCCGGCGCCCACCCGCACCGGCAGGTCGTGCCAGCCCTGTCGCAGCTCCCGCCACGGCACCTGACCGGTCCGGATCGCGGGGGTCGGGTCCGCCGCGCCGGCCCGGTCGACGTCGCCGGTGACCACCTCCAGGGTGGACCCGGCCGGCAGGTCGGTGGCCCGCAGCCGCACCGTCACGGTGTCCTCGGTGACCGTCGGCAGCGCGCCCATGGCGCTGCGCCCGCCGAGTTCCAGGTCCAGGGCGCCCCGGTAGACGGCGAGGTCGGCGAACCACGCCTGCCCGGCGCGCAGCGCGGCGACGAGGTCCTCCCGGTCGGTCGAGGGCGCCCAGACGGAGGTGACGTACCGGTCCCGGCCGTTCCGCCAGTCGGTGCCGTTGTGGTCGTCGGTGACGCCAACGGCGGTCAGCGGGATCGCGTTGCGGGCCGCCACGTCGTACGCCCAGAGGTAGTCAGCGACCGGGGCCCGTCCGATCTCGATCAGGTCGACGCCGAGCGCGTTCCTGGTCACCAGCAGCCGGGCCAGGGAGTCAGGGCGTTCCACGTCCAGCGGGTGGTTCCAGCAGACCACGCCGCCGTGGCCGTGCAGGAACTCCACCATCCGCTCGGTCGCCGCGACGTCGTCGTCGCGGTAGGGCGGGGACGGGAAGCGGGGCAGCGTGCCGTCGCCGCCGAACCAGTTGAGGTGCCGGACCATCGACACCTCGTAGGCCCGGTGGTGGGTCACGCCCGGGTAGGCGTCGGCGTAGCCGGCCAGCACCTCGGCGCGCAACTCCTCGCCGGCCTGCCCCGCGCGGCGGGCCCGGTCGAAGACCAGCTGGTCGACCAGGTACGCGCCGCGCGCGCCGCCGGTCACCGCCACGCCGAGGCGCAGCCCGCGCAGCGAGTTGTCGCCGGCCACCAGGTCGGGCCAGAGCCGCCGCGCGTCCGCGAGCAGGTCCAGCGTGTGCCGCCGCCAGACGCCGACGGGCGCGGGCAGGTCGACGGTGCCGTGCCGGCCGTCAGCGGTGTGCCGGACCGTGTCCGTCGCGCCCAGCCGGTAGCGCAGCACCAGTTGGCCGGCGGGCCGTCCCGGACCGGCCGGGTGGTGGGACAACGCGATCTCGACGGTCAGCGTGGCGTCCGGCCCGGCTGCCTCGGGCCGCACGTCGAGGTGCAGTGTGGTGTCGGAGATGTTCCCGGTGTGGGTCCAGTTCCAGGCCTTGCCGGCGTACCAGTGGGTGCCCGTGCCGGCGGCGCTGAGGCGCAGCGCGCGGCCGGGACCGTCGGCGGCGTCCGGCGCGGCCACGAACTCGGCGGCCGACCCGGTGAGCCGCCCCTCGGTGGCGGCCGTCCAGGTCCAGGCCAGCCCGCCCTCCAGCTCCTGCGGGCCGTCGAAGTGGACGACCCGGCGGTGGTCGTGGGCGGCCACACGGAAGTCGTGGTCGGTCCACCAGAGCACGTCGACGGCGTTGCGGCGGGCCTGGTCGAGGTGGGCGGCGTAGCTGGCGATGCCCTCGCTGAACGAGGCGTGCAGGTGCATCGCCATGCTGATCGGCCGCCGTCCGCGCGACGCCGGCGGCCGGTCCGCGGTGGCGGCCAGCCCGACCGGTACGCCGATGCCGGCGAGCGCCAGCCCGCCGGCGGCGGCGAGCACGCTGCGTCGATCCAGTCGCGCCCGACCACCCATGTCGCTCCCCCGTCCCCGTGCCGGCCGGGCCAGCGTACGGGCGGCCCGGGCCGGGCCGGCATCCGGCGATCGTGCCGGTGTTCGGGCGGGGCGTACCCCGAGGGCGGCGAGGGTGACCCGGTGGGGCGGGTCGCCGGCGGCGGCCGACCCGGTGCGGCCGGCGGGCGTTCGCGGACAGCCCGCAGCCGACCGTCGTGGCGGCGGCGCCACCAGCCGAACGCGCCGGCGACCGCGAGCACGGCGACGAGCACGAGGGCTCCGGTCAGGCTGGGTGGGCGGGCTGCCACGCCGGGCCGGTGCGCGACATGGTCCGTCCCGGTCAGCGGACGTGACATCGCCTACTGCGGCGGTAGGAGCCGACCGGCGGGGTGGCATTTGTCCTCTGGCGCGCCGCCCGTCCGTGGCAATATTCTCCAACTCGCGCGCAGCATTTGGAGTTCCTTTACATCGCCCGGTCCGGCCGGGCCATCGAGGAGATGCCATGCACTTCGACCACCCCGAGTTGGACCGCCGTACGCTGCTGCGGGCCGGCCTCGGCGCCGCCGCGGTCGCGGTCGTCGGGACCGAGCTCGCGCTCCCGAACGCCGCGCAGGCCGCGCCGGGCGCGGACCTCGACTGGATCATCAGCTGCGACGAGTGGGCGGCCCGACCGCCGGCGGACCCGCTGTCGGTCAGCGCCATCCCGACCAACAAGATCATCGTGCACCACATGGCGTTCCCGAACGTCACCGACTACTCCGAGGAACACGCCAAGCAGCTCGCCCGCGACTGCCAGGACCTGCACATGGACGGCAACGGCTGGTCCGACACCGGGCAGCACTTCACGGTGAGCCGGGGCGGCCACGTCCTGGAGGGACGGCACGGCAGCCTGGAGCGGCTCCAGGCCGGCGACCGGCAGATGATCGCCGCGCACTGCCCGGGTGAGAACGGCCGGGCCATCGGCATCGAGAACGAGGGCACCTACGTCACCGAGACGCCGCCCGAGGAGCTGATCGCCGGGCTGGTGCGGCTGTGCACCGCGATCTGCCGGCAGTACGGCCTGCACGCGCACGACATCTTCGGCCACTGGGACTTCCGCGCCACCCAGTGCCCGGGCGCGATGTTCTACCGCGAGTTCCCCGCGCTGCGCCGCCAGGTCTTCCGCAAGCTCGGCACCCGCCTGGGCGACGAGCCGGCACGACGCTGGCCGGACATCTGGCGTTTCGTCGGCGGCCCGGTGGTCCAGGTCGCGCAGTACCTGCTCACGTTCCGGGGCTACGCCGTGCCGGTGACCGGCGTGTTCGACGCCGCCACCGTGGCGGCGGTGCAGGACTGGCAGGCGCGCAACGGCATCCCGGTCGACGTCGACGCCACGCTCACCGCGCCGACCTGGGAGACGCTCGCGCCGGAGCTGGACCAGCGCGACAGCGGCGTCCCGGTGACCGCGGCGCAGTTCATGCTGAACTCCAAGGGCTACGCGGAGGTCCTCCCGACCGGCGAGTACGACCACACGACCCGCACCGCGGTCAAGGACCTGCAGCGCCTGCACGGGCTGCCGCCCACCGGCAAGCTCAGCACCACCACCTGGTGCGCCCTGGTGGGGGGTGTGGTGCGCCAGTCGTTCCACAAGCACTGACGGCGCACCGGCGGGGAGAGCGGTGGGGGGTGGCAACGGCGCCATCCCCCACCGTCGTGTCCCGTGTGGACAGCCGACGGGCGAAACGTCGGCATTGGCGGGTGGTGAACGACGGGTATCCCGGGCGGCGGTCCTCCGCCGATCATTGCCCGGAGATAGATATGAGTCATTCTCACCTCCGGGTGGAACGCCCGGGCGCGGAGGGCGAGACGTCGGCACCGGAAGCCGGGCGCACCGTACGGCCCGACTCCGCGTCCCCGGAGGATCGCCATGCCCCGTCCCGCTCTCCGTGCCCGCCTCGCGGCGTTCACCGCCGCCGCCCTGACCGCGAGCGTCCTGACCGTCACCCCGCCGTCACCGGCGCTGGCCGCCAGCACGTTCGCCCCCAACGACTACTGCCTCGGCCAGTGCGCCGACATCCTGCCCCCCGGGCAGAACGGCAACGCCACGCTGGTCGCCATCCTGGCGCACCAGGCGCTCGGCACCCGCCCGGCGCACTCCAGCGACCAGCTCGACGAGTACGCGAACCTGGTCTACAACTACGCCGGGCTGACCGACGAGCAGATCGCCCACTTCTACAACGACGCCTCGTTCGGCGTACCGGCCGCGCAGGTCGAGAGCACCGTCTCACCGCGCGCGGACGTCACCATCGTGCGGGACAGGGCCACCGGCGTCCCGCACATCACCGGCACCACCCGCGCCGGCACCATGTTCGGCGCCGGCTACGCCGGGGCCCAGGACCGGCTGTGGGTGATGGACCTGCTGCGGCACGTCGGTCGCGGCAACGTCACCTCGTTCGCCGGCGGCGCCCCCGGCAACCGGGAGCTGGAGCAGAGCGTCTGGGCCAACTCGCCCTACACCGAGGCGGACCTGCAGGCCCAGGTGGACGCGCTGCGCACCAAGGGCACCCGGGGCCAGCAGCTCTACACCGACGTGGTCGACTACATCGCCGGCATCAACGCCTACATCGACAAGTCGATCGCCGACGACAACTACCCGGGTGAGTACGTGCTCGCCGGCGCCGGCAAGCCGAAGCACTTCACCATGACCGACCTGATCGCCACCGCCGGCGTGATCGGCGGACTGTTCGGCGGCGGCGGTGGCAGCGAGATCCAGTCCGCGCTGGTCCGGGTGGCCGCCCGGGCCAAGTACGGCGCCACCGAGGGCGACAAGGTGTGGGCGGCGTTCCGGTCGCAGAACGACCCGGAGACCGTGCTCACCCTGCACGACGGGCAGAGCTTCCCGTACGGCGCGACGCCACCCGGCGCGACCAGCGCGGTGCTCCCCGACGCCGGCACGGTGGTCGGCGAGCCGCTCGCCTACGACGCCACCGGCGGGGCCGCCGCGCGCACCGGCGCCAGCACCGCCACCAAGGACCTGCTCGGCGGCCTGGCCAACCTGCGCGCGCACGGCATGTCCAACGCGGTCGTGGTCTCCGGTCGGCACACCACCACCGGCAGCCCGGTCGCCGTGTTCGGCCCGCAGACCGGCTACTTCGCGCCGCAACTGCTCATGCTCCAGGAGTTGCAGGGCCCCGGCATCAGCGCGCGCGGCGCCGCGTTCGCCGGGCTCAACCTCTACGTGCTGCTCGGCCGCGGCCAGGACTACGCGTGGAGCGCCACCTCCGCCTCCCAGGACCTCACCGACACGTACGCGGTGCCGCTGTGCACCACCGACGGCACCGCCCCGACGCTGCGGTCCAACCGCTACCTCTACCACGGGCAGTGCCTCGCCATGGAGGCGCTGGAGCAGCGCAACTCCTGGTCGCCCACGCTGGCCGACTCCACCCCGGCCGGCTCGTACACGCTGCGCGCGCTGCGCACGAAGTACGGACTGGTGGCCTACCGGGGGCTGGTGAACGGGCAGCCGACCGCCTTCACCAAGCTGCGCTCCACCTACCGGCACGAGGCCGACTCCGCGATCGGCTTCCAGGCGTTCAACGACCCGACGGCGATGGGCAGCGCGGCGGCGTTCCAGGCGTCCGCGGCGAGCGTCGGCTACGCGTTCAACTGGTTCTACGTCAACTCCACCGAGGCGGCGTACTACAACTCCGGCGCGAACCCGGTCCGGTCGTCGGTCACCGACCCGAACCTGCCGGCGAAGGCGGAGCCGGCGTACGAGTGGGCCGGCTGGAACCCGGACACCAACGACGCCACGTACACCCCGGCGTCGGCCCACCCCCAGTCGGTCAACCAGGACTACTACGTCAGCTGGAACAACAAGCAGGCGCGGGACTTCGGCGCGGCCGACGGCAACTTCAGCTTCGGCTCGGTGCACCGGGGTCAGCTGCTCGACGGCCCGGTGCGCGCCGCGATCGCCCAGCGCAAGCTCGGCCGCGCCGACGTCGTCAAGATCATGGCGGACGCGGCGGTGACCGACCTGCGCGGCCAGCAGGTCCTCGGCGACCTGCTGCGGGTACTCGACAGCACGCCGGTCACCGACCCGGCGTTGGCCGACGCGGTGGGCAAGCTGCGGGCCTGGCAGCAGGCCGGCGCCCGCCGGGTGGAGACCTCCCCCGGCTCGAAGGTCTACCAGCACGCCGAGGCGATCCGGATCTTCGACGCCTGGTGGCCGCTGCTCGCCTCGGCCGAGTTCCGTCCCGGCCTCGGGCCCGACCTGTACGCGGCGCTGGTCGACGCCATCGAGGTGAACGAGGCGCCCTCGGGCGGCCAGAACGGCGGGCGCGACGGCGCGGCGAGCTGGGGCCTGCAGGGCCAGGCACACAAGGGCTCGTCGTTCCAGTACGGCTGGTGGGGCTACGTCGACAAGGACGTGCGCGCCGTGCTCGGCGACCCGGTGGCCGGCGGGCTGGGCCGCGCGTACTGCGGCAACGGCAACCTCGGCGCGTGCCGGCAGGCACTGCTCGACACGCTGGGCCAGGCCGCCTCGGTGCCGGCCACCACGGTCTATCCCGGCGACAAGTCCTGCGGCGCCGGCGACCAGTGGTGCGCCGACTCGATCGCCCAGTCCGGCCTCGGCGGCATCACCCACCCGGTGATCGCCTGGCAGAACCGTCCCACCTACCAGCAGGTCGTCTCGTTCCCGGCGCGCCGGGGCGACGACGTCGCCAACCTGGCCCAGGGCCGTCCGGCCAGCGCGTCGAGCACCCAGTTCCTGACCAGCTACACCCCGGCCAAGGCGGTCGACGGCAGCCTGAGCAGCCGGTGGGCCAGCAGCTACAACGACAACCAGTGGCTGCGGGTGGACCTCGGGTCGGCCCGCACCGTCAGCCGGGCGGTGCTGCGTTGGGAGGCCGCCTACGCCACCTCGTACCGGATCGAGGTCTCCGGCGACGGCAGCTCCTGGACGCCGGTGTTCGCCACCACCACCGGCAACGGCGGCGTCGACAACGCCACCTTCGCCCCGGTCAGCGCCCGCTACGTGCGGGTGTACGGGGTCAAGCGGGCCACCTCGTACGGATTCTCGCTCTACGAGTTCGAGGTCTACGGGCGGTGACCCCGCCGGCCGGCGGGGTTCCCCCGCCGGCCGGCCGCTGTCCGGGCAGGTCAGCCACCATCGGTCGAACAGGTGTGCGAAGATGGGCGGGTGTCGAGCGAGGCCACCATCCTGCACGCCGACCTGGACGCGTTCTACGCCTCGGTCGAGCAGCGCGACGACCCCGCGCTGCGCGGCCGGCCGGTGATCGTCGGCGGCGGGGTGGTGCTCGCCTGCAGCTACGAGGCGAAGGCCCGGGGCGTACGCAGCGCCATGGGTGGCCGGCAGGCGCGGCGGCTCTGCCCGGACGCGGTCGTGGTCCCACCCCGAATGGCCGCGTACACGACGGCCAGCCGGGCGGTGTTCGAGATCTTCCGCGACACCACCCCGCTGGTCGAGGGCCTCAGCATCGACGAGGCGTTCCTCGACGTGGGCGGCCTGCGGCGCCTGGCCGGCCCGCCGGCCGACATCGCCGCCGCGCTGCGCGCCCGGGTCCGCCGGGAGGTCGGCCTGCCGATCACGGTCGGGGTGGCCCGCACGAAGTTCCTGGCCAAGGTGGCCAGCGGCGTGGCCAAGCCGGACGGTCTGCTGGTCGTCGAGCCGGGGCGGGAGCTGGCCTTCCTGCACCCGCTGCCGGTCGAGCGGCTGTGGGGCGTCGGCCCGGTCACCGCCGCCCGGCTGCGCGAGCGCGGCCTGCACACCGTCGGGCAGGTGGCCCGGCTCGACGAGCCGGCGCTGGTGTCGCTGCTCGGCGGGAGCGCCGGCCGGCACCTGCACGCCCTCGCGCACAACCGCGACCCGCGCGCGGTGCAGGTGGGCCGCCGCCGCTCCTCGATGGGCGCGCAGCACGCGCTGGGCCGCCAGCCGCACTCCCCCGCCGAGCTCGACGCCGTGCTGGCCGGCCTGGTCGACCGGGTGACCGGGCGGATGCGCGACGCCCGGCGCACCGGCCGCACGGTGACGCTGCGGCTGCGCTTCGCCGACTACACCCGGGCCACCCGCTCGCACACCCTGGACAAGCCGACCGCGCAGACCGCGCCGCTGCGGGCCGCCGCCCGCGCGTTGCTGCGGGCCGCGCTGCCGCTGATCGAGCTACGGGGCGTCACCCTGCTCGGCGTCTCGGTGGGCAACCTGGACGGCGGGCACACGCAGCTCACGCTGCCGTTCACCGCCGAGCCGGGGCCCGCCCTGGACGCCGCGGTCGACGCCGTCCGGGACCGCTTCGGCTCCCGGGCGCTGACCCGCGGGGTGCTGCTCGGCCGCGACCCCGGCGTCGAGATGCCCCGGTTGCCCGACTGAGCGTCTCCTACCCCGGTAGGAGGCGCGGGTCGGACCCGCGGTCGCGACCTCGACCGCCGGTCGGGCGCGACCGGCGTCGCCGGCCACCAGCATCTACCGGCATGACTACCGTGGTGAACCGGGCGGTCCGATGGCACCGCCCCCTCCTGCTCTTCGTGTCCGCGATGGCGGTGCTCACCGTCGTCGCCGCGGTCGGCCTGGTGGTCGATCCCCGGGTGCTCACCGGCGCGCCCGCCTGGCTCAAGCCGCTGAAGTTCGCGATCTCGTTCGTTGTCTACAGCCTCACCCTCGCCTGGATGCTCTCGCTGCTGCCGCGACGCAGCCGCCTGGCCGAGCGGGCGGCCACGGTGATCGTGGCCATGTCGGTGCTGGAGATGGTGGTCATCGTCGGCCAGGTGCTGCGCGGCACGACCAGTCACTTCAACGGCACGACGCCGCTGAACACGGCGCTGTTCGACGTCATGGGCGCGGCGATCATGGTGCTGTTCCTGGCCCAGGTGGTGCTCGCGGTGGTGCTGCTGCGCCGACCCACGCCGCACCGGGCCGGCGGGTACGCCGTCCGCCTCGGCCTCGGCGTGTCCCTGCTCGGCATGCTCGTGGCGTTCCCGATGGTGGCGCAGCGCCCGACCGGGGCGCCGGCCGGGATCACCGGCGCGCACAGCGTCGGCGTGCCCGACGGCGGCCCCGGGCTGCCCCTGGTCGGCTGGAGCACCACCGGCGGCGACCTGCGCGTCGGTCACTTCGTCGGGCTGCACGCGTTGCAGGCGCTGCCCCTGCTGGCGATCGTGCTGGACCGGTTCCTCGGCGCGCGGCTGGACGAGGCGACCCGGGCGCGGCTGGTGCTCGTCGGCGGCGTCGCGTACGCCGGGGTCACGCTGCTGCTCACCGGGCAGGCGTTGCGCGGGCAGCCGCTGCTGCGCCCGGACGCGCTCACCCTGACCGCGGCGGCGGTGCTGGCGCTCGCCACCGCGACGGCGGCCGGGGCGGTCCTGGGCCGCCGGTCCCGCCGCGCCGGGGTGGTGCTGGTCGGATGAGCGCCACGCTGTTCGGCCTGACCTTCGCCCTCGCCGCGCCGTTCTGGGCGCTGATGATCCTGGCGCCCCGGTGGTCGTGGACCGCGCGGATCGTCGGCTCGCCGCTGATCGTGGCGCCGGTCCTGCTGGTCTACGCGGTCCTGGTACTGCCGGCGCTCGGCGCGGTGCTGCCGGTGGTCACCGCACCCACGCTGGACGGTCTGCGGGCCCTGCTCGGCACCGCCGACGGAGCGGCGGCGGCCTGGGCCCACATGATCGGCTTCGACCTGTTCGTGGGGCGGTGGATCTGGCAGGACGCCCGCGAGCGCGGCGTGCCGGCGCTCGCGCTCGCGCCGGTGCTGCTGCTGACCATCCTGCTGGGCCCGCTCGGCCTGGCCGTCCACCTCGGACTGCGCGCCCGGTGGCGACCGCCGGTGGGCGTGGTGGCCCCGGCCGCACCTGTTGCCTAGGCTGGCGTCGTGGGCTGGGTCGGTCGGCTGTTCGACGCGCGGGACACGCTCGCGCGGATGCTGCTGCTGGATCTCAGCGGCGTCGGCTACCTGGTCGTCGGCGCGCACGGCCGGCCCGGGCCGACCGCGATGCAGTGGCTGCTCGCGCTCGCGGCGTTCACGGTGGCGCTGCTGTGCCACCGTCGGCCGCTGCTGAACCTGCTGCTCCAGGCGGCCCTGCTGGTCGCGGCGTTCCAACTGGTCGACGACGTGATGATCAACCAGGTCGGGGCGAGCTGGGCGCTGCTGGAGCTGACCATGCGGGCGCGCCGGCTGCGCACCGTCGGACTCGCCGCCGGCCTGCTGGTCGCCGTCGACCTGACCGACCTGGTCGGCGACCCGCTGCGGCAGGCACTCACCGGCCTGTTCGGGCTCGCCGTCACCGTCGGCCTGCCGCTGCTGCTCGGCCTGGTCGTGCGGACCACCCGGGAGCTGGCGCGGCAGGCCGAGGAGCGGGCCGCGGCGGAGCAGCGCCGACACGAGTCGGAGAGCCGCGCCGCGCGCGCCGACGAACGTGCCGCCATCGCCCGGGAACTGCACGACGTGCTCGCCCACCACGTCGCGTCGATGGTGCTGCGGGTCGGCGTGGCCCGGCACGTGCTGACCGACCTCGACCCCCGGGTGGGCGAGGTCTTCGACGACGTGCACCGCACCGGCACGGCGGCCCTGACCGACCTGCGGCGGCTGGTGGCGGTGCTCCGTGACCCCGACGGCGTACGCGGCGACGCGGCACTGACCGCGATCGAGCCGGCCGCGCTGCCCGCCGCGCTCGGCGCGGCGGTGGACCGGGCCCGTCAGGCCGGCGTCACCGTGGAGGCCGACGTGGACCCGGCCGTCGGCACCCTGGACGCGGTCCGGGGCCAGGCGGTGCTGCGACTGACCCAGGAGGCGTTGACCAACGTGGCCAAACACGCGGGCGCGGCGGCCCGGGCGCGGTTCACCGTCACCGTGGTCGACGGGGCGGTGCACTGGGCGGTCTCCGACGACGGGCGCGGCGCGGCGTCGGCCGTGGTGCCGGCCGGCGGCGGCCACGGCATCGTCGGCATGCGGGAGCGGGTCGAGGTGCTGGGCGGGCGGCTGGAGGCCGGGCCGACCGGCGAGGGCTGGCGGGTCCGCACGGTGCTGCCGCCGGCCGCGCCGGACCGGACGCCCGGCGCGGCGCCCCGGCCGCGTCCGGTCACGCCGGAGCCGGCGTGATCCGGGTGCTGCTGGTCGACGACCAGCACCTCATCCGGGCCGGCCTGCGGATGCTCTGCGACGCCCAGCCCGACCTCGAGGTGGTCGGCGAGGCCGACAACGGCCGGGAGGCGGTCACCCTCGCCGCCCGGCTGCGACCGGACGTGGTGGTGATGGACCTGCGGATGCCCGGCGTCGACGGGATCACCGCGACCAGCCGGATCCTGGCCGACCGGCCGGCCACCCGGATAATGGTGCTCACCACGTTCGGTGACGACGACCACCTCTATCCGGCGCTGACCGCCGGCGCCTGCGGCTTCCTGCTCAAGGACGCGCCCCCGGCCGACCTGCTCGACGGGGTCCGCCGGGCCGCCGCCGGAGACAGCCCGTTCAGCCCCGAGGTGCTGCGGCGACTGGTCCGGCGCGCGGTGCACGCCCGGGCCGGCGCGCCCCGGCACGCGGCCGACCTGACCGGCCGGGAGCGGGACGTGCTGGACCTGGTCGCCGAGGGGCTGTCCAACACCGAGATCGCCGACCGGCTGCACATCGGCGTGACCACGGTGAAGACCCACATCACCAGCCTGATGACGAAGACCGGCAGCCCCAACCGGGTACGCCTCGCGCTGTGGGCGCGCGGCGGCTGAGCCGGCTCACTCCTCGATCGCGCCGCCCACCGCCCGCAGGTGCGCCCGGAACGTCACCGTCGGGTCGGCCGCCCGGGCGCTCAGGTAGCCGTCGAACCGGAGCTGCGTCCGCAGCGTCTCACCGCCCCGGATCCGGTCGGCCTGCCGCCGCTCGGTGTCCCGGATGGCCCCGGCCAGGCCGGCCAGCTCGTCGACGCGGTCCGCCGGCACGAAGAGCACGCCGTCGTCGTCGGCCAGCACCACGTCGCCCGCGTCCACCGTCCACGCACCGACCCGGGCCGCGTCCAGCGCCCCGGCCGGTCGCGGGTCCAGCTCCAGCGGCCCGGTCGGAACGGCGCCCAGACTGAACACGGGCAGCCCGACGGCAGCCAGGTCGCCGGTGTCCCGGTGCAGCCCCCAGACCACCAGGCCGGCGAGGCCGGCGGCCCGCGCCTCCCGCACCACCAGGTCCCCGACGCAGGCCCGGTCGGTGCGCCCGCCGTCGTCCACCACCAACACGTCCCCCGGCGACGCCCGGTCGATCGCCTCCAGGAACACGTCGACGCTGCCGGCGTGCCGGGCCGGGCGTACCGGGCCGGCCAGCCGCCGCCCGGGCAGAACCGGCCGGAGCGCGGCCGGTGCGCAGCGCACGGCCACCCCCGCCCGCAGACACGCGTCGGCGACGTGGGCGGTGGTCAGGCCGGTGAGACGGTCGACCGGGGGACGGTGATCGGTGTCCATGGCCCGACGCTAGCCAGCCGGACCGGCGCCGGCAGGTGCCAGTCGCCGCCCGGTGGCCTGCCCGCCCCGACGGGACGGGCGTCACCCGGAGCGGGCGGCCCGGGTCGGCGGCCGACCCGCCAGGACGCTCCGGCCCGGGACGCCCGGCCGCCGCACGGTCCGGCGCATCCGCGCCCGCGCCGGTGGGCGTACCTCGGCCTCCCCGGCGCCGGCCGCCCGGCGCACGGTCCGGTTCGCCTCCTCCGCGCCGCAACCGGTGGCGCGCAACAGCTCGCTGTCGGCCGTGCGCAGGTCGCTGATCATCGCCTCGCCGAACGCGCGCACGCCCTGCCCCCACGCGCGCCCGGCCAGCTCGGCGCCCTCCTCCACCAGCCGGCGGGTGCCGGTGAAGTCGGCGCCCACCCGGCACGCCCGGTGCAGCTCGCGAACCGCGTCGCCGAGACGGCCCACGGCGTCCGGCAGCGCCGGCGGGACCGGCTCGTCGTACTGCAGGGCGGTGGCCGAGCGGCGGGCCACCGACCGCGCGTACAGGATCAGCCGTTCCAGATGCGCGACGGCGTCGGCGTAGCGGTGGTACTGGGCCCGGCGGTGCCACCGGACCGGCGCGATGGTGACCACCTCCTCGGCCCCGCTGAGCGCCTCGTTGAGCCGCCCGACGTCGGGTTCCAACCCGCGCAGGTCCTCCAGGGCGCGCTGCGCGGCGTCGGCGTCCCGCCGGGTCAGGGCCCGGGCCACGGCGTCGAGCTGGGCGGTCAGCCGGGCGATCACCGGTCCGGTGGCCCGGTCCAGCACCCGGATCGGGTTGACCGGCAGCAGCAGCGCCACCACGAACAGGCCGACCAGACCGCCGACCAGGGCGTCGAAGATCCGAGGTAGTTCCAGACCGGGCTGGACCGGGGCGAGCGTGGCGATCAGCACGGCCGTACCGCCGGCCTGACCGACCAGCGCGCCACCGCGCCCGGCCACCAGCAACGCGGTCGCGATGGCCAGGGCGACGACCAGGCCGGTCTGCCAGGAACCGGAACCGAGCAGGTAACGCAGCAGGTCGCCGACCACGATGCCGAGGCCGACGCCGACCAACAGCTCGAACGTGCGGCGGGCGCGCTGGCCGATGGCGGTGGCGATGGTGCCGACCGCGGCGGCCGGCGCGAAGACGTGCGCGCCGGGACCGAGCAGCCACTGGGCGAGCAGCGCGGCGAGCGCGGCGGCCAGCCCGGCCTGCACGGCGATCACCGTGGTGACCTCCAGCTGGCGCAGCCGGACCCGGCCGGCGCTGCCACCCTCGGCGCGGGCCCGGGCCAGGGCGTGAGCGCTCCGCTCGACGGCCCGGTCCACGGGCGAGCGCACGGTGTCCGCACGGCGGTCGGTCATGGCGGCGGTTACCCGCCGCCGGCCCCCCGAACCGTCGCGCGGGCGGGCCGGCGCGGATCAGCGGGCGCCGAGCGTGGCCGCCCCGTCGCCGGTGAGGTCGGCCAGCGCCGCCCGCCGGCCGGTCAGCGCCAGCAGGAGCGCCGCGCCGGTGCCGCGGACCACCGGTCCCTGCCCCGCCGACCAGCCGAGGTCGGTCGCCTCGAAGCGCAGCCCGGCGACCCGGCGACGGTCGACGAAGCCGACCGCCCGGCCGCCGGTGAGGAAGTCCAGCGAGACCCGCAGGCGGTCCGGGTCCAGGTCGGCGGGGAGGCCGAGCGGGTGGCGGATGTCCTGCCCGTGCACCTGGAGGTCGGTGAGCTGGCCGAGCCAGCCGACCACGGGCGGACGGAACCGGTGCCCGGCGTGTTCGCGCAACGCGGCGGCCAGTTCGGCGGGCGGCCGACGCGCCACCCGCCGGGCCAGCCGGGCGTTGGCCACGTGCGGCCGGAAGCCGGCGCCGACCAGCACCGGCACCAGCCGCCACGGCTTCTCGACCAGCGGCGACACCAGGTGCCCGACGACCTCGCGTACGGTCCACGCGCCGCAGAGACTCGGCGTGTCCAGCTGGGCCGGGGTGAGCGCGTCGACCAGGTCGGCCGTGCGGCGTCGCTCGGCGGCGATCATCGGCAGCAGGCGCGGGTCGGCGCCACCGTGGCCGGTCACCGCGGTCAGCCGCGGAACGTGCGGTCGAGCAGGTCGAACAGCGCGGCCCAGTGCCGGTCGGTGGCCCGCGCGTCGTACATCGGGGTGTCCGCCTGGGTGTAGCCGTGCCGGGCGCCCGGGTAGACCTCGGAGCGGTAGGTGACGCCGGCCGCGTCCAGGGCCTTCTCCAGCGTCTCGATCTGCTCGGCGGTCATCGAGGCGTCCTGGTCGGCGTGGCCGAAGTACAGCTCACCGGTCACCGCGCCGACGCCCAGGTGCGGACTGTCCGGGGCGTCGGTGACCACCCGGCCGGCGTGGAAGGCGGCCACCGCGGCGATCCGGTCCGGGTGGGCCTCGATCGCGCGCAGCGCGTTCGTGCCGCCCATGCAGTAACCGGTGATCGCCGCCGGGCCGGGCGCGACGTCCGGCTGCGCGGCGAGGAAGTCGAGGTAGGCGCCCGTGTCCCGGGCCACGGCGTCCGGCGTCAGCGCGGCCATCATCGGGCCGAGCCGCTCGAACAGCTCGCCGCGGCGGCTGTCGTCGGCGAGGGCGGAGAGGTCGACCAGCGGGGAGCGGCCGGAGCGGTGGAACAGGTTGGGCGCCAGCACGACGTAGCCGCGGGCGGCGATCGTGGCGGCCATCTCGGCCACCCGGGGCCGCAACCCGAATGCGTCCATGAAGAGCAGGACGCCCGGGAAGGGGCCGCCGGAGTCCGGTCGGGCCAGGTAGGCGTCCGCCGTCCCGTCGGCGGTGGGCACGTCCACGTTCGTCGGCTGCACTGGCCGGACCTCCTCGCTGCGGGTTCCGCGACGCACGCTACTCCCGGCCGCGGAGCGTGGCACCTCCGCACCGGTGAGATCACCGGCACCGCCCGGCGGGAGGCCCTGCCGATCCTGCCCGTGCCCCGGGTCGCCTGAGCGCGCCCGCCGTTTGCGGCGGCCGAGCGCGGGAATCCCGCTGTCCCGGCAGAGGGAGGCGGCGAGATGGACCAGGACCAGTTCATCGGCGCGGTGGCGGAGCGCTGCGGGACGTCCGCGGAGCAGGCCACCGCGGTCACCCGGGCCACGTTGACCACGCTGGCCGAACGGATCGACGGCGGGGAGGCCCGCGACCTGGCCGACCGGCTCCCGGAGGCGCTGCGGGCGTACGCGTTCGGGCCGGGCGAGGCGGCGGAGCGGTTCGGGCTGGACGTGTTCGTGGAGCGGGTGAGCGAGCGCGCGGACGTCGAGGTGGACGCGGCCCGCGACGGCGTGACCGCCGTCTTCGACGTGCTGCGCGACGCCGTCGACCCGGCCGCCTACGCCCAGGCCGTGGCCCAGCTGCCCGCCGAGTTCGGTGAGGTGGCCGACCAGAGCGCCCCGTACGTGCGGCGCACGGCGTGATGGGGGCGCGATGAGCGAGGACGCGCTGCGCCGCCCGCCCGAGGCCGACGCGCAGGAACAGCGGCAGGACGAGACGCTGGTCGGCCCGCCCGACCGGGTCGGGGACGCGGTGCCCGAGGCGACCGAGGCGGACCTGGCCGAGCAGGGCGTCCTGCGCCCGCCGAGCGACCGCGCCGGCCTGGGCGAGTCGGTGCGCGACGACCTCACCGCGGCCGACGCCGTGGAGCAGAACCAGGAGATCCCGCTGCCCGACGAGGAGCGCTGGGCCTGACCGGTCAGTGGTCCGGGCTGTCCGCCGCGGCCATCAGCCGCAGCGCGTTCGGGTCCAGCCCGATGCGGACCGGCGTCTGCCCGTACGGCTCGCCGTCCACCTCGATCCGGGCCGGCCGGTCGGTCTCCAGCCAGAGCTGGCGGACGGCCAGGAACGGCTCGTCGCCGAGCGTGCGGCGGTGGCCGGCGGCCGCGTTGCGCGCCGTCTCGCGCAGCAGCCCGCGCCGGCTCGGCCCGCCGACCGGGTACGCGACCAGGAGCCGGTCGTCGGCGGTGGCGTCGGCGGTGATCGGCCGGCCGGCGTGGAACCCGCCGTTGGCCACGTACACCTGGTGGGTGCGGAACGTGTGGTCGCGCCCCTCGGCGCGGACGGTCACGCGCAGCGGCCGGTGCCGGGCCAGCAGCCCGAGCGCGGTCAGCGGGTAGGCGAGCCGGCCCACGGCGCGCTTGAGCCGGGGCGGCGCGGTCAGCATGATGTCGGCCGACAGTCCGATCCCGACATGGTTGGTGAACCGGGTGTCACCGATCAGGCCCAGGTCGACGTCGATCACCTTGCCGCCGGTGAGCACGCCGATCGCCGCGTCCAGGTCGAGTGGGACGCCGACGGTGCGGGCGAAGTTGTTGGTGGTGCCCAGTGGCAGCAGGCCCAGCGCGATGTCGCGGTGGGCGAGCAGCCGGGCCGCCGCACCGACCGTGCCGTCGCCGCCGCCGGTGACGAGCAGGTCCGGGCCGAGGTCGGCCGCCTCGGCGAGCACCCGGTCCAGGTCGCCCGGCCGGTCCACGGGGTACGCCCCGAGCAGCTCGAAGCCGGCCGCGCGCAGCCGCGCGTGGACGCCGGCGTAGAGCCGGCGGCCCCGGCGGGAGTGGGCGTTGACGACCAGCGCCGCCCGCCGTCGTTCCCGGATCGCCGTGGACAGCTCCTGCTTGGTCCGCACGGTTGCGACCCTATCCGGCCGTCGGTGCCGGTGACCGACCCGGATCGGCGACTCAGGACGGTGCGCCCGCGGCGAGCTGGTCGAGGTGCGCGGCGAGCAGGTCGCGGATCCGGTGCGGCGGCATCCGGTCGGGGTGCAGCAGCGCGTGCAGCGTCAGGCCGTCGAGCAGGGCGTGCAGCCGGGCGGTGGCCGCGTCGTCGGCCGGCTGCACGCCGCTGAGCAGCGCGACGGCCAGTTCGGCGGCGCGCCGTACGCCCTCGTCGGCCTCGGTCATCCGCTCCCGGGCGGCGGGGTCGACCTGGGCCCGCGCGGCGAGCAGGAGCCACACCTCCGCCTCCCGCACCCGCTGCCGGTCCAGCGGCAGCAGCTCCTCCAGCATCCGCTGGGCGACCTCCCGGGGCGGGCCGGTGCGGGTCTCGGCGGTGAACCGTCCGGCGGCCTCGGCCATCACGTGTTCCATGGCGAAGACCAGCAGCTCGGTCTGGGTGGCGAAGTAGTGCCGCAGGGCGCTGGGCGACCAGCCGGCCTCGGCGGCGATGCTGCGGACGGTGGCCGCGCCGACGCCGTCGCGGTAGACGACCCGCCACATCGCTGCGGCCAGTTCGGCCCGGCGGGTGTGGTGGTCGACGATCTTGGGCACGGGCCCCTCCGGCGGATCGGTGGACGGCGGTTGCTACGGTTGTCGCACAGCGTACTAAAACGGGGAGGGCCCATGCTGGTCGGAGTGATCGTCGCCTGTGAGGTGGCGTTCTGGGTGGTCCTGGCCGCCGGGCTGGTCGCCCGCTACCCGCTGCGCCGGCCCCGCCTGGGCGCCGCCCTGCTCCTCGCGGTGCCCGCCGTCGACCTCGTGCTGCTGGCCGCCACGATGATCGACCTGCGGCGCGGGGGCACCGCCACGTTCGCGCACGGCCTCGCCGCCGCGTACCTCGGCTTCTCGGTCGCGTTCGGGCACAGCATGGTGCGCTGGGCCGACGAGCGCTTCGCCCACCGGTTCGCCGGCGGCCCGCCACCGCGCCGGGCCCCCCGCTACGGGATGGCCCGGGCCCGGCACGAGTGGCGGGAGTGGGGCAAGGGCATGCTCGGCTGGGCGGTCGCCTGCGCCGTGCTGCTCGGCGGCATCGCGCTGGTCGGCGACGCCGAGCGGACCGAGGAACTGTGGGCCTGGGCCGGGCGGCTCACCCTGGCCATGGCCGCCTGGCTGGTGTTCTGGCCGGTGGCGTACACGGTGTTCCCCAAGCGGGCGCCGCGCGGCGCCTGAGCCTCACGCCGTGCGGCCGGCGGGCGCGCCGCCGAGCCGGTCCAGGCCGACGGCGGTCACCAGCAGCGCGGCCAGCACCAGCAGCGCCGCGGCCGGCGGCAGCACCACCCCGAGCGGTGACAGGAGCGCGGTCGCCACGGTGACGACGAGGCGCGCCGGCCCGACCGCCTGCCCGGTGAGGCGGCGGAAGAGCAGCCGCCCGGCCAGATAGAGCGCCGCGCCGCCGTACAGGGCCACGGCGGCGGACCGGTTCGGCCGCGACCCGTGCTCGGCCCCGGCGACGTGCGCCAGCACCTGCTCGGCACCGAGCGCCAGATAGATGACGCCGGCCACCAGCAGCAGGTGGGTCTGGCTGTAGGCGTCGGCGGCGATCCGGTCCCGCCGGTCCGCCGGCGCCACGGCGAGTGCGCGGGCCGCCGCCGGCGCGGTCCGGTGGAAGTAGAGCCACCAGAGGGCAACGGTGATCACGAAGCCGACCAGCGCCGCGCCCAGCACCGGCAGGGCGGTCACCGCCGAGGCGGCGCCCACCCCGGCGGCGGCCACCGACTCCCCCAGCGCGATGATCAGCACCAGGCCGTGCCGCTCGGCGAAGTGTGTCGGGCTGCGCAGCGGCCAACTGCCCCGGCGGGCGTAGGACAGGCGCTGCCCGGCCACCTCGACGACGAACCCCAGCACCCACAGCGCCGCGTGCGCGGCGCCCCCCAGCAGCGCGCCGAGCAGCAGCGGCACCCACCCGGCGACGCTGGACAACGCGAAGAACCGGATCCGCGCCCGCAGTGCCGGGTCGCCGGCCGCCGCCCAGTGGAACAGCGCCAGGTGCACCGCCCGCAGCAGCACGTAGGCGAGCGCGACGAGCAGCGGCCCGTCCAGACCCGGGCCGGACGTCCACGCCTGCGGCATGACCAACGCGGCCAGGAACAGCGCGGCCATCGCGACCAGGAAGCCGCCGCGCACCACGCCGACGTCGGCCCGGGTGTGGTTGCCCAACCAGGTGTACGACGACCAGGCCAACCAGAGCAGCACGAGCAGGAGCAGCCCCTGCGCCATGCCGGCCGGTTCCGGGTGCGGCCCGACCAGCGCCATGATCCGGGTGAGCGCGAAGACGAAGACCAGGTCGAAGAAGATCTCGAACGGGGTGACCCGCCGCTCGCTCGCCGCCGGCCGGGGCGGACGCGGTCGGCCGGGGCGCCGTCGCGTCCCGTCCGGTCCCACCGTCCGCCTCCTCGCCGCCGCGCCGTCCCCGCCGACGGTAGGCGGCCCGGCCCGGGCGACGACGGGATTCCGCCGATCGCGCCGGGCGCCGACACGGCGCGGCATCGGGTCGCCGTGCCCGGGTGCCCCGATCCGGGCGACGCGGACCGTTCAGCGCCCGACGACGTCCGGCCAGGCGGCGCGGACCAGCGCGGGCAGCACCTGGCCCGCCGGCCCGCGCAGGTTGACCGCGCAGACCGCGTCCAGTGGCGTCTCGACCGGGTTCACCTGCACCACCGGGGCGCCGAGGCGGGCCGCCACCAGCGGGATCTCGGCGGCGGGGTGGACCAGCGCCGAGGTGCCCACGGTGAGCAGCAGGTCGCACCGGGAGGCCGCCTCGACCGCCGCGGCCAGGGCCGCCTCCGGCAACGCCTCACCGAACCACACCACGCCCGGACGGACCGGGGCGGCGCAGCGGGCACAGGCGGGCGGCTCCAGCCGCCCGGCCGGCGGTTCCGGGGCGTCGTCGGGCGGCGTCGCGGGGTGGTCGCAGGCGGAGCAGCGGGGTGCGAACAGGCTGCCGTGCAGGCGGACCGGGGCGGTGGCGCCACCGCGCTCGTGCAGGTCGTCGACGTTCTGCGTGATCACCACGGTCTCCGGCAGCCGGGCCTGGATCGCGGCCACCGCCCGGTGGCCGGCGTTCGGCCCGGCCCGGCGCACCCCGTGCCGCCGGCCCTCGTACCAGCCCCAGACCAGGGCCGGGTCGGCGCGGAACGCGGCCGGTGTGGCCAGCTCCGCCGGGTCGTACCGCTGCCAGAGGCCGGTCTGCGCGTCGCGGAACGTCGGCACGCCGCTCTCCGCGGACATGCCGGCACCGGTGAAGACCACCGGACGGGTCGCGGCGGCCAGCAGCCGGGCCGCCTCCGCCAGCCCCTCGCCGGTCACACGTCCACCGTCAACCGCACGTCCACCCGGTCGCCCACCTCGATGCCCTCGGCCCGGCGCGCCGCGACCCGCAGCGGCACCACGTACCGCCCGTCCTTCGGCCACAGCGAGGTCCGCCAGTCGGTGTCCCCGATCCGGACGGCCACCGGGATCATCCCCCAGCCGTAGGTGACCGACGCCGAGGCGGCCTCGATGGCCGCGCTCTGCTCGTCGGGCACGGTGACGAAGTGGTAGGGCGCCGGGCCGCGCCAGAACCAGACCTCTCCGCTGAACGCCAGCTCCATCCGGTCAGGATAGGGGCCGACCCCGACGGAACCGGAGCAGCCGCAGGCCGGCCAGCGTCACCCAGGCCAACAGCGGGAGGACGGCGACCCCGCTCCATGCGCCCACCCCGATGCCGACGTCCACCCGGGCTCGCCGCTCAACAGCCGAGCGGCTACAGACCCATCGGGGTCGGGTCGGTGGCCAGCGCCCGGAACCGCTCGCGCGGGTCGGGCACCAGCCGCCGGGCGGTCAGGTCGAGCAGCCCGCCGACCCCGGTCACCGAGGCGACCGGCGTCCCGTCGGGGCGGGTGAAGTCCTGCACGATCTGGAACGTCTTCCCGTCGCCCCAGCGGAACTCGCAGGTCACGTCGACCTCGTCGCCGCCGCGCAGCTCCCGGCCGAAGCGCACGGTGACCTCCAGGGCGACCGGCCCGACGCCGCCGGCGATCAGCCGGTCCTGGGCGATGCCGGCGGCGCGCAGGCACTCCCAGCGGGCGTGCTCGGCGTATTGCAGGTAGACCGCCTGGTTGAGGTGCCCCTGGGTGTCGAGTTCGTAGCCGCGCACGGTGACGCGGACCCGGAACGGATCTGCCATGGTCGGCAGCCTAGTCAGCGACCTCCGGAGCGGCGGTCTCGACGAGCGTGCCGTCGGCCAGCCGCAGCCAGCGGTCCACGCCGATGGCGGCGAGGAAGCGCGGGTCGTGGCTGACCACGAGCAGGGCCCCCCGGTACGCGCCGAGCGCGCTCTCCAGTTGCGCGACGCTGTCCAGGTCAAGGTTGTTGGTGGGCTCGTCGAGCAGCAGCAGTTGCGGCGCGGGCGAGGCGTTCAGCACGCAGGCCAACGTGGCGCGCAGCAGTTCGCCGCCGGAGAGCACCCGCACCGGCAGGTGCGCCCGGTCGCCGCGGAACAGGAACCGGGCCAGCAGGTTCATCCGCTCGGCGTCGGCGAGCCCGGGCGCGAACACGGCCAGGTTCTCGGCGACCGTCCGCTCCGGGTCGAGCAGGTCCAGCCGCTGTGACAGGTAGGCCACCCGGCCCTCGACCCGGGTCGCGGTGCCGGAGACCGGCGGCTGGTCGCCGTGGACCAGGCGCAGCAGGGTGGACTTGCCGGCGCCGTTTCCGCCGGTGAGCGCGATCCGCTCCGGCCCACGGATGCTCAGGTCGATCCCGTCACCGCCGAACACCGGGCGTCCGTCGTACTCGGCGCGCAGCCGCTCGCCGTGGAAGACGGTCCGGCCGGCGGGGACGGTGGTGTCGGGCAGGTCGATGACGATCCGGTCGTCCTGGCGGGCGGCCCGGCTGGCCTGGTCCAGCCGGCTCTGGGCGTCGCCGACGCGCGCCGCGTGCGTCTCGGCGGCGCGGCCGGCCGACACCTGGGCGTCCCGTTTCAGGCCGCCGGCGACGATCCGGGCCAGCCCGGCGTCGGGCAGGTTCCGCGCCGCGGTGGAGGCGCGCCGGGCGGCCCGTTCCCGGGCCTGTTGCAGCTCCCGCTTCTGCCGTTTCAGGTCCTGCTCGGCGCTGCGGACCTGCCGCTCGGCGACCTCCCGCTCGGCGCGTACGGCCTGCTCGTAGGCGGTGTAGTTGCCGCCGTACCAGCGGATCTCGTCGGGTTCGAGCGCGGCGACCCGGTCCATCTCGTCGAGCAGCGCCCGGTCGTGGCTGACCACCAGCAGGCAGCCGGACCAGCCGCGCAGCACGGCGGTCAGCCGGTCCCGGGCGTCCTGGTCGAGGTTGTTCGTCGGCTCGTCGAGCAGCAGCACGTCCGGGCGGCGCAGCAGTTGCGCGGCCAGGCCGAGGGAGATCACCTGGCCGCCGCTGAGCGTGCCCAGGCGGCGGTCCAGCGCGATCTCGCCCAGGCCCAGCCGGTCCAGCTCGGCGTGGGTGCGTTCCTCCACGTCCCAGTCGTCACCGACGGCGGTGAAGTGCTCCTCCCGGGCGTCGCCGCCCTCGATGGCGTGCAGCGCGGCGATGGCCCGGTCGACGCCGAGGACCTGGGCGACGGTCTGTTCGACGGCGAAGGGCAGGTGCTGGGGCAGGTAGCCGAGCACGCCCCGCACGGTGACCGTGCCGGCGCTCGGGCGCAGCTCGCCAGCGATCAGCCGCAGCAGCGTGGTCTTGCCGGTGCCGTTGGGCGCCACCAGGCCGGTCCGACCGGCGGGCACGGAGAAGGACAGGTCGGTGAAGACCGGAGTCTGGTCCGGCCAGGAGAAGGAGAGCGCGGAGCTGACGACGTAGGCGTCGGACATGATCGACCTCGGAGGGAAGGAACGCCGGAGCGCGACGCGGCGCTCGGCGGGAGACAGGGGGACGACGAAGGGGGCCGCGGCGACGGCGCGGGATGCGCGTCGGCGGCCGTCCGGGGCTCTCACCCGGAGATGTCGTCGTCACCTGCCATGATCACTCCACTCCTCGGCGGGACCCGACCACCATAGCTCACCAGCGGTAAATCGGCGTGCGGGTTCGGCCGAGGCCGCCTAACCTGCCCGGCGTGACCCTGACGATCATGACCCTGGCCGAGCGTCCCGACCTGGCGCCGCTGCTCGACGACGGCTTCGACGGCGCGTGGCCGCCGTTCATGCTCTGGGACCCGATGGGCTCGGTCTACTACAGCGTCGCCGACGACCTCTATCCCGAGTTCGTCTTCGCCGCCGTGGACCCGGCCGAGCCGGACCGCGTCGTCGCCCGGGCCTACGCGGTGCCGCTGCGCTGGACCGAGGACGAGCTGCCCGACGGCGGTTGGGACCGGATGATCCAGCGGGCCACGCTCGGCCGGCTCACCGGGTCCACCCCCAACCTGGTCTCGGCGTTGGAGATCTGCGTCCGCCCGGACCGGCGCGGCGGCGGCGTGTCCGCGCTGATGCTCGCGGCCATGCGGGCCGCCGTCGCGCGGCACGGCTTCGACACCCTCGTCGCGCCGGTGCGACCCAGCGGCAAGGCGGCCGTCCCGGACGTGCCGATGGCCGAGTACGCGGCGCGCCGGCGCCCGGACGGGCTGCCCGAGGACCCGTGGCTGCGGGTGCACGTGCGGGCCGGCGGCGTCGTCGAGCGGGTCGCGCCGAGGTCGATGGCTGTCACCGGCACGCTGGCCGACTGGCGGCGCTGGACCGGCCTGCCGTTCGACACCAGCGGCCCGGTGCACGTGCCCGGCGCGCTGGCGCCGGTGCTGGTCGACGTCGCGCACGACCACGCGGCCTACGTGGAGGCCAACGTGTGGGTGCGGCACCGGCTCTGAGACCGGCCGACCGGTGCGGGCTCAGGCCGGCCAGGCGTGGCCGATGCCGTCGAGCAGGAGAACCACCCCCTCGGTGGCGGCCTCCCGGTCGCGGGAGATCGCGCGGTACTCCGGCGAGGTGGACCAGCGCTCGAAGTCCTCACGGTTGTCGAACGACATGAGGACCACCTTGTCGTGCGGCCACTCGCCCTCCACCACCCGGGGGGCGGTGTCGGCGGCGAGCAGGCGGCCGCCGTGGCGGGCCAGCACCGGCAGGAAGGCGGCGACGTACCGGTCGTAGCGCGCCCGGTCGTGAACGGTGAGCTGCGCGAGGGCGTAGACGGTCACCGGGTCAGGCTACCGATCGGTAGACGTCGACGGTGTCCTCCGTGGGGACCGGGTCGAGGTCCGCGCGCACCGGCGTCGGATGTCCGAAGTGCTCTGGCCACGATGGCCCTGACCTGCGGATACTGGTCGCAGGGGTCGCGCGTGCAGCCGCGCGGCGTGGGGGAAGGTGGACGCGATGATCGACCAGGAGACCCAACCCGAGGCCGTACCCGAGCAGCCTGGGACGGTGCCGGCGAGCCGGCCGGCGCTCCCGCCCGGGGCCGGGGTGCCCACCGCGGTGTGGCAGGTCCGGGTCCGCACCAAGCTCGACGACCTGTACCAGCAGCTCACCGCGCTGGCGGAACGCGACCCCGACCGGGCCGCCGCGCTGCGCGCCCAACTGTCCGGGGTGGAGGCGGTGCTCGGCCGCAGCGGCGTGGTCGAGTGGCTGCGCGGCGGCAACCTGGAGTACGCCTGGCAGACCGTCCACTCGGTCGAGCGGGCCATGCTGGAGCTGCGGACCCCGGAGGAACTGGTCGGCCTGCTGGGCGCGTACCGGGGCGCGGCGGCGCAGTTCCTCGCCGCCGACGACAAGGTGCTCACCGACCTCGACCCGGTGGCCGACGCGGCGACGCCCGCCCTGATCCGGGCGAAGGCGCAGGCGTTGCTGCTGCGCTACCACTCGGTGTCGGACGAGTTCCACGAGTCGGTGCGCCGGCTGCGCAACCGGATGCTCGGGCTGTCCGTGTTCGCGCTGGTCGCCGAGGTCCTGGTGGTGCTGGTGCAGTGGCGCAGCCACGACGTGCGGCTGCTCAAGGCGCCGGTGGACGCCGCCGGCGTGCCGGCCTGGCGGTTGCTGTTCTTCGTGCTGATCGCCGGGGCGCTCGGCGCGTTCCTCAGCGCCCTGCCCTCGATGATCACGTCCCGGTCCGGCGGGCTGCCCTACAAACTGCCGTTCCAGCAGGGCCTGTTGAAGCTCGCTATCGGCCCGCTGGTGGCGGTCGTCGGCATCATGCTGGTGATCGGCGGCCTGGTCGAGACGACCGTGAACAGCACCGCCGCGCTGCTCGGGGTGGCCATCGTGTTCGGCGCCGGGCAGCAGGCGGTCACCGCCTTCGCGGACCGCCGGGCGGCCGAGTTGCTGGGGCCGGCGACGAAGGGTTGACCCGCGCGACGGCCACCCGACCTGGGTAGCCTGAAGCCATGATCTTCATCACCGCCAAGTTCCGGGTCCGCCCGGAGGACGCCGACACCTGGCCGCGGATCGCTGCCGACTTCACCGAGGCGACCCGGGCCGAGCCCGGCTGCCTGTGGTTCGACTGGTCCCGCAGTCTCGACGACCCGGCGGAGTACGTGCTGGTCGAGGCGTTCCGCGACGACGCGGCCGGTGCGGCGCACGTGCAGTCGGCGCACTTCCGCGAGGCGCAACGCACGCTGCCGCCGCACCTGGCCGAGACGCCGCGGATCGTCAACGCGAGCGTGCCGCAGCAGGACTGGTCCCGCCTGGGCGAGATGGCCGTACCCGGCGACGAGTGAGCCGCGCCGGTCAGGGGATGCTCAGGCCGTACGCGGCGAGGATCTCCAGGATCGGCTGGTAGTAGCTGGTCCCGCCGCTGGTGCAGTTGCCGCTGCCGCCGGAGAGGATCCCGAGGACCGTGCCGGTGGCGGCCACGTAGAGCGGGCCGCCGCTGTCGCCGGGCTCGGCGCAGATGTTCGTGCGGATCAGCCCGCTGACGCTGCCCTCGGCGTAGTTGACCGTCTGGTTCAGCCCGGTCACCGTGCCGCAGCGCACGCCGGTGGTGGCGCCGCTGCGGCAGACCGCCTGCCCGACGTACGCGGAGCCGGCGCCGTAGACGGTGACCTGGCCCGGGTGGGTGTACACGGCGCTCGGGTGCGCGACCGTGCCGGTGTAGCGCACCACGCCGTAGTCGTTGCCGGGGAAGCTGCTGCCGGCGCGGCTGCCCAGCACCGTGGTGCGGGCGCTGTCGGCGTACCAGGTGCCGGCGAGGTTCGTGCAGTGCCCGGCGGTGACGAGGTACCAGGTGCTGCCGCGGCGCACGTTCGCGCCCAGCGAGCAGCGTCCGCCGCCGCCGTAGATCGCCTGACCGCCAGCAATGAGCGGGCGCAGCCGCCCGGGCTCGTGACGCAGCACCGCACCGGCCCGCGCGGCGTCGCGGCGCACGGCGGCCAGCGCGGGCCCGCGTACCGTGTCGTCGACGGTGACGGCCGGGCGGCCGGTGGCGGGGTCGTGCCCCCAGGCGGTTCCGGCGGTCCGGATCGCGGCGAGCGCCCCCGGGTCGGGGTGCGGGACCGCGCCGGCCCGGGCGGCGGCCGGGGTGACGCCGAGCAGGGCGGTCAGGACGAGGGCGAGGAGCGTGGGTCGGCGCATCCGGGCACCCCTTTCATTGCTGTCGGTCGATGCCATAAAGCATCGACCTCCGGCCGCATCCGTTCAAGCGCCGGTCGGCGAACGTACAGTGGGGCGGGTTCCGGCCCCACCGTCGACCCGGAAGGTGCACAGTGAACCGACGCATCCGCGCCGCCCTCGGCGTCGCCCTGACCGCCGCGCTCGTCAGCACCGTCGCCCCCACCCCCGCCGCCGCCCACGACCGCCGGCCGACCGTCCTCGCGCTGCCGGACGGCTTCCAGCCGGAGGGCATCGCGACCGCCGGCCGGTACGCCTACCTCGGCTCGCGGGCCACCGGCGAGATCTACCGCGCCGACCTGGTCACCGGTGCCGGCGCCCGACTCAGCCCACCCACCGGCACCCCGTCGCTGGGCCTGAAGGTCGACCCGCGGGGCCGGCTCTTCGTGGCCGGCGGCACCGCCGGGGACGCCCGGGTGGTCGACGCCCGCACCGGCGCCGTCCTCGCCCGCTACCAGTTCGCGAGCGCCCCCACGTTCGTCAACGACGTGGTGCTCACCCGGGACGCCGCCTGGTTCACCGACTCGAACCGACCGGTGCTCTACCGGCTGCCGTTGGGGCGCGGCGGCGCGCTGCCTCCGGCCGACGGGTTCACCACGCTCGGGCTCACCGGCGACTTCCAGCAGAGCGGCACCGGCGTCAACCTGAACGGCATCGCGCCCACCCCGGACGGGCGGGCCCTGATCGTGGTGCAGTCGAACACCGGCACCCTGTTCCGGGTCGACCCGGAAACCGGCGTCACCACCGCCGTCGACGTGCCGGGGCACAGCTTCGCCAACGGCGACGGCCTGCTGCTGCTCGGCCGCACGCTGGTCGTGGTGCAGAACCGGCTCAACCAGGTCGCGCTGGTCGAGCTGAACCGCGCCGGCACCGCCGGCACGCTGCGCCGGACCCTGACCGATCCGGACTTCGACGTGCCGACCACGGTCGCCGCCGCCCTGGGCCGGCTCTACCTGCCCAACGCCCGCTTCACCACGCCGCCGACGCCGACCACGCCGTACACGGTGGTCGCGATCGACGGGCGCTGAGCCACCGACGGCCGCGCCGGTCCGGCGCGGCCGTCCGGCTCAGTCCTCCACCTCGGGGCCGAGCAGCCGGATCTCCTCGATGTCGACGCCGGCCTGGAGCTGCCGCAGCACCGCGTCGTCGATCTGGTTGCTGTTGCGCAGCCGGGTGACCTCGCGCCGCTTGCGGTCCAGCAACTCCAGCTTCAACCTGCGGGTCGCCTCCCGCTCCTCCCCCGTCGCCTCGTCGGGCGGCCTCCGCACGTCGGCGAGGTGGTCCTCGTAGTCCGACCGGAGCCGGTCCACCGTGTCCGACGAGGCGCCCAGCTCGGCCGCGACCTCGGGCAGCGCCTCCAGGGCCGCCTCGGTGGCCCGGATCCGGGCCCACCGCACCTCGTGGTCGCGTTCCCGGTCGCCGATCAGCCCGGCCCAGGTGACGACCGCCGGCAGCGTGGTGCCCTGCACCACCATGATCAGCACGATCACCACCACGGTGACGAAGATGATCAGGTCGCGCTCGCGCACCGAGGTCCCGTCGTGCATGGTGACCGGCACGGCCAGCGCCGCGGCGAGGGAGACCGCGCCGCGGAAGCCGGACCAGCCCACGGCGGTCCGCATCCGGGCGTCGAAGTGACGCGACCGCCGCGACTCCCGCCGGTCGACGCGCTGCAACGCGCTCACCGACAGGTGCACCCAGGCCAGCCGGGTGACCACCACGACCAGGGCGACCAGCACCGCGATGCCCAGCGACGCCATCGGCGAGTGGCTGGTGATGCTGCGCAACGAGCGCGGCACCTGCATGCCGAGCAGCACGAACAGACTGCCGTTGATCATGAAGGTGGAGAGGTCCCAGAACGCGTACGCGGTGACCCGGGAACGCGCCCGGATCACCCGGGGACCGGCGTAGGCCAGCAGCAGCCCGGAGACGACCACCGCGAGCACCCCGCTGGCGCGTACCGCGTCGGCGAGCAGGAACGCGACGAACGGGGTGAGGATGCTCAGGCCGCCCTCGCGCATCGGATCGTCGACGCGCTTGCGGATCAGCACCACCGCCCCGCCGACCAGCAGCCCGGCAGCCACCCCGCCGAGCGACTTGCCGACGAACTCGCCGGTGAGCACGAGCGGGCCGGGCACCGTCCCGCCCGCGATCACCCCGACCGTCACCGCGAACAGGACCAGCGCCGTTCCGTCGTTGACCAGGCTCTCCGCGCGCAGCGTGGTGAGGATGCCGCGCGGCATCCGCTTGGCCAGGCCGGCGACGGCCGCGGCGTCGGTGGGCGCCAGCACCGCGCCGAGCACCCAGGCGGCGGCCGGCTCGACGCCGAGGGCCTGCGCCACGTACGCGACCGCGACCAGTGTGATGATCACCAGCGCGACGGCCAGTCCCACGATCACCGCGAGGTTGGCCCGGATCTCCCGGAGGCTGAGCACCAGGCTCTCCCGGTAGAGGATCGCCGGGAGGAACAGCACCAGCACGACCTCGGGTTCGAGGATCACGTTGTCGAACGGCGGCAGCAGCCCGAGCAGCGCGCCCATCGAGATGAGCAGCACGGGCGGCGCGACGCTGTACCGGCCGCCGATGGTCGTGCCGACGAGCACGGTGACGCCGAGCACCGCGATCAGCACGAGTGCGTCCACGCCGTACCCCCGTCACCGTCCGCCGGGTCCACCGTGCCGCACGAGGCGGGTCCGGCGGGGCGGAACGGGCCGATCGCTACTCGAAGCGGGCGGGGTCGCCGGCGCCGCGGCGCAGGATCTCCGGCTCCGGGCCGGACAGGTCGACCACGGTGGTGGGTTCGAGCCCGCAGTCGCCGGCGTCGACCACGGCGTCGACCAGGTGGTCGAGCCGCTCCTTGATCTCCCAGCCCTGGGTCATCGGCTCCTGTTCACCGGGCAGCAGCAGGGTGCTGGAGAGCAGCGGCTCACCCAGTTCGGCGAGCAGCGCCTGGGTCACCGTGTGCCTCGGCACACGGGCCCCGACCACCCGTCGGCGCGGGTCCTGCAACCGCCGGGGCACCTCCGCGGTCGCCGGGAGGATGAACGTGTAGCTGCCCGGGATGACGGACTTGACCTGCCGGAAGACGGCGTTGCTGAGCTTGACGAACTGGCCGAGCTGGGCGAAGTCGGCGCAGACCAGCGTGAACGGGTGCCGGTCGTCGAGCCGCCGGATCTCCCGGATCCGCTCCACGCCGGCCCGGTTGTCGAGCCGGCAGCCCAACGCGTAGCAGGAGTCGGTCGGGTAGACGATCACCCCGTCGTCGCGCAGCAGGCTCACCACCTGCCGGATCACCCGGGGTTGGGGATTGTCCGGATGCAGGTCGTAGTACCTCGCCACGCCGGCCAGCCTATGCCCGCGGCGGGCCGGGCGCAGGTTTGCCGGGGGCCGGTTCCGGAAACAGGTGGGGGCCGTTCACGACAGGGGGACCGATCATGTCCGAAGCCAGCACAGACCGCGTCACCGACCGTCCCGACGAGGTGACCGATCCGTTGCTGTGGGATCTAGCCGCCGCGGTGGCCGACGCGCACCAGCCCGACGCGGAGCGGGTGTGCGCCAGCCCGAGCTGCGCCGGCGCCGCGTGGCCCTGCGCCGCCTGGGAGGCCGCGCAGCTCGGCCTGGCCGCCGCCCGTACGCCGCGGTCGGCCGTCGCGCCCGGGCCGCGCCGCACCGGCGGCGGCGAGCAGCCGGGCGTCGCCCCGGCGCCGGTGTCCGGTATGGACCGGCTCGCCGCGACCGCCGCCTGAGCGTCGCAACTCGCAAAAGCCGCTCACCGCCCTCCGCCGCCGCATCGGGTACGGCGGAGGGCGGTGCCGTGCTGTTCCCTTCCACCCTGGTCAGGGGCGTTCCGGAGGTCGACCGAGGGGTGCCGGGCGCGGTCGAGAGAGCGCTCTCTTCGGTAACGAGACATTGACGGACGCGTAACCGGAACCTAATCTCGCTTCTCAAGAGAGCGCTCTCTCGACCATCGGACCACCACCCGTACCCCGCCTTCTCCTCTGAAGGGGACCTCCATGACACTCCCCCTGCGGGACTTCTCCCCCGGCGCCGCACCGCTGCCGGAACCGGTTCCGTCCCCCGCCCGCCGACGCCCCCGTCGTGTGGTCGCCCTCGCCGCCGTGTCCGTGCTCGCGGCCGGACTGCTCGGCGTCGTGGTCGGCGGCGGCGGCACCGCCGCCGCCGGCACCGTCGGCGCGGGCAGCTACACCGAGACGCTGCCGCCCGGCGCCGTGCTGCCCAAGGGCTGCGGCACCGTCAGCACCAACCCGCGGATCTTCGCCACCGCGGACGCCCCGGCCGGCGCGATCCCCACCAACGACTGGTGGTCGTCGCTGATCTGGAAGCGCAACAACTGCGGCGGCAGCGAGAACCTCCAGGCCCACCCGCTGGCGTTCAAGGCCGAGAACAACGGGCTCGGGCTGTCGTACACCACCACGCCGGCGATCAGCGGCACCGCCACCGGGGTCGGCGAATTCCACTACCCGTACACCGAGGACGTCCGGGTCGGGGTGGCCGGCCTCGCCGCGCCGGTGGTCAAGGCCGCCGACTGGACCGACTGGACGGTCACCGCCGACTGGAGCGACGGCAACCGGAGCATGCGGGCCACCATCGGCCACGGGCTGCCGTTCAGCTACTACTCCGTCACCGGCGGCGGCGCCGCGCAACTCACCGCCACCGCGACGCCGACGGTCTGGCGCAACTCAGGCGCCACCATCGGCTTCACCGTCAACGGCCACGACTACGTCGCGTACGCGCCGACCGGCGCGACCTGGACCGTCAACGGCGCCGGCATCAGCTCCACGCTCGCCGGCAAGGGCTACTTCTCCGTGGCCGTGCTGCCCGGCGGCGCGGACAAGGCCGCCCTCGCCGACGAGTACGGCAGGTACGCCCACGCGCACGTCACCGGCACCCGGATGAGCTACGCGTACGACCAGTCCGCCGGCACGGTGCGCACCACGTACGCGTTCACCACCACGCCCCGCGAGGGCACCGAGACGAAGACGGTGGTGGCGCTCTACCCGCACCAGTGGCGCAGCCTCACCGGCGCCACCCCGATCACCGGCACGTACGTCTCCGCCCGCGGCGCCATGCGGGTGCTGGTCGGGGTGCCGTCCTTCACCACCTCGATGCGCTACACCGGCGTGCTGCCGGAGGTGCCGGCGGTGGGTGACGCGACGGGCGCGGACCTGACCACCGTCACCAACTACCTCAACGCCGAACTGGCCAACCCGGAGGGGATCAGCGGGCGGGACACCTACTGGGCCGGCAAGGGCCTCGGCCGGGCCGCCCGGATCGCCGAGATCGCCGACCAGCTCGGCCTCACCGCCGTGCGCGACGCGGCGGTGACCGCCATGAAGGCGCGGCTGACCAACTGGCTCACCGCGAGCTCCGGCGAGACCGGCCAGCTGTTCTACTACGACCGCAACTGGGGCACGCTCATCGGCTACCCCGCCTCGTACGGCTCCGACGAGGACCTCAACGACCACCACTTCCACTACGGCTACTTCGTCGCCGCCGCGGCCACCGTCGCCAAGTTCGACCCCGGCTGGGCCGACGACACCCGCTACGGCGGCATGGTGGACCTGCTCATCCGCGACGCCAACAACTACGACCGCGCCGACAACCGCTTCCCCTACCTGCGGGACTTCGACATCTACGCCGGCCACGACTGGGCCTCCGGCCTGGCGCCGTTCTTCGCCGGCAACAACCAGGAGTCCTCCTCGGAGGGCATGAACTTCGCCAACGCGCTCATCCAGTGGGGCCAGGCCACCGGGAACACCGCCGTCCGCGACGCCGGCGTCTACCTGTGGACCACCCAGTCGGCGGCCATCGCCGAGTACTGGTTCGACGTGCACGACGAGAACTTCCCGGCCGCCTTCGGCCACAAGACCGTCGGCATGGTGTGGGGCGACGGCGGCGCGTACGCCACCTGGTTCTCCTCGGCCCCGGAGATGATCCAGGGCATCAACATGCTGCCGATCACCGGCGGTCACCTCTACCTCGGCGACCACCCGGAGTACGTCAAGGCCAACTACGCGGAGCTGCTCGCCAACAAGAACGGCCCGCCGACGGTGTGGCAGGACATCATCTGGGAGTTCCTGGCCCTCGGCGACGGCGAGCAGGCGTTGCGCAACTTCCGGGCCAACAGCACCTTCGCCAGCGAGGAGGGCGAGAGCAAGGCGCACACGTTCCACTGGATCCGCAACCTCGCCGCGCTCGGCACGGTGGACACCTCGGTCACCGCGAACCACCCGCTGGCGAAGGTGTTCCGCACGGGCACCGAGCGCACGTACGTGGCGTCGAACATCACCGCGACGCCGCTGACCGTCACGTTCTCCGACGGCACCACACTGGCGGTGCCGGCCGGAAAGACCGTCACCTCCGGGGCGTACACCTGGAGCGGGGGCAGCGCCACCGGCGGCGTGACGGTGCCCACCGGTCCGCCGACGACGTCGACGCCGACCCCGACGCCCAGCACCCCCACGCCGACGCCGACCACGCCCACCCCGACGCCGACCACGCCGAGCCCGACGCCGACCAGCCCGAGCCCGACCACCCCGCCGCCGGCGCTGGAGCCGACCCGCTACCTGGGCTCCGGCGGGGCGCTGGGCTCCGCCGCCGGACCGGCCGGCACGGTCACCGTGGCGGCGGCCAACGGCAACCACGACGGCGCGCCGGCCAACCCGCAGGTCTTCACCGCCACCGGGCTGACCGGCACGTACACCGGCGGGAACACCGCGTTCGACCTGGCCGTCGACGCGGGCACCGCGGTCGGCAACGGGGTCCAGGCCCGGGTCTCGTACGACCTCACCGGCGACGGCAGCTTCGACCGGGTGGAGACCTACCGGTACTACGCCACCGACCCGGTCACCGGTGTGGAGCACTACCGGCAGACGCAGGGCCTCACCTCGGCCACCGGCACGCTGGGCGACCTGTCCGACGGCACGGTCCGGATCGAGGTGTGGAACGCCATCGGCGCCGGGCCCACCACGCTCGGCATCGGTGACGCGTCCCGCCTGGTGCTGCCGTACGCCGGAAGCACCGCCACCACGACGCCGCCGGCGTCGGGCGGGTTCACCGCGGAACGTCACCTGGTCGGACCGGCCGCCCTGGCCGGCGCGGCCGGCGCGTCGGCCACGGTGACCGTCCCGGCGACGGGCGGGGAACCGCTGCGGTTCACCGCCTCCGGTCTGACCGCCCGCTACACCGGCGGGGCGACCCGGTTCGACCTGCTGCTGGACGCGGGCACGACGGTCGGCAACGGCACCCACGTGCGGGTCTCCTACGACCTGACCGGCGACGGCACCGCCGACCGGGTGGAGACGTACCAGTACTTCGCCACCGACCCGGTGCCCGGGTGGGAGCACTACACCCAGGAGCGGGGGCTGTACTCCGGCGTCGGGACGCTCGGCGACCTGGCCGGCGGCACGGTGACCGTGGAGGTGTGGAACGCCATCGGCGCCGGCGCCACCACACTCGGCACCGGGGACCGCTCGACGGTCACCCTGCCCTACACCGCCTGACCGGCTCCGGCGCCCCGGCCCTCACCGGCCGGGGCGCCGGCCTCACGGCCAGCGGGTGGCGGTCGCCGCGAACAGCTCCGGGTCGCTGGCCACCGGGATCACGCAGACCAGGTGACCGCCCGGCGCCCGCAGCACGTGGCAGTCCTGCCACCGGGAGACCGGGACGGCGCCCAACCCTCGCAACCGCTCGACCTCGGCCGGCACGTCGTCGGTCTCGATGTCGAGGTGGTGGCGGGGCGCGTCGTCCACCGCCTGCACGGCGGTGACCAGACCCGGCACCACGTCGGCCAGGCCGGTGAACTCGGGCTCGCTCGGGTCGGTGCGGACGTCGGCGCCGAGCGCGGCGGACCAGAACGCGGTGACCTCCCCCGCGGACTCCTGGGGCGCGTCGATGATCAGGGCGTACAGCCGGGATCGATGCATCGCCCGAGACTAGTACGGCAGCCGCCGTTCGGGTGTCGCGGCGGATCAGCGGGCTGTGTCGGCCGCCGCGCACGGCCGACACCACCTCTGCCGCCCGCACTGGCCAACGCCCGTGCGGTCGCGATCCCGGTCGCGGGAAAGGGTCGAAGGTGTCTCGTCACTCGACGTCGATCACGATTTTGCCGGTACCGGTGCCGCTCTCCACGATGGCATGGGCGTCGGTCACCGTGGCGAGGGTGAACCGCCGTGGATCGACGAGCGGCCGCAACGCTCCCCGGTCGACCAGGACGGCCGCGTCGCGCAGAATCTCGCCGTGGTGCTCCCGTCCCTGGCCGGTCAGCATCGGAAGCAGGGCGAAGACTCCGGAGTAGCTGGCCCCACGGAACGACAGCGGCGCGAGGCTGTGCGTACCCCACCCCAGAACGCTGACGACATGGCCGGTGTAGGTGCGTACCGCGGTGAAGGACTGGTCCAGGCCAGCGCCGCCGACGGTGTCGAGGACCACGTCGAAGCCCTCGCCGCCGGTGTACTCGGTGACATAGTCCTCGACCGCCGTGCTCGTGTAGTCGATCGGAGTCGCCCCGAGCCGAGCGATGGTCTCCACGCTTCGGGGCGATCCGGTGGCGAAGACCTCAGCGCCGCGGGCGCGGGCGAGCTGGACGGCGATCCGCCCGACGCCGCCGGCGCCGCCGTGCACCAGTACCTGCTGGCCCGCCGTCACCCGCGCCCGGTCCACCAGCCCTTCCCAGGCGGTGATGACGGCCAGCGGCAGAGCCGCCGCCTCGCGCAAGCTCAGCGACTCCGGTTTTCGGGCGAGCAACCGAGCGTCCACGGCGACGTACTCGGCGAGCGACCCTTGAAGATCACCCACGCCACCGGTCAGCCCGTACACTTCGTCGCCGGGGTCGAAGCCGGTGACCCCCGGGCCGACCCCCGCCACGACACCGGCCAGGTCCAGGCCGAGTACGGCCGGCGGCTGTATCCGGGCGTGGGCGGCCTTTCCCGCTCGGATCTTGGTGTCCAGCGGGTTGACACCACTCGCCGCGACCCGGACCAGTACCTGTCCGGGACCGGTACCGGCTTCTCGATCTCCATGAGGACCAGCGGGGCGCCGAACTCCTTGAGCACTACCGCGCGCATGTTGTCACCTCTCCTTCAGTTGCTCCCTGATGGGGTTCCGCCGACAGGCCGAGCCGGGTACGCACGACCAGCACCGACTTGCCCGGGACGTCTGCCACCGGAGTGCGATCCCGGTCCGGCGCCGTGCCGACCAGCTTGCCGGCGAACTCACCACTCGATGACCAGCCGGCCCCGGACGCCGCCGGCCGCCAGGAGCCGATGGGCCTGCGCCGCGTGCTGAGGCGGGAAAGTGTCCGCGACCCGGAGGCTGAGCCGTCCTTCGTCGGCGAGCCGGCGCAGCAGGTCGAGCTTGTCGAGTCGCCCGTCGTAATCGTGCACGTAGGCGTAGACGAGGGTCACGCCGCGCGTCGCGGCCGCCCGTTCGAACGCCGCCTGGTCCGGCCCGCCGCGTACGTATGCCAGGGTGCCGCCACGGCGGATGGCCGACAGCAACGGGGCGCCGATGACAGCGGCGTCGACGACGGCGTCGACGCCGTCGGCGGTGAGCGCGCGGAAGCGATCGGCGACCCCCGGCCCGCGGTCGACGATGTGGTCGGCGCCCAACGACGCGACGAGGTCGGCGTCCTGCCGGGCGGCGTCGGCCAGCACTCGGTGTCCGGCCGCCTTTGCCAGTTGTACGGCGTAGCCGCCGACCGCCCCGGCCGCGCCGGTGACGGCGACGGTGCTGTCCGGACTCAGGCGTAGCTGGTCGAGGGCGTGCGAGGCGGTCAGCCCGTTCGTCGGGAGCGTGGCGGCCTCGGCGTGACTCGCCCCGGCCGGCGCCGGGACGACCTCAAGCGCTGCCGAGATCAGCTCGAAGTGCTGGGTGACCTGCACCGCGACGACCACCACATCGACCTGCGGGTCGGCGAGCAGCCGGCGGTGGTCGTCGTATCCGGGCACTCCGTACCTGGCCGCCGCAGCCTCCGCCGAGCTGCGACGGGACGTGCTGACCGCACGCAGTTCGAACGCCGGCGACGCCGCGATCACCGGAATATGCGAGATCGACGCCCACGCGCCCGGCCCAATAATCCCTACGCCTGTCGGTTTCATCCCTATCCTCGAAGAGCTATCTTGGTTGTCTGTTCCAGAATTGATGACGACAAAGGACCCGGAACAGCCCGGGGCCCGCTCAATCCAGGCAACTCAGCGCGACCTCGGCGGACCGCATCAGCGCGGCCCGGTCGGGGTTGATCCCGCCCATCACCCGCAACCCCTGCAGGCTCGTCACCAGAAAGGTGGCAAGGTCGGAGGCGCTGCGGCCGGTGGGGATCTGACCGCGCAACTGTCCCTCGGCGAGCACATCGAAGAGGGCGGCCTCCAACGACCGGGTCGTCGACCCGAGCCGCTCGGCGACCCGCGGGTCGTCGCGGATCGGCTCGACCGTAGCGCCGACAATCAGGCATGCCAGGTGTTTCCCGTCCCGGGAGATCTCATCCACCGCGCCGACGAAGACCTCGCGGATCACCTCCCGCGCGTCGCTGCCGGAACGCAGCATGGCGATCAGCGGCGTCGCGTACCGCTGCCGGTAGAGGTCGAGCGCAGCCAGGTACAACCCTTCCTTGCTACCGAAGGCGGCATAGATCGAGCCGCTGCCCAAGCCGGTCGCCTCGGTCAGGTCGCGGATCGAGGTGCCCTCGTAGCCCTTGCGCCGAAACGCCTCCATGGCCGCAGCCACCGCTGCGTCAAAGTCGAACTCCCGGGTACGAGCCATGCACCCACCGTACGGGTAACTGGAACGATCGCCAAAGAATTGTGGCTCCGCCCACCCTTGGCAGCGGTAGCCGCGCTGCTCGCAGACCTGGCCCGCCCGCTCTGAACCGCCCGTCGAGGCCCGGGCCGGGAAGCCGTCAGGCCGGGAGCCGCGCGCGCAGCCAGGCCGGGTCGGGGTTCACCACGACCTGGTCCGGCAGCACCACCGTCGGGACGGTCTCGTCACCGCCGGTGACCGCCCGGACCGCCGCCGCTGCCTCCGGATCGCGCCAGATGTCCACCCAGTGCGCCCGCCCGGCGTGCCGGCCCAGTCGCAGGCGCAACCGGAGGCAGTAGGTGCAGCCGGGACGCCAGTAGACGATCGGGCGGCCGTCGCGCGCGCTGCGCCGGCGCGCCTCGGCCGCGCTCAGCGACCGGGGGAAGGCCAGCGGCGAGAAGAGCACCGCCAGGAGGGCGAAGCCCGCGAAGCCCAGCACGGACGGCACCGCGCCGTCCTGGGCGACGCCCACCAGCACGCCGACGACGAGCATCAGCCCGGCGAGCCACCAACTGCGCCCCATCAGGCGGTCACCTCGGCCAGCAGCTCCAGCAGGTGCCGGTACGGCTGCCCGGTGGCCCGGGCCAGGCCGATCTCGCAGGTGCGGTTCACCGAGGCGTACCCGTCGAAGGGGCGCGCGGTGACGGCGGCGGCCTCGGCGCGGGTGGCCGACGCGGTCAGCTCGGGGTGCAGCAGCCCTCGGTCGCCGGCGAAGCCGCAGCACTGCCAGCCGTCCGGGACCACCACCTCGTCGGCGACCGCGCGGGCCACCGTGAGCAGTGCGTCGTCCAGGCCGAGCCGGGTGGACGAGCAGGTCGGGTGCAGCGCGAGCGAGCCGAGCCGCCGGCGCACGGTCAGTCGCGGCAGCAGCGCGGCGGCGGTGTAGGCGACGGCGTCGACGACCCGCAGGTCCCCGGCGTCGGCGAGCAGCCGCTCGAAGCCCTCGGTGCAGGAGGCGGCGTCGCTGACCACCGGCAGCTCCCCGTCGCGGCTGGCCGCGCGCAGCACCGGCGGGACCCGGTCGCGCACCGCGCGGTAGCCGTCGGTGAGGCCCTTGGACGACCAGGGGGTGCCGCAGCAGAGGTCGCCGATGCCGTCCGGCACGAGCAGGCGGACGCCGGCCCGCTCGGCGAGCGTGAGCAGCGCGGCGGCCACGCCGACGCCGCCCTCGGCGGGGGCGAACAGCGTGCCGAGGCAGGACGGCACGAAGACGGCGTCCGGGTCGTCCGCCGGGTGGGCCTGGCGGGGCGCACCGCCGCGCGGCAGGTCCCGCCGCCACTGCGGCACCCGGTCGGTGCCGAGCACGGCGCGGGCCGCCCGGGTGGCCGCCTCGGGCAGCGCGGGCGGTAGCGCGCCGGCCAGATCCAGCCCTCGGGCCATGCCCCGGGTGGTGGCGTCCCAGCGTCGGGCCGCGCCCCGCCAGCCGGCGCGCGTGGCCCGCCCGTGTTCCTCGGCGCGCAGCCGCTTGACCAGGTCACCGGTGTTGATCAGGACCGGGCAGGCGGTGGCGCACATGCCGTCCACGGCGCAGGTCTGCACCGCGTCGTAGTCGTAGGCGTCGGTCAGCTCCCGGGCCAGCGCCCGGTCGCCGGCGGCCTCGGCGGCGGCGATCTCGCGGCGCAGCACGATCCGCTGCCGGGGCGTGGTGGTGAGGTCGCGGCTGGGGCAGACCGGCTCGCAGTAGCCGCACTCGACGCACCGGTCCACCTCCTCCTCCACCGTCGGCACGGTCTTCAGGTGCCGCAGGTGGATCTCCGGGTCGTCGCTGAGCAGCACGCCGGGGTTGAGCACGCCGTCCGGGTCGCAGAGCGTCTTCACCTGCCGCATCACGTCGTACAGCTCGTCGCCGAACTGGCGGCGCACGTAGGGGGCCATCACCCGGCCGGTGCCGTGCTCGGCCTTCAGCGTGCCGCCGTGGCCGAGCACCAGGTCGACCATCTCCTCGGTGAAGTCGGCGTAGCGGGTGGGCGCCGCGCCGTCGGCGAACCGCTCGTTGAGCATGAAGTGCAGGTTGCCGTCCTTGGCGTGGCCGAAGATCACGCTGTCGGCGTAGCGGTGCCGGTCGAACAGCTCGGCCAACGCGGCGCAGGTGCCCGCGAGGGCCTCGACCGGCACGGCGACGTCCTCCAGCAGCGCGGTGGTGCCGGACGGGCGGGCGCCGGCCACCGCGGCGTAGAGACCCTTGCGGATGTGCCAGAGCGCGGCGCGGGCGGCCGGCTCGCCGCTGAGCCGGGCCGGTGCGGTCAGCGGCAGGCCGGCCAGCACCGGCTCGGCGGCGGCGACCCGGCCGGCCAGCGCGTCCGGGTCGGACTCCTGCCACTCGACCAGCAGCGCGGCGTGCCCGCGCACGGCCAGGCCGCGCAGCGCGGCGTCCGCCTTCGGGTCCCGCTGGGCGACCCGCAGGGCGGCGGCGTCGAGCAGCTCGACCGCCGCCGGCCCGGCGGCCACCAGCTCCGGCATGGCGGCCGTCGCCGCGCCGAGGGAGTCGAAGACCAGCAGGCCGGTCGCGGCGTGCCGGTGCACCGGCACGGTGCGGAACGTGGCCGACGCGACGAACGCGAGCGTGCCCTCGCTGCCGACCACCAGCCGGGTGAGCAGGTCGACCGGGTCGTCGTGGTCGAGGAACGCGTTCACGCCGTACCCCATGGTGTTCTTCATGGCGTACTGGGCGCGGACCCGGCGCACCGAGTCGGGGTTGCCGCGCACCCGGTCGCGCAGCCGCAGCAGCCCGGCGTGCAGGTCCGGCTCGGCGGCGCGCAGCCGGGCGTCGGCGTCCGGGGCGCCGGAGTCCAGCACGGTGCCGCTGGGCAGCACCAGCACCAGCGACTCCAGCGTCCGGTAGGTGTTGAACTCGGTGCCGCAGGTCATGCCGCTGGAGTTGTTGGCGACCACGCCGCCGACGGTGCACGCGGACTCGCTGGCCGGGTCCGGGCCGAGCTTGCGGCCGTACGGCGCGAGGCGCGCGTTGACCTGCCGCAGCACCACGCCGGGCTGCACCCGGACCCGCCGCCCGTCGTCGAGCACGGTCAGGTCGCGGAAGTGCCGGCGGACGTCGACCAGCAGCCGGTCGGTGACCGCCTGGCCGCTGAGGCTGGTGCCGCCGGAGCGGAAGGTCAGCGGGACGCCACCGCGACGGCTCTGCGTGAGCAGCGCGGCGACCTGGCCGGCGTCGGTCGGAGTGACCACCGCGCCGGGGTGCAGCAGGTAGTGCGACGCGTCGTGGGCCAGCCGCAGCCGGTCCGCCGCCCGCGTCGCCACGCCGCCGGGCACCACCGACTCCAGCCCGGCCCGGACCTGCGCGCTCAGCTCCATGATCACCGCACCTCCCCCGCCCACCCTAGTCACCGGTGGCGTCAGCCCGGTCCGGACGGCCGGGCTCAGCCGGCGTCGAGCCGCGCCAGCACCCGCCGCTGGAACGCGCGGGCCGCCGCGCCGGACGGGGGTGGGCCGCCCCGGCGGGCGGCGACGCAGGCCCGGATCAGCGCCGCGTCCGGGTCGTCGACCGCCACCCGCAGGCCGGCGTCGACCTTGCCCAGCCAGACGCCGTCGCGGCAACGCACCAGCGCGCGGCAGGCCCCGAGCACCGCGTCCTCGGCACCCGGCGCGGGCGCGTCCCCGGGCGGCGTGGGCAGCGCCAGCCACCAGCGCAGCGCGTCCACCAGCAGCGCCCGCAGCGTGGCCGGCGCCGGGTCGGCGAACACCTCGGCGGCGGGCGGGCCGAGCAGGGCCAGGCCGGACTGGCGCAGGATGCTGCGGTCGAGCGCGTACCAGAACCGCCCATCGGCGGCGGGCCGGTCGGCCGGGTCGTAGGTGGCCCGGAACGGCATGGTGGCGCCGGTGTTCAGCTCCACCTCGAAGCCGGGCTCCGGGGTGCCGGACGCGGCCACGTCGCGGCGGTAGACGACCAGCTCCAGGCCGCGCGCCGGGCAGGGCAGCGCCTCGTGCCGCAGCCGGTCCACCAGCGCCCGCCGGGCGGCCCCGGCCGGCGACGCGGCGACCAGCAGCGCCACGTCCACGTCGCTGCGGCCCGGCTGGTAGGCGCCCAACCCGACCGAACCGGCCGCGTACGCCCCGACCAGGTCGTCGCCGAGCACGTCCCGGGAGCGCCGCACCAGGTCGGCCAGGTAGTCGCGTACGTCGTCGCGCATGCCCGCATCCTGCCCGGCGGGTCCGGCCCGGCGCCGGCCGGGTCAGTCCGCCGGATCGGGGCAGCAGACCGTCAACCCGCCCGGGACCACCGTGACCTTCAGCCGTTTCGCCGTGCCCCGCGCGCCGCCGTCCAGCTCGTACGTCTTCGGCGCGGCGAACCGGACCCGTATCTTGCGGCCCCGGGTGATCCGCACGAACGGTGAGTCGTCGGAGCGGCCGGTGGCCATCCGGCCCAACGTGCGCGCCCAGTCCACCGCGCCGCTGGCGGTGGCGACGCCGACCTCGAGCACCCCGTCGTCGGGCCGGGCGTCGTCGAAGGCCGGGATGCCGCCGGTGATGGTGCCGACGTTACCGAACAGCACGCAGCTCGCCTCGCCGTCGAACCAGTCCGCGCCGTCGACCCGGATCCGGGTGCGGACGCACTCGCCGCGCACGTGCCGCAACGCGGTCCAGACGTACGCGACCCGGCCGAACCGGCCCTTGAGCTTGCGGTCGGCGTCGCGGATCAGGTCGCCGTCGAAGCCGGCGCCGGCCATCACCGCGAAGTGCTCCCCGTTGAGCCGGCCCAGGTCCAGCCGGCGCCGCCGGCCGTGCAGCGCGATGCGCACCGCCTCCGGCAGGTCGGCGGGGATGCCGAGGTTGGCGGCGAAGAGGTTGGCGGTGCCGGCGGGCAGGATGCCCATCGGCACACCGGTGCCGGCCAGCGTGTCGGCGCACCGCTGCACCATGCCGTCCCCGCCCCAGACCAGCACCAGGTCGGCGCCCTCGTCGAGCGCCGCGCGGACCCGCTTCGGGGCCTTGCGGCTCTTCGGCACCTCGTGCCAGATCAGCCGGCCGACGCCGGCGGTGGCCAGCCGGGCGCGCAGCTCGTCGAGGCCGCCGCCGAACGTCTTCTTCCGGTGGGCGACGACCGCCACCACGCCGGTGGGGGCGGCCACGGTGTCGGTGTCGGCGCGGTCCGCCGTGCTCGTACTCATGCCGACGGTGGTACCCGGACGGCGCGCGCGCCACGCCTACCCGCGAGGGGCCGCCGCCACACCGGTCGACGCCCGTCGGCCGGTGCCGTCGGCGCAGCTCGGTTAGCCTGCGAGCCGGGCAGGGACACGATTCGGCCGATCAGTTCGGAGGCGTCGCGTGCGGCACAACGGAGAGGTCCGGGGACCTGGCGGCGCCACACCGGCCCGGCCGAGACGCCGACGACGGCGGGTGGCGGTCTTCCTGGCGATCTGCACGTTGCTGGCCGGATGCGGCCTGGTCGCCGGCGGTTACTACTTCGACAGCGTCCCCACGCCCACCGACCTGAAGCTGCCGGAGTCGACCACCGTCTTCTACGCCGACGGCCGCACGCCGATGGCGAAGCTCGGTGCGCAGAACCGCACCATCGTCCCGTACGACGAGATGAACGACTCGGCCAAGCAGGCCATCGTGGCGGCCGAGGACCGCACGTTCTGGACCAACCAGGGCATCGACGTCAAGGGCGTGCTCCGGGCGGCCTGGGCCAACGTCACCGGCGGGCAGCGGCAGGGCGCGTCCACGCTCACCCAGCAGTACGCGCGGGTCGCCGCGGACCTGCGGGGGGTGACCTACTCGCGGAAGCTGCGCGAGGCGGTGATCGCCTGGAAGCTCGACGACACCTACAGCAAGGAGGAGATCCTCGGCTTCTACCTGAACACGGTGCCGTTCGGGCGGGGCGCGTACGGGATCGAGGCGGCCGCGCAGACGTTCTTCGGCAAGACCGTGCGCCGGGACGCGCCAGCGGCGCAGCAGCTCACCCAGGCCGAGGCGATGGTGTTGTGCGCGATGGTGAAGCAGCCGGAGGCGGACCCGGCCGATCCGCAGGGCGCGCCGGGCTACGACCCGGCCCGCAACGCGACCGCGAAGCAGAACTCGATCGACCGGTGGAACTACATCCGGGACGGCATGGTCAAGCTCGGCTACCTCACGCCGCGGCAGGCGGCGGATCTCGCGTACCCGGACACGGTCCGCCCGGTCGACCCGGACGCCGGCCGGTCCGACCTGGACCGACCGACCGGCCTGGTGGTCAACCACGTGCTGGCCGAGCTGCGGCGGACGGAGCCGTTCCGGGGCAAGCCGGACGAGGTGATCCGCGACGGCGGCTACCGGATCGTCACCACCGTGGACAAGCGGGTGCAGGACGCGGCCGAGGCGGCGGCGGACATCCGCCGGGACAGCGCGCCGGAGGCGGTGCGGGGGCAGCCGAAGAACTGGCAGGCGGCGCTGGTGGCGGTGGAGCCGGGCACCGGACGGGTGCTCGGCTACTACGGCGGCGACCGGGGCTCCGGCGCCGACTACGCGGGCTGGTACTACGACGAGAAGGGCCAGGCGCGCGGCTTCGGGCAGCACCCGCCGGGTTCCTCGTTCAAGGTCTACGACCTGGCCGCCGCGGTGCGGGACGGCATCTCGGTGAAGCAGCGGTTCGACTCGCCGGACACCAAGGAGTTCCCCGCCTCGGGTCGCACCCGGGGCAGCGCGGCCGGGCCGATCCGCAACGCCGAGCACGCGCCCTGCCAGCCGGACTGCGCGCTCTGGGAGGCCACCGTCGCCTCGCTGAACGTCACCTACTTCGAGCTGACCGAGAAGCTCGGCACCGCCCGGGTGATCGACATGGCCCGGCGGGCCGGCGTCGAGTCGATGTGGGAGACCGTACGCGGCAACCCGCAGCCGCAGCGCGTCGACCTGCGCGGCGACCCGGCCGACCAGGTGGCGAAGCGGTTCTCCACCGAGGTCGGCATCGGCCAGTACGGCATCACGGTGCAGGACCACGCCAACGGGATGGCCACGTTCGCCGCCGGCGGCAAGCGGGCCGACGCCCACTTCGTCCGCTCGGTGACCAAGGGCGACGAGGAGGTGTGGACCGAACAGCTGCGCCAGACCGACCTCGGCCTGGACCGGGAGGCGATCGACCAGCTCGACTGGACGTTACGTCGGGTCCGGGCGGCCCGGCTGGACAACGGGTGGGACTCCGCCGGCAAGACCGGCACCTGGCAGGCGGGGCAGAGCACCACGCAGAACGTGCACACCTGGATGGTCGGCTGGACCGGCGCGTTGGCCTCGGCCGTCTGGCTGGGCACCACCGACGGCAAGCCGTTGCGGACCCGGGGCGGCAGCTACGAGGTGTACGGCTCGACCGGGGCCGCGCCGATCTGGCGGCAGTTCATGTCCCGGGCCACCGAGGCGATGAAGCTCGACCCGGACCGGTACCGGTTCCGGGAGCCGAGCTTCCCGGGGGACGCTCCGGAGCCCTCCCCGTCGAGCCCGGCCCCGACCACCTCCGCGCCGAGCCCGTCGGCGCCGGCGACGCCCCGCCCGACGATGTCGAGTCCGAGCCCGCGCCCGACCGGCCGACCGACCGCGCGTCCCACGCCGTCGCCGTCGCCGCCCCCGTCGCCGACCGGATCGCCGACGCGCAGCCGGGGGCCGCGCTGACCCGCCGGGGACGATCGAACCTATGTGCGCCATCCGCACACCACGGCAAAAGCCGCATGACGTCTCCGCATCCATCCACTGCGGACGATATTCGACCTGATCAGGGGCTATTGAAGATCATGGCTTCCTGAATTTCGGCCGACGGCCGGATGTCCGGCGGAAGTCGGTTGCCTCGGTCACCCATTGATCCCGGCTCCGGCGGCGTGTGATCGTGCACCCACGAGTCGTCGACCCCCGGCGACCCGGACGGTCGATCTGTCGACCCGGAGCCACGCCGGCAGCTCCGGTGACCGACCGTCACCCCGCCTCGCATCACCGCGCCGCCCGTCCCCACCGGGCTCCGTGCTGCGCGCCTCAGAACAGGAGCGAACCCTCGTGAAGCTCTCACCTCGCCTCGCCGCGCTCTCCGGCGCGGTCGCGGCCGGCGTGATCGCCGCCGGCACCGCCGCGGCCGTGCAGGCCGCCCCACCGGGCCCCGCCGCCCCCAACCCGGCGCAGGCCCGCGCGGCCGCCGCCGACTCGGCCCGCGCACTGGTCGCGAACCGCCCCGCCTACCTCCAGGCTGGTTCCGACGACGCGTTCGTCCAGCAGCCAGTCATCTCCTCCGAGGGCACCCAGTACGTGCCCTACGAGCGCACCTACAAGGGCCTGCCGGTGGTCGGCGGCGACTTCGTGCTGGCCACCGACGCCGCCGGCAACCTGAAGTACGCCTCCGTCGCCCAGCAGCGGCCCATCGGCGCCCTCGCCACCACCCCCACGCTGACCCCGGCCGCGGGCGCGAAGAAGGCGCGCGCCCAGCTCCGGACCGTCAGCTCGGTCGAGGGCACCACACTTGTCGTCTACACGCTCGGCGCCAGCCCCACGCTGGCCTGGGAGACCACCGTGCGCGGCACGGACGCCGAGGGCCCGAGCCGACTGACCGTCGACGTCGACGCCCGCACCGGGGCGGTGCTGCGCACGCAGGAGCACATCGTGCACGGCACCGGCACCGGCGCCTGGAACGGCCCGAGCCCGCTCTCGCTCAACACCACCAAGTCGGGCACCACGTACTCCATGAAGGACCCGACCGTCACGAATCTGAGCTGCCAGGACGCGGCGAACAACACCACGTTCAGCGGCTCCGACGACGCCTGGGGCAACGGCACCGCCACCAACAAGGAAACCGGCTGCGTCGACGCGCTGTTCGCCGCGCAGACCGAGCACAAGATGCTCAGCCAGTGGCTGGGCCGCAACGGCGCCGACGGCAACGGCGGCTACTGGCCGATCCGGGTGGGCCTGAACGACCAGAACGCCTACTACGACGGCACCCAGGTGCAGATCGGCAAGAACACCGCCGGGCAGTGGATCGGCTCGCTCGACGTGGTGGCGCACGAGATCGGCCACGGCATCGACGACCACACCCCGGGCGGCATCTCCGGCGGCGGCACCCAGGAGTTCGTGGCGGACACGTTCGGCGCGGCCACCGAGTGGTTCGCCAACGAGCCGTCCAGCTACGACGCGCCGGACTTCCTGGTCGGCGAGAAGATCAACCTGGTCGGCTCCGGCCCGATCCGCAACATGTACAACCCGTCCGCGCTCGGCGACCCGAACTGCTACTCCAGCAGCGTCCCGGGCGGCGAGGTGCACGCCTCCGCCGGCCCCGGCAACCACTGGTTCTACCTGCTGGCCAACGGCAGCAGCCCGACCAACGGGCAGCCGTCCAGCTCGACCTGCAACGGCAGCAGCGTGACCGGCCTGGGGATCCAGAAGGCCATCAAGATCATGTACAACGCGATGCTGCTGAAGACCTCGTCCTCGTCGTACCTGAAGTACCGCACCTGGACGCTGCAGGCGGCGAAGAACCTCTACCCGGGCAGCTGCGCCGAGTTCGACGCGGTCAAGGCGGCCTGGAACGCGGTCAGCGTGCCCGCCCAGTCCGGTGACCCGACGTGCGCCGGCGGCACCCCGACGCCGACGCCGACCACCACGACCACCCCGCCGTCGGGCGGCTGCTCCGGCAACAAGCTGGCCAACCCCGGCTTCGAGTCGGGCGCCGTGAACTGGACCGCCTCCGCCGGCGTCATCACCACGGACAGCGGCCAGGCCGCGCACGGCGGCTCGTACAAGGCGTGGCTCGACGGTTACGGCTCGTCGCACACCGACACCCTGAGCCAGTCGGTGACGATCCCGGCCGGATGCCGCGCGACGCTGAGCTTCTGGCTGCACATCGACAGCGCGGAGTCGACCACGACCACCGCGTACGACAAGCTCACCGTCAAGGCCGGCAGCACCACGCTGGCGACCTACTCGAACCTGAACAAGGCCACCGGCTACGTGCAGCGGTCCTTCGACGTCTCGTCGCTGGCCGGCACCACGGCGACCATCTCGTTCAGCGGCGTGGAGGACAGCTCCCTGCAGACGTCCTTCGTCGTCGACGACACCGCGGTCACCCTGAGCTGACCGTAGGGCGAGCGGCCGGTCGTCGTCCTCCGGGCGGCCGGCCGCTTCGTCGCGTCGGCAGGTCGGTCAGGCCGGGCGGCCGGCCCGGGACGCGCCGCGGTCGCGCGGGATCCGCGCGGCCACCTCGTGCATCGCGCGGCTGAACAGCTCCGCCTGGTCGGGCAGGCCGCCGAGTCGGGCCGCCAGGGCGTCGGCGTCGGCCCGGGCCGAGTCGCTGACCCGGGCGTCCAGCTCGGCCAGCGCGGCGTTGACGGCGGCGACGACGTGTCCGCAGAGGACCTCCAGCGGCTCGCCGGCCAGGTCCGGGTCGACGGCGACCGAGTCCAGTCGGCCACCCTGGACGGCGACTGCCCGCACGCGGCCGTCGGCCGCGGCGCCCTCGGCCCGGAGCAACTCGCCCGGCTCGCCGTCGGGGTGCACGCCGGCCCGGGACCGCATCGCCGCGAGCGCCTGCTGCGTCCGGCTCAGGAGCTCGTCGAGGCTCGCGGCGGCCGAGAACGGGTCGATGGTCATATCCGCGCTTTCTTCACGTCTTAGCCGAGCATCGTGACCATAGCAACCGGCACCGACGGAGCACGGTCACCGGCCGGCCCCGCCCGCAAGCGAGCAGGTCGGGTGCCGCGCGTCCGGCGTGTCGCGCGACCGCGAACGCCCGGCCGGAGCCCCGGCCGGGCGTTCGTCGGTTCAGCGCAGTCGCAGTCGCTGACCCGGGAAGATCAGGCCCGGATCCTCGCCGACGACGGCGCGGTTGCGCTCGTGCAGCGCCCGCCAACCCCCGGCAACGTGCGCCGCGACGGCGATGCCGGAGAGCGTGTCGCCGGAGCGCACCCGGTAGGTGCCGGCGCCGCCCCGCCCGGCCGCTCGGTCCACGGTGGACCTCGTCGTGGGCCGGTCGGTGGCCTTGCGCGGCGCGGGACGATCCGCCTTCCGCGGCGCGGGACGGTCGGCCGCCTTCTTCGGGGACGAGCCGGATCCGCCCTTGCGGCCACAGACCGGCCAGGCGCCGATGCCCTGCCCGTCCAGGACCCGCTCGGCGACGGCGATCTGCTCCGACCGGCTGGCCAGGTCCGCCCGGGCGGCGTACCTCTTCCCGCCGTGGCCGTTCCAGGTGCCGCGCGAGAACTGGAGCCCGCCGTAGTAGCCGTTGCCGGTGTTGATGTGCCAGTTGCCGCCGGACTCGCACCGCGCGACGGCGTCCCAGTTGACGCCGGAGGCGTTCGCCGGGACGGCCGGAGCGAACAGGACCGCGGCGCCGGCCAGAACCACACCGACGGCGGTACGACGGGCTGCGTATGCAGTTGCCATGGGGATTCCTCCACGCCGACGAGGTGAGCTGTCGGGTTCGGGCCGAGGAGCCCGGCCGCCGCTGGCGGCTTCACCCCGAGGTGACGTGCACCGAGGAACGTTGGGTCCCCCGCTCCCGCCGAGGTTCGGTTACCGCCGGGCCGGCGGCGGGATTAGGCGTTACCGGCCCGTGGCGTCCACGACTGCGGACGCCACCGACGCTAGGGACGATTTCGGACGATCGCCCACTTCTTGGGATGTTCATCACCCAGGCGGGCGACCGCACACGCGGCACACGACGACGTGGTAGCGGGACGTCCGGGCCGGATCCGGACGCCCCGCCCGGCCGCCCCGGCCCCGGGCTACCGTGGGCGGGACCGGCAAGATCGCACGAGGAGCGGCACGGATGACCGAGTACGGAGACGAGCTGGCCTTCGGCGGCTTCCTCACCCCCACCGCCGGACGGCCCGACCAGGTGGTGGCCCTCGCCTCGCTCTGCGAACAGGTCGGGCTGGACCTGGTCACCTTCCAGGACCACCCCTACCAGCCGGGTTTCCTGGACACCTGGACGCTGATGTCGTACGTGGCCGCCGCCACCGACCGGATCGGACTCGCCGGCAACGTGCTCAACCTGCCGCTGCGCCAACCGGTGGTGCTCGCCCGCAGCGTGGCCAGCCTGGACCTGCTCACCGGCGGCCGGGTCGAGCTGGGGCTGGGCGCGGGCGCGTTCTGGGACGCGATCGAGGCGGCCGGCGGGCGGCGGCTCTCCCCGGGCGCGGCGGTCGACGCGCTCGACGAGGCGATCCAGGTCATCCGGGAGGTCTGGGGCGCCGACCGACGCGGGATGATCCGCGTCGCCGGAGAGCACTACCGGGTGGTCGGCGCGAAGCGCGGACCGGCGCCGGCCCATCCGGTGGGCATCTGGGTGGGCGCGTACAAGCCGCGCATGCTGCGCCTGGTCGGTCGCGCCGCGGACGGCTGGCTGCCGTCACTGGCCTACCTGCCGAAGGGGCCCGACGAGCTGCCCGCGCTCAACGCGCTGGTCGACGAGGGCGCGCGGGCCGCCGGGCGGGACCCCGGCGAGATCCGCCGGATGCTCAACGTGACCGGCAGTTTCACCCGCTCGTCCACGGGGTTCCTGGCCGGGCCGCCGCAGCGGTGGGTGGAGGACCTGGCCGGGCTCACCCTGGAGCACGGCATCACCACCTTCGTCCTGGGCAGCGACGAGCCGCGCGCCATCCAGCTCTTCGCCCAGGAGGTGGCGCCGGCGGTCCGGGAGCTGGTCGCGGCCGAGCGCACCACGCCGGGCAGCGGCGCCCGCGCCGTCGCGCGGGAGCAGGCCGCCGGCGGCGTTCCGACCACCCTCGCGGTCACCCCCACGCCCGACCCGGGGGTACGCCTGAGCGCGCGCCGCCTCTGGGACGAGTCGACCCGTCCGACCGCCCCGCCGGCGCCGGCCGGGCACGTCTACCCGGCCCACGCGCAGGCCGCGGGGCAACATCTGGTGGACGTGCACGACCACCTGCGCCGGGAGCTGGCCCAGGTGCGGGACCTGCTGGAACAGGTCACGCGGGGCGCGGTCTCGCCGGGCGGCGCGCGGGCCGCGCTGAACGAGATGACCCTGCGGCAGAACAACTGGACGCTGGGCGCGTACTGCGCGGCGTACTGCACCGTGGTGACCCAGCACCACGGCCTGGAGGACGCCTCGGTCTTCCCGCACCTGCGCCGCGCCGACGCCGGGCTGGCGGCGGTGCTGGACCGGCTGGAGGAGGAGCACGTGGTGATCCACGGCGTGGTGGAGAGCGTCGACCGGGCGCTGGTGGAGCTGATCGGCCGGCCGGGTGACTTCAGCGGGCTCCAGGAGGCGGTGGACCTGCTCACCGACACACTGCTGTCCCACCTGTCGTACGAGGAGCACCAGATCGTCGAGCCGCTGGCCCGGCACGGCTTCTACCCCGGCCAGCTCTGACCGGCGGATATTCCCGGACCGCGACGTGAGATAGCTGGCTTTTGGTTCCCTAAGTCAGCCCGGTAGCGTCGGTCCCATGACGGACTTCCTCGCGCAGCGCGACTCCTGGTCCACCGCCAACTGCTCGATCGCCCGGGCGCTCGAGGTGGTCGGCAACCGCACCACGCTGCTCCTGCTGCGCGAGGCGTCGTTCGGCACCCGGCGCTTCGACGACTTCGCCCGCCGGGTCGGCGTGAGCGAGCCGGTCGCCGCCGCCCGCCTCAAGCAGCTCGTCGCCGACGGCCTGCTCGACCGGCGGCCCTACCGGGAGCCCGGGCAGCGCACCCGCGACGAGTACGTGCTCACCGCCAGGGGCCGCGACCTGCTGCCCGTGCTCGTCGCCCTCCGCCAGTGGGGCGACGCGTACGCCGCCGACGAGGTCGGCCCGTCCGTCCTGGTCACCCACCACGACTGTGGGGCGGACGTGCACGCCCGGCTGCGCTGCGACGCCGGGCACGACGTGCCGGCCGACGAGCTGGCCGTGCTGCCCGGTCCGGGCCTGCGGACCTCCTGATCCACCCACCCTCAGCACCCTCGGAGCGAGACATGAAGATCGCTGGAAGCACCGCCCTGGTCACCGGCGCGAACCGCGGCTTCGGCCGGCGCCTGGCCGCGGAACTCGTGGCGCGGAGCGCCACGGTCTGGGCCGGCGCGCGCAACCCGGACAGCGTCGACCTGCCCGGCGTCACCCCGCTACGCCTGGACGTCACCGACCCCGCCTCGGTGGCCGCCGCCGCGCAGCGCGCCGGCGACGTGACGCTGCTGGTCAACAACGCCGGCGTGAGCACCGGCGCCGACCTGCTCGACGGCGACCTCGACCAGATCCGGCTGGAGCTGGAGACGCACTACCTCGGCACGCTGTCGGTGGTGCGGGCGTTCGCGCCCCGGATCGCGGCGAACGGCGGCGGGACGATCCTGAACGTCCTGTCGGCCCTGTCCTGGTTCACGTTCCCCGGCGTCGGCGCGTACGGGGCGGCGAAGGCCGCCGAGTGGTCGATGACCAACGCGCTGCGCGTCGAGCTGGCCGGCCGGGGCGTCCGGGTCGCCGGCCTGCACGTCGGCTACATGGACACCGAGATGGCCGCCGGGGTCGCCGGGCCGAAGGCCGACCCGGCGGAGGTCGCCCGGCTCGCGGCCGACGGCATCGAGTCCGACAGCTACGAGATCCTGGCCGACGACGTCGCCCGCCGGGTCCAGGCCGGACTGTCCGGCGGCGTGGCCGCCCTCTACCCCGCCCTCCCCTGAACGTCCGCTGGTAAGGAAGGGCCCCTTCTTATCGCCTAGGCGATAAGAAGGGGCCCTTCCTTACATCTAGAGGCCGCGGGCGAGGCGGTCGGCGAGGATCCGGGTGAAGCGGGCCGGGTCGGCGAGGTCGCCGCCCTCGGCCAGCAGCGCCATGCCGTACAGCAGCTCGGCGGTCTCGGTCAGCGCGGCGGTGTCGCCACCCTCCCCGTGCGCCTTGCGCAGGCCGGTGACCAGCGGGTGGGTCGGGTTCAACTCCAGGATCCGCTTGACCCGGGGCACCTCCTGGCCCATCGCCCGGTACATCTTCTCCAGCGTCGGCGTCATGTCGTGCGCGTCGCCCACCACGCAGGCCGGCGAGGTGGTCAGCCGGGTGGACAGCCGCACCTCCTTGACGCTGTCGGTGAGCGCGTCGCCGAGGAAGGTGAGCAGGTCGGCGTACTCCTGCCGCTCGGCCTCGGCCTTCTCCTTCTCCTCCTCGGTCTCCAGGTCGACCTGACCCTTGGCCACCGAGCGCAACGTCTTCCCGTCGTACGCACCGACCCGCTCGACCCACACCTCGTCCACCGGGTCGGTGAGGATCAGCACCTCGTAACCCTTGGCCCGGAACGCCTCCAGGTGCGGCGAGTTCTCGATGGTGGCCCGGTTCTCGCCGGTGGCGTAGTAGATCTCGGTCTGGCCGTCCTTCATCCGCTCCACGTACGCGCGCAGCGTGGTCGGCTCGGCCGGGTCGTGGGTGCTGGCCGCGCGGACCAGGTCCAGCAGCGCCTCGGTGTTGTCCGGGTCCTCCAGCAGACCCTCCTTGACCACCGGCCCGAACTCGGTCCAGAACGTGCGGTACGACTCGGCCGACATGTCCTTGAGCGTGCCGAGCACCTTCTTGACCAGCCGCCGGCGCACCGCGCGGATCTGCCGGTCCTGCTGCAGGATCTCCCGGGAGATGTTCAGCGACAGGTCGTGCGCGTCCACCACGCCTTTGACGAAGCGCAGGTAGTTGGGGATCAGCGCCTCGCAGTCGTCCATGATGAACACGCGCTTGACGTAGAGCTGCACGCCACGACGGCCCTGCGGGGCGAACAGGTCGAGCGGGGCGTGCGAGGGCAGGAAGAGCAGCGCCTCGTACTCGAACGTGCCCTCGCCGCGCATGTGGATGGTTTCGAGGGGGTCGGCCCAGTCGTGCGCGACGTGCCGGTAGAACTCCTTGTACTCGGCCTCGTCCACCTCGTCCCGCGACCGCGCCCAGAGCGCCTTCATCGAGTTGAGCGTCTGCACCTCGCGGGTGGCGGCGCCGTCCTCGCCGGGGGCGTCCACGCTCATCCGGATCGGCCAGGCGATGAAGTCGGAGTAGCGCTTGACGATCTCGCGGATGGTCCGCTCGGCGGTGTAGTCGTGCAGGTTGTCGTCGGCGTCGACCGGCTTGAGGTGCAGGGTGACCGAGGTGCCCTGCGGCGCCTCGTCGACCGCCTCCACCGAGTAGGTGCCCTCGCCGGTGGACTCCCAGCGGGTGCCGCCGGTCTCCCCGGCCCGCCGGGTCAGCAGCGTCACCCGGTCGGCGACCATGAAGGTGGCGTAGAAGCCGACCCCGAACTGGCCGATCAGGTCCTGGTCGGCGGCGGCATCCTTGGACTCGCGCAGCGTGCGCAGCAGCTCGGCGGTGCCGGACTTGGCGATCGTGCCGATCAGGCCGACCACTTCGTCGCGGGACATGCCGATGCCGTTGTCCCGCACGGTCAGCGTGCGGGCGTCCCTGTCCACCTCGATCTCGATGTGCAGGTCGGACGCGTCGACCGACAGGTCCTTGTCGACCAGCGACGCCAGCCGCAGCTTGTCCAGCGCGTCGGACGCGTTCGAGATCAGTTCGCGCAGGAAGACGTCCTTGTTCGAGTAGATCGAGTGCACCATCAGCTGCAGCAGCTGACGCGCCTCGGCCTGGAACTCCAGCGTCTCGACCCGGTCGCTCACACCGACTCCCTTCCCGGTTGCGTGGCTACGGCGGAAAGGATACGAGGGGTGACCGGGACGGCACCCACCGGCCGGACCGGCGCCGAAACCTGACTGGTCCAACCAGTTGACGGGTTGATGTGTGCGGGGCCACACTGCTGGCCATGGCCTTCGCCCCCGCCCCCCGCGCCTCGGTCTCCGACCACGTCTTCGGTCAGCTCCGCGACGCGATCGTGTCCGGTCGCTACCGCCCGGACGAGACCCTGCCGGGCGAGCGCGAGCTGGCCGCGGCGTTCGCGGTGAACCGGCACGCGGTCCGGGAGGCGTTGCGCCGGCTGCAGCAGCTCGGCCTGGTCCGGGTGAGCCAGGGCGGCGCGACCCGGGTGCTGGACTGGCGGGTGCACGCCGGGCTCGACCTGGCGCTGTCGCTGGCCCGCTCCGTCGACGTGCTCCCGGTCGCGACGCTGGTGCGCGACATGTTGGAGATGCGCGCCTGCGTCGGCATCGACGCGGCCCGGCTCTGCGCCGAGCGCGGCGACCCGGCGGTCGTCGCCGACCTGGTCCGCGCCGCCGAGGACTACGGCGTGCTCGCCCCCGACCTGGACCGGATGGCCGAGGCGAACATCGCGATCTGGCGTCTGGTCGTCCGCGGCAGCGGCAACACCGCCTACCAGCTCGCGTTCAACAGCCTGGTGGCCGGCACGTTCGCGGTCGGCGACGTCCCCCCGGACACCCGTACCGCCGAACTGCTCGACGTCACCGGTCACCGCCGCCTCGCCGCCGCGATCGCGTCCGGTCAGGGCGCGGCGGCCGCCCGGCAGGCCCGGGCCCTACTGACCGCCCCGGTCACCACCCCCACCACCCCCACCACCGGAAGGGAAGCGCGCGCATGATCCCCGCCGTGCTGTACGCCGTACCGGCGTTCCTGCTCCTGATCATCATCGAGGCGGTCTCCTACCGCTTCCTGCCCGACGACGAGGAACGCGGCTACGAGCTGCGCGACACCACCACCAGCCTGTCGATGGGGCTGGGCAGTCAGATCATCGGCTTTCCGTGGAAGCTGCTCACGGTCGGTGTCTTCGCGGCCCTGTGGACGGTCGCGCCGGTCCACCTCTCCCCCGGCGACTGGTGGACCTGGGTGATCCTGTTCTTCGCCGACGACCTGGCCTACTACTGGTTCCACCGCTCCCACCACGAGGTACGCGTGCTGTGGGCGAGCCACGTGGTGCACCACTCCAGCGTGTACTACAACCTCTCCACCGCGCTGCGGCAGAGCTGGACGCCGATGACCTCGCTGCCGTTCTGGCTGGCGCTGGCGCTGCTCGGCATCCCGCCGTGGATGATCTTCCTCCAGCAGTCGGTCAGCCTGCTCTACCAGTTCTTCCTGCACACCGAGCGGATCAACGTACTACCCCGGCCGATCGAGTGGATCTTCAACACCCCGTCGCACCACCGGGTGCACCACGGCTCGAACACCGAATACCTGGACCGCAACTACGGCGGCATTCTGATCATCTGGGACCGGCTGTTCGGCACCTTCGAGCCGGAGCGGGCCACCGCGCGCTACGGGCTCACGAAGAACATCGGCACCTACAACCCGCTGCGGGTGGCCACCCACGAGTTCGCCGCGATCTGGTCCGACGTGCGCCGGGCCACGTGCTGGCGGCACCGCCTCGGTTACCTGTTCGGCCGACCCGGCTGGCAGCCGGCCCGGTGAGGCGCTCCTGGCTGACCCTGTTCGGGCTGGTCGCCGCGGTCGAGCTGGTCGGCGTCGCGCTCGACTCGACGGCGCTCCAGTGGCTGGCCAAGCCGCTGCTGGCGCCGGTGCTGCTGGCGTACCTGTGGCAGCGGCGACGGCGGGTGGACGCGGTGGTGGTCGGTCTGGTCGCCGCCACCGCCGGGGACGTGGCCCTGCTCGTGCCGGGCCGGCCCGCGTTCCTGCTCGGCATGGGGTTCTTCCTGGTGGCGCAGCTGGCGTTCCTCACCGGATTCCTGCGGCGCGGACGCCCGCCGGCCCTGGCGTGGGTGGGCTACCTGCTCGCCTGGGCGGCCGGCAACGCCCTGCTGTGGAGCGCGTTGGGGCCGCTGCGGCTGCCCGTGCTCGGCTACAGCCTGGCGCTGTGCCTGATGGCCGCCGCCGCGACCGGGGTGTCCGCGCGGACCGGAGCCGGCGGCGCGTTGTTCCTCGTCTCCGACCTGCTGATCGGCGTCGGCGCGGCCGGCACCGACCTGCCCGGCGCCGGCCTGCTGGTGATGGGCACCTACAGCGCCGCGCTGCTGCTGATCACCACCGGCTGGGCGGCCGACCGCGCCGCCGCCGGCCCGGCCCGCGACCCGGCGCCGGTCCCGGCCTGACCCCGACGTGGGCGGCGGCGCGAGGTCGCGCCGCCGCCCACGGGAGCGGTCAGCGCACCCGGACCGGGGCGGAGAGCAGCTCGTTGTCCGCCGGGAGCGCGTCCCGGTGGTCCCGCACCGCGGCCACCGCGCGGAAGGTCACCTTGCCCACCGCCGCGTCCTCCGGCGTCACCGTGTACGTGAACGAGAACGAGGTACGTCCGCCCCCGTTCGTCGCCGGGACCGGCTTGGCAGCGGCGTCCACCTGCTCGAACCCCCACGGATGGCTGCGTTCGAGGCGGACCTCCACGTGCTCGTCGTAGCGGTTGTTGCGCACCTCGACGGTGACGCCGACGCGCTGCCCGGCACGGGCGGTCGAGGGGGTGTTCACCTTGACCACCGCCACGTCGTGGGTGCGGACCACTGACGTGTGGGTGGCCGAGGCGGTCCGCCCGTCGACAGTGCGCGCGGTCAGCCGCACGCGGTGGTCGCCGTCGGACGCGAAGCGGTGCCGTGGGTACTGCTCGGTCGACGTGGTGCCGTCGCCGAAGTCCCAGACCAGTGAACCCAGGTCGATGCCCAGGCCGACCGGGTCGTACAGCCGGGGCCAGAACGCGACCTCGTCGAAGACGCTCCACTCCACGTCGGCCACGTCGAAGTCGACCTCCGGCGGCGGCGCCACGTCCAGCCGGAACGTCGTCTGCTCGGCGTAGTTGGCGCCGATCCGGAGAAGGTACGTCGTGCCGGCCCGCGCCTCGAAGGTCACCGGCGTGCCGCTGTAGGTGGGGCGACAGGTGACCTCGGCGAGGGTGTCCAGTGAGTCACCGGTGTAGACGGCCACGCCGAGGTAGTCCGGCCCGGCGTTGGCGGTGACCATCCCGGTCACCGCCGGGGTGTACGAGTACCAGACCGTCCGGTCGGTCCCGAAGCAGGACGACGGCTCGCCCTCCTGCACGGTGGCGGCGCTGAGATCCTGGCCGTCGGCGAACGGCAGCGCGCCGACCGGCACCGCGCCGGTCAGGTTGTCGTTGGCCGGCGCGTCGGCCGCGGCGGACGCGCCCGCCGCGTTGACGGCCAGCAGGGCGACCACGCCCGGAACCGCGACGGCGATCCGGGCGAGCTGTCGGTTGACCACTTCTCCTCCTGAGGGCCCCGTATCCCTTGTGGATGCGACCGGGCCACCGTAGGAGCCCGCGTCCCAGGACCGGGCTAAGAGAAGCTCTCGCCGAGGTTAAGGCCGTCCGGGCCGGTCGGTCGCACCGGATCCGAGCACCCGGGTCACCACGGTCAGGTCATCGCCGCCGAGGCCCCGGTCCACCGCGTGCCGCCACTCGGCCGCCAGCGCCTCGCCGGCCGGGAAGCTGCCCGGCGGCGCCTCCCGCAGCGCCAGCTCGACGTCCTTGAGCGCCAGCGCGAGCGCGTACTGCGCGTCGTGCTCGTCGCGGACGATCCGGCCCAGCTTCTCGGCCGCCCACGGCGACACCAGCGGGCTGCCGCCCAGCGCCTCCCGCACGGTGTCGCGGTCGAGGCCGAGCGTGTCGCCGAGGGCTACCGCCGCGGCGACGCCCTCGTTGACGAACGCGAGCAGCAGGTTGTTGACGAGTTTGAGCCGCGAGCCGGCGCCGGTCGGCCCGAGCCACAGCGTCCGCTGCCCGACCGCGTCGAAGACCGGCGCGACCCGCTCGCGAGCCTGGTCCGGGCCGGAGGCGAGCACCACGAGCCTGCCCTGCTCGGCCGGGCCCCGGCTGCCGGCCACCGGCGCGTCGACCAGCGTGACGTCGGGGCGCTCGGCGGCGACCAGCTCGGCCAGCCGTCCGGTCTCGGTGACCCCGATGGTGCTCATCTGCGCCCAGACCGCCCCGGCCGGCAGCGCGGCGAGCATGCCCTGGTCGACGGCGATCGCGCGGACCGCGGCGGCGTCGGTCACCATGGTCACCGCCACGTCCGCCCGCCGGACCGCGTCGGCCGGGTCGGCGGCCACCTCGGCGCCCCGGCCCGCGAGCGCGCGGGCCGGCTCCGGGTGCCGGTTCCACACCACCGTGTCCAGGCCGGCGCCGAGCAGGTTCGCCGCCATCGGCGTCCCCATGCCGCCGAGGCCGAGCACCGCCACCCGCGTCATCCACCGCTCCCGTCGTCGCCCGTCCGGGCCAGCCTAGGTCCGGGACCGGGCGGCGGCATCCCACACTCCGGATCGGACCGACGGGTTGGTCCGCAGCTCACCGGGCCACCGTTCACTTTCGCACGTTTCTGGAAATCCTTTCTTATCAAGACTGTCCGCTTGCAAGTCTTGAAAGGACTTCCAAGCACTCCTAGCGTGATGACGTGCTTCGTCGCCTCGCCCTCCCGCTCGCGGTGGTCGTCCTCGCCGCCGTCCCCGCGCCCGCCCCGGCGGTCGCCGGGCCCCCGCCGACCCCTGCGCCCGCGTTCCTGGTGCGACCGGCCGCCGGGCCGGCCGCGCTCACCGACGACCTCGCCGCGGTGGGGCAGGCCGACGGCGTCCGGCTGACCGTCCGGCGCACGCTCGCCACCGGTGACCTGCTGGTGCGCGCCGACCATGCCCTGCCCGCCCGCGGGGCGGCGCTGCTCCAGCGGCTGCGCGCCCGCGCCGACGTGGCCTGGGCCGGCCCGGAGACCCGACTGCGCGCCGACACCGACCCGGTCCCGCCCGTCGCGTGGGACCTGCACGACCCGGTCGGCGGCGTGTACGCGGACGCGGCCTGGGCCACCGGCGCGGACGGCGCCGGCGTGACGGTCGCGGTGCTCGACACCGGCGTCACCCGGCACCACGACCTGGCCGGGCGGCTGCTCCCCGGCTACGACTTCGTCAGCGCGCCGGACGACGCCCGCGACGGCGACGGACGCGACCCGGACGCCACCGACCAGGGCGACTGGGCCGAGCCGGGCGACTGCGGCCCGGAGTTCCGCCCCAGCAGCTGGCACGGCACCCACGTCGCGGGCACCGTCGTGGCGCGCGACGAGGGTGGGGTGGCCGGGCTCGCGCCCGGTGCGCGGGTCCAGCCGGTGCGCGTCCTGGGCCGGTGCGGCGGCACCACCGCCGACCTGGTCGACGCGATCGTCTGGGCCGCCGGCGGACGCGTGCCGGGGGTGCCGGACAACCCCACCCCGGCCCGGGTGCTCAATCTCAGCCTCGGTGCGCCCGGCCCGTGCGACCCGGCCACGCAGGCCGCGATCGACGACGCCGTGGCGCGGGGCGCGACAGTGGTGGTGTCCGCCGGCAACGCCGGCGGAGACGCCGCCCAGCAGACGCCGGCGAGCTGCGCCGGGGTGCTCACGGTCGCGGCCAGCACCGTCGACGGCGAACGGGCCGGCTACTCCAACCGGGGTACGGCGGTCGAGCTGGCCGCCCCCGGCGGCGACCGGGAGCACGGCGTGCGGTCCACCGTCGACACCGGCCGCACCGTGCCCGAGGGCGACGGCTGGGCGGCGTACGCCGGCACGAGCATGGCCGCGCCGCACGTCAGCGCCGCCGTGGCGCTGCTGCTCGACCGCCGCCCCGACCTGCGTCCCGCCGAGGCGGCGGCGCTGCTCGCCGCGACCGCCCGGCCCAGCGCCCGACCCGACGAGTGCCGCTGCGGCGCCGGGGTGCTCGACGTCGACCTGGCGCTGCGCGCCGCCACCGGCCGACCCGGCGCGACCACCCGCCTGCTGGTGCGGGCCGGGCTGCGCCCCGGCGAGCCGACGGTCGAGAACGCCGGGGTACGCCTGGCCGGCACGCTGAGCCGGCTCGGCACCGGCCTGCCGGACTGGGATCCGTCCGGCGTGCCGCTGCGCCCGGTCGACCGGACCGGCCCGTACCGCACGGTGCTCACCGTGCCGGCCGGGACCGAGCTGGCCTACAAGTACACGCTCGGCGACTGGGCGCACGTGGAGCAGACCTGGACCGACAGCGACGCCGGCTGCGCCGACGTCGCCGACCGGACGATCACCGCCGGAGCGCCCGGCACCGTCCAGGTCGTCGCCGACCTCACCACCGGGTTCCGGGGCGTCCCGCCCTGCGACCGCTGACCCCCGCACCGCCACCACCACCGCCTCACCCCGTGACCGGAAGGACGACCATGCGACGCACAGTGCGCGCACTGCTCACCACGCTGGCCCTGCTCGCCGCCGCGCTCGGCAGGCCCGCCGCGGCGCACGCCTCCCCGCCGCAGCCGCAGGAGCTGGGCGGCCTCGACCTCGGCGCGTACTGCCGGTCGCTCGGCGCGGCCGACGCGGTGCTGACCGGTCAGACCGCGTACGACTGGCACTGCCGGGCCGGCGACGGCCGCCTCGGCGACCTGACCTTCGAGGCGGCGTGCCGGTGGACGTACCGGACCGACGCGGCGACGGACCGGATCGGCGACTTCTACGATCCGACCTCGGTGCGCTGCTGGCGGGTTCGCGCCGACGTGGTGACGCCGGACCTGACCCGCTGGTGCCAGGTCACCGGCAACTCCACCGCGGAGCTGCGCGGCGGCACGGTCTACGACTGGCGCTGCGTGCGCTACAGCCGGGCCGGGGTGACCTACTCCGACATCGACGTGCTGGCCGCCTGCCGGGAGACCACCCTCGGGTACGCGACCGTGGAGCGCTTCGTCCGCTTCGACGACCCGTACTCCTGGCAGTGCCGCCTCTGATCTTCCCCACCACGCCCGCCGGCGTCGGCTCCGTGCCGGCGCCGGCGGGTATCCTGCCGGCGTGGCCAGGGAGAACGGGCGCAAGCTGATCGCCTCGAACAAGAAGGCGCGGCACGACTACGACGTGCTCAAGACCTACGAGGCGGGCATCGTACTGGCCGGCACCGAGGTGAAGTCGTTGCGCGAGGGTCGGGTGTCGCTGGTCGACGCGTTCGCCCAGGAGCACGACGGCGAGATCATGCTGCACGGCCTGCACATCGCCGAGTACGGTTTCGGCACCTGGACCAACCACGCGCCCCGACGCACCCGCAAGCTGCTGCTGCACCGGGTGGAGATCGCCCGGATCCTGGAGCGGCTGCGCGACGGCGGGATCACGCTGGTGCCGCTGTCGATGTACTTCGCGGACGGCTGGGCCAAGGTCGAGCTGGGGCTGGCCCGGGGCCGCCGCTCGTACGACAAGCGCCAGGCGCTCGCCGAGCGCGACGCCAACCGGGAGATCGCCCGGGAGATGGGCCGCCGCCTCAAGGGCCGTACGGTCGGCCGCCGCGCCTGACCGATCCGCCAGGTGTTGCGGACAGTTCCTGTCCGCTGGCTCCGGCAAGCTGGACGGCGACTGATCACACGCGCCGCCGCCCCGCCGGCGGACCGGACGGAAGGCGAGCTGAGATGGCCCGCGACGTGCAAATCACCTTCGACTGCGCCGACCCGGCGAAGCTGGCGGCGTTCTGGGCCGAGGCCCTCGGCTACCGGGTCCAGGGCCCGCCCGAGGGCTTCGACTCGTGGGAGCAGGCGCTGACCGCGATGGGCGTGCCGCCGGAGCGGCACAACGACGCGTCGGCGGTGGTCGACCCCGAGGGCACCGGTCCGCGGCTGTTCTTCCAGCGGGTGCCGGAGCCGAAGCGGGCCAAGAACCGGGTGCACCTGGACGTGCGGGCCGCGCCGGGCCTGACCGGGGAGGCCCGGATGGCGGCGCTGGAGGCGGCGGCCGAGCGGCTGGTCGCGCTCGGCGCGACCCGCGGGGACCGGCACGAGCCCGCTCCCCCGCTGGCCGCCGGCCACATCGTCATGACCGACCCGGAGGGCAACGAGTTCTGCCTCGACTGATCGAGGCGACAACATACAACACTCCTTGTACATCACTTCTTGTTGGTCTAGCGTGACGGCATGGCGGACGATCCGAGCACCGTGCACCTGACCGACGCGCGGGCCATGCGGGCGCTGGCCCACCCCACCCGGCTGCGTCTGCTCGGCGAGCTGCGCCGGCGCGGTCCGCAGACCGTCGGCCTGCTGAGCGAACACACCGGCGAGGCGGTCGGCTCGGTCAGCTACCACCTGGGCAAGCTGGCCGAGCACGGCTTCGTGACGGAGGCCCCCGACCTGGCCCGCGACCGCCGCGAGCGGTGGTGGCGGGCGGCGCACGACCGCACCGAGTGGGAACCGGTCGACCTGCTCGACGACGCGGAGCGCCGGCTCGCCTCCGACCTGTTGCGCCGGGCCGCCATGCAGCGCTACGTGGACCGCTACCTGGCGTACCTGGACTCCGAGGCCGACCTCGACCGGGCCTGGGTGCGCGGCACCACCAGCAGCGACACGACGCTGCACCTGACCCCGGACGAGCTGGTGGAGCTGCGCCGGGAGCTGTCGGAGCTGGGCGCCCGGTGGCGGGCGCGCGGCGCGCCCGGGCGGCCCGGCGCGGAGACGGTCACGCTGATCTGGCAGGCCTACCGGGGCCCGCGGTGACGCGCGACCGCCGGCCGCTGGCCGGGCTGCTGATCGGGCACGCCGTCTCGTTGACCGGCAACGTGCTGACGTTGATCGCGCTGCCGCTCTACGTGCTGGCCGAGACCGGCTCGCCGGCGGCGACCGGGCTCGCCGGCGCGTTCGCCACCGCGCCGGTGGTGCTCGGCGGCGCGTTCGGCGGCGTGCTCGTCGACCGGATCGGCTACCGCCGGTCCAGCGTGCTCGCCGACGTGGTCTCCGGCGTGACGATCGCCGCCGTACCCCTGCTGCACGCCACCGTCGGCCTGCCGTTCCCGGCGTTGCTGGCGCTGGTCTTCGTCAGCGGGCTGCTGGACACCCCGGGCCAGACCGCCCGCACCGCGCTGATGCCCGAGGCGGCGGCCGCGGCCGGGGTGCCGATCGAGCGGGCGATCGGCTGGGAGGAGGCGACCTCGCGTGGCGCCCGCATGATCGGCGCGCCGGTCGCCGGCCTGCTGGTCGGCGTGCTGGGCGCGGTGCCGGTGCTGGCCATCGACGCGGTGACGTTCGCCGTGTCAGCGCTGGTCGTGGCGCTGCTGGTACCGCGCGGCCTGCGCCCGGCCGCCGAGGAGCCGGAGCCCGACCGACGCGGCTACTGGCCGGAGTTCGCGGCCGGTCTGCGGTTCCTGGTCCGCGAGCCGCTGCTGCGGGCCATGGTCCTGCTGGTGCTGGTGACCAACCTCTTCGACGCGGCCAAGAGCCAGGTGCTGCTGCCGGTGGTCGCCGACCGGGAACTCGGCGGGCCGGCCGCGTTCGGCCTGCTGGTGGGCACCATGGGCGGGGGCGCGCTGGTCGGCTCGCTGGTGTTCAGCGCGATCGGCCACCGGCTGCCCCGCCGGGCCACGTTCGTCACCGCGTACGCGCTGTGTGGCGCGCCGCCGATGTGGGCGCTCGCCGCCGCGCCACCGCTGCCGGTGGTGGTCGCGGTGGTGGCGATGGCCGGGCTGGCCGCCGGCGCGCTCAATCCGCTCATGGGCGCGGTGGAGGTGGAGCGGGTGCCGGCGGCCATGCGGGCGCGGGTGTTCGGGGTGATCGGCGCCGGCGCGTGGGCGGCCATGCCGGTCGGCGCGTTCGGCGCGGGCCTGGCCGCCGACCGGTTCGGCCCCGCGGCCACGCTCGTCACCATCGGCGCCTGTTACCTGCTGGTGGTGCTCACGCCGCTGCTCGGCGGGCCGTGGCGGGGGATGCGCCGCCCGCCGGCCGCGCCGGCCCGGCAGCCGGAGCCGGCCGCCACCGCCTGACCGCGAGGTGCCCATCGACGGGGAGCGCTCTCTTGACAGGGGACGGCTTCGTTCATACCTTCATCGAAGCCTATCTTTATGGTTTGTTTACCGTTCGGCGGGCCCGGCCGCCGGCACGGGAACGACCCACCCCCACCACCGCAGGAGGCACCCCGTGCGCAGCATCCGTACCGTCGCCGCACTGGCGATGGCGGCGGTCGGCCTCACCGCCGCCCTCACCACCGTTCCGAGCACCCCCGCGGTGGCCGCCCCCGGCGCGGTCACCTGGTCCGACGACTTCAACGGCCCGGCCGGCGCCGCACCCGACGCGAGCAAGTGGCGCTACGACGTCGGCGGGAGCGGGTGGGGCAACAACGAGTTGCAGTACTACACCACCAGCACCCGCAACGCCGCGCTCGACGGCAACGGCAACCTGGTCATCACCGCTCGCAAGGAGAACCCGGCCGGCTACAACTGCTGGTACGGCAGCTGCCAGTACACCTCGGCCCGCCTGCTCACCAACGGCACGTTCGCCCAGGCGTACGGGCGGTTCGAGGCCCGCATCAAGGTCCCGCGCGGGCAGGGCCTGTGGCCGGCGTTCTGGATGCTCGGCAACGACATCGGCACCAACCCGTGGCCCAACAGCGGCGAGATCGACATCATGGAGAACGTCGGCTACGCGCCGTCCACCGTGTGGGGCACGCTGCACGGCCCCGGCTACTCCGGCGGCAACGGCATCGGCGCGTCCACCTCGCTGCCCGGCGGCCAGGCCCTCGCCGACGCGTTCCACACGTTCGCCGTGGACTGGGCGCCCGACTCGATCACCTGGTATCTCGACGGCGTCGCGTACTCCCGCAAGACCCCGGCCGACGCGGGCGGCAACCGCTGGGTCTTCGACCACCCGTTCTTCATGATCATGAATGTGGCGGTCGGCGGCAACTGGCCCGGCTCGCCGGACGGCTCCACCACGTTCCCGCAGACCATGACGATCGACTACGTCCGGGTGCAGGCCTGGGACAACGGCGGCGGAGGCACCGGCGGCCAGATCGTCGGATACGGCGACAAGTGCGTCGACGTGGCCGGCGCCAACACCGCCAACGGCACCGCCGTGCAACTGTGGACCTGCAACGGCACCGCCGCCCAGCGCTGGACCTGGAACGCCGACGGCTCGGTGCGCGCGCTCGGCAAGTGCCTCGACGTCGCCTCCGGGTCGACCGCCAACGGCGCCAAGGTGCAACTGTGGGACTGCAACGGCACCGGAGCACAGAAGTGGGTGTTCAGCTCCGCCGGCGACATCGTCAACCCGCAGGCCAACAAGTGCCTGGACGCCACCGGCCCCAGCTCGGCCGACGGCACCCGGCTGCAGATCTGGGAGTGCGGCGGCACCGCCAACCAGAAGTGGCGGCGCTGACCGGTTCCCGGGCCGGGACGCGCGGCGCTCACCGCCCGCCCCGGCGTCCCACCCAACCGACGAAACGCCGGTAGCGGTCGACCGCCTGCCCGCCCCGCGCCGGGGCGGGCAGATCCGCCTCGGCCTGCGCGTACAGCGTGGCCAGGTGGACCAACAGCGCGGGACGGGCCTCCCGGTAGGCCGCGAGCAGCCGCAGCTTCGCCGACAAGCACGGCCAGGCGATCCCGCACGCCCGACACCGCCACGTCGGCCGCGACGGGACGTGCTCCCGGCGGCCCCGGCTCACCGCAGCCTCAGCGCGACCGCGCGCGCCTCCTCGTCGGTCAACGGCAGGAACCACAGGAACCGTCGCACGATCTGCGGCGGTTGCGGCCCACCGGGACGGCCGCGCAGGTCACGGATCGCCCGCCGGGCCAGCCGGACGAACTCCGGCAGCAGCTCCGCCCGCCGCGCCGCGTCCGTGGGCGTCGCCGTCCACGCCGGACACGGCCAGTCCGCGCCGCAGGCGTCGCACACCCAGGCCGGGCCGGTCGCCCGGTGCCGGCCCGGCGATCCGTCCCGCTCCCCCTCGGGTACGTCCGGCCCCACCACGCGGGCCCGCTCCTCCGGCATCGACCGTCCCCTCTCGTCGCGGCGACATGCCGTCGACCAGAACCCTGCCGAGCGTTGCGGGACAATCACACTGCGTTGCAGGATGGCTGCGGGATGCCCGGGATGTTCGAGGAGGACGTCAGGATGAACCGCGCCGTGGCGGCCGCGATGGCCGAGGCGGGCCACACCGCCGAGAGCCTCGCCGAGCGGGTCGGCGTCGACCCGAAGACCGCGGCCCGGTGGGCCAGCCAGGGCCGCATCCCGCAGACCAGGCACCGGGCCCAGGTCGCCGAACTGCTCGGCCGGGACGCGGCGGAGCTGTGGCCGGACGCGCTCAAGCGCAAGGAACCGGCCTGGTTCCGCCCCTGGGCCGACATCGAACGAGAAGCGATGTCGCTGCGAAGCTTCCAGCTCGCCTGGATTCCCGGTCTGTTGCAGACCGAGGCCTACGCGCGGGCGACCCTCGCGGGAGAGGCGCTGTCCGAAGCCGAGATCGCCGGGCTGACCGCCGCGCGCATCGCCCGGCACGCGATCCTGCGCCGTGACCGCCCTCCGCTCCTGATCGCCGTCATCGACGAGTCCGTTCTCCGGCGCACCGCCGGCGACGATCGGGCGATGATGGCCGAGCAGCTCGCTCACCTGGCCGAGTGCGCCACACCGCCCGCGGTCCAGGTCTACGTCGTGCCGCTGTCGGCCGGCATGTATCCGGGGCTCGGCGGACCCTTCACCCTGGCGGAGCTGCCCGACGGCGGACGTGTCGCGCACGTGGACAGTCAGGCCCAGGCGCACATCATCGACAAGGCCGAGGACGTTGCTACCCTGGAGCGGCGCTGGGAGCGGCTGCGCGGCGAGGCTCTGTCCAGAGCACACTCCCTCGACGTCATAAGGGAAGCGGCACGTTCATGGACCTGACCGGTGCGCGGTGGCGCACGAGCACGAAGAGCGGAAACAACGGCGGCGACTGCGTCGAGGTGGCCGACGGCGTGGCCGGGGTGGTCGGCGTGCGCGACTCGAAGGATCCGGGCGGGCCGGTCCTCGTCTTCGCGCCGCCGGCCTGGCGGGCGTTCGTCGCCCACCTCGCGCACCGGCGCTGACGCCGATGAGCGGGTTCGCCCCCGGGACGATCCACACCGCGCGCCTGCTCCTGCTGCCGTTGCGCGCCGACCACGCCGAAAAGATGGCCGGCGTGCTCGCCGACCCGGCACTGCACACCTTCATCGGCGGCGCGCCCGCCGCGGCGACGGCGCTGCGGGCCCGCTACGAGCGGTTGGTCGCCGGCTCGCCCGACCCGGCCGAGTCGTGGTGCAACTGGGTGATCCAGGTACGCGACTCAGGCCACCTCGCCGGCACCGTGCAGGCCACCGTCACCGAGCCCCCCGGGTCGGCGCCGGACGGCGCGACGGGCGGCGCGCGGGCGGTCGGACACCGGCACCTCACCGACGCGGACCCGGCCGCGACCGGGCCGGTCGCGGAGATCGCCTGGGTGGTGGGCACACCCTGGCAGGGGCGCGGAATCGCCACCGAGGCCGCCCGCGCGATGGCCGGCTGGCTGGGGCGGCGCGGTGTGCGTACCCTCGTAGCCCACATCCACCCCGACCACCGCGCGTCGGCGGCGGTGGCCACGGCCTGCGGCCTGGCCCCCACCGACGTGTGGCACGACGGCGAGGTCCGCTGGGTCGGCACCGCCGGACGGTGACCAAGGAGTTCGCGTCCAGAACCACGCCGATCCCGGACACAAACTCCTTGATTAACGCACCGACGGGCGCGGGAGGTCAGAAGGGGGCGTCGACGGCCAGGCGGCGGACCTGGGTGAGGTAGGGGTCGAGTTCGCCGACCTCGAACCGGCAGGTGCCGATGACGTGCCAGAACTGGCCGCCCGGGTCGCCGTCCAGCTTGTACCGGCCGTCCGGGCTGACCGCCGCCCAACCGTCCGGCAGGCCGATCAGCGTGGTCCGCAACTGGGCGTGCTCCGGGTCGGCCACGTCCCACAGTCGGATCGTGCCGTCGTCGCCGGCGCTGGCCAGGAGGCTGCTGTCCGGACTGAAGTGCACCGACCAGACCCGCCGGGTGTGCGCCGCGAGGGTGCCGTGCAGCCGCCCGGTGCCCGGGTCCCACAGCCGGATCACCAGGTCGTCGCCGGCGGTGGCGAGCAGGTTGCCGTCCGGGCTGAACGCGCAGGACCAGAGCCGACCGGTGTGCTCGGTGAGCACGGTGCGCGCCTCCCCGGTGGCCACGTCCCACACCACCGCGGTGCCGTCGTTGCCGGCGCTGGCCAGCAACGTGCCCTCGCTGTTGAAGCCCACCGAGTAGACCCGGTCGGTGTGGTGCTCCAGCGTCATCCGGCAGGTGGCGGTGGCCGCGTCCCAGAGGCGTACGGTCTGGTCGTCGCAGCCGGTGGCGATGGTCTCGCCGTCCGGGCTGAACGCCACGGTGCGCACGCGGCCCCGGTGCGGGGTGAGCGTGGCGAAGTGCCGGCCGGTGCGGCGGTACCAGAGGCGGACGGTGTCGTCGTCGTTCGCGGTGGCCAGGGCGTCGCCGTCGGGGCTGAACGCGACCGCCCACACGTGGTCGGTGTCGACGTTGAGTTCCCGCTCGTCCGCGCCGGTGTCGGTGTTCCACAGGTGCACGCCGCCGTCGCCGCTGGGCGTCGCCACCAGCGGCTCCTCCGGACAGAACACCACCGACAGCAGGCGGTCGGCCGGGCTGGCGAGCTGCCGCAGCAACCGGCCGGTCCGCGGCTCCCAGAGCCGGATCACCCCGTCGTTGCCGCAGGCGGCCAGGACCTCGCCGTCCTCCCGGAACGACAGCGCGGTGACCCGCCGCCCGTGCCCGCGCAACGTGTGCTGGAGCTGCCCGCTGCGGACGTCCCACAGCCGGGTGGTGCCGTCGTTGCTGCTGGTCGCCACCTGCGCCTGGTCGGGCCGCCAGACCACCGGCCAGACCGAGCCACGGTGCCGGGTCAACTCGTGCCGCACCTGACCGTCGTCGGTGTCCCAGATCTGGATCGCGCCGTCGCTGGCGGCGGTGGCGAGCAGGCTGCCGTCACCGTTGAAGCGGACGCTGTAGATCGCGCCGCGCTGCCGGCCGAGCACCCGGACCGGCCGGCCGGTCTCGGTCTCCCACAGGCGCAGCGCGCCGTGCGTGTCGCCGGTGGCCATCAGCGTGCCGTCGGGGTGGACGTCCAGGGCGTACACGTCGGCCTCGTGGCCGCGCGGCTGGCGCACCGTCGCGCCGTCGGTGGCCCGCCGGACCCACACCCGGCCGTGCTGCCCCACGGCGACCAGCAGGCGGCCGTCCGGTGAGTGCACCACCCGGTAGACCACCTCCGGCTCGCGCACCTCGAACGCCAGCTTGCCGGTGTGGATGTCCCAGCCGCGCACCGCGCCGGCGCTGTCGGCGACCACCACCCGGCGGCCGTCCGGGCTGAACGAGGTGCCCCAGATCGGCGCGGCGTGCCCGGGCCACTCGTGGCGCATCCGTGCGGTACGGGTGTCGAAGAGCCGGACCACGCCGGCCGCGTCGCCGACCACCAGCCGGCCCCGGCGGCCGTCGGTGAGCAGCGGCCACACCCAGCCGGCGAAGACGTCCTCGATGACGTGCCGCACGTCGCCGTGGTCGGCGTCCCACAGCCGGACGGTGAGGTCCGCCGCGCCGGTGACGAGCTGGTGCGAGGCGGCGTCGTAGCGCACCGCGTAGACCCGGGACCGGTGCCCCGGCAACGTGCGCACCGGCAGCCCGGTGGCCGTGTCGCACAGCAGCACACCACCGTCGTCGCTGCCCACGGCGAGCACCGCGCCGTCCGGGCTGTACGCCACCGGCACCGGCAGCCGGCCCACCTCGAAGCCGTACCCGACGCCCACCGCGGGCGGGGCCAGACCCGGCGCCACCGCACGGCCCGGCGCGACGACGGCGCCCCGCAGTTCCGGGGCCCGCAGCAGCGTCGCGTCCGCGCTGACGTCGATCAGCGCCGTCCGGTGCCACCTGCTGCCGGCGATCCGGGCCCCGCGCAGGTCGGCGCGGAACAGGCGGGCGCCGGCCAGCTCCGCGTCGCGCAGGTCCGCCCCGGCGAGGCGGGTCTGGTCCAGGCGGGCGCCGCGCAGCCGGGCGTGCTCCAGCCGCGCCTCGGTCAGGTTGGTGGCGACCAGCCGGGTGTCGGTCAGGTCGGCGCCGGTCAGGTCGGCCCCGGCCAGCTCCCGGTGGGACAGGTCCTCGCCGCGCAGCACCGCGCCGCGCAGGTCGGCCCGGTCGGGCAGGCGCAGCCGCGCGCTGAGCCGCAGCGCGTTGGCACGCAGCGTTTCGCCGGCCGTCTCGTCGCCGAGCACCCGGGCGGTCCACGCGGTGCACCGGGCCGGATCGGCGAGGTCGCCGAGGAACTCCACGGCCAGCGCGGACAACGACCGGACCGCCAGCGCGGCCGGCTCCTCACCCCGGTTGAGCTGCTCGGCGACGCCCTCGGCGACCAGCCACTCCATCACCGACGTGTGGATGAACCCGAACAGGCCGTCGTCGGTGCGGACCAGCAGGCTGCCGGCGCCGACCGCGTGCGCGGCCTGCGGCCCGGACAGCCGGGACTCGGCCCGCCCGGCGAGCTGGCAGGTGGCCTCGGTCAGCTCGGACAGCCGCAGATAGGACTCGCCGCTCTCCCAGAGCTGGAACGCCAGCCGGCTCACCGCCTGCCACAGCTCGGGCCGGCGCAGGTTCACCGGCGCACCCGGGATGCCCTGGGTGCGCCGTTCCTCGAAGTCCAGCCAGGACTCCAGGATCTCCCGGTAGAGGGCGGCGGCGCTGAACGTGCCACCGGCCCCCGCGACGGCGGCCAGCCGGCCCTCGTCGAGGTTGGCGATGAAGCCGAGCATGCGAGGGTTACGGGAGAGGCCGAGCAGGTCCTTCACGCCGGCGAGCAGGTTCAGTCGCTCCCGGGCGGCCTGCTCGTCGCCGCCGTAGCGGTTGCGCAGGAACGCCTCGATCTGGCCGGGCGTGAAGTCCTCCACGGCCAGCACCCGGCGGTGCGGCAGCAGGCCGACCCGCTCGCCCAACGCGGTCAGCACCTGCGAGTTGGTCTTGAAGTGCTGGGTACGGCTGCTCACCACGATCTTCGCGTTGCCCTCGGCCGCCTGGAGCAGCGTCTCCAGGTGGTCGGCCGCCCGGTCGTAGGTCACCCGGGCCACCAGCTCGTCGAACCCGTCGAAGAGCAGCACGATCCGGCCCTGCCGCAGCATGTAGCGGAACGCCTTGAGGTCGATCACCTGCTCGCCGTGGTTGGCCAGGTGCGCGGCGACCAGCCCGTCGACGGAGTGCGCCTTGTCCAGCGCGCGCAGCTCGACCAGGATCGGGATCAGATCCGGCGCGGCGGTGGGCAGCCGGCGGGCCACCTCACGCAACGCGAACGTCTTCCCGCGCCCGAAGTCGCCGAGCACCAGCACGAACCGGCCGTCCGGGGCGGACACGGTCTCCAGCAGCTCGTCCACCACGTCGTCGCGGACCCGCTGGTCGGCGCCGACCAGGTGGCGGTAACGCTGCGGCACGTACTGCCCGGGCGGGTAGAGCCGGTCGGCCTGCAGCCGGGCGGTCTGCGCGGCGACGTAGTCGCGCAGGTCGAGCAGACCCTGGAACTCGGTCAGGTGCAGCAGCCGTACGCCGCGCCGCTGCGCCTCCTCGGCCAGCCCGCGCGGCGCCCGGTCGCCGTCGTAGACCAGCTCGGAGCCGAGGTCCGGGTCGGTGGCGTGGACCCGGCGGGCGAACCGGTCCACGTCGGCCGGCCCGGGGGTGCCCACGTGCGCGCCGACCCGCTGCTGCCGGACCACCCCGTCGGAGCGGTAGCTGACGTACAGGTGTGGCGGGTCGGCGTCGACCCGGCGCACCACCACCCGGTCGTAGCGGGCCTCGCAGACCTCACCGAGGCGGTCGAGCAGCCGGTCCACCGGCGAGCGCGGCGCCGCCACCGGGGCGGCGGGCTCGCTCTGGGTGGGCCCCTCCACGGCGGCCGGCCGGCGCGGGTCGGGCACCTGGGCCGGCCCGGCCGCGCCGAAGGTGGCGTCGGCGCGCGGCCAGCTCACCGCCGTCGACTCGCCGACCTCCAGCCGATCGTCGCGGCCGAGCACCCACCGGGTCATCCCGTCCGCGCCGAGCCGCAGCACCTGCGCCCGGGCGTCGCGGGGCGCGGTGGCCAGGGGCACCACCGGGTCGACCCGGGCGGCCGGCGCGGCGTCGGAGAGCAGCAGGTTGAGCATCGGGCCGACGAGCCGGTTGACCGAGCCCCGGTCGCGCAGCGACACCCCGTCCGGCGGGGCCTCGTCGGCGTACGGGCTGCGCGGGCCCGGGGCGTGCGCCATCGCGCCCAGCCGCAGCCACCCCGACTGCTGGTAGTGGCGCAGCCGCTGGGCGAACCAGCTGGACTGCGCCTCGCCGAGGAAGCCGTACCGGTCCTCCTCGCGGTGGGTGATGGCGATGGTGGAGTTGAGCCCGGCCACCACCACCCGCAGGTCGGGCACGCCGAACAGCGTCCACGGCTGTTCGCTGTCGAAGATCCGGTCGTCGAGGCCCTGGTAGAGCTCGTCGAAGAGGCGCGCGTAGTGCCGCCACTTGGGCCAGTACGGCGGCTGCGGGTCGACGTCGTCGGCCTCGCAGGTGGCGAAGTAGGCCCGGCAGGCGGCCATCGTCACGTCCCGTGGGCCGGGCACCACGACGAGGCGGTGCGGCTCCAGCCCGAGCAGCACGCGCAGCCCGGTGAGGAAGCTCAACGCGTCGGAGAACTCCCGCGGGCTGCCGGACTCGGTCAGGTTGCCGGCCACCACGAGCAGGTCGGGCCGGGGCACCCCGTCGTTCATCAGCAGCGTCAGGTCACCCATCAGATGCTCCTGGCGTTCCCCCGGGGTGACCGGGTCACCCGGGGAGATCACCCCCCGGCCGAAGCGGGGGCCGGCGACCTGGAGCACGGTGACAGTGTCGCGGGCGGTCGGCGGGGCGACCGAGGCCGGCGGGAACGGCGGCGGGTTGATCGGTGTACGCCGGGCGCGGCGCTGGGCGGGCGCGCCGCCGGCGGGGGCGGCGAGCACGCCGTGCGGGTCGTCGGGGTGGTGCGGGAAGGCCGGCTGCCGCATCGGCTTGGCCCGACCGTCGAGCGCCTCCCGGATCCGGTCCAGCACCCGGGCGCGCGCCTGCGCCGGGTCGTCCACCCCGACCAGGTCGACGTAGGTGATGGTGGCGAGCAGGCCGTCGATCGGGCAGTCCTCCACCCGCACGGTGACCAGCTTGTTGCCGGTGCCGTCCGGGTCGGCGCGCAGCGCCGCCTGCCACTCCAGCTTGCCGTACGTCGAGTGCAGGTAGCGTTCGGACAGCACCGCCACCACCACCTCGGCCTCGCGGACCCCGCGATCCATGAAGTCGATGAAGTTGGTGCCGGCGACGAAGTCCCACGCCTGGAGCAGGGTGCGGTAACCGGCGGCCTCGAACTCCCAGGCCAGCCACGTCGCCCAGCGTTCGTCGGCGGGCGAGTAGCTGATGAAGAAGTCGATGGGGCGGTCGGACCGGGTCGGGTGCGCGCCTACAGCCACGTGGTCATTATGGCCACCGACGGTCAACAGATCGACACCCTCGGCTGCCCGGGTCGTGATCGCGTCGGGTCGGACCGGGCGCGGCCGGGTGTGCGAGGATCATCCCTCGTGGAGACCGTCGGCGATCCGCCGTCCGCCGCGCCGGACCGGCCCCGTCGGCGTCTGCACACGCTGGACTGGATCGCGATCGGGCTGGCCGTGGTGGGTGTGGGCTGCGTGCTCACCGGGCTGCTCCCCCGCACCGACGCCGAGGCCACGGTGCGGCGCATCGTGCCCATCCTGATCTTCCTCGGCACGGTGGTGGTGCTGGCCGAGCTGACCGCGGTGGCCGGCGTCTTCGACGCGCTCGCCGCGCGGGTGGCGATCACCGCCCGGGGCAGCTTCCGGGCGCTGTTCTGGCTCTGCGTGGCGGTCGCCTCGCTCACCACGATCGCGCTCAACCTGGACACCACGGCGGTGCTGCTCACCCCGGTGATGATCGCGCTGGCCCGCACCCTGAACGTGCCGCCGACCCCGCTGGCGATGACCACGGTGTGGCTGGCCAACACGGCGAGCCTGCTGCTGCCGGTGTCCAACCTGACGAACATCCTGGCCAGCGACCGGATCGGTCTGGACCCGCTGCCCTGGGCGGCCCGGATGTGGTGGCCGCAGCTGGTCGCCATCGCGATCACCATGCTGCTGCTCTGGTGGTGGTACTGGCGACCGGCCCGCGCCGGCGCTGATCCGTTCGTCCCGCCGCCGCCGTACGTGCCGCCGGACCGGACGCTCTACCGGACCGCGCTCGCCGCCTGCCTGCTGTTCGTCGCCGCCGTCCTGGCCGGGATCGAGATCGGGATCGCCTCCGGGGTGGCCGCCGCGATCCTGGTCGCCGGCTTCGCGGTGCGGGCCCGACACCGGCTGCGGCCGGCGCTGGTGCCGTGGCGGCTGCTGGTCTTCGTGACCGGGCTGTTCCTGGTGGTGCAGACCATCGGCCGGCACGGCCTGGACACGGTGATGGGCGCGTTGATCGGCACCGACCCGGGGGCGGAGGGGGCGCTGCGGGCCGGCGCCGTCGGGGCGCTGTTCAGCAACGTGGTCAACAACCTGCCGGCCTATCTGGCCGGTGAGGCGGTCATCGCCGTCGACAGCCACACCCAGTTGCTGGCGTTGCTGGTCGGCACCAATGTGGGTCCGCTGGCCACGCCGTGGGCGTCGCTGGCCACGCTGATCTGGTACGAACGCTGCCGCGCCGCGGGCGTGGCGGTGCCGCTCGGCCGGTTCGTGGCGACCAGCGCCGCGTTGGCCGCGCTCGCCACGGCGGCCACGGTCGCGGCCCTGCTGGTCGGCCCCGGCGCCTGACCGGTCCCGTTCCTGCCCGGCCCGGTCCCGTTTCCATCGTGACGCTCTCCCCTGCCCCGCCCGGCCCGCCAGCCGTCGCCGGCAACTCCGGACCACCGGCAGCCCGCGGCCGGCGCCCGCTGCCCGCGGCCGGCGCCCGCTGCCCGTGGCCGGCGCTCGTGGCCGTGGTCGTGGCCGTGGCCGTGGTCGTGGCCCGTGGCCGTGGTCGTGGCCCGTGGCCGGTGGCCGGCACCCGTGGCCGTGGCCGGTGGCCATGGCCGGTGGCCGGCGCCGCTGCCCGGTGGCCATGGCCGGTGGCGGTGGACATGGCCGGTGGCCGGTGGCCGGTGGCCGGTGGCCGGTGGCCGGTGGCCGGTGGCCGGTGCCCGGTGGCCGTGGCCGGTGGTGGGCTGCGGACCTCCGACTTCGACCCTCCCCGAGGAGGTCACGGAGCGTGACTCGGGGCAGGAAGGCCCTCGCTTTTACCGATATACCGGAGAGTCATAATTATGCCTATCCGGTATATCGGGCTCAGGAGGTCAACCGTCCTGGCGGCGACGGGCGGACCAACGAGAGGCCGTCGGAACCGCCGAACACCGCCACACCCCGGGGCGGCGGACGACGACGCATCTGCCCGCTGGTCGCGCCGTGGGCCACCCGCCACGGGCGTGGGCCGTGGGCCGCGCACCACGGGCGTGGGCCGCGCGCCGCGCGCCGCGGGCGTGGGCCGCGCGCCGCGCGCCGCGGGCGTGGGCCGCGCGCCGCGCGCCGCGGGCGTGGGCCGCGCGCCGCGCGCCGCGGGCGTGGGCCGCGCGCCGCGCGCCGCGGGCGTGGGCGTGCGCCGTGGGCGGCCCGCCGCGGGCATGGGCCGTGCGTCGCGCGCCGGAACGTCGCACGGCAGGCCGTCGGAGGCCCGAGCGCCACCCGCCGAGACGTCGCACGCCAGACCACCGCACGCACGCCGGAGGGCGGGGTCACGGCGGTGGTGCGGGCGGACGGTGTCGGGCCCGGCGGAACGCGTAGAGCAGCGCGCTGGCGGCGAAGAGCACGGCGGTGACCGCCAGCCAGCGGCCCAGCAGGGGCCGGGGCGCCAGGCCGGTGGCCGCCGTGTACGTGCCGTCGCCCAGCCCGAGGATCCCGGGCAGGTAGACCAGGAACAGCAGCGCCGACCCGAGCGCCGGCACGCGGACGTGGTTGCGCAGCGACCGGCCGGCCCGCCCCAGCAGCCGGTCGGCCGAGGCGTACACCGGGAAGAGCACCAGGTCGTGCGCGACCACCGCGCCGAGGAACCAGAGCAGCATCCGGCCCGCGGTCGGCTCGCCGGCCAGCCGTAGCGCGATCCACCCGGTCACCGCGAAGCAGCCGACCAGGAGCAGCAGGTGCCAGGGCGCGGCGCCGTACGCCCGCCGGAACTCAGCCATCGAACTCGATCTCCTCGACCCACTTGGTGCAGTGCACGCCGGGCAGCGCGGGCACCACCACCCGCGCCGGGAAACCGTGGTCAAGGCTGAGGTCGACGCCGTTGACCCGCAGCGCGAGCAGCGCGTCCGGGTCGGTGACCTGACCACCGTGCAGGCTGGCGCGGTTGAACTGCCCGCCGCGCTCCAACGACCGGACCCGGGCCACGGCGGGCGCGCCGGCGTCGACCAGCCCGGCCAGGTCCCGCAGGCGTACCCCGGTCCAGGTCTGCGAGGTGGACCAGCCCTCCACGCAGGCTATCGGCAGGGTGGCGGTGTGCTGGGGCAGCGCGAGCAACCCGGACCGGTCCAGCGTCCGCGTCCGGTCGCCGGCGCGCAGCGTCAGCCGCCAGCCCGGACCGGTGCGGTCGGGGGTGACGCCGGCCGCGGCGGCGGTGCGGTTGACCGGGAACCCGGTCGGCCCGTCGTCGACCCGCCGGCTCCGGGGCAGCAGCAGCGCGGTGCGCCGCAGCGCGTCCACGCTCTGCCCGACGGTCAGTGCGGCGAGCAGCAGCGCGCCGCCGCCGGCCAGCGCCAGCACGCCACGGCGGCTCATCGTCGCCGGGCCGGGGCGGCGGGCCACCAGGCCGTCCGGATCGGGCGGCTCCGCCCGGGTCCGCGCCACCGGGGTACGCGCGAAGCCCGGCCCGCGCAGCGCGGTCACCAGCCGGGGCAGCTTGATCGCCACGTGGACCACCAGCGCGACGGTGAACACCCAGGCGCCGTACCAGTGTGCGGTGTAGAAGTCGAAGCCGAACAGGTACGCGTACTGCACGTTGAGCAGGCCGGTGACGCTCTGGAACAGGATGCCGCCGACCAGCAGCAGCAGCGACAGCCGTTCCAGCACCTGCGCGAGCGAGCGGGCCGGCGGCCAGGCGAACAGCTTCGGCACCACCGACCAGAGCTTGGTCAGCACCACCGGCACCAGCACGATGCCGAGCGTGACGTGCAGCCCCTGGGTGAGGCGGAACAGCCACACCGGGCGGGTCGGCCAGTCGAACACCGGCGGGTGCAGCCAGCCCACGTCCCCGGGAAAGGCCTGATCGAGGCGGGGGCCGTAGGCGATCCAGTCGAGCAGCCCGGTGACGATCACCAGCGGTAGCGTGACCAGCAACGCGGCACCCAGCACCGAGGTCAGCCACGGGCCGCGTACCGGACTGCGCCAGGACCGGTCCACCGCGTCGACGCCGGGTGGACGGCGCCGGTCCAGCGCGCGCCAGAGCCGGGCCGGGGCGGCGTACCCGGGTCCGGGCGGCGGCGGGGCCTCGGACCCGCCGCCTCCCGCGGTCGCAGCATCGGTGGGCACGGCACCTCCCGGGCGACGGCGCCGGCCGGACGGCCGGCGCTCCCGGATTCGGACGCTAGACGCCGGCGCCGCGTCACGACGGCATTTGCCGCATTACCGAAGCCTTACCGCCGCCGTCCTTACGGACCGCTGACGTCCCCGGCGAACCGGCCCCCGGCCGCTCCCGGGTGCCCTAGCGTGGGCCGGTATGCGGGTACTGGTCACCGGCGCGGCCGGCTTCATCGGATCGCAGATCGCCGACCTGCTGGCCGCCGAGGGCCACCAGCCGGTCTGCCTGGACGCCCTGCTGCCGCAGGCGCACGGCGGGACGCTGCCGGAGTGGGCGCGCCGGCACGACCCGGTGGTCGGCGACGTGCGCGACGCCGCGCTGCTGGACCGCCTGTTGCCGGGCGTGGACGCGGTCTGCCACCAGGCGGCGATGGTCGGCCACGGGCTGGACCCGTCCGACGCGCCCGACTACGCGGGGCACAACGACCTCGGCACGGCGGTGCTGCTGGCCGCGATGCACCGGGCCGGGGTGCGGCGGCTGGTGCTGGCCAGCTCCATGGTGGTCTACGGCGAGGGGCGCTACACCTGCGCCCGGCACGGCGTGGTCCGTCCGGCCCCGCGCCGCACCGCCGACCTGGCCGCCGGCCGCTACGACCCGACCTGCCCCGCCTGCGGCGACACGCTCACCCCGGCCCTGGTGCCCGAGGACGCGCCGCTGGAGCCGCGCAGCACGTACGCGGCCAGCAAGCTGGCCCAGGAGCACTACGCCGCGGCGTGGGCCCGGCAGACCGGCGGCGGCGTGTGGGCGCTGCGCTACCACAACGTGTACGGGCCGCGGATGCCCCGCGACACCCCGTACGCCGGGGTGGCCTCGCTGTTCCGCTCGGCGCTGGCCGCCGGGCGGGCGCCGGTCGTGCTGGAGGACGGACGCCAGCGGCGGGACTTCGTGCACGTGACCGACGTGGCGCGGGCGAACCTGCTGGCGCTGACCGCGCCGCCGCCGGACGGTCTGGTCGCGGTGAACGTCTGCTCGGGCGAGCCGCACACGGTCGGCGACCTGGCGGTGGCGTTGGCCCGGGCGATGGACGGCCCGGCGCCGGAGGTGGTCGGCGGGGCGCGGGCGGCCGACGTACGGCACGTGGTGGCCGATCCGGCCCGCGCCCGGGAGCTGCTCGGCTACACCGCGCGGGTCGGCTTCGTCGAGGGCGTCACCGCCTTCGCCACCGATCCCCTCCGCGCCCCCGCCGCCCTCTCCCCCGCCTGACTCCCCCCGCGCTGCCGGCGCGGGGGTCAGGAGACGGTGAGGAGGAGGTGGTTGACCAGGAGGGCGGTCAGGGCCTGCGCGGCGAGCCATCGGCGGCGGGTCGGTGCCGGCAGGTGCGCGACGGCGACCAGCAGCCAGACCACGAACGGCAGCCAGATCCGCTCCACCTCGGCCTTGCTCATCCCGGACAGGTCGGCGGCGGCCACCACCAGCGCGGCGGCGGCCGGCAGCAGCACGGTCGGCCCCGGCGCCACGACCCGCCGGACGAGCCGACCCGCCGACCGACCGGGTGACGAGGAGGTGCCGCCCGGGTCCGTCCCGCCGGCGTCCGCCACAGCGGTGGCCCGCGTGCTCTCGACACGGTCGACGCCGGTCCGCCAGCCGGCCCGGGCGGCCACGGCGGCGCGACGCAGGGCCGGCCCGAGCACCGGCCCGGCGGAGATCAGCAACGCCGCCAGGTTCGCCCACACCCAGTACGCGTACGGGCGGTCGGCCGCCCAGCCCTGGTAGTAGCGTTCGACCACCCGGTCGTACCCCTCCCACCAGCGGAAGCCGGCCAGCACGAAGAGCGTGGTGACGGCGGCGACACCGGCGGTCGCGGCGAGCAGCGCCGACCGGCGCCGGTCGGGTCGCAGCGCCAGCACGGTCACCGCCAGCGCGCCCACCAGCACGAACCCGTACGACAGGTGCAGCGCGAAGCCGAGCAGCAGCCCGCCGGCCAGCGCGGCCGCCGGTCCGCGTACCGCCAGCAGGGCCAGCCCGGCGGCGACCACGCCGGTGAACACCGCGTCGCCGGAGGCGCCGAGCCACACCGCCCCGGGCAGCAGCACCAGGAACGGCAGCACCGCCCGGGCGGCGTCGGCGGCGCCGAGCGCCCGCAGCGTGACCGGCACGGACACCGCGACGGTCGCGCCGACCAGCACGCAGCAAAGCGCGGCGGCGGCGCCGCCGCCGAGGCCGACCCGGTCCAGCCAGACGAAGACCAGCAGCGCGCCCGGCGGGTGTCCGGCGGTGTGCGTGGACCAGGAGTCGGGTTGGAAGTCCAGGATCCGGTCGGTGAAGCCGGCCAGCATCGCCGGAATGTCGGTCACCCCGGGCACCTCGTGCAGATACTCGGCCTGGGGGGTGAGCCGCCGGGCCAACCCGGTCGACCAGCCGTCCACGAGGGCCAGCGCCAGCGTCCAGGCCACCGCCGCCAGCCAGCCGGCGGCCAGCAGCGGGCCCCAGCGTGCCGTGCGCGCCCAGCGCAGCCCGGGCCCGAGCACGCCCAGCGCGACCAGGACCGCCAGCGGCGTACCCCAGCCGACGTGCGGACGCCAGGTGGCGTAGAGCGGCGCGGCGTCGGCGTGCAGCCCGACGCCGCGCCGGTTGAGCGCCAGGCCGACCACGACGGCGGCGGCGAGCAGCGCCACCTCGACCGCGACCACGACCAGGTCGCCCCGGTGCGGGGCTCCGGTCCGGTCCGCGGCGGGGGCGCGGCGCAGCGTGGGTGCGGATCTCATGACGACCGCACGGTACGGCCCGCCGCCGCCGAGCGGGACACACGCCGCAGGCGTGTCACCGGATGGTAAGAAATCCCTGCTCGGTAAGGGTTCCGTAAGCCCGATCGGGGTACGGGGCGGCGGGTCCCGGCCTAGCGTCGGCGGCATGCGGACACTGATCGACGTGGTGCTGCCCTGCCTGGACGAGGCCGCCGCCCTGCCCGGGGTGCTGGGCGCGCTGCCGCCCGGCTACCGGGCGATCGTGGTGGACAACGGCTCCCGGGACGGCTCCCCCGAGGTGGCCGCCCGGCACGGCGCCCGGGTGGTACGCGAGCCCCGGCGCGGTTACGGCGCGGCCGTGCACACCGGGCTGGAACACGCCGAGACCGAGCTGGTCTGCGTGCTGGACGCGGACGGCTCGTTCGATCCCGGTGAACTGCCGGCGCTGGTCGCCCCGGTGGCGGCCGGCGCGGCCGACCTGTCGGTGGGCCGTCGGCGGCCGGTGTCCACCTCGGCCTGGCCGTGGCACGCCCGGGCCGGCACCGCGGTGGTCGCCGCGCTGCTGCGGCAGCGGGGCGTGCCGCTGCGCGACCTCAGCCCGATCCGGGTCGCGCGGCGGGAGGCGCTGCTCGCGCTCGGGGTCACCGATCGCGCGTTCGGCTACCCCCTGGAGCTGATGATCCGGGCGGCGGCGGCCGGTTGGCGGATCCACGAACACGACGTGCGCTACGCCCCGCGCGCCGCCGGCACCCGGTCCAAGGTGTCCGGCTCGGTACGCGGCACGGTCCGGGCCACCCGCGACTTCCTGACGGTCCTGCGCACCGTGGACGGCCGCCGGTGACCGTCCTGCTGGTGGTGGCGAAGGCGCCGGTGCCCGGCGCGGTGAAGACCCGCCTCTGCCCACCGGCGTCCCCGGTGCGGGCGGCCCGGATCGCCGCCGCCGCGCTGCGCGACACGGTGGACGCGGTGGCCGCCACCCCGGGTGTCGTGCCGGTCCTGGCGCTGGCCGGGCGTCTCGCCGACGCCGAGGACGGGGCGGACCTGGCCGCCGCCGTGGCCGGGTGGCCGGTGCTGCCGCAGCGCGGTGACGGCCTGGCCGACCGGCTCGCGCACGCGCACGCCGACGTGGCCGACGCGTACCCGGACCGGTCGGTGCTCCAGATCGGCATGGACACCCCGCAGCTGACCCCGGCGCGGTTGGCCGCCGCCGTACGACTGTTGGCCCTGCCCGGGACCGACGCTGTGCTCGGGCCGGCGGCGGACGGCGGCTGGTGGGCGCTGGGGCTGCGGGACCCGAGGCGCGCGGCGGCGTTACGCGACGTGCCGATGTCGACCGTCGACACCGGCCGGCTCACCCACGTGGCGCTGGTCGGCGACGGCCTGCGGGTCGCGGCGCTGCCGACGCTGCGCGACGTGGACGACTGGGCCGACGCGCGGGCGGTGGCCCGCTCCGCGCCGGGCGGACGGTTCGCCCGCGAGGTGGCCGCGCTGCGGCCGGTCCTGGTGCCCGGCGGCGACCGGTGAGCCGGCTCAGCACCGCGGTGGAGCCGCGGGACGGCTTCGGGGCCGCGCTGCGTCGACGGGCCGGCGCGCACTGGCTGGTGCAGGCCGACGGCGTGCGGCGCCGGCTGCCGGTGGAGCGGTGGCACGGCCGGGCGGAGCCGGCGATCGCCGCGGTCGTGGGCCGCTGCCACGGGCCGACGCTGGACCTCGGCTGCGGGCCGGGCCGGCTCACCGCGGCGTTGACGCGCTCCGGCGTGACCACTCTCGGGGTCGACGTGTGCGCCCGGGCGGTGGCGCTGGCCCGGTCCCGGGGCGCGGTCGCGGTGCGGGCCGACCTGTTCGATCCGCTGCCCGCCGAGGGCCGGTGGCGGCACGTGGTGCTGCTGGACGGCAACATCGGCATCGGCGGCGATCCGGGCCGCCTGCTGCGCCGGTGCCGGGAGCTGCTGCACCCGGACGGCACGGTCCTGGTCGAGCTGGAGCCGCCGGGCAGCGGTGCCTGGCAGGGGCAGGCGTACGTGCTCTCCGGTCGGCGCCGGGGGCCGAGCTTCGGCTGGGCGCGGCTGGACACCCGGGCGGTGCACGCTCCCGCCGCGGCGGCCGGCCTGGCCGTGCGGGACGTGCGACCGGCCGGCGGACGCTGGTTCGCGGAGTTGGCCGCCGGACGAGCCCCCGGGCCGGGCGTCGCGGAAAAGGGTTTCGGCGGGGCGCCGGCCGGCCGCTAGCGTGCGTCCATGACCGCCGCCCCCACCCTCCACTTCTCTGCCGACCCGGGCGAGTTCCTCGCCGTCGCCGGCGACCACCTGGCCGCGGACCCGGTGGTCGGCACCGTGGTCGCCAGCGTCACGAAACGGGCCGCCGCCCGCCGGGCCGAGGGGGTCGCGACGCCCGACGGCGACTGGTGGTTGGTGGTCCGGGACGCCCGTGGCGCGGTGGTCGGGGTGGGAATGCGGGCCGCCCCCTTCCCGCCGCGCCCGCCGTTCCTGCTGCCGATGCCGACGGAGGCGGCCGTCGCGCTGGCCCGGACGTGGCACGAGCGAGGCGAGGAGGTGACCGCGGTCAACGGGGCGCTGCCGGCGGCCCGCGAGTGCGCCGGCGAGGTGGCCCGGCTCGGTGGCGGCCGGGTCGAGGTCGCCCAGCACACCCGGCTGCACGAACTCGACGAGCTGGTGCCGCCCGCGTCGACCCCGGGCGCGCTGCGGGTCGCCGGGGAGGACGACGTGGACCTGGTCGCCGCGTGGTTCGACGCGTTCATGGCCGACGCCGACGAGCAGGCGGGCCGCGCGCGCGGCGCCAGCGCCCACGAGGCGCCCGACCGCGAGGAGCTGCTGCGCCGCATCCGGGGCGGCCGGGTCTGGGTGTGGACCGACCCGGCGGGGTGGCCGGTGCACCTCACCGCCGCCAACCCGACGTCGTTCGGCGTGGCCCGGATCGGCCCGGTCTACACTCCGCCGCAACAGCGCGGCCGGGGCTGGGCCGCCGCAGCGGTCGCCGAGGTCAGCCGCCTGTTGCGGGCCGAGGGCGCCCGGGTGTGCCTCTACACCGACCAGGCGAACCCGACGTCGAACCGGCTATACGCGCGGCTCGGCTTCCGGCCGGTGGTCGACATGGCCAACCTGGTCGTCGTGCGCTGAGCACGATGAGCGGCCCGGGTCGCCGGGGCGGTCAGCCGACGCGGTCGAGCGCGGCCAGCCGGCGCGGGTCGGCGATCACGTCCACGGCAGGGCCAACCTGGCCCGGCCGGGTGCGACGGCGGGGGTACGGACCTGGGACGACTTCCTGAGGCGATGGGCTCAGGGCACCGGAGCGCCACACGCGCCGATGCGACGGGCTAGGCGAAACTGATCAACCGACTCGTGGAGGAGCATCTGGCCAACGAGGCGGCCCTCCTGCGTGGTCTCACCGCCCGCGACCGCGCGGACCTCGAGCGCCGGTTGGCGACGTTGGCGCGCACCGTGGACCGCTGAGCCGCTCAGCCGCGGCCCACCTGGTGGAACTGCTCGACCATCACCTCGCAGCCGTCCGGGTCGAGACCGTAGAAGATCCTCGCCCAGCCCACGTCCTCCGATTCCAGCGTGACCGGTAGCCCCTCGTCGCGCCAGAACGCGTACGTGGCGTCCAGGTCGGCGGTGGGGACGGTGAGCACCACGCCCAGTCCCGGCGGGCCGGCCTTGACCGCGCGTTCCCGGTCGTCGTTGTGGTGCCCGTGGCGGTGCAGGTCGGACAGGATCAGCCAGGTGTGGCCGAACGTCAGGTAGCGCAGGTGCGGCTGGTCCTGCTGCGGGATCTGCCGGAAGCCGAGCCGCAGGTAGAACCGGTGGGAGCGGTCGAGGTCGCGTACCCGGAGCCCGAGCTTGAGCTGTCTGGCGGCCATCGGCCGAGGCTAGCGAATCCCGGTGGCGCCGGGGGCGGGCCGGATGCGATCCTGCCGGGCGTGCGGGACGACGAACCGGTGGTGATGCAGGTCCACTGCCGCGTCGAGGTGGTGGTCGACGACCCGGGCGCGGTGACGGCGCTCGCGGAGCGGCGGCTGCGGCAGGCCGACATCGACTGGGCGGACGAGGCGGACACGCTCGACGAGGCCGCCACCGCGCTACGGGCGGACCTGCCGCTGGCACTGGCCGATCTGGTCGACCCGGAGCGCCTGCTCGCGGACGTGCCGGGGGTGCGGTTCCGGGGCGCCCACTGCTGGGCCACCCCTGACGGGCCCGCCGGGGGTAGCTAGCCGTTGGCGTTTCGAGCATCTTTGGCGCTCTTAAGACACCTGTGATGTTCGGGTGAATCTCAAGGAGTGGGCGGCGTCGACCGGCATCGCGTACATCACCGCTCGGCGGCAGTACGCGGCGGGGACGCTGCCTGTTCCCACTTACCGGATCGGCCCTCTGATCATGGCCGGCGAACCGCTGACCGGCACGTCGGCCGAGGCCGGGCAGACGGTGGTGTACGCGCGGGTGTCGTCGGCCGATCAGAAGGCCGACTTGGACCGGCAGGTCGCCCGGGTGACCGTGTGGGCCACCGGGCAGAAGCTCGGCGTGGACCGGGTGGTGACCGAGGTCGGCTCGGCGCTGGACGGGCACCGTAAGAAGTTCCTCGCGCTGCTGCGCGACCCGGCCGTGACCACGATCGTGGTCGAGCACCGCGACCGTTTCGCCCGGTTCGGCGCCGAGTACGTCGAGGCCGCGCTGACCGCGCACGGCCGCCGCCTGTTGGTCGTGGACCCGGCCGAGGTCGATGTTGACCTCGTGCGCGATGTCACCGAGATCCTGACGTCGTTGTGCGCCCGCCTCTACGGTCGTCGCGCTGCCGCGAACCGTGCCCGCCGCGCGGTCGAAGCGGCCACCGAGGCTCCGGCGTGAAGACGATCCAGGCGTACCGGTTCGCCCTCGACCTCACCCGCGGTCAGGAACGCGTCGTCCCTTCCCGCGGTTCAAGTCCCGCCGTCGGACCACGCCCAGCGTGCGGTTCACCACCGGGGCGATCCGCGTCGAGCCCGACCGCAAACATGTCGAAATCGAGCGCGCCGAACGCACCCCAGCCCGGCCGCAGTTGACGGTCGGTATGGACGTCGGTCGCGTTGTACGGCGCCCTTTCATCGAGCGGTCGCGCGACGTGGGATCACGCACCTCGCCGTGCTGTCGACCGGCGAGATGGTCGACAATCCGCGTCACCTGGTCGCCGCGCAGCAGCGGATGTGCTCGCTGGGCCGGGCGCTGTCGCGTAAGACCGGACCGGAGCGGCGTACCGGCCGCCGTGCTTCCAAGCGGTGGGAACGGGCAGCGACCCGGCTCGGCCGCGCGCATGCCCGGGTGGCGAACCTGCGCCGCGACGGCCTGCATAAGCTCACGTCACGGCTGGCCGCCGAGTACGGCAGCGTCGTGGTGGAAGACCTCAACGTAGCGGGGATGCTCGCCAACCGGCGGCTGGCCCGGCACATCGCCGATGCTGGTTTCGCGGAGATCCGCCGACAACTGGCGTACAAGACCAACTGGAACGGCGGCCGGCTGCTGGTGGCCGATCGCTGGTATCCGTCAAGCAAGACGTGCTCGGGCTGCGGTGCGGTGAGAACCAAGCTGCCCCTGTCCCAGCGCACCTACCACTGCCAGACGTGCGGCTTGATCCTCGATCGGGATTTCAATGCCGCCCGCACCCTGGCCGCGCTCGCGGCTGAGTTCGACACCGCCGGGAGTGGCCCGGTGGCAGCACGTGGAGCCGACCAGAAGACCCGCACTCGCGGGCAGGTGGCCGTGAAGCGTGAACCCGGCACAACGCTAGTCGGTCGGACCGGGACCGTCCCACCGCAAGGTAGGACTACCAAACGCGTGCCCACCAAAGCGCGCTGAGAGGTAACGGTCAGCTCACCAACCGACCGAGCCGAGACCGACCGGGGTGAGCCGGCGCACCTGCGGCTCGATCCACTGTGCCGCGGTGACCAGCTTGACCAGCCGGTCGATCGTCTCCGGCGGGCCGGCCACGAAGCTGCGCCGCTCGGCCGGGCAGCCGTAGCGGTCGTCGAACGTGCCGCCGTCCAGAGCCCGCACCGCCATGCCGGCCTCGACGGCCAGCAGCATCCCGGCCGGCAGGTCGATCGACTCGGGGCGGTAGCCGACGATGCCGTCGATGTCGCCGCGGGCCAGCATCACCCAGGACAGCAGCGGCGCCCAGAGCTGGAGCACCCGGCGGGCGGTGGTGTCCAGGACCACCTTCAGCGCCCGGGCGGTGCTGTCGTCCCGGCGTACCTCGTGCCCCTGGGTCCAGGCCAGCACCGGCGCGGCCGGCACCGGCCGGTGGGCGGCGCGCAGCGGACGGCCCACCGGGCCGGAGGCGTGCACGAACGCGCCCCGGCCACGGACCGCGGACCAGGTGCGGCCGGCGACCGGGTCGTGCACCACGCCGAGCACCGGCGAGCCGCGCTCGCACAGGGCGATGCCCACCACGTACGCGGGGAGCCCGATCGCCACGTTGTTGGTGCCGTCGAGCGGATCCACCAGCCAGGCCCAGGTGGTGTCCGGGGCGTACTCGCCGCCCTCCTCGGCGATCACCCCGTGCTCCGGCCAGCGGGCCCGGATCCGGTCCACGATCAGCCGTTCCGCGGCCAGGTCGAGATCGGTGACCAGGTCACCGGAGTCGTTCTTGGCCCGGGCGTGCATCTCGCCCCGGGTGCCCCGGCGCAGCAGCCGGCCCGCCGCCCGGGCCGCCTCCACCGCGAACCGGTGCGCGTCGCGCAGGTCGGGCCCGCCTCTGTTCGGCTCCACGTCCACGGCTCCTCCAGCCAGTCAGCCCCGTGCCACCAGTCGCGCGATCTCCCGCGCCATCCGCGCGGTCTCCGCCGCGTCGCAGCGGTCCCGGCGTACCCGGTGGCTGCGCCCGTCCACCGCGCCGAGGCTCAGGTCGCACGCGCCGGGAGTGGTCCGGCCGAGCGCCACGGTCACCGCCGGCGCGCCGGCGTCGACCTCCGAGGTGTGGAATCCGCCGGCGCGCAACGCGTACGAGTCGCCGGCCGAGTGCGTCTCCACGGTGGCGGTCGTCGCGGTGACCAACCGGTCGGTGGCGGCCATCTCGTCCACCTCGCCGAAACTGTGCACCTCGTAGATCCGCCAGGCCGGGTCGGCGGCGGCGTCGTCGATGTCGATCAGCTCGTTGCGGACCGTGCCGTGCAGCACGTGACTGAGCAGGTCCCAGCTGTGCGAGTGCATGGTCGAGGTGGTCGGCCGCACCGGCGGCGGGTCGGCCGGCCAGGCGTGCACGCAGATCCCGTCCGGCCCGTCGCGCTCGACCGGCAGGCAGGTGAACCCGAGCGGGTGCCGGACGGCCCGCAGGGCCCGCCGCCCGTCGGCGACATCGGCGAGCACGTCCAGCACCCAGTCGCGCAGCAGGTCCGGCCGGGTGCCCCGGTCGATCTCCCGTTCGAGGTCGGCGTAGCTCGTCATGCGTACGGATTCCTCGCCTGGATGGCCTTGCCGACGATGTCGGCGACCTCGCGGTCGCCGAAGGACCGGGGCAGCGTCAGCCCGAGCGCGGCGAACAGCCGGCGTACCTGCTCGACCGACGGCTCGTCGTCGAGCTTGACCTGACCGGCCGCCTCGATCGGCACCCGCCGGCTCTGCTTGCGGCTGTAGTCGAGTTCGATGTTGAACCGGTTGTAGTAGAGCTCGCCCCGGTCGATGCGCAACGCCGGGGTCTGCGGGTTCTCCTGGGTGATGACCACGCAGGAGGAGGAGAGGTCGTAGCGGAACGTGGTCATCTGGGCGGAGAGCCGGACCTCGACCGTGAGCAGGCCGGAGCGTTGCAGGTGCCAGCAGGCGGCGAGCACCGTCGCGTAGGACTCCTTGCGGGTCCGGTCGACCGTCCACCGCTCCCCCGGCGCGTCCGGGTCGAGGCTGCGGCGGAACCGCGCGTACCGCTCGCAGACGTCCTCGTCGGTCGGGTCGATGATCTCGACGGCGACGGTGAGGGTGGCGTTGCGGCGGCGCGCGTGCTCCAGACACTCGGGCAACGTGACCGCGCGCAGGTAGGTGCCGGTGCCGCCCTTGAAGGCCCAGCGGTCGGTGTGCCGGCGGGCCTCGGCGAGCGTCTGGCCCACCTCGCTGCCGTGCAGCACCCGCACCATGGAGACGCTGTCGATGGCCTCCCGGGCCCGGTTCAGCGCGCCCTCGGGGCCGGTGATCTCGCGCATCTGCGGCACCAGGTCGGTGAGCCGGTCCCGGGTGTCCACCATGACCTGACGCACCTGCTGCTCGGCGGTCTTCCGGCGCAGCCGGTCGCGCAGCACCGCCTGCGCGAGCAGGCCGAGGACCAGCAGGATGGCGCTGTTGACCACGTCCTGGCTGACCGTGTTGGTCAGGCCCAGCACGGCCACCGTGACGGCCAGCAGCAGGCCGATGAACGCGTCGAGATTGGTGACGACCCAGGCGAACAGGCGCGTCATGACATCCCCCGGTCGACGACGGAACCTCCATGATAGCCCTTTGTCAATGTCGCGATCACGGCGCGTTTCGGGGCGGTGGCGCTGCGCCGCCGCGACGGGCCGCGCAGATGAGCGATCCGCCGAGGCCGGGCGCGGCCCGGGCCAGCCACCGCGAGGCGACCCACCGCCCGCCGGGCAGCCGCCAGCCGACCTCGTTGGAGCGCATCGCCAGCGGCGTGAACCCCGCTCGGCGCAGCGTCCGCCGCAGCAGCGACGCGGTGAAGGGACGGATGTGCAGCCACAGGTAGGGGTGCAGGGGGTCGACCTGGCGTGGCGCGCGCCCGGCGAGGAACGCCAGCCGGTCCTGCACCGGCGCCAGGTTCGGGGTGGTCAGCACCAGCAGGCCGTGCGGCGCCAGGACGCGGTGGCACTCGCGCAGCAGCGCCAGGGGGTCGTAGACGTGCTCGATCAGCTCGCCGGCGAGCAGCCCGGCGAAGCTGCCGGCCCGGAACGGCAGCCCCCGGGTGGCGTCCAGGCAGACCGGCACCGCCCGGCCGCCGGCCACCCGCCGGGCGGTGCCCAGCGCGGCCTCGGCCGCGTCCGCGAGCACGAGCGGGCCGGCCAGCGCGGCGGGGTGGAGCATGCCGCGCGGTCCGCAGCCGAGTTCCAGCACCGGCCCGTCGCCGGTCACCCCCTCGGTCACCAGCCGGGCCGCGACCGCGCGACGCACCCGGTGGTACGGGTCGTCGACGTACCCGTCGACCTCCACGCCGTCGTGGTAACGGCGATGGTTGGCGTGCCGGCCGTGCGCCTGCGCGCGGTGCGACGACGTCCCGGTCGGCGGCTCGGCCATCATCCCTCCACGGCGGACCCCGGCCCCGTCGGCGGCGTCCGCCTCCCAGCCTCGCACCGCCGCCGGGCGTCGGGGCGGAACGGCACCCCGGACACGGGGAAGCGGCGGCCGGCGTGCCGGCCGCCGCGTCCGCGCGGATGTCAGATCGCCCGCGCCCAGTCCACCCGCATGCTGTCGTCGTACTCGTCGCCCGGGATCCACCACGGCTCGCCGAAGCCACTGGTGAAGACGATGATGTTGCCGCCGTCCGGGTACTCGTTCGTGGGCGGCACCGACAGCGCGGCGCAGTAGCGCCCGTCCGGGGAGAACACCGGCGACAGGAACACCCGGGGCTCCTCGGTCAGTCGCTTCAGGCCGGTGCCGCCGACGCGCACCGAGCCGAGGGACCCGCCGACGATCTCCACGTCCCGGGTCCACCGGTTGGTGCTGAACACCACCCGGTTCGACCCGGGCGTGAACACCGGCCAGCCGAAGGTCTCGCCCGGTTCGGGCTGGTAGACCCGGCGCACCTTCCCGGTGGCCAGTTCCAGCGCGCGGAGCTGGTGCCCTTCCGAGCGGCTGATCCACTCCATCACGATCATCGAGCCGTCGCGGGACCAGTTGGGCCGCAACATGCGGTGGCCTTCGACGAGGATCCGCCGGGCGCCGGTGGCGACGTTCACCGCGACCAGCGTGGTGTCCCGGATGACCATGGCGATCTCGGTGCCGTCGGGTGACCAGGTCGGCCACCCGTAGTGGGCGCCGAAGGGGTCGGTGATCAGGGTGCGGCTCTGCCCGGTCACCCGATCGTGCAGGTTGAGGACCGGGTCGAAGATGGGAGCGGGCTTCTGGTCGACCACGGCCAGGTAACGCCCGTCCGGCGAGACGGTCGCGTCGGTGCCGTCGGGCAGCAGGACCTGCGGGGTGGTGCGGCCCCGGTTGATCTGGAGCACACCCGGGCCGGTGACGATCCACGGCCCGTTCACGATCTCGGCGGCGGCGGCGGGCGAGCCGGCGATTCCGCCGGCGACGCCGGTCGCGGCGGCCGCCCCGGTCAGGGCGGCGGCACGCAGCAGGGCGCGCCTGTTCATTGCGGTCATGAGGAACCCCCGTGGTAGAAGTCTCGTCCACCCTCCGGAGAGGACAGTCGTTCCGGCATCGGACGAGTGGGCCATTCACCTTCGGCTTCTCGGTCACCACGAACGGTGACCGGCCGGGCGGCGGGTACCCTCGCCCCGGTGACCTCCGACGCCCTGCACCGCGCCCTGACCGACCCGGGCGACCCGCCGCTGCGCCCGCTGCCCGGCGTGGCCACCGAACTGCTGGCCGCCCTGGCGGCGCCGCCGCGCCTCGGCGCGCACCTGCGGCTGGTGCACGACGTCGCGTGGCACCTCACCGCGGCGTTCGCCGACCGTTTCCCCGCGGTGCCGTTCGACCGGCAGGCGGTGCTGTTCGGCGCGGCCGTGCACGACCTCGGCAAGGTTGAGCACCCGGCCGAGCTGACCGGTCCCGGCGCGGAGCACGAGGAGGCCGGCTACCAGTTGCTGCTGCGCTTCGGTGTGCCCGAGGAGCGGGCCCGCTTCGCGGTCACCCACGCCGCCTGGCACGCGCCCGGGGTGCAGTTGGAGGACCTGCTGGTCAGCCTCGCCGACAAGGTGTGGAAGGGCCGCCGGGTCACCGACCTGGAGCAGCTCGTGGTGGACCGGCTCGCCGGCATCACCGGCCAGGAACGCTGGCAGACGTTCCTGGAGGTCGACGACGTGCTCGCCGAGCTGGCCGCCGACGCGGACCGCCGGCTCGCCTTCCAGGCCGAACACCCGGTGTACGGCTGAACGCGACCCCTGCCGAACCGATTGACTTTCGATAGCTTCCGCGCGATAGTCGATGCATGTTGACAGCGCAACGCGCGGTGACACCTCTCCGTGCCTTTCTCGTCCTGCTGTTCGGGATCCTGGTCCTGTTCCAGACCATGTCCCTGCCCGGGCAGTTCGCGCACATGGCGCGGGAGGACTCGGACATGGCCTACCTGAGGTGGCCGGCCACCGCCGTGACCATCTTCTGGGTGCTCTGCGTGCAGGTGGTGATCGTCTGCACCTGGCAGTTGCTCACCCTGGTCAAGAACGACCGGATCTTCACCCCGGCGTCCCTGGCCTGGGTCGACGGGATCGTCTGGGCGATCGCCGCCGCCTGGGTCGTGCTGGTGGGCGTCTTCCTCTACGTCGGATTCCAGGCCGACGACCCGGGGCTGCCGCTGCTGCTGTTCCTGCTGACCACCGGTGTCAGCGTGCTGGGGCTGCTGATGGTCGTGATGCGCGCGCTGCTGCGGCAGGCCACGACGCTGCGCACCGACATGGAAGCGGTGATCTGATGCCGATCGTGGTCCGCATCGACGTCGAGCTGGCCAAGCGCAAGATGAGCGTCGGCGAGTTCGCCGAGCGGGTCGGGTTGACCCCGGCCAACGTCGCGGTGCTGAAGAACGGCCGCGCCAAGGCGGTCCGCTTCAGCACGCTGGAGGCCATGTGCCGGGTGCTCGGCTGCCAGCCCGGCGACCTGCTCGAATACGTCGAGGACGGGGAGGAAGCGTGAGACCGCTGCTCGTCATCGGCGCGGTTGCCATCGGCGTACGCCTGCGCCGCCCGCGCCCGGTAGGGCCGGCGCCCCCTCGACGCCGGCCCCGCCTCAGCCCTTCACGCAGACGACCTGCTTGAGGTGGGCGACCACCTCGACCAGGTCGTCCTGCTGGGCCATCACCTGGGTGATGTCCTTGTACGCGCCGGGGATCTCGTCGACCACCCCGGCGTCCTTGCGGCACTCCACCCCGGCCGTCTGCGCGGCCAGGTCCTCCGTGCTGTACGTTCGCTTCGCCTGCCCTCGCGACATCCGCCGGCCGGCGCCGTGCGACGCCGAGCAGTACGCGTCGGGGTTGCCCTTGCCGCGCACGACGTAGGAGCCGGTGCCCATCGAGCCGGGAATGATGCCCAGGTCCCCCTTGCCGGCCCGGATCGCGCCCTTGCGGGTCACCAGCACGTCCACCCCGTCGTAGCTCTCCTCCGCCACGTAGTTGTGGTGGCAGGAGATCGGCTCGTCGTAACCCACCCGCGGGAACGCCTCCCGGACCACCTGGCAGAGCAGGGCGAGCATCACGGCCCGGTTGCGGCGCGCGTACTCCTGCGCCCACCACAGGTCCCGGCGGTAGGCCTCCATCTCCGGCGTGCCGGCGAGGAACACCGCGAGGTCCCGGTCGGGCAGGTCGGTGTTGTGGGGCAGCCCGCGCGCCACCGCCATGTGCCGCTCGGCCAGCTCCTTGCCGATGTTGCGGGACCCGGAGTGCAGCATCAGCCAGACCCGACCATCGTCCGGGCCGCCCTGCTCCAGGCAGACCTCGATGAAGTGGTTGCCGCCGCCGAGCGTGCCCAGCTGACGCTGCGCCCGGGTCTGGAGCTGGGCCACCTTCCGGTCGAGCGTGCCGAACCGGCGCCAGAAGTCGTCCCAGCCCGCCTGCTCCAGCCCGCGGATCCGGCGCGGGTCCACCGCGTCCTCGCGCATCGCGAAGCCGACCGGGATCGCCGCCTCGATCGCCGACCGCAGCGACGCGAGGTCGTCGGGCAGGTCGACAGCGGTGAGCGAGGTACGCACCGCGGACATGCCGCAGCCGATGTCGACGCCGACCGCGGCCGGCGACACCGCCTGCCGCATCGCGATCACCGAGCCGACGGTCGCGCCCTTGCCGAAGTGCACGTCCGGCATCACCGCGACGCCGTGCACCCAGGGCAGCGCGCCGATGTTGCGCAGCTGCCGGGCCGCCTGCGCCTCGATCGTGTACGGGTCGGTCCAGACCCGGACCGGCGCCCGGGTACCGGCCAGCGGGGTGAAACCCATCGTCGTCTCCTTGCTCGTGTCCGTCTGACGTAGGCCGTACGGGACTCGAACCCGTAGCCTCCCGGCTGAGAACCGGGTGAGCTGCCAGTTGCTCCAACGGCCCCGGGACGGCCGACGCCGTCTCGAAGGTGCCCCGGACACGGAGAACCGCCCGGCTCCGGTCTGGGGCGGGCGGTTCGCGCGGATCGTCGCGCCGGCGCTAGACGCGCCACCACCCTGGTTGCCGCTGCCGACGGCGGCGGCACGTGCCCGGTTCGGGCAGCAGGGCACCACCGCGCGGCGCGGGCCGCTCGGCTCGGGTGCGATTCTGCTGCGACACGGTGGGCTCCCCCGGGTGGATCAGGTCGATGTTGCCGGCTCACGGTACGGGCGGGGCCGACGTGGCGGCAACCCGATATCCGCGCGGTCAGTCCCGCCGGAGACGGTCGCCCAGCGACTCGGCGAGCGCGCGGCTGAGCACCTCGTACGCGGGATCGACCCGCAGCCAGAGCAGCTTGTGGCGGCCGCCGTCGCGCATCGTCAGCGCCAGCCGGTCACTGAGGATCCCGCGGTGCAGGCGGGCCCCGGTCACGTCGGCCAGCGCCAGGACCGTGTTGGAGGGGTGGGCGGCGGCGACGGCGTCCAGGTCCAGGGACGACGCCGGCAGCTCGGGCAGCGGGTGCGGAACCGTCCGCCCGTTGGCGTGCGCGCGGGTCTCCCGAAGGCTCAGCCGACGGCGCACCAGCAGGTGCGGCAGCAACCAGAGTTCACCGTGGATCCAGTCCGCCCATCCGGTGGTGCAGCTTCGGGTGACCAGTCGGGCCGTGTGATCCACGGCGACACGCTAGCCGACGCGCGCGGCGGGGCCGGTCGCCCCTAACCGGCGTGCGCCACCGGGTGGCGCTTCATCTCCTCCATGAACGGGTAGCGGGCGGTCAGCTCGGCGAGCGTGGTGCCGGCCCGCCAGGCGGCGGCCACCTGCGCGACCTGGAGCAGGTCGGTGGCGTCGCCCCGGGCCTGGACCTCGCCGTCCACCCGCAGGTCGATCATGAAGTAGCGGGCCTCGGCGCCGAGGCTGACGCAGACGACACCCCGGTCGGAGGTCATCTCGGCGCAGGTGAACCGGCTGCGCCCCTGCTCGGGGGCGGTGACCCGGCCGACGTCGAGCTGGTGGGCGGTCGCGGTCTGCGTGAGCGCGGGAGCCAGACCGCCGGGCTCGACCAGGTCCGGGTAGAGGCGCACACCCAGTGCCGCCGAGACGTCGCTCATGACTGACTCCCACTTCCTCGTGACAGAGACCAGCAGCGCGTGCAGGTTACGGTCATGTTTCCGGCACGCATGGCCATCCTGTCCCGACCGACCGCCCAGGGCAATAGGAACGGTCGATCCGACCTCCGTCGGGGCCTTCCGGTCCCCCGCCGGGGGTACGCTGCCGGCTCATGGCCCGGATCAGGTGTGACTTCTTCTCCGCCGCCCTCGGCATGGGCACCTCGATGACCGTGCTGCTGCCCGACCCCGGCGCGGCCGGCATCGGCATGCCGGGCGCCGCCGTCGACGGCGACCCGCCGGTGCTCTACCTGCTGCACGGCCTGACCGACGACGACACGGTCTGGACCCGGCGCACCTCGATCGAGCGCTACGTCGCCCCGCTCGGCCTGGCCGTGGTGATGCCGCAGGTGCAGCGGAGCTTCTACTGCGACGAGGCGCACGGCAACCGGTACTGGACGTTCCTCACCGAGGAGCTGCCCGAGGTGTGCCGGTCGTTCTTCCGCCTCTCCGCGCGGCGCGAGGACACGTTCGTCGCGGGCCTGTCCATGGGCGGCTACGGCGCGGTGAAGTGGGCGCTGCGCCACCCGGACCGGTTCGCCGCGGCGGCCAGCCTCTCCGGCGCGCTCGACGTGGTGCGCCGGCGGGACCACCCGACCAGGCCGGTCGACCCGGCGGTGTGGCACACCGTGTGGGGCGACCGGCCGGCACCGGAGCACGACGACACGGTGGGCCTGCTGGAACGGGCTGGCGCCGACCTGCCGGCGCTCTACGTCGCCTGCGGCACCGAGGACTTCCTGCACGAGGACAACGTGCGCTTCGTCGACGCCGCCCGGCGGCGCGGGCTGCCGCTCACCGTCGACTTCGGTCCCGGCGACCACGAATGGGGTTACTGGGACGCCCGGATCCAGGACGTGCTGGCCTGGCTGCCGCTGCGCCGGCCCTGACCGGCGCGCCGCGCCCCCGGCGCGCGGCCGGGGACGCGGCACGGTGGGCTCACCGCCGGGCTCGTCGCGGTCGACGCACCCGCACCGGGTACGCGACCACCGCCGCCACCGCCATGGCGGCCAGCCCGGCCAGGGTCCACCTGGTTCGTGGGGTCATCGGGCACCTCCCTCAGCGACGGGTCAGCACGACCTTGAGCGCGCCGGTCTCGGCCGGGCGGGAGAACACGTCGTACGCCTCGACGATCTGGTCCAGCGCGTACCGGTGGGTCACCATGTGCGCGGTGTCGAGCTGGCCGGCGACCAGCATGTCCAGCAGCTTCGGCGTGGTGCGGGTGTCGACCAGGCCGGTGGTGATGGTGACGTCACGGATCCACAGCCGCTCCAGGTGCAGCGTGGCAGGCGCGCCGTGCACGCCGATGTTGGCCACCCGTCCGCCGGCGCGGACCAGCGTGGTGCACAGCTCGAAGCTGGCCGGCACCCCGACCGCCTCGATGGCCACGTCCGCGCCGAGCCCGGCGGTGACCGAACGCACCACCTCGAGCGGGTCGTCGTCGGCGAGGACGGTCAGGTCCGCGCCGAACCGCTTGGCCGCGTCGAGCCGGCTCTGCGCCTTGTCCACGGCGATGACGTGGGTGGGCGAGAAGAGCCGGGCGGTCTGGATCGCGGCCAGGCCGATCGGGCCGGCGCCGACGACCACCACGGTGTCGCCGGGGCGGACCCCGCCGTTGAGCACGCCGACCTCGTAGGAGGTGGGCAGGATGTCGGCCAGCAGCACGGCGGCCTCGTCGGAGACCGTCTCGGGCAGCCGGTAGGTGGACAGGTCGGCGAACGGGACGCGCGCGTACTCGGCCTGCACGCCGTCGACGGTGTGCCCGAGGATCCATCCGCCGCCGCCGAGGCACTGCCCGTAGACGCCCTCGCGGCAGTAGCGGCACACGCCGCACGCGGAGATGCAGGAGGCGAGGACCCGGTCGCCCTCGGTGAGGTTGGCGACGCCGTCACCGACCGCCACGACCGTGCCGACCGCCTCGTGGCCGAGCACCCGGCCCGGCTGGACCTCGGGCACGTCGCCGCCGAGGATGTGCAGGTCGGTCCCGCAGATGGTGACCGCGTCGACCCGGACGATCGCGTCGCGGGGGCCGGCGACGGTGGGGTCCGGGATCTCGGACCAGGACTTCTCGCCCGGCCCGCCGTACACGAGTGCCTTCATGGTTCCTCCTCACGCCGTTGTCACCTCCCACGCTTCTCCGCGGCGGTGGGCGGGGGCAGGGCCGGAGGGCCCGGTGCGCGGGACGTCGGTCCCGCGCACCGTGATCGAGGTGTTAAGAGGGGGCCCCTCCTCTACCGGAGGCGTTAACAGGGGGCCCGGCCTTACGCGCCGACGGTGCCGTCGACGGCCTCGCGGATCAGGTCGGCGTGGCCGTTGTGCCGCGCGTACTCGTGGATCATGTGCAGCATCACCAGGCGCAGCGACACGTCCTCGCCCCACCGGGCCTGGTGGCCGGTCACGTCCAGCGACTCGGCCTCCCGCTCGATGCGGCGGGCGTGCGCGACCTCCCGCCGCCACGCCTCCCACGCCTGCGCGCCGTCGGCCTCCCGCGCGTCGTACGCCGCCTGGAAGTCGCCGGTCTCCGACCAGATCAGCGGCACGTCCTCGGCGGCGATGACGCGGCGGAACCAGGTGCGCTCCACCTCGGCCATGTGCCGCAGCAGCCCGAGCAGCGAGAGGGTGGACGGCGGCGACGCCGGCCGGCGCATCTGCTCGTCGGTCAGCCCCTCGCACTTGAGGGCCAGGGTGGCCCGGTGGAAGTCGAGGAACGCGCGCAGCGTCTCCCGCTCACCGGCCCGCAGCGGCGGGCCGATCCGTTCGGTCGGCACGGTGGATCCTCTCCGGGCGGGCCGGCGGCCCGCCGATGGTGGACGGTGGTGGTCGCCGGCAGCCTAGCCGCTGTGGATCATGACGGGCCGTCGATTCACCGCAGCGACGAGCGGGCCACCGGGAAGTCGAACCAGGTGTCCGGGTACGGCTCGTCGACGTAGCGGTAGTGCCACCACTCGAGCGGGTAGTTCTCGAAGCCCTGCGCGCTCATCAGCGTGAGGAGCAGCTTCCGGTTGTCCCGGGCGGCGGCGGTGACCCGGGCGTCGGCGGTGTGGGCGCGCGGGTCGAAGCAGTCGAACCCGGTGCCCATGTCGACCGAGTCGTCGGCGAAGCGACGACCGGCGGGCGCGGTGCACGGCACCAGGGGCTGGCCGGGCACGTACCGGGCCGGCTCGGGGCCGGGTACCGGGACCAGGGTCAGGTCGAGCGTGCTGGCCCGGCTGTGCGCGGTCGGCGCGCCGATGTACCCGTCGGCGAAGAGCCGGTCCTTGGGTACGGCGGGATAGAACTCGCCCTTCATCTGCTGCTCGTCGGGGCGCTTGGCCCAGGCCACGAACTCGTCCACCGCCCGCTGCGGCCGGTAGCAGTCGTAGACCTTCAGGCTGTGGCCGCCGGCCAGCGCCGCGGTCTGCACCCGGTGCAACGCCTCGGCGGCCCGGCGGGTGAGCAGGCAGAGCGGCTCGGGGTAGCCGTCGATCGGCCGGCCGACGAAGTTGTGCGCGCCGGCGTACCGGATGTCGGTGCGGACCGTCGGGTCGACGGCGGCCAGGTCGACCACGTCGGCCGGGGCGCGCGGGCCGGTCGGGGTGGGCGACGGCGGGGCCGGACGCGGCGCCGGCCGTTGGCAGGCCGCGGCGAGCGCCACGGCGGCCACGGCCAGGACCGTCGCCGCGCGTCTGCCGGTGCCCACCCTGCCGTGTCTACCAGCCCGGCCCGGCGCCCGGGCCGGCATCGACCGGCGGTCAGCCGTCCAGGGCGGCGCGGAGGAAGTCCAGCGCGGCCGCGTCGTCGTCGACACCGCCCGCCTCGTGGCCGTTCCACCGCCACACCGCCAGTTCCTTGTCGCCGCGGTAGTCGTGGTAGGCGGCGTAGACCGTCGACGGCGGCACGATGTCGTCCATCAGCGCGACGGAGAAGCGGGCCGGTACCCTCGCGCGGCGGGCGAACGCCACCCCGTCGACGTAGCCGAGCGTGCGCAGCACCTGCTCCTCCCGGTCGCGGTGCACGGCCAGGTAGTCCCGGATCTCCCGGTAGGGCGCCGAGTCGGTGAGCGTCACGGCGCGCGGCACGTCGCAGAGGAACGGCACGTGGACCACCGCGGCGCGGACCCGGGGCGCGAGCGCGGCGGCGGCCAGCGCGGCCGCGCCGCCCTGGCTGTGGCCGAGCACGGCGACCCGGTCCGGGTCGACGGCCGGCAGGCCGAGGGCGGCGTCCACCGCGCGCACGGCGTCGGTGAGGAAGCGCCGGTAGTAGTACCGGCGCGGATCCTCCACCCCGCGGGTGGCCATCCCGGGGGCCTGCGGTCCGGCCGCGGCCACGTCCGGGGTGTCGCCCCGACTCCACCCGGAACCCTGGCCCCGGGTGTCCATCTGGAGGTGCACGAACCCGGCCGCGGACCAGAGCAGGTTCTCCAGCGGGTGGCCGCGCCCGCCGCCGTAGCCGACGTACTGCACGACCGCCGGCGCCGGACCGGACGCGCCCCGGGGCACCCGCAGCCAGGCGCGCACCGGCTGACCGGCGAACCCGGGGAAGGTCACGTCGAACACGTCCACCCCGGCCAGCGGGGTGGGCACGGGTGTCACCTCGACGGGCTCGCCGCAGGAGCGGGCCTGCGCGAGCGTGTCGGCCCAGAAGGCGTCGAAGTCGGATGGTTCGCGCAGGTCACTGCGGTGGCGGCGGAGTTCCGCCTCGGGCAGGTCGGTCAACACGCCTGACGTTTCCTCGTCGTCCGGTGGTGGGGAGGACGACGACGGGTCACCGAAAGGCGCCCCGCCGCGTTCCGGAAGCTTTCCGCAACCCGTGCGAACGCTAGGACCGGCCCGACCTGTCGTCAAGACCACGCCGTACGGCAAGATGTCGGTGGGGCGGCACGGCTTGCCGGTCGGTTCCGGGCAGCCGGCGAAGGGGACTCGGGGTGAACGCGGACGACGAGCGCAGGGTGACCATCACCGCGATCGCACGGGAGGCCGGCGTCTCCGTGCCCACCGTGTCGCGGGTGCTCAACGGGCGGTCCGACGTCGCGCCGGACACCCGGGAACGCGTCGAGGAACTGCTGCGCCACCACGGCTACCGGCGCCGCGGCAGCCGCACCGTACGCCGGGCGAACCTGGTCGACCTGGTCTTCAACGACCTGGACAGCCCGTGGGCCGTGGAGATCATCCGTGGGGTGGAGGACGTCAACCACGCCGCCGGAATCGGCACGGTGGTCTCGGCCGTGCACCGCGAGTCCAGCTCCACCCGGCAGTGGCTGCACAACCTGCGCGGCCGGGCCTCGGACGGCGTGATCATGGTGACCTCGCACCTGGGCCCGGCGGTGCAGGCGCAACTGCGCCGGCTCAACGTGCCGGTGGTGGTGGTCGACCCGGACGCCGGGGTGGCCGGGACGGACGTGCCGGCGATCGGCGCCACCAACTGGACCGGCGGCCTGGCCGCCACCGAACACCTGCTCACCCGGGGCCACCGCCGGATCGGCTTCGTCGCCGGCCCGCCGCACCTGCTGTGCAGCCGCGCCCGGCTCGACGGCTACCGCGCCGCGCTGGCCGCCGCCGGCGTGCCGGCCGACGACCGTCTGGTCCAGCCGGGCGACTTCTACCACGCCTCCGGCTTCGCCGCCGGTGGCGCCCTGCTCGACCTCGACGACCCGCCGACGGCGATCTTCGCGGCCAGCGACCAGATGGCCTTCGGCGTCTACGAGGCGGTACGCCGGCGCGGCCTGCGGGTCGCCGACGACGTGAGCGTGGTGGGCTTCGACGACCTGCCCGAGGCCCGGTGGGCCTCGCCGCCCCTGACCACCGTGCGCCAGCCGCTGGTGGAGATGGGCCGGCTCGCCGCCCGCACGGTGCTGCGGCTGGCCCAGGGCGAGGAGATCGAGTCGCCCCGGGTGGAGCTGGCCACCGAACTGGTGGTGCGGGACAGCACCGCCGGTCCGGCCGGCCGCTGACCGGCCCGGGTCGTTTCAGTCGACTTCCGGAAGTTCACCCTCCCGCGCCACCACGGCGGTCGACGCGGCGACCGCGGCGGCGTGCCGACGACGCCGGGCCAGCAGCACCGCTCCCCCGGCCACCAGCACCGCGCCCACCGCGACCGACAGTCCCGCGCCGGGCCGGTAGCCGGGGGCCGGGGCGCCGCCGCGCAGGTCGGCGTGCCCGGCCAGGGCCGACGCCGCCCCGGTGGCGGGGGGCGTGGAGCGGTCCAGCTCCCCCGGCTCCACCAGGCGGCCGACCCCGGCGTCCCGGGGCAGCCCGAAACCCCAGTCCAGCAGCGCGGCCCCCTGCTGCCAGCCGCGCTGGGTGGTGACCTCCGCGCCGAGCAGGGTGACCTCCAGGCGCCGCCCACCGCGCTCGGCCGCACCGACGTACGTGTGCCGGGCCAGGTCGGTGAAGCCGGTCTTGCCGCCGATCGCCCCCGGATAGTGGTCCAGCAGCATGTTGTCGTTCTGGATCTGGAAGGCCTTCTTCCGTAGCGCCGGCTGGGCGGGCACCTGCGCGGTGCGGGTGGCGGTGTAGCGGCGGAAGGCCGGCTCGGCGAAGCAGGCCCGGGCGATCAGCGCCAGATCGTACGCGCTGGTGAACTGGCCCGGACCGTCCAGGCCGGACGGGGTGACGGCGTGGGTCTGCCGGGCGCCGAGCCGGTGGGCCTCGGCGTTCATCGCCCGGACCCCGCCGGCCAGTCCGTCCCGGCCGCCACCGAGCCGGGCCAGCGCGTTGGCCGCCTCGTTGCCGGACTTCAACAGCAGGCCCAGCCAGATCGTCTCGATCCGGTAGTGCCCGCCCTCGGCCAGCCCCACCGCCGAGCTGCCCGGCTCGATCGCCACGTCGCCGGCGGTCACGGTGACCTCGCGGTTCGGGTCCAGCCGGGGCAGCATGGTGGCGGCCAGCAGCAACTTCTGCACGCTGGCCGGCACGCCGTACTCGTGCGGGCCGCAGGCGCCGAGCACCGCGCCGGTGTCCAGGTCCGCGACCACCCACGACGTCGCCGCCACCGCGGGCGGCACCGTCGCGACCGGCGGGACGACCAGGCCCGAGGTGTCCAGCGCGGCGCCCCCCACGGCCCGGTCCGCCGGGCCGGGCGGGGGCGGCGGCTGCGGCGGCCGGGTCGACGGGGCGGGCACGTTCGGGCAGGGCGGCGCCGCGGCCGGCAGCCGGCGCGCCGGCGCGGCGCCCGGGCGGGCCGCGGCCACGGCGGGCGTCGGCGGCGTGGACAGCGGCAGGAGCAGGGCGGCGGCGAGCGCCACGGACGGTCCCCAGGTCCTCATGACCCGCAGGCTAGCCACGCCGACCCGAACGGGTCGCCGGCTCCGGGATTCGCCTCCCGGGCCCGGGGTCGCGGGGTAGGGTGCACCGGTCAACGCGCGGGCAGCCGGTGCGCGCCCAGCGGGCCGACCCGCCACCCGCGGCGGTGGCACTCGGCCAGGATGTCGGGCAGCGCGGCCAGCCCGGCGCGCCACGCGCCCGGCGCGGCGGCGCGGGACGAGTCGTGCAGCAGGACGGTGCCGCCGCCGCCCAGCCCGGCCCGGACGGTCCGGGCGACCGTGTCGGCGGTCGCCGTGGCCGTCCAGTCCCGCCCCCAGCAGCTCCACAGCACCGGCCGCAGGCGCAGCCGCCGGGCCGCCAGCAGGGTCGCGCCGGTGAGCACCCCGTACGGCGGGCGGAGGAACCGCGGTCGCCGTCCGGTCACCTCCGCCACCAGGTCGTACGCCCGGGTCAGGTCGCGGACGGTGCCGGCCGGCCCGCGCAGCAGCAGGTTGTCGTGCGTCCAGCCGTGGACGGCGACCTCGTGGCCGGCGTCGACCAGCCGGCGGCCCAGGTCCGGGTGGCGGCGCAGCATCGCGCCGAGGACGAAGAAGGTGGCCTGGACCCGGTGCGCCGCGAGCAGGTCCAGGAAGCACGGCGTGGACTCCGGGTCCGGGCCGTCGTCGAAGGTCAGCGCGACGCGGTCCGGCGGGCCGAGTCCGTGCAGGCCGGGCAGCAGGCGGCGGCGGAGGCCGGGGAGCACGGTCAGCGCCGGCGCCACCTGCACCACCGGGAACGCCACCGCCGCGAGCCCGGCGAGGGCGGTGGTCCTCATCGCAGTCCGCCGCCGGCTTGGAGCAGCGCGGCGACGACGGCGATCGCGTCGCCGACCGGTTCCAGCAGCGACCGGCGGCCCGCGGCGGCCGGCCCGGCGGGCGCGGCGGCGCGGGCGGCCTCGGCGACCAGCCCGGCCGGGTCCTCCAGGGACCGCGCGTCGCGGGCCGGGGACGCCGGGTCGGCCCCGGTGACCGCCGCGAGCACGGGTCCGAGCTGGTCGGGCGAGCCGGCCCACCGGGTCAGGCCGGAACGGGCCAGGACGGCGGCGTTGGCCCGTCCGTGGCCGGGAATGGGGCGGTAGGTGATCACCGGCACCCCGGCCGCGAGCGCCTCCTGGCAGGTGAGGCCGCCCGCGTTCTCCACCACCACGTCGACGGCCCGCATCAGCGCGGGCATGTCGTCCACCCAGCCCAGGACGTCCCGGCCGGCCCCGCTCAGCCGCCGGCGCAACGCCCGGTTCCGCCCGCACACCACCACCGGCCGCGCCCCGGTCGCGCCGACCTCCGCGACCGTGGCCGCCACCTCCCCGGCACCCCAGGAACCCGCGACGACCAGCGCGAGGACACCGTCGGGGGGCAGCCCGAACCGGTGCCGGGCCCGCCGGCGGTCGGTCCCGTCGCACGCGCCGAACGCCCGCGACACCAGCGGCTCGACCACCGTCACGTCGACGCCGTCCGAGGGCCGCAGCTCCGCGTGCCGCACCGTGCAGTACACGTCGACGCCCGGGGCGAGCCAGGACGGATGGACCACGAGGTCGGTCACATACGTGATCACCGGCACCCGCAGTCGCCCGTGGCGGCGCAACGGCCCGAGGAGCTGGTTCGCGAACGGATAGGTGGTCACCACCGCCCGGGTGTCCGGCGGGATGCGCCGCCGCATCGCCCGGCGGAACGGCCGCAGCAGCGCGCGTACGGCGCGCACCGGGACCGACGACCGGCTGGTGAGCCGGAACAGCAGGTGGTAGCCCCCGGGCAGCCGGTGCAGCAGTCCCCGGTACGCCTCGCGCACGGCGCGGTGCAGCGGACCGGGCAGCAGGTGCAGAACGTTGAGCCGGTCCACCGCGAAGCCCCGGGCGCGCAGCCGCTCCGCCAGCTCGTCGGCGGCCCGGTCGTGCCCGGCGCCGATGTCCGCGGAGACCACCACGACGCGTCCCGGGTGCTCCATGCGCCGCGCATACCCACGACGGCGGCGTCCACGCGACCGGGACCGGCGGACAGCCGGCGGGCCAGGCGCGGCGACTGCCGCGACCGGACGGTCAGGCGCGGCGACGGCCGGGGCGGCGGGAGCGGCCCCGGCGGGCGGCCAGCACGGCCGCCGTCCCGCCGACGACGAGCGCGAGCAACCCGGCCAGCGGCACGATCACCTGCCAGTCCCCGTCGGCCACCCGACGCAGCGCGGTGCCGGCCGGCCCGCGCCACGGTGACGGCTCCGGACGCGCCGCCGCGGCGGCCGGGGCCGGCGCCGGCTCAGCCTTCGCGGCGTCCAACTCGCCGGGCTCGACCAGCCGGCCGACTGAGGCGTCGCGGGGCAGCGAGAAGCCCCAGTCGAGCAGTTGGGCGCCCTGCTGCCAGCCCCGTACCGGCCGGGCCTCGGCCCCGAGCAGGGTGACCACCAGCCGGCGCCCACCGCGCTGGGCGGCGCCGACGTAGCTGTGCCGGGCCAGCTCGGTGAATCCGGTCTTGCCGCCCAGCGCCCCCGGATAGCGGTAGATCAGCTGGTTCTCGTTCTGGATCTGGAATCCGCCCTTCTTCAGCGCCGGCTGGGCCGGGATCTGCGCCCGCTCGGTCAGCGCGTACCGGCGGAACCGCTCGTCGGCGAAGCAGGCGCGGGCGATCAGCGCCAGGTCGTACGCGCTGGTGAACTGGCCCGGACCGTCCAGGCCGGACGGGGTGACGGCGTGGGTCTGCCGGGCACCGAGCCGGTGGGCCTCGGCGTTCATCTCGGTGACCCCGGCCCGGGCGCTGCCGGCGCCCAGCCGGGCCAACATGTTCGCCGCGTCGTTGCCGGACTGCAGCAGCAGGCCCAACCAGAGCGTCTCCACCGCGTACCGCCCGCCGACGAGCAGGCCGACGGCCGAGCTGCCCGGCTCGATGTCCAGGTCGGCACGGGTGGCGACAGCCACCTGCTTCGCGTCGAGCCGGCTCAGCATGGTGGCGGCCAGCAGCAGCTTCTGGGTGCTGGCGGGAGTGCCGTACACGTGCGGCCCGCACGCGCCGAGCACGGCGCCGCTGTCCAGGTCGGCGACCAGCCAGGTGGTGGCGGTGACCGCCGGTGGCGCGGCGCTGCCGGGCGGGGTGACCAGCCCCGGCGCGGCCAGCGCGTCACCGCCGACGACCTGCTGGTCGGGGACCGGTTCCGGCGGGGTGGGGCGCGGTGGCCGGGAGACCTTCGGCGCGGGCAGCCGGGGACAGGGCGTGGTGGCCACCGGCGCGGCGGTGACCCCGGGAGCGCCCTGCGCCGGGACGGGCGCCCCGGTGACGAGCAGGGTGACGGCGGTGGCGACGGCCAGGACCCGGGCTCTCATGAGGAGGCACCCTACCCAGCCCGGGACCCGGACCGACGCGGCTCACCCGGCCGGTGACGCTACGCCCAACCCGCGGCTGCGTGCCGTGGTCAGTCGACGCGTCGCAACCACCACCGCTGCCAGGGTGTCTCCACCGCGCGGGGGTGGTAGCGGGCACGTACCCACGCCACCGCCGGGCCCGGCGCGAGCCCGTCCAGCACCGCGAGGGCGGCCAGGGCGGTGCCGGTCCGGCCGATCCCGCCGCGACAGGCGACCTCGACGCGCTCGCCCGCGTACGCGCGCCGCCGGCCCTCGCGCAGGGCGTCGAGGGCGTCCGCCCGGTCCCGCGGGATCCAGAAGTCGGGCCAGTCGATCCGCCGGGTCGGCCACGCCGGGTCGGGGCCGGGCGCGAGCAGCAGGGCGAAGTCGGCCGGCGTGCCGGGCGCCGTGATGCGACGACCGCGCACGACGGCGCCGCCGGGGAGCGTGAGCAGGCCGGCCGGGTCGGCCCACGGTCGCGTCGGTGCCACGACGTCATTCTGCCTCGTGCTCCGGACGCGCGAGTGCCCGCCGGAGCGGGTCCGGCGGGCACTCGCGATCGGCCGGGGTCCTCCCCCGGCGCACCTCGGTCAGCCGAGGCGACGGCGGCGCCAGGCCAGGGAGGCCAGCAGCAGGACCGCGCCGGCGGCGGCCAGGCCACCACCGAGCTTCAGCGGTGTGCCGATGCTGTCACCGGTGACCGGCAGACCACCGTGGTGCGGCGGCCGGGTCGTCGGCCGTCCGTGCACGGGCAGGACGGTGCCGGTGGCGCTGGCGATCCGACCCGACGTCAGCCCGGTGGCGGTGAAGGTGTGCCGGCCCGTGCGCGTCGGCCGGTACTGCACGGTGAAGGCGCCGTCGCCGTCGGCCGTCACCGTGAAGGTGGTCGGCGCGGGCTGGGGCTGCGCGCGGTTGGGCGTGTAGGCGACCGGGGCCATGGCCACCGTGCTGCCGTCGCTGCGCCGCGCGGTCCCCTCGGCGGGGGCCGCGGCCGGGAGATTCGAGATGGCGACGTCGATCCGCACCGTCTCACCGGCCTGGAAGCCGGTGCCCCGGAGCGTGAAGGTCTCGCCGAGACGGATCGTCGTGGGCGACACCGTCAGCGCCGCGCCCGGCGGCACGTACGGTGGCTGCGGCTGCGCCGCGCCGGCCGCGGTCGGCACGGCCGCCACGGCCAGGCCGACCGTGAGCGCCATGATGATGCGGGATAGCCGCATGATGGATTCCCTCCTACTGTTCACAGCTTGGTGCGTTGACTGTTCGGGTGGTCCATGGGGTGACGGTGGGTGTGAGCACCAGGTCGGCGGTGCCGGCGGCGGTCTGGCCGGTGAGCAGGGTGACGTCGAGCGTCCGGGTCTGTCCCGGACCGGTCTCCACGGTCGCCACCGCCACCTGCCGGCGGCCGTGGGTTCCGCTGCCCATCGCGGTGTCGCGCCCGTCGAGCCGCCCGGTGAGAACCGCGCCGCCGGTGGGCGTGTGCACCGAGACGAAGGTGCGTGCTCTGTACTTGTCGCCGGACATGGCCAGGCCGGTTACCGACTTGCTCAGCCCCGACCTCGGGGCGGTGGAGCGCACCGTGACCTGGAGCCGCAGTTCGCGGCGCCCGTCCGGTTGACAGTCGCCGACCGTGAGGGCGGCCGAGAACCTCAGGTAGTAGCCGAGCTTCGCGCCACTGCCGTCGTTGAGGAACACGCCGACCGTCGGCACCGTGTCCTTCTCCGGGAGCTGTCCGGCCAGCCGACTGTCGGCCAACGCGCGCTGCTCCTCGGTTCGGGCACTCCAGAACAATATCCGACGTTCACTGATTGAACGGCTGAAAACGGTCAAAAGCGACCGAGGGTCCACCGATTTCGTGAACAGCGCGTCGAACACCCTCGCGGCGGCCCGCGCGAAGAACTCATCCTGATCCTTCGTGTCCAGGTCCCGGTACGAGTCGGCGAGCAGGGTCCGCACGGCGGTGCTGCCGGCCAGCGCCGGCCCGTCGGGCACGGTCACCGGGCCGATGACACCGAGCAGATAGGACAACACCACCGGGTCCACGGCCAGGACGCCGTCCACGGTGGTCCCGGTGCGACGGCGCACCATCTCCCGGTAGGCCTTGGCCGCCGACGGAAAGTCCGGGCTGAGGTTGACGTCGGCCGGGTACATCCCTGGCAGGTCCGACCAGAGCCGGCGCATCTCCGGGTCGACCTGCAGCGGTGGGTCGAAGCGCCCCAACTGGCTCGAGCTGCCCTGGGTGACCATCCGGATCCGCCCGTCCTCCGCGCGCAGCACGGCGTAGGCACCGAACATGCCCCCGGTGGCGCGCAACTCGGCCGGGTTCTGCGAGACGAGCAGGTAGGTGCGCGGGCCGCCGGCGCCGAGCAGCGGCGGCAACAGGCGGGCGCCCCGGTCCGCGGCCGAGGTGAGTTCGCCCAACTGCTCGAGCTCCGAACGCAGGGCGGTGACCGCCTCCCGCACCTGCGCCACCAGGTCCGCGGTCGGGACGGCCGCCAACCGCTGCGCCGTGCGCCGGACCGCCTGGTCGGCGGTGGACACCTCCGCCGACACCGCGCTCAGCCGGTTCAGGTCGAGCTTGCCCTGCTTCGGCACCAGCGAGGCGAGATCGACCCGGAGGAGGGTGGGAAAGGCGAGCCGGGCCAGGTCGTCCACCGCCACCGAGATCTCCCGCACCGCGGTGAGGTCGTCGCCGGCGTACGGCGTCCGCTGGCCGACCCACCACACCGGGTCCCCGGTCGCGCCGCGCGCCGCGGTGGCCTGCTCCTGAAGGGCGGCGAGGGTCCGCTGGGCGCGGGCCACGTCGCCGTCGAGCACCTGGGAGCTGAGTTCCTTGGCCAGCCCGGCGGCGTTCACCAGGTGGGCACGGGCCTGCCAGCCCCGGAACGCGACCCAGCCCCCGGTGGTCAGCAGCACCGAGACCACGACCAGGCCGACGAGCAGGATCCGGCGCACCCGGGCCCGGCTGCGCCGCCGCGAGCGCCGCCGCCGGCCAGGCGAAGCACCGCGTTCCGCCACTGTTCCCCCTACGTGTCGAATCGGACACCGAGCGCATTGACTGCTTTTTAGCACGAATATGCAGGCATTCGTCGGATTTTAGGGTCTCCTGGAGCTTTATCGCCCCACTGCGAGGTTTGTTCGCTTCGCCATGGTGGCGGACGCCTCGCGTAACAAGCCCTCGATCCGGTCCACCCCGGCCCGCAGCGACATCTCCCGCAGGTAGGCGTCCCGACCGCGACGGCCCATCTCCACCCGCGCGGCCCGCGGGATGGCCGCGGCCAGCCAGAACCGGTCGGCCAGCGCGGCCCAGTCCTCCGGTGGGCAGGACAGCCCGGCGCGCGCCCGCTCCACCAGCTCGGCGGTGTCCCCGCCGGTCGAGGCGACCACCGGCGCGGCACAGGAGAAGGCGGCCTGCAGCTTGCCCGGCACGGTGCCGCGCAACTCGGGCACGTCGCGCTGCATGACGAGCTGGTAGTCGGCGGTCGCGTACAACTGCGGCATGTCCACCGGGGACCGCCACTCGACGAACCGGACGTTGTCGGCGCCGAGGTCGGCGGCGAGCCCTCGCACCCGCCGCTCCTGCGCACCGGAACCGACCAGGACCAGGTCCATCCGGTCGCCCAGCGCGGCCGCCGCGCGAACCGCGGTCTCCAGACCCTGCCGTACGCCGATCGTGCCGGCGTGCATCACCAGGCACCGGTCGTCCCGGCGGATCAGGCGACGGGCCGCGGGACCGGGCTCGGCCGGACGGAAGATGCGCTCGTCGGTCCAGTTGAGCACGGTACACACCCGGTCCGGCCCTGCCCCGGCGGCGACCACCAGGTCACGCATCGACGGCGCGGTGACCGCCACCGCGGCGGCCTCCCGGTAGAGCCGGCGCAGGCTCGCGTCGAACCGGTCCGCCCGGAGCCGGTTCTCCCCCGGCCGGGACGGCTCCTCCCCCGTCCACACGTCCTGCACGTGCAGCACCGTCGGCACCCGGCCGAGCAGCCGCAGCAGACCCGCCGCGGCGAAGGTCACCGCCGGGTGCTGGAAGACGTAGAGCGCGTCGACGTCCCGCAGGTAGCGCCGCCCGGCCACCGCCACGCTGCCGGCGAAAGAGAGCCAGGCGGCCGTGCGCGCCCCGGGCGAGGCGTCGCCGCGGGCGTACCGGGGCACCCGACGGACGGTCAGCCGCTCGCTGTGGGTCTGGTGCCGCCACCGCTGGCGCCACCCGGGATAGACGTGACCACCCGGGTAGTCCGGGAAGCCGGTGAGCACCCGCACCTCGTGTCCGCGGGCCGCCAACTCCTCGGCCAGGCTGCCCGGGATGAACGCCGGCTCCGGCGGGAAGTGGTAGGACAGGATGCCGATCTTCATGGCCGCGCTCCCGGCGCGGCCTGCGACACCGTCGCCGTCCGCACCGCGTACGATGCCCGCATCCCCTCTGCGTCCGGCCGCGACCGCCGGAAGAACGCCGTCGCGGCACCGTGTCCCGCGACCACGCCGACGAGAGGGGTGCAGATGGTCGACGGGGTGCTCTTCGTCTGCCACGCCAACATGTGCCGGTCCCCGATGGCCGAGTTCATCGCCCGCCGCCTGCTGGCCGACCTTCCGGTGGTGGTGACCAGCGCCGGGACCGACGCGGTCGACGGCGCCGCCATGCATCCGTACGCCGTCGAGGTGGCGGCCGGCACCGGGGCCGACGCGGCGGCGTTCCGCACCCGCCGGCTCCGTCCGGAACACCTGGCCGGGGCGGCGCTGGTGTTGACCGCGACCCGACGGCAGCGCTCGGCCTGCACCGCGCTGGCCCCGGCGGCGTTGACCCGGACCTTCACGCTGCGCCAGTTCGCCCGGCTCGCCGCCGCGGCCGAACCGGCCGGGGCGACGGCGGACACGCCGCTGCGGGCGGCGGTGGCGGCAGCCGTCCGTGCCCGGGGGCGGATGCAACCCGCCGCCCCCGGCGCGGACGACCTGCGCGACCCGATCGGTGGCTCCCCGGCCGACTTCCGCCGCTGCGCCGAGGAGATCGAGCGGTCGATCCGGCCGGTGCTGGCGCTCATCGCGACAGCCGGGTGAGTTCCTGCGTCCGGTCGCCCACGGCCGGCTGCCCGCCCCGCCGGGTGCCGGCCCGGTCGGTGGGCACGGACGGCGCGGCGGGCACGACCACCTTGTACGCCTCGTACTGGTAGGCGTCCGCCTTGGCCACCTTGGCCATGTTGAGCACGCAACCGAGCAGGCGCACCGAGACCGAGCTGAGCGCGTGCGCGGCCGCGGCCACCTGGCTGCGGGAGGTCCGCCCCTGCTGGGTGACCAGCAACGCACCGTCGGCCTGCACCGCCACCACCACGCCGTCGGTGACCGCCAGCAGCGGCGCGGTGTCGATGACCACGATGTCCGCCGACTCGCGCAGCGCCACCAGCAGGTCGGCCATCGCCTTGGAGCCGAGCAGCTCGCTGGGGTTCGGCGGGGCGGCGCCACTGGGCAGCACCAGCAGCGACTTCTCGCCCCAACGCTGCACCACGTCACCGACCTGCACGTCGCCGACCAGCACGTCGGTGAGGCCGACGCCGCCGTCGATGCCGAGGTAGTCGGCCACCTTGGGCCGGCGCAGGTCGGCGTCGATCAGCAGCACCCGCCACCCGGCCTCGGCCAGCGCGATGGCCGTGTTGCAGGCCATCGTGGTCTTCCCCTCGCCCTGCAACGCGCTGGTGACCGCGATGACCCGGGCCGGCTCGTGCACGTCCACGAAGCGCAGGTTGGTGCGCAGCTTGCGGACCGCCTCGGCCCGCGGCGAGTTGGCCGCGTCGCCGACGATCAACGGGGCCGCCTTCGCGCCGGACTCGAACGGGATCTCGCCCAGCAGCGGGCTGCCGGTGACCCGCTGCAACGCGGCGGCGTCGCGCATCCGCACGTCGGCCAGCCCGCGCAGCACGGCGAGCGCGGCACCGGCCAGCAGGCCGAGCAGACCGCCGAGGACCAGGTTGCGCACCGGCTGGGGGGACACCGGGCTGGAGGTCACCCGCGGGCCGCTCACCACCTCGATCTTGATCGGCGGCGACTTGCCGTCCGGCGGCGTCTCCACCCTCCGGACCAGCTCGGTGAACTTGGCCGCGAGCGTCTCGGTGGTCTTGAGCGCCCGGGTCTGGTCCGTGTCGGTGATGGTGGCCTTGAGCAGGACGGTGCCGGTGGTGGCGACGGTGGTGATCCGGTTGCGCACCTGGTCGGCGGTGAGGCCGAGCGGTGCCTCGGCCACCACGCTCTGCGCCAGCCGGTCACTGGTGAGCAGGTCGCCGTAGGACTTCACCCGCTGCTGGAGGAAGAGGCCGCCCTGGTAGGCGTCGGCGACCCCCTGGCTCGGTGTGGTGACGAAGAACGTCACCGAGGCCTCGTAGCGAGGCGCCGTCCGGACCGTCACCAACGCGGCGGTGCCCAGCGCGAGCATCACCGTGACCAGCACGATCCACCAGTGGCGTCGGACCAGGCGCAGGTAGCCGAGAACGTCCATCACGCTCCCCCTCGCGACACGCCGGTCTGCCGATGAAACTGCACGAAAGCCCCCTAAAAACACCAGTAGCCGTGCCAGGATCGAATCGCCTATTCGCCACGTTAGGTGACTGGACGAATGTAAACGACCGAACAGGCACATAAGGCCTAATTCTGTTCAATCTGGATAGGACACCGAGGCAGCCCATGGATCGTGAAACCACCGCCGACGTCGTGCGACCCCGCGGACGAACCACCCACCGCGCCGCGACCCTCTCCCTGTTAACGCTGGACACGGCCGCGTGGTGCGGAGGATTTCTCGGCGCGGCGTGGACCCGGTACGAGTTCGACCTGACCGCCGCCCTCAGCGGCCGGATCCTCGGCGTCGCGCTCGCCTGCGCCACGCTGTACACGCTGCTCACGCTGCTGCGCTCGCAGGTCTACGGCCGCTACCCGATCGGCAGCGCCGGCGATGCCCGGGGACTGGCCGCCACCGTCGCGCTGGCCGCCCTGGTCACCGTCGCCGGGGTGCTCCCCTGGGCCGAGCGACCGGTCCCCGCGACCACGCCGCTGGTCGGCGGCGCCGTCGCGCTGGTGCTGATGGCGACCGCCCGCGGACTGTGGCGGGCCCACGCCGACCGGCACCGCCCGGCGGCGCGACACGCCGAGCGCTGCCTGGTCTACGGCGTCGACGCGGCCAGCGAACGGCTGGTGCGGGCGCTGCTGCACGACCCGGACAGCAGCTACCGGCCGGTGGGGCTGCTCGACGACGCCCCGGAGAGCCGAGGGCTGCGGCTGGAGGGGCTGCGCGTGCTGGGCGGCCGTGAACAGGTCGGCGCCGTGATCCGCGCCACCCAGGCGCGTACCGTCATCTTCTCGATGAGCGGCTCGGACCCGCAGCTGCTACGCGACGTGCGGACCCGCACCCTCGAGGCCGGGGCCGCGTTCAAGGTCCTGCCCCCGGTGCGTGAGCTGCTCGACCGGCCGGTCGCCGCCACCGACGTCCGCGACCTCCAGCTCACCGACCTGCTGGGCCGGGCCCAGCGGGTGGCCGAGCTGACCGTCGAGCGGGGCGGGCTGGCCGGCCGCCGGGTGCTGGTCACCGGCGCGGGCGGCTCGATCGGCTCGGAGCTGTGCCGGCAGATCGCCCGCTGCGAGCCGGACGAGCTGATGATGCTCGACCGGGACGAGTCCGCGCTGCACGCGCTCCAGATGTCGCTGCACGGCCGCGCCCTGCTGGACGGCCCGGAACTGATCCTGGCCGACATCCGGGACGCCGAGGGGATCGCCCGGATCGTCACCGACCGGCAGCCCGACGTGGTGTTCCACGCCGCCGCCCTGAAGCACCTGACCATGCTCCAGCGGCACCCGGGCGAGGCGATCAAGACCAACATCCTGGGCACGCTGAACGTGCTGGAGGCGTGCCGGGACGTCGCCGAGTTCGTCAACATCTCCACCGACAAGGCGGCGAACCCGACCAGTGTGCTGGGCTACTCGAAGCGGATCACCGAACGACTCACCGCCCACCAGGCCGAGCGGATGGGCGGCACCTACCTCAGTGTCCGGTTCGGCAACGTGCTCAGCAGTCGGGGGTCGGTGCTGACCGCGTTCCAGGCCCAGATCCGGGCCGGGGTCCCGATCACGGTCACCCACCCCGACGTGACCCGCTACTTCATGACCGTGCAGGAGGCCGTGCACCTGGTCCTGCAGGCTGCGACGATCGGACGCGGCGGCGAGGCGCTGGTGCTCGACATGGGCGAGCCGGTGCGGATCGCCGACGTGGCGCGCCGGCTCGCCGCCGAGGCGGACCACCCGGTCGACATCGTCTACACCGGGCTGCGGCCGGGCGAGAAACTGCACGAGCACCTGTTCGGCGCCGACGAGGTGGACACCCGCCCGCTGCACCCGCTGATCTCGCACGTGCCGGTGCCGGCGCTCGACCCGGACGAGGTGCGCGCGCTCGACCCGTACGCCGACCCGGACGAGTTGATCAAACGGATGGCGGCGTTCTGCGAGACGATCGGCTCCTCCCTGCCGGCCCTGCCGGGACAGCGCTGACCGACCGGACGGTGGGACGCTCCGTCCACCAGACGAGAGGAGCGTCCCACCGGCTCGACTCGCCGCCGCCCGGATCGGCAGCTAGGGTTGACCATGGTGTGCCGGGAAGCCTGGTCGGCGATCGCTTCGCCGACCCCTCTTCCCGAACGGACACCGCATGCCCGACCGCGACCCGCACTCGTCCCGCCTGCTCGCCCGCCGCTCCTGGCCGGAGGCGCGCTTCCTGGCCGACGTGCTGCGCACCGAGACCGTCGGCGGCGGGCTGCTGCTGCTCGGCGCGGTCCTCGCCCTGGTCTGGGCCAACTCACCGTGGCGCGCGGCGTACGCGGCACTGGGCGACTGGGTGCCCTGGCCCGGCGGCGCGTCGCTGCACCTCGACCTCAGCCTCGCCACCTGGGCGGCGGACGGACTGCTGGCGATCTTCTTCTTCGTGGTCGGGCTGGAGCTCAAGCGTGAGTTCGTCGCGGGCGATCTTCGGGACCCCCGGCGGGCGGCGATACCGGTGGTCGCCGCGCTCGGCGGCATGGTGGCCCCGGCGCTGATCTACCTGGCGGTGACGCTGAGCGCCGGCGGCGCCGGAGCGCGCGGCTGGGCGATCCCCACCGCCACCGACATCGCGTTCGCGCTCGCCGTGCTGGCCGTGGTCAGCTCGCACCTGCCACAGGGGCTGCGGGCCTTCCTGCTCACCCTCGCGGTGGTCGACGACCTCTTCGCGATCACCATCATCGCGATCTTCTACACCGCCGACTTCCACCCGCTGCCCCTGCTCGGCGCGCTGCTGCCGATCGCCGTGTTCGGGCTGCTGGTGCAGCGGCGGCGGACCTGGTGGTGGGCGCTGATCCCGCTCGCGGTGACGGCCTGGACGCTGGTGCACGCCTCCGGTGTGCACGCCACGGTGGCCGGGGTGCTGCTCGGCTTCACCGTGCCGGTCCTGACCGGCAAGCGCGGGGAGCCGGGGCTGGCCGAACGGCTCGAACACCGCTGGCGTCCGGTCTCCGCCGGCATCGCGGTGCCGCTGTTCGCGTTCTTCGCCGCCGGCGTCTCCCTCGTCGACGTGGACCTGGGCGAGGTGGTACGCGACCCGGTGGTGCTGGGCGTGGCCGGCGGCCTCGTGCTGGGCAAGGTGGTCGGCGTGTTCGGCTCGACGTTCCTGCTCGCCCGCTTCACCCGCGCCGAACTGGACGACGAGATCAGCTGGACGGACCTGCTCGGGCTCGCGCTGCTCGCCGGCATCGGCTTCACCGTGTCCCTGCTCATCGGCGAGCTGGCCTTCGGGCCCGGCAGCCCGGAGGACGAGCGGGTCAAGGCGGCCGTGCTGGTCGGCTCGCTGATCTCCGCCGTGCTGGCCTCGACGGTGCTGATTCGGCGTAACCGGGTGTACCGGCGGATCAGCGAGCGGGAGAGCCGCGACGACGACGGCGACGGCATCCCCGACGTCTACCAGCAGGAATCCCGCTGACGCGGACGCGCCGGCCGCGAGCCCCGCGTGGGGCCGACGGCCGGCGCGCGGGCGTCAGCGGCGGCGCTCGGCCGGGCGGGCCTCGTGCTCGCCCTGGGTCTCCTCCTCGAGCGCGTCGGCCACCGGCTCGGTCAGATCGTCACCGGGCACCGCGACCTGCTCGGCGCGGTCCTGCTCGTCCGCGCGTCCGCCGGCCGGCGGCTCCGGCGCGGTCGCACCGCCTGCGAAGCCGTACTCGTTGGGCTCGTCGTGCCTGCTCATGCGCGGAACCTCCCGGTCGTCCGAATCCTGGTGGCGGCGCGCCACGGCGCCGCCTCCCGGACACTTACCCACCGGGACCGGGCCTGATCATCCCCATGCCGCCGGCGTCAGTTCAGCTCCCTGATCGCCTCGAAGACCAGCCACAGGCCGCAGATGGCGAAGAGCACGGCGGCGCCGTAACGGATCGCCCGTTCCGGCAGGTGCCGGCCGAGCATCCGGCCCACCAGGATCGCCAGCGCGTCCGCGGCGACCATGCCGAGCGTCGAACCGAGCCAGGTGCCGAACCAGCCGTACTTGGTCGCCAACGTGATGGTGGCGAGCATGGTCTTGTCACCCAGCTCGGCCAGGAAGAACGCCACACCGACCGCGACGATCGCCGACTTGGTGCCGCGCTCGGCCTTGCGCTTCTCCTCCTCGGTCAGCTTGTCGCCGCGCAGCGTCCAGGCGCCGAAGCCGAGGAACGCCAGGCCGGCGATGAGCGAGATCCACCCGGTGGGTAGGGCCGCGTTCAGGCCGTAGCCGATGGCCACCGAGGCGAGGTGGACGACCGCCGTGGCGATCGTGATGCCGATGAGCACCGGCACGGGCCGGAAACGCGTGGCGAACGTCAGGGCCATGAGCTGGGACTTGTCCCCCAGCTCGGCGACGAAGATGACGCCGAAGCTGACCACCAGCGCGACGAGGAAACCCTCCATGTGAACCTTCCCGATCAAGCCGGGAGGAGAGACAGGGGCGCCCTCGACCCGGCTGCGACAGCCTGAGTCGAAGGTCTCGCCCGCCTCGGGAACCGAGGCCGCGTGGCCGGATGCGGAACGCACCAGTGTGTCGACCACGACATTGGGGGCTACTCCCCTTCGCGCCGCCAGCCTAGCCGATCAACCCCCGGCCCGGTCGCCGGGTGTGGCCGGGGCCTCAGTCGGCCCGGGCCAGGCTCACCCCGAACAGACCGTCGGGGTCGGTCCAGAACGCCTGCCGGTCGAACCCGGCGACGGTCAGCTCGGCCGCGATCCCCTCCGGGCGGAACTTCGCCGAGACCTCGGTGCGCAGCTCCTCACCCTCGGCGAACACCACGTCCAGGTCGAGCACCCGCGCCCGGGTCGGACGCTCGGCGCGCAGCCGCATCTCGATCCACTCGCGCTCCGGGTCCCAGAGCGCCACGTGGCGGAACGCGCCGAGATCGAAGTCCGCGCCCAACTCCCGGTTGATCACGCGGAGCACGTTGCGGTTGAACTCGGCCGTCACGCCCGCCGCGTCGTCGTAGGCGGGCACCACCACGGCCGGGTCCTTGACCAGGTCGGTGCCGACCAGAAGCCAGTCACCGGCCTCGAGCGCCGCCCGCATCGCGGTGAGGAACTCGGCCCGCTCCACCGGCAGCAGGTTGCCGATCGTGCCGCCGAGGAACGCCACCAGGCGCCGGCCCCCGGTGGGCAGCCGGTCCAGGTGGCGGGTGAAGTCACCGACGATCCCCCGCACCCGCAACCCCGGGTACGCGGCGGCGATCTGCTCGGTGGACTGCCGCAGGGCGCTGACCGAGACGTCCAACGGCACGAAGGTGCCCAGGTCGCCATGCCGGGTGAACGCGTCCAACAGCAGCCGGGTCTTCTCCGACGAGCCCGACCCCAGCTCGATCAGCGTCTTCGCCCCGGTGGTCGTGGCGACGTCGTCGGCGTGCGCGGCCAGGATCGCCCGCTCGGCCCGGGTCGGGTAGTACTCCGGCAGGCGGGTGATCTCCTCGAACAGCTCGCTGCCCCGGGCGTCGTAGAACCACTTCGGCGGCAGCCACTTCGGTGTGGCGCTCAGCCCGACCCGTACGTCCTCCCGCAGCCCCCGGTCGAGGTCCTGCTCCTCCAGGTGGATCTCCAGCGGTTCCGCGCCCATCACGTGTCCTCTCTGTCCTATCTGTGGGTCCGGCCGGTCAGGCGGTGGTCGGTTCCCCGGATGTCGAGCCCGGCCGTGGTGGCCACCACGAGCCGCCCGTCCGGCACCGGCTGCCAGTCGGGGTGGTCGTCGAACGGTTCGGAGGCCAGCAGGACCGAACCCGCGCCGCGTCGTACGGACAGCGCGTGCCCGGCCACGCTGGCGACGACCGTCGTGCCGTCGGTGAGCAGCAGGTTCAGCCGGGAGCCGGGCGCGGCCGCGGCGACCGCCGCGACGGTGTCGGCCACCGCCTCGTCGAGCGTCGCGCCGCCGCGCAGCCGGTGCCGGACCAGCGCCCAGAGCAGGGCCGAGTCGGTGGGCACCTCCAACGTGAGCAGGTCCCGCACGGGCAGCCCCTCGGCCAGCGGGACGAGGCTGTCCGGCCAGCCGCGGACCACGCCGTTGTGGCTGAACAGCCAGCGCCCCTCGGCGAACGGCGCGGCGGCGGTCTCGTGCAGCGGCATCCCCACCGTGGCGGAGCGGACGGCGGCCAGCACCGCCCCGGTCGACGTCACGGCGGCCAGCTCCGGCAGGGTGGTGTCGCTCCACATCGGCTGGGCCCGCCGGTAGCGCACCGGGTCGCCGCCGTCCGGATACCAGCCGACGCCGAAGCCGTCGGCGTTGATGGTGCCGCCGCCGCGCATGTCCCGAGGCGCCCAGGACTGGCGCAGCAGCCCGTACGGCGGGTCGAACAGGAGGCTGCCCAGAGGCACCGGTGGACCGAGGTACGCGAGGTGGCGGCACATCGGGCCGGCTCACTCCTCTCCGCCGGCGTCACGGGCGCAGCGGAAGCCGCTGAAGATCTGCCGCCGGATCGGGTAGTCCCAGTTGCGGAACGTGCCCCGGCAGGCGGCCCGGTCGGTGCCGAACGAGCCGCCGCGCAGCACCCGGTGGTCGTCGCCGAAGAAGACCTCCGAGTATTCCCGGTAGGGGAACGCGGTGAATCCCGGATGCCCCCGGAACGCCGACGAGGTCCACTCCCACACGTCGCCGACGAGCTGGTGCACGCCGAGCGGCGAGGCGCCGTCCGGGTACGCGCCGACCGGCGCCGGCCACAGGTGCCGCTGGCCGAGGTTGGCGTGGTCGGTGGTCGGGTCCTGGTCGCCCCACGGGTAGCGGCGCGAGCGGCCGTTCGCCGGATCCCACCGCGCGGCCTTCTCCCACTCCGCCTCGGTGGGCAGCCGCCGGCCCGCCCAGGCCGCGTAGGCCTGGGCCTCGTACCAGCAGACGTGCACCACCGGCTCGTCGTCGCGGACCGTGGACCAGCGACCGAACCGGCGGTACGCCCACCCGTCGCCGTCGCGCCGCCAGTGCAGCGGCGCGCTCAGGTCCGCCTCGACCCGGTGCCGCCAGCCGGCCTCGCTCCACCAGCGCGGCTCGTCGTAGCCACCGTCGGCGATGAACGCGCGGTACTGCCCGTTGGTGACCGGCGCCGCGTCGATGGCGTACGCGGGCAGGTCGACCGTGTGTGCGGGCCGCTCGTTGTCCAGCGCCCACGGGTCGGTCGACGTGCCCATGGTGAACGGGCCGGCCGGCACCAGCACCTCCCCGCCGACCCGGGCCCGGGGCTCGGGCGGGGGCGGTGCGTCCAGCACCGGCGCTCCGGCGCGCAGTTGGTGGGTGGCGAGCATGGTCTCGTCGTGCTGCTGCTCGTGCTGCACGATCATGCCGAACGCGAAACCGTCCTCGACCAGCCGGCGGTCGGTGAAGCGGATGCCGTCGAGCAGGTCGTGGACCTTGTCCCGGACGGTGCGCACGTAGACGCGCGCCTCGGCCGGGGGCAGCAGCGGCAGCGCGGGCCGGTCCTTGCGCGGTTGCTTGAAGGCGTCGTAGAGGTCGTCGATGTCGCGGCGCACCGGCTCACGGCCGCCGACGTCGCGGACGAGCCACAGCTCCTCCTGGTTGCCCACGTGCGCCAGGTCCCAGACCAGCGGCGACATGAGTGTGGAGTGCTGCCGGACCAGGTCGTCGTCGTCCACCGCGTCGGTCAGCAGGGCGGTACGGGCGCGGGTGCGCTCCAGCTCCGCGGCGATCCGGCCGCGCAGCTGCTCGGCGTCCGTACCCGGGCGCTCGGTCGTGGTCACCGGTGTCCCCTCTCCGCGACGGCACGGCGCCGCCGGATCGCTCGGTCGATCTCGTCGTGCAGCCCGGCCGGCAGGTCGAGCCGGGGCAGGGCCGCGAGGGCCAGGTCGAACAGGGTCGCCGCGGCGGTCGCCAGCGGGCGCTCGGCCAACCCGCGCCGGGCCGCCGCGCTCCACCGGTCGGCCACCGGACCGGCCGCCGCCAGCGCCTGCCTGGTGGTCGCCGGGTCGGCGAAGAGCGCGGCCAGCACCGCAAGCGGCACGGTCCACTCGCGCCCGGGCTGGGCGTCCAGGTAGCGCAGCTCGAGGTAGCCGCGCGGGCGCACCGGCGGGAACAGCGTGCTGAGGTGGTAGTCGAGGTCGTCGGTGGTGGGTGGGCGGTCGAGCGCCCCGGCCAGCCAGTCGGCGAAGGTGACGCCCGGCGGCGTGGACCAGTCCGGGCCGTCGTCACGGACGCAGAGCAGCGGCGCGGCCAGCGCGTACTCGGTCCAGGCCGCCACCGGGTCACGGTCGGCGCGGCCCGGTGACCAGACCGGGCGGGTACGCGCCGGGTCGATTGCCAGCCAGGCGGCCATCCGGGCGGACGCCCAACCGGTGCGCCGGCCGGCGTGCCGGTCGGCGGTGGCGAAGGCGGCCAGCAGCGGTGGCCCGACGGCGTGCGCGGCGGCCCACCGCTCGGCCACCTGCCCGGGCTCGCCGACGTCCAGGCAGACCTGGAGCCCGGCCGTGCTGTACATCATGGCCCGCCCGGCCGGGCCCCGCCGGTCGAAGACGCGGCGCATGGCGCGGTAGCGCGGAGTTTCCACGACCGGTCGCGGGGACCGCCAGGGATCCATCCCGGTGCGTCCCAGCACCAGTCCGGCGGCGTCCAGCAGGGCGCGCAGCTCGGCGACGTCGGCCTCGGTGGCCAGGATGAGCGCGGCGACCGACGGTCGCGCCGCGGCGGAGATCTCCACCTGTCCGCCGGGCTCCACGGTCACGGTTCCGCCGCGCCGGAGCTCGTCGGCCGGGCTGGTGGGGTCGACGGTGACGGGGCTGTGCCGTCCCAACGCCTCGCGCAGTCGCTCGCGGTCGACCCGACGGGTCGGGTCCGCGGCGTCGTGCACGGTCCATTCCAGTTCGACGCCGGTGAGCGTGGGTGGCCCGGTCTTGAAGCAGATGCGGGCCAGGTGCCCGCGGGCCGCGGCCTCGTCCCCCAGGACGGTGACCCGGTCCAGCTCCGGCGACATCACCACGTGACGGCTCCTCTCCCGGAGACGGACGACCTCGTTGTCGCCCGGGACCCGGCCGGGTACGGCACGGATCCGCGCGTCCCCCCATCCTCTGTCTAGCAGACGAATTTCGCGCGCCCGGGAAGATGAAATTTTGTCCGGAATCCGATTGCGCCGGACGCTCAGTCCTGGTCGTCGTCCTCGTCGTCGCGCGGGCCCGGAGACTTCGACTTCGACTTCGACTCCGGCGTGGGCGTGGGCTTGGGCGGCTTCCCGGCCGCCGACGGCGTCAGCGCCCGACAGTAGCCCTCGACCCGGTCGGCGCCCCCGGCGGCGGCCACCAGGTCGGCGAAGCCCGGGGTGGTCAGGGCCTTGGCCCGCTGCCGCTCCGACTTGGCCAGATAGGCGCGGCAGTGACCGGCGAACCGGCCGTCGACCGGCGGCGGGGTGGCCGAGCGGGACGGCGGGGGCGGCGCCGGGGACGTCGCCGCGCCGGACGCCTCACCGGTCGGGGTGCGGGGAGCCGGTCGCGCCGGGCCGGCGCCGGACGGGCCGGCGCCGGACGGACCCGCCGTGGTCGGCGCCGGCGGGGCCGCCGGTTCCTGGTTCCGGTCCAGACCCACGGCCGCGAAGGCCACCCCGGCGACCGCGGTGGCGGCGAGCCCGGACAGCGCGGCGGCGACCCGGAGACGCCGGCGCGCGCGTGGCGCGGGGGCCGGCGGGGGCGCCGCGCGGGCGGCCCGGAACGCGGCGAGCGCCTGTTCCTCGCCGGCGAGTTCGTCGGCGGAGGCCGGGGCCGCCGCGGCGGCGAGCAGCCGGATCAGGGGATCGCCGTCGTCGGGCGCAGGCGCGCCGGCGCGCGCCGCGTCGAGAAGGCGGTCGGATTCCGCCCGGTCGTCGGGCCGGCGCGGGTGCATGCCGTCTCTCCTCACGTCAGCCCTCCGCCGGCTCGGCCTCGGGCGCGTGCGGCGCGCGGCGGTCGGCGCGGGGACGGGGCGCGGACGTCTCCCGGACACCGGTCGGGACGCCCTCGGCCGAGCGCTCCAACAGCGCGGCCAGGCGGCGCAGGCCGCGGTGAGCGGCGGTACGCACCGCGCCGGCGCGCCGGCCCAGCACCCGCCCGGCGGTCTCCGCGTCGAGGCCGACGACGGCCCGCAGCATCACCGCCTCCGCCTCGGCCGGCGGCAGGGTGCGGATCAGCGCCAGCGCGCTCTCGGTGCCGATCGCCTCCCCCGCCCGGTCGGCGGTGTCCGCGTCCGAGGCCAGGTCGTTGAGGGCCTGCACGGGCACCGGCACGGCGGGTCGGCGTCGTTGCCGGCGCAGGTGGTCCATGGCCCGGTTGCGGGCGACGGTCACCGCCCAGGCACGGAACTCGCCGCCGGTGAACGACGGCAGGTCGCGCGAGATCTGCAGCCAGGTCTCCGACGCCACGTCCTCGGCTTCGGCGCCGACCAGGGCGGTCAGGTAGCGCAGCAGGGCCGGCTGGAGGCTGCGGTAGAGGTGACGGAACGCCTCCTCGTCGCCCGCCCGCGCGGCGGCGACCGACTCGTTCAGGTCCGGGGTCACGGGCGACGCCCCGGCGGGACCGGGTTCGCCGGCCGGGCGTCGGCCCGCGCGGGAGACCGCACCGTCATTCGCACCCCCGCCCCCCGCTGAGCTGATCGGCGCCGGCCCGGGACCGGTGCGCATGGACACTGCCGCGCAGCGCGGCCGTCGGCGGACATACCGTACCGACGTCGTGGGGCGGCCGGGAGCCGGGCCAACGCTAGGAGGCGACCGCGCTGACCGGCAAGCCACGAAGAGCCGGAAAAAGGGAGAGAAATGTCTACCGAGCGGATCGGCGTGTCGGTGTAACGAAGAACACCGACCGGTCGCTGCCGATCAGGAAAAAACGGGCGGATCCCGGCCGATGGAGCCGGACATCCGCCGCCACCCGGACACATTCTGGCCGATCGTACCCGGTCGGTCACGGTGCGCCCACGGCCGAAACCGGCCTCGGCCGTTCGGATGACCGGGCCGGGACCGCTCGCCGGCGGCGACGGGAGAGATCGCGGGAAATACTCCGGGGCCGCGGTGGGTACGGTATGGGAATGCTCACCTCCGACGTCGTACTCAGCGGTCGGTACCGCCTGGAAGACCGTGTCGCCACCGGCGGCATGGGCGACGTCTGGCGTGCCACCGACCTGGTGCTCGGGCGGCCGGTCGCGGTGAAGGTGCTCCTTCCCGCGCTGGTCTCCGATCCCGACTTCATCGCCCGGTTCCGCTCCGAGGCGCGAATCATGGCGTCGTTGCGCCACCCCGGCGTGGTCCAGGTGTTCGACTGCGGCGAGGACGAACTGCCCGACGGCAGCCGGGCCGACTACCTGGTCATGGAGTTCGTCGCCGGTGAGCCGCTGTCCCGGCGGATCGAGGCGGCCGGGCAGCTCGAGGTCGCCGAGACCATGTCGATCGTGGCCCAGGTGGCCCAGGCGCTGCACGGGGCGCACGGCCGCGGCATCGTCCACCGCGACGTCAAGCCGAGCAACCTGCTGGTGCAGGAGGACGGCACCGTGGTCCTGGTCGACTTCGGGGTGGCCCGGTCGACCAACGTCACCAGCATCACCAGCACGAACGCGGTGCCCGGCACCGCCCTCTACATGGCCCCCGAGCAGGCCGCCGGCCGCCCCGTCTCGGGCGCCACGGACGTCTACGCGCTCGGCGCGGTCGCCTACTGCTGCCTCACCGGCAGCCCGCCGTTCACCGGGGACAACCCGCTCCAGGTCGCGGTGCGGCACCTCGACGACGCGCCGCCGGAGCTGCCGGCGGAGATCCCGGCGGCGGTGCGCGAGCTGGTCGCCCGGGCGCTGGCGAAGGACCCGGCCGACCGCTACCCGAGCGCCGCGGCGATGGCCGACGCGGCCCGGGCGGCGCGCGCCGAGTCACCCGCCGCGACGGTGCCGGTCGCCCTGCGTGGCGCGGCCGGCCCGGGGCGGACCCGCGACGACCAGCCGGTCGCCCGGCCGGCCGCCGCGGTCGCGCCGGCGCGCCGCCGCAGCCGTCGCGGCACTCTGGTCGGCGCACTGGGCGCCGTGCTGGTGGCGGTGACCGCGCTGGGCGCGCTGGTGGCCGCCGCCAAGGACGCGGAGGCACCGGCCACCCAGCTCGATTCCACGGCGCCCGCGGTGGCGCCGAGCAACTCCGTCGCCGACACCGCCGTCACCGAGGGGCCGTCGACGGTCGAGGACGACTTCACCTACCGCCCGGTCGGCCCGGGCGGCAAGCCCTCGGCGTCCACCTCGGTGACGCCGAGCGCCTCGCCGAGCGCCTCGGCCCAGCCCAGCCCGTCGAGCGCCCCGTCGACGCCGCCGACCGCGCCGAGCAGCCCGCCGGCCACCAGCGCGACCCCGACCGATACCGCCACGCCGACCGAGACCACCACCACGACCGCCCCCGCCGGCGGTGGCGAGGGCGAAGGCGAGGGCGGGGCCGGCGGCCAACCCGTCTCCCGCCCCTGAGCGATCCCGGGCGGCCCCGTCCGCGCGGCGGGACCGACCCGTCCGCAGGCACGCACCGAGCCGGTCCCGCCGTCGCGGCGGGACCGGCTCGTCGGCGTCCGGACGGCGGTGGCCGACGTCAGTCGGCGCCGAGCGACGCCACCACCGGCCGGGACAGCGCCCGTCGGGCCGGCAGGACCGAGGCGAGCAGGGCGGCGAGCACCGCCACCGCGACGATCAGGCCGAGCCGTCCCCACGGCAGTACCAGCGTGAAGTCTCCGGCGATACGCGCCACCACGGCCATCGCCCCGGCGGCGACCCCGACGCCCAACGCGACGCCGAGCAGCGTGCCGACCGACGCGGTGAGCACCGCCTCCACCGCGAGCACCGTCCGCATCCCGCCCCGGCTAAGGCCGACCGCGCGCAGCACGGCGTTCTCCCGGGTCCGCTCCACCACCGAGAGGCTCAGGGTGTTGGCGACCCCCACCAGCGAGATCACCACGGCCAGGCCGAGCAACGCCGTGACCAGACCGAGCACCATGTCGACGGTGCCGGTCAGCATCTTCTTGTAGGCGGCCTGGTCCATCACGTTGACCGTCGGGTAGCGGGCGACCACCGACTCCACGGCGGCCCGGGCGACGTCCACGTCCACCCCGGCGGCCGGGTCCACCTCTGCCAGGTAACCGCGTTCGGTGGGAAAGAGCCGGGTGAAGTCCGCGTCGACGACGTCCACCACGTACCCGTCGGGCACCGGGCTGCCGGCCAGGGCCGGCCGGTCCTCGGCCACCACGGCGGCGACCCGGAACGGACGCCCGGCGACGGTGACGGTTTCCCCGACGGTCCAGCGCCGGGCGGCGGCCAGCTCGCGGTGCACCAGCACCGAGCCCGGCCCGAACGCGCCCGGGTCGCCGGCGGCCACCGCGGACAGCGTCCGCCGGACCAACGCCGGGTGGGCGGCCCGCACCTGCACGCCGTCGGACACCCGGCTGCGCTGCTCGTGCACGACACCCAGCTCCGGACGGGCGGTCAGCTCGCCGACCAGCGGCGCCGGCAGCTTCCCACCGATGCCGGTGACCAGGAAGTCCACGCCGACCCGGGCGTCCACCGCGCGCTCGATGCCGGTCTTGACGCTGCCCGCGCCGACCACGGCGGCCGAGACCAGGCCGATCCCGATCACCATCGCGGTGGCGGTGGCCGCGACCCGACGCGGGTTGCGCGCCGCGTTCGCCACGGCCAGGGCGGCCGGGGCGCCGACCACCGCGCGCACCGGCGCGCCGAGCACCCGGACCATGGCCGGCACCAGCACCGGGCCGAAGGCCACGATGCCGCCGAAGGCCAGCAGCCCGCCGGCCGCCACCAGCGGCACCTGGCCGGTCTCCCCCGCGCCGAGCAGCGCCGCCGCCCCGGCGGTGAGGACCAGCGCCCCGACACCGAGCCGGATCCGGCCCGCCGGGCGGACGGGCCGGGTCGCCGCGTCGGTCAGCGCGGCCACCGGCGCGATCCGGGTGCCCTGCCAGGCCGGCAGCGCGGCCGCGAGCACGGTGAGCAGCGTGCCCAGGGCCAGGGAGAGCAGCACGGTCCGGGCCGTCACCGTGATCCCGCCGCCGGCCGACGCGCCGGTCGCCCCCAGCAGCGCGCCGAGGCCGGCGGCCAGTCCCGTGCCGACCAGCACCCCGACCGTCGAGGCGGCCAGCCCGGTCAGCGCCGCCTCGACCAGCGTCGCCCGGTAGACCTGCCCCCGGGTCGCCCCGACCAGGCGCAGCAACGCCGTGCGCCGGGAGCGCTGGGCGAGCACGATGGCGAACGTGTTGGCGATGACGAAGCCGGCCACCACCACCGCCACCGCCGCGAACGTACCCAGCAGCAGCTCGAACTGCCGCAGGTCCCGCACGGCGTCGGCGACCGCAGCGTCGAGCACGGCCGCGCGGTCGCGGACCGTGACGTCCGGGCCCACCACCGCGCGGACCCGGTCGACGAGCGCCCGGATGTCCGTCCCGGGACGCGCGGCCACCATGATCCGCCCGTAGCCGCGTTCGCCCCCGACCGCGAGGGCGTCGGTGCCCACCAGGCCGATGAACGGCCCGCCGACGTCGCGCGACGTCCCGGCCACGTCGACGGCGCCGACCAGGGTGTACGCCCGGGCCGCCCCGCCGGCCCCGCCGACCGACACCGGCCCGCCGAGGGTGAAGCGCTGCTCGGCGACGGTCTTCTCGTCCAGCACCAGCTCGCCCGCGCGCTGCGGCAGCCGGCCGGCGACCACGTCGTACGACTGCAGGGCCGGCTCGGTGGGGATCGCGGCGAGCACGGCGTAGCCGAGCACGGGCCGGCCGTCGGCGCCGAGCACCCCGGCGCTGCCGGTCAGCTCCCCCGCCGCGGCGGCCACCCCGTCCACCGCACGGACCCGGTCGACCAGGGCCGGCGACAGCGGTACCCGGCCGGCGTAGGCGGCCAGGTCGGTGTGTCGGTCGAAGGTCCCGGCGCGCGCGTACGCCCCGGCCCGCATGCCGTCGGCGACCATCAGGGTGCCGGCGACGAAGGCGACGCCGAGCACGATCGCCAGCGAGGAGAGCAGCAGCCGCAGGCCGTCGGCCCGGACCTGGCGCAGGGTCAGGCGCAACATCCCGGTCACCGCCCCACCGGCGTCGCGGCCGGTTCGAGCCGGCTCAGCGCCTCGCGGACCCGGGCGGTGGTCGGGGCGTGCACCTCGTCGACGAGCCGGCCGTCGGCCAGGAAGACCACCCGGTCGGCGTACGCGGCGGCGGCCGGGTCGTGGGTGACCATCACGACGGTCTGACCGAGGGTGTCCACGGCCTCGCGCAGCAGCCGCAGCACCTCGGCGCCGGAGCGGGAGTCCAGGTTGCCGGTCGGCTCGTCGGCGAAGACGACCCACGGCCGGGTGACCAGCGCGCGGGCCACGGCGACGCGCTGCTGCTGCCCGCCGCTGAGTTCCGCCGGCCGGTGGTCGAGGCGGTCGGTCAGGCCGACGGCGACCACCACCTGCCGCAGCCAGGCCGGATCGGGTCGCCGGCCGGCGATGGCCAACGGGAGGACGATGTTCTCCTGCGCGGTGAGCGTGGGCAGCAGGTTGAACCGCTGGAAGACGAAGCCGATCCGGTCCCGGCGCAGCCGGGTCAACCGGCGGTCGTCGAGGCGGGCCAGGTCGGCCTCGCCGATGCGGACGGTGCCGGCCGACGGCCGGTCCAGGCCGGCGAGGCAGTGCAGCAGGGTGGACTTGCCGGAGCCGGAGGGACCCATCACGGCGGTGAACCGGGCGGCGCCCAGGTCGAGGTCGACGCCGTCGAGGGCGACGACCCGGTTCGGCCCGGCGCCGTACTCCATGTGCAGCGCACGGGCGGCGACGGCGACGCCGGTGGTCGGGGTTGCGGACAACGTGGTGCTCCTGTCGGAGACGGTCTGCTGACCCTTCCGACGCTATGGCCGGCACCCGGCCGGCCATCTCCACCTGCGCGCGCGACCTCGGTACTCCCCCGGTCGCCCCCGACCGGCGGACCCGTACGACCCGAGGCGTACGGCGGGTCATCCGCCGGGCGTGACCAGCCCGCTCTCGTACGCCAGCACCACGGCCTGGACCCGGTCGCGGAGCTGGAGTTTGGCCAGGATCCGGCCCACGTGCGTCTTCACCGTCGCCTCCGCGACGTGCACCCGCCCGGCGATCTCCGCGTTGGACAGCCCCTGCGCGACGAGCAGCAGCACCTCCCGCTCCCGCTCGGTCAGCTGGGCCAGTCGCGGGTCCTGGACCGGAGCGGGGCCGAGCTGGCCGGCGAAGCGGTCGAGCAGTCGCCGGGTGATCGACGGGGCGACCACCGAGTCACCCTCGGCGACCACCCGGATCGCGGCGAGCAGGTCCTCCGGCGGCACGTTCTTGAGCAGGAAGCCGCTCGCCCCGGCGCGCAGCGCGGCGAAGGCGTCGGCCTCGGTGTCGAACGTGGTGAGCACCAGCACCCGGGGACGCCCGCCGGTGGAACGGGCGCAGATCCGCCGGGTCGCCTCCACCCCGTCCATGGTGGGCATCCGCAGGTCCATCACCACCACGTCGGCCTCGACCCGGTCCAGGACCCGCAGCGCGTCCGCGCCGTCGATCGCCTCACCGACCACGGCCAGGTCGGGTTGGGAGTCGAGCACCATCCGGAATCCGGCACGGACCAGCGCCTGGTCGTCGACGATCATCACCCGCACGGTCACGCCGCCGCGCTCCCTTCCTCGGTGCCGGCCGGCGCGGGCAGCGGCAGTCGCGCCTCCACCCGCCAACCGCCGGCCAGCGTCGGTCCGGCGGCGAGGCTGCCGTCGTACACCCCGACCCGTTCCCGCATGCCGACCAGGCCGTGCCCGCCGGACGGCGCCGGCCGCACCACCGGGCGGCCGCGCCCGTCGTCGACGGCCCGGACCACGACGGCGTCGGCGTCCCAGTCGAGCGTCAGCTCGACCGACGCCCCCACGCCGGCGTGCTTGAGCGCGTTGGTCAGGCTCTCCTGCACCACCCGGTAGACGGTCAGTTCCAGGCCGGGCGGCAGCGCCACCGGGGTGCCGGCGCCGGCGCAGGCGATCCGCAGCCCGGCGGCGCGGAACCGGTCGAGCAACGCGGGCAGCTCCACCAGCGCGGGACGCCGGTGCGCCGGCTCGGCGGCCGGCTCGTCGGTCACCGCGGGCGGCTCCGGGCGGCTCGGCTCGCGCAGCACCCCGACCAGCCGCCGCATCTCCTCCAGCGCCTGCCGGCCGGTGTCCGCCACCACCTTCGCGGCCTCCCGCGCGGTCGCCGGGTCCCGGTCCAGGGTGAACCGCACGCCGTCCGCCTGCACGATCATCACGGCCATGCTGTGCGCGACCACGTCGTGCAGCTCCCGGGCGATGCGGGTGCGCTCCTCGGCCACCGCCGCCCGGGACTCCGCCTCCCGCTCCCGCTCCAGCGTCGCGGCCCGCTCCTCCAGGCTGAGCACGTAGAGCCGGCGGGTCCGCACGTTCAGCCCGACCAGCCAGACCGCGCCGGTGACCAGGCCGTAGTAGAGCGCCCCCGCCCACCAGGGCGCCGGCCCGGGCCAGGAGAGCGCGGAGAGCAGCACGCCGATCGCCGCGCCGATCCCGGCCAGGATGCCGTCGCGCGCCCGGTCGGCGTACTTGACCACGCTGTAGAGGGCGATCAGCACGCCGATGTCGTAGCCGAGCGGGCCCCAGCCGACGATCACCTGGGCCAGCGCGAGCGCGGCCACCGCCACGGCGACCAGGGACGGGTGGGTCCGCCGGAAGAACAGCACCGCCGCCATCGCCACGCCGACCGCGAACGCCGGCAGGCCGCCCTGCTCGGCCAGCAGGCCGAGCACGGCGACGAGGACGACCAGCCCGGAGACGGCGGCGTCGAAGGCGACACCGCGCAGCGGGCGGCCGAGGATCAGGCGGTCCACGGTCACCCAGCGTACGGGGTGGCGCGCGCGTCGATGCCCACCGCGTCAGCCGCCGACGCCGGCCGCCTCCGACACGGCCCAGGCCAGGTTCTCGGCGGCGAAGCTGCCGCGCAGCTGGGAGAACCTGGTCCACTCGCCCGCCGGAAGACCAGAACCCGTCACGGTCAACGTCCACCCGTCCTCGGCCCCGGCCGCCCAGTCACGGAGCCCGGCGGCCACCAGGTCGGCGTCGGACCGGGACCCGACCACGGCCCGGATCCGAGTGCCCTCGTCGGGCGTGACAGGCACGGCAGGAACCGTACGACGGAGGTGCGCGAGAAGGTCGGCCGTGGCGGACGGCAGCAGCTCGCTCCCGATCCCGACGGCGAGCCCCACCCACGGCGTCGCCGCAGGCTGCTCCCCGTCGCGCTTCCGCCACCTCCCGGGCAGACTGATCATGAGCGGTGAGAGTACCGACGCCCGGTCGCCCTCCGGAAGTACGCCGTCGACCATGAAGTTGACTGCCTTCACCGTCCGGCATGTCGCCGCCAACTTCATGATCGACGGGTGGGGTGGGTGGGTCAGGAGGGGAGGAGGGCGCGCATGCGGGTGATCTCGGCGGACTGCTCGACCGCGACGGCGTTGGCGAACTCCTGCATGACCTGGTCGGCGCCCACCTTGAGCAGATCGGTGGACATCACCACCGCGCCCTGGTGATGGGCGGTCATCATCCGCACGAACAACGTGTCGAACGCCGCGCCCCGCGCGTCCGCGAGCTGCCGCATGGCCTCGGCGGACTGCATCCCGCGCATGGTGGCGTGGTCGTGGCCGGCCACCTCGGCCGGCAGGTCACGGGTGCTCAGCCAGGCGCGCAGCACCCCGACCTCGGGCCCCTGGGCGGCCCGGATCCGGTCGGCGACGGCCCGCACCCGGGGATCGGCGGCCCGGTCGGGGGCGAGCTTCGCCATCTCCAGCGCCTGCTCGTGGTGCGGGATCATCATCCGCACGTACCAGACGTCCAGGCCGTTCCACCGCGGCGGGGCGGCCGCGCGGACCTCCGCGGCGGGGCGGGTGGCCGCCGACTCGCCCGGACGGCCGGGGACCAGCACGGGCGGGGCGGAGACACTGCCCGTCGGGCTCGGGACGGCGCCGGCCGGACTCGGCCGGGTCGCCGCCGGGCGGGTGTCGCCGCGCCCGGTCAGGGCCAGCCCGCCGATCACCAGGAGCGCTGCCAGCGCTGTGACGGCCCACCACACGCGTGCCTGCCGGCCGGTCATACGACCCTCCCTCCGGTCGAGGTGACAGCGATCCTATCCATAGACGAAGTTCCCGGATGTGACCGGGATCACATTGATGAACGTCGTAAGTCGGTAAGGTGTGGCGAATCATCATCCCCCTTTCGAAGGGTGTTGCCGATGATCAGCATCCGCACGTCCCGCACCCGTATCGTCGGTCTCGCCGCCGCCGGCCTGCTGCTCGCCGGCGTGATCGCCGCGCCGCCGAGCAGCGCGCAGGAGGTCCCCCGGGCGGCCCCGGCCACCGTGGACAGCGCCGTCCCCGGTGTCGACGAGATCTCCAGCAGCCCCAACCTGCGGCAGGTGGCCAACCTGCCGAAGCAGGCGCCCTTCGACACCACGTCCGCCCTCGGCACCGACATCGCCTTCCAGGGCCGGTACGCGTTCGCCGGCAACTACGAGGGTTTCGTCATCTACGACGTCTCCCGGCCGAGCCGGCCGACCATCGTCTCGCAGGTGCTCTGCCCCGGCTCGCAGAACGACATCTCGGTCCACGGGAACCTGCTCTTCCTGTCGACCGACTCCTCCCGCAACGACGACTCGTGCGCCAGCACCAGCCAGCCGGCGTCGGTCAAGGAGTCGTGGGAGGGCATCAAGATCTTCGACATCCGCGACAAGCGCAACCCGCGCTACATCAAGTCGGTGGAGACGGCCTGCGGCTCGCACACCCACACGCTGGTGCCGGGCAAGGACCGGCGCAACGTCTACCTGTACGTCTCGTCGTACAGCCCGCGGGCCGAGTTCCCGGACTGCCAGCCGCCGCACGACTCGATCTCCATCGTCAAGGTCCCGGTGAAGAGCCCCACCTCGGCGTCCGTGGTCGCCACCCCCAACCTCTTCCCGGACGGCGGCTACCCGGGCATCCCGGGCCAGACGTCCGCGACCACCGGCTGCCACGACATCACCGCGTACCCGTCGAAGGACCTGGCGGCGGGCGCGTGCATGGGTGACGGCGTCCTGCTGGACATCAAGAACCGCGAGGCGCCCCGGGTGATCGAACGGGTCACCGACGCGGAGAACTTCGCGTTCTGGCACTCGGCCACGTTCAACAACGCCGGCACCAAGGTCGTGTTCACCGACGAGCTGGGCGGCGGCGGCGCGGCGACCTGCAACGAGGTGGTCGGGCCGAACCGCGGCGCGGACGCCATCTACGACATCACCGGCCGCGGCGACGCCCGCAAGCTGGAGTTCCGCAGCTACTACAAGATCCCGCGGGTCAACGCGGACACCGAGAACTGCGTGGCGCACAACGGCTCGCTGATCCCGGTGCCCGGCCGCGACATCATGGTCCAGGCCTGGTACCAGGGCGGCATCTCGGTGTGGGACTTCACCGACTCCCGCCAGCCGAAGGAGATCGCCTACTGGGAGCGCGGGCCGCTGGACGCCACGCAGCTGCGCACCGGCGGGTCCTGGTCGGCCTACTGGTACAACGGCCACATCTACTCCAGCGACATCCAGAAGGGACTGGACGTGCTGGAGCTGCGCGACCCGCGTACCTGGCTGGCCCAGTTCCTCCTGGTGCCGGAGCTGAACGTGCAGACCCAGGCGGGCTACCTGAGCTGGTGACCCGCTGACCGGCGCCGGGCCCGGCGCCCCCTCGGGGGCGCCGGGCCCGGCGCCGTCCGGTCCGGCTCGGGCGGCGGACGAGCCTGAGGGCTGCCGATGAGCGGAAGCGGCAGGCGCCAGCCGCCGGTCAGCCCATCGGTAACCGGTAGGCCCGGGTGCCGCCGCCCGCCGTGACCACCCGCACCTCACCGCTGCGCAGCGCGTACGTCACCGACCAGCGGGTGTGCGCCTGCCGGACGGCGGCGAGCAGGCGCAGCGCCCCGGCGGCGTCCAGCGCGCCACCGACCCGGTCCAGCTCCGTCGCCAGCACCCCGTACCGGTGGTCGCGCCGCAGGTCCCGATCGCTGACCCCGACGGTCGGCACGTTGGTCAGCGCCTGCCACGGACCCCGGCGGCGGTCGACGCGCTTGCTTCCGTCGACGAACTCGACCACGGCGGACGCCCCGGTCGCGTCCGCGAGCAGGTAGTGCAACGCCGGCCCACCGGCGAAGTCCAGGTTGTGCCGCGCGAAGACGCCGACCGCCTCGTCCACGGTGGCGGCTCCGTCGAGCACCAGCCGCAGGATGCGCACCGAACCCACGGTGGGGCGTCCGGGCACCGGGTCGGCCCGCGCGCCGTCGTCGGCGGCCAACCCGACCGCCAGGCCCCGCTCGTTCATCCCGTCGAAGGGCAGCAGCGGCGCGTCGAGCAGCCGCCGGTCCCCGGCCGGGTCGGCGGCGACCCCGAGGTAGGAGATGTCCACCAGGGAGATCGAGGCGTACCCGTCCGGCGGGTCGGTGCGCAGCACCAGCGCCGGGTTCGGCTCCCAGTCGAAGTTGCGGGCGAACAGCGGGCGGTCCCGGTCGGCCAGCGCGGCGAACAGCGAGCAGCCGAACGGGCTCGGCGGGGTGGCGCCCGGCACCCCCACGGTCGGGTCGTAGTCGCCGACGTAGGTCATTTCGTACAGCGGCAGGTCGTCGACCCGGCGCAGGCTGGCCAGGGTCCGCGCGACCTGGTCGGGGTCCTGCCGCGAGGCGGTCGGCGTGGCGGCGTCGCCCGGCCCCGCCGCCGGCCGGCTCTCGGCGCAGGCCGTGGCGAGCAGGAGCACCACGAGCCCGGTGGCGACCAGCGTCCTGCGCATACCCGCGACGCTAGGAGAGTGCGCGGCCGGTGTCCATCGACGAACCGGTCAACCCCGGACGACCGCGAACATCCAGCAGCCGTACACCACGTTGCGGCTGTGCAGGACGTCCACCGCCGGGTCGGCGAACAGCTCGGCGACCACCGCCTCCGGCGCGCCGCCGTCGTGCCGGCGGCCGCCGACGATGCGGCCCCGCCGGTCGTACGCCCGCAGCACCTGCGGCCGTCCGCGCCAGCCCACCGGGTAGGCCGTCACCTCCGCCGGCCCGGCGCAGGCCGCGTCGTGCGCGAAGACCGGCCCGAGTTCCCGGTACGGGCCGGGCGGCAGCGGCGGCGCGTACCCGAACAGCAGCAGCGGTTCGCCCGCCTCGGCGTCGCGCAGGCAGCAGCGCAGCGGCTCGCCGCCGCCGGCCCGGTGCCGCTCCGGCGGCTGCCCGCCGGCGTCGCGGCCGGTGCGGCGCAGATCGGCCAGCACCTCGGCCGGCAGCGGGCGGATCAGGAACGCGGTACGGGTCGTCGTCACCGGTCCAGCGTGGCCCGGCGCCGGCCGGCGTGCTGGCGGCCATCGGACCTGGCGTTGGGCGGCGAAATTGCGGCCACGCACCGATCGTCCGGGTACCCGTGGCGCCGCCGTGCGGGTCGACAATCGACCGATGGACTATCGGACCCACTCCCCGTACAGCGATCCCCGCCACCACGCCGCGCTGCTCGACGCGGTCCCCGGCGACGTCGCCGGCGCCGCGGCGGCCGCCCGCAACGTGATCGTCCACTACCGCGCCGGCGGCGTCGAGCTGTCCGACGCCCGGCGCGGCGAGGCCAACCTGCGCTGGCTGGACCGGATCCTCGACACCGACCAGTCCCGGTTCCCGCTGCCGCTGACCGCGCCGCGACCGGCCGCGGAGCGGGTCGCCGGCTGTTGCCGCGACCACACGCTGCTCACCGTCGCCGCGTTGCGCCAGCACGGCGTGCCCGCCCGCAGCCGGGTCGGTTTCGCGAGCTACTTCGTGCCGGGGTGGCACCACGACCACGTGCTGGCGGAGTGGTGGGACGGCGAGCGCTGGGTCTGGGCGGATCCGGAGCTGGACCCCGCCGACCCCCGGCCGTTCGACGGCTACGACATCGACCCGGAGGCGGGGCACTTCGACTCGGCGGCCCGGGTCTGGACGGCGTACCGGGCGGGCCGGGTCGACCCGGACCGGTACGGGGTGGACCCGGCGCTGCCGATCCGGGGTGCCTGGTTCGTCCGCGTCTACGTGCTGCACGAGCTGGCCCACCGACGCAAGGACGAGCTGCTGCTCTGGGACGGCTACGGCACGATGAGCGACGACCCGACCGAGGCCGACCTCGCGCTCACCGACGAGATCGCCACGCTGCTGCTCGCCGCCGACGCCGGTGACGCCGCCGCCGAGCGGGAGCTGGCCGACCGGTACGCGTCGGACACCCGGCTGCGCCCGGACGGGACGGTCCGCAGCGTCGACCCGGTCACCGGCACGGTCACCACCGTCGACCTGCGCCGCTGAGCCCCGCCTATCCCGGCAGGGGCGCCTCGTCCCCGCCCCGGGTGCGGCGCGGGTTGACCAGCCGGCGCACCATCGGGGCGGCGTTCCACCGGGCGGCGCCGACCAGGTCGCGGGCGTGCTCCAGCACCGTGTAGTCGGGCCGGGCCAGGCCCTCGGCGATGGCCCGGTCGAGGTCGTTGCCGCACCGGGTGAGCACGCTGTCGAAGTCCCGCCGGACCGGTTCGAGCAGGTCGTAGCCGAAGGAGCGGTGCAGCCGGGCGAAGAGCGGCTTGTACAGCCGGGCGCGCTCGTGCAGGCCGGACGAGTAGGACATCGGGTTCTTCGGCCGTCGCCGCACGTAGTCGGGCAGCAGGTCGGCGAACGCCCGCCGGACGATCCACTTCTCCTGCCCGTCGCGCAGCTTGAGGTCCAGCGGCAGTCGCATCCCGAGTTCGACGACGCTGAGGTCGAGGAACGGCACCCGCGCCTCCACGCCGTGTCCCATGCTCGCCCGGTCCACCCGCTGCAACTCGGTCCGGCACAGGTTGCGGATCTTGTGCAGGAACAGCCGGCGGGAGCGTTCCGGCCCGACCCGGTGATACATCGGGTAGCCGCCGAACACCTCGTCCGAGCCGTCGCCGGTGAGCACCACCTTGACGCCCAGCTCCCGCAGCCGCCGGAAGATCGGCACCGAGACCACGGCGTTGATGATGTCGCCGTACTCGGTCAGCTCGGAGATCCGGATCGCCTCGCGCACGTCGGCCAGCCGGATGTCGCGCGGGCGCAGCTCGATCACCTCGTGGGGGACGCCGAGGTCCGCGGCGAGCCGCCGGGCGTACGCCACGTCGGGGCTGTCCGGGACGCCGATGGTCACCGCCACGCAGTCGGGGTGCAGCTCCCGGGCGTGCAGCAGCGCCAGCGAGCTGTCCAGGCCGCCGGAGAGCACCACCCCGACCGTGAGGTCGGTGTCCAACCGGATCCGCATGGCGTCGGTGAGCGCGACCCGGACGAGCAGGGCGGCCTCGTCCGGGTCGTCGATCACCGGCAGCCCGGCGCCGAGCGTGAGCAGGTCCACGTGCGGGCGCGGCCGGACCGGACCGTCGGGCTCGACCCAGCCGTGGTGGCCGGGCGGCACCTCACCGATCGGGGCGCCGTGCCCGACCAGCGCCTTCACCTCGGAGGCGAGGTGCAGGCAGCCGGGCACGCGGGACCAGTAGAGCGGCTTCACCCCGAGCGGGTCGCGGGCCAGGTACGCCCGGCCACCGTCGCGTTCGACCACGACGAACGCGTACTCGCCGCGCAGCCGGCGCACCGCGTCCCCGCCCCACTGGCGGTACGCGGCGAGCACCACCTCGGTGTCGCCGAGCGTGCGGAACTCGTGCCCGAGCCGGGTCAGCTCGGCGCGCAGCTCGTGGTGGTTGAAGATCTCGCCGTTGAAGCAGAGCAGGTGCCGTTCGTCCGGCGCGACCCAGGGCTGCACGGCCCGGTCCCGGTCCACGATCCGCAGCCGGCGCACGCCGGCCAGCAGCCCGTTCTCCTGCCGGGTCTCGGTGACCTCCCCGCGCGGGGCGAGCGCGGCCAGCATCCGCCGGAAGGTGGCCGGGTCGGCCTCGGGGCCGATGCTCAGCGCGATCCCGCACACCGGGTCACACCCCCATCTCGGCCTCGTACGCCCGCCGGAACCGGCGGCGGGCCACGGGCGCGAGGCAGACGTGCCAGGCCTGTCCCTCGTCGATGACGTTGATCTCGCCGGCCTCCTGCCGGGCCAGCAGCAGCCCGGCCAGGGTCGTGCGGGCGCCGAAGCGCTCGTACCACGCCAGCTCCACGTCGGCCGCCCAGCCGAGGCAGTGCCCGCTGGGCACCATGGCGGCGTATCCCAGCCTGCGCAGCCGGTACTGGTGCTCGGCGCTGCGGGCCAGGCTGGTCACCCAGAGCGGCGGGGTACCGGGCGGGCCGGCCGCGGCGAACTCCCGGCCCAGGTCGTTGAGGAACGCGATCATCTCGCGGCGGGCGCGGCGGAACAGCAGGCCCGCGGTGCGTGGCGTGGCGTCCGGGCGCAGCCGGCGGCGGACCGCACGCAGGCCGCGCCCGAGCACCGTGGCGGGCTGCTCCTGGTAGCGGAAGTCGAGCAGGCCGCGGCGGCGCAGCCACTCCAGGTCGACCAGCTCGGTGCTGGTGCGGACCTGTTCGTCGGTGAGGAAGGTGGGGCTGTCCCGCCACCACAGCACGTCGATGCGGGAGAGCAGGTAGATCCGGACCAGCGCGGTGAGGTCGTGCGCCGAGCTGCGCGCGTTGGGCTGGTAGCGGGCCATCTCCAGCAGCAGCGTCTCCCGGGCGCCGACCAGTCCCTGGGGTGTGGCGTCGAGGACCGCCGCGACGGCCGGTTCGCGCAGCCGCTGGTCGAGCAGCACCTGCCGGGCGATGGTCGACGGCGCGTCGGCCAGCGCGCCCACCTCGACGAGCAGCTCCGCCACGGCCGACCGGTACGCGGCCAGGTCGGGCGCGGCGGTGGTCCGCCGCCCTCCGGCGGGCAGCCGGCGGGCGGCGGGGGCGGTGGACGCGACGGCGGGGCCGGGCTGGCGACCGGGGCTTCGGCTGGGCACTCGCATGGTCTCCGTCCCCTCTCGGGCAGGACACGGCGTGATGAAAGCTGCACTCACCGTAATCGCCAGAGAAGGTACCTCCGAGAACAATCCTCCTATCTCCTCCGAAGGTGCCCGATCAGGTGGCGAACCGCCGCGACAGCTGCTGCACCTCGGCGTACCCCGGCGGGGTCGGCTCGCCGGTGTCCGCCCCGGCGGCGACCGCGTCGACCCGACGCAACGCCGCACCCAAAGCCGCCCGGAACAGCAGCGAACCGGTGCTCACCCGGGCCACCCCGAGCCGGCCCAGGCGGTCCAGGTCCGGCCCGCCCGGCCGGTGCAGGACGTTCAGCGGCAGTCCGGCCTCCGCCACCAGCGCGCCGATCGTGTCGTCGGGGGCGCCGGGGACGAAGAAGCCGTCGGCGCCCGCCGCCCGGTACGCCGCCGCCCGGCGCCGCGCCTCGGCCAGCGGCGCCGGCACGCCCAGCCACCACGCGTCGGTGCGGGCGTTGACGAAGAGCCCGGGCGCCGCCGCGCGTACCGCCGCGATCTTCGCCGCGACGAGCGGCGCCGGGGCCAGGGTGCCGTCCGGACGGCCGTCCTCCAGGTTCACCCCCACCACCCCCAGGGCGGCCAGTTCGCCGACGTAGCGGGCCACGGCCGCCGGTTCCTCGGCGAAGCCGTCCTCCACGTCGACGGTGAGCAGCACCGGCAGGTGCCGCAGGCGCCGGGCCAGTTCCAGGGTCTCGGCCCGGGTCGCCCCGGCGCCGTCCGGCCGACCGGCGGCCGCCGCGACGCCGAGACTGGTCGTGCCGATCGCGACATGCCCCCGGGCGGCGAGCGCCGCCGCGGACGCGTGGTCCCAGGCGTTGGGCAGCAGCAGGGGGCGGCCGGGCCGGTGCAGCGCACGGAAGGCCGCGTGGCGGTCGGTCATCGCAGGGTCACCTCGAGACGGGTCGGGACGCGCAGCGTCGGATGCGGGACGTAGCGGACCGGGGCGTCGACCGGGGCGCAGCGGCGGCGCAGCACGTCGACCACGCCGGCGGCCAGGGCGAGCGCGTGCACCGACCCCGGGCAGCCCCGGGCGCCGGCGCCGAACGTCAGTGCCCCACCGGGCCGGTCGACCACGAACCGGTCCGGCTCCGGATGGACGGCCGGGTCCCGGTTCGCCGCGTCGAAGCGGAGCAGCAGCGGTTCGCCGACCCGGATCGACCGGCCGCCCAGGTCGAGTGCGGCGGTGGTGATCCGGCGGGTGGCGCGTACCGGTGGGTCGAGCCGCAGCACCTCGGCGAGCAGCGCGGCGGTGGCGAGCCCGGCCGGCGCGGCGAGCCCGTGACGGACCGCCGCGCCGATCAACCCGGCGGTGGCGTCGGCGGCCTGCACCAGCAGCCCGATCCGGTTCGCGGTCACCTCGGCCGGCGCCGGTGGCGACATCGCCACCAACGCGGCCACCGCCCGGTCGGCCCGCGCGAGCGCGGCCGGCGCCGCGCCCGGATGGTAGGCGGCGGCCACCGCCGTCACCGCCGGGGCGGCCGCCGCCGGATCCGCCAGGCCGAGCCGCTCCCCCAGCACCACCAGCGGCACCCCCCGCGCCAGCGCCCCCATCACCTCCACCCGGGGTGTAAGGAAGGGCCCCCTGTTAACGCCTCCGGTAGTGGAGGGGGCCCCTTTTAACACGGGTGGCACGGGCGACGCCGAGCGGTCGAGGATCTCGTCGGTCCGTTGTGCGGCGGCCAGGGACAGCTCCCGCGGGTCGAGGTCGTTCAGCGCCGCCACCGCGATCGCCCGCCGGTCGGGGTGGCGCTCCGGTGGGCTGAAGCGGCTGACGGACGCGCGCAGCCACGCCAGCGAGCCGGCGGCGCCGGGCGGCCCGGCTGGCGGCACCACGCAACGGGGATCGGTCAGGGCGGCGGTGACGTCCGCGTGCCGGGTGACCAGCCAGCCGTCGTCGCCTCGGGCCGGCGGTCCGCAGGTCGGCGTGTCCGGAGCGGCCGTGATCGTCGGGAGGTCCACCACCCGACCGTAGGGCGGTGATCGTTCGGTCCCGACCGAACGGTCGGCGCGCCAGGTCGGGCGAGGTGGCGGCATAAGGGGTCCGTAGACCCACCAGCTCGCCGACCTGTCCGGACGGGCGGGCGGACGGATCAGGCAGGTCAGGCGCGGGCGGGGCCGGTGTCGCGGGAGGCGGGCGGGGCGAGCAGCGCCGGGTCGAGCGCGAGGGCGGCGGCGAGCCCGTCCCGCCCGGCAGGGGTGAGCCGCACCGCCCGACCGGACCCCCGCGCGGTCCAGCCGAGGTCGAGGAAGCGCCCGCACAACGCGGCGCCGAGCGCGCCGGCCAGGTGCGGCCGTCGTTCGGTCCAGTCCAGACAGTCGCGCACGAGCGGTCGCCGGGCGGCGCGCAGCGGCTCGACCGGCACGCCCACCTCGGCCAGCCAGGACATCCCGGCCGGGGTGAGTGCGAGGCCGCCGGCCCGGTCCAGCACACCGCGGGCGAGCAGCGCGTCGCGCAGCAGCACGCCGAGTCGCCCGGCGAGGTGGTCGTAACAGGTCCTGGCGTACGCCAGGGCGGCGCCGGCCGACGCGGCGCGCAACGTGCGGGGCGACGTGGCCGGGGCGGGCGCCCGCGCGGTGAGGTCCTCGAGGAGCTGGGCGACCGACGGGTCGGCCAGGCGGACGTACCGGTGCCGGCCCTGCCGTTCCTCGGCCAGCAGGCCGCCGCGCACCAGCCGGGTGAGGTGGTCGCTGGCGGTGGAGGCCGCGACCCCGGCGCGGCGGGCCAGCTCACCGGCGGTCCAGGCGCGTCCGTCGAGCAGGGCGAGACAGAACTCGGCCCGGGTGGGATCGGCGAGCAGGGCGGCGAGTCCGGCCAGCCCTCGGCCGTCGGCGCGGGTGGTCATCGGACCATGCTGGCACGGCCACGGTTCGGGCCGGACCGGAAGGTGGCGCGCGGCGGTTCTTTACATCGTTGTATCCAACGTTGTACAAACGGGTGCACCGCAGTGACCTCCGTCTACCTCCAAGGCAGGCCTGATGGGACACCTTCGCCGCGGCGGCATGCTCGCCGCCGTCCTCACCCTTCTGCTCGCCGGCGCGTCACCCGCGCCCGCCGCCGGGCCCGACCGCTACCGCAACCCGGTCTCCGCCGGGTTCGCCGACACCTTCGCCGACCCGGTCGTGGTCCGCGGCGACGACGGGCTCTGGTACGCCTTCGGCACCTCCGACCCGCTGCGCGAGGGCGAGGGAACACCGCACCGGGTGCCGATCGCCCGCTCCACCGACCTGGTCGACTGGAGCTACGTCGGCGACGCGTTCGCCCCCGACCAGCGGCCCGCGTACGCCGCGCCGGGCGCCGCGTTCTGGGCGCCCGACGTCCGCCGGCTCGACGGGCGGTGGGTCATGTACATGACCGTCACCGACACCACCGTCTCCGCGGACACCTTCGACACCGCGGTCGGGGTGGCCACCGCGCCGAGCCCGGCCGGACCGTGGACGTTCGCCGACGAGCCGGTGGTCGCCCCGCGTCCCGGCGCGGGCGGCGGCTACCTGTGGACCATCGACCCGAGCCAGCTCACCGGCGCCGACGGCCGGTCCTGGCTCTACCACGGCAGCTACTACGGCGGCATCGCGGTCACCGAGCTGTCCCCCGACGGCCTGCGCGCGGTCGGCACGTCGACCCCGGTCGCGATCGACAACAAGTTCGAGGGCGCCTACGTGCTGCGCCGCGACGGCTGGTACTACCTCTTCGCCTCCACCGCCAACTGCTGCGCCGGCCCGGCCACCGGCTACTCCGTCCAGGTCGGCCGGTCCCGTGACCCGCGCGGCCCGTTCACCGACCGCGACGGCCAGCGCCTCGACGTCTCCCGCGCCGGCGGCACCCCGGTGCTGACCCAGAACGGCAACCGCTGGATCGGCACCGGCCACAACGCCGTGCTCACCGACCTGTCCGGGCAGGACTGGATCGCCTACCACGCGATCGACCGGGCCGACCCCTACCTGGACGAGCCGTTCGGCGTCAACGAGCGGCCGATGCTGCTGGACCGGCTCGACTGGATCGACGGCTGGCCGACGGTGAACGCCGGCGCCGGCCCCTCCGACGGCGCCCGCCCCGCGCCGGTCACCACGGGCCGCGTCGACGCCCGCTTCGCCACGCCCGACCTGCGCGACTGGCGGGTCGAGAGCGGCACGTGGCGGGCGGCCGGCGGGGTGCTGACCGGCACCGGGGCGCTGGCCTCGCGTACCGGGGTCGGCGGCGACCTGCGGGCGGAGACCGACCTGCGGCTGACCGGCGCGACCACCGCCGGGCTGCGGCTCGGCGGCGTGGACGTCCGCGTCGGCGACGGTCGACTGACCGCCGGCCGCGCCGGCACACCGCTGCCCGCCGGCACCGACCTGACCGACCGGCACACCCTCGCGATCGAGGTACGCGGGCGGCAGCTCGTCGCCACGCTCAGCCCGTCCCGCCTCGGCGACCCGGTCGCCGAGGTGTCGCTCCGGCTCCCCCGCCCCGCGACCGGCGCGCTGACCCTGCGGGCCCAGAGCGGACCGGCCGAGTTCGACAACGTCAGCGCCGCCCGGCTGTACCGCCCGGTCCGGCACCCGGTCGCGCCGCCCCGGGTCGGCCCGGTGCTGCGCGGCTTCACCGACGAGTTCACCGGTGGGCTCGACCCGGCCTGGCAGTGGGTACGCCCCGACCCGGCGGCCACGGTGGCCGGCGGCGCGCTGCGCTGGCCGGTGCAGGACGCCGACCTGTCCGGCACCGGCAACACCGCCGGGGTGCTGCTGCGCGACGCGCCCGCCGGCGACTACGTGGCCGAGACGAAGGTGACGCTCGACCTGGGCGAGGACACGGTCCGCAACTACCAGCAGGCGGGCCTGGTCGCGTACGTCGACGACGACCGGTTCGCCCGGCTGACCCAGGTGGCGATCTGGAACACCCGCCAGGTCGAGTTCGGCTACGAGCTGCCCTTCGCCGGGCAGCCGGTGTACGGCGGCAGCATCGTCGGCACGCCGGGCACGACCACCTGGCTGCGGCTGGCCCACCACGTCGACCGGGTCACCGGGGAACACGAGCTCCGCGCCGGCTCCAGCCGCGACGGGAAGCACTGGACGTGGGGGGCGGTGTGGACCTTCCCGGCCGACACCACGCCCCGGATCGGGCTGGTCGCGCACGGCGGCGCCACGCCCGCCGTGACGGCCGAGTTCGACTACCTGCGTTTCCACCGCTGACCCGCCGGGGCCGCCCGCACCTCGCGGGCGGCCCTGGCTCAGTGGTCCGGACGCGGGCAGGTCCCGGCCAGCTCGGTGACCGTGCGCGTCTCCCCGTCGTAGCTGCGGGCCGCCACGAACGCGCCGGTCGGGCGGTCCGCCCCGGCGACCGCCCGGGCGCGCCGGCGGTCCGCGCCCCGGAACCGCAGCGCCAGGCTCAGGTGCGGCACCCAGCGCCCGGGCAGGTGCCAGGGATGCGGGCCGGACGCCTCGGCGAGCACGTCCCAGACGGCCCCGTGCAGCGCGACCAGCTGCGGGGTCGGGTGGACCAGCCAGACCAGCGGGGCGCTGCCGTCGAGGACGGCCAGCCGGTCCAGCCGCACCGGCAGCGGCAGCGCGGCGTCGCAGAGGTCGGCCAGGCGCTGCTCGGCGCCGGGCGGGAACTCCTCGACCGAGGCGAGCGTCAGGTGCGGCCGGTTCGTCGGGTGCGTGTTGCGGGCCAGGCTGGGCAGGCCGGCGGCGGCGAGCCGGTCCCAGGCCGCCCGCACCGCCGCGTCCAGCTCCGGCGAGCAGAGCAACTCGACCGTCCGCACATGATCAGGCTAGTCGCCGCCGGTCGGCCACGACGCCCCGAAGGGCCGGCCGACCGGGACGGATCAGAGCCATCCCGCCTCGCGGGCCCGCCGGACCGCCTCGGCCCGGTCGGCGGCGCCGAGTTTCTGCACGCACGCGCTCAGGTGGTTGCGGACCGTGCCGGCGGCCAGGTGGGTACGTCGGGCGATCACCGCGACCGGGGTGCCGAGTTCGGCCAGCCGGAGCGTCTCCAGCTCGCGCGGGGTCAGCGGGCACTCGGGCAGGGTCAGCGCGTCGGCGGCCAGGGCCGGGTCGACGTACCGCGCGCCGGAGTGCACCCGGCGGATCACGTCGGCCAACGCGCCGCCCGGAGCGCCCTTGGCGAGGAAGCCACGGGCGCCGGCGGCCAGCGCCGGCCGAAGCTGGGCGGGCCGGCCGTGCCCGGTGAGGATCACCGGGGCGCACGCGGGCAGCACCCGGGCGAGCTCGGCGGCGACCGCCACGCCGCCGGGCGGCGGCATCTCCAGGTCGAGGACGGCGACGTCGGGGCGGTGGGCCAGCGCCGCGGCCAGGGCGGCGCGACCGTCGGCGGCGTGCGCGACCACCTCGATGTCCGGTTCCAGGTCGAGCAGGGCGGCCAGCGCCAGCCGGATCAGCTCCTCGTCGTCGGCCAGCAGGACCCGGATCACGACGTCACCGGCACGGTCGCCACCAGGCTGAACACGCCGTCCTCGGCACCGGCCCGCACGCGTCCGCCGGCCGGGGCGAGCCGGTCGGCCAGTCCGCGCAGGCCGCCGCTGAGCCGGTCCGGTCCGGCGTCACGGACCCCGTCGTTACGTACGGTCAGGGTCACCAGGTCGCCCTCCCGGGTGATCTCGATCCGGCACCAGCCGGCCCGACTGTGCCGCAGCACGTTCGTCCCGGCCTCCCGCAGCACGGCGGCGAGGTCGGCGGCGACCGGGGCCGGTAGGTCGCCCGCCGGCGGCACCACGGTGCAACGGACCCCGCTGGAGCGCAACACCTCCCCCACCGCGGCCACCTGCTCGGCCAGGTCGACCGTGCGATAGCCATGTACGGCAGCCCGTACCCGGGTCAGCGCCGACGCGGCGAGCCGCCGGGCCTCCGCCGCCTCCCGGCCGGCCCGCTCGCCGTCCACCCTCGCCAGCCGTTCCGCCAGCTCGGCCTTGAGCGCGATCACGGTGAGGTCGTGCCCGAGCAGGTCGTGCACGTCGCGGGCGAAGCGCAGCCGTTCCTCGGCCGCGGCCAGTCGGGCCCGGGCCGCCTGACCCTGCCGGGCCTCCACGAGCACGTCCCAGAACCAGACCTGCACCCAGGTGAGCGCGGCGATGCCGGTGCCCACCCCGCCGGTGACCAGCAGCGCGGTGGGCAGCGGTCCACCGGTCGCCGCGGTGACCGCCGCCGAGACCGCGAGCACGCCCGTCGCGGCGAAGACCCCGGCAGCGGGCCGGAGCAGCAGCGGCGTCATGCCGACCAGGGAGGCGCCCAGCCAGGCCCAGGTGGGCCACGCGCCCGCCGCGACCGGGCCGACCAGGGGCAGGCTGAGCAGCGCGGCCGCCACCAGGGCGAGGTGCCGGCGCCGCCGGGCGGCCGTGGCGAGCCAGGGCGTCACCGCCGCGTGCAGCACCGCCACCTGCGCCGCCGTGAAGGCGAGCAGGCCGACGGCGCCGAGCGTCGCCCGCAGCGGATCCGGCTCCCGGGCCAGGCCGGCCACGGGCAGCAGCACCGTGGTCCACACGTTCGTGGCCAGCGACAGCAGGGTGACCCGCCGGGCCCGGCGCAGCCGGTGGTCCGCCGAATCGACCGTCATGCCCGCCGATCCTAGGTGGTGCCGGGCCCGGCGGACCGCTGCGGAATGTCACGACCGACCCGTGCGTTCCGCACGGATTTCCGGTGACGGACGCGCCTGTCCCGGTACGCCCGGCCCGGGCAGGGTCGGGGCATGACGGAGATGACGGTGGGCGTACCCCGGCGGTGGGCCGGGTGGGGACGGACCCGGCACCTGGCCGGGATGGTCGTGGCGATGGTGGCCGGGATGGTGCTGCTCGGCCCGCTGTGGCGGGTGGGCGGGGACCTGCTGGGCGGTGCGGGCGTGCTGGCCCGGCCGGACGTGGGCGCGCTGGTGATGGCGACGAACATGGCGCTGGGCATGGTCGCCTGGATGTGGTACCGGGGCGACGCGTGGGCCGCCACCGGGGAGATGAGCGCGGCCATGTACGTGCCGTTCCTGCTGCTCCTGCCGCCCTGGTGGACGGGGTGGGTCGGGGACGACGCGCTGCTGCTCGGCGGTCACCTGCTGATGGTGCCGGCGATGGCGCTGGTGGCGCTGCGGCACCGGCACCCGGTCGCCGCGCCGCCCCGGCGGCACCCGGTGGCGGCGGCCGTGGCCCGTCGCTGGCCGGTCGGGCTGGCGCTGCTCATGACCGCCGACCTGTGGTTCGCCCCGACGGTGTTCTCGCCGTGGACGCTGCTCGTGCTGCCCGGCGGCTACCTGGTCCTCGGCGCCTGGCGACGGCGGTTCGGCGACCGGCGTCAGCTCGCCGTCCAGCTCGTGGGGTTGGCCGTCTGGGGTGGCCTGGCGGCCGTGGCGCTGGCCGCGCCGGCCGGGGTCGCCGGCACGCTCGTCGGCCTGGGCTGGCTCGGGCACGCCGGCTGGGACCTGTGGCACCACCGCGCCGACGGGGTGGTGCCACGCGGGTACGCGCAGTGGTGCATCGCGCTGGACGTGGCGGTGGGGGTGACCACCCTGCTGGCCGTCACGTCCGGGTGAGCCGGCCCGGTCACGGGGCCGGGCCGGCTCACCCGCACGGACGCCGGGGGTGGCGCGGCGAACGTTTACGCCGGTCGCCGCGACCACCGTCCGGCGGTGATGAAAGGCTTGCCACATGAGTTCCGCACCGACCCCGACCGACCCCGCCCTTCCCGCCGACGCCGAGGACGCCACCGCCTTCGCGGATCTCGGGCTGCGCACCGAACTGCTGGGCGCGCTGTCCGCCCTCGGCTACGAGGAGCCGACCCCGATCCAGCGGGAGGCCATCCCACCGTTGCTGGCCGGTCGGGACCTGCTCGGGCAGGCGGCCACCGGCACCGGCAAGACCGCCGCGTTCGCCCTGCCGCTGCTGCACCGCATGCCGGCGGACCGGCCGGGCGGCGACCCGGTGTCGCTGGTGCTGGTGCCGACGCGGGAACTGGCCGTGCAGGTCTCCGAGGCGTTCCACCGCTACGGCAAGGACCTCGGCGCCCGGGTGCTGCCGATCTACGGCGGGCAGCCGATCGGCCGGCAGTTGCGCGCGCTCGACCACGGGGTGGACGTGGTGGTGGCGACGCCCGGGCGGGCCCTCGACCACATCGCCCGGGGCACGCTGCGGCTGGGCTCGGTGGCCACGGTGGTGCTGGACGAGGCGGACGAGATGCTCGACATGGGCTTCGCCGAGGACATCGAGGCGATCCTGGAGCACGCGCCCGAGGGCCGCCAGACGGTGCTCTTCTCGGCCACCATGCCGGCCCGCATCGACGGGCTCGCCCGCCAGCACCTGACCGACCCGGTCCGGATCCGGATCGAGCGGGAGCAGGCGGTGGCCGGGGCGGCGCCGCGGGTGCGGCAGAGCGCGTACCTGGTGGCGCGGGCGCACAAGCCGGCCGCGCTGGGTCGCGTGCTGGACGTGGAGTCGCCGACCGCCGCCATCGTGTTCTGCCGCAGCCGGGAGGAGGTCGACCGGCTCACCGAGACGATGAACGGCCGCGGCTACCGGGCCGAGGCGTTGCACGGCGGGATGAGCCAGGAGCAGCGGGACCGGGTGATGGGTCGGCTGCGCGCCGGCACCGCTGACCTGCTGGTCGCCACCGACGTGGCGGCCCGCGGGCTGGACGTCGAGCAGCTCACCCACGTGGTGAACTACGACGTGCCCTCGGCGCCGGAGTCGTACGTGCACCGCATCGGCCGGGTCGGCCGGGCCGGTCGGGAGGGCGTGGCGATCACCCTCGCCGAGCCGCGCGAGCACCGGATGCTCAAGACGATCGAGCGGGTCACCGGCCAGCGGATCTCGGTCGACAAGATCCCCACGGTGGCCGACCTGCGGACCCGGCGCTTCGAGCTGACCCAGGCCGCGGTGCGGGAGTCGCTGCTGGAGGACGACCTGGAGCCGTTCCGGGCGGTCGTCGAGTCGCTGACCGACGAGTTCGACCTGATGGAGGTGGCGCTCGCCGCGGTCCGGCTGGCCCACGAGGCCACCCTGCCCGGCACGGCCGACGAGGAGGAGATCCCCCAGGTCGCCGTCCGGCCGAACCGGGAGGCGCGGCCCGGGTACGACAGCCGGGACCGGCGCGGTGGCACCCGGTCCCGGGGCGCGGGCACCACGCAGGTCTTCATCGGGCTGGGCCGGCGGGCCGGGGTACGGCCGCAGGACCTGGTCGGCGCGATCACCGGCGAGACCCGGATCAACGGGCGCGACATCGGCTCGATCGAGATCGCGGACCGGTTCTCGCTGGTCGAGGTGCCGCAGGCGATGGCCGACGAGGTGATCCGAGGACTGCGGGGCAGCACCATCAAGGGGCGCAAGGCCACCGTCCGCCGCGACCGCGACGGCGACGACCACCGGTAAGGCGGTTAAGAGGGGCCCCCTGCCATGCACGAGGCGTTAACAGGGGGCCCTTCCTTTCACCTCAGGCGGCGACGGGCTGGCCGCCGAGCGTCTGCGCGTCGACGTCGGCCGGGCGCAGCGCCAGCGCGAGCACGTCCGCGACGTCGGCCAGGGTGTGCACGGTCAGCGCCTCGCGCACCTCGGCCGGCAGGTCGTCCAGGTCCGGCTCGTTGCGCTTCGGGATGATCACCTCGGTCAGGCCGGCCCGGTGCGCGGCGAGCAGCTTCTGCTTCACGCCGCCGATGGGCAGCACCCGGCCGGAGAGCGTCACCTCGCCGGTCATCCCGAACTCCGGCCGCACCGGGCGGCCGGTCACCAGGGAGGCCAGCGCGGTCACCATGGTGATGCCGGCGCTCGGCCCGTCCTTGGGCACCGCGCCCGCCGGGAAGTGCACGTGGATCCGCCGTCCGGCGAGCGCGTTCGGGTCGATGCCGAGCCGTCGACCGTTGGAGCGCAGGTACGACAGCGCGATGTGCGCCGACTCCTTCATCACGTCGCCGAGCTGACCGGTGAGGGTCAGGCCCGGCTCGCCCTCCATGCTGGTCGCCTCGATGAAGAGCACGTCGCCGCCGGCGCCGGTGACCGCCAGGCCGGTCGCCACGCCGGGCACCGCCGTCCGCTCGGCCGACTCCGGGGTGAACTTGGGCCGGCCCAGGTAGCGGGCCAGGTTGCCGGTGTCGACCCGGACCGGCGCCGGGTCGGACGCCAACGCCACGGTCACCTTGCGCAGGATCTTGGCGAGGGCCCGTTCGAGCCGCCGGACCCCGGCCTCCCGGGTGTACTCACCCGCGATCAGCGCCAGCGCCTCGTCGGTGACGGTCACCTCCTCGGCGGTGAGCCCGGCCCGCTCCCGCTGCCGGGGCAGCAGGTGGTCCCGCGCGATCGCCACCTTCTCGTCCTCGGTGTAGCCGTCCAGGCCGACCAGCTCCATCCGGTCCAGCAGCGGGCCGGGGATCGACTCCACCACGTTGGCGGTGGCCAGGAACAGCACGTCGGACAGGTCGAGGTCGACCTCGAGGTAGTGGTCGCGGAAGGTGTGGTTCTGCGCCGGGTCGAGCACCTCCAGCAGGGCCGCCGCCGGGTCGCCGGAGTAGCCCACGCCGAGCTTGTCGACCTCGTCGAGCAGCACGACCGGGTTCATCGAGCCGGCCTCCCGCAGGGCGCGCACGATCCGGCCGGGCAGCGCGCCGACGTAGGTGCGCCGGTGGCCCCGGATCTCCGCCTCGTCGCGGACGCCGCCGAGTGAGACCCGGACGAAGGTACGCCCGAGCGCCCGCGCGACCGACTCGCCGAGGCTGGTCTTGCCGACACCGGGCGGGCCGGCGAGGGCGAGCACCGCGCCGGAGCCGCGACCGCCGACCACGCCGAGGTTGCGCTCCGCGCGGCGGTTGCGCACCGCGAGGTACTCCAGGATGCGGTCCTTCACGTCGGTCAGCCCGGCGTGGTCGGCGTCGAGCACCGCCCGCGCCGCGGCCAGGTCGGTGTTGTCCTCGGTACGCGTGTTCCACGGCATCTCGAGGACGGTGTCGAGCCAGGTACGGATCCAGCCCGCCTCCGGTGAGGCGTCGCTGGCCCGCTCCAGCTTGCCGACCTCGCGCAGGGCGGCCTCGCGCACCTTCTCGGGCAGGTCCGCGGACTCCACCCGGGAGCGGTAGTCGGCGGAGCCGTCCGGCTCGTCCTCGCCCAGTTCTCTGCGAATCGCGGCGAGCTGCTGGCGGAGCAGGAACTCGCGCTGGGACTTCTCCAGCCCTTCGCGGACGTCGCTGGTGATCTGCTCGGTGACCTCCTGCTCGGCCAGGTGCTCCTTCACCCAGCCGACCAGCAGCTCGAGCCGGGCGGTGACGTCCGGCGCGGCGAGCAGTTCGGTCTTCTGCGCCAGGCTGAGCCAGGGCGCGTAGCCGGCCGAGTCGGCCAGCTCGGAGAGGTCGGTCATCCGCTCCATGGCGTCGATGACCTGCCAGGCGCCGCGTTGCTGGAGCACCGAGGTCATCAGCGCCCGGTACTCGCGGGCCAGTTCCCGGGCCCGGCCGGCGGGGGCGGGCTCGTCGAGGGCGGTCGCCTCGACCCAGAGGGCCGCGCCGGGGCCGGGTACGCCGGAGCCGATGCGGGCACGGGCGAGACCGCGCACCACCGCGGCCGGTTCGCCGTCGGGCAGCCGGCCGACCTTCTCGATGGTGGCGACCACGCCGACGGAGCCGTACTCGCCGTCGATGCGGGGCACGGCCAGGAGTTGCCTGTCGCCGGTGGCCCGGGCCGCGTCTACCGCGGCCTGCGTGGTCGGGTCGAGGGTCACCGGGACGACCATCCCGGGCAGCAGGACGGCGTCGGTCAGGGGAAGTACCGGAAGAGTTGCCATCGAACACCTGCCATCACGTTGGTTGAGCGTGTTTGGCTCAAGTAACAAACCGTGCCCCTTGTTCCGGCTTGTGACCCACGCCACTTCCACGCCCCGCCCGCATCGACGCTCCCGTGTGCAGACCCCATTTGCCGCACCACCGTTTACGCGACCCGCCGAATGGCAGGAGTCGGGTATTGTTGCGAAATTACCGCTTGGTAGGTCAAACTCTTAGCCACACCCCGCCCGACACAGGGAGTAATGGCGATGGCAAGGAAAGTAATCACCGTTCTGACCGACGACCTCGACGGTGGAAAGGCCGATCGGACCGTCGAGTTCAGCCTGGACGGCGTGGCCTACACGATCGACGTCTCCGACGAGAACGCCGGTGTCCTGCGTAAGGCACTGGACCCGTACATCAGCGCTGGCAGGCGAATCGGTCGCGGCCCGGCCGACACCGGCCGGGCGACCCGGCGCGTGACCCGGCCGAGCACCTCGGGAATGGACCGCGAGCAGAACCGCGCCATCCGCGAATGGGCCACCAAGAACGGCTACGAGATTTCCGAGCGGGGTCGCATCCCGGTCTCGGTCGTCGAGGCCTACAAGAACCGCTGAACGCTCCCGGTTCACCGTCGGGCATCCCGGGGTCACGCTGAGAAATCGGCGTGGCCCCGTCGACTTTCCCCAGGTCGACAATTTTCACACCCCCCGATCCCACCGGCACCAATTTTCTCCGCCCGCCCGCCCCGCCCCTCCTCCGTTGATCAAGGAGTTCGCGTCGGGAGTCGGCGCGGGCCGGGACGCGAACTCCTGATCGACGACTCGGACGCAACGACGCCGGAGCCGCCCGGGAAGGGTCCCGGGCGGCTCCGGCCGACGGTGGATCGGGTCAGTTGACCTGGATGCGCACGACGTCGATGGCGGGGGTCTGGTTGGCCCGCTCCATCATCGGGATGCGGTGCGAGCCGTCACCGGCCCAGACCGAGCACTGCGCCAGGCCGGACTCCGGCAGGCCCGGGATCTGGATCAGCACGTCGTCCGGCTGGGATCCGCCCCGGCCGTCCTCGGTCGCGACGAAGAACGCGGGCACATCCTGCGGGTTCGGAGGCTGCCGGGTGCTGCCGAGCATCCGGCAGGCGGTGTGGAAGTGGCCGCGCACCAGACCCTGGCCGTTGAGCAGCGAGCTCTCCAGGTAGTAGCCACCCTGACCGGCGGCGAGGAAGCGGTCCCGCACCAGGTTCTTCGTGGTGACCCGGAGCGTGAACGGCTGGTTGCGCTGCACCTGGTTCGGGAACTGGGTGATGAGCAGCGAGGGGTTGTTCGCCGCGGCGCCGACCTCACCGAACGCGGTGCTCACGCACCGGTTGCCGTTCTGGAAACCGTTGTGCGCCTCCAGCTGGCTTCCGCTGCAGTCCTTGGCGAGCACCTCCAGGCCGTTGTTGCCGCCGTTCTGGCCCCCGTTGTTCCCGCCGTTGTTGCCGCCGTTCTGGCCCCCGTTGTCACCGCCGTTGTTGCCGCCGTTCTGACCCCCGTTGTCACCGCCGTTGTTGTTCCCGCCGTTCTGGCCGCCGCCGTTCTGGCCGCCGTTCTGGGCGTTGTCGGCGAGGGCGCACTGGGCGAGCTGCTCCAGGCCCTGCGGACGCTGGCCGCCCCGGCCGATCGCGGTGGCGATCCGGTTGATCGTCGCGGTGCGCTTGTCGGCGAGCGGACGGAGGATGGCGTTGTTGATGAAGTCGCCACCGTTGCGGCCGTCCCGCGCGAGCCGCCGGTTCGCCTCGGCGATCTGACTCTCCAGCAGCGCCAGGTTGCGGTCCACCTCGGCGCGGGCCCGGCCGGGCACCTGCGGCAGCTTGCCGCGGACGTCCGGGCAGGCCACGGTCGGGGTGCCGGCGCCCGCGCCGCCGCCCCGGGTCTGCTGACACTCGGCCGAAGACATCTGCCCGTCACCCCAGTGGTTACGGACCCAGCGGCCGTTCTGCCAGGTGCGGGTGGTGCTGCCCTGGCCGCCCGGGGCGGTCGCCCCCGGGCTCGGGGCCACACAGGACGCCGAGGCGGCACGGGTGCTCGTCCGCCGGTCCTGGGCAGACGAGATCTGGGTGACGGCGACGATGCCGCCGAAGACCGCGAGCGTGCCGACCACGGCCAGCATCCGCTTGCTCCGCGCGTTACCGGATGACCGGCGCGCCCGTGTGGACCTGCGCATCGAATTGCTCTCCTTCTCGATCCGGTAGTTGACTGGTGATCCCGGCGGAACGACGAATCCTCGGGGTGAGATCACTGCGACGTACGAGTCGCGCGTCAATGGCCGACGGTGCCCTTTCCGCACCGTCTCCGCGCCGTCCGGGCGCGGCGGGAAGATCTGCGTCCATTCCCGCTTAGGTACGGAGCGCCGACGGCGAAGGTTCAACCGGAGATCGAAAAAATCGGCGGGCCGCGACGGCCCGGTTCAGTCGACCCAGAGGTGGTCGAACGCGAAGCCACCGTCGAACGAGTCCCGCCGCTCGGCGAGGCGTCGCACCTGCCCGCGCAGGTCGTCCCGGTCCACCAGGGACGGCGCCGCCGCGTCGAGGTCACGCAGCCGCTCCCCCAGCGCCGCCACGGCCAAGTCCTCGGCGAGCCGTCCCGGCTCCACCCCGCACGCGAACCCCCGGGACGTCAGCCGGACCCGCTCGACGAGGCACCGGCCGGGCCGCACCTCGACCCAGCCCCAACCCTCCGCCGGGCCGTCGGTCCACCGCACGTGCAGGCCGCGCACGATCGGGTCGGCCAGCCGGCCCGCCACGTACGCCTCGACCGCGTCGACCCGGGCCAACGCGCCGAGGTCGTTGACCAGGCCCCGCCGGCCGTCCGGGAGCCGGCCCTCGATGTCCCGGAACCCGATCGTGTCCCCGTCGTCCGGGTCGGTCCCGGCGGCGTAGGCCCGGGCGTCGACGACGTACTCGGCGAACCGGCGTGCCTGGTCCGCACCGCCGAGCGTCGGCGACTCGACCCGCACCAGCGGCATTCCGACGGCGGCGCAGACCGCGTCGGTCAGCCGTTCCGCGCGGCGGGCCGGCGATCCGTCGGCCGCCGGCGTGGTGAACCTGACCGCGAAGCGCGGAAGTCCGGTGTCGGCCGCGCACACCACCAGGTCGAGGCCGGCGCGGCCGGCGGTGCTCCACTGACTGCCGGTGACCCCCGGCGGGCGGCCCTGCACCAGCTCGCCGAGGCGCCGGTCGGGGTAGCCGACCTGGCCGGCCCGGGTGAACCGGGACGGCACACCCGGCGGGACCGGCCGCAACCAGGACACGGCCACGCTGCCGGTGCTCGTCATCTCGCCACAATCCGTCCGTCGCTCGCCTCGACGCCCGAGTGTAGGGCGTCGATCATGCTGACCGCCTCGGCGGTGCGGGCGAATCCGGGCACCCGCCGGCCGGTGCGCCACCCGGTCCTGCCCTCTAGGCTCGGCGGGTGCACAGCGGACGGACCCCGGAGCGATTCACCAAACGCAGTCTCGTCGCCGTATCCCACGCCATCGAACGCGCCGCGCTGGCCGAGGCCGAGGACGGCCCGCTGGTGGTGCTCGCGCTCTTCCAGCGACTGCCGTACTTCGACCGGGAGCGCGAGGTCTACCGGCGCATCGCCGGCCGGGCCGCGGCCACCGTGGTCGGCATGGTCGGCGGCCCCCCGCCCGACCTGCCCGACCGGGCGTACGGGGTGGCGTTGGACGAGACCGAGGACCTGGCCCGGGAGTGGAGCGTGGTGGCGCTGACCCCGCGCTTCGGCGCCACGCTCGTCGCGTACGACCGGGGCGAGGTCGGGCCGGCGCCGACGCTGGAGTCCGGCCGGCTCTTCGACGGACGCTGGGGGTTCCGCCGGGACGAGGCGCTGCACGAGGTGATCCGGCTGCGGGAGCGGCTCGCCGAGCGGCTGCCCGCCGCGGCCCGGTCCGCGCTGGACGAGGCGGTGGCCCGGGTACGGGAGATCCCGGCCGGGCCGGGCGAGTCCCGGGCCGAGGCGGCGCTGCGGCTGCTGGCCCGGCGCGGCGACCGGGGCGTACGCGCGGTCGAGCCGACCGACGGCATGCTCGACGTGCCGGGCCTGCGCCGATGGACCGACGCGGACGGGGTGACCGCCTCCGGCACGCTGCCGGTGGCGCTGGTCGGCCTGCGGGTGGACGAGCCGGCCGGCGCGCCGGAACGCTTCGGCCGGCGCAGCGTCGCCCGGGAGGGTCAGGCCGTCCTGGCCGCGGTCACCGGTGTGCTGCGCCCGGTCGACCGGGCGGTTCGCGTCGCCGACAACGAGTTCCAGCTCGTCCTGCCGGCGCTCGGCGAGCCGGAGGCGCTGGCCGTGGTGGCGCGGCTGCACGAGGCCATCGGTGAGCTGGCCCGGTCGTACCCGTTCCTCGCGTACACCGTGCACGCGGCCGTGGCGGTGACCACCCGGCGGCCGCTGCCCACGGCGGACCTGCGGGCCGCGGTGGAGTGGGCGGTGCGGCAGGGCGTGCCGGTGGCGGGCCTGGAACCCGAGCCGGCGCCCGCCGTGCGCTGACCGGTCAGCGCCAGAGGACCACCTCGGTCGGCGGCTTCCGGTCGATGTCCGGCACGGTCGCGTCGGGCGCGGGATAGCCGACCGGGATGATCAGGTTGCCCCGCTCCTCGGCCGGCCGGTCGAGCAGCTCGTTGAGGAAGCGCATCGGGCTCGGCGTGTGGGTGAGCGTGGCCAGCCCGGCGCGGTGCAGCGCGGCGAGCAGGAACCCGACGGCGATCCCCACCGACTCCTTGACGTAGTAGGGCCGGGGCGAACCGGGCCCGCGGTGCACCTCGAACACCACGATCACCGCCGGCGCGGTCTCCAGGAACGGCTTGCTGGCGTCGGTGCCGAGCGGGGCCAAGGCGGCCAGCCACTCCTCCGGCGCACGCCGCTCGTAGAAGACGCGCTCCTCGGCCTCCGCGGCGGTCCGCAGGCGTCGCTTCAGCGCCGGATCGGTCAGCACCACGAACCGCCACGGCTGCCGGTTCGCCCCGCTCGGCGCCGACGCGGCGGCCCGCAACGCCTCGGCCAGCACCCCGGGTGGGATCGGTCGGTCGCTGAAGTCGCGTACGGTGCGTCGGCGGACCAGCTGGTCGGCGAACTCACGGGCCCGGGGCAGCGCCTCGGCCGGTGGGACGCCGTAGTCGGGGGCCGGCAGGGCGGCGGGGCGGTGAGACATCCGCTCATTGTCGACCGGTCCGCCGGCGCCGGCCACCCGACCGGCGGCCGTCGATGCGCCAGGATGGGCGGTACGAGGAGGACGACCGTGCGCGTGGTGTCACTGGTTCCCTCGCTGACCGAGGCGGTCGCGGCGACCCGCCCGGAGGTGCTGGTCGGCGCGACCGACTGGTGCACCCACCCGGACGGGCTGGACGTGACCCGGGTCGGCGGGACGAAGTATCCCGACCTGGACCGGGTCCTGGCGCTCGCGCCCGACCTGGTGCTGCTCAACGAGGAGGAGAACCGGCTGGCCGACGCGGAGGCGCTGCGCGCGGCCGGGGTGCCGGTGCGGGTCACCTTCCCGCGTACCGTGCCGGAGGCCCTCGACCAGCTCGGCGAGCTGGTCGCCGCGCTCGGCGCGCCGGACGAGCCGCCGTGGTTGCGGGCCGCCCGCCGGGCCTGGGCCGCCCCGCCCGCGCCGGCGCGGGTCCGCACCGCGGTGGTGCCGGTGTGGCGGCGGCCGTGGGTGGTGCTGGGCCGGGACACGTTCGCCGGGGACGTGCTGCGCCGGCTCGGTGTGGTCAACGGCTGGGCCGGGGATCCGGAGCGTTATCCCCGACCGGCGTTGGACGTGCTGCGCGCCCGCGCGCCGGAGCTGGTGGTGCTGCCCGACGAGCCGTACCGGTTCACCGCCGACGACGGACCGGAGGCGTTCCCCGGGGTGCCCTCGGTGCTGGTCTCGGGCCGGCACCTCACCTGGTACGGCCCCTCGCTCGCCGAGGCGCCGGCGCTGCTCGCCGCCCAGCTCGCCGCCCCGGTCTGACCCGTCGCCGGCGGAACGGGGCGGACGGCCCGCCCGATCGGGTCCTTCGCGCCTGTCTGGGGTCGCCGCCGCGGGTGTGCACTGCGGGCAGGACGAAGGGAGTGGGCCATGGACCAGAACCGACTGATCGTGGTGGGCGTCGACGGGTCGGACGGCGGCCGGCGCGCCCTGGACTGGGCCGCCGACGAGGCGGCGGCGCGCGGCGGCACGGTGCAGGCGGTGGTCGCCTGGCGGTGGGACGGCATCGAGGCGGGGCCGACCACCGCGACGAACCCGGCCGACGAGCGGCGACACGCGGAGGAGCTGCTCGACCGGGCGATCGCGGACCTCGGCCGGCGGCAGGGCGCTGGCCACCCGGTCGCCGGGGAGGTGGCCGAGGGCCGGCCGGCGGACGTGCTGACCGCCGCCGCCCGCACGGCCGACCTGCTGGTGCTGGGCAGCCACGGGCACAACCGGCTGCGGCACACCGTGCTCGGCTCGGTCAGTGAGGAGTGCGTCCGCAAGGCGAGCTGCCCGGTGGTCGTGGTCCCGGTGCCGGTCCCGGCGGCCCGGGTCTCCACCGAGCCGGCGCTGCGCGGCTGACCGTCGGCACGGCGACGGCCGCCCCGGACACGGGGTGGCCGTCGCCGGTCGCGGGGGGGCCGGACGTCCGACACGTTCCGGGCCCCGCCGGCGTCGGCGGGGGCCCGGAACGGGGACGGTCAGGCGATCGGGGTGGCGTGCACCGGGTCCAACTCCATCAGCGTGGTGTCGTCCACGTCGTACCCGACGGCGTTGTGCACCGCGACCACGCCGGCGACCTGGCCCGCCAGGCGGCCGGCGAGGTCGACGGCGCTGCGCCGGTCCAGCCGTCCGTCCATGGTGACCTCCCCGCCGCGGACCTGGACCGTCACCAGGCCGTCGCGCACGGAGAGCACCCGACGCAGCACCTCGTGCACCACGTCCTCGCGGATCTCCGCGTCGGTGCGCAGGTGCACCCGGAGCAGGTCGCCCCGGGTCACGATGCCGGCCAGCCGGCCCAGGTCGTCGAGGACGGGCAGCCGCTTGACCGCCTCGCGGTCCATCAGCCGGGCCGTCGCGGCCAGCGACGCCCGCTCGTGCGTGGTGACCGCCGGCGCGGTCATCAGGTCGCGGGCCACCAGCGCGCCCGCCTTCTCCCGGGCGGTACGCCGGCGTCGTCCCTCGAAAACCCGCCGCTCGTCCGGGTGGCCGGACCGCTCCACCTTGTGCAGCAGGTCCGCCTCGGAGACCACCCCGAGCACGCGGTGGAACGAGTCCACCACCGGAACCCCGCTGACCCGTTCCCGGACCAGCACGTCGACGACGTCGCGGTACGGGGTGTCCTCGCCCACCGTCGCGACGTCCCTGGTCATCACGTCGGCCACCTGCCACGTCCTCATCACGACCTCCTCGTGCCGGGCCTGCACCAGCGACGCTAGGCCGCCGCCCCGGCACCCGGGCAGAGGCGGCGGACCGGTCCGCCGGGGGCCCTCCGGACCGGGTCGGGACGGGACCAAGGACCCGGTCACGGGGGCACCGTCGGCCCTGCTGCCGGCCACCGCCGGGGAGTGGAATGAAGGTGCCACCGGGAACGCGGTGCGAGGCACAGAAGGGACGTGGAGACCATGACCGCGACAATCGAGCGGACCCCCGCCGCCACCATCGCTCCGGCGGTCGAGACCCCCCGCCAGAAGGCCACCCGGTACGTCTGGGCCGGGCTCCGGCTCGCCCTGGGCTGGACGTTCCTCTGGGCCTTCCTCGACAAGATGTTCGGCCTGGGACACGAGACCCCGGCGAAGAACGCCTGGATCAACGGCGGCAGCCCGACCAAGGGCTTCCTGGGCAACGCGGTGGCCGGCCCGTTCGCGGACATCTACCACGACATCGCCGGCGCGGCCTGGGCGGACTGGCTGTTCATGCTCGGCCTGCTCGGCATCGGCGTGGCCCTGCTGCTCGGCATCGGCACCCGGATCGCCGCCGTCACCGGCGGGCTGCTCCTGGTCCTGATGTGGACGGCGGTGCTGCCTCCCGAGAACAACCCCTTCATGGACGACCACCTCATCTACGCGGGCCTGCTCGCCGGTCTGGCTCTGGTCGGCGCCGGCAACACCCTCGGCCTCGGCCGCGCCTGGGCGAAGCTCCCCCTGGTCCAGCGCCTCCCCTGGCTGAAGTGAGGTCATCGAGAGCAGGTCGCCCCGGGCGGGCGTCGCCGACAGGCGGCGCCCGCCCGGTCGTACGCCCCCGCCGCGCCCCGGCGGGGACCGGCGCGTATCGGCCGGTCGCGATCGGGCAGGATCGACGGTGACCACACCGTCAGCACCGAGGAGACCCGCTCATGGACAAGCCCGAGGTTGGCCCGATCGAGGGCGCGCCGCCCGCCGATCTCGTCATCGAGGACATCACGGTCGGCGACGGCCCGGAGGCCCGCCCGGGCCAGCTGGCCAGCGTGCACTACGTGGGCGTGGCGCACTCGACCGGCCGCGAGTTCGACGCCTCGTGGAACCGGGGCGAGACGTTCGAGTTCCCGCTCGGCGGCGGCCAGGTCATCGCCGGCTGGGACCAGGGCGTGATCGGCATGAAGGTGGGCGGCCGGCGCCGGCTCACCATCCCGCCGCACCTGGGCTACGGCGCCCGCGGCGCCGGCGGCGTCATCAAGCCGAACGAGACGCTCGTCTTCGTGGTGGACCTGCTCGGCGTGCGCTGAGCGCTCCCGTCCCCCGGGCCGTCGGCATCGCGCCGGCGGCCCGGCGGCATGTCGGCGGCGTGTCGGCGACGGTCAGGCGTGTCGGCGGCGGTCAGGCCGCGCAGGCGAGCAGCTCCGGCGGGCGGGTCGAGTCGCGCACCGGGAGCACCCGGTGCAGCCCGGTCACCCGCAGCACCCGGGAGACCACCGGGTCGGGGTCGACCAGCACCAGCTCGCCGCCGCGCGCCCGCACCCGCAGGTGCGCGGCGACCAGCGCGCGCACCCCGGCCGCGGAGAGCAGCCGGACGCCGGACAGATCGATCCGCAGCACCGGCCGCGCCGGCGCCGCCCAGAGCGCGGCCCGGAACGCCGTCACGGTGGCGATGTCGATCTCGCCGACCGGGCGCAGCACGACCACCTGGTCGTGCACCTCCGTCGCCACGTGGAAGCGGTCGCCGCTGTCTGCCATGCGGCAAACCTACCGGCGCCCACCGACAGTTCCGCCACGCCCGCGCGGGGGTTCCGGGTAGCGCCCGGGTGCCGACCCCGAGGCCGCTCAGGGTCATCCCGCAGCCGCTCGCCGGCGCCGCGCACGGGGCCCCTCCGGACCGACCCCGCGCGAGGCCGCAGCCCACCCTGCCGGCGCCGACGGCGGCCCACGGAGCACGTGCAGCCGGACCCCCCGGACCGGTCCGCCCCGGGGACACGCCGGCCAGGGCTGCCGTCGACGCGTCGACCGGGCCACAATGAGCCGATGGCCGTGTCTGTGCCCCGCCCGCGTGCGCCCCTGCTGATCCGGCCGGTCCGTGAGCCGGCCACCGTGCCGCCGCCGCTGGACGGGCCGTGGGCCCCCGGCGACACCCGGCTCGATCGCGCCGACCTGCTGCCGCTGCCCGCCGGCGGGCACGGGCCGGAGGACGTGGTCATCGACGCCGAGGGCCGGGCGATCAGCGGCGACGAGGACGGCCGGCTCTGGTGGTGGCCGGCGGACGCCCCGGCCGGCACCCGGCCCACGCTGCTCGCCGAGACCGGCGGCCGGCCGCTCGGCATCGAGCTGGACCCGATCGACGGCGGGTTGCTGGTCTGCGACGCCTACCGGGGGCTGCTGCGGGTCGACCCGGCCGGCGCGGTGCACGAGCTGACCGGCAGCGGGCCGCCGGTGCACCTGGCCGACAACGCGGCGGTCGCCCGGGACGGCACCGTCTACTTCACCGACAGCTCCGACCGGTTCCCGCTGTCCCAGTGGAAACGCGACCTGCTGGAGCACCGGCCCAACGGCCGGGTGCTGGCCTACGACCGGCGCAGCGGGCGCACCGACGTGGTGGTGGACGGGCTCTACTTCCCCAACGGGCTGGCGCTCACCCCGGACGAGTCGGCGCTGATGCTGGTCGAGACCGCCACCCACCGGCTGCTGCGGGTCGAGCTGCCGGGCGGGCGGGCGACCGTGCTGGCCGACCTGCCGGCCTACCCGGACAACGTCTCCGCGGTCGGCGACGGGACGTACTGGATCGCGCTGCCCAGCCCACGCCTGCCGATCATGGAGCGGCTGCTGCCCCATCCCCGGGTGCGGCAGATCGTCGCCCTGCTGCCGGGCGCGGTGCAGCCGCAGCCCCGCCGCTACGGGCTGGTCGCGCTGGTCGACGACGCGGGCCGAGTGCTGCGCACGCTGCACGGCCCGAGCGGGGCGTACCCGATGGTCACCGGCGTGCGGCAGCACGGCCGGCAGCTCTGGCTGGGCAGCCTGACCGCGACCGGCGTGGCCCGCGTCGACCTGGACTGAGATGGCGCGGGGCCGGCGTCGCGGACGCGACGCCGGCCCCGTGGCCGTTCCTCCCCCGGTTCAGCCGCCGCTGTTGCTCCGGCTCGGGGCCGGGGCGGGCGACGACCCGCCGGCCACCGCGCCCGGGTGCGGCGTCGGACTCTGCGTGGGCTTCAGGCCCGCCGGTACGGGCAGCGCGCTGCCCTTGGCGAACTCGTTCCACCCGACGTTCCAGGCGGTGAAGCCGTTGCCCTGCTGGAGCTGCACCTCGGTGCCCTTGACGGTCACCAGGTCGCCGACCTGGGTGATGCCCATCAGCCAGTCGGCGGCGGTGGCCGAGACGTTGGTGCAGCCGTGCGAGGTGTTGTTGAAGCCCTGCTCGCCCTCCGACCACGGCGCCGAGTGGATGAACTCGCCGCCCCAGGTCAGTCGCTGGGCGTCGTCCACGTCGACCACGTAGCCGCCGTCCGGCTCACCCCGGGTGTCGAACGTGGTGTGCTCGTGCTTCTCCATGATCACCATGGTGCCGCTGGAACTCGGCGTGCTCGGCTTGCCGAGACTGACCGGGATCTTCTTGAGCAGCTTGCCGTCCTGGTAGACGGCCATCTGCTTGGTGGTGTTGTCGATGTCGAGCGACACCTGCCGCCCCACCTTGGCCGACGCCACCCGGTCCGCGTCGCCCACCGCCTCCTTGCCGATGGGCAGCCCCTCCAGCGCGCTGCGCACGCTGATCTTCGTGCCCGGCTTCCACCGGTCGGGCGCCCGGTACTCGGCCTGCTTGCCGTCGGCCATCCAGGACCAGGTGCCCGGCTGCGGCGGGTCGGTCTTGACGAACAGCCGATGCTGCACGTCCGCCCGCGCCTGCTCCGGGATCGGCGGGTCGAAACCGAGCACCACCGGCATCGCCGTCCCGTACGTCTGGTTGTCCCGGAAATACAATTCGCTGGTGACGGCCGGTTTGGTGGATTTGGCCATCGTCGTGAACGTCGTCTTCCGCGTGGTGGTCTTTCCGGAATCGCCGGTCACGGTCACCTCGGCCGTGTACGCCCGGGAATTCGCCAACGGGCGGTCCGGCACCCAGCCGGAGCCGTCCTCGCGCGGTTGCGCCGGCACCGGACGGCCCTTGTCGTCGGTGAGCTTCACGGCGGTCACCCTGCCGTTGCTGACCTTCGTGCCCACCTCCGCGCTGATCGGCACGTCCCGGGCCCGGTCGACCGGTGTCACGGTCACCGACGGCGGGGCCGCCTCGGCCTTGCGGGCCACCGACTTCGGGCCGGCGGTGCACGCGCCGACCGCCAGTGGCGCGACTGCGACAGTCATCGCGAAAAGCGTCAGTCGTCGCCTCACAAACATATTTCGCCCCCCATTTCCGCATCCCCTCGCCCACATTCTGTAGGCCTGGCGTCACGCTGTGGCACCTTCGGCGGAATTGCTCGGAAACGGCTGCGGCGAAATGCGCCGACGGCTACCGGACAGGGATTTGTCGCCCGCTCTCGTCCCGTTTCACGCGCCCCGCCCCCTCCTACCCCTTCGCCCGACGATGCCCGGCCTCGCCCCAAAGGTTGATCAAGGAGTTCGGGTCGGGCACGGAGCCGTCTCGCGACGCAAACTCCTTGGTCGACGCCGCAGCGAGGGCCGAGACAACCGTGGCCCCGGCCCGCGGTACGGGCCGGGGCCGTGGGGTCGGTGGAACGGCCGGAGGGAGGTGGGGCGGACGGGTCAGACGTTCGCCACCAGCAGGGCCGGCTGCTCGACGCAGTCGGCCACGTGGCGCAGGAAGCCGCCGGCCACCCCGCCGTCGCAGACGCGGTGGTCGAAGGTGAGGCTGAGCTGCGTCACCTTGCGGACGGCGAGTTGCCCGTCCACCACCCAGGGCTTGTCCACGATCCGGCCGACGCCGAGCAGCGCCGCCTCCGGATGGTTGATGATCGGCGTGGAGCCGTCCACCCCGAAGATGCCGTAGTTGTTGAGCGTGAACGTGCCGCCGCTCAGCCGCGCCGGCGGCAGCGTGCCGGCCCGGGCCGACGCGGTGGTCTCCGCGAGCGCGGCGGCCAGCTCCCGGGTGGTCAACCGCTGGGCGTCGCGCAGCACCGGCACCACCAGCCCACGGTCGGTCTGCGCCGCGATGCCCAGGTGCACACCGGCGGACTGGACGATCCGCTGCCCCTCGGTGTCGACCCGCGCGTTGAGCTGCGGATACCGCCGAAGACCGCTGAGGCAGATCCGGGCCAGCAGGGCCAGGATGCTCACCGGCGCGTCCGGGGAGGCGGCGTTGATCGCGGCCCGGGTCTCCAGCAGCCCGGTGGCGTCCACGTCGACCCAGATGGTCACCTCGGGGATCTCCCGCCGGCTGCGGGAGAGCTTGTCCGCGATCACCTTGCGGATGCCGGTGAGCGGGACGACCACGTCGCCGTCGCCGGTCGGGGCGAGCCCGACGTGCGCGTCCGGGGCGTCCGGCACGGCCGCCAGCCGGGCGGCCGGTGCGGTCCGGGCCGCCTCCACGTCGACCCGGCGGATCACGCCGCCCGGGCCGGTGCCGCGCACCGACGCCAGGTCGATCCCGTGCTCCTTCGCCAGCCGCCGCACGATCGGCGAGATGACCAGCGGCGCCGCCGCCGGTCCACCGGCCCGCGCCGGTTCGGCGTCCCGATCCGCGGCCGCGAGTGATCCGGTCGGCGTCGACGAGTCACCCGGGACCGCGCGACCCGTCGGGGCCGGAGGACCGGCCGGGACGGCGGGGACGGCCGCGGGGGCCGTCGAGGCGGGCTCGGGCGCCGCCGCGAGGCGGGGTCGGCGCCGCCGTCGACCCGGGCCGCCGTGGCCGGTGCCGTACCCGATGAGGACGTTGCCGGAGCCGGCCCGTTCCTCCTCGCGGTAGGTGGCGTGCGGGTCCGGGGCGTCCGCGCCGTCGAGCGGCGCGATGGTGATCAGCGGCTGGCCGACCGGGCGGACCTCGCCCGCCGCGCCGTGCAGGGCCACGACCCGGCCGGGGTACGGGCAGGGCACGTCGACGACGGCCTTGGCGGTCTCCACCTCGACCACGCTCTGGTCCACGGTCACCACGTCACCGACGGCGACCCGCCACTCGACGATCTCCGCCTCGCTCAGCCCTTCCCCCAGGTCGGGCAGAAGGAAGTCGCGTGTACCGACAGCGCTGCGTTCGCTCATGCCGTGCCGGCCGGGCATGGCCTCACGGCCCTCGCTTCGCTCGGTGCGTTCGCTCATGCCGCCACCCACCGGGTGTCGGGCTGGTCGTCCCACTGCAGCCGGGCGACGGTGTCCAGAACCCGGTCGACCGAGGGCAGGTGGGTGTGCTCCAGCATCGGCGCCGGGTAGGGGATGTCCAGCCCGGAGACCCGCAGCACCGGGGCGTGCAGCGCGTGGAAGCAGCGCTCCTGCACCCGGGCGGCGATCTCCGCGCCGACGCCGGCGAAGCCCTGCGCCTCCTGGATCACCACGCACCGTCCGGTGCGGCGTACCGAGGCGGTGACGGTGGCGTCGTCGAACGGCACGATGCTGCGCACGTCGACCACCTCCAGGTCCCAGCCCTCCTCCCGGGCCGCCTCGGCCGCGGCCAGCGCCACCGGCACCGCCGGCCCGTACGCGACGAGGGTGGCGTCGGTGCCGGGGCGGCGCACGACGGCGGTGCCGATCGGCGCGGTGCGCGCCGGCAGCTCCGCCTCGCCGCTTCCGAAGTAGAGCTTCTTCGGCTCCAGGAACACGACCGGGTCGGGGTCGTCGACAGCGGCGCGCAGCAGGGAGTACGCGTCCTCGACGGTGGCCGGGGTGACCACCTTCAGCCCCGGGGTGTGCGCGTAGTAGGCCTCGGAGGAGTCGCAGTGGTGCTCGACGCCGCCGATGCCGCCGGCGTAGGGCACCCGGATCACGATCGGCACGCTGAGCGCGCCGCGGGTGCGGTTGCGCAGCTTCGCCACGTGCGAGGCGATCTGCTCGAACGCCGGGTACGCGAACGCGTCGAACTGCATCTCGACCACCGGCCGCAGCCCGGACATGGCCAGGCCGACGGCGAAGCCGACGATGCCGGCCTCGGCGAGCGGGGTGTCGAAGCAGCGCTTGTCGCCGAAGCGGGCCTGCAACCCGTCGGTGATCCGGAAGACGCCGCCGAGCTGGCCGACGTCCTCGCCGAAGACGACCACCCGCTCGTCGTCGAGCATCGCGTCGGCGAGCGCGGCGTTGAGCGCCTTCGCCATGGTCATGGTGGCCATCAGGCGTCCCCCTCCTCGTCGCGGGCCGCTTCCAGCTCGGCCCGGACCAGCTCGCGCTGCTCGACCAGCTGCGGCGTCGGCTCGGCGTAGACGTGGTCGAACAGGCTCAGCGGGTCGACGGTGGGCTGGGAGTCCATCCGGCGGCGCAGCGCGGCGGCGTACTCCTCGGCCTCCTGGGCGACGGCCGCGACGGCCGCGTCGTCCAGCACGCCGCGGGCCCGCAGGTAGGCCTCCAGGCGGGCGATCGGGTCGCGGTCGCGCCACGCCTCGACCTCCTCGGCGTCCCGGTAGCGGGTCTGGTCGTCGGCGTTGGTGTGCGGCTCCATCCGGTAGGTGTGCGCCTCGATCAGGTACGGGCCCTTGCCGGCGCGGGCGTGCGCGACGGCGCGGTTCAGCACCGCGAGGACGGCCACCGGATCGTTGCCGTCGACCTGCTCGCTGGGCACGCCGTAGCCGACGCCCTTGTAGGCCAGGGCCGGCGCGGCGGTCTGCCGGGACAGCGGCACGCTGATCGCGTACTTGTTGTTCTGCACCAGGTAGACCACCGGGGCCTTGAACACGGCGGCGAAGTTGACGCCCTCGTGGAAGTCGCCCTCGCTGGTGGCGCCGTCGCCGATGAACGTCAGCGCGACGGTGTCCCGCCCCTGGTAGGACTCGCCGTAGGCGAGGCCGGCGGCGTGCACGGACTGGGTGGCGAGGGGGGTGCACTGGGGCGCGGTGCGGGTGACGGCGGGGTCGTATCCGCAGTGCCAGTCGCCGCGCAGCAGGGTGAGCACCTCGACCGGGTCGAGGCCGCGGGCGGTCAGCGCCATCGACTCCCGGTAGGTCGGGAAGACCCAGTCGGTGTCGCGCAGCGCCAGCACGCCGCCGACCTGGCAGGCCTCCTGGCCCCGGGCGGACGGGTAGACGGCGAGCCGGCCCTGCTTGGTCAGCGCGGTGGCCTGGGTGTCGAAGCGACGGCCGACGACCATGCGGCGGTACATCTCGCGCAGCGTCTCGACCGGCGGCTCGGGGTAGTCGTCGCGGGGCGGCAGCGCAGTGCCGTCCGGGTTCAGCAGCCGGACCGGCTCGGACTGCGGCAGCAGGCCGGCCGTCGGGTCGGGAGCGGCCGGGGTGGCCGGCCGGCGGGTGCGCGGGGATGCCCTGCGGACCGCCTGGGGTGTGGTCGTCACGGCGGGGACCTCCTGGACGTGTGGTGGCCCTATGCTCCTGCTCAGGGATGATTGACTCAACATCCGGGATGAACGCGGGACGAATGGCACGGGGAGGCGGGCGGGGTGAGCCAGGAGACCGGCACCACACCGGGCGGGGCGGGCGGAACGGGACGTTCGGTCGGGCCGCTCGACGAGGTCGACCGGCGGATTCTGCGGGAGCTGGTCGCCGACGCCCGGCTGTCCATCCGGACGCTCGCCGAACGGGTGCACGTCTCGCGCACCAACGCGTACGCCCGGGTGGAGCGGCTGCTGCGCGACGGCGTGCTCACCGGTTTCACCGCCCGGGTGGCCCCGGAGCCGGCCGGCCTGGGCACGTCGGCCTACATCGCGCTGACCATCGAGCAGAACACCTGGCGGGAGGTCTCCGCCGAGCTGGCCCAGGTGCGCTACATCGAGCACGCGGCACTGCTCAGCGGTGAGCACGACGTGCTGGCCCTGGTCCGCGCGCCGGACAACGCCACGCTGCGCGACGTGGTGCTGGACCGGGTGCAGAGCATCGCCGGGGTGCTCTCCACCCGCACCTGGCTGGTCTTCGAGGAGTTCGACGGGACCCTGAGCCCCTGGGCCTGAGCGTTCAACGCTCCGGCGGGGACTCCAGGCCCTCGCGGTCGGCCAGCTCCAGCAGGGGCTCCAGGGAGTACCGCCGGGTGTCCAGGCCGGCGTGCGGGTCGCCGCGCCCGGCGAACCGCGCGGGCATGCTCACCACGTCGAAGTCCTCCGGGCGGGCGTCGTCCAGCTCGGCCCAGTCCAGCGGCGCCGAGACCAGCGCCCGCGGTGTCGGCCGGATCGAGTACGCCGAGGTCATGGTGTGGTCGCGGGCCATCTGGTTGTAGTCGACGAAGACCGGCCGGTCGCGTTGGTCCCGCCACCAGGTGGTGGTGACCAGGTCGGGCAGCCGGCGCTGCATCTCCCGGCCGAGCGCCAGCACCGCCCGCCGGCACTCCCCGAAGCTCCAGCGCGGCTCGATCGACAGGTAGACGTGGATGCCACGACCGCCGGTGGTCTTCGGGAAGCCCGCCATGCCCAGTTCGGCGAGGAACGCCCGCACCTCGTGGGCCACCGGCACCACCTGGGCGAAGTCCACCCCGGGCATCGGGTCGAGGTCGATGCGCAGCTGGTCGGGGCGCTCCACGTCGGCCTTCGACACCGGCCAGGGATGGAACCGCAGCGTGCCCAGGTTGGCCGCCCAGATCACCACGGCCAGCTCGCTCGGCGCCACCTCGTCGGCGGTCCGGCCGCTGGGGAACGTGATGTGCGCGGTGCGCACCCAGTCGGGCGCGCCCGCCGGCAGCCGCTTCTGGTAGAACGCGTCGCCCTTGTTGGTCTGCCGGGTGGCCACCTTCGCGCCCTCGAACACCCCGCGCGGCCAGCGTTCCAGCATGGTCGGCCGGTCCCGCAGCGCGCGCAGGATGCCGTCACCGACGGCCAGGAAGTAGCGCACGACGTCCAGCTTGGTCAGCCCGCGCTCGGGGAAGTAGGGCTTGTCGGGGCTGGAGACGCGGACCAGCCGCTCCCCCACCCGGAGTTCCTCGGCCGCCGTGGTCGCCACGCCCCACACCGTACGACGTGGACCGGCCGCACGCGGGCATCTCGTCAGGTGATCAGCAGCGCCCCGACCACGATCAGCGGCACCGAGACGAAGAGGAAGACGCCGACCCCGGTCAGGACCCGCCCGCCGCCGCCGTCGTCCCGCTCGGGCGGCAGGCCGAACGCGGACCGCGCGTCCAGCATGCCGATCCGGCTCAGCGTCAGGTCGCCGGTCACCCCGATCAGGAGGCCGGCCAGGATGAACGACGCACCGAGCCGGTGCACGAAGTCACCACCGGCGACCGCGACCCAGATGCCGACCGCGACCGCGATCACCACCGCTGCGATCACGAAGAGCACCAGCGCCTCGCGCAGACCCCGGACCACCGTCGACATGCCCGCCCCCCGGCGACCGGGACCGCCCCGGCCTGCCGGACATCCTGCCGGATCGATGCGGACGGCGCTGTCCCTCGCCCGGGCACGCGTCGGCCGGGTGGGCGCACCCACCCGGCCGATCGGGACGACGGTCAGCCGTTCTCCCGCTGCAGGCGCTCGGCCAGCAGCTTCTTGCCCTGGTCGCCGGCCTTGCGGTTGTTCTCCTGGATCTTGCGGAACCAGGTGGCGAGCTCGGAGTCGCCCCGGTCCTCCGCGTCCGCGATGTACGTCTCCAGTTGCCAGATGTGCTGGAGTGACATCTGCAGCGCGTGGATCAGGTCGTAGTTCTTGTCCTTCACCGGGCTCATCGGCTCACGGACCATGGTCGCCACGGCACACCTCCCTGTGTCGACTTCCGGAACCGGCCGCTTACCCCTTCCCGCCACCTTCACGCACGGTGGCGACCGGCACGGTTACCCGTCCCGGACCCCGGGTACCGGAGGCCGCATGGCGGAGTTGGCATCGCTCTGGATCGTCCGGCACGGCGAGAGCACGGCGAACGTGGCGGCCACCGCGGCCGAGACGTCCGGCGCCGAACTGATCGACCTCACCCACCGCGACGCGGACGTGCCGCTGTCGCCGACCGGCGAGGAGCAGGCCCGGGCGACCGGGCGCTGGTTGGCCGGCCTGCCCGAGGAGCACCGGCCGGACGTGGCGGTGGTGTCGCCGTACCTGCGGGCGGTGTGCACCGCCGAGCTGGCCCTGGCCGGGACCAGCGTGCCGATGAGCCGCGACGAGCGGCTGCGCGACCGGGAGCTGGGCATCCTCGACGGATTGACCGGCCACGGCGTGCGCCGACGCCATCCCGAGGAGGCGCAGCGGCGCGCCCGGCTCGGCAAGTTCTACTACCGCCCGCCGGGCGGCGAGTCGTGGACCGACGTGGCGCTGCGGCTGCGGGCCCTGCTCGGGGACCTGCGTCGCGACCACGAGGGCGGCCGGGTGCTGCTGTTCGGCCACGACGCGTTGGTGTTCCTGCTGCGTTACCTGGTGGAGGGGCTCACCGAGGAGGAGTTGATGGCGCTCACCCGTGAGCACGTGATCGCCAACTGCTCGGTCACCGGCTGGCGCGCCGACGAGTCCGGCCGCCTCGCGCCGGAGCTGTTCAACGACGTAACCCACCTGCACCGGCAGGGGGCGCAACCCACCAGGGAGGACGAGGTCCATGCCGAGCCGGTCTGACGTGATCACCCCCGCGCTGCTGCGGGACTGGGCGCTGCCCGTACCGACCGGCGGCAAGGAGGCCCGGGGCACGGTGCTGGTCGTCGGCGGCTCCCGGTTCACGCCCGGGGCGGTGCTGTTGGCCGGCGTGGCCGCGCTGCGCGCCGGCGCCGGCGTGCTGCAACTCGCCGCCGCCGAGTCCACCGCCGCCGCGCTCAGCATCCAGGTGCCCGAGGCGTTGGTGGTCGGCCTGCCGGAGAACCGCGACGGCGCGGTCCGGGGCGATCCCGGCGACCTGCTGGGCGGCCTGGTCGCCGACGCGGACGTGGTGACGGTCGGCCCCGGGTTGAACGACATCGACACCACCACGGAGCTGCTGCGCCTGGTCCTCGGCGCGGCCGGGCCGGAGACCGCGCTGGTGCTCGACGCGTACGCGCTCGGCGCGCTCAGCCACGAGCCGGACCTGTTGGTCGGCTCGGGCCGCAAGGTGGTGCTGACCCCCAACCTCACCGAGGCCCGCCACCTGCTCGACCGCGACCCCGGCGACGACCTGGACGCCGAGGCGATCGAGCTGGCCGGCCGCTACGACGCGGTGGTCTCGCTCTACGGCCACATCGCCACCCCGGACGGCCGGGCCTGGCGGGAGGAGAGCGGGGACGCCGGGCTGGGCACCTCCGGCAGCGGCGACGTGCGCGCCGGGCTGCTGGCCGGGCTGCTCTCCCGGGGCGCCGACCCGGCGCAGGCCGCCTGCTGGGCCGCGTTCGCGCACGCGGTGAGCGGGCAGCGGCTGGTCCCCCGCTACGGCCGGATCGGTTTCCTCGCCCGCGAGCTGCTCGACGAGATCCCGTACACGCTGGCGACGGTGTAATACGCACGGTTTGTGCCGATCCGGTCGGGGGTAGGGGGGCCGACATCAGTCGACCCTAGGAGGTACCGGTGTCCACCGACGCGATCGTCCTGCTCAAGGAGGACCACAAGGAGATCCGCCGCCTGTTCAAGGCGTTCCAGGACGCCGAGGACGGCCCGGCGAGCGCGCGCGGGAAGATCGTCACGCAGATCCTCGAGGCCCTGACGGTGCACACCTACCTGGAGAACGAGGTGATGTACCCCGAGGTCCGCAAGCTGGTGCCGGACGTCGAGGACGACATCCTCGAGTCGTACGAGGAGCACCACGTCGCGGACGTGCTCTGCTTCGAGCTGTTCACCATGGACGCCGACGACGAACGGTACGTGGCCAAGACGACGGTGCTGATCGAGAACGTGCTGCACCACGTCGAGGAGGAGGAGCAGGAGTGGTTCCCGAAGGTCCGCGAGGCGCTCGGACGTAACCAGCTCCAGGAGATCGGCCAGCGGATGCTCGACCTGCGGCCGAAGGCCCCGAAGACGCCGACCGAGCCGACGGCGCTGAAGAAGTCGCGCGACGCCGTCGTCGCCTGAGCCGGCCCCGACCCGCCGCGGGACCCGGCCCTGCGGCCGGGTCCCGCCGTCGCGGACCGGCCCCGCACCGGATGTGCCCCACGACGGGCGGCCCAACCCCGCAGGTCCGGCGCGGGCCCACCCGGTAGGATCGGCGCGGGCCGTGACTGGCGCGTGGAGATGGAGCACCATCGGGGAGCGGCCTCGTCATGAGGACGCATGCCGAGCGCCTGGGCCTTCCGCACGTCACCAGGAGGTCGCATGTCGCGCAACGCCGAGTCCACCGCCTTCCGCAGCGCGCTGGAGGTGATCCGCGCCGTCGAGCCGCGGGTGGCCGACGCCATCGGCGCGGAGCTGGCCGACCAGCGCGAGTCGCTGAAGCTCATCGCCAGCGAGAACTACGCCTCCCCCGCGACGCTGCTGACCATGGGCAACTGGTTCAGCGACAAGTACGCCGAGGGCACCGTCGGTCGGCGTTTCTACGCCGGCTGCCAGAACGTCGACACCGTCGAGGCGCTCGCCGCCGAGCACGCCCGGGAGCTGTTCGGCGCCACCCACGCGTACGTGCAGCCGCACTCCGGCATCGACGCCAACCTGGTCGCCTTCTGGGCGATCCTGGCCGACCGGGTCGAGTCCCCCGCGCTGAAGAAGGCCCAGGCCCGCCACGTCAACGACCTCACCGAGGCGGACTGGTTCGCGTTGCGCCGGGAGCTGGGCGACCAGCGGATGCTCGGCATGTCGCTGGACGCCGGCGGCCACCTCACCCACGGTTTCCGGCCGAACATCTCCGGCAAGATGTTCGACCAGCGCAGCTACGGCACCGACCCGGCGACCGGGCTGATCGACTACGACCGGGTGGCCGAGGCGGCCCGCGAGTTCCGGCCGCTGATCCTGGTCGCCGGCTACTCGGCGTACCCCCGGAAGGTCAACTTCCGGATCATGCGGGAGATCGCCGACTCGGTCGGCGCCACCTTCATGGTCGACATGGCGCACTTCGCCGGGCTGGTCGCCGGCAAGGTCTTCACCGGCGACTTCGACCCGGTGCCGCACGCGCACATCGTCACCACCACCACGCACAAGTCGCTGCGCGGCCCGCGCGGCGGCATGGTGCTGTGCGGTCCGGAGCTGGCCGACCAGGTCGACCGGGGCTGCCCGATGGTGCTCGGCGGCCCGCTGCCGCACGTGATGGCCGCCAAGGCGGTCGCGCTGGCCGAGGCCCGGCGCCCCGACTTCGCCGACTACGCCCAGCGGATCGTCGACAACGCGCAGGCGCTCGCCGACGGGCTGCTGCGCCGCGGCGCGACGCTGGTCACCGGCGGCACCGACAACCACCTGGTGCTCATCGACGTGTCCAACTACGGGCTGACCGGGCGGCAGGCCGAGCAGGCGCTGCTCGACTCCGGCATCGTGACCAACCGCAACGCGGTGCCGCAGGACCCGAACGGCGCCTGGTACACCTCCGGCATCCGGATCGGCACCCCCGCGCTGACCACCCGGGGGCTCGGCGCCACCGAGATGGACGCCACCGCCGAGCTGATCCACACCGTGCTCAGCCAGACCACGGCCGGCACCGGCCCGGACGGCGCCGCGTCCAAGGCGAAGTACGTCCTGGACCCGGCGGTCGCCGAGCAGGTCGGCAAGCAGGCCGCCGACCTGCTCACCCCGTTCCCCCTCTACCCCACCGTCGACCTGGCCTGACTCCGACCGGCCGCCGCCGACCCGAACTCCCTGGTCACCCCGGGGAGGACGGGTCGGCCGGGGCGGGACGGCGGGCGCGGCGGGCGTGGAGGCGGTGCAGGAGGTCGGTGCCGCCCCGGCCGAAGTGGTCGTGCAGGGTGCGGTAGTCGGCGTACAGGTCGTCGTAGGCGTCGGCGCGGGCCGGGTCCGGGTGGACCGTCTCGCGGTGGGCCGCGCCCATGGCGGCCGAGGCGCGCTCCACGTCCGGATACACGCCGGCGGCGACCGCCGCGTGGATCGCCGCGCCCAGCGCGGCCGGGTGCGCGGCGGCCAGCACGTGCAGCGGGCGGCGCAGCACGTCGGCGTAGACGCGCAGCAGCAACCGGTTCGCGGTGAGACCACCGGCCACGGTCAGCTCGTCCACGGCCAGCCCGGCGGACCCGAACGCCTCGAGCACGGTGCGGGCGCCGAACGCGGTCGCCTCCAGCAACGCCCGCCAGATGTCCTCCGGCCGGGTGGCCAGCGTGAGCCCGACCAGCACGCCGCTCAGCTCGTGGTCCATCAGCACCGAACGGTTGCCACTGTGCCAGTCCAGCGCCAGCAGCCCGTGCCCGCCGACCGGCTGGTCGGCGGCGAGCGCGTCCAGCAGGTCCTGCGGCGACAGGCCGCGCCGGGCGGCCTCCTCGGCGTACGCGGCGGGCAGCCCGCGCTCGACGTACCAGGCGAAGATGTCGCCGACCCCGCTCTGCCCGGCCTCGTAGCCCCAGTGGCCGGCGGTCACCCCGTCCGCGACCACCCCGCAGACGCCGGGCACCTCGTGGCGACGCTCCGCGTTCAGGATCAGGCAGGTGCTGGTGCCGAGCACGGCGAGCATCCGGCCCGGCGCGACCGTCCGGGCCGCCGCCGCGGTCACGTGCGCGTCGATGGCCCCGGCCGCGACCGGGACGCCGGCGGGCAGGCCGGTCCAGCCGGCCGCCTCCTCGGTCAGCAGGCCCGCGCGGGCGGCCGGCGGCAGCAGCGGGCCGTGGTCCAGCTTCGCCAGCAGGCCGGGCAGCTCCGGGTGCAGCGCGGCGAGGAAGCCGGCGTCCGGGTCGCGGCCGTCCTGCCGCAGCCCCTTGAACCCGGCGGCGGAGGCGTTGCGGGTGGCTCGCCCGCACAGCCGCCGGACCAGCCAGTCCGCCGTCTCCACCCAGTGTTCGGCCCGGTGGAACACGGCCGGGTCCTCCTCCAGCATCTCCAGCGCCTTGGCCAGCTGCCACTCGGCGGACACCCGGCCGCCGTAGCGGGACAGCCAGCCCTCGCCGCGCGCCTCGGCCAGGGCGGTGATCCGCTCGGCCTGCCGCTGGGCGGCGTGGTGCTTCCAGAGCTTCGGCCAGGCGTGCGGCCGGTCCCGCAGGTCGGGCAGCTCGGCCAGCGGGGTGCCGTCGGCCAGGGTGGGCAGCACCGTGCACGAGGTGGCGTCCACCCCGATGCCGACCACCTCGGCCGGGTCGATCCCGGCGGCGCGGACGGCGGCGGGCACGGCGGTCCGCAGCACCTCGACGTGGTCCGCCGGGTCCTGCAGCGCCCAGCCGGGCGGCAGCGCCGGCCCGCCGGGGAGCCGCTCGGTCAGCACCCCGTGCCGGTAGGCGTGCACCGCGCCGCCCCGCTCGGCGCCGTCGACCACGTCGACCACCACGGCCCGCCCGGAGAGCGTGCCCAGGTCCACCCCGACCACGTAGCGACCCACCGCTGCTCCCTCCCCTGCCGGCGGGGAGACGCTATCGGGTCAGCGCAGCGGGCGCTTGAGGTGGTAGCGGTGCACCTCGGTGCTGCCCTGGACGTTGTTCACGTCCTCGGCGGCGGAGACCAGCTCCCAGCCCTCGCGGCCGACCCGGTTGAGGTGGGCGATCGCGGTGTCGCCGTACGCGGTCACGTCGGAGCGCGAGCCGTCCGGGCCGTACCAGACGAACGTGACGTGGAAATTGCGGCCCTGCCCCTGATAGCGGCGGACCAGCAACGCGTACTCCCAGGCAACCATCCGTCCATTATCAACGGAGCGCGCCGCGCCGGGGAACACGGGTGGTGCCGGAACGGCGACAGTGCGCCGTCACGCCGGCGCGCCCACGCCGGCCGTCACGTCGCCGACCAGCGCGGCGAGCCGGTCCAGGCCCAGGTCGATCTGCGCCGGCGTGACCGCGCTCACCGACAGGCGCAGCGCGCGCACCGGCGTGCCGGCGTCGTAGAAGTGCGCCATCGGCGTCCAGAGCACGCCGTACTCGCGGGCCGAGCGGTGCAGCAGCGCGTCGTCCACCGGGAACGGCACGGTGACCACCACGAAGAAGCCGCCGGCCGGCACGCTCCAGCGCACCGGCCCGCCGGCCGGGAAGCGCCGCGCCAGTCCGTCGACCAGGTGACCCAGATTGCGGGCGTACGCGGCCCGCTCCCGCACGTTCGCGGCCACCAGCGAGCAGTCGTGCGCCAGCAGCGCGCCCCCGATCACCGCCTGGCTGATCGGCGAGGTGTTCACCGTGACCATGCTCTTGATCTTCGCGAGCTGGTCGGCGAGCGGGCCGACCGTGCCGTCGGAGCCGCCCACCCGCTGGTCGGCGACCACGTAGCCGACCCGCGCGCCGGGCAGCACGGTCTTGGCGAACGAGCCGAGGTAGACCACCCGCCGCGCGGTGTCCAACGCCTTGAGCGTCGGCCGCCGGTCCGTGCCGGCCGCCGGGAACAGGCCGTACGGGTTGTCCTCGATCAGCAGCAGGTCCTCCGCGGCGGCCAGGTCCAGCAGCCGGCGGCGGTGCGCGGCGTCCATGCTGACCCCGGACGGGTTGGCGAAGTCCGGCATCACGTAGCAGGCCCGGGGCCGCAGCCCCTCGGCCCGGGCCCGGCGCACCCCGGCGCGCAGGTCGGCCAGGTCCACCCCGTCCGGCCCACCGGCCACCGGGCGCACCGGCAGGTCGACCAGGCGGGCCGCGCCGGTGAGCCCGACGTACGTGGGCGCGACCGCGAACAGCACGTCGGCCGGGTCGGCCCGCAGCGCGCGCAGCACCAGGAACATCGCCTCCTGGCAGCCGACCGTCACCACGATCGTGTCCGGGTCGACGGTCATCCGCTCGTCCACGGCGAGGTGCCGGGCGACCAGGTGGTGCACGATCCCCTTGGTCCGCCCGTACTGCAACAGCGTCCGGTCGACCTGCGCCCGGTCCAGCCCGAGGTCGTCGGCGAGGTGCCGGCGGAACCGGTCCAGGTACGCGTGCAGCAGCGCCGAGTCGAAGAACTCCTCGTAGGGCCGGCCGGCGGCCAGCGACACCGCCTCCGGGTAGTGCTGCGCCACCTCGTTGAGGAAGTTCATCGAGTTCAGCGCGGGGTCGTCGACGCTGCCGTGCAGCGCCGTGACGGCCAGGTCCACCGGCTCCACGTCAGCCTCCGATCCGGGTGCGCAGCCGCCGGGCCGCGGCCGGGTCCGGGCAGCCGCTGAGGATGAGGGCGTCGCGCAGCTCGGCCGCGAGCAGCGCCAGGGCGGCCTCGGCGCCGGCCCGGCCGCCGGCCGCGAGCGCCCACAGCAGCGGCCGTCCGACCAGCACGCCGGTCGCGCCGAGGGCGAGCGCCCGCAGCACGTCGGTGCCGCTGCGGATGCCGCTGTCCAGCAGCACCGCGCACCGCTCCCCCACCGCGTCGACGACCTCCGGCAGCACGGCGGCCGTGGCCGGGGCGGCGTCGAGCTGCCGGCCGCCGTGGTTGGAGACCACCACCGCGTCCACGCCGGCGTCCGCCGCGCGGACCGCGTCGCGCGCGTCCAGGATGCCCTTGACCAGCAACGGCACCGGGGTACGCGCCCGCAGCCAGGCCAGGTCGGCCCAGCTCAGCGCCGGGGCGAAGACCGCGCCGGTGTGCGCCTTCACCGCGGACACGCCGGGGGTGCCCTGGTGGGCCAGGTCGTCCCGGTCGCCGGGCAGGTTGGCGGCGGTGACGTGCGGCGGCAGCGCGAAGCCGTTGCGGGCGTCGCGCAGCCGGCGGCCGAGCACCGGCACGTCCACGGTCACCATCAGCGCCGCGCAGCCGGCGGCCGCCGCCCGGTCCAGCAGGTCGGCGACCAGACCCCGGTCACGCAGCCAGTAGAGCTGGAACCAGACCGTCGCGCCGGTGGCGGCGATCTCCTCGATCGGCGTGCTGGACAGCGTGCTGGCCACGTAGGGCACGCCCGCCGCGCCGGCCGCCGCCGCGAGCGCCGGCTCGCCGTCCGGGTGCAACAACCGCTGGTACGCCATCGGCGCGACCGCCACCGGCAGCGCGGCCCGGCCGCCCGGCAGCGCCGCCTCGGTGGACGGGTCGTCCACACCGGCCAGCATCCGGGGCAGCACCGCCACCCGGTCCAGCGCGGCCCGGTTCGCGGCCAGCGCGGTCTCGGTGCCGCTGCCGCCGTCGACGAAGTCCCACACGTCGGCCGGCAGCGCCGCCCGTGCCGGCGCGGCGAAGTCGGCCAGGCTGACCGGCGGCACGAACCCCGGCGCCGGGTCGGCCACCCGGGGCGCCCCGCCGGTCGCCGCGCCGGGCGCCTCAGCCATGGACGCCCACCCCCGCCGCGCTCCCGGCCGAGGTCCCGCCCGCCGGCGGAGCGGCCGGGTCGAGGCCGAACCGCTCGCGCAGGAACGCGGCGGTCCGTTCCTGGGCCTCGCGACCGGCGTCGAACACGCCCGGCATGGCGAAGAAGCCGTGCACCATACCCGGGTAGTCGGCCGTCTCGGTGGGTACGCCGGCCTCCCGCAGCCGCTCGGCGTACCGCCGGCCCTCGACGCGCAGCGGGTCGTGCCCGGCCGTGACGACCAGCGCCGGGGGCAGGCCGGACAGGTTCTCGGCGAGCAGCGGCGAGGCGAGCGGGTGGGCGGCGTCGCCGGGGTCGGCGAGGTAGTGGTCCCGGTACCACCGCACCGAGTGCCGGTTGAACAGCAGCGGGTCCTCGTCGTCGGTCGGGCGCGCGCCCGGGCGTTGGTCGGTGTTCGGGTAGACCAGCACCTGGGCGGCGAGCCGGGGACCGCCGTCGGCGCGGGCCAGCAGCGTCACCGCGGCGGCCAGGTTGCCGCCGGCGCTGTCACCGCCCACGGCCAGCCGGTCCGGGTCGACGCGGAACTCGTCGGCCCGCGCGGCGACGTGGCGCAACCCGGCGTGGCAGTCCTCCACCGCGGCCGGAAACGGGTGCTCCGGGGCCAGCCGGTAGCCGACGGTCACGGTCTGGCAGCCGGCCAGGTTGACCAGGCGGCGGCAGATCCCGTCGGCGGTGTCCACGCTGCCGAGCGTCCAGCCACCGCCGAAGAACCAGACCAGCGTGGGCAGCGGGCCGTCGCCGGGCGGCCGGTGGATCCGCACCGGCAGCGGCCCGCCCGGGCCGGGCACCTGCGTGTCGCGTACCTCGGCGACCGGCTCGACCGCGCCGGAGCCGGCGCGGATCGCGGCGAGGTCGGCGGCACGGGCGTCGGCGAGGGTCTGGGTGTAGAGCGGCGCGGTGCCGGTGGCGGCGCGCGCGGCCCGCCACGCGAGGACCTGCGGGTCGAGCGTCATCCGGCCTCCCCGGTGGTGACGAAGAGCTTGTCGATGCCGCGCAGGAAGAGACTCCCGCTGTAGGTGTAGGGCTGGGTGACGGCGAGGCGGGGGAAGCGGGCGAACAGCCGGGGCAGCGCGATCCGTCCCTCCAGCCGGGACACCGCCGAGCCGAGGCAGAAGTGCAGCCCGACGCCGAACGCCAGCGACGGCGGCCCGGCGCGGCGCGGGTCGAAGCGGTCCGGGTCGGGGAACCGGGCCGGGTCCCGGTTGGCGGCGGCGATCAGCAGCAGCACGTTGTCGTCGCGCGCGACCGGGACGCCGTCCACGTCGGCGTCGGCGGGCGCGGAGCGGGCCAGGAAGTGCACCGGACTCTCCATCCGCAGCACCTCGTCCACGCAGCCGCGGGCCAGCGCGTCGTCGCCGGGCAGCGCGGCGGTCACCTCGGGGTGGTCCAGCAGCAGCGGAAGCCCGTTGCTGAACATGTAGACGGTGGTGACGAAGCTGGCGTTGAACAGCACGATCAGGTTGCTGATCAGCTCGTCCTCGGTGAGGTCGACATCGCCCGCGTCGAGCACCTCGACCAGCCCGCTGATCAGGTCGGCGGCGGGTGAGCGGCGCCGGTGGGCGATCAGGTCCCGGTAGTAGACCCGCAGTTCCTCGGCGGCCTGGTTGGCCCGGGCCAGCCGCTCCGGCGTCTTGCCGGAGACGTCCATGTACTCGTCGATCCAGTCGACCCGCTGCCGGTACCAGGCCAGGTCCGCCGCCGGCAGGCCGACGAACTCGGCCATCACCAGGGCCGGGACCGGGTACGCGAAGTCGGCGACGAAGTCCACCTCCGCGCCGTGCGCGCCGGCCTCGGCCATCCGGTCCAGCCGCTCCTCCACGATCCGCACCACCACCGGTTCCAGCGCGCCGAGCCGGCGCGGCGTGAAGGTCCGCGCGAAGACGGCCCGCATCCGGGTGTGGTCGGGCGGGTTGACGAACATCATCGAGGTGAGGAAGGTGCGCAGGATCTCCTGCTCCTCCCAGCCCGGCGGGAAGCCCTTGTACCAGCCGGGATCGCGCAGGATCCGGTCCACCACGTCGTAGCCGCCGGCGACGGCGGTCACGGTGCTGTGCTCGGCCCGGACGGGAATGTGGTTGATCGGCCCGTGCGCGTGCAGGGCCGCGTAGAAGGGATAGGGGTTCTGCCGGCCCTGTTCGCTGTACAGGCCGGTGAGAATCTCGCTGACGTCCACGGCGGTCGTTCCTCCCCAGGAATGGCGGCGGGGGCGGCCGCCGTGCCGACGCCGCCCCCGCCCGGTGTCACAGCCCGAGCAACCGCAACGGGACGGCGTTCGCCATCGCCCGCGCGCCCGCGTCGTTCGGGTGGATGTGGTCCCCGGCGTCGTACGCCGGCAGCAGCCGGCTCGGCCGCGTCGGGTCCCGCAGCACGGCGTCGAAGTCGAGCACGCCGTCGAACTCGGCCCGCCCGGCGCCGCGCAACCAGGTGTTGACCGCGTTGCGGGTGGCGTCCTTCTCCTCGGTCCACACCCCCGGCCCGCCGTTGCCCTCGTACGGCGTGATCGTGCCGACCAGGCTGGTCAGACCGCGGGCCTTGACCTGCTGGTTGAGCTGCCGCAGCGAGGCGATGATCGCCTCCGCGCTGTCGCCGCTCATCCAGATGTCGTTGATGCCCAGGTGGGTGATGACGGTGCGCGCCCCGGTCTGCGGGAACACGTCCTCGTTGAGCCGGGCCAACGCGTTCGGGCCCAGCTCGTAGTAGCCGGGGAAGCCGCCCGCGCCGGGCTCGGTGCCCTCGTGGTTGAGCCGGTTGCCGGCCAGGCTGAGGTTGAGCACACCCGGGGTGCGGACCTCCGGGCGGGCGTCGATCAGGCGCTCGGCGAGCAGGTCCGGCCACCGCTGGTCGGCGTTGACCGTGCTGCCGTTGCCGTCGCCGATGGAGTCGCCGAGCACCACCACCGAGCCCGGGCTGGCCCGGCGCTCGACGTCGATGCCGGAGAGGAACATCCAGCAGCAGTTGGGCTTGATGGTGAATCCGGCGCCGCCGGCGGTCGTGGTCAGGTCCGTCGCGCCGATGAAGTTGGTGACCCGGGACTGGCCGTGGAACGTGACCGGGCCGGTGAGCACCGGGAAGTACAGGGTGACCACCAGGTCCTCCTGCTCGGCCACCGGATAGGGCAGCGGGTCGCTGAGCAGTTCCGCGCCCTTGTTGATGGTCGCCGACGTGCCGCCGGAGAACCGCAGCTCGCGGACGCTGGCCGGGTCGACGTCGGACAGGTCGTCGGTGGTGGCGGTGTTCGGCCGGGCGATCGTCGCGTGGCCCACCTTCACCGCCTGCTCGCCGTAGAGGTTGGTGAGCCGGACCCGCAGCCGGGGACCACCCACCGTGGTCTGCACGGTCATCCGGATGCTCTGGTCGTTCAGCCCGGTGTTGGTCAGGCCCACGGTGTTCCCGCGGGTCACCGCCGCGGCCCAGCTCCCGGCCCACTCCGCGCGCCCGTGCCCGGCGCGGTCGGTGTCGGTGGGTCCGGCGCTCGCGGTGACCGCCGGGGTGCCGGCGAGCAGCAGCGTTGCGGCGGAAGCTATGACGTGCCATCTCTTCGGGGTCGGCATCGATCCTCCATGGTCGGCAGCCCCGGGCGTGGCGCGGTCGGCGCCACGCCCGGTCGATGGACGGGAAACTAGCCGTCTGCGATGACGAGCGTCAATCAACCTGATCGACCTGATCAAATGCCCGGGGGGCGCGAGCCGACGCCGATCGGCTCTGTCCGCGGTGGACCGTCGCTGCCTAGGCTCGGAACCGGCGGCGGTGCGGTCGCCGACCCTGGCACCTGCCGTCGTATCCCGACTCCGACCTGCTCGGATGCCGTTCGCGGACCACGATGGGGGCTGCCATGACCGACCGCCCGAACTACGTGCACGAGGCGCTGGACCTGTTCGCCGGATTCGGTGACCGGGAGGCGCTGGTCGCGGGCGACCGCCGGCTGACCTACAGCCAGGTCGCCGCCGAGGTACGAGGGCTGGCCGCCGCGCTGCGCCGGCACGGCGTCCGGCCGGGCGCGGCGGTGCTGGTAATGCTCGGCAACACGCTCGAGGGGCCGCTGCTGCAACTCGCGCTGCACCTGCTCGGCTGCCGCAGCATGTGGATCGCCCCGGTCACCTCCCGCCGCGAGATCGACGAGTTCGTCGCGCTGGCCGAACCGGAGGTCTTCGTGCACGACCCGCGCGACCCGCTGGGCGGGCAGCTCGCCGCGGGCCTGGCCGGCGTACCGGTGCTCTGCCTCGGGCCGGGCGGCGCCGGGCCGGACCTGACCGCCGGCGGCGCGGAGCCGGCGGCGCCACCGGCCGACGGGCCCGCGCCGGAGTCGTTCCTGCAGACCAGCGGCACCACCGGCACCCCGAAGCTGGTGCACCACCGGGAGAGCTTCTACCGGCAGGTGCTCGCGCTGGCCGCCGACTTCCGGGGCGCCGGGTTCCCGCTGCTGCGGCACCTGTCACATTCGCCGATGTGGCTGGCCAGCGGCCAGATCACCACGTTGTTCAACCTGTTCACCGGTGGGGTGCTGTTCCTGCGCGAGCGGTGGGACCCGGCCGCGTTCGTCGCCACCGTGGACGCCGAGCGGCTCACCTCCACGTTCGTCACCCCGCCGATGCTCTACGAGGTGCTCGACCACCCCGACCTGCCGGGCGCCGACTTCTCCGCGATGTTCATGTTCAACGTGGGCGCCGGGCCGGCCGCGCCGGCCCGGTTGCGTCAGGCGATCGCCCGGTTCGGCCCGTGCCTGCGGATCGTCTACGGGCTCAGCGAGGCCGTGGTCATCTGCGCGCTGCCGGGGCTCACCGAGGACCCGGAGCATCCGGAGCGGCTGCGGTCCTGTGGCCGGCCGTACGGGGACGTGACGGTGCAGATCCGTGACGCCGACGGGCGGGTGCTGCCGGCCGACGTCGACGGCGAGGTGTGGGTGCGCACGAAGCTCAGCTTCGCCGGCTACCACGGTCAGCCCGAGCTGACCGCCGAATCGCTGGTCGACGGCTGGGTGCGCACCCGCGACATCGGCCACCTCGACGGCGACGGGTTCCTCTACCTGGTGGACCGGCTCCAGGACCGGATCCTCACCCGGCAGCGCAGCTGGCCGATCTACTCACGCCCGATCGAGGACGTCCTCGCCGGCCACCCCGAGGTCCGCGCCGCGGCGGTGATCGGCGTGCCGGACCCGGTGGCCGGGGAACTGCCCCACGCGTACGTGGTGCCCGCGCCGGACGCGACCGTCACCGGCGACGAGCTGATCGCGCTGGTGAGCCGGGAACTGAGCGAGACGTGGGCGCCGGGCGCGGTGGAGTTCGTCGACGCGCTGCCGCTGAACCGCTCCGCGAAGGTCGACAAACAGGCGTTGCGGGCCCGGTACGCCGCCGCGCACCCGGCCGACACCGACTCGGTGGGGACCTCGGCGTGAACCCGCGCCGGGAGTTGTACACCCTGGTCGGCGCCGACCTGCTGTCCAACCTCGGCACCCGGATCTCGGTGGTCGCCATCCCCTGGTTGGTGCTGGAGACCACCGGCAGCCCGACCCGGATGGGCCTGGTCGCGGCCGCGGAGACACTGCCGTACATGCTCTCCAGCGCGCTGGCCACCCCGTGGGCGGACCGGTTCGGGGTACGCCGCACCTCGGTCGTCGTGGACGCCGCGAGCGCCGCCGCGATGGCGGTGGTGGCGTTGGCGCCCTGGCTGGGTTTCGGCACGCTGCTGGTGCTGGTGGCCGTCGCGGGCGGGCTGCGCGGCATCGGTGACCGGGTCAAGCACGTGCTGTTCAAGCCGGCCGCGGAGCGGGCCGGCGTGCCGCTGATCCGGCTCACCTCCGCCTACGACGGGCTGGCCCGGGGCATGACGCTGTTCGGCGCGGTGCTGGGTGGTCTGCTCATCGACTGGGTGGGGCTGACCCGGGCGATCTGGATCGACGCGGCCACGTTCGCGGTGTGCGCGCTGCTGATCGGGCTGCTGGTCCGGCCGCCGGCGCCGGCGCACCCGGCGCCCCGGGAGCGTTACCTGCGGGCGCTGCGCGGCGGCTTCGCGTACCTGCGCACCGACCGGACGCTGCTGACCATGCTGATCGTGGTGTCGGCGTCCAACATGTTCGCCAACGCCAGCGTCGCGGTGTGGATTCCGCTCTGGGTGAGCGAGGTGCTCGGCGACCCGGCCGGGTTCGGACTGCTGCTGGGTGTGTTCTCCGCCGGCGCGCTGCTGGGCAACCTGCTGTTCACCGTGCTCGGCACGCGGTTGCCCGGGCAGGCCGTGTTCGCGCTGGGGCTGGCGCTCAGCGGCACGCCCCGGCTGCTCGCCCTGGCGCTCAGCGACGACCTGGTCGTGGTGCTGGTGGTCACGTTCCTGTCCGGCATCGGGATCGCGGCGGTGAACCCACTGCTCGGCGCGGCGCTCTACCAGCGGGTGCCGGAGGCGTTGCAGACCCGGGTGCTGGGCATCTCCGGCTCGGTGGCCTTCCTGGGCCTGCCGGTCGGCGCGTTGCTCGGCGGCTGGTCGGTGGCGGCGCTCGGGCTGCACCGGGCGCTGCTGGTGATGGCGGTGGCCTGCCTGGTGCTCACCGTGGTGCCGCTGCTGTTCACCCGCTCGTCGACCGACCGCCAGGCGGCGGAGCCGGTCGCGGCCACGCCGGCCTGAGCGGCGGTGTCGGCGGGTGGGCGTAGGGTCGGCCCATGGCGAGCTGGGACGACGTCCGGCGGGTCGCGCTGGCCCTGCCCGAGACCACCGAGCGCGGGTCCTACGACGACCTGCCGGCCTGGCGGGTGCGCGACAAGATGTTCGCCTGGGAACGGCCGCTGCGCCGCGCCGACCTCGACACGCTCGGCGACGCCGCCCCCGACGGGCCGATCCTCGCCGCCCGGGTGCCCGACCTGGGCGCCAAGGAGGCGCTGCTCGCCGACGACCGGCGGTCTACTTCACCGTGCCCCACCTCGACGGCTACCCGGCGGTGCTGGTGCGGCTCGACCGGATCGGGGCGGCCGAGCTGACCGAGTTGCTCACCGAGGCGTGGTATGCCCGCGCCCCGAATCGGCTCGCCGCCGCGCACCGGGCCGGCGCCTGACGGTCTTCCTCCGGCGCGTCGGCTCGGCTAGCCTGCCGGGCATGCCATCGACGCTGACCGAAGCGACGGACCCGTGGTGCCTGCGCCCCGGTGAGGCCGGCGAGCTGGTGCGCGGTCATCCGTGGCACCGGTTCGTGGTGCTGGGCGACAGCGTCGCGGAAGGGCTCTGCGAGCCGGTCGACGGCTATCCGGACGTCCAGTGGGCCGACCGGATCGCGGCCGAGCTACGCGCGGTGCGGCCCGACCTGGCCTACCTGAACCTGGGTCGGCGTGGGCTGCGCGCGCACGAGGTGCGGGCCACCCAACTGGCCGACGCGCTGGCCTTCGGCCCGGACCTGGCGCTGGTGGTGTGCGGCGGCAACGACGCGTTCCGACCCGGGTACGACCCGGACGCGGTCGACGCCGAACTGTCCGCGATGGTCACCGCGTTGCGCGACGCGGGGGCGGACGTGATCACGGTGGGCATGTTCGACGTGTCCCACAGCCCGGCCGTGCCGGACGCGGTGCGGGCCGGCCTGGGCGAGCGGATGCGCCGACTGTCCCGGCACACCGGGGCGGTGGCGCGGCGCCTCGGCACGTTGCACGTGCACCTGACCGACCACCCGCTGGTCGCGGACCCGTCGCTCTACAGCGGCGACGGCCGGCACGGCAGCGCCCGCAGCGACGCGATCGCGACCGCCGAGACCCTGCGCGTCCTCGCCACCCGCGACACCTCCCGGCCACCCGCCGGCGACGATCTCCGGCACGGACCGACCCCCGCCACATAGCCGCGCACACCGGACCGGTCCGACGCCGTCCGTGGCGCGGCTCTGCGCGCCGGTCGGATCCGGACGTGAGCGGCTCAGGCGTGCGGCTCGCGGCGCGCGGCTCAGGCGTGCGGCTCGCGGCGCGCGGCTCAGGCGTGCGGCTCGCGGCGCGCGGCTCAGGCGTGCGGCTCGCGGCGCGCGGCTCAGGCGTGCGGCTCGCGGCGTGCGGCTCAGGCGTGCGGCTCGGGCCGGCCGGCGACTCCGGCACGGGCCGGTTCCCGCGAGCACACGCGCCGGGCCCGACCGGGCTGGACGACTCCCGGAGCCTGTGGCGGAGACCGATCCCCTGCGAGTGCCTCTCGAGCTGATATCACCAACGACTCACCGACGCCGTCGCCGGGATCCGACCGTCGCCGGCACGCTCTGAGTCGTTTCTGATATCAGCTCGAAAGGCAGTCGGAAACGCATCGCGCTGCCCGACGCGAACGCCACCACGGAGACCGGTCATGACCAGGCGCGGTCGGGCACACCAGGAGGCGCACCCGGAAAGACAGTCGAAGACGCATCGCGCCGCCCGACCCGAACACCACCACGGAGACCGGTCACGACCAGGCGCGGTCGGGCACACCAGGAACCGCACCCGGAAAGACAGTCGAAGACGCATCGCGCCGCCCGATGCGAGCGCCACCACCGAGACCGGCCACGACCCAGGCACGGTCGGGAACGTCGGGATCCGCCCGTCGGTGGTCGGGAGGGCACCTCAGGGCCGGTCGGCGGCCAGGAGGCCGGTGAGCAGCGCGCGCAGCGTGCGGGCGAACAGGTCGTCCCCGGGCGGCGGGGCCGGCGAGGGTGCGGCGAACGCCGCCGCCAGGTGCGGGTAGTCCGCCAGGTCGACGTGGTCGAACGTCACCGTGCCGGTGGCCGCCGCGCTGCGGGCGAAGAGCGAGACCACGCCGGTGACCATGGTGATCGCCTCGAACTTCGTGGCGACGCCGGCCGGGACCGGCGCCAGGATGCGCAGACAGCCGCCGGCGGGGTCAGTCGGTGAGGAGGACGCCGCTCATGAGGACGCCCCGGGCCAGGTTGAGCACGCCCTCGCAGCCGGGATAGCCGACCCGGGCCAGCGCGCCGGAGCCGGTGCGCCCGAACAGGTACGGCGCCAGGCTCCAGGGCACCTCGGCGGTGACCGTCTCCCCGGTCTCGATCTGCACGAAGTCCATCGCCACCCGGTCCGCCTCGTGATAGCGCTGGAGGATGTTGCCGCCCGCGTCGATCGCGGCGCGCACCCCGTCCTCCCAGGCCACCGCGCTCATCTCCCGGCCGATCAGCACCCCGTGCCCGGCCGAGCCGCCGGCCGGCTTGGCGACCAGGTCGGCCTGCCCGGCCAGCGCCCGGTCGAGCTGGTCGGCGGTGAGCGCGACGGTGTGCGGCACGTACCGGCGGATCAGCGCCCGGTCGGGCTCCGGCAGCAGGTCGAGGTCGGCCCAGAGCCAGGCGTAGTTGAGCTTGTTGCTGAGCAGCCAGGCCGCGCTGCTGACGAACATCGGCAGCGTCCCGGCGGCCAGCGCGCCGGCCACCGCGTCCAGGCCGGCGCTGGGCGTGACCCGGTTCGGCACGAACAACCGGAACAGCGCGTCCACCGGCGCGCCGCCGACGACGAGGCGACTCTCCCCGTCGAGCGTGGCGGTGGCGAGCGGGGCGATGACCAGGTCGATGCCGAAAGGCCGGGCCTGGTCGACCAGCGGCGAGAGGATCCGGATGAACGTCTCCGGGTCGTCCAGCCCGGGATAGTCCGCCTCGAAGTCCATCAGCAGCGCCACCCGGGCGCCCTCGGGCAGGCCGAGCGTGTCCCGGATCGCCACGAACCGCTGGTCCAGCAGGGACGGCGCGGGCCGCAGGCCGCGGAGCACGTCGCGCGAGCGGTACAGCTCCGCGTAGCGCTGGATCACCGTGTCGGCGTCGAAGCCGCCACCGAGGCTGCTGTCGATGTTGTACTCCACGATGCACGGCACGCCGCCGGAGAAGAGCACGTCCGGGCGGTACGCGGCGAGCAGCCCGTCGTGCAGCGTCTCGTCCGGGTCGAGCAGGCGGGTCTCCCCCTCCGGCACGTCGAGTAGCCGGCGCAACTCACCGGCGGTGCCGGCGCGGCGCCGGCACGCCTCCAGGATGAGCTGGGCGATCCGGTCGCAGACCTCGTTCAGCTCACCGAACGCGTCCGCGGTGAGCACCGGCGGGCGGGCCAGCCGCCACTGCCTGTTGTAGGTGGCCCGGCCGTGGAAGATCTTCTCCCACGTCTCGGCGCCGGCCGCCACCATCGCCGCGCGGGTGGACTCGGGCAGGTCGGTCCACGCCTGGCCGAGCGGCGGCCACGGGTAGTTCGGATCCATGGTTCATCCGTCCTTGAGGGTCAGTTGGATGGCGGCGGCGAGCTGGTCCCGGCCGGGCTGCACGGCCCGGTCCAGGGCCGGCGCGAACGGCAGCACGGCGCCGTCGGGCCGGGTGACGCGGCGGGGTGGCGTGGCCAGCCGGACCCGCTCGACCACGGTCGCGATGATCTCCCCGGCGATGCCGCAGGACCGGTTGCCGTCGTCGACGACGACAAGACGCCCGGTACGGGTCACCGAGTCGACCAGCCCGTCCCAGTCGAACGGGTACAGCGTGCGGGGGTCGAAGACCTCCACCGACGCCTGGTCGGCCAGCTCGTCGGCGACCGCGAGCGCGTCGTGCACCAGGTGCCCGACGGCGACCACTGTGACGTCGTCGCCCGGCCGCCGGACCACGCCCCGGCCCAGCGGCACCGGCGCGAGGTCGGTGACGTCCGCCCGCAGGTCGAGCGCGCCGGCCGGGGCGAAGACCACCACCGGGTCGTCGCATCGGATCGCGGAGACCAGCAGCCCGTACGCGTCGGCCGGGGTGGCCGGCACCACGGTGGTCACCCCGACGTGCGCGAACAACGCGTACGGGTGGTCGGAGTGCTGCCCGGCCCAGCCGGTGCGGGAGCCGGAGCCGGGCACCAGGTAGGTGACCGGAACCGCGCACTGGCCGCCGGTCATCAGCGGAAACTTGTGCGCGTGGTTGACGATCTGCTCGAAGACCAGGAACAGCAGCGACGGGATCTGGAACTCCACCACCGGGCGGGCCCCGGCCAGCGCCGCGCCGGTGGCGAAGCTGGTGAACGCCTGCTCGGACAGCGGGGTGTCGCGGACCCGGTCCGGGCCGAACCTCTTCAGCAGGCCGGTGGTGACGTTGGCGGCGGCCACCCGGATGTCCTCGCCGAGCACGACCACCGACTCGTCGCGGGTCATCTCGTCGGCGAGCGCCCGGGTGAGCGCCCTGCGGTAGGAGAGCCGGGGCATCAGCCACCTCCGGTCCGGGCGGTCAGCCCGCTGGCGTACAGGTGGTCCAGGGCGGTCGCCGGGTCAGGGTGCGGCCCGGCCAGCGCGAAGTCGACGGCCGCGTCGAGGACCGCCTCGACGGCGGCGTTCACCTCGGCGCGTACCGCCGGGGGCAGCCGGGCGCCCTGGATGTCGACCGGGTCCCGGGAGCGCCCGGCCGCCACCTCCTCGGGCGGGCGGTAGTCGAGGCGTACCCGGTGTTCGAAGGTGTGGTGGGCGTCGAACCGGTGGGTGTGCGCCTCGACCAGCTCGGGGCCGCCGCCGGCGCGCATCCGCGCGACGGCGGCGGCGGTGACCTCGCGTACCGCCTCCGGGTCCTGGCCGTCGACGGCGGCCGCCGGCATGCCGAACGCGGCGGCCCGCCCGGCGATCGTGCCGGCGACCGCCCCGGCGACCGGCATGGTGGTGGCCCAGCCGTTGTTCTCGCAGACGAACAGCACCGGTACCCGCCAGAGCGCGGCCAGGTTGAACGCCTCCAGCAGCATCCCCTCGTTGACCGCGCCGTCGCCGAAGAACGTCACGCCGACCACGTCGGCGCCGCGCCGCCGGCGCTCCCACACCGCGCCGGTGAGGATCGCGCCGGCGGCACCGACGATGGCGTTGGCGCCGAGCACCCCGACGCCGAAGTCCGCGGCGTGCATCGACCCGCCCCGGCCCCGGTTGAGCCCGGTGACCCGGCCGCACAGCTCGGCCAGCATCCGGGCCGGGTCGGCGCCCTTGGCCAGCACGTGCCCGTGCCCGCGGTGGGTGCCGGTGACCAGGTCGTCGGCGGCCAGCGCCGCGCAGACCCCGGCGGCCACCCCCTCCTGACCCAGGTACGGGTGGATGCCGCCGACGATCTCCCCGGAGTCGACCAGCTCGATCGCCCGCTCCTCGAAGCGGCGGATCAGCCGGACCGTCCGGTAGAGCCGGACCGGGTCGGAGTCGGTCACGCCGGACGGCCCTCCTTGATCGCGGCGAGGATGTCGTCCCAGAGCCGGGCGCGGGCGGCCAGCGCGGCGTTCACCGTGTCCGCGCACTCCTGCCACTTCGTGTCGTCGTCGCCGCACAGGTCGGCGAGCATCTGCATGGCCATCGGGGTGTGCTGTTCGCCGTCGACCTCGATGTGCCGCTCCAGGTAGTCGACGAACGTGTTCAGCCGGTTGCTGCGCTCGTTGACGGCGACGACCTGGGTGAACATCTCCGGGATGAGGTCCTCCCGGCCGAACGCGAACGCGGCCGCCTGGCAGTGCACCGGGGTGGTCTCGATGATCCGCCAGGTGGTGCCGGCGAACGCCGCCGAGGGCGCGGGCACGCCGGCCGCGCCGAGCGCCTCGGTCACCGGCCGGCCGGCCCGCAGCAGGTCGACCAGCTTCTCCACCGCCGTGGTGTCCGCACCGGCCTCGGTCATGCCCCGGACGTACAGCTCGAAGTGGCTGATGTAGCCCTCGCCCAGCTCGTCGCTCTCCTCGACCATGACGATGTCGTTGATCAGGCGGCGGCTGCCGGTCGGGCCGGTGGGGATCCACGGCACGGTGACGCAGGTGAGCTGGCGCTGCAACGACTTCAGCAGGGACATGAAGTCCCAGACCGCGAAGACGTGGTGCTCCATGAACGTGACGAGCGCGTCGTGGGTGTCCAGGTTGGCGTAGAGCGGGTGCTTGACCACCACGTCGCGGCGCTCGGTCACCGCCCGCTCCAGCCGCTCGATGCCCGGGTGCGTCTTCCCCCAGTCGTACCGTGACATTGTCAGCCTCCCTGCTGGGCGCGGTCGCGCCAGATGACCGGGCAGTAATCGGGGTCCGCGTAGTCCGGCCGCCCCTCGTGGGTGCGGCGGACCAGCACGTCGTGGTTGTACGCGGCGAGCGTGCCGTCGGAGAGCGGATACTCCCGCCAGGCGTTGTCGCCGTCCTGCAGGTGCAGCGAGATCGCCCGCCGGGGGCGTCCGCTGACGTTCGCGCCGCTGCCGTGATAGATGCGGCAGTGGTGGAAGCTCATGTGCCCCTTGGGGATCACCATCGGGATCTTGCGGATCTCGGCGCCGTTGTGGGCCGCGTTCTCAGCGAGCATCGTTTCGAGCTGGTCGCGGTCGCGGTCGGCGAAGTGCCGGACCACGGTGTCGTCGGCGCCGATCTCCCGCCAGCGGTGCGAGCCGTCGACCATGGTGATGGTGCCCATCTCCTCGCCGCAGTCGTGGAACGGGATGAACGCGGTGAGCATGTGCTCGGACGACGAGGACGCCCAATAGTGCTTGTCGAAGTGCCAGGGCACGATGTTCGACGGCTCGCCGGCGATCGGCGGCTTCCAGATCAGCGTGGACTGGAAGATCCGGATCTCGGCGGCCCGGGCCAGCCGGGCGGCGACCGCCCCGATCAGCGGCTTGCGCAGGATCCGGGCGATGCCGTCGTGCTCGTGGTGCACGTAGTCGTTGTGCCGCTGCACGTCGCCTTTGGCCGGCTCCCAGTAGGCGAGCTTAGGTGGGCGCGCCGGCAGCCGCCGGTCGCGCTCCCCGGCGTAGTAGCGGTCGGTGGCGGCGACGAGCTCGTCCACCTCGTCGTCGGTGAGCAGCTTCTTCGACAGGTACCAGCCGTGCTCGGCGTAGTGCCGGACGTCGTCGTCGGAGGGCAGCAGCGCCTCCTCCTCGGCGGTCAGCCCGGGATCGATGGTGGTCATGCGGTACCAACCCCTCCGGCCGCGGCGGCGGGGATCGCCCCCGCCGCGGTCAGCTCGCGTTCCTTGGCCTCGTAGAGCGCCTTGATGTTGCCGCTGCCGAAGGTGCGCGCCCCGCGCCGCTCGATGAGTTCGAGGAAGAGGGTGCGGCGCACGTGCATCGACTCGGTGAAGATCTGCAGGAGCTGCCCGTCGTGGTCGGAGTCGACCAGGATGCTCAGCTCCCGCAGCCGGTCCACCGGCGCGTCCAGCCGACCGACCCGTTGTTCCAGGTGGTCGTAGTAGGCGCCGGGCGTGCGGGCGAACCGCACCCCCCGGCCGGCGAGCGCGCCGACCGCGGTGACGATGTCGTCGGTGCGCAGCCCCAGGTGCTGCACCCCGGCGCCGGCGTGCCAGCGCAGGAAGTCCTCGATCTGCCCGGCCCGGGCGCCCGTGTCCGGCTCCAGCAGCACGAAGGTGACCTGCCCGGACGGGCTCTGCACCACCTTGGAGTTCATCGCCTGGCCGGCGACCTCGATGTGTTCGGTGAAGATCTCGGCGAAGCCGAACACCTTCTCGTAGTGCGCGACCGTCTCGTCGAGCTGCCCGGGTGGCACGCAGACCGCCAGGTGGTCGACCTCGGCCAGCAGCGCGTCGCCGTCCGGGGCGGCCACCGGCTCGATCGCGCCGGGCAGGAACACGTCGCGGTCGCCGCGCCGCTCGACGAGCCGGTGCAGCACGTCGCCGAAGCCGCCGACCTCGGCGAGCACCACCTCGGCGTCTCCGTCGGTGAAGGTCCGCGGCGGTGTCACCCCGGTCGCACCCCGGGCCACCAGCTCCGCGTACGCCCCGGCGGCGTCGTCGACGGCCAGCGCGACCACCGCGATGCCGTCGCCGTGCCGGTGCACGTAGGTGGCGGCCGGGTGCTCGGCGGACAGGCCGGTGGTCAGCAGCAGCCGGATGCCGGCCTGGGCCAGCAGCAGCGAACGCTGCCCGGCCAGCCCGGTCTCCGGTCCGCCCTGGCCGCGCAGCCGGAACCCGACCGCGGTGTCGAAGTAGAAGGCCGCCTGCCGGGCGTCCCCCACGTACAGTTCGAGATGGTCGATGCCGTTGATGTGCATGGACGGGTTTCCCCCTGTTCCCCCCGTGATCACGACCCGGGCGGACGCCCGGGATGGAGTACGGTCAGCCGGCGGCGACCGGGGTGGCGGCCCGGCGGGCCGGCTCCGGGAGCCGGCGCAGCAGCAGGCTGACGTTCTGGCCGCCGAACCCGAACGAGTTCGTCAGCGCGTGGTCGGTCCGGGTGGGCCGGGGCGCGGCGCGGACGTGGTCCGCCTCGCACTCCGGGTCCGGGTCGTCCAGGTGGTAGGTGGGCGGCAGCAGGCCGCGCCCGAGCGCCAGCGCGGTGACCGCGGCCTCCAGCACCCCGGAGGCGCCGAGCAGGTGCCCGGTGAGCGCCTTGGTGGAGCTGACCGGCACCGCGCCGACGCCGAACACCTCGGCCAGCGCGGTGGTCTCGGCGACGTCACCGCGTTTCGTGCCGGTGCCGTGGGCGTTGACGTAGCCGATGTCGTCCGGCCCGACACCGGCGCCGGCCAGCGCCCGGCGCATGCACGCCGCCGCGCCCGCGCCGTCGGGCCGGGGCGCGGTCGGGTGGTAGGCGTCGGTGTTCACCCCGTAACCGGCGACCTCGGCGTAGCCGGTCGCGCCCCGGGCGGCGGCGTGCCCGGCCCGTTCCAGCACCAGCAGCGCCGCGCCCTCGGCCAGCACGAACCCGTTGCGTCGCTTGTCGAACGGCCGGCTCGCCTCGGTGGGGTCGTCCCAGCCCCGGGCCAGCGCCCGGGCGTTGCCGAACGTGTCGGCGAACGTGCCGAACAGCGGCGCCTCGCTCGCCCCGCACACCACCACGTCGGCCTCGCCGGCGCGGATGAGGCGTACCCCGTCGGCGACGGCCTGGGCGCCGGAGGCGCAGGCCGTGCCCACCGCCGAGCTGTAGCCGCGGATGCCGTGCGCGATCGCGACGCGGGCCGAGGGCATGTTCGGCAGGATCCCGGTGAGCAGGTACGGGCTGACCGCCGCCCGGCCGCGCGCGGCCCGGGCCAGCACCTGGCTCTCCAGGGTGGACATCCCGCCGACGCCGCCGATGATCACCCCGATCCGGTCCGGGTCGACGTCGCGCCCCACCTCGATGCCGGCGTCGGCGAGCGCCTCGGCGGCGGTGAGCAGGGCGAGCAGCACGATCCGGTCGAGCACCCTGGTCTCCGGCCCGGACGCGACGGTGCGCGGGTCGATCTCCGGCAGCACCCCGGCGACCTCCAGGCTGTCCCGCGCCGGGTGCCCCTCGGGTGGGCGGCGCAGCCCGGAGCGGCCGGACAGGAGCGCGTCGAACGTCTCCTCGACGCCCCGCCCGGCCGGGGTGAACAGCCCCATGCCGGTGACGAGCGCGGTCACGACGGGGCCTCGGTCAGGTAGCGCTCGCGCAGCGCCACCTTGCGGACCTTGCCGGTGACGGTGACCGGGATGTCGTCGGCGCGGACCGGCACCACCCGGCGCAGCGTGGCGGCCACGTCCGGGCCGAGCGCGGCGCGGATGCGCGCGGTGCGGTCCGCGTCCGGGTCGGCCCCGGCGGCCAGTTCCAGCAGCACGTCGGTGGTGACCGTGCCGTCGTCCGCCTTGACGATCACCACGGTGCAGTCGGTGACGTCGGCGCAGGCGGCGAGGATCCGCTCCTCGGACAGCGCGGTGAAGAACCGTTTCCCGTCGCCCACCTCGACCGAGTCGACCGCCCGGTCCAGGTGGTAGTAGCGGCCGTCGTCGTCGGCGTACACGAGGTCGCCGGTGAGGTACCAGCCGCGCAGCCGGAACCGGTAGGTGGTGACCGAGTCGTTCCAGTAGCCGCGGAACAGCGACGGCGAGTCGATGCCCAGCCAGCCGACCTGGCCGGCGGGCAGTTCGTCGCCCTCGGCGTCGAGCACGGCCACCTTCGTGAACCGGTACGGCCGGCCGACGCAGCGCCCGTACCGGTTGGTGTCGATGGTGTGCGTGACGTGGAACATGGAGTGCCCCATCTCGCTGGAGCCGAGCCCGTCGATGAAGACCGAGCCGGGCACCCGGGTGACGCCGTCGCGGGTGACCACGTCCCGGGAGCCGACCGCGACCAGCCGGCGCACGTGCGGCTCGTGCGAGCAGTCGCCGGTGTTGAACCACAGCCGCACCGAGTCCAGGTCGTAGCCGGACAGGTCGAAGCGGGCCAGCTCGGCCCAGGTCACGGAGAACCCGAAGACGCCGTCGGGCCGCCAGCGTTGGATCGCGTCCAGCACCCGTTCGCCGCCCTGCTCGGAGAGCAGGTACATCTCCGCCCGGTTGCCCAGCGCCTGGTTGACCATGAGCACGGTGGCGGTGTGCGGGGCGGGCAGCGCGTTGAGGATCCGGCCGGTGCCCTGCGCCTGCGGCATGGACAGCAGGTGCCGGGTGGCGGCGAAGAGGCTGGCGTGCGAGTGCAGCACCGCCTTCGGCACGCCGGTGGTGCCGGAGGTGTGGGTGATGACGATCGGGTCGTCGGGGTGGTGACGGTAGTGCGCGGGCGCGGCGTCGGGGTCGCCGGCGCCCGCCCACGCCGGCTCGCCGAGCATCGGTGCGCCCAGGTCGTGGCCGGCCAGCGCGGTGGCCCGGTCGGCGTCGGCGAGCACCCCGGCGGCCCGCAGCCGGCGGATGTACTCGGCGGCGATCTCCGGGCGCAGCCTGCCGTTCATCAGCGCGGGGATCGCGCCGAGGCGGGTCAGCGCAAGGAACGACAGCACCATGTCGGCCGCCGTGCCGGCCCAGACCGCCACCGGGTCGCGTGGCTTCACCCCGCGCTCGTGCAGCCAGGCCGCCCGGGCGCCGACCATCCGGTCGAGCTGGCCCAGGGTCAGCGGGGTCTCGGCCGGGTGGCCGTCGATCTCGGTGTCGAACGTGAGCCCCGGGCCGTCCGGGTCGGCGCCGTGGGCCAGTACCCGGGCGAGCACGTTGCCCGCGCCCACCTCGGCGTCGGCCGCGAGCGCGCCGCGCAGTCCCTTCGTCCTCATTGACGTGTCTCCTCCCCCAGCAGCACCGCGGTCGCCTCGCCCGACGTGCCGTCCGGTGCCAGTTCGATCAGGATCAGCAACGCCTGCATGGCGTCGCCGTCGTGCAGCAGCAGGTCCGCCTCGGCCTCACCTTCGGCCCGTGGGTCCCCCGTGGGGCTCAGGCACACCACCGGCCCGTCCAGTCCCCGGCGCGCCGCGACGTGCCCGGCCACGCTGTTCGGCACCGACTGGAAGAAGAACAGCGGCCCGACCCGCCCACCGGCGGCCACCGTGGCGCGCACGTGCGCCGCGCCGGCGGAGTCCCCGCCGGCGCTGACCAGCACCACCGCCGTCCGGTTGCCCGGCGGCAGCGGTCCGTCCCCGTACCGCCGCGCGAGGCACCGCTCGGCCACCGCCACCACCAGCGGCGCGAACGGCGAGTGCACGAACCCCGGCACCCCCGCCGGCCCGGCACCCGCGTCCCCCGCCTCGGGCCACCGCGCCTCCGCGAGCACCGCGGTCATGAGGTGCTCACCAGGAGGGCCGTGTTGGCGCCGCCGAAGGCGGCGTTGAGGGTCAGGGCGTGCGCGGTACGCGCGGGGCGGGGTGCGTCGCGGATGACGTCCAGCGGGCACTGCGGGTCGCCGCCGAGCCAGCCGGCGGTGACCGGCAGCTTGCCGTGCCGCAGGGCCAGCACGGTGACCAGCAGTTCCAGCAGCCCGGACGCCTCCAGCGCGTGCCCGTGCACCGACTTGGTGGAGCTGACCGGCAGCCGTCCGGCGTCCGCGCCGAACACCCGGGTCAGCGCCGCCGCCTCGGACGCGTCGCTGAACGGGGTGCCGGTGGCGTTGGCGTTGACGTAGCCGACCGCATCCGGGGGCAGGCCGCCCCGGCGCAGCGCCGCCTCGACCGCGCGGGCCAGCCCGGTCCCGTCCGGATGCGGCTGGCACGGGTGGTACGCGTCCCCCGCCCGGCCCCACCCGGCCACCGTCGCGAGCGACTCGGCGTCCCGCCGGGCGGCGGCGCCGGCCGACTCCAGCACCACCGCGGCCACGCCGTCGCCCAGCAGCAGGCCCGTGCGGCCGGCGCTGAACGGCCGGACCGCACCGTCGGCGGCGAGCGCCCGGCCGGCGTCGAAGAGCGCGTACTGGTCGGGTTCGACCAGGTAGCCGGCCGCGACCACGACCCGGTCCAGGTCACCGCGGCGGATCAGCGTGGCCGCGTCGGCGACCGCGGTGCTGGCCGAGACGCAGGCGGTGGTGTAGACCCGGGTGGACCCGCCGAGCCCGCAGCGGGCGGCCAGGTGACCGGCGAGCGCCGGCACCGTCGGCTCGTCCCGCCCCCGGGGTACGGGCAGCGAGTGCGGCCCGCCGTGGGTGGCCAGGAACAGGGCGGACCCGGCCCGGTCGGCCCGGCCCAGCCCGGCGGACCGGGCGGCGGCGTCGATCGCGTCGGTGAGTTCGGCGGCGAGCGTGCCGACCTCCGGCAGGGTGGCCGCCACGGTGACCCGGCGGCCGGTGGTGTCGAAGCGGCGCACCGGCCCGAACGCCGGGGTGCCGGCGAGCACCCCGGACAGCAGCGCGTCGGCGCCCCTGCCGAGGGCGCTGAGCGCGTGCGTGCCGGTGATCCGTACGGTCGCCCGCTCAGCCATCTGCGGGAGCGGTCAGCGAGCTGCGGAACACGGCCAACGCGTCGTCGACGGTGCGGATGCCGGCGAGCTGGTCGTCGCTCAGCTCCAGCCGGCGGTCGTAGCGCTGCTCGACGAGGTGGACCAGCCAGGCCAGCTCCATCGAGCCGATCCGGTCGGGCACCCGGTCGACGGGTTTCGCGGTCAGTTCGGCGAGCATGCTCACCAGGTCAGCTCGCCCCAGGTCGGGCCGACCGGACATCAGGAGTCGTCGCCGTCGGCGGCCGCGCGGTCGGCGACCATGGTGGTGAACTCACCGACCGTCATCAGGGCCAGCTTCTCCGACTCGTCGTCGGCGAACTTCAGGCCGTAGCGGTCCTCCACGCGGACCGCGAGGTCGGCCAGGGCCAGCGACTCCAGGTCGACGCCGGAGGGGCCCAGGGTGGTGTCGTCGTCGAGGTCGTCGACGTCGTAGTTCATGTCGGCCAGCTGCTCGATGACGAAGGTGCGGACCTCGTCGCGCATGGGGTTAACCTCTTTCCGTGAACCAGCTACCGGTGCCCGGTCGGGACACCGTGTACGTGTGGACCAGCCGTGCCACCGGCGACCAGCGAGAGCTGACGCGGCGGCTGCTCAGGCGCGCGGGTGGCGCGTTGCTCGGCCGGCCCGAGGCGGGGATCGGGGTGGACCGGGGGCCCGGCGGGCGCCCGGAGGTGCGCGCCGACGACGGGCGGACGCTGCCGGTCAGCGTCAGTTACGTCGACGGGGTGGTCGTGGTGGCCGCCCGGGCGGGCGGCCCGGTCGGGGTGGACGTGGAACGGCGCCGTCCGCTGCCCGCCACGTCCCTGGCCCGCCGCTGGTACTCCCCGGACGAGGCGGACTGGCTGGCGGCCCGCGACGAAACCGGGCGGGAGTTGGACTTCCTGCGCCTGTGGACGGCGAAGGAGGCGGTCGGCAAGGCGCTCGGTCGGGGGCTGCGCGACGGTGGGCTGCGCCGCCGGATGCCGGCGCCGCGCGGCGGCGGCGAGCTGTGGCCGGTCCCCGGGCGTCCGGACGCGCGCGTCGGTCATCCCGCCGGTGGGGACGATCTGGTGCTCGCGGTCGCGGTGCTCGGCGCCGCCGGGCCGGTCGGGGTCGTGCTCGCCTAGCGGGCCGGTCACGAGGCCGCCTCCCGCAGGGCCGGCACCGCGCGGACCAGCTTTCCGGTGGTGGTGCGGGGCAGTTGTGCGAGCAGGTGCAGCGTGCGGGGCCGCTTGAACCCGGCCAGCCGCTCGGCGAGCAGGATGTCCAGCGTCTCCTCGGTGGGTGTGCCGTCGGTCTGCACGTAGGCGCTGATCCCGTCGTCCCAGACCACCACGGCGGCGGTGACGCCGGGTAGCCCGGCCACGGTGGCCTCCACCTCGGTGAGGTCGACCTTCAGGCCGCCGACCGACACCTGCGAGTCGAGCCGCCCCCGCACGGTGACCAGCCCGGTCCCGGGGTCGACCGCGCCGGCGTCGCGGGTGTGCAGCCAGCCGTCGGCCCAGCGGGTCGGGTCGGCGAGCCCCACGTACGGGTTCGCCGGGCAGCTGACCCACAGCTCGCCGTCGAGTTCCCGCACCTCGATGCCGGGGGCGGGGGCGACGGCGGGACGGTGCGCGCCGTACAGGTCGGTGCCGATGACCCCGACCTCGGTCATCCCGTACATGTTGCCCAGCGGGACGCCGTAGCGGTCGGTGAAGGCCCGGGCGACCGCGGCCGGGACCAGTTCGCCGCCGGTGGTCATGCGCCGCAGCTGCGGCAGCGGGCCGGTGGGCACGGTGGAGGCGAGCAGTCCGATGTGGAACGGCACGCCGAGCACGGTGGCCGGGGTGTCCTGGGCGGCGACCGCGGCGAGGATCGCGTCGCCGCCGAGCCGCTCCGGCGGGCACAGCTCGACCCCGGCGTGCAGGCCGTAGAGCAGGCCACCGACCAGGCCGAGCACGTGCACCATGGACGGCAGCAGGACGATCCGTTCGCCGGGCAGCGCAACCCCGTCGATCCGGGTGTAGCGGCGCACCTCGGCGACCAGGTCGGCGGCGGTGCGGCCGATCACCTTGGACGGGCCGGTGGAGCCGGAGCTGAGCTGGATCACCGCGTGCGGGCTGCCGGCGGGACGGTCGGAGTAGGACGTGACGCCGGCGGTGACGTCGACGAAGACGCGCAGCGCGCCGCCGCCGGTGCGGACCGGCGCGACCACCACCTGCGGGGTGAGCCGGCGCAGGGCCCGGTCGACCTCGTGGTCGGTGAGCCGGTGGTCGAGCAGCACGGCCTGGCCGCCGGCGCGCCAGGTGGCCAGCAGGTGCGCCACGTACGCCAGGGAGGGCGGCAGGCGCAGCGCCGCGGCGCCGCCCGGGCGCAGCCCGGCCCCGGTCAGGCGGGCCTGCGCCTCGCCGACGAGGCGGCGCAGCGTGCCCTTGTCGACCGCCTCCGGCAGGCGGAGACACACGTCGGTGTCGCGGCCGGTGAACAGGATGTCGTCCACCCAGTCCACCGTCGTCGACGCGGGATCGTCCGCCACGGGATGTGCACTCACGACCGGCCACCGCCCAGTCTCGATGTGGACGGATCCGCCCACCGGGTACGTCTTTCGGGGTGCTGACGGAACCCTACGGCGGCCCTTCTCGGCATCGCCAGATGCAAATGGCTAGATCCAAAACAGCGCCTGGTGGATTGCCCAGGATCGATCGGACAGGCAGGATCGGACGCACGCCGGCAAGGTAGCCCGCCGGCCGCCCGACGCTGTGCTCCGCGCAGTGCGGAGCGGTCCGGCCGATGGCTACGCTCGGGGCATGTTCCGTGCGGCCCGGCCCGACGACTTCGCGCAGATCGTCCGCCTCTACCGGCAGTTGAACCCCGACGACCCGCACCTGACCGACGGCTCCGACGCGCGGGCCTTCGCGCGGATCCTGGCCACCGCGGGGCTGCACCTGTTCGTGCTCGACCTGGACGGGGCCGTCGTCGCCACCACGTACCTCAACGTGATCCCGAACATCAGCCGATCGGCGTCGCCCTACGGGGTCATCGAGAACGTCGTCGTCGACGAGTCTCGGCGCGGCACCGGTCTGGGCAAGCGGATCATGGCCGGCACGCTCCAGGCCGCCTGGGACGCCGGTTGTTACAAGGCGATGCTCATGACCGGGTCACGCCGGCCGGCGACCCACGCCTTCTACCGGGCCTGCGGGTTCTCCGGCGACGCCAAGACGGCCTACCTGGCTGCGCGGCCGTCGTGACCCGGCACACCGGGCCGACCTGCCCGGTCAGCCCTCCCCGGTCGGTGGGGGCGCGGCGCCGCGCAGCACCAGCGCGCTGTTGAACCCGTCGAAGCCGCGCGCGCCGACCAGCGCGATCCGGCTGCGCGGCCGGCGGGGCTCGCGCAGGAAGGTCAGCTCGCACCCGGGGGCGGGGTCGTCCGGGCCGGCGGAGACGGGCAGCACGCCTCGCTGGAACGCCAGCAGCGCGGTGGCCGCGTCCAGCGCCGACCCGCCCTGGTGGGCCCGGCCGGTCAACGGCTTCTGCGTGGTCACCGGCGGGGTCCGGTCGCCGAACACGGCCCGCAGCGCGCTCGCCTCGGCCCGGTCGTACGCCGGCACACCGAGCGCGTCCGGCCAGATCACGTCCACGTCGTGCGGACGGACCGCGGCCCGGTCCAGGGCCAGGCGCAGCGCCCGGGCGTAGTGGGTCGGGTCGGGTTCGGCCGCCGGGTCGGTGGGGGCGGCGTCGTGGGTGGCCGCCCAGCCGGTGATCTCCCCGTAGATCCGCGCGCCCCGACCGAGCGCGTGCCCCAACTCCTCCACCACGAACACCGCGCCGCCCTCGGCCGGCACGTACCCGCTGGCCGCGGTGTCGAACGGGCGGTACGCCCGCTCCGGGTCGGCGACGTCGCTGAGCAGGCCGGAGCGCAGTTGGCAGGCGAGCGCGTACGGGCTCAGCGGGCACTCGGTCGCCCCGGCGACGACCACCGGCGTGCCCCGGCGGATGGTGCGGACCGCGTGCGCCAGGCTGTCCAGCCCACCGGCCGACTCGGACACGGTGACCCCGGACGGGCCCTTGAACTGGTGCCGGATCGACAGCTGCCCGACGCTGGCCGCGTAGAACCAGGCGATCGACTGGTACGCCCCGACGGTGCGGGTCGGGCCGCCCCAGAGCCGTTGCAGCTCCCGCTGCCCGAACAGGTTCCCGCCGGACGAACTGGCCAGCGTGACCGCCCAGCCGTACGGGTCGGGTGACACCTCGGGCAGGCCGGCGTCGGCCAGCGCCAGCCGGGTGGCGGCGAAGCCGAGATGGGTCCAGCGGTCGGTCTGCACCCGCTGCCGGGGGTCGGTGAACCCGGCCGGGTCGAAGTCGGCCACCTCGCCGGCCACCCGGGTCGGGTAGCGCGCCGGGTCGAACAGCGTGATCGGGCCGGTGCGCCGGGTGCCGGCCAGCACGGTGGCCCAGTGCGCGTCCGTGCCGACACCGCTGGGGGCGACCACGCCGATGCCGGTCACCACCGCCCGCGCCGTCACGGTGCCGTCCTTGTTCGCGACTGCGGGGCTCGCAACACCGGCTCACTCCTCGCGCTCACGGTGCTTTCCTTGTTCGCGACTGCGGGGCTCGCAACACCGGCTCACTCCTCGCGCTCACGGTGCTTTCCTTGTTCGCGACTGCGGGGCTCGCAACACCGGCTCACTCCTCGCGCTCACGATGGCGTCACCGCCATCCGGCGGAACACCATCGCGGACTGGAAGCCGCCGAAGCCGCTGCCCACCGACAACGCCACGTCCACCGGCACCTCCCGGGCCTCGTTCGGCACGTAGTCCAGGTCGCACTCCGGGTCGCGGGTGGCCCAGTTGGCGGTCGGCGGAACCACGCCGTACTCGATGGCCAGCGCACAGGCGGCCATCTCGATCGAGCCGATCGCGCCGAGCGAGTGGCCGACCATCGACTTGATCGAGCTGATCGGCACCCGGTACGCGGCCGGGCCGAGCGCCCGCTTGAACGCGGCCGTCTCGTGCCGGTCGTTCTGCCGGGTGCCGGAGCCGTGCGCGCTGACGTACGACACGGCCGAGGGGGCGAGCCGGGCCTGGCGCAGCGCGTCGGTGATGGCCACCGCCATCTCGGCGCCGTCCGGACGCAGTCCGGTCATGTGGAAACCGTTGCTGCGGCTGGCGTAGCCGGCGACCTCGCAGTAGACGTGCGCGCCGCGGCGGCGGGCGTGCTCGGCCTCCTCCAGCACCAGCACCGCCGCGCCCTCGGCGAGGACGAACCCGTGCCGGTCGGCGTCGAACGGCCGGGACGCGTGCTCCGGGTCGTCGTTGTCCGGGCTGGTCGCGCCGATCGCGTCGAACGAGGCGACGGTGACCGGGGAGATCGGCGAGTCGGCGGCCCCGGCGAGCACCACGTCGGCCTCGCCGTCGGCGACGAGCTGGTGGGCGTACCCGATCGCGTCGATGCCCGAGGTGCAGCCGGTGGAGACCACCTGGGCCGGGCCGTGCAGCCCGTGCCGGCAGGCCACGTCGGCGGCCAGGCTGCTGGGCACCAGCGCCTGGTAGAGGTACGGCCCGCCGAGGGCGTGGTCGACCAGCCAGTGCCGGCCGGAGTCGCTGACCCGGACGTACTCCTGCTCCAGGGCCATGGTGCCGCCGACGGCGGTGCCGAGCACCACGCCGGCCCGCTCCCGCCCGGCGTCGGTGAGCGTCAGCCCGCTGTCCGCGAGCGCCTCGGCGGAGCAGGCGAGCGCGAACTGCACGTACCGGTCGGCGCGCTGCCGTTCGGCCAGCGTGATCCCGGCGGCGTCCGGGTCGAAGTCGCACTCGGCGGCGATCTGCGAGCGGAACGGCGACGGGTCGAAGAAGCTGATCCGCCGGGTGGCGGTCCGCCCCTCGGTGATGGTCTTCCAGAAGCGGTCCCGGGTGGCGCCGCCGGGCGCGACCACGCCGACGCCGGTGACCACGGTGCGCCGGCCGGTCACGACGGCTCCCGCGGCGGTGGGGCGGCGCTCTCGGTGTCGACGTGGCCGAGTTCCGGTCGGGGCGCGAGCGGCCCCAGGTGGAAGACCACCTCGGCGGGCTCGTCGCCGGTGTTGCGCAGCCGGTGCCGCACGTACTTCGGCACGTAGAGCGCCTCCCCGGCGGCCAGCGGCACCTCGACGTCGTCCAGGTCGACGGTGATCGCGCCGCGCGCCACGTAGAGGAACTCCTCGCTGTACGGGTGGTAGTGCTCGGCGATCCGCTCCCCCGGCGCGAGCGCGGCCACGCCCATGAAGCCGGAGGTGCTGCCGACGGTCTTCGGGCCGAGCAGCACCCGCAGCTCCCCGCCGCGACGGCGGTCGGCGGACACGTCGTGGACGGAGACCCGGGCGGTGGTGATGTCGGTCATCGCGCGCCTCCCGCGTGCGCCCGCTCGATCCGCTCCTTGATCACGGCGAGCTGGACCTTGCTGTTGGTGTTGATCCGTGCGGTCATGCCGGCGTTGTCGAGCGGCGCGGTGGGCTTCATCGCGAAGTCCTGCACCCAGGTCATCCGGGTGCCGCCGTCGACCTCCTCGTACCGCCAGTGGATGCGCATGTACTCGAACGGTCCGGTCTCGACGCGGCGGGCGTGCACCTGCCGGGTCGCCGGGTCGGCGGTGCGCTCGCTGACCCAGCTCCACGCCACGCCGTTGGCGTCGGGGTGCATGGTGAGCCGGAAGCGGACCGTGTCGCCGTCGGAGTGCAGGATCTCCACCAGCGCGTACTCGGTGAACAGCTCGGTCCACCGGGCCACGTCGTTGGTGATGTCCCAGACCTGCGGCAGCGGCGCGTCGATGTCGATCGCGTTCTCGGTGTGCCCGGGCGGGTCCGCCCTGCGGGCCACCAGGTCGGCGACGCCGGCGATGCTGAGCTGGCCGGCCTGTTCGGGGATCTTCACCCGCCACCGGTCGGCCACGACCGCGGAGAGTTCGAGCAGCGCCAGGGAGTCCATGCCCAGCTCCTCCAGGCTCGCGGCCGGGGTGCTGGCGGCGGCGTCGGGGTCCAGGCCGCAGTGCGTCACCAGGATGTCGGTGATCTCGCTGGCGAGCGGGCGGTCGGGGGCGACGGTCATCGGTTCCTCCAGGTGGTCGGGCCGGCGGCGGGCGCGGCGGGAACGGGGGTACGGCCGGCCGGGTCGGTCTCGGCGCGCGGGTCGGGCACCGCCGAGCGCAGCCTCGGTAGGGCGGCGTCGGCGTGGACGGCGCCGTCGGTCCGACCGACGGCCGGCGCGCTGTCGACGCCACCGGCGGCGTCGGCGCTCGCCACGGGCGCGGCCTCGTCGGCGCTCCCGGCGGGCACGACGTCGGCGGCGGCGTCAGCGGGCGGGGCGAGCAGGCGTTCGACCAGGCCGGTGGTGTGCCGGGCGGCCCGGAACGCGGGATCGCGCAGCACCCGTCGGGCGAACGGGATGGTGGTGCGCACCCCCGGCCCGGCCACGTCGAACTCGGCCAGCGCCCGGTCGAGCCGGTCCAGCGCGGCGTCCCGGTTCGGCGCCCAGACGGCCACCTTGGCCAGCAGCGAGTCGTAGTGCGGGCTGACCAGGTAGCCGACGTGGCCGTGCGTGTCGACCCGGGTGAACGGGCCGCCCGGCGGCCGGAACCGCTCCAGCCGCCCGGGTGCGGGCGCGAAGTCGTGGTCCGGGTCCTCCACGTTGACCCGGCACTCGATCGCCACCCCGTGCGGCCGCACGTCGGACTGTCGCAGGCGCAACGGCGTGCCGGCGGCCACGTGCAACTGTTCCTGGACCAGGTCGACGCCGGTGATCATCTCGGTCACCGGATGCTCCACCTGGATCCGACAGTTGATCTCCAGGAAGTGGGCCCGTTCCGCCTCGTCCACCAGGAACTCGACCGTGCCGGCGCCGGTGAAGCCGACCGACAGCGCGCCGCGCAGGGCGACCTCGGCGAGCGTGTCCAGGGTGGCCGGTCGCAGCGCGGGCGCGGGCGCCTCCTCGATGAGCTTCTGGTGCCGGCGCTGCACCGAGCAGTCCCGGGTGCCGAGGTGCACGCCGTTGCCGTGGGCGTCGCAGAGCACCTGCACCTCCACGTGCCGGGCGTCGGCGAGGTACCGCTCGACGTACACCCGGTCGTCGCCGAACGCGACCTGCGCGGCGGCGCGGGTGCGGGCGTACGCGCGGGGCAGCTCGGCGGCCGTGCGCACCACCGTCATCCCCCGTCCGCCCCCGCCGGCGGCGGCCTTGACGATCACCGGGTAGCCGACCTCGGCGGCCACCTCCTGGGCCTCGGCGGCGGTCGGCAGCGTCCGTACGCTGCCCGGCGGCAGCGGCAGGCCGGCGCCGCTCATCAACGCGCGGGCGGTGGACTTGTCGGCCAGCGCGGCCATCACCTGCGGCGGCGGGCCGATGAAGACCAGCCCGTTCTCGGCGCAGATCTCGGCGAAGTCGGCGTCCTCGGAGAGGAAGCCGTAGCCGGGGTGGACGGCCTGCGCGCCGGTCTGCCGGGCGGCCTCGACGATCGCGGCGGCGTTGAGATAGCTGCGCCGGCTGGCCGCCGGCCCGATCCGTACCGCCTCGTCTGCCAGTCGCACCGGCAGCGAGTCGGCGTCGGCGCTGGAGTGCACCACCACCGTCCGTACGCTCATCTCCCGGCAGGCGCGCAGCACCCGCAACGCGATCTCGCCGCGGTTGGCGATCAGCACCTTGTCGAACATCAGGCGTCCCGTCCGGTGATCGGGTCCAGGGCGATCAGCGGCTGGTCGTACTCGACGGGCTTGCCGTCTTCCACCAGCACCTCGGCCACCCGTCCGGCCTGGCCGGCGGTCACCTCGTTCATCAGTTTCATGGCCTCGACGATGCCGATCACCTGGCCCGGCCGGACCAGGTCGCCGACCGCGACGAACGGCATCGCCCCGGGCTCGGGGGCGCGGTAGAACGTGCCGACCACGGGGGCCCGTACCGTCGCCCGATCGGTGGTCGGCGCCGCCTGCGCGGCCGGTTGCCCGGGCGCAGCGGCGGGGTCGGCGCCCGTCCTGGGCGGCGGCACCGGATCGTGCCACTCGACCTCCAGCAGCGCCTCGCCGCTGCGCAGCCGCACCCGGCGCACCGGCCCGTCGAGGTCGGCGACCAGCTTGCGGGCCTGCCGGCGCAGCCCGTCCAACACCTGCTCGGGGCCGGCGTCGGCCATCACGCCACCTCCGCCCGGCCGCCGCTCGGCGGGACGGCCGCGGAGCGGGCCGCGCCGAAGCGCCGGAAGCGCTGCCGGCGGCGGCGGACCAGCGTGGCCGGCGGCACCGAGAGCAGCGGGGCGAGGTTCGCCGCGACCGCGCGGGCCAGCAGCTCGGCCGCGCCCACCGGGTCGCCGTGCGCGGCCGGGTACGGCTCCGGCACCAGCTCGTCGACCACTCCGAGGCGGCACAGGTCGGCGCCGGTGAGGCGCAGCGCCCGGGCGGCCTGCGGCGCGGCGGAGCTGTCCGGCCAGAGGATCGCGGCGCAGCCCTCCGGGCTGATCACCGAGTAGACGGCGTGCTCCAGCATGAGCACCCGGTCGGCGACCGCGAGCGCCAGCGCGCCGCCGCTGCCGCCCTCTCCGGTGACCACCGCGACCACCGGGGTGGGCAGGACGCTCAGCGCGAGGATGTTCTCCGCGATCGCCGCCGCCTGGCCCTGCTGCTCGGCGGTCACCCCCGGGTCCGCGCCCGGCGTGTCCACCAGCGTCACCACGGGCAGCCGCAGCCGGGCCGCCAGGCGCGCCAGCCGCAACGCCTTGCGGTGCCCGGCCGGGCTGGCCATCCCGAAGTTGCGCGCCACCAGCTCGGCGGTGGTGTGTCCCTTCTGGTGGCCGATCACCATCACCGACCGCCCGTCCAGGCGGGCGATGCCGCCGACGATCGCCGGGCAGTCCGCGCCGAGCCGGTCGCCGTGCAGCTCGACGAACCCGTCGAACGCGGTCTCCAGGTAGTCGAGGGTGGTCGGCCGGCCGGGGTGCCGGGCGACGCGTACCGTCTCCCAGGCGTCGCGGGGCGCCGAGGCGGCCGGACGCGGCGACGGTGCCGACGCCGGCCGGGGCGCCGGGGGGCGCCGGCCGGCGTCGGCGGCCGCGAGCAGCGCGGTCAGGCGTCCCCGCAAGGCGTGCCGGGGCACCACCAGGTCGACCTGGCCGTGGCGCAGCAGGTACTCGGCGGTCTGGAAGCCCTCGGGCAACGCGGCGCCAGTGACCTGGCGGATCACCCGGGGGCCGGCGAAGCCCAACCGGGCGCCGCTCTCGGCGAGCACGACGTCGGTGTTGGTGGCGAACGACGCGGCCACCCCGCCGTACGTGGGGTCGGTGACCACGCTGACCGTCAGCAGTCCCGCCTCGCGCAGCCCCGCGAGGGCCTGGCTGACCGTGGCCATCTGCATCAGCGACAGCGCGCCCTCCTGCATCCGCGCCCCGCCGGACGCGGTGACCAGCACCAGCGGGCAGCCGTCAGCCAGCGCCCGCTCGGCGGTGCGGGTGATCAGCTCGCCGACCGCGCAGCCGAGGCTGCCGCCGAGGAACCGGAAGTCCATCACCGCCAGCGCCACCGGGTGCCCGCCCAGCCGGGCGGTGCCGCAGAGCACCGCCTCGTCCAGGCCGGTGCCCGCGCGCGCCGCGCCGAGCCGGTGCGGGTACGGCACCGCGTCGACGAAGTCGATCGGGTCCACCCGTACCGCCCGGTCCGGCAGCGGGGTGAACGAGTCCGGGTCGACCAGCTGCGCCACCCGGTCCGGCGCGTCCAGCCGGGTGTGCGCGCCGCACTCCGGGCACACGTCCAGGTTGCGGCGCAGCCGCTTGCGGTAGAGCAGCGAGGCGCAGCCGTCGCACCGCGACCAGAGCTGCTCGTCCCGGGGCGCGGTGGTGGTCACGGCCGCCGCCCGGCGGCGTCGTACCGGTGGGCCTGGTGACCCGGGGCGTCGTAGCGGTAGAAGCAGCGCGCCATGGCGTCGCGCGGCGAGCGCCAGGTCGGCAGGTACGGCGAGATGTACGGCCGCAGCCGCTCGCTGATCCGGACGAACTCCGGATGCCCCCGCGCGTCCTCGACCGCGCCCTGCGCCGGCGACTCCGTCTCCAGCAGGTGGACGTAGAGGTCGTGCAGCCGGTAGAGGGAACGGTGCCGCACGCCGACCAGGCCGGGCAGTTCGGTCGCGTCGGACTCGGCGAAGATCTCGGCGACCCGGTCCTCGGCGGTGGGCACCACCTTGGCGACGATGAGCGAGCGGTCCATTCGCGGCCTCCCCTGCGTATGTCCCGGTGCGCGGCGAACCGGTCGCGCCGCACGGATGGCTCACGGTGCCGCCGGGGGCGTCACCCGGGCGTCAACCGGGCACGAGCAGAGCGGAAACATGGTGACGCTGCGTTGACGCAAACTGTGCGTGGCCTATGGGAAGATCGAGTTCCACTTCTCGTTGGCGACACTTTTTCGCAGATCACGGGCGACTTACGAGTCCGTTACGGACTGTCATCGATGTTGCGAGCCGTTGACTGAGAGTAACAGGCGTTGATATTCTTCGTCTCGGTCAGCCCGGCCGCGACGGACCTCTCCGGCCGAGGCGGAACGTTCCGACACCGGGGTCGCGGGCGAGCAGAGCCGGGCAACACACAGGACGGTCGGGACGAATGTTCCGGTGCAGGGGGGTGCGCCGTGTCCGGTGGTTCGAGGATGCCGACGGCGGGCGATCCCGCCCCCCGGGTGTCACTGCACCTGCTCGGCGGCTTCCAGCTGCTGCACGACGGCGTGCCCGTGGTGGTGCCCCGGGGCCTGCAACGGGTCATCGCCCTCATCGGGCTGCGCCCCGGCGCCACCCGCAGCCACCTCGCCGGGCTGCTCTGGCCCGAGACCTCCGAGGAACGGGCGCTCTCCTCCCTGCGGACCGCCCTGTGGCGGCTGCGCCAGGACCCGTGCTGCCCGCTGCGCACCGACGGCGACACCGTACGCCTCGGACCCACCGTCCACCTCGACGTGGACGAGCTGGTGGTGGCCGCCGCCCGGGTCCGCGACGGCGCGACCCCCCGGGGCGCCGCCGGCGCCGGCCGGCACGACCTGCTCCCCGGCTGGTACGACGACTGGGTCCTGCTGGAACGGGAACGGCTGCGCCAGCTCCGCCTGCACATGCTGGAGGAACTGGCCGGCAACCACCTCGCCGCCGGTCGCCACGGCGAGGCCCTGGAGGCCGCGCTGGAGGCGATGGCGGCCGAGCCGCTGCGGGAGACCCCGCACCGCCTGGTCGTCCGCATCCACCTGGCCGAGGGCAACGCGTTCGAGGCGGTGCACTCCTTCTACGTCTACCGGGACCTGCTCCTGCGCGAACTGCGCCTGGAACCCTCCCCGGCGATGACGGCCCTGCTGGACGACACCCTCGCCCCGATCCGCCGGGCCAGCCGGCCGGAACCGCCGCAACGGCGGGCCGACCGCGGCCGGCCCGCCGGCCCCGCCCGCCCGCAACGCGCCGCACCACCGCCATCAATACCCAGGGGTACGCCGTGACGGCGAGGTGACAGCCCGGCCGGCACGGTGGACACAGCAGCGGCGCGGCGAGAGGGGTCCCGATGAGTCGACTGTTGGTGGTCAGCCGGATCGTGCCCGGGTCGCAGGGCCGGGTGGCACAGATCTTCGCCGAGTCCGACGCGACCGAGCTGCCGCACCTCACCGGGATCCGGCACCGGTCCCTGTACTACCTGCACGACCTGTGCGTACACCTGATGGAGACCGGCGACGTCGCGCCCGACCTCGCCGCCGACCTGCGCGACCACCCGCTCTACGAACGCGTCAACGAGCGGCTCTCCGCGCACACCTCGCCGTACCTGCCGACCTGGCACTCCCCCCGCGACGCCGTGGCCGGCTGCTTCTACAGCTGGGACGCCGCCGACACCCCCACGCCCGACCGGATCCGCTGACCGGCCACGGGCGACGGACGGGACGTCCCGGGACCGCGCACGGCACCAGGTCCCGGGGCGCCCTCCCCCCATCGCCGACGGCACACGCTCGGTCATCCACCGACCACCGGCCGACACGGCCGATCCCACCGTCGACGCCCGACCCCCGGCCTGCCTGTCGCCCCGTGCGCGCGTGTGCGAAGCTGCCCCGAGTTTTCTCGTGACCGTCGTGCACGCACATAGAAGGAGGTAGGCCATGCCGTCGAGCTTCGGGCAGTGGCTGGTCGTGATCCTGGCCCTGCTCATCGGACTGGTCGTCGGCTGGGTGGTGAGCGGCCGTCGGGCCGGCGCCGGCAGCTCCGCGCCCACTGTGGACGCCGCCGCCACCCCGGCCCCCGAGGTGACCGCCGTCGTCGACGAGCCCCGTCCGGCCGCGGTGGTCGACGAGACGCCGGCTCCGGCCGCCGTGACCGACCAGCCCGCGCCCGCCACCACGGAGCCGGCCGCCGCCGCGGAGCCGGCCGCCGCCGAGCCCGTGACCGCCGCGGAGCCGGTGGAAGCCGCGGAGCCCGTGACCCCCGCCGCCGCGCCCGTGGCCGTCGACGAGCCGGTCGCCGCGCCGCAGCCGGACCGTGAGCCGGTCGGCGTCAGCGCCGAGCCGTCCCCGGTCACGCCCGAGCCGGTCGCGGAGTCCGCGCCCGTCGAGCCCGCGCCGGTGGGTGTCGACGCCGAACCCGCCACCACCGACCCGCGGTCGCCCGCCGTCACCGAGCCGGTCGGCGCCGAGCCGGAACCCGCCACCGTGGCCACCGTGGAGCCGGTGGCCGAACCGACCGGATCGGACACCGCGCCGGCGGTGGTGCCGGTGCCGCGGGCCTCGGCCGAGAACGATCTGTCGGACGGTGCGACGCCGGACGACTTCCGGCGTATCCAGGGCATCGGGCCGAAGCTGGCCACCGCGCTGCAGGACGCGGGCATCCGCACCTACCGCCAGCTCGCCGAGCTGGACGAGGCGGCGCTGCGGGAGACCGTGAAGGCCGCCGGCCTGCGGGCTGCGCCCGGGCTGGCCACCTGGCCGCAGCAGGCGAAGGTGCTCGCCGGCGCCCGCGCCGAGGCCGAGCAGATCCTGCCCGCGGGCGAGTAGTCCGCACCCGTACCGGGCCGGTGGTGACCGATGGTCGCCGCCGGCCCGACGTGTTCGCCCACGTCCCGCCGACCGGTCCCGTCCGGACGGGACCCCGCCACCTGCCCGGAATGGCGGAAAGCCGACCGGAGACGGACGGGCGTCGCTACGGTCGGTGAAGGGCCAGGACGGACGGCCCGCCGCGCCCGATCCCGCCCGCAGGAGCAGCTCGTGCCCACCGGAACACCGGAGCCCGGCGGCCGGCGGCCGCCGGTCCGCGATCCGGAGGCGCCGCGCCGGGTGACCCTGCTGGAGCTGTTCTTCGACCTGGTCTACGTGGTCGCGCTGGCCCTGATCTCGCGCAACCTGGTGGGCGAGGTCAGCGGGGAGCGGGCCGCCCAGTCGCTGGTCATGCTGATGGCGATCTGGTGGACCTGGGCGATCACCACGCTGGTCACCGACCTCTACGATCCGCAGCGCGGCGAGATCAAGCTGCTCATCGTGGCGGTGATGTTCGGCGCGCTGCTGATGACCACCGCCATCCCGGAGGCGTTCGGCGCCCGTGGGCTGGTGTTCGCCGGCACGTACGTGGCGATCCATCTCGGACGCGGCCTGTTCCTCATGCCGGCGGTCCGCCGCCACCCGCAGACCCGGCGTCGCGCCATCCGCATCTTCATCTGGTTCGCCGTGTCGGCGGTGCCCTGGCTGATCGGGGCGGTGGCGGCACACGGCACCGCCCGGCTGTGGTTCTGGGCGCTGGCGCTGGCCATCGACTACCTCGGTTTCCGGCTGGCCTACCCGGTGCCCGGCCTGGGCTCGGTGCCGGACGCCCAGCGCAACGTGACCGCCGAGCACCTCTCCGAGCGCTACCAGCAGTTCTTCATCATCGCGCTGGGCGACGCCGTGCTGGTCTCCGGGACCGTGTTCAGCCTGCACCACTCGGAGGTGGAGAACCTCCTCGCGTTCAGCACCGCGTTCGCCACCACGCTGCTGCTCTGGCGCATCTACGTGCACAAGTCCGGTGAGCTGCTGCCAGAGGCCATCGCCCGGTCGACCCAGCCGAGCCGGTTCCTGAACACCGCCCCGTACACGCATCTGCTGATGGTGGCCGGGGTGGTGACCAGCGCGGCCGGCTTCGACCTGGTGCTGCTGGAACCGACCGGGCACACCCCGCCGGCCTGGCTGGCGATCATCCTCGGCGGCCCGGCGCTGTTCCTGGCCGGTCGGGCAGCCTTCGAGTACGAGGTGTTCAGCCGGGTGTCGCTGTCGCGCCCCGGCGGGGTCCTGGCGCTGCTCTGCATCGCGCCCGCGGCGCTGTTCCTCGCGCCGCTCTACGCCTCCGTCGGGGCGATGCTGGTGCTGGCCGGGGTAGCCGTCGCCGACCACCGGCGCAGCCGCGGCCGTCCGCCCGAGGAGCCGGCGCCACCGCACTGAGTCACCGCGCCGGCAGGTAATCGGAATCGGCCGTGCCGGCACCGGCGTTCCGTTTGGCGGATCACCCGCGCGGGGTACATGGCCTCCACCTCGAATCCACCACAACCCCAGTGGAGGCAACTGATGCGCGGCACCTCGATAGTCGGCGTCCTGGTCGTCATCTGGCTCATCATCGGCGCGATCGCCGCCGGGCAGCGCGGCTACTACGGCAACGACGACACCAACTGCGCGGAGGCGGGCACGATCCTGGTCACCATCGTGGCCGGCCCGCTGAACTACATCGGCGCCAACCCGAAGATCGACTGCAAGCTTCCGGAGCCGTCCAAGTAGGCCGCCACCCCGTACTCCCCCGGCCCGCGCCCGCCTGGCGAGCGCGGGCCGTTGCGTGCCCCGAGTCGCGCGCCGCACCATCTGTCAGGCGTCCTAGGAGGCTGGGCTTGTGGGGTTTGCCGTCGAGCCAGGCGGGAACGGCAGCGGTCCGCTGACGACGGGACGGAGAACCCCGGCATGAAGATCGGCTACAAGCTCGCCTCGGAGGCGTTCGGCCCGCAGGAACTCATCCGGCAGGCGGTCCGCGCGGAGGAGGCCGGCTTCGACTTCGTCGAGATGAGCGACCACTACCACCCGTGGCTGGAGGTGCAGGGACACTCCTGCTTCACCTGGAGCGCGCTGGGCGCGATCGCCGCCCGCACCAGCACGCTCGGCCTGGCCACCGGGGTCACCTGCCCCTCGGTCCGGTACCACCCGGCAATCGTCGCCCAGGCGGCGGCGACCCTGGCGCTGATCTCCGACGGTCGGTTCACGCTCGGGGTGGGCGCCGGCGAGCGGCTGAACGAGCACGTGGTCGGGCTGGGCTTCCCGAGCGTACGGGGCAGGCACGAGCGGCTGCGCGAGGCGCTGGAGATCATCCGGCTGCTCTGGCAGGGCGGTTACCAGTCCTACGAGGGCCGGCACCTCCAGCTGGAGGACGCCCGGGTGTGGGACCTGCCCGAGCAGCCGCCGGTGATCGCCGTCGCGGCCAGCGGTCGGGCGTCCGCGACGCTCGCCGCCGAACTGGGCAGCGGGCTGTTCGCCACCGAGCCGAAGGCGTCCATCGTCGGGCACTACCGGGAGGCCGGCGGTCAGGGCCCGCGCTACGCCGAGGTGCCGATGGCCTGGGCCACCGACGAGGAGCAGGCGGTACGCGCGGCGAAGGAGACCAGCCGCTGGGCGGTCACCGGGTGGAAGGTGATGAGCGAACTGCCCAACCCGGTGAACTTCGACGCGGCCACCGCCTGGGTCGAGGACCACCACATCCGGCAGCAGTTCTCCGTCGGCCCGGCGCCGGAGCCGCACGTGGAGAAGGCGCGGGCGTACGTCGAGGCGGGCTACGACCACATCGTGCTGCAGAACGCCGGCCCGGACCCGGACGGCTTCCTCGACTTCTGCGCGGGCGACCTGCTCGCCCGGATCCGCGCGCTCGGCTAGCTGTCGCGGCTCAGCCGCCGACGTGGATGCCGGGGCGGCGGGTCGGGTCCGGCTCGGACTTGCGGATGATCTCCCGGACCACCGGCGGCGTGTCGCCGCGGCCCAGGATCAGGTAGCGCAGCAGGTGCGCGATGGGGTTGCCCTCGGACCACTCGAAGTGACAGTGCGGGCGGACGCCGGTGGCGTCGCGCAGCGCGAGCAGGATGGCGGCGATCGCGTTCGGCGCGGCCGGGCTGCTGGCCCGCAGGACGCGATAGTCGCCGACCTGCACCCCGTGCACCTTGAGCACCTGGCTGAACTGGGACGGGTCGCTCACGTCGATCTCCAGGAAGAGCACGTCGGCGGCGCCCGGCACCGGGTTCATGGACCGCTGCGCCCGCTCCTTGACCCGGTACTCCTTGACCGAGCCGCTCTGCCGCTTGTTCGCGATCAGGTGCAGCCGCCGGTCGCGGGCGACGGACTCGTCGACGAACCGGCGGGCGGCGCCGTCGAACTCGATCCGCTCGGCGCGCAGCTCGGTGGTCCGGGTGACCCGGGAGATCAGCGAGACCGCGACGATGCCGGCGATGAAGAACCCGGAGATGGTGATGCCGTCGGGCTTCGCCACGACGTTCTCCGCGAGCGCGTACAGCAGCACGGCGGTGAGCACCGCGAACCCGACGCCGGCGCCCCGGCGCCCGGCCCGCAGCGCCGAGATGGTCACCGCGATCGCACCCGAGACCATCATGGCCAGGATGCCGGTGGCGTACGCGCCGGCCTGGGCGTTGACGTCGGCCCGGAAGGCGACGGTGATGGCGATGCTGATCGCGGTGTAGACGAGCACCACCGGGCGGACCGCACGGCCCCACTCCGGCGCCATGCCGTACGACGGCAGGTAGCGCGGCACGATGTTGATCAGTCCGGCCATCGCCGAGGCCCCGGCGAACCAGAGGATGAGGACGCTGCTGATGTCGTAGACGGTGCCGAACGCCTCGCCCAGGTGTTCGTGGGCGAGGAAGGCGAGCGCCCGGCCGTTGGCCGCGCCGCCGGGCTGGAACGCCGCCGGGGGGATCAGCACGGTGGTGACGAACGTGGTGGCGACCAGGTAGACCGACATGATCAGCGCGGCGGCGGTGAGCAGCCGCCGGGTGTTGCGGATCCGGGCCGCCAACCGACGCTCCGGGTCGTCGCCGTCGCCCCGGACCAACGGCATCATGCTCACCCCGGTCTCGAAACCGGACAGGCCCAGCACCAGCAGCGGGAAGGCGAGCACGCTGGTGGTCAGCACGTCGCCCGCGCCACCGACCCGGGTGAGCCGGTCGGTCCAGTCGCCGAGCAGCCCGGGGTCGGCGACGATCTCGGCCACCCCGACGGCCACCACCACCGCGTTCAACGCCAGGAAGACCACCACGAGCGGGATGGCCACCTGCACCGCCTCGCTGAAGCCGAGCAGGAACACGCCGCCCAGCACCAGCAGCAGCACCACGGTCACCGCCACCGCGGCCGTGGCGCCGTGCGGGAACGACGCCGGCAGGACCGGGTTCTCCAGCAGATGCACGCTGGCGTCGGCGGCGGAGAGCGTGATCGTGATGATCCACGAGGTGGCGACGAACCCGAGCAGCACCAGCACGAAGATCTTGCCGCGCCAGAACGGCAGCAGCCGTTCCAGCATGGCCACCGACCCCTGCCCGTGCGGGCTCTCCCGGGCCACCCGGCGGTACATCGGCAGCATCCCGAACAGCGTCAGCGCCACGATGAGCAGGGTGGCGAGCGGGCTCAGCGCGCCGGCCGCCACCGCCGCGATGCCGGGCAGGTAGGACAGGGTGGAGAAGTAGTCGACGCCGGTCAGGCACATCACCTGCCACCACGGGTGGGCGCGTGCCTGGTGCTCCCGTATCTCCGGGCCGACCGGCTCGACGCGGTGCTGGAACAGCCAGCGGTGCAGGCGGTCGGCCGACGCCGTCGGCCGGGCCGGCGCCTCCACCCGCTCCGGGAGCGTGCCCGGCGCGCGGCCGGACCGGTCGCCGTGCTCGGCGTGCCGGCCCGCCCGGGCCGCGGCGGCGGCGTGCGCGTCGCGCCGCCGGTCCCGCGTACGCCGGGGCTGCTCCCCGTCCTCTGCCTGCGCCATCTGCTCCCCTCCGGCCCCTGATCACGGTAGGCGGTGGCCGGGGCGCGGCCCGGCGGAACCGGTCAAGCGTCGCCGGAAGAGCCGACCGTCAGCGCGTCGCGCAGCACCGCCGGGTCGGCCACGGTCACGGTGAGCGCCGGGTGTCGCGGCCAGGGGCCGGGCGCCAGCGCCGGCACCGGCTCGGCGAACCGGAGGCAGAGGCCGCCGGCGACGCTGGTGCCGAACGTCGCGCCGCCGTCGGCCAGCGACAGGTGCGGGCCGATCGCCCGCCACCAGCGGTACGGGCCGCTCAGCTCGGCACCGGCGACGTTGCCCGGGGTGGTCCGCAGGCGCCACGGGCCGAACCGGACGACGAGCGCGTCCGGGGCGAGTTCCACCGCGGCGGTCTCGGGCCGCACGCCGAGCAGAGCCAGTGGCACCCGGAACGCGGGGTCGAAGCGGAACGGGAAGCGGCGGACCGGGCCCGGCGGGCCGGTCGGGACGGGATGCGGCACGGCCACGTCGTACCCGGCCGGGCGGGCTCGACACCCCCGACGGACGGTGTCCCCGCGTCCCGCGCCCGGACGGCGGGACGCGGGGACCCCCCGTCCCGGCTACTGCAGGAACGCCCCGAGGGGCGACAGCAGCAGCCGGCCGAGCAGCGCGGCGTTGTCGTCCAGCCGCGTCCGCTCACACTCGCGGGCGTCCGGGTCGTGCCGGCAGCGCCAGATCTTCTGCGCGTTGCGCCAGGCCACGTTCCGGGTGTATTCCACCAGCTCGCCCTGGTACCAGTCGTCGATGTCGCCGTTGATGGTGTCGATCATGAGCTGCCAGTGGTCCAGGTAGCCGCGGCGCAGCTCCGGGATCCGCTCGGCGAAGATCTTGTTGATCTCCAGGTAGTCGCGGTGCTGGTCGCTGCCGTCGACCGGCTCGGACTCCAGGCTCTCCAGCGTGGTCACCAACGCGAACGGCAGGTCGTAGTTGATGTGCGCGTTGACCCCGGCGGCGGCCGAGGGCAGCGGGCGGGCGTCCGGGCCGCGCATCCGCTTGAACAGGCAGGACCAGGCCTTGGGCGTGCTCGGGCTGGCGTCGGTCCAGAACCTCAGCGCCTCGAAGTAGCGCGCCGCGAACTCCACGTCGAGCCGGGCCAGGAAGGCCGGGTCGACGAACCGGTCCTCGTAGAGGCCGTCGAGCACGGTGCTGGTGATGACCAGGTAGAGCTTGTTGAAGTCGGCCAGCGGGCAGCTCGCCTCCAGCGGAGGAAGCCGGACCAGCATGTCCTGCAGCTTGGTGAGATGGTCGACGACCGCCGGCACGTCGGCGGGGTGGTCGGCGAGCAACCCGACGATGTCCTGGTGCACAGGACCCCAGACCGGTTCGGTCATCTCTCCTCCACGATGGTCGGCGCCCCCCACGACGCCACCCGATTCCGCGGCACAGCCTGCCAGCCGCCGCACGCGCGCCGGATCAGTAGAACGACGTATTGCCGACGTACGTCTATTCCGGGCGGTTGCGCAGGAAGATCGCGCTGGCCTGCACCCGGGTGCGGACCTGGAGCTTGTCGAAGATGTGCGACACGTGCACGCCGATGGTCCGCTCACTGATGAACAACCGCTGACCGATCTCCCTGTTCGTCAACCCCTCGGCGACCGCGGCCAGCACCTCCCGCTCCCGCGCGGTCAGCACCGCCAGCTCGTCCACCGCCGGCGCGGTCGGCGCGGCCGACGCCGTGCGCGGCCGGGGCACCGGCGCGGGCGTCGGCGCGTCGTCCAGGGTCACCCGGGCCCGACCGGCGAGGGTACGGATCTCGGCGCTCAGCGGCACCGCGCCGAGCGACTGCGCCATCGCGTGGGCCTGGCGGAGCAGCTTGCCGGCGGTGGCCACCCGGCTGCGCCGGGCCAGCAGCGCCTCGGCCTGCCGCAACCGCGAGTACGCCGCCGGATAGGGATGGTTGCGCCGGTCCCACTCGGTGGCCGACCGGCCCCACAGCTCGGGGTCGCCCCGGCCGTCGTCGAGTCGGCTCAGCTCGGCGTCGCAGAGCGCGAGGAAGCCGTCGGCGACGTAGCGCACCGGCGCGCCGGCCTTCTCGCTCTTGCGGGTCACCCGCTCGACCACCTCGCGCAACCGGCGCACCGCGGTCGGATCCACCTCGACCGTGCGGCTGGCCGCCGCCTCGGCCTCGGCGCGCAGCCCGTGCCAGGCCAGCGTGGCCAGCACGATGACGTCGTCGGAGCGGCTCTCGGTCAGGCCCCGCTGGACGGCCTGCCGGGCCAGGTCGTGCCGGCCCTGCCACATGGCCAGTCCGGCGCGCAGGATGAGCATCGGCAGCACGTGCCGGGCGCCACCGCCGGCCAGCACCGTGGCGACCGCCTCCAGGTCGCGGTCGGAGGCCTCGACGTCGCCGTAGCCGACGGAGAGCCGGCACCGGGCCAGCAGCAGCTCGACCGCGTCGGCGCCGGACGGGCGGTGCCGCAAGGCGGTGGCGACGACCTTCTCCGCCTCGGCCCACTGCCCCACCCGGAACAGCCCGTTGGTGGCGACGGCCAGCAGCCGGGTCTCCCAGGTGCGGCCGAGACCCAGCTCGGCGACCCGTTCGGCGCCGCGGCGGGCCACCACCACCCCCTCCTCGAGGATGTTCAGCGGGCCGGTGAGCAGTTCGGCCAGGTGCAGGTACGCGCAGGCCACATCCTCCGGCCGGCCGGAACGCTCGGCGGTCTCCAGCGCCCGGCGCATCACCGCCAGGCCGGCGGTCTGGTCCTCCAGGAACGCCTCGCTGAACCCGAGCGCGGCGCTGGCCAGCACCACCTCCGAGGTGGAGCCGGGCACGTCGGCGGCGAGGTCGAGCGCCTCCCGGGCCTGGTCGCCGGCCTCGGCGTAGCGGCCCAGGTGCAGCAGCAGCTCGGCCAGCCGGGCGGCGGCGGTGCACCGCTCGCGCGGGGTGCAGTCGGCCGACTCCAGCACGTGCCGGTATTCCTCCTCGGCCGGGGCGGAGCGGCCGGCGGCGGCCAGGTAGCGGGCCCGCCGGATGTGCAGCGCGCAGGCCGGCGGGCCGGACGCGTCGGCGGCCAGCTCCTCCAGCAGGGTCAGCGCCCGGGCGTGCTCGCCGCTGTGGTGTGCGGCCTCGGCGGCGTGGCTGAGCAGCTCGGCGCGGTCCACCTCGACCGGTGCGGGCCGGCCGCCGTCCGGCGGGACCGGGGCCGGGGTCGCGGCCAGCGCCAGCGCGACGGACCAGTGGCGGTGCGCCTCGGCGTACCCGTGCAGCCGTTCCGCCTCGCGGGCGGCGGCCATCGCGGCGGGCAGCGCGCGGGCCGGCTCGCCGGCCTGCCGCCAGTGGTGGGCCAGCCTGGCCTGGTGCAGCTCGGCCGGGGCGGCGGTGAGCGCCTCGGCGTAACGGCGGTGCAGCGCGGCCCGCTCGGCCGGCAGCAGCTCGTGGGCGAGGATCTCGGCGACCAGCCGGTGCCGCAGCCGGTAGCCGTCGTCGGCGCCGACCAGCAGCCGGTGCGCCACCGCCTCCCGGACCGCGTCGAGCAGTTCGTCCTCCGGCAGCCGGACCACCTGGGCCAGCAGCCAGTGCTCGACCGGCTCCACCCCGGCGGCGACCGCGTGCACCACGGCGTGCGCCGGCTGGGGCAGCGCGTCGACCCGGTCCAGGAAGACCTCGCGCAGCGTGTCGGAGAGCCCGTCCCGGCCGTCGCGCCGGTCGCGGGCCAGCTCCTCCACCACGAACGGGTTGCCGCCGCTGCGCTGCCACACCTGGTCGGCGGCCTCGGGGGGCAGGGGCGCGCCGACGATCGCGGCGGCCAGCTCGTCGGTGCCGGCGCGGTCCAGCGGCAGCAGGTCGATCACCCGCACCGACCGCAGCCGGCGCAGCTCGGTGAGCACCCGGCGCAGCGGGTGCGCGCCGCGCAGCGACTCGGCCCGGATCGCGGCGAGCACTGACAGTTGCAGGTCGCCCAGGCCGGCGAGCAGATAGAGCAGGAGCTGGCGGGTGCTCCGGTCGACCCACTGCAGGTCGTCCAGGACGAGCACCAGCGGCCGGCCACCGGCGACCAGGTGCAGGCCCTGCGTGACCCGTTCCAGCAGCGCGCCGGCGCCGTCCGGGCCGGGGGTCTCCTCGTCGAAGACCTGCAACAGCCCGCGGACCGCCGAGGTGGTGCGCGCCTCGGCCACGTCGGTGTCGAGCCGGCGCAGCGCCTGGCGCACCGGGTGCAACGGCGAGGCGTCGCCGATGTCCAGACAGGTGCCGGTGAGCACCAGGGCGCCCGACTGCCGCAGCCGCTCGCCGACCTCGGCCAGCAGCCGGGTCTTGCCCACGCCGCTCTCGCCGGTGAGGAACACCGCGGCCGTCTGCCCGGGGGCCACATCGTCGAGCAGCGCCGACCGCAGCGTCGCCAGGGTCCCGACACGGCCGACGAGCGGTGCGGTGTCCACATCGCTGGCCATGGGACGCAGCCTAGTCACAGGTCCCCGCACCGTTCTACGGGCTTACGGGCGTACTCGTACTCCTCGCGTCGACAACACGACTAACGGTTGCGGGTGGTCGACATACGTCGTCCTACCGATCCCCCGAGGGCCCGGTGGTGAAAGTCTCCGGTGGTCGTCAGGCACCGGACCAGGGAAAGGGTGGGTGCGATGTTGATCACCACGCCCGTGTCGAGTCGGGAAGCCGTCAGCGCGGCACGCTGGCCGGTGCCGGAGGAACGCCGCACCGTCACGGTGCTCTTCGTCGACATCGTCGGCTCGACCGGTCTGGTGGAGCGGCTCGACCCGGAGGACGTGCGGACGTTGCAGCGCGCCTACTTCGGCACCGTGTCCGGGGTGTTGCGCCGGTGGCGGGGCGTGGTGGAGAAGTACGTCGGCGACGCGGTGATGGCGCTGTTCGGCGCGCACGACTGCGACGGCTTCGACGCGTACCGGGCGGTGCGGGCCGGATTGGAGATCCAGGCGGCGCTCGACCGGCGACCGGCGGGCGACACCAGGCTGCGGGTCCGCGTCGGTGTGGCGACCGGTGAGGTGCTCGTCGACCTTCCCGGCGCGCACGACGGCGGCCACGGGGCGGCCAGCGGCGCGGTGATCACCACCGCCGCCCGGCTGCAGGAGTACGCCCCGCCCGGCGGGGTGGTGGTCTGCCCGAGCACCCGACGCGCGGTCGCGGGCCTGGTCGAGCAGCGTCCTCTGGCGACGATGACCATGGCCGGCAAGGCCGGGCCGGTGGACGTGTGGCGGGTGACCGGGGTGTCCCGGCACCGGCCCGTCCGGCACCACCCTCCCCTGGTGGGCCGCCGGCGCGAGCTGGCCGGCGCGGCCGACGAGGTGGTCCGGGCGCTGCGCGAGCGACGTCCCGGGTGGATCTCCCTGGCCGGCCCGCCGGGCAGCGGTCGCAGCCGGCTGCTGCACGAGCTGACCCGCGTGGTGTCCCGGGTGGACGGCGCCGAGGTGCGCTGGTGCGTGGCGCACTGCCCGCCCTACCCGGACGGGGAGCTGGCGCCGCTGGCCGACCTGGTCCGCGCGCTGCTCACGCCGGACCCGGCGGTACGCCCGCTGCCCGGCTCGACCGCCGGCGACCCGGGGTGGGCCGCGGCCAGCCCCGCGCTGGCCGCGTTTCTCGCCACCCCGGACGATCCCGCCGCGGCGTACCGGGCCGTGGCGGCGTGCCGCGAGCTGCTGCTCGACCGGGCCGCCGGAGCGCCGGTGGTGGTGGCGGTGGACGACCTGGACCGCGCGGCGCCCGCGCTGCACCGGTTCCTGCGTCACCTGCACGCGACGGCCGGCGAACGACGGCTGGCGCTCGCGGTGGTCACGACCCACAGCGCCGGACGGGCCGACCCGTCGCCGGGGCCGGGCGAGCGGTGGCGCCGGGTGTGGCTGGCGCCGCTGGGGGCCCGGGACAGCGGACGCCTGCTGCGGCACCTGCTCGACCGGGCCGACCGGCCGGCGGCGCTGGCCGCGCGGTTGCTGCCGCTGGTCGGGGGCAACCCGGCGGTCGCGACCGCGTACGCCGCCGAGGACTCCGGCGACGAGCCGGCCGGGGTGCCCGCCGCGGCGCGCCGGCTCGTGGACGCGCGACTGGACCGGCTCGACGGCGCCCAGCGCGCCGTGCTGATGGCCGGCGCCACGGCCGGCGGCACGCTCGCCCCCGCCACGGTCGAGCGGATGCTCGGCTGGGCGGCCGGGCGGGCCGGGCCGGTGCTGCGCACCCTGGCCGCGGCGGGTCTGCTCCGGCGCACCCGCGCGGGCGGCTGGACCATCGCCGAGCCGGTGGTCGCCCGGATGGCCGCGTACCGACTGCCCCGCGCGGCCCGGGCCGACTTCGCCCGGCGGCTACGCGGCGACGGGACCAACGACCGGTCGGGGGGTGTCCCCGCCACGCGCCGGCCGGGCGCCGCGTCGAGGCTCGACGTTCCCCGCGGGGACGTCGACGGGCGGGTGACCTGCCCGCTCGGGGTGGGGCGGTCGCGCCGGTCGGGTGGAGGGGCCCGACCGGCGCCCGTCCCGCCGATCCGGACGGCGTCGCACCGCTCGGGGCACGCCGCGCCGGTCGCGTCCGGCGCCGGTCCCCCGACGGCCGCCGCACCGCCGACGGCCGCCGCGGCCGAACGGGGCAAGGCCGCCGCGGCACCGTCCCGAGCAGCCGCGGCACCGTCCGGAGCAGGCGCGGTGGTGCCGTCCACGGCGGCTGCCGGGTCGTCCTCCGGCCCGGGGAGCGTGCTCCGACTGCCGGCGGGCTCGGTGGCGCGGTCCGGGTCGACGACGGGGCCGCCGGAACGGGCGGGGCGGCGGCCGGAAACGGCGGCGCCGCGGCGGCCCGCCGCGCTCGGGCTCGCCGCCTGAGCGGGTGCGTCCGGGTCGGAGCGGGCACGGGGCCACTCCGGCCCGGGCGTCACCGGGGGGCGCGCGGGGGCGTCACAGGTCGGCGAGGAACGCGAGCACCCGGTCCCAGGCCAGGGCGGCGGCGAACGCGTCGAAGTCGGGCGTGTCCGGGTCGGTGAACAGGTGGCCCGGCCCCGGGTAGCGGTGCACGACCACCTCGGCGCGGGCGCCGGTCATCGCCGCTCGCCACTCCTCCACCTCGGCCGTGGTCTCGTACTCGTCGGGATCGGCCAGGTGCAGCCGCACCGGCAGGCCGGGGCGCACCGACTCGGGCGCGCCGCCGGTGCCGTGCATCAGCAGCAGCGCCGCCGACCGGGGCCGCTCGGCCAGCAGCGCGCCGGCGATGCCGGCGCCCATCGAGAACCCGGCCAGCACCGTCTCGTCGGGCAACGCGGCGGCCGCCGCGCGGGCCCGGTCCAGCACCGCCTCGTGGCCGATCTCGCCGAACAACGCGAACCCGGCCTCGACCGTCTCGGCGGCGGGCACCCCGTACAGGTCGGGTGTGGTCACCCGGTGCCCGGCGGCGCGCAGCCGGTCGGCGGCGGCCGGCACGGCGGGCCGCAGCCCGAAGACGGAGTGCAGGAGCAGGACGTCGGCCATCGACCCATCGTCGCGCAGCTCGCACGCCGGGCCAGGTCGGGCGCGCCGGTCAGTCGCGGGCGATGGTCCGGCTGCGCCCCCGGAACTCGGCGACCACCTCGTCGCCGCGCCGGACGGTGACGTCGTAGATGCCGCTGCGGCCGTGGCGCACCCGCTCGGTGGCGTACGCCTCCAGCAGGTCGCCCTCGCGCACCGGGCGGAGGAAGGAGATCGCGCCGCCGGCGGCCACGGTGGCCGGTCCGTGACTGTTGCAGGCCAGCGCGAAGGCGGTGTCGGCGAGCAGGAACACGAAGCCGCCGTGGCCGATGGCGTGGCCGTTGAGCATGGTCGGGGTGACCCGCATCCGGGCCACCGCGGCGCCGTCGCCGGCCGAGACGAGTTCGATGCCGAGCCCCTTCGACGCCACGTCGGCGTCGAACATGTCGTGCGCGGCGGTGCGGCCGTCGTCGCCCGCCACCTCAGCGCTCCCGCCGCTGGTCGACGATGCGGCGCATCTTGCCCATCGAGCGTTCCACCCCGTCCGGCTCGATCACCCGTACCGCGACGGAGACCCCGATGGTGTTCTTGACCTGCTCGGCCAGGGCCGCACCGGCCCGCTCCGCCTCGTCCGGCGCCGCGTCGGCGCGCCGTTCCACGTGGACGGTGAGCGTGTCCAGCCGGTCCCGCCGGTCGAGCACGCACTGGAAGTGCGGCGACAGGGCGGGCGTGCGCAGGATCAGCTCCTCGATCTGGGTCGGGAAGACGTTCACCCCTCGCACGATCATCATGTCGTCGGTACGCCCGGTGATCTTCTCGATCCGGCGCATCGGGCGGGCGGTGCCGGGCAGCAGGCGGGTGAGGTCGCGGGTGCGGTAGCGGACCACCGGCATGGCCTCCTTGGTGAGCGAGGTCAGCACCAGCTCACCCCGTTCCCCGTCGGGCAGCACCGCGCCGGTCGCCGGGTCGATGATCTCCGGGTAGAAGTGGTCCTCCCACAGGTGCAGGCCGTCCTTGGTCTCCACGCACTCGACGGCCACCCCGGGGCCCATCACCTCGGAGAGGCCGTAGATGTCCAGGGCGTGCATGTCCAGGCGCTGTTCCAGCTCGCGGCGCATGTCCTCGGTCCACGGCTCGGCCCCGAAGACGCCCACCCGCAGGGAGGTGGCGCGGGGGTCGAGGCCCTGCCGCTCCATCTCGTCGACGATGGCCAGCATGTAGCTGGGGGTCACCATGATGACCTCCGGCGCGAGGTCGCGGATCAGCATGACCTGGCGCTCGGTCATGCCACCGGACACCGGGATCACCGTGCAGCCCAGCTCCTCGGCGCCGTAGTGCGCGCCCAGGCCGCCGGTGAACAGCCCGTAGCCGTACGCGACGTGCACCCGGTCACCCCGGCGACCGCCGGCGGCGCGGATCGAGCGCGCCATCAGCGTCGCCCAGGTGTCCAGGTCGGCGCGGGTGTAGCCGACCACCGTCGGGCGTCCGGTGGTGCCCGAGGAGGCGTGCAGCCGGGCGACCCGCTCGCGTGGCACCGCGAACATGCCGAACGGGTAGTTCTCCCGCAGCTCCGTCTTGGTGGTGAACGGGAAGCGGGCCAGGTCGCCCAGGTCCCGCAGGTCGTCGGGGTGGGCGCCGGCGGCGTCGAACGCGCGCCGGTAGTGCGGCACGTGCGCGTAGGCGTGGCGCAGCGAGTGCCGCAGCCGGTCACGTTGCAGGGCCCGCAGCTCGTCGACGCCGATCCGCTCGACGGGATCCAGCTCGTCCGGACGAGGGGTGCGGTCCTGCACGGTTGCCTCCTGCGCGACGGGCCCGGACGCCGCCGCGCCGGGCGATGCCGATCACCGTACGCCCGTACGGGCCGTCCTGCCAGGTCAGCGCCGTCGGGATCGGCGGGGCCGAGCGTGCTCAGCGGGCGGCCGGCAGCCGGTGCAGCGCGTCGACCAGCGGGGCCAGCTCGGGGGTGCGCCCACCCTCGGCCAGCGCGTCGGTGAGCACCCGGTCGTGGGTGGGTCGGGCCCGGGCCAGCAGCTCCGAGCCGGCCGGGGTCAGCTCGGTGTAGATGCCGCGCCGGTCGTCCGCGCAGAGGATCCGGGTGAGCAGCCCGCGCTCCTCCAGGCGGGTGACCAGGCGGGTGGTGGCGCTGCCGGAGAGCGCGGCGGCGCGGGCCAGCTGCCGCATGCGCATGTGCCAGCCGTCCTGCCGGGAGAGCGCGTCGAGCACCGTGTATTCCACGACGGAGAGGTCGTGCTCGGTCTGGAGGGCGCGCTCCAGGGCGGTCTCGATCAGGCCGTGCAGCGCGGCGAGCGTGCGCCACCCCTGGGCGCGGATCTCGACCGCGTCGTCGCCGATGCCCATCCGGCCCTCCTCCGCTGTGACCTGGACGGCCCCCAGCCTAGCACGCTTGCGCCGATAGCAGGCGCGTGCAACTATTTCGTTGCAGGCGCGGATAGTTGCACGCGCACTCTGTCTTCTCTCGCATGGAATGGACTGTCATGTCACCACGCACCTCCGCGCTCCCGGGCGGCCTGCTGGCCCTGGCGATCGGGGCGTTCGGCATCGGACTCACCGAGTTCGTGATCATGGGGCTGCTCCCCCAGGTCGCCACCGACTTCGCGGTCAGCGAGTCGGTCGCCGGATGGTTGATCTCCGGGTACGCGCTCAGCGTCGCGGTCGGCGGGGTGGCGCTCACCGCGGCGGTCACCCGGCTGCGCCGCAAGCCGGTGCTGCTCGGGCTGATGGTGCTCTTCATCGCCGGCAACCTGCTCTCCGCGCTCTCCGGCGACTACACCACCATGCTCGCCGGCCGGATCGTCGCGGCGCTGTGCCACGGCGCGTTCTTCGGCATCGGCGCGGTGGTGGCCGCCGGCCTGGTCCCGCCGGCCCGCCGGGCGGGCGCGATCGCCATGATGTTCGCCGGCCTGACCGTCGCCAACGTCCTCGGCGTCCCGTTCGGCACGTTCCTCGGCCAGCACTTCGGCTGGCGGTCGACGTTCTGGGCGATCACCGGCATCGGCGTGCTGGCGCTGGCCGGGCTGGCACTGCTGGTGCCCGGCCGGGGGCCGGCCACCGACGCCGCCACCGGCGGCGGCCTCCGGGGCGAGCTGCGGGCCTTCACCCGGGCGCAGGTCTGGTTCTCGCTGGTGGTCACCGTGCTCGGCTTCGGCGGCATGTTCGGCGCGTTCACCTACATCGCCTACACGCTGACCGAGGTCAGCGGCTTCGCCACCGGCACCGTGCCGTGGCTGCTGGTGCTCTTCGGCGTCGGCCTGTTCGCCGGCAACCTGGCCGGCGGGCGCGCCGCCGACCGCTCGCTGTCGACCACCCTGGTCACCGTGCTCGCGGTGCTCACCCTGGTGCTGGTCGGCTTCGCGCTCACCGCCGCGAGCCCGGCCCTCACGGTCGTCGCGCTGGTGCTGATGGGCGCGTTCGGCTTCGCCACCGTGCCGCCGCTGCAGATGCGCATCATGCGGTACGCCCACGAGGCGCCCACGCTCGCCTCCGGCGCCAACATCGCCGCGTTCAACCTGGGCAACGCGCTCGGCGCCTGGATCGGCGGCCTCACCATCGGCGCCGGGCTGGGGTTCACCGCCCCGATCTGGGCCGGTGCCGCGCTCACGTTGCTCGGCCTCGCGGTGCTCCTGCTCGCCGAACGCGCCGCCCGCCGCACCGGGCACGAGCCCACGCCCGTCCCCCGCGACCTGGCCGACGCCACCCGCTGACCCCACCCCGCCCCGCGCCGCCGGCGGGGCGGGACCGGACGCGGGCGGGTTATGCTCGGGAACGAAACCGGCGGTGGGGCCCGCCGTCCCGGGACGCGCCGGGAGAACCGCGAACACGCCAACGGTCCCTGCCAGTGATGCCCGTCCTGGTGGGAGGCACCGTGTCACGACCGCCCGAGTCCCGCGTCGATCCGGATGTCGATCTCCGCGTGCCCGCGGACCGGGGTGAGCTGACCGCGCATCCGGCGGCGGTGCTCGCCGTGATCGCCGCCGGCGGCGCGCTCGGCGCGCTGGCCCGCGCCGGCGTGCAGGCCGCCGTCCCGCACCCGCCCACCGGGTTCCCGTGGGCCACCTTCGGCGTCAACGTCACCGGCTGCCTGCTGATCGGCGTGCTGATGGCGGTGCTCACCGCCCGCCCGGCCGGCCCGCTGGCCCGCCCGTTCCTCGGCGTCGGGGTGCTCGGCGGATTCACCACCTTCTCCGCGTACGCGGTCGACGCGCAACGGCTGGTCACCTCCGGCGCGGCCGGGACGGCGCTTGCCTACCTGGCCCTGACCGTGCTCGGGGCGCTGGTCGCGGTGGCGGTCGGGGACGCGGTGACCGCCCGGCTGCTCACCGCCCGGGACGGGGTGGCCCGGTGACCGTCCTGCTGATCGCGCTCGGGGCCGCGCTCGGGGCGCCGCTGCGTTACCTCACCGACCGGGCCGTGCAGTCCCGGCACGACTCGGCGTTCCCGTGGGGCACCCTGACCGTCAACGTCGCCGGGTCGCTGCTGCTCGGCGCGGTGCTCGCCGTGCCCGCCGACCCCGGCGTGACGGCGCTGGTCGGCACCGGGTTCTGCGGCGCGCTGACCACCTGGTCGACGCTGAGCTACGAGACACTGCGGCTGGCCCGCTCCGGTGCGCGCCGGCACGCGTACGCGAACGTGCTGGCCAGCGTGATCGCCGGGCTCGGTGCGGCGTTCCTGGGCTACGCGGTCGTCGCGGCGTTCTGACCGGTTCGTCAGCGGGCGTGGCGTTCCGGGTGGGCCCGGTTCCACACCCGCATCCGCTCCGGGTAGCCGGTGCGGGCCGCCTCGTACAGCGGCACCGCGTGCCGCTGCGCGATCTTGCCGGCGACCCGGGGTGAGCCGGTGCGGCGGCGGATCCACTCGCCGTCGTGGGCGATGGCGACCACCGTGGTGTCCGTGGCGGTGGTCTCCGGTTCCAGATAGAACTCGACCCCGCTGCGGCTGGTGACGAACGCCTCCAGCTGGGCCAGGTCCTCCCGGTTCGCCTCGCGGTCGAGCTTCGTCGGGGTCGTCGGGTCGGCGGCCCGTCGGCTGAACCAGCCCATGCCCGCCTCCTCTCCTCGGCGTCCGTCCCAGTGCAGCACGCCGGCCTGGCAGGGGCCTGGGAGCCGGGTGGGAGTCGGCTGAGCCGTCAGCGGGCCGGCTGGCGGAGCACCGGGACCAGCGCGAGCGTGGGCAGCAGGAGCAGCGGCACCAGGCCGAGCGCCGGCAGCACCCCGAAGTGGTCGCCGAGGAAGCCGAGCAGCGGCGGGCCGGCGAGGAACGCCGTGTAACCGATCACCGCGACCACGCTCACCCGGGCCGGGGCCTTGTCCTCGTCGTCGGCGGCGGCGCTCATCCCGACCGGGAAGCCGAGCGACGCGCCGATCCCCCACAGCGCCACGCCGACCACGGCCAGCGGACCCGAGCCGGCCAGCACGGCCAGGGTGGCGCCGGCGGCGGCCAGCCCGATGGTGCCGAAGAGCACCGGCACCCGCCCCCACCGGTCGATGGCGACCGTGCCGACGGTGCGGCCCAGCGTCATGCCCACCACGAACACGCCGAACACGGCGGCGCCGACCGCCTCGCTGACCCCGTACCCGTCCACGAACGCCACCGCCAGCCAGTCGTTGGCGCTGCCCTCGGTGAACGCCATGACCAGCACCAGCAGGCCGACCAGCAGGGTGCGCGGCTCCCGCCAGGCGGCCAGCAACGCCCGCCGGCGGGCGGCCGGCTCGCCCGCGCCGGCCGCCTCGGCCGGCGCGGACAGGAACGCCCGGGCGCCGAGCAGGGTGCCGGCGAGGATCAGCGCCGCGAGCACCGGCAGGTGCACCTCGATGGGTACGCCGAGGCGGGCGGCCCCGGCGCCCAGCCCGGCCCCGGCCACCGAGCCGAGGCTCCAGGCGGCGTGGAACCGGGGCATGATGGTGCGGCCGATCCGCTTCTCCACCGCCGCGCCCTCGACGTTCATGGCCACGTCGCACAGGCCGGAGCCGAAGCCGAACGCGGCCAGCCCGAGCCCCACGCCGGGCGCCCAGCCGGCCAGCCCGGTGGCCAGTCCGGCCACCGTCATGCCGAGCGCGACCAGCAGCGTCGCCACCGCCACCGTGCGGGCCGGGCCCAGCCGCTGGGTGACCAGACCGGCGGTCGGCATGGCCAGCAGCGCGCCCACCGACATGCAGAGCAGCAGCAGGCCGAGCCGGCCGGGGCTGAGCCCGAGCGCCTCCCGGACCGCGGGCACCCGGGAGAACCAGCTCGCCACCGCCAGCCCGTTGAGCGCGAACACGACGGCGACGCCGGTGCGGGCGGCCAGAACCGGCCGCGGCACCGGTGGCCGCTGCCCGGCCGGTGCGTCGAGGGTGCTGCTCACGGTGCGGTCGTCCCCTTCCCCGAGGTGGTCCCGACGACCATCGCACACCTGAGAGCGCTACCACCACAAGCGCTCCCACCCCTTACCCCGGCCGGCCCCGACCGGGCATGATGCGGGCATGGGCACGCCGACCGCACGACCCGCCACGCTCGACGACGTGGCGCGGGCCGCTGGGGTGTCGCGGGCCACCGCCTCCCGGGTGCTCGGTGGCTACGGCTTCGCCTCGGCGGACGCGCGGTCGCGGGTGGGCGCCGCCGCCGACCGGCTCGGCTACGTGCCGGACGTCACGGCCCGGGCGCTGGTGCGCGGCGCCGGGGTACGGCTGGTGGTGGCCGTGATCGGCCGCGCCGGGACGGTCCTGGACGACCCGTACGTGCACCGGGTGGTGAGCGCCGCGTCGCGGGTGTGCGCGCCGCACGGCGTCGGGGTGGCGCTGGAGTGGCTGCCGCTGGGCGACCCGTCGGGCCTGGGCCGGCTCGGCGCCGACCGGGGCGTCTGCGGCGTGATCCTGGTCAACACCACCCCGGCGGCGCTGGCGGCGGTGCCGGCCCGGCTGCGCGGCCGGGTCGTCTCGATCGGCACCGGCTCGGCGACGGTGCCCTCGTTCGACGTGGACAACGCGGCCGGGGCCGAGGCGGTGCTGCGCCACCTCCACGCCACCGGCCGCCGCCGCATCGCCATGGTCACCGGTCCGCGCTGGCTGGTCTGCGCGGAGCGTTCGGTGACCGCGTACCGGGAATTGATGCGCGCGGCGGGGCTGCCGGAACGCGTGGTGACCGGCGACTTCACCACCGCCCGGGGCGGCCGGGCGGCGCTGGAGGCGCTGCGCCGGTGGCCGGAGGTGGACGCGGTCTACGCGGCCAGCGACGCCACCGCGTTCGGGGTGATCGCGGCGCTGCGCGGGCGGGGCCTGCGGGTGCCGCACGACGTCGCGGTCGCCGGCTTCGACGACCTGCCGTACGCCGCGGTGAGCAGCCCGCCACTGACCACCGCGACCCACCCGGTGGACCGGATCGCCGCCGCCGCGGCCACGGCCGTGCTGACCCGGGCGCCGGTCGCGCCGACGACCGCCTTCGCGTCCACGCTGGTCGCCCGGGAGAGCGCCTGACCGGCGCTCAGCGCTCCGGCCCGCCGACCGCCGAGTCGACCCGGCTGAGCACCGTGGCGTCGTCGTCCACGCCCACACCGCGCAGCAGGTCGATGGCGGTGGCCCGGACCTGGCCGATGATCATCGCCAGCGGCAGCGTCGGGCCGGCGGTGAACAGCCGCCCGGCCGATCGGACCGCCTCCAACGCCGCGACGTCGACCCGGGCGGCGTGGCCGTCGGCGATCTGCTCCTGCCCGTCGAGGTCGGCGGCGAGCGCGTCGCCGGCCGAGCGGACGGCCTCGCCGAGCGTGCGTACCGCGGTGCCGAGATCGGCCGGGACGGGCGCCGGGCTGCGGGTGAGCGTGACCGCCGCGCGGGCCAGCACGCGCACGTTGCGGACCGCGTAGTCGATCTGCCGGATCGAGCCCTGCACCGAGCGCAGCCGGCCGAGGTGCCGGCGGCGGCGTACGTTGAGCCGCAGCGCCTCGCCGGCGGCCTGGACCGCGCCCCGCAGCCGCTCCACCCCGGCGTCGGCGTGCCGGGCCCGCTCCAGCGCGGCCAGGGCGGCGTCGTCGTCGGTGTCGTCGAGCGCGGCGGCGACGTCGTCGAGCACGCCGGCCAGCTCGGCGAAGGTGTGCCGGAACTCGGCGACCAGCGGGGCGAGCGGCCGGCGGGCGTCGACAAGCTGGCTGGCGACGACCGCCACCGCGCCGCCGATGAGCGCGTCGACGAACCGGAACGGGACCAGCGACTCGGTCGGCGGCGAGACCACCACCAGGTAGAGCGCGGAGACCGCGGCCTGCACCACGGTAACCGAGCTGGCCCCGACCGCCACCGCCAGCGCGACGGTGAGCAGGATGACGGTGAGCACGGTCCAGGTGGTGCGCGGCCCGAGCGCCTGCACCACGAGGTCGGCGACGAGCACGCCGGCGGCGACGCCGAGCACCACCTCCACCGCCCGGCGCATCCGCTGGCCGCGGGCCTGCCCGAGCACGATGAGGGCGGCGGCGGGCGCGAAGAACGGCTGCGGGTGCCCGACGATCCGGGTGGCGAGGACCCAGGCGACGGTGGCCGCCAGCGTCGCCTCGACCACCGGCACCCAGCCCCGCCGCAGCCGTCCGGCCGCCTCCCGGACCGCCGTAGCGGTCCGGCCCCGGGCTCCCGCCGCCATCGCTCACCTCCTGTGCCGTCGGCACCTATCCTCCGGTCTCGCGCTCCGGCCGGGTCGGGCGGGCGGTGCCTGGGCCGGGCGCGGCGGGCCGACTCAGGCGCGCGGCCGGCCGGGTCGGGCGGCCGGGAACCGGGGCGCGCCGCCCGGCTCAGGCGCCGGTGAACGCCCGCAGCAGGGTACGCACGGCGGCCCGCAGGTCGTCCCGACCGGCGGGGGTGCCGGGTGGTGGCGCGCTGAGGCCGCCGGCGCCGACCAGGCGGTCGAAGAGCAACCCGTCGACGAACGCCACGAACTGGTCGCCCTGCCGCAGCGGGTCCGCGGCGCCGGCCCGGGCCAGCAGCTCACGGGCCTGGACGCGGAGAACGCTGCCGTGGTGCAGGATCGCGCGCAGCTCCGGCCGGTGGGTGGCCTCCAGCAGGCAGGCGTACCGGGCCAGGGTCCGGTCGCGCCCCGCGGTCAGCCACCGGTCCAGCACGTCCGCCACGCCGGCGGCGAGGTGGTCGAGCCCGTCCGGCCCGAGCGGCGGCGCGGGCCCGGTCGGTGCGGTGGGCAGGTCGTGGTCGACCAGGTCCGCCCGGTCGAGGTCGGCCAGGCGTTGCACGACCGCCTCGATCAGTGCCCGCCGGGTCCGCAGGTAGGCCGACGTGGTTCCGGGCGGCATCCCGGCCGCGGCGTCGACCGCTCGGTGGGTCAGCGCCCGCATGCCGCCGGCCGCGAGCAGCCCCACGGCCGCGTCGGCGAGCGTCGCCACCCGGGTCGCTCGTGCGCTCACGTCCACTCTCCTCAGCCGGGCCCGACCACGGTAGTATCACCTTCTACATCTGTAGAAGGGGGCGTGGGGTGGGCGAACCACACGCGGTGGTGGTCGGCGCCGGGATCGGCGGGCTGGCGGCGGCCCTCGCGCTGGGCCGGCACGGGTGGCGGGTCACGGTGCTGGAGCGCGCCGCCCGCCCCCGGGAGCTCGGCACCGGCCTGACGCTGATGGCCAACGCGCTGCGCGGGCTCGACGCGCTCGGCCTCGGCGACGCCGTCCGGCGCGACGGTGTGCCGGACACCCCCGGCGGGCTGCGCCGGCGCTCCGGCCGGTGGCTGTCCCGGATCGAGGGCGCCGACCTGCACCGCGCGCTGGGGACCACCGCGCTCGGCATCCACCGGACCGCCCTGCACCGCCTGCTGCGCGGCGCGTTGCCGGCCGGGGCGCTGCGCACCGGCGTCGAGGTCGTCGACGTCGACGCCGACGCGCCGTCGGTCACCTGCCGGGCGGACGGCGCCACCGAGGTCCTCGCGGCGGACCTGGTGGTCGGCGCGGACGGGCTGCACAGCACGCTGCGCCGCCGGCTCTGGCCGGCGCTGCCGCCACCGGCCTACTCGGGCTCGACGGCCTGGCGCGCGGCGATCCCCTGGCCCACGCCGGTGGCGACGGCGGTCACCTGGGGCGCCGGCCGGGAGTTCGGCACCGTTCCGCTCGGCGACGGCGGGCTCTACTGGTACGCCGCGGACGTCGCCGCGCCCGGCGGGCGCGAGCCGGACGAGCTGGCCGCCGTGCGGGAGCGGTTCGGCGACTGGCACGAGCCGATCCCGGCGCTGCTGGCGGCCACGCCACCGGAGGCGGTGCTCCGGACGGACCTGCTGCACCTGGCCACCCCCCTGCCGTCGTACGTGCGGGGGCGGGTGGCGTTGCTGGGCGACGCCGCGCACGCGATGACGCCGCACCTGGGCCAGGGGGCGGGTCAGGCGATCGAGGACGCCGTGGTGCTGGGGTTCGTCTGCGCGGCCGGTCGGGCGGACCTCGCCGGCGCGCTGGCCGCGTACGACCGCCAGCGGCGACCGCGCAGCCAGGCCGTCGCCCGCGCGGCCCTGCGCACCGCGCGGTACGGCCAGCAGCTGCGCAACCCGGTGGCGCTCGCCCTGCGCGACACCGTGATCCGGTTGACCCCGTCCCGCACGGCGCTGCGCGGCATGGCCCGGTACGCCGACTGGCAGCCGCCGGGCTGACCGCCGGCGCACCGGGCCATGCCGCCTAGCGGGCGACCAGCAGCAGCAGTCCCCGACCGCGCAGCAGATAGGTCGTGCCCTGGCCGCCCACCGCCACCTCGGCGCCCGGGCGGGCCACCTGGTCCGGCCCCTCCGCCCAGGTGGAGGTGTCGGTGACCCGGTACCACTGCCGGCCGGGGCCGGGCGCGGGCAGCGTGAAGCTCACGTCGCCGGACCAGCCGTTGTAGCCGACGTAGACCGCCGGCGCCGGGTCGCCGAACTCGGTGCCGTCGATCCGCCAGCCGAGCGCGTGGTTGTTCGGGTCGTCCCAGTACGCGGCGTCCGGCGCGGTCCCGGCCGGGGTGAACCAGCTCAGCTGCGCCATCCCGTTGCCGTTGCCGTCACCGGCGGAGTAGAAGGTCGCCGGGCGCAGCGCCGGGTGCGCGGCCCGGAACGCGGCCAGCCGCGAGGTGAAGGTGCGGAACGTGGTCTGGTTGCCGTCCGGGCTCCAGTTCAGCCAGTTCGCCGGCGAGTCCAGGTTGTACGGGTTGTTGTTGCAGCGCACCCCGCGCAGCACCTCGTCGCCGCCGGTCAGCATCGGGGTGCCGGCGGAGAGCAGCAGCAGCGCCTGCCCGGTGCGGGCGGCCCGACGCTGGTCGGCCGGGGCACCGCCCTGGTCCCACGAGCGGTTGTCGTCGCTGCCGCCGTCCGACGGGCCGTACGGCCAGGGTTGGGTGTTGTTCTTGGCGGTACAGGCGTACAGGTCACGCAGCGTGAACCCGTCGTGGGCGACCAGGAAGTTCACCGAGTTCCCCGGCCGGCGGCCGTCGTCGCCGTAGAGGTCGGCGGAGCCGGCGATCCGGCTGGCGAGCCGGCCCGGGGTGACCGGGTCGTAGCCCATCCGGTTCTGGTCGCTGCGCACGGTGTCCCGGTACTGGCCGTTCCACTCCGACCAGCCCGCCGGCAGGTTGCCGACCTGGTAGGTGCCGTCGCCGATCGCCCACGGCTCGCCGATCCAGTCGACCCCGGCGCCCCCGGTGGCCGGCCGGGCCGGCATCTCCCGCACGATGCGGTTGAGCGCGGTGCCCGGGTCGGTGCGGCTGTACCGGTAGCAGCCGTGCTGGCAGGTGTTGCCCAGGACGGTGGCGAGGTCGTGCCGGAACCCGTCGACGCCGAGCGTGTCCTTCCAGTACGCCAACGAGTCGACGATCAGGTCCTGGGCGACCGGGTGGTAGGTGTTGTAGTTGCCGCCGACGCCGGTGTTGTCGTACGGCGCCTGCCGGTCGGCGGTCAGCGAGTAGTAGGTCGGGTTGTCCAGGCCGCGCCAGGACCACAGGTCGTAGACGGTCGCGCCGCCGGCGGTGCGCGCCCCGCCCTCGCCGGTGTGGTTGTAGACCACGTCGAGCAGCACCTTGATGCCGGCGTCGTGGAACGCCCTGACCATCGCCTGGAACTCCCGGGTCGGCCCACCCGGCGACCGGTCGGCGGCGTAGCGCCGGTCCGGGGCGAACCAGTTCAGGGTCATGTAACCCCAGTAGTTGTCCCCGGCGGTGCCGGTCGGGTCGACGTCGTTGGTGTCGTTCTGCGTCTCCTGCACCGGCAGGAACTCCACCGCGGTCACGCCGAGCGAGGCGAGGTAGCCGGCCTTGGTCGCGGCGCCGCGGTAGGTGCCCTGCCAGGCCGCCGGCACGCTCGGGTCGTCGCGGGTGAGGCCGCGCACGTGCACCTCGTAGATCACGTCGTCCTTGAGCGGGCGGGTGGGCTTGACGCCGGTGACGCCGCTCGGGGCGGCGGCGAGGACGGCGCCCTTCGGCGCGTACGGGCCACTGTCGACGGTCCGGTACGCCGGTCCGGAGGCGTACACCGAGTCGTCGGTCGCGCCCGGGCGCAGCGGGTCGTGGCTCAGTTCCCGCGCGTACGGGTCGACCAGCAGCTTGTTGGGGTTGAACCGGTTGCCGGCGGCGTCGACGTCGGCCACGAAACCGGCGGCCGAGCCCTTCGTCCAGGCGCTGCTGTAGGGCCAGTTCGGCCCCCAGGCGCGGTAGCCGTACCAGACGGTGCCGGTGATGCCGTGGGTGGTGCGCAGCGTGGCGACGTCGACGGTGACGGCGAAGACGCCGGAGGCGTCCCGGCTCAGCACGTGGCTGACCTTCTCGGCCGCGCCGGTGGGGGTGGCGTACAGGTAGACGGCGATGCGGGTGGCGGCGGTCGAGTGGACCCGGAACGTGATGGCCGAGCCGGTGGCGTCGTAGCGGGCGCCGAGCGCGCGGGCGTCGACGGCGGCACCGGCGGGTGGGGCGGCGGCGGTGAGGCCCACGGCGGCCAGCACCGTGGCGAGGAGGAGGGCGAGGACCGGACGGGGTCTGGACATGGCGGTCTCCGACGGGACGCGGGGGTGGATGGTGCGTACGGACGCCGGCCGACTTCCGGTTGCTGCAAGACCTTGCAAGTTTTGCCGGAAAGATAACAGTCGATTTCAATCCGGTAAAGGGCCCGGCACCCGGGGCCGAGCGACCCTGGCCGACGCCACCCGGTGAGGTCCGTAATGGAGGGGACGGAGGGAGATCCCGATGGTTACGGGGCCGTGGCACCGACAGCTGAGGTGGATGTACCGGGGCGGCCGGCCGAACCGGCTCGCCCGGGCGATGAACGCGCTGTCCGCCGCGCAGTTCGCCGCCGGCCTGGGCCCGCGGCACTGGGTCACCCTGGAGGTGTCGGGACGGCGCACCGGCCGGACCGTCGCCGTGCCGCTCGTGGTCGCCGACCACGAGGGTGAGCGCTACCTGGTGTCCATGCTGGGCGAACGGGTCAACTGGGTGGCCAACGTCCGCGCCGCCGGCGGACGCGCGGTGCTGCGACGGGTCCGCCGGGAACCGGTCCGGCTGGTCGAGGTGCCGGTGGCGCAGCGGCCGCCGATCCTGCGCCGCCACCTGGCGCTGGCCCCCGGCGCACGTCCGCACGTCCCGGTGGACCGCGACGCCCCGCTCGCCGACTTCACCCGGGTCGCCGCCGACCTCCCGGTCTTTCGGATCACCACGGCGGAATGATATTCGCGAACAACCTTCCAGAATATCGAGCGGGCCGGAATCCAGGGTCGTCCGAATGGGAGAGCCGGCCGGTAAGATCGGCGACAAAGCGCTGGCTGATCGCTGACTGCCGAGCGTGACGCGACCGCCCACACTGGGCGCATGAATACGAGACTCCGCCGCAGCCGGGCATTCCGCCTCGCGGTGTGTCTCGCCCTCGTGGCGACACTGAGCGGCTGCATGCAGCTCAACCTCGGGCTGACCGTGAACACCGACGACACGGTCTCCGGCCAGCTCCTGCTGACCGCCCAGAAGTCCGTGCTCAAGCAGCGGAACCCGGACGTCGCGGCGGCCTTCGCCGAACTGCGGCAGAACATTCCCACGCTTCCCGCCGGCGTCGAGAGCCGGTACGAGGACGCCACCTACTACGGCATTCAGATCGCGTACCGGAAAACACCGCTGTCGCAATTCACCAGCGAAAGTGTGAATCTTGTCCGCGACGACGATCTCTACCGCTTCTCGCTGCCGCTGGATCCGAAGAAATACGGCGGAAAGGTGGCCGAGCAGGATCCGCGCAACCAGCAGGCGTTCATGACGTTGATGTCTTTCGAGATATCCGTGACGTTCCCCGGGCGGGTGCTCGACACGAACGGCGCGATCAACGGGCGTTCGGTGAGCTGGAAGGTCGTCGCCAACCAGCCCAAGCCGGCCGAGCTGCGCGCCGTCGCCGAGGCGCCACCCGCGCCCGCCACCAGCGCGGCCGTCGCCGCGGTCACCGGCGGCTCCTTCCCCTGGCTGCTGGTCGTCGGCGGCGTGGTGCTGCTGCTGCTCCTGGTCGCGGTGGCGGTCGTCGTCCTGCGGCGACGTCGCTCCGGCGGCGCGGCCCCCGCACCGGCCGCCGCCACGCCCGCATCCGCGGCCCCGGCCGCGCCGACGCCTCCCATCGGCCCACCGGCCTGAGTCCCGCCGCAGCGGCCCTCCCACCACCGGCGAGGCCTCGCCGGTCCCCCACCGCCGACCCGGGCGCGACCGTGGCGACGCCACGGACCGCCGCACCATCCCACCCCGACCGCACCACCGCACGATCGAAAAGGGGGATCGCCGTGAACGATCTCTTCACCTGGGCCGCCCTGGGCAGTCTCACCGGCGCCAGCGCCGCAACCCTGCTCGCCACCAACGTCATCGGCGGCCTGATCGGACCGAGCGGCGACAAGGCGCGCAAGTGGATCGCGTTGGGCTTCGCGCTCCTGCTGTCCTACCTGACCGCCGCGTTCGCCGCCGACGCCGGACCGGAGAAGTGGATCATCGCGTTCTTCAACGGCCTGGTCATCTTCTCCGCCGCGCTCGGCATCAACCAGCTGCCCCCGGGCAACCGGCAGGCGACACAGGCGTCGCCGACCCAGCTCGCCCAGGGCAACGAGCCCCGCTTCGTCCGCTCCTGGGTCTGAGAGAGGTGACCCCCATGGTCTTCGGCATCATCAGCGCCGCCGTCCAGATCGTCTTCGGCGCCGTGCTCGGGCAGGCCGCCGCGGGCACCGTCGGCCTGCTGGTCGGCGCGGTCGTCGGGCTGCTCGTCGGCGCGCCCTTCGGCTGGGCGGTCGCCTCCGCCGGCACGTACGGCGCCGACCCGAAGGGGATCTTCCTCTTCGTGGTCGACCACACCTGGAGCCTGCTCAACACGTTCGCCGGCGCGCTCTACCTGGCCCTGCACCTGGTCTTCGGCCACCAGCTCGACCGGGTCGTCTCGGCCGCCAGCGGGCGGGTCAACGTGGTCGAGGGCGTCTCCCCCCGCTACGCCACCACGATCGGCACGGTCTGCGCCGGGTCGAGCCCGGGCATCCAGCGCCACGAGGACGTGCACGTGCTCCAGGCCCGGCTGCTCGGCCCGCTCTACCTGCCGCTGGTCGCGCTCAACTACGCGCTGTTCACCATCGCCCCGGTGTGGCTGCTCTGGCACGACCACACCAACGCGCCGATCAACCGCTTCACCCGCTACTTCGAGATCGGCGTCTACCCGCACGTCTGGAACGAGGCCATCGCGTACCGGTTCCAGGGGACGCCGCCGCGATGACCGGTGCGATCGAGGCGGCCGTCGCGGACGTCACGGCCTGGCTGACCGGGACGGCGGGTATGCCCGTCCCGGTCGGTCCGCCGCGCGACGACCCGGACGGCGGTCTCACGGTGTGGCCGCTGGAGCTGCGGCCGGCCCGGCAGACCGCGACCGTCGGCGCGGCCCGCGAGCCGTACCGGTTCGTGGTCCGGCTGCTGGTCAGCGGCGGCGGGCCGGCGGCGCTGCCGGCGCTGGACCGGGTGCTCGCCGCGGCCACCGCGGCCGGGCAGCCGGAGCTGGTGCTGGCCGCCGGCGACCCGGCGCTGTGGCGGGCGCTCGGCGTGGCGCCCCGGCCGGCGCTGCTGCTCGACGTGCCGGCCCGGATCGACCGGCCGACCCCCACCGCGCCGCCGGTGCGGCAGCCGCTGCGGCTGCGGCAGCTCGACATGCGCACCGTGGCCGGCCGGGTGGTCGGGCCGCAGGACCAGCCCCTGGCCGCCCTGCGGGTGGAGCTGGTCGGCACCGCCCAGGCCACCGAGACCGACGCCGCGGGCCGGTTCCGGCTGGTCGGCGTGCCGCACGACCCCGACGCCCCGGACGCTCCGGTGCGGATCCGGCTGATCGGCCGGGGGCGCGTCCACACCGCCGAACTCGACCCGAACGGCGACGACCTGGTCGTCGTCAGCGCCCCCGACTGACGTCCCGAGGAGGACCGATGCCCACCTACTTCTCCCCCGGCATCTACGTCGAGGAGGTGCCCGGCGGGGCCCGCCCGATCGGCCCGGTCGGCATGAGCACCGCCGCCTTCGTCGGGCTGGCGCCCAACCGTGGCGCCCACGTCGGCCAGGCGCTGGCGGTGAACAGCTGGACCGAGTTCCTGCGCCTGTACGCCGACGGCGAGCACCTGGAGAGCACCCCGCTGGCCCGGGCCGTGTTCGGCTTCCTGGACAACGGCGGCACCCGCTGCTGGGTGGTCAACGTCGGCGAGGGCGGCCAGCTCACCGGCACCGGTGGGCGGCGCGGCGGCCTGCAACTGCTGGAGGCGATCGACGAGATCTCCATCCTGGCCGCCCCCGGCTACCACGACCCGGTCTCGCACGAGGCCCTGATCAGCATGGCCGAACGGCTGCGCACCATGGTGGCGATCTGCGACCCGCCGCCCGAGGTGGCCGACGTCTCCCGGCTCACCCGGGTCGCCACCCCCGGCAAGCCGGCCAAGCCGGCCGAGCCGTCTGCCGGCAAGCCCGCCGAGGACACGCCGAAGGACGGCGACGACGAGCCGCCCGGCACCGGCGGCGACCGGCCCCGGCAGTCGGACTTCGCCACGTTCTACTTCCCCTGGATCCGGGTCCGCGACCCGCTCAGCGGCGACCTCGTCCTCACCCCGCCCAGCGGGCACGTGGCCGGCATCTGGGCCCGCACCGACGCGCTGCGCGGCGTGCACAAGGCCCCGGCGAACGAGCCGGTACGCGGCGCGGTCGACCTGGCGTACCGGGTCACCCGGCCTGAGCACGACGTGCTCAACCCCAAGGGCGTCAACGTGATCCGGTTCTTCGCCGGCGAGGGCATCCGGCTCTGGGGCGCCCGCACGCTCGCCGCCGAGGCCAGCGAGTGGCGCTACCTGAACGTACGGCGGCTCTCCATCTCCATCGAGCAGGCGATCGCCAACGGCACCCGGTGGATGGTCTTCGAGCCGAACGACTTCACGCTGTGGCGCTCGATCCGCCGCGACATCGGCGCGTTCCTCACCCGGGTGTGGCGCGACGGCGCGCTGCTCGGCCGCACCCCCGAGGAGGCGTTCTTCGTCAAGTGCGACGAGGAGACCAACCCGGCCGACGTACGCGACGCCGGGATGGTGGTGGCGCACATCGGCATCGCCGTGGTCAAGCCCGCGGAGTTCGTGGTGTTCAAGCTGAGCCAGTGGGCCGGCGGCACCGAGACCGAGACGATCGGAGGCTGACATGCCCACCACGGCCACGCCGCAGCCGGGCGCACCCGTCGACCCGTACCGCGCGTACCACTTCAAGCTGCTCATCAACGGCATCACCAACGGCCACTTCACCGAGGTCAGCGGCTTCGAGGTGGCGATACCGGCGCTGTCGTACCGGGAGGCCGGCAACGAGCGCATCCGGGCCGTGCCGGGTCAGGTCGAGTACGCCCCGGTCACCCTCCACTTCGGCCTGACCAGTTCACGCGAGCTGTGGGACTGGGTGAACGCGGCGGCGAAGGGCACGGTCAACCGGCGCAACGTCTCGGTGGTGCTGCTCGACCCGGCGGGCACCGCCGAGGTGCTGCGCTGGAACATGATCAACGCCTGGCCGACCCGGTGGCGGGGCGCGCACCTCAACACCCTGTCGCAGGAGATCGCCATCGAGGCGCTGACCCTGGCGTACGAGGGACTGGAGCTGGAGGCCGGCGGTGCCGCCGCCCCGACGACCGCGTGACCGGCTGGCCCGCGCCCTGCGGGTCGCCGCCGACCGCCTGTCCGGACCGGGCTCACCGTCGTCACCGGAGGACGTGCCGCCCCCGCCCGGCCAGCCGCCCGAGCACTGGCGGCGCCTGGTGGCGGCGCACGCCCCCGGCCTGCTGCGCGACCTTCCCCCGCCCCCGTCCGCGTCGCCGCCCGTCGGTCCGTCCGCGTCGCCGCTCACCGGCCAGCCGGCACGCGAGGAGTGGGCGGACGGCCGGTCGACGGGGGGCGAGGACGGACCGACGGGCGGCGACGCGGACGGGGTTCCGGCGCGACGGCCTCGGGCGGGCCGGCTGCGGCGAGGCTGGAAGGCACTGTTGCGCGGCCTGCCCCGGCCCCGGCGGCACTCCCCCGCTCCCGATCCGTCGAGATCTTGGTACGAAAGGGCCCCTATAGGGGCCGTTTCCTACCAAGATCTCCCACAGCTTCCGCAGGATGAGACGGGGTTCTCGGCGGGTGGGAACTCCGCGTCGTTGGGGGTGTGTCTCGGCTGTGGCGGGACGGGGCGGCGCGGGGACGGGGCGCTGGAGGATGTCGGTGGACGGGGTGCCGCACCGGCAGGTCACGTCGGTGGTCTGGAGACGGGGGTCGACGGCGGGCCGGCGGAACGGGGCACGGCACCGCCCGACACGGGACCACCCGGGCCGGGAACGGCCTCCACCTGGGCGGGTGCGGGGAGCGAACCGTCCGGGACGGGATGCTCGGCGGCGGATACCGGGTTCCGCGTCAACGGTGACGTGCGGCCGGGTGACGCCGCGTCGCCTTCCATCGCTCCGGCGTACCGGTCCGTGCCCGGGCCAGGCGGCCCGGAGAGAACGCCGCGCATCGCGGACACGGGGCACACAGCCGGCACGGCGCGCGCGGCCGGCGGGACCGGTGCGGCCGACCCGAGTGGCTCCGCGGGCTCAGCAGCCACGAGCGGCGCAGCCGGCGCGATCGGGTCGACGCCCACGGCCGACGCCACGGGCACTGTCGCATCGCGGGGCGGTAGGCCGTTCGACGGACCGGAGATGGCGTCGACGCCCACCCGACGGTCCGGCCGCGAGGGCCGCGCGCCAGCCGACCGGCGCCGCGGACCGCACCCATGTGACATCGCCGGTGCAGACCCTCCGCCCGGCCGGGGGGACGGACGTCCACTCGTGTTTGCTGCCGCGTCACCGGCCCTGCGGTCGGCACCGGCCTCGCACGGCGGAGACCGTGGGCGTGGTTTCGCCGAGTCCGCCGGCCACCCTCTGAGTCGGGCCGCTGGTTCACCGCGTCCGGACGGGCGCGACCCGGCGCTCGGCCGCGAGTTCCGGGAGCGACCGGAGCATCGACCCACGCGGCCCGCGTCCGGCGCCCCCTGGCCCGCCCTGCCCGACGACGCCGACCCGACCCGGACGACGAGCCCGGCGCCGACCGGCGCGGGCCGGGCGACCGAGGGCGGCGCGGCACACGCGGACCCGTGGCCGGCGCTGCCGGGCGAGCCGGTGGGTGGGACCCCGGCGACGCGGGCCGTGCCGTGGGGCGACACGGCCCGGCTGGACCGGGAACAGGCGGGTGGCTGATGGAGCGTGTCGCCTTCCTCGTGGACGAGTCCGGAACCCGGGTGGACTGCCTGCTCAACCCGGAGACCGTGCAGGTGACCCGGCTCGCCGGGGTACGCCCGCGCGGCGGCCCCGACGGGCCGCTCGTCGGCGCCGGCCGGGCCGACGATCCGCTGGTCTTCACCGGCGGCGGTCGGACCGAACTGGTGCTGGACCTGCTCTTCGACATCGACTTCGTGGAGTCGCCGACCCGCCCCGCCGACGTGCGCGCGCTGACCCGTCCGCTGTGGATGCTGGCGGAGAACTCGACCGTCGAGCACGGCTGGCCCCGCCCGCCGCTGGTCCGGCTGGTCTGGGGCAAGACCTGGAACGTGCCCGGCGTGATCACGGCGATCGCGGAGCGCTTCGACGCGTTCACCCTCACCGGCACGCCGCGGCGCTCCTGGCTGCGCCTGCGCCTGGTGCGGGTGGCGGAGACCGCCGACGCGGCCCGCGCCGGCTTCGAGGAGGAGCTGGCCGCGGCGAGCACGCCGACCGTGGCGCCCGGGTCGGCGGTGGTCGCCGCCGCCGACGGCGCGGCCGAGCCGGGCTGGTCCGGGGTGCGCTTCGACCTGCTGGCCCACGACGCGCTGGGCTCGCCGCTGCGCTGGCGGCTGCTCGCCGAGCACAACCGGATCACCGACCCGCTCGCGGTGCCGGCCGGCACCGCGCTGGCGGTGCCCCCGAGCGGCGTCGCCGGCCCACCACCCGACGCCACCACCACCGGAGGCGCCCCGTGACCACACCAGAACCCACCCCGCCCCGGGCCGGCGCCGCGCTCGCGGCGGTCACCCTGCGGACAGCGGCCGAGAGGCACCCTGCCCCGCGGCCGGCGGCCGGCACGCCGAGAGCGGGCCGGCCGTGATCCGGGCCGCGGCGGTGACCGTCGACGGTCGGCCGCTCGCCGACCCGTCCCGGCTGCGCGGCATCCGGGTGGCCGCCCGGCTGGACCAGCCGACGCAGTGCGAGCTGGCCCTGGCCACCGCCCCCGGCGCGGGCGCCCTGGACCCGCCGGTACGCCCCGGCGCCGCCCTCGACGTGCGCCTGGACGGGCAGTCGGAGGACCTGTTCGCCGGCGAGGTGACCGCCGTGGAGGTGGAGTACGCCGGCGACGGCGCCGCCCTGCTGCGGATCCGCGCGTACGACCCGCTGCACCGGCTGCGCAAGCGCCAGGAGCTGCGGGTGTTCGAGTCGGTGACCGCCGCCGAGCTGGCTCGGGAGCTGTGCGCCGGGCTGGGGTTGAGCGTGGCCGCCGAGGACGACGGGCCGCGCCTGGACCGGCTGCTCCAGCACCGGCACACCGACCTGGAGCTGCTGCGCGAGGTGGCCGGTCGGGCCGGGCTGCGGCTGGCCGTGGACGGCGACCGGTTGCGGCTGTGCACCCTCGACGGCTACGGGGACCCGGTCGCGCTGACGCTCGGCGAGACCGTGCACGCGCTACGGGTCACCGAGAACCTGGACCGCGCGGGCCGCGAGTGCGCCGCGCTGGGCTGGCACCCGCAACGCGCCGAGCCGCTGGCGCAGCGGGCCGGCGAGGCCCGCAGCGGACGGCGCATCCCGCTGCGCCCGGATCCGGGCGACGTGGGCGCGGACGGGGTCCGCACGGCGGTGGACCAGCCCGGGCGCAGCGACGACGAGCTGGCCGCGCTGGCCCAGGCCGGGCTGGACGCCCGGGTCGCCGCGCTGGTCACCGCCGAGGGCACGGCCGAGGGTGATCCCGCGCTGCGGCCGGGTCGGCGGATCGCGCTGGCCGGCGTGCCCGAGCCGGTCGCCGGCGTGTACGTGCTGACCGAGGTGGTGCACACCGTGGACGCGGACGGGCACCTGACCCGGTTCTCCACCGTCCCGCCCGACCCGTCGTCGGCCGCCGCGCCGCCCCCGGCCACGGTCACCCTGGGCACGGTCACCGACGTGGCCGACCCGGACGGGCTGGGCCGGGCCCGCGTGACGCTGCCCGCCTACGGGGACCTGGACGCCGGCTGGCTCGCCGTGCTCTGCCCGGGCGCGGGCCGGGGCAAGGGGATCGTCGCACTGCCCGACCCGGAGGACACCGTGCTGGTGGCCCTGCCCGGGGGCGAGCCGGCCTCGGGCGTGGTGCTCGGCTCGCTGTTCGGCGCGGTCGAGCCGTACGATGCGGGCATCGTCTCCGGGCGGTCCCGCCGCTGGTCGATGCGGACCGGCACCGGCCAGTCGATCGTGATCGACGACGACGGGCGCACGCTGCGGCTGGCCACCGACGCCGGCAGCTTCGTCGAGCTGCGGCCGGAGCTGACCACCGTGCACGCCGCGGGCGACCTGGTGCTCTCCGCGCCCGGACGGGCCATGGTGGTGCGCGCCCGCACCGTGGACTTCCTGCACGCCCCGACGGCGGAGGACGCCGATACCGCCGCCGCCCAGGCCCGTACGCTCGCCCGCGCCCACGGAGGTGGCTGATGCGCTGGATCCACCGCGACTCGCTGATCACCTGCGGACACGACGGGCGGGTGGCGAACCGCCCGTCGCAGCACTGGGTCACCGTGCGGGGTGTCCCGGTGCTGGTGCGCCCCGACCCGGAGGAGCGCGACATCACCGCCTGCCCGAACTACGGCCCGACGATCAAACCCTGCCTGCACACCAAGACCGTCACCGTGGGCTACAGCACCTGGCTGCGGGTGGACCGCCAGCCGGTGGTGCTGTCGCACCTGGACGGCCTCACCGACGGCACCCCGCCGGGCACCGTGCACCACCAGGTCCGCGACCCGCGGCAGGCGTTCCTGGGGGCGGACGCATGAGGGCCTTCCGCTTCGTCGGCGCCGGCTTCGACGCGGGTCGCGCCGGCGGCCTGGCGCTGACCGCCGCCGGCGGCCTCGCCATGACCGAGGGCGACGAGACGGTACGCCAGGCGCTGTACCTGCTGCTGTCCACCACCCCCGGCGAGCGGCTGATGCGTCCCGGCTACGGCTCCCGGCTGCACCGCCTGGTCTTCGCGCCGAACGACGACACCACCGCCGGGTTGGCCATCCACTACGTCCGGCAGGCGATCCGGCGGTGGGAGCCCCGGGTGGAGGTGCTCGACGTGGACGCCGGGCCGGACCCGGACGACCCGTGGCGCCTGGTGATCCGGCTGGACTACCGGGTGCGGGCCAGCCTCTCCCCCGGCCAGCTCGTGTTCTCCGTGGACCTGCTCCCCGCCGACGAGCAACCCGGCGACACCCCTGACGAGGAGGGCACGTCATGACGCTGCCGGTGCCGCACCTGGACGACCGCGCCTTCCTCGACCTGGTCACCGAGGCCCGGGATCGGATCCGTCGGTCCTGTCCGGACTGGACCGACCTGTCCGCGCACGACCCGGGCGTGGCGCTGCTGGAGGCGTTCGCCTACCTGACCGAGGTGATGATCTACCGGCTGAACCAGTTGCCGGAGAAGGCGTACGTGGCGTTCCTGAACCTGCTCGGCGTGAGCCGGCACCCACCGGCGGCGGCCTGGGCGGACGTGCGCTTCACCCGCACCGGCGCGGACCGCGGCGCGGTCCGGGTGCCGGCCGGCACCCGGGTCGCCGCCGCCCGGGGCGCGGACCCCCGGCCGGTCGTCTTCGTGACCACCGAACCGGCGGTGCTGCCCGCCGGCGAGACCACGGTGACGGTACGGGTGCACCACTGCGAGCCGGTCGAGGCGGAGCTGCTGGGCACCGGCACCGGGCAGCCCGGCCAGGTGTTCCGGGCCGCCCGCGCGCCGCTGACCCGCACCACGGAGGCGCTGGACCTGCTGCTCGGTGTGGAGGTGCCGACCGGTTCGGTGGAGCTGGGCGCGGCGGCCCGGGAGCACGAGGGTCGCACGTACGAGATCTGGCGGCCGGTGGACAGCTTCGCCGGTCTCGGCCCGCAGGCGAAGGTCTACCTGGTGGACCGGGCCGCCGGGGTGCTCACGTTCGCCCCGGCGCTGGACCTGCGCCCGACCCTCGGGGACGACCCGGCCGTCGAGGGGGCGGCCCGGGTGACCACGGTGGCGGCGGTGCCGCCGGCCGGGCGGCAGGTGCGGCTCTGGTACCGCTGCGGCGGCGGGCCGGCCGGCAACGTCGCGGCGGGCGTGCTGACCAGCCTGCGCGACCCGCTGCCGGGGGTGAAGGTGGACAACCCGGCGCCGGCCACCGGCGGCCGGGAGCTGGAGTCGCTGGAGTCGGTGCTGGCGCGCGGGCCGTACGAGTTCTTCGCCCAGCAGCGCGCGGTGACCGCCCGGGACTTCGAGATCCTGGCCGCCGGATCGGGCGCGGTGGCGCGGGCACGGGCGTTCACCCGCGCCGCGGTCTACAGCTTCGCCCGCCCCGGCGAGGTCGAGGTGGTGCTGGTGCCGTACGTGCCGGAGGCGGCCCGGCCCGGTGGCCGGCTGCCGGTGGCGGTGCTGCGCGAGCACGAGGTGGAGGAGGCGCGCCGCCGGGTCGAGGCCGACCTGGAGCGGCGGCGCGCCCTGGGTACGGGTGTGCGCGCGAGCTGGGCGCGCTACAAGGCGGTCTCCATCCGGGCCCGGGTGGTGGTGCGCCGCGAGGAGGACGTCGACGCGGTCCGCCGCCGCATCCACGACCGGCTGCACCAGACGCTGAGCCCGCTGCCCACGCCGCTGAACCCGACCGGGTGGGCGTTCGGCGAGCCGCTGCGTGCCTCGAACGTCTACCGGATGCTGGAGCACGCCGAGCCGGGCGTGCGCTACGTCGAGTCGGTGCGGTTCGTGGTCGACGAGGCGCCGGACGCGCGGGTGCGCACCGTGGCGGTGGACCAGTACCAGCCCGACACCTGGTACGCCGGCGGCGGCCCGGTGCTGTTCCGCTCGACCAACGCCGGCGCGGGCTGGGAACCGGCCGGCCGGTTCGACGACGACGAGACCGTGGTCCGGGTGGTCCCCGCCCCCGCACCGGCCCGCCCCGGCGTGGTGCCCCGGGCCGGCTCGGTGGCGGTGGTGACCGCCCGCGATGCCGGCGGTTCCCGGGTCCGGCTGAGCACCGACCTTGGCGAGACCTGGACGCTGCTCACCGACCTCGACTCGGGCGTACGCGACCTGGCCTGGATCGACCGCGACGGCACCGGGGCGCTGCTGCTGGCCACCGACGCCGGCCTCTACGAGGTGCCGCTGCTGCCGGGGGCGGTGCCGTTGCAGATCCTGGTCGACCCGGCCGACGCGGACCGGGGCTTCTACGCGGTCCGGTCCTTCGTCTCCGAGCGGGGCGCGCCCGGGGTGGCGGTGGCCGCGCAGGCCGGCTTCGGCGTCTACCTGTCCACCGCGGCCGGCCGGCCGGGCACGTTCGCCCACGTCGGCCTGGCCAACGTGGACAACCGGGTCCTCGCCGTGCAGTACGACGGGCCGGCCACGCTGCTGTGGTGCGGCGCGGGCGAACCGGACCCGAAGAAACCCGGCCAGGGCTGCCACCGCACCCGGCTGTTCGAGTCGGACGTCAAGTGGCAGTCGATGGCCGCCGGCTGGATCGGCGGCACCTGCCGGGATCTGGCGTTCAGCGGCCCGCTGGCGCTGGCGGCCACGCAAAGCGGCGGCGTGGTGCGGCTGGACACCCTGGCCGGGCAGCCGCAGTGGCAGTCGGTGATGGTCAACTGCGGCCTCCCGCTGCGCGACCGGACCCGCTTCGTGCCGGTGGACGCCATCGCCGCGACCGCGCCGTCCGGCCCGTCGGGCGCCGGACGGCTGGTCCTGGCCGGCGGGGAGCGCGGCGTGTTCCGCAGCGGCGACGCCGAGGACTGGGCGGCCAGCGCCAACCAGGCCACCGCCGACGTGGTCACCGTTCCCGGCACCTGGCTGCTCTGCTCCGGCGAGCACGACATCGAGGTGGTGCGGCAGGATGCGTCGAACGGCGATTGAGCGGCTGCTGCCGGCCGCCTACCAGCGGGCCGCCGGCCCGGGCAGCGTGCTGGGCGCGCTGCTGGACGTGATGGAGGCGTTGCACGCCCCGGACGAGGCGGTGCTCGCCGACGTCGACGCGCTGTTCGGTGCGTACCGGACGCCGGACGGGTTCGTGGCGTACCTGACCCGGTGGGTGGCGATGGACCACGTGGTCGCCGCGCCCCGCGTCGACGCGCCGCTGCCGTTGCCGGTGGGCCGGCTGCGGGACCTGGTCGCGCACGGCGCGCTGCTGGCCCGGTGGCGGGGCACCCCGTACGGGATGCGCACCGCCCTGGAACTGGCCACCGGGGTGACCGGGTTCGTGCTGGACGAGCCGGCCGACCGGCCGTTCCACCTGGTGGTGCGGGTGCCGCCGGCCGCCGCGGACCGCATCGCGCTGGTCACCCGGATCGTCGAGGCGGAGAAGCCGGCCGCGGTCACCGTCGAGGTGCTCGCCGCCAACGCCGCGCCGCCCGGCGTCCCGGCGCCGTCCACGGACCCGCCCCCACCCGACCCCGCACCGCCGGACCCCGCACCGTCCGACCCCGCACCGCCGGACCCCGCACCGCCCGGTCCGGAGCCGGCCGACCCGGCGCCGACCGGTCCGGAGGCCGACGAGACCGCCCCGGACGGCGCGACCGGAGTGGCGTCGGTGCGCGCGGTCGGCCGGGCGCACGTGCCCCCACCCCCGCCCCACCAGCCGCCCGAGGAGCCGTCATGACCACCGAATGGACCGTCGTCGCCGCCGCCGAACAGTTCACCCTGGACGCCCGCAACGCCGGGGAGCTGACCTTCACCGTGTCGAACCCGGGCACCGCGCCGGACACCGTGGTGTTCGACGTCGCGCCCGGCGAGGGCAGCCAGCGCGCCTGGTTCACGGTGGCCGAGCCGCAGCGGGTGGTGCCCGGGCAGGGCTCGGTGTCGTTCCTGGTGCGGCTCGCCGTGCCGCCCGGCACGCCGCCCCGGCGCTACGACATGACCGGGTTCGCGTACTCGGCGAACACCGCCCCGGAGGAGAGTTCCCGCTCCAGCGGCCGGGTGACGTACGACGTGCGCGCGGTCGTACCGCCGAAGCGTTCCCCGTGGCCGTGGCTGGCGGCCGCGGCGGTGCTGTTGCTGGTGGTGACCGGCGTGGTGGTGTGGTTGGTGACCCGTGGCCCGGACACCGAGCCGCCGCCCCGGGCGGCGGTGACCGTGGAGGCGGAGACGCTCGTGGCCGGCGCCGCCGTGCAGTCGACCACCGCCGCGAAGGCGGAGGTGGTGGCGCAGGAGAACTGCTGCGACGTGGTCTGGTCCGGCGACGCGCAGTTGTTCTTCCTGGGCAGGGCGGTGGGCGACCGGGTGACCGTGCAGGTGGACCTGCCGACGGACGGCACCTGGCGGTTCTCCACCGTACGCACCACCTCGTTCGACTACGCGAACACGATCTGGCTGGTCGACGGCCGGCAGGTCGGCGACACGTTCTTCGGGTTCACCCCGACCGTGGTCCGCACCGACGAGGTGGACGTGGGCACGCTGGAGCTGACCCGGGGGACGCACAAGCTGACGCTGGTGGCGGTGAGCAAGACCCAGGGCACCGACCGCTACTTCGCCGGGGTGGACCAGATCCGCTTCACCCCCGCCGGGCAACCGTGAGCGCGAGGAGTGAGCCGGTGTTGCGAGCCCCGCAGTCGCGAACCGAGGGAACACCGTGACCGGGCGGCAGAAGGTACTGCTGGTCGCGCTGGCCGTGCTGCTGGTGGGGCTCTACGTGGTGGCGGTCGCCGGTCGGGGCGACGACCGGGGCGACCCGACCGCCGGCCCGGGGCCGCTGGGCCGGCTGGGGCGCGGCGCCGGGGTGGTGGACCCGGCGACGGTGGGAGTGGCGTGCCGGCCGCCGGCCGCCGATCCGGCCCCGACCGCAGACGGCGTGGTGGTCGCGTTCGGCTCCACCTGCCGGCTGCGCGTCGCCGATCCGGGCGCGCTGCGCACGCTGGTGCTGCGGGGCGCGGCGCCGTTCGAGGTGACCGCCCGCGCGCCCGGCGACGCGGACGTCACGGTCACCGACGAGGTGACGCCGGGGCCGGACGGCGCGGCGGTGGCGAAGGTGGCGGTGGACCGGGAGACCGAGGTGCTCCTGCGCTGTCCGGGAGGTGGCGGATGCGCGGTCACGCTGGCCCGGTCCTGACCGGGGTGGAGGCGCGAGATGGGTGAGCTGCGCAAGCCGTTCCTGCTGCTGGCGCTGTTCGCGGTGGCGCTGGTGGTCGCGGTGGAGCTGGGCGCCGCCGCGCTGACCGGCGGCGGGGACGCGGGCGGCGCGCTGCGCGACAGCGCCGGACAGCTCGGCGTCGAACTGGGCGACGTGGGCGGGGTCAGCGAGCCGTCCGGGCGGGGCACCGGATATCTCGCGCTGATCGACGTGGTGGCGCTGTGGACCACCGGGCTGTTCTGCCTGAGCCTGGTGCTGCCGGACCGGGTCCAGGGCCGGGTGCAGGGCGTGGCCACGCTGGTCTTCTCGATCGTGCTGCTGCTGGTGTCGCTGGTGCTGCTGGTCGTCGCGTTCGTCGAGCTGACGGTGATGGTCTCGCTGTTCCTGGCGCCGCCGTTCGGCACGCTGGCGTACCTGGCGGTGTGGGGGTTCTTCCCGGTCGGCGACGCGGCCGTGCTGCTCGGGCTGGCGCTGCTGCTCAAGCTGGTCTGGGCCGGCCTGCTGCTGGCCGCCCAGCCGCGTTTCCTGCGCAACAAGGGGCTGGTGCTGCTGGCGCTGACCACGCTGCTGTGCACGGTGGTGCTTCAGTTCCTGCACGGTCTGGTGCCGGTGATCCTGGTCAGCATCCTCGACGACCTGGGCGCGGTGGTCTTCGCCGTGGTGGCGCTGATCTGGGCGCTGGTGCTGCTGATCGGCTCGATCCCGGCGATCGTGAAGGCGGTCCGCACCACCGCGACCACGTCCGGCCGGACGGTCAGCTGACCGGGCCGGCGGTGGCCAGCGCGGCCAGGCGGGGCAGCTGCGCCGGGTCGGTGAGCGCCGAGCCGACCGCCACCACGCGCACGCCGGCGGCCAGGAAGTCGGCGGCGTTGCCGGCGTCGACGCCGCCGGTGGCCACGAAGCGCGCCTCCGGCAGCGGGCCGGCGACGGCCCGGAACCAGGCCGGGCCGAGGCTGACCGCCGGGAACGCCTTGAGCCAGACCAGGCCGTGGTCGAGCGCCTGCTGCGCCTCGGTCGGGGTGGCCACGCCGGGCAGGTGCGGGATGCCGTAGCTGACCGCCGCGTCGGCGACCGCCAGGTCGAGGGCGGGGGCGACGGTGAACGCCGCGCCCGCGCTCACCGCCTGGCGGACCTGCGCCGGGGTGCGGACCGTGCCGGCGCCGACGATCCGGTCCCGCCGCCGGCCGGCCGTCACGGCGGCGCGCAGCGCGGGCACCGCACCGGGGGTCCGGATCGGCACCTCCACCACGGCGATGCCGAGGTCCCAGGCCAGTTCCGCCAGGCGGACCGTCTCCGGCGGCGGCAGGTCGCGCAGGATCACCATCACCCGCGCGTCGCCGAACACCGGCGTGAAGTCGTGCGTGGTCATCCGCCGCTCCCTCCGTCGTGCCGGTACGCCCCGGCCGCCCACTGCGCGTCCGACAGCGCCAGCGCCCGCGCGGTCCACATCGGGTCGGGCGGCGGTGCGGTGTCGCCGGGCACGGCCAGCACCCGGGCCGCGGTGAGGTGGCCGGTCCGCAGGCAGGATCCCAGGTCGAGCCCGCGCAGCGACCCGGAGAGGAAGCCGGCGGCGAACGCGTCCCCGGCGCCGACCGGCTCGACCACGTCCACCGACACCGCCGGCACGAACACGGCCGGTCCGGTCCGCGGCAGCGCGGTCGCACCGGCCGGCCCGTCCTTGACCACCACCAGGTCCGGCCCGGGCAGCAGGTCGCGGACGTCCGTCGGCCCGGCGACGCCCCACAGCGTCGCCGCCTCGTCCAGCCCGACGAGCACCACGTCGGCGTGGTCGGCCAGGTCGCGCAGGACCGGGGCGGCCCGGTCGGCGGGCCAGAGCGCCGGCCGGTGGTTCACGTCGAAGCTGACCCGGGCGCCGGGCAGCGCCCGCCCGGTCAGCGCCTGGCCGAGGAGGTCCCGGCAGGAGTCGGAGAGCGCGGCGGTGATCCCGGACAGGTGCAGCAGCCGCGCCCCGGCCAGCCGCGGGTGGGCGAGGTCCCGGGCGTGCAGGCGGCTCGCGGCCGACCCGGCGCGGTGGTAGTGGACCCGGGTGCCCGACGGTCCGGGGTCCTTGAGGTAGACGCCGGTCGGTGCGTCCCGGTCGACCGCGACCAGGGAGACGTCGACCCCGGCGGCGGCGACCTCGGCGACCACGCGACGGCCGAACGGGTCGTCCCCGACCCGGCTGACCCAGGCGACGCGGTGGCCGAGCCGGGCCAGGCCGGTGGCCACGTTGGACTCCGCGCCGCCGACACCGACCGCGAGCAGCGCGGCGTGTTCCAGCGGCCCGCCGTCGGCGGGGGCGAGCACCGCCATGGTCTCGCCCGCGCAGACGACCAGCGGGCCGTTCACGCGCCGCCCACCGGGACGAGCCGGGCCGCGACGTCCGCCGGGTCGAGGTGACCGTCGGCGACCAGCACCCGGTGCCGGTTGCGGCGGGGCCGCCCGGCGGCGACCACCGCCGGCCGGTCGAACGCGTACGCGACGCAGACGCCCGGGTACGCCGTGGTGCGGACGAACCACCGGTCGCCCGGCCCGAGGCCGGTGAAGACCAGGGTGTACGCGCCGCCGCCGGGCCCGGTGCCGAGCAGCGCCAGCCAGGGCGCGGTCGAGCCGTTGACCGCCTCCTCCCCGACCGCGTCGGCGGTATGCACCCGGGGTTCCCCGGTCGCCGCCGCGCGCCAGAAGAACCCGCCGTAGCCGGCCCCGCCGGGGCGGCCGTTGGTGGCCGGGCTGCCCAGGTGGACGTCGGCGCCGGTGGCGGAGCTGAGGGTGGCGGTCAGGTCGAGCCACCAGGCGTCGTCGCCGGCCGGCGCGGCGGTGACGGTGCGGTGCTCGCGCAGCAGCGTCCGACCGTCCCGGTCGCGCCAGTCGAGGTCGTGCTCGAGCCGGTCGGCGGCCCGTGCCCGCCAGCCGGTGTGGGCGATGACGCCGTGGTCGTCGCGCCAGGTGTAGCCGAGGTCGCGCACGTACGTCCGGCCGCCCCAGAGGTTGGCGCCGTCCACGTCCTGCACGGCGAGCGACGCGCCGAGGTGCCAGACGTGGTCGGCCGGGTGCGCGTCGGTGACCGGTGTGCCGGCCCGGGTCCGCACCGGGTGCAGGTGGGGCCGGGGCCCGTGCCGCGAATCGAGGTCGGGCCGGACCACGTAGCGGGCGACCTCGACGCCGGCCACGACCAGCCGCTCCTCGGCGTCGCGTGCCACCTCGGCCGGGCCCGCGCGGTGCGGCGCGGCGGTCCGGCGGTCGGCGGTCACGACGGCTCCGGCGGGCGGCGGGCGTCGACGGCGTGCAGCGCCGCGAGGGCGTACCCGCCGAGGATCGGCACCGCGACCGGGGTGACGAGCACCGCCAGCAGCACGGCCAGCATGCAGACGCCGGAGGCGGCGGCCCACACGCCGGGGCGCTTCGGGCAGGCACGCGCCACCCGCCGGGCGGCGGCCCGCCAGCCCCGGCCACCGGTGCGCCCGACCGCGACGGCGACCAGGCCCGCGTACCCGAGCAGGACCGCCACCACGACGGCGGTGAGCGCCAGGGCGGGGCCGCCGCCGGGCACCCGGCCGCCGGCGAGCGCGAGCAGGTCGGCCGCGAGCACCGCGGCGGCGGCGAGCGCGGCGGCGCTCACCGCCAGCCCGGCGGGCAGGGCGCGGCCGAACCGGGTCAGGCTGGTCCGCGCGTCGGGCCACGACCCGGTGACGGTCCGGTCGTGCAGCGCGGCGCTGGCGGTGGCGACCGCCGGGGCGAGCGTGAGCACCGGCAGCGCGGCGGCGGCCACGGCGAAGCCGAGCAGCGCCAGGTCGCTCGCCTCGCGCAGCGTGTCCCGCCAGTCGGTGCGGGCCGGCACGACGTCGGTGGAGGCGGTCCGGGTGCTCATCCCTTCAACCCGCTGGTGTTGATGCCCTCGACCAGCATCCGCTGGAAGGCGAGGAAGAACAGGAACACCGGCAGCAGGGACAGCACCGACATGGCGAACATCGGGCCGACCGCGCTCTGGCTGGTGGAGTCGATGAACAGGGTCAGCGCCACCGGGACGGTGTAGTCCTCCAGGTTGGACAGGAAGACCAGTTGCCGGAAGAAGTCGTTCCAGGTCCAGATGAACGAGAAGATCGCGGTGGTGACCAGCGCGGGGCGGCTCAGCGGCAGGATGACGTGGCGGAACACACCGTACGGGGAGGCGCCGTCGATCCGGGCGGCCTCGTCCAGCTCGCGGGGGATGCCGCGCATGAACTGCACCATGAGGAAGACGAAGAACGCCTCGGTCGCCAGGAAGTGCGGGATGAGCAGCGGCAGGTACGGCCAGTCGCCGCCGACCAGGCCGAGGCTGCGGAACAGGATGTACTGCGGGACGATCAGCACGTGCCCGGGCAGCAGCAGGGTGCCGATCATGACGGTGAACCACACCTTGCGCAGCCGGAACCGCAGCCGCCCCAGGGCGTACGCGGCGAGCAGGCAGGACAGCGCGTTGCCGACCACGGTGAGCAGGCTGACCAGGGCGCTGTTGAGGAAGAACCGGCCGAATCCGACGTCGAAGTTGGTCCAGCCGTCGACGTAGTTGCCGGGGGTGAACCGCTCCGGCAGCAGGCCGACGTTGTTGACGATCTCGGCCGGCGACTTGACCGAGGTGCCGAGCATCCAGATCAGCGGGTAGAGGACCACCGCCACGATCACCAGGAGCACCAGGAGGCGCAGCGCCTGCCGGTTGCCCGGGCGGCGGCGGACGGGCACGGCGGTCATGATTCGTCTCCGTCCGAGTAGTGCACCCAGAACCGGCCGGTGCTGAAGAAGACGGCCGTGATCACCGCGATGGCGAGCAGGAACACCCAGGCCATCGCCGAGGCGTAGCCCATCTCCAGGTCGGTGAAGCCGGAGATGTAGAGCTTGAGCGTGTACATCAGGGTGGAGTCGACCGGTCCGCCGGTGCCGTTGCTGAGCACGAACGCGGCGGTGAAGCCCTGGAAGCCGTGGATGGTCTCCAGCACCAGGTTGAAGAAGATCACCGGGGAGAGCATGGGCAGCGTGACGGCGCGGAACCGCCGCCACGTCCCGGCGCCGTCGACGGCCGCCGCCTCGTACAGCTCGGTGGGCACCTGCTTGAGCCCGGCCAGGAAGATCACCATGGGCGCGCCGAACTGCCAGATCGCCAGCACCATCAGCGTCTGCAACGCCCAGTCCGGGTCGGCGACCCAGGGCAGCCCCTCGACGCCGAACAGGGCGAGGAACGAGTTGAACGCGCCGTCCCGGTTGAACATGTTGACCCAGACGATGGCCAGCGCGACGCTGCCGCCGAGCAGCGACGGCAGGTAGAACAGGCCGCGGAACAGTCCTACGCCGCGCCAGGCGCGGTTGAGCAGCAGGGCCACGCCGAGCGCGGCGGCCAGCTTCAGCGGCACCGCGACCAGCGCGAACGTCAGCGTGACCCGCACCGCGTGCCAGTACGACGGGTCGGCGGTGAACATCCGCTCGTAGTTGGCCAGCCCGACCCAGCGCACCTCGGACAGCGGGGTGAGGATGTCGTAGTCGGTGAAGCTCAGCCAGAGCGAGAGCAGCATCGGGATCGCCGTGACGCCCATCAGTCCGATGAGCCAGGGCGAGAGGAAGACGTATCCCGCCAGGCCCTCGCCGAGCCGGGCCCGACCGGCCCCGCGCCGCGTGGGGCGGGGGCCGGCCGGTCCGGTTCGTGGGGTCCGGCCGGGCGCCGTGGTGAGGGCCACGGATCCGGTTCCTTTCCGTCGAGGGGTCAGGCGATCGCGGCTTTGCAGGCGGTGACGAACTGCTCCGCCGCCTGGGCCGGGGTGGCGCGGCCGTACTGGGCGTTCTCCGCGGCCTTGGTCAGCTCGGCCTTGACCTTGCTGTGTCCCTTGATCGGGACCTGCGGGGACGGGCCGAACTTCTGCGCCAGCTCGGACTCGACCTGGATGGACTGCTTCATGGCCGGGTCGGTGGCGGTTTCGCTGACCGTCGCCCGCAGCTCCATGTTGGACGGCAGGCCGCGGTCGGTGCCGAGCAGCGCGACCGCCTCCGGGTCGTTGTTCAGAAAGTTGATCACGTCGACCGCCACGTCGCGGTGCTTGCTGCCCTTGAACACCGACCAGTACATCGACGCCCGAGCCCACTGGGCGCTCGGGTCACCCGGGTACGCGACCACGCCCAGCTCGTCAGTGGTGTTCTTCTTCAGGTCCGGCATCTGGTTGGCCCAGACCCAGGAGGTGGCCGCCTTGCCGGTGACCACGAGCTGCTTGGTGATGTCGGTGGCGTTGCCCTGGTGGATGACGTCAGCGGTCGGGGTGGCGCCCCGGTCGCGGGCGCCCTTCCACAGCTCGAACCACCTCGTCACGTCCTCGACGGTGAAGCCGAGTTCCTTGCCCTCGTAGAGGTCCTTGCCCTGCTGGCGCAGCCACACCCAGAGCGCCTTGTAGTCGGCGCTCGGGTCCTGCGTGCCGGGGACCTTCGTCTTCCTCGTCACCTGCTCGGCCCAGGCGATGTGCTCCTCCCAGCTCATCCCGGTGGTCGGCTCCGGCAGCCCGTTCTTCTGCAACAGCGTCTTGTTGTAGACCAGGCCCTGGGTGTTCTCCCCGGCCGCCACTCCGGCGAGCTTGCCGTCGACCACGCCGTACTCCAGCAGGCTCTTCGGGAACTTCGACACGTCGAGCCTGCCGGAGTCGCGGTAGCTGCCCAGGTCGAGCGTGGTGCTACGGCCGGCGTACTCGGCCAGGTAGTTGTCGTCGATCTGGAACAGGTCGGGCGGGTTGCCGCCGGCGGTCAGCGTGGCGAGCTTGTCGAAGTAGCCCTGGTTGGCCTGCCAGGTCTTCTCGAACGTCACGTCCGGGTGCTTCCTGGTGTAGAGGGCCAGGGCGTCCTCGGTGAGCTTGGCCCGGGCCTCACCGCCCCACCAGAAGACGGAGAGCTTGACCGGGCCGCCGTCGCCGCCGTCTTCGTCGCCGCCGCAGGCCGCCGCGCCCAGGGCGAGCGGCGCGGCCAGCGCGAAGGCGGCGAGGCCGCGGACGAATCGGCGTCGGGACAGGGGGGTACGGTGATTCCGCCCGGCGGGTGCGCCGGCGGTGGGGGACGTTGCGGGGTGCATCTGCGCTCACTCCTCGGATGTGGGAGGCGACGACGTCACCGGCGGCCGTCCACGGGCCGCCCGGGTCCGCAGTGCTGTGCGGGCCCGGGCCACCTGCTCAGGCCCCGGTGCCGTCCCGACCGGGCGCGGGGACGGGCCCGGTCGAGTCACGGACGACCAGTGCGGTCTGGAGCATTACCTGTGCGGTGGTGCGACGGTCGCCGGATGCCGCGCCCCGACCCCGGGCGCCACGCGGCGCGTCGGAGTCGAGTTGCAGGAGCATGTCGACGGCCGTCCGGCCGGCGGCCGCGGTCGGCGTGGCCACCGTCGTCAACTTGGGGCGGGTGAGCCGGCTCAGCGCGATGTCGTCGACGCCGACCACGCTCACGTCCTGCGGCACCCGCAGCCCCAACGCGTCCAGCCCTTCGATCAGGCCGATCGCCATCAGGTCGTTGTAGGCGAGCACGGCGGTGACGCCGCTGCGGCGCACCTGGTCGGCGACCGCGCCGCCGCCGGTCTCGGTGGGCTGGTTGGGCCCGAGAAGGGTCAGCTCCGCGCCGCCGCCCCGGGCCGCCGCGGACGCGGCGCGGCGCATCTCCCGGGCGGTCCACGAGCCGCGCGGGCCACCGAGCAACGCGATCCGCCGGTGGCCGAGGCCGAGCAGGTGCTCGATCGCGGCCCGCGCGCCCTGCCCGACGTCCATCATCACGCAGGGCAGGCCGGCGACCTGGCGGTTTATCACCACCACCGGCACCTCGCGGCTGACCTGCTCGATCAGGCTGTTGCTCATCCGGGGACTGCACAGCAGGACGCCGTCGACCTGCTTGGCCAGGGCGTGGACCAGGTCCTCCTCGGCGGCCGGGTCCTCGTTGGTGTCGGCCACGAAGACGTGGTAGTCGCGGTGCCGGGCCTGCCCCTCCGCCGCCTTGATCAGCGGCGGGAAGAACGGGTTGGCGATGTCGGCCACGATCAGGCCGATGTTGTGGGTGCGGCCGGTGATCAGGGCCCGGGCGGCCCGGTTGGGCCGGTAGCCGAGGTCCTCGGCGCAGGCCAGCACGCGGACCCGGGTCTCCGGGTTGACCAGATGCGGGGCGGAGAACGTGCGGGAGACGGTGGAGATGTGCACACCGGAGGCCCGGGCGACGTCCCGGATGGTGGCTGGCACGGTGGGCTCCCTCGTCCGATGTGGTGGGGGTCACGGGGTGTCGCCCATTAATGCAAACGGTTGCTTCCGTGTCAACGGTCCATTGTTGCGGCTCGATTTCGACGCCGCGCCCGCCGGGCGCTCGAAAGTGCATCAATGCGGATGGATGGGACGGTTTCGTCGGGAAGCGTTGACGACGCATCCATCGCCATGGTTTCTTCGGCTGCAAACCTTTGCAGTCGAGTGCCGGGGAGGCCGACGTCATGTCACCACCGGCCCGGGAACGGGTCCGTCACGCCCTGGTCGGCGCCGGGGCGCGCGCCGAGATGTTCGTCCGCGCGCTCGCGCTCGACCACGCCGACACCGCCGAGTTGGTCGCGCTCGCCGACGTCAACCGGAGGAGGATGGACGCGCACAACCGCTGGCTGGCCGAGCTGGGCCACCCGCCGGTGCCCACGTACGACGCCGCCGACGTCGCCGCCATGCTGGCCAAGGAGCGGGTCGGCGTGGTGCTGGTGACGAGCGTCGACGTCACCCACGACGAGTACGTGACGACGGCCCTGCGCGCCGGCTGCGACGTGGTCGTGGAGAAGCCGATGACCGTCGACGCGGCCCGGTGCCGCCGCATCCTGGACGCGGTCGCGGAAACCGGGCGGCGGGTGACGGTCGCCTTCAACTACCGCTACAACCCCCTGCACGAGCAGGTCCGGCGGGTGCTCGCCGACGGCGCGGTGGGCGAGATCGGGTCGGTGCACTTCGAGTGGCTGCTCGACGTGCGCCACGGCGCCGACTACTTCCGCCGCTGGCACCGGGACAAGGCCACCTCCGGCGGTCTGCTGGTGCACAAGTCCGGCCACCACTTCGACCTGGTCAACTGGTGGCTGGACGCGCGTCCCGTCGAGGTGCACGCGTACGGCCGGCTGTTCTTCTACGGCGCGGACGGCCGCCGGCACGGCTACGCCCGGGACTACGACCGGGCGCACGGCTCCCCCGCCGCCGACGGCGACCCGTTCGCCCTGCGGCTGGCCGACCACCCGAGACTGCGCGAGTTGTACCTCGACGCCGAGGCCGAGGACGGCTACCAGCGCGACCGCAACGTCTTCGCCCCCGGCGTGACCATCGAGGACGACCTGGCGGTGCTGGCCCGCTACGACACCGGCGCGACCATGACATACCACCTCACCGCGTACGCCCCCTGGGAGGGCTATCGCGTGATGGTCAACGGCAGCCGGGGCCGCCTCGAACTGGAGGTGACCGAGAGCGACCACGTCAGCCCCGGCGGGGCGTCGGCGCTCAAGGGCGCCGCGCTGCACGGCGACGAGGCCGCCGTGGAACGCGGCGCCGCCCGGCTCACGCTGCGGCCGTTCTGGGCGCCCCCGGTGGAGATCCCGGTGGACGGCTGGACCCGACGGGGGCACGGGGGCGCGGACGCCCGGATGACCCGGGTGCTGCTCGGCGGCGAACCCGACCCGCTCGGCCGGGCCGCCACCGCCCGGGACGGGGCGCTCGCCCTGCTCACCGGCCTGGCCGCGAACCGCTCGCTGGAGACCGGCGCGCCCGTCCGGGTCGCCGACCTGCTCACCCTCCCCTGACTGAGGAGCCCGCCCCCGTGCCGATCATCTCCCCCAGCGACCTGCTCCTGCCCGCCGAACCCGGGCTGCGCGCGCTGGCCCGCGAGCTGTACGCGCTCGCCGCCGAGCAGCCGATCATCTCCCCGCACGGGCACGTCGACCCGGCGCTGCTGGCCGAGGACCACCCGTTCCCCGACCCGGCCCGGCTGCTCGTCGTGCCCGACCACTACCTGACCCGGATGCTGCTCAGCCAGGGCGTGCCCCCGGCCGACCTGGGCGTGCCCAGCGTCGACGGCAGCCCGGTGGAGACCGACGGGCGGACCATCTGGCGGCGCTTCGCCGCGCACTGGCACCTGTTCCGGGGCACCCCGTCGCGGCTGTGGCTGGAGCAGACGTTCCGGGACGTGTTCGGCGTGACCACACCGCTGGGCCCGGCCACCGCCGACGCGGTCTACGACGAACTGGCGACCCGGCTGGCCGAGCCGGAGTTCCGGCCCCGGGCGCTGTTCGAGCGCTTCGGCATCGAGGTGCTGGCCACCACCGAGTCGCCGCTGGACGACCTGGGCCGCCACGCCAAGCTCGCCGCCGACGGGTGGGGCGGGCCGGGCGGGCGGGTGGTCACCACGTTCCGCCCGGACGACGTGGTGGACATGGAGTTCGACAACTGGTCGGCCAACGTGGACCGGCTCGCCGAGGTCTCCGGGGAGGACACCGGCACGTACGCCGGATACCTGGCGGCGCTGCGGGCACGGCGGGAGGCGTTCGCCGCCGCCGGGGCCACCTCGTCCGACCACGGACACCCCACCGCCCGTACCCTCGATCTGGGCCCGGCGGAGGCGGCGGCGCTCTACGACCGGGGTCGGCGCGGGCGGGCCGACGCCGCCGACGCGGAGGCGTTCCGGGCCCACATGCTGCTGGAGTTCGCCCGGATGTCGCTCGACGACGGGCTGGTGATGCAGCTGCACCCGGGCGCGGTGCGCAACCACAACCGCTGGCTGCACGCCCGGCACGGCCGCGACGTGGGCGGGGACGTGCCGCAGGCCACCGACTACGTGCACGGCCTCGCCCCGCTGCTGGACGCGCACGGCAACGACCCCCGGCTCACCGTGGTGCTCTACACGCTCGACGAGGACACGTTCACCCGGGAACTCGCCCCCCTGGCCGGCGGCTACGCGGCGCTGCGCCTCGGCGCGCCCTGGTGGTTCCTCGACTCGCCGGAGGTGCTGCGCCGGTTCCGCGAGGCGGTCACCGAGACCGCCGGCTTCTACAACACCGCCGGCTTCGTCGACGACACCCGCGCGTTCTGCTCCATCCCGGTACGCCACGACGTGGCCCGCCGGGTCGACGCCGGCTTCCTGGCCCGTCTCGTCGCCGAGCACCGGCTGGACGCCGACGAGGCCGCCGAGACCATCGTCGACCTGGCGTACCGGCTGCCCAAGCAGGTCTTCAAGTTCGGAGGTGGGCGTTCATGACCACGATCGTCGACGTCGCGGTGCACGACGTGCGCTTCCCCACCGCCGCCGGCGGCGACGGCTCGGACGCGATCAACCGGGGCGACTACTCGGCCACGTACGTGGAGCTGACCACCGACGGCGGGCCGACCGGCGCCGGGTTCACGTTCACCAACGGGCGGGGCAACGAGATCACCTGCGCGGCGGTGCGCGCGCTCGCCCACCACGTGCGCGGACGCACCGTCGCCGAGATCGCCGCCGAACCGGTCGCGTTCTGGCGCTCCCTGGCCGCCGACGTGCAGCTGCGCTGGCTCGGCCCGGAGAAGGGCGTGATCCACATGGCCACCGGCGCGCTCGTCAACGCGGTCTGGGACCTGCGCGCCAAGCTGGCCGGTAAGCCGATGTGGCGGTTCCTCGCCGAGGCGCCCACCGACGAGCTGGTGGCCACCGTCGACTTCCACCACATCACCGACGCGCTCACCCCGGACGAGGCGGCGGCCATCCTCGACAAGGGACGCGACGGCATGGCCGACCGGCTGGCCGGGCTGGAAGCCGACGGGTTCCCCTCGTACACCACGTCGGTGGGCTGGCTCGGCTACCCCGACGAGCGGGTACGCGCGTTGACCCGCGAGGCGTACGCGGCGGGCTGGCGCGCGGTGAAGATGAAGGTCGGCGGGCGGCTCGAGGACGACCTGCGGCGGGCCCGGCTGATCCGGTCCGAGATCGGCCCGGGCGCGCTGCTGATGATGGACGCCAACCAGGTCTGGGACGTGGACGAGGCGATCGCCGCGATGGGCGTGCTCGCCGAGGTCGACCCGTACTGGATCGAGGAGCCCACGCACGCCGACGACGTGCTCGGGCACGCCCGCATCGCCCGCGCGGTCACCGAGCTGACCGGCGGACGCTGCCGGGTCGCCACCGGCGAGGTCGCCGCCAACAAGGTGATCTTCAAGCAGTTGCTCCAGGCCGAGGCGATCGGCGTGATGCAGGTCGACGCGTGCCGCGTCGGCGGCGTGGACGAGGTGCTCGCCGAGCTGCTGCTGGCCGCGAAGTTCGGGGTGCCGGTGTGCCCGCACGCCGGCGGCGTCGGCCTGTGCGAGTACGTGCAGCACCTCGCGGTCTTCGACCACCTGCGGGTGAGCACCGGACTGGACGGCCGGATGGTGGAGTACGTCGACCACCTGCACGAGCACTTCGTCGACCCGGTGCGCACCCGGGGCGGGCGCTACCTGCTGCCCACCGCGCCCGGCTACAGCGCGACCATGCGGCCGGAGTCGATCGCGCGGTACCGCTTCCCGGACGGCCCGGCATGGCGCTGACCGCCGACCGGCTCGGCCTGGCCACGCTGCGCCACCTGCCGCCGGAGTCCCGGCCGCTGCTGCGCCCCGGCACCGTGCCGGCCGGCATCGTCCACCTCGGGCTCGGCGCGTTCCACCGCGCCCACCAGGCGGTGCACACCGAGGCGGCGGTCGGGGCGGCCGGCGGCGACTGGGGCATCATCGGGGTCGCGCCGCGCAGCACCGACGTGGTCGAGGCGCTGGCCGCGCAGGACGCGCTGTTCAGCGTCACCACGCTCGCCGCCGAAGGCCCGACGACCCGGGTGGTCGGCGCGCTGGCCGGCGTCCGGCACGCCGCCTCCGACCCGGACGCGGTGGTCCGGCTGCTCGCCGACCCGACGATCCGGGTGGTCACGCTGACCGTGACCGAGAAGGCGTACCGGCTCGACCCGGTGACCGCGGCGCTGACCGTCGACCCGGAGCTGACCGCCGACCTCACCACGGACCGGCCCCCCCGTACGGTGCCCGGCCTGCTGGTGCGCGGACTGCTCGCCCGGGCCGCCGCCGACGCCGGGCCGGTCGCGCTGGTCAGCTGCGACAATCTGCCGGCCAACGGCCGCCGGCTGCGCGGGCTGGTGGAGCAGTGCCTGGCGCTGGCCGGGCTGCCCGACGCGACCGCCGAACGGGTGCTGGCGGCGGTGACCTGTCCCGGCACGATGGTCGACCGGATCGTGCCGGCCAGCACCGAGGCGACCCGGGACACCGCGCGGCGCGCGCTCGGCGTGACCGACCTGGCGGCGGTCGCCGCCGAACCGTGGTCGCAGTGGGTGATCGAGGACGACTTCCCGGGGGGCCGACCGGCCTGGGAGCGGTCCGGGGCGGTGCTCACCGACGACGCCGGCCCGTGGGAGCGGCTGAAGCTGCGGGCGCTCAACGGCGTGCACTCCGCCACCGCCTACCTGGGCGCGCTGGCCGGCGCGGAGACGGTGGCCGAGGCGCTGGCGCTGCCGCACCTGGACGCGGTGCTGCGCCGGCTGGTCGTCGAAGAGATCACCCCGAGCTTCGCTCCCCCGCCCGGCGTCGACGTGACCGCCTACGGCGAACAGGTGCTCGCCCGCTTCGGCAACCCGGCGATCCGGCACCGCACCCTCCAGGTCGCCATGGACGGCTCGCAGAAGCTGCCGCAGCGGGTGCTGCACACCGTGGCCGACCTGCGGGCGGCCGGCCGGTCGGCGCGGTGGAGCGCGCTGGTGGTCGCCGCGTGGCTGCGGTTCCTGCTCGGTTACGCCGACGACGGCCGGCCGCTGCCGCTGGACGACCCGCTCGCCGACCGGCTGCGCGCCGCGCTGGCCGCCGGCCGGCACACCCCGGCCGGGGTGGTGGACGCGGTCTTCGCGGTCCGCGAGGTGTTCCCGGCCGACCTGGCCGCCGACGACGAGGTCCGCGCCGACGTCACCGGCTGGCTGACCGCACTGGAGCGACACGGCGTCCGTGCCACGCTGGCGGGCGCCCGGTGAGCGGCGGCGGGCGGCGGGTGCCCGGCCGGCGGCGACGGGCCGGGGGTGCCCGGTGACCGGCGGCGGGCCGCCCCGGGTGGCGCTGGTCGGCGCGAACGGGCACGGCCGGTGGCACCGCCGGACGATCGCGGAGCTGGAAGCGGCCGGGCGGCTGCGCCTGGTCGCGCTCGTCGACGTGCGCCCACCGGAGGTCGAACCGGACGCGCCGGTCCCGCCGCGGGCGGCCGTCTTCACCGACCACCGGGCGATGCTCGCCACGGCACGGCCGGACGTGGTGGTGGTCTGCACGCCGCCGCACACCCACCTGCCGATCGCGCGGGACGCGCTCGACGCCGGCGCGGACCTGCTGCTGGAGAAGCCGCCGGTGCTCGACCTGGCCGAGCACCACACGCTGCTCGCCGCGTCCGCCGGGCGGGCCGTGCAGGTCAACTTCCAGGCCCTCGGCTCGGCGGCGCTGACCGAACTGACCGACGCGCTGGCCGCCGGGCGGCTCGGCCCGGTCCACCGCATCGCCACGGTGGCGGCGTGGCAGCGGCCGGACGGCTACTACGCCCGCTCCCGCTGGGCCGGCCGGCGCTCCCTGGACGGCCGGCCGGCGCTCGACGGCGCGCTGGCCAACCCGCTCGCGCACGCGCTCATGCAGTGCCTGGCCGTCGCCGAGTCGGTGACCGGCGCGCCGGTGCGCCCGGCCCGCGTCGAGGTGGAGCGCTACCGGGTCCGCCCGATCGAGGTGGACGACACCGCCGTGCTGCGACTGACCCCGCACGCCGGACCACCGGTGCTGGCCGCGCTCACCCTCGCCGCCGAGGCGTACGTCCCCGGCGACGTGCTGGTCGACGGCGGGCGGGGGCGGGCGGCGCTGGAGTACCCGACCGACCGGCTGAGGCTGCCCGGCGATCCCGCCGCCCGCGCGGTGCCCGGCCGGCGAGGGCTGCTGGCGAACCTGCTCGACCACCGGGCGACGGGGGCGCCGCTGATCGCGCCGCTGGCGCGTACCGAGCCGTTCACCGCCGTGCTGGACGCGCTGCGGGACGCACCCGTTCCGACGCTGCTCGGCGGCGACCTGGTCCGGACGGTCGGCGACGGTCCGGAGGGGGTCCGGGTGATCCGGGGCGTCGAGGCGGTGCTGCGCACGGCCGCGGGGACCGGCGCGCTGCCCTCCGAGACGGGCCTGCCGTGGGCGGTCCGGCCGTACGTGGTGGATCTGCCGTGAACACCGTCGAGAGATCGGAACGAGTCATGCGAACCCGAACCGCCGCCGCCGCGCTCCTCGCCGCGGCCATCACGATCACCGTCCCGGCGCCGGCGCCGGCCGCACCCGCCGGGCTGTCCCGGGCCGCCGAGCTGCTCGGTCGCCAGACGCTCCCGGCGAACGACGGCTGGGCCGCCGAGGGCGCCGGCACCACCGGCGGCGCGGCCGCCACCCCGGACCGGGTACGCCTCGTGCGCACCCGCGCCGAGCTGGTCGCCGCCCTCGGCGGTGACAACGCCACCAACGCCGCCGACGCCACCCCCAAGATCGTGTACGTGGCCGGCACGATCGACGGCTTCGAGGGGCCCGACGGCACGACGCTCGACTGCGCCGACCTGGCCGACCCGGAGTACTCGCTGTCGGCGTACCTGGCCGCGTACGACCCGGCGGTCTGGGGCCGGGTCGACCCGAGTGGCCCGCTGGAGGCGGCCCGGGTGCGGTCGGTGGCCGCCCAGACCCGACAGACGCAGATCAACGTCGGCTCGAACACCACGATCGTCGGGCTGCGCGGCGCCCGGCTGACCGGGCTGCCCCTGATGATCGACCGGGTCGCCAACGTCATCGTGCGCAACCTGGAGCTGGCCGACGCCCGGGACTGCTTCCCCGCCTGGTCCCCCACCGACGGCGACGCCGGCAACTGGAACTCCCAGTACGACCAGATCTCCGTGCGGCGCAGCGAGCACGTGTGGGTCGACCACAACACGTTCACCGACGGCGACAACCCGGACAGCGGCCAGCCCGTCCACTTCGGCCGGCCCTACCAGGTGCACGACGGCTCGCTCGACGTCACGCACACCGCCAGCCTGGTCACCGCCTCCTGGAACCGGTTCGTCGGCCGGGACAAGCTGATGCTGATCGGCTCCTCCAACACGGTCGGCCCGGACGTCGGCCGGCTCAGGGTCACCGTGCGGCACAACCTCTTCGACGGTGACCTCCAACGGCTGCCCCGGGTGCGGTTCGGCCAGGTGGACGTGCACGAGAACCACTACCGGCTCGGCGGGCCGGACTTCGCGTACGCCCTCGGCGTCGGCGTGCAGTCCGCCATCCACGCGGAGAACAACTTCTTCACCCTCGCCGACGACGTCGACCCGGCCGACCTGCTCCACGACTGGGGCGGCACCGCCCTGACCGAGCGGGGCAGCTGGGTGCGGCCGGGCGAGCGCCGGCCCCGACCGGTGGACCTGCGCGCCGCGTACAACGCCGCGCACGAGCCCGACCTCGGCGGTGACGCCGGCTGGACACCGACCCTGCGGGCCGCCCCGCCGCTGCCCACGCCGCTGGTCCCGCTCGTCGTCGGCGCCTGGTCCGGCGCCGGTCGGCTGCCGCTCTGAGCGCCGCCCGCTGGTCCCCGCACCGACCGGGCCGGCGTCTCCTGCGGGACGCCGGCCCGGCGCCGTTCCCCGGAGTGGTCGGCTGACATGCGGGCGCGGATGCGCGATGATCACCTTTGCGGATCGTCCGCCGGAGGATTGATTCGGCGGCGATCGGGGACAACAGGGTGAGAATCGGGCGGTGAGAGCGCGAGTGGGTGCCCAGGCCCGGCGGCGGGCACGGGACGGAGGGCCGGACGTGGCGGGTGGGACAACCGGCGGGACCGGCCGGCTCCTCACCATCGACCTGCCGGCCGACCCCGGACGGCTCGCACCCACGCGGGAACGGCTGCGTGCCTGGTTGCAGGCCCAGGGCGTCGACGAGTGGGACGTCGAGACGGTCCTGATCGCCACCGGGGAGGCCTGCGCCAACGCCATCGAGCACGGCTACCGCTTCGCCCCCGACGGGATCACCACGCTCCGGGTGGAACTGCACGACGACCGGTTGGAGATCGAGGTCCGCGACCACGGCGGCTGGCGGCCGACCGACGGCGACGACGACGGCAGCGACCGGGGCCGGGGGCGGTTGATCATGTCCCGGGTGATGGACGAGGCGACCATCGTCGGCACGCCGGAGGGCACCTGCGTACGCCTGGTCAAGCACCTCACCGATCGATGATCCCGCCTCGCGTCGGCCAGCCGACGGCACCGGCTAGCGAAGATCAGCTATAAGGGACGCATGGAGTTCCCCGCGTACCTCGCCACGATGCCGATGCACGCGATCACCGAGATCCACGGTGAGCCCGGTCTGCTGGCCCGCTTCCGGCTGGAGATCGAGGCGTTCGACGAGGCCGCCCGCGACCGGCTGACCGAGGCTCTCGACCTCGCCGCCGACCTGCACCGCGACGACCGGCGGGTCCGCGAGCCGTACCTCAACCACCTGCTCCGGGTGGCGATCCGGATGATGCACCACTACCAGGTGCGCGACGTCGACGTGATCGTTGCGGGGCTGCTGCACGACGCGGTGGAGGACCACCCGGCCGAGCTGGCCGGTGCCGCGGCGGGCGATCCGACGGCGGCGGCGCTGGCCACGCTCACCGCCCGTTTCGGCCCGCGGGTGGCGCGGCTCGTCGCGGCGGTGACCAACCCGGCGTACGACCCGGATCGGGATCGGCACGCGCAGTACCGGGAGCACGTGGCGGCCAGTCTCGACCGCGAGCCCTGGGCGCGGGTGATCAAGGTGTCGGACTTCACCGACAACGGCGTGGGCGTGATCCACACGGTCGGGCCCAAGGTGGCGACCTCGGCCGCCAAGTACCGGCCGCTGGTGCCGGTCTTCCGCGACCTGATCGCCCGGCCGGACACGCCACTGTCGGCGCCGGTCAAGCGGCACATCTTCGCCCAGCTCGACCTCGCCGAGGAGCGGTTCAGCGCCATCCTCGACCAGCCGAACTGACCCGCGGCCGCACGCCCGCGCCGGGTGCTCGACGCCGCCCTGCCGAACGCTCACCGTCCGTAGTCTCACGGCCGAGCACACCCGCCGAAGTGCGATATACCGCTGGGTCATAAATATGACTCAGCGGTATATCGGCTGAGGTTGGTCTGTCGTCCCGCAGAGCCGTGCCGCGCAATGGATGGATGGTCACCCGACGGCACGATCGTGCCGCCCCTCTCGCCTCGGGCGCCCGAACGCCGCTGCCCGAGCGACGCCCCTCAGGTCGGTCCGGCAGCGCGCCGCAGCCGCCATCGAACGAGGAAAGCCGACGTGAGGCCGGATCAACGCCGGAGCCCGGACCGGGTCGGCACGAGCCGGACCGGCATCCGGGCCGGGTCGAGCACAGGGTGAGGTGGCCAGACCAGGTCCGGGGCCCGGGGCAAGGCGGCCGGGCCAAGTGCGGGCGGCGCAGCGGACGGCGCCGGCCGAGGCGGTCAGGTCGCGTCGGAGGGCGGGGCGCCGACGTGGCCGCCCAGGGCGGCGGCGATCCGGGCGCGCAGGGCCGGCAGCCGCTCCGGCTGCTCACGCAACACCACCCGCAGCGTCTCGTGGCCACCGGCGGCGACCGCGCCGAGGACGTCGAGCAACGTGCCGAGCTGGGCGGGTGGCTCGTCGGCGAGCAGGTTCGCCGCGTCCGTGACGACCAGGGTGAGCGGCCCGGTGTCGAGCCGGTCGGCCAGCGCGTCGGCGAGGGCGTCCCAGTTGTGCCCGTACCAGGAGGGCAGCGCCAGGGCGTCGGCGAGCGTCTCGTGCAGGGCCGCCCGGGTCCGGGTGGCCGGGCCGGGGACCGGCACGCCGGCCGGCGCGGACGCCGCCTGACCGTCCAGCGTGAGCCAGGCCGGCGGCTGCGGGGGCGCGACACCCATGGGTCAGTCCTTTCCGGGGCCGGCGCCGGCCGGGAGGGCCGGCGCCGACGCAACTCAGAGCCGGTAGAAGTTGGCGTAGTGGTCCGGCGAGAACCAGGTCGCCCCGGTGCTCCTGTTGACCACGATCCGGTACGCGTCGCGGGAGGCGTTGCAGGCGCGCGGGTAGACGTCGTACTCGTAGTAGGTGGCGTTCGCGGGCAGCTGCCCCTCGTAGTTGTAGAACCGGCCGCCGGCGAAGTTGCACTGGCCGCCGCTCCAGGAGTACCAGCCACGACTGGTGGGGAAGCTCTTCGCCGACCAGCCGGAGCGGGCCGTGCGGGCGTCGGCGCAGCGGGACATCGTGCACGAGCTGTAGACGGCGGCCCCGGCCGGCTCGGCCAGCCGGGTGGAGACGGTGGACGGGGCGACGAGCGCGGCGGCGGCCACGGCGGTGACCAGGGCGGACGCGGTCAGGGCCCGGCGGACGCGGGTGGCGACGGCGCGGAACGGGGTCAAGGGATCCTCCTTGAGCGAGCCGGCTAGACATCGATCAACGTCGTCCGATGGTCGGCGCTCAGTCTGCCGAGGATCCTGCCCGGCGTACAGTCCCCGTCCGGCGTCCACACCCCGAATCACGGGTGAACACGCGATGGCGGGTGCGGACGGTTCCCGTCCGCACCCGCCGCGTGGTCAGCGCGCGAACGCCTGGAACTCGGCGATCCGCACGTTCTGCGCCTGTGGGCTGGCCGTGGCGCAGTCGGTCGCCGCCCGGGGGTCGGCGTCCTGCTCACCGGCGTAGTCCGGCGCGCCGGTGCACTGGTTGGTCAGCACCTCGACCCGCAGGTGGGTGGCCTTGGTGCGCGGGATGTCGAACGACCGCAGGATCAGCTCCGGCGCCCGGGGACGCGGCGCCACGGCCGGGAAGGCGTCCGGCCGGCTGGTCCAGACCGGCCGGAAGTCGGCCGCGTCGGCGCAGGTCACCGATCCCTTCGCGGTGCACGCCAGGACCCGGAACCGGCGCAGCGCCGAGTACCGGTTCTGGGTGCCGGCGTCCGGGTCACCGGCGACCGGCGGGCGCAGCATCGCGCTGACCTGCACCCGGCGTACCTGCTGGAGGCCGCCGGCCAGGTCCACGGTGACCTGCCGGCCGGCGACCGGCGCGCCGAGCGACGCCCAGTTGGTGGCCTCGTCGTCGTCGGCGATCTGCGGCAGGTTGATCCCGTCGCCGCCGACCGTCGCGCCGGCGGTGACCGAGGCCAGGTTGGGCCGCAGCGGCACCGCCAGCGTCCGGTTCTGGCCCGCCCTGACCGTCACCGGGCCGATCCGGGTGTGCCCGTACCCGGGCGCTCGGACCACGAACTCGTACGTGCCGGGCACCAGCTCCACCCGGTCGGTCAGCGGGGTCGCGGCGTCGGTGTCCGCGACCGGCACCGCCCGCGCCTGGTAGCGCCCGACGTACAGCTGGGCGCCGGCCACCGGGCCGCGCTCGCCGATCGGCAGGAACCGCAGCGACCCCTCGCGGGCGTACGGCGAGGTGAAGCCCGGCGTGGGGTCGGGGTCGGTGTGGCCGACGCTGGCCGCGGTCTCACCGAGGCCGCGCTGGGCGAAGGCGTTCCAGAGCAGGTCCTGGTTGTCCCCGCCGAAGCGGATCCGGTCGGCGGCGAGCATCGCGTCCCGGGCGTCGACCATGCTGACCTGGCTGACCGCCATCAGCAGGAACGAGTCGAAGACGAGCTGGATCCAACGCCGGTTGCCCGGACAGGCGGTCACCTCGCGTGCCCCGGTGGCGCAGGCCTTCTGCACGGCCGGCGTGCCGCTGCCCCAACGGCGCATCATGGCCGCGCGGATGTCGGTGTTGGTGGCGCTCCAGAGCTCGCCGGAGGCGTGCACCTGGAGGCCGACGAGGTCGTAGTCGACCGCGCCGTAGTTGAGCGGGCTGGCGCTCATGTTGTAGTTGCGGATGCCCGCGTTCGGGTCTCCGGTGGTGTACTCGCCGATGGTGAAACCGCGCCGGCCGGGTGCGGCGTACCCGTGCTCGTAGAGGTATTCCATGGCGAGCTGGTCCGACCAGCTCTCGCTCATGCCCTGCGGCGAGCTGACGCCGGCGCTCGGGCCGGCGATCATGCGGTTGGTGACCGCGTGGCCGTACTCGTGGGCGATCACCGACATGTCGAAGTCGCCGTCGACGCAGGGCGCGTAGAACGACCCGGCGACGGGCTGCCACAGGTACATGTTGGTGGTCGGGGCGACGCCGTCCGGCGGCGTGATCTGATTGGCGTTGTTGCGGGCCGCGAACGTGGGCGGGCCCCCACTGACGCCGCCGGCCTGGGCGTTGCCCTGCTCGGCGTCACCGCCGAGGCCCCCGCGGCCGAGGTTGTCCTGCTGGAGGTTCCAGGTCTCCTCGGTGAAGCCCAGGTGGTAGGTCCAGTCGTGCATCCGGTTGTGCATGGCGAACAGGTTGGCCCGGGCCGCATCGATGTCGTTGGCCTGCGGCGAGGCGAACACCTCCGGGTCGCAGCGCCGCTCCTGCCACTGGTTGGTCCACGGGTACGCGTAGACCCGGTCCGGCCGGGGCGTGGCGGTCTCGGTGCCGACGCTGAACGGGTCGTTGCTGAACCAGTTCTGTACCGCGATCGCGTTGTTGCCCTTGGTCGTCGTGGTGGACGCCCCGGTCGCCGGGTCCACGTCCCACGCCGGGTGCCCCGGCACGCCCACCACCTCGCGGCAGCCGGGTGCCGGCGTGGCGCACCAGCGCACCCGGGTGTCGACCGAGGACCGGTCGACCCGCGGCGAGTTCGGGAAGACCTCCCACGAGGGGTGCTCGGCGTCGTGGTCGATCAGGTCCTCGCGGACCAGCACGCCGCCGTCGCGGGCGTCCACGTAGGTGGAGTAGGCGGCCGGGTCCGCGCCGGTGGTGTCCGCGCCGAGCACCACCTCCCACGCCGCGCGCGGCCCCCGGTCCGCGGTGGGCACCGCGACCAGCGAGGTACGCATCACCCGCGCGTCTGACCGGCCGGCGTCGGCGATCGCGACCCGCCGGGCCTGCTCGGCGTCGATCGTGGCCGCCGCCGGCGTCCCGGCGTCGCGCGCCAGCGAGGAGCTGACGTGCCACACCGCCCCGTCGCGTACGCCGATCGCCAGCATGCCGTCGACGGCGGCCGGCAGGTCCCCGAAGCGCTGCCGGAACAGCACGGTCGCGCCCTGCCCCATCGGCGCGACGGTCAGCTGCTCCAGGCCGGCGGCGCCCTCGGCGGTCAGCCCGAGCACGTCCCGGTTCGCCGTCACGTAGGCGCGGGCGGCGGCCGCCGGGTCGGCCGGCAGGCCGGTGGCGAGCGGCTTGCCGGTCGAGGTGAGCGTGGCCGGCGTACCGAAGTCGGTCCAGCGGACCCGGGCGCCCAGCGCGGCGGCCCGGTCCCGCTGCCGCTCGGTGGCGGCGACTCGGCCCTTCCGGTTGTCCTTGGCCTTGTTGTCGTGCCGGTCCCCCGGCAGGTGGTCGGGTGAGGCCTGGGTGGCGGTCTCCTCCCGGGGTGCCGCCTGACCGCCGGCTGCGGCGGTCAGGACCATGCCGGCTGCCATGAGCAGCGCGGTGGTCCCCGTCAACGCACGGGATGGTGTGCGCACGGTCCCTCCTGTCATCGTCGAACGGCGATGTCCGTTCCGCCATCCGACCAGGACGATCGACGCACCGACACCAGCCAAACATCCATTAATGACAGTCTGTCTATGGCTGCCCCGAGCCCGCCGCTCTCCGGTCCGCCGGGCGTCGCCGTGCGATCGCCACCGGCTCCGCCCCACCGGAGCCCGGCAGCAGCTGCCTCACCTGCGCCACCGAGCCCCCGCGGACGCCGAGGCTCCGCCGGGCCGCGTGGTAGAACCGGTCGCGCCCCACGTCGGCCCGATGGATCAGCCCGGGCACGTCGGATGGCGGGCGGGGCAGGGCACGCGCCGCCGACTCGATGTCGCGGACCGCGTGCCGCCACTCGGCGGCGGCCTCGACGGTGGCCTCGTCACCGAGCAGGAGCACCGCCTCCCAGGCCAGTGTGTGCCGGACGTCCGCCTCGGCGAGACGGGCCAGCCCTTCGGCCCGGTCGAGCGCCGGCCGCCGCGCCTCCGGACGATGCTCACCGAGCATCTGGGTGGCGACGGCGTGGATCTCGTTGACCGCTTTCGTCAGCTCCACGTACGCGTCGAGGCGTCGCTCGTCCCAGCGGACGGTCTGGCTGCGCCGCCACCGGGTCCGTTCGTTCAGGCTCGTGACGAGCATCGTGCCCGCCGTACCGACCAGGACGCCGAGAAGCGCGGGCAGTTGCGTCGCCAGGTTTCCCCACACGCTCATCGGCCCCGCCCTCCCCGCTCCGGCGCGAGGAAGTCCGTGACCGCCCGGCGGAACTCCTGCGGCTGCTCGACCCAGGGCAGGTGTCCGGCCCCGGCGATGCTCACCCGTCGACAGGTGCCCAGCGCCCGGTGCAGCGAGTCGACGCCCCACCGGGGACGGATGTCCTCGGCGCCGTCGACGATCAGCACGGGCACGTCGAGCGCCCGGCACCGCTCGGCCAGTTCGGCGCTGACGAGCTCCCGCTTGACCTCCGCGTTGACGGCCCGGTTGCAGTCGCGGTTGAGACCCAGCCAGGGGGTGGCCATCCGCTCGGCGTCCCGCAGGGCGGTGTCCGGGTCGGCGAAGTCGGCCGACCACTGCAGGACCGCCCACTCGCGTTCCTCCTCCGGCGTGCGGTCCCGGGAGCCGAGCGCCTCCCACCGGGGCCGGTGGTCCCCGAGCCGCGTCCGCAGGTTCCGCTCGTAGTGCGGGTGCCACCCGCGGTCGGCGTCGATGCCGGTCCCGGAGACGTAGATCAGGTGGCTGACCCTCTCGGGGTGGTCGAGGGCATACCGCAACGCCAGGTGCGCGCCCCACGAGTGCCCCAACAGGGCCGTGTGGGGCCCGGCCAACTGGTCACGAACGGCATCGAGGTCGGCGACGGAGCGGGCGACGGTGTACGGCCCGCGTCGCTGCGAGCGGCCACAACCACGCTGGTCCCACCGGGTGACGCGGGCGCGGTCCTCGAGCAGTCGGGCGACCGGGCCGAGGTGGTCCCAGAGGCCCGGGCCCCCATGACAGAGCACCAGCGGAGGCCCGGATCCGGTCTGTTCGGCCCACAGGAGACAGTCGTCGTCGGTGCGCACGGTGACGCTCATCGCCGACAGTATGACGGCTCACCCGGTGCGCTCCGGTGTCTCCGTTCTCGCCGGAGCGCGGCCCGACCGGCCCGCAGGGTGGTCGGGCCGTCCGCGCGGCGGCCCGCTCCGGCCGGCTCCGGTTGTTAGCGTGGATCGCGGATCGCCGCACACGACGGTCCGTTCACCCCTCGCCCGGCCGTCCCGGAGGCCCTGTCCGTCCCGGGCCGACGGCTGCCGCCCGGCGAGAGGGGGTGCGATGACCGGCGTGCCGGAGGACTCCGGTCCGACCGACCGACGGCCGAGGCCCGGTGAACCCGTGGACGGCTGGCGACGGCGCTGGGCCGACCGGGCTCGCACCCTGGGCGGCGCGGCCCGTTCGCGGACCCGCCGGTTCTGGGCCGGCGCGCAGCCGACGCTGCGGCAACTGTGGTGGACCGAGGAGCCGGCGACGTCGGTGACCACCGTCGACCGGCGCTTCCCCGAGCCGCTGGTGGTGCCGGCGCAGGGCCAGGTCTACGTGTTCCTGGTGCGCGTCACGTTCACCTGGTCGTCGGAGACCGCGCGACCGGAGCTGTTCGGCTGGTACGTCGACTACTTCCAGCCGCAGGCGACCCAGCGGTTGCACCGGCTGGCCGTGCGGTGCTCGGTGGAGGTGCCGCCGCACCGCCCGCGCGAGCTGCACACGGCGTTGTCGGCGGCGTTGGCCGAGGACGACCCGCCCCCGTGGACGTACGCGCGGGGCGAGGTGAGGTTCACCTGCGAGCCGGACGTGACGGTGCACCTGGACGAGCGGGTCCGCCGGCTGCTCCAGCCGTACTGGGAGCAGCGCATCGCGCTGGAGTGCGAGCGGGACCTGGCTCGCCGGCGCAGCGAGTACGCCCAGGAGCGCGACCGGCGCGACCCGGCGGAGCCGGGCCGAACGGGTGGGGGCCGGCGCAACCCACCGGAGCCGGGCCTGACGGGCGAGAGCCGGCCGACGGGCGAGAGCCGGCCGGCCGGGGAGCCGGCGCGACCGTCGGAGGGAACTTCGGCGGCACGGCGCGGACCGCGACCGGGCACGCCGGCGGAGGCGTTCATGCCGCTGGAGCCGCTGCTGCCCCCACCCGCCCCGCGCCCGGCCCCCGGCCAACGCCCACGCTCCCTACCCCCGGACGAGCCGAGACCCCACAAGCCCTGAACCGACGTCAATCTTGGAGTTGTGGCACCTCCGATACCAGTCGAACCCGACATCCGAGGCACCACAAGTCCAAGATCGCCGAGTCGAGCGGAGCCGAGCCAGGCCGAGGCAGGCCGGGGCCGGAGACTGGGCGGGGTCAGCCGACCAGGGTGGCGTAGCGGCCCCGGTGGTCGAGCAGCGTGTCGTGGGTGCCGGACTCGACGATCCGGCCGTGGTCGAGCACCGCGATCCGGTCGGCGTCGCGGACCGTGGACAGCCGGTGCGCGATGGTCACCACGGTCCGGCCCCGGGCCAGCTCGTCCAGCGCCCGCTGCACCGCGCGCTCGGTCTCGGTGTCCAGCGCGCTGGTCGCCTCGTCGAGCACCAGGATCCGCGGGTCGCGCAGCAGCGTGCGGGCGATGGCGAGGCGCTGCTGCTCGCCGCCGGAGAAGCGGTGGCCGCGCGAGCCGACCATGGTGTCGTACCCGTCGGGCAGCGCGGCGATCAGGTCGTGGATGCGCGCGGCGCGCGCGGCGACCTCGATGTCGGCGTCGGTGGCGTCGGGCCGGGCGTACCGGAGGTTGTCCCGGACGGTGCCGTGCAGCAGGTAGGTCTCCTGGCTGACCACGCCCACGACGGCGGCCAGGTCGGTCAGGCGCAGGTCGCGCAGGTCGATCCCGTCGATGGTGATCCGGCCGGCGTCCGGGTCGTGCAGCCGGCTGAGCAGCGCGGCAAGGGTGCTCTTGCCGGAGCCGGTCTCGCCGACCAGGGCCAGGCTGGTGCCGGCGGGCACGTCCAGGCTGACGCCGGCGAGGGCGGCGGTGTCGCTGCCCGGGTAGCTGAAGGTGACGTCCTCGACGCGCAGGTGGCCGCGGACCGTGGCCGGGTCCAGCGGCGCCGGGCGGGCCGGTTCGGCAACCTCGACGGGCAGGTCGAGGTATTCGAAGATGCGGGCGAACAGAGCCAGCGAGGCGGTGAGCGTGACGCCCACGTTGAGCAGGCCCATCAGCGGCCGGAACAGGTTGCCCTGCAACGCGGTGAAGGCGACCAGGGTGCCGATGGTGAGCGTGCCGGCGGTGCCGGGCAGGCCGGCGCCGAGGTAGATGACGGCGGGGATGGCCGCGAAGACGACGGTCATGGCGGCCATCCGCCAGCGGCCGGCGAGCTCGGAGCGCAGTTCCAGGTCGACCAGGCGGGCCGAGGAGGCGGTGAACCGGTCGACCAGGGCCGCGCCGGTGCCGAGTGTCTTGGCCAGGCGTACGCCGCTGACCGACAGCCCCTCCTCGATGGTCACGGTGAGGTCGGCCAGCTCCCGCTGGCGCTGGGCGGTGATCTCCCGGCGCAGCCGGGCGACCCGGCGGGTGAGCCACAGCGCGGGCGGCAGCACGACCGCCGAGACGAGGGTGAGCCGCCAGCTCAGCGCCAGCATGGCGATGGTGGTGGCGACGACGGTGGTGAGGTTGGCCGCGATCGAGGTGGCGGTGGAGGTGACCACCGCCTGCATGCCGCCGATGTCGTTGGTGATGCGCGACTGCACCTCGCCGGTGCGGGTCCGCACGAAGAAGCCGATCGACTGCCGCTGGAGGTGGGCGAACACGTCGGTGCGCAGGCGGTGCATGACCTCCTGACCGACGCGGGTGGAGATCCAGGTCTGGGCGACGCCGAGCACCGCGGTGACCGCGGCGACCGCGACCATGCCGGCGACCAGCCAGGCCAGCAGCGTCAGGTCACGGTCGGGCAGGGCCCGGTCGATGACGGTACGCAGCAGGAACGGCGAGGCCATCGCGATGACGGAGGACGCCACGATGATCGCCACCACGGCGGCGAGCGGGCGGCGGTGGGTGGTGAAGAGGCCGCCGATGCGGCGCAGCGAGACGTCGCGGGCCTGGGCCTTCTCGGCGGCGGACACGGTTCGGCCGGCTCTGCGGCCGTCGGGGGTGCGATCCAAGGGGGTGCTCCTCTGTTCCGGCGATGATACTGAGGTTACCTCATCATGAGGGAACAACAGGAGTTGCTGCTACCGTATTCCCGTGACCGGCAGCGACGAGGAGAGCCTGGCCGAGACGTTCTGGGCGGTGGCCCGGCGGCTGCGCCACCAGACCAAGGGCGCGCTGGAACCCTGGGAGATCAGCCCCGGGCAGGCGCGGGCGCTCGGTGTCCTGCTGCGGCACGGCGCGCTGCGGCCCGGGGCGCTCGCCGAGCACCTGCGCATCGCGCCCCGCTCCGCGACCGAGGTGGTCGACGGCCTCCAGGAGCGGGGGCTGGTCGAGCGGCGCCCCGACCCGGGCGACCGGCGCGCCACGCTGGTCGCGCCGACCGCCGAGGGCGACCGGGTCGGCGCCGCGATCCGGGCGGCCCGGGCCACCGAGGCGGAGCGCTTCTTCGGCGCGCTCGACCCGGACGACCGGGCGGAGCTGGCCCGGATCCTGCGCCGGCTGCGCGAGGAGTAGACCGCCGGGTCAGCCCCGGCCCGCGGTGAGCAGCGCGCGCAGCGTACGGGCCATGGCGGCGCGGGCGGCCTCGACGTCGAGCCCCATCGCGTCGCGCATCATCGACCAGGCGGCCCAGGTGCAGGCGACGGTCACCGCGTCCAGCAACTGCCCCCGGCCCGGCCCGGCGTGCGCCAGCTCGGCGCCGAACACCGCCTCGATCTCCTGCCGGACCCGGGCGATGGCCGCCTCCCGGTTGCGCCGCAGCTGCGGCGAGAACGGCTCCCGCAGCGCCGACGCGCGGGCCGAGGGCGCCAGCACCTCCAGCATCCGGGCGCGTTGACCGCTGAACTCGGCGATGCGGGTGTTCAGCGGCAGCCCCGGCGCGACCGGCCGCCAGATCGCCGCCTGCCGCTCGCCGATGCGCCGCCCGGTGGCCGCGAACAGCGTCTCCATGTCCTTGAAGTTGGTCCAGAGCGTGCGCAGCGACACCCCGGCCCGCTCGGCGATCCGCTCCCCGGTGGGTCGCAGGTCGCCGGCGTCGATCAGCGCCAGGTGCGCCTCGACGATGGCGGCCCGGGTCCGTTCCGCCCGCGCCGCCCGGCCGTCCACCCGGGCCGGCGGGTCGGTATCCACCTCGATCATGGGACGGCTCCCCCGTTCTCGACCATCGGCGGCCACTCTACGGGCGCGCCACCGGGCGGCCGGCACCCGGCCGCCCGGCACACGTGCTGGTCAGGCGGTCGGAATGGCGTCCGCCGGCGGGGTGGTCGGCGGCTCGGTGAACTCGGTGACCGGGGCGTCGCCGTCGTCGGTGGTGTACGTGGGACCGAAGTACGTCTGGGCGCCGCCGGTCACCCGGCTCAGGCGTACCCCGCTGTAGCCGGCGTGCACGTTCTCGGCGTACCGGAAGGGGGTGAGGCCGGGCCCCCGGAAGCCGCCCTTGCGCACGGCCTCGACCAGCTTCTCCCGGGTGGGTTCGGGTCCGGCGGCGAGCATCGCCTGGACGAAGGTGTACGCCATCGAGTAGCCGTAGATCGCGTTGCCGTCGACCGGGTTGCCCGCGTTGTACTTCTGGTGGATCTTGGTGAACTCCTGGATCCACGGGTTGGTGGTGTCGCCCACCATGGGCAGGTAGTTGTCGGCGACCATGCCCTCCAGGATCACCTTCTTGTCGCCGAGCTGGGCCGACAGCGTGGTGTAGTCGGCGCCCACGTTGGACACCACCCACTGCGCCTTGAAGCCCTGCCCGGCGGCCTGCCCCATGGCCAGCGCGGTGAAGCCGGGGATGCTGGCCGAGATGACCACCTGGCAACCGGCCGCCCGCAGGGCGCCGATCGCGGGCCCGACCTGCTGGTTGGTGGTGGTGTACGTCTGCTTCGCCGCCACCGGGCCGAGGACCTGCTCCACCCCGGCCAGGGAGTCGCGGCCGAAGTCGTCGTTCTGCCCGAAGTGGCAGACCTTGGCCCCGGGGAACTCCCGCTTGACCCAACTGGCCAGGATCTTGCCCTCGACCGTGTAGTCGGGCTGCCAGCCGAACGTCGTCGGGTACTTCTCCGGCTGGTTCCAGTTGCGGCTGCCGGAGGAGACGAACAGGTCCGGCACCTTCTGCGTCTTGACGAACTCCAGCACGTTGGTGTGCGTCGGCGTGCCCAGCCCGCCGAGCAGCGCGAAGACCTTGTCGTCGAGGACCAGCTTGCGGACCACGTTCTCGGTGTTGGCCGGGTTGTAGCCGTCGTCCATGACCTTGTAGACGATCTTCCGGCCGTGCACCCCGCCCTTGCTGTTGACGTGCTCGAAGTAGGCCTTGGTGGCGGCGGAGATCTTCGAGTAGCCGGGCGCGGCGGGGCCGGTGAGCGGTTGGTGGGTGCCGATGACGACCTCGCCGTCGGTGACGCCGGGGACGTTCTCGGCGGCCTGCTTGGCGTCGTCGGCGCAGGCCGTCGACGCGGCCAGCAGGGCCAGGCCGGCGGCGGCCGCGAGAACGCGACGGGTGGTGGGGCGCATGGTTCTCCAATCCGGTGCGGGTGGGTGGGACCGGTGGATCAGCGGTCCGGCGCACGCCGGACGGTGGCGCGCAGCCGGGTGGCGAGGGCGCGGACGCCGGCCTGCAGGCCGCCCGGGGCGGCGAGCATGACGACGATGAGGACCAGGCCGAACACGGCCAGCGCGAGATTGCCCTCCAGCCGCTGGGCCAGCGCGGCGGGCAGGTCGAGGTGGTCGGTGAGCAGGCCGGGCAGGTCCTGGAGGGCGACCAGCAGCAGCGCGCCCCAGACCGCGCCGGCCAGGCTGCCCAGGCCGCCGATCACGATGGCCATGAGCAGGAACAGCGACAGGTCCAGCGGGAACTTGCCCGGGGCGACGGTGGCGGTGAGCACCGCGTAGACGCCGCCGCCGAGCCCGGCGCAGGCGGCGCTGACCACGAACGCGAGCACCTGGGTGCGGGCCACCGGGATGCCGGCGAGCCGGGCCGCCACCTCGTCGTCGCGGACCGCGCGCAGCGACCGGCCGAACCGGCTGCGGACCAGGTTGGCCAGCAGCACCATGGTCAGCAGCGCGGCGGCCAGCGCGATCCAGGCCAGCCAGCGTTCCGGCTGGAAGTACGCGCCGAGCGCGGCCGGCGGGTTCTGCGCCGGAAAGCGCAGCCCCTGCTCGCCGTTGAACACCCCGGTGAAGATGGTGGTCACGGCCGGCACCAGCGTGGCCACGGCCAGCGTCACGCCGGCCAGGTACGGCCCGCGCAGCCGGGCCGCGGCCAGCCCGACGACCAGCCCGCCCAGCGCGGTCACGGCCACGGCGGCCAGCAGCGACCCGGGCAGGACCCACCACCCGCGCACGCCCCGGTCGTCGAACCCCTGCTGGACGAGGGCGACGGTGTAGGCGCCGGTGGCCATCAGCGCGCCGTGGCCGAGCGAGAGCTGCCCGTTGAGCCCGACCAGCACGGTGTAGCCGGCGGTGACGCAGAGGAACGCGCAGACCCGCGCCACCTGGAGGTTCTGGTAGGGCGGGAGCTGGTTGGTCAGCAGCACGACGAGCGTGCCGGCGAGCACCGCCACGGCCAGGTGCCGCAGCAGCGTCGCCGAGCGCGGGCCGGCGCCGCCCGGCGCGCCGGGCAGCAGCCGGCGCAACGCCGACGGCGGGACCGGTTCGGTGCGGGTGGTGGTCACACGTGCCTCGCTCTCGCCGCGGAGAAGAGCCCGCCGGGGCGGACCAGCAGGACGGCCAGCAGCAGCACCAGCACCGCCAGCGGCGTGGTGTCCGGTCCCAGGTAGCCGGTGACGTAGGACAGGATCAACCCGACCAGCAGGCCGCCGACCACCGCGCCGACCGGGCTGTCCAGGCCACCGACCACGGCGGCGGTGAACGCCACCACGAAGACCAGGTCCATGGCGTGCGGGTGCAGGCCCAGGCCGGTGGGGACGACGAGCATGCCGGCGAGCGCGCCGACCCCGGCGGCCAGCGCCCAGCCCAGGGTGAGCATCCGGCCGACGCTCACGCCGAGCAGCCGGGAGACCTCGGGGGCGAACGCGGCGGCCCGCATCCGCAGGCCGACCGGTGTCCGGGTGAACAGCAGCGCGAGCAGCACCACGACCGCCAGCGCCGCGCCGAGCACCCAGAGGTCGTACGGGGACAGCGCCGCGACCCCGCCGATGGTGAGCGCGTCGGTGTCGAACGGGGTGGCCGCCGGCCGGTAGCCGTTGCCGAAGACCATGCCGAGCACGGCCTGGATCAGCAGCACCAGCCCGAGCGCGACGATCACCTGGTTGAGCGGGCCGGCGGAGCCGACGAAGCGCATCAGCACCCGTTCCACCAGCGCGCCCAGGGCCAGGCCGGACAGCACCGCGGCGGCCAGGCCCAGCCAGTAGGAGCCGGTGGCCCCGGCGACCGCGTAGCCGACGTAGGCGGTGGCGACCGCCATCGCGCCCTGGGCGAAGTTGACCACCCGGGCGGCCCGCCAGATGAGCACCAGCGCGAGCGCGAACGCGGCGTAGACCGCGCCCGCGGCGAGCCCGTCGAAGGTGAGGAACCAGAACCGCTGCATCCGCGACCCTTCCCGCTCGCCGGTCAGAACCCGAGGTACGCGTGCCGCAGCCGGTCGTCGTCGCGCAGCCGGTCCGCCGGGGCGGCGGTCACCACCCGGCCGAGCGACATGACGATCCCCTGGTCGGCGACGGAGAGCGCGGTGCGCACGTTCTGCTCGACCAGCAGGACGGTCATCCCCCGCTCGTCGCGCAGCCGCCGCAGCAGCGCCATGATCTGCGCGGTCACCCGGGGAGCCAGCCCGAGCGACGGCTCGTCGAGCAGCAGCAGCCGGGGCCGGGCGATCAGCGCCCGGCCGATCGCGAGCATCTGCCGTTCCCCGCCGGAGAGCTGGTGTCCGAGGTGGTCACGCCGGTCGGCCAGGGCCGGGAAGAGCGCGTACACCTCGTCCTGGGCGCGGCGGGCGTCGGCCCGGTCCCGCCGCCACAGCCCGCCCAGGCGCAGGTTCTCCGCCACGGTCAGCTCGGTCACCACGCCGCGTCCCTCGGGCACGTGCGCCACCCCGCGCCGGACCAGGTGCTCCACCCGGACGCCGCGCAGGTCCTCCCCCGCGTAGCGGATCCGGCCGCCGGTGGGCCGCAACAGACCCGACAGCGTCCGCAGCAGCGTGGTCTTGCCGGCGCCGTTGGCGCCGAGCACGGCGGCGACGGTGCCGGCCGGCACGGTGAACGCCACGTCCCGCAGCACCGGCACCGGGCCGTAGCCGGCGCTGAGCGCCTCGACCTCCAGCACCGCGGTCATGCCGTGCCCCCGGCCGGCACGTCGGCGCCGAGATAGGCCTCGGTGACCCGGGGGTCGTCGCGGATGCGCTCCGGCGGCCCGGCGGCGATCACCCGGCCGAAGTCGAGCACCACCAGCTCGTCGCAGACCGACATGACCAGGTCCATGTGGTGCTCGACGAGCAGCACGGCGCAGCCGTCGTCGCGCTCGGGCAGGGCCCGGACCAGGTCGGCCAGCTCGGCCACGTCGTCGGCGCCGAGCCCGCCGGCCGGCTCGTCGAGCAGCAGCAGGCGGGGCCGGGCGATCAGCGCGCGGGCCAGCGCGACCCGCTTGCGCACGGCGTAGGGCAGAGTGGCCGGCGCGGCCCCGGCGTGACGGTCGACGCCCAGCTCGGCGAGCAGGTCGAGGGCCCGGGCGCGCAGCCGCCGCTCGTCGCGGTCGCTGCGGGGCAGGCCGAACAGCGCGGCGGCGAAGCCGGCCCGGGCGTCGTGGCTGGCGCCGGCCACCACGTTCTCCAGCACGCTCAGGCCGGGGAACAGGCCGACGCCCTGAAGTGTGCGGGCGATGCCGAGGCCGGTGAGCCGGTGCGGGCGGGGCCGGAACGGCCGGCCGTCCAGGGTGAGCGCGCCCGCGTTGGGCCGCACGAAGCCGCAGACCACGTTGAACAGGGTCGTCTTGCCGGCGCCGTTGGGGCCGATCACGCCGACCACCCGGTCGGGCGGCACCCGCAGCGAGACGTCGTCCAGCGCGACCAGGCCGCCGAAGTGGACGCCGACGTGGTGCAGCGCCAGACCGGAACCGTCGTTGGGGGTGGCCGGTGGGCTCATCGTCACCTCGTCGGGTCGACGGCGCGCGGACGATCTATTTACATCGGGAGTGTACTTTTCTCCGGACGTTCGTCAATGCCCCGGCAGCCGGTCCCGGGCCCGGCCGAGGAACGCCCGTTCCGCCTCGTTCGCGGTGCCGGCGATCGCCGCCTCGTACGCGGCCCGGGCCTGCACCGGCCGGCCCAGCCGTCGTAGCAGGTCGGCGCGCACGACGTGCCACACGTGGTAGCCGGCCAGGTCCAGTCGGTCCACAGCGGCCAGCGCGGCCGCGGGTCCGCGGACCTCGGCCAGCGCGACCGCCCGGTTCAGCGCCACCACCGGCCCGGGCGCACGCGCCGCCAACTGGTCGTAGAGGGCGAGGATCTGCGTCCAGTCGGTGCCGGCGGCGGTGGCCGCGTCGGCGTGCACCGCGTTGATCGCGGCCTGGATCTGGTAGGGACCGGGCCGACCCCGGCGCAGGCACCGCCGTACCAGGTCCTGCCCCTCGGCCACCAGCGCCCGGTCCCACCGGTCCCGGTCCTGTTCGGGCAGCGGCACCGGCACCCCGTCCGGCCCGGTCCGGGCGGGACGCCGCGCCTCGACCAGCAGCATCAGCGCGAGCAGGCCGAGCGCCTCCGGCTCGTCCGGCATCAGCGCCACCAACAACCGGCCCAGCCGGATCGCCTCGGCGCCCAGTTCGGCGCGACCGAGCCGCTCCCCCGCGCTGGCGGTGTGCCCCTCGTTGAAGATCAGGTAGACCACGGCGAGCACCCCGCTCACCCGGTCGGGCAGGTCGGCGTCGCGGGGCACCCGGTACGGGATCCCGGCGTCGCGGATCTTGGCCTTGGCCCGGACCAGGCGCTGGGCCATGGTCGGCTCCGGCACCAGGAACGCCCGGGCGATCTCGGCGGTGCTCAGGCCGCCGAGCAGACGCAGCGTCAACGCCACCCGGGCGGCGGCGCCGAGCGCCGGGTGGCAGCAGGTGAAGATCAGGCGCAGCCGGTCGTCGGTCACGGGCCCCTCCTCGGCGGGCGGGTCGACGGCGTGCAGCAGGGCGGCCTCGGCGTGCCGGGCGGGCCGGGTGGACTCGCGCCGCAGCCGGTCGATCGCCCGGTTCCGGGCGGTGGTGACGATCCAGCCGGCCGGACTGGGCGGTGGCCCGTCGACGGCCCACCGCCGAACCGCGACCGTGAACGCCTCCTGGACCGCCTCCTCGGCGAGGTCGATGTCGCCGAGGAGACGGACCAGGATCGCCACCGCGCGGCCGTACTCCGCGCGGAAGACGCGTTCGACAGCGGTCATCCCTCGCCCTGGAACGGGCGCACCTCGATCGGCAGCGTGGTGGCGCGGGCGTAGCGGCGACCCCAGTCGAGCGCCGCGTCAAGGTCGGGCGCCCGGATGATGGTGACGCCGCCCAGGTACTCCTTGCCCTCGGTGAACGGCCCGTCGGTGACCAGCACCTCGTCGCCGTCCGGGCGCAGCACGGTGGCGGTCTCCGGCGCGTGCAGCCCGTCACCGAACACCCAGCAGCCGGCCTCCCGCAGGTCCCGGCCGATGGCCTCGACCTCGCGCATCACCCCGGCCAGGAACTCCGGGTCCGGCCGGACCGCGCCGGTCGGCTGGTACATGCTGATCAGGTACTGCCTCATCGGCTCCTCCTCGTCCCGGGCGGCCCGGTGCCGCCCTTCACCCTTCACACGAACGGCGGACGCCGGTTTCGACACGCCGGGCGCGGGAGAATCCGGCCGGGATCCGGGTATGCCGGGCCGTGCGCGGCGGCCGGGTGATCGTGGTGGGGGCGGGGTTCTCCGGCCTGGCCTGCGCGCTCGCCCTGGACGCGGCCGGCGTCGAGGTGTCGGTGCTGGAGGCCCGGGACCGGGTGGGCGGGCGGACGCTGAGCCGGCCGCTGCCCGGCGGCGGCTGGCTCGACCTGGGCGCGCAGTGGATCGGCCCCACCCAGGACCGGATGTACGCGCTGGTCGCCGCGTACGGCCTGGAGACGTTCCCGTCGCCCGCCCGCGGCGCGTCGACGCTGCTGCTGGCCGGGCGGCCGGCGGCCGGGCAGCCGGCCGGGCTGACCGGGCTGCTCGACCGGCTCGACGCGCTGGCCGACGGGCTGGACCCGGCCGCGCCGTGGCGCGCGGACGGCGCCGCGGAGTGGGACCGGACCACGCTCGGCGGTTGGCTCGCCGCCACCGTGCCCGACCCGGTAACCGCCCGCTACGCCGGCCGGCTGCTGGCCGGTGGCCTGCTGGCCGCCTCGCCGGACGAGGTGTCGCTGTTGCAGCTGCTGTTCTACCTGCGCAGCGGCGGAGGAACCCGGTCGCTGCTGGGGATGGCCGGTGGCGCGCAGCAGGACCGGATCGTCGGCGGCCCGGCCGCGCTGGCCGAGCGGATGGCCGCCGCGCTGCCGCCGGGGTCGGTGCGGTTGGCCGCCCCGGTCGACGCGATCGTCCAGGACGCCTCCGGTGTGCGGGTCCGGGCCGGGGACGAGGCGCACCACGCCGACGCGGCGGTGGTGGCATTGGCGCCGGCCCTGGCCGGCCGGATCCGGTACGACCCGCCGCTGCCGGCGCTGCGCGACGGGTTGACCCAGCGGATGCCGATGGGCTCGGCGTTCAAGGTGCACGCGCTCTACCCGGAGCCGTTCTGGCGGGCCGACGGCCGCTCCGGCGTGGCCACCACGGACACCGGTCCGCTCACCGAGACGGTGGACAACTCGCTGCCCGGCCGCGCGGGCGGGGTGCTCACCGCGTTCAGCTACGGCGCGCAGGCCCGGGCACTGCGCCGGCTGTCGGTCGGGCAGCGCCGGGACGCGCTGTGCGACGCGCTGGCCGCGCTGTTCGGTCCCGCCGCCGCCCGCCCCGACGACCTGGTGGAGTACGACTGGTCGGCCGACCCGTGGACCCGGGGCTGCTTCTGCGGCATCCTGCCGCCCGGCTCGTGGTGCGATTTCGGCCCGCAGCTGCGGCCACCGGTGGGCCGGCTGCACTGGGCCGGCACGGAGACCGCGACCCGGTGGAGCGGCTACCTGGAGGGCGCGGTGACGGCCGGCGAGCGCGCCGCCGCCGAGGTACTCGCCGGGCTCTGAACACCCCGAATCCAGAGAAAATCTTCGATGCCTCTATTGAAAAGTTTCTCCGTCCTGTGACCTAATGTTGACAGTTCCTTTCGCCATACTCCCGCCGCCCGCGAGGCGGCAACCCCCAGGGAGGAAACATGCACCGTTCGATGCGATCGGCGCTGCGCGCGGCCGGAGCCGCGCTGCTGGCCACCGCCACCGTCGCCGCCGCGGCCCTGCTCGGCGCGGCCCCCGCCCACGCCGCCCCGGCCGGACTGCCCGGGATGGACGTCTCCAGCTACCAGGGCAACGTGAACTGGTCCGGCGCCTGGGCCAACGGGGCCCGGTTCGCCTACGTCAAGGCCACCGAGGGCACCTACTACACCAACCCGTACTTCGCCCAGCAGTACAACGGCTCCTACAACGTCGGGATGATCCGCGGGTCGTACCACTTCGCCCGACCGGACACCACGAGCGGCGCCACCCAGGCCAACTACTTCGCCGACCACGGCGGCGGCTGGTCCAAGGACGGCCGGACGCTGCCCGGCGCGCTGGACATCGAGTACAACCCCTACGGCGCCACCTGCTACGGGCTGAGCCAGGCGTCCATGCGCAGCTGGATCGCCTCGTTCGTCAACCAGTACCACGCCCGCACCGGCCGGTGGGCCACCATCTACACCACCACCGACTGGTGGAGCACCTGCACCGGCAACACGTCGCAGTTCGCGGCCAACAACCCACTGTGGATCGCCCGCTACTCCAGCAGCGTCGGCACGCTGCCGGCCGGCTGGGGCACGTACTCGTTCTGGCAGTGGGCCTCCTCCGGCACCTTCCCCGGCGACCAGAACGTCTGGAACGGCACCCTGGACCGGCTCCGGGTGCTGGCCTGCAACGGACCCTGCTGACCCACTCCGGCGGGGCGGGCCGCACCGGTCCGCCCCGCCGTCCGTACCCGACGAGGAGGTCCCGATGTCCGTTCCCCTCCCCCGGCGGGCCGTGCTGCGCGGCGCGGTCCTGCTCGGTGCCGCCGCCGGCGCCGGCGCGCTGGTCCAGGCCGGTCCCGACCGCGACGCGCGGGCCGCCGCCGCGCGCGTCGACCAGCCCACCATCGCCAACTGCGCGACCTGGAGCGCCCGCCCGCCCTCGTCGCCGGTGAGCGTGGTGCAGAGCCGGCCCAACAAGATCATCGTCCATCACACCGCGTTTCCGAACACCACCGACTACAGCCTCGCCCAGGCGTACCGGAACTCCCGCGACATCCAGAACCTGCACATGGACACCAACGGCTGGCTCGACTCCGGCCAGCACTTCACCAACAGCCGGGGCGGCCACCTGACCGAGGGACGTCACGGCAGCCTGTACGCCCTGCTGCACGGGCAGACCATGGTGCAGGGCGCGCACTGCGTCGGGCAGAACAGCCAGGCCATCGGCATCGAGAACGACGGCATCTATCTGGACGTGCAGCCGCCGCAGGCGCTCTGGGACAGCCTGGTCGCGTTCTGCGCGTTCACCTGCCAGCAGTACGCCATCGCGCCCACCGAGATCTACGGGCACAAGGACTTCAACAGCACCCAGTGCCCCGGCCTGCTGCACGACCGGCTGCCGGAGCTGCGCCGCACCGTCGCCGCCCGGCTCGGCGGCTGAACCCGGCGTACGTGGGGCGCCCGGGTGCGACGGGCGCCCCACGTGGCCGCGCTCAACCCACCGGCACCCGCGGCGGCGCCTGGTCGGGTCGCCGGTCCGACCGGCCGGGCCGCCACCAGTTCGCCCGACCGAGCAGGGCCATGGTGGCCGGCACCAGCAGTCCCCGGACCACTGTGGCGTCCACCGCCACCGCCACCGCCATGCCGAGACCGAACATCTTGATCACCGGGTCGTCCTGGAGCACGAAGCCGGCGAAGACGGTCACCATGATCAGCGCGGCCGAGGTGATCACCGGGCCGGTCCCGGCCAGCCCCTCCCGGACCGCGGTGCGGTTGTCGCCGGTGACCAGCCAGGACTCCCGCACGGCGGTCAGCAGGAACACCTCGTAGTCCATGGAGAGCCCGAAGAGCAGGGCGAACAGCATCATCGGCAGATAGCTCTCCACCGGCACGGGGCCGGACAGGCCGGTCAGACCGACACCCCAGCCCCAGGCGAAGACCGCCGTCAGGACGCCGTAAGCGGCGCCGATCGAGACCAGGTTCATCACCGCCGCCTTGACCGCGACGACCGGCGCCCGGAACGCCGCGTACAGCAGCGCGGTGGCCAGGCCGACCACCACCGCGATGACCCACGGCATCCGCTGCCCCACCCGGTCGGCGAGGTCGACCCGGGTGGCGGTGGCGCCCCCCACGTGCGTCGTCACCCCCGGCGTGTCGACGGCCCGCAGCGTCCGCACCAGCGCGGCGGTGGCCGGATCGCTCGGCGCGGTCGTCGGATATGCGGTCAGCACCACGACGCGCCCGCCGTCGGCGGGCCGGGCCGGGGTGACCCGGGCGACGCCGGGCGTGGCGGTCACCCGGGCGGTCAGGCCGTTCACCCGCGCGTCGACGGCGTCGGCCGGCGGGTCCAGCTCGGCGACCACGGTGAGCGGCCCGTTCACCCCCGGCCCGAAGCCGGCCGCGAGACGGTCGTAGCTGGTCCGCCCGGCGGTGCCGACCGGCTCGTCGCCCGGGTCGACCTGGCCCAGTCGCAGGCCGAGGGCGGGCGCGGTCAGCACACCGAGCAGCAGCAGCGCCAGGATCGCCCAGCGCAACGGCGCGCCGGTGACCCGGTCGGCCTGCCGGGCCCAGCCGCTCCGGCGACCCGCCGCCGTCCCGTCGGGGGCCGACGGCCGGCGGCGGATCCGCAACCGGTCCAACCGGTGCCCGAGCACTGCCAGCAACGCCGGCAGCAGGGTCACCGCGCCGGCCACCGCGACCACCACCACCAGGCCGGTGGTCCAGCCGAGCGTGCCGAGGACGGGCACGCCGGCCACCGCCAACCCGCCGAGCGCGACGACCACCGTCCCGCCGGCGAACACCACCGCGCTGCCCGAGCCGGCCACGCTGCGGGCGACCGCCTCGTCCACCGGCACGCCCTCGGCCAGCAACCGGCGATGCCGGGTGACCAGGAACAACGCGTAGTCGATACCGACACCGAGACCGACCATGGTGGCCAGCGTCCCGGCCACCGACGGCACCGCGACCAGATGCCCGGCCAGTCCGACCGCGCTGACCGCGCAGGCCAACGTGAACAGCGCGGTGACCAGCGGCACCGCCGCGGCCACCAGGCCCCCGAACGCGACCAGCAGCACCAGCGCGGCGACGGCCAGCCCGAGCACCTCGCTGTCCCGTGACCCGCCGCGTTCCGCGGCCGAGGCGAGCACGCCGCCGGGCGTCACCTCGATGCCGGCCGCCTCGGCGGGAGCGGCCGCCTCGGTGACCGCGCCGGCGAGCGCCTTGTTTACCTGGCGCGGCGACACGTCGAGCCGCACGGTCAGCCAGCCGGTGCGCCCGTCCGCGCTGAGCGTGCCGGCGGCGGCGGCGATCCCGTCGACCCCGGTCACGTGTGGCACCTCCGCGATCTCGCGGCTCACCTGCGCCAGGACGCCCTGCCGGGCCGCGTCGTCGAGCCGCCCGGAGTCGACGTGCAGCACCAGTTGGCCGCCGGTGCCACCCCCCTGCCCGGCCCGGTCCAGCAGGCCCCGCGCCACCTGGGCGTCGCTGCCGGGCAGCGCCACGTCGTTGTCGACCGGCCGGCCGAGGGCCGCCGCGGCGCCGACCAGCAGCACGGCGAGGATCAGCCAGACTCCCAGCACCGTCCGGGGCCGGCGGGCGCAGAGCCGGCCGAGCCCGCCCATCAGCCGGTGCACCCGACTGCCGTCGTCGACCCGCATCATGCTCCTCCGCAATGCGCGCCGGCGCGGCCCTCGGCCGCCGGCATTGTGAGTTCGTGTCCCTCGACCCGGACGAGGAGCCCATCGCCGGTGGCCGTCACCGCCCGGTAGGACAGGCCGTCGGGCAGCGTGGGCAGCTCACGCCCGAGGTCGGTGCTCCCGCCGAGCCGGTCGAGCAGGGCGCCGGCCGGCCGCCGGATCCCGAAGACCTCCACCTCGGTGGGAGCGAGGACGAGACGCCCGCCGGTCAGGGTGGGGCGGACCAGCAACGTGACCGGGACGGCGCGCGCCTGCGTCTCGATGCCCAGCTGACCCTCGGCGTAGCGGTACCGCAACGGACGCCCCGCCGCCTCGGTGGGCAGCGCCTCGTAGCCGACGAGCACCGACACCGCCGCGGCACCGATCCGGGCCGGTCCGTCGCCGGTGCGGACGTCGCGCAGCTCGGCGTCGGCCCGGGCGACCCGGAGACCGCCGGCCCGGACGTCGGCGACCGCGATCCGGAGCCGGTCCAGCCGGCCGCCGAGGACCTGCGGCAGCACCGGGAAGCCGCCCAGCTCGACCGAGGGCCGGGGCACCCCGGCCGCGCAGGCCACCCGATCGGCGAGCCGCCCGGCGACCAGCCGGGCCGCCGCGCGGTCGGCGACCACCGCCGCCAGGACGAGGAACAGGACCGCCGCCGCGCTCACCAGCCGACGGCGTGTGGATTTCCGCATGGCGCGAGCACACCAGGGCCGGCTGGGTGTCCGACCGGAGGTGGATGAGAGAACGTCAAGAATCCGCGCCGGGCAACCGGAACCGCACCCTCGTGCCCGCCCCCTCGGCCGTCTCCAGGCCCAGCTCGCCGTCGTGGGCCGCGACGATCTCGGCGACGATGGCGAGCCCCAGCCCGCTGCCGCCGGTGCCGCCGTGGCTGAACCGGTCGAACGCCCGGGCGGCCAGTTCCGGCGGCATCCCCGGCCCCTCGTCCCGGACCGCCACCTCGACCCGGTCGCCGCGGCGGCGTACGTCCACCACCGCCGGGGTGCCCGCCGGGGTGTGGGCGCGGACGTTGGCGAGCAGGTTCGCCAGTACCTGGCGCAGCGCGTCGGCGTCCCCGCGCACCGTCGCGACGGGTGGGGCGGTGACCCGTAGCGGCCGGCCGGGCTGCACCGCCAGGGCGTCGGCGACGGACTCCCGGGCCACCTCGGCCAGGTCGACCGGCTCCCGGCCGAGCCGGGGCTCGGCGTCGAGCCGGGCCAGGTAGAGCAGGTCGTCGAGGATGCGGCTCATCCGGGTCGCCTCCTCGTCTCCCCGGCGCAGCACCTCGGGCCGGCGGGCCGGCTCGACCATGTCGTGGCGCAGCAGGTGCAGGTAGCCGCGGATCGAGGTCAGCGGCGTGCGCAGCTCGTGCGAGGCGTCCGCGACGAAGGTGCGCAGCCGCTCCTCCGAACGCGCCCGGGCGGCGATCGCCGACTGGAGCCGGGCGAGCATCCCGTCGACGGCGCGGGTCAACCGCCCCACCTCGGTCCGCTCGCTTCCCTCGACCGGCACCCTGCGGTCCAGGTCGCCGCCGGCGATCGCGGTCGCGGTGCCGGTGATCCGGTCCAGCGGACGCAGACCCCGAACCAGCAGCACGCGGGCGAAGCCGGCGAGCAGCAGCAGCACGATCAGCCCGCCGGCCAGCTCGACCAGGACCAGCCGGCGCACCGTCTCGCGCACCGGCGCGAGCGGGAGCGCGATCAGCACGACCGCGTCGCCGGCCCGCACGGTGACCGCCCGCCACGTCCCCGCGTCGAGCGTCGTCGCCGGACCGGCGCCGCCGTCGGCGGGTGGGGCCGGGGCCCGGTCCAGCAGCGCAGCGGCCGGCGGCGACGCGCCGAGTCGGGTCAGCGTGCCGTCCGGATGCCGGATCTCCACCAGGTAGTCGGAGGGCGCGACGACCGCGCGGGCCGCCCCGCCGGGCTCACGCAGCAACGACCCGACCCGCTGGGTGGCCAGCGCCGCGCCGGCGCGGAGCTGGTCGTCGGTGCGGTCCAGCAGGTACGCGCGCAGGCCGGCGGCGCTCACCACGCCGGCCACCAGCAGCGCCACGGCGGTCAGTGCCACCATGCCGGCGAGCAGGCTGCGCCGCAGCGGCACCCGGTTCATCCGCCGGCCCGCAGCGCGTAGCCGAACCCGCGCTGGGTGACGATCAGCGGTGGACCGAGCGGGTCCAGCTTGCGGCGCAGGTAACCGACGTAGGTGTCGACCACGTTCGAGGCGCCGCCGAAGTCGTAGCTCCACACCGCCTCGAGGATCTGGGTGCGTGACAGCACCCGACCGGGATTGAGCATCAGGTAGCGCAGCAGCTTGAACTCCGTCGGCGAGAGCGCGAGCACCTGCCCGCCCCGACGGACCTGGCAGGTCTCCTCGTCCAGCTCCAGGTCGGCGTAGCGGAGCAGGCCGGCGGCGTCTCCGGCGTCGGGACCGATCCGCCGCAGCACCGCCCGGACCCGGGCGACCAGTTCGTCGACCGAGAAGGGCTTGGTCACGTAGTCGTCGCCGCCCCACGTCAACCCGGCGATCTTGTCCCGGGGCGCGTCGCGGGCGGTGAGGAAGACGATGCCGAAGCGGTGCCCCGCGGCGCGCAGCCTCCGGCAGAGCGCGAAGCCGTCGTCGTCGGGCAGCAGCACGTCCAGCACCACCAGCTGCGGGGACCGCTCGGCGGCCAGCCGCTCGGCGTCGCCGGCGGTGCCGGCGGCGACCACCTCGAACCCGTGGAACCGCAGCACCGTCGCCACCATGTCGACGATGTTCGGCTCGTCGTCGACCACCAGGACCGTCGTTGCCATCGGAGCCAGCAGAGCACAGTTCGATGAGAGTTCGATGAGAATACAGTGATGGCTTATATAAGCTGGGCCTGATATAAAAAGGTCGTGCACGCGTTCGACGTCCTCGGCGATCCGGTCCGCCGCCGCATCCTGGAGCTGCTCGCCGCCGGCGAGCAGCCGGCCGGGGCGCTCGGCGAGATCGTGCGGCGCGAGTTCGGCATCAGCCAGCCCGCCGTCTCGCAGCACCTCAAGGTGCTGCGCGAGCACGGGTTCACCACCGTGCGCGCCGAGGGCACCCGCCGGCTCTACGCGGTCGACCCCGGCCCGCTGCGCGAGATCGACGCGTGGCTGGCCGGCTTCCGCCGGTTCTGGGCGCCGCCACTGGCCGCGCTCGCCACCGAGCTCGCCCGGGGCCGCCGCGAACGCCGGCTGCGTGAGCACGAACCCGACGACGAGAGGACCAACCCATGATCGACGTGACCGGGCAGATCAGCGCCGTCGAGCGCCGGATCGGCGACCGTACGCTCCCCGCCGGGCAGGCGCGGGTGCTCACCATCGCGCAGACGTACGACGCGTCGGTGGAGGACGTCTTCGACGCCTGCACCAACCCGGAGCGGATCCCGCGCTGGTTCCTGCCGGTCTCCGGCGACCTGAGCCTCGGCGGCCGGTACCAGTTGGAGGGCAACGCCGGCGGGACCGTCGAGCGCTGCGACCCGCCGCACGGGTTCGCCGCCACCTGGGAGTTCGGCGGCGAGGTCAGCTGGATCGAGGTGCGGCTGCGCGAGGCCGGGCCGGGGCGTACCCGCTTCGAGCTGGAACACGTCGCACACGTCGACGACCAGCGGTGGGCCGAGTACGGCCCGGGAGCGGTCGGCATCGGCTGGGACCTGGCGCTGGTCGGCCTGGCCTCCCACTTCGCGCCCGAGGGCGTCGGCGTGGACCCGGCCGCGGCGGCCGAGTGGATGGCCTCGCCGGACGGGCTCCGCTTCGTCACCGAGTCCGGCGAGAGGTGGACGACGGCGAGCGTCGCCGCCGGCACTCCGGCAGACCAGGCACACGCCGCAGGCGAGCGGGTGACGGCCTTCTACACCGGCGCCCCCACCCCCTGACCATCCCCACCCTCGCCGATCTTGCAGTTTCGGCCCCCAGGATGTCCGGTTGGCGGAGTTTGCCAGGTCCCAAACTGCAAGATCGGCGGGATGTCGGAGGGGTGGGGCAGACTGCCGGGTATGCCGATCCGTTCCGTCGCCGACCTGATCGCCACGCTCGACACCGGAGAGACGGTCAAATATCTGCACTTCTGGGGGCACCGGCCGCAGCGCGACGGCAGCGTCGGCGCCGGCTGCCTGAGCCAGTGGTGGCCGGCGGCGTTCACCGTGGACGGTCGGGAGTACGCGACCGCCGAGCACTGGATGATGTGGCACAAGGCCATGCTCTTCGGCGACCACGAGATCGCCGGGCGGGTGTTGGCGGCCACGCACCCGCACCGGGCCAAGGCGCTCGGCCGGCAGGTCCGCGACTTCGACGAGGCCACCTGGACGGCCCGCCGCTTCGACATCGTGGTGGCCGGCAGCGTGGCCAAGTTCGGGCAGCACGACGAGCTGCGGCGGTTCCTGCTCGGCACCGGCGGCCGGGTGCTGGTGGAGGCCAGCCCGACGGACCGGATCTGGGGCATCGGCCTGGCCGCCGACGACCCGCGCGCGGGTGACCCGGCCACCTGGCGGGGTGACAACCTGCTCGGCTTCGCCCTGATGCGGGCGCGCGACGCGCTCGCGCGCGCGAGCAGCCGAGCGCCTGACCGGCCGGCCGGGTAACGTGCTGCGGCGTGACCGCGTACTCGCACTGTTCGTTCTGCGGCGCGGCCTACCCGGCCGACGCCGGCTGGCCGCGTGTCTGTTCGACCTGCGGCGAGACGGTGTGGCGCAACCCGCTACCGGTCGCGGTGGCGGTGCTGCCGGTCCGCACCCCCGACGGGCTCGGCGTGGTGGTCGTACGCCGGGACATCGAACCGGCGCGCGGGCAGCTCGCCCTCCCCGGCGGCTTCGTCGAGTACGGCGAGGAGTGGTCCGAGGCGCTGGTCCGCGAGCTGCGTGAGGAGACCGGGCTGCTCGCCGAGGCCGACGAGACGCGGCTGTTCGCGGTGCACGGCGCCCCGGCCGGCGGCACCATGATGATCTTCGGCGTGCTGCCCGAGCGGCCGGTGGGCGACCTGCCGCCGTCGGCGCCCACCGAGGAGGCGACCGAGTGGCTGGTGCTCACCGAGCCGGTCGAGCTGGCCTTCTCCACGCACACCCGGGTGCTCGCCGACTTCCTCGCCGGGCCACGGTCGGACTGATTCCGACCTCGGGCGACCGGACGCAAACTCCTATTGTTTGAATAGGAAAGGCAGCGTCGCCCAGCCCGGAGGTCACCCGTGAGCCGTTCCCCGTCACCCGCCGAAGCCGTCCACGACGCCGAACGGAGCCGGCAGTGGCTCGCCGGCGAGGCGCACGGCGCGGGCGTCGACCGCGCGCGGCTGCTGGAGCTGGGTGCCGCCATGGCCGCGGTGACCGCCGCCGCCGCGGAGCGCGAGCCGGTCGCGGTGGCGCCGGCCCCGGTCGGCGTCGACCCGGGTACGCCGATCGCCAAGCCGCTGCCGGCGGCGCTGCTGCGCCCGTTGGACACCAACGCCGAGATGCGCTGGTCGGCGATGGCCGGCCAGGGGTACGTGGTGCCCAACGACCGCTTCTTCGTCCGCAACCACACCGTCACCCCCCACCTCGACCCGACGACCTGGCGGCTGCGCCTGTTCGGCGACGGCCTGCGCGGCGCGCCCACCCGCGACGCCCCGGTCGAGTTCGGCCTCGACGACCTGCGCCGGCTGCCCGCCGAGGAGGGCGCCGCGCTGCTGGAGTGCGCCGGCAACGGGCGGCGGCACTTCGCCGAGCAGCAGGACCAACCGGCCCCCGGCGTGGCCTGGGGGCTGGGCGGCGTCGGCGTGGCCCGCTGGCGCGGCGTGCGGCTGGGCACGGTGCTGCGCCTGGCCGGGCTGCGCGACGAGGCGGTCGACGTGATGCCCGAGGGCCTCGACCCGCACTACGTGACCGGCGGGGTCGATCTCGGGCCGGTGCGCCGCCCGCTGCCGGTCGCCAAGGCCCTCGACGACGTGCTGCTGGCGTACGAGATGAACGGTGAGCCGCTGCCGGCCGACCACGGTTTCCCGGTGCGGGTGGTGGTGCCCGGCTGGATCGGCATCTCCTCGATCAAGTGGGTGGGACCGGTCGAGGTCTCCACCACTGCCCTGTTCTCGCCGTGGAACACCCAGTTCTACCGGCTGTTCGGCCCCGGGCACCCGGCCGACGGCACGGTGCTCGGCGCGCAGCCGGTGAAGAGCGCGTTCGAGCTGGCGTGGGACGCCCGCGTCCCGGCCGGCGAGGACGTGCTGCTGCGCGGCCGCTCCTGGTCCGGCAACGGCCCGATCGAGCACGTCGAGGTGGACACCGGCGACGGGTGGCGACCGGCCGACCTGGTCGCGACCGACCGGGGTGGCCCCTGGCAGCGCTGGACCGCACGCTGGCGTCCGCCGGCCGCCGGCCGACACGTGCTGCGCGCCCGCGCCACCGACCGCACCGGCGCCGGCCAGCCCGACCGGGCCGCCCCGAACGACCTCGCGTACCTGTTCGACGCCGTGGTGGCGCACCCGGTCACGGCCTGCTGACCGCCAGGTAGCCGGGCGGCACGGTGTCGGTGAGCCACACCCCGTTCGCGGAGCGGTAGAACAGGTAGCCGTGCGCGGCCATGGTTCCGGCGTCGACCGCGAGCACGGCCACCGCGCCGCCCCGGCGCGCGCCGACCCGCCGGGCCGTCGCCACGTCGGGCGACAGGTGTACGTGGTGGCGGCGCCCCCGGCGCAGCCCTTCGGCCCGGATGGCGGGCAGTACGTCCTCGGCGGTGCCGTGGAAGAGTCGGCCCGGCGGCGTCGTCGGGGTCAGGCCGAGGTCGACCGGGACGGAGTGCCCCTGGTTGGCGCGGATGCGGTCGGCGCCGTCCGGGCCGGCCTCGACGGCGAAACGCTGCTTGTCGTTGCCGGCCACCACGGCGTCGAGGTCGGCACGGCTGATCCGCAGCGCGGCGAGCAGGTCGGCGACCGGCGTCCAGCCGGCCCCGTCGAGCGTCAGCTGGAACCGGTCGGGGCGGTGGCGCAGCGCCAGCGACATGCGCTTGCTCACCCGGACCAGGTCGCGATGTTCCATCCGGACAGTGTGGAGGCTCGGCCGCACGGCGTCGATCGGGTTCTCGTCAGCGGTCCGGCCGTGAACGCATCGCCACCGGCAGGCGGCCGGTCGGCGCTCTGGCCGGCGGCCGGTCCCGACCCGTGGGCCCGGAGGCGGGGCCGGCGGCGGTCCGCTCAGCGGATGGCCGCCGACGTCGGGGCGACCATCAGGCCGGCGGCGTCCACCACCTCGAAGTCGCCGCCGCGCAGGCGGTCCAGCGCGTGCAGGGCGTCGTTGTCCCAGCGCGGGTCCGGGGCTCCGGAGATGTACCAGGCGGAACCGTGGTCGGCCACGATCAGTCCGTGGCGACGCATCGCCTCGGCCACGATCCGGGCCTGCCGCGGCAGCCCGGACAGGTCGACCGAACGCTTGAGCCGCAGCCGCTGGCCGAGCTGCGGCAGCGCCGGGTCGGTGGCCGACGAGGCGGAGTGGCTGGCCGGCCACGTCCAGCCGGTGCGGGTGCGTGGCACGGTCACCCGGATCGCGTGGTCGATCCGACCGGCGGCCACCTCGTCGTAGCGCACCAGCCCGGCCAGCACGGACAGCCCGGCCGCGTCCGCGGAGGTCCAGCCGGCCCGGCGCATCCGGTTGGACCGCAGGTCGAACACCGCGCCCGAGCCGGCCTGCCACCCGGCCCCGGAGCGGTGCGCGTCGAACAGTTCGTACGCCCGGCAGGCGCTGCGGTCCCAGACGATCACGTGCCGGTCGCCGGTGCCGGACGGGCCGCCCTCGACCTGCGCGTCGGGCGGGATCGGGTACGGCCCGCTGTCGCTCTCGTCGGCGTACCCGAAGGTGACCGGCACCCGCCGTTGCCCGGCCGGGACGACGGTGACCGGGATGCCGATCGGCGCGCCCTCCCACGTCCCGGAGCCGAAGTCGGCGTGCACGGTGGCGTCCGCGCCGATCGCGCCGACCATCGCGGCCGACCGGGTGTGCACCGGCAGCCGGGTCACGTCGGCGTGCCACACGTTGTCGGCCGGGAAGACGGCGCACCCGGCCGACGCGCTCGGCCGGGCCCCGATCCCGGTACGCGCGGCCGGTGACGGCGCTCCCGACGTCGTGCCAGCGGCACCGGGCGCGATGGTGGCGCCGCCTCTCGTCGCGCCCGGTGCGCCGGCGCCGGATGCGTCGGTGCTGGACGAGTTGCTGCCGGATGCGCTGGTGCCGGGTCCCGACGCGTCGGGATCGGTGCCGGAGGTGGAGCACCCGGCGGTGACCAGGGCCAGCACGGCGACGACAGCGGCGCGGCGAGGGCGGAGGCGGAGCATTCCGGCGATCCTGCCCCAGCCCGCTCTCCCCAGCAACCACCCGCCCCTTCACCGCCCCCGCTCGACACGGCCCCGTTCGGCCCCGCACCCGCCGATTCCGCTCCCGCATTCCAGGAACTGTCTCCCACCACTTAGAAAACGCGAAGATCTTGGTACGAAAAGGCCCCTATGGGGGCCGTTCGCTACCAAGATCTACGCGCGGAGGCGGAGTCGACAGCGCGTGCGGGTGGTGCGGGGCCGGGTGATGGGTTGGGGCGCTGGCGAAGGGCTGGCACTCCGCCGCGTGGCGACCTGGTGGGACAGGCCTGTGAGCGGTCAGGCTGCGGCACCCTCCGCGTAGACGGCGCTGTGGGCGGTCAGGCGGCGGCGCGTTCCGGCAGCGTACGGCGACGCTGGGACGGGTCGATGAGCGCGGGCGGGGACCAGACGCCGTCGGGCTGGTACAGGTTCACCCCGGGCGGGACGATCTCGTCGATCCGGTCGAGCACCGCGTCGTCGAGCGTCAGCGCCGCCCCCGCGAGCAGCGCGTCCAGCTGGTCCATGGTGCGCGGCCCGATGATGGTCGAGGTGACCGCGGGGTGCGCCGCGGTGAACGCCACGGCGAGCTGCGGCAGCGTGCAGCCCACCTCGTCGGCGAGCGCGACGAGCTGCTCGGCGGCGGCGTACTTGGCGGCGTTGCCGGGCAGCGCCGGGTCGAACCGGGCCGGGGTGCGCGCCGGGCGGCCCGAGGTGAGGTCCACCGGCTTGCCCTGTCGGTACCGCCCGGACAGGAAGCCGGAGGCCAGCGGGCTCCACACCAGCACGCCCATCCGGTAACGGCGGCACACCGGCAGCACCGACGCCTCGATCCCCCGGGCCAGGATCGAGTATGGCGGCTGCTCGGTGCGGAACCGGCCGAGCGCGCGCCGTTCGGCGACGTGCTGCGCCTCGACGATCTCCTCCGCCGGGAACGTCGAGCAGCCGAACGCCCGGATCTTGCCGGCGCGGACCAGGTCGCTGAGCGCGGCGAGCGTCTCCTCGACGTCGGTGGTGTGGTCGGGTCGGTGCACCTGGTAGAGGTCGATCCAGTCGGTGCCCAGCCGGCGCAGGCTGTCCTCGACGGCGCGGACGATCCACCGGCGCGAGTTGCCGCCCCGGTTGGGCCCTTCGCCCATCGGGAAGTGCACCTTCGTGGCGAGCACCACGTCGTCGCGCCGGCCCCGCAGGGCCTTGCCGACGATCACCTCCGACTCGCCCGCCGAGTACATGTCGGCGGTGTCCACCATGTTGACGCCGCGGTCGAGCGCGGCGTGCACGATGCGGGCGCAGTCGTCGTGGTCGGGGTTGCCGACGGCGCCGAACATCATCGTGCCGAGGCAGTGGACGCTGACCTCGATGCCGGTGCCGCCGAGAACGCGATAGCGCATGTGGACTCCATGGTGGGTGACGCCGCGCTGACCGGGCGGCGGCCGGTCCGGTCACCGTAGGAGTTCGAGTGCGCTGGAGGTCAACGGTCGCCGGCGGCCTCCCCGGCGCCGGCAAGGTAGCCGGCCGCCTGCAGCTCGAACAGCTCCCGGTAGGGCCCGGCCTGCGCCATCAACGCGTCGTGGTCGCCGTGCTGCACGAGCCGGCCGTGGTCCAGAACGAAGATCTGGTCGGCGTGCCGGACGTTGGCCAACCGGTGGGTGATCAGAACGACGGCCCGGTCCGGACGCCGCCGCAGGTGTTGGAAGAGCGCGTGCTCGGCCCGCGCGTCCAGCGCGGCGGAGGGTTCGTCGCAGATCAGCAGTCGGGCGTCGCGGTAGAGGCCACGGGCGGCCACCAACCGCTGCCACTGCCCGCCGGACAGGTCCTGCCCGTCCTTGAACTGCCGGTCCAGCAGCGTGTCGTAACCGAAGGGCAGTTCGCTGATCATGTCGTGCGCGGCGGCCTCCCGGGCTGCGGCCTCGACGCTCGGGCCGTGGCCGTCGGCCCGGTCGTGCCGGCCGACCCGGATGTTCTGCCGGGCGGTGAACGGGAACTTCCACCAGTCCTGGCTCATCACCGCCACCTGGGCGGCGACCTGGCGTGGGTCCAGCTCGGCGGCGTCCACCCCGTCCCAGCGGATGGCGCCGCCGGTGGGCCGGTAGAGCCCGGCGATCAGCTTCGCCAGCGTGGTCTTGCCGGACCCGTTCTCCCCCACCAACGCGACCACCTCGCCGCGCCGGATGGTGAGGCTGACCTCGTCGACGGCGGCGCCGTCGGTGTCCGGGTAGCGCAGGCTGACCCGGTCGAGGTCGATGCGCTCGAACCCGTCGACCGGTTGCTGCCCGCCGGTCGGTGTGCGCCGCCCGGCCCGGTCGAGGAAGTCCCGGTAGTCCTGGTAGTAGAGGGCGTCCTCGTAGAGCGAGTTGGTGGCGAAGACGGCGGTGCGCAGGCTGCTGCGGGCGGACTGGAGGGCGAGTAGCGCGGTGGCCGCCGCGGCCAGCGCCACCACGCCGGTGAGCAGCAGCCCGCCGAGCACCGCGTAGACGGCGAACGCGGCGACGCCGGTCACCGACAGGCCCATCGCGCGGGTGACGGTCTGCGAGCGGGCCAGCCGCAGCTGGGCCTGGGTCTCCACGGTCATCATCCGGTGGTATTCGGCGAGCAGGAAGTCGCGCATCTGGTAGGCCCGGATCTCGGCGGCGGTGTGCCGGTCGGCCATCAGCCGGGCCAGCATGAACATCCGGCGACGCCGGGTGATCCAGGCCAGGATCGCGAGGTACTGCCGACGGGCCAGCTTGACCGCGGTGACCGCCTCGGGCACCGCGGCGAGCAGCAGGCAGGGCAACAGCACCGGCTGGACGACGGTGACCGCGGCAGCGGTGGCCAGCACGCCCACCACCCCGGTCACCAGGTTGACCGTGTGGTCCACGATCGACGCCGCCTCGGCCATGCCCCGGTCGCGGGCGCGGTCCATCTCCTCGGCGAAGCCCGCGTCGTCGAAGGCGGCCAGCTCGACGGCGGTGGTCGCCTCGAAGAGCCGGAGCTCCACCTGGTAGTTGATCTGCGGGATGAGCCGGGCCTGGGCCCAGCCCGCGGCCACGGTCAACGCGCCCCGGCCGGTCACGGCGACGGCCGCGAGCAGGAGCGCCGGCAGGGCCGCGCGGATCCGGTCGGGCGTGGGGCCGGCGGCGAAGAGCTGCCGCAGCACGCCGGTGGTGGCGAGCAGGCCGCACGTGGTGAGCACGCCGGCGGCGATGTTGAGCCCGATCGAGGCGGCGGTGTCCCGGCGGCTGGTCGCCCAGGCGAGGCCGACGGCCTCGCGGACGAGCGCGGGCAGCCGGCGGGCCACCGCCCAGAAGCTGGTGTGCGCGAACTCGGTGGCCCGGTTCATCCAGTGCCCGTCGGCCAGCTCCGGCAGCGGAGACTCCCCGGCCGCCGCGTCCTCCGCCGACGCGCCCCCGTCGGACGGCGGCCGGGGGCCGATCACCGTTGCCATACACGCCTCCTCCGCACGGCCAGCCAGAGGGAGCTTACGGTGAGCTACCACTCGATGTCTCCCTGTGTTCGGCGTGTCGAACAGGTGTCGCAACGGCGTGTCCCACCCCTCCCGGCGGGGCGCCCACAGGGTGGGCGATGTCGCGTCGCGTCGCGCGTACCGGCCCCGGGTGGCAGGCTGGTGGGGTCGCGGGCGCGGGCCCGCCGACCGCCCCGTCGCGAAGGAGAAGATCGACCCGATGGCTGTGGACGTCACCACCACGGACGAATGGCAGGCGCTGCGCAAGCACGCCGAGGCGATGCGCGGCACGCACCTGCGCGACCTCTTCGCCGCCGACGGGCAGCGGGGCGAACGGCTCACCGGCGCGGTCGCCGACCTGCACGTGGACTACAGCAAGAACCTGGTCACCGACGAGACGGTCGCGTTGCTCGTCGCGCTCGCCGAGCGGGTCGGCCTGGCCGGGAAGATCGCGGACATGTTCACCGGGCGGCACATCAACGTCACCGAGGACCGGGCCGTGCTGCACACCGCGCTGCGCCTGCCCCGCGACGCCTCGCTCACCGTGGACGGCCAGGACGTCGTCGCCGACGTGCACGCCGTGCTGGACCGGATGTCCGCCTTCGCGCAGCGGGTACGGTCCGGCTCGTGGCGCGGCCACACCGGCGAGCGGATCACCACCGTGGTGAACATCGGCATCGGCGGGTCGGACCTGGGCCCGGTGATGGCGTACGAGGCGCTCAAGGCGTACCGGGACGCGGGGATCAGCTGCCGGTTCGTGTCCAACATCGACCCGACCGACATCCACGACAAGACCGCCGACCTGGACCCCGCGCGCACCCTGTTCGTGGTGGTGTCGAAGACGTTCTCCACCCAGGAGACGCTGGCCAACGCCGACCAGGCTCGCCGCTGGCTGCTCGCCGGGCTGGACGCCGACGACGACGCGGTGGCCCGGCACTTCGTCGCGGTGAGCACCAACGAGCAGCGGGTCCGCGACTTCGGCATCGACCCGGAGAACATGTTCGGCTTCTGGGACTGGGTGGGCGGGCGCTACTCGCTGCCTTCTGCGGTCGGCCTGTCGGTGATGCTGGCGATCGGGCCGGACCGGTTCCGGGAGATGCTCGCCGGCTACCACGCGGTCGACGAGCACTTCCGGTCCGCCCCGGTCGAGCGCAACGTGCCGGCGCTGCTCGGCCTGCTCAACGTCTGGTACACCGACTTCCTCGGCGCGGAGACCCACGCCGTGCTGCCGTACGCGCAGTACCTGCACCGGTTCCCGGCGTACCTGCAGCAGCTCACCATGGAGAGCAACGGCAAGTCGGTACGCGTCGACGGTTCCCCGGTCACCTACCCGACCGGGGAGATCTTCTGGGGTGAGCCCGGCACCAACGGGCAGCACGCGTTCTACCAGCTCATCCACCAGGGCACCCGGTTGATCCCGGCGGACTTCATCGCGTTCAGCCGGCCCAACCACGACCTGGGCGACATGCACGACCTGTTCATGTCGAACTTCTTCGCCCAGACTGCCGCGCTGGCCTTCGGGCGGACCCGCGAGCAGGTGGAGGCGGAGGGCACCGCGCCCGAGGTGGTGCCGCACCGGGTGATGGCGGGCAACCACCCGACCACCTCGATCCTGGCGCCGAAGCTCACCCCGGCGACGCTGGGCCAGCTGATCGCGCTCTACGAGCACATCGTCTTCACCGAGGCCGCGGTCTGGGACATCAACGCCTTCGACCAGTGGGGCGTGGAGTTGGGCAAGGTCATGGCCAACCAGCTCGCGCCGAAGCTGACCGGCCCCGACCCGGACCTGGCCGACGTGGACACCTCCACCGCCGAACTGATCCGCCGCTACCGCGCCGAACGCGGCCGGAACTGACCCGACCGACGGCACCCGGGCGGTCTTCCGCCCGGGTGCCTTCGTGAGCTGCGGAAACGCACGACCCCGTTATGGTTGCAAGGACATCGTCGGGTGCCCATTCCCCGACAGTGGACACAATTCCGCCGCACCCGCCTTGACCCGCCCGGCGAGCCGCCGCAACCATGGACGAGCCGACATCGGTTCGCATTCCGAGGTCGGCGCGGCGGGCCACCCCTCCGGTGGTCGCCGTCGACCACGGGGACCCAACGGGGAATGGTTTCCGCACGTCGTGCGCCTGGCGATGGCGCGCGCCGGCGGATCCGACGCCGATCCGGACGGCATTCCAGGCGCTGACCGCGCCCATTTCCCGAATTGTGATCCGTTGTGGAGACGGCATTTCCCGCCGCCATTCACCGACGGATCACATCGGGGGAAGTCGTGGATCAGATCCTGTACTGGAACGAGGTCGCCCTGGAGGCGAACCGGGTCACCCACACCACGGGTGACGCCGGCGAGGCGCGGTCCCAGGGCCCGGTGGGCAGCGCCCGCGCGCTGGCCGTCGCGCACCTGGCCATGCACGACGCGCTCGTCGGGCTCACCGGCGCGTACGAGCCGTGGTCGGGTGACCGGCTGCCGCAGCCGCCGGCCGGGGCCGACCCGGACGCCGCCGTCGCCGCCGCGGCCCGGACCGCGCTGGCCGCCCTCTACCCGGCGCAGCGGGGGTTCCTGGAGGCACGTCACCTCGCCGCCGGGCTGGTCGCCGGCAAGCACGACGCGGCCGGGCACGACTACGGCCGGCGGGTCGCCGAGGAGGTGCTGCGCCGGCGCGCCGCCGACCCCGGCCTCGACGACGACGGGTACGTGCCGTCGCTCGCCCGGCAGCGCCACCGCGTCGACCCGGACAACCCGGGCCAGGGCTTCCACGCCCCCTTCTACGGCGCCCGGTCCCGCTGCTTCGCGGTCACCACCCGCCACGAGCTCGACGAGCCGCCGCGGCCCGGCGACCGGGCGTACGAGCGGTCGCTGCGCCAGGTGCGCGGCAAGGGCATCGCCCCGCACCTGGCCGGCACGCTGCCGGACCGGCTGCCGCGGCGCACGGCCGCCGAGACCGCCGTCGGGCTGTTCTGGGCGTACGACGGCGCGCGCGGCATCGGCACCCCGCCCCGGCTCTACAACCAGATCGTCCGGGCCGTGGCCCGGGCGCGGGGCAACGACGTGACCGCCAACGCGAGACTCTTCGCACTGGTCAACGTGGCCATGGCCGACGCCGGCATCCTCTGTTGGACGGAGAAGTATCGCCACGACCTGTGGCGCCCGGTGGTCGGCATCCGGGAGCACGACGGCGCGCTGGGCCCGACCGGCGTCGGCGACGCGGCCCTCGACGGGGCCGCCGACATCGGCTGGCTGCCGCTCGGCGCGCCGCACACCAACAGCGTCGGGCAGAAGAACCGGACGCCGAACTTCCCGGCGTACCCCTCCGGTCACGCCAGCTTCGGGGCCGCCGCGTTGCAGTCGGTCCGGCGCTTCTACGGCCAGGGCGACCACGGCCCGGACGACCTGGCCGACGGGCTGGAGTTCGTCTCCGACGAGCTGAACGGGGTCAGCGTGGACAACACCGGCACGGTCCGGCCGCGCTGGGCCCGCCGGTTCCCCGACGGCCTGTGGCAGATGATCGAGGAGAACGGCCTGAGCCGGGTCTACCTGGGCGTGCACTGGTCGTTCGACGCGTTCGCGCTGGACGACGACGGCCGGGTCGACCTCGGGCGCAACGTCGGCGGGGTCCGCCTCGGCCTGGAGGTCGCCGACGACATCGCCGCGCACGGGCTGCGCGCCGACGCCGCCGCCGGGCCGGCCGAGTCCTGACCCGGAGCGGCCCGAATCCGGGCGTCGCCGCTCGCCGGGGGTCACCGCTCGCGGGGGCCGCCGATCGGACGGTCGTCGTGCCGCGCGCCACGGGGGTGTCCGCGGCACGACGACGCCGGGTCAGGGGCGCAGGAGGTCGGCGTGGGCGGCGCGGAGCCGGGCCAGCGCCGGATCGCCGGCCGGCACCCGCCGCTCCAGCTCGGCCCAGGCCTCGGCGAGCGCGTCGGTCAGCGCGCGCAGCTCGGCGGCGTGTCGTCGGCCGGACTGCCGGTGCAGCTCCTCCAGGCGGCGGGCCCATCCGGCGCTGACGGCGCTGACCCGGTCGGCGTCGGCGCGGGCCTGGGCCGCGGTGCGGGCCGCCGGCGCGGGCACGATCGCGGCGATCGGACGCGGGTCGCCGTCGCGGGTGACCACGGTGACGGTGTCGGTCAGCTCGGCGAGCGAGACGAGTTGGGTGAGCCGGGTGCGGACCTCGCGCAGCGGCAGGGCGCGCGGCTGGGGAGACCGGTCGGCCAGTGCGGGGACAGCCATGGACACATGTTGACGTCCGGGTACGACAAGAAACCGTCTCAGGTCGTCCACTCGGGCGCCAGCACGGACCAGACCTCCATGTCGGCCCGCCCCTCCGGCACCGGCGCGGCGCCCCGGAGCACCCCGTCGCGGCGCATGCCGAGCCGGCGGGCCACGGCGATGCTGCGCTCGTTGCCGGCCCGGGTCACCCACTCGACCCGGTGGATGCCGCGTTCCCGGACCGCCCAGTCGATGACGACCCGGGCGGCCCGGGTGACCAGACCCTGCCCCTCGGCGGCCGGCTCCAGCCAGCAGCCGGCCTCGCACACCCCGCGCGCGGTGCTCAGCGACACCAGCAGCACTCCCCCGACGAGGGTGCCGCGCTGCCAGATGCCCCAGATGCCGCCGTCGTCACGGGCCCAGCGGTCGGCGTACGCCTGGAGGACCGTGCGGGCCGACGCGGCGTCGGTGGCGACGAAGGACGCGCCGACCCAGGGCGCGATGTGCTCGCGGCAGCGGTCGAGGTTGGCGAGGAACTCGTCGGCGTGCCAGGGCTGCAACGGGCGCAGCTCGGCGTCGTCGGTCAGGGCGAGCGCGAACATCCGTGCAACCTACCGGCCGGACCGGCCGGCGCGCGCCCGGATTCCGCCGGTCACTGTCGCATCTCGTACGCGCCGGCCAGGTCGACCACCCGCTGCCACACCCGGGCCGTGCGGTCGGTGTCGACCACCGGCCGGCGGACGTGGGCGAGCGCCCAGGCGGCCTGCTCGTCGGTGGTGGACGCCCTGCCGTGCAGCTCGGTGGCGTACCCGGAGAAGTCCCGGACCAGCAGGTCGAAGATCTCGTCCCGCAGGGCCGCGTCGAGGCCGGTCAGCTCGGCCTGCTCCAGGATCAGCTGGCCGTAGACGACGAGCGCGAAGAGCTGGCCGATGGTGAGCAGGAAGTCCAGGTCACGCTGCTGCGTCTCGTCCGGCGCGTGCGCGGCGAGCAGCGCGACCAGTCCGTCGGCCTGCTCCCGGAAGCGGGCCACGTTGGGCAGGTGGGCGTGCGCGTCGTAGGCGGCACGCCAGTCGTGGAAGCGGATCGCGCCGAGCCCCCGGGCCGGGCCCTGACGGAAGAGGAACTCGTCGTCGGCCGCGTCGCGCCGGGTCGGCACCGCCGGGTGCGGCTGCGGCCGGAACAGGTAGTTCGGCATGAACTTGAGGATCAGGGCCAGGTTGACGTGCACCGTGCCCTCCAGCTTCGGCAGGCCGCGGATGTCCTTGGCGGCCTTGTCGAAGTAGGTGTCGGCCTCGAAGCCCTTCGCGGCGATCACGTCCCAGAGCAGGTCGATCACCTTCTCACCCTCGGTGGTGACCTTCATCTTGGTCATCGGGTTGAACAGCAGGTAGCGACGGTCGTCCGGGCCGGCCGAGCGGAAGTAGTCCACCGCCCGGTCGCTGAACAGCTTCATCGCCACCAGGCGGGCGTACGCGTCGGTCAGCTCGCGGCGCACGTGCGGGAAGTCGGTGACCCGCCGGCCGTAGAGCACGCGGCCGTGGGCGTGGGTGACCGCCTCGTACATGGCGTGCTCGCAGATGCCGATGGACGCGGTGCAGAGGTTGAACTTGCCGACGTTGACCGTGTTCAGCGCGGCGTCGAACGCGGCCGGGCCGGTGTGCAGCACGTCCTCGGCGCGCACCGGGTAGTCCTCCAGCCGGAACTCGGAGACGTACATCTGGGCGTTGACCACGTTGCGGACCAGCCGGTACGCCGGGTGCCGGCTGTCGGCGGCGAAGAACACGTACCCCTCGGGGCCCTCGACGTCGGCGCGCCGGCCGAAGACCGAGACCAGGCCGGCGACGTTGCCGTTGCCGATGTAGTACTTGCCGCCGGTGGCCCGGAAGCCGCCCTCGCCGTCGGGGGTGAGCAGCATGTCGGTGGCGTAGATGTCGGCGCCGTGCGACCGCTCGGAGAGCGCGAAGGCCGTCACGTGCCCCTGGTCGAGCAGCTCGGCGGCACGGGCCCGGGCGGCGGCGTTGCCGCTCTGCCAGACCGGCCCGAGGCCGAGCACGGTGACCTGCCAGGTGTACCAGTAGCCGAGCCCGTAGAAGCCGAGGATCTCGCTGAGCGCGGCGTTGCGGGCGGTGTCCCAGCGCTTGTCGGGGTCGTCGCCGCCGTCCGCGGACGGGGTGAGGAAGGTGGCGAAGAGCCCTTCCCGGGCGGCGAAGGCGAGAAAGTCGGCGTACCACTCGTGGGTGTTGTAGCTGTCGACCAGGGCGCGCTTGCCTCGGGTCTCGAACCAGTCGACGGTGGCGCGCAGCAGCCGGCGCGAGGTCTCGTCGAGGTCGGCGGGGTCGTAGCGGTGCGGGTGGAACAGCAGCGGGTCGCTCACGCGGGTGGCCTTTCCGGGTCGGGGTCGAGGGCGCGGAGGGTGGCCAGGACGTCGTCCAGCCAGGCCAGCACCATCCGCTCGTACGCGATGCCGCCGCGCAGCACGACGTGCTGCAGCGCCGCCCGGGCGTCGGGTGCGACGGCGTCCGGGAAGTCGCGGCGTTCGCCGGCCAGGTAGCCGGCGAGGACGGTCTCGTGGTCGGCGCGGTAGCGCTCGACCTCGGCGACCAGGGTGGCGCGCCCGGCGGCGTCGTCGAACGCGGCGCCGCGGATCTTGACGGCCAGCTCGTGCCGGACCGCCTCCGGTCGCACCGGGGCGTGCAACCAGCCGCGCAGCGCGGCCCGGCCGGTCGGGGTGACCGACCAGACCTTCTTGTCCGGCAGGCCCTCCTGGCCGACCTCCTCGCCGGTGATCCGGTCGTCCTCGGCCATCTGCTTGAGGACGCGGTAGATCTGCTGGTGGGTGGCGGTCCAGAAGCGGCCGATCGAGCGGTCGAAGCGCCGGGCCAGCTCGTAGCCGGAGGCCGGCCGCTCCAGCAGCGAGACGAGGATGGCGTGCTCCAGCGACATGCCGGCCATCATGCTATGCACTTTGTTGCATAGCAAGCCCCGGGTCCGGTCGGGTAAGGCACGGTGCGTGAGGGTGGTCATAACGGCTGGACGGCCGACACGGACCTGCTGCTAGCCTTCTGGGCAGGTCATGAGCGCCAGCGTCAAGCCCCGGCTCGCTGGCCGGCAACCCTCCGCCACGGTGGGGTGCTCCGGGTGAGGACCAGGCGCCGGCAGCCGTCGGCGCAAGCGTGGCCTGGCACCCAGGTCAGCCCGACCGACCAGGGAGACCGATGTTCGCACCACCCTCCACCCGCACCGGCGACACCGCCGCGCGCCCGTCCGGCGTCACGCTGGTCAGGCGCCGCCACGTCGACCTGATGCGGGTGTGCAGCGACGCCTGTCGCGACGCGCGCTGAGCGACCGCTTCCCCTCTTCCCCGATCCACCCTTCCCGGCCCCGCCGTGCCCGGCGGCGCCGGCACCGGCACGCATCCCGCGTGTCCGTCCACTTTGGAGATAGATCGTGCGTATCCGTACCGTCCTGACCCGCGCCGCCGCCGTCGGCGCCGCCGCCCTGCTCGCCGCCACCGCGCTGACCGGCTGCGGCGGGAACGACTCCACCGACGGGGCCGCCAACCCGTACGGCCTGCTCCAGCCCGGGGTGATCCGGGCCGGCACGCTCACCGACGCGCCGCCGAACGTCTATCTCAAGGACGGGAAGTTCACCGGCTTCGACAACGACCTGCTCACCGCCGTCGCCGGCAAGGTCGGCCTGAAGGTCGAGTTCGTCGGCACCGACTTCTCCGCCCTGCTGTCGCAGGTCAACAACCGCAAGTTCGACGTGGGCAGCTCCTCGATCACCGTCACCGAGGCCCGGAGGAAGACCGTCGACTTCGGCAACGGCTACGACTTCGGCTACTTCGGCCTGGATGTGCCGGCCGGCTCCGCGATCACCGGGTTCGACCAGCTCGCCGGCAAGCGGGTGGTGGTCGTCCAGGGCACCGTGCAGGACGACTTCGCCACCCGGGAGAAGCTGAACCCGGTGCGGGTGCCCGACTACAACGGCGCCGTCAACCAGCTCAAGGCCGGCACCGCCGACGCCTGGATCGCCCCGGCCGAGATCGGCGACAAGTCCGCCGCCGACAGCAACGGCAGGATCACGGTGGCGGCGAAGCAGCTCAGCCCGGCCCCGACCGCGTACGCCGTGGCCAAGGGCAACGACAAGCTGCGCGAGGCGCTGGACAAGGGGCTCGACGAGGTGATCGCCGACGGCACCTGGAGCCGCCTGCAGGCGCGGTACTACCCGGGCCGGCCGATCCCGGCCGACTTCACCCCCGGCAGCGGCTCGGTCCCGGTGCCGTCGCCGTCGGCCGCCTCCTGAGCGGACGACCGGATTCGAGCGGGGCGGACGGAGGAACGATGGATCCACTGAGCACCCTCTGGGAGACCTTCTTCGACGGGGACTCGATGCGCGAGGCGCTGCCCGAGATGCTGACCGTCGGGCTGCCCAACACGCTGATCCTGGCGGTCTCCGCCGCCCTGCTCGGTTCGGTGCTGGGCATGCTGCTGGCCGTCGCGGGCATCTCGCGTACCCGGTGGTTGCGGTGGCCGGCCCGGGTCTACACCGACGTGTTCCGCGGCCTGCCGGCCGCGGCGACCATCCTGCTCATCGGCGTCGGCCTGGCGCCGCTGGGCATGCAGGTGTGGGGACCGAACCCCTACCCGCTGGGCGTGCTGGCGCTGTCCCTGATCGCCGCCGCCTACCTGGGCGAGGTCTTCCGAGCCGGCATCCTGAGCGTGGAGGCGGCCCAGTTGGAGGGCGCGCGGGCGCTCGGCTTCTCCTGGGCCGAGTCGATGCGGCTGGTGATCATCCCGCAGGGTGTCCGCCGGGTGCTGCCCGCCTGGGTCAACCAGCTGATCGCGTTGATCAAGGACTCCAGCCTGGTCTACTTCCTCGGCCTGCTGGCCAGCCAGCGGGAGCTGTTCCGGATCGGGCAGGACTACGCGGCGAACACCGGCAACCAGTCCGCGCTGCTGCTGGCCGGCCTGTTCTACCTGGTCCTGACCGTGCCGTTGACCCACGCGGTGAACTGGCTGGACCGGCGGCTGCGGCAGGGCCGCCCAGCCGCGCCGCCCGAACCGGAGACCGAGCCGGCCGCCCTGACCCCGTCCGGAAAGGACCTGCGATGACCACCACGACCTCGGTGAGCCTGGCCGTGCGCGACGTGCACCTGGCGTTCGGCGCGCACCGGGTGCTGCGCGGCGCGGACCTGGACGTGGCCCGGGGCGGCACGGCCTGCGTGATCGGGCCGTCCGGCTCCGGCAAGTCCACGTTGCTGCGCACGATCAACCGGCTGATCGAGCCGGACCGGGGCGACGTGCTGCTGGACGGACGCAGCGTGTTGGGCGACGACCCGGACGCGTTGCGGCAGCGGATCGGCATGGTGTTCCAGCAGTTCAACCTCTTTCCGCACCTCAGCGTGCTGCGCAACGTCACGCTCGCGCTGCGCAGGCTGAAGAAGCTCGACGAGGACGAGGCGGTGGCGCTCGCCCGCGCCCAGCTCGACCTGGTCGGGCTGGCCGCGAAGGCCGACTCCCGGCCGGCGCAGCTCTCCGGCGGCCAGCAGCAGCGCGTCGCCATCGCCCGGGCGCTCGCGCTGCGTCCGCAGGTGATGCTCTTCGACGAGGCCACCTCGGCGCTCGACCCCGAGCTGGTCAAGGGCGTGCTCGCGGTGATGGCGGACCTCGCCGCCGGCGGCATGACCATGGTGGTGGTCACGCACGAGATGGGCTTCGCCCGCACCGTCGCCGACACGGTCGCGTTCATGGACGCCGGCGTGGTGCTGGAGGCCGGGCCGCCGGCCGCCGTGTTCGAGGCGCCCGAGCACCCGCGGCTGCGGCGGTTCCTGTCCCAGGTGCTGTGAGCGCGGGCGTCAGCCCTTGACCGCGCCGATCAGCACGCCCTTGACGAAGTGCCGTTGGACGAACGGGTAGACCGCGACGATCGGCGCGACGGTCAGCACCACCACCGCCATCTTGATCGCCTCGGTCGGTGGCATGGTCACCCCGGTGGTGCCGCCGGAGGTGTGCGGCGCCTGCCCGGCCAGCAGGTAGCTCTGCAACACCCGCTGGATCGGGTACATGTCGTTGCGGTCGATGAACAGCAACGCGTCGAACCACACGTTCCAGTAGCTGACCGCGTAGAAGAGGCCGACCACGGCGATCACCGCGCGGGACAGCGGCAGCACGATCCGCCCGAGGGTACGGAAGTCGCTCGCGCCGTCAATGCGGGCGCTGTCCAGCAGTTCCTGCGGGATGCCCTGGACGAACCCGCGCACCACGACCAGGTTGAACACGCTGATCGCCGGCGGCAGGACCAGCGCCCAGATGGTGTCCTTCAGGCCGAGCCCGGTGACCACCAGGTAGCGGGGCACCAGCGGCGGATAGACCAGGAACGGGATCAGGAAGTACGCGAGCAGCCAGCGGTGACCCAGCGAGCCCGGCCGGGACAGCCCGTACGCGGCCAGCACGGTGACGGTCAGCGCGATCACCGTGCCGAACACGGTGACCAGCGTACTGATCCACAGTGCCCGGGTGACCGCCCCGCCGGCCAGGATGGTCCGGTACGCCGAGATGTCGATGCCCTTCGGCACGACCACCAGGCCACCGGCGGCGGCGATCGTCTCGCGGGAGGAGAGGCTGGTCACCAGGATCACCCAGAGCGGAAAGAGCACCCCGGCCACCAGCAGGGTGAGCAGGACGGCCTTGAGCGCCTTGCCGACCGGGTGCGGTCGGTCCTCCCACACCGGGCGGCGGGGTCGCGTGCCGGTCGACCGGCGGCTGGTCGCGGTCATGACTTCGCGTAGATCCCTCGTTCGCCGAGCAGGTGCGCCACCCGGTTCGCGGCGAGGATCAGCACGAGGCCGACGACGGCCTTGAACAGCCCGGCCGCCGCGCCGTAGCCGTAGTTTCCGGTGGCGATGGAGAAGTGGTAGACGAAGGTGTCGAGCACCTCGGCCGCCTGCCGGCCGACCGCGTCGCGTTGCAGCAGGAACTGCTCGAAGCCGACCGAGAGCGCGTCGCCGAGACGCAGGATGAGCAGCAGCACGATCACCGGGCGCAGGCCGGGCAGCGTGATGTGCCACAGCCGTCGCCACCGCCCGGCGCCGTCCGCGGCAGCCGCCTCGTAGAGGTCCTGGTCGATGGTGGACAGCGCGGCCAGGAAGACGATGGTGCCCCAGCCCACGTCCTTCCACACCGCCTCGGCGGTGACCAGCACGATGAACGTGTCCGGATTCGTCATCACGTTCCACGGCTGCATGCCGGCGTCGCGCATGGTCTGCGCCAGCAGTCCCGCGCCGCCGAGCATGGCCACGAAGAAGGTGACCACCAGCACCCAGCTGAAGAAGTGCGGCAGGTAGACGATCGTCTGGACGAGGCCGCGCAGCCGGCTGGAGAGCAGGTTGTGCAGCATGACCGCCAGCACGATCGGCAGCGGGAAGAAGAACACCAACTGGAACGCGGTGATGGCGAGCGTGTTGCGGAACGCGTCCCAGAACGCCGGGTCGTCGAAGAGGAGCTGGAACTGGCCGAAGCCGATCCAGTTGCTGCGCGTGAACGCCTGCCACGGGTTGTCGCCCAGGTAGGGGTTGTAGTCCTGGAACGCGATGACGTTGCCGGCGATCGGCAGGTAGCTGAAGACCAGCAGAATGCCGAAACCGGGCGCCACCATGGCCAGCAGTTGCCAGTCGCGGCGCAGCCGGGTGCCCAGCGGCACGCGGCGACGGCGGGGCGCGCGGGTCGGGGCGTCGGGTCGGGCCCGCTCGGGCCCGACCACGACGGCCGGCTCGCTCACTTGGCCGCCTTCGGCAGCGAGTCGGCGAGCAGCTTGCGGGCTTCCTCCCCGCCGCCCGCCTTCCACTCGGCGACGATGGCGTCCACGTCGCTCATCGGGCGCCGGCCGCGCAGGAGGTCGGTGAACTTGTCCTCCGTCGGCACCTGGTTGGCCTTGTAGGCGGCCGGCATCTCCAGCTTCACCCCGTCCCAGGGGTCCTTCTCCAGGTACCTGACCATCTGGTTGGAGTAGTTCAGCACGTCCGGGACGTAGCGGGGGGTGTCCGGGAACGGCCCGATGGTGGGGTTGCGACCACTGATGAAGAAGTACTGGTTGGCGATCTCCTTGAACGCCAGGTCGGTCTTCACCGGACCGTTCGGCGACCTGGTGTGGTGCCGGCCCTCGACGCCGAAGTCGCGGAGCTGGGCCTCCTGGCTGCCCAGCGGCGCGGAGCACCAGTTGATGATCCGCAGCAGCTCACTCACCCGGTCCTTGCCGAGGCCCTTCCGGACGAAGGTGTAGGAGATCGGCTTGTCCGCCCGCCAGACCAGCGGGTCGCCGCCGGTGGCGGAGAAGACCGGCACCGCCTGGATGTTCAACGTGGGGTTGGTCTTCTGGTGCTCGGCCTGGGCGCCCTGCCACATGCCCATGCCGTCCTGCTTGAACACGATGGCGCCGTTCTTGGCGAACAGTTGCTTGGCGTCCGCGCCCCGGCTGGCCACGACGTCCGGGTGGACCAGGCCGTCGGAGTAGATCCTGGCCATCACCTCGAGAGCCTGGCGGAACTCCGGCGTCTCGTACTTGAACTCCGGCGTCCCGTCGGAGCGCAGCCGCCATCCCTGCTTGGAGGCGGGTACCCGGTGGAACATCTGGATCATGGCGAAGACGTCGTCGAACGCCCACACCTTGCGGGCCGGGTCGGTGACCTGCCTGGCGACGGTGAGCAGGTCGTCGAGGTTCGACGGCACGGCCAGGCCGCGCGCGTCGAGCAGGTCCTTGCGGGTGAACAGCACCCACGGGAACGGCGAGTCGGTGGGGTTGGGCACGGACACCAGCCGCTCGTTCCAGACCGCCTCGCGCCAGGCGCCGGTGGGAAAGCTGGCCAGCATCGGGTACGCGTCGACGGCGTCGCCCCTGAGGTGGTCGGTGAGGTCCTCGAAGAGCACCTTGATCGCCTCGGCGAAGCGCGGGATCTTCTCCACCTCCCAGCCCGGCACGCAGAGCAGCTCCGGCACGTCCCGCGCGCTGAGCATGGCGTTGAGCTTGTCGGCGTAGGTGACGCCGTCCTGGATGGTGAAGGTGACCGGCGTGCCCAGTTCGGCGTTGACGGCCTGGAGGTAGGCGCTCTGGGCGTTGCCGGGCGGCGCCGCGCCCCAGGCGGGCGTCATCGCGGTGACCTGCTTGCCGCTGGTGCCCGGCTTGCCGCTGACGGCGTCGACCAGGGTGGCCGGATAGCTGGTGTAGCCGTCGGCCACCGGCCGGGTCCCGACGATGTCGGGCTTGACGCCGCCGGTCAGGTCCTTGTGCGTCGGCAACACGCCGGAGACGGCGTCGAGCTGCTGGGCGCCGCCGGAGCCGGCCGGCTTCTCGGAACAGCCGGCGAGCAGCGGGCCGGCGGTGGTCGCGGCCACGCCGAGGCCCACCAGGCCGAGGAAGCGGCGACGGGAGGAGCCCGGGTCGGGGTGGGTCATCGGTCCCCCTTCGGAAAGGGTCCACGGGACATTAGTTCGTATGGATTGTCAACAAACTAATATCGACCGTGGTCCCGCACAAGGGCGGACCTTGACGGCGGGTCAGGCCAGGCAGCGATCGGAGAGCGCGTAGCGGGTGAGCACCACGTCGCCGATCTGGCGCACCTCGACGACCCGGGCGCGGCGGCCCGGGTGCCACGGGAACCGGCCGTCCCCGACGAAGCGGGGCGCCCGCCGGTCCCCCACGAAGAACGGCGCGACCACCAGGTGCAGCTCGTCGGCCAGCCCGGCGGTGAGGAACTGGCAGTGCACCGAGCCGCCGCCCTCGACCATCAGCCGGCTCACCCCACGCCCGGCCAGGTCGGCCACGACCGCCTCCGGGGTGACCGGCTCGCCGGCGTCGACCACCGTGGCCACCGCGCCGACCTGCTCCCGGGCCTTGTCCACCACGCCGCTCGGGCAGTAGACGAGCTTCGCCCCGTCGCCCGCGGTGAAGAACCGGGCCGCCGGGTCGAGGTCGCCGCTGCCGGTCACCGTGACCTTCACCGGCGACGGGGCGAGCCCTCGCGCCACCCGCTCGGCGCGCCGGCGCTCGCTGCGCACCAGCAGCCGCGGGTCGTCCCGGCGGACCGTCGCCGCGCCCACCATGATCGCGTCGCACCCGGCCCGGGTCGCGTCCACCCGGTCCAGGTCGTCGTCGTTGGAGAGCAGCAGCCGCTCGGTCGTCGCGTCGTCGATGTAGCCGTCGATCGACATGGCGCAGCTGAGCAGCACGTACGGGCGGCCGGTCACGGCACGAACGGCAGGTCGAGGGCGTGGTCGGCGCGGGTGACCTTGGCCGCCAGGTAGTCGGCGTTCGCCGGGGACAGGTGCACGCCGGTGGACACCCGGTCGGCCACCGTGATGCCGAGCCGCTCCAACTGGGCCGCCTTGTCCGGATTGTTGCTGAGCAGGGCCACCCGGTCCACCCCCAGCGCGGCGAGCATCTGCGCGGCCACGGTGTAGTCCCGCTCGTCGGCGCCCCGCCCGAGCGCCAGGTTCGCCTCGTACGTGTCGAGGCCATCGTCCTGCAGCGCGTACGCGTCGAGCTTGGCGTACAGGCCGATGCCCCGGCCCTCCTGCCGCAGGTAGAGCAGGTAGCCGCCGGCGTCGGCGATCCGCTCCACCGCCTCCCGCAACTGCGGGCCGCAGTCGCAGCGCTGGCTGCCGAACACGTCCCCGGTGAGGCACTCGCTGTGCGGACGGACCAACGGCGGGTCGGCGGCCTCGTGGTCGCCGAGCCCGAACGCCAGGTGCTCGCGGCCGTCCACCAGGCCGTGGAAGGTGTGCACCGTGGCGGTGGTCACGTATCCGTCGGGGAACCTGAGCGGGACCGTGACCCGGGTCCGGACCGTCGCGTTGGGCAGGGTTTCGTCCATGGTTCTCCTCCGTCCGGTCGCCGGGCGGACCCGACGACGCACACCTCGCACCCTCACCGTAGGCGGGATCACCGACAGTTGCCGGGCTCCCGGCGCGGCAGGCGGCGCACCAGCAGCACCGCGGCGCCGGGCAGGCTGGCCACCAGGACCAGCGCGCCGTAGACCGTGCCGGTGGCGACGCCCTGCGCGGCGGTCAGCCCGGCCGACGCGAACGCCCACGCGGCCACCCCCTCCCGCGGGCCGAACCCGCCCACGTTCAGCGGCACCGCCATGGCGAGCAGCGCGAGCAGCGTCAGGGGCAGCAGGCGGGACAGCGGGGCGTCCGCGCCGGCCGTGCGGGCGGCCACCACGAAGGTGGCCAGGTGGCCGGCGAACACCACGGTCGAGGCCACCACCACGCCGGCCCAGGTCCGGCGGCCCAGCAGCCCGCAGCGCACGTCGGCGAGCGCGGTCCGCGCCGCCCGCGCCCAGCGGGACGCACCGGAGCGGGGCACCGCGCGGGCGGCCAGCACCAGCGCCAGCGCGACCACGGCCAGGCCGGCGGCCAGCGCCGGCAGGTACGGGCGGACCGGGGACGGGAACGCGGCCAGCAGCCCCACCGCGATGACCACCTGGACCACCTGCCCGGCGGTGCGCTCCCAGACCACCGCCCGGACGCCCCGGGCCACGTCCCCGGCGTCGCGGCCGTGCCGCACCGCCCGGTGCACGTCGCCGAGCACCCCGCCGGGCAGGGTGGAGTTGAGGAAGACCGCCCGGTAGCAGTGCGCCACCGCGGCCCGCATCGGCAGCCGTACGCCCAGCCCGCCGGCGACCAGGGACCAGCGCCAGGCGCAGCAGACCGTGGTGACCACACCGATGCCGAGCGCGGCGGCGAGCGCCGGCGCGTCGATCAGCCGCAGCCCGGCCAGGAACGGACCGGTGCCCACGGAGGCGACCAGCACCGCCAGCACCGCCAGCCCGGCGAGCGGACGTCCCCAGGCCCGGCCCACCCGGGCGAGGCGGGCCCGGGCCCGGCGCGACCGGACGGGCGCGGGCATGACGGCCGGTACGGACCCGGCGACGGCGACGTGTGACAAGCGGTCCTCCCTCGTTCCCACCGGATGTCACGTGTCGGCGGGCCGTACGGTTCAGCCGGCGAGCAGGTCGGCGTGGTGCAGCACGACCTCCACGCGGCCGGCGGCGGCCTCGTCGAGCCGCCACTTCCTATACGTCGCGGCGGGCCCGGCCAGATGCGGTCGTTCCTCGACGGCCGCGTCGACCCAGCCGGCGAGCCACTCGGCGGCCAGCGCGGCCTGCTCCGGGCCGAGCCGCCACGGGGTGGACCGCACCGCCACCTCGACGCCGTGGCGGGCGAACGCGGCCACCGTCGCGTCCACCGCGTCCGGGCCGAGCAGCACCCGCCTGTCGACGGTGCGCCGCTGGTGGGCGTTGAACGCGGCGGTCAGCTCGGCGTCCAGCGGATGCGGCGGGCTGAACTCCGCCCGGCCGAGCACGGTGAGCGCGAACAGCGTGGGATGCCCGGCGCAGGCCGCCGCCATCCGGTCGATCTCCTCGGCGGTGAGCATGTCCAGCAGCGCCGACGCGGTGACCAGGTGGGCGTCGGCCAGGTCGGCGGCGGTCAACCGGGTGATGTCCGAGCCCCGCGTGGTCACGGTGACCGGGCCGCCGTCGGCGGCGGTGAGCCGCCCGACGCCGGCCAGTGCCAGCAGGTCGGCGTCGCGTTCGTGCAGCACCCAGTGCTGCGGGCCGGGCAGCCGGGGGGCCAGCCAGCGGGCCATCGAGCCGGTGCCGCTGCCCAGGTCGTGCACGACCAGCGGCCGGTCGGCCGGGAGCCGGTCCCGGACCGCGTCGGCCAGCTCGGTCGAGCGGGCGGCGGCGTCGGCGGGCTCGCGCAGCCGCAGCCAGTCCGCGAAGTCGGGCGGGAGTGAGGTGGTCATGCCGCGGTCGCCTCCTTGAGCGCGGTCGCCAGCCGGTCCACGGTGACCGGCCAGCCGGTGAGGGTGTGCCGCCGCTGCCGGGCGGCGCGGCGCAGCCGGTCCCGCAGGGCGGGGTCGGTGAGCCAGCGGCGCAGCGCGTCGGCGGTCGCGCCCGGCTCCTCCGGTGGCACCAGCAGGCCCGGCCGCTCGCCGTCGGGGGCGTGCCCGAGCGTGGCCGGCAGGCCGCCGGTGTCGCCGGCCAGCACCGGTACACCCCGGGCCAGGGCCTCGGTGACCACCATGCCGTACGTCTCCCGCCGCGAGGGCAGGACCAGCAGATCGGCGGCTGCGTACGCGGTGGCCAGGTCGTCGCCGGTGCGGGGGCCGGTCAGTCGCACCCGGTCGGCGAGGCCGGTGTCGACCAGCCGCCGACGCATCCGGTCGACGAACCGCGGGTCCCGGTCCAGCGGCCCCACCCAGTCGCAGGTCCAGGCCAGGTCCGCGACCCGGGCCAGCGCCGCGGCGAGCACGTCGTGGCCCTTGATCGGGGTGACCGCCGCGACGCAGAGCAGCCGACCGCCGCCGGGCGTGCCGGTGGCGAGCGGCGCCGGGTCGACCCCGGGCTCGGCGACCACCACCCGGCTGCCGGCGAGTCCGTGGTGGTCGAGCAGCCGCCGCCGGGTCCAGTCGCTGGTGGCGACCACCGCGGTCGCCGCCGCCAGCGCCCGGCCCTCGGCCTCGTCCTCGATCGGCAGGTGCACCAGCACCACCAGGCGCAGCCGGCCGGCGTGCGGGGTGAGCACGTCCGGCACGGTCGAGGCGACCAGGCCGTCGAGCAGCACGACCGCGTGGTCGGGCAGCCCGCCGAGCAGCCCGGCCAGCTCGGCCCGCTCGCGCTGCGCCGGCTGCGGCCAGCCGCCCGGCACCGGGTGTTCGCGCACGGCCCAGCCGAGCGCGGCCAGTCCCCGGCAGACGTGCCGGTCGTACGCGTTGCCGCCGCTGGGGTTCGCCGGGTCGTCGATGTCGCCCGGCAGCACCACGTGGACGGCGGTCATCCGGTCACAGCGACCGCTCGTAGCTCGCCCAGGCGACGTGCGACTCGTGCAGGGTGACGGCGATCCCGGCCAGCCCCCGCGCCCCTTCCCCCAGCCGTCCGGCGTGCACCGCGTCGGCGAGCCGGTCGGCCACGGTGCGGGCCAACACCTCGGTGGTGGTGTTCACCCCGGCGAAGGCCGGCTCGTCGTCGAGGTTGCGGTAGGTCAGCTCGCCGAGCACGGCCTTGAGCTGCTCGGTGGCCAGCCCGATGTCGACCACGATCCCGTCGGCGTCCAGGTCGGCGCGGCGGAACGTGGCGTCGACGACGAACGTCGCGCCGTGCAGCCGCTGGGCCGGGCCGAAGACCTCGCCGCGGAAGCTGTGGGCGACCATCATGTGGTCCCGGACGGTCACGCTGAACACGTTCACTCCTCGCCGTAGGTGATGAGATGGCACAGCGCCGGCAGCTCGCCCGAGGCGAGCCGGTCCAGCACGTCGGGCAGGTCGGTGAAGCGGGACCGGCCGGTGAGCAGCGCGTCGAACGCGGGGTCGGCCAGCAGGTCCAGGGCGAGGGCGAGGCGGTCGGCGTAGCTGCGGTCGGCGCGCCGGGGCGACACGGTGCCGACCTGGCTGCTGCGGATGCCGAGCCGCCGGGAGTGGAACGCGCCGCCGAGCGAGAGGGTGACGGGCCGGTCGCCGTACCAGCTCAGCTCCAGCACGGTGCCCTCCGGGCGGAGCAGCTCCAGGCCGCGTTGCAACCCGTCGGCGGTGGCGCTGGCGTGCACCACCAGATCGCGCTCGCCGGCCGCGTCGGCGGGCAGGGCGAAGTCGACGCCGAGCGCCGCGGCCACCGCGGCCCGCGCCGGGTCGGCGTCGACCAGCTCCACCCGGACGCCGGGGAAGCGGGCCAGCAGGGCGGCCACGCCGCACCCGACCATGCCACCGCCGATCACGGTGACCCGGTCGCCGACCAGCGGCGCGGCGTCCCAGAGCGCGTTCACCGCGGTCTCCACGGTGCCGGCCAGCACCGCGCGCGCCGCCGGCACCCCGTCCGGCACGACCACCACGGCGTCGGCCGGGACCACGTACGCGCTCTGGTGCGGGTGCAGGCAGAACACGGTCCGACCGCGTAGCTCCGCCGGGCCTTCCTCGACCGTGCCCACGCTGAGGTAGCCGTACTTGACCGGCGCGGGGAAGTCGCCGGACTGGAACGGGGCACGCATGGCGGCGTACTGGTCGACCGGGACCCGACCGGTGAAGACGAGCGTCTCGGTGCCCCGACTGACGCCGGAGAACCGGGTCCGGACCAGCACCTCGTCGGGGCCGGGCGGGGCGAGCCGGACCGGCCGGATCTCGCCCTGGCCGGGAGCGCGGAGCCAGAAGGCGTGGGCGTCGACCGTCACGAACTCTCCTCTTCCCCGCATTCCGACCGAGTTGTCGATCATAAACACGGAAGCGGGGCGTCCACGGTTCGAACCGCCCGGCCCCGCGACGCTCAGGCGGCGCGCCGCCGGTCGCGGGTCGGCCGGCCGGCGGACTCGTCGTATCCGGCGCGACGGCCGGCGTCCCCGGCCAGCCGCATGGCCTTGTGCGCCGCGGTGAACGGCGGGCAGGGCGCCGGGCGGCCGGCGCAGAGCAGGCTGGTGCAGCGGCCGGCCTGGTCGGGCCGGTGCGCGGCGGCCACGTCGTACGCGGCGCGCCACAGCAGCGGATCGGTGACGCCCTCGGGCAGGGCGGCGTCCTGACTGGACCTGGTCCGGATCGTGTCGGGCACCGGTGTCCCCCTTCCGTCGTGGCTCACCGTCCCAGTGACCGGAGGAGCCGACGTCAAACCTCCCACCTGCGCACATCCTGCGACCAGCGGGATATCTCACGCCCGGTAGGTGCGCGTCTCGGCGGCCTTCACCGCCGCCCAGACCGGTTGGCCGGGGCGCAGCCCGAGTTGCGCCGCCGCGGCGGGTGTGACGTCGGCGGCCACCTCGACCGGCCCGGCGAGCTGCACCCGCAGGTTGTCGCCGTGCCGCTGCACCCCGGTCACCGTGGCCGGCCAGACGTTGCGCGGGCTGCCCTCGGGACGCGTCGGGTGCAGCGCGACGGCGGCCGGCGGGAACGCGACGAACGCCTCCCCGTGCACGCTGTCGGCGGTGGTCAGGGCGAGGCCGCCGACGGTGACGCTGCGCCCGTCGGCCCGGCCGCGGTGCAGGTTGAGCCCGACCAGCCGGGCCACGTAGTCGGTGCGCGGCCGGGCCGTGACGGTCGCCGCGTCGCCCTCCTGCACCACCCGGCCGTGCTCGACGATGACCAGCCGGTCGGCCAGCACCAGGGCGTCCAGCGGATCGTGGGTGACCAGCAGCGTCGCGCCGGGATGGGCGGCGAGGTGGCGTTGCAGTTCGGCGCGGGTGTCCAGCCGGGTCCGGGCGTCGAGCGCGGCGAGCGGCTCGTCGAGCAGCAGCAGGGTCGGCTCGACGGCGAGCGCGCGGGCCAGCGCCACCCGCTGGGCCTGCCCGCCGGAGAGCTGCCGGGGCCGCCGTCGGGCCTGCTCGCCGAGGCCGACCCGGTCCAGCCAGCCCTGCGCCCGGGCCCGGGCGGCACGCCGGTCGGCACCCCGGCGGCGGGGTCCGAAGGCCACGTTGTCCAGCGCGCTCAGGTGCGGGAAGAGCAGGTAGTCCTGGAACACCACGCCGACCGGCCGCCGCTCCGGCGGCGTCCACACCCGCCGGTCGGGCCGGTCCAGGTCGACGCCGTCGAGGGTGAGGTGCCCGGCGGCGAGGGGGTGCAGCCCGGCCAGCACCCGCAGCGCCGTGGTCTTGCCGGCGCCGTTCGGGCCGAGCAGCGCCACCACCTCCCCGGCGGCGATGCGCAGCCGCACGTCCAGTCCGAACGTGTCCCGCTCGGCGACCAGGTGCGCGTCCAGCAGGGCACTGGCGCTCATGAGGCACCGACCCAGCGGTCGCGCAGGCCGGCGAGGATGGCCACGGAGACGACGAGCAGGATGAGGCTGAGCACGATGGCCGCCTGCGGGTCCGTCTCCAGGGCCAGGTAGACGGCGAGCGGCATGGTCTGGGTCCGGCCGGGATAGTTGCCGGCGAACGTGATGGTGGCGCCGAACTCGCCCAGCGCGCGGGCCCAGCAGAGCACCGCGCCGGCCGCCACGCCGGGGGCGACCAGCGGCAGGGTGACCCGGGTGAAGGTGGTCCAGCGGCCGGCGCCGAGCGTGGCCGCTGCCTCCTCGTAGCGGGGGTCGGCGGCGCGCAGCGCCCCCTCGACCGCGATGACCAGGAACGGCATGGCGACGAACGCCTCGGCCAGCACCACCCCGGCGGTGGTGAACGGCAGCGTCACGCCGAACGTGTCGTCCAGCCACGACCCGAGCAGCCCGCGCCGGCCGAAGACCAGCAGCAGCGCCACGCCGCCGACCACCGGCGGCAGCACCAGCGGCACCGTGACCAGCGCGCGGACCAGCCGCCGCCCGGGGAACTCCACCCGGGCCAGGAGCCAGGCCAGGGGTACGCCGAGCGCGACGCAGAGCAGGGTGGCGGCGGTGGCGGTCTCCAGGGACAGCCGCAGCGCGGTGAGCACGCCCGGTTCGCCGAGCCGCCGGGGCAGCGTGGTCCAGGGCGCTCGGACCAGCAGGCCGACCAACGGCAGGACGAGGAAGACCAGCCCCAGCCCGGCGGGGACGAGCAGGGCGGCCGGGACCCGTTGCCGGCGTACCGCGCGGTTCACGACCCGGACGCGGCCTGGAAACCGGCGGCGGTGAGCACGGCCAGACCCGCGTCGGAGCGGACGAAGTCGACGAAGGCGCGGGCGCCCTCGGGGTTGCCGGCGCCGCGCAGCACCACGATCGGGTAGTCGTTGACCGCCCGGGCGGACTCGGGGAACTCGACCGCGTCCAGGTCGGCGGCGGCGGCGCGGACGTCGGTGCGGTAGACCAGCGCGGCGTCGACCTCACCGAGGCGCAGCTTGGCCAGCGCGCCCTTGACGTCCTGTTCCAGGGTGACCGGGGTGAGCCGGACGCCGGCGGCGTCCAACGCGGTCCGGGCCGCCGCGCCGCACGGCACCTGCTCGGCGCAGAGCGCCACCTTGACGCCGGGCCGGGCGAGGTCGGCCAGGCCGGCGACCCGGCCCGGGTTGCCCTTCGGGACGGCGACGACGAGCTGGTTGCGGACCAGGGTGACCGGCGTGCCGGCCGCGTCGCCGGCGTCGGTGACCGTCCTCATCGTCGCCGGGGACGCCGCCACGAACACGTCGGCCGGCGCGCCCTGGGTGATCTGGGTGGCCAGCGCCGAACTGCCGGCGAAGTTGAACGTGACGGTGCTGCCCGGGTGGGCGGCCTCGAAGTCCGTGCCGAGCCGGGTGAAGGACTCGGTGAGCGAGGCGGCGGCGAACACGGTCACCGGGCCGCCGCCGTCCCGCCCGGCCGCCGGTTCGTCCGTCCCGCCGCCGCAGCCGGCGAGCACGAGCGCCGCCACGAGCGCGCCGGCCAGGGTGGCGCGGAGCCGCCGTACGGTCACGGGTTGGTCCTTCCCTTGGGCGCGGGGGCGCGTTCCACCACCACGGTGGTCGACTTGATCACGGCGACGGCCACGGACCCGACCTGGAGGTCGAGGTCGTCGACGGCCTCGCGGCTCATCAGCGACACCACCCGGAACGGCCCGGCCTGGATGTCGACCTGGGCCATCACGGTGTCCTTGACGACGGCGGTGACGATGCCGCGCAGCCGGTTGCGGGCCGAGGTGAGCTCGGGGTGGCCGGGGGCGCGGACGAACGCGGCCAGGTCGGCGCCGTCGAGCACTCGGTGGCCGTGCTCGTCGCGGGCGGCCGGCAACCGGCCGGCGTCGATCCAGCGCCGGACCGTGTCCGCGCTGACCCCGAGCAGTTCGGCGGCCTCGCCGATCCGGAACACCGTCACGCCGGCCACCCTATAGGCATGCAGATACGGTCGGGAAGGGGCTCACGGCCTCGCACGCGCAAGGCGCTACGCCATCTGGACGCCGCACCTGCGTGCCACCGGGGGTGCGGCTCAGGACCGGTCGTAGACGGTCACCGGGATGTCGCGGGCGCACAGCGTGCGCAGCACCAGCGGCTCGATCCGCTGCCACGAGCCGCCGGCCAGCCCGCATCCGATGCGGGGCATGTGCACCGACGCGCCCAGTTCCTCGGCGTGGTCGGCCAGCGCCGTGAGGCAGCGTTCCACCGCGTCGTAGCGGACCGGCGGCCCGCCGCTGCCGCGTCGCATGCCGCGCTGGCCGACCATGTTGGCCACCCACAGGTCCGGCGCGACCCGCACCAGCCGGGTGGCGCCGAGGCCGAAGTCGTTGCCGGCCCGGTGCCGGTGCCAGTCGCGGTAGTCACGCTCGGGCTCCGGCCAGCGCCGGGAGATCGCCAGGACGAAACCCTTCCCCCAGCCGCCCAGGTCGTTGCAGACGTGGGCGATCACCTTGGGGCCCTTCGCCTGCGGGCTGGTCGCGTCTCCCTGGATGATCCGCAGCGTGCGCACGGTCGTCATCCTGCCCCGGGGGCGCGACGGTCAGCGCTGCGGCCGGGCGCCCACGCTCGGCCGGCTCACCGGCGGGCGGCCCTGCCAGGGCCAGCGGCCGTCCAGCTCGACCTCCAGCGAGAAGCTGAGGAACGTCCGGACCAGCACGATCAGCGCGAGCACGCCGACGCTGGTGAAGGTGGGTGACACCGCGACCGTGCGGATGATGTCGCCGCCGACCAGGAACTCCAGGCCGAGCAGGATCGCCCGGCCGACGCCCTGCCGGTAGGCCCGGTAGTTCGCCACCACCTGCCGGGTGCGCCCGCAGCGCACCGCGAAGACCACCGTGGCGACCGCCACGCCGACCGCGATGACCAGCACCCCGGCCAGGTCCAGCAGCGCGCCGACGTGCTGGATGAGTTCCTTGGTCGGCACCCGACACCCCCGTACGGAATCGGGTCCAGCCTGACGCACGGACCGCGACCGACAGGGGGATTCGGCGCTCCCGCCACCCGGTGGCGGGAGCGCGCGTGAGGTGGCTCAGTCCTGGGCCTGCCAGCGGTAGAAGACCGTGGCCACCGAGTCCTGCGGGCCGTGCCACACCTCCGGCCGGTACGGCTCGATGTACGGGCCGAGGTCCTGCATCACCTTGCCGAACGACGGGGCGTCGCCGTGCTGGTCCCGGGTCGCCTCGGCGGCCGAGGACTCCTGCTCCAGCAGGTGCACGTAGACGTCGTCGATCGAGTAGAGCCAGCGCCCGGTCACGCCCAGGTCGGTCGGGAGCGACCCGGCGTCGGACTCGCCGAAGACCCGGGCCACATCCGGCTCGGCGCCGGGCTTGATCCGCCCGACGATCACGGTGAGCGTGGTGTCCGCCGGCGGCTCACCCTCGGGCGCCCAGTGGTAGAACTCCTTGGCCACCGAGTCCGACGGGTTCTTCCAGTAGCGCGGGTACGGGGTCACGTACGGACCGATCGCCTCGGCGATCTTCTGGAACGCGGGCAGCCCGCGGGTCTGCCCGGAGATCCGCGGGTCCTGCTCCCGCTCGATCACGTGGATGTAGAGGTCGTGGTGCGACAGCAGGTACCGGCCGATGACGCCGAGGTCCTGCGGCCGGGTGACCTGGTCGTAGTGGCCGAAGACGTCGCCGACGATCTGCTCGCTGCCGGGGACCATGTGGCAGACGATCACGTTCCGGAAGACCATGACTGCTCCTCGAAGACGGGTGGGACGGGCTAGACGGTGAAGGTGACCGGTAGTTCCAGCAGGCCGCGGAACGGCGAGGCGGCCGGCAGCCGGCGCACCTCGGCGAGCGGGACGCCGAGCCGCAGCCCGGGCAGCCGGCGCAGCAGCGCGGACAGGGCGAGTTCCGCCTCCATCCGGGCCAGCGAGACGCCCAGGCAGTAGTGCACGCCGTGGCCGAAGCCGAGGTGGGGTCCCCGGACCCGGCGCACGTCGAGCCGGTCGGGGTCGGCGAAGTGGCCGGGGTCGTGGTTCGCGGCGTTGATCGCCACCCCGACGATCGACCCGCGCGGGATGCGTACCCCCTGGTAGTCGATGTCCTCGGTGGCGATGCGCGGGCTGGCCACCGGCAGCGGGCCGTCGAACCGGAGCAGTTCCTCGATCGCCGCCGGCAGCAGGCGGGGCGTGGCGCGCAGCAGTTCGAGCTGCTCGGGGTGGGTGAGCAGGGCCAGCACGGCGTTGCCGAGGAAGTCGGCGGTGGTCTGGTGCCCGGCGAAGAGCAGCAGGAACGTGGTGGTGACCAGTTCGGCCTCGGACAGCGTCCCGTCCTGGTCGACGGCCCGCACGAGCGCGCCGATGATGTCGTCGGCCGGGTCGTCGCGCTTGGCCCGGACCAGGTCGGCCAGGTAGTGGTGCAGCCGCAGCTGCGCCTCCTGGACCGCCGCGCGTTCCTCCGCCGGGGGCCGGCTGGTCGAGCCGGAGGTGCGGATGACCTGGGTCCAGTCGAGCACCCGCCCGTGGTCGGCGGGCGGCACGCCGAGCAGCTCGCAGATGACCGTCATCGGCAGCGGGATCGCGAAGTCGTGCATCAGGTCCGACTCGCCCTGCGGGATGATCTTGTCGATGAGCTGGTCGACGATCACCGCCACCCGGGGACGCAACGCCTCGATCCGCCGGGGCGCGAACGCCTGCGACACGACCCGGCGCAGCCGGGTGTGCTCGGGCGGGTCGGAGTTGAGCATGTTGCGGTTCAACCCCTCCGAGTTCGGGCCGAAGATCCGCAGGTAGTGCTGCTCCGGCCCGTACAGGTCCTTGGACAGTCGCGGGTCGGTCAGCGCGGCGCGCGCGTCGTCGAAGCCGGTGATCAGCCACGAGTCGAACCGCGGCGAGCCGACCGGGCAGACCGGCCGTTCGGTCCGCAGCCGGGCGAACGTGGGGTACGGGTCGGCCGCGAACGCCTCGGTGTACAACTCGGCGGCCGGCACCTTGTCGTCGTCGGTCATCGCCCCTCCCCCGGCTCGCCGGCCACGCTGTGCAGCACCTGGTAGGTGTGGCGCTGCGCGGACTCGCGCAGCTCGCGGATGATGGTCAGCAGCCGGTCCCGGTGCGCGCTGCGGCCGAACGCGTCCAGCCGCTCCCGGTCCGCCCAGTCGCTGATGACCAGATAGCTGCGCGGGTCGTCGGCGTCGCGGACCAGGTCCTGGTGCAGGCAGCCGTCCAGGGACCGGATCTCCTGGGCGACGGTGAGCCACGCCGCCTCGAACTGTGCCTCGCACCCCTGGCGGGTCCGCATCGCCAGCACCGTGCGCACCCGGCTCACCGCGCGCTCCCGAAGATCAGGTGCAGGTGCTTGCGCAGCGCGTCCGGGTCGACCGGCGCGCCCCGGAACCCGACGTGCCCGTCCGGGCGGATCAGGTAGAGCCCGGTGCCGGTCAGCCCGTACCCGGCCCGGAACCGGCGGTCGGCGTCGCGCACCACCGGCGGGTCGGCCAGGCGCGGTTCGTCGGCCTCCGGGTCGAGCAGCAGGTACGCGTCGAGTTCGCCACCGGCGAGGCGGCGCGCGTCGGCGCACAGGTCGGTGAACCCGGCCAGCCGCGCCGGATCGGCCGTGGCGTCCGCGTAGAGCAGCAGCGTGTGCCGGGTGCCCCGGGTCAGGTCCCGCAACCGCAGCGGGTGGCCGACCCCGCGCCGGCGCAACCCGTCCACGTCCGGCGCGATGTCGCCGGGGCGGGGCGCGTCGCCGAGCGCGGCCGGGTCGGCGACGGTCTCCCCGACCAGCGGGCTGCCGGCGTAGCTGAGCAGCATGGACATCTCCTGGAGGAACTGCCGTTCCAGGTCGGCGCGGTCCACCTCCTCGGTGCCGGCCATCCGTACCGCCCGGCCGACGATCTCCTCGCCCTCCGGGCGGCGCTCCGTCTCGTAGCTGTCCAGCAGGCCGGGCGCGGCGAGCCCACGTACCGCCAGGGCCAGCTTCCAGGCCAGGTTCCAGGTGTCCTGGATGCCGGTGTTCATGCCCTGGCCGCCGGCGGGCGGGTGCAGGTGGGCCGCGTCCCCGGCGACGAAGACCCGTCCGTCGCGGTAGCGGTCGACGATGCCGTGGCTGATCCGGAACACCGACGACCAGCGCAGGTTGCTCGCCCGGGTGCCGGGCGGCGCGAGGCGGTCCAGCGCGGCCTGCACGTCGGAGATGGTCGGCTCGTCGAGTTCCTCGCTGAACCCGGGCGGGGCGTCCCGCCCGCCGGTCTGGGCGAAGAACCGGGGCGGGGCGAGCGTGGCGATGCGGTAGCGGTGCGCGCCGCGCAGCGGTACGCAGACCAGCATCCCGTCCATCTGCCCGTCGGTCATGTGCAGGAACCGCAGCAGGTGCCCGTCCGGCATGTCCCAGTTCACGTCGACGTCCACCAGCATGAACAGCTGCGGGAACCGGCCCAGACCGCCGGTGAAGGTGAGCCCGAGCCGCTCCCGTACCCGGCTGTGCGCGCCGTCGGCGCCGACCAGGTACGCCGCGCGTACCGTCTCGGTGCCGCCGTCGGCGGTGCGGACGGTGGCGGTCACGCCGTCGGCGTCCTGGGTGAAGTCGACCAGTTCGGCGCCGCGCTGCGGGCGCACCCCGAGCGCGGCCAGCCGGGCGGTGAGGATCCGCTCGGTCTCGTACTGCGGCAGGCCGAGGTGGTCGTACGGCAGGCCGGGCAGCTCCCAGCTCATCCGGTGGGTCTGCTCGCCGTTGACGAAGACCATGTTGCCGGTGAGCCAGATGCCGGCGTCCATGGCCTCCCGGACGACGCCCTGCTCCTCCCAGATCTCCATGGTGCGGCAGTGCACACCGATCGCCTTGTCCGCGTGGCCGGGCGGTGTCACCTGCTTGTCGATGACCCGGCAGTCGATGCCGCGCCGGGCCAGCTCGACGGCGGCGGTGAGCCCGGTGGGCCCCGCCCCGACGACCAGTACGTCCGTTGTCTGCTGCACGTCGGCCTCCCTGCCCGTGGTCGAGTGGCGGCCGGCCCCGTCGGGTACGACGTGGAACAGGCGGCGCCGGATGTCGAGAAGGAACGGTGCGATCGGCCCGGCCTGCACCGAGGCGTGGGCCGGGTCGCCGATCCAGGCGAGGAACGGCGCGGCGCCGTCCCACTCCGCGAAGATGTGGTGCGTGTCGGAGCCGGGCTCGCGGAGCAGCTGCTCACGCCGGTAGCCGGGGATCGCCGCCATCCGCCGCACCACCTCGGGGTAGCCCCGGTGGAACTCGGCGAGCCGCGCGCGTGGCACGGTCAGCTCGACGTCCACGTAGACCGGGCCGTCGCCGTCGCCGTCCTCCCGCATCGGCGGGTAGTCGGGCGGGTCGGCCGGCTCGGTCAGCGGCCGGAGCAGGTCGCCCAGGCGTTCCGCCACCGGCCCGTCCCGGTACGCGCGCAGCGCCGCCTCGTCGGTCCACTCGGTGACCACGACGAAGCCGTACGGGTCCAGGGCGTCGCGCAGCAGCTCGTGCCGGAGGTTGCCGGTGAGCGCGCCGACCTGTCCGGCGACGGTCTCCCAGGCCGGTCCGACCGCGGGCTCGCACCCCGCACGCGCGCGCAGCCGGAGCATCGTCCTGATCATGCCGCCCCCTCGAACCGTCCCGTCCTCGTGCCGCGACCCTGCCGGAGGTCGCGTCACCCGTTCGTCACCGCCGCATGCCGCGACGTCCCCCTCCGGTGACGCCGCCGGGACGCGGGACCGCTCCGCGCTTGTCGCAAAGGGTGGCGACAAGGCGTTGTCCTGGGCGGGCGTGCTCTGGCGGGGCGGCGCCGACGCGGCCGTGGCCGCGCTGCGCTGACCGAGGGCGGCGCGGCGGTCAGGGCAGCAGGCGGGCCAGCTCGGTGCGGGAGCGCACGCCGAGCCGGTGGAAGACGTTGCGCAGGTGGTGGTCGACGGTCCGGGTGGACAGCGACATCCGGGTGGCGATCTCCCGGTTGGTCGCCCCCTGCGCGACGAGCCGGGCGATGTGCAGTTGCTGGCCGGTCAGCAACTGCTCCGGCCCGGGCCGGCCGGGTCCGACCGACTCCCCCGCCGCGCGCAGCTCCTCGCCCGCCCGGTCGGCCCAGGCGGTCGCGCCGAGCAGCATGAACGCCTCCCGGGCGCGGTGCAGGTGCGCCCGGGCGTCCCGGGGCCGGCGCCGGCGGCGCAGCTCGCGGCCGAACAGCAGCTCGGTGCGGGCGCGCTCGAACCGGTCGGTGTCGGCCGGGTGCAGCCGCAGCGCCGCACGGAACTCCTGTTCGGCCTCCGGGCCGCCGCGCGGCGCGAGCAGCGCCCGGCAGCGCGCGGCGAGCGCCCGGCGCGACGGGCTGGCCGTACTGCTGGCCCAGTGGTCGAAGACGGCGAGCGCGGCCGCCGGCCGCCCGCCCTCGTGGGCGGCGGCCTCCACCAGGTAGGGCGTCGCCATCACCTGCACCAGCACCTGCCCCCGACCGGTGCGCGCGCGGGCCAGCGCGGCCAGCCGGGCGACGGCGTCGGCGTACCGGCCGTCGATGAGGTCCAGCACGCCGAGCGCCCACCGGGCGTACGCGTCCGGCCGGCTCCCGGGGGCGGCCCCGTCGCCGATCTCGGCGATCCGCGCCAGCGCGCCGACCCGGTCGGCACGCACCGCCGCCAGCACCGCGAGGATGCCGAGGTGCACCTGGGCGCAGACGTGCTGACCGGCGGCGCGGGCCGCGCGCACGCCCTGCCGGGCGGTCTCCGCGGCGGCCTCGTGGCGGCCCAGCCAATACTCCGCGACGGCCCGCAGCTCCAGCGCCCGGGGCAGCAGGGACACCTCGCCGGACGAGCGGGCCACCTCCACCGCCCGGTCGGCGAGCCGGTGCGCGGGGCCGTCCACGCCCACCAGCAGGGCGGCCGCGGCGGCGCAGGCCAGAGCGGCGGGGGTGGCCGCGGGTCCGGCCAGCCGGCCGCCGAGGACGACGACCCGGCGCAGCGCCGGGCCGCCGCGGGCGTGGTCACCGCGCAGGGTCGCCCCGACGCCCACCGCGAAGGTGGCCAGCAGGTCGACCTCGGGCGGGTCACCGGGGCGCCGCAACGCCTCGGCCCGCCGCGCCACCTCGGCATAGCGGTAGTGGTCGCCGGTGACGCAGATGGCCTCGCCGGCGCGCACCAGCGCGAGCAGCGCGGAGCGGCGGTCGGTCGGCGCGACCGCGTCGGCGGCGGCCAGCAGCGTCGCCACCGCGGCGGCCGGGGCGTCGCACCGCAGCTGCATGTCGCCCCGGACCAGGTCGGCCGGGCCGCGCACCGTCGGTCCGGGGGCGAGCCGGCGCAGCAGCTCCCGGGCCTGGTCCGGGTCGCCGGCGGTCCAGGCGCAGCGCGCCGCCGCGACCGTCAGCTCGGCCACCCGGGCGGGGTCGGCGGTCAGCTCGGCCGCGCGGCGCAGCGCGACCGCCGCGGCGGCCCGGTCCGGTGCCCGGTCGACCGCCACCGCGAGCTCGGCGGCCAGCACGTCGGCCGGGCAGTCGGCGCCGGTGGCGTGGCGCAACGCCCGGCCCAGCGGGCCTGCGGCGAGCGTGCCGGCCAGCAGCAGGTGTGCCGCGCGCAGGTCGGCCAGCGGCGCGACCGCGGTGATCATCGGCCGGGCGAGCGGATCCGGGAACGTCACCCCGTGCGGCCCGGTACGCAGCAGGCCGGCCGCCTCGGCGGGGGCGAGCGCCTCGACGGTCAGGCCGCCGGCCCAGGCGGCGCGCACCAGGATGCCCGGGTCGTCGTGCGCGTCGAGCGCGGCGAGCAGCACCATCCGCCGGGTCGGCGCCGGCAACCGGTCGAGGCGGACGCGGTAGGCGGCGGCGAGCGCGCCGTCCACCGGCGGCGTGTCGGGCAACGGCTCCTCGCCCCGCCACTGAGCCGGGGTGAGCGTGTCGGCCAGGTCCGCGAGGGCCTGCGGACTGCCGCTGCTCAGCGCGGCCAACGCGCGGGCCACGGTTGCCGGTGGAGGGTCCCGGCGTCCGGCGAGCATGGCCTGGCACTCCCGGACGTGCAGCGGCCGCAGCCGGTACGCCGGGACGCCGTCGACGGCCGTCGGGGACGTCGTGGTCAGCAGCAGCGCCACCGGCAGCCGGCGCAGCCGCCGCGCCACCACCGCCAGCGTGCACGCGCTCTGCCGGTCCCCGGTGTCGAGGTCGTCCACGGTGCACAGCAGCGGCCGGCGCTCGGCTGCGGCGGCGAGCAGGGAGCGCACCGCCGCGGCCAGGGCCAGGCGCTGGTCGGCCGGGCATCCGCCGCCGCCGAGCACGCGCCGGAGCAGCCGTCGCTGCCGCACCGGCAGGGCCGCGTCCGCGTCCAGCACGGGATCGAGCAGACGGTGCAGCCCGGCGTAGGGCAGGGCGGCCTCGTCGGCCAGGCCGGCGCCGGTGAGCAACGTCCGTTCCCCCGCCACCCGCCGGGCGTACGTCAGCAGGGTGGTGCGCCCGGAGCCGGGCGGGCCGTGGAACAGCAGCGCGCCGCCGGAGTCCCGGTCGAGGAGCCGACGGATCGCGTCGCACTCGTCGTCCCGGCCCCACAGGTTTATATGCACTGTCGATGCAGAAACCATGCATCCAGTGTCACCTATGGGTAACCCGTCGGAAAAGAGGCGGACACGCTGACGGGACGGTCGACGCGGCGACCGTCCCGTCAACGTGTGGGCTCAGGCGCTGGGGCAGGTGTTGCGATACTCCTCGATCGCGGACCCGCTCGGCCCCGGGCAGAGGAACTGCTCGTAGCGGGTGTCGTCGTCGACGAACCGCTTCAGCCAGGCCACCGCCTGCTTCGCCAGCGGCGTGTTCACGGTCTGCGGGAAGAAGTGGTTGGCGCCGTTCAACTCCAGGTACGCCTTCTCCGAGGACGACGGGATGCTGGTGTAGAACGGGATCGAGTGGGTCGCCACCGGCGCGATGCTGTCGGTCTCGCCGCCGATGATCAAGGTCGGCACCCGCACCTCGGACCAGGTCTTGTCCAGGTTCCACGGTGCGAGCGGGACGGCGGCCTGCAACGACGGCCGCGACGCGGCGGCCTCCAGGCTGCCGCCACCGCCCATCGAGTGCCCGGCCACGGCGAGCCGGGAGGAGTCGATCCGGCCGCGCACCGAGCTGCGCTGGGTCAGGTAGTCCAGCGCGGCCAGGAGCTGCCGGCCCCGGCTGTCCGGCTGGTCCAGCAGCGTGTTCGTCTCGATGCCGATCACCACGAAGCCGTGCGAGGCGATCCGCGGCCCGAGCCAGCTCAGGCTGGACCAGGTGGCGGTGTAGCCGGGCGAGATGGCCACCGCGCCGAAGGTGCCCTCGGCGGTGCTGGTCGGGTAGTAGATCACGCCGCCGCCGAAGCCGGTGACGCTCCACGAGGAGACGCTGATCGACGAGGTGGCGAACGGCCCGCGGCTGGCCTCCAGGATGGCGTTGGTGGGCGCCGGGCCGCGCTCGTAGGGGCTCGCGGCACTCGCCGCGGTCGGGACGGCCAGGGCGCCGCCGGTGGCGAGCAGGGCCGCCACGGCGAGTCGGGCCAGGGCACGGACGGGGGTACGGGAACGGGTGGTGGGCACGTCGGTCACTCCTTGCGCCGGAATTACATCGACATGCGTCAGCATCGACTCCCGGCCCGGCGCGCGCATCGGCGAAATCACCGGTCTCCGTGGCCGCCCGACCGGGAGTTCCCTCCGGGAGCGGGGTCAGGACCCGGGGCGTGGCCGCATCGCCGGCGACCAGGTCACGTCGTAGCGCCGGTCGGCCACCGACTCGGCGAACGCCGTCGCCGCGACCGGCGAGGCGGCGATGCGCCAGTCCTGCTCCTTGTCCAGCTCGAACCAGATCAGCCCGATCAGGTTTCGGTAGCGGGGCAGCGAGCGGAAGGTCTCCCGGATCCACTGGGCCTTGCGCGTCGCCGTGTCGGCGGCGCCGGTCTCGGTGACGACCAGCGGCTTGTCCGTGACGGCACGGATCTCATTGATGGTGGGCCCGAAGATCTGGTCGAAGGTCCAGTACGTCTTGGTGAAGGCGCCCGTGCCGTAGTAGCCGGTGACACCGACCCAGTCGACGTAGTCGTCACCGGGGTAGAGCCCGCCCAGCCCGGCGGTCGTCTTGTCCCAGCGGGCGTTCGGGCTCCACACCCAGGCCACGTTGGTCGCCCCGGCCGCGGTGAAGATGTCGTGCACGTGCCGCCACGCGCGCACGTAGTCACCGGGTCGGTTGCCGTTGGCGCGTTCGCACCACGGGTACCAGTCGCCGTTCATCTCGTGCGCGAAGCGGATGGCGATCGGGTAGCCGAGCGACCGCACCCCCTCGGCCCAGGACCGCAGGTAACCGTCGAAGTCCCCGCTGACGATGCGGGCCAACCGGTAGTCCGGCTGGGTGGCCCGCAGGCGGTCGACCTGGCGGACCGGCAGTCCGGTGCGGCGGGCGGCCTCGTCGACGGTGTGGTCCCAGGGCTCCCAGCCCAACATCGGCATCATGCCCCGGTCGGCGATCCGGTCGAACAGGCTCCGGTCGAAGGTCGCCGACGCCCAGCCGGCGCCGAAGAGCATCACCTGCGGTGCCCGCCGCGCCGCCGCGGCGAACCGGTCGACGGCGGTGAAGTCGTACGGGCCCTTGTCGGTCATCACCCCGAAGAACGCCCGCCCGGCCGGGGGGAACGTGCCCGCGACCGGGCCCGGCCCGGCCACCGCCGGGGCGTCGGCCATCGCCACCGCCTCCGGCGTGGTCACGGCGCGTCCCTGGGTCGGGACGTCCTCGGTCGGGGCGCGCCACGCGCCGGGCGCCACCACGAAGGCGTACGCCAGCAGCAGCACACCGGCCAGTGCCAGGCCCACCCGGGGCAACGTCAGCCTCAGCACGGGGCACCACCACCGACCGCCGCCGGGACGGGCCGTTCCGCCGCACCGGGCGGTCGCGGGGCGGGTTCCGGCTCGTCGCGGCGGGCCCGCGCGTTCTCCACCCAGGCGATCACCGGCGGCGCGAGCCCGGTGAGCAGCGTCAGCACCGGCCACACCCGCAGCAGGGGGTAGTCGTGGCCCAGTGCGAAGCTGGCCCCGAGCAGTCCGGCGGCGGCCGCCGCCCAGCACAGGTGGAGGCGGAAGGTGCGCAGCGACTCCACGGTGCGCAGCGCTCCCTTGGCGGTCACCACGAAGCCGAGCCGACGGCGCAGCAGCGCGCCCACCGCGGCGGCCACGTAGACCGGCCCGGCGAACAGGGCGAGCGCCATCCCCACCATGCCCACCTCCTCCCGCTCGTGCGGAGCGATGTTGAAGCGGCGCAGCCAGAGCCAGAGCAGGAACCAGCTACCGAGCGTCGAGCCCCACAGCGCCGCCCAGACCTGCGGGTCGAGCCGGCCCGCGTCGACGCCGGTGAGCAGGTACAGCGCGGTGGCGGCGTTGCCCAGCAGCAGACTGACCGCGACGCTCGGGTAGTAGAACTGGAGCAGGCGGTACTGCCAACGACGGCGGGCCGGCAGCTCGCGCGGCGCGCGCAGGTCGCGGCGGAACAGGATCTCGCAGATGCCGGCCGCCCAGCGCTTCTGCTGGTTGAAGTAGTCGGCCCAGGAGGTGGGCCCCTCCCCCAGCGCCACCACGTCCGGGGTGTAGACGCCCTTCCACCGCCGTCCGGTCGCCGGGTTGACCGCGGCGTGGATCCGGATGCTGGTGAGGTGGTCCTCGATGATCGAGTCCTGGTAACCGCCGATGGTCCGCCACGCGGCCGGGCGGTAGAGGTGGCCGGTGCCGGTGAGCAGCGGCGCGTCCAGGCCGTTGCCGCCCCGGGCGATCAGGCCGTTGTAGAGGTACTGCTGCACGGAGGCGCCGTGGGCGACGAAGTTCTGGTGCATGTTGCCGTAGACCTGGGGGGTCACCACGAACGCGACGTCCGGGTCGCGGAAGTAGCCGAGCGTGCGTTCCAGGAAGTTCGGCAGCGGCACGTGGTCCGGGTCGACGTTGGCCACCACGTCGTAGCGGTGCTCGTGCTCGGCCCGCCAGGCGTTGTGGTTGCCGGACTTGGTCCGGGCCCGGAACTCGCCGCGCGGCTGGTTGTACTCCGGCCGCCCCTTGCGGCTGAAGTGGCGGACGCCCAGTCGCGCCGCCATCGCCCGCACCTCGGGGTCGTCGCCCTCGTCGAGGATCCAGACGTCGACGCGTCCGCAGTAGACGATCTCGCGGAGCCGGCGCAGGGTCCGCTCCGCGACGTCGATCGGCTCCTTGCTGGGCACGATCGTGGTGAGCAGCGCGACCCGCAGGCCCACCGGGGGGTCGACCGGCACGGGGTCCTTGGCGTGGAAGGCGAACACCCACACCACCACGTTCTGCGCGAGGCGGATCAGCTCGACGCCGACGACCACGCAGAAGGCGAGCCGCGCGGCGATCGTCTGCCAGCCGCCGAGCCCGACCACACCCGGGCCGGGCACGTGCTGCGGCAACAGCAGCCAGCCGACGAAGATCAGGCCGGTGGCGCTGTTGAGCAGCACGAGCAGGGTCAGCACCGACCGGGCGGCGACCGAGGCGGCGGGACGCAGTTCGACCGGGGCGTCCGGACGGCGGGGCGGGCGCAGCGGCCCGGCGGTGGCGCCGCACCGGGCGTACGCCAGCCGGGCCCGGACGTTCAACTGTCCACGGTCCGGGCCGGGCCGGCGCGGCCGCCCGGGCGGGGCGACCGGTGCCGGGCGGTCAACCGGAGTTCCCGGTTCCGCGCCCCGGGACGGGCGTGTATCGGCGGCGACGGCCACGTTTCCCCCATGATCTGCATCGGGCTCGCCAGGAACCCCGACAGATGCTAAGCCGGCAATCAACAACAAATGGTGCGAATCAGGCAGATGCCGGTCGTCCAGCCACGAACAGCACCACGGTGAAACCGGTCGGCCGCCAGACCTGCGCCGGCCGGTACCCGGCCCGCAGCGCCCGCTCCGCCGGACCGTCGCCGGACGGCGCCACGGCGGTCCCGGAACGGATCAGCCACAGCCGGCGGTGACCGTCGGGGCAACCGGCACAGGCGAGCGGACCCGCATCGGCGAGCACGTCGGCCGGCCGCCGGTCGGCGGGGAGGTAACGCGCCAGCACCGTGCGCCCGGTCGGATCGGCGTAGAGCACGGCGTCCCCGCGCTGACCCAGACCGTCGACGATCGCCGCGACCCGGCGGGGATCCTGGCCGTGGCCGTCGGGCGCCCGCGCCGCGGCCTGGGCCGGCGCGCCGACCAGGGCGACCGCCGCCAGCCCGGCCACCGCCCAGCCGGCGCGCATCCGCGACAGCGCGGCCGCGCCGAGCACCGCCCAGGCCGGCAGGGTGAACAGCAGGACGGCCGGCGACCAGACCGGCACGGTCCGGGCGACGAGCAGCAACCCGAGCGCCGGCACGAGCGCCCACGCGGTGCAGATCGCGGCGGCGTAGCGCAGCGGGAGGCTGAACAGGGCCAGACCGGCCAGCAGGGCGCCGACGGCGACGGCCCCGAACAGGTCCCGGGGTGTCGCCACCAGCGCCGCCGGGTCGACGCGGACGCCGGGTGCGAGCCGCGCGCCGGCCCGGACCCCGGCCCAGAGCAGCGCGGCCACCGGGAGCGCCGCCAGGACCACTGTCGCCAGCCAGCGGGCGGCGGCCGCCCGGCGGAAGGCGAGCACGACCCAGCCATGGCCGGCGAGCAGCAGCAGCGCGGCCGGCTGGCACAGGCCCAGCAGGACCACGGCCCCGGCGTACGGCGCGAGCCGGCGCACGCCCGGCCGGTCCACAGCCGCCGGCAGCAGCCAGGTGGCGAGCACGGCCGCGCAGACGGCCAGCGCGTACGGCTGGGCCTCCTGCGCGTACCGGGTCGAGGTCGGCAGCGCCGCGAAGAGCAGGCCGGCCAGCACGCCCGTGCCGGGGGTGAACATCCGCGCGGCGAGCGCGCCGACGAGCGCCGCGGCCACGGTCACCGCCAGCAGCGACGGTACGCGCAGCGTGGGATCCGCGGCGCCGAACAGCGCCGCCCAGCCCCGGATCAGCAGGTGGTACGGCACGAGCGTGACCTCGTCCCCGGCCAACGCCGACCGGAGGTCGCGCCACGGGGACGTGGCCGCGCGCCAGGTGTCCAGTTCCTCGGCCCGCAGGCCCGGCCGGTCCAGCCCGACGCCACCCAGTCCGCCGGTCAGCAGCGCCGGCAGCAGCCACGCGGCGACCCGCCACCGGGTCGGCCGGCGCGCGACGCTCGCGGGGGCCCGGCGCGGCCGGTCCTCGCCCCACGGATCCTCGACGCCGACCTCCGCCGGCCCGAGCCGGGGCAGCACCATGGTGTCCGCGTCCATCATCGTGACTCACGCATCCCTGTTGGGGGCCGGCGACCGGGGTCCAGCCGACCGGGCGCGACGACGCCGGGACCCGTGGGTCACGGGCTGGACAACACCCCGGAGCCTACTGAGCCGAAATCGACATAACATCCGATATGCCGTGAAAGCCCCAACAAGGGGTGCGGGGCGGGCGGTGCAGTCCCCGCGAGTGGGACACCACCACCCGCCCCGGGGTTGGCGGCGCTCAGCCGACCTCGGTGGTCGTCCAGCGTGGCGCGGCGTTGGTCACCGCGACCGTGTCACCGACCAGCGTGGTCGACGCCCACGCGTCCCGCCGCACGCTGGTGCCGACCCACACCTCCACGTCCCCGGGCTCCACGACCCGGGTCAGCGTGCGGTCGGAGAAGGCCAGGCGGGTGGTGGGCACCGTCAGCTCGACCGTGACCGCCTCGCCCGGTTCGAGGCGCACCCGCCGGTACCCGAGCAACTGCGCCACCGGCCGGGTCACCGACGCCACCAGGTCGCGGCCGTAGAGCTGGACCACCTCGTCGCCGGCGACCGCCCCGGTGTTGGCCACCCGCACCGTGACCCGCAGCGCCCCGTCGGTCGGCACGGTGCCGGGCACGGTCAGCTCGGCGTACCCGAACGTGGTGTAGGACAGGCCGTGGCCGAACGGCGCCACCGGCGTCGCCGGCAGGTTGGTCACCTCGCCACCCTCGCCCAGCGTGGGGTGCAGGTACGAGTACGGCTGCGCCCCCGCCGGGCCGGGCAGGGTGACCGGCAGCCGGCCCGACGGGTTGACCCGCCCGGAGAGTACGCCCGCGATCGCGCCGGCGCCCTCCTCGCCGGGGAAGAACGCCTGCACGACGGCCGCGCACCGGGACAGCGCCCACCCGACGGCGTACGGCCGGCCGGTGAGCAGCACCAGCACGACCGGGGTGCCGGTGGCCAGCACCGCCTCGACGAGTTCGCGCTGGACACCGGGCAGCTCCAGGTCGTCCCGGTCACAGCCCTCACCGACCGTGCCGCGCCCGAACAGGCCGGCGTGGTCGCCGACGACGAGCACCGCGACGTCGGCGGCGGACGCGACGGCCACCGCCTCGGCGAACCCGGACCGGTCGTCGGTGTCCACCTCGCAGCCGGTGGCGAACGTGACCAGGTCGGCCCCGAACTCCGCGCGGGTCGCGTCGAGCACGGTCGGCACCTCGAAGCCGGTCTCCACGCCAGGATGCTGGACGAGCACGTGGTTGAGGAAGGAGTAGCAGCCGAACAGCGCGCCCGGCCGGTCCGCGTTCGGGCCGACGACCGCCACCCGCCGGCCGGCGGGCAGGGGCAGGACGTCCCGGTTGGCCACCAGGACGAGCGACTCCTCGGCCAGACGGCGGGCGAGCGCCCGGTGCTCCGGCGAGTCCAGGTCGACCGCCCGGGGCGGCTCCTCGGCGAACGTGGCGTCGAGCAGGCCGAGTTCCCACTTCTGCCGCAGAACCCGCAGCACCGCCCGGTCGACCAACGCCTCGTCGACCGCGCCGGAGCGCACCGTGTCCCGCAGCGTCAGGTAGGCGTCGCCGGTGGGCAGCTCGACGTCGACGCCGGCCGCGAGCGCCTGCCCGGCCGCCTCCGCGTGGTCGCGGGCGACGTGGTGCAGCAGGTTCAGGAAGGCGACCCCGTAGTAGTCGGCCACCACCGTGCCGTCGAAGCCCCACCGGTCCCGCAGCACGTCGGTCAGCAGCGTCGGGTCGGCGGCGACGGGCACGCCGTCGATCTCCGCGTACGAGTGCATGACGCTGCGTACGCCACCGTCGAGGACCGCCATCTCGAACGGCGGGAGCAGCACGTCGGCCAGCTCGCGGGGGCCGGCGTGCACCGGGGCGAAGTTGCGTCCGGCGCGGGAGGCGGAGTAGCCGGCGAAGTGCTTCACCGTGGCGTGCACCCCCTGTGACTGGAGGCCACGCACGTACGACGTGCCGATGGTGCCCACCAGGTAGGGGTCCTCGGCGATGCACTCGTCGACCCGGCCCCAGCGCGGGTCCCGGATCACGTCGAGCACCGGCGCCAGCCCCTGGTGGATGCCGAGCGCCCGCATCGAGGACCCGATCGCCGCGGCCATCTCGGTGACGAGGTCGGGGTCGAACGCGGCGCCCCAGGCCAGCGGGGTGGGGAAGGTGGCCGCCTTCCACGCCGACAGCCCGGTGAGGCACTCCTCGTGCACGATCGCCGGGATGCCCAGGCGGGTGCCGGTCACCAGGTCGCGCTGGAACCGCCACAGCCAGGCCGCGCGGGACGCGGCGTCGACCGGGCGGGTGCCGTAGACCCGGGTGAGGTGACCGAGCCCGTGGCGGGAGAACTCCTCCAGCCGGGCGGCGTCGGCGAACTCGCCCTGCAGGGGTGCGACCGCCTCACCGTCCTCCTTTTCCCAGAAGCCGACGAGCTGGGCGATCTTCTCCTCGATCGTCATCCGGGCGAGCAGCTCCCGGATGCGGGCCTCGCCGGCGTGCCCGTCCGGCCGGCCGTGGTCCGGGCCCGCCTGAGCCGGCGCCGGCCCGACCAGCACCGTGTGGACCTCTGTCATGTTGTGCCTTTCGCTTGGTTGTGCGCGTACCGCTGCCGCTCAGCCCTTGACCGCGCCCTGCAGGCCGCCGACGATCTGCTTCTCGGCGAGCGTGAAGAAGAGCAGGGCCGGCAGCATCGCCAACGACGTGAAGGCGAGGACGCCCGCCGTGTCGGTGGTGTACTGACTGGAGAAGTTCTGCACGCCCAGCGGCAGGGTGTGCAGGCTGACGTCGCCGAGGACGAGCAGCGGCAGCAGGAACGCGTTCCAGCTCGCCACGAACGCGAGGATGCCGACCGTGACGACCGCGGGCCGCGACAGCGGCAGCACGATCCGCCAGAGGAAGCCGAGCCGCCCGGCGCCGTCGATCGCCGCCGCGTCCTCCAGCTCCCGTGGGATGGCGGACAGGAACGGCCGCAGGATGACGATCGTGAGCGGCAGTGAGAAGGCCACCTGCGGGAGGATCACCGCGTAGTAGGAGTTGATCAGGTTCAGATCACGCAGCAGGAGATACAGAGGCAGGATCGCCGCGCCGGCCGGAAACAGCAGGCCGAGGGTGAAGAAGGTGTAGAGCGCCTCGCGTCCCCGGAACGTGTACCGGGCCAGCACGAACGCGGCGGCCATGCCGAGCACCACCACGCCGAGCGTGGTGCCGAGCGCGACCACGGCGCTGTTGAACGCCTGCCGCCAGAAGTCGCTCTGGGTCAGCACCCGGGAGTAGTTCTCCCAGACCCACGGGTCCGGCAGGCCGGCCGGGTCGGCCACGATCTGCGGCGTGGTCCGGAAACCGCCGACGACGACGTACACGACGGGGGCGATCGACACGGCCGCGACCGCGAGCGCCAGCGCGTAGGTCAGCGGCGTGTTCCACTGCACCGGCCGGCGGACGGCGGAGGGGGCGGATACGGAGTTCACGGCCACTGTCACTTCCCCTTCCGGGTGATGGCGCCCTCGATGTCACGGCGGAGAAGGAACCGCTGGAACAGCAGCGCCGCGACGAACGAGATGACGAACAGGATCACGGCCACCGCGTTGCCGTAGCCCCACAGCCGGGCGAAGAAGCCGTTGTCCACCATGTAGGTGGCCATGGTGGCCGAGGCGCCGAGCGAGCGCACCGCGGGCACGGAGGTCACCCAGACCATGTCGAAGACCTGCAACGAGCCGATCATCGACAGGAACATCCAGATCCTGATGGTGGGGCCGAGCAGCGGCAGCGTGACGTGGCGCTGGATCTGCCACCAGCTCGCGCCGTCGATCTCGGCGGCCTCGTTCAGCTCCGGCGGCACGTTCGACAGGCCGGCGAGCAGGAGGATGATGGCGAAGCCGACGTACTTCCAGGTGAGCACGAACAGCAGCGTCCAGATGACCACGTCGAGGTCGGCCAGCCACGCCTGCACGAAGCCGCCCAGTCCGACCGACCGCAGCAGCGCGTCGAGCGTGCCGCCGTCGGCCAGGATCAGCTTCCACATGATGCCGACGGTGACCTCGGCGAGCACGTACGGCACGAAGGCCAGCAGGCGGAACGCCGAGCGTCCGCGGAAGCGGCGGTTGAGCAGCAGGGCGATGCCGAGTGCGACGGGCCCCTGGATGAGCAGCGACCCGAACACGATGATCGCGTTGTTGCGCAGCGCGTCGAGGAAGATCGGGTCCTGGAACGCGAGCGTGTAGTTGCGGAAGCCGACGTACTCGGTGGGCGGGCCGACGCCGCGCCAGCGGAACAGGCTGTAGTAGAACGCGAAGCCCATCGGCACCAGCACGAACAGCACGTAGATGAGGACCGCCGGCGTGGTCAGCCCGATGATCTCGTACCACTTGCGGCGGGTCTCGGCGCGGCGCGAGGCAGCTCGTGCGCCGGACCGGAGGCCCGCCGGCGGCGCGGTCACGCCGCCGGCGGGCACACGGGTCTGCGATGCGGACGTCACTTGCTCGCGGCCGCCTTCATGGCCGAGACGACCTTCTCAGGTGTCCCGTTGCCGGCGAAGATCGCGACGATCGCGTCGTTCATCGCGTTGCCGACGGTGCTGCCGTAGGCGGTGTCGAGCCAGAGCTGCACGTAGGTGGCGTCGGAGGTGGCCTGCAGGATCGACTTCAGGGCCGGGTCGGTGACGCCGTCGGCCGCGCCCTTGGCGACCGGCAGGCCGGTGCCGGTGGCGGCGTAGCCCTTCTGCACCTCGGGGCTGACGAGGTACTTGAGGAACTCGACGCACTCGGCCGGGGCGCTCTTGGCGCAGGCGAAGCCGTCGCCGCCGCCCAGGGCGGCCTTCGGGTCACCGGCGGAGCCGGAGATCGCCGGCACCGGGAACCAGCCGAGGAACTTGCCCAGGGCCGCCTTGTCCGTGGCGACGGTGTCCAGGGTGCCGCGGTTCCAGTCGCCCATCAGCTCCATCGCGGCCTTGCCGTTGGCGAGCAGGCCGTTGGCGCTGGTCGGGTCGTTCTGGCCCGGCGTGGCGATGAAGTTGTTCTGGAACGGCTTGGTGTCGATGAACGCCTTCAGGTCCTGGCCGGCCTTGACGAAGCACGGGTCGTCGAAGGTCCGGTCGGTGGTGGCCTTCTTCAGCGTGTCGACCGAGCAGGCACGCAGCGCGAAGTTGTACCACCAGTGCGCGGCGGGCCACTTGTCACCGGCGCCGAGGGCGATCGGGACCACGTTGATGGCCTTGAGCTTGGTGACGGCGGTGTTGAGTTCCTCGAAGGTGGCCGGCGGCGCCGTGATGCCCGCCTTGGCGAACATGTCCTTGTTGTACCAGACGCCCTCGATGCCCATCCGGTACGGCAGGCCGTACTGCTTGCCGTTCACCTGCCAGATCTCCGAGGCGCTACCGATGTCGGCCACCTCGGTCTTCACCTGGTCGGTGATGTCCTTGAGGTAGTCGGCCTCGACCTGCTCGCGCATCTCACCGCCGCCCCAGGCCTGGAAGATGTCCGGCGGGTCGTTGCTCAGCAGCGCGGCGGGCAGCCGGGTGCGCTGGAGCTGGTTGGTCTCGATCGCCTCGATCTCGATCTTGACGGTCGGGTGGGCGGTGGAGAAGTCCTTGGCGACCTTCTCCCAGTACGTCTTGCCGGGGCCGTCCTGGGAGGCGTTGTGCCACCAGGTCAGCGTCACCGGGTTCTTGTACAGCTCACTTCCCGCGTCCGTCTCGTCGTCGCCACCGCCGTTGCATCCGGTGGCGACCAGGGCGGTTGTCACAAGCAGTGCCAGCACGGCAGCAGCGCGGCGCTTCATCGCCATGAATGTCTCCTCGACCACGTAGTCGGGTTACCTGCCGGGGAGTGTTACAGCCACGTAACTCGATGTCAATCGGTATCGATAACGTTTTCGAAACCGTAGCGACGCGCACGGGCGGGCCCTCTATCATCGTCGGCGTGGTGTTCCCGGAGCGCGTCAAGATGTCGGACGTGGCACGTACCGCCGGCGTCTCGGTGGCAACGGTATCGAAGGTTGTGAATGGCAGGTACGGCGTCGCCCAGGCCACCGTCGAACGCGTGCAGCAGGTCATCCACGACCTCGGGTACGAGGCCGACCTCGGCGCGCAGAGCCTGCGCAGCCATCGCACCAACGTGCTGGGCATCCTGGTCGCCGAGTTCGAGCCGTTCTCGACCGAGCTGCTCAAGGGGGCGTCCCGGGAGGTCGCCGGCAGCGGCTACCAACTGTTGGCCTACTCCAGCGGCGACGGCGAGGGCGCGGCCATCGGCTGGGAACGCCGCTCCCTGGCCCGCCTGTCCGGGACGCTCATCGACGGCGCCGTGATCGTGACGCCGACCGTGGTCGAGACGAAGCACGGCTTCCACGTGGTGGCCGTCGACCCGCACACCGGCCCGTCCGGCCTGCCGACGGTCGACTCGGACAACTTCGCCGGCGCCGTCCTCGCGACGAACTACCTGCTCTCCCTCGGCCACCGCCGCATCGGGCACATCAGCGGACGCCCCGACCTGGAGTCGGCGCGGCTGCGGGAGGCCGGATTCCGCCGGGCCATGGCCGACGCCGGGGTGGCGGTGGACGAGCGGCTCGTGCGCGTCGGCGGCTTCCGCATCGAGAGCGCCGCGAGCACGGCGGCCGAACTGTTGGCGCTCCCCGACCGGCCGACGGCGATCTTCGCGGGCAACGACCTCTCGGCGATCTCGACGCTGGACGTGGCGCGCGGCGCGGGCCTGAGCGTGCCGGACGACCTGTCGGTGATCGGCTTCGACAACGTCCCGGAGTCCGCGTTGGTCGACCCGCCGCTGACGACGATCCGGCAACCGCTGCAACGCATGGGCGCGGAGTCGCTGCGCCTGCTGATCGACCTGATCGCGGGCGTGCAGCGCGACACGCACATCCGGCTGCCCACCGAGCTGGTGGTCCGGGCGTCCTGCCGACCCCTGCGCTGAGCCGGGCATCCGTCACCCGGCCGGCCGGGCGGCGCTGTCGCGCACCACCAGCTCGGTGGTCAGCTCCACCCGCCGGCTCTCGGTCCGCTCACCCCGGGCCAGCCGCAGGACCGTGCGGGCGGCGAGCATCCCCATCTCGGCGAGCGGCTGGCGCACGGTGGTCAGCGGCGGGGAGCACCACCGCGCCTCCGGCAGGTCGTCGAAGCCCACCACGCTGACGTCGTCCGGCACCCGCAGGCCGCGTCGGCGTACCGCCTCGTAGGCGCCGAGGGCCATCTGGTCGCTGGCCGCGAAGATCGCGGTGGGCGGATCCGGCAGGGCCAGCAGCCGCTCGCCCCCGGTGAAACCGGCCTCGTGGTAGAAGTTGCCCGGACGGATCAGCTCGTCGTCCACCCCGAGACCGGCGGCTTCCAGTGCCGCCCGGTAACCGTCCAGGCGGGCCCGGCTGCACATCAGATGCGCCGGTCCGCCGATGAACCCGATCCGCCGGTGGCCGAGACCGAGCAGGTACTCGGTGGCCCGCAGACTGCCGACCCAGTTGGTCGCGCCGATCGCCGGTGCCTCCTGCGGCGGCACGCCGGCCGGGTCGACGATGACGACCGGGAGGTTGAGCCGGCTCAGCTCCGCCTGCAGCGGCGCCTCCAGGGTCGAGGTCACGAAGATGACGCCCTCGGTCGAGCGGACCCTGAGATTGTGCAGCCACTGCCGCGCCGACGAGGTACGCCGGTGGATGGCGGACACCACGGTGCCGATGCCGGCCGCGTGCGCGACGTCCTCGACCCCCCGGATGATCTCGACCGCCCACGGGCTGTCCAGGTCGTTGAAGACCAGGTCGATCAGGCCGGAGCTGGCCCGCATGCTCGGCGGACGGCGACGGTAGCCGTGCCGCGCGAGCAGCTGCTCGATCCGCTCCCGCGTCTGCGGGGAGACGTCGGAGCGGCCGTTGACCACCCGCGAGACCGTCGGCACCGAGACGCCGGCCAGGCGTGCGATCGTCGCGATGGTGACCTTGTCGGACACGGGATCTCCGGAACTTTCAGCGATGGAGCGAAACGTCTTCCGGCATTGGCCGGTAGGTTACGACCCGTCTGTGCCCCGGTCAAGGCTCCCCGGCAGCTGCGTCGAGCCGATACGGTGGGCCGCAACTCCGCACTGTCCGGAGCGGAAGTTCCGGAACGTCGTCAGTGGACCGAGCCCGAGGAGTCGCCGATGTCGACCGAGATCGCCCCCCTGCCCGCCGTCACCCGGTCGATCCGCAACCCGGTCCTCACCGGGTTCCACCCGGATCCCTCGATCCTGCGTGTCGGCGACGACTACTACCTGGCCACCTCGACCTTCGAGTGGTATCCGGGGGTCGGGATCCACCACTCCCGCGACCTGGTGCACTGGCGCCCGCTCGGCGGGATCGTCACCGAGCGCCGGCTGCTGGACCTGCGGGGCTGCGGGGACTCCAACGGGGTGTGGGCGCCGGACCTGACCTGGCACGACGGGTTGTTCCACCTCGTCTACAGCGACGTCGCCAGCTTCGCCAGCGGCTACTGGGACCCGCAGAACTACCTGATCACCGCCCCGGACATCGGCGGGCCCTGGTCGGACCCGGTGAAGCTGCACGCGCACGGCTTCGACGCGGCGCTGTTCCACGACACCGACGGCAGCACCTGGCTGCTGAGCCTGAGCGCGGACTGGCGACCGGGCCGGGACCGCTTCGGCGGGATCGAGATCCAGCGCTACGACCGCGAACGACGACGGCTGGTCGGCGAGGCGCGGATCATCTTCCACGGCACCTCGGCCGGGCTGACCGAGGGTCCGCACCTCTACCGGCGCGACGGCTGGTACTGGCTGGTCACGGCCGAGGGCGGGACCAGTTGGGAGCACCAGGTCACGGTCGCCCGCTCCCGCCACCTGCTCGGCCCCTACCTGGCCGACCCGAGGGGACCGCTGCTCACCTCCGCCGGCCGGCCGGAGCTGCGGCTGCAGAAGGCGGGCCACGGGTGCCTGGTCGAGACGCAGCAGGGCGACTGGTACCTCGCCCACCTGGCGGCCCGCCCCTACTCCCCGCTGGGCAACTGCGTCCTCGGGCGGGAGACCGCGATCCAGCGGGTCGACTGGCCGGCCGGGCAGTGGCCCACCGTGCCCGGTCGCGTGCCGGCCGACACCGTCGCGGCGCCGGACCTGCCCGCGCACCCCTGGCCGGAGGAGCCGGCCACCGACCACTTCGACGGACCCACGCTGTCCGCCCGCTGGTCGACGCTGCGCCGCCCGGCCGGCGACGACTGGCTGGACCTGACGGCGCGCCCGTCGCACCTGCGGCTGCACGGCGGGCAGTCGCCGGTGGGCCGGCAGACACCGAGCCTGGTCGCCCGGCGGGTCGGCGCCGAGCGGTGCGTGCTGGAGACCGTCGTCGAGTTCGACCCGGCCGACCACCGGCAGCTGGCCGGAGTCGCCGCGTACTACAACACCACCAACTGGCATCACCTCTACCTCACCCGGGCCGACGACGGCCGCCGGGTGCTCGAGCTGCTGAGCTGCGACCGGGGCCGGCGGACCGCGTATCCGGAGTTCACCGTGGACGCCGGCGACGGCGCGCGGGTCGGGCTGCGGGCGCGGTTCGACGGGCCGGTGGTCCACGTCGGGTACGACCTGGGCGACGGCTGGCGGGACCTGCCGGTCGACCTGGACGCGACGATCCTCTCCGACGAGCACGCCGCCCTCGTCGTCGACGGCGAGCCGGCCGCCTGGGGCTTCACCGGCGCGTTCCTCGGCCTCTGGGTGCAGGACCTCGGGGGCGACGGCGGATACGCCGACTTCGACCACGCCACCTACCGGCAGGAGTGAGCGTCCCGCAGGGACGGTTGACGACCGACATCGACGTCCGTAGTGTTCCGGGTCACTTTCGGAAGTATCCCGAAAGTTTCGGAACCGTCCCTCCGGAAGGAACGACCATGAAGCTGAGACGCTGGATCGTCGCCGGCGCGGTCGCCGTGGCCACCGTCGCCGCCCTCAACGTCGCACCCGCCACCGCCGGCCGCCCGTACGATCCGGCCGCGCAGAGCCTGCGCGCGCTGGCCCAGCGGCACGGCCTGTACATCGGCACCGCGGTGGACATGGACGCGCTCGCCGACCCCGCCGACCCGCGCTACCGCGAGCTGGCCGGGTCCGAGTTCTCCACCGTCACCGCCGAGAACGCGATGAAGTGGGAGAGCCTGGAGCCGACCCGGGGCACCTACAACTGGGGACCGGCCGACCGACTGGTCGACTTCGCCCGCCAGCACGGCCAGCGGGTCCGTGGCCACGTGCTCGTGTGGCACAACCAGCTGCCGGCCTGGCTCACCGAGGGGGTCGCGGACGGCTCGATCGACAAGGCCGAGCTGCGCCGGATCCTGCGCGACCACGTCACCGCGGTGGTGCGCCACTTCAAGGGCCGGATCTGGCAGTGGGACGTGGTGAACGAGGCGGTCAGCGACCCCTGGGACACCCCGTCCACGCTGCACTACAAGGGCTTCTGGGCGGAGAACCTCGGTCCCGGCTACATCGCTGACGCGTTCCGCTGGGCCCGGGCCGCCGACCCGAAGGCGCTGCTGTTCTACAACGACTACAACATCGAGGCGTTCGGCTCCGGCAACCCGGCCGACGACAAGACGCAGTTCGTCTACGAGATGGCCCGTGACCTGCGCGCCCGTGGGGTGCCGATCGACGGGGTCGGCAGCCAGGGGCACCTGGGCACCCAGTACGGCAACTACGACACCCTCCAGGTCGCCGCGGCGCTGCGCAGGTTCGCCGGCCTGGGGCTGGCCACCGCGTTCACCGAGGTCGACGTGCGCAGCCAGCTCACCGCCGGGGTCCAGGCGGGTGACTCCGCCGAGATCAACCCGCGGTTGCAGGCGTCCGCGGCGAACTTCAGCACGTTGCTGCGGGCCTGCCTGGCCGAGCGGCACTGCCTGTCGTTCACGCTCTGGGGCTTCACCGACCGGCACTCCTGGGTGCCGGACTGGTTCGAGAACCCGCCGGAGGGACTGGCCACCGCGTACGACGAGAACTACCGGCCCAAGCGCGCGTACCAGGAGATGAAGGCCGACCTCATCTTCTCCGGCCCGCCGTTCGTGCTGCCCCGCGTCCCGCAGCAGCCGCGCCGGTAGCCCGTCTCGACCGTCGCGGCGGGGCCGGTCCCCCGACCGGCCCCGCCGCGACCTTCCGGAAATCGTTGACGTTGTTGCGGCCCGATGCGGAGAATGACGGTCGCGAATGGAGCCCTCCCGCGGGAGCGGCCTCCGACCGACTCACGGTGGCGGGGAACGCACCCCGGCACGCGCGGCCCCGGGCAGCCGCGCCGCGCCGGCGCCGTGGCGGGCAAGTCGTCGGAGCGGGCTCCTCATCCACCACCCGTGAGAAAGGCTTCGTGATGGACAAGGTGCTCGCCCGCGGCAGCGGGAGCCCGACCGCCCGATACCGGCCGCGTGCCGCCCTGCTGTCGGCCGCCGTCGGCGCGGCGCTGGTCGCGGCCACGGTCGCGATGGCGACCAGCGCCAGCGCCGGGACCACCCTGGGCGCGGCGGCGGCGGAACAGGGCCGCTACTTCGGCACCGCGGTGGCCGCGAACAAGCTGTCGGACGCCACGTACGTCGGCATCCTGAACCGCGAGTTCACTATGGTCACCCCCGAGAACGAGATGAAGTGGGACGCCACCGAGCCGTCCCAGGGCCAGTTCAGCTACACCAACGCCGACCGGATCGTCGCCCACGCCCAGGCCAACGGCATGCGGGTACGCGGCCACGCGCTGGCCTGGCACTCGCAACAGCCCGGCTGGGCGCAGAACCTGTCCGGCAGCGCGCTGCGCCAGGCGATGGTCAACCACATCACCCAGGTCGCCACCCACTACAAGGGCAAGATCTACGCCTGGGACGTGGTCAACGAGGCGTTCGACGACGGCAGCGGCGGCCGGCGCGACTCCAACCTCCAGCGCACCGGCAACGACTGGATCGAGGTGGCGTTCCGCACCGCGCGCGCCGCCGACCCGGGCGCCAAGCTCTGCTACAACGACTACAACACCGACAACTGGACCTGGGCCAAGACCCAGGGCGTCTACAACCTGGTCAAGGACTTCAAGGCCCGGGGCGTGCCGATCGACTGCGTCGGCCTGCAGTCGCACTTCAACAGCGGCTCGCCGTACCCGAGCAACTACCGCACCACGTTGCAGAACTTCGCCGCCCTCGGCGTCGACGTGCAGATCACCGAACTCGACATCGAGGGTTCGGGCAGCGCCCAGGCCACCACGTACGCCAACGTGGTCAAGGACTGCCTGGCCGTGTCGCGGTGCACCGGCATCACCGTCTGGGGAATCCGGGACAGCGACTCCTGGCGGGCCGGCGGCACCCCGCTGCTCTTCGACGGCAACGGCAACAAGAAGGCGGCCTACACCGCCGCGCTCGACGCGCTCAACGCCGGCGGCACGCCGCCGCCGACCACCACGCCGCCGACCACCACGCCCCCGACCACGACTCCGCCGACGACCACGCCGCCCACCACCGCGCCGCCCACGACTCCCCCGCCCACCGGCGGCGGGTGCACCGCGTCGCTCACCACCAACCAGTGGCCCGGCGGGTTCGTCACCACCGTGCGCGTCACCGCCGGCGCCGGCGCGCTCAACGGCTGGACGGTGACGCTCACCGTGCCGTCCGGCTCGGCGGTCACCAACACGTGGAGCGCCCAGGCCAGCGGCGCCAGTGGCGCGGTGACGTTCCGCAACGTCGCCTACAACGGCCAGGTCGGTGCCGGCGGCAGCACCGAGTTCGGCTTCCAGGGGACCGGCACGGCCCCCTCCGGCACGCCCACCTGCGCGGCGGGCTGACCGCTGTGGCCCGGCGCGGGGAGGCCGCGCCGGGCCACGCCGTCGGGCTCAGGCCGCGCGGCGCCGGCCGAGTTCCGACTCCAGGCGTCCGATCAGCGTCTTGCGGGCCTTGCCGCCGCGTTCCCGGCGCAACGCCGCGTTCAGCTGACGCGTGTCGAGGCCCCGCACGAGTTTGACCGCCTCGGCCACCGGCAGCTCGTTCACCTGCTCCGCCGCCGTCGCGTCCCGGCGGGCCCGCTTCGCCGGGCCGGTGTTCGACACGTACTGCCGGCCGGAGCGCGACGCCCGCCGCTTGCGGGTGTCGGTCGCTTGGCGCTCCTTCTCCGACAGCTCCTCCCAGGCCTGTTTCGGCAGGTAACGGCGGGTTTCGCCGTCCTTGCGCGCGCGGGTGTCCCCGGACCGGGTCTGCCACTGCTCGCCGCCCCAGCGTTGCAGCGAGCGCTGCCGCTCGTCCTTCGGTCCCTCGAAGCCCCCACCGCGCTTCTTGTACTCGTTCGTCAGCAGCTGCGACTTGCGGGCGGACCACTGCCCCGGCCGCCCACCCTTGTCGGAGGCCTTGATCTCCTCCTTGAGCCGTTCCCGCAGCTCGGGCCTGGTGTACTTCGCCATGCCCAGGCGTTACCCGCGCCGGGCGCGGCCATGCCCGGCTCAGCCGGCACCGGAGCGGTAGGTGAGGTCCAGCGTGTCGACGCGGCCGGACCACTCCAACCGCAGGTGCCAGCAACCGGGCGCCGGCAGGTCGACGATGGACGGTCCGGGCCCGCCGGCCACCTCCCGCGTGACCCGGGTGGCGGTGCCGTCCCGGCTCGCGGTGATCACCAGAGTGGCGGACGTCGCCGGGTCGGTCGCGCCCGGCGCCGGGCGCGCCACCCAGAGGACCTTGTTGGCCGGCCCGTCGCCGCGGCCGTGGGTGAGCGGATGCCCGAACAGGATCGCGACGATGTCGCCCCGGGCGCCGAGCACGTGCGGCACCCGGGTGTCGCCGCTGAAGCCGGCGTCCGCCCACTCCGGCAGCGGCCCGGTGTCCACCCGGGACGGACAGCCTGTCGACGCGGAGGAGGCGACGTCCGACCGCGGCGGGTCCGGCGGCCCCGCGGTCGTGCAGCCGGCCAGCACCACCACCGACACCACCAGGACCCGGCCCGGACGCGACATCCCGCACCCCCGATCGACGACGAGCCTCGCCAACAGGACACCGGCCGCGCCCGGAAGGTTCCCGCCTCAGCCCAGCGAGCCCGCGATCCCGATCGCCTCGTCCCGTCCGAGGTCGCCCTCCAGCCGGTAACTCACCCCGGCGTGCTGCCAGATCAGCGTCGCGGCGGACAGGCGCGCGGTGGCCACCCGCACCGTCCCGCCCCGGTCCACGTACGCGAGCGCGTGCGGGCCGCCGACCCAGATCGCGAAGTCGCCGCGCACCTGGGTGAACGTGACGTCCGCCCCGGCCGCCTGCTTGTGGAACACGGGGTCGAGCGCGCCGTCGAAGGCGTCCAGCCGCAGCGCGCCGCCCCGGTAGAGCAGGCTCGCGACCCGGTGGCCGCCGGCATCGTCCGGGTCGGCCACCAGCACCCGCTCCGGTGCGCCGAGCCGGGCCGGCACCCGGATCGGGAAGCGGACCTGCCGCTGCGCCTCGACCAGCGTGACCGGGCGCTGCCCCGGCAGCGGCGACGGGGCGCAGCCGGGGGGCGGTGGCGTGGACGACGTGTCGACGACCACGCCGGCGAAACGCAGCAGCCCGGCCACCGCGTCGGCCAGGGCGGCCCGGCCCGGCGGCAGCGCCACCACGAGCAGGACGGCGAGCGCGGCCGCCAGCCCGTACCGCCACCGGCGTCGCGGCGCCGGCTCGGCGAGGCGGGCGCGGACCCGGGCGGTCACGTCCGGCGACCCGGCCGGCTCCAGCCATGCGGCCAGGTCGCGCAGCTCCCGCTCCAGGTCATCCACGGTGCACCACCTCGCGGTCGAGCAGGCCGCGCAGCTTCGCCAGCGCCCGGTGGGTCCGCGACTTCACCGTGCCCCGGGGGAGCCCCAGCACGGTCACGGTCTCCTCCTCGCCGAGGTCGAGCAGGTAGCGGCAGACGATCACCTCGCGGTCCCGTGCCGGCAGCCGGCGCAGCGCGTCCACCAGCGCGGCCCGTCGCTCGGCGGCGAGCACCGCGCCGAGGCCGTCGTCGGTGGTGGCCTCCGTCGTCGGGCCGGCCGTCGCCGCCCGGAACGTCAGCCCGTCCCGCCGGGTACGCGACCGGTGCAGGTTCCGGCTCTCGTTGGCCACGATGGCCAGCAGCCAGGACCGGAACGACGCCTCGCCCCGGTACCGGGACAGCTTCCGGTACGCCTTCACGAACGCCTCCTGGACCACGTCCTCGGCGTCCGCGACCTCCACCTCGGTCCACCTTCATGACACCGCGCGCGCCGGCCGGGTTCCACGGAGTTTGACCGGGGGCCGTGGCGGAAAGAGTGGCGGGATGAGCTGGGCCAGGAGAGCCGTACCCGCCGCCGTCGCCGCCGTGGCCGCGATCGCCGCGCGCGACCTGCTGCAACGTGACCACGCGCTGCGGCGCAACTTCCCCGTCCTCGGGCACGCCCGCTACCTGATCGAGTCGATCGGGCCGGAGCTGCGCCAGTACGTCGTGGCCGGCAACGACGAGGAGCGGCCCTTCACCCGCGACCAGCGGCGCTGGGTGTACGCCTCGGCGAAACAGGAGAACAACTACTTCGGGTTCGGCACCGACAACGACATCGAGCACACGGCCGGCTACCCGATCATCAAACACCGGACGTTCGGTCGGGCGGTGCCACCGTCGGCCCCGGGCGCCGGGCACGACGTGACGTTGCCCTGTGCCAAGGTGCTGGGCGCGGCGCGCGGCCGGCCGGGCGCCTTCCGTCCGGAGTCGGTGGTCAACATCTCCGGGATGAGTTTCGGCTCGCTCTCCGGCAACGCGGTGGAGGCGCTCAACCGGGGCGCCGCGCTGGCCGGCTGCCTGCAGAACACCGGCGAGGGCGGCCTGTCGCCCCACCACCGCAAGGGCGGTGAGCTGGTCTTCCAGCTGGGCACCGCCTACTTCGGCTGCCGGGACGAACGCGGCCGGTTCAGCCTGGACCGGCTCAAGGAGCTGGTCGCCGGCGCGCCGGTGCGGGCGCTGGAGATCAAGCTCAGCCAGGGCGCGAAGCCCAGCCTCGGCGGCCTGCTGCCGGCGGCGAAGGTCTCCGCCGAGATCGCCGCCACCCGGGGCATCCCCCAGGGCCAGGACTGCGTCAGCCCGTCCCGGCACGCCGAGTTCTCCGACTGCGACAGCCTGCTGGACTGGGTGGAGCTGCTCGCCGCCGAGACCGGGCTGCCGGTGGGCATCAAGTCCGCCGTCGGTGACCTGGGCTTCTGGGAGGAGCTGGCCACGCTGATGCGGGACACCGGCCGGGGCGTCGACTTCGTGACCGTCGACGGCGGCGAGGGCGGCACCGGCGCCGCCCCGCTGATCTTCAGCGACTCGGTCTCGTTGCCGTTCCAGCAGGGCTTCTCCCGGGTCTACCGGACCTTCGCCGAGCGCGACCTGCACGAGCAGGTGGTGTTCGTCGGCGCCGGCAAGCTCGGCCTGCCGGACAACGCGGTGGTGGCGTTCGCGCTCGGCGCCGACATGGTCAACGTCGGCCGGGAGGCCATGCTGGCGATCGGCTGCATCCAGGCGCAGAAGTGCCACACCGACACCTGCCCCACCGGCGTCGCCACCCAGAACACCTGGCTGGCGCGAGGGCTGGACCCGGCCCGCAAGTCGGTGCGGGCCGCCAACTACATCCGCACGCTGCGTCGCGACCTGGTCAAGGTCGCGGAGGCGTGCGGCGTCGAACATCCCGGTCTGATCGGCACCGACGCCGTCGAGATCCTCGACGGCCGCACCGCCTCCACCCCGCTGGACCAGGTGTACGGCTACCGGCCGGAGTGGGGGCTGCCGTCGGCGGCCGACCGGGCGGAGATCGTCCGGCTGATGACCGCCGAGGGGCCGCGCGGCGGCAGCGCGCCCCCCTCCCCCACCGCCGTCGGGTGATCGGGCGCGAGGTCAGAGCACGCCGGTGAGCCGCCCCCGCCAGTCGCCCAGGATCGCGCCCGGATCGGTGTCCAGCACCCGCTCCAGCAGGGTGGCGTAGACGTCCCGGAAGTCGGTGGTGTGCTTCAGGTCGCCGTCGTCGAGGTCGGTCAGGCTGGGCGGCTCGCCGTGCAGGCCGCCGTCTACCGGCGCGCCGAGCAGCAGCACGTTCGAGGCGGTGCCGTGGTCGGTGCCGTCGGAGGCGTTGGCCCGTACCCGGCGGCCGAACTCCGAGTAGACCGCCACCACCACCTTCCGCCCGGCCTCGGTGCGCGCCATCCGGTCGGCGAAGCGGCTCAGCGCACCGTCGAGCTGTCCGAGCAGCACCTGCTGGAGTTGCTTCTCGTCGGCGTGGGTGTCGAAGCCGCCGAGCGAGACGGAGAACACGCGCGTGGCCACGCCGGCCTCGACGCACCGGGCGACCAGGTCGAGCTGCGCGTCCAGGGTGACCCGGGCGCCACCGGTGGCGGTGGCCGGAGCGGTCTCCCCGTCGTCCCCGGCCTCCTCCCCCGCTGGCGTGGCGCGCACCCGACCGACCATCTCGTCCACCGCCCGCAGGTCGGCGAAGCAGGCCGCGGCGCGGGCCCGGGCGGGCGAGTCGTCCGGCGCGGCGGCGGCGAGCGCCGCGGACGTCTCCGCGCCGAGTGGCGGGGCCCCCTCCCGGACCGTCACCGGCACCGACGCCCCGGCCCCGCGTTCGCCGGCCAGCAGGGGCGGCAGCGCGGGCTCGAACGAGACGGCGAGCCGGGGGTCGCCGCCGGCCCGGTCCAGCCAACGGCCGAGCCAGCCGGTGGTGCCGGGCCGGTCCGGCTGGGCGGTCTGCCAGATGTCCATGGACCGGAAGTGGCTGCGGTCCGGTTTCGGGTAGCCGACGCCCCGCACCACCGCGAGCCGGCCCGTGCCGTACGCGCGGTGCAGGCCGGGGAGCGCCGGGTTGAGTCCGAAGCCGTCGTCGAGCCGGAGCACGTCCTCGGCCGCGTACGCCAGGTCGGGTCGCGCGTCCCGGTAGGCGGGGTCGGCGTACGGGACGACCGTGTTCAGGCCGTCGTTGCCGCCGTACAGCGTGACCAGGACCAGCGTGCGGGCCTGCGGGTCCCGGTCGCCGGCGGTGGCGAGCAGGTCACTGAGGCGGTACGCGGCGGCGCCGCCGGCCAGGGCGGTCGCACCGACCACGCCGCTGGCCACCAGGAACCGCCGTCGGGTCAGGACATCCACGGATCGCTCCTCTCAACTGACCGCGTACTCGGGACTGACCAGCGCGGCCACCAGCAGCCGGCGCGGTTGCCCGGCCAGCGGGGTCAGGGCCGCCCGGGTGCGGTCGCTCCACCGGTCGACCACCAGCAGTCGGGCCAGGGCCTCTGGTCGACCGGCCGGCGGCGCGGCGGTGAGCCGGTCCAGCACCGCCGGATCGGCGACGGCGGCCAGGTGGTCGGCCACCCGCAGCCGGGCCTGCAGGGACGACGTGGTCAGCCACGCCGTGCCGGCCGGCCAGCCGCCGACGCTCGGTGGACGCAGCGGCACCTGGTCCAGGGCGTTCAGTCCGGCCAGGAGCCGGCGTCGCCCCGCCTCGGGCAGCGCCGAGGGCCGGACACCGAGTTGCCGGGCCGCGCCGACCAACCACTCGACGGGCTGCTTGACCAGCGTGTCCCGGGTCTGCGCGAACGCCGGGGCGGTGAAGATCCGGCGTAGGGTGCCGACGGTGTCCGGGCCGGCGAGGTCCGCCGGCGCGGGCACCTGCGCGCCGGCGTAGCGGAACCAGAGCCGGCCGGCGACGAACCGGGAGGTCTCCTGGCGGCCGGCGAGTAGTGCGGCGTAGGAGCCGGCGTCGAAGGCGGCGCTGCGGCCGAGGATCGTCTTGCGCCCCGGGTCGTGCCGACGGGGCACGAAACGGGCGGCCCCGGTCCGCCGGTCGACCGTCCAGCCGGTGAGGGCCCGCGCGCCCTCCTTGACGTCGGTCTCGTCGTAGCCCCCGGCGATGCCGAGCGTGAACAGCTCCATCAGTTCCCGGGCCAGGTTCTCGTTCGGCGCCTGTCGGGTGTTCTGCTGGCCGTCGAGCCAGAGGATCAGCGCCGGGTCGCGCACCATGGCGTCCACCAGCGGGGGCAGCGGTCCGCGACCGAGCCGGCGCAGCGTCTCCATCTGGCGCAGCATCAGCGGCGCCGAGCGAACCTTCTGCACGCTCGTCGCCCAGTGTCCGTGCCAGAAGAACAGCAGCTTCTCGTCGCACTGGTGCTCGGCGGCGACCATCCGCGCCAGCCACCAGTCGGTCAGCGCGGTCGCCTGTTCGCGACGCCGGCGGTTGGCCTCCTGACGCTGCTCGCGCGTGGCCCCCTTGTCGAGCGCCGCCGCCGGGTCCGGGCCGAGATCGGGTGTCGGGGTGGCCGCCGCGCCCCGGTCCGCCCCGACGGGGTCGAGCAGCCGGTCGAGGGTGGCGGCGAGACCGGCCCGTTCGGCGGCGTCCACCTCGTCGGCGGTCGGCCCGAACGTCGCCCGCCGCAGCAGGTGTGCCACCGCTTCCCGTTCCGTCATGTGCGCCGACGCTAGCCGGGGCATGTTCGAGGACGGTAAGGACGCCGTGCGGGTCGCGTGCGGAGAGGGCTGTCACCGGTGCGGCGTACAGTCCGCCGCATGGCTGTGGACACCAGGCCGGCGGCGCGCGCCGGCCGCCTCCGGCTGCTCCCCCTGGCGCTGATGTTCCTCAGCGTCGGCCTGTCCGTCGCCGTGGTGCTCCCGTTCCTGTCGCTGTTCCTCGACAGCGAGGTCGGCGCGGATCCGCTGCGGGTGACCGTGTTCCTGGTCGTCGCGCCGCTGTCCGGCGTCACAATCTCCACACTGGTCGGCCGCCTGTCGGACCGACGGCCGATCCGTCGCCGGCTGCTCGTCGGCGCGGCGCTGGCCGGGATGGTGGGCGCCGGCCTGACCGCGGTCGTGCGGGACTACTGGGTCCTGCTGGGGCTGACCGCGACCGCCGTCGCGTTGGCCAACTCGCTGTTCCCGCAGTCGTTCGCCTACGCCCGCCAGCTCCTCGACCGGGACAGTCCGGGTCGGGCCGCCCTGGGCATCAGCGTGCTGCGTACCGTGTTCTCGCTGGCCTGGGTGGCCGGCCCGGCGTTGGCCGCGGTCCTGCTCTCCGTCGGCGGTTTCCGGCTGGTCTACGGCGTCGCGGCCGGGCTGTACGCGGCGGCGGCGCTGCTGGCCGCGTTCCGGTTGGCGGAGCTGCCCGTCCCGGCCCGACCGGCGGCCGACGTTCCCGGCGTCGAGGCGCCCGGCGCGTCGCGGTGGCGGCTGGCGTTCACCGTGGTCGCCTTCGTCCTGGTGCAGTGCCCGATGACGCTCGGCGTGCAGGCGATGCCGCTGTTCATCGGCCGGGACCTGGGCGGCGAGCCGGCCGACGCCGGGCTCGTGCTGGGCCTGTGCGCGGCGTTGGAGATCCCGCTGATGCTCGGGTTGGGCGTGTTGACCGCGCGGGTCCGGCTGCGGACGCTGATCCTGCTCGGCGCCGGTTGCGGCGTCGCCTACTACGCGGTCGCCGCCGCGGCACCGACCGTCGCGGTGCTGCTGCTGGCGCAGCCGGTCAACGCGATGTTCATCGCCGCGGTGTCGGGCGTCGCCATCACCTACGTGCAGGACCTGCTGCCGGGCCAACCCGGTCGGGCGACCACGCTGTTCACCAACTCGTTCCCGATCGGCGCCATGCTCGCCGGTCCGCTGCTCGGGATCGCGGCGCAGGTCGGCTACCGCTGGGCGTACGGGATGAGCGCGGCGTTGTGCGCCGGCGGCCTGCTGGTCCTGCTGCTGACCCGACCCCGTCCGCCGGCACGGGCGTGACGGTTCCCCGCCGGGACGGCCCGACGGGGAACCGTCGTCAGCCCGTCGGGGGCGGGTCGCCGGCGTTCGCGGCGACGAGCAGGGAAAGCTCCCGCACCAGGTCGTCCATGCTCTGGCCACTGCCCGCCCGGACCAGCCCGAGGGCCAGGTCGGCGAGCAGGTAGAACCCGAGGGTGCGGGCCTGCTCGCCGGGGAACGCGGCGAGCAGCTCCTCGGCGCCGGCGAGGTCACCGCGGTGCCGGGCCGCGATCACCCCGGCGGCTCGCTGGAGCAGCTCCGCCGCGGCGGGGGTCGGCGCGCTCATTCAGTTCGTCGGCGTCGCGGCACGGGCGGCGTCGAAGCGCGCGGTCACGTCCGACCAGTCGACCAGGTTCCACAGCCGGTCGACGTAGTCCGGGCGCACGTTGCGGTACTGCAGGTAGTAGGCGTGCTCCCACGCGTCGAACACCAGCAGCGGCGTGGCGCCCTGCCCGACGTTGCCGTGGTGGTCGTAGACCTGCTCGACGATCAGCCGCCCCCCGAGCGGCTCCCACGCGAGGACGCCCCAGCCGGAGCCCTGCACGCCCTTGGTCGCCGCCGAGAGCTGGCCGACGAACGCGTCGAACGAGCCGAGGTGCTCGTCGATCGCGGCCGCCAGCTCACCGTCCGGACGGTCGCCGCCGTCCGGGGACAGGTTGCCCCAGAAGATCGAGTGCAGCACGTGCCCGGACAGGTTGAACGCGAACGTCTTCTCCAGGCCGACCAGCGTGGCGAAGTCGCCCTTCTCGCGGGCCTCGGCGAGCCGCTCCAGGCCGTCGTTGGCGCCCTTGACGTACGCCGCGTGGTGCTTGCTGTGGTGCAGCTCCAGGATCTCGCCGGACATGGCCGGCTCCAGCGCCCCGTAGTCGTAGGGCATGTCGGGCAGGGTATAGACCGCCATCTGGTCCTCCGCGTTTCTGCCGGTCTTTGGTTGTTGCCACTATCTTGCAACAAGGGCGGTCCGGCGGGGCGGGTGGGGGCGGGTGGTCAGCGGCGGCGGGCCAGGACGACGTGGTCGACCAGTTCGCCCGTGTGACCGTCGTGGGTGGCGGTGCGGTGCGCCGCCCCCAGCCGCTCGATCTCCCAGCCGTCGGCGTCGAGGTCTACGGCGGCCAGGATCTCCTCCGGGGTGGCGAAGCGCGGGTCGTCCGGGTCGAGCCCGGACCACGGTGGCGGCGCGCCGTGCTCGACGACGAGCAGCCGGCCACCGGGCGCGACCGCCGCGGCGGCCGGGGGCAGCACCTTCTCCCGGGGCAGGACCAGCGGTGACTGGAAGAACTGCGCCGACACCAGGTCGAACCGGCCGGGCGGGAAGCCCTGGGTCACGTCGTGCCGGAGGGTGGTGATCCGTTCCGCCACGCCGGCCCGCTCGGCCTCCGCCGCGAGGCGGTCCAGCGCGACGGACGAGACGTCCACGGCGGTGACCCGCCAGCCCCGCGCGGCCAGCCAGATCGCGTCGCCACCCTCGCCGGAGCCCAGGTCGAGCACGGTGCCGGGCGACAGCTCGGCGGCCACCTCGGCGAGGACCGGGTTCACTCGGCCGCTCCAGATCCGGTCCGACTGTCCGTAGCGCTCGTCCCAGAACCGGGCGGGATCGGTGTCCGCCGGCGGGTTCTCGTGGTGCCCGTGCTGGTGCGCGGTCATGCCTGCCTCCTTCGCCGCCGGGCGCTCTCGTCCCGGCGCCGCCATCGTGCCCCGACCGCGGCCAGGGCAGCAAGGATCCTTGCCGTTTCGGCAAACGCCCTGACCCGGCCACCACATCAGGATGATCACCCCGCACGCGAAGACGGGCCACCGGTTACCCGGTGGCCCGTCCCGCATGCGGTTCGGCTCAGACGAGGTCCACGCCGTAGACGCTCAGCGCCTCGGTGACCGGCTGGAAGTAGGTCGTCCCGCCCGAGGAGCAGTCACCGTTGCCGCCGGAGGTCAGGCCGACCGCGCTGCTGCCGCCGAACAGCGAGCCGCCGCTGTCGCCCGGCTCGGCGCAGACCGTGGTGCGGATCAGGCCGGAGACGCTGCCCTCGGCGTAGTTCACCGTGGCGTCGAGCGCCTGCACCGTGCCGCCGTGCAGGCCGGTGGTGCTGCCCGAGCGCTGCACCGACTGCCCGACGAAGGCGTCCGCCGCGCCGGTGATGGCCTGCTTGCCGCCGTTGTAGAGGGAGACGCTGCCCTCGGCCGCGCCGGCGTTCGTGTGCTGCACGATTCCGTAGTCGTTGCCCGGGAAGCTCCCGGTGCCGCCGGTGCCGAGTTGGCCGCTCTGCCCCGAGTCGGCGTACCAGGTGGCGGCGATGGCGGTGCAGTGCCCGGCGGTCAGGAAGTAGTACGTCGAGCCGCTGCGCACGTTGAAGCCGAGCGAGCAGCGTCCGCCGCCCTCGGCGTAGATGGCCTCGCCGCCGGCGACGCGGGTGCTCAGCGTGCCGGCCTCGCGCTCGATCCGGACGGTGCCGTCGAGCGCGCGGGCCACCGCGTTCACCCGGTCCAGCTTCGCGCCGGTGACGGTGCTGTCGACGGAGACGACGACCTGGTTGGTGGCCGGGTCGGTCCACCAGGCGGTGCCGGGGATGCGGGCGGACTTCTCGAGGGCGGTGGTGGCGCGGGCCAGGTCGTCCGCGCCTCGGCTGACGAGCTTGGGGGTGGCGCCGGCCGCGCGGACCTTGCGGGCCGCGGCGTCGTCGGTCACCGTGACCACCATCGCGCCGCCGGCTTCGGCGTACGTGCCGGCGGAGCGGTCGCCGAGTGCGGCGGCGAGCGCGGTGGCCTGTTCGGGGGACGCGGACGTCCCGGGTGCGGCGTGCGCCGGCGCGCCGGCCAGTGAGCCGACGACCAGCGCGCCGGCCACCGTGAGGGCGGTGGCGTGACGCCGCGGAGACCCGGAGAGTCGCATGTGGAAACCTCCTGGAGCTGAGCACGGGCAACCCTTTCGGGCAGCCCCGGGCAGCCGTTCGGCCGGTGAGGCTCGGCCGATCGGGCTCGTCGAAGTTGTCACACGTTTGTCATTGATGGCAAGAGTTCCAGTTGCGCCGATCGGACCTGATCTCAGAGCTTGGATCCCGAAGGCCCGATCGGCGGCAACTCAGGCGATTGGCGGTATTCACACCCGTCCTTACTGGTCAGTAATGCGATTGGCGCCGACGCTCGGGGAGCCGGAAATGGGACTGCCTACCAGATGGCGGGACAAGATCGACGAGGGAAAAATTGCCGTCGATCGACGTCGGTTGATTCCGCCCGGACCCTCCACACCGGGCCCAAGGTCCCCCGATCGGGGCCGATCGGCACATCGTCGGGCGCGCGTCGGTGGATGTTGACTGGAATCGGCGCGAGACGAGGGGGCGACGAGGATGAGTGGGCAGGTCGGCACCGTGGACGTCGGCTGGACGGCCGGCGAGGCGTACGAGTTCACGGTGCGGGGGCACCGGATGCGGGTGGACCAGCCGGCGGAGGCCGACGGCGACGACACGGCGCCGACGCCGACGGAACTGTTCGTGGCGTCGCTGGCCACCTGCGTGGCCTTCTACGCCGGGCGGTACCTCACCCGGCACGGCGTGGACCGCAACGGGCTGGGGGTGTCCGTCACCTACCGGATGGCCGAGGACCGGCCGGCCCGGGTCGAGGAGGTGCGGCTGGCGCTCCGACTGCCGGACGGGTTCCCGGCCACGCGCACCCAGGCCCTGTTGGCGGTGGCCTCGCACTGCACGGTGCACAACACGCTGACCACGGGACCGACGGTGACCGTCGACGTGGCCCGAGCACCGGAGGACGCCGTCAGGCCAGGCCCTTGAGCATGAGGTTCCAGTAGAGGGCCGGCAGTCCGTACCGCTTGAGGTACCACATGTCCCGGCGCTCCCTGGTGGTGTCGAGGAACGGGAAGCTCGGCGTGGGTCGCATGCTGTAGTCGAACTCGGCGAGCAGCATCCGGTCCCGTGCCGTCGTCAGCGGGCAGGAGGCGTAACCGCCGTACACGGCCGGCAGCGGTCGTCCCTCCGCGGCGGCGATGAGGTTGCGCACCACGACCGGGGCCTGCTTGCGGATCGCCGCGCCGGTCTTGGAGTTCGGCGTCGAGCCGGCGTCACCCAGGGCGAAGACGGTCGGGTACCGGACGTGCCGCAGCGTGTGCCGGTCCACCTCGACGTACCCGGCGGGGTCGGCCGGGTCGGCGAGCGGGCTCGTCTTGAGCCAGTCCGGCGCGGACTGCGGCGGCACGACGTGCAGCAGGTCGTAGTCGATGGTCTCGGCTTCGCCCGTGGCGTGACGGGTCACGGTGGCCCGTCGGTTCGCCGGGTCGACCGCGGTGAGCTCGCTGCGCGTGCGGACCTCGATGCCGTAGCGGGCGGCGACCCGCTCCAACTCGTCGGCGAACTCCTTGATGCCGAACATCCCCGGCGTGGGCAGCACCAGCACGATGCGGATGTCGGCGAGCACGCCCGTACGCCGCCAGTGGTCGGCGGCCAGGTAGGCGATCTTCTGCGGCGCTCCCGCGCATTTGATCGGCCCGGTCGGCATGGTGAAGACCGCGGTGCCCGAGCGGAGGTCGCGGACCAGCTCCCAGGTCTTGGGTGCCAGGTCGGGGCGGTAGTTGCTCGACCCGGCCGGAGTGTCGAGCGCCTCGGCCATCCCGGGCACCCGCTCCCAGTCCAACTGGATGCCGGGACACACGACGAGCTGCCGGTAACTGATCCGAATCCCGCCGGCGGTGGTCACGACCCGCTCGTCCGGGTCGACGGCAACGGCGGCGTCCTTGATCCACGCGACTCCCCTGGGCATGACCGACGCCTGAGGACGCCGACTTTCCTCGAGCCTGGCCGCGCCGCCGCCGACGAGCGTCCAGAGCGGCTGGTACCAGTGCGTCTCGGCCGGGTCGAGCAGGCCGACGTCCGGCGCCCCGGCCCGGCGCAGCCGGGCGGCGACGTCGATGCCGGCGCTGCCACCACCGATGATCAGGATGTCGTGGTGCAGGGCTGATCCGGCCACGTCGCCACCTCCGCTTGCTCGCATGTACGAATGTCCGTACATTAGGCGTCGTCAGGCAGGGTGGCAACCGACCGGAGGTGGCATGACGTCCCCCACGACAGGCTCCGCGGCGAAGCGGGTGGACCGCGACAGTGCGCTGCCACTCTGGGCCCAGGTGCTCGCGGACCTGCGCCGGCGCCTCACCGACGACGAGTTCACCGACGCCTTCCCGGGCGAACTGGCGCTGGTCGACGAATACCGCGTCAGCCGGCACACGGTGCGTGAGGCGCTACGCCGGTTGCGCGCCGAGGGCCTGGTGGTGGCCGCGCGCGGCCGACCACCACGGCTGGCCGGCACGATGGAGATCGAGCAACCGGTCGGCGCCCTCTACAGCCTGTTCGCCTCCGTGGAGGCGGCCGGGCTGCGGCAGCGCAGCGTGGTACGGACCCTCGACGTCCGGGCGGACGGCGTGGTCGCCGTCCGGCTCGGCCTGGAGGAGTCCACTCCCCTGCTCTACCTGGAGCGGGTGCGGCTGGCCGGCGAAGAACCCCTCGCGGTCGACCGCGTCTGGCTGCCGGCGCGCGTGGCCGCACCACTGCTGAGCGCGGACTTCACCCACACCGCCCTCTACACCGAACTGTCCCGCCGCTGCGGTGTCTCCCTGACCAAGGGGGCCGAGCACATCCGCGCGGTCGTGCCCACGCCCGCCGAGCGCACCCTGCTCGGCATCGACGACCGGGTCGCGGCCTTCGCCATCGACCGCCTCGGCGAGCACCGCGGCGAACCGGTCGAGTGGCGGCACACCCTCGTGCGCGGCGACCGGTTCGCCGTCACCGCCGACTTCACCGCCCGCACCGGCTACCGGCTCGACGTGGCCGGCACGCTGCCCGGCCCCCGTGCCCGGCTGCACGCCGCCGCCAGGAGGGAAACCCGATGAGTCAGTCCCCCGTTCCGCCCGACACCGAGATCGGCCCGGTCGAGGCCGCCCGCCTCGCCGACGACGGCCGGGTCGAACTGCTCGACGTACGGGAACCCGACGAGTGGCGTGCCGGGCACGCCCCGCAGGCCCGGCACCTGCCCCTGGGCACCCTGCGGCCGGACGCGATCAGGTCGGACCGGCCGGTCGTCGCCGTCTGCCGCTCCGGCAAACGCTCGGCCGTCGCCACCGCTCGGCTGCGGGCCGTTGGCGTCCCGGCGTACAACCTGACCGGCGGCATGCGCGCCTGGGCCGCCGCCGGCCTGCCGCTGGTGACCGACGCGGGCGCGCCCGGCGCGCTGGCGTGACGGCGGCCGCGGCCGGCGGCCTCGGTCTGCTCATCGGCCTCGTTCTCGGCGCCCTCGGCGGTGGGGGGGCGATCCTCACCGTTCCGGCGCTGGTCTACCTGCTCGGCGAGTCCGCCCAGGAGGCCACCACCAGCAGCCTGGTGATCGTGGGGCTGACCGCGGTCGTCGGCATGGCCGGGCACGCGCGCTCGCACCGCGTGCGGTGGGGCACGGGCGCCGTCTTCGGCGGTGTCGGGGTGCCGGCGGCGTTCGCCGGCAGCCTCGCCAATCGGCACGTCGAGCAGCACGTGCTGCTGCTCGGATTCGCCGCGCTGATGGCCGTCGCGGCGATCGGCATGCTCGCGCAGTCGCGCGGTGGCACGGAGCCCTGCGAGGCCGACGGCCCCACCGTTCCGTCCCGCTCGACGCCGGCAGGTGCGGCGAAGGTGGTGGCCGCAGGCCTCGCCGTCGGCTTCCTCACCGGTTTCCTCGGCGTGGGCGGCGGTTTTCTGATCGTGCCGGCGCTGGTGCTCGCCGTCGGCCTGCCGATGCCCGCCGCCGTGGGCACCTCGTTGCTGGTGATCGCGGTCAACTCGGCCGCGTCCCTGCTCGCCCGGACCGGCTCCACCCACTACGACTGGGCGGTGATCACGCCGTTCACCCTGGCCGCGATGGTCGCCAGCCTCGCCGGCAAGCGGGTCGCCGACCGGCTGCCGCCGACCGCGACCACCCGCGCCTTCGCGGCGCTCGTGCTGCTGGTGGCCGCCTTCATCGGTGTCCGCACGGCGACCGGCTGAGCCGTCGGTGCGAGGCGGGTCAGCAGTCGGCGGCGGCCGGGCGGTCGCAGGTGGCGGCGTGCACCGCGAGCCCGGCCGCGGTCACGGTCGTGGCGACCGGGAAGCCCAGCAGCGCGGCGACCGCGAGGCCACCCAGCACGCGGCGTACCCGCGACCGGCGCGGCGCGGGCACCAGCAGCCGCCGCACCCGGTCGACCGAGCCGGCGCCGGCGCCGAGCGCGTGGCCCGGCACGGTGTCGGCGAGTCGCCGGACGAGGCGGTGCTGCTGGCGGTCGCGGCGGCCGCCCTCCTCGTGCTGCTCCGCCGCCGGCGGCGGCTCGCCGACGAGCGGGAGGAGCCACCGGTGGCAGGTGATGCGGCACCGGGCTATCGTCGTTCCGAGATACCCCCGGGGGTATAACAACGAAAGGAGCAACCATGCAGGAGGTCGACCTGACCACCTTCGCCGCAGCCCACGCCGACGGGGCCACGGTGATCGACGCACGGGAGCCCGTCGAGTATCTCGGCGGCCATGTCCCGGGTGCGCGCTGCGTCCCGCTGGGTCACCTGGCCGCCAGCCTGCCGCAGGTGCCCCGCGACGGAACCGTCTACGTGATCTGCGCCGGCGGCAACCGCAGCCAGGTCGGTGCGGAGGTGCTGGAACGCGCCGGCATCACCGCCCGGTCGGTGGCCGGCGGGACCTCGGCCTGGATCCGCTCGGGTCGTCCGGTGACCGAGGGCAGCCGGCCGTGAGCGCGCGGACGCAGGGCGCCGCCGGGCGGCCACGGGGCGGTCTGCTGCGCCGCCTCCTCGGCGCCCGCGTCCCGTCGGTCGGTCCGGCGGAGGCGGCGGCCGTCGTCGCCGCGGGAGGGCTGCTGATCGACGTACGTGAACCGGCCGAGTGGCGCGCGGGGCACGCGCCCCGGGCCCGGCACATCCCGCTGGGCCAGCTCGCCGACCGCCTGGCCGAGGTGCCGACGGACCGGCCCGTGGTGACCGTCTGCCGCTCGGGCGCGCGGTCTCGCCAGGCCGCGCGGATCCTGGCCGACGCCGGTCGCCAGGTTCACGACCTGTCGGGCGGGATGCGGGCCTGGGCGGACGCCGGGCTGGCGGTGCAGGCCAAGGGCGGCCGGCCGGGCCGGGTGGCCTGAGCGTGCCGCCCGGCGGGGGCCGATGGTCCCGGAGCGCGGGACCATCGGCCCGGGAATATACCCCCGGGGGTATGCGCTACAGTCGTCGTATCGTCCGGCATCGCTGAGAAGGAGTGCGGCTCATGCTGTTCACCCAGTACTACCTCGACTGCCTGTCCCAGGCCTCGTACCTGATCGCCGACGAGGCCACCGGGCGCGCGGTGCTCGTCGACCCGCGCCGGGACATCGACGAGTACCTGGCCGACGCCCGCGCGCACGGCCTGACCGTCGAGGGGGTGATCAACACCCACTTCCACGCCGACTTCCTGGCCGGGCACCTCGAGGTGGCGGCCGCGACCGGCGCGTGGATCGGCTACGGACACCGGGCCGAGACCGAGTACGCGAGCCGCAAGCTCACCGACGGTGAACGGATCAGCCTCGGCGACGTCACCCTGGAGATCATGGAGACGCCCGGCCACACCCCGGAGTCGATCAGCGTCCTCGTGTACGAGCACGCGACCGATCCGACGCCGTACGGGGTGCTGACCGGGGACGCGCTGTTCATCGGCGACGTGGGCCGGCCCGACCTGCTCGCCTCCCTCGGTGTCACCGCCGACGAGCTCGGCCGGATGCTCTACGACAGCGTGCAGCGCAAGCTGATGGGTCTGCCCGACGAGGTGCGCGTCTTCCCCGCCCACGGCGCCGGCTCGGCCTGCGGCAAGAACCTGTCCACCGAGCGGCAGTCCACGATCGGCGAGCAGCGCCGCACCAACTACGCCTGCGCCCCGATGAGCGAGGAGCAGTTCCTCGCCCTGGTCACCGGCGGGCAGCCGGCCGCCCCGGGCTACTTCGCCTTCGACGCCGTGCTCAACCGCAAGGCCCGCGAGCTGTTCGACCACGCCCGACCGGCCCGCCCCCTCACCCCGGCCGAGTTCCTGGCCGCCCGGGCCGACGGCGCCGTCGTGGTCGACGCCCGCGACCCGCAGGAGTACGCCGCCGGGCACCTGCGCGGCGCGCTCAACGTCCCGGCGGACGGTCGGTTCGCCGAGACCGCCGGCAGCGTCGTCGCACCGGACCGACCGGTGCTCGTGGTGGCCCCGCAGGACCGCGAGGAGGAGATCGTCGTCCGCCTCGCCCGGATCGGCTTCGACCGGGTGGCCGGCTACCTGCGCGAGCCCGAGGGCGCCTTCCTGGAGGTGATCGGTGAGGTGACGCGGGCCAGCCGGGTCACCGCCACCGAGCTGCGCGAGGCGCTCGACCGTCCGGACGCGCCGGTGGTGCTGGACGTGCGCAACGCCGGTGAACGGGAGCAGGGTGCGGTGGACGGCTCCCTGCACATCCCGCTCGCCGAGCTGACCCGCCGCCTCGACGAGGTGCCCGCCGACCGGCCGGTCGTCGTGCACTGCGCCGGCGGGTACCGCTCCTCGGTCGCCGCCAGCCTGCTGCGCAACGCCGGCCGCGCCGACGTGTCCGACCTGCTCGGCGGCTACGGCGCCTGGCAGGGGCTGCACGCCGCCGCCTGAGCGGCCGTCCGACCGGGGCCGGGCGCGCGAGATCCGCGCGCGCCCGGCCCCGGGTCAGCCGATCGTGGCCAGCTTCGGCAGGACCTCGTCGGCGAGCCGCCGGGTGAACTCCACCGGGTGCCGGTCCGGCATGGTCTGCACCTCGGTCACCCCCAGCTCCGCGTACGCGGCCACGTCGGCGAGGAACGCGTCGACGTCGTCGAGCGGCGGACGGGTGACCAGCACCGTCTTCTCGACGGTGTCGTAGTCGCGCCCCTCGGCGGCGCAGTGCGCCCGCAGCACGTCGAGCTTGCGCGCGACGTCCTCCCGTCCGGTGCCGAACAGGTTGCAGGCGTCGGCGTACCGCGCCACCAGCAGCAGCGTCTTCTTCTCCCCGCCCCCGCCGACCATGATCGGCGGGTGCGGGCGGCGCAGCGGCTGCGGCGAGTTGAGCGTCTCGGCGAGGTGGTGGTGCCGGCCCTCGAACGGCCCGTCGTCGTCGCTCCACATCTGCTTGCAGATCCGCAGCGTCTCCTCCAGCCGCTCGAACCGCTCCGCCACCGGCACCACGGGCACGCCCAGGCCGCGCTGTTCCCGCTCGTACCAGGACGCGCCGACGCCGAGGCGGGCCCGGCCGCCGGAGAGCACGTCGAGCGTGGACACGATCTTGGCGAGCAGCCCCGGGTAGCGGTACATCACGCCGGTCACCAGCACGCCGAGCGTCATCCGCCGGGTCAGCGCCGCGACGTAGCCGAGCGTCGTGTAGGCCTCCAGCATCGGCTCGCTCGCCGGCGCCATCGCCTCCATCTGGAAGTAGTGGTCCATCACCGTGAACGACGCGATCCCGGCCTGCTCGGCGAGGGTGGCCGTCTCGGCCAACGTCGGGGCGATCGCCGCCGGGTCGGCCGGGGTGGAGTAGGTCCAGTAGTGCAGTCCGAGCTTCATCGTCGGCACCTCCACGTCGAGCCTAGGACGCTACGGCAGGATTAGCGCGCCTCGCGCAGGGGCAGACATTTGTCATCGACCACGGATGCCGAGGGAGCTGACGACATGGCCAAGGGTGACATCGACACCTACCAGCAGGACGGGCAGTGGAAGAACCGCCCGGAGGGCAACGAGCGGGCGAGCAGCCGGCACGACACGAAGGCGGAGGCCGAGGCGGCCGGCCGGGAGATGGCGGCCGAGCGCGGCACCGAGCACGTGATCAAGAAGCAGGACGGCACGATCGGTGAGAAGAACACCTACCCCCGCAGCCGCGACCCCCGCGAGATCCCGGGCTGATCCCCTGCAAGGCGCCGGACGGCGCTGGATCCCCCTGAACACGCCGCACGGCGCCGGACCCGCTCGGGTCCGGCGCCGTCCGCGCTGCCGGAAGGTCTCCTGGCTGTGGCCTGCTGGCTAAAAAGTTTTGTTCGGTTCCTACAACGGTCCCCGCTCAGGCTTCGGCGGTTACGACATGGCGCCGCCGGATGACAGACGGAAAGGTGAGGCAAGCCGGAGGCACCGCCGCCACCCGGCGCCACACCGTGGGTCAACCGAAGGGGACGGTCACGTGTTCACCCGTGTCGCCATCGTCAACCGTGGTGAGGCCGCCATGCGGCTCATCCACGCGGTCCGGGAACTGGCCGCGGAGACCGGCAGCCGGATCGAGACCGTCGCGCTGTACACCGACGTCGACCGTACCGCCACCTTCGTGCGTGAGGCGGACGTCGCCTACGACCTGGGGCCCGCCTCGGCCCGCCCGTACCTGGACCTGAAGGCGCTGGAGCGCGCGCTGGTGGAGACCCGCGCGGACGCCGCGTGGGTCGGTTGGGGCTTCGTGGCCGAGGACCCGGCCTTCGCCGAGCTGTGCGAGAAGGTCGGCGTCACCTTCGTCGGGCCGAGCCCGGACGCCATGCGCCGGCTCGGCGACAAGATCGGCGCGAAGCTGATCGCCGAGGAGGTCGGCGTGCCGGTCGCGCCGTGGAGCCGGGGCGCGGTGGAGAGCCTGGACGCGGCCGTGGCCGCGGCGGCCGAGATCGGCTACCCGCTGATGCTCAAGGCGACCGCGGGCGGCGGCGGGCGCGGCATCCGGGTGGTCCGCAGCGACGCCGAGCTGGCCGACGCGTACGAGCGCACCAGCCAGGAGGCGGCCCGCGCGTTCGGCAGTGGCGTGGTGTTCCTGGAGCGCCTGGTCACCGGCGCCCGGCACGTCGAGGTGCAGGTAATCGCCGACGGACAGGGCACCGCGTGGGCGCTCGGCGTGCGGGACTGCTCGGTGCAGCGGCGCAACCAGAAGGTGATCGAGGAGTCGGCGTCGCCGGTGCTGAGCCCGGAGCAGGCCGCCGAGCTGAAGGGGGCGGCGGAGCGGCTGGCGGTCAAGGTCGGCTACCGGGGCGCGGCGACCGTCGAGTTCCTCTACCACCCCGGCGACCGGATGTTCGCCTTCCTGGAGGTCAACACCCGGCTCCAGGTGGAGCACCCGATCACCGAGTCGACCACCGGCTTCGACCTGGTCAAGGCGCAGCTGCACGTGGCCGGCGGCGGGCGGCTCACCGGCACGCCGCCGCCGGAGCGCGGGCACGCCATCGAGGCCCGGCTCAACGCCGAGGACCCGGACCGCGACTTCGCCCCCTCCCCCGGCCGGATCACCCGGCTGGACCTGCCCGGCGGGCCGGGCATCCGGGTCGACACCGGGGTCAGCGAGGGCGACACCATCCCCGCCGACTTCGACTCCATGATCGCCAAGATCATCGCGTACGGCCGGGACCGGGACGAGGCGCTGGGCCGGCTGCGCCGGGCGATGGCCGACACCACGGTGGTGATCGAGGGCGGAGCGACCAACAAGAGCTTCGTGCTCGACCTGCTCGACCAGCCCGAGGTGATCGACGCCAGCGCCGACACCGGCTGGATCGACCGGGTCCGGAGCGAGGGCCGGTTGGTCGCGCACCGGCACTCCGCGGTGGCGCTGGCCGCCGCCGCGATCGAGGCGTACGAGGAGGACGAGCGCGCCGAGCGGCAGCGGCTGCTCTCCACCGCGGCCGGCGGGCGCCCGCAGGTGCAGCACCGCAGCGGCCGGCCGCTGGACCTGAAGCTGCGCGGCGTGACCTACCGGATGCGGGTGGCCCGGGTCGGCGCGCACCGGTTCCGGGTCGGCGTCGAGGCCGGCGCCGGCGTACGGACCGCCGACGTGGAGCTGGACCGCTTCGACCGGCATACCGGGCAGATCGCCGTCAACGGCGTCCGCTACCGGCTGCTCACCGGCACCCACGGCCCGGTCCATCTGGTCGAGGTGGACGGCGTGACGCACCGGGTCAGCCGGGACGAGGGCGGCGTGGTCCGCTCCCCCATGCCCGCGCTGGTCGTGGCCACCCCGCTGGAGATCGGCGCGGAGGTCGAGGCCGGGGCGCCGGTGCTGGTGCTCGAGGCGATGAAGATGGAGACGGTGCTGCGGGCGCCGTTCCGGGCCCGCCTGAAGGAGTCCGCCGTCGCGGTGGGCACCCAGGTCGAGGCCGGAGCGCCGCTGCTGCGCCTGGAACCGGTCGCCGAGGAGGGCGTCGAGGCCGCCGCCGGCCCGGCCGAACCGGCGGTCGAGCTGGACCTGCCCGCCGCGCCCGCCGACGTCCCGGCGCGCAGCCGGGCCGAGCGCGGCCAGGAGGACCTGCGCGGCCTGCTGCTCGGCTTCGACGTCGACCCGCACGACGAACGGCGGGTGCTCGACGAGTACCTGGACGCGCGGCGCGCGGCCACCGAGGCCGGGCACCGTCCGCTGGCCGAGGAGCTGGAGCTGGTCAACGTCTTCGCCGACCTGGCCGAGCTGAGCCGCAACCGGCCCAGCGGCGAGGACGGCCCGGGCGGTCACGTGCACAGCGCCCGCGAGTACTTCCACACCTACCTGCAGAGCCTCGACGTGGAGCGGGCCGGGTCGCCGGAGCCGTTCCGGGCCCGCCTGGCCAAGGCGCTCGGCCACTACGGCGTCACCGAGCTGGACCGCTCCCCGGCCCTCGAGGCCGCGGTGTTCCGGATCTTCCTGGCCCAGCAGCGGGCCACCGTCGACGCCGGCGTGATCGCCGCGCTGCTGCGCTCATGGCTGCGCGAGCCCCCGCCGGACGACGCGCTGCGCGAGCCCGCCGGCCTCGCGCTGGAGCGCCTGGTGGCGGCGACGCAGGTCCGCTTCCCGGTCGTCGCCGACCTGGCCCGGGGCGTGGTGTTCGCCTGGTTCGCGCAGCCGCTGCTGCGCCGCAACCGGGCCCGGGTCTACGCCCAGGTCCGTACGCACCTGCGGCACCTGGACACGCAACCGGACGCGCCGGACCGCACCGAGCGGATGGCCGAGATGGTGCGCAGCACCGAGCCGCTGGTGCGGCTGCTCGGCCAGCGGCTGGTCCGGGACAACCTGGACAACGCGACCATGCTGGAGGTGCTGACCCGCCGCTACTACGGCAACAAGGCGCTCACCGGCGTGACCACCCGTACGGCGGGGGGTTGCCTGTTCGTGGTGGCCGGACGCGCCGGGTCGAGCGTGGTCTCCGCCGCGGTGCGGTTCGACGCGCTCGGCGACGCGCTGCGCGGGCTCGCCGAGGTGGCCAGCGCGGAGGAGGCGGTCGACGCCGACGTCTACCTGGCCTGGGAGAACCAGCCGGAGGACCTGGACGCCACCGCCGCCGCGCTGCTCGACGTGATCAACGCCCACCCGCTGCCGGACCGGGTCCGCCGGCTGACCACCACGGTCGCCGGGCGCGGCGGCGCGGTGATGCACCACCACGTCACCTTCCGACCCACCGGCGACGGCATGGTGGAGGAGCGGCTGATCCGGGGCCTGCACCCGTACATCGCGCAGCGGATGCAGCTGGAGCGGCTGCACCGGTTCGACCTGACCCGGCTGCCGTCGCTGGACGAGGAGGTCTACCTCTTCCAGGCGGTCGCCCAGGAGAACCCGTCCGACCAGCGGCTGGTGGCGTTCGCGCAGGTGCGCGACCTGGCCGAGCTGCGCGACCAGGACGGCCGGCTGGTCGCGCTGCCCACCACCGAGGACGCGGTCGCGGCCTGCATCGACTCGATCCGCCGCGCGCAGTCCCGGCGGCCGTCGAAGGTGCGGTTCCGGACCAACCGGATCGTCATCTACGTGTGGCCGCCGAGCGAACTGACCCGCGAGGAGATGGAGCTGATCGCCGGGCGGATGCGCCCGACGACGGTCGGCGCCGACCTGGAGGAGATCCTGTTCATCGCGCGCCAGCGCGACCGCCGCACCGGCGAGCTGACCAAGGTCGGCGTGCGGATCACCTTCGACGTCACCGGTCGCGCCCAGCTCACCGTGGGCGAGCCGCCGACCGAGCCGGTCGAGCCGCTGGACGACTACCGGCTCAAGGTGCTGCGGGCGGCCAGCCGCAACACGGTCTACCCGTACGAGCTGACCGGCCTGCTCGGCGAGTTCACCGAGCACGACCTGGACGCCGACCACACGCTGGTGCCGGTGGACCGGCCGAAGGGGCGCAACGTCGCGGCGATCGTGGCCGGCGTGGTCACCACCCCGACGGCGCGGCACCCGCAGGGCGTCACCCGGGTGGTGCTGCTCGGCGACCCGACGAAGTCGCTCGGCGCGCTCTCCGAGCCGGAGTGCCGACGGGTGATCGCGGCGCTCGACCTGGCGCAGCGGATGGGCGTGCCGCTGGAGTGGTACGCGCTCTCCGCCGGCGCCCGGATCTCGATGACCTCGGGCACCGAGAACATGGACTGGGTGGCCGCGGCGCTGAAGCGGATCGTCGAGTTCACCCAGGCCGGCGGTGAGATCAACATCGTGGTGGCGGGCATCAACGTCGGCGCGCAGCCGTACTGGAACGCCGAGGCGACGATGCTCATGCACACCAAGGGTGTGCTGGTCATGACGCCGGACTCGGCGATGGTGCTGACCGGCAAGCAGTCGCTGGACTTCTCCGGCGGCGTCTCCGCCGAGGACAACTTCGGCATCGGCGGCTACGACCGGGTGATGGGTCCGAACGGGCAGGCGCAGTACTGGGCCCCGGACCTGCCGGCGGCGCGGGACGTGCTGATGGCGCACTACGACCACACGTACGTGGCGCCGGGCGAGGACGCGCCGCGCCGGGCCACCACCACCGACCCGGTGGACCGGGACGTGTCGGCGTTCCCGCACGCGGTGCCCGGCAGCGACTTCGCCACGGTCGGCGAGATCTTCTCCGCGACGGCGAACCCGGACCGGAAGAAGCCGTTCGACATCCGTACCGTGATGCGGGCCCTCGCCGACCAGGACCACCCGGTGCTGGAGCGGTGGGCCGGCATGGCCGACGCGGAGACCGCGGTGGTGCAGGACGTGCACCTGGGCGGCATCCCGGTGTGTCTGCTGGGCATCGAGTCCCGGTCGGTGCCCCGGCACGGCTTCCCGCCCACCGACGGTCCGGACACCTACACCGCGGGCACGCTGTTCCCCCGCTCGTCGAAGAAGGCCGCGCGGGCGATCAACGCGGCCAGCGGCAACCGGCCGCTGGTCGTGCTGGCGAACCTCTCCGGCTTCGACGGCTCGCCGGAGTCGATGCGCAAGCTGCAACTGGAGTACGGGGCCGAGATCGGCCGGGCGATCGTCAACTTCCGCGGCCCGATCGTCTTCGTCGTCATCTCCCGCTATCACGGCGGCGCGTTCGTGGTGTTCTCCAAGGCGCTGAACCCTGCCATGACGGTGCTGGCGATCGAGGGGTCGTTCGCCTCGGTGCTCGGCGGCGCGCCGGCCGCCGCCGTGGTGTTCGCCGGCGAGGTCGCCGCCCGCACCGCGGCCGACGCCCGGGTACGCGAACTGGAGGGCCGGGTGGCGGCAGCGTCCGGCACCGCACGCGCGACGCTGGCCGCGGAGCTGGACGAACTCCGCTCGTCGGTGCGGGCGGAGAAGCTGGGCGAGGTGGCCGCCGAGTTCGACCGGGTGCACAGCATCCAGCGGGCGGTCGAGGTCGGGTCGGTGGACGCGGTCATCCGCGCCGCCGAGCTGCGTCCGCGCGTCATCGAGGCGATCGAGTCGCACCTGCGCTGACACGTTCCCCTGTCGGACGGCGGGCGGGCCTTCGGGCCCGTCCGCCGTTTCGCGTGCGCCGATGCTTGACGGGGCACCGACCACGTGATGTGCTCAGTCGGTAACGGAAACCGTGTTCGTTAGCGATCCGGAGGACACATGTCGCTCACCGTTCCGCCCGACCTGCTGCACGCCGCCGAGACCGGACCCGTGGACGAGGAGGAGTTCGTGGCCTGCGTCCGCGACTCCCTGCCGTACGCCTGGGAGACGGTCAGCCGGGTGGTGGCCGATCTGGAAACGTCGGACGCCGACTTCGCCGACAACGTCGTGCCGCCGCCCACCGAGGCCGAGCGCGGGCAGTTGCTGCGCGCGCTGGCCAGCGACGCGATCCGCGCCGGACTGGAGCGGCACTTCGGGGTCGGGCTGGCGTTCCAGAACTGCCACCGGGTGGCCGCGTTCCGGCTGGCCGCCGTCGGTTCGGAGACGCACCGCCGGTTCACCTCCAGCCGGGGCCAACTGCTGAACCAGTCCCCGACGTTGCGCAACTGCTGACCGACGCGACGGCGGGGGCGGGCCGCGGCCCGCCCCCGCCGTCGACGGGTCGGGGGCTCAGCCCGCGCAGCGGTCGCAGGTGCCGAAGATCTCCAGCGTGTGCCCGACGTCGGTGAAGCCGTGCTCGCTGGCGACCTGGTCGGCCCACCGTTCGACGGCCGGGCCGGCTACCTCCACGGCCCGGCCGCACTGACGACAGACCAGGTGGTGGTGATGGCGGCTCTGGCTGCACCGCCGGTAGAGATGCTCACCCCCGGGCAGCCGGGCGGAGTCGATCTCGCCGTTGTCCACCAGCATCTGCAGCGTCCGGTAGACGGTGGTCAGGCCGACCTTCGCCTGGCGCTGCACGAGCATCTGGTGCAGCTGCTGCGCGCTGTGGAAGCCCTCCAGCTCGCGCAGCAGGGCCAGCACCTCGGCGCGCTGCCGGGTGTTCCGGGGCGCCCCGGTCGTCGCCTGGGTCACCGTGCGCCGCCTCCCCTCGTGCGGGCGCCCTCCGGCACCCGGTCGCGCCCGCGGCCCGCCGACCACGTGACATCCGGAACCATTATGCCTCGCGCATATGTGCCTCTCACGCCCCCGCCCGGGCCGGCACGAACCGGACAGGGCTCCGGCGCGGGCGGACGCCGCCGCGCCACCACCCGGCCGGGACCGGGTGGTCGGCTCCACCGAGGTGCTCTGCGCCTGCTCGTCCTGGTCGGTGTGCCGCACCGGCAGGTGGGCTCGCTCGTCTCCGACCCCCGTTCGCGGACCTGGCTGACCGTCTTCGTCTCGGTGCTGGTGCAGGCGATGCCGTTCCTGGTCTTCGGGGTGGTGCCGTCCGCGGTCATCGCGGTCTTCGTACCTCGCTCCTTCTGGGCCCGCGCCCTGCCCCGGCACCCGACGCTGGCGGTCCCGGTCGCCGGCGCCGCCGGGGTGGTGCTGCCCGGCGGCTGACCCTCCTGGAGTACGGCTACCGCGCCGTCTACGACGACGGCCGCACCCTGCGGGGCCGGCAGCTCCAGCTCACCGGCTTCCGCGCTGCCCGCCGACACGTGGATCCGCGCCACCGGCCGGTGGATCCCGCACACGGCGAAGGACCCGGTCAACGACGCAGACGTGCCCTCCTTCCGGGTGGACACGTGGGAGCGGATCGCGGCGCCGGCCGAGCCGTACGAGTGACCGGCCGGCGCGCTCGCCCCGAACGGGACGCCGCGCCGACCGGTCCCCCATCAGACGACGGACGCTCGGGGGCCCTGTGTCACGCCCGGTGACACCGGATCACCAGGAGGCCTTGCGGATCCCGGGCAGCTCGCCGCGCAGAGCCAGTTCGCGGAACCGGACCCGGGACAGCCCGAACCGGGTCAGCACGCCGCGCGGTCGACCGTCGATCTGGTCCCGGGATCGCAGCCGGACCGGGCTGGAGTCGCGGGGCAGCCGGGCGAGCCGGCGGACGGCCTCGTCGCGGGCCGCCGGGTCGGTGTCCGGGTGCCTGATCGCCCGCTTCAGCCCGGCGCGGCGCTCCGCGTACCGGTCGACGAGCCCGACCCGGCGGGCCTGGCGGTTGCCGAGGCTGCGGCGCGCCATCAGCGGGCCTCGCGGAACTCGACGTGCCGGCGCACCACCGGGTCGTACTTGCGCAGGACGAGGCGGTCCGGGTCGGTGCGGCGGTTCTTGCGGGTCACGTACGTGTAGCCGGTGCCGGCGGTGCTGCGCAGCCGCACGATCGGACGTACGTCGGTCTGTCGGGCCATCAGAGCTTCACCCCTCGGGCGCGCAGCTCCGCGACGACCGCCTCGACGCCCCTGCGGTCGACCGTCCGCAGCGCCTTGGCGGTGAGGGTCAACCGGACCCACCGTGCCTCCGACGGCAGCCAGTAGCGGTGGTTCTGGAGGTTGGGGTTCCACCGGCGCCGGGTGCGCCGGTGCGAGTGCGACACGGCGTTGCCGAAGCTGGGCTTCGCGCCGGTCAGGTCACATCGCCTGGACAACTGATCTCTCCTCATGGGGTGGGGATTCGACACGGACGTCACTCACCTTATAATGACAATGGTTTTCATTTGGAGGAAGGGGTTCCCATGTCGACGTCACCGCTCGCACCGTCCGACGTGACCACCGCCAGGGCGGACGCCCGTCCGTCGTTGACCGTGCTCAGCGGCTTCTGGACGTCCGCGACGTACGCCGCGGCCCGGGCGCTCCTCGCGGCGGACCCGTCCCTGCTGCTGGTCCGGCACGACCTGGCCGACCTGCGCGCGGGCACCGTGCACCGGGTGGTCCGGGACGTCGGAGGCGTGCTGGAGGACGAACGGATCGCGCTGGCGCACGGGTGCGTGTCCTGCACCCTGCGTGAGGACGTGCTACCCACCCTGGCCCGTCTGGCCCGCGCCCACCCCCGGCGGGACCTGCTGCTGATGCTGCCCGAGGTGGTCGAGCCGGAGGCGGTCGCCGCCGTCTGCGCGCACTGCCTCGTCGACGGGCAGCCGATCACCGACCTGCTCACCGTCGACTCCTACGTGACCGTGGTCGACGCCGAACACCTGCTCGACGGGCTGGCCCGCACCGACGACCTCAGAAGCCTCGGCATCGCCGCCGCGGACAACGACGACCGGGCCCTGGCCGACGTGCTCGTCCGACAGATCGAGTACGCCGACACCCTGGTGCTGTGGGGACACTCCCGCGACGGCGTCCACGACACCGATCGGCTGGCCGTGCTGCTCGACCGGATGGCGCCCTGGGCGACGCGGATCCGGGTCGACGACGACACCGTCGACGCGAACCTGCTCACCCGGCAGCTGCGCGGCACCCTGCGCCACCGTCCCGAGACCCCGGCCGTGCTGACCCGCGGGTTGGAGGGCCACGTCCTCGGCGTGCACGAGCCGCACCCGGACTGCGGGATCGTCTCGGTGGTCTTCCGCGCCCGCCGCCCCTTCCACCCCCGCCGGTTGCACGACGTCCTGGAGGAGGTCAACGCCGAGGTGGTCCGCTCCCGCGGACATGTCTGGCTGGCCAGCCAGCCGGACACCGTGGTGGCGTGGAACTTCGCCGGCGGCGGTCTCGCCCTCGGCGGTCTCGGCCGGTGGCTCACCGCGCTGCCCGATCCGTACTGGGACGGGGTGTCCGACCACCGGCGGCTCACCGCCGCGCTGGACTGGGACCCGTACTACGGCGACCGGCACCAGCACCTGGTCCTCATCGGTGTCGACCTCGACCCGGCCCACCTGCACCGCACGCTCGCCGGATGCCTGCTCACCGACGCCGAACTCGCCGACGGCGAGGACGGCTGGCGACGGTACGACGACCCGTTCGCCGGCTGCTTCCCGCTTGCCGCCCTCGACCGCACCGATACCGACACCGAAGGAGAGACCGCATGAAGCCCGACATCCACCCCGAGTACCGGCCCGTCGTCTTCCGCGACCGCGCCGCCGACTTCGCCTTCCTCACCCGGTCCACCGCCACCGGCGACCAGACGGTCGAGTGGACCGACGGCAACACCTACCCGGTGATCGACGTGCAGATCTCCTCGGCCAGCCACCCCTTCTGGACCGGCCGGCAACGCCTCCTCGACACGGCGGGGCGGGTGGAGAAGTTCCGCGCCCGGTACGCCGACCACGCGTCGCGGCAGACGCGCTGACCCGGACGTGGCGACCGGGCCGCCCGCGCCGGCCCGGTCGCCACGGGGAACCACGTCCGGCACCCCGGCGCTCGGCGTGACGGATCGCACCGCCCGGAACTATCCGCCCCCTCGACCCGACCAACCGGACGAACACCGATCTTCGAGGGGACAACGTCATGCCCAGCACCACCAGCGGCCGGCTCCTGCGCCCGGCGGCCCTGATCGCCGCCGCCCTCCTGGCCACGTCCGTCGCCGCCTGCGGGTCCTCCGACGACCCGACGACCGCCGCGCCGTCGGCGTCGACGACGGCCTCGGCCTCCGCCGGCACGACGGCCGGCGTGCTCGGCATCCGCGACCCGTGGGTCAAGGCCGCCGACAAGGGCATGACCGCCGCCTTCGGCACCCTCGTCAACGACGGCGACGCCGACGTGACGATCACCGGCGCCAGCACCGAGGTCTCCCCGATGGAACTGCACGAGATGACCATGAAGGACGGGAAGATGGTCATGCAGGCCAAGCCGGGCGGCATCGTGATCAAGGCACGCTCCAGCGCCACGCTGGAGCCCGGCGGCGACCACCTGATGTTGATGAACCTCAAGCAGCCGGTGAAGGCCGGCGACGAACTCAGCTTCACCCTCACCTTCGCCGACGGTCGTACCCAGACCTTCACCGCCGTGGCGAAGCCGTTCACCGGCGCCCAGGAGTCCTACGCCCCCGGCCACGGCGAATCCCCGATGCCGGAGATGAGCATGAGCCCGGCCTCATGACCGAGGGTTCCGCCAAGGGCCGTCCGGTGAGCAGGCGTGGCCTGCTCACCGGCGGCGCCGTCGCCGTCGGGGGCGCGCTGGCCGGTGGCGCCGCGATCGCCGCCACCCGTCCCGACGCCCCGGGGGTACGCCCCGGCGACCCGGTTCCGGCGGCGCAGGTGGGCAGCGCGGTGGAGCCGTTCCACGGCGCCCGGCAGTCCGGCGTGACCACCGAGCCGCAGGCACACGCCGCGTTCGTCGCGTTCACCCTGAAACCCGGCGTCGACCGGGCCGCGCTCGGGCGGATGCTGCGCCTGCTCTCCGACGACGCCGCCCGGCTCACCCAGGGCCGCCCGTCGCTGGCCGACACCGAGCCGGAACTCGGTCTGCTGCCCGCCCGGCTGACCGTAACGTTCGGCTTCGGCCCCGGCCTCTACGCCGCCGCCGGGCGCGCCGACCGCCGGCCGCCGTCGGTCGCCGACCTGCCCGCGTTCCGCATCGACCGGCTGCAACCCCGCTGGTCCGGCGGGGATCTGCTGCTGCAGATCTGCGCCGACGACCCGCTCACCGTCGCCCACGCCCAGCGCGTCCTGGTCAAGGACAGCCGGCCCTTCGCCGCCGTGCGCTGGGTGCAGCAGGGCTTCCGGCGGGCCGCCGGGGCCGAACCGGGACGCACCCAGCGCAACCTGTTCGGCCAGCTCGACGGCACCGCCAACCCGAAGCCGGGCGCCCCGGCCGACACCGCCGTGTGGGTGACCGACGGACCGGACTGGCTGCGCGACTCCTCCACGCTCGTCGTCCGGCGGATCAGCATGAACCTGGAGACCTGGGACCTGCTCGGCCGCACCGACCGGGAGGTCGCCGTCGGGCGGCGCCTCGACACCGGCGCGCCGCTGACCGGCACCGCCGAGCACGACGAACCGGACTTCGCCGCACTCGGGCCGGACGGGCTCACCGTCATTCCCGACTTCTCCCACCTGACCCGGGCGCGGGTCACCGACGACCGGCAGAGGATCCTGCGCCGGCCCTACAACTACGACGGCGTGCCGACCGCCGAGGGGCACGCGGACAGCGGCCTGGTCTTCGCCGCGTACCAGGCCGACATCGCCCGGCAGTTCCTGCCCATCCAGCGCCGGCTCGCCGAACGGGACCTGCTCAACGAGTGGACCACCCCGATCGGCTCCGCCGTGTTCGCCGTCCCGCCCGGCTGCCCGGAGGGCGGCTGGATCGGCCAGCAGGTGCTCGGCTGACCACCACCAGGAAGGCTCCTCCCCCGATGCGTACCCGATCCGCCGCCGCGTTCCTCGCCGCCCTGCTCGCCGCCGCCGCGCTGCTGCTGGCGCCGGCCGCGCCGGCCGCGGCGCACAACACGCTCCAGGCGGCCACGCCGGCCCAGGACGCCCGGCTGACCGCCGCGCCGACAACGGTCACGCTGCGGTTCCTCCAGCAGCTCAACCCGGAGTTCACCACCATCGTGCTCAGTGACGCCGGCCAACGGAAGATCGCCACCGGCGCGCCCGCCGTCGACGGCGCCACCGGCACGGTCACCGTCGACGAACCGCTGGCCAACGGCACCTACACGGTCGCCTACCGGGTGGTCTCCGCCGACGGCCACCCGGTGCAGGGCTCGTACCGGTTCACCGTCGCCGACCCGGCGGCCACGGCCGTGCCGGCACCGGCAGCCGCCACGACCGGCGGCGACGCGGGTTCGACACCGACCGCCGCGGGTCCGGCGTCCGCCGCGGCCGGCGGTGACGACGGCCCGCCGGCCGTCCTGCTGGCCGCCGGCGTGGTCGTCGTCGTGGCCGTGGCCGGCGCGGCCCTGCTGCTGTTCCGACGCCGCCGCGCCTCCTGAACCACGACGCCGGTCGCCGGCGTCCCGTCCGAAGTCAGGTCCGCACCGTGCACCAGCCCACGCCGTCCCCGACACCCCGTTCCCTGCCCGACACCGGCCACCCGGAGCAGGCCGGGCCAGGCCGCCCGGAACAGCCCGGGCCAGGCCGCGCGGGGCGAGCCGGGCCGGCGGCCGGTGGCTGGCTCGTCGGGCTGGTGGCGGCCGGTGCGGCGGTGGCCGTGCTGCTGCTCGCGCTGCGCCTCGGTGGCGCGCTCGCCGCCGCAATCCCCGGCCTGCCCGATCCCGGCCCGGTCACCACCTGGGCGCTGCCGCCGGTGCGGCTGCTCGCCGACGGGCTCGCCACCCTCACCGTCGGCTTCGCGGTGACCGCCGCTTTCCTGCTGCCCGGCGACGGGACGAGCGTCTCCGCGCACGGCTGGCTGCTGCTGCGCCGCGCCGGCCTGGCGGCGGCCGGCTGGGCCGTGACGAGCCTGGCGCTGCTGGTGCTGACCGTCTCCGACCTGCTCGGCGTGCCCCTGGACCGGCTCGGTGCGGCGAGCGTGGTCAGTTTCGGCGTCGACATCGCGCAGGGCCGGTCGTTGCTGGCACAGGCGGGGCTGGCCGCGGTGGTGGCGGTGGCGGCCCGGGTCGGCGTGTCCCGGGGCACGGCGGCGCTCGCGTCGGCGGTCGCGCTGGTGGGGTTGCTGCCGCCGGCGCTCACCGGGCACGCGGCCGGGGCGGGCAACCACCAGATCGCCGTGTCGAGCCTCGCCCTGCACGTGCTCGCCGCGGCGTTGTGGGCCGGCGGCCTGGCCGCGCTGCTGAGCATCCGGCGCAGCCGGCACCTGCCCGGGGCCGCCGCGCGGTACAGCCGGCTCGCGCTGGCCTGCTTCGTCGCCGTCGCGGTCAGCGGCCTGGCCAACGCCGCGGTACGCCTCGGCGCGGTGGACCAGTTGTGGCAGTCCCGGTACGGGTGGCTGGTGCTGGGCAAACTCGCCGCGCTGGTGGTGCTGGGGCTGGTCGGCGCGGCGCATCGCACGCGTACCCTGCCGGGCCTTCGCGCCGGGCGGCGCGGCGCGTTCGCGCGGCTGGCCGCCGGGGAGCTGGTGGTCTTCGCCGCCACGGTCGGCCTGGCCGTGGCGCTGTCGCGCAGCCCGACGCCGGTCGCCGTGCCGGTCGACGCCGACCCGGTGACCGAGGTGCTGGGCTTCGGCATGCCGTCCGCGCCCACGGCGGCGCACCTGCTCGGGCAGCCGCTGCCCGACCTGTTCTTCCTCACCGTGACGGTGGTCGGCATCGCCGCCTACCTGGCCGGGGTCCGCCGGTTGCGCCGGGCCGGACACCACTGGCCGGCGGCTCGCACCGCGAGCTGGGTCGGCGGCCTGCTGGTGCTGGCCGCCGCCACCGGCCTCGGTTTCGCCCGCTACGCGTACGTGCTGTTCAGCGCCCACATGGCCCAGCACATGGTGCTGTCCATGCTGGTGCCGATCCTGCTGGTCGGCGGCGCCCCGGTCACGCTGGCGCTGCGGGCGCTGCGCCGCCCGTCCGAACCGCAGGTGCGGGGCGCCCGGGAGTGGCTGCTGCGGGCCCTGCACAGCCGCCTCACCCGGCTGCTCACCCATCCGGTGGTGGCGCTCGGCATCTACACCGCCAGTCTCTTCGGCCTCTACTTCAGCGACCTGCTCGGCACGCTGATGCGCTCCCACCTCGGGCACCTGGCCATGCTGGGGCACTTCGTGGTCTCCGGCTACCTGCTGTTCTGGGTGCTCATCGGCATCGACCCGGGCCGACCCCGGGTGCCCCACCCGATCCTGGTGCTCATCCACCTGGCCGCGATGATGGCGCACGGCTTCTTCGGACTCGCGCTCATGCAGACCACCACCGTCATCGCACCGGACTGGTACCTCGGCGTCCATCCCGAATGGGCGTCGTCGCTGCTCGACGACCAGAAACTGGGCGCCGGCATCGCCTGGGCGTTCGGCGAGATCCCGGCCGCCGTGGTCATGGTCCTGCTGGTCCGGCAGTGGATCCGGGCCGACGAGCGCGAACAGCGCCGCATCGACCGGGCCGCGGACCGGGCCGAGGCCACCGGCGAGGACGACGAGCTGGCCCGCTACAACGCGTTCCTGGCCGCCACCGCGCGCGAAACCGACCGGACCTGATCGGAACATCGGCGGGAACTTCCGCGCGGTCCGGCCCGACCATTCATCCGGGAGACGGCAACCGCGCACACCGGCACGGCTCGACGGGCACGGGCCGGCCCGTTCCCCAATTCCTGTTTCCCGATCGGAGTTGCCCTGATGTCTGTGACCGAACTGCCCGGCGACCGCGCGCCGGACTCCCCCGCCACACCGCCGGACGTCGCCCGACCTGCCCGCCGGCCCGCGCCGCTGACGGCCCTGCTGACCCGCCTGCACTTCTACGCCGGCGTCCTGGTCGCGCCGTTCCTGCTGGTCGCCGCGCTCACCGGGCTCGCGTACACGATCACGCCGCAGCTCGACGCCGCGCTCTACGGCGACAAGCTCACCGTCACCGCGGTCGGCGGGCAGCCGCGACCGCTCGCCGACCAGATCGCCGCCGCCCGCGCCGCGCACCCGGACGGCACGCTCACCGCGGTGCAGCCCGGCGCCGGTGACCGGACCACCCGCGTGGTGTTCGCGCGCGAGGATCTCGGCGACCGGCAGCACACCGTCTACGTCGACCCGTACACCGCCGAGGTGGCCGGACAGCTCACCACCTGGTTCGGGTCGACACCGGCCACCACCTGGCTGGACGACCTGCATCGCAACCTGCACCTGGGCGACGTCGGGCGGCACTACTCCGAGATCGCGGCGAGCTGGCTGTGGGTGCTGGCGCTGGGCGGCGTGGTGCTGTGGTGGCGCCGGCGCGCCGCCGGCCGGGCCCGCGCTCGGCACCTGCTCGTGCCCGACCTGTCCGCCGGCCGGGGCGTACGCCGCACCCGGGGCTGGCACGCCACCACCGGCGTCTGGCTCACCGTGGGTCTGCTCTTCCTCGCCGCCACCGGGCTGACCTGGTCCCGCTACGCGGGGGCGAACTTCGGCGCCGGGCTGGACGCGTTGCGCGCCGGCACCCCGGAGATCTCGACCACGCTCGACGGCGTGCCGCCCGCCACCGGCGGTGGGGAGCACCAGCACGGGGGAACGGCCACCGCTCCGGCGGCCGACCCGGCCACGTACGACCGGGTGCTGGGCGCCGCCCGCGCCGCCGGCCTGTCCGGCCCGGTCGAGATCGCACCGGCGGCGCAGGACGGTGCCGCCTGGACGGTCGCGCAGACCGACGACACCTGGCCGGTCGCGTACGACCGGGTGGCCGTCGACCCGGCCGGCGGCACGGTGACCGCGCGCAGCGACTTCACCGACTGGCCGCTGCTGGCGAAGCTCAGCAAGCTCGGTATCCAGGCCCACATGGGCCGTCTCCTCGGGCCGGTCAACCAGGTCCTGCTCGCCGCGCTCGCGCTCGGCCTGCTCTGCGTCGTCGTCTGGGGCTACCGGATGTGGTGGCAGCGCCGGCCCACCCGCGCCGACCGCCGGGCGCCGCTGGGCGCACCGCCGGCCCGGGGCGCGTGGCGCGGCACGCCGTGGTGGGCGCTGCTGGTCGGCGTGCCGGTGGTGGCGGCGCTCGGCTGGGCGCTGCCCTGGTTCGGCGGCACGCTGCTCGGTTTCCTGGTGGTCGACGCCCTGGCCGGGCTGCTCGGGCGCCGGCGGCGGAGCGTCCCGGTGTCACCCGCCCCGGCCGGCAGCTGACCGCCGTCCCGCCCGGCGACCCTCCACACCGGGCCGCCGGGCGGGCCCGGCGGCCCCGGACTGCGCTGGGTTACGCTGCCGGCAGCGCTGGTTCACCCGGTCGGCCACGGCCGGGTGTCGCAAGAGGGAACCCGGTGGAAGTCCGGGACTGCCCCGCAGCGGTGAGTGGGAACGACCGCCGTCATCAGCACTGGGCCCTCCGGCCCGGGAAGCGACGGCCAGTAGGCGACCTCGTGTCGTGCCCGCGAGTCCGAAGACCTGCCCGCGCCGCGCGCACCGACCGGTGCGCGCTGCCGTCGACCTCGCGGGTGGGTCGGGCGGGTGACACGCGGACGCGCACCGTCCGCGTGCCCTCGACGATGTGCCCCGCCCGGTCGGCGGTCCGCTTCGCGAGGACGGAACCACACGTGCCCGACACCAGCACGCTCACCGGCCGACCACCGTCGGCCTCGCACCTGACCCTGTCGCAGATCATGGACCAGCACCACACCAACCTGATGGGTACGGTGCACGGCGGTCGGATCCTCAACCTGATCGACTCGGTGGCCGGGGTGGTCGCCGCCCGCCACTCCGACGGACCGGCCGTCACCGCCGCCATCGACGAGACGGCCTTCCTGCGGGCGGTGCGCGTCGGCGACGTGGTCCACGTCGACGCGCGCATCACCTGGGCCGGGCGCAGCTCGATGGAGGTGGCGGTGAAGGTCAGCGCCGACCGCTGGGACCGGGCGGTGCCGCCGGTGGACGTGGCCACCGCGCACCTGGTGATGGTGGCCGTGGACGACCACGGCCACCCCCGCGCCGTGCCGCCGCTGCGCCCCGAGACCGACGGCGACCGGCGTCGCTACCGCGAGGCGCACATCCGCCGGGAGCACCGGCTGACGCTGCGGCGGGCGCTGCTCGACGGCGGGGGCGAGGCGTGACGGCCGGACTGCCGCCGGCCGTAGTGGCGGGCTACCTCGCGGCGATCGTGCTACTCATGCTCACCCCGGGACCGGACATGATGTTCGTGCTCGCCAACGCCGCCCGGTACGGCGCCCGGGCCGGCGCGGTGGCCGCGCTCGGCGTCGCCGCCGGCGAGGCGGTGCACGTCGCCGCAGTGGTGGCCGGGCTCGCCACCGTGGTCGCCGCGTCGCCGGTGCTGTTCACCGCGATCCGGTGGGCCGGCGCGGCGTACCTGGTCGTGCTCGGCGTGCGGGCGCTGCGCGGCGCCGGACGGCCCGGCGCGTCGGCGGACCGGGCCGACGGGCGGGCCGGCCGGGCGTTCCTGCGCGGTCTGCTGACCAACCTGCTCAACCCGAAGATGATCCTGTTCAGCGTGGCGTTCCTGCCGCAGTTCGTCCGGCCCGACGAGGGACCAGTGGCGGCGCAGCTGGTGCTGCTCGGCGTGCTCTTCGTCGCAGTGCAGCTCACCGTCGACCTGGCCCTGGGGCTGGGCGCCGGCCGGATCGCCGGCCGGTGGGGCGACAGCCGCTGGTCGCGGCGGCTCGACCGGATCTGTGCCGTGGCGTTCGTCGCGCTGGGGATCCGGCTGGCGGCCGGTTGACGTCCGGGGTGGCCGGTGGGCGCGGCGGCGCTCACCGGCCGGGCGTGGCGCCCAGCCCGTCGTCGACCCGCAACGCCGCCGCGGCCGGACCCGCCGGCACGTCGCCCGGCCGCTCCCGGTCGAGGTGCAGGCGCAGCAGCATCCAGCCCAATGACACGCCGCCGATGAACAGGTAGGCGGCCTGGGTGCCGAAGGTGTCCCAGCAGGTGTGCAGCGTGACGGCCGCGGCGAAGGTCAGCAGGAACGCCGCCAGCCGGCGCCCGCCCGGCGCGGCCGCGAGGGCGAACAGCGCGCCGGCGGTCAGGCCGGTCCAGGACAGGTGCGCGGCGGGCGCGGTCAGGCCCCGGATCAGCAGCGTCTGCTCGACCGTGCCGAGGTTGCCCTGCGACCCCACCAGCGCGGTGAACGCGTAGCCCATCGTCTCCAGCGCGGCGAAGCCGGCGCCGGAGGCCACGCCGATCACCAGGCCCTCGCCCGGCGACCGGTGTCGGCGCCACAGCAGCAGGATCGCCACCGGCACGATCAGCTTGGCCGTCTCCTCGATCAGGCCGACGAACACCATCGGCAGCACGCCGAGGCGGTGCAGGGTGTCGTACTCCAGCCAGCCGGCCGCGACGACACCGACCACCCCGCCGACGAACGCGGCGAGGCCGACGACCGAACCGGGGACCCGCCACCGGCCGGTGCGGCCCTGCGCGAAGGTCAGGAACGTGGCCGGCGCGATGGAGGCGCCGAGCAGGATCAGCGCGGGCACGAAGTTGATGTTCCGGGTGCCGGCCAGTGTCTCCAGCACCAGCAGGAACAGCCCGACACCGACCAGCAGGACCGCGACCCACGCCCAGCGGCGCCCCAGATTCGCCATGCGCCGAGTATCGCCGTCGACACCGACACCCGCCAGGGCGGGGGACCCGTCGACGCCACCGTGGACGCTGAGACGTTGCCGACACGCGGACGCGACATGTGGTGTTGCCTACGGACCACCACCGCCATATATGGTGTTCACCGCAGCTGGTTCACCCGGTCGGCCACGGCCGGGTGTCGCAAGAGGGAACCCGGTGGAAGTCCGGGACTGCCCCGCAGCGGTGAGTGGGAACGACCGCCGTCATCAGCACTGGGCCCTCCGGCCCGGGAAGCGACGGCCAGTAGGCGACCCCGTGTCGTGCCCGCGAGTCCGAAGACCTGCCAGCGCGCCGTGCGCTGCCGCGCGCGGCGGTCGGAGGTCGCGCGGGACGACCGACGCCAGCAGCCGGGCCGGCCCTGCGCCGTGCCCGTTGGCGTCCTCCCGCCGTCCGAGGCCATCGGTGACAGCGAGGAGAGGTCATGACGGTCGTGCAGGAGAGTCCACCGTCCGAGGTGGGCGGACCGGAGCAGCGCCGGCCCGTGATGCGGGTCCGCAAGCGCGACGGCGACGCCGAGCCGGTCGACGTCAACAAGATCGTCAAGGCGGTCGAGCGGTGGGTCGCCGACCTGGACGAGGTGGACCCGCTGCGGGTGGCCACGAAGACGATCAGCGGGTTGTACGACGGCGCCACCACCGCCGAGCTGGACCGGCTGTCCATCCAGACCGCCGCGGAGCTGATCGGCGAGGAGCCGCAGTACTCCCGGCTGGCGGCCCGGCTGCTCGCCGCGTTCGTGGACAAGGAGGTGCGCGGGCAGCAGGTGGCGAGCTTCAGCCAGTCGATCGCGTACGGGCACGGGCTGGGGCTGATCGGCGACGGGACCGCCGCGTTCGTCGCGCGCCACGCCCGCAAGCTGGACGACGCCGTGGACCCGGCCGGTGACCTGCGGTTCGAGTACTTCGGACTGCGCACGGTGGCGGACCGCTACCTGCTGCGGCACCCGCAGACCCGGCTCGTGGTGGAGACGCCCCAGTACTGGCTGCTGCGGGTGGCCTGCGGCCTGTCCCACACCCCCGACGAGGCGATCGGCTTCTACCGGCTGATGTCCAGCCTGGCCTACCTGCCCAGCTCCCCCACGCTGTTCAACTCCGGCACCCGGCACACCCAGATGTCCTCGTGCTTCCTCGTCGACTCCCCCCGCGACGAGCTGGACTCGATCTACGAGCGCTACCACCAGGTGGCGAAGCTGTCGAAGTTCTCCGGCGGCATCGGGATCTCCTGGTCCCGGGTACGCGGCCGGGGCGCGCTGATCCGGGGCACCAACGGCCGCTCCAACGGCATCGTGCCGTTCCTCAAGACGCTCGACGCCGGAGTGGCCGCGGTCAACCAGGGCGGCCGGCGCAAGGGCGCGGCCTGCGTCTACCTCGAGCCGTGGCACCCGGACGTGGAGGAGTTCCTGGAGCTGCGGGACAACACCGGCGAGGAGTCCCGCCGCACCCACAACCTCAACCTGGCCAACTGGGTCCCGGACGAGTTCATGCGCCGGGTCGAGGCCGACGGCGAGTGGTCGCTGATCGACCCGTCCGACGCGCCGGAGCTGCCCGACCGGTACGGCGAGGCGTTCGACGCCGCGTACCGGGCGGCCGAGAAGAAGGCGGTCCGCACCGTCCGGGCCCGGGACCTGTACGGGCGGATGATGCGTACGCTCGCGCAGACCGGCAACGGGTGGATGACGTTCAAGGACGCCGCGAACCGGCTGTCCAACCAGACCGGCGAGCCGGGGAACGTCGTGCACCTGTCCAACCTGTGCACCGAGATCCTGGAGGTCAACGACGACGCCGAGACCGCCGTGTGCAACCTCGGCTCGGTCAACCTCGGCGCGCACGTCACCGCCGCCGGCGTGGACTGGGAGAAACTGCGCGCCACGGTGCGCACCGCGGTGGTGTTCCTCGATCGGGTGATCGACATCAACTACTACCCGGCCGCGCAGGCGGCGGCGTCGAACCCGCGCTGGCGGCCGGTCGGGCTCGGCCTGATGGGGTTGCAGGACGCGTTCTTCACGCTGCGCCTGCCGTTCGACTCGGCCGAGGCGAAGGAGCTGTCCACCCGGGTGCAGGAGGAGATCTTCCTGACCGCGCTGGAGACCTCCGCCGGGCTGGCCGAACGGTTCGGCCCGCACCCGGCGTACGACCGGACCCGGGCGGCGAAGGGTGACCTGCACCCGGACCTGTGGGGCGCGGAGCCGACCCAGGTCGGACGCTGGGCCGCGCTGCGGACCCGGATCGCCGCGCACGGCCTGCGCAACTCGCTGCTGGTGGCGATCGCGCCGACCGCCACCATCGCGTCGATCGCCGGCTGCTACGAGTGCATCGAGCCGCAGGTGTCCAACCTGTTCAAGCGGGAGACCATGTCCGGCGAGTTCCTCCAGGTCAACACGTACCTGGTGCGGGAGTTGAAGGCGCGTGGGCTGTGGACGCCGCAGATCCGGGACCGGATCAAGCGCGCGGAGGGCTCGGTGCAGGACGTCACCGAGCTGCCGGCCGAGGTGCGGGAGCTGTTCCGCACCGCGTGGGAGCTGCCGCAGCGGGCGCTGATCGACCTGGCCGCGGCCCGGGCTCCCTGGATCGACCAGTCCCAGTCGCTGAACCTGTTCCTGAGCGCGCCGACCATCGGCAAGCTCTCCTCGATGTACCTGTACGCCTGGAAGGCCGGGTTGAAGACGACCTACTACCTGCGGTCCCGTCCCGCCACCCGGATCCAGCAGGCCACCGTCGCGGTGACCCCGGCGATCGCACCGCTCGTCGTGGCCGACGACGAGGCGCTGGCCTGCTCCCTGGAGAACCCCGAGAGCTGCGAGGCCTGCCAGTGACCACCACCGAGACCCGACCCATGCTGCTCGACCCCGGCATGGACCTGACCCTGCGCCCGATGCGCTACCCGCACTTCTTCGACCGGTTCAAGGACGCCATCCGCAACACCTGGACGGTCGAGGAGGTGGACCTGCACGCCGACCTCGCCGACCTGGCGTCGCTGTCCCCGGCCGAACGGCACCTGGTGTCGCGGCTGGTGGCCTTCTTCGCCACCGGCGACACCATCGTCGCCAACAACCTGGTGCTCAACCTCTACCAGCACGTGAACTCCCCCGAGGGCCGGCTCTACCTGTCCCGGCAGCTGTTCGAGGAGGCGGTGCACGTCCAGTTCTACCTGAACCTGCTGGACACGTACGTGCCGGACGAGACGGAGCGGTTCGCCGCGTTCGCGGCGGTGGAGAACATCCCGTCGATCGCCCGCAAGGCCGAGTTCTGCTTCCGGTGGATCGACTCGGTCTTCGAGCTGCGGGAGCTACGGACACGGGCGGACCGACGGGCGTTCCTGCTCAACCTGATCTGCTTCGCCGCCTGCATCGAGGGGCTGTTCTTCTACGGCGCGTTCGCCTACGTCTACTTCCTGCGGTCGAGGGGCCTGCTCAACGGGCTGGCTTCCGGCACCAACTGGGTGTTCCGGGACGAGTCCATGCACATGGCGTTCGCCTTCGACGTGGTGGACACCGTGCGCGCCGAGGAGCCGGACCTGTTCGACGAGGAGATGGTCCGGCAGGTCCGGGCGATGCTCGCCGAGGCGGTGGAGTGCGAGGCGCAGTTCGCCGAGGACCTGCTGGAGCAGGGCGTGTCCGGCATGTCGCCGGCCGACATGCGCGAGTACCTCCAGCACGTGGCCGATCGGCGGTTGGCCACCCTCGGCATCGCGCCGATGTACGGCAGCCGCAACCCGTTCGCGTTCATGGAGCTCCAGGACGTGCAGGAGCTGTCGAACTTCTTCGAGCGGCGGGTGTCGGCGTACCAGGTCGGTGTCACCGGCAGCGTCACCTTCGACGACGACTTCTGAAGCGGCGGATCCGCCCCGGCCGGCGCGGCCGGGGCGGGTTCGCAGTCCGTCCGACGACACCCCGGGTACGCGCATGCGCGTATCGCCCGGCCCTCCCCCGATCCGCGACGTTGTCTGCGCCGAGCCCAGGGCGGGCGTCGGCGGACGAGGGGGGAACGCGCGTGAAACGGATACGTCAACGGCTGCGGCCGTTCCTGGCGGCGGCGCTGGCCATGGTGGTCGGCGCCGCCGTCACCACCGCGCTGCCGGCCGCGCCGGCCGCGGCGAGCTACGGCTCGACGGTGACGGTGACCGTCGACGAGATGCACACCACCGAGTGCCTGGACCGGGTCTGGCTGGTCGTCTGCGACACCCCGGAACTCTTCGGCGTCGCGATCGTCACCCAGGACGACGGCCAGCAGCTGCGGTGCGAGATGGCGCTGCCGGCGGCCGGCGGGACGGACATCGTCACCCCGAGCACGGTCTGCGCGGGGCGCTCGGTGACCGGCAACTTCCGGGTCAACTTCGAGCTGTGGGAGGACGACTCCACCGAGGGCGGCAGCCGGGACCAGGCCGACCTCAACGCCGGTACGGCCAAGGACTGGGCGACGACGAACCTGCTCGGCGGCCGGCCCGGCACGTCCCGGTGGACGACCAGCGGCGGACCCTCCCGGGCGGTCTTCACCGTGTCGGTGTCACCGCGGCCCACCGCCATCGCCATCTCGTCGCCGCCGCCCGGCGGCACGCCCCGCGAGTTCGATCCGCGACTGGGCGAGATCCTGACCGTGAGCGGCACCCTGTCGGTGCCCTCCGCGCTGCGGTTCACCGTCACCGCGCAGGCGACCGGGGCGTCGTTCGTGCTGTTCGAGGCGCCGTTCTACGGCGGCGTCTTCAACGTCACCTGGGACGGTCGATGGTCCGACGGGTCGTACGCGGCGGTCGGCGGGTACACGATCACCGTCGCCGACCCGGTCGACGGCGCGTCGGCGCGCACCACCCAGGCGCGGGTGATCCAGCGGGTCGGCCTGGCCTTCACCGGCATGACCAGCCAGCCGGCCACCAATTGGCAGTACCGCAGCGGCCCGATCGTGGTCGGCGCGGTCGCCTCGGCGGCCGGGACGTTCCGGATGCGGGTGCTGCGCGGCGCCACCGAGGTGTACCGCACCGCCGACCAGCGCCGGGCCGCCGGCCCGCTCTCGTTCTCCTGGACCGGCCGGCACGCCGACGGCTCCTGGGCCACCCCCGGCAGCTACGCGTTCACGTTGGAGGGCACCGCCGACGACGGCCGGCCGTTCCCGGCCGCCTCGCGGGTCCTGCCGGTCAGCGACCCGCCGCCCGGCCTGGAGGTGTACGCGCTGGCCGAGCCGGGCGTACCGGCGGTCAACCCGCAGGCCGTGCCGGGCACGTCGATCCGGGCCAAGGTGGTCGCCGCCGACCACAGCGCGCGACCGGCGGCCCGGATCACCGTCGAGATGAGCCCGGCCGGCTGGATCGGGCGTCCGGTCACCCTGGCGCCCCGGGTGGTGAAGACCTGCGTGCAGACCACCGAGTGCCAGGCGGTGATCCCGTCGGACATCCTCGCCGGGGCGGCGGTCGCGTACCGCGTCACCGCCAGCGAGGCGGACGGGGTGCCGGACATGCGCACCGCGACGGCGGACTGGCGGATCACCGACCTGAACCCGCCGGATCCGTCGGAGGGCCCCGAGGTCACCCTGGTGCCGCTGTGGCGGGCCAGCGTGCCGGCGGTGGTGGGCTCGGACGGGCGGGTGAACACCCGGCCGCTCAACCAGAGCATCGACGTGGCGTACGCGCCGGGCACCGGCTACGACACGTCCACGCTGGACGGCGCGCGACAGTTCGGCAACGCCGTCGACGACAACGCGTGGCAGCTGCTGGGGATCCGCTCGCGGGTGTTCCCCAGCTCGATCGGCACGCACTGGTCCCAGGTGGGCATCTGGGTGCAGAACGTGCCGGTCGAGGTGACGGTCAGCCCGGACGGCGACGCGCTGTGCCGGCGCGGGCCGTTCAGCCCGGTCAGCTTCGCCGAGACCAACGGCGTGCTGCACACCGTCAACTGCCGGGACAACGCCTCCGGCACGGTGTTCAGCGCCGACTCGCCGACCGTCGGCTGGCACGAGCTGCACCACAGCGCCTACCACGAGGGCGACGAGTACTGCTGCGACGGCGGCTACTCCTACGGCGACGGGCGCAACACCTACCCGTCGCTGTCGGCCTGCCAGCGGGGCGGTTCGGACGCGCGCACCTGCAACGAGATCACCGACGGGGTGAGCCCGACCGGCTGGTGGCGCAGCGACGGGCCGATGGCCGACGTCATGATCGACAACTCGGTCGAGCGGGCCGACGACATCCGGGCCGCCGAGGCGACCTTCGCACGATGCGGGAGAGGGCAATGCTGAACCGACGGATCCGGATCCTCCTCGCGGCGGCGCTCACGGTGCCGTTCCTGGGCGCCGCCGCGGTGGCCACCCGGGCCGGGACCACCGCGGCCGGCGCGGCGCCGGTCGTGCCGGCGCCGACCGTCGACCCGGCGAACCCGACCACCGGCACGCACCTGCGGCTCGGGCTGCGCGTGTCGGCACGCGCCGCCACGCCGAACCTGCTGGAGATCGACAGCGGGTTCGCCTCGTCGCTGCGCGGCACCGGCGGGCCGTTCCAGCTCGTGGTCCGGGACTCCGGCGGGGCCGTGCTGGACACCCTGTGGCTGGACGACCCGCTGGCCACGCGGGTCTACGGCAGCAAGGAGAAGGCCCACGACACCCCCCGGGCCAAGGAGGCGGACGTGGTGGTGGACCTGCCGGTCACCGACACCGCGTTCGTGGTGGACGTGGTGCTGGCCGATCGGCGGATCGGTCAGGTCGAGGTGGCCTCGCTGATCCAGGCCTGCCGGAACGCGCCGCTGCCCTGCGCCACCATCTAGGCGCGCGGGCCGGGCACCTCCAGGATGCCGAGCGCCACCGCCCGCATGACGGTGGCGACCGGCCCGGAGGTGCCCAGCTTGCGGTGCACGTTCTCCAGGTGCTTGCGCACGGTGCCGGCGGCCAGGCCGAGACGGCGCGCGGTGGCCGGCACGGTCAGGCCGTCGGCGATGCCGCGCAGCACCTCCACCTCCCGCCCGGTCAGGCCGGCGCCGCCGGGCGGCACCGGCCCGCCGGGCAGCCGCACGCACCGGTGCACGGCGATCAACGCCGGCTGCAACCGGGCGAGCAGGTCCATCTCGCGCGCGTCGAATACCCGGTCCCGGTTGAACTGGTACCAGCTCAACACCGGCGTCGGGCCGACCACCAGGGCGACCGTGTGCGCCCCGATGCCCCGCGGCGCCAGCACCTCGCGGTAGAGCGCGTGCCGCCGCCACTGCCGCTCCGACAGCACGTCGCTGACCTGGAGCGGCGCCGCCGGGTACGGGTGCGACCGGCGTACGGTCGGGGCGAACAGCGGATGGTCGGTGAGCTGGTGGTGCATCCGCCGCACCAGCGTCCGGTCGACCGGCCGGTCCGCGGCGAGGTCGGGCAGGCGCAGCGTGGCCAGGTCCAGTTCCGCGTAGGTGGACAGCTCGCTGTGCAGGCGGTGGGCCACGGCGGCGAGCACGGTGTCGACGAGCGCGCGCCCGCGCAGCGCGCCGATCCCGGTCGCCACCTCGCGGACCCACGCCCGGTCCGCTGCGGTGCTGGAAAGCGTCACGAGCGGACCATAGGAGCCGGCGCACGCGCGGCCGGTCGGCAAGCGGACACTGATCACCTTCCAACACCGCCGGTCTCGACCGCGGTTCGAGGCCGCCCCGAACCGCACCGGAGATCGTCGAGCCACCGACAGACAGGGGTGGCAGATGGTCAGGTTCGGCTACAAGGCCTCCGCCGAGCAGTTCGGCCCGCGGCAACTGCTGCCGGCGAGGGTGAGCAGGTCGGGGTTCTGCCGGCCCAGGGCCGGGATGTCGGCGTGGTAGCCGATCCGGTTCAGCCAGCCGTAGGCGGTGGCCTGCCACTCGCTCTGCCGGCGCAGCTCGTCCATCGGCACCGGCTCGTAGCGGGTGGGCAGGCCGGTGTGCCGGGCGAACGTGGCGGCGATCTGCTCGCCGCTCAACTCGTCCCCGGCGAGTTCGATCCGGGCGCCGACGGTCGCCGGGTCGTCGAAGGCCGCGGCGGCGAAGAAGCCGATGCGGCTGTGGGCGATCGGCGCCGACGACTCGGCCCGGCTGCGCGGCACGGCCGCCCTGGCCACCGCGCGGATGACGTACGCGGCCTACGAGAACGCGCTGCGCGCGCCGGCCTGGGGCCGGCTGACCGCCTCGGGCGCGCCGAAGCCCCGGCTGGTGTGGACCGCCACCCAGGTCCGCGACCCCTACTACCTGGAGACCCGCTACGTCGACGAGCTGGTCGTCTCCGGCGCGGCCACCGTGCTCTCCCCGGCCACGTGGCGGGCCGTCGTCGAGTACGGCGAGCCGCGCGGCGACACGGTGCACGGCACGTACGAGGAGGCCCGGCAGGCGCTGGACCGGCTCACCGACATCGGCGTGGACCTGCCCGACGTGCACCGGGTGATCCGGGCGCGGTCGGTGGCCCGCTCGGTGGCCGGCTGGCAGCGGGTCCGCGACGCGGTGGCCGCCACGCACCGGCAGCCGGTGGGCTGAGCCGGACCGGCCGGCACGGCCCCCGGACGCCTCGGCGTCCGGGGGCCGTTCGCGCGTCGCTCAGTCGACGACGAGTGCCACCTTGCCGCGCACGTGGCCGGTCTCGACCAGGCGGTGCGCCTCCGCCGCCCGGCTCAGCGGCACGCTCTCGGCCACCTCGACCACGAGCTTGCCGTCGGACCAGAGCCGGGTGAGGTCGTCGAGCTTCTGCGCCGAGCGTTCGGTGCCGATGCGCCGGATGTCGAGCTGCGCGGACCGGGCCCAGTCGGCGATGGTGACGATCCGCTCGGTGCTGCCCAGCAGCTCCAGCGAGACGTCCAACGCCTCGCCGCCGATCGCGTCGAGGGCGCAGGTGATCCCCTGCGGCACGGCCGCGCGCACCCGGTCGGCCAGGCCCGGTCCGTAGGTCACCGGGACCGCGCCGAGCGAACGCAGGTAGTCGTGGTTGCGCTCGCTGGCCGTGCCGACGACCTGGGCGCCGCGCGCCTTGGCCAGCTGGACCGCGAACGAGCCGACCCCGCCGGCGGCGGCGTGGACCAGCAGCGTGTCCTGCGCGCCGACGCGCAGCTCGTCGAGGGCGGTGTACGCGGTCTGCCCGGACGCGGTCAGCACGCCCGCCGCGGCCCACGGCATCTTCGCCGGCTTGTGGCCCACCTGCTCGGCCGGGACCACCACGGTGTCGGCGTAGCCCTGCATGTCGAGGTAGGCGATGACCTCGTCGCCGTCGGCTAACCCGGTCACGCCGTCGCCGACCTGGTCGACGATGCCGGCCACCTCGTTGCCCAGCCGCACCGGAAAGGTCAGCGGGTTGTACGCGGCGAAGTCACCCCGCCGCGTGGCACAGTCGAACGGCTGGACCCCGGCCGCCTTGACCCGGATCCGCACCTGGCCGGCGCCGGCCTCCGGGTCGGGCGCGTCGACGAGGTGCAGCACCTCGGGCCCGCCGTACTCGTTGAACACCACGATCTTGGCCATTGTCATCCTTCCGCCGGCGCGATCGCCGGTGTCTAGTGTGGAGGTTGTCGGCTCGTCGGCGCGCCCAGCTCCTGCGCCGGGAACATCGCCCGGATCACGCCCAGGCCCTGGGGCAGCATCACGGCGCCGAACAGGCCCTGCACCACCCGCGCGCCGACCAGCGTGCCGGGGGACGTCGCGACCGCGCAGAGCAGCGACGCCACGGTGAACCCGGCCGCGCCGACCAGGAAGACCCGCTTGCGGCCGTAGAGGTCGCCGAGCCGGCCACCGGTGATCAGGCCGGCGGCCAGGGCCAGGGTGTAGCCGGCGCCGAGCCACTGGATCAGCGCCGGCCCGCCGCCCAGCTCCGCCCGGATGGACGGCGCCGCGATGTTGGTGACCAGGGTGTCGAGCAGGTCCATGATCGAGGCCAGCAGTACGACGGCGAAGGCGGACCAGCGCCACCGGTAGGCTCCGCCGGCCACCGTCGACGCGGGCGCGAGGGCCACGTTGTCGGTCATGTCGTCCCGTTCGTCGGAGTGCCCCGGCGGGTCCGTGAACGCCCACCGGGAGGCAGTAGCGAAAAGGTTCGAGAGTCGATACCTTCTAAGTCCGAAGTATTCGGGGTTCGGAGTGACCATGTCAAGGAGAACGCGGGACGAGGTGGTCTACGCGTTGATGCGGACCTGGCGGGCGTCCCGCCTGCAGACCGATCTGCTGGACGACGCCGCCTTCCACAAGATCGGCATCAACCGCACCGACGGGCGGTGCCTCGACGCCCTGAGCGAGGGGCCGATGCCGGCCAGCGTCCTGGCCCAGGCCTGCGGCATCAGCCCCAACGCGCTGACCACCGTCGTCGACCGGCTCGCCGAGCGCGGGCTGGTCGAACGGGTCAAGGACCCGGCCGACCGGCGTCGGGTGCTGGTCCGGCTCACCACGCTGGCCGACCACGTCAGCCAGCAGCTCTACGGGCCGGTGGTGGCGTGGTCGCTGCGCAACTTCGAGAAGTACTCCACCGAGGAACTCGCACTCATCGAGGGCTTCATCGACGCCGGCCGGCGGTTCCAGGCCGAGCACATGAGGTACATCGCCGCGCTGGACCTGTCCTGGGAGGTCCCGGACAGCCCGGCCGGCGGAACCCCCGAGCCGGGCTGAGAGACCGGTCCGGCCACCGACCAGCAGAGGGAGCAGAGCATGAGCAGCGCCATCGGAGAGGCCCGCCCCGCCCTGGGGCGCCGGGCCACCCGGGCCGTGGTCGTCGTGGCGGCGGTGGTCGCCGCGGTCGTGGTGTTCGCCGTCGCCGACGCCGTGGCCGGCGAGATCCGCGTACCGCAGCGGCCCGCCTCGTCCGAGACCGAACCGCTGACCCTCAGCGCGGTCACCTTCGCCGCCGCGCTGGCCTGCCTGGCCGGCTGGGCGCTGCTGGCCGTGCTGGAACGCTTCACCGCCCCGGCCCGGGCCCGGGCGGTGTGGACCGGCGTCGCCCTGGTCGTGTTCCTGCTCAGCCTGCCCTACCTGCCGGGCTTCCGGCTGGCCGACCGGGTGGCGGTCGCGCTCGTGCACACCGCGCTGGCCGCCGTGCTCATCCCGGGGCTGCGCCGCACCGGCCGGGCCGCCTGAGCGGCCGGGCGAGGAGAGGAGGAACGCCGTGCTGGTGGAGGTCTGGGCCGACATCATGTGCCCCTGGTGCTGGATCGGGAAGCGGAGGTTGGAACGCGCGTTGGCCGACCACGGCGACCCGGACACCCGGATCACCTGGCGGGCCTTCGAACTGCGGCCGGGCCACCGGCGTACCCCCGACCTCACGCTGGGCGAGGTGATGGTGCGCTGGCGCGGCCGCACGGAGGCGGAGGTGACCAAGCTCTTCGGCTGGATCCGCACCCTCGGTGCGCAGGAGGGGCTGGAGCTGAACCTCGGCACCACCCGCCCGGTCAGCTCCTTCGACGCCCACCGGCTGTGCCACCTGGCCGACGCCGCCGGGTCGCGCGACGAGATGACCGAACGGCTGTTCCGGGCCCACCTCACCGAGAACGTCAACGTGGCCGAGCACGACGTGCTGGTCGGCCTCGCCACCGAGGTCGGCCTGGACCCGGCGGAGACCCGGCGGGTGCTCGACGGCGACCGGTACGCGGCACAGGTCCGCGCCGAGGCCGGGGCGCCCGGGGTCACCGGCGTGCCGTCGCGGGGCGTGGTGGCCTTGATCGCGTCGAAGCAGGCGACCACGATCGGGGTCACCGGGGTGTCCGCCGCGCCGGTCAGCGCCACGTCGACGCTGCCTCGCGGATCAGGTCGGCGGCGTGGCTGACCGCGTCCAGGCCGGAGGTGCAGCCGTCGGAGACCATAGTGACCGGACCCTCGGCGCCCACCGTCCAGGCGACCTCGGCCGGCATCACGCTGGGGATCAGGTAGTCGAACATGTGCGGTGACAGGTAGTCGTGGTCGACCAGCCACCGTCGCCCGCTGTCCGAGAGCACCAGGTACTCCCGCTCCAGGCTGGTCGCGGCGGCCACCGCGCTGCCGAGGCTCACCCCGATCCGGGTCGGGTCGACCTCGGACGGGTCGAGCCCGCTGTCCTCCACCGCCTCCCGGGCGCAGACCACGGCGAACTGGCTCGCCCGGTCCATGCGGCGGATCTCCCGCGGGCTGAGCCCCTCCAGTTCGGGGTCGAAGTCGCACTCGCCGGCCACCCGGGAGCGGAACGGCGCGGGGTCGAAGAAGGAGATCCGCCGGGTCGCGGTGCGTCCGCTGGAGATCAGGTCCCAGAACTCCTTGGCGCCGCGCCCTCCGGGGGTGCGGACACCGATGCCGGTGATGACGACTCGGCGGTTCATCGGCGGACCTCCCGGGCGGTCGGGCGGCCCGGGGCGGAAGCCGGACGGGATGGGCGATGCGTCACCGATGGGTCCCTTCGCGACGGCGGGAACGGCGACGCCGGGGTCAGGAACCGGCGTCGCGCCCCAGCGTCCGGGACGGCGCTCGAACCGCGCTCGAGACCGGTTCGGTCTCCGGTCAGGTCCGCACGGGGCTCGCCCGATGGCAACCCCTGAGCACGCCGGGGGCACCCCTGCCTCGGCTCGGGCCATCCCGACCCACCCCTCACCCTCGGTAGCAAACCGTGCCGTCCGACAGAGAGGTGAAGCGAATCGATACTGATTAGCGGCTCAGCAGCAGGAAACTTTGCGCCCTCCGCCACCACCCCTTGGATCAAGGGGTTCAGCTCGACAAACCTTTGCCATAGATTGCCGTCCACGGCTCGCGGCGTGGATCACGAGCCGACGCGCGATACGAAGGGAAGGTGATCGCGATGTCCACCATGACCGACGCGACCATCACGGAGAGTGCCGCGATCGAACTCACGGACGTCAACGAGGTCGAGGTGGTCGAGATCGAGTTCGACGAGCTCGGACGCTTCGAGTCGCTGTCGATGTGCTGCAACGTCGCGTTCTGACCGATCCGGCCTGAGCAGTACGGAACGCCGGCGGGACGTGGCGGCCAGCCGGTACGCCACGTCCCGCCCGGCACCCGACGACCGGAGGAGAGCCCCCGTCGTGCACACCTCCCTGATCTTTCCCCCGGCCACCTACTACCACATGCCGTACCTCGCTCCGTACCTGCTCAAGGGGCACCTGCACGCCAGCAGCCCGGTGACCTGCCGGACCGACGACGCGAACATCCGGTTCTTCCACGCCCTGTGGACCGGCGGCGTCGAGCCGACGGAGCTGGACCCCTCGACCCCGACGCGGGTCCGGCTCAGCCTGGAGTACCTGGCGGCCCGCGGGTCGTCGGCCTGGGAGGCGCTGCGGGACCTGGCGACCTACCGGAGCACCCGCGCGGTCGCCCGGGCGTCCCGGACGCTGCGCTTCGCCGACCTGGCGCTCTCCTACGACCTGCGGCACCACGGCCTGACCCGACCGGTGCCCACGCCGGAGCAGGACTGGCCCACCCTGGTCGACCGCCTGCGGCACAGCGTCCTCGGCCGGTGGCTGGAGCGGGACGTCCGGGACGGGCGCTACCGCGACTGCGCGGTGGTCTGCCTCAGCGCCGCCTACCTGGAACAACTCGCGCCGGCGCTGCTCATCGCCCGACTGGTCAAGGAACACCAGCCGGGCACCGTGGTGGTGATCGGGGGCAACGCCGTCACCCACGTCCGACGGGAGGTGTTGGCGCACGACACCTCGTTCTGGCGCGACATCGACTACGCGGTGGCCTTCCAGGGCGAGGAGCCGCTCACCGCGTTGCTGACCGCGCTGGCCGCCGGGGCGACCGACGTCGACGTCGACGGTGTCGCCCGGATCCGGGACGGGGCCGTCGCCTACCAACGCGCCGCCCCGCAGACCGGTCCGCCGGCGGGGGCGCCCGACTTCACCGACCTGGACCACCTCTACCCCACCCCGGAGCCGATCTACCCGCTGCTGACCAGCAAGGGCTGCTACTGGGGCAAGTGCGCGTTCTGCACCCACCACGAGGGATACGGCGACGGCTACTTCCGGCTCGGCGCCGACGCCGTCGACGACGCCCTGAAGGCGATCACCGCGGTCGGCGGCTCCTACCTGTACTTCGTCGACGAGGCCATCCCACCGCGGGAGATCAACGACCTGGCCCGCCGGCTCGCCGCGATCGCCGACGTCCCGGCGGAGACCACGACGGCGCGGCCGACCGCGGACCGGCGGTTCCGGTGGACCGCCGAGGCGCGGGTGGACAAGCCGATGCTCACCGAGGCGGCCGTGCGCAGCCTGGTCGACTCCGGCTGCGTGCTGCTGGTCAACGGCATCGAGGCCGGCTCCCAGCGGGTGGCCGACCTGATGCGCAAGGGCATCCGGCTCACCGACGTGGAGCGGCACGCCGAACTGCTCAAGCGGGCCGGCATTCCGGTCGGCTGGATGTTCTTCATCGGCTTCCCCGGCGAGACCGACGAGGAGGCCCGCGCCACCTTCGAGATGATCCGACGCAACCGGGACCACATCTCGTACGCCTCCGTCGGGACCTTCGCCCTGGAACGGGACTCGCCGGTCTGGAACGACCCCACCCGCTACCGGATCAACCTGCTCGAGGCGCACGTGCCGTACGCCCTCGCGCAGAACTACACCACCGCCGACGCCCCGGGCCCCGAGGTGGACCGGCAACGCACGCGGCTGGACCGCCGGCTGGCGGAACTGCACGCGGAGTTCCCCGACCTCGACCCGATCTTCGAACGGGCGGTGGACCGGTCCTTCGCGATGTTCATGGCCGTGGCCCAGGACGGGCGGCCGGAGGCGCCGGTCGGCGCCAAGCCGGTCGGCGAGTCGTTCCGGTCTCCGTCCCTGGGCCGCACGGTCACCGTCGACCTCGACCGCTGGAAGATGAGAGTGAACCCATGACCACACAGACCATCGGTGACCTCCCCGCCGAGCTGGTGCTGGCGCCGTTCGTCAAGCTCACCGGCACCCGGCGGTACACCGGGGACACCCCCCGGGTCTACCGCCGGCTCGACCTCTGGCGCGGGGCGAAGCGGGGCGTGGCCGCCACCGACCGGATCACCCGCCTGCTCGGCCGGTTCGAACACCCGCAGTCCACTGCCGCGCTGGTGCTCTCCGCCGGGTCGCACGCCGACGACCTGGCCCGCACGCTGGCCACGCTGGTCGAGGTGGGGCTGCTGGTGGACGTGTCGGCCATCCGCACGCCGCGACCGTCGTTGGAGCTGGAGATCACCAACCGGTGCAACGCGGACTGCATGATGTGCCCCCGCCAGGAGCTGCGCCCGCTCGGCGACATGAGCGAGGAGACGTTCGACCGGTTCCTGGAGTTCGCCGCCGCGATCGAGGCGCCCGGGATCATCCTGCAGGGCATCGGCGAGCCCACGCTGCACCGGCGGCTGGTGCCGTGGGTCCGGCGGATGCGGGAGGCCCTCGGGCCGGAGGAGCGGTTCCCGATCGTCGCGGTCACCAACGGCTTCCGGATGGACGCCGACACGGTGACGGCGCTGCGCGACGCCGGCCTGTCGTTGCTGAAGTGGTCGATCCACAGCCTGCGCCGGGAACGGTTCGCCACCATCTTCGGGCGGGACAAGCGGGACGCCTCGGTGGCGAACCTGGAGGCGGCGATCCGGGTGGCGCCCGACCTGGTGGCCCTCAACTTCGTCAAGATGGACATCAACCAGGACGAGGTGGACGACTTCCACCGCTGGATCGAGGAACGGGGACTGTCCCGGGGCAGGTTCCGCCAGATCGAGGTCCAGGGCCGCGGCGGCACCCTGCCGATCATGCAGCTCACCTCGCGTCCCGGCGCCGCCGACCAGGCGCACTGCCTGTTCCGCAAGCAGTCCCTCTTCGTCGCCTGGGACGGCGACCTGCTGCCGTGCAGCAACGACGTCGGTAGCCGTCACCGCTACGCGAACCTGAACGCGGACGACACCGACACGATCATGAGCCGCTGGCGCACCGAGCTGCTCGGGCGGCCGGCCGAGTTCGCCATCTGCGACGGGTGCGACCACGGCAGCCGGGGCAACCTGCCGACCGACTGGCACGCGCTGGCGAGCGGGGCCCGGCTGGAACCCGCGTGAGGGCGCCGGAGGCCGTGGACGTCGCGGGAGCGTGGCGGGACGTCGCCGCGACCTGCGACATCGTCAGCGTGGACGACCGGGGCGCCGCAGCCCTGCTCCGGCACGGGGCGCGGGGCTGGCGGCTGCGCTCCCCCGACCCGGCCGCGGTGCTCGCCCAGGCGCGGCGTCTCGCCGGCGACGCGCCGGTCCCGGGCGGAGAACCGCGCGAACGCTCGGCCCCGCTGCCGGAGCACGTCCTGCTCGACGCGCCTGACGACGGCTGGCGGCTGGGCCGCTGGTGGACGGCCGACGACCTGGTCACGGCCTGCCGGAACGCGCCGGACGCGACGGTGCCGGTGGCGGCCTGCGCGTACCGCCCGGCGCCGTGGGCGGCGGCGCTGGCCGACCTCGCCGGCGCCGTGCCGCACCAACCCGTCCTCGTCCTCGGCCGCTGGCTGGTCGTGGGCCCGGTGGTCCGCAACCGCACCGACCACCGCTGGCTCCGGTCCCTGCTGGGCCAGCTCGACCCGCAGCTGTCGGCCCGGATCGACGGCGACCACCGGCTCGCGCATCCCGCCGGCCGGGCGCTGCCCGCCTCGGTGGTGTCGGCGGTCGTCGCCGCCCGCGAGGTGGACCCGGACGGCGCCGACATCCACCTGCGCGACCTGCGCGGCGGGTCGCGCCAGCGGGTCCGGCCACCCCGCTCGGTGCGGCGGGCGGCGCGGACGGACCCGCCGGACGGCCCGGTCTTCCAGCCGTGGGTGGACCACGAGGAGATCGACGCGGCTATCCCCCTGACCGTCGCGCTCGGCGCCGCGAGCGATCCGGTACGCCCGGTCCGGTCGGCCGCGGTCTCCCCGCTGGCCGGCCTCGCCACCGCCCGGGCGGCGCTGGAGGCCGCCGAACGCTTCGCGCTCAACCGCCGTCCCGCCCGGACCGTCACCTGCGCCCGCGAGGACCTGCCCGCCGGCCAGTCCGTCGTGACGCCGGAGCCGTTCACCGACGCGCAGCGGACCGCCGCGGACTTCCCCCACCCGGCCGTGGACCCGCGCGCGCCCCGGCCGTGGACGTCGGCGACCTCGCTGGTGGACGGACGGCCGTGCTGGGTGCCGACCGAGGTGGCCTGCCTCGTTCCCGCCGTCGCCGGTGACCGCCCGTGCGTACCGCGTACCAGCACCGGCACCGCGGCGCACACCAGCGCCCTGCTCGCCGAGCAGGGCGGGCTGCTCGAAGTGGCGGAGCGGGACCTGGTCGCGCGCCACTGGCCCGCCGGCCGGCTGCACCGGCTGGACCCGGGCGTCTGGGCCCGGGAGCTGGACCAGGTCGCCCGGCAGCTCGGCCGGGACCCCCACCTGTACCTGTGCGCCGACCCGTTGGCGTCGGTCTGCGTGGTCACGCTGCACGACCCGGACACCGGAGCCGCGCACGTCGGCGGCTGTGCCGCCGCACCCACCGTCGCCGAGGCCGCCGCCCACGCCTTCGAGGAGGCCCTGATGCTGCACCACCGGGGCGTACCGGTCGGCGCGCCGGCGCCGCTGGCCGCGCCGGTGGTGGCGGACCCGCTCGACCGGGCCGGCGTGGCCGCGTTCGAGGCGGACTTCCACTTCGACCGGCTGCGCCGGCACTACCGGGCGGTGAGCGTGGACCTCGACACCCCCGGGCTGCGCGCCGACGGCATCGTGGTGCGCAAGGTGATCTCACCGGTCGCGGCCGACCTTCCGATGCCCGGCGGGCCGCTGCCCGAACGGCTGCTGGACGCCGCGGCGATCCGTGGCGCCGAACTGCTGCGACTGTTCCAGACGGGCTGAGGCGGCGCCGGTGCGAGACCGAGACCAGGAACGTACGGTCACCGACCGACGGTCGGCGGCCCTGGTGTTCCACGCCCTCACCGGGCTGCCACCGGAGGGACCGCCGGTGGCCACGCTCCGGGTACCCCGACAGCAGCCCGGCCGACGTCCGGCGGTGACGCGGCCCGCGTCGGCGCGCCGCTTCGGCCCGGCCGGACCGGACGTCGACGCCGCGGCCCGTCAGGTGACCGGGGAGGTGTTCGGCCGGGACCGCGACGGCCGCCGCGCGTATCCGTCGGCCGGCGGGCTGTACGCGGTGCGTGGTCACCTCGTGCAGTCGCACGCCGGTGCGGTGCTGGCCTGTGCCGGCGACGAGCAGCCCACGGTCGGCGTGGTCGACGCCGGTGAGGTGCGGGCACGCGCCTTCGCCCAGGTGGCCGGCGAACCGAACTGGGTGGTGCTGACCGGCCGCCAGCCCCGCTACCAGGAGCGCTACGGCTTGCGCGGCTACCGCTACCTGCTGCTGGAGGCCGGGCACCTGGCGCAGTGCCTGCTCGACGCGGCCGCCCGGGCCGGCCTGCGCGCGTTGCCGGTCGGCGCCTTCGACGACGAGGGTCTCGCCGAGACCCTCGGTCTGCGCGGAGCGGACCAACTGCCGCTGTACCTCATCGCGCTGGGCCGCTGAGGCGGGCCGCGCGACCACCCCGCACACACCGGAGGACCCGATGCGGCCGACGATGACGCACCGCTGGCTCGAACGCCCGCTGGCCAACACCTATCTCTGCCTGGCCACCGTGGGCGGGCCGGCGCTCGAACAGCTGGTGGGCGCGCCCACCGGCACCAGTCACCTGCTGGAGCACCTGCTGTTCCGGCGGGTCGAGACCGAGCCGCCGGACTCGCCGTTGCGCGGGGCCCGGCTGGGCATGTTCACCTCGCGGGAGACCATGCAGGTCGACGTCGTCTGCGCGCCGGAGGCCGCGCCGGGCATCGTCGCCCTGCTCGAGCGGTGGTGGCTCGACTTCCGGCTGACCGCCCGTCTGGTCGCCGAGGAGCTGCCGGTGATCCGAGAGGAGCTGGCGGAGCGACGCTTCGAGCTGATGCCCCGCCTGTGGCCGCTGGTGTTCGGCAGGTACGCCCCGGGAAGTTGGGCCGCCCGGCCGCTCTCCGGGCCGGTCGAGGACCTCGCCGGGCTGGGCGTCGACCAGTTGCTCGACTGGCAGCGCGGGGCGGTCGGGCTCGGCGCCCACCTGACCGCGGTCGGCCCCCGGGACCCGTGGCGGGGCTCCGGCCGGTACACGGAGCCGAAGCCGGGCGACGCGGTGGCGCTTCCCGACCTGCCCTGGACGTCGTTCACCTCGTCGCCGGCGCCCCGGGACATCCCCGACGCCGACCGGGTGGTGGTGTGCTGCGCCCGGGAGGTGCCGGGCCGGCGGTCCCCGCGCGCCGCCGCGGGCCACTGCCTCAACGGCGCGCTCGACCGGGGCCTGACCGTCGAGATCCAGCGGGAGCTCAAGCGCCGGCACGCGATCCGGTCGATCGAGTACCGGCAGGAGTTCCTCGCCGACCGGGCCGTCGTGGTCGCCGTCACCGAGTGCCGGGGCGAGGTCGCCGCGGACGTGTGCCGGCTGCTGGAGCGCTCCTTCGACCTGCTGCGGCACGACGTCGACGCGGCGAGCCTGGCCGCCGCCGGCGCCGGCTACCTGGGCGCGTACCTGGACGAGCCGAAGACGCTCGCGCAGTACGACGCGCGCGCCGGCCTGCTCGCGGTCGATGCCGCCGTGGACACGCCCACGGTGCTGCGGGACAGCGCGCCGGAGACGATCCGGGCCCTGGTCCGCGACCACGTCGCGCCGGCCGGACCCGCGATCGTCGTCCGCCGGAGGTGACGGCCGTGCCCCGTCCCGGTGCCCGCGCCGGCCGGTTGATCCTCGCCGCCACCAGCTTCTCCGCGCTGGGCGACGGCTTCCGCTACACCGCGCTGCCGCTGCTGCTGCTGTCGGTGGGTGCGGGAACCGACACCCTGTCGACGGCGTACGTGGTCAACAGCGTTCCCGGCGTGCTCTTCGTGCTCTTCGGTGGCCTCATCTCCGACCGCTACCCGGCCAAGCGCGTCGTGGTCCTAGTCGATCTCGTCCGGGCCGTCGCCGCGACCGTGTTCACCGTGGCCCTCGTCCTCGACGTGGTCACGGTGTGGTGGGTCTACCTGCTGATCTTCGTCCTCGCGACGGCCGAGGTCGTCTACTTCAGCGCGGTCCAGGTGTTCCTCGCCGACGCGCTCGACCGGTCCGACCTGGGCGTGGTCAACGGCCGCGTCGCGTCGGTCACCACCACGGCCAACAGTCTCGCCGGACCCGGCGCCGGCGCCTTCCTGTTCGGGCTCGCACCGGTCCTGCCCTTCCTCGTCGACGCCGTCTCGTTCGTGGCGGCGGCGGTCTGCAACGGGCGGGTGCCCACCCCGAGGCGGACCCCGGGCGGGGCGCCGGCCGGTCGGACCGGACCGGCCGGCGCGGTGGCGCTGCTCGCCGCCGGCTTCCGGGCCACCTTCTCCGACCCGGTCCTGCGCGGGCTCTTCGCCTTCGCGGTGGCGCGGGCCTTCGCCGCGGCGGCGGTGCTCTCCGTGCTGGCGGTCTTCGTGGTCACCGAACGAGGGCTTCCGGTCAGCCACTACGGATACGTGCTCGCGGTCGGCGCGGTCGGCGGGGTGCTCGGCGGCTGGTTGGTGTCGCGGTACGGCGACCGCGTCCCGTTGTGGCGGAGCACCTGGGTGGCGAACATCGCCTTCGGCCTCTCCTTCGCGTCGCTCCCGCTGGGCGCCGGCGTGCCGGTGATCGGTGGCCTGCTCGCGGTGAACCTCGCCGCCGCGGTCTGGACCGCGGTGCTGGCCGCCACCCACCGCCAGCGGGTGGTGGCCCGCGACGAGCTGGGCCGGACGAGCAGCGTGCTGCGGCTGGGCGTCGGCGTGGCGACCGTCCTGGGCGCGGCGGCGGCCGGCCTGCTCGGCGACGTGGTGCCGCTCGGCGGCTTCTTCGTCGCTCTCGGCCTCGGGGTGCTGGCCGTCTGCGCCCCGTTCCCCCGCCCGCCCCGGCCGCGTGCCGAGCCGCCGGTCGGGCCCAACGGCGGCGCCCGCGCGGAGCGGGACGGCCCGGTCGACGTCACCGCCTGAGCCGGCGACGCGAACGGCCCGGAGCGTCGGGTCGACGTTCCGGGCCGTGGCGTGGGCGTGACGCGTTACTTGAGGAAGCGGTCGAGCGCGGCCTCGATGGTGCCGCTGTCCGGCGCGGCGTACGACTTCAACGTCACCTTGTTGTAGGAGATGAAGCTCGGGCAGCGGCTGGCCGGCGCGGTCACGGTGCCACCGTCGCCGATCTTCTCACCGGTCTTGGCCGCGTGGAACGTCAGCGTGTATCGCGACGAGATGTAGTTGACCGTGACGACCTTGCCGTCGGTGTTCTTGTACTGGCACTTCTTCGGCGTGCCCTCGCTGCCCTCGACCACCTTCAGGCAGCCGATCACCGACGCGGTCGCGAAGTCCGCCGACTTGGTGTAGTAGCTCTTGTCCGAGCTGAACGACTTCTGCGACCAGAACGTGGGCCGGTCCGGGGCGTTGGAGAAGACGAACGCCTTCGCGCTCGACGGTCCGGTGTACGCGGCGGCGTTGAGGATCGCGCCGCCCTCGCAGACGGCTGACATCTCGCTGGAGTACCGGGCGGTCAGCGCGTCGTTGTTGGACGGCTCGTCCGGTCCGGTCGACGCCGGTCCGGACTCGCTGGGGGCGGCGGTCGGCGTGCCCGGCCCGGGGGTCGCGCTCCCGGACGCGACCGGCTTCGGGTCGTCCTCGTCCCCGCTGAAGGCGACGTAGGCGAGCCCACCGCCGCAGCAGAGCAGCGTCAGCGTGACCGCGCCGGCGACGAGGCCCACGATCAGGCCCTTCGTCATCCCGCGCTTCGGCGGGACCGGCGCGAACGGCGCGGGCTGCCCGGGATAGCCGCCCGGCTGGCCCGGGTAGGGCGCCGCGGGCTGGGCGCCGTACGGCGCGCCGGAGCCCGGCGGGGTCCCGTAGGGGGCGCCGGACGCCGGCTGGGCGCCGTAGGGGGCGCCGGACGCCGGCTGGGCGCCGTAGGGGGCGCCGGACGCCGGCTGGGCGCCGTAGGGGGCGCCGGACGCCGGCTGGGCGCCGTAGGGCGCGCCGGAGCCCGGCTGCGCACCGTACGGGGCGTTCGGGTCGGGCTGGTTGCCCCACGCTCCGGCGTTCGGGTCCGGATAGCCTCCGTAGGGAGGGTGATTGTCACTCATCTGAGGTTCTTCCACCTGTCGTCCGTGGTTCCGGCGATCAACCACCCGCAGCGTAATGACGGCCGCAAATTCGCAGATCGCCGAAGTCTGATCGTTCTTCACCACCGGTGTCGGGGCCGTTCCGGTGTGTGCCGGCGTGACCCCCGACGCCCGGCTGGCGACCGGACCGCGCCCGGCTCGCAGTTGTTGCGTGACAAGGGATCGGCTGCTCGACGGCGCACCCGCGTCCACTTCCCGGGACGCCGGAAAATGTGACGCAGACGACAGCCGCGCCGCCGCGTGGAACGTCCCTCAGCGCGCCGCCGGCACGGCCTCCCGGGCCAGGGTGAGCGCGCCGAACAACGCGGCGTCGTCGGCGAAGCGGGAGCGCACCACGTCGGGCGGGTGCGGCAGCGCCTCGGTCAGCCGGTCGACCAGCATCCGCCGGATCAGGTCGCTGCGGGTCACGCCGCCGACCAGCACGAGCCGCTGGGGGTCGAGGAGCAGGCAGCAGGTCGCCAGCGCCCGGGCCGCCTCGTCCACCCGGGCGGCCAGCGCGTCGCGGGCCGGGCCGGGCCGCTCGGCCTCGGCGGCCAGCCCGGCGGCCCCGCCCGGCAGGCCGAGGTCGGCGGCGAGCCGGTCCAGCGCCAGCCCGGAGAAGTCCCGCTCCAGCATGGTCCCCGGCCAGGGACCGCCGGCCACCGCGTACCCGATCTCGCCGGCCGCGCCGCGGTGCCCGGCCAGCACCGCGCCGCCGACCGTCACGGCCGCCGCGATCCCGGTGCCGATTCCCACCACGAGGCCGGGGTCGACCCCGCGCAGGGCGCCCAGCCGCAGCTCGGCCAGGGCGGCGGCGTTCAGGTCGTTGTCGACCGCGACCCGGGGCACGTCCAGCGCGTCGCGGACCGCGTCGGCGAGGCGGAGCCGTTCCCAGCCGGGCACGTTGGGCGCCAGGTCGATGCCGTCCGGGCGGACCACGCCGGGCGAGGCGACCCCGGCCGCGGCGACCGGGCCGCCGACCTCACCGACCAGGTCGCCGGCGAGGTCCAGCGCCCGGGCCAGCGCCTGCGGGGCGCCCTGTTCGGCCAGGGTGGGTACCCGGCGGTGGGCCAGCAGCCGACCGTCGGCGTCGGAGACCCCGACGGCCATCTTGGTGCCGCCGAAGTCGATGCCGAGCAGCAGCCCGGCCCCGTGGGCGCCGGCGACGGGCGGGCCGGACAGGCGCACGCTCACCGCGCCACCAGTTCGGCGGCCACGGCGTCCAGCGCCTCGTCCGCCACACGCAGCAGGTCCCGCACCGCGCCCAGCCGCTCCGCCACCGGGTCGAGGGCGGCGCGCAGCGCGCCCACCTGGGCGCGGACCGCCGCGGCGCCCGGACCGTCCGCCTGCGCCCGCCGCAGCACCAGCTCCGGACGGACGGCGGCGGCGATCAGGTCGGCCACGGCCGCGTCGTCCAGCGGGCCGGCGATCGGGTCGGCGGCGGCCCGCACGCCCTCGGGCGTCCAGGTGTCCGGCCCGCCGGCGCGGACCAGCCGGCCGACCACCGAGTGGGCGGCCCGGAACGGTACGCCGTGGCGGGTCAGCGCGTCCGCGGCGGCGGTGGTGGTGGCGCCGGACGCGACGATCTCCTCCCGGCTGGGCGGGTTGAGCGGTGCGATCTCGGCCAGGAAGCCACCGACCAGGGCGAAGAAGCGCTCGGCCCGGTCGTTGCTCTCCCAGAGCCGCACCTGCACGTCCGTGGTGGCGTTGTTGGAGTCCTCCCACCAGGCGGCGCCCACGTTGTTGAGCACCGAGGCGGCGTCCGCGGCGGCCTGCCCGGCGTACGAGACCAGGTGCTCCAGCACGACCGGGTTGCGCTTCTGCGGCATGATGCTGCTGCCCTGGGTGAAGTCGCCGGGGGTGGTGACCCAGTTCCAGCTCAGCCAGTCCATCAGCGTGCGGGCCAGCCGCGCGCCGGTGGCCAGGGCCCGCGCGTTGAGCGTGCCGACCCGGACCAGGTGGTCGGCGCCGGCCACCGCCTCGTACGAGTTGGTGACCAGGCCGGCGAAGCCGAGCAGCTCGGCCACCCGGGCCGGGGCGATGTCCAGGTCGGTGCCGGCGAAGGCGCAGGAGCCCAGCGGGGAGACGTTGAGCTGGTCGATCACGTCGGCGTAGGTGGCCGCCTGCTGGGTCAGCGCCTCGGCGTAGCCGGCCAGGGCGTGCCCGATCGTGGTGGGCTGCGCCGGCCGGCGGTGGGTGTAGCCGGTGATGACCACGTCGGCGTACCGGTCGGCCCGGTCGAGCGCGGTGCGGCCGGTGTCGACCACCCGCTGGAGCACCTCGACGAGCTGGTCGCGCAGCAGCATCCGGAACACACCGGCGTCCAGGTCGTTGCGGCTGCGGGCCAGCTGCACGTCCAGCTCGGAGGTGGGGATGCCGCACGCTTCGGCGAGCCGCTTCTCCAGCAGGTAGTAGGTGTCCTCGAAGCCGCCGTCGTACGCCGGCGGCGCGCTGGGGTCGGCGCGCAGCTCGGCCAGCCCGCGCAGCAGCCGGGCGCCCCGGTCGGCCGGGATCAGCCCCTGCTCGGTCAGCATCACCACGTGCGCCTGGCTGGCCCGCACCATCGCCGGGTAGAGGCGTCCGACGTGGTGGTCGTAGGTCGGGGCCAGGTGGTTGCGCTGGTAGGTGGTCAGCGTGCTCATCGGGTTTCCTTCCGGTCCGCGGTCAGGCCGAGCAGTCGCTCGGCGTTCCCGGCGAAGATCGCGCGCAGGTGCTCCTCGGGCACGCCCATCTCGTGGCAGATCCGGAGCTGGTCGTCGAGGTAGCGGGTGACGTAGCCGCGGGGGAACCAGGACGAGTCGCTGCCGAACACGATGCGGTCCGGCCCGATCGTCTCGTAGCAGCGGCGGAACAGGTCCTCCAGCGTGAGCCGGTACGGCATCCAGCGCACCCACTGGTTGGAGCCGGACGTGTCGATGTGCACGTTCGGGCAGCCCCACGCGGTGAAGAACAGCTCCTGCACGTGCTGCACGCCGAAGTGCGGCACCACCACGGCCAGCTCGGGGAAGCGGCGGGCCATCCGGGCCAACTCGTCCGGTCCGCCGTGGCGGCCGACGCTGAGCCCGCCGGCGCTGCCGTAGTGCCCGATGTGGATCAGGACGGGCACACCGAGGCGCTGGGCGGTGCCCCAGAGCGGGTCCAGGTCGGCGTGGTCGAGCGGGCCCCGCAGCAGCGGGGCGAACAGCTTCAGCCCGCGCAGGCCCCGCTCGGTGACCGCGCGTTCCAGCTCGGCCGCGGCGTCCGGTCCGTACGGGTCGTGGTGGGCGAAGCCGAGCAGCAGGTCCGGGTGCCGGTCGACCACGTCGGCGACCGCGTCGTTGCCGCCGCCGGTGACGAACACGGCCCGCCGGACCCGCGCGGCGCGCAGCTCCTCGGCCCACCGGTCCGCCTCGTCCTGCCAGCGCTCGGCCGGCGGCTCGGGGTCCGGGAAGGCCCAGGCCCGACGCCACCCGCGGGCGTACGGAGCGGACCCGGCGGCCCGCACGGCCCGTTCGCGCTCGCCACCCGGATGCATCCCGGCGGCCTCCTCGCAGGCGTGCACCGTCTGGTCGGCGCCGATGCGGAAGTGCAGGTGGAAGTCGACGACGTCCAGTCCCCGGTCGACGGTCACGTGTCCTCCTCGGGCGGCGGGTCGGCGGTGGGCGGTTGCGGCAGCGGGTCGGCGGTGGGCGGGGCCGGTGGCGGGGCGGCCACCCAGGCGGCCACGATCTCCCGCAACCGCGCTCCCGCGGTGGCGCGGACCGTCCGCCCGGCCTCCTCGGTGGCCAGCGAGACGTGCCCGGACCAGCCCTGCCACGGGTCGGGGCGGGACTCCACCAGGACGTACGGGTGGTCCACCGGCAGCTTGGGCCGGGGCGGCAGGTCGGCGACGGCGTCCAGGCGTACCGCCTCGGGCGCGAAGCCGAGCACGCCCGAGGTCTCGTACGCGCCGCCGTGCCCGCGGGCGATCGCGTCGCCGTAGAGTTCGGCGGTCTCCGCCGGGGTGACCAGCTGGAACCAGTTGACCAGCAGCAGGCTGGCGGTGCGCCGGCCGGAGACCCACTCCATGGCGGCCCGGACGGTGGACATGTTGGCGTCGTGGCCGTTGACCACCAGCAGCCGGGGGAAGCCGGCGGCGACGATGCCCTCGATCACGTCGGCCAGGTAACCGACGGCGATCTCCGGCCGGATCGCCACCGTGCCGGGCCAGGGCCGGGTCTGCCCGGGGCAGGCCGCGTAGGCCACCGGCGGGAACAGCACGCCGCGCGGGCCGGGCCCGGGCGCGGCGCTCTCGGAGGCGAAGCCCTCGGCGAGGACGAGGTCCGCGCCCAGCGGGAGGTGCGGTCCGTGCCACTCCACCGCGCCGACCGGCAGCACCGCGAAGTCCGCCGCCGCGACCACGTCGGCCAGTTCGCCGCCGGGGATGCCGGCGGCGGGCAGCAGCCCGCCGCCGTCGGCCCAGCGGCCGGTCACGCCGTCCACTTCGTCGCCTCCCGCGCCGCCCGGCCGCCGTTCTGCATCCGGCCGGAGATCACCATCACCACGAAGATCAACACAACCTGGAGCATCCCGTACGCGGCGGCGGTGCCGACCTCGAACGAGTACATCCGGTTGTTGATCTCCACCGAGATCGGCGCGGTCTCCGAGGTGTAGATCAGCACCGAGGCGACGAACTCGCCGACGCCGTTGACGAACGCGAGCAACGCGCCGGCCAGCACGCCGGGCAGCATGAGCCGCAGGGTCACCGTGCCGAACGCCCGCCACCAGGACGCGCCGAGGTTGCGGGCGGCCTCCTCCAGCGACGGGTCGAGCTGGGCCAGCGTCGCCGAGCTGGAGCGGAACACCAGCGGCAGGAAGCGGACGAAGTAGGCCAGCGGCATGATCCAGAAGGTGCCGATCAGCACCTGGCCGAAGCTGAACGCGTTGCCGGTGCTGAACGCCGAGATCAGGTTGATCGCGACCACCGTGCCGGGCAGCGCCCAGGCCAGCATGACCGCCACGTCCAGCAGGCCGCGCCCGCGGAAGTCCAGCCGGCGCACCGCGTACGCGATGAGCACGCCGACCACGACGCAGCCGACGGTGGCGAGCAGGCTCATCTGCAGCGAATTGAGGATCGGTCGGTACGCGTCCGGGTCGGAGAAGATGGTGACGAAGTTCTGCGTGGTGTAGCCGGACGGGATCACTTCGGTGGTCCACGACCCGTCCCGGGAGAACGCCACCAGGGCGATGGTCGCCACCGGCGCGAGGAGCACCACCACGGCGAGCAGCGAGGCGAGCAGCGCCAGCCAACGGGCGAACGGGTTGGTCAGCTCGCGGCGGTGGCCGGCCACGCCCTTGGACTGGGAGCGGTAGCTGCGCCGCCCCTCGTACCAGCGCATCCCGAGCAGGAACAGCACCGACACCACGGCCAGCACCGACGCGTAGGTCGAGGCCATCGGCAGGTCGCCGTTGGTGCGGTTGATGTAGATCTGCATGGTCATGGTCCGGTCCACGCCGAACAGCAGCGGGGCGGTGTACGAGGCCAGCGAGGTCATGAAGACCAGCAGCGAGGCGGAGACCAGCGCCGGGGTGAGCATCGGCAGCAGCACCGTCCGCCACACCCGGACCCGGCCCGCGCCGAGGTTGTAGGCGGCCTCCTCGACCGACGGGTCCATGCCGACGAGCGCGGCGGACGTGGCGAGGTAGAAGAACGGGTACATGGTGAACGTGTGCACCACCAGCACGCCGGCGATGCCGCTGAACGGCAGCACCGGGTTCTCCGTGCCGAACAGCTGTTGCAGGGCGCGCGGCAGGATGCCGGTCTCGCTGTAGAGCAGTTGGAACGAGATCGCCCCGATCAGCGGCGGCAGCGCCGCCGGCACCAGGATGATCGCTTCGATGATCCGCCGGCCGGGGAACGAGAACCGCTTGAGCAGGAACGCCATGGCCACGCCGACGACGCCGCAGAGCAGCACGCTCGCCGCCGAGATCAGCAGCGAGGTGACCAGCGCGGAACGGGCCACGCCGTCGCCGGTGAGGAAACGGGCCCAGTTCGCCGCCCCGTCCACCCCGACGCTTTCGCCGAAGGTCGCGAGCATCGGCTGGACCACGTAGCCGAACAGCACCAGCGCCAGCGGGAACACCAGGACGTACGGGAACCAGCGCGAGTTGGCGTTGAGCCCCGGCCGGCGGGACCGCCGGCCCGACGGCGGGGTGGGGTCCTCGGTGATCGGCGGGACGGTGGCCGCGCTCGGGGTCGCGGGAATCGTGCTCACAGCGTCACCTCAGTTCGCGACTGCGGGGCTCGCAAAACCGGCTCACTCCTCGCGCTCACAGCGTCACCTCAGATCGCGACTGCGGGGCTCGCAAAACCGGCTCACTCCTCGCGCTCACAGCGTCACCTCAGATCGCGACTGCGGGGCTCGCAAAACCGGCTCACTCCTCGCGCTCACTCGCCCACCACCCACATCCGCTCCGGCGGCAGCCGCAGCCCGACCTGGTCGCCCACGCCCAGCCCGGCCGGCACGTCGATCGCGGCCACCTGGACCGGTTCACCGGCCACGTCGACCAGCAGGTTGGTGGCCATGCCGGTGAACTCCAGCTCGGTCACCCGGCCGCTGAGCGCGCCCTCGTCGGTGGCGGAGGTGAGCGTGATGTGCTCGGGCCGGACGCTGACCAGGGCGGTCGCACCCGCGGTGAGCCCGTGGTCGGCGGGCGCGGCGACCGGGACCTCCGAGCCGCCGGGCGGCGCCACGGTGACGCGTTCCGGGCCGGCCGCGGCCACCGGCAGGTCGAGCACGTTGCTGCGGCCGATGAACCGGGCCACGAACGCGGTGGCAGGCCGGTGGTAGATCTCCTGCGGCGTGCCGACCTGGCGGACCCGGCCGGACTCCATCACCGCGATCCGGTCGGACATGGCCATCGCCTCGGCCTGGTCGTGGGTGACGTAGAGGGCGGTGGTGCCGCTGTCCTTCTGGATCCGACGGATCTCCACCCGGGTCTCCTCGCGCAGCTTGGCGTCGAGGTTGGACAGCGGCTCGTCGAGCAGCAGCGTGCGGGGGCGGATCACCAGGGCCCGGGCCAGCGCGACGCGCTGCTGCTGGCCGCCGGAGAGCTGGTCGATGCGCCGGTCGCCGTACCCGGCCAGGTGGACCTGGCCGAGCGCCTCGTCGATCCGCCGCTTCGACTCGGCCCGGCCGACCTTGCGGATCTTCAGGCCGTACGCCACGTTCTGGGCGACGCTCAGGTGCGGGAAGAGCGCGTAGTTCTGGAACACCATGCCGGTGTCGCGCTTGTTCGGCGGCCGGTTGGTGACGTCCTCGGCGCCGAAGCGGATCCGGCCCGAGCTGGGGAAGTAGAAGCCGGCGACCATGCGCAGGGTGGTGGTCTTGCCGCAGCCGCTCGGGCCGAGCAGGGTGAAGAACTCCCCCGCGCCGATGCGGAGGTCGACGTCGTCGACCGCCGCGGTGTCGCCGGCACGCGGGAAGCGCTTGCTCACCGACTCCAGCGTGACATCGATCATGATGTCTCTCCTTGCGTCCGGTAACCGGGTCCGACCGGTGACGGGGTGGGTGATGCGGAACGGCGACGGCGGGACGCCGGGTGCGCGGTGCACCCGGCGTCCCGTCCACTCAGCCCTTGTTCTTGATCTGGCTGTTCCAGTGGTTGATCCACTCGGTCTCGTTCTTGCCGATCACGTCCCAGTCGACGTTCAGCGGCTTGAGGTCGAGCTGGGCCAGCCACTCCGGCTTCTCGGCGATGTCCACCGCCGGGATCTGGTAGTAGTCCTTGGCCAGCTCGGCGCGGAGCGAGTCGTCGAAGAGGAACTCGAGGAACTTCTGCGCGCCCTCACTGTTGCCGCCCTTGACCTGGGCCAGCCCGTCAACCAGGACCGGCGCGCCGGAGGCCGGCATCACGTAGCCGAAGGGCATGTTGGCCTGGTTGGCCTGGAGCAGGATGTCCTGCAGGTTCCAGGCGCTCAGCGTGCCCTGCTGGCGGGACAGCTTGAGGTACAGGTCGGTCGGGTTGGCCGCGTACGCGCCGGTGTTGGCGTCGAGCTTCTTCAGCCAGTCGTAGCCCGGCTGCGGGTTGCTGCCGTCGGGCGACTGGCGCTGGATCATCGAGGCGTAGATCGACCGCATGGTGCCGGAGGCGGCCACGTCGCGGATGATGATCTTGTCTTTCCACTCCGGCTTCAGCAGGTCGTCCCAGTCCTTCGGGGCCTGCTCCGGGGTGAGCGCCTTGTTGTTGTACATGATGACTTCGGGCAGCAGGATCTCGCCGAACCACCGGCCCTGCGGGTCCTTGTACGCCGCGTCCATCTTGCCGGCGAACGACGGCTGCCAGGCCGCCAGCAGGTCCTCGGACGCGCCGGCGGCCAGGCCCTGCTGCGTGCCGCCCCACCAGACGTCGGCCTGCGGGTTGGCCTTCTCCGCGCGGACCCGCTCCAGGATCTCCTGGGCGCCCAGGTTGAGCACCTCGACCTTGCCCTTGTACTCGGGGTACTTGGCGGTGAACTTGTCGAGGACGTAGGTGGTGACCTTCTTGTCGCGGGCCGTGTAGATGGTGAGCTTCTCGGCCGCGCCGCCGCCGGAGTCACCGGAGCCGCCGCCGCAGGCGGTGCCGGCGGCGAGGACGGTGGCGAGCGCTCCGGCGAGCAGGAGTCGACGTCTCATGGGGTACCTCCGAGGGGTGTGAGGGGGAACGGTGGATCAGGGAGCGGGTAGCAGGGCGGACAGGCCGGACGCGGCGGCCGAGAGCGCGTAGCTGATCGCGCCGTAGAGCACCGCCCGGTCACCGAGCACCGCGCGGCGGACCTCGGTGGGGCTGGGCGCGGCGGCGGACACCAGCGCCTGCAGCCGCGCCACGGCGGCGTCGTCGAGGTCGGCCGCGGCGCCGCTGAGCAGCACCCGGCCGGGGTCGATCACGCAGGCGCAGGAGACGATGAGCCGAGCCCAGGCGTCGAGCAGGTCGGCCAGGTAGGCGGCGGCGCGCTCGTCGGCGGCGGCCAGCTCCACCAGCGCCCGAACCGGCGCGGCCGGCCGGCGGCCCGGGGCCAGCGCCACCACCCGCTCGGCGACCGCGCTCTCCGACCAGCGGGCCTCGAACGGCCCGACCCCGTCGTGGCCGCGGTCGGCCGGGTCGAGCGGCAGGAAGCCGACCTCGCCGGCCGCGCCGCCGGCGCCCCGACGGACCTGCCCGTCCAGCACGAGACCGGCGCCGATGCCGTCGGCGACGTGCAGCAGGAGCAGGTCGGCCACGTCGGCCCCGGCGCCGGCGGCGTGCTCGCCGGCGGCCATCAGGTTCACGTCGTTGTCGACCACGACCGGCACGCCGAGCCGCCGCTGGACCGACTCCCCCACCGGACGGGCCTCGACCAGCCCGACGGAGGGGGCGAGCCGGACCGCGCCGCCGGTCGAGACGCCGGGCGCGGCGATGGCCACCCCGCGCAGCGCCGGCAGGCCGGGGCCGGCCAGCTCGGGCACGGCCGTGCAGATCAGGTCGACGATGTCACCGGTGCGGCGCACCGTGCGGTGGGCGATCACGGCGCCGTCGCTGTCGGCGATCTCGCAGCTGATCCGGGCCGGTTCCAGGGCGACCGCGGCGACCAGCTCGGCGCGCGGGTTGAACTCCAGGATGGCGCGGGGGCGGCCGGCCCGGGACGCGCCGGGGCCGCGCTCGATCAGGTAGCCCTCCGCGATCAGGTCCCGGACCAGCGGGGTGAGCGTGGCAGGGCTCAGCCCGGTCAGCTCGGTCAGCTCAGCCCGGGACAGCACCCGGGCCTGGCGGGCGGCGGAGATCACGCTACGGCGCTTGATCTCCTTCGACCGCTCCCGGCTCACCGGGCTCGTCGGTGGGGTCACCACGTCAGTCACATTTCCTTCCTACGGCGAACGAAGTATTGAGTCAAGTAACGGTTGGGTCTCGCCGGCTTCGCCGCAGCGGTCTTCACCTCGCCAAATGGCCGAGACGAGAGCATCTGAGCGCGCCCGGATCCGCCAGTGCGTCCGCACAGTGCTGCGGCCGGCCACCCCCTTTGCTTCACATTGCGAAGGATGAGAGAGGGGTCGCCCGACGGGACGGCTTCAGCGCCGCCCGCCGAACTGCCAGTTGCGCACCTCGATGTCGGTGTACCGCCGCACGGTCAGGAGGGCGCGAGCCGCCTCCGGGTGCGACGCCTGCACCAGCATCGCGGTACCCAGCCAGGCGTCGCCGTCGTCGGACAGCAGCGGGCCGTACGCGATCAGCCGGTCCGGGTCCGGCGGCACGGCGAGATCGACCGCCCGCCCCACGCCGAGGGCCAGCACCAGGTAGCGGTTGCCGCCGACCGGACCACCAGGGAAGTCGCCCATGCTCCGCCCCAGCGTGTTACCCCAGCGTCGGAGCAACACGTCGCGATACACGCCGGCCTGGTAGTTGGGCTCGTCGAAGGCGAACGCGCGGGCGGCGGCAGGGTCGGGCAGGTCGACGATGTGCAGGCTGCCGGTGGGCGTCGCACCGTCGTCGGCGAGGGTCGGCCCGCGGGCGATCATTCCGCTCGCGAACCGGTCCATGTAGGACCAGTGGTCCTCGCGCAACGCCTCGCGCAGCGGGGCGGTGCCGCGCCGGTCACGGTGGAAACACAGAAACTCCATGCCGGACAGTCTCGACGCACGGCCGGCGGCGCGGTGGCCGGCGTCGCCGGCGGCCCGACCGGACACACCGACCCGGGGCGCCCCCACATCCCCGACCACCCCTTAATGAGGTTCATCTATATTGACGAGTGTCATGAGCGCGACCAGACTTCCGGGACCACCACCCCCACCATCCCGCTCCGGGAGGGCGCCATGAACCGTCCCCATCCGCCGCTACGACGTACGGCCGCACGACTGGCCGCGCTCGCCGCGGCCACCGCCGGTGTGCTGCTCGCCGTCGCCGCGCCCGCCAACGCCGCGGTGCCCACCGGGCGCTACGTGGCGCTCGGCGACTCGTACACCGCCGCCCCGCTCGTGCCCACCCAGGTCGACCTGAACTGCCTGCGGTCCAACCGCAACTACCCGTCCCTGGTCGCCGCGTCCGCCGGCTCGTCGTCGTTCGCGGACGTGAGCTGTTCCGGGGCCACCACCGACGACATCCTCTACGGCGGCGACGGGCAGCTCGGCATCACCGTGCCGCCGCAGCTCAACGCCGTCACCTCGACCACCGCGCTGGTGACGGTGCAGATCGGCGGCAACGACATCGGCTTCTCCGGGATCATCAGCGACTGCGCCGAGGCGAGCGTCAGCAGCCCGCTCGGCTCACCGTGCAAGGACCGGTTCACCGCCGGCGGCACCGACCAGCTCCGGGCCCGGATCGCCGCCACCGTGCCGAAGGTGACAGCGGTGCTGCGGGCGGTCCGCCAGGCCGCGCCGAACGCGCGGGTCGTGGTGCTCGGCTACCCGGCGATCCTGCCGGACAGCGGGTACGGCTGCTGGCCGGTGGTGCCGATCGCCTACCAGGACGTGCCGTACCTGCGCGGGGTGGAGAAGGCGCTCAACACCATGCTGGCCGACACCGCGGCGGCGAACGGCGCGAGCTACGCCGACGTCTACACCCCGTCGATCGGCCGGGACGCGTGCAAGGGCAGCGGCACCCGCTGGGTGGAGGGACTGATCCCGCAGAACGCGGCCGCGCCGTTCCACCCGAACGCCCGGGGCGAGCAGGGCATGGCCACCGCCCTGCTGGCACACCTCAACTGAACCGGTCCGCCGGTGGGCCCGTCCGGACGGGCCCACCGGCGGCGCCCCGCCGTCAGGCGCGGGTGATGCGGACGGCGTCGGCGACCACGAAGCCGCTGCCTGCGGTCCACCGGCTCACCCCAACCCGGTCGCCGGATCCGGCCGCCAGCGCGAAGACCCCGAGCGAAACCCACCGGCCGCCACCGGACCGCTGGTCGACCACCACCGCCCGGTTGCCGGTGGTGGTTGCCACCAGGTACGGCGTCCGGTCGTTGTAGCCGGGGTCGGCCGGGTACCACACCGCGACCTCGTAGTCACCGGCCTCGGGGAGTGTCGCCCGGAACCAGGCCACGTCGCTGATCGACGCCGGCGCGGCGAACCGGTAGTCGGCGCCGTACCGCTGGCCCGAGTACGCCGAGGCGCCCCACGCCGCTCCGGCCGTGAAACCGCCCGAGGTGGCGTTGTCGACGGTCACGCTCCACGGGCCGGGCGGCGTCGCGCCCCCGCGTACGTCGATCCAGTTGCGGTCGATGGTCATCGTCACGCCGCCCCAGGTCTCGGTGACGTCGCCCGCGTACTGGTGCAGGCGTTGGCGGTCGGCGTAGCGGGTGTCCGCGCAGTAGGTGCCGGCCCCGGTGTCGGCGACGCCGTTCCACCAGGCGATCCAGATCTGGTCGAGGCGCAGGTACCGGGCGTCGTCGTAGGCGTCGCACACGTCCTTGATCCCGGACGAGCCGCTGGAGTACATCCCGGCGAGGTAGCCCCGCGCGTGCAGTCGCTCCACCCAGCCGGACAGGAACGACAGCACCGCCGCACGACAGGAGGCGCTCGAAGGGTAGTGCTCGATGTCGTTGTAGAGCGTGCTGCCGACGCCGATGCCGAGCGCCTGGGCGGCACCGACCGCGTCGTCCGCCGCGGTCGCCCCCTGGGCGCGGGCGACGGCCGGGTCGGCGGACATCTTCGGCGTACGTGTGCCGCAGGGCGCCTGGCGGCCGAGGTCGATCGGGATCAGCCGCCACCCCTTGGCGGTCTGGCTCGCCACCCAGGTCGCGGTGAGGTTGGGTTGCGCGCACGTCCGGCTGGCGCCGCTGATGTAGACGCCGATCGCGCGGTACGGCGAGCCGGCCAGCCAGGCGTCCATCGCGGCCTGCGACGGGGCGGCGCAGGTGTCGAACCCCCGGCCGGTGAACGTGCCGGGCTGCGGGCCGACCGCCGCCGCCACCGGCGACGGCTCGGCCGCCGGGGCGGCGAGGGCGGCGGCGACGGTGAGCGCCGTCAGCGCCACGGCGATCGTTCTCATCGGCAAAACCTTTCATCGAGACGCACGGGAGTGAAGGGTATCGACATCTCGATCGATCCGGGATAGCGTGCCCGCACTTACATTCGTCGATCGGTTGGATGCCGAGCGCCGTCCCCGAAGGAGCGCCATGCCCACGTCCCGATCCGTCCGTCTGCGACGCCGCGGCCTGCTCGGCGTACCGGCCCTGATGGCCGCCGCGCTGACCGTGGTGGTCCGCCCCGGCGCGGCCGTCGCCGCACCGAAGGCCGAGTGCCTGGCCGACCTGCTCCGGGAGCAGTGATGGCGACCATCCCCTGGCTGGTGGACGTGCTCCGGGCCGCCGGGGTCCAGGTCGTGGTCGAGGGCGACTGGCTCAACCGCGGGCGACCCGGCTCCTTCGACCCGATCGGGGTGCTCTGGCACCACACCGCGGCCACCTCCAGCGCGAGCAACCCGCACCCGGCGCTCAACATCTGCATCAACGGCCGGTCCGACCTGCCCGGCCCGCTCTGCCAGGCCCTGGTGGACTACCACGGCGTGTTCCACGTGATCTCCGCCGGCCGGTGCAACCACGCCGGCGTCAGCGGCGGCAGCGGGCCGATCCCGGCCGGCGACGGCAACACCCTGATGATCGGGTGGGAGATCGACTACAACGGCGTCGACCAGCGGATGACCACCGCCCAGTACGACGCCAGCATCGCGGCCACCGCCGCCGTGCTCACCCGGCTCGGCCGGGACTCCAGCTATGCCCGCGGACACCGGGAGACCAGCACCACCGGCAAGATCGACCCGTCCTTCATCGACCTGAACGCTATGCGCGCCGACGTGGCGGCGAAGATGGCCGGTGGTGGCGGCGGGTGGTCGTCGATCGTGGACAACGCGACCGCGGGCCGGTTCAGCGCCAGCGCCAACTGGGGGGTGTCGACCTACTCCGGGCAGCGCTACGGCGCCGACTACCGCTACGCGAACCCGGTCGCCGCCAGCGACGCCGCCTGGTACAAGTTCAACGTCCCCCGCACCGGCAACTACCGGGTCGAGGCGTGGTGGCCGGCGAACTCCGGCTACAACGCCTCGACTCCGTACGTCGTCGCCACCACCACGGGCAACCGGACCGTCTACGTCGACCAGCGGGCGACCGGCGGGCAGTGGCGCACCCTCGGCACGTTCACGCTGCCGGCCGGGGACGCGGACCGGGTCGCGGTCAGCCGCTGGAGCTCCGCCGCCGGGCTCGTCATCGCCGACGCCGTCCGACTCACCGAGGTCTGAGCGGCGGTGCGGCCGGGTGACGCCACCCGGCCGCACCGCCCTCGGCCCTCAGCGCAGCGACCGGAAGGCCGCGCGCATCTCCTCGACGAACAGCCGCGGTCGGGATCAGGGTCCGAACGTGAACACGTACGCGCGGAAGCCGGGGCGGTCGGTGACCAGGCTCAGCCGGTGCTCCCCCGGCGTCGCGCCGGACACCAGACGGACCATCGCCGGCCGGTCGACGTGGGCCCGGCCCGCCGGGTCGACGTCGGGGCCGCGCGCGACGCCGACCGGGTTCCCGTCCAGCAGGACCCGCAGCGGGACCGGTCCGCCCGGACCGGGGTCGGCCACCAGGTTCACCTCGCCGGCGGTGAACGGCAGGACGAGTTCGCCGGCCCCGGCGGCGAGTTCGACGTACTCGCCGTCGACCCGCCAGTCGCCGGTGAGCGCGTACGTGCCCGGCACGCCCCGGTCGGCGCCGAGATAGGTCTCCGGGGTGATGCCGACGTACGTCGGTGGCGTGGTCGTGACGAACGCCGTCACCTCGGGGCTGACCGGGGGCAACGCCGCGCCGGGCGACGCCGCCTGGACCAGCCGCCGGATCTCCGCCTCGGTCCGGTCGTAGTCGCCCTCGCCGACCCACCGGTCCACGAGCCGGCCGTCGCCGTCGAAGAGGTACCGGGCCGGCCAGGCGTCGTTGCGCAGGGCACGCCAGAACGTGAAGTCGTCGTCGATCGCGATCGGGTGGGTCAGTCCGTGGTCCCGGATCGCCCGGTCGATGTTCTCCGGCCGCCGGCCGAACGCGAACTCGGGCGCGTGCGCGCCGACGACCGTCAGCCCCAGGTCCCGGTAGTCGCGGTGCCACGCCCGGACGTACGGGGCGGTGCGGATCCAGTTGACGCAGGTGTACTCCCAGATGTCGACCAGGACCACCCGCCCGCGCAACGCCTCGGGGGTCAGCGGCGGGGAGTTCACCCAGCGGCGCACGGTGATCGGCGGCAGCCGGGTCGCGACCGGGGCGCGGGTCATCATCGGCTCCCGTCGCCGAGGTCGACCGCGGCCGCCCCGACCACCGCCCGGTCGCCCTGCTGCACGTAGCCGACCACCGAGGCGCGCCGGGGGTCGGGCGCCGTCGACACGTCGAGTTCCACCCGTCCCCGCTCCCCGTTCAGCTCGGCGGAGCGGAACGCGCGGACCACCGTGTCCTGGCGCAGCCGCCGTCCGGCGTTCTCGCCCCGAGGCACGTCGTTCTCCAGGCCGCGCTCGACCAGCGCCACGTTCAACCGGGCCTGTTCCGGCAGCGCGCCGGTGCCGTAGTCGAGCACCACCCGCCGGTCGCCCGCCTCGACGACGGTGAGTGTCAGCGGGGTGCCGGGCGGCGTGGCCAGGGCGGCGTCGATCGCCGAGGCGGCCTGGCGACGGTCGGAGCCGACGAACTCGACGGTCCCGTTGACGATCATCTGCGGGGTGTACAGGCCGCCGGAGCCGAACGCCCGGGCGTACGCCTCCTGCCGCAGGGTGTGTGCGGCCGCGCCGTAGGGGTCGGCCCAGCCGAGATGGTCCCAGTAGTCGACGTGGAAGCCGAGCGTGTACACCCGCTCTCGCCGCTCGCGCGCGTCCCGGTCGATCCCGGACAGCACCTCCTCGGCCGGGGGGCAGCTGTCGCAGCCCTGGGAGGTGAACATCTCCACGACGGCGAAGCCGTCGCGTGTGGGCGAGGCGCCGGTCATGCGGGCTCCCTTCGCAAAAGATGTCGACCTGCAAGCGTCGGGCGCTTACCCGGCCGGCGGGGCCGCACACGACAGCCGGCGGCGTTTGTCGACCACCGGGGCGGGTAGGCCGATGCGCCCGGCGGGCCGTGCCGGCGGCGCGGCGTCTCGGAGGGTCGATGTCGGCTGGAGCAGCACCACCGGGCCGGCCGGTCGTGCCCGGCGGGGTGGTGGAGCTGCGGGTGCACGGCGTCTCCTCGGCCGGCGCCGCCCAGGTGCTGGAGCGGCCCCTGGTGCGGCAGGTGGCCGGCGACCGGAGCGCGGGCTTCTACCGCCCCCGTCCGGGGCACGCCGACGAGCACGGCGCGGACGGGGTGACGCTGGAGGCGTACCAGTGGAACGACCTGCCCTCCGGCACCGTGACACGCACCCTGTCGCTGCTGTTCCTGCTCCCGTTCATGCTGCTCAACGTGGCGGTGTGGATGCGGCCGGGCGACCGGTCCGCCGACGCGCTGGTCCGGCCGCTGTGCCGGGTGCTCGGCCTGAGCCTCACCGCGCTGTACGTGCTCGCCGTCGTGGGGGTGGCGCTGGACCTGGTCGCCTGGCAGTGCATGTCCGCGGCGGCCTGCACCTCCGACCGCGACTGGCTGTCCTGGCTGGGTGGACGGCCGGTCGAGGTCCGCCTGGTGGTACTCGCGCTCGCCCCGGTCGCCGCGATCTGCCTGATCTGGTGGGGCGCCACCCGGCCGGGGCGCTCCTTCACCGCGTTCCGCGCGCCGGAACGCGCCGCCTCGACCCATCCGCTGAGCACCGTCGGTCAGTGGGACGCCGAGCCGTTGATGGGACGGTTGCGCTCGATCCACGTCGCGACGGCGTTCGCCACGCTCGACGTCAGCCTGCTCGCCGCCCGGGCCGCCCAGGGCACGCCGAGAATGACCGTCGCGCTGCTGGTGGCCGCCGGCGCCGTGCTGGCCGCCTGCGTGGTCCTGGTCTGCGCGCCCGCGCTGATCGACCGGGCCCCCGCCGACCCGCGGCGGGACACGGTCGCCCGGGCGGTGCGGACGGTCGCGATCGGCCTGACCGTCGTGGTCGGCGGCCACCTGCTGCTCGCGCCCACCCGCTGGCGGCCCGACGGCGGGCTGCCGGGCTACGGCTCCACGCTCACCTGGCTGTTCGTCGGCCACGCCGGGCTGCTGGCCGCCCTGGCCGCCGTGCTGCTGTGGCACCGGTTCCGCCGGCCGGGACGCCGGCCGCCGGCCGGGCTGGGCGTGCTGGCGGTCGCGGCCGCGGCGGCCGGGCTCGCGGTGGCGTACTCCGCGGAACTGGTGCACCGGGCGGCCGACGTGCTAAACCGGGACGCGACCACGGGCGGCACCGTGATCGCCGGCCCGGCCCGGGCGTACACCTGGGCCATCTACGGCTTCTTCCGGGCACTGCTGGTGACCCTGCTCGTCGCCGTCCTGGTGGCGCTGCTCTCCCGGCCGGTGCGACGGCGGGCCGCTGCGGCGATCGTCGCCCGGGACTTCCCGTCGCCGCCGGCCGAGGCGGCGACCCGGCTCCGGCAGGTCCGGACGGCGATCGTCCGGGCCCGGTTCACCGACCTGCTGGTGCCGCTGACGGTGCTCTTCGCCGTCCTCGCCGGGGTCGGCGCGGCGACCACCGCGATGGCCCTGCTGCGGCCGGCGCCGGGCGAGGTCCTCGAACGCCGCACGCACGTGCCCGCCGGGCTGGTCGCGTTCGGCATCGGGGCCGGCGGCTACGCCGTCTCGGCGGCCGTGCTCGGTCTCGTCGTCGCCGGGATCTTCGCCTATCGCAGCACCGGGTTCCGGCACCACGTCGGGGTGCTCTGGGACCTCGCCACGTTCTGGCCCCGGTCCGCGCACCCCTTCGCCCCGCCCTGCTACGCCGAACGGGCGGTGCCGGAGCTGGCCCGGCGCATCACCTTCCTGGTGGAGAGCGGCAACGGCGTGCTGCTGGCCGGCTACAGTCACGGCTCGGTGCTGGTCGCCGCCACGATCCTGCAACTGCCGCCCGAGGTCAGCGACCGGGTCGCGCTGCTCACCTACAGCTCGCCGCTGCGGCGGCTCTACGCCCGGCTCTTCCCGGCGTACGTCGACGACGCCGTGCTGCGGGAGATCGGGGACCGGGTCGGTTGGCGGTGGCGGAACCTGTGGCGCGACACCGATCCGGTCGGCGGCTGGGTCTTCTCGGCCCACCGCCCGCGCGCGTCGGGGACCGTCACCGGACCGCCGGCCGGGGTGGACCGTCGCCTCCGCGACCCCGACGGGCTGGTCGCGCCGCCCGGGGACAGCGTTCCGCCGCCGATCAAGGGACACTGGCCGTGCGAGTCCGAGCGGTCGTACGCCGAAGCGGTGCGGGACCTGACCGGGCTCCTGCGTGCCACGCCGGGCCCGCCGTCGGGCTCGTGAACCGGGGTCACCGGTCGGGGTCTCCCCGCTGCGGGTCCCTTCGGCGCAGCGAGTCGGAGGCCGCCACGGCGACCAGGACCAGCGTCGAGGCGCCGGTGCCGGCGAGCCTCGGCAGCGGCGCGGTGGCGACCGCGAGGAGCACCAGCGCCACCGCGCCGAGCAGCCGGGAGCGCGGACCGTTGCCGGGCGCCTCGCGCAGGAAGAAGAACTGGGCCACCAGGAACAGCGCCGGCCCGCCGAACGCGAGCACGACGAAACCGGGCGTGCCGGCGTCCTCCGGGTGGGCGATCGCCAGCTCGTCACCGACCGCGATCCCGATCAGCGCGAGCACGGCGAGGGTCAGCGTCCAGGTGCCCCGCCAGCCGACCACCCCGGCGTTCCCGGCGGTCTGCGCCGCCTCGAACCCGATCCGCTCGGCCCGCCGGAAGTAGCACCACCACAGCGCGACGGAGCCGGTGAAGCCGACCACCAGGGCGAGCAGACGCGCGACCGTGAACGGCGCGTCGCTGAACGCGCGGCCGGTGGTCAGCACGGTCTCGCCGAGGGCGATGAGGAAGAAGAGCCGGAAACGCTCGATCAGGTGCGGGCCGGCGATCTCGGTGTGCCCGAGGTCGATGCGCCGGCCCGGGCCCGGCAACCAGTGCAGGCTCCACGCGCCGACGTGCAGGCCGAGCACGGCGACGCCCCAGAGCGCCAGGCGCGCGTCGCCACCGACGGCGGCGCCGGCCGCCAGGAGCACACCGAGGAGCAGTTCCCAGACCGCGACGTGGACGAAGTGCCCACCGAGCGGCCGGCCGCGCAGGGCGACCATCAGGAAGGTGGTGCGGCCGAACTGCAGGAGCAGGTAGCCGGTGACGAACAGCCAGGCGCGGCCGTCGAACGCGTCGGCGATCGCGCCGGACATGAGCAGACTGGCGAACATCATGCCGACGAGGAGCAGCCGCACCGGCGGGCGCTCGGGCTCCAGCCAGTTGGTGCCCCAGGCCGTCATGTACCAGGCGTAGACGACAGCGAGGCCCAGGACCACGGTCTCGGCGCCGGTGCGCAGGTCGACGTGGGCGAGCAGGTGGTGCGAGAGCTGCCCGATCGCGAAGGCGTAGACCAGGTCGAAGAAGAGTTCGAGCGGGGTGACCACCCGCTCGGCGCCGGGCCGGCGGGACACCGCCGCCCTCATCGCCGCCGGTCCCGGTCGGCCCGAACGCCCCGGACGCGCACCCCGGTAGCGCTGCCGACGCCGCCCTCCATGCCGGTCACGCTATCCGCCCACCGGTGGTGGCGGAGCGCGATCCGCGCCTGGTCGGCGACGCGGCAGCGTACCGGTCACGCCGGCGGGTGGTCCGCCTCGAACCGCTCCCGGGTCAGGAACGCCAGCTGCGCGCGCTTGTCCGGCATGTCGATCTCGGACGCGAACGTGAAACCCTCGATCCGCAGCCGGCGCAGCGCCGCCTCGTTGCGGACGTCCGGCTCCACCACGATGCGCCGGGCGGCCGGGTCCCGCAGCAGGAACCGGGCCAGGGCCGGCCCGACGGCCGTGGTGAGTCCGCGCGCGCGCCCCCGGGGTGGGTTGAGCAGCAGGTGCATCCCGACGTCCCCCGGCCGGACCGGGTACCGCTCACCCACCGGGTCCGCCTCCGGGCGGTAGGTCTGGAACAGCCCGACCGGTTCCCCGTCCAGCAGGATCAGGTAGGCGTGGTGGGTCTCCAGCCCGTCGAGGAACGCGTAGACCTCGCGGACGTCGTCGAGCGTGTGCGACCCCATCCCCCAGAACGCGTTGCGGGGCAACGTGACCCAGCCGTGCAGCAGCGCGGCGTGCCGGTCGGGGCGCACCGGCTCCAGCGCCAGCTCGCCGAGGTCGGGGATCCGCTCCTGGTAGGTCACTGTGGTCTCGTCCTTCGTCGGGGACCCGGCGGGCGCCGGAGTCAGCGGTCCGGTGGGCAGCGGGATCAGGTCCCCGGCGGCCCAGTGGCGCAGTTGGTCGGAGAAGTGCGGGTCGCCGGGGACGCCGGAGGCGCCGAACGGGACGGCCCAGCCGCCGGCCGCCCGGTCGGTCAGGTCCCACACGTAGCGGGCCACCGGCCCGCGCCAGCAGGCGTCCGAGACGCCGGGGACGCTGGAGGTGGCCAGCACGCAGTCGGTGTCGCCGCCGAGCGCCACCGACCGCCGCATCGCCGCGACGGCGGCCGAGGTCTGCGCGGCGACGCCCAGGTGCACCGGGTGCAGCAGGTGCCGGCGGCCCCACGGCTCGGGCGTCGGACCGGCGGCCACCTCGGCCAGCGCGGCGGCGGCGAGCGGCACGACGTCGACGCCCAGGTCGACGTGCCGCTCGACCAGGAGGTCCAGCGCCAGGCCGATCCGTGCCGCCGGGTCGGTCCAGGGCGCGAACAGCTCGTCGAACCCGCACGGCTCGGCCAGTGGCCGCAACCGCGGGTGCGCGCGCAGCCGGCGGGCGAGCGCGGCGCGCCAGGCGGCGAACGCGCCGGCCTCGACCGAGTCGGCGGCCATCGCGCGGTCCCAGCCGGTCAACCGCCGGCGCAGCGTACGGGAGGGTTCGTCGAGCCGGTCGGGGTCGAGCCGGTCGAGCAGCCGGTGCAGCGGCGTCGCCGGCAGTCGGGTGTCGGTGTGCACCGCGGACGCGTCGACGCCGTCGGCGAGCAGCGCCCGGATCCGCCGGGCCCGGTGCGGCGGCGCGAAGTCGACCCCGTGCGCGGCGACGTCGTCGCGCCGGTCGTTGGCGCAGACCGCGACGCCCTCGACCTTCTCGTCCACCAACGGCAGGTAGTCGCCGCGCCAGTGGTGCCGCGACCGCCAGCCGGGCACCGGCTCCCGGCGGCACCTGTCGTCGCGTACCGGGACCAGGCCGGCGACCAGGCGACGCACGGCGCCGCCGGTGTCGGCGGCGAGCACGCTGTTGACCGGCTCCACCCAGTGGCACAGCGCCTCCGCGACGTCGGCGGTGTCCCGGGCCCGCAGCAGCGGCAGCAGCGCCTCGAAGCCGAGGCGCCCCTCGACCCGGCTCGGGGTACGCAGACTGATCGCCTCGCCGGTGCGCCGGTCGTGGTCGATCACCGGGCCGCGGGGCGTCTCGATCACCTCGACCGGTTCCGGCGCGCCGCCGCGGACCTCGATCTCCTCGACGTGGCGCGGGACCGGGATCCAGTCGTCCGCGTCCCGCACCAGCACCCGGTCGCCGTCGCGGCGCAGCTGCTCGCGGTAGAGGTCCTGGTAGTCGGCCATCGCGTTGGTGACGGCCCAGGCGACGTGGCCGGTGTGGCCGAAGTGCGGCAGCCCGGGCACCCCGGGGAAGGCCAGCCCGACCACGTCGAACTCGGGGCAGGCCAGCCGCACCTGCTGGTAGATGCCGGGCAGTTCGAGCAGCCGGTGCGGGTCGCCGGCGAGCACCGGGCCGCGCCCGGTGACCGGGTCGGCGGGCAGCGCCCAGGCGTTGCTGCCGGCCGACGCCGGCCCCTCGACCGCGAACAGCCGGATCGCCTCGGGGCCGAGGGTGCGCGTGACGTGCGCGTGCCAGAGCTTGTTCGGGAAGGTGGAGAAGAGCACGTGCTGGACGAGGAAGACGCCCAGCGGTGACCAGGGCTGCCACGGCTCCGGCGCGGCGCCGGTCGCGGCGAACTCGGGTGCGACGGCGGCGCCCTCGGCGAGGCCGGCGTTGACGCCGTCGACGTACGCCTCGACCCACCGGCGGGTCGCCGGGTCGAGTCGCTCGTGGCAGCGGCGGGCGGTGTCGTCCAGCCGGGCCCGCCGGGCGAACCGGTCCCAGGGCAGCTCGGCGGCGCCGACGCGGGCGGCCAGCCGACCCTCGGCGCGCCACCGCTCGACGCTGATCTGCCAGGCCCGGTCCTCGGCGGCGACGCGGCCCTGGAGGCGGGCGAGCGCGTCCACGTCGCCGGCCCAGAGCTGGGGTACGCCCCAGGGGTCCCGATCGACACGCGTCGTCGGGTGGCCATTTCCTCGGATGGTCAACTTAGGTTACCCTCCCCTAACTGAGGCAGACCTTACCTGGAGGGGCGCGTGAAACGGAACTGGGAGGGCCTGGTGCTCAAGGCCATGGGGGGCCGGGACTTCCGGCTCACCGTGCGGGGCACCGAATCGGTCGACGGGCACTACCAGCGACTGCTCCTCGACGACGGTGGGCTGCTGGCCGCGTGCGGCACGCACCCGACGATGTGGATCCGGCTCTGGTTCGACAACGACGGGCGGGCGCACCAGCGCGCCTACACGCTGGTCGACCCGGACCCGGAGAACGGACGGTTCACGCTGGAGTTCGCCGTCCACGACGGCGTCGCGGCCCGGTGGGCCACCGACGCCGAGGTCGGCGACACCATCGACGCGACCGTGCAGGGCAGCGCGTTCCAGCTGCCGGACCCGGCGCCCGAGCACCTCTACCTGGTCGGTGACGCGGCCTCGCTGCCGGCGGTGAACAGCCTCCTCGACGCCGGCGCGGACATTCCGGCGACGGTCTGGCTGGAATACGCCCACGAGGGCGAGAAGGCGCTCGCCCCGCGCGCCCGGGCGCACCACCAGGTGACCTGGGTGCCCCGCCGCGACGACGGCCGGCACCTGGTCGACACGGTCTGCGCGGCGCTGCCCGCCGCCGGGACCGCGCACTACTGGGTGGCGTGCGAGGCGGCCAGCACCCGCAGCATCACCCGGCACGTCCGGCGGACGCTCGGCGTCGGCAAGCACCAGCTCACCGCGCTCGGCTACTGGCGGGCCGTCTGATGGGCCGCCTCGGCACGCTGACCGCGCTCTACGTCACGCAGTACCTCGGCATCGGCTTCATCACCGTCGGGCTCACCGCCATCCTGCGCGACGGCGGCACCTCGCTGGACACCCTGGCGCTGCTCCAGGTGGTCGGCCTGATCTGGCCGATCAAGTTCCTCTGGGCGCCGGTCCTGGACCGTTACGGCTCCCGCCACCGCGGCCACTACCGGTCCTGGCTGCTGGTGCTGCAGGCCGCCCTGGTGCTGACGCTGCTGGCGCTGCTGCCGTTCTCCCGGCCCGCCGACCAGCTCGGCCCGGTCATCGCCATCTGCGCCGCGTTCGTGTTCTTCTCCGCCACCCAGGACATCGCCGCCGACGCGGTCGCGGTGCGGCTGCTGGCCGCGTCCGACCGGGGCACCGGCAACGGCATCCAGGTGGCCGCCAGCTACCTGGGCAACCTGCTCGGCGGCGGCGCGTGCGTGCTGATCTACGACCGCTTCGGCTGGGCGGCGGCGGTCGGCCTGCTGGCCGCGCTGACCGCGGTCGGGCTGCTCGTGGTGTGGCGGTTCCGGGAACCGGAACGCACCGACCGGGTCGTGCGCATCGGGGCGGCCTACCGGGCGCTGGTGTCGGTGTTCGGCCAGCCCGGCTGCCGGTGGTGGACGTTCGGCGTGGTGCCGCTGGTCTACGTGGGGGCCGGCATGGCGTACGCGCTGGTGACGCCCGCGCTGGTGGACGCCGGCTGGTCGCTGGGCCGGATCGGCGTGGTGACCGGCGTGGTGACCAGCGTGCCGGCGATCGTCGCCGGCCTGGTCGCGGGCCTCGGCGTCGGCCGGTTCGGTCGGGCCCGCGTGCTGGTGGCCGGTGGGGTCACGCTGGCGCTGTCCACGGTGGCGTTGCTGCCGCTGATGAACGGCCGCGCGCCGCTCGGCGGCACGGTCGCCGCGCTCTGCTTCTTCCTGGCCGCGTACACGATCGCCAACGTGGTGCTCTACACCGTCAACATGGACTACTCCCGGCCGGGCAGCGGGGGCACCGACTTCACCGTGCTGTCGTCGTTCGGGCTGGTGTGCTCCTTCGTCGCCGCCTCGCTCGGGCTCACCGCCGCCGGGCGGTTCGGCTACCCGGCGGTGGCGCTGGCCTCGCTCGGGCTGGTGGCCGCCGGCGTCGTGGTGGGCGTGGCGCACCAGCGGCGGTTCCCGCCGTCCGCAGCGCCCGCCCACCCGACACCCGCCGCGCCGGACTTGCTTGTTAGGTAAGCCTAACCTAATCTGATCTCCGCGCGGCCCGGCCGCGCTCCTGTCCGCACGACGACCGGGAAGTCACATGAGTGCGATCGACACCGCAGCGCGCGCCCACCTGTTCAACGCCGGCTCGCTCGGGCGGTACCGGGACGTGCTGGCGCGCGGCGTCGACCGCGTCGCCCGCCGGGTGGGCGCGGCCGACCGACCGTTCACCGGCGTGACGCCGGAGGCGCTCGCCCCGGTGGTCGGCGCGATCGACCTGGACCGGCCGCTCGGCGACACCGACGCCGCCCTGGACGAGCTGCACGACGTCTGGCTGCGCGACGCGGTCTACTTCCACCACCCGCGCTACCTGGCCCACCTGAACTGCCCGGTGGTCATCCCGGCGCTGCTCGGCGAGGCGGTGCTCAGCGCGGTCAACTCCTCGCTGGACACCTGGGACCAGAGTGTCGGCGCCACGCTGATGGAGCGGCGCCTGATCGAGTGGACGGCCGGACGGATCGGTCTCGGCGCCACCGCCGACGGCGTGTTCACCAGCGGCGGCACCCAGTCGAACCTGCAGGCCATGCTGCTGGCCCGGGAGGAGGCCTACCGCCGGGTGGTCGGTGGCGCGGCCACCCGCCCGGCCCGGCCGGAGGTGCTGGCCCGGTTGCGGATCATCACCTCCGCCGCCGGTCACTTCAGCGTGCAGAAGGCGGCCAAGCTGCTCGGCCTGTCCGCCGACGCGGTGCTCACCGTGCCCACCGACCCCGGCCGCCGAATGCGCACCGATGAACTCGCCCGCACCATCGACCGCTGCCGGCGCGACGGGCAGGTGGTGATGGCCGTCGTCGCCACCGCCGGCACCACCGACTTCGGCACCATCGACCCGCTGCCCGAGATCGCCGACATCTGCACCGCCGCCGGCGTCTGGATGCACGTCGACGCCGCGTACGGCTGCGGGTTGCTGGTCTCCCCCACCCGCCGGCACCTGCTCGACGGCATCGAGCGGGCGGCCTCGGTCACCGTCGACTACCACAAGTCGTTCTTCCAGCCGGTCAGCTCCAGCGCGCTGCTGGTCCGCGACGGCCGGGTGCTGCGCCACGCCACCTGGCACGCCGACTACCTCAACCCGGCCCGCGCGGTCGAGCAGGGCATCCCGAACCAGGTCGACAAGAGCATCCAGACCACCCGCCGCTTCGACGCGTGCAAGCTCTGGCTGACCCTGCGGATCATGGGGCCGGACGCGATCGGCGCGCTCTTCGACCAGGTGGTCGACCTCGCGGCCGAGGCCTGGCGGCTGTTCGACGCCGACCCCCGGTTCGAGGTCGCGGCCCCGTCCCAGCTGAGCACCGTCGTCTTCCGCCACCTGCCGCCCGGCGCCGACCCGAACCTGGTCGACGAGGCCAACCTGCACGCCCGCGAGGCGCTGGCCACCTCCGGCGCGGCCCTGGTCGCCGGCACCAAGGTCGACGGCGCGCACTGGCTGAAGCTCACCCTGCTCAACCCCGAGACCACCGTCGACGACATCGCCCACGTGCGCGACCTGATCGCCGACCACGCCGCCTGGTACGCCCGGACCGCGGCCACCGCCGAGCTGTCCTGCCCGGTCGGCTGATCCGGCCCGAGAAGAAAGAACCCCATGTCGACCCACGACTTCATCGCCGTCGGGCTGGGCCCGTACAACCTCGGCCTGGCCTGCCTCACCGCACCGATCGACGACCTCGACGGGCTGTTCCTGGAGGCGCGCGACGACTTCGACTGGCACCCCGGGATGCTGCTCGAATCGACCCGGTTGCAGACGCCGTTCATCGCCGACCTGGTCACGCTCGCGGACCCGACCTCGCCGTACTCGTTCCTCAGCTATCTGAAGGAGGCCGGGCGGCTCTACCCGTTCTACATCCGGGAGAGCTTCTTCCCCCTGCGCGCCGAGTACAACGACTACTGCCGGTGGGCCGCCGCCAAGCTGCCGAACCTGCGCTTCCGGCACGCCGTCACCAGCGTCGGGTACGACGAGACCGACGACCGCTACGTGGTACGCGCCGACACGCCGGACGGGCCGGTCACCCACCGGGCCCGGCACCTGGTGCTCGGCACCGGCACCCCGCCGTACCTGCCGCCCGCCTGCGCCGGCCTGGGCGGCGACCTGACCCACAACTCCCGCTACCTGGAGCACCGGGAGGCGCTGCGCGCCAAGCGCAGCATCACCGTCGTCGGCAGCGGGCAGAGCGCGGCCGAGATCTACCACGACCTGCTGAGCGACATCGACACGTACGGCTACCAGCTCACCTGGGTGACCCGCTCGCCCCGGTTCTTCCCGCTGGAGTACACCAAGCTGACGCTGGAGATGACCTCACCGGACTACGTGGACTACTTCCACGCGCTGCCCGAGCCGACCCGCTACCGGCTGGAAGCCGCGCAGAAGCCGCTGTTCAAGGGCATCAACGCCGACCTGATCAACGACATCTACGACACCCTCTACGCGAAGAGCCTGCACGGGCCGGCGCCGACCCGGCTGCTGACCAACACCGAACTGGTCGACGCCGCGTACGCCGACGGCCGCTACCGGCTCGGGCTGCGCCACACCGAGCAGGACCGCGCGTTCACGCTGGACACCGAGGGCCTCGTCCTGGCGACCGGCTACCACTACCGGGTGCCGGAGTTCCTCGCCCCGGTGCGCGACCGGCTCCGCTTCGACGCCCACGGCCGCTTCGACGTGGCCCGCAACTACAGCGTCGACCACACCGGCCGGGGCGTGTTCCTGCAGAACGGCGGCACCCATACGCACAGCATCACCTCGCCCGACCTGGGCATGGGGCCCTACCGCAACTCGTGGATCATCCGGGAGCTGACCGGCCGGGAGCACTACCCGATCGAGAAGTCGATCGCGTTCCAGGAGTTCGGGGCGCCCGCATGAGCGTCTTCACCCGCCGAGACGAGCGGCTCGGCGAGTTCACGCTGCGCCCGCTGGACCCCGACGCCGACGCGGCGCTGCTGCAGGGCTGGGTCACCCACCCGAAGGCCGCGTTCTGGCTCATGCAGGACGCCGACGTGGCCGGCGTCGCCGAGGAGTACCGGCGCATCGCCGCCCACCCGCACCACGACGCGTACCTCGGCTCGTGGCGCGGCCGGCCGGCGTTCCTGGCCGAACGGTACGACCCGGCCCGGGTGGAGCTGGTCGGCCTCTACGACCCGGAGCCCGGCGACGTGGGCATGCACTTCCTCTGCGCGCCCACCGACACGCCCACGCACGGCTTCACCCGCGCCGTGCTCACCACGGTGATGGCCTGGCTCTTCGCCGACCCGGCGACCCGGCGGGTAGTGGTGGAGCCGGACGTGCGCAACACCGCCGTGCACGCGCTCAACGCCGCCGTCGGCTTCACCGTCGTCGGCGAGATCCGCAAGCCGGAGAAGGACGCGCTGCTCAGCGTCTGCACCCGGGAACGATTCCGGGCCGCGGCCCGGGGAGAGGCGACCCCGTGAACCCCGCCGCGTCCGTGGACCACCTGACCCCCGAGGCGTGGGCGACGGCCAACCGGCTGCTGGTGCGCAAGGCGCTCGCCGAGTTCGCCCACGAGCGCCTGATCACCCCCGAGCCGGCCGGCCCCGGGCGGTGGGTCGTCCGCAGCGACGACGGCACGGTGGAGTACCGGTTCGCCGCGCAGCGGCTGGCGCTGGACCACTGGCAGGTCGACGCCGCCAGCATCACCAGGCGCCGCGACGGCGCGGAGCTGCCGCCCGACGCGGTCGACCTGTGCCTGGAGCTGCGCGCCGCGCTCGGCCTCACCGACGCGATCCTGCCCGTCTACCTGGAGGAGATCACCTCCACCCTCGCGGGCACCGCGTACAAGCTGGGCAAACCCGCGGTGACCGCCGCCGAGCTGGCCGGCGCGGACTTCCAGACCATCGAGACGCAGATGACCGAGGGTCACCCCTGCTTCGTGGCCAACAACGGGCGGATCGGCTTCGGCGTGCACGAATACCACCGCTACGCCCCGGAGACCGCCGCGCCGGTACGGCTGCTGTGGCTGGCCGCGCACCGCGACCACACCACGTTCACCTGCGCCGCCGACCTAGACTACGACACGCTCGTCCGCGCCGAACTGGGCCAGGAGACCCTCGCCGGGTTCACCGCCACGCTCACCGCGCTCGGCCTCGACCCAGCCGACTACCTGCTGATCCCGGTGCACCCGTGGCAGTGGTGGAACAGGCTCGCGGTCACCTTCGCCGGCGACGTGGCCCGACGCCGGCTGGTCTGCCTCGGCGAGGGGCCGGACGACTACCTGGCCCAGCAGTCCATCCGCACGTTCTTCAACGTCAGCGACCCGGCGAAGCACTACGTCAAGACCGCGCTGTCGGTGCTCAACATGGGCTTCATGCGCGGGCTGTCCGCCGCGTACATGGAGGCCACGCCCGCGATCAACGACTGGCTGGCCGACCTGATCGAGAACGACCCGGTGCTCACGCGCACCGGCTTGTCGATCATCCGGGAGCGGGCCGCGATCGGCTACCGGCACCGGCAGTACGAGGCGGCGACCGCCCCCGGGTCGCCGTACCGGAAGATGTTGGCCGCGCTCTGGCGGGAGAGCCCGGTGCCCGGCCTGGAACCCGGGCGGCGACTGGCCACCATGGCCTCGCTGCTGCACCTCGACCGGGACGGCCGCTCGCTGGCGGCAGCGCTGATCGCCCGGTCAGGCCTGCCGCCGGCGCGCTGGCTGCGCCGCTACCTGGACGCCTACCTGGTGCCGCTGCTGCACAGCCTGTACGCCCACGACCTGGCCTTCATGCCGCACGGCGAGAACGTCATCCTGGTGCTCGACGGCGACGTGGTGCAGCGGGTGGTCTTCAAGGACATCGCCGAGGAGATCGTGGTGATGGACCCGGAGGCCGACCTGCCGGAGCGGGTGCGGCGGGTGCGGGCCGCGATCGGAGAGGACGAGAAGATCCTGTCCATCTTCACCGACGTCTTCGACTGCTTCCTGCGGCACCTGAGCGCCGCCCTGCACACCGAGGGCGTGCTCGACCAGGACGACTTCTGGCGCACCGTCGCCGAGTGCGCCACCGACTACGCGGCCACGGTGCCGCACCTGGCCGAGCGGATGCGCCGGTACGACCTGTTCGCGCCGGAGTTCACGCTCTCCTGCCTCAACCGGCTCCAGCTGCGCAACAACCAGCAGATGGTGGACCTGACCGACCCGTCCGCCGCGCTGCAGTTCGCCGGCACGCTGGTCAACCCGCTCGCCCACTTCGCGCCGACACCATGAGCGCCGAGCCGACGAGCGCCGATCCGGCGACGGTGGACGCCGACCGGGCCACCCCGGCTCCGGTGCCGCACCGCTGGCTGATCCTGGCCGTGCTCTGCCTGGCCCAACTGGTGGTGGTGCTGGACAACACCGTGCTGACCGTGGCGGTGCCGGTGCTCACGGTCGAGCTGGACGCCGGCACCGCCGACGTGCAGTGGATGATCAACGCGTACGCGCTGGTGCTGTCCGGACTGCTGCTGAGTGCCGGCAGCGCGGCCGACCGGTACGGGCGGCGGCGGATGCTGCTGGTCGGGCTGGTGCTGTTCGGGCTCGGCTCGACGGCGGCCGGGCTGGCCCGCACCGCCGAGCAGCTGATCGCCGCCCGGGCCGGCATGGGCGTGGGCGGCGCGCTGCTGGTCACCGCCACCCTGGCCGTGGCCATGCAGGTCTTCGACGCCGCCGAACGGTCCCGTGCGATCGGGGTCTGGGCGGCCACCAGCGCCCTGGGCTTCGCCGCCGGCCCGCCGATCGGCGGGTTCGTCCTGGCGCACCTGCCGTGGGGCGCGATCTTCCTGCTGAACGTCCCGGTCGTGCTGATGTGCCTGCTCGCCGTCCGGGCGCTGGTCCCGGAGTCGCGGGATCCGGCCGGCGGGCCGCTCGACCTGGGCGGCGTGGCGCTGTCCACCGGCGGCCTGACCGCGATCGTCTGGGCGATCATCTCCGGTCCCGAACGCGGCTGGGCGTCGGTTGCGGTGCTCGGCGCGGCCGCGGCCGGAGTGCTGCTGCTGGCGGCGTTCGTCGGCTGGGAACGGCGGGTCGCCCACCCGATGCTGGACATGCGCTTTTTCCGGGATCGCCGTTTCGTCGGCGCGGTCTGCGGCGTCGTGCTGATCACGTTCGGCGCCACCGGCGCGCTGTTCCTGCTCACCCAGCACCTCCAGTTCGTCCGCGGCTACCCGGCCTGGGAGGCGGGGCTGCGGATGGCGCCGTTCGCGTTGTCCATCGTGGTGCTCACCGCCGGCGGGGTGGCCGCGTCGGTGATCCGCCGGCTCGGGCGGCCGACCGCGATCGCGGTCGGGATGACCCTGCTGGCCGGCGGCCTGGCGCTGGTCACGCATGGCCCGGCCGACGGCTACGGCACGCTGCTGGCCGGGCTGCTGGTGATGGGCGCCGGGTGCGCGTTGGCGAACCCGGCGATCGTCGAGGCGGTGATGAGCGCGATCCCCACCGACAAGGCGGGCGCGGGGGCCGGCGTGGACGGCACCATGACCGAGGTCGGCAGCAGCCTCGGCGTCGCGGTGCTGGGCGCGGTGCTCAACGCCCGGTTCGGCGCGCTGCTGCCGGCCGCGCTGGCCGGCGACGGCTCGTTCCCGGCGGCGCTGGCCGCCGCCGGCCCGGACCGGGAGGTGGTCACCGCCGCCTTCGCCGAGGCCCTGCGGACCGGCCAGACGGTGGGCGCGGTGGCGGTCCTGGTGGGCGGCCTGGTCGCGGCCGCCCTGCTGCACCGGGCCGACCGGCTGTCGGCCTGACGCCGGATCGAACCGGCAGGCGGCCTGCGGCCGGGTCGACCGGGCTCAGGACTCGGCGCGGCCGGCCCGCCAGTAGCCCATGAACGCCACCGCCCGGCGGTCGACGCCCCGGTCGGTGACCAGGTGCCGGCGCAGGCCACGGATCACCGCCGCCTCGCCGGCCAGCCAGGCGTAGAGCGGGGCGCCGTCGGGGCGCTGCGGCACCTCCCAGAGGATCTCCCGGTCCACGTCCACCTCGGCCAGTGGCGCGGCGGGGGCCGGTGCGGCCGGGGTGGGCAGCAGCCGGTCGGCGAGGCCGGTGACGGCCGGGGTGAGCCGGCTGCCGTGCGTCGCTCCGGCGCGGGGCAGCCAGGTCACGGTGACGCCGGCCGGGGCGCGGCAGGGCAGCTCGTCGCCCGGCTCCGGCACCTCCACCACCGCGTGCCCGCACGCGTCGGCGGGCAGCCGCTCCAGGATCGCGCAGATCGCCGGCGCGGCGGTCTCGTCGCCGGCCAGCAGCAGCGTCGCGCCGGCCGGCGGGGTGAACTCGACGCCGCCGTGCACGCCCGGCCAGCCGGCGTCCGGGCCGACCATGGCGAGCCGGTCCCCGAGCCGGGCGCGCCGCGCCCACCGGGTGGCCGGGCCGCCGTCGCCGTGCAGCGCCATGTCCACGTCCACCTCGGACACCTGCGGGCGGACCGCCCGGACGGTGTAGGTGCGGACCGGGCTGCGCCGCTCCGCCGGCAGGTCCCGCCACCGCTGGTACCAGTCGGGTCCGGCGGGCAGCTCCGCCGACGCCCCCTCGACCGCCGGCAGGGCCAGCTTGATCCGCTGGTCGTAGCCGTTGTCGGCGAACCGGTCCAGGTCCGGCCCGGCGAACGTCACGCGCAGGAACGACGGGCCGAGCCGCCGCAACGCGCGTACCTCGACGGTGAACACGCGCCAGGGAGCGGCGGCCAGGGTGCTCGTCATCGACAGATGTCCTCTCGGGATCGCGGGGTGTGCTCAACGGGCGGCGCGGGAGCGCCACAGCAGCCAGACGAAGTAGGGGGTGCCGACCAGCGCGGTGACCAGGCCGGCGGGGATCTGCGCGGGCGCGATGACGGTGCGGCCGAGCGTGTCGGCGAGGCTGACCAGGGTCGCGCCGAGCAGCACCGCCACCGGCACGACGCGGGTGTGCCGGCCGCCGACCAGCGCCCGGGCGGCGTGCGGCGCGACCAGGCCGACGAAGCCGATCACGCCGACCGCCGACACGGCCGTGGCGGTGAGCAGCGCGGCCAGGCCGAGCGCGACCAGCCGGGCGCGCTCCAGCCGGACGCCGAGCACCCGGGGCGTGTCGTCGTCCAACGCGAGCAGGTCGAGTTCGCGGCGGATCCCGATCACCACCGGGACGGCGACCAGCAGCGCGACCGCCACCGGCAGCACCTGCGGCGCGGTGCGCCCGTAGGTGGAGCCGGACAGCCAGGTCAACGCCTTGCCGGTGTTCCACGGGTCGGAGGACACCACGATGAACGTGATCACCGCGGCGCCGCCCTGCCAGACCGCGAAGCCGATCAGCACCAGCCGGTCGGAGTTGAGGCCGCGGTGCCGGGCCAGCCCGTAGACCAGCGCGAACGCGGCGACCGCGCCGAGACCGGCGGCGCCGGAGAGCGCGGCCACGCCGGCCGTCGGGGCGAACGTCAGCAGCGACACCGCGCCGATACCGGCCCCGCCGGTGATGCCGAGGATGCCCGGCTCGGCCAGCGGGTTGCGACACACCGCCTGCACGGTGGTGCCGGCCAGCGCGAGCGCCGCGCCGGCCAGCAGCGCCGCCGCGACGCGCGGCCACCGGGCGTCCAGCACGAAGGTGTACGCCGGGCCGGTGCGGCCCCGCAGCCAGTTGACGATGTCGCCGAGCAGCACCCCGGTGTCCCCGGCCAGCATGCCCACCACCAGGGCCGTGCCGGCCGCCACCGCGCAGACGGTGACGACGGCGACGTGGAAGGCGCGGGAGCGCACGGCCGCGTGCCCGCCCGGAGGTTGCCGGGTGGGCCCGGCGTCGCGGTGCCGGCGGGCCAGCCAGACCAGCAGCACCGCGCCGAAGAGCGTGGTGACCACGCCGGTCGGCACGTCCACGCCGGCCTGCCCGCCGAGCACGGCCCGCAGCAGCACGTCGGAGCCGAGCACCACGACCACGCCGACCATGCCGGACAGGGGCAGCAGCACCCGGTGCCGGTGCACCTCGGGCACCCACCGGCCGAGCAGCCGGACGATCACCGGCGCGCCGAGCCCGACGAAGCCGATCGGCCCGGCCAGGGTGACCGCGGCGGCGGAGAGCAGGACGGCGAGCAGCACCACGGTGAGCCTGGTCCGGCGCACGTCCAGCCCGAGCACGGTGGCGGTGTCGTCGCCGAGGGCGAGCAGGTCCAGCCGGCGGCCGAGCGCCACGAGCACCAGCGCGGCGACGCCGACCACCGGGGCGAGCTGGGTGAACGCGACCAGGTCGCCCTGCACGAGGGAGCCGTTGCCCCAGGCGAACAGGCCGATGGTGGCCTGCTCGAAGAGCAGCAGGAGCAGCATGGTGAGCGAGGCCAGGGCCATCGCGGTGGCCGAGCCGGCGAGGATCAGCCGGGTCGTCGCGGACTGGCCGCCGGCGGACAGCAGCATCACCAGGCAGGCGGCGGCGAGGCCGCCGCAGAACGCGAGCCCGCCGGCGGGCAGCGCCGGAAGGGCGATCCCGAACGCGGCGGTGGCGACGATCGCCAGGTGCGCGCCGGCGTTGACGGCGAGCGTGTCGGGTGAGGCGAGCGGGTTGCGGGTGGTCGACTGCAACGCCGCGCCGGCGAAGCCGAGCGCGACGCCGACGGCCAGGCCGGTGAGCAGGCGGGGCAGCCGGGAGGCGACCAGCACCCGGGCGGTCTCGTCGTCGGCGCCGGTGAGCAGCCGGAGCAGGTCGGTCGCCCCCACCGACGAGGTGCCCTGGGTGAGGTGCACGGCGGTGATCGCGACGAGCAGCGCGGCGGCGAGCAGGAACGCGCCGGCGACCCGGCGGCGGGCGGGCGGTGGCCCGAGCGGGGCCGGCCGGGTGGCCGGCCCCGGCGGGGCGATCGTCTGGCTCAAGCCGTGTAGACCGTGACGAGCTGGTCGACGTACTGCCGGGCGGAGAGCGGGCCGCCGAAGGTCCAGATGCCGTTGGGCATCTTGTGCAGCTTGTTCTGCTGCACGAACGGCAGCGAACGCCAGATCGCGTTGCCGGCCAGCCCGTCGGCGAAGACGTCCTGCCCGTCCGAGGCGTTGTAGAAGAAGTGCACGTCCTGACCCTTGAGGACGGTGAGTCCCTCGACGTCGGTCTGGCCCAGGCCCCACATCGCGTCGGTCTTGCCGGTCCAGGCGTTCTTCAGACCGAGCTGGATGCCGAGCTGGGAGACGAGCGCGCCCTGGCCGAACATCCGGACCGAGACGGTGCTGCCCTCCTTCCATCCGTCGGCGAAGGCGAACTGCCGGCCGGCCGCGCCGGCGTCGGCGATCTTCTTGCGGCCGTCGGCGAGGGCGGCGTCGAAGTCGGCGAGCAGCTTCTCCGCCTGGGCGGTACGGCCGGTGGCGGTGGCGATCATGGTCAGGTCGGAGCGCATCCGGCCGATGTTGTCGGCCGCGTCGCTGCCCTCGGTGACCAGCACCGGCACGTACTTCTCCAACTGGGGGACGATCGCGGAGCCGCGCTCGGCCTCCATCACCACCAGGTCGGGCTGGAGCGCGACGACGGCGTCGACGCTCGGCTCGCCCCGGGTGCCGACGTCCTTGGCGCTCGCGTCGAGCGGTGCGGCGGTGACCCAGGTGGCGTAGCCCTTGGGGTCGGCCACGCCGACCGGCATCACGCCGAGGCCGACGAGCATCTCGACCTCACCCCACTCCAGGCCGACGACCTTGGTGGCCGGGTTCTTCAGGGTGATCGCCTTGCCGCGGCTGTCGGTGACGGTGACCGGGCCGGTGGCGGCGGTGTCGGAGGCGGACGGTGCGGCGGCGGGCGTCTCGGTGGTGCCGCAGCCGGCGATCAGCAGCGCGGTCGCGGCGGCGACCAGCAGGGTCAGGCGGGTACGCAACATCGGTTTCTCTTCTGTGGGCAGGAACGGGTTCAGGCGGTGGCACGGCTGGTGTGCCGGCCGACGGGACGGGTGGAGAGCAGGCCGGTGGCCGGGTCGACGGTCACCTCGACGCGGATGCCGTACGCCTCGGTGAGCGCCGCCTCGGTGAGCACCTCGCGCGGGGCGCCGCTGCCGCGGACCCGGCCGGAGTGCAGGAGCACCACGCGGTCGGCGACGGCGGCGGCCTGGTTGAGGTCGTGCAGCACCACGCCGACGGCGACGCCGGCGGTGTCGGCGAGGTCGCGCACCAGGTCGAGGATCTCCACCTGGTAGCGCAGGTCGAGGAACGTGGTCGGCTCGTCCAGCAGCAGGACCGAGGTGTCCTGGGCCAGGCAGGTGGCCAGCCAGACGCGTTGCAGCTCACCGCCGGACAGCTCGTCGACCGGTCGGTCGGTCATCGCCTCGACGCCGGTGACCGCCATGGCCCGCTCGACCGCCGCCGGCCCGTCCGGGTCGCCGGCCCGCCACCGCCCGCGGTACGGGTGCCGGCCGTAGCCGACCACGTCCCGGACGGTGACCCCGCTCGGGGTGGGGCGGCTCTGCGCCAGCAGGGTGACCCGGCGGGCGAAGTCCCGGGGGGACAGCGCCCGGGCCGGGGTGCCGTCGGCGAGCACGACCTCGCCGTGCTCCAGCGGGTGCAGGCGGGCCAGCCCGCGCAGCAATGTCGACTTGCCGCTGCCGTTCGGGCCGACCAGCGCGGTCACGGCCGCCGGCCGCAGCGTGATGGCGGCGTCGTGCACCACCGTGGCGCCGTGGTAGCCCAGGCGCAACCGGCTGCCCGACAGGCCGTCGGCCCGGACCGTTCCGCTCGTCACAAAGGTAAGGCTAACCTAAACTCCGATCGCGTTGTCAAGCCGCTCCCCCGTCCCCACCTCGGTGAACGCGGCACGCGTCGACCTCCGACGTGCGGCGTGATCGGACTGTCGCCCCCACTCGACCCGTGCGCGTGCCTGCGGTCGAAGTCCGGCGCCGGCCCGCAACGGGGTAGGCCGTCCGAGGTGGCGGACACCTCGGCGCGGCGCTATGCCGTGCCGAGCCGGAACTCGCGCAGCGGGTGCCAGGAGTCGGGTTCCGGCGCCCCGGCGATGAGCTGGACCGCGTCGACTGTGGCGCGGATGGGCAGGTGGCCGGCGACCACCTCGGCGGCTTCGGCCAGGACGTGCTTCGGGGCGTCGTGGCCGATGGTCAGGTGCGGTACGACGTCGGCATGGGCGCCGGCATACGGCGGGGCCTCGGGGAACCGCTGCCAGACGGCCGCGGTGAGGTGGCGCAACCCGCCATCCGGCTGCGGCGAGAGCCAGACCACGGTGTCTCCGAACCACTTGACCTCCGGGAACGAGATGTCGAACCGCGGTGTGGCTTCGAAGATCTGGCTCAGGGTGGCGAGCACGTCGTCGGTGATCCGGTCCGGGGTCAGGAACGGGTAGAGCACGGTCACATGAGCGGGCACTCCCCAGCCGGCCGCGCGGTCCAGGGCGGATCGGAAGCGTCCCACGGCCCGCTCGGCCTCGGGCACGGCGACGATCAGGGCGGTCTCGGTCGGCTCCATCGCCACAGTCTCCGACCGTCGCTCCTGCCAGTCCACCGGGATTCGGGACAGCAGAGCTGCGGGCCCAGTCCTTCCGCCCACCCCGCGCCCCGCAGGCGATCAAGGAGTTTGCGTCGGTCGGGACGCCGACCCGAGACCCAAACTCCTTGGTCAACGCCCCGGGCGGCGGGGGCGGTGGGGGCGGCGGGAGGGGGGTCAGGGGGTCAGGTCGCGGTAGGCGGTGGCCAGGCCGGCCAGGCCCCGGCCGAGGTCGGAGCCGCGCACGCCGGCGTAGCCGAGCACCAGCGCGGGCGGGCGGTCGTCGTGGCGCAGGGCGTAGAACCGGCCGCCGCGGACCAGCACGGACCGGCGGCGGGCGGCATCCACCATCGACTCCTCGGCGCACCACCGGGGCAGCACCAGGTAGGTCTGCAGGCCGCCGTCGCCACTGAGCGGTGACGCGCCGGGCAGGTGGCGGGCGACGTGCTGGTGCACCGCCTGGCGGCGGCGCTGGAACTCGGCCCGCAGCCGGCGCAGGTGCCGGTCGAACGCGCCGGTGTCGACCAGCCGGGCGAACGCGAGCTGGTCCAGCCCGGAGCAGCCGATGTCCCAGCCGGCGCGGACGCGCTCGATCGAGGCGGCCAGCCCGGGCGGGGCGGCCAGCCAACCGAGCCGCAGCGCGGGGGCGAGGACCTTGCTGGCGCTGCCCGCGTAGACCACCCGGTCCGGGGCGAGGCTCTGCAGCGCGGGCATGCGCTGCGCCGGGGCCACGAACGCGGCGTCGAAGTCGTCCTCGACCACGTAGCCGTCGACCGCGCGGGCCCAGGCGAGCAGGTGCTCGCGGCGCTGCGGGCTGAGCGCCGCCCCGGTCGGGAACTGACTGGCCGGGGTGGTCAGCACCGCCCGGACGCCGGTGGCGGCGAGGTCGTCGACGCGGATGCCGTGCCGGTCCACCGGCACGGCCACCGGGCGCAGCCCGGCGTCGGCGATGAACGCCCACTCCCCCGGGTGGCCCGGGTCCTCCACGCCCACCGCGTCGTGCCCCTGGTCGCGCAGCACCCGGCAGAGCAGGGCGAGCCCCTGGGCGAACCCGGAGGTGACCATGAGGTGTTCGGGCCGGACACGGACGCCCCGGACCCGGCCGAGGTAGCCGGCGAGCGTGCGGCGCACCGGCGGCAGGCCGGACGGCGGGGCGTAGCCCAGCTCCCGGGGGCCGGCGGCGCGGACGACGGCGCTGACGCTGCGGATCCAGTCCTGGCGTGGGAACGCGGAGACGTCGGTGCCGCCGGCGCGCAGGTCCCACACCTCGGGCGTGGGCGTCTCGTCGGTGGTGAGCGCGGAGCCGACCTCGGCGGGCGCGGCGTCCGCGACGGAGGTGCCGGAGCCGCGCTGCGAAGTGAGGTATCCCTCGGCGCAGAGCTGTTCGTAAGCCTCCACGACCACGGTACGGGACACGCCGAGGTCCTTGGCGAGCTGCCGGCTGGACGGAACCCGGGTGCCGGGCCGCAGCGCGCCCTGGTCGATCTGCCGGCGTAGAGCGTTGCGGAGCTGCGCCGCCAATGTTTCGCGCGCATCACTTTCCATTGACAGACTCAGATGCCACACCGAGTGGTCCCCTCCCGGTCAGCCGAAGTGGTATGGACAGCGGGATCCGCACTTGGCGAAAGTGTTTCCCGGGCCCGCAACCGTTTCCCCGCAGGGGGCGGGGGTGGTCGCGCGCCCTTTCCAACGGGGGAAGTCCGATCTGTCACGAACGCAACCCTGCCCGGCAGGCGTTGCGGGGAGCGGGCTGCTCAGAGGGGGGTTCCACAGTGTCCTCATTGTCGACCACGGTGAGCGCACAAACCGCGCATCACCGAACAATGGCGGAGAGACGTACGCCACCACCGGACACCATTCCGATTTCCGTGACCTCTATCACACTGCCGTCCGTCGATCCGTTATCCCTTTACACCGTCTTGACGGAAAAGCACACCCCGGAGGACGTGTACCTCTTCGAAAGCCTCGACGGCCCGGCGCGGGACCGGCAGGCGGCGGCCGTCGGCTGGGGCCGACTCGCCGAACTGCGGTTCCTGGCCGACCGGTGCGAGCTGACCGCCGCCGGCCCGCTCGGCGGCGCGCTGCGCGCCGTGGTCACCGCGATCCTCGGCCCGCCCGTGCCGCACGACGCCACGACGTACGCCTGGGTCGTGCCCGGCCCGGCGCGGCTGTGGGCCGTGGTCCGCGCCGTGCACCGGGCGTTCGCGGTCTCCACGACGGTGCCGACCGACCGCTTCGCCTTCGGTTTCCTCACCACGCTGGCCTACGAGGCGGCCCGCGACATGGACGAACTCTCCCTCGACCGGACGGTCGACGACCTCCCCCGGTGCGCGCTGACACTGTTCCGGCACACCGTCTGGTGGGACCTGCGCGCCGGCACCGTCGACCAGCTCTCCGCCGCCGGCCCGCACCTGCCGCCGGAGGACACGCCGCCGGTGACGCGACTGCTCGCCGGGCGACCCGACCGCAACCCGGAGGTGCCGGCGGCGCCGGCGCCGGCCCGGGTCCACGACAACCTCGACGAGGAGACGTTCGCCCGGCGGGTACGGCGGTGCCTGCGGCACATCGAGGTGGGCGACAGCTACCAGATCCAGATCGGCCACCGCATCGAGGTGGAGACCGACCTCACCCCGGCGCAGGTCTACCGGCGGCTGCGGCACCGCAACCCGTCGCCGTACATGTACCTGGCGCCCTGGGCCGGGCGGACCGTGATCGGGGCCAGCCCGGAGCTGTTCCTGCGCATCGACGGCGACCGGCTGTCGATGCGCCCGATCGCCGGCACCGCCGCGCGCGCGGCCGACCCGGAGACCGACCGCCGCCGGGTCGACGAGCTGCTCGCCAGCGAGAAGGAGCGGGCCGAGCACGTGATGCTCGTCGACCTGTGCCGCAACGACATCGGCCGGGTCTGCGAGCCGGGCACGCTGTCGGTCGACGCGATGCTCGACGTCGAGCCGTTCGCATACGTGCACCACCTCGTCTCCACCGTCTCCGGCCGGCTCGACGACGGCGCGGACGTGTGGGCGGCGGTCTGCGCCGCGTTCCCGGCCGGCACCATGACCGGCGCGCCGAAGCTACGGGCCATGGAGATCATCGACGGGCTGGAGGACGAGCCCCGGGGCATCTACGCCGGCGCGATCGGGCTGGTCGACGTGCGCGGGTTCGCGGTGCTGGCGCTCTGCATCCGCACCGCCGTGCACGACGGGCACCGCTACCACACCCAGGCCTCCGCCGGCGTCGTCGCCGACTCCACGCCGGCCGCCGAGTGGCGGGAGACGCTGGCCAAGATGAGCGCCGCCTACTGGGCGCTGACCGGCGAGGAGCTGCTGCCGTGAAGGTCCTGCTCGTCGACGCGTACGACAGCTTCACCCACATCATCGACCAGTACCTGCGGACGCTCGGCGCGGCGACCGTGGTGGTCCGGTCCCGCTCCCGCACCCACGAGCAGCTCGCCGCGCTGCGCCCGGACGCGGTGGTGCTCGGCCCCGGTCCGGGCCATCCGGCCGACTCCGGGCACGTCGAGCTGGTGCACACGTTCGCCGGCCGGGTACCGCTGCTCGGCGTCTGCCTCGGCCACCAGGCGATCGGCCTGGCCTACGGCGGCACGGTCGCGGTCGCCCGGCATCTCATGCACGGCAAGACCAGCGAGGTCACGCACGACGGCCGGGGGGTGTTCGCCGGGGCGCCGGCGCCGCTGACCGTCACCCGCTACCACTCGCTGATCGTCGCCGACCCGGCGCCGCCGACGCTGGAGGTCACCGCGCGCGCCGCCGACGACGGCTACGTGATGGGGGTGCGCCACCGCACGCTGGCCGTGGAGGGGGTGCAGTTCCACCCGGAGAGCGTGATGACCCAGGACGGGCTGCGGCTGTTCGACACCTTCCTGCGCGGCGCGCCGTCGCCGGTCGCGGGCTGAGCGGCGGAGGACCGTGATGACCGAATCCCCGACCCCGCTCGCCGTGGTCACCGGCGGCGCCGGCGGCATCGGCCGGGCCGTCACCGCCGCGCTGACCCGCGCCGGGCACCGGGTGGTCAGCATCGACCGCGAACCGGCCGCCGACCCGTCGGCGTACGCGACGGTGGTCGCCGACCTGGCCGTGCCGGAGCGGGTGGAGCGCGTCGTCGCCGACGTGCGCGACCGCCACGGCCTACCCGACGTGCTGGTGAACAACGCCGGCGTCTACCTGGCCCGCGACTTCCTCGACTACGACGCGAAGACGTACGCCGAGGTGCTCGACGTCAACCTCGGCGCGACGTTCTTCGGCACCCTGGCGTACGCGCGGGCGCTGGTCGCCGCCGGCCGCCCCGGCACGGTGGTGAACGTCGCGTCGATCAGCGGCCGGTCCGGCAGCCCGGACGCCGCGTACGGCGCCTCCAAGGGCGCGGTGATCGCGCTGACCCGCAGCCTCGGCCGGGCGCTCGCCGCGCACCGGATCCGGGTCAACGCGGTGGCGCCGGGGCTGGTCGAGACGCCGATGGCCGACCGCGTCCCGGCCGCGCGCCGCGACGACTACCGGGCCCGGATCCCGGTCGGCCGCTTCGGCACGCCGGACGAGATCGCCGCGGCCGTCGCCTGGCTGGCCGACCCGGCCAGCAGCTACGTGACGGCCGCCGTGCTGGACGTGAACGGCGGCCTGCACTGACCCGCGCCACACCCGAAAGGACCCCGACCATGTGGCTCCCGACCACCGGCCCGGCGGCCGGCTTCGCCGCCGACTACCTGACCCTGCACCGCGCCTTCTTCGACCGCACGCTCACCGCCGAGCAGCTCGACTCCTGGCGGCGCCGGCAACTGCGGCGGGTGCTCGACCAGGTCGCCACCGGCTCGCCGTTCTACGCCCGGCACCTGGCCGGCGTCGACCTGGCCTCGGTCACGCCGGCCACCCTCAACACGTTGCCGTTCACCACGAAGGCGCACCTGCGCGAGGAGATGCTGGACGTGCTCAGCCGGCCGCTGGCCGAGGCCGTCTTCTTCTACGAGACCACCGGCACGACCGGGCCCGCCACCCCGTGCCCCCGCGACGGCCGGGAGGTGGTGGCCAGCAACGCCCACGTCACCGAGTCCTGGGCGTCGATCTTCCGGCACCACTTCGGCGACCACGCGCCCCGGGTGGGGCTGATGGGTCCGACCGAGGTGCACTCGTTCGGCGACACGCTCGGCGACGTCGCCCGCAACGTCGGCGCGATGAACGCCAAGATCTGGCCGTACTCGCCGGTGATCGGCTTCGCCAAGGCGCTGCAACTGATGAAGGACCTGGCCCTGGAGGTGATCTGCTGCACGCCCGGGGTGGCGCTGACGCTGGCCAAGGCCGCCGAGCACCACGGCTACCGGCTGCGTGAGGACTTCGGGGTCAAGCTGCTGTTCGTCACCGGGGAGATGTGCACGCCGGCGCTGGCGCACAACCTGGAGTCGGTGTGGGGCGCGGACGTCTACAACATCCTCTACGGGTCGCAGGAGGCGTTCGTCATCGCCACCGCCTGCCGCAACAAGCGGATGCACCTGTCCCAGACCAACTACCTGATCGAGGTGGTCGACCCGGAGACCGGCGAGTCGCACGGCCCGCGCGGCAGCGGCGAGCTGACCGTCACCATGCTCGTCGACGGGGTGAAGCCGCTGATCCGCTACCGCACCGGTGACGCGGTGGTGGTCGGCGCGTCGGACTGCGACTGCGAGCTGCCCGGCGACCTGGTGCAGATCGTCGGCCGGACGCTGGACCGGATCGAGCTGGGCGGCCGGCGGCGCACCGCCGGCCAGATCGAGAGCGCGGTGCTGACCGGGGTCACCGGCTCGGCCGGCTACCAGGTGGTGATCGACCACGACCCGGCCACCGGCGGCGACCGGCTGACCATCCGGCTGGAACTGCTCAAGGACCTGGTCGACGACCCGGCCCGGGTGGCCGCCGGGGTGCGCGAGCGGGCCGCCGACGCGCTCGGCGTGCCGGTCGAGGTGGAGCTGAGCGACGGGTTGGACCCGATCGTCAGCACCGGCGCGTTCGTGAGCTGGAAGGCCGCCCGGATCGTGGACCGGCGGGTCGCCGACGACCACGAGACCCGGGTGGCGCAGCGGATGGCGGGCAGGCGTGGCTACGACACCTGACACCGCCGCCACCGAGCCGGTCCCCGCGCTGCCCGGGCCGCTCGCCGGGGCGTACGGGCGGCGGTGGCGGGCGGTGGTGGACCGCTGGGCGCGCCACCCCGGCACGGCGGTGGCGACGCTCGGCCCGCCCGGCACGTCCAGCCACCTGACCGCCGCGTTCCTCGCCGAGCGGCACGCGCTGCGGATCGAGCTGTGCGACACGTTCGACGCGGTGCTCGGCGCACTGGTGGACCGCCGGGTGGAGCAGGCGCTGGTGCCCAGCGCCTACCAGGGCGCGACTCGCTTCCACTGGCACCGGGACCTGCGGCTGGACGCGTACTTCGCGCAGGCCACCCCGGAGTACGGCATCGCCGCCCGCGCGGACGGCGCGCCCGCCGGCGCCGGCGCGGTGACGGTGGCCGCGCTGTGGGAGGTCCGGCGGATCTTCGGCGACCTGGCGCCGTCCGCGCTGGCGGACCGCCCGGTGCGGTGGGTGGACGCGGACTCCACCCAGCACGCCGCCGAACTGCTCGCCGCCGGGGGCGCCGACCTCGCCGTGACGAACGCCCCGGGGGTACGCCGGCACGGGCTGCGCTGGGTGGTCCGCCGCCCCGGCGCGGAGATCGTCTGGCTGCTCTTCGGCCACCGCTGAACCCCTTCGAGAATCGGAGTGACCACCGTGTCCCGACGAACGTTGCTGCACCGCGCCACCGTCCAGGAGGGACTGGGCGTGGCGTCCCGACCGCACCACAGCGTGCTGCTCGACGGCGAGCGGATCGTCGCTGTGCTGCCCGAGGCGCAGGCGCCGCTGCACGACCCGGGTGTGGACGTGCTCGACCTGGACGGCCGGACGGTGATGCCGGGCATGACGCTCGGCCACACCCACATCGCCTACCTGAACGTGCTCGACGGCCGGGAGACGCTGTTCAAGTACACCGTCCCGGAGGTGACGCTCGGCGCGGCGGCGAACGCGGCGGCGATGCTCCGGCTGGGCTACACCGCGTTCGTCGGCGCCGGCTCGGTGGCCGGCATCGACATGGCGCTGCGGCGGGCGATCGAGGCCGGCCGGCTGCCCGGCCCGCGGATCACCCCGTGCAGCCGGGACCTGATGGTGTCCGGGCCGCCGGAACGCCGGAACCCGGCGGTCAAGCAGCGGATCCCCACCGACCTGATGCGGCTGGCCGACACCCCGGAGGAGCTCGTCGACTACGTCAACACCGAGGTCGACCAGGGCGCGGAGATCATCAAGGTGTTCTCCACCGGGGACGACACGTTCCCCAACGGCCGCTCGCACGAGCTGCTGTTCACCGCCGAGGAGCTGGTGGTCGCGGCCCGCGCGGCGCACGAGCGCGGGGTGCGGATCCGGGCGCACTCGCGCGGGCTGGGCGGCATCCGCAACGCCATCGCCGCCGGGGTGGACGTCATCGACCACGCCACGTACGCCGACGACGCGGCGCTGGAGGCGATCGCCGAACGCGGCATCTTCGTGGTGCCGAGCCTGCACCAGCCGCACCGGCTGCTCACCACCGGCACCGCGCACGGCAAGACCCCGGAGTACCTGGAGACGCTGGAGTTCGAGGCCGAGGTGGAGAACACGCTGCGGATCCTGCCGCTGATGGTCCAGATGGGCATCCCGATCGTGGCCGGCGACGACTTCGGCTTCGCCTGGACCCCGCACGGCCGCTACGCCGAGGAGCTGGAGACGTACGTGAGCATGGCCGGCATCCCGGCGTCCACGGTGCTGACCTGGGCCACCGCCAACGGCGCCCGGCTGGCCGGGCGGGGTGACGAGGCGGGCACGGTGCAGCCGGGCCGGCTGGCCGACCTGGTGGTCACCGACGGCGACCCGGCGCGGGACATCACCGTGCTGGGCCGCCCGGAGGCGATCGAACTGGTGCTGCTGGGCGGTGCGGTGGTCGCCGGGGACGCCGCCGCGTACCGGGACCGGCAGCCGGCGGGGGTGGCCTGATGCGGCGGCTCGTCCCCGTGGTCCCGCTGCTGGCGGTGGGCGCGTTCGCCATCGGCACGGACACGTTCGTGGTCGCCGGGGTGCTGCCCGAGGTGGCCCGGGACCTCGACGTGAGCGTCGCCTCGGCCGGCTGGGTGAGCACCGTGTTCGCGCTGGCCTACGCGGTCGCCGCTCCGGCGCTCGGCGCGGTCACCGGCCGCTGGGAGCGGCGTACCGTGCTGCTGCTCTCGCTGGCCGGGTTCACCCTGGGCAACGTCGCGTCGGCGCTGGCCCCCGACCTGCCGCTGCTGCTCGGCGCGCGGGTGCTGACCGCGGTGAGCGCGGCGCTGTACGTGCCCGCCGCGTCCGCCTCGGCCGCCGCGCTCGCCGCGCCGGAGCGGCGTGGCCGGGCCATGGCGGTGGTGCTCGGCGGTCTGTCCGCGGCCACCGTGGCGGGCGTGCCGTTCGGCACCTGGCTCGCCGCCGACCTGCGCTGGCAGGCCACGTTCTGGCTGCTCGCCGCGCTCGGCGCCGGCTGCGCGGCGGCGGTGTCGGTCGGGCTGCCGGCGATGCGGCTGCCGGCCGGCCCCGGGCTGGCCGCCCGGCTCGCGCCGTTGCGCCAGGCCCGGGTCGGCGCGGCGGTGCTCACCACCGCGCTGTTCATGACCGGGGGCTACCTGGCGCTGACCTACGTCGGGGCGTTGCTCGCCCCGGCCACCGACGGCGACGGGTCACTGCTGGCGGTGCTGCTGCTGGTCTTCGGCGTGCCGGGGGTCGTCGGCACGGTGCTCGGCGGTCGGGCCACCGACCGGTGGGGCGCCCGGCCGGTCCTGCTGGCCTCGGTCGCCGGGCTGGCGCTGGTGCTGGCCACGCTGCCGCTGACCCGGCAGGCGCTGCTGCCGGCCACGCTGGCCATGGCGGCGTGGGGGCTCACCGCGATGGCGACCCAGCCGGCCCAGCAGCACCGCCTCTTCACGGTCGCGCCGGGCTCCGGGCCGCTGCTGCTGTCGCTCAACTCGTCGGCCACGTTCCTCGGCATCGCGCTGGGCGGCTTCCTCGGCAACCGGGTGCTGCGGCACGGCGGCGAGCACGCCGTCGACCTGCTCGGTCCGGTCGGCGCGGCGCTGTGCGTGCTGGCGCTGGGCGCCGCGCTGCTCGGCGCGCGTGCCGCCGGAGCCGGGGACGACCGGGAACCGCCCGATCAGGGGGGAACCGGACGTGAGCCGGGCCGGCCCGCGCCGAGGGTCGCCGTGCGCCGGTGAGCTCCCCGATTGGCCTCACCGGATCCGCCCGGATTGGCCACAACCGGTGGCTGTTGCGCTCCGTACGGTCGGGGCGACCGTGTGAACCGAACCGACGAGGATGACGATGACCCAGCTCGACGACGGCGCCGACCGGTTGGCCGTCCGCATCGACGACCGGGTGCTGAGCAGCGTGCCGGACTACGTCCTCGGCCTGATCGCCGTGCCGGCGGTCGAGGTCGGGCCGGCCTCCCCGACCGTGGCGGCGCTGCTGGCCGCCGCCGAGGACGCGCTGCACCGGGCCGGCCTGGACAAGGCCGGGGTGGCGGAGCTGCCGGGCGTCGCCGCGTGGCGGGCGGCGTACCGGGCGGTGGGGGTGAACCCGAACCGGTTCCCGTGCGCCGCCGAGTCGATCGCCCGCCGGGTGGCCCGGGGCGACCGGCTGCCCCGGATCAACGCGCTCGTCGACCTGTGCAACGCGGTCTCGCTGGACACCGCGCTGCCGGTGGCCTCGTGCGCAATCGACGGCATCACCGAGCTGGTCGTCCGGCCGGCCGACGGCGCCGAGACGTACCTGCCGCTGGGCATGCCGGACACGCCGGAGCAACCCGATCCGGGTGAGATCGTCTACGCCGACGACGCCGGGCGGGCGCACTCCCGGCGCTGGAACTGGCGCCAGGGCCACCTGGTCCGCACCGACCTGGGCCGCCGCCGGCTGCTGCTCACCGTCGAGGCGGCCCACCCGGGCGGCCGGGCGGAGGTGGAGGCGGCGCTGACCCGGCTCGACACGACGCTCGACGACCTGACCGGCACGCCCCGGCCCCGGGCGGTGCTCGACCGGGACGGCCGGGACGCGGTGTTCGCCCTCGACGCCCCGCTCAGCCCCGCCGGCGGCACCCCGGGGAGCCGGTCGTGAACCGCGCGATCCTGGTCGTCTACCGGCCCGCCGCCGGGCGCTACCTCGCCCAGTTCCGCGCCGTGGTCGCCGCCGCCGCCGACCTGGGCGTGGACACGCTGGTGCTGCTGCCGGCCGACCAGCCGGCCCCGGAGGCCGCCGGCCTACCCTGTCACCGGGCCGACCTGGACGACCCGGAGGCCGTCCGGGCGGCGGTCGCGGGGATCGTGGCCGAGCGTCCGGTCGAGCGGATCTTCCCGCTGTTCGAGGGCGACGTGCTCACCGCGGCGCGGTGCCGGCGCGACCACGGCATCCCGGGCCTGGACCCGGAGCAGGCGCTGACGTTCCGGGACAAGAACGTGATGCACCGCCGCGCCACCGAGCTGGGCGTGCCGGTGGCCCGGTCCTGCCGGCCCGACACCGTCGGGGCGGTCGCCGAGTTCGCCGCCGAGGTGGGCTGGCCCGTGGTGGTCAAGCCGTACGCCGGCTGGGCCTGCGGCGACACCCACCGGGTGGACTCGGCCGACGACCTGGCCCGGGTCTGGCCGCTGGTCGCCGATGCCCGGCACGACTACCGGGTGGAGGAGTACGTGCGCGGCGCGGAGTTCCACGTCGACTCGCTGCTGCGCGACGGCGAGGTGGTCTTCGAGCAGCTGTCCCGCTACACCTACTCGGTGCTGGAGTTCCGCGACGAGCCGGGCGGCACGGTCTCCCGCAAGCACGACCTCGCCCCGGCGGAGCGGCGCATCCTGGCCGCCAACGCGGAGATCCTGCGCGGCTTCGGCATGCGTACCGGGGTCGCGCACGTCGAGTTCTTTCTCCGCGACGACGGCGAGGTGGTCTTCGGCGAGGCGGCCGCCCGGGCCGGCGGCGGCTCGATCGTCCCGGCGATCGAGGCCGGGCGCGGGATCAACCTGGCCGGCGAGTGGTGCCGGCTGGAGCTGGACCCGACGCACGTGCCGGCCACCGTGCTGGGCCCGGAGACCGGCACGGAATACCTCTGCTCCGACCGGTACGGCCGGATCACCGCGATCACCACCGCCGAGGAGCTGCGGGCGCTGGACTCGGTGCTCGACGCGGACGTGTGGAAGAGCGTCGGCGACGTGCTCGCCCCACCGACCGCCTCCAACGACGTCCTGGGCTGGTACGTCTGCGAGGGGCGGGACTTCGACGACGTGCGGGCCCGGTTCAAGACCATCCGGGACGCGTTCGAGGTGCGCACCGAGCCGGCCGGGGAGCCGTCATGTGGCTGAGCCGGTTCCGCGCCCTGCCGCGTCCGCTGCGGATGCTGGTGCTGGCCTCGTTCATCAACCGCGCCGGCATGTTCGTCTTCCCGCTGCTCGCGGTCTACCTGGTGCGCAGCCGGGAGCTGAGCACCGGCGAGGCGGGGGTGCTGATCTCGGTGGGCAGCACCGGCCTGCTCGCCGGGAGCCTGATCAGCGGCCCGGTCTGCGTCCGCGCCGGCCGCCGCGCCGCGCTGGTGTCCAGTCTGCTGCTCAACGCGGTCGGCTACCTCGGCCTGGCGGTGCTGGACGGTCCGCCGTGGACGTACTTGGCGCTGCTGTTCGTGGCGCTGGTCGGGATGGGCATGTTCGCGCCGGCGGCCAACACGCTGATCGCCGACTTGGCGGAGCCGGAGCAGCGGCCGTTCGCGTACACCGTCAGCTACATCGCCAACAACCTCGGCATGGGCGTCGGGCCGCTGCTGGGCGGTCTGGCCGCGGCCTACTCGTACGGGCTGATGTTCGCCGGCAACATCGCGCTCGGGCTGCTCGCCGCGCTCACCATCCGGCTGTTCGTGCCGGCCGACACCGGGCGGGACGCGGCGACGGTGCCCGCGCCGACCGGCGCGCGGCGGGCCGAGCTGCGGCGGGACCTGGACGTGGCGGTGCTGGTGGTGGTGTCGTTCTGCTACGTCGCGCCGCTGATCGGTCTGGAGTACACGCTGCCGCTCGCGGTCACCGAGGTGCTGGCGTCGTCGGTGGCGGTGGTCGGCGCGGTCTACACCGTCAACAGTGTGGTCGTGGTGGGCGCCGGCCTGCTGATCGAGAAGCGGATCAAGGCGTACCCGACGCGGACGCTGCTGATCGTCGCCGGCCTGCTGTGGTCGGCGGGGATGGCGGTGCTGGTGTTCGCGTTCTCGCTGCCGGCAGTGCTGCTGTCCACTGTGGTCTGGACGCTCGGCGAGATCATCGCGTCGGTGGTGGTGCCCACCTACATCGCCGACCATGTGGAGCCCCGCCGCGTCAGCGGGTTCATGGCGCTCAACGGCTTCGTGCTCAGCTCCGCCCGACTCGTGGTGCCGATGGGGCTGGGCTTCGTCTGGCAGGCCGGCGGGCACCGCCCGGTCCTGCTCCTGCTCCTGCTGACCCCGGTGGTCGGCGTGGTCGCGTTCGCAGTGCTGCGGGTGCGGCCCCAGGCCCGGCCCGTGCCGGAACCCGCCGCGCCGGCCACCGCCCGTCCGTGATCCACCCGACCCCTCACCGGAAGAGGCCATGACCACGACGAAGTTCGTCCTCCCCGAGAGCGACATCCCCACGACCTGGTACAACGTGGTCCCCGACCTGCCCAAGGGACTGCCCCCGATGCTGCATCCCGGCACCCGGGAGCCGATCACCCCGGCCGACCTGGCGCCGCTGTTCGCCTCCGAGCTGATCGCGCAGGAGTTCGCCACCGACCGGGACGTGGACATCCCCGGCCCGGTGCTCGACATCTACCGGCAGTGGCGGCCCAGCCCGCTGATCCGCGCCCGCCGGCTGGAGCGCGACCTGGACACCCCGGCCCGGATCTACTTCAAGTACGAGGGGGTCAGCCCGGCCGGCAGCCACAAGCCGAACACGGCCGTGCCGCAGGCGTACTACAGCAAGCTCGACGGCGTGCGGCGGCTGACCACGGAGACCGGCGCGGGCCAGTGGGGCAGCTCGCTGTCGATGGCGTGCGCCTACTTCGACCTCGAGTGCGACGTCTTCATGGTCCGGGTCAGCTATGACCAGAAGCCCTACCGGCGGGGCCTGATGGAGACGTTCGGCGCCACGGTCACCGCCAGCCCGAGCGACCGCACCGAGGCCGGCCGGGCGGTGCTCGCCGCCGACCCGGACGCCACCGGCAGCCTCGGCCTGGCCATCTCCGAGGCGGTGGAGGCGGCGATGGGCAGCGGCGGCTCGGCCCGCTACGCGCTCGGCTCGGTGCTCAACCTGGTGCTGATGCACCAGACGATCATCGGCCAGGAGGCGTTGCTCCAGCTCGAACTGGCCGACGACTATCCGGACGTGGTGGTCGGCGCGGCCGGCGGCGGCTCCAACTTCGCCGGGCTGGCCCTGCCGTTCCTGCGCCGGCAGTTCGAGGGCGGCCGGACGGTCCGCTTCCTGGCCGCCGAGCCGTCCTCCTGCCCGTCGTTGACCGAGGGCAGCTACGACTACGACTTCGGCGACACCGCCGGGCTCACCCCGCTGGCCAAGATGCACACGCTGGGCCACGACTTCCGCCCGCCGGCCATCCACGCGGGTGGGCTGCGCTACCACGGCATGGCGCCGATCGTGAGCGCGCTGCGCGAGGTGGACCTGATCGAGGCGCGGGCGGTGCCGCAGACCGCCTGCTTCGAGGCGGGCGTGCGGTTCGCCCGCAGCGAGGGGATCGTGCCGGCGCCGGAGTCCAGCCACGCCGTCCGGGTGGCGATCGACGAGGCGCTGCGCTGCCGGGAGACCGGCGAGGAGAAGGCGATCCTGTTCTCGCTGTCCGGGCACGGCCACTTCGACATGCAGGCCTACATCGACTACTTCGCCGGAAAGCTGACCGACTGAACGAGGCCGGGACGCGGCGCGGTGCGGCGCCGCGTCCCGGCCGACGAGCCCTCGGGGGTGCGATTGCCCAGCCAAGCAGCCACCATCCTGGCCATCAACGGATCCGAACGGGCCGGCGGCAACACCGACCTCGCGGTCGCGCACGCCGGGCGTCTGATCGCCGAGCGCGGCGCGGTCCTGCGCACCGTGCGGCTGCGCGAGCACCGGATCTCGCCGTGCAGCCCGTGCGGCGACTGCAACAGCCGTACGCTGCCCTGCCAGCTGGACGACGACGTCCCGGCGCTGGTGGAGCAGATGGTCCGCGCCGACGGGCTGATCTACGCCGCGCCGGTGCACGGGTTCGGCCTGGCCCACCTGATGCAGATCTTCATCGAGCGGGCCGGCGTCGGCTACCTGCGCTTCACCCGCCCGCTGGCGGACAAGGTGGGCGGCATCATCGTCACCGGACGCCGCTACAGCGACTCGTCGGTGCACAACCAGATCGTCAACAACCTGCTGCTCAACCGCATGATCCTGGTGGGCAGCGGCTTCCCCGTCCTGCTGCGCAACACCACCGGCACGCCCGGGCTGACCGACCCCGAGGGCGTCGACGCGCTGGAGCGGATGGTGCACCGGATGGTCGACATGGTGCAGCTGCTCCAGCAACACCGGCGGTCCACCGGCGGCCCGGTCCTGCCCCGGCGGGACCGCAACGAACGCGTGCCGCGGCAGCGCCGCGCCGAATCCGTCCCGAACAGAGGAGACACCGAGAATGTCCACTGAGCAGGCGACCGTGCCGGTCGGCATCGACTTCCCGGCGACCGAGTGGGAGAGGTGGGACAAGCCCGGCGCGGAGGGGCGCGTCAAGATCGCGTACGTCGGGGGGCAGCGGCTGCGGCTGCTGGAGCTGCCGGCCGGTTTCGACGAGCACCACTGGTGCCTGCGCGGCCACTCCGGCTACGTGCTGCGGGGCGAGTTCACCATCCACTTCCGGGACCGCTCGGTGCCGTGCCGCCCCGGCATGGGCTTCGTCATCCCCGACGACGAGGAGCACCGCTCGCAGGGCAGCGACGACGAGCCGACCGTCGTGTTCGTGATCGACCGGGTCCCGCAGCCGTGACCGACAGGTACGACGCGGGGGCGTCGGCCGGCTCGCCGCCGGTCGACGCCGTCGACGGTCCCGCCCGGATCGCCGAACTGCGGGCCGCCGTGGACCGGCTCGACCAGCGGATCGTCGAGCTGCTGGCGGTCCGTACCCGGGTGGTCCGGGAGTTGACCGTGCACAAGTCGGACGAGGCGGCGGTCCGGTCGCCGGACCGGGTCCGGCAGGTCCTGGACCGGGTCCGCGAGCTGGCCGACCGGCACGGCATGCCGCCGGAGGTCGCGGTGTCCACCTACCGCGCGCTGATCGAGGAGCTGACCCGGATGCAACTGGAGATGCTGGCGGCCCGGCGGGCCGCCCCGGCCCCGACGGACCGGCGATGACCGGGCTGCGCGCGCCGGTGGACCTGCGGCACGCGCTGGCCACGCTCGACCCGCTGCCGGGCGAGCTGGTGCGGGTGGCCGAGGAGTTGCCCGCCCGCTACGGCGTCTCGGCGCACTACGCCCGCTGGGCCGGCGCACCCGCCGCCCCGCCCACCGGTCCCGGCCCGGCCGTGCTCTTCGACCGGGTACGCCCCGACCACGGCCCCACCCGGGCCGTGCTGATGGGGCTCTACGGCACCCGCCGGCGGGCCGCCGGCCTGCTCGGCGTCACCCCGACCGAGCTGCCGCACCGGCTGCTCGACGCGGTGGCCGCACCCCGCCCGCCGGTGCCCGCGCCCGACCCGGCGCGGTGGCCCCGCAGGCGCCTGCCGACGGACCTCACCGCGCTGCCGGTGCCGGTGCTCACCGACGAGGACGCCGGTCCCTACCTGACGCTCGGCGCGGTGCTCGCCACCGACCCGGACACCGGCGTCCGCAACCTGTCCGTGCACCGGATGTGCGTGCAGGGCCCGGACACGCTGACCATCTGGATGGTCCCGGGTCGGGATCTCGAACTGGCCCACCAAGCCGCCCTGCGCCGGAGGGTCCCACTGCCGGTGGCGGTCCACCTCGGACTCGGCCCGGCGGTGCTGCTCTCCTCCTGCTGCCCGACCTCGCTGGTGCCGCCGGAGGTCGACGAGCTGGCGGTCGCCGGGGCGCTCGGCGGCCGGCCGGTCGAGCTGCTGCCGTGCGCCACCGTGGACGCCGAGTTCGTCGCGCACGCCGAGTACGTGATCGAGGGCGAGCTGCTGGCCGAGCACGCGCCGGAGAGCCGGCACGGCGCCGTCGCCACCCCGGAGTTCCTCGGCTACCAGGGCCGGGCGCACCCGTCGCTGCCGCTGATCCGGGTCACCGCGATCACCGCCCGGGAGAGCCCGATCCTGCAGGCCGTCTCCGGCCCCGGCCACGAGCAGTCGGTGCTGCTCGGCTTCGGGATGGAGGCCGCCGTGCTGGACCTGCTGCGCCGCCGCGGCACGCCGGCGCGGGCCGCGCACTGCCACACCGCCGGCGGCGGTCAGCTCATGGTGGTGCTCCAGTGGCCGGCCAAGCGCGACCCGGCCGACGACGCGGCGGTCCGGGCCGCCGGCGAGGCGGTGCTGGACGCGTTCCGGATGGCCAAGCTGGTGCTCTGCGTCGACGAGGACGTCGACGTCGAGTCCGACCAGGACCTGTGGTGGGCGATGGTGACCCGCTTCCAGGCCGACCAGGACCTGCGGGTGCTGCCGGACCGGGAGGGCTTTCCGCTGGATCCGAGCCAGCACACCGGCTACTCCCGCTCGCTGTCGGCCGACGGGCGGACCGCGAAGGCGGTCTTCGACTGCACCGTGCCGTACGCCCAGCGCGACCGGTTCCGCCGGCCCCGGTTCACCGAGCCGTCGCGTCCCGCACCGCGGCGGCCAGCAGCGCCACTCCCTCGGTGATCCGGGTGGTGGGCAACGCCGCGTACCCGATCAGGAACGTCGGCTCGGACGGCGGGTGGGTGACGAAGTAGCCGGAGGCCGGATAGACCCGCACGCCGCGCGCCGCGGCGGCGCGCACGATCGCCGTCTCGTCGGCGCCGGGCGCGCCGCCGAGCGTGACCAGCACGTGCAGCCCGGCGGCGGCGCCGGAGACGCGCACGCCGGCGCCGAAGTGCTCGTAGAGCGCCTCCAGCAGCCGGGCCCGGCGCTGCCGGTAGAGCCGGTCCATCCGGCCGATGTGCCGGGCGTACGCGCCGGAGCCGACGAACTCGGCCAGTGCCTCCTGGGTGAGCGTCGGGGTCAGCCGATCGGTGATCCACTTGATGCCGAGGAACGGCCGGACCAGGTGCGGCGGCAGGACCGCGTAGCCGATGCGCAGCGAGGGGAACAGAGTCTTGCTGAAGCTGCCGACGTAGGCCACGTCGGCGCCCTGCGGATCGGCGGCCAGCGAGGGCAGCCGCTCGGCGACGAAGCTGAACTCGTTGTGGTAGTCGTCCTCCAGCACCGTGACGCCGTGCTCGCGGGCCCAGCGCAGCAGCGCCCGCCGCCGCCGCTCGGACATGACGAACCCGGTCGGGAACTGGTGCGACGGGGTGACGTAGACCAGGCGTACCCGGGCCGGGTCGAGGCCGTGGCCGCGGACCCGGTCGGCGATCTCGTCGACCCGCAGCCCCTCGGCGTCGACCGGGACCGGCACCACCGCCGCCCGGGAGTAGCCGAAGATCTGCCGCAGCACGGTGTGGCTCGGGTCCTCGATCACCACCACGTCGTCCGGGCCGACGAGCTGCCGGACCAGGATGTCCATGGCCTGGGTGGCGCCGCTGGTCACGATCGTGTGCTCGCGGGACACGTCCAGCGCCCGGCTGCGCCGCAGCAACGCGGTGATCTGGTCGCGCAACGCCGGTGAGCCCTCGGCCGGGCCGTAGCCCAGGGCCACCGCGTCGGCCCGGCTCACCGCCTCGGCGAGCGACTGCCGCCACCGGGCCACCGGGAAGCTGGCCAGCGCCGGCGTGCCGTGCCGGAAGTCGTACGCGCCGTCGGGCCGGTGCATGGGCGCCGGTTCCCACGGTCGCCACAGTGGACTGCCCGCGTCGGTGGGCAGCGGCGGCTCCGGCCGCAGCGGCGCCCGGGCCGGCGGGTCGCGGTGTGGCAGGTCGGGCACCGCGCCGCTGACCCGGGTGCCGGAGCCGCGGCGGGAGGTGAGGACACCGTTGGCCCGCAGCAGCTCGTACGCGCGGGTCACCACGGTGCGGGAGACACCGAGCTGGTGGGCCAGCTCCCGGCTGGGCGGCACCGGGTCACCGGCGCGCAGTCGGCCGCTCCGCACGGATCCGCTGATCTGGTCGCAGAGCTGCTGCTGCAACGGCACCGAGCTGTCCCGGTCCAGCACGACAAGCAGCTGCGACCCACCCACCCGACCCGCTCCCCCGCCTGTGATCCCCCACCCCGATCCTAGTGCCCCCGCCTCTCTCCACCGATCGATCATGCAGGTGGCGGCATGATCCGAGATCGACTTCGCCGCCACCTTCATGATCGACGGGTTCACGACCTGTCGTCAGAGGGGGCCCAGCACGTCGGCGGGGTCGGCGTCCAGCGCCAGCGTCTCCAGCACGGTGAGCAGTCGCCGTTCCTCGTACCGGAAGTGCGACTCCATGATCGCGGCCACCCCCTCCAGGTGCCGGCCCAGTTCCTCCGGCGGGGCGTCCCGGGTCACCGCGGCGCTCAGGCCGGCGAGCAGGTGCCCGATCATCGAGTGGTCCTGCCGCAACTGGTGCAGGGTTTCCCGCAGCTCGGGGTGGTGCCGCGCGATCGCCGGGAACAGCTCCCGGTCCTCGCCCTCGTGGTGCGCGCTCAGCGCGGCACAGAACCCGTGACAGAACAGCAGCAGATCACGCGTCGCCGGCTCCGCCGGCGTGCCGTCGGCCAATGCCTGCCGCGTCACCCGCAGCGCCTCGCGCAGCCGCTCGTGGACGGCGCGCATCTCCTGACTCCAGGCCACCAGCCTGGTCTTTCCACCCTCACCCACGGGGAGAGGGCGAAGGGACGGCGATCATCATCGTCGTGCTCCCTCCGGTCCGGCGCCTCCATGCCTGGCACGGCCTGCCACCGACACGCGACGCTGCGCCGAGTCTAGGGCACGACGCGGGCCGCCCGGCCCCCGGCTCGATCGCCGGGGACCGGGCGCGGATCCGTCGTCAGCGACCCTCGTCCGACCGGACCGTCGCCGGCGCGGGGGCGCCCCGGGTGGTCGCCAGGCTCCATCCGATGGAGACGGCGAGGGTGGCCACGATGACGCCGAGGGTCAGCGGGATGGGCAGCTTGCCGACCGGGGTCTCGGAGAGGATCAGCTTCACCCCGGCGAAGGCGAGCAGGAACGCCAGTCCGTAGTGCAGGTGCACGAAACGACGCAGCAGGCCGGCGAGGCAGAAGTAGAGGCTGCGCAGACCGAGCACGGCGAACGCGTTGGCGGTCCAGACGATGAACGTGCTGGTGGTGATCGCCAGGATGGCGGCGACCGAGTCGATCGCGAAGATCAGGTCGGTGGCCTCGACGGCGACGAGCACCACGAACAGCAGCGTCGCGACGCGCCTGCCGTCGAGGCGGGTGAAGAACCTGTCGCCGTGGTAGCGGGCGTCGGTGGGGATGACCCGGCGCACGGCGCGGACGACGAGGTTGCGCTCGGGACGCATCTCGGCGTCGTGCCGGAAGGCCATCTTCCAGCCGGTCCAGACGAGGAACAGGCCGAAGACGTAGGCGGTCCAGAAGAACGTCTCCAGCAGCCCGGCGCCGACGAAGATGAAGACCAGCCGGAACAGCAGCGCGCCGATGACGCCCCAGAACAGCACCTTGTGCTGGTACGCGGCCGGGACCGCGAAGTAGGTGAAGACCAACGCGAAGACAAAGACGTTGTCCACCGACAGCGCCTTCTCGATCAGGTAGCCGGCGTAGTAGGCGCCGGCGGCCTCGTCGCCCTGCCACAGCCACAACACCACACCGAACGCCAGTCCGGCGGCGATCCAGACCGCCGACCACACGGCCGCCTCGCGGAAGCCGATGACGTGGTTGTCCCGGTGCAGGAACAGGTCGACCGCCAGCATCACGGCGATCGCGGCGGTCAGGGCCAACCAGGCCCACAGGGGTACGGACACGCGCGGCGCTCCCTCCGACCGGGCCGGCTGGTCGCCGGCGAACGGGTCGAAGGTCTCCCCGGACCGCCGCGCGGGCGGCCCGCGCGGCCGGGACCCGTGGTGGGTCCGTCCTGACGACCGCGCGTCCGGTGGCGGGTACTCCCCCTCGAACTACGTTCCATTATTCACGAAGCGCAGTTCGTGTGTCAACCTCCGTCAGTAGCGGTCCCGGGTGCCGAGCAGGGCGTGGTGGACGGCCCGGCGCCAGGGCGCCAGCTCCCGGTCCAGCTCGGCCCAACGACTCTCGTCCACGTGCAGCGTCCCGTCGACCCGGGGAAGTTCCTCGACCAGCCGCATCCGCTGGTCCTCCGCGGGATGGGTGCTCCACAGGTCGGTGCCGCGCCGGGTGAGCTGGCGGGCCAGCGGGAGCTTCGGCGCCAGGTGCTCCCGTAGCTCGGCCGCCATCGGTTCGAGCCGCTCACCGTCGATGCGGGGCGCCAGGTGCCACAGCTCGGACCAGATCCGCTCGGCGAGCAGGACGACCTCACAGGACCGGAGGAACGCGTCCGTGCCCGCCACCCGGCGCGCCATCAGGTCCGCCCGGTACTCGGCCCGCCGGCTGTCCGGCATCGCGACGCTGTCGACGAGCAGTTGCGCGGTGGCGCCGAGGACGTTCACCAGCCCCAGGAGCGCGTGCACCACGAGCGACAACAGGGCGGCGAGGCCACCACCGTGCACGGCCACGGAGTCGGCGCCGTGCACCGCGCGCAGCCACGGGTTCCGCCCGCCGGTGGCCGCCACCGCCCGGGCGCCGAACGCGCGCGCCAGCAGCGTCCGACGTACCCGGCGTGGATCCCCGTTGGCGAGGTGCCCCAGCTCGTGGGCCAGGAGCGCCACCCGGGCGGGGCGGGGCAGCATCACCCACAGCGGAACGCCGATGACGAGCACCGACCGTTGTCGCCAGCCCAACCGGGCGACGCCCGCGTTGATGCTGAGGTCGGCGCAGATCACGTCCGGGACCGGCGTGCCCGCCGCCCGGGCCACCTCGCCCACCAGGCGGTGCAGCTGCGGCGCGTCCCGCTCGCTGAGCACGCCCGCGCGGGGCACCCGCCCGAAGGCGGGCTTCACGAGCAGCAGCACGAGCACGGCGGGAAGCGCGAACGCCACCCGCACGCCGGCGGGCAGGCCGCTGGCCAGGAAGAGCCAGCCGAGGTAACCCACCGCGACCGCCCCGACCAGCCCCAGCGCCACCGAGACCGCCGACAGCCAGACCTCGCCGGTGGACGTCTCGGCCGAGCCGGCGTCGGGATCCGCCGACAGCTCCGCGCGGGTCGCCCGGTCGATCCGCAGGCCCCGCCGGAACCCCCATCGCCCGACCAGCTTCGTCCCCCGCCAGGGCGCCAACGCGGGGTCGTACTCGTCCAGGTTCCACCGGCACCCGGGGCACCAGGAGGCGCTCTCGGGCCCCGCCGAGACCAGCTCGTGGCCACAGCCGGCACACCTGCCCGGCGGCATGATCGTCGTCGACACGAGGCAGGAGTGTAGGGCGCGGCGGCCGATCGCGGCGGCCCCGGCGGTGCGGGGTTCGACGCCGCCCCACAGGGGTGGACCCGGTGGTGGACCGCTACCGGAGGCGGTGAACCTCCGGCGCCGGGTGCAGCCGGCCGTCGCGCATCTCGACCGTCCGGTCCGCGGCGGCGAGGTGGTCCCGGTCGTGGGTGACCAGGACGGTGGCCGTGCCCCGCTCGCGGGTGAGCCGGGCGATCAGGTCGACGACCGCGGCGCCCCGCTCGTGGTCGAGCGCGCTGGTCGGCTCGTCAACCAGCAGCACCACCGGGTCGTTCACCAGCGCGCGGGCGATGTTCACCCGTTGGCGCTGACCGCCGGAGAGCTGGTGCGGCCGCCGTCCCGCCTGCGCACCGAGACCGACCGCGTCGAGCAGGTCGTCCGCCCGCCGCCGGACCCGGGCCGGTGACCGTCCGTCCAACGTGGCCATCACCTGGAGCTGCTCGGCGGCGGTCAGCGAGGGCAGCAGGTTGGGTTGCTGGAAGACGATGCCGATCGCGCGTCGGCGCAGAGTGGCGAGCGCGCCCCGGGTCAGGCCGGTGGTGACGACGCCGTCGACGGCGACGCCCCCGGTGTCCGGGGTGACGAGCGTGGCGGCGACCGCCAGCAGGCTCGACTTGCCGGAGCCGGAGGGGCCGACCACGGCGGTGAGGCTTCCCCTCGGCACCGACAGGGTGACGTGGTCGAGGGCTGTGAGCCGGCTGTCCCCGTCCGGATAGGTGAGGGTGACATCGGTCAGGTCGAGGCTCATCGGACGCTCCCCAGGGCGGTCAGCGGGTCGACGGAGGTGATGCGGCGCACCGACAGGGCGGCCCCGACCGTGCCGAGCAGCACCATCACCGCCGCCGGGAGCGCGACGGTGGCGGGGGTCAGCACGAACGGCACGTCCGAACCGGAGAGGGCGGCGCCGAGCCCGGCGGCGACGGCGGTGCCCACGACGGTGCCGCCGACCAGCAGGATCCCGGCCTGGCCGAGCGCGTCGACCAGCAGCGCGGCGGTGGAGGCGCCGAGCGCTTTGAGGACCGCGACGTCGCCGCCGCGCTGGATCGTCCAGACCGTGAAGAAGGCGCCGACGACCAGCGCGGAGATGGCGAACAGGAAGCCACGCATGAGTTGCAGCGACCCGTTCTCCGAGCGGTAGGAGCCGATCGCGGTCACCGACTCGTTCGTGCCGACGGTCCGGGTGCCGGCGGCCCGGTCGGCGGCGGCCACGTCCACGTCGGGACCGGTCCGCAACGCGATCACGGTGGCGGTGTCCGCGCCGGCGGCCACGGTGCGCCGCCACGAGTCCAGGCTGGCCCAGACCACCGGGGTGTGGCTGAAGGAGGCGTCGCCGCGTACCGCCGCCACCGTCAGCTCCCGTCCGGCCAGGGTGAGGCGGTCACCGGTGCGCAGGCCCAGGTCGGCGGCGGCCGTGGTGGTGAGAACCGCCGTACCGTCGTCGAGGTCGACGCCCGGCGGGCCGAGGCGGGAGCCGGGCCGGATGCCGAAGACGGAGACCGCGGCGCCCCGGCCGCCAGCGGTCACCCGGGTGGTGCTGATGCCGAGCGGCTCGGCGGCGGTCACGCCGGGCGTGGCCGCCCACTGCCGCCACTGCCGTTCGGTGACGGTCGAGTCCCCGTACGACGCCGGCCCGCCGCCGAAGGCGATCCGGTCGGCGGGCAGGCCGGTGATCGCGGACGTGTTCTGCCGGTCCAACCCGGCGGTCAGCCCGGACAGCAGGCCGACCAGCAGCGTGATCAACACGATGACGGCGCCCATCAGGGCGAAGCGCCCCTTGGCGAATCTCAGGTCTCTCCAGGCGACGAACACGGCAGCGGCGGTCCCTTCCGGCGACGGATGCGGTCGCCCTCCACGGTCGCCGTCGGCCGGGCGACCCGGCATCCGGCGACGGACGGCAGCTTCGGGGCGGAACGGCGGGGTACCGGTTACGACTTTCGACAGAGGCCCGCCGACCTGCGGTTCCTCTAGGCTGAGAGGGCTGTGACCACCGCCGCTCCCGCCCTGACGCCGACCGCCCGCGTGCTGGCCTGGTGCCTGCACCTGCTCGTGGCGGGCCTGTTCGCCCTGGCCGGGCTCCGGGCCGTCGCCACCGGCCGCCCGCACCCGGCGGCCGTGGTCACGGTCGCGGCGGCGGGCCTGCTGGCGTACGCGGGCGGGGCGCTCCTGCCCGGTGTCCGCCGCTCGCGGCGGGTTGCCGGCTGGTGGCTGGCGGCGGTGACCGCGCTCTGGCTGGGGTTGACCGCGCTGACCGCCGACGGGCTGTGGGTCGCCTTCCCGCTGTACGTCCTCCAGCTGCACCTGCTCCCCCGCCGCGCCGGCGCGGTGGTGGTCGGCGTGACCGCCCTGGCGGCGATCGTCGCGTTCGCCGCCCACCGGGGTGCGGTCAGCGTGCCGGGCGTGGTCGGGCCGGCCCTCGGCGCCGCCGTCGCGGTGGCCGTGGTTCGGGGCTATCAGGCGCTCTACCGGGAGAGCGAACGCCGCCGGCGGCTGATCGAGGAGCTGACCGCCACCCGCGCCGACCTGGCGCGGGCGCAGCACGAGGCCGGGGTGGCGGCCGAACGGGAACGGCTCGCCCGGGAGATCCACGACACGCTCGCCCAGGGTCTGACCAGCATCCAGCTGCTGCTGAGCGCCGCCGAGCGGGTGCTGCCCGACCGGCCGGACGCGGCCGCCCGCCACGTCGGGCAGGCCCGCCGGGCCGCCGTCGACAACCTGGCCGAGGCCCGCCGTTTCGTCGCCGCGCTCGCCCCGCCCGCGCTGGACGACACCACGCTGGCCGACGCGCTGGAGCGCCTGTGCGCCACCACCGGAGCCCGGCACCCGCTCGCCGCGCGCCTGCGGGTGACCGGGGTGCCGGCTCCGCTGCCGACCGCGTACGAGGTGACGCTGCTGCGCATCGCCCAGGCCGGTCTGGCCAACACCGTCCGGCACGCCGGCGCGACCACCGCCGAGGTGACGCTCGGCTACCACGCCGACCGGGTCACCGTCGACGTGGTCGACGACGGTGTCGGCTTCGACCCCGACCGGCTGCCCGTTGCCGATCCGGAGGCCGGTGGCTTCGGCCTGGTGTCCATGCGCGCCCGGGTGGGCGCGCTCGGCGGCGACCTGACCGTCGCCTCCGCGCCCGGCCGGGGCACCACGCTGTCCGCCCGGCTCCCCCGCACGCCACCCGGGAAGCGGCCGTGACCGGGGACCCGATCCGGCTGCTGCTGGCCGACGACCATCCCGTCGTCCGGGCCGGGCTGCGCGCCGTCCTGGAGACCGAGCCGGGCCTGGTCGTGGTGGCCGAGGCGGCCACCGCCGAGGACGCGGTGGCCCGCGCCGCCGGAGGCGACGTCGACGTGGTCCTGATGGACCTGCGCTTCGGCGCCGGCATGAGCGGGGTGGAGGCCACCGCCGCCATCACCGCCCGGCCGGACGGGCCCCGGGTACTGGTGGTGACCACCTACGACACGGACGCCGACACCCTGCCCGCGATCGAGGCCGGCGCCACCGGTTACCTGCTCAAGGATGCCGCGCCGGAAGAGTTGGCCGCCGCCGTGCGGACCGCCGCCGCCGGCCGGACCGCGCTCGCGCCGGCCGTCGCCGACCGTCTGGTGAACCGGCTCCGCACCCCCGACACCGCGTTGACCCGGCGGGAGACCGAGGTCCTCGGGCTGGTCGCCGACGGCCTGTCCAACCAGGCGATCGGCCGCCGCCTGCACCTCACCGAAGGTACGGTCAAGTCGCACCTGTCGCGCATCTACACCAAGTTGCGGGTGGAGTCGCGGACGGCCGCCGTCGCCGCCGCGGTCGACCTGGGCGTCATCCGCCGCTGACCGCGTTCGCCCTCGTCACGCCCACGACGGGTGGTACGACAGGTGCGACGGGCCGGGCGTACGGAAGGGGTGGGATGCCGGGGCAGCTGTTACGGCCACGCGAGGCCTCCCGCCGGGCGTCGTTCCTGGAGCTCTTCTTCGACCTGGCCTTCATCCTCGCGCTGAACCGGGTCTCCCTGTCGCTGGAGCAGGACCTCACCCTGGGCGGGTGCTCCGGGCCGTCCTGCTGCTGGCGGCCATCTGGTGGGTGTGGTTCGTGACCGCCTGGTCGACGGACTGGTTCGACCCCGGCACCCCCCTGATCATCGGGCTGCTGCTCTGGGTCATGTTCGGCGGGTTGATGATGGCGGCCGCCGCGCCGAGCGCCCACACCGGACACGGGCTGGTGTTCGCCGGCGCCTACGTGGCGATCCACCTGGGCCGTCCGGCGTTCCTGCTGCCGGCGCTGCGCGGCAACCGCCGGCTCTACCTGGTGCCCGGCGGCGTACGGCTCGGCGCGGCGATCGACGCGCTGGGCCCGTCCGGCAGCCGACTCGGTCTGCTGGCCGGCTACCTGCACCTGGTGATGGTGGCCGGGGTGGTGGCCGCCGCGGTCGGCGCCCAGGTCATGATCGCCGAGCCGCTGTCGCGGGACCCGGCGGCGCTGATGATGGCGCTCAGCGGCCCGGCGCTGTTCCTGATCGGCTGGATCCTGCTCGCCGCGGCGGTCCACCACCGGGTGTCCTGGCACCGGCCGGTCGGGCTGGCCGCGATCGCGGCGCTGGCCCTCGTCGGTCGGGGCCTGCCGCTGCTGGCCGGGTCGGCGATCCTCAGCGTGCTGCTCATCCTGGTCGCGCACGCGGAGCGGCTGACGCCGGCCCGGACCGGCGGCACCGGCCGCCGGCCCGGGTGAGCCCGACTCAGGCGTCGCGCCGGAGCAGCCGGACCAGGGCGGCGCCGACGAGGACGATCAGCCAGCCGACGAACACGGCCGCACCGGCCTGCGGGGAGAGCAGGTTCGGGTCGCCGCCGAGGCTCATGAACGCCTGCCCGGCGTTCGACGGCAGGTACGGGGAGATCGTCTCCGACCAACGCTCCGGCAGCAGGGACACCACCCCGGGCACGACCAGCAGCAACGCGACCACGCTGGTCAGCGCGCCGGCGGTGGTGCGAAGCAGCGAGCCCAGCGCCGCGCCGAGCACGCCGATCCCGGCGAGGTACGCGGCCGTGCCCAGCACCGCGCGCAGCACCCCGTCGTCGCCGAGGGCGATGCCCTCGTCCCCCAGCACGGCCTGTCCGCCGAGGAAGGTGAGCAGCACCGTGGGCAGGAGCACGGCGAGCGAGACGCCGGCCAGGACGGCGATCTTGGCGGTGAGCACCGGCCAGCGCCGGGGCACCGCGGCGAGGGAGGTGCGGATCATGCCGGTGGCATACTCCCCGGCGGTCAGCAGCACGCCGAGCGTGGCGATCAGCAGTTGGGCGAGGTTGACGCCGCCGAGGCTGGCGCCGAGCGGGTCGAGGGACGAGGGGCCGCCGGGTGGCGCCGGGGTGCCCGGTTCGATGGTGGCGTCGGCCAGGAACGCCGAGAAGCCGAGCCCGAGGGCGGCGAACACCACGAGGGTGGCGGCCAGAAGAATCAACGAAGAACGCAGCGAGCGGAACTTGATCCACTCCGCGCGGACCACGCGCGGGCCGGTGATCCGGGCGTCGGTCGGGACGGCGGTGGGCGCGGTGGTGGTCATCGGGTCTCTCCTGCGGTGGCGCCGGCGTACTCGACGGCGTCGCGGGTCATGGTCATGAAGGCCTCCTCCAGGGACGCCTCGGTGGCGGTCAGCTCGTGCAGGGTGAGCCCCGCCGCCGCGGCCCGGTCGCCGATCACCTCGCGCCGCAGACCGCTGACCTCCAGCAGGCCCGGCTCGCCGCCGGTGATGGTGACGTCCGGTCCGGCCAGCAGGTCGCGCAGCGCGGCGGCCTGGGGCGAGCGCACCCGGACCGTGGTGCGCGACGCCCGGCGGGTGAACTCGGCGAGGGACACGTCGGCGAGCAGTCGACCCCGGCCGACCACGATCAGGTGGTCGGCCGTCTGCGCCATCTCGCTCATCAGGTGCGAGGAGACGAACACCGTGCGGCCCTCGGCGGCCAGGCCCCGCAGCAGGCCGCGGATCCAGCGGATGCCGTCCGGGTCCAGGCCGTTGACCGGCTCGTCGAGCATCACCACGGCGGGGTCACCGAGCAGCGCGGCGGCGATGCCGAGCCGCTGGCCCATGCCGAGGGAGAAACCGCCGGCCCGCTTGCCGGCCACCTCCCGCAGCCCGACCAGGTCGATCACCTCGTCGACCCGGCGACGGCCGATGCCGTGCGTGGCGCCCAGCGCGAGCAGGTGGTCGCGGGCGGAGCGGCCGGTGTGCACCGCCTTCGCCTCCAGCAGGGCGCCGATCTGCCGCAGCGGGTCCCGGTGCTCGGCGTACCGGCGGCCGTTGACCCGCACGTCACCCCCGGTCGGGGCGTCGAGACCGAGGATCATGCGCATGGTGGTGGACTTGCCGGCGCCGTTGGGACCGAGGAATCCGGTCACCACGCCCGGCGCGACGGTGAAGGTCAGGGAGTCGACGGCGAGCCGGTCGCCGTAGCGCTTGCTGAGGTCGCGGGCTTCGATCATGTGCTCAACCCTGGCCCGCGTACCCCGGCCGCCGCGTCGGCCGGGCGCGGACACCTGCGCGTACCGCGGTCGCGGTATCCGGGCGGCCCGACTACCGCGCCGGCGGGTCGGCCCGGACCAGCCCGCTCTGGTAGGCGATCACCACGAGCTGGGCCCGGTCCCGGGCGTCGAGCTTGGCCATCGCCCGGTTGACGTGGGTCTTCGCGGTCAGCGGGGACACCACCAGCCGCTGGGCGATCTGCTCGTTGCTCAGCCCGGCGGCGACCAGCGCCACCACCTCGCGTTCCCGTTCGGTGAGCACCCGCAGCCGTTCCGGGGTGGCCCGGGGCTCCGGGTCGGGCTGGGCCAGGAACCGGGCGATCAGCCCACGGGTGGCCTTCGGCGACAGCAGCGCCTCCCCGGCGGCGACGGTGCGGATCGCGTCGAGCAGCTCGACCGGCTCCACGCCCTTGCCGAGGAAGCCGCTGGCGCCGGCCCGCAGCGCCTCGAAGACGTACTCGTCGACCTCGAACGTGGTCAGGATGAGCACCCGCACGCCGGCCAGGTCCTCGTCGGCGGTGATCTGCCGGGTGGCGGCCAGGCCGTCGAGGTCGGGCATCCGGATGTCCATCAGCAGCACGTCGGCCCGGGTGGCGCGGGCCTGGACGACCGCCTCCCGGCCGGTGGCCGCCTCGCCCACCACGGACAGGTCCGGCGCCGAGTCGATCAGCGCGCGGAAGCCGGCGCGGATGAGCGTCTGGTCGTCGGCCAGCAGGACCCGGACGGTCATGTCACCTCCTGGGGGATCGGGGCGGGCAGCTCCGCGCGGACCACGAAGCCACCCTCCGGACGGGGACCGGCGTGGAACGCGCCGCCGACCGCCTCGGCCCGCTCCCGCATCCCGAGCAGGCCGAGGCCGGTTCCGAAGTCACCCGGACCGCCCGGTCCCGGCCCGTCGTCGCGGACCTCCACGACGACCGCGGTGTCGGTGTAACGCACCTCGACCGTGACGGTGGCGTCGGGCGCGTGCCGGTGCGCGTTGGTCAGCGATTCCTGGACGATGCGGTAGGCCGCCACGTCCACCGCGCCGGGCAGCGGGCGCGGGCGGCCGGACAGGATCCACCGGACCGGCTGGCCGGCGGCGAAGCCGTCGACGAGGGCGTCGAGCCGACCCAGTCCGGGCGCCGGCTCGGTCGGGGCCTCCGGCTCCCCGCGGCGCAGCAGGCCGAGCAGGACGGCCATCTCGTCCAGCACGGTGCGCGCGGCGGACCGGACGTGCCCGAGCGCCTCCTCGGCCGCGTCGGGCCGGTCGCGCAGCAGGTGTCCGGCCACGCCGGCCTGGACGTTGATCAGCGCGATGTGGTGCGCCACCACGTCGTGCAGCTCCCGGGCGATGCGCAGCCGCTCCTCGGCCACCCGCCGGCGGGCCTCCTCCTCCCGGGTCCGCTCGGCCCGCCGCGCCCGTTCCTCCAGCACGGCCACGTACGCGCGCCGGCTGCGTACCGCGTCGCCGGCGGCCACCGCGACGCCGAACCAGAGCAGGAGGACCACGACCGCCGGATCGAGCCAGCCCACGCCCAGCGCGACGACCGCCGAGCCGCCGAGGAGCAGACCGCTCGCCGCGCCGGCCGCCACGGCGGTCCGCCGGTCGGTGCGGGTGGCCACGGTGTAGGCGGCCACCGCCACGGTCAGCACGAACGGCCCCCGCGCCTGCTGGGCGAGCAACGAGGTGGCCGCCGCGACGGTCACCACGGCGAGCACCGGCAACGGGAACCGGCGCCGGAGGACGAGCGCGGCGCAGCCGGCCGCCGCGAGCAGCACCGCGCCGGCGGTCAACGGGTCCCGGGGTGGCCCTCCGGGCGGGTTCACCGGGAGCAGGCTGACCGTGAAGAGCACCGCGGCCAGCAGCGCGTCGGCCACGGTCGGATGCTCCCGGGCCACCCGACGCCACCGGGCGAGGCGTCCCATGCCGTCACCGTACGCCACGGCTCGCCGCGGCGGGCCGGCGCGGGGCACGAGGCGCCATCGAGCCACTTCACCTCTTTTCGCTACGCTTCCGTAGCGTTACGGTGGTGGCATGCGATCCTCTCCCCGCCCCCCGGTACAGCGGGTCCGCCCGCCCCAGGCCCCCTACCGGCTGGTCAACCGGGTCGTGCGCTGGCTGCTGGCGACGCCCGACCGCTCGGGACGGGTGGGCCGGCACCTGATGCTGCTGCACCTGACCGGCCGGCGGACCGGACGGGAGCTGGTGTTCCCGGTCGCCTACCGGCAGGGTGCGGACGGCCGGCTACTGGTGCTGACCAACTCCGGGTGGCGGGTCAACCTGCGCGGCCGGCCCGACGTCGAGGTGACGCTGCACGGCCGCCGGCGCCCGGCCCGGGCGGAGTTGGTCGAGGACCCCGACCGGGTGGCCACCGTCTACCGGACGCTGGTCGAGGCGATCGGCCACCGGCGGGCCGGTCGACGGATGGGCATCCGGATCAACGTGCCGCGGACGCCCACCCACGACGAACTCGCCGACGCCGCGCGCCGGGACGGCCTGGCGCTGGTCCACCTCGACGTCCGGGACGGGCGACCGTGACCGGGCCGGTCCTGGTCACCGGCGCCACCGGCAACGTCGGCGGCGCCGTCGCCCGCTCGCTGCGCGCGGCCGGCGTCGCACTGCGGGTGGCCGGCACGGATGTCCGCGAACTACGGGAGCGGTTCCCCGGCGTACCGGCGGCGCACCTGGACTTCGGCGACGCGCGCACGTTCGACGCCGCGCTGGACGGCGTGGCGGCACTGTTCCTGCTCCGCCCACCGCAGATCGCCCGGGTCGGCCCGACCTTGAACGCGCTGGTCGACCGTGCCGCGCGGCACGACGTCCGGCACGTGGTGTTCGCCTCGGTCACCGGGGCGGAGCGCAACCCGGTGGTGCCCCACCACCGGGTCGAGCGGCACCTGCGCGCCAGCGGCCTGCCCAGCACGGTCCTGCGACCGGGCTTCTTCGCGCAGAACCTGGCCGACGCGTACCGGCGGGACATCCGGGAGGACCACCGGATCTACCTGCCCGCCGGCTCGGGCCGGGTCGCCTTCGTCGACACCCGGGACGTCGGCGACGTGGCCGCGGCCGTGCTCGCCGACCCGGCCGCGCACCGGGGCGCCGCCTACACCCTGACCGGACCGCAGGCACTCGACTTCGCGGAGGTGGCGGCGCTGCTCACGGAGACGCTCGGCCGGCCCATCCGCTATCAGGCCGCCACCGTCGGCGGTTACCTGCGGCACCTGCGCCGCCGGCGGGTCCCGGCGACCCAGGCGGTGGTGCAGACGGTCCTGCACACCGGCCTGCGCCGTGGCCAGGCGGAACAGGTCGACCCCGCCCTGTCACTCCTGCTCGGCCGCCCGGGCCGGACGCTGCGGGACTACGTGACCGAGCACGTCGACCGGTGGCGGTGGACGGACGGGCCGCCCCCGCAGAAGGTGGAGGGATGAGCCCGCCCACCGACCCGCGGGTCCGGCGCACCCGCGCCCTCGTGATCGACACGGTGCTGGCTCTGCTCGCGGAGCGCGGGGTCGCCGGCACCACCGTCGAGGCCGTGGCGGAGCGCTCGGGCGTGGCGAAGACGACCATCTACCGGCACTGGGACGGCCAGGCGGCACTGGTGCTCGACGCCTTCGCCGAGGTCCGGCGCCCGCCCGAGGACCCGGACACCGGCAGCCTGCGGGGCGACCTACTCGCCCTGGTCACCGGGCTGGCCGTCGCGGTCTCCCGCGGGCCGGCCGCCGGGCTGTGGTTCGCGCTGGTCGACGCCGCCGAACGCGACCCACGCCTGCGCGAGCTGCACCACCGGGAGGCGGAGACCCGGCACGACGTGATCCTGCGGGTCGTGGAACGCGCCGTCGCGCGCGGCGAGCTCCCCCGCGGGACGGATCCCACGGAGGTGCTCGACCTTCTCGCCGGTCCGGTCTTCTACCGCCGGGCGACGCGCGGCGACGTCGACCGGCGGTTCGCGGAACGGCTGGTCGACGTCGTCCTGCGGGCGTACGCGCGCTGAACCCGCGCCCCGCCGTGCGCTCAGGTCGCCGGTCGGTCGGCGCCGAAGTACTCGGGCCGGCTCACCCAGGCGTCGCTGACGAACATGACGCCGGGCCGGTGGGCCAGGATGTCGCGCAGGCCGGTGACGACCGGCTCGGCCCGGTCGGGCGGCAGCACGGCGATCACCATGACGAGTCCGGCGCGGTCGTTGAAGAGCAGCCGACCCTCGTGGGTGCCGTGGTGGCCGAAGCCGGAGACGCCGCTGAGGCTGGTCCAGCCGCTCACGCCGGAGGCGTGCAGCAGGGTCCGGACGGCGTCGGCGTCGTCGGCGCGGGTGACGACCTCCACCTTGACCATGCGGGTCAGTCCGAGCTCGTTCATGCGCTGTACTCCTTCTCTGGGTCGGGGGCCGGGAGCGGCGGGGTGCGCCGGGATCCGCCCGGCTCACTCCATTCGCCGGTACGGGGGTCGACGACGGTCAGCGACATCCAGCCGCCGTCGACCAGCTGGCGCAGGGCCGGGTTGCGGCCGAGCACGGTGTCGACGAGGTGGTGCGGGGCGTGGACCACGGCGAGCAGCCGCAGCGGGTCGTGCGCCCGCCGGGTCCCGTCGTCGACGGACTGCAGCGGCAGTCCGACGCGCAGGTCGCCGCCGGACCCGGAGAGGACGCCGAGCGCGTCGCCGAGAACGGTGTGCACGGTCTTGGTGCCGGCGCCCAGGCGGTACGGGTCCACTGTGGAGAAGTAGTACTGGAGATTGATCCACGCCGCGACGACGAGCGGGCCCGTCATGATCGTCTCGAGCGCGACCGCGTCCGGGTCGGCGGTCCAGTCGTAGGAGTGCAGGAACGTGCGGCAGCCGAGGTCGGTCCCCGCGGTCAGCGAGCGCGGCGCGGCGATGAACGCGGCGTTGCCCGCAAGCGCCCACTCCGGTCGCACCTGGGCCCAGTCCGACGCGCGCCGGGGCAGGTGGCGGGGGCCCGGCCGGCCGGGCAGCCGGGTGGCCCGTTCCGCGCGCAGCCCCGCTCCCGCCTCGGCGAGCCGGTGGGACAGGTCGTCGACGTGCGGGCGCAGCCGGGCGGGGACGGCGTCGACGTCGAACAGGCGGACCTCGTCGGTGACGGTGTCGTGTTCGCCGGCCAGGACGTGGGTGTCGGCGGGCAGGTGGATCCCCCGGGCGGCCAGCGCCTCGCGGACCTCGGGCCGGTTGAGCAGCGTGGCGACCAGCCGGGCGCTGACCCCGCCCCGGTTGCCGCCGCAGGCGCCGCAGTCGAGCGCGGCGGCGTAGGGGTTGTTGGTGCTGGTGGCCCCGTGCCCGCAGAGCAGCACCAGCGGGGCGAAGTCGGCCGTCAGCCCGACCGTGCGCAGCGTCGCCTCCGCGTAGTAGACCTGCTCGTCGAGGGTCAGGGCGGCGTCGAGGTCGGCCACCGTCGGTGCGGTGTCGTCGGCGGCCGGGGCGAAGCGGCCCGGCGCGACGGCACGCGCCGCCAGGGCGGCGGTGGCGAGCACGCCGGCGACCTCGACGAAGGCGAACGCGCCGACCGGGCTGGCCTTGGCCGAGGCGAACGCCCGGCGCCACGCCTGCCGGGATCGCCGGCGGCGCACCCGCGTGGCGTCGGCGGTCTCCGCGACGGTGGCCACCGGCCGCATGAGCACCGGGCAGCGGTCCCGGCCCCGTTCGGCGCCGGCCGCCGCGGTACGCACGGGCAGGCCGAAGAACCCGGCGAAGCCGTACGTGTCCACCGGCCCGGCCGCCTCCAGGTGCCGGCGCAGACCCTCGCTACGCACGTCGATGCAGAACACCGCCTGGGCGAGCGCGGTGGCGCAGGCGGCGCGGCGCGGGCGCGGCCGCGTCCCGTGCTCCAGCCGGTTCCGCAGCCGACGCCGGTACGCGTGCTCCGCCGCGGCGAGCCACACCTCGGCCTGCCGCGCCGGGGACAGCTCGACCACCACGTCGCGCAGCACCGACACCGTCTCCTCCGGCAGCAGCGCCAGGGTCGGCCCGTCGACGCCGAGCGCGGCGACCAGCCGGGCGAGAGCCGCCGGCTCGTCCGTGCCCGGCGCCCCGGCGGTCGGCCCGGTCCCCGCGACCCCGACGGTCGGCGCCGTCGCGGCGGTGACCGCGTCGACCGTCGGCGGGAGCCCGAGGTGGCGGTGGGCGGCGTCGCCGGCCAGCACCAGCTCGTAGCTGAGCCGCACCGCGAGCAGGTCCAGCGGGGTCAGGTGCGGCCGCTCGCCCGGGTGGGTCTGCGACCAGCGGGCGTAGCCGGCCCAGCCGGGCAGCCGGAGCAGGGACCGGGACAGGTAGGCCGACCAGTTCGCGGGCGCCACCCCGAGGGCGCGCAGGAGCGCCGCGACGGCCCGGTCGGGCGCGGCCGGCAGCGCGGCGACGAGCGCCCGCAGGCCGCCGACGCCCGCGCGGTCCGGGTGCCGGTCGGCGCCGGCCATCCGCCGCCAGCGCGTCCAGCAGCTCTCGTCGGCCGGGCCGGGCACCGGCCAGCGGGCGGCCGGGCGGCCGCAGTGCGCCGCGCACCAGCCGGCCACCAGCTCGTCGACGTCCGCGCCGATCCGGGTGCCCAGGAGCCGGTCGACCAGCTCGGCGACGGTGAGCGGGTCCGGGTCGTCCGGGACGGCGGGCCGGGGCCCGGCGAGCCGGCGTCGCGCCACGGCGAGCAGGTCGGGCGGTGGTGGCGGTCCGTCGTGCACCGGGTGGGACAGCGTGGCGACCCGGAGGTCCGTGGCGGTGATCGACCGTCCGCCGAGCGTGACCGGTTCCGAGGTCGCCGGGGGAAGCACGGCGGTCAGGTCGGCAGGCTCGATCTCGCCGTCGCGCAGCCGCCGCCGGTACTCGACCGCCGGCAGGTGGGTCCGCGCGCCGCCGAGCGCCCGCAGCTCGGCGGCGGCCCGCGCGAACGGCACCCGCTCCCGGCCGGCGAGCGGGTTCACCGCGACGAACGTGTCCAGCGGCCAGACCGCGGCGACGTGGTCGCCGGCGGCGGCGAGCGCGGCGACGACCCGGGCGGCGTCCGACCGGTCGGACGCGTCGCGGCGGCGCAGCGCGGTCACGGCCCAGGTGGCCGGCTCCCCCGTCGCGGGGCCGGCGGACCGGCGCCACCACGCGCCGACGGCGCCGTCGCGCCAGGCCCACCACCACAGCGCGGCGCGGTGCCGGCGCAGCAGGACCGTCCCGGCGACGGCCGCCACGGCCAGCGTGGCCGCCGCGACGCCCACCCCGGCGTCCGTCACCGAGGTCGGCAGGCCCAGCCACCGGGCGACGGCCCGCCCGGCGACCAGGTAGCCGCCGGCCAGCGCGCCCGTCGCGAGGGTGATCGCGACGGCGGTCCGCGCCGGCAGCTCGCGGTCCGCGAGGGCCGACCGCACCGCGGCCAGCGCGGCGGCGCCGGCCAGGGCGGCGCTGAGCAGGCCGCTGGGGCTGGCGCCGAGTGCCAGCTCGGTGAGCGCCACGGCGGCGAGCACCGCCGCGCCGGCCAGGACCACGGTCCGGGTCTGGGGCGGGCCGACCGGTCGGGGCGCGGTCGCGGTCCGCGACTGGGCCTGGAGCGCGCCGCCGGCGGACAGGAACGCGTACGCCTTGTAGACGGCGTGCCCGACCAGGTGCACGGCGGCCAGGCCGAACGCGCCGAGCCCGCACTGGGCGAGCATGAAGCCCATCTGCGCGACGGTGGACCGGGCGAGGGCGCCCTTGACGTCGGTGCGCACCGCGGCGAACACCGACCCGGACACCGCGGTGACGAGCCCGACCAGCACCATCGCCGGCATCAGGCCAGGCGCGGCGACGACCACCGGCGCCAGCGTGATCATCAGGAAGCCGGCGACGTTGACCATGCCCGCGTGCAGGAAGGCGGAGACCGGGGTGGGGGCGTCCAGCGTGGACGGCAGCCAGCGGTGCGCCGGCACCTGGGCCGAGCGCACCGCGCCGGCCACCAGCAGCAGCCCGCCGGCGGCGGCCAGGAGCCAACCGGGCCGGTCGCCGGCGGCCGCCCGGACCGCGTCGAGGTCCGCGTCGCCGGCCGGGACGACCAGCAGCCCCAGGCCGGCGACCAGGGCCACGTCGCCGAGGAGGAACACCGTCCGGGTACGGCGCACCGCCGCCCGTACCCGGGGCTGCTCCCGGTAGTGGCCGATGAGCCCGATCAGCAGGTGCCCGGCCGCGATCCAGCCGGCCGCCAGCTGCACGAGGCTGGGCGCGGTGGCCATCACCAGGGTCGCCGCCGTGGCCGCCGCGACCCGGGCCTGCAACCCAACCGCGCCCGGCTCGCCGTCGAGATAGCGGCGCGCGTAGCCGGCGACGACGGCGGCCAGCCCGCAGACCAGCAGCGCGAACAGCGCGGTGAACCGGTCGATCCGGATCCCGACGGAGAACGCCGGCCCGGGTGGGTCGAGCCGGAGCAGGAGCGCCGGGACCACCGGGTCGTACGCGACCCAGGCCACCAACGCGGCGGCCGCGGCGGCGGTGAGGGCGAGCAGCGCCCCCACCACCCGCGCGGCTCGACGGGGGTCGGGTACCGCCAGCGCGCACAGCGCCGCCGATGCGGGCCCGGCCAGGACTCCCAGAACCAGTGCGACGGACATCGCCACCTCCCTCAGACATCCGCACTGTATTACACGATTTAGAATTCGTGTATCGTGAGACGCACGACAGCGGGTCGGCACGAGGAGGAGCGATGGACGCGACCGGATCTCCGCGCCAGGGATGGCAGACCAGCCCGAGCTTCGCCCTCGCCCGGCTGCGCGCCGGGCATCACCGTTTCCGGGTGGGCGGCGCGCCCGTCCCATCGGACGACGCGGGCCCGGTGGCCGCGATCCTCTCGTGCGCCGACCCGCAGCCCGAGGCCGTGACCGTGTTCGGCGACGCCGACGTCTACGCGGTCCGCACCGCCGGCCTGGAGGTCGGCCCGGCCGCGCTGGGCAGTCTGGAGTACGCGGTCGCGCACCTCGGCGCGCCGCTGCTGGTCGTGCTGGGCCACGCCACCTGCTCCCTGCCGCGTGGCAGCGGACCGGACCGGGTGCGCGCCACCCTCGCCGCGCTGCGCCGCCGGTCCCCGCTGCTCGACCAGGCCGTCCGAGCCGGCCGCTGCGGCCTCCACGGCATGGTCTGGCACGACGCGGACCGGCTCCTCAACGAGGTGCGACCGGTCCTGTCACCGCCGACCCGGCGGGTCTGCCGCCTGCGCCCGCCGAACCGCGCGTCGACGCGGTTGACCTGAGCCCGGCGGCGCCGTCAGGGGTTGCACGCCGGGCACGATCCGGGGTCGGCGGCACCCGCCACCGGGCGACACGAGCGGTGCGGACACCGGCCGCAGCCCGAGATCAGCAACGCGTCCCGCGGGGTCGGTGTGCCGCAGTCGCGACAGGGCAGCCCCGGCTCGGCGCCGACCGGGCCGAAACCGGGCGTCGCACAGGCGGGACAGGGTGTGGCGAGACGCCGGACCAGTCGTCGACCGGCCGCGGCGATGACTCGCATCCGGGTCGGGTTGACGTGGGCCCGCAGATCCGCGCCGAGCACGGCGGTGCCGTCGTCGGAGTCGACGGCGGCCCGCCGGACGGCCGCGAGCACGTCGGCGAGCCGACGGAGTCCCTTGACCGGCCGACCGGGCCCGATCGCGGGCCGGACGACGACCGCGTGGTGCGGGAACCCGACCCGGCGCAGGAACGCGAGCACGGCGGCGCGGTCCCGACCGTCGGTGACGACGTGACAGTGGTTGGTCTCGACGCTCAGGGCGCTCTCCACCACCGTCAGGCCCGACCGGTCGTCGACCAGCGCCACGTACTCCACGTCCGCGGGCGTCCAGGGGGCCGCCGGATGCGGGCCGAACGCCCCTTCGCTGGCCAGCCCGACCGGGGATCCGGTGGCGGCCATCCCGAGCCGGGCCTTGCGCACCACGGTCTCCCGCGCGGACCCGATTCGCCGCACCTCGCCGGTGAACGTGCCGAGCGCGTCGGTGTCCACCGACGCCACCCGCACACCCATCCCGAGCCGACGACGCAGCAGCGGGCGCAGCGCCCACTGCTTGCCGTGCATGGTCGCCAGGCAGGCCACCACGCCCCGGAACGGTGACGCTTCCACGCCACCGATCCTACCCAGGACAGGAAGGATGATTCCGGAATCTGACTACGTGCTGCCGCGGTCACCCGATCCGACCGCGTCGATCAGGCCGGCCAGCAACGCCACCCGGGGCACCACCGAGTCGAGGTCGAGCCACTCCCCCGGACTGTGGTCGGCACCGCCGATCGGGCCGAGCCCGTCGAGCACGGCCGCACCGGCCTCGGCCAGCAGGTTCGCGTCCGCGCAGCCGCCGGTCGCGGTGTGCGAGACCGGTACGCCGAGCCCCGCGCCCACCTTCGCCGCCAACTCGGCCAGCCGGCGCCCGGCCGGCCCCGGCTCCCACGGCGGGGTGGGCGCGTGCACGGTCAGGTCGGCGTGCACCCCGGACACCACCGGCTCGGCGACCAGCCGGCGGATCTCGGCCAGCGCCGCCTCGTACTCGCCGGTGCGCCAGGCGCGCAGGTCGACCAGCATCCGGGCCCGGTCGGCGACCACATTGGGCCGGCCGCCCGCCTCCAGCGCGCCCACGTTCACCGTCACCCCGGGCCAGCGGCCGTTGAGCTGGTCCAACGCGATGGTCAGCCGGGCGGCGGCGAGCAGCGCGTTCGCGCCCCGCTCCGGCTCGATGCCGGCGTGCGCAGCCCGTCCGCGCAGCGTCACCGCGAGGTCGGCGACGCCCTTGCGGGCCGACACCAGGTCGCCGTTGTCGCGGGCGCACTCCAGGCAGAGCGCCACGTCGGCCTCGGCCCCGAGGGTACGCAGCATTGCCCGGCTGCCGACCGAACCGATCTCCTCGTCCGGCGTGCAGACCAGCACCAGCTCGCCGTACCGGTGGCGGTCCAGGGCGGCGAGCACCTCGACGGCGGCCAGCCCGGCGAGCACGCCGCCCTTGTCGTCGCTGACCCCCGGCCCGTACGCCCGGCCGTCCTGCACCCGGAACGGGCGGGCCGCGGCCGTGCCGGGCGGGAAGACGGTGTCCAGGTGGCCGGCGAGCAGGATCCGCCGGGTCCCCGCGCCGCGGCGGCGGGCGATCAGCACGTCCCCGAGCGCCTGGCCGGCGGCGTCGGCGACCGGCACCCGCTCGACGGCCAGCCCGACGCCGAGGCACCAGCCCTGCACCAGGTCACCGACCTCCCGCAGACCGTCGACCTGGCCGGAGCCGGAGTCGACGGCGACCAGCCGGGCGAGCCGGTCGTGGTAGGCGGACAGCCGGTCGCCGGCCGCGCCGAGCAGCGGATCCATCAGAGCACCTTGTCGAGGAAGGCGCGGGTGCGCTCGTGCCGGGGGCGGCCGAGCACGTCGTCCGGTGGGCCGACCTCAACCACCACGCCCTCGTCGAGGAACGCGACCTGGTCGGCGACCTCGCGGGCGAAGCCCATCTCGTGGGTCACCACCACCATGGTCATGCCGTCGGCGGCGAGGCCCTTCATCACGTCCAGCACCTCGCCGACCAGCTCCGGGTCGAGCGCCGAGGTGGGCTCGTCGAAGAGCATCAGCTTCGGTCGCATGGCAAGCGCCCGAGCGATCGCCACCCGCTGCTGCTGCCCGCCGGAGAGCTGGCTCGGGTAGTGGTGCGCGCGGTCGGCCAGCCCGACGCGGTCGAGCAGACGCAGCGCCTCCTCCCGGGCCCGCTCGCGCGGGGTGCGCAGCACCCGCACCGGCGCCTCGGTCACGTTGCCGAGCGCGGTGAGGTGCGGAAAGAGGTTGAACCGCTGGAAGACCATGCCGATGTCGCGGCGGCGCACGGCCACCTCGCGGGCCTTCAGCTCGTACAGCCGGTCGCCCTGGCGGCGGTAGCCGACCAGTTCGCCGTCGACCGAGAGCTGGCCGCCGTCGATGCGCTCGAGGTGGTTGACGCAGCGCAGGAACGTGGACTTGCCGGAGCCGGAGGGACCGAGCAGGCAGGCCACCTCGCCGGGGGCCACGGTCAGGTCGATGCCCTTGAGCACCTCGACCGGGCCGAACCGCTTGGTGACGCCCTCGGCACGGACCATCGCCGTCATCGCACGCCTCCCCGGGCGAAGCCGCGGCCGAACCGACGCTCGACCAGCCACTGGCCGGCGGAGAGGAGGCTGACCAGGGCGAGGTACCAGATCGCCGCCACCACGAGCAGCGGGATCACCTTGTAGTTGTTCTGGTAGACGCTCTGCACGGCGGTCATCAGGTCCCGCCCGGCGATGATCGACACCAGCGCCGTGGACTTGAGCATGGTGATGGTCTCGTTGCCCATCGGTGGGATGATCACGCGCATGGCCTGGGGCAGCACCACCCGGCGCAGGGTGAGCGTGGGGCCCATGCCGAGGGCGGCGGCGGCCTCGGTCTGGCCGCCGTCGACGGCCAGGATGCCGCCGCGGATCACCTCGGCGGCGTACGCCATCTCGTTGAGCGACAGCGCGAGCACGGCGGCCACCGTGCCGGTGACCACCACGCTGGTGGGCCGGTCGAAAAGGACGGTGTCGGTGAACGGCACGCTCAGGGTGATCCGGGGGAACAGCGCGCCGAGGAAGCCGAAGAAGATGATCTGCACCAGCAGCGGGGTGCCGCGGAAGACCCAGATGAACGTCCAGGACACGCCGCGCAGCACCGGGTTGTCCGACAGTCGCAGCACGGCGAGCACGATGCCGCCGACGGTGCCGAGGACCATGGCGAGCAGGGTGAGCCAGAGCGTGGTGAGCACGCCGTCGAGCACGTAGTCCTGGAACAGGTAGTGGGCGACCGTGCCGGGTTCGAGGTTGGGGCTGCTCAGCAGCGCCCGCAGGAACAGGGCGGCCAGGCCGGCCACGACCAGCGCGGTCAGCCAGCGGCCGTAGTGGCGGACGGGGACGACCCGTACCGCCGGGGTGTCGGTGGTGGTCATCGTGGGGGTGCCTCCGGCAGGGGGTGCGGCGGTCGCCGGGCGCCTCCGGGCCCGCCCTCACGGAATCAGAGGGCGCCCGGCGACCGCGGATCAGGGGGCGGTGGTGCGCCGGGTCAGTCGATGGCCTGGTCGATGGTGGCCTTCTCGACGGCGATCGGGGTCTGCTTCCAGTGGGCCAGGATCTTGCCGTAGCTGCCGTCGTCGATGAGCGACTGCACGGCGACCCGGTACGCCTCGGCGAGGTCCTTCTGGGCCTTGAGGAAGCCGAAGCCGTTCGGGCTGGCCAGCCAGCCGTTGGGCGAGGACGGGTCGGCGACCAGCTCGGCCTTGCCGGCGAGCGCGCCGGCGGTGTCCACCAGGTTCACCCGGGTGGCGGCGACGACCTGCACGTTGCCGGCGATCAGCGCCTGCACCGCCTGCGGGTTCTCCGGGTACTCCTTGACCTGCAACGGCCGGCCGGCGCAGCTCTCCTTGGCGTACGTGGCCAGGTTCTTCGCCTGGTTGCTGGCCTTCTGCACGGCGACCGTGCGGCCGCAGAGGTCGGCCACCGTCTTGACGCCGAGCGGGTTGCCGGCGGCGACCAGGAAGCCGGTGCCGGAGGCGGAGTAGTCGACGAACGTGGCGACCTGCTGGCGTTCCTTCTTGTCGGTGATGCCGCCGGCGATCGCGTCGTACTTGGCGGCCTGCAGGCCGGGCACCAGACCGTCGAACGGCTGCTGGGTGAAGGTGGCCTTCAGGCCGAGCCGGGCCGAGGCGGCCTGGAACAGGTCGTAATCGAGGCCGACGAACTCGTCGGTGCGCCCCTCGACCTTGAAGTCGATGAACGGCTGGTAGGGGGCGTTGGTGGCGACCGTGACGGCACCACGGCCGCGCACGTCGGCGGGGACCTTGGCGGCGAGGGCCTTGTCGGTCTCGACGGCGCCGACGCCGTCGATGGTGACCGAGACGGGCGTGATCTCGTCGGTGGAGCCACCGGCCGAGGAGGAGCCGCAGGCGGCGGTGGCGGCGAGCAGCGCCGAGGTCACGCCGAGCAGGGCGAGGGAACGGATACGCATGGGGAGTCCTTCCGGGGGCCGGAACAGCCAGCCCTCGGACTGTAACTCACGTTACGATCTCGATGGGGTTACGGTTTTCTGTAACGCACGTTTCAGCGGACGCCGAACGCCTGCTGCGCCCCCTCCATCGCCTTGAGGCGGGCGCCGGCCACCGGGCCGAGCCGGTCGATCAGCGCCGCGACCAGCGTCTCCACCAGCGCCAGCGTGGGCACGAAGCTGTCGTAGGGCGAGGGCGAGTCGACCCGGCTGGGCAGCACCACCTCGGCCAGACCGGCCACCGGCGAGAGCCATCGGTCGGTGAACAGCACCACCCGGGCGCCCCGGCCGGTCACCTCCCGGGCCAGGGCCAGGGTCGACTCCTCGTACCGCCGGAAGTCGAAGAGCACCACCAGGTCACGTTTGCCGACGTCCACCAGCATGTCGGCCCGCTCCACGGGGCCGGCGGGCAGCAGCCGGCTGTTGCCCCGCACCTGCATCAGGTGCAGCACCAGGTAGTTGGCGAACAGCGCGGAGAACCGGCCACCGGCCGCGGTGACCCGGTACTGCTGGTCGGCGAAGAGGCGCACGGCCGCGTCCAGTTCACCCTGCGGAAGGTCGGCCAGCGTGCCGGCCACCGCCTCGGGCAGCGCCGCGGCGGCCCGGGACAGCGCCCCGCGCGGCGGCGCCCCGCTGCGCTCGGTCGCCCGGTACGCGGTCAGCGGCGAGGTCTCCCGCTCGGCCAGTTCGTCGCGCAGCGCCCGCTGGAACTCCGGATAGCCACCGAAGCCGAGCCGGGACAGGAAACGCAACACCGTCGGCGCGCTCACCTCGGCCCGCTCGGCCAGCGCCGCGACCGTGCCCAGGCCGGCGGACGGATAGGAGGCGAGCAGGGCCCGGGCCACCCGGCGCTCGGCCGGGCTGCACTCGCCGAGCCGCTGGCGGATCAGCGCCGCGACCCCCACGGCCTGGGTCTCGTCATCGGGGTTCGACACGAGCAGAGCGTAGCGGCCCGCCACGCTCCCGCCTCGCGACGGCGGGTCCGCGGGCGGGGCGTCGCCGCCCGCCCGCGGACCCCTCGGGGGGTGCCGGGTCAGGACTTCGCGACGGTGCAGGAGTAGTCGGCCGTGCCGGAGCCGGCGTACGCCTCCAGGTCGAGGTAGTAGGTGGCGGTGCCGGAAGCGGTCCGGGTCAGGGTGACCGACTCGTCCGCCCCGGCGCCGTCGTTCACCGAGCGGGTCAGCGTGCTCCCGCTCGCGCTGAGCAGGTAGAGGTCGGCGTCGTACGCCGACGGCACGGCGCAGTTCACGGTCAGCGTCTGTCCACTGGCGAGCGCGAGGGAGAAGTAGTCCCGGTCCGAGGTGCTCTTCATGTCCCCGGTCACGGTGGCCGGGAAGGTCAGCCCGGAGATGCCGTTCGCCGCCGTACGGCTGTCGTTCGGCTCCGCCTCGGCGAAGGTGGAACCGCCCGACGGCGGCGGGGTGGTCGAGCAGTCGGTGACCGGCGTGCCGCTGTAGAGGTTGGCGTCCGGCACCCCGGCGCGGACGCTGCGCAGGTAGTAGCCGCAGGTGGGCCGGTTGGCGAAGTCGTAGCTCTGCCCGTTGGTCAGTTTCCAGATCTTGAAATTGGTGTAGGTGAGCGGCTGACCGGAGACGGCCACCTCGGGCTGGTGGTCGCCGAGCACGACGTAGGCGCTGGGGCCGCTGAGCGTGGCTCGACCGGCGCGGTCGAGGTAGAGCGACGCGCCCTCCTCGACCCCGACGCCCCACGCCTTGCCGCCGGACACCAGTCCGTCCTTGACCGCGCGGGCCACGAACGCCATGGTCCGTCCCATCCGGTCCCGGGTGACGAAGTGCGAGTCGTTGATCGTGCCGGCGTAGTTCGGCCAGCGGAACATGCCGGTGGTGAACGTCAGCGACCGGTCGTACGGGTTGGCCAGCGCGCCCGAGGAGGTGGCGCTGGCGGTGCAGGCGTCGTAGACGACGTCGCTGTTGACGTGGTGCCCGGCGCTGCCGCCGCCCACGCCGCCGCCCTTGGCCACCACCGACTCGACCGACGCCTCCAGCGCGGTGCCCTTCCAGGCCACGTAGCGGCACTGGTCGCCGCCGGCGAAGTAGACGAACTCGGCGTTGCGGATGTCGGTGTTGACCTGGCTGTTGTTGCCGTCGTTGGCCGCGGTGAGAGTGAGCGTGGTGCACGAGTTGACGCCGGCCAACGGGGTGATCACGTCGCACTCCGGGGTGCCGGAGCCGGAGCCGGCGATCACCACCACGTCGATCGCGCCGGTGCCGCCACGGATGGCGTCGACCGCCTTCGTCATGGTGGCGGTGACGATGCCGCCGGAACCGTTCATGGTGTACGCCGGGCCGGACCAGCTCGCCCGGCTGGCGTCGGTGGCGCTGCCCTGGCGTACCCGGGTGACCTGGGCGTGGGCGGCGGTGACGCCGAGCGGGGCGACGGTGAGCAGCGCGGCGGCGGCGGCCGTCACGGCGAGTCGACGGGAGTTGCGGGAAGGGGACATGGGCACCTCCGAGGGGCCACGAAGCGATGAAACAGAAGTTACATCCATTAAGTTCACTGCTCAATACGTAACTTCTGTTACAACTTCGTGACGGCGGCGCCGGACCCCCGGCCCGACGCCGCCGCACCCACGTCAGGCCGGTCGGATGCCGACCACCACGTCGGTGAACGTGGTCGCCGTCGCGCCCCGGAACGCCGCGAACCCGGAGCCCCGGGTCAACCGCGCCACCCACTGCGGATTCTTCTCGTACGACGTGCCGCCGACCGCCACGCAGCCGGTGCGGGCGGCGAGCCCCTCCTCGACCAGGCCGACCATGGCGTAGTCGTAGAAGACGTCCTCGGACGGCGTCGCCGTGCACGGTCCCGCCGCCGGCCGCACCCGCGGCTTGCCGGCGGCCGGCACCACCGTCCAGCGCGGCGCGAGGTACGCGTCACCAGCGGTCAGCCGGCTCCACCGCACGCCCTCGATCCCCCACACGCCACCGTGGTCGGTCACCCGGGCCCGGCGCAGGTCGAGCACGCTGACCCCGCGCTGCCCGAGCACCCGCAGCGCGGTACGCCGACCACCCACGCCGGTCACCTCCAGCGCGGTGTTCTCGTCCAGCCCGAAGACCCGGGTGTGCCGGGTGTCCGAGGCGAGCCGGATCGAGCGCGCCTCCCGCCCGCGGCGGGAGAAGTGGGTATCGACGAGTCCGGCGGTGAAGAACCCGAACCCGCCCCGGGGCAGGTAGCCGAGCACCGCCGGGTCGTCGAAGTAGCCCGGCTTCGCCCCGTCGCGCAGCCCCGGCTCGGTCGAACCCCCGGTGATCATGTCGCGGCCGGCCATGATCTGCGCGCCGGCGCTGGTGCCGGCCACGACCGCGCCACCGCGCAGCTTGCGCCGCACGGCGGCGAGCGCCGCGCTGTCCCGCTGCGCCTTCCCCCGGGTCATGGTGGTGACGTAGCGGTACTGGTCACCGCCGCCGAAGAAGAAGCCGGTCATCGACTCGATCTGCCGGACCACGGCCGGGTCGTCGGCGGCGCCCGGGTGGTCCAGGTCGATCGGGATCCACTGCGCGTCGGCCACCCCGTAGGACCGGAACAGGTCGGCGTAGTAGTCGCCGTTGCAGACGCTGTTGTTGCAGTCCGGGGTATTGGCGTCCGGGTCCTCGGCCGGCACCGGGGCCCCGGCGGTGACGATGCCGATCCGGGCCCGGCCGGGGCCGCCGGCCAGTCGGACGATGTCGTCGTAGATCTCCCGGTTGTCGTCGGCGAGCGCGCCGCCGACCAGCACCAGGCTGCCGCCGGCACGATGGTGGGAGGTGGTGGCCGAGGCCGGCACGGCGGCGACCGGCAGGCTGAGAGTGACCGCCGCACAGGCGCCGACCCCGAGGGTCAGCAGGCGGTTCCAGGGCATGAGTGCTCCTCACGGGTCGTGAGGGCGAGCCGGAACCGAGCGTACGGCAGCCGGCCCGGCCGGACAATGCGCGCGGGCCGGAAGCGGTGGCGGGGCCCGCACCGGCACCCGAGCCGGCGGGACCCCCACCACGGTCGCCGAACGCTCAGCCGGTGACCCGGAAGCTGCGCGTCGCGAACGGGCCCAACGCGATCCGGTCGCCAGCCACCGCCCCGCCCACCGGCCGCTCCGCGAGGTCGCACTCGACGGGCGTGCCGGCGAGCCCGGACACCGTCGCCACGACCGGCGCGGACGTCGGGTTGACCAGCCGCAGCACCGCGCCGTCGCCGTCCTCGGCCGGCTTGTACGCCGACACCTGCGCCCCGTCCACCCGCAGTCCCGGGGTCACGGCCGGCGCCACCGCGCCCGGACGCAACTGCCAGGCCCGCAGCGGCGCGCGCCGGCGGGCCGCCGCCTCGGTGACGGTGGCCTCGTCGTTGTCGAGACGTACCCCGATCGCGGCGGTGATCCGCCGCCGGCACTGCGCCTCCGGCGTGGGCAGCTGCGGTCCGGCGCCGGCGGTGCGGGCCCGTAGGTCGGGCCGGGACAGCCAGCCGACCGCGCGCAGCACCGTCACGGCCAGGGACGGCCGCTCCCCCGCGATGCCCTGCACCTCGGGCAGCCCCGGCGCGAGGACCGCCAGACCCGGCAGGGTGGCCAGGGAGCGGACCGGCGCGACGCCCGCGTCGGCCTCGTACCCGCGCTGCTCGGGCAGCGGTCCGAGCGGCGCCTTGAGCGGGCGGGTGAGCAGGCTGAAGTGGGCGTCCGCGGTCCAGTCGGTGGCCGGCGCGTCGGTCGGGAAGTGGGCCTGGAGGCGGTGGTCGTCGGCGGCGTTGTCGAACTCCAGCCGCCAGTCCAGCTCCGGCACCCCGGCCCAGAGCGTGGCGGTGACGGTCAGCGGCAGCACCACCCGCTCGGTCGACCGGGCGCTCCGGTCGGCGGTGAGACCGGCCGGGACGTCGAGGTCGGCGCGGACGACGAGGCGGGAGGCGACCGGACCGTCGTGGACCCACGCCTCGCGCACGACAGGCGTGACCGTCTCGTCGCGGCGGGGCGGGTCGTAGGTGTAGGTGTCCCCGGCGTCGCCGACGTCGACGACCCGGCCCAGCCCGGGCAGCGTCCGGCCGGTGGCCGCGTCGGTCAGGGTGAACGAGGCGTCGTCGGCCACGGTCAGGGTCCAGTCGCCCCGGGTCACGGTGCGCCCCGGCACCCCGGACGGCACGGCGGCCGGCTCACCCGGGACGACCGACGCGGTGTAGCCGGTCCAGCCGCCGGCTGGGGCGTCGGCGACGAACGCGACGCGGTGCCGCAGCGTGTCCCGGGTGTCCGGCAGGATGTCCAGGTCGGCGCAGAACAGCGGCGTCGGCTCGGTCTCCCGCAGCTCGAACGGCACCGGCTCGCCGTCCGCGTCGACCAGCCCGGCCAGGGTGTGCCCGGGCGCGGTGTGCACGTCCACCACGACCGGGCCGGTCACCGGCGCGGCGTGCGGGTTCACCACCACCAGGGCGGCGGCGTCGGTCACCGGGTCACCGGCGAGCCGGGTGTCCAGCCCGAGGTCCAGCAGGGCCCGTTCGACCAGGTGCTCGCCGGCCTGTCGGGCCCGGTCGAAGCGCACCTCGTTCTCCCGGTGCACCTCGTCCACCGAGCAGCCGCAGATCGAGTCGTGCGGGGCGTTCTGCAGCAGCTCGTCCCAGGCGTGCCGGAGCAGTCCGACCGCGTGGGCACGGCCGGCGCGTACGGTCAGCGGCTCCGCCCACGCCTCCAGCAGCGTCTCGGCGGCGGCGTTGGCCTGCTTGAGGTAGAGCCGGGTGGACAGCGTGCCGGCGAGCACGAAGGTCAGCCAGTCACCGGGGTAGCGCAACTCCCCCTCGACCACCACGTCGGCCGGCACCGCGTCGCGGATCGCGGCGAAGTACCCGGCCAGCGTGCTCTCCGTCGCCGCGCCGTCGGCCAGGCCCGCGGGCAACGGCCGCGGTGCCAGGTGGTCGCCGCCGTTGAGCAGCAGGTACGGCCCGTCCGCGTCCCGTCCGGCCTGCTTGTCGCGGAACGCGGCGAGCCGGTCGGCGGCGGAGGCCGCGTCCCACAGCACCTCCGGCTCGTAGTAGCCCTGGTTGACCGCCACCACCTCGGAGCCGTCCGGGGCACGCCAGCGGAACCGGGCCAGGTGCGGCGGCGCGCCGCGCCAGACCAGCGCGGTGTCCAGCCCGAAGCCGCGCAGCACGCGGGGCAGGTCGGCGGGGTGACCGAAGGCGTCCGGGCAGTAGCCGACGTCGGCGAGCGTCAACCCGAGGTCGGCGGCGACCCGGCGGGCGGTGAGCAGGTTGCGGACCAGGTTCTCGCCGGAGACGAGCTGGTTGTCCGCGAGCACGTGCCACGGCCCCACGTGCAGCCGGCCGGCGGCGGCGTGGGCCCGGATCCGCGCGGCGAGGTCTGGGCGGACGGCGAGCGCGTCCAGGGCGGTGACGGTCTGCCCGTCGAGGTGGAACCGGCGCAGCTCGCCGGCGTCGAGCTGGTCGCACACCCGGGCGACGAGTTCGGCGAGGCGGGCCCGGAAGGACTCCATCGGCCGGTACCACTCGCGGTCCCAGTGGGTGTGGCTGACGACGTGCACGGTCATGACATCTCCCGGCTGGTGACGAGCGCGGCGGCGAAGCGGGCGGTGACGACGGCGGGACGGGTGATGGCGGTGCCGACCACCACGGCGTGCGCGCCGTGGCGCAGGGCGGCCGCGGCCTCGTCCGGGGTGTTGATCCGGCCCTCGGCGACGACCGGCACCGGGAGCGCGGCGGCGAGCGTCGCGATCAGCTCCAGGTCCGGGTCGTGCGGCACCGCGCCGCCGGTGTATCCGGAGAGCGTGGTGCCGACCAGGTCCACCCCGGCGGCGACGGCGGCGTGCCCGTCGGCGGCGTCCGCCACGTCCGCCATCACCAGCACCCGGGGGTGCCGCCGCCGCAGCCCGGTCACGGTCTCGGCGAGCGTGAGCCCGTCCGGGCGGGGCCGCCGGGTGCCGTCGAGCGCGACGATCTGCACGCCGGTGGCGGCCACCGCCTCGGCGTGCGCCAACGTCGGGGTGATGTAGACGCCCTCGGCACCGTCCTTGACCAGCCCGATCAGGGGGGTGTCGGGCAGCGCGGCGCGCAGCGCCCGCAGGTCGCGCAGCCCCTGGGCGCGGATGCCGGCCGCGCCGCCGTGCAGCGCGGAACGGGCCAGCGCCACCATGTGCGCCGGGTCGTCCAGCGGTTCCCCGGGGTCGGCCTGGCAGGAGACGACCAGTCGGCCACGGATGGTGTCGAGCACGGTCATCGGGTGATGTCCTCCAAGACGGCGCCGAGGGCGCGATCGGGGTCCACGAGGGACGAATCGGCGCCCAGCGACCGGGCGGCTCGGCGCAGCGCGGCCAGGTCCTCCGGTCCGGGCGACCGGTCGGGTTCCACCGCCAGGTCGGCGGCCCGTTCCCCCTCCACCGCCCCGTGGGCGGCGGCCAGGTGCACGGCGGCGAAGCGCGGGTCGTCCGGTGGCACGTCGGCCACCCAGGCCAGCGGCACGCCGGCGGCGACCAGGTCGCGCTGCACCGCGAGCAGGAACGCCGGGTCGTCGCGGACGGCGCCGACCGGCCGGGCGTCCAGGGCGGCCCGGGCGGCGAGAGCCCCGGCCGCCTCACCGACCGCCCACTCGCCGTGGTGCACCCGGTACGCGGCGGCGGCGACCTGGGTGGCGCCGAGGTTCTTGGCGGCGGCCAGCAGGTTGACCGCGCCGCGGGGGACGAGCGCGCCGGCCGGGATGGTGAACGGCGCGGTCTCCCGGTAGACCGGATCCGGGTGACCGGTGCGTTCGTGCAGGTCGACGTGGTACCAGGTGACGCCGAGCGAGCCGGCCAGGTGCCGCGCCCGGGCCCGGCCGGGCACGGGGGCGAGGTCGTGGCCGGTGACCGGCCGCTCGACCACGATCCGCCGCGACTCACGCAGGTACGGCGCCTCGGCGAAGCCGTCGGCCGTGCCGGCGGCCTCCGGGGCGAGGCGCAACCCGGGGAAGCCCCGGCCACCGTCCTCGCGGGGCGCCTCGGTGCGCAGCCAGTGCACGAACGCGGCGGTCAGCTCGCGACCGGCCCGCTCGGCGCCCGCCGGGTCACCGATCGGGTCGTACCCGGCACAGTCGTTGGACGCCCAGTTGAGCACCGCGAGCTCCGGCGCGGTGGCGCGCAGCCGCCGGTAGGTCCAGAACGGCGGCCGTCCGTCCGGGCCGTCGGTGAACATCCGGTACCGGTGCACGCCGCCGTCCCAGCCGGCGATGTCGAAGGAGAGCCGGTGCCGCAGCTCGGCGTAGCAGGCGGGCGCGGGGCCGGTGAAGTCCGCGCCGGGATGGTGTTCCACCAGCGCGCACCAGGTGAACGACTGTTGGGCGGCGGGGTCGGGGCCGCCGGGCACGGCGTCCGGCTCACCGTGCGCGTCGCGGCCCTCCGAGCCGGTGACGGTGGCGAACCCGGCGAGCGGGGCCAGGTCGCCGCGCTCGGTGGCGTCGCAGAAGACGGCCGCGGCCAGCACGGTGCCGTCGGTCAGCGTCACGTCGTGGACCCGGCCGCCCTCGGCCCGCGCGGCGACCGGCGCCCGGCCGGTCAGCACCGTCACCTTCGCCTCGGCCAGGGTCGCCTCCAGCACCCGCCCGGCGACGGCCGGCTCGAAGCAGAGCCGGCTCACCCAGCCGCCACCCGGGTTGGCCGTGCCGCCGTAGTGGGCGCGGACGGCGTCGCGGAACGCCCGGTAGCCGGCGGAGGCGCCGAAGCTCTCGATGTGCGGGTGCTCGTCCAACGCGGGCAGCGCCTGGGTGGTGACCTGACCGCCGACCCGGGAGAGTTCCTCGACGAGGACCACCGTGGCGCCGGCGCGGGCGGCGGCGAGCGCGGCGGCCACCCCGCCGAGCCCGCCGCCGACCACGGCCACGTCGGTGGTCACTGTCGGTTCGGGAGTGCTCACCGGTCTTCCTCCACGATGAAGTCGATCTCGTAGGTGCGGCGCCACGGCAGGCTCACCGAGCCGGCGGCGACGGCGAAGCCCGGCACCGCGTCAAGGTGCCGCCACCGTTCGCGCAGCAGATGTTCGATCCGGTCGGTGACCCGCGCGGTCTCCGCATCCGGAACGTGGTCGTGCCGGGTCGGGTCGGTGCCGCGCTCGCGTCGCAGCCGGGGCCGGGCGTACGACATCCAGACGTGGTCGTCGACCAGGCGGTGGGCGAGCAGCCGACGGGCGGCGGACCGGTCGAGGGTGCCGGCGGCCCGTCCGACCTGGTAGGCCACCAGCGTGGCGAGCGCGCTGCCGACGGTGTTCCCGGCGGTGTTCCAGCCGGCGAAGCCGGCCAGCCGGGCGTACGTGCCGTCGGCGGCCAGCTCGGCCACCAGCCGGGGATCGGCGCCGTTGCCCAACGCGCAGTCGGCCAGGGCGACCGGCCGGCCCTCGGCGAGCAGCCGACGGACCAGCGCGGCGGTGCGCGCCGCCGGCACGGGGTCGGTGTCGGCCGGCGGGGCGGTCGCCCAGTCGGCGTCGCCGGGTTGCGGCGGGTGCACCACGAGCACCGCGTCGGCGGCGGCGTGGTCCACCACGTCGGCGCCGGCGGCGGCGGCCTGGCTGGCCACGCCGACGCCGACCGGCACCGGTTCGTAGCGGGCCACCCGGTCCAGCCCGTCCGGATCGGCGCAGGCGACCGCGAGGCGGGGCGCGTGACCGGCGGCCGCGGCGAGCGCGCGGGCCACGAGCACCGCGCCGATCTCGTCGGCGCCCGGGTGCGCGAGCACCCGGTCGGTCATCTCCAGCCAGGACGTCCAGGTCCGCAGCCACTGCCATTCGGCGGTGCCGACCGCGGCGACGGCGGTGTCGTCCGCGCCGACGACGAGGGTGTCCAGCACACCCTCGGCGGCGAGCCCGAGCGCGGCCTGGTTGAGCACGTGGTTGCGCTGCCGGCGGCGCAGGAAGTCGCGGCGGATCGCCGCCGGCACGGCGGTGGTGGGCAGCTCGGCGGCGTCGATCCCCCGGTGCAGCGCGGCCGAGTACGCGTGCAACGCGCGGCCGTGCCGGGCCCAGTAGTCGGGTTCCTCACCGGCGTCGTCCGCGTCGGGGGTGCGTTGCACGACGGTGGCGGCGTAGACCGGTGTGGGGCCCCGGCGCAGGGCGGCCCACCGGCCGAGCACGGCGGTGACCGGGTCGTCGCGCAGCCGGGAGGCGATCAGCCCGCCGAGGCCCAACGTCTCCAGCGCGACCACCGTGGCGTCGGCCCGGCGGCCGGCGAGCCAGCGCGCCAACCCGTCCGGGTCGCCGGGCCGGCGCTGGGCCGGCAGCAGGTCGGCCGGTGGTACCTGGACACGCGCGCCGGCGACGGCGGCGACCAGGGCGGGCAGCGACCGGCAGACCGGCCGGTCGTCCAGCGGTACGAGCGCGATGTCGATCATCGGCGGACCGTGCCCTCCTCGAGCGTCCGCAGGGCGGCCTCGGCGGCGCCGACCAGCGCGGCGTCCGCGCCGAGCGCGGCCGGGACCAGCGGCACCGGGCCGAGCACCGGCATGCAGGCGGCGGCGAAGGCCGGGCCGGCGGCGGCCAGGACCTCGGGTACGGCGGCACCACCGCCGACCACGATCCGGTCCGGGTCGAGGGCGTTGGCCAGGCCGGCGAGGGCGGTGCCGAGCGCGGCGCCCGCCTCGGCCAGGACGGTCCGCGCCGCCTCGTCGCCGGCGCGGGCCCGCCGCACCACCTCGGGCAGGTCGACCGGCTCGCCGGTGCGCTCGGCGTAGCGCGCGGCGACGGCCGGGCCGGCGGCGACCGCCTCGACGTGCCCGGTCGCGCCGCACGGGCAGGGGCGGCCGACCGCCTGCGGCACGGGCAGGTGGCCGAGGTGCCCGGCGGCGCCCGATCGACCGCTGAGCAGCATTCCGGCGACGTGCACGCCGCCGCCGATGCCGGTGCCGACGGCCACCCCGATCACGGTGGGCAGGCCGCGGCCGGCGCCGTGCACGGCCTCGCCGAGCGTGAACGCCTGGACGTCGTTGAGCACCGCGCCGGGCAGGCCGAGGCGGGCGCGCAGCGCGCCCGGCACGTCCACCCGGGACCAGTCGCTGATCGAGGAGGTGGCGGCGGTGAGCAGGCCGGTCGCGGGGTCGACCAGGCCGGGGGCGCCGACGCCGACCGCGACCGGCGCGGCGCCGAGCGAGCGGACCAGCGCGGCGGCCCGGTCCAGGACGGCGGCGGCGCCGGCGCGGGCCGGCGTGGGGGCCTGGGTACGGGCCAGCACGGCGCCGGCCCGCACCAGCGCGGCGGCGGTCTTGGTGCCGCCGATGTCGACGGCGGCCAGGAGCGGGGCGGTCACGGCGTCCTTCGGGTCACGGTGATGCGGAAGTCGTACCGGTCGGCGCGGTAGATGCTCTCGGCCCGCTCGACCGCGACGCCGGTGCCGTCGTAGGTGGTCCGGTCCACCCGCAGCGCGGGCGAGTAGGGCGCCACACCGAGCAGCGCGGCCTGGTCGGCGTCGACCACGGTCGCGGAGATCACCTGGTCGGCGTGGTGCGGCCGGACACCACGCGCGGCGAGCACGTCGTAGAGGGAGCCGGAGAGCAGTGCGGCGTCGAGGTCACCGACCCGCTCGGTCGGCAGCCACACCTCCTCGACGCACATGGGCAGGCCGTCGGCGAGCCGGAGCCGGCGTACGTGGGCGACCTCGGCGCCGGGGGACAGCGACAGCTCCCGGGCCACGGCCACGCCGGCGGGCACGAGGGTCAGGTCGAGCAGGCGCGAGTCCGGGGTGAGCCGGCGGCTGCGCATGTCCTCGCTGAACGAGGTCAGGGCTAGGGACTTGGAGATGGTGGCCGGGTCGGCCACGAACGTGCCGGCGCCCTGGGCGCGGTAGACCAGGCCCTCCTCCTCCAACCGGCCGACGGCCTGCCGGACGGTCGCCCGGCTGACCCCGAACCGGGCGACGAGTTCCCGCTCGCTGGGCAGCGGGTCGTGCGGACGCAGCGCCTCACCGATCTCGGCGCGCAACGCGGTGTACAGCGCCTCGTGCTTCCAGGCGGTCTTGTTGCCGCTGGTGGTGGTCACCCCTTCACCCCTCCCTCTCCGATGCCACGGAAGAACATCCGCTGCAGGGCGAAGAAGACCGCGAGCAGCGGAACGACCGCGATCATCGTGCCAGCGGCGACCACCCGCTGGTCGTTGGTGAAGGTGCCGGACAGGTATTGCAGGCCCACGGTGAGGGTGAAGTTGTCGGGGTTCTTCAGCACGATGAGCGGCCAGAGGAAGTCGTCCCAGGCGAACAGGAAGCTGAACACGCCGACCACCGCCAACGAGCCGCGCACGCTGGGCAGCGCGACCCGCCAGAACCGGGCCCACTCCCCCGCGCCGTCGATCGCGGCGGCCTCCTCGGTCTCCCGCGGCAGGGCCAGGAACGCGGTACGCATGACCAGGATGGACAGTCCACTGACCGCGCCGGGCAGCAGCACGCCGAGCAGGGTGTCGACCAGGCCGAGGCTGCGCACGGTGAGGAAGACGTTCACCATGATCACCTCGAACGGCACGACCAGCGAGGCGAGCAGGGCGGCGAAGACCGCGCCCCGGCCGCGGAAACGCATGCGGGCCAGCGCGTAGCCGGCCATGGCGCCGAGCAGGCAGTTGGTCAGCACGCTGGCGGACGCGACGATCGCCGAGTTGCCGATGTAGCGCCAGACCGGGATGACCTCGGTGACCTTGCCGAAGTTGCCGAATGTCGGGTCGGTCGGCAGCAGCGTGGTGTCCGGGCCGTAGATCGGTTCGCCGGTGCTCTTGAGGGCGGTGGAGAGCTGCCAGAGGAACGGACCGACGAGCAGCACGGTCATCAGGAGCAGCAGCAGGTACCGCAGGGCCGGCCCGGCCAACCTGCCGACCCCGGCGGACCGCCGGGCAGGCCGCACGGCCCGCCGCCCGCCCTCACGGCCCTCGCTCCGCTCGGTGCGCTCGCTCATGCCGAGCCCACCGGGCATGCCCTCACGGCCCTCGCTCCGCTCGGTGCGCTCGCTCATGCCGAGCCCACCGGGCATGCCCTCACTGCCCTCGCTCCGCTCGGTGCGCTCGCTCATGCCTCGTTCCTCTCGCTGCGTCGGCGCAGCACCAGCGCCAGGACGGAGAGGCCGAGGGTGCCGACGAAGAGCGTCAGGCTCATCGCGGAGGCGTACCCGATCTCACCGTCGACGCCGAGACCGACCTCGCGGATGTAGTAGACGATCGACTTGGCCTGCCCGCCGGGTCCGGCGGTGCCGGAGGACATCACGTAGATCTCGGCGAAGACCTTGGTCGCGGAGATCGCGGCGAGCGTGCCGACCAGCAGCATGGTGGGGCGGACGGTCGGCACGGTGACCGAGCGGAACCGGCGGACCGCGCCGGCGCCGTCGACCCGGGCCGCCTCGTAGAGCTCGTTCGGCACGTTGGACAGGGCGGCCAGGTAGATGACCATGTAGTAGCCGAGGCCCTTCCAGACCGTCACCAGCATGCAGGCGAACAGCAGCAGGGTGGCGTCGGTGAGGAAGGGCAGCGGCTCGGCGACCACCCGCAGCTTCACGAGTACGGCGTTGACCAGGCCGTCGGAGGAGAGCAGCCAGCTCCAGATCAGGCCGACCACGACCATCGAGGCGATGACGGGGGTGTAGAACACCGCCCGGAACGCGCCGATGCCGGGCAGCTTGGCGTGCACCAGCTGGGCGAGCAGCAGGGGCAGCAGCACCAGCGCGGGCACCACGACGACCAGGTAGAGCGCGGTGTTGCCGAGCGCCCGGAAGAACTCCGTGTCGTCGGCCAGCCGGGTGAAGTTGGCCAGCCCGGTGAACTGCCCCCCGCCGAGCGCCTGCGCGTCGGTGAACGCCAGCACGCCGGTGTTGGCGAGCGGCCCCCACGTCATCAGGGCGGTGACGAGCAGCGCGGGGGTGAGGAACAGCCAGGGCACGTACCAGCGACGGCCGATCACGTCGGTGAGCTCCTGTCGTGGAGGGGAGGGTGGCGCCGCCCGGCCGGAGCCGGGCGGCGCCGGCGGGTCAGCGGGCGAGCAGCTTGTTGGCCTCGTCCACGGCCTGGTCCAGAGCGGCCTTCGGGTCGAGGTCGCCCTTGACGGCGAGCTGCACCTTGCCGATCACCAGGGCCTTGGTGCGGTCGTCCCACTGCACCGGGGTGAGGTTCTGCGCCTTGGCGATCTGCTCGGCCGAGATCCGGCGGGCCTGCGCGGTCGGGTCGGCGGCGTCCACCTGGGTGAAGTACGGGTCCTTGAGCGAGTCCGAGGTGGACGGCAGGATCGTCACGATCTTGGCGAAGGCGAGCTGGTTCTCCGCGTTGCTGACGAACTTGGCGAACTCCAGCGCGGTGGCCGGATTCTTGCTCTTCTTCGGCACGAGCAGGCCCATCACCGACATGTTGGTGGTGCCGTCGGCGCTGGCGATCTGCGGCGCGACCCCGGTGGCCTTGGCGACGGCCGGGGCGTTCTGGCCGACGACCTTGAGGAAGTTCGGCCCGGACGGGAACAGCGCCACCCGTCCGGCCGAGTACGCCTCGGTCTCCTTGGCGTGGTCCTGGGTCAGCCAGTCCGGCGCGATCGCCTTGCTGGCGTAGAGGTCACGCAGCCGGGTGACGTACTGGACCGCCTCGGGGGTGTTGAAGGTCCACTTGCTGGCGTCGTCGTTGAGCAGCGGGACGCCCAGCTTCGCCAGGTTCGGCACGAACGTGTTCTCCAGCGCCGGGTGCCAGCCGTAGAAGCGGCCCTTGCCTGCGGTGGAGATCTTCTCGGCCTGGGTGAGCAGTTCGTCGATGGTCTTCGGCGGGGCGGCGTCGGGCATCCCGGCCTGGGCGAAGAGGTCCTTGTTGTACATGGTGATCTCGCTGGTGAGATACCACGGCAGGCCGTACGAGCCGGCCTGGCCGGGGACCTTGAACGCGTCCCACGCGCCGGGGACGAAGGAGTCCTTGACGTCGGCGGCGTTGGTCTCCATGTCCACGAAGACGCCCTGCTTCTCCAGCTTCTGGGCGAAGTTCGGGTTCAGGTTGACCACGTCGGGCAGGGTGCCCGCCTGGGCGTCGTTGGTGATCTTCTCCTGGGCGCCCTGGAACGGCAGGTCGACCCAGGTCACGTTGGTGCCCGGGTGCTGCGCCTCGAACTTCTCGATCAGACCGTTGATGTAGTCGTCGAAGGTGGGCTTCAGGGCCAGCGTGGCGAAGGTGATGTCGCCCTTGACCTCGCCGCTGATCGGGTCGTCCGAGCCGGCGCCGGCGTCGTCGCCGCCGGACAGGCCGCAGCCGCTGAGGAAGAAGGCGGCGGCCACTGCGGCCGCGGCGAAGGCGCGGGTACGCCTCATGGGGGTCCTCCATGCGTGGGGGTGAGTGGTACGGACCAGTTGCCGGAGAGACTGGCCCACGATCACCGCCACGTCAAGCCCCAGCTCGACTTCTGCGCCCCATGTCCGGTTTGGTTACCGAATTGAAGCCTTGACTTGTCCGTACCAGTGGCCACACGATGAGGCGCATGCCTACCCCCACACCCCTACGCCGGGCCACCGCCGGCACCGCGGCCGGCGTGGTCCTGCTCGGACTCCTGAGCGCTCCCGCCAGCGCGTCCGGCGCCGCCGCCGGGTCCGGCGCGCCGACGGTCGTGGCCGCCGACGGCGCCACCGCCACCATCGACGCCATCGATCCGTCGTCACGCGCCGCCGGCGTGCTCGCCCTCTACACCCCCGACTCGGGGGCCGAGACGAAGACCAACGCCTTCGGCGGCGAGGCGGTGCTGCGGGCCGCCGGCGGCGGGGCGTACGACGTGGTCAGCGTCTGCACCGCGCTCGACTCCTGCCCGAAGCCCGGCAACAACGCCATCCCGGCCGACGGCGCCGTGCTCTCCGCCTCGCCGCCCGAGGCCGGTGGCGTCGACGACCGGCGGTGGCTGCGCGACCGGCTGCACCCCGGCGACCGGGTGCAGCTGCGCAACCTGCTGATCCGCCGGGCCACCACCACGATCGACGCCACCGACCCGACCGCCACCACCAACCCCGGCGGGGTGGACCCGGCCAAGGGCGAGTGCTTCCCCGGCTGCCGCGGCGCCGAGCAGCTCGTCCGCTACACCGCCAACGGCGGCCGGGACCACACCGGCACCAACGACTTCGGGTACGAGGTCACCGTCCGCGACGGCCGGGTGGTCGCCCGGCAGGGCGGCGACAGCGCCGTGCCGGCCGACGGGTACGTGCTCTCCGGGCACGGCTCCCGGGGCTCCTGGCTGGAGGGCAACGCCCCGCTCGGCGCCCGGGTCACCGTCGACGGCGACACCGTCACGGTGGATGTCGACGCGGAGAGCTTCCTGCTCGGCGCGGAGCGCGCCGTGTCCGCGGCGCGCCAGGCCGGCCAGGCCGCGCGGACGAGCTGTCTGGACTTCGACCCGGCCGCCGTGGAGACCGCGCTCGCCGAGGCGGCGGGCCTGCTGGGCCGGGCCCGCGACACCGCCGCCGCCGAGCCGGAACGCGCCGCCGAACTGGCTCGCGACGCCGCCCGCCGTGCCGACGTGGCCGGTTACCGGGCCCGCGAGTCCCGGCCGGTGGAGGGCCGTGGCCTCTGGGTCCGCCCGATCGAGACCAGCCCGGAGCAGATCCGCGCCTCGCTGGACCGGATCGACGCCGCCGGCTTCAACATGGTGTTCCTGGAGACGGTCTGGGGCGGCTACACGATCTACCCGAGCCCGGTCGCCGAACGGGCCGGCATGCCCGCCCAGCGGCCCGAGATGCGCGGCTTCGACCCGCTGAAGGTGTGGGTCGCCGAGGCGCACGCCCGGGGCATCGAGCTGCACGCCTGGACGCACACCTTCTTCGTCGGCGTCGAGTCCGGCGGCGGGCCGGTGCTCACCGCCCACCCCGAATGGGCGGCCGTGGAGCGCGAGGACGTCGGCAAGGCCGGCCCGCAGCCGTCCCGGATGGAACCCGGCTACTACTGGATGGACGCGGCGGTCCCGGCCGTCCGCGCGCACGTGCTCGCCACCTTCGAGGAGATCCTGCGCGGCTACGACGTGGACGGGCTGCACCTGGACTACATCCGCTACCCCGTCTCGCTGCCCTACGGCGCCGACTTCTCCTACTCGGCGTACAGCCGGCAGACGTTCGCGGCCGAGCACGGCGTCGACCCGTACACGCTCACCCCCGAGTCACCGCAGTGGCCGACCTGGAACGCCTGGCGGGAGAAGCAGATCACCACGTTCGTCGACCAGGTCCGCACGATGCAGGAACGGGTCGCCGGTGACCGGCAGCTCTCCGCCGCCGTGTTCGCCGACCCGACCGACGGGCTGGCCAAGAAGTTCCAGAACTGGGGCGCCTGGGTCGACGCCGGCACGCTCGACTTCCTCACCGGGATGTCGTTCGGCACCTCCGCCGGCTCGGTCGGCCACGACACGGCCGTGATGCGCGAACGGGTCGGCGACGTGCCGCTCTACACCGCCACCTACGGGCCGCTGCGGGGGTCGTCCCCCGACCTGATGCTCGACCAGGTGCAGGCGGTGAACGACGCGGACTCCGACGGCGCGGCGCTGTTCGCGTACAACCAGCTCAACGCCCGCCAGCAGGAGGCGCTGCGGGAAGGCACGTTCCGCACCCCGGCGACGGTCCCGCACGCCGACTACCGGGCCGCCGCCCGCTCCGGCGCCGCGGCGCTGCGCGAGACGCTGCGGCAGGCCACCGCCTGCGCCCCGGCCCGGACCACCGCCGGCGTACGGCTCCGGCTCGCCGCCGCCGAACGGCTGCTGTCCGACGGGCTACCCGCCCGCTCGGCCGACGCGGCGGCCCGGCAGCTGCGCGCGGCGGCGGAGCGGGCGGCGGGCTGGGGCGAGGGTGTGCCGCCGGAGCTGATCCGGCGGACCGTCCGCGACCTGACCATGTACGCCCGCTGGGCGGAGCTGGCCTGAGTCGCGGGGCGGCGCGGAACGGCCCGTCCGGGTCGCCCGCGCCGCCCCGTCTGCCGTCAGTAGGTGCAGCCGGTGGACGGCAACGTTCCCGGGGCCGGCACGGCCGAACCGTCGTAGAGGGCCAGCAGGAGATTCTGCGGGCAGCGGTTCGCGCCGCCGACCCGTACCTCCAGGTGCAGGTGTGGGCCGGTGGAGTTGCCGGTGGAGCCGGTGTAGCCGATGACCTGGCCGGCGGCGACCCGCGCCCCGTCGGCCACCGCCCGGGAGGACAGGTGGCAGTACAGGTAGTAGGTGCCGTCGTCGGCGGTGATGCCGATGCCGTAGCCGCACCCACCGCCGGCGTAGCCGACCGTGCCGGCGGTGATCGCGTACGTCGTCACGCCGCTGTTGGTGGGCAGGTCGATCGCCGGATAGTCGTGGTGCGGGTCGTCGTACTCGCTGCGCGGCAGCACCGAGCGGCCGATGACCAGGGCGTAGGTGCCTCCGCCCCCACCGTTCCCGAGGAGCCACTGCCAGGTGGTCGCGCCGACCGTGGAGCCGCCGGTGAGCCCTCTGGTGGTCTTGAAGCTGGTGACGGCGTTGGTGGTGGCCGCGCCCCAGGCGCCGTCGACGGTGAGGCCGTAGCCGTACTTGTTGAGCGCGGTCTGCAGTGCCCGTACGGCGTTGTTGTTGGCGCCGGCGTCCAGGGTCACCACGAGGCGGGCCCAGGTCAGGGAACCGACGATCCCGTCGGCGGTGAGCCCGTTGGCGGCCTGGAACGTCCGCACCGCGCTGGTGGTCCCGGCCGTGAAGGCGCCGTCCACGGTCAGGGTCCCGCCGTGGTGGCGGAGCAGGAACTGGGCCGACGCGACGTTCGGACCGGACGCGCCGCTGCTCAGCGTCGGCCAGGCGGGCGTGGCCGCCTGCGCGGCCGTCGGACCGGTCAGCACCCCGGCGATGGTCAACGCCAGGGCGGCGAGCACTCCGGCCACGCGTCGAAGGGGAATCCTCATCTGCACTCCTCACACCTGGGCCGCCCGGGAACTGACATCGATGCATGTCAGTTGATGTGAAGAATATGCTCATCGATAAGGGTCACTTCCGCAAGTATTCTTCACAACCTCGCGGCGAGGTCCACCACGCGCACCGGCACGCCGGCCCGGGATCGGGCCTGTCGCCGCGACCCGGCCGGTCGGTAGGGTCGGTCACGTGGATCTCGACGACACCGCCGCGCGGCTCGGGGTTCCGGTCGACGAGGTCGACCGCGTGCACCGGCTCGCCGCCGACCACCCGTCGGCGCCACTACCCGCGCGGGCCGACGCGCCCGCCCTGCTGGACCGCCTCGCGGTGCCGCCGGACGACGCCGCCGACATCCTGGCCGGCTGGCCCGACCCGGACTCCCCACTGTGGACCCCGGAGCTGCGCTGGCTGCTCGACCGCTCGACCGCGATGGTCCGCGCCGATCTCGGTGGCCACGAGTGGCTGCCGCCCGGCCCGGCGCTGCCGCGCGACCGGGGCCCGGCCTGGCGGCACCTCTACGTCTACGCGTACCTGGCCCTGGTGGAGATCACGCGTGGCTACCACCGGCACCACGGCGTGCCCGATGCCGTGTCCTGGGCGACGCTGGCCGACCTGGGCCGCAACCTGGCCGTCGACCGGCGGATGGACGGCGAGGGCTGGCCGGTCATGCAGAGCTGGCTGACGCTGCACACCCGCGGCGGTCTCTACGAGCTGGGCCGGCTCCAGCACCAGCGTGGCGAGACCATCGGGCTGCACATCCCCGACGCGGGGCCGCTGACCCCGCAGGCGGTCACGGCGTCGCTCGACGAGGCCCGCGCGTTCTTCCCGCGCCACTTCCCGGACGAGCGGCACACGGAGTTCTCCTGCGGCTCGTGGCTGCTCGACCCGCAACTGCGCGAATACCTGCCGGACGACTCGAACATCGTCCGCTTCCAGCGGCGGTTCGAGCTGGAGCCCTACGAGGAGCAGGAAGGGCTGGACGGCGACGTCGAGGTGCTGCGGTTCGTGTTCCGCACGCTGAGCACGCCGCTCGACGAGCTGCCACGTCGCACCGTGCTCCAGCGCGCGGTCGTCGACCACCTCCGCGCCGGCCGCCACTGGCAGTGGCGGCGCGGCCGCTTCCCGATCTGACCCGGCTCAGCGTCGCGGCGGTGGACCCACACTGCGTCGCGGGATCAGCGTCGGCGCGATGGTCTGGCGCAACGGGCCGACGCCGGCCGACTCGATCTGCGCCAGCAGCAGATCGAGGCTGGCCCCGGCGACCGCCGCGAAGTCGGGGCGCACGGTGGTCAGCGGCGGGATGAAGTAGGCCGCCTCGGGCACGTCGTCGAACCCGACCACGCTGATGTCGTCCGGCACCCGCCGGCCGTGCTCGTGCAGCGCGCGGAGCACGCCGAGCGCGAGGTGGTCGTTGGCGGTGAAGACGGCGGTGACCTCGGGCATGCGGGCCAGCATCTGCCCGGACCGGTAGCCGGCGGCGGCGGACCAGTCGGCCGGGACCAGCGGCGGTATCTCGGCGCCGGCCACCTGCAGGGCCTCGCGCCAGCCTTCGATCCGGCCGGCGCTGTCGAACCAGTCCGACGGGCCGGAGACGTGCCAGACCGTGCGGTGCCCGGCGTCGAGGAGGTGCTGGGTGGCGGCCCGGGCGCCGGCGACCTGGTCGACCGTCACCAGCGGGATCGGTCGGCGCGGGTCGCCGTCGACGGTCACCAGCGGCACGTCCTGGGGAAGCCGCTCCAGCGCCTCCCCGGCCGACTCGACCGGCGCGATGACCACGATGCCGGCCACCCGGTGGGCCAGGTGCCGTTCCACCGCCGCGGAGATGGAGCGGTGGTCGAGGTCGCTCACGCTGCCGACGCTGACCGCGAAACCGGCCTCGGCGGCGGTCTGCTCCAACGCGGCCAGCAGGGAGGCCGGCCCGTAGAGGGTGGTGTTCTGCGCGACCACGCCAATCACCTGGGACCGGCCGGTGACCAGCGCGCGGGCGGCGCGGTTGGGCCGGTAGCCGAGTTCGGTGATGGCCGCCTGGACCCGGAGCCGGGTCTGCTCGCGCACGTTGGGATGCCCGTTGAGGACCCGGGACACCGTCTGGTGCGACACCCCGGCGAGGCGAGCCACATCCGTCATCGCAGGACCGCGCACGGCCACCTCACTTTCCGACAGCCCGCGGTGGCCGAACCCGGTCGATCTCGACCGGACCGGCCCGGGTGGCGACAGTCTACGCCAGCCGTTCCCGCCGGAACGGCGCCGTCGGTCCCGCGTCCGGGTGCCGGCCACCGAATGCCACGGAATCGTCGGCGGCCCCATTCCCCTCCTCCGGCCGGGACCGTGAAGTCCCAGCTCCGCGCCGGTGCATTGGGCCCGGGGTGAGGCTTTTCCGATGATTACCGGAACCCCACCCCGGGCAATTCGCAGATATGTCAACGGTCGCAAATGGTGACCGTTGTCACGGGGTCGTCAACGAGAACTGGCGTACGGTCACCGCGCCACCGAGTGATTGCGTGGCGTAGTTGAAGATGCCGAAGCGGTATCCCATGAAGAACTGCCACGCGTTGTTGAGCGTCAACGCGTTGCCCAACGGGACGAAGGTGACCCCGTCGGTGCTGTAGGAGAACCGCGCCTGCCGGCCGGAGCCGGGCCGGATGTCGGCGTTGGCCCGCAACCAGATCCGCCCGCCGGAGACCGGCGCGCCGGCGATCTCGGTCCCGGTGGAGGTGGTGTTCCAGTTGTCGGATCCCATGGTCAGGCCGTTGGTCATCACCACCCGGGTGGCGCCGTTGTCCCGCCGGACCCCGATCCACGCCGAACTGTCGCGCAGCATCGCGAGCCCGGCCCGGTCGCCGTCGCGCATGCCCGAGTAGTCCAGCTCCACGGTCCCGGTGGAGGTCGGGCCCTGGATCCGGTGGGTCAGCGTGTTGCGGGCCCGGTAGAGGTCGGTGGTCACGGTGGCGGTCTGCAGCCGCAGGCCGTTGTTCACCGACCAGCGACTGTTGTCCGGGTTGTGGTTCCACTCGTACTGCACGCCGAGCGTGGTGCCGGCGAACGTGTCGGTGCCGGTGAGCGGCTTGACCGGGCGCCGCGGCAGCGGGTTGGGATAGCTCGCGCCCCAGGCCCCGTTGACGGTCTGCACCTGCGGCCACCCGTCGGCGGTCCAGGTGATCGGCGCCAGCGTCGGCATCCGGCCGCCCGGGTACGCGTCGGTGAAGGCCATGTAGTACCAGGAACCGTTCTGCGTCTGCACGAGCCCGCCCTGGTGCGGCACGCCCCCGCCGGAGATCGGACCGGGCAGATTGAGCAGCACCTGCCGCTGCTCGTACGGGCCGAACGGGCCGTTGGTGGACTTGAGCACGTACTGGCCGTTGGCCGGCCGGGTGAGCCAGATGTAGTAGGCGCCGTTGCGCTTGTAGAAGCGGGCCCCCTCCAGCGTGCCGATGCTCGACGGCGTCTGGTAGACCTGCTGGGCCCGAACCTGGCTGCGCCCGTCGGCGGACAGCTGCGCCACGCTGATCGTGCCGTTGCCGTACGCCACGTACATCGTGTCGTTGTCGTCGATCAGCATCCCGGCGTCGTAGTAGCAGTTCGGGATGGTGGTCAGCCGGCTCCAGGCGCCGTCGACCGCGCCGGCGGTGTAGATGTGGGTCTGGGCGAAGTCGACGCACCCGGCCCAGTAGTAGGTCCGGTTGCTCGGCCGGTAGTTCAACGTCGACGCCCAGATGCCGTCCACGTACGCGTGCGCGCCGTTGGTCAGGTCGTACTTCGCGCCGAAGTCGAGCCGGGGGACGGAGTGCCCGGCGAACTCCCAGTTCACCAGGTCCCAGGAGCGCAGGACGGGCGCGCCCGGCGAGTAGTGCATGGTCGAGGCGGACATGTAGTAGACGTCCCCGACCCGGATGATGTCGACGTCGGCGAAGTCCTGCCAGACGGCCGGGTTGGTGAACGTGCCGCCCGGGTCCGGGTTGCCGCCGTCACCGACACGCACCAGTTGCCACTGCTGGTTCGCGCCGTTCCAGTCGTCGTACTGCACGATGTTGCCGCCGTCGGTCGTGGCGGCGTTCTGCACCTCCACGACCTTGTTCGAGTTGCGGTTGACCAGCCGCACGTAGCCGCTGTCCGAGTCCGCCAGCCGGAACTGCTGGTTGGTCCCGTTGTGGTCGGACCACTGCACCACGGCCGTACCGTTGGCGGTCGAGGCGCCGGTCACGTCCAGCACCTTGCCCGAGTGCCGCGACCGGATCCGGTACCAGCCGCCACCGGAGTCCACGAACTGCCACTGCTGCCAGGCCCCGTCGTTGCGCGACCACTGGGTGATCCGCGCCCCGTCGTTCGTGGCCTGGTTGTACAGGTCCAGCGCCTTGCCGCTGTTGCGGTTCACCAGCACGTACCACGCGCCGGTGTCCACCGTCGCGGCCGACGCCGGCACCGGCGCCACCGTCACCAGCGCGCCGCCGACCAGTATCGCCGCCAACCCCGCCAGGAGCCGGGCCAACCGACCTCTGCTCACCATGACTCTCCTTCGTCGACCGGTTCCGGGGCGGGACGACGCACGGCGGCACCGCCCATGTGATCGCTAACAGCCGCCCGCGCCGGAAGGGAGTCGGATCTCCGCACAGCTGCGGCGCGGTCTCGGCCCGGAACGGTCCGCGCGCGACGTCGACGACCCGACACATCGACTGTGAGCGATAACATGACGTTCGTCAAGGCGTGACCCGGCGGACACATCCGGGTGGCGCGCCCCGGCCCGGGACCCGCCACCGGCGTGCCACCGGCGCGCCTCAGAACCCCCGGGCGAGCCGGTAGTACGCCTGGTTCCAGCGCAGCTCGTCGGCGAACCGGTGCGGCGCCGTGTCGGCGTCGATGACGACCAGCTCGGTGCGGGCCATCGCCGCCAGGTCGCGCAGCTCCTCCACCCCCACGGCCTGGGAGAGCACGGTGTGGTGCGGGCCGCCCGCGGTGATCCACGCCTCCGCCGAGCCGGCCAGGTCGGGGCGCGGTCGCCAGACCGCCCGGGCCACCGGCAACCGGCGCAGCGGGTGCGGCGGCGGCACCACGTCCACCTCGTTGGCGACCAGCCGGAACCGCTCCCCCATGTCGGCCATGCCGAGCACGACGGCCGGGCCGGACGCCGCGTCGAACACCAACCGGACCGGATCCTCCCGCCCGCCGATGCTCAGCGGGTGCACCTGGGCCGTGGGCACGTCGGCGGCGATGCTGGGACAGACCTCCAGCATGTGCGCGCCGAGGACCAGTTCCTGGCCGAACGTCAGGTCGTAGGTGTAGTCCTCCATGAACGACGTGCCGCCGTCGACGCCGACGGCCATCGCCTTCAGCGTCCGCACCAGCACGGAGGTCTTCCAGTCCCCCTCGCCGCCGAAGCCGTACCCGTCGGCCATCAGCCGCTGCACCGCGATGCCCGGGAGCTGACGCAGCCCGCCCAGGTCCTCGAAGTTGGTGGTGAAGGCGCGGAACCCGCCCTCGTCGAGGAACGCCCGCAGGCCCAACTCCTGGCGGGCGGCGTAGCGCAGCGAGTCGTGCCGGGCACCGCCGGGCCGCAGGTCGGCGTCCACCCGGTAGGTGTCGTCGTACTCCTTGACCAGGTCGTCCACCTGCGCGTCGGCGACCTGGTCGACGGCCGCGACCAGATCGTTCACCCCGTAGGTGTTGACCGAGACACCGAACCGCAGCTCCGCCTCGACCTTGTCCCCCTCGGTCACCGCGACGTCGCGCATGTTGTCACCGAAGCGGGCCAGCCGCAACGACCGCACCGCCGACCAGCCGACGGCGGCGCGGGCCCAGGCCGCGACCCGTCCGACCACCCGCGGGTCGGTGACGTGCCCGGCGACGGTCTTGCGGGCCACCCCGAGCCGGGTCTGGATGTAGCCGAACTCGCGGTCGCCGTGCGCGGCCTGGTTCAGGTTCATGAAGTCCATGTCGATGGTGTCCCAGGGCAGCGCCACGTTCGCCTGGGTGTGCAGGTGCAGCAGCGGGGTCCGCAGCGCGTCCAGGCCGGCGATCCACATCTTCGCCGGGGAGAACGTGTGCATCCAGGCGATCACCCCGACCGCGCCCCGCACGGCCGCGTCCCGGCAGACGGCGAGGATGTCCGTGCCGGAGGTCAGGACCGGCTTCCAGACCACGCGTACGGGGATGTCCGGCGACTCGTCCAGGCACGCGGCGATCTGCCGGGACTGCTCGGCGACCTGCCGCAGGGTGTCCTCGCCGTAGAGGCCCTGGCTGCCGGTGAGGAACCAGACCTCGGGCTGGGGATGAGTTGCCATGTTGTTGCCTTCCGCGCTAGGAACCGTCACTTGAACCGGATGCCGATGAGGCGCTGGAGGAGGATGAACGCGAACAGCAGGCCGCCGATCACGATCTTGGTCCACCAGGAGTTGAGGCTGCCGTCGAACGTGATCAGGGTCTGGATGACGCCCAGCACTAGCACGCCGAGGACGGTGCCGAAGACGTATCCGGATCCACCGGTGAGCACGGTTCCGCCGATCACGACGGCGGCGATCACGTCCAGTTCCATGCCGACGGCGATCAACGGCGCGCCGGACAGCGTGTAGAACGACAGCAGGATGCCGCCGACGGCCGAGCAGAGCCCGCTGATGGTGTAGACGGCGATCCGGGTCCGCGCCACCGGCAGGCCCATCAACAGCGCCGACTGCGCGTTGCCGCCGACGGCGTACACGTTGCGGCCGAACCGGGTGTACGCCAGCACGTACGCCGCCACCAGGACCACCGCGAACGCGATCAGCACGCTGATCGACACGAAGTTGCCGGCCGGGTTCCCGATGCGCTGCTGCGACATGCCGGTCCAGAAGCCGTCGGTGATGGAGATCGAGGCGCCGCTGATGAACGTGCACATCCCCCGGGCGAAGAACATCCCGGCGAGCGTGACGATGAACGGTTGGATGTCGAAGAAGTGGATCGCGCAGCCCATCAGGAAGCCCAGCGTCGGTCCGATCAGCAGCGCGATGACCAGGACCAGGGCCGCCGGCATGCCGTCGCGCAGCAGGGCGGCCGACACCATGGCGGTCATGGCGACCACCGAGCCGACGGAGAGGTCGATGCCGCCGGTGAGGATCACGAAGGTCATGCCGACCGCGACGACGAGCACGAAGCCGTTGTCGATGAAGACGTTGAAGACGACCTGGGCGTTGGAGAAGGCGCGGTACTGGGACACCCCGATGCCGTACATGACCAGCAGCAGGGCCAGCGTGGCCAGGACCGGGACGTGCCGCCGGGGCAGGCCGGGCCGCCAGGGCCGGACGACGGTCGACGACGTGCTGCTCATGCCGGCACCTGCTCCTTCTCCCGCTGGGGCGCCGCCGGGCCGGGTTCGACGCCACGGCGTCGGCGACGGAACCGGGCCCGGAACGCCGGGGCCTGCACGAGGCAGACCGCGATGACGACGACGGCCTTGAACAGCAGCGACGTCTGGGGCGAGATGTTCATGGCGTACACCGTGGTGGTCAGGGTCTGGATGATCAGCGCGCCCAGGACGGTGCCGCCGAGCGAGAACCGGCCGCCGGCCAGCGAGGTGCCGCCGATCACCACCGCGAGGATCGCGTCGAGTTCGATCCACAGGCCGGCGGCGTTGCCGTCCGCGCTGGACACGTTCGCGGTGACCATGAAGCCGGCGAGCGCGGCGCACGCGGCGCCGACCACGTAGACGAGGAAGATGATCCGCCGCGACCGGATGCCGGCGAGCCGGCTCGCCTCGGCGTTGCCGCCCACCGACTCGACGATCAGCCCGAGCGCGGTGCGCCGGGTGAACGCGGCCACCAGCAGCGCCGCGGCCAGGGCGATCAGGACGGCCAACGGCAGGGTGAGGAGGTGCCCGAGCCCGATCGCCCGGTACGGGCCGGAGTTGATCGTGATGATCTGCCCCTCGGTGACCAGTTGGGCGATCCCCCGCCCGGCCACCATGAGGATCAGCGTGGCGATGATGGGTTGGATGCCGATGACGGCGACCAGCACCCCGTTCCAGGCGCCGAGCACCAACGCGGCCCCGAAGGCCAGGGCCAGCGCGGTGAGCACGGTGGACGGGCTGTCCGGGTCGGCCGCCCGGCTGATGTGCAGGCAGGCGATCGCCCCGCTGATGGCGCAGAGCGAGCCGACGGACAGGTCGATGCCGCCGGTGGCGATGACCAGGGTCATGCCGAGCGCGACCAGGATCAGCGGCGCGCTCAACCGGAGGATGTCGACCGGCGTGCCGTACAGGTGGCCGTTCTTGACCTCCACGGCGAGGAAGCCGGGTCGGTAGACGGTGTTCGCGGCGATCATGACCACGAGCACGAGGGCCGGCCAGAACAGACGGTGGCCGGTCACCGGGCGGAGGCGGTCGGCGACGGTGGTCATCGGGTCACCTCCTCCCTCGGGGTTCCGCTGGCGATGGTGCGCATGACGCGGTCGGCGTCGAGCGAGTCGTCGTTGGTGAGCTGGGCGACCATCTCGCGGTCCCGCATGACCGCGACCCGGTGGCTCAGGCGCAGCACCTCCTCCAGCTCGGCGGAGATGAACAGCACCGCCATGCCGCCGTCGGAGAGCTGCACCACCAGCTTCTGGATCTCGGCCTTGGCGCCGACGTCGATGCCGCGGGTGGGCTCGTCCAGGATGAGCAGGCGCGGCTCGGTGATCAGCCAGCGCGCCAGGAGCACCTTCTGCTGGTTGCCGCCGGAGAGGTTGCGCACCGGCAGCTCCGGGTTCGCCGGCCGGATGCTGAGCGCCTCGACGTACCGGCGGACCAGCTCGTCCTGCCGGCGGCGCGGAACCGGACGCAGCCAGCCACGCGCGGCCTGCATCGCCAGGATCATGTTCTCCCGGACCGACAGCTCCGGAACGATGCCCTCCGCGCGGCGGTTCTCCGAGCAGAAGCCGATGCCCTGCTCGATCGCCTGGACCGGGGTACGCAGCGGCGAGCGGCCCCCGTCGAGGCGGACCTGGCCGTGGTCGGCACGGTCGGCGCCGAAGAGCAGGCGGGCGACCTCGGTGCGGCCGGAGCCGAGCAGGCCGGCCAGGCCGACCACCTCACCGGCCTCGATGCGCAGGCTGAACGGGGTGATCGCGCCCCGCCGCCCCAGCTCCACGGCGTCCACCAGCGGTTCCGCCCCGGCGGAGGCGACGGTGGCGCGCTTCTGCTGCTCGTCGAGCCGCTCCAGCACGTCGAGTTCCTGGCCGATCATCTTCTCGACCAGGCTGAACTGCGGCAGCTCCGCGGTGCGGTACTCCCCCACCAGGGTGCCGTTGCGCAGCACGGTGATCCGGTCGGCGATGCCGTAGACCTGGTCCAGGAAGTGGGTGACGAACAGGATGGCGATCCCCTCGTCGCGCAGCTGTCGCATGATCCGGAACAGTTGCGCGACCTCGCCCGCGTCGAGGCTGGAGGTCGGCTCGTCGAGGATGAGCACCCGCGCCCGCACGTCGATCGCCCGGGCGATCGCCACCATCTGCTGCACGGCCAGCGAGTACGTGCCGAGCTGCGCGGTGACGTCGAGGTCGAGGTCGAGCCGGGCCAGCAGCTCGCGGGCGCGCCGGCGCATCTCGCCCCAGCGCACGGCGCCGAGGCGGCGCGGCTCCCGGCCGATGAAGACGTTCTCCGCCACCGACAGGTTCGTGCAGAGGTTGACCTCCTGGTAGACGGTGCTCACGCCGGCCGCGGCGGCCTGCATCGGCCCGCTGAAGGAGACCTGCTCACCGGCGAGCGTGACGACGCCCGCGTCGGTGCCGTAGACGCCGGTCAACACCTTGATCAGGGTCGACTTGCCGGCGCCGTTCTCGCCCATCAGGGCGTGGACCTCGCCCGGGAACAGCCGGAAGTCGACCTCGTGCAGCGCACGGACCCCGGGGAAGGTCTTGCTGATGCCGGTCATGGTCAGGACCGGACGCTCACCCGTACCCATCGGACCTCTTCTTCGACGGTGGTGGCGCGGGGGTCGCCGTCGGCGCGACGGCGACCCCCGCGGGTGGGTCAGTACTTGCGGTTGGGCAGCGCCTCCTTGGCCTGCTCCTGGGTGAAGGTGGTCTCCTCGGTCTCGATCCGGGCCGGGACCTCCTCGCCGGCCTTGACCTTCTTCACCAGGTCCATCAGCTGCGGGCCGAGCAGCGGGCTGCACTCGGCGATGAAGTTGAACTTGCCGTCCGCGAGCGCCTGCATGCCGTCCTTCACCGCGTCGACGGTGATGATGGTGATGTCCTTGCCGGGCACCTTGCCCGCCGCGGTGATCGCCTCCAGCGCGCCCAGACCCATGTCGTCGTTGTGCGCGAAGAGCACGTCGATCTTCGGGTTGGCCTTGAGGAACTGCTCCATCACCTGCTTGCCGCCGGCGCGGGTGAAGTCACCGGACTGCGAGGCGATGATCTTCAGGTTGGGGTTCGCCGCGATCGCGCCGGCGAAGCCCTCCTTGCGGTCGTTCGCCGGCGCCGAGCCGGTGGTGCCCTGCAGCTCGACGATGTTGACCGGGCCGGACGCCGACTTCTTCTGCTCCACCAGCCACTCGCCGGCGAGCCGTCCCTCCTTCTTGAAGTCCGAGCCGAGGAACGTCTTGTAGAGCGACTTGTCGGCCGAGTCGACCGCGCGGTCGGTCAGGATCACCGGGATCTTGGCGTCCTTGGCCTCCTTCAGCACGGTGTCCCAGCCGGACTCGACGACCGGCGAGAAGGCGATGACGTCGACCTTCTGCTGGATGAAGTTGCGGATCGCCTTGATCTGGTTCTCCTGTTTCTGCTGCGCGTCGTCGAACTTCAGCTCGATGCCGGCCTCGCCCGCCGCCTCCTTGATCGAGGTGGTGTTCGCCGTGCGCCAGCCGCTCTCCGCGCCGACCTGGGAGAAGCCCAGGACGATCTTGTCGTCGCCGCCGGACCCGCCGCCGGTGTCGCTGTTGCCGCAGGCGACCATGCCGCCGGCGAGCAGCACGCCGGCGAGGGCCGCGATGACGGTGCGTGCCGTGCTCCTGGTTCTCATCGGTTCTCCTCGTGGTGGGGTGAGCCGGACGCGCGGCCGGCAGGGCCGGCACGACCGGAGGTGGTGGTGGGGTCGGTGGCCGGGCGTTGGCCGTAGACGTTCTGGTAGCGGTCGTGCAGCGCGTCGACATCGGCCGCCGCGATCGGCAGCGGCGGCCCGAGCGCGCGGGCCAGGTGGGCGGTGCGGGCCACGTCCTCGCACATCACCGCGGCCTTGACCGCCGCCCGGGCGTCCCGGCCGATGGTGAAGACGCCGTGGTTGCGCATGAGCACCGCGGGCGAGCGGTGCCCGGCCAGGGTGCTGACGATCCCCTTGCCGATGTCGTCGCCGCCGATCAGGGCGAACGGCCCGACCGGGATCTCGCCGCCGAACTCGTCGGCCTGGGCGGTCAGCCAGCACGGGATCGCCTCGCCCCGTGCCGCCCACGCGGTGGCGTAGCCGCTGTGGGTGTGCACGACGCCGCCGACCTCGGGCATCGCCCGGTAGACGTACGCGTGCGCGGCGGTGTCGCTCGACGGCGAGCCACCGCCGTCCACGACGGCGCCGCCGAGATCGCAGACCACCATCGTGTCGGCGGTCAGGTCGTCGTAGTCCACCCCGCTGGGCTTGATGACCATCAACTCCTGCCCGGGAACGCGGGCCGAGACGTTGCCGGCGGTCCAGGCCACCAGGTCGTAGCGGGTCAGCTCGCGGTGCAGCCGGGCCACGGTCTCGCGTACCGCGGCGACCTGCCGGGCGACGTCGGCGTTCATCCGATCACCTCCAGAACCGGGTCGGTCTGCGCGGCGGCGTCCCGCGCCGCGTTCCGGATCGCCCGCAGGCGGAGCATCACGTCGTCACCGCCGCGACCGAAGTGGTCGTGCAGCGCGCGGTACTCGGCGTAGAGCGCGTCGTAGGCCCGGACGTTCTCCGGTACGGGCCGGTAGACGCCCTCGTCCACCCGCCCCATCGCGGCCGACGCCTCGTGGATCGTCGGGTACGCGCCGGCGGCGACCGCCGCGTGGATCGCGGACCCGAGCGCCGGCCCCTGGGCGGAGCCGATGATGCCGAGCGGACGATTGGTGACATCGGCGTAGATCTGCATCAGCAGCCGGTTCGAGGTGAGCCCGCCGGCGACCACCAGGTCGTCGACCGGCACGCCGGCCTCGGCGAACGCCTCGATGATCATCCGAGTGCCGTACGCGGTGGCCTCCAGCAGGGCGCGGTAGACGTCCGGCGGCCGGGTGGCCAGCGTCAGCCCGACGACCAGCCCGCTGAGGTCGTGGTTGACCAGCAACGACCGGTTGCCGTTCCACCAGTCGAGCGCGACCAGGCCGTGCGCGCCGACCGGTTGGGCGGCGGCCAGCTCGGTGAGCCGTTCGTGCGAGTCCAGACCCGCCGGGGCGGCGTTGCGGACGAACCAGCCGAAGATGTCACCCACGCCGCTCTGCCCGGCCTCGAAACCCCAGGCGCCCGGGCTGATGCCGCCGTCGACCACACCGCACATGCCCGGCACCTCGGCCGGGTGGGTGCCGTTGAGCACGTGGCAGGTGGACGTCCCCATGATCGCCACCAGCCGGCCCGGACGCAGCGCCCGCGCGGCGGCGGCGGTGACGTGCGCGTCGACGTTGCCCACGGCGACCGCGATGCCCTCGGGCAGCCCGGTCCAGGCCGCCGCCCGGGCGCCGAGCGTGCCCGCCCGCGCGCCCAGCGGCAGCAGCGGACCGTCCAGTTTGGCGACGAAGTCGGTGAAGCCGGGGTCGAGCGCGCCGAGGTAGTCCGCCGACGGGTACCGGCCGTCCTGCCGGATGCCCTTGTAGCCCGCCGTGCAGGCGTTGCGGGTCTCCACCCCGCACAGCTCCCAGACGATCCAGTCGGCGGCCTCGACGAAGCGCTCGGCCCGGCGATAGACCTCGGGATCCTCGGTGAGGATCTGCAACCCCTTGGCGAACTGCCACTCGGCGGAGATCTTGCCGCCGTAGCGGCCGATCCACGGCTCGCCCCGCTGGTGGGCGAGGGCGTTGATCCGGTCGGCCTGCGGCTGGGCGGCGTGGTGCTTCCACAGCTTCACCCAGGCGTGCGGCCGGTGCCGCAGCTCCGGCACCTCGCACAGCGGGGTGCCGTCGGCGAGGGTGGGCAGGACGGTGCAGGCGGTGAAGTCGGTGCCGATGCCGACGACCAGGGCCGGATCCACGCCGGCGGCGGCCAGCGCGGCGGGCACCGCCTCGCGCAGCACGTCGCGGTAGTCGTCGGGGTCCTGGAGCGCCCAGTCCGGCGGCAGCGCCGGGCCGCCGTCGGGCAGGGCCGACTCGACGACCCCGTGGCGGTAGTCGTGCACCGCCGTGCCGACCTCCGCGCCGTCGCGCACCCGCACCACGAGCGCCCGCCCGGACAGCGTGCCGAAATCGACCCCGACCACGTACCGGTCGGCCGTGTCCACTTCGCTCATCTACACCTCCGCCGCATCACGGAGGTTAGTGTTAGCGCTCACATATACATCCGTCAAGACACCTCTGCGCAACAGCTACGTAACGGGGAGCGTGATCGGGTGAACGATCACCACGGTGGCCACCGGACCGGCGGGGGCACCGTCCGGACACGATCCCCGACACTCCTCGGCGACGGTCGGTCCGGGAGCCGGACCGTCCTAGTGTTAGCGAAAACATCGCGCGCCTCCGACGGCCCCTGCGAGAACACAGTCGACGACACCCGGGGCCCACCCTTCGAGGCCCGCCGGAGAGCCGGCAGAGAGCCTTCCACCGGCCCTTTCCGTCTCCGCGCCGGCCCCGGCGACGCGCCGGTAACCCCCGCCCGGGCGGAGCCGCTGCTATTTACAGACTTTTATGTCAGCGATAACATCCGCGGCATCACCGCACCGGCCTGGCACTCCGTGGACGACCCCGCACCGCAGCGCGGCGGCGACGGACGACGACCCGGGTGACCGCCGGACCCCACCACCCGGAGCGGCCGACCGCGATCCGCCGACCCGTCCCGCACGCCGTGCCGTCTCGTCCCGGGCGGACACGCGGGCCGGCGACAGGCGGGCCGCTCCGCCGCGGCCGTCGGCACGGCCGGCGTCCGCCCAGCGAGGAGGATCAGTGCGCAGACGGACACGATGGATGCTGGCCGCCCTGGGCGTCGCGTCGGTGACGCTCGCGGCCACCGTCACCGACGGGGTCGTGGCCCCACGCCCGGCGCGGGCGCTCGACAACGGCGTCGCCCGCACCCCGCCGATGGGGTGGAACACCTGGAACACCTTCGGCTGCAACATCAACGAGACCCTCATCCGGCAGACCGCCGACGCGATCGTCGCGAACGGGCTGCGCGACCTCGGGTACAAGTACGTCGTGGTCGACGACTGCTGGTTCGACCCCAACCGGGACGCCCAGGGCAACCTGCAGGCCCACCCGCAGCGTTTCCCGAGCGGGATGAAGGCGCTCGGCGACTACCTGCACGCCCGGGGACTGCTGTTCGGCATCTACCAGGTGCCGCTGGACAAGACCTGCGCCCAGGTCGGCGGCGCCTTCCCCGGCGCCACCGGCAGCCTCAACCACGAGTACCAGGACGCGCGGCAGTTCGCCGCGTGGGGCGTGGACTACCTCAAGTACGACTGGTGCTCCTCCACCGGGACGATCAACGACCAGGTGGCCAGGTTCGGCATCATGCGCGACGCGCTGGCGTCCACCGGCCGGCAGATCGTCTACAGCATCAACCCGAACAGCTACCACGCCAAGACCGGGCCGCAGCGCGACTGGAGCGACGTGGCGAACCTCTGGCGCACCACCGAGGACATCACCAACGCGTGGAACACCGGCCAGACCAACGGCTACCCGATGGGGATCCAGAACATCGTCGACGTCACCGTGCCCCTGGCCGGCTACGCCGCCCCCGGCGGGTTCAACGACCCCGACATGCTGGAGGTCGGCCGGGGCGGCATGACCGACACCGAGATGCGCAGCCACTTCGCGCTCTGGTCGGTCCTGGCCGCGCCGCTGATGATGGGCCACGACGCGCGGTCGACGAACGCGGCCACGCTGGCCATCCTGCGCAACCAGAACCTCGTCGCGATCAACCAGGACACGCTCGGCCGCCAGGCGGTCCAGGTCGCCAACGACGGCACCCGGCGGGTGCTGGCCAAGCCGCTGGCCAACGGCGACGTCGCGGTCGCCCTGTTCAACCAGGGCAGCAGCACCACGACCGTCTCCACCACGGCCGCGGCGGTGGGCAAGAACGGCAGCTCGTTCACCCTGCGCGACGCCTGGACCGACGCCACCACCAGCACCTCGGGCGCGATCTCCGCCAGCGTGCCGGCCCACGGCACGGTGGTCTACCGGGTCAGCGGCGGCACCACCACCCCGCCGCCCACCCCGACCACGTTCCGGCTGCGCAGCGAGTCGGCCGGGCGCTGCCTCGACGTCGACAACTCCGGTACCGCCAACGGCACCGGCACGCTGGTCTGGGACTGTCACGGCAACCCGAACCAGCAGTTCACCGCCACCGGGCCGGCGTTGCAGGTGCTGGGCAAGTGCCTGGACGTGCCGACGAACGCGAGCGCCGGCACGCGGGTGCAGATCTGGGACTGCAACGGCGGCACGAACCAGCAGTGGACGTTCAACGGCAACGGCACGGTGAGCAACGTCCGCTCCCCGTCGCTGTGCCTGGACGTGGAGAACGGCGGCACCGCCAACGGCAGCCGGGTGATCGTCTGGACCTGTCACGGCAACACCAACCAGCGGTGGAGCCGAGCCTGACCGGCGCCCGCCGGTGACCGAACGGCCGGCCGGACGGCACGTGACCGTCCGGCCGGTCGTCACCGGGCGCCCGCGGCGCGGCGCTTGTTCCAGATGTCGAACGCCACCGCGACGAGCAGGACCAGGCCCTTCACCACCGACTGCACGGACTGGTCGACGCCCATGAGCTGCATGCCGTTGCTCATCACCGCCATGATCAGGCCACCGACCACGGCGCCGACCACGGTGCCGACGCCGCCGGTGACCGCCGCGCCGCCGATGAAGGCCGCCGCGATCGCGTCCAGCTCGAACATGTTGCCCGCCGCCGGCTGGGCCCCGTTCGAGCGGGAGGAGTAGATCACCCCGGCCACGGCGGAGAGGAAGCCCATGTTGACGAAGACCCAGAAGTTGACGGTCTTCACCCGCACGCCGGACAGCGTCGCCGCCGGCAGGTTGCCGCCGATCGCGTACACCTGCCGGCCGAACACCGTACGGCGGGTGAGCAGGCCGTAGACCAGCACCAGCACGGCCAGGACGATCAGCACGATCGGCAGGCCCCGGGCGTGGGCGAGCTGCCAGGCGAACCACATGACGACCGCGCCGACCACCGCCACCCGGAGGACGAACAGCGGAAACGACTCGACCGGCTGTTCGTGCCGCACCCGGGCCACCCGGGTGCGGAAGACGCTGGCGGCGTAACCGACCACCGCGAAGGCGCCGATGAACAGCGTGAACGCGTCGAACCCCTGACCGCCGAGAAGCCCGTTGAGGAACCCGGCGGCCACCCGCTGGTATTCCTCCGGGAAGGGCGAGAGCGAGATGTTGTCCAGCACCCGCAGCGTCAGCCCGCGGAACAACAGCATGCCGGCCAGGGTGACGATGAAGGCCGGGATCCCGGCGTACGCGACCCAGAGGCCGTGCCACGCGCCCACCGCGACGCCCACGGCGAGCGCGGCGAGGACGCCCGCCCACCAGGGCAGACCCTCCCGGATGACGAGCACCGCCGAGACCGCGCCGGTGAGCGCCACCACCGACCCCACGGACAGGTCGATGTGCCCGCCGATGATCACGATGACCATGCCGATCGCGAGCACCAGGATGTAGGAGTACTGGAGCACGATGTTGGTGATGTTGCCCGGGCTGAGCGAGACGCCGTCGGTGAGGACCGCGAACAGCGCGACGATCACCACCAGGGCGATGTAGATGCCGCTCTGCCGCAGGTTGCCGAGGATCAGCGTGCGGGGGTCGCTGGTCCCGGTGTGCAGGGTGGCGGTCGCCCCGGCGTCGGGCGCGGCCACCTTCGGGGAGCTGGAGGGCTTCGTGCTGGTCATCCGACGCGATCCCTGTCCTTGGTCATGAGTTCCATCAGGTTCTCCTGGGTGGCCTCGCCCACCGGCAGCTCGCCGGTGATCCGACCGGCCGCCAGGGTGTAGATGCGGTCGCACATGCCCAGCAGCTCGGGCAGCTCGGAGGAGATGACGACGACCGCCTTCCCGTCCGCCACCAGGCGGTTGACGATCGTGTAGATCTCGAACTTCGCTCCCACGTCGATGCCCCGGGTCGGTTCGTCCAGGATCAACACGTCGGGGTCGGTGAACAGCCACTTCGCCAGCACGACCTTCTGCTGGTTGCCGCCGGAGAGCTTGCCCACCGAGGCCATCACCGTCGGCGTCTTGATGTTCATGTCGCGCCGCCCCCGCTCGGCGACGTCGATCTCCCGGTTGCCGTCGATCCAGCCGTGCCGGGCCAGCTTGCCGAGGGCGGCGGCCGAGATGTTGCCGCGCACGTCGTCGATCAGGTTCAGGCCGTAGTGCTTGCGGTCCTCGGTGGCGTAGGCGATGCCCTTCGCGATGGCCTCGGCCACCGTCCGAGCCCGCACCCGGCGGCCGTTGACGTAGAGCCGTCCGCTGATCTCCCGCCCGTACGCGCGGCCGAACACGCTCATCGCCAGTTCGGTGCGGCCGGCGCCCATCAGGCCGGCGATGCCGACCACCTCGCCGGCGCGCACGGAGAGCGAGGCCCGGTCGACCACCAGCCGGTCCTGGGTCGGATGGCGCACCGTCCAGTCCTCGATCCGCAGCACCTCGGCCCCGGGCGTCACCGACCGGGTCGGGTAGAACGCGGACAGGTCGCGCCCGACCATGCCGCGGATGATCCGCTCCTGCGTCACGGCGCCGTCGCGCATGTCGAGCGTCTCGACCGTCCGGCCGTCCCGGATCACCGTGGTGGAGTCGGCGACCGCCGTGATCTCACCCAGCTTGTGCGAGATCATGATGCAGGTGATGCCCTGGTCGCGGAGCCGGCGCATCAGGTCCAGCAGGTGTGCCGAGTCGACGTCGTTGAGCGCCGCGGTCGGCTCGTCCAGGATGAGCAGCCGCACCTTCTTGGACAGCGCCTTGGCGATCTCCACCAGTTGCTGCTTGCCCACCCCGAGCTGGACCACCGGGGTCACCGGGTTCTCGTGCAACCCGACCTCGCGCAGCAGCGCCGCCGCCTCGGCGTTGGTCCGGTGCCAGTCGATCAGCCCGCCGCGGCCCCGGCGCTCGTTGCCGAGGAAGATGTTCTCGGCGATCGACAGGTACGGCACCAGCGCCAGTTCCTGGTGGATGATCACGATGCCGCGGGACTCGCTGTCCCGGATCCCGCGGAAGTCGACCGGCTCGCCGTCGAAGACGATCTCCCCGTCGTAGCTGCCGGTCGGGTACACCCCGGACAGCACCTTCATCAGGGTGGACTTGCCGGCGCCGTTCTCGCCGCAGATCGCGTGGATCTCGCCGCGCCGGACGGCGAGCGAGACGTCCTGGAGCGCCGCCACCCCGGGGAAGGTCTTCGTGATGTTCCGCATGTCGAGGATGTGATCGCTCATGGCAACCGTCCTGGTCGTGGCCGTCGGGTCCGCTCGCGGCGGGCCCGACGGCGGCGTCCGCCCCGGGCCCGCCGGGCGGTCACCCGGCTCGGCCGGCGGCGACCTCCTGGGCCGTCAGGTAGCCGGAGTCGATCAGCACCGACTGGATGTCGTCCTTGTAGACGGTCTGCACCGGCAGCAGGAACGACGGCACGACCTTGACCCCGTTGTCGTACGTCTTGGTGTCGTTCGCCTTGGGCTGCTCCTTCTTGAGGAACGCCTCGGCGGCGACCACGGCCTGGTCGGCCAGCAGGCGGGTGTCCTTGAAGACGGTCGAGCTCTGCACGCCGTCGTTGATCAGCTTGACCGAGGCGACCTCGGCGTCCTGGCCGGTGACGACCGGCATCTTCTTGGCACCGCCGCGGTAGCCGGCGTTCTGCAGGGCGGTGATGATGCCCCGGGACAGGCCGTCGAAGGGCGACAGCACCCCGTCGACCTTGCCGCCGTCGTTGTAGCTGGAGGTGAGCAGGTCCTCCATCCGTTTCTGCGCGGTCTCCTGCTGCCAGCGCAGGATGGCCACCTGTTCGATCTTCGTCTGGCCGGACTTCACCTTCAGCGTGCCGGCGTCCAGGTACGGCTTGAGCGTGTCCATGGCGCCGTTGAAGAAGAAGTGGGCGTTGTTGTCGTCGAGTGAGCCGGCGAACAGCTCGATGGTGAACGGGCCGGCGGCGGAGCCCTTCGAGCCGTCCTTGTTCTGCAGCCCGAGACCGACCAGCAGCGCGTTGGCCTGTGCCACGCCGACCTTGTAGTTGTCGAAGCTGACATAGAAGTCGACGTTCGGGCTGTTGCGGATGAGCCGGTCGTAGGAGATGACCGGGATCTTCGCGTTGGCGGCCGCCTGGAGCTGGCCGCTGAGCGCGGTTCCGTCGATCGCGGCGATGACCAGCACGTCCGCGCCCTGGGTGATCATCTGGTCGATCTGCTGCGACTGGGTGGGGATCTCGTCCCCGGCGTACTGCAGATCCACCTTGTAGCCCTTGGCCTGCAGCTTCTCCTTCACCGAGTTGCCGTCGGCGATCCACCGCTCGGAGGTCTGCGTCGGCATCGACACGCCGATGGTGAGGTCACCGGGCTCGGCTCCCTTGGTGTCCCCGCCGCCTCCCGCGCCCTCTCCACTGCACGCGGCCAGGCCGACCGCGATCACGATGCCGCCGAGTGCCGCCAGAAAACGTCTGCGCACGTGCCCATCTCCCTCCACTGCGGAACCGCACCGGTATCCCCTCCGGAGTGTTAACGCTCACAAGTTGCAGCGTCAACCGATCGGACGAAACGCGTATGTCTCGGTCTCGTAACAGGGGCCGGCGCGGGCGGCGGCGGGCGGCACCGCGAAGGAGCGGCGCGAGGGTCGTCGCGCCGCCCCTTCGGCGGGTGGGTCAGGCGGCGGCGCAGGTGGGCGTCATGCCCGAACCGCTGCCGTTGCCCTGGAACCCGAACTCCGTACTCTGCCCGGCGCCGAGCTGGCCGTTGTAGTCCACATTGGTGAACCGGACCGTGCCGGTGCTGCCGCTGGCCGTGGCGCTCCACGTGTTGGTGACGCTCGCACCACCGGGCAGCGTCATGGTGACCGTCCAGCCCCGGGTGCCACCGGAACCGGCCGTCACCCGGACCGTGGCCACGAACCCGCCGGTCCACGAGTTCAGCGACACCGAGGCCGAGCACCCGCCCTGCGTCGGCGGCGGCGAGGTGGTGGTGGGCGGCGGCGCCGTGGTGTTCGGCGGCGGGGTGGTGGTGCCGCCGGCGTTGAGCGCGTTGAGCACCGAGGTGTACGCGGCCTTCTTGTTCCCGGCGCAGTCGAACAGCAGCGCGTTGTCCGAACCGCGCCACGAGTCGCAGTCACGCACACCCCACACGGTGATGCCGGTGCACCGAGACACGGCGAGGCAGGCGCGGGTGACCGCGCCGTAGATGTTCGCCTGGTTGCCGCCGGTCATCACGTCCAGCTCGGTGATCTGCACGTCCACGCCCAGGTCGGCGAAGCGCTGGAGGTTGGCCTGGTAGTCACCCGGGATCGTGGTGCCCAGGTGCGACTGGAAGCCGACGCAGTCGATCGGCACGCCCCGGGACTTGAAGTCGCGCACCATGTTGTAGATGCCTGTCGACTTCGCGTTGATCCCGTCGGTGTTGTAGTCGTTGTAGCAGAGCTTGGCGCCCGGGTCGGCGGCCCGCGCGGCCCGGAAGGCCGCCTCGATCCAGTCGTTGCCGGTGCGCTGGAGGTTGGAGTCCCGGCGCCCGCCGGAGCCGCCGTCGGCGAACGCCTCGTTCACCACGTCCCAGGCGTAGATCTGCCCCCGGAAGTGGGTGGCCACCTGGGTGACGTGGTTGATCGCCGCGTTGCGCAGCGCGCTGCCGGACAGCCCCTGCGCCCAGCTCGGCTGCTGCGCGTGCCAGAGCAGCGTGTGACCGCGCACGCTCATGCCGTTGGCCCGGGCGTGGCTGACCAGCCGGTCGCCGCCGGTGTAGCTGAACCGCCCCTGCTGGGGCTCGGTGGCGTCCCACTTCATCTCGTTCTCGGCCACCACCGAGTTGAACTCGCGGTTCAGGACGGTCGAGTACGTGCTGTCGGACAGCTTGCCGGTGGCGACCGCGGCGCCGAAGTAGCGGCCCTTCTCGGCCGCAGCCGCGCGCAGCGTCGTGCCGGCGTCGGCGGCGGGGGCCAGCGCCACCGCCATGCCGGCCGCCAGCGCGCCGGCCAGCAGGCCGGTGGACAGCAGGGCTCTCGTTGGTCTCATACGGATTCCTCTTCCGGGTTTGCGACGGTGGTGATGCGACGCCTCGACCCGTTTCCGGCGGTGGTGTCGAGGTCCGACCAGCACGGCTCGCCCGGTGAGCCCTGCGGTGCTCCTGCCCTACCATCGACTGTGAGCGATAACATCCGCTCCGTCAAGCCCGGCGGACTAGGGATACACGTCCTCGTGCGCCTTGCGGTAGTCCGCGATCTCCGCCAGGCGGCCGGTCGCCGCGAGGGTCGCCCAGGCCGGGTTGCCGAGCAGGGCGCGACCCACGGCGACCAGGTCGAACTCCCCGCCGACCAGCCGGCTCGCGAGGCCGGACACCGATTCCGGGTCACCCGGACGCAGGAACTCGCGGGTCAGTCCCACCGAGCCCACGGTGATCGACGGCAGGCCGGTGAGCCGTTTCGCCCAACCGGCCAGGTTCAGCGCCGAGCCGGCGAACGCCGGCTGCCAGAACCGGCGCTGCGAGGCGTGCAGGACGCCCGCGCCCGCGTCCGCGAACGCGGTGAGGATCTCCGCCAGCTCGGCCGGGGTCTCGGCGATGCGGGCGTCGAAGGCGCGCTCCTTGAACTGCGAGAACCGCACGATCACCGGACGGTCCGCCGGGAACTGCGCGCGCACCGCGCGCACGACCTCGGCCGGGAAGGCCGCCCGCCGCGCCGGTGAGCCGCCGTACCGGTCGGTCCGACGGTTGGTGTACGGCCAGAGGAACTCGTCCAGCAGGTACCCGTGCGCGGCGTGGATCTCCACGGCGTCGAAGCCGACCCGGCCGGCCGCCCGCGCCGCGGCCGCGTACGCCGCCAGCAGCTCGTCCGCGTCGGCGAGCGTCATCGCGCGCCCGGCCGGCCGCCCGGGCTCCGGCACCCCGGACGGGGTCCACGCCGGACGGCCGTCCACCGGCTCGCGCAGGCTGCCCAGGTGCCACAGCTGGGCGGCGATCCGGCCGCCGGCGGCGTGGACCGCCTCGACCACGCGCCGCCAGCCGGCCTCGGCCGGGCCGGGCGTCAGCCTCGGCACCGTGTCCTCGTGGCCGGCGCTGGGGTGGTCCACCAGGACGCCCTCGGTGACGATCAGCCCGATGCCCTGCTCGGCGCGCCGCCGGTAGTAGTCGGCCGCCTCCGGGGCGGGCACCCCGCCGGGCGCGCGGTTGCGGGTCATCGGGGCCATGACGATGCGCGATCTCAGCGGCATCCCGGCGACGGTGACGGGTTCGAGCAGGGCGGCCACCGGTGATCCGGTGTCGACGGTTGCGGTCATGGCCCGACCGTAGGAGGTGACACCGGTGTCAGGGGCAAGCCCGTTCAGGCGGCCGGTGTCGCGGCCTCGTCGGGGACGGTCATGTCGGCGACCACGTCGTCGAGCACCGACACGGCGTGCGCGAGCCGCGCCATCTCGGCGACCATCCGGGACCGCTCCTCGCGCAGCCGGTCGGTGAGCCACCCGGTGCGGATGTCGGGGTTGGTGACGCAGGGCAGCAGCTCGGACATCCGCCGGCTGCTCAACCCGGCGTCGAAGAGCCGCCGGATGAGGTCGACCCGCTCGACCGCCGACTCCGCGAACACCCGCTGTCCGCCGGCGTTGCGTACGGCCGCGAGCAGGCCCTGCTGCTCGTAGTACCGGATCGACCGGGCGCTGACCCCGGTGCGTGCCGACAGCTCCCCGATGCGCATCACGCCTCCCGTCCGTTCCGACCTGTGCCTCGAGCATGCCAGCCGCCCCGCCGTGGTCTGCGACCGCCAATCGATACGTCCGCCCGAAGCCGCTCGGATCGCGCGACGCCTTCGCCGGCGGGGTGCGGGAACGCACCCCGCCGGATGGCCGGCGCCCGGACCGTTCGGGCCGGTCAGGGCAGCAGCTCGACGTAGCCGCCGGAGCCGTGCACCCGGATCCGCTGCCCGTCCCGGATCAGGCGGGTCGCGTCCGGCACGTTCACCACGGCCGGCAGGCCGTACTCGCGGGCGATCACCGCACCGTGGGTCATCTGGCCGCCGACCTCCGTCACCAGGCCGGCGACGGCGACGAACAGGGGCGTCCAGCTGGGATCCGTGTGCGCGGTGACCAGGATGTCGCCCGGTTCGAGTTCGGCGCGGGCCAGGTCCAGGACGACCCGGGCGCGTCCCTCGACGGTCCCGTGCGAGACCGGCAGCCCGACCAGCGCGCCGGCGGGCACGTCGTCGCGCCGGTACGCCCCGGTGAGCGCCTCGCCGTCGGAGGTGAGGACCCGGGGCGGCGTCAACGTCCGGTGCCACCGGTACGCGTCCCGGCGCTCGCGGACGAGCCGCCCGTCGATCCGGTGCGTGCGCACCACGTCGCGGAACTCGGCGAGCGTCAGGAAGAAGACGTCCTCCGGGTCGGTGAGCACCCCGTCCCGGACGAGCCGGTCGGCCTCCGCCGTCAACGCCTGCTTGTAGAGGAAGTAGCGGCTGACGATGTCGTACTTCGGGTACTCCCGGTAGCCGATGAAGGTCCGGACCCGGTCGATCATGCGGCGGGTCTCGTCGGCCCTGGCCTCCCCGTCCGGCCGGGCCCGCAGCCGGGTCAGCACCTCCCGGGCCTTTCGTTCCGCCGCCTGCCGCCCCTGCTCGAAGCGTCGCGTGGCCTCGCCCGGGGCGAAGTTCCGCACGTGGTCGAGGATCAGCGGCACGAGGGTGGCCGGGCGCTCGCTCCACCGTGGCCGAGTGATGTCGATCTCGCCGACGCACCGCATGCCGTACCGGTCGAGGTACGCCCCGATCGCCTCGCGCGCCTGCGTGCCGCCCGGCAGCCCGGGCAGTTCGTCCAGGAAGCCGTCGTCACCGTCGACGCCCCGCAGGAACGCCACCACCTCGGGATGCGGGCGGATCACGTCGGCGACGTCGAGCAGCGCCAGCCCCATCTCCGAGGTGACGTTGCCGGGCGCGGAGAGGGTCAGCGTGTCGGCCGCGTTCGTCTCGCCCAGCCACTCCCCCAGCTTGTCGTTGAGCCACCAGGTGGCCTCCATGCCCGCCATGATCGCCTGCACGTTCACCGGATCGGCGAGGACCCGCTTGTGCTCGACGAACGCCTCCTCCAGGAAGTCGAACAGCTCCGGCCCGGACCGGGCGCGGATGTCGCGGCGCAGCGCGGCGATGCTGGCCCGGCTGCGCTCGACGAGCGCGGTGACGACGGCCGGGTCGGTCTCCACCGCCGCCGACGGGCCGCCGAACGGCGGCCCGGCGGGGGTGTGCTCCGGCGACGTCGGCCCGATGTCCCCGCGCTCCAGGACCGTCTCCAGCGCGTCCCGGGTCAGCGGGTCGGACCGGCTCATCAGGCCGAGGAAGGCGGCCCGGCCCGCCGGCGTGGCCAGGTGCCGGGTGGCGTCGACGAACAGCCGGCCGCCGGCCTCGTGCATCGGCGCCATGGCGGTGCGCCGCCACATCGACAGGCCCAGCGGCTTCATCGCGTCGGTCATCATCTGCTGGTGGCCGACCGACAGGTAGACGTGGCTCTCGCCGTCGTCGACGGCCGGTAGCGGGAACAGCGTCGTGATCGGTCGGCTCTGGAGGATGTGGAAGTCGTCGTCGACCAGCCCCCACTCGATGTCCTGGGGGCGCCCGAAGCCGGCCTCGATCCGCCGGCCCAGCCGCACGAGCCGGACGACCTGCTCGTCGGTGAGCGCGGGCTGCTCCTGCCGCGCCGGGTCGACCTCCTCCTCCCGGGTCCCGCCGCCGGGCAGGGCGTGGACGGCGCGCCGCTTGGCGGCGATCCTCCGGGCCACGATCTGGTCGTCGCGGACGGTGAACACGTCCGGGTCCACCAGCCCGGAGACCAGCGCCTCGCCGAGGCCGAACCCGGCGTCCACGGTGGCGACCCGGCGGTTGCCGGTGACCGGGTCGGCCGTGAACAGGATGCCGGCGGCGTCGGGGAGCACCATCCGCTGCACGACCACGGCCATCCGCACGCTCCGGTCGTCGACGCCGTTGCGCCGGCGGTAGGTGACCGCCCGCTCGCTGAAGAGCGAGGCCCAGCACCGGCTGACGTGCCGGAGGATGTCGGCCGGACCCCGCACGTTCAGGTAGGTGTCCTGCTGGCCCGCGAACGAGGCCGTCGCCCGGTCCTCCGCCGTGGCGCTGGAACGTACGGCGTAGGCGGCGTCGGAACCGAGGCCGGCCAGCGCCCGGGTGATCTCCGCGGCGACGTCCCCGGGCACGGCGACGTCCTCGATCGCGCGACGGACCTCCGCGCTGAGCGACCGGATCGCCTCCCGGTCCTCCGGCCGCAGCCGGGTGAGCCGGTCGAGCCGGTCGGCGAGGGACGGCGCCTCGGCCGTCACCCGCCGGAAGGCGTCCGTCGTCACGCAGAAACCGGCGGGCACCCGCACGCCGTCGACGCGCGACAACGCGCCCAGGTGCGCGCCCTTTCCGCCGACGACGGCGACCTGCGTCCCGTCGACCGCGTCGAGGCCCACCACATACCGTCCGGTCATCGCCGCACCCCCGTTTTCCCAGCTCAGCCGCGTCCGGCCGACGATTCTGCGGCATGACCGGGGTCTTGCGGCAAGCCCCCGGGTGCGATATACGTTAGAAGTGGCAGGGAGTCGCCTCCCTGCCTTTGCCATGTCCGGCTGTCCTCCAGTCGGTCCGGCTCGGGTCGCGCCCGGCCGTCAGGTGCCACCCGCGGCTCGGCTGCCGGTCGGGAGCCGCCTGCGCGCCTCCACCCCGATCTCGGCCGCGGCCGCCGCGTCCTCCCCGGGCAGCTCCGCCGGCGCGAACACGCCCGATACCCCTATTTGCCGGTAAAGCGATGATGCGTGAACTCGCTCTCGTTTTCGCGTGGGCGGAATGGCGGGGACCGCGCCGGGGCAAGAGCGGATCACGGGGCCGCGGCGAGGCGACCCGGACGGGCAGGATCACGCGTAGTGAGGGAGACTCGGGCGATGACCGGCGCTGACACCGACCCGCGTACGCGTGGCGACGTGTTCGCCGTCGACGGCGAGATCGGTCCCGACCTGGCCCGGATCGACTGGTCGGCGCACCCGCTGGGGCCGCCGGACGGGTGGCCGCAGAGCCTGCGCACCGCGGTGCGGATCCTGCTGTCCTCCCGCTTCCCGATGTGGATGGCCTGGGGCCCCGAGCTGACCTTCTTCTGCAACGCCGCCTACCGCCGGGACACGCTGGGCCGCAAGTACCCGTGGGCGTTGGGCCGGCCGGCCGACGAGGTGTGGGCGGAGATCTGGGACGACATCGGCCCCCGCATCGACACCGTGTTGCGCACCGGCGAGGCGACCTGGGACGAAGGGCTCCTGCTGTTCCTGGAGCGCGCCGGCTACCGCGAGGAGACCTGCCACACGTTTTCCTACAGCCCCCTGCGCAACGACGACGGCACCCTGGTCGGCATGCTCTGCGTGGTCAGCGAGGACACCGAGCGGGTGATCGGCGAACGCCGGATGGCCACGCTGCGCGACCTCGGCTCCGACCCGAGCGTGGTTCGCACCGAGCGGGAGATGCTGGCCTTCGCCAACCGCCAGCTGGGGCGCAACCGGCAGGACCTGCCGTTCGCGCTGACGTACCTGTTCGGTGCCGACGGCGACGCGCGGCTGGTGGAGGCGACCGGCCTGGCCGCCGGCCACCCGGCGGCGCCGGCGGCGTTGTCGCCGGCCGACCCGGCGTCGGTCTGGCCGGTGCGGGCCCTGACCGAGGGTGAGGCGGTGCGGGTGCCGCTCGACGGCCCCGCCTTCGCCGATCTGCCCGCGGGTGCGTGGCCCGATCCGCCGACCGAGGCGCTGCTGGTGCCGCTACGGCAGCAGGGCGCCGCGCCCTACGGGTTCCTCGTGGCCGGGCTGAACCGCTACCGGACCCTGGACGACGGCTACCGCGGGTTCGTGGAGCTGGCCGCCGGCCACGTGGCGACCGGCATCGCCAGCGCCCGCAGCTACCAGGCGCAGCAGCGACGGGCCGAGGAGCTGGCCGAGCTGGACCGCGCCAAGACCGCCTTCTTCTCCAACATCAGCCACGAGTTCCGCACCCCGCTGACCCTGATCATGGGGCCGGTCGACGAGCTGCGCGGCCTCATGCAGGACGCCGACCCGCGGATCCGCGAGGAGCTGGAGGTCATCCGCCGCAACGGGCTGCGCCTGGGCCGGCTGGTCAACAGCCTGCTCGACTTCTCCCGGATCGAGGCCGGCCGGATGCGGGCCCGCTACGAACCGGTGGACCTGGCCGCGGTCACCGCCGACCTGGCCAGCGTCTTCCGCTCGGCGATCGAACGTGCCGGCCTGACCTTCGAGGTCGACTGCCCGCCCCTGCCCGGCCCGGTGCACATCGACCCGGGCATGTGGGAGAAGGTCGTGCTCAACCTGCTCAGCAACGCTCTGAAGTTCACCTTCGACGGCACCGTGCGGGTGGAGCTGCGGGCGGAGGACGGGCAGGCCGTCCTGCGCGTGTCCGACACCGGCATCGGCGTCGCGGAGGACGAGCTTCCGCGCCTGTTCGAACGCTTCCACCGGATCGAGAACGCCCGCTCCCGCTCCGACGAGGGCAGCGGGATCGGGTTGGCCCTGGTCAAGGAGCTGGTCGGGCTACACGGCGGCACCATCACCGCCAGCAGCACCGTGCGGGAGGGCACCTGCTTCACGGTCCGGCTGCCGTTCGGGGTCACCCACCTGCCCGCCGACGCGCTCGCGCCGGCGGGCACCGGCCGGGTCGCGGCGTCGGCCGAGCCGTTCGTGCAGGAGGCGTTGCGCTGGCTGCCCGGTGACCTCTCCGACACGACCCCGGACGACGCGGCCCCGGTCGACAGGCCGGTCACGCCGCTGCCCGGCGGCGCGCCGGCCCGGATCCTGGTCGCCGACGACAACGCCGACATGCGCGAGTACCTGACCCGCCTGCTGCGCTCCGCCGGGCATCGGGTGGAGGCCGTCGCCGACGGTCAGGCGGCGCTGGAGGCCGCGCGTACCCGGACGCCGGACCTGGTGGTCAGCGACGTCATGATGCCCCGCCTCGACGGTCTGCAACTGGTCGCCGCGCTGCGCGCCGATCCGCGCACCGCCGGCACTCCGGTGCTGCTGCTCTCCGCCCGCGCCGGGCAGGAGGCCTCCATCGAAGGGCTGGAGGCCGGCGCCGACGACTACCTGGTCAAGCCCTTCCCGGCGGCCGAGCTACTGGCCCGGGTCCGGGCCAACGTGGAGCTGGCCCGGCTGCGCAACCACCACGCGCGCTGGCGCACCGCCCTGGTCGACTCGTTGCAGGAGGCGTTCTTCGTCTGCGACGAGGACGGCGCGGTGGTGGAGATCAACGCCGCGTTCACCGACATCCTCGGCTACGGACCCGAGGGACTCCCCTACCCCCCGGTGCAGCCGTGGTGGCCGGACCCGGAGGCCGAGCCGGAGGCGCACCGCCAGGTGGCGGCGGCCTTCTCGGTGCTGATCGGCCAGAACCAGGGCACCTACACCGTGCCGGTGACCCACCGCAACGGGCACCGGCTCTGGATCGCCGCCTCGTTCAACCAGGTCGACGACCCCGACACCGGCCGGCGGATGATCGTGGGCACGTTCCGCGACGTCACCGCCGAGCACTACGCGGTGCAGCGGGAGACCGCCCTCGCCGGGCTGGGCATGCGGCTGTCCCAGGCGGAGGACCTGTCCGACGCCCTCCACGGCGTCCTGGACGAGCTGCGCCGACTGTGGCGCGCCACCGGCGTGGTCACGGCCGTGTTCGGCGAGGCCCCGACCCCGGTCGTCACCGCCACCGACGCCGCGCTGCGCTGGGACTCGCTGCCGGACGCGCGCCGACAGGCCCTGGTCGCGCTGCGGGACACACCGCTGCTGACCCCGGTGGCGACGCGGACGCACGGCGCCGGCATCGCGGTCGAGCACCCGGACGGCACCATGGCGCTCTGGATCGACCTGGGCGAGAAGCGGCCCTTCACCGAACAGGACCAGACGCTGCTGGCCCTGCTCGCCGGCCACATCGGGCAGGGCCTGCACCGGGTGCGCCAGATCGACCAGCAGCGCGAGACCGCTCTGGCCCTGCAACGGGCGATCCTCGGCCCGGCGCAACTGCCGGCCGGCTTCGCCGTGCGCTACTCCCCCGCCACGCTCCCGCTCAAGGTCGGCGGCGACTGGTACGACACCGTCGAACTGCCGGACGGCCGGATCGCGATCGTGGTCGGCGACTGCGTCGGCCACGGCCTGCGGGCCGCCACAGTGATGGGGCAGTTGCGCAGCGCCTGCCGGGCCCTGCTGCTGCAGGACGCCAGCCCCGCCCAGGCGCTGGCGGCCCTGGACCGGTTCGCCGCGCTGCTGCCCGGGGCGTCCTGCGCCACGGTCTTCTGCGGCGTGCTCGACCCGGCCACCGGGCGGTTGCGCTACTCCAGCGCGGGGCACCCGCCGGCCATCGTGGTGCACCCCGACGGCACCTCACAACTGCTCGAACAGGGCCGGTCCCGGCCGCTGGCCGTCCGCCCGGGACTCGAACGCCCCGAGGCCGAGGCCACCGTGCCGGCCCGGGCCACCCTCATGCTCTACACCGACGGCCTGGTGGAGCGCCGGCGCCAGCCGCTGACCGTCGGCATCGCCCACGCCACCGCCGCGATCCAGCAGGGCCGCGGCACCCCGGTCGAGGACCTCGCCACCGAGGTGATGGACCAGCTCACCCCGGAAGGCGGGTACGACGACGACGTGGCTCTGCTGCTCTACCGTCACCCCGGCCCGCTGGAGCTGGACTTCCCGGCCGAGTCGTCCCGGCTGGCCGAGGTGCGCACCGCGTTGCGCGGGTGGCTGGACCGCTGCGGGCTGGCCCCCGCCAGCGCCTACAACGTGCTGGTGGCCGCCGGCGAGGCATGCGCCAACGCCATCGAGCACGGCCACCGGGACAGCCCCGGCGGCCGGATCCGGTTGCGCGCCGCCGCCACCGCGGACGCCCTGCGCCTGAGCGTCACCGACAGCGGCCACTGGCGCGACCAGAACCGGCCGGCCGACCCGCACCGCGGGCGGGGTCTCGTGCTCATGCGCGCGTTGATGGACACCATCACGGTCACCCCCGGAGCCACCGGCACCACCGTCCACATGCAGGCAAGGATCATCCGATGAGCACGGCCCTGACCCTCACCACCGGCAGCCGGCCCGACGGCACCCGCGTGCTGACCGCCGTGGGCGAGATCGACATGAGCAACGCGGCCTCGTTCGCCGACGCGCTCGACGACGCGGTTCGGCCCGACGGGGATCCCCTCGTCGTGGACCTCACCGGCGTGGAGTATCTCGACAGCGCGGGGCTGGCCGCGCTGTTCCCGCACGCGGAGCGGATCGCGCTGATCGCCGGCCCGCTGCTGGAGCCCCTGCTCACCATCTCCGGGCTGGCCGACCTCACCACCGTCAAGAGCGGTTGACCGAGCCGCCCACCTGGGCCGGGCGGGCGGCGTGCCGGCGCGGCGGCCGTGCCCGTTTCGGCGGTCAGCGGGACGAGCGCAGCCAGTCCGCGTAGTGGGTGGGCGCGAGTCGGGCGTCCGGGCCCGGGACGAGGACGTCGCCGTCGACGGCGGCGAACATGCCGGCCGAGTCGTCGACCACCACGTTCCGGTCGTCGTGCCGCGCGGCCAGGGTGACCCGGCCCAGCTCGTCGAGGGTGAAGGCGTCCGGGCCGCCGACGTTGCGGATGGCGTTGAGCGGCGCGCCGGTGGCGACGTCGACCACCGCGGCGACCACGTCGGCGGCGGCCATCGGCTGCACCGGGGTGGCCGGCAGCCGCACCGTGCTGTCGTCGGAGGTCCAGGACAGGATCGCGTCGACGAACTCGAAGAACTGGGTGGCGCGCACGACCGACCAGGGGGTTCCGCTGTCCCGGAGCAGTTCCTCCTGCAGCGTCTTCGCCCGGTAGTAGTCCAGCTGCGGCACCTGGTCGACGCCGACGATCGACAGCACCACCTGGTGACCGACGCCGGCGCGCTGCCCGGCGGCGAGCAGGTTGCCCATCGAGGTGCGGAAGAACTCCAGCGACGCCTTGTCGAAGGTCGGCGAGTTCGCCACGTTGACCACGACCTCCGCCCCGGACAGCACCTCGTCCAGCCCCTTGCCGCTGATCAGGTCGACGCCGGTCGAGAGCGCCGCGGGCACGGCGTCGTGCCCGGCCTCGGACAGCTCGCGGACCACCTGCGACCCGATCAGACCGGTGCCACCGATGACGACGATCTTCATGGTTCCCGCCTTCCCCGACGCGACTCAGGCACGCCGGATTCCCGTTCGAGGACACCTCAAACTCGGACACGTTATATCCGAGATAGTAGTCGGATAGAGTTTGTCCGAGTCAAGGGGGTGGGCGGGTGAAGCTGTCCGGTGGGGTCGAGTGGGCCCTGCACTGTTGCGTGGTGCTGACCACGGCCGCGCAGCCGGTGCCGGCCGCGCGGCTCGCGGAGCTGCACGACGTCTCCGGCAGCTACCTGGCCAAGCAGCTGCAGGCGCTGTCCCGCGCCGGCCTGGTGACCTCCGTGCAGGGCAAGGCCGGCGGATACGTGCTCACCCGGGCGGCGGAGCAGATCACCGTACTCGACGTGGTGACCGCCGTCGACGGCGCCCAGCCCGCGTTCGTCTGCACCGAGATCCGCCAGCGCGGGCCGCTGGCGAGCCCACCCGAGGCCTGCACCCGGCCGTGCGCCATCGCCCGGGCCATGGCCGACGCCGACGCCGCCTGGCGCGACGCGCTGCGCGCGGTGTCCGTGGCCGACCTGGCCCGCAGCGTGGACGAGGACTACGGGCCGGCCACGCTCGCCGGCGTACGCGCCTGGCTGGGCGGGCCGGACGACGCCGGCCGGGGCTGACCGCGTACCTCGGATCGCCTGGCCGGCGACCACCGCGAGCAGACGTAGCGCTGAGATCCCCGTCGAGGTGGCTACCCTGCGTGCCGCGCGATCACCAACGGGGCGTGCGCGTGGTGCAGCACCGCATGGCTGACCGAACCGAGCAGCAGCCCGGCCAACGCGCCCCGACCGTGCGCGCCGACCACCACCAGCTGCGCCGAGGCCGACTGCTCCACCAGCACCCGCGCCGGGGCGCCGCGCACCGACCGCTGCCGCACCTCGACGTCCGGGTAACGCTCCGACCAGCCGGCCACGGCCTCGGCGAGGATCCGCCGCGACTCCTCGGCCAGCGCCTCGGGGTCGTAGACCAGGGGCACGATGTCGCCCGGCCCGATCGGGGTCGGGTACAGCCAGGCGTGCACCACGACCAGCGGCGCGCCCCGGCGGGCGGCCTCCTCGTACGCGAACCCGACCGCGACGCCGGAGTGCGCCGAACCGTCCACGCCCACCACGACCGGGCCGTCCGCCCGCGCCTCGCCGCGCGTCACCAGCACCGGACAGTGGGCGCGGGCGGACACCTGGAGGGTGACCGACCCGATCAGCAGGCCGGCGAAACCGCCCAGGCCACGATGGCCGAGCACCATCAGCGTCGCGCGCCGTGACTCCTCCACCAGCACCGCCGCCGGCGCGCCGTCGACCACCACGCCGGTGACCGGGACGTCCGGCGCGACCTTGCCGGCCTCGGCGACCGCCTCGGCGACGCACCGCTCGGCCTGGTTGCGCAGCCCGGCGCCGGCGGGCGCACCGGGGGCCGGGGTGAGCGGCGCCCGGGTCAGCGGCCAGATGAACGCGTGCACCACCCGCAGCGGCCGGTGCCGGACGGCGGCCTCGCGGGCGGCCACCCGCACCGCGTCCAGGGCGGTGGCGGAGCCGTCCACCCCCACCACGACGGGGTCCGCGGAATGGATCGTCATGACAACCTCCTTCACCGATCGTCAACCGGACCGCCGGGTCAGCCGCAGCAACAGCCCGGGCAGGACACCCACCGCGGCGCAGCCGAGCAGGTCGGGGAGGGCCAGCGGCGCCGTGCCGAGCAGATCGCGCAGCGGCGGCAGCAGCACGCCGGCCACCTGGAGCGCCGCCGAGACGGCGACCGCGAGCGGCAGCGCGCGGTTGCGGTCCGACGAACCCGGCGAGCGGGTCGCGCGGACGGCCAGCGCCACGCCGAGCTGGGACAGGCCGAGCACCACGAAGACCACCGACTGCCACGGCCGGTCCGCGTACGCGGCCGCCACCCCGGCGCCGAGCGCCGCCGCGGCGATCAGCGCGCCGGTGACGAGCACGTCACGGCCCAGCCCGCCGCCGAGCACCGACTCCTGGGGCGAGCGCGGGTGGCGTCGCAACGTGCCCGGCTCCGCCGGCTCGGCACCCAGCGCCACCCCGGGCACACCGTGGGTGAGCAGGTTGATCCAGAGAATCTGCGCCGGCAGCAACGGCACGGGTAGTCCCAGAAGCGGGCCGAGAAGCATCACCGCGATCTCGGCCACGCCGCCGGCGAGGGCGTAGCGCAGGAACCGACGGATGTTGTCGTAGATCCGGCGGCCCTCGCCGATCGCCGTCGCCACAGTGGTCAGGTCGTCGTCGACCAGCACCAGGTCGGCGGCCTGTCGGGCCACCTCGGTGCCGCCCCCCATCGCCACGCCGATGTCCGCGCGCCGCAGCGCCGGGGCGTCGTTGACGCCGTCACCGGTCATCGCCACGACGTGTCCGCGCGACTGCAGGCCGGCGATGATGTCGAGCTTCTGCTCCGGCTGGGTCCGCGCGTACACCCGGGTGTCCGGATGGGCCCGGCCCGGGTCGCCGTCGTCGCCGTTGGCCAGCGGGTCGCCGTCGGTCCAGAGCCCGAGCCGGCCGCCGATCGCGGCGGCGGTCGCCGGGTGGTCACCGGTGATCAGGACCAGCCGGATCCCGGCCTCCTCGAAGCCCGCGGCGATGCCCGGCGCCTGCACACGCAGTGGGTCGCCCACCCCGACCAGGCCCAGCGGTCGCAGGCCGGTCGGGCGAGCCGGGTCGGGAGGGGTGTCGACCACGGCGGAGGCCACCGCCAGCACCCGCAGCCCCTCGCCGGCGAGCCGGCGCGCGGCCTCGGTCAGCTCGGCCAACTCCTCGGCGTCGGCGTCCGTCAGCGGCGTGGTCAGCACGTTCTCGGGCGCACCCTTGCACACCACCAGGTACCGCCCGTCACCGCGGCGGTGCACCGTGGTCATCCGGCGCAGCTCCTGGTCGAAGGGGTGCTCCGCCACCCGGGGCCACGCGTCCCGGGTGGTCTCCGGGTCGACCCCGCACCGGGCCGCGAACGCGACCAGCGCCGCCTCCAGCGGGTCCCCGATCGCGGACCACTCCGGCCGGTCGTCGGTCGGTGGCGTCAGCGTGGCGTCGTTGCAGAGCAGCCCGGCCCGGGCCAACCGGCGCAGTTCGTCCGGCGCGCCCACCGGCTCGTCCCGGTGGCGCACCTCGCCGTGGGGGGCGTAGCCGGTGCCGGTGACGGCGTACCGGGCGCGACCGGTGGTGACCGCCTGTTGCACCGCCATCCGGCCCTCGGTGAGCGTGCCGGTCTTGTCCGAGGCGATCACGGTGACCGAACCGAGCGTCTCCACCGCGTGCAGGCGTCGCGGGATGGCCCGGCTGCCGGCCATCCGGCGGGCGCCCAGGGCGAGCGCGAGCGTGACCACGGCGGGCAGCGACTCCGGGACGGCCGCCACCACGAGACTCACCGCGGTGACCGCCATCTGCGCGACCGGCCGCCCGTCGAGCACGCCGAGGGCGAAGACCAGCGCGGAGAGGACCACCGCGGTCAGGCCGAGGACCCGTCCGAGCGAGGCCAGCCGGCGTTGCAGCGGGGTGGGCGCCGGCCGGGTGGCGGCGACCAGTGCGCTGATCCGGCCCAACGCGCTGGACGCGCCCGTCCGCAGCACGGTGCCGGTGGCCCGGCCGGTGGTCACCACGGTGCCCGCGCTCGCCTCCTCGCCGGCCGACCGCCCGACCGGCACCGACTCGCCGGTCAGCGCCGACTCGTCCAGGCTGAGCCGGGCCGCGTCGGTCAGGCCCAGGTCGGCGGGCACGACGTCACCGGCCTCCAGCCGGACGAGATCGTCGCGGACCAGCTCCGCGGCGGGCAGCACGAGGTCACGGCCGTCGCGGACCACCCGCGCGGTCGGTGCGGCGAGCCGGTCCAGGGCCGCCACCGCCCGGTCGGCGCGGATCTCCTGCACCACGCCGATCGCGGTGTTGATCAGGACGACCAGCACGATCACCGCGGTGTCGGGGTAGTCGCGAAGCAGGGTGGTCACCACGGCGGCGGCCAGCAGGAGCGCCACCAGCGGGTCGGTGAGCTGGCGCAACACGCGGCCGGCCGGTCCACGACGGCGCGGCGGGGCGACCGTGTTCGGCCCCTCGGCGCGCAGCCGGGCCGCGGCCCGGGTGGAGGTGAGCCCGGCCGCCGGCGGCGGGATCGAGGGGGTCGCGGTGGTCGTCACTGTGCCCGGCCCGCCGTTGCTCACCCGCATCACCCTCACGTCGTTCCGTGCCCCGCGCGTCGGCGCCCTCCCAGCCTGGCCCTCGCGGCGTCGGACCGTCAGGGGCCGAGCGCCCCGGGACCCGGGACCAATGGCCCCCTGAACGGCGAACGCCGCGCGCGACGCCGCACACCTGGCCCACGGCGAGGTCGGCCGGGCGTGCCGGAGGAGTAGCGGCGACGGTCGCCTGTCAATGTAGTGTTGACAGGTGACTCCGGAGCCGGCCCGCCTGTCCGAGGTCGCCGCGGCCCGGGCCCGGCTCGACGAGCGGGAACTGGAGTTGATCGACCGGGCCCGGCACGACGGGGCCACCTGGGCCGAGATCGCCGGCGCGTTGGGCCTGAGCAGCCGGCAGGCCGCCGAGCAACGCCGGCAGCGTCTCGTGGCGGCCCGCCGGTCGCGGCAGGCGCGGCGGGACCGGGCCTGCGCCCCCGACGTCGCGGCGGTGCGGGCCGCCGTGTCCGACCTGCACCGGTGGATCGACGCGGACCGGGGGTGGGACGGTCGTTTCCGCCGAGCGCCGCTGGTCCGGCGCACCACCGCCACGGCCCTCGACGCCGCCGCCCCGGGTTCGCTGTACGCACTCGCCGCGTACCTCGTCGGCGACCTGACCGACGTCGGGCCGCGACTGCCGGCCCCCGCCCGCGAGGCGGCCCGCCGCATCGCGGCGGCGCTGTCAACGCATCGTTGACGTTGCTCCACAGCATTGCCGGCCGCTGACTCAACACCGGACGATGTGAGCCTTCCCCGCTCAACCCTGGAGGGCCCGTGCGTCGCAACGCCGTCCTGTTCGTGGCCATCTCCCTGCTGTCCGGCCTCGGCAGCAGCGCCATGGCCCTGGTCGCCGGCATCTGGATCCTCGACCTGACCGGCTCCACCGGCCTGGCCGCGCTCGCCGGGCTCTGCGTCTACGCCCCGGTGCTGGCCGGGCCGTGGCTCGGCGGGCTGCTCGACCGGGCGCCCCGACGACCGCTGGTCATCGGCGTGAATCTCGCGCTGACCGCCGTCCTGCTCAGCCTGCTCACCGTCCGGGGCCCGGACCAGGCCTGGCTGATCTTCGTCGTCTCGCTCGCGTACGGCGTCGGATACGTGCTGATCGACGCCGGCGAGACCGCGCTGCTGCCGGCGGCGCTGGACCCCGCGCGCCTGGCCGCCGTCAACGGCTGGCGCTCCAGCGCCCAGGAGGGCACGAAGCTGATCGCGCCGCTGCTCGGGGCCGGGCTCTACGCCTGGCGGGGCGGGCACCCGGTCGCCGTGTTCAGCGCCGCGACGCCGGTGCTCGTCGCCGCGCTCTACGCGGCCCTGCGGTTGCGTCGGACGCCGGCGCCCGCACGGACGGGCGAGCCCCGGCCCGGCCTGCGGGCCGGGCTCGCCGTCCTCCTCCGGCGGCGGGCGGTACGCGTACCGGTCGCGCTCGCCGCGGTGTCGATCGCGATGTCCGGCTTCACCACCGCGCCGCTCTACGCCGTGGTCGTGACCGAGCTGGCCCTGCCGTCGACGTTCCTCGGCCTGCTGGCCGGCGCCCAGGGTGCCGGTTCCGTGCTCGCCGGGCTGGCCGTCGGCCGGCTCGTCGGCCGTTGGGGCGAGGTCGGGGTGGGGATCGCCGGCACCGCGCTGTTCGCCGTCGGCTGCCTGGGTCGGTGCCTGCCGTGGTGGCCGGCCACGGTCGCCGCCTCGGTGGTGATCGGCGTGGGTCTGCCCTGGACGCTGGTCGCCGCCGTCACCGCCGTGCAGACGCGCACGCCGGCGGCGGTGCTCGGGCGGGTGTCCGGCACCGCGAACACGGCGATGTTCGGACCGATCACGCTGGCCATCCCGCTCGGCTCGGCGGCCGTCCACGTCGGCGGCCGTCCCCCGCTGCTCGCCGCCGCGGCGGCCTGCCTGGCCGCCGCGCTGGTGGCGTCGGTCCGTCGTCAGTCCGGGTCGGACGTCGACCGGCGGGACAGGTGGCGGATCAGCTCCGGTCGCGAGCGCAGCCGCAGCTTCCGGTAGACGTTGCCGAGGTGGTACTCGACGGTCTTGGGAGACAGGAAGATCCGGGTCGCGATCTCCCGGTTGGTCAGCCCCTCCGCGACGTGCAGGGCGATCTGCCGCTCCTGGCTGGTCAACCGGTCGACGGTCCGGTCGTCTCGGGCCGGCGCTCCCCGGCCGGTCGCGTCGATCTCCGCGCGGCACCGCCGGGCCCACCCCTGCGCGCCGGCCGCCTCGAACAGCCGCAGCGCGGCGCGCAGCTGGACCCGGGCGTCCCGCCGCCGCTTCGCCCGGCGCAGCCGCTGGCCGTAGCAGAGCAGCGTGCGGGCCTGCTCCAGCGGGACGACCGTCGGGTCGCAGCGCGCCAGCGCCGCCGGGAAGACCACGTCCAGGTCCGGCTCGGCGGCGAGCAGGCCGGCGACCCGGCCCGCGGCGGCGGGGCCGCCGTCCGGCAGGTCCCGCAGCCGTTCCGGGCGGGACAACCAGGCGTACGCCTCGGCCAGCTCACCGGCGACCGGCAGCCAGCCCGGCGCGGTGATCCCGCCCCGCGCCTGGGCGGACCGGATCCACTCCAGGTCGGTCACGGCCTCCTCCCACCGCGCCGCGACGACCGACATCATCGCGGCGGCGTACCGAAGCCGCGCCTCGACCTCCCCGAACCCCGCCGGCAGGAACCGCCGCGCGTGGTCGATGTGTGCCTGCGCCCCCGGCTCGTCCCCGAGCAGCGCCTCCACCAGGGCGAGGGTGGCCAGCGCCTCCGCCCGCAGCAGCGGCAGGGCCACCTGCTCGGCGATGCCGACCGCCTCGGTCGCGGCCCGGTACGCGTCGTGCAACGCCCCGGCGCGCCAGCGGAGTTCGGCGAGCCGCGGCAGGGCGTAGGCCAGCAGGAACACGTCGTCGGCGGCGCGCGCCCGGTCGATCTCCGGCTCCAGCAGCGCCCGCGCGGCGTCCAGGTCACCGAGCCAGCAGAACACCTGCGCGAGTTCCGCGGCCGAGCCGTCGGCGTGGCCCGCGCAGGCCGCGACGCAGTCGCGGGCCGACCCGGCCCCCTCCGGCCGCCCGGCCAGCACCTGCGCGGCGGCCAGCCGGATCGCCCCCTTCGGCCAGGGCGTGCCCGGCGCGGTGCCGGCCAGTTCCACGATGCGCCCGCAGAACGGCAGCATGCCGGTGACGTCGAGTCGTGCCCAGAACTGGTTGACCCCGGCGCTCATCATCTTGGCCGCGCCGAGCGGGTCGGTGCGCGCGCACTCCTCCGCCTCGGCCAGGTACGCGTCGTCCACCACGGTCAGGTCGCCGTGCTGCTGGGCGAGATGGGCGAGCAACGGAGTCATCCGGCACCGCAGGTCGACCCGCCGGGTGAGCCCGAGCGCCTCCTCCCCGAGCGCCACGGCGTGCCGGCTCGCGCCCGCGTTCGTCCAGGCCCGGGCGGCCCCGATCAGGCGCCCCGCCCGGACGTCCGGGTCCGGGGTGAGGCGGGCCGAGCGCTCGTACGCCCGCGCCTCGGCCACCACACCACCGCGACGCTGTGCCCGCTCGGCCGACCCGGCCAGCAGCGCGGCGACCCGCTCGTCCGGGCCGGTCGTCGCGGCGGCGAGGTGCCAGGCCCGGCGGTCGGCCGTCTCCGGGCCGGTCAGCACCGAGGCGATCGCCAGGTGCGCCGCCCGGCGTCGCCCGGGTCCGGCCGCCGAGTGCACCGCCGCCCGCATCAGGGGGTGGCGGAACGTCACCTCCCGGGCGGTGACCCGGATCAGGCCGGCGTCCACGGCGCGGTCGAGCGCGTCCAGGCCCAGCCCGTCCACCGTCAGCACCTGGTCCAGCAGCGCCAGCCCGGTGGTCTCGGCCACGGCGCAGACGACCAGGGCCCGCCACGTCGCCTCGGGCAGGTCGCGGGCGTGCGCCAGGACGCTCGTCCGGATCCGGTCGGCCAGCACCAGCGGCTGCTCCAGCGGCAGCCAGCCGTGCCGGCGCTCCTCGGCCAGCGTCACCGGCAGCTCGACCAGGGCGAGCGGGTTGCCGGCGGTGGCGACCGCGAGTTCGGTGGCGACCCGCCGGTCCAGCCCCGCGCGCATGGCGAGCCGCACGGCGGCCTCCGGCGCCAGACCGGTCAGCGGCAGCTCCGGCACGCCGCGCCCGTCGAACCCGGGCACGTCGCGGGTGGCGAAGACGATCGCGACGCGGTCCGCGAGCAGCCGCCGCGCGGTGAACAGCAGCGCCTCGGCCGAGGCCGGGTCGATCCAGTGCGCGTCGTCCACCAGGCACAGCACGGGTGTCGCCTCGGCGGCCGCGGTGAGCAGGGTCAGCGTCGCCACGTACGCGGCCAGCCGGTTGACCGCGCGGGACCCGCCGTCGACGGCGAACACGGTACGCAGCGCGTCGGCCTGCTGGGCCGGCAGGCCGTCCAGCCGGTCGAGCAGCGGGCGGGCGAGTTCGTGCAGCGCGGAGAACGGCAGGTCGGCCTCGAACGGCACCCCGGTGGCGCGCAGCACCCGCATCCCGTCGGCCCGCTCGGCGCAGTGGTCCAGCAGGGCCGTCTTGCCGACGCCCGCCGCGCCCCGGACGACCAGCGCTCCCCCACGACCGTCGCTCGCGTCGGCCAGCAACGCGGCCAGCCGGCGGCACTCGTCGGTCCGCCCGAGAAGGCCCTCCCGGCCGTCCCGGGCCGCGCCGTCGGCGAGGGTCGGAACCGTCGCACCACCCATGGACGCACGCTAACCGCTGATCGGTTCCGGACCGGCGGGGCCGACGCGAACCCGACATCGCCGTGCCGGGACCCGCGTCGACTAGGAGGTTCCCGGATCCGGGCGCGGCCCGCGCTCCCTAGCGTCTGCACCAGCCGGAGACGAGCACCGACGGGGACCGTCCCGGAGGGCGCCGGTCCCGGCGAGGGCAGGAAGGTCCGATCCGATGGGAGACGCAACGATGATCAGAAACAGAGTCGGCGGTGCGGTGGCGGCGAGCCTGCTGGCCGCCGGGCTGGGTGCCGCGGCGCTCGGGCAGCCGGCGCAGGCGGCGGGCGGCCACTACCAGATCGTCAACTACGGCAGCGGGAAGTGCCTGGAGGTGGACCGGTACGGCGCCCCGTCGTCGCTGGGCGGGCTCGTCGTGCAGCGGACCTGCGACGGGCAGGCCGTGCAGCGCTGGTCCCCGGTGGGTCAGAGCACCTACACGTTCGTCAACCAGTCCAGCGGCATGTGCCTCGACGTCCGCAACGGCGTGAACGCCGACGGCACGCCGTTGCAGCAGTGGGCCTGCACCGGAACGACCAGCATGAAGTGGACGGTCAACCCGAACTCGTTCAGCGGGGTGCACCAGGTCAGGTCGCAGATCGGCGGCCGGTGCCTGGACGTGCGGGGCGGCTCCTCCGCCGACGGCGCGACCGTCCAGATCTACCACTGCACCGGGTTCGGCAACCCGGCCCAGGTCTGGTCGTTCGTGCCGGCGTGACCGGCGGGCGCGGCCCGTCCCCGGGAGTCGGGGACGGGCCGCCGCCGGGGCTCAGCGCCAGGTGTCGGTGGCGGTGCGCGTGCCGCCGCTCGGCGTGGTGAACGTTCGGTTCGCGCCGGACTCCCAGGTCACCGAGCCGTCCGGGTTCCGCTTCACGTACTTGTACTCGACCGCCGTGTTCGGCGGCAGCTCGACCGTCGCCCGCCACACCGGATAGGTGGCCGGGGAGAGCGGGACCGCCGCGGCCGGGTTCCAGCCGCCCAGCGCCGGGACGTTGCCGACGACGAAGACGTTCTGGCCGTAGGCGGTGGTGGCGGTGACGGCGAACGTGGCGGCCACCGTCGAGGTGACGGTGTCACCCCGGAACGTCTCGGTCACCGCGTAGGCACCGGCGGCCGGCGTGGTGAGGGTCCGGTTGGAGCCGGACTCCCAGGTGACCGCCCCACCGGTGGTCATCTTGACGAACTTGTACTCCACAGTGGTCGACCGGGGCAGGTCGACGGTGGCGCGGTAGCTGCCGCCGCCCTGCGCGGCAAGCTTCACGGCGTTCGCCGGCGACCACGAGCCCATCTCGGGGACGCTGCCCACGACGTACACGTCCTGGCCGGCGGCCGGGGTCGCGGCGACCGTGAACGTGGTGGCGATGCGGTCGGTGGGGTTGCCGGTCGGGGACGCGGTCGGTGAGGCGGTCGGGGACGGGTTCGTGCCCGGCCGGGCCCCGACGTGGATCGCGACGGCGTCGTTTGCCGGGACGGTCACGGTGGCCCGGCCGCCGGAGACGGTCACCGTGCCGCCGGTGCAGCCGGTGGCGGTGGCGACGCCCGAGATGACGTCGCAGTACCGGCCGTCGGCCAGCCCGGTGGTGAAGGTGGCGGTGGTGGCGGAGCCGGAGTCGTTGATGCCGATCCAGGCCCGGTCGCCCCGGTGGAAGCCGATCACGTTGCTGGTCACCGTGGTGAAGTCGGAGACGGTCTTCACCGGGCGGGCCGCGTTCGCCCAGCCGACCATGCCCTTGATGCCGGTGGTGCGGCTCAGGCAGGTCCAGGCGGCGCCGCAGACCGTGTCGGTGACCCGGCCGGTGCCGTCGTGCGGCGGCGACTGGTTGCGGTTCGACCAGGTGAAGCTGTCGTAGACCGAGGGCCTGCCGTGCGGGTGGGCCAGCGCGAAGTAGGTGGCGAGCACGTAGTCGGTGCCGTTCTTGTAGGACAGCACCACCCCGTCGCGCTCCAGGTCGTGGTTGGTGACCATGGCGAAGACGTTGGCGCTCGGCGCGTCGAGGTTCCAGTTGGCCACGTTGGCCAGCGCGGCGATGGAGCCCTGGAACGCCGAGCGGATGCCCTTGGCGTACGCGAAGTCGAGCACGTCGCCGTTGCCAATGAACGCCCGGGCCTGCAGGGCCGGGTTGCTGGCGCCGTCGAAGATCTCCTGGGCCACGTACGGGCGTCTGCCCTCGGCGACGGTGTTGTTCAGCTTGCCGAGGATCGCGGCGAAGTCGTCCTTCCGGACGTGCTTGACCGCGTCGACCCGGAAGCCGTCGACGCCGAGCCCGATCAGGTCGTTCAGGTAGCCGGCGATCTTGTTCCGGACCGCTTCCTTCTCGGTGTAGAGGTCGGACAGGGACAGCAGCTCGCAGCTGGTCACCTGGGCCTCGTTGTTCCAGTCGCTGATGCCCCCGCCGGTCGGGCAGTTGTCCCCGGGGCGGTGGAAGTCGCCGCTGCCGTAGGGCACGGCCGGGTAGCTGTAGCCGGAGAACTCGGTCCCGGCGTACCCGCGCGTGCCGGCCGGGTTGTTGGTGCCGGCCATGTGGTTGACCACGGCGTCGACGTAGACCCGCACGCCGGCGGCGTGGCAGGCGCTGACCATGGCGGCGAACTGCTGCCGGTTGCCGAACCGGCTGTCCAACCTGTACGACACCGGCTGGTAGACCTCGAACCAGGGGTGCACGCCGTCGGGGCTGGTCGGCAGGCTGACCGACTCCTGCGGCGGCGCCACCTGCACCGCGCCGTAACCGGCGGGCCCGAGGTGGTCGGTGCAGGCGGCGGAGACCGAGGGCCAGTTCCATTCCCAGAGGTTGGCGGTCACCTCGCTGTCGTTGAGGACGGTGGCGGCACGGGCGGGGGCGGCGGTGGTGGCAGCCGTGACGACCGCCGTGCCGCCGGCCGCGACCAGCGCGGCGGCGAGCATCAGGCGGCCGGCACGGCCACGGGGGTGTGGCCTGGCGGATTCCATGGCAGGGGGACCTCTTCGTGCTCGACGGGGGTGCGCGGAGGTGGACGGCCGTCCGGGTAGCGAACACCATGCGGGATCCATGAAAGTCTTTGCAATACCTTGCGGCAAAGTTTTCGAAACCCGCTGGCAACACCGGCACCGCGACATCCCCCTCGACCAGCGGAGACCCCTTATCGACGGACGTCGACGACGCGGACAGCGCTCCCACGGCGCGGGACGGCCGGGCACACTTCCTGGGAAGATCGGTCGGGTCGAGCAAGAAATTCCAGACCGCGTACCGCTGATCCGGCCTCGCACCCCGGGGATCCGTCACGCGACCCTTCCGGTCCGGACGGCGCGACGCCGCAGGACGGCGGCGCCGACCGCGTTGAGGGCCACGCCCCACAGCAGCGCCGCGGTCACCCACCACGCCCAGCGCGGGCCACCCGGCGCCGCGCCGAGCAGCCCCCGCAGAGCCCCGTACGGCGTGAGCCGGTCGCGGGCCGGGCCCAGCGGCGTGAGCACCGTGTACGCCCCGAGCGGCAGCACGATCGTGGCCGGGCAGGCCCACCCCGGCCGGGCGATCAGCAGTCCCAGCCCGGTGCCGACGAGCTGCGCGAGCACCTGCGCCAGCACACCCGCCACGGCGAGCCCGCCGACGTGCGCCCACGGGTCGGACGCGGTGGACCCGGACGTGGCCAGTGCGGCGACGAAGAGCGCGTCGCCGGCCAGCCCCGCGGCCATCGCGATCAGCGTCGCCGCGGCGAGCGTGGGCAGCACCGGGGCGCCGGGCGCCCGGCGGAGGTCGTGGGCGAGCAGGACGCCGACGAACGGCAGCGGGACGGAGACGAACGCGTGCACCGTCTCGGCGAACGTCGCGGCGGTGCGCTCGGCGGGCGGGAGCCCGGCCAGAAGCGCCGCGGCGGCGAGAATCCCGGCTCCGACCGTCACCAGCAGAAGGAGCCGGCGTCCCCGGCTGCCGGCCGCACGCCGCAGCGCGCCGGTGATCGTCTCGTGCAGGTCCACGTGGGCCTCCCCCTCGTCCGGTCGACCCGACCGAGGATCGCCGTCGCACGGGTGCCCGGGCACGAGCCGGAGGATCGACGCGCACCCCTACTTTGGTAGCTGGCGTCGCCACCCGTACCGCCTAGGCTGCCGGCATGGCCGCCGCGCTGTTCGCCCTGCTCGTGCCGGACCCGACCGGCGACCGGGTGACCGCGCGTCACCGCCTCGCCGACATCGTGGCGGTCACCGTGGCGCTGGGTTACGGCCTCGCCATGCTGAAGATCGGTGACGCGACCGCGCCCGGCGCGGCGATCCCCTGGCCGGTCGACGTGCTGGTCGGCGTGCTCTGCGCCGTCGGGTTGCTGCTCCGGCGACGCCGGCCGGTGCCCGTGCTGCTCGCGCTGCTGCCGTTCGGCGCGATCTCGGTGACCGCGACCGGGCCCATCCTGGTCGCGCTGTTCACCGCGGCGGTCCGCCACCGGGCCCGGCTGCTGTTCACCCTGGGCGCGGCGCACGTCGGCACCGGTGTGGTCTATTTCCTGCTCCAGCACGACCCGCCGTACCCGGTCTGGGTGGACGTGGTGATGCGCGCGGTGACCGGCGTCGCGGCGATCGGCTGGGGTCAGTTCGTGCAGGCCTACCGGCGGCTGACCGAGTCGCTGCGCGCGCACGCCGCGCGGTTGCGGGCCGAGCAGCACCTGCGCGTCGACCAGGCGCGGCTGACCGAACGGGCCCGGATCGCCCGGGAGATGCACGACGTGCTGGCGCACCGGATGTCGTTGATCAGCCTGCACGCGGGCGCGCTGGAGGTACGCACCGACGCCCGGCCCGACGAGATCGCGATCGCGGCCGGCGCGATCCGGTCCAGCGCCCACGAGGCGCTCGAGGAACTGCGCGCCGTGGTCGGCGTCGCGGACCGGCCGGAGCCGCCGCAGCCCGGCTTCACCGACGTGCCGGACCTGGTGGCCGGCGCCCGCGCGGCGGGGATGCGGGTCGACTACGCCGACGAGGTGACGGGCGACGAGCCGCCGGCGGCGCTGGGGCGGACGGTCTACCGCATCACGCAGGAGGCGCTGACCAACGCCCGCCGACATGGCAGCGACGCCAGCGCGGCGGTCCGGCTGGCCGGCCGGCCGGGCGACGGACTGCGCGTCGTGGTGGTCAATCCGTCGTCGCCGACGGACGGACGCGCCGGCCGGCCGGGTGGGATGGGACTGGTCGGCATCGGCGAGCGGGTGGCGCTGGCCGGTGGGCGGGTGAGCCACGGCGCGGAGGGCGGGCAGTACCGGCTGGAGGCGTGGCTGCCGTGGCCGACGTGAACGGACCGCCCGCCGCCGGGCCGGATCCCGGGCGGCGGCCGATCCGGCTGGCCGTCGTCGACGACGACCCGCTGGTCCGGGCCGGATTGCGCATCCTGGTCGGCGGGTCGCCCGACATCGAGGTGGTCGCGGAAGCGGCCGACGGCGCGCAGGCCGTGTCGATGGTCCACGCGCACTGGCCGGACGTGATCCTCATGGACGTCCGGATGCCCCGCGTCGACGGGCTGGTCGCCACCCGCCGGATCCGCTCCCGGCCGGGCGCACCGGAGATCATCGTGCTGACCACGTTCAACGCCGACGAGTACGTCCTCGACGCGCTCCGCGGCGGCGCGTGCGGCTTCCTGCTCAAGGACACCCCGCCGCGGGAGATCCTCGCCGCCGTCCGTACCGTCGCCGCGGGTGCGGCGATCCTGTCGCCCGCGGTCGTCCGTCGGCTGATCGACCACGTCGCGGACCCGGTCGCGGGAAGCCGCCGGGCAAACGCGCGGGAACGGCTGGCCGCCCTCACCGACCGGGAACGGGACGTGGCGGTGCTCGTCGGCCAGGGCGGGTCGAACGCCGAGATCGCCGCCGGGCTGGGCATGGGCGTGCCGACGGTGAAGGGGCACGTTTCGCGGCTGCTGGCCAAGCTGGGCCTGAACAACCGGGTGCAGATCGCCCTGCTCGTGCACGACGCCGAGCTGCTCTGAGCCAGGTACGGCCGCACGTTCGAGGACGTCGGCGTCGTCCGGGAGCGCCACGCGCGTCGACCCGCGACCGGTCGCCCCAGGTTGCCGAAGAGGCGCTGGCGGGCGCGGCGGATCACGTACCGTGACCCGTGGGCCCCGGCCGACGGGGGCCGGAGGGAGATGCCGTGCCAGGTCCGGTGACACCGACCGCGTACGGCGTCCGCCCCTACGCGGTGGCCGGCGCCCCGCTGCTCTGCGACGCCCGGGACCACGGCCTGACCGGTGACGGCGTCACCAACGACCAGCCCGCCCTCGCCGCGCTGGTCGACCGGCTGGGCGACGCGTACGCCGCCGACGGCCGCGTCCGCATGATCTACTGCCCGCCCGGGGTGTACGCGATCCGCGACGCGGGCACGGCGTGGCGCAGCGGCGTCTCGCTGACCGGCGCCGGCCCGGGCGCGACCCGGTTCGTGCTGAGCAACGAGGGCAACCGGTCACAGCCGGTCCCGTTGGCCTTCCACACCGTCGAACTGCACGGCGCCAGTCCGGACCGGAACCTCGCCTACTGCGCGTTCGCGGACTTCGAGATCGACGGATCGGGGGTCGCGTCGACCGCGTACGACCCCCTGGCCAAGGGCCTGGGCCTGCAGTACGTCACCGGTGGGCTGTTCCGGAACCTGTTCATCCACCACACCGCGGCCACCGGCTTCGGCTGCGACTTCCTCCAGGACACCCTGGTCGAGGCGGTCCGGGTGCTGGAGTGCGGCCGGATGGACAGCGGCCTGGAGATGGGCGGCGCCGGGATCGGTATCGGGATCGGCGGGTGGGGTTCGGTCGAACGCCTGGCGATCGCCAACTGCCTCGCCGTCGGCAACGCGACCAACGGCATCTTCGTCGAGATGCAGCACGCCGACCGGCCCCAGCCCCGAGGGATCCGGATCTCCGGCTGCCACGCCGAGGGTAACCGGTTCGGCATCTCCGACTGGGGCGCCGACGGGCTCATCGTCACCGGCTGCACGATGGTGGGCAACCTGGAGGCCGGTTTCCAGGTGTCGGCGAAGGGCACCACCGGCGTACCGGGCCGGGGCGGTCTGCTCACCGACTGCCTCATCGACGGCAATCTGCGGGACGGGGTGAACATCGGCAACACCCGGGGTCCCTACACGGTGCGGGGCAACCGGATCACCGGCAACGGCCGCTACGGCTACCACCACCAGGACCTCGGCGAGGGCGAACGGGCCGTCGCCGAGGAGATCGTGATCGAGAGCAACGACATCTGGGGCAACGGCCTGGACGGGATCCGGTCGGACCGCCCGCTGCGGGACGCCGTCGTCAGCGGCAACCGGATCCGCAACAACGGCCGGCGGTGCGCCCCGGGGGCGACCGGCGGCGGCGAGTCGGTCCGGTACACCGAGAACACGCTGGTCGACCAGCACGCCGGCTGGCCGGAGGACGGCCACCGGGGCAAGGTGCTGCGGGTCGGCGGGCGGTTCGCCGTGGTGGCGAGCAACGACGAGACCACGCTCGTCCTGGCACCGATCCGGCCGGGCGTGAGCACCGGCTGGAGCGCCGACACGCCGCCCCCCGGAACCCCGTACGAGTTGCCGGCGGCACCGGCCGAGCGGGCCGGTCTCACCCTGAACGCCACCTGCGACTCGGTGACGATCCGGGGCAACCTGATCCGGGACAGTGGCTCGGGCACCCAGACCGCCGGGATCTGGATCACCGAACGCGGAAGCTGCCTGAACTGCCGGGTGGCGGAGAACGACCTCGACGGCAACGAGGTCGCGATCCGAGCCGACAGCCCGGCCGTGGGCGGGCGCTGGGACGGGAACCGCGGCGACCGGTGAGACGGCAGCAGCGACCGGCGCGGACCGGACCGGATCCGTCCACCGGCTCCGAGCCGGAGGTCACGGAGGCGCTCGGCCGCCTGCTGGAGGAGGGCACCACCCGGCTCACCCGGCCGTGGCCGGCGCTGGTCGTCACCGGTCTGCTCGGCGGGGTCGACGTGGGCACCGGTGTGCTGGCCTATCTGCTGGTGCTGGAGGCCACCGGGCAGCCCCTGCTCGCCGGACTCGCCTTCGGCATCGGCTTCGTGGCGCTGCTGCTCGCCCGCAGTGAGCTGTTCACCGAGAACTTCCTGGTGCCGGTGACCGCGGTGGTGGCGGGACGCAACAGCGTGCGGTCGCTGCTCCGGTTGTGGGGCGTCACGTTGGTCGGCAACCTGCTCGGTGGCTGGCTGGCGGCCTGGCTCATCATCCGCGGCCTGCCCCGGCTACGACCCGCCGCCGTCGAGTCCGGTATGCACTACGCCGCGCTCGGGGTCAACCTGCGCTCGTTCGTCCCGGCCGTGCTCGCCGGCCTGGTGATCACGCTGATGACCCGGATGCAGCACGCCACCGAGAGTCTCGGCGTCCGTCTCGTGCCGTCCCTGCTGTTCGGGGCGTTGCTCGCCGGCGGGCAGCTCTTCCACAGCGTCCTCGACTCGATCATGATGTTCGCCGCGCTCATCAGCGGTGGGGCACCGTTCGGCTACCTTGACTGGGCCGGCGCCCTCTGCTGGTCGGTGTTCGGAAACCTGGTCGGCGGCGTCGGCCTGGTCACTCTCCTCCGGCTGGCCCGGGTGCCGCACGAACTGGCCGAGGAGCGGTCCCGGAGCAGGTGAGCGCTCGGCTCAGTGGCGGCTCCGGGGCAGCCAGCCCAGGAAGCGGGCGCGGGCCTCGGCGACCGGCATGGTGGGCAGGTCCTCGGCGGCGGCGACCAGACACGTGCCGAGGTAGACGGCCAGACCCGCGGTGGTCCCGCCGAACTCGACCAGCAACTGGCTCTGCTTGGTCGGGCACGGCCACTCCGCCGCGCAGCCGGTGCACCGCCAGTCCGGTGGCAGCGGCAGGTGCGCGGGCGGTGCGGCGACCATGTAGCGGCGGGACGCGTCGTTGCGACTGCGCGGTTCCCGGTGCGGCGTGTGCGGACCGGCGGGAGGAACGTGCGACAGCCGGTGACGTGCCCGGGTGAGCATCGCGCCGACACGGACCAGCACGTCCGGTCCCAGCCGCTGCGCGAGCACCGCGGTCAGCAGGTGGTGCCCGAGCGCGTCGAACTCCTCCGGCGTCCACCCCAGTCGCCGGCACAGTTCGGCCAGCGGTCGGCCGTCCGCCGCGGCAGTCCCGCGCAGGGCCTCGTGCAGCGTCTCCCGCAGCGCCACCCCGAGGGCCGCCTCGTGGCCGTCGAACCGACCGCGGCCGCCGACGGCGCCGTCGAGACGCCGCATGGACTCCGCGGCCACCACCCACGCCACTCTTCGTGCCTCGCTCCCGTCCACCCACGCCCCCCTGTCGACCGCACCGGTACGCCCCAGGCACCGACCCTTCCCGATCACGCGGGCCGGGACTAGGTCCGACAGCGAAAGGACGTGACGACATCTGATCGCTGAACGAAAGTCCTATCCATGGGATCTGCGTTAGGCGCAATTCCCGTTGGGGAAATGACCTCGGGAGAACGCGAAGCGCAGTACCATCCAGGACTCACATAGGACGCTCGGCGGCGGCGCAGTTCGGTCGCAATCCCGCATTCCCTGCATCGCGGGCGAAGGACTCCCACTTACGGCACTGAGTTCGCCAAGGGGACGCTGTGAGGCTCGAATCGACCGTCAGCCACCACTTCGACAGCCGGGACCCGGAACACATCCACCGCTATCTCACCGAGGCGTACGGCACCCGGGGCATGCGCATCGACAGCGACGAGGGACGCTATCGGCTGAGCCACCGCCGGCTGCACGCCGGGCCGATCCGCGTCGACCGGGTCGTGCAGTCCGCCGACCTGCGGGTGGAGGTGGCGGAGATCGGGTCCCTGGTCGTCTGCGAGAGCACGACGAGCACGGTCACCCGCAGCTGTGACGGGGAGGAGGGCCGTTACCGGCCCGGTGACGTGTTCCTGAACGCCCGGCCGGGCAGCCCGTACCGGGTCCGGTGGCAGCCCGGCGAGGTGGTGCTGTGCCAGCTCGACCGGCAACTGTTCGACCAGATCGCGTCCCCCGCCCCGGGACGGCGGCCGTCGCCGGTCCGGTTCACCGGGCTGGAGCCGGATTCGGCCGTCCTCGCCGACCACTGGCGGGCCACCGCCCACTACGTCCGGCTCGCGGTGTTGAGCAATCCCGAAGCCAGTCGCCAGCCGCTGGTCCTCGGGGCGGCGGCACGGACCCTCGCCGCGGCCGCCCTCGCCGTCTTTCCCAACACCGCGCAGACCGAGCCGACGGGCCGGGACCGGCGGGACGCCGTCGCGCCGGTCCTGCGCCGCGCGATCTCCTTCATGGAGGAACACGCCCACCGCGACATCGGTCCCGCGGACGTGGCGGCGGCCGCGGCGGTGTCCGTCCGGTCGCTGCAACTGGCCTTCCGGCGGCACCTGGACAGCACACCGATGGCCTACCTGCGGCAGATCCGGCTGGAACGTGCCCACCAGGACCTGCGGCTCGGCGACCCGCAGCACGACACGGTGCACCGGATCGCCATCCGGTGGGGCTTCCTCAGCCACAGCCGGTTCACCGCCCACTACCGGTCCGTCTTCGGCATCCCGCCGAGTCGGACGCTGCACAGCTGAGGGTCAGCCCTCGAACTGCCAGCTCAGCCCGTCACCGCGGAGCCGGACGACCAGCAGGATGACCCAGACCAGCAGGTCGAGCACGCCCAGGGCGACGCCGAGGCGTCCACCGACCCGGCCGAAGCGCCCGCCGGTGGGGTTGCGCGCCGCCCGCAGGCCCAGCACGATGGCGATCGGGCCGAAGAGCACGTTGAACACGAACAGGCCGGCGCCGCCCAGCATGAGGGCGGCCGAGGCACGGCCGTCGAGACGCGGCGTGTTCCCGGCGGACCGGCGGGGCGCGGTGTGGATCGGCCGTTCCCGCCCGGCGATGGACATGGGTGTCTCCCTTCGCGGAGGAGCGGGGTTCGCCCGGTGCGGCCCGATCAGCCCTCGCGGGCGCGGCGGCGGGCCAGCAGGCCGGTGCCGCGGGTCAGGACCCCGACGCCGCCCGCCACCAGCGCGGCCGCGACCAGGCAGAGCAGCGGCCGGTCGGAGAAGGCGGCGGTGCGGAGCGTCAGGGCGGCCAGCCAGAGCGCGGCCATCAGGGCGAGCGTCGGATCGGTGAACACATGTTTACTCGCCTCCTCGCCGACCAGGGCCTGAGCAGCCTCAGCCTGCGCGAGGTGACCCGAGCGGCGGGCATCGTGCCGGCCGCGTTCTACCGCCACTTCGCCGACATCGGGCAGCTCGGGGTCGCCCTGGTGGAGCAGTCCCTGGGCGGCACGCGCGACGCCGCGCGGATGGTCCGCATCGGACTGACCGGCAGCGACGAGCTGATCGAGCAGTCGATGGCGGTCCTGTTCGCGGAGGTCCGGCGTCACCCAGAGCGGCACCGGTTCATCGCCCGGGAGCGATATGGCGGCGTCGCCGTGGTGCGCCGCGCCATCGAGGAGCAGCGTCGGCGCGGCGCCGACGAACTCGCCGCCGACCTGGTCTCCGGCGACCTGGACGCCGCCGCCTACCTGCGCGACTGGCCGGCCGAGGACGTCCGGATGGCCACCACGCTCTTCGTCGACCACATGTGGCAGACCGCCGCCGCCCTGCTCGACGTGGTGGACGACCCGCGCGCCATGGCGGACCTGCGTGACCGCGCGACCCGGCAACTCCGCCTCGTCGTGGCCGGCTGCGAGCACTGGCGCGGCTGACCGCCCGACCGCGACCACGGGAACGGGCACGGGCGAGCCCCGGTCGATCCGGGGAGGGATCGACCGGGGCTCGTCGGACTGACTGCGGATCAGGCCAGGTCGAAGCGGTCCAGCTCCATGACCTTGGTCCAGGCGGCGACGAAGTCGGTCACGAACTTCTCCCGCGCGTCCTCGCTGGCGTAGACCTCGGCGAGGGCGCGCAGCTGGGAGTTGGACCCGAAGACGAGGTCGACCGCGGTGGCGGTCCACTTCACCTGGTCGGTGGCCAGGTCGCGGATCTCGTACACGTGCTCGTCGGACTCCGACGCCTTCCACCGGGTGCCCGGGGAGAGCAGGTTGGCGAAGAAGTCGTTGGTGAGCACGCCCGGCCGGTCGGTGAGCACGCCGTGCGACGTGCCGCCGACGTTGTTCCCGAGCGCCCGCAGGCCGCCGACGAGGACGGTCATCTCCGGCGCGGTCAGGTCGAGCATGTAGGCACGGTCGACGAGCAGCACCTCCGGCTGGGTCTTCTCCCCCGGCCGCAGGTAGTTGCGGAACCCGTCGGCGCGCGGCTCCATGACCCGGAACGACTCGACGTCGGTCTGCTCCTGGGTGGCGTCGGTGCGGCCGGGCCGGAACGGCACGGTCACCTCGACGCCGGCGTCCCGCGCCGCCTTCTCGACCGCGGCCGAGCCGGCGAGCACGATCAGGTCGGCGAGCGAGATCTGGGCGCCGCCGGCGGCGTTGAACTCCCGCTGGACGCCCTCCAGGGTGGCCAGCACCGAGGCGAGCTGCTCCGGCTGGTTGACCTCCCAGTTGCGCTGCGGCTCCAGCCGGATCCGGGCGCCGTTGGCGCCACCGCGCTTGTCGGTGGAGCGGTAGCTCGCGGCCGACGCCCAGGCGGTGGAGACCAGCTGGGCGGTGGTGAGTCCGGAGTCGAGCACCTTCGCCTTGAGCGCGGCGACGTCGGCGTCACCCACCAACTGGTGGTCGGCGGCCGGCACCGGGTCCTGCCAGAGCTGGGCCTCCGGGACCCACGGCCCGAGGAAGCGGCTGACCGGGCCCATGTCGCGGTGCAGCAGCTTGTACCAGGCCTTGGCGAAGGCCAGCGCGAACTCGTCCGGGTTCTCCAGGAAGCGCCGCGAGATCTTCTCGTACGCCGGGTCGACGCGCAGCGACAGGTCGGTCGTGAGCATTGTCGGCCGGTGCTTCTTCGACGGGTCGTGGGCGTCCGGGATGATCGCCTCGGCGTCCTTGGCGACCCACTGCTTCGCCCCGCCCGGGCTGGTGGTCAGCTCCCACTCGTAGCCGAAGAGGATCTCGAAGAAGCGGTTGCTCCACTGCGTCGGCCGGTCGGTCCACGTCACCTCGAGACCGCTGGTGATCGTGTCGCCGCCCTTGCCGCTGCCGTGGGTGCTCAGCCAGCCCAGGCCCTGCGCCTCCAGCGGCGCGCCCTCGGGCTCCGGACCCACGTGGTCGTCGGCGACGCCCGCGCCGTGGGTCTTGCCGAACGTGTGGCCGCCGGCGATCAGCGCGACGGTCTCCTCGTCGTTCATCGCCATCCGGCGGAAGGTCTCCCGGATGAAGTGCGCCGCCGCCAGCGGGTCAGCGTTGCCGCGCGGGCCCTCCGGGTTGACGTAGATCAGGCCCATCTCGGTCGCGCCGACACCGGCCGTCATCTCCTTCTCGGAGGCGTAGCGCTCGTCGCCGAGCCAGGTGTCCTCCGGGCCCCAGAAGATCTCCTCGGGCTCCCAGACGTCCTCCCGGCCGAAGCCGAACCCGAAGGTCTTGAAGCCCATCGACTCCAGGGCCACGTTGCCGGCGAGCACCAGCAGGTCGGCCCAGGAGATCTTCTGGCCGTACTTCTGCTTGACCGGCCAGAGCAGCCGGCGGGCCTTGTCCAGGTTGGCGTTGTCCGGCCAACTGTTGAGCGGGGCGAAGCGCTGCCCGCCGTCACCGGCGCCGCCGCGGCCGTCCTCGATGCGGTAGGTGCCCGCCGCGTGCCAGCTCATCCGGATCATCAGGCCGCCGTAGTGCCCGAAGTCGGCCGGCCACCAGTCCTGCGAGGTGGTCAGCACCTGGGTGATGTCGCGCTTGAGCGCCTCGACGTCGAGCTTGGCGAACTCCTTGGCGTAGCTGAAGTCCGCGCCCAGCGGGTTACCCTTGTCGGAGTGGGCGTGCAGCACCGACAGGTCGAGCTGGTTGGGCCACCAGTCCCGGTTGGTGCGCGGACGACCGCCGGTCTTCGGGGTCGGCGAGTCGATCGCGGGGTTCTCGCTCTCGCTGCCGTGCGCGGTCACGGAGTCGTGCGCGACCGGGCAGCCGGCCGCCTCCTTGGCGTCCACGCCCTGAGCGCTGACGGGCGCGTTGTCCTGGGTGTCGCTCATCTGCTTCCTTCCGAACAACTGGCGGATCACTGGGCGGTACGGGCGGTCGCGCACCCGGGGCAGGTGCCCCAGTAGACGACCTCCGCCTCGTCGACCACGAAGCCGTGGTCGTCCGAGGCGGTGAGACAGGGGGCGTCGCCGACGGCGCAGTCGACGTCGGCGATCGCGCCGCACGAGCGGCAGACGACGTGGTGGTGGTTGTCCCCCACCCGCATCTCGTAGCGGGCGGTGGCGCCGGCCGGCTGGATGCGGCGCACCAGCCCGGCGTCGGTGAGTGCCCGCAGCACGTCGTAGACCGCCTGGTGGGAGACCGTGGGCTGGTCCGTCCGGACCAGCGCGATCACGGTGTCGGTGTCGACGTGCGGGTGGTCCCGCAGCGCGGCGAGCACCGCCAGCCGGGGGCGGGTCACGCGCAACGAGACCGCTCGGAGCTGGGTCTCGAAGTCGGCCGTCACCCGACGAACACTAGTCCAGTCTTTTGGAATGAATCAAGTTTTTGCTCGGGTGTGTCCGCCGGCACACACCAACGGTGGGGGCGCCGCGTGGCCGCGGCGCCCCCACCCTGGGGACCGGCTCAGCCGGCCGAGCAGCTCGCCGTCGGCGTGTTGCTGTTGCCGTTCTTGTAGAGCGTGATGCCGAAGGAGTTGCCGTTGCCGTTGGGACGGGCGGTGAGCGTGCCGCTGGTGCCGCTCACCGAGGCGTTCCAGCTGTTCTGCAGGCTTTGGCCGCCCTGGGTCTGGATGCTGACCACCCAGTTGCTGGACCCGCTGACCGAGAAGGTCACGTTGAACCGGTCGCCCCACTCCTCGGCCCGGCTGACGCTGACCGTGCACCCGCCGCCGTTCGGCGGCGGAGTGGTCGGGTTGGACCCGCCGGAGCCGCCCACGGTGATGTTGGAGTTGCCGCTGCTCTGGTAGCCCTCCGTGGCCATGATCTGGTAGTCGTGGCTGCCGAGGTTCATGCCGTAGCGGGACCAGGCGTCGAAGTGGTTGCCCGCGGTGATCGTGCCGCCGACCCGCTTCGACTGCCGGACGCTCCAGTACTGGTAGAACGTGCGCGTGCCCTCGATGGAGGGCGCGTTGACCCGCTGGGTCCGGTAGATGTCGTAGGTGCCCCCGTCGGTAGAGACCGAACCCATGTAGCCGCTGCCCGGGGGCCGCCAGCTGCCCCAGCTGTCGACGATGTAGTACTCGACCAGCGGGTTGCGGGTCCACCCGTAGAGCGTCAGGTAGGCGTTGCCGGACGGGTTGAAGCTGCCCGAGTAGGTGACCGTGCGCCGGGCGCCCGGGTTCCAGCCCTTGCCGGCGACGAAGTTGTTGATGCCGCTCCACTGGGTGCTGTACTGGCCGCCGTTGCCCATGGTCATGGAGACGTTGCCGCTGTCCTTCCAGAAGGAATAGAAGTAGCCGTTGTGCGTGCCGGTCGAGTTCGAGGTCACGGTCTGGTCGGCGTAGGCCGGGCCGGACAGGACCGCGGTCGTACCGGCGGCGACCAGCGCCACGGCGCAGGCCCCGCCGAGAAGTGTCCTGAGGCGTCCGCGTCGGCGGCTGCCCGAGCGGACGGGGGCGTCGTTCATGGGCGTGTTTCCTCCCTGGGACGGCTGGCACGAGGGCCAGCGGGATGACACGGACCGCGCGGTGTGGACGGACGTCGACGGCTATAGAGGTCCGTCGATGGCGCCAGTATTGAAGTCGTCCGTTCGTCGTGTCAACGACTTCCGGAAACGTCCTGGAAACACGAACCGGCGTCCATGAGGGATCCCGCCCCGGCAGCGCGGTCGCCGACCGGGGCCGGCCACCCATCGGGAACCGAAACTTTCGACCCTGTTCCGGTGTCGGACCGGGGTGCGCGCGCCCGGTACCGTGAGCGGTCCGAGGCCAGACGGTTGGAGGTCGGGATGCCGGACGAACTGCTGCCCTACGTCGAGGTCACCGACCCCGGGTACGCGCAGCGGGCGGCGAGCACGTTCACCGCGCGTCCGCACGGCCCGGCGGTGCTGCTGCACGGGCCGTGTCCCCGCTGCGGCCACGCGACCACCAGCGCGCTGGTCGACGAGCTGTACCGGCGGGAACCCGCGACGGTCGGGCCGGACCCCGGCTACCGGACGGTGCTGTGCGAGTGCGCCGCCGAGCATCCGCAGCGGCCCGTCGCGATGGTGGGCTGCGGCGCCTACTGGACGCTGGTGCTGGAGGACGAGGCGTGATCCGGCTGCGCCCCGGCCCGCCGCCGACCGCGACCGACCTGCGCCGCGCCCAACAGCTGTCCGGCCTGCTGCGCGGTGAGCTGGACCGGGTGCGCGGTGCGGCGCTGGCCTGGCGCAACGGCCTCGGCGGGCTGCTGGTCGCGCTGCTCGGCTTCGGTCTCGTCCGGGGCCGCACCGACGTCACCACGCTGCGGCCGGGCTGGGCGGCGGCGGTCGGGCTGCTGCTGCTCGGCGCCGTCGTCGTCGGCGCGGTCGGCGCCCTCGCGCTGCTGCGCGCCGCGCACGGCCGGCTCACCGTCACGCCGGTGTCCGCGCTCGCGCCGTCGCCGCTGGCCGACCACCAGGAGGCGGTGGCCGCCGCCCGCGCGCTGCGCGCCGGCGTGGTGCTGGTGCTGGTCTGCGCCGGCCTGCTGGTCGCCGCGGTTGGCGTGACCTGGTACGCCCCGGCCCGTCCCGCCCCGGTCGCCGTCACCACCCGCTGAGCCGGTCACGGGCCCAGGTGCGCGTACGCGGCCCACAGATCGGCCCGGCCGGGCAGCGCGGCACGCAGCCCGCGCACGGCGTGGTGCAACGCGACCGCCGCCCGGTCCGGGTCGACCCCGCCGGGCACGGCCAGCGCGTCGTAGAGGTCGGCGCAGAGCTGGACGGTCACCGGGTCCGAGATGGACCAGAGCGCGCCGACCACCTGCCGGAACCCGGCGAGCTGGAACGCGGTGCCGAGCGTCAGCACCTCGTCGGGCAGGGCCGCCCCGCCCTGCGCCGTCTCGCAGGCCGACAGCACGGCCAGCGCGGCGGCCCCGCCCGACGGACGCCACAGGTCGCGCACCCGGAGCGGCCCACCGCTGAGCGCGAGGTGACCGGCCAGCGGGTCGCCCAGGTCCTGCCGGCCGTGGCAGGACAGGTGCACCAGCGGCTGCCCGGGCAACGCCGCGACGACCGCGTCCGGAGTGGCGCTCGCGCCGCTGAGCGTGCCGCCGTAGGGCAGGTGACCCCGGACGATCCGCGCCTCCTGTGCGGCGCCGGGCAGGTCGGGCAGGCCCGGCGTGTGCGGCAGGCTGACCACCAGCGCCCGGTCGACCGGCGTCGGCACGTCCGGCACGGCCCGCCGGGCGCGGTCGAGCGCTCGCAGGGACGCGGTGTAGGAGGGGACCACCCGGTCCAGGACGCCCGGCCCGCCGTCGAGCGGCGCGGCGGCGTGCAGCGGCAGCAGCGTCAGCAGGCCGGTCGGGCACCACCAGAACCGCTGCCACTTGCCCGGCTCCCCGGGCGGCGCGGCGACGTCGAGGACCGGCGCGGCCACCGCCCGCCAGAGCCAGTCCAGCGTACGGCCCACCGTGGCGCGGGCGGCCACCACGCGTCGGCTCGCCGCCGGCTCCGCCACCGGCGGCGCCTGCCCGGTGAGCACCGCGACCGCCACCACGAACTGGGCGGTGCGGGCCGCCACCTCGGCCGGGGTCACCTCGGGCAGCGGCACGACGGTGACGTCGCCGGCGGCGACGACCAGCGCGTCGCTGCGGCGCTCCCCCACGTTGACCAGCGCCACCGGTCCGCAGCCGGCGGCCAGGCTGGCGAACTCCGGCGGGCGCAGGAACCGGTCGAGTCCCGGCAGGGCGCGGATCTCGGCCAGTAGCCGCCGTCGGCGTTCGGCCAGCGCGTGGCGGCGCTCCGGCGGCGGACCGCCGGCCGGGCGCGGGGCGGCATCGGCCCCGGCCGGGCGGAAGCCGTCCAGTTCGGTCTGCACGGCGGTGAACGCGGCGGCGAGGTCGGGTGCGCCGGCCCGCAACGCGGTGAGGTCGGCGGCCGCGTCGTGCGCCCGGGTCAGCAGGACACCGCGTCCGTACTCCAGCACCTCCACCGCGCGGCGCGAATCGCCGAGCGCGACGGCGACCGCCGCGGCGTCGGTGGCCAGCCCCCGGAAGCGGGCGAGCAGCCGGGCCTGGTCGGCGGGGTCCATGCCGTGCCAGGCGACCAGGTCGAGCAGCTCGATCGCGGCGGCGTAGCCGTCGAGGGCCGCCGGCAGGTCGTCGGCCAGGTCGGCCAGGCGCCCCGCGCGGTGGGCGGCGACCGCGCGCAGTGACGACGGCGCGCCCGGCACCGACGCGGCCTCCCGCAGCGCCGCCCGGGCCCGCTCGTCCGCGGCGGCGCCGGGCGGGGTGGTCGCCTCCAGCGCGGTGGCCAGGTTGCTCAGGCATATGGTCCGGTCCGGGTGCTCCGGCGGCAGCGCGTCGACCGCGCCCCGGTAAGCGGCCAGCATCGCCTCGGCGTCGCCGGCCGTGGCGGTGCCGCGGTGGCGCGTCAGCAACGCGTTGCCCAGGTTGGTGAGCGCCCGGTGCCGGTCGGTCGGGCGCAGCGCGCCGGCCCGGGTCAGCCCGTCCAGCAGGTCGATCGTCTCGTCCAGCGCGGCGTTGTCGCCGGTCGCCCGGTGGCGCAGGAACAGGGCGGTCGCGAGGCTGCCCCCGCTCTGGGCGTACTCCTGGGGGTCGGTCGGGTCGGCGAGGGCGACCGCCTCGCGCAGCGCGGCGACCGCGGCGTCGGCGTCGCGCCGGGCGGCGTCGGCCGCGGCGGGGCCGGTGTCGTCGACGGCGAGTTCGGCGCGGCGGTTGAGCGCCCCGCCGAAGCTCGTCAGCGCCGCCGCCCGGGCGGGGTGGCCGGGCGGGGCCGCCTCGACGGCGTCGGCGAGCACGGCGACCGCCTCGGCGAGCGTGGCGAGGTCCTGGGTGACGGCGAACCGGGCCTGGAGCACCAGGCCCAGGTTCGACAGGTAGTCGGCCGGTGTTCGGGGATCCGTCTCCGCCACCGCCGCGCGCAGCGCCTCCGCGGCCGGCTCCAGCAGGTCCGGGTCGTCACCCTGGTCGGCCCGCTCGCGCAGGGAGTTCCCGAGGTTGTTCAGCGACCGGTGGCGGGCCGGGTCACCGGGGGGCAGCAGCGCGACGGCCTCGCTCAGCACGTCGCAGGCGGCCCGCCACGCGTCGGCGGCGCCGTGCTCGGGACGGCCCTGGGTCAGGGCGTACCCGAGGTCGGCCAGGCGGCGCCCGCGCACGACCGGGTCGTCGGCGGCGGCCACCCCGGCGCGCAGCAGCCGCACCGCCTCGGCCAGGTCCCCGGCGTCGCCGCCCCGCTCGTAGCGGTGGGTGAGCAGGACGCCGACCTGGTGGCGCAGCGCGTCGTCCCCGGTGGCCCCGGCCGCCGCCCGGTAGGCCGCGAGGGCCGCGTCGAGGTCGGCGCCGGCGGCCGGGGCGCGCTCGTCGGCGCGGTAGCGGTCCTCCAGCAACGCGGCGAGGCCGCCCCAGGTGGGTCCGGCCAGCGCCGCGTCGAGGGGGGTGTCGGCGTCCACGGCCGCTCGGAGCGCGTCGATGCCGGCGTCCCGGTCGGCCGGGGAGCCGTCGCGCAGGAACCGTTCGGACAGCACGATGCCGTGCAGCGCGGCGAGGAGGGGGTCACCGGTCGGCCGGGCCCGGCCGAAGGCGTCGACGGCCTCGTCCAGGTCGGCCGGGCGGCCGTGGATCCGCCACCGGTGCCGGAGCACCTGGCCCAGGACGCCCGAGGCCAGGGCGCGGACCGTCGGGTCGGTGGCCGACGCGGCCGCCTCGCGCAGCAGGCCCCTCGACTCGTCCAGCGTGGCCGGATCACCGTCGACCTCGAAGCGGTCGGACAACACGTTGCCCAGGTTGAACAGGCGGGTGGGGCGCTGCGCGTCGTCGGCCCGGGTGGACTCCAGGCTTTCCCGATGCGCGTCGATCGCGGCCGGGAGGGCACGCGACCGGCCCAGGTGCCGGAACTGGTCCCGGTGCACGCGACCGAGCATGGACAGGTAGGTCGCCCGCTCGGAGCCGGGCGGGGTGGCGTCGATCGCCCGGCGCAGCAGCGCCTCGGCCCGGTCGGCGGCCGCGTACCGCCCGGTGTTCTCCGCCTCGGCCATCAGCAGCACCGCCCGCATGGCGAGCGCGGCCGGCGCGTCGGTCGACGTCGCGCGCCCGGCCTCCGGGGCCCGGCTGCGGGGCACCCGGGCCGGGTCGGCGGCGGGGGCGTGCGCGCGGTAGAGGGCGAGCAGCGACGGCGGCACCCGGTCCGGGGCGGCGTGCAGCAGCAGCCGGGTCAGCGTCACGGCCTGGGCGAGGTCGTCGGCGTCCCGGCCGGCCGGCAGCACCTGGTAGCGGTACCAGTGCAGGCAGGCGAGCAGAAACAGCGCCTCCGCGGTCCGCTCCGGCAGCGGGCCGGTCGGCTCGGTGGCGGTGACCAGGTCGACCACCGCCTCGGCGTCCCGGGCGGCGCCGGCGTCGAGGAGGTGACGCGGATCGTGGCCGGCACCGAAGCGGTCCAGGCGCTCGCGGAGCCGTCGTACCGGATCGGACCGGAACCGCTGCCACATCGGACCTCCCGAGGATCGGTCCACCATGGGTAGCAGGAGGGGCACGATCCGTGCCAGGGGGTTGTCCGCTTGTGTTCAGCCTCCGGTGCCGTGCGGGGCGCCGGTCTCCGCGGCGAGGAGGACGGCGCTGACCTCGCCCACGAACGCCACGACCTCGTCGGTCCGGCCCGGATCGGTGTCCGCGCCGTGGTCGTACCACCAGTCGTGCGCCCAGGTGATGAGGTCCGCCCACCGGGGCAGGTCGAGGGCGCTGGGCTCGGCGGCCCGCCGCTTGGACAGCTGCCGACCGTGCCGCAGTCGTTGGAACGCCCGGCAGAGGGTGAGCACGGCGTAGGACTGGGCGCCGGGGGTCGTCATCCCGGTCACCCAGTCCGGCCAGTCCCGGACGTGGTCCAGCAGGGCCGCCCGGACGCGGTCCGGGTCGACGGCGGGCAGCAGCTCGGCTGCCGGCGGCCCGAGCAGGCTGCGGCCGTGGTCGTGGACGGCGGCCCAGGTGACGATCCGGTGGGTGGTGGCGGGCAACAGGTACAGCAGTTCGCCGGGGCTGACCCGGGCGATGAGGTGGTCGCGGTCGACCCGCCCCCGCGCCGCGTCGTGAACGGCGTCGCGGGACACGTACTCGACCTCGATCCGCCCTGCCCAGCCCGGGTGCCGCCGGTCGAGGTCGCGGTGCAGTCCGGCGAGCACGGCGAGCAGGTCGTCGTCCGGGTCGTGGTCGAGCACGGCGAGCAGGTCCAGGTCGCTGCGGTCCGGGGCGAAGTCGCCGGCCACCAGCGAGCCGTGCAGACAGAGCCCCAGCAGGTGGTCGCCGAGACCCGCGCCCCACGCGGCGCGCAGGTCGGACAGGACGGCTTCGGGAGACGACATCGGATTCCTTCCGGTACGCGGACGGCGCGGCAACCGGTCAGGGCGAGGCGGAGAAAGCGGCGGTCAACCCGAACAGCCCGCAGCAGAGCAGCCCGCCGACGGCCAGGACGACGAGCAGGATGCTGTAGTTCGACCACATGCCGAACCGGGTCACGTCGGTGCCGTACCCGTCGTGGACGCGGTTGCGCCAGCCGCCGAAGCGGAACGACAGGTGGTGCACGGCACCGGGCTGGGCGACCAGCGAGGTGGTGATGACCGGGATGCCCATGAAGTCGGTGTACCGGACGTCGCGCGGCCCGGCCGGGACCGCGATGTGCCAGGTCCCCTCCCCCGGGATGGCGACCACCCGACCGTCGACCTTGAAGCGGCTGGTCGCCGGCGCGGGTACCAGGTAGGGGCCCCGGTTGACCGAGACGACGAGCACCGCGCAGCCGGGCGGCGGCGCGATCGGGTGTGGGTAGGCGATCAGCGGCGTGACCACGCCGGGCATCGGCGGGTACGGCTGGGCGGGGTGATAGGACACGGCCCGGATTCTGGCACGGCGGCGCACTCCCGATGCGGCGGGTCGGCAAAAACATTGAACCGGTGAGTTCAGTGTTATACGGTGAACCACATGGTTCAGCAAGAGGTCCTGAATCGGGTGTTCGCCAGCCTGGCCGACCCCACCCGACGCGACATCCTGATCCGGCTCGGCGCCGGCCCGGCCACCATCAGCGAGCTCACCGCGCCGACCGGGATGAGCCTTACCGGCATGAAGAAACACGTCCAGGCGCTGGAGAACGCCGGCCTCGTGGTCACCGAGAAGGTCGGCCGGTCGCGCCAGTGCCGGCTCGGCGACGCCCCGCTGGACGCCGCGATGGCCTGGATCAGCTTCTACCAACGGCTCTGGGCGCGCCGCCTGGACGGCCTCGACGCCTATCTCACTCTCCACAACGGCCCGAAGGAACGTGACCGATGACGCTCGACATGCGAATGACCCGGCAGCTTCCGGGCACCCCGGAGGACGCCTTCGACGCCTACACCGACGCCGAGAAGCAGAAGATCTGGTTCAGCATCCTCGACGAGGAGCCCGGCATTGTGGAGATCGAGGTGGACCTGCGGGTCGGCGGGCAGCAGACGGCCGTGTGGGGCCCCTCCCCCGAGATGCTGTTCCGGGAGACGCAGACGTTCCTGGAGATCGACCGGCCGCACCGGCTGGTGACCGAGTCCACCGGCAGCAGCCCCGACGGCACCACCATGACCACCCGCATCGAGGTCACCTTCGAGGCACACGACGGCGGCACGCTGATGACCGTCGTGCAGAGCGGCTTCCCGACGCCCGAGCTGCGCGATTTCTTCGTCGGCGAGGTCATGCCCGGGGCGTTCGACCGGATCGAGGCGTACCTGATCCGCGAGCGGTCGCATGGCTGACCGGTCCCGCGCCGCGATCGTCGCGCTCGCCGTCGTGGGCGCGGTGGTCGTCAACCCCGTTGTCGTCGCGGTCGCCGCCCTCGGCCGGCGCACCCGGGTCGTCGCGGACCGGCTCGCGACCTGAGCGACCGGCCCACGGGGCGCCCGCCGCCTCACTCGGCGGCGCAGGCGATCCCTTCCGCGCCGGCGAGCAGGTCCGAGGTGGCGTGTGCCCGGATGCCGTCCGGGACGTCGTCGGTGAACCGCGCCACGACGTCCCGGACGTGCCGCTCGGCCGGTCCGGCCAGCCCGTCGTAGACCGCCGTGAACAACTCCCGCGCGGCCTGCCGGGGCCAGTCCGCCGGCAGGAGTTCCAGCGGCAACCGCGGGTCGAGCGTGGGAAAGCGCCGAAACGTGTCCATCACCTCGGTGCGCGCCCGCACCGCCTCCGCGCCACCCGGGGACGACGACCGGCCCGCCAGCGGGGTCCACCGGCGCAGGAACGTCTCGTACTGCCGGCGGATCGCGGCGAGGTCCCAGGCCTCGATGGGCGCCCGCTGGCCGAGCAGGTCCGCCGCGGCCTGCCGGCCCCGGAACACGGTCACGGCGCCGTCGGCGAGCGGAGCGAGACGTGAGCGGGCCGCCGGCCCCAGCTCGTACGGCGAGATCCACAGCCCGTCGTACAGCGGCGCGCAGCCCAGCCAGCGGAGTTGGCCGCGCAGGGCCCGGCGCTGCGCGGCGCGGTCCTGCGGCAGCGAGAAGGCGACGACGGTCCAGCACCCGTCCCACGGCGTGGCGGTGGTCGCGGTGAGGATCCACCGGCCTCCCGCGCAGAGGTTGGCGGCGGCGGCGGAGCTGAGCCGGTAGGCGCTGTGCCGTCCCCGCCGGCTGCCCTCCAGCACCCCGCGACGGGCGAGCCGGCTGATCGCGGTCCGGGCGCCCGCGCTGGTCACGCCCGATTCGCCGAGCAGCGCGACGACGGCGGCGGACGGCAGGGCCGCCCGGCTGTGCACGGTGTAGTCCGCCAGGAGGGTGACCGCGAGCCCCTGCGGCGACGCGCCGGTCTGCCTCCGGGGCAGTCGCGGCGGGGCCTCCCCGTCGTCGGGGTAGATCTCCTCGATGTCGAAGGGGCTTGCCACAGACGCTCCGGGCTCGGCTCGGGGACGGTGGGTCGACTGTAGACGGGCGCGGCGCACCCGCCTAGCGCATCGGGCTCTGTCGATTGACACTTCGACGCTCGACGGGAACACTAACTGACACGCGACAGGAGCCGGGCCGAGCGAGGCCGTTCGTCGTGGGCGACACCCCCGTCGCGGTCGACCGGGCCGACCGCGAGCCGAAGGCGTCCGCCCGACCTGCGCCTCAGACAGGCGCGCGAAGGAGTCTCCGTGCGAATCAGAAACACCGCGCTGCTCGCCCTGGCCGCGGCCCTGACGGCCGCCGGCCTGGTCGTCCCCACCGTCCGACCCGCGTACGCGGCCACGCTGACCGAGGTGACCAGCTTCGGCGACAACCCCGGCCGGATGCGCATGCACGTCTACGTGCCCGACTCCCGTCCGGCCCGGCCGGCGACCGTGGTGGCCATGCACGGCTGCGGCGGCTCCGGCCCCGGCTTCTACTCGGGCAGCGAGTTCGCCGCCCTGGCCGAGCGGTACGGGTTCATCGTGATCTATCCCACCGCGACCCAGCAGGCCGGGTTCGGCAACTGCTTCGACACCTGGTCGGATGCCGCCAAGCGCCGCGGCGGCGGCAGCGACCCGGTGTCGATCGTCTCGATGATCCGGCACGTCCAGCAGCAGTACGGCGCGGACCCGGACCGGGTCTACGCCACCGGCAGCTCCTCCGGCGGCATGATGACCAACCACATGCTGGCCCTCTACCCCGACGTGTTCAAGGCCGGGGCCGCGTTCATGGGCGTGCCCTTCACCTGCTTCGCCAACGCGGCGGACTACCCGCCGGGGACCAGCCGGTGCACCGGTGGCGCGATGGACCGCACCCCGCAGCAGTGGGGTGACGCGGTCCGCCAGGCCTACCCCGGCTGGTCCGGCCCCCGCCCCCGGGTGCAGCTGTGGCACGGCACCAGCGACACGCTCGTGCCCTACCAGCTGCTCCAGGAGACGATCGAGCAGTGGACGAACGTGTTCGGGCTCGGTCAGACCCCGACCTCCACCGACACGCCGCAGGCGAACTGGAACCGGCGCCGGTACGCCGACGGCACCGGCACCGTGCAGGTCGAGGCCTACAGCATCCAGGGAGCCGGGCACAGCCTGCCCGCGAGCGGCATGGCCGCGGCGGCCGTCCAGTTCTTCGGCCTGACCACGCCGCCGAGCCCGACCACCTCGCCCAGCCCGACCGGCTCTCCGACGCCCACCGCGTCGCCGACGCCCACCACGTCACCCACCCCGACCACGCCGCCGGGCACCGGCGCCTGCACGGTGGCCGTCGAGGTCAACGCGTGGAACTCCGGGCTGACCGCGAACATCACCGTCCGCAACACCTCCACGGTCGCGGTGAACGGCTGGTCCCTGGCGTTCACGCTGCCCGCCGGCCAGACCGTCACCTCGGGGTGGAACGCCACCTACTCCCCCACCTCCGGCCAGGTGACCGCCCGCAACGTCGCCTACAACGCGGTCATCCCGCCGAACGGGTCGACCAGCATCGGCTTCCAGGCCACGCACACCGGCAACACCGCCCGACCGACCGCCTTCACACTCAACGGCGCGCCCTGCGCCGCCGCCTGACCGCCACGCCGCGGGGACGGCCACACGGTCGGTCCCGCGGCGCCGGCCCGGTCAGGGCAGCGGCTCACCCCGGGCGGCGAGCCACAGCTCGTACCACTCCTCGCGGGTCAGCTCCGGCTCGCGCGCGACGGCGTCCCGGCACGCCCGGATGCGGTCGGGACGCGCCGTGCCGATCACCGGCGCCACAGCGGCCGGATGCCGCTGCACCCACCACAGGACGACGGCCTCCGGGGTGGTCCCCCGGCGCTCGGCGAGCGCGGCGACCACGTCCGCCGTGGCGCGGTCGCCCGGCGTCCGGGGAGCGCCGGTGAATCGTCCCCCGGCGAGCGGGCCCCACGCCTGCAGACCGATCCGGTTCGCCCGGCAGTACTCGACCGTGCCCAGCGGGAAGCCGGTCGCGGTGGACGCCGGCGTGTTCACCAGGACCCCCGCCTCCACCCAGTCCCGGCGGGCCAGGCTCATCTCCAACTGGTTCACGACGAGGGGAACCTCCAGCGGCTCCTGGAGGTGGGCGATCTGCGCCGCCGCCATGTTCGACACGCCGAACTGCCGCACCAGCCCCTGCCGGTGCAGCGAGGTCAGCGCCGCCGCCACGTCCTCCGGATCGGCCAGCGGATCCGGGCGGTGCAGCAGCAGCACGTCGATCACGTCGGTGCGCAGCCTGGCCAGGCTCTCCTCGACGCTGCGCACGATGTGCGTCCCGCGCAGGTCGTACCGACCCGGCCCGGCGTCGCCGTCCAGCCGGATGCCGCACTTGGTCTGCAGCAGGATGCGCGCCCGCAGGTCCGGCGCGCGGGCGAGCACCTCGCCGAAGACGGCCTCGGACTTGCCGTGGCGGTAGATGTCCGCGTGGTCGAACGCGGTGACGCCGATCTCCAGGGCGGCCTCGACCGCCGCCTCCGCCGCCGCGATCTCCCGCGCGCCGTACGGTTCGGTGTTCCAGTCGCCGCCCAGGCCCATGCAGCCGTAGAGCAGTCGGTGATCGCGGATGTCGGCCATGGGACCTGGATAGCACAGGGCCGGAGGCGGCCGACGTCGCACCGGGACCGCGGGGCAGGCGTGATCGCCGGTGGAACGGGTAGGCGCGCCCGGCCACGCGGACGACCGGACGCCGGCGGCTGCGCGACCCGTGCGGCGTCGTGGTGCCCACGACCGACACCGTCTCGCCGCCCATCGTCGGACACTGGCCCGGCGAGAACGACCCCCGATTCGACGACGCGGTCCGGGACCTCGCGGAGCGGCTGCGCCGGACCTGACGTCGCGACCCGTCACGTCAGCGGCGCGTACCACCGGGCGCCGCTGACCCGGATCCGGGTGGACTGCCGCCGGTTCCACTCCACCCGCATGCCGTGCCGGTGGAGCACCGGGAACACCTCCCCGTCGAGCAGCCGTTCCAGGTCCGCCTGGTAGCGGGCGACCCGGTCACGGCGATGATCGTTCCACGCCCCTCCGACAGACCGCCGCTCCCAAGGCGTCAGGTCCGCGGGGACGGGTGACGGGTCTCCGCGGCGGCGGGCGGCGCCGGGGTGCGCAGGATGTCACGGGCCTGCTCGGCGGCGCGGGTGATGCTCTCGCTGATGAAGTCCATGAAGCGGGCGATGTTCTCCAGCCGGGCGGCGGCCGCCGTGCCCGGCCCCAGGACCACGACGCCCTGGCGGGCGATCTCGACGAGCTGCTGGTTGGCCCGGGCGCTGGCGATCGTCGCCTGGTAGAAGAGCTCGTCGTCCACGGTGTACCGGTCGCGGCGGCGTTCGTCGCGTTCCCGGCGGACGAGGCTCTGGCTCTCCAGGAAGGCGATCGCCTTGGAGATGGACGCCGGGCTGACCCTGAGGCGCTGGGCGAGCCGGGACGCGGTCACGCTGCCCGGATCGGTGGTGAACAGGCAGGTGAGCACCCGGGCCGCCATCCGGGGTAGGCCGGAGGCCATCAGCACGGTGGTGAGCGTCTCCTCGTACTCGGCCAGGGCCTCGGCGTCGCGGCCCGATGGTCGCGGCGTCGGCGCGGCGGCGGGTCGACGGCGGCGGGCGCGCAGTTCGGCGGAGCGGTGTGCCAACCCCGGGCGGTAGGCGGTGGGGCCACCGTTGCGCATCACCTCACGGGTGACGGTCGACGTCGGGCGGTCGAGGCGTCGGGCGATCTCGGCGTAGGGCAGGCTGTCCGCCAGCCCTGCCGCGATCTGCTGGCGGTCCTGCTGCGTGAGCCTGCCTCCCGGCATCGCGTTCCCCCCTCGGCGCCGACGCGTGATCCACGACGATAGCGTTCATCTCCGCTCATTGCAACGGACTGACCTAGCGAACGTTGCGTTGTGATGCCGCTCATTGCAACGAAGACGGTGCGCTGAACTGGGCAAACTGCGTTCTGAGGCAACATCGCTGTTGCCCGGGACTTGAAGGCAACGTAGCGTTTCCTGCATAGGAAACACCTTTGGAGCACCGGGAGAACGCGATGCACACCTTCAACACCCCCACCCCGATCACCGCTGTCCTGACCGTCCCCGCCGGTCGGGTCCAACTGGTGGCCGCCGACCGGCTCGACACCACTGTCGACGTCCGTCCCGCCGACCCGGCCGACGGCCGCGACGTGCGGGCCGCCGAACGGGCCACCGCCGACTACGCCGACGGCGTCCTGCGGATCGACAGCTCGGCGGTGGCGAACCGGCTTCTCGGCCCCACCGGCGCCGTGGAGGTCACCGTCCAGCTGCCCGCCGGGTCGCGGGTCGACGCCACCTGCTCCGGCGCCGAGTTCCGCGGCGTCGGCCGCCTCGGCGACGTCGCCGTGACCGGCGCATACCGGCAGATCAAGATCGACGAGGCGGCCGGCCTGCGGCTCGACGCCCTCGACGGCGACGTGGAGATCGGCCGGCTGGACGGCCCCGGCGAGGTCAGCACCGGCCGGGGCGACATCCGCGTCGCCGAGGCACGGCGCGGCACGCTCGTGCTGCGTACCGGGTCGGGCGACATCACCGTGGGCGCCGCCGACGGCGTCTCCGCCGCCCTGGACGCCGGCACCGGACACGGCCGGATCGACAACGCCCTGCGCAACGACGGTCGCACCGAGCTCGACATCCGTGCCACCACCGGCCGGGGCGACATCAGCGCCCGCAGCAACTGACCCGCCCCGACGAACGAACCGACGAGGAGACAACCATGACGGCACCCCGCACCTCCCCCCTCCCCCGCTGGACCGGCACGGTGGCGGTCGACGACACCGCCCTGGCCGCCACCGACACCGGCGGGTCCGGCGTCCCGGTGATCTACCTCAACGGGCAGTTCGCCACCCAGGGCTACTGGCGGCGCGTCGTCGCCGACCTCGGGCCCGGGTGGCGGCACATCACCTACGACGAGAGGGCGCGCGGCAGGTCGAAACAGTCGGCGGACTACTCGTTCGCGGCCGCCGTCCGGGACGTCGACGCCGTGCTCGCGCACCGCGGCGTGGACCGGGCGGTGGTGGTGGGCTGGTCCTACGGCGCGGTCGTCGCGGCGCACTGGGTCAGCCGGAACCCGGACCGCGCCATCGGCGCCGTTATGGTCGACGGGGCGTTCCCGTACGACTGGCTCGACGACGCGATGGAGCAGCGGATCCGCACGCTGTTCAAGCGGATGGGCTGGTTCACGCCGCTGCTGCGCCCGACCGGACTCACCCCGCGGATGAGCGCGGCGCAGCAGGCGGAGAGCAACATCGAACTCGGCCGGCTCTCCCGCGAGCGCGAGCTGGGCCCGGTGCTGGACGCCGTCGCCGTACCGACCCGGTACGTGGTCGCCTCGGGCACGTCCCTCGGCAGCCGCGGCGACGAGCAGGAACGCATCCGCAGCGCGCTCGACGCGGTGACCGCGCGCAACCCGCGGATCCGGATCGCCGCGAAGGTGGCCAGCAACCACGGCGCGCTGCTCCGCAAGGACGCGCCGGCCATCGCCGCGGCCGTACGGGAGGTCGCCGCGCTCGACCGCGGACGACCGGCGCGGTGACGACGCGGTCGGCCGGGGCGCGCGGTCGCCCCGGCCGACCGACGCCGTCGTACCGTGGATCGATGACGGACATCGTGGCGACCATCCGGCGGACCTGCCTTGCCCTGCCCGAGGTGACGGAGCGGCTGAGCCACGGCACCCCGACCTGGTTCGTCCGCGGCCGGACGTCGTTCGCCTCCGTCTGGCCCGACGGCCACCACCGGGACGAGTTCCCGCACCTGTGGTGCGCCGCGCCGGCCGGCGCGGCCGTCGAGCTGGTCGCGGTCGACCCGCGCACCTTCTTCCGTCCGCCCTACGTCGGGCACCGGGGCTGGATCGGCGTACGCCTCGACACCGGCATCGACGGGACCGAGCTGGCCGAGATCATCCGGGACGGATACCGGTCGGTGGCGCCACCCGCCCTGCAGGCCCGGCTCGATCAACCCTGACCTGCGTCGATACGCTGAGTCACCATCGCGACACACCTCTGGCCCGCCGTCGGCACCCGGGTGAACACTGCGCCCATGGAGAACGGCGAGCGTGAGCGCACCAACGAACGTTTCGAGAAGGTGGCCGGCGAGACCTCCGAGACCGTCACCCACGCGGCGTCGGTGCTGGAGGAGGAACTCGCGGCGGGGCTGGCCGGCGCCCGGCGGCTCGAGGAGAAGCTGAGCGCGGACCGCAGGGTGGACCCGGAGGCGTTCGACGAACTCGTCGCGCGGGTCCGCACCGACGGGCACGCCCTCATCGACACCGTGGTCGCGCAACTGAAGATGGCCGACGACCAGCGCGGCGAGGTCGTCCGCCGCTACACCTCGGACGCACACGACGCGCTGGACACCGTCCTCAATCTCGCGCGGCTGGCCCCGGACGTGGCCAACGGGCTCGCGGACCGGCTGGCGACGCCGGCCCCGCGCAGCCGGCCGCGGTCGGAGAAGTAGCCGGGCGATGGCGCCGACCACCGGGGTGGCCGGCGGGCACGTGGAACGGGTGCTGGAGCGTTATCGCGGGCTCGCCCTCGGCGCGCTGCTCGACGACCTGCCGTCGGGCGGTCCGCGATACCTCTACGACCTGGTCGCGGAGTATCCGCGCCGGTGGGGCAAGGGGCTGCGGGCCGCGCTCTGCCTCGCCACGTGCCGGGCGTTCGGCGGCGCGGAGGCGGTGGGGCTCAACGCGGCCGTCACCGTGGAACTGTTCCACAACGCCTTCCTCATCCACGACGACATCCAGGACGAGAGCGAGCAGCGGCGCGGGGCGGCGACCCTGCACGCCGAGTACGGCGTCGGCGTCGCCCTGAACGTGGGCAACATGACCAACCTGCTGGCGTTGCAGCGGCTCGCCGTGAACCGGGCGGCGCTCGGTTCCGGGATCGCCTGGCGGCTGTTCGAGGAGACCGAGCTCATGCTGCGCCACTCGCTGGAGGGGCAGGCGATCGAGATCGGCTGGATCCGCGACAACGTGTCCGAGCTGGACGCGGACGACTACTACCGGATGTGCCTGAAGAAGACCTCCTGGTACACGTGCATCTACCCGTGCCGGGCCGGGATCCTCGTCGCCACCGGCCGGCAGAACGCGGTCGACGTGCTGGACCGCTACGGGTGGTACCTGGGCGCGGCGTTCCAGATCCAGGACGACGCGCTCAACCTCGTCGGCGACTACGCCCGCTACGGCAAGGAGATCGCCGGCGACCTCTGGGAGGGCAAGCGGACGCTGATCCTCATCGACTTCATGCGACGGTGCACCGCCGACGAACGCGAGCAGACGCTCGACTTCCTGAGCCGGCGGCGCGGGCAGCGCACCGCGTCCGAGGTGCGCTGGCTACACGGGCGGCTGCTCGCGTACGACTGCGTGGAGTCGGCGCGGCGCAGCGCCCGGGACCTCGCGGAGGCCGCCCGGCGCGAGGGACAGCGGGCGCTGGGCGCGGCGGCCGACACCGAGGACGGCCGCTTCCTGCTCGACCTGACCGACTACGTGGTCGAGCGCCACCGTTAGGGCGCGACCGACCCGCCGACCGGCGTGCCACCGACCGTCAGCACCGCGAGCAGCGCCGGGTGGTCGGTGGCCCCCCGCATGCCCACGGCACGCTGGCAGCAGATCGTGACGCCGCGGCTGGCCACGATCTGCTGCCGGGCGCCGTCGTCGACGCGCACGTGGTCCGGTGGCACGCACGACCGCACGTCCGGGGCGCCGCCCCGGCTCAGGTTGAGGTCGCCGCCGAGCACGGCCGACGCGTAGCCGGCGCCCCGGCGGATCTCCGGCAGCACCGTGTCGAGCAGGTGGGCGCACTGGGCCAGCGCGACGGCGCCGCTGGTGTTCGCCAGGTGGGTCGTGCAGGCGTGCAGCGCGGTCCCGACGCGCAGGCACAGCCAGGCCCGCTCCTCGGGATCCGCGAGGTCCTGCGTCGGGTGGATCCCGCCGCGGACGTCGGGGCGGGCGGCACGCGTGTCGAGCCGGGCGACCAGCCCGATGCCGAACGGCTGCCCGTTGCGGCAGCGGGTGACGGAGCGGCTGGGCCGGTCACCGGCGGCCTGGAACGCCGACCGGACCGTGCCGCGCGGATGGGCGGCGGCGAGGGCGCGCTCCAGCACGGGCAGGTCGTCCCGGCAGATCTCGTTGAGGGTGACCAGGTCCGGCGTCTGGGCGGCGATCACCTCGACGGCCTCGCGCACGGCTCGGCCGGTGTAGCAGCCGGCGCGCCCGCTGTTGCACAGGTTCATCTGGAGCACCCGCAGCGTGGACGGGCCGGTCGCCCCGGCCGTGGACGAGCCGGCGGGCAGGCCGGCCACCACGAGCAGGAACACGACGGCAAGCACCCGGCGGGCCCGCCGGGTGACGCGGGTGGCTGACGGCTCGGAAACGCGGGACTCCGGCGGGGGTGGCGGACTCGGGCGGGATGAGCCGTGATCCTACCGCCGGTCCGGGGCGCGTCGTCGCCGCCGTGCCCCGGCCCGCGGTCAGCCGCCGGGGTGCAGCAGCACCTTGGTCCAGCCCTGGTCGCGTCGGTCGAAGTGCCCGTACGCCTCGGGCGCCTCGTTCAGCGGCAGCTCGTGGGAGACGAGGAACGACGGTCGCGCCCGGCCGGCGATGATGAGGTCGCGAAGTTGCCGGTTGTACCGCATGACCGGGCACTGCCCGGTGCCCATCCGCTGCCCCTTGCTGAAGAAGGTGCCGTACTGCCAGCCGATGCGGCCCTGCTGGGCCTTCTTGTCGGGCGCGCCGGGGTCCTGCGGGACGTAGACGCCGACCACGCCGATCCCGCCGGTCGAGCGGACCACGTCGACGAGGTTGTCCAGCACCAGTTCGGGGTGCTCGTCGCCGGACGGGTCGTGGGCCTGGAAGCCGACGGCCTCCACGCCGCAGTCGGCGCCGACGCCGTCGGTGGCGTCCATGATCTGTCGCACCGGGTCGCCGGCGGCGAAGTTGACCGGGATGCCGCCGATCTTCTCGGCCATGGCGAGGCGGTCGGGCTCCTTGTCCACCACGAAGACGCGGTCGGCGCCCTTGATCAGCGCGCTGTGCGCGGCCATCAGGCCGACCGGGCCGGCGCCGAAGACCGCAACGGTGTCGCCGGGGGCCTGGCCGGCGAGTTCGGTGCCGTGCCAGCCGGTCGGGAAGATGTCCGACAGCATGGTGAAGTCGTTCTCGTGCTCCGTGCCGGGCGGCAGGTGCAGCAGGTTGACGTCGGCGTACGGCACCCGCAGGTACTCGGCCTGGCCGCCGTCGTACGGGCCCATGTTGGCGTAGCCGTAGGCGGCGCCGTCCATCCCCTCCGTCGGGTTGGTGCGCAGGCAGAAGCTGGTCCAGCCGCGCACGCAGTTGCGGCAGGTGCCGCAGGCGATGTTGAACGGCACCGAGACGCGGTCGCCGACCCGGATCCGGGTGACGGCGTCGCCGACGGCCTCGACGACGCCCATGTTCTCGTGGCCGAGGACCTTGCCCTCCTCGACCGAGGTGCGCCCCTCGTACATGTGCAGGTCGGAGCCGCAGATGTTGGTGGTGGTGATGCGCACGACCGCGTCGGTCGGGGCCTGGACGGTGGGGTCGGGCCGGTCCTCGACGGCGACCTCGTGCGGGCCCCGGTACACGAGAGCCTTCATGGCGTACTCCTGGAGGATCGGTGGGTTCGCGGGCGTCCTCCTGCCACCTTTCCACCGTCTCGCCCCGGAAACCGCGGGTAGCGAAAAAGCTGCCGAATAGCGCGTTCCGTCGCGACCCGATCGGGCGGTCGGGTTGGATCGGGTGATGGGTGCGCGCCGTCCCGGGGTCGGGATCGGGATGTTGCGGGGCCCGGGCAGCGGCCCGAACGCGACGTTCGCCGAACTGTTCTTCGACCTGGTCGTGGTGTTCGCGCTGACCCGGCTCGCGGCGCAGGCGGTGCCCGGGCTGTCGGCTCCGGCGCCCGCAGACCGGTGGATGGCGGCGGCTCGGACGCTGCTGCTGTTCCTGCCCCTGACCTGGGCGTGGACGATCACGTCGTACGTGACGGCCCGGTTCGAGCCGCGCCGGATCGGGGTCCGCCTCGCGGTCGTGGTCAGCGCGTTCGGACTGTTCATGATGGCCTCGGCGGTCCCCGCCGCGTTCGACGCCCGCGGCATGATCTTCGCCCTGTCGTACGTCCTGCTCCAGGTCGGCCGCACCGTGGGCTTCGGCCTCCTGCTGGGCGGCCTTCCGCTGCAGCGGCTCTACTTCCGGTCCGGCGCCTGGTACTGCCTGAGCGCGATTCCCTGGTTGTGGGGCGCCACGGTGTCGGAGAGCGCCCGCACCGTGCTGTGGACCGTGGCCGTCGCCATCGACCTCGGCGCGGCCCGGCTCGGTTGGCCGCTCCCCCGACTCGGCCGGGGGCGGGCGGCGGCCTGGGAGACCGGGGGCGCGCATCTGAGCGACCGGTACCGCCAGTTCCTGATGATCGCGCTCGGGGAGGGCGTGATCTCGGTCGGCATCGCCTACACCAACGAGGGGACGCCGGAGGCGGCGCACACGTGCGGGGTGGTCGTGTCGTTCGTGACCACGGTGCTGCTGTGGCGGATCTACTTCTTCCGCTCCGGCGAACTGCTCGGCGAGGCGGTGGACGCGGCCGGCGACCGCGCCGCGTTCGGTCGCTCGGTGGCCTTCGCCCACACCGTCATGATCTTCGGCATCGTGGTGGTCGCGGTCGGCTACGGGCTGGTGCTGGACCACCCGTTCGCGCGGCCGTATCCGGTCTGGCTGGCGGTGGTGCTCGGCGGACCGATGATCTACCTGCTGGGCCGGGCCCGCCTGGAGCGCCTCGTGTTCGACCGCGTGTCCCCGCGCCGACTCCTCGGCGTGGCCTGCCTCGCCCTGCTGGCGGTGCCGGGTCACGCGGCCGGACTGCTGGTCGCCTCGATCGGCGCGGCCCTGGTCCTGCTGCTCGTCGCGGTGCTCGACGCGCGCGCGGCGGTGCGCGTGCCGGAGGAGCACCCGACCCCCGCCTACTGAGGGCGGAGCAGCGCAAGACATCGAGACACGCCTATTGACAAAGGTTGTTTCCGAATTCACGCTCAGAGAGCGCTCTCCCGTCCCCGCCACCACCCCGAGGTGTTCCATGCGTCTCCGAAGAAGACTGCTCGCTGCCGCGTCCGCCCTGCTCGTCGGCGTGGCCGGCGGCCTGCCCCTCGCCCTGCCCGCACACGCGGTCGGCCCGTCCCTGCTACCGGTCACGGTCACCAACACCACCGGGCGCACCGACGCGGTGCACCTCTACGTCATCGGCACCAACCTGACCACCGGCCGGCTCGGGTACGTGACCTCGGCCGGCACGTTCGTGCCCTGGACCGGCGGCCAGATCCCACCGGCGCCCGCGCCCGACGTCTCCATCCCCGGCCCCGCCAACGGCGGCAGCACCACCATCCGGTTCCCGCGCGGATTCTCCGGTCGGGTCTACTTCGCGCTCGGGCAGAAGCTGACCTTCCTCCTCACCCCCGACGGGCTCGTCCAGCCCGCCCCGTGGGCGGCCGGCGACGCCAACCGCGACGTCCTCTTCGACTGGAGCGAGTTCACCTACAACGACTCCGGCCTGTGGCTGAACAGCTCGCAGGTCGACATGTTCGCCGTGCCGCACGCGGTGACGGTGACCGGCGCCAGCGGCGTCACCCGACGCACCGGCGACGTGGTGGCCAACGGACGCGACGCCGTCATCGACGGGATCCGGGCGCAGTCGGGCTGGGCCAACACCGTCCAGACCCGCCCGGACGGCACCGTGCTGCGCGTGCTGGCCCCGGGCAAGGCGGCCGGCGCCGGGCTGCTCAGTGCCACCTACCTGGACTCGTACATCGCCGCGGCGTGGAACGCGTACACCACGAGGACGCTGACCGTGGCGCCCTTCACCGACCAGCCGGCCGTCCGCTACTACGGCCGGACCTCCGGCACCACCATGACCTTCACCAACGGCAGCGGCCAGGTGGTCGCCTCGTTCCGCCGGCCCTCCTCGGCCAGCGTCTGGGGCTGCGACGGCGACCTGCCCGCGCCGAACGACCAGGTCGTCGGCCCGATCTCGCGGACGCTCTGCGCCGCGCTCAACCGCGGCACCCTCGGCACCGTCGACACCCAGCCCAGCACCGACGCGGCCGCCTTCTACCGCAACAGCCCCACCAACCAGTACGCCCGCCTGATCCACGCCAACATGGCCGACGGCAGGGCGTACGCGTTCGCCTTCGACGACGTCGGCGGCTTCGAGTCGCTGGTGCACGACGGCGATCCCCACTCCGCCGGACTGATCCTCAGCCCGTTCGGCGCGGGCGGGACCGGCACCCCGACCAGCGCACTCGTCAGCAACCTGAACAACAAGTGCGTCGACGTGCCCGGCTCGAACTTCGTCGACCGCGCCCCGCTGCAGATGTGGACCTGCAACAACACCAACGCGCAGCGGTGGACGTTCAGCGGGGCCACCCTGCGCAGCCAGAACGGCAAGTGCATGGACGTCGACGGCGGCTCGACCGCCAACGGGGCCACGGTGCAGCTCTACACCTGCAACGGCACCGGCGCCCAGCGGTTCACCCTCACCGCGGCCGGCGACCTTATCAACCCGCAGGCGAACAAGTGCGTCGACATCAAGGACCGCAACACGGGCGACGGCGCGCGGCTGCAGCTGTGGGACTGCTCGGGCACCCCCAACCAGAAGTGGCGCCGGGGGTGAGCGCCGGCCGCCCGCACCACCGGACCTGACCCCTCGGGCCGGACGCGCCGAGCCGCCGGGACGTACGATCGATGGAGTTCGACGTGTCGGCGGCGGCGAAGGGCGGTTTCCAGGATGGGGCCGGACGAGCGGGAACGACTCTTCGACCGGGCGCGCGAGTGCTCGACCGCGCGCGCGTCCTGGTCGGAGGCGGACCGGTTGTGGACCGACGTCGTCGCCGCCTACCGGGACGCGGTACGCGGTCCCGGCCGGGTGGATCCGCACGACCGGCGGCAACTGGCCCGGGCGCTCTGGCGACACGGCATGCTCCTGGCCGCGCGCGGCCGAGCGGCCGAAGGGCTGACCCCGGGCCGCGAGGCGGTCGCCCTCTTCGAGGAGCTGAACGACGCCGCCCGCGACGCGACCGGCCCGCAGCGGGACGAGGCGCTGGCCGAGCTGATCACGGCGGTGCTGGACCTCGCCGAGACCGCCTACGCCGCCGGGCAGCCCACCCTGCGGATGGACCTGCTCGACCGGGCGGTGCAGGTGGGGCTGCACACCGCCGGCCCGCCCCCGGCCGCCGGACCCCGCACGCGCGAGGCGATGGGGACGGCATACCACAACCAGGCGACCGCGTTGCTGGAGCGGGCCCGGACCGGCCCGTCGCCGGACACGGACGCCCAGGCGGCGGCGCTCGCCGCGTCCCGGGCCTGCGAGCTGCGGCAGCGCCTGCTCGACCCGAGCCGCCCGCTCAGCCTCTGGGAGATGGCCAACACCTACGGCCTGTACGCGCTGTGCCTGGTCACCATCGGCGACGTCGACCGCGCCCGGATGGTGCTCGACCTGGGCAACCGGTTCGTGGCGGTGCTCGGGCCGGCGGGCGAGCAACCGGCGACCAAGCTGCGCGCCGCGGCCGCGATGCTCGCCCAGCGCCAGGGGCCGTCCCGCGGTGGCCGCCGGCGGTTCAGTCCACCCTGGTGAGCAGCGGCTTGCCCTTCTCCACCACGTAGGTGGCGAGTTCGACGGCGACGCCGGGCCCGACGTTGCGGGCCTGATGGTGCACGCCGTACCCGACGGTGAGGGCGTCACCCGCGTGGCACACGACCGGTGGCCGGCCGTCGAGCCGATACTCCAGCGCCCCCTGGAGCACGTAGATGATCTCTTCACCCGGGTGGAAGTGCGTGAACGGCGGCGAGTCCGGCGTGAACTCCACCCGGGTCTGCACGACCTCACGCCCCGGCACGCTCAGGTCGTGGCGTTGCAGGTCGACGCGCCACAGTCCCGGCGCCGCCTCGACCGCGGCCGGACTGATACCGTCCGGTCGACCCGTCCCACCCATCGTGCCCTCCCGACCGTGCCCCGCCGCGCCGACCGTCGTCCTGATCGAACGATAGGCGGCCCGGGGCAGCCCGGGACGGGAACGACGGAACCGCCGGACGGTTCGTCAGTGCGCGACCACGACCACCGGCGCCGGCTCCAGGTCGGCCAGCCGGGCCGGCCGGACGACCAGCAGCAGCACCGCCAGCGCCGCCACCATGCCACCGGCCACCACCAGGGCCATCGCCACCGCGCCGGTGCCCAGCACGCCCACCAGCGGCGCGGCCACCGCGCCCACGCCGAACTGCACGGCGCCGAGCAGGGCCGAGGCGGTGCCGGCCGCCTCGCCGTGCCGGGACAGCGCCAGCGCCGGGGCGTTCGGCATCGCCAGACCCGCCGCCGCCAGCACCACCCACAACGACACCAGCAGGGCGGGCAGCCCACCGAGACCGGTCGCCGCGAAGGCCACCAGCGCCAGCCCCGCCAGGGTCCCCACGCCCAGCGAGGCGACGAGGATCCGCTGCGGCGACCAGCGGCGCAGCAGCCGGACGTTGTACTGGGTGGCGCCGATCAGGCCCACCGCGCCAGCCCCGAACGCCAGCCCGAACTGCTGCTCGTCGAGCCCGTATTCCTGTTGCAGGACGAACGACGAGCCGGCCACGTACGCGAACAGGGCCGCCATGGCCAGGCCGGCGACCAGGACCAGGCCCACGAAGACACGGTCGCGCAGCAACGAGCCGTACAGGCCCACGGTGGCGACGACGCCGCCGCGACGACGGCGCGCGGGTGGCAGCGTCTCCGGCAGGCCGAGCGCGGCCACCGCGACGAGCAGCACGCCGAAGACGGCCAGGGTCACGAAGACACCACGCCAGTCCGTCCACCGCAGCACGCCACCGCCGAGGGTCGGGGCGAGAACCGGCGCCGCCCCCATCACCAGCAGCAGCCGCGAGAGCAGGGTGGCGAAGGCCCGGCCGCTGAACAGGTCCCGGACCACCGCCATCGCCACCACCGTGGTGGCGGCGACGCCGAGGCCCTGCACCACCCGCAGGACGCCGAGGACGGCGATGTCGGGCGCCACGACGCAGAGCGCCGACGCCACGACGTGCAGCGCCAGGCCGGCGACCAGCGGTGCACGCCGGCCGACGGCGTCCGAGAGCGGCCCGATCAGGAGCTGACCGAGGGCGAGGCCGGCGAGCGTGCCGGTGAGCGTCAACTGGACCGCCGCCGAGGAGGTCGCGAAGTCGGCGACGATCGCGGGCAGCGCGGGCAGGTACATGTCGATCGTCAGCGGACCGATCGCGATCAGCGAGCCGAGGACCAGCACGAGCCGCAGCCGCTGCCCTCGGCTCATCAGGTCACCGGGCGTGGAGGCGGGAGTCGTCCCGGCGGGGAGGACATCGGTCATCGGAGGACCTCCACCCGGTCAGGACACGACGAGGCGGAGGACGGTGCGACAGTCACACCTGGGTTCAAATCCTCGTCACCCGGGCTGATTCCCCCTCCGCCCAGAGGTAACGGGCGTCACACCCGGTGGAGCTGACAGCGCCGGCGCGGTTTCCGAGGAGGCGCATCTCCGACGTGTCACAACGCCGTCACAAAGAGTGATCACCCCCCGCATCGATGGTTGCCTTTTCCTGTCCGGCGACGTCACTGCCGGCTAGTGAATGGAGCGGCGATGGGGCTCTTTGCGCGAACACGCGGGGCGACCCGCAGACTGACCGGTGTCACGGCGCTGGCGGTGCTGATCACGGTGGGTGGATCCGCCGCGACGGCGAACGCGGCACCCTCGGCCACGAGCCTGAAGGCGTGGCAGACGGAGATCACCGCCGTCCCGCACCCGGCGGCGAAGGGATGCTTCACCGCCGACTATCCCCGACTGGCGTGGCAGCGGGCCACCTGCGCCTCCGCGCCGGCGATCCCGATGACGCCCAAGCGCAGCATCCGCCCACTGGTGGTGGGCAACGGCAACGACATCTCCGCCCAGGCGCCGAGCGGGTTCATCTCCGAGTCGTCCGGCACCTTCGAGAACATCGTCAACGTGACGAGCGAGAGTTCGCCCATCGCCAACGCCGGGCCGCCCGTGGCGAACGCCTACACCCTCCAGATCAACACCGACTTCTTCGCCAGCACGGCCTGCGCCGGGTCGCCCAACGCCGGGTGCCGGGGCTGGCAGCAGTTCGTCTACGCCAACAACGGCTCCAGCGGCCAGGTGTTCATCCAGTACTGGCTCCTGCAGTACAACGCGGCCTGCCCGGCCGGCGGCTGGACCCAGTTCTCGTTCACCGGCGACCCCGACATCTACTGCTACCGCAACAGCCCGGGCGCGGCCGCCGTGCCCAACCAGCCGATCACCAACCTCGGGGCGCTGCGGCTGACCGGCACGGTGAACGCGACCAGTGACAGCGCCACCCTGTTCGTGGGCGCCACCGCCTACACCGCGGCGGGTTCCAACTCCGTCAACGCGGCGGCCGGCTGGACCACGTCCGAGTTCAACGTGTTCGGCTACGGCGGCAACAGCGACGGCGGAGGCGCGGCAACCTTCAACGCCGGCGCGTCGCTGAACGTCCGGACGAGGATCACCTACGGGGGCACCGCCGCCCCGATCTGCGTGGCCCAGGGCTTCACCGGCGAGACCAACAACCTGAACTTCGGCTCGCCCGCGCCGGCCGCCACCGCGCCCGGCCCGGCCGTGGTCTTCGTGGAGAACACCGCCGGCGGCGCGGCGACCAACTGCGCGGCGGCCTCCGTCATCGGCGACACCCACCAGCACACGTTCGCCGGCCTGCTGTACGACTTCCAGGCCTCCGGCGACTTCGTCGAGGCGCAGGCCGGCAGCGGCTTCGAGGTGCAGACCCGCAAGGCGTCCGGCGCGCCCACCTGGCCCAACGCCTCGGTCGACCGCTCGGTCGCCACGCGGATGGGCAGCACCAAGGTGGCGCTCTGCGACGGCAAGAGCCTCGTCGTGGACGGCCGGACCAGGGACCTCCCGTCCGACGGCGCGCTGCATCTGCCCTCGGGCGTGGACATCCACCGGATCGGCAACGTGTACGTGGTGACCGACTCCAGCGGCAACAGCATCCGGGTGACGGTCAACAGCGGCTACATCGACGTGGCGGTCGGCCTCGGCACGTACCCGACCCCGGTGGTCGGCCTGCTCGGCAACCCCGACGGCGATCCGAAGCGCCTCGCCGCCAAGGACGGCACCCAGTTCGCCGTCCCGCTCTCCTTCGACGACCTCTACCAGCGTTTCGGCGCCAGCTGGCGGGTCGCCCCGATCCGTACCCTGCTGGCGCCCTGCGGCGCGGTCGCCTCCGGCAACCCGTCCGCGCCGTTCTTCGCCCGGGATCTCGACGAGGAGCTCCGCAAGCGGGCCGAGGCCACCTGCCTCCAGTACAAGGTGCGGCAGGAGTGGCTCGACGCCTGCACCCTGGACGTCGCGGTGGTCGGCGGCCGGGCCGCCCTGACGTACGTCGGCCTGGTGCCGCCGGTCGTCAACGGCAACCGGTGACAGTGACGCCGGGAGCGGTCCGCACGCGGCGGTCCGCTCCCGGCGCCCTCCAGGAGGTCGATGATCGTCTCGTCCGCCGACTCAGACGATCCGGAGGTTGGCCATCATGCCCATCGCGCTGTGGTCGACCATGTGGCAGTGGTACGGGTAGACGCCGCGCCAGGTGTCGAAGGTGGCCTGGAGCCGGACGCTCTGCCCCGGCCAGACGATCACGGTGTCCTTCAGGCCGGACTCGGTGGGATCGGGCGGCGCGCCGTTGCGGTCCAGCACCCGGAACTGCACCAGGTGCAGGTGGAAGTTGTGCGGCATGAGGGTGTTGGCGTTCGTCACCGTCCACTCCTCGGTGCTGCCCCAGGCCACGGTCGTGTCGATCCGGGCCGGGTCGAAGACCTTCCCGTCGATGTACGCCCGGTGCCCGCCGGACCCCGCCTCGTCCATCCGCAGCTCGACGCTGCGGCGCACGGTCGGGGTCGGCGGCGCGGGCAGGGTACGCAGCCGCTGCGGCACCGAGGTGCGGTCCCGTCCCCGCGCCGGTACGACGTCGAAGCGCATCACGTGGCCCACCTGCTCGGCCGGGCCCGGCCCCAGCATGTTCTGCAGCACCACGGAGGTGCCCGGTTGGTAGCGGGCGAAGTCGACCACCACGTCGAGCCGCTCGCCGGGCGAGAACAGCAGGTACGGCATGGTCACCGGCGCCTCCAGCAGCCCGCCGTCGGAGCCGATCACCGTGATGTCCCCGCCGTCGGCCAGGCGGAGCAGGAAGAACCGCAGGTTGCTGGCGTTGACCAGGCGGAAGCGGTATCGCCGGGCCTGCACCTCGAAGCGCGGCCACGGCCGCCCGTTGACCAGCAGGGTGGTGCGGTTGTCGGCGTCGTCCATGGTCCAGACCAGCTGGGCGTTCGCGTCCAGATGGGCGTCACGCAGCACCAGCGGCACGTCGAACTGGCCGGCGGGCAGCGGAAGCGCCGCCTCGGTGCGGTCGGTGAGCAGGTAGAGGCTGGACAGGCCCCGGTAGAGGTGCTCGGCCTCCATGTGGTGGGTGTGGTCGTGCATCCAGAGCGTGGCGTGCGGCTGCCGGTTCGGATAGGTGTAGACGCGCTCGCCACCGGGTGGGATCGTCGCGTCGCCCGAGCCGTCGTCCTCGGGGGCGGTGGCGCCGCCGTGCAGGTGCACCGCCGTGGGCATGGCGAGCCGGTTGCGCTGGCGTACCACCACCCGGCGGCCGGACCGGGCGCGGATGGTCGGGCCGGGCAGGTCGCCGTTGTAGGTGAACACCTCGGTGCGGGTGCCCGGCACGATCTCCAGCCGCCTCCGGTGCATGGTGACCGAGTAGTAGTCCGTGGTGGCGGTCCGCAGCACCGGGCGCAGCGTCTGCGGCACGGTCAACGGGACGGTGAACGGGGTGACGGGCGCGGCGGTCGGCGCGGCGGCCTCCGCCGTGGCGGGGGTCGCGCCCAGCTGTCCGGCGAGGCCGGCCAGGCCGCCGGTCGCCCCGACGATGCCCGACGCCGCGCCGAGGCGCAGCAGTTGACGACGAGTCGACACGGTAGTTCCTTCCACCGACGGTGAGTGTGCGAGATCCGGCAGCCGCCACCGGGCGGTCGTCGCAGGCCGATGATGCCGGGCGTCCCGACGTGGGAGGACCCCTATCGACCGCACAATCGACCGGGCATTCCCCCTGTCCGGAGGCGTCGGGGCAGGTGTGGCGGGGTAGGTACGGCCGGTATGGCCGACGCTGCGCTGCTGGACCTCGACGCCGACTACCAGGTACGTGACGGATACGACGACGATCCGGTGCTGCTGCTGCCCGACGGCCGCCCGGTGGAGACCTGGCGCGACGGCTACCCCTACGACGAGCGTCTCGACCGGGAGGCGTACGACCGGGAGAAGCGCCTGCTGCAGATCGAGCTGCTCAAGCTCCAGGACTGGGTGAAGGACACCGGCGAGCGGATGGTGATCCTCTTCGAGGGTCGCGACGCCGCCGGCAAGGGCGGCACGATCAAACGCTTCATGGAGCACCTCAACCCGCGGGGAGCCGGCGTCGTCGCCCTGGAGAAGCCGGACGAGCGGGAGGCCGGCCAGTGGTACTTCCAGCGCTGGCTCGCGCACCTGCCGGCGGCCGGGGAGATCGTGCTGTTCGACCGGTCCTGGTACAACCGGGCCGGCGTGGAGCGGGTGATGGGCTTCTGCTCCCGCAAGGAGTATCTGGAGTTCCTGCGGCAGGCCCCGGACCTGGAGCGGATGCTGGTCCGCTCCGGCATCCGGCTGGTCAAGTTCTGGTTCTCGGTCTCCCGCAACGAGCAACGCACCCGCTTCGTCATCCGCAAGGTCGACCCGGTGCGCCAGTGGAAGCTCTCCCCGATGGACCTGGCCTCCCTCGACCGCTGGGACGACTACACCGAGGCCAAGGAGGCGATGTTCTTCTGGACCGACACCGCCGACGCCCCGTGGACCGTGGTGAAGAGCAACGACAAGAAGCGGGCCCGGCTGGCGGCGATGCGCCACGTGCTGCACCGCTTCGACTACGCCGGCAAGGACGCCTCGGTCGTCGGCGTACCCGATCCGCGGATCATCGGGCCCGCCGGGCTCGACCTCGACCCGGAGGACCAGCCGGTGCCGGTCTTCCCCCGCCCCTGACCGTCGTGCGCGACCACGGACGGCGTGGCCCGACCGCTCGGCCGTCCGGGCCGGTCGTTCGCCGCCTGGGCCCACGACGCGGCGCTCGCCGGGACGTGGCGTGCGTCCGGCAGGACGCCGGTGTGAGGCCGGCCCCGGCCACGAGGAACGTCAGCCCCACCCGTTGACGCGAAGTGGTCAGACTCGCGAGGCGACCGCGAGCCGTCCGATCCGCGCCCGGAGCGTCCGGTGGTCCCGGATCAACCGGTCCCACCCCAACCGGCGCAGCGCCTGTGCACGCCCGGGCGGACCCGCGGCGACAGCCGACCGGGCCGCCGCGGGCCGCTCCGGGTCACCGGTGTCGGGCGGTGACGAGCTCGGTACGGCGGCGGTGTCGCCAGTACATCTGCCGGTACACGCCGTCGGGGAACTCCGGCTGCCACGGCTTCACCGGGCCGGCGAAGTGGATGAGCGACGCGTCGGTGACGCTCCCGCCGACGCGCGGGTCGAGTCGCCACGCCATCATGTGGTTCCAGCGCTTGGGCATCCGCGTCCACCGACCGTAGACGGCGTGGTTGAGGGCGTCCTGGTCCGGGAAGCGCGACTCGTCCGCGTGGCGGGCGACGTAGTCGAGCGCCTTGGCGGTGACGTCGAGCGCCTTCCACCGCGGCACGTCGATGAGCAGCACCCCGGAGTTGAGGTACGGGGCCTGGGCGTCGAGGTCGTGGTAGCGGCCGTAGATGCCCGGCAGGCCGCCGGTGTCGATGAGCCGGCGGGTGAACGCGTCCCGGACCGCGCCCAGTGGCGCGCCGGCCAGGTCGAGGTCACGAAGCTCCGCGAGCGAGCCGGTGCAGAGCACGTCCGAGTCGAGATAGACCAGCCGGTGGACGTCGGGCGGCAGGGCGTGCGGGATCAGCAGCCGCAGGTACATGGCGGCCGAGAGATAGCTCAGGTGGGGTTCGCGGGAGCCGGGCAGGCGGATCGGGGGCGGGTCCACCGTCAGGAAGGAGACGGTGGCGTGCCCGGCCGCCCGGGTCAGGGCGGCCCGGCTCCGCTCGGTGACGTCGTCGCCCGCGGCGAACCAGAACCGCAACGGTTCCGCCGGCATGTGGGCGACCACGGTGGACACCACGACGGCGGCGTGGGGGGCGTAGGTGGCATCGAAGGCCAGTGCGCAGTCCAGAACTACCTCCTCCGTCGAACATGGACGCACACAAATTTATAACGATGTAGAAGGGGATGACAACCAGCCCGGTCACGGGCCCGCACCTCTGCGTGGTCGCTCCCGTCCCGGCCCGTCCTGGCCGGATACGCGCCGTTCGTTCCCCCGGGCGAGGTTCGCCCCGACGGTCGCGGACCGACGGGCCGACGCGGGATGCGTCGACGCCCGGGCGGTGCGTACAGTTCCGGGTCGGACGTGGGGGGCCGGGTGGATCCGGTGCGGGAACGGAATGAGACAGCGGCGGCATGACGGCGGACAAGAGCACCGAGAACGGCCAGAACGGCATTGACCGCGATCGGCTGGAGACCTGCCTCAGCGTCTTCGAGGCGTTGGAGGACCTGCCTCCCGACCACCCCGACGTGGTGCGGGTGCAACGGGCCACGGCGAAGCTCTACAAGGTGATCAAGCAGCGGCGACGCGAGGAACGCCGCAACGCCGTCCTGGCGGCCGACCGGGCGGTGACGGCGGCCACCGCCACCGGCGCTCCCGGGCGGATCGACGACGAGACCCAGGGCATCCCGCTGGCCTCCCCCACCGTCGGCGCCACTGCCGGCTTCCTGCACACCCCGCGTGGCTGTTACGTCTGCAAGCAGCGCTACCGCGAGGTGGACGCCTTCTACCACCAGCTCTGTCCGCCCTGCGCCGCGCTCAACCGGGAGCGCCGCGACGCCCGCACCGACCTGAGCGGCCGGCGTGCGCTGCTCACCGGCGGCCGGGCCAAGATCGGCATGTACATCGCGCTGCGGCTGCTGCGCGACGGCGCGCACACGACGGTGACCACGCGGTTCCCGCACGACGCGGTCCGCCGGTTCGCCTCGATGCCCGACAGCGCCGACTGGCTGCACCGGCTGCGGGTCGTCGGCATCGACCTGCGCGATCCCGCCCAGGTGATCGCCCTCGCCGACTCGGTCAGCGACCAGGGACCGCTCGACATCCTGATCAACAACGCCGCGCAGACCGTCCGCCGCACTCCCGGGGCGTACGCGCCGCTCCTGGCCGCGGAGGCGGCGGCGCTGCCGGACGGTCCGCTGCCGGAGATCATCACGTTCGCCCCGTCGGCCGGCAGGAGCGACCCGGCCGGCAGCCTGACCGCCCCGGCGCGGCCGGCGCTCACCCCGCACGCGCTCACCGCGCTGGCGCTGACCGGCGGCTCCGCGTCGCCGGAGCGGGTCGCGGCAGCGAGCGCCATCGACGCCGGCGGTCTGGTGCCGGACCTCGAACCCGTCAACAGTTGGGTGCAGCGGGTGCACGAGGTGGACCCGGTCGAACTGCTCGAAGTGCAGCTGTGCAACGTGACCGCGCCGTTCGTGCTGGTCAGCAGGCTGCGACCGGCGATGGCCGCGGCGACCGCCCGCCGCAAGTACGTGGTGAACGTGTCGGCGATGGAGGGCCAGTTCGGCCGCGGCTACAAGGGGCCGGGGCACCCGCACACCAACATGGCCAAGGCCGCGCTGAACATGCTGACCCGGACCAGCGCGCAGGAGATGCTGGCCGACGGCATCCTCATGACCAGCGTCGACACCGGCTGGATCACCGACGAGCGGCCGCACCCGACGAAGATGCGGCTGGCGGACGCCGGCTTCCACGCCCCGCTGGACCTGGTGGACGGCGCAGCCCGGGTCTACGACCCGATCGTCCGCGGCGAGCAGGGCGAAGACCTGTACGGCTGCTTCCTGAAGGACTACGTGCCCTGCGCCTGGTGATCGGCGCGCGGCCTCACCGTCGGCCGCCGCGCCCCCCGGACCGCAGTGCCGGCTCGCTGTCGGCGAGGAAGCTCCGCAGCGTACGCGCCGGCCGCCCGGTGACGCGCTCGACGGTGTCGGTCACCTCCGCGAAGCCGCCGGCACGCACCCGCTCGAACGTCAGCGCGGAGAGGTCCCGTTCGAAGCCCTCGAGACCGGCGACAGCCTCCTCGATCGTCACGTCCCGGTGGGTCACGGGACGTCCCGCCGCGGCGGAGAGCAGTTCCGCGGTGTGCGGCAACGACAGCGCCTCCGGACCGGAGATCCGGTACGTCCGGCCGGCATGCCCGTCGTCGAGCAGCGCTCGCGCCGCGACCGCCGCGATGTCCCGGGCGTCGATCCAGGCCACCGTGGCGTCGCCGCTGGGAAACGGCAGCTCACCGGCGCCGGCGATCTGGTCGCGGTAGAAGCGCGGATCGGTGAGGACCTGCATGAACCAGCCCGGCCGCAGGACCGTCCAGGGGCGCCCGCTGTCGCGTACCGCCCGCTCGACACGCGGCGCCCAGCCGGCGGGGCCCGGGTGGTCGGGGCCCGGGTCGCCGCCGTCCTGGTCGGACAGCAGGACCACCCGGGTCCGGGTCGACGTCCCGGACAGCAACGCGGCGACGAGTTGTGGCGCGTCCGCGCGGTCCGGCCGGACCACGTACACGGCGTCGACGTCCGCGGCCGCCGCCGCCCATCCGGACGGCTCGTCCCACGAGAACGCGGTGGGATGAACCCCGTCGATGTCGACGGTGGACGGGTCGCTGCTGCCGCCGAGCACCTCGAGGCCCGGCCGCGCCCCGAGCAGTGCCGCCAGTGGTAGGCCGGTCTTGCCGCGAGCACCGGTCACCAGCACCCGTGTCACGTCGGCCTCGGCCGACTGCGAGCTCCGCACTGTGAACCACTCCCCTGTTCGGTGACTCGTGTTTTTCCCGCCTCCGGAGGACCGGCGGGTGCGCCGGTCCGGCGGGAGGCCGACCCGGCGCCCCCGTACCGCGTCATGGCGCTTCGGTCGTGACCCGTCAGGCCCTAGCTCCGAGGCAGCACGGTGACGGCCACGACGACGCTGTTGACGACCGTGGCCGTGACGGTACGGGTCACCGCCTCGGCCGCGGCGTCGGCACCCCAGTCGCCGCGCTCGAGCGCCTTGGCCCGCGTGATCACCTCTGACGTCCACGGGATCTCGCGGTGGAACTGCGGCAGTGTTCCGCTGGCCGAGAGCAGCGCCGCGAGCGCGGCGACCCGGGCTCGCGGCTCCGCACCCTCCACGAGAACCTGCCGAACGTCGGCGAGCAGGCGGGCCCGTCGTTCGGTCCTGCCGTCGCGCAGGGCCGTGGTCCGGAACAGGCCGAGCACCTTGCGCGGCACCTCGTCGATGTCACCACGGGCGACGAGCCGCTCCAACACCGGCTTGCGCAGGGCGGGACCGATCGCCGCGAGTGCGGTCTGCACTCCCCTCGGTTTCTCGGTGAGGTAGTTCCAGGCCGGGCGGAGGAGGTCGTCCGACGGTGGGTGACCCGCAACGCCGCTCACCCGCCCACGGTCCGCCGTGGTCAGGTGGTCGCCGAGCGCCAGATCCCCGAGGACCGCGCCACCGAGGACGTAGAAGAGGGTGTTCTCCCCCGCGATGGTCCCGGATGTGGGCTGGAACAGGAGCAGGAGGAGGTCTTCGACGAGGGTCGGGGCGTCCGACCGGGGCGCGGTGGTCATCGGCGGGGCTCCCAGCGGAAGAGGCGGGTGGCGAGGGCGACGGAGACGACGACCCAGCCGAGCGTGGGCGCGAGCAGGACCAGGGAGTCGGTCACGCCGACCCCGCCGTTCCAGGCGTTCATGGTCAGCTCGGTGGCCGCGCCGCCGGGCAGCAGCCGCTTGAGCCAGGCGAGGTTCTCCGTGCCGGAGATGCCGACCCAGGTGGCCATGGCGATCACACCGAGGGTAACGGGCAGGGTGGTGACCTGAGCGTGTTCCGGGGAGTTGGTCAGTCCGGCCGTGGCCAGGGCCAGGCCGACCATCATGGCCAGGGTCGCGAGGAACGCCACGACCAGCAGAGCGACGTCGGCCGGTCCGCCGGCGACCACGGCCAGGGCGGTCAGGACGGCGGTCACCTGCACCACAGCGAGGACGAGGACGGGCAGCAGCAGGCCGGCGAGGATGCCGGCGTCCCCCTCGGCGGTGGAGCGCAGTCTCTTGAGGAACAGGTTCTGCCGCCGGGAGGCCAGCGTGGTGACCGCGGTGGCGTAGAGCCCGAACGCGGTGATCGTGAACATCACGATCGCGGCGATGTAGCCGAGGCTGCCGAGGGCGGCATAGGTCTCGTGCTGGCGGACGAAGAACGCGCTGACGACCACCGGGATGATGAGGCTGGTGATCAGTACCAGCCGGTTGCGGAAGATCTGGATCAGCTCGCTTGCGGCGATGGACAACACGGGGGGACTCCTGTCGAGGTCGCGGCTCAGTTGCTGATGGCGCGGAAGACGTCGTCGAGGCGGGTCGGCCCGGCCTCCAGACCCTGCAGCTCGACGGCGTGGTCCTGGGCCCAACCGAGCAGGACGTGCAGGTCCTTCTGCAGTCCGAACGTCTCGACGACGACCTTCCCCTCGGCGTCGACCGCCGCCTGCAGCGGCAGCGCCGGCGCCCCGGCCGGGACGGAGAAGCGGATGACGGCCGGCAGGGTGCGGGTCAGTTCCGCCACCGTGCCCTCGCGGTGCAGGGTGCCCTGGTGCATCAGTCCGATGCGGTCGGCGCGCTGCTGCGCCTCCTCCAGGTAGTGGGTGGTGAGCACGATGGTGGCGCCGTTCTCGCGGAGCCGGTCCACGGTCGCCCAGACGGCGTCGCGGGACTGGATGTCCAGGCCCGTGGTCGGCTCGTCCAGGAAGATCAACTCTGGGGTGCCGTAGACGGCGGTGGCGAAGTCCAGCCGCCGCTTCTCCCCGCCGGAGAGCTGCGACACCTTGCGGCCGGCCCGCCCGGTGAGGTCGACCAGGTCGAGCACCCGGTCGACGTCGTCGCCGCGCCGGGTGAGCCGGCCGATGAGCCGGACGGACTCGCGAACCGTCAGGTCCGGGGAGAAACCACTCTCCTGGAGCATGACGCCCATCCGGGGACGGACCAGACGGCGGTCCTGCGGGCTGTGCCCGAGGACGCGGACGGTCCCGGAGGTCGGCCTCCGGTGTCCCTCGACGACTTCCAGGGTCGAGGTCTTCCCGGCACCGTTGGTGCCCAACAGCGCGTACAGCTCTCCGGGCCGTACCTCGAAGGAAAGGTCCTTGACGGCGTGGAAGTCACCGTACGTGAGGTTCAGCCGGTCGACTTCGATGACGGGTGAGGTGGACATGCACCCATGACAGCGCGGGCGCCGCCGACCCGTCAGTGGCGCGGTGTCATCACCGCATGTGACGTGGTGTCACTGGTCGCGACCCGCGGCTGCCGGATACTGGTGTGGTGACCGCGAGATCACCGCGCTTCACCGAGTCGACGCAGGGCAGGCTGCGCCGACTCAATCTCGTCACGTCACTACCGCCCGTGGTGTTCGCCGCCGCGGTCCTCCTCTACATCGACGCGCGCACCTGGTGGCACATCGTCATCCTGGCGCCGGGGGCGGTGGCGGCCGTGGTGGCCTTCGAGCGATGGACGGCCAACGACCTGGCCCGGGTGGCGGTGCCCTGCCTGGTCGTCGGGGCAGCGGTGTGGCCGCTGGGGGTCCTGGTGACCGGCAGTCCCAACGCCTACTGGGGGTTCTGCGCCGTGGGGTCCCTCGCCCTGCGGGAGGTCCGGCGGCACCGCGGGCCGGCGGTGGCCGGGCTGTTCTCCTACGTCGCCGTCGTCGGCGCGGCACGGCTGCTGGTGCAGCGGGACGACGTCGCTCACGTCCTGGTCACCTACGTCCTCGTCCCGACCGCCCTCACCGTCGTCGTGACGGCCTTCACGATCGTGGGCGAGCGGTTCTACGACCTCATCCGGGAACTCGAACAGACCCGGGAACGCGAGGCGGAACTGGCCGTCGTCCGGGAGCGCGTGCGATTCGCCAGCGACCTGCACGACATCCAGGGCCACACCCTGCACGTGGTCAAGTTGAAGATCGCCCTGGCCCAGCGACTGCTGCTCCGCGACACCGAGCGGGCCGAGGAGGAACTGCGCGAGACGTACGCGTTGGTCAGTGACACCATCACCCAGACCAAGGAACTCGCGTACGCCCAACGGCGGCTCAACCTGACCGCGGAGATCGAGAACGCGAAGAACCTGTTCGAGGCCGCCGGCATCCGGGTGCGGGTGACCCGGGAGGCCGAGGTCGACGCCCGCGTCAGCGAACTGCTCGGGCAGGTGCTGCGCGAGACCACCACCAACATCCTGCGCCACGCGCAGGCCACCCAGGTGCAGATCACGCTTGCCGGGTCGGGCATCACCATCGTCAACGACGGCGCGACCGCCGACACCCCACCGGAGCTCAGGGGACTGTCCGCGCTGCGGCAACGGCTGGCGGGTGACGGCGGTCAGCTGATCGTGGAGCAGCACGAGGGGCGCTTCCGGACGGCCGCGACGTTCCCGCCCGCCCGTGCCGCGGTGAAGCCACCGGCTCTGAAGGAGGACGGTCGATGACGACAATCGTGCTCGCCGACGACGAGGTGCTGCTCCGGACGGCCCTCGCCGCGCTGCTGCCCCTGGAGGGTGACATCACCGTTCTCGCCGAGGCGCAGGACGGGGAGACAGCCGTCGAGGCCACCCTGCGGCACCGGCCCGACGTCCTGGTCATCGACCTGGAGATGCCCGGCGTGGACGGCCTCGGCGCGGTCGCCGAGATCCGCCGAACGCGACCCGAGCAGGTGATCCTCATGCTGACCCGGCACGCCCGCCCCGGCGTGCTCCGCAAGGCCCTGAAACTTGGCGTCCAGGGCTTCATCAGCAAATCCGCCGAGCCGGCCCACATCACCTCCGTCATCGCCGCCCTGGACGCCGGTAAGCGCTGGATCGATCCCGACGTGTCGGCGCTCGCCGTCACCGACGACTCCCCCCTCACCGACCGCGAAGCCGACGTCCTCCGGGTCACCGGCGAGGGCTACTCGGTCACCGACATCGCCGCCCGACTGCACCTCGCGCCGGGAACCGTCCGCAACTACCTCTCCAACGCCATGCGTAAGACCCAGACCCGGACCCGCCACGAGGCCGCCCGGTACGCCCGCGAACACGACTGGTTGTAGCGAGGGACGTCCCTCGTCCGGCCTCCTGCCGTCGGTTCCATGCGTTCAGGTATAGGTTCGGCAGGTGGATGTGGTCGCTGCCTGCCGGGCCTTCGTCGCCGTCAGCGGTCGCGGCAGTTTCCCCTCCGGCGCCGCCGCGGCGGGCATTCCCCAGTCGGTCGCCGCGCTCACCGCCTCCCGGGTGCCCGCGGTCGCCCAGCCCGGCAGCAAGGCGACGATGGCCCAGGTTGCCCGTTCCCTGCACGACCACCTGCGCACGGGCGCCCTGTCCTGGTGGGGTTAGCCGGGGGTCGTGGGCCGGGTCCGCCGCTCACGCGACCGGACCAGCACCACCATGGCGATGTTGACGGCCGCCAGGATCAGCAGGGACGCGTCGCCGGAGTCGGTGGCGCGGTCGATCGCGTAGGGCTCGCCGTCGGCCAGCACCGTGCTGACGATCCCGAACAGGACGTTGTTGGCGACATGGAAGGCGACCGGCGCCTCGATGCCGCCGCTGATGATCGCCATCAGGCCGGTGCAGAGGCCGATGACGGTGAAGTAGCCGAACAGCCAGGGGTCGCTCGACCCGTGGAGCACGGCGAAGCCCAGGCTGGACACGACGAGCCCGACGGCCAGTGCCGGCCGGACCGCACGCACCCAGGACGCGGCGGCGGGCAATACGGCGCCGCGCCACAACAGCTCCTCGCCGGCGGACTGCAGCGGCGTACTGAGCACGGTGACCGCGAGCAGGCCGATCGTCGTGCCGGTGACACCGAAGGTGGTCCAGCCCGCGGAGTCCGGCGCCACCAGCGCCACGACGCCGATCCCCGCGCCCACAAGCACCGCGGCCACCACGAGGTAGTACGTCAGGCGGCGGGCGTCGAAGGCCCGGGGTGAGCTGATCAGGCTGCGCCACGGCACCCCGGCGATCCGCGCCAGGAGCAGGACCGCCACCACGCCGGACGCGCCGATGCTGAGGTTGACGGCCAGGGACTTCAGCGGCGTCATGGTGGGGGACATCGGGTCCTCGCTGCCCTCGACGGCGCCCACGAGCTGATAGAGCAGGACCTGGAGGACCAGCATCACCAGCGGCGGGACACCGATGACCACGAGCGGCTTCCACCAGCTCATCCGCAGGTGGGCCCCGAAGGGCCGGGAGCGGTCGACGGCCGGTCGGTGACGATGCGTCGGTTCGTCGGTTCGTGTGGCGTCCATGGGGTTCCTTCCAAGCGGAGTGGCATGCCCATTGCAGCGCTCGCCGGACGGCGCGGGCAGTGTCACCGCGTCACCGCCGCACCGTGACATTCGTGGTTCTCGGCGCCGGTGGTGTCGGTCCTGCCGGCGACCGGCGCGTTCACCGCGGCCTGCGCCCGCGCTGCCGTAGGGGCTGGCGCCGCACCGGCTGGTGGCGGCGCCGTCACAACGCGGCGATCGCGACCTCGGCCGCCCGGGCGATCAGGGCGTTGTCGTAGGCGGCGTCCTTCTGGTCGCGGCTGGACAGCACCGCGAGCACGATCGGCGCCCGGTCCGGTGGCCAGACCACCGCGATGTCGTTGCGGGTGCCGTAGCCGCCGGAACCGGTCTTGTCCCCGACGACCCAGCCGTCGGGCACACCGGCGCGGATCAGCTCGCCGCCCGTGGTGTTGCCCCGCAGCCAGCCGTTGAGGATGTCGCGGTCCGCGGGGTCGAGGGCGTCGCCGACGGCGTACGCCCGCAGGTCCTGAACCAGGGCCCGCGCGGTGCTGGTGTCCCTGCGGTCACCCGGGCGCGCCTCGTTGAGCGCGGTCTCGTACCGTGCGGGGTCGGTGACCCTGTCGCCGACGCCGCGCAGTTCCTTCTCGAACCTCTGCGGTCCGCCGAGCCGGCGCAGCAGCAGGTTACCGGCGGTGTTGTCGCTGTAGCGCACGGCCGCGTCGGCGATCGCGCGCAGCGTCATGCCGTCGGCGACGTGCTTCTCGGTGATCGGCGAGTAGGTGACCAGGTCGTCCGCCGAGTACCGCACCACCCGGTCCAGCTCGGCATCCGTGGTCTCGTCGAGGACCTCCGCGGCGGCCAGCGCCTTGAACGTCGAGGCGTACACGAACCGCTCGTCGGCCCGGTAGCCCACCGTCGTGCCGGTGCCGGTGTCGATCGCGTACACCCCCAGCCGCGCGTCGAACGTCTCCTCCAGTTGCCGGAACGCGCGGTCCCGGTCGGCCGCGGCGGACGCGGTGGCCGTCGCCGGACGGTCCGGCGTCGGCTGTTCGGCGGCATCGCCGGCATCGGCGGGACCGCAGGCGGCGAGGGCCACCGCTGACACCGCGGCCACCAGACGGTGTGGGGCGAGCACCATGATCACTCCTTGTCGATGTCGTGCGTCCGGCGCCGGACCGCGTCGGTTGGGCAGGACTCGACCCCGGCAGCGACCGGGCATGCGGTCGAAGACGGAATCGGCGGTGTTCATGCCGATCCGGCATCGCCGTGGTTGCGGGGCGGTTCCTGCCGGCCGTTCCCCCGCCAGGTGAGCTGAACGGCGATCCTCACCACCGCTCCCTCGGCACGGCGCGCGAAAGTCGATGGTCACCAGGCTCTCCGCGGTCTAGCGTGACCCGCCGTGCTCTCCAACGAACAGATCATCGAACAGGCACTGGATCGGATCGAGGCAGGGTACGTCTTTCCTGCGAAGGTCGTGGACATCGACGCCGCGATCCGGCGCCGTCTCGCGGCAGGCGAGTACGAGCACCTGGACGGGCCGGCGCTCTGCGAGACGGTGACCGCCCACCTTCAGGAGGTGTGCCCGGACAAGCACCTGCGGTTGCTGTGGACGTACCAGCCGCAGTCGCTGGACCCCGCGGACGAGGACGGGGGGCGAGCCGCGTTCCTCGCGCTGCTCAGGACCGAGAACCAGGGGATCCGCCGGGTCGAGCATCTGGACACCAACTGGGAGGGCGTCGGAGTGGTCCCCGATGTACCCGTCCCGGCGGACCAGGCACTCGACACGGCCCTCAAGGCAATCCGGAGCACCTCGGGCGGATAGGCATCGAGGCACGTGCCGGCGATGTTCGGGGCGAGGAGGAGTCCGGGCCGCCGCCCGGACTCCTCCGCGGCTCCACCGCCCTGGTGGAACAGGTCTCAGAAGCCGGCGGAGATCCGGCTGAACTCCCAGTCGCTCTGGGCGATGCCGCTGCAGTTGGACACCACGCCACCGCCGGCACAGCCCCGATCCCGGTTCACCGCCCAGAACGTGAATCGCGCGAGCCCGTTGCTCCTGGCGTAGTCCCGGATCCGCGTCCAGGTCTCCGGCGTGGTGACCTCCTGCTGGTCGGACAGGCCGTTCATGCCGGAGATGCCCATGTGGGCGTAGGCGGTCTGGTCGTTCCAGCCGAACGTGGACTTCAGCTGATTCTTCAGGCCTTCCGCGGCGTTGCGGGTGCTGGTGTACATGTCCGCGCCGCCGCCGAAGTCGAACGGCATGATGGTGAAGACATCCACGTTGGCGTTCAGCGCCCGGGCCTGGTTGATCAGCCGGACGCCGTGCACGTTGGGTCCGCTCGTGGTCGTACCGAAGGTCAGGATCGTGGTGACGCCCGGGTTGTTGCGCTTGATGATGCCCAGGGCGCTCACGATGCGGTCGGCGACCGTGTAGTTCTCGAACTCGTCGTAGTTCTCGATGTCGATGTCGATGGCCTTGAGCCCGAAGGTGTTGATGACCTTCTGGTACGCCCCGGCGAGGGCCTCCGGGGTGGCGCAGTTCGGGCCGAGCTTGTTGCCCTGCCAGCCGCCGATCGACGGGACGATGGTGGCGCCGGCGGCCTTGGCCTGGTTGATCCAGGACTCGTGGACGCCGCCGGTCAGGCCGCCCTCGCCGTCCCAGACCGGGTTGCAGCCGTTCGCCAGCACGAACGCGACGGTGAACGCGCGGACGCCCTGGCCGGTGATCGTCGAGGGCGCCGGCGGGTTGCCCCAGCCGGGGTAGACGTACGGCGCCGCCGCCATCCTGCCGGCCGGGGGCGGGTTGGTCGGGCCGGTGGGTGGCGGGGTGGTCGGGGTGGTGCCGCCGCAGGCGCCCTGGTCGGCCCAGACGTCCCACTGGCCGCTGTGCGTGGCCGGGTTCTCGTTCTGGGTCCACCACTTGGCCTGGTAGTTGACGCCCTGGTACGACGCCTGGCCGCCGCCGACGTACACGGCGGACGACGACCAGGCCGGGTAGCAGGCCGCGGCCGCGCTCGACGTGGTCATCGGGGCGATCGCGATGGCGGTGGCGGTGACCGTGACGGCGGCCAGGGACAGGATCTTCTGCCTGAGTTTCATGACACTCTCCTGCGGGGGTTCAGGGAAGGGTGTTGAGGTGGGGGCGGACGGTGTTGGCGAATCCGTTGCCGTTGGTGACGTCCCAGTTGACCGACCACGTCATGGCGCCACGGATTCCGGGGTAGGTGCGCGGCGGCTTCACGGAGCCGCAGTTGGTGCCCGTGGCGAGGCAGTCGAGGGCCTGGTTGACCACCGAGGGGTTGACGTAGCCGCCACCGGCTGCGCTCGGCGCGGCCGGCAGTCCGAGGGACACCTGGTCCGGCCGGAGCCCGTTCTCCAGCTGGATGCAGGCGAGCGCCACGAGGAAGTTGACCGATCCCTGGCCGTACGCGGCGTTGTTGTCGCAGCCGAGCATCGCACCGGAGTTGTAGAACTGGGTGTGGACGACGGTCAGGATGTCCTTGATGCTCAGCGCCAACTGGAAGTACTGGCTGCCGGTGCTCTGCATGTCGATGGTCTGCGGCGCCATCGTGATGATCAGGTTCGGGTTCGTCCGGTTGCGGATGTCACGCAGCGCCTGACCCAGGTACGTCGCGTTGACGCCGTTCTCCAGGTCGATGTCGACGCCGTCGAACCCGTAGCCGGCGATGAGGCCGACGATCGAGTTGGCGAAGTTCGTGGCGGCGCTGGAACTGGCGACCGAGATCGTGCCGCGCTCACCGCCGACCGAGATGATCACCTTCTTGCCGCGCGAGTGCAGGGTGGCGACGTCGTTCCTGAAGTCGGCGTCGGTGTAGCCGCCGAGTGAGGCGCTCAGGCCCGCGTCGATGCTGAAGGAGACCGCGCCGGGCGTGTTCGTCGCATCGACGAACGCGACCGCGATCAGGTCGTAGGTGGCCGGTACGTCGCGGAGCCGGATCTCCCGGGCCGGGTTGTCGAAGTTCTGCCAGTAGCCGGTGAGGAAGTGCTTCGGGAGCTGACCGTTGCCGGTCGGTGGGGGCGTGGTGGGCGGTGGAGTGGTCGGAGGTGGCGTGGTGGGCGGTGGCGTGGTGGGCGGTGGCGTGGTCGGCGGGGTGGAGCCGCCGCAGGCGCCCTGATTGGCCCAGACGTCCCACTGGCCGCTGTGCGTGGCCGGGTTCTCGTTCTGGGTCCACCACTTGGCCTGGTAGTTGACGCCCTGGTACGAAGCCTGGCCGCCGCCGACGTACACGGCGGACGACGACCAGGTGGGATAACAGGCGGCGGCCGCGGAGGCGGACGACGCCAGGTAGACGGTGGCAGCGCCGGCGGCCAGGACGGCGGCCAGGGCGAGGATGGCGGGGCGGCGCATGGGGTGGCCCTTCCGGATCGGGGCGGAACCGAGGGCCTTATTATTAGGACTGTTAACAGTAAAGGTCTAGAGTTAGACCACCTTGAATTTTTTGACGACGAATGAGGGGCCTGCGGGTGCCGGCCGCTCGGCGTGGTCAGAGGCCGGCGGCGGCGTCGTACCGGCGCCGCAGGTCGGCCATCTCCGATGCGGGCAACGCTTCCCTGAGTGCCAGGTCCTCGTACTTGTCGGGGAACATCTCCCGTAGCCGGTCGACGAACCTGACGTCGGCGGTCGCCTCGACCACCTCGACGCCGGGAGGCCGGGTGGTCATGTCCACGATCAGCGGACCGACGAGTTTGACCGCTCCGTCCCAATGGCGCTTCTGTTCGGCGACGCCACAGAGGTGGAAGCCGTAGACCGTCCGGACGTCGGCCAGTGTGGTGGCCCCGGTGGGCTCGTAGCCGTAGACATGGACTCCGCAGACGACCGCCTGCGCGGCCTGCTCTCCGGCCGGTCCCTGCGGGGCGGCGTGCCCGGCGTGGCCGTGATGTGTCGGGTCCGCCTGCTCGAGGGTCGTCCGCATCCGGGCCAGGATCTCTTGGCGGAGAACCGCCGGGTCCGCCCTCGGGGTGGTCGAGGTGACCAGGGCGGCGACACCGATCGACGCGGCCAGCAGGCACACCTCGATCCACACGAAGCCGCTTCGGCACCAGCCGCTGACGCGTACCCGGGAAATCATGGTCGTTCCTCACCTCGTCGCGGTTCCTGATGGTGGCGGAGAGCAGCGGACAGATCTCTGCCCGGAGGTCGGGTCCGTCCGCACTGCCGCCCCGCCGGCAGGGCCCTGCCGGCGGTGGGGTGGCGCGTGCCGCGCCACCCCACCGCCGATGCTGTTACCGGGCGGTGCAGGTGAGGGTGGGTGCGGAGTTGGTGCCGTTCCAGGAGGCGTTGAAGCCGAAGCTGGTGGTGGCGTTGGCGCTCAGGGAGCCGTTGTACGCGACGTTCGACGCGGTGACCGAAGAACCGCTCGAGGTGACTGTCGCGTTCCAGGAGTTGGTGATGCTCTGGCCGTTGGGCCAGGTCCATGCCACCGTCCATCCGGAGATGGCGGCGTTGCCGGCCCGGACGGTGACCTCGGCGCCGAATCCACCGGACCACTCGTTGGTCTTGCGGAAGGTGGCGGTGCAGGCACCGTTTCCGGCCGGCGGCGGCGTGGTGGGCGGCGGAGTCGTCGGCGGCGGGGTCGACGGCGGCGGCGTGGTGGGCGGCGGGGTCGTCGGCGGCGGGGTGCCGCCGCCGCCGAAGATCACGTCACTGCAGAGGTAGTACGGCTGGTCGAGGTGGGATGCCTGCCAGATGGTGTAGACGACGTGCCGCCCGGTGCGGTTGCCCGCGTTCACCTGCGCCTCGTAGAGCCCGGTGGTCGGGTAGCTGCCGGTACGGAGTACCAGGTCGAGACTGTTCCAGGTGAGGGGCTGGGTGGTCGGGTCGAAACCCTGCTTGGTGATGTAGATCAACATGTAGTCGGCGCCGTGCCGAGCGCCGTCGGTCAGCGTCAGGGTGAAGTTGTTCGGCATCGGCTTCGCGGTCCAGGCGCCGACCGCGTCGAGCGAGGCGTACAGGCCATTCTGGGTGCGACCGCCGCTGCACAACTGCCCGTCCGGCACGGCGGCCTGGTGGTTGCCGCCGACGTTCTCGCGGTACAGGCCGTTCCAGTTCCACATGGTGTTCGGGTTGGCCTGCCACGCCTGCCAGCACATCGGGTCGGTCTGGGCCATCGTGGGGTTGAGGTGGTCGGAACCCCAGCGCTCCCAACATCCGTAGTTGCGCGACGGCGGGTTGGTGACCGATCCGTGCGCCGAGGCCGGATCGGCCTGGTTGACGACGGCCATCGTGAACGAGGCGAGGAGAACCGCGACCGCGCCCAGTCCCAGACGGCGTGCTGTCCGTGAGATTTTCATCGATGCTCCAGTGGATGCGCCGGCGCCCAGTGGCCCTCGCTCGGTGCCCACCCCGGAGAAGGTGACGCCGATCGATTCAAGCCGTCCCAGAGGTGGACGGCACTGCTGCCCAGCAGCGCTTGGCGACTCCCAGCCACGATGTTAGTAAAGACGGCTGTCGATGTAAATCGACCACGGGCCGGGCGGCGCCGCCGGGCCACGCTCGGCAGACGGGCGCGACCCGGCCCGCAGCAGCAGCAGCAGCAGCAGCAGCAGCAGCAGCAGAGGATCGCCAACGGTGTGCTCGGGATGAGGGGTCGAGCGGTGCCGGCGTCGGGACCGGACAGCCGACTCGACGCCAGGGCCGTCCCACGGCTCGCGGGCGCGCTCTTCCGGGCTCTCGGCCGGCGGGTGCAAACGGTGCGCGCCGAAGCTGATCTCAGCGCGCACCGTGAGCCTCTTGGGTCGTGTCCGGTGATCGGCACGAACCGATGCCCAGCATGGCGCCCGAACGTCCCGGCACCGACCTGCTGGCGGATGCCGGTTGTCGGCGGGCTACAGGTTGTTGATCCGGGCCAGCAGCTCCGCCTCGGTCAGGTTTTCCAGAACCGCGTCCTGCTTGCGGCCCAGGACCGCCAGCAGCTTCTCCTTCTCCAGCTTCTTGGCCGCCGCCGCCTTCGCCGTCTGCTCCTCCGCGAGGCGGACGGCGATGACGTGCTTGACGACCTCCAACTTGGCCTCCCAGGTCGCCTTGGCCGGATTGGCCTCGGTGGCCACGAACGACTCGGTGTCGACGGCCTTGAGCTCGGCGTTGACCGCCTTGGCCACATCATCGAGGCTGAAGCCGGACTTGGCGGTCAGCGGAAGCTCCCACAACTGTTCCGTGGTCAGCAGTCCCTTGGCCGACGGATAGCGGAACTTCTCCCGCGTGGCCTTCTCGAAAATGGTCACGGCAGCCTCTCTGGAATATCTGGACAGGGAAGTCAGAACTGGATGCTGATGAGGCGGCGCCGGCCGCCGGTCATGGTCACCTTGGCGACCACAGAGCTGCGGACGGTGGAGCTGAAGCCGAGGCCGGACAGCTGATCCGGAGACGGCTCGCACTTGGTGCGGTCGCCGAGAACCTCGAACACCTTGCGGTGCGGTTGCAGGTCGGCGCGGAGGAACTCGTTGTAGATCCCGCGCGCCGGCTGGTCGTTCACGCACCCCTTCAGGATGAAGAAGTAGTGCCGGTTGCCGACCTCGTTGTCGTCGAAGTAGTTCGGCGAGTACATGATGGTGGACACCGGGACGAACTGTTCGGTGGTGATACCCCACACCTCCTTGCCCGCACTGCCCGGTTGTACGTCCTTGCCCGGCCGGAAAGCGGTGATCACCCCGCCGCCAACCGTCATCCGGCCCACCTCGACGGTCTCCTTGTGGCCGAGGGCGCGCTCGTGGCGGTAATGCTCGATCCTCCCGTTGCTCTCGGTCTCGATCACGAAGCCGACCTGGGTGCTGTCCCGCCTGCGGTACTGGTTCACCTCGATCCGGTACTCACCGTCCGGGACACGGTCGGTCCAGGTGACGTTCTCCACCGGCTCGCGGGAGAGCGCCCCGCCGGCGTTCATGTCGACGTCCAGCTTGTTGCGCTTCTCCTGGTACCAGATGTGGTCGCCGTTGGGCTCGAACACGTGCAGGTCGAGGTCGTCGTGGTTGAACCAGGACAGGCTCACCCGCAGCTTGCCGGTGACGTTGCCGCCGGCCCGCTTCACCTTCTCCCTGATCGAGTCGGTGACGTTGCCGCCGTACGACCAGGCGAAATCGTTGTCCCACCTGAACAGCCGCGGCGCAGCCGGGTGCCGGGCGGTCGTGAGACTGACGAAGTGCGGCTCGTGGGTGTTGGCGACCCACAGGTCGATGCTGGTGGCGCCGGGCAGAATGTCCTTCATGAAGGAGACCACGGGGATCTCCTCCGGTTCCGCGTCACGAAGGCGCGCACCTGCCGACTTCACGGTGGTCGCCCGCATGAGCAGACCTTCGATGCCGTCCTTCATCCGCGGCTGTGTGTCGTTGTCGACCCACAGCACGTTGGTGACCGACACGTCGGACAACCGGGCGAGGCGTCGCTGCAACGAGTCCTCGATGCCCAACTCGTCAATGGTCTTCATGGCGGCCTTGACCATGGCCGGGGTGATCAACGCCGTGGGGCGCTGGTAGTTCTGCGGCGCCACCTTCGTCTCGAAGGACCGGACCGCCTGCTCCAGGTCGACGCCCGCGGAGAGATCCTGGACGAGGGTGCCGATCACCGTGTTGCGGAGGCGTGCCGCCGGGTTCATGGCGTTGGCGAAGACGAAGGCCCGTCCGTCGGTCGCCGTCGTCCACCGGTTCTGCAGCGACCGGAACTCGGTCACCGCCCGACGATGCTCCGCGCCCCGGTAGAGGGCGTTGTCGTCGATCAGGTCAACGACGGTGTCCAGGGCGTGCGGGGTCAGCTCGGCCAGGCCACGCCGGAAGACCTGCACCGCGGCGTCGAAGGTGCCCTGTGCCGCGCCGACGTCTTCGACGCGATGCCGCTTCTCCACCCGGCCGTGCAGGTGGTGCCACACCTCGACCTGGCCGTCGCGCAGCGTCCGGGTGGTCTTCGTCCCGTACTGCGCCTGGGTGGACCGGAAGAGGGTGGACAACGGCAGCGACAGCACGAACTCGTCCAGAGCGGCGGCGACGACGGAGAAGACCGGGTCGGCTGCCGACACCCCGGACCAGACGCTACGGACCCGCCCGTCGTGGATCTCGACGACGTTGCCGAAGTGCTTGATGAAACCGCGGCAGGTCGAGCAGTCGTACTCGGACCGCTCACGGAACCGCAGATTGGTGCCGGCGGGGAAGGAGTCGAGAAACGTGAGCCAGAGCGAGTCCCGGTCGAGACCGTCGCCGACGGTGTACAACTCGCCCCTGGACATGATGGACAGACGCGACGTCACATCCGTCACGAACTGCTGGAAATCCTCCACCGTTTCATCCCCCTCGATCGCCGGAGATCCTACGGAGAGATCGCCCGTCGGAGAAACGCGTTTCTGGCTCTCCGCACGGTCGTAGACGCCCTGCCGGACGTCTTCGACGGCCCGCAGCGGGGGTGGCACAGGAGAGTTAACTCGTAGGTTTGCCGCGACCCGGCGGATCGCGACAGGCGAGGCTCAGCTCGTCGCGCGAGTGCGTCGCGCCGCGACGTAGCGGCGCATCTTCTCGGACGTGCCGCAGTCGTCCATGCTGCACCAGCGGCGACTGCGGTTCTTGCTCTCGTCGTTGAAGATGAAGCGACAGCCGGCGCATCCCTTGATCCGGTCCAGCGCGCCTGTGGTGAGGAGCTGCACCGCCGCGTGCACCACCGGCCGCCGCGGCCGGGCAAGTGTCTGGTCGTCTCGCCAGGTCCATCCGAACGTAGGCCCTTGCTCGAGTCGCGCGTGACCGAGCGCGTCCGCTTCGTCGTCTCGCAGACGGGCCAGCACGGACGGGTCCGGGCTGCGATCAGCGGCCACTGCCCGGAACACATCGTCGAGGTCGTCGCGGATTCGCAGCGATCGGGCGAAGGCGGTCCGGGAGCCGGCCGGGTCATCGTGTGACAGCCGGCGCAAGGCCTCCGCCGCCGGCTCGCCGAGCGCACCCGCGTACACGCTCCAGGCAACGAGCTCGGGGTAGCCGGTCAGCACGTCGTCGTCCGGCGGTCCGACGGGCGGACCGGTACGGGTGTTGATGAAGTCCAGCGCCAGATTGCCGCCTACCAGGCGCATCCGCGTCACGCCCTCGACTGTTCCCATCGAAACTCACTTTACCAGTTGACCTGCATCGAAGGACGCCACTAGCATGTTTCCACCGTAAGAGCTTTTGCAGGAAACTGGGGGTCGGATGACACGCGGACGGGCAGCGGGGGCGCTGATCGGCTTGTCCGGCGGGACGTTCCTCTACACCACCGCCGAGGCGCTGCCGATCGGGCTGCTGCTCCCGATGGCGGGGGACCTGGCCGTCTCGCCGTCGCAGGTGGGCATGCTCGTCACCGCCTACGGCGCGGTGGTGATGGTCGCCTCGGTCCCGTTGACGGCGCTGGTCCGCAGGGTTCCTCGCCGCCGGCTGCTGTCGGCGCTCCTGGCCGGCTTCGTCCTCAGCACCGCCGTCACGACGAGCACCTTCGCGCTGCTCCTGGTCGCCAGGATGGTCACCGCGACGACCCATGCGCTGTTCTGGGCCGTGGTGGTGCCGGCTGCGGCCGAGCTGTTCCGACCCGCACTGCGCGGGCGGGTCGTCGCGGTCGTGTTCGCCGGTGGCACCGTCGCGTTGGCCCTGGGAGTGCCCGCGGGCACCTGGCTGGGCGACCGCGCCGGGTGGCGCGCATCGTTCCTGGCGGTAGCCGGGCTCGGCGCGGTGGTGCTCGTCGTGGTGGCCGCGCTGCTGCCCTCGACGCGGCCGGAAGACGGACACGCCGCCCGAGGTGCGACGCCCGACGCCCGACGCTTCTGGCTGTTGGTGGCGATGGCCGTCCTGGCGACCGCCGGCGCCATCGCCGCCTACACCTACGTCGCCCTCTTCGTCACCGAGGTCACCGGACTCTCCGCCGCGTCGGTCGGTGCCGTCCTGTTCGCGCGTGGCATCGCCAGCGTGCTCGGCATCCTCGCCATCGGCGCGCTGCTGGAACGCAGCCCGTGGCTCGCTCTCCTCACGACCGTCGCACTGCAATCGGCAGCCCTGCTCGGCCTGTACACGTTCGGCCAACGGCCGTCGGTGTCAGTCGGACTGATCGCCCTGGCCGGACTGGCATTCGCCGCGTTCACCGCGACGCTCGGCGGCCTCGTTCTCCAGGTCGCCCCCGGTCGCTCCGACCTCGCCGCCGCCGCGGTCTCCGCCGCAGTCAACGTCGGCATCACCGCCGGCGCGTTCGTCGGCGGCGTGGCCCTGCCGAGCCACGGTGTGCGCGCCACGGTGCTGATCGGCGCCCTGCTCGGCGTAGCCGCCCTGGTGCTGGCTCTCGGCGAACGACTCATCCGGCCCGCGCTGCGCCTCAGCCGCGGTGCGGACTCTCGTCACGCAAGCGCCGGTGTCGGCACATCGAGCTCCTCGGCCAGCCGGCGGACCCGCGTCTAGACAGGGCTACCGGCACCGCCGCAGGAAGGTTGCCGAAGGGCAGTTCGGCGGCAAACCTGGCGTTCCCCTCGACGCTACCCAACTTCGAGGCACGTCCGTCGGGCCACTGACCTGACCGCGGACGCCGGCTGTGAGAAGCGGGATGTCCGGTGCGGTTGACCGAGTACCGGCCCGTCACACACGGTGAGCCTCCGTGTCTGCTGGTCCGGCTCACCCTGGATAGGGAACGGACCTCGTGGGTAGCTCCCCGGGATGGTGTGGAAGAACCCCGCGGACCTGCTCCGCCTGTTCGTGGTCGCGTTGCTCGTCTACCCGGTGCTGGTGGTGATCCTGCGGGTGTCCGGGAAGCGGACGCTGTCGAAGCTCAACGCGTTCGACTTCGTGGTCACGGTGGCTCTGGGCTCGACGCTGGCCACGATCCTGCTGTCCCGGGATGTGTCGCTGGTCGAGGGGATCCTCGCGTTGGCCCTGCTGGTCGCCCTGCAGTACGGGGCCGCGCTGCTGGCGGTCCGCTGGCCGCCGTCGCAGCGGCTGCTCAAGGCCCGGCCGACCCTGCTGCTGCGGGACGGGCAACTTCGGTACGAGACCATGCGCAGCGTCCGGGTGGCGGAGAGCGAGATCCGGCAGGCCGCCCGTAGTCAGGGCACCGGGGACCTCGGTGACCTCGCCGCGGTGGTGCTGGAGACCGACGGAACCCTCAGCATCATCACCCGCAGCCGGTTCGGCGACGGCAGCAGCCTCGCCGACGTGCCCGACGCGGCGCCGCGGCCCGGCGGGTGACCGCTCGTTTCGGCGGATGTCGCGGGGAACGCCAGGACCATGCGCAAACGGACAGGGTGGGCGCGATGAGCAGCGGCGGGTACGACGCGGTCGTCGCCGGCGCGGGACACAACGGGCTGGTGGCCGCCACCCTGTTGGCCGACGCCGGACCTGACCGTCGGCCGCGCGCCGCGTCGGGCGTTCCTGGCGTTCCTGTTGCGCGGGCAGATGACCACGGCCGACGCCACCCGCTCGCCGGCGGGTACGGAGGTGGCGCGGTCGGTGGCCCCGGGACGACCAGCGACGGCTGATCAGGTGCGGCGCCAGGCGAGGACGCCGGCGGCCGTCCCGAGCACCCCGGCGGCCACGCCCACCCGGTGTCGGGAGAGCCATGCCTGTGGGCTGTGGCCGTGCGCCCGGGAGGAGAAGTCGCCCCGCGCGCCGTAGTCGTGACCGCCGGGCCCGTCGAGGGGGTGCCAGAGGTTGTTCGGCCGGTCGTGATCGGCGGGGCGGCCGGTCTGCTGGGACCGGTAGCCGGTGCGGGCGAGGTAGCGGTCGAGCAGCCCGGGCGCGACGCGATTGCCGAGGATGGTCAGGACGGTGGAGGCTCCGACCCAGTACTCGCGGCGGCGGGGCCGGTCCGCCGCGCCGACGATCGCGCGCGCGGCCACCTCCGGCTCGTAGATCGGCGGCACCGGCTCGGCGTGTCGGGGCAGTCGGGACAGCAGCCAGTCGAACTGCGGGGTGTTCACCGCCGGCAGGTGCACCATGGTCACCGTGACGTTGCTGCGCTCGTGCAGCAGCTCGCAGCGCAGCGACTCGGTGAAACCGACGATCGCGTGTTTCGCCCCGCAGTACGCCGCCTGCAGGGGAATGCCCCGGTAGGCCAGCGCGGACCCGACCTGGACGATGGTGCCCCGGTCGCGGGGGGTCATGTGGGACAGCGCGACGCGGGTGCCGTGCACGTAGCCGAGGTAGGTGACCTCCATGGCGCGGCGGAACTCCTCCGGCCGGGTCTGCTGGAACGGCGCGAAGACCGAGCTGAACGCGTCGTTGATCCACAGGTCGATGGGGCCCAGCTCCGCCTCGATCCGCCGGCCGGCGTCGACGACCTGGTCGTAATCGGCCATGTCGATCTCGATCGGCAGGGCCCGGCTGCCGGCGGCGCGTACCTCCTCGGCGGCGGCGTCGAGCCCGACGCGCCCGCGGGCCAGCAGCGCGATGGCGATCCCGCGCCGGGCCAGCAGCCGTACCGTGGCCCGGCCGACTCCCGCGCTGGCGCCGGTCACCACCGCCACCTTGACGTCCTGCCGCCGCATGCCCATCTCGTCTCCTGTCGTCGTGTCCTGCTCCCCGCACTACCCGTCGCCGGTCGACCCAGTCACCTCGACGCGTCTGATTCGCGCGGCTGCGACGTGTCAGCGCGGGACGGACGGGTACCGCACGCCACGGACGCCGAGGGAAGGGACGACAGCCCATGGACCAGCCGGCCCCCGGCACCACGCCGGCAGTGCTGCGGGACTACGCGCTGCTCGCCGACGGGCAGCGGGGCGCGCTTGTCGGCCCGGGCGGGGACGTCGCCTGGCTGTGCGCGCCCGGCTGGTCCGACCCGGCGGTGTTCAGCGCGCTGCTCGGCGGTGCCGGCCGGTTCCTGGTCGCGCCGGCGGCGGACCGGTTCGTCTGGGGCGGGCACTACGAGCCCGGCTCGCTGATCTGGCGCAGCCGGTGGGTCACCGGCGACGGGATCGTGGAGTCCCGGGAGGCGCTGGTCTTCCCCGGGGAGGCGGGCCGGTTGGTGCTGTTGCGCCAGGTCCGCGCGTTGCAGCAGCCGGCGCGGGTGCGGGTGGTGCTGGACCCGCGGGCCGGCTTCGGCCGGGAGCCGGTGCGGGACGTGACCCGCGACGGCGAGCGGTGGCTGGCCCGTACCGGTGGGCTGCACCTGCGGTTGCAGGGTGGCGGCCGACTGCGCCGGGACCGGCAGGGCTTCCTGGCCGGTGAGCTGACGGTCCCGGCGGGCGGCCGGCACGACCTGGTGCTGGAGCTGGCCGCCGGCCCGCTCGACCAGCCGTGCGAGGCCCCCGGGGAGCTGTGGCGCACCACTGAGCACCACTGGGCGTCGGCGGTCCCGACGCTGTCCGGGCCGGCCGCCCGGGACGCCACGCTCGCCTACGCGGTGCTGCGCGGGATGACCCGCCCCGGTGGCGGCATGGTCGCGGCCACCACCACCGCCCTGCCCGAGCGGGCGTTGGCGGGACGCAACTACGACTACCGGTACGCGTGGATCCGCGACCAGTCCTTCGCCGGCCAGGCCGCCGCGCTGGTCGGGCGGTACGACCTGCTCGACGACGCCGTCGCCTTCCTGACCGATCGGGTGCTGGCCGACGGGGACGGGCTCGCGCCGGCGTACACGGTCGGCGGGGATCCGGTGCCGCGGGAGCAGCCGTTGGACGGCCTGCCCGGATATCCGGGCGCGGGTGCCCGCACCGGCAACTGGGTACGCGGCCAGTTCCAGCTCGACGCGTTCGGCGAGGTCCTGATGGTGCTGGCGGCCGCGCAGCACCGCGACCGGCTCGACAGTGACGGCCGGCGCGCGATGCGGGTGGCCGCCGAGGTGATCGAGCGACGCTGGGCGGAGCCGGACGCCGGGATCTGGGAGTTGCCGCCCCGGCAGTGGACGCACTCGAAGCTGACGTGTGTGGCGGGGCTGCGGGCGGCGGCGCGTGCCGCGACGGCGCGCCCGGCCGCGCGCTGGTCGGCGCTGGCCGACCGGATCCTGGCCGACGCCGCCGCGCACGGGTTGGCGGCGGACGGGCACTGGCGCCGCGCGTACGACGACGACCGGGTCGACGCCGCGCTGCTGCTGCCGGGCATCCGCGGGGCGCTCCCGCCGCGGGACCCGCGCACCGACCGGACCCGCCAGGCGGTCGTCGCCGAGCTGGCCGAGGACGGCTATCTCTACCGGTTCCGTCCGGACCGGCGGCCGCTCGGCGACGCCGAGGGCGCGTTCCTGCTGTGCGGGTTCGCCGCGGCGCTGTCCGCGTGGCAGGCCGGCGACACGGTGGGCGCCAACCGGTGGTTCGAACGCAACCGGGCCGCCTGCGGCCCTCCGGGCCTCTACACCGAGGAGTACGACGTGCGGCAGCGTCAGCTCCGCGGCAACCTGCCCCAGGGCTTCGTGCACGCGCTGATGCTGGAGGCCGCCGTGACGCTCGGCCAGGTCGAGCCCTGCCGTTGAGCGGTCTACCGGCCGGGACCGGCGATGAGCGCCAACCCGGTCTCCGGGTCGACCCGTTTGGCCAGTTCCGGGGCGACCTCCGTGACGATCACCTCCAGCGTCGGCCACACCCGGGCCCAGAGCAGGTGACCGCCCACCGTGCTGCCGTCGGACCGGCCGAGCACCGCGTGCACGTGCAGGGCCGGCTCGCCGTCACGGGCGGCCACGTCCCCGACCAGCGACAGCACCTCCACCTGCTCGCGGACCGGGATGTGCCGGTAGTCGCCCTGCTCCCGGTCGAACCAGCCGACCTCGGCCTCCCGGAAACCACCCACGGCGGTCACCCGGCCGGCGCGCAGGTCGTGCCGGCGCAGCGCGTCGCCGATCGCGGTCACCGGTTCGTCGCCCTTGTCGCAGACGACGACCAGCACCCGTCCGGTCGGCTGGTGCAGTTCCTCGGCCCTCATGGCTCCTCCTCGCGTCGTGCCGTGGTCGCGCCCAGCACCGCCCAGGCGGCGGCGACGGCCGCATCGGCCAGCGCGGCGTGCCGCTGCCGCCGGTCGGCGGCGGCAAGGGCGAGCGTGGCGAGGGCGTGGATGCCGTCGACCGCCGCGCCGGCGAGGAACGCCCCGGGTGCGGGTCGGCGTACGGTGACAGCGGCCTGGGCCAGGTGCCGGGCGCCGAGTACCCGCAGCGTCGCCCGGGCGGCGGGGGTGGCCGGTCCGACCGGCCGCAGCAGGGCGCCGGGAGCGACCAGCAGCAGAGCGCCCCAGGCCACGCGGCCGGCCAGTGCCACGCGTCGCAGCGCTCGCCCCGGCGTTCGACGGCTCATGTCAGGCCACCCGGAACTGCTGGGCCTGTTCGGCGCGGAACACCAACCCGTTGCCCGGCCGGTCGAGCTGCACCGGCACCGCGCCGCCGGTGGCCGGCTGCGCTCCGTCGAAGAGCATCGTCTCGATGCGGACGTGGTCGTGGAACCACTCCAGATGCCGCAGGTTCGGCGTGGCGGCGGCGACCGGCAGGTGCTGGTGCGGCGCGCAGTGCCCGGACACCTGGATCCCGGCGGCGTCGGCCACCGCCGCCGCGCGGAGGAACTCGCTGATGCCGCCGCACCGGGTGACGTCGATCTGGAGGCAGTCGACGTACGGGGCCATCCGGTGGAAGTAGACCAGGTCGAAGCCGTACTCCCCCGCCGTCACGTCGGCCGTGACCCGGTCGCGGACCAGGGCGAGGCCGGGCAGGTCGTCGGAGCTGACCGGCTCCTCGTACCAGCGCACGTCCAGGTCCGCGGCGGCGTGCGCGACGCGGACCGCCTGCTTGCGCTGGTACGCGCCGTTGGCGTCGACGAACAGCTCCGCGTGGTCGCCGATGGTGCGACGCGCGGCCGTCATCCGGTCCAGGTCGCGCGCCACCGCGGTGCCGCAGGACTCCCCTATCTTGATCTTCACGCGGGGGATGCCCTGTTCGTGCACCCAGCCGGCGAGCTGCCGGTGCTGCCGGTGCGCGTCGTAGGTGGTGAAGCCGCCGCTGCCGTAGACCGGCACCTCCCGGCGGGCGGCGCCGAGCAACCGGGCCAGCGGCAGCCCGTGGCGGCGTGCCTTCAGGTCCCACAGCGCGCAGTCGGCGGCCGACAGGGCGAGCCCGGCGACCCCGGGGCGGCCGGCGTTGCGCAGCCGACGGCGCATCCGGTCCCAGGCCGCCGGCACGTCGTCGGGGTCGAGGTCGGTGAGCACCGGCGCGAGCAGGTCCGCCACCACCGCGACGACGGCGGTCGGACCGTAGGTCCAGCCGATCCCGGTGTGCCCGTCGGCCCGCGCCCGGACCAGCACCAGCGTGGTGGCGGTCCAGGCGAGGGTGCCGTCGCCCTCCGGGGCGTCGGTGGGGATCCGGTACGCCTCGGCGGTGAGACCGACGCCGGTCACCGCGACCACCGGCGCGCCAACGCGGTCGCCGCGGCCAGCCCGGCGGTCGCCAGCAGGCCGGCCGTCGCCCAGCGGGTGACCGGGCCGGGCGGTCGGGGACGATCGCCCCAGCCCTGTTCCGGCCGCCGGGGAACGGTGTCGTTGTGCATGGCCGCGCGCAGCAGTTCGGCCAGGTGGAGCGCGGAGCGGCCGGCGGAGGCGCTCTGCTCGACCTGGGTACGGCAGCTGAACCCGTCCGCGAGGATCACGTCCGTGTCGGCGGCGTCCCGGACGGCGGGGAGCAGCACCCGTTCCGCGCAGGCCTCGGACACCTCGTGGTGGCCCTGCTCGAAGCCGAAGTTGCCGGCCAGGCCGCAGCAGCCGGAGTCGAGGAACTCGGCGTCGACCCCGGCCGCGGAGAGCACCGCCTGGTCGGCGGCGGTGCCGAGGATCGCGTGGTGGTGACAGTGGGTCTGGATCAGCGCGTGCGCGTCGTCGAGGCGGGGCGGCTGCCAGCCGGGGCTGTGGTCGTGCAGCAGTTCGGCGAGCGTGACGGTCTGCTCCCGTAGGCGGGTGACGTCGTCGTCGGCCGGGAACAGCTCGTGCGCGTCGCTGCGGAACACCGCCGTGCAGCTCGGTTCCAGCCCCACCACCCGGGTGCCGGCGCGCAGGTGGGGACGGAGCGCGTCGACGCTGCGCCGCAGCACCCGCTTGGCGACGTCGAGTTGACCGGTGGAGATCCAGGTCAGCCCGCAGCACACCGGGCCGTCCGGCACGCGTATCCGCCAGCCGGCGGCCTCCAGCACCTCGACCGCCGCCCGTGCCACGGCCGGATGGAAGTGGTTGGTGAAGGTGTCCGGCCAGAGCACGACCTCGCCGCGGGCGCCGTCGCCGGTCGGGGTGCGCCGGGCGAACCAGTGCTGGAACGACTCCGCCGCGAACAGCGGGATGTCCCGGCGCCGGTCGATCCCGCCGACGACCTTGGCCAGGCGGCCGAGCCCGGGTGCGTGCGCGAGGGCGTTGACCGTGCGGGGCAGCCGGGCGGCGACGGTCGCCACCAGCGGCAGCCAGCCCATCGAGTAGTGCGCGCGGGGGCGCAGCCGGCCGGCGTAGTGGTGGGACAGGAACTCGGCCTTGTAGGTGGCCATGTCCACGTTGACCGGGCAGTCGGCCTTGCAGCCCTTGCAGGCCAGGCAGAGGTCGAGCGCGTCGCGCACCGCGTCGGAGCGCCAGCCGTCGCCGATGGCGCCGCCGCGGGCCGCGCCGTCGAGCATCTCGAACAGCAGCCGGGAGCGGCCCCGGGTCGAGTGTTCCTCCTCCCGGGTGACCATGTAGGACGGGCACATCACCCCGCCGGAGTGCCGCCGGCACTTGCCCACGCCCACGCACCGCAGCACCGCGTCACCGAAACTGCCACCGTCGTCGGGGAAGGCGAAGGTGGTCCGCACGCCGCCGTGGTCGTAGTCGACGCCGAGGCGCAGGTGGCTGTCGAGTGGGTAGGGCGGCATGACCTTGCCGGGGTTCATCCGGTCGTCCGGGTCGAAGATCGCCTTGAACTGGCCGAACGCCCGGATCAGCCGGTCCCCGTACATCTTCGGCAGCAGCTCGCCGCGGGCCTGCCCGTCGCCGTGCTCGCCGGAGAACGACCCGCCGTAGGACACCACGAGGTCGGCGGCGCGTTCGACGAAGGAGCGGAAGTCCCGCACCCCGTCGGCGGTGCGCAGGCGGAACGGGATGCGGGTGTGCACGCAGCCCTGCCCGAAGTGTCCGTAGAGCGAGGCCTGCTGGTAGCCGTACTCGCGGTAGAGCGCCTGCAGGTCGCGCAGGTAGTCGCCGAGCCGGTCCGGGGCGACGGCCGAGTCCTCCCAACCGGGCCAGGTGTTCTCGGCGTCCGGCACGTGGGCGGTTGCGCCCAGCGCGGAGTCGCGGACCTCCCACATGCGTTTTTCGTCGGCCGGGTCGGCGAACTCGTGCACGCGCGGGCCGCCGTCGCGGCGCACGGCGGCGATCAGCCGGTCGGCGGCGGCCCGGGCCTGCTCGGGTGTGTCGCCGCCGAGCTGCACCATCAGCCAGGCCCCACCCTCGGGCAGTTCGTGCAGCGCGTGCGGGTGCAGGTTCTTGCGCCGCTCGAAGCTGACCAGCTTGTCGTCGATGCCCTCCAGCGCGATCGGCTGGTGTTCCAGGATCCGCGGCACGTCGTCGCCGGCCGAGGCGATGTCCGGGTAGCTGAGGAACACCATCGCGTCGGCCTTGACCCGGGGGACCAGTTTGAGCCGGGCGCGCAGCACGGTGACCAGCGTGCCCTCGGAGCCGACGAGAGCCTGGGCGACGTGGAAGTTCTTCTCCGGCAGCAGGCTGTCCAGGTTGTAGCCGGAGACCCGGCGGGGGATGTGCGGGTAGCGGGTGCGGATGTCGGCCAGGTACTCGTCGCGCAGCGCCCGCAGCCGCCGGTAGGTCTCGGCCTTGCGGCCGCCGTCGCGCTGGATGCGCTCGTACTCCTCGTCGTTGGTCTCCCCCACCCACATCCGGGTGCCGTCGTGCAGCAGCACCTCCAGTTCGACGATGTTGTCGACCACCTTGCCGGTGCGCTGCGCGGTGGCGCCGCAGGAGTTGTTGCCGATCATGCCGCCGAGCGTGCAGTGGTTGTGGGTGGCCGGCCGGGGCCCGTACTCCAGCCCGGTCGGTTCGAGTCGGGCGTTCAGCTCGTCGAGGACGATGCCGGGTTCGACCAGGCAGGTGCGGGCCTGCTGGTCGACCTCCAGCAGCCGGTGGCAGTACTTGGACCAGTCGAGGATCACGGCGGTGTTGGTGCACTCGCCGGCCAGGCTGGTGCCGCCGCCGCGCGAGGTCAGCGGCGCGCCGTGGCGGCGGCAGACCGCCACCGCGGCCACCGCCGCCTCGACCGTGCGGGGCACCACCACCCCGAGCGGCACCTGGCGGTAGTTGGAGGCGTCGGTGGAGTACGCGGCGCGGGAGCCGGCGTCGAAGCGGACCTCGCCGTCGACCTCGGCGCGCAGGTCGGCGGCGAGCGCGGTCAGGTCGACGTCACGGGCCGGCTCGGGTGGACGCAGGACCGGGTCGGGAAGCACCTCGGTCATGAGCGCAGCTCGTTGATCTTGTCGCGGGCGACGGACGCCACGGTGGCGACCTTGTGCGGTTGACCGCGTAGGAACGCCTCGGTGAAGTGTTTCGCCTGGTCATATTTGATCTTACCGGGCATCGGCGGCTCGTTCGGGTTGACGTCGCAGTCGACGAGCGCCGGGCCGGGGTGTGCGAGGGCCTCGCGGATCGCGCCCGGCAGCGCCTTCGCGTCGGTCACCTTCACGCCGAACGCGCCGCAGCCCCGCGCCCAGGTGGAGAAGTCCGCCTCCGGCTGCCGGTGCCGCACCGCGTACTCGGGGTAGCCGAGGATGATCTGCTCCCAGAGGATCTGCCCGTACGAGTTGTTGTTGTTGATCACCACCTTGATCGGCAGGTCGTGCCGCACCGCGGTGAGGAACTCGGCCATCAGCATCGCGAACCCGCCGTCACCGACGAACGCGATCACCTGCCGGCCCGGATGGGCGTGCTGCATGGCGATGGCGTACGGCAGGCCGGGCGCCATGGTGGCCAGGTTTCCCGACAGGTAGAACTCGCGATCGCCGCGGATCGTCCAGTGCCGCGCCGACCAGGTGGCGATGGTGCCCGAGTCACAGGTGAGGATCGCATCGTCGGCGGCGGCGGAGTCGATGCAGCCCATCAGGTACTGCGGCGCGATCGGCGACCGCTCCGGGTCCACCAGGCTGCTCATCTCCGACCGCCAGTCGTTCATCTTGCCCTGGTACTTCTCCAGGAACGACCGGTCCGGGGCGTGGTCGAGCATCGGCAGCAGGTCCCGCAGCGCCAGGCGGGCGTCCGCGCAGACCGGGGCCTCGACCGGCAACCGCATGCCGATCAGGCTCGGGTCGACGTCGACCTGCACCACCCTCGCCTGCCCCGGCGACGGCAGGTACTTCCCGTACGGGAAGGAGGTGCCCACCATCAGCAGCGTGTCGCACTCCTCCATCAGCTCCTCGCTCGGCGCGGTGCCGAGCAGGCCGAGCCCGCCCGTGGTCAGCGGGTGGTCGTCGGGCACCACCAGCTTGCCGGGCAGCGTCTTGACGATCGGGCTGGCCAGGGCCTCGGCCACCGCCAGCACCTCCTCGCGGGCGCCCCGTGCGCCCACGCCGACCAGCATGGCCACCTTCCGCCCGGCCCGGAGCACCTCGGCCGCCTTCGCCAGCTCCCGCGGGTCAGCCGGAAGTCGGGGGTACGACACCGTGGCGGCGCTCATCGGCGGCTTGCCCGGGCTCACGTGCCGGTACGGGTCGTCGGAGGCCGGGGCCACCTGCACGTCGTTGGGGAAGGTCAGGTGCGCCACGGTCCGCTTGCTCATCGCGTCGCGGATCGCCAGGTCCACCACCGCGGGCATCTGCTGCGGGTTGGTGACCATCAGGTTGTACGAGGCGACGTCCTGGTAGAGGTGGGTGGTGTGCACCTCCTGCTGGTAGTGGGCGCCCAGCACCGACGTCTCCTGCATGCCGGTGATCGCCAGCACCGGCACGTGGTCGAGCTTGGCGTCGTAGAGCCCGTTGAGCAGGTGGATCGCGCCCGGCCCGGAGGTGGCGCAGCAGACCCCCAGCCGGCCGGTGGCCTTGGCGTAGCCGGTGGCCATGAACGCCGCCGCCTCCTCGTGGTGCACCAGCACGAACCGCAGCTTCTCCCGCTGCCGGCGGAATCCCTCCATCAGGCCGTTGATGCCGTCGCCGGGCAGGCCGAACACGGTGTCGACCCCCCACTCCACCAGGCGGCGGGCCAGGCTCTCGCCCACGATCTCCTGCACGTCGTCCTCCTCTTCCGGGGTTCACCCGTCCTCGTCCGCGTCAGCGGGGTCTCACCTGTCCCACCGGACAACGCGGACCAGGGCGGACGGGGCGGCGGCTACCCGGCCTCCCGGACCGCAAACCCACCGGGGTCGCCGGTTTCGGGCCGCCGTCACCCGCGCCCGGCGTCCCCGGGCAGCACGGACAGCCGTCCCCGCCCCTCCAGCACGGCGAGGTGCACGCCGTCGACCTCGCCCACCCCGTGCTCGCGCAGCAGTCCGTCCAGGTCGGCCCGGGTCAGACCGGCGCGGTGCAGGTTGCCGGTGAGCACCCGTCCCTGGGCGACCACCACCACCGGCCCCTTCTCGATCAGCCGTCGACCGGCGGGTCGCAGGCGCACCCAGGTGATCAGCGCGTGGGCGGCCAGGATGGCCACCAGCGTCACCGCGCCGGACAGGTAGCTGGCGTCCGGCGCGCTGGGCAGCCGCCCGACGACCGCGCCCACCGCGACGGCCGCCACGAAGTCGTACGCGGACAGCTCCGCGAGGGTCCGGCGTCCACCGAGGCGCATCGCGAGCACGGCGGTCAGGTAGAGCAGGAACGCCTTCACCGCCACCCAGATCAGCCAGCCCGGGTGGCCGACGAGAGCGGTCACGGCATCCATCACCGAGCGCCGGGCTCAGGACCGCCGCATCGACCGTGCCGCGAGAAAGCCGAGGAGCGCACCGACGGTCAGCGTCACCACCCCGCGCGCGGTGAGCGCGGAGCGCAACCGGCCCAGGCCCGCCTTCGGGTCCACCACGCTGCCGGCCACGTCGCCCGCGGCCCCCACCACCACGTCACCGAGCCTGCCGCGGTCCATGGCCCACCCCCCTTGCCGGAAGCCGCCGGCTACCCGGCGGGACGCCCACCAAACGTTCACTCGTCCCGACCGGTGAAGACCCGCTCCGCCGCGGGCTGCTCACCGCCGGCCACCAGCACCTCGTCGCCGGCGCGCAGCACCGTCGCCCGACCGAGCCGGAGCTGCTCGCCGTCGCGGCTGACCAGGCTCACCCACACCCCCTCGTCCCGGCTCAGCTCGAACAGGGGCCGGCCGTCGGCCGGGGCGCCGGGGGCGATCGTGTAGTGGCGCAGCCCGACCGGCTCGCCCTGGACCCGGATGCCGACCGCCCACGGTTGCAGCGGCATGGTCCGCATCGGCACCCGGCACCACCGGGCCACGAGGGGGACCAGTCCGCCCTGCACCACGATCGAGAACGCGACCACGGCGAAGACGATGTCGAACAGCCGCAGGTCCTGTTCCAGGTCGGCGGTGAGGATGAACGTGCCCAGCAGGATCGGCACCGCGCCCTTGAGGCCGGACCAGACCACGAAGATCCGCTCCCCCCATCGCAGCCGGACCGTGCTGAGCAGCCCACCGACCACGATCGGCCGGATCACGAACGTGAGCAGCACGGCCAGCGCCAGGCCGGTGAGCCAGGCGCGCTCGGTCACCATGCTGCGCAGCGACACGATCAGGCCGAGCAGGCCGAATGCCAGGATCTCGCCGAGGCTGGCCAGCGCGCCGTGGAACCGCTGGATCTCCCGCTTGAACGGCGCTCGGGCGTCGCCGACGACGATGCCGGCGAGGAACACCGCGAGGAATCCGGAACCGCGGGCCAGCGTCGCCACGCCGTAGATCGACACGGCGGCGAACAGCACCTGGAGCGGGTAGAGGCTCTCGTCCGGCAATGACACGCGGCGCATCAGCTGCAGGATGAGCCACCCGCCGGCCAACCCGATCACCGCACCGACCACCAGTTGCAGCGCGAACTCCCCCGCCCCGGAGGCGACCGCCGACCAGCCCCCGGCGGTCCCGGCGGCGAGCAGGCTCGCCATCAGCGCGATCCCCACCGGGTCGTTGGCGCCCGACTCGCCCTCCAGGATCGTGCCGCTGCGTCCCACGACGGTGCGCCGCCCCAGCACGGAGAACACGGCGGCGGGATCGGTCGGTGACAGGGCGGTGCCGACCAGCAGCGCGGCGAGCCAGTCGAAACCGAACACCCAGTGCAGCACCAGGGCCAGCGCGCCGGCGGTCAGCAGGGTACCGAGCACACCCACCAGCGCGACGGGCCCGAGCGACGGCCGTAGCCGCCGCCAGCCCATGCTCATCCCGCCGCTGAACAGCACCAGCACGAGCGCGATCTCGACCAGGTGCCGGACCGCGTACAGGGACAGCTCGTTCAGCTTCGGAAACAGGTCGGAGACGATCGCGGCGGCGAACAGGAACAGCGCCGGCGCGGGCAGCCGCAGCCGGTCGGCGAGCCGGTTGGACAGCACGGCCAGCACCGCCACCGCGCCCAGTGCGGCGACGTAGAGCGCGAATCCCGTCACCGCCACCCCGTCCCGGTCCGACCCGCCGGGTCCCCCGCGGATCCCGTGCGCTGCCGCTACCCGCCCAGGCCCGAGTTAACCGGGCCGGCGCCCGATCAGTGGGCGAGGACCTGGGGCACCAGCTGATAGAGCGGCACGGTCAACGCCGCGCCGACAAACGCCGCCCCGGCCGCCGACGCGACCGCCACCGTGCCGCTCCGGCCGTCGGTGGCCGGGCACCGCCCCGCCGGGGTGTACGTGGGCACCAGCCAGCGCAGGTAGTAGAAGAGACTGGCCACGGTGTTGACCGCGGCGACCACGACCAACCAGGCCAGGCCGCCGTCCCAGGCGGCGGTGAACACGGTCAGCTTGCCGGCGAAGACCGCCGTCGGGGGCGTGCCGACGAGTCCCAGCAGGCAGATCGTCAGCGCCCCGGCGAGCCAGGGCCGGCGGCGCGCCAGCCCTCGGTAGCCGTCGAGGGTGTCGTGGGGCTCGGCGGCCAGCACCGCGAACGCGCCCAGGTTCGTCACCGCGTACCCGGCGAGGTAGACCAGCAGGGCGGGCAGCGCGCGCTCGGCGCGGCCGGCGACCGCGACGGCCATCAGCAGGTAGCCCACCTGCGCCACGGTGGAGTACGCGAGCAGCCGGCGCGGGTCCGCCTGGCCGAACGCGGCGAAGTTGCCCAGCGTCATGGTGACCGCCGCGAGCACCGCGACCAGCAGCGGCCAGTCCACCACGTCGGCGGGCACCGCCACGGCGAACAGCCGGTACGCCGCCAGCAGGCCGCCGAGCTTCGGCACGGTGGTCAGCAACGCGCCGGCCGGGACCGACGCGCCCTGCACCGCGTCGGGCACCCAGAAGTGCCCCGGCACCGCACCGATCTTGAACAGCAGCCCGGCGAGCACCCCGACCACCCCGACCGCGACGGCGGCGGGCGGGGCCCCGGCCAGTCCGGCGGCCAGCCGGTGGTAGTCGCTCGTCCCGCCGCCGAGCGCGGTCAGCAGCGCCGCGCCGGCCAGCAGGCCGACGCCGGCCAGCGCACCCATCAGATAGACCTTGAGCGCCGCCTCGGCGCCCCGCCGGTCCCGGCCCCAGCCGGCCAGCCCGGCCAGCGGCACCGACGACAGCAGGTACGCCACGGCCAGCAGCAGCAGGTCCGACGCGCCGGCGAGCAGCACCGCGCCGAGCACGGCGAGCAGCGTCAGCACGTAGAACTCGGTCTCCCGCCGGTTGCCGGCCACCCGGCCGGCGGCGATCCCCACCACGAGCAGCCCGGCCAGCGGAATCAGCAGCCGCGCGGTGGTGGTGGCCGGGTCGAGGGCGTAGCTGTGCGCGTAGACGGTGGTCCGCTCGCCGACGGCGGGCAGCGTGGCGAGGACGGCCGCGAGCAGTGCCCCGACGGCGACCAGCCGGGCCACCCACTGCCGGTACCGGGGCAGGAAGACCCCGGTCAGCAGCGTGGTGACCGCACCGGCGAGCAGGAGCAGCTCCGGCAGCAGGGCGAGCGGACGCTCGTTCACCGGGCCACCAGGTCGGTGACCGCCCGAGCGGCGGGTTCCACCACGTCCAGCAGCAGTCGGGGGAACACGCCGATCAGCAGCGCGAGCGCCAGCAGCGGCAGCACCGCCGCGGTCTCGGCGGTGGTCACGTCGGCGGTCGCCGACAGGCGGTGCCGGGCCGGGCCGAGGAACACCCGGTGCAGCGCCCACAGGAACAGCCCGGCGGTGACCAGGATGCCGGGCAGCGCGAACGCCACCGCCACCGGCGCGGAGCCCAGACTGCCGGCGAAGATCTGGAACTCGGCGATGAACCCGGAGAAGCCGGGCAGCCCGAGGCTGGCGAACGCCGCCACCGCGGTCAGCGCGGCGAACCGGGGGGTGTCGCCGGCCAGCCCGCCATAGGCGTCCATCCGGTAGGTGCCGCCCCGGTCGTAGAGGACGCCGGCGAGCAGGAACAACGCGGACGTGATGAGCCCGTGGCTGACCATCTGGGTGACCGCGCCGGTCACCGCGACCGCGCGGGCCTGCGCGTCCGAGCCGGCGACCAGGCCGGCCGCGCCGACGGCCAGCACCACGTACCCCATGTGGTTGACCGAGGTGTACGCGACCATCCGCTTGAAGTTGGTCTGGGCGAGCGCCACCAGCGCGCCGTAGAGCACGCTCACCACGCCGACCACGACGATCAGCCAGGCGTAGCGCCGCCAGGCGTCGGGCAGCATCGGCATCGCGACGCGGACGAACCCGTAGGTGCCCATCTTGAGCAGGATCCCGGCCAGCACCGCCGAACCGGCGGCCGGCGCGTCGGTGTGCGCCGGCGGCAGCCAGGTGTGGAACGGGAACGTCGGCGTCTTGATCGCCAGCCCGAGCAGGACCGCCAGCAGCACCAGCGCGCCGGCCACGCCCTGGGTGGGCGGGTCCCGGGTCAGCGCCACCATGTCGAAGGTGTGCGGCGCGGCGGCGACGGCGAGGCCGATGAAGCCCAGCAGCAGCGCCAGCGAGCCGAGGAACGTGTAGAGGAAGAACGTCAGCGCCGAGCGGCGGGCCTGCGGGCCGTGGCCCCAGCCGGCGATCACCGCGTACATGCCCACGATGGACAGGTCGAAGAAGACGAAGAACAGGATCAGGTCGAGCGCGACGAACAGCCCGAGGCAGGTGGTCTGCAGGGCGAGGAAGAGCGCGGCGAACTGGCGGGGACGGTGCTGGCGGCGCAGCGAGTACACCGCGCAGGCGGCGAAGACGACGGTGGTGAGGGCGAGCAGCGGCAGCGACAGCCCGTCCACCCCGACGTGGTAGCCGGCCCCGGCGCCCGGGATCCACGGCCGGTCCACCTCGTACGCGAACCCCTCCCCCGGGTATGCCCACCACAGGCCCGACACCGCCGCGACCTCGACGCCGGTGACCGCGATCCAGAGCCACGACACCGCCCGCGCCGGCAGGCCGCGCCAGAACAGCAGGACCACGGCCGCCGCCAGCGGCGCGAAGACGATCAGGGACAGCACGGGTCACCTCGCCAGCAGCAGGATCAGCAGGGCGGCGCCCAGCGCGAGGACGACCTGGACGTAGTACTGGTGGATCAGGCCGGTCTGCGGCCGACGGGCCAGCACACCGAGCCGGCGGGCGGCCCGGGCGAGCCGGCGCACCAGGGCGTCCACCCCGTGGTCGTCCACCCGAGCCAGGGCGTCCGCCGCCCGCCGGGTCAGGACCGGCGCCGAGGCGACCCCCCGGCCGAGGACCGCGCCGTCGAACCGGGCCAGCGCCCGCGCCGCGCCGAGGGCGGCGCCCGGCACGGCGTGCACGGCCCGGTCGAGCACCCGGTCGTCGAACCGGGCCAGCCCGCGGGCCAGCGCGAGCGTCGGCCGGACCACCAGCAGCCGGGCCGCCGGGTCGAGCCCCAGCCAGGCCCGGGCCCAGGTCGGGGCCGGCAGCCGGGTCGGCGCGGCGACCGCCAGCGCCACGCCGGCAACCGCGAGCAGGCCGGACAGGGCCAGGTCGGCGCCCCGGACCGGGGGCGCCGCACCGGCTCCGAGGGCACGGGCCACCGCCCGGGACAGCGGCGGCAGCGCCAGGACGCCGAGCACGGCCGCGCCGACCGCCAGCGGCACCAGCGGGACCCGCTGCCCGGCGGTCACCTCGCGGGTGCCGTCGCGCTCGGTGTCGTACCCGGACTCGACCCCGGCCGGGATCGGGCGCAGGACCAGGGCGAGCGCCCGGCCGGCGTAGAGGGCCGCGAGCAACGCGCCGGCCAAACCGACCAGGTAGAGCACCGGGGACCGCTCGCGGGCGCCGGCGAGCACCTCATCCTTGGTGGCCCACAACGCCAGTGGCGGCACCCCGGCCAGCGCCAGAGCGCCCACCGCGAACCCGGCCCCCACCAGTGGGTGGCGGCGGCCCGCTCCGCGCAGCGCGGACAGCCGGCGGGTGCCGAGCGCGGTCAGCCACGCCCCGGCGGCGAGGAACAGCAGCGCCTTGGTGGCCGCGTGCCCGATCAGGTGCGCCACGGCGCCGGCCGGGGCGACGGCGGCGCCCAGCACCACGTACCCCAGTTGGGCGCTGGTGGAGGCGGCCAGCAGTTGTTTCAGGTCGGTCTGGGCGAGCGCGACCGCGCCGAGCGCCAGGGCGGTCAGCGCGCCGCCCCAGGCGGCCACGTCCACCGCCCAGCCGGTCGCCACGAGCAGCGGGTGCGCGCGCACGAGCAGGTAGCCGCCCATCGCCACCATGGCGGCCGAGTGCAGCAGCGCGCTGACCGGGCTCGGGCCGAGCATGGCCCGGGACAACCAGAACGAGAACGGCAGTTGGGCCGCCTTGCCGAAGCCGGCGGCCAGCACGCCGGCGGCGGCCAGGTCCCGCCAGCCGGGCGGCAGCGCGGCGAGCCCGGTCAGGTCGAGGGTGCCGCCGGCAAGTCCGGCCCCCGCGGCCAGGTAGAGCCCGAGGTCGCCGATGCGGGTGGTGAGGAACGCGGTGCCGCCCGCCGCGACCGCGTCGTCGCGCCGCCAGTGGAACGCGATCAGCGCGTACGACATCGCGCCCATGATCTCCCAGCCCAGCAACAGCACGGGCAGCGCCGTCGCGGTGGCGGTGAGCAGCACCGCGGCGAGGAAGACCAGCATCAGCCCGTGGAACCGGGAAGTGTCGGAGTGGATCTCGGCGGCGGCGTACGCCAACACCAGCAGCGCGACGACGGCCACCGCGGGGACGACGAGCGCGGCGAGCCCGTCGACGGTCAGGCCCCACCGGGCGCCGGCCAGGAACGGCGCGTCGACGGACGGCCGGGTCAGCGCCACCGCGACGGCCAGCGCCGTCACCGGCGCGGCCACGGTGAGCGCCAGCGCCGGGGCGACCCGGTCCGCCCGCCGACCGCCCAGGAGCAGCACCCCGCCGGCGACGGCCGGGAGGACGACCAGCGCCCACAACGCCGCGCTCATCCCCGCAGCTCACCCGCCATGTCGGTCATGTCGGCGTCGCTCGACCGGAACAGCAGGGTCACCACGGCGAAGCCCATCGCCATCTCCACGGTCATCGCGGCGATCACCACCAGCACCAGCACCTGCCCGTCGGGCTGCTGCGGGGCGAGGAACCACCAGAGGGCGGCCGCGGCCACGATCACCCCGTTGGTCATGAGTTCGAGGCCCATCATCACCATCACGGCGGCCTGCTGGCTCAACGCGCCGTACAGGCCGACGCTGAACAGGGCGGAGGCGAGCAGCAGGAACATCGGCAGTGTCACGGGCGCTCCGGAGAATCCGCGCGGTCGTACCGGCCGCGGGCGGTGGCGAGCACCAGCGCGGCGACCATGGTGGCGAACAGCACCGCCGAGACCGCCATCATGACCAGCATCTTCGAACCCATGACCGCCTCGCCCAGGGCCCGGGTCGGGTCGACGGGCGGCTCGCCGCGACGGGTGGGCCACGGCACGAGCACGGAGCCGGCGGCCAGCACGACGAAGACGCCGACCGAGACCGCCAGCGCGCCGCGGCGGTTGTGCAGCATCGACATCGGCATGAGACCGGCCGGGTTCATCATGAACATGACCATGAAGACCGCCATGATCGCCATCTCCATGACCATCATCAGGACGGTCACCACGCCCAGGTAGCCCAGGTCGAGCAGGAGCAGTTCCCCGCCGACCGCGACGAACGACAGCGCCAGCGCGAACGTCGCGCGGGCCATCGAGTCCACCGTGAACACGGCGACGCCGGACGCCACGGCGACCACCGCCAGCACGACGAAGGCGACGAGGGCCACCTCAACCCCTCCCCACCGCGAGCACCGCCACGACGAGCACCTGCGCCAGCGTGGCGGGCAGCGCCACCAGCCAGGCCACGCGCATCAACCGGTCCGCCCGCAGCACCGGCACCCGGCCGCGCACCGCCACCAGGGCGGTCAGCACGGCCAGCGTCTTCAGCAGGCTCCACAGCCACGCCGGCAGCAGCGGCCCCGACCCGCCGCCGAGGAACAGCGCCACCGCCGTCGCCGCGCCCGCCGCCAGCAGCGCGTACCGGCCGGCGAGCAGGAGCAACCGGTCCACGCCGGACGGCTCGGCCAGCACGCCGCCGGCCACGTCCCGCCCGTCCGGATAGGCGAACGGCCCGGACATGCTGAACGCGAGCACCGCGCCGAGGAGAACCAGGAACGCCACCGGCATCCACACCACGAACCACAGCGTCCGCTGCGCCGCCACCACGTCGGCGATCCGCAGGCTGCCGGCCGCCACCGCCGGGGCGGTCAGCGCGAACATCAGCGGCAGCTCGTAGCCGAGCGCCTGGGCCAGGAACCGGTAACCCCCGACCAGTCCGTGGACGCTGTTGCTCCCCCACCCGGCGAGCCACACCGCCGCCCAGAGCAGCACGTCCATCGCGTTGAACCAGACCACCCCGACCGGCAGGTCGGCCACCACCCGGTCACCCAACGGCACCACCACGACCATGAGCAGCGCCACCACCAGCGGCCCGGCCAGCCCGAGCCGCCACAGCAGCAGATCCGCCGCCACCACCCGTCGCCGTCGCTGCCGCAGCAGTCGGGCGGTCTCCCACAGCGGCCGTCCGGCGCGGTGCGCGAGCGTCGGGCCGCCGGCCGGGTCGAGCAGGCCCGCCAGCACCGCGGCGGACAGCGCGAGGCCGAGCACCATCCCGGCGGCCGGCACGACGCCCCACCACGGACCGGCGGTCACGATCGGGTCCCCCCGGCCAGCACCCCGTCCGGGTCGGGGTCGATCGAGGCCAGCACCACGCGGGCCGCGGCCAGGTCGAGCCCGACCACGAGCCGGGCCGCCAGCTCCAGCACCGCCGCCGCGTCCGGCTCCGGCGCGGCGCCCGGATCACCGCCGGCCAGCAGCCGGTCCGTCTCGGCCAGCCGCCGCCACCAGCGGGCGGTCGCGTCGCCGCAGACCGCCGCCGGGGCGTCCACGCCGGCGCGGGCCGCCGCCACCGGGGTCAGCGCCCCCAGGCCGTCGGTGGCGAGGCGCAACGCGCGCGAGCGCCGGGCCCGCCGGGCGAGCGGTCGGAGGCCGGTGTACGCCACGGCGAGCGGAACGTGGTCGACAAGCGCGTCGCGCAGCCGCCGCGCGGTGGCCGCGCCGGCCGGCCAGCCCGCGACCGCCCAGAGCCGGCCCAGCGAGTCGAGGTGGGCCACGGCCTGTCGGCGCCGCGCCAGCCCGGGGTGGTCCACGTCCCGGTACGGTCGCACGGCCGCCGGTTCGGCCGGGCGCAGTACGCGGGCGCTCGCCGACTGCACCACGTCGCCCTGCACGGTCAGCTCGACGACCAGGCCGGCCGGCCAGTCCGCCAGCACCGGACCGAGCGCCAGGTGCAGCACGTCCAGCGTCAACCCGTCGCGGTCCTCGGCCCGCTCGGCCATCATCAGCCCGCCCGGCATGGACATCCCTTCGTGCTCGCCGTGGCCGTGCCGCCCCGCCCCACCGCCGTGCTGCCCGTGACCCGCCTGCCGCGCGTCGCTCACCTCCGGCCCGTGGCGCGTGGGCTCCCGATGCCCCGGGTCCGGCGGCTTGCCGCCCGCCCCGCTCAACCGGGCGACCGCTGTGCGCAGCGCGGGCGCCGCCCCGGCCGGGTCAGTGATCCGCGTCCGTGCCCGGGGCCCCGGGAGTTGCTCCCACACCCGCTCGATCGCCGCCGCCAGCTCCGCTCCCGGGTCGCCGGCGACCACCAGCAGGTCGGCGTCCGCCGGGGACGCCGCGAGCGGCCACCCGGCCCGGTCGGCGTGCGCCTCCACGGCCAGGCGGGCGCCGGTGGCGCCGGGCACGGCGGCGACCAGCAGGTGTGGCCGGCGGGCCGCCCAGCGGGCCAGGACGTCACGGGTCAGCCCCACCGCAACGCGCCCTCCCGCCAGGCGTAGACGACGCCGGCCATCAGCAGGCCGAGGAAGACGAACATCTCCACCACGGCGGGTGTGCCGACGTCGGCAACCACCACCGCCCACGGGTACATGAACAGCATCTCCACGTCGAAGGCGAGGAAGAGCAGGCTGATCGCGTACCAGCGGACGTGGAACCGGGAGACGGCGTGCTCGCGGGGCGGTAGCCCGGATTGGAACGCGGCGACGGTGGATTGCGCGCCCACCGCCGTCCGCAGGTGGGCCAGGTACAACGTGCCCACTCCGGCGGCGGCCAGCCCGAGCATGGCCAGCACCGGCGCGTACCGTCCCATCCGTCCTGTTCCTTCCGAATCGGTGCCTCCACCCTGCCAGCCCGCCGGCGTTCCCGCCCGGTATCGGTCAGTCCGCCGCGGCGCGAGGGCTGGGCAGCGCCGCCGCGGCCCGTTCCTGCCGCAGGTCGTACGCGGGCCGCTCGGATCGGATCCGCGGCATCCGGTCGAAGTTGCGCAGCGGCGGCGGCGAGGACGTCACCCACTCCAGTGAGAGACCGTGGCCCCACGGGTCCGGCTCGCGCACCACGGCCCGAACCGGTAGGAGTGCCAGACGTTCCACAGGAACGGCAGCGTCGAGACGCCGAGCACGAACGACCCGATGGTGGACACCGTGTTCAGCGCGGTGAAGCCGTCCAGGGCCAGGTAGTCGGCGTACCGGCGCGGCATGCCCTCGGCGCCGAGCCAGTGCTGCACCAGGAACGTGGTGTGGAAGCCGATCATGGTCAGCCAGAAGTGGATCCTGCCGAGTCGCTCGTCGAGCATCCGGCCTAGGAGGCTAGGTGAGGTCCCTCCGGACGGCGGGTCGCGCCGGGGTGCCACCTTGATTCATGCCGATATACCTCAGCGGCATAATCATGACGCTGAGGTATATCGCGGAGAACGGGCGCCATCCGCCGCCGAGGGGCGGTCGACCCGAGCGGACTCCGCGGACCAGGACGAGCGACTGACGGCATCGACCAGGCGGGACCACGTCAGCGGCGGGCCACCGCACCGTGCACCTCGGCCACCCGGCCGTCGGGGTCCACGACGGGCTCGGCGACGAGTCGCACCGGCCACGCCGCACCGCCTCGACGCACGGTGAACTCCAGTTCGGCCGGCTCGGCCCGTTCCACCAGGGCGCGCAGCGCCGCCCCCACCCGGGGCGCGTCCGACGGCGTCGCCCAGCGGTGCAGGGCGCGCAGCGGCAACGGGCCGTCGGCCGGGTCCCGGCCGAGCACCCGGTAGGCACCCGACGACCAGGCGACGGCGTCGCCGCCGAGATCCCACTCGACCCAGCCGACGTCACCGGCCCGTTCCAGCCGGGCGGAGCGGTCCGCGGCCCGCCGCTGCTCGTCGTGGTAGCGCCAGCTGGCGAGCAACCCGTCACCGAACGGGACGGCGCGGAGGCTGAGCAGCACCCGGGTCGGCCTGGCGCCGCCGGCCCGCCACGCCGGGCCCGGGCCCCAGTGGAACGGACGCCCCTCGTGCAGGGCGCGGGCGCAGCCGGCGACGATGCCGTCGTCGGCCGCCGACGGGTGCAGTTCGAGCAGCCGGAGACCGGTGAGCGCGTCCCGGCCGCGCTCCGCGCCGTCGGTCGCGTCCGGGCTGCACCGGTCGAGGCGGAAGTCGACGACCGTGCCGTCGTCGTCGCGGACCGGGCACCAGAACGCCACCGACCCGGGCAGCGCGTCGAGCACCGCCTCCAACCAGTGGGCGGCCGGCGCGTCCCCGGCATCCCCGGAAAGCGCCGACAAGCGCCGGCCGGCGGTCTCGGCCAGAGCGCTCAGGTAGGCCCGTTCCCCGTCGTCGAGGTCCCGATGGGTGTCCCAGCTGATCGCGGCCACCCCGATCGTGTGGCCGGCCCGGCGTAACGGAAGGCAGACCCGCACGGCTCCGCCGCCGATGAAGTCATAGCCCCGCCGGCGGGCCTCGTCCCGGGTCAGCCACAGCGGGTCGCCGTCCACGGCCGCGCGCAGCAACGCCATGTTGACCGTGCCGGGCGCGCGCTGCCACAGGCTCGCCACGGATCGGGGCAGACCGTACGAGCCGACCAGCCGGACCGCGCCGTCCGGTTCGAGCAGTCCGAGCAGCGTCGAGTCGGCACCCAGGTGGCGTACGGCCTCCGCCAGCATCTCGGCCAGCGCGTTCGCGTCGCGGGCGGTCGCCATGGCGGCTCGGGCCAGATGGTGGCGACCGGCGGCCTCGCCGGTCAGGGGCACCGGTTCGCCGTCGGCCGGCTCCGGCGGGGGCGCAGGCCGGTGCAGGTAGCGCTCCGGCCGGAACGCCTCCGGCGGGGGCGGCGGGGCCACGGGCGGCGGGGCGACGGTGCCGAGCAGGCCGGCCGCCACGTCCACCAGCCGGAGGTTGCTGTGCTGCGAGATCCGCCTCAGCTGCGTGAACGCCTCCTCCGGCGAGCAGCCCTGCCGAGCGATCAGCAGGCCGGTGGCCTGTTCCACCACCGCGTGCGCCCGCCGCTCCCGGCGCAGCGCGTCCAGTTCGCGTTGCAGGCGCTGCACGGTCGCCACCAGGGGCGGTGCCGGGGCAGCCGCGGCCCGCCGTCGCGTCATACGTTCTCCCCGCCGTCGGTCCGTCGTCGCGACTCGACCCTATCTCCGCGGGTACCCGCCGACACGGCGGCGACGTCCGGTCGGCCTCGGCGTCCCCCGCCCCGCCCGGGGACACGCCGGTGCCGGCGCCCCGGACCGGGAGGCAGGGAACCAGCCGGGTCAGGCCCGCCCGCCGCAGCAGGCTCATCGCGTTCTGCGGCACGTTGACCAGCGTCAGCCGGGCCCGCACGTGCGCGCAGGCCCGGCGCAGGTCCAGGACCGTCCGGGCCAGGCGGGGCGACTCGACCGACGCCCGCCGTAGGTCCACCACCAGCGCGCCGGGCCGGTCGGTCACCGCCATCCGGGTGAGCCGGTCGCGCAGCAGGTCCACGCCGTCGTCGTCGAGGACCCCCGTCACGCACGCCACGGTGGTGGTGCCGGCCCGGCGGAACGCCACCCGGACCCGACCGGCGTCGGTGGGCTCCTCGGCGGTCATCTCCCGCCGCAGCAGCCCGATCGCCCGGCGCAGCAGGCGCGACACGTGCATCTGCGAGATGCCGAGCAGATCGCCGATCTGCTCCTGGGTCTGGTTGCCGTGGAAGTAGCGGATCACCACGCCCCGCTCCCGTTCCGGCAGCCGACGCAGCGCCGCCAGCAGGTCGAGCCGGTCGCCGAGGCCCTCCATCCGGGAGTCCCGCACGGCCAGCAGGTCCTCCCGCTCCCCCGACTCGTCGTCCCCACCGGCCGGCCGGTGCAGCGACACGTTGCGATACGCGCGCCCGGCGGCCAACGCCTCCACCACCACCTCGACCGGTACGCCCAGGTGCCCGGCCACCTCCTCGGCCCGCGGCACGCGCTGCGACCGACGGGTCAGTTCGGCCTCGGCCGCGTGCACCAGCAGGTACCGCTCCTGCAGGCCGCGGGGGACCCGGACCCCCCAACCGTGGTCCCGGAAGTGGCGCTTCAACTCACCCAGGATGGTCGGGGTGGCATAGCCCGCGAACGGCACCCCGCGCCGCGGGTCGTACGCGTCGACCGCCTTGACCAGGCCGTAGCAGGCGACCTGGACGAGGTCGTCGAGCGGCTCGCCCCGGTGGGCGAACCGCCGGGCCAGAGTCACGGCGAGCGGGCGGTGCACCTCGACCAGGCGCTCCCGGGCGCGCCGGGCGGTCGGGCCGACAGCGTCGTGCAGCAGGGCGAACAGTTCGTCGACGCCGGCGTCGGGGCGCAGCACGGACATGGTCATGGAGGTCCTCCACGGAAGGCGGCGGATCAGCGGTCACGGGGCCGGCCGCCGCCGCGTCGTGACACGCGTGCGGGCAGGAACGAGCCCCGGAGGTGCGCGCTGAGCCGTCCGGGTGGACGTGGTCGTCCTGGTGCCGTTCGTCGACACCGCGGCTACGAAGCGCGAGCTACCTCGATCGCTTTCCGGCGAGGTCGCCGGCAAACGCCGGCGCGTCGACCGTTACCGCTTCGAGATCTCGTGGTGCCCGGCGGCGTACCAGCGGCGGCCCGGCATCGCCGTGGCGCCGTGCACCACGACGCTGAGCGTGACGACGAGGCTGCCGGCGGTCCAGAGCAGCGGGTCCCGCGCGCCCTCGTCGGCGCTGAACGCCAGGTAGAACAGCGCGGACACACCGATCGGGCCGAACCAGCCGAGGAAGACCAGCTCTCGCCAGGGCAACCCGAGCGGCTTCCGGAGCGCCAGCACCACCGGCAGCCGCCGCAGCAGCAGGACCGCGACGGCGAACAGCGGCAGCCGCCAGCCGACGTCGAGCCAGTCGCGCCACGGCAGTTCGACGCCGAGCAGGAAGAACAGCGGCAGCACCAGGTAGCGGGTGAGCGAGTCGTCCAACTTCTGCTCGGCGATGCGGGGCTGGTCGCCGACGACCCGGTTGTAGGCCAGCCCGGTGACGAAGGCAGCCAGGATGCCGTCGGTGTCGAGCACCCGCGCGACCCCGAGCGCGGCGATGCCGAGCAGCACCGCGAAGACGAGCAGCGAGCCCTGGTCGAGGGTCTCCCGGCGGCTCGCCGCGCGGACGGCGTGTCCGGCCAGCCAACCGAGCAGGACGCCGACGGCCACCGCGCCGAGCACGCCCCACACCGCCGCGGTCACCTGGTCGGCCCATGGCTGCGCGCCGATGCCGGCCAGGGCGAGCACGACGAGGGGAAACGCGAGCCCGTCGTTGCCGCCGGACTCGCCGCTGACCACCCGCCGGAGCCGGTCGGGCAGTTGCCGTTCGGCCGGGCCGCCGGAGACGATGCCGGAGGCCAGGACCGGGTCGGTGGGGGTCAGGCAGCTGCCGAGCAGCGCGGCCAGGCCCAGCGGCACGCCGAGCACGAGCCAGGACAGGCCGGTGCTGAGCAGCGCCATTCCGACCATGCCGGCGGAGAGCAGCACGAGCACCGGGCGCAGCACCGCCCGGTAGCCGGCGAGCGGGAAGCGCAGCGCGACCGCCATCAGCGACACCGCCAGCAGGGCCCGGCTCACCTCACGGTTCAGCTCGGCGCCCAACTGGTCGCCGAGGTCGACCAGGCCGAGCACCGGGCCGGCCAGGACCCCCAGGGCGAGGGCCAGCAGCGGCTCGGACAGCACGGTCCGGCGGATGGCGCTCGACCAGAAGGCGAGCAGGACACCGAGACCCCCGACGAGGGCGTACGCGAGCAGTAGCGGACTCATGCCCGCCCGCTACCCGTCGCGGCATCGCCCACTCGCCCGTCTCGCCGCCTCACGTGCGCCGGGCGCGGGCGGTGGCCCGGGCGTTGGCCAGTTCGTCGCGGGCGGCGTCGGCGCCGGCGGGCAGCACCCGACCGGCGGTCTCGGTGAGCAGGTCGCGCGCGTCGTCCGCGAGCCGCGCCGAGGGGCCCCCGGCCGCCCGGAGCCGCGCCAGCCCCACCCGCCCCAGCACCACGGCGGCGACGAGGTAGCCGGCGGTGAGACCGGCGGCGGCCAGCCGGCGCGGGAGCATCGTCTCCAGCACGCGCAGCACCGTGGTCGACGCCGCGCCGGCGCCGAGCACCAGGCAGCCACCGGCGGCAGCCAGCAGGACGACGCCCACACCCGCCGGTCGGGCCGCCTCGCCCACCTGCGCGCGCACGGCTCGTACCTCCTCGCGAACGACGTCGGCCACGTCCTCGGCCAGTCGCTCGGTCGGGCTCCGCCGTCCGTCCTCTCCGACGGTCCCCTCGCTCATCGCACCTCCCACTGCGCCGTCGCGTGCCCGGCGGCGTACCCGGGCGGGCGGGCCGCACACCGCGAGGCCGCGGTTTTCGGTCGGTGAGTGCGACGACAAAGCCGGGACCGGCCCCCGCCGGATGCCCGAGACTGGCCGGATGAGCAGCCCACCGCATCTCCGCCGGTCCCGGTGGCTGATCCCGGTGGCGCCGGGCAGCCGGGTCACCCGGTTGGAGCTGTTCTACGACCTGATCTTCGTCTTCGCCTTCCTCAACGTCACCGGACTCGTCGCCCGCGATCTGGCGGCGTCCCAGGTGGCGTCCGGCGTGGTGGTGGTGGCGCTGCTGTGGTGGTGCTGGACCGGGTTCGTCGCGCTCGGCAACGTGGTCCGCGCCGACCACGGCGTCCTGCCGGTCCTCGGCTTCGGGATCATGGCCGCGGTGTTCGTGCTCGCGATCGCGATCCCCCAGGCCTTCGTCGACCAGCCCGACGACCTGCCCGGCCCGCTGGTGTTCGCCGCCTCCTACCTGATCGTGCGAGCCCTGACCTCGGCCGGGTTCCTGTTCGTGCTGACCCGCGCCGGGCACACCCGCGTCCAGCTCGCCGCCGTCACCGTCCCGCCGGTGCTGGCCGCGGTCCTGATCGGGCTCTCGGTCGCCGTGCCCCGGTGGGTGCCGGCAGACGCGGTCCTGGAGACCCGCCTGGTCCTGTGGACCGCAGCCCTGCTCGTCGAGTACTCGGTGGGGCTCTTCCTGCCCTACGCGCACTGGTCGCTGCCGTCGGCCGGGCACTGGGCCGAGCGGCACGGCCTGATCGTGCTCGTCGCCCTCGGCGAGGTGGTGATCTCGCTGGGCATCGGACCGGGCCGGTTCGACCGGTTGGCGCTGACCACCCGGGTCATCACCGCGTCCGTCCTGGGCATCGCGCTGGTCGCGGCGATGTGGTGGCTGCACTTCGACAGTCTGGCCGCCGGAGTCGAACAGATCCTGCACGGCGTGCGGGACCGGGTACGGGTGCCGCTGGCCCGCGACGTCTACACCTACCTGCACCTGCTCACGATCCTCGGCGTGGTGACCACCGCCCTGGGTCTCAAGCTGCTGCTGGAAGCCGTCGCCATGCGGCACTCCCCGCTGTCCGGTCCGGTCAGCGCGGTCCTGCACGGTGGAGTCGTGATCTACCTGGTGAGTCAGGCGGCGGTCGCCCGGCGCGCCTTTCGTCGGACGAGCCGCTCCACCCTCGTCGCCGCCGTGCTGATCGCCGCGCTGACGGTGCCGGGCGCGCACGTCGCGCCGCTGGCCGCCCTGGCGACGCTCGTCGTGGCCTGCGGAGCGCTCGCGGTGTTCCAACGGATGACCGGCGAACGCAGACGGATCAAGGCGTCGCTGCGCCGCGAGGAGCACGCCGTCGAGGAGGCGGTCAGCGCTTGGCGGAAGGAGTATCTGTGAGGCGCTCACGCTGCGGCACCACCGTGCACTTCGGGTCGGTGGCCGAGTCGATGCCAGCGTAGAACCAGGCGTCCGCGTGCCCGTTCGCCGGATGTCGCGAGGTCGGCGGTCGTGTCACGAGCGGCCGTTCCCGGGTCCGGGCGCGGGTAGGCTACGGCAGGGTGAGCGACGATCCCGGCCGGCGACGCCGTGAGGACGACGCCCGCCTCAACGGCCTCGCCCACCGGCTGGACAAGCCGATGGGCGTCCTGGGGCTGCTCTTCCTGTTGCTCGTCCTGGCCCAGGCGTTCGTCCACGACGAGCCGCTCAGCACTGTGCTCACCGTCACCAGTTGGATCCTGTGGGCCGTCTTCGTCGCCGAGTTCACGCTCCGCGCCTGGATCGCCCGCCACCGCGCCGGCGAGTTCTGGAAGCACAACTGGTGGCAGCTGATCTTCCTGGCCGTGCCCTTCCTGCGGTTCCTGCGGGCGGCGAGCGCGCTGCGGGCCGCCCGGGGCGGCGGCGTGGTCGCCGCCGCGATCCGCGGTTCCCGGTCCGCCGGCCGGCTGCTCACCGACCGGCTGGCCTGGCTCGCCGTGGTGACCATGGCCGTGATCCTCGCGGCCGGGCAACTGCTCGTGGTCACCGGCTCCTACCGCAGCCTTCCCCGGGCCCTGCACGACGCGGCCTACGCCACCATCACCGGTGAGCCGCTGCGCGTGAACGACACGTTCGCGCAGATCCTGGAACTGGTGCTGGCCGCGTACTCGGTGGCGGTGTTCGGCACCCTGGCCGGCGCGCTCGGCGCGTTCTTCCTCAGCCGGGAGCGAGCCGAGGAGGAACGTCGCCAACCGGACGAGTGAGTGTCGCCGTGAGATCCGGTTCGGACCGGGAGGGCGACGCCTCGACGTGCGGAGGGACCGCTGGCCAACGGCATGCTGCTGGCCGCCCGGCGCACCTACGCGACGGATGTCGCACCGCCACCGCGCCGGACCCGGCGGCTCGCGGTGAGCGTTCAGTACACCCAGACCCGGGTCTTCTTCGGCAGCACGTCCTGCGCCCACAGCCAGTCCATCGCCGGCAGCGTCACCCGCACGCAGCCGTGCGACGCCGGATACGGCGGGACGCTGGTGTAGCCGTGGATGGCGATCCCCTGCTCCTGGAAGTACTTCGGCCGGTACAGCCGGCCGAGCGGGCCGTCGCGCCAGCCGTCGACCTGCCAGTCGATGGTCCACCGGCCGCGCGGGGTGTCGGCCAGGTAGGTCTCGCCCTGGTAGGTGTAGTGCTCGAACGTGCCGGTCGAGGTGTTGAAGATCCGGCTCACCTCGCCGTCGTCGACGATCATCAGCAGTTGCCGGTCCAGGTCCACCTCGGCGAGATGGCCGTCGGTGCTGCGGGCGTCCGGGCGCTTCCCGCCGTCGAGCGCGGCCCGGGTCTTCGCGCCGACGATCCCGTCGGGGCGCAGGCCGGCGGCCTTCTGCAGCGCGTAGACCGCCTGCTCGGTGAGCAGGCCGTAGGTGCCGTCGGACTCGCCGACCCAGTATCCGAGCCGGTCCAGCCGCTCCTGCAGTGCCCGGACCGCGTCGCCGGTGTCGCCACGACGTAGGGCCTCCCGTGCCCCGCCCTCGGGCGTGCCCGACGGCGACGGACTCGGCGTTGGCGCGGGCGACGCCGTGGTCGGCGCGGGCGACGCGGTGGACGGCGCCGGCGCGGGCGCCTCGCCGTTCGTCGGGGCGGCGGTTGGCGTGCCCGGCGGCGGTGTCGCCGTCACCGCCGGGCTCGGCCCGGACGAGACGGGCGCCGGTTCCGGGCCGTCGCCGCAACCTGCCGCGAGCATCAGCAGGGCGGCGGAGGTGACGGTTGCCGTGAGGTGTCGAGTCTTCATGATCGGTGTGCCGGGTACCGGCCCACCCCCTTCGTGCGTCCGGTCGGGGTCCGCCTCCAGGTAAACAGACGCTCCGCCAGGTATGCAAAGGGCGCGTACCGGGGACTACGGGTGGATGAGCGGCACTCCGCGTACCCTCCGGTCCCGCCTGACGGCGGCGTGGTCGGGGTTCTGGCTGGTGCCGGCGGCGTTCGCCGCCGGGGCCGTGCTGCTGGCCCTCGGCCTGTCGGTGGCCGAGCTGCGGCTGGGCCTGCCGACCGGCGGGTTCCTGCCCAGCAGCGTGGCCGGCGCCCGGTCGCTGCTGTCGTCGATCATCACCGCGATGATCTCGTTCACCGCGCTGGTCTTCTCCATCACCGTGGTGGCGGTGCAGCTCGCCAGCAGCCAGTACTCCCCCCGGGTGCTGCGGACCTTTCTGCGGGACCGGATCACGCAGGCCGCTCTGGGCACCTTCCTGGCGACCGCGCTGTTCGCCATGGTGGTGCTGGCGGCACTGCCGGCCGGCTCCGACGCTCGGCTGCCGGAACTCTCGCTCGCCGTGACGATGGCTCTCGTGCTCGCCAGCAGCGGGCTGTTCGTCTACTACCTGCACCACGTCACCACGGTCATGCGGGTCTCGCACATCATCGCGGCGGTCGGCGCCCAGACCCGCCGGGTGATCGAGGAGCAGTATCCGGTCGGCCCGGCCGGCGGGCCTGTCGCGCCGCTGACCCCGCCGGTGCAGGTGATCACCGCGGCGCAGCCCGGCATGGTCGAACACGTCGACCTCGGCCGGCTCGCCGCGCTGGCGCGCAGGCACGACTGCGCCCTGTCGGTCCTGCCCGCGCCGGGTGACTTCGTGGTGGCCGGGCAACCGCTGATCGCGGTCCATCCGCTGCCCGGCGGCCCGCCCCCGGCGACCGTGCCGGAGACGCGGGCGTGCGTCGCGGTGAGCCTCGGCGTGGAACGGACCCTGGGTCAGGACGTCGGGTTCGGGTTCCGGCAGCTGACCGACATCGCCGAGCGGGCCCTGTCACCCGGGATCAACGACACCACCACCGCGGTGCGCAGCGTGCAGGAGATGCACGACCTGCTGCGCCGCCTCGCCGGCCGGCCCGGTCACCGCCTGCTCGTCGACGACCCTGACGGCACGCCACGGGTACGGGCCAGGGCGCAGGACTTCGACGGTTTTCTCGCGGTCGCGGTCGACGACGTGCGGCGGGCCGGACGCGACCAGCCGCGGATCACCCGCCTCCTGGACGATGTGCTGGCCGACCTGCGCTCCGTGGCGCTGCCGGAACACCTGCCCGACATCGCCCGCAGGACCGAGAGCCGGCAGGCATGAGTCGGCGGTGACGGGGGAAGCGGCCGGCACAGGCCCGCGCCGAACGGCGTAGTGGAGGGAGTGCCATGACCGCGTCCAGCGAACCGGCCCGTGGGGCCGGCGCCCCGACCCGCGCCGGACGGACCCGAGCCGGTACGGCGGCCAAGACCAGCACGGCCGCCGCGCTCGCGCTCGTGTTCGGCGTGGCCGCGCTGTTCAGCGTGCTCACCGCCATCCTCGCCTGGATCGGCGTGGTCCTCGCCATCGTCGGCATCGTCCTGGGCATCGTCGGCCTCAAGATGGCCGCCCGGCCGGGAGTCACCGGCCGCGGCGTGGCGATCGGTGGGCTCGTGCTCAGCGTGATCGCCCTGCTGCTCGGGCTGGCGCTCGGCGCGGGCATCACCACGTTCCTCAACAACGAGGGCGCGGTGGACCGGCTCCAGCAGCAGGTCGACGACCTGCGTGACCGAATCGACTGACCGTCAGTTCCAGCCGGTCACCTTCTCGGCGGCGAGCGCCCGACCGCCCTCGAACTCCCGGTACGCACCGGCGGGCCCGAGCTGGTAGCGGCCGGACAGGTCACGGTAGGAGAAGTCGACGACGGTGCCGCTGACGGTCACCAGCTGCGGCGGTTCCGCGGTGACCGGATCGGTGGACAGCACCAGCAGCGTCCCGTCGGTGAAGTCGACGTCGCGTACCACGAACGCGCTGCCGGTGATGACACGCTGCACCGTCGCCGTCACGGTGAGACGTGCGCCCACCTCGGCCCGGGCGACCGTGCCCAGCCGGACGGTGGGGGTCGGCTCCGGTGACGGCCGCGTGTGCTCCGGCTCGCCGGCGCAGCCGGTGGCGAGCAGGAGCGCCGCAGACAGGGTCACCAGCGACCCGCGCCACCGGCCCGCTCGCGGGTGTCGCCTCGGTCGTGCCGGCCGGGTACGGCTCACCCTGCGGTCCAGGCGACCGTGGGTTGCAGCACGGCTTCCTCCAGCGCCGCCGTGCGCCACCGGGTCACCTCCTGGTACTCCGGGTCGGCCACCATCCGGCTGAACGCCGACCGGCTCGGGTAGCGCACCAGCAGCACCGCGTCCCATGCCTGCCCCTCCTCCGCCACCAGCGCCGGTCCACCGTCGCCGGCGTAGAGCACCTTGCCGCCGTAGCGGGGCAGGAACGTCTCGCGCAGGGCGGCGCCGTACCGCTCGTAGGACTCCCGCCCGCCCTCGGCGAAGCGCAGCAGGTTGAGCATCACCACCGGAGCGTCGGGATCGGCGGCGAGGAACGCCTTCAGGTCCCGACCGTTGGGGTCCACTGCCATCCGCTCTCTCCCGTCGTCCTCGCCTGGCGTCACACCACGTACACCCTGACGTTGACATCGTGCACCCCGGGCACGGCCCACGCGAGAGCCCGGGCACGGGCCGCCGCGTCGGCCGAGCCCACCCGCCCCTCCAGGATGACCACCCGGTTCTGCGCCTCCACACAGATGCGCTCGTGGCGCAGCAGCGGGTCACGACTCATCTGCTCGACCACCCGGCAGGCCAACCGGGTGTCGTTCGCCGCCGGGCCGTCGTGGAACAGCGAGGGCATTCCCTCCGGAAAGAACCACGGGTAGGTCATGACTGGTCTCCTCACTCGATCGGCGTTCCTCACGCCCTACCCCCAGTGTTCGACACGCAATACGACAGGTTCATGACGATCCGCACCCGCCTTTGTGACAGGTGCGGGCTCGGCCGTCCGACCCGCGGCGGCGACCGTTAATCCTGCTGAGGAGCCGGGTAGGAGGGCTACCTGTCGCCCCGTTCGGAGCGGGCGGCCGTGGTGATGTGGTGACCGGGAGAGGGGGCGCGCGATGCGGGTTCTGGCGGGCCGCTACCGGCTGGTGCGGCAGGTCGGCCGGGGCGGGTCGGCCGTCGTCTGGCAGGCGGTGGACCAGTTGCTGGACCGGACGGTCGCGGTCAAGCTGCTCGCCCCCGGCATCGCGGAGGACCGCGGGTGGCGCGGGGCCGTGCGCCGCGAGGCACGAGCCGCGGCGCGACTGGACCACCCGAACGTCGCCGCGGTCTACGACTACGGTGAGGCCCGGCTGTCGGGGCTGCGGCGCGTGCCCTTCCTGGTGCTGCAGTACGTCGACGGCGAGACGCTCGCCGACCGGTTGCGCCGGGCCGGGCCGCCGGGGTGGCCCGCCGGCGGCCGGCTCTGCGCGGAGGTGGCGGCCGGGCTCGCCGCGATCCACGAGGCGGGACTGGTGCATCGCGACGTCAAGCCCGGCAACGTGCTGATCGCGCCGGAGGGAGCGAAACTCGTCGACCTCGGCGTGGCGCTCGCCGTCGGCGCCGCCACCGTCGACAGTCGGGGCGAGATCCGCGGCACCCCGTCGTACATGTCCCCGGAGCAACTGCGCGGCGAGCCGGCGGTGCCCGCCTGCGACGTCTACGCCCTCGGCCTCCTGCTCACCGAGTGCCTCACCGGGCGACCACCGGCCCGCCCGGACCGGGCCGACCGCGACGATCGCGGGGCGACGCACGGCATCGAGGGGGTCCCCGAGGCCGTCGAGGACCTGCGCCTTCGCTGCCTCGCACCCGAACCCGCCGAGCGGCCGAGCGCGGACAGGGTCGCGCAAGTGCTCGCCACCGCGGCCATCCCCGACGTGACGCGGCTGCGTCCGGCCGCCGACGCACGTCCGGACCCCCGACCCACGACCCCCGCGACCCTCGGGGCCCCCCGCCGGCCGAAGGTCCGGCGTGCGGTGCTGGTGGGTGGGCTTCCGGCGGTCCTGGCGGGCGCCGTGTTCGTCGCCCAGCTTCCCGGTTCCGGTTCGACGCAGGACGCCTACGGCGCGCCGGAGGCGGCACCGGCCACGACCACCGGCTGCACCGTCGCGTACTCGGCCGAGCGTCGGCAGGGCAGCTTCGACGGCGAACTCACCGTCGAGGTGACCGGCGGGCAGCCGACCGGACGGCCCGTCCTGGTGTTCCGGCTGTCGCCGGGCCAGCAGCTGGACGCGCCGCTGGCCCGATGGCAGTCGGGGCGGGTCGTGCGGCTCCCCGTCGCGCTGGAAGCCTCGTCGCAGGTCCGCGTGCCCCTGTCCGGCACCTACTCCGAGCAGGCCCGATCCGGCCCGGACGGCTTCGCGCTCGACGGCGTGCCCTGTCGCAGATCCTCGGCGCTGGTCACCATCGCGGGCGCGGACGAGCCGGCGGCGAACCCGGCGACAAGCCGCGTGCCGCCGGTCCGGGCCGACGTTCCGGCGCCCCGGCGCACCGGTTCCGACGCCGCGACCGCGCCGACACCACCGGACGCAGCCGGGGACGAGTCGGCGGTGAGCGCGTCGCCCTCGGCCGGAACACCGACCGGCCGCCCCTCCTCGCCGTCGCTGCCGACGCCGACGGACCCCGGCGGCGAACCGACGGCCGACCCGACCGCCTCCACCGGCTCTCCCACCAGCCCGTCCGTCTCCCCGCCGGCCCCGCCGACCCCGGACTCGCCGTCCACGCCGACCATCACCGCCTCACCGACCCCGGCCCACGTTCCCACGTCACTGGGGGCTACCCCGTCGGTCGACGCTGACGTGCTGGCCTGACCGCACGCGGGACGGCCCGCTACCGACCGGCGTCACCGCCCGCGTCCGGCAGCCGCTCGATCAGCAGCAGCGCGAGATCGTCGCGGGGTTCGCCACCGACGTGCGTGCGCACCGCGCGCCAGATCCCGTCGAGCGCCTTCGGCAGGGAGGAAGCGGACAGCGGACGGTCGAGCTGTGGTAACGGGAAGAACCGGCCGGCGTCGTCGCGCGCCTCGATCAGCCCGTCGGTGTAGAGCAGCAGCCGCTCACCCGTCGCCCAGGTGTGGTGCGCCGGCGGGGTACGCCGGCCACCCAGCCCGAGTGGCCGATCCGGCTCGTGCTCGCCGAGCGGGGCGGACGTGCGCCCGGGACGGTGTCGCAGCGGCACGGGATGCCCGCAGCTCATCACCCACAGGTCCGGCCCACGGACCTCCAGCAGCACGGCCGTGACGAAGGTGACCCCGTAGGCGGGCCTCGGTTCCCGGGCGACCAGGGCGTCGAGATCCGTGGCGACCTCCTCCAGCCGGTCGCGCACGATCGCGGACTGCCGGAAGGCGCCGATCACCGCCGAGGCGAGCTGCACCGCCGGCAGCCCCTTGCCGCACACGTCACCGATGATGACGCGCACCCGGTCCGGTCCCGGTACGACCTCGTAGAGGTCCCCGCCCACCCCCGCACCCCGCTGCGCGGAGACGTACCGTGCTCCCAGCGCGACGCCGCCGATCCTGGGTGGGACCTCCCGCAGGATGGCCTTCTGGGTGACCCGCACGATCTCGCTCATCCGCCGGATCCGCTCCTCGCGCGAGGTGCGGGCCCGGGCCACGTACAGTGCCGCGACGCTGACCGCGATGACCACCGCCACCCGCAGGACGTGGTCGAGGCTGCCCAGGGTCTGGCTCGGCAGGCCGGCCAGGACGGCGGCGGCCGTCGCCGCGGCGGACGCGACGGCGGTCCGTCTCGGCGTGTCCACGGCGGCGGCCAGCAGCGGGGCCAGGGCCAGGAAACCGATGAGTACGGCGTGCGCGGCGGCCGCCACGTCGACCAGCAGCACGACGGCGATGAACGCCAGCGCCGCGGGCAGTCCGAGCCACGGCCGGTGACCGGGTTCGTCGGCGCGCCTCGGCTCAGTCATCGACGACGAGCCGATCGGGTGCCCCGGCGGAGGGTCGCGTCTCCAGCCTCGCCCGCAGCGCGGCGATCTCGTCCCGCAGCGCGGCGACGTCGGCGGCCGTGGCCGGCTCCGGTCGGTCGCGGTCGGCGACCCGCTCGACGATCCAGGTCGCGAGCGACCCGGTCACGAAGCCGATCAGGCCGATCCCGCCGACCATGAGGCCGAGCGCGACCAGTCGGCCCGCCGTGGTGACCGGGAACAGGTCGCCGTACCCCACGGTGGTGATCGTCACCGCGGCCCACCAGAGGGCGTCGGTGAACGAGGTGATCGAGGCGTCCGGCGCCGCCCGTTCCGCGTCGAGCACCGCCAGTGCCGACACGACCACCAGCAGCACGGTCGTGGCGCTGACGTACAGGGCGAGGCGGCCACGGGCCCAGTCGGTCGTGCGCCGGGTCAGGTTCAGCACGACGGTGACCAACCGGAGGGCCCGCAGTGGACGCAGGAACGGCAGCACCAGCACGGTCAGGTCGAACAGGTGGGTGCGCAGGAACCGCAGCCGGTCACCGGCGAGCGCGAACCGCACCAGCAGGTCGACCCAGAAGAGCAGCCAGATGGTCAGACTGGTGGCCTCGCAGGCGACCTCCCACCGGCGGGGAAGCTGCGGCACGAGGATGGGCCACGCGTACGCGGCCAGGAAGAGCACGGACAGCAGGGTCAGCGGGGCGGCGCTGAGCTGCTCCCAGCGCCCGATCGTTCGCTGCCGGGATTCGTCGTGCTGGCCGAACAGTGTTCCCACCACCTTTCCTGCATGCATGCAACCATTCTGTGGTGGAACTTTACGTGCCGGCCGAAGCACGGGTGGCGGACCCCGAGTCGGCGCTCGTCGACGGCCTCGCCGCGCTCAGCCGGGTGATGGTCGGCCTCACCGCGCGCACCCTCGTCGGCCTCGACACGGAGCTGACCCTTCCCCAGTACCGCACGCTGGTGGTGCTCGCCGCACGCGGATCGCTGCGGACGGTGGATCTCGCCACCTCCCTCGATGTCCACCCGTCGACGGTCACCCGCACCTGCGACCGGCTGATCCGACGCGGCCTCGTGGCGCGGCGCCAGGGAACCACCGACCGGCGGGTGGCCTGGCTGGCCCTCACCGAGACAGGACGCGACCTGGTCGGCGCGGTGATCCGTGAACGGGCGGATCGGATCCGTGACCTCGTCCGCACCGCGGACGCCGTCCGGGCGGCCAGCGGGGAGGAACTCATCAACGCCCTGGTGGCGGCGGCCGGAGAGCCGCCCGAGGACCAGTGGTGGCGCAGCTGGGCGAGCAGCGGCCACCGCGACGACGGCACCTGACCAGCATCCATGCCGAGCGCGGCGAGGTCACGCTGGGCGACCTCGGACTCGCCCCGACGCCGACGGGCGACACCGGCGGCGAGGTTCGCCGCGAGCGGGACGCGCACCGGGAGATCGAAGGTCCCGAGCGCGCCCGCCACGGGCGGAACGTGCGAGAACGTCATCTGAGAACCGTCCTCTGCGCGAGCGCGGGGGCGCTCCGCCGCTTCTTTTCGAGGCCACGAGCGCTGGTCGACGCCGCCGTGGTCGGCCCGAACGCCGGCGGAGCGCTCGGTCGAGGGCCTGCGGGAGTTGCTCCCGCGGGCCGGTACCGGAGATCGGACGCGCCGGTACCGGCATGCGACGTCCGAGACCCACGGCGCGGTCGACCCGGCGGATGACGAGGTCGCCGCCTACCGCTCGGTCCGGCCGCGACCGGGCGCCGGGACGCAGAACCTAGCCTTCGGTTGCGGAACCTCCGAGTCGGGTGAGGCGGCCGGCGACGTCAGCAGGAAGACCCCTCATGTCGCCGTGTGTCGTCAGGACGAGTCTCAGCGACCCGGCGTGCGTGACGACGCCGAGGATCCGCTCGTCGCGGACCTGCGTCGCCATCGTCGGTCCCCAGATCGCGACGGCGGAGGACGTGTCGGGCTCGGATGTCCCCAGGTTGGTGATCTCCAGGTCGGCGGCCGTGGCGGCGAGCATCGCCGCCTCCGCCTCCGCGGCGTCGGCGGGATTGAGCGAGCCCAGCATCAGTGCCGCATGCCGGGCACGGTCCCGCGCGACTCGCAGTTGCGCCGTCGCGTCCTTCGCGAGCGACCAGAGCGTGTTCCGCGCAGGTGCGTGCAGCACCACGGTCGTCGCCGTGAAGCGGTTCACCACGTCGTCCTCGAGGCCCAGCGCCGAGCGGAGATCGATGGGAACGTTGACCCGGATGCTCCCGGCTCCGGTGAGCGCGGCCAGCGCCTGCGCGGCGGCGGCACAGATCGCGCCCTGGACGGTCGACCCGTTGGCGCGGGCGGTGGAGCGAAGATGTGCGGTCGTCGCGGGGTCGAGTTCGGCGGTCTCGATGCTCGGTGCCGTGGCGTCGAACGGTCGGATCGCGGCGACAGCTGGCTCCGCCGGAGCGCCCGGGGTGTGATCGGTCGGCCGCTCCGCCCGGGGTAGACGTTCGAGCAGGCTCTCCTGGTCCAGGGGCGCCGGCCGGGCCGGGAGCGTCCGACCGTCGAGGATCGCGAGGAGGTCGTGTGCTGCGCGGAGCGCGCCGCGTCCGTCGGTGATCTGGTGGGAGAACGTCAGGACGACGGCGGTGCCACGGTCGCCGGGTGCGTCGCCGACGAGCGTCGCGCGCGCCAGGGGACTCCCGTCGGCGTCGACGGGACGGGTCTGCTCCTGCGCTGCCGCTTCGCGCCAGTCTCCCCCGCGGGCCGGTCGGACAGCGATGGGCTCGGTCGACGTCCGGAAGGCCGGGCGGTCGCCGCTGCGATCGATGCCGACGGCGAGCAGTGGGTGCGTCCGCTGTAGTTGGGCGAGCGCGCGCTCCAGTTGGTGTGCCGAGACGGGCGAGGCGAGTTCGACGACGAGCGAGAACTGCACCGGGTTGCGACCGATGTAGAGGTCGATGATGCGCTCGAACGCGCCCAGGGGACGCACGATCGGGTGTGCTGGAGAGTGGCCCATGTCTTCCTTCGTGTCGACGTGCCGATCGGTGCGGCCGCGTTCGTCGCTCGGACTGCTCGGCCGCTGCCGCCGCCGGTGGCGGGGTGATGGCGGCTTCGATGAGACACCCGGCCGTAGCGGCACACTCAACCCCGCCCGGGTGTGATCTGTCCGACGACGTCCGGAGAGACGACGTCCGGAGACGCGAACCGTCTGCCGTGCCGCATTTGACTGTGCCCCGAGGGCACAGGTTCGCATGGGTGCGAATCCGCTGAACGTGGGTCGGACAGGAGATGAGAATGTCGCGCGGGATCTGGCCGAGAACATCCGCGCCTGCGGGAACTGGCGGACGGCGCGGCGGGCCGCGGGCCACGCCACTGGCCGGTCTTCCTCCGGGCGGTCGCCTGGTCGTACAGCCCCCGCGCAGATCGACGTCCTGCAGCGCGTCGACGTCATCCTCGACCGGCCGAGCAGGTGAGCACCCCGAGCGCCGCCCGGTCGTGAGGTCGGACACACCGTGCCGCGCGTGCTTGAGTGTGCCGCTGCGGCACACCGGCTAATTGTCCAATGCCGAACGAGGTCGACCCAGAGGTGATGTCGGAGCGGGACCGTGGGCCCACTCCGTCCGACGGCACCGCCCAGCCCGCCGACACCGTCCTGCGGCAGATGGGCGGCCCGGCCGGGTTCGTCTACTCCACGGTCCCGGTGATCGTGTTCGTCACGGCCGACACGTTCCTGCCGCTGCCGGTGGCGGTCGGTGTCGCGGTCGCGACCGGGCTGGCGTTGTTCATCGTTCGCCGGCTGCGCGGCGAGCGTCTCGCCTCGGCGGTGGGCAGCCTGCTCGGTGTGACAGTGGCCGCCGGGATCGTCGCCTGGACCGGCTCCGCGCGGGACTTCTTCGTGATCGGGATCTGGGCCTCGCTGGCCGGATTCGTCGTCACGTCCGCGTCGGTGCTGGCTCGTCGGCCGCTGACCGGTGTCATCTGGAACGCGCTGCACGGCGGCACCTACGCATGGCGATCCGACCGAGCCGTACGGGTGGCACACGACGTCGCGACCCTCGCCGCGGCGTCGTTGTTCGGGTCCCGGTTCGCGGTCCAACAGTGGCTCTACCTGGCCGACAGCACCGGCGGGCTGGGCCTTGCCCGAGTCGTCATGGGCACTCCGCTCACCGTACTGGCCGCGCTGGTCGTCGTGTGGAGCTTCCGGCGCAGCACCAGACGTCTCGTCGCGGCCCGCCGCTGACCGCGTGCGGCCCATCGGCACCCGTCCCCGGCCCGCTCGCCGCGCGCCGGTCGGTGCCGTCGATCAGTCCCGCGGTTCGGACAGCAGGCGGTGGGTGCGCCGCAGGACGTCCAGCTGCGCCGGGTTGTAGAGCTCCGCCAGGGCCTTGCCGACGGCCTGGTGGACGTAGCGCGCGCTGTACCGGGTGCCGGCGTTCGTGATCCGCACTCCGGGGTTCTCCGCGAGCAGCGTGCGTACGTAGGGGGCCAGGTCCCGGGCCACGGCCGCGCGGGCCTGCTCGTCGGCCTCCGCGGGAAGCGTGTCGAACCGCTCGGCCACCGGGTCGGTGACGGGCTTGCGCAGCATGTCCCCCCAGGCCCGCATGGTGTCGGCGCCGAGTACCCGGGTCAGCACGACGATGAACGAACGGTCGGCCGGCGGCATCGTCGACACGACACCCGGTGCGACGAAGCCGGACGGCAGTTCCGCCGGTGTCGGCTGTCGCAGGATGACACCGAGTTCGAGGCGGGCCCGCTGGAGCCGTTCGATGGTCGCCGCGAGCTCGGCGTCGAGGGTGCGCAGAGCCTCCACGGGCTGATCGTCGGTGTCGTGCATGGTCGCGATCTGCGACAGCGAGAAACCCAACTCCGTCAGGCGCCTGATGCGCAGGATCCGGACGAGGTGAGCAACCCCGTACTGCTTGTAGCCATTGGTACGTCTGGGTGGTTCGGTCAGCAGCCCGATAGCGTGGTAATGGCGTACCGCCCGCAGCGTGGTGCCGGCGAGTTGGGCGATCTCCCGGGTGCTCCAGCCCACTGCGCACCTCCGTTCGATGGTGTCCGGCGCCGGCCGTCAGAGCCTTCCGGGGGCGTGGAACACCAGGTCGGGGTCGTACCGCTTCTTGGCGGAGAGCAGGCGCTCGGCGTTCGGCCCGAAGGCTGCGGCGGTGCGCGCGGCGTCGCCCGGACCGAGCAGGTTGGGATAGCCGCCCGGAAGCCGGTCGGTCTTGCGGACCCAGGCCCGGTGTCGACCCTCGGCGGGGTCTCCGGGTTCCCACACGGCGATGGTCTCGACCATCAGGTGCGGCGTGCGGTTGCGGAACGCGGTGGCGTCGGCGGGCACGCGAGCGGCTGCGCCGTGGAGGCTGTGCAGCGAGATCGCCGACAGCGGCGAGGTCGTGGCGCCGGCGGCGTCGAGCAGGATCTCCTGGACCGTACGGTCGAGTCCGGTCACCGTCCGCGCCCCGATCTCGACGTGGCGACCCGCCGGGAACATCGCGTCGATCTGCGCGAGCTGGTCGGTCATCGTGGTCGGGCCGAACTGCGCCGTCAGCGGCTCGCCGAGCTCGGTGAGCCGCTGAAGCACCTTCGTCCCGGCCTCGGGCTCACCGCACCAGGTCGGCGCGACGAACAGCGCCGACCCACCGGTCGGGGCGGTGATGAAGCCGGCCTGCACGGTCAACTCGTCCGGCCCGCGTAGCAGCGACTCCTCCAGCTCCGGCAGCACGTCGGAGCCGAACATGATCATCCCGGCCAGGATGGTCGGCACCGTGTGCAGCCGGATCCGCATCGAGGTGACGACGCCGAAGTTGCCGCCTCCGCCGCGCAGGGCCCAGAGCAACTCGGGGTCGCGCTCCTCGTCCGCGGTGACCGACGTGCCGTCGGCGAGCACCACGTCGGCCGACAGCAGGTTGTCGGCGGCAAGGCCGAACCGGCCGCTCAGTGGACCGTAACCACCGCCGAGCGTCAGGCCGGCCATGCCGACCGAACCGGCCGTCCCGGTGACCGCGACCAGACCGGCCCGCTGCGCGGCCGCGGCCAGGTCGGCCGACGTGGCACCGCCGGCCACGGTGGCGACCGCGGTTGCCGGGTCGACGCTCACCTGCCGCATCGGGCTCAGGTCCAGCGTCAGCCCGCCGTCGGTCAGCGCGCGACCGGCCCAGTCGTGCCCGCCGCCGCGCACCGACAGCGGGAGGCCCTTCTCCCGCGCGGTCCGCACCCCGGCCTGGACGTCAGCAGGGGTGGCGCACCGGAGGACGGCGAGCGGACGTGTGGTCACCGCACCGTTCCAGATCGTCCGCGTCGCTTCGTACTCCGTGCCGGACGTCAGCATGTCACCCATTTGATCAGAGTAGCCATGCACTCGCCAGAGTCCAACTCTGGCGAATGGCGGAGGCTATGCTCACACGACCATGACCGAAGCACCGAGGAGCCGTCGGGCCGAGTACGCCGCGGCCACCCGCGCCGCCATCATCGAGGCGGCGCGCTCACTCTTCGCCCGCAACGGGTACTTCGCGACGAAGATCGAGGACATCGCCGCGGAGGCCCGCGTCGCACCGGCCACGGTGTACGCGGTGACCGGCGGCAAGCAGGGGCTGGTCCGGACGCTCGTCGACCTGTGGAGCCAGGCGCCGATCGTGGCCCAGACCCTCTCCCGGCAGGAGATGCTCACCGACCCGGACGAGATCCTGCGAAACACGGCAGCCACGGTCCGGGCCATGCGCGAGACGTACGGCGACATCATGCGGCTGATGCTGACGACCGCGCCGCACCACGCCGAGGTCGCCGACAGCCTGCGGGTGGCCACCGGACGCTACCGCGACGCCGTCGAAGCCGTCGCCGTGCGACTCCGCGACGTCGGTGGCCTCCGTGCGGGAACGACAGTCGCGGAGGCGACCGACATCCTCTGGTTCTACTTCGGATACTCCGGCTACTTCACCCTGCTCGACGACAACGGGTGGACCTACGAGCAGGCGGAAGGCTGGCTGGTCGCCCAGGCCACGGCCGCTCTTCGCTGAGACCGGGAGGTCTCCGACACCGTCGGCCGGTGCCACCGGGTGCGGCGCGGCGATACGATACGGCCCTGCCGCGACCGAGAGGCGAACTGAGGCGCCGTGCCGTTCACCGCCAGTCATCCCGCTGTGGTCCTGCCCCTGCTGCGACCGCTGGGTCGCCTGGGCGTGCCCCCGTCGGCCCTCGTCGTCGGCAGTCTCGCTCCCGACCTGCCGTTCTACGTGACGGTCACGTCGCTGACCACATGGACCCACTCGCTGGCCGGGGCGGTCTCGCTCGACGTCCTGGTGGGCGCGGTGGCGTTCGTCGGGTGGCGGACGATCGGCCGGCCCGCGGCCGGCGTGCTGCTGCCCGGCCTATTCACCCCGTCCGCCGGAACCGTCGGCGGCACCCGGACGGGAAAGGCCCGGCTGAATCCCCTGGCCGTCGTCGCGGGGCTCGCCGTCGGCGCGCTCACGCACGTGGTGTGGGACAGCTTCACCCACTCCGGCACTTGGGGCTTCCGACACCTGCCCTGGTTGGCCGCGGCACACGGGCCGCTTCCCGGCTACGAGTGGGCCCAGTACGTGAGCACCGTCGTCGGACTGGCCGTCCTCGCCGTGTGGTGCGCCAGGCGCGCACGCCCGGGCCCGGCCCTCGGCGGGCCGGAGCCGGCGTCGCGCCGTGCCCGTCGGGCGTGGGCCCTGGTGGGCGGGGCGCTCGTCGTCGGAGCGTCGCTGGGGGTGTGGATCGGGATCGGGAGCGAGGCTGACCCGGTCCGCGGTGCCGTGTTCCTCGCCGCGACGCGAGGCGGGCTCGCGGCACTCCTCGCGGTGGCGGCGATCGGGGTGACGGTCGTCGCCTCCAGCCGTTCGTCTCCGGCCGGCGCCGACGCGCCCCTCACCGAGGACGCGCATGCTGCGGACAGGGGCAGCCGACCGGCTCGCTGACCCCCGGCGGGCTCTCACCCTGCGACCCTCTCCGCGCCAGCCGCCGGAAGGCCAGCCGGAAGAGCACCGGGATGCCACCACGCAGTTTGAGGATGCTGTTGTGCCTCAGTTCACCGGTCAGCAGCGTTGGCACGATGCGCAGCAGGGTCAGGGCCGACCGGAGGTAGTGGCGGCGTTTGACCTGGATCGTGAACAGGAACCCGAGGCAGAGGAGCTCGCCGCGCCGGAACTTGATCCGCCGGCAGTGCCGCAACGCCTCCCGGCCCCTCCGCTGCGCCTCGGCCAGCCGTCCCTGCTTGGCCGTCAGCACGGCGTAGCCGACCTCGACCTGGACGGCGGCGGAGCTGCGGTTCGCACCCACCTGCGCCAGCCGCTCCGCCTGGCGCAGATGGTCGGACGCCAGCTCGTACAGATGGGCGTTGGCCAGTGGCTCGGAGAGCCGCAGGTGCAGGAACGCGGACGCCTCGATCTCCTCCGGACACAGCTCCTGGTACTTCTGGCCACGGACGTAGTAGCGGAGGCACTCCTCGTCACGACCCCGCACCTCGGCGATCCGGCCCAGGTAGTGGAAGGCGGTCGCGATCCAGCGCGCGACCCGGACGTCGTCAGTGGCGGCGGGGGCGAACGTCACGGCACGCCGCAACAAGCGTTCGGCCTCCGCCAGGTCCTGGAACGACGTGAACAGCGCGGTCGCCTCATGGGTGAGCGCGCCGCACTCGAAATGGGGATCAAGACCCCGACCCAGCCACGCCCGCAGGTCGTGCGCGGTCCGCACGGCGGTGGTGTACCGGCTGATCGACACCTCGTACTCGCACTTCGCGATCATGGCCCGCCCCCAGTCGTCGGTGCCGGGCTCGGCGCTCGCCACGGCAGCGGCGATGGCCCTGCTGCGCTCCCGAGTCTCGAACGCGCGTGTGCCCAGGTAGGACGCCAACGCGAGGTAGAGGCCCGAGACCGGGCCGCCCACCGCCGACTGGGCCGCGATCGCCTCCCGCAGGGCGGTCTCCACGTCGTCCATCCGGGCCGGCTGCCCGAGGTTGCTGGCGAGGCGCCCCAGCTCCGCGACGAACGCCGACAGCACGTCCGGCGAGACGTTCGTGGGCGACGCCGCCAGCCGCCGCATCCAGTAGACGAACGCGGCGTACTCCTCGCCGAGGTCGGCCATCGGTCGGGTACGGGCCTGCGTGATCCGAAACGTGGTCTGCCTCTCCCAGCCCTCCGGATCGCCGGCCACCGCCCGGACGCCGCACTGCCACTCGTCGAGCTCGGCCCGGGCGTCCGGCGTCATCGGGCGGCCGGAGCAGCCGCGTCGGTGTCGTCGACGTTGCCGCAGAAGTGCTCGCGCAGAAGTGAGTGCACGGTGAACCGCGTGTTGCCCTCGAGGGCACGCACCAGGGTCAGCCTGCAGGCGAGCTCGCGGACGCGCAGGAACTGTTCCCGGTCGGCGATCCGGCTCTGCGCGAAGAACTCCTGGTCGGTCACCGAGCGTCCGGCCGGGACGAAGCAGAAGACGCCCATCAGACGTATCGCGTCCTGCGTCGAGCCCACGCCGTCGGCCAGGGCCTGCATCGACTGCGCATAGCAGTACCGCCACACGTTGTTTCCGAGCTGGCCGCCCCGATCGCGCAACCGCCGCACCACCTCAGCGATCGTCAGCGTCTTCTCCGCGGCGTACCGCACGATGATCTGGATCAGCAGCGGTGCGCACTCGGCCGCCTCCACCACGTCGTCGAGATCCGCGTCAGTGGGGTCGAGGGCCGTGTCGTGGCGGGCGAGGTGGTCGGCGTACCGCTTCGCGTCCGCCGCCGACGGGCCGTTCCACCTGCGTTCGGTCACCCACCGACCGCCGATCGCGGCGACCGACTCGCGAGTGGTCAGCAGGAACCGGTGCGGCGACTCGGCGAAGCGCGCGACCAGGTAGTCGACCGCCTGCCGGGCCTCCGGCACGGTCTCCAGGTTGTCGACGACCACCAGGCAGGGGGCGGCGGGGAACAGGCCCGGCAGCGCCTCCTCCACTGTGGTCGCGTCGACGTCCGCCGTCGGGTCGACCTGCTTGGCGAGCTCGACGAGGATGTCCCGCCACTCGCTCGTGATGCGCGCCCGCTGAGGCTTCAGCAGGCCGGCCGGACCGATGTGGGTGAACTTGGCAGAGATGCCGAACAGGCGCGCGAAACCGGCTTCCCCCGTATGCCGGCGCGCCGCCTCGTACACCAGGGTGGTCTTGCCGTAACCCGCTCCACCCCAGACGGACAGGATCCGCGGACTCACCGGGTTCTTCAGGATCTCGCCCACCTGGTCGACCATGTCGTCGACCCCGAACAACTGGTCGTACGCGACCGCCAGCGCCACCCGGAGCCGGTCGATGTCGGCGTCGATCCGGCCGGCGGCCGGCACCGCGGACGCGGACGCGGCATCGGGGCGGGTCTCGCCCTCGTCCTGCGGCGACCGCGCCGCCCTGAGCTGCAAACTGCCGAGAACGACCGAGACCACGAGCCCGACGAGCGCGAGCGCGGCGCCGATCACCCCCGTCACGCCGCCGATGACCCCGAACAGTTGGTCAGCCCGCTCGAGATCGCCCCGGGCCTCCCGCGCGGCCACCGCGGTCAGCACCACACAGGCGCCGACCAGGACGCAGCCGGAAGCGGCGGCGATCTTCCCCAGTCGCTGCACGGGCTCATGATGGCAGAGCGCGGCAAGTGACAGCTCTCAATTTTTTCGATCCTTCACGCATGGGACCGGCCGGTCGGGCCGGGACCGATGCGTCACCGCGATGCGGGCGGTCGCACGATCGCGGCGGCCTTGAGCCGGGACGGCTTGCGGGGGCCGCCGAGGACGCCGCAAACGCACACAGGCTCGCTCCATCCATGGACATCTAATCGACGAGCAGCCAGCTCCCGAGGTGCCTGGTGGACGCCGCGTGATGCTGATCAGCCTCGGGCCTTGGGTGGACGAGGACGACACCTGGGACGAGTCAAGATGGGGCGGCAACCCCCAAGAGAGTCGAAATGGCTACGGCTACCGAGAAGGCATGAGCGACGCTGAGCTTCTCAACTCGGCCCGGTTGTTCTGGAGATGGAATCCTCGCTCGCCCACCTGGACGGGGATCGACTACGCGGTGGTGGCATATGCCGGCCGGACGCGAGCCGTTCTCCGAATCGACAAGCCGATCGGACCGTTCTGGGGACGCTGGGGGTTCCAGGGGCGCGTTGTCAAAGACCCCGCTCTGAACAGGGATCTGGTCGGCCGCGAGGTGCCTCGTCGTCAAAATCCCGTCACAGCGATCATTCTGTGATGTGTCACCGAGGCGTACCGCACTGACGGGCGGTGGCTCATCGGCATTCAACGTACTCCGAGCCATCGGTTGGCCTCACGTTCCCATGCGGGACCGGACACCCTCAGCCTAGAGAGTGATCTCAGAAGAATGGCCTGGTGCCACGTCTGTGAGGAGGATCGGTGTGGCACCCGGTGGCCCGGCTCAGAGGGCGGCGAAGCCGGCGACACGTTCACCATCAACGCACACCCCGGTCAGCGAGACCAGCTTCCGCCCTCCTGAGCCGCATAACACGAGAAGGCCGCCACCCTCAGCTGGGCGGCAGCCTTCTCACTGACGGGTCACGGCGCGGGCGGACCGGAGACCGGGCCCTCGCCCGGCGGAGGCGCACCAGAACCGGGAGTCGGCGCGGGGTTCACCACGGACACCGTGTTGTAGTTGTGCGAGGTTGCGAGTCCGGCACGAAGATCCTGGACCGGCACATCCTGACCGAAGGTCGCGGCCAGCGGAACCGTGACACCCTGCATCGCGACCTCGGTGCCCTCACGTGCAGCGGCGTGCACGGCTTCGCGCATGGCCCGAACCCGTTCGGTACGCAACATCTGGTTGACCGATCCGGAGCGGCCCAGCATGCCACCGATTAGGTCCTTAATGAAGTGACCGATCAGCGTCGCGCCACGGCGGGTGCGCCACATTGTCCAGCCCAGGTACAGGCTGCTGCCGTACGGGAAAACCGAGACGTAGATGCTGTAGCTCCTGTCGCTGATCAGCAGCCGGTTGTTGACCATTTCGGGGGCCAGCAGGTCGCTGCGGATCCGGACCGCGTTGGCGTGCACCGGGAACCCGCGGTTGCGCAGGGTGCCGTAGATCGCCGCGTAGGCCGAGTCAGCGGCCTGGTAACGGTCCTCGACCAGGGTTTTCCACTCCGCGATGGGCTCGTCGATCCGCGCCGCGAGGAGCGCCACCCAGAACACCACGAACGAAAGCAGCGAGCCGATGTAGAACAGGCCGCCGCCCAAGTCGCTGGCATTGAGTCCGGAGCCGATCGCGACCAGAAGAGCAAGGGACGCGAAGACGGCCCAGACTGTGAACGCCACCACCGCGGCACCGAGCCAGAGCCGGATTATCGTCCAAGCGGAGACCGTCTCATCGAGGCCGAGTTCGACGCCGCCGTATCGGAGACCCTGCATTCGGTATGCGACGTCGCCGCTTCCCTGGCCGGCGGTCGCCCACTGCCGCGGCGGTTCACCGGGCATGCCCATGAATCCTCCAGTCAATTCCTGATCAGGTCAGTGAGACCTGGATGCCCGATGGTGAAGCCTTGGCCGTGCCGCCGACACGGAACGCGGCGTTTCCGCTCTCGGTCCGCCGGGTGCCGAAGAAGTCGGTGTAGCTCGCGGTCCAGTCGACCTTGCCCGAGCCGTCATCGGAGAACGTCACGCCGCTGCCGCCGCCCATCCATCCGCCCGTCGCGGATTCCACCGTGATGGCCGGGTACGTGGTGACTGACCACTTCACTGAGATGTCCGATCCCCAGATGCTGAGAGTGAACGGACAGCCAGCGGTCCGCGCCTCGGTGGTGGCCGCGCATTGGTCGATCGTCGCGCGCACGGAGGACTCGATCTCCTCCTGGGCGCCGGGCGCGAGTTCCGGCCGTCCGAAGTCGAGCTCGGCGACGTAGCCGCCCCGGCCGGATCGCTTCGGGGTAGCGGTCGCGGTGGAGCCGGCGATCAGTGCGTTTCCGGCTGCCTCCGCCTTGAACGAGCCCGGGAAACCAACGACGTCGTTGTCGGTATCCACCTCGACGCCATTGATTTTGATGGTCCGGTCATGAAGACCGTTCAGGGAGATCGCGACGAACGGGGCGCGCAGCCGGTAGCCGTCGCCGTCGACCGCCTTTGCGACGAGCACGTCCTGCGTGACGTCGGTGCCGCCGGCTGAGTACTTGACCTCGACGAACTGGGCTTCCTGGCCGAACGCCGGGCTTGATTCCTGGACATCTCCGATCTCGACGTCCGTAGGCCGGGTGTCATCGCTCAGCCCAGCGTCGGTGAGCAGCGGGTACTGCCTGGTATCGATCTCCGCACTGCGGTACACGAGCTTCATCGCGCTGGCCGCGTCACCGTCGGCGAGCGCGTCGAAATAATCCTCTACAGTCGATTGTGGCGTCTCCGCGAAGAGCCTCGACACTCCGACCACAGCGCCACCGGAAAGCAACACCGCGGCGATCACGGCAGCCGCGATCACGAAGCCGCGGCGGCTGCCACGCGGTTCCGGCGAAGTGGTGTCGAGAGTGAGGCGGGGCATCGGCAGGGCGAACGGGGGCGGAGGCAGTGGCGGTGCCGGGGTGACCATTTCCGGCAGCACCGGCATCCCGCAGAAGCGGCACGATCCCTGGGCAGCGGTGACTCCGCCACCGCACCGGAAGCACACGCCGGAGGCGGTCGCCTGGGCTGAATCCATAACCGCTGAACTCCTGTCCGATCCAGGCAGCACGGCGCGACGATCGTCCTAAGTGATCGGAACGGTACCCCAAGTGCCCGGGCGGGGAGTACCCGCATTCGACTCCTTGCTGCCCGATACGGGTTGTGATCTCATCGTCGCATCATGCGCGTCCTCAACCACCTGCCCGCCAGATCTTCCGCCGCCGCGATCGGACGCCGGTGATCAGCGCGGCGCTCGTTTCCACCGACGCGTCCGGCACCTGGGCCTGGACAGGCCTGCGGATCGCCGCGGCCGCCGACCTGTCCGAGTTGCGGGAGTACGCGGAGCTCAAGGAGCCGGAACGGATCGCCCGGGCGGTGGCCGAGCAGGTGGCGTTCCTGAGCGGACAGGTCGGCGACAGCACCAGCGAACCGGTGGAGCTGCGCTGGTGGTGGCGGCCCGAGTCGGCGACTCTTGAGGCATACCTGTTGACACGCACCTATGGACGGGGTGAACCCGCCGCCCGGGCCGCCGCGGAGGCGGCAGCCCGGCGCCTCGCCGCGGCTCCGCGGCATGTCTTCGTCGCGCCGCTCACCGAGAGTGAACTGCACGCGGCGTTGATGCCCTTCGCACCGCATCCGGCCGGCGCCGTCGAGGTGCGCAAACGCGTGCTGATGGAGACACCGCAGCGGCCAGACGCCGGGGTGCTCTACTACTTCGCGGTGCAGCCGTTCACCGGCACGTTCCGGTCCTGGGAGCCGTTGCTGCGGGCGATCACCAGCCTGCCGCACCAGGTGGTGCTCACCGTCGGGCTGAGCCCGATGTCGGTGCCAGAGGCGCTGTCCCGGGCCGTCGCTGTTTCCGCCTCGCAGTACAAGCGGTTGGCCGCCGAGGGCGAGTACCACCATGGGGGCCTCTACGGCGGTCGGGTCAAGCTCACCCCGGACGCGTTCGCCGTCGAGGCGGAGAAGATCTACGCCGACGCCGGCCGCCGATACCATGACATGGCGTTCCGCATCCGGATCGCGGTCTGCTCGCCGCAGCCCCTCGGCGATGACCTGCCGTCGATCATCGGCGCCACGATCTCCCGCAGCGAGCGGGCAGAGTCGGAGAATTATTTGTCGACGCGGTCGCTCGGTGCGGCGTACTCGCTCGAGCGTCCCGCCTCCGGCTCGGAGCTGGAGACCTTCACCCGTAACCTCGGGTCGCTCGCCTTCGGTGACTGGGGAGGCCACCCGGTGTGGCGCAGCACTACCCCGCCGACGGCCGCGCTGCTCCCGCTGACCTGGATCGTCGACGTCGAGGAGGCCACGGCCGCATTCCGGCTGCCGATCGCCGCGCACGGCACGCTGCCCCGATTTCCGGTGCGTACGCGTACCCCGGCGGTGGTCGCCGATTACACCCCGGCAGGACCACATCTGGTGCTGGGCCGGCAGCCGGACGCCGGCCCGCTCGGTGTCGAACTGGCCGACCTGAACCGGCACGCGCTGTTCCTTGGCACCACGGGCTCCGGCAAGACCAACTCGACGCTGTCGTTCCTGCGGCAGCTGTGGTCCAACCACCGGATCCCGTTCACCGTCCTGGAGCCGGTCAACGCCGAACGCGACGACTACCGCTGGCTGGCCACCCTGCCCGGCTTCGAGGACCTGCTGGTGCTGACCGTCGGTGACGAGCACACCGCGCCGCTGCGGCTCAATCCGTTCGAAGTGCCGCCGGGCGTGCGGATCTCCACACACGTGGCCAACCTCCGGGCCTGCTTCGACGCGGCCTTCGGGCTCTGGGACCCACTGCCGGCAATCTATGCACGGGCGCTGCGGGAGACGTACCAGCGGGCCGGTTTCGACGTCAGCGAGATCGCCGGCGAGGACGGCGTCTGGCCGGTGCTGTCCGACTTTGTCTCCGCGATCACCGAGGTCACCGAAGACCTGGACTACGCGGGTGAGGTGCGCTCCAACATCCTCGCCGCGTCCCGGCTGCGCGCCGAGTCGCTGGCCGAGGGACCCTGTGGGCCTACGCTCTCCGCGGCCCGGTCGTTCCCGATCACCGAGATGCTGAGCCGTCCGATCGTGGTCGAGCTAGCCGCGATCGGCGACGACGCCAAGGAACAGGCGCTGGTCATGGCGCTGCTGCTAAACGCGATGACCGAGCACTACAAGGCGCACCGCGACGGGTCCCGGCTTGCCCACGTCACCGTCATCGAGGAGGCGCACCGGCTGCTCGGCCGGCCCGCGCCCGGCGGCGACAGCCGGCAGGGCGACGCCCGGGCGCGGGCGGCGGAGACGTTCGCGAACACCCTGGCCGAGAACCGGAAGTACGGCGAAGGGCTGGTGATCGTGGAGCAGTCGCCGTCGAAGCTAATCCCGGACGCCTACAAGAACACCAACCTGAAGGTGATGCACCAGCTACTCTCCGCCGAGGACCGCGAGCTGATCGGCGACACCATGCGGTTCTCCGACGACCAGCGGGCCTATGCGGGCGCGCTGCCGAAGATGTCCGGCTTCGTCTTCCACTCGCAACTCGACCGGCCCGCTCTGGTCGCGGTCGACGACGTGCGGGCCCGGGACGCCGCCGAGCGTGGTCTGCCCGAGGCGCCGCTCGCCGACAACGCGGAACTGACCCGACGGCATCACGCCTGGGTCTCTGAAAACCCCGCGGCCAGGGCCGCGATGACCCCGCAGGCACCCTGCGGCGTGTGCCCGGTGCGCTGTTCTTTCGGGTACTCGGCAAGCAGGGTGGCCGCCGAACACGTGTCGGCGTTCCGCGACCGGATGAGGACGTGGCCGGCCGTGGCGGCAGAGCGTCCTGCCTGGTGGGCGGAAACCGGAGAGCTCCTCGAGTCGTGGGGCGAGAAAAACCGCCCCCACCGAGCAGGGCCCGGCGATCTACACTGGCGCATCGCGATCTTCGTGGCGCTGCTCGGAGAGGCGTACACAGGGGACACCAACCGCTGGATCAGCCTGTATCGGGAGCACCTGGCAAAGGCGGGGTAGGCAGGCGTGGAGATGACGTCGGAGGGCTATCGGGAGAGCACGCCGGAGCCCAAGGAGATCGGTGACGCTGACTCGCAGCAGGAGTTGTCGCCGGCGCCTGAGGTCTCCCAGGCTTCGGAGCCGGCAGGCGGGGAGCAACCGGCGGCGCCCTCACCGGATGCCGTGCCCGAGGGTGAACAGGACGAATCGGCCGGGCAGAGCGTGGCGGAGCTGTCCAAGGAGCAGTCTCCGGTGCCGGATCCCGACGAGAGTGAGCAGGTTACGCCTGCTCCTGCCGAGCCGCAGGAGCAGGCGATGCCCGCTATACCGCCGGTGGACGAGCCGTCTGCGCAGGTCGAAGAGGCCGATGCACAGGAGCAGACGTCTGACGAGGGCATGGGGCAGGAGCCGGTGCCCATGCCGGAAGAGGGACCGGTGCCCGCCCCCGAGGGGAGGCCGCTGGCGGAATCTGAGCAGGAACCGGTGCTGGATAGCGAGGAGCAGGCCGAGCGGCAGCCGGTGCCCGACCCCGAAGCGCAGACCGGACAAGAGCCGCCGACCGAGTCCGAGCCCGAACCCTCCGCCGACGAACAGAAACCGCCGGTTCCCGACCCGTTCGCAACAGAGAGCCGCGAGCCTGCCCCGGAACCGGGTGAGGCCCTGCCAGGGCAGGACAGCCTGCGGGAACAATTCGAGGGCCCGCGCTGGGACGAGGTCAAAGACCTGCTGCCCGCCGACGACTCCGGCCGCCAGCTCACCCCACGCGACTGCGAGTTCCTCGGCATCGAGCCGGATCAGGTGCAGAACTGGTCGGACCGGACGGCGCCACTCGGCATGAGCCCGGAGCAGTTCAACGAGTTCAGCTCGTCACTCTCCGACGCGCTGCGGTCCGACGGCCTCGACCCAGCCGAGGTGGACGTGCGGTTGCAGGGCTCGTCGGCACGCTTCTTCTCCGGGGAACACAAGAGCCTGCCCACCCGGGACGAGATGGTCGGCAATCCGGAGGCGCAGGCGAGATACGACGAGTGGATGGGCGACCAGCAGCCGCCGCTGCGCCGGCCGTTCGACTCGATGAACAAGCTGGGCCTCGAGAGCGAACCCAGCGATTACGACGTCCAGCTGTCATCGGACGCGATGCTGCAGAAGGCCGAAGCCGTCCAGCAGGAGACCTTCCCGGATCACTCGCTCACCCATCCGAAATACAATTTCGTCCGCAAGGAGATCGCGAAGCGCGCCTTCCCGAACCTCACGGCTTGGCGCAAGGAGTGGTCCGGATCGCTGGGCCGGGACGTCGCTCCGGCGGTGTTCGCCGGCGGCGGACCTCCGGACACCTCCGGGACCGGCCCGTCCTCGCATTTCCGGGACGACGACTGGCACATCCGTTTGTGACGAAGGAGAAATGATGGTGTTCCGCCGTGCCGTTGCCTACAAGCTGTCCGGCCCTCTCGACCAGCGCACGCTGGACTCGCTGCGGACGAGTCTCGACCTGACGCCGACGGGGCGGCTGGCCGACGACTGGGACGAGATCTTCGGTGAGCGCGAAGCCGAGCGTGACGGCGTCCGGGTGGAGTTCAGCCTCTCCCGCGACGAGTCCCGAGGCGGCTGGGAGGTCAACCTAAGTGTCGACGGTCAGGCCGACCCGACCGCCCTCGAGCCGTTCGAGTCCGAGATCACGAGCGCTGCGGCGGCGGCCGGCCTGACCGTGGAGAGCGTTCTGCGGCCCAGCTGAGCTGATTGCAGATCTTGAATCGCCGAAGATGAAAGTGAAAGCCCTGACCAGCACTCTTGCTGTTCAGGGCCTTTTCCTTTGTCGGGATGACCAGTTCGAACCGACGCCGCCTTTCACTGTCCACAGCTATCCCGACCTATTTTGGTCGTCAGCAACAAGCACCGAGCCGACGCCGGCGCCAACCCGGCCTCCATTCCCCCACCGCCGATGACGCTCGGCGCAACCCTCAGGCTCGCGCGAGCCTAGCTCCGGCGCGGAGTCCGCACCCAGGACCTCGCCATCGAAGCCGGCCGCAGCCACATCGCCAGGAGCTCAGCGGGCCGGCCGCCGCCTGCCTGAACCTCGGTCCTGCACTCCTGGAACAGCCATGCGCCCAGTCCGTGGGCAGCGCCCACCGATCAGCTCGGCGGTGCCGCGACACTGGCCCGGCTGATGAGGGTGGGCACGACGGTGCGCTGCCGGACGCCGCCGTCCCCGGATCCGGGTTGCGCGCACAAGAGCTCGAAACTGGCTCGCGCGACCGCGTCGAGGTGCGGTCGCACCGTGGTCAGTGGTGGCATGAAGTACGCGGCCTCCGGCACGTCGTCGAAGCCGATGACGCTGATGTCCTCCGGGACTCGCCTGCCGTGTTCCTGAAGCGCGCGTAGTACGCCGAGAGCGACATGATCGTTGGCGGCGAAGATCGCGGTCGCTTCGGGCATCCGGGCCACCAGTTCCGCGCACTCGTATCCGGACGCAGCGGACCAGCCGGCCGGCAGCGGTGGTGGCACCTCGGCCCCCGCCGCGACGAGTGCCTCCTGCCATCCTTTCTGACGGGCAGCGCTGCCGAACCGGTCCGGTGGTCTGGCGACGTGCGAGACCGTGCGATGTCCCGCGTCGAGCAGGTGTCGGGTGGCCTCGCGGGCAGCGCTCACCTGGTCGGTCGTGACCACGCCCGTCGATCGCTGGATGTCGCCGTCGATGGTGACGAGGGGAACGTCCGGGGGAAGGCGGTACCGGGCCACGTCGGCCACCTCGATCGGGGCGATGACGATGATGCTGGCGACCCGGTGCGCGAGAAGCCGGTCGACCGCTTCGGAGATGGAGTGCTGGTCGGGGCGCGGCACGCAGCTGACACTGACGGCCAGCCCGTCCTGCGCCGCGATCCGTTCGACCTCGGTGAGCAGGGATGCCGGACCGTAGAGGCTGGTGCTCTGCGCGATCACCCCGATCATCTGCGACCGGCCGGTGACCAACGCTCGGGCTGCCCGATTGGGTCGGTAGCCGAGTTGCGCGCTGGCCGCCTGAACCCGCAGGCGGGTCTGTTCGCGGACGGTGGGGTGCCCGTTGAGGACGCCGGAGACCGTCATGTGGGAGACGCCGGCGAGTCGAGCCACGTCCGTCATCGCTGGACCGCGCACGGCACCCACCTTTCCGCCTGCCCGTGGGTGCCCACCCACGGGCCTTGACGATCCGAGCGGCGCGGGTCAGCCCTGGCGCTCCGGTGGAGGCGTACCGGAGCAGCCTTGACCGCCGGTCGGGAAGGGTGGAGCAGAGTCCACGCAGCCAGCCCGCGTACCTGAACAGCTGAATGAGATGTGCGGTGAGCATCTTGCGCACGTAGCGGGGAGGGATGCGGCCCGACGGGGTGGGGTCCCGCCGGGCCGCGTCCGGATCGGGTCGGCACGTCTCTGCCGACCCCGCATCAGAGACAGCCCGTCCTTCGTAAAGGTGGGTGTCCTGATCCGCGGCGGCGAGTCACCGGCATCGGTGGACCCGGAGGCCGCGGTGGCGTCCGGCCGGCGGGTCCACTCCTGCGCGAGTCGGTCCGACGACGCCCCGGCCGGTGGCCTCCGTGTTCAACCGTGAGCTGTCGACGCCCGCGGCAGGCGCAGGGACGGCCTGCCGCGTACGCGCCGCGTCGTCGCGCCGCAGCGGGCCGGTCATGACGCGGCGCAGCTGAGGTCGGACGGTGCGGACCCGGCGCCGGTGCCCGTGAAGCCGAAGCTGGTGCTGGCCTGCGCGGCCACCTTGCCGTTGTACGGCTCGTTGCTGACCGTGTTCTTGCCACCGGTGGTGCTCAGCTTGCCGTTCCAGACCGAGGAGATGGTGGTGCCCGTCGGGTTGGTCCAGGTCACCGTCCAGCTGTTGATCTGTGCGGTGCCGGTGTTCTTCACCTGGATCTCGCCCTGGAATCCGCCCTGCCAGGCGTTGGTCACCTGGTATGTCGCGGCACACCCGCCCTCACCGCTGCCGCCGGCCGGGGTGGTGACGGTCGCGGCCGGCGACAGCGCCGACACGTTGCCGGCGGCGTCGCGGGCCCGCACGGTGAAGGTGTACGTCGTGTCGCCACTGAGGTTCCCGGCCCGGTAGCTGGTGCCGGAGACGGTGCCGACCACCGTCGCGGGCGCGGTGCCCACGGCGCGCAACACCTCGTACGAGGTGACTCCGACGTTGTCGGTGGAAGCGGCCCAGGTCAGGGTGGCGGCGTTGGCGGTGACCGCGCTGGCGGCGGGCCGGCCCGGAGCGGTCGGCGCGACGGTGTCGTCCTCGCTGCCGCCGGCGTAGCGTTCGGTGAGGCTGATGCCGGTGGTGGCGGTGTTGCCGCCCAGGGGGACCTGGTGGTCCAGGCTGACGAACTTGCCGTTGTGCTGCCAGAGCACCGGCTTGAGGATCTGGTTGTACTTCGTCTCGTCCCAGGTCTTCCAGTCGTCGAGCAGGAGCCCGCCGGTGTCGCCCGAGTTGGGGTTCAGGCACCAGAAGGTGTGGTGCAGCTTGTACTCGCCGATCAGGTCGCGCAGCGCCTTGAGCCACTTGTCCTGCCGGGCGTCCTGGCCGAGGCGTCCGCCCCACTCACCGATCAGCAGGGGCGCGGTGTTGCCCTCGTGCAGGTAGAGCCAGTTCGGGCGCCACACGTCGTCGGTCAGGCTGGCCTTGTCGAACGCGCCCTGGAACCAGGGCTGCTCGTAGACCAGCGGTCCGTAGTCGTGCGGGGAGTACACGAGCTGGTCCTGGTTGGCGCCGAGGTCGACCGGGAAGTCCTTCGCGCCGCGCAGGTTGCCGCCCCACCAGTTGTTGTAGTAGTTCGGGCTCAGGTCGGGGTTGGTCTTCGGCGAGTCCCAGGTCTTGCCCGGCCGGGGGTACGCCTCGATCCCCTCGCACATGATCAGGACCTTGGGGTTGATCGCGAGGATCCGTCGACCGGCCGTCTGGCAGGCGTTCTTCCAGTTGTCGGCGTCCGTGCTGCCGTCCCACTTCGCCCGGGGGGACTCGCCCGGCTGGCCGTGCGGCTCGTTCTTGATGTCCATCGCGACGATGGTGTCGTTGTCCTTGTACCGCGCGGTGACCCACTCCCAGCCCTGGTAGAACTGCTCGGGCGTGACCGTGCCCTTGTACCAGACCGGATAGACGTGGCCGGCGTTGTCGGCCTCGGCGCTGTGCACGTCGAGCACGACCTTGAGGCCGTACTTCTCGCACAGGTCGAGCCAGTGGTCGAAGATCTGCAGGTTGTTCATCCCGGCCAGCTCCGGGTTGGCCGCCAGGTTGACGTTGGGCATGACCGTCTGCCCGGCCTTCCACTCCAACAGCAGCTGGGTGGAGATCGGGACCCGAACGGTGTTGATGCCGCGTTCGGCCATCTGCCGGGTGATGGTGTCGAGGTTGCCGCCCCACAGGCCGTGGAAGACCCGCTCGGTGGCGTTGAAGCCGAACCAGTTGACTCCGGTGAGCCAGACCTGGTTGCCGGCCTCGTCGACGATCTTGTTGCCTTCGGTGTGCAGCCAGTCCGCGGCGGGTGCCGCGCTGTCGGCCGCCGGCGGCAGCGCCGCTCGGGGTGGCGGGGCCGCCGTGGCGGTCGCCGGCGTCGACAGCCCGACGACCACGCAGGCCGCCAGCGCGACGCCGCGCACGGATCTCTTCACAGACATGCTCTGTCCTTCGACGGTGGTGGTGTGGTGGTGATGCGAATGGGAGCGCTTCCATCGGCGAGCATAAGCAGCTCGGGGTCCACTGCTGTCCAGCCGAGCCACCCGCCCGTCGCGCCGCACCCATGCGCCGGATCGGACAAACGTCGGTTCACCTGCGAGGACACATCCCGATGATTCCCGTGCCGCACCCAGGGTCATCGGCTGGACCGCTGAAAGACGTTTCAGGCAAAGCCGCAGGTCGTCGCCGAATCCCTGCACACGAGGTGGCACCCGGGACGCGCGGCATGTTGGCTTCTGGCACCGAGCGGCCGGCTCCGCGGGAAGCGGGCCAGGCGGCCGGGCACCCCGCCGCTCGCCGGACGAGCGACCGCGGCATGGGCAGCGGCGGCGCCACCGCCGGACCCACTCACGATCCACCACCCCCGACCCGTCCCGGTCGGCGAAAGCGGTCCCGCTGAGGGCCGCGAGGAGGAGACATGCAACTGTCGGCAGCACCTACCCGGCGCGTGCTGGCCGCCTTCGGCGTCCTGGCCCTCACGGCCGGCGTCGCGACGGTCCTGTCCACGCCCCGGCCGGCACAGGCGCACGGCGCGCTCCAGGCCCCGGCCAGCCGAACGTACGCCTGCTACACCGACGGCATCGTCGGCAGCGGCGAGATCGTGCCCGAGAACCCGGCCTGCCAGGCCGCCGTGGCCGCCGGCGGCACCCAGCCGCTCTACGACTGGTACGGCGTCCTGCGCTCCGACGGAGGCGGTCGCACCCGGGGCTACATTCCGGACGGGCAGCTGTGCAGCGGCGGCAATCCGAAGTACGCCGCGTACGACGCTCCCCGGGCGGACTGGCCGGCCACCTCGGTGCGGGCCGATGGCACGTACGACTTCTCCTACGGCGCCTGGGTGCCGCACCCCGGTGGGATCCGGCTGTACATCACCAAGGACGGCTACGACCCCACCAAGCCGCTCACCTGGGACGATCTGGAGGCGCAGCCGTTCCTGACGGCAGATCCGCAACCCCCGGTCAGCGACGGCGCCTACCGCTTCAGCGGCCAGCTGCCGCACCGCTCCGGCCGACACGTCATCTACTCGGTCTGGTCACGGACCGACAGCCAGGAGACGTTCTACGGCTGCTCCGACGTCGACTTCAGCGGACCTGGTGGCCCGACCCCGACCCCGACGCCGACCCCGACCGGGCCCACGCCCACGCCCAGCACCTCCCCCACCACCCCACCGGCCGTGTCCTGCCGGGCGAGCCTGCACACCGACAACAGTTGGAGCGGCGGCTTCCAGGCCACAGTGACCGTCACCAACACCGGCACGACGACCATGACCAACTGGTACACCAGCTGGACGTTCCCGACCGGAGTACGGCTCGACCAGGTCTGGAACGGCACTCCGATGCAGAGCGGCACCACCGCCATGATCCACGCGGCGAGTTGGAACCGGGTCCTGGCGCCGGGCGCCTCGACCACCGCCGGACTGCTCGGCAGCGGCACCACCGCTCCCACCTTCAGTGACGTGACCTGCGGCTGAGTCCAGCCGTACCCGCCCCACCACCGGTGCGGTCCACGTCCCCGACGTGGACCGCACCTTCACCACCGCAGGAGCACCGATGACCCGTCCCCTCCGGCTGCCGACCACACGGTCGGCACCGACCGCAACCATCGCCGCGGTCCTGGTCACCGCCGCGGCGCTCCCCGTGCTGTTCTCCCCAGGGGCCGCCGGCGCGGCGGCCGCCTCGTGTGCCGCGACCTACCGGATCGTCAACCAGTGGTCCGGTGGTTTCCAGGCCGACATCCAGGTGACCAACACCGGCACCGTCCCGCTGACCGGCTGGCGGCTTGCGTGGTCCTACCACAACGGTGAGCGGGTCAGTCAGGGGTGGAACGCCACCGTGACCCAGGAGGGGTCGACGGTGACCGCCACCGACGCCACCTTCAACGGCAGCCTTGCGCCGGCCGGGTCCACGACCATCGGGCTGCTGGGCGTCGGTCAACCGGACGGTCCGGCACCGGCAGTCACCTGTGCGGACCCCGCCGGCGCGCCGGGCACTCCCACCGGGTCGGTCCCGCCCGTCAGCCCCACCCCCTCGACCACACCGAGCGGCCCGCCGGATGCCGCCTGCGCAAGCGCGACGTTCTGCGACGGCTTCGAGACCCAGGGCGGCACCGTGCCCGACGGCGCCTGGACCGTGAGCCGGCCCAACTGTCACGGATCCGGTACGGCCACCGTCGACACCGCCGTCGCGCACTCCGGCACCCGATCCGTCCGCGTGGACGGCCGCGCCGGCTACTGCAACCACGTCTTCGTCAAGCCGGTCGCCGATCTCACCCCGGTGGGCACAACCTGGCACGTCCGGTTCTACGTCCGCCACAGCGTGCCGCTGCCCGACGGCCACGTGGCGCTGGCGGCGCTGCGGGACGACGCCGACGGCGGCAAGGACCTGCGCCTGGGCGGACAGAGCGGTGCGCTGCAGTGGAACCGGGAGTCGGACGACGCCACCGTGCCGGTGCAGAGTCCGGCGGGCGTGGCGCGGAGCCGTCCGCTGCCGACCGGCACGTGGAACTGCGTGGCGTTCACCGTGGACGGTGATAGCGGCACGATGTCCTCGAGCGTGAACGGGGCCCAGGTGCCGGGACTGCTCGTCGACGCCGTACCCACCGCCGACGTCGACGCGCAGTGGATCGGCCGGACCTGGCGTCCGCACCTCAGCGACCTCCGGCTCGGCTGGGAGAGCTACGGCGGTGGCGACGACACCCTCTGGTTCGACGACGTCGCCGTGTCGGCGTACCCGCTCACCTGCTGACCCGTGGCTGCCCCCCGGGGTCGTCTCCCCACGACCGGCCCGCGCCGCCGGCGGGGAGACGTCCCCGGGACCGGCGACGCCGGCTGCCTGAAACGCGTTTCACGGCCTGGTCCGGCCCGGCCGGGGTCCGGCTCGTCACCGCCGGTGGCTCACCGACGGCGGCGACGGTCCGTGACGCGCCGACGCCGGTCACCGCCGTCGATGCCCGGACGGCGGTGACCGGCGCGGATGCCGTGGACGGGACGCCGCCTCCCGGCAGTGGCCCCGGCCGGAACGGCGGGGCACCGCCGGTCGGGGTGCGGGCCCGTACGGCACGCCGGCCTTGCCAGGCCTTCCCGGGCGTGCCACGCTTCCGTCATTCCGGCGGAGTCGGGCCACGCCCCGCCACTCGGAAGCAGGTACCCGCGACGAGACCTGCTTCCAGCGACCTCAGCCGGGCTCGTCGCGCCGCGGACGCGCCTGCCTGCCCACAGAACGGCGACCGACCGCTCGGTACCCGACCTCGAGCCGGAGCATGATGCGCGCGCAGCCGACCGTCCAACAGATCGCCGCCGCGGCCCAGGTGTCACCGGCCACGGTGTCGCGCGTGCTCACCGGCTCCGTCCGCGTGACGACGGGAGCCCGGCAGCGCGTGTACGCGGCGATGGCGCAGCTCGGCTACGTACGGCGCGACGCCCGGCACCAGGGTCTGCGGAAGCCACCGGTGGTGGCCCTGGTGATCTGCGAGCCGACCGCCCGGGTGTTCGCCGACCCGTTCTTCGCACGGCTGTCCGCCGGCGCGGAGGCCGAACTGTCGATCCACGGCTCCCCCATGCCGATCCTGACGGCGGCACGGGACAACCTGGCCGGGATCGAACGCTACCTGCTCACCGGAGGCGCCGACGGTGTCCTCCTGGTCAGCGCATACCACCAGCACCCGGTCGCCCGGGCGGTGGCCACGTCCCCGGTGCCGGTACGCGGCGTCGGCCGTCCGGCCGAGCTGGACATCCCCTACGTCGACGTGGACAACCGCGGTGGCGCCCGCGCGGCGGTGCGGCACCTGCTGCGCGGCGGACGCCGCCGGGTAGCCATGATCGCCGGGCCGCCGGACCTGCCCGCCGCCGCCGACCGCCTCGCCGGGTACCGCGAAGCGATGGCGGAGGCCGGGGCCGAGCCGGCGGCCACCGCGTACGGGGACTTCACCCAGGCGTCCGGGACGCACGCCATGCAGTGGCTGATCAGCCGCGCACCGACGATCGACGCCGTCTTCGTCGCCTCGGACGCGATGGCGGTCGGCGCTCTCCACGCGCTGCGACGTGCCGGCCGCGCCGTACCCGACGAGGTGGCCCTGGTCGGGTTCGACGACGCACCCGTGGCCACCATGATCCAGCCGGCCCTGACCACCGTCCGCCAACCGGTCGAACAGTTGGGCAGGATCGCCTGCCGGCTGCTGCTGGCCGACATCATCGAGGACCGACCCACCGGTGACACCGTCGTACTTCCCACCGAACTCGTCCGTCGTGGGTCGGCCTGAGCCGCCGACGCCCGGGCGCTGGCCCACGCCGGGCGTGACGCTCGCCGGCCGTTACCGGCTGGTGGAACGCATCGGCGCGGGCGGCATGTCGGTGATCTGGCGGGCCCTGGACGTGGAGCTGGACCGTCTCGTCGCGGTCAAGCTTCCCGGCCCGGACCGCGACGTGCCGGTGGACCGGGACGCCCTGGCACGCACCGAGGCGCGCACCATGGCGGCCGTCTCGCATCCCGACGTGGTGGTCGTGCACGACGTCGGACAGGTCACGGCACCCGACGGCACCACGGTCACCTTCCTGGTCCTGCAGATGCTGGCCGGGGAATCGCTGCTCGACGTCCTGGCCTCCGGGGCGCTCGGGTGGCGCCAGGCCGTCAGGATCGCCGCGCGGCTGGCCGCGGTGCTGGCGGCCGTCCACGCGCACGGCGTCGTTCATCGGGACGTCACCCCGGACAACGTGATGGTGGCCGACGGCGAGGTCAAGCTGCTCGACTTCGGAATCGCCGCGCGGATCGGGGACCGCCCGCAGCGGAGCTGGACCTTCGGCACGCCCCCGTACCTCGCGCCGGAGCGTCTCGCCGACGCTCCGGCTGATCCGGCGGCCGACGTCTACTCCCTCGGCGCGCTGCTCGTCGAGATGCTCACCGGCAGACCGCCGGACGATGCCATCCGCATGCCCGCCGCGGTCCCGGCCGAGGTCGTGCGGCTGTGCGACAGGTGTTTGGGGCGGGAGCCGGGCCGGCGCCCGTCCGCAGCGGAGGTGGCCGCCGAGCTGGACTCGCTCACCGATCCGATGTCCGGCGGACACCAGCCGCCCCAGACACTTGCATCGGCGGCCGCGCCGGCCGGCCGGGTGGTGACCGCGGTGCTCGAACCGGCGGCAGACCGGCGTGGGCGAGGACCGGTGATCGCCGGTGTGGCCACGGTGGTCGCGGGCGCTCTGGCTGCCGCCGTGACCATCGTCGCGCTCACTCGCTCGCCGACGCCGCCGCCGCCCGAGGCTCAACTGCCCGCGCCTGAGCTCTCCTGGTCGCCCCTGATCCGGTCGACGCGGCCGACCACGACGCCCGGACCATCACGGAGCAACAAGCCGACCCGCGTACCGAGCGCGACTCGCACATCCGCGCCCTCGACCGGTGGGCCGGCTTCCGCCACGACGGGAGCGTCCGCCAGTCCGACCGTGTCTCTCGCCGTCGCCGCGGCCCAGCTTCGCGAGTTGCTCCGCCGGGATCTCGCCGAGGGCACCGTCTCCTCCGGCGCGGCGCAGAAGATCGACGCTCAGGCGGTCAACGTGGTCAACAATCAGCACGCCCGGGCGGACAACCTGGCCCAGCTGATGTCGGACCTGCGCCGCAGCCTCGCCGACGAGATCCGCGACGGCGGGGTGTCAGCGGCGGCGGCCCCGGCGCTCAGCGACGCCGTCGACCGCGTCGGCGACGCCGTGACTCGCTCGACGTCAGCCGGCTGACCCCGCTGGACGCCCACCGGTCGCCCGTGGGCACGCACCACGCCGGCATCAGGCTCCGTGCGCTGCTGGGTCGGACCGGCAACCTCGCTGGCGCCGAGAAGTAGCCGCCCGGTCCTGAAACCTTCCGCAGCACCACGGGGTGTCCCCACCCGTACCACCCTCGCCACGCCTGCCCGGGGCACGACCGGAGCACCACATTGCCCACCCCACCGAAGGAGCGACGGTATGGCAGGAAGAACGCGACGCCTCGGGGCACTGGCCCTGGGCGTGACCATCGCCGGCGGCCTGGCGATCGCCGGTGTCACCAGCGCTTACGCCGGACAGCAGCCGGTCCTCCCCCAGACCGCCGCGGCCGCCGCCCGGGTGACGGTGGCAAAGACCCCGGGCCTGGCCGCGGCCGACAAGTCGTCGATCTACGCCGTGTCGGTGGCGGGGAAGACCCCGTCGGTCTACCGCACCGCCCCGAAGGCGCGGACCTGCTCGACCACCAACTGCGACGGCGGCGACCACGCCCGCGCGGAGAACCGCTCGTTCAACTGGTCCTCGTTCTGGTTCCCGGCCGGCACCACGCCGACGGTCACGGTGACCCGGACGGCCGCTGCCGGACCCGTGACCGACATCATGGTCCGTGGCACGGGCGACTTCACCGTGGTCAGCAGGAACCTGGCCACCCGGCAGGTCAAGATCCGGGTCAACGAGCCGAAGGCCAAGCTGTCGGTGGAGTTCATCGACAACCGCTACGACACCCTTCGGCAGTTGCCGCTGGACGGAATGCTGCTGTTCGCCGACGACTCGCGCGCCGCCGTGGCCGACCCGTCGCGCACCGCCCCGGGCACGTACGTGGTCAACCCCGGCACCACCTTCGACCGCGCCCTGGCCGCCCGCTCGGCGACCGTCATCTTCAAACGGGGCGTGCACGACCTCGGCTACTGGCCGGTGCCGGACTCGGTGCGGCGGGTGCACCTGGCCGGCGGCGCGTACGTCAAGGGCGCGATCGACTCGGCCACGGTGAGCAAGTCGACCCAGCAGGGCTTCACCGTCACCGGCCGGGGCGTGCTCTCCGGTGAGGACTTCGGCTGGCGGGCCGACAAGCGCACCAACGGCACCACCTCGTGCAGCTACGACTGCTGGGAGTACACCGTCAAGATGGTGCAGCTCGGCACCGACAGGTTCCGCTTCCACGACGTCACCGTGGTCAACGCCCCGCACTGGGTGGTCACCGGCCACCGCGACAACGAGATCACCGCGAAGCAGGGTGACGACGAGTCCCGGTTCACCGGCACCATCTCCGACGTCAAGGTGCTCGGCAACTGGGGCTGGAACGGCGACGGCATCCCCGCCCTGACCGGCACCACCATCAGCGACTCGTTCGTCTCCGCCTTCGACGACGCCTTCAAGCTCTACAGCTCCAACGCCACCATCAAGAACAACACCCTGTGGCAGATGGACAACGGCGCCGTGTTCCAGCTCGGCTGGTTCGCCAAGACGGTCTCGAACATCAGGGCCAGCAACAACACCCTGCTGCACACCGAGTGGACCGGCACCAACTCGAACTGGGGCCTGCTGAACTACCAGGAGGCCGGCGGCTCCGGCACCATCTCGAACGTCAGCGTCACCGGCACCCGGATCATGGGACCCACCACCCGGGTCGTGGCACTCTCCAACACCTCCGCCAGCCAGGCGTTCCGCGACATCACGCTGGCCGATACCACCGTGGACAGGCTCTACAGCGTTGCGGAGATCAACTCGCTGCGCGGCAACGGCAGCAAGGACCTGCCCCGCAACCTGGTCAAGCAGGCGAAGGCGCCGTTGGAACTGACTGTGGACAACCTGCGCATCGGCGGTCAGGCCATCACCGCCGGCAACGCGACGACCACGGGCGGTTTCGCCATCACCGGCTCGCCGACGCTGACCTTTCGGTAAAACCACAGTTCATGAGATGTCATCTCATGTCTGGACAAATTTATTGAACGATCCTGGCACCGGCTCCGTATCCCACATCGACCGTGGACATCGTCCGGAACCGCCTTGCCGGAGCGGGCACGAGCACGATTCCTGAGTCCTCACTTCGCAGAGCGGAGGGTCGCGCGGCATCAGCCTCGCGACCCTCCGCGATCGATCCAAGGGAGAGGTGCATGGCCAGGGGTACGCGCAAGAACGCAGTCCTGAAGCTCGGTGGCGTGGGGGCCTTCGCCGCGCTGCTCATCGGCGCGGGACTGCAACTGGCGTCCGCCGACGAGAACGCCAACGCGGCGCCGGTGTCGGTGGTCTGCCCGTCCGTCGCCGACAAGCTCGGCGCGGTGCCGGCCGCGGCGCAGGACGGTGTCAACCGTGAGCTGCAGAATCTGGACAAGCAGATCGCGAACGTCAACGAGCGGCTGGCCCGCGAGCCCAAGGCGGCGCAGAACCAGCTCACCGACATCGCCGGCAAGCGCCGCGCGGTGCTGGACCGGATCAGCCAGGACATCACCCGCGTCGGCGGCGCCGCGCCGGTCGGGTTGCAGGCCCTGGCGAACTGCGCGCTCGAAGGAGCGGCCGGCGGCGCCGAGGGCGGCGGGGTGGCCGCCCCGCCGGCCAACGCGCAGACAGTCGACTGCCCGACCGTACGCGACAAGCTCCCCGAGGTGCCGGCCGAGGCGGTCGCCGGGGTGGAGAAGGAACTGGCGAACCTGGACGAGGAGATCGCCCGGCAGAACGAGCGCCTGGCGAAGCTCGCCGTCAAGCCCGAGGGCGGCCCGAACTTCGTCCAGAACGCCATCCTCGGCCCGCTGCGCAACAAGCGGGTGGCCGTCCTGAACCGCATCGCCACGGACATCGGCCGGGTCAACGGCAGCCGCCCGGACGACCTGGTCGACCTCGCCACCTGCACGCTCAACTCCCCCGGCACGCCGAGCGCCGTCAACGGCAACGCCGGCCAGGGCGAGGCGGCCGGGCCGGAGAACGGCGGGGCCGCGCAGGCCCGTACGGTGAACTGCCCCCGCGTCGAGTTGCCGGCGGTGCCGGCCGCGGCCGCCGGGCAGGTCCAGTCCGAGCTGGCCACCCTCGACAAGCAGATCGACGAGGCCAACTCCCGGCTTGCCCGGATCGCCGTCAAGCCGGAGGGCGGGCCGAACTTCATCGCCAACGCCATCCTGAACCCGCTGAAGAGCAAGCGCGGGGCGGCGCTCGACCGGATCGAGATCGCCTTCAACCGGGTCGGCGCGCAGCGCCCCGACCTGGACAGCCTCGCGGTCTGCACCCTCAACTGACCACACACCGGGGAAGGTCGCGGCCCGGCGGGTTGTCCTCTGCCGGGCCGCGGCGCGTCCGCGCCGCCCGGCGACCACCCGGTCGGGCGCAGCTCACGGCGGTGCGACGACCTCGTGGGTGCCTGGCGCGGACTGCGCCGGATCACCCGACCGTCCGCCCGCCACAGTGGATGATGACCGCCACCCCCCGACCGGGAATCGCGAGCCGGGGCGGCCTCGGATCCGTCCGGACAGCCGAGGCCCGGCGCGTTCGGGCACGAGGATCATCGAGGGAACCGAGCGCGCCCGCGGCTGCCCGATCCGCGGCGGACAGATCAAGGAGCGACTGTGCCCGTGCTCATGCACCGCTTCTCGGGTCCACGCGGCCTGCACGAGTTCCGCCGTGCGGTCCGGCAGAGCCTGGTCAGCCAAGCGGTCGAGGCCCGTGATCCGGCCGGCTTCCGTGCCCGGCTGAGCACCGCCGACGTCGGTCCGACTCGTCTGGTGTCCGTCAGCGCCGGTGCGCTGCACGCGCGGCGGCAGACCGGACGACGGTCGTCCGGGGGCGTGTTCCTGCTGCTGAGCACGAAGGCCGACGGCCGGATTCGGCACCGCTTCGGCGTCGAGCCGGTGGTGCCGGGCCGGCTCGTGGTCGTACCGGGCGGAGAGCCCTTCGAGGTCGACTATTCCGCTGCCGCCAAGCTGTTGTTCGTCGTGCTTCCGCCGGTTCTGGTCGAGGCCCGGTACGCGGCACTGGACGCAGCGATCAGGTCAGCGCCCCTCGACCCGGTCGGGCGCGCCCTGGGCAGACAGTTGCCCCACCTGATGACGGCGGCCGGCGCCACCGAGGACCCCGCCCGCCGGCGAGACCTTGCCTCGGTGTTCGCCGTCGTGCTGGATCTGCTGCTCGACGGCACGCTCGGTGACACACGGGGCGGCCCTCACCTCGCTCTGCGTCTCGCCGCTGAGCGACTCGTCGAGGACCACCTCACCGAACCTGACCTCTCCGTCGCCTGGCTGGCCAGCCAGCTCGCCGTGTCGGTGCGCCAGCTGCACCGCGCCTTCGCCGACAACGGCCACGGCCCGGCCGGCTACATCCGGCTACGGCGGCTGCAGGCGTGTGCTCGGGACCTGGTCGGGTCGCCGATGAGCGCATCCGAGTTGGCATACCGCTACCAGTTCGCCTCCGCCTCCCACTTCGGCGCCGCCTTCCGGGCTCACTTCGGCTCGAGCCCGGGCCGCTGGCGAGCGAAGGCGGCGGCAGATGGGCACGGCTTCGACAGTGTTGCGGCGCGTCTGTGATATCGGTGCCGCGCCGGCGCCTCGTAGCGTGGTCCGGGCCGGATGCGAGTCGCGGCGGACTGCGTTAATCATCACCGGACGGACAACAGGTGGAAGTCAGCGAACACGGCCCACTGGACGCACCACCGCTGCTCCTGTTGCACGGCCTGCTCATCGACCGCACGATGTGGCAACCCGTCGTGGAGACACTCGGTCACTCGTTCCGCCTGCTGATCCCCGATCTGCCCGGGCACGGCACGGCCCGGAACCGGCGATGGAATTCGATGAGCCGAGTGGTGGACGACCTGACCGACCTGGTCGACAGCAGGGTCCCCGACGCCCGGGTCGGTGTGGTGGGGCTGTCGCTCGGCGGGTATCTGGCCTTGGAACTGGCCCGCGCGGCGCCGGATCGGATCGCGGGTGTGGTCGCCAGTGGAGTCAACGCCGTCCCGTTGCCGTTCTGGTCGCCACCGCGGCTGCTCGGTCCGGTGCTGGCGCCGTTCATCGTCACCCGGCCGATGCTGAGCGCCAACGCTCGGGTGCTACGGATACCGGCCGACCTTCACCCGTGGTACCGGTCGGCGGCCCGTCGGACCCATCCTCGGGCGTTCGCCCGCATCAACCGGGAGCTGACCGGATATCGACCTCCGGTGGACAACGCGTTCGTCCGACCGGTCCTGGTGCTGTGCGGCGGCGACGAACCGCCCAGCATCCGGCGCTCCGCGCCACTGCTCGCCGCGGCTTTCGCACGCGGAGAGCATCGGACGGTTCCCGGCGTCGGGCACGGCTGGATCATCGAGCGACCGGCGTTGTTCACCGAGACGGTGTCGAACTTCATCACCCCCCTGTTCCCCTGAATGCCCGGCTGGAGAGTCACGGTGACGGATCGCCCGCCATTGACCCACGTCCGTTCCGGTACGGAGTTGCGCCGCTGGTACTGGACGCTCGCCGAGCTGACGGAACTGGCCCGGACAATGGGCGTCCCGCGCGGGGGCGGCAAGCTGGCACTGATCGAGCGGCTGGCCGCAGCGTTGGACGGCACGGCGGCGCCGGAGCCTCCTCGGCGGGCGGGGCCGGCGCGGCAACTGGATCCGCCGGTGACGGTCGACACCGTCATCCCCGCCGGGCAGCGGTGCGGTCAGGTGCTGCGGGAGTTCTTCCGCCGACAGGTCGGCAAGGAGTTCGTCTTCGACGAGTTCATGCGGGCGTTCATCCGGAACGGTGCCGGACGGACCCTGGGTGATGCCGTCTCGCACTGGTACGACACCCGAGCCGAAGCCGCCCGCGAACGGCCGGTGGCAGCACAGTTCGAGTTCAACGCGTTCCTGCGGCAGTGGCGGAGGGTCCACCCTCGGGCGGGCCGGGCGGCTGCGCTGGCCGCCTGGCAGGAGCACCGGTCGCGGCCGGTGGAGGAACGTCCGGGACCGCTCCGGACCAACGAGCCATCGACCGGGGAGGCCTGCTGAGCGAGGGCGCGGCCGGGTCGGTCCCGGGTCAGCCGGAGCGGCTCGAAGCAGGCCACCGGCACGCCGGTCCACCGTCCAGCCGATCGATGCCCGCGGCGCGGGTTGCCGAAGGTCGCCCTACCGCTCGTGGCCGGGGTGCGGCGCGATGGAACGGGCGGTGCGCCCCGAGGAGTCCGGCGTGTCCCGGTGGTGGGTCGCCGGGCCGAGGATCTGCTCGGGGCCGGCGACCAGCTCGCTGGGCAGCCGCTTCGGCAGGGTGGTCCGACGGACGCGGCGACGGGTGGTCGTCCGCTTCGCGTGGCCCTGGTGGGTGCGGACGGCCGATTCGGGTGCCGCGGCGTCAGCCCGTTCCGACTGCCAGAGGCGCAGCGCCCGCTTGATCCGCTGGCTCTCCGCCCACGCGGCCTCCAGCTCCCGTTCCCGCTGCCGCAGCTCGTACGCGAACCGGCGCAGCAACGCATCGACCTCGTCACGGCGGTAGCCGCGTTGGTACCACGGTGCCAGCGGCAGCTGCATCCCGGTGAGGTCCTCGGGGATCAGCCTCCCGCCCGACGGACTCCCACTCCGGTACGTCCCCATATCAGCCTCCGCCCCCGTCATGATCTCTACAGCCGGAAATACGGATGTGCCGCGGTGACCGGTTCACCACTCGAGCCGGTGGCCCGTCGGTGCTCGGGCACTCCACCGGCACCACACATCCCGCATCGCCGAGAAACGTTCGCCCCGGGGGACCGAGTACGGAGCTCCCGCTACCACCCGGGACCCCTTGTTCGGGACCGACGCCGGACCAACCGTCAGGTGACGTCGGCTCCCGGCACGTAGACGGCGCCGGTGCGGATGTTCGGGACGGCCGCGCGGATGTGCCCGCGAGCCAGATCCTCGGCCCGGTCGGCGTCGCCGTCGGCCAGCGCCTCGATGATCGCCAGATGCTCCGGGTGTGTCTCGTGCGGGTCGCGATAGAGGCCGGGCGCGAGGCTCGTGGTGAGGATGTGGTGCACCTCGGCGGTGCGGCTGAGCAGCGGCTCGCCGGCCAGTTCCAGCAGCGCCCGGTGGAACACGACATCGGCCTGGTAGTACGCCTCGGCCGAGCCGGTCGTGGTGAGCTGCTCGTAGGCGTCCTGGAACAGCACCCGCAGCCGGGCCAGTTCGGCCCGGCCCGCCCGGCCGGCGGCGAGCCGGCAGGCGAGCCCTTCCAGGACCGCACGGATCTCGAACACGGCCCTCATCCGGTCGGCGTCGAAGCCCACCGCGTGCCAGCCGCGCGGGCCGGCGGTGACCAGGCCCTCGCCCTCCAGTCGAGCGAGGGCACGACGGACCGGTGTGCGGCTGACACCCAGCGCGACGGCGACCTCGCTCTGGTTGACCGGCTGGCCGGTCGGGATGTCGCCGCTGAGCAGCATCGCACGCACCCGCTGGTAGGTGCTCTCCTCCACCGGAAGGTAGGTCGTCTCAGTGCTCACGGCAGCCTCTCGCCCGCGGGTTCCGGCAGGCTCGTCGCACGCTCGGACCGGATCCGGACGGCCTGCCCCGATGCGGCCGACTGGTAACAGGCCTCCACCACTTCCATGGTACGGACATAGTCCGTGGCGGGACTCTCCGCCTCGGCGTGCCCGCGCAGGGCGTCGACGAAGTTCTGCTGAGCGGCGATCGCGCAGCCGCCCTTCCAGCCGTCCGGTATCCGGTAGTCGTGCCGGGCCACCCGGCCGTCGCGGTGCAGCACGGTCATCGTGCCGTCGTCGGCGACCTCCAGGGTGGCGTCCGTGCCCTCCACCGACATCGTGCCGTACGCCAGGCTGCGTACCGTCCGCGCGACCGCCGAGCGGTCGGCGTCGTAGACCACGATGCCGCCGCCGGTGGTGTGCAGGACAGCGATGACGAGATCCTCGCCGGCGACCGCCGGGTTGACGGTGGCGGTCGTGCACCGAACCTCGTCGATCTCGCCGAAGAGGTAGCGGGTGGTGTCGACGTAGTGCACCCCCGTCTCGAACAGCACCAACCGGGGCATGGTGGCGAAGTAGGGTTGATCCGGATAGGGCCGCTCCCCCCAGCCGTCGCCGGGTCGCATCCGCATCGTGGTGTGGAACGGCCGCCCGAGCACCCCGTCGTCGATCAGCCGCTTCGCCTCCCGGTACCACGGCTGCCAGCGCCAGTTCTCGTTGACCACGAGGGGCACACCGTGCCGCTGCGCCAGCTCCGCCAACTCGGCGGCTTCCGTCACGGTCGGCGCGAGCGGCTTCTGACACAGCACCGGCAGTCCGCGGTCCACCGCGAGCCGGATCAGCTCACCATGCGTGGCCGGAGGCGTGCAGATGTCCAGGAAGTCGGGCCGGACGCTCTCGATCGCCGCATCGAGGTCGATCCCCGACCAACCGACGCCGGCCTCCCGTGCCACCGCCGCCACCCGGTCCGGATCACGGTGCCCGACCAGCCCGCGGATCTCCGCCCCGGACACCGCTCGCCAGGCGGCGAGCTGGATCGGCGCGAAGTAGCCGGCGCCGACCATCAGACCCCGCAAAGGTCGTTGCATCCCCGTCGCTCCCCTTCTCACTTACCGCCGCCGACCCGCCGCCGCGACGATCGCCGCACCGACCTCGACGGTGCCCGCGGTCCCACCCAGGTCCGGCGTGCGGACCCGTCCCTCGGCGAGCACGTCGCCGACGGCGTCCTCGATCAACCTGGCCACCTCGGCCGCGGCCGGATCCGCGTGCCGGTCCGCCAGCCAGTCGAGCATCATGGCCGCCGACAGCACGGTGGCGATCGGGTTGGCCACGCCCTTGCCGGCGATGGTGGGCGCGGAGCCGTGCGCGGGCTGGAACAGCGCGTGCTGGTCACCGACGTCGCCGGAGGCGGCCAGGCCCAGCCCACCGACCGTGGCTGCCGCCAGGTCGGAGATGATGTCGCCGAACATGTTCTCGGCGACCACCACGTCGAACATGTCCGGCTGCTGCACCTGGTACGCGGTCATCGCGTCGACGTAGACGTGGTCGGCGCCGATGTCGGGATGGTTCTCGGCGACCCGGTCGAAGACCCGCCGGAAGAACGCGTACGAGGCGAGCACGTTCGCCTTGTCCACGCAGGTGACCATCCGGCGGCCGTCCCGGGGGCGCCCGGCGCGCTTGCCGGCCAACCGGAACGCCTGCTCGGTCACCTTCCTGGTGCCGGTCGCCGTGATCACGATGGTGTCCGTGGCGACCTCCTCCCGCACGTTGCAGCCACCGGTCCGGGAGGCGTAGAGGCCCTCCACGTTCTCCCGCACGACCACGTAGTCGACGGGTGGCGCGGCCGACAGCGGGCTGGTCAGTCCCGGCCAGGACCGGACCGGCCGGATGCCGGCGTAGAGGTCCAGGTCGAAGCGGAGCCGGAAGATGACGTCGCCGTTGACCTCCCGACCGTCGGGGTGGCGCGCCTCGGGCAGACCGATCGCGCCCATCAGGATGGCGTCGGCCCGCACGCACGCCTCGTACGTCTCGTCGGTCAACACGGTGCCCTCGCGCAGCCAACGGGTGGCGCCTGCGTCGTGTGTGTCGAGATGGAGCGAGATCCCGCCGTGCGCGGCGGTGAGCCGTTGCAGCACCTCGGTGGCGACGGCGGTGATCTCGGGACCGATGCCGTCTCCGGGCAGCACGGCGATGCGGTAGTCGGTCATGCGGAAACCTCCGGTCGGGGGGTGGCGGGGGCGGACGGGTCGAGGGAGAAGACGCTGGCGGCGGTGCCGGCGTAGACGAGGCGCCGTTCCCCGGGGGTCAGACCGACGGCGTCGAACTTCGCCAGTTCCACCGGGATGTTGTCGATGTGGTCGCTGCCGAACATGACCCGGTGGGCGCCGAGCCGACGCACCATCTGCCGGACGCTGAAGGCCGGGCACCAGGACGGCTCGAGGTGGACGTTCGACAGCGTCACCGCCACCTCGATCGCCTCGGCACAGAACGCGCCGAATCCGGCGTGGCAGAGCACCACCGGCCGCTCGGCGTACCGGCGGGCCGGGTCGACCACCCGGTGCGGCAGGGTGTGTGGCCCGCCCAGGCCGGTGTGCACCATCACCGGTACGTCGTAGTCGGCGGCGATTCGGAACGCCTTGTCGCATACCGGGTCGTCGGGCGCCACCGCGAACCCCGCAGTATGGATTTTCACCGCGACGAAACCCGGCCGATCGAGCAGGGTTCCGGCCCGTCGCCGGTACTCCGCGTCGGGCAGGCGCGGGTCGAGGTTGACGATGCCGTAGAGCCGCCCGGGATGGCGAGTGACCGCCTCCCCGATCTCGGCGTGCACCTCGTCGGCGGTCTCCCGGTCGGTCGACGGCTGGGGCATGACGAGCGTGGTGTCGATGCCGTGGTGGTCCATCGCCGCGAGCAGCTCGGGCGCGCCCGCCGAGTATCCGGTGGCGGCGGAACGACCGAAGTGGCCGTGCACGTCGACCAACGGTGACCGGCGGCTGGCCGGCCGGATCGTGTGTACGTCGTATCCATTCAACGGCTCAGGCATGTGTCGACTCCTGCCAATCGGCTCCACCGAGCCTCGCCACCACGGCCAGCAGATCGTCGGGACCGCCGACGTTGCCGGGGAAGACCACATAGGTGAGGCCGGGAAACCGGCTGTTCATGCCGGCCCGCCACACCGGCACACCCGGCACCACCTGCCCGAGCACCTCGGCCCGGTTGATGCCCAGCCCGTCCGCGGCGACGTCGCTGGAGGTGATGCCGCCCTTGGCCACCACGAAGGCGGGCCGCGCCGGGATCCGGCCGACGATCCGTACCAGCCCGGTCGAGATCCGTACGCTGCGGGCGAGGGCCCGCGCCGCGGTCGCCGCGGTCAACACCCGGCGGCTGGTGTGCACCACCGCGGTGCACCCCGCCGCCATCGCGTGGTCGGCCAGCGTGGCCACCCGGTCGACCTCGGCGGCCGCCTGCCGTTCGGTTCCGGCGAGCAGTGTCGCGTCGACCTCGACGCCCACCACCGTGGGGTCGGCGAGGAGCCGTTCGAGCTGGGCGGTGGTGGTGGGCACGTGGGAGCCCACCACCACCAGTCCTCCCCCGCCGGTCCGCCGCCGCAGCCCCAGTTCGCCGTTGGTGAGCAGGTCGCGCGGCGCCAGCCCGGCACGGACCCGGACGAAGGACGCCGCTGTGCGGTAGAGCAGTCGTGCCCCGGCCGCCTCGGCGGCCAGCACCCCGGCGACCAGCACGTCGAGGTCGGCCTGGTCGGCCGCGTCGCAGGCGCAGACGGCACCGTCCCGCAACCTGGACAGCCGGCGGAAGACGGCCGCCGGCCCACCCGTGCGCAACTCCCGCAGCGTCAGCACCTGCACGGCCTCCCGTGGGATCCGGCCGCCGCTGCGCTCGGCCACCCAGTCGGGCAGGTCGGACGAGCCGAACCCGAACGTGGCGTCCCGGGCGTACGGCGTCCGGCCGACCGGCGTCCAGCCGTCGGCGTCGGCCACCCAGTGCCGGCCGTCGACGGTCACCCGCCCGCCCTCGAGGAAGGCGGGCACCAGCAGGACGCCGTCGAAGTCGCCACCGAGACCGTCCGCCAGGGCCATGGTCTCGTCCGGGAAGTGTCCGCGCAGGGTCGAGTCACCCCGGCTGACCACGACGACCCGACTGCGCACCGACTCGGCGGCGGCCCGGATCTGCCGGCCGGTCCTGGTGTTGATCTCCGCGGCGCGCTCCGGATCGAGCGACCGCGAGTTGGTCAGCAGGAACAACGCCGGCGGTCTGGAGGAGAGTTCCCCGGCGATGGCGGCGGCGTCCCATCGGGTGAGCACCGGCACCCCGTGTGCCGTCTGTGTGCCGGTCGGGTCGTCGTCGAGGACGACGACCGTGCGCCGTTCGGCGGCGATGCGCTGTGCCAGTGGCGGTACGAGCGGCTCCGCCCATGGGGCGGGCAGCCCGGCCAGGTCGGGCGCGGTCGACGAGTGACTCATGAGCCGGTCAGCTCCACCTGGACGCCGCCGGAGCGGCGCGGATCGAGGAAGACCGACCGCCGGCCGCGGATCCCCTGGTGCGGCGCCGGCTGGGCGGGCGGGACGCCGACGCCGTCGCCGTGCCAGGCCACGTCGACCGAGTCCACAGCGAAGCAGAGGTGGTGCAGGCCGGCACCGTGCCGGTCCAGCCACTCGTGCAGCGGGTGCGGCCGGACCAGGGGCTGCACCAGTTGCAGGTGGACGTTGCCGAGGTCGAGGTGGGTGAGCAGGACCGTGTCGTCGTTGACCACCTCGGCGTGCGTGACGGTGAAGCCCAACCGGTCCCGCCACAGCGCCAGCGCCTGCTCCGTGTCGGTCACCACCAGCCCGACGTGGTCGAGCCCGCGGACCTGCTCGCGCATGCTCATCCCTTCACCGCTCCCGCGGTCAGACCGGACAGGTAGTAGTCCATGAGGAAGGAGAAGATGATCACCACGGGCAGCGCGCCGAGCAGCGCCCCGCCCATCAGTTGGCCCCAGGCGAACACGTCGCCGACCTGTAGTGCGTTGACCAGGCCCACCGCGACGGGCTGCTTGTCGGTCGAGCGCACGAAGGTCAACGCGTACAGGTACTCCTGCCAGCAGAGGGTGAAGGCGAAGAAGAACACCGAGACCACGCCCGGCAGCACCAGCGGCAGGTCGATCACCATCATCGCCCGTAGCCGGCTGGCGCCGTCGATCCGGGCGGCCTCCGCCAGTTCGACCGGCAGACTCTGGAAGTAGCTGGAGAGCATCCAGGCGATGAAGGGCACCAGGAAGGTCAGGTACACCAGGATCAGCGCGCCGAGCGTGTTGCCCAGGTGCAGCCGGTTGACCACGACGTTCATCGGGATGAACAGCAACGCCGGCGGCAGGAGGTAGGTGGAGAAGACGATCACGCCCACCACGGCGCCGCCGCGGTACCGCAACCGACCCAGGCTGTACGCCGCCGGCACCCCGATGACCAGGGCGATCGCCGAGGCCGACAGCGCCACGATCAGGCTGTTCAGCGTCCAGGTGAGGAACTTCGTCTCGGTCAGCAGCTCCCGGAAGTGTTCCAGGGTGAGCCCACTGACCGAGAACGGCCGGTCGGCGACCCGGTAGAGGTCCGATCCGGTGCGCAGCGAGGTCAGCGCCATCCAGACGAACGGGAACAGCGTGAAGACGGTGAACAACGTCATCGTGACGGTGATCAGCAGTCGGCGGCCCAGTTTCAGGCGGCGCAGCAGCCGTCCGGTGCGCGGCGCAGGCGCGGGCAGGGATGGCCGGGCGGCCCGGCCGGACACGGTGGTCATGGTCATTTCGCCTTTCGTCGCATCACGGTCAGTTGCAGCGCGATGATCGCGGCGAGCGCGGGGAACACGAAGAACGAGATCGCCGAACCGGAAGCGATGTCCGCGCCCCGGATGCCGGTGCGGAACGCCAGCGTGCTGATCAGGTGGGTGCTGTTGACCGGGCCGCCGTTCGTGAGGATCCAGACGATCTGGAAGTCGCCGAGCGTCTGCACGAACGAGAAGAGGGTGACCACCACCAGGATCGGGGTCAGGTGCGGAAGGATGACGTACCGCAACCGCTGCCACGCGCTCGCGCCGTCGACGACGGCCGCCTCGACGAGTTCCTTGGGTACGGTGGCCAGCCCGGCGAGGATGATGATCCCGAAGAACGGGGCGCCCCGCCAGATGTTGACCGTCTGCACGGCGGCCATCGCCCAGCCCGCCTCGCCCAACCAGGGGATGTTGCCGTCCACCAACCCGACCTGCCGGCCGAGATAGGTCAGCACGCTGAAGTCCGCCTGGAACATCCACATCCAGGCCAGCACGCTCAACGACGAGGGCACGACCCAGGGCAGCAGGAACGCGGCCCGGAAGAACCGGCGGAACCGACGGACCTCGTTGAGTGCCAGCGCCATCACCAGGCCCAGCACCAGCTTCGCGAACACGGCGGTGACCGTGTAGTTGAACGTGTTCCACATGGTCCGGGCGAAGACCGGGTCGTCGAGCAGCTCCAGGTAGTTGGTCAGCCCGACGAAGGAGACCGTGTCGCTGCCGAGTGACTTGTCGGTCAGGCTGAACCACACGGTGAGCACCAGCGGATAGCCCACCAGCCCGAGGACCACCACCGCCATCGGCAGGACGAGCAGGTAGCCCAACGGGGTCTCGCGGTCCAGGAAGGACCACCGCTCACGGGCGGCCGGAGGGCCCGACCGGGCCGGGCGTCGGGACCCCGCGACCCGGTCGACTGTGCGTGCGGTCATCGACGTCAGCCCCCGTACACCTTCTTGAGCTCACCCTCGGCGACCCGGATGGATTCCTCCGCGCTGGCCTTGCCGCTGATCACCCGGGCGAACATGTTGACGATCGTCTGGTTGTTGTAGACCTGGGCCGACTGCCGGGAGGCGGGCCCGGGCCAGCCCGGCATGTGCCCGCCGGCGGCCAGCCCCTTGAGCCCCTTGAGCTTGGCCTCGGAGTTCCACGGCATGGTGGGCAGGTCGTCGTAGCCCCTCAGCAGCGGGGTGTAGTAGGTCAGCGCGATCTCGGCCAGCTTGCCGAGCTGCGCCTTGTCCATCAGGTGGCCGAAGAGGTCCTTGGCCGGTTCGATCCGCTTGCTGTGCGAGAAGATCGCCAGCGAGTTCATCTCGACGAGCTGCTGGTGACCGGCGGGACCCTCGGGGTAGCGGGCGTGGCTCATGTTCTTCGCGACGTCCGGCGCCTGCTTCTGGGCGGTGTACCAGATGCTGGTGGCGTTCTGGGTCACCGCGATCTTGCCGGCGAGGAAGCTGGTGTTGTTGCCGCCCTCGTCGTAGGAGGAGATCTCCGGGGCGCTCGCGGCGGCCAGGTCCTGCATCACCTTGACGGCGGCGCGCGTCTCGGCGCTGTTGATGGCGACGGTCTTACCGTCCTTCTCCACCTCGGCGGCCCCGTAGGACCACAGCAGGGAGTAGGCGACGCTGGCCGAGTCGTTCGGCCCCGCCTGACTCATGGTGAGTGCGACCCGGGGAAGCTTCGCGTCCCGCAGCCGGGTCGCGGCCTCGACGAGACCGGTCCAGGTCTTCGGGAACTCGGTGATCCCCACCTGCGCGAACAGGTCGGTGCGCCAGTTCATCACGTGCGCGGTGTAGGCGCGCGGAACGGCCCGCCACCGGCCGTCGACGACGCAGGCGTCCCGGGCGACGTCGTACCAACCGCCGTCGCGTTCACCGATGGATTCACACAGGTCGGTGAGGTCCACCAGCCGGTCCGCGTAGATGTGCGCCTGGTTGGCGAAGAGTTCACCGAGGTCCTCGCCGGCGCGGGACTCGACGACCGCGGCGATCTGCTCCCGCCACTCCTTGGCGAAGGTCAGCTCGACGGCCCCGCCGTGGGAGTCCGCCCAGGCGGTGGCCTGCTTCTGCTGGAGTTCGTGGATGGCGGGGATGAAGCTGGCACGCATCAGGCCGGTGAGGCTGGCTCCGCCGAGCGATGTCCCGCCGGCGGTCGAGGTGCCGTCCTCGCCGCACGCGGCGAGGGCGACGGTGAGGCCGGCGCCGAGGCCGAGGCTCAGCGCGTGACGGCGGGACATGGCGATGCGGCTCAGGTGTGGCATGGCTACTCCAAGGAGGGTCGACCGATGGTTGATCCGGTCGTGGAGGTGTGGTGGGGGTGCGGAGGCGGTCCGGCCGAGCCGGTCGCTCCGGGGTGTGGCGCCCCTACCGGCAGGTGCACCGATGTCGGGGCCGTCTGTTCGTCTCGATGCCGCGGTTCGCCGTCGTCGAGCCGGCGGTCGCATCGCCGGCTCCTCGCGGTGGCTGCGGGATCACCTGCGGGCCTCCCCTGCCCGAGCCGCGGGAGCGGGGCGGCGGCCCCGGGAACGTCCTCCGGCGGGCACCGCCCCGCGTCCCGTCACTGCAGGAAGTCGCGCAGCTTGGTCGCGTTGCCGGCGTCGTCTCCGGTGATCAGGTAGTACATCATTCCGGCGTCGGAGACGTCACCGTTCTTGTTCATGATGTTGTTGACCACGTTGTGGACGTAGCGCAGGTCGGGGTCGGAGGAGGTGGCCATCCAGGACCACTTGGCCTCGCCGCCGCCCGTGCCCAGACCGGCGTTCTGGTCCGGAATCCGGGTGTAGCGCACCTGGGGGAAGTCGCGGCGGATGTCGGCCAGGTTCCAGATGTTGTCGTCGTCGTCGTGGTTGTTGTTCCAGTCGGAGTGGGAGATCAGCGCTACGTACGGGTGCACCGCGGGGTCCGAGGCGTCCAGCGCCCGGTAGATGACACCCATCGGTCCGGCTCCGACCACGCAGAGCCGGCTGCTGGCCGTCGAGGCGTTGATCTTGTTCTTGAGGTGGTTGACCGCGCGGCCGAGATCGGCCTGGCTGTCGCGGAAGATGGTGCCCACGTCGTAGCCGAACTGGCCGGCCGTGCCCTCGGTCGCGGTGACCATGTCCCGCTCCCAACTCGCGGTCGAGCTGCCCAGGTGGGAGTTGTAGTCCCAGTGCACCAGCCGGGACTGCTGGCCCTTCTCCGCCAGGAGCGCGAGGGCCATGGCGGAGCCGCCGATGTCGTCCCGGTCGTGGTAGTTGCCGTCGGAGCTCACCGCGATCCGCTCGCACGGATAGTTGAGCGCGGGTGCCGCCGCGTGTGCGGCCACCGCACCGGGACCGAGCAACGCGAATGCCGCCACCGCCGTCGCGGCGAGGTGCCACCTCCCGCTGAACGCCTTGTTCATCCGGCCTCCGTTCATCGATGCGAACCTGACGGATACGTTGTATACAGTGAACACGGCCAGCGTCAATGGAAACTTTCTGGCAATGCTTGAGTAACACTGCGCAACGGGGCGCCTGCCAGCAGCACGGGAGTGAACACTCCGACCCGCCGCCGGGGGTTTCACGTCACCGCCACCCCCGAGGCCTCGCCGATGAATCGTTTCAGCCCTCGCCCGGCCCGGGCGATGCCGACGAGATCCGCGCCCGCCTGCGGATACGCTGCTCAGTCGGCGTTCCAGGGCGTGATCGCTCCGGCACTGTCATCGGCGATCCCACACCCGACAATTGAAAACTGTAGATACACGTGGCAGCCTCGGGCCACCGCCCGGTACGCTCCGCGACCCCGGCCCCGGCTCCCCAACCGGTGCTGTCCGCGCCACCGGCCCTGTGACCCGCTCCGCACGGCGGTGGTGACACGTACCGGCCCCCGGTTGGGCGAGCCGGGGGCCGGTACCCCGGGTCCCGTGAGATCGGGCGGCAGGCCTCGAGCAAGGCCACGCGTCACGCGCGCACCGCACTCCGACAGCCGGCTCTGCGGATGCCGTGGGCGAACGTGCGGCGTCGCGGCGACCGAGGTCGCTGGCATCCCGGTCCCGGTCGAGGTTCACGGTCGAGGGTTCGTCAGCCACCGCCGACACGCAGGACCCGGTCCCTGGTCGCGGCCGGGCGGCCGGGACCAGGGACCGGGGAAACTACCGTCAGAGGTGCCGTGCTGACGCCACCTGACGGGCGAGCATCGGGATCAGGACAACGGCGGGTACGCGTTCTGCATGAGCTGCTGGAACTGCGCCGGGAACCAGGCGCCGGAGATCGGCGCGTTGGGCAGGGCACCGGTCATGCTGTTCCCGTTGCGGGCGTTGCCGGTGTACGTCGGGTCGCACATCCGGTCGAAGCCCTTGCCCTCGTCGTTCGGGATGGCGGTGCTGGAGCCGTCCGACTCGCCCGGGGGCTTCACCCAGACGTAGGCGTCGATGCCCGGCTCGGGGTTCGCCCGAGGCCGCTCACCGAGACCCGCACCGGACTGGTTGCACCAGTTGCCGGCGTGGATCCGACGGTCGATGCGGCCGCCGTTGACGTAGGCGTCGACGTTGGTCATCGGACCCGGGCCGGTGGGCCGGGCGGAGCCGCCCCAGCCGTTGCGGGAGGTGTCGATCAGCATGCCGATGGTGTTCCGGAAGCCCTTGGAGATCAGCTCCTGCCGGAACGCCTGGGCGAACGAGAGCTCGTCGACGTAGAAGTTCCAGTCGACCCACTTGGACTGCCGCACCATCTGCCCGTTCACCGTGTCCGTGACCTTGAAGTACGGTTCCTTCAGGGCGGAGTAGTTCGCCGTGTTGACGATGAAGCCGGTGACGTTGTCCACCGTGCTGCCCGAGGCGATCGCCGCCTGGTGCAGCAGGGTCGCGACCGGGCTGAAGTTGCTGTCCCAGCCGATCCAGCCGTGGTGGGCGGCGTCGATGTAGTTGTAGACGTTGCCGATCGCGCCGAGCTTCGCCAGGGCGTAGCCGACGCCGTTGATGTACGCGCCGTTGGCCTTGACCGTGTCGCACATCGCGGTCGCGCCCGGGCTACCGCCGGTGTTGGTGTGCAGGTTCGGGATCGAGTCGATCTCGATGATGTTGACGATCCGGAGGTCCTTGTACTTCGGGTCGGCCTGGATCGCGGCGATCGGGTCGATGTAGTCGGACTTGTACTTGGGCAGCTCGTTCGGACCCAGCTCACCGTTGGAGGCGAGCGCGGCGCAGTCGCGGCCGGGCAGGTTGTAGATGACGAACTGGATGTAGTCGGCACCCTGGGCGAGCGCCTCGTCCAAGTGGTCCCGGACGCCCATCGCGCCGTTGGAGCTGCTGTCCGGGGTGCCGTTGATGGCGGCGATCCGGTCGATCCAGACGGCGGTCGGGTTGTTCGACACCCGGCTGCCGCCGGCCACCGACTCGGCCTTGGCCTTCCACTCCGGGTTCACGTAGCCCGTCGCGTCGGCGTACGGGTTGTCCGCCTTCGGCCCCGGCGGGGTCGTCGGGCCGGTCGGCGACGGGGTCGGGCTGGCCGTCGGGGAAGGGCTCGTGGTGGGCGACGGGCTGCTGCTGGTCGGCGGGGTGGTCGGAGTGCCGCCGTTGCAGACCGTGCCGTTCAGGGTGAAGGACGTCGGTTTCGGATTGCTGCCACTCCACGAGCCGTTGAAGCCGAGGCTCACCGTCGCGCCGCCGGCGACGGCGCCGTTCCAGGACTCGTTCTGGGCGGTGACCTCCTGACCGGACTGGGTCCAACGGGCGGCCCAACCCTGCCCCACCCGCTGGCTGCCGTTCGGGAAGGTGAAGCCGAGCGTCCAGCCGTTGAGGGCGTCGCCGACGTTCTTGATGTTGATGGAAGCGGTGAACCCACCCGGCCAGTCGTTGGTCGTGTAGGACACCTCGCACTGGGTGGCAGCCTGAGCCGCGGTGACCGGTAGCGTCACCAGCCCTCCCGCGGCCAGGATGCCCGCGCCGGAAAGCGCGAGCGCCCGGCGTGAGCCGGACAGCCTTCTCCACACGTTCATTACTCAGATCTCCTTGGGGACGGGACCGGGCCGCAGGCGGCCCGGCTGATCGACCCGGTGGGCGTACGCGTGACAGACCACCGGTGTCGTCGATGTTGTTCCGAGGTGCCCGACCCGGACGGGCGGTGGTGGTGCGACGGCGTCGACGGTGACGCGACAAGGGCGGTCGGCGGGATGGTCGTCCGGCGAACCGGAGCCCTCGACCTCCTGCCGACGCGCTATTTCAGCGCGGCTCCTACTGCTTCCCCACTGTGACATGGGAGCACTTCCGAAACAATAGCCGCATCCATTTTTCCGGCAACTGGAATGTGCAATGCCCACCCTACGGGTGCCGAGCGTCCGATGCATTCCGGGCAGCAGGAAACGCCCCACGTCCGGGCGATTCAACGATGCTATCGCCGCAGCTCAGAGGCATCGCGGAGCCAATGAGGACGAATTCAACCCACGGAAGCCATTATCGCGAGGACGCAATTATAGAATCACGGTCTGATTGATGTGAGGAGACGGAAAGGCCAGCAATTGTCGGTCAGCAGATCCCGCATCGCGCGCCGGGCTGCTCACGCAATCTATATCTGCCGAAACCGGGGCTACGCCGCTCGTGTTGGCGGGTCGGCGACTACCGCCACCCGGAGCAGCCCTCCATCATCATCGATGTCGTACCGGCCGCCGGGACGGCCTGGGCCGGAGTGGTGGGCACGACCGCCGCAAGCCATCGCTCAATCTTCATGTCCGGATCGTTGCCGACACATGACGGGTGGGGCCAGGTCCACGGACGCGCTCGACCGACACATGAGGGATGACCTGGGACGACGTGCGTCGAAACGCTGAAACGTGTCTCAGGCCACCGGTGGGTTCGCGGCAATGCCGCATCCGACTCCCCTGCGGTGAAACCTGGGCCGGTGACGCGGGGTGTCCCTCTGTCGATCGGTGCTGCGCCGGTCAGTGGAAGCCGAACGAGTCCTGAGGAGACACCATGTCACGACGGTCCTGGCGTCAGTTGGCGGTTGCCGGCCTGATAGTTGCCGCAGGTGGTGGGGCGTGGGCGGTGGCCCCGATCGCGTCGGCCGGCGACGCCCCGCGCATCACGCAGCTCGCCGGTGTCACCGAGGGTGCCACGCTGAGCGGCACGGCCCGGATCGAGGCGCGCACCAGCGGCACGGTCGACCGGGTGGAATTTTCGCTCTCCGGCGCGAGCACGGCGACCTGGACCGAGCGGGAGGCGCCCTACTACTTCCTGGGCAACAACGGCACGACCGTGCCGGGCTGGAACGCGGCCACCGCGCCGGACGGCGCGTACACGCTGGCGGTGCGGGCGATCGGCCCCGGCGGCATTGCCCAGCGCACGGTCCGGTTCACGGTCGGCCAGCGGGCCGGGGGGCCGGCCTCGACGCCGGCGACCGGCGGCAACGCGAGTGCGGCGAACCCGTCGGTCAGCAGCGGAGTGGCGACGTTCACCGCGAACAAGACCATCGGCAAGCTCTCCGTACCGGATTCCTGGACGGAGATCGTGATCGGCGCGGGGGTGACCCTGAAGGGCAACTTCTTCATCCCGGCCAACCGCACGAAGCCGTTGACGATCACCGGCCGGGACAAGCAGACGTCCCAGTTGACCGGCGACGGTCCGCACGTCAAGGACTACGCCCGGGCCGGCGTGACCACCGAAGCGAAGATCAAGCTGACCCTGCGCACCTACACCTCGGTCAACCCACGCTTCTACCACATGTGGGCCAAGAACGCGCAGGTCGTCATGTCGGGCATGCGGTACCTGGACAACCGGGACCTGGGCAGCAACAACTCCGACGGTTTCAGCGGCGGCGACGACTCGCTGATCGAGAACACCCTCATCGACACCTGGGACGACTCCGCCAAGCTCTACACCGGCGACCTCACCATCCGGGACACCACGATCGTGCACAACCGCAACGGCGCCCCGATCCAGATGGCCTGGGGTGACTACGGGAAGGGCACCGCGATCCTGGACGGGCTGACCGTCATCTCCAACTCGTCCAACGGCTACAACCAGGGCGTCTTCTCCTGGGCCGGCGGCACGAAGGCCGACACCCGGACGATCCGGATCGTCGGTGCGGGCTTCACCCGCAAGGTCAACCCGGGCATGGTCGAGGCGCCGCTCTACGCGTTCAAGGACGGCGTGAAGAACAAGACCATCCGGGTCGAGGGCGGCGACTGCACGGTGGTGCGCAGCACCTCCGCCAACACCGTCCAGGGCACCAACACCTCCGGCAACAAGGTCGTCGTCACCGGCTGCGAGTGACGGCGTCACCGGGTGCGGAGCCGGGAGGGCGCCCGGCCCCGCACCCCGAGTACCACCACCTTCACCTCACCGTCCCCGCACTTCGACGCGTACGCCGCACGCGGCTGGACGGGATTTTCTCGGTGGCAACCGCCTTCCGTGACCGCGGCGGGCATCGGCACAAGCAATGGCAGGAGTGACAGGCATGGCGAGGAGCAGCAAGCGATGGACGACCGCGGCAGGTTTCGCCGCGGCGGCGACCGCGATGGTGGCGGGTATCTGGATCCTGGGGCCGCAGGCGTCCGCCGACGAGACCCTCCGGGTGACAGGGCTGACCGGAATCCCTGCGGGCGGGGTGGTCAGCGGAACCGTCGCGATCGAGGCGAAGGTCGACGGCCGGCCCGACAGCGTGGTGTTCCACCTCGACGGCGCGACGGACCTCACCCGGACCGAACGGGTCGCACCGTACTTCTTCGGTGGTGACAGCAACGGGTCGCCCTTCGGATGGGACAGCCGGACGGTGTCCGAGGGGAGGTACACCCTGACCGCTGTCGCCAGCAGGGGATCCACCACGACCAGGCGCAGCGTCACGTTCACCGTCGACCAGGACGGCCGCACGACCCCGACTTCTCCCACCACGCCGGCTCCCACGGACCCGAGCAAGCCGAAGCTGTGGGTGACCTCCGACATGAGCGAGCCGGGCGGCGAGACCGACGCCGACGACATCTCGGCCCTGGCGGCCCTGAGCGTGTACGCCCCGAAGTTCTCCCTGGCCAAGGTCGTGGTCGGCGGTGAGCAGCGGATCACCGACTGCGCCGGGGCGATGACGCACGCGCGGAACGCCTACGGGGCGTACCTGAAGAACCTGGAACTGTCCTCGATCTGCGGCCTCCAGGGCGGCTTCACCACCTGCACCGCCTCGAACCCGTGGGTGAAGAACCCGCCGGCCACCGTCAAATCCCTGATCAGTGCCGTGCGGGCCGGCGGGCTGACCGTGCTCAACTGGGGCCCGATGACCGAGTCCGCCGGCGCGGCCTGCTGGCTGGAGCACAACGCCCCGCAGGACCTCGCGAAGCTCTCCATCGTCAGCCACTGGACGGTCACCAGCCCGGGCTTCCCGATCGACCCGAACTGCGGGCCCGACCGTTCGGCCTGCGAGTACGTACACGAGCTGGCCGCCAAGAACAAGATCAAGCTGATCGAGCTGGGCGCCGCCGGGCAGAAGTTCATCAACACCGCCCGCGGCGCGTGCGGCGCCGACGTGACCATCCCGAAGAAGGGCCCGGGCGTCCAGCTGAACGCCAAGTACGCCGGCATCACACCCGACTTCTCCGACGCGATCACCTTCCTGGTGTTCCTGCACGGCGGGATCGCCGGCTATGACACCAACGGCAAGGGCGACGCCAACTTCGACACGGCGTACGACCGGGTCTGCGCCCAGGCGCCCGCGATCTTCGACGACCTGCGCGCCGCCTCGAAGTGAACCGCGCGGGCCGGGCCGGCGGCACGCACCGGCCCGGCCCGTCGACGAGTCGCATCCAGCCAGGCGCCCGGCCGACGCGGATGCGTCGACCGGGCGGGGCCCGTCCTCACCTCAGTGTGTCGATGACCTCCTGAAGACGGCCGGCACTACGGGAGAAGGCCTTGTCGTTGCGCAGGCGGTGCGGCTGGTACTCCTTGCCGAGCCCACCGAAGATCTCGATGGCGCCGTTGTGCCCACCTTCGATCTTCTGACCGTTGGCTGCCCGGTCGAGCATCATCGTCACGATGTCGGCCGAGATGCCACCGGCTGCGACGACCAACCTCCGAAGGTTCTCGCTCCAGTTGCGGCCGTACTCGTCGTCGATGTGCGCCTCGGCCGCGAAGAACGGGCGGTAGAGCGTCGATCCGAGTGCCATCGCGGTGTACATCTCGAAGTAGCTGATTGTGTCGTCACCCGGCAGCAGGCCTTTGCCGCCGAGGTCGATGGAGACCGTGGCCACGACAGAGCTGAGGTGGGTGCGGAGAGCCTCCTTCTGCGCGCCGCTGAGCCCGGGGTGGCCGTTGGCGCCCGGCTCGGTGCCGGTCACGATCGCGATGTACCGGTACGCGTGGTTGGCCGCGAACTGTGACAGCCCGGAGACCATGTACAGCCGTCCCTGCGAGGTGTTCTTGCTGGTGACCGGCAGCAGTGGGGGCGCGGGCGCCTTGGTCGTCGCGGCGGAATCGGGTCTGCTCGGCGCACTGGAGGCCACGGCGCCGCTGGTGCGCTGCGCTATCGAGGCGCTCGGGACCGGGGCCGGCGTCGTCGTGACCGCGACGGTGACCGGGGGCGTCGCCGAGGGGGCCGATGATGCGACCCGGGCGTCGCCCGGCTCGCACCCGGCGCTCGCCCCGGCGAGGACAACGATCACCATCAGCGCGGCGACCTGCGGCCGCCGTCGGACGGCCGGTGCGAGGCCGGCCGCGCCGAGGGGAACGGGGGGCCTGCTCTGATTCTGGTGTTGGAGATTCACACAGAATGGCACTCCACGGGCCGGTGCCAGGTTTCACCGCTGGACCGGTCGGTCACGTCATTCGGGAACCCGTTCGTGCAGCACGTCGACGTAGAAGGCCCGCTGGTCGCCGCGGATGGAGAACCGGGTCTGCGCGATCCAGCCGAACTGCTCCAGGGTGCGGCGCATCGGCTCCAGCAGCTTGGTCTTCTCGCAGCTGTCGTCCGGGGCCAGGATGCCGTCGAGATCGGTGAAGTCCGCCCGCGCGTTCGTTCCGTCCAGTTTGAGATAGCGGAAGCGGTGGGCGTCACCGTCGAAGGCGCTGGTGAGGCCGGCCGCGCGATCGGCGGGCGTGGGGCCGTCGAGCAGCGCCCGAAGGGCCTCCTTGGCGACGCCGCGGGCCGGGACGTCCCGCTTCACCGCGACGACCTGCGGGCAGCGCTGGCCGGCCTGCTCACGCAACAGGAACAGCTTCACCTCACGGGTGCCGACGGTCGGCTCGGTCGCGGGCTGGATCGGGCCACCGGTCTCCGTCGCCGGGGCGCTCGCCGTCGTGCTGGACGGGAGATCGGACGGGCGGGGCGGCGAGGGCACCGGTGTCGGTGCGGCGGGGGCCGTCGGTGCGGGAGCGGCGAGCTGCGGCGCGCGCGACGGTGCGGCGGTCACGGCCACGCCGACGGGAATGGCTGCCATCGCTGCGGCGACCAGACCGGCCACGGCGACGGAGCGGACGCGTCGACGGCGTGCGCGGTGGCGCAGGTCGCCCAGATCCGGCGGACGTGCGGTGTCGGCGGCGGTCCCGGCCAGCCGGCGCAGCGCGTCACGTGTCGCGTCGGCGTCCGGAACTCCGTCAGTCACCGTCATCTCCCCTGGGCGTAACCGTCGCCACTCTACCGTTTGACGCTGCCACATTAATCACATACGGTGCGATCGTTATTTAAGCGGATGAGTACGACAGTGTCCAGGTGGGATGGTCGCCGCACGGTAAGCACCCGAATCGGGGATGCGCGCGTCGCGACAGGTGTCGAGAGGTCCGATGTCGACAGATCGGGAGTTCACCGAGTTCTACCTGGCGACGTACCGTCGGCTGGTGGGCCAGCTGTTCGTGCTGACCGGCAATCGCCACGACGCCGAGGAACTCGCCCAGGAGGCGTTCTCCCGGGCCCTGCCGCGGTGGACGAAGATCAGCGGGTACGACGCGCCGGAGGCGTGGGTCCGGCGGGTCGCGTTCAACCTCGCCTTCTCCCGGCGCCGCAAGGCGCTGCGCGGTGCGGCCGCCCTGCTGCGTCTCGGTGGCGACCGGTTCCACGACGGTGACAGCAGTGACGGTGTCGCCGTCGCCGAGGCGCTGCGGGCGGTGCCGGTACGGCACCGGCAGGCGTTGGTGCTGCACTACGTCGTCGACCTTTCCGTGCGGGAGGTGGCGGTCGAGCTGGGCGTGCCGGAGAACACCGTGAAGACGTGGCTGCGGCGGGGCCGGCAGCAGTTGCACGCGGCGCTCCGGGTGGACGAGACGACCGGAACCGAGGACCTCCTCGCTCACCTTCGCCCCTGAGCGGAGCGGGGTGGGATGCCGGCGTTGTCGCCGCACCCCACCCCGACCTGACCCTGATCAGCGCAGAATGACGCTGTCCACGTCGAAGAGGAAGCCGGTCCCGCCGGTGAAGAGCAGGTGCAGCGGGCCGCTTCCCGCGCCCGACAGCGACGTCGAGACGGTCCGGTAGGTCGTCCAGCCGCCGGTGGCGGGCACGTCGACCGAGCCGAGCAGCGGGCCGGTCGCCGAGCCGGCCCGAACCTCGATGGTGCCGCCGGAGGTGCCGGAGGCGACCCTTGCGGAGAACTCGGTCCGGCCGGTCGTGGACACCTCGGCGTAGCCGACCCAGTCGCCGTCGTTCAGGTACCCCGCCGTGGCGCCGCCCTGCGCCGCGCCGTGGAACGCCAACTGGACGCCGGAGTGCGACGTGTACGACTCACCCTGCACCGTCTCCGCAGCACCACCACCGCCCCCCGAGGCGGTGAGGAAGGTACGCAGCTTGTTGGCGTTGCCGGAGTCGTCGCCGGTGATCAGGTAGTACATCATTCCGGCGTCGGAGACGTCGCCCTTCTTGTTCATGATGTTGTTGACCACGTTGTGCACGTAGCGCAGCCGCTGGTCGGAGTTGTCGGCCATCCAGGCCCACTTCCCCTCGCCGCCGCCGGTGCCGAGGCCGGCGTTCTGGTCCGGGATCCGCTTGTACTCCACCTGGGGGAAGTCGCGGCGGATGTCGGCGAGGTTCCACCGGTTGTCGTCGTCGTCGTGGTTGTTGTTCCAGTCCGAGTGCGAGATCAGGGTGACGTGCTGACGCGCGGCGCTGTTCGAGCCCTGCAACGCCCGGTACACGACACCCATCGGGCCGGCACCGACGAGGCAGAGGGTGTTGCCGGCGGTGGAGGAGTCGACGGCCGCGCGGAGATGGGACACGGCGCCGTCGAGGTTCGTCTGGCTGTTGCGGAAGATGCCGGCCACGTCGTAGCCGAACCGCCCGGCGACGCCCTCGGTGGCGGTGACCATGTCCCGCTCCCAGCTCGCGGTGGAGCTGCCCAGGTGCGAGTTGTAGTCCCAGTGCACGAGCCGGGACTGCTGGCCCTTCTCCGCGAGCAGCGCCAGCGTCATGGCGGACGCGCCGATGTCGTCGCGGTCGTGGTAGTTGCCGTCCGAACTCCAGGCGAGCCGCTCGCAGCCGAAGTCGAGGGCCGGCGGCGCGGCCTGCGCGGGCTGCCCGGTGAGCGCGACGGCGGCGCCGAGCCCGAGGGCACAGGCGGCAGCCGCGAGACCGGGGTGGTTGATCCTTGGCATCCGTGGTCCTTCCGGTACGAGGGTGTGGTCGCCGTCCGGCCGGGACCGGGTGCTGTCGGCCCGGCCGGACGGCTCACAGACGGACACCCCGACCCATGGTGGAAGGTTTCGCCGCCACCACGGGTCAACTGCCCGGCATACCGCCCTCGGGTTCAGCCGTCGCCGCGCCGGCCGCCCTGCGGGCGTGAGCCCTCGCATGCCTGCTGAGCGCTCGCCCAGGTGGCGTCGTCGACGTCGGCCGGCCGTAACGCCTCCAGCCCGCCCTGGCGGTTCCCCTCGGCCGGCTGTCCCGAGGGTCGGGCGGTGGGTCGGTCGCTCGGTCGGGCCGTCCGGTCCCCCTGCCCGCTGCGGCCGGGTCGGGCCGAGGGCAGGTCATCGGGTACGTCGATGCCCTGCTCGCGCAGGCACGCCGCGTACGCGGCCAGCCCACCGGACGCCGGCGGGGTCGGGTTCGACTGCTCGGCCGCCGGTTCGCCGCCGCAGCCGGCCGCGAGTGCGAGCAGGGCGGCGCCGACCGCCACGGTCAGGGCCGGTCGTCGATGGATGCGGGGCATGTGACTCTCCTCGGGTCTCGGGTGCGGGCCCACGCCCGCCCGACCGGGTCAGCAGAGACGACCAACCTCCGGCGTCGCTCCGACGGGCCTGGGAGTCGCCTCGGAACCGCGGGCTGTGAGGCAACTCCGAGGTGCGGCCGAGTTCCCTGTCAGCAAGTGGGTCGACGATCGCTGCCATGGGCATCCACCTGCACGTGTGGCGGGCGGTCCGGCGCCGGCCGGTACCCGCCGTCGCCGCCGCCACGCTGGTCGCGGTCACCGTCGCGGCGGGGGCGGTCGCGTTCTCCGGCGACGCGGATCGGGCCGCGGCGCCGGCGGCGACCGTACGGGTGGACCGGGGTGAGGTGACCTCGGCGGTCGCCGCGACCGGCTCGGTACGGCCTGCGGCGAGCCGTGGACTGGCGTTCACCGCGGTCGGCACCGTGACCGAGGTCCGGGTCCGCCCGGGGGCCGACGTCACCGTCGGGCAGGTGCTCGCGGTACTCGACGACGACGAGGCCCACGCCGAGGTGACGCGCGCGGAGCAGGCGCTGGCCGACGCACGCGCCGCGCTCGACGACCTCGAGGCCGAGGATGAGCCGGACACCCCCGCGTGCGCCACGTCACCCGTTTCGGACACGCGGGGAGACGGCGCGGGAGGTGCGGCCGGCGCCGCCACGGCGGGCGACACCGCCCGGACGACGCCATCGGGCGACCCGGGGTCACCCACACCGAGGCCCGAGCCTGACCAGCCCTCGCCGTCGGCCTCGCCGTCGGCCACCCGGTCGGCCGCACCGACTCCCACGGGATCGTCGGCCGCCCCCGTCAAGCCCTCGCCGAGCGGAACCGGGAAGGGGCCGGCGGCTAGCGCGTCGACCCCGGCGTCGGCGGGCCCACGAGGTTGCCCGGCGGAGCCGGGTGGTTCGGGGCCGGGCGGGAACGCCGCCGGCGCCGACCCGCTGCTGCGGGCGCACCAGCAGGTGACCGCCGCGCAGCTGGACCTGGCCGAGGCGGAGGATCGGCTGGCCGGTACGACCATCACCGCGCCGGTCGCGGGACGGGTGCTGTCGGTGGCCGGGCCGGTGGGAACCCGGGCGTCGGCGGGTGCGCGCTTCATCGAGCTGGCGGTCGTCGACGGGATGCAGATCACGGCGACCTTCCCGGAAGCCGACGCCGGGCAGATCACGGTGGGGCAGGCCGCCACGGTGACCCCGGCCGGACGGCCGGACACCGAACTGGACGCCGAGGTGGTCGAGGTGGACCCGGTGGGCACCAGCGACGGTCAGGTGGTCCGGTTCGGGGTCCGGCTCGCGCTGGACGGTGCACCGGACGATCTGCTGATCGGGCAGAGCGCCGCCGTGCGGATCCGGATCGCCACCGTCGCGGACGTCCTGCGGGTCCCGTCCGGCGCGGTCGAGATTCGGCCCGACGGGTCGGGCAGCGTACTGCTCGCCGGGGCGGCCGAACCACGCGCCGTCGTGATCGGTGTGCGGGGTGACCAGTTCGTGGAGATCAGGTCCGGCCTCGCCGAGGGTGACCTGCTCCTCGCCACCGGATGATCTCGCTCAGCTCCGGGACAGGTCGCTCCCAGCTCGCTCCGAGGTTTCCCCGATAGACCTGGCAATCGTGTCTGATCGCCGTACCCGTGTGCTCGTCGTCGACGACGAGGAGAACATCCGTGCCCTGCTGTCGGCGACGCTGCGGCTGGTCGAGTTCGACGTGCGGGTGGCCGGCGGCGGCCATGAGGCGTTGGCCCTGGCCGAGGAGTTCGATCCGGACCTGGTGGTGCTCGACGTGATGCTGCCCGACCTCGACGGCTTCCAGGTCGCCCGGCGGCTGCGCGGTGCGGGGGCCGGGGTGCCGGTGCTGTTCCTCACCGCGCGGGGCACCGTGGAGGACCGCATCTCCGGGTTGACCGTCGGGGCGGACGACTACGTGACCAAGCCGTTCAGCCTGGAGGAGGTGGTGCTGCGGATCCGGGCGATCCTGCGCCGCAGCCGCGCCGACGACGCGCCGGCGCCGGACGGCATGCTGCGCTACGCCGACCTCGAACTGGACGAGGACGCTCACGAGGTCCGGCGCGGCGGCCGGGTCGTCGAGCTGTCGCCGACCGAGTTCAACCTGCTGCGGTACCTGATGGTCAACGCCGGCAGGGTGGTCAGCAAGGCGCAGATCCTCGACCGGGTGTGGAACTACGACTTCGGCGGCGACGGACGCATCGTCGAGTCGTACATCTACTACCTGCGCAAGAAGATCGACGTGCAGGCCCCACCGCTGGTGCACACCGTCCGAGGCGTCGGCTACACGCTACGGGTGCCTCGCACCGGGGGTGGGTGACGGTGGGACGCCGTCGCGCCGTCCGCGTGCGGCGGCTGCGCCGCTGGGGACGCTGGACCCTGCGGTCCCGGCTGGTCGTGGTCGTGGCAGCGCTGACCGCGCTCGCGCTGGTCGCGGCGAACGCGGCCGGGCTGGTGCTGCTGCGCCGAAACCTCACCGACCGCATCGACGACCAGCTCACCGCGGTCAGCCGGCCGTTCACCCGGGACACCGTTCCGACCTTCGACCCGCGCGAGCGCACCCGCGTGCTGCCGCGCGCCCGGCTCGGCCCGGAGCAGGTGGTGCTGCTGTACGGCCCGGACGGCAACCTGGAGGACGTCCGGCGCTCCGACGAGTCGACCACGGTGCCGGTGGTCGAGCCGTACGACGGGCTGGTCGCCCGTGCCACCGACGCCCGCCCGTACACCGTCGAGGCCGCCGACGGCACAGCCGCCTGGCGGGTCCTGGTGGTCGAGCGCGGCGACGACCGGGGCATCGCGGTGCTGGCGGTGTCGCTGCGTGAGGTCGAGGAGACCACCGACCTGCTGCTGCTGATCGACGCGGTCGTGATCGTGGTCGTCCTGATGCTGCTGGCGTCGCTCGCCGCGGTGGTGGTCCGGCTCGGCCTTCGGCCGTTGACCCGGATGGAGCAGACCACGACGCAGATCACCGGGGGCAACCTGTCGCGCCGGGTGCCGGACGCCGATCCGCACACCGAGCCGGGCCGGCTCGGTGGGGCGCTCAACCTGATGCTGGACCGGATCTCCACCGAGGTCGCCGCCCGCCGCGAGTCGGAGCGGCGGTTGCGGCAGTTCATCGCCGACGCCTCGCACGAGCTGCGCACGCCGCTGACCTCCATCCGCGGTTTCGCCGAGCTCTACCGCCGGGGCGGAACGCCACCGGGCCCGGAGTTGGACGGGACGATGGCGCGGATCGAGGCCGAAGCCGCCCGGATGGGTCTGCTCGTCGAGGACCTTCTGCTGCTCGCCCAACTCGACCACGAACGCCCCCTGCGACGTCGACCGGTCGACCTGCTGGCCGTCGCCGCCGACAGCGTCCGCGACGCGCACGCCCGCGCACCCCAGCGGCGGATCCGCCTGGCGGCCCTCGACGACAACGACGGGTTCGAACCGGTGATGGTCACCGGCGACGAGCACCGGCTGCGCCAGGTGGCCGCCAACCTGCTCAACAACGCCCTGCAGCACACGCCACCGCAGGCCCGCGTGACGGTCCGCACCGGGCGACTGCGGGGTACCCCGGCCGGACCGCCGCCCGTCACGGCGGTGGGAGACCCGCTGCCCGCCGCAACGCCGGCCGCGGTGCTGGAGGTGACCGACGACGGGCCGGGCCTGGCCACCGACCAGGCCGTACGGGTCTTCGAGCGGCTCTACCGCGCCGACCCGAGCCGGGCCCGCGGCAGCGGCGGGTCCGGCCTCGGCCTGTCCATCGTGGCGGCCCTCGTGCGGGGACACCAGGGCCGGGTCGAGCTGCTCACCGCCCCCGGCCGGGGGGCCACCTTCCGGGTCCTGCTGCCCTCGGTGCCCGACGCCGACCGCGACGAACTGGTCGACCTGCTACGCACCATGCACAGCTGACCCCACCGGCGGCTGTGCGGAAACGTCCAGCGGACGCGGAGTCCGCTCCGAGCCTGCCCCCGTTCACTCCCGTGCAGGAACCGAACGGGAGGCAGCATGCGTACCAGAACACGGACCGTCGCGGCGACGGCGACGGCCCTGGCATTACTGACCGGGGCGCTCCTGGTGCCCCGATGGGTCAGCGACACCCGCGACGAAGGGCTGACGGTGGCGGCGAGCGGCTACTTCTTCGTCGGTGGGCAGCAGGCCACCGACGACACCGGCGACCAGACGTCGACCGCCTGGACCGGGCAGGCGATGGTCCACCAACTCGTCCCCACCGGGGCCGACAAGCCACCGGTGATCATGATGCCGGGGCTCGGGCTCAGCTCGTCGATCTTCCTGACCACGCCGGACGGCCGGGAGGGTTGGGCACAGCAGGCGGCCCGCGCCGGCCACCCCGTGTACGTGCTGGACGAGCCGTCCCTGGCCATCTCCGGCTTCGACGTGCGGCCGTTCAACGCGGTGGCGGCCGGCGAGGCCCCGCCAGGGAGCCAACCGACGATGTCGGTGTGGAGCGAGGAGGAGATCTGGCCGCGCTGGGGCTTCGGGGCGTCGCCCGGCCAGCCCTACCCGGACACCCGGTTCCCGGTGCAAGACATGGACCAGTTCCTCGCCGCCCTGCCACCGTACTGGCGGTCCGACAGCGGCGCGGCTGGTGCACGCGCTGATGCGACCCCACAGCAGCCCACCCCCGGACCGTCGGCGACCGCCACCGGTGCGGCCGACAGCGGCAGCCGGGGACCGGGAGCGACGGCTCAGGAACAGGCACTGCTCGCCCTGCTGGAGCGAACCGGCCCGGCGATCCTGCTCGCCCACTCGGCCGCCGGTTCGGCCGCGTTCGCGGTGGCCGACCAACACCCCGAGCAGGTCGCGGCGGTGGTGGCGGTCGAACCCGTCGGCTGCCCCACCGACGCCGACCAGGCACCCACCGCGCCGACGCTCGCGGTCTACGGCGACCGGATCACCGAACGCCGGCAGACCGGGCGACTCGACGCCTGCCGGCGCACCGTCGGCCTGGTCGATGACGCCGGCCACCCGGCCCAACTGGTGTACCTGCCCGACGAAGGCGTACACGGCAACACGCACCTGATGATGCAGGACGACAACAGCGACGACATCTGGCACCGGATCGAGGACTTCATCGCCGACAGCTGACCGCCGCCCGACTCCCAGCCGGCTCCGAGGTTGCGTCGGGTGCGCTCCGAGCCGCCACCACCAGGCTGCCGGACATGCGTGTGCGACGACTCATCCCGGCCCGCGGCCCGTCCCTGCTCGTCAACACCGGCCTCGCCGTGGCGGTGCTGCTCGCCGGCGGCTGGGCGTACACCACGTTCACCGCGCCGGAGACGGCGGGCGCCGGCGAGGCCCGGACGGCGCCGGTGAGCCGGGCGACGGTGACGTCGGCGGTGTCCGTACCCGGATCGGTGCGCAGCGCGGCGACCGCGAGCGCGACCTTCGCCACCGCCGGACCGATCACGGAGATCGCGGTCGCCGTCGGCGACTCGGTGAAGAAGGGCCAGGTGCTGGCCCGGGTCGACGCCTCGGCCGCGAAGCGGGAACTCGCGGCGGCCGAGGCCGACCTGGACGCGGCGCGGGATGCGGCGGACCGGGCGGCGGAGACCGACGGTCCCACCAGCCAGGCGGATGCGGCGGTGACCCAGGCGGAGCTGAAGGTCGCCGCCGCGCGGGAGAAGGTCGACGGGGCCACCCTGACCGCGCCGATCGCCGGCACCGTGGTGGCCGTCAACGGCAGCGTCGGGGACTCCGGCACCTCGGCGGGCGGCGCGAGCGCCGGCGGCGCGACCGGAGGCGGCGCGACCGGAGCCGGCAGCACCGCGTCCGGCTCGGGAGGCGACGGACTCGTGCAGATCGCCGACCTGACCCGGCTGGAGGTCACCGCCGCGGTACCCGAGGCCGACGCGACCCGGCTCAAGGCAGGCATGCCCGCCACGGTCAGCTGGAACGCGCTGCCCGGCACCACCGCCGACGCGACGCTCGCCGCGATCGACCCGAACGCCACCACCGCCAACGACGTGGTCACCTACGGCGTCACCCTGAGCCTCAAGGACCGCCCGGACGCCGCCCGGCCCGGCCAGAGCGTGCAGGTCACCGTCACCCTCGACACGGCCGAGAACGTCGTCGCGGTGTCCACTCTCGCGGTCACCAGCGCCGGCAACCGCAACACCGTGACCGTCCTGGACAACGGCAACCCGGTCGTCCGCCCGGTCGAGGTGGGCCTGCGGGGCGACCAGCTCGTCGAGATCACCTCCGGCCTGACCGAGGGCGACCGGGTCGTGCTGCCCAGCACCGGCGGCGCCGACCCGAGCACCGGCGGCGGGCGCGGCGGGCCCGCGGGCGGCGGCCTGACCGGTGGCGGCGGGCGGGGCAACCGGTGACCCTCTACCTGGTCGACGGAGCTCACCGCACCACCGAGGGCCCGAACCGTCCGGTGCTCGACGTCCGTGACCTGACCAAGGTCTACGGACAGGGCGAGGCGACCGTGCACGCGCTGCGCGGGGTGTCGCTGACCGTCGCGGCCGGCGACTACGTGGCCATCATGGGATCCTCGGGATCCGGAAAGTCGACGCTGATGAACATCCTCGGCTGCCTCGACGTGCCCAGCGCCGGCAGCTACCGCCTGGACGGGGTCGACGTCAGCCGACTCGACGACGCCCGGCTGGCCCTCGTCCGCAACCGGCGCATCGGGTTCGTCTTCCAGTCGTTCAACCTCATCCCCCGCACCTCGGCGGTGGCCAACGTCGAGCTGCCCCTGGCGTACGCCGGCGTCAAGCCGGCCGAGCGACGCCGGCGGGCCCTCGCGGCCCTGGACATGGTGGGTCTCGCCGGCCGGGCCGACCACGAGCCGAACCAGCTCTCCGGCGGGCAACAGCAACGCGTCGCCGTCGCCCGCGCCCTGGTCACCGAGCCAGCGCTGATCCTCGCCGACGAACCCACCGGAAACCTCGACAGCCGCTCCACCGAGGAGGTGCTGGCCATCCTCGACCAGCTGCACACCGCCGGCCGCACCATCGTCATGATCACCCACGAGACGGAGGTGGCCGCCCGCGCCCGCCGGCTGGTCACCCTCTTCGACGGACGGATCACCACCGACGTACGACAGGACGGTGCCCGGTGAGCCTGCTGGAGATCCTCCGCTTCGCCGGCCGCGGCGTCGCCGCCAACAAGCTGCGCTCGGCACTGACCATGCTGGGCATCCTCATCGGCGTCGCCGCCGTCATCCTGCTGGTCGCCGTCGGCAACGGCTCCGCCCAGGCCGTCAACCGCAGCATCGAGGCGCTGGGCACCAACACCATCACCGTGTCCAGCACCGCCCGCGGCGGGACGACGCCGTCGGCACTCACGGTCGACATCGCGCGGTCCCTGCACGACCCGGCACTCGCCCCCGACGTCCGCGCGGTCTCACCGGTGGTCAGCACCACCCCGACGATGACCCACGCCGGGACGGAGCACCCGGTGGCGCAGTTCCTCGGTACCCACCCGAGCTACTTCGGCTCGTCGAACAGCCCACTCGCCGCCGGCGCCGCCTTCACCGACCAGGACGTGGCCCAGGGTCGGCGGGTGGTCGTGCTCGGCCGGACCGTCGCCACCGAACTGTTCGCCGACACCGACCCGGTCGGCCAGCAGGTCACCGTCGGCGGCGCACTGTTCACCGTCGTCGGCGTCCTCGCCGAGAAGAGTTCGGCGTCCGGCTTCTCCGACCCGAACGACCTCGCCGTCGCCCCGCTCACCGCCGTGCAGCAGACCATCACCGGGTACGGCCCGGTCAACTCCATCCTCGTCGAGGCCACCGGCCCGGACCGCGTCAACGCCGCCCAGCAGCAGGTCACCCAGATCCTCAACCAGCGCCTCAAGCTACCGGCCGGCACCGCCGCCACCGGCCGCGGTGGAGGTGGTGGTGGTGCGGGAGCCGCGCCGTACCGGATCCAGAACGCCGCCCAACTCCTCGCCACCCGCACCGAGACCGCACAGACCTTCACCGTCCTGCTCGGCACCGTCGCCGGCATCAGCCTGCTCGTCGGCGGCATCGGCATCACCAACATCATGCTGGTGACCGTCACCGAGCGAACCCGGGAAATCGGCATCCGCAAGGCCCTCGGCGCACCCCGACGCACGATCCTCACCCAGTTCCTCGCCGAAGCGACAATGCTCAGCGTCCTCGGCGGCGGCCTCGGCGTGGCCGCCGCACTGATCGGCAGCCGGTTCACCATCGTCGGCGTGCAACCGGTGATCGTGCCCAGCTCCGTCGCGCTGGCCCTGGGCGTCTCCGTCGCGATCGGACTCTTCTTCGGCAGTGTCCCCGCCAGCCGCGCCGCCGGCCTGCGCCCCATCGACGCGCTCCGCTACGAATGACAGGTGAAGACATGACGACCGACCTCGACACCGCACTCGCCGCCGGACCCCGCCCCTGGCGGAACCGGGCCACCCCGTGGCTCGCGGCAGCGCTGCTGCTCGTCGGCGGCTTCGCCGGCGGCGCCCAGGCGCAACAGGCATACGGACCGGATCCCGCCCCCGCACCGGCGGGACGCGGGACAGCGGTCGACGGACCCGCCGGTGGGGCCCGCGGCGGCGGTGCCCGTGGCGGTGGCGCCGCTCCCCCGGCCGCCACCGCCACCCCGGCCACCACCGGCACCGTCACCGACATCGACGGAGACACGATGAAGGTCCGGCGCGAGTCCGGCGAGGTGGTCACCGTGCAGACAGGCGACCGTACGCAGGTCCGGCTCACCGGTGCGCTCAAGGACCTGCGGACCGGCGACACCGTCGTGGTGACCGGGAACATGCTGGGCAGCGACATCACGGCTGCCACGATCACCCGACAGAAGTAGCGGTCATCGCGAGCCGACGGTCATTGGGCGGAACTGGTGGCGTCGGCGGGCAGCCTCCTGGAGATCGACGGTCGGAGCGCCGGCCCCCACGCATCGACGACGTGCCCGGAAGGCGATGGTGTCCGCACCTACGTCTCGCTCGCGCTCAATCACGTGTGACCCGGCAACCTCGACAAGTCTCACCGGAGGCCATCCTTCGGTGCCGCGCCCACCTCGAGGGGGAGCAGCAAGCCGTTCGCGAGTACGCCGCAGGCTGCCCGGCCCGCTGGGCCTGCTGATGAACTTCGTTGGCCCCAACCTCCTGGGCAGCGCTGCGAAACCGGCCGGGGACAAGCTCCGTGCGGTCAATGCTGAGGCATTGTCCAAGAAGGAGTTTCTCTCGGCCACTTCATCGGCCGGATGTTCCGGCACGACGTGGTCGCCGGACACTCCTACTTCCTCAGCCAGCGGGAACAGCCAGGGACTGTGCGGCTGAGCGTGCCGATCACGTTCGTCGGAGCGAAGGACGACAAGGTCATCGCCGACTACCGCGAGGCGTACACCGAGTGGGGTCGTCTCGCGACTGCGGTGCGGCTGCGGGAGATCGAGCACGGCGGCCACTACTTCGCCCGGACCCGAGCCGACGAGGTGGCGTCGATCGTGAACGAGGTCTGGTCCGAGGTCGGTGGCGCGAAGGTCGGACACACTGCGAAGGAATTGGGTTGAGAGACTACATAAACGCCTTACGGATACGTGACTACCGACTGCTGTGGATCGGCTCGGTGGTCAACCTGCTCGGCGACGGCGCCTCGTGGACCGCGCTGACCTGGATGGCGATCACCCAGGGGGGAGCAAAGGCCGTCGGTGTGATGGCCGTCTGCTACACCCTGCCCGTCATCCTCGGCGGCGCACTGGTCGGCCCACTGCTCGACCGGTTCTCCCGGCGTACTCTTCTGGTGGCCGACGCGTTCGCGCGGGCGGCGATCATCGGCGCTGTCCCGCTGCTGGACGCTACGGGTGCGCTGCATCTGTGGTACCTGTACGTCGTTGCCGGGGCATACGGGCTGCTCAAGATCGTTCCGTTGGGTGTGGTGCCGGCAGTCACGCCGGAACTGGTCCCGAAGAAGGATCTGCACTCGGCGGTCGCGTTGGAGGGCATCGCCTACGGCGCGGCCGGCATGGCCGGTCCGGCTCTCGGCGGTCTGCTGATCGCGGCCTTCGGCGCGCCGGTGGTCCTCGGCCTCGACGCCCTCAGCTACGTCTTCTTCGCGTTCTCCGTGCTCGCCATGCGGGCACGCCTGCCCCGGCCCGAGGGCGAGACCAGCGTCAGCCTGCGGCAGAGCTTCGGCTGGGCGCCGGTGATCCGGATGCTGCGCAACGACACCGTGCTCGTCACCATCACCGCGGCTTTCGCCCTGTTCAACATGACCGTGGGCATGTTGCGGGTGACTATCCCTTGGATGGCGATCACTCCGCTGGCCGGTGATGCGCGGACGCTGGGTCTCCTGCTCGCGGTAGGCGAGGGCGCGGGTCTGGCCGGCTCTCTGATATCCGGCATGATCAAACCTGCGGATCGGCAGATGCGGCGGATCGGACTGCTTCAACTCGCCGCCGGCGGTGGATTGATCTTCCTCCTGCTGCCCGGGTTGCCCGCCGCGTTGCTCGGGCTCATCCTGGTCAACCTGTTCTCGACACCCATGACAGTGTCAGCGCAGGTGCTGCGGCTGAACCGGATTCCCGCCGAGGTCCGCGGGCGCACGATGACGTTCATGCGCACGCTCATGAACGCGACCTCACCGGGCGGGGCGGCGATTGCGGGCCCGTTGCTGGCAGCCTCGCTGTTCGCCCCCACGGTGATCCTGATGGTGGCGATCGCGGCGCTGCCCGGGCTCTACATGGCGGTCCGGTTCAGGTCCACGTCCTACGGGGAGGAACTGGGCGTGACGCCGAAGCGCAAGGAGCCGGCGGCGCAGCCGTCCTAGGCGGAGCGGGCCGGTGGCCGGCAACGCCGCCGGCCCGCTCCCCCCGTTCGATCAGCGCAATCCGTCGAGCAGTTCAGCGGCGGTGCACACCACGCCGAGACGCGGGAACACGTAGTCGACGGCGAAGTCATGGGCGTACCCGTGCAGGCCGGCCATCGCGTCGGAGAGGAAGACCACGTGGAAGCCGCGCTCGTTCGCCGCACGCCCCGTCGACTCGACCCCGAAGTTCGTCGCGATCCCGCCGAGCACCACAGTGCGGATGCCACGTCCGCGCAGGACCTCATCCAGGTCGGTGCCGTGGAACGCGCCCCAGGTGCGCTTCACGATCTCGACGTCGGCTCCCTGACGGGTGCAGGCGTCCACCAGTTCGCCGCCGGGTGGCTGTTCTGCGACGCCCGGACGTTCGGCCCGGACATGCACGACGAGCCACCCCGCCCGGCGCGCTGCTGCGGTCACCTCGGCGCACCGCTGGACCACCTCGGCGGCCGTGATCGGCGCGGTGTCCAGGGCGACCGTTCTGGTCATCAGGTCGATCAGGATCAGGGCGCTACGTTTCGGATCGAGTCGCACGGCGGTCATGAGCCACGAATCTACTGGACCTGGCTAACAGCCGAGACAGATTGATGGTGTTCGTGGAGGAACCGGCGGTCGCCGCCAGTCTGGGGCTGGCTGCGGAACTGGCGTCAGCCGCGCCATCCTGCCGCCTGCTGAAGTTCTCCTACCAGGACGAATCTGCTGCCGCGAATCCGCGCGGAGATCGCGGACTTGGCGCCGACCGCCGTGGTGTACGCCGTGCCTTTCGCCGCGGAGTTGGCTGAGTCCTTCGGACCGCCCGGCGCCGGCCCGGAACCCCCACCGATCGGGCATCGCCTGGTCGAAGAGCGCCATCCGGGTCATCCTGACCAGCCCCCGTTACACCGGTCGCCAGGTTCAGAATCGCCAAGCACCGACGAGATCCTGCTCGATGTCGACGACGTCGCCATGGGCCACACCAGCGTCATGCGCTGGAACCCGCAGAACCAGTGGAACACCTCCAACCACCCCGCACATCCGGCGATCGTCGACACAGAGACGTTCGATGCTGCGCAGGCGCTGCTTCGGCGTCGCGGCAACGGTCCCGGAGGGGAGCACAAGCGGCACCGCGCCCGCCACGTCTACGCCCTTAAGGGCGCGCTGTACTGCGCGCTGTGCGACCGGAAGATGCAGGGTCAACGGTCCAATGGCGAGGCGTACTACCGACGCCGCTACGCCCAGGAGTACACCCTCGCGAACAAGATCCACCACCCGCGCAGCATCTACCGACGCGAGCGAGACCTCGTCGGTCCGCTCGACACCGCACTGGCTCGCGCCTTCGCCCCGCATCGCCGACACCGTGGCCGCGATGGCCGACCACCAGGACACCCCGCAGGTCGACCAGCGACTGTGCTGCGTCTGGACAGCGGCAAATCCGGGTACACGGATGGTGTCGTGGTTGGATCGCCCTGGCGAGGCTCTGGCGTGACTGGATGGTTTACCCGGGCAGTCGGTCCCAACTCAGGTCAGCCTGCCCGCTACCGTCTGCGTATCGCGGCGGCCACGCTTCCAGACCCGCAGCGAAATAGCACAGTCCCGAACAGCACGAGGAGACACCGTCTGCGCTCGTGATCCCGCCCTGCCATGGCTGCGGTGAAACCGCCCGCGCCCGGTCGGCGGCAGATCAGTGCGGTTCCGTTTGGCGGCTGTCCCAGGCGGTTTCGTAAATCGTTCGGGCTGAGGTAGCCCGGTTCCTTCGACGTATGTCACGCTCCGGCGGGTGACGATCATCAGGCCGGTGGTTGCCGGAGCGGTCGTTGCCCTCGCTGAGCACGGTCTTGTTGTTGGGTTCACGATTGCCCTGGCCACCGCCGCTGGTGGCGGCCCGAATGCGGACGTGGATGCCGGTGGGAGGTTCGCGGCGCTCTTCTTCGGCGTATTCGCGTACGGCATTGCGCAGCTGGTGTTGCTGGGCAACTGCTTCGCGCTGTCCGGACGGCTCGGCCGTGGGTCATCGTCTGGCCTCGTGGCTGGCTGGATATTGGGACTGGCCGCGAGCCTGTACTACCTTTGCGGCGGGTTCGGTACCTAACGAACGCGCGGCAGCCCCGCCTGTTCACTGCACGCGCCGCTCGTCACGCGCCGTGACGCCCGGTCGGCCGCAGATCAGTGCGTTGACTCGTGCTGAGGCGCGCCAGCGGTCGTGGCGGTCGACGAATCGAGCACATCGCGGACCGAGGGCGGATTGGCTGCGGGCTCGTAGAGCTGTGTGAACAGCGACATCTCTATTATGCGGGGGGCAACGATCCCCGCCCGTACGGCTCAAGTGGCGGTTTCGCCGGTGCTGCGGCGCCAAGGCCGGTTCGACGACACCAAAGGTCACTACTAGGCACGGAACTGACGAAACCATTCTGATGGACATGCTGATCGGTTGCCGCCTGGCCGCGGTCACGCGGCTGGCCTGGCACTGGCCCGGTGACCCGGTCGATCTCACCACCGGGCCGGTCCACCTCGTCGTGGACGACGGCCGTGGCCTGCTGTTCGACGGGCGCAGCGACTGGTCCCTGACGGTCGTGCCGACGGCTCCGGATGACGAGGGCTGGCGGTCGGCCTACGACTACGACTACGACGGTGGCCGCTGGGTCGGGCGGGACGCCTCCGGCGAGGAGCCCTTCGCCTCGGTGATCGCGGGAGTGCTGAGCGGTTGGAACCCGGAGCACGACGAGGTCGGCCAGCTGGTCGGCGGCACCCTGCACGTCGGCGACCGTGCAGTGCGGCTGGGACTGTGGGAGGGCGAGGTGATCTCGTACGCTGCCGGGCGTGGGTGACTTCCTCAAGACGATGCTGGCCCGGGTGCCGGACGGATTCGACCTGCCGGAGCCGCTGCGCCTGCTCTTCGCCTGGGTCGACGAGCAGGGTTTCGTGGTGAAAGGGCACGACGGGGATCTGTACGGCTCGTTGAGCGACAACGGCTGGGTGGGCACCTCGATCGAGTTGCGTGGCTACACCGCGGAGCAGACCCTGTCGTACGCACGGTCCTGGTTCGACGAGTCGGTCCCGGATGCGGCCGCACGGTTGTGGCCGTTCGCGCAGACCGGTGGCGAGGGTTCGATGGCCGCGCTGTGGCGCGACGGTCGGGGACAGGTGAGGATCGTCCATCTCGGTTCGGGTAGCGGTTCGATGATGACGTGTGTGCTCGCCGACGATGCGGTCGACTTTCTGCGGCTGCTGGCGATCGGTTACCGGGAGATCTGCTGGAACGAGGAGTTCAGCGCGCCGCCCGAGCCGTGGGACGCCGACCACGAGATCGTCAATGCACCCTACCGGGACTGGCTGCACCGCACCTTCGGTGCCACCGCCCCGGCGAGCGGGCTGGAGATCGTGGCGGAGCCCGCCGAGATGGGCGACGGCGACACCACAGACCCTTTTTGTCACTGGGTCGACAATAAGGAAGTCTGAGCCCATCACCGGGTTAGGACGCCATGGCGATCTCCGGCTACGAAAGTCTTGCTGGAGCCAACTTCATGCAGAGGCAGATACGCCAGATGTGCAGAGGTTCCGCCGGCCAGGCGCTGGGGACGGCACGACGGCGGCGGATCGGCCACCCATTTTCGCCAACAACGAGTGACTGGTGGACGTGAGATGGCAGCACCCGGATCGCGGCAGAAAAGGATGCGCGACGCGTATGGAACTGGCGTGATTGAATCGTGCGCTGTATCGGCGGGAGTAAGAGGAACTCGGTGACTCATGATGGACGAGTTGGATGAGACGTGGAGGTGGGCCCACGTTGGACGCTCTCGCCGTCATCTGGAACCGTGCCGCCGACTACGGGGCTGACGGTGAAGCCCCTGAAGGAACTCCGCTAGGGATTGCGCACCTTTCCTTCCTGTTACGTGTCTACAACTCGGCCATGGGCGGCGGCTTGGGCTTCGCCGTGGAGGTCAACGAGCCTTTCCGCTTGAGACGGGCGATCGACGCGATGCGATACTTCCGCCTGTCCGAGCTTGCTCACCTCCTGACTGACGTCTTGAACCATGAGTCGGACGTCGAATACGCCGGATCGCGGGAACGTCAGTTCTATGACCTTCTCGGCCCAGCGGAGGAAAATCTGGATAAGGCATTCAGAGCCAAAGCGGCCGAGACTCCAAGCGGCTTCGGTCTTCGATAGAGCCCGCCGGCTCAGGCCGAGTGTTATGTGATCTGTACACTCATCTCGGCAGATCCGGATGCCGACGCTACGTGGCCCCACTTTGGCTATGGCCTCGTTGCAAATAGGCCCCCCGCGAGTGGGCCTGGACGTAACGACCAGGCCCACCCCGCGATAGTTCCAGCTCAAGCGAGAGGATGGGACTCGTTGGCCAGGGCCGCCAGAGCAGCCGCGACCTCCTGGAGACTCGCTCGAACGTAAGTGCTGGTGGCACCGGCGTCGCTGCCGCTGTCGGTGTGCCCTGCGTACGCGCGTGCCACGGCGTAGCCGAAGTTCCGCTCGACCCACGTCAACGTCGTGTGCCGCAGCCAGTGCGTGCTGATCTGCTGCACGTGCACCCACGGCAGGTGCTCACCGAGGCGCACCCACAGGTGGTCGTAGCGCCGGTAGGTGATCGGCTGCCCGCTGCGGTACCGCAGCAGCTGCCCCGTCCCCACCGCCTGCCGCTCCTCGGCATGCTGCTGCAGATGCCGCATCAGCGTCGGTGACACCGGTTGCCACCGCACCGTGTCGCCCTTCTCCCGCAGCAGGATGAGGCACTGATCCGGGTCCAGGTCGACCGGCCGCAGAGCCAACGCACCGCCCCGGCGGCACGCCGTCTCGGTGTGCAGCCGCAGCAGCAGACTGTCCAGCGCAGGGTCATCGCCCGTACTGGCAGCGACGGCGTTTATCTCCGCCAGCCTGCTGTCCGCTACCGCCCGTCTGGTGCTGGGCAGGCGCCGCGGCTTGGCCACCTTGAGGGCCGGGTTGTCCGCAGCGGCGACGTACCCGTCCGCGACGGCCCGCTTGTACAGGCACCGCAGCGCGGCGATCAGGTGCTCCGCCGCACTGCGTCCGCCCCGCGCGTTACGCCGGGCCACGACGTGCGTCTTGGTGTACTCGGCGAGCTACTCGATCTCCGACGGAGTCGGCTCGTCGAGCCGCCGCTGTCCCCACTGCTCCAGAACCCGCTTCCAGTACGAGCCGTACGCGCGCCGGGTACCGTCGCTGACCGCCGCCGCTACCACCGGAACGTCCTCGGCGAACGTCGGTGCGGGTGGACGGTCCGATGCTGCCTCGACGAGGTCGGCCGGCGAGATGCCCATCCGCGCCAGCAGCAGCCGCGCGGCATCCAGTTCCGCCCGACCCGCGGTGGTGTCGCTCATGCCTCACCACCGCCCAACGCCTCGGCGTGCACCGCGACGACCATCGCGTCCAGGGCGGCGGGCGGGTGCACCACGAGCAACCCGTCGGCAGGGCTGGCGGCCAGGAGCACGCGGTCGCCGGCGGACAGGGCGCACCAGTGCCGGACGGCCGCCGGCAGGTGTAGATGGCCTTGGCCGCTGACGGTGAAGACGCCCTGCCGGTCCAGCCGGACGACGATGACTCCGCCACCTTCGCGGATGTGCAGGCGCGCACCCGGCGCCCAGCCGAGGGCCCGGATGACCGTGCGGTCGGCGATCCTGCCGCTGTTGTCGATGGCAGCCAGGCCGTACACCATCGTGCCGGCGCGTGGCGACGGCAGCATCGGCAGGGGCAACGGCGGACGGCGTAGCGCTCCACCACGCGGGCGACGAGAACCCTGCCCCCGGTCGGCCATCGTCACCGGCGGGATGACGGGTGCCAGAGAACGATCAGCCACGGCAATCGCCCCCGATCGAGACAGGGTCGATCGAGGGAGTGGCTGCGCTGGGATTTGCGTGGTCAAGCGTGCTTGACCACCAGTACGCGAAACACAGCATGGATGCTGCAATTTGGTGTCCGAGGATCGACACGAACCGATACCCAACACGGGTTGCGCCTTATCGGCGCTATTCCACTCGCCTGAAATCAGGCTACCTGTAGGGTCCCGGGCTGACCGCCCGGGATCCGGTCGGCACGAGAGGCTCCTCAGCGTGAAGCGGCGAGAGATTCATCGTTCACCTTGGCCTGGCGCGGAATGGCTCAGTGAGCTGCGGAGGTCGTCGACTGCGGGCTTCAACCGCGCGCGCTCTTCATCGTCAGCGGCGATGGTCTCGAGTGAAGCTCATTTCCGCGCAGGCGGCCAGCTTCATGGGTGTGATCAAAGGACTGGCGTCGGCGGATCTCGGCGACGGGCAACGCGATGATCTCCGTGTCAGCGGGGGATTGCTGGGCGGTGGCGGTGAGGATGGTCAGGACGGCGAGGGCGAGCATGGCCAGGGTGACGTGGCAGCAGGATCCGGTCGAAGCCAAGCGGATTGTCCGGATCTCACGGATCGCCGAGCCGGCGCTCGAGTTCATCGGCGCCGGGCCCGGCCTGGTGACCAGCAAGGATCGCTGACAATCGACTCACCCTTCGCAGACGGCGTCGCGGCTTACTCGGCGAAGGGTCCGTGGGCGGGATATCGCGTTCCTACAGGTTCCCGGCGGCTGACGCTATAGGCGAGTTATAGAGAGGCCGCGCACCGTCGCGGCCATGGAGACCGCAGCCGGGGCTGTTCCACCGATCGCAGCGCGAGCGCCCGAGGTCGACGAGCGGGAATTCCGTCGGACGATGGGCCGGTTCTGCACCGGCGTAACCGTCGTCACCGCCCTTGACGAGGAGCCCGTTGGTTTCACCTGCCAGTCGTTCACGTCGCTGTCCCTCGACCCGCCACTGGTCATGGTGTCCAGCTCGAACCGCGGCCGCAGCCTGCCGCGCATCGTGCGGGCCGGCTCGTTCGGGAGCAACATCCTCAGCGCACGGCAGGAAGCGATGGGGCGTCGCTTCGCGACCTCCCGGCCGGACAAGTTCGCCGGGGTGAGTTGGCAGGCGTCGCCGGTCACCGGCACACCGCGTATTAACGACGCCCTCGCGTGGATCGACTCGGTCGTCCGGGACGTGATACCGGGCGGCGACCATACGATCCTGATCGGCCAGGTAGTCGCGGTCCACCACACTCCCGACGCGGGCGAGCCGCTGCTCTTCTTCGACGGCGAGTTCTGCGATCTCGCGGCTGGGCAGCCAGGCCGAGGTCGGTGACCCTGCGGCTCAGCTCCGCAGGTAGGCCAGCACCGCGAGCACCCGCCGGTGGCCGTCCATCGCGGCCGGCAGGTCAAGTTTGCTGAAGATGTTGCCGATGTGCTTGTTGACCGCCGCGTCCGTGACGTGCAGCCGCTTGCCGATGGTGTCGTTGGAGCGGCCCCTCCGCCATCAGCGCGAGGACCTCGAGCTCGCGGGCAGTCAGCCGCTGCCTCGGATCCGGCCGCCGACTGATCAGCTGGCGGACCACCTCGGGATCGACGACCGTCTCCCCGGCCGAGACCTGTTCCACCGCAGCGTTGAACTCCACGACCGCGCCGACCCGGTCCTTCAGGAGGTAGCCGACGCCCTCGCCGTTGTCGGAATCCAGCAACTGTGCCGCGTACGACTGGTCTACGTACTGGCTGAGAGGGTGGTTCGGTAGCTTCCGTCCATTGTGGGTTTGGGTCGGTGTGTGAATGTGAGCCGTGGTCGTAACCGGTGGGGTCCGGCCGCGTTGGGCTGATCATGGGTGAGCGTGCGGCGTATCCGAGTGACCTGACCGATGAGCAGTGGGCGGTGGTCGGACCGTTCCTGCAGGCGTGGAAGGACCGCCACCCGTCGGTGTCGGGGCATCAGGGTCGCTACGAGCTGAGGGAGATCGTGAACGCGATCTTCTACCAGAACCGGACCGGGTGTCAGTGGGCGTACCTGCCGCACGACCTGCCGCCGAAGTCCGCCACCTACTACTACTACTACTACTTCGCCCTGTGGCGTGATGACGGCACCGACCAGGTGATCCATGATCTGCTGCGTTGCCAGGCGCGGGACAAGGCCGGCCAGGTTCGCCGCCCGCCCGCAGCCCGCCGGGCGGGAGATTCCCAAGCATCTGCTTGACATTCGGCGGAAAGCGAGGAGACTCCAAGCATGTCCTTGGAAAGTGGGCGGCGGCGCGTCATCGGCGACCCGGTAGCCATGCGCGCTCTGGCCCACCCGCTTCGACTCAAGCTCCACGCACTCGTCGGCCGTGAGGGCACCATGACGGCTGCGACGGCCGCGCGCGCGCTGGGGATCAGCCAGGCGCTCGCCTCCCATCACCTGCGCCAGCTCGGGAAGTACGGCTTCGTCGAGCAGGCCGGCCGCAGCGACAACCGGGAGCGCCCGTGGCGGGTGACCGCCGTTTCCCATGACTGGGAGCCCGGCGAGACAGCCGAGGGCCACGAGGGACTGAGCATGTTGGAGCGGTTCGTGCTGGAGCGCAGCGCCGCTCAGTTGGCCGAGTGGCAGCAACGCCGCCCGGAGATGGATTCCCGCTGGAGTGAGCACACCGGGGTCTCACAGAACCTCGCCTATTTGACCGTCGACGAGCTGGCCGAGCTGCACCGCGCCTGGGAGGCCCTCATCTCGCCCTGGGTGCAGCGCCGTCCGCTCGGCGACACCGCGAGCCGGCCCGAGGGTGCCGTACCGATCGACATCACTCTGATCATCGCGCCGCTGCCGCCGACCGCGTCAGGCGGTTGACCGACGCTTCGGCTCCCCCTTCGTGTTCCGGCGAGGGCCAACCCGTGCGCTCGATGGGTGCACCGATCGAAGGAGGGAATGCTGTGCCACCGCCGACCAACGCCTCGAGGATCCGCCGCGACTATCTGATCCTGCTCGCCCTTCGGTGGTTCCCCAGCGGCCTGATCATTCCGGTGCTGGTGCTCCTGCCGCTTCAGCGTGGACTCAGCCTCGGCCAACTCGGCGTGGTCATGGCGATCCAGGGACTGACGATCCTCTGCCTCGAAGTGCCGACGGGTGGCGCGGCCGACACGTTCGGTCGGCGACCGGTACTGCTCTTCGCCTCCGCGGTCAACATCTGCTCCCTGCTGCTGATCGCCTTCGCGTCGTCGGTTGCCGCCTTCGCCGTCTACTTCCTGATCCAGGGCGTCTATCGGGCCCTCGACAGCGGACCGCTCGATGCCTGGTTCGTGGACAGCACCCTGGCCCGGGACCCGGACACCTCCATCGAGCGCGGACTCGGTCTGGGTGGCACCGTGATGAGCATCGCCATCGGCGCGGGCTCGTTGCTGAGCGGCCTCCTCGTTGCGGTTCAGCCGATTCCCGGCGTTCCCGGCATCGTCACGCCGGTCGTCATCGCGATCGTGGTGCGGGTGATCGAGCTCGGGTTCGTGACGGTCCTGCTGCGCGAGGAGCCGCGGAACCGGCCGGAACGGTCCGGACGAGACCGCCCGTTGGTCCGATTCGGACGGACGGTCGCCAGTGCAACGCGGCTCATGACCCGCTCCCGTGTGCTGATCTGCCTGCTCGCCGTGGAGATCCTGTGGGGATTCGGGATGGTCAGCTTCGAGACGCTTACCGCGGTCCGGCTGACCGCGGTAACCGGAGACACGGAACAGATCGCCTCGCTGATGGGGCCGTTGACAGCGTTCGCCTGGATCGCCTCGGCAGCCGGCGCGGCTCTGATCATCCCGGTTGCGGAACGCGTCGGCACGCCGCTCGCCGCCGCCCTGATGCGGGTCCTGCAGGGGCTCGCCGTCGCCGCGATGGCACTGTTCGGCGGGCTCGCCGGCATCATCACCGCGTTCCTCGCCTGCTATCTCGTGCACGGCGCGTCGAACCCGCTGCACAACGCGCTGCTGCACCGCCAGGTCGGCACCGACGAGCGCGCCACCGTGTTGTCGCTGAACTCGATGGTCTCGCAGCCGGCCGCCGCACTCGGACTCGTCACGCTGACCGCGCTGGCCGACGCCATCAGCCTGAGCGCGGCGATGGTGATCGGTGCGATCATCCTGGCCGTCGCCGCCCCGCTGTACCTCGCGGCGCGCAACGACCGCCGCCCGGTGACGCCGCAAACCGCTACGACCCGCTGACCGGTCGAGGACCGATCAGCGGGGCAGCGAGGTGCCGGGTCACGAGGAGGAGTGGCGAGGCAGGCAGATGCCGGACAACACGGCCGTGAGTACGGTGAACATCGCGTCCGTCGAACTCTCCTGGTAGAAGTGGCCCCCGTCGAACACGTGCAGCGACGATGGCGCGGTGCTGTGCCTCCGCCAGCCGAGCAGGTCAGCCTCGTCGACCTCGGGGTCGTCACGCCCGCCCAGCACATCGATCGGCACGGTGAGCGGGGGCCGTTCGGCGTACCGGTAGCGCTCGCACGCCTCCAGGTCCGCCCGCAGGATCGGAATGGCGCGGGCGACCAGGTCGGGGTGATCGAAGAACTCGGGCGGCGTGCCGCCCTGCGCCCGTAACATCGTGGTCAAGGCGGCATCGCTGCCGAGGTGGGACGATGTCCGGAGCCGGTTCCAGCGGTCCGGGCTGCGCGCGCTACTGACCACCAGGCGCCGCGGCTCCGGACCGCCCCTGTCCCGCAACATCTGGGTGGTCTCGTACGCGAGCAGACCGCCCATGCTGTGCCCGAACAGGACGAACGGCAGCCGGTACCGTTCGTCCGCTATGCCGTGGGCGATCTCGGCGCTCAACTCCGCGATCCGGGTGCGCGGCGGCTCATCAGCCCGGGCGCCCCGTCCGGGCAGCTGCAACGGACACAGCTCGACGTCCGGTGGCAGCCGATCGGCCCAGCCGAGATATGCCGCCGCGCTGCCGCCCGCGAACGGCAGGCAGTAGAGACGGATCCGCGGCGTCGCAGTGGATCGGCGGTACGGCAGGAGACCGGTGTCCATGGGTCACCCCTGCCCGTTGGCGATGGACATCGGCATGGGCATCGACCCGACCATGATCTCGCCGAGGGTCTCGGCGTCGCCGGCGCACAGGGCGCGCAGCACCTCGAGGAAGGTGTGCGCAACGGTCGCAGCGGCTGGGGCGTCGTACCAGCGGCGGTCGTAGAGCAGCTCCAACCGCAGCCGATCAGCGTCAACTACGTTGACGACCAGCGGATACTCAGTGCTCTCCACTGCGCCGGCCACGGTGAGCGTGGCCCGGCCGGTGCAGACCGTCGGCGACAGCGTCTCGGTCACCACGATGCTGTGGAACAGCGGCACCCCGCGCGGGATCCCGGTGCACCCCTGGACCTCGCTGAGGGGCGAGTTCTCGTGCTCCTGCATACGCACCATCTGCGCCTGGACGTCGTCGAGCCAGGCGGGCACCGCCATTCCGGCGTCGAGGCGCACCCGGACGGGCAACGTGTTGAGCATCGGCCCGACGACCCGGTCGGCCCCCGGAAATGCGGCGGTGCGCCCGGAGACGGTGCAGCCGAAGAGCACGTCTTCGCGATCGGTCAGGTGACCGAGCGCTGTCGCCCAGGCGGCAGTGGCCACACTGGCCAGGGTGAGCCCGTGTCCGCGCGCGTATGCCCGGACGGTCCGCGTCTGCTCGTCGGTGAGGCTGAGCGTCACGTAGTCGCTCCCCCGGCGCTCCGCCTGCGGTGCCGGAACCGGCATCGGGGTGGGCTCAGTGACGTCGTGCAGCTGGGTGGCCCAGTACCGGCCCGATTCGACGGCATCCAACGTCCCGAGCCAGCCGACGTACTGCCGGAAGGCCGTCGCGGGCTCCAGGCGGGCCGGTCGTCCCTCCAGCAACGCCGTGTAGACCGCCATCACGTCGCGCAGGAGCAGATCGACACTCCATCCGTCGAGCAGCAGATGGTGATAGGTGAGGATGCCGGTGACGGCGTCCTCCGAACGGCTCAGCACCAGTTTCCAGAGCACCCGGTCGAGGGTCATGCCCGTACTCCGCTCGGCGACCGCGACTCCGGCCGCATCGTCCACCGTACGGATGAACAGTTCCGGTTCCCGCCAGACGACCTGAACCGGTTCCTGCCCGCTCTGCCAGTCCACGGTGGTCCGCAGGATTGCGTGCCGGCCCGCGGCCTCGCGCCAGGCCCGCTCGAACAGAGCCAGGTCCACCGCACCGGTCAGCCGGAGGTTCTGCTGGTCGATGTAGACGCCCTCGTCCGGGCGCAGAAGAGTCTGGAACAGCATGCCGGCCTGGGTGGTGGTGAGCGGATAGACGTCCTCGACGACTCCGGGCCCGGAGGTGATGAGGCGGACTTCGTCGTCGGTCAGGCGGGCGAGCGGGAAGTCGGAGGAAGTGTGCCCGCCGGGGTGTGCGACGCAGTACCGCACCAGTTCGTTGACGTGGTCGAGGAACCGCTCGGCCACCGTCACCACGCTCGACTCCGCCAGCCGCTCCGGAGGGTAGGTCCAATCGACCAGGAGCCGGTCCTCGCGGATCTCGGCCTCGATCTCGATCGGATGGGTACGGCGCTGCCCGGGTGCACGGTCGGCGCCGCACACCGGTGCCAGCATGCGCAGCGGACCGGTGGCGGACGGCGGTGTCACCCGGCCGTGATAGTTGAACACCACCTCGGCGTCCTGCTCGGCGCGCAACCGATCCGCCTGCGGGCTGGTACTGAGGTGACGCAGGAGGGCATGGTCGAAGCCGCCGTGGGGCATCGAGCGGAGATGTTCCTTGACGGTGTCGAGTGCGGCGCCGAGGTCATCGCCGTCGATCGACGGTGCGAACGGCACCACCGAGGTGAACCAGCCGACCGTACGGGAGATGTCGATGCCGGGCAGGGGATGGTCGCGGCCGTGCCGCTCGACGTCCACCCGCACCGAGCCACCGGCCCAGTCCCGCAGGGCCCGGGCGAGGGCGGTCAGCAGCACGTCCTCGACCTGCACGTGCCGGGCGGCGGGGGCGCCGCTCAGCAGCAGCCGGGTGTCCTTCACGCCGAGCTCGGCGCGCACGGTGCTGGCGGCGCCGACGAGGTCGGAGCCCGCGTCCGGGTCGCCGGGCAGCGCGGTCCCGGTCGGCACGGTGAGCCGGTCACACAGAGCCAGCACCGTCGGGTCGTCAGCGCGCCGCTTGAGCGCTGCGGCCCACACGCCGGGGTGCACCTCCGTGGCCGGCAGGGCGGCGTCCTGCCCGTCGGTGTCACACGCCGCCGCCAGGTCTTCGACCAGGAACCGCCAGGACACCGTGTCGACCGCGAGGTGATGGACGACGACGATCAGGTTGGCCGGCCGGTCCCGGCGCGTGACGAGCGCTGCGCGTAGCAAGGGTCCGCGGGTCAGATCGAGGCTTGCCTGCACCCGGTCCGCGACGGCCGAGAGTTCCTCGTCGTCGGCGATCGACTCGTGGATCAACAGGTCGGCATCCCCGGGTGGCTCGATGTGCTGCTGCCAGCCCGCATCGGTCCGGGTGAAGCGCGCCCGCAGCGCCGGGTGCCTGTTCACGACGGCGCGCAGCGCTTCGGCTATCACCGTCGGGTCCTCGATCTCGGTCTCCAGCAGGACGGACTGGTTGTAGTGGTGTGCGTCGGCCAGGTCGCAATTCAGGAACCAGGCTTGCATCGGCGTCGGTGGCAGGGTGCCGCCGATGTCGCCGGCCTCCGCCCCGGCCGCGTCCGAGGCGGTCGCCACCGGCTCGGTGTGCGCCGCGAGGGTGGCCACCGTCGGATACCGGAAGATGAGCCTCGGCGTGATCTCCAGGCCCTCCGCGCGGGCCGCGGCCATGATCTGGATCGTCAGGATGGAGTCGCCGCCGAGTTCGAAGTAGTTGTCGTGGACACCGACCCGATCGAGGCCCAGTGCTGCGGCCCAGATGGCCGCGACCCGCACCTCCACCTCGTCGCGAGGGGCGTCGTATCCCCGGTCGGCGGGTTCCGCGACGAGGTCCGGGGCGGGCAACGCCCGACGCTCGACCTTGCCGTTGGCGTCCAGCGGCACCGCGTCGATCGCCACGAACAGCGAAGGGATCAGGTAGCCGGGCAGGAGCCGGCCGAGAAACTCGCGCAGTTCACCCGCGCCGGGCACGCCGCCTGCGTCGTCGGTACCGGTACCGCTACCGACGACGTAGGCGACCAGCTGGCGGCGATTCTGCTGATCCGACCGGGCCAACACGATCGCCCGCTCGACGCCGGGATGGGTGGCCAGATGCTGTTCGATCTCGCCGGTCTCGACCCGGTACCCGCGGATCTTCACCTGGTCGTCGAGTCGGCGCTGGAACTGCACGTTGCCGTCGGGCAGCTGGTAGCCCCGGTCGCCGGTGCGGTACATCCGCATGCCGGGGCGACCGGTGTAGGGATCGGGCAGGAAACGCTCCGCGGTCAAGCCGGGTTGGTGCAGGTAACCCCGGGCCGGGCAGACGCCGCCGATGTAGATCTCCCCCGGCACGCCGACCGGCGCCGGGGCCAGATTTCGGTCGAGTACGTACATCGTCGTGTGCGGGATCGGACTACCGATCGGCAGCAGATCCCGATCGACTGGATCACCCACCGGCGTGTACACCGAGTTCGCCACGGACGCCTCGGTCGGACCGTACTCGTTGAGGATGTCACTGTCCGGAGCGAGGCTCCGCCAGCGGCGCAACGCGGAAGACGGAAACGCGTCCGCACCGACGGCGAGCACCCCCGCCAGTCCAGCCGCCTCCGCGGCGGTGAGTTGCTGGGTGAGCAGCTCCAGGTGACCCGGGGTCATCTTGAGGAAGCTGTACGGGCCACCGCGCACCAGTTCCGCGGCCAGTTGCGCCGGGTCGAGCCCTTCCGGCAGCAGGCGGACCGGTCGGCCGAGCAGCAGTGGGGTGTAGAGGTTCGGCACGATCATGTCGAATCCGACGGATGAGAAGAGAGCCGTGCCGCCGTCGCGCCCGCCCGTGTACCGATCGGCGCAGAACCGCAAGTAGTTGACGAGGCCGCGATGGTGGCAGGCCACCCCCTTGGGTCGTCCCGTCGAGCCCGAGGTGTAGATGACGTAGGCGAGCTGGTCGGCGTGCCGGGCCCCGGGCGGGTCGGTGTCGTCCTGCTCAGCTATCAGCTCGGCGTCGCGGTCGAGCAGGCATACCTGTCCAGGTGGGTCGGTCAGCAAGGTCTGGTACTGGTCCTGGGACACCACATGGGACAGCCCGGCGTCGGCCATGATGGTGCGGACCCGCGCGGCCGGGTTGTCCGGCGCCAGGGGCACGTACGCGGCTTGCGCCTTCAGCACCGCGAGCAGGGTGACCAGCAGCTCGGGGCTGCGCTCGACGATCACGCCGACCAGGCTCTCCGGACCGACACCGATGCCCTTCAGGTGACGGGCCAGCCGGTTCGCCCTGGCGTTCAGCTCCCGGTACGTCATCGTCTGCTCGCCCCAGAGCAGCGCAGCGGCGTTCGGCGTGCGGCGGACCTGTTCCTCGAACAGGCCATGGATGGTGGCATCGTCGGGGCCGGGCACCACGGTGTCGTTGATGCTCAGCAGACGGTCGTGTTCGGCCCGGCTCAGCACGGAGGTGTCGCGGAGCAGCCGGCCGGGTTCCTCGGCGAACGCTTCGGCCACCGTACGCAGGTGGTCGGCGATGCGTCGCGCGGTCTCGGGCTGCACGGCGCGCAACTGGTGGCGAAGGAGGAAGCGGATCCGGTCCGGCTGCTCCTCCACCATCAGGATCAGCGGATAGCCGGTGCGCTCGTACGTCTCGGCCAGGCGCAGACCCGCAGCGTGCGCGGCCGGACCGGTGCCCGGCTGGTTCTGGGCGATGACGATGGTGTCGAACAACGGCGTGCCCCTCGGCATGTCGCTCACCGCCTGGATGTCCGGCAGCGCCGCGTGCGCGTGATCGCGCATCCGCACCAGGTCGGTCTGCAGGTCGTTCAGCCAGCCGGCCAGGGTGTCGCTCCCGTGGTAGCAGGCACGTACCGGAATGGTGTTGATGAACAGGCCGACCATGTCCTCCACCGCGGGCAGGTCGGCCGGTCGCCCCGCCACCGTCGACCCGAACACCACCTCGTCCTGTCCGCTGTAGACCGCCAGCAGCAGCGCCCAGAACCCGTGCGCCAGCGTGCTGGCGGTCAACCCCGCGTTCCGGGAGGCCGCACGCAGTCGGGCCAGCAGCGGGCCGTCGACGTCCATGGTGACCTCGCCGATCGTCCCGTCCGTGGCGGTGTCGTGGCCCGAACCGTGCACCTCCCAGGCCGTCGGCTCGGTCAGGCCGGCCAGGTACGCGCGCCAGAAGTCCTCGGTGGGTCCGCGATCCTGAGCGCGGAGCCAGTCGGTGAGACGCCGGTACGGCACGCCGTGGATCTCCGCGCGGCGCCCGGCACGCCGAGCAGCGTATGCGACGCCGAGTTGCTCGGTCAGCGTGGCGAGGCTCCAGGCGTCCAGGATCAGGTGATGGTGGCTGAGGACCAGCCGGGTGTGGGCTCCGAAGTCGATGAGAGTGGCGCGCACAGGTGGCGCCGAGACGAGATCGAACGACGCTAACCGGTCCTCCCGGAGGAACGCGGCGAAGAGAGCCGGGCGTTCGGCGTCCGGGCGGTCTCGCCAGTCGATCTTCCGGACCGGAAGCGCGAACCGCCGCAGCACCACCTGGGTCGGGTCGGCGACCCCCTCGAGCTGGACCCGGCTCCGCAGCACCGGGTGCGTGTCGACCAGGTCCTGGAGGGCCGCGGTCAGCGCCTCGTCGTCGACGGGCGCAACGGCGTCGATCACCGTCTGCTGGTGATAGTCCCCGCTGTCCTCGGACAGCTCGCTGTGGAAGAGCATGCCGGCCTGCATCGAGGTGAGCGGGTACGCGTCGGCGATGTCGGCGCGGTTGCGTAGCTCGGCCAGCGCCGGGTCCTCGACGTGACCGGCGACCGCCGGGGCACCCGTGGTCGGAACGACCTCGTCGGCAAGCCGGCGGACGGTCCGCAGACCGAGGATCTGCGCGGCAGTCGTCTGCAGCCCGGCATCCCGGGTGCGGACGATGATCTGCAGCGCGGAGATCGAGTCGCCACCCAGTGCGAAGAAGTCGTCGTCGATGCCGAGCTCGGCCAGGCCGAGCACCTCGCTCCAGACCGCGGTCAGGGTCCGCTGCGTCGGGTTCTCCGGGGGTGAGTACGGCGATCGCAGGTCGGCGCGGGTCAGCATGGGTACGGGCAGGGCCGCCCGATCGACCTTGCCGCTGGTGGTCAACGGAATGTGCGCCAGCGGCAGGTACATCGCCGGCAGCATGTAGGCCGGGAGGTCGCGGGACAACCACGACTCCAGCTCGTCGCGACCGGGCAGGGGACGGTCACCCGTACCGACGACGTAGGCCACCAGGCGGGTGTGCTGGTTCTCGCTGTGCGTCACCACGACGGCATCGGCCACCGCAGGGTGACCGCGCAGTACGGCGGAGATCTCCCCCAGCTCGATCCGGTTTCCATTGATCTTCACCTGGTGATCGACGCGACCCAGATAGTCCAACTGCCCGCCCGGCAGCGCGCGGACCACGTCACCGGTGCAGTACATCCGGTGCCCGCCGCCCGCGAACGGGTCGGGCAGGAACCGGTCGGCGGTCAGGTCGGCCCGGCGGTGATACCCGCGGGTGACGGCGACGCCGCCGATGTACAGCTCACCCTCTGTACCGGCCGGCACCGGTTCGAAGTTGTCGTCCAGCACGTACCAGGTCACGTTGTCGATCGGGTCACCGATCGGAACGCTCGTCCCGTCACTGCCCGGCTGCCAGGTGTGCGCCGACACCTCGATCGAGGTCTCGGTCGGCCCGTACATGTTGTGCACCTGCGCCGACATCAGCTTGGCGGCCCGGTCGGCCAGATCGGGCGGCAGTGCCTCGCCGGTGCAGAAGACATCGCTGACGCAGTCGAGATTCGCCACGGCGGGCTCGGTGACGAACTGGGCGAGCATGGACGGTACGAAATGGACGATGTCCACTCTCTCGGCTGCGATGATCTGCGCCAGATAGGCCGGATCGCGGTGTCCGCCGGGCCGGGCAAGGACCAACCGGGCACCGCTCACCAGCGGCCAAAACAACTCCCAGGCGGACACGTCGAAGCTGATCGGTGTCTTCTGCAGGATCGTGGTGCCGGGGCCGATGGGTCGCACGCGCTGGTGCCACAACAGCCGGTTGACGACCCCGCGGTGGGGGACCAGCACCCCTTTCGGGCGGCCGGTCGATCCCGAGGTGTAGATGACGTAGACCAAGTTGTCCGGATCGGCGGGCGACGGGGGTGCCTCGCCCGGCGGAAGCGAGTCGATGTCGAGCACCGGTACGCCGGCGCCGTTACCGTTCATCAGACCGTCGTGGGTGAGGACCACCGGCGCCGCGGTGTCGGTCAGCATGAACGCCAGCCGGTCGACCGGATAGTCCGGGTCCAGCGGCACGTACGCGCAGCCGGCCCGGATGATGCCCAGCAGGCCGGCCATCATCGCCACACTCCGCTCGGCGCACAGACCGATCCGGGTCTCCGGCCCGAACCCCCGCCGGCGCAGGGCCGCGGCGACCGCCGAAGCCCGTGCGTCGAGGTCCGTGTACGACAACGTCACACCGTCCGCGGTGATGGCCGGTTCCTGCGGCGTGGCCGCGACCTGGGCTCGAAACAGACTGTCGACCGTGTCATGGGGGTTCGCTCGCATGGCCGCACCATCCCGAGGCCGGCTATCCACGGTCTATCGGCGCCCTATCCCCCCGGGACCGGAGCGGCATCCGGCGCCGACAGGGATCGAACAGGGCCTCGATAGGTCGACCGGGCAACGTCGCCGGCATGACCAAGCCAAGGGCCATCCTGCACTCGGCCGTCGTGGCGCAGAGTGACCGGACGCCGGATGCGATCGCCGTGATCGACGGGAACACCGCCCTCACCTACCGCGACCTCGTCTCGGGAGCGGATCGGATCGCCGGCGCCCTCGTCGCCGGGGGAACCCGTACGGACGACGTGGTGGCGATCGTGCCGGACCGGTCGGCGGCCATGGTGACGGCGCTGCTCGGGATCCTCCGCGCCGGCGCGGCCTACCTGCCGATCGAGCCCGGCACCCCACCGGCCAGGACCCGGCAACTGGTCGCCGACGCGCGGGCCCGGATCTGTCTGGCCGGGCCCGGCGAGATCGCCAGCACGGCCGAGGCGCTCCGGTCGGTCGCCGTCGTCCTGCCGTTCAGCGTCGCCGGGCCCACCCCGGGACCCGCACTGCCGGACGTCCACCCGGACGGCCTCTGCGCCGTCTACTACACGTCCGGCTCGACGGGGCACCCGAAGGGGGTGGCCTGCACGCACCGGGGCTGGACGAACCGGATGGACTGGATGCAGCGGCACCACCCGCTGAGTCCCGCCGAGACGGTTCTGCACAAGACGACGTTGACCTTCGACGACGCCGCGGTGGAGCTGTTCTGGCCACTGGCCGCCGGTGGCCGGACCGCGATGCTGGCGCCGGGCGCGCACCGTGACCCTCGCGCGATCATCGACGCGGCGATCAGGTACGAGGCGGTACACCTGAACTTTGTACCGTCGATGCTGGAGCTGGTCCTCGACGAGCTGACCGACGCCGATGTCCACCGGTTGCACCGACTCCGCAGCGTGCTGTCCAGCGGCGAGGCGCTGCCCGCCCGGCTGGCCGAGCGGTTCCTGGCCCGCTTCGGGGACACGGTGACCCTCGACAACACCTGGGGCGCCACCGAGGTCTCGATCGACTCGACCTGTCATACCTGCACGCCTGAGGACCGCTCCGGGCCGGTCGCCTCGGTCAGCATCGGCGGTCCGATCGACCGCAACGAGGTCCTGGTCCTCGACGACCGCATGCAGGCTGTCCCGGACGACGAAGCGGGCGACCTCTACATCGGCGGAATCGGCCTGGCCCGCGGTTACCTCCACGCGCCCGGGCGCACGGCGGCAGCCTTCCTGCCTCATCCGTGGCGGCCCGGCGAACGGGTGTACCGCACCGGCGACCGCGGCCGCCGTGACCGTGCCGGCCGGCTCCACTATCTCGACCGTCAGGACCGGCAAGTCAAGATCCGCGGGGTACGGATCGAGCTGGGCGAGATCGAGGCCGTGATGCGGGGATACGACGGAGTGTCCGATGCCGCCGCGACCACCTGGCGCGGGCCGTCCGGCGACGCCCGTATCGCGTTGTTCCTGGTGGTCGACCAGCCTGGCCTGACGGCCGCCCGGCTGCGCGAGCATGCCGCCGCGACCCTTCCGGGATATGCCGTGCCGTCGGCCATCGAACTGCTCGACCACCTGCCCCGACTGCCCAGCGGCAAGCTCGACCGGCAGGCACTGCCGACGCCTGCGGCGGTCGAGCAGGACGAGCACGTGGCCCCCCGGACACCACCGGAAAAGGTGGTGGCCCGGATCTGGGAGGACATGCTGGGCGCCCCGCGGGTAGGCGCCACCGACAACTTCTTCGCTCTCGGCGGGCACTCCCTGCTGGCCATCCGGACCACCAGCCAGATGATCCGCACCTTCGGCACCGACATCCCGATGAACCTGCTCTTCGAGCATCCGACGGTGGAGGCGGTGGCCGCCCGTATCGAGGAGCTGGTCGAGCGCCAGGTCGCCGCCCTGAGTGACGAGGACGTGCTGCGCATGGCGCGCAGCTGACCGGAAGGACAACGAGATGAGCACCACGGAGCAGTTCCAGGTCGTGATCAACGACGAGGAGCAGTACTCCATCTGGCCGCTGCACCGGACCCCTCCGGACGGCTGGCAGCCCGACGGCACGACCGGCACCAAGGATGACTGCCTCAGCCACATCGACGAGGTGTGGTCAGACATGCGCCCGCTGTCGCTGCGCCGAAGCATGGACGGATAACCGACCCGGCGCGCGAAGGGGAATCCCGAATGACCGACACGACGAACATCCCATCGCCAGAAGCCACGGGCCCCAGCACCGTGGCCGCCGAGGGCTGGCTCCTGCGGCGACGACCCGGTGCGCCGGACGAGGATCGTGTCGTGGCGCTCGGACGCGATGCGGCACATTGCACCGAACTGCTCGACGGCGGGGATTCGTGGCTCGTCGCCCGTGGCCGGCCCGTCCCGCCTGCTTCGGTGGTGCTGATGTTCCCCGGCGTGGGCGACCAGCGTCCCGGTCTCAGCCGCGACCTTTATCACGCCGTACCCGCTTATCGGGCCGAGCTCGACCGGGTCAGCGAGATGCTCCGCCCCCTTCTCGATCAGGATCTGCGCGAGCTGCTGCTCACCGACGAGTCGGGCCCGACCGGGTGGTCCCTGCGGGAGCTCCTCCAGCGGGATGCCGGCGGTCCTCTCAGCCGGACCAGCCTCGCGCAACCGCTGGTCTTCGCCCTGGAGTACTGCCTCGCGCGGCTCCTGCTGCATTGGGGCGTCCGACCCGCCGTGCTGGTCGGATACAGCATCGGGGAGTACGTTGCGGCCTGCGTGGCCGGAGTGCTGGACATCCGGGACGCACTGACCCTGGTCACGCGCCGAGCGGCGTTGATCGAGGAGGTACCGGCCGGCGCCATGCTGGTCGTGATGCTGGATCCGGGCGACCTGGCCGAGCATCTCGGAGACGACCTGTGGCTCGCCGCAGTGAACGGCGCCGGGCTGTGTCAGGTGTCAGGGACGCCCTCGGCCGTCGCCCGGCTGGCGGAACGGCTGACCTCTGCGGGTGTCGCCACTCTTCCGGCGCCGGCCCGGCACGCCTTCCACTCCCCGCTGATGGATCCGGTCGCCCGGCCGCTGGAGCGTCTGCTGGAGAACATTCCCCTCACGCCGCCGAGCATCCCGGTGCTCTCCAACGTCACCGGTGACTGGCTGACCGACGAGGAATCCTGCTCGCCCGGCTACTGGGCCCGGCACCTCTGCCAGCCGGTCCAGTTCGCCGGCAACCTGGCGCGCATGTGGGGGATGCCGCGCGTGCTGGCGGTCGAGGTCGGTGCCGGGCAGATGCTCACCTCGCTCGCCAACCAGCACCCCGCGCGTCCCCGCGGCCCGGGGACACCACCGGTCGTCGCCACCCTGACCAGCCGCGGCAACGACCATGGCGAGGTGGCCGCGATGGCCCGGGTGCTGGCACACGCCTGGGCGAACGGCGCCTGGGAACCCACCGCGGCCGGATCCGGGCCGGCGGACGCCGAGAGGGGAAAATCATGGACTTCGCGCTGAACGAGGACCAACGCCGGCTGCGCACCGAGATCATCGAATTCGCGCAGGCACGCCTGGGCGAGCAGGCCGGTGCGAACGACCGCGAGGCACGGTTCGACCGTGCGGGGTGGGACGAGTGTGCCCGGTTCGGGGTGTTGGGCTGGCCCTTCCCGGCCGAGTACGGAGGCGCCGGACTGGATCCACTCAGCTGCGTCGTCGCCTTCGAGGCGCTCGCCTACGGATGCGCCGACAATGGTCTGGTCTTCGCGATCAACAACCACGTCTGGGCCTGCGCCGTGTACATCGCTGAGCACGGCACCCCGCAGCAGCGCAAGCAGTTCCTGCCGGGCCTGATCGACGGCTCGACGATCGGCGCACACGCGCTCACCGAGCCGGACGTGGGCTCTGACGCCCTGTCGGTGACCACCAGGGCCGTCGAGGAGAACGGTCAGTACCTCCTCACCGGAACCAAGTGTTTCATCAGCAACGCACCGGTGGCCGATCTGTTCGTGGTCTTCGCCGTTACCGAACCCGATGCGGCGCCGCAGGGGCGGCTGTCGGCCTTCATCGTCCCGGCGTCGACGTCGGGCGTCCGGGTCGTCCGCGAGATCGGTAAGGCCGGTCTGCGCGGGACCCCGATGGGCGAGGTCAGGTTCGAGGATTGCGTGATCCCGGAGGACTACCTGCTCGGCGCTGCCGGTGGCGGATACCGGCTCTTCACGTCGGCGATGGAGTACGAGCGCGGCTTCATGTTCGCCGCCCAGGTCGGCGCCCTCCAGCGGGTCATGGAGCGGTCCGTGGCGCATGCCAGTGCGCGCCGGCAGTTCGGCCGACCGATCGCCGCTTTCCAGGGCGTCTCACATCCCATCGCTGACATGCGAGTCCGTCTGGAGCTGGCCCGCCTGCTGCTGTACAAGGTCGGCTGGCTCAAGCGGGAGGGCCGGATGGCGATGCTGGAGGCGGCGATGCTCAAGCTGTACGCCAGCGAAGGTCTCGTCGATTCCGCTCTGGCAGCCCTGCAGATCCATGGCGCCCGAGGCTATGTCGAGGACCAGCCGATCGAACGTGAAGTACGCGACGCGCTGGCCGGCACGGTCTACGGCGGCACCTCGGAGATCCAGCGCAACATCATCGCTTCGCTGATCGGCCTGCCCGCATGAACAGCCGGCTCGCGACCTGTCATGCCCGAGGAGGCATCTCTTGACCACCCTCACCATCGCCATGGAACAGCCGCTGTCGTCTGTTTCCGCCGAGGAGTTCGGCCGCCGGATCTTCTTCGCCACCGCTGACATCCTCAACTTCCGCTTCGTCCGGAACGGCGATGAGGTCACCGCCGTCGACCTGACGGTGGCCGACCAGGGAGACGTCGACCAGGTCCGGCGCAAGGTCAACGCTGTACTGAACGACGATGTCCTGAGCCAGCTGACCCGTCCACCGAAGGTCATCTGGTCCTCCCCGGCCGAGCGTCCCGTCCCGGACGGGACCTTCGACCGGCTCATGGCCGACGGGGAGGCGTCGCCTTCCGGCCAGGGCCAGGTGGCGCTGGGCCCACAGATGCTGCACCTGATGGACGCCCTCGACGACACGATTCGCGACATCGTCGTGGACGAGTTCCGCGCGCGCGAACAGCGTTACCCGACGCTGATCCCGGCATCCGTGATGCACCGCTGCGGCTACCTGACGTCCTTCCCGCAGTACCTGATGTTCGTCAGCCGCCTGCACAGCGATCGAGACGTCTACCGCGACTTCGTGACGGACACCAGCACCGGCGGAGCGATGGTGCCCGATGTGCTCGACCGGTGCGCCGGCGTGGACTACTGCCTCCCTCCGACCATGTGCTATCACACCTTCCACCAGCACGCCGACGGAACGCTGCCGGAGGACGCCGGCGTGGTGACCGCCCGCGGCAAGTCGTTCCGCCACGAGGAGAAGTACCACAGCGGTCTGGAGCGGCTCTGGGACTTCACCATCCGGGAGATCGTCTTCCTGGGCGACCGCGACCATGTGACAGCCGGCCGGCAGCGCCTCCTCGACCGCATTCTGGGTCTCACCGAGGATCTCGGCCTCAGCGGCCGGTGCGAGGTGGCGAGCGATCCGTTCTTCGGCGATCTCGACGTGGCCGCCCGCGCCACCTCGCAGCGTCTGCTCGAGCTCAAGTACGAGCTGCGGCTCGACGTCGGCGGCAGCCGGGACATCGCGGTCGGGTCGTTCAACCTCCACGAGCGCACCTTCGGATCGGCCTTCGGCATCCACATGTCCGACGGGGAGGTCGCGCACTCCGCGTGTGCCGGATTCGGCCTGGAGCGGCTGGCCTATGCCGTCGTGTGCCAGCACGGACTCGACCCGGCCGGCTGGCCCGCCCGGGTCGCCGAGTTGCTCGCCGCGCCTGACGGCCGATAAGTCATGACAACTGACAGGGGATTACCCGTGCGAGAGAACATCGCCGTCATCGGGGCGGGAACCATGGGGATCGGCGTCTCGCACGCCTTCGCCGCCGGCGGCCACCACGTGACCCTGGTGGACATCGGCAAACCCGCTCTCGACCGAGCGGCCGAAGAGATAGCGCGTAACGTGCGGCTCTTCGGCATGGTCGGTGGTACGCCGGAGAGCACACCGGGCGCAACGCTGGCGGCGATCACGTTCAGCACCGAGCTCGCTGACGTGGCCGACGCCGACTTCGTGGTCGAGAACATCACCGAGAACTTTTCGCTCAAGCAGCGGGTGTACCGAGAGCTGGACGAGATGTGCAAGCCCGCCGCGGTCTTCGGGGTCAACACGTCCGCGATCCCGATCACCCGCATCGCCGGGCTGACCGAGCGGGCCGACCGGGTCGTCGGCACCCACTTCATGAATCCGGTGCCGCTCAAGCCGGTGGTCGAGGTCATCCGCGGTTTCCACACCTCGCCCGAGACCATCGCCTTCACCCGTGACCTGATCTCCCGGCTCGGCAAGGACACTGCGGTGGTCGAGGACTCGCCCGGCTTCGTCACGAATCGCGCCATGATGCTGATGGTCAACGAGGCCATCTGCCTGTTGCAGGAGGGCGTGGCACCGGCGGCCGAGATCGACCGGCTCTTCGTCCAGTGCTTCGGGCACCGCATGGGACCACTGGCCACCGCCGACCTCATCGGCCTGGACACCGTGCTCTATTCGCTCGACGTCCTCCTAGAGAACTTCAACGAACCCAAGTACCGCCCGAGCCTGCTGCTGCGGAAGCTCGTCGACGCCGGTCACCTGGGCCGCAAGACCGGGCAGGGCCTCTTCGACTACCGCACCACGGACCCCACAACCGTTCCGGAAAGGAACTGACATGCAGAACCACCTGGACACGATCCGTGCGTTCGTCCGGCGGCAGGCCGACGGCATCGCCGACGACGAGGACATCTTCGCCAACGGTTACGTGAACTCCCTCTTCGCCGTGCAGGTCATCATGTTCGTGGAGCAGACGTTCGGCATCACGGTGGCCGGGGACGACCTCGACATCCGCAACTTCCGGTCCATCGCCGCGATCGACCAGTTCGTGGTCGACCACGCCGGTGATCGGCTGGTCGCCCCGCTGTAGCCCTCGTCCCGCACGACGAACTGGCCGGCTGCCCGTGGGCAGCCGGCCAGTTGGTCTGTGGCGGTGAGGTCACCCAGCCGGCGGGGAAACCGGGGTGGCGACTGCCAGTAACGACCGCATCACCGCCCTGGACGAGCGCATCCGGGCGGCCAGTTCGTGCAGCGCCAGCAGCAGGTGCGCGTCACCGGAGTGGTAACGCAGCACACTGATCCGGATGAGCGGGCCCATCACCGGATCCAGCGGGCGGTCACGCTCGAGGTTCAGCCGCGTGCGGGCGGCCTCGTCCTCGATGTCGATCTGATGGGTCTCCACATAGACCTCCGGCGCTACGGGGCACGGCTCGTAGCGCCAGCCACCCTGGTCACGACGGACCCGATCGGCCAGTTCGGGTACGTCGTCGATCAATCGCTGTTGGGCCGCCGCCAGACTGTCGACACTTATCCCGTCGGACGCATAGCGGACGACGACCCGGCGGAACCGCCGCGACGGCCCGTCCCGCAGATCCTGCAGGAATAGATCGACCTCCGGCGGCTCCAGATAGCGCATACGGTGGTCACTCCCCCTCGGCGATGCGGTCCGACGCGGTGGCCGGCGGTCGCTGCTGAAGCCGTCCCACCGACACCACGACCGTCACGATTGTTGTACGAACCATGGCTTTCGCCGGGCTTCCGCCTCGGTCGACCGTCGGCCTGCGATCGCGTCCTCATGACGGCACGAGCCGACAGCACGCCGATAGGCCCGGCAGTGAGTATCGGTGCTGCACCACCCACCGGCTGGTGTGAACCGGCTTGTCGAGAGGGCGGCGGATAGACATGTTCACTATGGCGGCAGCAGCACCAACGCCGTTGTCGGTCTGCGTACTCGGCGGCGCGAACAGCAGCCAGGACCGCAGCGCGCCCGCCGCCGCCGACCGATTCGGGCGCCGGTCGGGTGGACGCGGTCACCGCATCACCTGTGGCGGCAGGTCCGGGCTGACGGATCTCGTGGCGTGGTCCGCGCACCTGGCCGGCCCCGACACCACCTCCGCGCTGACCGCGGTCGAGGGAGTCCAGGCGGCTGGAGGTGCACGGTGCTGAAACTCAACCAGACGGCTTCCATGATCGACCGTCGGCGGTTCCTGTCCCACCTGGCGGAGCTGGCCCGATTCGGCGCGGACGAGCTGGGCGGAGTGTCTCGGACCGGCTTCAGCGAGGCGGATCACGCCGCCCGGCGATACCTCTGCGAGCGCTCGCGGATGCTCCGGTTGCGCGCCACCGTCGACGCGGCCGGGAACCTCTTCATCGGACGCCGGGAGGCGGACCGGGACCGGCCGGTCCTGCTGTTCGGATCGCATCTCGACAGCGTGGTGCACGGCGGCCGGCTCGACGGGGCATACGGCGTCGTGGCCGCCCTGGAGACCTTGGCACGGCTGGACGAACGAGACGGCTCCTTTGCGTACGAGCCGGTGGCGGTCGCCTTCGCCAACGAGGAGGGCGCCGAGTTCGGGTACCCCTTCTTCGGATCGAAGGCGATGGTCGGTCCCATCGAACATGCCGAGCGTCTGGTGGACAGCGCCGGGCTTCCCCTGCGCGACGCCTTGCGGGCTGCCGGGGGCGATATCGACGCCCTGTCCTCGGCCGTGTGGCCGGCCGGCCGGCTCGGCGGCTTCCTCGAGCTGCACATCGAACAGGGCCCGGTGCTGCAACGGGCCGGTGTCCCGCTCGGATTGGTCGAGGCGATCACCGGGCGCCACATCTTCGAGATCACGGTCACCGGCGAGCAGAATCATGCCGGAACCACCCCGATGGACGATCGGCACGACGCGCTCGTAGCCGGTGCCCGCCTGACGCTCGCCATCGAGGACATCGCCCGGGTGCGCCGGCTCTGCGCCGTCTCGACGGTGGGCCGTTTCGATGTCCGGCCGAACGTGACCAACGTGATCCCGGGCGCCGTCACCTTGACCGTGGAGATCCGGGACGGCTCACTCGATCGGCTGGCGAACGCCGAACGCGCCGTCCTGGCGGCGGTGGCCGCGCTGGGACCCGGCATCGACGCGCGGGTGGACGTCCGCATGCGCGCCGCTCCCGTCCGCACCGACCACCGGCTCAGCGCCGCGATCACCGACGCCGCGGCCGAGCACGGACTTCCCGTGCTGACGATGCACAGCGGCGCCGGTCACGACGCGCAGATCGTCGCTGCGGCGGGCCCGGTCGGAATGATCTTCGTACCCAGTCGGGACGGGATCAGCCACTCCCCCCGTGAGCACACCGAGCCGGAACATCTGCTGGCCGGGGCGGACGTACTCCTGACCACGGTGCGTCGCCTGTTGGAGGGGGCGGACCGGTGAGGTTCACCGGGCGTGTCGACGCTCCCCCGGCCGACGTCCTGCACGAAGAGATCCTGCGCCCGCAGTTCGAGAAGGAAGCCCGCACGCTCCTGCCCTGGTACGTGCTGATCGAAAAGGTCCTGTTGCTGGAGTACCGGCGAATGGGGTTGATCGACGACACCCAGTCGGCCGCGCTGGTCTCTCGGCTGAACGAGCTGACCCCGGAACAGATCACCGCCGATCCGGAGGGCAACATGTCCGACCTCGCGTTCGCCATCGAACGGTACGTCCAGGGCGGACCGGAACCTGTGCCGGCCGCATGGCACGTCGACCGCAGCCGCAACGATCTCCAGGCCTGCGCCCAACTGCTGTACGGCCGATCGCAGCTCGCCGCGCTCATTGAGAGTCTGGTCGGTCTGGCTCGGGCCGCCGCCGACCGCGCGGCGGCCGGCGTCGACCTGCCGATGCCCGGATACACACACCTGCAGGCCGCTCAGGTCGTCACGCCCGGCTTCTACCTTGCCGCCCTGGTCGAGGAGTCGCTGCGGACCATCCGGCAGATGCGTGCGACCTACGACGCGGTCGACGAGTGCCCGCTCGGCGCCGGTGCGATGGCCGGTCAACAGCTGGACTGGGACCTGCCCCGCATGGCGACGCTCCTGAGTTTCGATCGGCCGACCCGGCACGCCCTGATGGCGGTGGCCTCCCGTGGGTGGGCGCTGCGTGTAAGCGGGGATCTGTCCGCCTACGGGGTGGTCCTCAGCCGCTTCGCCACCGACCTGATGGCGTGGGCCAGCGGCGCCTACCGCCTGGTGGACCTTCCGGACTCGATGGTGGGCATCTCCTCGTCCATGCCGCAGAAGCGCAACTTCCCGGTGCTCGAACGGATCCGTGGCCGGAGCGCACACCTGACGGCGCTGCACCTCGATGTGGCCATGGTCCAGCGCGCGACTCCGTACGCCAACATGGTCGAGGTTTCCAAGGAGGCTGGTAGTCACCTGAATGCGCTGTTCGCCCAGGCTGGATCGGTGTTCCGGCTGACCAGCACCGTGCTCGCCGAGCTCCGCTTCCGGCCCGAGCAGATGCGGGATGCGTGCGCCGGTGACCACCTCGGCGGCTTCCGGCTGGCCAATCTGCTCACCCTGAGAGCGGGACTGCCATGGCGGCACGCGCAGGTGGTGGCCGGTCGGTACATCGCGGCGGCCGTCGACGCGGGCCGCTCCCCCGGCGAGCCCGACGGGCCGCTGTTGCGCAGGCTGGCCGCCGGCTACCCGGTGACGGAGCCGACGGACCTGCTGACCGAGGCGTTCGACGTGGACGCCGACCTGGCGTCACGGACGTCCGACGGATCAACCGGTCCGGACGCGGTACGTCGCCTCCTGGCCGTCCAGTGCGCCGAACTCGACGAGCACGCGGCATGGGGACGGCACCGCCGCTCCGCGACGACCTCTGCGGTGAACGCCGTGGAAGACCAACTGCGAGGACACCATGTTGTTTGACTCGGTGACGGCGGCGATCGGACATACCCCGCTGGTCCGGCTGCGGATTCCGGCAGCCCCCGGGGTGCGGGCGTACGCCAAGCTCGAGATGCAGAACCTGATGGCGATGAAGGACCGGGTGGCCAAGGAGGTCGTCCTGCGCGCACGCGAGGCCGGCACGCTGGTCGACGGCGCGCCGATCGTGGAGAGCTCGTCCGGCACCATGGCGCTGGGGCTGGCGCTGGTGGGCAACCATCTCGGTCATCCGGTCCACATCGTCACCGATCCCCGGATCGATCCGATCACCCTGACCAAGCTCGAGGCGCTGGGCTGCGCGGTGCACGTCGTCGAGGCGATGACCGGAGCGGGCTGGCAGAGTGCCCGGCTGGAACGCCTCGCTCACCTGATGGACGACCTGCCCGGTGCCTTCTGGCCGCAGCAGTACCACAACCCGCACAACCCGCTGGCGTACCGCGCCCTGGCGGACGAGCTCCTGGAGGACATCGATGGCCTCGATGTGCTCGTCGGCGCGGTGGGCAGCGGCGGTTCGCTGTGCGGGACCACGGCGGCGCTGCGCGCCGACCGGCCGGAGCTGACCTCCGTCGGCGTCGACGCCGTCGGCAGCATGCTGTTCGCCCAACCGGACCGTCCCGAGCGCCTGCAGAGCGGACTGGGCAACAGCCTGCAACCGGACAACATCGACTACGCCGTGCTCGACGAGGTGCACTGGCTGTCCGATGACGAGGCGTTCGCCGCGACCCGGGCGCTGGCCCGGGAGCAGCAGATCTTCGCCGGCAACACTTCTGGTTCGGTGTACCGGGTCCTCACCCACCTGGCCCGGCAGGCCGCCGAAGGGACGACGCTGGTGGGCATCTTCCCCGACCGCGGCGACCGGTACGTGGAGTCGGTCTATCGGCACCGGCCGGAGACGCAGCCTCGTAGCCACCCGGTGCGGGTTCCGTACGGCACCGTGGTGACCGCCTGGTCGTTCGCCGAACTCGGGCGGAACCACCGCCGTCAGCTCGGCTTCATCGAGGCGAACACCACGGGCACCGGCATGACGGCCATTCGGACGGCCGCCCGCCTCGACGTGGAGCCGGTGTTGTTCACCAGCTCGCCCCAGCGTTACCGCGGGCTGCCCGACGTCCGCGTCCGCACCGTGGTCTGCGACACCGACGACACTGCGGAGCTGGCCCGGACGATCAAGGCGAACCTCTCGTCGCCCGCCGGCATCGCGACCACCAGCGACTTCTACCTGCCGCAGGTCAGCGAGCTGACCGCCTCGTTCGACCTGCCGGGCAACCCGCCGGAGGCGATCGCCGTGTGCCGCGACAAGGCGGCGACACGGCGGATGCTGAGCGCGGCCGAGGTGCGCCAGCCCGGGTACGCCGTGGTCGCCGCCACCGACGAGATCCCGGCCGCGATCGCCGTGACCGGCCTGCCGTGCGTGGTGAAGCCGATCGACGACTCCGGCTCGAACAACGTCCGGCTCTGCCACGACCTCGCCGAGACGGCGGACCAGGTCGAGTGCATCCTGGCGGTCACCACGAACGTGCGCGGCCAGGCGACCGCCAGGCTGGCACTGATCGAGGAGTACGTGGCGGGGCCGGAGGTGTCGGTGGAGATGTTCAGCCACGACGCCACGGTCACCTGTCTCGGCGTCACGGCGAAGTCCACGCTCGCACCGCCGCACTTCGTCGAGGCACGGCACGTCTTCCCCGCGGCTCTTCCGCCGGCCCTGCACGCCGAGGTGCTGACCTTGGTCACCCGTGCCCTGTCCGCGGCGGGTATCCGGGAAGGCGCGACGCACACCGAGGTACGGCTCGGCTCGGCAGGCCCGTCCATCGTCGAGATCAACGCGCGCCCCGCCGGCGGCATGATCCCCGAGCTCGTGCGGCTGGCCACCGGGGTGGACATCGTCGAGCAACACCTGCGCGCGGCGTGCCGGCTCCCGGTCCAGCTCAGTCCGGCACGGGACCGCACCGCCGGGATCGCGTTCCTCACCGCCGGTCGCACCGGCCGGCTCACCGCCGTCGAGGGCACTACTGCGGCCCGCCGGACGCCGGGCGTGGTCGACGTGGCGGTGACGGCCGCACCCGGGACCGCCGTTCGTCCGCCACGTAACGCCTATGACCGGCTCGGGCACGTCATTGCGGTGGGCAGCTCCGGCCACGAGGTCAGCGAGGCGCTGGACGCCGCACTCGGATATCTGCGAATCGAGGTCAACCATGATCGAACTGCGTAGTGACACCTTCACGCTGCCCTCTGCCGCGATGCGCTCGGCGATGGCCACCGCCCCGCTCGGTGACGACGTCTACGGCGAGGACCCCACCGTGCTGCGACTGGAGCGACTGGCCGCCGACCGCCTCGGCAAGGCAGCCGCCTGTTTGATGCCGAGCGGGACGATGGCCAATCTGGCTGCGCTGATGGCTCACGCCCCGCGCGGGGCCAAGGCGATCGTCGGGTCGGAATCCGATATCTATCTGTACGAGGCGGCCGGCGCGACGGTATGCGGTGGCATCTCCTACGAGCCGATCCGCAACCTTCCCGACGGCACTCTGCCACTGGCCTCGATCGCCGCGGCGTTCCCGGAGGACGACGAGGATCCACAGTTCGCCCCGGCGGCGGTCATCTGTCTGGAGAACACGCAGAATCGCTGCGGCGGGGTGGTGCTACCGGACGGGTACGCGGCCGAGGTCGCCGCGCTGGCCCGGACCCGCGGCGTCGCGGTGCACCTGGACGGTGCCCGGATCTTCAATGCCGCGGTGGCGCGCGGCGTACCGCCGGCCGAGCTGGCCCAGCACGCCGACACGGTGCAGTTCTGCCTGTCCAAGGGGCTCGCCGCACCCATCGGTTCAATGGTGGCCGGCGACGAGGCCACGCTGCTGCGGGTCCGCCGGATCCGCAAGATGCTCGGCGGCGGAATGCGACAGGCGGGCGTGATCGCCGCTGCCGGCATCCTGGCGATCGACGAGGCGGCCGAGCGTCTGAGCACGGACCACGCCCACGCGCGGCTGATGGCCGAAGGGCTGGCCGCGATCCCGGGTGTCACGCTGGACCCACCACAGACCAACAGCATTCTTTTCCGGGTCGCGGGACGGGACCCGGAAGAGGTCGTGCGGATGGCCGCCAGTGCCGGCGTCGCCGTCAACACCTTCGGGCACGGCCGGATCCGCGCGGTCATCCACTGCGGCGTCACCACCGGTGACGTGCACGAGGCGGTGAGCCGCCTCGCCAAGGTGATCACCCATTCCGAGCCGAGGCTGAACGGCGCCGGGAGCCCACGGTAGACAGTCGTGCCATCACACCGCCCCACCCGTCGAGGAGTGACGACCATGTACTCGATCCCGAACACCCCGGCCCGCTCGCACCACGCCACCGCCCCGGGCCGCACGGACACCAACTGGGGGTGACCGCAGATCTGCCCGGCCCCGCCGGACCGCTCAGGAGGCCTCGCCGACCTGGAACGCCAAGGAGGCCGAGGTGAGCCTGCGTACCAGTTCCTCGGCGAGGTCACGGGCATCTTGTGAATCGACCTTACCGAGTATGGTCAGCGCCTCCCGCCAGGCCGCCATCGCCGTCGCGGTGTCCGCGATGGTGTCGCCGAGCAGGCGCAAACCTCGGGCCTGCCACACCTGGTCGCCCAACTGACGGAAGCTCTGCAGCGCGGCGCCGGCCAGGCGCGCGGCCATGTCCCGCGAACCGATCGCGTACTCGGCCTCTGCCCAGGCGAGCTGGATGCGGGCACTCACCATCCGGTCGCCGCTCTCCGCGGCGACCTTGCCCGCCTGGCGCAGCGTGCCGACGGCACGATCCGCATCGCCGGCCGCGGTCTGCGCCAGGCCCTGGCCGTAGCGCGCGTAGGCCTCGCCGATCCGGTCGCCGTACTCGACGACGATCTCCAGGACATCGTGAAAGCAGTCGAGCGCGGTGCCGATGTCGTCACCCTTCAGGGCCACCTCGCCGAGGCGGTACCGCAACTGTGCCTCCATCCGGCGGCTCCGTCCCTCGGTGAGCCGGATCGCCTCGGTGAGATGCCCGAGCGCAGCACGCCGGTCGTGGGCGATGACGGCCAGCTGGGCCAACCCGGACAAGACGTGGGCCTCCCCGATCACGTCACCGGCGAACCTGAACCACTCACGCGCCTGCTCGTACTTGCGCCGGGCCTCCTCGTGGCGGCCTTGCGCCCGATCGATGAAGGCCAGGTTGCGCAGGACGAGCGCCCGGCCGTACAGCACCCGCTGGTCGACAAAGAGCTCGTCGGCGGCACGGGACAACCGGGCCGCGTCGTCCAGGCGGTACTCCGCGGCAGCCAGGGCGCCCATGGAGTAGAGGACCGCGGCCTCGCCGTACTTGTTGCCCGATCGCCGCACCGCGGCGAGCGCGCTGTCGTGCGTGGCCCGCCACTCGACGAATTCCGACCGCACCTCGAAAATGGTCACCAGCGTCACCGCGAGGTCCCAGCAGAGGTCGTCGGCGCCGAGGTCAGCGGCCTGACCGACCATCGCCACCAGGGCATCCTTCTCGACCGCGAACCATTCGAGCGGGTCGGCCAGTAGTTCTTCGCAGAGAGTCTCATCGACCTTCCAGCGAACCGCGTCACTGTGCAGGACGGTGTGGTCGCCTCCGTACTCGCTGCGGTGGGCCTTTTCCGCGACATACAGCCACGCGCCCAGAGCCCGGCGCAGTGCCTCGGCCCCATCCTCGGCTCGGTCCTCCGCGTCGTGGCGTTCTGCGGCGAAGATCCGGATCAGGCCGTGCATCCGGAACCGGGCTCGGCCGCCGACCGGGGTCTCGACCTCCAGCAGCTGCGCCGTCACCAGCTCGCTGAGCGCCTCCGCACCTGCGTCGTCGTCCGAGCCGAGCAGGGGTGCGCAGATCCATTCCGGGAAATCGCGTGCCTCCAGCACGCCGAGCAGCCGAAACAGTCGGCGTGCCGGGTCGCTGAGCCACTCGTAGCTGGGAGCGATGTTGGCCCGGAGGCTCTGTTCGCCATGCGACAGTTCGTCGAGGCGCCGGCTCGTGTCGGCGAATCGCTCGGCCATCCGAGCCACTGTCCAGTGGGGCCGGATGAGGAGTCGCCCGCCTGCCGCGCGCAGCGCCAGCGGCAGGTGGCCGCACATACTGCTCAGTCGCAGCGCCTGGGTCGGCTCGGCATAGATTCGACCGGGCCCCGCGATCTGTGCCAGCAACTCGACCGAGTCGCTGGGTTCGAGCAAGGGACATTCCACGTGGTGAGCCGCCGGCAAGGCGGTGAGCCGGCGGCGGCTGGTCAGGATGACCACGCTGGGGGCGGAGTTGGGCACCAGCATGCGGACCTGCTCCTCGTCCGCGACCTCGTCGAGAACCATGAGCACGCGCCGCCCGGCGAGCAGGGCTCGCAATGTCTCGGCACGCTCCTCGATGCCGCCGGGGATCATCACGTGCGGTACGCCGAGGGCACGCAGGAACCGCTCCAGGACCTGGGCGGCGCCCAGCGGGGTGTTGTTGCCGTTGAGCCGGGCGTAGAGCTGCCCGTCGGGAAAGAAGTCCTTCGTCGCGTGTGCCACCCGGATCGCCAGGGCGGACTTGCCGACACCGCCGGTGCCGGAGACCGAGATGATCCGGGGCGCCGCGTTCCCGTCATCCGGTTCCGCGGTGACTATCTCCTGGAGCCGGTCGAGCAACGGCCGGTTGCCCGTGTAGTCACCGATGTCGGGCGGGAGCAGCCGGGCCGGGCGGTAGTCGGCCGGCGTGACGTCGGCAGGCTGGGTCGCGGCCCTCGGATCCAGCTCATAGTCGGTTTCACCGCCCAGGACCGCACGTTCGACCTCGCGCAGCTCGGCGCTCGGCTCGATGCCCAGCTCGTCGACGAGTGTCTGGCGACCGTCGCGGTAGCAGGCCAGGGCCTCCCCCTGGCGACCGCTGCGAAACAGCGCGAGCATCAATTGCGCCCGCAGGTGTTCGCGCAGCGGGTTGGACGCCACCAGGTCGGCGAGTTCGGCGATCATCTCCTGGTGGCCGCTCTGGCGCAGTCTCAGGTCCATGAACTCCTCGACCGCCCGCAACCGCATCTCTTCCAGGCGAGCGCCGGCAGCTGCCACCAGCCGGCTCTCCACCCCGGCCAGCGCGTCGCCCCGCCAGAGCTTCAACGCGCGTTCGTAGCGGCCGATCGCCTCATCGAGCCGCTGCTCCTCGGCGCTCTGTCGGCCCTCTGCCACGAGCCGCTCGAAGACGAGCAGGTCGACCTCGTCGGGCCCGGCGTGGATCAGGTAGCCCGGAGCGCAGGTCTCCAGCCGGTCCGGCAGGCCGACGTCGGCGAGCGCCCGCCGCAGCGCGGAGACGCAGATCTGGATCTGTCCTCGCGCGGTCTGCGGTGGGGCGTCGTCCCAGATGGCTGTGGACAGCCGGTCGACCGGGACGACCCGGCCCGCCTCGAGCAGCAGCATCACCAGGACGATGCGCTGCCGCGCCGCTCGGATGGTGGCTGTGCCTGTCGGGCCTTTCACCCCCAGCGTGCCGAGGATCTCGAAGTTCATCACAGCCGCAGTCCCCCGTGGTCTCGGCTCCGTCTGTTACACCTTGCGACGCGCGGCGAAATCGCCCTCGCACCCCTGGCGATGGGCAAGGGCATTGCCGTTGATCACTGTCCGAATCGGGAGCGTAACAGCTCGGAGCGGGGCCGTCGAGCGTTCAACAATCCGCTGTGTAGGACCAGCGATCACTCTCGGTCCGAATATGAGCCCTGACTACGCGGCGGCGTTATGTATTTTGAGCGGCCGGTATGCCGACCCGAAGATTCGCTTTCCAGAAACCGGGGAGGCTGAGTAGACCCATAGCGATCACCGACCTGACCGGACGACATCGGGCGGCGGACCGACCGGCGAACCGTCAACGGGCTCCCGGCCCAGAGCGGGACCCGGTGGGAAGATCGGTCGACTGCGGCATCGTCGGCATGGATCGGTCGACCCAGGCCCGGCCGGCCAGGGCGCGGCAGCCGTACCGTACCCGGGCGAGCTTGTCCGGGTAGTCGGGGTCGTCGTCGGCGAGCAACAGGCCGAGGATCGTTCCGCTGTGCGCGGCGACCACCCCGAGGGCGCCCGTCGCGGCCGAGAGGGCCACCAGGTCGCCGAGCATCGACTTGGGACGCAGCCGCTGGTTGAGCAGCGCGCTCCGGGTCGCCACGGCGCCGACCGTCGCGAGATCCCCCTTGCCGATCGCCACCGTGATCTCATCGAGCAGGCTGCGGTACTCCCGCCGCTCGGCGCGGCCGAACGGTTTGGGAATGCGGTTGAAGTCGACCGTGTCGACCTGGCCACCCTCGTCCACGCCCACGATCGTCGTTGCCGGCAAATGACCCAGCATCGCTTGCAGCCGGACCTGCCGGTGCAGGAAGGCCACCACACCGGGATACATCACCCCGTCGGTGGGCTCGATCGGGCGCAGCAGTGACTCGATGTCGGCCGGGGTGAGCGTCACCCCGATCGCCTCGCTCACCGCCCGCACGGTGGCCACCAGATCGGCCGAGGAACTCGCCTGGCCCTTGCCCTCGGTGAGATCGCCGTCGAGGGTGAGCCGACCACCGCCCCACACGCCGTACCGGCGCAGCATGGCCTCGGCCACTGCCCGTGATTTCGTCTTGCTCCGTGGTGCGACTTCGACCCTCGATGCGCCTGGGTGTAACTCGAAGTACGCCGAACATCCCCGCCTGATCGGCAGCGTTACCAGGAAATCCGTACCCGGTTCCGGCAACACGCCCTGAAGCAGCTCACCGAAGGTGCCATAGGCCCAGCCACGGCCGACCTGCACCGGCCGGCCATCGAACGCGGCGCGGGCCGATCCCGATGCGATAATCATTTTTCTCCCTTGGTCGGCGCGTTACCGGATCGTTGGTCACAGCGTCGGCGGCATGGGGAATTCCAGTTCCGCGAACAGATCGGCCAGGAATGGCCTCCCCCCGATGTTCGAGAGGACGACCAGACCCGCTCCGTCGTCGAGATCCGTCGCGGTCATGCACTGGAAGCTGTGCCGATCGCCGGGATGACCGAACCACCGGTGACCGTCGACGACCTTGCTGACGCAGCCCAGGCCGTACCGACCGCCCGGCACCTCCGGCGTGATCATGGCTTGCGCGGACGCCCGGTCGAGCACCCGCGACGGTTCGCCGGTGGCAGCTGCCCGGATCTCCACCGCTACCTTGGCCAGATCGGCGGCGGTCGTCCACAGGCCACTCGCGGCCTGCTGGGGGAAGACTCGCCAGCCGCCGGGCAGGTGCGTGCCGTCGTCCCGGTGGCCGTGCGCCACACGGCCCGGCCGCAGGTGCGGGAACGCCTGGTCGAAGCTGCTGTCACGCATGCCGAGCGGATCGAGCACCAACCGTCGCATCGTCTCGGCGAACGGCTCGCCGGTGACCGCCTGGAGGACGCTCTGCACCACGGTGAAGTTCGCTCCAGAATAGCCGAACGTCCCTGCCGCGCCCGTCATCTCGATCGGCGGTGTCGCGGCCGGCGGCCGACCCAGGATCATGTCGGCGAGGGTGGGCAGCGGGTCCGCCTGCTCATGGCCCGGGTGGCCGTACTGCACCAGCCCTGCCACGTGGCCCAGCAGGCCCCGCAGGGTGACCGGTCCCGACGCGCCGCGCAACCCGCCTGTCAGGTGGGTACGCACGTCCGCGTCCAGGTCCAGCACGCCGTCCATGGCCAGCCGCAGCACGCCCACCGTGGTGACGTGTTTGCTCACCGAACAGGCCTGGAAGATCGTTTCGGCATCGACCGCCGCACCCCCACGGGCGTCGGTCGTTCCCTCACCCCAGGCCCGGGCGACCTGCCCGTCGGCGATCACCGCGACACTCACCGCCGGCGCCTGACACCGCCGACGCGCGGCGGCCATCAGTGCCGAGCCCGGCTCGAGGCGCTGCCAGGACGCCGGAACCGGCCGGTCGGCCGGTGCCGCCAGCTTGCGAAGTCGCTGCAGGTGCTCCTGAAGACGCCGGCGGCCCACCCGCTCCTCGACGTTTCCGGCCAAGGTCCAGTCGACGTGCAGCCGGCCGTCTCGCACCCACGACCTGACGTCCAGGAGGTAGCGGCGCTCGCCGGCGGGGGCCCGGGCCGTCGAGTCGTCGTACACGCCGTGGAACAGGCCCGCACCGTCGCCCTGGTCGAGCAGATGACCGAAGTGGGTCAGGCTGACCCACGACCTGGATGCCAGATCGGCCTGGCCCGCCAGGTGACGCAACAGTCCATGTCCGATCCCATGGTGCGGAATCGCCGCCAGGGTGTCGGCCAGGGCGTCCACCGCCGTGTCGACGCCACCCCGGCCGACCGGCCGGACGACCACCGGGTACCTGGCGGTGAACCAGCCGACGGTGCGGGAGAGATCCACATCATCGAACAGCGGCTCGCGGCCGTGGCCCTCGATGTCGACCGAGACCGGGAGGCCGCCGCTGGCCCATTCCACCAGCACGTCCCCGAGAGCGGCCAGCACCAGCGTCTGCATCGGCACCCCGTGCGCCGCCCTGCGGGTCAGCCGGCTCGTGTCCGCTTCATCGAGCACCGCCTCGACCGTGCGGGTCGCCGACTCACGATTGATGCCGCCTACATCAACTGCGGGCGGTGGCGCCACCGGCTCGCGAGCCACCGCCTGCCACAACTCGCGTTCCTCGTCCAGCTTCCCGCTGCTCGCGTACGCGGCGAGCCGCGTGGCCCACTGCCCGAACGAGGTCGGGACCGGCGTGAGCGCGGCGGGATCGTCGGTTCGGTACACGGTGGCGAGGTCGTCGAGCAGGATGCGCCAGGAATACGTGTCCACGGCCCAGTGGTGGACCACCACCACGACGCGGTCGTCGAATCCGTCGGCCCGGATCAGTGCCGCCCTGAGCAGGGGGCCGTCGGCCAGGTCGAGACCGGTGTGCAGCCGATCGGCGATGGCCCGGATCTCGTCCCGTCGCTCATCGGCTGTCCGGGTGCCGAGATCGACCACCCGTAGCGGATTGGTGTCCGACACCGGCGCGACCCGCTGGCGCCGGTCGGGCGCGGCGCGGTCGAGACGCAACCGCAGCGCGTCGTGCTGGGCGGTCAGCGCCCGCAGAGCCCGTCCCAGGCGGCCCGGATCGGCGGCGCCGTGCCAGTCCACCTGCACCGACTGGTTGTAGTGGTCGTGCGGCACACGTTGGTCGAGCAGACGATGCTGCGCCGGAGTGAGCGGTACCGCCGACCAGGGGTCCGGGTGCTCGGCACGCGGGGCCGCCACCTCCACCGCCGCGCCCGGCGCCACGGTGGCGGCCAGGTCTCGCAGCCTGGTGTCGCGCAGCACGTCCTGCACAGTGATCGACAGGCCGGCACGCCGCCCCAGGGTGACAACCTGGAAGGCGAGGACCGAATCGCCACCGAGGGCGAAATAGTCGTCCTCTGGCCCCACCCGGTCGAGGCGCAGCACGCCCTTCCAGATCTCCGCGAGCACCCGCTCGGCCTCCGTGACGGCGGCGGCGAGCCCCATCCCGGCCGGCCCGGCGGCGCCCGACGACGCGGCCGGAGCCGGTTCCGGAACGACCGGCGCGGGTACGACTTCGCGCCACGCGGCGACCGGGTCGTCGGCGGGCGCAACGGTGACGGCCTCGAGCAGCATTCGGTAGTGCCCGAGGAGTTCCGCGACCGCGTCCCGGTCATAGACTGCGTGCTCGAACTTCAGTCCGAGCTCGAGGTGACCGGCGACGCTCACGGTGAGCACCAACGGGTACGCGGTCTCGCCCGGAGCGCCGTCGCTCTGGTCGACCCGCAGGCCGGCCCACTCGCCCTCCTCCTCGTCGGCGGCGCGCTCCAGGACGAACAGGTTGGTGAACAGCCGTTCTCCGCGGGGCACATCGACGCATCGGGCAATCTCCACCAGGGATGCGCCGGCATGCTCCTGTTGGGTCAGGCGGCCTCGGTGCACCTCGGTGAGCCAGTCGCCGATCGACATGTCCGGGGACACGCCGATCCGGGTGGGCAGGGTGTTCATCAGCATCCCGACCATGCGGTCGATGCCGGGCACGTCGGCGGACCGGCCGGCCAGCGTGGTGCCGAAGACGACGTCATCGGTGCCGCAGTGCCGGCTCAGGAGCAACGCCCACGCCCCCTGCAACAGATTCGGCAGGCTGATCCGGTAACGAGCTGCGGTGTCGCGCAGAGCCTGGAACAGCGAATCGGCGAGAGTGCTCTCCTCGACGCCGATGCCGGTTCCCGGGCGTCGACCCGCTGCGACGGCGGGTAGCGGCGTGGGACCGCGCAGGCCGGCCAACGTTCGCCGCCAGTAACCCATGTCCCGGTTCGCCGGGTGGCGGTCGAGCCAGGACAGGTAGTCACGGAACGGTGCCGGCGGATCGGCCGGCAGGGCACCGCCGGTACGCATAGCGGCGTATGTCTCCAGCACCTCACGGCTCACGATCGACCGGCTCCAGCCGTCCAGCACCAGGTGGTGGACGTTCCACAGCAGGCGGTGGCGCGTCGAACCGGTTCGGATCAGAACCAGCCGCATCGGCGGTCCGGCGGTGAGGTCGATCCCGCGCTCCCGTTCGTCCGCGGCCAGCCGCTCCAGCCAGCCCACGCGCTCGCCGTCAGGAGTGGAACGGCAGTCCCAGCGTTCGACCACGATCGGCTGGGCGCGGACGACGACCTGCACCGGGTGCGGCAGGTCCTGCCAGATGAACCGGGTCCGCAGGGCCGCATGCCGGTCGATGACCCGCTGCCACGCCGTCACGAACGTTCCCACGTCGAGATCGCCGTCGAGGTCCCAGATGAACTGGCGGAAGTACTCGTCCCGCTGCGGGTCGGCGAGCCGGTGCAGCAGCATGCCGGTCTGCAGGTGGGTGAGCCGGTACACCTCGGCCGTGTCCAACTCCCTCAGCTGGGTACGCAGGACGGCGGCAGCCTCGTCGTCCAGCCCGGTGAGCGGGTCGGGCCCGGCCACCGGTGGCTCCGCAGCCGATCGCTCCGGAGCGGGCTCCGCCGCTGCCGGCTCCGCGAGGGTCACCACGGCCGCGAGACCGGCGACGGTCGGATGGCGGAACACGTCACGCGGGTTGACGGCGAGACCGTACTCCTGTGCCAGAGCGACCAACCGCACCGAGACGATGGAGTCGCCACCGAGCCCGAAGAAGTCGTCGTGCACGCCGACCCCGGTCACACCGAGCGCCTGTTCCCAGACACTGACCAGGCGTCGCTCGGTCTCGGTGCGGGCAGCGACGTACCCGGCTTCCTCATCCCGGGTGACCGGGCCCGGTGCCGGCAGCCGGCTGCGGTCGACCTTGCCGGCCGCCGTGAGCGGCAGCTCCGGCAGACAGACGAACTGTGCGGGACGCATGTAGGTGGGCAGGTCGCGGGCCAGCCATTCCTGCAGGTCAACGGCGCTCGGCAGCTGCCCATCGGGGCGGGGCACCAGGTACGCGACCAGCCGACGGTCGCCTGACTCGTGGGCGAAGGCGGCGACCGCACCCTCGACGATGTCGGGATGAGCCAGCAGCCGGGCCTCGATCTCCCCCAGTTCGACCCGGTATCCGCGGATCTTCACCTGATCGTCGCAACGGCCCAGGAAGTCGAGGTTCCCGTCGGCGCGCCACCGGGCCAGATCCCCGGTCCGGTAGAACCGGGCGCCCGGCTCCGACGCGTACGGATCCGGCAGGAACCGCTCCGCCGTGACCGACGGCCTGCGATGGTAACCACGGGCGACACCGTCACCGCCGATGAACAACTCCCCCGTCACACCGATCGGTACCGGGGAGAGGTGACGGTCGAGCACGTACATCCGGATGTTGGCGATGGGCCGGCCGATCGGGAGCGGCAGCTCCGGATCGACTTCGTCCGGCAGGACATAGGTCGAGCAGCCGACCACCGTCTCGGTCGGGCCGTACTCGTTGATGATCCGTGCCCGTGGAGCCGCCTTACGCCAGCCCAGGGCGGTTTCCGTACGCACCTCGTCGGCGCCCACCACGAAGGTGCGCACCGAATGGACGCTGTCGGGCTGCACCATCCGACGCAGCACGTCGAGATGCCCCGGCGTGATCTTGAGCAGACTGAAGTCGGCCGGCTCGGTGAGCAGGTCGGCGAGATTTCCGAGGCCCTCGTCGGGCGGCAACAGTGTCACGCTCAGCCCGGCCGTCAGCGGCAGGAAGAAATTGGGAACGGAGAGGTCGAACGCGATGGAGCCGACCATCGGAGCGCCGTCCGCGCCGTCGATCCCATAGCCGGAACGCGCCCACCACAGATAGTTGATCAGACCTCGATGGTCGATCAGCACGCCCTTCGGCCGTCCGGTCGAGCCGGAGGTGTACATGATGTAGACCAGGTTGCGCGCCGTGACACCCGTCTGGGGCGACGTGGCCGGTCGCTCTGCGATCTGCGCGGCCTCGGCGTCGAGCAGCACCGCGGGCAGGTTCTCGCCGTCGGTGGCCAGCGCCGCGAGGTCGGCCCGGGTCACCACGAGCCGGGCACCGCTGTCCCGCAGGTAGTACTTCAGCCGGTCACTTGGATGGCCGGGGTCTAGGGGGAGATAGGCGCCGCCGGCCTTGAGCACGCCGAGCAGGGCCACGAACATCTCGACGGAATGGTCCAGGAGCACGCCGACGATCTGCTCGGGGCCGACGCCTCGGGCACGCAGGTGGTGCGCCAGCCTGTTCGCGGACTCGTCCAGGTCGGCGTAGGAGACCGAGGATCCGTCGACATCGACGATCGCCGTAGCGGCGGGATTCTCGCGAGCCGCCTGCTCGAACAACTCGTGCAGGCACGTCTCCGACGGGTACCACGCGTCGGTGTCGTTCCATGTCCGGAGCACACGTTCGCGCTCGACGTCGGGCAACGCGTCGAGCGTGTCGATCGAGCCGGACCGGTCATCGGCGATCGCGGTGAGGATGATCGCCAGGTGCGCGAGCAGCCGCCGGATGGTCTCCGCCTCGCCGCAGGTGCGTTGGTACGCCAGTTGCAGGCACAGCCCGTCCCCCGCCGTCACGTCCAGCACCAGCGGGTAGCCACTGTCCAGCGCGGTGCTACCGGGCACCGGGGACACTTCCGGCGGCAGCGCCGGTTCGCGCTCCTCGTGCTGGAACACCACGATGCTGTCGAACAGGCGCTCGTCCGCCCGCACCGCGCTCTGCCGCTTGGCGTCGACCAGCGAGCAGTGGACGTGCTCGTGCAACTCGGCCATCTGATCCTGGACTGCGCGGGCCACCGCGCCGGCGGTGATCCCCTCTTCGATCCGCATCCGGACCGGGAGGGTGTTCATCAGCAGGCCGACGACCTGTTCGATCCGAGGGAAGTCCCCGGACCGCCCGTTGACGGTGACCCCGACGACCACGTCGTCCCCGCCACCGAACCGACGCAGCAGCAGTCCCCAGGCCGCGGTCACCAGCGAGCCCAGCGACACCCGCCAGCGGCGCGACACCTCGGTCAACCGATCCAGCTGGCCCCGGTCCAGGTTCAGCAGTTCGAGCGCCGTACCCGCCCGGCCGCCTTCCTCCGTCGGCAACCGGTTGACCGGTAGCGCGGTCGGCGTGGTGAATCCGCCGAGCACCTTCTGCCAGTGCACGGCGTCCGCGTCGCGGTCGCGTCCGGCGAGCCACGCCCGATGTGCTGCCGCCGGCACCGGGTCGGGGAGGTCGACGGACGTGCCGTTGCGGAGGCCGCCGACGATCTGGAACAGTTCCCGGACCACTATCTCGGTGCTCCATCCGTCGAGCAGGATGTGGTGGGTCCGCCACACCAGCCGGTAGGACGAGTCACCGGTGCGCAGCGCGGTGAATCGGTTGATCGGACCGGTCAGCTCGATCGGTTCGGCCCGGTCCTCGGCGAGGAAGTCCTCGTACCGCCGCGGAGACGCGTCGGCGCGCCAGTCGAGGACGACCAGTTCCGGCTCTGCGCGACAGTGCACCTCCTGGGCCGGATGTGGCCGCCCGCGCCAGGCGAACCGGCTGCGCAGCGCGGGGTGCCGGGCGCAGACCTCGCGCAGCGCCGAGGCCAGCGCCTCCTCGTCGAGCGGCTGGTCCACATCGAAGGCGTGGTACTGCGCGTACCGGTTCTCCGCCGGGAAGGCGATCGTCTCGAACAGCATCCCTTCTTGGAGGGCGGAGAGCCGGTGCACGGACTCCACGCCGTCCGGTAGCGGTTCGGCAGCGCGGGCCGGGGCGGCGCCGTGGCCGTCAGCGGCCGGGCCGTCCGTGGCGCGGAGCGCCGCCACCACCTCGGCCACCGTCTGGTGCCGTAGCAGCAGACGCGGGGTCACCGGCAGGCCGGCGGCGCGAGCCCGGTTGGCGATCCGCACCGCCAGGATCGAGTCGCCACCGATGTCGAAGAAGTTGTCCCGCACGCCACAGAAGTCGAGATCGAGCAGCTCGGCCCAGATCGCGGCCAGCACCCGCTCGGTCTCGTCGCGTGGCCTGGTCGGCTCCGCTCGCGATGCGGCTGCCGGTGACACGTCCGGCAGCGCCTTCCGGTTCACCTTGCCGCTCGAGGTCAGCGGCAGCGCGTCCAGGGGCACGTACGTGGCCGGGACCATGTACTCCGGCAGCGTGCCGCGCAGATGGGCCGTCAGATCGCTCGCCGACAGCACGTGCCCGGGCGTCGGCACCACATAGGCGACCAGCCGCAGAGCGCCGGCCGAGGTCTGCTGTGGCACCACTGCGGCCTGCGCGATGTCGGGGCGGGCCAGCAGGGTCGAAACGATCTCATCGAGCTCGATGCGGTGGCCGTGTACCTTGACCTGATCGTCGATCCGTCCGAGGAATTCGAGGGATCCGTCGGTACGCCACCGCGCGACGTCGCCCGTCCGGTACATCCGGCCGCCGTGGAACGGGTCGGGCACGAAGGAGCCAGCGGTCAGTACGGGCCGGCCGACGTATCCGCGGGCGAGGCCGACACCACCGATGAACAGCTCGCCGGGCACCCCGACGGGCATCGGGCGCAGGGCGTCGTTCAGGACGTACAGCCGCGTGTTGTCGATCGGCCTGCCGATCGGGACGGTCGCCTCGCCCGGCGCAGACACACAGGTGTACGCGGACACGTCGATCGACGCCTCGGTCGGGCCGTACAGGTTGTGCAACTCGGCGGTGAGCCGGGAGCGAGCCTGATCCGCCAGCCCGGCCGGAAGGGCTTCGCCGCTGCAGATGACGTGGCGCAGGCTGGGAAGGTCGTCGACCGTGGGATCGGCGAGGAACTCCGCGAGCATCGAGGGCACGAAGTGCACGACGGTCGCGGCGCTGCGGCGGATGAGGTCCGCCAGGTACGCCGGGTCCTGATGTCCACCAGGCTCGGCGACCACCAGACGCGCGCCGACGGTCAGCGGCCAGAAGAACTCCCACACCGACACGTCAAAGCTGAACGGCGTCTTCTGGACGACAGTGTCGCCGGTGCCGATCGGGTAGGCCTTCTGCATCCACTGCAGCCGGTTGACCACACCCCGGTGCGGTACACAGACGCCCTTGGGCCGCCCGGTCGAGCCGGAGGTGAAGATGATGTATGCGAGGTCGTCCGGTGACACTGCCGTCAGGCCGGAAGTGCCGTCGTCGGTGATCGCCGCCTGCCGGTCCACGTCCAGCACGACGACCTCGTCGCCGGTCCAACGACCGGCGGTCTCCTGGTCGACCAGGACGACGGACATCCCGGTGTCGGCGACGATCATCGCGTGTCGGCCGTCGGGATGATCGGGATCGAGCGGCACGTACGCGCCACCTGCCCACTCGACAGCAAGCAGCGCGGTCACCAGCCTGAACGAGCGCTGCAGGCAGACCCCGACCGGCACATCGGGTCCTACCCCGGCTCGCCGCAGCCCCGCGGCTACCCGGCTCACTCGGTGCGCCAGTTCCGCGTACGTGAGCGTCTCCTGGTCGTCGACGACGGCGCAGGCATCCGGGGTCCGGGCCGCCTGCTCGGCGAACAGGGACGCCAGGGTCGTCTCGCGCAGCGGCACCTCGGTGTCGTTCCAGGACCGGAGCTGCCGGTGCAGGTCGTCGGCCCCCAGCAGATCAAGGTCGCCGGTCCGGCGTGCGGGATCGGCGGCCATCTGCTCCAGGACGGCAACCAGACTGCGCAGCAGCCGCCGTGCGGTATCGGCCTCGAACAGATCCGTGGCGTACCGGAGCTCCAGGCGGATCGCGCCGTCGTCGTCGCGCGCCACCAGCGTGAGTTCGAACTTCTCGGTGGCCTCGTCGAGGTCGACCGGCTCGGTGGTGATACCCGGAAGGTCCCACCAGTCCTCGTGGTCGTCCAGGTATTGGAACAACACCTGGAACAGCGGGTTGCGATCCGGCGCGCGTCGCACGTTCAGCGCGCGGACCACCTCCTCGATGCTGACGTCGGCATGGTCCAGCGCCCCGGCCACGGTCCGGCGCAGGCGGATCATGAGGTCACGCAGCTCCGGCCCGTCAGCCAGATCGACCGGAACGGCGACGGTGTTGACGAAGAGCCCGACAGTCTCGTCGGTGCCGGCCGTGCCACGGCGCGACATGGGCGTCCCCACCGCGAAACGCGTTTGCCCGCTGTAGCCACCAAGGGTGGCCGCGAGCCCCGCCAGCACCGCGACGAAGGGCGTCACGCCGGCCTCGGCAGCGACCTGCCGTAGCCGGTTCGCCGTGTTCGGGGGCACGGTCATCACGACCCCGTCGCCGCGGTATGTCGGTTCGGGCGGGTGCGGCCGGTCGATGGGAAGTTCCAGGTACGGGTCGACATCCGAGAGGGCCCGGCGCCAATGGTCCAGGTGGGTCTGCCGGCCGTCGGCAGCGCCTTCGAGGGCCCGGCGCGCGTAGTCGGTGTAGCGACCCGGCGCCGCGACGTCCGCGACGCCGCGATAGAGCCGGCTGAGGTCGGTGGCCAGGATCTGGCAGGACCATTCGTCGGCGATCAGGTGGTGCAGGTGCAGCACCAGGAGGTGATCGCCGTCCGCCTCGACGAGAGCAGCGCGGAACAGCGGTCCCGCCTCGAGGTCGAAGCGCCGCGCCAGCTTGGCCCGGACCGAGGCCATCGGGTCGCCTCCGTGCTCGGTCCGGTCCACCACGGTGAAGGCGGCCGGCCCCGGGGCGCGGACGATTTGCATCGGTCCGTCCTCGGTCTCGACGACGACGGTACGTAACGCCTCGTGCCGGGCCACCAGACGATCCAGCGCGGTCCGCAATCTGCTGACCTCTACGGCCCCGTGCAGTCGCACGACCTCATGCACGCTGTAGAGCCCCTCGTGTGCGCCGAGCATCTCTCCGACGAGCCACAGAGAATGCTGCTCCGGCGACAGCGGGACGGGCTCCTCGGGCGACCGTGCGGCGTCCGGTGTCTGCACCGGGCTCGCGGTCGGCGCGGCTCCGCGCAGCAGCCGTTCCGTGACACTGCGCCGTGCCGCGGCCAGCAGATCCTCGCGCTCGTCAGGAGTGATGGTCATGGGCCGACTCTCGGCCGGTCGCCTATCGGCCCGCTGTCCCGCCGTTACCGGTTGGAGGCGCCGGTCCGGGATACGTGGACGATAGGGGGTGTCCACCGCGCTCAGGCCGTAGACTCTGGTCGATGCTCGCGACTCTGCTCCCGGCCGCCGTACGCACCGCTGAGGCGTTCTCCGACATACCCGGCGAGCCGGTGTTCCCTGGCGAGGAGGACCTGGTGGCGAACGTCGTCGACCTCCGGCGCCGGGAGTTCGTCACCGCCCGCCGCTGCGCGCGCGAAGCCCTGCGGCGGCTCGGTGTGGCTCCGGCACCGATCCGGATCGGTGCCGAACGGGCGCCGGTCTGGCTGACCGGGGTGGTCGGCAGCATCACGCACTGCACCGGCTACCGAGCGGCCGCCGTCGCGCGCTCGGCCGACCTGATGTCGGTTGGCATCGACGCCGAGCCGCACCAGACACTGCCGGCCGGAACCCAGGACTACATCGTCGCGCCCGGCGAGGCCGACATGCTGCGCGACCTGCGCAGTGCCCATCCTCGGACGCATTGGGACCGGCTGCTGTTCAGCGCGAAGGAAGCGGTGTACAAGGCGTGGTTTCCGCTGACCGGACGGTGGCTCGGACTGCCGGACGCCCGGCTGACCATCGACCCCACTGCGGGCCGGTTCAGCGCGCAACTGCTCGTCGACGGACCGCGGTCCCGGTTCTCCGGACGCTTCCTGGCGACCGACCGGTTGATCCTGACCGCGGTGGCGGTCGGGTCAGGCGATTGACAAGCCCACCCCGCCCGCTCGACGGACGCCCCGAACGGGCGGCCGGTCGACCTCTGAACGCTCCGGTACGCAGTGATCGACAGTGGGCGCCGGCGGCGGACGTCCGTTGAACAGACACCTGGGCCGACCCGGCGGCTGCCCGTGACACGGCCCTCGCGGCAGGTGACCTGGCGGCGGCCGAGGTGCCGCCGGGCGGCCACCCGAGCGGTCGGTCGCACCTCGGTCGGCGGTGTCGCTGTCGTGCAGCATGCGCGGACCGTCGAGGTACGAAGAGTGGGTCACGACCCGCCTATGGGACTCGGCAACCGATGAACTCGGCTCAGAGCCGCTCCGCGTCGACGGCGGCCAGTCCCGCGGTGTGGTTCGCGTGCCTCTCCACGCACCGCAGCGCGTCCTCCGTGGTGCCGGTCACCGAGCAGAGCGAGCCGAGGTCGGGATCGGTGAAGCCCCAGTCGGTCAGCTCCTGCGCCATTCCGAGGAACCGATCCCAGAACCCGTCGGTGTTGACCAGCACGATCGGCTTGGTCAACACTTTCAGCTGGTTGAGGCTTATCACCTCCAGCACCTCGTCGAGAGTCCCGAACCCGCCGGGCAGGGCGACGAACGCGTCGGCCTGGGTGAGGAACGCCACCTTGCGCTCGCCCAGCGTCGAGGTGACCACCGTCTGCTGCGGTGGTGCCGCGATGCCTCGCTCCTTCTCGACCAGGAACGTGGGAATGACCCCGGTCACGGGCGCACCGTGCCGCTGCGCGGACCACGCCACCTCGCCCATGAGCCCCGAACCACCACCGCCGTAGAGCAACCGGTGACCGCGTCGGCCGATCAGCAGACCCAGGTGCCGGGCCGCCTCGGTGTCGGCCGCCCGCCGGCCCGGCCGGGCGCCGCAGAAGACACAGATGGTCAGGGGACGCGCCGCAGCGCCTCGGGGATCAGGCTCGGTCGGCGCCGCCGACATGACTCGCAGGCTCATGACACTGCATTGGGGACGCCGCGTCTATCACGAAGATATCGACGGCGAGCAGGACGACAAGAGATCGCCGATAGGGCGGCGACAGGTCAGCGGTGGACGGTGATCCCACGATGAAGGAAACCCGACGTCCACGAGCCCCGTCCCTCTCGGGCGCGGTGGAGATCCACTTGGGGATCGCCTCGACTCCTACGCGTTGGCCCTGCCTCGTTGCCGTCGGCATCAGCACGAGACGGGATCCGGCGGCTCGCACCCGATCCGCGCCCCGGGTGGGGAGCTGATCGGGGACGGCCACCGGCTGGACGGCCACCGGCTGGACGGCCACCGGCTGGACGGCCACCACGATGCGGACATCGACAGGACGACCGACCGACACGTAGGAGGGACGTCATGGGTACCGTGCTCAGCTTCGACCAGTACGGCAAGGCCGAGAACCGCGTAGTGCGCATCTACCGGGACAACCCGCGACACGAGATCTGGGATCTGAACGTCTCCACGGCGTTACGCGGTGACTTCGCCGCGGCGCACGTCGAGGGAGACCAGCGGGATGTGCTACCGACCGACACCCAGAAGAACACCGCCTTCGTGTACGCCAAGAAGCACGGCGTCACGTCTCCCGAGGACTACGCGATCGCGGTCGGCCAACGGCTGATCGAGGCGTCCCCCAAGGCGTCCGGCGCCCAGGTCCGCGTCGAGCAGTACGCCTGGGACCGAATCGACGTCGACGGGGCCGGCCACGACCACGCGTTCCTCCGCCGCGGCGGAGCCGTCCGGACGACCGTGGTCACGCTCTCCGGGCGGAACGCCGAGCAGCTGGTCCGCGTGGTTTCCGGCCTACGTGACCTGGTCCTGCTCAAGTCGACCGGTTCGGAGTTCAAGGGTTTCCTCCGGGACGAATACACGACGTTGCAGGAGACCGACGACCGCATCCTCGCCACCTCGCTCGTCGCGAGGTGGCGGTACGCGGGTACCGAGGTCGACTGGAACTCGACGTACGGCGCCATCAGTGCGTCGCTGCTGGAGACCTTCGCCACCACCTACAGCCGGGCGCTACAGGAGACCCTCTATCTGATGGGAGCGCACGTGCTCAAGGCTCACGAAGAGGTGGCCGAGATCCGCTTCTCCGCACCCAACAAGCATCACTTCCCCGTTGACCTCGCCCGATTCGGCCTGGAGAACAGCGGCGAGGTGTTCACCGCCACCGACCGGCCGTACGGGCTCATCGAGGCCGCCGTGACCCGCGACGACGCGCCCGAGCCGGGCGACGCCTGGCTCGCCGTGCCGTCCTTCCTGTGAACTGACGAGCGACATGGCCGACTCCGGGCGTCACCGCCTCGCCATCTGTTGTCCGCTGATCGCCGGACGGCCCGACGAGGCGCGATCATGATGCTGGATCTCGTCCTTCGCAGTCGACGCGTGGTCATCGAGGGCACCGAGACCGCGGGTGTGATCGGTGTGCGTGACGGGCGCATCGCCGTCGTGGCACCACTCGACGCGAAGCTGGAAGCCCAGGAGTCGATCACTCTCGCTGATGACGAGGTGCTTCTGCCGGGCCTGGTCGACACCCATGTGCACGTCAACGAGCCCGGTCGTACCGAGTGGGAAGGCTATGCCAGCGCGACCCGGGCAGCCGCAGCCGGCGGAGTGACCACCATCGTGGACATGCCGCTCAACAGCATTCCACCGACGACCACGCCCACCGCGCTGGCCACCAAGCAGGGCTGCGCCCGCGGCCAGACCTACGTCGACGTGGGCTTCTGGGGCGGGGCAGTGCCGGGCAACATCACCGATCTGGCGGCCCTGCACGACGGCGGAGTCTTCGGCTTCAAGTGCTTCCTGCTCGACTCCGGGGTGCCGGAGTTTCCACCGCTGGACGCTGCGGAGTTCGTCGCGACGATGGCAGAGACGGCTCGCCTCGGTGCGATGCTGATCGTGCACGCCGAGGACGCCGAGGTGGTCGCACTGGCGCCACGCCCCACCGGGCCGGAGTACGCGGCCTTCCTGCGTTCCCGCCCGCACCGGGCCGAGGATCGCGCGATCGACCAGGTGATCAACGCCGCGCGCGCGACCGGTGGCCGGGCCCACGTCCTGCACCTGTCCAGCGCCCACGCGCTGTCAGGGCTCACCGCAGCCAGGGCTGCCGGTGTCGATGTCTCGGTGGAGACCTGCCCGCACTACCTGACGTTGTCCGATACCGATATCCCGGATGGAGCGACCCAGTTCAAGTGCTGCCCGCCGATCCGCGACGGCGGCAACCAGGACCGGTTGTGGCAGGCGCTCGCCGCCGGAGACATCGACATGGTCGTCTCGGACCACTCACCCTGTACGCCCGAGCTCAAGCTGCTCGAACACGGCGACTTCGGCAAAGCGTGGGGTGGCATCGCGGGCCTGCAGCTGGGACTGCCGGTGGTATGGACGGCGGCCCGCTCGCGCGGGCACTCGCTGGCCGACGTGACGCGTTGGATGGCGCAGCGCCCAGCCGAGCGCGTCGGGCTGCCGTACAAGGGTCGCATCGCCGCCGGCGCCGACGCGGATCTGTGTGTTTTCGCCCCGGACGCCGATTTCGTGGTCGATCCGGCGAGCCTACTGCACCGTCACCAGCTGACGGCGTACTCGGGTCGACGGCTGGCCGGCATCGTCCGGCAGACCTGGCTTCGCGGGCGGCGCGTACGTACGGAGGGACAGCCGCTCGGGAAGCTGTTGATGAGGGGAAGAAGATGACCGGGACGCACCATGCATTCCGACCGGACCTACCCGGTCGGCAGGAGCCGACCGCGGGCCGAGCGGTGTCGACCGACACGCCCCCGCTGCCTGACGACACCACGCGGAGCGGCGGCGACATCACGGTCAACGGCCGGATCACTCCACTCGGGGATGTCACGCCACACACCACGGCGCTGGAATGGCTGCGTGGACGAGGCCTCACCGGCTGCAAGGAGGGTTGCGGAGAGGGTGAGTGCGGCGCTTGCGCGGTGCTCGTCGCCCGACCCGGCTTTGATTCGCCCACCGAATGGGTGGCGGTCAACGCATGCCTGTTGCCGGTCGCCGCCCTGGATGCCCAGGAGATCCGCACTGCCGAGGGGCTGGGCAGCCCCGACCGCCTGCACCCGGTCCAGCACGAGATGGCCGTCCGCGGTGGATCGCAGTGTGGCTACTGCACACCCGGCTTCGTCTGCAGCATGGCTGCCGAGTACTACCGGGCCGGAAGACGGGCGTCCCCGGACGGCGACGTGACCGGACACGACAAGGGGCCCAACGGCTTCGACCTGGACGCCCTCAGCGGCAACCTGTGCCGCTGCACCGGATACCGGCCGATTCGCGACGCCGCGTTCGCACTCGGTCCACCGGTGCCCGACGACCAGCTTGTGCAACGCCAGCAGGCGCCCACGGCGCCGCCCCGGCCCGTTCGGCTGCGGCACGGGGGCCGGGAGTTCGTCCGGCCGGCCTCGCTGCCCGACGCCCTGCGACGGCTTCGCGAGCAGCCCACTGCCACCGTGGTGGCCGGCTCCACCGATTGGGGTGTGCAGGTGAACCTGCAGGGCGCCCGGGCCGAGTCGGTCCTCGCGATCGACCGCCTCGCGGAGCTGCGGAAGCTGATGATCACGCCGGAGAGCATCGAGGTCGGTGCCGGACTGACCCTCAGCGAGATCGAGCGCCGCCTCGCGGGCCGGGTGCCGCTGCTCGCCCACATGTTCCCCCTCTTCGCCTCCAGGCTCATCCGCAACAGAGCCACCATTGGCGGCAACCTGGGCACCGGATCCCCGGTGGGCGACACCGCGCCGGTGTTGCTCGCGCTTGCCGCCGAGGTCATCCTGGTCAGCGTCGACGGCGAACGCAGGGTGCCGCTGGCGGACTACTTCACCGGGTATCGGCGCAGCGTTCGTCGCTCCGACGAGCTGATCCGGGCAGTGCGGATCCCACGCCCGCTCGCCGGCCTCGTCGCCTTCCACAAGATTGCGAAGCGGCGGTTCGACGACGTCACCAGCGTCGCCGTCGGCTTCGCCCTCGACGTCGTCGGTGGAACGGTCACCCGCGCACGCATCGGCCTGGGTGGGGTGGCGGCCACACCGATCCGGGCCCGGGCGACCGAGGCGGCGCTGGAGGGCAACCCCTGGTCCGCAGCCACCGTCGCTGCCGCCGCTCGGTCTTTGCGCCGCGAGGGCACACCGCAGGACGACCACCGGTCCAGCGCCGAGTATCGAGCCGCGATGCTCGGCCAGAGCCTACTCAAGCTCTACGCCGAGAACCCGGCCCCGTACGAGATCGCCGCAGTCCCCGGCGGACGGATCGCCGCGGCCACCGAGCACCAGGCCGAGAGGAGGCCACGGAATGAGCGCGCTGTCTGAGAGGCCGGAGAGTCCCGCGGTGGGTGCAGCGGTCCCGCACGAGAGTGCGCGGCTGCACGTCACCGGTGCGGCACAGTTCACCGACGACCTGATCCCTCGTACCAAGGATGTGCTGCACGCCCACCCGGTACAGGTGCCCCAGGCGCACGCCCGGGTCACCGCGCTGCGAGTCGCCCCGGCGCTCCGCGTGCCAGGTGTCGTCCGGGTGCTCACGGCCGCCGATGTGCCCGGAGTGAACGACGCCGGGATCAAGCAGGACGAGCCATTGTTCCCCGAGGAAGTCATGTTCTTCGGCCACGCCGTCTGTTGGGTGCTCGCCGAGACGTACGAGGCGGCACGTGTGGGCGCGGCCGCCGTGGAGGTCGAGACGGAGCCGTTGCCCTCCTACGTGACCGTGCGGGAGGCGATCGCCGCCGACAGTTTCCAGGGCGCCATGCCGCAACTGGTGCGGGGCGACGTCGAGACCGGTCTGGCCGACGCCGTGCACGTCTTCGGTGGGGAACTCGAAATCGCCGGGCAGGAGCACTTCTACCTGGAGACGCACAGCTCGCTGGCCCACGTCGACGAAGCCGGGCAGGTCTTCGTGCAGAGCAGTACCCAGCACCCCTCGGAGACCCAGGAGATAGTCGCCCACGTGCTGGGCCGGGCCAGCAACGAGGTGACCGTCCAGTGCCTGCGCATGGGCGGCGGCTTCGGCGGCAAGGAGATGCAGCCACACGGCCTCGCTGCCATCGCCGCGCTGGGCGCGACGTGCACCGGCCGCCCGGTACGGGTGCGCCTGACCCGCGCCCAGGACCTGACCATGTCGGGCAAGAGGCACGGGTTTCTCGTCGAGTGGCGGGTCGGGTTCGATGCGGCGGGCCGGCTGCTCGCGCTCGAAGCGACCCTGACCTCGGACGGCGGCTGGAGCCTCGACCTGTCCGAGCCGGTGCTGGCCCGCGCGCTGTGCCACGTTGACAACGCGTACTGGTTGCCACATGTACGACTCAACGGCCGCATCGTGCGCACCCACAAGACATCCAGCACTGCCTTCCGGGGCTTCGGGGGCCCGCAGGGGATGCTGGTCATCGAGGACATCCTCGGCCGCTGCGCCCCACTGCTCGGCATCGACCCGATGGAACTGCGCCGACGCAACTTCTACCGCCGCGGGCAGACCACGCCGTACGGCCAGTTGGTCCGGCACCCGGAACGGCTGGACAGGCTCTGGCGTCAGGTCGTCGACACCGGTGACATTGCCGCCCGGCAGCGGGAGGTCGCGGCCTTCAACGCCGCACATCCGCATGCCAAACGTGGCCTGGCCGTCACGCCGGTCAAGTTCGGCATCTCGTTCAACCTCACCGCGTTCAACCAGGCCGGCGCACTCGTGCACGTGTACCGGGACGGGTCGGTGCTGATCAACCATGGCGGCACCGAGATGGGTCAGGGCCTGCACACCAAGATGCTGCAGGTAGCAGCAACCGAGCTGGGCATTCCACTGGGCCGGGTGCGGCTGGCGCCCACACGTACCGACAAGGTGCCCAACACCTCGGCGACCGCAGCGAGCTGCGGTGCCGACCTCAACGGTGGCGCGGTCAGGCAGGCCTGCGAACAGCTTCGCGAGCGGCTGACCCGGGTGGCCGCCACCATGCTGGGGCTGAACGCCGCCGACATCAGCATCGTCGACGGTGTGGCGCGGGGTACCGGGGCCCCTACCGGCGTCGAGTGGAACGATCTGGTGCGGACCGCGTACTTCCAGCGGGTGCAACTGTTCGCGGCGGGTTTCTACCGCACCGAGGGGCTGTACTGGGACTCAGCGGCGATGCAGGGCTCGCCGTTCAAGTACTTCGCGTACGGGGTGGCCGCCGCCGAGGTCGAAGTCGACGGGTTCACGGGCACGTACCGAACGCGACGGGTGGACATCGTGCACGACGTCGGGAACAGCCTGTCACCGCTCATCGACATCGGACAGATCGAGGGCGGGTTCGTACAGGGCGCGGGCTGGTTGACCCTGGAGGACCTCCGTTGGAACACCGGCACGGGAGCCGCGCGCGGCCAGCTGGCCACGCGAGGGGCCAGCGCGTACAAGCTGCCCAGCTTCTCGGAGATGCCGGAGGTCTTCAATGTGACGATGTTGGCCGACGCGGCCGAGGAGGGGGCGGTCTACGGCGCCAAGGCGGTGGGCGAGCCGCCGCTGATGCTCGCCTTCTCCGTGCGCGAGGCCCTGCGCCAGGCGGCGGCCGCGTTCGGGCCCGCCGGCATCAGCATCGACCTCGCCTCGCCGGCCACCCCCGAGGTGGTCTTCTGGGCGATCGAGCGGGCCCGGGCGTGCGGCGGGCACGGCCCCACGGCGGACGCGGACCTCGCTCCGGGTGGGGCGGCGAACGCCGGGCACCCGACGCCGGAGCGGGCCCTGCGGACGGTGAGTCATGTCTGAGGGAACCTGGCTGGCAGCGGTGGCGCACCTGCGCAGCGTCCGTGAGCCCGGTGTACTCGTCACGCTCGTGACGGTCCGCGGCCATGCCCCTCGCGCGGCCGGCGCGAAGCTCGTGGTGAGCGAAACGCAGACGTGGGGCTCGATCGGCGGCGGCAAGCTGGAAGCGGTCGCGATCGACCGGGCCCGTACGCTGCTGGCCGCAGGCGGCCCGACGCCCGAGCTGTTCACGCTCGCGCTGTCCGACAAAGCGCCCTACGAGCACGGGGTGCAGTGCTGCGGAGGGACCGTCACGGTGTTGCTCGAATCGCTACCCGTGGCGCCGGTGGTGGCTGTCTTCGGCGTAGGGCACGTGGGCCTGGAGCTGGCTCGTGTCCTGGCTCGGCATGATATCGACCTACATCTCATCGACACCCGCCCGGAGCAGCTCACCGAGGACCGGTTGGCGGTCTTCTCCGATGCGGTGGCCCGGGTGCACGTCCACCGGGTGGCAGTGCTGCCGGAGACCGTGCTCGGCGAGCTGCCCACAGGCACCTACGCGTTGATCATGACGCACGACCATGCGGAGGACCTCTCCCTCTGCGACGCGATGCTGCGCGGCGGTGAATTCGGCACCATCGGCCTCATCGGTTCGGCGGGCAAGTGGGCCCGGTTCCGCACCGAACTCGCCGCACAGGGCCACGACGCCACGGCCATCGCCCGCATCACCACGCCCATCGGGCTCGCCGACATCCACGGCAAGGAGCCCGCGACGATCGCCGTCAGCGTCGCCGCCGATCTCCTGGGCAGGATGGAACATCACCAGGCGATGGCCGACGACCGCGCTCCCTCGGCGGCCCGGCCATGACCCTCTACCGCGCTCAGGTCGTCGACACTCCCGACGACCCGTTCCGCGGCGGCGCGCTCCGCTGTGACGGCGATGCGGGGCTGCTCGTCGAGGACGGGCGGATCGTCGAGCGGGATGCCTTTGCCACGCTGCGCTCCCGACACCCGGAGGCACAGCTGGTCGAGCTCTCCGATGGAGTCCTGCTACCCGGCCTGGTGGACGCCCATGTGCACTTCCCGCAGGTCCGCGTCATCGGTGCGCTCGGGATGCCGTTGCTGGAATGGTTGGAACGCTGCGCGCTGCCCGAGGAGGCACGGATCGCCGAGATCGACTACGCGCGCGTGGTAGCCGGCGAGTTCGTCTCGGCCCTCACCTCGGCAGGCACGACCACCGCTCTGGTTTTCGGCTCGCACTTCGCGCCGGCGGTGGACGCACTGTTCCAGGCGGCCGCGGGGCACGGCCTACGGATCACCAGCGGCCTGGTCGTCGGTGACCGGATGCTGCGGCCGGAGCTGCACACGTCCGCAGAGCGCAGTTACGACGAAGGCCGCGAGCTGGCACGGCGCTGGCACGGCGTCGGACGCAGTCGGTACGCGGTGACCCCCCGGTTCGCGTTGTCGTGCAGCGACGAACTGCTCGCGTCATGCGGGGAGTTGCACCGGGATGTGGTGGGCAGCTGGTTCACGTCGCACCTGAACGAGAACCTCGACGAGGTCGCCACGGTCCGGCGACTGTCCGGCACCACCAACTACCTGGACTGCTACGACCGGCACGGACTGGTCGGCCGACAGAGCGTCTTCGCACACAACGTGCATTCGACTGACACCGAGCTGACCCGGCTGGCCGAGGCCCAGGCCAGCGTGGCGCACTGCCCGACGAGCAACGCGGCGCTGGGCAGCGGCATGTTCCCGCTCAACCGCCACCTCGCCCACGGCGTCCTTGTGGCACTCGGCTGCGACGTGGGTGCGGGCACCGGCTTCTCGCTTCTCAAAGAAGGGCTGCAGACGTACCTCCTGCAACGTTTGCGCGGCGCGGACGGCGTGCCACTCACTGCTGCCCATCTGTTGCACATGGCCACGGCGGCGGGGGCACAGGCCCTGGGCCTGCGGGACCAAATCGGCGACCTGAGCGCCGGCAGGCGGTTCGACGCGATCTGGATACGACCCCGTCCGGGCACGGTCCTGGAGATTGGCATACGCCACTCGAACGGACCAGAGGATGCACTTGCGAAGGTATTTGCGCTGGCCACGGCGGACGACCTGGGGCAGGTGTGGATAGACGGAGCACCGGTCAGGGCCAAAGCCATCGACGCTCGCACCCTACGCCCTCGCCCCGTCGGCAACCTGACCATTTTTGCGGCGAACAAGGCAGCCCAGCGCACCGACAGCGACGAGCGGACGCGTCATCGCAGTCGAGCCGGCACCGACGGTGGCGTGAGCCGATGACGACCTGGAGTCTGGATCGGTTAAACACCGCGCCCGAAGACGAGCGCCTCCGGTCGGCCCTACGCCGGTGCTGCTCGGCAGAGGCATGGGTGACCGAGGTCATCGTCGGGCGGCCCTACGCCAATGAGGACGAGCTCTGTGCGGCCTCCGACGCCGGCACCGCCATGCTCGACGAGGCCGGCTTTGCCGAGGCGTTGGCCGGTCACCCACAGATCGGCAAGCCAACGAGCGGCAGCGGTGGACAGTGGTCGCGGCGAGAGCAGGCAGGAGTCGGCACCGCGGACGAGGAGCTGCTGACGAGTCTCGGCCAGGCCAACGCGGCCTACGAAGAGCGCTTCGGGCACCTGTACCTGGTTTACGCGAACGGACGATCAGCGGCGGAGCTGCTCGCCATCTGCCGCTCCCGGTTAGCGAACGACCCGGCGACCGAGCGCCGGGTAGCGCTCACAGACCTGGCCGCGATCAACCGCCTCCGGCTGGGCAAACTCCTGCGATCGGAGGGCTGATGAGTCTCTCGACTCACGTATTGGACATCACCACCGGCCTCCCCGCGCCGGAACTCGCGGTCGTCGTCGAGCGCTGTCATGGCGACGCGTGGCAGCACCTCGCCCGGGCTTGTACCGACGCCGACGGGCGCGTCCGCGAGCTGTACGCACCCCAAGCGGGCGTACACCGACTCCGGTTCGACACTGGGCGGTACTTCGTCGATCGCGGCGTCCATACCTTCTACCCCGAGATCGTGGTCACCTTCCAGGTCGTCAACAAAGGGGCGCACCATCACGTACCACTGCTGCTCGGGCCGTTCGGCTACTCGACCTACCGGGGGAGCTGATGGGCGCGGATGGTCGTCATGAACGACACCTACAACTCAGGAGGTTCCGTGGGCTTCACGACTACTCCGGTGCGATCGTTCTGGCTGACATGGCCAGCAGGAATAATTGCTGCGATCAGCTGGGCCCTCGGCCACTTCACACGAGTTGCGACCTTTGATCTCGCGTTCGTCGCGGGTCTGTCGTGGATGCTCGGCGTGCTCCTAAGCGACGGCGCAAGTCGCTACCTCGTCGCGGGCGACGAGCGTCCTCGCGGCGACACCGACCGTCAGCCGGAGACCGAGCAGTCACCCTGAGCGATCTGGCAGCGCCTGCGGCGGCCGCCCAACAAGTGCCTGTGGGTGGCACCAAGTAGCACGTTGCTCGGCGTGACGCAGCGGACGGCACCCGCACGACCTCGTGAAGCTGTACGCCCGCGAACAGCGGGTCTTGCCGCCTCGATGAGGTAGCTGTGCTCCTCGAGGGCTTCGGGTCGTGGCGCGTAGGCGAGATGGGCGAGATGGGCGAGACCAGCGATGGTGGCCATGTCGGCAGAGGCAACCCAGGCGCCGGCGTTGTGGTCCTGGTCGGCGGCCGCAAATAGTGCGATCGGGATCCAGTGGCAGTGATCGGGATCTTGGCTGGTCTTGGCGAGCGCGGCGAGAAACCCAGGCAGAACGGCAACGCGCCGAGCAACGCCACCAAGCGCCAGCCGAAGAAGAACCCCGCATACCCGCTCGCCTCAACGAGGATCAGATCATCGCCATTGTCGAGGAGCTCGGAGACCTCGTGGACGCCCTGCGGGACGCCGAGCCGGAACACAAGCTGGAGGTCTACCGCAGCCTCGGGTTGCACCTGACCTACGACCCGGAATCACAAACGGTGCGGGCAAATGTCGATCTTGCCACGCACCGTTGGGATTCGGTTCGTGTCCGAGGGGGGACTTGAACCCCCACGCCCTATACGGGCACTAGCACCTCAAGCTAGCGCGTCTGCCATTCCGCCACCCGGACCTGCACGTACAGCCTACCCGGTCGGCCGAGGTGATCTTCTCACCGGATCAGCCGGCCCGTCGGGCCGCACGGGGCATTACTGTACACGGCCCGGAACGATCATGCACATCACCGCCAGCGTCCCACGTTTGCCCAGGTCAAAGCCGTCCACCAGCGGGCGGGTAGCGCGCGAAGGACGATTCCGGGCAGCATTGCTCACGTGTCCCACCCGTCCCCGTTGACCGCCGCTCAACACCAGGCCCTCGCGCTGCGCGCCGCGGGCGACCTGACCGGCGCCCGCCGGCTGCTCGCCGACGCGATCACCGCGGCCCGACCGGCGTACGGCGAGGACCACCAGGACGTCCTGACCACCGGTCACCTGCTGGCCCGGCTGCACCGCGAGGCCGACGACCCGGCCGCCGCCCGCCGGACGCTCGAAGAGGCGTACGCGGCCGGTGAGCGCCGCCGCGGCGACGCCGACCCGCTGATGCTCGCGCTCAGCTTCGACCTGGCCGGCGTGGCCGAGGAGTTGGGCAACCGGCACGAGGCCCGCCGCAACTACAGCCGCGTCGCCACCGCCGGGCCCGCCGTGCTCGGTCCGGACCACCCTGCGGTACGCGCGGCCCGGCACTACCTCGGCGGCTCCGCCGCCGCTCCCGCCGGCTACGGCCCACCTGCCGGCGGCTCCGCCGCCGCTACCGGCCCGCGCCCCGATCCGGCGCTGTCCGGGCCCACCGTGTCGCTGCCGGCGATCACCCCGCCCGCCCCGCCGCGAGCCGCTCCTGCGGCGCCGACCGTGCCACCGGTACCGGGTGCCGAGTGGGCTCCGCAGCCGCGGCCGACGTCCCGGGCGCCGTGGCCGTCCCCCCCGCCCGGTCCGGTGACGCCTCCCGCCCCGCCGCCGGCAGCCACCGCGCTCACCCGCGGCACACTGCCGCCCCCGCCGGCCATCCCGATCTCGGCCCCTCCGGTCGGATCCACCGCACCGGCCCGAGCGTCGAGCCCCTGGGCTCCACCGCCGGTGGCACCCGTGCCGCCGACCACCGGCGTCCCGCCGGCACCGCCGATGACCGGGCCACCGGCGCCCGGTGTCACGCCGGTGCCGCCGACGGTTGCGCCGCCGGCGCCCGGCGTCACCGCGGTGCCACCGGGCCACGGCGTCGCACCGGCCCACCAGGCCGGGCGGACCACCGACGCGGGAGCCGCTGGCCACGACCCGACCGGCGGTGTGCCCCCGACCATCCCTCCCCCTCCCGGTGCACGGCCGGCGGCCTACCCACCGAGCGTTCCGCCCGCGCCTTCGGTCTCGGGGCCGCCGGCCGCACCCGCCACCTGGCGGACGACGCCGGCGTCCGGCCCGGCGCCGGCCGACGCCCCTCACGGGTACGCGCCGCGCGGCCCGCTGCATCCCGTCTCGGTACCGCCCGTGCCACCGGCACCGGTCACCTCGGCCTCCGCCCTGCCACCGGCCCCGGTCATCCCGCCACCCCCGCGCACGCCGGCACGACCCGACGCGGGGCCGAACCCCGGCACCACCGCTCCCGCGCCATCGCCGTCGCGGCTGCCGGCGCCACCTGTCGTGCCGGTCCCGCCGCCTTCACCCGCCGTCACCCCGATGCCGCCGGCACCGACCTCGGGCCCGCCGGCAGGCGGCGTCCTCCCGCCACCGCCGGCCGTGCCCGCCGCCCCGCCGGTCGCCGCCCCACCCGCCCCGGGGCGGCCGGTCCCCGCACCCGCCTCCGCTCCACCCGCCCCGGCGCCGCAGTTCTCCGCACCCGTCTCGGCGCCTCCGGTTCCGACGGCGCCCGCCCCCACGTCGCACGCCACGGTGCCACCGCCGACCGCCGCCGATCCGGCACCCGGTGGGGCGACACCGGCTCCTGCCCCGGTCTCCGCACCACCGGCCCTGACCTCGCCGGACTCCATGCCCCGCCCGGCCGTTCCCTCACCGCCGGCAGTGCCGGTGCCCGTTGCGGACCAGCACACGACGGAGCGCCCGGACCCGACCGCGGTCGGCCACCCGGACGTCGGCCCGACGCCACCCGTTTCCGGCGGCCCGGGCTGGGACAAGCCGACCGTCCAGGTGCAGCAGATCGGTCCGCTGCTGCGCGAAGAGGCGGAGCGCGCGGCGGCCGCGCCCGGTGCGGCCCGCCCGGACGCGCGTCCCACCGGCGGTACGCCCTCGAACACGCCGCCGGCCGAGGCGCCGCCCGCCGGCGGCCGACCGGTCAGCGCACCACCCCCCACCGCACCGTCGGTCAGCGCGGCGCCGGTGAGCGCGGCGCCGGTGAGCGCGGCGGCGGTGAGTGGATTCCCGGTCAGCGCGCCGCCGGGAGGTGACGCGCCGGTGAGCGGCCCGCCGACCACCGGGGCGCCGGCCAGTGCACCGCTTGCCGCCGGGCCGACCGCCCCCGTGCGCCCGCCGGCCGAGCCGCCCGTCCCGCCGGTCGGCGCACCACCGACCCATCCCGTGAGCGGACCACCGGCACAACCCGTCAGCGCACCACCCACGTTCCCGGTCAGCGGACCACCCGGACAACCCGTCAGCGCACCACCCACCTTCCCGGTCAGCGGACCACCCGGACAACCCGTCAGCGCACCACCGACCTTCCCGGTCAGCGGACCACCCGGACACCCGGTCAGCGGACCGGCGGCGTACCCGGTCAGTGGCATGCCGGTCAGCGCGGCCCCGATCAGCGCCTCCCCGGTCAGTGGGTCACCGGTGCCACCCTGGGGGATGACCGCTCCACCGTGGAGCAGCGTCGCGCCGCCCCAACCGGTGGACCGGCCCGCCGGCCCGGAGCCCGAGCCGATCGACGAGCCGACGCCGGGGCCCGGGACGGAGCCTGCCGACCCCGGGGAGACGCCGGACGAGGGGCGGTCCCTGCCGGTCTACGACGGACTGCTCGACTTCCCCGAGCCGGCCCGTCCGGACCACCCCACGTATCCGGACCGGCCCGCGTACCCGGAGCAGCCCGCGTACCCGGAGCAGGGCTCCTGGCCGGCGGTGCCGCCGGCGTTCCACCAGCCGGCCGCGTACCCGCAGGCGGAGGAGCCGGAGTCGGGCGGCCGGAACCGGACGACGCTGGCCCTGGTGGCCGGCGGCGCGGTGCTGGCGGTGGTGGTCGCGGTCGGCGCGGGCGCGGTGTGGCTGAACCGGGACGCGGCGCCACCGGCGCCGGCGCCGAGCGCGCCGAAGCCGAAGGTGACCGGGCCGCCGCCCGGTGAGCTGCGGTTGCGGGACGACACCACCACGATCACGGTCACCTGGACCGACCCGACGAACGGCGGGGTGCCGTTCGTCGTGGCGGGTGGCCAGGCCGGACAGAAGCTCGGGGTGATGGCCACCGTGGACCCCGGGCAGACCAGCTACACGGTGAACGGATTGAGGGCGCGGCTGGACTACTGCTTCACCGTGCTGGCGGTCTACTCGACCGATTCGTACGCCACGTCCGGTCAGGTGTGCACGGACCGCGATGGCGGCGCCACGCCGAAGTGACGGGGCACCGAGGACACGCTCGGTGTCCACAGGGAGACGGTGCGGGTTTCACCGGCCCCTGCCGGCACCTATGATGGCTCCCGGCTCTGGGGAGGGTCGACCACGCGCGGCGCCCTCCCCCACCGACGCGGGGAGGCAGCCGGCAGTGACCACCATCGAGGACGTCACGAGCACCGGACCGGAGACGGCCCGCCCCCGGTCGCGGATGCGCGGCGGCCTGGTGACCATCGGCACCGTGGCCGCGTTGCTGGCCGCGATGGGGCTGACCGTGCTCGGGCTGGGTGCCGCCGACAACGCGGTGGCCAACTACGACGCGTCCTCCTGGTTGTGGAGCACCACCCGCAGCGAGCTGGCCCGGGTCAACGGTGTCACCGCCCGGGTGGACACCCGGATGGAGGTGCCCGGCGGGCGGCGGCACCAGATGCAGGTCGCCCAGACCGACCGGCTGCTGATCCTGCGCGACCTCAACACCGGCCAGGTCAGCTCGCTGGACCTGGCGACGTTGCAGATCACCGCCAGCACGCCGACCGCGCCGGGGTTCGGGGTCAGCGTGGCGCTGCACGAGGACGCGGCGTTCGTGGTGGACGCGGTGCAGGGCATCGTCCGGCAGCTCGACCCGCGGGCGCTGACGCCGGTGGGCGAGCCGGTCCGCTACCCGCCGGGCATCGCCGGCGGGACGTTCGACGGCGCCGGCAAGCTGTGGATCGCGGTGCCGAGCGAGGGCACCGTCTCGGCGATCACGGCCGCCGACCTGCCGGACACCCCCGGCGCCGCCCCGCCGGCCGGGCTCAGCCCGAAGCGGGTCGAGACCCACGAGGTGGCCGAACCCGCGCACGAGCTGGTGGTGTCCACGCTGGACGAGGGTGTGGCGGTGCTGGACCGCACGTCCGCGTCGCTGGTGACCGTGGTCGGCGGCCGGACGCAGCGGGCCGGCCTGACCATGACCGCGCCGGGCAACCTGCCGCCGCGGACCAGCGGGCCGCAGGTGCCGGTCAACGTCCCTGGTGACCGGTCGGTGCACGTGGTCCGCGACGGCGCCGAGGTGAAGCGGTTCACGGTGCCCGGGGCGGGCGCGCGGCTCAGCCCGGCGGTGGCCTGGGCGGGCCGGTTCTACTGCGCCGACGAGAGCACCGGCGCGGTCTACTCGTTCGACGCGGCCGGCCAGCTGGTCGAGACGATCAAGGGTTCCGGTCGGCCCGGCCCGGTGGAGCTGGAGGTCCGGGAGAACCACCTGTTCATCAACCCGCCGGACTCGTCCACCGCCCAGGTGGTGGACGACCGCAACCGGGTCCGCGAGGTCAACAAGTACGCCAACGACGTGCTCGGCGGCGACCCGCCGCCGGTTCCCCCGCCGCCGCCCCCGCCGAAGAAGCCAAAGGTGGGCAAGCCGGGCGCGCCGAAGGCGGTCACCGCCGCCGCGGGCAACGCGTCGGCGCGGGTGAGCTGGCAGGCCGCCGCGTCCAACGGCGCCGAGATCACCCGGTACGTGGTGGAGGGCGGCGGTCAGACCCACCAGGTGGGCGCGAACCAGCGCGCGTTGGAGGTCACCGGCCTGACCAACGGTGAGACGTACACGTTCTCGGTGCACGCGGTGAACGCCAAGGGCGACGGGCCGGCGCGCCGCAGCAACCCGGTCGTGCCGACCGCCGAGGTGCCCGACCCGCCGGCCTCGGTGACCGCCGAGGCCCGGCCGGACGGTACGGTCCGGGTGAGCTGGCCCGAGGCCGACGGCCAGGGCAACAAGGTCACGAAGTACGCGGTGACCGCGACCTCGGCCGGCGCGAGCGCCCCGGCCGGCGAGTCGCCGAAGACCGAGCTGGTGGTGCCGGCCGGCGCGCTGGAGTACGGCACCCAGTACGCGTTCACGGTGACCGCGGTCAGCGAGAAGGGCGCCGGGTCGAAGGCGTCGCCGGTGAGCAACACGGTGGTGCCGTTCACCGTGCCGAAGGCGCCGACCGAGCTGCGCGCGTCCACGGTCGCCGACCAGCCCGGCACGATCGCGGTGCAGTGGTCGCCGGCGGTGGAGAACGGCCGCCCGGTGACGAAGTACGTGGTGCAGGCCGGCGGCAAGACCGTCGAGGTGACCGACGTACGGGCCACCGTGGGCGGGCTCGGCAACGGCCAGAACGTGACAGTGAAGGTCAAGGCGGTCAACGAGGCCGGCGACGGCCCGGAGGCCAGCACCACCGCGCGTACCGTGGCCGCGCCCCGGATCACGGTGACCGGCTCGTCGGCGGACGCCACCTCGGTGACGGTGACGTTCACCGTGGACGCGGGCGGAGGAAAGGCCACCTGCACGGCGGCGACCGGCGGGAAGACGGCCAGTGGGAGCTGCTCCGGCCTGCGGGTGACCGGGTTGACGCCGGGCACGGCCTACACGGTGACGCTGACCGCGTCCAACGCCGCCGGCAGGGGCACGGCCTCCCGCGCCCAGACCACCGACCCGGTGTACGGCATCGCCACCTGCAAGAACGGCCCGGACGGGGACCAGCGGACGTACTGCAACAAGGACGTGCCGGGTCGCAACGGCAACGAGATCTTCGAGGTCACCCGGCAGGACGACGATCGACAGGCGGGCTGGGTGCCGGACGGTACGCGGCTGCGCACGTACTGCAAGGCCAAGGGCGAGGACGTCGACGCCTGGATCTACAACAACGACAAGCGGAGCACCTGGTGGGTCCAGGTCGACTACAAGGGCAGGACCTACATCCCGTGGGCGTGGCTCAACCTGGAGGGCGGCGACAACCTCAACGTGCTGCCCACCTGCTGACCTCGCCCGGACCGAAAGGCACACCGTGAACACGCACGAACCGCTCAGCCAGCCGGAGGTGCAGGGCTTCGCCGCCCTCGCCGCCCGGCTGGCCGACAACGTCAACGCGGTCGTGCTGGGCAAGCCGCAGGTGGTCCGGCTGGCGTTGACCGCGCTGTTCGCGCAGGGGCACGTGCTGCTGGAGGACGTGCCCGGGGTCGGCAAGACCACGCTCGCGCGGGCGGTGGCGGCGACCGTGAAGGGGCAGTGGCGGCGCATCCAGTTCACGCCCGACCTGCTTCCCTCCGACGTGTCCGGTGTGACGATCTTCAACCAGGCCAGCCGCGGGTTCGAGTTCCACCCCGGGCCGGTCTTCGCGAACATCGTCATCGCCGACGAGATCAACCGTGCCTCGCCGAAGACCCAGTCGGCGCTGCTGGAGGTGATGGAGGAACGGACGGTCACCGTGGACGGCGTACGCCATCCGGTGCCGCAGCCGTTCCTGGTGGTGGCCACGCAGAACCCGGTGGAGATGGACGGCACCTACCGGCTGCCCGAGGCTCAGCTCGACCGGTTCCTGGTGAAGCTCTCCGTCGGCTACCCGGACGAGGCGGTCGAGGTGGAGGTGCTGCGCGGCGCCACGGTCCGCTCCCCCGACTCGCTCACCGCGGTCACGGACACCGCCACCGTCGGCGAGATGGTGAAGATGGCCCGGCGGGTGCACATCGCCGAGCCGCTCTACGCGTACGCGGTGCGGCTGGCCGCGGCCACCCGGACCCATCCGCAGGTGCGGGTCGGGGTGAGCCCGCGTGGGGTGATCGCGTTGACCCGGGCGGCGTGCGCGTACGCGCTGATCGACGGTCGGGGCTGGATCATGCCGGAGGACCTGAAGGCGCTGGTCGAGCCGGTCTTCGCGCACCGCCTGCTGCTCACCCCGGACGCGCAGGTGCGGGGCGTCACGCCGGCCGAGGTGCTGCGCCAGGCGGTCGCCTCGGTGCCGGTGCCGGTGCCGCTGCCGTCCGGCCAGCCCGCCCCGGTGCACGGCTGAGCGTGGGGATCACCGCCCGGGGGGTCGGGCTGCTCGTCGCCGCCCTGGTGCTGCTCGGTGTCGGCTTCCGGTACGCGTACCCGGAGCTGACGGTGCTCGGCGCGGCGGCGGCCGTGGCGGTGGGCTACGCCGGGGTGACCGCCGCGTGGCGGCCCCGGTTGACCGTCGAGCGTCGGGCCGACCCGGACCGGGTGGCCCGCGGCGAGCCGGCGGCGATGGAGCTGACGGTCCGCAACACCGGCCGGCTGCGGGCGGCGAACCTGGTGGCCGAGGACCGCTGCGCCGGCGCGCTGGTGCCGGTGCCGCTGCTGCGGCTGCGCCCGGGGCGGGACACGCTGGTGCGCTATGCGGTGCCGACGCAGCGGCGCGGAGTGGTGCCGGTGGGGCCGCTGCGGGTCGTCCGCCGCGACCCGCTCGGCCTGGTGGCGCTGGCCCGCGGCTACGGCGACACGGTCCCGGTCTGGGTGCACCCGCGGATCCATCCGCTGTCCGCGGTGCCCACCGGCGCGGGACGCAGCCTGGACGGGCGCACCGACAGCGTGCCGCACGGTTCGATCACGTTCGACTCGTTGCGGGAGTACGTTGTCGGCGACGAGCTGCGCCGGGTGCACTGGCGGACCAGCGCCCGGGTGGGCGAGCTGATGGTGCGGGAGAACGTGGACACCAGTCTGCCGCGGCTCGTGGTGGTGCTGGACAACCGGTCCGCCGCACACCCGGAACGGGTCGCGGGCGTGGCGGAGTCGTTCGAGTCGGCGTGCGAGGCGGCCGCGTCGGTGGTGGCCGCCGCGGTGCGCGAGGACCTGCCGGTGCGGTTGCTGCTGGTCGCGCCCGCCGAGGCCGAGCCCGCCGGGGCGGCCGGGCCGCTGGACAGCCTCGCCGCGGTCGAGCTGACCGACGGCGGGGCGGACGTGCTGCCGGCCGCGACCGCCCGGCTGCGCCGCGACCGGCTCGGCGACACGCTGGTGTTCCTCACCGGGCCGGGCGGCCGCGACGAACTCGGCCACGTCGGCGCGCTGCGCGGCGCGTACCCGTCGGTCGTGGTCGGTGTGTTCGGCACCGCCGGGCCGACGGCGGCCGGTGCGACGGGCCTGGTGGTGCTGGACGCGGCGGACGGCGCGGCGTTCGCCGCCGAGTGGGACGGGATCCGCCGGTGGTGAGGTGGCTGCGCGCCGCGTCGGTGCCGGCGGCGCTGGTCGTGCTGGTCGCGCTGTCCGGTGTGGTGCTGGGCCGGGTGTACGCGGACCCGCTGCTGACCCGGCTGATGGTCGGCTCGGCGGTCGGCTCGGTGCTGGTCAGCGTGGCCGCCCGGCGACTGCCGTCCTGGTTGGTGGCGCCCCTGTCGGTGGCCGCGCTGACCGGCTGGACGCTGCTGTCGCTGCGGCTGGCCGCCAGTCACGCGGCGCTGCCCGGCGGGCTCGGCGAGGTGGCCGTGGACGCCGCGCGCAACGCGATCCCCCGGCTGCTCACCGCGATGATCCCGGTCGAGCCGGCGCCGGACACCGTGCTGGTCCCGGTGGTGGCCGCCTGGCTGGCCGGGCTGACCGCCGCCGAGGTGGCGCTGCGGGCCGGGCGGGTGCTGCTGGGCCATTTGCCGCCGGTGCTGCTCTACGGCGGCGTGCTCTACGTGGTGGGGCCGAACGCGGAGCCGGCGGTCGGGCCGACGGTGCTGTTCGCGGCCGTCGCCGCCGCCGGCCTGGCCGTGCCGGGCCGGCGGGCCGACCCGGCCGCCGGCGACCCGGTGGCGGGCCTCGACCCGGCGGTACGCGCGGCGGTGCGGCTACGGCTGGTCGCCGCGACCGCCGCCGGGCTGGCCGTCGTGGTGGGGCTCGCCGCGCTGCTCGCACCGGTGGTGGCGGGTCAGGTGGAGGACCGTCCGGTCGATCCGCGCCGCTACGTGGAGCCGCCGCAGGTCGAGTCGCTGGACGAGAATCCGCTGATCCGGATCTCGGGCTGGGCGTTGAACCCGGACCAGCGGCTGCTCGACGTGCGTACCCTCGCCGGCGCGGGCGACGGCGGGCCGCCGCGGATCCGGCTGGCGGTGCTCAGCGACTACGACGGGGTGACCTGGCGGGTCGGGGCCACGTACCGCAACGCGGGGCGGGTCCTGCCCGCCGCCGAGCCGGCGGCCGGCGCGACCACCGACACGGTCCGCCAGGAGATCACGGTGGGCGACCTGACCGGACGGCTGCTGCCGGCGGTGCCCACGCCGCGCGAGGTGACCGGCGCGCGGGTCGCCTACGACCCGGAGACCGGCACGGTGATCCGGCCGGAGGGACTGGCCCCGGGGCTGCGGTACGACGTGTCCTCGGTGCGGGAGCGCCCGGACCTGAATCTGGTCACCACCGCCAACGTGCCGGCCGGCGACGCGGTGGCCCGGGTGCTGCGGGTGCCGGACGGGGCGCCGGAACAGCTGCGGCGGCTGGCCACCCAGCTCGCCGAGGAGAACGGCGCCCCGTACGCGCGGGCCGACGCGATCGCCACGTTCCTGGCCGAGCACTACCGGGTGACCGCCGACGCGCCGAGCGGCCACGCCTACCCCAACCTGACGTTCTTCCTGTTCGGGCCGCGCAACGGCGGCGGGCAGCGGGGCACGTCGGAGCAGTTCGCCGCCGCGTTCGCGGTGCTCGGTCGACTCGCCGGCCTGCCCACCCGGGTGGTGGTCGGATTCGAACCGAAGGCCGACGGGCCGGTGCGGGCCGCCGACGCGTACGCCTGGCCGGAGGTGCTGTTCGAGGGCGTCGGCTGGGTGCCGTTCGACCCGATGCCGCGCCCGGACTCCGAGCCCCGCCCGGTGGAGGAGGACTTCCGGCCGAAACCGGAGGACCCGCCGCCGTCGGAGGTGCCGGCGCCGACCGAGGAGCCCTCCGCCACTCCCCCGGCCGCCGCACCCGCGCCGGACCGGCAGGACCGGGGCCCGCGTACGCCGGTGCTGGTCGGCGGCGGCGTCGGTGGCCTGGTGCTGCTGGTCGGTGCGGTGTTGGCGGTCCTGGCCACGATGCGCCGCCGGCTGAGTCGGTCCCGGCTGGACCGGGGCGATCCGGGCCGGCGGGTGACCAGCGCCTGGCGGGAGCTGACCGACGCGCTGCGGCTGGCCGGCCGGCCCGTGGGGGACGACCTGGCGGCGGAGGAGGTCGCCGAGCAGGCCCGGGCCACGCTCGCGGCGGCCCGGGCTTCGGCTGGGCCGAGGGCCGGCGCGGGCGTGAGCGGCGCGGGCGTGAGCGGCGCGGGCGTGAGCGGCGCGGGCGTGAGCGGCGCGGGCTTGAGCGGCGCGGGCTTGAGCGGCGCGGGCGTGAGCGGCGCGGGCTTGAGCGGCGCAGCCCGGCCGGACGGTGGTGCGGATGGTGGTGCGGACGGCGGGGTGGGCGAGCTGGCGGACCTGGTGAACCGGGTCGCCTTCGCGCCGGGCAGCGTCGACGCGGAGCAGGCCGACCGGGCGGTGGAGGTGTCCACCGGGTACGTCACGGCGTTGCGCGCGGCCCGGTCCCGCTGGGCACGGCTGCGATGGATGGTGCACCCAGGTCCGCTGCGCTGGCGCCGCTGACCGACCGCCCGCGGACGTGCCGGCGCGAGCGGCAGGGTGCGGGGTGACGGCAAGCGTCGCGGATGCCTTTCGAGCTGATATCAGTAACGACTCAGCCCTGCCGGACGATGTCGCGCCGATGCCCACGGCGCACCCCCGTGCCGGTCGACGAGCTCAGACCGACTCAGCCCTGCCGGACGGGTCGCGCCGATGCCCACGGCGCGCGCCCGTGCCGACCGAACGATCTCGACGGCTCGGGATCCGCAGGGCCTGGACCGCCTCGACGCGATATCACCGACGACTCAGCTCGAAAGGCAGCGTCACGAGACACGAGCCGGGGCGGCACCGGCACGTCCGCCGGACCGGCGAACGGTTCCGGCGGCACTGGAAGGCCGCGCGGGCTCCCGGCGCCGAGTGACTGCGCCCGAAGCGACACCGTCGACGGGCGCGGGGCCGGGCAGCGCGTGCGACACCGACACCGGCGCCGCCCGCCCCTGCCCGGACCGGCACCTCGGTCAGCGGTCGGCGGCGCGCAGCTTGCGGACGAGCTTGCGCAATCCGGCCTGCCAGCCGTCCGGGTCCTCGGCGCGGCGGCGGGCGTAGTCGGCCACCTCCGGGTGCGGCAGGATCAGGAACCGCTCCTCGGCCAGCCCGGCGACGACGGTGTCGGCGACCTGGTCCGGGGTGAGGATCGCGCCGGACGCGGCGATCACCCGGGCGCCCAGGTGACCCTCGGCGAGGCCGTCGGCGAGCATCGGCGTGTCCACGCCCTGCGGGCAGAGCGCGCTGACCCGGATGCCGGCGTCGCGGTAGGTGACGGCCAGCCACTCGGCGAAGCCGACCGCCGCGTGCTTGGTGGCGGTGTACGGGGCGTCCCCGACCGCGGTCAGCACCCCGGCGGCCGAGCAGGTGAGCAGCAGGTGGCCCTGCCCCCGGCGCAGCATGCCGGGCAGCACGGCCCGGGCGCTGTGCAGGTGACCGAGCACGTTCACCCGCCAGGCCCGGTCCCAGTCGGCGTCCGGCGCGTCGATGCCGCCGCCGGTGGCGACACCGGCGTTGGCGCAGAACAGGTCGATCCGGCCGTGGTGGCGCTCGGTCTCGTCGACCAGCGCGCGTACCGCCGCCTCGTCGGTGACGTCGAGCCCGACCCCGGACGCCACCGGGCCGATCGCCTCGGCCGCCGCGCGGGCCGCGTCGGCGGCCAGGTCGGCCAGCACGACGGCGGCGGCGCCCTCGGCGGCGAACCGTCGGCCCAGCGCCGCGCCGATCCCGCCGGCCCCACCGGTGATCACGACCACCCGGTCGGTCAGGTTCATCTCAGGCCACCTCCGTCGCACCGGTTCCGAGCCGGGGCAGCAGACCGGCCCAGGCGTCCGCTCCGCCCTCGGTCGTCTCCGGGGTGGGCAGCACCGCCAGCACCGGCACGTCGACGCCGTGGGCGGCGTACCGGCGGGCGCCGGCCACGCACTGCTCGGGCGAGCCGTGCAGCACGAGCGCGTCGACCACCTCGTCCGGGATCGCGGCGGCGGCGCCCCGGCGGTCCCCCGCCTCCCACGCCCGCCACATCGGGCCCAGCGTCTCCTGCCGACCCAGCCAGCGGTGGAAGGCGGCGTACGCGGGCACGGTGAGGTAGCCGGTGATCAGGCGGCGGCCCAGGGCGCGGGCGTACCCGGCGTCCTCGGTGGGGCAGACGAAGATCCGCGCGGCGACCTCGAAGCCGGGACGGCGCTCGCCCAGCTCGGCGACGGCGGTCGGCACGTCCTCGGCGGCGAGCCAGTTGAGGATCACCCCGTCGGCCTCGGCGGCGGCGAGTCGCAGCATGCCGGGGCGCAGCGCGGCCAGCAGGACCGGCGGCGGCACGGCCGGCGGACGCTCCAGCGTGAACCGCCGGACCGCGAACGTGTCGAACGCCCCGTCGACGGTCTCGCCGCGCAACGCGGCCCGCAGGAAGCGCAGCACGTCCCGGGTCCGCTTGAACGGCTCGTCGTACGCCACCGCGTTCCAGTCCCGCACCACCACCGGCGACGAGGCGCCGACGCCGAGCGCGAACCGGCCCGGGGCGGCCTCGGCCAGGGCGGCGGCGCTCATCGCGAGCAGCCCCGGGCCCCGGGTGAAGGCCGGGGTGATCGCGGTGCCGAGGCGGAGCCGGGGTGCCCAGGCGGCGGCGAGCGCGAGCGGGGTGAACGCGTCGGTCCCGGCCACCTCCGACGACCAGACGTCGGTGAACCCGGCGTGGTCGAGGGCCGCGTAGACGGCGGCGTGGTCGGCGAGCGGGATGCCGCCCAGCGGTACGGTCATGCCCCATCGGTTCGTCACCCGTCGATCGTGCCCGCCGGCACGGCCGGGAGCAAGATCAGGGGTGAAACGACCGATCCGCACCGCACTCCCGGGCGAGGGTGTTACGACTGCCGGGTGGACGTGGACGAGGGCGGAGGACGGCGGTGAGGATCGCCGAGCCCGCCGCGCTGCGCTCGGAGGACGGCGACGGGGACAGAGCCACCTTCCTGGAACTCTTCTTCGACCTGGTCTACGTCTTCGCGCTGACCCGGATCTCGGCGCGGGCCTTCCAGGACCTGGCGTTGGAGGGCAACCAGACGAACTGGTCGGCGGTGACCGGTGGCGGCAAGACGCTGCTGCTGCTGATCGCGCTCTGGATGCTCTGGCAGGGCACCGCCTGGACCACCAGCCGCTACGACCCGTACCACCTCTGGTTGCAGATCATCGTGATCACCGCGCTGGTGTCGGCGATGGTGATGGGTGCGGCGATCCCCCGCGCGTTCGGCGCGACCGGCCTGACGTTCGCCATCGCGTACGTGGTGGCGCACGTGGTCCGCTCGGCGATCCTGCTGATGGTGCTGCGCCGGCTGCAGTACCGCCGGTTGAAGCTGCGCATGCTGATCACGTACTGCGTGGCGGGGGTGTTCTGGCTGGCCGGCGCGCTACTGCCCACCGATCCCCGGGTGGTGCTGTGGAGCGTCGCGCTGGTGATCGAGTACCTCGGGAACCGGTTCGGCTGGCCGGTGCCGGGGCTCGGCCGTTCGACCGTCTCCCGGTGGGACATCCACGGTGGGCACCTGGCCGAGCGGTACCAGCAGTTCTACCTGGTCGCGCTCGGGGAGACGATCCTGGTGGCCGGCCTGACCTACACCCGGGTGCCGACCGGCGCGGCGGGCACCACCGCGTTCGCGTTCGCGCTGGCCACCACGATCCTGCTGTGGCGGATCTACGTGCAGCGGGCCGGTCAGATCCTCGGCGAGGCGGTGACCGGGGCCCGTCACCCCGCCACCATCGGCCGCTCCGCCGCCGACACCCACCTGGTCATGGTGGTCGGCGTGGTGGCCACCGCGATCGGCTACGAGCTGGTCATCGAACACCCCACGGGGCACAACGAGCTGCCGTGGCTGGCCATGATCCTCGGCGGCCCGGCGCTCTACCTGGCCGGCCGGGCACGCTTCGAGTACGAGGTGTTCGGCCGGGTCTCCCCGTCCCGGCTGGTCGCGATCGCCGCGTTGCTGCTGCCGGTGCCGCTGCTGCTGCACGTCGCGCCGCTGCTCGCCTCGGCCGTCGCGGTGGTGGTGCTGGCCGCCGTGGCGGTGGCCGACGCCCGCCGCGCCTGGGGCCGCCCGCCGGAGGCCGCCGCGCCGCCGTTCTGACCGTCGCCCACGCGCTTCGGTCGGTGCGGGACGACGCCCCCACCCGCGGGCTACGATCCGCGCGTGACCTTCTCGCTCGTCGCCCGATCCGCCGACGGGCAGCTCTACGGCGTGGCCGTGGCCAGCCGGTTCCTCGCCGCCGGGGCGTTGGTGCCGGCCGCCGAGGCGCTGGTCGGGGCGGTGGCCACGCAGGCGCACGCCAACCTCGCCTACCGGGCGCAGGCGCTCGCCCTGCTGCGCACCGGCGTCCCCGCCGTGGACGTGGTGGCCGGTCTGGTGGCCGCCGACCCGGGACGCGACGACCGGCAGCTCGGCGTGGTCGGGGCGACCGGCGCCGGGGCCACCTGGACCGGGCCGCGCTGCCACCCGTGGGCCGGCGGGCAGGCCGGCGACGGCTGGGCCGCGCAGGGCAACATCCTGACCGGCCCGCAGGTGATCGACGCGCTGCGCGACGCCTGGCTCACCGGCACCGATCTGCCGTTCCCGCAGCGGCTGTTCGCCGCGCTCACCGCCGGCGACCGGGCCGGCGGCGACCGACGCGGCAAGCAGAGCGCCGCCCTGTTCGTGGTGCAGCGGCACGGCGGCTACGCCGGCACCGGCGACGAACTGGTCGACCTGCGGGTGGACGACCACCCGGACCCGGTCGCCGAGCTGGGTCGCCTGCTCGGCATCCACACCATGATCTTCGGTCGCCCCGACCCGGCCACCCTGCGCGACCTGACCGGCCCGCTCGCCGTCGAGGTGGCGGACCTGCTCGCCGCCGCCGGTCACCCGGTCGGCCCGGCGGGCCTGGACGACGCGCTCGCCGCCTGGTCCGGCCTGGAGAACCTGGAGGAACGGTTCGTGCCCGGCCGGATCGACCCGATCGTGCTGGAGCACCTGCGGCGTGCCGCGGCGGCCTGAGCGGCGTCAGCCGCCGAACGCCAGCCGGCGGATACCGGCCTCCGCCAGCGCCGTCCGCTCGGCGTCGGTCACCGGCAGCCGGCCGGTGGCCTTGCGCAGCACGGTGAGCGCGTCCCAGCCGAGCCGGGCCGGCACCGGCCGCCCGCCGGTGAGCACGTCGACGACCACGGCCGCCGCGGTCGGCGTGGTCCAGGGCGACCGGTCGAGCGCGTCGGCCAGGTCCAGGCCGTGCACCGCGACCTCCACCACCCGGGTACGCAGGAACTCGTCCACCGCTATCGCGTCACCGTGCCGGGTCCGCACCACCCGGCCGGCGGGCGCGTCGGCCACCGCCGTGTCGGTGGCCCGCCAGGCCCGGCCGAACTCCCGCGCCACCTCGGTCACGCCGGGCAGTTTCCGGGCGGCCCGCCGTGCCCCGTCGATCCGCTCCCGGTCGACCGGCGGGCTGAACTTGGCCGCGCCGAAGTAGCCGGCCGCGTCCACCTCGGCGCGAGGTGGCGCGGGCTCGGCGAGCATTCCGGCGAGCCGCCCGACCCCGGTGACCACGTGCGCGAGCAGGTCCCGCACCAGCCAGGGCGGGCACGGTGTGGGCCGGTCCAGCGCCGCCTCGTCGAGGCCGTGCACCACCCGCTCCAGCCGGGCGCACTCGTCCCGGAACGCCGCCCGCACCGGTTCCACCGGCGTGCTCAGCCCTTCCACCGGGGCACCAGCCGGTGCACCACGGCGAGCACCAGCGCGGCCACCACGGCGATCGTGCCGGCGATGCCGGCCGCGCTGCCCGCGTACCCGATGAAGAGCGGACGGCGGCCGAGCTCCTCGACGGCGACGGTGGAACGGTCGACCAGCCAGGACAGCGCCAGCGCGGAGCCCAGCAGGGCCACCGCGCCGGCGACGCCGAGCACGGCGGCGCCCAGCCGGTGCGCGTCGCCCGGCTCCACCACTGCCTGCTCCCGTTGGAAGAACAGCAGCACCAGCCCGGCCGCCGCGGCCCACGCGCCCACCACGAGGTACGCGGCGACCGCGTCGCTGGGCCGGTGCCAGCCGGCGGAGAGCGTGGCGACCCCGGCGGCGGCCGCGTACCCGGCGCCGAGGAACGCGCCGGCCACCCGCACCTGCCGCGGCAGCACCAGGATCAGCGCGATCGCCACCGACGCGGCCACCGCGGTGTGCCCGCTGGGCAGGCTGTTGCCGGCGGCGGCCCGTTCCGGGTCGATGCCGAAGTCCGGTCGGGCCAGGTAGTACTTGAGCAGCTGGGTACTCACGTTCGCCCCGGCGATGAGCAGTGTGGCGGTCACCGCGAGCGCCTTGCGACCGCGGATCAACGCGATGAAGCCGATCACCGCGGTCGCGACCAGCAGCGACACCACCGACATGGCGTTGAGGAGCGTGTCCACCGGACCGTCGATGCGGTCCTGGCCGATCCGGTTGCCGGTCAACGCGACCGTGTCCAGCCACTGGCCCAGCTCGGTGTGCACGGCGAACCGCCACACCAGCACGAACATCGCTGTCTGGGTCAGGGCCAGTACGACCAACCAGACCGCCGTCCAACCCCTCGCCGTCTCCCGCACCCGCACAACTTAGCGGTCGGCCCGGTCCGGCGCGCGCGGGAGCGCCCCGGATCCCGGCGTAGGTTGAGGCGGGCGATCGAAGGAGGTGGCAGGTGACCGGCGGAGCGGAACGGGAACGGCCCGCCGAGCCGCGCCCGGAGTCGCTGGCCGACCTGCTCGGCGGGCGGCGGGGCGCGGTGGACGCGACGCTGCCCCCGCTCGCGTTCGGGCTCGGCTGGGTGCTCGGCGGGCTGGGGGGAGGCGTGCTCGCCGCGGTGCTGACCGGCGCCGCCGTGGCCGGTTGGCGGTGGCGGCGCGGCGACCGCCCGCGCTCGGTCCTGGTCGGTCTGCTCGCGGTCTGCGTGGCCGCGCTGATCGCGGTGCGCACCGGCCGGGCCGCCGACTTCTTCCTGCTCCAGATCGCCTCAAACGCGGCCAGCGCGCTGGTCTGGGCGGTCAGCATCGTGGTGCGCTGGCCGCTGCTCGGCGTGGTGGTCGGGGTGGCGTTGCGCCAGCGGGCCCGGTGGCGCCGCGACCCGGCGTTGCTGCGGGCGTACGGCCGGGGCAGCTGGGTGTGGACGGCCACCTACGTGCTGCGGGTGGCGGTCTTCGTGCCGCTCTGGCTGGACGGGCGGGTGGTGGCGCTGACCGTGACGCGGGCGGCGCTGACCTGGCCGCTGATCGCGGCGGCGCTCGCGGCGAGCTGGGTGGTGGTCAGCCGGTCGCTGCCGCCCGGACACCCGGGGCCACGACACCCGGTGGTCGCGCCCGAGCCGGACGGGAAGCCGGCGACGGCCCCGGAGAAGTAGTGGAGAGGCCGCCACGGGGGGAGCGGCCTCTCCGTGAAATACGGTACTCCGTCCGCGCCGCGGATGTGATCCCGTGGAGCGCTGATTTTTCGGTGCCTTTTCGCGCCATGGGTGGTCCCCGGGCGGAGTGGTGGGCCGGTCCGTCCGCTGCGTCGTCCGGACGGCCGGCCCACCCGGCCTGACCGTGGGCGTCAGGCCGTCCGCCGACCCGGCCGCTCCGTTCCCCCATCGGCCGCCGGCGGCCTCCTCCGTGGGCGGGGCGGACCCCGCCCACGGAGGAGGAGTTACCTCATCCCTGCGGGAAGTAGGTGCCGTAGTCGGCGTACGCCATCGCGACGTCCGCCTGGGCCCAGAACCGGTGGTAGTTGAAGACCGGCTCCGCACCGCCGTCCAGGTACGCCTGCACCTTGGGCCAGTCCGGGTCGTTCTTGTAGAACGAGCGGATGTCCAGGAAGCTCTTGCCGCTGGCGATCGCGTCGCCGTTGGGCATCTTCCCGGTCCAGCCGGAGGGCACGTAGAGGCCCTGACCGTCGGCGGCGTTGTAGACGTCGTCGAAGCGCTTGTAGTCGCCGCGCTTCTCCGGCATCGAGACGCCCTTGCTGTCGGCGGCCGCCGACAGCGCGTCCAGCAGACCCTTGGCGGTGTTCTTCGCCGCCGTGTTGCCGGACTTGGCCGCGTACGCGATGAGCGTGCGGGCGTAGGCGGCGGCGACGCCGACGTCCTGGCCCTTGACCGTCACCTCGACGTGCAGGTTGGTGTTCGGCTGCGGGCTGGTCGGGTTCCAGTTGGCCGGTTGGCCGGTCCACTTCATGTCCGACGGGATCGACCAGTTGGCGCCGGTCGTGGTGTTGGCGATCGCCCACGGCACCCACTTGTCCAGCAGCGCCTTGGCCTTGGCGTTGCCGGTCTGCAGGTACAGCTCGGCGATGCGCTGCATCGACCACGCCTGCATGCCGAACCACTGGTTGGACGGCGGGTCGTTGTAGACCGGGTCGACGTCGTAGAACATGCCGTAGAAGGTGGCGGTGCCGGCCGGCGGCTGGGCGTAGCTGCCGTCCCAGCTGTTGGTGGCGCCACCGGCGATGCCGCCCTCGGCGGACTGTAGCCAGGTGTAGAACTCCAGCTGCCGGTCCAGGCTCTTCTGCCAGTCGGAGACCGCGGTCGGCGACTTCGGCTTCAGCTCGGCGACGTTGGTCATCGCCCACGCCGCGAACGGGTTCTGGTAGCCGAAGTGGTTGTGGCTGGAGCCGATCCGCCACGACCAGTTCTGCGAGGCGTCGTACGCGCCACCCCAGGCGTAGTACCAGGAGAGCAGGTAGTGCGCCGAGTCGCGGCCGCTGCCGGCCGGGCAGGTGGACGCCCCGACGCAGTTGCCGATCTTCTTGAAGTACTTGTCGAACAGCGCGTAGCGCAGGTAGTCGCCCATCTTCGCGGCCTTGGCCACGGTGGCCGCCACGTCGGCCTCCTTGCCCTGCGCCTTGGCCCAGGTCAGCGCCCAGTACGCGGCCTGCACGGCGCGCGCGTCGGCGTCCGGCGCGTTGGTGTACTTCCACTGCTTGGCCGGGGCGTTGGACTCCTTGACGAACAGGTCCAGGTAGCCGTTCGGGCCGCCGTGCTTGAACGTGTCGCAGGACGGCTGCGGCACGGTCTCCCACACCGACTCCTGGGTGCCCCGCTGGAACGTGTTGATGTACGCGGGTTTGGTGGTGCCGTCGCCGCACCGGCCGAAGCCGTAGGTGTTGTCGACGTCGAGCAGCCAGTGCATGCCGTAGATGTCACCGGTGCCGTAGGTGGACTGCAGCTCCGAGCGCAGCGGGTCCTGGCCGACCGGGACGCTGGCCTCCAGCGCCGACGGGTACTGGCTGGGCAGGTTGTGCTCGGCCGCGTACTGCGGGGTGCCCGGCGCGCCCGCCGTGGCCTGGTCCGCGTGGCTGGGGATGATGTACTTCTCCATGACGGTCCAGGCGTTGTTGAACGGGGCCCAGTTCTGGGTGACCCGGCCGTACTGCGCCTCCAGCCAGAGCCAGAAGCTGAACGCCTCGGACGTGGTCTCGTGCCCGTGGTCGGGCGCCTCGACGATCAGCGTCTCGATCGAGTGGTACGGCACGCCCTCGGGGCTGAAGTAACCCGAGTTCTTGATCTTGCCGTACTGGTCGAGGAACTTCTTGATGTAGGCGTTGTCGCCGCCCGGGGTGTCGTTGTCGACCTCGGTGGCGACCACCGCGACCGGGGCGAAGCCGGTGGCCGACGCGGTCACCGTGGCGGTGCCGCCGGCGGCGTCGGCGTCCTCCGCGGCGGAGACGGTGGCGGTGACGCCGGTGCTCCAGTTGCTCGGGGTGAGCGTCAGCGTGGCCGGCGAGACGGTGATGTCGCTGTCCCCGGTGACGGCGAGGGTCACCGGGACGTTGGCGCTGGGCGCCGCGCTGAGGGTGTACCGGACCGTGGCGCTGCCGCCCTCCTCGACGCTCACCGCCGACGGGGTGGCGACCAGCTTCGGCCCGGTGGCCGCACTGACCGTGAACGACTTCTCCGCGGTCGCGCTGCCGCCGGCGTTGTCGTACGCCTTGGCCTGCACGGTGTAGCTGCCGGCCGGCAGGTCGAGCAGGTCGTAGCCGTACGGTGCGGTGGTGTCGGTGTTGACCAGCAGGCCGTTGCGGTAGAACTCGACTTTGCTGATGGTCCCGTCGGGGTCGCTGGCGGTCGCGGTCAGCGGGACGTCCGCCGGCGCCTCGAACGGGCCGGCCGGCACGCCGAGGGAGACCGTCGGCGGCTGGTTGGTGGTGGCGCCGTTGCAGGCGACGCCGTTGAGCGTGAAGGCGGTGGGCTTCGGGTTGCTGCCGCTGTAGCTGCCGTTGAAGCCGATGCTGGTGGACGCGCCGGTGGGCAGGCTGCCGTTCCACGACTCGTTGGTCGCGGTGACCTCGCTGCCGGACTGGCTCCACTTCGCCGACCAGCCCTGGGTGACCCGCTGGCTGCTGTTCGGGAAGGCGAACTTCAGCGACCAGTTGTTCAGGGCGTCACCCAGGTTCTTGATGGTGACGGTGGCGGTGAAGCCGGTGTTCCAGTCGCTCGTCGCGTAGGTCACGTCGCAGGCCGGTGCGGCCTGCGCGCTGCTCGCGGGCAGGGCCACCCCGCCGATGGCGAGGGCGGTGGCGGCGACCATCGCCGTGCGGCGACGTCTGGCCAGAAGTCTCATGTGGGCGGTGTCTCCTCGGACCGGGCCGGGACCGGGGTCCCGGCGGGGCGCCTCCACGCGTCGACGGGCGTACGCGGGGGGACGGAGGCGTCCGGAAAGGGGTCGTCCCGGCCGTGCCGGGGATCGGGCGCCGCACCGGTTCGTCACCGGGTGCCCTCGGCGGCCCGTGCTCGCGAGCTGGCTCCAACGTCGCGTGTGTCGAGAGTGTGACATGGAAGCGCTCCCACCACAACGGCCAGGGCAGATACCCACGTCCATGTTTCGATCTCGTTTAGGGGCTTTTCCAAAGCCGTGACGGGCGTTACAGTCGCAGCATCGCCGATGGGAGCGCTTCCATCGACGGAGATGTAAGTACTGGATCGTCGGGGACACCCGTGCCCGACGCGTCGGCCCTGTGGCCGACGGCGGACCAGCCCGGACACCGCCGCCGGCCATCACCCGCCAGACGGAGGGAGGTGGAACCAGAGCCACTCGCGTGGCCCGGCTCCCGCGCGACACGCACGACGGACGCCAATTCCACTTCGTGCGTGTGTGCATCACCGGTGGGGACGGGGGTTGCCCTCCCCCGTCCCCACACTAAACCCCCGTTGTCGACGGCAAAAGAGGCCGACGGGACAGGCGCGACACGCCACCCGGACGGCCTTTCTCGCTATCTGCCCCACCCTCGCCGCTCGCCCCAGCCCCCGAGCGACACCCGCCTACCCCACCTCCGGCCGCCCGCCGGCCGCGCCGCCTCCCGCCGCGACCGCCGGATCGAGGCCGGCCGCCCCTGGCCTATGCTGGGAGCGCTCCCGGCCTCAGGGCGGCCCGTCACTTCGAGGAGAAGTCCCATGTCGTTACTCACCCGACGGCGCCTGCTCCGCCGCGCCGCCCTGTCCGCCACCGCCGCCGGCGCGGCTCGGACCGGGCTCGCCGGCGCCACCCTGGCCGGGACCGCCGCCGCCGTCTCCGTCGCCGGATGCGACAGCCCACCCGAGCGCACCACCGACGCCGAACCGGACGGCGGGCTGCGGTTCCCGGACGGCTTCGGCTGGGGCGCGGCGACCTCGGCGTACCAGATCGAGGGGGCGGCCAAGGAGGACGGGCGGGGCGAGTCCGTCTGGGACACCTTCAGCCACACCCCGGGGCGCACCCGCAACGGTGACACCGGCGACGTCGCGGCCGACCACTACCACCGGTACGCCCAGGACCTCGACCTGATGCGCGAGCTGGGGCTGCGCAGCTACCGGTTCTCCATCTCCTGGCCCCGGATCCAGGCCGACGGGTCGGGCCGCCCCAACCAGCGCGGGCTGGACTTCTACCGCCGGCTGCTGGACGGGCTGCACGAGCGCGGCATCGCGCCGATGGCCACGCTGTTCCACTGGGACCTGCCGCAGGCGTTGCAGGACGACGGCGGCTGGGAGAACCGCGACACCGCCGAGCGCTTCGCCGACTACGCCGACGCCGTCTTCCGGGCGCTCGGCGACCGGGTGCCGGCGTGGCTGACGATCAACGAGCCGAAGACCGTGGTGCAGAACGGCTACATCTGGGGTCACCACGCACCCGGCCACCAGGACGAGGCGGCGGCCTACCTGGTGGCGCACCACCTCCAGCTCGCCCACGGCCTCGCCGTGCAGGCGTTGCGTGCCTCCGGCGCGTCCGGCCGGATCGGCCCGGCGCTCAACCTGCACCCCTGCTACCCGGCCGACGACAGCGCCGAGGCGGCCGCCGCGACCCGCCTCTACGACGGCTACGAGAACCGCCTCTACCTCGACTCCGTCTTCACGGGCGCGTACCCGCAGGACGTGCTGGCCGACCTCGGACCGGACAGCCGGATGGTCCGCGGTGTCCGGGACGGCGACCTGAAGATCATCTCCAGCCCGGTCGACCTGCTCGCGGTGCAGTACTACACCCCGATCTACGTCACCGGCGGCGGCGGGACCGTGCGGAAGTGGCCCACCTCGGAGGCCGAGTGGCAGCAGATCTACCCCGAGGGCATGTACGACATCCTGACCCGGGTCACCCGCGACTACGGGCGGGTGCCGATCACCATCACCGAGAACGGCCTGCCCTGCCCGGACACCCCCGGTCCGGACGGCACCGTCGACGATGCCGGCCGGGTCAGCTTCCTGCGCGACCACTTCGCCGCCGCCCACCGGGCGGTGCGCGACGGCGTGCCGCTGGAGAGCTACCACGTGTGGTCGCTGCTGGACAACTTCGAGTGGGCCGAGGGCTACGACCAGCGCTGGGGTCTGGTCTACGTGGACTACGCGAGCCAGCGGCGGGTGCTCAAGCGCAGCGCCCACTGGTACCGCGAGGTGATCCGCCGCAACGGACTCTGACCGGGACGGCCCGGCCGGCACCCGCCGGCCGGGCACCCGCGCTCAGCGCGGCAGCGCGTGATGGCCGCTCAGCGCGGCAGCGCCTGCTGGAGCTCGGCGCGCAGCGCCGGGGTGAGCATCTCGCCGGCCTGCTTGGCCAGCCGGGCCATCTCGTAGCCGACCACGCCGATGTCGGCGTCCGCACCGGCCAGCGTCGCCAGGATCGAGCCGTCCCGGATCTGCATGACGAGGAAGTAGCCCCGCCCCATCTCGACCACTGTCTGCTTGACGACGTCGCCGTCGAACATCTGCGCCGCGCCCGCGGTGATGCTCATCAGGCCCGAGGTCACGGCGGCGAGCTTGTCGGCGTGGTCGCGCGGCAGGTGCGCGGAGATCGCCACCAGCAGCCCGTCGGAGGACACCACCACGGCGTGCGCCACCCCGGGGACCCGCTCGGCGAACGCGTTCACCAGCCAGCTCAGGTCCCGTGCCTCCTGGCTCAACGTCGTCACTGTCGTCGTCCCCCTTCGTCGCGCGGCAGATACATCTCGGTGGTCTCCTCGGCCTCGGCCCGCCGCACCCCGCCGTAGAAGCGGGACAGCATACCGCCGACCGCCTCGGGGTCCGGCTCCTGCCGCACGGCGGGGCGGGCGGCCGAGGTGACCGAGGTGAGCTGGGCCATCGGCACGCGTACCGGCAGACCCCGCTCGTTGGTCCCCCCGGTCACCGGCGTCGGCGCCGGCGCCGGCGTCACACCGAGCACCGACGACGTCGGTCCCTGCCGGCTGAACCAGCCGCCGCCCGCCGCCGCCGCGGCCCCCGGGGTGAGCACGTCCTCGGCCCGGCCGGGCACCGGACGGGGTCGGGGCACCGCGGCGGGCGGGCCGGCGGGTGCCGGCGGTCCGGTCGGCGCGGCCTCCGCCACGTCACCGAGCGGCCGGCCGGTCAGCGGCGACACCGGCAGAGCCGCCGGCGGGACCGGCTGGGGCACCGGATGCCGCCCGGCCACCGGCAGCTCGGCGGTGGCCGCGCCCAGCGCCCGGGACGCCGCGGCCACCTGGCTGGTCAGCATGCGCGCCGGAGCGGGCGGCTCCAGCCCGGGGGCGGGGGCTTCGGCCAGCAGGTGGGCCGGGATCCGGACCCGGGTGACCAGGCCCTCCCGGCCGGGGCGCAACTGCACCCGCACGCCGTGCCGGGCACCCAGGTGGCTCACCACGAACAGGCCCATCCGCTCCGAGGCGCCCACGTCGGCGGCCGGCGGCTCGGCCAGCACGGCGTTCGCCTCGGCCAGCGCGCCCGGACTCATGCCGAGCCCCAGGTCGACGATCTCCACCAGCGCACCCGGGCCGTCCGCCTCGACCACCACCCGCACCACGGTCTCCGGGCGGGAGAACGCGGTGGCGTTCTCCAGCAGCTCGGCGAACAGGTGCACCAGGTCGCCCACGGCGTGCCCGACCACGTGCAGGTCGGTGCGGTTCTGGTGGCGGACCCGCTGGTACTGCTCGATCTCCGCGCTCGCCGCGAGCAGCACCGCGCCCAGCCCGACCGGGCGGTTCCACCGTCGCGTGGACTCGGTGCCGGCGAGCACCAGCAGGCTCTCGTCGTTGCGGCGCATGCGGGCGGCGAGGTGGTCGAGCTTGAACAGGTTCTCCAGCTGCTCCGGGTCGCTCTCCTCGCGTTCCAGGTCGTCGAGCAGCTCCAGCTGCCGCTCGACCAGCACCTGGCTGCGCCGGGCCAGGTTGACGAACATGGCGTTGACGTTGCGGCGCATCATCGCCTGCTCGACCGCGACGTCGACGGCACTGCGGTGCACCGCCACGAACGCCTCCGCCAGCTCGCCGATCTCGTCCTGCGAGTCGACCACCGCCGGTGGCACGTCGATCGCGCCCACCGGCCGGTCCACCGTGCGCAGTCGCTCCAGCGTGAGCGGCAGCTCCACCTGCGCGATGCGCAGCGCCTGGCCGCGCAGCTGCCGCATCGCCCGGGCGACGGACCGGCCGACCAGCAGCGAGATCAGCACGGCGACCAGGAGCACCGAGACGATGCCGCCGGCGACCAGCAGCGTCTCGCGCAGCTGCCGGGCGCTGGCGTCGTCGGCCCGGCGCACCGCGTCGTCGAGCAGCTCACCCTCCAACTGGCGGAACAGCTCCTGCCGCTGCTCGCTGGCCGCCCACCACTGCGGCGCGGACAGCAGCGCGGGCTCCGCCGCGCCGGTGGGCAGCGTCCGCTCCTCCAGCCGGGTCGCCGTGACGAAGGCCGGGTCGACCGAGGTCCGGTCGTAGCGCCGGACCTGCTCGGCGGTCGCCGCGACCCGGAACGCGCCCAGCGCGGTGAGCTGCTGGGCCCGCAGGTCGCTCAGGGTCACCTGGTCGTCCTGCTCGTACCGTCCGGCGCGGGACGCCGCGTACAGCTCGCCGCGGATCCGGGAGGACAGCTCCTTGACCCGGGACAGCTGCACGTAGCGCAGCACGGACTCGGTCAACGCCTGCTGGTCGTCGCCGGGCGACGGCTCGGCCAGCAGGTTGAGCAGCGCCGCCACGGCCCGGTGGTAGTTGCTGAGCACGGTGTCGCTGGAGAGCACCGCGGGCGGCACCGCCGCCCGGATGTTCACCACCTGGTCGTACGCCTCCAGCGCCTCGGAGTAGGAGACCCGCCAGGCGGCGTCGGCGTCGGCCAGCGGCTCGGCCGCGACACGCAGCTCGTCCACCGCCCGGTCGGTGGCCTCCTGCAGCGGCCGTAACGCGGCGACCGCGGCGTCCCGGTCGGCGCCGGTGCCGGCGCGGCGCAACGCCGCCAGCTCGCCGGCGGAACGGTCCCGCTCCTGCTGGAGCCGGTCCACCGCGGCGGTGATCTGCCGGCCGATGCCGACCTGCTGGGCGAAGTCGCTCAGCGCCGTGGTCTGCCCGACCAGCCCCCGGGTCTGGATGCCGGCCAGGACGAGGAACGCCAGCGTGGGGATCACCAGGACGGTGGCGAGCTTGGTGCCCATCCGCCAGTCCCGCAGCCGGAACCCCGAGCGCCGCCGGTGCGGCGGCGGGGCCGCACCGCGGGCCGGGTCGGGAGCTGCGCCCACACTTGCCTCCTCGTTCCGACTCCACCACGGCGGGGAGCGGAGTCCATCCAACCAGGCCCGGAGGCGGTGTCAACGGCCGCCCGGGCGGCATGAGCAGGACGGTCAGCGCGGCGGGTGGGGGGTCACGTGTTCGGCGCGGCGCCCTCGTCCGTCCGGCCGATGCCGCCGATGTCGACCGCTTCGGCGACCCGACCGAGCGCCACCAGCGCGGCGCCGGTCGCCCCGATCTCCGGGTTGCGCTGCCACCGGACCGTACGCGGGGCGAGCACGTCGGCGAACGCCCCACGCCACCAGGGTGACGCGGTCAACGCCCCGCCGCCGAGCACCACCTCCATCGGCTCGCCCACGCCGGCCTCGAGCTGGGCCAGGTCGTCGGCGACGAGCCGGCACAGGCCGGCCATCAGCCCGGCGAGAATGTCGACGGCGGTGGTGCCGAAGCTCAGCCCGCGCAGCTCACCGGAGCCGGCCGGCGCCGTTCCGGGTGGCCGGTCGCCGCCGAACCGGGGATTGGCCCGCACGACCAGGTCGGCGGCGGCCCGGTGCAGCGCGGCCTCCAGCTCCGCACCCCTGGGCAGCCGCAGCTCCCGGTCGGCCCAGGCGAACAGGTTCCCGCCGCTGGAGTACGCGGCGCCGGTGACGACGTGGTCGTGGTCGACCCGGTAGCGCCACAGCTGGTCGGGCAGCGGCGGCAGCTCCGCGCCGGCCGGCACCGCCTGGATCATGCGGACCGCGGCGGAGGTGCCGATGGTGACCGCCGCGCGGGACGGGTCGACGCAGCCGGACCCGACGTTGGAGGCGGCCCCGTCGCCGATCGGCGCGGACCAGCGCGCCTCGGCCAGCTGCGGCCAGCGCCTCGCGTAGCCGGCGCCCAGCCGGCCGTGCCAGCCCGGCGGAGCCAGCGGCGGGAGCTGGTCCGGACCGACGCCGGCCAACGCGCACGCCTCCGCGTCCCAGTCCAGGTCCCGCAGGTCGAGCAGCCCGGTGCCGGAGGCCAGCGACGGGGACATCGGCGCCGTGTCGAGCAGCTCGCCCAGGGCGTACTCGGCCAGCCCGGCGAACCGCACCGTCCGGTCCCCGCACCGCTCCCGCAGCCAGGGCAGCCGCACCGACCAGTAACAGCGGTGCCACCAGGTGCCGGTACGCCGGTGGTAGTCCTCCGGGTCGGCCGGGCCACCGTCGCCGGCCGGCGGCGCGGCCCGGGTGTCCAGCCAGGTCAGCACCGGACCGGACGGTGTGCCGTCGGCGGCCAGCGGCAGCACCGAGTGCCACTGCGCGGACGTCGCCACCAGGCCGACCCGCCGCAGGTGCCCGCCGGCGGCCAGCTCGTCCAGGCACTCGACCAGGCACGCCAGGTAGGTGGCGGCGTCCAGCGTCCCGGTGCCGTCGTCGCCGGTGGCCAGGTGCACCTTGCGGCGGGCCAGCGCGCCCGGGCGCGGCACGGCGTCCGCGTCCAGCACCAGCCCGCGTACCGAGGAGGTGCCCAGGTCCAGAGCGAGAATGTCCATCGCCGGTCAACCTACCCGGCGGGACCGGCGGCGAAGCCAAGATCCGTACGCGCTCCCGCGCGATCGGGTTCCCCGACGCCGGCCGATCGCGTACAGTGATCGCCATGCCCGCGCACCCGAACTGCTGGTGGCCCGCCGACCCGGCGGCCCACCCCCGCGCGTAGCTTCCCCACGCGGCCGCCCCACGAGGCGGCCGCCGGTCTCCCCCGGCAACCCGGGCCGCCTCACCGGCGGCCACCGGCCCACCGAGGAGACCCGATGACCCGCCCGTCCGACCCGCTCGCCGCTGTCGCCGCCGGCCTCGACCCCGGCCCCTTCGCGCTCGTCCGCCGTGAGGGCGCCGACCACGTCGACCTGTTCGCCGGTCCGGTACGCACCGCCGACCAGCTCGCCGACCTGCCCGTGCCCGAGGGCGCGGCCGGCCCGCGCACGCTGGCCCTGGTGCCGTTCCGGCAGATCACCGAGCGCGGCTTCGACTGCGTGGACGACGGCCTGCCGCTGGAATACCTGGCGGTCGAGCGGCACCGGCGGATACCGCTCGACGAGGTGCTGGACGCGTTGCCCGACGCGCCGGTGCGCACCCGCGACGCCGGCTTCGACATCGCCGACGACGAGTACGCGGCCATCGTCGAGCGGGTGCTGGCCGACGAGATCGGTCACGGCGAGGGCGCGAACTTCGTCATCCACCGCACCCTGCGGGCCACCGTGGAGGGCGACCCGCTGGCCACGGCCCTGGCCGCGCTGCGTCGGCTGCTGGTGCGCGAGCGCGGCGCCTACTGGACGTTCCTGGTGCACACCGGCACCAGGATCCTGGTCGGGGCCAGCCCGGAGCGGCACGTCAGCGTCGCCGACGGCCTGGTCGAGATGAACCCGATCAGCGGCACCTTCCGGCACCGGGGCGAGAGCGTGGACCGGGACGCGCTGCTGCGCTTCCTGCACGACCCGAAGGAGGTGGAGGAGCTGTACATGGTGCTCGACGAGGAGCTGAAGATGATGGCCGTCGTCGCCGAGCACGGCGGGCAGGTGGTCGGGCCGTACCTGAAGGAGATGGCGCACCTGGCGCACACCGAGTACCTGCTGGCCGGGCGCTGTTCCCGGGACGTGCGGGAGGTGCTGCGGGAGACCATGTTCGCGCCCACGGTGACCGGCAGCCCGATGGAGAACGCCTGCCGGGTGATCGCCCGGCACGAGCGCACCGGCCGCCGCTACTACGCCGGCGTGCTCGCCCTGCTCGGCCGCGACGAGCAGGGCCGGCAGACGCTGGACGCGCCGATCCTCATCCGCACCGCCGAGTTCTCACCCGAGGGCGCGCTGCGGGTGCCGGTCGGCGCCACGCTGGTCCGGCACTCCACCACCGCCGGCGAGGTGGCCGAGACGCACGCCAAGGCCGCCGGTGTGCTGGCCGCGCTGGGTCTCGGCCCGGAGGCGCCGCACCCGGGCGTCGAGCCGGCCGTCCGCCACGCCGACGACCCGGAGGTACGGGCCGCGCTGGCCGCCCGCAACACCCCGCTGGCGCGGTTCTGGCTGGAGCAGCGGGAGCCGGGCGCGATCGCGCTGCGCGGGCTGGCCGGCCGCCGGGCGCTCATCGTCGACGGGGAGGACACGTTCACCGGGATGCTCGCCCACCAGCTCGGCGCGCTCGGCCTGTCGGTCACCCGGCGCGACTGGCCGGACCCGGGCCCGCTCGACGGGTACGACCTGGTGGTGGTCGGGCCCGGCCCGGGCGACCCGCGCGACCTGACCGCGCCGAAGATGGCCGCGCTGCGGACGCTCCTGGCCGAGTTGCTGGCCTCGGGCCGCCCGACCCTGGCGGTGTGCCTGGGCCACCAGTTACTGGCCGGGCTGCTCGGGCTGCCGCTGCACCGCCGGGACGCGCCCTACCAGGGGCTGCCGCAGGACGTGCCGGTGTTCGGGGTGACCCGACGGGTCGGGTTCTACGCCAGCTTCACCGCCCGCGCCGACGCCGACCGGGTGTCCGGCCCGTACGGCCCGGTCGAGCTGTCCCGCGACCCGGGCGACGGCGCGGTGCACGCGCTGCGCGGCGCGGGCTTCGCCGGGGTGCAGTTCCACCCGGAGTCGGTGCTCAGCCAGGACGGCACGGCGGTCCTGGCGGACCTGCTCGGGCATCTGCTGGACCGGCCGGCGCTGAGCGCGCATGGGGCGGCCGATCGGGGGTAGGGCGAAGGACGGCCGGTGGCCCGGACGGGTTCGAGAGCCCTCGTCCGGCCACCGGCCGCCCACCCGGGTCGGTCAGCCGGCCATGCCCTTCTTCAGCGCGGCGCCCATCAGCACGGCCCGCTTGGCGGTCAGCGCGGTGGCGGCCAGGGCCACGTGGTCCGGGGCGACCTCACCGTTGTTGCTGGTGTGCGAGGCGCCGTAGGGGTTGCCGGCGACGAACTGGCTCGGGTCGGTGTATCCGGGGGTCACCACGATGCCGCCCCAGTGGTAGAAGACCGTGTACAGCGACAGCAGCGTCGCCTCCTGGCCGCCGTGCGAGGTCGCGGTCGAGGTGAAGCCGGTGTACACCTTGTCCGCCAGCGCGCCCTGCGCCCAGAGCGGGCCGGTGGTGTCGATGAACTGCTTGAGCTGCGCGGCGATCATGCCGTACCGGGTCGGGGAGCCCATGATCACCACGTCCGCCCAGGAGAGGTCGTCCGGCTGCGCCTCCATCACGTCCTGCGTCTCCAGGCGGTGCGCCTGCCAGCCCGAGTTGGAGCGGATCGCCTCGTCGGGCGCCAGCTCACGCACCTTGCGCAGGCGCACCTCGGCGCCGGCCTCCCCGGCCGCCTCGACCGCCGACTGCGCCATCTGGTAGGTGATGCCGGTCGCGCTGTAGTAGATCACCGCGACCTTGACCTGGCCATCCATCAGACGTTTCCTCCTCGATTCGGGTCAGCTCCGGCGACTACCCGTTACTTGTCGTGTCAAACGCCGGGCGTGCCGCGCCGCCCGCCACCGACCGGCCGGGCCGGAGGCCTCCGTCACCCGGACCGGCGTCCGGACCGAGCGCGATCCGGCTCAAGATTTGCGCAAGTTCCGGGGGCGACCGTCCTTCGAGCCGCGCGCACCGGGGATCCTGGTCGCACCGGCGCCGGCCGACCGCCGCCCCCGCGCCGGGAACCTGAACGGGGGATCGCGCTGGTGTCGGCAGTGTGGCCGGCGCAGCGCGATCAGGGGCGGTCCGGTTCACCCGGTGCTGTCTGACGTCGGGCCTATGCTGACCGTCCACCCGCCCACGGGAGGCCACCCGTGCCCTTACGCCTGAGCCGCGCCGAGGCGCTCGCCCTGCGGATGACCAGCCTGCTGCTACGCCCACACCCCACCGCCCGGCCGAAGAGCGTGGCCGACGTGGTCGAGTGGTTCGGCGCCATGCAGGCGCAGGACGCCGCCAGCGGGCTGTGGTCGCTCGGCGTACGCCTGCCCGGCCGCAACCAGGACGACGTGCGGGCGGCGCTGGAACGACGCGAGGCGCTGCGCACCTGGCCGATGCGCGGCACGGTGCACCTGGTGCCGGCGCGCGACGCCCACTGGATGCTGGCGGTGACCGGCGTGCGGGCGCTGGCCGCCGTCGCCGGCCGGTGGCGTCAGCTCGGGCTCACCGTCGCCGACGGCGACGAGGCCGGCGACGTGCTCGGCGCGGCGCTGTCCGGCGGCGGTCGGCTCAGCCGCACCGACTGCCTGGCCGCGCTGCGCGACGCCGGGCTGGACACCACCGGCCAGCGGGGCTACCACCTGCTCTGGTATGCCAGCCAGCGCGGCATCACCTGCATCGCCCCGCACGTCGGCGCCGAGCAGACGTTCGTGCTGCTCGACGACTGGGTGCCCGACCCGCACCGCCCGGAGCGGGACGAGGCGCTGGCGATGCTGGCCCACCGCTACGTACGCGGCCACGGTCCGGTGACCCGGCACGAGCTGGCCCGCTGGAGCGGGCTCACCGTCACCGACGCCACCCGGGCCGTCGCGCTGGCCGGCGACCGGCTCGCCCCGGTCGAGGTCGACGGCGAGGCGGCGGTGGTCGACGCCGCGCTGCTCGACGCGCCCCGCGCCCCGGTCGACGACGTGCACACGCTGCCCGGCTTCGACGAATACCTGCTCGGCTTCAAGGACCGCTCGCTGATGCTCGACCCGGCGCACGCCGACGCCGTGGTGCCCGGCAACAACGGGATGTTCCAGTCCACGGTGGTGCGCGGCGGTCGGGTGGTCGGCACCTGGAAGCGCACGCTGGGCCGGAGCGCGGTGACCGTGACGGTGCGGCAGCTCGTGCCGTTCGACGCCGCGCTGCGCGCCCGGGTCGACGCGGCCCTGACCGACTACGCCCGCTTCCTCGGGCTGGACCTGCGCCACTCCTGGTGACGGCGCAGCGCACGGGCCGGCGGCGCGTACGCCACCGGCCCGTGCGCGTGAGCGTGCTCAGTCGGCGAGCGCGCCGGCTGCCCGGCCCTCGTGCAGGGTCAGGTTGCGGCCGCTGCCCGGGTCGAACAGGTGGATCTTCTCCAGGTTGAACCACACCCGGCGGGTCTCGCCCTCGCGCACCGACGACTCCGCCGACAGGCGGGTCACCAGGCTCGACCCGGCCCCGGCGAAGTCGGAGGCGCCCGCGTCGGCGGCCAGTTCCTCCAGCTCGGCGGCGCTGGCCCGCTCCCCCTCGACGGTGAAGTAGACGTACTTGTCCGACCCCATCGACTCGACGATGTCGACCGGCGCCTCGAACTCCAGGCCCCGGGCCCGGGTCTCGTCGTCGACCAGCGCGGCGTCCTCGAAGTGCTCCGGCCGGACGCCGAGGATCAGCTCGCGGGGCGCGTCGCCGGCCTCCAGCTCGCGGCGGATCCGCTCGCCGATCGGCACGTCACCCAACGCGGTGCGCAGCCGCCCCTCCTCCACCGCGGCGTGCAGGAAGTTCATCGACGGCGAGCCGATGAACCCGGCGACGAAGAGGTTGCGCGGGTTGTCGTACAGCTCCTGCGGCGGGCCGACCTGCTGCACCGCGCCACCGCGCATGATGACCACCCGGTCGCCCAGGGTCATCGCCTCGGTCTGGTCGTGGGTCACGTAGACCGTGGTGGTGCCGAGCTGCTTCTGCAGCCGGGACACGACGGTCCGCATCTGCACCCGCAGCTTCGCGTCCAGGTTGGACAGCGGCTCGTCCATCAGGAACGCCTTGGGCTGGCGGACGATCGCCCGACCCATCGCCACCCGCTGCCGCTGGCCGCCGGAGAGGTTGGCCGGCTTGCGGTCCAGCAGCGCGGTCAGCTCCAGCACCTTGGCGGCCTCGTCGACCTTCTGGTTGATGGTCTCCTTGTCCATCTTCGCCAACCGCAGCGGGAACGCCATGTTCTCCCGCACGGTCATGTTCGGGTAGAGCGCGTACGACTGGAAGACCATGGCGATGTCCCGGTCCCGGGGCGCCTTGTCGTTGACCCGCTGCCCCGCGATGCGCAGCTCACCGGAGCTGATGTCCTCCAGCCCGGCGATCATGTTGAGGGTGGTCGACTTTCCGCAGCCCGAGGGGCCGACCAGGATGACGAACTCGCCGTCGGCGATCTCCAGGTCGACGTCCCGCACCGCGGTGGTCCCGTCCGGGAACCGCTTGCTCACCTTGTCCAGCACGATGTCAGCCACTGTTACCACCTATCCCTTGACTGCGCCGGAGGTCAGACCGGAGACGATGCGGCGCTGGAAGAAGAGCACGAACAGGATGATCGGCACGGTGATCACCACGGCGGCCGCGCAGATCGCCCCGGCGGGGTCCTCGAACTGCGACTCGCCGGTGAAGAACGACAACGCCACCGGGACCGTGCGGGACTGCTCGGTCGAGGTGAGCGTGATCGCGAACAGGAAGTCGTTCCAGCAGAAGATGAAGACCAGGATGGCCGTGGTGAACACGCCCGGCGCGGCCAGCGGGGCGATCACCCGCCGGAACGCCTGCCCCTGGGTGGCGCCGTCCATCTTCGCCGCCTTCTCCAGGTCCCACGGGATCTGCTTGAAGAACGCCGACAGCGTGTAGATCGCCAGCGGCAGCGCGAACGTGATGTACGGCAGGATCAGGCCGGGCCAGGTGTCGAAGAGGCCGAGTTGACGCTCGATCTCGAACAGCGGCGACACCAGTGACACCTGCGGGAACATCGCGATCAGCAGGGACACCCCGACCAGCAGCTTCTTGCCCGGGAAGTCCAGCCGGGAGATCGCGTACGCGGCCATCGTGCCGAGCACCACCGCGATCACGGTGGCGATCAGCGCGATGCCGATCGAGTTGACCAGCGCCCGGACGAACTGGTCGGTGTCGAAGATCGTCCGGTAGTTCTCCAGCGTCCACTCCCGCGGCCAGAACTTGCCGTCGGTGAGCGTGGCCGGGGTCTTGAACGACAGCGAGGCGATCCAGAGCACCGGCACCAGCGCGAAGACGACGACCACGACGTCCAGCACGCCCCAGCGCAGCTTCGCCCGTGTGGTGGTTTCCACGGCCATGTCAGCGCCTCTCCCCATCGTCGCTGCCGGGGGCAGCGGTGCCGAACAGCTTCACGAAGACGAAGGCGATGATCGCCACGGTGATGAAGATCAGCACCGACATCGTGGAGCCGATACCGAGGTTCAAACCCCGGATCAGGTTGTTGTAGGCGAGCATCGACACCGACGAGGTCTCGTTGCCGCCGCTGGTGAGCACGAAGATGTTGTCGAAGACCCGGAACGCGTCGAGCGTGCGGAACAGCAGCGCCACCAGGATCGCCGGCTTCATCACCGGCAGCATCACCTTGGTGAACCGCTGCCACGCGGTGGCGCCGTCGGTGGAGGCCGCCTTGAGCAGGTCCTCCGGCACCAGCGCCAGCCCGGCCATCAGCAGCAGCGCCATGAACGGGGTGGTCTTCCAGATCTCCGCCAGCATGATGATCGCCAGCGAGCTGGCCCGCTCGGTCAGCGGCGCGCTGCCGTCGAACAGGTTCGCCAGGTAACCGGTGCCGGGCGTCCAGGCGTACCGCCAGGAGAACGCCGCGACCACCGTGACGATGCCGTACGGGATCAGCGCCGCGGTGCGCACGATGCCCCGCCCGACCAGCGTCCGGTGCATGATCAGGGCCAGGCCCATGCCGAGCACCAGTTCGACCGCGACCGTGACGACCGTGATCAGGGCGGTCACCCCGAACGCGGTCCACCAGAAGTCGTTGGTGAGCACGGTGACGTAGTTCTCCAGGCCGACGAACTGCCGCTCGTCGGGGAACCGCAGGTCGAACCGCTGCAACGACAGCCACACCGAGTAGAGGATCGGGTACGCGGTGACCAGCACCATCACCAGGGCGGCCGGCGCGCACAGCAGCCAGCCGAGGCGTCGCTCGGCCCGCTTGTTCTCGCTCAACGGGGCGCGGGAGCCGCGCCGGGCCCGCTGGGCCGGTACGGCGGCGTGCCGGCCGGTCGACTCCTCCGCCTCGACGGCGGCCTCGGCGCCGGCCGGGGTCGCGTTCACGCTCATGGCAGAACCCCCTTCGACTCCAGCGCGTCGGCGATCGCCCCGCGCAGTCGGTCGGCGGTCTGCTCGGGCTGGATCGCCGACGGCGGCGACAGGATCGCCGACATCACCGTGGAGATGCTCTGGTACGCGGGCGTCAGCGGTCGCACCGCCGGCTCCTTCAGCTCCTCCAGGATGGTTTCCTTCATCGGGTACGCCTCGTCCATTTCCGGGTCGTCGTAGACCGCCTCGATGGTCGGGGGCACGCCGTCGTTGACCGCGGAGAACTTCTGGTGCTCGGCGTTGCGCAGGCACCGGGCCACCTCGAACGACTCGGTCGGGTGCTTCGAGTAGGTGCTGACCGCCAGGTTGATCCCGCCGATGGTCACCTTGCTCGGGGAGCCCGCCTCGATCCCCGGCACCCGCGCCCACTTGACGTTCTTCGCCAGCTCCGGGTTGGCCTCCTGCAGGGCCGGATACACGTACGGCCAGTTCACCTGGAAGGCGCCGCCGCCGGACTGGAACTCCAGCCGCACCGGGTCCTCGACCGCGTTGCTGAACGACGCCGAGGTCACGCCGGAGGTGGCGAACGTCTTGAGCTGCTCCAACGCGCGCACGGTCCCGGCGTCCATCACCGCCTTCTTGCCGTCGTCGCTGAGGATCTTCCCGCCGGCGCTCTCGGCCAGCGTGTTGTAGAGGACGACCAGCCCCTCGTACTGGGCGCCCATGGTGAGCACCTGGTACGGCTTGCCCTGCTGCTTCAGCTGCTGGGCCGCGGAGATCATCTCGTCCCAGGTCTTCGGCGGCTGCGACACCAGGTCGGACCGGTACCAGAGCAGCTGCACGTTGGTGTTCTTCGGCGCGGCGTAGAGCTTGTCCTCGTACCGGGCGGTGTCCAGCGGGCCCTCGAGCGTGCCCTGCTCCACCTCGGCCTTGTCCTGGCCGGTCCACTCCCGGATCCACTCGGCGCTGGCGAACTCCTGGGTCCAGGTGACGTCCAGGCCGAGCACGTCCATGCCGGTGTCCTGCGCGGCGAGCCGGCGCACCATCTGCACCCGCTGCTCGTCGGCCTGACGCGGCAACACCCGGTAGGAGATCCGGTACCGCCCCTGCGCCTGCGCGTTGCAGTCGTCGACCACCTTCTGCAGGTTCTGCTCGGGCGGGTAGTACAGGTTGATCGTGGGCGTGCCGCCGTCGCCGCCGGACCCGCAGGCGGCCAGCGGGGCCACCAACGCCAGCGCGGCGGCCGCAGCCGCCGCGCGTCTCACCGGCCGCCGTGCGGCCGTGTCGGGGACTGTCGTCATCACCCTCCCCCTCTCTTCGGCGAAGAACCGGGGAGGTCACCCGTGCCCCGGCGCACGGCGAGACGGTCGAGGCACCGGCCTGGCCGCCCGACGCCCCGGGCGTTTCGTGCGGCTGAACGTGCCCGACCTGCGACGAAGCGAAACATCACGGTCACGTGACGGTGACCGCCGCGCTGCGCCCCGCCGCTCCCCGGCCTAGGTTGGGGTGATGGACGCCACCTTCTTCTTCGATCCGGTCTGCCCGTGGACCTGGCGCACCTCGCGCTGGCTGGTCGCCGTCGCCGAGGCGCGCGGGCTGGGTGTCGAGTGGCGGGCGTTCAGCCTGGCCATCCTCAACGACGGACAGGTCGCCCCCGAGTACGCCGAGGCGATGGCGGCCTCCGGGCGGGTGCTGCGGCTGGTGGAGGCGCTGCGCGCGCAGGGCCGCCACCACGACGCGGGCCGCCTGTACACGGAGCTGGGCACGCGCAGCCACGACGCCGGCGACCCGCTCGGCGACCGCGTCGTCGCGGCGGCGGTGGACGCGGCCGGCCTGGCCGACGCGGCGCCGGCGCTCGACGACGACAGCTGGGACGAGGCGGTCCACGAGTCGCACGCCCTCGCGTACGCCTCGGCCGGCCCGGACATCGGCTCGCCGGTGCTGATGGTGCCGGACGCCCGCCGGGGCATCCACGGCCCGATCCTGACCGAGGTCCCCGGCGTCGAGGACGCCGTGACGATCTGGGACTCGATGTTGCCGCTGCTGCGGCTGGAGACGTTCCACGAACTCAAGCGCGCGCGCCGCTGACCCCCGTCCCACTCCGTGAGCGGGGAGACTACCCAGCGTCAGTCGACTCGACTAGCGTTTCCCTAGCTCCGTAGCCAGCGCGTCGCCGCCGATGTCGATACGCCGCCGGCCGTCCCCCACCGCCCGCCCGATCGGTTGGTTCTCGCGGGAACTGCCGTCCGCTCGCGTACCGGTTGGGCAGGATTCCCCCGAGGAGGTGCCGTCGTGCAGGACACCCGCGCTCTCGCCCTGACGTTCGAGGTGAGCGGCCTGCCCCCGGTCAAGACCGAGGCCCTGTCCATCTTCGCCGCCGGGCACCGGCAGGCGACGAGGGTCCGCGCGCTGCTCCAGGCCGCCTGCACGGCGGCCCAGCGCACCGGGTGGACCCCGCTCGCCGGTCCGATCGAGGTGGACCTGACCCTGCGCTGCCCGCCCGGGCACCGCACCTCCGACGCCAGCACGTTGCTCGGCGGGGTGTGCGCGGTGCTGCAGGACAAGAAGCGGGTGGCCAACATCGGCCTCGCCCACCTCGGGGTGCTGGTCGACGTCGCCCTCTGGGCCGACGACCGGCAGATCCGCCGGCTGTCGTACGCCGAGGAGCCGGCGGAGGAGTTCTCCTACCAGGTCCGGGTCGCGGCCGTACCGACGATGGTTTGACCGACGCCCGCGGTGGGGTACCGCGGACGCCGACGAAGGGAGCGCCGATGTCGGAGCCACATGTCACGCTCGATCCGAGCGGGCTCGATCCTGTGCAGCAGAAGCTGCGCGGCCCGCTGGAGGATCAGCTGACCTCGGCCCTGCAGGCGGCCGCCGACCGGGTCCGTGCCAGCTACGCGGGCGAGCCGGTCGAGGACGTCTGCCGTCGGTTGCTCGACGAGACCCGCGCCGGCCTGCACCCGGACATCGCCGCCGGCTTCCAGCCCGACATGGACGAGTTCTGTCGGGTCGCGGTGGCGATCGTCCGGGGCGAGGTCGGCTGAGCCGACGGTCCCGCCGGCGAAGGTGAGTACGCGTACCGATGGCGGACGCGCACGGAGCGACGAGAATTCTCCGCGTGCGAACTCGAATCGTGGTCGTCCTCGCCACCGTCGGGCTGAGCGGGCTCATGCTCAGCACCGGGTGCTCCTACCGGGAGAGCATCTGCGCCGACGGTGAGTACCCGGTCATCGCGGTCGGCCCGGGCGGCGGCCGGGCCTGTCTCCCCGACGGGGAGGAGCCGACCGCCCCGTACGTGCGCTTCCCGCCGGACAAGGTGCCGCGGCACGTCGACGACGAGTGGGACGTCTACTGGCGGACCCACGGCATCGACGAGAAAGGCGCCGTCATCGAGACCTGAGCCGACCCGCGTGTCCCGGCGGTCAGGCCCGCCGGACGTCGACGGAGACGACGTGGGTGCCGTCCGGCCGGGTCGACTCGCCGAGCCGCACCGGCAACCGCCCACCGTCCGGTGGCCGCAGGCCGAGCCCGAAGCTCAGGTGCCCCTCGAAGTCGCCGGCCGCCGCCCACCCGAGCAGCGTCGGGTAGCCGATCGCCGCCGGCGGCACGTCGGCCGTCCCACCGCCCCGGGCGTCGTGCGCCTGCGCCGGGTCGAACCGCACCGACAGGTACGCCGTGCCGGGCAGGGCGACCGGCGCGCCACGCCCCTCGGTCACCACCTGCGGGACGTAGCCGACCTGGTACGACGGGGTGGGCCCGTGGAAGGCGAAGGTGATCCGGCTGAACCCCTCCGCGGGGTGGTCGCCGGTCTGCACCGACACCAGCACGGGCAGCGGTTCGCCCGGGGCCGGGGTCACCGGGACACGCACCGGATGCCTCACCCGGGCGGGCGAGGCGGGCACCGCCCAGCCCCAGGTCACCCGCCAGGAACCGGCGGTCGCCGACGGGTCGGTCGCGGCGGGCGGGGTGGTCGCCGCGGGCGGGGTTGCGGCGGCGGTCGTGGCCGGCGGCGCCGCGGCGGACGTCGCCGGGGTCGCGCCGTCGTGGCCGGTCGAGGTGCAGGCCGCCGCGAGCAGCACGACCAGCCCGGCGAGCAGCGGTACGCGCTGAGGTGTCATGACTCAGTGTCGCTCCGTGACCGGCCCGCGCACCAGAGGCGTCCCGCCCGGAATCCGCTCGGCCGGACGGGTCAGGACCGGGTCCGCAACTCCCCGGCCCTGACCCCGGCCGTCCGGCGTGATAACGGTCTACGCCGTGGGAACGCGACGGGCGTGGCACGCCGCCCACGCCGGGCTCCGCACGGCGAGCCGGTCTGCCCGCACTCAGCTCCACGGTGCTCACACCACCGGACTCCGGTGCGCCCCCGACTCACCCCGACGAGGCGTGGACGCCGGCTCAGGTTAGGCAGGTCCGCGCAGGTCGGACAAGCTTCGACCGCACTCACGCGGCTGTGATTGATGTCAATGCCGAAATGCGGCATGTCGACGTAACAGGGTCAGCCGACCGGGCGCTGTTCGTCTTCGAGACGCCGACCGCGATCGGCCCGTCGCGGCGGTGCGGACCGGGCCGCCGCCGCGCCGGCGACGAGGGCCAGCGCCCCCAGGTGCAGCACGCGGACGCCGGCCGGGGCGGGGACGGTGGCCGCCGGCAGCCCGGGCAGCAGCAGCGCCCCCAGACCGGTGACCGCCAGGGCCACCCGCCAGAACACGAGCCGGTTCGTCGGCGGCGCGGGCGGGGGCACGCCGTCGAAGATCGCGCCGCGACGCGCGTCGTGCAGCGCCAGGACGACCACCAGCAGGCCGCCGCCGAGGCTGGCGAACACGTCCGCGAACTGCCACCAGTACATCCCGGTCAGGGCGTGGAAGTCCGCGACGCCGAGCAGGCGGGGCAGGCGCTCGGTGTGGCTGATCCGGTCCCACGCGACGTGGCTGAACGCGCCGATCAGGGCCGAGCAGACGGTGACCTGCCAGGGATGCCGCACGCCGGCCAACGCGGCATACTGCGGCCAGCCGAAGAACTTCGGCGCGGGCAGGTGCGCGGCGATGCCGGCGACCACCCGGCGCACGATCCAGGCGTACGCGAGCGCGACCGGCAGGCACCACCAGAGCAGCCCGCCGAGCGTGTGCGGGCGCAGGCCGAGGTCGAGGCGGGTGCCGCTGAACAGGTAGGCGACGTCCGGCGCCACCGCGCCGGTGGCCAGCGCCACCCCGTCGAACCAGTGCGGCCGCCACCGCTTCAGCGGCAGCACCGGCGCGAGGTGCGACGGGAAGGTGAGCGGCACCTGTCGGACGTTACCGGCCGGGTCAGAAGTGCCGGACCAGGTCTCCGAACGCGGCCAGCCGAATCACCCCGGGGTCGGTCGGGTCGAGTTCCTCGTGCTCCAGCACCCAGGTGTTCTCGTTCGGGATGAAGACGGCGTTCATCCCGGCGGCGCGGGCGGGCAGGATGTCCGAGCGCGGGGAGTTGCCGATCATCCACGCCGCCGTCGGGTCGAACGCGTGCTCGCGGGCCAGCCACCGGTAGGTGTCCGCGTCCTTCTCGGCCACGATGTGCGCCGCCCGGAAGTGGTGCAGCAGCCCGCAGGCGTCGAGCTTGCGCTGCTGCTCCTCCCGCTCCCCCTTGGTCAGCAGCAGCAGGTCGTGGCGGGTGGCCAGGTCGTCCAGCGTCTCCGCCACGCCCGGCATCAGCTCGACCTGGTGCCCGACCAGCGCCGCCGCGAGCTGCTCGATCTCGGCGCGTTCCGGCGCGGTGGCCGGACGTTCGCGCAGCTTCTCCAGGCACTCGCCCAGGCTGCGCAGGAAGACCTTGCTGCCGTAGCCGTGCGCCACGGCGTTGGCCCGCTCGATGTCGTCGAGCACCGCCCGGAGCTGCGTCCGGTCCAGGGTGGGGTGGTCGAGCCAGGTGAGGAAGTCGTCGATCACCCGCTCGAAGAGGACGTTGTTCTCCCAGAGCGTGTCGTCGGCGTCGAAGACCAGCACGGCGGCCTCCCGGCGCGGTCGCGTCACACCACCCTCCCCTCGTGGACCCGCACACCCTACTCCGGCCCTCCCCGGGCCACACCCGAGTTGAGCGGGGCCCGGCCCCACCACCGGCCGGGCACCCGGACCGGCCGTTCGGCGGCCGGTCCGGGGCGGCTACCCGACTGCGGAACGCCTGCCCGGGCGGGATGCTTCGGCGATGACGACCGCATCCGCCCCAGCACCACCGTCCCGCACCCGTCGCCGGCGACGCGCGGTCGTCGCCGTGGCTGCCACGCTCGCCGCCGTGGGCGGCGCGCTCCCGACGGCCCCGGCCCTCGCCGTCAACGCCGCGCACGCCACCGTGGTCGGCGCCGACCCGGTCGACTGGACCCCGCACGCGCTCGACGGCACGGTGAACCGGATCCTGCAGGTCGGCAACCGGGTCTACCTCGCCGGCACCTTCACCACGGTCCGCAACTCCGGGCAGTCGGCCCAGCTGGCGATGCCCCGGCTGGTGGCCCTCGACGCGACCACCGGCCGGATCGACACCACCTTCCGGCCGCGGGTCAACGGCGCGGTGCGCGCGCTGGCCGCCGCCCCGGACGGCCGTTCGCTCTACGTCGGGGGCGCGTTCACCACTGTCGGCGGCGTGGCCGCGTCCCGGCTGGCCCGGATCGACGCGGCGACCGGCGCCCGGGTCGCCGGGTTCACCCCGCCGGCCCTCAACAACCAGGTCAACGACGTACGCCTGGTCGGCGGCCGGCTGGTCGTCGGCGGCGCGTTCCAGACCGTCGGCGGGGTGACCCGGCGTGGCCTGGCGGCGGTGGACGCCACCACCGGCGCCGCGGACCCGTCGGTGGACCTGCGCCTGGCCGGACCCCGGGTGACCAGCTCCGGGGCGACCGCGCCGGTCAAGGTCGAGGCGCTGGACGTCTCCCCCGACGGCCGGAAGCTGGTCCTCGCCGGCAACTTCAGCACGGTGGCGGGCCTGGCGCGGCACCAGCTCGCGGTGGCCGACCTGACCGCCGCCGGGGCCACGCTCTCCGGCTGGTCCACCGACCGCTACCAGCCGCCGTGCGCCAGGACGATGCCCGCCTACCTGCGCGGCGTCGACATCGCGCCGGACGGCAGCTGGTTCGTGGTGGTCACCACCGGCGGGCCGTTCCCCGGCACGCTCTGCGACACGGCGGCCCGGTTCGAGTTCGGCGCCGCCACCGCCGGCAAGCAGCCGACCTGGGCCAACTACACCGGCGGCGACACGCTGCTCTCGGTGGCGGTCACCGGCGCCGCGGTCTACGTGGGCGGGCACCAGCGCTGGCTCGACAACCCCCTGGGCCGCAACTCCGCCGGACCGGGCGCGGTGTCCCGGCCCGGCATCGGCGCGATCCACCCGACCACCGGCCGGGCGTTGCCGTGGAACCCGACCAAGGCGCGGGGCGTCGGCACCGCCGAGCTGTACGCCACCGACCGGGGCCTGTGGGTGGGCAGCGACACCGAGACGTTCGCCCGCGAGTACCACGCCCGGGTGGCGTTCCTCCCGCTGCCGTAGACGGTGCGGGGCGCGCCGGACCCGGCGCGTCCCGCGCTCAGCGGCGCAGCGTGAGGATCAGGTCGGCGACCAACGCCGTCCACCCGGTCTGGTGCCACGCGCCCAGACCGGCGCCGTTGTCACCGTGGAAGTACTCCGGGAAGCAGATCAGGTCCCGCCAGTCCGGGTGGGTCTGGAACAGCTGCGCGGCGCCGTAGATCGGCCGTCGGCCCCAGCCGTCGCGGGTGAACAGCGAGATCAGCCGGGCCGACAGGTCGTCGGCGATCTCGTCGAGGGTGCGCTTGACCCCGGAGCGGGTCGGATACTCCACCTGGAGGTCGTCGCCGAAGAACGCGGCGTAGTCGCGCAGCGCGCTGATCAGCAGGAAGTTCGTCGGCATCCAGATCGGGCCGCGCCAGTTGGAGTTGCCGCCGAACAGCCCGCTGGTGGACTCGGCCGGTTCGTAGCCGACGCTGAACTCCTGCCCGCCGAGCGTGACCGTGAACGGCTTGTCCAGGTGGGCGCGGGAGAGCGTGCGCAGGCCGTACTCGGAGAGGAACTCGTCGGTGTCGAGCATCCGGGCCAGCAACCGCACCACCTGCTCCGGGCCGACCATCGACAGCAGACGCTGCTGGCGTCCGTCCGGGCCGAGCCGGCGGGCGCCGATCACCTCGGCGTACTCGGGACGGTTGGTGAGGAACCAGCGCAGCCGGGCGCCCAGCTCGGGCAGGCGCCGCATGGTCCGGGCGGTGAGCCGGGTGACCGCCGCCAGCGGCAGCAGCCCGACCACCGAGCGCACCTTCAGCGGCACCTGCGTGCCGTCGGCCAGCCGCAGCACGTCGTAGAAGAACGCGTCCTCGGCGTCCCACAGCCCCTGGTCGTACGCGGCCGCGGCGATGTACGCGAAGTGCTCGAAGAACTTCGTCGCGGTGTCGACGTAGGCCCGGTCGTGCTCGGCCAGCACGATCGCCATGTCGAGCAGGTTGAGCGCGTACATGCCCATCCAGCCGGTGCCGTCGGACTGCTCCAGCACCCCGGCCACCGGCAGCGCGGCCGAGCGGTCGAACGGGCCGACGTTGTCCAGCCCGAGGAAGCCGCCCTCGAAGACGTTGTTGCCGCCGGTGTCCTTCCGGTTCACCCACCAGGTGAAGTTGAGCAGCAGCTTGTGCATCACCCGGGCGAGGAACTCGTGGTCCCGCGAGCCGTCGATCTCGAACACCTTCAGCGCGGCCCAGGCGTGCACCGGCGGGTTCACGTCCCCGAACGCCCACTCGTACGCCGGGATCTGGCCGTTGGGGTGCAGGTACCACTCGCGGAGCAGGAGCAGCAGCTGTTCCTTGGCGAAGGCCGGGTCCACCCGGGCGATGGTCACGCAGTGGAAGGCCAGGTCCCAGGCCGCGTACCAGGGGTACTCCCACGGGTCCGGCATGGAGATCACGTCGAAGCTGTTCATGTGCCACCAGGCGCTGTTGCGCCCGTGCCGGCGGCCGGCCGGCGGCGGCGACGAGCCGGGATCGCCCTCCAGCCACCGCTTGACGTCGAAGTGGTAGAACTGCTTGCCCCACATCAGCCCGGCGATCGCCTGGCGGGCGACCAGGGCCTCGTCGGCGGTGGCGGCGGCCGGGATCACGCTGTCGAAGAACCGGTTGGCCTCGGCCCGCCGGGCCCAGAGCACGGTGTCGAAGCCGTCGCCCAGGTCGGCCGGGGCGGGCGGGTCGCCGGCCGGCGGCGGCGCGGTGCGGGTCAGCCGCAGCCGGATCTGGCGCTGCCCGCCGGCCGGCACGTCGAGCACGTAGTGCAGCGCGCCCTTGGTGCCGGTGCGCCCCGGGTTGACGGTGTCGGCGCCGGCCACCACGTGGTCGTTGATGCCGTCCTTCGGGTACGCGGACCGCCCGGCCAGCCCCCACAGCCGCTCGGCGTTGGTCTCGTTGTCGCAGAGCAGCGGGGTCGGGTCGCCGTCGCCCTCCAGCAGCAGCTGGCCGAGCACCCAGTGCTCGCCGACCAGCCGGGAGCCGGACCCGACCAGCTGCGGGACCCGCTCGCCGCCGGGCAGCCCCCAGGCCCAGGTGTTGCGGAACCAGAGCGTGGGCAGCACGTGCAGGGTGGCGTCCTCGTCGCCCCGGTTCGCGACGGTGACCAGGAGGCACATGTCGGTCGGCGACGCCTTGGCGTAGTCGACGGTGACCGCCCAGTACCGGTCGTCGTCGAAGATGCCGGTGTCCACCAGCTCGTACTCGGTGTCGTCCCGGCCGCGCAGCGCGTTCACCGCGACCAGCTCGTCGTACGGGAAGGCGGCCTGCGGGTAGTGGTAGCGCCACCGCATGAAGGAGTGGGTGGGCGTGGAGTCCTCGTACCACCAGTACTCCTTGACGTCCTCGCCGTGGTTGCCGCCGTCGCCGCCGAGGCCGAACATGCGCTCCTTGAGGATCGGGTCCCGCTCGTTCCACAGCGCCAGCGCGAAGCAGAACGTCTGCCGGTCGTCGCAGACGCCCGCCATGCCGTCCTCGTTCCACCGGTAGGCTCGGGACCGCGCATGATCGTGGGGGAAGTAGTCCCACGCCGTGCCGTGCTCGCTGTAGTCCTCCCGTACCGTCCCCCACGCCCGCTCGGACAGATAGGGGCCCCATGCGCGCCAGTCCCGCTCCCCGGCGTCGGCCTGGGCGAGCCGGTGCCGCTCGGGGTCGGAGGTCGCGGAGGTCGGGCGGTCGGTGATCACCCGCACATCTTCGACGCCTCCGGGGTACTTCTCCACAGCGGCCATTGTCGCCGTGGCATGTCACACCTCGCTGCCGGTGGAGGAAAGTTGATCGACATCCGCTTCGGCCCGCAGGTCTGTGGTGAGCTGTCCGCGTCCGCCGGCCGGGAATGGCTGGTCACGGACGGGCGCGGCGGCTACGCCATGGGCACCGTCGCCGGGCTGCGCACCCGCCGCTACCACGGCCTGCTCGTGGTGGCGGGCGAAACGCCGGCGTCCCGCAAGGTGGGACTGGCCGGCCTCGACCCGGCGGTGACCCTGCCGTCGGGGCGGCAGGTCCGGCTCGGCGCGCACGAGTGGTCCTCCGGGGTGGTCGACCCGCGCGGCTTCGAGCAGCTGGAACGCTTCGACCTGGCCGACGGGCTGCCGCGCTGGCGGTGGCGGATCGGCGAGGTGGTGATCGAGCGGGAGATCGCCATGACGTACGGCCGGTCGTGCGTCGCCGTGGTGCACCGGCTGGTCTCCGGCGGCCCGGTCCGGCTGGACCTGGCCGCTGCCTGCACCTGGCGGGACGCCCACGGTGAGCGGCGGGCCGACGGGCCGGCGCCCCGGCTGGAGCCGGCGGCCGGCGGCGCGGTGGTCGACGGCGCGTTCCGGCTCGCCGGGCCGGACTGGACGCCGGAGGGCCAGTGGTGGCACGGCGTGCGCCACCGGGAGGAGGCGGCCCGCGGCCTGCACCCGGACGAGGACCTCTGGTACGCCGGCCGGTTCTCCGGCGCGCTGGACGAGCCGGGGGCGACGGTGACGGTGCTGGCCTGGGCGGACGACCTGGCCGAGGAGCCGCCGCCGGCGACCGCCGTCATCGAGGCGGCCCGGCGGCGGCACCGCGCGGTGGTGGCCGCGGCGAAGCCCGAGGACGCGGTCGAGGCGACGCTCGCGCTGGCCGCCGACGCGTTCGTGGTGCGCGCCGCCACCGGCCCGGACGTGGTGGCCGGCTACCCCTGGTTCGGGGCCTGGTCGCGGGACACGATGATCTCCTACGAGGGGTTGTTCCTCTGCACCGGCCGCGCCGACGAGGGCCGCGACCTGCTGCGGGCGTACGCGGGCACGCTGTCGGAGGGCATGCTGGCGAACACCGCCGACACCGGCCGGGTCGAGCACAACACGGTCGACGGCACGCTGTGGTTCCTGCACGCGGTCAACCGGCACGTCACGGTCACCGGCGACACCGACCTCGGCGACGAGCTGCTGCCCGCGCTGCACGGCGTGGTGGAGGCGCACGTCGCCGGCACCCGCTACGGCATCGGCGTCGACCCGGCCGACGGGCTGCTCACCCAGGGCGGCCCGCCGGACGTGGCGCTGACCTGGATGGACGCCCGCGTGTACGGCGTGCCCGTGACCCCGCGCACCGGCAAGCCGGTCGAGGTCAACGCGCTGTGGGTCAACGGGTTGGCCGGGCTCGCCGAGCTGACCGAGCTGGCCGGTCGGGACGCCGGCGCGCTGTGGGCGCTGCACTCCCGGGCCACCACGTCGTTCCGCTCCCGCTTCCCCGCGCCGGCCGGCTGGCTGCACGACGTGGTGGACGCCCCGGCGCCCGCCTACCCGCTGGGCGGCGCCCCGCACCACGACGACGACCTGCTGCGCCCCAACCAGCTGCTCGCCTGGTCCCTGCCGTACGCGCCGCTGGAGCCGGACGAGGCCACGCTGCGCCGCGTCGCCGAGGCGCTGGTCACCCCGCTCGGGCCGCGCAGCCTCGCCCCCGACTCCCCCGGGTTCGTCGGGCGGCACCGGGGCGGCCCGGCCGAGCGGGACTCCGCCTACCACCAGGGCACGGTCTGGCCCTGGCTGACCGGCCCGCTGGTGGACGCGTACCGCCGGGCCGGCCTGCCCACCGACGACCTGCTGGTGGGCCTGGAGGGCCACCTCACCGAGGTCGGCCTCGGCTCGGTCAGCGAGACCGCCGACGGCGTCGCGCCGCACACCGCCACCGGCTGCCCGTTCCAGGCCTGGTCGGTGGCGGAGCTGCTGCGCGCGCGGCGCGCCCGCCGGTAACGCGTTACAGACCGGCAACCGGCGCGTCGCCGCTGGTTATCGACCCCTGGGCAGGATGGGTGGCGACCCCACCGGAACCCCGCGGCGACGCCGTGGGGCGGGGACACCACAACTCAAAGGGGGCCGCGTGTCAGCTGACGCCGAAGTGATCGACATCCAGCCCGCCCGGCACCTGCGGGTGCTGCTGCTCTCCTGGGAGTACCCACCCGTGCTCGTCGGTGGGCTCGGCCGCCACGTGCACGCGCTCTCCGTCGCCCTGGCCGCCGCCGGGCACGAGGTCACCGTGGTCACCCGGCACGCCGAGGGCGCGCCGCTGGAGGAGTACGCCGACGGCGTCCGCATCGTCCGCGCGGCCGAGGACCCGGTCCGGTTCCCGCTGGCCACCGACTCGCTGCTGGCCTGGACGATGGCGTTCAACCACACGCTCACCCGGGCCGCCCTGCGCGCCGCCGGCTCCGGCGGCTACGACGTGATCCACGCCCACGACTGGCTGGTCGCGCACACCGCCGTCACCCTGGTCGAACACCTCGACGTGCCGCTGGTGACCACCATCCACGCGACCGAGGCCGGCCGGCACCAGGGCTGGCTGCCGGCGGAGATGAACCGCACCATCCACGGCGTCGAGCACTGGCTGAGCAACGCCTCGGCCCGGGTGATCGCGTGCTCCGGCTACATGCGCGAGCAGGTGGCCCGGCTGTTCGACGTGCCGTCCGGCCGGATCGACGTGGTCGCCAACGGCGTGGACGACCGGGCCTGGCGGGCCCGCCCGCACGCGGTCGCCTCGGCCCGGGCGCGCTTCGCCGCCGGCGGGCCGCTGATCGGGTACGCCGGCCGCCTGGTCTACGAGAAGGGCGTGCAGCACCTGGTGCACGCCGTGCCGCACCTGGCCGACCGGCATCCGGGGCTGCGGGTGGTGATCGCCGGGGACGGCCCGTACCGAGACGAGCTGGTCGACCAGGTCGACCGGCTGCGCCTGGGCGACACGGTCCGGTTCGCCGGCTTCCTGGACGCCACCCAGCTTCCGGCGGTGCTCGCCGCCACCGACGCCACGGTGATCCCCAGCCTCTACGAGCCGTTCGGGATGATCGCGCTGGAGGCGGCCGCCGCCGGCGCGCCGCTCGCGGTGGCGCGCACCGGCGGGCTGGCCGAGATCGTCGAACCGGGCGTGACCGGGGTGACCTTCCCGCACGGCGACCCGGACGCGCTGGCCGGCGCGGTCGACCGGCTGCTCGGCGACGAGGTCTTCGCCCGCCGGGTGGCGCGCCGGGCGCGGACCATGGTGACCCGGCGCTACGCCTGGTCGGCCATCGCCGCCCGCACCGCCGGGAGTTACGCCGTCGCCCGCCGGGAGCACCACACGTTCCAGGCCCGCCGGGCCGCCGCGCTGCTGGCCGGCAACCGGTCCGCCGTCGCCATTCCGGACGGAAATCTGCTGGCCGGCGCGGCGAGCTAGGGACGCCGCCCCGACGAACGATAGGTACCGTCCGATCCGTTGGCTATTGTGGACCACGACCAGCGGTGAGGAGTGCGGTGCGGGAGGTAGTGATCGCCGGGCGGTACCGCCTGCTCGAGCTGGTCGGCCGCGGCGGGATGGGCCAGGTCTGGCGCGCTCGGGACGACGAGCTGCACCGCGAGGTGGCGGTGAAGCAGGTGGTGCCGCCGAACTGGCTCGCCGAGCACGAGCGGGACGAGCTGCGCGCGCGCACGCTGCGCGAGGCGCGGACGGCCGCGCGGCTCAGCCACCCCAACGTGGTGCGGGTCTACGACGTGGTCCGGGTCCAGGGCGACCCGTGGCTGATCATGGAGTATGTCCCGTCCCGCTCGCTTCAGGAGATCATCGAGAGTGACGGCCCGCTGCCGCCCCGGCGGGCCGCCGGGATCGGGTTGGCCGTGCTCGCCGCGCTGCGCGCCGCGCACGAGGCCGGGGTGCTGCACCGCGACGTCAAGCCCGCCAACGTGCTGCTGGCCCGCGACGGCCGGGTCCTGCTCACCGACTTCGGGCTGGCCGTGTTCGAGGGCGGCGACGGGGCCATGACCCGTCCCGGGCTGGTCCTCGGCTCCCCGCAGTACGTGGCCCCGGAACGGGCCGCCGAGGGTGCGTCCAGCGTGGAGGCGGACCTGTGGTCGCTGGGCGCCACCCTGCACGCGGCCGTGGAGGGCCGCTCGCCGTACGCCCGCAGCACCGCGATGGCCACGCTGGCGGCGCTGGCCAGCCAGCCCCCGGACCCGGCCCCGCACGCGGGTCCGCTGATGCCGGTGCTGGTCGGGTTGCTGCGCCGCGATCCCCGCAACCGGCTCGGCCACGACGAGACCGCCCGGCTGCTCACCGCCGCCACCGCGCCGGACGCCGACGTGCCGGGCGCCGACGTGGCGGGCGCCGACGTGGCGGACCGGCCGGCCGCCGGGAGGTCGGGCTGGTCGGCCGGCGAGGCGCCCGGCCCATCGGCCGGCGCGGACGTGCCGGCGCGGACCGGATCCGCCGGCGCAGCTGACCCGCCGAACCGGACCGACGTGCCGGGCCGGACCCACGAGCCGAACCGGACCCACGAGCCGAACCGGACCGACGTGCAGGGCCGGACCCACGATCTGGGCCGGACCCACGAGCCGGACGGGACCGACGCGGACGGCTGGGACAGCACTGGCACGGCGGCCGGGCCGCCCGTCGACTATCCCGACCTGATGCCGCCCGCCGCCGCCGCGCGCGCCTGGAGCCGGGCGGCGCTGCGCAGCGAGTGGGCGCCGCCCGCCGACGCGGACCCCACCGACTCGCCGCCGGAGCCGGACGACGCGGCCGGGCCGGTCGAACCGGGCCGAGCCGACGAGCCGGTCGGGACGAGCGCCGGCGGCCCGACCCGGGACACCGCCGACCGCCCGAGCGGCAGCCTCGGCCCCACGGTCCTGACCAGCTTCGTGGACCCGGGCAGCCCGTCCGGACCGGTGGGCCCGTCGGCCCGGGCCGACGCGTTCAGTCCGGTGCACACCAGCGGGCAGACGTCGCCCGCGCCGGTTCCGGCCCCGGTCACCCACAACGGCCGGCTCGGCCCCGGCGCCCCTGGGAGCACGGTGGTGAGCGGCGAACTCCCCGGCGTCCCCGGGCGGGGCGGCGAGGTCGGCCGTGTGCCCACGCGCAGCGAATCGCCCGGCAGCGGCGACGGACCGGGAGGGCCGGTCCCCGGCGGCGGCGTCCGCAGCGCGACCGCTTCCCACGGCCAGCCACCGGCCGGCGGTGCGGGCCGGACGGCGGCCCGGCGCTGGGGGCTCGCCACCACGGCCGTGGTGCTGGCCGTCGCGGCCGGGGTCGGCACCGCTCTCGCCGTCGCCGACGACCACGCGCACCCGCCGGACGCCGACGGGCGCGGCGACGGCCCCGGCCAGCCCTGGAACCGCCCGCCCGGCCCGCCCGGAGGGCCCGGCGGCGTGCCGGCGCCACCCTTCCCCTGCATCCGCCCCGACGTGGCGGGCACCCCCGTGCAGAAGGGCCCGCCCCCGGCCGACCCGGCGATCACCGTGCCCGCCGGCTGGGTCTGGCCGGCCGACACCGGCGGGTTCCACATCGCCCTGCCCGCCGGCTGGCTCCAGCTGCGCTCGGGCGACACCACCTGCTTCCAGGACCCAGCCACCCGGCGCATCCTGGGCGTCGAGCCCTACCCGGGCGGGGACCCGGTCGGCCGGCTGCGGTCGTCCGAGCGTGACCTGACGTCCGCCGGCCGGCTGTTTCAGTACGAGAGGGTGCGGCTGGCCGCCGACGGCGACGGCGCGGAGTGGGAGTGCCGGTGGACCGCGCCGTACGGCGAACGCATGCACGCGTTGCGGGTGCTGCCCGGCGAGGAGGCCGGCTGGACGCTGGGGTGGACCACCTCCGACGCCGACTGGCCCGCCGCCGCCGCACAGTTCGCGCTGATCCGCGAGAGCATCCGACCGATCCGGCCCACCCGTACCGCGGGGTGACCGGCAGGCGTCTCATCACCGACAGTCGGTGCCGGCGGGCCGGTCCGGGGCGACATACTTCCTGGTGGTCCGGCGGGCGTCACCGGGACGCCCCGGTGGCCCTCCCCAGTGGACCGACCGGATGATGCCCCACCGTCGCACGCCCTGACTACAGTGGCGTAGTTTTCTCGATCAAGATCTCTGGGGAGGGCGAGCCGAGATGATGGGACCATCCCACGCGCTGTCCGGCGCGGCGGTGTGGCTGACCGGCTCCTGGGCGCTGGACCAGTTCGCCGACTACCACCAGACGCCGCTGGCACTGGCGGTGGGCACCGCGGTCTGCGCGGGCGGGGCGCTCTTCCCCGACCTCGACCTCTCCGGCAAGGTCACCCGCAACCAGGGCGGCGCCACCGTCGCCCGGACGTTCGGCGTGTTCAGCCTCTTCGTCGCCGAGGTGATGGAAAAGATCTCCCTCGGCGTCTACTACGCCACCAAGCTCAGCAAGGACCCGCGCCGCAACAACGGGCACCGCACGCTGACCCACACGATCCCGTTCACCGTGCTGGTCGGGTGGGGCACCACCGCGCTCTGCGCCCACTACGGCAAGTGGGCGGTGGTCGGCATCCTGTTCTTCATGATCGGCCTGGCGCTGCGCGGGCTCTTCGACGAGTGGGCGGAACGGGCCGGCTGGGTCGTGGTCACGCTGGTCTCGGCCGCCGCGGCCTGGTTCACGTTCGCCAACCTGCCCGGCGACCGGGGCTATCCGATGATCGGCCTCGCCATGGGGGTGGGCTGTTTCGTGCACATCCTCGGCGACATGATCACCCGGGCCGGCGTGCCGATCCTCTGGCCGATCCCGATCAGACGCCGGATGTGGACCATGATCGGGCTGCCCAACAAGATCGCGCTGCGCACCGGCAGCAAGGCCGAGACGGTCGTGCTGCGGGGCGCGCTGACCGTGCTGGCCGTGCTCGCCGCGGTGGGGTTGGTCGCGCCGTCGGTGCTGCAACGCTTCGACATCCAGGTGTGACCGGGGCCTTCCCGGCGCCGGTCGAGGACGAGGCGGTGCCGGCGTTCTGGCGGCGGCTCGGGCTGCCCGGCCTGGCCGACGTGCACACCCACTTCCTGCCGCCCCGACTGCTGGCCAGGGTGTGGGCCTACTTCGACGCGGCCGGCCCGCTGGTCGGCACCGAGTGGCCGATCCGCTACCGCTGGGACGACGACACCCGGGTCGCGTATCTGGGTCGGCTCGGCGTGCGGGCGTTCACCGCGCTGGCGTACCCGCACCGGCCCGGCATGGCTGAGTCGCTGAACCGGTGGACGCTGGACTTCGCGGCGCGTACCCCGGGGTGTCTGCCGTCGGCGACGTTCTTCCCCGAGCCGGACGCCGCCCGGTACGTCGCGGACGCCCTCACCGCCGGCGCCCGGGTGTTCAAGGTGCACGTGCAGGTGGGCGGCTTCCGACCCACCGACCCGGCCCTGGACGCGGTGTGGGGCCTGCTCGCGGACGCCGGCGTGCCGGTGGTCGTGCACGCCGGGCACGCGCCGGTGGGCACCGCGCACACCGGGCCGGAGCCGTTCGCCGCGCTGCTCGCCCGGCACCCCCGGCTGGCCGCCGTCGTGGCCCACCTCGGCGCGCCCGACTATGTCGCGTTCCTCGACCTGGCCGACCGGTACGCCGAGGTCCGGCTCGACACCACCATGGCCTTCACCGCGTTCTTCGACCGGTTCGTGCCGTTCCCGCCGGCGCAGCGGCCCCGGCTGCGCGAGCTGGGCCTGGCCGGCAAGGTGCTGCTGGGCAGCGACTTCCCGAACATCCCCTACCCGTACGCCGAGCAGCTCGACGGGCTGGCCCGGTTGGACCTGGGCGACGACTGGCTGCGCGCGGTCTGCTGGGGCAACGCGGCCGCGCTGTTCGACCTGACCTGAGCGACCGGCCGCGCCCGCCCCCCGGCCCCCTCCCCTGCGGCGGCCGGGCGGCGATCGAGCCGGTCAGCGGGGCGTCAGCAGGCAGAACTCGGTGCCGTCGGGGTCGGCGAGCACCATGTCGTCGGCCGTGTGCCGGCCCACGCCGACCCGGGTCGCGCCGAGCGCGAGCAGCCGGTCGACCTCCGCGTCCCGGTCGCCGCCCGCCGGGACGACGTCCAGGTGCAGGCGGTCCCGTCCGTCGCTGGGCATCAGCGGCGGGCCGCTCCAGGTGACCTTCGCGCCGCCGCCCGGCGACTGGATCGCGGTCTCCTCGTCCTGGTCCCAGACCAGCGGCCAGCCCAGCGCCTCGCGCCAGAAGTAGCCGACCGCCCGGGTGCCGTCGCAGTTCACCGCGCCGATCGGCCCGCAGCCGGCGAGAAAGGTGTTGCCCGCCTCGATGACGCAGAACTCGTTGCCCTCGGGGTCGGCGAGCACCACCTGCCCGTCGTCCGGGCCCTGCCCGATGTCGATGTGCCGCCCGCCCAGGGCCAGCGCCCGGGCCACCGTCTCCCGCTGGTCCCGCGGGGATCCGCTGGTCAGGTCGAAGTGCACCCGGTTCTGCGTGGTCTTCGGATCCGGGTTCGGGAGGAAGCGGACGCGGAAGCCGGTTTCGCCGTCGGGCAGGAGCGCGACCCCCTCGCGCGGGTCGTCGACGATCTCCCGACCCAGCACCCCCGCCCAGAACCGGGCCAGCCGCAGCGGCTCCGTCGCGTCGACACTGATCGCGAAGAGGTGACTCGTCATCGCGGTGCCCATCTCCGATCCGCCGTCCGAGCGTCTGTCGACAGGTCGGGAGCGTAGGGCGGAAGGGCGCCACCCGCAGCCGAATATCGGGGCGGGCTACTTCGCCCGCAGGGCCCGGGCGCAGCGGAGGCCCCGATCGACCCAGCGGGCCAGGTCGGCGTCGCGCTCGCACGCGGCGGGCTCGACGGTCACCCGGCCGCGCATCTCCCGCCCGCGCATCACGGTCGCCGTGGCGCCGGGCTCGGCCAGCGCCGCCTCGGCCTCGGCCGGATCGACGCGCACCATCAGCCCGCCGGCGCCGCGCACCACCACCGACATGTTGCCGCGCAGCATCATCGCCAAGCCGCCGAACATGCGCCGTTCGGTGACGCCGGGCTCGCGCCCGACCAGCTCCCGCACCCGGTTCGCCAGATCCTCGTCGTACGCCACCGTGCCATCCTGGCACCGGGGTCCGACACCCGCTGTGCGCGCTTGTTAAGAAGGGGCCCTTCCTCTACCGCAGGCGTTAAGAGGTCCTAACTAAATGATGTTGGGCGTAACCGACTGGACGTGAGGGTCGTTTCGTCTAAACGTGAGGAGGGGTGAGCAGCCGCCGTGGATGGTCTCGGATGAGTTGTGGGCCGAGATCGCACCGCTGCTGCCACCCCGCCCTCCACGGCGGAGCCGCTATCCAGGGCGTAGACCGCTGGATGACCGGAAAGTGCTGTGCGGGATCTTGTTCGTGCTCTACACCGCGATTCCGTGGGAGTACCTGCCCCAGGAGCTCGGGTTCGGGTCGGGGATGACCTGCTGGCGCAGGTTGCGGGACTGGAATGACGCCGGGGTGTGGCAGCGGCTGCACGAGATTCTGCTGGCCAGACTGCGCGGCGCGGGCCAGTTGGACATGTCCAGGGCGGTGATCGACGGCTCCCACATCCGGGCGCTCAAGGGCGGCCCAAAACCGGTCCGAGCCCGGTCGACCGCCGCAAGCCTGGCTCGAAGCACCACGTCATCACCGACGCCGGCGGAATCCCCCTCGCGGTCACGCTGACCGGCGACAACCGACACGACTCCACCCAGACCACCGCCCTGCTCGATGCCATCCCCGCGATCGGCGGCAAGCCTGGCCCACCACGGCGGCGCCCCGACCGGCTCTACGCCGATCGGGGCTACGACTACGACAGCCACCGCCAACAAGTGCGCGCCCGCGGCGTCACCCCCGTCATCGCCCGACGCGGCACACCTCACGGCTCCGGCCTGGGAACCCAACGGTGGGTCGTCGAACGCACCATCGCCTGGCTGCACTGGTTCCGCCGCCTACGCATCCGCTGGGAAATCCGCGACGACATCCACCAGGCATTCCTCAGCCTCGCCTGCTCCCTCATCTGCTGGCGCCAACTCCAACGCACCCAGAGTTAGGAGTTCTAAGAAGGGACCCTTCCTTACCCCTCAGGCGCCGACGCGCTGCTCAGGAATCGACAGCCCGTAGAGCGCCATCAGTTCCGGGCTGTCGATCCGGCTGCCGTCGGCCACCGAGTCGCAGGCGATGTCCACGATCTGGTCCTTGTGCGCCAGCAGGTACGGCCGGGCGCCGACGTCGGCGCTGGCCAGCGTGGCGATGCCGGACCAGTGCCGGCGGCCGAAGAGCATCGGGTAGCCGCGCAGGCCGTCGTAGGTCGCGCAGACCAGCACGTCCGGGTACGGCAACGCGGTCACCCGGCGGACCGCCGTCGCGGTGAGCCCGGGCATGTCCACCGGCACCACGACGACCGCCTCGATGCCGTCGTCGGTCAGCGCGGCCAGCCCGGCCCGGATCGAGGAGCCCACACCGGTCCCCCACGCCCGGTTGACCACCACGGTGGCGCCGGTGAGGTCGGTGGTCTGCCGCACCTGTTCGGCCGCCGCGCCCAGCACGACCACGACGTCCGCGCAGCCCGCCTCGGTCATCGTGTCGATCATCTGGCTCACCAGCGGCTTCTCGCCCTGGTGCAGCAACGCCTCGGGGCCGCCGATGCGGCGGCCGCCACCAGCGGCGATGATCATTGCAGCGATCCGGTTCAGCGGTGCCCCCTCGACCAGGGGGACGGACCGGGCACAGCCGCGCCCGGTCCGTCCCGTCGTACGCACACCGGACCCAACGAGCGCGATCAGGGCCGGGTAGCGGGGCAAATCGGAAAATTGTGGGACTATGCCGCGTCGGCGTAGCAGTCCACCGTGGACAGGTCGAGCGGGAAGCGGACCGGGGTGTCGCCGAACAACAGCCGGGTGGCCCGCTCGCCGGCCGCGGTCACCGCCTCGGCGACCGCGGCGGCCTGACCCGCCGGGCAGTGCACCACCACCTCGTCGTGCTGGAAGAAGACCAGCTCGGCCCCGGTGCCGGCCAGTTCGGTGCGCAGCGTGGCCAGCAGCGTCGAGGCCCACTCGGCGGCGGTGGCCTGGATGACGAAGTTGCGGGTGAAGCGCCCGCGGGACCGCGCCGCCCGGGCCGACGGGCTGTGTGGATCCACCTCGCCGTCCGGCGTCGCGTCGTCCCCGTCGGCGAACCCGACCGAACCGGGCGGGCAGGTGCGGCCCAGCCACGACCGGACCAGCCCGCCGGCCTCGCCGGTGCGGGCGGCCGCCTCAACGTAGCCGAACGCGGTCGGATAGTTCTTCCGCAACACCGCCAGCGCCGGCACCGCCGCGCCGCCGGTCTGCCCGTACATCGCGCCGAGCAGCGCCACCTTGGCCCGGGGCCGGTCACCGCCGAAGGCGTCCCGGGCCAGCGCCGCGTAGAGGTCGCCGGCGCCGCCCGCGGCGGCCAACCGCTCGTCACCGGAGACCGCGGCGAGCACCCGCGGTTCGAGCTGGCCCGCGTCGGCCACCACGAACGTCCAGCCCGGGTCGGCCACCACGGCCCGGCGGATCACCTTCGGGATCTGCAACGCCCCGCCGCCCCGGGTGGCCCACCGGCCGGACACCACGCCGCCGGGCACGTACTCCGGGTGGAACCGGCCGCCGGAGACCCAGGCGTCGCGCCAGGCCCAGCCGTGCGCCGTCCAGATCCGGTAGAGCTCCTTGTATTCCAGGACCAGCGGCACCGCCGGGTGCTCCACCCCCCGCAGCACCCAGGCCCGCGTGTTGGGCAGCTCCACACCCGCCCGGGCGAACGCCCGCAACAGCTCCGCGGGCGAGTCGGCGTGCAACCGGCGTACGCCGAACGCGGCGGCGATCCGCGCCTGCAGCTCGGCCAGCCGGCGCGGCGGCCCGCCGACCGGGGACGCCTCGCCGAGCAACTCGGCCAGGATCGCGTCGTGCACGTCGACCCGCCAGGGCAGGCCGGCCGCGCCCATCTCGGCGGCGACCAGCGCGCCGGCTGACTCGGCGGCCACGAGGAGCCGGAACCGGCCGGGGTGGGCGGTCGCGGCGATCCGGGCGAGCTGGTCGGCGTACACCCGGGTCAGGGCCGGGACGCCCGGACCCGGAGGGCCGGACGGCGGCTCGAAGAGCGCGGCCTGGCCGTGCCCGGGCGGCTCCGGCGGGCGCGGCGCCGGATCCGGCGGGACCGGCGCGCCGGTCAGCCGGGCCCAGGCGGCGGGCAGCGCCCGCGGCTCGCCCCAGCGGCCGGCGTGCCCGAGCAGCAGCGCCTCGGTCAGCTCCACGTCGTGGCAGCGGTCGAGTCGGACGCCGGCACGCAGCAACCCCGGATAGACGCCGCCGCCGGCGGCCCACACCCAGCGGGGCCGGTCGGCGGCCTCGCGGGCGGCCACCGCGCCGGCCAGGTCGACGACCTCCTCGGCCGGGCCGGCCGGGCGACCGGTGTCGTCGAGCGGTTGCAGCACGCCGCCGCCTCGCTCGTCCGCCACCACCGCCACCAGCACGGAGGTGATTCTGCCTCGCCCCACCGACACGCTGCGCGGGAAGGAAGGGCCCCTTCTTAACGCCTCCGGTAGAGGAAGGGCCCCTTCTTAACAACGGCCCGGGGCGGTTAAGAAGGGGCCCTTCCTTCCCGCAGCGGGGAAGGGGGCGGGGCGGGTGCTACTTGCTGACGCCGGCGGTGAGACCGGACTGCACCTGGCGCTGGAAGACGATGTACACGATCAGCACCGGCAGCATCGCCATCGTGACGCCGGCGAACAAGCCGGACCAGTCGGACTTGTAGCCCTGGTTGACCGACAGCTCGATCAGACCCTGCGCGATGACCTGGTGCTTCGGCTCACCGGCGACCGACTGCATGAGCAGCGTCGGCAGGTACCACTGGTTCCACTGGCCGAGCACGTTGAAGATGCCGATGCTGATCAGGCCGGGCTTGGCCATCGGCAGCATCACGCTGAAGAACGTGCGGGTGTGCGACGCCCCGTCGACCTGGGCCGCCTCGGCGATCGAGTCGGGCAGCGTCCGGAAGAACGAGTGCATGAAGAAGATCGTGAACGACAGCGACCACGCCACGTAGACCAGGATCAGCATGAGGTGCTTGTTCGGGCCGAGCAGCGGCAGGCTGACCCCGGTGTTGTAGACGCCCTTGAACAGCGGCACCGCGGCCAGGTAGATCGGCAGGGTCAACCCGGACAGGAACATCCAGTAGATCAGCCGGTTGCCGCGGAACTCGTAGCGCGCCAGGGCGTACGCGGCCATGGAACCGAGCAGCATCGTCAGGGACACGCTGAAGACGAGCACGAGCAGCGTGTTGAGGAAGAAGCTGTCGATCCCGGCCGTCCAGGCCCGGGCGAAGTTGTCCCACTGCAAGGCGGCGGGGATCAGCGACAGCGGCTCGCGGATCACCTCCGAGTCGGTCTTGAGCGCCGACATCACCACCCACAACAGCGGGTAGACCACCATGATCGCCCAGACCGCGAGGAACAGGTGGGAGAAGCCGTTGAAGAACCGGCCGCCCAGGCCGTTGCCGGCGCCCTTGGCCCGCCGACCCGCCGGCGGGCCGGACGGCGGCTCCGTGTCGGGTCGGGTCCGGCCGGAGGAGTGTGTCACCGTGCTCATCGTCCAAACCTCCTCAGAACTCGATCCGCTCACGGCGGGTGATCCGCAACTGGAGCGCGGCCAGCAGGATGGTGAAGATGGCCAGCGCGACGGCGATGGCGCAGGCGTAGCCGAACTGGCCCTTCTGGAACGCGTTGAACTGAATCACCGAGGCGAAGATCTCGCTGGCGTGGTTCGGGCCGCCCTGGCTCGGCGTCATGACGAAGACCAGCGCGTACATGTCCAGCGCGATGAAGCCGAGGTAGACCCAGGCAACCGAGATGCTGTCCCGCAGCAGCGGCAGGGTCACCCGGAAGAAGGTGTGGAACCGACCCGCGCCGTCGAGGATCGCCGCCTCGTAGATGTCCTTCGGGATCGACTGCATGGCGGCGGAGAACAGCACCATGTAGAAGCCGGCACCGCTCCACACCGCGATGAGCAGCAGCCACCACAGCACCGCGGGCACGCCGAGGAACGGCTCCGGGTCGGCGGTGAACGCGATCGGATTGTCCGCGTCCACCAGACCGATCTTGATCAGCAGGCCGTTGATCAGACCCTGCCCGTCGGTCCGGTAGATCTGCTGCCACATGACCGCGATGACGACCAGCGACAGCACCTGCGGGAAGAAGAAGATCACCTTGTAGATCCCGGAGCCGAACACCCCGCGGATGCCGGCCCTGTCCTCGCGTCCGCCCACGTTGAGCAGGAACGCGAGGAACAGGGCCAGCGCGATCGTGAACAGCGGCACGGTGACCAGGAAGAACACGTTGTGCCAGAACGCCTTCCGGATCAGCTCGTCGGAGAACAGTCGGACGTAGTTGTCCAGCCCGACGAAGTTCTGGGAATCCGAGTACCCGCCCCAGTCGGTCAGCGAGTAGCCCGCCGCCTGGGCGAACGGCCACACCACGTAGAACAGGTACAGCGCGACGGGCAGGGCCAGGAAGCCCGTGACGAAACGCGCGACTCCGTGCCGCATTGGACTCACTTCCTCGACGATGTCAGGCGGTGCGGGTCTGCTTCTTGATCGACGAGTCCTTGGCGACCTTGTCCGCGGCCACCTGCATCTTGTCGACGAACTGCTGCGCGGTCAGCCGGCCGGCCATCAGCTCCTCGGAGAGGTTCTGGCTCTCCTTGTCCAGGTCGGCGTAGAAGTCCGGGAACTTCACCGAGATCAGCTCCCCGCTGCCGCCCTTGACCAGGTTGTTCGCGCTGGCCAGCGCGCTGTCCTGGACGTTGTCGCCGGAGCCCTTGGTGGAAGCCAGCGACTTGGTCAGCTCGGCGAACTTCGCCGACCCGGCCTTGGACAGGATGGCCCGCAGGAACTCCTTCGCGGCCTCCTTGTTCGGGGCCTTGCTCGGCACCACGAAGCCCTCGCCGGAGGAGGCGAAGACGTCCTTGGCCGCCTTGTCGCCCGGCTTGCTCCAGTAGTCGGAGATCGTGAGCTCGAAGCCCGGCGGGATGGTCGCCGCCATCTCGTTCTTCAGCCAGGTGCCGACCTGGATGAACGCCGCCTTGCCGTCCAGCCACGCCTGCTGCGACTGGGTGTGGTCCAGCTTGCCCGGCAAGAGCAGCTTGTCCTTGACCAGCTTCTCCCACGGCTCCAGCGCGGCGACGATGCCGTCGGCCTTCCAGGCGCCGTCCTTGAGGTTGTCGATGTCGACGACGGCCTGCTTGCCGACCGCCTTCCAGATGCTCGCGAACAGCGCCCACCGGGGGTAGTAGCCGTGCGCCGCGTCGTGCACGTACGGCGCCATCCCCTTGGCCTTGATCTTCGGCGCCAGGGCGAAGAACTCGTCCCAGGTGGTCGGGGCGGTCCAGCCCTCCTTCTTGAACAGCGCGGCGTTGTACCAGTTGCCCCAGACCGTGTAGGCCACGTTCACCACGTAGAACTTGCCGTTCTGGGTGCCGTCGGCGACGGTGCCCGGCAGCAGCGAGTCGGCCACGGTCCCCTCGCTGTCCCAGGCCGGCGCGGTGAGCAGGTCGTCGAGCGGCTCGATGGCGCCCTCGTTGATCAGCGTGCTGCGGTCCATCATGTCGGCGCCCGAGTTCATCACCAGGTCGCTCGGCTGGGTCGCCATCTTCGGCTGCTCTTCGGTCTTGATCTTCTGGGTGGAAGACATGTTGACCGTGACGTTCGCGTGCTTGGCGTTGAAGATGACCTTGTCTTCCTTGGCCCACTGGTCACCCAGGCCACCGTTGAAGACGACCACCTTGACGGCGCTGCCGTCCTTGACGCCGAACGGGTTGTCCTTGCTCTTGGCCGCGCCGCCGCCGTCGGACTTGCTCGGCTCGCTGCCGGCGCAGGCGCTGAGCAGCCCGGCGGCCGGGACCGCGACCAGGCCGACCGCGGCGGCGCGCTGCAACAGGGTCCGGCGGCTGAGGTCGCCGGACTTCTCGGGGGTAACCGACATCTTGTCTCTCCTTGTGGTGTCGGGTCAGGCGGTCCGCCGGAGGCGCCCGGCGTACCGCGACTCGAGGGCGAGGTTGTGCTCGTCCCCACCGGGGACGTTGGCGGAGAGGTAGACAGGGGGTACCTCTCCGGCCTGGTGGAACCGTCGTACGACCTCGGCGGTCAGCAGCTGCGCCAACAGCGCTGCGGTGACCGACGAGACCGCACAGACCGCGCCGCCGCCCTCGAGCGGCAGCAGTGCGTCGCCGTACGGCGCGCCGTTGTCCAGCACGACGTCGGCGAGGTCGGCGAGCCGTTGCCCGGACGGGTGCCGAGGGGCGACCCGGGCGGTGTGCTCGACCGAGGTGACCGCGATCAACGGATGACCGCCCCGCTTGACCAGCGTCGCCAGCTCCACCACGGAGCCGTTGATGCCGGACTGGGAGGCGACCACGAACACGTCCTCCGGCTGTGGCGCCGCCAGGGCGTAGAGCTGGTGCGCCACCGCCGGGTCGCGTTCCAGCTTGGGGTCGGCGAGCACGTCGCGGGGCGCGTCGCCGTGCAGCACGAGGTCGTGCAGGGAAAGTCGGTTGGTGGGGACCAGGCCACCGGCGCGGGCCACCAGTTCGGCGGCGAACGCCTCCGAGTGGCCGGCGCCGAACGCCTGCAGGACGCCGCCGGCGCGCAGGCCGCCGGCGATCAGGTCGGCCGCCCGGTCCACCACTGCGGCCTGGCTGTCGACCAGCCGGTCGAGCACCGGGCGGACGGCGTCCGCGTACCGCTGGGCACTGATCATGTGAGGGACCCCTTCGCGGCCTTGTGCCCGTCGACGGCCTGGGCGGTACGCCGGAAGGCCGCGTGGGCGCGGTCGTGGGTGCGCTGCGCCACCGCGATGTAGAGCAGGTCGAGCACGACGAGCTGAGGGTGCCGGGCGGAGAGCGCGTCCGGCCGGAACGTGGTCGCCTGGCTGGCGGTGACCAGCACGATGTCGGCCAGCTCGGCCAGCGGCGAGCGGGGGAAGCCGGTCAGCGCGACGGTGGTCGCCCCGCGGCTGCCCGCCTCGGCGAGCAGCTCGATGGTCTCCCGGGTCTGCCCGGTGTGCGAGATGCCGAGCGCGACGTCCCCGGCGCCCAGCAGCGCGGCGCTGGCCAGCCCTTCGTGCACGTCGCTCCAGGCCCAGGCGGCGACGCCGATGCGGTGCAGGCTGAACTGCATCTCCTCGCCGACCAGGGCGCTGCCGCTGGCGCCGAAGATGTTCACCCGGCTGGCCCCGGCGATGGCCACCGCCGCCCGCTCCACCTCGTGCAGGTCCAGCAGCGCCGCGGTGTCGTGCATGGCCCGCGTGTCGGCGGCCATGATCTGGTCGAGCACCCGGGACAGCGGGTCGCCGGGCTGGATCTCGCGACCGATGTCGACGGTCCAGCCCGCGGACCGGGCCCGGCCGGTCTCGGCGGCGATGCCGAGTCGCAGGTCGGCGTACCCCTCGAAGCCCATCGCCCGGCAGAACCGGGTGATGGTCGCCGGTGACGTGCCGCTCCGCTCGGCCAGCTCGACGATGGTGGCCCGGGCCGCCGCCTCCGGGTCGCTGAGCACGTGCTCGGCGACCCGGCGCAACGCCCCCGTCAGCTCCCCCGCGCCGGCCCGGACCCTGGCCAGCACCCCGTCCGAGGAGACGGCCACCGCACCCCGCCGGTCGACCGCGTCGGCGTCGACCACCGCGGTCCCCGCGGGGGTGTCCACCTCGTGATCAACCATCGGACGCCTTTCGGAAAGAGTGTTAACTGTTAGTGGTAAAAGTTCTTACTGAAGGCCCCTCCGTGTCAAGGGTGTGGGCGAAGTTTTCAAACTGTTACCTGACGCACAGCCGCGATCTTGCGCCGGGGAACGCGGCCGACCAGCATGGGAGCCATGTCGGACACCGTCGTGGTCGGCCTCGACGTCGGAGGCACGTCCACCCGCGCCACCGCGCTGAACCTCGACGGCGTACGCCTGGGCGACGGCCGCGCCGGCGGCGGCAACCCGACCAGTCACGGCGCCGAGCGGGCCGCCGCCGAACTGCTCGCCGCCCTCCGCGCGGCGCTCGCCGAGGTCGACCCGACCCGGGTACGCGCCAGCGTGATCGGCCTCGCCGGCGCCGGCCGCCTCCTCGCCGACCCGCACGGCCGAGACGCCTTCGACCGGGCCTGGGCCGAGGCGGGGCTCGCCTGCCCGTACACCGTGCACGGTGACGCCCTGGTCGCCTACGCCTCCGGGACCGCCGCACCGGACGGCACCGTGCTCATCGCCGGCACCGGCGCGATCGCCGCCCAGGTGCGTGACCTGCGCCTGGACCGCACCGCCGACGGCCACGGCTGGCTGCTCGGCGACGCCGGCTCCGGGTTCTGGCTCGGCCGCGAGGCGGTCCGCCGACTCCTGACCGACCTGGACCGGGCCGACGTCCCGGGAGCGCTCGCCCGCCGCGTGCTGACGGAGCTGACCGGCACGGCCGAGGTGGCCGCCCGACCCCGCGCGACCGCCGATGCGGTCGTACAGGCCGTGACCCGGCGGCCACCGGTGGAACTGGCCCGCCTCGCGCCGCTGGTCGTCACGGCGGCCCGGGAGGGCGAGCCGACCGCCGCCGCCCTGATCGGCGAGGCCGCCGCGCTGCTGGCCGAGAGTGTCTCCCGGATCCGCCCGGCCGACGCGACCGATCCGGTGGTGCTCGGCGGCGGCCTGCTCACCGGCGACACGCCGTTGGCCACCGCCGTCCGGAACGAGCTGACCGTCCGCTGGCCGGACGCGCCGCTGCACAGCGCCGGAGACGGCGCCGCCGCCGCGGCCTGGCTCGCCGCCCGGGACCTGCCCGAGGTGGCCGACCCGGCCGCGCTGCACACCCGCCTCGTCCCGCCACCGGCCTGACCCCCGCGCCCCGCGCCCCGCGCCCCGCGCCCCGCGCCCCGCGCCGACGGACGATGAGCCCCGTACACCCTGTCGAGCTGATAACACCAACGACTCACCCTCACCCACAGCCGCTGAGTCGTTGGTGATATCAGCTCGACAGGCGACGGAGAAGCCACGTCCCGTCCGCGACCGAGAAGTCGATGACGTGGACGACCCGCACTCGCCGGGCACGCAACGCCACCGGCTCGGTGGAGCCGTAGGCGCCACACCGGCCCGCCCACACCCACGACGTTCCACCCACCACGCCGCCGTCAGAGCCGGGCCCACTGGGACGGTTGCGGCAGCCCTGCCACGTTCCTGACGCCTCAGGCATTCAGCCGGTCAGGGCAGTGCGGTCAGCGTGGCGGCGAGACGGGTCCAGACCCGGGTACGCCAGCCGCCGTCGAGCAGGGTGAACGTCCGCCGTTGCAGCAGGTCGTCCGGGTCGAAACCGGCGTGCTCCAGGAACAGACGAGTGCCCCTGCCCTCGGGGACCAACGTCCAGGTGACCACCGTGTCGAGCGAGCCACCACGCCACGCCCACCGCAGCCGCCGTGGCTCGTCAAGTTCCAGCACCTCGCAGTGGACCACCCCGTCGAAACCCTGAGCTGGGCGCGCGACCGTGCGGAAGGTGAAGTGGTGCCCCAGCGCCGGCCGGAAGTCGTTCGGCATGAGCCACCGTCCGAGGAGATCAGAATCGGTCAGAGCCCGCCACACCTTGGCCGGCGGGTGGGGCAGGAACTGGTCCACCGCGATACGCGCCGGCTCACTCATCGGGCAGCTCGTCCAGCACCTCGCGCAGGCCGGCCAGGCGAGAGCGCCAGAACCGCTCGTACGGGGTGAGCCAGTCGGCCAGCTCGCGCAGCGGCTCGGGGCGCAACGCGTAGAACCGCTGTCGCCCGACCGGCTGCTCGGTGACCAGCCCGGCGTCCTTGAGCACCCGCAGGTGCTCGGACAGGCTGGGTCGGCGCATGTCGAACCGGTCGGCGAGCCGCTGCACCGGCTGCTCACCCTCCTCGCGGAGCAGCCGCAACAGTTCGCGCCGGGTGGGGTTGGCCAGGGCCGCGAAGACGTCCGGCTCAGACACGGGTCTCCTGCAACGCGATGCCGTTGCCGTCCGGGTCGGCGAAGGTGGCGTACCGACCCCAGGGCGCGACCTGGATCTCGTCCTCGGCGAACACGACTCCCCGCTCGCGCAGCCGGGCGACGTCGGCGTCGAGGTCGTCGCTCTCCAGCACCAGCCCTCGAAGCGAGCCGGCGGGCATGCTGTCGAACCAGGTGACCAGCGTCAGCGTGGTCGCGGCGCCCTTCGGGGCCACCTGCACCCAGCGACCGCCGGGTCCCATCGGGTTGTCCCGCACCAGATCCAGACCGAGCACGTCGACGTAGAAGTCGCGGGCCCGGTCCTGGTCGCTGACAGGTACGGAGACGATCTGCACGTGGTTGACGGACATGCCCGCAAGCATAGGTAGGAGATTTTCTACCGGTCAAGCGGAGGAGAGGCCGGCCGCCACGGCGGGCGACCGGCCTGCGTACCTGCTCAGGCGGTCGGATACCCCTGTGGCCCCGAGCCCTGCGGCGGGGTCGGGTATCCCTGCGGGCCCGGAGCGTGCGGCGCGGTCGGGTACCCCTGCCGGCCCGGACCGTGCGGCGCCACCGGCTGGCCGTGCGGCGCCGCCGCATGCCCCTGACCGGCCGCGCCGTAGGGGGCGCCCGCCTGACCCGGGGCGGGGTGGCCGGGAGCCGGCTGGCCGTGCGCGGACGGGGCGAACATCCCGGGCTGCGGCGCGCCGGCGAACTGGTGTGCCGCGGCCTGCTCGCGGGCCTCCTTGCGGGCCTTCACCGCGCGCACGGCCAGCAGGATCGGCAGGACGAAGACGTAGAAGAAGATCTGGTAGCGGCCGCCCTCGAAGAGGAAGAACAGATAGAAGCCGTAGGCGAACATGGCGAGCCCGACGACCACGTTGAGGATCCGGGAGCCGGTCCCCTGCTCCTTGACGGCGATGCCGAGGGCGACCATCGCGATGCCGCCGAGCAGCAACAGCAGCGTGTAGATGAGGAAGAACATGAGATTCCTGTCAATAAGGTGAGCGTGCCGGCTCACCTTATTGGAGCGCGATCATCCGCACTGCCCCGTTGCCTGTGGCAACGACCTCACTTGAGCTGCCCGGCGGTCAGGCCGGCCTGGACCTGCCGCTGGAACGCCACGTAGACCACGAGCACCGGCAGCACGGCGATGGTGAGGCCGGCGAAGAGCTGGGCGTAGTCGCCGGCGTATCCCTGGCTGACCGCGAGCGAACTGAGTCCCTGGGCGAGCATCCGGTCCTGCCCGTCGCCGGGGATGAGCACCTGGGGCAGCAGGAACTGGTTCCAGTGGCTGAGGAAGTTGAAGATGCCGACGCTGATCAGTCCCGGTCGCGCCATCGGGAGCATCACCCGGAAGAAGAGCCGGAAGTGTCCGCAGCCGTCGATCATGGCGGCCTCCGCGATCGAGGTCGGCAGCGTCCGGAAGAAGGCGGTCAGGAAGAACACCGTGAACGGCAGCGAGTAGGCGGTGTAGACCAGGATCAGGCCCGACCAGGTGCCGAGCAGGCCGACGCTGCGCACCACGAAGAACAGCGGCACGAGGGCCAGGAACACCGGGAACATCATCCCGCCGACGAACAGGTAGTAGACCACCTGACGGCCGCGGAACTCGTAGCGCGCGAAGACGTACGCGGCGGCGGCGCCGAGCAGCATGGTCAGGGTCAGCGAGCCGGTCACCACCACCAGGCTGTTGACGAAGAACCGGCCGATGTGGGCGTTGGTCCAGGCCCGTCCCCAGTTGTCGAACCGCAGCGCCTCGGGCAGGCCCCAGGGGTCGGCGATGATCTCCCCGTTGCTCTTCAGCGAGCTGAGCACCATCCAGGCCAGCGGCAGGATCGTCATCGCCGCCCAGAGCAGCAGGAAGCCGTGCGAGAAGACGTTCGCCACGCCCAGCTCACGCCGGGGCGGACGGTCGGCCGGGGGGGCCGCGCCGGTCGCGACGGCGGTCGGGGCGCCGGTCTCCACTGTGGTCACGAGTACTCGATCCGATCACGCCGGGCGGTCCGCAGCGCCAGCACCGCCACCGAGAGGGTCAGGAAGAACATGGCCACGCCGATCGCGGAGGCGTACCCGAACTTGTTCTCGCTGCCGAACGAGGTGTCGTACATGCGCAGGCCGATCACGTCGGAGGAGAAGTTCGGCCCGCCGTTGGTCATGAGCTGCACCAGGATGAAACCGTCCAGCGCCGCGATGGCCAGGTAGATCCAGGCCACCTGGATGGTGTCCCAGAGCAGCGGGATGGTGATCTTCCGCAGCATGGTGGCACGGGAGGCGCCGTCGAGCAGCACCGCCTCGTAGATGTCACGCGGGATGGCCTGCATCGCGGCGCCGAAGAGCACCACGTAGAACCCGACGTTGCTCCACACCATCACGGCGAGCACGCACCAGAACGCGAACCTCGGGTCGCCGAGCCAGGCCGGGGTGGCCAGCCCGACCGCCCGCAGCCCGCCGTTGAGCAGACCGCTGGTCGGGCTGTAGATCTCCTTCCACAGCAACGCGATGATCACCACGGAGAGCACCTGCGGGAAGAAGTAGACGAGCCGGTAGACGGCCGTCCCGCGTACCCCGGTGACGCCGGCGCGGCCCTTGCGCCCGCCCATGGTGAGCATGCTGGCGAAGAAGAGGCCCAGCGCGATGGTCACCACCGGCACCACCGCGAGCAGGATCGCGTTGTTCTTCAACGCGTTCCAGACGTACCCGTCGTGCAGCAGGGTGCGGAAGTTCGCCAGGCCGACCGGGTCGGCCTCCGCCGAGTAGCCGAGCCAGTCGGTGGTCGAGATCTGGAACGCCTGAAGGTACGGCGAGAGCACGAAGATGCCGTAGAGCGCCAGCGGTGGCAGCAGGAAGCTGAGGATCAGCGGGTATCGGCCGTGTCGCATCCGATCGTCACGCGGCCCGCTTGTACTTCTTCACCGAGCTGTCCTGCGCGATCGAGTCGGCGCCCTTCTGGCACTGGTCGAGGAACTCCGCCGGGGAGGTCCGGCCGCTGAAGAACTCGCCGCAGGCCGCGTCGACCAGGTTGCGCTCCAGCTTGCGGTAGTAGTTGTTGTAGACCCAGTTGAAGCCGTTGGAGCCGGACGCGTCCAGCGCCTTGACCACGGTGCTGAGCCCGTACGGCAGGTCGATGCCCTCGGTGGCGCCGGCGACCACGGGCAGGCTGGCGACCTTCTTCGTGAAGTCCTGGGCGCCCTTGCGCGACAGCATGGTCCGGAAGTACTCCAGCCCGCCGGCCACGTTCTTCGCCTTCGCCGGCACCATGAACGGCTCGCCCGCGGTGCCCCGGATCGCCTCGAACGGCAGCTTGTCGCCGCTGCCCAGGCTCGGCGTCGGCGCGACGGTCATGTTGAAGCCGGCCGGGGTCACGTCCTTCTGCTCGCTCTCCAGCCAGGAGCCGCAGGAGATGAACGCGGCCTTGCCCTGGCACCAGGCGGTCTGCGACTGCTTGTGGTCCAGGCCCGGGGAGCCGGCCAGGATGAACTTGTCCTTGACGATCTGGTGCCAGGCGTCGGCGGCGGTCTTCATGGCGTCCGACTTCCAGGCGTTGGGCTCCAGGTTGTCGATGGCCAGCGCGACAGAGGGACCGCCCAGCTTGATCGCGGTGGAGATCAGCGGCCAGCTCATGTAGCGGGGGTGCACGCCGGCGTACGTCCAGGGGGCGATGCCGGCGGCCTTGATCTGGCGGCAGAGCGCGATGTGCTCGTCCCAGGTCTTGGCGTAGGTCCAGCCGCGGTCGGCGAACAGCTTGGTCGAGTGCCAGATGCCGTAGACCGTGTAGGTGTAGTTGAGCACCAGGAACTTGCCGTCGTAGGAGCCGACCTCGACGGTGCCCGGCAGCAGCGTGTCCTTGACCGTCTTGCCGGGCGTGTCGAGGCTGGGCGCGGCGAGCAGCTCACCCAGGTCGGCGATCGCGTTCTGGGAGACCAGGCCGTTGAAGTCGATCTGGCCGGCGCCGGAGTTGTTGACCACGTCCGGCGGGCTGCCGTCGACGAAGCGGGGCTGGAGCGTCTTGCTGATCTCCGCGGTGGCCGAGTGCTTGATCTCCGCCTTCGGGTACTTCTCCTTGTACATGGCCTCGTGCGCCTTGGCGTACTCCTCGCCGAAGCCGCCGTTGAAGATCACCACCTCCAGTGGCGCGTCCTCCTTCACCCCGAGCGGGTTCTGCTCGCTCTTGGTGCCCTGGTACGCGCCACCCTCGCCCTTGTCGTCGCCACCGGAGGTGGCGCAGCCGGCGAGCAGGCCGGCGGCGGGGGTGGCCAGCAGACCGGCGGCGGCGCTGCGCCGGAGGATCTCACGCCTGTTCATCGCAACTCCTCGGTTCGGGTACGCGGGTGGCGGATCTGTCGCTTGTCTTCACATCGGCTGTTGTTGCTGAAGAATTTCTACGCTGGCGCGACGCGGATCACAAGACTTCTCGACCGATCCGTTATCCGTACCGGTCGCCGACGGCTGGCATAGCCTGACCCCATGCGCCGCCTGCGGCAGCTCGCCGAGCGCACGCCGCCGGGGCGGGAGCGCTACGTCGACCTGCTCCGGGCGCTGGCCATCACCATGGTCGTGCTCGGCCACTGGGGCGTCACGGTGATCGGGTACGACCACGGCCGCCCGGCCGGCCGCTCCGCGCTGGCCGACCTGCCCTGGACCTGGCCACTGACCTGGGTGGCCCAGGTGATGCCGGTGTTCTTCCTGGTCGGCGGCTATGCCAACGCCGCCTCGCTGGCCGCCCGCCGGCGTCGCGGCGGATCCGCGACCGGCTGGCTGGTGGACCGCAGCGCCCGCCTGGTCCGACCGACCACCACGTTGCTGCTGGTGCTCGCCGCCGGCGCCACGGTCGCCACGCTGCACGGCGCCGAGGCGACGCAGGTGCGCACCGTGGTCTGGTTCGCCACCATCCCGCTCTGGTTCCTGGTGGCGTACTTCGCGATGGTGGCGCTGACCCCACCGATGGCGGCGCTGCACCGCCGGTACGGGCTGGCCGTGCCGGTGGCGCTGGTCGCGCTCGTCGCGCTCGGTGACCTCGGCCGGCTCCTCGGCCCGGCCGGCCTTGCCGACGGCAGCTACCTGTTCGCCTGGCTGGCCGTGCACCAGCTCGGTTTCGCCTGGTACGACGCCACCCGATCGGCGCACCCGGCCGGCGACACGTCCGGCGCCGGCCGCCCCGGCAGATCGGCGGCGACGGGCGTCGGACCGCACGACGCCGACGGCCACGCCGGCCCCCGCCGGGGCCACGAGCGGACCGGGCTACGCCGACGCGAGCTGCCGCTCTCCTCCCGGGCCGGCACGAGCCTGCTGGCCGGCGGCCTGGTCGCGCTGGTGCTGCTCACCGTCGTCGGGCCGTACCCGGTGGCGATGCTGCACGTGCCCGGCGAACGGCTGGACAACGCGGCGCCGCCGAGCCTGGCGCTGCTCGCCGCGGCCGCCGCCCAGCTCGGGCTGATCCTGCTGCTGCGCGGTCCGGCCGGGCGCTGGCTGCGCCGTTCCGGGCCGTGGCAGGCGGTGATCGCGGTCAACGCGGTGGTGCTCACCGTCTTCCTCTGGCACCTGACCGCCGCGGTGCTGCTGGTCGGCCTGCTCGACGCGCTCGACGTGCTGCCCACGCCCGCGGTCGGCTCGGCCGCCTGGTGGGGTTGGCGCGTCCCGTGGCTGCTCGGCCGGGCCGTGGTGCTGGCCGCCCTGGTCGCCGTCTTCGGCCCGGTCGAGGCCCGCACCCGCCGTCCGTCGGGTCCGCCCGGCCGCCGCGGCCGAGCCCGGGCGCATGGCCCGGTGTCGACCGCGCTGGCCGTCGCCGGGTACGCCGCCCTCGTCGCCGGCCTGCTGCTGAACAGCCTCGCGCCGAAGGAGGCGGCCGAGCCGCTCGGCCTGCCCGCCCCGGCGCTGGTGACGTACCTGGCCGGGGCGGGACTGCTGCGGATGCTCAGGTCTGGGTGGGGAAGCCGAGGTTGACCCCGCCGTGGCGCGGGTCGAGCCAGCGGCTGGTGACCACCTTGCCCCGGGTGAAGAACGCGACCCCGTCGGCGCCGTGCGCGTGCAGGTCGCCGAAGAGCGACGCCTTCCACCCGCCGAACGAGTAGTAGGCCATCGGCACCGGGATCGGCACGTTGATCCCGACCATGCCCACCTCCACCTCGTGCTGGTACCGCCGTGCGGCCCCGCCGTCGTTGGTGAAGATCGCCGTGCCGTTGCCGTACGGGTTCGCGTTGACCAGCTCCACCGCCTCGTCGTACGAGCCGACGCGCAGCACGCTCAGCACCGGGCCGAAGATCTCGTCGGCATAGATCGACATGTCCGGGGTGACGTGGTCGAACAGCGTCGGGCCGAGCCAGAAGCCGCCCGGCTCGCCGTCCGGCGTGACGTCCCGCCCGTCCACCACCGGCACCGCGCCGGCCGCGATCCCGGACTCCACGTAGGAGCGCACGCGCTCGGCGTGCGCGGCGGTGACCAGCGGACCCATGTCGCAGCCACGTCGACCGTCCCCGGTGCGCAGCCGGCCCATCCGCTCGGCGATCCGTTCGACCAGCGCGTCGGCCACCGGCTCCACCGCCACCAGGGCGGAGATCGCCATGCACCGCTCCCCCGCCGAGCCGAACCCGGCGTTGACCGCCGCGTCGGCGGCCAGGTCCAGGTCGGCGTCGGGGAGCACCACCATGTGGTTCTTCGCCCCGCCCAGCGCCTGCACCCGCTTGCCGGCCAGCGCGCCGCGCTGGTGCACGTACCGGGCCACCGGGGTGGAGCCGACGAACGACACGGCCCGTACGCCGGGGTGGTCGAGCAGGGCGTCGACCGCCTCCTTGTCGCCGTTGACCACGTTGAGCACCCCGTCGGGCAGGCCCGCCTCGGTGAACCACTCGGCGAGCAGCAGGGCGGCGCTCGGGTCCTTCTCGCTCGGCTTGAGCACCACCGCGTTACCGCAGGCCACCGCCACCGGTACGAACCACAGCGGCACCATCACCGGGAAGTTGAACGGGGAGATCACCGCCACCACGCCCAGCGGTTGCCGCAGGCTGTAGGAGTCGACCTCGGTGGAGACGTTCTCGCTGAACCCGCCGCGCAGCGCCGAGGGGATGCCGCAGGCGTACTCGATCACCTCGAGCCCGCGTTGCACCTCGCCGGCGGCGTCCGCGAGCACCTTGCCGTGCTCGGCGGTGATCACCTCGGCGAGCCGGTCCCGGCGGGCGTGCACCAGTTCCCGGAACGCGAACAGCACCGCCGTGCGTCGGGCCAGGGAGGCGTCCCGCCAGGCGCGGGCGGCGCGCTCGGCGGCCTCCACCGCGCCGGCCACGTCGGCCGCGCCGGCCAGCGCCACCCGGGCGCTGCGGCGGCCGGTGGCCGGGTCGAAGACGTCGCCGCGCCGCTCGGACTCTCCGGCGGTCGGCTTGCCGTCGACGTAGTGCCCGATCACGCTCACGCCGCCTCCCCGACCGACGCCCGGATCGCGTCGAGAAGGATGGCCAGGCCCTCGCGGGCCTCGTCCTCGGTCAGCGTCAGCGGCGGACCCATCCGCACCACGTTGCCGTACAGCCCGCCCTTGCCGACCAGCAGGCCGCCGGCGCGGCACGCCTCGAAGACCCGGGTGGTCAGCTCCGCGTCCGGCTCGACGGTGCCGGGGCGGACGAACTCGACGGCCAGCATCAGGCCCTTGCCGCGTACCTCGGCGACCTGGTCCAGCTCGGCGGTGGCCGCGCGCAGGCCGTCGGCGAGGATCGCGCCGACCCGGGCCGCGTTGGCCTGCAGGTCGTGGTCGAGCAGATAGTCGAGCACCGCGTTGCCGGCGGCGGTGGAGATCGGGTTGCCGCCGAAGGTGGAGAAGCTGATCGCCGGCACCGACTCCAGGATCTCGGCCCGGCCGACCACGCCGGCCAGGGCGAAGCCGTTGCCGACGCCCTTGGCGAAGGTGAGCAGGTCCGGTGTCACGCCGTGCGCCTGGTAGCCCCAGAAGTGCTCGCCGGTGCGCCCCCAGCCGGTCTGCACCTCGTCGCTGATCAGCAGGATGCCGTGCTCGTCGAGCACCTTCTTCCAGGCGGCGAGGAGCCCGTCCGGGCCGTGCACGAAGCCGCCGACGCCCTGGATCGGCTCGGCGATCAGGCAGGCCACGTCGCCGGCGGTCTGGGTGGCGAGCACCTCGCGCAGGTCCTCGACCGCGGCGTCGACCCGGTCGTCGGCGTCGAGCCGGGCCAGCAGGCCGCGCAGCCGCTCACCGGAGTGCAGCCAGGCCACCTGCAACGGGTTGAGCGCGCTGGCCGACCAGCCGCGGTTGCCGGTCACGCCCATCGCCGCGTACGACCGGCCGTGGTAGCTGTTGCGCACCGCGAGGATCTGGTGCGAGCGCCGGTGGTTGGTGGCGACCAGCAGGGCGGCCTCGTTGGCCTCGGTGCCGGAGTTGGTGAAGAAGACGCGGGCGTCGGGGATGCCGGAGAGCCGGGCGACCTTCTCGGCCAGTTCCACCTGCTGCCGGATCAGGTAGAGCGTGGAGGTGTGCACGAGGCCGGTGCGCAGCTGCCGCTCGACCGCCTCCCGGATCTCCGGGATGTCGTGGCCGACCATCGTGGTCAGCACCCCGCCGAAGAAGTCCAGGTAGGTGCGACCGGCCGCGTCGGTGACCCGGCGACCGGAACCGGCGACCAGTTCCAGCGGTTCGGCGTAGTAGAGCGGCATCCAGGACGGGAGTACGGCCCGGTGCCGGGCGAGGAGGTCGTCGGACGTCATCGGCGCACCCTTCAGCGGCGGTCTGGTCCCCGCACGCTCCCACCGCGCCCGGACAGGGACAACTGTCACTGTGTCGCGCGGCGACGCCCCCGACCTGACACCACGTCAAGCGGTCGTCACGCTTTCCGGAGCGAATAGGCCCATCCGCCGACCTTCCCGTCGCCGATCGACGCGATCTGCCACGCGATCCGCAGCGCGTACGCACCACGGCCGCGACCGGCAGGCGCCGCCGGTAGCATCCGCCGGGTGCGGACGACTCAGGTGGAGCTGCCGGCCGGCACGGCGGGGACGAGCCAGGCGGAGCTGCTGTCCGGGGTGCGGTCCTGGGTGGAGTCCCCGCCACTGCGCGGCCTGGTGGCCCACTTCGGCGGCGACTGGCCGGCCGGCGACCTGGCGGCGGTGCTGGCCGGGCTGGACGTGTTCTCCGCCCGGCGCTGGGACTTCCGCCAGGGGCGGGAACGCCCGGACGCCCGGGAACCGGCGTTCGACCCGGAGACCGCCGGACTGGTGCTGGCCGCCGCCACGGCGCTGGGCCTGGTCCGGGCCATCCCGCCGGCCCGCTCCGGGTACACGCACCTGCTGGTGCTCGGCGGGCTGGCGCACGCCTGCCTGCGGCGCACCGCGTACGCGGCGCTGCTGGCCCGCTCGGCCCGGGTGGCCGGCGAAGTGGCGGTGCTGGGCAGCTTCCGGCCGCTCTCCCCGGCCGAGTCGGCGATGCTGGCCGCGGCCGGGGTGCCCGGATGCGCCACCGAGGTGGATGTCCTGGACGCCGGCGTACGGCTGGCGTTCGGGGTGGACGAGCCGGCGTGGGAGAGCGGCGGGCCGGCCGACCACCCGCACCGCGCCTGGTCGTCGCGCACCTACCGGCCGGCCGGGCTGCCCCCGGTCCGGGTGCTCGCCGCGCCGTCGAGCGAGCCGGAGCGCCGTCGCGCGCACACCGCCGACACGCAGCGGTTCTGGGCCGAGCACGTCCGGCTGCGCGCCGGTGACCCGGTGCTGATGGTGACCGCACCGATCTACGTGCCGTTCCAGCACTGCGACGCGCTGCGGACGCTGGCCGTGCCGTACGGGTGCGGCATCGAGACGGTCGGGGTGGACCCGGCGGCGAGCGCGCCGGTTCCGGTGCCGGAGCCGACCCTGACCCCGGGGCGCTACCTCCAGGAGATCCGCTCCGCGCTGCGGTCGATGCGCGCGTTGCACGCCGCGCTGACCACCGGCTGACGGCACGGACCGCCGACCGGCGCCCGGCGGACCGCCGCCGAGGAGCCGACGCCGCCCACTCAGCGGGCCGTGTCGGCGACCGCCTGGGCGAACACCTCCGAGCGGTGCTCAAAGTTGCGGAACCGCCCGTAACTGGGCGCCGCCGGGGACAGCAGTACCACCCCGCCCGCCGGGGTGAGCTTGCGGGACAGGCCGACGGCGGCCACCAGGTCCTCGGCCAGCTCGGTGCGGACCGCCGGCAGCCCGGCCAGCGCATCGACGATGCGGGGACCGCTGTCCGGGATGCCGATCACGGTGATCTCCCGCTCGGCGAGGTGCTCCCGCAGCGGGCTGTAGTCGAGCCCCCGGTCGGTGCCGCCGACGATCACGGTCAGCGGCCGGCCCTCGTACGCGTCGATCGCGTGCATGGCCGCGTACGGGCTGGTGGCGAGGGTGTCGTCGACGAAGGTCAGGCCGGACGGGTCGGCGATCTCGGTGAGCCGGTGCGCCAGCCCCTGGAACCCGGCGACCGCCACCGCCAGGCTGTCCCGGCGATCCACCACGTCGACGCCGAGCGCGTCGAGCACGGCGAGCGCGACGCAGAGGTTGCCCTCGTTGTGCCGCCCGACCAGCGGCAGCACCGCGCGCGGGAACAACGGCGTGTCCCGCAGGTGGAACCACGGCGTGCCGTCCGGCCCGGTCGCCACGTGGGTGGTGTCCGGCGACCCGGCCCGCACCGCCGCCCGGTCGCCCAGTTCCACGGCCAGCCGCGGGTCGGCGCCGTTGACCACGACCGTGTGCGGGCCGTGCGCGACCAGGTTGAGCTTGTCCCGGTAGTACTCGCGCTCACCGCCGTGCGCGTCCAGGTGCTCGGGGAACAGCGCGGTCACCACCGCCACCCGGGGCGAGTCGGTCAGGTCGGCGCACTGGTAGCTGGACAGCTCCAGCACGTACAGCTCCGCCTCGGGCAGGTCGAGCAGGGGCACGCCGATGTTGCCGCCGAAGACGTTCGGCCGGTCCATCGCGGTGAGCAGGTGACTGATCAGGCTGGAGGTGGTGCTCTTGCCCTTGCTGCCGGTGACCCCGACGGTGCGGTCCGCGTGGTCGGCCATCCAGAGCGCGCTGCCCTGGGTCACCGGGACGGACCGGCGGCGCAACTCCACCATCCACGGATGGGTGTTCGGCACCCCCGGCGACCGGACCACCACGTCGGCGGCGGCCAGCCGCGCGAAGCCCTCCTCGCCGGCGACCAGCGGTGCCGCCGCGGCGAGCGGCCCCTCCCAGGGCAGGCTGAGGAAGTTCGCGCTGTCGTCCACGGCGACCAGGCCGGCCGGGCCGTGCGCGGCGATCGCGGTCACCGCCGCCCGGCCCTCGCGGCCGGCGCCCCAGACGGCGACATGACGTCCGCGCAGATCAGACAGGCGCACAGGCTCTCCTCGGACTCGGTCGGTGCTCGGCGGGCGGGGTCCGGCCCAGCCGGACGCGGGCGGACGAACCAGGGCCTAGTATTGCGTGTGCCCAACGAGCAACTGCGGCGGATGGACGCCTTCACCTTCCCGTCCTACTCGATCGACTTCGCCACCGGCGAGGTCCTGTTCGACTACGCCCTGACGGGTCCCGACGGCGAGCAGCGGTTCACCGAGGTGATCACCCTGCCGCTGCCGGCCGAGCCGGTGCCCGACGCCACCGCGGCCACGCTCGCCCGGGTCCTGGAGCTGCTGCACGTGGTCGCCGGCGTCAGCTACTACAAGGCCGCCGCGCCGCCCCGGCTGGTGCTGCCGGCGCCGCTGGGCGCCGCCGCCGTCGAGCTGGTCACCGCCGTCTACCGCAAGGGCCTCGCCGAGTACGCGTACCGCAACCAGCTGCCGCACGTGCTGGAGCTGCGTCCCGAGGTGCCGCCCGGCACCGTGGACCCGGCGACGCCGCTGGACAACTCCGACCGCCGCCCGCTGTCCGCCGTCGGCGGCGGCAAGGACTCCATCGTCACGCTGGAGGCGCTGCGCCGGGCCGGTCTCGACCCGGTGCCGTTCTCGGTCAACCCGAACCACGTGATCGTCTCGGTCAACGAGGCGTCCGACCTGGTGCCGCTGGCCGCCCGGCGTCGGCTCGACCCGGTGCTGTTCGAGTTGAACGCCGCTGGCGCGCGCAACGGGCACATCCCGGTCACCGCGATCAACTCGCTGATCGCGGTCGCCACCGCCGTGCTGCACGGGCTCGGCCCGGTGGTGATGTCGAACGAGCGGTCCGCGTCCGACCCGAACCTGGTCTGGCAGGGCCACGAGATCAACCACCAGTGGTCCAAGGGCGTCGAGGCGGAGGGGCTGCTGCGGGCGGCGCTGGCCGAGCACGCCGGGCTCACTGAGCCGTACTTCTCGCTCCTGCGCTCCCTGTCCGAGCTGCACATCGCCCGGCTCTTCGCCGAGATCGACCGCTACGACGCGGTGGTGACCAGCTGCAACGCCGCGTTCAAGCTGCGCGACGCGAGCGAGCGCTGGTGCCGCCACTGCCCGAAGTGCCGGTTCGTGTTCCTGGCCATGGCCCCGTTCATGCCGCGCGAGCGGCTCACCGGCATCTTCGGCGGCGACCTGCTGGCCGACGAGTCCCAGATCCCCGGCTACCGGGAGTTGCTCGGCGTCGACGGCCACAAGCCGTTCGAGTGCGTCGGTGAGGTGGAGGAGTCGGTGGTCGCGCTGAGCCTGCTCGCCCAGCAGGACCAGTGGCGCGGCGCCCCGGTGGTCCGGGCCCTGATGACGGCGCTGCCGGACACCGCCTGGCAGGCGGCGTCCACCTCCGACGTCTTCACCCCCGGCGGCCCGAACTTCGTCCCCGCCCCCTACGCCAAGGCCCTCACCGCGCTCGCCTGACCCGCCCCACCCCGACCTCCGCCGTCGATCATGAAGTTGAGCCGGCGTTCCGCCCGGTTCGTCCCGGCCAACTTCATGATCGACCGCCGGTCCGCGCGACGGCGGGGGCGGGAGGGCGGGGGGTGTCAGGGGGTGCGGACGGCGTCGAGGGCGAGCAGGGCCACGTGCAGGGAGAGGCACTGCTCGACGGAGTCGAGATCGGCGTCGAGGATGCGGCCGATGCGCGCCAGCCGCTCGTAGAACGCCGGCCGGGACAGGTGCGCCGCCGACGCCGCCGCCGACTTGTTCCGCCCCTGTTCCAGGTACGCCCGCAGCGTGCCGAGCAACTGCTCCCGAGGGTGCTGGCCGTCGTACGCCAGCAGCGGGCCGAGTTCGCGCTCGACGAACGTCTGCAACCGGGGCTCGTCGCGCAGCAGGTGCAGCAGACCGGCCAGCCCGACGTGCGGCAGCCGGAAGCAGGGCAGGTCGCGGGGGTCGCGCCGGGCCGCCTCGGCGATCTGCCGCGCCTCGACCAGTGACCGGCGCGCCTCGCGCAGGCTGCCCACGCCGGACCCGGCCGCGACGACCACCGCCGGGCGGGTCACCGCGTCGACGGGCCGCGCCGCCCCGGACGAACCGCCCCGGGCACCGGGGTCGCCCTGGCGGGTCGGGCGGACCGCGGGCGGGCGGAGCGGGGCGGCGTCGAGGCGTACCCGGCGCAACGCCGCGGCGAACGCGGCGAGTGCCTTCTCCTCGTCGGCCGGGTCGGCCAGCGCCAGCAGCGCGCCCACCGCCTGGTCGTCGACGGCGCTGGTCAGTGCCGTGAGCTTGGCCTCCCGCAGGGCCGCGCCGACCGCCTCGGCCAGGTCGCGCAACCGGGCCGGGCCGGAGTCCTCGGGCAGGTCGGCGGCGTCGCCGGCCGCGTCGTCGGCGCGGTGCCGGACCACAACGCCGACCAGGTGCCGGCGGTCCAGGGTGACGCCGAGCGCCTTGGCGCGCAGGGCGACCTCGTCCACCGGGCGGGAGTGGTCGATGAGCGCGGTCAGCAGGGTGCGGTGGATCTGCCGTTCCAGGCCCTCGGCGTCGCGCCGGATCAGCCGGCCCAGCGCCAGCGTGGAGGCGGCCCGTTCGATCAGGATGGTGAGCCGGGTGGGTGGGGTCGCCTCGGCCGCCGGCCAGCGCAGCAGCAGCCGTCCCCAGTCCTGACCGCGGGCGCCGACGGTGGTCACCAGCCAGCCGCTGTCCGGGTCGTACGCGGTCCGGCCGGCCGGGCGGATCTGCCGGGAGTGCTGCTCCCAGCCGTCCAGCAGCAGTTCCGCGCTCTCCCCCGCCGGGTCGTACGCGAGCACCTGGCGGGACAGGTTCTCCAGCACGACCGGGCAGCCGGCCAGCTCGGCGGCCTGGCGGAGCACCTCGGTCGGTTCGGCGCCCTCCACGGACAGCTCGGTGAACCGCTGGTGGATCTCCTCGGTGGCGCGCAGCTCGGTGAGCTGGGCGTCCACGATCAGCGCGTGCACCGCCTCGGTGATCCGCACGAACGGGGTGGCCCGGCGCAGCTCGACCAGGGGTAGTCCGCGCCGTTCGGCGGCGGCGGCCATCACCCGGGGCACCCCGCTGACGTAGCGGCGGCCCAACTCGACGACCAGCCCGGAGACCCCAACGTCGGCCAGGTCGCCGATGAACGCGCGCAGCCCCGCGTCGTCGGCGGGCAGCCCGATGCCGGTGGTGAGCACCAGTTCCCCGCCGCCGAGCAGGGTGGCGATGTCCGGCACCTCGGCCACGTGCACCCACCGCACCGGGCGGTCCAGTCCGGCGTCCCCGGCGACCAGGCGGGGCGCGCCGTGGCGCACCGGCACCAGGGCGAGCACCTCACGCACGGTAGGGAACACGGGCGACACGCTACCCTGCGTCACCGCCGCTGCCGAAGGCCCGCCCCGCGGAACCGCCCGCCCCTCGACGCACCGCGCCTCGCTCAGTCGACGCCGAACTCCATCGCGGCGCGGTCGAGCGCCGCGTCCTCGGCGGAGGGGACGCCCCGGGAGGCGATGGCCTCCGCCCCGCCCTCGGGCATCGCGCCGATCAGCCCGGTCGAGGCCGCCTGGGCGGCGCCGACCATCCGCTGCGGGGCCGCGCCGCCGACCATGCCGAGGGAGGCGTACTGCTCCAGCTTGGCGCGCGAGTCGGCGATGTCCAGGTTGCGCATGGTGAGCTGGCCGATCCGGTCCGCCGGGCCGAACGCCGAGTCCTCGGTGCGTTCCATGGACAGCTTGTCCGGGTGGTAGCTGAACGCGGGACCGCTCGTGTCCAGGATCGAGTAGTCCTCGCCGCGGCGCAGCCGCAGCGTCACCTCGCCGGTGACGGCGGTGCCGACCCAGCGCTGCAACGACTCGCGCAGCATCAGCGCCTGCGGGTCCAACCAGCGGCCCTCGTACATCAGCCGGCCGAGGCGGCGGCCCTCGGTGTGGTAGTTGGCGAGCGTGTCCTCGTTGTGGATGGCGTTGACCAGCCGCTCGTACGCGGCGTGCAGCAGCGCCATGCCGGGCGCCTCGTAGATGCCCCGGCTCTTGGCCTCGATGATCCGGTTCTCGATCTGGTCGGACATGCCGAGACCGTGCCGGCCGCCGATGGCGTTGGCCTCCAGCACCAGGTCGACCGCGCTGCCGAACTCCTTGCCGTTGATGGTCACCGGGCGGCCCTGGTCGAAGCCGATCGTGACGTCCTCGGTGGGGATCTCCACGGCGGGGTCCCAGAACCGGACCCCCATGATCGGGCTGACCGTCTCGATGCCGGTGTCCAGGTGTTCGAGCGTCTTCGCCTCGTGGGTGGCGCCCCAGATGTTGGCGTCGGTCGAGTAGGCCTTCTCGGTGCTGTCCCGGTAGGGCAGGTCGTGGGCGAGCAGCCACTCGGACATCTCCGTGCGCCCGCCCAGCTCGGTGACGAAGTCGGTGTCGAGCCACGGCTTGTAGATGCGCAGCTGCGGGTTGGCCAGCAGGCCGTAGCGGTAGAACCGCTCGATGTCGTTGCCCTTGAAGGTGGAGCCGTCGCCCCAGATCTGCACGTCGTCGGAGATCATCGCCCGCACCAGCAGGGTGCCGGTCACGGCGCGGCCGAGCGGCGTGGTGTTGAAGTAGGCCCGTCCGCCCGAGCGGATGTGGAAGGCGCCGCAGGTCAGCGCCGCGAGGCCCTCCTCGACCAGGGCGGCGCGGCAGTCGACCAGCCGGGCGACCTCGGCGCCGTAGCTGAGCGCGCGGCCGGGCACCGAGGCGATGTCGGGCTCGTCGTACTGGCCGATGTCGGCGGTGTAGGCGCAGGGCACGGCGCCCTTGTCGCGCATCCACGCGACCGCGACGGAGGTGTCGAGGCCGCCGGAGAAGGCGATGCCGACGCGTTCACCGATGGGCAGGGAGGTGAGAACCTTGGACACAGGAAAGATTATGCGTCAAGGCGCATGGTCATGCAAGCCGAACGTCAGAGCGGGTCGTCGCGACCCAACTCCCAGAACGCCACCGCCGCCGCGGCGGCCACGTTCAATGAGTCCACCCCGCGCCGCATCGGCAGCACCACCCGCACGTCGCTGGCCGACTGGGCCGCCTCGGTCAGGCCCGGCCCCTCGGCCCCCAGCAGCAACGCGGCCCGCTCCCGCTGCGCCGGGGTCAGCCGCTGGATCGGCACCGCGTCCGGCGCCGGCGTCATCGCGAGCACGGTGAAACCCGCCTTCCGCACCTGGTCCAGGCCCGCCGGCCACCGCTCCAGCTTCGCGTACGGCACCGCGAACACCTCGCCCATGCTCACCCGTACGCTGCGCCGGTAGAGCGGGTCGGCGCAGGTCGGCGACAGCAGCACCGCGTCGACGCCGAGCGCCGCCGCCCCCCGGAAGATCGCGCCGAGGTTGGTGTGGTTGTTGACGTCCTCCAGGACCACCACCCGCCCGGCGGCGGCCAGCACCTCGTCGGCCGACGGCAGCGGCCGGCGGTGGAACGAGGCCAGCACGCCCCGGTGCACGTGGAAGCCGGTCGCCCGCTGGAGGACGTCCGGCGTCGCGGCGTACACCGGCGCGTCCCCGGTGTCCAGGTCGGCGAGCTGGTCCACCCGCTTCGCGTCGACCAGGTACGACCGGGCCGGGTAGCCGGCGCGCAACGCCCGCCGCAGCACCAGCTCGCCCTCGGCGATGAACAACCCGTGCGGGGGCTCCCAGCGGGTCCGCAGCTCCACGTCGGTCAGGGCGCGGTAGTCGGCGATCCGGTCGTCGTCGGGGTCGGTGATCTCGTGGACGGGCACCCGACGATTCTGCCCCGGCCCGGACGGCGGTCAGGCGCGGGTGTAGCGCAGCAGCACCGAGCGGCCGTCGAAACCGCGCGTGTCGACCAGCCGCAGGTCCTGCCGGGCCAGGTCGGGCAGCACCTGCCGGCCGCCGCCGAGCAGCACCGGGTGCACCACCACCTGGAACTCGTCGACCAGCCCGCGCGCGGCCAGCGCGGTCGCCGCGCCGGTGCCGCCGGTGAGCAGCAGATCCCCGTCGAGCTGGTCGCGCACCTCGGCCACCTCCGCGGCCAGGTCGCCGCCGCCGACCACCCGGGCGCCGTGGTCGGCCTCGGTGAGCGTGCGGGAGACGACCACCTTCGGGGTACGCCGCCAGATCGGCGCGAACGCCAGGTCGTGCGGGTGGTCGGAGATCGACTCGACCCGCGGCCAGTAGGAGGACATCATCTCCCACACCCGCCGCCCGTAGGCGAACGCGCCGGCCCGCTCGGACAGCTCCTGGGAGTACGCGGACAGCTCCTCCCCCATATCCGGCCAGTCGAACTCGCCGTTCGGCCCCTCGATGAAACCGTCGACCGACTGGTGCACCCAGTAGATGACCTTGCCCATGGTGTGTTCCTCCGCGTACCGGTGCGCCCCGACGGGCGCGCTCATCGGTGGGTCGGAGCCGCCGCGACGGATCCGACACCCCCGCGAAGATTCTTGTCCGGGACCACTAGCCTCCGGGTGCGTGACCCGCCCCGTGATGATCGCGCTGATCGGTGTCGACGGCTCCGGCAAGACGACCCAGGCGAAGGCGCTCGTCGCGCGGCTGCGCGGGCGGGGCGTCCCGGCGCGCTACTTCGAGAACGCCGGCGGTCGGCCCCTGTGGAACCGGCTGGCACGGGCACTCGGCCGCCAGGGGGCCCCGCCTTACACCTACTAGCCGCGGCCCTGGAGCCAGCGGAGCAGGTCCGACGGGAGGTTGTCGCGGTTCTCGTCGCGCGGGGTGGGCCGCTGGGGTTCCTCGCGCGGCTGCGGACGCCGCGGGTCGCCGGCCAGCTCCCGGCTGGGCGCGGTGAAGTCGCGCACCGGCTTCCCGGCGACGGCCGCCTTGATGGTCCGGGCCACCGCGTCGATCACCTTCGCCTGCACGGCGGAGCCGACCAGGTCGGTGGAGTCGTCCGGGTTGGCGGCGATGCCTGCGACGGCGACCTGCGGGGTGAACCCGACGAACGTCTCGGTGGCGTTCCGCTCCGAGCTGCCGGTCTTGCCGGCCACCGGACGGTCCACGATCCGGTCGACGCCGGTCGCGGTGCCGCCGTTGCACTGCCCGTACGCCGACTGCTGGCCCACCGGGCAGCGGGCCGCGTCGGTGGCCGCCCGGGCCACGTCCGGCTCCAGCACCTTCTTGCAGTTCGGCTGCCCGACGTCGACCTTCCCGCCGTCCGGCGCGGTCACCGAGACCACCGGCAGCGGGGAGCAGTACGTGCCCTCGGCGGCCACCGTCGCGTACGCGTTGGCCAGGTCCAGCGGGGTGGTGGCGGCCACGCCGAGCGTGAACGCGCCCCAGTTCTCGGCGTCGTCGCGGGCGAACGCGGCGTCCGAGTCGGCCCGGAAGGTGATGCCGAGACGCTGCGCCATCTCCACCACCTTGTCCTCGCCGACCTGCTCGGCCAGCCAGACGAAGTACGTGTTGACGGAGCGGCCGAAGCCGTCCCACATCATCCGGTAGCCGTCCATCCACTCCGGGTTGGCGTTGGCCGGGCACCATTTACCGTCGCAGTTGCCCTCGTCGCCGGAGGCGTAGCGGGTGGGCAGCTTGCTCGGGGCGTCGAAGCCGGTGGCCAGCGGCTTGCCGGCCTCCAACGCCGCCAGCATGGTGAACAGCTTGAACGTCGAGCCGGCCTGGTAGCCGTCGACGCTGGCGCCACCGGAGATCAGCGGGTTGACCGTGTTCGGGTGGTTGGCCTGCCCGTCCGGGTTGTCGGCCAGGCTGTAGTGCCGGTTGACCGCCATGGCGAGCACCCGGCCGGTGCCCGGCTCGACCGCCGCGATCGGCAGCGCGCGCTTGTCGTCGTACCCGTAGACCTTGGTGGCCTGCTGCTGCGCGGTCTGCTGGACCTTCGGGTCCAGCGTGGTGGTCACCCGGTAGCCGCCGCGGCGCAGCGCCTGCTCCCGCTCCTCCGGGGTGTTGCCGAACGCCGGCTGGGTGAGCCACCACTGGCGCAGGTAGTCACAGAAGAAGCCGTAGTCGTCGCGGCCCTGCGCGGTCGCGGTGCACCCGTTGGGCTGGGGGGTCGGGCGCAGCGTGAGCGGCTCGGCCTTGGCCGCCGCCGCCTGCTGCGCGGTGATCGCGCCGGTCTCGGCCATCGAGTCCAGCACGTACGCCCGGCGGGCCGTCGCCTGGTCCTTGTCGCCGTCGATCGGGCTGTACGCGTCCGGCGACTGGACCAGGCCGGCGAGCAGCGCCGCCTCGCCGAGCGTCAGGTCGGCCGGGGCCTTGCCGAAGTAGCGCTGGGCGGCGGCGGCCACCCCGTACGCGCCGGAGCCGAAGTACGCGATGTTGAGGTAGCGGTTGAGGATCTCGTCCTTGCTCAGCGACTGCTCCAGCGCGTTCGCGTACCGGATCTCCTGGAGCTTGCGCCCGACGGTCTGCTCGGTGGCGGCCTGGCGTTCCTCGGCGGTGCGGGTCGGGTCGGTCTTGAGCACGTTGCGGACGTACTGCATGGTCAGCGTGGAGCCGCCCTGCTCGGTGCCGCCGCCCTTGACGTTGGCGACCAGCGCGCGGGCGATGCCCCGCAGGTCGGCGCCGCCGTGCGAGTAGAACCGCCGGTCCTCGGCCGCGACGATCGCCTGCCGCATCACCGGGGCGATCTCGGCCAGCGGCACGTCGGTGCGGTTCACGTCGTAGAACGTGGTGATCAGGGTCTTGCCGTCATTCGCGTAGAGGTAGGAGCGCTGCGGCTGCACGGGGGTGCGCAGCGCGTCGGGCAGCTCCTCGTACGCCCCGAGGCTCGCCTTGGCGACGAGCCCGCCGAGCAGGCCGGTGGGGAGCGCGGCCAGCGCGAGGACGAGCCCGGCGAGCACGCCGGCGAGCAGCACGGTGAGGAGCCGCGACAGCGGCGACCGGGGAGACGGCATGGGCTCCAGGATTGCCGCGAAAGCCGCCTACCGGCCACTTCGCCAGGCAACTGTCAGTTACCTCACGGCAACCGCTCAGCTTCCGCCGGGCCGGGGAGTCCGGTCATCCTGCGGCAAGCGGGCCGTCCGGTGACGAGGGCGCGGCCGGGGCGGCGGCGACGCTGGCGGTGGCCGCGTCCCGGGCGATCGTCTCCGGGACGAGCCGGCCCGAGCGGTAGCCGATGCCGATGCCGGCGACCAGCACGAAGATCGCCCCGAACGTCTGGAGCGAGCCGATCAGCGCGCCGCCCAGGCCGAGCAACGGTGCGGCGATCATCAGCATGGTGCCGTCGCCGTAGGAGAACATCCCGGAGCGGGCCACCGACCAACCGGTGAGGAACCACCCCACGCTGTAGCAGGTCGCCCCGAACAGCACGATGCCGCGCGCGGTCAGCCCGAACACCGGCGTCTGCTCGGCCAGCCCGGCGAACGGCAGCATCAGCACCATCCCGCCGATGCTGGCCAGCAGCCCGGCCAGGGCGATCCGGCGGCAGCGGGTGGCGGCGAGCAGGCCGGTGAGCGCGAGCAGGGCGAGCAGCCCGAGCCAGACCGACGCCACCCAGCCGACCAGGTAGAGCGGCTGCCCGTCGGCCGGGTAGGGGTCGTTGCCCACCCCGCCGTCGCTGGCCATCGCCACCACGCCGTAGAGGACCGCGTACGCGGGCAGCAGCCAGACCGCCGCGCGGGCGAACCGGCGTACCGACCAGGCCCAACTCGCGTCCGTGGCCGGCGCGCCCCGCCCCGGCTCGGAGACGAACGGCAGGACCCCGAACCCACCCCCGGTCCGCCGGGAGCCGAGCGGTCCACCGGGATCGTGCGCGCCGGGGACCGGGGTCCGGGAGAAGAGCCGGTTCGCCGGTTCCTTCATGCGTCACCTCGCTCGCGCCACGGGCCGCCCGGGACACGCAAACGGCGCTCCGGGCCTGGTCACCATCCGTCCTCTGCACCGATGGTGGCAGGCGCCGGAGCGCCGTATGAGCGATTCTCGGATTTGCCGGTCAGCCCCGCTCGCGCTGGTCCGACGGGTCGTTGAGCAGGCTCGCCGGAGACACCGGCTCCGGGGCCGGCAGGCCCTGCGGAGCTTTGCCGCCGGTGGCCTGCGCCTCCGCGACGCGTACCTCGTCGTGGATCTCCTGGGCCGCGATGGCCGCGGCCTGGGCGGCCTCGGCGGCCTCCCGCTCGACCTCGCCGGCGCTCTTGGCAGCCTCCGGCGACGGCTGGTCGCCGACCATGTTGGCCAGCCCGCCCAGCGCGCCGCCCATGCCCTCCAGGGCCCTGGTTAGCTCGGTCGGGACGATCCAGACCTTGTTGGCGGTGCCGTTGGCGATCTGCGGCAGCGCCTGCAGGTACTGGTAGGCGAGCACCTTCTGGCTCGGGTTGGCGGTGTGGATCGCGTCGAAGACGGTACGGATCGCCTTGGCCTGGCCCTCCGCCTGGAGGATCCGGGCCTGCCGGTCACCGTCGGCGCGCAGCACCGCGGCCTGCTTCTCACCCTCGGCGGTGAGGATCTGCGACTGCTTGTGCCCCTCGGCGTTGAGGATCGCGGCACGGCGGTCCCGCTCGGCGCGCATCTGCTTCTCCATCGAGTCGCGGATGCTCGGCGGCGGCTCGATCGCCTTGATCTCGACCCGGGTGACCTTGATGCCCCAGCGGCCGGTGGTCTCGTCCAGGACGCCGGACAGGTGCCGGTTGATCTCCTCGCGGCTGGTCAGCGCGCGCTCCAGGTCGAGCGAGCCGATCACGTTACGCAGCGTGGTGACGGTGAGCTGCTCGATGGCCTGGAGGAAGTTGGAGATCTCGTAGGTGGCCCGGACCGAGTCGACCACCTTGAAGTAGAGGACCGTGTCGATCGAGACGACCAGGTTGTCCGAGGTGATCACCGGCTGGGGCGGGAAGCTGACCACCTGCTCGCGCATGTCGACCTTGGTACGCACCGCGTCCACGAACGGCACCAGCAGGTTGAGGCCCGGGTTCAGCGTGCGCTTGTACTTGCCGAGCCGCTCCACCACGTCCTGGCGCTGCTGCGGCACGATCCGCACCGCCTTGGCCAGCGTCACCACCACGATGACCGCCACGGCGATCAACAGGATCGCTGCAAACTCCATATGGTTCACCCTCTCGCTTCGGGCAGCTCGCCCGGGGCGGAAATGTCGTCCTGCCAGACCAGGGCGGTCGCGCCCCGGACCTTTATCACCTGCACCCGCTCACCCGGCGCGTAGCGTCGCGTCGCGTCGTACGACCGGGCCGTCCACAGCTCACCGTCGATCTTGACCATCCCGTGGTCGGCGTCCACCGGCTCCAGGACCACAGCGCTCGATCCCTCGATCGCCTCGACGCCGAACGGCTGCTCGCCGGTCTCCAGCGCCGAGCGGGCGTTACGGCGGATCACCGGCCGCGCCACCGCCACCGACAGCGCCGAGACCACGGCGAAGATCACCGCCTGGAGCGCCACCGGCGCGCCCAGCGCCGCAGCGCCGGCGGCGGCGAACGCGCCGACGCCGAACATGATCAGGAAGAGCGTCGTCGTGAAGATCTCGGCGACCGCCAGCACCACACCCAGCACGATCCAGAACACGGCGTCCACGAGACCAATCGTGACACGTCAACGCTCGTGTCATCGAACTGTCATGATCGCTAGGCTCGGTGCGGTGCCCGCCGACGAGGAGGACGAGATGACTCTGCTGCCCGAGACCGCGCGCCGGGTGGACCTGCTGGTCGCCCGGGCCCAGGCCGAGGGGCACGCCCCGTCGCTCGCCCTCGGCGTGGTCCGCGACGGCGGGCTGGCGCACCTGGCGGTCGCCGGTCAGCAGCCTCGCCCGGACGGCGACCTGCAGTACCGGATCGGCTCGATCACCAAGACCATGACCGCCGTGCTGGTGATGCAGCAACGCGACGCCGGGCGGCTGGCGCTGGACGACCCACTCGACACCCACCTGCCCGGCACCCCGGTCGGCGCGCTCACCGTGCGCCAACTGCTCGGGCACGCCAGCGGCCTGCAACGCGAGCCGGACGGCCACTGGTGGGAACGCGCCGAGGGCGCCGACCTGGACACGCTGCTCGCCGGACTGACGCCGGCGAAGATCGCCCACCCGCCGCACCGCGTCTACCACTACTCGAACCTGGCGTACGGGCTGCTCGGCGGCGCGCTGGAGCGGATCACCGGCACGCCCTGGGCCGACCTGGTGCGGGAGCGCCTGCTGGAGCCGCTCGGCATGCGCCGCACCACCTACCACCCGACCGAGCCGTACGCCCCGGGCTACGTCGTGCACCCCTGGCACGACACGCTGCGGGAGGAGCCGCGCACCGACACCGGGGCGATGGCGCCGGCCGGGCAGCTCTGGTCCACCGTCGCGGACCTGGCCCGCTGGGCGACGTTCCTGGCCGAACCGGACCCGGCGCTGCTCGACCCGGCCACCCTGACCGAGATGTGCGCGCCGGTGGCGATCAGTGACCTGGACTCCTGGACCGGCGGGCACGGCCTCGGCGTGGAGCTCTACCGGGTCGGCGACCGGGTGTACGTGGGCCACGGCGGCTCCATGCCCGGCTACGTCGCCGGCCTGACCGTGCACCGGCCCACCGGGACCGCCGTGGTCGACTTCGCCAACTCGTACGGCCTGCGCGGCGGGCACCACGTCTCCGGGCTCGGCCGCGACGTGCTCACCCACGTGCTCGACGCCGAGCCGCCGCTGCCCGCCCCGTGGCGCCCGGCCACGCCGCCCGGCGCCGAGGCGGCCGAGCTGGCCGGTCACTGGTGGTGGATGGGCCTGTCGCACGAGTTCCACGTCGACGCCGCCGGCGACCTGGTGGGCGGTCCGGCGGGGCGGGCGCCGCTGCGTTTCACCCCGGAGGGGCCGGACCGCTGGCGCGGCCACGCCGGCTCCCAGCACGGCGAGCTCCTCACCGTCGTCCGCGACGAGGCCGGGACCCCTGTCGCCCTCGACATCGCCACCTTCGTCCTCACCCGCACCCCCTGACCCACCGACCGTCCCCGCGCCATCCGCCGCGACGCCGCGGACTGCGCCGAGCCGGACCTGCGCCTGCGTCGAGGTGGCGCGTGTTCGCGCCCTCATCGTCGATCTTGGAGTTGTGGCGCCCATTTCGTCCGGATACAGCCGATCTGTCAAACGACCACAACTCCAAGATCGGCGAACATCCCCCTCCGAAGGGCGGTGATCTAGGGGTTTGCGTCGGGTAGGTGTCGAGAGGGCCGCGCGAACCCTTCGATCACCACAGTCGGGGCGAGCGGGCCTCGGGATGGACGGACAGCGGGCGGGGTGGGTGAGGTGGCGACCGTGCCGACTAAGCCACGATCTCGTGATCGTCGGCCACCACTGGCCTTCTCGCGGTGCGGCTCCAGCCCCACCGAGCTGGGCCACGCCCGGCACACGGCACACTGCCGCAGGCCAGGAACGTGATGACGCCACCGACTCGCTCCCGGTCCGTCGACGTCATCAACGTCCGAGCGGCCCGGAGACGCCCTACCGGTCCACTGAGGAGCCGGGACACCGAGCGGCCCACGACCGACCCGGCGGAGGCCGTGACCGGCACCGGGATCAGGCCGGACCACCCGGAGCCGGGCGTGGTCGACCCCGGCCGCCTAGCGCGGCCACTACGGCGAGGTCACGAAGTCGATCAACCGCTCCATGGCGTTGATCAGCGGCGTCTCCACGTCGGCGAAGCTGTCCACCCGGGACAGGATGTGCCGCCACATGTCCGCCGGCTCGGCCACCCCGAGCGCGGCGCAGACGCCCTCCTTCCAGGGCCGACCGGGCGGCACCACCGGCCACGCCGCGATGCCCAGCGCCGCCGGCCGAACCGCCTGCCACACGTCGACGTAGGGGTGCCCGGTCACCAGCACGTACGGCGAGTCGACCCGCGCCACGATCCGACTCTCCTTGGAGCCGGCCACCAGGTGGTCGACCAGCACGCCGAGCCGCCGATCCGGGCCGGGCGCGAACGCGCGCACCTCCGCGGGCAGGTCGTCGATGCCGTCGAGCGGCTCCACCACCACGCCCTCGATCCGCAGGTCGTCGCCCCAGATCCGCTCCACCAGCGCGGCGTCGTGCACGCCCTCCACCCAGATCCGGCTGGCCTTGGCGACCTGCGCCCGCACGCCGTCCAGCGCGATCGAGCCGGACGCGGTGCGCCGCCGGGCCGCCGGCACCGGGGCACGCGTCGGCCGGCGCAGGGTGACCGGGCGGCCGTCGAGCAGGAACGCGGCGGGCAGCAGCGGGAAGTTGCGCCGCCGCCCGTGCCGGTCCTCCAGCACCACGGCGCCGGACTCGAAGCCGACCACCGCGCCGCAGAAACCGGAGTCGGCGTCCTCGACCACCAGGTCGGGTTCGGCGTCGACCTCCGGGATCGTCTTCCGCCGCCGCCAGTCGCCCGCCAGCACGTCCCCGTCGTATCGCCCCGCCATGACGATCACGCTAACCACCGGCCCGGCGTGTCGCTCGCCGACGCGCCGACCGCGACGCCATCGGGCGACACGAAACGGTGCGAAGGGGGTACTTGGGGGCAGGTCACGCCGCCGGAGCGGCAGCCGAGACAGCAGCGGCGGGGAGCACGTACCCTTTCCGCATGTCCTCCCCCGCAACGGGCGCGGCCACGCTGGCTCCGCGCCGGTCGAGCCGGTTCGTCGCCTGGGTACGTGCCTGGCGCGCCGGCCTGGTGCCCTTCGACGAGGTCGCCGACGCCATCGCCGGCGACGAGGAGCATCTGGTCGCGGACGCGCCCGGCACCTGGACCGACGTGTCCCTGCGGGAGGCGCTGCCCAGCCTGGCCCGGCACTCCCCGGACGAGATCCGCCTGGTGCTGCCCGCGCCCGGCGACCCGCGCGGCCTGCCCGGCCCCGGTGACTTCACCGGCGCGGCCCTGCTCGCCGGCGAGGCCGTGGTGGCCAGCGGGCTCGGGCTGGTGCCGGAGGTCCGCACCCACACCTCCGGCTCGGGCATGACCTGGGAGACGGTGCTCTGGCGGGTGCACCCGCTGCCCGCCGACGCGCCGAAGGCGTCGCTCACCTCGCCCGGCGCGGCGGAGGCGGAGGCGGAGCTGGCCGCCGCGCTGGCCGAGACGACAGCGGCGCTGACCCGGCTGGACGTCGCCCAGTGGCGCCCGGAGCTGGCCGGCGCGCTCGCCGCCCTGCGCCGCCCCGACGGCACCACCGACCTTCCCCCGGGTTTCGACCCGCGGGCGCGCCGCCTGTTCGCCCGCGCGGCCGTGTTGGACCGGGTGCTCGCCCTGGCCGGGGAGAGCGCGCCCGGCGGCGCGGTGAACACGTTCGAGGCCCAGCAGCGGGACGCGGCGCTGCGGCCGCTGACCACCGCCTGCCGGCAGGCACTGGTGGCCGCCTGCAACGCCCCGCTGCGGCTGTGACGTCCCGGCTCAGAGCTCGTCGATCAGGTCGGCCACCGAGTCGACGATCCGGGACGGCCGGTAGGGGTAGCGCTCCGCCTCGACCCGGCTGCTGATGCCGGTGAGCACCAGGATCGTCTCCAGCCCGGCCTCCAGGCCGCAGAGGATGTCGGTGTCCATCCGGTCGCCGATCATCGCGGTGGACTCCGAGTGCGCGTCGATCGTGTTCAGCGCCGAGCGCATCATCATCGGGTTCGGCTTGCCGACGAAGTAGGGGTCCACCCCGGTCGCCTTGGAGATCATCGCGGCCACCGAGCCGGCCGCCGGCAGCGCGCCCTCGACCGACGGGCCGGTGGCGTCCGGGTTGGTGCAGATGAACCGGGCGCCGTCGTTGATCAGCCGAATCGCCTTCGTGATCGCCTCGAAGCTGTAGGTGCGGGTCTCCCCCAGCACCACGTAGTCCGGGGCGAAGTCGCTGAGCACGTAGCCCACGGCGTGCAGCGCCGTGGTCAGGCCGGCCTCACCGATCACGTACGCGGTGCCGCCCGGCCGTTGGTCGGCCAGGAACTGCGCGGTGGCCAGCGCGGACGACCAGATCGCCTCCTCCGGCACGTCCAGCCCCATCCGGGCCAGCCGGGCCTGGAGGTCGCGCGGGGTGTAGATGGAGTTGTTCGTCAGCACCAGGAACGGCTTGCCGGAGGCGCGCAGCTTCTGGACGAACTCCGGGGCGCCGGGCACCGGCTGCCCCTCGTGCACCAGCACGCCGTCCATGTCGGTGAGCCAGCTCTGCACCGGCTTGCGGTCATGCATCGTGTCGTCCCCAGGGGTGTCGGTGGTCGGTCGGGCTCAGGGCCGGCGGGCCGCGGGCACGCAGCACAGCGCCGGGCAGGTGTCCCAGGCCGGCAGCTCGCCGAGGCGGCGGCGCAGCCGCTCCCCGTCGGGGGCGGTGCGCTCCGCGACCAGCTCGCGGACCATCGCCACGAAGCGCGGGTCGGTGCCCGGTGTGCCGGCGCGGACGAAGTCCAGGCCGAGCTGCTTGGCCGTCTCCAGCGCCTCGGTGTCCAGGTCCCAGACCACCTCCAGGTGGTCGGAGACGAAGCCGATCGGGCTCACCACCACGCCGGTCACGCCCTGCTCGGCCAGGCTGGTCAGGTGGTCGTTGATGTCCGGCTCCAGCCACGGCACCTGCGGCGGGCCGGACCGGCTCTGCCAGACCAGGTCGTAGGGCAGGTCCGGGGCCGCGGCGGCGTGCACCAGCCGGGCCGTCTCCTCCAACTGGGCGGTGTAGCGGCCGCCGTGCGGGCCGGCGGTGGCGGCCGCCGAGGCCGGGATCGAGTGCGCGGTGAAGACCAGCCGGGTGCTGTCCCGCTTCGCGGGGTCGAGCTGGGCGAGCGCGGCGCGGACCGCGTCGGCGTGCGGCTCGACGAAGCCGGGGTGGTCCCAGAACTGGCGTAGCTTCTCGATCAGCGGGGCGTCCGGGCCGACCGCGGCCCGCGCCGACGCGATGTCCTCCTGGTATTGCCGGCAGGAGGAGTAGCCGCCGTAGGCGCTGGTGACGAACGCCAGCGCCCGGGTGACCCCGTCGTCGCGCATCCGCGCCACCGTGTCGGCGAGCATCGGGTCCCAGTTGCGGTTGCCCCAGTAGACCGGCAGGTCGACGCCGTTGGCGGCGAAGTCCTCCCGGATCGCCGCGAGCAGGTCGCGGCACTGCTGGTTGATCGGGGACACCCCACCGAAGTGCAGGTAGTGCTCGGCCACCTCGGCCAGCCGCTCCGGCGGCACGCCCCGGCCCCGGGTGACGTTCTGCAGGAAGGGGAGCACGTCCTCGGGCCGCTCGGGACCACCGAAGGAGACCAGCACCAACGCGTCGTACGCCATGGCCTCTATTCTTCCCCGCCCGCGGTGACGCTCGTGCGACGCCCCCGGCTCATGGCGGTAACGCCGGAGCGGGCAATGTTAGGAGGGGCCCCTTGTTATGCAGAATGCGTTAACAAGGGGCCCCTCCTTACACCTCAGGCGCCGATGGCGTGGTAGCCGCCGTCGACGTGGACGATCTCGCCGGTGGTGGCCGGGAACCAGTCGGAGAGCAGCGCCAGGCAGGCCCGGGCGGCCGGCTCCTGGTCCGTGAGGTCCCAACCCAGCGGCGCCCGCTCGGACCAGGCGTCCTCGAACTGCTCGAACCCGGGGATCGACTTGGCCGCGATGGTGCGCAGCGGCCCGGCGGCCACCAGGTTGCTGCGGATGCCCTGCTTGCCCAGGTGCAGCGCCAGGTAGCGGGAGGCGGACTCCAGGCCGGCCTTGGCCACGCCCATCCAGTCGTAGACCGGCCACGCCTTGGTCGCGTCGAACGTGAGGCCCACCACCGCGCCGCCGGAGGACATCAACGGCAGCGCCGCCATGGCGAGGGACTTGTAGGAGTAGGTGGAGACCTGGAGCGCGGTCGCCACGTCCGCCCACGGCGCGTCGAGGAAGCCGCCGCCGAGGCAGCTCTGCGGGGCGAACCCGATCGAGTGCACCACCCCGTCCAGGCCGTCGACGTGCTCGCGTACCCGGTCGGTCAGGCCGGCGAGGTGCTCGTCGTTCGTGACGTCCAGCTCGATCACCGGGGCCGGCTCGGGCAGGCGCTTGGCGATCCGCTCCACCAGGGAGAGCCGGCCGTAGCCGGTGAGCACGACCTGGGCGCCGTTCTCCTGGGCGAGCTTCGCCACGGAGAAGGCGATCGAGGCGTCGGTGATGACGCCGGTGACCAGCAGCCGCTTACCGGCCAGGAGTCCGGACATTGCGCAGTTCCTCCGTGCTCTCTCTCAGTGACCCATGCCCAGGCCGCCGTCGACCGGGATGACGGCGCCGGAGATGTAGCCGGCCGCGTCCGAGGCGAGCCAGGTGACCACGGCGGCCACCTCGTCCGGCTCGGCGAACCGGCCGGCCGGGATGGCCTTGCGGTATTCGGTGCGGCGCTCCTCGGGCAGCGCCGCGGTCATGTCGGTGTCGATGAAGCCGGGCGCCACCACGTTCGCGGTGATGTTGCGGCTGCCCAGCTCGCGGGTGATGGAGCGGGCCACGCCCACCAGGCCGGCCTTGCTCGCGGCGTAGTTGACCTGACCGGCGCCGCCGTAGAGGCCGACCACCGAGGAGATGAAGATCATCCGGCCCCACTTGGCCCGGAGCATCTTCGTGGAGGCCCGCTTGGCGACCCGGAACGAGCCGGTCAGGTTGGTCTCCACGACCCGGGTGAACTGCTCGTCGGACATCCGCATGATCAGCGTGTCGTCGGTGATGCCGGCGTTGGCGACCAGCACCTCGACCGGGCCCAGCTCGGCCTCGACGGCGGCGAACGCGGCGTCGACGGAGTCGGCCTCGGTCACGTCGCAGCGCACCCCGAAGAACCCCTCGGGAGCCTCGCCGCTGCGGTAGGTCACCGCCACCCGGTCGCCCTGCTTGGCGAAGGCCTGCGCGATGGCCAGGCCGATCCCCCGGTTTCCGCCGGTCACCAGCACGGTACGGGCCACGGGTCCCCCCTCTGCTCCTGATCTCTCGGTCGGTCGGAGCCTAGGGGTTACCGACAGGTAAGCGCTAACCCGACCAGGTCAGCGGCGCGCGCGGCCGGCGGGCATCCACCGCTCGGCCGGGGCCACCCGGGGCCGGTCGGCCGAGCGCGCGCCCGGCCCGCCCCGGGTGTACGATGATCGCGTCTGCGGGCCGTTCTGCGCCCGCGCTCCGGGCCCCGCCGAACGCAGGAGGTGATCGCTGTGCGAGATAGCGATCCTCCCAGTCGTGGCCGGGCCCACCGTCAGCCCCGCTGAGCCACGGCTCGGTCGACGCGGCTGACCCGCTTCCCGCCCTCCGCACCGCATCCGCTCCCCGGCCCGCGCCGGGGTCGGCCCTGCCGCGCGGCGGAGCACCCGGTCACGACTTCGTGTGCGTCCCTCCCGGTCCACCCTGCGGCCCGCGTCACCGGGCCGACCGTCGCCACGGAGCACAACCATGAGCCGTTACGCCGCCCCGCTGGGCTTCACCCTCGCCGCCGTCTGGGTGGCCGTCCTGTTCGTGCTGGCCGGCGGCGGTCACTGACCGCCGCCGACCCGCGCCCGGCTCAGATCAGCCGGGACGTCCAGAGCAGGCTCAGCCCACCGGCGCACAGCGCCAGGAGCAACGCGATCCCCGCGTACCACTGGGTGATCTCGCGGGGCTCCGTGCGGTAGCCGATCGAGCTGCCCATGTCCTGGTAGACCTGCTTCAGCTCGCTCACCGACGCGGCCTCGTAGAAGAAGCCCTGGGTGGTCTCCGCCAGCTGGGAGAGCGCGCTGCGGTCCACCGGCACCCGCTGGAGCTGGCCACCGATGTCGACCTGGCCCGAGTCGGTGCCGAAGGCGATGGTGGAGACCGGCACGTTGGCCGCCTGCGCCGCCGCGGCCGCCTCCTCCACCGACCGGCCCGACGTGCGGTAGCCGTCGGAGAGCAGCACGATCCGGGCCGGCGGGATGCCGGCGGCGCCGTCGGCCGGCACCGACCGGATCGCCTCCAGGCAGGTGAAGACCGCCTCACCGGTGGCGGTGGCCTCGGCCAGCACCAGCCCGTCGATGGCGGTGGTCACCGCGCCCCGGTCCTTGGTCGGCGGCACCAGCACGTTCGCCGACTTGGCGAACGACACCAGCCCCAGGTTGTAGCTCTCCGGCAGCTCGCCGACGAACTGCTTCGCGGCCTCCTGCGCGGCCTCCAGCCGGTTCGGCGCCACGTCGTCGGCCTGCATGGACAGCGACACGTCGATGGCGAGCATCACGGTGGCCCGTTCCAGCGGCTCCCGGGTGTCGATCGCCGGCCGGGCCAGCCCGGTCGCCAGCACCAGCAGGCAGAGCAGGAACGCGGTGGCCGCGGCGTGCCGCCGCCAGCCGAGCCCCTTGGGCGCCAGCGTGCGCAGCAGGTCCACGTTGGTGAAGCGCAGCGCGTACTGCCGGCGGTGCAGCTGCCGCCAGACGTACGCGGCGGCGAGGGCGAGCACCGGCAGCACGGCCAGCAGCCACCACGGTTGCAGAAATCGGATCATCGGGTCGTCCCTCGGGTACGGGCGTGCCGCTGCGCGGCGACGAAACGCACCATGTCCAGCAGCCAGTCTCGGTCGGTACGCAGGCGCAGGTGGGCCGCGCCGGCGGCGCGCAGCTCGGCGGCGATCGCCCCGCGCTGGGCGGCCGCCGCCTCGGCGTAGCGGCGGCGCAGCCCCGGGTCGGCGGTCTGCACCTCGTGCAGCTCCCCGCTCTCCGGGTCGACGACCGGCAGCACGCCCACGTCGGGCAGTTCCAGTTCACGCGGGTCGACGATCTCGACGGCCAGCACGTCGTGCCGGACCCGCAGCTTGCGCAGCGGGCGACCCCACTGCTGCGGCGGGGACAGGAAGTCGGAGATCACCACCGCGACGCCCCGCCGGCGCGGCGGCCGGTTGAGCATGTCCACCAGCGCGCCGAGGTCGCTGCGGCCGGGCTGGATCTCGGTGCCGGCGACCGCCCGCAGCAGGCCCTGCGCCTCCTTCCGCCCGGCCCGGGCGGGCAGCCGGTGCAGCGAGCCCGGCCCGGCGGGTGGGGAGCCGCCCCGCCACCGGCCGGGCGTCGCCGGCGCCCCGGTGCCGACCACCGCGCCGATCCGGTTGCCGCCGCGCACGGTGAGGTGGGCCAGCGCGGCCACCGCGGCGACCGCCACGTCCCGCTTGAGCCACCGCCCGGTGCCGAAGTCGAGGCTGGCCGACAGGTCGACCGCCAGCCAGGTCTCCAGTTCGCGGTCGGCCACCGTACGCCGCACGTGCGGCATGGTGGTGCGGGCGGTGACCGGCCAGTCCATCCGGCGGACGTCGTCGCCGGGGCGGTATTCCCGGGACTCCCCCGCCTCGCTGCCCGGGCCGGGCAGCAGGCCGGCGTAGTCGCCCTGGAGCAGCCCGTCCAGTTTGCGGGTGACCATGAGCTGCAGCCGGGCCAGCACGGCGCCCGAGCGGTCGCCGGTGGCCGGCAGCCGGGTGGGCGGGGTCACGGCCGCTGCCCGGGCCAACCGTTGTGCGGCACGGTCACCGGTGGCGGCGTGGCCTGCTGGCGGGGCGCGACCGCGGGCAGCGGGATGGTCGACATCACCCGGTGCACGATGTGGTCGGCCGGCACGTCGTCGGCGAGCGCGTCGTAGCTGAGCACCAACCGGTGCCGCAGGATGTCCGGCGCGATGTCCTGCACGTCCTGCGGCAGGGCGTAGTCCCGGCCGCGCAGCAGCGCCAGCGCGCGGGTGGCCCGGACCAGGCCGAGCGAGGCGCGCGGGCTGGCGCCGTACTGGATGAGCTGGGCCACGTCGGGCATGCCGTGCTCGGCCGGGGCGCGGGTGGCGAGCACCAGCCGGACCGCGTAGTCGACCAGCGCGTTGTGCACGAAGACCTGGTCGGCCTTCTGCTGCAGGGCGATCAGGTCCGGGGTGTCGAACACCCGGGTCGGCTCCGGCGGCGCCACGCCCATCCGGTAGACGATCTCGCGCTCCTCGGCGTCGGTCGGGTAACCCACCACGATCTTCATGAGGAAGCGGTCCCGCTGCGCCTCGGGCAGCGGGTAGACGCCCTCCTGCTCGATCGGGTTCTGGGTGGCCATCACCAGGAACGGGTCGGGCACCCGGTGACTCTCGCCGCCGATGGAGACCTGCCGCTCGCTCATCACCTCCAGCAGCGCCGACTGGACCTTGGCCGGCGCCCGGTTGATCTCGTCGGCGAGCAGGAAGTTGACGAAGACCGGGCCCAGCTCGACATCGAACTTCTCGCTGGACTGCCGGTAGATCCGGGTGCCCATGATGTCGGCGGGCACCAGGTCCGGGGTGAACTGCACGCGGGCGAAGGAACCGCCGACCACCCGGGCGAGCGTCTCCACGGCGAGCGTCTTGGCCACCCCGGGCACGCCCTCCAGCAGGCAGTGCCCGCGGGCCAGCAGCGCGACGAACATCCGCTCGACCATCCGGTCCTGGCCGACGATCACCCGTTTGATCTCGAACAGCGCCCGCTCCAGCAGCGTGGCGTCCTGCGCCGGCGTGGTGGTCACCGGCGGCGGCGCGTCCGGCGCCGCCTCGGTCGGGTTCGGCACGTCGGGCGTGGTCGGCTGGGCCACCGGTCCTCCACAGCTGGGTCGTCGTCGTGGCGTGGTGCGCGTTAAGACTGTCATGCCTTGCTGAGAGCCGAGGGCGGGAGAGGCACGATTCCGCCACGCCGTCCCACCGCGCGGAAAACGCTGAACACGGGTGGACAACAAGGGGTCCGGCGTGTGTACGATTCACCCCGTCGCCGGGCGGCTCCCCCCGTGGCCGCCCGGCGCTCAAACTTCCGGCGTGCGGCCCTAGACTCGCCCCGGTGACGACTCCCATCCCGGACCCGGCGCTGATCTGCTCGGCGCGGGGATGTCGCGCCCCCGCGGTGTTCCAGCTGCGCTGGCACAATCCCCGGCTGCACGCCCCCGAGCGCCGCAAGACCTGGCTGGCCTGCCCGGCGCACCGCGCCTCGCTCGGTGACTTCCTCGACGCGCGCGGCTTCCTGCGCGAGGTGGTGCCGCTGCCGGAATCGCCTACGCTCGAATCGTGAACGAGCAGACCGTCCGACCACGCGCCGTCCGCCGCCACGGCGGGTCCGCCCGGTGAGCGGTGCCGACCGCGCCGGCCCGCCGCCCACTCCGCCCGGGCCGCTGGAGCCCTGGCCGGAGACGGTCCGCTGGCAGCCGATCTCCCGCGACCTGATCTGGGTGGAGCTGATCCGGCTCGGCATCCTGCTCGCCGTGGCGCTGGTGGTGCTCGGCGTGATCTGGGCCGTCGCCGGGCACTGGCTGCTCGGCGCCGCGATCGGCGTGGCGCTGCTGCTGTCCGTGTGGCGCGCGGTCACCATCGTGCGCGCGGTCCGCGCCTGGGGGTACGCCGAACGCGACGACGACCTGCTCGTCCGGCACGGGCTGCTGGTCCGGCGGCTCTCCATCGTGCCGTACTCCCGAATGCAGTTCGTCGACGTGAGCGCGGGTCCGCTGGAGCGCGCCTTCGACCTGGCCACGGTGCAGCTGCACACCGCCGCCGCGGCCAGCGACGCCCGGGTGCCCGGCCTGCGCCCGGCCGAGGCGTCCCGGCTGCGGGACCGGTTGACCGCGTTGGGCGAGGACCGGGCGGAGGGCCTGTGAGCGGGCGGAGCGAGCCGGAGTCCGGCGGCGCTCCCCCGCCCCGGGAGGACCGGCCCGCCGGTCCGGAGCCGACGACGAACGGACACCCCTGGCCGCCCGCGACCGGCTACGGCCCGCCCGCCCCGCCGCCGGGCCACGAACCACCGCCGGGCCACGAACCACCGCCGGGCCACGAACCACCGCCCGGTCACGGACCGCAACCGGGGTACGGGCCGCCACACCCGGGGTACGGGCCCCGACCGGCTGCCGGGCCGTGGGCCGCGCCGGCCGCGCCCGCGCCCGGCCCGTGGGGTCCGCCACCCGGCGGCGAGGAGCCGCGGCAGCGCCTACACCCGTTGAGCCCCGCCGTGCACGGCGCAAAGTCACTGGTCGTGGTGATCGCCGGGCTCTCCTGGTCGACGCTGTCCCGGGTCGGGTTCGGGTGGTTCGCCGCGCTCGTCGCGGTCTTCGTCCTCGGCGCCACCGTGCTGTCGGTGATCAGCTGGTGGAACACCGGCTACCACGTGGTGGGCCGGGAGCTTCGGGTGCACGAGGGGCTGCTGTGGCGGCGCACCCGGGCCATCCCGCTGGAACGGTTGCAGGCGGTCGAGGTGGTCCGGCCGCTGCTGGCCCAGCTCACCGGCCTGGCGGAGCTGCGGCTGGAGGTGGTCGGCGGGGGCAAGACCGAGGCGCCGCTGGCCTATCTCAGCGTGGCCGAGGCCACCGCGCTGCGGCAGCGGCTGCTCGCCGTGGCCGGTCGCGCGCCGGCGTCCGCGCCCGCCGATCCGGCCACGCCGCCGGCACCCGTTCCGGCCGGCCGCCGGTTGCACGCCGTGCGCAATCAGGACCTGCTGGTCAGCCAGCTGCTCACGCCGCAGGCGTTCCTGCTGCCGTTCGGCCTGGCGTTCGTGGTGGCGCAGTTCCTGTCCGAGGGTTCCTGGTCGTTCATCGCGGTGGCCAGCACGCTGACCGCGATGGCCGGTGTGCTGCTCCAGCCGGTCCGCCGGGTGCTGGACGACTGGAGCTTCCGGCTGGACCGCGACGACGGCACCCTACGGGTGCACAACGGGCTGCTGGAGACGCGGATGCAGACCGTGCCGCTGCACCGGGTGCAGACCGTCGGGGTGACCTGGCCGCTGCTCTGGCGGGTCAAGGGCTGGCTGCGGCTGCGGCTGGAGGTGGCCGGCTACTCGGCCGGTGAGCCGGACGACCGCAACCGCCCGGACCGGCTGCTCCCGGTCGGTGACACCGGCACCGGCGAGCTGGTCGTGGCCGAGGTGCTGCCCGGCGTACGGCTGGGGGCGTTGCCCGCCACGCCGCCGCCCCCGCGGGCCCGCTGGCTGCGCCCGTTGAGCCGGGCGGCGGTCGGCGCCGGCCTCGACGACGAGGTCTTCGTGGCCCGCTCCGGGCTGCTGACCCGCCGGCTGACGCTGGTCCCGTACGCCCGGATCCAGAGCGTGCGGGTCACCCAGGGCCCGGCACAGCGCCGGCTGCGGCTGGCCACCGTGCACGCCGACACTGCCGGCGGGGCCGGCGCGGCGGCGGTCGACCGGGACCTGACCGACGCCTGGGAGCTGGCGGCCGAGCTGACCGCGCGGGCGCGCCACGCGCGCCGGGCGGCCTAAGAAAGGGTCAGCGACGTTCGGCGGGAACGGCGTCCCGGTCGGCCCCGGGCGTGGCGTCCGGGCCGGCGGCGGGCGCGGTGACGCCGGTCACAGCGGTCGGCGTCCCGTCCCGACGGGACCGTCGGGCCCGCCACCAGCGCTCCGCCAGGCCGACGACCAGGAACGTCATCCCCACGTACGCCCAGCCGACCAGCACGTCGATCAGGTAGTGCTCGCCGCTGTACATCAGGGTGAACGTCATGGCCAACGGGTACGCCAGCATCAGCGGCCACCACCGCCGGCGCACCGAGCGCAGGAAGAACAGCACCACGAACAGCGCGAACGCGGTGTGCAGCGACGGCATGGCGGCCACCGGGTTGGAGGCGATCTGCCCGGCGTTGAGCAGGTTGCCCGCGCCGTGCATGCCGATCTCCTTCCACCCCCGGGTGGAGATCCGTGCCACCTCGGTGAGCAGCCCGTTCTGCGCCGCCCACCACGGCGGCGCGGCCGGGTAGGCGAAGTAGGTGACCAGGCCGGCCGCGCAGAGGAAACCCCACCGCGACATGTACGCGATCCAGCGCCCCCGGTTGCGCATCCACAGCACGGCGGCCGCGGCGAGCGTCGCCACGAAGTGGGAGAAGTAGATCCAGCTCACCAGCACGTCCCACCAGCGCACCTGGTCCGGGTCGTAGAGGTGCTGCTGGAGCCAGATCGTCGGCACCTCGCCGCCGGTGAACCACCCGGTCAGGAACCGGTCGGCGACGATCAGCTCCATGGCGTGCGGCGTGGCGCCGTTGTCGGCGAACCCGCGGGACAGGTTGTACGCGGCGAGCAGCAGCACCACCGGGATCCAGTCCCGGGCGAAGCGCAGGTGGCTGCGCCACGGCCGGGCCGAGTTCCAGGCGACCGTGCCGGCCCAGATCCACAGGAACGCGTACGCCGGGTCGGTGGGCAGGCCGATGGCGAGCCACGCGGCCACGAAGGCGATGCCCCAGACGGTCATCGCGATCACACGACGGCGCCCGCCGTCGGGGGACGCGGTCGGTCCGGCGGGGGCGGGGGGCGGGGGATCTGTCAGCACGGCCATCGCGGACAAGGTTAACGGCGGGCGACCGACGGACCGACGCCGACCGTCGGTGGGCCGGCCCGGAGCGGGGCCGGCGGGGGCCCCGGACGCCGGACGGTCCGCCGTCGGCTGCACTAGGCTCGGCCGCATGCAGGAGCAGCCGGAGTCGCCGTTCGCGCCGGGCCTGACCGCCCGCGTCGAGCTGACCGTGACCGACGCCGACACCGCCCGGGCGCTCGGCTCGGGGGACGTGCCGGTGCTCGGCACCCCTCGGGTGCTGGCGCTGGCCGAGGCGGCCACGGTGGCGGCCCTGGCACCCCGGATGCCGGCCGGGTCCACCACCGTCGGAGTCCGGGTCGAGCTGGAGCACCGCACGGCCACCCCGGTCGGGCGGTCCGTGTCCGCCCACGCCGAACTGGTCAAGGTCGACGGTCGCCGGCTGGTCTTCGAGGTGACCGTGACCGACGGCCACACGGTCGCCGCGCAGGGGCGCGTCGAGCGGGCACTGGTCGACCGGCAGCGCTTCGTCGAGCGGGCCGTCGGCGCGTCATGACCGCACGCTTCGAGGAGATCGCCACCGGCGTACACCTGCTGCGCGAGCCGCTGCTGCGGGTCAACGTGGTGCTGGTGGTGGGCGACGGCGCCGCGCTGCTGGTGGACACGCTCTCCACCGCCGGGCAGGCCCGCGAGCTGGCCACGGCCGCCCGGGCGGTGACCCCGCACCCGTGGACGATCGTCAACACCCACCACCACTTCGACCACTGCTTCGGCAACGTCACGCTGGCCGCCGAGCCGGGCACCGAGGTGTACGCGCACGCCCAGGCGGTGGCGGTGCTGCGGGACCACCCCGACGCGCTGCGCCGGGCGGCGTACGAGGAGATGCGGGCCGAGCAGCCGGCTTTCGCCGACGAGCTGGCGCGCACCGAGCTGGCGACGCCGACGCACGCGGTGCACGAGCAGACCGTGCTGGACGTGGGCGGGCGGCAGGTGCTGCTGCGCCACCCCGGGCACGGGCACACCGACGCCGACCTGGTGGTGCACGTGCCGGACGCGGACGTCCTGGTGGCCGGTGACCTGGTGGAGCAGAGCGGGCCGCCGGCGTTCGAGGAGTCGTACCCGTTGCGGTGGCCGGACGCGGTGGCCGACCTGCTGCGGCTGACCACGCCGGCCACGGTGGTGGTGCCGGGCCACGGTGAGCCGGTCGACGCGGACTTCGTACGCGAGCAGCACGCCAGCCTCGCGCGGCAGGCGTGGCTGATCCGGGCCGGCCACACCGGCAGCGCCCCGCCGGAGCGGGTGGCGGCCGAGTCGCCGTTCGGGGCCCGGCCCGGCCTGATCGCGGCCCGCCGCGGTTACGCCGAGCTCGACGGCACCGCCTGAGCGCGCCGCCGGCGGCGGTCGGTGCGACGGCGGTCGGTGCCACGGTGGTCGGTGCGGCGGCGGCCGGTGCGACGGCGGTCGGCGCGGCGGCGGTGATCGCGCCTCAGGGGCGGTTGCGCAGGGCGGTGAGCAGCGCGTCGAGGTGCGGGGCGGCGGCCAGGACGGCCGAGCGGGCCGCGGGATCCACCTCGGCGAGGGACTCGGTCAGCAGCGCGGCGCGGTGGACCTCGTAGTCGGCCATCCGCCGGCGGGCCGCCTCGGTGACGTGCAGGCGGACCACCCGGCGGTCGGCGGGGTCGCGCTCGCGGGCCAGCAGCCCGGCGTCGGTGAGGTCGCGCACCAGCGTGCTGACCGTGTTCGGCGCGGTGCCGAGCCGGCGGGCCACCTCCTTGCCGCTGATGCCCGGGGCGGCCCGCACCAGCAGGAGCAGCTCCACCTGGGCCTCGGGCAGCGGCTCCCGGGCGGCGCGGGCGACGGTCCGGCGGCGCAGCAGCCGGTGCAGCTCCCCGAGCACGGCGCCGAAGCGCGCGATCTCCTCGTCGGTCGCCACGGAGTCACCTGCTTCACATCGCAATAGTTCTGACTACAGAGATAAGGTTACCCGGAACGCACCAGATCCAGGGGGAACCTTCGTGAGCCAGACCGTGCGGGTCACCGCGCGCCCGACCGTCGACCGTCCCGCCGCGGCGGGCGGCGGCATCACCCTGCTGGTGCTGCTCGGCACGCTCACCGCGATCGGTCCGCTCTCGCTGGACATGTACCTGCCGGCGTTCCCGGCGATGACCCGCGAGCTCGGCGCCGACCAGGCCGGCATCCAGCTCTCCCTGACCACCTGCCTGGTCGGCCTGGCGCTGGGCCAACTGGTCACCGGCCCGCTCAGCGACCGCTGGGGGCGACGCCGCCCGGTGCTGGTCGGCGTGGTCGCGTACGCCCTGCTCGCGCTGGCCTGCGCCGCGGCACCGAACGCTCCCCTGCTGGCCGCCGCGCGGTTCGTCCAGGGCGTGGCCGGCGGCATGGGCGTGGTGGTCGCCCGTGCGGTGGTCCGGGACCTCTACTCCGGTCGGGACGCCGCGAAGTACTTCTCCCGACTCACCCTGGTCTTCGGCGTGGCGCCGGTGGCCGCGCCCAGCGTGGGCAGCCTGGTGCTCCGGTTCGGCTCCTGGCGGGCCGTCTTCGTCGCCCTGGCCGTCATCGGCGCGTTGCTCGCCGTCGCGGTGGCGCTACGCCTGCCGGAGACCCTGCCGGTGGAGCGCCGCAGCGCCGGCGGCCTGGGCGCCACCGCCCGCACCATGCGGTCACTGGCCGCCGACCGGGTCTACCTCGGGTACGCGCTGACCCAGGGCTTCGCGTTCGCCGGGCTGTTCGCGTACATCTCGGGGTCGTCGTTCGTGTTCCAGGACGTCTTCGGCGTCTCCGCCACGGTGTTCAGCGTGGTCTTCGGGGTGAACGCGCTCGCCCTGGTCGCCACCGGGCAGCTCAACGCCCGGCTGCTCGACCGGTTCAGTCCGCGCCGGCTGCTGGTCACCACGCTGGTGGTCGGCCTGGTCACGGCGGCGGGCGTGCTGACCGGCGCGCTCGCCGGCAGCCTGGCGGTGACGGCGGTGGCGCTGTTCGCCTTCGTCGGCTCGCTGGGCATGGTGATGCCGAACAGCACCGCGCTGGCGCTGGACGCGCACGCCCGCCACGCCGGGACCGCCGCCGCGTTGATGGGTGGCGTCCAGTCGGTGGTCGGCGCGCTCGCCGCACCCCTGGTCGGTCTCGGCGGCGAGGGCAGCGCCCTCCCCATGGCCACCGTCCTGGCCGGCGCGGCCGCCCTCTCCCTCAGCGCCGTCCTGACCCTCACCCGCCCCCGCTGATCTCCGGCGCCTCGGGCCTGGCGCGTTAAGAGGGGGCCCCTCCTCTACCGGAGGCGTTAAGAAGGGGCCCCTCCTTTCACGCGAAGCGGGCGGTGATGGCGCTCCGGGTGGGCATGGCGGTGGCGCCGCCGGGCGACTCGCACACCAGCCCGGCCACCCGTAGCGCGAACGCCACCCGCTCCCGCCAGCCGAGCGCGTCGGTCGGTTCGCCGGCGGCGAGCAGCTCGGCGACGAGCGCGCCCATCACCGAGTCGCCGGCGCCGGTGGCGTCCACCGCCTCGACCTTCGGGGCGGGCACGCGTACCACGTCGTCGTCGGCGGCAACCAGGGCGCCGTCCGCGCCGAGCGTGACCACGACGGTGGTCGCGCCCAGTTCCCGCAGGTACGCCGCGACGCCCGCGACCGGCTCGTGCGGGTAGAGCACCCGGGCGTCGGCGCTGCTGAGCTTGACCAGGTGTGCCCCGGCGGCGAACTCCGCGACCACCCCGCGCAGCCGGTCCAGCGCGTCCGGCGCGGTGAGCAGGCTGGGGCGGACGTTCGGGTCGAACACCCGCAGGCCGCCCGCGATCGCCCAGGCGCGGCGGGCGGCGGCCAGCACCGGCGGGTCGAGCAGCACGATCGAGCCGCAGTAGAGCACGTCGGCGCCCTCGACCAGCGCCACGTCCAGGTCGTCCGGGCCGAGCAGGGCGTACGAGCGGGGCTCGCCGTAGAAGCGGAACTCCGGCTCCGGCCCGGCGAAGGTGGCCACCGCCAGCGCGGTCGGGGCGGGCACGGTCACCGCGCCGGCCACGCCCACGCCGGCCCCGGTGAGGAAGGCCCGGATCCGTCCGGCCAGCGCGTCGTCGCCGAGCGAGCCGACGAACTGCACGTCCCCGCCGAGCCGGGCGACCGCCACCGCCACGTTGAGCGGCCCGCCGCCGACCGCCTGCCGGTAGACGGGTTCCCCGTCGTGCTCGGCGTCGAGCAGGTCGACAAGCGCCTCGCCGAGCACCACCGCGTACCCCATCCTGGCTCCTCTCCTCGTCCTCCCCCGATCCTGGCGCATGCCGGGATCCGGCGCGACGGGACCCGGGCATCGACCAGCGGCTATTGCATACGGCGGCCGGACGTGATGGGATGGCGCTGCCGGGAGGGCGCGGTGGGCTGCCGCGCCGCCGGTCGAGCCGACGCGAGGGCACCCACGGTCCGTGGCACGGACCGCAGGCGGTGCGCGTCCCCCGACGGTTCCGGCCGCACGCCGACCGCCGGGCGCGGGCACCGCGATCGTCGCATCCGCTCGTCGCAGCGGGGCGGGCCGAGAGCAGGTCGCGCTCCGCCAGTCAGGAGATCCCCGTGCACCGATCCCGTACGGCCGCGCTGGTCACCGCGGCCCTCACCCTGGCCCTGGGCGCGTTCGCCCTGGCCTCCCACTCCGATCCGGCCGCCGCGCACGGCGCGGCCATGACGCCGGGCGCCCGGACCTACCTGTGCTGGAAGGACGGCCTCTCCGGCACCGGTGAGATCCGCCCGAACAACCCCGCCTGCTCCGCCGCGGTCGCCCAGAACGGGGCGAACTCGCTCTACAACTGGTTCAGCGTGCTGCGCTCGGACGCGGGCGGGCGCACCGTCGGGTTCATCCCCGACGGCAAGCTGTGCAGCGGCGGTAACGCCAACTTCAGCGGCTACGACGCGGCGCGCAACGACTGGCCGATCACGCACCTGACGGCCGGGCGGTCGATGGAGTTCCGCTACAGCAACTGGGCCCACCACCCGGGCACGTTCTACTTCTACGTCACCAAGGACAGCTGGAGCCCGACCCGCCCGCTGGCCTGGAGCGACCTGGAGGAGCAGCCGTTCCTGCAGGTGACCAACCCGCCGCAGCGCGGCGCGGTCGGCACCAACGACGGGCACTACTACTTCACCGGCAACCTGCCGACCAACAAGAGCGGCCGGCACATCATCTACTCGCGCTGGGTGCGCTCGGACAGCCAGGAGAACTTCTTCGGCTGCTCCGACGTGACGTTCGACGGCGGCAACGGCGAGGTGACCGGGATCGGCTCGGGCGGCGGTACGCCGACGCCCACGCCGACCACCCCGACGCCGACCCCCACCACCCCGACGCCCACGCCCACCTCGACGCCGACCCCCACGCCCACCTCGACGCCGACCATGCCGCCGCCGGGCAGCGGCGACTGCATGGCGGTCTACAAGGTGGTCAGCGCCTGGCAGGGCGGCTTCCAGGGCGAGGTGGAGATCATGAACCACAGCACCCGGACGTACGCCGGGTGGACCGCGAGCTGGACCTGGCCGAGCGGCCAGAGCATCAACCAGGTGTGGAACGGCACGCTCAGTGGCAGCGGGGCGTCGGTGACGGTCACCAACGCCTCCTACAACGGCAGCGTCCCGCCGGAGGGCCGGACCACGTTCGGCTTCACCGCGAACGTCTCCGGCACCAACACCCTGCCGACGGTCACCTGCACCGGTCGGTGACCCCGCACGGATAAGGGCCCCCGGGGGAACACCCCGGGGGCCCTTCACCGCGTACGGGTCAGCGCACCATGCTGCCGACGACCGGCTTGGTGAGCAGCGCGGACTGGTTGCGCTGGATGCCCGGGTCGAGCGTCTTCGCCACGAAGATGGCGTGCCAGATGCAGAAGATCAGCACGGTCCACACCTTGCGGGAGTGGTCGGCCTCCTCCCGCTTGTGCTCGTCCAGCAGCCGCAGCGCGTACGACAGGTCGACCAGGTCGCCCGCGCCGGAGGTGGACAGCACGTGCCGGGCCCACTCGTACATCTCGCCGCGCAGCCACACCCGGGTCGGGGTGGGGAAGCCGAGCTTCTTGCGGTTGACGATGGCCGGCGGCACCACGCCCTGCAGCGCCTGGCGCATGGCGTACTTGGTGGCCTCGGAGCGGGGCGGCAGCTTCAGGTCGACCGGGATGCCGGCGGCGACGTTGAACACCTCCCGGTCCAGGAACGGCACCCGGACCTCCAGCGAGTGCGCCATCGAGATCCGGTCGGCCTTGACCAGGATGTCGCCGCGCAGCCAGGTGTAGAGGTCGACGTACTGCATCTTGGTGACGTCGTCCAGCTCGGTGCACTCGGCGTAGATCGGCGCGGTGACGTCGGTGTAGCGCACCGAGGGGTCGTAGCGACGCAGCAGGTGCTGCTTCTCCTCCTCGGTGAACATCCGCGCGTTGCCGTAGTAGCGCTGCTCGATCGGGGTGGTGCCGCGTTCCAGGAAGCTCTTGCCCTTGACCCCCTGCGGGATGGCCTTGGAGACCGCCCGCAGCCCCTTCTGCACGCCGTCCGGCAGGCCGTTGACGGAGCTGAGCGAGAGCGGCTCGCGGTAGATCGTGTAGCCGCCGAAGAACTCGTCCGCGCCCTCGCCGGAGAGCACCACGGTGACGTGCTCGGCGGCCTTCTTCGCCACGAAGTAGAGCGGCACCAGGGCCGGGTCGGCGACCGGGTCGTCCAGGTGCCAGACGATCTTCGGCAGCGCGTCGATCATGTCCTGCGGCCCGATCTTGGTCGGGATGGTGGTCACGTCGAGGTGCCGGGCCGAGTCCTGGGCCACGTCGATCTCGGAGTAGCCGGGCACGTCGTAGCCGACGGTGAAGGTGAGGATGTTCGGGTTGAACTCGCGGGCCAACGCCACGACGGCGGTCGAGTCGATGCCGCTGGACAGGAACGAGCCGACCGGCACGTCCGAGCGCATGTGCATCCGGACGCTCTCGCGCAGCGTCTCCCGGATCTCGTGGTAGAGCTTCTGCTCGTCGGAGACCGGCGCCGGGCGGAACACCGGCCGGTACCAGCGGCGCACCTCGATCCGGCCGCCCGGGGTCCAGGTGAGGTACTCCCCCGACCCGATCCGGCTGATCCCCTTGTGCAGCGTGCCCGGCTCCGGGACGTACTGCAGCGTCAGGTAGTGGCTCAGGTTGGCGGTGTCGATGCCGGCGTCGCCCTGGTAGGCGGAGTGCGCGAACGGCAGCAGCGCCTTCTTCTCCGAGGCCAGGTAGAGGCCGTCCTGAGTCTCCAGGTAGTGCAGCGGCTTGATGCCGAAGTAGTCCCGCGCGCCGAAGGCCCGCCGCTCCTGCCGGTCCCAGATCACGAACGCGAACATGCCGCGCAGCTTGGTGAGCACCTGCTCACCCCAGTAGTGGTAGCCGGCGACGATCACCTCGCCGTCGCCGTTGGTGGCGAACTGGGCCCCGTGGTCGCGGATCAGCTCGTCGCGCAGCTCGATGTAGTTGTAGATCTCGCCGTTGAAGGTGAGCAGGTAGCGGCCGCCCGCGTAGGGCAGGGGCTCGTGGCTGAGCGCCACGTCGATGATGGCCAGGCGCTTGTGCGCGAACACGCCGTCCGCGTACCGGCCGGAGGCGTCGCCGACCACCTCGACCCCGGTCTCGTCCGGGCCACGGTGGTGCAGGCACTCCAGTGCGCCGGCGATGTGGTCGCGGTGGGCGGCGGCGTCGCCGCGCGCGCTGAAGAAGGCCAGGAGTCCGCACATGGGGGCCATCTTTCCACGCGCCGGAAGCCACCGTCGCGGCACCGCAGGCACCTCCCGCTGACGTGCGCGCGGTACCGTCGGGACCAGCGACGAGGCGCAGGGAGGGCGGATCATGGCCGAGGAGCGGACGCAGCAGGGCAAGCCGGCGGACGGCACGGAGTCGCACGACCCGGACTTCCCGGAGGCGTTCCTGTCGTTCATGCGGCAGGGCTGGCGGGACACCGAGCTGTCGGTCACCCCGAGGCCGGAGGTGCCCAACCACGCCAAGCGGCGGGCCGCGCTGGCCGAGGCCTTCCCGGGCGAGACGCTGGTCATCCCCACCGGCACCGAGAAGGTACGCGCCAACGACACCGACCACCGGTTCCGGCCGGGCAGCGACTTCGCCTACCTGACCGGCGACCTGGAGCCCGACAGCGTCCTCGTGCTGCGGCCGGGCGGCGAGGCGACGCTGTTCATGCGGCCCCGCTCGTCCCGGGCGACCGACGAGTTCTTCCGCAGCCGCCACGGCGAGCTGTGGGTGGGCCGGCGGCCGACGCTGCGGGAGAAGTCGACCGAGCTGGGTCTGCCGACGGCCGACCTGAGCGAGCTGGACGCGGCGCTGGCCGACCTGGCCCCGGGGCGGACCCGGGTGCTGCGCGGCTTCGACGCCCGGGTGGACGCCGCGGTGCGCCGCTACGACGGGCCGCGCGCCGAGGGCCAGCCGGGCCGCGACCGGGAGCTGGCCATCGCCATCTCGGAGCTGAAGCTGGTCAAGGACGAGTGGGAGATCGCGCAGCTCCAGGAGGCGTGCGACGCCACCGTGCGGGGCTTCGAGGACGTGGCCCGCGCACTGCCGGCCGACCGGGCGGTCTCCGAGCGGCTGCTGGAGGGTGTCTTCGCCCTGCGCGCCCGGCACGACGGCAACGACGTGGGCTACGGCTCGATCGTCGGGGCCGGCGAGCACGCCACGATCCTGCACTGGGTGCACAACCACGGCGCCACCCGTCCGGGTGACCTGCTGCTGATGGACATGGGCGTGGAGAACCGCAACCTCTACACCGCCGACGTGACCCGGGTGCTGCCGGTCGACGGCCGGTTCACCCCGTTGCAGCGCCAGGTCTACGACGCCGTCTACGCCGCCCAGCAGGCCGGCATCGACATGTGCAAGCCGGGGGTGGGCTTCCGCGACGTGCACCTGGCCTCGATGCGGGTGCTGGCCGAGGCGCTGAAGGACCTCGGCCTGCTGCCGGTGAGCGTGGACGAGGCGATGGACCCGGCCTCCACGGTCTACCGCCGGTGGACGCTGCACGGCACCAGCCACATGCTCGGCATCGACGTGCACGACTGCGCCAACGCGCGCAAGGAGACCTACCGCGACGGCCCGCTCGGCGAGGGCTACGTGCTCACCGTCGAGCCGGGGCTCTACTTCCAGCCGGAGGACGAGCTGGTCCCCGAGGAGCTGCGGGGCATCGGCGTGCGGATCGAGGACGACATCCTGGTCACCGCCGACGGTCCGGTGAACCTCTCGGCCGGGCTGCCGCGCCGCTCGGACGAGGTGGAGACCTGGCTGGCCGAGCAGCGTGAGGCGGGCCCCCGCCTGCCCGGCTGAGCTTCCGGGCCGCGTTCCACTGCGGGCCCCACCACCGCAGGACGGTGGTGGGGCCGTCTTTTGCGCCTTCAAGGTCCGAATGCGGGCTTTTTTCGGATACGTCTTCCTCGCGAGGATCCTTCTCATACGGTGTCGAACAGAGGCTACAACCGGTTTGTAGCTGGTCGCCCGGCCTGGGGCGGAGCGACCCGTTTGGGAAGAACCGAAAGGGCGGAAGGCTCTCATGTCCAACGACGTAACGACACCCGACGGCGGGGCCCCGACGGGCACCCCGCCGACGAGCAGGCGGCGGGCGCTCTGGGTCGCCACCGGCGTGGCCGGGCTGACCGGCGTCGTCGGTCTGGCGGCGCTGGGTGGCCTCGCCGCTCGGGACGACAAGCCCGGCGGCACGGAGCCGGTGGCGGACAACCACGCCGCGGCGCCGCAGCACTCCGACAAGGACTCCCGCGAGGAAGGCAAGGGCGACGAGCACGGCAGCGACGGCAAGGACCGTGGCCAGGAGGGCCGGGACAAGGGCGAGTGGGGCGAGTGGGGTGACAAGGACGACCACGGCAAGGTCCGTGACGTGCCCTGCGACGACGACGCCCTGGTCGACGCCCTCGACCTGACCAACCGGGACCACGGCGGCACCCTGAAGCTGGCCGAGAACTGCACCTACGAGGTCGGCGTCAAGGACCGCAAGTTCGGCGCCGCCCTGCCCGAGATCAAGCAGGACGTCACCATCAAGGGCAACGGCTCCACCATCAAGCGCGACGCCGAGGACACCTTCCGGATCTTCCGCGTCGTCGACGGCGGCGCCCTGACCCTCAAGGACCTGACCGTCAAGGGCGGCAACGCCAACGAGTTCAAGTACGGCGGCGGACAGGGACCGGCCAACGGCACCCCGGCCGACGGGGCGGCGCTCACGCCGATGGCGTCGGGGCCGGGGGGCGGCTACGAGAAGCGGGGCGAGGGTGACGGCGGCGCGCTGCTGGTCGAGCGCGGCGGCAAGGCCCACCTGTCCCAGGTCAAGCTCACCCACAACAACGCCGAAGGCAACGGCGGCGCGATCGCCAACTACGGCCGCGTCTGGGTGCAGGACAGCAAGGTCTACGACAACCACGCCCAGGGCGACGGCGGCGGCATCTTCAACCAGGGCGTGCTCAAGGTCGAAGAATCCCACGTCGACGACAACACCGCCGGCGGCAACGGCGGCGGCATCGCCAACGGCAACGGCGACCAGCACGGTGGGCACGGCCCGGCCGACCTCGCCGGCGCCGAAGCGGAGAAGGACGCCAAGGGCGGCCACGACAAGCACCTCGCCGGCACCGTCGAGATCATCGGGGCGCACGAGGGCAAGGACGCCTCCCTGAGCACGCTGAGCCACAACCGCGCCGGCAAGAACGGCGGCGGCCTGTTCAGCAGCGGCGGCTTCGTCACGGTCTCCTTCACCGCGATCGGCGGCAACACCGCCTGCGGGAACGGCGGTGGTGTCTACGCCGAGAACACCGACCTCGACCTCGACAAGGTCCACGTCGCCGGGAACCACGCCGACGGCAACGGCGGCGGCGTGGTCGTCACCGGCGGCAAGCACTGGGCCGGGAAGCACAACGGCGAGGCGGGCGCCACCATCTCGGACAGCGTCATCGTCGACAACACCGCCAACCGCTTCGGCGGCGGCATCTTCAACGGCGAGTGGCTCGTCAAGATCGAGGACGGCTTCCTCACCCGCGAGCACGACGAGGACGACAACGCCACCCTCACCATCCGCGACACCCTGGTCAAGGGCAACACCGCCCTCAACGGCGGCGGCATCTTCAACAACAAGGCGAAGATCACCCTCACCAAGACCCACGTCACCAAGAACACCGCCACCGACTCCAGCAAGCTGCACCGCGTCGCCGGCGGCGTCCTCAACAACGAAGGACACGTCAAGCTCGACGACGAGTCCCTCATCAGCAACAACGACCCCACCAACTGCGCCAACACCGTCGAGGACTGCTTCAACTGAACCACCACATAACCGCCGGAGCCCTCCTCCCGCAGCCACTCGCGGCGGGAGGAGGGCTCCGGACCCGGCATCGCTGTCGCGGTTCCTGCCCCGTGCGGTCAGCGCGCAGCGCCGCTGGGCGTCTTCGCGGCGGCCACCAGCTGGGCGCATCTTCAACGCTATGACTCCTGGTCATAAATATGACTAAGTGGCATATCGCTCTCCGGCCTCATACCGCCCGCCCGCCGCTCACCTCCCGACAGACCGTCGCCGCCCCCCGCATCGCCTGTCCGGCGCGGCGTCCCCGACCGGCGCGGTGTCCCCGACCGGGGCCTCCCGTCCCCGCTGCGTCGCCCCGACCCACCCGCACCCTTATGCGGGTTTTTTTCGTATATGGCCACGAGGCGAAGAAGGCTCTCATACGGTCGTGTTCAGCAGCTACAACCGATTTGTAGCGAAGGCCGCCTCGCTGTGACGAAGCGACCTTGTCAGGTACAAGGAGAGGGCAGAGAGCTCCGATGTCCAACTACCTTCGCAATAACGATGACGCCACCCGCGAGACCGTTTCCCCGCTCCGGCGCCGTCGGCTCTGGCTCGCCACCGGCGTCGTGGGCCTGACCGGAGCGGTCAGCCTCGCCGGCGTGGCCTACGCGACGACCGGTGTCACCGGTCCGCACCGGCTCGCCGACGTGAAGTGGTCGACCGCGCAGCAGCTCAGCGACGACGCCCACGGCGACGACGAGGGCGGGTACGGCGAGGACGAGTACGGCCGGGACGAGCACGGCAAGGACGGCAAGGACCGGGGCCAGGAGGGCCGGGACAAGGGCGAGTGGGGCGAGTGGGGTGACAAGGACGACCACGGCAAGGTCCGTGACGTGCCCTGCGACGACGACGCCCTGGTCGACGCCCTCGACCTGACCAACCGGGACCACGGCGGCACCCTGAAGCTGGCCGAGAACTGCACCTACGAGGTCGGCGTCAAGGACCGCAAGTTCGGCGCCGCCCTGCCCGAGATCAAGCAGGACGTCACCATCAAGGGCAACGGCTCCACCATCAAGCGCGACGCCGAGGACACCTTCCGGATCTTCCGCGTCGTCGACGGCGGCGCCCTGACCCTCAAGGACCTGACCGTCAAGGGCGGCAACGCCAACGAGTTCAAGTACGGCGGCGGACAGGGACCGGCCAACGGCACCCCGGCCGACGGGGCGGCGCTCACGCCCGCCCAGCCGGCCGCCCCGGCCGCTCCGGCGGTCGCGGGGGCGCAGGCAGCCACCGCGGCGCAGTCCGCCACGGCGCCGGCGCAGGCCGCTCCGATGACGGCGGCCGCTCCGATGGCAGCGGCCGCGCCGGTCGCAGCCGTTCCGGTCGCGGACGCGATGGGTGGGGACGAGAAGCGGGGCGAGGGTGACGGCGGCGCGCTGCTGGTCGAGCGCGGCGGCAAGGCCCACCTGTCCCAGGTCAAGCTCACCCACAACAACGCCGAAGGCAACGGCGGCGCGATCGCCAACTACGGCCGCGTCTGGGTGCAGGACAGCAAGGTCTACGACAACCACGCCCAGGGCGACGGCGGCGGCATCTTCAACCAGGGCGTACTGAAGGTCGAAGAATCCCACGTCGACGACAACACCGCCGGCGGCAACGGCGGCGGCATCGCCAACGGCAACGGCCTGTCCGGCAAGCACGACGCCGAGGCCTCCGCGCTCAAGGGCTACGACCCGAAGGGCAAGCACGACGAGGCCGGCACGGTCGAGATCATCGGCTCCGACCACGGCAAGGACGGCGTCAAGTCCACCCTGACGAACAACCGCGCCGGCAAGAACGGCGGCGGCCTGTTCAGCAGCGGCGGCACCGTCACCGTCTCCTTCACCGCCATCACCAACAACACCGCCTGCGAGAACGGCGGCGGCGTCTACGCCGAGAACACCGACCTCGACCTCGACAAGGTCCACGTCGCCAAGAACCACGCCGACGGCAACGGCGGCGGCGTGGTCGTCACCGGCGGCAAGCACTGGGGCTACCCCAACAACAAGGACGAGGCCAGCGCCACCATCTCGGACAGCGTCATCGTCGACAACACCGCCAACCGCTTCGGCGGCGGCATCTTCAACGGCGAGTGGCTCGTCAAGATCGAGGACGGCTTCCTCACCCGCGAGCACGACGAGGACGACAACGCCACCCTCACCATCCGCGACACCCTGGTCAAGGGCAACACCGCCCTCAACGGCGGCGGCATCTTCAACAACAAGGCGAAGATCACCCTCACCAAGACCCACGTCACCAAGAACACCGCCACCGACTCCAGCAAGCTGCACCGCGTCGCCGGCGGCGTCCTCAACAACGAAGGACACGTCAAGCTCGACGACGAGTCCCTCATCAGCAACAACGACCCCACCAACTGCGCCAACACCGTCGAGGACTGCTTCAACTGACCTTGACGGTCCCGGGGTACGGACCGGCCCCCCTGCCACGAGTGGCAGGGGGGCCGGTCCGCTGGTGGATCAGCTCTGGACGAAGACCGCCACGCTGCGCGCCGGCACCGTGAACGTGCCGCCGGCCCGGTCGAACGAGGCCGTCCGCAGCGCCGGATCGGCGGAGTTCCGCAGCACCGGGTGCAGCGCCACGTTCGCACCGCGCAGACCGCTCACGGTCTGCTTCGCCGTCTCCGGGGTGGCGTTGAAGACGACGGTCACCGACTTCCACTTCCCGTCCAGCCCGCGGGCGTCCAGGGTCATGGTGAGCACGCCCGGGGTCTCCTTCTCCCCGGACAGCGGGAACGCGACCCGCTTCTGCACCTGCTCGGCGGTGGACAGGCCGAACACCGGCGAGGAGCGCCGGACCCGCAGCAGCTCCGCGTACCGGGCGTCGGCCAGCTCGACCGCCGCGCAGTCCGGCACCAGCTTCGGATCGGCCAGCAGCGGCTTCGCGTACGGCCACTTGTCCTTGTTGTCCTGCTCCGGCGGCAGGCCGGCGCCGAACCCGTTGCCCTGGGCGCAGTCCCAGCGGATCTGGTTGAACCAGTCACCGGAGTTGTACGAGTTGCGGTCCAGCGACTTCGAGCGCAGCCGCTCCGAGCCGGCCGTCACGAACCCGGTGCCCTGCCCGAGCGCGGTGGTGGCCAGCGCCAGCACCTGCATCCGCGCCCGATCCTGCGCCGAGGTCCCCTGCGGCAGCTTGTACGCCAGCGCGTCGTAGAGGATCTCGTTGTCGTGCGCGTCGACGTACGTGACCGCCTCGCCCGGCGCGGCGGTGTAGCCGGCCGGGGAGCCGTTGTAGTCGACCTGGGCGCCGGTGACCGTCTTCCCGGCGGAGTCGGTGAACCGGTAGTCCCGCAGGTTGCCGGTCAGACCCACCTTGATCAGGTCGTGGGCGTGCAGCAGCCGGGCCTTCTGCTCGGCCGCCGAGCCGTTCACCGCGTCCCCGTTCGGGTCGGTGAACAGGCCGGAGGCGAAGCCCTGCACGCGCGGGTTGGCGTCGAACGGACCGCCGCCGCGCACCGCGTCGCGGAGCCGGTCGTTGAACGTGCCGATCCCGGTGCCGGCCATGTTGGCCTGGGTGGCCTGGACGAATCGGGCGTCGTTGGCGACCTCGCCGAAGTTCCAGCCCTCGCCGTAGAGCAGGATCTTCCGGCCGTCCACCCCGTCGCGGGCGAGCGTGAGCTTGTCCAGCGCGGCCCGCACGGCCAGGATGTTCGCCTTCGGGTGGTGACCCATCAGGTCGAACCGGAACCCGTCCACCTTGTACGCCTTGGCCCAGGTGACCAGCGAGTCCACCACGAGCTTGCCCATCATGGCGTGCTCCGGGGCGGTGTTGGCGCAGCAGGTCGAGTTGGCGACCGCGCCGTCCTCCAGCAGCCGGTGGTAGTAGCCGGGCACCACCTGGTCGAGCACCGACTTTCCGTCGGTCCCCGCCGCCGAGGTGTGGTTGTAGACCACGTCCATGACCACCCGCAGGCCGGCCTGGTTCACCCCGGCGACCATCTGCCGGAACTCGGTGGTCCGCTTCGCGCCGCTCGGGTCGACCGCGTAGCCGCCCTCCGGCACGGTGTAGTGCAGCGGGTCGTACCCCCAGTTGTAGCCGTCGGTCTCGGCCACCGCCGCGACGCACTTCTGCTGCTCGTCCGAGTCCGGCGGCAGCTTGGCCAGGTCACAGGCGGGCTGGGCCTGGTCGGCCCGCTTTTCGGGGATGGTGGCGAAGTCGAACGCGGGCAGCAGGTGCAGGTAGTTGACCCCGGCGTCGCCGAGTGCCCGCAGGTGCGTCATCCCGGCGGTCCTCGGGTCGGTGAAGGCGAGGTAGGTGCCCCGCCTCTCCGCCGGGACCGTGCTGTCGGCGATGGAGAAGTCGCGCACCGACAGCTCGGAGATCTGCGCCTTCGACGCGGGCGCCGCCGCCGGCTTGCGCAGCTTCGACCAACCGGCCGGCGCGAGCGCCGGGTCGCTCAGGTCGACGATCTGGCTGTGCGTCGAGTTCGGCGCGAGCGCCACCGAGTACGGGTCGGTCACCGACGCGGTGACCACCTTCTGCGCCGCCGGCTGCCAGGCTTCGACCTGATAGCGGTAGTAGCGGCCGGTCCACGCCCTGGTGCCGCGCACCGACCAGACGCCGGTGCGGTCGTTGCGGCTCATCGCCACCGTGCTCGGCTGCGCCGTCGGCGAGTCGAACAGTTGCAGCGACACCTTCCGCGCGGTCGGCGCCCACACCGCGAGGGTGGGTACCCGGCCGGCGAACGTCGGGCCGAGCTTCGCCCTGGTGGCCGCCGCGTAGACGTCGTCGAGCACGCCGGGGATCTGCACTCCGGTGGCGCCGAGCAGGGTGCCCTCGGCGTCCCGCTCGGTGACCACGAGCTGCCCGCGCAGCGCCGCCGGCACCTTGGCCAGGTCGGCGCGGTCGAGCGTGAACGCGCGATAGGCCCAGAGCTGGGGGTACGCCTGCCGTTGCGCCTCGGTCAGCCCGTTGCGCTGCGCCCTCAGCGGCAGCGTGGTGTACGTGCCGGTCAGCTCGCCGTCGGCGATGCCGAGGCCGCCGGCCGAGGCGGCGACCAGCGCGTACCGCTTGCCGTCGGTGGGGCCGGTGGCCCAGGCGACGGTGGACCGGTCGATCCACTGTGCCTTCTGCTTGGTCAGGTCGAGGTCCTTCGCGGCGCCGGTGGTGGCGGCCGGCAGCAGCCGGCCCTTGACCCCCGCCAGCAGCCAGACCTCGTGCCCGACGGCGGTCAGGTCGAGCCGCTGGTCGTCCGGCTGGTCCTTCTCGTCGCCCTTGTGGATGATGTAGCTCAGCCCGGTCGCACCGGCGGCGAGGGGCACCCGGAACACCGCGCCGTACGCGTCGATCTTCTCCGGCTTGAGCGGGGCGGCCCAGTCGGTCGGGTTGGCCGCGCCGTCCCACAGGTGCAGGCCCCAGCCGTCGTAGTTGCCGTCCGCCTTGCGCCAGTGGATGACCGCGGTGCCCTGGTCCACCGGCGGGTCGGGCTCGCCGGTGGCGGCCTGCCGGGTCGGGTAGGGCGTCGGGTCGCCCTGCTTCACCCAGACCTCGCCGGTCTGGGTCACGTCGATGGTGCGGTCGTTCGCCACGTCCTTGTTGCCGTCTTTGTCGACCACGAGGAAGCCGACCGACTTGGCGCCCGGCTTGAGCTTCACCCAGGCGAACCGGCCGTACGAGTCCTCGCCGGCGAACGGCTGTCCCGTGGGCCACTCGGTGGCGTACGCCGGGTCGATGTCGCCCCAGGTGTAGAGCCCCCAGTCGGCGTACCCGCCGGCCGGGCGCTGGTAGTGCACGATCGCCCAGTCCCGGGACGCGCCCTGGGCCGGGGTGCCGACGGTGCCGGTGGTGCGGGCGGTGGCGGTCCGGCCCTTGCCGTCGCGGACCACCGCCTTGTACTCGACCTTCGTGCCGCCGGGCAGGCCGGTCAGGTCGTGGTGCACCGTGTACGGGGCGCGGTCGGCGGTGCCCAGCAGCGTCCACCTGCCGCCGGGGACCCGGGCGGCGAACGTGACGGTGGCCAGCGGGTCGCCCTCGACCTGGGCGGTGATCGCGGTCCGGGTGGGGACCGGCGCGTCACCCGGCTCGGTGAGCGTGATCCGCGGGGCCGCGCCGGCCGCCGGGATCGCTCGGTCGGCCTTGAGCACCACTGCCGACATCGCCGGCACGGTGAGGCTCAGCTTGCCGTCGCCGCCGGCCGTGGCGGTGGCCGCGCCGCCGTACACGCCGGTGAAGCGGGTGCCGGCCGACCAGGTGTCCACGGTGACAGTCTGCGGGGTCGAGGCGTTGTTCACGGCCGCGACGTACTCCACCCGCTCGGACGGAAGGACGCGGGAGAACGCGAAGACGCCCGGGCCGTCGGCGGCGTGGCGGGTGACCTGGACGCCGTCGCGCAGCGCCGGGTGCGCGGCCCGCAGCTTGCCCAGCTCGGCGATGGTCCGGTAGAGCGGGTGCCGGGTGTCGTACTGGTCCACGGCGTGGGTGCGGGTGGTGCCGATCAGGTCGTCGTCGAGGTAGTCCGCGGTGCGCGAGGCGAACATGTCCTGGCGGGCGTCCTTGTCGCCACCGGGGCCGGTGAAGCCCTGCTCGTCGCCGGAGTAGACCACCGGCTGACCTCGGGTGAGGAACATCAGCTGGTGGGCGAGCTGGTCGCGGCGCAGCTGGGCGGCGTCGTCACCGCCGGCCGCGGCGATGAACGAGCCGATCCGGCCCATGTCGTGGTTGCCGAGGAACGTGGTGAGCCGGTTCGCGTTGGTGTCGCGGGCGGAGTAGAGGTCGTCCTTGGCGTACACGTCGGCGAGCGCCTTGGCCGAGCCGTCGGCGGCGGTGTAGCCGCGCGCGGCCTCCTGGAACGAGAAGTCGAGCGTGGCGGGCAGGCCGCCCTGCCGGACGTAGGTCGACTCGATCTCCTGGTCGGCGCTGTAGACCTCGCCGAACATGAAGAAGTCCTTCTTGCCGGCCTTCGCCGCGTAGGCGTCGACGCCCCGGGTGAACTGCGGCCAGAAGTCGAGGTTGGCATGCTTGACCGTGTCCAGGCGGAAGCCGTCGACACCGGCCTTGCCGATCCACTGGCCGTAGATGTCGGTCATGCCGCGCACGACCTCGGGACGCTCGGTCCACAGGTCGTCGAGGCCGAAGAAGTCGCCGTACTCGCTGTTCTCACCGGCGAAGGTGGAGTCGCCGCGGTTGTGGTACATGGTCGGGTCGTTGAGCCACGCCGGGACCTTGACCTTCGCGTCGGCCGGGCTGGCGAACGTCGGGGTGTACGGGAACGACGTCGAGTTCACCGCGGGGAACTTCCGGGTGCCGTCGGCGTAGTTGCGGTCCTCGAAGGCCCGCCCCTGAGCGTCGGTGTAGGGCGTGGTCTTCTTGTCCACGTAGCCGTACTTGTCCTCGGCGTACCGGATGACGTCGGCGGTGTGGTTGACGATGATGTCGAGGTAGACCTTGATCCCGCGCCGGTGTGCCAGGTCGACGAGCTTCTTCAGCTCGGCGTTGGTGCCGAAGTGCGGGTCGACCTGGGTGAAGTCGGTGATCCAGTAGCCGTGGTAGCCGGCCGAGACGTCGGCGCCGGTGCCCTGCACCGGCCGGTTCTTGAAGATCGGGGCCAGCCAGATGGCGGTGGTGCCCATCCCCTGGATGTAGTCCATCTTGTCGATGACGCCCTTGAGGTCGCCGCCGTGGTAGAAGCCCTTGTCCTTCGGGTCCAGGCCGGTGGCCAGCCGGTCGCCACGCAGGCCGCCGGTGTCGTTGCGCTTGTCGCCGTTGGCGAAGCGGTCCGGCAGCACGAAGTAGAACTGCTCCGCCTTGGCGGTGGTCCGGCCGGCCTTGAGCAGCGTGTCGGCGGACGGTTCGCGGTCCCACTGCGGGGCGTTCCCGGCCGCGAGCACGTCGGGGGTGGTGGCGCGGTCGGTGCCGTCGGCGTTCATCTGGTGGAGGGCCACCGGAACGCCGACGAGGGTGAGTACGAGGGAGGAGACCAGGGCGAGCAGCGCCTTGGGGGATATCGGCGGCGGTTTCATCGACGGCCTTTCTCTGGTCGCTGATTCGCCCGCACGCTAGCCCTTGCCGAAACATTCTGCAATACCTTGCAAACGATGCCGCAACAAAGCAGTCATCTTGCAAAAGCAGGTGGGGTCGTCCCGCCGTCTCAGAGCCCGGCGCAGGCCACGCCGTCGACCGCGCAGCTCGCCGGATGGGAGCCCGCCCGTTCGATGTGGAACTGCACCGGCACCGACGCGCCCGCGGCCAGGTCGACACCGCTGCGGTAGGTGAACACGTCGTCGGCGAAGCCGAAGGTGCCCTGCTCGGCGCCCTGCACCCAGGCCGTGACCAGCCGGCCCCCGGGGAACGTCAGCCGTACCGTCCAGCCCCGCGCCGCGCCGCCGGTGTTGACCAACCGCACCTCGCCGATGAAACCGCCGTCGAAGCTGTTCACCACCGCGTACCGGCCGGTCACCGCGGACGGCGGGGCCGGCGGAGGCGGCGGGGCGGGTCGGCCGCCGGCGCGCGGGCTGCTCGTCGGCGCGACCGGCGTCGGCGCGGCGGGCAGCACGGTCGACCGCGGGGACAACCCCGGGACCACGGGCCGCGCGGCCGTGCTCGGCGGGGCGGCCGGGCCACCGGACGGGGTGGGCGGGGACGCCGGCAGCCCCGGCAGCGACATCACCGGGTCCGACGGCGCCGCCGCCGGGAACGTCCGCCGGCCCCGCACCGAGCCGAGCGCCACCACCAGCAGCACCACCATCACGATGACCCCGATCGCGACCAGGACCCAGGGCGACGAGGTGATGGCGGCCCCGGGCGAGGAGCCGGGGCGACGCGTACGGGACATGGTCCTCCGTTCGGCGGGCCGGGCCAGCGTAGCCACGGAGAGCGGGGTACGGCGACCGGAGCGCCGGGGTCTGCCGCGCGACCGGGGGCACCTGATACGTTGCACGCCGATCAATGACCACAATGGCTCGTGCAGCCGGCAGGACGGGTGGCAGTGACTCAGTGGCAGGGCACCATCCGGCGAGCGTCCACGCAGGACGCCGCCGTCGTGACCGCAATCCTCGCCGAGGCGTTCATGCGCGACCCGGTGAGCGGCTGGATCTTCCCGGCCGACGACCACCGCGCGCGGGTGCACCCCGCGTTCTTCGGGCCGTTCGTCGCCCTCGCGCTGCGGACCGGTGAGGTCCACGTCGCCGGCGACGGTCTGGGCGCCACGCTCTGGCTGCCGGTCGGGGGCGACCACGCCGAGGACGAGGGCGAGGAGCTCGCCGACCTGGAGAACGCGATCGGGCCGGAGGCGATGAAGCGCTTCGGCGTGCTCGACGAGCTGATGGCCGCCAACCATCCCGGCGAGCCGCACTGGTACCTGCCGTTCATCGGCGTGCACCCCGACCACCACGGCAGGGGTGTCGGATCGGCGTTGCTACGCGACCGGCTGGCCGAGCTGGACCGGGCCGGCACCGCCGCGTACCTGGAGGCCAGCACTCCGCGCAACGCCGCGCTCTACGAACGGCTCGGCTTCCGGCGCCGCCCGGTGACGCTGGACCTGCCCGAGGGACCCAGCCTCTACCCGATGTGGCGCGACCCCGCCTGAGCGGGCCGGTCCCGCCCCGGCCCGTCGGGGCGGGACCTCAGCGGCGTACCGTCGTGGTGCTGGCGTCGAGCGCGCCGACCACGGCGGCGAGCAGCCCGTCGAGCTGCGCCGGCAGGAACCGCCGGCAGTCCCGCATCCGGCCGCCCACCTGCGGGTCGAAGATGTGCGCGGCGAGCCCGACCGCCTCGGCGAGGCTCGCCAGCAGCAGTGTGCCCGGGTCCAGCTCGGCCGGGGACGAGTGCATCAGCATGGCGGTCAGGCGTACCCGAGGTGAGGCCGCCTGGTTCGGGTCGATGGCCGGCCAGCGCACCGACCGGCCGATGAGCTTGCCCTGCTCGCGACGCAGGACGCCGGCGGTGACCAGCCGGGTGCCGACCCGCTCGTTGATGTTGAGCTGGGTGCGCAGGTAGCGGATCCACAGCCGGGCCGGATGCGCGCCCTCACGGCGCAGGATCTCGGTGATCAGCAGATCGGTCAGCGGCTCCTGCCACAACCGCGGGTCGACCGCGGCGATGCCGCCACCGTCGAGGGCGATCCGCCCCTCGAACATCAGCTCGGCGAGCGCGGCACCGGCCAGCCCGCACTCCAGCCGGTCGACGGCGACGTGCGGCTTACCGGTGAACTCGTCGTGTCCGATGAGGAACAGCGCATCGGCGAGCCGGTACGTGGCTTGTGCCCCGGGGTAGGTCATGGTCCATCCTCGAACGGTGGCCGTGATCGTCGACACGGGACGGTACGGCATGACCACGCACAGCTCAATTCCGGTCGAGTGCGCGCGCCCCAATCGATATCGAAGTGGGGTTGTGACGATCCGTGATCACCAATACCCTGCTTCAGGCTGTTCCGAAGTAGACACTCCCGACCCCCTCACCCCCTCCCCTGGAGAAGCCTTGTCCTCCGATCCGTTCTTCTCCGACGGTGGGCTGCGCCGTGGCCGTCTCGGCACCGCCCATCTCGTCTTCTTCACCGTCGCCGCGTCGGCCCCGCTGACCGTTCTCGGCGGCGGTGTCACCACCATGTACGCCGTCAGCGGCAACATCGGCGCCGCGCTCGGCTTCGTGCTGCTCGCCGCCGTCCTCGCGATCTTCGCCACCGGCTACGCCGCGATGAGCCGGTACGTCGCCAACGCGGGCGCGTTCTACGCGTACATCGCCAACGGCCTCGGCCGGGCCGGCGGGGTGGCCGGCTCGGCGGTCGCGCTGGCCGCGTACAACGCCATCCAGATCGGCCTCTACGGGCTGCTCGGCGCCATCGTCTCCGACTTCATGTCCGCCAAGGCCGGGCTGGACCTGGCCTGGTGGGTCTGGGCGCTGCTGGCCTGGGTCTTCATCGGCGTGCTCGGCGTGCTGCGCATCGACCTCAACGCGAGCGTGCTGGCGGTGCTGCTCGTCCTCGAGTGCGTCGTGGTGCTGATCTTCGACCTGGTCGCGTTCGCCCACCCGGCCGGCGGCAGCGTCACCACCGCCGGCATCAGCCCCGGCCAGCTGTTCGGAGCCGGGTTCGGCGCCGTGCTCGCGTTCACCATCGCCTCCTTCACCGGCTTCGAGAGCGGCGCCATCTACAGCGAGGAGGTGAAGGACCCGCGGCGCACGGTGGCCCGCGCCACCTACATCGCGGTCGCGTTCACCGGTCTGTTCTACGCCTTCTCCGCCTGGGCGCTGACCGTGCTCACCGGGCCGGAGAACGCGCCGCAGGCCAGCGGCGAGGCCGGACCGGGCGTCGTCTTCGGCGCCCTCGACCAGTACACCGGCGCGGTCGTCGCGGACATCGCCAACGTCCTGTTCATCACCAGCGTGCTCGCCGCCCTGCTGTCGTTCCACAACGGCGTCGCCCGCTACCTGTTCGCGCTGGGCCGGGAGAACGTCCTGCCCCGCTTCCTCGGCGCCACCTCCAGCCGCAGCGGCGCTCCGGTCGCGGGCTCGTTGGTGCAGAGCGTGCTGGCCGTGGTCGTCTTCCTGGCGTTCGCGGTCACCGGCCGGGACCCGGTCATCGACCTGTTCACCTGGCTGTCCGGCTCGGCCGCGGTCGGTGTCGTGCTGCTGATGACGCTCACCTCCGCCGCCGTCGTCGGCTTCTTCCGGGGCCGCTCCGGCCCGGAGACGCTGTGGCAGCGGGCGATCGCCCCGGTCCTCGGCACGGTCCTGCTCACCGCCGTGCTGCTGGTGCTGCTGTTCAACTTCGACGCGCTGCTCGCGCCGGACACCGCGAGCTACCTCAAGTGGCTGCTGCCGGCGATCCCGGTGATCGCCGGTGTGCTCGGCCTGATCTGGGGCGCGGTGCTTCGGACCAGCCGGCCGGACACCTACCGCCGGATCGGCCAGGTGACCGAGGAGGGCCTGCACGAGCCGGGCCTGCACTCGGCGCCCGAGGCCGACCGCTGGGCCGGCAGCCGCCGCTGACAGGTAAGGAGGGGCCCCTTCTTAACGCCTGCGGTAGAGGAGGGGCCCCCGCTTAACACCCGGGGCGGTTCAGGCGGTGCGGATGACGGTGCAGATCACCGGACCCTCGTCGGTGGTCCGCAGCAGGTAGCGATAGCGCTCGCCGGGCACCGCGCCGCCCTGGCTGTCCAGGAACTCCCACCGCACCGCCACCTCGGTGAGCAGCGCCGACACCTGTTGCACGTCCTCGATCTGGGCGTTCGCGGCGACCAGCTCCCGCTCCTGGTAGTCGGGGGCGGCGCCGACGAAGCTGAGCGCCACCGCGGCCGGCGAGGTGAACGAGAAGCTGTAGGTGTCAGCCACCACCAGCCCGGGCAGGGCGTAGCAGCCGGCGATGGCCGGCACGTCGGCGGTGGTCAGCGCCACGCCGTACCGGTCGAAGAAGTCGGCGAGCGTGTCGAGGTCGGTGGAAGCCGTCACGAGGCTCCTCATTACCGGCCGGCCGACCGGGCAAACCTGGTCAGCGGGGCGGGATGCGCACCTCGATCTCCGCGCCGAGCTGCGCGCCGCCGGTCAGGGCCAGGTCGTCGCCGCTCCAGAACCGCCCCGGGTCGTACCAGTTGGGGCGCCGGCCGGCGGGCAGCAGCCCCATCGCCTCGTAGGTCACCGCGACGACCTCCGCGCAGTACGCCGTCTCCAGCGCCCGGTCGCGGCCGGAGGTCCGGCCGCCGTCGGTGGACCCGCTCCCGTCCGTCGGCCGGCCCCCGTCCGGGGTGGACGGACGGCGGCGCGGGTTCGGCACCCGGCCCCGGGCCCAGCGCCAGGCGAGCTGCGCCGTGGACGGGAAGGGTGTGCCGTCGAGACGAGCCACGGTACGCAGCACCGCCTCCTCCATCGCGGCGTCGGCCGACGGTTCGAGCTGACGCAGCCAGCCCCGCTGGCCGTAGCGGTTGGCCCAGACGCAGACCGCGTCGCGCAGGTCGTGCAGTTGCACGCCGCGCTGGTGCGTGCCGGTCCACATGTCCGGCAGCGAGCGGCCCAGCTCCGCGTGCCACATCAACGGCGGCATGTCGTCCAGCACCACCGCCATGCCCACGTGGTTGACCGGGCTGTTGGTGGTCAACTGGATGGCCCGATCGGGCACGCTGCGTCCGCGGAACACCCACAGGTCGCCGGTGCGGGTCAGCTCCACGGCCTCGTCCAGGCTGATGCTCATGGAGGACTACCCTAAGCCGATGCGGCAACGGATGCGGTGGTGGAAGCTGCTCGGCCTGGCCGGTCTCGCCGGTGTGGCGGCGACGGGCGTGGTCGTGGCCCGGGCAGAACGGCGGCGGCGGGCGTACACCCCGGAGGAGATCCGGGACCGGCTGCGCGAGCGGCACGCGAAAGCATCCTCCTCCTGACTGGAGGGTGACGGGGCGGCGCGCGGTGGCGGGCTGCCCTCCCATCGGGGCGATGGGAGACCCGCCGGCCCTCTGCGGGCGGCGTGCGCGGCCGGGTCGACGGGCGCGGCCGACCCGGGTCGGGGGGACCGACCCGGGTCGCCTCGACCGTCGCGGCGTTCACCGCCGCCGCCGAGCGACAGGGCTTGCCGATGCGCGTGGTGGACGTACCGAACGGACGGCACGGATTCGACCCTCTGGACCACACCCGAGGAATCCCGACTGCCGTCCGCACCGCCCGAGACGCCCTGCTCGACCGGCTCACCTGACGTCCCGATCCATGACGCCGAGGTGGCGGCGACGCGGATGGCCTCAGAGGCATGCTTGGCCTGCTGTCGGTGCGTCGGGCCGTGACATTCGCGTGTCCGCCAGCCGGCCGCCGAACGGCTGCGACCGGGGGTGTGATCGAGCCGGTGGCTCGGTCGCCGCCCGCGTACCAGGACGGATCGCGTACAGCCCGCGCCCGCTGCATTCGCCTTCGCGACGCCTTTCGAGCTGATATCAGAAACGACTCGGGGCGTTGGTGCCCGCCGGCGACGGGAGCGTGAGTCGCTTCGGGGCGTTGGTGCCCGCCGGCGACGGGAGCGTGAGTCGTTGACGGCATCAGCTCGATAGGCACCGTGACAGGGCGCCGCCCGGCCCGTGCCGGGTCACCCGACGCCCCCGGTCGGTGGTGTCCGCCCGGTCCGATGCCATCTGCGTCGGGTGGGGTGAGCTGCTCGCCTTCAGGATCACCGTCCGGGACGCCTCGAGACCTTGGTAGAAAGCGCCCCGACGGGGGGCCGCTTCCCTATCAAGATCTCGGGACCGTCGACCGAGAAGCCGGGGTCGGCGCGTAGGTCGTCGACGGCGATGTGACCCGTGATGTCCGGTCGACAAACCGGACATCAGGGGTGGCTGCGCGCTATCAGCCCGTGTGTCCGGTTCGGCCGTGGTCGGTGCCACGGTCAGGGTGGAATCGGTGCCGGGGGCGCGGCGTTGTACCGGGTAGACCGCGTGCCGCCCCGACCGTCGAGTCGGCAGGCCAGGCCCGGTCGGGATGACCACCCCGCCACCGGTGGTTGCCGGGCCCGGTCGGAATGACCACGCCGCCACCGGTGGTTACACACCCCCGCTCCGGCAGGCCCGCTGGGAATGACCGGCCCCCGCCGGTGGTTACATCCCCCTGAGCCGCCGTGCAGGCCCCCCGGCCGCCGCGCAGGCCCCGTGCAGGCCCCCGGGCCGCCGGATCGCAGACTTTCCCCCCTCTTCACGGCACCCCCCGTGCCGTGTCCCCCCACCCCCCCTTCGGGAGGCACCATCATGGCTACCACCCTGCTGCGCACCACCGTGCTGACCGCTGCCGGTATCGCCGCGACCGCCGGTGGCATCGCCGGCCCCGCCATCGCCGCCCACGCCGCCCCGGCCGAGAAGGCCGTGGTGGCCGACCGCAAGAGCGGCCACGGCGAGCGGGAACTCGACGTGCGCTACGAAGCCCAGCCCAACTTCTACTACTGCGGCCCCGCCGCCGCCCGCAACGCCATCAGCGTCCTGGGCAAGAACATCGACGTCCACGCCATGGCCAAGGAGATGGGCACCACCGAAGCAGGCACCAACAGCATCAACGACATCACCCCGGTCCTGAACAAGGAAACCGGCAAGACCTACCACTCCGTCGAAATCAAGGACCGTAAGGCCGACGACAAGCAGACCGACACCCTGCGCGCCGACATCGTGCGCACCGTCGACGACGGCCGCGCCGTGGTCGCCAACATCGCCGGCACCGCCACCGACACCGACGGCACCACCCACTCCTTCGAAGGCGGCCACTACATCAGCGTCATCGGCTACCGCGACAACGGCACCACCGTCACCATCGCCGACAGCGCCGACCCCACCATGGCTACCTACCGGATGAGCGTGGACAACCTCGCCGACTGGATCGCCACCCGCGGCTACAGCACCAGCTGACCCACACCGACAAGGGCCCGACCCCACCACGGGGTCGGGCCCTTTGTCAGCGCTCGGTCGCCCCGACCGGCTCAGCCTGGTCGGGCGCCTCGACCGGGCCCAGCCGCTTCGCGCGGCGGCGCAGCCACGCGGTGCTGACCAGGCCGGCCAGCACGGCGAGCACCAGCCCGGCCCAGGAGATGTCCTTGAGCCAGTGCTCGGCGGCCCGCCCGACGGAGAACAACAGGTAGGTGGTGCCGAACGCCCAGACCAGACCGCCGGCCGCGTTCGCCACCAGGAACCGCCGGTACGGCACGTGCAGCGCCCCGGCCAACGGGCCGGCGAGGATGCGCAGCAGCGCGACGAACCGCCCGAAGAAGACCGCCCAGACACCGTGACGGGCGAAGCTCTGCTCGGCGCGGGCCAGGTGCGCCGGGCCGAGGTGCTTGGGGAAGCGCCGACCCAGCCGTTCGAGCAGCGGCCGCCCGCCGCGACGGCCCACCGCGTACCCGATGGAGTCGCCGACGATCGCGCCGGTCGCGGCGGCGATGGCCACCCACTCGGGCTGGACCACCCCGGTGGCGGCGAGCAGAGCGGAGCTGACCAGCACGATCTCGCCGGGCAGTGGGATGCCCATGCTCTCGACGCCGATCACCCCGCCCACGATCAGGTAGATCACGCCCGGGGGTAGCGCGGAGAGCCAGTGCTGCACGTCGACCACGCACCGACCCTACCCGCGCGACCTCGCCGCCCGAGGGCCCGAAGCACACGTGTGGACCCGTCGCCGGCCGGGAGCCCTCCGCGTCCCGCACCCTCACGCGAGGTTGCGCGAATAGCAAGACGGACGTACGGTTTTGTAGAGACCGACGTAGGTAAGTGTCGCCTAAGCACGGCGGCGCCCCGGTCGGTGCGACAAACTGCTCAGGACTACTCACGGTCGCTGGTGTGAAGGAGTACGACGTGGCGAGCCTCGACACCTTCGGTGCGAAGACCCAGCTACGCGTCGGAGACGCGAGCTACGAGATTTTCAGGATCGACAAGGTGGAGGGCCACGATCGGCTGCCCTACAGCTTGAAGATCCTGCTGGAGAACCTGCTGCGGACCGAGGACGGCGCGAACATCACCGCCGACCACATCCAGCAGCTCGGCGCGTGGGACCCCACCGCCGACCCGAGCGTGGAGATCCAGTTCACCCCGGCCCGGGTGCTGATGCAGGACTTCACCGGCGTGCCCTGCGTGGTCGACCTGGCCACCATGCGCGAGGCGGTCCGCGACCTCGGCGGCGACGCCACCAAGGTGAACCCGCTCGCCCCGGCCGAGCTGGTCATCGACCACTCCGTCATCGCCGACCTGTTCGGCCGCGAGGACGCCTTCGAGCGCAACGTCGAGCTGGAGTACGAGCGCAACAAGGAGCGCTACCAGTTCCTGCGCTGGGGCCAGACCGCGTTCAACGAGTTCAAGGTAGTCCCGCCGGGCACCGGCATCGTGCACCAGGTCAACATCGAGTACCTGGCCCGTACGATCATGGAGCGCAACGGCCAGGCGTACCCGGACACCGTCGTCGGCACCGACTCGCACACCACCATGGTCAACGGCCTCGGCGTGCTGGGCTGGGGCGTCGGCGGCATCGAGGCCGAGGCCGCGATGCTCGGCCAGCCGGTCAGCATGCTGATCCCGCGCGTCGTCGGCTTCAAGCTCTCCGGTGAGATGCCGGCCGGCACCACCGCCACCGACCTGGTGCTCACCATCACCGAGATGCTGCGCAAGCACGGCGTGGTCGGCAAGTTCGTCGAGTTCTACGGCCCGGGCGTGAGCGCGGTGCCGCTGGCCAACCGCGCCACCATCGGCAACATGTCGCCGGAGTACGGCTCGACCGTGGCGATCTTCCCGATCGACGCCGAGACCGTCCGCTACCTGGAGCTGACCGGCCGTGACGCGTCTCAGGTCGCGCTGGTCGAGGCGTACGCCAAGGAGCAGGGCCTCTGGCACGACCCGGCGCGCGAGCCGGAGTACTCGGAGCGCCTGGAGCTGGACCTCGGCACCATCGAGCCGTCCCTGGCCGGCCCGAAGCGCCCGCAGGACCGGGTGCCGCTGGGCAGCGCCAAGACGCTGTTCCGCTCGGCGCTGACCGACTACGTGGCCGCCGACGAGACCGGCGGCGACCCGAGCCGCAAGCCGGGCGTGCCGCAGCAGCAGAAGCCGTTCGGCACCGACGGCCCGGCCGACGAGGCCAGCGCCGAGTCGTTCCCGGCCAGCGACGCCCCGGCCAACGGGGTCAACGACCCGGCGGACGCGCCGCGTGACCTGGAGACCGCCGCGGTGGGCTCGGGCGGCCGGGCCACCAACCCGGTCCGGGTGACCGGCGCCGACGGCGTCGAGTACGAGCTGGACCACGGCGCCGTGGTGATCGCCGCGATCACCTCCTGCACCAACACCTCGAACCCGCAGGTCATGATCGGCGCCGCGCTGCTGGCCCGCAACGCGGTGGAGAAGGGCCTGGCCCGCAAGCCGTGGGTGAAGACCACCCTCGCGCCGGGTTCCAAGGTCGTCATGGACTACTACGACCGCGCCGGCCTCACGCCGTACCTGGAGAAGCTCGGCTTCAACCTGGTCGGCTACGGCTGCACCACCTGCATCGGCAACTCCGGCCCGCTGCCGGAGGAGGTCTCGGCCGCCGTCAACGAGGGCGACCTGGCCGTCGTGTCGGTGCTGTCCGGCAACCGCAACTTCGAGGGCCGGATCAACCCGGACGTCAAGATGAACTACCTGGCGTCCCCGCCGCTGGTGGTCGCGTACGCGCTCGCCGGCACCATGGACATCGACCTGGCCAACGAGCCGATCGGTGAGGACTCGCAGGGCAACCCGGTGTACCTGCGGGAGATCTGGCCGAACACCGCCGAGATTCAGGACGTCATCGCCTCGGCGATCGGCGCGACCGGCTTCAGCTCCGCGTACGCCGACGTGTTCGCCGGCGACGAGCGCTGGCAGTCGCTGCCGACCCCGACCGGTGACACGTTCTCCTGGGACGGCGAGTCGACCTACGTGCGCAAGCCCCCGTACTTCGAGGGCATGCAGCAGCAGCCGACCCCGGTGCAGGACATCGCCGACGCGCGGGTGCTGGCGAAGCTGGGCGACTCGGTGACCACCGACCACATCTCCCCGGCCGGCTCGATCAAGGCGGACTCCCCCGCCGGCACGTACCTGGCCGAGCACGGCGTGGCCCGGCACGAGTTCAACTCGTACGGCTCCCGCCGGGGCAACCACGAGGTGATGATCCGGGGCACGTTCGCCAACATCCGGCTGCGCAACCAGCTCGTCCCGGGCGTGGAGGGCGGCTTCACGGTCAACCACCTCACCGGCGAGCAGTCCTCGATCTACGACGCCTCGATGGCCTACCAGGAGGCGGGCGTCCCGCTGGTCATCCTGGCCGGCAAGGAGTACGGCTCGGGTTCGTCGCGCGACTGGGCGGCCAAGGGCACCATGCTGCTGGGCGTCAAGGCGGTCATCGCCGAGTCGTACGAGCGGATCCACCGCTCGAACCTGATCGGCATGGGCGTCCTGCCGCTGCAGTTCCCGGTGGACACCACCGCCGAGTCGCTGGGCCTGACCGGCACGGAGACGTTCTCGATCAGCGGCGTCACCGCGCTGAACGACGGCGACACCCCGCGCACGGTGAAGGTCACCACCGACACCGGCGTGGAGTTCGACGCCGTGGTCCGCATCGACACCCCGGGTGAGGCCGACTACTACCGGCACGGCGGCATCCTGCAGTACGTGCTGCGCCGCATGATCGCCAGCTGACCTTGGATGTAAGGAAGGGCCCCTTTTTAACAGCTCGCTGTTAAAAAGGGGCCCTTCCTCTACCCCAGGCGTTAATAAGGGGCCCTTCCTTACAACTGCGGCACGACCAGTTCACCGCGTACGCCGTCGACCAATTAGGCTACGTGGCATTGGGCTGTGGCCCCGAGGCCAGCGACGCTGTGGGGACCGAACGTCACGTTCGGCTCCCACAGGCAGAATCACGAGTTAGCGTCTCGTGCAGTGCCACAAATCGATCGGTTCAAACCCACCGACCTCCGAGTACGTAGCCGGAGTAGACGTAGGCGAGCTCTCGCCCATCCCGCACCGATTACGGCTAGTCCCACCAAAAGAGCGCCAGCAGCTGCAATAAGACCGAACAGCAGCCGATCCTGCTGCAGTAGATACACGGCTGCTGCCAGCATTACGGTGGTCCAGAATAGCGGCGCAAGGCGAACCAGCAAACTTCGGCTCTTCGGACGGTTCAAGGAGTTATCCAGCCACGTCAAACTCCTTTCCCCCTCCGCTACAGCCATGCAAGCGAGAGAGGGATCTTGTACCTGCCTTCCTGCCCGGAGAGCCTGGCGCACCTCGCGCCGGGCCTCCTCGGTCAACTTGCGCGGAAGATCGTCGTCTGTTGACCGAACCATGTTGATCCTCAGCTAAACAAACCATAAATTGTCGAGCAGGCCGTCGGAGGTGAAGAACAACTCCTTGCCGCTCTCGTTCTCGGTCAGCTTCCAGCCGGTGCCGTTCTTGACCAGCTTGGCCTTGAACTCACCCGGCGTGGTGTAGGCCGACCCGGACCAGGTGAACGTGCCGACCACCCCGTCGGCGGCGGCGTAGGTGACCGACCCGTCGTCGGCCGGGTACAGCTTGACGTCCTGCCCGGCCCGGGTCCGCCATCCCGGCCCGTGCGCGCCGGCTGACAGGTCGCTGCCCAGCATCAGGCTGTTGAACGACGCGCCCAGCGTCAGGTTCCCGGCGATCCCCGGCAGCGTGAGGTCCGTCGTGTTCACCATCAGGTTGCCGGACCCGACGTTGACCTTCACCTCCATCCGGTCGGCCAGCGAGAACGACACCTGCGTGCCGCTGCGTACCGGCCCGGTGCCCTTCGGCACCGACGGCGCCGCCCCCGCGGCGGCCCGTGCCACCGCACGCTGCGGCGAGTCGTACAACCACACCTTCGACGACGAGCGCGGCGACACCTCGGGCGCCGACTCCGTCGCCTTCGGCGCGGCGGGCACGGCGGACGCGGCCGGCGGAACCGCCAGCACCGACGTGGCCAGTAGCGCGGACGCCACCCCCACGACCACTTGACGTTGACCCATCGACACTCCTCACCAGACACTTTTCCGGGCGGACCTGTTTCCGCCGGAAAATGGACGCACCGCGCCGTGCCGACCACGAAAGAATTCGTGGCAGCACGGAGTTCGACGCATCTGCGAAAGCGCCGGCGTCATCGCGGAAAGAGAAAAGAAAAAGGGATCCTTCAGTACGGGCGACAGGGCCACCAGGGGCGCGATTCACGCGCTACACCAGCACGGTCAGGTCCCCACGAAACCGGTGTGACGCCTCGGCGCACGCCGGAAAAGACTCACTCCAGGGCCGTAAGGCCCCGAGGAATGAGTATGCCGAGACGGCTCAATGGAGCCGCCACACACGCGGCCAGCGCCGCAGGACCTCACTCATGTCATCCCCGTGGTTGTCATCGGTCAATCAACGTGACGACAACGCTATCCACCACACAAACGGGAGTCAATGACAACGACATCCGGAAAGGAGCAAAGCCGCGAATCCGGGCACAAGTAATGAAAAGATCGCGCTGCGTGACCGGCTGTCCCGCCGACCTACTCCGCCGACTCCAGCACGGCCTTGAGCCGCGCCAGGTCGGCCTCGACCAGCGCGGTGTCCCGGGCGAAGTCGGCGTCGCTCATGCCGGGGCCCCGCCGGAGGCTGAACACCACCTCGGTGCCGTCGCCGTCCGCGACGGCACGCAGCGGCACGTACACCGTCTCGCCGGACGGCGTCCGCACCTCGTGGTCGAGCACGCCGAAGTCGTTGCCCGGCGCGAACGTCAACCCGGCCCGCCCCTCGGGCGTCTCGACGTACCAGCGGCCGTCCTCGCGCGTCACCGAGGCACCCAGGCCGGGCGCCCAGCGGGGCAGGTTCGCCGGGTCGGACGCGAACGCGTAGACCTCCGCGACCGGACGGTCGATGTGCACACTGAGGTGCCGGGACGGCGTAGCCACGCCGCCGATGATGGCACGCCCGTCCGGCCGGGACCACGACCGAGCCGGTCGCCGCCTAGGGTGCGGGCGTGGGACTCGACGCGTTCGTGCACTGCCGGTGCTGGCAGGACGGCCTGGCCGCGCCGTGCCCGGTCGGGCCGGTCGGCTACGACGAGGAGGGCCGCCTCACCCTGCTGCCGGGCGACGGGTACGACGCCGCGGCCGAGAATGCCTTCTACGCCTGGATGGCCGAGAACGCCTGCCCGCACCGCCACATGGAGCTGGTCAGCGAGGGCCTGGCCAACTGGACCGGGGTACGGATGTTCCAGCAGGCGCTGCGCGCGGCCGGGGCGGACCGCTTCCCGACGCTTGTCGCCGGCCTGCCCGACGGCAACGACGGCGGGCTGACGGTCGAGCAGGCGGCGACGGCGCTCGCCGAGCTGGACGCGTTCCGGGAGAGCCGGATCGCCGACGAGACCGCGCTCGTCGACGAGGCGACCGGGGAGGTGGTGATGCAGTACATCGAGGATTACCACGGGATCTTCATGCACGGGTCGGGCTGGCACGCCGGCGTGGACCCGGCCGGGTTCTTCGTCGTCGACACCGTCGCGCAGCCACCGTCCACGCTGTTCCGCGCCACACGGTTCACCCAACGCGTGCGGCCCGACGGCCGGGTGGACCTCGTCGGCGACGACGGGACCCGGGCCACCGTGACGATGAGGCCGGTGGGCGAGCACGACTCGCCCCGACCCGAGCGGCTCGCGGTGGTGACCCGGCCCCGGTGCGCCGACGACTACGCCTACCTCGTCGAGCCGCTGCGCCGGCTCTGCGCCGCGTCGGTCGCCACCGGCAACCCGGTCATGTGGTGCTGACCGGGCCGGTCACCACGGCACCACGCCCGCGTCCTCGAAGAAGCCGCCGGTCGGCCCGTCGTCGGGCAGCGTCGCCAACCGGACCGCGACCGCCGCGCCCTGCCGCGGCGTCCGCACCCCACGGAAGCCGTTCAGGTCGGTCGCGGTGAAGCCGGGGCAGGCGGCGTTGACCAGGATGTTCGGGTCGGCCAACGCCCGGGCGTACTGGATGGTCACCGCGTTGAGCATCGACTTCGACGGCGCGTAGGCGACGGACAGCGGCCCGGTCTGCTGCATCGGCGAGCAGGAGCGGCTGCTGCGCGACGGTCGGGCCGACGTCGCGCTGCTGCACCTCCCGTTCGACTCGACCGCCGGGCTGGACACCGAGGCGCTGGTGACGGAGCAGCAGGTGGCGGTGGTGCCGGCGGGGCATCCGGTGGCCGGCCGGACGCATCTGCGGCTGGCCGACGTCGAGGCGCTGCCCGACCTGCCGTTGCCGCGCTGGCCACAGCGGGACGGCACCTATCCCGCGGGTCCGGGCCCTCAGGTCCGGGAGCACGCCCAACTGCTCCAGCTCATCGCGCTCGGCCGGGCCGTGGCGGTGCTGCCGGAGTCGTGCCGGCCGCTGCTGCGCCCCGATCTGGCCGCCGTGCCGGTGCCGGACGCGCCCGCGGTGACCACCGTGATCGCGTGGCCGCCGCACAGCCGCTCGCGCGCCCTGGCGGCGCTGGTCCGCACCGCCACCCGTCTCTAGGCGAGCAGGTCCTTGCGCATGTGCTGGGTGATCACGCGGTAGCCCGACGTCCGGTAGAGCGACGCGGCCCGCTCGTTGGAGCCGAAGACGTTGAGTTCGAGCGCCCGGGCGCCCCGCTCCCGGGCCGCCGCCTCCCCCGCGGCGAGCAGCGCCCGGCCCAGGCCCGCGCCGCGCCGCTCGGGTGCCACCTCGATGTCGTAGAGGAAGGCACAGTCCGGGACGCCACGCGGATGGGTCAGGCCGATCCACAGGTGGCCGACCGGGGATCCGTCGGCCGTCTCGCCGATCAGGAAGAGCATGTCGGGGGTGGCCATGCCCTGGGGTAGCAGGGTGGCGTTGGCCTCCCGGGCCCGGTCGAGCGCCTCTTCGGCCGGCCAGTTGCCGGCGGCGACCTGTTCCTGGGCGTAGCCGGCGGCGAGTTCGTGCTGCCAGTGGTCGAACTCCTGCGGGGACATCGCCCGGACGGTCACCTCGGTCATGTGCGCCAGACTCTCACGCATGCTGGGGACCGGCCGCCCCGGTGCCCACGGGGCAGACGCTCGGCGCCGCGGCGTGTCGACTCCGGTCGGCACAAGCCGTGACGAGCGATATACCTCAGCGTCATATTTATGACGCTGAGGTATATCGCAGAAGAGTGGTGCCTTCTCCCGCGCGTGGTGACGGTCAGTCGCCGGCGGCCCGACGGCGCGCCTCACGCAGCTTCATGGCGTGCTCCAGCAGCGTGATCAGCACCTCCTTGGCCGAGTCCCGCTCCCGCGCGTCGCACAGCACCACCGGCACGCCCGGGTCCAGGTCCAGCGCCGCCTGCACCTCGTCGAGCCGGAACGTCCGGGCGCCCTCGAAGCAGTTCACCGCCACCACGAACGGCGTGCCCCGGCCCTCGAAGTAGTCGATGGACGGGAAGCAGTCGGCCAGCCGGCGGGTGTCGGCGAGCACCACCGCGCCGAGGGCGCCCAGCGCCAGCTCGTCCCAGACGAACCAGAACCGGTCCTGCCCGGGCGTGCCGAACAGGTAGAGCACCAGGTCGTCGCTGATGGTGATGCGGCCGAAGTCCATCGCCACGGTGGTGGTCGACTTCTCCTCCACACCGGACAGGTCGTCGATGCCGATGCCGGTCTCGGTCAGCACCTCTTCCGTGCGCAGCGGCCGGGTCTCGCTGACCGCGCCGACCAGGGTGGTCTTGCCCACGCCGAACCCGCCGGCGATCAGGATCTTGATCGCGGTGGGCAGCGGCGCCGCTCCCGCCGGCCGCTCAGAGCGCCCGTAGTCCATTGATTACCGCCTCGAAAACGTGCTCGTCGGGAAGGCCGGCGGGGGTGGCGCGCGGCTCGCGTACCTGCACCAGGCTGCGGGCGGCGAGGTCTCCGAGGAGGACCCGGACCGTGCCCACCGGCAGGTTGAGATGGGCGGCGATCTCGGCCACGGACTGGATCCGCTGGCAGAGGCCGACGATCGCCACGTGCTCCGGGCCGAGCCCGGACTCCGACCCCACTTCCGTGCGGGTCGCGCTGACCAGGGAGATCAGGTCGAACGTCCCGGTGACCGGGCGGGCCCGGCCTCCGGTCACGGCGTACGGGCGCACCACCGGGCCGGCGTGGTCGTCCACCCACTCCTGCTCCGCGGACTCCCCCGGGCCGGTCATCGCGCCGTGTTCTCGCCGAGGGGCTGTTCCCGGGTCGGTGACGCCACGAACCGGCCGACCCGGGTGACCAGCATGGCCATCTCGTACGCGATCAGGCCGACGTCCGCGTCCTCCGCCGCCAGCACCGCCAGGCAGGCGTTGCGGCCGGCCGCGGTGACGAAGAGGAAGGAGGACTGCATTTCGATGATGGTCTGCTGCACCTGACCGCCGCCGAACCGCTTGCCCGCCCCGCGGGCCAGGCTCTGGATGCCCGCCGCCATCGCCGCCAGGTGCTCGCCGTCGTCCCGGCTCAGGCCGCGGGACGAGGCCATCAGCAGTCCGTCCGTGGAGAGCGCCACGGCGTGTTCCGCCTGCTTGACCCGGCCGACCAGGTCATCCAGCAGCCACGCCAGATCCGCGCTCGAAGCCGTCTTCTGCGCCACTCGTCGTCCTCTTCTCCCCGGCTGGTGTGCCGTTCTCGTCCCGGTCCCGTCGCGTCGACGGCCCCGGTCAGGTGGCCTGCTCGTTCTCGTCGGCGGGCGCGCCGCCGGCCCCACGCGCCCCGCCGAGCAGGCGCGCCGCGTCGGTGCGGCCACGTCGCGTGCCGCTCTGGTAGGAGCTCATCATCCGGCGCACCTGCTCCGGCGGGCGCGCCGTGTCGTCCGCCCCGTCGTCCTCCGCCCCGGGCTCGTCCGGACCGGACTGGTCGTTGCGCAGCTCCGGCTTGAGGCTGGCCTGGCGTACCCGGACCGGCAACCCGGCATCGGTCACCGCCGGGACCTCCTCGGTCCCGACCGGCGCCGCGGGGGGTTCGACCACGGCCAGCTCCGCGGTCGGCGCGGCGACCGCGGGCTGCCGTTTGCGGGTACGGGCCGGCAGCCCGGAGGGAGTCAGCCGAAGCGCCTGCGGTACCGGTTCGGTCGCGGTCGTACCGTCGTCGGTCGGCTCGGTCGCGGCGTCGCCGGCCTCGGCGGTCGGGGCCGCGACCGGGTCGGCGGCGGGCGGGGCGGCCGGCTCGGCCGCCGGCGGCAGCGCCGACGCGACCGGGCCCGCCGTCACGTCGACGGACCCACCCGAGTCACCGTCCACGGTGATCAGCTCGCGCGGGATCAGCACCACCGCTGTCGTCCCGCCGTACGCGGACTCCCGGAGCTGGACCTTCACGCCGTGCCGCTCGGTGAGCCGGCTGACCACGAACAGGCCGAGCCGGGCCGCGTCCGCCAGGTTCAGCTCGGACCGGTCGACGATGCGCGCGTTCGCGGCGGCCAGCTCGTCGCCGCTCATGCCGAGGCCGCGGTCCTCGATCTCGATGGCGAAGCCGGTGCCGACGAGCTGGCCGCGCACCTCCACGGTGGTCTGCGGCGGGGAGAAGGAGAGGCCGTTCTCGATCAGCTCGGCCAGCAGGTGGATCACGTCACCGACGGCCCGGCCGGTCAGCGACACCGGACCCAGCGGTCGCACGGTCACCCGGGTGTAGTCCTCGACCTCGGCGACCGCGCCACGCACCACGTCCACCATCGGCACGTTGCGCCGCCAGGCACGGCCCGGCGTCGAGCCGGAGAGGACGATCAGGTTCTCCGCGTTGCGCCGCATCCGGGTGGCCAGGTGGTCGACCCGGAACAGGTCCTCCAACTCCTCGGCGTCGTGCTCCCGGCGTTCCATGGCGTCGAGCAGGGTGAGCTGGCGGTGCACCAGGGCCTGGGTGCGCCGGGCCAGGCTGAGGAACACGTCGCGGACGCTGCGGCGCAGCTCGGCCTGCTCGACGGCGGTGCGGACGGCGGTCTCCTGCACCCGGTTGAAGGCCCGGCCGACCTGGCCGATCTCGTCGTCGCCGAACTGCAACGGCGGCGCCTCCCGGGCGACGTCGACCTCCTCGCCGTGACCCAGTCGCTCCACCACGCTGGGCAGCCGCTCGTCGGCCAGTCGGATGGCGGCACCGCGCAGCCGTTCGAGCTGCCGGACCAGCGACCGGGCCGTGGTGATCGAGACGATCACGGACGCGACGACGGCGATCAGGCCGAGGCCGGCGGCGAGGACCAGCCGGACGATGACGCCGATGGCGACCGGGGTGGCCCGGGAGACGATGTCCTCACCACCGGCGAGGATCACCTCGCGCAGGTCGGCCATCGCCGGCTCGGCGGCCTTCTGCCAGGCCGCGGCGGTGATCGGCGGGCGCACGTCGTCACCCTTGGCCGCCAGCACCCGGTCCTGGAGGGTCCGGAGCGCGACGAACGCCTCCCCGTCGACCATCTGCTGATAGCGGGCCCGGTCGGTCGGGGCGAGTTCCCGGGCGGTGCGGTCGGCGAGGAACCACTGGGCGCCGACCAGCCGGGCGAACGCGGTCTGCTCGGCGACGGTCAACCGGTTGGCCGAGACCGCGCCGGTGAGCAGGGCGTCCTGTTGGGACAGCAGCTCCCGGGAGCGGTTCAGGTCGATCAGCGCGGCGGTGTCCCGGGCGATCTGGTCGTCGTCGAGGCCGCCGAGCGCGTCGAAGACGGCGAAGATGCCGTCGACCGCCTCGTCGTAGGCCGCCAATGTCGCGGTCCGGTCGATGGTCTTGCGGCCGACCTCCTCGCGGACCTGGACGAGCTGGCCCAGCTCGGTCTTCAGCTCGGCGAGCCGCTGCTCCAGCTCGTCGCTGGCCGGCACCTCGGTGCGCCAGTCCTGCACCGAGTCCCACAGCGCGGTGGCGGTCTCGTCGGTGCGCGCCCGCTGGGCCTGCAACTCCTGCAACTGCCCGGGGTCGGACTCACCCAGGTAGCGCAGCGACAGCCGGCGCTCGTTCTGCAACTCCAGCAACAGCGGATCGCTCGGCTCGAACACCCGGGCGTTGAGCGCCTGCACGCCGAGCAGGTTGAACCCGTCGCGCACGGTCACCCAGGCCGCGAACGCCCAGAGCGCGGTCAGCGACGCCAGCAGGGCGATGATCTTCGTACGGAGATTCGTACTGCGGGAACGCATCACACCGTCCTGGCCCGGTCTTCGGTCGGTCCGAAATCCGATCGACTCCGGCGCACGCTAGCAGCCGTCGTGAACTCCATTCAAGCGATCCTGATCATGGTGGCCTCCGGGTGCGCCGACGCCCGACCGGCGTGCCCCGAGGCGGCCAGCACCGCGGCGCGCACGATCAGCGTCGGGCGGTAGAGGTCCTTGTCGTGCCACAGTGCCGGACCGCCGTCGCGTCCGTCCAGGTCGGACAGGAGAGCCCGCCCCCGGGCCAGCGCCGCGCCGATCCGGGCGTCGCCCGCGCGGCCCGCGCCGGCCAGGGCGAGCACCGCGTACGCGGTCTCCTCCGCGGTGCCGCGCCAGCGTCCCCAGGAGCCGTCTGGCCGCTGGGTCGCCAGCAGCCAGCCGACGCCCCGCTCGACCGCGGTCCGCGCCGCGCCGTCGGGCGCGTGGTCGGCCAGCGCGAGCAGCACCGCGTACGTGGCGTAGTAGGCCGAGGCGTGCCACCGGTCCTCCCACCGCCCGTCCGCCTCCTGCCGCCCGACCAGCCAGTCGGTGACCCGCCGCCGGGCCGCCGTCACACCCGGCCGGCTCGGGTGCTCGCCGAGCGCGTCGAGCACGTGCGCGTTGGTGGTCAGCGACGCCCCGTCCTCCCCCGGCCAGGTGCAGAAGTGCCGCCCGGTGTCGTATCCGGCGAGCGCGCCCACACCGGGCGACCGGCCCAGCCGGGCGAGCGCGTAGAGCACAACGGAGGTGGTGTCGGCGTCGGCCGGCAGCCCGGGCGCGGTGGCCGCGCCGGACGCGCCGACGGCGGCGCTCAGCCCGGTCAGCACCCCCTCGGGCACGCGCACCGGGACACCGGCCCGGACCAGGACGGCGAGCACCCACGCCCGCTCGAAGACGGTGATCGGGCTGGCGCAGGGCACCGGACCGGACCGGGCGACCGTGTACAGGTAGTCCAGGGCGGGACCAGGCTCGGGCCGGCCGAGCCAGGCGGCGGTGGCGGCCGGTGAGGCGCCCACCGCCCCGCTGGCCGAGGGACGCACGCCCGGCGCCCGGTACGCCAGCTCGCCGGCCACCTCCAGGGCGTGCGCCAGTTTCTCCGGCACGGGCCGGCCGGCGGCCAGCAGTCCGCGTACCCGGCTCAGCCGGGTCGGGTCCAGACCGGCCGGCAGCGGCAGGCGGGGCCGGCCCGCCCAGTCGGCCAGCCCGGCCGGCGGACCCGCCGGCGCGTCGAGGAGCCGGTCGACGGCGGCCAGCAGCGCCGGCACGATCAGGTCGGTGGCCGGCAGGTCGGGCGGCGTCTCCGCGCGCAGCGCGGCGGCCAGGAACGCCAGGCCCCGGTGCGCGGCGGCGGCCACCGACTGCGGGGCCGGTCCGCCGCGACGAAGCTCGGTCAGGAGCGCCTCGACCGCGCTCAGCGTCGGCACGATCGCGTAGCCGCCGGGAGCGCCCCACCCGCCGTCCGGACGCTGCCCGTCGAGCAGCCAGGCCAGCCGCTCGCCGTGGCCGGGCAGCCAGGGCGCCGACGCGACCAGCCGACCGGTCTCGTAGACCGACGGCGAGGTCCCTCCCGCCGAGTCGTCCACGAGCGCGCCGACCGGCTCGGGCGCGGGTCCGACCCGGGTCTCCGGCTCGGCGGTGAGGCTCACCGCACGCCCCAGAAGTCGGTGTGCCGGTAGAACCCGGTGGTGAAGCCGAGCTGCCGGGACAGGAACTCGGCCTCCCGGGGCGACTCCTCCGCCAGCTTCGCCAACCGGACGCGGCAGTGGTCGACCTGCTCGGCGAACCGCCGTTCGACCTCGGCCGGGTCGTCGACCAGCAGCAGCGCGTTGAGGTCGCCCGACTCCGCGTCCCGCCGGTGCGTGCCGAGGTCGTTGACCAGCCGCAGGGCCCGCTGCACCTCGTCGGCGACCTCGATCAGCCGGTCCAGCGCGGCGGGGTCGACGACCGATCCGGTGTGGATCCAGTGGGCCACGTCGACCACGGTGGCGGCGAGGTTGTCCGCGTTGTCGAGGTAGTCGGCGAGCGTGGGTCGGGTGGTGCGCCGCCAGGTCCACTCCCGGGCCATCGCCCGCACCGTGCGCTCCATCGTGGCCCGCCAGCGTCCGCGCAGCGCCGGGTAGGCGGGCGCGGCGGCGACGTCGTCGCGCAGCTCGGCGAGGAACCGGCCGAGCGGGTCGGCGGCGTCCGCGCCGTCGAGCACGGCCAGGCAGGTGTCGGAGATCCGGTCGACCTCGGCCCGACTGGTCGCCTCGTGGTCGACCAGCCAGTCGACGGCGAACCCCCAGAGCACCGCGCGGTTGGTGACCGCCAGCTCCGCGGCGGTGTGCCAGGGGGCGCTGAACGCCATCGCCGAGGCGATGCTGCTGAACAGGGTGGCGTCGAACGGCTCGGCGGGGAACAGGTCGGGGTGCGCGGCCGCGGCCCGGCGCAGGCCGCGCTGACCGTGCGCGGCGAGCGCGCAGATCCGTCCCTGCTCGGCGGCGTCGGCGATGGGATCCGGCAGCGGCCCGCCGGTCACGCCGGCTCCGCCCGGCCGGCGGCGAGCAGGGTCAGCTCGACCCGCCGGCGTGGCCGCAGCGCCGCCGCCAACCGCAATCCGGGTACGTCGGTGCGGTCCAGCCGGAACCGGTAGCGACTCAGCATCGTGGCGAGGATGAGCTGGGCCTCCAGATAGAACAGGTACATGCCGAGGCACTGGTGCGGGCCGCCGCCGAACGGGAAGTGGGCGTAGCGGTGGCGGGCGCGGACCCGTTCCGGGCGGAACCGCTCCGGGTCGAACTCGTCCGGGCGGTCCCAGAACTGCCGCATCCGCTGGGTGATCAGCGGGCTGACCGCCATGGTGGCGCCGGCTTCGATCGGCACGCCGTCGATGACGTCCGCGACGACCGCGCGACGCGGGATGATCCAGCCGATCGGGTAGAGCCGCAGCAACTCGTCCAGCACCATCCGGGTGTAGGTGAGCCGGTTCAGGTGCTCCCGGCGTACCGGCCCGGCGCCGACCACCTCGTCGATCTCGGCGTAGAGCCGCTCGGCGACCTCGGGATGCTGGTGCAGGTGCGGCCAGGCCCAGGTGAGCACGTTGATGGTGGTCTCGGTGGTGGCGGCGAACATGGCCACGGTGTCGTTGCGGACCTGCCGCTCGTCGAGCTGCCGGCCGTCGTCGGTGCGGGCCCGCCAGAGCGTGGAGATGATGTCGTCGCCCTGGTCGGCGGCGTCACGGGTCTGCCGGACGATCGGCACCAGCACGTCGTCGACGACGCGTACCGCCCGGCGGAACGCGCGGTCTCCCGGCATCGGCAGCGACAGCGGCGCGAACGGCACCACGATCCGCGGGATGACGGCGGTGGCGATCCGGTCCTGGGCGTCGATCACCCGCATCGCGTCCGGCACCGAGATGCGGTCGGCGAAGAGCACCTTCATGATCGCCCGGCTGACGATGCGGGCCTGCTCGACGCCGATGTCCACCGGCCGGCCCGCGCGGTAGGGCTCGTCGAGCTCGTCGACCGCGTCCCGGACGGCGTCCGCCATGCCGTCGACGAGCGCCTCGACCCGCTTCGCCGTGAACATCGGCTGGAGCATCCGGCGGCTGGCCGACCAGATCTGGCCCTCGCCGAGGATGCCCTCGCCGAACAGGCGCTTGACCGGGCGCCAGAACAGTCCGTCGCCGGCCCGCTCGTAGTTGTCCGCCCGGTCCCGCAGCACGTGCTGCACGTGCCGGGGGTGGGTGACCAGGTAGGGGCGGAACGAGCCGAGGTTGAGCCGGACCAGGTCGCCGCCGGTGCGGTTGCCGATGTCGATCAGCGCCCGGGCCGGGTCGCGCAGGACGGCGGGCAGGATCTGTCGCAACGGCACGGTGTGCGGGCGACCGGCAGGCCGGTACGGGCCGGACGAATCCGCCACCTGAACGCTCCCTCGGGTTGCTGAGGGTCGCCACCCCGTCGCGACCCGTGAAACGTTGCTCGTGAGCATGCCATCCTGAGCGCCGAATCAAAAGACGGGACGGAGGATATTTCACGTAACAACATTCTCTTTGTCGAGAATGGAGCCAGTGGGACGTGCGTCACGCGGGAAGTCTTTCTGGTGCCCGGGCGTCGTCCCCCGGGAACGCGGGCGCGGGCGCGTCCGCTGTGCCAAGCTTCGGGCATGGACGACAAGACCATCCTGAGCCGGATCTCGGAACTCGTCGACGAGGAGCACCGGCTGCGCTCCGACGCGCAGCAGCACGAGGCCGGCACCGACGACGAGGCCCGGGAGCGGCTGCGGGCCCTGGAGGAGTCCCTGGACCAGTGCTGGGACCTGCTCCGCCGCCGCCGGGCCGCCCGGCAGGCACACGGCGACCCGGACGCCCAGGGCGAGCGCCCGGTGCCCGAGGTCGAGCGCTACCTGCAGTGAGCCGAGGTCCCGGGCGGGACGACTCCCGCCCGGGACACCCGGTGGTCAGCGGATCCCCGCCTCCCGGAGCAGCACCTCGGTCAGCGCCACCGGGTCGGTGTCGGCGGCGGGCAGTCCGCGGGCGGTGAACCAGGCGGCCACCACCCGCACGTCGCGGGCCAGGAACTCGGCCCCCTGCGGGTTGGCCACCACGTCGACCACCTGCGGCAGATCGATCATGACCAGCCGGCCCGTGTGCACCAGGAGGTTGTACGGCGACAGGTCGCCGTGGGCGTACCCGGCCCGGGCCAGCACCAGCAGGGCCTCGACCAACTGCTCCCACAGGTCGCGCAGCCCGTCGTCGGTGGGTCGGACCTGGGCCAGCCGGGGCGCGGCCTCCCCCGCCTCGGCGTCACCGACGAACTCCAGCATCAGCTCGGTGCCGAGCAACTGGACGGGATAGGGCACGGCGATCCGCCCGGAGGCGGCGCCGATCTCCCACAGCCGGGACAGCGCGTCGAACTCGGCCGCCGCCCACTGCCCGGCGATCATCTGCCGGCCGAAGGCGGTGCGGCCGGCCATCGCCCGCATCTCCCGCGACCGGCGGACCCGGCGGCCCTCCAGGTAGCCGGCGTCGCGGTGGAAGAGCCGGTGCTGGGCGTCACGGTAGCGCTTGACCGCCAGCAGACAGGCACGGTCGGTGTCCGGCACGGCACGGCGGACCAGGTGGACGTCCGCCTCCTTGCCGGTCTTCAGCACCCCGAGTTCGGTGTCCCGGGCTGCCAGCTCGGTGACCAGCCAGTCGGGATGCGGCTCGGGGCCGTGGACCGCCTGGTCCCAGGAGGACCAGGTGTCCTCCGCGTCGGGCTCGGCGTCGGGGTCGGTGAGGGTCGGCGGGGCGTGCCGCCCCCGCTTCAGGAAATCGGGCTCGTCGTCGTCGAAGCGGCTCTTGCCGCGGCCACGGCGCTGCGGCGCCGGGGTGTCGTGATCGCGCACGGGTGGATCTGTCCTTCGATCGAGGCTGGTGGAGGCAGGTGGAACGACCCTGCAAAGACGGCCATGACCGACCTCCTCTCCTCGACCGGGCGACACCCGGCTGCGCCCTCGCGCGGCACCATGTTCGTGCGGCGTGCCGAACGACGCAACCGGTTTTCGACCCGCCGCGCTCAGCCCGCCAGCACTGCGGCCACGGCCGGGATCAACCCGTCCTCGACCCGGGTCGGCGCGAACCGGGTGTCCGACCAGCGACGCCCCCGGTGCAGCCAGACGCTGGGCAGGCCTACCGCGGTCGCGCCGCCGATGTCCGCCTCCGGACTGTCGCCGATCACCCACGCCCCGCGCAGCGGCATCCGGGCCCGCTGCGCGGCGAGCGCGAAGATGCGCGGGTTCGGCTTGCTGACGCCGGCCTCCTCGGAGATCACCCAGTCGGCGACGTAGCGGTCCAGGCCGGTCTTGCGAATCTTGGTGTCGTCCTGCCGGGCGGTGCCGTTGGTGACCACGACCGGCACCCAGCCGGCGTCGGCGGCGATCCGCAACGCGCATGCCACCAGCGGGTCCAGCCGCATGAGCGCCCCCACCCCGTCGTGCAGCTCGTCGACCAGGTCGATCGAGGGGATGCGCAGGCTGTAGCGGTCACGGATGGCGTCGGCCACGTCCCAGCGGTTGGTCAGCCCGTCGGCGTCGACGGAGACCAGCCAGTCGAGGTCGGTGGGCGGCGCGCCGATGCCCTCCAGGAAGCGTTCTCCCCAGGAGCGGAACGGCCCGTCGCGGTCCAGCAGGGTGTTGTCCAGATCGAGCAGGAGCAACGGCACTTGGGCACCCTACGGGAAGGGTCGGAGCACCGACAGGGCCGAGGGTCCCCCGGCGCGCTCAGGCGACGAGTGACGCCCGCGGGTCGCCGCCGTCCGCGGGCCGGTCGAGCAGCATGGTGTGGGCCGCGCGGGTGGCCGCCAGGGCCTCCGGGTCCAGCGTGGCCACCAGCACGTCCTCACCGGTGTCCGCGCCCCGGGCCAGCGGTCGGCCCTCCGGGTCGTAGACCGCCGCGCCACCGTTGAACCGCCAGGGATCGGCGCCGCCGACCGCGTTGGCGAAGACCACGTACATCGTGTTGTCCAGCGCGCGGGCGGCGTAGTAGAGGTCGCGGCGGTGCGCGGAGCCGGCCAGGTAGCCGCTCGGGCAGAGGTAGCCGTGCGCGCCGTCGCCCGCCGCGGCCCGGCCGTGCTCCGGGAAGCAGCCGTCGTAGCAGATGCCGAGGCCGAACCGCCACTGCTCGACCACCAGCGTGGCGCCCCGCCGGCCGGCGTCGAACAGCTCGCGCTCGCCGCTCCAGAGCTGCTGCTTGTCGTACCCCACGGTGACCGCGCCGGTCGGGTCCACCACCAGCGACGAGATGGTGCGCCGCCGGTCGGGCTGACGCACCGCCGCCCCGATCACCACCGCGCCTCCCGCCTCCCGGGCGGCGACACGCAGCGGGTCCAGCCTCGGGTCGTCGACCCGGCCGTCGGGGTCGGCGGCCACGTCCGTCCCGGCCGGGTCGGCGCCCAGCGTCGGCGGGTGGTACGCCGGCAGGAACAACTCCGGCAGCACCACGACGCGGGCACCGGCGCGCCCGACCAGGCGCGCGGCGGTGCGGGCGTTGCCGGCGACGTCGCCGGGCACGGGTTCGGCCTGCACGGCGGCGACGGTCAGCGGGCGGGAGGGGAGCGACACGACCGGGATGCTAGCGGACCCTCTCCCAAGCCGTACGTACGGTTTGCGTCGGCCGTCTCCACCTGCGACGATCGTTCCCGTGCCCAGAGTAAGTCAGGACCAGCTCGACGCGCGCCGACAGGAGATCCTGGGCGCCGCGCGGGCGTGTTTCGCCCGGCACGGCTACGAGGGCGCGACCGTGCGACGGCTGGAGGAGGCCACCGGACTGTCCCGGGGCGCGATCTTCCACCACTTCCGGGACAAGGACTCGCTCTTCCTCGCCGTGGCCGAGGACGACGCCGCCGCCATGGTCGAGACCGTCGCCCGCAACGGCCTGGTCCAGGTGATGCGCGACCTGCTCGCCCGGGCCGTCTCCCCGGACACCACCGGCTGGCTCGGCAGCCAGCTGGAGGTCTCCCGCCGCCTGCGCACCGACCCGGCCTTCGCCCGGCGCTGGGCGGAACGCTCGGCCGCCATCGCGGAGGCGACCCGGGAACGCCTGCTCCGCCAACGCGAGGCCGGCGTGCTCCGCGACGACGTGCCGATCGACGTGCTGGCCCAGTTCCTGGAGCTGGCCTACGACGGGCTGGTGCTGCACCTGGCGATGGGGCGTCCGGCCGGCGACCTGAGCCGGGTGCTCGACCTGGTCGAGGAGGCCGTCCGCCGGCACTGAGTCTCGGTCCGGTAACTCGGCCCTCCGCGGAGATCGACACTGGCGCTCCTGCTCCACAATGAGCCGCGACCCCCTCGCGACAGGAGCAGCCCATGACCGTCCTCGCGGCCGACACCTGGGGCATTCCCGGTCCCGTCTTCCTGCGCTGGTACCTCGTGGCCGCCGTCGTCCTGGTCGTGGGCACGGCGGTGCACCGGTTCCGGGCGCTCGCCGGCACCCCGGTCACCGACCACGGCGCGCTCGGACCGCAGCAGGTCGCGTACCTCAACGGCGGCGACCAGCTCGCGGTCTGGACCTCGCTCGGCGGGCTGCGCCGGGCCGGCGCGGTCGGCGCGCACCCGGACCGGCGGCTGGCCCCCGGCGGACCGCTGCCGGCCGGCGTCACCCCGCTCGACCAGGCCGTCCGCCACGCCGCCACCCGTGGCCTGCGCACCCGCGAGCTGGCCCGCGACGAGTGGGTCCGGCGCGCGCTCGACGAGCTGCGCGACGGCCTGGTCCGCCGGGGCCTGGCCCTGGACCAGGACCGACGCCGGTCACTGCGGCGCGGCGCCGTGCTGATCGGCGTCCTGCTCGCGATCGGCCTCCTGCGCGCCTTCGTCGGGCTCTCCCACAGCCGGCCCGCCGGCTTCCTGATGCTCACCCTGGTCCCGCTGTTCATCGCGTTCCTCCTGCTCAACCGCGTGCCCTGGCGCACCCGGGCGGCCACCGCCGCGCTGCGCGACCTGCGTCGCCGGCACGCCTGGCTGCGGCCCGCCGCCGCACCGGCGTACGCCACGTACGGCCCGTCGGACGCGGCCCTGGGCGTGGCCCTGTTCGGCACCGCCACGCTCTGGACGATGGATCCGGGCTTCGCCGAGCAGGCCGAGATCCAACGACAGGCGATGGGCTCGGCGGGCAGCACGGGCACCTCGTGCGGCGGTGGCAGCTCCTGCTCCGGCGGCAGCTCCTCCTGCTCCGGCGGCAGCTCCTGCTCCGGCGGCGGGGGTTGCGGCGGCGGTGGCGGGTGCGGCGGATGAGCGGCCCGTCCGGCGTCGGCATCGGCTGGCGTCCCGAGATCGCCGGCTTCGTCGCCGGGCTGCCGGGGCTGCGCTTCGTCGAGGTGGTCGCGGAGGCGGTCGCCCCGACCGGGCCGCTCCCGGCCGGCCTGGCCGAGCTGCGCGAGCGCGGCGTCACCGTCGTACCCCACGGGGTGCGGCTGTCCCTCGGCGGCGCGGAACCCGTCGACCCGGCCCGGGTGGCGCACCTGGCCGGGGTGGCCGCGGCGCTGGAGGCGCCGCTGGTCAGCGAGCACATCGCGTTCGTGCGCGCCGGCGGGTTGGAGGCCGGACACCTGCTGCCGCTGCCGCGCAGCCGGGAGGCGGTGGCCGCGGTGGTGGCCAACGTGCGGCGGGCGCAGGCGGAGCTGCCGGTGCCGCTGGCGCTGGAGCCGATCGCGGCGCTCTTCGACTGGCCCGACGACGAGCTGGACGAGGCCGACTTCCTCACCGAGATCCTCGCCGCCACCGACGCGCTGCTGCTGCTCGACGTCGCCAACGTGCACGCCAACGCCCGCAACCGGGGCGGCGACCCGACCGCCCTGCTCGACCGGCTGCCGCTGGACCGGATCGCCTACGTGCACGTGGCCGGCGGCGCCGAGGCCGGCGGCTTCTACCACGACACGCACACCGACCCGGTCCCCGCCGAGGTGCTCGACCTGGTCCGTCAGCTGTGCGCCCGACGCCGCCCGCCGGCGCTGCTGCTGGAACGCGACGGCCACTACCCGCCCGCCGCCGAGCTGCGCGGCGAGCTGGACGCGCTCGCCACCGCCTCCGGGTATCCGGTGGTCACGTGAGCGGCGACCTGGCGGCCCGGCAGGCCGAGCTGGTGGCGGCGCTGGTCGCGGGCGGGCCGCTGCCGCCCGGCTTCGCCCCGACGCCGGTCGACGCCGCGCGCCGGGCGCTGCTGCGCAAGCGGGCCGGCGACGTGGCCCGGCACTGGCCGTTGCTCGCCGCCGGCCTCGGCGCCGACTGGCCGGCCACGTTCACCGGCTGGGCGGACGGCCGGCCCACCAACGGCTCGCTGCGTGACGGCTGGGACCTGGCCCGCGAGCTGCGCGACCGGGGCGCCCTGCCGCCGCTCGGCGCGGAGGAGCTCGCCGCCCGCGAGGCCGCGAGCCGCTACGACGGCCGCACCGCGCCCCGGCCCCGCCGCCTCCCGGCCGTCGCCCGGGCCGGCGGCGCCGTCGCGGCCCAGCTCGCCGGCCGGGTACGCCTGCTGCGAGCCGCCCCGCGCTGACACGCGCCCCGCGGTACGGCAGGATCGGAGGCATGGATCTCGGACTCGCCGACCGGGTGTACGTGCTCACCGGCGCCTCCGGCGGCCTCGGCTTCGCCACCGCCGAACAGCTCGTCGCCGACGGCGCCCGCGTGGTGATCTCCGCTCGGGCCCCGGAACGGGTGGCCGCCGCGATCGACGCGCTCGGTGACCCGGAACGGGCGATCGGGCTGACCGCCGACCTCACCGACCCGGGCACCCCGGAGCGGCTCGTCGCGGCGGCCCGGGAGCACTTCGGCCGCCTCGACGGCGCGCTGGTCTCGGTCGGCGGCCCGCCCCGGGGCACCGCCGCCGAGGTCACCGACGCGCAGTGGCGGGAGTCCTTCGAGACGGTCTTCCTGGGCAGCGTCCGGGTCGCGCGGACGGTGGCCGGCGCGCTCGGCGACGGGGGCGCGATCGGGCTGGTGCTCTCCACCTCGGTCCGGGGGCCGCTGCCCGGCCTCGGCATCTCCAACGGCCTGCGGCCCGGCCTGGCCGGCGTGGCCAAGGACATGGCCGACGAGTACGGCCCACGCGGCGTACGGGTGTTCAGCCTGCTGCCGGGGCGGATCATGACGGACCGCAACCGGGAGCTGCTGGCCGCCGCCGGCAACGCCGATCGGGCCCGCGCCGAGGCCGAGGCGGCGATCCCGCTGCGCCGCATCGGCGACCCGGCCGAGTTCGGCCGGGTGGCCGCGTTCCTGCTCTCCCCCGCCGCCGGCTACGTCACCGGGGTGAGCGTCCCGGTCGACGGCGGCGCCCTGCGCGGCCTGTGAGGACGGCCGGGGTGACCTCGCGACCGGTGGGGGCGGTTCGGTGAGCGATCGACGTCGACCGGCGGGCGGCCGGCCGGAACCCGCGCCCGGCCCGGGCACACCGGACCGGCGTCATCCCCGGCCCAGCCGGGAACAGCTCGCCGCCGCGGCCGACCGGCTGCTGCCCGACGTGATCGCACCCGGGCTGAACGTGCTCTTCGTCGGCATCAACCCGGGCCTGTGGTCGGCCGCCACCGGCTGGCACTTCGCCCGGCCCGGCAACCGGTTCTGGCCGGCGCTGCACCGCGGCGGCTTCACCCCGCGCCAACTGCACCCCAGCGAGCAGGACACGCTGCCCGCGCTGGGACTGGGCATCACCAACATGGTGGCCCGGGCCAGCGCCCGCGCCGACGAGCTGACCGCCGAGGAGCTGGTCGACGGCGCCCGCGAGCTGACCGCGAAGGTCGAGCACTACCGGCCCCGCTGGGTGGCGGTGGTCGGGGTGACCGCGTACCGGATCGGGTTCGTCCGGCCGAAGGCCGGGTTCGGGCGGCAGCCGGAACCGCTCGGGCCCGCCCGGCTCTGGGTGCTGCCCAACCCGAGCGGGCTGAACGCCCACTTCACCCCGGAGACGCTCGGCGCCGCCTTCGGCGAGCTGCGCGCCGCGGTCGCCGGCGGATAGCCGGGAACGCGGCTATGCCAGCCGCTCCATGCGGTTCCAGCCGGACCAGCCGCGCTCGCGCATCAGCTCCACCAGACGCCGCACGCGCGGATCGGATTCGACGGCGAGCGCATCCAGGAGATCGTGGGGCATGTCGTCGTAGTCGGCGTGGACCTCGCCGCCGGTGTCGGCCTGCTCGGCCAGGCAGGCCATGATGTCGGCGGCCTCCTCCAACCGCGGATCGCCGGCACCGTCACCGTCACCGTCGAAGACCTCCGACAGGGTCCGGTAGAGCCGGACGACGTGCGGGTCGTCGAGCTGCGCGATCTTGTAGGGGATGAATTCCCGGACCCGATCGGGCCAGCGGGCCGCGAGCAGGATCCACCCGTCCCGCTCGCCGTTCACCACCCGCTCCGACACTCCGATCTCCCGCAGCCGGTCGAGGTAGGTGGTCACCTCCGCCGGGACGGCCAGCGCGTCCCCGGCGGCGAGCTGGGCGATCTGCCGACGGCTGGTTTCGAGCCGTTCGATCTGGTCGCGAAGACGGCTGTCGATCCGGTGGATCCCTTCGGTGAATGCCGACTCGTCGGCGTCGAGCAGCCGGCTGATCTCCGACAGGGGCACCCCGGCATTGGCGAGCGTGCGAATCCTGATCAGCGACACCACCGCCGTCGGGCCGTACCGCCGGTAGCCGGAGGCGTCCCGTTCCGGCTCGGGCAGCAGCCCGACCTGGTGGTAGTGCCGCACCGCCCGCACCGTGACGCCGGCGTACGCCGCGAGTTGCCCGATCGTCAACATCCTCTGATCCTGCCCTCGACGTGCCCGGCCCCGTCGCCTCGACTCAGGAGGTCCGCCGACGGTAGGAGATGGTGGCGAAGACGAAGGCCACGACCAGGAGGCCGACGCACCAGGCGAGGGCGGTCCAGATGCCGGCGCCTACCGGCCGTTGGTCGAACAGGGCCCGGATCGTGTCGACGATGGAGGTCACCGGCTGGTTCTCGGCGAACGCGCGGACCGGGCCGGGCATGGTGTCGGTCGGCACGAACGCCGAGCTGACGAACGGCAGGAGGATCAGCGGGTAGGAGAACGCGCTCGCACCGTCCGCGGACTTCGCGGCCAGGCCGGGGAGCACGGCGAGCCAGGTCAGCGCCAGGGTGAACAGGGCCAGGATGCCGGCGACCGCGAGCCACCCCGGCACCCCCGCCCCCGTGCGGAAACCCATCACCAGGGCGACGAGGACGACCACCGTGATCGAGACCAGGTTCGCGACCAGCGAGGTCAGGACGTGCGCCCACAGGATGGCGGACCGTGCGATCGGCATGGACCGGAACCGGTCCACGAGACCACCCCGCAGGTCGAGGAAGATCCGGAACGCGGTGTACGAGATGCCCGACGCGATCGTGATGAGCAGGATGCCGGGCAGCAGATAGTTCACGTACGAGTCGGTGCCGGTGTCGATCGCGCCGCCGAAGACGTAGACGAACAGCAGCATGAAGGCGATCGGCATGATCGCGGTCGTGATGATCGTGTCCGGGCTGCGGGCGACGTGGCGCAGCGACCGTCCCAGGAGAACGGCGGTGTCACCGAGCAGGTGCCTGTTCATCGCTGTGCCCCCTGGGCGTCGGCACCGACCAGGGCGAGGAAGACGTCCTCGAGGGTCGGCTGCTTCTCGACGTACTGGACCTCGGTGGGTGGGAGGAGCCGCTTGAGCTCGGGCACGGTGCCCTCGACGATGATCCGGCCCTCGTGGAGGATCGCGACCCGGTCGGCGAGGTGCTCGGCCTCGTCGAGGTACTGCGTGGTGAGCAGCACCGTGGTCCCCCGCGCCGCCAGGTCCTTGACCGCCTGCCACACCTCGATGCGCGCCTCGGGGTCCAGCCCGGTCGTCGGCTCGTCGAGGAAGATGACCGGTGGATCCCCGATGAGACTCATCGCGATGTCCAGACGACGGCGCATCCCACCGGAGTACGTCGCCACCCTGCGAGCGCCCGCCTCGGTCAGCGCGAAACGCCGCAGCAGGTCGTCCGCGATCGCGCCGGGGTCCCTGAGGTGTCGCAGCCGGGCGACCAGGACCAGGTTCTCCCGCCCGGTGAGGATCTCGTCGACCGCGGCGAACTGCCCGGTGAGACTGATGGACTCCCGTACGTCGGCGGCCCGCGTCCCGACGTCGAAGCCGTTGACGCGGGCGGTCCCCGCGTCGGCCCGCAGCAGCGTGGCGAGGATCCTCACCACCGTGGTCTTGCCCGCCCCGTTCGAGCCGAGCAGCGCGAAGATGCTGCCCGGGGCCACGTCGAAGTCCACGCCGCGCAACACCGTGACGCGCGTGAACGATTTCTCCAGCCCTCGCACGTGTATCGCGGGCCGTTGTTCCACCTGACTGCTCATGACGGTCAGCATCGGGGGTTGACGCAGCGTCAGGGTCAAGCCCGGCAGCGGAGGTCTTCGGTCGGTGGGCCGGCTGCCCTAGTTGGCGGTGGCGGGCGGCATGCTCTCCTGGGCGACGTAGGTGCCCATCGGCACCGTGGTCACCACCGGCTCGGGCTGCTCCGGCTCGGCGTAGGGCGCCGGCGAGTCGGCGACCGCGAACTGGGTGCGGTAGAGCTCGGCGTAGAGACCGCCGACCGCCACCAGCTCGTCGTGCCGGCCGCGCTCGACGATGCGCCCCTCATCCAGGACCAGGATCTGGTCGGCGTCGCGCACGGTGGAGAGCCGGTGCGCGATCACCAGCGCGGTGCGCCCGGTCAGCGCCACCGACAGGGCCCGCTGCACCGCCGCCTCGCTCTCCGAGTCGAGGTGCGCGGTGGCCTCGTCGAGGATCACGATCGACGGGGCCTTCAGCAGCAGGCGGGCGATCGCGATGCGCTGCTTCTCGCCGCCGGAGAAGCGGTAGCCGCGCTCGCCGACGGTGGTGTCGAGCCCGTCGGGCAGCGCGCGCACCAGGTCCGCGACCTGCGCGCCGGCAAGGGCCGCCCAGATCTCGTCGTCGGTGGCGTCGGGCTTGGCGTAGCGCAGGTTCTCCCGGATCGTCTCGTGGAACAGGTGCGAATCCTGCGTCACCACACCGATCTCGTCGCGCAGCGAGGCGAGCGTCGCATCGCGCACGTCGACGCCGCCGACCAGCACCTGGCCGTCGGTGACGTCGTAGATCCGGGAGATCAGCATGGACAGCGTCGACTTGCCGGCGCCGGACGGGCCGACCAGGGCCACCATCTGCCCGGGCTCGACGGCGAACGAGACGCCCTTGAGCACCGGCTCGTTGACCGTGCGGTCGAGCGTGGTGACCTCCTCCAGCGAGGCCAGTGACACCTCGGCGGCGGTCGGGTAGCGGAAGCGCACGTCACGGAACTCGACCCGGCCGTTACGCGGCGGGACCGGCACCGCGTCCGGCTTCTCCTCGATGCCCGGGCGCAGGTCGAGCACCTCGAAGACGCGGTCGAAGGAGACCAACGCGCTCATCACGTCGACCCGGACGTTGGACAACGCGGTGAGCGGACCGTAGAGACGGGTGAGCAGCAGGGCCAGCTTGACGACGGTGCCCGCGCTGACCGCGCCGGCGACCGCGAGCCAGCCGCCCACACCGTAGGTCAGCGCCTGCGCCAGCGAGGCCACCAGCAGCATCGCCACGAAGAACGTGCGCGAGTACATCGCGGACTGGATGCCGATGTCGCGGACCCGTTCGGCCCGGCGGGCGAACCGGTCGGCCTCCACCTCCGGCGCGCCGAACAGCTTGACCAGCAGGGCGCCCGCGACACCGAACCGCTCGGTCATGGTGGCGTTCATCTTGGCGTCGAGGTTGTAGGACTCCCGGGTGATCTCGGCCAGCCGCCGGCCGACCCGGCGGGCCGGAATGATGAAGATCGGCAGCAGCACCAGCGCCAACACGGTGATCTGCCAGGACAGCACGAGCATCGCCCCGGCCGTGAGCACGAGTTGGATGACGTTGCTGACCACCCCGGACAGCGTCGAGGTGAACGCCCGCTGGGCGCCTAGCACGTCGTTGTTGAGCCGGCTGACCAGCGCCCCGGTCTGGGTGCGGGTGAAGAACTGCAACGGCATCCGTTGGACGTGGTCGTAGACCCGGGTGCGCAGGTCGAGGATGATGCCCTCGCCAATGCGGGCGGAATACCACCGCTGGGCCAGGGAGAAGAGCGCGTCGGCCACGGCCAGCACGGCGATGATCAGGGCGAGCCGGACGACGGTGGACTGGGCGGCCGGGCCGCCGCCGGCGATCGCGTCGATGACGTCACCGGCGAGCAGCGGGGTGGCCACGCCGATCACGGCGGCCACGATCACGGTGAGCAGGAAGACGACGATGTCGCGCCGGTAGGGCCCGGCGAAGGCGACGATCCGCCGGGCGGTGCCGCGCTTGAGCTGGTGGGCGGAGACCTCGTCGCGGTTGCGCAGCGACCGGAGCATGCTCCAGCCGCCCATGCCGCCGCCGGCCATGTGGTTGGACATCCGTCACCTCCGGGTCGTCGGGCAGCATGAACCGTCGGGTTCAATTCTCCCGACGCCTGTGACAACCTCGCGAGTAACCCGGATCTTCCCGAACGGTCCTTACTATTCGCCCCGTCCGGCCAGGTCCCGGATCCGCCGCGTCTGCGCCTCCCGCTCGGCCCGCTGCTGCTCGGCGTGCGAGCGTCCGACCGCGCCGGCGAGCAACGCCTTGATCTCCACGATCGCGTCCCGGTTGTTGGCCAGCAGCCCGGCCGACAGGTCGCGGACGGCGGCGTCCAGCTCGTCGTCGGGCACCACCAGGGTGGCCAGGCCGATCCGGTCCGCCTCGGCGGCGTCCATCCGGCGGCCGGTGGCGCAGATCTCCAGCGCCCGGGAATAGCCGACCAGCTCGACCAGGCGGCGGGTGCCGGCCAGGTCGGGGACCAGACCGAGGGTGACCTCGGCCATGGACAGCTTGGCGTCGGCGGCGAGCACGCGCAGGTCGCAGGCGAGGGCGAGCTGGAAGCCCGCGCCGATGGCGTGGCCCTGCACGGCGGCGATCGAGATGACGTCCGGCCGGTGCAGCCAGGTGAAGCCGCCCTGGTACTCGGCGATCCGGTCGGCGCACTCCGCCTCGGACAGCGTGGCCAGCTCGGCGAAGGAACCGGGCCCGGTGGCGCCGGCGACCGCCAGGTCCAGGCCCGCGGAGAACGCCCGGCCCTCCCCGCGTACGACGACGACGCGGACGTCGCCGGGCAGGTCCCGGGAGAAGTCGCTCATCGCGCGCCACATCGCCGGGGTCTGGGCGTTGAGAACGTCGGGCCGGCACAACGTCACCGTCGCGACCGGCCCGTCGCAGTCGAGTCGCACTCCGGTCGTCTCGGCGGTCACCGGACCACCCGGAGCGCGGCGCTGATGGACGACGCTGGGGGGCGGGTCACGCCTTCTTGCGGCGCCGGGCGCCGCCGCGCTGCCGCAGCTGCACCCCGGACTCGGTGAGCACCCGGTGGATGAACCCGTAGGAACGGCCGGTCGAGGCCGCCAGAGCACGGATGCTCTCTCCGCCGGTGTACCGCTTTACCAGGTCTTTGGCGAGCGTCTGACGCTCGGCCCCGACGATCCGGCGACCCTTCTCAGTGCTGGTGGCTGTGCCGGTGGCTGCCATGCTGATTCCTCACGTCCCAGACTGTGCGGTTCGGATACGGTCCCACCTATTAGACCGCCTCGGACGATCATGCGCCAGATATCAACTATTCGCCAACCGACACGCTACGCAATGTCAGCTTCCCGATAGAGTGATCCTTCCGACCGGCTGATCCGTACCGACCCCGACGACCTCGTCGCGGAACGGGCGGTGGTGGGGATCAGGCCAGCTCGACCAGTTCCAGGAGGTCGTCGGACCAGGCGTCCTCGTCTCCGTCGGGCAGCAGGATGGCGCGGTCCGGCTTGAGCGCGCTGACCGCGCCCGGGTCGTGGGTGACCAGCACGATCGCGCCCGGGTAGCGGGCGATGGCGTCGAGCACCTGCTCACGACTGACCGGGTCGAGGTTGTTCGTCGGCTCGTCGAGCAGCAGCACGTTGGCGCCCGAGCAGACCAGCGTGGCCAGCGCCAGCCGGGTCTTCTCCCCGCCGGAGAGGACACCCGCCGGCTTGTCCACGTCCTCGCCGGAGAACAGGAACGCGCCGAGAATCTTGCGCAGGTCGGTGTCGGTCTGGTCCGAGGCCGCGCTGCGCATGTGCTCCAGGATCGTCCGGTCCACGTCCAGCGTCTCGTGCTCCTGGGCGTAGTAGCCCAGCCGCAGCCCGTGCCCGGGGCGCACCTCGCCGGTGTCCGACTCCAGCAGGCCGCCGAGCATCCGCAGCAGGGTGGTCTTGCCGGCGCCGTTGAGGCCGAGGATGGCCACCCGGGAACCCCGGTCCACCGCCACGTTGACGTCGGTGAAGATCTCCAACGACCCGTACGACTTGGACAGGCCGGTGGCGGTCAGCGGCGTCTTGCCGCACGGCGCCGGGTTGGGGAAGCGCACCTTGGCCACCTTGTCGGCGTGGCGTACCTCTTCCAGCCCGGAGATCAGCTTCTCGGCCCGGCGGGCCATGTTCTGCGCGGCGACCGTCTTGGTGGCCTTGGCCCGCATCTTGTCCGCCTGCGCCATCAGCGCGCCGGCCTTCTTCTCCGCGTTGGCCCGCTCCCGGCGGCGGCGCCGCTCGTCGGTCTCGCGCGCCTCCAGGTACGCCTTCCAGCCGAGGTTGTAGGTGTCGACCACGGACCGGGTGGCGTCCAGGAACCACACCTTGTTGACCACGGACTCCAGCAGCGACCCGTCGTGGGAGATCACGATCAGGCCGCCCTTGTGGTTGGCGAGGAAGCCGCGCAGCCAGGTGATCGAGTCGGCGTCGAGGTGGTTGGTCGGCTCGTCGAGCAGCAGGATGCCGCCGCCGTTCTCGCCGGCGTCGCGGAACAGGATCCGGGCCAGCTCGATGCGGCGGCGCTGACCGCCGGAGAGCGTGCCGATGGTCTGCGCCAGGGCACGGTCGGGCAGGCCGAGGTTGGCGCAGATCCGGGCCGCCTCGGCCTCGGCCGCGTAGCCGCCGAGGGAGGCGAACTGGTCCTCCAGCGCGCCGTAGCGGCGGACCAACCGCTCGTCGTCGGCGCCCTCGGCGAGCTTGTTCTCCAGCTCCTTCATCTGCGCCATGAGGACGTCCAGCCCGCGCGCGGAGAGCACCCGGTCGCGGCCGGTGACGTCGAGGTCACCGGTACGGGGGTCCTGCGGCAGGTAGCCGATGGCGCTGCGCCGGTCGATCTGCCCGGCGTACGGCTGACCCTCCCCCGCGAGCACCTTGAGGGTGGTGGTCTTGCCGGCGCCGTTGCGGCCGACCAGGCCGATCCGGTCGCCCGGCTGCACGCGCAGGGTGGTGTCGGACAGCAGGATCCGGGAACCGGCGCGCAGTTCCAGGCCGGTGGCAGTGATCATTTCGGAGTACTCGCTCTCGGGTCCGGAAGGGCTGACTCAGGGCACGCGAAAGCGCCGGCGGGTAGTGATTTCCCGTCGGCGCGGGGCCGTTCAGCCTTCGCAGCGCAGCACGGCGCCAAGTGTACCGGGCGACCGGCGCCCACTCCGTCGGATTACCGCGCAAGATCATCGGGTACCGAATCCGCCGTCCGGACCCGGTCCGGTACCGCAACCACCACACACGGACACATCGGTGATCGGGGTCAACATGGAGCTGAATGAGAACGCGCGGGTCGACACCAGTCAGGTGGACGACCGGCGAGGGTCCGGCGGCGGAGGCGGCGGGATGGGCATCCCGATCCCCGGCGGCGGCGGCCGGGGCGGGATCGTGGGCATCATCATCGCCGTGCTGGTCGCCCTGGTGGGCGGCGGCTTCGGCCTGAACGCCGCCACCAACGGCGGCGGCTCCGAGCAGGGCGACAACACCTCGCTGGAGCAGAAGTGCTCGGCCGAGGACGCGCTGAAGCAGCTCGACTGCCGCAACACGCTGTACGTCAACTCGATCCAGGCCTACTGGCGCACCGCCATGCCGGAGGTCTTCGGCGAGCAGTACCAGCCGTCCAAGACGGTGTTCTTCAGCCAGAACGTCAGCACCGGCTGCGGCGCCGCCGACTCCGGGGTGGGCCCGTTCTACTGCCCCGCCGACGACCTGGTCTACATCGACCTCACGTTCTACCGGCTGCTCGCCGACCAGCTCGGCGCCGAGGGTGAGTTCGCCCAGCCGTACGTGCTGGCCCACGAGTACGGCCACCACGTGCAGGACCTGCTCGGCACCGAGGCGCAGATGCGCCGCCAGCAGCAGCGCGACCCGCAGAACGCCAACGCGCTCTCGGTCAAGCTGGAGCTGCAGGCCGACTGCTACGCCGGCGCCTGGGCGAAGAACGCCACCGGCACCGCCGACGAGGGCGGCCAGAAGATCTTCAAGAGCATCACCGACCAGGACATCCAGCAGGCGATCGACACCGCCGAGAAGATCGGCGACGACGCCATCCAGCAGCGTTCGGGCCGGCCGGTGAACCCGGACGAGTTCACCCACGGCTCCTCGGAGCAGCGCAAGCAGTGGTTCACCAAGGGCTTCACCACCGGCGACCCGAAGTCCTGCGACACCTTCGGCTCCAGCCAGTGACCCCGGACGCCTGACCGGCGCCACGCCCGGGCCGCCGGCCCGCACCGCTGACCTCGACAGCGGGCGGGCCGGCGGCCCGACTCGTACCCCCGACCGGTCAGGCCGGCACTGTCACCTGCGCCGGGGTGGAGCGCTCGACGGTGGTCCCGTCGCCCAACTGCCCGCCGCTGTTGTCGCCCCAGCACCACAGGCCGCCGTCGGTACGGATCCCGCACGCGTGGTCGGCCACCGCGAGGCCGCCGGTCCAGGTGGTGGCGTCACCGACGCGGGTCGGCGCGGACCGGTGGGTGGTGGTGCCGTCGCCCACCTGGCCGGTCGTGTTCTTGCCCCAGCACCACAGGCTGCCGTCGGCGCGGGACGCGCACGTCGCGTCGCCGCTCGCCGCGACCGTGCTCCAGGTGGTGGTCGTGCCGACCTGGACCGGCGCGGTCTGGAAGGTGCCGCTCACGCCCAGCTGCCCGTACCCGTTCTCGCCCCAGCACCACAGCGCGCCGGACCGGATGCCACAGGTGTGTGCGTACCCGGCGGTGACGCCGGTCCAGGTGGTCGCGGTGCCGACCTGCGCGGGCGTCGTCTGGGAGCCCAGGAAGCCGAGGCCGAGCTGCCCGTCCGAGCTGAGACCCCAGCACCACAGCGTGCCGTCGGTGCGGACGGCGCAGGTGTGCCCGAAGCCGGTCGAGACGTTCGCCCAGGTGGTCGCGGTGCCGACCTGCAGCGGGGTGTTCGCGACCCACGGCGAGGTGCCGACGCCCAGCTGCGAGGTCCGGTTGAAGCCCCAGCACCAGAGCGTGCCGTCGGTCCGCACGGCGCAGGTGTGCTGCGGGCCGGCGCTGACCCGGGCCCAGGTGGTGGCGGTGCCGACCCGCACCGGCACGCTCCGGCTGGTGGTGGTCCCGTCACCGAGCTGGCCCCGGAAGTTCGAGCCCCAGCACCACAGCGTGCCGTCGGTCCGGATCCCGCAGGTGTGGCCGGAGCCACCGTCGACGGCGGCCCAGGTGGCGGTGTCGACCCGCGCCGGCGTGCTCCGGTTCGTGGTGGTCCCGTCGCCGAGCTGGCCGGCGTAGTTCGAGCCCCAGCACCACAGGCCCTCGTCGGCGCTGATCGCACACGTGTGCGCGCCGCCCGCGGTGACGGCGGTGACCGTCGGCGCGGCCGACGCGGCGGTGCCGGCACCCGCGGCCGCCGGGCCCGCCGTGGACATGACGCCCGCGGCGCACATCGCCGCCACCGCGGCGAGAAGCTGTGTCGCACGGCGGTGCCACCGGGCGATTCGATATCCGCTCATGAAGTTCCTGTCTCCCAACGAGGTCGGTGCCTGACTGGCGGACGTGACGCTGCCCTGGCGGGTCGCCCGGAGACCCGCCACGTCACGACACCGACCCTATGCATCGTCGTCGTTCGATGCACCGTTGGTGACGTCGATTGACCGCACTTGAGGCGATCTTTCCCGTTCAGCGGACCAGGATGTGGACCGCCCGGGCGGCGGAGACGGCCGCGACCAGTACCGCGTGCCGGGGCTCCGGCACGTCGAGCAGCCGCTCCGCCCGCAGCGCCGCGAGCGGCGCCAGCCGCCGGTCGGCCAGCACCGTGTCCACCGCCCGCCGGTCGCCGCCGCAGACCAACGCCGCGAGCGTCCCGGCCGCCGGCAACAGCAGGCGTACGGCGAGATCGGCCGCGTCGCCCAACGCCGCCTTCGCCTGGTTGTCCCGCCGCCGGGCGAACCGCTGCTGGGACCAGCCCCCCGCGGCGGTGCGCCCCTGCACGTAGCGGGTGTCCACCTTGGAGACCACCAGCTCGGTGCCGTCGGCCACCCCGACCGCCACCGCGCCCTTGCGGGCCAGCAGCAACCCGAGCCGGCGGGGCGCGGCGGCCACTCCGGCGAACGCCTCCAAGTCCGGCGCGGGGCGCGCGCCGGGCGGGGTGTGCAGCTCGGCCGTGGCCCCGTCCGGGGCGGTGAGCAGCAGCCCGTACCCCAGGGCGGTGGTGGTGGGCGGGCCGTGCCGCTCGGCGAAGCCCTCGACCCAGCGCACGACGCGGGCCGGGTCGACCTCCACCCACCGGCCGCCTCCGGCTGCGGGTCGGCTGCTCATGGCACCGACCCTACCCAGCGGTGGAACTCAGCCGGCGACGTCCACCGTCGTCCGCGGCCCGTCCTCACCGGTGGCGGTGCGGCAGGCGTACGTGACCGCGGGCGCGTCCGCTGGGAGCAGACCGGGCGGCACCAGGAAGATGCCGTCGGAGACGTCCTCGACGACCGTCCGTCGAGGAGGCTCCCCGACCGCCACGGACGTCGCGCCCGAACAGGCGCTGACCACCACGACGACCCCGAACACGCGGGAGGCCGCCGTCGCCGGCGGGCCGTGGCAGGCGCTGACCGCGCCCGTCTCCGTGCCGTCGGACCGGACCTCGCTGACCCGCCAGCAGCGGGGCGGGCCGGTGCGCAGGGTCACTGTGCGCCCGGTGGGAGCGGACACCGTGGTCACCGGCGCCGACCAGTTCACCGCGGTCTCCCCGGTCGGGACGTCGTCCCGGCCGCGCCCGTCGTCACAGGCCACGAGCAGGCCGGTCACCAGCGCGATCCCCACGGTCAGACCTCGGGTGCTCCCCATCGCACACCTCCTCGCCCTCGACAGGCTAGTCAGCCGGGCAGGAGCGTGGTGACCGCGAGTGCGGCGATCAGGGCGCTGGAGACCAGTCCGGTGAGCAGGCGACCACGCGGCCCGGCCAACGCGCGCCCCACCACCGAGCCGCCGCCGGCGACCAGCAGCTGCCAGCTCGCCGAGGCCAGGAACGCCCCGGTGACGAACAGCGCGGCGGCTGCCGGGTCCGGGTCGGCGGCATCACGGCGGCCCAGCACCAGCGCGGCGAAGTAGAGCACCGTCGCCGGGTTGAGCAGGGTCAGACCGAGCACCGCCGCGTACGCCCGGGTCGGGGTGTGCAGCCCTCGCCCGGCCGGGGCCCTCGCCACCTCCCGCCGCGCGGACCAGGCCCGCCACAGGCCGTGCGCGGCGATGCCGAGCAGCACCAGCGCCGCGACCACCCGCAACGGTCCGGCGACCGGGGCCAGGAACCCGGCCAGCCCGGCGCCGCCGAGCGCGGCGGCCGCGGCGTAGAGCCCGTCGGCGGTGGCCACGGCCAGCGCCGCGGCCGCCCCGACCCGGAACCCGGCGCGGGCGCTCAGGCCGAGGATGAGGATCGCGATCGCGCCTACCGGGATGGCGACGCCGTAGCCGGCGACCAGCCCGGCGAGGAACGCCCCGGTCACGACGGGGGGCGAGGGATCGCGGCGGCCGGCGGCACGGCACGCTGTCGGCGCGCGGCGGTGGCCGCACGGACAGGAGCCTGCTTCGGGTACGCCTCGATCACCCGCTCATCGTGCAACCCGCTCCCCCACCCCGCCACCGGATTTCCCGCCGTGTCCGCCCTGCTCGCGGCCCGGCTTGGAGATCTTGGTAGGAAACGGCCCCTATAAGGGCCGTTTCCTACCAAGATCTACTGCTGTCCTGGCTGGCGGTCGCGGCTTCCCGGATTTCGGTACGTCTGTGCGACGAGGTGACCGGAGCGGGCCGTGCGGGACAGGCCAGGCCGACACGGGACGGGCAGGAGCGAGCCGGCCGGCGGGCAGAGCGCGCAGTGGGGGCGCGAGCAGGGGGAACAACGAGACGGGCGCGTCACGCCGGAAGGGGTGACGCGCCCGGAACCCTGACCCTGGAACGGTCAGACGTTGAAGCCGAGGGAGCGGAGCTGGTCGCGCCCCTCGTCGGTGATCTTGTCCGGGCCCCACGGCGGCAGCCAGACCCAGTTGATCCGGATGTCGTTGACCAGGCCGCCTCCGGGACCGGTGGTCAGCGCCTGCCGGGCCTGGTCCTCGATCACGTCGGTCAGCGGGCAGGCCGCCGAGGTCAGCGTCATGTCCAGCGTAGCGACGTTCTCGTCGTCCACGTGCACGCCGTACACCAGACCCAGGTCGACCACGTTGATGCCCAGCTCGGGGTCGACGACGTCCTTCATCGCCTCCTCGATGTCACCGATGGCGGCCTTGCCGCCGGCCGGCGCCGCCGCGCCCGCGGCCGCGCCGTCGGCAACAGTTCCGTTGACGGCGGTGCCGTCCGTCGCCACCGCGCCGGCCTCGGGGGTCATGTTCTCGTCGCTCATGCCTTCACCTCCGGGCTCACGCCCACCCCGGCGCGTGCCGCGGCGTCCTTGAACGCCATCCACGACAGCAGCGCGCACTTGACCCGGGCCGGGTAGCGCGCGACACCCGCGAACGCCACCCCGTCTCCGAGCACGTCCTCGTCCGGCGTGACCTGGCCCCGCCCGGACATCAACTCGACGAACGCCTCGTGCACCACGGCGGCGTCCTGCGCGGCCCGGCCGCGCAGCAGCTCGTGCAGGATGCTCGCCGAGGCCTGGCTGATCGAGCAGCCCATCCCGTCGTACGAGATGTCGGTGAACACGCTGCCGTCGGTCGCCACCCGCACGGTGATCTCGTCACCGCAGGTCGGGTTGACGTGGTGCGCCTCGCCGACCTGGGCCGCCGGGTCCGCCTCCCGCAGGCCACGGCCGTGCGGATGCTTGTAGTGGTCCAGGATGATCTCCTGGTACAGCGACTCCAACTGCATCACTCGAACACCTTCCGCACCTGCTCCAGACCCGCCACCAGGGCGTCGATCTCCGCCGTGGTGGTGTAGAGGTAGAACGACGCCCGCGTCATCGCCGGCACCCCGAAGCGGGTGCACACCGGCTTGGCGCAGTGGTGCCCCACCCGCACCTGCACACCGAGCGAGTCGAGCACCTGCCCGACGTCGTGCGGGTGCACGTCACCGAGGGCGAAGGAGATCGTCCCGCCCCGGCCGACCGGCACGGTCGGGCCGAAGATCCGCAGCCCCGGCACGGTGGCGAGGGCGTCCAGCGCGTACGCCGTCAGCTCCTTCTCGTGCCACTGGATGGCCGGCATGCCGATGCCGGTGAGGTAGTCCACCGCCGCGCCCAGCGCCACCGCCTCGGCGATCGGCGGAGTGCCCGCCTCGAACCGGGCCGGCGGCGCGGCGAACGTCGAGCCGGCCATCGTCACCGTCTCGATCATCGAGCCGCCGCCCATCACCGGGGGCATCGCGGCGAGCAGCTCACCCCGGCCCCAGAGCACGCCGATGCCGGTCGGACCGCACATCTTGTGCCCGGTGAAGACGATGAAGTCGGCGTCGAAGTCGACCACGTCCATCGGCAGGTGCGGCACCGACTGCGAGCAGTCGAGCAGCAGCAGCGCGCCGACCTCGCGGACCCGCGCGGTGATCCGCGAGGTGGCGTTGACGGTGCCGAGGATGTTCGACATGTGCACCAGCGAGACGATCTTCGTCCGCTCGGTGACCAGGTCGTCCAGGCCGGACTCGTCGAGCCGGCCGTGGTCGGTGACCGGGAACCAGCGCAGCGTCGCGCCGGTGCGCTCCGCGAGCAGCTGCCACGGGACGATGTTCGAGTGGTGCTCCATCTCGGAGATCACGATCTCGTCGCCGGGTCCCAGCCGGAACCGGGGGTCGGCGTCCGCGCGCAGCGAGGCGTTGGAGAAGGCGTACGCCACCAGGTTGATCGCCTCGGTGGAGTTCTTGGTGAACACCACCTCGTCGACGCTGGGGGCGTTGACGAACGCGGCGATCTTCGCCCGCGCGCCCTCGTACGCCTCGGTCGCCTCGGTGCCCAGCGTGTGCACCGAGCGCGACACGTTGGCGTTGTGCCGCGCGTAGTGCTCGGCGAGCACGTCCAGCACCTGCCGCGGCTTGTGCGAGGTGTTCGCGCTGTCCAGGTAGACCAGCGGGTGGCCGTTGACCTCCCGGTCCAGGATCGGGAAGTCGGCCCGCACCTTCGCCACGTCGAAGCGGGGCACGTCGTCGTACTGCGGCATGCCCGCCGGGATCGCGATCGAGGTCATGTCAGGTCAGGCCCGCGCCGCGCCGGCCCCGGCGACGTACCGCTCGTAGCCCTCTTCCTCCAGCTTGTCGGCCAGCTCGCGGCCGCCCTGCTCGACGATCCGGCCGGCCACGAAGACGTGCACGAAGTCCGGCTTGATGTAGCGCAGGATCCGGGTGTAGTGGGTGATCAGCAGCATGCCGGTGTCGCCGGTGTCGCGGACCCGGTTCACGCCCTCGCTGACCACGCGCAGCGCGTCCACGTCGAGACCGGAGTCGGTCTCGTCCAGGATGGCGATCTTCGGCTTGAGCAGCTCCAGCTGCACGATCTCGTGCCGCTTCTTCTCGCCGCCGGAGAAGCCCTCGTTGACGTTGCGCTGGGCGAACGCCGGGTCCATCTGGAGCTTCTCCATGGCGCCGCGCAGCTCGCCGGCCCAGGTGCGCAGCTTCGGCGCCTCGCCGTCGATCGCGGTCTTGGCGGTACGCAGGAAGTTGGCCACCGACACGCCGGGGACCTCGACCGGGTACTGCATGGCCAGGAAGAGGCCGGCGCGGGCGCGCTCGTCGACGGACATGGCGAGCACGTCCTCGCCGTCGAGGGTGACCTCGCCGCCGGTGATCTCGTACTTCGGGTGGCCGGCGATCGAGTAGGCGAGCGTCGACTTGCCGGAGCCGTTCGGGCCCATGATGGCGTGCGTCTGACCCGAACTGATCGTCAGGTCTACCCCATCAAGGATCGGCTTGAGCTCACCCTCGGGCAGCTTGACCGACACCTTCAGGTCGCGGATCTCCAGGGTGCTCATCGGGTCACTCCATTGCTCGGCGTCATGCTGACGTAGATCTCGCCGTCGCGGACTTCGACGGGGTAGACGGGTACGGGTTCGGTCGCGGGCAGCCCGGTGGGCTCACCGGTACGCAGGTCGAAACGGGATCCGTGCAGCCAACATTCCAGCGTGCAGCCCTCGACCTCGCCCTCGGAGAGCGCGACGGCGGCATGCGAGCACTCGTCGCGCACGGCGTAGAACGCGTCGTCCTCGCCGTGCACGACCGCGATCTGCACGCCGTCCACGTCGGCGCTGATCGCGGTGCCCTTCGGCACGTCCTCGGTCGAACAGATCCTGATCATCAGGCGCCGGCCTTCGCCAGGCGCGCCTCGATCGCGTCGCCGAGCCGCTCGCGCAGGTCCTCGACCGGGATCTTGTTGATCATCTCGGCGAAGAACCCGCGCACCACCAGGCGCCGGGCCTCGGCCTCCGGGATGCCCCGGGCCATCAGGTAGAACAGCTGCTCGTCGTCGAACCGGCCGGTCGCGCTGGCGTGCCCGGCGCCGGCGATCTCGCCGGTCTCGATCTCCAGGTTGGGCACGGAGTCGGCCCGGGCGCCGTCGCTGAGCAGCAGGTTCCGATTGATCTCGTACGTGTCGGTGCCGGTCGCCTCGGCCCGGATCAGCACGTCGCCCACCCAGACGGTGTGCGCGTCGTCGCCCTGCAGCGCGCCGCGGTAGCCGACGTTGCTGCGGCAGTCCGGCACGGTGTGGTCGACCAACTGCCGGTGCTCCAGGTGCTGGCCCGAGTCGGCGAAGTAGAGGCCGTACAGCTCGGCCTCGCCGCCGCGCTGCGTGTACTCCACCGAGGTGTACTGCCGGACCAGGTCGCCGCCGAGGCTGACCTGCACGTGCACGATCTTGGCGTCGCGGCCCAGCTTGACCCTGAGGTGCTGGGCCTGGACCGCGTCGTCGGCCCAGTCGGCGACCGTGACCAGGGTCAGCTTCGCCCCGTCCGCCACGGTCACCTCGACGTTGTCGGCGAGCGTGGCCGAGCCGACCTGCTCCAGCACCACGGTCACCTCGGCGAAGCGGCCCACCTCGAGGAACGTGTGGCCGAACGCGAGCGCCTCGGCGGTCTCGCCGACCACCCGCAGGCGCACCGGCTCCGCCACCACGGCGTCCCGGGCGACCTGCACCAGCAGCGCGCCGTCGGCCCCGCCGTACGCCAGCGCGCTGACCCGGTCGAACGGGGTGAGCACGCTGCCCACCCGCGGGTCGTCCCGGCCGATCCGGTCGACGGTGACGCCCTCGGGCAGGTCACCGTGCTCGTGCCGGACCGCGCCGGTGGCGACCTGGGCCGACGAGGCCAGCCCGCGCAGGCGCTTGAGCGGGGTGAAGCGCCACTCCTCCTCCAGGCCGGTCAGGGCCGGGAAGTCGGCGACGTCGTACGAGCGGAGCGCCTGCGACTTGGTCGTGGGCGGCGCGGAAGCCTGGGTAGTCATCTCTTCCTTGGTCTGTTCTGCGACGAGGTGTCATTAACCGGAGGGCGGGTCGAGGCCCGCGCGGCCCGGCCTGACCGGTCCGGGCCCGCGGTCGGGCTCAGCCGACAGCACCTTCCATCTGCAGCTCGATCAGGCGGTTGAGCTCCAGCGCGTATTCCATCGGGAGCTCCTTGGCGATCGGCTCGATGAAGCCGCGCACGATCATCGCCATCGCCTCGTCCTCGCTCAGGCCCCGGCTCATCAGGTAGAAGAGCTGGTCGTCGCTGACCTTGGAGACGGTCGCCTCGTGCCCCATCGACACGTCGTCCTCACGGATGTCGACGTACGGGTAGGTGTCGGAGCGGGAGATGGTGTCGACCAGGAGCGCGTCGCACTTGACCGTGCTCCTGCTGCTGGTCGAACCCTCCAGCACCTGCACCAGGCCCCGGTAGGAGGTGCGGCCGCCGCCCCGGGCGATCGACTTCGACACGATGGTCGAGGAGGTGTGCGGCGCGGCGTGCACCATCTTGGCGCCGGCGTCCTGGTGCTGGCCCTCGCCGGCCATGGCCACCGAGAGCACCTCGCCCTTGGCGTGCTCGCCGGTCATGTAGACCGCCGGGTACTTCATGGTGACCTTGGAGCCGATGTTGCCGTCGACCCACTCCATGGTCGCGCCCTCGTGGCACACGGCGCGCTTGGTGACCAGGTTGTAGACGTTGTTCGACCAGTTCTGGATGGTCGTGTAGCGGCAGCGCGCGTTCTTCTTCACGATGATCTCCACGACCGCGCTGTGCAGCGAGTCGGAGGAGTAGAGCGGCGCGGTGCAGCCCTCGACGTAGTGCACATACGCGCCCTCGTCGACGATGATCAGGGTCCGCTCGAACTGGCCCATGTTCTCCGTGTTGATCCGGAAGTAGGCCTGCAGCGGGATCTCCACGTGCACGCCCTTCGGCACGTAGATGAACGAGCCGCCGGACCAGACGGAGGTGTTCAGCGCGGCGAACTTGTTGTCGCCGACCGGGATGACCGTGCCGAAGTACTCCTTGAAGATGTCCTCGTGCTCGCGCAGCGCGGTGTCGGTGTCGAGGAAGACGACGCCCTGCTCCTCGAGGTCCTCACGGATCTTGTGGTAGACCACCTCGGACTCGTACTGCGCCGCGACGCCGGCGACCAGCCGCTGCTTCTCCGCCTCCGGGATGCCCAGCCGGTCGTAGGTGTTCTTGATGTCCTCGGGCAGGTCCTCCCAGCTGGTGGCCTGCTTCTCGGTGGACCGGACGAAGTACTTGATGTTGTCGAAGTCGATCCCGGTGAGGTCGGCGCCCCAGGCCGGCATCGGCTTGCGGTCGAACAGCCGCAGGCCCTTCAGGCGCAGGTCGAGCATCCAGGCCGGCTCGTTCTTCTTGGCCGAGATGTCCCGGACCACCGCCTCGTTGAGGCCGCGCTGGGCGGACGCCCCGGCGACGTCGGGGTCGGCCCAGCCGTACTCGTAACGACCGAGGGCAGCGAGCTGCTCCTCCTGGGTCAGGGGCTGGACGATCTGCTCGGTCATCTATCTGTCCTCACAGTGGTGACGGTGGAACCGGACTGGGCGGGAATGTGCGTGGTGCACACGCCGTCGCCGTGCGCGATGGTGGCCAGGCGCTGCACGTGGGTGCCGACCAGACGGGAGATCACCGCGGTCTCGGCCTCGCACAGCTGGGGAAACTCGGCGGCCACGTGCGCCACCGGGCAGTGGTGCTGGCAGAGCTGGCCGCCGGACGCGATCGTGGACGCGTTCGCAGCGTAGCCCTCGGCGGTGAGCGCCTCGGCGAGCGCCTCGGCCCGCGCGAGCGGGGCGTCGTCGTCGGCGTCCTCCACGGCCGCCCGGCAGCGGGCCTCCAGCGCGGCGACCTGCTCGGCCGCGAACGCCGCGACGGCCTCGGCGCCGCCGGTACGGGCGATCCACCGCAGCGCCGCGGTGGCCATGTTGTCGTAGTGGTGGGTGCCGCAGCGCACCCGGGCCGCGTCGGTCAGCACGAACACCTTGGCCGGCCGGCCCCGCCCCCGGCTGCCCCGCACGGTCTGCTCACGGGCGACGACGTCACCGTCGGCGAGCATCGCGTCGAGGTGCCGGCGGATCGCGGCCGGACTCAGGCCCAGCGCGGAGCCGAGCTGCGCGGCCGTGGTGGCGCCCCGCTCCAGCAGGAGCTGGGTGACCCGGTCCCGCGTCGACAGGTCGGCGGGCGCCGTCGCGCTGGTGACCGAACTGGTCACCGGCTCTCCGGACAGCGCTGCCGCGTTTTTCACAACGGCAACGTTACGTAATTCGTCGGAGCCCCGCAAACCCGGGGTCCGGTGATTCCGACCACCGGGTCGGCGGAGTCACCCGATCGGGATCAACTACGGTGCGTAGGATTCGCTCCGTGAAGCGTTCCGTCCGGTTCCCGGTCTCCCCCACGCTGCTGCGCCGCCTCGCGTTCGCCTCGATCATCGCGAACGTCGCGATCGTGGTCACCGGCGGGGCCGTCCGACTCACCGCGTCCGGCCTCGGCTGCCCCACCTGGCCCCGGTGCACCGACGAGTCGTACACCACCACGTCCGAGATGGGCGTGCACGGGGTGATCGAGTTCGGCAACCGACTGCTCACCTTCGCCGTCGGGATCATCGCGCTGGCCGTGGTGCTGGCCGTGCTGGCCCAGGTGCCCCGCCGGCGCGGGCTGCTGCCGCTGGCGGTCGGCGTGCTGTTCGGCATCCCGGCGCAGGCCGTCATCGGCGGCGTCACCGTGCTCACCAACCTCAACCCGTGGGTGGTCGGGCTGCACTTCCTCGCCTCGATGGTGGTGATCGCCGCCGCGTACGCGCTCTGGCGGCGCACCGGCGAGCCCGACGGGCCGGTGACCCCGACCGTGCCGGCGCCGCTGCGTACCCTCGCCCGGATCACCACGGTGGTGAGTGCCTCGGTGCTGGTGGTCGGCACCTGGGTGACCGGCAGCGGCCCGCACGCCGGCGACCAGGGCGCGGCCCGCAACGGCCTGGACCCGGAGTCGATCTCCCAGGTGCACGCCGACGGCGTGTTCCTGCTGATCGGCCTGTCCGTGGCGTTGTTCTTCGCGTTCCGGGCGGTCGGCGCGTCGCGCGCCGCGCGGGCCGCCGGGGTGCTCCTCGCGGTCGAGCTGGGTCAGGGCCTGATCGGCTTCGTCCAGTACTTCACCCACCTGCCCGCCGTGCTCGTCGCCGCCCACATGCTCGGGTCCTGCCTGGTGCTGCTGGCCACGCTGGGCGTGCTCTGGGCCACCCGGGAGCGCCAGCCGGCCGGCCCGCCGGCCCCGGCCGCGCCCGCCGCCGAACCGGTGGGCGCCGCGGCCTGAGCCGGGCCGGGCGTTACGGCCCGGCGGGAGCGGGAAAGCGGTCCGGACCACGGACCGTACGCCCGAGGGGAGCTCCCGGTGTCGCGCAAGGGCCTTGCCACGACCACCCCGCAGCGGATGACCCCGGTGGCCGGCGCCCCGCTGTGGTGCGACGCCCGCGAGTTCGGGCTCACCGGCGACGGGACGACCAACGACCAGCCGGCCCTGGCCGCGCTGGTGGACCGCCTCGGCGCCGGCTACGACGCCGACGGCCGGGCGCGGGTGATCTACTGCCCGCCGGGCCTCTACTCGATCCGCGACGCCGGCACCGTCTGGCGCAGCGGGGTCTCCCTGATCGGCGCGGGCTCGGCGGCCACCCGGTTCCTGCTCAGCAACGAGGGAAACCGCGCCGCGCCGGTCCCGCTCGCCTACTGGACCACCGTGCAGCACGGCGCGGACCGGGACCGGCACATCGCGGACTGCACCTTCGCCGACTTCGAGATCGACGGTTCCGGGGTGGCCCAGACCGCGTACGACTACCTGGCCAAGGGCCTCGGGTTGCAGTACGTCGTCCGCGGCGTGTTCCGCAACCTCTACATCCACCACACCGGGGCCACCGGCCTGGGCTGCGACTTCCTCCAGGACAGCCTGATCGACGGGGTGGTCGTGGTGGGCTGCGGCCGACTGGACAACGGCCAGCAGTGGGGCGGCGCCGGGATCGGCGTCGGCATCGGCGGGTGGGGCGACGTGGAGCGACTCACCATCGCCAACTGCACCACCCTCGGCAACGGCACCAACGGGATCTTCCTGGAGCTGCAGAAGGACTACTGGCATCCGCCGCGCGGCATCCGCATCATCGGGTGCCACAGCCAGGCGAACCGGTTCGGCATCTCGGACTGGGGCGCGGACGGCCTGATCGTCTCCGGCTGCACCATGACCAACAACCTGGAGGCCGGCTACGACGTCTCGGCCAACGGCACCGCCGGTGTCGCCGGACGCGGCGGCCTGCTCACCGGCAACGTGATCGACTGCAACGTCGGCGACGGCATCAGCATGGGCAACACCCCCGGGCCGTACGCGGTGCAGGGCAACCGGATCAGCAACAACGGCGGATACGGCTACCACGAGCACGACCTGGGCCACGGCTACCGGGGCGCGGCCGCCGACGTGGTGATCCAGGACAACGACATCCGGGAGAACGCGCTGGACGGGATCCGGATCGACCGGCCGATGCTCGACGCCTCGATCGTGGGCAACCGGATCCGGGACAACGGCCGCCGCTCCGCGCCGGCCCACCGCGGCTCCGGCGACGCGGTGCGCTACGGCCCGCGCGACGTCACCGACGGCGCGGCGGACTGGCCCGTGAGCGGGCACAAGGGCAAGGTCGTCCGATCCGGCACCCGCCAGGCGGTGGTGGCCGACAACACCGGCGACCAGCTCTCACTGGCCGAGGTGCGACCGGACGGCGCCATCGCCTGGAACGAGGCGATCCCGGGGCCTGGTGCGGCGTACGACCTGCCCGAGGGGCCGGCCGCCTGCGCCGGGATCACCATCGTCGCCCCGTTCGACTCCGCCACCGTGCGCAACAACCGGATCTGGCACCGGGACGCCGACAGCCAGACCTACGGGTTGTGGGTCACCGAGGCGGGCAGTTGCGTCTCCTGCGCCGTCGAGGACAACGACCTCGCCGGGACCCGGGCCGCGCTGCGGTTGGACACGCCGCCGATCGGCGGTCGGTGGGACCGGAACCACACCGACCGCGACTGACGGGCCCTCGGGCGGCGGATCAGGGTCGGCGGGCCAGGTGGGCGACGACCGCCTCGGCGAGCCGCTCCGGCGCGCCGTCGGCGTGGCCGACGAACAGGCTGGGCTCGGTCAGCTCCAGCTCCACCAGCACGGGCGTGCCGGCCGGGCCGGGGATCAGGTCGACCCGGGCGTAGAGCAGCCGGTCGGCGCCGCCCGGGACGGCGGCCAGGACCTTGTCGGCGACCGCGCGCTGCTCCGCCGTGGCGGTGCGGGCGTCGATCCGCTCCTCCTTGTAGAGCGCGGCCTCGCCGAGGTCGGGGCCGGTCAGCATCGGCCCCTTGCGGATCGCGTGGCTGAACCCGAGGCCGTCGGGGCCGGCCAGGAAGAGCAGCGCCGTCTCGCCTGCGGTGTCCACCGCGTCCAGGTAGGGCTGGACCATGGCGACCCGCCCGGCGGCGCCGAGACGCCGCACGTGCGCCGACGCCAGCTCCCGGTGTTCCGGGTCGGTGAGGTCGTAGCGTCCGGTGTCCTGGCTGCCCGCGCTGACCGCCGGTTTGATCACGTGCTCGCCGTCGGCGGGCGGCGTCCAGCTCTCCCCCGGCGCCACCCAGGCGGTCGGCACGGTGGGCGCACCGGCGGCGGACAGTTCGGCCAGGTAGCGCTTGTCGGTGTTCCAGGCGACCACGTCGGCCGGGTTGGCCAGGGCCGGGACGGTGCGGGCCCAGGCCACGAACTCGTCCCGGCGCAGCGCGTAGTCCCACGGCGAGCGGAGGACGACCAGGTCGTAGCCGGCCCAGTCGACGGTCGGGTCGTCCCAGACCGCGATCTCCGCGGTGACGCCGCGGGCGTCGAGCGGGGCGAGCGCGAGCCGGTCGTCCGGGTCGAGGTCGGGCAGCGCGGCACAGGTGACGAGAGCGACCCGGGGTTTCCCCCGGGTCGACTGGTGGTGTGCGGTCATGCGGTTATGTCAACGGGCCATCGTGCGCCGGGCCATCGACCGCCAGAGGTCGTTGCTCGGACGCATCTGGTCCATCAGCTCACGCTCCCAGGCGTTCTCGACGTCGACTCCGGCCTTGGCGCAGGCCTGCCGCGCGACGTCCGTGCCGTCGGCGAACTGGTCGGCCCACACCCCGTCGGAACCCACGAGGACGATCCGTGCGCCGCGCTTGCCGACGTACTCGATGACCGCCTTCGCGCCGCCGTGCCCGGCGGCGAACGACTTGATGCCCGCGACCAGGCCGTTGGGGGCCTGCTCGGCGGTCTTGTCAGCCGTCAGCGTCGTATCGGAACCATCTGCCATGACGCGAAGCCTAAGCAGAGTTCCACCCGGATGTGCGAGAACCATGAACTGAATGTGATGCCAATTACCCGTTGGTTTAAGGAGAACCACAGGTAATTTGCCCGCCTATGTCGCCTATATCCGGGCGAAGCCGGCGGGCGAGATAGTCACACTCTGTCCCGGTTGGCCCCGTCCGGTGGACTCGGAAAAAAATTTCTGATGAACCGCCTCACGTGCGGAAACCATCCACCCCGGTCAAAGACCCGGACCGGTGCGGCGATCAAGCGGTGAGGGTGGTGTCCCAGCAAGAAGAAAGATCTTGGTGCGAGACGGCCCCGGTGGGGGCGGTGTCGTACCAAGATCTACGGTCCGGACGTGCCGGAAGCGCCCGGTCAGAGCAGGGCGTCGAGGGCCACGGCGGCGAAGAGGATGGTGAGGTAGGTGGTCGACCAGTGGAACAGCCGCATCGGCTTGACCGCCTCGCCGCGCGTCGCGCGCCGGCACAGCTTGTGCGCCTCGACCACGAAGATCCCGCCGACGACCAGCGCGGTCACGCCGTAGATCGGGCTCATGCCGAGCGGCCAGACCGCCAGCGAGGAGAGCAGCGTCAGCCAGGAGAACCCGATGATCTCGGCGTTGACCCGCCGGACCGACGCCACCACCGGCAGCATCGGGATGCCGGCCCGCGCGTAGTCGTCCTTGTACTTGATGGCCAGCGCGTAGAAGTGCGGCATCTGCCAGAAGAAGACCACCGCGAACAGGCCCCAGGCGGCCGGGGACAGCGAGCCGGTGACCGCGGCCCAGCCGATCAGCACCGGCGCGGCCCCGCAGACGCCGCCCCAGAACGTGTTGGCGGCCGTGGTCCGCTTCAGCCAGAGCGTGTAGACCAGGTCGTAGTAGGCGATCGCGGCCAGCGTCAGGCCGGCGGCCAGCCAGTTGGTGGTCGCCGCCATCAGCGCCACCGAGACCGCCGCCAGCACCAGCCCGAAGACCAGCGCGCTGCGCGGCGACACGGTGTGCGCGGGCAGCGGCCGACGCTTGGTCCGCCGCATCAACTGGTCGATGTCCCGGTCGATGTAGCAGTTGAGCACGCTGGCCGCGCCGGCCGCGAGCGAGCCGCCCACCAGCACCACGGCCACCAGCCACAACGACGGCATCCCGCCGTCCGCCAGCATCATCGCCGGCACGGTGGTGACCAGCAGCAGCTCGACGATCCGCGGCTTGGTCAGCGCCACGTACGCGGCCACCACGGCCCGTACGTCCCGCCGCCCGGTCGCCGGCGCCTCCGCCACCGTGCCCACCGGCGACTGCCCGGCAGGGTTGCTGACGGGGCGCTCGGTGATCATGCTCACGGATTGCCACCTTCCGGCATCGGCGGGGGGGAGGTCGGACGGCCCGGACCCGTCCGGGCCCACACACCGACCCACACACTACGCGTCGTCGTTTTGGCTGCCCCGCAGACCCGGCAACGGTGCGGGCCGTCACACCCGGGGTTGAACGCCCGATCGGGCCGGATCCGTAGAGAACAGCATGCCGAGATCCCCGGGCGGACGTTTAGCGACGCTCGATAGGGTCATCAGTGAGGGTTCCGCCCATCTGCCGAGGAGCACATCAACGTGGCTGCCAACCGACCCGAGCTTCCCGCTCTCCACTGGTCCGACCTCGACCGCAGGGCCGTCGACACGGTCCGCGTGCTGGCCATGGACGCCGTGGAGAAATCCGGCAACGGCCACCCGGGCACGGCGATGAGCCTCGCCCCGGCGGCGTACCTGCTCTTCAACCGGGTCATGCGGCACAACCCGGCCGACCCGAACTGGCCCGGCCGGGACCGGTTCGTGCTCTCCGCCGGGCACTCCAGCCTGACTCTCTACATCCAGCTCTTCCTCTCCGGCTACCCGCTGGCGCTGGACGACCTCAAGGCGCTGCGCCAGTGGGGCTCGCTCACCCCGGGCCACCCCGAGCACGGCCACACCCCCGGCGTGGAGACCACCACCGGCCCGCTCGGCCAGGGCCTCGGCAACGCGGTCGGCATGGCCATGGCGGCGCGCCGCGAGCGTGGCCTGTTCGACCCCGAGCCGGACCGCGCCGACTCGCCGTTCCGCCACGACGTCTGGTGCATCGCCTCGGACGGGGACATCGAGGAGGGCATCACCCACGAGGCCAGCGCGCTCGCCGGCCACCAGCAGCTCGGCAACCTCTGCGTGATCTACGACGACAACGAGATCTCGATCGAGGACGACACCCGGATCGCCAAGAGCGAGGACGTGGCGGCCCGCTACGAGGCGTACGGCTGGCACGTGCAGACCGTCGACTGGCGCAGCGGCGACGCCGACCAGGGCGACTACCACGAGGACGTGGAGGCGCTCTACCAGGCGCTGCTGGCCGCCAAGGCGGAGACCGGCCGGCCGTCGTTCATCGCGCTGCGCACGATCATCGGCTGGCCCGCGCCGAACAAGCAGAACACCGGCAAGATCCACGGCTCGGCGCTCGGCGCGGACGAGGTCAAGGCCACCAAGGAGATCCTCGGCTTCGACCCGCAGCGCACCTTCGAGGTCGACGAGGAGGTGCTCAAGCACGCCCGCCAGGTGCTGGAGCGCGGCGCGCAGGCGCAGGCGCAGTGGACCACCGGGTTCGACGCCTGGGCGCAGGCCAACCCGGAGCGCAAGGCGCTGTGGGACCGGATGGCCACCCGTACGCTGCCGACCGGCTGGACCGACGCGCTGCCCACCTTCCCCGCCGACGCCAAGGGCGTCGCCACCCGGGCCGCCTCCGGCAAGGTCCTGGAGGCGCTCGCCCCGGTGCTGCCCGAGCTGTGGGGCGGCTCGGCCGACCTGGCCGAGAGCAACAACACCACCATGAAGGGCGAGCCGTCCTTCGTCCCGGCGGCGCACGCCACCAAGGACTTCCCGGGCGACGAGTACGGCCGCACGCTGCACTTCGGCATCCGCGAGCACGCGATGGGCTCGATCCTCAACGGCATCGCGCTGCACGGCGGCACCCGCCCGTACGGCGGCACCTTCCTGGTGTTCAGCGACTACATGCGCCCGGCGGTGCGGCTGGCCGCGCTGATGAAGCTGCCGGTGACCTACGTCTGGACGCACGACTCGATCGGTCTCGGCGAGGACGGCCCGACGCACCAGCCGATCGAGCACCTGACCGCGCTGCGGGCCATCCCCGGCCTGGACGTGGTCCGCCCGGCCGACGCCAACGAGACCGCCTGGGCGTGGCGGCAGGCGCTGGAGCACACCGACCGGCCGACCGCGCTGGCGCTCAGCCGGCAGGCGCTGCCGACCATCGACCGCAGCGAGTTCGGCTCCGCCGAGGGCACCGCCAAGGGCGGCTACGTGCTGGCCGAGGCGTCCAACGGCAAGCCCCAGGTGATCCTCGTCGGCACCGGCTCCGAGGTGCAGCTCTGCCTCACCGCCCGGGAGCGGCTGGAGGCCGACGGCACCCCCACCCGGGTGGTGTCCATGCCCTGCCAGGAGTGGTTCTACGAGCAGGACGAGGCGTACCGGGAGTCGGTGCTGCCGCGCGGGGTAAAGGCACGGGTGAGCGTGGAGGCGGGCATCGCGATGTCGTGGCGGGCGATCGTCGGCGACAGCGGCGAGTGCGTGAGCATCGAGCACTACGGCGCCAGCGCGCCCTACACCGTGCTCTTCGAGCAGTTCGGGTTCACCCCCGACCGGATCGTGGCCGCCGCGCACGCGGCGCTCACCCGGGTGGGCGACATCACCGGTTTCACGACCGGCAACTGAGGGGAGCGTGGACGGCATGACGGACAGGCTGAGCGAGCTCCAGAACGCCGGGGTGGCGATCTGGCTCGACGATCTTTCCCGGGTACGACTGAGCTCCGGCGGGCTGGACAAGCTGCGCCGGGAGAGCCACGTGGCCGGCGTGACCACCAACCCGACGATCTTCGCCAAGGCGCTGAGCGACGCCGACGAGTACGACTGGCAGCTTCGTGACCTGGCCACCCGCGACGTGGACGTCGAGGAGGCGGTCCGCATGCTCACCACGTACGACGTGCGGTGGGCCTGCGACGTGATGCGCCCCTCGTACGACGCCAGCGCCGGCGTGGACGGCCGGGTGTCGATCGAGGTGGACCCGCGCTCGGCGCACGACGCGGACAAGACCGTCGCCGAGGCCAAGGCGCTGTGGTGGCTGGTCGACCGGCCGAACCTCTTCATCAAGATCCCGGCGACCGAGGAGGGCCTGCCGGCGATCACGAAGACGCTGGCCGAGGGGATCAGCGTGAACGTCACGCTGATCTTCGGCCTGGACCGCTACTCGCAGGTGATGGAGGCGTTCCTGGCCGGCCTGGAGCAGGCGCAGGCCAACGGGCACGACCTGTCGAAGATCGGCTCGGTCGCCTCGTTCTTCGTCTCCCGGGTCGACAGCGAGGTGGACAAGCGACTGGAGAAGATCGGCTCCGACCAGGCCAAGGCGCTGCGCGGCAAGGCCGCGGTGGCCAACGCCCGGCTGGCCTACGAGCGCTACGGCGAGGTGTTCTCCTCCGCGCGCTGGCAGAAGCTGGCCGACGCCGGCGCCCACCCGCAGCGCCCGCTGTGGGCCTCCACCTCGACGAAGAACCCGGACTACCGGGACGTCATCTACGTCGAGGAGCTGATCGCGCCGGGCACGGTCAACACCATGCCGGAGCCGGTCATCCACGCCTACGCCGACCACGGCGAGACGCAGGCGGACACGATCACCGGCGCGTACGGCGACGCGCGGCAGGTCTTCGCCGACCTGGAGTCCGTCGGCGTGGACCTGGCCGACGTGATCGCCACCCTGGAGAAGGAGGGCGTGGAGAAGTTCGAGGCCAGCTGGCTGGAGCTGCTCGAAGGGGTCAAGAAGTCCCTCGCCGAGGCGGCCAAGGGCGCGGACAGCCCGCACCAGGCCGCCGGGGGCAACGCGCAGGCCGCCCAGCAGGCCGGCGGGAACGCGTGACCGACGGCGTCCGACGCGTCCCGGGGCACCGCCCCGGGGCGCGTCCCGCCGTACCGTGGAATCGATGAGGTGAGGACGTGAGCGCGAGGAGCGAGCCGCGTTTGCGAGCCCCGCAGTCGCGAACGAAGGTGGCACCGTGAGCGCGAGGAGCGAGCCGCGTTTGCGAGCCCCGCAGTCGCGAACGAAGGTGGCGCCGTGAGCGACCTGTTGGCCGGGCCGGCGGACATCGCCGCCGGCCTGGCCGTGCACGGCGCGGACGCGGTCGACCGGTCCGCGCGCGCCGCGCTGGTCGCCCACGACGTCCCCGCGCGGCTCGCCGCCAAGGACCCGGCCCTCTGGGGCCCCGGGGCCGAGGCGGCGGCGCGCGTGCGGCTCGGCTGGCTGGACACCCACTGCCGCAGCCGCGACCTGCTCCCCCAACTCGCCGAGTTGACCGCCGAGCTGGGCGACCTGGACCACGTGGTGCTCGCCGGCGACGCCGATTTGACGCTCGCCGCCGAGGTGATCGCCGGCTGCCTGGGCCGGCCGCTGACCGTCCTCGACACCGCCGATCCGGGCCCGGTCCGCGCGGCCGTGGCCGACCGGCCGGCGCGTACCGTGCTGGTGCTCGCCGGACGGCACGGCCTGGACCGGACCGCCGACGCGCACCTGCGGGTCTGGCGGGCGGCCTGGGACGACTCCGGCCCGGAGGCCGCCCGGCACGTCGTGGTGGTCACCACGCCCGGCTCCCCGCTGGAGACGCTCGCCGACGAGCTGGGCGCGGTGGTGATTCCGGCCGACCCGGAGGTGGCCGGGCACTGGACCGCGCTCACCGCGTTCGGCCTGGTTCCGGCGGCGCTCGCCGGCGCGCCGGTGATCGAACTGCTGGACGAGGCGGCGGCGCTGGCCGGCGCGCTCGACCGGGACCGGGACAATCCCGGCCTGGCGCTGGGCGCGGCCCTGGCCGGGGCGGCGGAGCACGGTCGGGGCACGGTCGCGCTGGTGCCCGACGGCACCGGCCTGGACGGGCTGCGCCACTGGGCCGCCGCGTTGCTCGCCGCGGCCACCGGTGGGCGCGTGCTGACGGTGGCGGCGGAGTCCCCCGACGCTCCCGGCGCCACCGGGGCGGGCGTGCTGACGGTCGGCCTCGGCGGGGCCCTCGGCGCGGGCGTCGGGCCCGGCGTCGCCGCCGACGTCGCGGTCAACGGTCCGCTCGGCGCCCACTTCCTCACCTGGGAGTACGCCGCGGCAATCGCCGCCGTGGCGCTGCGGGTCGACCCGTTCGCCGAGCCGGCGGACCCGGCCGGCGACGACGAACCGGCGCCGGACGCCGGGCCGCCGTCGTCCGTCGAGGGCGCGATCGAGGTGTACGCCCCGACCGGCGCGCCCGCCGACCTGGCCGGCGCGCTCCGCTGGCTCTGCGCCGGGCTGGGCGAGGACGAGCACCTCACCGTGACCGCGTACCTCGACCGGCGGGCCGACGCGGCGGTGGCCGGGCTGCGCCCGCTGCTGGCCCGCACCACCGGTCGACCGGTCACCCTCGGGTGGGGTTCCCTTCGCCCGGGCGCCACCGACGCGCGCGGCCGGCACCTGCTGATCACCGGTGCGGTCACCGATGATCTGCCGGTGCCCGGTCGCCCGTACACCTTCGCGGAACTTCAGGCGGCCCGGGCCGCCGGCGACCGGCGGGCCCTGGCCGGCCGGGAGCGAGCGGTGCTGCGACTGCACCTGACCGAGCGGGCGGCGGGCGTCGCCCAACTGCTGGATACGGCCGGACGGACACGCACGTGACGATGAATGACCTGGAATCGACCGACCGAGATGCAGGAGGAGGTGGCCCGGTGAACCCACTGCGCGACCCCCAGGACCGGCGGCTGCCGCGGATCCCCGAGCCGTGCGCCCTGGTGATCTTCGGGGTCACCGGGGACCTGGCCCGGAAGAAGCTGCTGCCGGCGGTCTACGACCTGGCCAACCGAGGGCTGCTGCCGCCCGGATTCGTGGTCCTGGGCTTCGCCCGCCGGGACTGGGGCGACGGGGACTTCGAGTCGGTCGCCCACGACGCGGCCAAGAAGCACGCCCGCACCCCGTGGCGGGAGGAGGTGTGGGCCCGGCTGGCCGGCAACATCAAGTTCGTCGGCGGGTCGTTCGACGACGACGCCGCGTTCGACCAACTCGCCGCCACGCTGGACGAGCTGCGCGACTCGCACGGCATCGCGGGCAACGCCGCCTTCTACTTCTCCATCCCCCCGGCGGCCTTCCCGGTGGTGCTCAAGCAGCTCGCCCGCACCGGCATGGCGGACAACGCGAAGTCCGGCGGCTGGCGTCGGGTGGTGGTGGAGAAGCCGTTCGGCAACGACCTGCCCTCCGCCAAGGCGCTCAACGACCTGGTCGACGACGTCTTCACCAGCCAGGACGTGTTCCGGATCGACCACTACCTGGGCAAGGAGACGGTCCAGAACATCCTGGCCCTGCGGTTCGCCAACAACCTGTTCGAGCCGTTGTGGAACTCCAAGTACGTCGACTCGGTGCAGATCACCATGGCCGAGGACGTCGGCATCGGTACCCGGGCCGCGTTCTACGACTCCGTCGGCACCGCCCGCGACGTGCTCCAGAACCACCTGCTCCAGCTGCTCGCGCTGGTCGCGATGGAGGAGCCGACCAGCTTCGACGCCGACGAGATCCGGACCGAGAAGCTCAAGGTGCTCAAGGCCATCACGGTCCCCCGGGACGTCTCCCGGGACACCGTGCGCGGCCAGTACCTGCCCGGCTGGGTGGGTGGCGAGCGGGCCAAGGGCTACCTGGAGGAGGAGGACGTCCCGGAGGGTTCCACCACCGAGACGTACGTGGCGGTGAGGCTGGGCATCCAGAACCGGCGCTGGGCCGGGGTGCCGTTCTACATCCGGGCCGGCAAGCGGCTCCCTCGGCGGGTCACCGAGGTGGCCATCATGTTCAAGAAGGCGCCGCACCTGCCGTTCAACGCCGCCGACATGGAGTCCCTCGGCCCCAACCAGCTCGTCATCCGGGTGCAGCCGGACGAGGGCGTGGTGCTGAAGTTCGGCTCCAAGGTGCCGGGCACCACGATGGAGGTCCGCGACATCGCGATGGACTTCCAGTACGGCGAGGCGTTCACCGAGTCCAGCCCGGAGGCGTACGAGCGGCTGGTGCTGGACGTGCTCATCGGCGACCGGACGCTGTTCCCCGACGCCGCCGAGGTCGAGCAGAGCTGGCAGGTGGTCGACCCGCTGGAGCACGCCTGGGAGGGCACGACGCCGGAGCCGTACCGGGCCGGTGAGTGGGGCCCGCGGGCCGCCGACGAGATGCTGGCCGCCGAGGGCCGGGCTTGGAGAAGAGCATGATCGGGTTGTGGGACACCACCGGCAACGAGGTGGTCAAGGCGCTGGCCGCGGAGCGACGCAGCGCAGGCGGGGTGGCCAGCGGCATGGCGCTCACGCTGATCGTCGTCGTGGACGAGAAGCGGGTCCGGGAGGCCGAGGCGGCCGCCACCATCGCCGCCGCCGCGCACCCCTGCCGGCTGCTCGTGGTGGTCCGCTCCGACGTCGAGCGGGACCGCAACCGGCTGGACGCGGAGATCGTCGTCGGCGGCCGGCTCGGGCCGTGCGAGGCGGTGGTGACCCGGATGTACGGCCGACTCGCGCTGCACGCCGAGTCGGTGGTGATGCCTCTGCTGGTGCCGGACGTGCCGGTGGTGACCTGGTGGCACGGCGAGCCGCCGGAGGAGATCGCCACCGACTTCCTCGGCGTGGTGGCCGACCGGCGGATCACCGACTCGGCGCAGGCCGCCGACCCGATCGCCGCGCTCAAGCAGCGGGCCCACGACTACGCACCGGGCGACACCGACCTGGCCTGGACCCGGATCACCCCGTGGCGCACGCTCGTGGCGGGCGCGTTCGACACCACCCAGGCGCGGGTCACCGAGGCGACGGTGGTGGCGCCGCGCACCGACCCCACGGCGGCGCTGATGCGCGGCTGGCTCAACGCCCGCCTCGGCATCGACCCGGCCTGGGAGCACACCGACGAGTTCCCGCGGATGCGGGAGGTGCAGCTGCGCTGCGCCAACGGCGACGAGCTGACGCTGACCCGGGACGACAGCATCGCCGTGTTCCGCCGCACCGGGCAGGAGGACCGGACGCTGCCGCTGGTCCGTCGGCCGCTCGGCGACGAGCTGGCCGAGGAGCTGCGCCGGCTCGACGCCGACCAGGTGTACGCCGAGGCGCTCGGCGCGGCGGCCGGGTTGACCGGGCTGGACCAGCGCCCGGCGCAGCGGGTGCACGTGTGGAAGGACCCGGCGACCGCCCGACGGGCCGAGGCCGGCGTGACCGCGCACGCGGGCGCGACCGCGAACGAGTGACCGCCCGGACCGGGCGGTCGGACAGCACAGGTGACCGCCGCGGGGCGGTCGGACAGAGAGCACACGGATGACTGAGGCGAGTGTCGCCGTACACGCCGACCCCGACCTGCTGGCGCAGGCGGTGGCGGCCCGGTTGGTGGTGAAGCTGCTCGACGCGCAGGCCGAGCGGGGCCAGGCGTCGGTGGTGCTGACCGGCGGGCGGATCGCCGCGGCGGTCTACCGGGCGGTCGGGCAGCTGCCCGCCCGCGACGCCGTGGACTGGTCCCGGGTCGACGTGTGGTGGGGCGACGAGCGGTTCCTGCCGGCCGGTGACCCGGAGCGCAACGAGACCCAGGCCCGGGCGGCGCTGCTGGACGCGGTGCCGCTGGACCCGGCCCGGGTGCACCCGATGCCGGCGTCGGACGGTCCGGCCGGCGACGACCCGGAGGCGGCCGCCGCCGGGTACGCGCGGGAGTTGGCCGCCGCCGCCCGGCCGGGGCACGCCACCCTGCCCCACTTCGACGTGCTGATGCTCGGCGTGGGCGAGGACGGGCACGTGGCGTCGGTGTTTCCGGAGCACCCGGTGCACCACGACAACCGCCCGGTCAGCGCGGTGCGGGGCAGCCCGAAGCCGCCGCCGGTGCGGACCACGCTGACGCTGCCGGCGATCAACACGGCCGAGGAGGTGTGGCTGGTCGCCGCCGGGGCGGACAAGGCGCGGGCGGTGGGCATGGCGCTGGCCGGGGCCGGACCCCGGCAACTGCCGGCGGCGGGGGTGCGGGGTGTCTCCCGTACCCTCTGGCTGCTGGACCGGGCCGCGGCGGCCGACGTGCCGCCCCGCGCGCGCAGCCTCCGCTGAGCGGTAAGGAAGGGCCCCTTCTTAACGCCTCCGGTAGAGAAGGGGCCCCTTCTTAACACCTGGGCTCAGGCGCGGCCGCGACGGCGGCGCAGCGCGGCGAGGGCCTCGGCGAGCAGCGCCTCCCCCTCCTCCGGCGTGCGCCGCTCCTGCACGTACGCCAGGTGGGTCTTGTAGGGCTCGGCGCGGGTGCGGCCCGGCGGGTTGCCCGGGTCGGGGCCGGCCGGCTCGCCGCAGCGGGGGCAGTCCCACGAGGCGGGCGTCTCCGCCTCGGCGGCAATCAGGAACTCGACCCGGTGCCCGTGGCGGCACCAGTAGACGACCGGCCGGCGCGGCGCCGGTTCGGTGCGCTGGTCGAAACGCTCGGGGGCGGACCCGATCCGGGTGCCGCGGATGACGTTGTTGCTGGGCACGGTTGCTCGCTCCCTGTCGTCGGAGGGGACCGGCGCCGGAGGGGGTCGGCGCCGGGCGACGGGCGGAGAAACAAAACTGCGCGCGGTCCGTGACGGACCGCGCGCAGATTGTACGCTTCTCGGCGCTCGCTCAGGTGCCGCTGCTCATCTGGAGCCGGAGCCAGAGCCCGATCCCGACGATGCACGCGAACCAGACGATCCCCACCAGGACGGTGTAGCGGTCGAGGTTCTTCTCGGCCACGGACGAACCGGCCAGGCTGGAGCTGACGCCGCCGCCGAACATGCTCGACAACCCGCCGCCCTTACCGCGGTGCAGGAGGATCAGCAGGACGAGCAGCACGCTGGTGATGACCAGCAACGTGATCATCGTGTAGGCGAACCAGATCGGCATGGCGGGGGTCAGTCCTCTCGTTACGATCACTGCCCGGACCTGTCGGGCGCAGCGGCACCGACCACTGGACGGGCAGCGTCAAGGATAGCGAGCGATCAGCGGGCGGTGTGCTCCGGGAACCGGCAGATCTTCGCGAACTCCTCGGCGTCCAGGCTGGCGCCCCCGACCAGGGCCCCGTCCACGTCCGGCTGCGCCATGATCGCGGCGACGTTCGAGGACTTGACCGAGCCGCCGTAGAGGATCCGGACCTGCTGCGCGGTGGCCTCGTCGTAGGTCTCGACGAGCCGCTTGCGCACCTCGCCGCACACCTCCTGGGCGTCCTCCGGCGTCGCCGTCTTGCCGGTGCCGATCGCCCAGACCGGCTCGTACGCCACGACGACCTTGGTGACCTGCTCGGCGGTGAGCCCCTTCAGGGCGCCGTCGAGCTGGTCGCAGCAGTGCGGAACCTGCTTGAGCTGCTCGCGGATCTCCAGGCCCTCGCCGATGCACAGGATCGGGGTGAGCCCGTTCGCCAGCGCCGCCGCCACCTTCGCGTTGACCAGCGCGTCGTCCTCGTAGTGGTACTGCCGCCGCTCGGAGTGGCCGACCACCACGTAGCCGCAGCCCAGCTTGGCCAGCATCGGCCCGGCGATGTCACCGGTGTAGGCCCCCGAGGAGAACGGCGACAGGTCCTGTGCGCCGTAGCCGATCAGCAGCTTGTCGCCGTCCACCGCGGTCTGCACGGTACGCAGGTCGGTGAAGGGCGGCAGCACCACGCACTCGACGTCGGTGAGCTGCTTCTCGTTGAGGCTCGCGGCCAGCTTCTGCACCAGCAGGTTGGCCTCGAGGTGGTTCAGGTTCATCTTCCAGTTGCCGGCCATCAGCGGCCGGCGGGTGGTGCTCGCCATTCAGTTCTCCAGGGCCGCGATGCCGGGGAGGGTCTTGCCCTCCAGGTATTCCAGGGAGGCGCCACCGCCGGTGGAGATGTGCCCGAACGAGGACTCGTCCAGGCCCAGCGCCCGCACCGCCGCCGCCGAGTCACCGCCGCCGACCACGCTGAACGCGTCGGCCTTGGTGATCGCCTCGGCCACCCCGCGGGTGCCGTTCGCGAACGCCGCTATCTCGAACACGCCCATCGGGCCGTTCCAGAAGATGGTCTTCGCCTGCGACAGCGCGGCGGCGAAACCGGCCACGGTCTCCGGGCCGATGTCGAGGCCCAGCCGGTGACTGGGGATGCCGTCGGCCGGCACGGTGTCGTGCGCGGCGTCCGGGGCGAAGGCGTCCGCGGCCACCACGTCGACCGGGAGCATGATCTTGCCCGGGGCGCGTTCCATCAGGTTGCGGCAGGTGTCGACCATCTCGGCCTCCAGCAGCGAGGTGCCCACCTCGTGGCCCTGGGCCTTGAGGAAGGTGAAGCACATCCCGCCACCGATGAGCAGCCGGTCGACAGTGGGCAGCAGCGCCTCGATCACGGCCAGCTTGTCGGAGACCTTCGAGCCACCCAGGACCACCACGTAGGGCCGCTCCGGGTCGCCGGTGAGCCGGCTGAGCACCTCCACCTCACGCAGCACCAGGCGGCCGGCGACGTGCGGCAGCCGCGCCGGCACGTCGTGCACACTGGCGTGCTTGCGGTGCACGGCGCCGAACGCGTCGTCCACGTACACGTCGCCGAGCGCGGCGAGCTGGTCGGCGAAGGCGCCCCGCTCGGTGTCGTCCTTGCTGGTCTCGCCCTTGTTGAAACGCAGGTTCTCCAGCAGGGCGACCTGGCCGTCGGCCAGCTCCGCCACGGTCGAGCGGGCCGAGTCGCCGACGGTGTCCTCGGCGAAGTGCACCGGGGCGCCGAGCAGCTCACCGAGCCGGCCGGCGACCGGACGGAGGCTGAACTGCGGGTCCGGCGCGCCCTTCGGGCGGCCCAGGTGCGAGCAGACGACCACCTTCGCGCCGGCCTGCACCAGCGCGCTCAGCGTCGGCAGGACGGCCCGGATCCGGCCGTCGTCGGTGATCTCACCGGTCTGCTTGTCGAGCGGGACGTTCAGGTCGGCGCGCACCAGCACGCGCCGACCCGACACCCCCTCGGCGAGCAGGTCGTCGAGGTTGCGGATCCCTGTCACAGCGAGGAACCGACCAGCTTGACCAGGTCGACGAGGCGGTTGGAGTAGCCCCACTCGTTGTCGTACCAGCCGACGACCTTGACCTGGTTGCCGATCACCTTGGTCAGCGGCGCGTCGAAGATGCACGACGCCGGGTCGGTGACGATGTCGGCGGACACGATCGGGTCCTCGTTGTAGACCAGGACGCCCTTGAGCGGGCCCTCCGCGGCGGCCTTCAGCGCGGCGTTGACCTCGTCCACGGTGGTCTCCCGGCCGACCTCGACGGTCAGGTCGGTGGCAGAGCCGGTCGGGATCGGCACCCGCAGCGCGTAACCGTCCAGCTTGCCCTTCAGCTCCGGCAGCACCAGGCCGATCGCCTTCGCGGCGCCGGTCGAGGTCGGCACGATGTTGAGCGCCGCGGCCCGGGCCCGACGCAGGTCCTTGTGCGGCGCGTCCTGCAGGTTCTGGTCCTGCGTGTACGCGTGGATGGTGGTCATCAGACCCTTGGTGATGCCGAACGTGTCCTGCAGGACCTTGGCCATCGGGGCCAGGCAGTTCGTGGTGCAGGACGCGTTCGAGATGATGTTGTGCTTGGCCGGGTCGTACTGGTCCTGGTTGACGCCCATGACCACGGTGACGTCCTCGTTCTTCGCCGGCGCGGAGATGATGACCTTCTTGGCCCCGCCGTCGATGTGGGCCTTCGCCTTGGTGGCGTCGGTGAAGAACCCGGTGGACTCGATGACGACGTCGACGCCGACCTCGCTCCACGGCAGCTTGCCGGGGTCCTTCTCCTCGAACACCTTGATGGCCTTGCCACCCACGGTGATCTCGTCGGCGCTGGCCTTCACCTCGTGCGGGAGACGGCCCAGGATGCTGTCGTACTTGACGAGGTGGGCGAGCGTCGCGTTGTCGGTCAGGTCGTTGACCGCCACGATCTCGATGTCAGCGCCGGACGCCAGCACTGCCCGGAAGAAGTTACGGCCGATCCGGCCGAAGCCGTTGATGCCAACCCGGATGGTCACAGGTCCCATCTCCTCGCGTTCTGGTCCGCCGGCGTCGGAGCCCGGCCGGCGGAGATTGTTCGCCGACCGGTGGAGCCGGCCGTTGACGGTTCATCTCGGCCACCCCGCCGCGGTCCCAGGAGACCAGACCGCCCGAGGCGGTGAGCACGGCGAGGGATGCCTTTGCCGGCCCCCTTGCCGTACGCAGCGACCTTATCCGAGCGCGCGCCGCCGTGCTGCGCCGGGTGGTGATCCCCCGCGCAGCGCGACGCCTCACCGGTCCTATCAGACCACGAGCATGTCGGGCGTGACGGCCGCTTCCGTATCCGGGATGCCCAGGTCGCGGGCCCGCTTGTCGGCCAGCGCGAGCAGCCGGCGGATCCGGCCGGCGATGGCGTCCTTGGTCAGCGGCGGCTCGGCGAGCGCGCCCAGCTCCTCCAGGGACGCCTGACGGTGCTCCAGCCGCAGCCGCCCGGCCGAGGTCAGGTGGTTGGGGGCGTCGTCGGCCAGGATCTCCAGCGCCCGGGTGACCCGGGCGGCGGCGGCCACCGCGGCACGGGCCGAGCGGCGCAGGTTCGCGTCGTCGAAGTTGGCCAGCCGGTTGGCGGTGGCCCGCACCTCCCGGCGTACCCGACGCTCCTCCCAGGCCAGCACGCTGGAGTGCGCGCCGATGCGGGTGAGCAGCGCGGCGATCGCGTCGCCGTCCTTTACCACCACCCGGTCCACGCCGCGCACCTCGCGGTTCTTGGCGGTGATGCCGATCCGGCGGGCGGCGCCGACCAGCGCCAGCGCCGACTCCGGCCCCGGGCAGGTGATCTCCAGCGCGCTGGAGCGGCCCGGCTCGGTCAGCGAGCCGTGCGCCATGAACGCGCCCCGCCAGGCCGACACCGCGCAGCAGACGTTGGCCGCCACCACGTGCGGCGGCAGGCCCCGCACCGGGCGGCCGCGCACGTCCAGCAGGCCGGTCTGCCGGGCGAGCGCCTCGCCGTCCTTGACCACCCGCACGATGAAGTGGCTGCCCTTGCGCAGGCCGCCGGAGGCGAGCACGTGGATCTCGCTCGGATAGCCGTAGACCTCGGCGATCTCCCGCCGCAGCCGGCGGGCCACCGCGCCGGTGTCCAACTCCGCCTCGACCACGACGCGACCCGACACGATGTGCAGGCCGCCGGCGAAGCGCAGCAGGGCGGCCATCTCCGCCCGCCGGCAGCAGGGCTTGGGCACGTCGACCCGACTCAGCTCGTCCTTGACCGCAGCCGTCATCGCCATTCCAGCGCCCCCTCAGGACCGGTTCCGGCGTGTCGCCGGTGATTACGTACGTGTCTAACGATCGGCACCCAGGACAGGCACCAGTGCGGCGCCCAGTGCGGCCGGATCATGACGGGGCGTGCCGTCGGTGACGGCGACGGGGGCGAGGACCAGCCGGGCACCCAGCGATTCTGCCGCACGTTCGACCGCCGCGGGGTCACCCACCGCCGTGGAGTCGGCCAGCACCATGTCCACCTTCAACTCGGGCAGATAGCGCCGCAGGGTGTCCAGATGGTCGGGCAGGGAGAGCCCGGACGTCTCCTTCTCGGCCACCAGGTTCAGCGTCACCAGCCGGCGGGCCGGGCTGGACACGATCGCGTCGGCCAGGCCCGGCACCAGCAGGTGCGGCAGCACGCTGGTGTACCAGCTGCCCGGCCCGAAGATCAACCAGTCCGCGGCGCGTACCGCGGTCACCGCCTCGGCGCACGCGGCCGGCGCGGCCGGGGTCAGTCGCAGCGACTCCACGGTGCCCGAGGTGACCGCCACCTGGTGCTGGCCGCGCACCGTGCGCACCTCGTCCGGGTGGGCCGGGTCGACGCCGCGTACCCGGGCCTCGATGCCGACCGGCTGGCGGGACATCGGCAGCACCCGGCCGACCGCGCCGAGCATGGCGCCGGCGTGGTCGAGCGCGGCCACCGGGTCGCCGAGCAGCTCGGTCAGCCCGTGCAGCAGCAGGTTGCCGACCGCGTGGCCGACCAGCGGGTCGCCCGCGCCCGACGCGACCGGCGCGGCGGGCGTCGGCGCCGGCGCGCTGGCGGCGAAGCGGTGTTGGAAGAGCGCCGCGCTGCGCCGGGTGGCCGGGTGGTCCCCGGCCAGGGCGACCAGCGCCTGGCGCAGGTCGCCCGGGGGCAGGCCGCCGCGCTCGGCGCGCAGCCGGCCGCTGGAGCCGCCGTCGTCACCGACCGTGACCACCGCCGTGATGTCCAGGTCCAGTCCGGGTACGCAGTGCCGCAGCGCCCGCAACGACGCCGAGAGACCGTGCCCGCCGCCGAACGCGACCACCCTGGTCGGGGTCATTCCCGCCCCAGGTCCCGGTGCTGCGGGTTGGCGGCGATGCCGGAGGCCCGCAGCCGAACGGCCAGCTCCTCGGCGATCGCCACGCTGCGGTGCTTGCCGCCGGTGCAACCGACGGCCACGGTCAGGTAGCGCTTGCCCTCCCGCTCGAACCCGGCCGTGGTGGCGTTGACCAGGTCGGCGTAGCCGGCGACGAACGCGTCCGCGCCCTCCTGGCCCAGCACGTACGCGCTGACCGCCTCCTCCCGGCCGGTGTGCTCGCGCAGCTCCGGCACCCAGTACGGGTTCGGCAGGAAGCGCGCGTCCATCACGAAGTCGGCGTCGGGCGGGAGGCCGTACTTGAAGCCGAACGACAGCACGGTGATCCGCAGCCGGCGGGCGTCCTCCCCGCCGAACAGCTCCTCCACCCGGCGGCGCAGCTGGTTGACGTTCAGGTGGCTGGTGTCGATGATCACGTCGGCCTGGTCGCGGGCCTCCTCCAGCAGCGCCCGCTCCACCGCGATGCCGTCGGCCAGCCGCCCGTCGCCCTGCAACGGGTGCGAGCGGCGCACGCTCTCGAACCGCCGGATCAGCACCTCGTCGTCGGCGTCCACGAAGACCACCCGGGGGGAGAAGCCGCGCTCGCGCAGCTCCCGGATCGCCCCGGCCAGGTCGGTGGAGAAGGCGCGCGAGCGCACGTCCAGCACCATCGCCGTACGCCGGGCCGCGCCACCGGCCTTGAACGCCAGCTCGGCCATGTCGAGCAGGAGCGCCTGGGGCAGGTTGTCGACCACGTAGTAGCCGACGTTCTCCAGCGCCCGCGCCACCGTGCTGCGCCCGCCGCCGGACAGGCCGGTCACCACCACCAGGGAGGTGTCCGCCTCGGTCGGCGGTGTCTCGGCGGCCCGCCCCAGGTCCTCCGCCGTCCGCGCCTCGCTCACCCGCGTACCCCCAAGCCGTGGCGCCGCGGCCGAGCGGCCGCGCATGGTCAGTCGCCGACTCTAACGGCTGCGACCCCGCCCGGGATTCCACGGGGTGACCACCGGAACAGGCGGTTGCCCGATTTGTCGGGGTACCCGTGCCCACCACACGCCCGCGCGGGGCGGGACGTTGTCGGCGGACGCTCGTAGACTGCGCGGATGGTCTCCCCCACCGACGAGCGGACCGAGGACGCGCTGCGGGTGTTGCGCCGGGTCTTCGGCTACGACGCCTTCCGCGGCTTCCAGCAGGAGGTCGTCGAGCACGTGGTGGCCGGCGGCGACGCGCTGGTGCTCATGCCCACCGGTGGCGGCAAGTCGCTCTGCTACCAGATCCCGGCGCTGGTCCGCGACGGCGTGGCGGTGGTCGTCTCCCCGCTGATCGCGCTCATGCAGGACCAGGTCGACGCGCTCACCGCGGTCGGCGTCCGGGCCGGCTTCCTCAACTCGACCCAGGAGCCCGCCGAGCGACGCCGGGTCGAGGCGGCCTACGTCGCCGGCGAGCTGGACCTGCTCTACCTCGCGCCGGAGGGGCTCGCGGTGCGGTCCACCCTCGGCCTGCTGGAACGCGGCCGGATCGCCCTGTTCGCGATCGACGAGGCGCACTGCGTCTCACAGTGGGGGCACGACTTCCGTCCCGACTACCTCAACCTGTCGATGCTGCACGAGCGGTGGCCGGACGTGCCGCGCATCGCGCTCACCGCCACCGCGACCCGGGCCACCCGCACCGAGATCGCCACCCGGCTCCGGCTCACCGAGGCCCGGCACTTCGTGGCCAGCTTCGACCGGCCCAACATCCAATATCGGATCGTGCCCAAGCGGGAGCCGCGCAAGCAGTTGCTGAGCCTGCTGCGCGACGAGCACCCGGGCGACGCCGGCATCGTCTACTGCCTGTCCCGGGCCTCGGTGGAGAAGACCGCCGAGTTCCTGGTCGCCAACGGCATCCCGGCGCTGCCCTACCACGCCGGGCTGGACGCGGGCACCCGCGCCACCAACCAGCAGCGCTTCCTGCGCGAGGACGGGCTGGTCATGGTGGCCACGATCGCGTTCGGCATGGGCATCGACAAGCCCGACGTCCGCTTCGTCGCCCACCTCGACCTGCCCAAGTCGGTGGAGGGCTACTACCAGGAGACCGGACGCGCCGGCCGCGACGGGCTGCCCTCGACGGCGTGGCTGGCGTACGGGCTCCAGGACGTGGTGCAGCAGCGCAAGATGATCGAGACGTCGGAGGGCGACCTGGCGCACCGGCGCAACCTCGCCGCGCACCTCGACGCGATGCTGGCGCTCTGCGAGACGGTGCGGTGCCGCCGCGCGCAGCTGCTCGAATACTTCGGCGAGCCCGGCGCGGCCGCCTGCGGCAACTGCGACACCTGCCTCGACCCGCCGGAGTCCTGGGACGGCACGGTCGCCGCGCAGAAGCTGCTCTCCACCGTCTACCGGCTCGACCGGGAACGCAACCAGCGCTTCGGCGCCGGGCACAGCATCGACATCCTGCTCGGCAAGCACACCGACAAGATCGACCAGCACGGCCACGACACGCTGAGCACTTTCGGCATCGGCACCGAGCTGCGCGACGCCGAGTGGCGCGGCGTGGTGCGGCAACTGCTGGCGGAGGGTCTGCTCGCGGTCGAGGGCGACTACGGCACGCTGGCCCTGACCGAGGCCAGCGCCGACGTGCTCGGGCGGCGGCGCACCGTCACCCTGCGCAAGGAGCCGGAGCGTCCGCTCTCCGGCCGGGTCGCGAAGCCCCGGGGCGCGGCCACCGTCGTCGCCGACCTCTCCCCCGCCGCCGCGCCGGTCTTCGAACGGCTCCGCGCCTGGCGCGCGGCCACCGCCAAGGAGCAGGGCGTCCCGGCATACGTGATCTTCCACGACGCCACCCTGCGCCAGATCGCCGCCGAGCCGCCGGCCTCGCTGGTCGAGCTGTCCCGCGTCAACGGGGTCGGCGAGAACAAACTCGCCAAGTACGGCGAGGGGATCCTGGCCGTACTCGCCGAGTCCTGACAGGCGACGAGGGCCCGACCCCGTGGTGGGGTCGGGCCCTTGCCGTGGTGGGTCAGGAGGTCGAGTAGCCGCGGGTGGCGATCCAGTCGGCGAGGTTGTCGACGCTCATCCGGTAGGAGGCGGTGTTCGGGTTGGCGCTGTCGGCGATGGTGACGGTGGTGCCGTTGTCGCGGTAGCCGATGACGCTGATGTAGTGGCCGCCTTCGAAGGAGTGGGTGGTGCCGTCGGTGTCGGTGGCGGTGCCGGCGATGTTGGCCACGACGGCGCGGCCGTCGTCGACGGTGCGCACGATGTCGGCGCGCAGCTTGTCGGTCTGCTTGTCGTCGGCCTTGCGGTCGCTGATCTCCACCGAGTGGTAGGGCTTGCCGGTCTCCTTACTCAGGACCGGGGTGATGTCGTTGATGCTGTTGGTGCCTGCCTCGGTGGTGCCCATCTCCTTGGCCATGGCGTGGACGTCGATGTTCTTGCCCAGGACGCTGATGGCGTTGCGGGCGGCGGCGGGGCCGCAGTAGTAGAAGTTGGGCTGGGCTTCGTAGCGCACGTCGAGTTCCCGCTCGCCGTGACCGCTGTTGCGGTCGGCGACCACGGTGGTGGTGTTGCCGGTGGGGGCGGCGTGGGCGGCGATGGCGGGGCCGGCGATGCCACCGGCGGTCGCGGCGATACCGGCAGCGGTCAGCACGGTGGTGCGCAGCAGAGTGGTAGCCATGATGGTGCCTCCCGAAGGGGGGTTGGGGGGACACGGCACGGGGGCGCCGTGAAGAGGGGGAAAGTCTGAAAGTCCGGCGGCCCGGAGGGTCTGCACGGAAGGGGCCTGCACGGCGGCCGGGGGTGACCTGCACGGCGGCTCAAGGGGGTGTAACCACCGGCGGGGGCCGGTCATTCCGACCGGGCCTGGCCTGCCGACGCGATGGTCGGGGCGGCGCGCGGTCTACCCGGTACAACGCCTGACCCCCGGCACCGATTCCACGCTGACCGTGGCGCCGACCACCGCCGAACCGGACGAACGACTCATGGCGCGCAGTCACCCGCGTGACGATCCACCGAAACCGGACATCACGGGTGAAATCGGCGTCGACGCTGTCCGCGCCGACGCCGGCTTCTGCTCGACGGTCCCGGCGGTGACCCTGAGGCGAGCAGCTCACCCCAGCGCAGTTGACACACAGGCCGGCGGGCACCCCCCGACGGGGGCGTCTAGTGACCCGGCACGGGCCGGACGGTGCCCTGTCGCGGTGCCTTTCGAGCTGATGCCGTCAACGACTCACACTCACGTCGCGGGCGGGCACCAGCGCCCCGAAGCGACTCACGCTGCCGTCGCGGGCGGGTGCCGGCGTCCCGAGTCGTTTCTGATATCAGCTCGAAAGGCGCCGCGGAGGCGAGTGCAGCGGGCGCGGGCTGTACCCGATCCGTCCTGGGCGCGCGGGCGGCGAACAGGCGGCCGGCTTGATCACACCCCGGTCGCAGCCATTCGGCGGCCGGCTGGCGGAGAAGCGGATCGCACGGCGCGACGCCACCGGCAGCAGGCCACCTCACACCGCGTGTCCCACCCAGGGGCCGACACATCCGGCAGCCAAGGGAGAGCTCACCACCAACGCCGCCACCGGCGCCCGCCCGCACGCCATCCGCCGTGCCTGGCGGGGCAGCGCGTAACGCGCCGCGCCGTTGTCCTCGTGCGGCCGGTGGTGCTCCCGTCTACGTCACCCGGCCGGGGTGGCGGCGTCGGAGCCGTCGAGCGCGGCCAGGATCGCCTCGGCCGTCCGCCGGCCGACCCCCGGCACCTCGGTGATCTCCTCGACCGTGGCGGCGGACAGGCGCTTCAACGAGCCGAAGTGCCGCAGGAGCGCCTTGCGCCGGACCTCGCCGAGGCCGGGGACGTTGTCCAGCGCCGACTCGGTCATCCGCTTGGAGCGGCGCTGGCGGTGGAACGTGATGGCGAAGCGGTGCGCCTCGTCGCGTACCCGTTGCAGCAGGTAGAGCGCCTCCGAGGTCCGCGGCAGGATGACCGGGAACTCGTCGTCGGGGAGCCAGACCTCCTCCAGCCGCTTGGCCAGCCCGCACAGTGCCACGTCGTCGATGCCCAGCTCCGCGAGCGCCTGCGCGGCGGCGGCCACCTGGGGCGGGCCGCCGTCGACCACCACGAGCTGCGGCGGGTACGCGAACCTGCGCGGCCGCCCGGTGGTCGGGTCGATGCCGGGCCGGTCGGGGTCGGCGGCGGTCTCCTCGCCCAGCTCCCCGGTCTCGGCCCGGGCGTCCAGGTAGCGGGCGAACCGGCGGCGCAGCACCTCGGACATGGCGGAGAGGTCGTCGGTGGCGCCGCGCACGATGAACCGGCGGTATTCGCCCTTGCGGGGCAGCCCGTCCTCGAACACGACCATGCTGGCGACCACGTCGGTGCCCTGGATCTGGGACACGTCGAAGCACTCGATCCGCAGCGGCGAGGTGCGCATGGCGAGCGCGTCGGCGATCTCGTCGAGGGCCTGGCTGCGGGTGGTCAGGTCGCCGGCCCGCTTGAGCTTGTGCCGGGCGAGCGCGTCCTTGGCGTTGCGCTCCACCGTCTCCAGCAGCGACCGCTTGTCGCCCCGCTGCGGCACCCGCAGTGACACCCGGCTGCCCCGCCGGGCGGAGAGCCAGTCGGCCAGCGCCTCGGCGTCCCCCGGCAGCTCGGGGACGAGCAGCTCGCGCGGGACCTCGGCCTCGCCCTGCTCACCGCCGTAGACCTGGGTGCAGAAGTGGTGCACGAGGTCGCCGGTGGTCAGCTCCTCGGTCTTCTCCACCACCCAGCCGCGCTGGCCCCGCACCCGACCGCCGCGGACGTGGAACACCTGCACCGCCGCCTCCAGCGGATCGTCGGCGAAGGCGACCACGTCGGCGTCGGTGCCGTCACCGAGCACCACGGTCTGCTTCTCCATGGCCCGGCGCAACGCGGCGACGTCGTCACGCAACCGGGCCGCCCGCTCGAACTCCAGCTGCTCGCTGGCGTCGAGCATGTCGCGCTCCAGCCGGCGGACCATGGTGTCGGTGCGGCCGGCCATGAAGTCGCAGAAGCCGTCGACGATCTCGCGGTGCCGCTCGGCGCTGACGCTGCCGACGCAGGGTGCCGAGCACTTGCCGATGTAGCCCAGCAGGCACGGCCGACCGACCTGGCCGGCCCGCTTGAAGACGCCCGAGGAACAGGTCCGCGCCGGGAAGACGCGCAGCAGCAGGTCGAGCGTCTCGCGGATGGCCCAGGCGTGCGAGTAGGGCCCGAAGTAGCGCACGCCCTTGCGCTTGGCGCCACGCATCACCTGCAGGCGCGGATATTCCTCATCGAGGGTGACCGCCAGGTAGGGGTAGGACTTGTCGTCGCGGTAGCGGACGTTGAACCGGGGGTCGTACTGCTTGATCCAGGTGTATTCCTGCTGGAGCGCCTCCACCTCGGTGGCCACGGTGATCCAGTCCACCGACTCGGCGGTGAAGACCATCTGCCGGGTGCGCTGGTGCAGGTTGACCGGGTCGGCGAAGTAGGAGTTGAGCCGGCTGCGCAGGTTGCGCGCCTTGCCGACGTAGATCACCCGGCCGGTGCCGTCCCGGAAGCGGTAGACCCCTGGCAACTCCGGGATGGTGCCGGTCGCGGGACGGTAGGTCGAGGGGTCAGCCACGATCCAAGCCTAGTCCGCACCCCCGACACCCGGCCGCCGCCGCGCCCCCGCCCGCGAGCGGCGGGCGGGGAGGGCGGGATGCCGGTCAGGCCAGCGTGATCTGGTCGCCGGTGACCTTGATCTCCTTCGCGGCCAGGGGCTTGGTGGCGGGGCCCTGCTTGACCGAGCCGTCGCTGATCGAGAACCGGCTGTTGTGGCAGGTGCAGTTGATGGTGCCACCGTCGACGTTCGACACCGGGCAGCCCTGGTGCGTGCAGATCGGGTCGAACGCCTTGAACTGGCCGGCCTCGGGCTGGGTGATCACCACGCCCTTGCTGGCGTAGATCGCGCCGCCGCCCACCGGGATGTCGGTGGTGCGGGCCAACGGCGCGCTGCTGTCCCGGTCGCCGCCGCCCGCGTCGCCGGTCGCGGTGGCGCCGGGTGGGCCTCCGCTGGTCGGGGCCAGCCCCGGGGTCGCGTCGTCGTCGCCGCATCCCGCGAGCACCACGGCCGCGCCGACGGCTCCGGCACCGGCGAGCAGGGTCCGACGGGTCTGGGTGACCGGTCCGGTCCGCACCTGGTCGTCACTCATCTCCGGCCTTTCTCTCGGCTGTCGCCACCGGTCATGATCCGGGGCCACAGTGTGCAACACGCACCAGGATCCGGCACGGTTCATACTGTCGCGTCACGAAACGGGCGTCTGTGCGGATGACGGACGGGGCCGGACCGCCGGCCCCGTCCGTCGTACCCGTGGGTCAGCGCGCCCCGGCCGGCACCTTGCGGGCGCGGGTCTTGGCCCCGCCGTTGGCCTTGGCCGCCCGGGTGGTGGCGGCCTTGGCGCCCTTGGCCGCGCCGTCGAGCTTGAGGATCGGCCGCAGGAACTCGCCGGTGTGGCTCTCCGGAACCTCGGCGACCTCCTCCGGGGTGCCGGTGGCGAGCACCGTGCCGCCCCGGTGACCGCCCTCGGGACCCATGTCGATGAGCCAGTCGGCCGTCTTGATCACGTCGAGGTTGTGCTCGATGGTGATGACCGTGTTGCCCTTGTCGACCAGGCCCTCCAACACCATCAGCAGCTTGCGGATGTCCTCGAAGTGCAGGCCGGTGGTGGGCTCGTCGAGCACGTAGACGGTGCGGCCGGTGGAGCGCTTCTGCAGCTCGGAGGCGAGCTTGACGCGCTGCGCCTCGCCGCCGGACAGCGTCGGTGCGGGCTGGCCGAGGCGGACGTAGCCGAGACCGACGTCGACCAGGGTCTTGAGGTGCCGGTGGATGGCCGGGATGGCGGAGAAGAACTCGGCCGCCTCCTCGATCGGCATGTCCAGGACCTCGGCGACCGTCCGGCCCTTGTAGTGCACCTCGAGCGTCTCGCGGTTGTAGCGCGCGCCCTTGCACACCTCGCAGGGGACGTAGACGTCGGGCAGGAAGTTCATCTCGATCTTGATCGTGCCGTCGCCGGAGCACGCCTCGCAGCGCCCGCCCTTGACGTTGAACGAGAACCGGCCCGGGCCGTATCCCCGGACCTTGGCCTCGGTGGTCTCGGCGAAGAGCTTGCGGACGTGGTCCCAGACCCCGGTGTAGGTGGCCGGGTTGGAGCGCGGGGTGCGCCCGATCGGCGACTGGTCGACGCCGACGACCTTGTCCACGTGCTCCAGGCCGGTGATCCGGGTGTGCCGGCCGGGCACCAGCCGGGCGCCGTTGATCTGGTTGGCCAGCACCGTGTAGAGGATGTCGTTGACCAGCGTCGACTTGCCCGAGCCGCTGACCCCGGTGACCGCGATGAGCTGGCCGAGCGGGAAGCTCACGGTGAGGTTGCGCAGGTTGTGCTCGCGCGCGCCGTGCACCACCAGCTCCCGGCCGGGCGTCTGCGGCCGGCGGGTGGCCGGCGTCGGGATGGACTTGCGCCCGGACAGGTACGCCCCGGTGACCGACTCGGCGTTGTCGAGCAGCGCCGGCACCGAGCCGCTGTGCACGATCTTGCCGCCGTGCTCGCCCGCGCCCGGACCGATGTCGACGATCCAGTCGGCGACCCGGATGGTGTCCTCGTCGTGCTCGACCACGATCAGCGTGTTACCCAGCCCGCGCAGCCGCAGCAGCGTCTCGATGAGCCGGTGGTTGTCCCGCTGGTGCAGGCCGATGGACGGCTCGTCGAGCACGTAGAGCACGCCGACCAGGCCGGAGCCGATCTGGGTGGCGAGCCGGATGCGCTGCGCCTCGCCGCCGGAGAGCGTGCCCGCGGGGCGGTCCAGGGAGAGGTAGTCGAGGCCGACGTCGAGCAGGAACTTCAGCCGGGCGTTGATCTCCTTGAGGACCCGCTCGGCGATCATCTTCTGCCGGTCGGTCAGCTCGATGCCGGCCAGCAGGTCGGCCGCCTCGCCCACGGAGAGGTTGCAGACCTCGGCGATGCTCTTGCCGGCCAGGGTGACCGCGAGCACCTCCGGCTTGAGCCGGGCGCCGCCGCAGGCCGCGCAGGGCACGTCCCGCATGTAGCCCTCGTACTTGTCGCGGGACCACTCCGACTCGGTGTCGGTGTGCCGACGCTCGATCCACTGCACCACGCCCTCGAAGCCGGTGTAGTAGGAGCGCTCGCGGCCGTACTTGTTGCGGTAGCGGACGTGCACCTGGTCGTCGGAGCCGTGCAGGATCGTCTTCTGCGCCCGCGACGGCAGCGCCCGCCACGGCGTGTCGATGTCGAAGTGCTCGGCCTCGCCGAGCGCCTCCAGCAGCCGCAGGAAGTATTCCAGGTTGTGCCCGGTGGCCCAGGGCTGGATCGCGCCCTCGCGCAGCGTGCGCTCCGGGTCCGGGATGACCAACTCGGGGTCGACCTCCTTCTTGGTGCCCAGGCCGGTGCACTCCGGGCACGCGCCGTAGGGCGCGTTGAAGGAGAAGACCCGGGGCTCCAGGTCCTCGATCGCCAGCGGGTGGTCGTTCGGGCAGGCCAGGTGCTCGGAGTAGCGGCGCTCGCGGGCCGGGTCGTCCTCCGGCAGGTCGACGAAGTCGAGCAGCACCAGGCCGCCGGAGAGGCCGAGCGCGGCCTCGACCGAGTCGGTCAGCCGCTGCTTGGCGCTCGGCTTGACGCTGAGCCGGTCGATGACCACCTCGATCGTGTGCTTCTCCTGCTTCTTGAGCTTCGGCGGCTCGGTCAGCGGGTGCACCACGCCGTCGACCCGGGCCCGGGCGTAGCCCTTGGCCTGCAGCTCGGCGAAGAGGTCGACGTATTCGCCCTTGCGGCCGCGCACCACCGGCGCGAGCACCATGAACCGGGTGCCCTCGGCCATGGCGAGCACCCGGTCGACGATCTGCTGCGGGCTCTGCTTGGAGATCCGCTCACCGCAGATCGGGCAGTGCGGCTCGCCGATACGGGCGAAGAGCAGGCGGAGGTAGTCGTAGACCTCGGTGATGGTGCCGACGGTGGAACGCGGGTTGCGCGAGGTCGACTTCTGGTCGATGGAGACGGCGGGGCTGAGGCCCTCGATGAAGTCGACGTCGGGCTTGTCCATCTGACCGAGGAACTGCCGGGCGTAGGACGACAGCGACTCGACGTAGCGGCGCTGCCCCTCGGCGAAGATGGTGTCGAACGCCAGGCTCGACTTGCCCGAACCGGACAGCCCGGTGAAGACGATCAGGGCGTCCCGGGGCAGGTCGAGACTGACGTCACGCAGGTTGTGCTCGCGCGCGCCACGGATGATCAGACGGTCGGCCACGGTGCGTGTGCTCCCGGAAGAAGAATGTGCGGCGGGATCTGTCCGCCAGACGTCAGGTCTGGGCGGTTCTCACAGGTTGTCGAGGCGCAGGGAAGACGCCCCGGCAACTCTAGCCCCGAGGTGTGACAACTTCCGTCGGGCGCACATTCCCCCAGCTCAGACCGGTCGGGCGGGATGCGGCCAACCCCGCCCGGCCGGTCCGGGCCGACTCAGAGTGCGCCGGGCGCGGGCGGGGTCGCCGGACGCCCGGTGCGCCGCCGCGCACCACGCCACCCGCCCCGCCGCTCGGCGGCCAGCCGGGCCGCGCGACGCCCGCCCTCGTAGGCGACCTCCCGCTGCAACCGGCGCCAGCTCTCCCAGCGGCGCGCCGGCAGCTCGCCGCTGTCCAGCGCGTCCCGCACCGCGCAGGCCGGCTCGGCGTCGTGCGCGCAGTCGGCGTACCGGCAGCCGGTGGCCAGCTCGGCGATGTCGGCGAAGGCCCGGTCCAGGCCGACCACGCCGTCCAGCAGGCCGACCGCGCGTACCCCGGGGGTGTCCAGCACCGCTCCCCCACCCGGCAGCGGCACCAGCGACCGCCAGGTGGTGGTGTGCCGGCCCTTGCCGTCCACCCGGCGGATCGCCTGGGTCCGCATCACGTCCGCCCCCGCCAGCGCGTTGACCAGGCTCGACTTGCCGGCCCCGGACGGGCCGAGCAGGCCGAGGGTGCGCCCCGGGGCGACGTGCCCGCGCAGCGGCGCCAGGCCGGTGCCCCGCTCGGCGCTGACCGCCAGCACCGGCACCCCGGGCGCCAGGTCGGCAAGTTGCCGGGCCACCGCGGCCGGGTCGGCGGCCAGGTCCGCCTTGGTGAGCACCACCAGCGGCTGCGCGCCGGACTCGTGCACCAGGGAGAGCAGCCGCTCGATCCGCGCGGCGTCCGGTTCCGGGTGCACCGGCTCGACCACCGCGGCGGCGTCGAGGTTGGCGGCCAGCACCTGCCCGCTGGCGTCCTTGCCGGCGGTGCGCCGCACCAGCGCGGTCCGTCGCGGCAGCACCGCCTCCACCGTGACCGGGCCGTCCGGCCAGGTGGCGAGCAGCACCCAGTCGCCCGCGCAGGGCAACGCGGTCAGGTCGCGGGCCGCGGCGGCGAGGACCCCGCCGCCGAGGCTCGCCCGCACCGGCCCCTCCGGGCGGAGCACGGTGCACACGCCCCGGTCGACCCGGGCCACCCGCCCGGGTCGGTGGTCGGCGCGTCGATCGAGGTGGGTCGCCCAGTCGGCGTCCCAGCCGAGGGCGGTCAGGTCCAGGTTCATGATGTCCTCATCGGTGTCGAGGGGGTTCACGGCGGAACACGCGTGCTTCGACCGGCATGCTCACCACCTCCGTTCCGACTCCCGGTGCCCGCGTCCTGCACGACGTCGGCCCGGCGCGTTCCCGCCGCGACCCGCTGTCGTTCGACCCGACGGTAGGGGCCGCGCCGACGCGCCGAAAGCGATTTCCCCGGCGGCGCGGCCGGGTCCCGCCCGCTACTGTCGAACCCGTGAGAACGAGATGACCAGTGACCCCCTGCTGTTGACCGGTGACCTGGCCGAGGCGACCGACCGGCTGCTGCGTACCGTCGCCGGCCTGACCGCCGGGGACGTCGCGGCGCCCTCGCTCCTGCCGGGCTGGACCCGCGCGCACGTGCTCACCCACCTGGCCCGCAACGCCGACGGGTTCGTCAACCTGCTCACGGCCGCGCGCACCGGCGAACCGATCCCGATGTACGCCTCGGTCGAGGCGCGTAACGCCGACATCGAGGCGGGCGCCGGCCGGGGCCCGGCCGACCTGCTGGACGACCTGCGCCGCAGCGGTCAGCGTTTCGACGCGGCGGTGGCGCAGATGCCGGCCTGGGCGTGGGGCGCCACGGTGCAGGCCCGGCGCGGTCCGTGGCCGGCGGCGCTGCTGGTCTGGGGCCGGCTGCGCGAGGTCGAGGTGCACCACGTCGACCTGGCGACCGGCTACCGCCCGGCGGACTGGCCGGAGGCCTTCGCCCAGCGTCTGCTGCACGAGGTGACGACCGGGCTGGCCGGCAACCCGGCCGCGCCGGCCATGGTGCTGCGCGTCGACGGCTCCGCACACGAACTCGTCGTGGGTGACCCCGAGGGGGCGCCCACGGTCACCGGCCCCGCGCCGGAACTCGCCGCCTGGCTGACCGGCCGGGGCGCGGGCGAGCTGCTCACCGTCGTCCCCGACGGTCCCCTGCCGAACCCACCGGAATGGATCTGAACGCCGTCATGACCTACACCGGAGACGTCACGCCCGGCGGCCCGCCGGCCGTGCGCGAGCTCGACCGGCTCACCGTCAGCAAGCTGTCGGTAGGCCCGATGGACAACAACGCCTACCTGCTGCGCTGCCACGCCACCGGCGACCAGGTGCTGATCGACGCCGCGAACGAGGCGCCCCGCCTGCTGGAGTTGGCGGGCGACGGCGGCCTGGCCGCGGTGGTGACCACCCACCGGCACATGGACCACTGGGTGGCGCTGGAGGAGGTGGTCGCCAAGACCGGCGCCCGCCCGCTGGTGCACGCCGACGACGCCGAGGGCCTGCCGATCGACGCCGAGCCGCTGCGTGAGGGCGACACCGTCGACGTCGGCGACTGCGCGCTGGAGGTCATCCACCTGCGCGGGCACACACCGGGGTCGATCGCGCTGCTCTACCGCGACCCGACCGGCACCCCGCACCTGTTCACCGGCGACTCGCTGTTCCCGGGTGGGGTCGGCAACACCGACCAGGACCCGGAGCGGTTCGGCCAGCTCGTCGACGACGTCGAGGCCAAACTCTTCGACCGGCTGCCGGACGAGACCTGGTTCTATCCGGGACACGGCAAGGACAGCACGATCGGCGCGGAGCGGGCGGCGCTGCCGCAGTGGCGGGCCCGCGGCTGGTGAGCGCGCCGGGTCCGGCCTCCCCCGTGGCGGCCGGACCCGGCCCGGTGCGCCGGTCACCGCGCGCAGCCGGCGCCGGGCGCCGAGCAGCACCGGCCCGGCCAGCAGCAGCCCGACGGCCATGGTGAGCACCGTCGGGTCGGGTGCGCCGGGCAGCAGGGCGGTCACCGTCCGCGCGGCCAACCCGAGCGCCACGTAGAGCCCGGCCCAGAGCGTGGCGCCGAGCGCCGCGCAGGTCACGAACCTCCGGTACGGCATCCGGAGCCCGCCGGCGGCCAGCGGCAGCAACGCGTTGAACACCGGCAGGAACGGCGCCACGAGCACGATCCGTCCGCCGCCGCGGTGCAGCAGCGCCTCGGCGGCGGCCCACCGGGGCTCGCCGATCCAACGCCCCAGCCGGCCGTGCCGCAACCGCACGCCCCAGCGCCGCCCGGCGAGGAAGCTCAACGACCAGCCGGCCACGCAGCCCGCCACCACGGCCGCGACGGTCACCGCCCCGAGCGCCGGCCGGCCCGCCCCGACCGCCGCGAGAACCGCGGCGTCCCCGGGCACCAGCACCCCGACCAGGGGTACGGCGTCGGCGAGCATCACCACGCCGAGGAGCCCCATCAGCAGTGTGGTGGGCAACTCCCCGAGCTGGGCGAGCAGGTCCGTCATGACGAGCACGCTATGCGCCCGTGACCGTCCGGCACATCGGGCGTGACCCCCCACCCGACCCGGAGGCCGGCCCCGGGGACGCCTCAGGGTCAGCGGGGGCGGAGCACCTGCACCCGGCGTACCGGGGAGTCGACCGAGGGCTCGGTGGTCGGCACCGGGTAGCTGGCCACCAGGTCCAGGCCGTCCGGCGGCAGGTGCCCGCGGTCCGGGTCGCCGACCAGCACCTCGACGCCGCGCTCGGCGCACCGGCGCAGGTACGGCAGCACCCGGGCGGCCAACCCGGCGTCGTAGAGGGCGTCGCCGGCCACCACCAGGTCGACGCCGGCGACGCCGTCGAGCAGGTCGTCGCCGTCGGCGGTCACCCGGACCCGGTTGGCCCGGGCGTTGACCGTGACGGCCGCCACCGCGTACGGGTCCACGTCGTTGGCGACCACCTCGTCGGCGCCGGCGAGCGCGGCGGCGATGGCGACCAGTCCCGATCCGGCGGCCAGGTCGAGCACCCGTCGGCCGGCGACGAGGTCGGGGTGGTCGAGCAGGTGCCGGGCGAGCGCCTGCCCGCCGGCCCACACGGAGGCCCAGTACGGCGGCGGCAGCGACCGCCCGGCCGCGGCCTCCATCCGCGCCCACCACAGGATGGCGTCCTCGGCCAGGTGCAGGCGCACCTCGGGCACGAACGGCGTGCCGACCAGCCGCAGACGGTCCGGGCCCACGCCGGGCGCCGCGATCTCCTGTTCCAGGTCGGCCAGTGCCGTGGTTGTGCTCACCGGGGCAAGCATGCCGTGCCCCGATCGGTACCGGGGTCATTTCCGGCTCGCAGGTATTCACGTGCCACGCCGGCACTTCCGGCAGCGAATCCGGGCCTGGGCGGTTACTGTCGGGGAAGTACAGGGGCGATCACCGGCCGCAGGCCGGTGCTCACCCGCATTGAACAGGGAGAGACGCATGGCAACCGGCACGGTCAAGTGGTTCAACTCGGAAAAGGGCTTCGGCTTCATCGAGCAGGACGGCGGAGGCCCGGACGTGTTCGTCCACTACTCGGCCATCCAGAGCGGCGGCTACCGCGAGCTGAACGAGGGTCAGAAGGTCGAGTTCGAGGTGACGCAGGGCCAGAAGGGCCCGCAGGCGGACAACGTCCGTCCGATGTGATGTGACGAGTGCCGGTGGCGGCGGTCGGGTTCCGACCGCCGCCGCAGCGCGTCATCACGCCGGCCCCGCCGGCAGGTCGCGCAGCCGGCGCAACGGCCCGAACAGCAGGATCAGCGGGGTGAGCGCCAGCCAGGCGGTCATCACCCGGATCGCGCCGTCCGGCCCCCAGGCGGCGCCCAGCGCGCCGGCCACCACTGCGGCGAGCGGGATGGTGCCGTAGTTCAGCAGGTGCATGCTCACGGTCACCCGGCCGAGCAGCCGGTGCGGCGTGTAGGTCTGCCGGAAGCTGCCCTTGACCACGTTGCCGACCGCGACGCCGAGGCTCACCAGCATCCCGCCGAGCACCAGCCAGGTCACCCGCGCGCCGGGCCCGGCCAGCGGGATCAGCAGCGCGGGCGGGCCGGTGAGGGCGCCGGCGACCAGCAGCGCGCGGGCGGTGCCGAGCCGGCGGGCCAGCCGGGCGGCGGACGCCGCGCCGACGACGCCGCCGAGGCTGGCCAGACCAATCAGCAGGCCGACCAGGCCGGCCGGCAGGTGCGCCGAGCGGACCAGGAAGACCACCAGCACGGCCTGGTAGCCGGTCAGCCCGATGTTGCTGGCCGCCCCGAACACCGTCAGCACCCGCAGGTAGGGGTCGCGGGTGACGAAGCGCAGCCCGGCGGCGACCTCCTGACGCAGCGACGACGCCCCGGCGGGGCGGCGCGGCCGGGGCTCGACCGCCCGGATCCGGTGCAGGCACAGCGCGGAGAACAGGAAGCTCACCGCGTCCAACGCCACCGCGACGACCGCGCCGGCGAGCTGGGCGATCAGGCCGGCCAACCCCGGGCCGACCAGGTAGCTGGCGGTGTGGGTGGCGTGCAGCCGCGAGTTCGCCTCGGGCACCTGCTCGGGCGGTAGCAGCGTGGGCAGGTAGACCTGGTCGGCGGTCTCGAAGAAGACCCGGGCCAGGCCGGCGCCGAGCGCCACCACCAGCAACTGCCAGACGGTGAGCAGGCTGAGCAGCGCCGCGACCGGGACGCTGAGGAACAGCGCCGCGGCGGCCAGGTCGGCGCCGATCATCACGGGGCGGCGGCGGACCCGGTCCACCCAGGCCCCGACCGGCAGGCCGGCGAGCAGCCAGGGCAGCCAGGCGGCGGCGGTGAGCACCGCCACCTGGAACGTGGTGGCGTCGAGCACCGCCACGGCGACCAACGGCAGCGCCACCGTGGTCATGTTGCTGCCCACGGCGCTGACCGTGTGCCCGGTCCAGAGCAGCCGGAAGTCGCGGTGCCGGAACAGCCCACCGCGCGGGCGGTCGACGGACGGCGCGGACGGTCGGGCCGGGGCGCTCACGGCCGGGCCGGGACGCCGTAGGAGAACAGGAAGACCGGATCGCGACGCTGGCCGTCCTCGGGCACCGGCCGGTCGGCCCACCGGGCGAAGAGCGCGATCACCTCCTGGCTGAGCCGGGCCAACTCGTCCGGGGTCAGCCGAAGCCACTTGTCGGTGCTGAACGGCCCCTCGCCCCAGTCGGCGCGGGTCTCGTCGGAGGCCGCATGCCAGGCCCGCACCAGTTCCGCGTGCCGCTCCAGGTTCAGCGAGCCGGCCGCGTCGGCCACCGCCCGGCCGGCGGGATCGCCGTCGAAGTCCGTCGTGGACCAGCGCACCCCCCGGTCACGCAGCCGCCACCACCGCTCGCGCCGGTCCCGGGCCAGCTCGGGCGCCTCCACCAACAGGTCGGCGGCGGCCAGGACCCGCAGGTGGTGGCTGACGTTCGCGGGCGCCTGGTCGGTGTGCTCGGCGAGCAGGCCGACGGTGCACGGACCGTGCACCTTGAGCACGTCCATCAGCCGGCGACGCAAGGGGTGGGCGAGCGCCGCGAGCACTCGCGAGTCGGTGACCTGCCGGACGGTGGGCTCTGTCATGTCACCCACCCTGACATTCGCAAGAGATATTGCGCAATGTCTCTTGCGAATAATTCCGAAACGCCGCGGCGGCCGCCTCGACGCGGTCGCCGCGGCGCCGGAAGGTCAGGCGGTCAGCCGCCGGGACAACTCGTCGGCGACGTCCCGGGCGATCTGCGGCGGGATGGCCTCCGCGATCTTCTCCGGCGGGAGGCCGGCGAGGACCCCGCTGACGATCTGCTGCTCGTCGGTGAAGTCCTTGCCCGACAACTCGTTGACCTGCGCGACGAGCGCCGGCCAGGCCCGCGCCATCGCCAGCATCTGCTGCAACGGCGAGTTGGCCATCGGCGGGGTGACCAGGCCGGTCGTGTTGACCGGTGAGATCAGCCAGTTGCGCAGGTTCTCGACGTCGGCCAGCACGTCGCCGACCGTGCGGTTCGGGTAGCCGGTGTTGCCGACGAGTTTGTCGGTCTGTTCCATGTCGTCCTCCGGTTTCACAGGGGCGATCAGCCCGATCGCGGTGAGATAACGGCGGAACAGCGGGGTCTGGTCCCGGCCCGCCTTGGTGGAGTCGCGGAAGAAGCTGAAGTGGGTGTGGAAGAGGTGGCTGCTGTCGCCACCGGTGCGCTTGCCGAGCCGGTCCCAACGCCGCACGGTCCGGCCGTCCGGGGAGTAGATGATCTCCCGGATGTCCCGGGTGTCGGCCGCGTTCGCCGCGCACTGCGCCGCCATCCAGGTGGAGAAGGTGCGCAGGGTGTGGGTGGCGCCGCCGGAGCGGACCGAGAACGTGCCGACGTCCAGCGCGGACGCGTACAGGGTCAGCCCGGAACGGTCCCGGGTGGACTCCACCACCGAGTAGTCGTTGACGACCACCCGGTCGGAGCCGCAGTGGTAGCCGCCCCGGTGGTTCGCGTCGCCGACGATGCCGACCTCGGCCGGTTCCAGGTCCTGATCCCGTACGGCGTTCTTGTCGACGTTGAGGTAGGTGAGCAACAGGTTGCGGACCGCCAGCAGGTTCGCCGGAGCCGAGGTCATGGTGGATCCCCTTCCGATCGATGGCCGGCAGGGCATGACGATCACAGCACGTGATGGCTTGCGATCCGCGGTCGCACCCCGCCGATGAGTTGCACGGCACCGGGCACCTGCTCCGAGCTTAACCACGGTTTGGGGAAAACGCCCAGTTCAGAGGCGCTATTTGGAACTATCGGGACGCTGTGGACGGTGCCGGCGTCAGCGGCAGGTCCAACCCCGAGGGATGCTCACCATCGTGCAGCACATCGCGCCATCCAGCACGAAGAGTCACGGCGGTGCCGAGCGGCTCCCCGGTGCCGGGGTTGCGGGCGTATCGCGGATGGGCGCCGCCGGAGACCTGAAGGCGCAACCGGTGCCCGGAGGCGAACCGGTGCGCGGTCGGCCAGAGCGTGACCGGAACCCGGACCGCGCCGGAGGCGTCCCGGGGGAATCGGCCCGGCTCGACCCGGGCCAGCCCGTCGCAGACGTTCCAGGACCGCCCGCGCCGGTCCACGTCGCACAGTCGCACGAACACGTCCAGGTACGACAGTTCGCTGCGCAGGTGGATCTCGGCGTGCACCGGCCCGACCACCTCGACGGCGGCCGGCAACGGCTCGGTGGTGTAGGTGAGCACGTCCGGCCGCGACTCCACCGGCCGGTTGTCCACCGCGCCCGCCCGCTGGGCCACCAGCAGCGGTCCGCCCAGCGACGGGGTCGGATCCGCCGGGTCGTACCAGATCCGGTCCGGCGCCTCGGCGTCCGGCGGCGTGCGGTCCAGCCGGCCGTCCGACCGCAGGTGCCAGCGGGTCGGGGTCGCTGGCGGCGGCCAGTCGGGCAGGTCCCGCCACCCGCCGCCGTCGCCGCCCACGTGCACCCGCACCGGTGCGCGCTCCGGCCGGACCCGGCCGGCCAGGTGCGTGTCGAGCCAGTCCAGGCCCTCCCGCAGGGCCGCCACGAGCAGCCCCGGGCTGCCGTGGGTCCACGGACCGACGGTGAGCCGGGGTCGGGCGCCGGCGGCCCGCAGCCGGGCCCAGTCGTCGAGCTGCGCCGGGAGGAAGATGTCCTGCCAGCCGCTGACCATGGTCACCGGCGCGCGCACGTCGGTGATCCGGTCGCCGAAGACGCGGGTGCGCCAGTAGTCGGCGTCCGGGGTGTGGTGACGCAGCCACTCCTGGAAGAACGGCACGGTCACGCCGGTGGCGACGCGGTCCGCCTCGGCCAGCGGGAGGTGGGACAACGCGCGGGCCAGTCGGGGTTGGCCGCGTTTGAGCTCCCACTGCCGGGCCAGCCAGGGCACGGTCTGCGCCTCGAGCAGCTCCGCCCAGGTGAGCACCGTGTCCAGCGCGAAGGACTCACCCGCGTACGTCGAGTCGCGGGTGGCCGAGGCGGTCACCACGGCGACCATCGCGCGCAGCTCGTCGCCCGCCTCGGCGGCCACCGCCCACTGCACGAACCCCTGGTAGCTGGCGCCGAACATGCCGAACGCGCCGGTCCACCAGGGCTGGCGGCGCAGCCAGTCGAGGGTGTCCAGGCCGTCGTCACGCTCGTGCACCAGCGGGGCGAACTCGCCATCGGAGCCGTACGTGCCGCGGCAGGACTGGATCACCACGTGGAAGCCCCGCTCGGCGATCAGGCGGCCCAGCAACCGGACCGGCCCGCCCCGGCCGTACGGGGTGCGGATCAGCACGCACGGGGCTCCGGCGAGATCCGGCGCGTAGTGGTCGGTGCGCAGGCAGGTGCCGTCGCGGACCCGGACCGGGAGGTTCCGGGTGACGGCGACCCGGCCGGTGCGGGCGGCGGGCAGCCGCAGTGCCGCCGCGACGAGCCGGGTGACCGGTCGCACGGTCAGCGGTCGCCGGCGGGGTCCGGGGCGGCAGCGCGGCGGGGCTCACCGCGGGCGGCGCGCACCTCGTCGCGGTGCGCCCGCATGGACCGCATCATCTCGGCCATGAACCGGTGCACCACGGCCAACTCGTCGTCGGTGAACCGGGCCATCACCTCGTCGGTGCGGCGGCCGAGCGGCCCGAAGAAGCTCTGCGCCAGGGTGGCGCCCTGGTCGGCGTAGTGCAGCAGGACCTTGCGGCGGTCGACGGTGTCCCGGTCGCGCCGGATGTGGCCCGCGCGCTCCAGCCGGTCGACCAGCGCGGTCACCGACCCGGAGGAGAGATTGAGCACCTCACCGAGCCGGCCCGGGGTGATCGGCTCGCCCACCAGCTCGGCCTCCATCACCGCGATGAGGGCCTGCAGGTCGGTGGCGTTGAGCCCGTGCAGGCCGGCGAACGCGTGCCCGACGTGCTGCGCGTCGAACGAGTAGCGACGCAGGTCGTTGGTGATCTCCGCGACCATCCGCCCCCGCGGGTCGTCCCGCCGCCGGTACATGCCGTGCCCCGTCACCGCTCGCCGCCACCCCCCTGCCCGCCCCGGTCCGGTTGCAGCATAGGCCCTCCCCGGATAATCTCGCTCATCAAGATACTCTCCTGACAAGAATCACCCCCGCAAAGAAACCTGTGAGGGCACCGATGTCACTGTTCACCCGCGTCGCCCGGGGCCGGCTGGCCGCCTGGCTCACCGTGGTCGCCGCGCTCGTCGTCGGCGCTGTCGTCTTCGGCCTACCCAAGCCGGACAATCCCCAACCCGTCTCCGCCACCGGCCTGTCCGTCGAATGGCAGTCGACGCAGGTCGAGCGGCTCCAGGAGCAGCTGCCCTCCCGCGACACCCAGCCCGCCCTCGTGGTGGTCAGCCGCGACGACCGCGCCCCACTCAGCGCCGCCGACCGCAGCGCGCTCGACGGGGCGGCGGCGGAGCTGGGCGCGCTCGCCGCCGGCGGCCGGGTCGCCCCCGCCCAGGTCTCTCCCGACGGCACCGTCGCGCTGGTCGCCGTGCCGCTGTCCACCGCCGGTGACCAGCAGGCCGTGGTCGACGAGGTGGTCAAGGTGCGCGACGCGGTCGGTGACCTGCCCGCCGACCTGACCGTCGAGGTCACCGGCGGGCCGGCGTTCACCGCCGACCTGAGCAAGGTGTTCCAGGGTGCCGACACCACCCTGCTGCTGGTCACCGCCGCCGTCGTGGCGCTGCTGCTGCTGGTCACCTACCGCAGCCCGTTCCTGTGGCTCGTGCCCCTGCTGGTCGTGGCCGCCGCCGAGCAGCTCACCCTGCGCACGGTGGAGACCGTCGTGCCCGCGCTCGGCATCTACCTGCCCAGCGGCCAGGTCACCGGCATCGCCAGCGTCCTGGTCTTCGGCGCCGCCACCGACTACGCCCTGCTGCTCATCGCGCGCTACCGCGAGGAGCTGCGCCGGGAGGAGAACCGCTTCACCGCGATGCGCTCCGCCCTGCGCCGCACCGCCGAGCCGATCCTGGCCAGCGGCGGCACCGTCGTGCTCGGGGTGCTGACGTTGCTGCTGTCGGAGCAGGAGACGAACCGGGCGCTCGCGGTGGCCTGCGCCATCGGCGTCGTGTTCGCCATGCTCTCCGCCCTGTTCGTGCTGCCCGCGGCGCTGGTGCTCTTCGGCCGTGGCCTGTTCTGGCCGTTCGTCCCCCGCGTCGGCGGCGCCGCTCGCGAGGGCCGGCTCTGGGGCCGCCTCGGCGCGCTGGTCGTCCGCCGGCCGCTGCCGGTCGCGGTGCTGGCCACCCTGCTCCTGGCCGGCCTCGCGCTCGGCAGCCTCGGTATCCGCACCGGCCTGTCCGAGACCGAGCAGTTCCGCGAGAAGCCCGAGGCGGTCGCCGGCGCGGAGACCCTCGCGCGCGCCTTCCCGGCCGGCAGCACCCAGCCGGTCGCCGTGCTCACCAACCCGCAGGCCGCCGCCGCGGTGGTCGCCGCCGCCGACGCGGTGGACGGGGTCGCGTCGGTCCGCCCGGGTCTGGCCGGGGACCGGGTCGCCCAGGTCGACGTGGTGCTCACCGCCGAGCCGGGCACCGCCGCCTCCGACCGCGCGGTCGTGGCCCTGCGGGACGCGGTCGCCGCCGTGCCGAACTCGGCGCCGCCGACCGTGGCCGGCGCGGACGCCCCGGACGGCGCGCTGGTCGGCGGCACGGTCGCGGCCACGTACGACTCGAACGAGGCCAACACCCGCGACCTCCGGCTGATCCTGCCGATCATCCTGCTGCTGGTCGGCGCCGTGCTGGTGCTGCTGCTGCGCGGCCTGCTGGCCCCGCTGCTGCTGGTGCTGACCGTGATCGCGTCGTTCTTCGCCAGCCTCGGCGCGGCCTGGCTGCTCTTCGACCACGTGCTGGACTTCCCGGCACTGGACTCCGGCGTGCTGCTGCTGGCGTTCGTGTTCCTGGTCGCCCTCGGCGTGGACTACAACATCTTCCTGGTCACCCGGGCCCGGGAGGACGCCCGCCGGGTCGGCACCCGGGACGGGATGCTCTCCGCGCTGCGCGTCACCGGCGGCGTCATCACCAGCGCCGGTGTGCTGCTCGCCGCGGTCTTCGCGGTGCTGGGCGTGCTCCCGCTGATCACGCTCACCCAGATCGGGATCATCGTCTGCATCGGCGTGCTGCTGGACACCCTGCTGGTCCGCACCGTGCTGGTGCCGGCGCTGGCCTTCCTGCTCGGCGACCGGTTCTGGTGGCCCGGGCGGATCACCCCCGAGCCGGAGACGCCGACCGAGGCGCCCGACGTGCCGGCCGAGCCGGTCACCGCGCGGGACTGACCCGACGTCCGGGGGGCGGCCGCAGGCCGGCCCCCGGACCCCCGGTCAGAACGCCAGGCACTCGCAGGTGGTCATCAGTTCCCGCACGTTGTAGACGTACTGCGGGTTGGGGATGGCCAGCGGCTGCCCCTCCCGGGCGACCGCGCCGTGCCCGTAGTTGTACGCCGAGATCACGGCGTTGAGCAGGCACGAGTTCAGCTCGGCGGTGCACAGCGAGGCGTCCAGCCGGTAGTCGGACTCGAAGTACATGTCGCCGATGTACTTGGTCAGCCAGGCCAGGTAGGTGCCGCCGAGGTAGGCGTTGTCCCGGTAGTCGTCGATGTCGTACGACTGGCCGAAGCGCTGGTTCATCCACTCCGCCGTGGCCGGCATGACCTGCATCAGCCCGACCCCGCCGTCACAGGCGACGATGGTGGACTGCCAGCCGCTCTCCTGCCAGGCGGTGGCCTTCATCAGGACCGACGGGATGCGGATGTCCGGCGCCGAGGTGGGCCAGTAGGTGCGGGCCGCGGCGTCGGCCAGCGCCGACTTCACCTGGCTCTGCGTCGCCTTGGTGCCCCGGTGGCTGGGCTTGCAGCCGGCGGGCGCCGGCTTCGGCGGGGCCGGCGGCACCTGGGTCTCGGTCGGCGGCTTCGGCTTCGCCAGCGGCTTGGTGGACGTGCGGGACGGCTTCGGCCGCGGCTTCGCCGACGCTGACGCCGACGGGCTGGGCCGCCCGCCCATCGCCTCGACCGCCGGCGGCTCCTCGCTCGGCGCGTCGGCGGGCACCTCCTCCGGCGCTTCGACCGGGGCCACCGTGGGCAGCTCCGCGGCCACCTCCCGGACCGGCTGCTCCTCGCCGCCGCAGCCGGTCACCAGACCGGCCGCCACCAGCGCCGCCACCGCAGCCGCAGCCCACCGGCTGACTCCTACCCGCATCGAACCTCCCCGTGGTCCCCGTCCGGCGCACCCTAGCAGGGATCGACGGGCCTACGGGGTACCCGCGACGCCGACCGGCGCTCCCGGGGCCGCGGCGCGGCCTCGCCCACGGCCGACCGGGCCGGGGCGGCGTCCCCGGGCGCCGACCCGCCGTCGCCGTCCGCCGCGCGGTCCCGGGTCGCCCAGGCGACCACGAACACGGTGGTCCACGCGGCGCCCAGCAGCACCGCGGACGCCGTGCCGCTGGCCGTGCTCCAGCCCAGGTAGAGCCGAGCGCCGGTGACCGCGACCACGCCCGCCGACGCGGCGGTCCAGACCGCCACCCCGACCGGCCAGCGCGCCCCCCGCGACAGCAGCCAGGCCAACGTGCCGAAGCTCGCGGTGACCACCGCGTTCTGGGTGGGGAACAGGTCCCGGACGTCGTCCGGCCCGCCCGGACCGGTCAGGTCCGCCACCACCACCAGCAGCACCAACGGCACGGCCGCGCCGACCGTCCCCACCACCCCCAGCGGGTCCGCGCGCCAGGACCGCCGCCGGCCGGTCACCACCACCGCCACCAGGGCGACCGCCGTGATGAGGACCCAGCCGCGCAGCACCGACACCGCGCCCACCGCGGCGTCGACCACCCCCGGGGTACGCCGGGCGGCGAACCAGTCCGCGACCAGCCCGTCGAGCACGCCCAGCCCGCTGTGCCGGACCACCGCCTCCAGCAGGGCGGCCACGGCCAACCCGGCGCCGAACAGCAGCGCCAGCCCCAGCACCAGGTTGATCAGCAGCGTCCAGACCGGGCCGACGCGCATGCCGACCAGGAAGAACAGCACCCCGTAGCGGTCCCGCAGCCAGCGCAGCGGCGGCAACCCTCCGGCCCGAGCCGCCAACGCCCGGACCGGATCCGGGTTGCGTCCCAGCCACCGGCCGGCCAACACCACGCCGAGCAGGCACACCAGCAGCACCAGCACCGCCCCGGTGGCCCGGCCCAGCAGCTGCGACACCCGCTCGTACGACTCGCCGGCCAGGTAGCCGGCCAGCACCGAGGCGCCGACCCAGCTCACCACCCCGGCCAGGTTCCACGGCGCGAACCGCCGGTACGGCAGCCCGGCCGCACCGGCCAGCCGGGGCGCCAACGTGCGGGCGAACGCCACCCAGCGGGCGGCGAACACGCCCCGCCCGCCCAGGCGCTCCAGCAACTCGTCGGCGCGTCGCCAGCGGTGCGCTCCGATCCGGGCGCCGAGCCCGGAGGCGCGCAGCCGCGGCCCGTACCGCCGCCCGGCCCGCCACGCGAGTGTGTCTCCCATCACGGCGGCGGCCACCATGGCCAGCAGCGTGGGGACGAGCCGTAGCGTCCCCGCGTACGCTAGGAAGCCGACCAGCAGCAGGGTCGCCTCGCCCGGCACCAGCAGCCCGAAGATCACCGCGGTCTCACCCGCGACGATCGTCGCGGCGGCCAGGTAGATCAGCAGGGGCGGCAGCTCCTGCAGCCAGTTCAGCAGGTCAGGCATCCGGCATCCCGCACGGGAGCCAGCATGCCAGTCGCTGGAACGGTCGGCACAGCACTTTCGCCACAGATCCGGGCGATCTCGGGGTGACCCCGAGGCGTGCCCCGGCAACCGCAGACAGGAGTATGGAGGGTATGCAGCTACGCACCGACCTCCGCAACGTCGCCATCATCGCCCACGTCGACCACGGCAAGACGACCCTGGTCGACGCCATGTTGCGGCAGGCCGGCGCCTACGGCGCCCGTGGTGAGGACACCGAGCGGGTCATGGACTCGATGGACCTCGAGCGGGAGAAGGGCATCACCATCCTCGCCAAGAACACCGGCGTGCGGTACCTGCCGGCGGACGGCGACCCGGTCACCATCAACATCATCGACACCCCCGGTCACGCCGACTTCGGTGGTGAGGTCGAGCGCGGCCTGACCATGGTCGACGGCGTGGTGCTGCTGGTGGACGCCAGCGAGGGCCCGCTGCCGCAGACCCGGTTCGTGCTCCGCAAGGCGCTGCGCGCCCGGTTGCCGATCATCCTGGTGATCAACAAGGTGGACCGCCCCGACGCCCGGATCAAGGAGGTCGTGGACGACACCTACGAGCTCTTCCTCGACCTGGACGCCGACGAGGAGCAGATCGACTTCCCGATCGTCTACGCCTGCGCCCGCGACGGCATCGCCTCGCTCACCCAGCCGGCCGACGGCGCCGTGCCGGACGACAGCAGCAACCTGGAGCCGCTGTTCCGCACCCTGCTGGACACCATTCCGGCGCCCGCGTACGAGGAGGACGCGCCGCTCCAGGCGCACGTCACCAACCTCGACGCCTCGCCGTTCCTGGGCCGGCTCGCGCTGTGCCGGGTCCGCCAGGGCACGATCAGCAAGGGCCAGACCGTGGCCTGGTGCCGCACCGACGGCAGCACCCAGCGGGTCCGCATCTCCGAGCTGCTGATGACCGAGGGCCTGGAGCGCAAGCCGGCCGAGTCGGCCGGACCGGGCGACATCATCGCGGTCGCCGGCATCCCCGAGATCATGATCGGGGAGACGCTGGCCGACGCCGAGAACCCGATCCCGCTGCCGCTGATCACGGTGGACGAGCCGGCCATCTCGATGACCATCGGCACCAACACCTCGCCGCTGGTCGGCCGGGTCAAGGGCGCCAAGGTCACCGCCCGGATGGTCAAGGACCGGCTGGACAAGGAGCTGATCGGCAACGTCTCGCTGCGGGTGCTGCCCACCGAGCGGCCGGACGCCTGGGAGGTGCAGGGCCGTGGCGAGCTGGCCCTGGCCATCCTGGTCGAGCAGATGCGCCGCGAGTCCTACGAGCTGACCGTCGGCAAGCCGCAGGTGGTCACCAAGGAGATCGACGGCAAGACCTGCGAGCCCGTCGAGCGGCTGACCATCGACGCGCCGGAGGAGTACCTGGGCGCGATCACCCAGCTGCTGGCCACCCGCAAGGGCCGGATGGAGCAGCTGGTCAACCACGGCACCGGCTGGATCCGGATGGAGTGGCTGGTCCCGGCGCGCGGCCTGATCGGCTTCCGCACCGAGTTCCTCACCGACACCCGGGGCACCGGCATCCTGCACCACGTCTTCGAGTCCTACGAGCCGTGGTTCGGCGAGCTGCGCACCCGCAACAACGGCTCGCTGGTGGCCGACCGCGCCGGTTCGGTCACCTCGTTCGCCATGATCAACCTGCAGGAGCGCGGCCAGCTCTTCGTCGAGCCGACCACCGAGGTGTACGAGGGCATGATCGTCGGGGAGAACTCCCGCTCCGACGACATGGACGTCAACATCACCAAGGAGAAGAAGCTCACCAACATGCGGGCGTCGACCTCCGACGAGACCGAGAAGCTGATCCCGCCGCGCAAGCTGTCGCTGGAGCAGGCGCTGGAGTTCTGCCGCGAGGACGAGTGCGTCGAGGTCACCCCGACCTCGGTGCGCATCCGCAAGGTGATCCTGGACCAGACGCAGCGGGGCCGGATGGCCGCCCGCCGCAAGCACGCCGGCTGACCCACCAGCCCGACGCCCCACCCGGAGCCCGGCCCGCCACCCCGGCGGACCGGGCTCCCCCGTCTCTCCGACTCCCCACCCCTCCCACCGCCGCCAACCCCGCACCACCCCCGCCACCCATCGCCGGTCGATCATGAGGTTGACGGCGGTTCAGAAGCCCACATCTGCCGCCAACCTCATGATCCATGGACCTGGCGCGAGATCTTGGTACGGAATGGCCCCTATGGCGGGTTCAACCGGTGGTTGCAACACCCTTCGGATGATCTTCGTTGGGGTGGTTGTGGCGTCGAGGTTGAGCCCGCTGGAGCGGGAGCAGATTGGGTTGGGTCGGGCGGCTGGTGAGTCGTTGCGGTCGATCGCGCGTCGGTTGGGGCGGGCGGTGTCGACTGTCTCGCGGGAGGTGGGCCGGTTCGAGCGTTACGGGCAGCGGTATCAGCCGTCGATGGCGCAGTGGGCGTCGTTTCTGCGGCATAACCGCGCCAAGCGTGTGCCGCGGCTAGCTGTTGACGGGCTGTTGCGTCAGACGGTGCTGGATATGCTGCGTCGACGTCGTTCGCCGCAGCAGATCGCCGCTCGGCTGCGGCTGGAGTACCCGCTGCGGCCGGAGATGCATGTGTCGCACGAGACGATCTATCAGGCGATCTACCTGCAGGCGCGGGGGAATCTGCGTGCCGAGTTGTCCCGTCAGGTGGCCCTGCGGTCTGGGCGGGCGGCGCGTCGGCGCCGGCCGGTGGCCGCGGCGGCGGTTCGCTCCGTGCGGCCGTGGCTCGGGTTGAACATCAGCGCCCGACCCGCTGAGGTCGCCGATCGGGCGGTGCCCGGGCATTGGGAGGGCGACCTGCTCGAGGGAGTACGTCGGGGTGGACGCGGTGGTTCCGCGATCGCGACCCTGGTGGAACGTGCTACCCGGTTCGTGATCCTGGTCGGGCTGCCCGAGGGCAAGGTGTCCGAACACGTCGTGTCTCAGCTGGCTGCGGCGATGACCTGGCTACCGCAGCGGTTGCGGGCCTCGTTGACCTGGGACCAGGGCACAGAGATGGCCCGGCACCGCGACTTCACCATCGCCACCGACTGCCCGGTCTACTTCTGCGACCCACACAGCCCCTGGCAACGCGGCAGCAACGAGAACACCAACGGCTTACTACGCCAGTACTTCCCCAAAGGCCAGTTCGACTTCACCACCATCGACCAAACCGGCCTCAACGCCATCGCCGACGAACTCAACGACCGCCCCCGCATGACCCTGGGCTGGGCCACCCCCGGTGAGAAGATGACCCAGCTACTAGGTGTTGCAACCACCGATTGAGTCCGCCTATAGGGGCACGTTCCTTCCAAGATCTCCGCACGTCTCGGTGTGTGGGCGCAAACTCCCGACTTCTGGGAGCGGAGCGGCCGACGAGGTGGGGGCGGTAGCGGGAGTGAGGCTGGCCGGAAGGCGGGGGCTGGAATGGCGGGGGCGGAAGCCGGTGGCGGGGAAAGCAGCGGGATCCGAGTCGCGGACCAGCACCGGCGGCGGGTGGCCGCGGGACGGGAGGGTGGCTGGGGAGGGTGGCCGTCAGCGGGGTCTGGTGGCGCGGAGGGCCAGGACGTCGGGGATCGGGCCGGAGCCGGACTCGACCACCTCATCGAGCACCAGGCCTGCGGCGGCGACGGCGGTGAGCAGGTCGGCCAGGGGCAGGTGCCAGGCGCCCACGCGGGCCCGTACCCCGCTCGCGTTCCAGGACCGGGTCGTGCGCTCCCGGGTGGCGTAGCCGCCGTCGATCACGATCCGCTCCGGCTCGGACCGATCCGCGAAGGCGCCCACGAAGCAGGGATGCACCCCTATGTGCACCAGCCGGCCGCCCGGGGCCAGCACCCGGGCCGCCTCCGCGATCGCGGCCGGATAGTCCGGCATGTCGGTGTGCGCCAGCACGCAGACCACTGCCGGCAGAGCGCCGTCGGCCAGCGGCAGGGCGGTGGCGTCGGCACCGGCCACCGGCAGCCGGGCCCGGGCGTGGCGCAACTGCCCGCCGGACAGGTCCACCCCCACCGGCGTCCAGCCGAGCCGGTGCAGCTCGCCCGCGTGCGCCCCGGTGCCGCAGCACAGGTCCAGGCACCGCCCGGGGCCGGGGCCCAACAGCTCCGCCAGCACCGATCGGACCCGGTCCATGTAGGCCGCGGAACCGACGGTGGCGTACTCCTCGTACCAGTCCGCGATGTCGTCGTACCGGGCGGTCGTCATGTCCGCACGCTAGCCCCGGACCCGGCCGCGCCGCTGCCCCGCGCGCCTCGAAGATCCGCTACGGTCACCCCATGATCTGGGAGGACCTCGACGCGCACCTGGACAAGGTGCCCGGCACCGTCTCCGCGCACGTGGGCCGCCTCGGCGCGCGGCCCACCTGGACCCGGCGGGCCGACGCCACCCACTACGCGGCGAGCACCATGAAGGTCGCCGTCCTGGTGGCGCTGCACCGCGCCGCCGAAGCCGGCCGGCTCGACCTGGACGCGCCGCTGCCGGTGCGCAACTCCTTCGACTCCGCGCTGCCCGGCGCGCCCCGCTTCACCAACGCCCGCGACTACGACAACGACGAGGCGGTCTGGGAGCGCGTCGGCGGCGTCGCCCCGCTGCGCTGGCTCGCCGAACGCATGATCGTCCGCTCCAGCAACCTGGCCACCAACATCTGCGTCGGCCAGGTCGGCCTGCCCGCCGTCGCGCAGGCGTGGGCGCTGGCCGGCGCGCGGCACAGCGTCACCGGCCGCGGCATCGAGGACTTCGCGGCCCGCGACGCCGGCATCGACAACCTGGTCACCGCCGCCGACCTGGCCGCCCTCCTCGGCGAGCTGGCGCTGGGCGCGAACCGGCCCGGCCCGCTGGCCTCGCCGGCCGGCTGCGCCGCCATGCTCGACGTGCTCGTCGCCCAGGAACACCGCGAGGACCTGGCCGCCGGTCTGCCCGACGGCACCCGCATCGCCCACAAGAACGGTTGGGTACGCGGTGTCCGCCACGGCGCCGGCGTGGTCTTCCCGGACGACGCGCCGCCGTACACCGTCGTGGTGTGCACGACCACCGACCTGGCCGACGGCGGCGCGGACGGCGAGCAGGTCGAGGACGACGCCTGCCGGCTCATCGCGCACGTCTCCGCGCGGGTGTGGGACGCCCGGCACGAGCTGGCCGGCTGAGGCGCTACTCCAGCAGCCCCGCCCGCAACCCCGCCCGGACCTCGTCGGTCACGCCCAGCCCGTCACGCAGGTATGCCTCGAACGTGCCGTGCACCCGGCGCACCTCGTCGTAGGCGGCGTCGAGATACTCCGGGCGCACCTCCAGCAGCGGCCGGGCCACCGCCGGGTCCAGGTCCGGCCGACGGCGCGTCATGGCCGTCAGCAGCACCTCGCGCAGGCTCTCGGTCAGCTCGTTGTGCCGCAGGTAGTCGGCCCGGATGGCCGGCTCCGGCACCCCCAGCGCGGTCAGCAGCACCACCGACAGCCAGCCCGTCCGGTCCTTGCCGGCCGAGCAGTGGAACAGCAGCGGCAGGTTCCCCGCGTCCGCGGCCAGCCGCACCGCGGCGCCGAACCCGGCCCGGGCCGACTCCCCGGTGACGAACCACCGGTAGATCGCCGTCATCGCCCCCGGCATGCCCTCGGTGGCCAGCGCCGCGTACGCGTTCAGGTCGTGGCCCTGAAGCACGGCCGAGACGTACGTGAACACCGGGTGCGCCGCGTCGTAGACCGGCAGGTGCACCCGCCGGGGCTCACCCACCAGCCGGTCCGGCGGGGCCACCGCCTGCTCGTCGGCGTCGCGCAGGTCCACCACGCAGGCCACACCGAGCTTGCCCAGCACCGGCAGGTCGTCGTCGGTGAGCCGGCCCAGCGCCGCGGTGCGCAGGAGCCGCCCGGCGCGGACCCGCCGCCCGTCCGTCGTCGGCAACCCGCCCAGGTCGCGGGCGTTCGGCGCGCCCACCAGCTCCCAGTCCCGCCCGGTCATCGGCCCTCCCCTGTTCGCCGCCAGTTGCCTATAGGGTGCCCCACATGACGATCGCCGCGGTACGCACCCACCGGCTCTCGGCCCCCTTACACACCCCGTTCGTCACCGCGCTGCGCCGCACCACCACCGTGGACACCCTGGTCGTCGAGGTGATCGACAGCGACGGTCGCTCGGGCTTCGGCGAGGCCCCGCAGGTGTGGCAGGTCACCGGCGCGTCGGTCGCCGGGGCCGAGGCGTGCGTCCGCGAACTGCTCGCGCCGCTGCTGACCGGCCGCGACGCGGACGACCTCCAGGCCCGGTGCGCGCAGGTGCGCGGGGCCGTGGTGGGCAACGAGTCGGCGAAGGCGGCCGTCGACGTGGCGCTGCACGACCTGGCCGCGCGGCGGCTCGGCGTACCCCTGGTACGGCTGCTCGGCGGCACCGCGCTGCGCGTCCCGACGGACGTCACGCTGGCCGCAGGCGACGCGGTCGACCTGGCCACGGCGGCCGGCCGGCGGCGGGCCGAGGGGTTCACCGTGCTCAAGCTGAAGGTCGGCACCGACGCCCGCGGCGACCTGGACCGGGTCCGTTCGGTACGCGCCGCCGTCGGCCCGGACGTCCGGATCCGGCTGGACGCCAACCAGGGGTGGACGCCCCGCGAGGCGGTCCGGGTGATCCGCGGCATCGAGGACGCCGGGCTCGACGTCGAGCTGGTCGAGCAGCCGGTGCACCGCCGCGACCTGGACGGGCTGGCCTGGGTCAGCGACCGGGTGGACCTGCCGATCCTCGCCGACGAGTCGGTCTTCGACGTGCGCGACCTGGTCGAGGTGATCCGCCGCCGGGCGGCCGACATGGTCAACGTCAAGCTGGCCAAGTGCGGTGGGCTCCAGCCGGCCCGCACGCTGCTCGACCTGGCCGCCGCGCACGGCATGGGCACGATCGTCGGCTCGATGATGGAGGGTCCGGTCGGCGTGGGCGCGGCCGCAAGCCTGGTCGCCGCGTACGGCACCACGGCCGTGTCGGACCTCGACGCCGCCTGGTGGCTCGCCTGGTCGCCGGTCAGCGGCGGGCTCCGGTACGAGGGCGCGACAGTGCTGCTGCCGGACGCGCCGGGGCTCGGGATCACCGACGTGAGTGAAGCTAAGGTTCAAAACCGCGGTTGAGTGTCGTTGGAATTTTTCATAGGGTCGCCCGGAGAAGCGTGGGAGGAGGGGTGCAGATGGCGCCTCAGCCGGGCCACCAGGCCGTCGTACGGGTCGCGGTGGCGACCCTGTGGACCGCACCCGAGGCGGTTCGCGCGATCGACCGCCCCGCCCTGGCCGACCCACCCGACGTCGCCGCCTGGATCGCCGCGATGGACACCGATCAGCAGGTCGGCGACTGCGTCCTGACCCAGCTGCTGCTCGGCGAGCCGGTGCTGGTCACCGAGGTCCGGCCGGACGGCTGGGCCCGGGTGGTCGCGCTCGGGCAGCCGGCCGCCAAGCTCGACGTCCGCGGCTACCCGGGCTGGCTGCGCACCGCCCACCTCGCCGGGCCCGTCGACGCCGCGCCGACCGCCGGCACGCTGGTGGTCGACGTCGTCCGCACCGCGCTGCGCGCCGCCCCGGACGGCCCTCCGGCGCTTCCCGGCGTGGTCCTGGGCACCCACCTCGCCTCGGCCGGGCGACCGGTGGACGGCTGGCGGCCGGTCCGCGCGCCCGGCGGGGTCGACCCGCTCTGGGCGCCGGAGGGCGACCTGGTGCCGCTGCCCGGCGAACGGCCGGAGGCCAAGGAGGTGCTCGCGGTCGCCGAGCGGCTGCGGGACCTGGTCTACGTCTGGGGCGGCCTGTCCACCGACGGCATCGACTGCTCCGGCCTGGTGCACCTGGCCTGGCGGCGGTACGGGACCACCCTCCCCCGGGACGCCGACGACCAGGCCGAGGCCACCACCCCGCTGGCGTTGGACGACGAGCGTCCGGGCGATCTCTACTTCTTCGCCCGCCCCGGCCGGCGCATCCACCACGTCGGCATCGTCTCGGCCGAGCCGCACGACGGCCGGCGCCGGATGCTGCACGCCTGCTACCGCACCCGCCGGGTGGTCGAGGAGGAACTGCCGGAGGCCCGCGTCGCCACCCTCGTCGGCGCCCACCGGGTCTGACCGGCAAGACGGATCAGGGGCGCCCCGACCGGCGGGACGCCCCTGACGTACGTACCGGTCAGCTACGCGCCTCGGCCAGCTCGCGGCGTCGGTCGCGGGACGACTTGACCAGGCTGGCCACCGTGGCGACGGCCAGCGTGCCGAGGATGACGGTCAGCGACAGCCAGATCGGGATGTGCGGCGCCCAGGCCACGTGCTCGCCGCCGTTGATGAACGGCAGGTTGTTGTCGGCCAGCGCCTCCAGGACCAGCTTGACGCCGATGAAGCCGAGCACCACGGCCAGCCCGTAGCTGAGGTAGATGAGCCGGTCGAGCAGCCCGCCGAGCAGGAAGTAGAGCTGCCGCAGCCCCATCAGCGCGAAGACGTTGGCGGTGAAGACGAGGTAGGGCTCCTGGGTGATGCCGAAGATCGCCGGGATCGAGTCGAGCGCGAAGATCAGGTCGGTGGTGCCGATCGCGATCATCACGATCAGCATCGGCGTGAACAGGCGCCGCCCGTTCTCCCGGGTGGTCATCCGCGCCCCGTCGAAGTCCCGGGACAGCGGCAACGCCTTGCGGCTCCACCGGATCAGCAGGTTCTCGCTGAACTCGTCCTCGTCCGGCTCGCCCTGCCGGGCGAGGTTGACCGCCGTGTAGATGAGGAAGGCGCCGAAGATGTAGAACACCCAGGAGAACTGGGAGATCAACGCGGCACCGGCGGCGATGAAGCCGCCGCGCATCACCAGCGCCAGCAGGATGCCGATGAGCAGCACCTTCTGCTGGTACTGCCGGGGCACCCCGAAGCGGGCCATGATGATCACGAAGACGAAGAGGTTGTCCACCGAGAGGCTGTACTCGGTGAGCCAGCCGGTGTAGAACTGGCCGGCCACGCTCGCCCCGGAGGTCGCCCAGAGCACCGCGCCGAAGACCAGCGCCAGCGCCACGTAGAAGCCGACCCAGAGGCTCGACTCCCGAACGCTGGGCTCGTGCGGACGGCGACCGATGATGAACAGGTCGGCGAGCAGGACCGCGATCATCGCGGTCAGGGTTACCGCCCACACCAATGCGGACACGTTCAAATCCATCCTCCGGCAGACACGCAGCGTCGGGCACACCGTACGCCGGGTGTGGGGCCGGGGTGCGTCGACGCTGACTCTGGTGACTGTCGGAGGTCTCTTCCGCCGGGGCCTGGTGGTCCCGACCGACGGAGCCGGGTCGAACCACCGTGGGGTACCGGCGCTCTTCCGTGCTGACGACTCCGTCGCGGGGGAATACTCCCCTCCTCGGCCGCCATTGTTCACCATCACCCCCGGGTGCCGCATCTTCGGGCGCCCGGATAGGCCCGTCGCGTGCGCGGGCTCACGTCGCGTAGCGCATCCTAGGAGGCTAGGTGAGGGCCTGGAGGCGGCCGTCGGCGTGTCGCCGCGAGCCGAACCGATCAGTGGAGAGCGATATACCTCAGAGTCATAAATATGCCTCTGAGGTATATCGCTCTTCGCGAACCCCTCGGTCGCCGGCACCGCGGGCCCTCCTGCGCGCGGAGGCACCACCCGGCTACGCGGACGCGGCCAGGGGTCGGATCGGCACCGAAGGGAGTCCCCCTGTCCGCGAGCAGGCATGAGCCGGCCGGGAACCCCGGTGAGGGCCAGGCCAGCGGGAACCGGGGCAGGCACGGGCCGGGCAAGCGGGAACCGGACCAGCGGGAACCGCGAGGACACGAGCCGGACCAGCGGAAGCCGAGACGGAGACGAGGCGGGCAGGTGGCAGCAGGCGGCAGCAGGAGCCGTCAGGGGCGCGCGGGCAGCACCGGATCGGTGAACGACCAGCCGGCGGCGAGCAGCGCGTCGCACGCGGTCACCGCGGTGGCCAGCCGCTCCTCGTGCCCGCCGCGCAGCTCGACCAGCGGCACCCCGCACCCGGCCAGCTCGGCCCGGAACCGCCCGGTCATCCACGCCCGCAGGTGCTCCCCGTCGCGCAGGCCGTCGTCGGTAAACGGCACTCCGGCGTCATCGGTGAGCAGGTACAGCGCCGGACGGCGGGCGGCCGCCCGGACCCGGGCCGAGGACGACCCGAGGTAGCGCTCCTCCCAGATCGCGGTGGCCCGGGCGTCGGTGTCGCAGAACAGCAGTGGACCGCTGAGCCGGGCCGCCGCGTCCTCGGCGGCCTGCTGCTCGCGGACCACCTCGACGAAGTCGTCCCGGTCCCAGCTCACGTCGACGACCGTCGCCGCCGGGCGGGACCGGCGCAGCGCGGCGAGCTTGCGCTCGGTCAGCTCGCGCCCGTACTCCGGCACCCATGCGGTCCGGTAGTGGGCGGCCAGCGCCCGCGCCATGGTCGTGGTGCCGGTCGACTCGGCGCCGACCACCACCACCCGGCGGACCAGCCACGCCCGCACCGGCGGGCTCAGCCACCGCCAGTGCGCCGCCGGGTCCGCGCGCACCGCGGTGCCGGACACCGGTACGGCCCGACGCCCCGGGTCCACGGCGACCGCGACCGCGTCGAACCGGCGGGCCAGTTCCTCGCCGTACGCCTCGGAGGAGAAGACGGCGTCCACCGGCTCGCCGCCGAGCGCGTCGGCGAACACCGCGCAGTGCAGGTCCCAGACCGCCGGATCCGCGTAGTCGACGGGGTGGTCGTCGTGGCGACCGACGAAGCGCACCCACGGGGTGTCGGCGTGGGTCTCGCGCAGCCAGGCCAACCTCAGCTCCAGCGGGATCGACTCCCGGCTCGACGGCGCCACCACCACGGTCACCGCGGCGCAGCGGGCGGCGGCGGCCTCGACCAGCGCGTGGTGCCCGGCGTGCGGCGGATAGAACTTGCCGACCACCAGGCCGTGCCGAAACGGCCGTCGGTCGCCGGCGGGCCCACTCACCGAGCCTCCCGTTCGCGACTGCGGGGCTCGCAGACCCGGCTCACCCCTCGCGCTCACGCGGCCACCGGCGCCGGGCCGGGTGGCACCGGGGTGGCCGCCGCGCGCCGCCGCAGGTCCGCCCGCCAGGCCCGCAATCCCACCACGCAGAGCGCCAGGAAGATCAGGTACAGGCCGCCGGTCAGCCACAGTCCCTTGTACGCGTAGAGCGGGATGTAGATCAGGTCGGCGGCGATCCACAGCCACCAGCTCTCCACCAGCTTGCGGGTCTGGCCGTAGGTGGCCAGCAGCGACAGCGCCGTGGTGACCGCGTCGGCGAGCGGGACGGTGGAGTCGGTGGCCCGGTCCAGCAGCACCCACAGGCCGGCGGTGAGCAGCAGCCCGGCCGCGCCCAGCGCCCACCACTCCCGCCGCCGGGTGCGGGCGACCGTCAACCGGCTGCGCCGCTCGCCGCCGACCAGCCAGTGCCACCAGCCGTAGACACCGAGCGCCACGTAGACGAGCTGGAGGCCGGCGTCGGCGTACAGGCCGGCGGTCCAGAACAGCACCATCAGCAGCAGCACGTTGGCGATGCCGACCGGCCAGTTCGCGATGTGCTGGCGGGCCACCAGCCAGACGTTCACCACGCCGGTGACGAAGCCGAGCAGCTCGGCCCAGGTGGTGCCCGCGCCCAGGACGGTGAACGCGGTGCCGGTGAGCCAGTCGAGCATGTGTCCTCCCCCGCTGCCGGCGCCGCCGCGCAGGGATGCGGCCCGCCGGAGCGCCCCCGGAGCGTACCGGTGGGCGCCCGGCGTGAAAGGCTGCGGTCATGGTTCTTGAGGTCGCGCTGATCGACGTGACGCCCGGAAACGAGGACGACTTCGCCGCCGCCTACGCGAAGGCCCGTCCGATCCTCGCCGGCGCCGAGGGCTGCCGCTCCGTGCGGATGACCCGCGGGGTGGAGTCACCCACCCGGTTCGTGCTGCTGGTCGAGTGGGACTCGGTCGAGGCGCACGACGTGAACTTCCGGCAGACCGAGCGGTTCGCGCAGTGGCGGGGCCTGATCGGTCCGTACTTCGCCGGCCCGCCGCTGGTCGAGCACTTCGTCGACGTGCCGGCCTGATCTGTCGTACCCCGCACATAGCCTGCGCGCGACGCGCGGCCACCGGTCCCGACGGGCATCGAGGGCGCCGGGCCCGGTGGGCGCGCGGCGTCACTCCAGCTCGTGCGGGTCCCGGGGCCGGGGCACCGGCGCGGCCCCGAGCCGGCGGGCCAGAAGATCGACGGTCTCCGCCTCGGTCAGCGCCGCCGCGAGCAGCCGCTCGATCACCTGCTCGTAGCGGGTCACGTCGGTCTCGGCGACCAGGCGCAGGTCCGTGGTGAGCGTCTCCACCAGCACCGTGCGCGGGTCGGCCGGGTCGGGATAGGCGTAGTAGGAGAAGGGCGCCAGCGGGTGCAGGTCGTCGCCGGGCGAGGCGCCGCGCGGCAGCACGCGGACGGTGACGTGCGGCCGCTCGGCCAGCGTCAGCAGGTGCCGCAGCTGGTCCCGCCACACGTCGGCCGGCAGGCCGCCCGGGTCGCAGGCCCGCTCGTCGATCAGCGCGGTGTAGTGCGGCGGGTCCGACCGCACCAGCAGCTCCTGGCGCACCGCCCGGGCACGGACGTCGGCCTCCACATCCACGCCGTCGGCGAGCAGCGCGCCGGCGGTCACCCGCAGCCGGGCGTACGCCGGGGTCTGCAACAGCCCGGGCACGAGCGCCGGCTGGTACTCCACGATGCGCTCGGCGCCCGCCTCCAGCTCGGCGTACGCCCGCTGCCGCTCACCCATCTCGCCCAACGCCTTGGACCAGCCGCGGCCGGTGGCGGCGTCGCGGGCGATGACGATCAGCTCATCGCGCTGGTGCGGCGGCACCGCGTAGACGTCGAGCAGGTCGAGGACGTCGGCCAGGTCGGGTCGGCTCTGGCCCAGCTCGATGCGGGACAGCTTCGATGTGGACGCCCAGCCGAGCCGGGCGCACACCTGCTCCAGCGTCATCGACTCACGCCGACGCAGCCGGCGCAGCTCGACGCCGAGCCGCACCCTCCGGACGACAGGACTTGCTGACAACGGCATGCGCGCCTCCCAGGGTGGGAGCGTACGCATGACCATCACACACGGCAATACCTCGCTCGCACAGAGCTACCGCACGGGACGCGGTCAGGGACGGTAGGTGCCGAAGGACCAGACCACGCCGGCCACGTCGCGGGCGGCGTAGTCGCGGGAGCCGTAGTCGGTGTCGAACGGCGCCCGGACGATCTCCGCTCCGGCGGCGCGGGCCCGCTCGTGGTGCGCGTCGACGTCGTCGACCGCCACGTAGACGCGGTAGTCGTCGTCGGCCGGCCGGCTCGCCGGCGCGGGCCCCGGCCCGACCATGACCAGGTCGTCGCCGTGACCGAGTTGGGCGTGGCGGATCGTGCCGTCGGGCCCCTCGTGCAGCTCGTGGACGGTGAAACCGAACGCCGACCGGAGGAAGTCGACGCCGGCGCGGACGTCGGGATAGCGCAGGACCGGATAGATGCTTCGCATGCCGGTCAGTCTGCCGCCCGCCGGGTCACCCGGGATTGGACGAATGCGATCCGGCCCGGACCAGCGCCGCGGGTGTGGCGCCGGCGAACTCCTGGAACTCCCGGATCAGGTGCGACTGGTCGTAGTAGCCCCACCGGGCCGCCCGCTCCGCCCACCCCGTCCCGTGCGGGCCGGCGGCCGGCGCCGCACACAGGGTGCGGCCCAGGCTGGCGTACGCGCGCTCGAAGCGCAGCAGCCGGGCGACGGTCTTCGGCGGCAACCCGAACTCCCGCCGGAACCGCACCGCGAGATGGCGGCGGGACCAGTCGACCTCGTCGGCCAGAGCGCCGACGCTCACCGCTCCCCCGGTGCCCTCGAGTCGCCGCCAGGCCCTCAGCAGGCGACCGTCGACCGGGTCGGTGGCCGCCAGCCGCGCGGCGAGGGCGGCGTCGAGCCGGGCGAAACGCGCCGGCCAGGCCGCCTCGGCGGCCAGCTCGTCGCGGAGCCGGACCAGCCAGCCGCCGACCCCGTCGACCGGGACCGCCCGGTTGGCCAACTCGCCCAGGGGCACCCCGAGGAACCGCCGGGCGGCCGGCGCGCTCAGCACCACCTGCACGCCCGCGCCGGTCCCGGTGGTGCGGGTGAGGCACCAGCCGTCGAACGGGCCGGCCAGGAAGGCGCTGCCGGAGACCCCCCGACCGACGGCGCGCGGGTCGGCGACGTCGAGCGGGTCGGCCCAGCCGAGGATCAGCACCACGAAGGCGCCCGCGACCTCCCGGCGCACCAGCGGGGTGGACGCGACCTCCCGGTAGCCGAGGTAGCGGTCGACCCACGGACGCAGCCGGGCATCGGGCAGCCCGACGACGGCCTCGGTCAGCATCGCACCCCTCCCCGCGCCGGCGCGCCGGTCACCGCACCCCGGCGGCGTCCATCCCGCGCAACTCCTTCTTCAGGTCGGAGACCTCGTCCCGGATCCGCGCGGCCAACTCGAACTGCAGCTCCCGCGCGGCCGCGAGCATCTGGTCGTTGAGCTCCTGGATGAGGTTGGCCAGGTCGGCCCGGGCCATGCCCTCGCGCGACGGGGTCGCCGCACCGCCCCGACCCCCACGGCTGCGCGTCTCCTTCACCGGCGCCTTGCCCCGGGACAACTGCCGGGCGGCCCCGCCGACCGTGGCGTTCTCGGTGTCCTCCGCCTCGCGGTAGATGTCGTCGAGGATGTCGTGGATCTTCTTGCGCAGCGGCTCCGGGCTGATCCCGTGGGCCTCGTTGTGCGCGATCTGCTTGGCCCGCCGGCGGTTGGTCTCGTCGATCGCGTTCGCCATCGACGGGGTGATCTTGTCGGCGTACATGTGGACCTGGCCGGAGACGTTACGGGCCGCGCGGCCGATCGTCTGGATCAGCGACCGGCCGCTGCGCAGGAACCCCTCCTTGTCGGCGTCGAGGATCGCCACCAGGGAGACCTCGGGCAGGTCGAGGCCCTCCCGGAGCAGGTTGATGCCGACCAGCACGTCGTAGTCGCCCTTGCGCAGCTCGCGCAGCAGCTCGACCCGGCGCAGCGTGTCGACCTCGGAGTGCAGGTAGCGCACCCGGATGCCGTTCTCCAGCAGGTAGTCGGAGAGGTCCTCGGCCATCTTCTTGGTCAGCGTGGTGACCAGCACCCGCTCGTCGCGCTCGGTGCGCAGCTTGATCTCGTGCATGAGGTCGTCGATCTGCCCCTTGGTGGGTTTCACCACCACCTCGGGGTCGATCAGGCCGGTGGGTCGGATCACCTGCTCGACGAACTCGCCCTGGGCCTGCTCCAGCTCCCACGGGCCGGGGGTGGCGGAGAGGAAGACCGACTGGCCCACCCGCTCCAGGTATTCGTCGAACCGCAGCGGCCGGTTGTCGGCGGCGCTGGGCAGCCGGAAGCCGTGGTCGATCAGCATCCGCTTGCGGGAGGCGTCGCCCTCGTACATCCCGCCGATCTGCGGGATGGTCACGTGCGACTCGTCGACCACGGTGAGGAAGTCGTCGGGGAAGTAGTCGAGCAGGCAGTGCGGCGGGCTGCCGGGCAGCCGGCCGTCCATGTGCATCGAGTAGTTCTCGATGCCGGAGCAGAAGCCGACCTGGCGCATCATCTCGATGTCGTAGGTGGTGCGCATGCGCAGCCGCTGCGCCTCCAGCAGCTTGCCCTGACGCTCCAGCTCGGCCAGCCGCTCGGCCAGCTCGGCCTCGATGTCGCGGATGGCCCGCTCCATCCGCTCCGGACCGGCCGCGTAGTGCGTCGCCGGGAAGATCACCAGGCTGTCCACCTCACGGACCACGTCACCGGTCAACGGGTTGAGGTAGTAGAGCTTCTCGATCTCGTCGCCGAACAGCTCGATCCGGACGGCCAGCTCCTCGTAGGCCGGGATGATCTCCAGCGTGTCGCCGCGGACCCGGAAGGTGCCGCGCTGGAAGGCCATGTCGTTGCGCGTGTACTGGATGTCGACCAGCCGGCGCAGCAGCTGGTCGCGGTCGAGCTCCTGGCCCACCTTGGCCCGCACCGCGCGGTCGAGGTATTCCTCCGGCGTGCCCAGGCCGTAGATCGCCGAAACGGTGGCGACGACGATGACGTCGCGCCGGGTGAGCAGCGACATGGTCGCCGAGTGCCGCAGCCGCTCGACCTCCTCGTTGATCGAGGAGTCCTTCTCGATGTAGGTGTCGGTCTGCGGGATGTAGGCCTCGGGCTGGTAGTAGTCGTAGTAGGAGACGAAGTATTCGACCGCGTTGTGCGGCAGCAGCTCGCCGAACTCCTTGGCGAGCTGGGCGGCGAGGGTCTTGTTCGGGGCGAGCACCAGGGTGGGCCGCTGCAGCCGCTCGACCAGCCACGCCGTGGTGGCGCTCTTGCCGGTGCCGGTCGCGCCGAGCAGCACCGTGTTGCGGTCGCCGCGGCGCACCCGACGCTCAAGGTCGTCGATGGCTGCCGGCTGGTCGCCGGCCGGCTGGAACTCGCTGACGACCTGGAAGCGGCCGTCGAGCCGGGGAATGTCGAGCGCCATGACACCAACCGTACGCCCGCGGTCCGACACTTCCCCCGACGACCACGGACCGTCCCTGATCGGCTTCGATATTCCCATTGTGTGGCTCATCTCACCGGTCTACCCTCGTACCGTAGGCCGCTCGCGGCGGCCGTCCGGGCCGGTGGCCGCCCCCTCCGGGGGCCCGGCCGCCCCCGGCGCCAGGGCCGCAGCACCCGGGACGACCGGCGTGCGCGCCCACGGTGGTCGCGCCGACGGCGCTGACCGGCCGCCGCGAGCGCCCCTGCTCGTCACCGAAACCCCACCGCCGCGTTCTCCACGTGTGGAGACCTCTCCCGAGCGCCGGCCGCGAGGCGATCACACCCCGGACACCGGCGCGCCCACCCCGGCCGCGGAACCGGGCCGGCCGCGCGCCGAGAGAGTCCCCCACCGGCCCACCGCGCGCGGCGGCGGCGACCAGGCCGTACCACGCGAGCCGGGCCGGGGGCACCGGCGCGGCCGGACCAACGCCCCGGCGCGACCGGCCACGGTCGCCGGTCGCCGTCGGCGGACCGACGCCGGTCGGTTGTCGGCCCGGTCCACCGGCCCCGGCGACGACCCGGAGACGGACGGCAGGGCCGACCCGCCCGATCCGCCGGGCCGGCGGCGCGTCGCGTTGGCCGCGCTCGTGGCGGCCGCCGCGGCCTCCGCGGCCGTCCTCGTCGCCGGCCTGCCGGGCGGCTCGCCGGACCCGGCCGACCGGCCCGGGGCGACGCGCGCGCTGAGCGCGGACGAGGCCGATCGGGTGGCCGCGCTCCGGGTCGGCAACCTGCGGGACGTCCGCGCCGGTGTGCGGGTCGCCGTCGGCGCCGGCCGCGACCGCGTCGAGCTGCTCGGCTGGGTCGACTGGGCCCGGCCGCTGGTCTACCTGGACGTCGGCGGTCCCGGGGCGGGCGCCGACCGCGGGCTGGCCCAGGCCACCGCGTCGACGCTGCTGGTCCGCCCCGACCCGACCACGCTGCCCACACCCGCGCGCCCGCCGCTGGTCCCGCCGGGCGACCGCTGGCGGCTCCGCGAGCCGCCCGCCGGACGGGGCGTGGCGGCCGTACGCGACCTCCTGCTCTCACTCGGCGCGGACCGGGTCGACCCGGCCGGACCGGACGGTCGCTGGCTGCGCCGGGAGACCCTCGGGGGCGTGCCGGTGGACGTGGTCCAGGCCCCGCTGGCCGGTGGCGCCACGCCGGCGGGCGGCCCGGCGCCGACGCTCTGGATCGACCCGGACGCCCGCCTGCACCGGCTGACCGGCCGGCTGCCCGACGGTGCCCCCGTCACCGTCGACCTGGTCCGCGTCGACCGCCCCACCCTGCGCCCGGTGGACGCGCTCGGCGGGCCGCCCGGGCAGCCCCGGGCGCTCACCGACGCCGAGGCCGACCGGCTGGCCCGGCTGCCCGCCCGGCTGCGTGCCGCCGGTGGCGCGGCGGTGACCGTGGCCGCCCCGCTCGGCCCGTCCGCCAACCTGGGTGGCGCCGGCACGCTGAGCTGGGCGGCGCCGTCGGCCTACCTGGCGGTGACCGACGAGGACACCGGCCGCCGGTCGCTGCGGTGGATCCGGCCGGGGCGGGTGGCACAGACACCCGGGTCCCCCGACGGTCCGGCCACGCCACCGACGCCGGTGCCGAGCGGGCTGCTGACGGCCACCGCCCGGCCGGCCGCCGACGACCTGGACCGGCTGGTCGACGCGGCGCTGCGGGCCGCCACCCGGGCACCCGCCGCGGCGGCGGTCCGGATCCGGGAGGACCGGCTGGCCGACCGCGTGGTGGACGTCGTCGAGGTCCCGGGCGGCCGGCGCTGGTGGCTCGACCGGGGCGGGCTGCCGCGCCGGGTGGAGCTGCGTACCGGCCGGGGCGTCTGGGTCCGGCTCGACCTCACCCCAGGGCCGAGACCGGGCACCGGCCCGACGGCCGCGCCGTCCGCACGCTGACCGGGCGGGACAGGCGCCGCCTCAGGGGCGCCAGCCGGTCTGCGCGGCCCACTCCTCGGCCCGCAGGTGCTCCTCGTCGAACCAGGGATCGCCGAGCGTGCCCTGCTCGGCCCCCGCCGGCGCGGTGGCCGCCAGATCCCGCTTGACCTGGAGGTAGTCGGCCCGCCGCCCGGGGTCGGCGCGGAGGTGGTCGCGCATCAGCAGCGCGTACCGCCAGCCGGCGGAGCCGGCCGGGCGCAGGTGCAGCAACACCGGACGACCGGGGTCCGCGCTGCCGTGCAGCCGCTTCGCCCAGTGCACCCGGTCGGTCCGGCGCGGCGCGTCCCACCACTGTCCCGGCAGGCGGGGGAAACCGGCCTCGGCCAGCCGATCGGCGAGCGGCCCGTCCGCCTCCGCCAGCGAGGGCACGGTCAGCTGGACGTCGATGACGTCGGGCGCGGCCAGCCCGGGCACGGCGGTGGAGCCGACGTGGTCGACCCGGACGTCGCCGCCGACCGCGTGCCGGATCCGGGCGGCCAGCCGGGCGTACTGCTCTGGCCAGGTCGGGTCGGGCCCGGTCGGCGCCGTCGGACCGGGCCGCACCGCGTGCCGCGTCCGGACGTTGCGCTCGTAGGGCAGCAGGCGCTCGTGCCAGAGGCGGTCCACCGCGTCGTGCAGCTCGGCCAGCGTGCCGTCGTTGGTGAGCAGCGCGTCCGCCACCGCCCGCCGGCGGGCGTCGTCGGCCTGCGCGGCGATCCGCCGCTCGGCCTCGGCCGGGTCCATTCCCCGGTCGCGCGACAACCGCGCCAACCGGGTCGCCACCGCCGTCTGCACCACCAGCACCAGGTGGTACGTGGGCGCCAGCCCCACCTCCACCAGCAGGGGCACGTCGTTGACCACCACCGCGTCGGCGGGAGCGCCGGCGACCAGCTCGGCGGTCCGCGCCCGTACCCGGGGGTGGGTGATCGCCTCCAGCCTGCGGCGGGCCACCTCGTCACCGAAGACCACGGCGCCGAGGGCGGCCCGGTCCAGCGCCCCGTCGGCGTCCAGGACCCGGTCGGAGAAGGCGGCGACCACCTCGGCCAACCCCTCGGTGCCCGGGGCGACGACCTCGCGGGCGATCCGGTCCGCGTCGACGACCACCGCGCCGAGCGCGGCCAACCGACGCGCCACCGCGCTCTTGCCGGATCCGATCCCGCCCGTCAACCCCACCCTCAGCACCCGGACAGTCAACCGGATGCCCGTCCGCGTGCCAACCGGACCCCGCCGGCGACGACCGGACCCGGTCGTCGCCGGAAACGGAGCGGACCCCGCCCCCGGCGCTCCGCTGGTGCGGAACGCGGGGACGGGGCCCGTTCGTCGGAGGCGACCTGCCGGCCCGCCCGGGGGTGGACCGACGTCAGCGACCGGTCACTTACCGCCGGCGAGCTTCTCCCGCAGCGCGGCGAGCGCCTCGTCGGTGGCCAGCGTGCCGGCCGGCTCCTCGGCCTGACGGCTCGGGGCCGACGAGGTCGAGGTGGTCGTGGCGCTGGCGGGCGGAGCCGGGTTGGCCGCGGCCTCGGCGTCGGCGGCGCGGGAGGTCTGCACCTGCTTGGTGTGGGCCTCCCAGCGCTGACGCGCCTCGGCGTACTGCTGCTCCCAGGTCTCGCGCTGCTTGTCGTAACCCTCGAGCCACTCACCCGTCTCCGGGTCGAAGCCCTCCGGGTAGATGTAGTTGCCCTCGTTGTCGTACGTGGCGGCCATGCCGTAGAGGGTCGGGTCGAAGTGCTCCTCGCCCTCGACGAAGCCCTCGTTGGCCTGCTTGAGCGACAGCGAGATCCGGCGGCGCTCCAGGTCGATGTCGATGACCTTGACCATGACCTCGGAGCCGACCTGCACGACCTGCTCGGGGATCTCCACGTGGCGCTCGGCCAGCTCGGAGATGTGGACCAGGCCCTCGATGCCGTCGTCCACCCGGACGAAGGCGCCGAACGGCACCAGCTTGGTGACCTTACCCGGCACGATCTGCTGGATCGCGTGGGTGCGGGCGAACTGACGCCACGGGTCCTCCTGGGTCGCCTTCAGCGACAGCGAGACCCGCTCGCGGTCCAGGTCGACGTCCAGGACCTCGACCTCGACCTCCTGGCCCACCTCGACGACCTCGGACGGGTGGTCGATGTGCTTCCAGGACAGCTCGGAGACGTGCACCAGGCCGTCCACGCCGCCCAGGTCGACGAACGCGCCGAAGTTGACGATCGAGGAGACGACGCCCTTGCGGACCTGCCCCTTCTGGAGCTTGTTGAGGAACTCGGTGCGCACCTCGGACTGCGTCTGCTCCAGCCAGGCACGGCGGGACAGGACCACGTTGTTGCGGTTCTTGTCCAGCTCGATGATCTTGGCCTCGAGCTCGCGGCCGACGTACGGCTGCAGGTCACGCACCCGCCGCATCTCGACCAGCGACGCGGGCAGGAAGCCGCGCAGGCCGATGTCGAGGATGAGACCACCCTTGACGACCTCGATGACCGAGCCGCGGACGACGCCGTCCTCGTCCTTGATCTTCTCGATCGTGCCCCAGGCCCGCTCGTACTGCGCCCGCTTCTTGGAGAGGATCAGCCGACCCTCCTTGTCCTCCTTCTGGAGGACGAGGGCCTCGATGTGGTCACCGACCGAGACGACCTCGGCGGGGTCCACGTCGTGCTTGATCGACAGCTCCCGAGAGGGGATGACGCCCTCGGTCTTGTAGCCGATGTCGAGCAGGACCTCGTCCCGATCGACCTTGACGACGGTGCCTTCGACAATGTCGCCGTCGTTGAAGTACTTGATGGTCTCGTCGATCGCGGCGAGGAAAGCCTCCTCGGAACCGAGATCGTCGTGCGTGACCTTGTTGGCGCTCGAGGGGGCCTCGATGCTGCTCGTCATGTGGGCGGTTGCTCCGGTCGGATGGGTTGTCACAGCGGGCATGGGTGTCGCGGTGACTCTTCCGCGCCAGCGGATCCGTCGCGGGGCACACCGAACGATCGACGCGAGAAGATCATTAGTGGCTCCGGTGACCGCGCACCTGCTCCCTGCCGAGGCACACGATCCGCGAGCGCATCGTCTAGCCTACCCGCTGCATTACCACAGCGTGCAAGCCCTCCCGGGTCCGTGCGGCCTCATCCGCTGCGAAAGCGGAGATTTCGCGCGGTAAGGTGCCACAGCTGTCTCGTCCGTCACACCTGCCCCATCCGCAAGACGCCGACCCCGCCCGGGTCCGGCGCCCCGGTCCGCCCTAGCGTGGACGGGTGGACGACGACAGGGTGACCCGCCGGCGGGTCGACGCCGCCGAGATCCGCCGCGCCAACCGGGGCTGGTGGGACACCGACGCCGACGCCTACCAGGCCGAGCACGGCGCGTTCCTCGGCGAGACGGACTTCGTCTGGTGCCCCGAGGGGCTGCGCGAGGCCGACGCGCGGCTGCTCGGCGACGTCGCCGGCCGGCGGATCCTCGAACTCGGCGCCGGCGCGGCCGCCGCCGCCCGCTGGCTGGCCGCGCGAGGCGCCCGACCGGTCGCGCTGGACCTCTCCGCCGGCATGTTGCGGCACGCCGCCGAGGCCGCCGACCGAACCGGGGTACGCGTGCCGCTGGTGCAGGCCGACGCGCTCGCGCTGCCGTTCGCCGACGCCGCCTTCGACACCGTCTGCACCGCGTTCGGGGCGATCCCGTTCGTGGACGACTCCGCGGCGGCGATGCGCGAGGTGGCCCGGGTGCTGAGCCCGGGCGGCCGGTGGGTCTTCTCGGTCACCCACCCGATGCGCTGGATCTTCCTCGACGACCCGGGCGAGGGCGGGCTGACCGCCGTGCACTCGTACTTCGACCGGTCCCCGTACGTGGAGCAGGACGAGCGCGGCGTGGCCACGTACGTGGAGCAGCACCGCACCCTCGGCGACCGGATCCGGGAGCTGGTCGGCGCCGGCTTCCGCCTGCTGGACCTGGTGGAACCGGAGTGGCCGGCCGGGCACGAGGGGATCTGGGGCCAGTGGAGCCCGCTGCGCGGTCGGCTCTTCCCCGGCACCGCGATCTTCGTCGCCGAGAAGCCGGCGGACTGAGCGCGTCGCACGGCCGGTGCGACCGCGGCGCCGGCACCCGGCGCTACGTTCGCCGCATGAGCGCCGAGCCCGACCCGACACCACCTGGCCCCTGGTGTCCGGACCCGATGCGGCAGCAGCGTGCGGACTACACGCTGGACGACCTGCTCACCCTGCCGGACGACGCCCCCCGCGTCGAACTCGTCGACGGCGTCCTCCGGTTGACACCCTCCCCCCACCCTGGGCCACCAAACCATCGCCAGCCTGCTCTGGCTCTGGCTCCGGTCCCACGCACCGACGCATGTCGAGGCCTCCCTGGCTGTTGGCGTTGGGCTCAGCCCCAACACCAGCCGGCAACCGGACGTCCTGCTCCATCACGCCGGGCTGCCGAGCGACCGGTCGCTGCTGCGAGCGGCGGACGTCGTGCTGGCCGTCGAGATCGTCTCCCCCGGCACCCGGCGGGTCGACCGGTTTGCCAAGCCGGGCGAGTACGCCGCCGCCGGCATCCCGTTCTACTGGCGGATCGAGCAGGATCCGGTGCACCTCTACGCCTACCGCCTCGGTGACCGGATCGGCCCGGGCGGCGAGCGGCAGTACGAGCTGGTGGACGACGGCAGCGAGGTGATCGAGCTGACCGAGCCCTTCGCGATCAAGCTGCCGATCGCGGAGATCCGGCCCTGACCGTGCCGTTAGCCGCTGGTGCCGGCGGGTAACCGGCCGGCATGGCCGAGATGGAGTTCCGCGCCGGCGACCACGTCTCCTGGGCCAGCCACAGCGGCCGGGCGTACGGGGTCGTCAAGGAGAAGCTGACCGAGCGCACCCACGTCCGCGGGCACCCGGTGGACGCCTCACCGGAGCAGCCGCAGTACCGGATCACCAACGACGACTCGGGCCGCGACGTCGCCCACCGCCCGGAGGTGCTGCGCCATGAGTCGCGCTGAGGATCCGCAGCAGACCTACCGGGAGTTCACCGACGCGGTGAACATGAAGCCCGCCGAGCTGACCCGCTGGCTGGAGAGCGACGAGTCCAAGCACGTCGGCTGGCACAAGAAGGGCACCAAGGGCGGCGAGTCCGTCGGGCACGACTCCGGCCGCAGGATCGTCGACCTGCTGCGCCGCAAGCGCGCCGACCTGACCGCCGCCGACTACAAGCACATGCGCAAGGTGATCGGGTACGTCCACCGGCACCTCGCCCAGCGGCCCTCCGGCGACGTCCGGGACACCCGCTGGCGCTGGTCGCTGATGAACTGGGGGCACGACCCGCTCAAGGGCTGAGCCCGCCTGGTCGCTCGCGGCGCAACCGCAGGATGTGCCCGCTGCTCGTGGTGCACGGGGCGGTCAACGCGATACCCGTCCTGCTGCGGCTCTGACTTGACCCTGCCGCAGGCGGCAGGGTCGGACGATGCCGGCATGGAACGCCACACGCCACGCGTCGCCGTGATCACCGGTGCGGGCACCGGCATCGGCCGGGCCACCGCACAGGCCTTCGCCACCTCCGGGTACGCCGTCGTAGCCGTCGGCCGGCGCGCCGCGCCGCTGTCCGAGACCGCCGCCGGCCGGCCGGACATCACCGCGCTGACCGCCGACCTCACCGACCCCGACGGCCCGGACCGGATCGTCAGCGCCGCGCTCGACCGGTACGGCCGGCTGGACGTCGTGGTCAACAACGCCGGGGTGGCCGGCGGCGGGCCGCTGGCGGAGCTGGACGAGGACGCCGCCCGGCGGCAACTGGAGACGAACCTGCTGGCCCCGATCCGGCTGGCGCACGCCGCCGTCGAGGCGCTCGCCGCGACGCGCGGCGTGCTCGTCAACGTCACCACGTCGGTCGGCCTGCGCGCCTGGCCGAGCAGTTCGGTGTACGCGGCCGGCAAGGCCGCGCTGGACTCGCTGACCCGTAGCTGGGCGGTGGAACTCGCACCACGTGGCGTCCGGGTGGTGGCGGTCGCGCCCGGCGCGATCGACACCCCGATCGGGGTGCACAGTGGCCTGTCCCCCGAGCGGCGCGCGGCGGTGCGGGACTGGCAGCTCGCCCACACACCGGCGGGCCGGATCGGCCGCCCGGAGGACGTAGCCTGGGCGATCCGGCGGTTGTGCGAGCCGGAGGCGGGCTTCGTCACGGGTGTGGTGCTGCCGGTGGACGGGGGCGCGGTGGTCGCGTGAGAGGACGGTGGCGGCGGTGCGGATCGGCGCGGTGGCGAAAGCGACGGGATGCACCCCGCGTGCCCTGCGGCACTACGAGGAACACGGGCTCATCGCCTCGGTCCGGGCGGCGAACGGCTACCGCGAGTACGACGACGCGGTGATCACCCGGGTCCGCAACATCCGTCACCTGCTCGACGCCGGGCTGACGCTGGACGACGTGCGGGTCTTCCTGCCCTGCCTGGACGGGGACGTGGCGTCGGCGCCGCCGTCTCCGGCCGGGTTGCGGGTCGGGCAGGAACGCCTGGCCGTGCTGGAAGCCCGGATCGCCGCCCAGGTGGCCGTCCGGGACCGCCTCGCCGCCGCCCTGCGCGCCGCCTCCCCACCCCTTGCGCCGTCCCCGTCCTCTCGACAGTGATCAAGGAGTTCGTGTCGGGCGCCGGCTCGTGCGGCGACGCGAACTCCTTGATCACTACCAGGTTCGGCCGGGCCTGGTGGGGGTGGGTGGGGTGGTCAGTGGTCGGCGCTGTTCCAGTCGCGGCCGTCGCCGACCGACACCTCCATCGGGACCGAGAGCGGGTGCGCCTGGCCCATCTCCCGGCGCACCAGCGCCTCCAGCGCCTCGCGCTCCCCCGGCGCCACCTCGAAGACCAACTCGTCGTGCACCTGCAGCAGCATCCGGGACCGCAGCCCGGCCTCGCGCAGCGCGGCGTCGACGCGCAGCATGGCGACCTTGATGATGTCGGCGGCCGAGCCCTGGATCGGGGCGTTGAGCGCCATCCGCTCGGCCATCTCCCGGCGCTGCCGGTTGTCGCTGACCAGGTCGGGCAGGTAGCGGCGGCGACCCAGGATGGTGGAGGTGTAGCCGTCCTGCCGGGCCCGGGCCACCACCTCCTGGAGGTAGTCGCGGACCCCGCCGAACCCGGCGAAGTAGTTCTCCATCAGCCCGCGCGCCTCCTCGGCGGTGATGCCGAGCTGCTGGGACAGGCCGAACGCGCTCAGCCCGTAGGCCAGGCCGTAGTTCATCGCCTTGATCTTGCGCCGCTGGTCGGCGGTGACCTGGTCGACCTCGACGGTGAAGACCGACGAGGCGGTCGCCGCGTGGAAGTCGTGCCCGGAGTTGAACGCCTCGATCAGCGCGTCGTCCGAGGACAGGTGCGCCATGATCCGCATCTCGATCTGGCTGTAGTCGGCGGTCAGCAGGGACTCGTAGCCCTCGCCGACCACGAAGGCACGGCGGATCCGCCGGCCCTCCTCGGTGCGGATGGGGATGTTCTGCAGGTTCGGCTCGGTCGAGGACAGCCGCCCGGTCGCCGCCACGGTCTGGTTGAACGTGGTGTGGATCCGGCCGTCGTCGGAGACCGACTTGAGCAGCCCGTCGACCGTCGACTTGAGCTTGGCGACGTCGCGGTGCCGCAGCAGGTGGTGCAGCAGCGGGTGCTCGGTCTGCGCGTAGAGCCACTGCAGCGCGTCGGCGTCGGTGGTGTAGCCGGTCTTGATCCGCTTGGTCTTGGGCAGGCCCAGCTCGGTGAAGAGGATCTCCTGCAGCTGCTTCGGCGAGCCGAGGTTGAACTCCCGGCCGACCACCTCGTAGGCGGCCTGGGCGGCGGCCTTCACCTCGGCGGCGAAGTGCGCCTCCAGCTCGGAGAGGTAGTCGGTGTCGGCGGCGATGCCGGTGCGCTCCATGGTGGCGAGGACCCGCATCAGCGGCAGCTCCACGCCGGCCATCAGCCGGGCGGACTGCTCGCCGTCGCGGGACAGCTCGGCGTCGATCGCGTCGGCCAGGTCGAGGGTGGCCCGGGCCTGGAGCATCAGGTTCTGCTCGGCCGCGCCGTCGTCGCCGAACCCGTCGAGCGTGAACTGGCCGGTCTCCGGGGCGTCGACGCGCAGCTCGCGATGCAGGTAGCGCAGGGCCAGGTCGGTGAGGTCGTAGGACCGCTGGTCGGGGCGGGCCAGGTAGGCGGCGATCTGCGTGTCGCGGGCGATGCCCTGCAGGTCCCAGCCGTGCGCGGCGAACGCCAGCACCGCCGGCTTGCTGTCGTGCAGCACCTTCGGGCGCGTCGCGTCGGCGAGCCAGCCGGCCAGGGCGCCCTCGTCGTCGGCGCCCAGGCCGCTCGGGTCGAACCACGCCGCGGCGCCGCCGGCGGTGGCCAGCGCCATCCCGGTCACGGTGGCGGTGTGCCGGCGGTTGGGACCGGTGTCGAGGGTGACCGCCAGACCGACGGGCGCGCCCGCGCCGGCATGCGTGTCCAGCCAGCCCGCGACCGCGCCCGGCTCGGTGAGCACCTCGCCGGCCAGTTCGAAGCCGGCCTCCGCCTCCGGCTCGACCGCCTCCAGGTATTGGTAGAGCCGGTCGCGCAGGATGCGGAACTGGAGCGTGTCGAAGACCTGGTGCACGGCCTCCCGGTCCCAGCCCTGCCAGCGGGCGTCCTCCGGACGCACCGGCAGCTCCAGGTCGGAGACCAGGCAGTTGATCTCGTAGTTGCGGATCACGTCGGACAGGCGCTCGCGCAGGCTGTCGCCGGCCTTGCCCTTGATCTCGTCGGCCCGGGCCACCACGCCCTCGACACCGCCGTAGAGGTTGATCCACTTGGCCGCGGTCTTCGGCCCGACGCCGGGGACGCCGGGCAGGTTGTCACTGGTCTCGCCGACCAACGCGGCCAGGTCGCGGTAGCGGTCCGGCGTGACGCCGTACTTCGCCTCGACCGCGGCCGGGTCCATCCGGGCCAGGTCGGAGACGCCCTTGCGCGGGTAGAGCACGGTGACCCGGTCGCCGACGAGCTGGAACGCGTCCCGGTCGCCGGTGGTGATCAGCACGTCCATGCCCTGGTCGCGGGCCTGGCAGGCGAGCGTGGCGATCACGTCGTCGGCCTCGAAGCCCTCCTTCTCGACCACCGGCACGCGCAGCGCCGCGAGCACCTCCTTGACCAGGCTGACCTGGCCCTTGAAGTCGGTCGGGGTCTCGCTGCGGCCGGCCTTGTACTCCGCGTAGCGGTCGGTGCGGAAGGACCGGCGGGAGACGTCGAAGGCGACCACGATGTGCGTCGGCTGCTCGTCGCGGAGCACGTTGATCAGCATGGAGGTGAAGCCGTAGACGGCATTGGTCGGCTGCCCCGTCGTGGTGGAAAAGTTTTCCACCGGCAGTGCGAAGAAGGCCCGGTATGCCAGGGAGTGTCCGTCGACGAGGAGCAGGCGCGGCGTCGTAGCTGTCACGGCAGCGACTCTAGTCCGTGGCCCCGACAACCCGTGGCCGGCGGCACCGGGAACACGACGGCCGGTCGCCCCCCGCGGGGACGACCGGCCGTCGACCGGTACGACCTCAGGCCACGCCGAGGTACGCGTCCTTGACCGCCTGGTCGTGCAGGAGATCCTGGCCGGTGCCCTCCTTGACGATCCGGCCGGTCTCCAGCACGTAGGCCCGGTGGGCGCGGGAGAGCGCCTGCTGGGCGTTCTGCTCGACCAGCAGGATGGTGGTGCCCTGCTCGTTGATCCGGGTGATGATCTCGAAGATCTGCTGGATCAGCATCGGCGCGAGACCCATCGAGGGCTCGTCGAGCAGCAGCAGCTTCGGGCGGGCCATCAGCGCCCGGCCCACCGCCAGCATCTGCTGCTCGCCACCGGAGAGGGTGCCGCCGGCCTGCTTGCGTCGCTCGTGCAGCCGGGGGAAGAGGTCCATGACCATCTTCAGGTCCTCGGCGATGCCGGCCCGGTCCCGGCGGGTGTACGCGCCCATCTCCAGGTTCTCGATGACCGTCATGCCGGGGAAGACGCCCCGACCCTCCGGCGCCTGCCCGATGCCCCGGACCACCCGCAGGTCGGCCCGCATCCGGGTGACGTCGGTGCCGTTGAAGACGATCGAGCCCTCGGCCACCGGGCGCAGCCCGGAGATGGCCCGCATGGTGGTGGTCTTGCCGGCGCCGTTCGCACCGATCAGGGCCACCACCTCACCCTCGTCGACGTGCAGGCTGATCCCGTGCAGGGCCTGGATCCGCCCGTACAGCAGCGTCAGGTCGTTGATCTCAAGCAGCATCGGTCGGCACCCCCAGGTACGCCGCGATCACCTTCGGGTCCTCGCGGACCGCGGCCGGCAGGCCCTCGGCGATCTTCTTGCCGAACTCCAGCACCACGATCCGGTCGGTCACGCCCATGACGAGTCGCATGTCGTGCTCGATCAGCAGCACCGTGGTGCCATTGTCGCGGATCTTCCGGATCAACCCGAGCAGTTCCTCCTTCTCCGCCGGGGTGAAGCCGGCTGCCGGCTCGTCCAGGCAGAGCAGTTTCGGGTCGGTCGCCAGGGCCCGCGCGATCTCCAGCCGGCGCTGCTCGCCGTACGAGAGGTTGCGCGCCAGGTCGCCGGCGCGGCGCTCGATACCGACGAAGCGCAGCAGCTCGTGGGCCCTGTCCCGGCCCTCCCGCTCCTCCCGCCAGTGTCGGGGCAGCCGCAGCATCGCGGAGATCACGCTGGTCTTGTGGTGGGCGTCCGCGCCCACCATCACGTTCTCCAGCGCGGTCATCTCCGGGAACAGCCGGATGTTCTGGAACGTCCGGGCGATGCCCGCCTTGGTGATCCAGCTCCGGCGCTTGCCGTTGATCCGCTGCCCGGCGAACCGGATCTCGCCCTCGGTGGGCCGGTAGACGCCGGTCATCGCGTTGAAGCAGGTCGTCTTGCCGGCGCCGTTCGGGCCGATCAGGCCGAGGATCTCCCCCTTGTAGAGGGTGAACGCGACGTCGTTGAGCGCCACCACGCCGCCGAAGCGGAGCGTGACGTGGTCGACCTCCAGCAGCGGCTCCCGGCCGGCCGGGGCGGTGTCGCCCGGGTTGGTCTCGACCGGGGTGTCCGACCCGGACTCGGGCGGGGTGCCGACCGTGCTCCGGCCGTCGTCGGCGATGTCCCGCTCGCTGGTCTGATCCCGCTCGCTGTGCATCTGCGGCTCACTCATTGGGCACCGTCTCCTGGGGAACCGCTTCCTTGCGTCGGTCGGCGAGCTCGGCCGCCCGCCGCCGGTTGGGCACCAGACCCTGCGGCCGGAAGATCATCATGACGATGACCACGATGCCGAACACCAGGATGCGGTACTCGGCCGCGTCGAACTCCAGGCCGAGGAGGTCACCGACGCCGCGCAGCCACTCCGGCAGGTACCAGGTGACCGCGCCGCCGACAATGGCGCCCTTGATGTTGCCGGCGCCGCCGAGGATCACCGCGGCGAGCACCAGGATGGAACTCTCCAGCACGAACTGGTCCGAGTTGATGAACGTCTGCTTGCCGGCGAAGACCGCGCCGGTCAGGCCGGCCACCGCCGCGCCGATGGCGAACGCCCACAGCTTGTACTTGAACGTGGGCACGCCCATCACCTCGGCGGCGTCCTCGTCCTCGCGGATCGCCACCCAGGCCCGGCCCACCCGGCTGTTGGCCAGGTTCCGGATCAGCACCAGCACGACCAGGATCAGCGTCAGCATGAGCCAGTAGTACGGCCGGGAGTCGACCACCCCGAACAGCGCCTTGCCGTCGCTGCCGTTGCCCGGCGGGTGCGGGATCGCCGGGATGCCCCGCTGGCCCTGGAGGAGGCCGTCCTGGCGGGCAGCGTACAGCCGGATCATCTCGGCGAAGCCGAGCGTCACGATGGCCAGGTAGTCACCGCGCAGGCGCAGTGTCGGGCCGCCGAGGATCACGCCGGAGACCATCGCCACCATGACCGCCAGCGGCACCGCCGCCAGCCACGGCCAGTTCGTGCCGAACCGGCTCTCCGGCGAGGTGAGCAACGCGACCGTGTACGCGCCGAGCGCGTAGAAGCCGAAGTAGCCCAGGTCGAGCAGGCCGGCGAACCCGACCACCACGTTGAGGCCCACGGCCAGCAGCACGAACACGGCGGTGTCGAAGAGCACCCCGGCGAAGTCCGAGCGGGTGGTGTAGAGGGCGAAGTACTCGCTGCCGATCGGGAAGCCGAGGTATTCGTAGAACCACTTGTTGGGCAGGATGTAGAGCAGCACGATCAGCGCGGCGATCGCCGCCCAGCGCACCTGCTTGGGCATCGCGGCCCAGCGGGTCCTGATGCCCGCGGTCCGCTTCTTGTCCACGGTGGCGGTCATGCGCGCGCCCTCCCCAGAGATTCGCCGAGCAGACCGGTCGGCCGGAACATCAGCAGCACGATCAGCAGCACGAAGCCGGTGAAGTCCTTCCAGTCGCCGCCGAACAGGCCGGCGGCGTAGTTCTCCGCCACGCCGAGCAGCAGGCCGCCGAGCAGCGCACCGCGCAGGTTGCCGATGCCGCCGAGCACCGCGGCCGCGAACGCCTTGAGCCCGATCAGGAAGCCGACGTTGAACTTGGTGTAGCTGAACCGCAGGTCCCACAGCAGCGCGCCCACGCCGGCCATCAGGCCGCCGAGCACGAAGACCAGCAGGATGACCCGGTTCTTGTTGACGCCCATCAGGGCGGCGGTGTCCGCGTCCTGGGCCACCGCGCGGATGCCGCGGCCCAGCCGGCTGCGGTTCACGAACTGGTCCAGCGCCACCATCATGACCAGCGTGACGCCGAGGATCACCAACTGGAGGTTGGTCACGGCGGCGCCGAAGATGGTGAAGACCGGCTCCTGCGGAATCATCGTCGCCATGCCGAACGGCGCGCGGCTGGTGCCGATGCCGAACGACTCGGCGATCACGAACGAGGCGCCGATCGCGGTGATGAGGAAGGCCAGCGGCGGTGCGTTGCGCTTGCGCAGCGGCCGGTAGGCCACCAGCTCGACGGTGACCGCGGTGGCGGCCGCGGCGACCATCGCCACCGCGAGACCGGCGACGACCGCCAGGATCAGCGGGCCGAGCGCCGGGGCGGCCGAGTTCTGGTCGTAGCCGAGGGCCTGCCAGGTCCACAGGGCGGCGAAGGTACCGACCATGAAGACCTCGGAGTGAGCAAAGTTGATCAAGCGGAGAACGCCGTACACCAGGGTGTAGCCGAGGGCGATGAGCGCGTAGATCGCGCCCTGCTCCAGGCCGGTGATGGTCAGCGCCGGGAAGTTCCCGAAGAGCTCATCGAAGTTCAAATGGGGGCTCCAACTGTGCGGCCAAGCGTTGCGGCCGGGAGAAACTCACTCCCGGCCGCACGCCTGGTGTCCCGTGACAGGACCGGATGAACCGGTCAGCTCTTGGGGATCTCGATGTCGGGGACGACCTTGCCCGCGTTCACCTTGAACGCCCACACGATGACCTGCGCCGGGTCCAGCTCACCGGTGGACTCGAACTTGTAGGTCACGCCGGTGGCGTCACCGGCCTTGTTGTAGGACTTGATGAAGCTCAGCAGGTCGGCGCGGGTGCCCTTGCCGTCCTTGATGCCCGCCAGCATGATCTTGGTGATGTCGTACGACACGTCGGCGTAGGTGCCCGGCTCGGCGTTGTCGAACGCGGCCTTGTAGTCGGTCACGAACGAGCCCTTGGCCGCGGTGGCCGGGGCGCACGGGCAGGTCAGGATCGTGCCCTCGGCGACCTGCTCGCCGGCGACCTTGATGAAGTTGGCGTCGTTGACACCGTCACCGGCGACCATCGTGCCCTTCCAGCCCGCGCCCTTGAGCTGCTTGAGCAGCAGGCCGGCCTCGGTGTAGTAGCCACCGAAGAAGAGGACGTTCGCGCCGCTGCTCTGGATCTTGGTGACCACGGCGGAGAAGTTGGTCTGCTTGACCTGGATCTTGTCCTCGCCGGCCGGGGTGCCGATGACCTTCTTGACCTCGTCCACCAGACCCGCGCCGTACGCGGACTGGTCGTCGACCACGTAGACCTTGTCGGCCTTGAGGACGTTCTTGATGTAACGGCCGGCGGCCGGACCCTGCGAGGTGTCGTTGCCGACGCCCCGGTGGAAGATCTTCCAGCCCTTGGTGCTCAGGCTCGGCCGGGTGGCCGACGGCGTGATGATCGGCAGACCGGCCTCGTCGAAGATCGGGTCGGCCACCTCCGACTCACCCGAGAACGCCGGACCGACCACGCCGACGACCTTGCTGTCGCCGGCCGCCTTCTGGGCCAGGGCCGGAGCCTTGGCCGGGTCACCCTGGGAGTCGTACTCCTCCAGGTTGACCTTGCAGTCCGCGTTGTCCTTGTTGTACTGGTCGATGGCCAGCTTGGTGCCGTTGCGCATGTGGATACCGAGACCCGCGGCGTCGCCGGTCAGCGGGCCGAAGAAGCCGATCTTCAGGTCGCAGGCGGCCTTGCTGCCCCCCGCTTCGCTACCACTGTCAGCCTTGCAGGCCGCGCCACTGAAAACGAGCGCGCCGATGGCCACACCACCGAGCACCCGTGCGAGCTTCTGCCTCACGGCTCGTACCCTCCTCCGTCCGAAGGCCCGGAAACCACCCAGCGCGAATTGGACCTTGCGAGGGTTGGCCGGACCGACCGCGATCCCGGTCTGGGCCGGGACGTTATCCCACCAGCGGGGGGCGAAGGTAGACCTGAGAAGCGGGGTTGACCTAACCGTTACGTTGAGTGGCCGGATTCACAGCTGTGGTGTAACACACCGGATCACGGGGTGGGACGATCGGACATCCGACACGGACCGGAAACACGCTGGTGAGAACGTCACGCGGGGCGCCACGACCCGCGCGCCGACCACACCCGCGCCCGGCCACCGTCGTCCACCAGCAGCAGGGCGCCGTCACCCGCCGCCGCGACCGCCACCGACCGGTCGCTACCCCCCGGGACCGCCGCCGGCAGCGCCACCGGCAACCACCGGTCCCCGTCCGGCGAGAACCAGCCCGCCCCCTCCGCCGGACCGGCGAGCACCGCGAACACGCCGTCACCGCGCGCCGCCAACCCCCACACCTGGGCGGGCCGGTCCGCGCCCCCGCCCGCCGGACCGCCGGACGGCCGCCAGGCGTCGGCCTCCCCCACCCACGCGCCCACCCCGTCGCCGCGCCGACCCAACGCCACCGACCGGTCGCCCAACCGGACCACCCGTTGCAGGTCCTGGTCCACGCCGCCGCCGGGGAGCACCGCACGCCGCCAGGACGACCCGTCCGGCGAGGTCCACACCGCCGCGTCCGATCCGGTACGCCCCGACGGCAGCACCGAGCCCACCATGAGCCACCCCGACCCGGTCGCCGCGCCGTCGGCCACCCACGGCCGACCCGAACCGTCGGCGACCAGCCCCGGCACCCCGCTGACCAGCCGGAACTCCGAGCCGTCCGGCGACACCCACGCGGCCGCGCCGGTGGCCCGGTTCCCGGAGACCAACCAACCGCCCGGCCCGCCCGCGACCCGGCCCACGTTCACCGCGTCCGGGCCGCCGAACACCTCGAACTCCGCCGGCACCTCCACCAGCGAACCGTCCCGGTCCTGGCGCCAGGTGCTGATCCGGGGATTGCCGTGCACCCCGCCGCTCCGCCCACCCACCGCCACCGGCCGACCGTCCCGGCAGCCCACCGCGGTCAGCACGTTCTCCGCCCCGTACGCGCTACGCGGCACCGGACGCAGCGGCGTCCAGGCGGCGCCGTCCACACTCGACCAGGCGGCCGGATGCGGGGTCCCGTCCGGGTCCCGCACCGCCCCGACGACGAACCACCGCCCCGCGCAGGCCGCGGCGTCACGCAGCACCTCCCGACCGGAGAGGCCGGTCGGCAGCGGCAGGTCGACCTGCTGCCAGGCCGGGCGCAGCGCCTGCGGCGCGGGCCGGTCGGCGGCGTGACACGCGGCCAGCAGCACCAGGAGCAGACCGAGCACCGCCGCCGGTCGTCGCATGCGACGATCGTATCGACCGCCGCCGACCCCGGTAACCCGACGACGGGTCAGGAGGCGGGTTGCGCCATCTCGCCGCCGGCGGTCTCGGCGAGGATCCGCTCGGCGACCTCCTTCATGGTCATCCGGTGGTCCATCGCGGTGCGCTGGATCCACTTGAACGCCTGCGGCTCGGTCATCCCGTACGTCGTCATCAGCGCGCCCTTGGCCCGCTCGACGGTCTTGCGGATCTCCAGCCGGTCGGTCAGGCCGGCGACCTCCGCCTCCAGCGCGGCGATCTCCGAGTAGCGGGACAGCGCGATCTCCACCGCCGGCACCAGGTCGCTCTTCTGGAACGGCTTGACCAGGTAGGCCATCGCGCCGGCCGCCCGGGCCCGCTCGACCAGGTCCCGCTGGCTGAACGCGGTCAGGATGATCACGGGGGCGATGCGCGCGCCGGCGATCCGCTCGGCGGCGGCCAGCCCGTCCATGATCGGCATCTTGATGTCGAGGATGACCAGGTCCGGCTTGAGCTCCTCGGCGAGCTTGACGGCGGTCTCGCCGTCACCGGCCTCGCCGACGACGTCGTAGCCCTCCTCGACCAGCATCTCGGCCAGGTCCAGCCGGATGAGCGCCTCGTCCTCGGCGATCAGAACGCGCTTGCGCTCGGCATCCGTCTGCATCTCGCCCACGAGCCACTCCCACCGGTTCGAACCTGACACCCGCCGTGCCGGGTGTCGCCGCCTTCAGCCTAGCGGGTAGGCTGTCGAGGCCGAATCACGGAACGCCCTCGTAGCCCAACTGGCAGCAGGCAATGGATTCAAACTCCATACAGTGTGGGTTCGAATCCCACCGAGGGCACCAAAATGTCATACAGGCGTTCGACGATGAGCCTGTGCATCCACCCGAATTGCGCGCCCGGGCGCGACGTCTCTACCTCGACGGCGCGACCGTCGCTGAGGTGGCGCGGACCGTGGGCCTCTCCTATCCGACGGTCCGTCACTGGTGCAAGGATCGGCCGGAGCCGAAGCAGCAGGGCACCGCGCTGCGATGCTTCCGCTGTCGTGAGGACATGCACGTTCCGACAGACCCGGCGGCATACACCTATCTCCTCGGCCTCTACCTCGGCGACGGCCACCTCGTGACCAAGGCCCGGGTGCCGGTGCTCCGGATCGCCTGCAGCGACTGCTGGCCGGGCCTGATCGAAGCGTGCGACAACGCCATGCGAGCGGTGCTGGCCGAGAACGTGCAGCGGGTACAAAACCCGGGCTGCGTCAGTGTGCAGAGTTACGGCAAGCACTGGCCGTGCCTACTACCGCAGCACGGGCCGGGCAAGAAACACGAGCGCCCGATCGTCCTGACCGACTGGCAACGCCCCCTCGTCGAGGCCCGTCCGGGCGACTTCCTGCGCGGCCTGTTCCACTCCGACGGCTGCCGTTTCGCCAATCAGGTGGTCGTGCGCGGCAAGCGCCACGTCTATCCGCGCTACATGTTCGCCAACGAGTCCACCGACATCATGGGCCTCTGCCAGTGGGCGCTCGACCTGCTCGGCATCGCCTGGCGGATGAACCGCCGCAACTCCCTGTCGGTGGCCCGCCGCGAGGCCGTCGCCGCCCTGGACCGCCACGTCGGCCCGAAGTCCTGACCGGACGGCGCCGGCGACGCGGCCGGGAGCCGGGGCCGCAGATCGAGGCAGCGCCCGCGCCAGGTCAACCCGAGGCGCCGGTGACGCGGCCGGGCCTCAGATCGTGGCCAGCGCCCGCGCCAGGTCGGCCCGCAGGTCCTCCGGGTCCTCCAGTCCGACCGAGACGCGCAGCAGCCCGCCGCACGGCTTCGCGTCGCCTTCGACCGGCCGGTGGGTGAGCGAGGCCGGGTGCTGGATCAGCGTGTCGACGCCGCCCAGCGACACCGCGTGGGTGATGAGTTCGCAGGCGCCGGCGACGGTGGCCGCGGCGGGCGCGCCGCCGCGTACCTCGAAGGCGAGCAGGCTGCCGGTGCCGGACATCTGGCGGCCGACCAGCCCGGCCGGGTCGTGCCGCGACGGGTGGTGGACGCGCTCGACGGCGGGGTGGCCGGCGAGCCAGGCGGCGAGCTTCTCGGCGCCGGCCTGCTGGGCACGGACCCGCAGCGGCAGGGTCTGCAGGCCGCGGTGCAGCAGGTACGCGCCGAGCGGGTGCAGGACGGCCCCGGTGACGGCGCGGACCTGGCGCAGCCGGGCGGCCCACTCGGGCGCGCAGGCGACGACGCCGGCGAGGACGTCGCCGTGGCCGCCGATGCTCTTGGTGGCGCTGTGCAGCACGAGGGCGGCGCCGTGGCGGGCGGGTCGCTGGAGCACCGGGGTGGCGACGGTGTTGTCGACCAGCAGCGGGACATCGCCGGCGGCGGTGGCGAGCGCGGCGATGTCGACCAGGTCGAGGGTGGGGTTGGCGGGGGTCTCGACGACGACCACTGCGGTGTCGGGGCGGATCGCGGCGGCGACCTCGCCCGCGCGGGCCCAGGTGACCTCGGTGCCGAGCAGGCCGGTGGCGAGGACGTGGTCGGTGCCGCCGTAGAGGGGGCGGACGGCGACGACGTGGCGGTTCCCGTCGCGGGTGGCGGCCAGCAGCGTGGCGGTGAGCGCGGCCATGCCGCTGGCGAACGCGACCGCTTCGGCGGTGCCCTCGAGCTGGGCGAGCGCGGTCTCGAAGCGGGCCACCGTGGGGTTCCAGAGGCGCTGGTAGACGGCGCTGCCGCCGGCCGGGAGGGTGCCGCCGGTGGCGAGCGTCTCGTAGTCGTCGCCGCCGCCGGCGACGGAGGGCAGCGGGTTGGTGGTGGAGAGGTCGATGGGCGGGACGTGGACGCCGAGCCCGGCGAGGTCGTCGCGTCCGGCGTGCACGGCTGCGGTGTCCACGGAAGTCATGGCGGAAGCGTCGAACATGACGATGCTCCGGGGCAAGAGAAGCGAACAAGATTCTGCGAATCACGCTTTCGCCTCGCCTGAGTTCGGTGAAAGATGGCGGCATGCCTGCCGCACCGAATGATGTACGGCCGTTCGCCGGCCTGGACGACGTCGACCGCGCGATCCTCACCGAACTGGCGACCGACGGGCGACTGCCCAACAACGCGCTCGCGGAGCGGGTCGGGGTGGCCCCCTCGACGTGCCTGACGCGGACCCGGGCGTTGCGCGAGTGCGGGGCGATCCGCGGGTTCCACGCCGAGGTGGACCCGGCGGCGGTGGGCCTGCCGTTGCAGGCGCTGGTGTCGGTGCGGCTGACGGCGCACGAGCGGGCCGCGGTGGACGCGTTCCGGGCCCGGTCGGTGCGGCTGCCCGGGGTGGTGTCGGTGTTCCACGTGGCGGGCGCGGAGGACTACGTACTGCACGTGCGGGCGGCCTCGGGTGACGCGCTGCGCGACTTCGTGCTCGACCACCTGGCGGTGGATCCGGTGGTGCAGCACACCCAGACCAGTCTGATCTTCGAGCAGGCCCGCGGTATGGGGTAGCGCACCCGAGGGAACAATTCCGGCACTCGGCAGGTTGCACCCAGCCGTGATCGACGTACCGATGTCTGTCCTTGACCTTGCCCCGGTGGCCGCGACCGGCAGCGCCGGTGAGGCGCTGCGGCACACCACCGAGCTGGCCCACCGCACCGAGGAGCTGGGCTACCGCCGGTTCTGGGTGGCCGAGCACCACAACATGCCGGCGATCGCGAGTTCGGCGCCGGCGGTGCTGCTCGCGCATCTGGCCGCGAACACCAGCACGATCCGGCTGGGTTCGGGCGGGGTGATGCTGCCCAACCACGCGCCGCTGGTGGTGGCCGAGCAGTTCGGCACCCTGGAGGCGCTGCACCCGGGCCGGATCGACCTGGGCATCGGGCGGGCGCCCGGCACCGACCAGGTGACCGCGCTGGCGCTGCGCCGCACCATGGAGGGCCTGTCCGCGGAGCACTTCCCGCGTGAGCTGGCCGACCTGATGAACTACTTCTCCGGCGCCGAGCCGGGGCCGATCACCGCGACGCCAGGTCGCGGTCAGTCGCCGCAGGTGTGGCTGCTCGGGTCCAGCGGGTTCAGCGCCCAGCTCGCCGGCCTGCTCGGGTTGCCGTTCTCGTTCGCGCACCACTTCAGCGCGCAGAACACGATCCCGGCGTTGCAGCTCTACCGGCAGCACTTCCGGCCGTCGCAGTGGCTGGACCGGCCGTACGCGATGGTGGCGGTCAACGCGGTGTGCGCGGAGACGGACGAGCGGGCGCAGTGGCTGGCCGGGCCGGCCGGCCTGTCGTTCCTGAAGCTGCGTTCCGGGCGGCCGGAGCCGCTGGTCACGCCGGAGGAGGCGGCGGCCTACCCGTACTCGGAGTTCGAGCGGGAGTTCGTGGCCCAGCGCCGCGACGGCCAGGCGACCGGCTCGCCGGAGACGGTGGCCGGGCAGCTCGGTGCGCTGGTGGAGCGCACCGGCGCGGACGAGTTGATGCTGACCACGATGGTCTACGACGTGGCCGACCGGGTCCGCTCGTTCGAGTTGATCGCCGAGAAGGTGGCGGGTGGCCTGCGCCGGAAGGGCTGAAACACGCTCTTCATAGGCACGTCACCGTGGCGTCGCGTGGGACGCATAGCTTTGTCCCCGGTGGTGGTACGGCATTCCCGGTCGGGACGGGTCGGGAATGCTGCGGTGTGGTGCACCGGGTCGCCGGCCGAGCGGATTCCGCGGCCGGCGACCCGGTGCCTGCCGTTTCAGCGCAGATAGATGTTCGGCGCGGCCGGCGTGCTCATCCCGTCGCCGAGGTGGAATCCCGGGTGCGGCGGTTGGTTGTAGGCGGTGTTCTGCCAGGCCACGGCCACCCGATACTGCGGGTCGTGCATCAGGGTGGGCAGCCGCAGGCCGGTGGTGACCGACGTGCTGTAGATCCGCAGCGCGGTGCTGTCGGCGGTGCGCCAGACCACCTCCTCGCGCCAGTCGCCGAGGATGTCGCCGGAGAGTGCCGGCGTGGACTTGGTGCCGTTGTTCGACGCGACGTTGCCGCCGGTGAGCAGGCGGGTCTCGCCGCCGGTGCCGTACTTGTCGATCTTGGTGCCGTCGAGCAGCTCGCGGACCGGATCGCCGTCCCACCAGATCAGGAAGTTCGCCGAGGACGGCTTGCGGCCGACGTTCTGACCCCGGGTGTTGAGCAGGCCGTCGACCGCCGACGACCAGGACTCCGCGCCGGGGCTGCCGGCCCAGACGTCGTCGGAGACACCCCGGCCGTTGTCGCCGTTGGGCGCGGTCTGCCAGAGGATCTGTCCGGTGCGCGCGTCGGCCATCCACGAGCTGGGCTTGCTGGCCTCCTCGTCGACCTTGAACACCTCCAGGCCGGCGCGGGTCGGGTCGAGGTCGCCCACGTGCAGCGCGTCGCCGTGACCGTTGCCGGTGGAGTAGAGCAGCCGGCCGTTGTCGTCGACGGTGGCCGCGCCGTACACGATCTCCTGGCGGCCGTCGCCGTCCACGTCGGCGACGGACAGGTTGTGGTTGCCCTGGCCGGCGGCGGCGCCGCTGCCGGAGGCGTTCGAGTCGAACGTCCACCGCCTGCGCAACGTGCCGTCGCGGAAGTCCCAGGCGGCGATCACCGCCCGGGTGTAGTAGCCGCGCGCCATGACCAGCGAGGGGCGCTGCCCGTCCAGGTAGGCGGTGCCGGCGAGGAACCGGTCCACCCGGTTGCCGTACGAGTCGCCCCAGGACGAGACGGTGCCGCGCGGCGGGTCGTAGTCGACAGTGGACAGCGCAGCGCCGGTGCGGCCGTCGAACATGGTCAGGTACTCGGGCCCGGCGAGCACGTAACCGCTGGAGTTGCGGTGGTCGGCGGAGGCGTTCCCGATCACCTGGCCGGTGCCGGAGCGGGTGCCGTCGGCGGTCTTCATGGCCACCTCGGCGTCCCCGTCGCCGTCGTAGTCGTACACCTGGAACTGGGTGTAGTGGGCGCCGGCGCGGATGTTGCGGCCCAGGTCGACGCGCCACAGCCGGGCGCCGGTGAGGGTGTACGCGTCGACGTAGACGGTGCCGGTGTAGCCGGACTGCGAGTTGTCCTTGCTGTTCGACGGGTCCCACTTGAGCACGAACTCGTAGCGGCCGTCGCCGTCGAGGTCGCCCACGCTCGCGTCGTTGGCGGAGTAGGTGTACGCCTCGCCGCTCGGCGTGGTGCCGCCGGGCGGCGCCTGGATCGGCACGTCGAGATAGCCGTTGGCGAACTGCAGCGCCGGGGCGGAAGCCGCCTGCTCGGCGCCGCCCACCACGGCCCGCACGGAGTACGCGGACCCGGCGGCCGCGCCGGCGTCCAGGTAGGTGGTGGCGCCGGTGATCGGGCTGCCGTTGACCTTCGCGCCGCCCCGGTAGAGGTTGAACGACACGCCGGTGGTCTCGGTGCCGAGCAGCCGCCAGGAGACCAGGTTCCCGCTGCCGGAGCGGACGCTGATCAGCCCTCGGTCGAGCTTCTCCATCTGCTTGGCGCCGGCCGGTGGCGTGGTCGGTGGAGGTGTGGTCGGGGGTGGCGTGGTGGGCGGGGGCGTGGTGGGGGGTGGTGTGGTGGGCGGAGGTGTGGTCGGGGTCGCGCCGGTGCAGGCGGCGCCGTTGAGCGTGAACGCGGTCGGCGCGGGGTTGGCGGCGTTGTTCCACGAGCCGTTGAAGCCGAAGCTCGCGGTGCCGCCGGTGCCGATCGCCGCGTTGTAGCCGGCATCGCGGGCGGTGACCTGGGCGCCGGACTGGCTGACCGTGGCGTTCCAGGCCTGGACGACCTGCTGGCCGGCGGCGAAGCTCCAGGCGAGCGTCCAGCCGTTCACCGGGTCGCCGAGGTTGGTCACGGTGACGTCGGCGCCGAAGCCGCCGCCCCACTGGTTGGTGATCCGGTAGTCGACCCGGCAGGCGGCGGCCGCGGCGGCGGCGGTCACCGTGGTGAACGCGCCGGCCGTCAGGGTGAGCGCCGAGGCCGCGGCGAGCAGCGCGAGCCGACGGCGTGGGGTGGTGGGGTGCACGGGGATGCCTTTCGCGGAGGTCAGGCACGCGAGGGCGCCGGCCTGCCCGGGCCGGCGAGAGGATACGCGCGCTGACGCGACGGCCGACGCCGGACATCGACGTCGGTAACTAGGCTCCGCGTTCCGTCAGGTTAGGGCATCGCCGCACACCCGACAAGCCGCTCTCCCGACAAGGCCGGCGCGCCCCGGCCCCTCGCCGGAGGCGGAGACCGCCGACCGCTGACTCCCGCCGGCCGCCGGCCGGCAACGGTGAACGCGTCCCGTCCGCGGTCCTGCCCCGGCCACGGGTCGGATTGCCGGCTGGCGGTCCGTCACTCCCGGTAGCCGCCGTCCACGACCGACGATGGAAAGGGCGATATACCGCTGAGTCATAAATATGACCCACCGGTATATCGCTCGAAAGGGATGAGGTCTCGACCGGCGACGCGCCGACGGAGGCCGCGCCGGCGGGTGTTCAGCCGGGAGCTTGTCGTGTCGGGATCGCCCCGGGAGACGCCGCCCCCGCCGGGCACGGATCGCCGGGCCCGGGCCGGGGCGGGCCGCGTCAGCTCTCGACGGCGGCAGCGAGCCGACGGGACTCCCCCGGCTCGTCGAACGGGGTCGCAGCCTCGGCGGCGGGAGAGGCCGAAGCGGCGGGAACGGCCGGAGCAGCAGAAGCGGCGGGAACGGCGGGAGTCGCGGCGAGCACCGCGTCGACCGTGGCGCGGGCACGGCGGGCACGGCGCAGCGCGCGTACCGCGAGCGTCACGGCGACCAGCCAGCCGGCGCCGAGCGCCGCGTAGACCAGGGCCGGCACCGGGCCGCCCAGCTCACCGGCGCGCAGGAGGGTGCGGGCGTTGGTCAGCACGATCACGCCGCCGATGACGGCGCCGAGCACCTGGGCGGGCACGATGCGGACCAGCCAGGCCGCGATCGGCGCGGCGATCAGGCCGCCGACCAGCAGCGCGGCCACGGTGGGCAGCAGGAAGCCCTCGGAGCCGAGCCCGATCAGGAAGCCGAGGCTGGCCGCGCCCGCCACCACGAACTCGGAGGTGTCGACCGAGCCGATGACCTTGCGCGGCTCCATCCGGCCGGAGACCAGCAGCGCCGGGGTGGCGACCGGCCCCCAGCCGCCACCGCCGGTGGCGTCGACGAAGCCGGCGACCAGCCCGAGCGGGGCCAGGAAGCGGCTGCGCAGCCGGCCGGCGGCGCGGTTGGCGCGCAGCGGCCGGGAGAAGCGGACCAGCAGGTACGCGCCGAGGGTGAACAGGATGGCGGCCATCCACGGGGCGGCCGACTCGGTGGAGATGGAGCTGAGGAAGGTGGCGCCGGCGAACGCGCCGAGCGCGCCCGGCAGGGCGATGCGGCCGACCACCTTCCAGTCGACGTTGCCGAAGCGCCAGTGCGAGACGCCTGCGGCGAGCGTGGTGCCGATCTCGGCCAGGTGCACCGAGGCGGACGCGGCGGCCGGCGCGACCCCGGCGAAGAGCAGCAGGGTCGAGGAGGTCAGCCCGTACGCCATGCCGAGCGCGCCGTCGACCAGTTGCGCGGCGAGCCCGACGAGGGCGAGGACCAGCAGCTTGCGCACGAGCGCCCCCTGACTTTTCGGTATCTCCTATCGACTTGGTCGACAATGCGGCACGGAGGGGGTCCCGGTCAAGTCCCCCATCCGGTTGGTGGGAACACGCCGGACGGCCCCGGCGGCGGGGCGGTCGGGAGCGCGACGGCGGGCGTCAGCTCCAGGCGCGCGGGTCGGCGGCCAACTCGTTGACCCGGCCGGGCAGCGTGCCGGCGGCCACGTCGGCGATGGTGACCAGCTCCAGGATCTCCCGCTCGCTGGCCCGCAACGCGATCCAGACGTCCTGCAGCGCACGGGCCGCGCCCTGGTAGCCGAGCTGCTCCGGACGCTGCCCGCGCACGTGCGCGAGCGGGCCGTCGATCACCCGGATCACCTCGGCCAGGGAGATCTCGCCTGCCGGGCGAGCCAACCAGTAGCCGCCCTCCGGGCCGCGCTGCGCGTGCACGATGCCGCCCCGGCGCAGTTGGAGCAGGATGCTCTCGAGGAACTTCGGCGGGATGTCCTGGGAGCGGGCGATCTGCTCGGCCGTCACCGGCCGGCTCCGCCCGACGGCCGCGCCGTCGGCGACCGAGGCCAGCTCGGCGGCCGCACGGAGGGCGTAGTCGACCCGGGCGGAGAGACGCATGCCGGCAAGGTTAGTCGCCGATTCAGCCGCCCGGACTCCCGACCCTCGGCCGATCGGTCACGGTTGCCGACTCAGCCGCCCACCCGACGCAGCAGCCCCTCCTGCACGGCGCTGGCGATGTGCCGGCCGTCGGTGGTGAACATCCGGCCGGTGGCCAGGCCACGGGCCCCCGACGCCGACGGGCTCCAGCAGTCGTAGAGGAACCACTCGTCGGCGCGGAACGGCCGGTGGAACCAGAGCGCGTGGTCGAGGCTGGCGCCCACCACGCCGCCCGGCCCCCACACCTCGCCGTGCACCGACAGCACCGAGTCGAGCAGCGTCAGGTCGGACGCGTACGTGAGGGCGCAGGCGTGCAGCAGCGGGTCGTCCGGCAGCTTGCCGTCGATGCGCATCCAGACCCTCTGGTGCGGCTCCGCCGGCCGGTCGCCGGGGCGTACCCAGCCGGGCTCGCCGACGTAGCGCACGTCGATCGGGCGCGGAATCTGGCCCCAGATGCCGAGCCGTTCCGGGTAGCGGGACAGCCGGTCGGTCATGGTCGGCACGTCGTCCGGCGCGGGCACGTCGGGCGGGAGCGGGGCGTGGTGGTCCAGCCCCTCCTCCTGCCGCTGGAACGACGCCGACATGAAGAAGATCGGCTTGTCGTGCTGCAACGCCACCGAGCGGCGTACCGAGAAGGAGCGGCCGTCGCGGACGTTCTCCACCTGGTAGTCGATCGGCTCGGCCGGGTCACCGGGCCGGACGAAGTAGCCGTGCAGCGAGTGCACGGCCCGCTCCGGGTCGACCGTGCGGCCGGCCGCGACCAACGCCTGGCCGGCGACCTGACCGCCGTAGACCCGCTGCGGGCCCACCGGCGGGCTCATCCCGCGGAAGGCCATCTCGCCGGTCTGCGCCAGGTCGAGCACCTCCAGGAGCTGGTCGACCGCCGCCTGCCCGGTCGCCACCGGAGCGTCACTCACAGCGCCACCTTCGTTCGCGACTGCGGGGCTCGCAACACCGGCTCACTCCTCACGCTCACTGAAGGGCCCGGGCCGAGGCAGCGTCGACGAGCGAACCGAGCTGGTGCACCCGCAGCGTGTTGGTGGAGCCGGGAGTGCCGGGCGGGCTGCCCGCCACGATCACCACGTAGTCGCCCGGGTTGGCCCGGTTGAGGCCGAGCAGCGCCTGGTCGACCTGGCGGAACATGTCGTCGGTGTGCTCGACGAACGGCATCAGGAACGTCTCCACGCCCCAGCAGAGCGCGAGCTGGTTGCGCACCTCCGGCACCGGGGTGAAGGCCAGCAGCGGCAGGTCGCAGTGCAGCCGACTGAGTCGCTTGACGGTGTCGCCGGTCTGCGAGAACGCCACCATGGCCTTGGCGCCGATGGCGCGGGCGATGGAGGACGCGGCGACGGTCAGCGCGCCGCCGTGCGTACGCGGGTCGTGCTGCAACCGGGGGACGGCGATGGAGCCCGCCTCGGTGGTGGTGACGATCTTCGCCATGGTGCTGACGGTGAGCACCGGGTACTTGCCGACACTGGTCTCGCCGGAGAGCATCACCGCGTCCGCGCCGTCGAGCACCGCGTTGGCCACGTCGGAGGCCTCGGCGCGGGTGGGGCGGGAGTTCTCGATCATCGAGTCGAGCATCTGGGTGGCCACGATGACCGGCTTGGCGTTCTCCCGGCAGAGCTGCACGGCGCGCTTCTGCACCAGCGGCACCTGGTCCAGCGGCAGCTCGACGCCGAGGTCGCCGCGGGCGACCATGACGCCGTCGAAGGCGAGCACGATCGCCTCCAGGTGGTCGACCGCCTCCGGCTTCTCGACCTTGGCGAGGACCGGGCGGCGCACGCCCTCCTCGTCCATGATCGAGTGGACCAGCTTGATGTCCTCCGGCGAGCGGACGAACGACAGCGCGACCAGGTCGACGCCGAGGCCGAGGGCGAAGCGCAGGTCCTCGGCGTCCTTGTCGGACATGGCCGGGACGCTGACCGCCACGTTGGGCAGCGAGACGCCCTTGTTGTTGGAGACCGGGCCGCCCTCGGTGACCAGGCAGCGGATGTCGTTGCCGGTGACGTCGCTGACCTCGACCGCGACCCGGCCGTCGTCGATCAGCAGCCGGTCGCCCGGCTTTACCTCCTGCGGCAGCTTGCGGTAGGTGCAGGAGACCCGCTCCTTGGTGCCGACGATCTCGTCGCTGGTGATCACCACGGAGTCGCCGGTGCGCCACTCGTGCGGCCCGTCGGCGAAGCGGCCGAGGCGGATCTTGGGGCCTTGGAGGTCGGCGAGGACGGCGACCGGCTTGCCGGAGGCCTCGGCGGCCTCCCGGACCATCCGGTAGACCGACTCGTGGTCGGCGTGACTGCCGTGGCTGAAGTTGAGTCTCGCCACGTTCATGCCCGCCTCGACGAGCCCCCGGATGCGCTCCGGGGACGAGGTGGCGGGGCCGAGAGTGCAGACGATTTTCGCGCGGCGTGTCACGCCCATCAGGCTAGTCTCTCCTCCGGATCGACCTGCCGGCCGACCCCTTGCGGACTGTGGAACAGTTGTCCAACGACGCGCGAAACCCGCGCGGGCGGGCGGTGGATGCACCGCACCGCGACGTCGTGAGTGGCGGGCATCGGCGACCGCGCGGCGGAAATCGTACCGCTCGCCGTCACCGTCCGGCCGGGTGCTCCCGGGGATCCGGCCGCCCCTGTCCGGCCCGGGGCGCGGGCGGGCCGGCCGGCGGCAGCGTGGGCACGGCCGAGAAGACGTCGCGCGGGTCGTAGCGGCGCTTGGCCCGGCGCAGCCGGTCCCAGTTCGGTCCGTAGGCCAGCCGGACGCGGTCGGTCTCCTCCGGCGCGAGCAGGTTCGGGTAGCCGCCGGGCAGCGCGTGCGGGGCCAGGGCCGCGCTGGTGTGCTCGGCCCACGCCCGGTGCGGCGCCGGGTCGCCGCCCGGCGCCCAGACCGCGATGATCTCGGCGAGCAGGTGGTCGGCGCGCAGCCCGAACGCGGTCTCCCCCACCCCCACCCGGGCCGCGACCCCGTGGAAGTGGTGCAGCGCGATCGCGGAGAACGGCGACGTGACCGCGCCGGCCGCCGCGGTCAGCGCGGCCACCACCGGCCCGTCCACCCGGGGCAACCACCGGGTACGCAGCAGGTAGTGGTTGCCGTCGGCCATCCCGCCGTCGAACATGCGCAGCACGTCCTCGTAGGGCAGCGGTGCGACCTGGTCGACCAGCGGGGTGCCGAGCGCCCGCAGCCGGTCCACCGCGGCCCGGCCCGCCGCCTCGTCGGCGCCGGTGAACACCGGGGCGAGGAAGACCACCGGCTCCCCCGCCGGGCCGGGCAGGAAGCCGGCCATCACGGTCAACTCGTCCGGCGCCCGGCGCACCTCCTCGCCGTAGCCGCGCAGCACCGCCGCCGCCTGGTCCGACGGGAACAGCAGCATGCCGGCGAGCGCGGCGGCCAGCGGGTGGGTGCGGTAGCGCAGCGCGGTGACCACGCCGAAGTTGCCGCCTCCGCCGCGCAGCGCCCAGTACAGCTCGGGCTCGTGCGTGGCGTCGGCGGTCACCCGGCGGCCGTCGGCGAGCACCACCTCGGCCCCGAGCAGGTTGTCCAGCGCCAACCCGAACCGGCCGCAGAGCGGGCCGTAACCGCCGGCCAGGGTCAGCCCGGCCAGCCCGACCGCGCGCACCACGCCGGTGGCGACGACCCGGTCGTACGGTCGCAGGGCGGCGAGCACGTCGGCGGCCGTCGCCCCGCCGCCCACGGTGACCTCCCCGGTCCCGGGGTCGAGGTCCACCCGCCGCAGCGCGGTGAGGTCGAGGACCAGGCCACCGTCGCGTAGGGCCCGGCCGGCCCAGTCGTGGCCCCCGGCGCGCACCGACAGCGGCACGTGGCAACGCCCGGCGACGCGAACCGCGTGCGCGACCTCCCCGGCGTCACGGACGCGGGCCACCAGGGCGGGAGCGGCGGCCGGGGCGCCGTTCCACAGCCGCACGGCGTCGGGGTAACCGGCGTCGGCCGGGGTGAGCAGGCGGTCGCCGAGCAACTCGCGGAGCAGGTCGGCGGCGCGCGGCAGGTCCGGGGCGGAGGTCATGGCGGCTCCTCGACCGACCCGGGCCGGCGGCGCCGGACGGGCCGGGGCGGCTCACTGCGCCGGACCGTAGCACCGCCGCGACGCCGCCGCCGTCGCCCGCGCGACAGTGCGCGGCGACCCTCAGCTCTGGGTCTTGAGCAGGGGGAACTCCAGCGAGCCGGCAGGGCAGAGGAAGGTGAGCACCTCGACCCGGTAGAGCCCGGCCTGCACCGCGGGATCGGCCTCCATCACGCTGCGCACGTCGTCCACCGAACCGGTCCGGGCCAGGCCGAAGCCGATCGGCGGGTCGGGTTCCCGGGCCGGGCCGTCCACCGAGCCGTCGACCAGCACGATGCCGCGTCGCTGCAGCGCCCCCATGTGCTGGACGTGCTCGGCCTGCAACCGCTGCACGGTCTCCTCCGGCAGCGCCCGCCCGGACGGACCCGGGTAGAGCACGATGCACTCGTACGTGTCGAGCGCGAAGTCGAGCCGTGGCGTCGCCCCCATGCGCACCTCCTGACCACCGTCCCGCCCAGCCTCGCACGCCGGCCCCGGCCGCCGGGTGGCGTCGCCGCAACTGGCGGCCACGGCGCGACGGTTGCCGACCCGCCGGGCCGTTCGTCCCGTCGCGCGCGCGACGGGGACCGGTCCGACGATCGCCCGCGGCGGCACGCCGCTGGTACGTTTCCGGGTACTGCGGACGCCCACACCGGAGCGGAGGTCCCGGGTGAGCATCACCCCGCCGGACGGCGCCCGGTGGCCGGACGTCGTCGCCGCCACCGGCGCGGACGCGGGCGCGGTTCGCGGCGATCAGCGGCTGCGGCTGCTCGCCGCGCTGGCCACGGCGCTGGCCGACGCGGGCGACCCGGACGAGGTGGCCCGGCGGGCGGTCAAGGTGCTGGCCGGAACTCCCGCACTGCCCTTCGTCCGGCTCCACCTGGCCGGGCCGGACGGTCCACGACCGGCCACGGCGGACGGGGTCGAGGTTCCGCCGGCGCCGGCCGACGGGTGGCCGGTGGCCGCCGTGCTGGCCGACGGCATGCCCCGGCTGCTGCCGCCGCGGTCCACCGACGGCGGGTCGGCCGCGCCGGTGGTCGCCCTGCTGCCCGTGCCCGACCCCGACGGCGACCGCCCGGCCGGGGTGCTGGTCGCCGCGCTGGCCCCGGGTGGCCCGGTCGACCCCGACGCCCGCACCTTCGTCGAGCTGGTCGCCGGGCAGATCGGCACGGCGCTGGCGCTGGCCCGGGCGAGGCGCCGGCGGGCGGCGGACCGCGCCGCGCCGGCCGAGCTGCGGCTGTTCCAGGCGCTGGTGGAACGCTCCGGCGACTTCATCGCGGTGGCCACACCGGACGGCCGGACCGTCTACGTCAACCCGGCCGGACGGGCGCTGGTCGGGCTCGGTGACCGGGAGCGGGTGGACGGGCTGGGCCTGGTGGACCTCGCCGCCCCGGACGCGCGGGAGCTGTGGCGTACCGAGCTCATCCCGACCGCGTTGCGCGAGGGGCATCACCGGGCGGAGAGCCGCCTGGTGCGCCGGGACACCGGCGAGGCGATCGACGTCGACCACCAGACGTTCACCGTCGCCACCGGCGACGGGCGGGACGGCACCGCGTTCGTGGCCACCGTGGCGCGCGACGTCAGCGACCGGCAGCGGGCGCTGCGCCGGGCGGAGGCGCTGGCCCGGCTCGCCGCGGCGCTCAGCTCGGCGCGTGGCCACGAGGCCATCGTGGAGGTGGTGACCACGGTCGGGCCGGCCGTGGTGGACGCGGTCGCGCTGCGGGTGGCGCTCGCCCGACCCGGCCGCACCGTGCTCGACGTGGCCGGTGGCGACGTCCCCGCCGAGCGGGTGCCGGTGGACGCCGAGGGCCCGCTGGCCCGCGCGGTACGCGACAACGCGGCGCTGCCGCTGACCGGCGTCGACGGCCGGACCACGGGGCTGTGCCTGCCGCTGCGCTACGGCGACGGTGCCGCGCTGGGCGCCCTGGAGGTGCGCTGGGCCGGGCCGGTCGCCGAGGACGAGGCGCTGCGGAACCTGCTCGACGCGGTGGCCGGGTTGTGCAGCCAGGCGCTGCAACGGGCCGAGCTGACCGGGTCGGCGCAGGCGATGGCCGGCTTCGCCGCCCGACTCAGCGTGACCCGCTCCACCGCCGAGGCGATCGAGGTGATCCTCGACGCCGCCACCACCGCGCTCGGGGCGGAGCTGCCCGGGCTGGCCATGCGCGACGAGGGCCGCCGGGTCCGGCTCTGGCACCACGGCGACGTGCCGGGCACACTGGCCGCCACGTTCCGCGACCTGACCGTCGACGACCCGCGCCCGATCGTGCGCGCGCTGCGCGACGGGGAGCGCATCGTGCTGCGTGACCGGGCCGACTTCGCCGCCCGGTTCCCCGGGCTGGCCGACCCGGTCGGCGGGCACGGCCTGGTCACCACCGTGGCGCTGCCGCTGTTCGGCGCCGGTCGCCGCCCGATCGCCGCGCTGGGTTTCGGCTGGCGACGGGAACGGCCGCTGCGCGACAGCGACCTGGCGTTGCTGGACACCGTCGCCGACCTGTGCGAGCAGACGCTGGAGCGGGTCCGGCTGGCCGCCGCCGAGCACAACCTGGTGACCCGCCTGGCCGGCCGGCTGCGCAGCTCGTCGCTGACCACCCCGCGCGGTCTGGAGGTGGCCACCCGCTACCGGCCCGCGATGAGCGGCCTGCACCTGGGCGGCGACTGGTACGACCTGGTCCGCCAGGACGGCGACCGGCTGGCCGTGGTGCTCGGCGACGTGGTCGGGCACCAGGTGGAGGCCGCGGCCGACATGGCTCAGCTGCGCACCATGCTGAACACGCTGATCCGGCTGGGCGTGCCGCTGGAGGAGGTGTTCCTGCGGCTCACCGAACTGCTCGGCGTCGGCTTCCTCGGCACCTGCCTGGTCGTGCTGGTCGACCCGCGGGCCCGCACCGCGCGGGTGGCCCGCGCCGGCCACCCGCACCCGGTGGTGCTGCCCGCCGGCGCGCCGCCGCGCACCGTGCACACCGAGAACGCGATGCCGCTGGGCATGGTGGACCGGCCGATGACCGCCACCACGATCCCGTTCGGCCCCGGCGACCTGCTGGTGGCGTACACGGACGGGCTGGTGGAGCGGCGCGGCCGGCCGTACGACGAGGGCGTCGCGGCGCTGCACCGGGCGCTGGTCGCGGTGCGCGACGAGCCGGCGGAGGCGATCGCGGACGCGTTGCTGCGCGACCTGGCCGGCTCCGAGGACGACCAGGCGCTGGTGGTGCTGCGGCACATCGGCTGAGCGGGCATCGGCGGGCCGTTTCGGGGAATGTCGAACGGTCGGGCGACGTGACCGCCCGCCGACCGCGCGACACAGGAGGACCGTGATGGCCACCAGCACCCAGCCGGCGAAGGCGTCGGGCAGCTACCGGATCGGCGGTGACCTGCGGGTCGACCGCCTCGCCTACGGGGCGATGCAGCTCACCGGCCCGGGCGTCTGGGGCGACCCGAAGGACCCGGCCGAGGCGGTGCGGGTGCTGCGCCGCGCCTACGAGCTGGGCGTGACGTTCATCGACACCGCGGACTCGTACGGGCCGTTCGTCAGCGAGATGCTGATCCGGGAGGCGCTGCACCCGTACGCCGAGGATCTGGTGGTCGCGACGAAGGCCGGGCTGACCCGCTCCGGTCCGGGCGACTGGCGGCCGGTGGGGCGCCCGGAGTATCTGCGCCAGCAGTGCGAGCTGAGCCTGCGCCACCTGGGGCTGGACTGCATCCCGCTCTACCAGCTGCACCGGATCGACGAGAAGGTGCCGCTGGCCGACCAGCTCGGTGAGCTGGCGCTGCTCAAGCAGGAGGGCAAGGTCCGGCACATCGGGCTCTCCGAGGTGAGCGTCGAGCAGATCGAGCAGGCCCGGGCGATCACCCCGATCGTGTCGGTGCAGAACCTCTACAACCTGGTCGACCGCAGCGCCGAGGACGTGCTGACCCACTGCGAGCGCAACGACCTGGCGTTCATCCCGTGGTTCCCGATCGCCACCGGCAACCTGGCCCGGCCCGGTGGCCCGCTGGACGCGATCTCGACCAGCCACGGCGCCAGCCCCGCGCAGCTCGCCCTGGCCTGGCTGTTGCGGCGCTCGCCGGTCATGCTGCCCATTCCGGGCACGTCGTCGGTGGCGCACCTGGAGGAGAACGTGGCGGCGGCCGAGGTGGAGCTGAGCGACGACGAGTTCGAGGCGTTGGCACACGCGGCCTGAACCGGTCGGCCCTTTGCGGCGCGTGATCGAGCAACTACCGTCAGAAGGATTCTCACGAGTGGGGGTCCGCTGTGGACGAGTTCGACTACGTCGTCGTGGGCGCCGGTGCGGCGGGATGCGTGCTGGCCAACCGGCTCTCCGAGGACCCGGGCACCCGGGTGCTGCTGCTGGAGGCGGGGGGCTGGGACCGCAGCCCGTTCGTCCGCGTGCCGAAGGCGTTCTCCCGGTTGATGGACGACCCGCGCACCGCCTGGCACTACCCGGCGACGATCGGGCCCGACCGGCGGGAGACCTGGCAGCGCGGCCGGATGATCGGCGGCTCGACCTCGGTCAACGGGATGATCTGGAGTCGGGGCGCGGCCCGGGACTGGGATGCGCTGGCGCCGCTGGGCTGGGGCTGGTCGACGATGCGGCAGGTGTTCCAGCGGCTGGAGGACCACCCGCTGGGCCCGGCGCCGCACCGGGGCGTCGGCGGTCCGGTGCGGCTCTCCGTCGCCACCGGCACCGACCCGCTCGCCGAGGAGATGGTGGCGACCGGCGTCGGGCTGGGCTGGCGCCGGGTGGACGACCTGGACGCCGACGACGACGAGCGGATCGGCTACCCGACCGCCACCATCCACGGCGGACGCCGGGTCAGCGCCGCCGACGCGTTCCTGCACCCGTGCCGCGGCCGGCCCAACCTGACCGTCGCGGTCGAGGCGGTCGTGCTGCGCGTGCTGGTCGAGGGCGGCCGGGCGGTCGGCGTACGGGTCGCGCACCGGGGCCGGGAGGTGGAGCACCGGGCGGCCGGCGAGGTGATCCTCGCCGCGGGGGCCCTGGCCACCCCGCAGCTGTTGCAGGTCTCCGGCATCGGGCCGGCGGACAGCCTGCGCGCGGCCGGCGTGCCGGTGCTGCTCGACCGACCCCGGGTGGGCGCCGGGCTGCGGGAGCACCGGTCCGTCGCGATGCAGTACCGGCTCGCCGGGCCGGGCGGCTACAACGCCCGGCTCGGCAGTCCGCTCGGGCAGGCCCGCGCGGCGATGCGCTGGCTGCTCACCCGGGGCGGCCCGCTCGCGCTGCCGGTGCTCGACGTCGCGGCCCACGTGAAGTCCCGGCCGGAGCTGGACCGCCCGGACGTCCACCTGCTGATGGCGCCGTTCTCCGCCGCCCCGCCGCGCCCGGGTCGGGCGCTGGAGCTGGAACGGGAGCCCGGCGTGATGTGCCTGGGCACGGTGACCCGGCCGGACAGCGAGGGCCACCTCGCGATCACCGACGCCGACCCGCGCACCCCACCGGCGATCGTGGCGAACTACCTGGCCACCGCGCACGACCGGCGGGTGGCGGTCGACCTGTTCCGCCGGATGCGGAAGTTCTTCGGCACCGGGCCGATCGCCGGGCGGGTCCGGGCGGAGACAGTGCCCGGGCCGGCCACCCGGACCGACGAGGAGATCGTCGAGGCGGCCGTCGCGCACGGCTACTGCGGCTACCACGCCATCGGCACCTGCGCGATGGGCCCGGACGACGACCACGTGGTGGATCCGCGGCTGCGGGTGCGCGGCGTCGACGGGCTACGGGTGGTCGACGCGTCGGTGCTGCCGGTGATGGTGGCGGGCTGGACCAGCGCCCCGGTGACCGCGCTGGCCTGGCGGGCGTCCGAGCTGATCCTCGGTCGCGACCGGGGGTGAGCGTTCCGGTCCGGGCCCGCCCGTCGGCGGGCCCGGACCGGGTCAGACGGCGAAGCAGTTCGGCCGGATCTGCGCGCCGGCCAACGTCTGGCGCACCGCCGTGTAGGTGGTGCCGTCCAGGACCAGGCCGAGGTGCCCGACGACCCGCAGCGGGCACCACGCCTGCACCAGGATGTTGGTCGCGCCGTCGGCGAGTGCCGCGTTGTCGACCGGCCGGACCAGTTCGTCCTGCCAGGTGCGCACCGTGGTCCAGCGGACCGGGCCCGGCGTGTCGTCACCGGCGTTGAGGTCGGCGAGGAAGCTCGACCCGATGGTCATCTGCTGGCAGGCGACGATGCCGGCACAGCTGCCCAGCCCCAGGAAGTTGACGATGTTGGCGACGTAGGTGCCGTACTGCGGGCTGCCCAGGCTGACGTACTGGTCGACCTTGGCGGAGCCGCCGAGGAATTTCACGTACCAGCGGCTGACCAGGCCACCCTCGGAGTGGGTGACCAGGTCGACCCGGCTCGCGCCGGTGGCGGCACGGACCTGGTCCACGTAGGACGCCAGCGCCCGGGCGGACTCGCGGATGTCGCCGAAGCCGAGGTTCGGCAGTTGGTAGATGGAGACCCGGTAGCCGTCGGCCCGCAGCCGGGCGGCGATCGGCTCGTACGCGATGGAGATTCCGATCAGGCCGCCGACCACGACGACCGGGTCGGCCGCCGCGGCGGCGGCCCGGTCGGCGGCGGTGACGGTGTCCACGGTGGACGCCGTGGAGGTGGACGCCGTGGCCGGCGGGGTGGTGGGTTCGGCTGCGGCGTGCGCGGCGGTGGCCGGCAGGAGCAGGGCGGTGGCGGCGGTGGTGGCGGCCAGGATCGTTCGGAGCAGCATGGGCTGCACCTCCGGTGGGGAGGCACCCGGGGGACCCGGGAGGGACGGGTGGGATCCGATCGATCGTGGGAACGATGATGCGTGTCCGATTTCACACACGTCAATGGAAAGTTACGCGCCGGTAACCAGTTGTCGCGCCCTCCGCGCAAACCGGCATCCCGGGCCGGATTCCGCACCCGGCGATGCGACGCGGCTACATGTCGAGGATCCGGGCCAACTCGGTCGGCGAGGCCGTGCAACTGACATTGGTGAGGAGTTCCGCATCGTGCCGGACCAGGGCAACGCCCCGCGGCGAGGTGTAGAACACGACGGGCGTCAGGTCACCACGCCGACGCAGTTCGCGCACCAGATCGAGCCCGGCGGTTGGGTTGAAGCGGCCGTTCTCGGTGCGGCCCACGTCCGAGACGATCACGGTCGGCGTCATGCCTTCGAGCAGCTTCAAGGCCGTCTCGGTGGAGGTCGCCTGCACCACCTCGTAGCCACCATCCGTCGCCCGAGCCCGCTCGTACAGGTTTCCGCCGGGTTCGTCGTCGACCCAGAGGATTCCCCGCGGAGCGGGATGGCTCCCCATGGGCTCGACACTCGGCTCCTGCCCGCGGTCGACCAGTGCGGACAGTTCGTTCACCCGGTCCTGCAGGTCTTCGATGAGCTTGCGAGTCTCGTTCGAGGCGGTCTGGACACTGACCCTGGCACCGCCCACCTCGACATCGACCGAGTGGCTCTCCCGCAGCAGCCGGCGCACCGCGGGCAGAAGGTAGATCAGGATCACGACCACCAGAAGTGGCCATGCCAGGGTTGCCACCGCTCGCATGATGTCCGCCATGCCCGCCACTCACATCGATCGACGCCAAAGGGACTCGTGGACGCTAGCCCGAGGCAAGTCGCCGATCGACTGGCTGGTCAGTTTGACGACACTGATCCGTATCGCAGTGTCCGGCGCTCAGTTGCCGAGTGCCTGGACCTTCGCGATGGTCTCCTGCACGTGCTGCCGCGCCGGCTCCCCGCCCTGCGCCGCCTGCGCCAGCGCCTGCCGGTACGCGTCGATGACCCCGATCAGCGGGCCGGCCGTGGCCCCCTCCAGCGCGCCCGCCACCAGCGCCCGCGCTTCCGCCGCGTCCTGGGCGGCGGCCGCGGTGCGGGCCTTGGCCTCGTCCAACTTCTGCGCCGCCGCCGCCAGCCTCGCGATGATCTCCGCCGCGCTCACAAGCCCTCCCCGCGTCCCACCCTGCCGACCACCGCGCAGCCTACCGCCCTCCGTCCGCCCCACCTCTTCGTCGATCTTGGAGTTGTGGCGCCTGGAATGCGGTCTTACAGGGCATTCGTCAGGTGCCACAACTCCTAGATCGACGAGGTGATCGAGGGCGGGGAGGCGAGGGCGGCGGGGGTCAGCGGAGGAGGCGGAACAGGACGAGGTAGAGGCAGAACAGGGACGGGGAGACCAGGGCGCAGATCACGAAGCCGAGCGGGACGTAGCGGCCGGCCGGGGCCGTGCCGTCGTCCAGCGCCGGGCGACCCCACCGGGCCAGCACGAGCTGACCGGCCACGAAGGACATCAGCGGCACGCCCGCACAGGACAGCGCCGCCACCAGGTCCATCCCGGACACCGGCAGCGGCGAGCCGACCAGCGCGCCCAGCATGAGCAGCGAGCCGACCAGTGCGCAGCCGCCGTAGACCGCCACCGCACGTGCGGGCGCCGACCAGGTGGGCAACAGCACCGGCGTGCGGGCCAGCGCCTCGGCCTCCTGCCCGTGCCGGTCGGCCTCGTCGGCGAGGCGGCCGGCCGCCGCCAGCTCCGTCGCCGGGTCACCGGCCCGCGGCTCCGGCACGCTCCCCCCGGGATACGCCCCGACCCCCGCCCGCCCCGGCGCGGCGGCTGCGCCGCCGGTCACCCGGTCCCCCGGTCCGGGGCCCGTCGGCGGCCCCGCCGACACGCCACCGGCCGGCACCGCCGGGGCCGGCGCCTCGGCCGGAACCGTACTCATCGGCACCCCGATCGCCTGCCCGAACCGCTCCAGGCGCTGCCCCTGCGCGGCGAGCCGCTGCCCGAGCGTGTCCACCCCGGCCTGCAGCCCTCGCCGGCGCTCCGCCTCGGCGGCGATCGCCCGTTCCCCGCCGCGCTGCCGGCCGGACAACTCCCGGATCAGCGCCGCGTAGTCGTCGAACCCGGTCATGGTTGTTCGCTCTCGCCGGCGAACGGCACGATCAGGGCGGTGCGGTGCTCGTGCCGGTCGACCAGCAGGGCGCGGCCCTCCCGTGGGGTGTAGGCGAGGTCGTGCGTGCCGAGGTGCAGGCCCAGGTCGGCGGCCGGCACGTTCAGCGCGACCAGGGCGGTCACGTCGTCGCGGTGGCCGCTGCCGCCGAGGTCGTCGGCGAGCCGGCGCAGCCCGCGCCACCAGCCGAGCACGTGCACCCCGCGCGCCGGGCCGTGGCGCAGCACCGCGCGCAGGTCGTCGTACCCGGAGCGGAACGTGCCCGGGTCGGTCGCGCCCAGCACGCCGGCGGCGGCGTCCATCCCGAACCCGACCAGGTAGGTGCGGCCCGACGCCGGGGCCTCGCCGCCGGCCGCCTCGGCGAGGTGGGCGCGCAACCCGTCGACGTCCAGCCGGCGTACCGGGTGGCCGGCAGCGGCCAGCGTCATGGCCAGGTCGTCGGCGACGTCGGTGGTGCCGGGCGCCAGCGGGGCGAACAGGAACCGGGCGCTGCCGGCAGCGTGCTGCCGGGCCAGCGAGAGGGCCGCCGACCGGAGCACGTCCGCGCCGCCGGCGGCGGTGCCCACCACCGCCAGGTGCCGGCCGGGGCTCGCGTCGAGGGCGAACCCGGCGGCGCTGCCGGCGACGTCGACGACGCGGCCCACCAGCGCGTACGGCGGGTCGGCGCCGGGCGCCAGCGCGGCGCAGGCGGGGTCGTCGGCGAGCCGGGGCGTCTCGTGGCCACGGAAGACCGCCGGCGGGTGGGAGCCGTCGGGTCGGGCCGCGTGCAGCTCGTGGCGCAGCGCCGCCAGCTCGGCCGAGGCGGCGTGCGCGTCGGGGAACCGCACCTCGACGTCCGCACCGGGCGCGCCGGCGGAGGTGTTCACCACGGCGGCGCCGACGGTGAGCCCGCGCGCCGCGTCGTTGCGCGGGTCCAGCACGGCGTCCCCGCCGGGCAGCGCGACGCGCAGCGGGAACTGGCCGAAGATGGCCTCGGCCCGGCCGTAGAGCGCCTCGATGCCGGTGGTGCTCTGGCTGGCCAGCACCAGGTGCAGGCCGTACGAGCGGCCCTTGCGGGCCAGCTCCTCGATCAGGTCGACGGCCTGCCGGGCCAGCGCGTCGTTGCCGGCGAACAGCACGTGGAACTCGTCGACGACGGTGACGATCCGGGGCGGCCGGGCGTTCGGCGGCAGGTCGGCGAGCCGGCTGACCCCGTGGCGTTTGAGCAGGTCGGCGCGGCGGCCCAGCTCGGCGCGCAGCTCGCGCAGCACGGCCACGCCGTACTCCCGGTCGGACTCGATGCCCACCGCGCGGGCGTGCGGCAGCCAGGACGGGTCGCGGTCGGTGGGCACGAACTCGGTGAAGCTGACCCCCTCCTTGAAGTCGAGCAGCATCAGCCGCAGCTCGGCCGGGGAGTAGCGGGCCGCCAGCCCGTAGAGGACGTCGAGCAGCAGCACCGTCTTGCCGGCGCCGGTGCGCCCGCCGACCAGCCAGTGCGGGGTGGCGTCGTCGAACGCGACGGTCAGCGGCCGGCGGCCGGCGCGGCCGAGCGTGGTCCGCAGGCCGGTGGCGGCGGACGACGTCCAGCGCTCCGCCGGGATCAGGTCGGCGAACGTGACGGCGCCCTGGTCGACCGCCTCGGCCCAGCGGCGGGCCAGCGCCGTCACCGCGGCGTGCGACGGGTCGCCGTCGAGCACCACCGGCGCGGCCAGTCCACTGCCGTCGGTGCTGAACGGGCGCCCGGGCGGATCGCCCACGAGGGTGTAGCGCTCGGTGAGCCGCAGCTGGGTGGTGGCGCCCAGCGGTGGCGCCGTGGTCGCCCCGGCCGGCGGGTGCCCGGCCAGCAGGACGCACACGGCCGCGGCCGGGCCGGCGTGGGTCAGCGCGGCCAGCCGGGCCAGTTCCCGGGGCGCGGGCGCGGACGCGGCGACCACCACCAGCAGCTCGCGGTCCTCCGGCGCGCTGCGCTGGGCGGCGCGGGCGTGCCGTTCCGCCGCCTCCAGCAGCGCGGTCGTCTCCGCCTCGGTGGTCGCCGCCGGGCCGAGCACGCCGGCGTCGTGCAGCGGGCGCAGCGGCAGGAAGGCCGCGCCGAAGGCGGTCTGGTCGATGCCGACGACCCGGACCGCGCCGGCCGGGGCGGCGGTGAGCAGCCGCACCACCACGGTGCGCAGCAGCTCGCCGACGCGCGGGTCGCGGGCGTCCGTGTCGACCGCGAGGTGGGCGCCGGCCCCCACCGGCACGAGGACCGGGAACGCGCCGTCGACCGTTCGGGCCTCGCCGAGGCGTACCGGGACGGGGTGGGTGGCGACGCGGGCGGTGCCGGGCACCGCGGCGGCCATCTCCCCGCCCAGCCGGGCCAACCGCGCGACCAGCGCGGGGCTGCCGACGGGCGCCGGGCCGGCGGCGCCGAGCATCCGCCGGGCCGCCTCCCAGTGGCGCAGCGCCTGCCGGTGTCGGTCGACCGCCTGCCGGTACGCCGCCGCGAGCCTGCCCACCGTCCGCCCTCCGACGCCGTCTGCGATCGAAGGAACCCTAACGGACGCGCGCCGCACCGGCACCTGACGCTCGGCACCCGAGATTCGTCCACTGTTCACCCCGCGTCGCACGGCCGCGCCGCCCGCCGTTCCCCCGGCGCGGATTGCCTGCCAGTGCAACCCGTAGGCACAGGAAGGCGACGACGTGACCTCCTCTCCCCTCTCCCGGCGGTCCCTGCTGCGCGGCAGCGCGGCCGGCGGACTCGGCATCGTGGTGGCCGGCAGCCTGGACGCCATCGCCGGCCCGGCGGCGGCCCGGGCCGCGTGCCGCCCCGCGGTCGGCTACGGCGACCTGGTGCCGGACCCGGCCGGCCTGCTGGCCCTGCCGCGCGGCTTCTCCTACACCGTCGTCGCGCAGGCGGGGGTGACGCTGCTGGAGTCGGGGCAGCCGACCCCGAGCGACGCCGACGGCACCGGCTGCTTCCGCGGCCCGCGCGGGTCGGTGCTGGTGAACAACCACGAGATCGGCGGCGACGAGCCGTACCCGGTGCCGGCGCTGCCCGGCCTCACCTACGACCCCGGCGCGCGCGGCGGCACCACCACCATCGAGGTGGACCGGCACGGCCGGCGACTGCGCGAGTACGTCAGCGTGGCCGGCACGCACAACAACTGCGCCGGCGGCATCACGCCGTGGGGCACGTGGCTGACCTGCGAGGAGACCGAGCAGCGGGCCGGCGGTCAGTTCCTCAAGGACCACGGGTACGTCTTCGAGGTCGACCCGCACGACCGGTCGGCCAACCAGGACCCGGTGGCGCTGCGGTTCCTCGGCCGCTACGCGCACGAGGCGGTGGCGGTCGACCCGTACACCCACTCGATCTACCTGACCGAGGACGCGAGCGGCCCGAACGGCCTCTACTTCCGGTGGACGCCGCCGCCCGGCTTCCGGGGCGGCAAGGGCGCGCTGCGGGCGCTCGCCCAGCGGCCGGACGGCGCCACCGCCGGCAGCCTGGCGGCGATGCGCTGCCTGCGCGGCGACGGGCACGTCGCGGACCTGTCCGAGGCCACCACTCCAGGCACCCGGTACCGGGTGGAGTGGGTCGAGGTGCCGGACCGGGACGCCCGCACCGTGTCGGTGCGCAAGCAGTTCACCGACGCCGAGGTGACCCGCAGCCGCAAGCTGGAGGGCGCCTGGTGGGGCGACGGCGGCGCGTACTTCGTGGCCAGCTTCGCCCGGCGCAGCGACGGCAGCGTCAACGAGCACGACGGCCAGGTCTGGTTCTACGACCCGCGGCGGCAGACCGTGACGCTGAAGACGATCTTCGGGGTGAACACCGACCCGGAGGCGGACAACGGCAACTACGACGGGCCGGACAACATCACCGTCTGCCCGTACGGCGGGGTGATCCTGGCCGAGGACGGCGAGGGCGTGTCGCACCTGGTCGGCGTCACCGAGCAGGGCAAGGCGTACCCGCTGGCCCGCAACGAGCTGAACGACAGCGAGTTCACCGGCCCGACGTTCAGCGCGGACGGCACGATCCTGTACGCGAACATCCAGTCCCCGGGCTACGTCTTCGCGATCACCGGCCCGTGGGGGCGTCCGAGCAACGCCCACCGCTGACCCCGCTCTCTCGGCCGGCGGCTCCCGTCCCGGGTGCCGCCGGCCTGGCATTGCGGAAGCCCTGGGCGCAAACGGCCATCCCACGCCGGGCCAGTTCAGCGTCGAGATCCTCAGCGAGCGCCGGTGCTGGCGTCATCGACGCTCGCTCACACCGATCTCCTTCGCCAGCTTGACGAAGCCCTGCCAGGCGGCAGGCTCGAAGGCCAGCGTGCCACCCGCCCGATCCTTGGTGTCCCTGACCAACACGACTCCCGAGAGGTTGTCGGCGACCTCGACACATGAGCCGCCGTTGTTGCCGCTCTTCGTGCTCTTGCGCCACCGCGCACCGGTCATGTCCATGATCCTGCCGCTTCTCTGATCAGGTCTAGAGACTGGCTTCGAGTGAGGGCCTCACCTCTGATGCGCTCCCACCTACGGCTGAGCGTAGCAACGGCCGCAGCCTGATTAAGGATCTGCGCGGACGCCTGACTGTCGACGTGCGCGACGTGCTCACCGGTGGGGAGTTCGGCGAGGATGAAGCCGCCGCCAAGCCCCGGGTACATGCCGACGTCCCTCGGCACGATGTGCACCTGAACGCCGGGCATCGTCGCACAGTCCACCAGGTGCTCGGTCTGCTCCCGCATCAGGTCACGGTCGCCGTAGGCCGACTGATAGAGCACGCCTTCGAAGATGACCGCTATGAACAGAGGCGGCCGATCTCGACGGAGGATCGCCTGTCGTTCGAGCCGCGAGGCGACAAGTTCATCGACCTCCGACCCAGTGAACGACTCACCGGTGAGAGTCGCCCGCGCGTACGCCTCCGTCTGCAACAGACCCGGCACCCACATGTGCTCGAACCAACGGAGTGCTACGGCGTCCCGCTCCCAGTCGACCCACTCACGCAACCAGTGCGGCTCGCGGCGCTTGAGGACGTCGGGCCATAGGTCCCCGACGTCCCGGCCGAGGAGCGCGGCCACCTGCACACGTCGGCGAGGTTGGGGCACGCGTCCCGGAGAGATCCAACGCGCTGCGGTCTTAGGATCCACACCGGTTTGAGCTGCGAGGCTTTCGGCAGTCTCGCCGGCTTCGACCATCGCTGCCTGAAGCACCTCGTTCATCCCGGCTCCCCTATGGACGTCCCGGACACCTCGGCACCATACAGCAACGCTGTGTACTGATCCCATAGCTCTTGGCAAGGTGGCTCGCAGGTCGCCGCAGTCGGTGATCGCGTGTCCTGGGGTTGCACCTCGGCGAGCTGTCCGATGCGATCCCGTCCTTGCGACAGAAGGGGAGCCCGTGCCCAGTAGCAGGTCGTCCGGGCGTGTCGGTGCGGCGGCGGGCGTTCGTCCGATCAAGGCGGGGGACCTCCTGCGCCTCGACCGGCGGGCCAGCGTGCAGTTCTGTCGCCTCATCACGGTCCGCGTCATTCGCGAGATCACCGATCGCCAACCATTCGACGGCTGGTCGTGGATCGAAGCGTACGAGCTGAATTGCAGCGGTGTTGCGGTCGCCAAGCGAGAACTGTTCGTGTGGCTGGCCGGGTTGCGCCGGCTGAACCCCAGAGCCGGCGAACGCCCAATCGTCAGCGGCCGGGCTGCCGAACGGCTGGGGGTGCCGGCATGAGCACCGGCACCTGCCCACATCTACCTCTGCGCCCGCTCTGGATCTGTAAGCGCTGCGCTCAGCCATGGCCCTGCGCGGTTGCGCGGCTAGCCTTGGTCGCTGAGTACGGGGCTGATCGCGTCGGCCTGGCGGTCTACCTCTGCGGTCAGCTTTACGACGCGGCCCAGGATCTGCATCGACTCAACCCGGTCGAGGCACCAGGTCCGCAGGCTCTATTCGCTCGATTTGTCGGCTGGGCCCCTCTTCGCTCCCCGCCGGCGCTGCAGTGACGGCCTTGCGCACAGCCGCGCCTGGCCGAAGCTTTGAGGGAAGCCTTAATTCGCAATCTCCTGGCCGGACCCCAGTTCCTCATTCGATTCCTCCAGAAGTCCGCGCCGCAAAGCCTCTGCACGGATGTCGAACAGGGGGATCAGGTTGCCCTCCCGACGCACCTTCCATGCGCTCCAGCCGTTCATAGCCGCCTTGCCCGTCACTGTCGAGCCAGCGGGAGACGGCGACTCAAATACCTCGCCGCTGCTCAACTGAATACGACCATCATGGTTAATCACTGCCGTGTAGGGCACCCGCTTGTAGGTCAGATACAACTGCTCATCTACACTCAGGGCACCCACAGCGACGAGGCGTGCGATCGTCACACCTCCGAAGTGGGCGCGAGTGCGCTTTGCAACTCGGGACGGCACACGCTGCTCGGGTATCGCCAGTTCCGCCTGGCCCGTCGAAGCCGTTATTGGGGCCGCACCAGGGGGCAAGATGAATCCGAGGTCAGCCGGATCCCAGATGATCTCACAAAGCCGCTCGTAGAGCTGCTGCCTGACCTCAATCTCCGCCCGCCCAAACTTGGGCATGTGGTGAAAAAGCTTACCCAGGTCACGCTTTTTCACCACCCCGGCCGTGAACGGCTTGTTCCGCTGATGGGTGACGGCGTGAAGCGACGAGGCGAGGTGGTTCTGACCCCGATACCACTCGACTTTCTGCTCGTATGGTGAGTCCTGATAGCTCGCATTGTGGGACTTCTTGAGCAGGAGGAGCGCCCCGAATCGGTTGCGGAAGATGCGGAATGTCGCCTCGGTCTTCACTTCCGGCTGGTAGCGCTCGAATTTATTCGCCCAGATATGTTCGATCTCGAAAGGCTCCTCCTTATCCAAGTATCGAGGCATTTCGTTGGGGCGACCGCACTCCGTCTCCACGAACGCGGTCAGTCGTGCGAGCAGGTATCTGACTTGCGCCCGGTTGTCCATACGCAGGCCATAGCCCTTAACGCCGGTAAAGTCGACGCCCAACCGAGCGATCCGGCGTCCAAGCGCTTTGGCCAGACCGTCGATGTCTCGCGAGGAACGAAGATCAAGAAGAACGGGAAGACGATCATTGTCCACTCCACCTGACTTGGCAAGTCGGTTATTGACAGCCAGACGCACGAAGACAATGTCGAGGTAAGCAGCAACCAACCGCGCCTTTTCTCGAAACTGAGCGTCAGTGTCATCTGGATCGATGACCGCCATCAGAAAAGGCATCTGATCGATTTCATTCTTCGAGTTGTAGAAGACTGGCTCCAAACCCGGCTCTAGCACTACAGCGGCAGCCCTTAAAGTTGCGTAGCGAGTCGCAAGCCGGACCAGGTCGTGCTCGATAAAGCTAGCGAAATCCGGCGCATTGATGAGGCCCATGCGACTGGAGTGATGCTCCTGCACCCACCCATGGAACGACACTGAGATGTCTGTCGCCTCGTCTTCGCTTTGCGCATAGCGGCCGATCAACAGCGATTGCAGGAACTTGGCCGCAGCCTGCGGCACACGGCTGTCAATCCGGGTTAACACGCGGCTCCAGGCTTCGCCGAGCCGAGGCAGGTTGTCTCGATTGCTAGCCTTACGAAGCAGGAAGCTTTTAAGGAGATCAGCCGGACCGAGCTGCACGCCTCGGTCGTTCATGGTCTCAAATATTTCCCAGCCCTGGCGGCGATTGTTCGCGTTTATACCGACCAGACAAACTCGATTTAGTAGCCAGTGGATGAACAGCGGGAGCGCCTCTTCCCGAATGGACTCGGGAAGCAACTCGTATAGCTCCTCGCTGCGTTTGTGTAGATTCTCCACGGAGGGCCCGGCGTCAACTGCCGGCACGTAAGGCTTGTCCTCGTAGATCGCTTCCAAAACGGGGGTTCGCTTCTCCGACCGAATAGCGTAAGCTCGCTCCCCGTACGAGGTACCGGCGATCAGCGGCTCAAGTGCGGCGATGTCGTTGTGATACTCCGGCCGGTCAGCATCGATGGCAAGGCGGCGAAGCTGCAGCAATAGAAGGTGAAGCGTCGTGATGCGCTGCTGGCCGTCAACCAAGGCGGCGAGATCGTCATCGCGGTAGTAGACAAAAGGCCCCAGGAAGTACGGGCGATAGTGTCGAACTTCCCTGCGGTCGTGGCCCGGGACCCAGTCCTCAATGAAGTGACCAGTTAAGTCGTCCACGAGCATCTTCACGTCTTCGCGTGCCCAACTGTACTCCCGCTGGTAGGGATCAAGTCGGAACTGGAACTGGCTGAATAGCTGCTGAATCGTGAACCCGTCACCGCGGATCGGCGCTTCCGGCATGCAGTCACCCTTCCCGATACAATCAGCGTTGCGCTAGTTCGCGTCTGGCTTCTTGGAACCCAGGGCCTCTGCGATAACCGCGAACTCTGCCAGAGCCGCTTGCAGGTCATCGACGATCTCTCGGGCGATCACCTCGGGTGGCAGCAGCGAGTTGGCGTCGTCCACCGAGGCGTCCTTGAGCCAAGTGATGTCCAGGTTCACCTTGTCGCGGGCAATCAGCTCGTCGTAGGAGAAGGCGCGGAATCGCTCGGTCTCCACCCGTTCGGCGCGGTCCTTACTTGGCAGGTAGCAGTCGACGAAGTCCTGAAGATGGTCGCGCCGCAGCGGGTTCTGCTTGAGCGTGAAGTGTTGGTTGGTACGGAAGTCGTACACCCAGAGCTTCTGGGTCCACGGCTCCTCACGGGCGCGCTTGCGCTCGAAGAAGAGCACGTTGGCCTTGACCCCACCCGCGTAGAAGATGCCGGTGGGCAGCCGCAGCAGCGTGTGCAGGTCGTACTGCTTAAGCAGCCGCCGCCGGATGGTCTCCCCCGCACCACCCTCGAAGAGCACGTTGTCGGGCAGGACGACAGCGGCCCGGCCGTCGATCTCCAGCAGGGAGGCGATGTGCTGGACGAAGTTGAGCTGCTTGTTGGCGGTGGTGGCCCAGAAGTCCCCCCGCTCGATCTCCCGCTCCTCGCGGCTGGAGCGGCCGTCCTCACCGACGACTCGAATCGAGGAGCTACGGCCGAACGGCGGGTTCGCCAGCACCAGACTCACCCGGCTTGCCGGCTCCTTGCCGAGGGCGTCCCCGACGGTGATGAGCGATGGCCCGTCCGGGGTGCCGATGCCGTGCAGCAGCATGTTCATGGCGGCCAGTCGGGCGGTGCCGTCGACCAGCTCGGTGCCGGTGATCGCGCCGTGCGCGAGCCGCCGCCGCTGGTCGGGGGTGAGTGCGCTGCCCTGGTGTCGCTGGATGTGGTCGAAGGCGGCGAGCAGGAACCCGCCGGTGCCGCATGCTGGGTCGGTGATGGTGTCGTCAGGCGTGGGCAACATGCAGTCGACCATGGCGGCGGTCAGCGCTCGCGGGGTGAAGTACTGCCCCGCGCCGGACTTGGCGTCCTCGGCACCCTTGGCCAGCAACTCCTCATAGGCGTCACCCTTGACGTCGACGCCGGTGCCCGACCAGGACTCCTTGTCGATCAGGTCTACGATCAGCCGCTTGAGCTTCGCAGGATCCTGGATCTTGTTCTGCGCCTTGCGGAATATGGTGCCGAGGGTGCCGCCCTCCTTGCCTAGTCCGGTCAGGATGTGCCGGTACTGCACCTCCAGCGCGTCGCCCTCGGCGTCAAGCAGGGTCTGCCAGCTCAGCTCGTCCGGCACGATTTGCTCGGGCTTAAAGGACCGGCGGGCCCGCTCATCGGCCATCTTGAGGAACAGCAGATACGTCAACTGCTCCACGTAGTCGATGGTCGAGACGCCGTCGTCACGCAGCACGTCACAGTAGTTCCACAGCTTCTGCACCAACCGGCGCGAATCCACAGTGCTCACAGCGGCAGCGCCTCCTGCTGGTAGTTGTCACCGGTCACCCTGGTCGGGGGAGCCGCCAGATCCTGTCTGACAGGCTTAACTTCCACCCGCCGCCTTGGTCTAACGACCGTCCGCCTAGCGCGAAGCCGGGCTAGAAGCTGCTGCGCCGGCTCGTCGGTGTCATCTTGGGACACTAGGCGTCCGACGAATGCTGTGATCATCAAGGAAGAACGCAGAGCGGCGGCGCGACGGGTAGCCGAATTGAGAACGGCATCGAGCCGCTTGAGCCTGCCTTCTGCCGCTCGCCACCGCAGGAGGACCTCATCCTGGTCGCTTAATCCTGGGACGGGAAGCTCAATCTTTGCCATAAGCGCCTGGTTGATCTTATAGATGCCCGCTGTCGTCCTGGCACTCGCTTCGATCTGCCGACGCACGTACCGGGATTTCCAGACAAGCGCGAGATACTCGGCCCGAATTTGCGATGGGTCGGTTCGCACTCGAATAAGCGTGTCAGGGAAAGCCACTGGATCCGGGTTGGACGCAACTAGGCCGCCCTGACCAACGAGACGAAGGGACCCATTGCCCCGACTAACCAAGAAGTCGCCACCGCGAATGATGAATGGAGCCGCTGCTAGGGCGTCCCACGCACCTTCCTTGATCTCGCGAGCATCAATACGGCCGTCCTGCAACGCCGTCAGGCGAAGGACCGGGAATCCGCCAGCCAGGGTCGGCACAGACTTTCCATTGCTCATCTTGGTGAGGAGGAGCGATCCGAGGGTGCGCGAAGGCATTGTGCCCGGTCCAATCATCTGCTCGATGATGGCTGACTGCAGAACCGATAGGCGACGGAGGGAAGAGGTGACCCCACGCTCAGCCCCAACTAGGTGAGTCAACTTCTCCTCAAGAGACTCGAGGATACGGCGCTGCTCAGCTAGCGGTGGCACCGGAACCGGGAAACGCTTCATCGTCGTCAAGCTGATAGAAGCTAGATTAACGCTTTGGAGCCCATTCTGCTCGAACCAACGCTGGCCGATGCTGTTAGCGAAGTAGGCCAGCAGCCGAGGCTCCAGGGCGCGGTCAGCGATGCGTGCGCGGAAAACGTGATTCTGATGAATGCAACCGCTGATCTGCCCGTCCCAAACCCAGCCGCGGCCAAGCTTGTCCCGGTCACCCCCTTCGTTTAGCAATACATCGCCAGGCAAGAGCCTCAAGGCTTGGGCCTTTTGTGGTGGCACTCTAATTTTTGAGACGTTGGAGAGGTCGAGATACCCACGTTGCACGTTGGCGACCCTCAGGTAGGGAACCTCGACGAAGCTGGAGTCTTCCTGTCGCTTCGTATCCTTCGTTACGCCGCCGACAACCTCCGCGATCTCGCCAAGCGTCGTCCAAGCCCAACTTGCAGGAATGTCGAAGGGATGACTCACGCGGACAACTCCTGGTTCAGTTCGGTCAGCAGCGGTTCGGCGCGCTCACCGAAGGCGCCCGCGTACCCGTCGATGCCACCCCGCTCCGTGAACGGCGCGCCCTCCAGGTCATCCGGGCTGATCTCCACGCTGACCGCTATCACGTCTTTGATCCTCTCCAGCCACCATGCCTGATCGGCAGTGAACGTAGCGCCCGACTGCTCCTGTCGGAGCAGCCACCCACGGAAGCGCTCCTCGACGAGACTGCGGTACGGGCGCAGCTCCTGATCCAGCCCCAACTCATACCGGACGAGGCTGACAAGGTCGGTGACGCCCCGGTTGCCGGGTGCCTCGGCGGTGCGCCCGAGCAGCACGTACGACTTCCACAGCGACTCCGGCGTCCACGCCTGCGGCGGTCGGGCGATCCGCGCCGCCAACTCCTTGAGCTGCTCGTAGCCCACCCGGCCCCGGCCGTCGTAGAAGACCTGCAACGCGGTGATCTCGTCGCGGTGCTCCTCCAGGTAGTCGTGCCAGCTCTTGACCGTTACCTGGGCGCGCTCCTCGGCCGGGACGCCCTGCGCCGAGATCAGCCGGTCGGCGTTCACCTCGTCGATGGTGATGTCGTGGGCCCGGCGGATCTCCAGGATGCGTTCCCGCAGCGGCGGGTTCGCGGCGAGCGGGCGCAGCGCACCGGCCAGCAGGTCCCGCACCGCAGCGGGGCCGGCCTCGGTCGCCGGGTTGAGCTGTTCCGGGGCCACCGCTTCGGTGAGGCTACGCACGATGTCCTTCAGCGGTTGGCCGGCGAGGTCGGCCAGTTCGGCGCGTTCGTCGTCGGTGAGCTGCTGGTTGAGGCGGGCAAGCCGGGAGGCGAGCGTGGCCACCTCGTCGGCGTCGGCGGTCAGCGTGCCGGCCTTGCGCAGCAGGTCGCGCAGCGAGATCTGGCGTTCGGTGTGCCGCTGCAACGGGACCGCCTCGTCCAGGTCGGCCTCGGTGACGCCGACCGCGTCGACGATGACGAACCGGTCCTTGACCTCGGCGTCGGGCGTGACGGCCTGGAAGTCGGCGGCGTCGATGGTGCGGGCGCCGCGCCCCTTCATCTGCTCGAAGTAGGTGGAGCTGCGCACCGGCCGCAGGAAGAAGACGCACTCCAGGGGGCGGACGTCCGTTCCGGTGGCGATCATGTCGACGGTCACCGCGATCCGCAGCTCGGGGCTGTTGCGGAACGCCTGGATCAGCGTGTCCGGGTTGTCACCGTCCCGGCGCGAGGCGTACGTGATCTTCTTGACGAAGTCGTTGCCCCGACCGAAGACGTACCGGACCATCTGCACGATCTCCTCGGCGTGGTTGTCGTCCCGCGCGAAGATCAGCGTCTTCGGCACGGTCGAGCGGCCCGGGAAGATCTCGTCGAATAGCTTCTCGCGGAACGTCTCCAGCACCAGCTTGAGCTGACCCTTCGAGATCACGGACCGGCCGACCTGGCTGCCGCCGTACGTGAAGTCGTCCTCCAGCTCCTGGTAGCGCTCGGCCCGGGTGCGGCGGTCCCGTAGCGGCACGACGGTGCCGGCCTCGATGTCCGCACCGCTCTCGGTGATCTCCGTCTTGATCCGGTAGACGTCGAAGTCGACGTTCACCCCGTCGGCGACGGCCTGCTCGTAGGTGTACTCGGAGACCAGGTTCTGCTGGAAGAAGCCGAGCGTCTGCTTGACCGGCGTGGCGGTGAGCCCGACCACGAACGCGTCGAAGTACTCGATGACCGCCCGCCACTTGCCGTAGATCGAGCGGTGGCACTCGTCCACCACGATCAGGTCGAACGTCTCCGGAGGGAGCTGTGGGTTGTAGCCCACCTCCGCCGGCTCGTCCAGGTCGTAGCTGTCGTAGGCGCGATCGTCCAGGTCGACGTCGGGCAGCTCGACGCCGCGCAGTGCGCCGTAGAGGCGCTGGATGGTGGAGATGACCACGGCGGACGAGTCGAGCATGCCGGTGCCGGAGAGCCGGTCGACGTTGTAGAGGTCGGTGAACTTCCGCCCGTCGTCGGGCGTCTGGTAGCCGGCGTACTCCCGCAGCGTCTGCTTGCCGAGATTGTTGCGGTCGACCAGGAACAGGATCCGGGTGGCGCGGGCGTGCTTGAGCAGCCGGTAGCTGGCGGTCACCGCGGTGAACGTCTTGCCCGCGCCGGTCGCCATCTGGATCAGCGACCGCGGCCGGTCCTCGGCCAGAGACTGTTCCAGCCCTGCGACGGCGTCGACCTGCGCGGGCCGCAGACCGAGCCGGTCCAGCGCCGGCATCCGCCGCAGCCGGGCCCGCAGCGTCGGCACGGCCGGATCGTCGTCGGCCTCCCGCATCCACCGCGCGAGGGTGGTCGGTTGATGAAAGGCGAAGACCTCCCGGGTACGCGGGAACGGGTCGAGCCGGTTGACGAAGGCCGTCTCCGTGCCGGTGGCGACGTATCCGAACGGCAGCGGCTCGTCCCGCCGCCAGGCGCTGAGCTTCTGCGCCGGGGTGAGCCCGCTCAGGTAGCGGTCGAGCTGCGCCTCCACGCCGCGCGGGGCGGTGCCCTCCCGCTTCGCCTCGATCACGCCGACCAGTCGCTGGTCGACGTAGAGCAGGTAGTCGGCGCGGCCGGTGGCGAGCGTCACCTCGCGGACGGCGACGCCGGTGGCCGCGAACAGGTTGATCTGGTTCTCGTCCTGTACCACCCAGCCGGCGGCGCTCAACTGCCGGTCGATCTCCCCCCGCGTCTGCACCTCGTTGAGCGGTTCGTGGGAGGCGCGGCGGGCACGGGCGATGAACTCCTCCCGCCGGGCGGCGGACACCCGTGCCGGCTTCCGCTGCTCGGCCGCCCGCTGCGCCTCGTGCGCCGCCGGCTCCAGGCTCGCCACCAGAGCGGCCGCCTCGCCCTGGCGGGCGCTCGCCGCTCGGACCGCCTGCTCCGCCGCCGCCTGCGCGTCGGCCTGGGCCTGCACCAGCGACGGCTTGCCGTCGAGCAGCAGCTTGGTCTGCGCCAACTCGTCCTTGTAGCGCTGCACCTCGGCCTGGAGGGCCTCGGCGACGCTCTGCGGCACCTGCTGCGGCGGCGGCGTGGGCGGCACGAAGCCGATCGGCGAGCGGTCGCCGGTCAGCGCGCGGTGGAACCAGACACCCAGCTCGAAGCAGGTCCGCAGCAGCTCCAGCGCCGCGCGCACCTCGCCGAGGTGATCGTGTACAGCGCGGTTGCCCTGGTCCCGCAGCCGGTCGAACGCGCGATAGATTTCCGGTACGAGCGTGCCGTTGGCCTGGAGCGCCTGCACCCGGTGGAAGAAGTCGTTCTTCTGCGGCCGGGCGTCGGTGCGGCGCACCAGGTCCTTGGCCAACTCGTCGCCGAAGGCGCGGATCTTGAACATCGCCGCCTGGGCGTCGACGTAGACGAGCAGCTCGGCGCCCGCGCCATACCAGACCAGGAGCGGATGACCCTTGAGGAAGCCGAAGTTGGCGGACTGCTCTGCCAGACGTCGTACCTGTCGCTGATCCACAGCTCTCCACGTACATAGCCGACGGATGAACACGTCAGGATAAGGAGGATCACTCTGGAGTGCAGCCCCGCCACGGGCTGTGTCGGCATTCCGACCGTCGGCGTCGAACGCGATCAGCGACGGTTGACCGGTCCACTTTCGCTCGGGCTGTTGCCCGGAGGGCGCGAGCGAGGCGTGATCAATCGCGAGATCTGCGCGCGCAGCCCGTGGTCGTCCGGCGGCACGACCCGGTAGCCCAATCGCTCCAACTCGGCCATCGCGGTGCCGGTGTTGCGCCGGACGACCGCCGCGATCTGCCGGCGTCGGTAGTCCCGACGGGTCGACTCGATCAGCTGCTGCCAACCGTTTCTGGCCTCGACGAGCCCTTCGATGATGAGGCACTCGAGGACGTCCTCCAGCGCCGGGCGGAATCGACGCCCACCGACCGGAAGGTGGATCTTGCTCAGCCCGCCGGTGCCCTTACGCCCCAACTCGGAGAGAAAAGTCTCGAAGGTGGGATGGCTGGCGCAGACCTGCAGATGCGCCTCGGTGTACTGCTCCTTGTCGCGCTGGAAGTCGTAGTGCAGCAACGGCTCAGGCGTGTCACCGAACTTCAGCGCGCAGTAGGACGCCTCGATCGTGAGAAACTTGCCTTCGTCCTGGTCGAGCGTGAGAAGGCATTGGACATCGAGCCAGATGCTCGTGCGAGCCGCCGAACGCATGCGTACCGGCTTCGACCGGAGCCCGACGAGGTCCGTTCCGACGACGGCCTGCTCGGTGGCCACCCGCGCCACGACCCGGGCGTTGTCACAGACCGTCTTGTTCAGCAGACCCTGCAGCGTTTCGGCGAACGTACGGGCCTGCGGCCCGAGCGCACTACGGCCGCGTGTTGCCAATGGACATCCAGAGCTTCTGGGCCTCCACCGAGCAGAAGTCGCGCCGCTCCGCCATGTCGGCGAGCTGTCCGTACGTGAGGTGCAACTGGTCGAGTTCCTGCTCGACCGCGACGCGCCACTCGTCGTCACTCATCTCGATCACGAGTGAGCCTGGCATCTGGTAGGGGGTACTGGTCACCGCAGCCTCCACCTCACTCGATGTCCGTCAACGTGATGTTAGGCGGAAGGCAAGATCCTTATCTACCCGGCGCACCCTTCCGGCTACTTCCGGTCACCATTCTTGTGACCCGCCATACGAATCAGGCGGGTGTCGCCGGTGGGCGCAGGCCGTCCAGGGCGATCGCCAGGACCCGGTCGCGCTGCGCCGGGTCCGGGAACTGGTACGCGGCGAGCCCGCTGATCAGTCGCACCACGTCGTCGAAGTCGGCGTCCGGTCGGGCGGCCCCGGCGGCCTGGGCGCGGCGCAGCAGCGGCTCGCCGGCCGCGTAGATCTCGGTGCGACAACTGCGGAACACCTCGGAGTCGTGCACCAACTCCTCGGCCAGGGCCCGCTTGGTGGCGATGTAGGCGACGAACCGGTGCAGCCAGCCGACCAGGGCGTCCCACGGGGCGAGGTCGGCCAGGTCGGCGGCGGAGGCGCTGAGCGCCCGCACCTCCTCGACGTAGACCGCCTCGAACAGGTCCCGCCGGCCGGGGAAGTTGCGGTAGAGCGTGCCGATGCCCACGCCCGCCCGGCGGGCGATCTCCTCCAGCGACGCTCCCGCGCCGCACTCGCCGAACACCTCGCGGGCGGCGGCGATCAGCGCGTCGTAGTTGCGCCGGGCGTCGGCCCGCTTCGGGCGGCGCGCGAAGACCTCGTCCCGCTGGTCGGCGCTGGCCATGACGCGCGTCACCTCTTCCTCCCGCTTGCAACCGGAGGCAACCCTCCGCTACGTTGGTGGAGGCACCCCTCCGGATAGCGTACTCCGGACTTCCCGGCCGCGTCCGGCCGGCGTGGGTGACCGAAACCGACCCCGGACCCCAGGAGGTCCCGCCATGCCCGCTGACTGCTGACCACCGGCGACGACCCGGCCGCCACCGCCGCCACCCGCGCGAGCGGCCACCGATCTCGTACCGAACGGGAGTTCTCCCACATGATCGACACACCCCGGCGCGGCTCGCGCCGGATGACGTTCCTCGTCCTCGCGGCCGGCACCGGATTCTTCGCGATGCTCCAGTCGCTGATCACCCCGGTGCTGCCCACGATCCAGCACGACCTGCACACCTCGCCGAACACGGTGACCTGGGTGCTGACCGCCTACCTGCTCTCCGCGTCGATCTTCACGCCGATCCTCGGCCGGGTCGGCGACATGATCGGCAAGGAGCGGACGCTGGTGGTCTCGCTCGCCGCACTGGCGCTCGGCTGCCTGCTGGCGGCCGTCGCGCCGAGCATCGGCGTGCTGATCGCCGCCCGGGTGGTCCAGGGCATCGGCGGCGCCGTCTTCCCGCTGTCGTTCGGCATCATCCGGGACGAGTTCCCGGCCGCCCGGGTGAGTTCGGCGGTCGCCTCGATCTCGGCGGTCGTCGCCGTCGGCGGCGGGCTGGGCGTGGTGCTGGCCGGACCGATCGTGACCACCCTCGGCTACCGCTGGCTGTTCTGGATCCCGCTGGTGGTGGTCGGCCTGACCGCGCTGGCCGCGTACCGGTTCGTGCCGCCATCACCGGTGCGCACGCCGGGCCGGATCAACTGGCTCAGCGCGCTGCTGCTCTCCGGCTGGCTGGTGGCGCTGCTGCTCCCGGTCAGCAAGGGCGCCGCGTGGGGCTGGGGCTCCGGCCGGGTGGTCGGGCTGCTGACGCTGGCCGCGGTGCTGGCGGCGGCCTGGCTGGTCGCCGAGGCCCGGGCCGGGAACCCGCTGATCGACCTGCGGATGATGCGCCTGCCGGCGGTCTGGACGACCAACCTGGTCGCGCTGCTCTACGGCGCCTCGATGTTCTCCGTCTACGCGTTCCTGCCGCAGTTCGCCCAGATCCCGACCAGCGCCGGTTACGGCTTCGGCGCCAGCGTCACCCAGGCCGGGCTGCTGATGCTGCCGATGCTGGTCGGCATGTTCGCCGCCGGCCTGCTGGCCGGCCGGCTGCAGTCCCGGTTCAGCGCCAAGGCGCAGCTGAGCACGGGTGCGGCGTTCAACGTGGCGGCGGCGGCGATGCTCACCGTGGCGCACGACACCCGGTGGGAGGTCGGCGTGGCCGGCGGCCTCGTGGGCCTCGGCATCGGGTTGGCGTTCGCCTCGATGGCCAACCTCATCGTGGCCAGCGTCCCGGCCGCGCAGACCGGCGCCGCGACCGGCATGAACGCCAACATCCGCACCATCGGCGGCGCGATCGGCGCGGCCCTGGCCAGCGCCGTCATCACCGCCCACCCGCAGGCGAGCGGGTTGCCCCGGGAGGCCGGCTTCACCGCGGGCTTCCTGCTGCTCACCGGCATCTCGTTGGCCGCCGCGCTGGCCGCCCTCGCGGTCCCCTCCGGGCGCCACGCGCGACCCCGGCGGCGGGTGGGACCGGTGCCGGGCGTGCCCGGCGCGCCGGCCGTGGCGGCGGAGACGGTCGGCAGTCTGGCGCCGGTGGGCCGCTGACCCGCGTGAGTTGTTAAAAGGGGGCCCCTCCGCTGCGGAATGCGTGAAGAGGGGCCCCCTCCTTACACCTCAGCCGATGGCGGCGGTCAGCGCGGCCAGGTAGCCGTAGCGGTAGCCGCTCGCGTTCGGGTGGTACGCCTCGATCACGCCGCTGACGTCGCGGATCCACGGCTCGGCCGCGCAGACACCGTGCCCGGTGAAGTACGGCCGGGCGTCGACGAAGGTGGCCCCGGCGGCGCCGGCGCGGTCGGCGGTGACCCCGTTCAGCACGTCCGCGGCCTGGTTGAGGATGGTGCGCTTGTAGCTGCTCATGGCGAGCAGGCCGCAGTATCCGGTCTCGAACAGCCGCGGGTAGCCCAGGACCACCAGCCGGGCGTTCGGGGCCCGCTCGCGGATCGCGGCGTAGGTGGCGTCGAGTCGGCCGGGCAGCGTGGCGGTGGCGAACGCCTTGGCCCCGGCCACCGCGCTCTCACAGCTCGACGTGCTGCCGAAGCGGCAGCTGGTCATCACGTCGGCGAAGCCGGCGTCGTTGCCGCCGATGGTGATGGTGACCAGCGTGGTGCTCGCGCTGAGCTGCCCGACCTGGTTGTTGCGGACGTCGGCGGTGACCGCGCCGCCGCAGGCCGGGAACCGGAAGCTGGTGACCGCGTGCGCCGCGGCCCAGAGCGGGGCGTACGACTTCTGGCTGCGCAGGCAGGTGGAGAAGTCGTACGGCCCGGCGCCGACGCCGGAGGAGTAGGAGTCGCCCAGGGCGACGTAGTTGACGGTGGCGGCGCGGGCCGCGCCGGGCAGGAGCACGGCGCCGAGGACGGCCGCCAACACCGCGGCGAGGGCGGTACGGACGCGACGGGACATGACAGGACCTCCACGGGACAGGGGTGGTGGAGCCCGTTGACCGCGCGCGTGGCCGAGGGGTCGTGCTTGTTACTAGTCGGTAATGCTATCGAAACATTCGCAAGAATTGAATAGCCGCCGACCCAGATCTGTTTACATGCGTCGATTAGGTTGGCCGGTGCGTACACCCGACGGAGGGAGTCCCACCCGTGCGACGCGCACTCACGGCGGCGATCGCCGCCCTGACCCTCACCACCGCCGGCACCACCGTGACCGGCGCCCCCGGCCTGGCCGCCCCGACCGGACGGGGCGGCCCGCACCCCGCGGCGGCGACCCCGACGCCGGGCAGCCCCGGGCTGGGCGACAGCTACTTCCCCGACTACGGCAACGGCGGCTACGACGTCGACCACTACGACATCCGGCTGCGCTACGAGCCGTCCACCGACCGCCTCGGCGGCACCACCACGATCCTGGCCACCGCGAAGAAGGACATGTCCCGCTTCAACCTCGACTTCGCGCTCGACGTCGAGTCGGTCCGGGTCAACGGCTGGGCCGCCACGTTCGCCCGGGCCGGCGACCACGAGCTGGTGGTCACCCCGGCCCGGTCCCTGACCAAGGGCCAGCAGCTCACCGTCGTGGTGAAGTACGCCGGCGTCCCCTCGCAGACGAAGGTCTACGGCTACACCGGTTGGACCCGGACCGCCGACGGGGCGCTCGCGGTGAACGAGCCCGAGTCGGCCTGGTGGTGGTATCCGAGCAACGACCACCCGAAGGACAAGGCCACCTGGGACATCTCGGTCTCGGTGCCGACCGGTGTCGAGGTCGTCAGCAACGGCGTGCAGCCGCGCGACCCGCTGCCGGAGGCCGGCAACCGCACCCGGTGGAGCTGGCGCAGCGTGAAGCCCGGCGCCACCTACCAGGCGTTCCTGGCCATCGGGCAGTACGACATCGTCACCGACACCGCGCCGAACGGGCAGCCGGTGGTGAACGCGTACAGCACCACGCTGGGCGAGCGCGGTCCGGCGGCCCGGGCCAGCATCGAGCGCACCGCCGAGATCGTCGACTGGGAGAGCGGGCTGTTCGGCCCGTACCCGTTCGAGGCGCAGGGCGGCGTGGCCGGGCCGATCGACGGCATCGGCTTCGCGCTGGAGACGCAGACCCGACCGGTGTACGGCCCCGGCTTCTGGCGACGCGGCGCGAACCCGTACGTGGTGGTGCACGAGAACGCGCACCAGTGGTTCGGCGACTCGGTCTCGGTGGCGGCCTGGCGCAACATCTGGCTGAACGAGGGTTTCGCCTCGTACGCCGAGTGGCTCTGGTCGGAGGAACAGGACGAGGGCACCGCCCAGGAGCTGTTCGACTTCACCTACTCCAGCTACCCGGCCGACTCGGAGTTCTGGCAGGTGCTCCCCGGTGACCCGGGCGCCGACCGGATCTTCGACGACGCCGTCTACGACCGGGGCGCGATGGCGCTGCACCAGATCCGGCTGGCCGTCGGCGACCCGGCGTTCTTCCGGATCCTGCGCGCCTGGACGGCCCAGCGCCAGTACGGCAACGGCACCATCGAGCAGTTCCAGGCGCTCGCGGAGCGCGTCTCCGGTCGCGACCTGGACGCGGTGTTCACCACCTGGCTGTTCACCGCCGGCCGCCCCGAGGTGGGCGCCACCGCGCGGGCGACCTCGGCCCCGGCCCGACCCGCCTCCTGGGCGAAGATCCGGGCCGCGCACGACTTGCTCGGCCGCTGACCGGCGCCGGCCGGGCCCGCTACCCCACCGGCGGGGCGGGTCCGGCCGGACCGGCCCCGGGTCCGTGGTCCCCGCCGCGGCCGGGTACGGCCCCGGTCAGCCGGCCGCGGGCGCGGGCGTCCCGACCGGCCTCGCCGGCGTGCGGGCCGCCTCGACCGCGCGGATGTGCCGGTAGGCGAACCAGAGCGGCGGGAACGCGCCGACCGCGAACGAGAGGTCGACCAGCGTCCAGAACCACGGGATGTCCCGGATCGGGCCGCAGATCAGGGCCAGCGGCACGATGCCGGCGCAGGCGATCATTCCGACCTGGACCACCCAGACGTTGCGCACCGGGTCGCGCAGCGGCCCCCAGAACGCCACCGCCAGCACCAGGTGGGCGAACGCCAGCCAGTCGGTGCCGTAGAGCAGGAACGGGTAGTCCCGGTCGGCGGCCACCAGCCCGTCGTGGACCCGCTCGATCCAGCCGACCAGCGCCGGAAGCCGCCCGGCGAGCGGGTCGAGCGCCGCGAGCAGCCACCGGACCTCGATCTCCAGCGGGAACGCGGTCACCCCGCTGAGGAAGAGCCCCACCACGACGACCCAGAGCCAGCGGCGGATGCGCCGCAGGCGTACTTCGACGTCCATGCCCGCAGCGTAACGATGATCATCGTGCCGACGGGGCCCCGGCGGGCATGACGTGGCCCACCTCAGCGGCGGCCCGCGTCCGCCCGGGCGGCGGCCGAGGCCGGCCGAGCCGTGCCGGGACGGACCCCGGGCCGCGGCGCCGGGACCGGCCGCCCGGCCATCACGGTCGGCGCGACACCCGCCGCGACGGTCGGAGTCGGCCCGGACGGGACCGGCACGGCACCCCGGACCGGCCGCACCACCCGGACAGCGCTCGCCGCCACCCGGCGGACCGGACGACGCACCGCGACCGGCACGAGCGTGAGCCGACGGACCGGACGACGCACCGCGGGCAGCGTCCGGACCAGCCGGCGCTCGCGCAGCCGGTCCAGCGCCACCCCGGCCGCGAGCGTCGCCACGGCGCTGACCGTGCCGGCCAGCACCAGCGTCTGGCGGGGGCCGGCGTGCTCGGCCAGCCAGCCCAGCAGCGGCGCGCCCACGGCGGCGGCGACCGAGCCGGTGACCGCGAGCGCCGCCAGCACCCGCCCGCGCATCGCGTAGTCGGTGTCCAGCTGGGCGCGGGCGCCGACCGTCGTGTCGATGACCACGGCCGCCGCCGCCACCGGCAGGATCACCGCGGCGAAGCTCGCCGTGCCCGGAGCCAGCCCGGCCACGATCTGCAGCGCGCTGGCGAGCAGCCCCGCGCCGACCAGCACCGGGTAGCTCAGCTCGGCGCGGCGGGCCGCGACCAGCGCGCCGAGCACCGCGCCGACGGCGAAGACGGTGGACAGGAAGCCGTAGCCGGACGCGCCGGCGCCCAGCGGGCCGTCGCTCATCGCCGCCATGGTCACCTGGTAGTTGCGGCCCAGGCTGCCCAGCACGAACGACAGCGCCAGCGCGACCAGCACCACCGGCTGACCCCGCAGGTAGCGGAACCCGGCCCGGATGCCGCCGTCCGCCGGGCCCGCGTCGGCCGCCACCGGCCCGCCGGTGTGCCGCTCCCCCTCGCGTACGGCCAGCAGCGCGACCACGACCGCCACGAAGCTGGCCGCGTTGACCGCGAACAGCAGCGCCGGGCCGACGGCGGCGACCACCACGGCGCCCACGCTCATGCCGAGGATCCGCCCGGCCGAGTTGGTCAACGAGCCGAGCGCGAGCGCGTTGCCGAGGCTCTCCCGGTCCACCAGGGTGGACGCCCAGCGGCCCAGCACCGGCCCCTCGATCGCCGACACCGCGCCGGTGGCCAGCGAGATCGCGTAGACGGCCGGCAGACCGCCGGCGCCGGTGAGCGCGACCACGGCCAGGCCGGCGGCCAGCACCGCGTGCGCGGCCTGCGCGGTGACCAGCAGCGGCTTGGCCGGCAGGCGGTCGGCCAGCGCGCCGCCCCACACGCTGAGCAGCAGCGTGGGCAGCGCCTGGAGCAGGACGGTGAGGCCCATCGAGGTGGCGGAGCCGGTCTCCGCCAGGACGAACCAATTGACGCCGAGCACCTGCATCCAGGTGCCGGTGACCGACACGAAGCCGGCGCCCGCCCAGATCCGGTAGTTCCGGTGGCGCAGCGCGGCGAACGTGGCGCCGAGAGCCACGACGATCTCCCCCGTTGACGACAGCGACATGACGAAGGCCGGACCCTCGTGAGGTCCGGCCGGTCGCCAAGTCTGGCGGCGGAGGAAACGTCGCGGCGACAGTTGGTGGCAGGTGTCACCGGGCAACCCGGACACTCGGTCCGGGTCGGCGCGAGATCGGGCGTCCCGCCCTGGCGCGGGTGTTAAGAGGGGCCCCCTGCTCTACCGGAGGCGTTAACAGGGGGCCCCTCCTTACATCGCTCAGCGGGCGGCGAGTGGCTGCCGGGCCGGGTCGACCGGGGCGGGCAGCTCGCCCACCCCACCCAGGTACGCGTGGACGGCCGCCGCCGCGGCCCGCCCCTCGGCGATCGCCCAGACGATCAGCGAGGCGCCCCGGTGCATGTCCCCGGCGACGAAGACCCCGTCGGCGTCGGTCTGCCAGTCCTGTCGGGCGTCGACCGCGCCCCGGCCGTTGCGGGTCACCCCGAACTGGGCCAGCAGCGGCTGTTCCTCGGTGCCCTCGAAGCCGATCGCGAGCAGCACCAGGTCGGCCGGGATCTCCCGCTCCGATCCGGGCAGCGGGGTGACGATGCGCCGGCCGTCGACCTTCTCCACGGTCACCTCGGCGACGCGCACGGCGCGGACCTGCCCGGTGCCGTCGTCGACGAACTCCTGCACCGCCACCGCGAAGACCCGCTCCCCGCCCTCCTCGTGGGCCGGATAGGACCGCAGCACCCACGGCCAGGTCGGCCACGGGTCCCGCGCGCCGTCCCGCTCCGTCGGGGGCTGCGGGTAGAGGTCGAGCTGGTGTACGCCGGCCGTGCCCTGCCGGTGGGCCACGCCGAGGCAGTCCGCCGCGGTGTCGCCGCCACCGATGATCACCACGTGCTTGCCGGCCGCGTCGATCGGCGTGCCGTCCGGCAGCACGGCCAGGGCGGGCCGCCCGTCACCCGCGGCCGCCACCACCCGGTTCGCGGCCACCAGGTGCGCCATCGCCTGGTGCACGCCGCGCAGCGCCCGGCCCGGGGTGCCCGGGGTGTCCCGGCCCTGGAGCGCGCCGCAGGCGAGCAGCACCGCGTCGTGCTCGGCGCGCAGCTCGTCGGCGGTCACGTCGACGCCGACCTCGACGCCGGTGCGGAACCGCACCCCCTCGGCGGTGAGCTGGGCGACCCGTCGGTCGACGTGCTGCTTCTCCAACTTGAAGTCGGGAATGCCGTAGCGGAGCAGGCCGCCGATCGCGTCGTCGCGCTCGTACACGGTGACCGTGTGACCGGCGCGGGCGAGCTGCTGCGCGGCGGCCAATCCGGCCGGGCCGGAGCCGACCACCGCGACCGACCGACCGGTCGGCGCGGACGCGGGCCGGGGACGCAGGCCGTCCCGGGCCACCGCGGCGTCGGCGATCTCCACCTCGACCTGCTTGATGGTGACCGGCTGCTGCCCGCCCAGGCCAAGCACGCAGGCCGCCTCGCACGGCGCCGGGCAGAGCCGGCCGGTGAACTCGGGGAAGTTGTTGGTGGCGTGCAGCGACTCGACCGCCGCGTCCCAGTTGCCGGTGCGGACCAGGTCGTTCCAGTCCGGGATGCGGTTACCCAACGGGCAGCCGTCGTGGCAGAACGGGATGCCGCAGTCCATGCACCGGGTGGCCTGCTCGCGGACCAGTTCCTCGCCGGCCGGCGGGTAGACCTCCCGCCAGTCGGAGATCCGCACCGGCACCGGACGGCGGGCCGGCAGCCGCCGGTCGTAGCGCAGGAAACCGTTCGGGTCAGGCACGAGCCACCTCCTGGGCGACCACCCGGGGCGCGGGCGGCAGGGGCGCGGACGGCGCCGGGGAGAGGGCGCTCATCACCGCGTCGTCGACATCGCGGCCGGCGGCTTCGGCGGCCCGCATGATCTCCATGACCCGGCGGTAGTCCCGGGGCACCACGGCGGTGAACTCCTCCACCGCCTGCGGCCAGCGCTTGAGCAGGTCCTCGGCGACCGCCGAGTCGGTCTCGGCGAAGTGCCGCTGGACCAGCTCGTGCAGCCGGTCGCGCTCCTCGTCGCGCAGCGGCGACAGGTCGACCAGTTCGGCGTTGACCAGCCGGCGGTCGAGCCGGTGCACGAACGCGGTGCCGCCGGACATCCCGGCGGCGAAGTTACGCCCGGTCGGACCGAGCACCACCACCGTGCCACCGGTCATGTACTCGCAGCCGTGGTCGCCGAGACCCTCGACCACCGCGGCCGCGCCGGAGTTGCGCACCGCGAACCGCTCGCCGACCCGACCGCGCAGGAACACCTCGCCGCCGGTGGCGCCGTAGAGGATCGTGTTGCCGGCGATGATCTGGTCCTCGGCGCGGCGGCCGGGCTCGGCGTCGGCGCCGACGAACGGCGCGTCGGTGTCCGGCCGGACCACGATCCGCCCGCCGGACAGTCCCTTGCCGACGTAGTCGTTGGCGTCGCCGTGCAGGCGCAGCGTGACCCCGCGCGGCAGGAACGCGCCGAACGACTGCCCGGCGGTGCCGCGCAGCAGGAACTCGACGGTGTCGTCGGGCAGCCCGGCGCCGCCGAACCGGCGGGTCACCTCGCCGCCCAGCATCGCGCCCACGCTGCGGTGCTCGTTGCGCACCTCGACCTCGACCCGGACCGGGGTGCGGTCGCGCAACGCCGGGCCGGCCAGCTCGATGAGCCGGTTGTCCAGCGCCGCGTCGAGGCCGTGGTCCTGGGCGCGGACGCCCCGGCGGGCCGCGCCCTCGGGCAGCTCCGGCAGGTGCAACACCCGGCCCAGGTCGAGCCCGTGGCCCTTCCAGTGGTCGATCGCGCCGGCCACGTCGAGCAGCTCGGTGTGCCCGATCGCCTCGTCGATGCTGCGGAAGCCCAGCTCGGCCAGGTAGCCCCGGACCTCCTCGGCGAGGAAGAGGAAGAAGTTCTCCACGAACTCGGGCCGGCCGGTGAACCGCTCGCGCAGCACCGGGTTCTGGGTGGCGATGCCGACCGGACAGGTGTCCAGGTGGCAGACCCGCATCATCACGCAGCCCTCGACGATCAGCGGGGCGGTGGCGAAGCCGAACTCCTCGGCGCCGAGCAGCGCCGCGACCAGCACGTCCCGGCCGGTCTTGAGCTGGCCGTCGACCTGCACGGTGACCCGGTCGCGCAACTTGTTGAGCAGCAGCGTCTGCTGCGCCTCGGCCAGGCCCAGCTCCCACGGGGTGCCGGCGTGCTTGAGCGAGTTGAGCGGGGACGCGCCGGTGCCGCCGTCGTGCCCGGAGATGAGGATGACGTCGGCCTTCAGCTTGGCCACGCCGGCCGCCACCGTGCCCACACCCACCTCGCTGACCAGCTTGACGTGCACCCGGGCGGCCGGGTTGACGCACTTCAGGTCGTGCACGAGCTGGGCCAGGTCCTCGATGGAGTAGATGTCGTGGTGCGGCGGCGGGGAGATCAGGCCGACACCGGGGGTGGCGTGCCGGGTCCGCGCGATCCACGGCCAGACCTTGTTGCCGGGCAGTTGCCCGCCCTCGCCGGGCTTCGCGCCCTGGGCCATCTTGATCTGGAGGTCGTCCGCGTTGACCAGGTATTCGCTGGTCACGCCGAACCGGCCGCTGGCGATCTGCTTGACCGCCGAGCGGCGCGCCGGGTCGTGCAGCCGCTCGACGTCCTCGCCGCCCTCGCCGGTGTTGGACTTGCCGCCGAGGCGGTTCATCGCGATCGCGAGCGTCTCGTGCGCCTCGGCGGAGATCGACCCGTACGACATGGCGCCGGTGGCGAAGCGCTTGACGATCTCGGTGGCCGGCTCGACCTCGTCCAGCGGCACCGCCGGGCGGATGCCGGTGCGCAGCGTGAACAGCCCACGCAGCGAGCCCGCCTGCGCGGCCAGCTCGTCGACCTTGGCGGTGTACTGCCGGAACACGTCGTACTGGCGGCTGCGGGTGGCGTGCTGCAGCAGGAAGACCGTCTCCGGGTTGAACAGGTGCAGCTCGCCCTCGCGGCGCCACTGGTACTCGCCGCCGACCTCCAGCCGGTCGCTGGCCTGTGCGCCCGGCGCGGGCCAGGCCCGCGCGTGCCGGGCGGCCACCTCGGTGTGGATCTCGGCCAGCCCGATGCCGCCGATCGTGCTCGGCGTGCCGCGGAAGTAGCGGTCGACCAGGCGGGTGTCCAGGCCGACCGCCTCGAACACCTGCGCCCCGCAGTACGACGACACGGTCGAGATGCCCATCTTGGACATGATCTTCAGGACGCCCTTGCCGAGCGCCTTGACGTAGTTGCGGACCGCCTTTACCGGCTCCACGCCGGCCAGCGCACCGGTGGAGATCATGTCCTCGACCGACTCGAACGCGAGGTAGGGGTTGACCGCCGCCGCGCCGTAGCCGATCAGCACGGCCGCGTGGTGCACCTCGCGGCAGTCGCCGGACTCGACGACCAGCGCCACCTGGGTCCGGGTCTGCTCGCGCACCAGGTGCTGGTGCACCGCGGCGGTGAGCAGCAGCGACGGGATCGGCGCCAGGTCGGCGTTGGAGTCCCGGTCGGAGAGCACCAGGATCCGTACGCCGTCCTCGATCGCCTCGGACACGTGCCGGCAGATCTCGGTCAGCCGGGCCTTGATGCCGGCGCCGCCGTCGCGGATCCGGTAGAGACCGGAGACCCGGACCGCCTTGAAGCCGGGCAGGTCGCCGTCCTCGTCGATGGAGAGGATCTTGGCCAGCTCGTCGTTGTCGATCACCGGGTAGGGCAGCACGATCTGGCGGCAGCTCGCCGGGCCCGGGTCGAGCAGGTTGCCCTCCGGCCCGATGGTGGACGCCAGGCTGGTCACCAGCTCCTCCCGGATGGCGTCCAGCGGCGGGTTGGTGACCTGGGCGAAGAGCTGGTGGAAGTAGTCGTAGAGCAGCCGCGGCCGGGTGGACAGCGGGGCGATCGGGGTGTCCGTGCCCATCGAGCCGATCGGCTCCGCTCCGCTGCGGGCCATCGGGCCGAGCAGGATCTTCAGCTCCTCCTCGGTGTAGCCGAACGTCTGCTGGCGGCGGCGCACCGAGTCGTGGGTGTAGACGGTGTGCTCGCGCGGGGGCAGGTCGTCCAGCTCGATCAGGCCGGCGTGCAGCCACTCCTGGTAGGGCTGCGCGGCGGCCAGCTCGGTCTTGATCTCGTCGTCGGAGACGATCCGGCCGTTGACGGTGTCGACCAGGAACATCCGGCCGGGCTGGAGCCGACCCTTGGCCACCACGGTGGTCGGGTCGAGGTCGAGCACGCCCGCCTCGCTGCCCAGCACCACCAGGCCGTCGGAGGTGTGCCACCAGCGGCCCGGGCGCAGACCGTTGCGGTCCAGCACCGCGCCGACGATCTCGCCGTCGGTGAAGGCGACCGAGGCGGGGCCGTCCCACGGCTCCATCAGGCTGGCGTGGAAGCGGTAGAACGCGCGCTTGTCGGCGCGCATGTCCGGGTCGTTCTCCCACGCCTCGGGGATCATCATGAGCACCGCGTGCGGCAGGCTCCGCCCGGCCAGGTGCAGCAGTTCGAGCACCTCGTCGAAGTTGGCCGAGTCCGACGCGGCCGGCGTGCACACCGGGAAGACGCGGCGGATGTTGCCGGGGATGCTCGGGCTGCGCAGCAGCGCCTCCCGGGCCTGCATCCAGTTGCGGTTGCCGCGGATCGTGTTGATCTCGCCGTTGTGCGCGATGAACCGGTACGGGTGCGCCAGCGGCCAGGACGGGAACGTGTTGGTGGAGAAGCGCGAGTGCACCAGCGCGACGGCGCTGACCACCCGCTCGTCGGTCAGCTCCGGGTAGAACGCCGGGAGCTGGTCGGGGGTGAGCATGCCCTTCCACACCATCGTCCGGCCGGACAGCGACGGGAAGTAGGCCGGCACGCCCCGCTCGGCGGTCTCCCGCTCGACCTGCTTGCGCAGGCAGAACGCCACCCGGTCCAGGTCGAGCCCGGCCAGCGGGGAGCCGGCCGGGCCGGCCGGCGAGTCGGTCAGCCGGTGCGCGGCCACGAAGAGCTGCCGCACCCGGGGCATCGCCGCGAGCGCGGTCTCGCCCAGGCCGGACGCGTCGGTCGGCACCTCGCGCCAGCCGAGCACGTCGGCGCCCTCGACCAGCGCGTACTTGTCCACCACCTGGCGGGCGCGCGCCTCGGCCGCGTCGTCGTCGGGCAGGAACACCAGGCCGGTCGCGTACTGGCCGGCGGGGGGCAGCGGGAAGTCGACCACGGCGCGCAGGAACGCGTCCGGCACCTGGATCATGATGCCGGCGCCGTCACCGGTGTTGTGCTCCGCGCCCCGGGCGCCCCGGTGGTCCAGCCGGCAGAGCGCCCCGAGGCCGTTCGCGACGACCTGGTGCGAGCGCCGCCCGTGCAGGTCGGCCACGAAGGCCACGCCGCAGGCGTCGTGCTCGTACGCGGGGTCGTAGAGCCCCGTCGTCCGTGGGGCCGGCTGCGGGCTGAGAGGGTACGGAAAGGCCACCGGGCCTCCTGTCGTCACTCAGGTTGGATCATGGTGGGGACGACGTCGGCCCTCTGGGGTTTATTGAGTCTACGTTAGGGCGTGCGGCGCAAGGCCAGTTCAGATTGATCACACTTCCAGAATCTGGGACGTGTAGTCTCGCGCGGTGGATGTCGTACGAGCTGACGCACTCGACCGGTTGGAGCGTTTCTACGACGCGGTGCCCCGCGACGGGGCCCGGACCGAGGAGTTCGACTCCCTGGTGCTCTTCGTCCGCGAAGGCGCCGGATGGCCGTTCTACGCCCGCCCCCGGCCCGACGCCACCGAGGCGCCCACCCTGGCCGAGGTGACCGCCGTTCGCGCCCGGCAGCGGGAGCTGGGCCTGCCGGAGGCGTTCGAGTGGGTGCACGAGCACCACCCGGAGCTGCTCGCGGTGGCCCGCTCGGCGGGGCTGAGCGTGCTGGAGGCGCCGCTCATGCTGCTCGAACCCGAGCTGCTGCCCGACCCGGGCACGCTCAGCGACGTACCGGTGCGGGTGCTGGACCCGGGCGACCCGGGCTTCGCCGCGGACATCGCGCTGCGCCGGGCCGTCGCCGCTGTCGGCTTCGCGAACGGCGGCACCGCACGCGGCGAGGCCGGGCCGGCCGAGCGGGACGCCGCGGTGGCCCGCCTCGACGTGGAGGCGCTGGAGGAGGAGGCGGCCCGGGTGGCCGACGGCCGGCGCGTCTCGGTGCTCGCCGGCACCCCGCAGGAGGGCGCGCTGGCCAGCGGCATGGCGATGCGGGTGGACGACGTGGCGGAGATCGCCGGCGTCGCCACGCTGCCCTCCGCCCGCCGACGCGGCCTGGGTGCCGCGGTCACCGCCACGCTGGCCCGGGAGCTGCGCGCCGCCGGCACCGACCTGGTCTTCCTCAGCGCCGGCAGCGAGGACATCGCCCGGGTCTACCTGCGGGTCGGCTTCCGCCGGGTCGGCACCGCCTGCATCGCCGAGCCGGCCGCCGTCATCTGACCAGCGCGCCGACCAGGCGAGGGACACGCCAGGCGGTCAGGACGGCGGCTGCCAGGCGGCGGCCGCCGCGGCGGCCGTGTTGCGCATCCGCGGGCTGATCGTGCCGAGCGCCGCGTCCCGGGCGCGCAGCGCCAGCCGGCCCCGGGTCTGCAGCACCGCCGACATCCGGCGGGTCTGCCGCACCATGGTGGCCGCGCGGGGCCGGCGCAACCGGTCGTAGCCGGTCACCGCGTCGGGCAGCCGCGACTCGCGCAACAGCCCGGCGAGCGTGGCCGCGTCCTCGAACGCCAGGCAGGCGCCCTGCCCCAGGTGCGGCGGCATCGCGTGCGCGGCGTCGCCCAGCAGCACCACGCCGCCCGGGCCGACCGGGAAGCCGTACGCCCGGGGCAACGGCCGCAACTCGCGGATCTCCTGCTGCACCACGTCCGCCGGGTCGGTCGCCTCCAGCAGCGTGGCGATCGGCGCGGGCCAGCCCGCGTACCAGCGCTTGAGCAGGGCGAGCTGGATCTCCGGCGGCTCCGGGCGGGGTGCGCCGGCGGCGGTGGCCACCCAGTAGATGCCGCCCCGGCGGGAGGCTCCGGCGGTGCCCCGCTCCCCGAGCGAGGCGGCCACGAACCGGTAGCCGGCGCCCAGCGTCTCGCCGTGCACCGTCTGGTCGGCGGGGAGCTGCGGCGCGCGGTACCAGGGGATGACCGCCCGCCAGGCAGCGCAGCCGGAACTCACCACCGTCGTCTCCGGGCAGAGCTGCCGCCGGATCTCGCTGTCGGTGCCGTCGGCGGCCACCACCAGGTCGGCCTCGACCGTGTGCCGGCCGTCGCCCACCGCGGGACGTTCGCCGGGCACCGCGCGTACGCTGCGCACGCTCACCCCGGTGCGCAGCTCCACCTGGTCGCCCAGCCCGGCGATGAGCGCGTCGTGCAGGTCCTCCCGGTGCACCACCACCGGCATCCGGTCGGCCGGCGTGGGCCGGGGCTGCACCAGCCACTGCCCGTCCGGGCGACGGATGCCGCCGTCGGGCAACGGCGTGGCGATCGCGTCCAGCCCGGCGCCGAGCCCGAGGGCGCGCAGCGCGCGTACCCCGTTGGGCCACAGCACCACGGCGGTCGGCTCCGGCCGGACCCGGTCGGAGCGTTCCAGCAGCGTGACCCGCCATCCGGAGCGGGCCAGCGCGCCGGCCACCGCCATCCCGCCGAGGCCGGCGCCGACCACCACCGCGCTGCGCATGACTCCCCCGCTCAGCTGTCCCGGTCCGTCGGGCGCCCGCCGGCGTCCGCCCGACCGGCGTCCGCGTGGTCCGACCCGGTCGGGTCGCCGCCGGTGCGGCCGGCCGGTGCGCCCTGCGGGCCGTCGGTCGCGGCCCGGTCCGCGCGGTCCGTGTCGTCGGCCGTCGCGCTGTCCGCGTCGTGGTTCGCCGCGCGGTCCGTGTCGTCGGCCATCGCGCGGTCCGCGTCGTCGGTGTCCACCGGGTCCGCCGGGTCCGCCGGGTCCGCCGGGGGCAGCGCACCGGTCTCCCGGTACGTGCGGAACTGGTCCTCGGTCACCACCCGGTAGCCCTCCGGCGCGACCGGCCGCGCGCCGGCCTCGCCGGCCGAGAGGTCGACCTGGGACACGTCGCCGGCCGGCGCCACCGGGACGGCAGGCTCACCCACCGGGACGAGGTATTCCCGGGGACCGCGGACCCGCACGAAGTAGACGAGCGCGCCGAGGAAGACCAGCGCGGAGGTCCAGACGTTGAGCCGCACGCCGAGGATGTGGTTGGCCTCGTCGGTGCGCATCAGCTCGATCCAGAAGCGGCCCGCCGTGTAGCCCATCACGTAGAGCGCGAAGGCACGGCCCCGGCCCAGCCGCAGCCGGCGGTCCAGGATCAGCACCAGCGCGGCGACGCCGACGTTCCAGAGCAGTTCGTAGAGGAACGTCGGGTGGTAGAGCCCGGGTTGCAGGACCGGGTTGCCGGCGTCGTCGCGCAACGCGTGACCCGGGTTGTCCGGGTCCATCACGTGCACCTCGAGACCCCAGGGCAGGGTGGTCCGCCCGCCGTACAGCTCGTTGTTGAACCAGTTGCCCAGCCGGCCGATCGCCTGGGCCAGCGGCATCCCCGGCGCCAGCGCGTCGGCCACCACGGTGAGCGGGATGCCCAGCTGCCGGGCGGCGAGCCACGCGCCCACCGCGCCGCCGGCCACCGCGCCCCAGATGCCGAGGCCACCCTCCCAGATGTAGAGCGCCTTGATCGGCTCACCGCCGGCGCCGAAGTATTTCTCCGGCGAGGTGATCACGTGGTAGATCCGGGCGCCGACGATGCCCGCCGGCACCGCCCAGACCGCGATGTCGAGCACGGCGCCCGGGGCTACGCCACGGCGGCGCAGCCGGTACTCGGTGACCACGCAGGCCACCGCGATGCCGGCGATGATGCAGAGCGCGTACGCCCGGATCGGAAAGGGACCGAGCTGCCAGACGGCGGTGCTGGGGCTGGGCATGGCCGCCAGTGGGGTCATCGGGGCGAGGGTCACGGGTGCACACGGTACCGGTGCGGACCGTGTGTGCGGCACCCCGGTCCGCCGCGTCGTGGAGCCGCATGACTTCTGGTTTGCGCGGCCGTACGCTCTTTGTCCATGAGCGCGCTCACCTGGGCGGTCGCCGCGGTCGTCAGCGACGGGTCCGGCCGGGTGCTGCTCTGCCGGCGCTCCGGCGGCGTGCCCCGCTGGGGCCTGCCGGGCGGGCGGCTGCGCCACGACGAGAGCCCGCCCGACGCCGCCGTCCGGGCGATCCGCGCGGAGACCGGCCGGCTCGTCGAACTGGTCGACCTGGTCGGCCTCTACCGGGTCACCGACCCGACCGCTCCCGCGCCGCCGGCCGGCCGCTGCGGCCCTGCGCCGGACGTCCTGGTGCACGTGTTCCGCGCCCGGCTTGCGACTGGGGCTCCGGCCGGCGAAACGGCACGTGGCTGCCACCCTGAGTGGCACCCCTCGGACGCACTGCCCCGCGCGCTCACCCCCGCCACCCGGGCCGCCGTCGCTGACGCGCTCGCCGACCGTTCCGGCGTGCTCCGGAACACGGCCGCCGCCGACCCGCCGCCGGCAGACGCGCATCCGTCCGACGGCGTCGGCACGCCGCCCGGCCAGCGGTCGCCAGGTAACGTCGACACCGGCCGGCGCTGAGCGAGCTGACGCCGAGCGGGACCGGCGCAGAGCGGGACCGGCGCAGAGCGGGACCGGCGCAGAGCGGGACCGGCGCAGAGCGGGACCGGCGCGAGGTTGCGGCCGGCGCGTGGCGAGCCGCCACCGTGTCGGGGTCGGCCCCGGGCGGGCCGCCGGCCGGACAAGACCGCCTCGACTTGCTCGGCCGGACTGGATCCCGTCCCGACGCCTGGCGCGCTGATACCGGGCTGGATCTCTTTCCGACGCCTGTCGAGCTGATATCAGTAACGACTCTGCACACGGGGGACCTCGCCAGTACGTGGGCACCACCGGGACGGCGCAGGAACGGACGTCACTCGGCCGGACCGGCGGTATCGGGGTGAGCCACGCAGCGCCTTCTCGGCGGCGTGGTGTCGACTGTGCGGGTGGAGGCGGCCCGCTGCGCCACGGGGGCAGCGCGATATCACGAACGACTCAGCTCGAAAGGCGTGCGGCGGGGGTGCCCCGGTCTCGGGCGGCGGGAACCGACGGGCACCGACGGGTTCGGCGCGAGCCAGCCCGGTGCCCGGCGCGAGCCAGCCCGGTGCCCGGCGCGAGCCAGCCCGGTGCCCGGTGCGAGCCAGCCCGGTGCGAGCGCGGAGACCCGACGGGCGCCCGACACCGGCCCGACGGCGCCCGATGCGAGCCCGACAAGTGCCGGACGGCTGGCGGAGACGGTCAGCGGACCGGGTTGCGGACGCCTTCGGCCAGTTCGGCGGTGAGCGTGCGCAGGGCGGCGAGGCCGGCGGCCTGGTCCGGGGCGTCGAGCACGCACCGGACCAGCGCGCTGCCCACGATCACCGCGTCGGCGTAGCCGGCGACGGTGGCGGCCTGTGCGCCGGTGCCCACGCCCAGCCCGACCCCGACCGGCAGGTCGGTGACCTCGCGCAGCCGGGAGACCAGGACCGGGGCGGCCTCGGAGGTCTGCGACCGGGCGCCGGTGACGCCCATGATCGCGGTGGCGTAGACGAAGCCACGGCAGTGCTCGACGGTCATCCGCAGCCGCGCGTCGGTGGAGGACGGCGACACCAGGAACGTCCGGTCCAAGCCGTGCGCGTCGGAGGCGGCCAGCCACTCGGCCGCCTCGTCGGGGATCAGGTCGGGCGTGATGAGGCCGGTGCCGCCGGCGGCGGCCATGTCGCGGGCGAACGCGTCCGGGCCGTACTGCTCGATGGGGTTCCAGTAGGTCATCGTCACCACGGACGCCCCGGTCGCGGCGACCGCCTCGACCACGCGCAGCGCGTCGGCGGTGCGTACGCCGCCGGCCAGGGCGATGTCGCTGGCCTTCTGGATGACCGGGCCGTCCATCACGGGGTCGGAGTAGGGGATCTCCACCTCGATGACGTCCACGCCCGCCTCGACCATGGCGGTCATGGCGGCGATGCTGCCCTCGACGGTCGGGAAGCCGGCCGGCATGCAGCCGATCAGCACGGCCCGCCCGTCGGCCCGGGCCTTGTCGAACGCGACCCCGATGCGGCTCACGCAGTCACTCCTTGTCGAGGATGCCGAAGTACGCCCCGGCGGTGTGGACGTCCTTGTCGCCCCGACCGGAGAGGTTGACCACGATCACCGGCTCGCGGCCCAGCTCGGCGGCGAGTTCCGGGGCGATCCGCTTGGCGCCGGCCAGCGCGTGCGCGCTCTCGATCGCCGGGATCACGCCCTCGGTGCGGCAGAGCAGCTCGAACGCGGCCATCGCCTCGGCGTCGTCGACCGGCAGGTAGGTCGCCCGGCCGGTGTCGTGCAGCCAGGCGTGCTCCGGCCCGACGCCCGGGTAGTCCAGGCCGGCCGAGATCGAGTGCGACTCGATGGTCTGGCCGTCGGCGTTCTGCAGGACGTACGTGCGGGTGCCGTGCAGCACGCCGGACGAGCCGCCGGTGATGCTGGCCGCGTGCCGGCCGGTGGCGACGCCCTCGCCGCCGGCCTCGAAGCCGTAGAGCCGCACCCCGGTGTCGGGCACGAAGGCGTGGAAGATGCCCAGCGCGTTGGAGCCGCCGCCGACGCAGGCCGCGACCGCGTCCGGCAGCGCGCCGGTCAGGTCCAGGCACTGCTGGCGGGCCTCGACACCGATGCCGCGCACGAAGTCCCGGACCATCTCCGGGAACGGGTGCGGCCCGGCGGCGGTGCCGATCAGGTAGTGGGTCGTGTCGACGTTGGCGACCCAGTCCCGCATCGCCTCGTTCATCGCGTCCTTGAGCGTGCGCGAGCCGGTGGTGACCGGGACGACGGTGGCGCCGAGCATGCGCATCCGGGCCACGTTGAGCGCCTGCCGCTCGGTGTCCACCTCGCCCATGTAGACGACGCACTCGAGGTCGAACAGGGCGGCGGCGGTCGCGGTGGCGACGCCGTGCTGGCCCGCGCCGGTCTCGGCGATCACCCGTCGCTTGCCCATCCGCCGGGTGAGCAGCGCCTGGCCGAGGACGTTGCGGACCTTGTGCGCGCCGGTGTGGTTGAGGTCCTCCCGCTTGAGCAGGATCCGGGCGCCGAGCTGGGCGGACAGCCGCCGGGCCTCGTACAGCTTCGAAGGGGTGCCGGCGTAGTCGCGCAGCAGCGCGTCGAACTCGGCGAGGAACTCCTCGTCGCCCATCGCCTTGCGGTACGCCGCGTCCAGCTCGTCCAGCGCGGCGACCAGCGCCTCGGGGACGAACCGGCCGCCGAACCGGCCGAAGTGGCCGGCGGCGTCGGGGACCTGGCCGGCTGCGGGTGCGGCGCTCATCGCGGGGCGTCCTCTCGGGTCGGGTGGCCCGGCGCGGGTCAGCGCACCGGGCGGGGCGTGGCCGGGTGGTTACCGGCGTTGACCAGCTCGGCGACCGCCTCACGGGGGCTCTTCTGGGTGACCAGTCCCTCGCCCACCAGGACGGCGTCGGCGCCGGCCGAGGCGTAGCGGATCAGGTCGTGCGGGCCGCGCACGCCGGACTCGGCGATCTTGACGACGTTGCTGGGCAGGCCGGGCGCGATCCGCTCGAACACCGAGCGGTCGACCTCCAGGGTACGCAGGTCACGGGCGTTGACACCGATCACCTGGGCGCCGGCCTCCAGGGCCCGGTCCGCCTCCTCCTCGGTGTGCACCTCGACCAGCGCGGTCATGCCCAGCGACTCGATCCGCTCCAGCAGCCCGACCAGTGCGTTCTGCTCCAGCGCGGCGACGATCAGCAGCACCAGGTCGGCGCCGTGCGCCCGCGCCTCGTGCACCTGGTAGCTGGAGACCACGAAGTCCTTGCGCAGCACCGGCACGTTCACGGCGGCCCGGACCGCGGCCAGGTCGTCCAGCGACCCGCCGAACCAGCGGCCCTCGGTCAGCACGCTGATCGCCCGCGCCCCACCGGCCGCGTAGTCACCGGCCAGGTCGGCCGGGTCGGCGATCTCGGCCAACCGCCCCTTGGACGGCGACGAGCGCTTCACCTCGGCGATCACGGCCACGCCGGGCCGGCGCAGCGCCGCGTACGCGTCCAGCGGCGGCGGCGCGGCCGCGGCCAGCTCGCGGATCCGCTCCAGCGGAACCTGCTCCTGGCGCCGGGCCACGTCCTCGCGGACGCCGGCCAGGATCTCGTCGAGCACGCCTGCGGACGGCGCCCCTGCGGCGTCGTCCCCCTCCGCGTGCGCATGCTCAGCAGTCACCAACGGACTCCCCTCTCCGGGTGTCATGGGCCGATGCTAGGGGGCGCCACCTGGCGACACGTGCCGGGGGGTATGGCGCACCTCACGAAACGGGCTGTGGCATGATGGCCGACTTCTGGTGAACGCGGTGTCACGCAGCGCCACCGTGGGTATCGATCGCCGCCCATGCCCTATCTCACCACGGCCGCTCCCGCGCCGCAGCGGGGCGGGTCCCGCGCGACTGTGACCAAGCTCAAGGACCTCCGGCCCTGCCCTGGTCGCTCCCTCTGTCGGACCGTTGACCTGGGCTTCACGGCGCCGAAACGTGAGCCCGGCAGCATGGTCCTCGGGCAGACTCGACGAGGCGGCTGCCGACCGTCACCAACGATCTCGTGCGGGGTGAACCAGTGAGCGTCAACGGGCCGAACCAGACCATGGGCCTGACCACCATCTCCCGGACCGTCGCCTCCCTCGCCGTCGGCGTGGTGCACACGCTGGAACGCGCGGTGGCGGGCGACGGCCGCACCCGTACCGCCCGGGGCAACGCCTGGGAGGCGGTCTGCGCCGACCGCGCCCGGGCCGCACAGCGTCGGGAGCTGGAGCGGCTGGTGGCCGAGCTGGCCGCCGCCCGGGCCGCGGCCCGCGAGCGCCGGGACGCGCGCGAGGCCCAGCCGGTCAGCTGACCGTCGGGTCCTCGCCCCGGTCCAGCGCGTCCCACGCGTCCCGGGCGCCCCGCTCGACCGCCGGCCGCTCGGCGCCGCCCGGCGCGGCCGACGACGACGCCCGCCGCTCGTAGCGGGCGCCCATGGCCGGCCACCCGCCGCCCCGCAGCGCCGCGAACGCGCCACCGGCGGCCAGAGCCAGGCCGCCCGCCAGGACCAGCGCCGGCCAGTGCCGGCTCACCCCCGACTCGGCGAGCCCGATCCCACCGCCCAGCGCCACGGCCAGGCCGATGCCGGCCAACAGCGTGCCCAGCACCCGGCGCAGCCGCCCCCCGGTCGCCAGCAGCGCGCCGCCGCCGGCCAGCCCGACCCAGGCCAGCGCCGACACCCACGGCAGCAGCTCCGCGCCGGTGCGGCCCGGCCGCCCGGGCGGCAGCGACCCGCGGGTGGTCACCTCGACCGACCAGGTCCGGGTCACCGCCCAGCAGGCCAGTCCCGCGCCGGCCAGGCAGAGCAGCACCGCGTACGCCAGCTCGCGCCGGCCCCGCGCGGCGGGCGCGCCGGTCGCGGCCGTGCCGGACGCGCTCATCGGGCCGGCCGCAACGTCTCGGCGGCGGCGATCGCGGCGAGCACCGCGGCGGCCTTGCTCCGGGTCTCCTGCTCCTCGGCGGCGGGATCGGAATCGGCCACCACCCCGGCGCCGGCCTGCACGTAGGCGCGGCCGCCGCGGATCAGCGCGGTCCGGATGGCGATCGCCATGTCCAGGTCGCCGCCGAAGGCGAAGTAGCCGACCGTGCCGCCGTAGACGCCACGGCGGACCGGTTCCAGCTCCTCGATGATCTCCATGGCCCGGACCTTGGGCGCGCCGGAGAGCGTGCCGGCGGGGAACGTGGCGGCCAGCGCGTCGAACGCGGTGCGGTCGTCCCGCAGCTCGCCGACCACGGTGGAGACGATGTGCATGACGTGGCTGTAGCGCTCGATGGTGGCGAACTCCGGCACCTCCACCGTGCCCGGCCGGCAGACCCGGCCCAGGTCGTTGCGGCCCAGGTCGACGAGCATGACGTGCTCGGCGCGCTCCTTCGGGTCGGCGAGCAGCTCGGTGGCGAACTTGGCGTCGCCCTCCGGCGAGCCACCGCGCGGGCGGGTGCCCGCGATCGGGTGCAGCAGGGCCCGGCGTCGCCCGTCCGGACCGCCGCTGACCTTGAGGTGCGCCTCGGGGGACGAGCCGACGATGTCGAAGCCGTCGAAGCGCAGCAGGTACATGTACGGGCTGGGGTTGGTGGTGCGCAGCACCCGGTAGACGTCGAGCGGGTCGGCGTCGGTGGGGCGCTCGAAGCGCTGGCTGAGCACGATCTGGAAGCACTCGCCGGCCCGGATCGCCTCCTTGGCCGCCTCCACCGCCTTGGGATAGCCGCCCGCCGGGGTCCGGCTCACCACCTCGCCGACGCCGGGCCGGCCGACCGTGGCGACCATGGGCGGAATCGGTCGGGACAGCGCGGTGGTCATCGCGTCCAGGCGGCCCACCGCGTGGTGGTACGCGGCGGCGACCCGCTCGTCCCGGTCGGGCGCGTCCGGCGGCGGGAGCACCGCGTTGGCGACCAGGATCGCCGAGCCCTCGTAGTGGTCGAGCACCACCAGGTCGGTGGCGAGCATCATGCCCAGCTCGGGCACGTCCAGCTCGTCCCGGGTCAGCTCGGGCAGCCGCTCGAACCGGCGGACCAGGTCGTAGCCGAGGTAGCCGACCAGGCCGCCGGTGAGCGGCGGCATGTCGCCGGCCGGGTCCCAGGCCGGGCCGGCGAGCGCGGCGACGGTCTCCCGGAGCACGGCGACCGGGTCGCCGGTGGTGGGCACGCCGGCCGGCGGCGCACCGGTCCAGTGGGCCGCGCCGTCGTGCTCGGTGAGCGTGGCGGCGCTGCGTACGCCGATGAACGAGTAGCGCGACCAGGCGGTCCCGGCCGACCCGACGCCCTGCTCGGCGGACTCCAGCAGGAACGTGCCCGGCCCGCCGGCGAGCTTGCGGTAGACCCCGACCGGAGTCTCGGCGTCGGCGAGCAGCCGTCGGGTCACCGGCACGACCCGCCAGCGGGCCGCCAGCTCGGCGAAGGTGGTCCGGTCGGGGGTGACCGCGCCGTCGGTCACGGGGTCGCCTCCGGCGAGCTGACCGGCAGCTCGGTGAAGAAGCAGGTGCGGTGCCCGGTGTGACAGGCCGCGCCCACCTGCTCCACGCTGACCAGCAGCGCGTCGCCGTCACAGTCCAACGCCACCGAGCGGACGGACTGGTGGTGGCCGGAGGTGGCGCCCTTGACCCAGTACTCCCCCCGACTGCGCGACCAGTAGGTGGCCCGGCCGGTGGTGAGCGTGCGGTGCAGCGCCTCGTCGTCCATCCAGGCGACCATCAGCACCTCCCCCGAGTCGTGCGCGCGGACCACGGCGGCGACCAGGCCGTCCGGGGTGCGGCGCAGCTTGGCCGCGATGGCCGGGTCGAGCCGGGAGGGGCGGGCCGGGCCGGGGGCCGCGGCGCCGCCGGAGTGGGCGGGGGCGCCGGTCACCGGCGCGTCAGAGGCGGGCACGGTTGACCATTCTCCCGCACGCGGCGTCGGCACCGCCGACGTGTCCCGGGGGACGGGCCCGACCGGGTCCAGCGCCCGGCCCAACTGGCGCAGGTAGCGCTCCACCCGGCCGTCGACCAGGGCCTCGGCCAGGTCCGTGCCGGCCACCTCGGCGATCTCCCCGGCGTACGGGCGGACCAGCGGGAGGATCCCGCGGACCAGGCGGCCGGCGGCGGCGCCGACCTCGGCCGGGTCGGCGGGGCGCAGCCCGAGGCAGAGCAGCATGTCGGCGCGGTAGCCGGGGGGCGCGACCGGCAGGTCCAGCGCGGCGGTCAGGGCGGCCCGGCGGGACACCACCCGCACCGACGGGTTGGCCAGCCGCAGCACCGAGGGGCAGAGCCGGGCCAGGTCGGCCGCGGCCAGCCGGACGCCGATCGGGTCGTCGGCCCAGTGGGCGCCGGCCACCTTGCCCAGCGTGGCGATCAGCTCCTCCAGGCGCGGCTCGTCGGCGGGCTGGCAGAGCACCGGCAGGTCGATCCGGCGACGCCACTCGGGCACCGCCCAGAGCAGGCGCGCGGGCGCGGTGACCGGGAGCCCGAAGGCCCAGTCGGCGGGCTGACCGAGTCGGTGCACCCAGGAGCGGACGTCCCGGGCGGCCACCGAGACGTGCACCAGGCGGCCGTCGAACTCGGTCAGGTAGGCGCGGCGGGCCGCGTACGGGCCGGTGGGGCGGGCCGGTGCGGTCGTTCCGGGGGTACGGGTCACGCGGTCGTCGTCCGCGACGAGCACGTCGACGTCGACGTCGCTGTGCTCGGTGGCGGCCCGCCGGGCGTGGCTGCCACGCAGCATGATCCCGACGACCGGCCGGTCCGCGGCCTGCCGCAGGCGGGCGGCCCACTCGTCGAGGAATCCGGACTCGGGCAACGAAGCGGGACCCACCGCGACATGGTGCCGGAAGTCCGATCTTCGGCGCAATGCCCGATGGCGGACCGGGTGTCCGCTACTGGGCGACTTCAGCCCAGTTCCTCCTCGGCCCGCCGGTACGCGTCGATCTTGTGGTCGAGGACCGTCAGGTCCTCGGTCAGTTCGGCCATCCGGGCCAGCACCCGGGCCCGGTGCGCCTCGAAGAGCGCCCGCCGCGCGCCGAGCGTGCGGTCACCCTGCCGGGCCAGTTCGGCGTAGCGGCGCATGTCCCGCACCGGCATTCCGGTGCGGCGCAGCCGGGTGAGCAGGAACAGCCAGCTGACGTCGTCCTCGGTGTAGCGCCGCCGACCCGCCGAGTCCCGCCCGACGGGGGCGACCAGCCCCTCCTGCTCGTACCAGCGCAGCGTGTAGGTGGTCAGGCCGACCCGCTCCGCCGCCTCGCCGACGCTGAGGCTCTTCTCCCGGATACCGATGTCCACCGGTCCAGGCTTCCAGTTCGAGTCCACTCGAAGTCAAGCCCGTTGACCGGACGGAGAAATTCATCTAGCGTTGATTTCAACAGTTGATGAGTTATCGGAGGCGGACATGGACGACGCGGTGTCGGTCCGTGACCTGGTGGTCGAACGCGGCGGACGGCGGGTGCTGCACGGCATCAGCTGCGCCGTGCCCCGGGGCACGGTCACCGGGCTGCTGGGGCCCAGCGGCAGCGGCAAGACCACCTTGATGCGCGCCGTCGTCGGGGTGCAGAGCGTGCGCTCCGGCGCGGTCGACGTGCTCGGCCGGCCGGCCGGCGCGGCCGACCTGCGCCACCGGGTCGGCTATCTGACGCAGGCCCCCAGCGTCTACGCCGACCTGACCGTGCGCGAGAACGCCCGCTACTTCGCCGTGCTGCACGGCCGGGGACGCGCCGAGGCCGACCGGGCGGTGGCCGACGTCGGCCTGGCCGAGGCCGCCGGCCAACTGGTCGGCACGCTCTCCGGCGGTCAGCGCAGCCGCGCCTCGCTGGCCTGCGCCCTGGTCGGCGACCCGGAGCTGGTGGTGCTCGACGAGCCCACCGTCGGTCAGGACCCGGTGCTGCGCGCCGACCTCTGGGCGCGGTTCCACGCCATGGCCGCCGCCGGCACCACCCTGCTGGTGTCCAGCCACGTGATGGACGAGGCGGCCCGCTGCGACCGGCTGCTGCTGATCCGCGAGGGGCGGCTGGTCGCCGACGACACGCCGGCCGCGGTGCGCGCCGCCACCGGCGTGGACGACCTGGAGGAGGCGTTCCTGCGCCTGATCCGCGGCAGCGAGGAGGCCGACGCGTGAACCCGACGATCCTGACCGCCACCACCGGGCGGATCCTGCGCCAACTGCGGCACGACCGGCGCACCGTGGCGTTGCTCGTCGTGGTGCCGATCGTGCTGCTCACCCTGGTCTACTTCATGTACGTCGACCAGCCCACCCCGCCCGGCGCGCCGAGCACCTTCGACCGGGTGGCGCTGATCATGCTGGGCTTCTTCCCGTTCATCATCATGTTCCTGGTGACCAGCATCGCCATGCTCCGCGAACGCACCACCGGCACGCTGGAACGGCTGCTCACCACCCCGCTGGGCAAGCTCGACCTGCTCTTCGGCTACGGCATCGCGTTCGGCCTGGCCGGGGTGGTGCAGTCCACCGTCGCCTCGCTGGTGGCCTACCAGGTGTTCGGGTTGCACACCGCCGGCAGCCCGTGGCTGGTGGTCCTGATCGCCGGGGTGAACGCGGTGCTGGCCGTGGCGCTCGGTCTGTTCTGCTCGGCCTTCGCCCGCACCGAGTTCCAGGCCGTGCAGTTCATGCCGGTGGTGGTCGCCCCGCAACTGCTGCTCTGCGGGCTGTTCGTGCCGCGCGAGCAGATGGCCGGCTGGCTCCAGGCGGTCAGCGACGCGCTGCCGCTGTCGTACGCGGTCGAGGCCTTGCAGGAGGTCGGCGCGCACGCCGAGCCGACCGGCACCATGTGGCGCGACGTGGCGATCGTGGCCGGCGCGGCGGTGGCGGCGCTGGTGCTGGCCGCCGCGACGCTGCGCCGGCGCAGCGGATGAGCCCACGACGCACCGGCCGGCGGCCCGGCAACCCGGACACCCGGGAGTCGATCCTGGCCGCCGCCCGGGCCGCGTTCGCCGAGCGGGGCTTCGACGCCACCCCGGTCCGGGCGGTCGCCGCCGCCGCCGGGGTGGACCCGGCGCTGGTGCACCACTACTTCGGCACCAAGGAGGACCTGTTCCGGGCCGCCATGGCGATCCCGATCGACCCGGCCGAGCTGGTGCCTCGGGTGCTGGCGGGGGGCCGGGACGAGGTCGGCGAACGACTGGTCCGCACGTTCCTGGGCGTCTGGGACTCCCCGGCGGGGACCGCCGCGGTGGCCCTGCTGCGCTCCGCCGTGAGCAACCAGTGGACTGCCCGCCTGCTGCGCGAGTTCCTGACCACGCAGATCCTGCGCCGGGTCGTCGACCGGCTCGACCTCGACCCGGCCGAGGTGCCGCTGCGGGGCGCGCTGGTCGCCACCCAGATCGCCGGCCTGGCCATGATGCGCTACGTGATCCGCCTGGAACCGGTCGCGTCCGCGACGCCGGACACCCTGGCGGCCACGATCGGCCCGACCGTCCAGCGCTACCTCACCGGCCCGCTGGACGCGGGCTGACCCGTCCCCCGCGCCGATCTTGCACTTGCTGCCCGGACGAAAGTGGACGATCCACCCCTACCGGGGGCCGAAAGTGCAAGATCGCGGGAGTTCGGGGTGGCCCGGTCAGCGGGTCTGTTCCAGCCAGGAGGCGTAGAGCAGGGCGTAGACCGAGTCGGTGTCGCGGACCAGCTCGTCGTGCGGGCCGCGCTGCACGATCCGGCCGCGGTCCACCACGATCACCTCGTCCGCGGCCTGCGCGGTGGAGAGCCGGTGCGCGATGGCCAGCGTGGTCCGGCCCCGGGTGACCGCGTCCAACGTGCGTTGCAGGCGTACCTCGGTGGCCGGGTCGACGGCGCTGGTCGCCTCGTCGAGGACCAGCAGGTCCGGGTCGGCGACGTACGCCCGGGCCAAAGCCACGAGCTGCCGCTCGCCCACGCTCAACGCCTCCCCGCGCTCCCCCACCGGCGTGTCCAGACCGGCCGGCAGGCCGTCCAGCCAGTCGGCCAGGCCCAGCTCGGTGAAGGCGGCGGTGAGCCGCTCGTCGCTCAGGTCGGGGCGGGCGAAGCGGACGTTCTCCCCGACCGTGGCGTCGAACAGGAAGCCGTCCTGCGGCACCATCACCACCCGGGCGCGCAGCGAGTCGAAGCGCACCCGACGCAGGTCGACGCCGGAGAGCAGCACCTCCCCCTCGCTCGGGTCCATCAGCCGGGTGAGCAGCTTGGCGAAGGTGGTCTTGCCGCTGCCGGTCTCGCCGACCACCGCCACCCGGCTCTTCGCCGGGATGTCCAGCGTCACGTCGTGCAGCACCGGCGGGCCGCCCGGGTAGGCGAACGTCACCCCGGCGAAGCGGACGTCCAGCGGACCGGACGGCAGGTCCCGCCCCTGCGTGCCCGGGTCGGCCACGTCCGGGGCGACGTCCAGCACGTCGAGCACCCGGCGCCAGCCGGCGATCGCGTTCTGCGCCTCGTTGAGCACCTCGGTGGCAATCTGCACCGGCTGGATGAAGAGCGTGACCAGGAACAGGAACGCGGTGAGCTGGCCGACCGACAGCGTCCGGTCGACGCCGAGGTTCACCCCGACCACCACCACCCCGGCCAGCGCCAGGCCGGCGGCCAGCTCGCCGACCGAGCTGCCCACGATGCTGATCCGGATCGCCCGCTGCTGGGCCAGCCGCTGCCCGTCGATCGCCGCGTCCAGCCGTCGGGCGGTGCGCCCGGCGATGCCGTACGCCCGGATCACCGGCGCGCCCACCACGCTCTCGCCGATGGCGCCGAGCAGCGTGCCGGTCCGCTGCCGGACCAGCCCGTACGCGCCGGCCAGCCGGCGCTGCAACAACCGGATGATCAGCACCGCGGGCGTGAACGCGATGAGCACCACCAGCGTCAACTGCCAGGAGTACGCGAGCATCACGGCGGTGGTGACCAGCAGCTGACCCAGGTTCACGATCAGGATCACGCCGCCCCACTGGAGGAACTGGGTGATCTGGTCGACGTCACTGGTGACCCGGGAGACCAGCGAGCCACGCCGCTCCGACTGCTGGTGCAGCATGGACAGGTCGTGCACGTGCCGGAACGCCCGGGTGCGCACCCCGGCCAGCGCGGTCTCGCTGACCGTGAACAGCCGGCGCATCATCAGATAGCCGCAGGCGGTGGTCACCACCAGCACGGCGGCCGTGATGGTCACGGTGAGCGAGATGACGTCCAGGTCGAGCCCGCCGACGATGCCGTGGTCGATGCCGCGCTGCACCGCCACCGGCACCGCCACCCGGCCGATCATGTAGACGAGGGCCAGCGCCAGCGTGCCGGCGAGCCCGGTCTTCAGCTCCGGGGAGAGCGCCAACCCGCGCCGCAGCGTCCCCCAGGTCGACTCGGTCCGTCCCTCGGCGGCGACACTGCTCACCGGTCCACCTCCATCTCCAGGCCGGAGGGCACCGGCGCGACCTCGTCGTACGTGCGCTTCTGCTCGCGCTCCTGCTCGGCCTGCTCGTAGGCGGTGACCAGGTCGACGTAGCCGGGCACGGTGGCCAGCAGCTCGGCGTGCGTGCCCCGGGCCACCACCCGGCCCTGCTCCACGTAGATCACCTCGTCGGCGAGCGCGATGGTGGCCCGGCGGTACGCCACGACCAGGATCGACGCCGGCGCCCCGCCGTCACCAGGGCTCCGCAGGCCGGCCAGGATGGCCGCCTCGACCCGCGGGTCGACAGCGCTGGTCGCGTCGTCGAGCACCAGCAGCCGGGGCCGCCCGGCCAGCGCCCGGGCCAGCGTCAGCCGCTGCCGCTGGCCGCCGGAGAGCGAGGTGCCCCGCTCGCCGACCATGGTGTCCAGCCCGTCCGGCAGGCCGGCGACGAAACCGTCCGCCTCGGCCAGCCGCAGCGCCGCCCACACCTCGTCGTCGCCGATGCCGTCGCGGTCGAGCGTGATGTTGGCCCGGACCGTGTCGTCGAAGACGAAGGGCACCTGGGCCACCAGCGCCACGGTCCCGGCGAGCGACGCGGCGGTCAGCTCCCGCACGTCGACGCCGTCGAGCGTGACCCGGCCGGAGTCCGGGTCGACCAGCCGCACGGCCAGCGACGCGATGGTGGACTTGCCGGCCCCGGTCGGCCCGACCAGCGCGACGGTCTTCCCGGCCGGCACGGTGAACGTCACCTCGCCGAGCACCTCGGCGCCGGGCAGGTGCGCCTCGGCCGGCTCGTACCCGAAGTGCACGTCGTCGAAGCCCAGCGTGGCCGGTGTGCGGGTGGCGTGGTCGAACGCGACCTCGCCGTAGGGCATCTCGCCGGTGGTGTCGAGGACCCGGCGGACCCGGTCCCAACCGGCGACGCTGCGCGGCAGCTCGGCCAGCACCCAGCCGATGGCCCGCACCGGGAAGGCCAGCACGGTGAACAGGAACGCCACGCTGACCAGCTCGGTCACCGTGATCGCGCCCTGCCGCAGCCGGATCGCGCCGACCACCAGCACGGCGAGGGTGCCGAGGCTGGGCAGCGTCTCCAGCATCGGGTCGAAGACGCCGCGCAGCCGGCCGACCGAGATGAGCGCGTCGCGCAGGTCGCCGGCGCGGGCGGCGAAGCGGGCGGTCTCCTGCGCCTCCCGGCCCATGGTCTTGACCACCAGCGCGCCGTCGAAGCTCTCGTGCGCGATGCCGCTGACCTCGGCGCGCAGGCGTTGCGCCCGGGCCTGGCGGGGCGCCATCCGGCGGGAGTAGACCACGTTGAGCGCGAACAGCGCGGGAAAGACGGCGAGGCCGACCAGCGCGAGCGCCCAGTCGGTGACGAAGAGCGAGGCCACCGCGCCGACCAGCATCACCAGGGTGCCGACCGCGAACGGCAGCGGCGCGATCGGGTACCAGGCGGCCTCGACGTCGGAGTTGGCGTTGGACAGCAGCGTGCCGGTGGAGTTGCGGTGGTGCCAGGCCAGCGGCAGGTCCAGGTAGCGGCGGGTGACCCGGCGACGGTAGGCGGCCTGGAGCCGGTACTGCATGTAGCCGGCGCCGAGTCGCCGGCCGAAGATGCCGACCACCCGCAGCACGCTGATGCCGAACAGCGCCGCGGCGGCGAGCGCGAGGACCCCGCCGCCCACCTCGCCGCGCTCGACCGCCGGCACCACCACCTCACCGACCACGCCGCCGACCACGTACGCGCTGGCGATCACCAGGAGACCGAAGAGCACGCTGCCGGTCACCGCCACCGTGAAGATGCGCGGTTGCTCCCGGATCGCCCGGCCGAGCACCCGTAGTCCTCTGCCGAGCACGTCCCGACTCGTCCCGCTCGCCACGCTCTCCCCCGCCGTAAGCCGCCCGTTTCTCCCCCATCCTTACCGCACCCCGCCAGGTCCGCCGACCCGCCGGGGATATGTCCGCCGTCACGTTCGCCCCGGAGCTGGGCGGACGACGGTGCGTGGTCGGCCGGTCGCCACCGCCGCGCCGGGCACGGCGCGCCGATCGGCCCGCCCGGGCCTACGATCGGGCCATGCCGCGGTACGCCCGGGCGGAGCGCGAGGCGCTCGCCGATCTGATGCTGGAACTGGGACCGGACGCGCCGACGGTCAACGAGGGGTGGACCACCCGTGACCTGGCGGCGCACCTGCTGGTGCGCGAGCGCCGGCCGGACGCGGCCGGCGGGATCCTGCTGCCGCCGCTGCGCGAGCACGGTGAGTCGGTCCGCCGGCGGATCGCCGCCGGGCCCTACCCGGAGTTGGTGGCGCGGGTGCGCCGCCCGCCGCTGTGGAGCCCGGTGAGCAATCCGCTCACCGACGAACTGGCCAACGGCCTGGAGTTCTTCATCCACCACGAGGACGTCCGCCGGGCCCGGCCCGGCTGGCACCCGCGCGACCTGCCGGCGGGGCAGCAGCGGGTGCTCTGGAAGCGGGTCGGCCTGCTGGCCCGGATGGCGTTGCGCCGCTTCCCGGCCGAGGTGCTGGTGCAGGCGCCCGGTCACGGCGAGCTGCGGGCGGGGCGCGGCGGCGGGCGGCTGCGGGTGGTGGGCGCGCCGGGCGAACTCGTCCTGTTCCTCACCGGTCGGCAGCGGGTGGCCCGGGTCCAGGTGGACGGCCCGGGCGAGGGCGCCGACCGGCTGCGCGCCGCCGAACTGGGCTTCTGACCCACTGTGCGGGACCGGTCACCGCGCCTCGTGGAAATTGCGCAGCCCAACGATGGTGACCGATCCGGTCTGTCGTACGCTCCTCGCCGCCGCTCGAGCAGACGGGCGGCGGACAGGGGACACGACGGATGCGTGCCTTCGCGCTCTCGGCGCTGCACGAGCCGCCCTTCCCGGCCCGGCGGCACCCTGACGTCGACCGGATCGCCGGGGAGAGCGCCGGCTGGGCGGACGACCTGGGCCTGGTCGACGACCCGGCCGGGCGACGCCGGCTGGCCGGCGCGCACGCCGCCGAGCTGGCCGGGCGGGCGGCCCCCGAAGGCTCACCGGACGGCCTGCGGCTGCTGACCGATCTGATCAACTGGCTGTTCGTGATGGACGACGCCTGCGACGACGACGGCCTGGGCGCGGACCCCACCCGGCTCGCCCCGACCGTGGCGGCGCTGCTGGCCGTGCTCGACCGGCACGGCGACCCGGACGCGCCCAGCCCGACCCACGTCGGGCCGCTCGCGGTCGCGCTCGACGACCTGTGCCGCCGGGCCCGTGGGAAGCGGCAACCGGCGTTGCTGCTGCGTCTGGTCAGCCAGTTGCGGGAGTACCTGCTGGCGCTGCTGTGGGAGGCGGCCAACCGGGAGCACCGGCGGGTGCCCGGGGTGTCCGAGTACACCCAGATGCGCCGGCACACCGGCGGCGTACGCCCCAGCTTCACCATGACCGACCTGGCGCGTACGTCCCGGACCGGCCCGGCGCAGCGGTCCGAGCCGGCGCTGGCCGCGCTGGACGCCCTCGCCACCGACCTGGTGTGCTGGTGCAACGACCTCTTCTCCTACGGCAAGGAGCGCGGTGTCGCGCCGGAGGCGCACAACCTGGTCACCACGATCGCGGGTGAGAACGGCCACGACGAGCCGGCGGCGCTGCGGGCGGCGGCGGCCCGGTTCAACACCGCCCTCGCCACCTACGCGGAGCGGGACGCGGCGTTGGCGACCGGGGCCGACGACGGGGTGCGGGCGTTCCTGGACACCCGACGGGACTGGATCCGGGCGACGTACGACTGGTCCCGCGCGGCCGCCCGATACACCTGACTCCGGGTTCCACGAGGCGGGACCGGCATGGTACGCGCCCGCCAGGGCTAGCCGCTGCCCCGGTGCAGGCAATACCCTTCGGTAACCGCAGATCGGCGTGACCCCCGTCACGTCCCTCCACCCTGAAGGCGGCTACAGCGATGGCTCTCGATGTACCGTACCGTTCCGTACCCGACATGTTTCTCAAGCGCGTGGCGGATTCCCCCGACCGGCACGCCTTCGCCCACCCCGCACCCGACGACTCGGGCCCGGTCTGGCTGACGTGGGAGCAGGTCGGGCAGCGCGCCAAGGCGATCGCCGCCGGGCTGCACGGGCTCGGTGTCGGCCTGGAGGACCCGGTGGCGATCCTGGCCAACACCCGGCTGGAGTGGGTGCTCGCCGACTTCGGCATCATGTGCGCCGGCGGGGCCACCACCACCGTCTACCCGACCACCGAACCCGACGACGCGGTCTACATCGTCGCCGACTCCGGGTCGCGGGTGCTGTTCGCGGAGAACGCCGCGCAGGCGGCGAAGATCGCCGGCGCGGACCTGCCGGCACTGACCCACGTGGTGCTCTTCGACGGCACGCCCGACCCGGCCGCCGGCGTACCCCAGCTCACCCTGGCCGAGCTGGAGGAGCGCGGGGCCGCCGCGCTGGCCGCCGAGCCCGACCTGATCGACATGCTGGTCGCGGGCATCGGGCCGGACCACCTGGCCACCCTGATCTACACCTCCGGCACCACCGGCCGCCCGAAGGGCGTGGAGCTGCTGCACGGCGGCTGGTGCTGGGAGGGCGTGGCACAGGCCGAGCTGGGCCTGCTGCGGGTCGACGACCTGCAGTACCTGTGGCTGCCGCTGTCCCACTCGTTCGGCAAGACGCTGCTCTGCGGCGCCACCCACGTCGGCCTGCCCACCTACGTCGACGGCCGGGTGGACAAGCTGGTCGAGCTGCTCGGCGTGGTCCGCCCGACGCTGATGTGCGGCGCGCCCCGGGTCTTCGAGAAGGTCTACAACAAGGCGGTCACCACCGCGCAGGGCGCCGGCGGCGCGAAGGCCAAGATCTTCGCCTGGGGCGTCACGGTCGGCAAGGAGAAGGTCGCGCTGGAGCAGGCCGGCAAGCCGGTCCCGGCCGGCCTGCGGCTGAAGTACGCGCTCGCCGAGAAGCTCGTCTTCAGCAAGCTCCAGGCCCGGCTCGGCGGCCGGATGCGGGTGCTGGTCTCCGGCGCGGCGCCGCTGAGCAAGGAGATCGCCACGTTCTTCGCCGCCGCGAACCTGCCCATCTCCGAGGGCTACGGTCTCACCGAGACCAGCGCCGGCGCCTTCGTCAACCCGCCCGGCGGCCTGAAGATCGGCAGCGTGGGCCGGGCCATGGGCGACCTGGAGTGCCGGATCGACACCGACGGCGAGATCCTGATGCGCGGTCGTCCGGTCATGCGCGGCTACCACAACCTGCCGCAGGAGACCGCCGAGGCGTTCACCGCCGACGGCTTCTTCCGCACCGGCGACATCGGCACCCTCGACGACGACGGCTACCTGCGCATCACCGACCGGAAGAAGGACCTGGTCAAGACGTCCGGCGGCAAGTACGTCGCGCCGTCGCACATCGAGGGCATGTTCAAGGCGGTCTGCCCGTACACCTCCCAGGCGGTGGTGATCGGCCAGGCCCGCAACTACTGCACCATGCTGGTCACGCTGGACCCGGACGCGATCAAGGGCTGGGCCGCCGGCACCCCGCTGGAGGGCAGCGACTACACCACGATCGTCACCTCGCCGCAGGCGCGGGAGATGGTCGAGGGCTACGTGGCCGAGCTGAACGCCAAGCTCAACCGCTGGGAGACGATCAAGAAGGTGACGATCCTCCCCCGCGACCTCACCATCGAGGACGGCGAGGTCACCCCGTCGCTGAAGATCAAGCGCCGCAGCGTGGAGACCAACTTCGCCGGCGAGATCGACAAGATGTACGAGGGCACGCTCGCCGAGCTGTAGGCGACACCCGAGAGGCCGACCGGCCGTGCCCCACCGTCCCGGGGCACGGCCGGTCGGCCCCGTCGCGGGCCGGGACGTCGGTCACAGGTGCCGCTGCCGCCACCGGCTCTGCTCGGCCTCCGCGGCGAGCTGCTCCTCCAGGGCCAGCCGGCGCACCCGGCGCCGCCGCCCGTCCTCGCTGCGCGTCTCCCAGGCGACACCGCCGGCGGTGACGACCGCCAGGACGGCCAGCGCGCCCACCTCCGGGATGCGGAACGCGAACGGACCGGCGGCGGCGAGCGCCGCCGCCGTGACCGGCAGCGGCCAGTGCGTCTCGCGCAGCGCCAGCCTCCAGCAGCCGGCGAGGCTGAGCAGGTAGAGCGCGACGCCGCCGAACAGCACGGCGCCCCAGAAGTCGCCCAGCGGCCACCCCCACGTGGGGGTCTCGCGCGCGGCGACCTCGGCCAGCAGGTCCTTGAGGCCGAGCGCGTAGAGGATGGTGCCGGTGATCATCGGCAGGTGCAGGAACGTGTAGACGTCGCGGGCCAGCCGCAGCCGGGCGACGCGGTCCCGGGCGTGGTGCAACGCCTGCTCCATCGCGAACGCCAGGGTGTCGAAGTACGCCCACCAGAGCGCCGCCACGATCAGGATGCCGAGCAGCGCGGCCACCGCCACCGGGCCGGTCAGCGGCAGTCCCCGCTTCGGGCCGAGCCCGAGTGCGATGATCGACTCTCCGAGCGCGACCAGCACCATCAGGGCGTGCCGCTCCGCCCAGTGCCCGGCCGAGACCACCACCCACCAGCGCCGCGCCAGCGTCACCCCGACGACGTACTCAACCAGCAGCGCCAACGTCCAGAGCGTCAGTTGCAGCCCGGTCGCGAGCCGTCCCTCCGGCAGCCGGGACGGGACGGTTCCGGCGACCACCAGCAGCACGGTGGCCACGACCGGGACCAGGGCGCGGATCAGGAGACGGCGGCGGCGGACCGGGTCGGCGCGGTCCGTCCAGCCGAGGACGGCGAGCTGGGCCATCCGGATCACGAAGTAGGACCCGGCGAAGACCAGCGGCCCGGGCAGCCCGCCCGGGCGGTCCACGAACGCGCCGGGCACGCTGAGCACCAGCAGGAACGTCGCGGCCACGGTGACGAAGCCGACCAGCGGCAGCACGCCCTGGTCGGCGCGCAGCGCGTTGCCCATCCGGGCGAACCCGGTCCACGACCACCACAGCAGGGCCAGCACCAGCACGAAGCGGTAGAGGTTGGCCGGGGTGAGTTCGCTGGCGGTGAGCGTGGTGACGCTGATGAACGCGAAGACGAAGACCAGGTCGTAGAAGAGCTCCAGCCGGGTGGTCCGGGAGCCCGGCGCGCCGGGCCGCACCGACCGCGACCACCGCGCACCGCCCCCGTTGCCCACCCGCGCAGTCTGCGGGGCCGGGCCGGGCCGGTGACCCGGTTCCCCGGACACCCACCGGATCGGGCGGCGGGCGGGTCAGGCGATGACGCTCGGCTCCCGCCACTGCGGCCGGCCGGCCCGGTCCAGGTCGTAGCGGACCGCGGCGAGCCGCCCGACCGCCTCCGCCAGCTCGGCGGCCGGCAGCGTGAAGGGCAGCCGGAGGAACCGCTCCAGCGTCCCGTCCAGGCCGAACCGGGGGCCGGGCGCCAGCCGTACGCCGACCTCCTCGGCGGCCCGGGCCAGCGCGCTGGAGATCGGGCCGTCCAGCTCGGCCCAGAGCGTGACGCCGCCGCGCGGCACGGTGACCCGCCAGTCCGGGAGCCGCTCGGCGAGCGCCGCGACCAGCGCGTCCCGCTGGGTGGCGAGCTGCGCCCGGCGAGCGGTCACGATGGCCGGCGCCTGGTCGAGCAGGTGCACGGCGACGAGCTGGTCGAGCACCGGGCTGGCCATGTCCACGCCGACCCGGGCCGCGGCCAGGCGCTGCACCTGGGGCGCGGAGGCGCGCACCCAGCCGATCCGCAGGCCGCCCCAGTAGGGCTTGCTCATCCCACCGATGCTGATCACCCGGGAGTGCCGGTCGAAGACCGCCACGGGGGGCGGCAGCGGGGTGCCGTCCAGCGGCAGGTCGACGAAGGACTCGTCCACCACCAGGTCGGTGCCGGCCGCGTGCGCCGCGCCCACCAGCCGCTCGCGCAGGTCGGCGGCCATCAGGTGACCGGTCGGGTTGTGGAACTCCGGGATCAGGTACGCGAGCTTCGGCCGGGTCTGCCGGATGCTGCCGAGCAGCAGGTCGGCGTCCCAGCCGTCGTCGGAGAGCCCATGGGTGCTGATCCGGGCCCGGCGTGCGGCGAGCGCGGCGAGCGCGTTGGGGTAGGTGGGCGACTCCACCAGCACCCCGCCGCCGGGTGACAGGGCCAGCCGCAGCACCAGGTCCAGCGCGTGCTGGGTGCCGCTGGTGACCATGATCTGCTCCGGGCTGGTGGGCAGCCCGCGGTCGGTGTAGCCGCGGGCGACCGCCTCACGCAGCTCGATGATGCCGGTGGGGTGGTAGCCGGCGCCGCCGAGGTAGCGGGGCAGGTCCTCGGCGGCCGCCCGGGCGGCCGGGACGAGCTGGGCCGGCGCGGAGAGCGCGGCCACCCCGAGGTCGATCATGTCCCGGTCGTCTAGCGGGGTCCACAGGCCGGTGCTGGCGACCCGGTGGGTGCCGGGCAGCATGGTCCAGCTCCCGGCGCCCCGGCGGCTGGCCAGGTGGCCGGTCTCCCGCAGCTCCCGGTACGCGGCGGTGACGGTGGTCCGGCTGATCCGCAACGCCTCGGCCAGCTCGCGCTCGGCCGGCAGGCGTACCCCCAGGGGCAGCCGGCCGTCGGCGAGCAGCCCCCGCACGGCGCTGGCGAGCGCGGCGTAGTCGGGGCTGCGCCGTCGACCGGGCAACGCGTGCCACTGGCCGAGCAGACGCGCCAATTGGACACCGCGTACCTGGGTCGTCATGGCCACACCTCCGGAATTGGCCCCCTTGCACTCCGCAATTGGCCCCTAGGGTGGCATGCATGGCTCAGCTTGGCAATCTCCGGCACCGGCCGGCGCGACGGCTCACCCAGCTCTACGCCGGTCTCGCCCTCTACGGCGTGAGCATGGCGCTGATGATCCGCTCCGGACTCGGTCTGGACCCCTGGGACGTGTTCCACCAGGGGCTCGCCCGCCAGACCGGCCTCTCCTTCGGCACCGTCACCATCGCCGTCGGCGCGCTCGTGCTGCTGCTCTGGATCCCGCTGCGGCAACGCCCCGGCCTGGGCACGGTGAGCAACGTCGTGGTGATCGGGCTGGTCGTCGACGCCACCCTGGCCGTCCTGCCGCCGGGCGAGGGCCTGCCGGTGCGGGCCGCGCTGCTGGTCGTCGGCATCGTCGCCAACGGCGCCGCCACCGGCCTCTACCTGGGCGCCGGGCTCGGCCCCGGCCCCCGCGACGGCCTGATGACCGGGTTCGTCGCCCGCCACCCGCGCTGGTCGGTGCGGCTGGTCCGGACCGTCATCGAGGTCACCGTGCTGGCCCTGGGGTGGCTGCTCGGCGGGACGGTCGGGCTCGGCACCGTGGCCTACGCGCTGGCCATCGGACCGCTCGCGCAGATGTTCATCCCGATCTTCGCCATCCCCACCCGACCGGTGGACGCTTACGCTACGTGACCGCCGTCGGGCCGACCGCCACGGGGTGGGACGAGCCGGACGGCCCTGAGCTGCGACGACGTACGGCACCGAAACCAGGTGTTTTCTCCGCCGCCGTCGCCGGGCATCATTCGTACATGGGGGAGAACGGATGGCGTTGGAGCGACGCCTGGATCTTCGTCGCGTTGGTCATCGCGAGCGGTGCCGGCCGGCACCGCCGGGCCGCCGCGACACGCCGCCCCGAGGGGGTGCGCCTCGCCGACGTCCTCTCCACCGCCGACCACCTCAACCAGGCCATTCCCGAGCGGCACGAGGTCGAGGGAGCGGTCCGCCGGCTCGTCGGCGCGGGGCTGGTCAGCGTCGCCGACGGCTGGTTCCGGGTCACCCCGGACGGTGAGCGCCTCTGGCGCACCCGGCCCAGCGCCGGGCTGGGCACCACGGTCGACACGGTGCAGGGCGTGCTGAGCCGCCGGCACCCGCCGGGCGAGTCCGAGTGGCGCCTCGACGAGGACGACCACGCCGCCGCCGTCCAGGAATATGTCGTCCGGTCGATTCCGATGCCACGTCGCTCCCCCGAGGGGCACTCCGGCCGACCCTGACCGCCGCGGTCAGCGCACCGGGTGCCCGGCGCCGCGCAACGCGTCCTTGACCTCGCCGACGGTCAGCTCGCCGAAGTGGAAGACGCTGGCCGCGAGCACCGCGTCGGCGCCCGCGCCGACCGCCGGGGGGAAGTGCGCCACCGCGCCCGCGCCACCGCTGGCGATCACCGGCACCTCGACCACCGCGCGGACCGCCTCGATCAACGGCAGGTCGAACCCGGTCTTGGTGCCGTCGGCGTCCATCGAGTTGAGCAGGATCTCTCCCGCGCCCAGCTCCGCGCCGCGCGCGGCCCACTCGACCGCGTCCAGGCCGGTGCCCCGGCGGCCGCCGTGGGTGGTCACCTCGAAGCCGCTCGGCGTGGTGCCGGCCGGCGCACGCCGCACGTCCAGCGAGAGCACCAGCACCTGCCGGCCGAACCGGTCGGCGATCTCGGCGATCAGCTCCGGCCGGGCGATCGCCGCGGTGTTCACCCCGACCTTGTCCGCCCCGGCCCGCAGCAGCGTGTCGACGTCGGCGACCTGCCGGACGCCGCCGCCGACGGTGAGCGGGATGAACACCGACTCGGCGGTGCGCCGCACCACGTCGAGCATGGTGCCGCGGTCGCTGGACGAGGCGGTCACGTCGAGGAACGTCAGCTCGTCCGCGCCGGCCCGGTCGTACGCCGCCGCCAGTTCCACCGGGTCGCCGGCGTCGCGCAGGTCGAGGAAGTTGACTCCCTTGACCACCCGCCCGGCGTCCACGTCCAGACACGGGATCACCCGTACCGCCACCGTCATGCCCCGAAGCCTAGCCAACGCGCGGGCGGCGGCGACCGGCCTGTGAGGCCGGCCACCGCCGCCGGGTCGCCCGTCGGTCAGAGCCGGACGAGCATCTTGCCGAGGTTCTCGCCGCGCAGCAGGCCGAGGAACGCCTCGGGCGCCTGCTCGATGCCGTCGACCACGGTCTCGTCGTAGGACAGCCGGCCCTCGCGCAGCCAGCCGGCCATCTCCTGGACGAACTGCTCACGCAGGTGCCCGTGGTCGCCGACCAGGAAGCCGCGCAGCGTCAGCCGCTTGCCGATCACCAGCGCCAGGTTGCGCGGGGCGGCCGGTGGCTCGGTCGAGTTGTACTGGGCGATCATGCCGCAGATGGCGGCCCGGCCGTGCAGGTTCATCGCCTCGATCGCGGCCTCCAGGTGGTCTCCGCCGACGTTGTCGAAGTAGACGTCGACGCCGTCCGGGGCGGCGGCCTTGAGCTGCTCGTACACCGGTCCGTCGTGGTAGTCGAACGCGGCGTCAAAGCCGAGCGCGGTGAGCCGCTCGACCTTCGCCCGGGAACCGGCGCTGCCGATCACCCGGCCGGCGCCGCGCAGCTTCGCGATCTGGCCGACCATGCTGCCCACCGCGCCGGCCGCGCCGGAGACGAAGACGGTCTCGCCCGGCTTCATCGCGGCCACGTCGAGCAGCCCGGCGTACGCGGTCAGCCCGGTCATGCCGAGCACGCTCAGGTAGGCGCTGACCGGGGCGACGCCCGGGTCGACCTTGCGGACGGCCTTCGCGTCGACGAGCGCGTACTCGCGCCAGCCGAAGCCGTGCAGGACGACGTCGCCGGGCTTGACGCCCTCGGCCTCGCCGGCCACCACCTCACCGATCGCGCCGCCGTCGAGCGGGGCGTCCAGCGCGAACGGCGGCACGTACGACTTGACGTCGTTCATCCGGCCGCGCATGTACGGGTCCACCGACATGAACTGGTTGCGGACCACGACCTGGCCCGGACCCGGCGTCGGTACCTCGGTGGTGACCAGCCGGAAGTTGTCGGCGGTCGGCCACCCCTGCGGGCGAGACGCCAGGTGGATCTCCCGGTTCGCAGTCACAGCGCCTCCCGGACGGTGCGGGCGACCTCGATGTTGCCGCGGGTCGCGTTGGAGTAGGGGCAGACCTGGTGCGCCGCGTCGACCAACCGCGCGGCGGCCGAGCGCTCGACGGCGGGCAGGTCCACCACCAGCGTGACGGTCAGGCCGTAGCCGCCGCTGCCGTTCGGGCCGATGCCCACCTCGGCCTCGACGACGGAGCCGGTGACGTCCGCCTTGGCCTGGCGCGCGACGATGCGCAGCGCGGAGTGGAAGCAGGCGGCGTAGCCGGCCGCGAAGAGCTGCTCCGGGTTGGCCGCGCCACCGGCGCCGCCCATCTCCTTCGGCACGGCGAGGTCCAGCTCGACGGTGCCGTCGGAGGTGCGGACGTGGCCGTCGCGGCCGTCGCCGGTGGCCCGGGCGGACGCGGTGTAGAGCACCTGCATGTCACTGCTCCTTCGGTGAGTGGATCGTCTCGGTGACCCGGGTGAGGGTGTCGCGCAGCCCGACCAGCTCGGCCTCGGTGAGGCCGGTGGCGCGGGCCACCCGCAGCGGCACGTCCTCCATCCGCTCCCGCAGCGCCCGGCCGCGGTCGGTGAGGCCCACCTCGACCCGGCGCTCGTCGGCAGCCGAGCGGGTACGCACCACCAGGCCGGCCGCCTCCAGCCGCTTGAGCAGCGGGGAGAGCGTGCCGGAGTCGAGCCGGAGCCGCGCGCCGAGCTCGGAGACCGTGGGGGCGTCGTCGCCGCGCTCCCAGAGCACCAGCAGCACGAGGTACTGCGGGTAGGTCAGTCCGTGCTCGTCGAGGATGGGCCGGTAGACGTCGGTCAGGGCGCGCGACGCCGCGTAGAGGGCGAAGCACACCTGCCGGCGTAGCACCAGATCATCGGTCACGCCTTGAACAGTAGCGCGCAATCAAGTTGTGCACAACTTGATTGCGCGGGGATGCCGTTCGCAGGCGGAGCGGGCCATCGCCCGGCACCGCCTTTCGAGCTGATATCGGAAACGACTCAGGCACCGCGCCGGGCTTCCGGACGGACCGCGCCCACCGCCGCCGGCAGCTCCGGACATCCGGACGGGCCAGGCCCGCCGCGGAAGTGCCGTGCGGGTGAGTCGTTTCTGATATCAGCTCGAAAGGCACCGGAAAGGCGCCCCTCTCCCGCGTCCGGCCGTGGCACCGGGAGGGGGCCGGCTCAGCCGACGGGGAGATACGCCTCCAGCTCGACCTCGACCAGGTGCTCCGGGTCGATCAGGCCGGCCACCACCACCATGGTCGCCACCGGACGCACCGGACCGAACACCGCGTTGTGCGCCCGGCCGACCTCGTCGACGTAGAGCCGGTCGGTCACGTACATCCGGGTCCGCACCACGTCGCCCGGCTCCGCGCCCACCTCGGCCAGCGCGTCCAGGCCGATCCGGATCGCCTGCGCGGTCTGCGCCGCCGCGTCCCCCACGTGCGCCACCCGGCCGTCCACGGTGGAGGTGCAGCCGGCCGTGATCGCCAGGGACCCGGCCCGGACCACCCGCGAGTAGCCATAGAGCGCCTCCCAGGGGCCGCCCGAGCCGAGCCGGGTCACCGCCGTGTCGTCGACCGGCAGTTCGCCCGGGCCTGCCGTCACGCGCCGGCCCGCAGCGTGGCGAGCGCCTCGGCGACGGTGAACGCGCCGGCGTAGAGCGCCTTGCCCGCGATCACACCCTCGACCCCGACCGGCTCCAACGTGGCCAGCGCCCGCAGGTCGTCCAGCGTGGACACGCCACCGGAGGCGATCACCGGCGCGTCGGTGCGGGCGCACACCTCGCGCAGCAGGTCCAGGTTCGGCCCCCGCATGGTGCCGTCCTTGGTGATGTCGGTGACCACGTACCGCGCCGCGCCGGCGGCGTCCAGCCGGGCCAGCACCTCCCACAGGTCACCGCCGTCGCGGGTCCAGCCGCGCGCCGACAGGGTGCGGCCGCGCACGTCCAACCCGATCGCCACCCGGTCGCCGTACTCGCCGCAGATCCGGTCGCACCACTGCGGGTCCTCCAGCGCGGCGGTGCCGATGTTGACCCGGGCCGCCCCGGTGCCAAGCGCCGCCCGCAACGACTCGTCGTCCCGGATGCCGCCGGAGAGTTCCACCTTGACGTCGAGCTTGCCGACCACCTCGGCGAGCAGCGCGGCGTTCGAGCCACGGCCGAACGCCGCGTCCAGGTCCACCAGGTGGATCCACTCGGCGCCGTCGGACTGCCAGGCGAGGGCCGCCTCCAGCGGGTCGCCGTACGCGGTCTCGCTGCCGGCGGCGCCCTGCACGAGCCGGACGGCCTGGCCGTCGGCGACGTCCACGGCGGGCAACAGGTCAAGGCTCAACGCTTCTCTCCTCGCATCCTCAACGACGGTCCAGCGCGATCACCACGATCGCCGGCAGGACCAGCAGCAACAACACGACCAACGCCAGACGAAGGGCGAGGTCGTCGACGAAACTCCAGATGCCGACCACCGCGACGGCGGTGAACAGCACGATCGCCGCCCGCTCGCCGCGGCTGTGCCGGCGCAGCCGGCCGGTGCGCCCCCGGCGCAGGCGCGGCGTCAGGCGGCGTACGACAGACCGGCGCCACTGACGGCGGGCCGTGCGGCGGGCGCGGGCGGCGCGCTCGCGCTCCTGCTCGGCCTCGCGGACCGCCCGCCGCCGGGCCCGCTCCTTACTCAAGCGTGCCGAGCCAGTTGCGCAGCAACGCGGCCCCCGTGTCGGCGGACTTCTCCGGGTGGAACTGGGCGGCCGACAGCGGACCCCGCTCCACCGCCGCGACGAAGTCCGCGCCGTGGTGGGCGGTGGTCACGGTGGCGCCGGCGGCGGCCAGCGCGGCCGGGTCGGTGACGCCGTAGGAGTGGACGAAGTAGAACCGGGCGTCGGACGGCAACCCGGCGAAGAGCACCGAGCCGTCCGGGGCCGCCACCGTGTTCCAGCCCATGTGCGGCAGCCGGGGCGCGGGCAGCCGGGTCACGCCGCCCGGCAGCAGCCCGAGCCCCTTGGTGACCACGCCGTGTTCCTCGCCGTGCCCGAAGAGCACCTGCATGCCGACGCAGATGCCGAGCACCGGCCGGCCGGCGGCGACCCGGTCGGCGATGACCGGACCGGCGCCCAGCTCCTCGATCCCGGCCATGCACGCGGCGAACGCGCCCACGCCCGGCACCACCAGGCCGTCGGCGGTCGCGGCGGCGGCCAGGTCGGCGGTGACCGTCACGTCGGCGCCGGCCCGCTCCAGCGCGCGCTCGGCCGAACGCAGGTTGCCCGAGCCGTAGTCGAGCACCACCACCCGCGCCATCAGCCCTCCCCGGGCAGCAGCCAGAGCAGCCCGCCGGCGGTGGCCAGCGCGGCCAGCAGGCCGGTGACCACGACGGCGGCCCGGTTGGCGCCCTGCTTGTAGAGCGACCAGGTCCCGCCGACCAGCACCCCGGCCAGGATCAGCAGCAGCGTCGGCCACACCCGCATCAGAGCGCGCCCTTCGTGCTCGGCACCACGCCCGCGTTGCGCGGGTCGAGCGCGGTGGCCTCGCGCAGCGCGCGGGAGACCGCCTTGAACTGGGCCTCGACCACGTGGTGCGCGTCCGGGTGGCCACCGGGTCGGGCCGCCCGCAGCACGTCCACGTGCAGCGTGATCCTGGCCGCCTGACCGAACGACTCCCAGATGTGCCGGGTCATGCTGGTCGGGTAGACCGGCCCGATGTACGGGGCCAGCGCCGGCTCGTCGTGCACCACGTACGGGCGGCCGGACAGATCGACCGCGGCTCGGACCAGCACCTCGTCCATCGGCACGGTGGCCGAGCCGTACCGGCGGATGCCCGCCTTGTCGCCCAGCGCCCGGTCGAACGCCGCGCCCAGCGCGAGCGCGGTGTCCTCCATCGTGTGGTGCGCGTCGATCTCCAGGTCGCCCACGGTGTGCACGGTCAGGTCGAAGCCGCCGTGCCGGGCGATCTGGTTCAGCATGTGGTCGTAGAAGCCGACGCCGGTGGAGATGTCGGCCTCGCCGGTGCCGTCGAGGTCGATCTCGATCAGCACCTTGGTCTCGTTGGTGACCCGCTCGATCCGGGCGGTGCGGCTCATGACAGCTTCTCCGTTGCGGTGAGGAAGGCGTCGGTCTCGGCCGGCGTTCCGGCGGTGACCCGCAGCCAGCCGGGCAGGCCGACGTCGCGGACCAGCACGCCGGCGTCGAGCAGGGTACGCCAGGCGGCGCCCTGGTCGCCGTCGACGGCGAAGAGCACGAAGTTGGCGTCGCTGTCGGCGACGCGGTGGCCCCGGGCACGCAGCGCGGCGACGATCCGGTCGCGCTGCTCCTTGATCGCGGTGACGGTGCCGAGCAGCGCGTCCCGGTGCGCCAGCGCCGCCCGCGCGGCGGCCTGGGTGAGCGCGGAGAGGTGGTAGGGCAACCGGACCAGCTGCACCGCCTCCACCACCGCCGGGTCGGCTGCCAGGTAGCCGAGCCGGCCGCCGGCGAACCCGAAGGCCTTGCTCATGGTGCGGGTGACCACCAGCCGCGGGTGGCCGGGCAGCACCGCGAGCGCGCTGACCGTGCCGGCGCGGGCGAACTCGGCGTACGCCTCGTCCACGACCACCATGCCGGGCGCCTCGTCCAGCACGGCGGCGACCACCGCCGGGTCGAGCGCGGTGCCGGTCGGGTTGTTCGGCGAGCAGAGGAAGACCACGTCGGGGCGGTGCGCCCGGACCTGGGCCACCGCGTCGGCGGCGGTGAGGCCGAAGTCGGCGTCGCGCGCGCCCGGCACCCACCGGGTGCCGGTGCCGAGCGCCAGCAGCGGGTGCATCGAGTAGGCCGGGGTGAACCCGAGCGCGGTGCGCCCGGGACCGCCGAACGCCTGGAGCAGCTGCTGCTGGATCTCGTTGGAGCCGTTGGCCGCCCAGACGTGGTCGGCGGTGAGCCCGTGACCGAGGTAGGCGGCCAGGTCGGCGCGCAGCGCCACGGCGTCCCGGTCCGGGTAACGGTTGAGGTCGCGCAGCTCGGCCGCGACGGCCTTGCCGATCGCCTCGACCACCGGGTCGGGGACCGGGTAGGAGTTCTCGTTGGTGTTCAGCCGCACCGGCACGTCGAGCTGCGGCGCGCCGTACGGGCTGCGCCCGCGCAGGTCGTCCCGGATGGGCAGGTCGTCGAGCGTGGTCACGAGGTGCCGCCCTCGGGGAACCGGACACTGACCGCCTGGCCGTGCGCCGGCAGGTCCTCGACCGTCGCCAGTGTGACCACGTGCGGGGCCACCTCGCGCAGCGCGTCCTGCGTGTATTCGACCAGGTGGATGCCGCGCAGGAAGGACTGCACGGACAGGCCGGACGAGTGCCGCGCGCACCCGCCGGTGGGCAGCACGTGGTTGGAGCCGGCGCAGTAGTCGCCCAGCGAGACCGGTGACCACGCGCCGACGAAGACCGCGCCGGCGTTGCGCACCCGCAGCGCCCACTCGCGGGCGTTCTCGGTCTGGATCTCCAGGTGCTCGGCCGCGTACGCGTCGACCACCCGCAGCCCCGCCTCCAGGTCGTCGACGAGGACCACGCCGCTCTGCTCGCCGCGCAGCGCGGTGCCGATCCGCTCGGCGTGCTTGGCGGCCGGCGCCTGCCGGGCCAGTTCGGCGTCAACCGCGTCGGCCAGCTCGGTGGACGGGGTGACCAGCACGCTGGCCGCGAGGGGGTCGTGCTCGGCCTGGCTGATCAGGTCGGCGGCGACGTGCGCCGGGTCGGCGGTGTGGTCGGCCAGGATGGCGATCTCGGTCGGGCCGGCCTCGGCGTCGATGCCGACCACGCCGCGCAGCAGCCGCTTGGCCGCGGTGACCCAGATGTTGCCCGGGCCGGTGATCATGTCGACCGGCTCGCAGCGCTCCGCGCCGGCCGGGTCGACGGTGGCGCCGTACGCCAGCATCGCCACCGCCTGGGCGCCGCCGACGGCGTAGACCTCGTCGACGCCGAGCAGCGCGCAGGCGGCGAGGACCCGCCGGTCGGGCAGGCCGTCGTTGTCCTTCTGCGGCGGGCTGGCCACCACCAGCGAGCGGACCCCGGCCGCCTGGGCCGGGACGACGTTCATCACCACGGTCGACGGGTACATGGCCAGGCCGCCGGGGACGTAGAGGCCGACCCGGTCGACCGGCACCCACCGCTCGGTCACCGTGCCGCCCGGCACGACCTGGGTGGTGTGGTCGGTGCGACGCTGGTCGTCGTGGACCTTGCGGGCCCGCGTGATCGACTCCAGCAGCGCGGCCCGGACCTGCGGGTCCAGCTCGTCCTCGGCGGCGCGGATCACCTCCACCGGCACCCGCAGACGCTCCGGCGAGACACCGTCGAACCGTTCGCTGGCCTCCCGGATCGCCGGGTATCCATGCTCGCGGACCGCCTCGACGAGCGGGCGGATCCGCTCGACCGCCACGGAGACGTCGAGCTGGGCACGGGGCAGCAGGCGGCGCGGGTCGCGTGCCCCGCCGCGCAGGTCGATCCGATTCAGCACGTCTGCGAGTCTAGGCCGCCGCCGCGCGGACCGGTCGGGGCCGCCCGCACGCCGGGACGGTGAGCCGGGACACGCCGGACGGGCGTCCGGGGGATACGCTCGATCACGTGAGCGCACGGCTGCCGGTGTTCCCCCTCGGGACCGTCCTCTTCCCCGGGCTGGTCCTTCCGCTGCACATCTTCGAGGAGCGCTACCGGGCGTTGGTCCGCCACCTGGTCGGGCTGCCCGAGGGCGCGCCCCGCGAGTTCGGGGTGGTGGCGATCCAGGCCGGGTGGGAGGTCGCGCCCGCCGGGCCGCCGGGGCGGTCCGGGCTGGCCGGCGGCCCGGTCACCCTGCACGAGGTGGGCTGCACCGCCGAGCTGCGGCAGGTCACCGAGCTGGCCGACGGCGGTTTCGACATCGTCACCGTGGGGCGGCGGAGGTTCCGCATCGCCGAGGTCGACGACGCCGCCGAGCCCTACCTCACCGCCGAGGTGGAGTGGCTGCCCGAGCCGACCGGCCCGGACGAGACGGCCGATCTGCTGGCGGCCCGGGTGATCTCGGTGTTCCGGCACTATCTGGGCCTGATCCGGCCGGACCCGGAGGACATCTCCGAGCAGCTGCCCGAGGACCCGACCGTGCTGTCGCACCTGGTCGCCGCGACCGCCGCGCTGACCGTCGCGGACCGGCAGCGGCTGCTCGCCATCGACGACACCCCCGGCCGGCTGCGCGCCGAGCTACGCCTGCTGCACCGGGAGACGGCGCTGCTGCGCCAGGTGCGGGCCGTGCCGGTGCCGCTCAGCGAGCTGGCGGGTCTTCCGGCGCCGAACTGATCCCGGGTGGCGGCCGGTCGCCCGCCTGACCCGGCAGGGGCGACCAGTCGCCCGCCTGACCCGTCGGGGGCGGCCAGTGGCCCGCCTGACCCGTCGGGGGCGGCCAGTGGCCGCCGGGCTCGGGTTCCGGGCGCAGCGACGGCCAGCGGGACCACCCGGCCAGCAGCGTGTAGGTGACGGCCGCGCCGAACGCGGCGAGCAGCAGGCTGCCGTGCGGCACGGGCAGCGGCCCGTACCAGTCGACGCCGCCGGCGCGCAGGTCGGCGGGCTTGGTGAAGTCGGTGCCCGGCGGCGCGGTGTCCAGCAGCCGCTGGAACGTGGCCAGCCCGATCCGGCGGCCCACCTGCCAGGCCACCACGGCCGCGCCGAGCCCGCCCAGCGTCACCGCGAGCAGGCCGGCCGGGCCGCGTCGACGACGCAGCAGCACCCAGAGCGCGACCGCGGCGAGCACGCCGAAGCCGAGCGCCAGGAGGCTGAACCAGCCGTCGGCGGCGATCGGCTGTTCCGGCTGCGGGGTGACGTAGACCGCCCCGTCCGGGGTCTGTCGCACCGGTGTGTCCGGCGCCAGCCACGCCCACAGCAACCCCAGCGGCGCGCCGAGCGCGGTCAGCAGCGCGGCCAGGCCGAGGACCGTCGCGACCGGGCGGCGCACGGCGCGCCGGGCGGCCGGGGCGGCTCCGGCGAGCTGCCCCACGACGCCCGGGTGGCCGGCGAGCGGGTCCGCGCCGGGCGCGGTGACCGGGGTGCCGGCGGGCACCGGCAGGCCACTCGGCCAGGCGGGTGGTTGCGCGTCGGCCGTGCGGGCGCCCTCGGGCGACCGCCCGTCGGTCGCGCGGGCGCCGGCGGACTGCGCCGCCTCGGGCGCCTGCCGGTCGGTCGGTCCGCCGCCGGGACGCTCGGGATCAGGGGTGTCCGGACTCACCCGGTGATCCTCTCAGGCCGGGGCCCGGCGCGGGGCGGTGGTGGGCGGTCAGCGCGCGAACGGCTCCACCATCACCGCGGCCGCCTTGAGCCAGGCGTCCCGGGTCTCCGCCTGGAGCTGGTGGTATTCGATCGAGGAGCCGGTCTCCAGCGCCGGGTCGTAGGGCACCACGGCGACGGCCCGGGTGCGGGTGGCGAAGTGCCGCTCCAGGTCGTCCTGCAGGGAGGTGCGACCCGGGGTCGGGCAGGAGATGAGCGTGACCGCGTTATCGGCCAGCTCACCCATGCCGACCTCGTGCAGCAGGTCGAGCATCCAGTCGGCGCTGAAGGCGGCGTCCTCACGCGGCACGGTGGTCACCACGAGCTGGTCGGCGGCCTGCATGACGGTGCGCCAGTTCGGGCTCTCCACGTTGTTGCCGGTGTCCACGCAGACCACCTCGTGGGTCCGGCGCAGCAATTCCAGCACCCGCTTGACGGTGAACTGGTCGAGGCGCTGGGCGAACCGCGGGCTCTCCTCGCCGGCCAGCACGTCGTAGGAGCCGTCGGAGGCGTGCCGCAGGTAGTCGTCGAGGTGCGACAGCAGCGTGTCGCCCTCCAGGATCTCGATCTGCGCCAGATCGTGGACCAGGTGGCGGATGGTGCGGGCGTGGCGGGCGCTGCCGGCCCGCAGACCGAGCGTGCCGCGCAGTTCGTTGTCGTCCCAGGCGAGCACGCCGCGCCCACGCACGCTGCCCACGGTGGCCGCGGCGAGCACTGTCGCGGTGGTCTTGTGCACCCCGCCCTTGGGGTTGGCGAAGGCGAGCACCCGGGGCGTGCCCAGCTCGCGGCGGAGCACCCCGGTCGCCCGCTCCAGCTCGGGGTCCTGCTGCGGGGCCCGGGCGCGCCACCGCGCCGGCGTCGGCTCGACCGGGCCGGGCCGGGCCTCCACCGGCCGTCGCGGGGCGGGCAGCACCGGCTCCGGGGCGGGCGGGGTCTCCGGCCGGTAGCGGCCCCGGTCCAACAGCGCGTAGCGGGACTCCGCCGGGGGCGGCGCGGGCCGGTAGCCGCCGTCGAGCAGCGCGTAGCGGGACTCGACCGGCGCCTCGGCGCGCCCGCGCGGCTCGGGGACCGGCTCGCCGCCCCACGACGGTTCCGCGCGTGGTTCCGGGGCGAGGGGCGCCTCGCCGCGCCAGGACGACTCGGGGGCGTACGACGGCTCGGCCCGCCAGCTCGGCGCGGCCGGCGGCTCCGGGTCGGCGCGATACGCGGGCTCCGCGCGGTAGGCCGGCTCGCCGTCGAGGCGGGGGTCGGCGCGGAAGGCGGGGTCGACCCGGAACGTGGCCTCGGCGCGGTAGCCGGGCTCGGCGCCGTACGACCCGTCGGCGGCGCGGCCGACGGCGGCGGCGCGGCCGGTCCAACCGTTGCCCGCGCCGCGACGCGGCAACGGCTCGGGCGGTGGTGCCGGGTTCTCCTCGGCGCGCCGGTCGGCGTCGGTGTGCTCCGCGCCGCGACCGCCCAGCCGGGCCCGGTCGAGCAGCGCCCGCCACCGCGGTGCCGGCTCACCCTGCCGACCCCAGCCGGTCTCGCTGCCGTCCAAGGATTCGCCCTCCCCCAGCCCATCGATCTCCGCCTGACAGGCTACGAACGAAACCCTATTCGGACCACTCCCCGCTCCGCACATCGCCCGGTGGCCCTCCTCACCGTGTCACCCGTCGCGCCGTCGCGCACCGGGGTGTCTCAGGAGGTGGGAGCGGGATTGGGCGACCCGGACCCGGTGGCGGCCGGGCGGGCGACGGGTGAGGGTCCGCTCACCGTCGGTGCGGCTTCCGACGAATCACCCATACCGTCGCCGGACGCCAACCCGGTGTCGGCCGGCGGCCGGGCCACGTCGCGCTGCTCCGGCAGCGGCGGGGTGAACACCGTGCGGTCCAGGCGGGTCACCTCCGGCGCCGGGTCGACCCCGCGTACGCCGGGACGGCCGGCGAGCGTGCGCAGCGCGTCCGGCCCACCCCGCACCACGGCGGCGTAGACGCAGGCGCACCCGGCCCGGTAGGCGTCCGCCTCCCGGGCCGCGACCTCGGCCCCGGTGGCGTACACCCGGCGCACCTCCGGGTGGGCGGTGGCCGCCGGCGCGGCGGCGCGGGCCCGATAGTCCGCCGCCTCGCGGTCCTTGCGCGCCGCGACCTCGGCCATTCCGCCGACCACGTCGTCGGGCAGGCGTAGCGCGGCGATGCGCACGATCTCGGTCTGCCGGCCCGGCAGCGGCACCCGCGCGACCACCGCCGACACCGGCGTGCCGCCCAGCGTGGACGCCGCCCGGGCCGGCGTCAGGTAGGCGCTGAACGAGACCAGGGCGTAGCCGTCGGGCGCGTCGAGCCGGGCCAGCTCGTCCCCGGCGGCGCGCAGGTACGCCGGCACGGCGTCGCCGTCGGCCACGCCGACCCGGGTCACCTCGCCCACCGTGCGGTCGCCCACCGGCCGGTCCCGCCGCTGCGCCACGGCCACGACCACCACGATCAGCGCACAGGCGAGGGCGAGCCAGGTCAGCGCGGCGGTACGCGACCGGCGCGGCGGCGCGGGACGGTCGGTCACGTCAGTCGCGCAGGATCTCCAGCGCCCGGGCCAGGTCGTCCGGGTAGTCGCTGACGAAGGTGACCTCGTCGCCGGTGCGGGGGTGCGCGAAGCTCAACGAGCGGGCGTGCAGCCACTGCCGGGACAGGCCGAGCCGGGCGGACAGCGTCGGGTCGGCGCCGTAGGTCAGGTCACCGACGCAGGGGTGCCGCATGCTGGAGAAGTGCACCCGGATCTGGTGCGTACGCCCGGTCTCCAGCCGCACGTCGAGCAGGCTGGCGGAGGGGAACGCCTCCAGGGTGTCGTAGTGGGTGATGCTCGGCTTGCCGCCGGAGACGACCGCCCAGCGGTAGTCGTGGTGGGGGTGCCGGTCGATCGGCGCGTCGATGGTGCCGCGCAGCGGGTCCGGGTGACCCTGCACCACGGCGTGGTAGCGCTTCTCCACCTCGCGTTCCTTGAACGCCCGCTTCAACGCGGTGTAGGCCAGCTCGCTCTTGGCCACCGCCATGATCCCGGTGGTGCCGACGTCGAGCCGGTGCACCACGCCCTGCCGCTCGGCGGCGCCGCTGGTGGAGATCCGGTGGCCGATGCCGGCCAGCCCGCCGATCACGGTCGGGCCGGTCCAGCCGGGGCTCGGGTGTGCGGCCACCCCGACCGGCTTGTCGACCACCACGATGTCGTCGTCGGCGTAGACCACGGTCAGGCCGGGCACGGCCTGCGGCACCACGGTCGGCGGCGCGGCCGGCGCGGGCAGCGTGACCTCCAGCCAGGAGCCGGCCCGAACCTTGTGCGAGTTGGCCCGGGCCGCGCCGTCGACCAGCGCGTCCCCGGCGTCCACGAGCGCCGCCGCGGCGGTGCGGGACAGCCCGAACAGCCGGGACACGGCCTGGTCCAGCCGCATGCCGTCGAGCCCGTCCGGGACGGGCAGGGACCGGTGGTCGCCACCGGTGGCGAACGCGGCGGTCACGCGCGCTCCTTCTGGTCGGCCGGGGCGTCCTCGGTGGCGGGTTTCGCGCCGGCCCGGGAGCCGTCGCGCTGCCGGCCGGTCAGCTCCAGGAAGACCGCCAGCACCACGCCGCAGAACAGCGAGCTGTCGGCCAGGTTGAACACCGGGAAGAACTCGCCGTACGGGCCGAACACGCTGATCATGTCGACGACGTGGCCGACGAAGTGCCCCGGCGCCCGGAAGATCCGGTCGGCCAGGTTGCCCAGCGCGCCGCCCAGCACCAGACCCAGCGACACCGCCCAGGGCAGCGACCGCAGCCGCAGCGCCATCCAGGCGATCCAGCCGATCACACCGAACGTGATCAGCGGGAAGACCCAGGTGTGGTCGGCGCCGATGCTCCAGGCGGCACCGCTGTTGCGGGTGAGGGTGAAGTAGACGGCGCCGCCGAGCACCGACACCGGCTCCTCCCGGCCGGGCAGCTCGCTGAGCGCGAGCTGCTTCGTGCCGAGGTCCGCCAGGAGCGAGACCAGGGAGACGCCGAGCAGCAGGCCGACCGCCTTTCGGCGGGGCGTGCCGGCGCCCGTCTCGGTGGTGCCGGGCCCGGCGGGCGGTGCTGCGGTCATCTGCTCCCCATCGACGCTCGCGACGGTGGCGGTCACCGTCTGCCGTACGGCCGCCGGGGAGCGGACGTCAGCGCCGCTCCTCCAGCTGCTTGCAGCTCACGCAGAGGGTGGCCGACGGGAACGCGGCGAGCCGCTCCACCGGGATCGGGTTGCCGCACCGCTCGCACCAGCCGTAGCCACCCTCGTCGAGGCGCTCCAGCGCGCGCTCGACCTGCGTGATCCGCTCCTTGATGCTGTTGGCGAGAGAGATCTCCTGCTCGCGCTCGAACGTCTTGGTGCCGGTGTCGGCCTGGTCGTCCCCGGCCGAGTCGGTCAACCGGTCGCGCTGCAGCTCGGTGATCTCGCTCAGCGTCTGATCGTACTCGGCGTTGAGCTCGTCCCGCCGTGCCGCCAGGGCGGCCCGGATCTTCTCGGTCTCCGCCGCGCTGCGGGTGGCCTTCGCCACCGGCTTGCGGCCGGCGGTCCTGGTCTCGGCTGGCTTCGCCATCGTCAGCTCCCTCAGCCGCGTGGCGCGGCGCTCAGCGATACGTGGGCAGGGGTCACCGGCGCCGGCGTCCCCCACGAACAGACGGGCGCACGGCGACCGCGCCGCACACTCCGGAGGTTGGCAAGAATACGGAACGTACAGGCGTCCGACAACGTGCCGCACCGTCGCTCCGCTTTTCCGCCCCGCATTGCCACTAATCGGGGCAAAAGGAACGCTAGCAGATCAGCCGGTCCGGTCCTCCCCGTACTCCCCAAACCAGCGGGCCAACCGACCCCGGCGACTCACCGCCCGCAAGCGCCGCTCGGTGGCGTCCCGCACCCCGGCGGTGGCGACGATGAGCAGGCTGTCCCCCACCTTCAGCCGGGTGTCCGGGCCGGGCACGAAACCGACCCCGTCCCGCAGCACCAGCGTGACCGCGGCGCCCACCGGAAGACGCAGCTCGTCCACGTGCACCCCGGCCAGCCGGGAGCCGGCCGGCACCTCCATCTGGAGCAGGTCGGCCCGCATCCGCTCCAGCGGCGCGGTCTCCAGCAGGATCTCGCTCGCCTCCGCCGGCGCGGTCACGCCCAACCGGCGGGCCGCCGGAGCCAGCGTCCCGGCCTGGAGCAGCGTGAAGATCACCACCAGCACGAACACCGCGTCGAAGAGCCGGTCCGCGCCCGGCACCCGCAGCGAGAGCGGGATGGTGGCCAGCACGATCGGCACCGCCCCGCGCAGACCGGCCCAGGACAGGAAGAGCTGCTCGCGCAGGTTCACCCGGAACGGCAGCGCGGACACCGCCACCGACAGCGGCCGGGCGAGCAGCAGCAGGGCCAGCCCGGTGATCACCGCCGGCAGCACCGCGGCGTCCAGCCGGCTCGGCGACACCAGCAGACCGAGCAGCACGAACAGGCCGATCTGGGCCAGCCAGGCCAGCCCGTCGGCGAAGCCGAGGATCGCCTGGCGGTGCGGCAGCCGGGAGTTGCCGAGCAGCACCCCGGCCACGTAGACGGCCAGGAAGCCGGAGGCGTGCAGCACCGACCCGGCCGCGTACGCCAGCACCGTGAACCCGACCACCGCGATCGGGTAGAGCCCGGACGAGGGCAGCGCGGCGCGCCGCAACGCGTACCGCCCGGCCAGGCCGGCGCCCACTCCGACCGCCACGCCCGCCCCCAGCTCGTAGCCGAGCACCAGCGCCTCGTACCACCAGGGGTGGGCCGCCTCGGCCCCGGCCCGGGACAGCAGCAGCACCAGCAGGACCACCGGGGCGTCGTTCATCCCGGACTCGGCCTCCAGCGTGGCCACCAGTCGCGGTGGCAGGCGCAGCCGGCGCAGGGTGGCGAAGACCGCCGCCGCGTCGGTGGACGACAGCACCGCGCCGTAGAGCAGGGCCAGCCGCCAGTCCAGGTCCAACAGCAGGTGCACCACCACGCCGACGACCACGATGCTGACCACCACGCCGACCGTGGACAACGCCGAGGCCAGCCCGAGCACCGGGCGCAGCGTGCTCCACCGCGCGCTCAACCCGCCCTCGGCGATGATCACGATGAGCGCGCAGAAGCCGAGCACCCGGGTCAGCTCGACGTCGTCGAAGTCGATGCCCAGGCCCGCCTCGCCGATCAGCACGCCCAGCGCCAGGTAGACCAGCAGGCTGGGCACGCCGAGGCGGGTGGAGAAGCGCACCGCGCCCACCGCGACCAGCAGCACGGCCGCGCCGACCAGCAGCGCGAGGTTCAGCCCCGGGGTCATCGCCGACCGGCCCGACGGTTCCTCACCCGGCGCTGCCGTCGCGCAGCCGACGCAGCACCTCGGGCAACCCGTCGGGCGGGTGCGCCACCAGGAAGATCTTGTCCCGGCTGGTCGCGCCGGACCGCAGCGACACCGCGGCCGGCCGGACGCCCAGCGCGTCCGCCAGCGCCCGCCGGACCGCCTCGGTGGCCCGGCCGTCGACCGGCGGCGCGTGCACGGCGACGACGAGCGCGGGACCGTGCGGCCCGTCGTGGCGACCGCCCACCCGGGCCCGGGACGCGCCGGGCTTCACGCGCACCGCGACGGTGAGCGGGGCGTCCGCGATCGCCATGGTCAGTAGGGCCGGGCGTCGGCGAGCAGCGTGGTGCCCGCGGCGCACCCGGCGCACGGGGTGAAGCCGAGCTCGACCGCCTCGGCGACCGGCAGCGGTTCGTCCGCCCGACCCACCAGGTGCGGGCAGTCGGTCAGGTGGAAGCGGGGGTGGCCGTCGACGACCCGGACGTCCTCCGGCAGCCGCACCAGCCGGGCCAGTTCGCCGGCGGTGAGGTGTTCGGCCGGAGGCTCACCCTCGGACAGGTCGCCCGGCGCGGGCGAGGTCGGTGTCACCTCGGCCCGGCCGGCGACGCGGGGCACCGGGGGCGCCCATGCCTCGGCCGGCGGGTCGTACGGCTCGGCCACCGGCGACCCGGGCGGTTGCCGCCACCCGGATCCGCCGGCGCCGACCGTCGACGTGTGGTGCGGGACCGGGCTCACCGGCTCGTCCGGGGACGGGCCGGTGCGTGCGGTCCGGATGCGCGGGCCGGCTTCCCGACCCGCCGTGGCCCTCGCGGCGGCCGCCTGGCGGGCGAACGCGACGAAGGCGACGGCGGACAGCAGGCTGGCCGCGATCGACACGATCAGCAGCAGGCTCGACCCACCGGCCAGGCCCACCACCAGCAGCACGACCGCGACGAGGATGAGCAGGACGCTCGCGGCTATCACAGCTCACCCCCGGCCGCGTCGTGTCGGTCTGGGCGGTCGGTGGCCGTCCCGGGGACGGCCACCGACGCGGGATCAGCGGCCGGACTCGAGCGAGCCGGCGCGGCCGCCACCGTACGAGCCGGCGAGGCCGGCCGTGGCGAGACCGTTGCTGCCGCCGGCGGCACGGGTGCCCTCGGCGCGGTTCATCTCCACCTCGAGGCCCTGCCCGCGACCGTCCAGGTCACGCAGCTGGCTCTCCAGGTAGGCCTTGAGACGGGTGCGGTACTCCCGCTCGAACTGCTTGAGCTCCTCGATGTGCTTCTGCAGCGCGGTCCGCTTGGCGTCCAGGCCGCCCATGGCCTCCTGGTGCCGCTGGCGGGCGTCCCGCTCCAGGGCGTCGGCCTTGGCCCGCGCCTCGCGGGTGACCTCCTCGGCCTTGGACCGGGCCTCGGAGAGCAGGCTGTCGGCCTCGCGCCGGGCGTCTGAGACGTGGTCGTCCGCGGTGCGCTGGGCCATCATCAGCACGCGCAGCGCCTGCTGCTCGCCGTCCCCGGTCACCCCCGCCGGGCCGCCCTGCGTGCGGACCTGCTCCAGCTCGGCCTGCATCGCCCGGGCCGCCTGCTCGGCGGCCGCCTTGTCGCGCTGCACCCGGTCGAGCTGGGCCTTGACGTCGTTGAGCTCCGCCGCGAGGCGGGCGTCGCCGCCGGGGCCGGCGGGCGCGCCACCCCGACCGCCGCGCTCCACCTGGGCGCGCAGCTCGTTGTTCTCCTCGATCAGACGGGCCAGCTCACGCTCGACCTCGTCCAGGAAGGCGTCGACCTCCTCCTCGTCATACCCCCGCTTGCCGATCGGCGGCTTTTTGAAGGCGACGTTGTGGACGTCGGCCGGGGTCAGCGGCATCGAAACTCCTCGGGTCAGTTGCGGCCGCGAAAGCGCTCTGGTCAGGCGAACGCCACGATCAGGCGCTGTAACACGAACTCCATCAGCACGAACAGGATAACCAGGAGCACAAGGGAGGCCAGGTCGATGCTCACGGTACCAATTCGCAGTGGTGGGATCACACGCCTCAACGCTCGCAGGGGCGGATCAGTGACGCTCCACACGACTTCCAGTCCCGCCGATGCGCCGCGCCCCGGTTGCCAGCGGCGACCGTAGGCCAGCACCGCACCGAGAACAAATCGGGCAAGAAGGACGAGAAGGAAGAAGTACAGCAGCAGGTAGAGCACCTGGAACAGGATCGACAACACGGCAGGCGACGTCCCTCGGTCGTGCGGGCTAGCTCAGGCTGAAAAAGCCGCCCTCAGCGATCTTGGCCTTGTCCTCCGCGGTGACCTGGACGTTGGCCGGTGAGAGCAGGAACACCCGGTTGGTCACGCGCTCGATCGTACCGCGCAGGCCGAACGCGAGTCCGGCGGCGAAGTCCACCAGCCGGCGGGCGTCCGCCTCGTCCATCTCGGTGAGGTTGATGATCACCGGCACCCCGTCCCGGAAGTGCTCGCCGATGGTCCGCGCCTCGCGGTACGTCGTCGGGTGCAGGGTAGTGATCTGGTAGCGCTGCTCCTCCTCCGGAGCCACCACCCGCTCGCGCGGCTGGGCCTGCGGCGCGAGGGCGAGGTTGTCCCGGGTGTGGTAGCTCAGCGCGCCGGAGCCGTCGGCGGAGGAGCGGGTGATCGACCGGACGCTGGAGCGCTCGGTCCGCTCGGCCCGTTCCGGGCGCTCGACCTCGGACCGGTCGGCGTCGACGGCGCGGCCGGTGCGCTCGCTCAGCCGACCCCGCTCGCCGACCCGGCTCCGGGTCGTCGGCGGCTCGTCGGCCTCGTCGTCGTCCTCGTCGGCGAACTCCTCGGCGTACCGGCTCGACCGGTAGCGCGACGAGTCCCGGTAGCCACCCTTGTCGTAGCCACCGTCCTCGTACGCCCGCTCGTCGTCCTCCTCGACGAGACCGAGCCAGACCCCCGCCTTGCGCAGTGCACCCATCCCCGCGCCCTTCCGTCCGCCGTGCGGCACGCGCCCCCGTGCCGTGTCGCTTGATCACGAGTGGACGATCATGCCCACCGGACCGGATCGGCAATCCCCTGACGTGCGGTTCGCGGCCCGCCCGCCACGGCCCCCGGCTACGGGAACGCCGTCCTGAACAACACTGATGTAATTTGCTTCCGTCGTGGTCAGGCTACCCCAGCGTGGGGCGCATTCCGAGCAACGCGCTGCCGACGCGGACATGTGTCGCGCCGTGCGCGACAGCGCTCTCCAGGTCGCCGCTCATCCCCGCCGACAGCACCGTGGCGCCCGGATGGTCGCCGCGCAGCCGCGCCGCCACCTCGGCCAGCCGGGCGAACGCCCGGTCCGGCTCCCAGCCCAGCGGGGCCACCGCCATCAGGCCGGCCAGCCGCAGCCCGTCCGCGCCGGCCACCGCGGCGGCCACCGGGTCGAGCCCCCGATCGGGGTCGGCCAGGCCCGGCAGCGCCCCGCCCCGGGCCGCGTCGCCGTCGATGCTCACCTGCACCAACACGTCCAACGGCCGGTCCCGGGCGGCGGTCGCGGCGGTGGCGAGCGCGGCGGCCAGCCGGACGCTGTCGACCGACTGGACCACGTCGGCGTACCGGACCACCGACCGCGCCTTGTTGCGTTGCAGCTGGCCGATGAAGTGCCAGCGCGGCGTGGCCCCGGCGGCGGCCACCGCCGCCGCCTTCGGCGCCGCCTCCTGGTCCCGGTTCTCCCCCACGTCGCGCACCCCCAGCTCGGCCAGCGCGAGCACGTCGACCGCCGGGTACGTCTTGGTGACCGCGACCAGGGTGACCGAGTCCGGGGACCGGCCGGCCGCCGCGCAGGCGTCCGCGATCCGGGACCGGACCCGGGCCAGCCCGGCCGCGAGCTCGGCGCGACGCTCCGGCCGCACCGTGAGGGGTGACTCCGTCATCGGGGCGGCTCAGGACCCGTTCTTGAGGAAGTCGGGCACGTCGACGTCGTCGAAGAGCACCCGGCGCGACGGCTGCTGCGGGGCCGGCATGGTGGCCGGCGGGCTCACCGGCGCGTTCGGCTGCGCCGGCGGGTTCTGGTTGCTCTTGCGCGGCGGCTCGACCGCCTTGTACGCCGGAGCGCCCCCGTCGAAGCCGGCCGCGATCACGGTCACCCGCACCTCGTCGCCGAGCGCGTCGTCGATGACCGCGCCGAAGATGATGTTCGCGTCCGGGTGGGCCGCGTCGGTGACCAGCTGCGCCGCGTCGTTGATCTCGAACAGGCCGAGGTCCGAGCCACCGGCGATGGAGAGCAGCACGCCCCGCGCGCCGTCCATGCTCTGCTCCAGCAGCGGGCTGGAGATGGCCGCCTCGGCCGCCTCCACGGCGCGGTTCTCACCCCGGGCGCTGCCGATGCCCATCAGCGCGCTGCCGGCGCCGCTCATCACGCTCTTCACGTCGGCGAAGTCCAGGTTGATCAGACCCGGCGTGGTGATCAGGTCGGTGATGCCCTGGACACCGGAGAGCAGCACCTGGTCCGCGGTGCGGAACGCGTCCATCATGGAGATGTTGCGGTCGCCGAGGGCCAGCAGCCGGTCGTTCGGGATGACGATGAGCGTGTCGCACTGGTTGCGCAGCTCCTCGATCCCCGCCTCGGCCTGCACCTGGCGGCGCTTGCCCTCGAACGAGAACGGCCGGGTGACCACGCCGATGGTGAGCGCGCCGAGCTTGCGGGCGATGTTCGCCACCACCGGCGCGCCGCCGGTGCCGGTGCCGCCGCCCTCGCCGCAGGTCACGAAGACCATGTCGGCGCCCTTGAGGACCTCCTCGATCTCGTCGCGGTGGTCCTCGGCGGCGTTCTTGCCGACGTCCGGGTTGGCGCCGGCGCCCAGCCCCCGGGTCAGCTCCCGGCCCACGTCGAGCTTCACGTCGGCGTCGCTCATCAGCAGCGCCTGCGCGTCGGTGTTGATCGCGATGAACTCGACGCCCTTGAGCCCAACCTCGATCATCCGGTTGACGGCGTTCACGCCGCCACCCCCGATGCCGACGACCTTGATGACCGCCAGGTAGTTGTGCGGAGGTGTCATCTCCGGTCCTTTCCCTTCGAGATTGGCATGGGCCGACCCCACACGGCTTGGCCGGACCAGCGGCGGAGCATCTGCCCTGAACTCTCCGACGGCTGAACCCTCACCCTCTACTAGAGGCTTAGGGCTATGTCAACCACTGATCTCTTCGGGGCAACGTATGCGCCGCCGCGCCAGGAGCCAAGGACCCTTCCGGCGTGTCGCCGACCGAGCGACCCGGGACACAAGGGCCGCTCGCCCCCGGGACTACTGGAACGTGACCACGTCCGGGGCGCTGACGTCGATCCGGTCGGCCCGGCGCCCCAGCAGCGCGGTGGCCACCGTGGACTTGTCCGGGCCGCGCGAGGCGTCCCCCCAGAACACCTCGCGGTCGCCGCGCAGCAGCAACGTGATCCGGGCCAGCCCGGCCACGTCGACCGCGACCAGCTCCGCGCGCAGCTTCGGACCGAGCGCGGCCAGCACCGCCAGCCCGGCCCGGGTGCCGGGGTCGTCCGGGCCCGGGCGGGCGACCCTGACCAGCGGCATCCCCGCCGGCGCCTGGTCCAGGTGCTGGAAGACCACACCGGAACCGTCGATCACCGCGAACCGCTCGCCCTGCGGCACCGCCGCCACCGCAACCCGCTCCTCGACCCGGATCACCAGGGTCCCCGGCCAGTCCCGCTCCACCGCGGCCCGGGCCACCGGCGGCAGCGCGCCCACCCGGCGCGCGGTCGCGGCCAGGTCCACCCGGGCCAGCGGCGCGTTGTCCGGCACCGCCGCGGCGTCCCGGATCTCCACCGGCGTGACCGTGCGCGCGCCGACCACCCGGACGTCGCGCACGCCGAACAGGCCGGTGCCGAGCACCGTCCAGGCGACCAGCCCGCCGACGGCCGCCACCGCGGCGGCGACCGCCCAGGGCAGCGCCGCCCGCATCCGCCGCTGCCGGGCCCGAGCCATGAAGCGACGGGTGGACGGCGGCACCGCGTCCGCGCCGGCCCGCACCAGCTGCCAGCGCCGGACCGGGCTGCGCCGCCCCGACCCGCCCTCCTGACCGGGGGTACGGCCGCGGGCCGGCCCCGGGCTCATCCGGCGGTGGCCGCCGCGCCGTCCGGGTCGACGCCGGCGCCCAGCGCCGCGGCGCCTCCGGTCCGCGCCAGCAACGCGTCCAGCAACTGATCGCCCATCAGCGAGATCGGCGGCGCGCCCATGGTCACCACCACGTCTCCGGTACGGGCCCGCCGGGCCACCTCGGCCGGCACGTCGTCCCACGCCTCGACGAACACCTTGTGCTCGGCCGGCAGCGGCACCGCCTCGATCAACGCGGCCGAGCCCTCGCCGGGCCGGCGCATCTCGCCCGGGCCGAACACCTCCAGCAGCACCAGCTCGTCGGCGATGCCCAGGGCAGCGGCGATCTCCGCCTGGTTGTCGCGGGTGCGGTAGAGCCGGTACGGCTGGAACACCACGATCAGGCGGCCGTCGCCGGCCACCTCGCGCAGCGTCTGCAGGGCCAGCGTCATCGAGGTCGGGTGGTAGGCGTACTCGTCGTAGACCAGCACGCCGTCCGCGACGCCCTTGCGCTCGAACCGCCGCCGCACGCCGGGGAACGCGCCGAGCGCGGCCTCCGCCGCGGCCACCGGCAACTCCAGCAGGTACGCGGCGAGCACCGCGGCGGCGCTGTTGAGCGCCATGTGCCGCCCCGGCATCGGCAGCCGGATCTCGCCCAGCGACCGACCCTCGGCCTCGGCCAGGTAGCGCACCCCTCGTGCGGAGGAGGTGACGTCGCTCATCCGCAGGTCGGCGTCGGCGGACTCGCCGTACGTCCACACCCGACGCCCCTCCGCCCGCAGCGTCTCGGCCAGCCGCCGACCACCCGCGTCGTCCGCGCAGGTGACGACGAACCCGTCCGGATCGGTGAGGCGGGCGAAATCGGCGAACGCGGCCTCCAGGTTGGCCAGGTCGCCATACGTGTTGAGGTGGTCCGCCTCGATGTTCGTGATGATCGACACGTACGGGCGGTAGATGAGGAAGGAACGGTCGCTCTCGTCCGCCTCGACCACGAAGTGCTCGCCGGTGCCGTGGTGCGCGCCGGAGCCGACCTCGGAGATCTCTCCGCCGATGACGAAGGACGGGTCGGTGCCGGCCTGCTGGAGCACCATGGTGACCATCGACGTGGTGGAGGTCTTGCCGTGCGTGCCGGCGACCGCCACCGTGCGCCGGCCGGTCATCGCCGCCGCGAGCGCCTCGGAGCGGTGCAGCACCCGCAGGCCCCGCCGGCGCGCCTCGACCATCTCCAGGTGGTCCTGCGGGATCGCCGAGGAGTAGACGACCGTGTCCACCCCGTCCAGGTTGGCCGCCTCGTGCGTGGAGTGGATCGTCCCGCCCAGCGCCCGCAGGCCGGCCAGGGACGGCCACTCCCGCAGCTCGCTGCCGGAGACCGGCAGGCCCCGGGTGAGGAAGAGCCGGGCCAGACCGGCCATCCCTACCCCGCCGACCCCGATCAGGTGGATCCGGCCCAGGTCCTCCGCGGTCGTCGTGCCGGCGGGCGTGAACTGCGCGGTGTTCATTCCAGGTACCTTCCCGTCGCGACGGCCCGCATCAGCGGGAGACCGCCTCGTAGACGAAGTTCAGCAGTGCCACGTCCCCGTCGCGCCGGCCGTACCCGGCCGCGGCGTGGCTCATCGTCCAGAGCCGCTGCGGGTCCCGGATCAGCGGGATCACCGTGCGCTCCACCCAGGCCGGGGTCACCTCGGCGTCGTCGACCAGCAGCCCGCCGCCGGCCTCCACCACGGGCAGCGCGTTGCGCTTCTGCTCCTGGTTGCTGTGCGGGTAGGGCACGTAGATGGTGGGTAGGCCGATCGCGGCCACCTCGGCGCAGGTCATCGCGCCGCCCCGGCCCAGCATCAGGTCGGCCGCCGCGTAGCCCAGCTCCATCTCGGACAGGTAGGGCAGCGTCACGTACGGCACCGGCAGGTCGGTGGGGACGGAGACCGGCTCGTTGCGGGCGCCGATCACGTGCAGCACCTGCACGCCGTTGCGGGCCAGCTCCTTGGCCGCGCCGGACACCGCCAGGTTGATCGAACGGGCGCCCTGCGAGCCGCCGGCCACGAAGAGCACCGGCAGGTCGGGGCGGAGCCCGAAGTGGGCGCGGGCGGCGTCGCGCAGGGCGGCCCGGTCCAACCCGGCGATGCCACGGCGCAGCGGCACGCCGACCACCCGGGCGTCGCGCAGCGCCTCGGCCTGGGCCGGCTGGTGCGGGAAGCCCACCGCGACGTTCTTGGTGAACTTCATCCCGAGCCGGTTCGCCACGCCCGGCGGCACGTTCACCTCGTGGATGACGATGGGCAGCTCCCGCCGCCACGCGGCCAGGTAACCGGGCACCGAGACGTATCCCCCGAAGCCGACCACGGCGTCGGCCTGGACCTCGTCGATCACCTTGCCCGCCGCACGGGCCGCCTTCCACATCCGGTCCGGCGTGCGCACCAGGCTCATGTTGACCGACCGGGGCAGCTGGTAGGCCGGGATCTGGCGCAGGTCGTAGCCGGCCGGCGGGATCAGCTCGTTCTCCAGGCCCTTGGGCGTGCCCAGACACGTGATCCGGACGCTCGGGTCGTGTCGGCGCAGGCAGTCGGCGAAGGCGAGCAGCGGGTAGATGTGCCCGCCCGTACCCCCTCCGCAGAGCACCACCGAACGCAGCGGACCCATCAGCGTCTCCTCTCGCTCGCCGAGCCGGCGCGCGCCCGGTCGGACCGGGCGCCGCGGGCCGCGGCCTGGTCGTCCTGCCGTCGCTGCCGGGACCGGGGCACGGACCCACGGTCCGCCGGGGGCGGCGCCGGTCGACGGCGCCGGCCGGGAAGCGGCGGCAACGGGGCCCACACTAGTCGGACCCATCGGGCCGGCGGACGGGCATGCAGGGCGCGGGCCGCGTCCGGCTCGGCGCGGGCGAAGGAGGCGAGCATGCCGATCGCGGCGAGCGTCACCACCAGGGCGCTGCCGCCGTCGGAGATGAACGGCAGGGGTACGCCGGTCAGCGGCAGCAGGCCGGTCACGCCACCGATGTTGATGACGGCCTGGCCGACCAGCCAGGCGGTCACGCCGGCGGCGGCGAGCCGGCGGAACGGGTCCTCGACCCGGCGGGCGATCCGCATCCCGGTGTACGCGAGCACGGCGAACAGCACCAGGATCACGGTGCATCCCACCACGCCCAACTCCTCGGCGATGATGGCGAAGATGAAGTCGTTGTGCGCCTCGGGCAGGTAGTTCCACTTCAGCGAGCTCTGACCCAGGCCGACGCCGAACCAGCCGCCGTTGCCGATCGCGTAGCGGGCCTGCACGAGCTGGTAGCAGTAGTCCAGCTCCTGCTCGAAGCAGGTCTTCGGCGACGGCGGGTCGAGCCACATGGTGAGCCGGCCGAGCCGGTAGTTGTCAGCGTCCCGGGAGCCGGAGCCGGCGCCGAGCGAGGCGGCGGCCACCAGCAGGCCGATGCCGGCCAGGCCGATCGCGGAGAGCGCGGCGAAGACCCGGCCCCGCACCCCGGCCGCCCAGAGCAGCCCGACCACGAGCGCCAGCAGGCAGAGCATGCTGCCCAGGTCGTTGAAGCCGACCAGCACGAACAGCAGACCGACCACCGGGAACAGCGGCGTGGCCAGTTCCCGCCACCAGCCCAGCGCGGCGCCCTTGCGGGCCAGCACGTGCGCCGCCCACAGCACCAGCGCGAACTTCGCCACCTCGACCGGTTGCAGCGAGATCGGGCCGAGGGACAGCGACAGGAGTTCGGCCTTCAACGGCCCGATGGACGCCACCCCGAACACCGACTCCAGCGCGACCAGCAGGTTGAGCAGGAGCATCAGCGCCACCGCCACGCCGAGAGCCGGGCGACTCACCGCCCGGAACGTGCGTGCGGGCAGCCGCTGACAGGCCCAGAACGCGCCGATGCCGATCACCGCGAAGACCGCCTGCTTGGTCAGCGACGCGGACGCGTCGCCGCCCTCGGCGAAGTCCTTCACGCTGGTCGCGGAGAAGACCATGGTGAGGCCGATCAGCAGCAGCAGGCCGGTGCTGGACAGCAGCAGGTAGTAGGAGGCGAGCGGGCGGGCCAGCAGGCCGCGCAGCGCGGCCAGGCCGCCGGCCGGATCCCAGCCCGCCGCGACGGCCGGTGGATCGGCCGGCGGCGTGGCCGCGGGCGCGCGGCGGGTCGGCGGGTCGCTGCTGGCCTGGATGTCTCGTCCCTCCCCCACACGCCCATCATGGCGGCTCGACCCGCCCGCCCGTGGCGCAACCGCCCGGTCGGCGTGTCGGAACTGAAGGAAGGGCCCCTTATTAACAGACGTCTGTTAATAAGGGGCCCTTCCTTACACCTAGCTGACCGCGGCGAGGAACTCGCTGTAGAACAGGCCCAGCGCGATGGCCACCCCGATCCCGGCGATGATCCAGAACCGGACCACGATGTTGACCTCGCTCCAGCCGGCCAACTCGAAGTGGTGCTGCAGCGGCGACATCCGGAACACCCGCTTGCCGGTGGTGCGGAACGAGATGATCTGGATGACTACCGACATCGTGATGATCACGAACAGGCCGCCCAGGATCGGCAGCAGCAGGACGGTCCGGGTGGACATCGCCATCCCGGCGATCAGGCCGCCCAGCCCGAGCGCGCCGGTGTCGCCCATGAAGATGCGGGCCGGCGACGTGTTCCACCAGAGGAAACCGACACAGGCCCCGGCCGCCGCGCCGGCGATCAGCGCGATCTCCAACGGGTCGCGGACGGTGTAGCAGTATTCCCCGGCCGGGTAGTTCGGGTCCGCGCACCAGTGCCGGTACTGCCAGAACGCGATGAGCGCGTACGCGGCGAGCACCATCACCGAGGCGCCGGTGGCCAGGCCGTCCAGGCCGTCGGTGAGGTTGACGCCGTTGGTCGCCGCCATCACCACCATGATGATGACGATCACCGCGCCGATCTTGCCGATCTCCAGCGCCGGGATGTCCCGGATGAAGCTCAGCGTGGTGCTGCCCACCGTCTCGGTGTTCGTCGCGTTGCCGCTGACGTCGGTCATGCTGGACGGGAAGTAGACCGCCACCGCGCCGAAGACCGCGCCGACCAGGATCTGACCGGCCAGCTTGCCCCGCTTGTTGAGGCCGCCGCTGTGCCGCTTGCGGACCTTCAGGAAGTCGTCGATGAAGCCGACCGCGCCGGAGAACACCATCAGCCCCAGCAGCACCAGCGCCGTGATGGTCGGCTCGACCTGCGCGATCTGCGCGTCCGGCAGCGTGGTCAGGGCCAGGTGCCCGGCGACGTACGCGATGACCGTGGCCAGGATGAAGACCACGCCGCCCATGGTCGGCGTGCCCTTCTTGCCCTCGTTGCTGGCCAGCCCCAGGTTCGATCGGATCGGCTGGCCGGCCTTCAGCCGGGCGAACACCTTGATCGCGATCGGGGTGCAGAACAGCGAGATCAGGAACGCGACCCCGATGGCGACGATGACCGCCCTCATGCGGCGCCGCCCTCCGTCCCGTCCGCCCCGGCGTCCGCGCGTAGCGCGTCGGCCACCTCCCAGGTCCGGTACCGGGAGCCCTTCACCAGCACCACGTCGCCCGGACGCAGCTCGCTCCGCAGCACCTCGACGGCCGCCGCCTGATCGGTGAGCAGCACCGACTCTCCTCCCCAGTTGACTACCGCTGTCGCGCCCTCGTGGATCGGCGCCGCCGGCTCGCCCACCACGAGCAGCCGGTCCACTCCCAGCTCGGCCGCGAGCCGGCCGACCTGCTGATGTCCCTCCCGTTCGAAGTCGCCCAGCTCGGCCATGTAGCCGAGCACCGCGACGGTACGCCCCTCGCCACGCATGCTGGCCAAGGCGCGCAGCGCCACGCCGGTCGAGGCCGGGTTGGCGTTGTACGAGTCGTCGATCAGCGTCACGCCGTCGGGGCGTTCGACGACGTCCATCCGCCGGGTGGAGACCAGACCGAGCTCGTTCAGCGCCGCTGCCAGGTCGGGCAGCGGCAGGCCCAGCTCCCGGCCGACCGCCGCGGCCGCGAGGGAGTTGGACACCTGGTGCCGGCCGGTCAGCCCGAGCCGCACCGGCGCGCTGCCCTCCGGGGTGACCAGCGTGTACGACGGCCGTCCCCGGCCGTCCAGCGTCACGTCCACGGCGCGCACGTCGGCGTGCTCGGACTCGCCGTAGCGGACCACCCGGGCCCCGGTACGCGACGCCATCGCGTCGACCCGGGGGTCGTCGGCGTTCAGCACCGCCAGGCCGTCGGCGGGCAGCGCCTCGACCAGCTCACCCTTCGCCAGCGCGATGGTCTCCACCGAGCCGAACTCGCCGAGGTGCGCCACTCCGACGTTGAGCACCACCGAGATCCGCGGCGGCACCACGTCGCACAGGTAGCGGACGTGGCCCACCCCGCGGGCGCCCTTCTCCATCACCAGGTAGCGCGTCTCCGGCGTGGCCTGCAACGCGGTGTACGGGTGCCCCAGCTCGTTGTTGAACGACCCGGGCGGCGCCACGGTCGGGCCCAGCCGCACCGCCAGCTGGGCGATCAGGTCCTTGGTGGTGGTCTTGCCGGAGGAGCCGGTCAGCCCGATCACGGTCAGTCCGGGCAGCCGGTCGACCACGGCGCGGGCCAGCCGGCCCATCGCGTCGAGCGCGTCGTCGACCAGCACCATCGGCACGCCGGGCACCTCCCGGGTGCCGAGCACGGCCACCGCGCCGGCCTCCGCCGCGCCGGCGGCGTAGTCGTGGCCGTCCACCCGCTCGCCGGGGAAGGCGACGAAGAGGCCGCCCGGCGCCACCTTGCGGGAGTCGAACTCGACCGTCCCGGTGACCCGGGCCTCCGGGTCGGCGCCGGCCAGTCGACCGTCGACGGCGGCGGCCACCTCGGCCAGCGTCAGCGGGATCATCGCCGACCCGCCAGGTCGCCGAAGCGGGCGCGCAGCGCCGCCGCCAGCTCCACCCGGTCGTCGAACGGCAGCACCTCGCCACCGATCTCCTGGCCCCGTTCCTGCCCCTTGCCCAGCACCGCCACCACGTCACCCGGTTCGGCCACCCGGACCGCCTCCTCGATCGCCGCCCGCCGGCCGGGCACCTCGATGATCCGGGCCGGCGCGGCGGCGGCGTACGCGCCGGCCAGCACCTCGGAGCGGATCAGGGCCGGGTCCTCGGTACGCGGGTTGTCGTCGGTCACCAGCACCACGTCGGCGCCTCGGGCGGCCACCTCGCCCATCACCGGGCGCTTGCCGCGGTCCCGGTCGCCGCCGGCGCCCAGCACGCAGACCAGCCGGCCGTCGGTCAGGCCGCGCAGCGCGGTCAGCACCGCCTCGATGGCGTTCGCCTTGTGCGCGTAGTCGACCACCCCGCGCACCGGGGCGTCGCCGCTGACCAGCTCCAGCCGGCCGGGCACGCCGCCGCAGGCGGCCACGCCGCGCGCCGCGACGGCCGGGTCGACGCCGGCGGCGACCAGGGTGGCGACGGCCAGCAGCGCGTTGGCCACGTTGTGCCGGCCGGGCAGCGCCACGGCGGTGGGCAGGGTCAGCCCGTCCGGGCCGTGCAGGGTGAAGCGCTGGGCGTAGCCCTCCCCGTCGATGCCGTCGGCCCACCACGTGGCGGTCGGGTCGCCGGCCGCCGAGTAGGTCACGGTCTCCGGCTTGTGCAGCGGGCGCAGCGCCGGGTCGTCGTGGTTGAGCACCTCCACCCGGCAGCGCCCGTCGAAGAGGCGGGCCTTGGCGGCGAAGTAGTCCGCCTCGTCGGCGTGGAAGTCCAGGTGGTCGGAGCCGAAGTTGGTGTAGCCGCCGACGTCGAACCGGACCCCGCCGACCCGGCCCATGGCGAGCGCGTGGCTGGACACCTCCATGACCACCGCGTCCACCCCCCGCTCCCTGGCCACCGCGAGCATGGCGTGCAGGTCGGTGGCCTCCGGGGTGGTCCGGACGCTGTCCACCACCAGGTCACCGAGGCGGGTCTCCACGGTGCCGATCAGGCCGGTGGTGTGCCCGGCGGCGCGCAGGCCGGACTCGATCAGGTAGCTGGTGGAGGTCTTGCCGGCGGTGCCGGTCACCCCGATTACGGTCAGCCCGGCGGTCGGGTCGCCGTAGACCATGGCGGCGACCTCGCCGAGCGCGGCCCGGGGGTCGTCGACGACCAGCACCGGCAGCCCGGCGTCGGCGGCCAGCGCCACGCCGGCCGGGTCGGTCAGCACGGCCACCGCGCCGGCACCGGCCGCGGCGGCGGCGAACTCCGCGCCGTGCCGGCGGGCGCCGGGCAGGGCGGCGTACACGTCGCCGGGACAGACCTCCTGGCTGGCATGGGTGACGCCGGTGACGGCCGGCTCGGCGGCGGCCTCCGGCGGCGTCAGCGCCAGTCGGGCGGCGAGGTCGCCGAGCCGGACGGGACGCACGGTGGCGGGACGTGGATTGCCGGGCACGGCGTCAGACCCTACCCGGTCGTCCGGTTCCGACCGCACAGCCGCCCCGGTGGTTCGTCGCCACTCACCGATGATGTCCCGCCGTGCCGACTCAGCGCGGAAAGACCTCGAACTTCGGGGACTTGTCGGTCAGCGACGGCGGCACCCGGTTCTGCCGGAGCGTGTAGCCCATCATCTCCCGGAACGCCGGCGCGGCGACCGAGCTGCCCTCGCCGCCGGGGCTCCAGGCGAAGACCGCCACCACGTAGCGCGGGTTCTCCGCGGGGGCCATCCCGATGAACGAGCCGACGTCGCCGGGCTGCCGCTTGCCGTTGTCGTAGCGCAGGCCGGTGCCGGTCTTGCCGGCCACCCGGTAGCCCGGCACCGCGGCGGCCAGTCCGGTGGCCCGGCCCGCCGGACCGTCGACCGTGGTGACCGCCTCCAGCATCCGGCGCAGGGCGGCCGCGTTGTCCGGGCTGAGCACCGAGCGGGTGACCGGGGCGGCGGCGGGCGTCCGGGTGCCGTCCGGCCCGATCGTCTCCTTGATCAGGTGCGGTTGGACGTACGTCCCGTTGTTGGCGATCGCGGCGTACGCGGCGGCCATCTGCAGCGGCGTGGCGTCCACGCTGTGTCCGATCGGCACCGACCCGTACGCCGAACCGCTCCACTGGTCGGCCGGGAGCAGCCGACCGGGGGCCTCGCCCGGCAGGCCCTCCCCGGTCGCCTGGCCCAGCCCGAACCGCTTCTGGTAGTCGATCAGCCGTTCCTTGCCCAGCTTGTCGCCGATCGCGATGGTGCCGACGTTGGAGGAGAAGGCGAGCATGCCCGGGATGCTCATGGTGCGGCCGTTGGCCGGGTGGGTGTCGCTGAACGGCACGCCGCCGCGCACGACGGTGTTCGCCACCGGGAACGTGGTGTCCGGCGTGATCACTTTCTCCTGGAGCGCCGCGCCGTAGGTGATCGCCTTGTGGATGGAACCAGGATCCACCACGAACGTGGTCGCGATGTCGTCGCGGTCGGCCGGCGAGTCGACCTTCGTCGGGTCGGCCGCGTTGTACGTGGGTTGGCTGGCCTGGGCCAGCACCTCCCCGGTCGGGACGTCGATGATCACCGCCGCGCCGACCCCGCCCTCGACGTCGGCCAGGTACTTCGACAGGATCCGCTGGGTCATGAACTGGAGGTCGCGGTTGATGGTGAGGCGCAGCGAGCTGCCCGGCTTCGGCTGGGTGGTGCTGCTGTAGCCGCCCGGGATCGGCGCGGCCAGGTCGCCCAGGCCCGTCTCGTAGATCCGCTGGCCGGCCTGCCCGCGCAGCACGTCGTCGTACTTCGCCTCCAGCCCTTCCAGGCCGTTCATGTCCTGGCTGACGAAGCCGATCAGGTTGGCGGCCAGGTCGTCGCCGGGCACCTCGCGCCGCTCGTCCCGGTGCACGTTGATGCCGGCCAGGTCCAGCGCCATGATCTCCTTGGCCCGGCCGATCTCGACGCCGCGCGCCAGGTAGACGAACTGCGACGGGGTGTTGGTGCCGGGAAGCTTGCTCGGCTTCATCTTGTCGGCCAGGTCCGAGGCCGGCACGCCGAGCAGCGGGGAGAGCAGCCGCGCGGTGGCGAACCGGTCCTTGACCCGGGTCGGGTCGGCGAAGACGTACCGGGCCTCGACGCTGTGCGCCAGCGGCTCGCCGGCCCGGTCGAGGATGGCCCCGCGCGGGGCCGGCAGCTCGACCTTTGCGATCCGGTTGGACAGGCCGCCGTCGGCGTACGCCGGGCTGTCCACGGTCTGCAGGTAGACCAGCCGGACGCCGATGCTCGCGAACAGCGTCAGCGCCAGCACGGTGCCGAGCCGCAGGCGCCGGCCGGCGTCGCCCAGCCTGGGCGGGCGGCGCGGCTTGCGGACCGGCCGGCGGGCCGCCGGGCGGCGCGGGCCGGGCCGACGCCGCGGCGGGCCCTCGTCCTCGTCGTCGAACGGTTCGCGGGCGGAGCGGTCCGCGACGGTCCGGACCACGCCGGCGCGGCCGCCCGACGCGGTGGTGCGGCGGCCGGCGCGGGCCGGCTCGCCCGCCGGCGTCGGCTCCCGGCGGCCGGCCCGCCCGGCCCGACCGCCGTCGAGCACCTGCAACGCCGGCCGGAACGGGTCGCCGGACCGGCTGCTGCGCGGGGTACGACGCTGCTCGGCGCCGCCCTCCCGGATGGTCCGCCCGCGCGGCGTGTAGGCCCGGGCGTCGGAGATGCCCCCGACGCCCGGCTCCCGTGGCTCGGCCCCCCGTGACGAGCCGCGCCGGGAGCCCGTGGCGTCCCGGCGCGGTTCCTCCGACCTCGGTGGCACTGCTCAGCCTCCGTTGCCCTGCTGGCTGGTGGCCGACGGCGCACCCTCGGCGGGGTGCGGGACGCCGATCGTCTTCCCGTCCGGCAGCCGGATGTAGGCCGGGTCCTCCGACTCGACCAGGCCCAGCTTGCGGGCGTTGGCGGTCAGGTTGCCGGGATCCTTCTGCTCGGCGATCTCCTTGTTCAGCTGCTGCTCGTCCACGTCGAGCTTCGCCTGCTGCTGCTGGAGCTTCTCCAGCCGGAAGGCGTTCTCGTTGATCTTCGTGTTGATCGCCAGGATGCCGAGCACCCCGCCGACCACGAGCACCAGGATCAGCGCGACGAACGGCGCCCGCGGCACCCGGATCGGCGGCGGCGGGGCGACCCGCAGCCGCGGCGTCGTCGCGCCGGTGGTCCGGGTGCGCTCGGCCGGCCGCAGCGCGGCGCTGCCCTGGGTCGGGAACTCGCGCGCCGCCCCCCGGGCGCGAGTCCCCTCCCGGCGGTCGGTCGCCGCCGTCGTGTCCCGCGTCATGCGCTGCGCCGTGGTCCGGCCCCCCGACCGCGGTGCGCGCTGCCCGACGGCGCCCCGGCCGTCGCGCTTCTCGACGTTCATGTCCCCTCCCCCTCCTCGTCCGTCCCGTTCCCGTCCCCCGGGGCCGACGGGTCCGTCGCGGACCCCGGTGACCCCGTCCCCGGTTGGTGCATCGCCTTCACCCGGCGGCGGTACCGTTCGCGGTCGGTACGCCCCTGCCGGGTCGCCTCCGGATCGAGCCGCTCCGCGGCCCGCAGTCGCACCGAGGCGGCCCGCGGGTTCGCGGCCACCTCGTCCTCCCCGGGAAGCTCGGCGCCCCGGCTCAGCAGCCGGAACGTCGGGCCCGACCCGGGCAGTTCGACCGGGAGGTCGACCGGGCCCTTGCTGCGGACCCGGTCGGCGAGCGCCTGCTTGGTGAGCCGGTCCTCCAACGAGTGGTAGGACAGGACCACCATGCGGCCGCCCACGGTGAGCTTGTCCAGAGCGGCCGGCAGCGCCGTCTCCAGCGCTGCCAGTTCTCTGTTTACCTCGATCCGTAAAGCCTGAAACGTTCTCTTTGCCGGGTGTCCGCCGGTTCGTCGGGCCGGTGCCGGAATGGCGTCGCGGACCAGTTCGGCCAGCCGGGCCGAGGAGGTGATCCGGGTGCGCTCCCGTTCCCGGATGATCGCCGAGGCGATCTTCCCGGCGAACTTCTCCTCGCCGTACACCCGCAGCAGCCGGGCCAGATCCGGGTGGGAGTAGGTGTTGACCACCTCCTCGGCGGTCACCCCCCGGGTCTGGTCCATCCGCATGTCCAGCGGCGCGTCCTGCGCGTACGCGAACCCGCGGTCGGGCGCGTCCAGTTGCAGCGACGAGACGCCGAGGTCGAACAGCACCCCGTCGATCGCCGGGTAGCCGAGCCGGTCGAGCACCTCGGGCAGCTCGTCGTAGACGGCGTGCTCCAGGTGGATCCGGTCGGCGAACCGGGCCAGGCGGACCCGCGCGTGGGCGAGCGCCTCGGTGTCCCGGTCCAGGCCGATCAGCACCGTCTCCGGGTGCGCCGTGAGCACCGCCTCGGCGTGCCCGGCCAGGCCGAGCGTGGCGTCGACGTGCACGGTCCGGCCGGGGCGGCCCAGCGCGGGGGCCAGCAGCTCGAGACACCGCTCGAGCAGCACCGGCACGTGCGTGCCGCGTAGCTCCCCCATCTCGACCCCCACCCGTTCGTCAACCGCTTCCGTCACGTGTCCGTCGTCGCCACGACGCCTCGCCATACCGCCAGATCCCCATCCGCTCCCGCCCGCCGGAGGCCGCGGCCCTCCGTGTCGGATCGTGCGCCTGGCACCGGGGAAGGGGTGCCAGGAACTCGAAAGCGGCTGGAGATCTCGCAGTACGTCGGGCGCCGTCACGCCCTACAGACCGCCGGGCAGCACCCCCTCCTCGATGTCGGCGAAGTCGTCTTCGCTCTCCGCGAGGTAGGCCTCCCAGGCCGCCCTGTCCCAGATCTCCACCCGGGTGCTGGCCCCGATCACCACCAGGTCCCGGTCGAGGGCCGCGTACGACCGCAGGTGACCGGGAATGGTGACCCGCCCCTGCTTGTCGGGCACCTCGTCGTGCGCGCTGGCGAAGAAGACCCGGCTGTAGGCCCGGGCCGCCTTGCTGGTCATCGGCTGCGCGCGCAACTGGTCCGCGATCCGCTGAAACTCGGGCATCGGGAAGACGTAGAGGCAGCGCTCCTGCCCTTTGGTGATCACGACACCCCCCGCCAGCTCGTCCCGGAACTTCGCCGGCAGGATCAACCGGCCTTTGTCGTCCAGGCGCGGAGTGTGGGTGCCGAGGAACATCGGCCCAACCCCCTCGCCCTGAGCGGCGTTCGCGGCGCCGCTGACCCCCCGGGCCGGTGTGGCCCTCCCGGCCTCACCATCGCGCCCCACTCTACTCCACTTCCCTCCACCTGCAACCAGAATCGCCCGTCCGGCGTGGCGTGTCCGCGCGCAAAACCGCACGTCAATGCGGGTGGGGCGGAGTGGAGGGGGTGGCGGCCCCCTCGGCGCGGTCCGCTACCCGACATCGACCGCCGCCGTCCGGGCGAGCGCGGCCCGACCGTCCGCCGCGCCGTCCCCGGCCGAACGGTTCACCGTCGGCGGCGATCTGGCGGGGGCCGTGGTCCGGTAACCTCGCTCGGGTGACGGACGCGAAGATGCCCTTGCGGGCAAAGGTGGCCAGCTCCGTGTCGCGCACCGCCGCGGCGCTGTCGCGGGCCGCGGGCCGGGGCGACGGCTCGGTGATCGGCGGTTGGATCGGCCTCAAGATCGACCCCGACCTGCTCGCCCACCTCGCCACCGGGCGCGCGATCGCGCTCGTGTCCGGCACCAACGGCAAGACCACCACCACCCGGCTCACCACCGCCGCGGTCGGCGTGCTGGGCCGGGTCGCCACCAACTCCTTCGGCGCCAACATGCCCACCGGCCACACCTCGGCGCTGGCCAAGGCCGGCAGCACGCCCTACGCGGTGCTGGAGGTGGACGAGCACTACCTCGCCCAGGTGCTGGAGGCGACCGAGCCGCACGTGGTGGCGCTGCTCAACCTCTCCCGGGACCAGCTCGACCGGGCCAAGGAGGTCGCCATGATGGCGCAGCTCTGGCGCGCCGCCCTGGTCCGGCATCCCGACGTGCGGGTGGTCGCCAACGCCGACGACCCGATGGTGGTCTGGGCCGCCTGCCCGCCGGCCGACCCGGCCCAGGGGCACGTGCCGCCGCACGTCACCTGGTTCAGCGCCGGCCAGCGGTGGCACGACGACTCGTGGGTCTGCCCCGAGTGCGGCTCCACCATCCAGCGCTCCGGCGAGCAGTGGTGGTGCACCGGCTGCCCGCTGCGCCGCCCCGAGCCGCAGTGGACCGTCGAGGACGACGGCGTGCTCGACCCCACCGGCGCCTGGCACAAGATCCAGCTCCAGCTCCCCGGCAAGGTCAACCTCGGCAACGCGGCCACCGCCCTGGCGGTCGCCGCCGAGTTCGGCGTACGCCCGGTGGACGCGGTCTCCCGGCTCGGCTCGGTCACCTCGGTGGCCGGCCGCTACGCCCAGGTCGACCGGGACGGGCGCAACATCCGACTGCTGCTGGCCAAGAACCCGGCGAGCTGGCTGGAGGCGTTCGACATGGCCGACGTCGCGCCGACACTGCTCTCCATCAACGCGCGCGACCCCGACGGGCTGGACACGTCGTGGCTCTTCGACGTCGACTTCTCGCCGCTGGCCGGCCGGCAGGTGCTGATCACCGGCGACCGGGCGTACGACCTGGCAGTGCGACTCGACGTCAACGGCGTGCCGTTCCGGCACGTGCGCACGTTCGACGAGGCGGTCCGCGCGGTGCCGCCGGGCCGGCTGGAGGTCATCGCCAACTACACCGCCTTCCAGGACATCCGAGCGGAGCTGGACCGTGTCAACTGAGAGCCTGCGCATCGTCTGGATCTATCCCGACCTGCTGTCCACCTACGGCGACCGGGGCAACGCGCTGATCCTGGCCCGCCGGGCCCAGCTGCGCGGCATGCCGGTCGAGGTGCTGGAGGTCCGCTCCGACCAGCGGCTGCCCGCCACCGCCGACATCTACCTGATCGGCGGCGGCGAGGACGGCCCGCAGGCGCTGGGCGCCCAGCGCCTGATCGCCGACGGCGGCCTGCACCGCGCGGTGGCCCAGGGCTCGGTGGTGTTCGGGGTCTGCGCCGGCTACCAGCTCCTCGGCACCTCCTTCTTCGCCAAGGGCACCAGGTGCACCGGCCTGGAACTGCTCGACCTCTCCTCCGACCGGGGGCCGACGCGGGCGGTCGGCGAGCTGGCCGGCGAGGTCGACCCGCGGCTGGGCATCCCGCACCTGTCCGGGTTCGAGAACCACGGCGGGCGCACCCACCTCGGCCCGGGCGTGTCACCGCTGGCCCGGGTCACGGCCGGCGTCGGCAACGACGGCACCACCGAGGGCGCGTGGCGGGGCAAACTGCTCGGCACCTATTCGCACGGCCCGGCGCTGGCCCGCAACCCCGACCTGGCCGATCTGCTGCTGCGCTGGGCCACCGGCATCCACCAGCTCCCGCCGCTCGACGACACCTGGGCCGACCGGCTCCGGTCCGAGCGCCGCACCGCGGTGGCCGCCGCCGCCCGGGCATGACCGGCGCCGCCCGGCCGGGGCGGCGACCGGTGGCCCGCCGGCTCGTCGGGTTGCTGCGGCAACCGTCGGCGCGCCGGTTCGGGCTGCTCCTGATGCTGCTCGCCGGGTTCGGCGTGACGCTGCTGCTGGTGCCCCGGCCGGATCCGGCCGAGCTGCCCCGGCTCGCCGACGCGCTCGGCGGCTACGGTCCGGTGGCGGCCGTGGTCGGCGGCGCGCTGCTGCTGGTGGCGCTGGTGCCCCGCACGTTCGTGACGCTGGCCGCGGGCGCGATCTTCGGTCCGGTGCAGGGCGCCACGTACGCGCTCGGCGCGGCGCTGCTCGCGGCGGCGCTCGGTTTCACCGTCGGCCGGCTGCTGGGCCGCGACTTCGTCGCCGAGCGGGTACGCGGCCGGCTGGCCCGCCTCGACGGCTGGTTCGCCCGGCAGAGCGTGTTCGGGGTGATCACCGTCCGGCTGCTGCCGATCGCCGGCTTCGGGCTGGTCAGCTACGGCTACGGCACCACGGCGGCCCGGATCCTGCCGTTCCTCGCCGGCAGCGTGATCGCCTCGGCCCCGACCGCCATCGGCTACGCCGCGATCGGCGCGGCGGTGAGCAGTCCCGGTTCGATCAACTGGTACGCGGCCGCGCCGGCCAGTCTCGGCCTGATCGCCAGCGTGCTGATCATCCATCGGTGGTGGCGGGCGGAACGGCAGCGCCGGATCGGCCCGAGCTGACGTGACCGGCTCCGGCGAGATCCTGCCCGGCGGCTTCGTCGCCGAGGTGGTCCGCGTCGGTGACACGGTCCGCCGGACCCCACCGCCCGACGCCGCGTTCGTCGCCGCGCTGCTGCGCCACCTGGCAGCCACCGCGCCCGGTGTCGCGCCCGCATACCTCGGGGTGGACGAGCGGGGCCGGCAGGTGCTCTCCCACGTCGAGGGCCGGGTGCCGTGGCGCCACCGGGAGGACCCGGCCTTCTTCACCGACGCCGCGCTGACCCGGCTCGCCGGGCTGGTCCGGTCGCTGCACGACGCCTGCGCCGGCACCGACCTGGCCGCCGGCGCGGAGACGGTCTGCCACCGGGACCTGTCGCCGAAGAACACGGTGTACCGGGACGGCCCGGACGGTCCGCTGCCGGTGGCGCTGCTGGACTGGGACCTGGCCGCGCCGGGGCGGCGGATCGAGGACGTGGCGTTCGCCGGCTGGCACTGGGCCACCCTCGGCGGCGACGCCGACCCGGCCGAACTGGGTCGCCGCTGCCGACTGCTCTGCGACGCCTACGAGGGGCCGCCCGGCCGGCTGCTCCCCCGCGACGAACTGGTCGGTGTCCTGCTCGACCAGGTCGAGGGCACCTGGCGCGGCGTCGCCGCCGGCGCCGACCGGGGCGAGCCCGCCATGCGCCGGCTGCGCGCCGCCGGCGTGGTCGAGACGGTACGCGGCTGGCACGACTGGCTCCGCCGGCACCGCCCGGCGGTCGAGGCCGCGCTCTTCACCGGGTGAGCGCCCCGGCACGGCGGGCCACCGGTCCGGCAACGCTCCCCGGCGTCCGGTAGCCGGCTTCCGGTAGCCGGCCGGCCCCCGGACGCCGCCCCCGGCCACGCCGGCCCTCGGTCCTCCGGACGCCAGCCACCAGACGCCGGCCCCGGCCACGCCGACCCCCGACCCCCCGGCCCTCGGACTCAGCCACCAGACGCCGGCCCTGGCCACGCCGACCCCCGGCCGCCGGCCCGTCACCTCCGCAATGCCTTTCGAGCTGATATCAGAAACGACTCGGGGCACCGGTGCCCGCCCGCTCCGGAAACGCGTGAGTCGTTGACGGCATCAGCTCGAAAGGCACCGTGACAGCATCTGGTGGCCGCCCGGTCGACGCCCACCGGCGAACATCTCGCCGACTACGTCGTGGCCCGACCCGGAACCGACGACTGTCCAGGTAGCCGGCCAGCACCCGGCCCACCCCCGCCGGGACCCGGTCAGCGGGGCGGGACGACCAGGCCGGCCTCGTAGGCGGTGATCACCAGGTGCACCCGGTCCCGGGCGCCCAGCTTGGTGAACAGCCGGGCCACGTGCGCCTTGGCGGTGGCCGGGCTGATCACCAGCTCCGCCGCGATCTCCGCGTTGGACAACCCGCGCGCGACCAGGCCGAGCACCTCCCGCTCCCGGTCGGTGACGCCGGGCAGGGCGCGGGGGCGGGGCGCCGGGGCGGGCCGCCGGGCGAACTCGGCGATCAGCCGCCGGGTCACCCCCGGCGCGATCAACGCGTCGCCGGCCGCCACCACCCGCACCGCCCCCAGGATCTCCTCCAGGGCCATGTCCTTGACCAGGAAACCGCTCGCGCCGGCGCGCAGCGCCGCGTGCACGTGCTCGTCGTCGTCGAAGGTGGTGAGCACGAGGACCCGGGTGGCGCCACCGGCCGCGGCGATGTCCCGGGTGGCCGCGATCCCGTCGGTGCCGGGCATCCGCAGGTCCATCAGCACCACGTCGGGGGCCAGCTCCCGCGCCGACCGGACCGCCTCCGCGCCGGTGCCCGCCTCGCCGACCACCACCAGGTCCGGCGCGTCGGCCATGAGCACCCGCAGGCCGGCCCGCACCAGCGGCTGGTCGTCGACGAGGAGAACCCGGATCGTCATGCCGGACCCACCGGCAGCACCGCGGCGACCCGGAAGCCACCCTCCGGTCGTGGCCCGGCGACACACCGGCCACCGAGCAGCGCGGCCCGCTCCCGCATACCGACGATCCCGTGCCCGTCGCCGCCGACCGGGCCGCCCCGCCCGTCGTCGACCACCTCGACGCGTACCCCGTCCGGCGCGTGCCGCACCGTCGCCCGGCACCGGTCGACCCGCGCGTGGCGTACCACGTTGGTCAGCGCCTCCTGCACGATGCGGTACGCGGCCAGCTCCACCTCGGCGGGCAGCGGACCCGGCTCGCCGTCGACGGTGAGCGTCACCCGTACCCCGGCGTCGGCCGCGGCCGCGACCAGCCGGTCCAGGTCGGACAGTCCGGGGGTGGGGTCCAGCGACGCCGCCGCGTCGTCGGGGCGGCGCAGCGCGCCGAGGGTACGACGAAGCCCGGCCAGCGTCTCCCGGCTGGTCGTCTCGATGGTGGTGAGCGCGGCCCGCGCCTGCGCGGGTTGGGTGTCGATGACCCGGGCGCCCACGCCCGCCTGGATGGCGATCACGCCGATGCTGTGTGCCACCAGGTCGTGCAACTCCCGCGCGATGCGCAGCCGTTCGGCCGTGACCGCCTCGGTGGCCGCGTGGGCCCGCATCTGCTCGGCGTGCGCGCGACGGGCCAGCACCGAGTTGCCGGCCACCCAGGCGGCGAGGACCGCCGGGACGGAGAGCGTGGCCCGGTCCACCGCGTCGGCGGCCGGGTTCACGAAGGCGGCGGCCACCTGCACCAGGAGCACCATGACCGCCGCGGGCACCGACACCCGGCGCGGTACGCGGGCCGCGACCACGCCGAGCATCACGTCCACGACGAGGAACTGGAGGTACCAGAGGCCGTTCAGGTAGCCCTGCTCCCACGCGTTGGTGGTGGCGGTGACCAGCGACGCGCCGGCGAGCATGAGGCCGAGGGCGAGCAGCGGCCGGCGGCGCAGCAGGCCGGCGGGGAGCAGCACCGCCAGGACCGGCGCGAGGTAGCGCAACGGGAGCCCCGGCACGCTGTGGTCGGGGGTGGGCACGACCAGCACCGGTCCGCCCGCGCCGGAGGTGGCCGCGAGCAGCAGCGCCACCGGCAGCAACGCCACCGCGGACCAGATCAGGACCGTCCGCACCCGTCGGGCCACGACGCGCGGACGCGGGACGACCGCCTCCATGGACCCACCGTAGTCAGCGGCCGGTGCCCCGGTCATCGGCCGGCGGGCGTACGCCCGGGGGCGGGTGTCGCCGGGCCGGGTGTGGTCCCCGGCACGACGACCCGGCGGCCGGGACACGGGAGCGTCGAGGCCATGATCGAGCTCAGGGACCTCACCAAGCGGTACGGCGGGACGACCGCCGTCAGTCGACTGACCCTCACCGTCCGGTCCGGACACGTCACCGGGTTCCTCGGCCCGAACGGCGCCGGCAAGTCCACCACGCTCCGCCTCGTCCTCGGCCTGCACCGGCCGACCGGCGGCGCCGCCCTGGTGGACGGGCGGCCGTTCGTCGGCCGACCACGCGGGCTGCGGTACGCGGGCGCGCTGCTGGACGCCGGCGACGTGCACGGCGGGCGCAGCGCCCGGGCGCACCTGGCGGCGCTGGCCCGCAGCAACGGGCTCCCCCGGGCCCGGGTGGGCGAGGTGCTGGAGCAGGTCGGCCTGACCGAGGTGGCCCGACGCCGGATCGGCGGCTTCTCCCTCGGCATGCGGCAGCGCCTCGGCATCGCCGCCGCGTTGCTCGGCGACCCGCCGGTGCTGATGTTCGACGAGCCCTTCAACGGCCTCGACCCGGAGGGGGTGCGCTGGGTGCGCGGCCTGTTCCGCCGGCTCGCCGCCGAGGGCCGGACCGTGCTGGTCTCCAGTCACCTGATGAGCGAGGTGGAACAGACCGCCGACCACCTCGTGGTCATCGGGCGCGGTGAACTGCTCGTCGACGAGAGCCTCGCCGCGTTCGCCGCCCGCACCGCCCACGACCGGGTCGTCGTGCGTACGCCCGATCCGGCCGCGCTCGGCGCCGCGCTCGCGGCGGCCGGCGGGGTCGTCACCCGCGACGGCGACGGCCTGACGGTCACCGGCCTGCCCGCCGGGCGGGTCGGTGAGCTGGCCTTCCGGGCCGGTGTCGTGGTGCACGGGCTGCACGCCGGCGCCGCCTCGCTGGAGGAGGCGTTCATGGCGCTCACCGCGGACCGACTCGACTACGCCGCCGGAGGCCGATGATGCGCGCCCGTTTCCGTGACCTGCTCGCCGCCGAGTGGATCAAGCTGTGGTCGCTGCGCTCCACCTACGGGGCGCTGGCCCTGATCGCGGTCTCGGCGGTCCTGTTCAGCGCCCGGGCCGCGCTGGGCGACCACCACAACTGGCCGGACTACCCGGCCGAGCGGCGGGCCGCCTTCGACCCGATCCACGACGCCTTCCCCGAGGAGGGCTGGCTGTTCGTCGTGCTCGCGGCCGGCGCGGTCGGCGCGGTCATGATCGCCGGCGAGTACGCCAGCGGGCAGATCCGCACCACGTTCCTCGCCGTGCCGGACCGGCGGGCCGTGGTCGCCGCCAAGGTCACGGTGCTGGCCGCCGTCATGCTGGCGGTCGGGGCGGTGGCCGCCTCCGCCTCCTTCTGGGTGTCCCAGACGATCCTCGCCGACCGCGACGCGGGCGCGTCGATCGGCGACCCGGGAGCGTTGCGTGCCGTCGTCGCCTCGACGCTGCTGCTGCCGGTCTGCGCGCTCCTCGGCCTCGGCGTCGGCGCCCTGGTGCGGCACACCGCCCCGGCCATCGTGGTCACCACGACGCTGCTGCTGCTCGCCCCGCTCGCCTTCGACATCGACCGGCGGTGGACCGCGGTGATCCACAACGCGCTGCCGGTGCCGGCCTGGGAACGCCTGGTCGGGAACCCGTACGTGCTGCCGAACCTGCACGTGGCGACCGTGCCCGGGTCCTGGGCGGTGTACGCCGCCTGGCCGGTGGCCGCCGCGCTGCTCGCCGCGGTCGTCGTGCACCGCCGCGAACCCTGACCCGGTACGTGGGCGCGCCCGCGCCGGGGCGCGCCCACGTACTCGGTCTCAGACGACGACCGAGACCATCCGGCCCTTCACCACGATCACCTTGCGCGGCTCCTTGCCGGCCAGCGCGCCGGCGACCGCCTCCAGCGCGGCGGCGCGGACGGTGTCCTCGGCCGCGTCGGCGGGCACCTCGACCCGGCCCCGGACCTTGCCGTTGACCTGCACCGGGTAGGTGACCGAGTCGGCCACCAGCAGGGCCGGGTCGGCGACCGGGAAGTCCGCGTACGCCAGCGAGGTGTCGTGGCCCAGCTTGCGCCACAGCTCCTCGGCCAGGTGCGGGGCGAACGGGGCGACCATCAGCACCAGCGGCTCGGCCACCTCGCGCGGCGTCCGCTCCAGCCGGGTCAGGCCGTTGGTCAGCTCGATCAGCTTGGCGATCGCGGTGTTGAACCGGATCCCGTCCATGTCGCCGCGGACCCCGTCGACCACCTTGTGCAGCAGCCGCCGGGTCGCCTCGTCGGCCGGCGCGTCGGTGACCCGCAGCGCACCGGTCTGCTCGTCGACGACCGCGCGCCAGACCCGCTGCAGGAACCGGTACGCGCCGACCACCGCCCGGGTCTCCCACGGGCGGGACACCTCCAGCGGGCCCATCGACATCTCGTAGACCCGGAACGTGTCCGCGCCGTACGCCGCGCACATCTCGTCCGGGGTGACCACGTTCTTCAGCGACTTGCCCATCTTGCCGTACTCGCGCCGGACCTCGGTCTCGCCGTGGAACCAGCGGCCGTCGACCTCGACGACCTCCTCGGCGGGCACGTAGGCGCCGCGCGGGTCGGTGAACGCGTACGCCTGGATCATGCCCTGGTTGAACAGGCGGCGGAACGGCTCGAACGACGAGACGTGACCCAGGTCGTACAGCACCTTGTGCCAGAAGCGCGCGTACAGCAGGTGCAGCACGGCGTGCTCGGCGCCGCCGACGTACAGGTCGGTGCCCCCGCAGTCGCCCGGGCGTTGCGGCCCCATCCAGTACGCCTCGTTCGCCGGGTCGGCGAAGCGCTGCGAGTCGGTCGGGTCCAGGTAGCGCAGCTCGTACCAGCAGGAGCCGGCCCACTGCGGCATCACGTTCGTCTCGCGGGTGTAGCGCTTCGGCCCGTCGCCCAGGTCCAGCTCCACCTCCACCCAGTCGCGCCGCCGCGACAGCGGGGTCTCCGGGTTGCTGTCGGCGTCCTCCGGGTCGAACGTCTTCGGCGAGAAGTCGTCGACCTCGGGCAGCTCGACCGGCAGCATCGACTCGGGCAGCGCGATCGGCGCCCCGGTCTCGTCGTACACGATCGGGAACGGCTCGCCCCAGTAGCGCTGGCGGGAGAACAGCCAGTCGCGCAGCCGCCAGGTGACCGCGCCCGCGCCGTGCCCGTTGGCCTCCAGCCACTCGATGATCCGCGCCTTGGCGTCGGCCACGCCCAGGCCGTCCAGGTCGATGCCGCGCTCCGGGGCGGCGCTGTTGATCGCCGGGCCGTCACCGGTCCACGCCTTGCCGGCGAAGCCCTCCGGCGGCTGCACGGTCCGCACGATGGGCAGCTCGAAGACCTCGGCGAAGTCCCAGTCCCGCTCGTCCTGGGCCGGCACCGCCATGATCGCGCCGGTGCCGTACCCGGCCAGCACGTAGTCGGCGATGAAGATCGGGACCTGCCCGCCGGTGGCCGGGTTGGTCGCGTACGCGCCGACGAAGACGCCGGTCTTCTCCTTGCTGTCCGACTGCCGCTCCATGTCCGTCTTGGCCGCGGCGGCCTTCCGGTACGCCTCGACGGCCTCGCGCGGGCTGCCGTGCCCACCGGTCCAGGCGTCCCGGGTGCCCTCCGGCCAGGCGGCCGGCGCCAGCACGTCGACCAGCTCGTGCTCGGGGGCCAGCACCATGTAGGTGGCGCCGAAGACGGTGTCCGGCCGGGTCGTGAACACCCTCACCGGGGCGGCGTCGGTCGGGAAGTCGATGTGCGCGCCGGTCGAGCGGCCGATCCAGTTGCGCTGCTGCAGCTTGATCGGCTCCGGCCAGTCCAGGGTGTCCAGGTCCTCCAGCAGCCGGTCCCCGTACGCGGTGATCCGCATCATCCACTGCTTCAGGTTGCGCTTGAAGACCGGGAAGTTGCCCCGCTCGGAACGGCCGTCGGCGGTGACCTCCTCGTTGGCCAGCACGGTGCCCAACCCCGGGCACCAGTTCACCGGCGCCTGCGAGACGTAGGCCAGCCGGTGGTCGTCGACGACCCGGCGGCGCTCGGCCACGGTCAGCTCGGTCCACGGGCGGCCGTCCGGGGTGGGGCGGGTGCCGCCCTCGAACTCGGCGATCAGCTCGGCGATCGGGCGGGCCCTCCTCGCCTCCGTGTCGTACCAGGAGTTGAAGACCTGCAGGAAGATCCACTGCGTCCAGCGGTAGAAGTCGGTGTCGATGGTCGCGACCGAGCGCCGCTCGTCGTGACCCAGCCCCAGCCGGCGCAGCTGCGCCTTGTACCGCTCGATGTTCGCCTCGGTGGTGGTCCGGGGGTGGGTGCCGGTCTGCACCGCGTACTGCTCGGCGGGCAGGCCGAACGCGTCGAAGCCCATCGCGTGCAGCACGTTGCGCCCGGTCATCCGCTGGTAGCGGGCGTAGCAGTCGGTGCCGATGTAGCCCAGCGGGTGCCCCACGTGCAGGCCCGCGCCCGACGGGTAGGGGAACATGTCCAGCACGTACAGCTTCTCGGCGCCCGCGCGGGGGTGGCCCGGGTCGGCCAGCGGGCCGACCGGGTTCGGCGCGTGGAAGGTGCCCTCCCGCGCCCAGGTGTCCTGCCAGCGGGTCTCGATCTCGTCGGCCAGGGCGGCGGTGTACCGGAACGGGGGAATGTCGGTGGCCGGTGCGGCTTCCTCACTCATGGCGTCTCCTCGGCGCGGGTCAGATCGGATGTGGGAGCTGCGCTGCGGGCACAAAAAAGCCCCTCGCGCAGGAGGGGCGGCCGTGCTGTCGCGCGTCAGCGCATCAGCACGGCTCGGTAAGAAGCAGGAAGACTCCGGCCATGTCCGGCAGTGTACCCCCGTCCCCCGTCCGGCGAATATTCGGGGCGTAACCGACCGACCACCTGCGGGGGTCGGCGATAACGACAAACATGGTTAGCCTGAGAGGCCAGTGAGATTTCTGCGGCAAACGAGGCTCGGCGTCGCGAACCCAACGGCGGGTCCAGGTGCTCTATACAGAGCTGCCGTCCAGGCGACGAGGAGGAGGCCCGTGACACAACAGACCTGGGACGAGGTGGGCGGTCTGCTGCCGCACGACGAGTTCCGTGCCGCCAGCGAGGCCGTCGTGTCCAACATCGAGCAGGTCATCGAGGGCAAGACGGCCACCGTCCGGCTCGCCCTGGCGGTGCTGCTCGCCGAGGGCCACCTGCTCATCGAGGACGTGCCCGGCGTCGGCAAGACCAAGCTCGCCAAGGCGATGGCCCGCTCCATCGACTGCTCGGTCCGCCGGATCCAGTTCACCCCCGACCTCCTGCCCAGCGACGTCACCGGCGTCAGCGTCTACAACCAGGAGACCCACGACTTCGAGTTCCGCCCGGGCGCGGTCTTCGCCAACCTGGTGGTCGGCGACGAGATCAACCGGGCCTCGCCGAAGACCCAGTCGGCCCTGCTCGAGTGCATGGAGGAGCGGCAGGTCACGGTCGACGGGGTGACCTACCAACTGCAGACGCCGTTCATGGTGATCGCGACGCAGAACCCGATCGAGATGGAGGGGACCTACCCGCTGCCGGAGGCGCAGCGGGACCGGTTCACCGCCCGGATCGCGATGGGCTACCCGGACCCGCGCGCGGAGCTGGCCATGCTCGACGGGCACGGCGCGACCGACCCGTTGCAGGGGCTGCGCCCGGTCTCCGACGCGGCGACCGTGCGCCGGCTGATCGGTCACGTCCGCCAGGTGCACGTCGCCGACGCCGTCAAGCAGTACGCGATCGACCTGGTCACCGCCACCCGCGAGGCGCCCGACCTGCGCCTGGGCGCGTCCCCGCGGGCCACGCTCCAGCTGCTGCGCACCGCCCGCGCGGTGGCCGCCCTGGAGGGCCGCGACTACGTCCTGCCGGACGACCTGCAGGTGCTCGCGGTGCCGGTGCTGGCGCACCGGATCATCCCGACCGCGGACGCGCAGCTGGCCCGGCGCACCACCGACGCGATCGTCGCCGAGCTGGTGCACCGCCTGCCGTTGCCGCACGACCGGCAGCGTTCCCCGTACGACACCCGGCCCGGCGGCGGCACCAACGGCCGCGGGCCGTACGAGCCGCGGAGGCCGTGACGTGCGCGACGGGCTGCGTGGGCTGACCACCCGGGGCCGCTCCTTCCTGGCGGCCGCGGTCGCCGCCGCGATCTCCGCGGGCATCCTCGGCGAGAAGGATCTACTCCGGGTGGCCGTCCTGCTCGCCGTCCTGCCGCTGCTCGCGGCGGCCTACGTCGGGCGCAGCCGCTACAAGCTGGCCTGCAACCGCTCGCTCGAACCGCACCGCGCGCCGGTCGGGGCCAGCTCCCGGGTGGTGCTGCGGCTGCAGAACCTGTCCCGGCTGCCCACCGGCACGCTGCTGCTGGAGGACCGGCTGCCCTACGCGTTGGGCAGCCGGCCCCGGGTGGTGCTGGAGCGGCTCGGCGCGCACCAGGCCAGCTCGGTGGCGTACACGGTCCGCGCCGACGTGCGCGGCCGCTACGAGGTGGGTCCGCTGGTGATCCGGCTGACCGACCCGTTCGGCCTGTGCGAGCTGACCCGGTCCTTCCCCAGCACCGACCACCTCACCGTGATCCCGCAGGTCACCCCGCTGCCCTCGGTGCGGCTGCCCGGCGAGTACGCGGGCAGCGGCGACAGCCGGGCCCGCTCGGTGGCGGTGCACGGCGAGGACGACGCCGCCACCAGGGAATACCGGATGGGCGACGACCTGCGCCGGGTGCACTGGAAGTCCACCGCGCGCACCGGCGAGCTGATGGTGCGGCGCGAGGAGCAGCCCTGGGAGAGTCGGGCGACCGTGGTGCTGGACACCCGGGCCGCCGGCCACCGCGGCGAGGGCCCGACGGCCAGCTTCGAGTGGGCGGTCTCGGCGGCCGCCAGCATCACCATGCACCTGCGGCAGGCCGGCTACAAGCTGCGCCTGGTCACCGGCAACGGCGTCGACGTCGGCGCCACCGAGGCCGGCGGCGAGGGCCTGCTCCTCGACCACCTCGCCGAGGTGCACCTGGACCGGCGGGGCGAGATCACCACGCTGGTGCAGCAGGTCCGGCAGCGGGCCGACGGGGGTCTGATCATCGCCCTGCTGGGCACGCTCGGCACCGCCGAGGCGGAGCTGCTGGCCGGGCTGCGTGGCAACGGCGCCACCTGCGTGGCGTTCCTGCTCGACAGCAACACCTGGCTGAACCTGCCGGCGAAGGCGCGGGCCGAGGCGGAGCGGGCGCACGGCGCCGCCGCGCTCGCCCTGCTGCAGAGCGGCTGGCGGGTGATCGGCGTGGAGCACGGCAACCGGCTGCCGGCGCTGTGGCCGCAGGCCGGCCGTGGCTCGCAGGGCTTCGCCCTGCGGGCGGCGCTGGCCGAGACGGTCGCCGGAGGCATGCGATAACCGGAAGGGTGGTCCTGTGACCCCGCACCGCAACATCGGCTTCGTCGCCGCGGCGGCGACCCTGCTGGCGTCGGCCCCGCTGTCGGCGATCTTCGAGCGCTGGACCTGGTTGATCCAGGCCGCGGTCGTGGTCGCCGTGGTGGCCGGCGCGGCGGCGCTGAGCCGGCTGGGCCGGGCTCCGCTGTGGGGTCAGCTGCTCGCCATGCTCGCCGGCCTGACGCTGGGGCTGACCTGGGTCTTCCCGGGCGGCACCGAGGCGTTGGCGTTCGTGCCGACCCCGGCGACGTTCGGCCACTTCGGCGACCTGCTCCAGGCGTCGCTGCAGGACATGCGCACCTACGGCGTCAAGGTTCCCGACGTCGACTCGCTGCTCTTCCTCGCCGTGCTCGGCATCGGCGGGGTGGCCGTGGTGGTGGACGTGCTCGCGGTCGGGCTGCGCCGCCCGGCGCTGGCCGGGCTGCCGATGCTGGCCATCTACTCGGTGCCGGTCGCGGTCTACCTGGACAGCGTTCCCGCGACCCCGTTCGTGGTGGGCGCCTGCGGCTACCTGTGGCTGCTGGTCACCGACAACGTCGACCGGGTCCGCCGGTTCGGTCGCCGGTTCACCGGCGAGGGGCGCGACGTCGACGTCTGGGAGGCCTCGCCGCTGGCGGCGGCCGGCCGACGGCTCGCGGTGGTCGGTGTCGCCGTGGCGGTCGCGCTGCCCCTGGCCGTGCCCGGAATGACCGGCGGGCTGATGAACAACGTCGGCGCCGGCCCGGGCGACGGCACCGGGCGCCCCGGGCAGGGTGGCAGTCCCGGCCGGATCGACCTGTTCGCCGCGCTCAGCGGCCAGCTCAACCAGAGCGAGGAGGTCGAGCTGGTCAAGGTCAGCACCAACGAGCCGAGCCCGTTCTACCTGCGTCTCGGCGTGGTGGACGAGTTGCGACCGAGCGGCTTCCAGGCCCGGGTGCCGTCGGGCGGGCCGGTCACCCGCGCCCTGCCCGACCCGGGCGACCGCGCTCCCCGTGGGGTCGAGCAGCGGCGCTACCGGGCCACCGTCGAGGTGACGAAGAGCCTGAACATGCCGCTCATGCCGGTCTACGCCGAGCCGGTCGACACCGACGACCTGAGCGGCAACTGGCTCTACGACCCGAACCAGCAGATCGTCTTCTCCAACCGGGAGAACGCCCGCGGCAAGCGCTATTCCTTCGAGTACGTCCGGTCGACGTTCAGCCCGGCGGCGCTGCGCGCCGCGCCGACCCCGCCGGCGGAGAGCGCGGTGATGCGGCAGGGGACCTCCCGGCCGTCGGTCGCCGCCGTCGAGGACCTGGTCCGGCAGTTGGTCAGCGGCCGGCAGAACGACTACGACAAGGTCCGGGCGATCTACGAGTACTTCTCCGTGGAGAACGGCTTCTCCTACTCCCTGTCGACCCGCAACGGCAGCAGCGGGGAGGACATCACCGACTTTCTGGCCACCAAGGTCGGCTACTGCCAGCAGTACGCCGCGGCCATGGCCTGGCTGGTCCGGGCGGCCGGCGTACCGGCCCGGGTCGCGGTCGGGTTCACCAACGGCGGCCGGGCCGACGGCGGCACCTACGTCCTGACCAACCGCAACCTGCACGCCTGGACCGAGGTCTACTTCGGTGGGATCGGCTGGGTGCCGTTCGACGCCACGCCGGCGGCCGCCGTCACCGGCTCGGTCCGCTCGTCCTGGGCGCCGGACACCGACGCCCCGGAGGAGATCTCCCCCTCGTCCGGCACCACCGCCGCGCCGGGTGCCACCGACCCGTCGGCCGGGTCGCAGCAGCCGGAGCGTGAGGAGCGGGACATCGACCAGGGCCTGGCGCTCGGCGACGGTGGGCGGGCCCAGCAGAACCCGGTCTGGCCGTGGTGGCTGGCCGGGGCGCTCGCCCTGCTGGCCCTGCTCGCCGTGCCGGCCCTGCGCCGCTCGACGCTGCGCCGACGGCGGGTCCGGACAGCCGCGCCGACGGCCACCGCGGTGACCGTGCCCGGGCAGCGGGGCGGCCCGCGCGAGATCGTGGTCGGGGTGGACGCCGACGCGGTCCGCGCCGACGCGCACGCCGCGTGGGACGAACTGCTGGACACGCTTGTCGACTTCCACGTCCGGGTGGACCGTACGGAGACGCCGCGGGCGACCGCCGAGCGGTTGAGCCGGGAGGCGCTGGCCTCCGACGCCGGCGCGGCGACCGGGGTACGGCTGCTGGGCCGGGCCGAGGAGCGGGCGCGCTACGCCCGGGACCCGCTCGGCGGCGCCGAGCTGCACCCGGCGCTGCACAACGTCCGGGGAGCCCTGGCGGCCCGCGCGGACCGGCGGACGAGGCTGCTGGCCGCGTTGCTGCCGCCATCGGTGTTGGCGCGGTGGCGGACCGCCGCGGCCGAGCAGTCGGCCCGACTGGTGACCACGACCGGGCGGGCGCGGCAGCGGATGCTGCGCTGGAGCCCGCGCCGCCTGTTGGCGGGCCGCCCGGCCCGCTGACCCCCCCCGGCCCCCCGGCCCACCCGGCCCGCCGGCGCTCCCCCGTCGGCGGGCCGCACCCCGGCCCACAGCATTCCGGTTGATCAAGGAGTTTGCGTCAGCGCCGAGCGCTGTCCCCGACGCAAACTCCTTCGTCACCACCGCCGCACCGCCGCGAGATCTTGGTACGGAACGGCCCCTGGGGCGGACTCAATCGGTGGTTGCAACACCTAGTAGCTGGGTCATCTTCTCACCGGGGGTGGCCCAGCCCAGGGTCATGCGGGGGCGGTCGTTGAGTTCGTCGGCGATGGCGTTGAGGCCGGTTTGGTCGATGGTGGTGAAGTCGAACTGGCCTTTGGGGAAGTACTGGCGTAGTAAGCCGTTGGTGTTCTCGTTGCTGCCGCGTTGCCAGGGGCTGTGTGGGTCGCAGAAGTAGACCGGGCAGTCGGTGGCGATGGTGAAGTCGCGGTGCCGGGCCATCTCTGTGCCCTGGTCCCAGGTCAACGAGGCCCGCAACCGCTGCGGTAGCCAGGTCATCGCCGCAGCCAGCTGAGACACGACGTGTTCGGACACCTTGCCCTCGGGCAGCCCGACCAGGATCACGAACCGGGTAGCACGTTCCACCAGGGTCGCGATCGCGGAACCACCGCGTCCACCCCGACGTACTCCCTCGAGCAGGTCGCCCTCCCAATGCCCGGGCACCGCCCGATCGGCGACCTCAGCGGGTCGGGCGCTGATGTTCAACCCGAGCCACGGCCGCACGGAGCGAACCGCCGCCGCGGCCACCGGCCGGCGCCGACGCGCCGCCCGCCCAGACCGCAGGGCCACCTGACGGGACAACTCGGCACGCAGATTCCCCCGCGCCTGCAGGTAGATCGCCTGATAGATCGTCTCGTGCGACACATGCATCTCCGGCCGCAGCGGGTACTCCAGCCGCAGCCGAGCGGCGATCTGCTGCGGCGAACGACGTCGACGCAGCATATCCAGCACCGTCTGACGCAACAGCCCGTCAACAGCTAGCCGCGGCACACGCTTGGCGCGGTTATGCCGCAGAAACGACGCCCACTGCGCCATCGACGGCTGATACCGCTGCCCGTAACGCTCGAACCGGCCCACCTCCCGCGAGACAGTCGACACCGCCCGCCCCAACCGACGCGCGATCGACCGCAACGACTCACCAGCCGCCCGACCCAACCCAATCTGCTCCCGCTCCAGCGGGCTCAACCTCGACGCCACAACCACCCCAACGAAGATCATCCGAAGGGTGTTGCAACCACCGGTTGAACCCGCCTGGAGGGGCGCTTTCGTTCCAAGATCTTCGTCGTTCCTACGAGGTGGAAGATCGATCTCGCGATCCCGGATATGGGCGCCGGCAGGGGACCGCGAAAGGGTGGGAGGCACGTGGCGAACGTGTCGGATGAGCCGCAGCGACGGTCTTCCGGTTGGACTGGCGAAAGTGGCGGGTGCAGCGAAAGGACCGGCGTGGCGGTCAAGGGGTGCGGGATCGACCCGAGGACGACGCTCGGCGGGCACGGCAGCGGGCACGACGTGGCCTGGCGAATAGCGGCGCAGGCAAGCGCAGTGCGAGCAAGCGCAGTGCGAGCAATCTCGTCAGAACGCAAGCAGACACGGCGCCTGCCGGCAAGCAGACGCGGCACGGCCCGGACTGCGGCCATGGTGAAGAAAGCGCGCTCGCCGGCGGGTCGGCGAGTCGCCGCTACGACCCGCCCCCGAGGTCAGGGGCGGGACGGGATCAGCGGTGGCCCTCCGGGCGCTGCCGCCAGCGGTCCTCCATCCGGTCGAGGAAGGAGCCCCGGCGACCGGCGCTGCGGCCACGGGGACGACGCCGGCTCGTCGTGCCACCCACCACGTGCAGGTCGGGTGACTGGGATCTGCGGTGCGACTGCGCCGCGAAGATCAACGAGGCCAGCATGACGACGAAACCCGCCACGGCCACCGCGGGAATCTTGATCACGGCACCGTAGATCAACAGGGCCAGACCAGCGACGACCACGCCGGCAGCGACGAGCACGCGACGCCGCGCGTGGAAACGCGGGTCGCTGGCGCGCACGGCCGAGGCGAACTTGGGGTCCTCGGCAAGCGACCGCTCGATCTGCTCGAACAGCCGCTGCTCGTGCTCCGAGAGCGGCACGGCACTCCTCCCCGGTCACGTTGGTCGGCCCGGGCGGGCCGACAGACCGTGGCAGCCAACCGGCTGCTTACCCGCAAGTCTACGAGGGCCCTCGCGCGTCGGAAAGCGGGACGACCTACGGCCGGGTCGGTTTTTCGACTCGTCGCGGATCCCGCCTGCCGAGAAGACTGGCCGGACCTATGACGGACCGCCCGAATCGGGCGGCCGCCGCGTCGGCCGCCGCCTCCGCCTCCCGCCAGCCGCGCTCCGGCGCGCCCAGCGTGAGCTGCTGCGGCGTCTCCTCGGCCGCGGCGAGCCCCTCCATCCGGACGCCGACCAGTCGGACCGGCTCACCCGGGGCGAGGGCGCCCCAGAGCGCCCAGGCCGTGTCGAACATCTCCCGGGCGGTGTCGGTGGGCACGGCGAGGGTGCGGGAACGGCTGATCGTGCGGAAGTCGGCGAACCGGACCTTCAGCGACACCGTGCGGCCCACCTGGCCGGCCGCGCGCAGCCGGGCGCCGGCCTTGTCGGCGAGGGCGAGCAGGGATCGCCGGATCTCCGTCGGGTCGGTGACGTCGGTGTCGAACGTGACCTCGGCGCCGATCGACTTCTCCACCTGCTCCGGGGAGACCCGGCGCGGATCCCGCCCCCAGGCCAGCTCGTGCAGGTGTGCGGCGGACGCCTCACCCACCGCCCGACGCAGCAGACCGGCCGGCGCCTCGGCCAGGTCGCGCACGGTGCGCAGGCCGAGCCGGTGCAGCGCCTCGGCCGAGCGCTCCCCCACGCCCCACAGCGCGGACACCGGCAGCGGGTGCAGGAACTCCAGCACCTGGGCGGCGGGCACCACGAGCAGCCCGTCCGGCTTGGCCCGGGTGGAGCCGAGCTTGGCCACGAACTTGCTCGACGCCACGCCGACCGAGCAGGTCAGGTGCTGCTCCTCGGCGACCCGGCGACGGATCAGGCCGGCGATGGCGGCCGGCGGACCGAACAACCGCCGGGCGCCGGTCACGTCGAGGAACGCCTCGTCCAGCGAGAGCGGCTCGACCAGCGGCGTGACGTCGCGGAAGATCCGCATCACCGCGCGGGACGCCGTCGAGTAGGCGGTGAAGTCGGGCGGCAGGTAGACCGCGTGCGGGCAGAGCGCCCGGGCCCGGGCGGTGGGCATGGCGCTGCGGACGCCGTAGCGGCGGGCCTCGTAGCTGGCGGAGCTGACCACCCCGCGCGGGCCGACGCCACCCACCACCACGGGCCGGCCGCGCAGCTCGGGGCTCCGGCGCACCTCCACCGAGGCGAAGAACGCGTCCATGTCGACGTGCAGGATCGCGCAGCCGGTGTCGTCGGCGTCCGGCCCGAAGCGCGGATCCCCGCCCCGGGGCAACGACTGGCTGCGGCCCATGCCCCGCAGGCTAACCCGCCGGTCCGACAGGGTCGCCGGTCAGCCCCGGACCACCAGCAGCGGGACGGTCATCTCCGCGGCGGTGTCCGCGCCGTGGTACGCCACCAGCCGCGACACCACCGGCGGCTCGGAGCGGGTGGCGACCACCGCGTACGTGTCCCGGCAGACCACCACCACGTCGCCGATCCGGCCCAGGTGCGCCTCGGGCACCGGCCCGAACCAGCCGGTGGCCACCGCCTCCGCCCGGGTCAGCACGTCGGCCGCCCCGCCCAGCACCCCGGTCCAGGTGGCCACCACGTCGGCCTCGGCGCCCGGCTCGACGTGCAGGTAGCGGACCCGGGGCTCGCCGGCGACCACCCGCACCCCGGCCCGCAGCCGGGGGTCGGTGTCCAGGTCGATCCGGTGCCCGGCGGGGATGTCGAGCTGGCCGTGGTCGGCGGTGACCAGCAGCGCGGCGTCCGGCGGCAACCCGTCCACCAGACGGGCCAGCAGCGCGTCCACCTCGGCCGCCGCCGTCCGCCACGGCGCGGAGTCGATGCCGCTCAGGTGCCCGTGCCGGTCCAGGTCGGGGTGGTAGCCGGAAACCAGGGTGGGCCCGGCGCCGGCGGCCAGCGCGGTCAGCATCCGCGCGGCGAGCGCGTCGACGCCGGTCGCGCCCCGGTAGTCGCCGCCCCGGTTCGCGGCCAGGGTGAGGCCGCTGCCGGCGAACTCGGGTCGGCTGACCACGGTGACCGCCACCCCTGCGGCCCGGGCCCGCTCGTACCAGGTGGGGACCGGCTGCCAGCGGGCCGGATCGGGGTCGGCGGACCAGTCGACGTGGGTGAGCACCCGGTCCGTGCCGGGCACCCGGACGGTGAAGCCGAGCACCCCGTGCGCGCCGGACGGGGTGCCGGTGCCGAGGCTGACCAGGCTGGTCGGGGTGGTGGAGGGGAAACCGGAGGTGAGCGGCACGCCGGTGGTGGCGGCCAGTCCGGCCAGCGTGGGCGCGTACGGGGCGGCGGTGGGGATCTGGTGCCAGCCCAGCCCGTCGACCAGCAGCACGGCGATGCGGCGTACCCCGGCGAGCCGGGGCGTCAGGTCGAGCAGGTCGACCGCGCCGGGCACGCCGAGCAGCGTGAGCGCGCTGGGCAGCACGTCGACCAGGCTGCCGCCGCCGTAGCGGGGCGCGACCCGGTCGAGAGGGCCGGTCATGCCGGGCGGCGGGCGAAGACGTGCAGCTGGGCGGCTAGGTCCCGGTACGGCGACCGGCCGGCCAGGGACCGTTCCAGCTCCACCAGGGCGGCCGGCTGACCGTCCGCCACGGCGGCCGGCAGCAGGTCGGCGAGGACGCGTACGCCGTGGATCTCCTCGACGACGAGCCCGGCGGCGGTGAGCAGCGCGGCCGCGCCGTCGGCGTCGTAGCGGCGGCGCAGGCTGTCCCGACCGCCGGCGGTGCCCTGCGGGTCGGCGGCGAGCGCGGCGGCGCTGTCCAGCTGCCCGTTCATCGCCCGGCCGAGCACGGCGGCGGCCCGCCCGGCGACCAGTACGCTGGCCGCTCCGCCCGGTCGGAGCGCGTCGACCAGCGCCGTCGTCACCGGTTCCGGGTCGTCGACGACCTCGAGGACGGAGTGGCAGAGCACCAGGTCCACGGAGGCGGGCTCGACCACCCCGGCGAGCGCGTCCGCGTCGCCCTGCCGGGCGCGTACCCGGTCGGCGACCCCGGCCTCGGCGGCCCGGCGGGTCAGCGCGGCGAGCGCGTCGGGGCTGGCGTCGACCACGGTGACCCGGTGACCGGCCTCGGCCAGAGGGACGGCGAAGCCGCCGGTCCCGCCGCCGACGTCGAGCACCGAGAGCCGCTCGCCGGCCCGCCGGTCCAGCTCGGCCCGGAGCACGGCCCAGATCACGGCGGTGCGGGGGGTGAGGGTTCGGGTCTGCTCCACGTCGCCGAGCCTAACCACGGCCGTCGCGGCCGGTCACCCCCCGCCCGCGGGTCAGGACTCGCCGCCGCCGGCCGGGTCCTCCTCGGCGCGGGAGCGCTGGGCGTTGGCCACCGGCCCCTCGGTCACCTGGTATTCCCGCGGCTCGACCTCGTGGGTGGGCGCCCACCCGGTGCCGAGGCGGGTCCGTCGGGCGTTGGCCACGCCACCGGGGTACGTGCTGTGAAAGGTCATCTGGTTCATCCCCCATACCCGGGTGGGCCACTCTGCCCAACCCGTGTCCGGGAGTCTCCCGCCTCGGGCTCCGGGAAACCGTAATGTGGATCACTCCACTCAGCGGAAATCCCGGGACGCCGGCGTGACGGGCGGCTCGATCGCGTCCAGCCGGTCCGCGGTGAGGTTCGTGACGCCCTCGTGCCGCTGCAACCGGCCCCGCACCACCAGCGCGCCGCTGGTGCGGGCGATTCGACGGTAGCGCTGCCAGAGCCCCGGCGAACACGTGACGTTGAGCATGCCGGTCTCGTCCTCCAGGTTGAGGAACGTGACCCCGCCGGCGGTCGCCGGCCGCTGCCGGTGGGTGACGATCCCGCCGACCCGGATCCGCTGCCCGGGCGGCACCTGACCGAGCCGGGCGATCGGCACCGCGCCCAGCGCGTCGAGCCGGTCCCGGATGAACCGGGCCGGGTGGCTCTCCGGGGACAGGCCGGTGGCCCACACGTCGGCGACCAGCCGGTCCACGTCCGCCATGCCGGGCAGCGTGGGCGGGTCCGCGCCGGTCACCGTGCCGGGCAGCCGACCGGGCCGGTCCTGGGCCGCCGCGCCGGCGGCCCAGAGGGCCTGCCGCCGGGTCAGCCCGAAACAGGCGAAGGCATCAGCGGTGGCCAGCGCCTCCAGCTGCGCGGCGGTGAGACCGACGCGGCGGGCCAGGTCCGGCATGTCCCGGTACGGCCCGTGCGCCGCCCGCTCCGCCTCGATCCGCTCGGCCACGTCCGCGCCGAGGGTACGGACGCTGCCCAGCCCCAGCCGGACCGCCGGGCCGCCCAGTCCCCAGGCGTGCGGCGGCTCGCCCGGCACGCTGCCCCACCGGGTCTCCGGGGTGGACTCCAGCACCGCCTTGGCGCCGCTGGCGTTGATGTCCGGCCGGCGCACCTGGACGCCGTGCCGGCGGGCGTCGTCGGTGAGCGTCTGCGGCGAATAGAAGCCCATCGGCTGGGCGTTGAGCAGCGCGGCCAGGAACGGGCCGGGGTGGTAGCGCTTGAGCCACGAGCTGGCGTAGACCAGGTAGGCGAAGCTCATCGCGTGGCTCTCCGGGAAGCCGTAGCTGGCGAACGCGGTGAGCTTGCGGTAGACGTCGTCGGCCAGCTCGCCGCTGATGCCCCGCTCGGCCATCCCGGCGTAGAGCCGGTCGGCGATCTGCGCCATCCGCTCCACCGAGCGTTTCGCCCCCATGGCCCGGCGCAGTTGGTCGGCGCCGGCCGCGTCGAACCCGGCCAGGTCGATGGCGAGCTGCATGAGCTGCTCCTGGAACAGCGGCACGCCGAGCGTCTTCTCCAGCGCGTTGCGCATCAGCGGGTGCGCGTACGTGACCGGCTCCTGGCCGTTCTTGCGCCGGATGTACGGGTGCACCGAGCCGCCCTGGATCGGGCCGGGCCGGATCAGCGCCACCTCCACCACCAGGTCGTAGAACTCGCGGGGCTTGAGCCGGGGCAGCGTGGCCATCTGGGCCCGGCTCTCCACCTGGAACACCCCGACCGAGTCGGCCCGGCAGAGCATGTCGTAGACCTCGGGGTCGTCCAGCGTCATGTCGCCGAGGTCCAGGCTCATCCCGATCATGTCGTAGCCGTAGTGCAGCGCGGAGAGCATGCCGAGGCCGAGCAGGTCGAACTTGACCAGGCCGACGGCGGCGCAGTCGTCCTTGTCCCACTGGAGCACGCTGCGCCCGGGCATCCGGCCCCACTCCACCGGGCAGACCTCGATCACCGGCCGGTCGCAGATCACCATGCCGCCGGAGTGGATGCCCAGGTGCCGGGGGAAGGTCTGCAACTCGTTGGCGTACGCGACCACCTGCTCCGGGATGTCCGCCACGTCGACCGCGGCGACCGAACCCCACCTGTCGATCTGCTTGCTCCAGGCGTCCTGCTGCCCGGGCGAGAAGCCGAACGCCTTGGCCACGTCCCGCACCGCCGACCGGGGCCGGTAGGAGATGACGTTGGCGACCTGGGCGGTGTGCTCCCGGCCGTAGCGGGCGTAGACGTGCTGGATCACCTCCTCCCGGCGGTCGGACTCGATGTCCACGTCGATGTCGGGCGGGCCGTCGCGTTCCGGGGCGAGGAACCGTTCGAACAGCAGCCGGTGCCGGACCGCGTCCACGTTGGTGATGCGCAGCGCGTAGCAGACCGCCGAGTTGGCCGCCGACCCCCGGCCCTGGCAGTAGATGTCCTGCGCGCGGCAGAACGCGACGATGTCGTAGACCACCAGGAAGTAGCCGGGGAAGCCGAGGTCTTCGATCATCCGCAGCTCGTGCTCCAGCTGCGCGTACGCCTCCGGGTGCGCCTCGGGCGGGCCGTAGCGCTCGCGGGCGCCGTCCATGGTCAGCCGGCGCAGCCAGCTCATCTCGGTGTGCCCGGCCGGCACCGGGTACGCCGGCAGCTGCGGCGCGACCAGATGCAGGTCGAAGGCGAGTTCCGCGCCGAACTCCGCGGCCCGCGCCACCGCACCGGGGTACGCGGCGAACCGCGCCGCCATCTCCGCGCCGCTGCGCAGGTGGGCGGTGGCCGCGGCGGGCAACCAGCCGTCGATCTCGTCGAGGCTGCGCCGGGCCCGGACCGCGGCCACGGTGGTGGCCAGCCGACGCCGGCCCGGGGTGGCGTAGTGCACGTTGTTGGTGGCGACCGTGGGCAGCCCGGCCGCGGCGGCCAGCTCGGCGAGCGCGTCGTTGCGGTCGGCGTCGACCGGGTGGCCGTGGTCGGTCAGCTCCACCGCCACCGTCTCCGCGCCGAACAACGCGGTCAGCCGGTCCAGTTCCCGGGCCGCCGCGTCGACGCCCTCGGTGAGCAGCGCGGCCGACACGTGCCCCTTGCGGCAGCCGGTGAGCACGAGCACGTGGTCGCGCAGCTCGGCGGCGATCTCCTCCAGCTCGCCGTAGACCGGGCGGCCCTTCTCCCCGCCGCGCAGCTGGGCGCGGGAGATGGTGGCGGCGAGGCGGGCGTACCCCTCGTGCCCGTGCGCGAGCACCAGCAGGTGCCGGCCGAGCGGGTCGGGCTCGCCGTTCTGCGGCCCGGGCAGCCCGAGAGACAGTTCGGCGCCGACGACCGTCGGCAGCCGCAGCGCGCGGGCCGCCTCGGCGAAGCGCACCACGCCGTAGAAGCCGTCGTGGTCGGTGACGGCGAGCGCGGTGAGCCCCAGCCGGGCCGCCTCCTCGGCCAGTTCCTCCGGGTGGCTGGCCCCGTCGAGGAAGCTGAAGTTGGAGTGCGCGTGCAGCTCAGCGTAGGGGACGACGCCGTCCGGGCGGTCCAACTCCGGCGGCTGGTATTCCTGGCGCTTGCGGCTCCAGGCCGGGGAGTCGCCGCCGTCGGCGTCGACCGCGAGCGGGTCCACCACGTGCAGGTGCCGCTCGCCCCTGCCCGGCTCGTCCCCGCCCCGCCCGGAGAGCACCTGCTCCAGCTTCGACCAGGGCATCTTCGGGTTGTGGAAGCTCATCCCGCGCTCCCCCGCCCCCGGTTCGCCGAGATCTTGGTACGAAGTGGCACCCACGGGGGCACTTTCGTACCAAGATCTTTCCGCCTCCCGCGCGACGCGCACCAGACGCTGGCGAAGCGCTCAGTCATAGATCGCCTCCACCAGCCACTGCCCGCCCTCGACCGCGAGCAGCAGGGCGGTGCCGTCGGCCAGGCAGACCTGGAACCGGGCGCGACGGCGTGCCTCGGCCGGCGCCCACCAGCGCTCGTCCACCGGCCACGGGCCGACCCATCCGGAGATGTCGGACGGCCGGCCGGTGCCCACGGTCAACCGGGCCGGCGGTGCGCTGACCGCCAGCCGGGCGCTCACCACGACCGGCTGGCCAGCCGCGTCGTGCACCTCGGCCGGCACCGGCGTGGGCAGCACCACGGCCGGTGACGGTGGCGGGATCCGCCCGGGCCACGGCGGCTCGGGCACCGCCCGACCCCGGCCGGCCCGGCCACCGGCCCGCCTCGCCGCCACGCCCGAACCGGCCCGCACCGTCGCCCAGGACGGGACCGCCGGCACGGGCCCGCCCGGCACAGGCGGCACACCCGGCGCGGCGTCCGACGACGGAAGGGCCGGCAGGGGCGGAGGGCCGGGGCGGGCGGGCGCCCGTTCGTCGCCCCACGGCACCAGGCGCACCTGCTCGGCCGGGGAGCGCCCGCCGCCGAGGACGGCGGTGACCACCGCCTCCGGGCCGAGGATGCCCTGCACCCGGCTCAGCGCACGGTGCGCCCGCTCCCGTTCCGCACCTGTCTCCCCCCACAGCCCGGGTTGCAGGCCGGCCTGGGCGAGCACGCCGTCCGGCACCAGCCGCAGCCGGATGATGCCGGCGGTCGGGCGGGCCGGGCGGGCCCCGCCCCGGCCGTTGCTGCCGGAGAGCCAGCCGTCGAGTTGCCACCGGACCCGGTCGGCGATGGCCGCGGCGGTGAGCAGGCCGTCGTGTCGCCAGACCCGGTGCAGTTCCTGGCCGTGCGCGGTGACCGCCTCGATGCCGAGCCGGGTACAGGCCAGGCCGTATGCGGCGAGCCGCTCGTGCAGCCGCTCGGCCAGCGTGCGGGCGGCGAACGCGGCGGCGTCGACCCGCTCGATCGGCTCGTCGTGGTCGGCGGTGACGGTCAGGTCGACGGGCGGCTGCCGGACCGCGAGCGGCCGGTCGTCCCGGCCGGCGGCGAGCCGGTGCGCCAGCGCCCCGTCGAAGCCGAACCGGGCCAGCACGTCCCCCGCGGGCAGCGCCGCGAAGTCGCCGAGGGTACGGACGCCGAGCCGGCGCAGCAGGTCGGCCAGGGCGGGCCGGCCCAGCGCCTCGACCGGCCGGCCGGCCAGGAACTCCGGGGTGCCGCCGGGGGGCAGGATGCGCCCCTCCCGGGCGGCCAGCCCGGCCGCGAAGACCCCGTCGGCGATGCCGACCTGGCTCTCCACCGCGCAGCTCTGGGCGACGTGCTCGACGATCCGCTCGGCCGCCGCCTCCTCACCGCCGAGGTAGCGGCTCGGCCCCCGGGCGGCCGTGACACACGCGCCGGGGCGGATCACCTCGACCCCGGCGACCACCTCCTCGACGGCGGCCACCACCGGTTCGAACGCCCGCGCGTCCCGGCCGGGGTCGTGGTCGACCACGGTGAGGTGCGGGCAGCGCCCCTGCGCCTCCCGCCGGCGCAGCCCGCGCCGGATCCCCTCGGCCCGGGCCCGCTCGGAGCAGGCGACCACCCGGTTGGCGTGCAGCACCACGACCGGGTCGGTGGCCGGCACGCCGTCGACGATCTCGGCGGCCAGGACGGGCCAGTCCGGGCACCAGAGCAGCAGGGCCCGCGGCGGGGCGGTGCTCACCGGCCCACCGCGGGGGCCACCACGCGCAGCCGACGGGCCGGGGCGGTGCCGGACGGGACGCCGGCCCCGGACGCGCGGGGGATCACCCGGGTCAGCTCGTCGCCGGGCAGCCACACCTTGATCTCCTTGGGCCGGGCGGCCGCTCCCCGGCCGCGGGCCGAGACGGTCACCTCGCGGCGGCGCAGCCGCCCCCGGCCGGGCCCGAGCCCCTGCCAGACCCCACGGACCACCTGGAGCGTCACGTCCGCGCCGTCCCACCGCCCGTACGGGACCAGCACGCTGCCGCGCTGCCGGGCCCGGGCGGCCAACCGGGTGGCGACCGAGGCGGCGACCGTGGTCGGCACGGCGGTGACCACCACGTCGACCCCGTCGATGAGCGCGGCGACGACGGTGGGCCACTCCGGGCCGGGGTGCGGCACCAGCGCGAGCCGGTCCAGGGCGATCCCGGCCTCGGCCGCCGCACCGGCCCCGAAGGTGGGTACGCCGACCACGGCGCACCACGAGCCGGCCCGGGACGCCTCGGCGAGCAGGGCGAGGATCAGCGAGGTGGCGCCGCTGTGCCGGGGCTGGCCGGCGCCGATCGCGACGGTGCTGCCACGACGCAGGCCCCGGTTGGGCAGCAGCCCGGTCAACTCGGCCCGGACGGGGAGCACCCGGTGGCCGCCGGCCGGGTCGGGCGCGCTCGCCGGCCGGACCAGCTCGGCCAGGGCGGCGGAGCCGACCACCATGCGGCCCGCCATCGGACCAACCCCCCGTCGTGTTTCGCCACGGGCCCCGCCCGCGGATGGTGCTGTGGATCGTGTGCTGCGCGGCACGCGTGTGCCGTGGGAGCGGCGCCCGGCCGCCCGGGGTCCCGCCGATGGCGGCCGGGCGCCACGTCAGGCGGCGGCCGCCCCGGATCGCGCCGGGGCGTCGGAACCGCCGAGCCGCAGGGGCCGGTGCAGGCCGTCGAGCGTCGGTTGGTGGGCCAGCCCGAGTGCGGTCTCCACCACGGTCACGAACTGCTCGGCGGAACGGAGCAGGTCGTCGGCCTCCCGGGCGGTGACCACGCGGGGAATGCCCGCCTCGGCGGCGGCCCGCTTGCTCGCGCCGGCGGCGAAGTAGGCGGCCCACTCGTCCAGCTCGGGGGCGACGGTGGCGAGCAGCACCCAGACGCTGGTGATCCGGTTGCGCCGGGTGGGCGCGGGGCGGGCCCGGGCGGCGAGCACCGCGGCGGCGGCGCGCAGCGCCGCGAGGTGGGCGGCGGCGTAGCGGAGGCCGTCGGGGCGGGTGCGGACGGCCTCGGCCAGCCCTTCGCGCGCCACCACGAGCAGCTGGGCGGGGGTGCGGTGCGGCAACACGTGCGCGGGCACCGTGGGCGCCTGGGCCGGACTGGTCGGCATGGGTCTCTCCTCCGCGTGTGGCCGGGGCGGGCGGTCGCGCGACGAGGAGCCGTCGCCCGGTCGCCCGGAGCGGTCGGTGCGGAGGAAGACGCACCTCAGGTGGCGGCCGGCCGGGTGTGGACGCTTCCCCACACCCACACCCGGCCGGCGTACCGGCGGGTCCGTCGCCCGCCGCCCGGGGGTCGTGGGCGGCGGGCGACGACCTGCCTGTCGGGCCCGGACTCGCGACTGTCCGAGGCCCGGTGCGGCCCGCGGAGCCGCACCTTCCGGAGGCCGGTGCCGCGAAACACCGTCTCCGGAGCCGTGGAACGAGGTGTGCGACCCGGGGGTCGGAATCGAACACTCGTTCTAACTACCCTGACAGTACACCTCCCCACCGACGAAAACGCAACGTGTGACGCGCCGGGGACATGCCGGCACCCCGCCGGATTCCCAGCCGGGGCACAGCAGCGGCAAAGGAGAACCGGAACTCGCCGGCCCAGGGTTTACCCCATGAGCGTCAGCCGTACCGAGAAGACCCTCCGGTGACCGCCGCCGTGGCCGACCGGCGGGCCCCGCGCCGCCCGCTGCCGACCGCCCCCGCCTGGTGGGCCGACGTCGCCGGCGCCCTCGCGGCGCTCAGCCTGCTGGTCGTCGCCGCCCTCTGGACCGCCGAGGGCGGCGTGCAGGAGCTGCTGGCCGGCGTGGCCACCGGGCTCACCTCGCTCGGCCGGCTCGCCGGTCTGGTCAGCGCCGACCTGATGCTGGTCCAGGTGGTGCTGATGGCCCGGGTGCCGCTGCTGGAGCGCCGCTTCGGTCAGGACCGGATCGCCCGCTGGCACCGGCTCGCCGGCTTCGCCTCGTTCCACCTGCTGCTGGCGCACGTGCTGCTGACCGTCCTCGGCTACGCCGGCACCGCCCGCCGGGGGGTGCTCGCCGAGACCGGGGACCTGGTCCTCACGTACCCGGGGATGCTGTTGGCCACCGCGGCGCTGGCGCTGCTGGTGCTGGTGGTGGTGACCTCGGTCCGCGCGGCCCGGCGGCGGCTGCGCTACGAGTCCTGGCACCTGCTGCACCTCTACGCCTACCTGGGCGTCGCGCTGGCGCTGCCGCACCAGCTCTGGACCGGCGCCGACTTCCTCGCCTCGCCGCTCGCCCGCGCCTACTGGTGGACGGTCTACCTGCTGGCGCTGGCCAGCGTGCTCCTCTGGCGGCTCGGCCTGCCCGCCTGGCGCTCGCTGCGCCACCGGATCGAGGTGGCCGCGGTGGTCGCCGAGGCGCCCGGGATCACCTCGGTCTGGCTGCGCGGGCGGGACCTGCACCGGCTGCCGGTACGGGCCGGACAGTTCCTGCTCTGGCGGTTCCTGGACGGACCCGGCTGGTCCCGGGCCCACCCGTACTCGCTGTCCGCGCCGCCGCGGGGGGACCTGCTCCGGATCACGGTCAAGGACCTGGGTGACGGCAGCGCCCGGGTGGCCGCCCTGCGCCCCGGCACCCGGGTGCTGATCGAGGGGCCGTACGGGCGACTCACCGGCCAGCACTGGCGGGGCGCCGGGATCACGCTGCTGGCCTGCGGTGTCGGGCTCACCCCGTTGCTGGCGCTGCTCTGGGAACTGCCGTACGCGCCGGGCGAGGCGGTGCTCGTCCACCGCGCGCGTACCCCGCAGGACCTGGTCTTCTCCGCCGAGCTGGACCGGCTCGTCACCGAGCGCGGGCTGGTGGTGCACCGCCTGGTCGGTCCCCGGGCGGCACGGCCGTCCTGGCTGCCGGCGTACGCCGAGGGGCTCTCCGACGCCGAGGCGCTGCGCCGGCTCTCCCCCGACGTGGCCGGACACGACGTCTTCCTCTGCGGCCCGGACGGCTGGGTCGACGCCGTCCGCGCCGCGACCCGCGCGGCCGGGGTGCCCGACGCGCACGTCCATCACGAACGCTTCGCCTGGTGACGGGCGCGAAGGGAGGATCCGTGCGACGGATCACCATCTGGTTGTTGTCCACCGTGGCCGCGCTGGTGCTGCTGTTCAGCTACCGGACCAGCACCATGGGGGCGGGTGGGGAGACCAGCGCGGTCGCCGGCGGCGACCCGGCCGGCGGCGCGTGGAGCGGCACGGACGGCGGCGCCACCGGCTCGGCCCCGTCCGACGGCGCCGCGACCGGCGGCAGCGGCACGACCGGCAGCGGCACGACCGGCGGCGGCACGGCCACCGGCTCGGTGGCGCAGACCCGGTGGGGGCCGGTGCAGGTGCGGATCACCGTCTCCGGCGGGAAGATCACCGACGTGGCCGCCGTCCAGGTGCCCGACGGCAACCACCGGGACCAGGAGATCAACGACTACGCGGTGCCGATCCTGCGGCAGGAGGCCCTGGCGGCGCAGAGCGCGCGGATCGACACCGTCTCCGGGGCCACCGTCACCAGCGACGGCTACCGGGAGTCGCTCCAGTCCGCCATCGACGCGGCGCACCTGCGGTGACCACGCCGGCCGGGCCGGACCGGCGCGCCTGGGTGGAACAGGTGATGGGGCTGCCGGTCAGCGTCCACCTGCGCGGTCCGGCGGTACGCACCGAGGCGGTAACGGAGCGGGTGGCCCGGGTCTTCGCCGAGCTGCGCCGGGCCGACGCGGTGTTCAGCACGTACCGGCCGGACAGCGAGCTGGGTCGCCTCGGCGGCGCGCCGCCCGACCCGGCCACCACCACGCACCCGCTGCTGCGCGAGGTGGCCGCGCTCTGCGAGACCGCCCGCGCGCGTACCGGCGGGTGGTTCGACGCCCGTCGCCTGCCGCTGCCCCTCGGCGGCGTGGGCTTCGACCCGTCCGGGCTGGTCAAGGGCTGGGCGGTGGCGCGCGCCGCGCGGCACCTGACCGACCTGGCGGGGCACGACCTGTGCCTCAACGCGGGCGGCGACGTGCTGCTGCGGGCCGCGCCGGGCCGGCCCCCCTGGCGGATCGGCGTCGAGGACCCCGACCGGCCGGACCGGATGCTCGACGTGGTCGAGCGGGCCGACGGCGCGGTGGCCACCTCCGGCACCGCCCGGCGCGGCGCGCACATCACCGACCCCCGCGCCGGGCGACCGGCCGGGGCCGTCCGGTCGGTCACCGTGGTCGGCCCCGACCTGCTCTGGGCCGACGTGTACGCGACCGCGGCGGTCGCCCGCGGCCCGGACGCGCCGGACTGGCTGGCCACCCTGGACGGGTACGCGGCCCTGCTGGTGGACGCCACCGGCCGGGTCCGGGTCACCCCGGGCTGGCCCGGGGCCCGTTTCCCGGCCCGACGCGGGCCGGGCCGGGCCGGGTCCGGAGCGCAGGTGGCCGTATCGTCGGCGTAGCGGGCGGACCGGCGCCGTCCGGCGAGGTGGGAGAGCGATCCGTGCGGGCCGGCGAGGTCGACAAGAAGCGGCTCTTCGAGCTGCTCTGGGGCGCGCCCGCCGGCCCCCGGCGGGGTCCCCGCCCCACTCTCTCGCCGGCCGCCGTGGCCCACGCCGGCATCGCCGTCGCCGACGCGGACGGGCTGGACGGGCTCACCATGCAGCGGGTCGCCGAGTCGCTCGACGTCACCAAGATGGCGCTCTACCGCTACGTGCCCGGACGGGCGGAGCTGGTCGCGCTGATGCTGGACGCGGCGCTGGGCGAACCCGCTCCGGCGCCGGCCGGGGCCGACTGGCGCGGTCAGCTCGACGACTGGACCCGGCGGCTGGTCGATCGGTTCCGCCGGCACCCGTGGACGCAGGCGGCGGCCGTGGGCGCCCGGCTGCCCGGACCGCACGAACTGTCCTGGGTGGAACGGGTCGTCGCCGCGCTCGCCGGGACGGGGCTCACCGCGACCGAGCGGCTGGACGTGGCGACGCTGCTGGTCGGGCACGCCCGCAACCTGGCCGGCCTGCCGCCCGGGTCCGGCCGGGAGGCGGCGTTCGGCACGCTGGTGCGGGGCCGCGAGGAGCGCTACCCGGCGCTGGACGCCGCACTGCGCCCCGGCCCGGACGGCCCGGCCGACCACGACACCCTCGACTTCGGCCTGGCCCGCATCCTCGACGGCATCGCCGCGTTCGTCGCCGCCCGCGCCACCGGCGGCGACCCGCCGTGACCCCACCGGATCGTCCGGGGGCGGCAGACTGACACGCATGCGCGAGCAGCACGACGGGGCGATCGGTTGGCAGCAGGGGAACACCAGCCTCCCCCGGGACCACGACTGGCCGCGTACGTCGCCAAGCTGACCGGGCTCACCGACCGGTTCCGGTAGCCGGGCCGGCGGGACGCGGCGTGGGTGGCTGCGCGCCGGGCGGGCGCGGCGGGGAGAATGGCGGCATGCAGCCACACCCGAACGTGCAGGCGGTGCAGCGGGCGCTCGACGACGCGGGAGCGCGCGACGGCTCCGGCGGCCCGAGCCGCGTCCGCCTGCTGCCGGAGGCGGTGCACACCGCCGCCGCGGCGGCCGACGCGCTCGGCGTCGCCGTCGGCGCCATCGCCAACTCGCTGATCTTCGACGCGGACGACACGCCGCTGCTGGTGCTCACCTCCGGCGCGCACCGGGTCGACACCGCCGGGCTGGCCGCCACGCTGGGCGTGACCCACCTGCGCCGGGCCAGCCCCGACTTCGTCCGGCGGCACACCGGCCAGGTGATCGGCGGGGTCGCCCCGGTCGGCCACCCCGGACCGTTGCGCACCCTGGTCGACACGGCCCTGGCCGGATACGACGAGGTATGGGCGGCCGGCGGCGTGCCCCAGGCGGTGTTCCCCACCACGTACGCGGAACTGCTGCGGATCACCGCCGGCACCCCGGCCGAGGTGGCGTGAACCCCGACCTCGTCACGCTGCACGTGTGGCGCGTCCCCCGCCGGTCCGTGCCCGGGGCGCTGGCCCGGATGGCCACCCACCCGGCCCGGCTGCGCCGGCTGCCCGGCGTCCGCTTCGCCAAGCTGCTCGGCACCGGGACCGGCACCGGCTTCGGGCCGGGCGACGCCGACCTGACCCGCTGGGCCGCGCTGGTGGTGTGGGACTCCCCCGCCGACGCGGCCGGCTTCGACTCCTCCCCGGTCGCCCGGTCCTGGGCCAGGATCGCGAGCGCCGCGGTGCGGGTGGAGCTGCGCCCGCTGACCAGCCGGGGCCAGTGGTCCGGCCGGGAGCCGTTCGGCGCGCCGGCCGGCGGCCGGGTCACCGGGCCGGTGCTGGCGCTGACCCGGGCCCGGCTGCGGGCCCGGCGGGCGGCCACGTTCTGGCGGGCGATCCCGCCGGTCGCCGGCGCGCTGCACGCCGCGCCCGGGCTGCTCGCCCGGTTCGGCGTGGGCGAGGCGCCGCTGGGCTGGCAGGGCACGGTGAGCGTGTGGCGCGACCCGGCGGACCTGGTCGCGTTCGCGTACCGTTCCCCCGAGCACCGCGCCGCGATCACCCGCACGCCCACCGAGGGCTGGTACGCGGAGGAACTGTTCGCGCGGTTCGCGGTGGGCGACGTGGTCGGCGACCGTGAGGTGCTCGGCTGGGTCGCCGCCGAGGGCGACCCCGACTCGGCGAGAGGGAACGCATGAGGCTGGTGCGGTGGACGCCGGACGACCTGGTCCGGCGTCTGGACGACGTGGTGGCCGTCTACGGCGAGGCGATGGGCTACCGCCCCGACCTGCTGGAGGCCCGGCGCGGCTACATCGCCACCCACGTCCGCCGGCCCGGCTTCCGCGCCGTCGCCAGCCTGACCACCGAGGGACACCTGGCCGGCTTCGGGTACGGCTACCTCGGCGCCAGCGGCCAGTGGTGGCACGACCAGGTGCTGCGGGCGTTGACCCCGCCGGCCCGGCAGCGCTGGCTGACCCATCCGTTCGAGGTGGTCGAGCTGCACGTCCGCCCACCCGCGCAGGGGCACGGCCTGGGTGCCCGCCAGCTGCGCGCGCTGCTCGCCATGGCCGAGGGCGACACCACGCTCCTCTCCACCCCCGAGGCCGACGAGCAGACGTCCCGGGCCTGGCAGCTCTACCGCCGGTTCGGCTTCACCGACGTCCTGCGGCACTTCCACTTCCCCGGTGACGAGCGGCCGTTCGGCGTGCTCGGCCGGGACCTGCCGCTCCCCCCGCCGGACCAGCCGTGAGCGCGAGGAGTGAGCCGGGCCTGCGAGCCCCGCAGTCGCGAACGAAAGGCGACACGGTGAGAGGCGTACGTCTGCCCTGGGCGCTGCTGGCCGTCCTGGTCCTCGCCCAGATCTGCTACCCGCTCACCGGCGGCGCGACCCGAGCCGGGCTGACCGTGGCCACCGTGGTGCTCGGCTGGCTGCTCTCCGTCGGCCACGCGCTGCTCACCCGGGGCGCCCGGGCCGCGGCCGCGCTGGTCGCGGTCGCCACCGGCGGCGGGTTCGCCGTCGAGGCGCTCGGCGTGGCCACCGGGTTCCCGTTCGGCAGCTACGACTATTCCGGCGAGCTGGGCCCGAAGCTGGCCGGCGTGCCGCTGATCATCCCGCTGGCCTGGACGTGGATGGCCTGGCCGGCGTGGCTCACCGCGGTCCGGCTCACCCAGGTGTTAAAAGGGGGCCCTTCCTCTACCGGAGGCGTTAAGAAGGGGCCCCTCCTTGCGCGGGTCGCGCTCGCGGCGGTGGGGCTGGCCGCGTGGGATCTGTTCCTCGACCCGCAGATGGTGGCCGAGGGCTACTGGACCTGGCTCGACGCCACCCCGGCGCTGCCCGGGCTGCCCGGCATCCCGGTCAGCAACTACCTCGGCTGGCTGGGCTTCGCGGTCCTGTTGGCCGCCGCGCTGCGCCCGCTCGCCGGGCCGTCCGTCGACCGGGTCGACGGCCGGGACGCCCCGATGTTCGCGCTCTACCTCTGGACGTACGCCTCCAGCGTGCTGGCGCACGCGGTCTTCCTCCGGCTGCCCGCGTCCGCGCTCTGGGGCGCGGCCGGCATGGCGGTGGCCGCGGTGCCGCTGGCGGTGGCGCTGTGGCGGGGCCGCCGGGACCGGGCCACCGCGCCGGATCCCACGCCGCGCGTCGACGCGCCGGCATGACCGCCGCCCTCGCGGTGGTGGTGGCGGTCGCCGCGCTCACCGGGCACACGCTCGTCAACGCGCTCGCCTGGCTGCGCCGCCCGGGCGCCGCCCCGGTGGAGGTCGCCGAGGCGGTGGCGGTGCTGCTGCCGCTGCGCGACGAGGCCGGCCGGGTCACCCCCTGCCTGCGCGCGCTGCTCGCCCAGCGCGGGGTGCCGGGGCTGCGGATCGTGGTGCTCGACGACGGCTCGACCGACGGCACCGCCGACGTGGTCCGCGCGGTGGCCGGCGCCGATCCCCGGGTGACGCTGCTCAGCGGCGTCGCCCCACCGCCCGGCTGGCTGGGCAAGCCGCACGCCTGCTGGCAGCTCGCCACCCGGGCCGACCCGGAACCGACGGTGCTGGCGTTCGTCGACGCCGACGTGGTGCTCACCCCGTACGCGGTCGCGGCGGCGGTGGCCGAGCTACGCGCGGCGGGTGCGACGCTGCTGTCGCCGTACCCCCGGATCGTGGTGCGGACCGCGGCCGACCGGCTGGTGCAGCCGTTGCTGCAGTGGTTGTGGCTGACGTTCCTGCCGCTGCGCGCGATGGAACGCTCGCGGCGGCCCTCGCTGGCCGCCGCGGGCGGGCAGTTCCTGGTCGTGGACCGGGCCGGCTACCTGCGGGCCGGCGGGCACGCGGCGGTGGCCGACAAGGTGTTGGAGGACATCGAGCTGGCCCGGGCGGTGAAGCGGGCCGGCGGCCGGATCGCGCTGGCCGACGGCTCCCGGCTGGCCTCCTGCCGGATGTACGACGACTGGCCGCAGCTGCGTGACGGCTACACCAAGTCGCTCTGGGCGTCGTTCGGGCACCCGGCCGGCGCGGCCGCCGTGCTGACCCTGCTGCTCCTGCTCTACACGGCGCCCCCGCTGCTGACCGTGGCGGCGCTGGTGGCCGGCGCGCCGGCGGTGGCCGCGGTGGCGTTCCTGGCCTACCTGGGCGGCGTCGCGGGGCGCGTGGTCAGCGCCCGCGCCACCGGCGGCCGGGCCTGGCCCGACGCGCTGGCGCACCCCGTGTCGGTCGTGGTCCTCGGTTGGCTGACCGTCCGGTCGTACCATCTGCGGAAGCGACACCGGCTCACCTGGCGGGGTCGCCCGGTCACCTAGGAGGGGCACGTCATGGCGCGCATCGTGGTCATCGGCGCCGGCGTGGGCGGTCTCGCCGCCGCCGCCCGGCTCGCGGTCACCGGGCACGAGGTCACCGTCCTCGAACGGGCCGGCACGGTCGGCGGCAAGCTCGGCCGCCACACCCACCACACCCCGGAGGGGGCGTGGCGCTTCGACACCGGGCCGAGCCTGGTCACCCTGCCGCAGGTCTTCTCCGACCTGTTCGAGGCGACCGGCGCGAAGCTCGACGAATACCTCGACCTGGTCCCGCTGGACCCGATCGTGCGGCACGTCTTCCCGGGCGGCGGTCCCACGCTGGACTCCTGCGCCGACCCGGTCGAGTTCGCCGCCCGCGTCGGCGCCGCGTTCGGCGACCGGTCCGCCGCCGACTGGCAGCGGCTGTGGCGCCGGGCCGACCGGGTGTGGGCGGCCTCGCACCGGGACATCCTGCGCCGCACCGTCGACTCCCCGCGCGACCTGGCCGCGCTGGCCTGGCGGCTGGGCGACCTCGCCGCCATCGGCCCCGGCCGCACGCTGCGCGGCCTGGGCCGCAGGTACCTGTCCGACCCGCGACTGCGGATGCTGCTCGACCGCTACGCCACCTACACCGGCGCCGACCCGCGCCGCGCGCCCGCCGCGCTGGTCGCCGTCCCCTACGCGGAGCTGGCGTACGGCGGCTGGTACCTGCGCGGCGGGCTGGGCACGCTCGCCGACGCGCTGCTGTCGCGCTGCCTGGACCTGGGCGTGGTGGTGCGTACCGACGCCGCGGTCACCCGGATCGACGCCGCCGGCGGCCGGGTGCACGGGGTGCGCGTCGCCGGGTCGGCCGCCCCCGTTCCGGCCGACGTGGTGGTGGCCAACGTGGACGCGCTCACCGTCTACCGGGACCTGCTGCCCGACCCGCGCCGGCTGGCCGCGCTCACCGACCGCAGCCTGGCCGGCTTCGTGCTGCTGCTCGGCGTCCGCGGCGACTCCGGGCTGGCCCACCACACCGTCTTCTTCCCCGGCGACTACGACGCCGAGTTCGACGCCGTCTTCGGCGACCCCGGTCGCGGCGTGCGGGCCCGTCCGGCGCCCGACCCGACCGTCTTCGTCACCGCCGCCGACGACCCGACGGTCCGACCGGACGGCCACGAGGCGTGGTTCGTGCTGGTCAACGCGCCCCGGCACGGCACCGCCGCGAGCGCCGTGGACTGGCGGCGGCCGGGCCTGGCCGAGGCGTACGCGGACCGGATCCTCGACGTGCTCGCCGAACGCGGCGTGGACGTGCGGGACCGGCTGGTGTTCCGGGAGATCCGCACCCCGGCCGACCTGGACGCGGCCACCGGCGCGCCGGGCGGGGCGATCTACGGCACCGCGGGCGGCCTGCTGCGCCCGGCCAACCGGGGTCCGGCGGCCGGGCTGTGGCTGGTCGGCGGCTCCAGCCACCCGGGCGGCGGGCTGCCCATGGTCACGCTGTCCGCGGAGATCGTCGCCGAGGCGGTCGGCCCGGCCTGGTGAGGGTGTAAGGAAGGGCCCCTTCTTAACGCCTCCGGTAGAGGAAGGGCCCCTTGTTAACACCCACCCCACGCGACGCACCCGCCGCGCGCCTGCGCCCGCGCGGCCGGTCAGCCGGCGTCGACCAGGGCGCGACGCACGGCGGCGAGCAGCTGGCCGAGGCCGAACCCGGCGAGCAGCACCCACACCGTGGTCGCCATGGTGATGGTGCCGGCGGTCAGGTCGGCGTCGATCAGCCCGGTGAGCCCGGCCACCAGCAGGCCGACCAGGGCCACACAGACCCGCGTGGGCCGCTCCCCCACGGTCACCGCGCCGATCTCCCGCATCCCGGCGGACACGGCCCGGGCCCGCACGTACTCGTGCAGCCAGGACAGTCCGCCGGCCGCCGCGACCAGCGCGCCGGGCGCGCCGAGCAGCCAGAACGCGATCAGCCAGGCCACCTCGCCGAGCCGGTCGGCGACCGAGTCGTAGACGTAGCCCAGCCGGGTGGTCCGGTTGGTGGCCACCGCCACGGCGCCGTCGACGCTGTCCGCCACCGCGGCGAGCAGCACGAACAGCGAACCCAGGAACGGTCCGTCGCCGACCCGGCCCACCAGCAGGGGTACGCAGAAGCAGAGCAGCACGCCGAACACGGTCACCGCGGTCGGGCCGACCCGCAGCCGGCCCAGCACGTAGCCCACGTGGTAGGCGAAGCGCAGCCAGGCGCGCACCACCGGCGCCGCGGTCCGGGGATCGAACCCGCCGTGCAGCCGCGCCCACGCGGTCGCGTACTGGTCCCAGTTCAGCTGTGTGCCCACCACGGATCAACCGTAGAAGGGCGGCGCGGGTGTCGTCCGGCGGGTGGTCACACCCGGGCGTCGGCACGCAGCCGCTGCCAGACCTCGCGGGTGGCGGTCGACCGGTTGAGGGTGATGAAGTGGATGCCCGGAACGCCCTCGTCCAGCAGCCGGGCGCACATCTCGCCGGCCTGCTCGACGCCGAGCCGGTGGACCGCCGCGGGGTCGTCGGCCACCCGCTCGAACCGTTCGGCCAGCGCCCGGGGGAACGGCGCCCCGGAGAGCTGCACCGACCGCTCGATGGTGCCGATCTGGGTCACCGGCATCACCCCGGCGAGGATCGGAGTGTCGCAGCCGGCGGCGGCGACCCGGTCGCGCAGCCGCAGGTAGTCGTCGGCGTCGAAGAACATCTGGGTGACGGCGAACTCGGCGCCGGCCCGGCACTTGCGGACGAAGTGCGCGGTGTCGCTGGCCACGTCCGGCGAGCGCGGGTGCTTGTACGGGAAGGCGGCCACCCCGACGCTGAAGTCGCCGCTGTCGCGGACCAGCCGGACCAGGTCCTCGGCGTAGTGGACGCCCTCGGGGTGCGGGACCCACTCGCCACCCGGGTCGCCGGGCGGGTCGCCCCGCACGGCCAGCACGTTGCGCACCCCGACCGAGGCCAGCCGGCCGATGACGTGCCGCAGCTCGGCGACCGAGTGGTTGACCGCGGTGAGGTGCGCCATCGGCAGCAGCGTGGTCTCGGTGGCGATCCGCTCGGTCACCGCGACCGTGGTGTCCCGGGTCGAGCCGCCGGCGCCGTAGGTGATCGAGACGAACGACGGGCGCAACGACTCCAGCTCGCGGATGGCCTGCCAGAGCAGCCTCTCGCCGGCCGGCGTCTTCGGCGGGAAGAACTCGAAGGAGAAGGTCGGCCGGCCGTCACGGATCAGCTCCCCGATCGCCGGCTGGGAGTTGGGGAGGACCGAGGGAAGACCGAGCGCCACGGACCGACTCTAGCCGGACCGGGCGGGCGCGCCGAGGATGTTCCCAGCCCGCGAACAGGCCCCGCCGGAGCGTCGTACCCCGGGGGTAGAAACGACGGCAGCGCGGTGGGGCGGCCGGTGGCCGGCCCGGGGGCCCGCGTCGGGGGTCGCCACGACGGTGACGCGCCGGTCCGGCACGACCGGTGTCCGTGTCGCCGTCCCGCGCCGCCGCCCCGGAGGACCCGATGATCCCGTCTTCGCCGTCCGGCCCCCGCCTGCTCGGGCCGCTCCTGGCCGAGCTGCGGTCCGCCCGCGGCTGGAGTCAGCAGCGGGTCGCCGCCGAGCTCTGCGCCGCCTCCGGCGTGCCCACCCTGACCCGCCACGAGGTGTCCCGGTGGGAACGCCAGGTCCGCCTCCCCGGTGACTTCTGGTCCGCGTGGCTGGCCACCGTCCTGGGGGTGCCCGGCGAGCTGATCGCCGGGGCCGCCGCGCGCAGCCGCCGCCTCGGCGTGGCGCCGGCGGCGGTCGACCGGGCCGGGTCGCGTGCCCGGTTCGCGTTGCTCACCCTGGCGCACCGCTGGGCCGCCGACCCGACCGGCGGCACGTCGGCCGGGCCGCTCGGCGACGCGCTGCTCCGCGACGACCCGGTGGCCGGAGTCTCCCCGACCGCGCCCGAGGGTCCGGACGCGCTGCCGGGCGGCGCCCGTCCCCGCGCCGCGCCGGACGGGGTCGGGCTGGCCGCGCTGCGGCGCTGGGACGACCTGCTCGGCGGGGGTGACCTCGCCGTGCTCGGCGCCCGCCGGCTGCGCCGCGCCGCACGTGGCTACCGGCTCGCCGGGCCCGCCGGCCGCCGCCGGCTGCTGCCGGTCCTGGCCGAGTCGGCCCAGCTGGCCGGATGGCTGGCCGCCGACGCCGGTGACCCGGCCGCGGGTCTGGTGGCCTACCGGCTGGCGCTGCGCGCCGCCCTGGCCGCCGGGGACCGGCCGCTCGCCGCGTACGTGCTCGGGTCCGCCAGCCACCTGCTGGCCGACGCCGGCGATCCGGCCGGCGCGCTCACGTTGGCCCGGATCGGGTACGCCGCCGGCCGCGCCACCGCCTCAGCGGGCCTACGGGCCCTGCTGCTGCACCGGGTGGCGCTCGCGGCGGCGCTCGCCGGCCGGCACCGCGCCGCCGACCGGGCGCTCGCCGGCGCGACCGCGGCCGGTGCGCCGGAGCCGGGCCGGGAACCGGCCTGGCTCTACTGGCTCGACGACGCCGAGTTGGCGGCGATGACCGGGCGGACCCTGGTCGCCTCGGGCCGGCCGGCGCGCGCCGTCGCGTTGCTGGCCCGGGCGGCGACGGTCCCGGGCCGGCCGCGCCGGGCCGCCGTCTACGGCAGCTGGCTGGCCCAGGCGCACCTGCGACTCGGTGAGGTGCCCGAGGCGTGCGAGGTGGCCTCGGCGGCGCTGCTCGACGCCGTCCGCTCCGGCTCGCACCGGGCCGTCGGCCAGCTCACCGAGTTCCGCCGCGCCCTGGCCGCCCACCCGTCCGAACCGGCCGCCCGGCGCTACGCGGGGCTGACCGCGTCCGCCCGCCCCTACCTCCCCGGGCCGGCCCCCGGCTGGTCCGGGGAGGCGCGGGCGCGACGGGCGCATCCGGCGCGTCGCGCGGCACGCCGGGGTGGGGGCGCGCCACGACCGGTCGGGAGCGACTAGCGTCGGGGCGTGACCCACGCTGCTCCCGTCTCCCCGGTCGACCGCGCCGGCCTGCGCCAACGGATCGACAAGGCGCTCACCGAGTTCCTCTCCGGCCAGCGTGGCTGGCTGACCGCCGTCGACGACGGCCTGCTGCCGGTCGCCGAGGCGATCGAGGCGTTCGTGCTGGGTGGCGGGAAGCGACTGCGCCCGGCCTTCGGCTACTGGGGCTATCGGGGCGCCGGCGGGGTCGACTCCGACCAGGTCGTGGCCGCCCTGGCCGCGCTGGAGTTCGTGCAGGCCAGCGCCCTGATCCACGATGACCTGATGGACCGTTCCGACACCCGCAGGGGTGAGCCGGCGGTGCACCGGCGGTTCGCCGCGCGCCACCGGGCGGCGGGCTGGGGCGGCGACGCCGACTCGTTCGGCGACGCCGCGGCGATCCTGCTGGGCGACCTCTGCCTGGTCTGGTCTGACGAGTTGCTGCACTCGGCCGGCCTGGCGCCGACGACCGTGGCGCGGGCCCGGCCGGTCTTCGACGAGATGCGCACCGAGGTGACCGTCGGGCAGTACCTGGACGTGCTGACCCAGGCCACCGGCGACACGTCGCTGGAGCGGGCCGGCAAGGTGGCCCGGTACAAGTCGGCGAAGTACACGGTCGAGCGCCCGCTGCTGCTGGGCGCCGCGCTGGCCGGCGCGCCGGCCGAGGTGCACGCGGCCTACTCGGCGTACGGGCTGCCGCTGGGCGAGGCGTTCCAGCTCCGCGACGACGTGCTGGGTGTCTTCGGCGACCCGGAGCGCACCGGCAAGCCGGCCGGCGACGACCTGCGTGAGGGCAAGCGCACCTACCTGGTGGCGGCGGCGTTGGAGACGCTCGACCCGACCGGCCGGGAGCTGCTCCTGAGCGGTCTGGGCGCGCCGGATCTGGACGCCGCCGGGGTGGCCCGGCTGCGCGAGCTGATCACGTCGAGCGGCGCGTTGGCGCGCACCGAGCACCGGATCGCCGGCCTGACCGAGGGCGCCCTGGCCGCGCTCACCACCGTCGACCTCGACACCGAGGCCCGGCAGGCCCTGGTCGACCTGGCCATGGCCGCCACCCGCCGCACCGACTGACCCACCCCACCCCGTCGATCATGAAGTTGACGGCGGAGTTGATCTCCGATCGTGCCGTCTACCTCATGATCGAAGGGCGGGAACCCAGGGCGGGTCAGAAGGCGACGGCCTGGGCGCGACGCTTGACCTCGCGGGCCAGGTCGCCGCCGAGCGCGACGGCCGGCGTGCCGGGCAGGGACGGGTCCTCCCGGTAGAGCCAGCGCAACGCCTCCTCGTCGTCGTATCCGGCGTCGGCGAGCAGGTTGAGCACGCCGGGCAGGTGCTTGAGCACGGTGCGGTTGGCCACCAGGTCGGCGGGGATCCGGCGGACACCGTCGCGGCGGACCGCGAGCAGCTCACGGTCGCGGATCATCTGGTGCACCTTGCTGATCGACAGGTCGAGGCGCTCGGCCACGTCCGGCAGCGACAGCCAGCCGGCCGGGTCGGTCGGTCCGGGCAGGTCGGCGCCCGTCTCGGTGGGTACGGAATCGGTCACCCGACCACCCTGCCACGTGCCCACCCGACCGGCTGCACGGCACCCCGGACCCGGAGCGGCAGCGCGGCGGTCCCCCCTCGTCCGAACCCGGCGGTAGCATCCTGTTCAACCTTCACCGTCCCGACACATAGACTGCCTGCCGATGGACACACAGGTCGCCGACACGTTGCTGGGCTCGCTGATCGACGGGCGCTACCGCATTCGCGGTCGCGTGGCTCGTGGCGGCATGGCGACCGTGTACACCGCCACCGACGAGCGCCTGGAGCGCACCGTGGCGGTCAAGATCATTCACCCGACCCAGGCGCCGCAGGCGCGGGCCCGGATGGCCGGCTTCGTCGAGCGCTTCACCGACGAGGCCAAGACCATCGCCCGGCTCACCCACCCCAACGTCGTCGCGGTCTACGACCAGGGGATCCACGCCGGCCTGCCCTACCTGGTGATGGAATACGTCCGCGGCCGGACCCTGCGCGACGTGCTCGCCGAGCGGCGCCGGCTCGCCCCCGACGAGGCGCTCGCGATCGCCGAGCAGATGCTGGCCGCGATCGCCGCCGCGCACCGCGCCGGTCTCGTGCACCGCGACGTCAAGCCGGAGAACGTGCTGGTCGCCGAGGCGCCCACCGGCGGCAGCGGCAACCTGGTCGACGGCGTGGTCAAGGTGGCCGACTTCGGGCTGGCCCGGGCCGTCGAGGCGAGCGCCGAGGAGGAGAACGGCAACCAGCTCATGGCGACCGTCGCCTACGTGGCACCGGAGCTGGTCACCCAGGGGCACGCGGACCCGCGCACCGACGTCTACTCCGCCGGCATCGTGCTGTTCGAGATGCTCACCGGCCGGGTGCCCTACGACGGCGACCGGCCGGTCGAGGTCGCCTGGCAGCACGTCGACCGCGACGTGCCGGCCCCGTCGACCCTGGTCCCGGCGCTGCCGCCGGTCCTGGACGCGCTGGTCGCCCGGGCCACCCGCCGCGACCCGGCCGCCCGCCCGGCCGACGCCGGCGCGCTGCTGACCGAGGTGCAGGCGGCTCGCGACGAACTGGGCAACCCGCACGCGCACACCGCGGTGCTGCGCCGGGTGAGCGACGACACGGCGGTGCTGAGCCAGCCGACGCAGGTGGTGGCCGCGGTCCGGCCCGCCGAGCGGCCCCCGTGGGCCCGACTGCCCGAGAGCGGCGGGCAGCGCCCGCACCGGCGTCGGGCCGACGAGCCGGAAGGGCTGGGCGCACGGCTGTCCGCCCTGCGTGCCCGGGTCATGGGCTCGCCGCGCGGGCGCCTCGCCGTCGCCGCGGCGGTCGTGGTGCTCGGCCTCGTGGCGGCGATCGGCGGCTGGTGGTTCGGGGTCGGCCGTTACACGGTCGCGCCGCAGATGGTGAGCCTGACCAAGGCCGAGGCGGAGGCGCAGGCCCAGCGCGGTGGTTTCACGCTGCGCTACGCCGACCCCCGCCACGACGAGAAGGTGCCGAAGGACACCGTGCTCGGGCAGGCGCCGGCGTCGGCCGCCCGGATCGTCAAGGGCGGCACGATCACGCTGACCCTGTCGCTCGGCCCGGAGCGGCTGCCGGTGCCGGACGTGGTGGGAAAGGACTTCGAGCTGGCCCAGGCCGAGCTGACCGGCCTCAAGCTGGTGCCGGCCAAGGGCCCCTCCCGCTACGACGACGTGCTGCCGGCCGGCGTGGTGCTGGCCACCGACCCGAAGGTCGGCACGGTGGTCAAGCCCGGGTCGAAGGTGACGCTGATCCTCAGCAAGGGCCGCGCCCCGGTGAGCGTGCCGAACCTGGTCGGCAGGAACGTCAACGAGGCGCGGACGATCCTCGGGCAGCTCGGGCTGACCCCGGAGGAGAACTACAAGGACTCCGACAAGCCGAAGGACGAGATCCTCGGTCAGAGCCCGGCCGACGGCACCGGCGTGGAGAAGGGCGCCAAGGTCAAGCTGGAGATCAGCAAGGGCCCGGCGCAGGTCGCCGTCCCGCGGGTGATCGACATGCCCTGCCAGCAGGCCAAGCAGACGCTGGAGAGCCAGGGCTTCCCGGTCAACATCCAGCTCAACCCGAACGGCGTGGCCCGGTTGCAGAACCCGGCCGAGAACACGCCGGTGCCGCCGGGCACGACGGTCACGGTGACCTGCCTGTGAGCGCAGATATGAACGCGAGGAGCGAGCGCCGGCGGGTCGGGTCGCACACGCCCACCTCCGGCGGCCTGGCCCGGGCGGCACTGCCGTACGCCGAGGCGGCCGCCTCCGAGGTGGTGCAGGTCTACGTCTCCAACTCGCGCGGCTGGGCGCTGCCGGCGGGCGACCCGGCGCAGGACGCGCTGTTCCGGGACGGCTGCGGCGAACGCGGGCTGCCCGTGTTCATCCACGCCTCGCTGCTGGTCAACCTCGGCTCCCCCACCCCGGCCACGGTCACCCGGTCGGCGGAGACGCTGGCGCACGCGCTGCGGCGGGGCCGCGCGATCGGCGCCGAGGGTGTGGTGTTCCACGCCGGCAGCGCAGTCGACGCCGGGCACGCGGAGGCGGCCCTGCGGCAGGTCCGGGAGTCGCTGCTCCCGCTGCTGGACGAGGCGGCGGCGGTCGGCGGGCCGATGCTGCTGGTCGAGCCGAGCGCCGGGGGCGGCCGGTCACTGGCCTCGCGGGTCGAGCACCTGGGCCCCTACCTCGACGCGGTGGACCGGCACCCCATGCTGGGCGTCTGCTTCGACACCTGTCACGCGTGGGCGGCCGGGCACGACCTGGCCGCCGAGGGCGGCATGACCGCCACGCTGGACACGCTGGTCGCCACCGTCGGCGCGGACCGGCTGCGGCTGGTGCACGCCAACGACTCGAAGGACCTGTGCGGCTCCACCCGGGACCGGCACGAGAACATCGGCAAGGGCAGCATCGGCGAGCCGGCGTTCGCCGAGCTGATGCGCCACCCGGCGACCGCGGGCGTACCGGTGCTGGTGGAGACGCCGACGGACAAGCACGTCGGCCACGCCGCCGACATCGCCACCCTCAAGCGCCTCCACCCCTGACCGGCCCGGCGGGGCCGACCAGCTTCGTGATCACGGAGTTCGCGCCGGCGCCGACGCAAACTCCGTGATCATCGAAGGAAGCGCGGGGTCAGGCGCGGAGGATGGTGGCGAGGGTCTCGGCGGCGCGGTCCACCTGCGCGTCGGTGACGTCCAGGTGGGTGACCAGTCGGGCCGTACGCGGGCCGAGCACCGAGATCAGCAGGCCCTCCGCCCGCGCGGCCGCCGCCAGGGCGGGCGCGTCGAGCGGGTGCTTGGTCAGGTCGAGCGGCACGATGTTGGTGCGTACCACGGTCGCGAGCACACCGTGCGGCGCGACCGCCTCGGCCAGCCGGGCGGCCTTGGCGTGGTCGTCGGCGAGCCGCTCGACGTGGTGCGCCAACGCGTAGCGGCCCGCAGCGGCGAGGATGCCGACCTGCCGCATGCCGCCGCCCATCCGCTTGCGCAGGAACCGGGCCCGGGCGATCTTCTCCGCGCTGCCCACGACCAGCGAGCCGACCGGCGCGCCGAGGCCCTTGGACAGGCAGACCGAGAGGGTGTCGAACAGCGCGCCGTACTCCGCCAGCGGCACCCCGTCGGCGACGTGCGCGTGCCAGATCCGGGCGCCGTCGCAGTGCAGGGCGAGCCCGTGCGCGTCGGCGACCTCCCGCAGCCGGCGCAGCGTCGACAGCGGGATCACCCCGCCGCCACCCCGGTTGTGCGTCTGCTCCACCGCGATCGCCCGGGTGGGCACCGCGAAGTAGCCGTCCGGCCGGACCATCCCGGCGACCACGTCCGGGTCGATCTCCGCGCCGACCGCCGGCCAGGTCCGCGACGAGATTCCGGCGTACGCGGCCGCGGCCCCGATCTCGTACGTGACCACGTGCGCGTCGGCGTCGCAGAGCAGCTCGTCGCCGGGCGGGACGTGGAGCTGGAGGGCGATCTGGTTGGCCATCGAGCCGGACGGGGCGAACAGCGCCGCCTCGTGCCCGAACCGGGCGGCCACCTCGGCCTCGAGGGCGGCGACGGTGGGGTCCTCCCCGTAGACGTCGTCACCCACCTCGGCGGTGGCCATCGCCTCCCGCATCCCCGGCGTCGGCCGGGTCACGGTGTCCGACCGAAGATCGATCACGTCCACACTCCTCGCAAGCTCACTCCTCGCGTCAGCCACGGAGCATCTCCGCCACCAGGAAGGCCAGCTCCAGCGACTGCTGGGTGTTCAGTCGCGGGTCGCAGGCGGTCTCGTACCGGTCGGGCAGGTCGAGGTCCTCGATGCCCTGGGCGCCGCCGAGGCACTCGGTGACGTCCTCGCCGGTCAGCTCGACGTGCAGGCCGCCCGGGTGGGTGTCCAGGCCGCGGTGCACCTCGAAGTAGCCGAGCACCTCGTCGACGATCCGGTCGAAGTGCCGGGTCTTGTAGCCGTTGGAGGACTCGTGGGTGTTGCCGTGCATCGGGTCGCACTGCCAGACGACCTTGGCCCCGGCGGCGGTCACCTTGGCGACGATCGGGGGCAGCGCGTCGCGCACCCGGTGGTTGCCCATCCGGCTGATCAGCGTGAGCCGGCCGGGGATGTTGTCCGGGTTGAGCTTCTCGCAGAGCTCGATCGCCTCGTCCGGCGTCGTGGTCGGGCCGAGCTTGACCCCGATCGGGTTGGCGATCCGGGAGATGAAGTCGATGTGCGCGCCGTCGATCTGGCGGGTCCGCTCGCCGATCCAGAGGAAGTGCCCGGACAGGCCGTACGCCTTGCGGTTGGAGATCCGGGTCAGCGCCCGGTCGTACTCCAGGGCCAGGGCCTCGTGCGAGCAGTAGAGCGTGACCGTGCGCAGCGCCTCGTCGTCGGTCATCCCGCAGGCGCGGATGAAGGCGAGCGCCCGGTCGATCTCCCGGGCGATGGCCTCGTAGCGCTCCCCGGCCGGCGACTGCCGCACGAAGTCCTTGTTCCAGTCGTGCACCGCGTGCAGGTCGGCGAGCCCGCCGGCCAGGTACGCCCGGAGCATGTTCATCGCGGCGGCCGAGTTCGCGTACGCCCGGATCATGCGCTGCGGGTCGCCGACCCGCGCCTCCGGCGTGGCCTCCAGCGAATTGATCATGTCGCCGCGGTAGGCCGGCAGCCCGCGCGCGTCGGTGGGCAGCGACCGGGGCTTGGTGTACTGCCCGGCGACCCGGGCCACCTTGACCACCGGCAGCGACGCGCCGTAGGTGAGCACGATCGCCATCTGGAGCAGGGTGCGGGCGTTGGCCAGCAGGTGGCTCTCGGTGTTGTCGGCGAAGGTCTCCGCGCAGTCGCCGCCCTGCAGCAGGAACGCCTTGCCCTCGCAGACCAGGGCCAGCCGCTGCCGCAGCTGGTCGACCTCGTAGGGCGCGACCACCGACGGCACCGTGTCCAGCACCGTGCAGACCTCGGCGACCTGGTCCTGGTCGGCCCAGGGCGGGGTCTGCGCGCGTGGCAGCTCCCGCCATCGGTCCAGGCCGAGGGCAGCGTCCTCGGCGGAGTCGGCGGTCGGGCGGCTGGTCTGCAGACCGGGGCTGCCCACGGCGGGGTGACTCAGCTGATGCCACTCATGGCGCATGAAGGAAAGCGTACGGCGACCGTCGAGGCCGCCCGCCGCCGAGGGGGACGGTTCCGGTGGTTGGGAGATCAGCGCCACATCGGCGCCCGGGTCAGGGCGAGACGGTCGGCTGGGCGGTCCGGCCGCCCGGCGTCTCGCCGGAGATGCACCAGTCGGCGCCGGTGCGGGTGACCGTGAACAGCAGCGCGCGGGTCGCGGTGCGGGACCCGGCGGCCACCGTGACCGTGGCGCTGACCTCCTGGCCGTGCGGCCCGGACCGGACGTCGGTGATGGTGGCCTGCGGCACCGTGAAGTGATCGGCGAAGTCGCCGTTCGGACCGGTGGCCCCGGCGTCGAACGCGGCCTGCATCGGCGCGCAGAGCTGGCTGCGGCCGGCGGCGGCGTCGCGGGCGGCCAGCGCGTCCAGGTATGCCTGCACCCGCTCCCGACTCTTGGCGGCCGCCTCCTGCGCCGGCGCCTGCTGCGCCGCGGGAGTGGCTCCCCCGGGGGCCCCGTCGTCGCCGCAGGCGGTCAGGGCGACCGGCAGGAGCGCGAGCAGGACGGTGGCGGTCGCCGCCCTCCGGTGCTGCTGACCCATCGGTTCCTCCCATCGGGGCATCGTGGCTGCCCGGCCACCGAGTCTGACACACCGACCGGCGCCCCGGCCGACGCCGTCCCGCGCCCTCGTCCCGATCGCCCGGCCCGGCACGCACCTCGATCCGCGGCAGCCGCCGGGGATCGATAGTCTCGGGTCGCGGGACGGTAGCGGACCGCGCCATCCCCGGAGGTGACGGACCATCCTCGCCGTGACATCCGTCGACACCGCGTGGCTGCCACCGGCCGAGCGTTTCGACTTCTGGCAGGATCTCGTCGCCCGGCAGTCGTCGACCGCCACCATCCGCAGCGCGCACGCGGACGACTTCACCGCCTCGGCCCGCGTGGTCGACCTCGGCACGATCCGCCTCGGCGTCTGGCGTTACCCGTCGCTGGAGTTCACCCGCCCGGCCCACCTGATCGACAGCGGCGACCCGGAGCTGTACCAGCTCGCCCTGCCGTTGTCCGGGCGTGGGGTGATGACCCAGCAGCGCCACGAGACACCGCTGGACCCGTCCGCGTTCGCCCTGGTCGACACCGTCCGGCCGCACGGCTCCCGGCTGCGACCGGACGGCGCGACGCCGGGGGCGGTGGAGACGTTGACCGCCCTGGTGCCGCACCGGGCGTTGCCGTTGGCCCCGCACCGACTGACGCGGTTGTGCGCCGCCGGCATCCCGGCCCGAACCGGGATGGGCGCGCTGCTCGCGGCGTTCCTGCGGCGGATCGTGGCGCACCCGGAGCAGTACGCGCCGGCCGACGCCCCGCACCTCGACCGGGTCGCCCTGGACCTGATCGCCGGCGCCCTGGCGGGGCTGCTGGACGTCGAGCGGGAGCTGCCGGTCGACGTCCGGGTCTCCGGGCTCCGGGCCCGGGTGACGGCGTTCGTCCGGCGGCACCTGACCGACCCGGACCTCTCCCCGGCCGCCGTCGCGGCGGCGCACCACCTGTCGTTGCGGTCGCTGCACCGACTCTTCGAGGGCACCGGTACGACGGTCGGCGAGCTGATCCGGACCGGCCGGCTGGAGCGGGCGGCGCGGGACCTGGCCGACCCGAGGCTGCGGGGGCTGAGCGTCGCGCAGATCGGCGCCCGGTGCGGGTTCGCGCACCCGGCGCACTTCAGCCGCGCGTTCCGGGCCGCCTACGGGTCGTCGCCCCGCGAGCACCGGGAACGGGCCGTGCGGGGCTGACCACGCGGGCGGGGAGGGGCCGGTGCGGCCCCTCCCCGCCGGGTGGGTGGTGCGTCGGCCCTCGGCTCAGCCGAGACCGCCCTTGATGGCGCTGATCAACTCACCGTTGCTCGTGTCTCCGGAGAGTTCCCAGAAGAACGCGCCACCGAGGCCCTGGGTGTTGGCGTAGCTCATCTTCCCGCCGATGGTCGCCGGGGTGTCGTAGCTCCACCAGTTGCTGCCGCACTTGGCGTACGCCGTGCCACCGACGGTGGCCGTGGCCGGGCAGGTGTTCTTGAGGACCTTGTAGTCCTCGATGCCGGCCTCGTAGGTGCCGGGCGCCGCGCCGGTGGCGCTGCCGCCGGGTGCGGTCTGGGTCACGCCGGTCCAGCCCCGGCCGTAGAAGCCGACGCCGAGCAGCAGCTTGTTGGCCGGCACGCCCTTGGACTTGAGCTTCTGGATCGCCGCGTCCGACCAGAAGCCCTGCTGCGGGATCCCGCTGTACGAGTAGAGCGGGGAGTGCGGGGCGGTCGGCCCCTGGGCGGCGAACGCGCCGAAGTAGTCGTACGTCATCGGCATCAGCCAGTTGAGGTTCGCCGCGGCGCCGGCGTAGTCGGTGGCGTCGATCTTGCCGCCGTTGCTGCCGTCGGCGGTGATCGCCGCGGTGACCAGGGCCGAGGAGCCGAACTTGCTCCGCAGCGCGGCGATCACGTTCTTGAACGCGTTCGGGCCGCTGCTGTCACAGGTGAGACCGCAGGCGTTCGGGTACTCCCAGTCGATGTCGATGCCGTCGAAGACGTCCGCCCAACGCGGGTCCTCGACCATGTTGTAGCAGCTCTCGGCGAACGCGGCCGGGTTCTGCGCGGCCTGGGTGAAGCCGCCCGACCAGGTCCAGCCGCCGATCGAGTAGATGACCTTGATGTGCGGGTACATCTTCTTCAGCTTGCGCAGCTGGTTGAAGCTGCCCCGCAGCGGCTGGTCCCAGGTGTCGGCGACGCCGTCGACGCTGTCCGCCGCGGTGTACGCCTTGTCGTAGTCGGCGTAGCTGTCACCGATGCTGCACCGCCCGCCGGTGGTGTTGCCGAAGGCGTACAGGATGTGGGTCAGCTTCGCGGCCGAGCCGCTGGTGTGGATGTTCTTGACGTGGTAGTTGCGGCCGTAGACGCCCCAGTCGGCGAAGTAGCCGACCACCTTCTTGCCGCCGGTGGGCGGCGTCGTGGTGGGCGGGGTGGTGGTCGGCGGCGTGGTGGTCGGCGGCGTCGTCGTCGGCGGGGTGGTCGTCGGCGGCGTCGTGGTGGGCGGCGTCGTGGTCGGCGGGGTGCCGCCACCGGCGCAGGATCCACCGTTGACGGTGCAGTTCAGTGGCCCCTTGTAGGCGCCGCTGCCGTTGTAGCCCCAGCTGAAGCTGGCGCCCGGGGCGAGCGTCCCGGCCCAGCTCTTGTTGACCGCGACGTAGTGGTTGCCGCTGCGGGTCACGTCGGCGTCCCAGGAGCTGCTGATCGCGGTCCCGGAGGGCAGGTCGAACTCGATGCGCCAGCCGTTCACGCTGGCGCCGGTGCCGTTGGTGACGGTCACCCGCGCTTCGTGGCCGGTCCCCCAGTCCTGCACCTTGGTGAACGTTGCGGTGACGCTGCCGGCGGCCGACGCGGTGGTCATGGGCACCGCGGCGACTGCGAGCGCGACCACGGCGCCGGCCCACAGGGCCCGGCGGAGCGATCTCTTCATACGGCGTCTCCCCAATAGTTAGGAAACTTTCCAAATTGATTGCTGAGACGCTACTCACGGCGTCATCACTTCGTCAAGATGTAGATGCGTCTATTTCACGGGTGGCGCGGGACGATCGGCGCGACGGCCCGTAGCCTCGTCGCATGACGGTTTTCGACGTGCAGATCGACGCCCTCAGCGGCGGCCCGGCCGACCTCGACCGCTACCGCGGCCGCGCCCTGCTGGTGGTCAACGTGGCCTCCCGCTGCGGCCTCACCCCGCAGTACGCGGGCCTCCAGGCGCTCGCCGACGGGTACGCCGACCGGGGGCTGACCGTGCTCGGGGTGCCCTGCAACCAGTTCGCCGGCCAGGAGCCGGGCAGCGCCGCGGAGATCGAGGAGTTCTGCCAGGTGAACTACGGCGTGACGTTCCCGCTGACGGAGAAGGTCGACGTCAACGGGCCGGACCGGCACCCGCTCTACGCCGCGCTGGTGTCCACCCCGGACGCCGAGGGGCACAGCGGCGACGTGCGCTGGAACTTCGAGAAGTTCCTCGTCGCGCCGGACGGCTCGGCGGCCGCCCGGTTCGGCCCGCAGGTCACGCCCGAGGACCCCGAGCTGCGCGCGGCCATCGAGAAGGTCCTGCCGGCCTGAGGAGCACGGCGCAGCGGCATGCCTCCCACCGGAGGCATGCCGCTCGCGGTTCGACGGGCCGGTCAGCCGGCGGCGGACCGGAACACCGGGTAGTAGCCGCCGGACTGACCCGCGGCCGTCGGGTGGTACGAGACGGTCAGGTTCAGCACGTTCAACGCGTGCAGCCACTTCGTGCCGTAGCTGCACAGCTGGTGCCCGACGAAGATGGACCGGACGTCGGCGAACGTGAAGCCGGCCGAGGTGGCGGCCGTCCGGGTGATGTCGTCCAGCAGGTTGATGCCCTCGTTGATCTTCGCGCGCGAGGTGGCGCTGAGCCCGACGCAGGTCGTGCCGAGCTGGTAGAAGACCGGGTAGCCGACCACCACGACCCGGGCCGAGGGCGCCCGGTTCCGGATGCCGTTGTAGACGTTGGCGAGTCGCCCGGGCATCTGCGTGCGGGCGATGTTCATGGCCGACTCCACGGCCGCCACGCACTGGGTCTCGCCCTGGAGCACACAGGTGCTCATGATCGAGGCGAAGCCGACGTCGTTGCCGCCGATCGTGACGCTGACCAGCGTGGTGGTCGAGGAGAGCGCGGAGAGCTGGCTGTTGATGACGTCCGCGGTGGTCGCGCCGGAGCAGGCGACCGAGCGGTACGAGGCGGGCCGGATGTTGGCGTTGTAGAGCGCCGGGTAGGCGTTCGTGCTGCGCAGGCAGTTGCCGCTCTCGGAGGTGTAGCTGTCGGCGCCGACGCCGGAGGCGTACGAGTCGCCGAGCGCGACGTACCGGTCGGACGGGGCGGCCTGGGCGGGCGCTGCGGCCAGGGTCAGCGCGACCCCGATCGACGTGGCGAGGGACAGGGCGAGGGTGGCAAGACGGGATCTCCGCACGTCGCACTCCTGGGGGTGGGAAGTGGTGGTGAGAGATAGATATCAATGAGATCACCATGCATGGAAGATCACCGATTTGCAGTCCCAGTAGATAGAGACTTGTCCATACAAATCGTTGCCGGCCATGCGTAGGCAGCTGAAGGATTTCGCCAGGGAATGCGGCCGCGTCCCGCCGGGGTTGGCATCGGACATGACGACTGTGGGACTGATCGGCAGCGGCAACATCGGCGGCACGGTGGCCCGGCTCGCGGTGGACGCCGGCCACGACGTGGTGCTCAGCAACTCGCGGGGCCCGGAGACGCTGCGGGACCTGGTGGCCGAGCTGGGCCCCCGGGCCCGTGCGGCCACCCCGGACGAGGCGGCGACCGCCGGCGACCTGGTGGTCGTCACGATCCCGCTGCGGGCCTACCGCGAGGTGCCGACGGCACCGCTCGCCGGAAAGATCGTGATCGACACGAACAACTACTACCCGGAGCGTGACGGGAGCTTCCCAGAACTGGACGACGAGTCGACCACCACCAGCGAACTGCTCCAGCGGCACCTGCCGCAGTCGCACGTGGTCAAGGCCTTCAACAACATCTACTTCGCACACCTGCGGGTGCTGGGCCGCCCGGCCGGCGCGGCGGAGCGGACCGCCCTGCCGATCGCCGGTGACGACGACGGGGCCAAGGCCACCGTCACGGCGTTCCTCGACTCACTGGGCTACGACGCGGTCGACGTCGGGCCGCTCGCCGAGGGCTGGCGGTTCCAGCGCGACACCAGCGCGTACGCGGGCCTCTACGCCACGGACGGCGACTGGGAGCGGCCGGGACCGGTCGACGCGCAGCGGCTGCGCGCCGCCCTCGCCGCCGCCCGCCGCTACGCGGACAGCTGACGGACGGACGCCGGGCCGGCGGGGCCGCCCGCCGGCCCGACGCTCAGTCCACCTCGGCGGGAAGGGTCAACCGCATCGCCGGGTCCGCGGTCTCCCGGAAGCCCAGCGCACAGTAGAGCGGCCGACCGGCCGCCGACGCCCGCAGGTCGACCCGGCGTACGCCCCGATGCCGGAACCAGGCCAGCAGCGCGGTGACGCACGCGCGGCTGTGGCCCCGCCGCCGGTGTGCCGGGTCGGCGCTCACGTTGACGACGTACCCGACCAGACCGCTCGGATCGTCCGGGCCACCCAGCCGTCGCTCGACCGTGCCCACCGCGCACGCCGCCAACGAGGTGCCCGCGGCTCAGACCGGGCGGCGGCCGGCGAAGCCGCACTCGACCCGGTGGTACCAGCGGACGTCGGTGTCCCCCTCCAGCCAGCACCAGAGCACCGCCCGCCCCTCCCGCTCGCCGGGGAAGTCGAGCAGCACCGGGGCGATCCCCTTGACCTCGATGCCGTGCTGGTGGAACTCCTCGACGACCGCGTGCAGCCGGGCCTCCAGGGCCTTCACCTCCGCGAGGCCGCCGAGCGCGCTGGCGCCGTGGTCGGCCAGGTCGACCCGCAGCTCGGCGAGGTCGGCCCGGTGCCGGATCAGCTCGTCGACGCGCGGCCGCAGCGTGGCGACCAGGTGTCGCGCCTGGGCGAGAGTGAACACCGGGCCAGTATGGGGCACGACGTGACCCGAAGGCGGCACCCGGTGACCCCGAGCTGTCGATCGCGGGCTCCGCCCTGCGCCTCAGTCGGCCTGGGCGGCCAGTTCGCGGGCGCGGTCGCGGGCCGCCTCCAGCGCCGCCAGCATGGCCGCGCGTACGCCGTGGTTCTCCAGCTCGCGGATCGCGGAGATGGTGGTGCCGGCCGGTGAGGTGACCGCCTCGCGCAGCTTCACCGGGTGCTCGCCGGAGTCGCGCAGCATCACCGCCGAGCCGATGGCGGTCTGCACGATCAGCTCGTGCGCGACCTGGCGGGGCAGGCCGAGCAGGATGCCGGCGTCGATCATCGCCTCGACCAGCAGGTAGAAGTAGGCCGGGCCGGAGCCGGAGAGCGCGGTGACCGCGTCCTGCTGGGACTCGGGCACCCGGACGGTCGAGCCGAGCGGGGAGAACATCTCCTCGGCCAGGGCCAGATGCTCCCCGGTGGCGTGCGCGCCGGCCGAGATGGCGCTCATCGCCTCGTCGACCAGCGCCGGGGTGTTGGTCATGACCCGGACCACCGGGGTGCCCTCGGGCAGCCGCCGGTTGAAGAAGGCGGTCGGCAGGCCGGCGCAGAGCGAGATCACCAGCTTGCCGGCGGGGACCTTCGGGCCGATCTCGTCGAGCAGCGCGGCGGCGTCCTGCGGCTTGACGGAGACGGCCAGCACGTCGGCCTCCTCGACCGCGGTCGGGTTGTCCACCACCCGCACGCCGTAGCGGTCGGTCAGTTCCTGCGCGCGGGCGGGGCGCCGGGCGGTGGCGAGCAGCCGCTCGACCGGCCAGCCGGAGCGGAGCAGCCCGGAGAGCATCAGCTCGCCGATCTTGCCCGCGCCGATCACCGCGACCGTGTGCCCGCCCACCCGTGCCTCCTCGTCCCGCTCCGACAACTGTTAAGAGGGGGCCCCTGCTATGCACGAGGCGTTAACAGGGGGCCCCTCCTTACACCTCAGCTGCCGAAGAAGACCTCGGCCTCGGCGTACCGCTCCAGCGGCACGGTCTTCAGCTCCCGGGTGGCCTCGGCCAGCGGGACCCGGACGATGTCCGTGCTCTGCATGGCGACCATCTTGCCCCAGTCACCCTCGTGCACCGCGTCGATGGCCTGCAGGCCGAGCCGGGTGGCGAGCACCCGGTCGAACGCGGTCGGGGTGCCGCCGCGCTGGATGTGCCCGAGCACCACGGTGCGGGCCTCCTTGCCGGTCTTGGCCTCCAGCTGCTCGGCCAGCCACTGGCCGATGCCGCCGAGACGGACGTGGCCGAAGGAGTCGAGCTCCTGGTTGTGCAGCACCATCTGGCCGTCCAGCGGCTGGGCGCCCTCGGCGACCACGACGATCGGCGCGTACTGGTGCTGGAAGCGCTTCTCGACGTAGCCGGCGACCTGCTCGACGTCGAACTGCCGCTCCGGCAGCAGGATCACGTTGGCGCCGCCGGCGAGGCCGGCGTGCAGGGCGATCCAGCCGGCGTGCCGGCCCATCACCTCGACGACCAGGGTGCGGTGGTGGCTCTCCGCGGTGGTGTGCAGGCGGTCGATCGCCTCCATCGCGATGTTGACCGCGGTGTCGAAGCCGAACGTGTAGTCGGTGGCGCCGAGGTCGTTGTCGATCGTCTTCGGCACGCCGACCACGTTGACGCCCAGCTCGTGGAGCTTGGTGGCGACGCCGAGGGTGTCCTCGCCGCCGATCGCGATCAGGGCGTCCACGCCCTGGGCGGCGAGGTTCTCCTTGATCCGCTCCACGCCGTTGTCGATCTTGAACGGGTTGGTCCGGGAGGAGCCGAGGATGGTGCCGCCGCGCGGCAGGATGCCGCGCACCTCCGCGATGCCCAGCGGCTTCGTCAGGCCCTCCAGCGGGCCCTTCCAGCCGTCCCGGAAGCCCACGAACTCGTGACCGTAGGTGGCGACGCCCTTGCGGACCACCGCCCGAATGACCGCGTTGAGACCTGGGCAGTCGCCGCCGCCGGTGAGCACGCCGATACGCATGATCTGCTCATCCTCCTGGAGCATCAGGTGAAGCCCGGATAAGCCCCAGGATATGTGTCAGATCAGACCATCGGCGCCGTTGCCGGCCCGGGGCGGGCCGTCAGTGCGAACTGTAGTCGTCGCTGGTGCGCGCCGACACCGCGCCCCGGCCCGTCCCGACCCCCGGACCGGCTACCGGTCAGTAGCTGACCTCGTGGTTCTCCCCCGCCTTCGGCGGCTTCCCGGTGACCGCCGCCTTGGCGAAGCCGAGCAGGTTGACCACCGTGCTGCCCGGCGAGTCCCAGTACTCCGCCGAACCGGCGTGCACCTTGATCAGCGTGATGCCGGGCGTGTCCAGGCCGTCCGGGAACCACGCCTTGAGCAACGGGTTCCACAGCTTCTCGGCGCGCGCCCGGTCCCACTCCTCGGTGGCGGTGCCGGCCACCGACACCCAGGCGTTGTGCCGCTGGTCCGAGAAGCCGACGTTGACCTGCGGGTTCACCCGGATCTGACGGACCTTGGCCGAGTCGGCGTAGGCGAAGAACCAGAGGTCCCCGTCGAACTCCGCCTCCTGCAGTCCCATCGGGCGGCTGACCAGGCGCCCGTCCACCGCGCTGGTCGTGAGCAGGCAGATCCGGGCGTCCCGGATCAGTTCGGTGACCCGGCCGCGGGCCTCGGCGGCGTTGGTCGGCTCGTTGCTCATGGGCACTCCCGTCTCGGATCGGCGTGATGCCGCTCCCGTGCCCCGGGCGGAACGGGTCAAACCTCCCGAGCCGTCATCGCCCGCCAGCGGGCCAGGTTGTGCCGGGCGTCGACGAGCGCGTCGTGCCGGTCCGCCTCGGCGTCGGGCAGCCGGGGCCGCCCCCGGTCGTCCCAGAGTTGGCGCAGTTCCTTGGTGAACCGGGGGATCTCCCGGGGCAGCGCGGGCATGGCGCCCCAGAGCTGGGCCAGCACGACGTGGTCGTACGCCGCGTACCAGGCCCACAGCTCCAGCTGCTCGCCCGGGCGCTCGCGCACCGGCGCCAGCAGGAACTCGTGCAGGTCGTCCCGGATCCGCTCGCGCGAGCGCCAGGCCCGGTCGGCCGGCGACGGCAGCTTGTCCAGCACGTTGCGCCGCACCCAGGGCACCGCCCGGGAGTCGTCGAACTCGGTGGAGACCGCGTAGAACTCGCGGCCGTACTCGTCGACGACGCCGATCGACACCAGGTCGACGGTGCGGCCGTCCTCGATGAATTCGCAGTCGTAGAAATAGCGGTAGACCATCGCCCCCCATCCTCGCCCATCACCGTCGCGGGGTCGTCGCCGGGGCGTCCGCCGAGGTCGGCGCGGTGCCGCCGGCAGACCGGGCATGGTCACGGAAGTGTTTCCAGGGGTGTACAGCACGCGACGGGGGCGTCATGATCTGATGTGTACCGCCGTCGGGCGCCGAACCGGTTGAGCTGCTTCTTGCCGGGACTGACAGCTTCACCCGGTGTGCGAGTGGTGACTTCTGACCGGGGAGGGGTTGGGCCGTGGAGTCTCGCCTGCCGGAGCCGGGTGACGCGCTCACGGGTGTGGAGATGTTCGCCGGGCTGGAGCCGGAGGTGCGCCAGCGGGTCATCGCCGCCGCCGTCCCGCGCACCTACCGCAAGGGGCAACTTCTCTTCGTCGAGAACGACCCCGGCGAGTCGCTGATCGTGCTGCGTCGCGGCGCCGTGGCGGTGTTCCGCACCGCGCCCACCGGCGAGCGGGCCGTGCTGTCGGTGATCCGACCCCCGGACGTGCTGGGCGAGGTCTCCCTGCTGGACGCCTCGACCCGGTCCGCCTCGGCCGAGGCCATCGAGGACTGCGCCGCGCTGGCGCTGTCCCGGCCCGCCTTCATGGAGCTGGTCCACTCCAACCCGCGCATTCTCGACGCGGTGATGCGCTCGCTGGGCCAGCTGATCCGCCGGCTCACCGAGCAGAACGCCGACCACGTCTTCCTCGACCTGCCCGGCCGGGTGGCCAAGACGCTGGTCCGGCTGGCCGGCGAGAGCCAGGCCCCGATGATCACGATCGAGCTGAACCAGAGCCAGCTCGCCGAGATGGCCGGCGGCTCGCGACAGAGCGTCAACCAGGCCATCGGCTCGTTCGCCAGCCGCGGCTGGCTGCGCACCGAGGGGCGCCGGATCGTGGTCACCGACGTGGCCGCGCTGCGCCGCCGCGCCGGCATGAACGACCGCTGACGGATACGCGACGAGGGCCGGGGCGACACGCCCCGGCCCTCGTCGTACGCGGTGGGTCAGACGCCGGCGCTGCCCGGTCCCGCCCAGGCGTTGGGAGTGCTGCCCGGGCCGGCCCACTCGTTCTTGTCCTTGCCCCCGGCGGAGCCCTCGCTGACGACGCCCTCGGCCTGCAGGGTGGCCAGGGTGGCCGCGTCCACGTCGACGGACTCGCCCGCCGAGTGGGCGACGCCGTCGCCGTCGGTCCAGTCGCTCTCCAGCTTCACGAACACCATGAGATCCCCCTTGGTCACGTCGTCCTCGTCCGGCGGGGATGAATGTAGTCGCCGCACGCGGCCCTCGACCGCCCGGACGAGTGTCCACAAACCAACAGCCCGGTACCTGACATTGGCGGCGCCCGGGATACTCACGGTGACGCCGCGGGGGGCGGCGCCCGGCCGACACCGGCCGACCGACCCAGTGGAGGCCTGTCATCTCCGCGCAGTGTGACCGTTGTGGACGTACCGCGGCCGACGGCGACCGGTTCTGCGGTGGATGCGGCGCCGAGCTGAGCGCCGTCTGCCCGCACTGCCTGCGCCCGCTCGCGACCGACGTGGCCTTCTGCACCACCTGTGGCTCGCCGCGACCGGGCGCCCGGCAGCCGGTGCCCACGCCGCAGGAGGACCGCCGCCGGGTCAGCGTGCTCTTCGTCGACCTCATCGACTTCACCCCGTACGTCGAGCGCGCCGACCCGGAGCAGGTGCGCGGCATGCAGACCGGCTTCTTCTCCGCCGCCCGCCGGGTGGTCGGGCAGTACGGCGGCGTGGTGGAGAAGTACATCGGCGACGCGGTCATGGCGCTCTTCGGCGCCCCGGTGGCCACCGAGACCGACGCGCTGCGGTGCGTCCGGGCCGGGCTGGAGCTGCAACGGGTGCTGACCCGGTTCACCCCCAGCGGCCACGACGAGCTGCGCTTCCGGGTCGGGGTGGCCACCGGGGAGGCGCTGGTGGACGTGGCGGCGGCCCGCGACGGCGGACAGGCGATCGTCGCCGGCGACGTGGTGAACACCGCCTCCCGGATGCAGTCGGTCTCCCCGCCCGGCGGCGTGCTGGTCTGCGGCGTCACCCACGCGCTGACCAAGGACGCCATCCGCTACGACGAGCAGCCGCCGGTCACCCTGCGCGGCCGCTCCTCCCCCACCGAGGTCTGGCTGGCACTCGCCCCGGTCCGCCGGCAACCCACCGACCGGGAGCCGGACACCACCCCGCTGATCGACCGCGAGCACGAGCTGGGCCTGCTGGTCAACGCGCTGCACCGCTCGCTGCGCGACCGGCTGCCGCAGGTGGTGACCGTGTTCGGCCGGGCCGGGCTGGGCAAGAGCCGGCTGGTCCGGGAGCTGCACCGGCACGCCGGCCGGCTGGTCGACGAGCCGCTGACCTGGCGTACCGGGCGGTGCCCGCCGTTCGGCGAGAACGTCACGTTCGCCGCGCTGGCCGACATCGTCAAGACCGAGGCCGGCATCCTCGACACCGACCCCGCCTCCACCGCGGCCCAGCGCCTCACCGCCGCCGTCGCCGAGCTGGTCGGCCCCACCGAACGCACCCGCCTGGTGGACGCGCTGCGCCCGCTGGTCGGGCTGGCCGGCACCACGCTGCCGGCCGAGGAGGCGGAGTCGGCGTGGCGCCGGTTCCTGCTGGCGCTCGCGGCCCGCCGCCCGACCGTGCTGGTTTTCGAGGACCTGCACTGGGCCGACGACGCCATGCTGCGCTTCGTCGAGCTGCTCGGCGCCGCCGCCCGCGAGGTGCCGCTGCTGCTGCTCTGCACCGCCCGCCCGGAGCTGGTCGACCGGGACCCGAGCTGGGCCGGGACGATCACCGGCTCGGTCACCGTCACGCTGCCGCCGCTGCGGGACACCGGCATCGCGTCGCTCTACGCGCACATGTTCGGCCAGGCCGCGTTCCCGGCCGAGATGCTCACCCCGCTGGTCGAGGTGGCCGGCGGCAACCCGCTCTACGCCCACGAGTACGTCCGGATGCTGATCGAGCAGGGCGCGCTGCGCCAGTCCGGGCGCGGTTGGTCGCTGGAGAAGCACCTCGACCTGCCGATGCCGGAGAGCGTGCACTCGGTGATCGCCAACCGGGTCGACCTGCTCGACGCCAAGGACCGGGCCGTGCTGCTGGCCGCCTCGGTGGTCGGCGTGCAGTTCTGGCCCGGCGCGGTCGCGGCCGCGCTGGGGCAGCCGGTGGAGTCGGTGGAACGCGCGCTGCGCCGGCTGGAGCAGCGCGACTTCGTCCACGAGCAGTCGGCGTCCACGATGGCCGGGCAGGCCGAGTTCCGGTTCCGGCACGTGCTGGTCCGCGACGTCTGCTACCAGCGGCTGCCCCGCACCGAGCGGGTGGCCCGACACGAGCGGACCGCGGACTGGCTGGACGCGCTGTCGCAGACCCGGGACACCGACCTGGCCGAGGTCCTCGCCCACCACCGCTGGGCGGCCCACGAGATCGCCCGCACGCTCGGCCTGCCGACACACCGCTACGCCGGCCCGGCCCGCGCCGCGCTGCACCGGGCGGCCCGGCGGGCGTACGCCCTGCACGGTCTGGACGCCGCCGCCGCGCACGCCGGCCGCGCGCTCGGCCTGGCCGACGACAGCGACCCGGTGGGCCGGCTGCAGCTGGAGCTGCTGGCCACCGAGATCTCGTTCTACCGCGACGGCAACGCGTTCCTCTCCGGCGGCGGGCCGGAGCAGTTGCAGGCGCTGGCCGACCGGCTGCTCGCGCACGGCGACGACGCCTGCGCGGCCCGGGCGTGGACGCTGCTCGGCCAGGCCGCCTGGCTGCGCGCCGACCGGACGGCGGCGGTGGCCTGCCTGGACCGGGCGGTGGGGTTGTTCGAGCCGCTGCCGGACAGCTCGCAGAAGGCCGACGCGTACGCCGAGCTGGGCCGGCTGCACATGCTCAACTACGAGCGGGACGCGGCGGTGTCCGCCGCTGAGACCGCGGCGGAGATCGCCGAGCGGCTGGGCCTGACCGAGACCCGCACCAACGCCCGGGTCACCGCCGCCACCGCCCGCTACCAGGCCGGTGACCGGTCCGGGCTGGACGACCTGCGCGCCATCGTCGAGTTCAGCCGGGGGCAGCAGCTGCTGGCGCTGCACCGGGCGGTGCAGAACCTCGCGTACGCGGTCCGCGAGGAGGGCGACTGGCTCCGCTCCGACGCGCTGCTGACCGCCGGCCCGACCCGTACGGCCAGCGCGCAGACGCTGACCACGAGCTATTCCGGCGAGGCGATGCGGGCCTACTTCGACGGGGACTTCGCCCGGCTGCTCGCCGCCGCCGACGCGTTCGTGGACACCCCCACCGGCGGGTGGGACATGCAGGTGCGCGGCCTGCGGTCCTGCCTGCGGGTGCTGCGCGGCCAGCCGGTGCCGCCCGCGCCCCGCGCCGCCGAGGCGACCGGGTCGGCGTACCGCGACGACGTGTCCGCGGCGCTGGACACCGCCCGGCGCAGCGGCTTCCACCGCCCGCACTGGACCATGCTCGGCATGGCAGCGCTCTGCCGGGCGCTGCAGGGCCGGGCCGAGGAGGCGGCGGAGCTGGTCGACGAGCTGGCCGGCTCCTGGTCGAGCGTGCCGGCCCTGGCCAGCGGCGAGTGGATCGCCGCGGCGGCGTACGCGGCAGCCCTGTCCGGGCGGGACGCGGCGGTGCGGGTGCGCGCGATGCTGGACCGGCTCGGACACCGGACGCCCTGGTCGGAGGCGGCGCTGCGGACGGTCACCGGCGCCGTGGCGGCGGCGGACGGCGACCATCGCCGGGCCGCCGAGCTGCACCTCGCCGGCGCGGAGATCTACGCCGGGATCCCGGACGTCACCGACCGGATGCTGGCCCTGGCGCTGGCCGTGGGGGAGCTGACGCTGGCCGGCGACCCCGGGGCGGCCGGGCCGCTGGCCGAGGTGCACGCGTTCGCCCAGCGCAACGAGGCCCCCGGGCTGTTGGCGCTGGCCCGGCGTCCGGTGCCCGACGCCGGTCCGGCGATGGCCTGCTGACGCGGCCCGGGGCGCCTCAGGCCGGCACCGGCTCCCGGGGCGCGGCCTTCGCCTTCTGGGCGTACGTGTCGACGTACTCGCGGCCGGACAGCTCCATCAGCTCGTACATGATCTCGTCGGTGACGGCCCGCTCGACGAACCGGTCGCCGGCCATGCCGGCGTAGCGGGAGAAGTCCAGCGGGGGCCCGAAGCGGATCCGGACCCGGCCGAGGTTGGGCACGATCTGCCCGGTGGGCTGGATGGCGTCGGAGTTGAGCATGGCCATCGGGACCACCGGCGCGCCACTTTCCAGGGCGAGCCGGGCGACGCCGGTCTTGCCCCGGTAGAGCCGGCCGTCCGGGGAGCGGGTGCCCTCGGGGTAGATGCCGGCGATGCCCCCGGCGCGCAGCACCCGGAGCTGGGTGTCGAGGGCCGCCCGGGCGGCCCGGCCGCCGGTGCGGTCGACCGGGATGGTGCCGGATCCCACGAAGAACATCTTGGTCAGCCACCCCTTCAGGCCCTTGCCGGTGAAGTATTCGGCTTTTGCGATGAAGGTGACTTTTCGCTTCACGATCAGCGGTGTGAAGATGGAGTCGGAGAACGACAGGTGGTTGCTGGCCAGGATCACCGGGCCGGTCGCCGGCACGTGCTCCAGACCCTCGACCTGCGGGCGGAAGACCAGCCGCAACACTGGGCCGAGGATGATGTACTTCAGCAGCCAGTACAGCACCGGGGTCCTTCCGGGTGGGGTGGCGACGCGCGGGACCGTGTGGGAAGAGGGTACGAAGCACGAGCGGCACGCCACAACGCACTCCCGGAACCGGGTGCCGGCGTGTCAGGATTCAGAGCACGACGGCGAAGGGGGTGTCCGGTGTCAGGGGGCGGGCCCCGTCGGGGACGGCGGGACAACGGGCTCGACGCGGCCGAGTACGCGGTCGCGGGCGACGTCGACCCGCGCGTGGGTGAGCACCTGCTCGACGTGCTCGCCGCGGGCGGGATCGCCGCATACCTGCAGCCCTCGGCCGACCTGAATCCGGTGACCCGCACCACCACCGTGCCGGCCCGGCCGGTCGACCGGCTCTACGTCGACCGGTCCCACCTGACCACCGCGCGCGACTACCTCACCCAGCTCGCCGACGAAGGGTCCGACGATCCGCCGCGCCCGGACGAGCCGGACATCGAGGCCGAATGGGCCAAGATCGTGGCCGGTTTCCACACCACGCCGACCGCGGGCAGCCACCCCTGGCCCGCCGCCGAGGACGTGGACGACCCGGCCCCGCCGGCCGGCGCCACCGCCGGCCGCGCCGAGGAGCCGGCCGGCCCGACCGCCACCGACGTGCGCCGGCTGCCCTACGCGGCGGACGTCTCCGGCGTCTCGCTCGGCCGTGACCGGTCCGACGAGCCCTCCCTGCTCGACGGGCTGGACACGTTCGGCGCCGACCTGCCGGGCGACGCCGAGGAGGAGCACTTCACGCCGCCCCCGCCGCCGCCGCTGCCGCGCTTCTCCAAGTACGCGGTGCTGGGCGTGCTCTGCGTCGTGCTCGGCTTCCTGCTCTTCCTCTCCCCCACCGTGGTGTCGCTGGTCGACCCGTCGGTGGTGACGCTGCTCGGCTTCACCGGCATCCTGGCCGGCTTCGTGATGCTCGTGTGGCGGCTGCGCCCGGGCGACCGGGACGAGGACGACCCGGACAACGGCGCGGTGGTCTGAGGCCGCGGACAGCGGCCGCCCGGATCGCGGGACGCCGCGCGCCCCGGCTCGCCGGGTAACAGGGGTGTAACTTACGGTCAGTAGGAATACCGCTGAACGTCACTTCCCGCACCGGCTGTCCGGCTTGCGTCCCCTCCGGGCACCGGTCCCCTGCTGAGCGGATTGCCCGAGATGCGACAGAGCCCCCTCGTGGTGGTGGCCAACCGCCTCCCCATCGACGACAGTGTGGCGCCCGACGGCGCCTTCGAGTGGCGCCGCAGCCCCGGCGGCCTGGTGAGCGCCCTGCACCCCCTGCTCCGGCACACCCCCGCCACCTGGGTCGGCTGGGCCGGCGGCACCGGTCCGGCGCCCGCCCTGCCCGACGTGGACGGCGTCCGGATGCACACCGTCCCGCTCACCGGTGAGGACTTCCGCGACCACTACGAGGGCTTCGCCAACGCCACCCTCTGGCCGCTCTACCACGACGCGGTGGAGCAGCCGGAGTACCACCGCCGCTGGTGGGAGGCGTACCAGCGGGTCAACCAGCGGTTCGCCGAGGCCGCCGCCGAGGTGGCCGAGCCCGGCGGGCTGGTCTGGGTGCAGGACTACCACCTCCAGCTGGTGCCCGGCCTGCTCCGCGGCCTCCGCCCCGACCTGCGGATCGGGTTCTTCCTACACGTGCCGTTCCCGCCGCCGGAGCTGTTCATGCAGCTGCCCCGCCGGGCCGAGCTGCTGCGCGGCATGCTCGGCGCCGACCTGATCGGCTTCCAGCGGGCCCAGGCCGCGCACAACTTCGCCCAGCTCGCCGCCAAGGTGCTGGGCCTGTCCGCGACCGACCGGCGGATCGCCGTCGACGACCGGGTGGTGCGCATCGGCGCGTTCCCGGTCGCCATCGACACCGCCGAGATGTCCGCGCTCGCCGCCCGGCCCGAGGTGGCCGACCGGGCCCGCCGGCTGCGGCAGGACCTCGGCCAGCCGGACAAGGTCATCCTCAGCGTCGACCGGATGGACTACACCAAGGGCATCGAGCAGCGGTTGAAGGCCTACCGCGAGCTGCTGGCCAGCGGCGACGTCAAGGTGCGCGACACCGTGCTGGTGCAGGTGGCGGTGCCCAGCCGGGACCGGGTCGGGCAGTACCAGATCCTGCGCGACCGGGTGGAGCACCAGGTCGGCCGGATCAACGGGGAGTTCGGCCGGGTCGGCGAGCCGGCGATCCACTACCTCACCCAGCCGTTCGACCGGGCCGAGCTGGTCGCGCTCTACCGGGTCGCCGACGTGATGGCGGTGACCCCGCTGCGCGACGGGATGAACCTGGTCGCCAAGGAATACGTGGCGGCCCGGGTCGACGGCACCGGCGCGCTGCTGCTCAGCGAGTTCGCCGGCGCGGCCGCCGAGCTGGAGCAGGCGTACCTGGTCAACCCGCACGACCTGGACGGCCTGAAGCAGGGGCTGCTCGCCGCGCTGCGGGCCGGCCCCGAGGACGTCGCGGCCCGGATGCGCGCCATGCGGGAGCACGTGGCCCACAACGACATCCACGCGTGGGCGGCGTCCTACCTGAGCGCGCTGGAGGAGAGCGGCTCGCTGCTGGGCCGCCGCCCCACCCCCCGCTGAGCCGGCGCCCGGCGCTCAGCCGAGCGGGGCGGGCGCCGGGTCCTTGTCCAGCCAGTCCAGGAGCGCGTCGAGCGGCTCCCGCCAGCGGACGTCGAGCATCAGGTCGTGGCCCATGCCGGGGAACAGCAGCGGCGCGGAGGCGTAGCGGCGGGCCGCCCGGGTCAGCGCGGCCGGCGGCAGCACCCGGTCGTCCGGGCTGCCCAGCACCAACACCGGCGGCCGGCCCACCGCCGGCTCGGGCTGCCGGCCGGTGAGCAGCTGCCACTGCGCCCGACGCCCGGCCCGGCCCAGCCGCGCCACGTGCCGGCGGGCGTCGGCGTCGGGCAACTCCCGGCTGAACAACTGCCGCCGGTTGAGCCGCAGTCCCGCGCCGAAGACCGCCGGCAGCGTGCCGGCCGGGTTGCGGCGCAGGGCGGTGCCAACCGTCGCCCACCCGCCGAGCACCGGCGCCACCAGCACCGCGGCCCGCGCCGGGTAGCGGGACAGGGCGTGCGCCACCACCCGCGCGCCGGCGCCGTGCCCCACCAGCACCGCCTGCCGCGGCAGGCTCGCCGCCACCTGGACCACGTCATGGGTGTACGAGCGCAGCGTCGCCTCCGGCGCCGGCTCGCTGCCGCCGTGCCCGCGCAGGCTGAGCGCGTACGCCGGGAAGCCGCGTTCGGCGGCGTGGCCGAGCCAGTGCTCGGCGAACGCCCAGGCGCCGTGCCCGAACCCGGGTACGAACAGCAGCGGCGGCTTGGCCTCCTCCCGCTCGGGCGCGGCGGCCAGCACCTCGCGCCGCACCGGCCGTTCCGGCCGGGCCCACTCCCAGCCCCGGACCACCCGCACCCGCTCGCTGGTCATTTGCCCTCCTCCAGCTCGTGCAGGGCGCGCTGCAGGGCGCGCAGGTAGTCGGCGTGCCCGACCTCGAACCAGTGTCGGGTGCTGTCCTTGACCTTCGCCGAGTACCGCTCGCCGAGCCCGGCGCGGACCCGGCGGTCGAACGCCTCGGCCCGCTCCGGCCGGGTCGCGCGCAGCGTGAGCAGCCGGGCGAAGAGCACGCTCTGCCAGTGCGAGATGGTGAAGATGCCGGAGTCGGGCTGCACCAGCCCGACCACGGCCAGCGTGGGATGGCCGGCGGTGAAGGCGTTCAGCCACAGTCGGGGGCGGCCGGAGCCGTCCTCGTCGCCGAGCACCCGGCCCTTGAGGAACTCGAAGCGCGGCAGGTAGCCGGTGGCGAAGACGACCAGCTCCGGGTCGATCCGCCGCCCGTCGGCCAGCTCCACCGTGCGGTCGTGGAACCGGGCCACGTCAGGCACCGGGGTGATCTCGCCGTGGCCGACGTAGTAGACGAGCTGACTGTTGGCGATCGGGTGCGTCTCGTAGACCCGGTGGTCGGGCTTCGGCAGGCCGAACCGGGTCAGGTCGCCGACGGTCAACCGCAGCGTCCAGTGGTAGAGCCACTGCCGCACCCGCAGCGGCACCCGCAACGCCAGCAGCGTGTCGTTCACCTGGTCGGCGGGGCGGCCGAGGACGTACTTCGGGGCGTACCAGTAGCCGCGCCGGGTGGAGTGCCAGCAGTGCGACGCCTGCTGGGCCGCCTCGACCGCGATGTCGCAGCCGGTGTTGCCGGCGCCGACCACCAGCACCCGCTTGCCGCGCAGCTGCGCCGGGTCCTTGTAGGACGAGGCGTGCATGACCTCGCCGCGGAACTCCTCCAGCCCCTCGTAGCGGGGCAGCTTCGGCGACCAGTTGTGCCCGTTGGCCAGCACCACGGCGGCGTAACGGGAGGTGCGCTCGGGGCCGTAGCCGCCGGTGCTGCGGGTGGTCACGTCCCACCGGTCCCCCGCGACCGGCTCGACCCGGACCACCTCGGTGCCGAACCAGACGTGCTGGCGCAGGTCGAAGTGGTCGGCGTACCGCTCGAAGTAGGACAGCAGCTGGCTGTGGTGCGGGTAGTCCGGCCAGTCGTCCGGCATCGGGAAGTCCGGGAACTGGGTGAACGGCCGGGACGAGATGAGGTGCGTGCTGGCGTACACCGGGCTGCGGTCGTGCCGCCAGTTCCACGCGCCGCCGACGCCGGTCTCCCGCTCGTAGCAGTCCACGCCGAAGCCGGCCTCGCGGAGGTTCTTGACGGCGGTCAGGCCGCTGGCGCCGGCGCCGATGACGCAGACCGTGTCGCCCCGGTCGGAGACCGGTCGGTCGTCCCGGCTCGGGACGACGGTCGGGTCCGGGTCGGGGCGACCGAGGTCGGTGGAGGAGGACACCGGGACATCTCCTTTTGTGCGGCACGCGTGCCGGTCGGTGCGAAATCCTGCCGAGAATGCCCGCCGTTGTCCAGCCGCCCGGAGAGGCGCCGCGGCCCATCCGGACGTGGCTCCTGACGCTGGGTCACCGGCAGTCGTTCACACAGCGTGAGGCGCAGGCCGCGCGGTGGGCGTCCCTCGTGCGCGCCTTTGCTCTGCAGCCACGGACGCAGCATGGACGTGAGCTGGGCCGACCTGCGGAGGTCGCCGGACCGCGCCCCGCCGCCGCCGTCACGGCGAGTGGCTGATGCGGATAGGGCTGCAGAGCAAAGGCGCCGGCGGGCGGGGCGTTCCGCCCGCCGACCTCTCACGGTCCGTCACCGCCGACGCCCGTCCCGCCGGCGGCCTTCGCCGGCGCCGGTCCCCCCGGCGGCCTCCGCCGATCGCGGCAGCGGACGCCGCGTCATCGGCCCGCCCGCCACTGCCGGTCGGGCGGGGCCGGGTGCGGTCAGTCGGCGGTGGGCAGCAGCAGGTCGACCAGGACCGGGAAGTGGTCGCTGGCCCGGCGGGTGCGCGGGGTGTCGACCACGTCGTAGTCGGCCACGGTGATCCGCGGGTCCACGAAGAGCGCGTCGATGCGGCGGCGCGGGTCGGCGCAGGAGAACGTGTGCCGGTCGGCGCGGTCGGCGGCCACCGCGGCGTCGGTCAACCCTTCGGCGACGGTCCGCCAGGCCGGCCCGTCCGGCCCCTCGTTGAGGTCCGCGCCGGCCACGACCGGCAGCGGGGACGCGGCCAACTCCCGCTTGAACGCCGCCGCCTGCGCCGGCCGCTCCGCCGGGTCGGTGGACAGGTGCGAGCCGGCCAGCAGGAAGTCGACCCCGCCCACCCGGCACCGCGCGTACGCCGCGCCGCGCAGGTGCCGGCCCGGGGTCAGCGGGTAGCGCTCGCACCGGGTCTCGGTGACCCGCACCCGCAGGCTGGTCAGCAGCACGTTGCCCAACGACGGCAGGCCGCCGGCCGCCACCACGAGGCCGAACGAGTCGGCCAGCGTGGCGCACTTCTGCCGCCACCGGAACCGGCGCGGTCCCTCCTGGACGATCACCACGTCCGGGCCGACCTCCCGGACCACCTCGGCCAGCGCGGCGGTGTCGTCCCGCTGGCTGTGGACGTTGTACGACAGCACCCGCAGCGGCACGCCCGGACCCGGCACGTCAGATCCGCCGGGCCAGGTCGGCGGCGCCGATCACGCCGGCGGTGTTGCCCAGCTCGGCCGGGCGCACCTCGGCGACGGGCAGGCGGCTGCGCTGCGCCAGGGCGTCGGTGAACGACCGCCGGGTCGGGCCGAGCAGCAGGTCGCCGGCGTCGATCACGCCGCCGCCGACCACCAGCACCTGCGGGTCGAGGATCTGCGCCATGTCGGCGAGGCTGGTGCCGAGCCAGCGGCCGACCTGGGCGAACGCCTCGGTGGAGACGGGGTCGCCGCCCTTGGCCGCCGCGGTGACCATCGGGCCGGTGATCGCCTCGGCCTCGCCGTCGGCCAGTTCCAGCAGCGCGGTGGCCCGGTGCGGCTCCTGCCGGGCGGCGGCCCGGGCGAAGCGGACCAGGGCGCTGCCGCTGGCGTACTGCTCGATGCAGCCCAGCCGGCCGCAGCCGCACTGGTGGCCGTCCGGCACGGTGAGCATGTGCCCCAGCTCGGCGGCGATGCCGTGGGCGCCCCGGACCAGCTCGCCGCCGAGCACGATCCCGCCGCCGACGCCGGTGCCGATGGTGAACATGACCATCGAGTCGTCGGCCTCGCGGGCGGCGCCGTAGCGGAACTCCGCCCAGGCGGCCACGTTCCCGTCGTTCTCCACGATCACCGGCAGGCCGGTGGCGTTGCCGACGTACTCGCGCAGCGGCTCGTCCCGCCAGGCCAGGTTGGGGGCGAAGAGCACGGTGGAGCGGGAGGCGTCGATCCAGCCGGCCGCGCCGATGCCGACGGCCTCGACCGTGCGGCCGGTGGCCAGCTCGGTGACCACCTCGATGATGACGTCGCGGGTCTTGGCCACGTCGTCGGCGGGGGTGTCCCGTCGCGTCTGCACGAGTACCGCGCCGGTGTCGTCCACGACACCGCCGGCCACCTTCGTGCCACCGACGTCGACTCCGATGGTCAGCGTCACCGCTGCCACTCCCCTCTGCTGTGCTGCCCCGGCACCGGCCGAACCGGCCGTTGCGGTCCCGGGATGTCCGGTGGTCAGGCCCCGTCGCCTGATGCGTCCGCGCCCACCTCGCCGGACGCCCGCGAGGCGGGCACCACGGGTTGGCCGGCCGGCGGCCGGCCCGACGCCGGCTCGTCCGGCCCGGCGGCGTCGGCGGGCGGTTGCGACGAGGCACCCGGGTCGGAAGCGTCCGCCCCCCGGGTGGCGGCGGACCAGACGTCCTGCTCGGGTGCCGGCTGAGAATCATGCCCGGTACGGGTCGCCTCGCGCCACACGTGGTCCCCGGGTTCGCCGGGAGCGGCACCGCCCGGGGTGGCCGGTTCGGCCGGTTCGGCCGGGGCGAACGCCCGCAGCAGGCTGGCCACGCCGGCGGCCAGGTCGCCGGCGCCGGTGGCCAGCCGCTCGGCGAATTCGGGACTCGGGTCACGCAACGCCGCGATCCCGCGACAGACCGGGCAGACGCAGCATTCCGGGGAACCGGTGGCGAAACCGGCGCCACCGGCCGCCGAGGCCGCGGCGTGCGGCGCGGGGCGCCCCGGGCCGGCGCCGCCCGGGGTGTGACCGAGGACACCGGAGAGGATCCCACCGAGCGGACCCCACGGGCCCGAACCGGGGGCGGCGGCGGCCAGCCTGGCGGAGGCCAGCAGCGTGGCGACGAGGCGCTCGGCCTCTTCCCGGGCCGAACCCGGATCAGTGGTGCCCATGGTTCGGCTCCTCCAGCGTGGCAACCGGGACGACGGTCGGGTCAGTGCGCCGCACCGGGTGCTTCTACCCGGCGCTTGAGCTGCTTCAACGCGGCATCCATGATCATTTTCTCGGCCTTACGGCGGAACATGCCGAGCATCGCCACGGACAGCTCCACCTCCAGCGTGTAGGTCACCGTGGTCGTCCCGTCCGGATTGCCGACCAGGTCGTACGAGCCGCGCTGGGACCGCTGCATCGTCGACGACGCGACCAGGTGCCACTCGATCCGGGAGATGTCCTCGGCGTACTCGTAAGCCAGCACGTACTCGTCGGCCAGCACGCCCGCGTCCAGCGTGAACCGGACCTGGCTGGCGTAGCCGTCCTCGTACTCCTCGACCACCTCGGCCTGCCGCACCGCCTCGGCCCACTCCGGGTAGCGGGGGAAGTCGCAGATGACCGCCGCCACCCGGTCCGGTGCGGCGCCGATGATGATCGACTGGGTGGAGGTGTCCGCCATGGGGGGAGGCTACCCGGCCACCGGCCGGGCCGCGCCGCTCCACCCGCCCGCCGGGTGTCCCACCAGCCGGGCGGGCAACCTCCCTGGCCGACCCACCGGGGCGGGCGGGCAACCTCCCTGGCCGACCCACCGGGGCGGGCGGGTAGGTTTCGACTAGCCGACCAGGCCGGCCCCCGCCGGTGCGAGCACGAGGGAGTGCAGGTGCGCGAGTTCTCCGTTCCGCCGATCGTCACCGTCGGCGACGCGGCCAACCTGACCGACCCGGTCTGGGAAAACGCCGAGGTCGCCCCGGACACCGTGCAGTTCGTCCGCCAGATCGGTGACGCGGGCCCCGCGTCGCGGGCCGAGGTGACCTGCCGGCAGTTCCGCGACGAGGTGGTCGCGGTGGCCCGGGGCCTGGTCGCGGCCGGCGTCTCCCCCGGCGACCGGGTCGCCCTGATGAGCCGCACCCGCTACGAGTGGACCCTGTTCGACTACGCCATCTGGGCCGCCGGCGCGGTCACCGTGCCGATCTACGAGACCTCCAGCGCCGAGCAGGCCGCCTGGATCCTCGGCGACTCCGGCGCCGTGGCCGTGGTGGTGGAGAGCACCGCGCACGCCACCCTGGTCGCCGGCGTCCGGGACCGGCTGCCCGAGCTGCGCGAGGTCTGGCAGATCGAGCTGGGCGCGGTCGACGACCTGGTCGCCGCCGGCACCTCGGTGGACCCGGCCGAGATCGAGGTCCGCCGGTCGATGCTCAAGGCCGACGACGTCGCCACGATCATCTACACCAGCGGCACCACCGGCCGGCCGAAGGGCTGCGTGCTGACCCACCGCAACATCTACGCCGACATCACCAACGCGGTGCCGGTGCTGCCCAACCTGTTCCGCCAGGGCGCCTCCACCCTGCTCTTCCTGCCGCTCGCGCACGCGTTCGCCCGGCTGATCCAGGTCGGCGTGGTGCAGGCCCGGGCCACCATGGCGCACTGCGCGGACACCAAGAACCTGGTCGGCGAGCTGCAGGAGTTCAAGCCGACGTTCGTGCTCTCCGTACCCCGGGTCTTCGAGAAGGTCTACAACGGCGCGCGGCAGAAGGCCGAGGCCGACGGCAAGGGCAAGATCTTCGACCGGGCGGAGAAGGTCGCCATCGCGTGGAGTGAGGCGCTGGAGACCCCCGGCGGCCCGGGCCTGGCGCTGCGGGCCCAGCACACCCTGTTCGACAAGCTGGTCTACGGCAAGCTGCGCGCCGCCATGGGCGGCCGCTGCCGCGACGCCATCTCCGGCGGGGCGCCGCTCGGCGCCCGGCTCGGGCACTTCTTCCGCGGCGTCGGGGTGACCATCTGCGAGGGGTACGGCCTCACCGAGACGTCGCCGGCCGCCGCCGCCAACCTGCCCACCGGCACCCGGATCGGCACGGTCGGTCGGCCGCTGCCCGGCGTGACCGTCCGGATCGACGACGACGGCGAGATCCTGATCTCCGGCGACATCGTCTTCCAGGGTTACTGGCACAACGAGGCGGCCACCGCCGAGGCGCTGACCACCGACGGCTGGTTCCGCACCGGCGACCTGGGCCAGCTCGACGAGGACGGCTACCTGAGCATCACCGGCCGCAAGAAGGAGATCATCGTGACCGCGGGCGGCAAGAACGTCGCCCCGGCGGTGCTGGAGGACCAGGTCCGGGCGCATCCGCTGGTCAGCCAGTGCGTGGTCGTCGGCGACCGGCAGCCGTTCATCTCCGCGCTGGTCACCATCGACGAGGAGGCGCTGCCGAAGTGGCTGGCCGCGCACGGGCGCCCGGAGACCACCACCGCGGCCGAGCTGCGTGAGGACGAGGCGTTGCGGGCCGAGGTGCAGAGCGCGGTCGACCAGGCCAACCTGTCCGTCTCCAAGGCCGAGGCGATCAAGGTGTTCCGGATCCTGCCCCAGGACTTCACCGAGACGACCGGCGAGCTGACCCCCTCGTTGAAGGTCAAGCGACAGGTCGTGCACAAGACGTACGCCACGGAGATCGCGGAGATCTACCAGCGCTGACTACCATCCGTCAGGTGCCCGCCTCCACATCCGGCCAGCCGCAGACGCAGCCCCTCGCGGTCGCGGCCCGCGCGGTCCTCCTCGCGCTGGTCGCCGCCCTGACCCTGTTCGCCACCCGCGACGCCAGCCAGCTCTGGTGGATCGCCCTGCTCGGCGTCGCCGGCCTGCCCGCCGTGCTGGCGCCGCAGCACCGGTTGCTCGCCCCGATCAGCCGCTTCGCCGAGGTCGTGGTGCTCGGTCTGGCCGCCAGCCAGGTCGCCGCCGACACCCAGCTCACCGGTGTCACCGGCGGGCTGGGCGCCTCGGCGGTGCTGCCCTACCTCGCCGTGCCGGTCACCGTGACCGCGCTGCGCCGCCGGTTCTCCGAGGGCGCGGCGCTGCTCGCCGTGGCGGCGGCCACGCTGCTGGCCAGCGCCGCGTTCACCGAGGTGGGCGGCGAGCCGCAGCTCGGCCAGCTCGGCTACCTCGCGGTCTGCACCCAGTGGCTGATCCTGGCCGGCCTCGGCCTCTACACCGCCGGCACCCTGCAACGCGTGATCCGGGTCCGCAACGCCGGCAAGCCCCAGCCGTACGCTGAGGCCACCCGCCTGCTCACCCAGCTGCGGACGGTCGCCCGCCAGCTGCCCGGCGCCACCCTGGACCCGGGCGGCATCTCCGAGCACCTGCTGGAGGAGCTGCGGGTGGTGGCGAAGACCGACCGCGGCGCGGTGCTCTCCGCCAGCGGCGGCGGCCGGCTGGTCGTGCTCGCCCAGATCGGCGCGGACCGGGTCGACTGGGAGACCACGCTCGACGCCGACTCGGCCATCGCCGACGCCTGGGCCAGCCAGCAGCCGACCGTCTCGGCCCGCTCGCAGGCCCGGTCCCGGCGCTCCGGCGAGGTCTCCGCGCTGATCGTGCCGCTGGTCGCCGGCGTGCGCACGGTCGGCCTGGTGGTGGTCGAGGCGGACACCGCCGCCGCGTACCCGCCGCCGGTGGTGTCCCGGGTGACCGCGCTGACCGGCCCGGCCGCGCTGCGGCTGGAGGCCGCGTTGCTCTTCGACGAGGTGCGCTCGCTGGCCACCAACGAGGAGCGGCAGCGACTGGCCCGGGAGATCCACGACGGGGTCGCCCAGGAGCTGGTCATGGTCGGCTACGGCATCGACAACGCCCTGGCCACCGTGCACGACGACGCGGAGGAGACCGCCGAGTCGCTGCGCACGCTGCGCCACGAGGTCACCCGGGTGATCACCGAGCTGCGGCTCAGCCTGTTCGAGCTGCGCAGCGAGGTGGACCGGCACGGTGGCCTGGCCGCGGCCATCGCCGAGTACGCGCGCACCGTCGGCGCGGCCGGCGGCCTGCGGGTGAACCTGTCGCTGGACGAGTCCACCGCCCGGCTGCCGGCCGCCACCGAGGCCGAGTTGCTGCGCATCGCGCAGGAGGCGGTGACCAACGCCCGCAAGCACGCCGGCGCGTCGAACCTCTGGGTCACGTGTGAGGTGGATCCCCCGTACGCCCGAATCGAAGTGTCGGATGACGGTCACGGCATCGGTGACCAGCGCCCCGAGGGGCACTATGGTCTTGCGATCATGGCGGAGAGGGCGGAACGTATCCGGGGCCGGTTGGAGATCAGGCCGCGGCAACCCAGCGGCACAACCGTGGCGGTGGTACTCGGCTCGTCGCCCCGGCGCGATAAGGTGCGCGGCAGCGCCGCAGCAGCAGAAGGGGAGTAACCCGAGGATGACCACTAGCCCGACACCGGCCACCCGTACCAAGGTTCTCCTTGTCGACGATCACGACCTCATCCGCAAGGGTCTGCGGCACGCCTTCGAGAGGGACCGGCAGTTCGAGGTCGTGGGCGAGGCCGCCACGGCCGCGGAGGGTGTGCGCCAGGCCGGCGCGCTCCAGCCGGACGTGGTGATCATGGACCTGCGGCTGCCCGACGGCAGCGGCCTCGAGGCGACCCGCGCGCTGCGCAAGTCCAGCGCGTCGATGGGCATCGTCGTGCTCACCATGTACGCCGGCGACGACCAGCTCTTCGGCGCCCTGGAGGCGGGTGCCAGCGCGTTCGTGCCGAAGACCGCGCCGGCCGACGAGGTGGTGGCCGCCGCCCGGCACGCCGCCTCCTCCCCCAGCGCGTTCACCGCGGCCGACCTGGCCGAGGCGATGAAGCGCCGGCTCGCCCCGTCCGGCCCGCAGCTGTCCCCGCGCGAGGGCCAGGTGCTGCGGCTGCTCGCCGACGGCATGAGCGTGGCCGGCATCGCCAAGCAGCTCTTCGTCAGCGAGTCGACCGCCAAGACCCACATCTCCAAGCTCTACGAGAAGCTGGGCGCGGCCAACCGCGCCCAGGCGCTGATGACCGCGCTGCGGCTGGGGCTGCTGGAGGCCCCGGACGCGCCGAAGTTCTGACGCCGTCGCCGGAGAGGCCTGGGTCCGCACGCCGGACGCGGGCCTCTCCGGCATTCCGGGCGCACGTGACCGCGTACGGTGAAGGGCCGGACGCGTAGCGACGGCGGTCTTTGCAGCACGACGGCGGGCAGGCAGAATACCCGGGTGATCCGCGCGGCGGTGACCCCCGCGCGTCGCCGACACCCAAGGGGCAGGGACATGCAGCGGCCGGACTGGGCACCCGAGACCATCGACATCGAGCGCCCCAGCGTGGCCCGCATGTACGACTACTACCTCGGCGGCTCGCACAACTTCGCGGCCGATCGGGCCGCCGCCCGGGCGATGGTGGAGGCGGTGCCGGAGGCCCCGCTGATGGCCCAGGCCAACCGGGCGTTCCTGCGCCGGGCGGTGCACTACCTGGCCCAGGCCGGCGTCCGCCAGTTCCTGGACATCGGCTCCGGCATCCCGACCGTGGGCAACGTGCACGAGATCGCCCAGCGGATCGACCCGGAGTCCCGGGTGGTCTACGTCGACGTGGACCCCGTCGCCGTGGCGCACAGCCAGGAGATCCTGGCCGGCAACGAGCGGGCCGCGGTGGTGCGCGAGGACCTGCGCGACCCGGAGGCGATCCTGGGCCACCCGGACGTCAACCGCCTGCTCGACTTCTCCCAGCCGGTCGCGGTGATGATCGTGGCGGTGCTGCACTTCGTCCCCGACGCCGACCGCCCGGAGGAGATCCTGCGGACGCTGCGCGCGGCGCTGGCCCCCGGCAGCCACCTGGTGCTCTCCCAGGCCAGCGACGACGGCCGGGACGGCACCGGCGAGCGGGCCGAGGCCGAACGGGTCTACCGGCGCACCGACAGCCAGCTGTTCATCCGCGGCCGGGCCGAGCTGACCGCGCTCTTCGACGGCTTCGAGCTGGTCGAACCGGGCGTGGTGTGGGTGCCGCAGTGGCGTCCGGACGCCCCCGACCAGGCGGAGAACGCCGAGCGGGCGGTCTTCATGGGCGGGGTCGGGCGGCTCGGTGGCTGACGACGTGGTCGCCACCGCCGGCCGCCACCGTCCCGGCGTCTTCGCCCGCGCCTGGGCCAAGGCGGTCTCCGGCACCAGCTACCTGCCGATGACCCAGGCGCAGCTGGAGGAGGTGCTCCAGCGGCTGACCGAGCGGCTCGCCCAGGCGCTGCGGGCCGAACCGTTCGACCTGCGGATCGGCCAGCAGGTGGGCGCGGAGCTGGTGCAGTCGCACATCGCCTCCGCCGAGGGGCTGGGCCGCACCGTCGAGGTGATCCAGCTGCGCCTGGTCCGCGACCTCGACCTGGTCGTCGACGACGTCGAGGACCGGATGGCCCGGCTGCTCGCCACCGTCGCCACCGGGTACGCCCGCGCGCTGCGCGACCGTACGCTCGACGAGCAGGAGTCGATCCGCCGGGCCGCGATGATGGCCCGGGCCCACGCCGAGCGGGCGCTGCGGGACAGCGAGGCCCGGTTCCGGCACCAGGCCACCCACGACCCGCTGACCGATCTGCCCAACCGGACGCTGTTCACCGAGCGGCTGACCGCCGCGATCAGCACCCCGGGCCGGGGCGCCGACCGGGTCGGCGTCTGCTTCCTCGACCTGGACCGCTTCAAGGTGGTCAACGACTCGCTCGGCCACCAGGTCGGCGACTCGTTGCTGGTGGCGGTGGCCCAGCGGCTGCGCCGGGCGCTCGGCGAGCACCTGGTGGCCCGCCTGGGCGGCGACGAGTTCGTCGTCCTGGTGGAACGCACCGCCGGCACCGACGACGCGGTCAAGGTGGCCGAGGCGGCGCTGGCCGCGGTACGCGAGCCGGCGCTGGTCGACGGGCACGAGCTGACCGTGTCGGCCAGCATCGGCATCGTGGAGCGGCCCGTGGCCGGCACCTCCCCGATGGAGCTGATGCGCGCGGCGGACAGCACGCTGCACTGGGCCAAGGCCGCTGGCGGGGCGCGCTGGTCGCTGTTCGACGCCGACCGCAACCGCCGCGAGCTGGCCCGGTACGCGCTCTCCGCGGCGATCCCCGCCGCGCTGGACCGGGGCGAGTTCTACCTCGACTACCAGCCGCTCACGTCGCTGCGCGACGGCCGGGTGCTCGGCATGGAGGCGCTGGTGCGCTGGCGCCACCCGGAGCTGGGTGTGCTCCGGCCGGACAGCTTCATCCCGCTGGCCGAGGAGACCGGCCTGATCGTCCGGCTCGGCAGCTGGGTGCTGGCCGAGGCGTGCCGCGAGGCGGGCACCTGGCCGGCGACGGACGGCGCCGCCCCGTTCGTCAGCGTCAACCTGGCCGTCCGCCAACTGCACCGGGCCGATCTCGTGCCGGAGGTGCGGGGCGTGCTCGGCCGCACCGGCCTGGCGCCGGAACGGCTGCAACTGGAGATCACCGAGAGCACCATGATGAGCACGGTGGTCGAGCCGGTGCGGGCGCTGCGGGTGCTGGGCGACCTCGGCGTCCGGGTGGCGATCGACGACTTCGGCACCGGCTACTGCAACCTCGCGTACCTGCGGGACCTGCCGGTCGACGAGCTGAAGGTGGCCGGTGAGTTCGTGACCGGGCTGCGGGCCCCGGCCGGTGACCCGGGTGGCCGTACCGACGAGCGGATCCTCGGCTCGCTGGTCTCGCTGGCGCACGCGCTCGGCCTCACCGTCACCGCCGAGGGGGTGGAGACGGCGCACCAGGCGGACCGCCTGCGCGCGATCGGCTGCGACGCCGGGCAGGGCTGGCACTTCGGTCGTCCGGGACCGGCCGTGCAGCACCTCAGCCACGCGCCCGCCGCGTAAGGAAGGGCCCCCTCTTAACGCCTGCGGCATAGGAAGGGCCCCTTCTTAACACGTGAGGCGCGGGGCCCCACGCCACACCGCGGCGCGGTCAGCTCGGAAGGCGTCGGGTGTCCGCCCCGTCCAGGTAGGCCAGGACCGCCAGCACCCGTCGGTTGTCGTCGCCGGACGGCGGCATCCGCAGCTTGCTGAAGATGCTGTTGATGTGCTTGTCGACGGCCTTCTCGGTGACGAACAGCCGGGCGGCGACGGCCGCGTTCGACCGGCCCTCGGCCATCAGGCCGAGCACCTCCCGCTCCCGCGGGGTCAGCTCGTCGAGCGGCTCCGCGCCGGCCCGGCGGGCCAGCAGCTGCGCGACCACCTCCGGGTCCATCACGGTGCCGCCGGCGGCGACCCGGCGCACCGCGTCGACGAACTGGTCCACGTGGGACACCCGGTCCTTGAGCAGGTAGCCGACCCCGCCGCGCCGGTCGGCGAGCAGCTCCCGGGCGTAGAGCTGCTCGACGTGCTGGGACAGCACCAGCACCGGCAGCCCGGGCAGCTCGGCACGGGCCCGCACCGCCGCCTGCAACCCCTCGTCGGTGAACGTCGGCGGCAACCGGACGTCGATGACCGCGACGTCCGGCCGGTGCGCGGTCAGCGCCGGCAGCACCGACGGTCCGTTGTCGACGGCCGCCACCACCTGACAGCCGAACGCCTCCAGGATCCGGGTCAGCCCGTCCCGGAGGAGGGCGAGGTCCTCGGCGATGACAACTCGCACGGCAGCTCCATGCTGATGACGGTGGGCCCACCCACCGGACTGGTCACCGTCATCGTCCCATCGAACGCGGCCAGCCGACGCCCCGTCCCGGCCAACCCGCCGCCCGCCGCCGCCTCCGCGCCGCCCCCGCCGTCGTCACCGACCACGACCGACAGCCGTCCGCCGGTGTGCCGCAGCTCCACCCAGGCGCGGGTCGCCCCGCTGTGCTTGCCCACGTTCGCCAGTGCCTCGGCCACCGCGAAGTACACGGCCGACTCGACCGGGGCCGCCGGCCGGCCGGGCAGGTCGACGGTGACGTCCACCGGCAGCGGCACGGCCAGCGCCAGCGCCCGTACCGCGCCGGGCAGGCCCCGCTCGGCGAGCACCGGCGGGTGGATGCCGCGCACCAGCCCACGCAGCTCGGCCAGCGCCTGCCCGCTGGTCTCCCGGGCCTCGGCGAGCAGCCGGCGGACCGCCTCCGGGTCGTCCCGCACCAGCTGCTCGGCCAGGCCGATGCTCATGCTCAGCGCGACCAGCCGGGCCTGCGCGCCGTCGTGCAGGTCCCGTTCGATCCGGCGCAGCTCGGCGGCCTGCGCGTCCACCGTCTCGGCCCGGGTGACGGTCAGCTGACGCACCCGCAGGGCCAGCTCGGCGCTGCGCGTCGGCGGCAGGAAGAACCCGGCGAACGTGACGTGCAGCCAGACCAGCCAGCGTCCGGCCGCCACGCCGACGGCCAGCAGCAACGCGCCGAGCGGGAAGCAGAGCAGCGCCTCCACCAGGTTGTCGACCGGCCAGAACGGGCCGTAGCCGTACCAGACGTCGAAGGTGTGCAGCACCAGCGGGACGCCGACCAGCCCCTCCAGGCCGTACAGCGGGAGGGCGAACGCGGCCAGGCACACCGCGCCGGTGACCGCGCCGGGCAGCAGCCAGGCCAGGTCCCGCCAGGTCGCCGGGTCGGCCACCACCCAGCGGAACCGCCGCCACGTGCCGAACTGCGCGCCGGCCGGCGCCGGCAGGTACGGCGTGGCCATCCCGACGCCGCCCCACCCGGCCAGCCGACGGTGCAGCCCGGCGCAGACCCGTACCCCGGCGGTGACCACCGGGAAGAGGGCGAAGCCGACGCCGAACGCGGGGATCAGCACCAGCGCGGCCAGCGACAGCACGAACAGGGCCACGTGCGTGGTCAACGACAGCAGCGCGATCAGCAGCCCCTGGGCGGCGGTCACCGCGCCGGGCCGCAGCCAGGTCCGAAGCAGTACGCGCACCGATGCGTCCACGGACCTCATTCTCCGGCACCACCGTCGCAGATCCGGTGGTGCTGGCACCACCCGTGGAGTCGGGACGGCACCCCTGACCGGCGGGCCGCCGGGCCGAAGGATCGCAGACAGGGCCCGCGGTCCGCGCCGGGCACGAGTGAGAGGAAACCCGATGTCCCCGCACCGAATGGCCGGGCTGCCCGCCGGCCGCCGCGGCAAGTACGCCGTCCTCGTCCTCTGGTTGGTGCTGCTCGCGGCCGCCGGGCCGCTCGCGCTCAAGCTGGGCGAGACGCAGGACAACTCCACGCTCGGCGCGTTGCCGCCCGGCGTCGAGAGCAGTCGCGCCGCGCAGCGGGCCGAGGCCGCCTTCCCCGAGGCCCGCCGGCAGCTGGCCGTCGCCGTCTACGTCCGCGACACCGGCCTCACCGCCGCCGACCGGGCCCGGGTCGACGCCGACCGGGCGGCCTTCGCCGGGTACGCCGACGGCGGCCTGGTCTCCCCGCCGGTGCCGAGCGCGGACGGCCGGGCGATGCTGTTCTCGCTGCCGGTCAGCGCCGACGAGCAGCGGCGCGCCGACGCGGTGCGCGCCATGAAGGACCGCCTCGCCGAGGGCGTGCCGGGGCTGCGGACGGCGCTGACCGGCGACGCGGCCGCCGAGAGTGACATCTGGGACGCGTTCGACGGGATGGACGGCGCGTTGCTGCTGGCCACCGCCGTCACCGTCGCCCTGCTCCTGCTGGTCACCTACCGCAGCCCGGTGCTGTGGCTGGTGCCGCTGCTCGCGGTGGGCGTCGCCAACCAGCTCGCCGGCGCCACCGTCTACCTGCTGGCCCGGCACGCCGGCCTCGCCGTGGACTTCCAGAGCCAGACCATCCTCACCGTGCTGGTCTTCGGCGTCGGCGTGGACTACGCCCTGCTGCTCATCGCCCGCTACCGGGAGGAGCTGCGCCGGCACGCCGACCGGCACGCCGCGATGGCGGTGGCGCTGCGCCGCTCGTACGGTGCGGTCTGCGCCTCCGCGGCGACCGTCGCGCTCGGCCTGCTCTGCCTGGTCGCGGCGGACCTGCCCGCCACCCGCGGCCTGGGCCCGGTCGGCGCGGTCGGCATCGTGGCCGCGCTGCTGGCGATGACGACGTTGCTGCCGGCGGTGCTCGTCCTGTGCGGCCGGTGGCTGTTCTGGCCGTTCGTGCCGCGCCACGCCCCCGGCGCGGACGAGCGGGACCGCACCGCCGACCACGGGGTGTGGCGGCGGGTCGCCGGCCTGGTCGGTCGCCGGCCGCGCCTGGTCTGGGTGGGCACCGCCGCGGCCCTGGTCGCGCTGACCCTCGGGATCGGCAACCTCGCCCTCGGCCTGCCCGACGACGAGTCCTTCACCACCGAGGTCGGCTCGGTCACCGGCCAGCGCCTGGTCGCCGCCCACTATCCGGGCGGGTCGACCGCGCCGGTCGAGGTGCTGGCCGCCGCCGGCGCGGCCGACCGGGTGGTGGACGCGGTCCGCGCGGTGCCGGGCGTCGCGGAGGTGGGCGGCCCGCAGCGGTCCGCCGACGGCCGATGGGTACGCGTCACCGCGGTGCTCGCCGCCGCCCCGGACAGCGCCCCGGCCCGGGACACCGTGAACCGGCTGCGGACCGAGGTGCACGCGGTGCCCGGCGCGCAGGCGCTCATCGGCGGGCGCACCGCGACGCTGCTCGACGAGCGGCGCACGGTGGACCGGGACAACCGGGTGGTCATCCCGCTGGTGCTCGCCGTCGTCCTGGTGATCCTGGTGCTCCTGCTGCGCGCGCTGGTCGCGCCGCTGCTGCTGATGGCGAGCGTGGTGCTGTCGTACGCGGCCGCGATGGGCGCGGCCGGGCTGCTGCTGGACGCGCTGGGCCACCCACGACTGTTCGTCGGGGTGCCGCTGCAGGCGTTCCTGTTCCTGGTCGCCCTCGGTGTCGACTACACCATCTTCCTGATGACCCGCGCGCGGGAGGAGGCCGCGTCGATCGGGCACCGGCCCGGCATGCTGCGGGCGCTCACCGTCACCGGCGGTGTGATCACCAGCGCCGGGGTGGTGCTGGCGGCCACCTTCGGCGCCCTGCTGGTGCTGCCGCTGGTGCCGTCGGTGCAGATGGGGGTGATCGTGGCGGTCGGCATCCTGCTCGACACGCTCCTGGTGCGCAGCCTGCTGATCCCGGCGCTGACCCTGGACCTGGGCGCGCGTACCTGGTGGCCGGGGCGGCTGTCCCGTCGGCGGGTGGCCGCGGCGCCGCCGCCCGCGGCCGAGCGGGCCGCGCTGCGGGTCTGACAGCTTGGTGGCCGCGCTGGTCAGCCGGCGAGCAGGGCGGCCATCCGCTCGGCCTGGGTCTCCCAGCGCCACTCCCGCTCCACCCAGGCGCGTCCGGCCGCGCCGAACTGTTGGGCCAGGTCGCGGTCGGCGAGCAGGGTGGACACCCGGTCGGCGAGCTGGGCCACGTCCCGACCCCGGACCACGTACCCGGTCTCCCCGTCGCGGACGGCGTCCGGCGCGCCGCCGGAGTCACCGGCCACCACCGGCAGCCCGGTCGCGCTCGCCTCCAGGTAGACGATGCCGAGGCCCTCCACGTCCAGGCCCCGGTTGCGGGTGCGGCAGGGCATCGCGTAGACGTCACCGGCCGCGTAGTGCGCGGGCAGCTCGGCGGTGGGCACCGAGCCGGTGAAGACCACGTCCCGCTCCGCCCCGACCTGTCGGGCCAGCTTCTCCAGCGTCGCCCTGTAAGGCCCGCCGCCGACGACCAGCAGCGCGGCGTCCGGCACCCGACGGCGGATCTCGGGCAACGCCCGGATCAGCATGTCCTGTCCCTTGCGCGGCACCAGCCGGGACACGCACACCACCACCGGCCGGTCGGCGAGGCCCAGCCGCAGCCGGACCTGCCCGCCGTCCACCCCCGGGTGGTAGGTGTCCACGTCCACGCCGGGCGCGAGCCGCCGCAGCTCGGTCAGCCCGTCCAGCGCCCGGGCCAGCCGGACCCGGGTGTACTCGCCGAGGTAGGTGGTCACGTCCACGCCCCGACCGATGCGGCGCAGCGCGGCGCGGGCGCCGGGCAGCGCGGCCCAGCCGACCTCGTGCCCGTGGGTCAGCGCCACCGCCCGGCGGATCCCGGCCCGCCGGCGCAGCCCGGACGCGAGCAGCCCCAGCGGGGCCGCCGCGCCGAACCACACCGTGTCGCAGTCGTACGCCCGGGCCAGCCGGGCCGCCCGCCGCGCCACCAGCGGGGTGGGCAGCAGCACCCTGGTTCGTTCGCGGACCACCTCGAACGGCTGGTCGGCGTCGAACTTCTCCGCGCCGCGCCAGCTCGACGCGTAGACCACCACCGAGCCGGCGGGCTGGCGTACGGCCAGGTTGTGCACGAAGGACTGGATGCCGCCGGGGCGGGGCGGGAAGTCGTTGGTGATCAGCAAGGTGCGGCTCATCGGCCGGTCTCCCTGGCGTAGGCGCGGGCGGCGGCCATCCGCTCCACGGTGGACGGGTGGGACGCCGACCACAGGTACTCCCAGCGCGGCGGGTCGGGGTCGGACAGGTTGACCCCGGCCAGGCGGCGCTGCATCGCCTCGAACGTCGCCGGGTCGCCGGTGAGCGCCAGCGCGTGCGCGTCGGCGCGGGCCTCCACCCGACGGGAGACCAGCGCCTGCACCGGGGTGGCGAGCAGACCGGCCACCGTGACCAACGCGATCAGCAGCGGGAACGCGCGGGGCTGGGCGATGGAGTCGACACCGGCCAGCCGCAACAGCGGCGGCCACGAGCCGACCAGGTAGAGGGCCACCACCGCGGCGGCGGCGCCGAGCGCGCCGAGCACGGTGCCGGTCCAGACGTCCCGGTCCTTCGCGTGCCCCAGCTCGTGCGCGACCACGCTGGTCACCTCCGCCGGCTCGGCCTCGCGCAGCAGGGTGTCGTAGACCACGACCCGCCGGGTCGGTCCGAGCCCGGAGACGTAGGCGTTGACCGCCCGGGTCCGCCGGGAGGCGTCGGCGACCAGCACGTCGCGCACCGGGACCCCGTCTCGGGCGGCCATGCTGGTCAGCTCCGTACGCAGCGGGCCCGGCTCCATCGGGGTGAACCGGTTGAAGACCGGCTCGACCAGCACCGGCAGCACGAACGACAGCACGACCACCAGGGCGGCGGCGCCGGCCGCGCCGAACGCCCACCACCAGCGGGGGGCGAGCCGCACCACCGTGTAGAAGCCGAGCAGCACCAGCGCCCCGATGACCGCGCTGACCGCGTACGACTTGAGCAGGTCGACCGCCCAGCCGCCCCAGCCCTGGGTGCTCAGCCCGTAGCGGACCAGCACGGTGCGACGCCAGGCCGAGAAGGGCAGCGTGAGCAGGTCGGCGAGGAACATGACGGCCAGCCCGCCGAGCACGGCCTGCGCGACCCAGTGGCCGCCGAAGGGCCGGCCGGCCAGCTCGACCAGGCGCCCACCGAGCGGGGTGAGGCCGAGCAGCAGCGCCACCACCAGCCCGACCGCGAGCGCCGACCAACCGGCCGGCCGCAACGCGTCGTGAAAAGCCCGACCGCGGGCCACCTGGTCGACCGGGAGCGACCGCAACGCCGCGAGTTGGTCCGCCCGGGGGGCCGGCGGCCGGCCCCACGGCACCAGCAGCACGACGGCCACGACCAGCGCGACCGCCAGCCCGGCCAGGCTCAGCAGTGCCCAACCGCGCGGGGTCACCAGCCCACCCCGCCGTCGCGACCCGTCCGCGTCATGCCGCTCCCCTCCACCGTGACCGCCCATCCTATTGCCCGATCCTCGCGGATCCGCTGCGGTGCCCGACCGCTCACCGCCGCCGCCCGCCGCGCCCGGTCACGCCCGCCCCGGCCCGCGCCGGCGCCGGCGCACGTCGCCCCGCTCCCGGCGTCAGCCCTGGGGTCGCAGCGGGCAGCGGCCGACGGCGGTGGCACGGCAGCGGGCGACAGGAGCCGGCGGCATGCGCGGACGCGGGCGGTGGGCGGCAGGTGGCCGGGCGTGAGCTGCGGGCGACTGGCGCGGCGACAGGCGGCCCAGCCCCGAGTCTTCGGCCCGGGTGGTGGGCGACCGGCCCGGGTGGTGGGTGATCGGCCCGGGTGGTGGGTGATCGGCCCGGGTGGTGGATGACCGGCGCAGGTGGGGGCAGCCGGCGCAGGTGGGGGCAGCCGGCGCAGGTGGGGGCGGCCGGCGCGGGCAACGGCTCCGGACGACAGGCGCCCGAGCCACCGGCGCGGCAGCAGTTTCCGGTCGACAGGCGCTCGGGCGGCGGGCGCTCCACGGCGCGTCGTGGGCGGCACGCGTGGGCGGGTCGCATGCGCGGGCGGCGGATGGCAGGGCCCGAGAGCGATATGCCTCTGAGTCATATTTATGACCAGGAGTCATATCGCTCCTGACGCATCTGCCCTGGCGGGCGCGACACGCCCAAGGACATCGAGGTCGGGGATCACGCCGGCGGGGACAGCCAGGCGACAGCAGCGGAGCGGACCGTGGCGGGCTGAGCCGGGCCGGCCGGCAGGACAGCGGCGCCGCGGACGTGGGATGGGCGGTCATCGCCTCACGCCAATAGCGGCAGTGGCAGCAGCAGCGGCACGTGCAGCCGTGTCGGAGTTGGCAGCCGCGCGTCTATGCCCGACGGCGCGGTCACGGCGAAGTGGCGCGAGGTCGACAGTGATCCGCCCGGCAGGGTGGGCCGTGGGCCGTGGGCCGTGGGCCGTGGGCCTTGGGCCGAGGTCAGTGCTCGGGCGCCGGACCCGGGAGGCCGGCGGAGTCGGCCCGGGGGCCGGCCGTCACGGGCTCAACCCGGAGTGCCCGCCCGGCCTGCCGGCCTGGAACGCGACGGACTCAGCGAGCCGGACCGGTGGACGGGGAGAGTCCGGGCGCGGGGGTCGGGCCACCCGGAGGCAGGCGGTGGTCAGGCGACGCGGCGGCGACGGGCGGAGCGGCGGGGCGCCGGGGCCGGCACCACCTGCACGTCGAAGCCGGCCCGGGCGAACACCTCGATCGCACGGTGCTCGGCGGGGCCCAGGCCGGCCGCCGGCGAGTCGGGGTCGAGCAGCGCGGTCACCAGACAGCCGGAGCAGCCGGCGCCGCGGATGCCGCAGGTGTCGCAGTCGATGAGCATCAACGCCTCCTGACGGGTCGCCGGTGGCGGTCGGGGAATAGACCACCACCGTCGGTCACCGAAAGGCTATGCCTGGGGTGTGACAGAACCGGACAACGAGGCAGCACCCACCTCGAAAACGATCATCCGACCACCAGTACGCCGAAGTGGCGCGATCGGAACGCCGCCGCCGGGTCGGGTCAGGAGCGGGCGAGGCGGCGCAGCAGGGAGTCGGCCCCGAGCGGGTACGCGCCGTGGCGGCGGACCCCGTCGGCGACCTCCCGGTCCGAGGAGACCACCACCACCGGGCGGCCGGCCGGCTCGGCGCGGACCAGCCGCCGGATCAGCTCATCGGCGGTCTCCCCCTTGCGGGAGAAGAGCACGCGTACGCCGCGCGGCGCCGGAGGCAGGCCGTGGATCCGCTCGGCCCCGTCGAAGACGACGGTGACCTCGTCCCCGGTCTGCGCGGCGATCCCGCCCAGGCCGGTGATCAGCCGCTTGCGCTGCTGCTCCAGCGACATCTCGCCGAAGCCGCGTTTGGTGACGTTGTAGCCGTCCACCACCAGGTGTGCCCGGGGCAGGGCGAGGAGCTGGTCGAGGCGGGCCGGGTCGTCCGTGTCGCGGGCCCGGGTCGCGGCGCCGGCCGGCGCGGCTCCCGGCTGGTCGGCGAACGCGTCGGCGACGAAGTCGGCCGGCAGCACGTCGACCGGGTCGAGCGCCAGCTCCCGGCGCAGCCCGACCGCGGCCTGACCGATCGTCTCCAGCAGCAGCCACAACCGGGCGTCGTCGACGGAGCGGGCCTCCTTGGCGCTGGCCCGGGCCACGCCGGCGGCGGCCTCCGCCTCGGCCAGCCGGGCCCGGGCGCGGCGCAGCTCGGCGTCCGCGTCGGCCGCCGCGCGGGCCGCCCGGCCGCGCTCGGTGGCCAGCAGTTCGGTGGCCTTGCGCTCCCGGGCCTGGGTCTCCCGCAGGGTACGGGCCAACTGGCGCGCCTCCTCGCGGAGCTGGCCCAGTTCCTCCCGGACCCGGGCCAGCTCGTCGCGGAGCTTCTCGGCCTCGACCCGGGCCACCGCCCGGTCGTGCTCGGCCCGGGTGGCCCGCTGTTCGGCCTCCCGCACCAGCTCGGCCACGACCGCGCTGTCCGCCTCGGCGCGTACCGCCTCGCCGCTGGCGTCGATGAGTTCCCGCCAGCCCCTGGGTCGGGCCAGGTAGGCCAGGGCGGCCACCTCGACCGGGTCGGCCGCGGCGGGCGCGGTGCCCTCCACCACGGCCGCGCCGAGGTCGCCCGCGTCGGCCAGCACCCGGGCGGTGACCCGCTGCCGGAACAGCGGGTCGGCGGTGAGCTGGGCGGCGATCACCGGGGCGCCGAGCCGGGCCCGGCGGTTCGGGGCGAACTTGGCGACCCGGCGCAGCGGCACCGGCACCTCGTCGGCGGGCAGGCCGGGCAGCACGGCGGCGGTCAGCGTGACGATCCGCTGGCGGACCGGCTCGGGGAGGGTGGGCTCGGGCTCGACCGTGGTCGACGGTTCCTCACCGGTTCCGGGCGCACCGACCACCGGCTCCTCCGGGGAGGTGCGGTCGTCGTGCGGCTCGGTGAGGGGCATGTGGCAAGTCTCCCACCCCGAACGGGCCCACCGCCCGGTGAGTGAGCCGATCTCTCATCGTACCCCCGTGGTAACGGAAGGGGCCGGAGTGACCGGAGTGTCGGACCGTGCCGTTACCGTCCGGCGGGTGACGCGAGCGGAGTACGTCCAGGAGGCGTTGGCCGGTCTGGACCGGGCGGCGGGCAGCGGGGTCGACCCCGCGTTGCCGCTCTACGCGACCACCTTCGTGGTGGTCGACCTGGAGACCACCGGCGGCGCGCCGGACGGCGGCGGGATCACCGAGATCGGCGCGGTGAAGGTCCGTGGTGGCGAGGAGCTGGGCGTGCTCGCCACCCTGGTCAACCCCGGGGTGCCCATCCCGCCCTTCATCACCGTGCTGACCGGCATCACCCAGGCGATGCTGCTGCCCGCCCCGCCGATCGAGCAGGTGCTGCCCAGCTTCCTGGAGTTCGTCACCGACGCCGTGCTGGTCGCCCACAACGCCCCCTACGACGTCGGCTTCCTCAAGGCCGCCTGCGCCAAGCACGGCTACGCGTGGCCCAACCCCCGCGTGCTGGACACCGCCGCGCTGGCCCGGCGGGTGCTCACCCGCGACGAGGTGCCCAACCGCAAGCTGGGCACCCTGGCGGCCTACTTCCGCACCGCCACCCAACCCACCCACCGGGCGCTGGACGACGCCAAGGCCACCGTCGACGTGCTGCACGGGCTGATCGGCCGCCTCGGCGGGCACCGGGTGGACACCGTCGGCGAGGCGATCGAGTTCGCCCGCGCGGTCACCCCCACCCAGCGCCGCAAACGGCACCTGGCCGAGGGGCTGCCGAAGGTCCCCGGGGTCTACATCTTCCGGGCCGCCGACGACCGTCCGCTCTACGTGGGCACCTCCGGAGACATCGCCACCCGGGTCCGCAGCTACTTCACCGCCGCGGAGAAGCGGGCCCGGATCTCCGAGATGCTGGCCGCCGCCGAGCGGGTGGAGGCGGTCGAGTGCGCCCACTCGCTGGAGGCGGAGGTCCGTGAGCTACGGCTGATCGCGGCGCACGCGCCGCCGTACAATCGCCGGTCGAAGTATCCCGAGCGCCAGGTGTGGCTGAAGCTCACCGACGAGGCGTACCCCCGGTTGTCGATCGTGCGCGACCTCGCGCCCACCGACTCGGCCTACCTCGGCCCGTTCCGGTCCCGGCAGGCGGCCGAGCTGGCCGCCGCCGGCTTCCACGACGCGGTGCCGCTGCGCCAGTGCACCCACCGGCTCTCCCGGCGCACCACCATGCCGGCCTGCGCGCTGGCCGAGCTGGGACGATGCCCGGCGCCCTGCGAGCACCGGATCACCCCGGAGGAGTACGAGCACCGCGCGGCCACCCCGTTCCGCACCGCCACGCGCGACGACCCCGGGGTGGTGGTCGAGGCCCTGCTCGCCCGGATCGAGGTGCTGTCCGCGGCCCAGCGCTACGAGGAGGCCGCGGTGGCGCGGGGCCGGCTGGTCGCGGTGCTGCGCGCGGCGGTCCGGATGCAGCGGCTGGCCGCGCTGACCGGCATCGCCGAGCTGGCCGCCGCCCGACCGGCCGCCCGGGGCGGCTGGGAGCTGGCGCTGGTCCGGCACGGCCGGCTGGCCGGCGCCGGGGTGTCCCCGCCGGGTGTCCACCCGCGACCGACGATCGCCGCGATCCGGGCCACCGCCGAGACGGTGCTGCCCGGGCACGGGCCGGTGCCGGCGGCCACCGCCGAGGAGACCGAACGGATCCTGTCCTGGTTGGAGCGACCGGAGACCCGGCTGGTCGAGGCGACCGACGGATGGGCCTCCCCGGTGGGCGGCGCGGGGCGGTTCCGCGACCTGCTGGCAAAGGCGGAGAACGGCGGGTCCCACCAACTCTCGACCGAACGCTCATGACCAAGTGTCCGATCGGACTACGTCGACTCCCTTAGTCTGTTAAAGAAGTGCAGACCTGCCCGATTCGCGGGCCTGCTCCCGGTCGCCGGTCCCGGCGGTCGAGGGTCGGGGTGAGGAGGTGTCCCAGGTGGACGTCGACGCCGGACACGGCGCCGCCCTGGGCGGCGCCCTTCCGACCCAGGGCGAGCTGCCGCTCACCCGCCGCCTGCGCTCCCTGCTCACCTGGCCCACCACCGACGGCGACCCGGTCACCGCCCTGGTCCGCACCCACCGCGGGATCCACCCCAGCGCCGACGCCCCGGTGCTGCGCCGGGCCTACACGATCGCCGAGAACATGCACCGCGGCCAGTTCCGCAAGAGCGGCGAGCCCTACATCACCCACCCCCTCGCGGTGGCGCAGATCTGCGCCGACCTCGGCATGGACACCATCACCCTGGTCGCCGCGCTGCTGCACGACACCGTGGAGGACACCCGCTACACGCTCCAGGCGCTCCAGGAGGACTTCGGCCGCGAGGTGGCCCACCTGGTCGACGGCGTGACCAAGTTCGACAAGGCGTTCTACGGCAAGGCCGCCGAGGCGGAGACCGTCCGCAAGATGATCGTGGCGGCCGGCAAGGACGTCCGGGTCTTGGTCATCAAGCTGGCCGACCGGCTGCACAACATGCGCACCCTCGGCGTCCGCTCGGCCGCCTCGCGGGAGCGGATCGCCCGCAAGACGCAGGAGGTGCTGGTCCCGCTCTGCGACCGGCTGGGCATCCAGACCCTCAAACGGGAGCTGGACGACGTGGTGCTGCTGCACCTCCAACCCGACGAGCACGCGCGGATCGAGCGGTTCGTGCACGACCGGCCGGGCTGGGACGCCTACCTGGGCGACGTGGTGGCCCGGACCCGGGCCGCGTTGCGCCGCAACCGGGTGGACGCCGAGGTGTCCCCCCGGCCGCGACACCTCTACTCGATCTGGAAGGACACGGTCGCCGGCGACCACGCCGCCCCCTACGACCTGCCGCGCATCGCGATCGTGGTGGACGGCCCACCGACCGACTGCTATGCCGCGCTCGGCGCCGTGCACGGCCTCTGGCGGCCGGTGCCGGGCCGGTTCAAGGACTTCATCGCCTCCCCGAAGAACAACCTCTACCGCTCGCTGCACACCAGCGTGTGCGGCCCGCAGGACCGCACCGTGGAGGTGCTGATCCGCACCAGCGAGATGCACCGCTCCGCGGAGTACGGCGTGGCCGCCCACTACCGCTTCCCCCGGGCCGCGGGCCGGGCCGCCGACCGGGCCGACGAGTTGGCCTGGCTGCGCCGGGTGCTCGACTGGGAGCAGGACACGGTCGACCCGACCCAGTTCATGGCGTCGCTGCGGTGCGACCTGGCCGAGGCGCAGATCCAGGTGGTCGCCGACGGCCGCCAGGTGGTGCTGCCGGCCGGGGCCACCCCGGTCGACCTCGCGTACGAGCTGGGCACCGAGCGCGGCGACCACTGCCTGGCCGCACGGATCAACGGCCGGTTGGCCCCGCTCTCCTCCGAGCTGGAGGAGGGCGACGTGGTGGAGATCTTCACCGAGAGCGACGCGGAGAGCGGCTTCGAGGTGGACGTGGCCCCGCGCGGCCCGCGCCGGGAGTGGCTGGGCTTCGTCAAGTCCCCGCACGCCCAGATGCAGATCAACCGCTGGTTCGCCGAGCACACCGAGCCGGGCATCTCGATCGCCGACAAGGTCCGCCTCGGCCGCGCCTCCATCGGGCTGGCGCTGCGCAAGCACAACCGCGGCCTGGCCAGCGACCTGCCGCTGCTGCGGCTCTCGGAGGAGCTGGGCTACCCCGACCTGGAGACGCTGCTGGTGGCGGTCTTCGACCGCACGGTCGAGCCGGACACGGTGGTCCAGCAACTGATCGACCTGGTCGACCACCGGCAGTAGGGCGAAGGGCGTTGGCCCGCGTCCGCCCGGCGGCCACTAGCCTGGACGCATGATCCCCCGCGCGCGTGCCACCGGACGGGCCCTCGGCTATCAGCTCTTCTACCGGCTTCCGGTCCCGCTGCGGCGGCGACTGGTGCGGTTGGCCGTGCCGAAGTACATCGTGGGGGCGGTCACGCTGGTCCGGGACACGGAGACCACCGGCGCCGGGCGGATCCTGCTGCTGCGCCAGCCGCCCGGCCACAGCTGGACCCTGCCGGCCGGTCTGCTGCAACGCGGCGAGGCGCCGGTGGTCGGCGCCGCCCGGGAGCTGTACGAGGAGTCCGGCGTCCGCCTCTCCCCCGACGCGCTCCGGCCGGCCGTGCCGAACGCGGTCGTGCACGCCAAGGGCTGGGTCGACGTGGTGTTCGAGGCGGAGGTGCCGGCGTCGCGCACCGAGCTGGCGGTGGACGGGGCCGAGGTCTTCGAGGCCGCCTGGCATCCGCTGGACGACCTGCCCCGGCTCAGCCGCGCCACCGCCAACCTGCTCGGCTACTACGGCATCGGGCCGCGCGCCGGCGAGGTCCCGCCGGCGACGCCACCGGCCGCGTGAGTCCACCGGCGGCCGGGGCGACGACGGCCGGGGTCGAGGTGTGCGCGGTCGTGCTGGCGGCGGGTGAGGGCACCCGACTGCGCCCGCTCACCGAGCGGGTGCCCAAGGCGCTCTGCCCGGTGGGCAACGTGCCGCTGCTCGACCGGGCCCTGGCCCGTTTGGCCGGCCTCGGGCTGACCGGCCCGGCCCGGGTCGCGGTGAACGCCTGTTACCTGGGCGACCAGGTGGTGGCCCGGGTGGGCGACCGCGCCCACCTGTCGGTCGAGCCCGGCGACCCGCTGGGCACCGCCGGCGGGCTGGGGCGGCTGCGGGACTGGATCGCCGGGCGGGGCGTGCTCGTCGGCAACGCCGACGCGTACCTGGCCGACCCGCAGGCTCCTCCCGGCCCGGACGTGGCCGCGCTGCTGGACGGCTGGGACGGGCGGAGCGTACGCCTGCTCGGACAGCCGGCGGACGACCCGGCCGCCCCCGGCACCTTCGCCGGCCACCGCTTCGTCGGTTTCTCGCTGCTGCCGTGGCGGATGGTCCGGGACCTGCCGGCCACCTTCGGCGATCTGGTCCGCGCGGTGTGGCGGCCGGCGGAGGCGGCCGGCGCGTTGACCGTGGTCCCCTACCGGGGCACCTTCTACGACACCGGCACGCCGGCCGACTACCTGGCCGCGAACCTGCATGCCGCCGGCCCGGTCGGACTGGTCGACCCGTCCGCCTCGGTGGACGGCCGGGTCACCCGCTCGGTGGTCGGCGCGGGCGCCCGGGTGCACGGCACGGTCGACCGGTCGGTGATCTGGCCGGGCGCGACCGTCGCCGCCGGGGAACACCTCGATCGCGTGGTCCGGGCCGGCGCCGACCTGACCGTCCCGGCCGCGCGGTGACCGCGCCGGGCTCTAGCATGGGCCTCGTCGCCGACGAACGGAGAAACGTCCCGTGATCACCGCGATCGTGCTGATCGACTGCGCCACCGATTCCATCCCCGAGGTGGCCGAGACCCTGGCCAACCTGCCCGGTGTCAGCGAGGTCTACTCGGTGGCCGGGCACGTCGACCTGATCGCCATGGTCCGGGTCCGCGAGTTCGAGCAGATCGCCCAGGTCATCGCCGGCAGCATCTCCAAGGTGCCCGGCGTGCTCAACACCGAGTCGCACATCGCGTTCCGCGCCTACTCGCAGCACGACCTGGAAGAGGCGTTCGCGATCGGGCTGGCCAACGCCGACTGAGACGGACGGCGGCCGGCCCGCCCCTGGTGGGGACGGGCCGGCCGACCTGGGTCGTGCGATGCGTCAGCTCTGCGCGGGCGCCGGGGACTCCGTGGTGCCCGGAGCGGGCTCCTCGGTCTCGGTGCCGCCCGGAGCCGGCGACTCGGTGCCGCCGCCACCCGGAGCCGGCGACGTGGTGCCACCCGGGCCGGGCGTGCCGCTGGCGCTGGTCTGCGGGACCGGGACACCCAGGGTCTGGGCCAGGGCCACCAGCGCGTCGTAGTGCGCCTGGAGGACCGGCAGCGCGTCCTGGGCGAGCTGCACCACCGACTGCTCGGAGCCCTGTGAGATCTCCGTCTGGGTGGCCTGGATGGCCTGGACGTGGCCGGCGAGTTCAGCGGTCACCCACGCCTTGTCGAACTCGGCCCCGCTGAGGTTGTTCAGCTTGTCGAGGACCTTCTGCTGGTCGGCGGTGGGGTCGGCCGGCAGCTGCACGTTGAGCTGCTGGGCAGTCGACTGCACCGTCTGGTCCAGCTGGGTGTGGTCCGTCACGAACATCTTGCCCAAGTCCTTGACCTGCTGGTTCTGGCCCTTCTGCTGGGCCAGGTTACCGGCGGTGATCTCGTACAGGTTGACCTGGTGCACCGCCTGCAGGTACTGGGTGTCCTGCGTCGACGGCTGCGCCGCGGCCTGCGCCGCGGCGGCGGGCGCCAGCCCCACGACCACCAGCGCGGCCAGCAGACCCAGGCGTTTGATTCCCAACATGCTTCCTCCCCCATGAGACGTCGGACCGCACGGATACCCGGCTGACCGGGGTTATTCCTGCGATTCCACCCGTCCGTGTCCGGGGGCGGCGGGGCACCGGAGCGGAGCCGTCGGGCGGTCGACGGTACAACCGGACGACGGGGTCGGAAACGGCAGTGGCGCCCGCCGGATGTCCGGCGGGCGCCACTGTCGGTCGTACTCGAAGGGGTCAGCGACGGCTCTCGCCGCTGCTGATCTCCTCCCGCTCCGGTCGGGGCTCGACCGGCGGGTGGCCCGGCGAGACCGGCGCCTCGGCCGGCTTCTCGATCGGGTAGAAGAAGCCCCGGATGGCGGGCCCGAGAGCGCCCAGCCGGTTCATCTTCTTCGGTACCACCCAGCCGACGTAGTCCAGCGCCGGCGCGTGACCGTCGTGGCCGTCCGCCGAGGTGAGCGGTTGGTGGACCTCGACGAACCGGCCGTCCGGCAGGCGCCTGATGATGCCGGTCTCCACGCCGTGGGCCAGCACCTCCCGGTCGTGCTGCTGGAGACCCAGGCAGATCCGGTAGGTGATGTAGTAGGCCAGCGGCGGGACGACCAGCAGACCGATCCGGCCGGCCCAGGTCATCGCGTTCAAACTGATGTGGAACTTGTCGGCGATCACGTCGTTGCCGCCGGAGAGCGTCAGCACGACGTAGAAGGCGACGGCCATGGCGCCCACCGCGGTCCGGGCCGGAACGTCCCGGGGCCGCTGGAGCAGGTTGTGGTGCTTGTAGTCCTTGAGGCGGCGCGCCTCCAGGAACGGGTACATCGTCGACAGGCCCACCAGGATGCCCGGGAGCACGACCGTCGGCCAGAACAGCGGCGGGATGACGTATCCGTCGCCGATCGGGATGCTGATCTCCCAGCCCGGCATGAGTCGGGTCGAGCCGTCGAGGAACATGACGTACCAGTCGGGCTGGCTGGCCGCCGAGACGACCCACGCCTCGTACGGGCCGAAGTACCAGATCGGGTTGATCTGGAAGAGGCCACCCATCAGCGCGATCACGCCGAAGACGACCATGAAGAAGCCGCCCTGCTTGAGCGCGTAGCGCGGGAACATCCGCTCGCCGACCACGTTCTCGTTGGTCCGGCCGGGGCCGGGCCACTGGGTGTGCTTCTGCTTGAACACCAGGCCCAGGTGCACGCTGATCAGCGCCACCAGCAGGCCCGGGATGAGCAGCACGTGGGCGATGAAGAAGCGGCTGATGATGATGGTGCCGGGGAACTCCCCGCCGAAGATCGACGAGCTGACCCAGGAACCGATCACCGGGATCGACAGGATGATGCCGGAGGCGATCCGCAGACCGGTGCCGGACAGGCCGTCGTCCGGCAGCGAGTAGCCGGTGAAGCCGGCCAGGAAGCCGACCCAGAACAGCAGCGAGCCGATGATCCAGTTGGTCTCACGCGGCTTGCGGAACGCGCCGGTGAAGAAGACCCGGAGCATGTGCACCACGATCGCGGCCATGAACAGCAGGGCCGCCCAGTGGTGCATCTGCCGCATGATCAGACCACCGCGGACGTCGAACGAGAGGTCCAGGCTGGAGGCGTACGCGGCCGACATCGGGGTGCCACGCAGCGGCGCGTAGCTGCCGTCGTAGACCACCTCGGTCATCGCCGGCTCGTAGAAGAAGGTCAGGAACACACCGGTCAGCAGCAGGACCACGAACGAGAAGAGCGCGATCTCGCCGAGCAGGAACGACCAGTGGTCGGGGAAGACCTTGTTCAGCAGCTTGCGCAGCGGCGTGGCGACCTGGAAGCGGTCGTCAACCGCCCCGGCGGTCTTGGCCGGCAGCGCGGCCCGATCGAACTTTCGGCGCTTCATGGCCGCTCCCAGAAGTCGGGACCGATGGTCTCGGTGTAGTCGGACCTCGCCACGAAGAAGCCCTCCTCGTCCACCTCGATCGGCAGCTGCGGCAGCGGCCGGTTCGCCGGGCCGAAGATCGGCTTGGCGTTGTCGGTGATGAGGAACTGCGACTGGTGGCAGGGGCAGAGCAGCCGGTTGGTCTGCTGCTCGTAGAGGCTGGCCGGGCAGCCGGCGTGCGTGCAGATCTTGGAGAACGCGACGTAGTTGCCCCACATGTAGTCGCCGCGACCCTTGCGCTCGTTCGCCTCGCGCGACTTCTGCGCGTCGTCCTCGCGCAGGTGGATGAGCAGGGTCGGCGAGTCGGCGTGCTTGTTGCTGACGCCACCCTCGATGCCGGGGAACACGGTGAGCTGACCGCCGACGCTGACGTCCGCGGGGCGGATCGGGCGGCCGTCCTCGCGGATCAGCCGGATCTTCTCGCCGCCCTCGGCCGGCTGGAAGCCGGTGGTGAACATCTGGTTGTTCTTGTGCGGCTGCTGGATCAGACCACCGACCAGCGGAGCCGCGACCACCGCGCCGACCGGCGCGAGACCGGCGAGCAGCGAGATGCCGAGCAGCGGACGGCGCTTCACCCCGAGCTCGTCGGCCAGGTAGAGCATGGTCTCACCGGTGATCTTGCGATCCTCCGGGTTGTCGACCTGGTCGTGCCGGTCCTGGATCGAGACCTCCTTGGGCAGCAGCTTCTTGCCCCAGGTCAGGATGCCGAAGCCGACGCCGAGGAGCGCCAGGCCCAGGGTCAGGCCGAGCAGCGGGGTGTAGAGCTTGTCGCCGCCCCGGCCGGCCTCCCACTGCCACGGCCACCAGATGTAGATCGCCAGGAAGGCGGTGGCGAAGGCACCGGTCAGCAGGAACATCATGGCGACCGTGCGGGTCAGCCGACGCTCGGCCTTGCTGCCCGGGACCACCTGCGCCTCGTAGTGGACGATCTCGATGTCGTCGCGCCGGGCGCCTTCCTGCACGATGTCGAACCGGGAGAGCCGGGGGTCGTTCACGTCGAGCGGCTCCGGGCCCGGCTGGGCCTGGTGCTCGGTGTGGGTGCTCATGCCGTCACCTCGCTACGCGTGGCGCCGGTGGCCGGCACCAGGGCAATGATACAGATGTTCGGCCGGGTCACGACTTGCCCGCAATCCACAGGCTCGCGAAGACCAGCGCGACGATGCCGACCAGGAAGATCGCCAGACCCTCGGTCGACGGGCCGTACCGGCCCAGGTTGAAACCGCCCTGGTCCTGGTCGTGCTTCAGGGTCTCCTGGATGTAGGCGATGATGTCCGCCTTCTCCTGCGGAGTGATCTGGTTGTCGCCGAACACCGGCATGTTCTGCGGGCCGCTCAGCATGGCGGCGTAGATCTGCCGGTCGCTGGCCGGCTTCAGGCTCGGGGCGTACTTGCCGGAGGAGAGCGCGCCGCCACCACCGCCGAAGGCGTGGCACTGCGAGCAGTTGATCCGGAACAGCTCGCCGCCGGTGGACATGTTGGCGCCCTCACGCAGGTTGCCCGACGGCACCTGCGGGCCACCGCCCAGCTCCTGGATGTACTGGCCCAGCTGGCGCACCTGCTCGTCGGTGAAGACCGGCGGCTTGCGCATCGCCTGGGCCTCCTGCCGGGCCATCGGCATGCGGCCGCTGCTGACCTGGAACTCCACCGAGGCCGATCCGACGCCGATCAGGCTCGGACCCCGTCCCTCGACGCCCTGGGCGTTGCGACCGTGACAGGTCACACAGCTCACGTCGAACAGCGCCTTGCCCTCGTTGCCGGCGGCGCTCAGCGGCGGGTTGTCCTGCGCCTGCACGCCCGGGGCGAAGACGGTGTAGGCGCCGCCGGCCAGCATCAGCGCGGCGGCCAGCCGGACCGCGGCACCCAGCCGGCGGCGGCCCCTGCTGCGCGCTACGGGCCGCCCGCGCAGCCGCGCGAGCAGACCGCGTCGGCGGTCGTTGTCAGAAGTCATGACCTGTGTCCTTAACCGGTTGGACCTTGTCTCAGGGGACGGAGCAGCGGCGCGGTTCGTGACGCGCCAAGATCACTGAAGCCAGTAGATCATGGCGTAGAGCCCGATCCACACGACGTCGACGAAGTGCCAGTAGTAGGACACGACGATCGCCGAGGTCGCCTGGGCCGGAGTGAACCGACCCATGGTGGTGCGGATCATGAAGATGATGAAGGCGACCAGACCGCCGGTCACGTGCAGACCGTGGAAGCCGGTGGTGAGGTAGAACATCGACCCGTAACCGTCTTCATTGATCTTGACGCCCTCGTGCACCAGGTGGCGGTACTCGTTGAGCTGACCGAGCACGAAGATCAGGCCCATCACGAAGGTGATCGTGAACCACCGACGCAGGGCGTGGACGTCGCCCTTCTCGGCCGCGAAGACACCGAGCTGGCAGGTCACCGAGGAGAGCACCAGGATCACCGTGAAGGTGGTCGCGTAGGGCACGTCGAGGGCCTCGGTGTGCTTCTCCCACAGCTCCGGCGCCGCCGCGCGGATCGAGAAGTACATCGCGAACAGCGCCGCGAAGAACATGAGTTCGCTGGAGAGCCACACGATCGTCCCGACGCTGACCATGTTGGGACGCGTCAGGGAGTGGATCCGGCTCTTGTCAATGGCTGGGGCCGCAGTCACGCGGTCATTATTGCCCTTGACCGGGACCGACGATCAGCGGGGTGGCAAACCGGTGCCCGCAGTGGCCCGATCGTGGTCGTCCGCTTCGCCTGACCTACCCTGAAAAGCGTGCTGCACGTCGATCAGATCCTCGCCGTCACCTCGGCGGCTCCGGCGACGCTCGCGGCGGGAGGCGAGGTCGCCCCGCCGCCGTTCACCGTCGCCCGGGTGCTCACCGAGACCCGGCTGGACAGCTGGCTCGCCCTGGGCCTGGTGCTCGCCGCCGGCCTCTACCTCTACGGGGTGCACCGGTTGCGACTGCGCGGCGACCGCTGGCCGGTCATCCGCACCGTGGCGTTCCTCGGCCCCGGCCTCGGCGGCATCGCGCTCGTCACGCTCACCGGCCTCGGCGCGTACGACACCACCCTGCTCTCGGTGCACATGGTGCAGCACATGGTGCTGTCGATGATCGCGCCGATCTTCCTGGCCCTCGGCGCCCCGGTGACGCTGGCGCTGCGCACGCTGCCGGTGCGGCCCCGCAAGCGGCTGCTGGCGATCGTGCACAGCCGGATCGCCCGGATCTACAGCTTCCCGCTGGTGGCGTTCACCATCTTCGTGGTGAACCCGTTCGCGCTCTACTTCACCGACCTCTACGAGTTCACGCTGCGGCACGAGTGGGCGCACGAGCTGGTGCACGCGCACTTCATCGCCACCGGCTGCGTCTTCTTCTGGCCCTTGCTCGGCCTGGACCCGCTGCCCGGTCGCTGGCCCTACCCGGCCCGCGCGCTGCTCATGGTGCTCTCCGTGCCGTTCCACACCGTGCTCGGACTCACCATCATGCAGAGCACCACGCTGTTCGGCGGCGACTGGTACCCGTCGCTGAACCTGTCCTGGTCCGACCCCTGGGAGGACCAGGTGGTCGCCGGCGGCGTGCTCTGGGCCGGCGGCGAGTTCGTCAGCGTCACCATGCTGGCCGTGCTGGTGGTCCAGTGGATCAAGCAGTCCGAGCGCGAGGCCCGCCGGCTGGACCGGGAACTGGACCGCCAGGAGGCCCGCCAGAAGGCCGCGGAGGCCAGCGCCTGAGTCCCGCCCGGGCGGGGCGTCGGGTCGAATGTGACGCCCGCTACGATCAGCGGGCAGCTACGAGGTGGGAGCCACGTCACGATGAGCGATCGTCTTTGCACCGTCCTGCTCTACAGCGACGACCCGAAGGTCCGGGACCGGATGCGGCTCGCCGTCGGCACCCGGCCGGCGCCCGGCATCGAGATCGAGTTCGTCGAGGCCGACGACTACGCCGGCTGCGTCCGGCTGGTCGACGACTACGAGATCGATCTGCTGCTGCTCGACGGCGAGGCGAGCCCGGGCGGCGGCATCGGCATCGCCCGCCAGATCAAGGACGACCGCGACGACGCGCCGCCGACCTGCGTGGTGCTGGCCCGCGCCGCCGACCGCTGGCTGGCCGCGTACGCCGAGGTCGACGCCACGCTGACCCACCCGCTCGACCCGGTGACCGCCGGCAGCACCGTGGTCGAGCTGCTGCGCCGCACCCACGCCGCGGCCTGATCCACCCCGCGGCGCCACGGCGAACGCGGCCGTGGCGCACGCCCCCCAACCGCTTCACTCACGCCGCTCGGGAGGCCCGCCATGGGCGAACGGACCTGGCCGCTTCTGCTCAACGCGCTGCTGCGCGGCGAGGAGCTCTCCACCGCCGACACCGCCTGGGCGATGGGCGAGATCATGGCCGGCTCGGCCACCCCGGCGCAGATCGCCGGGTTCGCCGTGGCGCTGCGCACCAAGGGTGAGACCCCGGCCGAGCTGGGTGGCCTGGTCGAGACGATGCTCACCCGGGCCGTGCCGGTACGCCTGCCCGAGGAGGTACGCGCCACCGCGCTGGACGTGGTGGGCACCGGCGGGGACCTGGCCCACACGGTCAACATCTCCACCATGGCCGCCCTGGTGGTCGCCGGGGCCGGGGTCCGGGTGGTCAAGCACGGCAACCGGGCCGCCTCCTCCTCGTGCGGCACGGCGGACGTGTTGGAGCAGCTCGGCGTGCCGCTGGACCTGGAACCGGAGCAGGTGGCGCGCTGCGTCACCGAGGCCGGCATCGGCTTCTGCTTCGCCGCCCGGTTCCACCCCGGCATGCGCCACACCGGTCCGGTCCGGCGGGAGATCGGCGTACCGACCGCGTTCAACTTCCTCGGCCCGCTGACCAACCCGGCGCGCCCGCGCGCGGGCGCGGTCGGCTGCTTCGACCGGCGGATGGCGCCGGTGATGGCGGCCGTCTTCGCCGCCCGGGGCGACTCGGCGATCGTGGTCCGCGGTGAGGACGGGCTGGACGAGTTCAGCACCGGCGCGCCGACCCGGGTCTGGGTGGCCCAGCAGGGCGCCGTCAGGGAGGCCGTGCTGGACGCGGCGGAGCTCGGGGTGCCCCGGGCCACCCTGGCCGACCTGCGGGGCGGAGACGCCGTCTACAACGCCGACGTGGTCCGGCGGCTGCTGGCCGGCGAGACCGGCCCGGTGCGGGACGCGGTGCTGGTGAACGCCGCGGTCGCGCTGTCCACCCAGGGCCCGCTCGACGGAGACCTGCACGAGGCGCTGCGGGCCAACCTGGCCCGGGCCGCCGAGTCGGTGGACTCGGGCTCCGCCGCCGCCGCGTTGGACCGCTGGCTGGAGGTCGCCCGCACCGCCTGAACGGGTGCCTGTCATACCCGCGTGCCAAACTACACGGGAGTAATTTCCCGTTTTCGGTCGATGGCTTCCCCGCCGCGACCGGCACCGGACCGAGAGGAGACGCCCGTGTCCGCCCGCGAGTTGCCCTGCGACACCTGTGTGGGCGTCGTGCTGTTCGAGGCGCCGCCCTGCGGCGACGGGCACGGCGTCGACTGCCCCGAGCTGATCTGCACCGGCTGCGGCACGGCGATCCTGATCGCCACGCACGCGTTGCGCCCGGCCCGCCGCCCGGCCCGGCGCGCCACCCACCGCCACGCTGCCTGACCCACCCCGTCGCCGCTCCCGCCCGAGGGCCGATCTTCTTCTCGTCCGCCGCTCGGACCTCGGGAGGACGAGCCACCGCCGAAAGGTCCACGCCGCCGGCCAGCGGCGACCAGCGCAACGACGTCACACCCCTCCCACCCGCCAGCCGACCGCGGCCCCCACGCCAGCACCCGGTGATCAAGGAGTTGGCGTCAGGTGACGACGCCCCCGGCGACACAAACTCCTTGACCAAACTCAGACAGGTGGGTCAGGGCAGGCAGCGGGCGGACCGACAGGCGCCCAGAGCCGGCGCCGGACGAGCGCGAGGCGGGCGCGGGAGGGGCAGGAGCGCCCGACCATCCCGCACCAGGCGCCACCGCCCGTGTCCGGCCGAGATCTCGGCGACCCGTCGTCCACAAGCCGACATCCGCCACAGAGAGCCGTCGGGGGAAGCATTCAGGCCCGCTGCCCCGGAGGGGCGGCGGGCCTGACTGGTGGTTCGGGGGTCAGTGCTCGGCGGTGCGGCGGGTGCCGGAGTAGTACTCGAAGAGCAGCCCGCAGGTGGCGAAGACTACCGCCACCATGCCCAGGCCCAGCAGCCAGAACTGCCAGAACACGAGCCCGAGGCCGGCGATCGCGGCGGCCAGGGCCAGGCCGAACGGCCAGTAGCTGCCCGGGCTGAAGAAGCCGATCTCACCGGCGCCGTCGGCGATCTCACCGTCCGCCCGGTCCTCCGGACGCAGGTCGATACGGCGGGAGACGAACCAGAAGAAGCCGCCGCACATCGAGCAGAGCAGGAACGAGAGCAGCAGCGCCACGGTGCCGACCCACTCGACCCGGCCGTTGCTGTCGGCGTACGTCCAGGCGCCGTAGAGGATGGTCGCGCCGAGGAGGAACGTGGCGATGGTCAGGAAGATCTTCCACTCGGTCTTCATGCCGAACCCCTCAGCTTCCCGCGCCGGCCGTCGCGTCGGACGGGTTGAAGTTGTCCTTGTTGCGCCGGGTGTCGAACGGCTTCGTCTCGGTGGCGTACTCGGGCTCGCCGATCGCCTTGAGCGCGTCCTGGGTCGACTGGCCGCCCTTCTTGGCCGCCAGGAACTGCTCGTACTTCTCCGGCGAGACGACCCGCAGCTCGAAGTTCATGAAGGCGTGGTAGCTGCCGCACAGCTCGGCGCAGCGGCCGACGAACGCGCCCTCCTGGTCGATGCTGGAGACCTCGAACGTGTTGCGGATGCTGCCCGGCATCACGTCGCGCTTGAACAGCAGCTCCGGCACCCAGAACGAGTGGACGACGTCGCGGCTCTGCTCTTCGAACCGGATCGACCGGCCGCTCGGCAGCACCAGCACCGGGATGACCTCGCTGGTGCCCAGCACCGAGGCGACGGTGTTGGCGTCACGGCCCTGGCCGTCGCGGTAGTTGAACTGCCAGTTCCACTTGAAGGCGACGACCTCGACGGTGACGTCCGGGTTCTTCGACTCCTTGTTCACGTCGGTCTGTACGACCGCCGTGTAGTAGAAGAGCACGGAGACCACGAGAATCGGCGCGATGGTGTAGAGGAACTCCATCGGCAGGTTGTAGCGGGTCTGCACCGGCAGCTCGTTGCCACGCTTGCGGTAGCGGATCACGCACCAGAAGATCAGGCCCCACACGAAGACGCCGACCGCGAGCGCCGCGATGCAGGACGCGATCCACAGGTCGTACATCCGGTGCGACTCGGGGGTGATGCCGCCCTGCGGCCAGCCGAAGCCGTCGAACGTCTTGCCGACGTCACAGCCGGTGAGCAGAACCAGCAGCGCCGCTCCGCCGAGACCGAGCCCGGCGATTCGACCAGCACCACGCCGCCGGCGCCCACCGGCCCCCGGGGAAGCGCTGTGCCGTACGGCCGACGGCCGTACCTCCGAACTCCTTGCGACCACCTGGTCCTGCCTCCCTAGCGCGCCGCGGCGATTCCGTGTTCTTGACACCGACGGCAAAGGCGTCACCGACGGTCGCAGATTACTCGACCATGGCGGGCGTGACCGTCTTGGGGTCACTGTCCGCCCCCATCGGGGGGATCTTGGGCGTACCCGAGCGATAGCGTGGAACGTCATGAACGCCTCCCCGGTCTACCTGGACGCCGCCAGCGCCGCTCCGCTCCACCCGGTGGCGCGGCAGGCGATGCTGGCCGCCCTGGACGACGGCTGGGCCGACCCGGCCCGGCTCTACGCGCCGGCCCGCCGGGCCCGCCAGCTCCTCGACGCCGCCCGGGAGGCCGCCGCGCAGACGCTCGGCGTCCGCGCCGACGAGCTCTCCTTCACCCCCAGCGGCACGGCGGCGGCGCACGCCGCCGTACTCGGCGGCCTGGCCGGGCGGCGGCGGGCCGGGGCGACGCTCGTGCACTCGGCGATCGAGCACTCGGCGGTGCTGCACGCCGCGCGGCGGCACACCGCCGGCGGGGGCGACGCGGTCGCCGTACCCGTGGACCGGCTGGGCCGGCTGGACCTGGACGCCTGGGCGGCGGCGGTGGCCGCCCCCGGCGTGGCCCTCGCGGCGCTGATCGGGGCAAGCCACGAGGTGGGCACCGTGCAGCCGGTGCCCGCCGCGGCCGAGCTGTGCGCCGAGGCCGGGGTGCCGCTGTACGTGGACGCGGCGCAGCTGGTCGGCCGGGCGCCGCTGCCGGCGGGCTGGTCGGTGCTGACCGCCAGCGCGCACAAGTGGGGCGGCCCGCCCGGCGTCGGGCTGCTGGTGGTGCGCAAGGGCACCCGGTGGGAGTCGCCGTACCCGGCCGACGAGCGGGAGTCGGGGCGTACGCCGGGGGTGCTGAACCTGCCGGCGGTGGTGGCCGCGGCGGCGAGCCTGCGCGCGGCGGCGGCCGACGCGGCGGCCGAGGCGGCCCGGCTGGCGCCGCTGGTGGACCGGGTCCGGACCCGGGTGGCGGCGGAGGTGCCGGACGTGGAGGTGGTCGGCGACCCGGTGGACCGGTTGCCGCACCTGGTGACGTTCTCCTGCCTGTACGTGGACGGCGAGGCGCTGCTGCACGCGCTGGACCGGCGGGGCTTCGCGGTCTCCTCCGGCTCGTCCTGCACGTCCTCGACGTTGCGGCCGTCACACGTGCTGGAGGCGATGGGGGTGCTGTCGCACGGCAACGTGCGGGTGTCGCTGCACCGGGAGACCACCGAGGCGGACGTGGAGCGGTTCCTGGCGGAGCTGCCCGGGATCGTCGCGGCCCTGCGCGCCGAGGCGGGGGTGACCGGCCTGTGAGCGAACCGGACGAGGTGCTCGACTGTCGGGGGCAGCGCTGCCCGCTGCCGGTGATCAATCTCGCTCGCCGGGTGCCCGGGTTGCCGGCCGGCGCGGTGGTCCGGGTGCTCGCCGACGACCCGGCCGCCGCGGTGGACATCCCGGCGTGGTGCCGGATGCGGGGGCACGAGTTCCTCGCCGCCCACCCGCACGCCGGTCCCGCCTACGACGTCCGGGTGTAAGGAAGGGCCCCTTCTTAACGCCTCGGGTAGAGCAGGGGGCCCCTTTTAACGCCGGCGACGGCCCGAGCTCAGCGCAGGTAGGCGAGGATGCCGGGCAGCGGGTCGACGGCCACGGCGGTGTCGACCACCAGGCGCGGGCCGATCAGCGGCTCGTACTCGGCCCGGCGCCGCAGCGTCTGTTCCCAGGTGACGTGCTCCTCGGGCGGCCGGGCCTCGACCCGGCGGCGGTGCTCCGCCTCGTCGCCGCAGTGCACCTCGATCACCCGCAGCGGCACCCCGGCCCGCTCGGCCAGGTCGTGCCAGAGGCCGCGCGCGCTGGCGACCGGGTTCACCGCGTCGACCACCACGCTGAACCCCAGGCCGAGCTGCACCTCGGCCAGCCCGGCGACCGCCCCGTAGGCGGCCATGCCGGGCACGTCGCCGGTGAGGCCGTAGCGGCCCAGTGCCCGTTCGACCGGGTCGACCGGCAGCACCGGGGCGCGCAGCGCGGCGCCGACCCGGGCGGCCAGGGTGCTCTTGCCCACGCCGGGCAGCCCGGCGAACGCGACCAGCAGCGGGCCGCCGGCACCGGCGCGGACCTCCGGGTCCACCCCGCCGCCGGCCGGGCCCGCCACGCCGGTCACAGCAGGTGCGGCCGGACGTCCTCGGCGGCCGCGTCGCCGTACGACTCGGCGAGCCGCTTCACGAACAGGTCCCGGCGGACCTCGTACTCCTGGCCGCCGAAGTTCTCCAGCACGAGCGTGGCCAGCAGGCAGCCGACCTGGGCCGCGCGCTCCAGGCCGACACCCCAGTCGAGCGCGGCGAAGAAGCCGGCCCGGAAGCCGTCGCCGACGCCGGTCGGGTCGACCGCCTGGATCTCCCGCGCGATCGGCACCCGGATGGTGCCGACCTCCCGGCCGGCGATCTCCACGCCCTGCTTGCCGAGCGTGGTGACCCGCACCTTCACCCGGTCCAGCAGCTGCTCGTCGGTGAGACCGGCCTTGCTCTGCAGCAGCGACCGCTCGTACTCGTTGGTCATCAGGTAGTCGGCGCCGTCGATCAGCCCGAGCACGTCCGCGCCGTCCATCCGGGCGAGCTGCTGCGACGGGTCGGCGACGAAGGAGTAGCCGCGGTCACGGCACTCGGCGGAGTGCCGGATCATCGCGGCCGGGTCGTTGGCGCTGACCAGCACCAGGTCCAGCCCGCCGAGCCGCTGCGCGACCGGGGACAGCTCGATGTTGCGGGCCTCGCTCATCGCGCCGGCGTAGAACGAGGCGATCTGGCACATGTCGGTGTCGGTGGTGCAGACGAAGCGGGCCGTGTGCGCCACCTCGCTGACGTGCACCGAGTCGCAGTCGACGCCGTGCCGCTCCAGCCAGGAGCGGTAGTCGGCGAAGTCCGCGCCGACGGCGCCGAGGAGCACCGGTCGCAGCCCGAGCTGGGCCATGCCGAACGCGATGTTGGCGGCGGTGCCACCGCGCCGCAGCACCAGCTCGTCGACGAGGAAGGACAGCGAGACCTTGTCGAGCTGGTCGGCGATGAGCTGGTCGGCGAAGCGGCCGGGGAAGCTCATCAGGTGGTCGGTCGCGATCGAGCCGGTCACGGCGATCTTCATGTCAACCCTCGTGGTCGGGAGCACGGCGCGGTCAGCCTACCGGTCGGTCCGGTCGCCCGGACGGCGGTCGGCCGCCGACCGGTCGCCCCCCGCACATCCGGACGTCACCGCACGGACACCCACCGGTACGACGAAACGGCGGGACCGCCCCGTCCGGGGTGGTCCCGCCGTTTCCGGTCGAGTGGGGCCCGCCGACTCAGCTGAAGGAGTCGCCGCAGGCGCAGGAGTTGCCGGCGTTCGGGTTGTCGATGGTGAAGCCCTGGGCGTCGATCCGGTCGGCGAAGTCGATGGTGGCACCGGCCAGGTAGGGGGCGCTCATCCGGTCGACGACGACCTCGACACCGCCGAAGTCGGTGACGACGTCACCGTCGAGCGACCGCTCGTCGAAGAAGAGCTGGTACCGCAGGCCGGAGCAGCCACCCGGCTGCACGGCGACCCGGAGCCGCAGGTCGTCGCGGCCCTCCTGCTCGATCAGGGCCTTGACCTTCTGCGCCGCGACGTCGGTGAGGACGACGGTGCTGGGGGCCTGCGTGGCCTCGGTCGACTCGGTCTGCGCTGGCGTGGTCACGTGGAAGTCTCCCTGCGCGGTATGAGGTCCGGACGTACTGGCCAACGCCGCACGTCCGCCAGTATTCCCGGTGGTCCGTCTCCGATCGTACGCCGCTGCCGGCGTGACCACCCGGCGGCGTGACCAGCGGAACGCGCTCAGCGGCTCCACTGGCCGGCGAGGCGGGCCCCGAGCGCCCGCAGCCCCTCGGCCGGGCGCTCCATCGCCGCGGCCACTCCCCCGTGCTCCTCGCCGCCGAAGTGCTCGACCAGGCTGTGCGCCTCGGTCACACCGGCCGCGGCGGCCTCCCGCCGGCCGGTGCTCACCCGTCCCGCCAGCACCACGCAGGGCACGCCGCGGTCACGGGCCGCCCCGGCCACGCCGGCGACCACCTTGCCGCGCAGCGACTGGTGGTCGAACGAGCCCTCGCCGGTGACCACCAGGTCGACGGCGTCCAGCGCGGTGTCCAGGTCGACCGCCCGGGTGACCAGCCCGATGCCCGACTCACACCGGCCGCCCAGGGCCAGCACCGCCGCGCCGAGTCCGCCGGCCGCGCCGCCGCCGGGCAGCGCGCCGAGCCCGGGCGGGCAGTCGGGCAGCCGCTCGACCAGCACGTCGGCCCAGCGCTCCAGCGCGGCGTCGAGCAGCAGCACGTCCGCCCGGGTGGCGCCCTTCTGCGGCCCGAAGACGCTGCTCGCGCCGTGCAGCCCGAGCAGCGGGTTGTCCACGTCGGTGGCGGCGACCAGCGCCGCTCCGCGCAGCCGGGGAGCGCCGTCGAGCCCGGCCACGGCCGCGAGCGCCGCGCCGCCGTACGGAAGGGCCCGGCCGACCCCGTCGAGCGCCGTCACACCGAGCGGGACGAGCATGCCGGCGCCCCCGTCGTTGGTGGCCGACCCGCCCAGCCCGACCACCACGGTCCGCGCGCCCGCCTCGACCGCGGCGGCGACGAGCAGGCCCAGCCCGTACGAGGTGGTGGCCTTCGGGTCGCGCTCGGCGGGCGACAGCAGGTGCAGGCCGCACGCCTGCGCGCTCTCCAGGTAGGCCACGCCGTCGTCGGTGAGCAGGATCTCACCGGCGGCCGGGCGGCCCAGCGGGTCGACCGTGGGCACCGGCAGCCGGCGTCCGCCGAGCGCCTCGGCGAGCACGGCGACGAACCCGGGCCCGCCGTCGGCGAGGGGTCGCAGCAGCAGTTCGTCGTCGGGGGCGACGCTCCGCCAGCCCTCGGCCACCGCGGCGGCGACCTCCGGGGCCGGCAGCGTGCCGGCGAACTTGTCCGGGCAGAGCAGCACGCGCATGCCGAGCAGTGTGGCAGGCCACATCGGTGGCGGCTGCGCGGCGGCCGGGCTGTGGGACCATGGGGTCGTGACTTCGACCTGGGTTGAGCCCTCCAACACCGCCACTGCGCTGCTGCTCCTCGGCCGCGGCAGCGACCCCGCCACCGAGCGTGGCGTGGAGTGTCCGGGTGACCTCCCCGCGCCGAGCGACCCCGACCTGGTGGCCCGCGCGGCGGCGGCGAAGGCCGCGCTCGGCACGAAGGTGTTCGTGCTGGGCCACCACTACCAGCGCGACGAGGTGATCCAGTTCGCCGACGTGACCGGCGACTCGTTCAAGCTGGCCCGGGAGGCCGCGGCCCGGCCCGACGCGGAGTACATCGTCTTCTGCGGTGTGCACTTCATGGCCGAGAGCGCCGACATCCTCACCTCGGACGCGCAGAAGGTGATCCTGCCCGACCTGGCCGCCGGCTGCTCGATGGCGGACATGGCGGTGCTGACGCAGGTCGAGGCCGCCTGGGACACGCTGACCGACCTGGGTGTCGCCGCCGACACGGTCCCGGTGACCTACATGAACTCCTCGGCCGACATCAAGGGTTTCGTCGGCCGCAACGGCGGCGTGGTGTGCACCTCGTCCAACGCCAAGCGCGCCCTGGACTGGGCGTTCGAGCAGGGCCGCAAGGTGCTGTTCCTGCCCGACCAGCACCTGGGCCGCAACACGGCGGTGCTGGAGATGGGCTTCTCGCTGGACGACTGCGTGCTCTACGACCCGCACAAGCCGGGCGGTGGGCTGACCCCGGAGCAGGTGCGCGACGCGAAGATGATCCTGTGGCGCGGGCACTGCTCGGTGCACGGCCGCTTCACGCTCGACAGCGTGAACGACGTGCGGGCCCGGGTGCCCGGCGTCAACGTGCTGGTGCACCCGGAGTGCCGGCACGAGGTCGTCACCGCCGCCGACCTGGTGGGCTCGACCGAGTTCATCATCTCCACGATCGAGGCGGCCCCGGCCGGCTCGGCGTGGGCGGTGGGCACGGAGCTGAACCTGGTCCGCCGGCTCGCGCTGGCCCACCCGGACAAGCAGATCATGTTCCTCGACCGGGCGGTCTGCTACTGCTCGACGATGAACCGGATCGACCTGCCGCACCTCGTCTGGGCGCTGGAGGAGCTGGTCGCGGGTCGCGTGGTCAACCAGATCACCGTCGACCCGGACACCGCCCGACACGCCCGGACGGCGCTGGACCAGATGCTCGCCCTGCCGGGGGTCTGATCACCTTCCGTCACCCCGCTGGCACGGAAACGCACCGGACACCCCGGTTCGTGCCCTCGCTGGCGATGTGACCGATTCCATTCTCGTCACGGAGGGCTATGCTGCCGGGGCGACGACACACGCGGGCCGTTTTTCGATGACCGCGATTCGGGTAGCGATGCACTTCGCAGACCCTCACCTACACGGCAGCACCCAACGCGCTGGAGGTTGCGTTGACCGACGACGTCCTGGTCGTACACGGAGGCACTCCGCTCGAAGGGCGGATCCGCGTGCGCGGCGCGAAGAACCTCGTGTCCAAGGCGATGGTCGCCGCCCTGCTCGGCGACACACCCAGCCGACTGTTCGACGTGCCGCGGATCCGCGACGTCGAGGTGGTCCGCGGGCTGCTCGGCCTGCACGGGGTGAAGGTGACCGACGGCACCGAGGACGGCGAGCTGGTCTTCGACCCGTCCAACGTCGAGAGCGCCAGCACCGACCAGATCAACGTGCACGCCGGTTCCAGCCGGATCCCGATCCTGTTCTGCGGCCCACTGCTGCACCGGCTCGGCCACGCCTTCATCCCCGACCTGGGCGGCTGCCACATCGGCCCCCGCCCGATCGACTTCCACCTCCAGGCGCTGCGCGAGTTCGGCGCCACGGTCGAGAAGACCCCCGAGGGGCTGCACCTGTCCGCGCCGAACGGGCTGCACGGCACCAAGTTCGCCCTGCCGTACCCGAGCGTGGGGGCCACCGAGCAGGTGCTGCTCACCGCCGTGATGGCCGAGGGCGTCACCGAGCTGCGCAACGCGGCGGTCGAGCCCGAGATCATCGACCTGATCTGCATCCTGCAGAAGATGGGCGCGATCATCAAGGTCCACACCGACCGGGTGATCGAGATCCAGGGCGTCAAGAAGCTGCACGGCTACACCCACCGGCCGATCCCGGACCGGATCGAGGCGGCCAGCTGGGCGGCGGCGGCGCTGGCGACCCGGGGCCACGTCGAGGTCCTCGGCGCGCAGCAGGCCGACATGATGACCTTCCTGAACATCTTCCGGTCGGTCGGCGGCGAGTACGAGGTCACCGACGCCCGGCCGCCGAAGCTCGGCGACCCGGGTCAGGAGGGTGGCATCCGGTTCTGGCACCCGGGTGGCGAGCTCAACGCGGTCGCGCTGGAGACCGACGTGCACCCCGGCTTCATGACCGACTGGCAGCAGCCGCTCGTGGTCGCGCTCACCCAGGCCCGGGGCCTGTCGATCGTCCACGAGACGGTCTACGAGCAGCGGCTCGGCTACACCGAGGCGCTGAACACGATGGGCGCCAACATCCAGGTCTACCGGGACTGCCTCGGCGGCACCCCGTGCCGCTTCGGCCGCCGCAACTTCAAGCACTCCGCGGTGATCGCCGGCCCGAGCAAGCTGCACGCGGCCGACCTGGTCATCCCGGACCTGCGGGCCGGGTTCAGCCACCTCATCGCGGCGCTGGCCGCCGAGGGCACCTCCCGGGTGTACGGCGTCGACCTGATCAACCGCGGCTACGAGGACTTCGAGGCCAAGCTGGCCGACCTCGGCGCGCACGTCGAGCGCCCCTGATCACGCTTTCTCCGTCGGCCCGGTGCACCGCGTGTGCACCGGGCCGACGCGTTTGGCTACCCTTGCCGGCGTGCCGTCGTTGTTTCGTCGCAAGTCAGCCGACCTCGTCGAGGAGTCCGTCACCCCGGTGACGACCGACGAGGAGTCCGCCGCTGTCCGCTCCCGGGGCTACACGCCCAGCAAGAAGGAGCTCGGGCAGACCACTCCGAAGCGCCCCGCCGCCGGTCGCCGTCCGGCCGCCCCGGCCCGCGCGCTGACCAAGGAGGAGGCCCGGGAGCAGCGCCGCGCGGCGCGCGCCGAGGCCGCGGCCGAGTTCCGCCGCGAGGGTGGCCCACGCGACCGGGGCCCCGAGCGGCTGCTGGCCCGCAACGTGGTCGACTCCCGGCGTACGGTCGGCACCTGGTTCTTCGGCGGCGCGCTGATCGTGCTGGTCGGCTCCAACCAGGCCATGCCGCCGCAGGTGCGACTGGTGTCGAACCTGCTCTGGGGCGCGCTGGCCCTCGGCGTGCTGATCGACTCCGTGCTGATCGCCCGGAAGATCAAGAAGCTGGTCCGCGAGCGCTTCCCGAAGAGCACCGAGAAGCTGGGGTCGCTCTACTTCTACGCGATCATGCGGTCGATCACGTTCCGCAAGATGCGCGCCCCCGCCCCCCGGGTCAACATCGGCGACAAGGTCTGACCGGCGCGCACACGCGTTAAGCGGGGCCCCTTCCTATACGCCAGGCGTTAAGAGGGGGCCCTTCCTTTCACTGCGGTAGAGCCGGGTGACGACCTCCTCGATGTCCGGCTCGACGATCGAGATGTCCCGCAGCGTGGCCAGGCCGGCGAGCCCCGCCACCACCTCCGCCACGCTCGCCGCCTCCAGCGCGAAGACCAGCCGCCGGCCGTCCGCCTCCACCCGCTGCACCGGCGCGCCCGGCAGCACCGGCGGCTGCGGCAGCGCGGCGTCCAGCTCGGCGACCACCATCCGGCGCGACCCGTACCGGCGGTGCAGCTCGGCGATCGAGCCGTCGTGCACCACCCGCCCGTGGTCGATCACCACCAGCCGCCGGCAGAGCCGTTCGATGTCGGCCAGGTCGTGCGTGGTGAGCACCAGCGTGGTGTCGCCGGCCCGGCCCAGCTCGGCCAGGAAGCCCCGGACCGCCTGCTTGCTCACCACGTCCAGCCCGATGGTGGGCTCGTCCAGGAAGAGCACCTCCGGGCCGTGCAGCAGCGCCGCGGTCAGCTCGCCGCGCATCCGTTGACCGAGGGAGAGCTGCCGGACCGGGGTGTCCAGGAACGCGTCCAGGTCGAGCAGGTCCCGGCAGCGGGCCAGCCGGGCGGCGTGCGCGGCGGCCGGCACCCGGTAGACGTGCCGAAGCAGGTCGAACGACTCCCGCAGCGGCAGGTCCCACCAGAGCTGCGAGCGCTGCCCGAACACCACCCCGATACGTAACGCCAACCGGGTCCGGTCGGCCACCGGCCGCAGCCCGCAGACCCGGGCGTGGCCCGCCGAGGGCATCAGCACCCCGGTCAGCATCTTCAGCGTGGTCGACTTCCCGGCGCCGTTCGGCCCGATGTAGCCGAGCATCTCGCCGCGCTCCACCCGCAGGTCGACCCCGTCGACAGCGGTCACCGTCCGCTTCTCCCGGCGCAACGCCCCGGCCCGGACCCGGACCGTGAACTCCTTGCGCAGCCCGTCCATCTCGATGACGTTCATGACCCCGTACTCCGGTAGTGACGGATCCCGACGCGCCAGGCCAGGGCGGCGACCGCCGCCGCGACCAGCGCGACGCCCGGCGAGGCCCACCCCACCCAGGGCGGCAGGCCGAGCGGGTCGGCGCGGCCGAGCAGCGCCAGCGCCGGGTGGTAACTGACGAAGGCGAACCCCATCCCGTACGCGAACAGCGCGCGGAACCAGCCGCCGTAGACGGTGATCGGGTACGAGGTGAAGTCGCGCCCCCCGTAGGTCACCGAGTTGGCCATCTCCCCCGAGTCGACCCAGTAGAACGACACCGTGGCGCAGGTGACGAAGACCGACGCGAAGAACACCACAGCGGCCGGCGGGGCGACCACGGCCAGCGCCACCCGGCCCGGGGTCCAGTCGATCCCCGCCGAGGCGAGCGCGTACAGCAGCACGGCCAGCCCGAACACGGCCCGGGACACCTTGCGCAGCGGCAGGTCCATCAGCAGCAGCTGGGGCAGCGCCGCGAGCGGGCGGACCAGCACGGCGTCGAACAGGCCGGTGCGGACGTACCGGGGCAGCCGCTCGATGTTGCCGACCAGCAGATCGGCGGCGGCGAAGCCGCACGACGACAGCCCGACCACGACGAGCGTCTCGCGCAGGGTGAACCCGCCCAGCTCCCGGGTCACTCCGAAGATCACCAGGACGGTGACCACGTCGAACACGGTCGCGCCCAGGTTGCCGACCAGGTCGACCACGAACGAGGTGCGGTAGGCGGCCTGCGAGCGGGCCTGCGCCCCGAGCAGCGCCCGGTACGCCCGCAGCGCGCCGCCAGCGCCAGCCTCAGCCACCCTGCACCACCAGGCGGCGCTCGGCGCGGCGCTGGACCAGCCGGCAGAGCGCCAGCAGCAGCACCGCCCAGACCAGTTGCAGCCCGACCAGGCCGAGACCGGTCGACATCGGCTCGCGCTCGACCAGTACGTCCAGCGGAACCTGCAGGATGCTGGGGAACGGGGTGGCGTACCGCAGCGTCGCCTCCAGCCAGCCGGGGAGGAAGCCCAGCGGGAAGTAGAGCCCGGCCAGCACGCCCGAGCCGAGCGTCCAGAGGATCATCGGACCACGGACGTCCTGGAGCCAGTAGGCGGTGGCGTTGACCAGGTAGCGGCAGCCGAAGCAGACCACCACGGCGAGCAGCGTGGAGAGCAGGAACAACGGCACGGTGGCCCAGCGCCGGGGCAGGTAGACGGCGAAGAAGAGCGGGCCGACCACCAGCGGCGGCACCAGCCGGGCCAGCGCGGCGAACCCGGCCCGGCCGAGGTCGACCGCGAGGTAGCTGGTCACCGGGTGCACCGGCCGCAGCAGGTCGGCGGCCACCTCGCCGGTGCGGATCCGGTCGGCCAGGTCGGTCCAGCCCCAGATGGCGATCACCGCCAGCAGACCCTGCCCGGCCCAGACGAACGTGGCGAGCTGCGCCCGGTCGTAACCGGCCACGGTGCCGGCCGCACCGGTCGCGGCGAGGAAGATGTAGCAGCGCAGGAAGCCGAACACGGTGTTGGTGACGACGCCCGCCACGGCGGCCTGGCGGTAGGTCGCGTACCGGCGGAAGCCGGCCGCCACTATCGCGCCGAATGTCCGAAACCATGGGGTAACGTGTGCGTCCGTGGGTGGTCCCACAGTGGCGGTGACCGAGCCCACGCCGTTACCCTCCTTCCGCAGCCACGACGTGCTGGACCGGGCGACTCTACCGGCACGTCCGGTGCCCAGCGCGACAATTTCCAACGAGGTGACACCGCCGTGAGCGAGCGACGCGAGCCGGCCCCGGGGCCGCGCCGCGCGAGCGGCGGGAGGGGCTGCCGATGAGTGGCTGGGGCAGCTGGCGCGAGCCGGCCGAACCGGCCTGGGCCGCCGAGCCCACCCACGAGTGGGAGCCGCAGTTCCCCGGACAGCGCTACCCCGGCGACATCGGCCTCGAGAACCTGACGCCTCCGCCCCGCCGTCGCGCCGTGGTCGGACGCGCCGAGGTACGCCCGGTCAGCCCCGCTCCGGGTGTCGAGCACCCGGTCAGCCCCGCCGGGCCCCGCCCCGACGACGCGTACCCGGTCAGCCCCGCGAGCCCGCGTGGCTCGTACCCGGTCAGCTCCGCCGGACCGCGCGAGGCCGATCCGACCAGCCCCGCCGGCCCGCGCGGCACCTACCCGGTCAGCCCCGCCGGACCGCGCGAGGCCTACCCGCTCAGCCCTGCCGGACCGCGCGGCACCTACCCGGTCAGCCCCGCCGGACCACGCGAGGCCCGTCCGTCGTACCCGGTGAGTCCGGCCGCAGCGGACGGTTCGCGCGGGTCGTACCCCGGCGGCGCGGGGCCGCGCGACCGGAACGGTCGTCCGGACGGACCGGGCCCGGACGACCGGCGGCCCTGGCCCGAGGAGCGGCACCGGCCCGGCCCGGAGCGCGCCGACCAGCGGTGGGTACGTCCCGCCGCGGCGTCGCATCGACCGGCCCCACCCGGATTCGAGCCGGGTTGGGTGCCGGAGCCGAACGAGGTCCCGCACGCCGGCCCGGGCTGGGCCGAGCGCCGTCGCCCGGTGGACGGCCGACGTGTCGCCGGGGACGGCCACGAGACCACCCCGGACGGTCGCCGCGGTCCGGCGTCCGACCCGCGTCGGGACGCCCTCCCCCACGGCCACCGGGAGGCGTCCCTCGACGGTCGACGTGAGGCCGGTCCCGGTCGGCCGGTCGACCGGCGGGACCATCCGACGGCGTCGCCGGAGCGGGACGGCCGCGACGGTTGGCGTGACCCCGGGGCCCGTCCCCCGGCCGAGCGGCGTGAGCCGGCGGGCAGCCGGTGGGACGACGCCGCGCCGCGCCGGGATGCCGCCGCGTACCCCGAGACCCACCGCCAGGCGCCCGAGAACGGGCGCCCCCGCACCGAGCCCGACCGGTACGGCCCTCCGCGCCCCGCCGCCGACCAGCGGTGGGACGGGCAGCGCCCGCCCGCCGACCGGGCCCGTTCCCACCAGGGCGAGTGGCCGGTCGTCGAGCCGCGTCCACGTGTCGAGCCCGCCGCCTACCGGCCCGACGAGCGGCACCGCCCGCCGGTGGCCCGCCCGACGCCGCCCGGATACCCGGCCCAGCCCGTCGACGGCGCACGCCCCGACGGTCGCCGCCCCGACCAGCCCGGCACCCGCCCGGACCCACGCGACCCTCGGTCCCCGCACGCCGGTCAGCCCGGCACCCGCCCGGAGCCGCGAGATTCTCGGCCGCCGGCCACCTCGGGCCGGCCCGGGTCCGGCCGACCGCAGCCGGAGCAGGACGGCAGACGGCCCGACGTCGCCGCGAGCGCCGAGTACCGGTCCGAGCAGTGGCCGGCACGGCCGGACGGACATCCGTCGATCCGTGTCCCCGACGCCCGGGGAGCGGCTCCGGTCGAGCCCGCCGCTCGCACCCGGCCCGACGACGCCCGACCCCGGCCCGCCGCGGGACGGCCGGACGGGATCACGCCGACGGCAGCACCGGTGCGCCCCGGCGAGGGGCCGACCGTGTCCGGCGCCGAGGGCGTGCCGGCACGTCCCGTACCGCCGACGCGTCCGGAGGACCCGCACCGGTCGGTGGGATCGGGACGCTACGACGAGGCCCGTCGTCCAGCCGACGCCGAGCCCGACCGGCGGGTGTCCGCCGGTCCGACGCCGGCCGCGCCCGTCCGTGACGCGTCCGGAACCGGACCCGTGCCGTCGATTCCCCGCTCCGTCGAGCCGGCCGCGCCGACGGACGCCGGCAGGTCCGCCCCGCCGACGGACGGGTCCGGCGCGCCTGTCCCGCCAGCGGCGTCGACCCGGCACGCGGATCGCCCGGACCCGCGCCCGACCGCCCGGCCGGGCCCGACCCAGGCCCCGCCGGCTCGCCCGGCACCGCCCGTCTACCCGGGCCCCTCGTCGACCCCGACCGTCGGAAGCGGCGCGCCCGTGCCCGCACCGACCGGGCCCGCCGAGGCTCACCCGCGTGACACCGCCCCGGCCCCACCCGCCGACCGCCGCCCGGAGACGGCGACCCCACCCACCCCCCGAGCGCCTGGCGGGCCGCAGCCGGGTGCGGATCAGCGGCCCGAGGAGGGCCCGGTCACCGGGGCGCGCACCGACACGACCCACAGCACGGTCGCGGGCGCCGGGTCCGACACCGCCCGCGGCACGGTCACCGGGACCGGGACCGGGACCGGAACGGCCCGAGGCCCGGTCACCGGGGCCGGATCCGATACGACCCACAGCACGGTCAGCGGGGCCGGGACCGACACGACCTCCGGCCCGGAGCGGGGACCGGCCACCGGCCCGGAGCGGGGACCGGCCACCGGCCCGGAGCGGGGACCGGCCACCGGCCCGCAGGTGGGCACGACCGACCGTCCCGGCTCCGCGACGAGGCCCGAGCCCCGCGCCGCAGCCGACCTTCGGGCCGGCGCACCGACCCGGTCGACCCCACCGACGGACAACGGTCAACCTCCGGCGGGCGCGAACGCCGACCGGGTCGACGAGCGGCCGGGCCGAACGCAGGACGGCCGAGCGGTCGAGGAGCGGCCGGACCAGGCCGGCAGCGGGCATTCCGTGGCGGGGACAGGTCCCGCACCGCAGGCCGCGGACGCCGGCGCGGAAGCCTGGTTCCGACCGAACCGACCGACGGCCCCCGAGGACCAGGAGGCGGGTACGCGACCCGCGGACCTGGACGCGACGGTTGCCGGGTCCACTCCGGCCGAGTCCAGGCCCGCGGACAGCGCCGACCGTCCCGGAGCCGACCGACCGGTCGAGGCCGACACCCACCATGCCACGGAGCCGACGGGCCTCCCGCCCTCCGGCGACCGCCACAGCGGGGCCACCCTCGCCGGCGTCGTGCGGGAGGCCGACCAGCCGGTGACCGCCGCGACGAGGCCGGCCACCCCCGCGCAGTCGGACCGCCCCATGCACCCGGCCCACCCCGGGCAACCGGCCGACCCCATGACGCCCGCCGCCTCCCTGAACCCGGCCGACCCCGGGCACCCGGACAACCTCGGCAAGCCCTCCGGCTCCCCGAACCCGGCCGACCTCGGTGACCCGGCCAGGCCCGTTGGCCCCGTGGACCCGGCCGAACCGACGAAGCCGGCCGACTTCGTACCGCCGCCCGCTCTCGCGCAGCCGGTCGCTTCCGTGGGGCCGGTCGCTTCCGTGGGGCCGGTCGACCTCGCGGAGCCGCCGTCCCCGTCCACCTCCACCGGCCGGGCCGCCCTCGCCCCCGCGGCAGAGGCACCACCGGAGATCTTGGAAGATTCCGGCCCCTATGAGGGCCTATTCCTTCCAAGATCTCGCGCGGGTGAGGAGTCGGGGGCGGAGGGGGAGCTGGTCGGCCTCCGCGGACCGGTCGAGTCGGGGGCCACCGGTGAAGCGGCCGAATCCCACGTCGACGCCCGTGATCTCGTGTCTTCCGTCGACACGGCCGGGCGCACCGGTTCGGCGAGGTCCGGCGACACCGCGAACGGGGTGGAGCAGCACCGGACCATCGCACCGGCCCACCCGGGGCAGGCCGCGACCGAGCAGGCCGCCGAGTTGCTCGCCGCGACGGCGGAGACCGCGACGGAACGGGCCGCAACGGACGGGGCCCTTGCGGAGCGGGCGATCGCCGAGGGCACCGACCCGGAACCGAGCGTCACGGACCCGCCCGTCAGCGAGGCGGGCGTCCCGCAGCCTCCGGAACCGAACGCCGCCGGGGTGGCGGCCGCCGTACCGGACTCCGCGACCACGGTCGAGGCCCCGCGGACCGACGCGTCCCGGCCCGGCGCGGAGCCGCGGCCGCCGACACCCGGGCCCGGCACGCCGAGCCCCACCGGGTACGGCGGGACGACGACCGAACCGGTCCTCGGCGACGGGCCGCGCCCCACCTCCGCACCACCCGCTCCGGCGTCGGCGCCCTCGCCGTCGCCAGCGGGCCCGGCGCCGACGCCCGCCTCGTTCGCCTCGGCCGGTGCCACCCGTTCCGGGAGCACCGACGCACCGACCACCACCACCACGAACCAGAACGCCCCGACGACACCGGCCAGCACCACCGCAGGCCAGGACACCCCGGCAACAGCGCCCGGCACCACCGCGGAGCACAGCGACACCTCGACCGACGGGACCGACGCCGGCGCGGACCGGGGCGCGACCACGGCCGAGGTCGGCGCCGTCGGGGCCTCGGCGCGTACCGAGGACGACGCGGTGACCGGCGCACACGGCGGGGAGCCGGACGGGGTCCCGGCGGAGCCGGTGCGGGGCGACGCGGCGGCGGGCGAGGGACCGACGGTCGACGCCGGTTCGGGCGGGCCGGCGGGTTCGGGTGCCCAGGAGGCGGGACCGGAGGCCGAGGCGTCCGCTCCCGAGCCGGCGCCGCCGGTGGACCCGGAGCAGGCACTGGCCGCCGTGGGGTGGCGGCTGCACCCGGGGACGCTGCGCGAGGAGGCCCCCGACCCGGACGAGCTGCGGCGGATCCGGGACGGTCTCACCGGCAAGCTCGACACCGCGTTGGACAACCGCAGCCGGGCCCGGCTGCTCAGCCTCCGGTCGGTGGCGTCCCGGGTCCTCGGGGACCTGGACGACGCGGTCGCCGACGCTCGGCTCGCCCTCACGTACGCGGAGGCCACCGGTGAGTTGCGGCGGACCGCGCTGGCCCGCGCCCGCCTCGCCGAGGTGCTGCGCTGGCGTGGGGAGCACGCGGAGGCCGACCGGCTCTTCGCCGAGGCCAACTCGCCGGAGCTGCCCGACCGGCTGCGCGCGTTGCTGCACGAGCACGCCGGACGTTGCTGCTTCGACCAGGGTCGGCTGACCGAGGCGTGCCTGCACTTCGAGCGGGCGCTGGACCTGCGGCAGGGCGAGGACGGGCCGCTCAACGCGCGTACCGTGGTCGCGCTCGACGCGGTGGCCGAGCGGGCCGCGGACGGCGGCTTCGGTCCGGCGCCGCGCACCCGGGAGGAGATCCTCGGCACGCCGCGCTGGCCGGTGCCGACGTTCGACGAGGAGCAGCAGCTCTGGGGGTACGCGGACGCCGACGGCGAGCTGGTCGTCGGCTACCGGTACGCGGAGGCCCAGCCGTTCCACGAGGGGCTGGCCTGGGTGCGTCGGCCGGAGGCGTCCCGCTGGGCGCTCATCGACAGCGCCGGCGCGGCGCTGATCGAGGCGAACAACGGCTACCGGGCGGTGGGCCCGTTCTCCGAGGGACTGTCCTGGGTGTCCATGGACGGCAAGGGCCGGTGGATGGCCGTCGACCAGATGAACATCGTGAAGATCCCACCCGGGTACGAGGAGGCCCGGCCGTTCCGCAACGGGCTGGCGGCGGTCCGGCAGAACGGCGGCTGGGGTGCGGTGGACCGGACCGGGGCGGTGGTGGTGCCGACCCGCTACCACGGTCTGGGCACGTCGCTGGCCGACGGCCGGCACCTGGACGGCTTCACCTCCGACGGGCTGGCCGTGGTCGAGCTGGCCGGCCGCCGGGGCGTGGTGGACCGGGGCGGCCGGGTGGTGGTGGCGCCCGCGTACCCGACGCTGGTGGTGCACCCGGTGGCGTTCCTGGTGACCACGGAGTCGGGGCGGTGGGGCGCGTTGGACCGGCGCGGTGAGCCGCTGATCGATCCGGTGCACCGGGCCCGCGCGGAGGTCGCCGCCGAGATCGACCGGCTGCTCACCGACGCCAGCCCGGTGCTCTGACCCGGTCTCACGCCGTCGGCGGGGGCCCCAGCAACTCGATGCCGTTGCGGGTGGCGGCGTGCCCGAGCGCGGCCGGGTCGACCGGGCCGGGGTCGGGCAGTCGGCGTTCCGGCGCCGGTACGCCGGCCTCGGCGGCGAACCGCTCGAACCCGGCGGGTGTGGTGATCTGGAGCGCGCGCAGCGGCTCGTCGGGGCCGACCACGAAGCTGTGCGCGAGCCCCACCGGCAGCAGGACGAAGTCGCCAGGGCCGGCGGTGAGGCTCTGCCCGTCGCAGTGGAACCGGGCGGTGCCGGAGAGTACGTAGAACATCTCGTCCTCGACCTGGTGGCGGTGCAGCGGCGGGGCGAAGCCGGGCGGGTTGACGAACTCGGCGACGGTGAGCCGGTCCCGGGTGTGCCGGCCACCGGCCTTCACGGTGCACAGGCTGCCGAGGAACCAGTGGGCCTCGCCGTCGTCGGGGCCGAGCAGGTAGGGACGGATGGACATGGGGCCTCCCGGCCTTTCCGATGGACCGGGCATTATTCGATAGCCAGCGGTCTTGTGAATATACGGTTAGTATCGCGACGTCATGGCTGGAGTCAAGGACGGAAAGCGCCCCTACCGCTCCCCGGTGCGCGAGGAGAACGCCCGCCGCACCCGGCAGGCGGTGGTGCGGGCCGCGACCGAGCTGTTCGTCGCACGCGGATACGCGGCGACGTCGCTGGCCGACGTGGCGGCCGAGGCCGGCGTCGCCCGGCCCACCGTGTTCGCCGCGTTCGGGTCCAAGGCCGCGCTGCTGCGACAGGTGCTCGACGAGGCGCTCGCCGGGGACGACGAGCCGGTGCCGGTGGCCCGGCGTCCGTGGTTCCAACCGGTCTGGGAGGCGCCCGACCAGGGTGGGGTGCTCGACGCGTACGCCGGGGTCTGCACACTGATCGGCCACCGCGCGGCCGGCGCGTTCGAGACCGTGCGCCGGGCCGCGGACGAGGCGCCCGAGGTGGCCGAGCTGTGGGAGACCCTGCTGCGCAACCGCCGGGCGGGTGCCCGGATGGTGGTCGACCGGTTGCTCACCCTGGACGGTCCGCTGCGGCCGGACACGGACACCGAGCGCGCCGTGGACGGCCTGTGGTTCTACAACGACCCGGCGCACTACGCGGCGCTGGTGCACCGGTGCGGGTGGACCGAGGAGAGCTTCCGCCGGTGGCTCGGCGCCCGGATGCGGGACGCGCTGCTGCCGGCGTGAGCGCCGCGCGGCACCGGCCGGCGGGCGGGACTAGGGTCGGAAGCATGGAATTCCGACACCTGGGCCGCTCCGGCCTGATGGTCAGCGAGATCTCGTACGGCAACTGGATCACCCACGGCTCGCAGGTCGAGGAGGAGGCCGCCGTCGCGTGCGTGCGGGCCGCCCTCGACAGCGGCATCACCACGTTCGACACCGCCGACGTCTACGCCGGCACCCGCGCCGAGTCGGTCCTCGGCCGCGCGCTCGCCGGCGAGCGCCGCGAGGGCCTGGAGATCTTCACCAAGGTGTACTGGCCGACCGGCCCGGGCCGCAACGACCGGGGCCTGTCCCGCAAGCACATCATGGAGTCGATCGACGGCTCGCTGCGCCGCCTGCAGACCGACCACGTCGACCTCTACCAGGCCCACCGCTACGACTACAGCACCCCGCTGGAGGAGACGATGGAGGCCTTCGCCGACGTCGTACGCTCCGGCAAGGCGCACTACATCGGCGTCTCGGAGTGGAAGGCGTCGCAGCTGCGCGAGGCCCACGCGCTCGCCCGTGAGCTGCGCATCCCGCTGATCTCCAACCAGCCGCAGTACTCGATGCTGTGGCGGGTCATCGAGACCGAGGTCGTCCCGGCCAGCGAGGAGCTGGGCATCGGCCAGATCGTCTGGTCGCCGATGGCCCAGGGCGTGCTCTCCGGCAAGTACCTGCCGGGTCAGCCGCCGCCGGCCGGCTCGCGCGCCACCGACGAGAAGTCCGGCGCGGACTTCATCGCCAAGTGGCTCACCGACGACGTGCTCACCCGGGTGCAGCGGCTCAAGCCCCTGGCCGAGCAGGCCGGGCTGACCATGCCGCAGCTCGCCGTCGCCTGGGTGCTGCAGAACCCCAACGTCGCCTCGGCGATCATCGGCGCGTCCCGGCCCGAGCAGGTGCACGACAACGTCAAGGCGGCCGGCGTGAAGCTCGACGCCGAGCTGCTCAAGGCGATCGACGAGATCGTCGAGCCGGTCACCGAGCGGGACCCGGCCCAGACCGAGAGCCCGGCCCAGCGTCCGTGACGCCCGGTCCCGGGCCGGCGGTCACCGTCGGCCCGGGACGGCGTCAGCCCTGCCAGAAGCGGATCAGGTAGAACCCGAGCTGGTACAGCTCCCGGGGCAGGCCGAGCGCCTCGCCGACGGCGAAGACCCCGCCGAAGAAGACCCGGTTGATCTGCGGGCTCCACAGCAGCGCGAAGAGCAGGATGAATCCGTACGGGGCGAACAGGTCGTACATCCGCCGGTAGGCGGGGCTGAGCCAGGGCTGGATCATGTTGCCGCCGTCCAGGCCCGGCACCGGCAGCAGGTTGAGCACGCTGGCGGTGAGCTGGAGGAACGCGAGCAGCCCGACGCCGGCCCAGAACTCCAGCGGCCCGCCCAGGTCGGGCCCCCAGGTCAGCGCCGCCACCAGCACCAGCGTGAACAGCACGTTGGTGGCCGGCCCGGCCAGGCTGACCAGGGAGTGGCGCAGCCGGCCGGGAATGGCGTGCCGGTCCACCCAGACCGCGCCACCGGGCAGGCCGATGCCGCCGAGCAGCACCACGACCACCGGCAGCACGATCGACAGCAGCGGGCTGGTGTACTTCAGCGGGTTGAGCGTCAGGTAGCCGCGGTGCGCGATGTCCCGGTCGCCGGCCCGGTAGGCGATCACGGCGTGGGCGTACTCGTGCAGGCAGAGCGACACCAGCCAGCCCGACACCACGAAGAGGAACACGTCGAACCGGACGTTGCCGTACCGGTTCCAGGTCATCACGCCACTGGCCACGAAGAGCGCGACCAGCGCCAGGAAGATCGGGCTGGGTCGGAACGCCGCCCGGGGGACCCCGAGCACCAGCGGGTCGCCCGGGCGGTCGTAGCCGGTCATTCGGCCGGGGGCTGCAGGCTCATCCGGTATTCCACCCGGTCGTCCTCGACCAGTGAGACGGTGGTGACGCCGGACGTCGCGAGCTCCCGCCAGGTCTGGCCGATCCAGGACTCGGCATCGGCCTGATTCGGGAACGACTCAGCCGGCCCGTCGACCGCTTCGCCGTTCGTGCCCTCGTACCGCCAGCTCCACGCCATGCCGCGTCTCCCCTCGCCGCCGTCGCCCCGTGGGACGCCAAACCCCCGCAAGCCTAGTCGGCCCGCCGCGCGACGGCCCGCCGCCACATGGATCATGCCGGTCGCCGGCCGGTACGGTGTCGCGGTGCTGACTTCGGGAGTGGTGCTCAGCGAGCGGTACCGGCTGGACGAACGCATCGCCACCGGCGGCATGGGCGCCGTGTGGAGGTGCACCGACACGCTCCTGGACCGGGCCGTCGCGGTGAAGGTGCTGCTGCCGTCGCTGGTCGCGGACCCGGAGTTCACCACCCGGTTCCACGCCGAGGCCCGGATGCTGGCCGCGCTGCGCCACCCCGGCATCGTGCAGGTGCACGACTTCGGCTCGGCCGTGCTCGCCGACGGCAGCCAGGTCAGCTATCTGGTGATGGAGTACGTCGACGGCCAGCCGCTGTCGAGCTGGGTGCGGCAGGCCGGCCGGCTCGACCCGGCGTCCACCATGTCGGTGGTGGGGCAGGCCGCGCAGGCGCTGCACGCCGCCCACCTCGCCGGCATCGTGCACCGGGACGTGAAGCCGGGCAACCTGCTGGTGAAGCGGGACGGCACGGTGGTGCTCGTCGACTTCGGCATCGCCCGGGCCAGCACCATGGCCGGCATCACCGCCGCCCACATGGTGCTCGGCACCGCCTCGTACATGTCCCCGGAGCAGGCCGCCGGCCAGCCCGTCTCGCCGGTCACCGACGTGTACGCGCTCGGCGCGGTGGCGTACTTCTGCCTGGCCGGCCGCCCGCCCTTCGACGGCGACAACCCGCTGCGGGTGGCGATGCGGCACGTGCAGGACGAGCCGCCACCGCTGCCGCCGACCACGCCCCCAGCCGTGGTCGAGGTGGTCCGACGTGCGCTGGCGAAGAGCCCGCGCGACCGCTTCCCGACCGGGCTGGCCCTGGCCGAGGACGCGCGGGACGCCCGCGACGCCACGCTGGCCGTCGTACCGGCCCCGCCGCGCCCGCCGTGGGCGGTGAGCGGCCCCGCCGAACCGGGCCGGGTGTCCGCGCCGGCCGATCTCGCGAGCCCGGCGTCCGCGCCGACCGGCCCCCCGAGCCGGGGTACGGGCGCCGCGTCCCCGTCGTCCGGAGCGGGCGACCCGTACCCGAGGTCCGGCCCGGGTGGCCCTTCGTCGGCGGGGTCGGATCAGGGGCCGGCGACGCGGGAGGAGCCGGCGCGACGCGGGCGGCGGACGGTGGCGCTGGCCGGCGCGGCCGGTCTGGTCCTGGTCGCGGTGCTGGTCGCGGTGGCCGTGACGGCGCTGCGCTCCCCCGACGAGCCGGGTCCGGGGCCCGGCCCGACCGCGTTGGCCGGGGAGTCGGCAGTCGCCGACCCGGTGGCGCCGACGGCGGCCGACGCCGGTGCGGTGACGCCGAGCCCGAGCCGTGCGGGGCGGCCCGGCCGGTCCCCGTCGGCCACGCCGAGCCGCACCGCCACGCCACCGAGCGAACCGGCGCCGAGCACCGGCGCCCCCGCCCCGACGAGCGGCCCGACGGCGGCGCCGAAGGCGAACCCGTACACCGCGACGCAGGTGTGCGGCAGCGGCTACCAGGTGATCGACTCGGCCACGTTGACCGCCGGCGGGAGCCGGCAGGGACGGGTCTATCTGCTCTACAGCGCCGCGTCCGGCGCCAACTGCGTGGTGACGCTCAAGGACGCCGACGTCGGCCGGGTGACCACGGTGACCACGTACCTGGAGGTCCAGGGCAGGGCCCGGCAGACCCAGAGCGGCGGCTACCAGTACTACGCCGGCCCGGTCCGGGCCACCGCCGCCGGCGTCTGCGTGAAGTGGGGCGGCTCCACCCCCGACGCCACCTACACGAGCCCCTTCGAACACTGCGACTGACCCGACCACCCCCGGCCCCCGCGATCTTGCGGTTGCCGCCCCGACACAACCGGCATTCCCCGCATCTCGGGGGCGACAACTGCAAGATCGACGCCGGCGGCGGGCAAGGACGGGCCGGGAAGGGCGGGGTGCGGGCGGGAGAACTAAGGTACGGGCATGTCCGTTGACGGGTGGCACACCCTCCTCGTGCTCGGCGGTATCCGCTCCGGCAAGTCCGAGTTCGCCGAGTCACTGGTCGCCGACGCGCCCACGGTCCGATACGTGGCCACCGCCCCTTCCGGGGACCCGGAGGACACCGAGTGGGCGGGCCGCCTCGCGGCGCACCGCGCCCGCCGGCCGGGGAGCTGGACCACCGAGGAGACCGCGGCGGATCCGGGCCGGCTGGCCGAGCTGATCACCGCCGCCGGCCCGAACGACACCGTGCTCGTGGACGACCTCGGCGGCTGGGTCACCGTGCTGCTCGACCCGGCCCACCAGCCGGCCGACGACACCGCCACCGTCGCCGAGCTGGCCGCCGCGGTCCGTGCGAGCCAGGCGCGGCTGGTGCTGGTCAGCCCGGAGGTCGGCCTGTCGCTGGTGCCCACCACGCCGCTGGGCCGGGCGTTCACCGACGCGCTGGGCGCGACCAACCGGGCGGTCGCCGACGCCTGCGACGCGGTCGCGCTCGTGGTGGCCGGCCAGACCGCCTGGCTCAAGCCGCCCACCCCGGCCGCCGTCCCGGCGGAACGGCCGGCCGCCCCGGGAGGCCCCGCGCCCACGCAACCGTCGGCCGGCACGGCGACGGCAGCGGCCACCCAGCCCGGGCCCACCTCCGTCCCGGACGCTGGCGGTCGGGCCGTGCCGGACGTGGCGCTGCCCGAGGTGCTCACCCCGACCGCCGGGCCGGTGCCCACCCCGGGGCAGGGCGGGACGTCCGGCGCGGGCGACTGGGCGGCCCCCACCATGGCGCTGCCGATGATCGCCACCGGGCTGGTCATCCAGCCCGGCATGGAACTGCCGATGCCGGACGACTACACCGGGCCGCAGGCGGTCGACCGGCTTGCCACGCTCGACGTCCCCGGCGCCGGGCTCGGCCTGCTGGAGCAGGTGGTCGGCTTCGCCGCCGCCACCCAGGGCACCGCCACCCCGCGCCCGTGGGACACCGTCCGGGTGCTGCTGCTGCACGGCGACCACGACGGCGGCGCGTCGGCCGGGGCGGCGCCCGGCGAGTCGGCCCGCCGCGCCCGGCAGGCCCGTGCCGGCCGGGGCGCGTTGGCCCGGCTGGCCGCCGAGAACGGCGCCAGCCTCCAGGTCGTCGAGGCGCCCACCTCGGCGCCGTTCGAGGACGGTCCGGCGCTTCCCGCCGACCAGGTCGAGGCGGCGCTGCGCTACGGCTGGCGCCTGGCCGAGCAGGCCGCCGACGCCGGCGTACAGCTGCTGGTGCTGGCGGCGTGCGGGGCCGGCGCCGAGGCGGCGGCCGCCGCGGTGCTGGCGGCCACGGCCGGCGCGGAACCCCCGGCCGTGCTCGGCCGGGTGGTGAACGAGCAGGGCGAGATCGACGACGCGGCCTGGATGGTCCGCTGCGCGGCCGTCCGGGACGCGCTGCACCGCACCCGGCGCTCGCCCCGGGAGGCCCACGACATCCTCTCCGAGCTGGGCGGCGGCGACATCGCGATGGCCACCGGGGTGCTGCTCGGCGCCACCGCCCGACGGGTCCCGGTGCTGCTGGACGGCCCGGTCGGCACCGCCGCCGGGATGGTCAGCCGCGACCTGGCCGGGCAGGCCCGGCACTGGTGCCTGCTGCCCGACCACGGCGGCCGTCCCGGGGTGCGGCTCGCCGCCGACGTCCTCGGCCTGACACCGCTGCTGGACCTGCGCCTCGACCTGGGCGAGGGGGCGACCGCGCTGGCCGCCCTGCCGCTGCTGCGTTCGGCGCTGACGCTGGCCGCCACCCTGCCGGTGCACCCGTCGCTCGGCGGCGGCGCGGAGGACGAGAGTTTCGCGGAGCCCGAGCCGGCCGGACCGGGACCGGCCACGACCGGCGCGGACGAGCCGGACTTCGCCGAGCCGGAGCCGGCCGGCCCGGGACCGACCACGACCGGCGCGGACGAGCCGGTCTTCCCCGGCCGACGTGCCGACTGAGGCCCGGCTCGCCGACGGCGTCCGGCTGGCGCTGACCACGTTCACCACCGCGCCGCTGCGCGCCGGCCGGGTCGACCGGGCCACCGCCGGCACCGCGATGGCCCTGGCCCCGGCGGTCGGCGCGCTGCTCGGCGCGCTGCTCGGTGGGGTGCTGCTGCTCGCCGGCGCCGTCACCCCGCCGCTGGTCGCCGCCGGGCTCACCGTCGGGTTGGGCGCGCTGCTCACCCGGGGCCTGCACCTGGACGGGCTGGCCGACACCGTGGACGCGCTCGGCTCCTACCGCCGCGGCCCGGCCGCCCTGGAGATCATGAAGCAGCCGGACGTCGGCCCGTTCGGGGTGGTCGCGCTGGTGCTCGTCCTCCTGCTCCAGACCGCGGTGCTCGCGGAGCTGGTCGGACGGGACGCGGTCGCGGCGCTCGCCGCGGTGGTCGCGGCCACGGCGGCCGGGCGGCTGGGAGTGACGCTGGCCTGCCGCCGCGGGGTGCCGGCGGCCCGGCCGGAGGGCCTGGGCGCGCTGGTGGCCGGCACCGTGGGGTGGGTGGCCCCGACCGTCGGCGCGCTCGCCGTGGCACTGCTGGCCGCGCCCGCCGTGCCGGCCCGCCCGTGGCAGGGGCCGCTCGCCGTGCTCGGCGCGCTGGCCGTCGCGGCCGGGCTCCGGCGACACCTGGTACGCCGCTTCGGCGGGATCACCGGCGACGTCCTCGGCGCCCTCGTGGAGATCGTCACCACGCTGTCCTACCTGGGACTGGTCCTGACCGGCTGATCGGCACCCGGTCGGACGGGTAGCGTTCGGGTTGGTGCACCGGCGCGGTCGAGGGGGACGACATGCTCATCACGGACGACTTCCTGCCCGTACCGGTGCCCGAGTCGCTCGACGCGACCTATCTGGTGCCGATCGCCGGGCTGCCCCGGGTCAGCCCGAAGACCGCGGTCGAGGGCCTGGCCGGCCGGCTCGCCGAGCCGGTGCACGGGCTGGCGAAGCAGATGCTGGACAGCCCCCTGATGAGCGTGGACACACGCACCGTCGACGAGTTCCCGGAGCTGCCGCCGGACCTGCTCAGCGCGTTCGGCGCCACCGACGAGCAGTTGGCCCGGCTGGCCGCCGCCACCCACCTGGTGGTGGTGCAGGCCGAATACCGGCCGGGCTGGCCGCCGGCGCACGAGTGGGCGGCCCGGGCGGTGGCCGCGGCGGTCGCCGAAACGGTCGGCGGGGACGTGGTGGACGTCTTCGGGCTCCAGTTCCTCGACCCGGCGGCCGCGCTGCGCTCGCTGCCCGACGAGCACGGCCGGATCCGGCTGGTCGACTGGGTGCTGGTGCCCTACTCCTCGGACGCCGACGGGCTCTGGTTCACCACCAAGGGGCTGCGCCGGTTCGGGCTGCTGGAGTTGCAGGCCCAGGGCGTGCCGGACCACCTCACCCGGGCCTGGGGCGCGGTGATGACCGGGGCGGCCCGGCGGCTGCTGCGGGACTGGACCGACGGGCTGGCCGGCGAGGAGGTGCCGGCGTTCGTGCAGCTGCCGGTGCTGGCCACGGTGACCGGGCACGACATCGCGGTCGCGTACGGCAATCCGGAGCAGCACGGCGCGACGGCCCCGGTGCTGCTGCGGTTGGAGCTGGACCCGGCCACCGACCCGGACGCCGACTCGTTCCTGAGCCTCAACCCGCCGGCCGGCCACCCGGGCCCGCCCGGGCGCTACTTCGCCGCCGCCTGCGCGACGCTGTTCAGCGGCATCCAGCCGGACGTCCGTTACACCCGCACCGGCGACGCGATGAGCCGGGCGGTGGCCACCGCCCGCGCCTCGCTCGGCGACATCCGGGCCCGGTTCCTGTCCGGCCGGCTGCCCGACGAGAGCCAGCTGGTGGTCAAGTACGGCCTGCCCGGCGACGAGGGCCCCGAGTACGTCTGGGCCGGGGTGACCTCCTGGGAGGTACCGGAGCGGATCGTCGGCGCCAGCGCCAGCGACGCCGACACCGACCCCGGCGTGCGGATCGGTTCGCCGGTCGTGGTGGAGGCGTCGGACGTGGTCGACTGGGCCGTGCTGGACGGCACCGGCGTGCTGGAGGGCGGCTGGACGCAGGCCGTCCTCGACGCCGGCGAGCGCCTCGCCGAGGACTGACCCGCGCGGTTCAGCGGACGGAGGGCTGGACGAAGGGGGGCTTCGTCAGGCGCATCCGGGCCCGCCGGCTGCGGATGTCGACCTCCAGCTCCTCGCCGTCGGGCAGCTTCGGGTCGGTGGCGACCAGCGCCAGCGCGACGCCGTGCTTGAGCGTCGGGCTGAACGTGCCGCTGGTGACGACGCCGACCTGCGTGTCGCCGGCGTACACGGCCATGCCGGGACGCGGGATGGCCCGGTCGACGGCGGTGAGGCCGCGCAGCGTACGGGCCGGACCGGCGGCCTTCTCGGCACGCAGCGCGTCCCGGCCCCAGAAGGCCGGCTTGTCCCAGCCCACCGCCCAGCCGGAGCGCCCCTGCACCGGGGTGATCTCCGGGGAGAGGTCCTGCCCGTGCAGCGGGTAGCCCATCTCGGTGCGCAGCGTGTCCCGGGCGGCCAGGCCGCAGGCGCGCACCTCGTCGGCGGCGGCGAGCAGCGCGTCCCAGACCGCGACCGCGTGCTCGGCGGGCACGACCAGCTCGTAGCCCAGCTCGCCGGTGTAGCCGGTGCGGCAGACGGTCAGCTCCACGCCGGCCAGCGCGGCGGTGGAGAAGCTCATGTACTCGTGCCCGGTGGGCAGGCCGAGCCCGTCGAGCAGTTCCGCCGAGCGCGGCCCCTGGACCGCGAGCACGGCGTACGCCTCGTGCTCGTCGGTGACGGTCACGCCGTCCGGCGCGGCGGCGCGCAACCGGCGGGCCACCTCGGCGGTGTTGGCCGCGTTCGGCACCAGGAAGACGTGGTCGTCGGCGTGCAGGTAGGCGATGATGTCGTCCACCACGCCGCCGGTGGCGTCGTCGCAGCAGAGCGTGTACTGCGCCTTTCCGGGCGCGATCCGGCCGAGGTCGTTGGTCAGGCAGGCGTTGACGAAGTCGGCGGCGCCCGGCCCGGTGACCCGGACCTTGCCCAGGTGGGAGACGTCGAACACACCCACAGCGGTCCGCACGGCGGTGTGCTCCTTGAGCACGCCGCCGCCGGCGTACTCCAGCGGCATCTGCCAGCCCCCGAAGGGGGCGAACTTCGCGCCGAGCGCGGTGTGTCGCTCGTGCAGCGGGGAGCGGCGCAGCCGGGTCTCGGCGGCGTCGGAGGTCACCTCGGTCATGGGTGGCAACTTACCGGCCCGGACCGGGCTGGTTAGCATCGGCGGGATCCCGTCGAGGCCCATCGGCGGGACAGCCACGCCTCCGACGGGTAGGTTGCCGCCGGAGAGACCTTCACCGCCGGTACGCGACGACGCGGCCGGCCCGGCCCGCCCGGAGTAGCTTTCGTGACATCGCCCCGCACCACCCTCAGCCTGGTCGACACCGACCCCGCCGAACTCGCCGTCGACGCGATCGTGATCGGCGTGCACAGCCAGTCCACCGAGCCGGGCAGCGGCGCACCCGCCGACGCTCTGCTGCTGGCCAGCGGCGCGGAGAGCATCGCCGCCGCGTTCGACGGCAAGCTGACCGAGACGCTGGCCCTGCTCGGCGCGACCGGTGGCCCCGGCGAGGTGATCAAGCTGGCCACGCTGGGCACGGTGACCGCCCCGGTGGTCGCCGCCGTCGGGCTCGGCCCGGAGCCCTCCGGCGCCGCACCCGGGCCCGAGTCGCTGCGCCGCGCCGCCGGCGCCGCGGTCCGGGCGCTGGCCGGCGCCCCGCGCGTCGCCCTCGCCCTGCCGCTGCCCGACGACGCCGACGCGCCGGCCGCGCTGCGCGCGGTCGCCGAGGGCGCGCTGCTCGGCGGCTACCGGTTCGCCGGCTACAAGACCAAGCCGCAGCCGACCCGGCGGGAGCCGGTGGCCGAGGTGCTGGTCGCGGTGCCGGACGCGGCCGACGGGACCGCCCAGGCCGAGGTCACCCGCGCGCAGGCGGTGGCCGGCGCGGTGCGGGCCAGTCGGGACTGGGTGAACACCGCACCGAACGAGCTGCGTCCCCCGGCGTTCGCCGACGTCGTCTCCGCCGCCGCCCGCGAGGCGGGGCTGGAGGTCGAGGTGCTGGACGAGGCGGCGCTGGCCGCCGGCGGCTACGGCGGCATCCTCGCGGTCGGTCAGGGCTCCGAGGCCCCGCCGCGGCTGGTGAAGCTCACCTACACCCCCGCGGGCGGCGGCAACGGCAAGCGGGTCGCGCTGGTCGGCAAGGGCATCACGTTCGACACCGGCGGCATCTCGATCAAGCCGGCGCAGGGCATGTGGGAGATGAAGTCGGACATGGCCGGCGCGGCGGCGGTCGGCGCGGCCATGCTGGCGGTCGCGGCGCTCAAGCCGTCGGTGACGGTCACCGGCTACCTGCCGATGGCGGAGAACATGCCGTCGGGCACCAGCTACCGGCCGGGCGACGTGATCAGCATGTACAACGGCAAGAAGGTGGAGGTGCTCAACACCGACGCCGAGGGCCGGATGGTGCTGGCCGACGCCATCGCCCGGGCGTGCGAGGACGGCGCCGACTACCTGTTCGAGACCTCGACGCTGACCGGCGGCCAGGTGGTCGCGCTGGGCAAGCGGATCGCCGGCGTGATGGGCACCCCGGAGCTGTGCGAGCGGGTCCGGGTGGCCGGTGACGCGACCGGCGAGCCGGCCTGGCCGATGCCGCTGCCGGACGACGTGCGCAAGGGCATGGAGTCCGAGGTCGCGGACATCTCGCAGGTCAACGCCGGGATGGACCGGGCCGGGCACATGCTGCAGGGCGGCGTGTTCCTGCGCGAGTTCGTCACCGACGACGTGGCCTGGGCGCACATCGACATCGCCGGGCCGGGCTACCACTCGGGCGAGGCGACCGGCTACTGGACCAAGGGCGGCACCGGCGTGCCGGTGCGTACCCTGCTCCACCTGGTGGACGACGTCGCCGCCAACGGCTGACGTGCAAGGAAGGGCCCCTTCTTAACGCCTGGCGTTGTAGAAGGGGCCCTTCTTAACACGTGCGCTCGGACGGCTCGGACGGCTTAGAACAGCTCGGGACGGCGCTTGCGGCGCTCGTTGTAGTCGCGCATCCGCTGCGGGTAGCCCATCAGCCGCACGTCGTAGATCGGGATCGCGATCTTGTGGGCCCACCGGCGGGCCTCGTCCGGGCTGCCGACCCGCCGACGGGTCCACTCGCCGTCGTCGGCGATCAGCATCACGGTGGTCTCGGTGACCGTCGTCCGCGGCTCCAGGAACGCCTCGACGCCCCGCCGACTGCGGACGAAGTTCTCAAGGTGGTCCAGATCGGCGCGGTCGGCGGCCCGGTCGCGGCTCACCGCGGCCACCCGCTTGCGTCGTCGGAACAGCGCCACCGGACCCACTCCTCCCCCGGACATCATCGAAGACGATGCCAAGGGTACGTGTCGTCGACGTGTCGTTGGGCACCTCGGTACGCGCTCGGCCCGGGGTGGTGACAAGATGACCGAGGTGGGGTGTGCCTGTTACTCCGCCGTAACCCCCGATGCAGTGACGCGACCTGGGAGTTGGATGTGAGCGAGCCGAACGACACGACCTTCGACATCGTCATCCTCGGAGGTGGTAGCGGCGGCTACGCGACCGCGCTGCGCGCCGCCCAGCTGGATCTCTCCGTCGCGCTCATCGAGAAGGGCAAGCTCGGCGGGACCTGCCTGCACAACGGCTGCATCCCGACCAAGGCGCTGCTGCACGCGGCTGAGATCGCCGACCAGACCCGCGAGTCCGAGCAGTTCGGCGTGAAGGCCGAGCTGGTGGGCATCGACATGGCGGGCGTCAACTCGTACAAGGACGGCGTGATCGCCCGCCTGTACAAGGGCCTCCAGGGGATGCTCAAGAGCAACAAGGCGATCACCATCGTCGAGGGCCACGGCAAGCTGGTCGGCAAGAACGTGGTCGAGGTCGACGGCAAGCGCTACACCGGCCGCAACATCGTGCTGGCCTCCGGCTCGTACGCGAAGAGCCTGCCCGGCCTGGAGGTCGACGGCGAGCGGATTATCACCAGCGACCACGCGCTGACCCTGGACCGCGTCCCGGCGTCGGCGATCGTGCTCGGCGGCGGCGTGATCGGCGTCGAGTTCGCCAGCGTCTGGAAGTCCTTCGGCGTTGACGTGACCATCGTCGAGGCGCTGCCCCGCCTGGTCGCCGCCGAGGACGAGGAGTCGTCGAAGGCGCTGGAGCGGGCGTTCCGCAAGCGGAAGATCAACTTCAAGGTCGGCAAGCCGTTCGAGAAGGTCGAGAAGACGGACAACGGCGTCAAGCTGACGATCTCCGGTGGCGACACGGTCGAGGCCGAGCTGCTGCTGGTCGCCGTGGGCCGCGGCCCGAACACCGCCAACCTCGGCTACGAGGAGCAGGGCGTCAAGATGGACCGCGGCTACGTGCTGACCGACGAGCGGCTGCGCACCAGCGTGCCGAACGTCTACGCGGTCGGCGACATCGTGCCCGGCCTCCAGCTCGCGCACCGCGGCTTCCAGCAGGGCATCTTCGTCGCCGAGGAGATCGCCGGGAAGACCCCGGCCGTGATCGACGAGGCCGGCATCCCGCGCGTCACCTACTGCGACCCGGAGCTGGCCTCGGTCGGCCTGACCGAGGCGAAGGCCAAGGAGCAGTACGGCGCCGACAAGATCAAGACCTACAACTACAACCTGGGCGGCAACGGCAAGAGCCAGATCCTCAAGACCGCCGGCCACGTGAAGCTGGTCCGGGTGGACGACGGCCCGGTGGTCGGCGTGCACATGGTCGGCGCCCGGGTGGGTGAGCTGATCGGCGAGGCCCAGCTCATCTACAACTGGGAGGCCTACCCGGCCGAGGTGGCGCAGCTCGTGCACGCCCACCCGACCCAGAACGAGGCCCTGGGCGAGGCGCACCTGGCCCTGGCCGGCAAGCCGCTGCACGCGCACGCCTGACACGACAACCGCGGCGTCCGGCGACGGGCGATGATCCCACCAGGGGAATGAAGGAGTCTGGAGAACATGCCGGTATCGGTCACCATGCCCCGGCTCGGCGAGAGCGTCACCGAGGGCACCGTCACGCGCTGGCTCAAGCAGGAGGGTGACACCGTCGAGGTCGACGAGCCCCTGCTCGAGGTGTCGACCGACAAGGTCGACACCGAGATCCCGTCGCCCGCGGCGGGCGTGCTGAGCCGGATCGTGGTCGGCGAGGACGAGACCGCCGAGGTCGGCAGCGAGCTGGCCGTCATCGCCGGTGAGGGCGAGGACGCGGGCGCGGCCCCCACCGAGGAGGCCGAGCCGGCCACCGAGCCGACCGCCGCCGCCGAGGGCACCGGCCCCGAGCCGGAGCAGCAGGCCGAGCAGGCCGCCGCCGAGCCGGGCGCCGAGGCCGAGCAGCCGGCCGTCGAGGAGCCGGCCCAGCCCGCCGCGCCGTCGGGCGAGGGCACCCCGGTGACCATGCCGGCCCTGGGCGAGAGCGTCACCGAGGGTACGGTCACCCGCTGGCTCAAGCAGGTCGGCGAGACCGTCGAGGTGGACGAGCCGCTGCTGGAGGTCTCCACCGACAAGGTCGACACCGAGATCCCGTCGCCGGTCGCCGGCACGCTGCAGGAGATCAAGGTCGCCGAGGACGAGACCGCCGACGTCGGCGCCGTGCTGGCGATCGTCGGGGCGGCCGGCGCCGCGCCGGCCCAGCCGAAGGCGGAGCCGAAGCCCGAGCCCAAGGCGGAGGCGAAGCCCGAGCCGAAGCCGGAGGCGAAGCCCAAGGCCGAGCCGAAGCCGGAGCCGAAGGTCGAGGAGCCGACCCCGGGCCTGTCCTACAACGAGCCGTCCGCCGAGGCGGAGACGGCCGCGCAGCCGGCCAAGGCCGAGCAGGCCGCCCAGCCGGCCGCGCCGACCGCCACCCCGCAGCGTCCGACCGCGCCGGCCCAGGGCGGCGGCGAGGAGGCCGCCGGCTACGTGACGCCGCTGGTCCGCAAGCTCGCCGCCGAGCACGGCGTCGACCTGGGTTCGGTCAACGGCACCGGCGTGGGTGGCCGGATCCGCAAGCAGGACGTGCTGGAGGCGGCCGAGAAGGCGAAGGCCGCCACGGCCGCGCCGGCCGCCGCCGAGCCCGCCGCCGCGAAGGCGCCGGCCCAGCCGGCCGCCAAGCCGCAGCCGAGCGCCAAGCGGGGCACCACGGAGAAGCTGCCGCGGATCCGGGCGACCATCGCCAAGCGGATGCAGCAGTCGCTGCACGAGACGGCGCAGCTGACCACGGTCGTCGAGGTCGACGTCACCAAGGTCGCCAAGCTGCGGGCCCGGGCCAAGGACTCGTTCCAGGCCAAGCACGGCGTGAAGCTGTCCTTCCTGCCGTTCTTCGCCCTGGCCGCGATCGAGGCGCTGCAGACCCACCCGATCATCCAGGCCAGCATGGACCTGGAGGGCGGCACGATCACCTACCCGGCCGCCGAGCACCTGGGCATCGCGGTGGACACCGAGCGCGGGCTGCTCGTGCCGGTCATCCACAACGCCGGTGACCTCAACATGGGCGGCATCGCCAAGCGGATCGCCGACCTGGCCGAGCGCACCCGGGCCAACAAGATCACTCCGGACGAGATGGCCGGTGCGACGTTCACGCTGACCAACACCGGCAGCCGGGGCGCGCTCTTCGACACCCCGATCGTGCCGTCGCCGCAGTCGGCGATGCTCGGCACGGGTGCCGTGGTGAAGCGTCCGGTCGTGGTCAACGACCCGGAGCTGGGCGAGGTCATCGCGGTGCGGTCGATGGTCTACCTGGCCATGTCGTACGACCACCGCCTGATCGACGGCGCCGACGCCGCCCGCTTCCTGACCTCGGTCAAGGAGCGGCTGGAGGCCGGCAACTTCGAGGCCGAGCTGGGCCTCTGACGTTCGACGGCGGAGGGGCGCGCGGCGACTGCCGCGCGCCCCTCCGACGTTTCGCGGGTCAGCCGCGCAGGTGCTCCTCGGAGACCGTCCACAGCCGCTGCGCGGCCTCCGGGTCCCGGGCGTACGGGGCGTAGCCGGTGCGGGTGCCCGGCTGGTTCACCCCGGCCTCCTGGCAGTCCTCGAAGTACCGGCCACCGGCGCCGGCGACCAGCGGCGAGGCCGCGACCAGCACCGAGGTGGCCGCCCCCTGCTCGGGCGTCTTCCAGTAGGCCGCCCCGCCGCCGCTCTGCGCGCGCATCCGGTCCAGTTCCTCGTCGCTGATGTAGCGCTGGAGGTTGGTCCGGATCGCGCCCGGCATCAGCGCGTCGACGACGATCCCGTCGTCGGCCCAGCGCCGGCTGGCCTCGACCGCGAAGAGCACGTTCGCGGTCTTGGACTGGCCGTACGCCTCCCACGGGTCGTACGGCCGCTGCCGGAAGTGGATGTCGTCGAAGACCACGGCCGAGCGCAGGTGGGCCGCCGAGCTGACCGAGACGACCCGCGCGCCCCCGGCCGCGGCGAGTGCGGGGTGCAGCCCGGTGGCCAGGGCGAAGTGCCCGAGGTGGTTGGTCGCGAACTGCATCTCCCAGCCCTGCTCGGTGCGCATCTCGGGCGAGGCCATGATGCCGGCGTTGTTGACCAGCATGTGCAGCGGGCCGTCCCAGGTGCGGACGAAGGCCGCCACCGAGTCGAGGTCGGCGAGATCGAGCGGGGCGACCAGGATCCGGTCGTTGCCGGTGGTGCCGGTGATGTCGGCGGCGGCGCGCTGCCCGGCGTCCGGGTTGCGGACCGCGAGGGTGACGTCCGCCCCGGCGGCGGCGAGCGCGCGGGCGGTCTCGACGCCGATCCCGGAGGCGCCGCCGGTGACGACGGCGCGCCGGCCGGTCAGGTCGAGGTCGCGGACCACCTCCAGGGCGGTGGTCTCGCGGGAGAACGGGGTGGTGACGGGAGTGCTGGTGGTCATGATCCATCCTTGTCGACGGCGGGGCGGATCGACGTCCGCCCGCTACGATGAGAAGCGGAGGACCCTCCGTTAACGCTACAGTAACCGGAGGATCCTCCGGTTGCCAGTCCGGCCGGACGCGTGCTCCGGTCGAGCCGAGGAGGAGCCGTGCCCGACCGACCGCTGCGCGCCGACGCGCTGCGCAACCGGCAGCGACTGCTGGACGCCGCAGTCCAGGCGTTTTCCCGGGCAGGCGCCGAGGTAACGCTGGATCGGGTCGCCAAGGAGGCCGGGGTCGGCATCGGCACCCTCTACCGCCACTTCCCGACCCGGGAGGCGTTGATCGAGGCGGCCTACCGCAGTGAGCTGGCCAAGCTCTGCGACGCCGGGCCGGAACTGCTGGCGGACCGGCCCGCCGAGGCGGCGCTGCGCGCGTGGATGGACCGGTTCGTCGACTACCTCGCCACCAAGCGGGGCATGGCCGACGCGCTGCGGCTCGCCATCGCCTCCGGCGCCAACCCGTACGCGCACAGCCGGGACCGGCTGCTCGCCGCGCTGGGCGACCTGCTGGCGGCCGGCGCGGCCGAGGGCACCGTACGCGCCGACGTGGCCCCCGCCGACGTGCTCGCGAGCCTGAGCGGCGTCTCCCTGGTGGCCGGTGAGCCCGACCAGCGCGACCAGGCCGGCCGCCTGCTCGACCTGCTGATGGACGGGCTGCGTCACCGGCAGGGCTGACCGGGACGCGGTCCGCGTCGTTCCGGCCCGCCGCCGCCGGGGCGCTGACAGACTCGGCCGGTGAGCGGGTACGGGTGGCGGGGGCGCCTCGGGCCGGCCGTGCCGGTGGCCCCGGGGGCCCGGGTGGACCGGTTCGAGATCTTCTTCGACCTGGTCTTCGTCTTCTCGTTCTTCATCATCACCCGGGCCACCGCGCTCCAGGTGACCGGCGGCGCGCTGCTGCACGCGCTGCTGGTCCTCGCCGTGCTCTGGTGGTCGTGGGTGGTGCACAGCGTGGTGGCCACCCGGGTACGCCTCGGCGAGGGTTTCGTCCCGGTGCTCATGACCGTCGGCATGGCCGCGCTGTTCACGTTCGCGCTGTCGCTGCCGAACGCGTTCCGCGACCCGCGCGGCAACGCGGCCGGACCGATCGTCGCGGCGCTGAGCTACACCGTGCTGCGGCTGGTGCACCTGCTGCTCTACCTGCACGTCGTGCGGGACAGCCCGAACGAGCGCCGGCAACTGGTCCGGTTCGCCCCGGAGGTGATCGGCAGCACCGCGCTGCTGCTGGTCGCCGCGCTGGTGCCGCCGACGGTCGACGGTCTCACCTCGGCGGCGGCGGTGCGGGACGGGCTGTGGGCGACCGTCGTGGTGCTGCAGTACAGCACCGGCCTCGTCGCCGGCACGTGGGGCTGGGGCGTCGCCTCGGCCGAGCACTGGACCGAGCGGTACGACCTCATCCTGATCATCGCGCTGGGCGAGTCGGTCATCTCGGTCGGGGTGGGCAGCAACCTGCTCGGGCAGCCGCCCACCTGGCCGGCCGTGGCGGCGGCGGTGCTCGGCATCTTCTTCACCGCCGCGCTCTGGTGGGCGCACTACGACATGGTCGGGCCGGCCGCCCGGATCGCTCTGCACGCCGCCGAAGGCGGTCCGCGGGTGGCGATGGCCCGGGACGCGTACGCGTACCTGTTCCTGCCGATGATCGCGGGCATCATCCTGTTCGCGCTCGGCGCCGAGATGATCGTGCACGGCATCGCCGACCCGAACGTGTCGCCGGGCGAACCGGCGCACGGGCCCGCCGTGCCACTGCTCTTCGGCGGGGTGGCCTGCTATCTCTGCGGCAACATGCTGTTCCAGGCGCGGACGCTGCGCACGCTGAGCTGGACCCGGGTCGCGGCCGTGCTCCTGCTCGGCGTGTCGATCCCGCTGGCCGAGCGGGTGCCGGGCCTGGCCGCGCTGGGCCTGCTGACCGCGATCACGGTCGGTATGGTGGCCGTCGAGGTGATCGTCTTCGACGAGGGCCGGCGGGCGCTGCGGAAGCTGGTCTTCGAGGAGCGGGCCAGCCACGAGGCGCACGAGGCGGCGTGGCGGGCCCGCTGGCACGAGCAGCCCGACGACCGCGACGAGGGCGAGTGAGCGCGAAGCGGTGAACCGACCGGGGGTCCTGTCCGTGGAACCACTCGGTCCACCACCGGGCCACGACAGAACGGGGACCCCATGACCACCGACACCGTCCACGCCGGCGCGGCCGGCACCTGGCAGCTCGGCGACCTGACCGTCAACCGGATGGGCCTCGGCGCGATGCGGCTGACCGCGAACGCCGACGGCAGCCCGAGCGACCGGGACCGGGCCGTCGCCGTGCTGCGCCGCGCGGTCGAGCTGGGCGTCAACCACATCGACACGGCGGCGTTCTACTTCTCCCCGCTGCGCTCCGCCAACGAGCTGATCAACCGGGCGCTGTGGCCGTACCCGGAGGACCTGGTCATCGTGACCAAGGTCGGACCGGGTCGGGACCCGTCCGGCGGGTGGCTGCCGGCGGCCCGGCCGGACCAGTTGCGCGGCCAGGTCGAGGAGAACCTCCGCCAGCTCGGCCGGGACCACCTCGACGTGGTCAACCTGCGGGTGCACGGCCCGGAGCCGCTGGCCGAGCACTACGGCGCGCTCGCCGAGCTGGTCGACGCCGGGCTGATCCGGCACCTCGGCGTCTCGGCGGTGCGCCCGCACCAGGTCGCCGAGGCGCGGACGGTCGCGCCGGTGGTCTGCGTGCAGAACTCGTACGGCCTCGGCTACCGTCGCAGCCACGACGAGCTGATCCGGGACTGCGCCGCGCACGGCACCGCGTTCGTGCCGTTCTTCTCCATCGTCACCAGCGGGCGGGAGGCCGGCGCCACCGGCGAGGAGCACCCGGAGGTCGTCGCCGTGGCCCGCGAACACGGTGTCAGCCCGGCCCAGATCCGGCTGGCCTGGACGTTGGGACGCGGCCCGAACGTGCTCGCGATCCCCGGCACCGGCAACCCGGCACACCTGGAGCAGAACATCGCCGCCGGCGCCCTGCGCCTCTCCCCCGCCGACCTGGCCCGCCTCGACGCCGTGTGAGGTGTCGGGCCGGGTCCCCACCCCTTCGGCCCTCGGCAGAAGGGGTGGGTGCGGCGAGGGGCGCGGCCGGAGACTGGGCCGATGGCGACCTTCTCCGTACAGGCCCGGCCCACCGACGCGGCGAGCTGGGTGGAGCTGGCCCGCACCGTCGAGGCCGCCGGTTTCGACGCGCTGTCCGCGGCCGACCATCCCGGCTCCGGCCCGTCCCCGTTCGTGGCGCTCGCCGCCGCGGCGGCGGTGACCGGCACGCTGCGCCTGCGCTCGTACGTCTCCAACGCCGGCGTCCGGGAGCCGGTCCTGCTCGCCGCCGACGTGGCCACCCTGGACGTGGTCTCCGGCGGGCGGGCCGGGCTCGGCCTCGGCGCCGGCCACACCCCGGCCGAGTGGCGGGCGGTCGGGCGCGAACGTCCCGACGTCGCCGGCCGGGTCCGCCGCTGCGTCGCGGTGGCCGAGGCGGTGCGGGCGCTGCTGGCCGGTGACGAGGTCACCGTCGACACGCCGGACCTGACCGCCCACGCCGCCCGCCTGGACGCGCCCCGGCCGGTCCAGGACCGGATCCCGCTCACCATGGGCACGGCCAACTCGACGCTGCTGCGCTGGGCCGGCGCGCACGCCGACGTGGTCGGCCTGACCGGCTTCGGCCGCACCCTCGCCGACGGCCACCAGCACGAGGCCCGCTGGCGGGCCGACCAGATCGAGGCGCAGCTCGCCCACGTGGCGGCCGGCGCGGCCGGCCGTGGCGCGCCGCCGGTCCTGGAGGCGCTGGTCCAGCGGTTCGCCGTGACCGACGACGCCGAGTCGGTCGCCGCGGAGACGGCCGCCGAGACCGGCCTCACGCCGGCGGAGGTGCTGGCCACTCCGTTCGTGCTGGCCGGCACCGCCGACGAGATCGCCGCGGCCGTCGCCGGGCACGAGCGCCGCTGGGGCGTCACCCGTTTCGTGGTACGCGCCGACGCCGTCGCCGCGCTCGCGCCGCTCCTGCCCCGGCTGGCCGGAAACGGGTCGACGTCGAGCGCACTCGAGATAGGACACTGAGGCCATGACGACGACACGACGACTCGGGCGCAGCGGCATCGAGGTCAGCGCCATCGGCATGGGCTGCCGGGCGATCGGCGGCGCGCTGGCCCACGGACCGCTGCTGGAGACGGCGTACGCCGAGGTGGAGCGCCTCCTGGCCGACCTGCGCACGGCTACGGCGGCGGCGTGAGCGCCGTGACGCCCGGAGACGCCGGGTCCGACCGCCGCTTCGCGCTGCCGCCCGGCGCGGACGAGCGCACGCTGCTCGACACGTTCCTCGACTTCCAGCGCGACGCCCTGGTCCGCAAGTGCGCCGACCTGTCCGACGAGCAGTTGCGGTCGCGGCCGGTGCCGTCCACCGGCCTGTCCCTGCTCGGCCTGGTCCGGCACCTCGCGACCGTCGAACGCTGGTACTTCCAGGGCGTGGTCGCGGACGCGCCCTGGCCCGGCGACCTGTTCGACCTGACCGACGACTTCGACGCGCCGTTCCACGACGTCGCCGACGCCACCGGCCCGGGCACCTTCGCGATCTGGCGGGACCAGGTGGCGACCTCCCGCCGGATCGCCGCCGCCCTCCCCCTCGACGCGGTCGGGCGCACGCCGGGGACCGGGGCCGAACGATCGCTGCGCTGGGTGCTCCTGCACATGATCGACGAGTACGCCCGGCACCTGGGCCAGGCCGACATCCTGCGCGAGGCCGTCGACGGCCGCACGGGCGAGTGAGTGAGTGAGACGACTCCGCAACACGGGGGCGTGACGAGTGAGTGATTTCGCTCAACGCATCCGGATCGCGCTCCGTACTCGAAGATATGAGCATGCGGATCCTCATGGCCGGCGTCTCCGGCTTCCTCGGCACCCGACTGGTCGACCGGCTCGCCGCGGACGGCCACCAGGTCACCCGCCTGGTCCGCCGCGCGCCGCGCACCCCCGACGAGCGGCAGTGGAACCCGTCCGCCGCGCAGCTCGACCCGCAGCTGGTCGCCGACGCCGACGCGGTGGTGAACCTGGCCGGCGCGGGGGTGGGCGACAAGCGTTGGAACGACGACTACCGGAAGCTGATCCGGACCAGCCGGGTGGACAGCACCACCACGCTGGCCATCACGATCGCCGGGCTGCCCGCGACGGACCGGCCGGCGGCACTGCTGAACTCCTCCGCCGTCGGCTGGTACGGCAACACTGGCGACCGGACCGTCGAGGAGGACGCGCCGGCCGGCGAGGGGTTCCTGGCCGACGTCTGCCGGGTCTGGGAGGCCGCGACCCGACCGGCCGAGGACGCCGGGGTACGGGTGGTGCGGCTGCGTACCGGACTGCCGCTGCACCGCGACGGCGGTCTGCTCAAGCCGCAGCTGCTGCCGTTCCGGCTGGGTGTCGGCGGCAAGCTGGGCAACGGCCGGCAGTGGCTGCCGTGGATCTCGATGCGGGACTGGCTGGACGCCGCGGTGTTCCTGCTGGCCCGCGACGACGTGGCCGGCCCGGTCAACGTGGTGGGCCCGGCGCCGGTCACCAACGCCGAGTTCACCCGGGAGCTGGCCCGTCAGCTGCACCGGCCGGCGATCATGCCGATCCCGGCGCTGGCGCTGAAGGTGGCGCTGGGCGGCTTCGCGCACGAGGCGCTCACCAGCACCCGGGTGCTGCCGGGGGTGCTCGGCAGGGCCGGTTTCACCTGGACCCACCCGGAGCTGGCGGGCGCGCTGCACGCCGCCCTCACCGAGTGACCCGGCGAGGGCGGCGCGGTGCGGGCGGTCAGCAGCCGATGACCCAGTAGCTGGGGCCGGTCTGCTTCAGCGCCGTGGTGTAGAAGGTGTTGTAGAGGCCCATCCGCTGGCCGCTGCCGAGCGCGTAGGCGTACCCGCCGGACTGGTAGGCCCGGCCGGCCACGACGTGCGCGTAGTTGCTGGCGGTGACGCAGACCGGCGCCGTGGTGGGCGTCGGCGAGGGCGACGAGGTCGGGGTGGGCGAGGCGGTCGCCGTCGGGGTCGGGCTCGGCGTGGTGCCGCCGCCCAGGCCGAAGAAGAGCGCGTCCCGGTAGGTCGAGCAGATGGTGTCCAGGAAGTACGCCCCGGCGGTGCCGCACTGGTCGGCGGCCGAACCCGGGTCGACCGGGGTGCCGTGGCCCATGCCGGAGACGCGGTAGACGCGCACCTGGTCGTTGCCGTAGACCTCCAGGCTGGTGCCGCCCGGCAGCGACGAGGTGCTGGTCGGGGTCTGCGAGACGCCGAGCACGTTGGTCCACTGGTCCCGCGACTCGGTCGCGTTCGCCACGTTGACCGTGTAGTCGCTGGTGCCGTGCCAGACCGCCACCCGGGGCCGCTTGCCGGAGTAGCCGGCGTACGCGTTGCGGACCAGTTCGCCCCACTGCGCGGGGCTCTTGTCCACCCCCGGGTTCATGCAGCTGAAGGCGCTGGTCGTGCTGGTGGCGCAGCGGTACGGGATGCCGGCGATCACCGAGCCGGCGGCAAACACGTCGGGGTAGGTGGCGAGCATGACGGAACTCATCGCGCCGCCGGCGGACAGGCCGCTGACGAAGACCCGGCCGGCGTCGGTGCCGTAGTTCGTCTTCGCGTAGTCGACCATCTGCTTGATCGACAGCGCCTCGCCCTGGCCCCGGGCGGTGTCGCCGGTCTCGAACCAGTTGAAGCAGGAGTTGGCGTTGTTGCCGGACGGCTGCTGCGGCACGATCAGCGCGAACTTCCACTGGTCGGCGTACTTCTGCCAGCCGGAGTTGGTGAAGTACGTCGAGGCGTTCTGGGTGCAGCCGTGCAGCAGCACCACGGCCGGCGCGTTGGTCGGCAGGCCGTCCGGCCGGTAGGCGTACATGGCCAGGTTGCCGGGGTTGGAACCGAACCCGCTGACCTGGGTCAGCGAGGCGGCCTGCGCGGGCAGGGCGGAGACCAGGACGGCGGCCGCGGCCAGCACGACCCCGGCCGCCGCCCCGGCGAGGCGGGTGATGAGGGATGAGGAGCGGGACACGGGGACCTCCCGATCATGGAATGTGAACTGAATCACTCTCCGAGTTGCCGCGACGTTACGTCCGTGTTTCATCGACAGGAATGGTTGCCGGTCACACATTCACCGTCCGGGCGGTGTGCCCAGGTCCGATTGGTAACGTCCGCTGCGTGCCGTTCTCCCCGTCCCCGGTCACCGGCCCGTCGCCGGCCACCGCCGCTCGCGACCGGCGCGCCGACCTGCTGGTGACGCTGGCCGCGGTGGCCCTGGCGCTCTGGGTCACCAGCGGCATGTGGCGGGATCCGAACAGCCGCACGATCACCGTCAACTCCAGCGACCAGGCGCTGTTCGAGTGGCTGCTGGCGTTCGGCGGACACGCGCTGACCCACGGCGAGAACCCGCTCTTCACCCACCTGATCAACGTCCCGGACGGCGTCAACCTCGCGGTCAACACCTCGATCACCGTGTACGCGGCGGTCTTCGCGCCGCTGACGTACCTGGTCGGGCCGCCCGCGACGTTCCTGGTGATCCTCACGCTCAACCTGGCCGCCACCGCGGTGGCCTGGTACTGGCTGCTCAGCCGGCACCTCGTCGGCAGCCGGCTGGCCGCCGGGGTGGGCGCGCTGTTCATCGCCTACTGCCCGGCGATGGTGTCGCACGCCAACGCGCACCTGAACTGGACCGCGGGCTGGCTGGTGCCACTGCTGGTCTGGGGCGTGTTCCGGCTGCGCCGGCCGGGGCACGCGATCACCGGCGGGATCCTGCTCGGCCTGCTGGTGGCGGTCGCCTTCTCGATCGCCGCCGAGGGGCTGTTCTTCACCGCCCTGGCGCTCGGCGTGTTCCTGCTGGTCTGGGCGCTGGCCCCGGCGCGCCGGGCCGAGGCGCGCGCCGCGCTGCCGCGGATGGCGGCCGGGCTCGGCGTGACCGCGCTGGTGGCCGGGGCGCTGCTGGCGTACCCGCTCTGGCTGCACTTCGCCGGGCCGCAACGGTTCCACGGCACCGGTTTCGACCCGCTGGTGCACGCCGAGGACATCGCCGCGTACGGGTCGTACCCGCGCCGCTCGCTGGCCGGCTGGGCCGGGTGGGGCACCTCGCTGGCGCCCAACCCGACCGAGGAGAACTCCTTCTTCGGCGTCCCGCTGCTGCTGCTCGCGGTCGCCTGCTTCGCCCTGCTCTGGCGGCGCGCCGACCGGGCGTTCCGGGCCACGCTGGCCGCGCTCGGTGTGACCGCGGTCGTCTTCGCCGTGCTCTCCTGGGGGCCGACGGCCAAGTGGAACGGCCGGCGCACCGACCAGCTGCTGCCGTTCGGGGTGCTGGACAACCTGCCGGTGGTCAACGCCGCGCTGCCGTCGCGGCTGGCGCTGGTCGTCGCGCCGGTGATCGGCCTGCTGCTGGCGTACGCGGTCGACAGCCTGCGGGCCCGGCCGCCCCGGCGCCGGCTCGGCGGCGCGGCCTGGACGGTCGGGTTCGCCGTCGCGCTGCTGCCGTTGCTGCCCACCCCGCTGCTCACCAGCGTGCGCGAACCGGTCCCGGCGTTCATCACCACCGGCGCCTGGACACGCTACGTCCCGCCCGACGGGGTGCTCACCCCGCTGCCGCTGACCGTCGACGTCTACCCCGACGGCCAGCGCTGGCAGGCGTACGCCCTGGCCCACCGGCAGGGTGAGTTCCGCATCCCGGCGGGCTTCTTCCTCGGCCCGGGCGGCCCGGACGGCCGGGGCCGGATCGGCCCGGTGCCGCGCACCTTCGACACGCTGATGGACCAGGCCGGCCGGACCGGCCTGGTGCCGATCATCACCGAGGGCAGCATCCAGCAGTCGCGGGCCGACCTGCGCTACTGGGGCGTGCGGGCGGTCGTGCTGGCCGACCGGGTGCACGGCGCCAAGTACGACGTCGACGAGGAGGCGCTGCGCCGCACCGCCACCGCCCTGCTGGGCCCGCCCGAGCGGGTCGAGGACGTCTGGGTGTGGCGGGTGCCCGCGGCGTGACGCGACGAGCGTCACGGGTCCGGGTCCCGACCGGCGGGACTAGGCTGGACGGGTGAGCGTGACGACTTCCGGGCTGACCGCCGTCCGCGCCGGCCTGCTCGACTACCAGGCCGCCTGGGACGAGCAGCGCCGGCTGCACGAGGCCGTGGTGGCCGGCGAGCAGGGCGACACCGTGCTGCTGCTGGAGCACCCCAGCGTCTACACCGCCGGTAAGCGGACGGAGCCGTGGGACCGGCCGGTGGACGGCACCCCGGTGGTGGACGTGGACCGCGGCGGCAAGATCACCTGGCACGGCCCGGGGCAGCTCGTCGGCTACCCGATCGTCCGGCTGCCCGACCCGGTCGACGTGGTGGCCTACGTGCGACGCACCGAGCAGCTGCTGATCGACGTCTGCGCCGAGTTCGGGCTGGCCGCCGGCCGGGTCGAGGGGCGCAGCGGCGTGTGGGTGCCGGAGGACGACCGCGGGCCGGCCCGCAAGGTGGCCGCCATCGGCATCCGGGTGGCCCGCGGCGTCACGCTGCACGGCTTCTCCGTCAACTGCGACTGCGACCTGGGCTTCTTCGACCGGATCGTGCCGTGCGGCATCCGCGACGCCGGGGTCACCTCGCTCACCGCCGAGCTGGGCCGGCCGGTCACCGTGGCCGACGTGCTCCCGGTGGTCGAGCGACACCTGCCCACCCTCACCCGGGTCTGACCGGGTGCGGCTCGACCTGGTCACCCTCGTCGTGGCCGAGTACGACCCGGCCGTCGCCTTCTTCACCGAGGTCCTCGGCTTCGAGGTGGCCGAGGACACGCCGTCGCTGACCAACGACGGCCGGCCCAAGCGGTGGGTGGTGGTCCGCCCGCCGGGCGGCGGCACCGGGCTGCTGCTGGCCCGCGCCGACGGCGAGCACCAGGCCGCGGCGGTCGGTGACCAGACGCACGGCCGGGTCGGCTTCTTCCTCCAGGTCGACGACTTCGACGCCACGTACCGCCGGATGGTCGCGGCCGGCGTCGAGTTCGTCCGCCCGCCCCGCACCGAGCCGTACGGCCGGGTCGCGGTCTTCCGCGACCTGGCCGGCAACGCCTGGGACCTGCTCGGCCCGGCCTGACGCGCCGGCCCGGTGCCGCCACGCGCGCCTTCTTCCGCGCTCTCGGGTCGCCCTCGCGCTGATCGTCGCCTACCGGGGCGTCGCGGCGCCGGGTCCCGGTGGGCTCACCACTCCGCCCATCGTGACCGAGCGTGACCACCTGCCCGCCGCCACCCCTCACCCGCCGCCGCCTTTGCTCTGCAGCCCCGCACGCATCGATCCCCCTTCGTCGACCGCTGCGCCCGTGGATGCAGAGCAAAGGCAGCCGGAGTCCCATCCCCGACTCTCCCGCATGCCCATGAATCAGCTGGTCAGGGCCGCGCGCCGAGACGGAGCAGAGGTGGCATCCACCGCCGAGCGCTCACCCGGCGTGAGCAGCCCTGCCGAGAGCGCCTCGGTCACCCTGCGTGCACGAAGCGCGGACCCGGCGAGCCGGACACCGGCCGAGCGGGCATCCGAGGCGAGCGGAGACCCGGCCGGGTCACGGCGTGAGCCGGTGCAGGTCGCGCGGGAAGGCCGTCACCTCGCGGACGTTCGCCGCACCGGTGAGCCGGGCGACGAACCGTTCCAGCCCGATCGCGAAGCCGCCGTGCGGCGGCATCCCGTGCCGGAACGCGTCCACGTAGCCGACGTAGGGCTCCACCGGCTCGCCCCGGGCCGCCAACGCGGCCAGGTAGTCGGCGTGCCGGTGCAGCCGCTGCCCGCCGGTGACCAGCTCCATGCCGCGGAACAGCAGGTCGAAACCGTTCGAGTACGCCGGTCGGGCCGGGTCCGGGTGGGTGTAGAAGGGCCGCTTCGCCATCGGGTAGCCGGTGACGAACAGGAAGTCGCTGCCGTGCTCGGCGCGGGCCCACTCCCCCAGCGCCCGCTCGTGGGCGGGTGCCAGGTCGGGTTCGTCGGCCGGGGCGCCGGCGATCGTCAGCGCGTCGGTGAAGTGCACCGCCGGGATCTCGGCGGGCACCGGCGGCACCGTCACGCCGAGCGTGTCCAGCGCGGCGCCGGCCCGGTCCGCCACGGCCGCGAGCATCCCGGCCAGCGTGTCGCGCAGCACGGCCATCACGTCCCGGTGGTCGGTCACGAATCCCAGCTCGACGTCGAGCGAGGTGTACTGCGCCAGGTGGCGGACCGTGTCGTGCGGCTCGGCGCGGAACACCGGCCCCACCTCGTACACCCGCTCGAAGACGCCCACCATGAGCTGCTTGTAGAACTGCGGCGACTGGGCCAGGTAGGCCGGGCGGCCGAACCAGTCCAGCGCGAACACGTTCGCGCCGCTCTCGGTGGACGAGCCGACCACCTTCGGGGTGTGCACCTCGACGAACCGCCGCGCGTCGAGGGTCGCCCGGAATCCGGACACGGCCGCGGCCGAGATCCGCAGCGCGGCGGACCGGGTCGGGTGCCGCAGCGCGGTCGGCGCGTGGTCGAGCTGGGTGGGCAGGCTCGCGGTCAGCACCGGCCGGTAGAGGTCGAACGGGGGCGGGACGGCGGGCGGGCCGAGCGGACGTACCGTCGGATCGACGACCTCGACCCCGGCGGGGGCGGTCGGGTTCGCGACCACCGTGCCGACCACCTCGACCACGGTCTCCTCGGGCAGCGCCTCGACCCGCGCGCGGACGGCGGGCACGGCGACCACCACCTGGGCGAGCCCGGCGGCGTCCCGGACGATCAGGAAGGCCACCGACTTGAGCAGCCGGCGGCGGTGGACCCAGCCGGCGAGCCGTACGGTGGCGCCGACATGGGCGGAAAGTTCAGTGGACAGGATGCGTTGCACGGCGGTTACCTCCTCGGTCAATCGCAACGCGATCCCCAGGGAGGTGTGGGCGAGCGGGAACCTCGCGGTGCCACCACACCTTCGCCCCCGCCGCGGCGGGAGCCTCGTTCGTCGCCTTTTCACCGGGGCCGGCCGGGCGGGTTCTACTGGGCGCGGACGCCGTTCCTCCCGCAGCTCGGGAGGGTCTTCGCGGCCGGCGCCAGACCGCCTCGCAGCAACCGGCGGCTCTCTGGGCTGGCGGGTCGGTCCGCTACTCGGCTCCGTCGCAGCTCTGCCCGGCACGCTAGCACCACGACCACCGGAATGTGACGGGGTTTTTTGACCGCTCGTGTCCGGTGTCACAACATTTCCGGGGTGACGGCCGTCGCCCGACGTTCATCGACCGCCGCCGACCGGCGTAGGCTCGATTTCGTGACGATCGAGCAAACCGCGCCGACGACTGAGCAGCCAGCGCGCACCGCGACCGCCGCCCCGGAGGGGCGGCGGCTGCTGCGGATCGAAGCGCGCAACGCCGAGACGCCGATCGAGCGCAAACCGCCGTGGATCAAGGTCAAGGCCAAGATGGGGCCGGAGTACACCCAGCTGCGCGGGCTCGTCTCGCGCGAGGGGCTGCACACGGTCTGCCAGGAGGCCGGGTGCCCCAACATCTACGAGTGCTGGGAGGACCGGGAGGCCACCTTCCTCATCGGCGGCGACCAGTGCACCCGGCGCTGTGACTTCTGCCAGATCGACACCGGCAAGCCGGCCGAGTTCGACGCCGACGAGCCGCGCCGGGTCGCCGAGTCCGTCGCCGCGATGGGCCTGCGCTACGCGACCATCACCGGCGTGGCCCGTGACGACCTGCCCGACGGCGGCGCCTGGCTCTACGCCGAGACGGTCCGGCAGATCCACGCCCTCCAGTCCGGCTGCGGCGTCGAGCTGCTGATCCCCGACTTCAACGCGGTGCCCGAGCAGCTCGCCGAGGTCTTCGGCTCGCGCCCGGAGGTGCTCGCGCACAACGTCGAGACGGTGCCGCGCATCTTCAAGCGGATCCGCCCGGCGTTCCGCTACGAGCGCTCGCTGGACGTGATCCGGCAGGCCCGGGCCGACGGCCTGGTCACCAAGAGCAACCTCATCCTCGGCATGGGCGAGGAGCGCGCCGAGATCTCCCAGGCGCTGCGCGACCTGCACGAGGCCGGCTGCGAGCTGATCACCATCACGCAGTACCTGCGCCCCTCCCCCCGGCACCACCCGGTCACCCGCTGGGTCAAGCCGGAGGAGTTCGTCGAGCTGCGCGAGGAGGCCGAGGAGATCGGCTTCGCCGGCGTGATGAGCGGGCCGCTGGTCCGCTCGTCGTACCGGGCCGGGCGGCTCTACCAGCAGGCGCTCGCCGCCCGCCAGGAAGTCGTCACCACCCGCTGACGGATCGTCCTCCGCGCCGCCGGTCGGCGCGGAGGACTACCGGGCCCGGCGCTGCGTCGGCGCGGGCGGCGGCGGGTCCAGCAGACCGAGTCGGTGGGCCAGCGCCGCGGCCTCCACCCGGTTGGTCACATCCAGCTTCGCGATGATCCGGGAGACGTGCACGCTGGCCGTCTTCGGCGAGATGAAGAGCCGCTCGGCGATCCGGCTGTTGCTGTGCCCCTCGGCGACCAGCCGCAGCACCTCCCGCTCCCGGCTGGTCAACAGGTCCGGCCCCGGCCGGCCGGTGCCGCGCAGCCCGACCCGGCGTGCCAGCGTCGCCACCTGCTCCCCCAGCGGGGTGGCGCCCAGACGGGCGGCCACCTCGGCCGCCTCCCGGACGGCGGCGGCCACCTCGTCCCGCTCGCCGGCCGCCGCGGCGGCCTCGGCCAGCCCGAGCAGCGCCCGAGCCAACGGGTAGGGCTGCCCGGTCGCCCGCCACTGCGCCACCGCCGACCGCCACGCGCCCAGTGCCTCACCGCCCGCGCCGGGGCCGGTCAGGATCGCGGCGACCTGCGCGCGGTGGGCGCGCTCGGCCGGGTGCCGGACGGGCAGCACGGCGGCCAGCGCGGAGACCTCACCGGCCAGTGCCGCGTCACCGGCCAACACGGCGGCGCGGGCCGCCACGTGGAGCACCGGCCACCCCTCGCGGGGCCGGTCGGCCAGGTGCGCGTCGGCCAGGGCGGCGCGGGCCGCGCGCACCGCCTCCACCTTGTCGTCGGCCGCCAGGGCCGCTTCCACGCGCAGCTCGTGCAGCGGCAGGCGGTGGTTCGGCCAGAGGTAGGGCCGCCCCAGGAACGCCAGCGCCCGCCCGACCAGTTCGTCGGCCGCGGGGTGCGCCCGGGCCAGCCGGAGCCCGGCCCGCAGTTGCAGCCAGTGCAGGCCGGTCATACCCGGCGGATCGATCCGGGCCGCCTCCGCGCAGGTGGCGTCGGCCTCGTCCCACCGGCCCAGCGCGATCAGCGCCTCGGCCCGGTTGGACAGCAGGTAGGCGCCGATCGAACGGCTGATCCCGACCCGGCGCGCCTCGCTCACCCCGGCCGCCGCGGCCTCCTCGGACTCGGCGTACCGGCCCAGCTCGTAGAGCACGTCGGAGAGGAAGACCAGGGCACTGACCAGCGCCCGTGAGTCGCCGGCGGCCCGGGCCCGCGCCTCCACCCGGCGCAGCTCGGCCAGCCCGAGATCCGGGGTGTCCTCGGTGCGGTGCAGCACCGCGATCCGGGTGGGCAGCAGCGCCAGGTCGGTGCTGCCGATCTCGGCCGCGCCGGCCATCGCCTCGGCGGCCACCGAGGCGGCCTCCCCCGGGTCGACCTTCATCAGGTGCGCCGCGATGTCGGCCAGCACGCCGAGCCGGTCCGCGCCGCCCGGCGCGCCGGCCGCCAACCGGTACGCCTCGCGCAGCTCGGCGGCGCCGTCGCTCTTGCCGAGCAGGGCGAGCAGCCGGCCCCGCTGGTCGAGCAGGGCGGCGGCCCGCAGCGGCTCGGCGGTGGAGTCGACCTCGGCCAGCGCGGCCCGGGTGAGGGTGAGCGCCCGGCCGAGGTCACCCGCGGTGACGGCGGCGGTGAGCGTCTCCTCCAGCACCCGCAGGTGGTCCATGCCGAGACGGTCCGCGGCGTCGGGAACCAGCTCCCACAGTTCGAGGACGCGCTCCAGCAACCGGCTCTGCTCGGCGTACGCGTATCGCTCGGCTGCCGCCGCGGCGGCGACCCGGGCCGCGGTGAGGGCACGGGGGTGGTCGTGTGCGGCATACCAGTGGTGGGCGATCTCGGCCGGGGCGCGACCGGCGGCCACCAGGTGCGGCTGCGCCTCGATCGCCGCGGCGTAGCGGGCGTGCAGCCGGGCGTGCTCACCGGGGAGCAGGTCGTCGTGCACCGCCTCGCGGACCAGCGCGTGCCGGAACTCGTAGTCCCCGTCCGGGTCGGCGACCACGAGCTGGCCGGCGACGGCGGCGCGCAGCGCGTCCTCCAGCTCGGCCTCGGGCAGCCCGGCCACCTCGGTGAGAAGTTGGTGGGCGAAGCGGGTGCCGCCGGCGGCGGCGATCCGCAGCACCCGCTGGGCCGGCTCGGTCAGCCGGTCGACGCGGGCCAACAGCAGGTCCCGCAGCGTCTCCGGGATGGTGGCGCAACCGATCGGCCCGCCGGAGGCGGCCAGCTCCTCGATGAAGAACGGGTTGCCCTGGGTGCGGTCGTGCACGTCGTCGACGGCGCGGGCGGCCGGCTCCGCGCCGAGCAGGTCGGCGAGCACGGCGGCGGTGCCGTCGTGGTCGAGCCGGCCCAGCTCGATCCGGTCCACGCCCCGGACCCGGTCCAGCTCGGCGAGGAAGGGCCGCAGCGGGTGGCCGCGGTGCAGCTCGTCGGTGCGGTAGGTGCAGACGACCAGCAGGCGGGTGGCGCGGGCGGCGCGCACCAGGAACCCGATCAGGTCGCGGGTGGACCGGTCGGCCCAGTGCAGGTCCTCGATCACCAGCACCAGCGGGCGCTCCTCGGCGATCCGCCGGAACAGGTCGGCGACCAGGTCGAACAGGTAGCCGCGCGGGGTGTCGGCGAGGGCCGGCCCGGCGGGCGCGGCGACGCCGGCCGGCATCCGGGCCAGCTCCGGCAGCAGCCGGGCGAACTCCGCCTCGTAGCCGGCGAAGACCGTCGGGCCGTCGTGCCGCAGCACGTCGCGCAGCGCGGCCGCGAACGGGGCGAAGGGCAGGCCGGCCTCGCCCAGTTCGAGGCACTGGCCGACCAGCAGCCGCGCTCCGGCCGCGGCGACGTGGGCGCCGAACTCCTCGATCAGTCGGGTCTTGCCGACGCCGGCCTCCCCGCCGACCAGCACCGTGGTCGGGTCGCCGCCGCGGGCCCGGGCCAGCGCCTCGCGCAGCACGGCCAGCTCGGGCTGCCGGCCGACGAGCACGGTGCTGGCGGCGCGTACGGTCACGCCGTCGAGCATGCCATGGCGGTCCGACGGCGTGACCGGTCCAGCCGGCGTCGCCGGTCCGGCCGCCCCCGTGGCGGCCGGACCGGCGACGTCCGGGCCCGTGGTCTCCGGCCTCCGCGCCGATCCGGCGACGACCGGTTCGAGGCCGGTGCCGGCGACCGGCGGGGCGGTCACCGGCGGGCGTCGGTGGTGCGGGCGGTGTGCTGGCGCCGGCTCAGCCACCCGTGCGCGTGCCGGCGGGGCAGCGACCGGGCGAGCCGGTCGAGGGCCGCGTCGGCCTGCAGCTCGGAGGCGTGGCTGCGGTGGATGCTGAGCAGAAACTCCGCGTCGTTGCCGAACATCGTCGATCTCCCTGTCGTGCGGTGTGTCGTCCCTGTCGACATCGACTTTCCGCGCGAAGGTGCCCCCGGGGCATGGGTACGGTGCCTGATCTTCACCCGCCTTACCTCCTTACCCGGGGGCCGGGACGGGCCGGCGCGGCCGTAAGGTACTCAGCCCGCGCCGGAAGGGGCGGCCACGGATCAACCGGCCGGGCGCCGACCACTAGACTCTGCGGCATGGCAAAGCCCCAGGAGAAGGTCTCGTTCGGCCAGCGGCTGAAGCAGATCGGGATGGTGTTCCGGTTCACCGCCAAGCAGGACAAGTGGTTCGCGCCGCTGACGGCGGCGGCGGTGCTGATCCCGCTCGCGCTCACCGTGGTCGCGGTGCTCGCCTGGGGCTGGCTCTGGCTGCCGATCGGCATCCTGCTCACCCTGCTCGCCGTGCTGATCGTGCTCAACCTGCGGTCCAACAAGGCGATGATGAACGCCGCCGAGGGGCAGCCCGGCGCGGCGGCGCAGATCATGGAGAGCATGCGCGGCGACTGGCGGGTCACCCCGGCGGTCAGCTCCACCACCCAGATGGACATGGTGCACCTGGTGGTGGGCCGGCCCGGCGTGATCCTGCTGGCCGAGGGCAACCCGCAGCGCGTCCGGGGCCTGCTCGGCCAGGAGAAGCGCCGGCTGGCCAAGGTGATCGGCAGCGCCCCGCTGCACGACTACGTGATCGGTCAGGGTGACGGTGAGCTGCCGGTCCGCAAGCTGCGGATGACGCTAATGCGGCTGCCCCGCAGCCTCTCCCCCAAGGACGTCAACGCCCTCGACAAGCGCCTCAAGGCGCTGACCGCGCGGCCGCAGATGCCCAAGGGCGCGGTCCCGAAGAACATGCGGCCGCCGCGCGGCGCGTTCCGGCAGACCCGGGGTCGCTGACCCCAGGCGTACGCGAAAGGAGCCGGTCCCCCGCGGGGCCGGCTCCTTTCCCGTGCGGGTCAGCGGCGCGGCGCGTCGGTGACGACCGATCCGGTGAGGCGGTCGTGCAGGCCGCGCCGGTGTTCGTCCATGATCAGGGCCGGCACGACGAGGGCCAGCAGGAGGCCGCGCAGCAGCGCCCGGACGATCCCGATCCGGCCGCCGTCGGCCCAGGCCACGCAGCGGACCCGGGTCAGGAACATGCCCGGGGTCTGGGCGAACAGGCCGAGGAAGAAGCCGTACTCCAGGACCAGCACCAGGACCGGTGACCAGCCGTCGCGGGTCGGGTGGGCGAAGGTGCCGGCGACCAGCAGGCACAGGATCCAGTCGATGAGCAGCGCGCCGAAGCGGCGGCCGAGGCCGGGCGGCGTGAAGGCGGGGTCGGTGGCGGGCGGCACCGGGGTGGCGGTATCGGTCACAGCGGCCAGGGTAGCGCCGCGTCGGCACCCACCGGTAAATCCGACGAACGCCACAAAGGGCCGCAGACGGGGTGGGGATGACGCTCCGCGAGCGACGTAACACGGCGGAAACAGAGGAGACACGGCCGGGCAACCGCCCGGCCATAGCGTCGCCAGGAGCCAGCCACCGGAGTGGACCTGCCAGGAGGACGTGTGTTCGCCAATCCCGAGGAACTCCTGCGATACCTCAAGAACGAGGACGTGAAGTTCGTCGACGTACGTTTCTGTGACCTGCCCGGCGTGATGCAGCACTTCAACCTGCCGGTCGAGTCCTTCGACGACAGCGTCTTCACCGACGGCCTCGCGTTCGACGGCTCGTCGATCCGCGGCTTCCAGGCCATCCACGAGTCGGACATGCTCCTGCTGCCCGACGTGGCGACCGCCTTCGTCGACCCGTTCCGGGCGCAGAAGACGGTCGCGATCAACTTCTTCATCCACGACCCGTTCACCCGCGAGGCCTACTCGCGCGACCCGCGCAACGTCGCCAAGAAGGCCGAGGCTTACCTCGCCGCCAGCGGGATCGCCGACACCGCCTACTTCGGCGCCGAGGCCGAGTTCTACATCTTCGACTCGATCCGCCACGAGACCTCCGCGCACCAGTCGTTCTACTACATCGACTCGATCGAGGGCGCCTGGAACACCGGCCGGATCGAGGAGGGCGGCAACCGCGGCTACAAGACCGCCTACAAGGGCGGCTACTTCCCCGTCCCGCCGGTCGACCACTACGCCGACCTGCGCGACTCGATCGTGCGGCGCCTGGTCGACACCGGCTTCACCGTGGAGCGCTCGCACCACGAGGTCGGCACCGCCGGCCAGTCCGAGATCAACTACCGGTTCTCGACCCTGCTGCACGCCGCGGACCAGCTCCAGCTGTTCAAGTACATCGTGAAGAACGAGGCGTGGGCCAACGGCAAGACCGCCACGTTCATGCCCAAGCCGCTCTTCGGCGACAACGGCTCCGGCATGCACACCCACCAGAGCCTCTGGCTGAACGGCGAACCGCTGTTCTACGACGAGACCGGCTACGCCGGCCTGTCCGACACCGCCCGCTGGTACATCGGCGGCCTGCTGCACCACGCGCCCTCACTGCTGGCCTTCACCAACCCGACCGTCAACTCCTACCGACGCCTCGTGCCCGGCTTCGAAGCCCCGGTCAACCTGGTCTACTCCCAGCGCAACCGCTCCGCCTGCACCCGCATCCCGGTCACCGGCAGCAACCCCAAGGCCAAGCGCGTCGAGTTCCGCGTCCCCGACCCCTCGGCCAACGTCTACCTCGCCTTCTCCGCGATGATGATGGCCGGCCTGGACGGCATCAAGAGCAAGATCGAACCCCCGGCCCCGATCGACAAGGACCTCTACGACCTCCCGCCGGAGGAATGGGGCGACGTCAAGCAGGTCCCCGGCTCCCTGCCGGCCGTGCTCGACTCGCTGGAGGCCGACCACGACTACCTGCTCGACGGCGGTGTCTTCACGCCCGACCTGATCTCCACCTGGGTCGACTGGAAGCGGGCCAACGAGGTCGACCCGGTGCGCCTGCGCCCGACCCCGCACGAGTTCGCGATGTACTTCGACTGCTGAGACAGATCAAGGCGCTGACCTGCACCGATCGGGTACGCCTCACGAAACGGCGGTCATGTCCGGTTCCCAGCCGACATGACCGCCGTTTCGTGTCGAACGTGACGGTCGTGCGCTGACCGCGGCATGGCCGGACGTCAGCGATGATGGGGCGACCGCTCGTAGGGGTAGTGATGACGACACGACCGACGCTGTTCCTGACCGTAGGACTGCCGGGCACCGGGAAGACCACGGAGGCGCGGCGCATGGAGGTCGAGGAGAAGGCCCTTCGTCTGACGAAGGACGAGTGGGTGAAGGCCCTCTACGGGTTGGCGAACCCGCCGTCGGCTTCGGACGTCATCGAGGGACGACTCATCGAGATCGCGCTGCGGGCGCTCGAACTCGGCGTCAACGTCGTCATCGACTTCGGCCTCTGGGGCCGGGATGAGCGTTCGGCCCTACGTCAGGCAGCAGCCGACCTCGGCGCGTCGGTGACGATGCGCTACTTCCAGCTCACCCCGGCCGAGCAGCGGCAACGACTTGACCGGCGGCTGGCCGAGGAGCCGCACACGACCTGGCACATGTCCGACGAGGAACTCGCCACGTGGGCTGCCCGCATGAGCGTCCCGACGCCGGGGGAACTGGACGGCAGCGAACCTGTCGACGACCCACCGGCCGGGTTCGCCAGCTGGGACGAGTGGCGCAGGCACCGCTGGCCCGCCTCGATCTCCTAGAACCAGGCCGCCACGGCGAGAACCTCCGTCCAGCCGGCCCGGCCGTTCACGCGGTACGGCGGCGCAACACGGCCCGGACACCGACGACGGCGACGACCACCACCAGCACCGTCATCAGCACCGCGCCCGGCGCCTTGCTGAACCGGGCCAGGTTGGATCCGTCCGGCAGGGTGAGCGCCGACGCGACCGCGCAAGGTGCCACGAACCACACCTGCCGGGCCAGCGGCACCGCCGCGACCGCGAGCAGGGTCAGCGGCCAGATCGCGTACCAGGGGTGGAAGACCGGGGCGAGCAGCACGGTGGCGGCGAGCGCCAGACCCGCGCCGAGCAGCGCCACCCGCGGGCGGGCCGACGTCAGCCGGGCCACCCGTTGCCGGGCGTCGTTGAGCCGCCGCAGCGCCGTCCATGCCTGCCACCAGAGCGCGACGAGCGTCCCGGCGAGCAGCACCAGCGCGACCGTCCGGGCCACCGGCACCGCCGCGGGCCGCTGCCCGGCCAGCTCACCGGCGTAGTCGATCACGAGACCGACGGCGGTGGGCGGGGAGGTCCACTGCTGCGAGTCGCCGCTGTGCCCGAGCCCGCCGATCCAGCCCAGCCCGAGGCCGGTGGCGAGCGAGACGACCAGCAGCGTGCCGAGCACCGACGCGGCCAGCTGCCCGCCGTCGCGCAGCAGCGCCCGCCAGGTGTAGCGGCCGAGCACGGCGGCGAGCGCCGCGAACGGCAGCGCCACGACGGCGACCGCCTTCACCGCCACGGCCAGGCCGAGCAGCACCCCGGCCACCAGCAGCGCGCGCGGCTTGCCCGGCAGGCGGACCAGCACCAGCAGGCCGAGCAGGAGCAGCCCGAGCGCGAGCGCGTCGTTGTGCGCGCCGGCCACCAGGTGGATCCCGACCAGCGGGCACGCGAGCACCAGCCAGGCGGCGCGGCGGGTCGGCACCCCGGCGGCGCGGGCCAGGCCGGGCAGGCAGAGCGCGACCAGCAGCACCCCGGCCACCGCGACCAGCCGCAGCGCCACGATCGTCCCGACCAGGCCGCCACCGGCGAGGACCGCCAGCCCGGCCAGCAGCACGAAGAACGGCCCGTACGGCGCGGGGGTGTCCCGCCAGATCGGCGACACCGAGTCGGTCCACGGGCAGCCGGCCGCGGCGACACCCACCCGGTAGGGGCTGACCCCGCGCGTCCAGGTCCAACCCTGGCAGGCGTACGAGTAGACGTCCCGGCTGCCCAGCGGCGGCGCGGCCAGCAGCGGCAGGGTCCAGAGCCCGGCGGTCAGGTACGCCCAGCGGCCCGACGGGGCGCCCCAGCGCAGTGACCACCAGGCGCCCACCAGCAGCGCCGTGCCGACCAGCCAGCAGAGCAGCGTCGCCGGCCCGTGCGGGGGCTGCCAGAGATCGCCGAGCGTGGCGCGCGGCGGCGCGTCGGGCAGCGCCCCACCGAGCCAGCCCGCGGCGGTGAGCAGGATCGCCCCGGTGAGACCGGCGTACCGGGCGACGCTGGCGGCGACCGGTCGGACCGGCGCGTCGGGCTCGCTCACCGGCACACTCCTCAGGACACGGGAACCGGCTGCCGACCCTTCCGGGCCGACCGTACCAACCGCACGACCAGCACGATCACGAACAGCGTCATCAGCGGCGCACCCGGCATCTTGGTGTACCGGGGTAAACCGGTCCCGTCGGCCAGCACCAGGAACGACGACACCACGGTGACGATCGCGAGCCACCGGGTCCGCCGCGCGGTGGCGGCCAGCACGGCCAGCGGCCACAGCCAGTACCAGGGGTGGAACAGCGGGGAGAGCGCGACCGTGGCGGTCAGCGCCAGCGCCGCGTGCCAGAACGGCTCACCCCGGCGCCAGGACCGGAACCAGAGCCAGACCAGCACCCCGACCAGCACGACCATGCCGATCGCCCGGGTCACCGGCAGCGCGTCCACGTGCACCCCGAACGGCGCCAGCAGGTAGCCCACGGTCTGCCCGACCGCGGTGGGCGGCGAGGTCCAGGCCACCACCAGCCCGCCCTGCTCCAGCCCGCTGATGAAGCCGAGCCCCAGCCCGGCGGCGAGCGTGGCGACGGTCAGCGCCGCCAGCGCGCCGCCGACCACCCACGCGCCGTCGCGGACCAGCGCCCGGATCCGGTACGGCCCGACGATCGCGGCCAGCGCCGCGAACGGCAGCACCACCAACGCGGTGATCTTGACGCCGGCGGCCAGACCGAGCAGGACGCCACCGGCGAGCAGCGGACCCGGCCGGCCCGGTCGGGCCGCCACCACGGCCAGCCCGGCGACGAGCAGGCCGACCATCAGCGCGTCGTTGTGCGCGCCGGAGGCCAGGTGCACCGGCACCAGCGGGCTGGCCAGCGCCAGCCAGAGCGCCCGCTTCGGCGGCACCCCGCAGCGACGGGCCAGCACCGGCAGCGCCCAGGCGGTCAGCGCCACCCCGGCGACGGCGAGCAGCCGGAACAGCGCGACCGCGCCCCACAGCGAGCCGGTGGCCTTGACCACGGCGCCGGAGAGCAGCACGAACAGCGGCCCGTACGGCGCCGGGGTGTCCCGCCAGATGAACGAGATGGTGTCCAGCCAGGGGCAGGGCAGCGCGGACACGCCCTGCTCGTACGGGTTGATGCCGCCCGAGTAGCTGGCCCCCTGGCAGGCGTAGGCGTAGACGTCGCGGCTGCCCAGCGGCGGGGCGACGAGCATCGGCAGCAGCCAGAGCGCGACCGTGACCAGCACCCAGCGGGCGGACGGCACCCGGTCGCGCAACGACCACCAGGCCCACGCCAGCAGCCCGGTGCCGACCAGCCAGAGTCCGATGATCAGCGGGCCGTTCGGGCCCTGCCAGATGCTGACCGGCGTGGGACGCAGCTCGCCGTCGGGCAGGGCGCCGCCGAGGAAGGCGGCCACGGCGAGCAGCACCGAGCCCGCCAGGCCGGTCCAGCGCGAGAGGTGGTGAGGCACGTCCGACATGCTGCCAGTACGGTGGTTCCCGATCAGGAGGTGGGCATGCGGGGCGGTCGGGTGGTGGCGGTGTCCGCCGCGTCGGCGCTCGTCCTGGCCGTGCTCCAGCTCACTCTGCCGGTCACCGGGTCGGACCTGTCCGCGCAGGTCGCCCGCGCCGACTTCTTCGCCGCGCACGGGTCGGCCCTGGTCGACCTGCGCTGGTACGGCGGGGTGCACCCGTGGGGCTACAGCCTCGTCTCGCCGCCGCTGATGGCGGCGCTCGGGGTACGCCCCACCGGCGCGCTCGCCCTGCTCGCCTCGGCCACCGCGTTCGCGGCCCTGCTGGTCCGGCTCCGGGTGCCCCGCCCGCTGCTCGGCAGCCTGGTCGGTGTGCTCACCATCGCCGGCAACCTGGTCTCCGGCCGGGTCACCTACGCCCTCGGCGTCGCGTTCGGCCTGGCCGCGCTGCTCGCGCTCACGCTGCCCGCCGCCCCGGGCGACCGGCCGTCCGGCGCGCCCGGCCCGGCCCGGCGGTTCCGCGCCGGGTGGGTCCGTGCCTCCGCCGTCGGCGCCGCCGCGCTGCTCGCCTCCGCGGCCAGCCCGGTGGCCGGGCTCTTCGTCGGCCTGGCCGGCGTCGCGCTGCTGCTGACCCGCCGGTACGCCGACGGCCTGCTGCTCGCCGTGCCGGCGGCCGGGCCGCTGGCGGTGACCGGGCTGCTGTTCGGCGAGGGCGGCTGGATGAACATCAGCCGGGCGGACACGACGCACGCCGTGGTGACGAGCCTGCTGGTGGCGGCGCTGGTGGCGTACCGGCCGGTCCGGGTGGGCGCGCTGCTGTCCGGGGCGGGGGTGCTGGCCGCCGTGTGGCTGCCCACCCCGGTCGGGTTGAACGCCACCCGCCTGGTGGTGATGTTCGCGCTGCCGGTGCTGGCCGCCGCCGCGACGCTGCCGGACCGGCTCACCGCGCGGTGGCCGACCGTGCGCCGGCTCCCCCGGGCCGCCGGCCCGGTCGGGTTGGCCGCCCTGCTGGCGGTGGTCTGCTGGTGGCAGCCGCCGGTGGTCACCGCCGACGTGCGAAGCGCCGGCGACCCGACGGCCGATCCGGCCTACTTCGCGCCGCTGCGCGCGGAGCTGGACCGGCGCGGGCTCACCGGGCGGGTGGAGGTGCCGCCGACGCGCAACTACTGGGAGGCCGCCCGCCTCGGCGAGGTGCCGCTGGCCCGGGGTTGGTTGCGGCAGGCCGACATCGACCGGAACCCGCTGTTCTTCGCCACCGTTCCCGGCGCCTCGGGCACCGGTGTCCCGTTGACCCCCGACTCCTACCGGGCCTGGCTGGCCGACAACGCGGTGCAGTACGTGGCCGTGCCGGACGTCGAGCTGTCCTGGGTGGGACGGCCGGAGGCGGAGCTGGTGACCGCGGGCCAGCCGTACCTGACCGAGGTCTGGTCGGACCGGCACTGGCGGCTGTACGCGGTGGCCGACCCCACCCCGCTCGTGGGCGCGCCCGGCGAGCTGGTCCGGCAGGACGGCGCCTCGGTCACCTTCCGCGCCCCCGGACCCGGCCCGGTCCCGGTCCGGGTCCGGCACGACCGCTGGTTGACCGTCACCGGCGGCGCGACGCTCGCCGCCGACGGCGGGTGGACCGTGGTGACGGTCCCCCGCGCCGGCACGTACACGCTCGGCAGCTGAGCCGCCGGCTCACCCGGCGCGCAGGCTCCGGGTCAGGGTCGGGATCATCACCGCCGCCGCGACGAGGTGCAGCCCGACCAGCGCGGCGACGGTGGCGGCGTCCGCCCCGACCAGGAACGGCGGGACCAGCGAGATCGCGGTCAGCGTCCCGGCCGTCCACCCGAACCGCGCGGCGGGGCGGACGCTCCACCGCAGCAGGGCGGCGGCGAGGACCACGCCGACGACCGAGAAGAAGCCGGTCACCACCGCGAACCCGCCCAGCGGGATCCGCTCGCCGCCGTCGGGGATCGCGAAGTCGACGCCGAGCGCGCGGGCGAGCGCGGCGGCGAGCGTGGTGGCCAGCATCGCCGCGAGTGTGGCGAGCAGGCCGGTGCCGGCGAGCCGGCGGAAGCGGTGGCCGGTCCGGCCCGCCGCCGGTCCGGCGGCCACCGCGGTGTCGTTGCCGCTGGTCATGTCGTTCCTCCAGGGTCCGTTGCCGGGGGTGTGGATGCGCACCGTCGCGGTGCGCCGGTCGGGGTTGCGCAGGGCGCGTACGCCGGTGCCGCGCAGCCAGAAGCAGGCGTCCCGGCCGAGGACCGGCCCGGGTGCGCCGTCGCGCAGCTCCAGCTGCACCCGCCCGCCGGTGACGACGGCGAACGCGTCGCGCCACTGGGCCGCGACCACGGCGACGCGCGCGCCGCCGGGCAGCGTGAGCGTCCGCACCGGGGCTACTCGGTGTCGTCGGCCGGCAGGCGCTCGGGCAGCCCGAGCCGGGGGAACTGGTCGGCGTGGAACGTGACGATCTCGGTGATCGCCCCGTCGGTGACGCGCAGCGCGTCGAGCGTCAGCGGCAGGTACGCGCCCTCCCCCTCCCGCCAGAGATAGAAGGCGACGGCGGGCTGCCGGTTCACCGCGGTCGGGACGGCGCGCAGGCGCCCCAGCTCCGGGAAACCGTCCGCGACCCAGTCGCCGACCACCGCGTCGCGGCCGACCTGGAGGCCCGGCGTGGGCGGCATCGAGCAGCGCACGTCGTCACGCAGCAGCGCGGCGAGCCGGTCGACGTCCTTGGCGACGCTGGCGTCGGTGAAGCGGCGCACCAGCTCGCGGGTGCCGGCGTCCTCGTCGCCGCCGGTCCAGTCCTGCCGCTCGGCGGGCAGGTGCGCGCGCATGCCGGCGCGGGCCCGCTGCAACGCGCTGTTCACCGAGTTGACGGAGTCCCCGAGCAGCTCCGCGACGTCCCGCGCCGGCCAGCCGAGCACGTCGCGCAGGATCAGCACGGCCCGGGGGCGCGGCGCGAGGTGCTGGACCGCGACCAGGTACGCCAGCTCGATCGTCTCCCTAGCCACGGCGACCGCCTCCGGCTCGTCCGCGTCGCCGGCGGGCAGCTCGTCGAGCAAGCGGTCCGGATAGGGCTGCAACCACGGCACCTCGCCGCCGGTCGCCGGCTGCGGGCGACGCTTGGCGAGCAGGTCCAGGCAGGTGTTGGTGGCGATCCGGTAGAGCCAGGCCCGCACCGTCGACCGTCCCGCGTAGGTCTCCCGGCGCCGCCACGCCCGCAGGAACGTCTCCTGCACGGCGTCCTCGGCGTCCTCGAACGACCCGAGCATCCGGTAGCAGTGCACGTGCAGCTCCCGCCGGTGCCGCTCGGTCAGCCCGGCGAAGACCGGTTCGTCGACCTCGCCCCACCCCGCGGGCCGTGTGTCCGCACTCATCTCGTCATCCTCACGTCTCGTCATGTGCCGTCGTAGGTGTGACGGGCACGGGCGCGAGAACTCATCACCCGGGTGCGGATTTCGCCCGAGGTCAGAGCGGGGCTTCGAGGATGCGCTGGACGACGGTGCGGGAGTGGCGGCCGGTGCGCAGGTATTCGTCGAGGAACTCGCCCGGGTCCTCGTGACCCAGCAGGCGCACCACGCCCGCCAGCTCCACCCCGTGCCGTGGCAGCTGGTCGCCGGCCCGACCCCGGACCAGCATCAACGCGTCGCGGACCTGCGCGGCGAGGGTCCAGCCGGCGGCCAGCTCGGCCGCGTCCCCGCCGTCGAGCAGGCCGGCGTCGCGGGCGGCGGCCAGGGCGTCGAGGGTACGGGTGACGCGCAGCGCCGGCAGCCGGCCGGCGTGCCGGAGCTGGAGCAGCTGCACCGCCCACTCCACGTCGGCGAGGCCGCCCCGGCCCAGCTTGGTGTGGGTGGCCGGGTCGGCGCCGCGGGGCAGGCGTTCGGTCTCCACCCGCGCCTTGATCCGGCGGATCTCCACCACCTGCTCGCGGGTCAGCCCGTCGGTCGGGTAGCGCACCGGCCCGATCATCGACTCGAACCGCGCGCCCAGGTCGGCGTCGCCGCAGACGAACCGGGCCCGCAGCAGCGCCTGCGCCTCCCACACCCGCGACCACCGGGCGTAGTACTGGGCGTACGCGGCCAGGCTGCGCACCAGCGGGCCCTGCCGGCCCTCCGGGCGCAGGTCGGCGTCGACGCCGAGCGGCGGGTCGGGGGCGGGCGCGGAGAGCAGCCGACGCAGCTCCTCGGCGATCGCGTGCGCGGCGGCGCTGGCCGCGCTCTCCTCCGTCCCGGCCGGCGGGTCGTAGACGAAGAGCACGTCGGCGTCGGAGAGGTAGTTGGACTCGTACCCGCCGAGCCGGCCCATGCCGATCACCGCGAAGCGCAGGCCGGGCGGGCCGGGCTGGGCGGCCCGGGCGGCGCGCAGCGCGGCGGCCAGCGTGGCGTCGGTGACGTGGGACAGCGCGGTGCCGACCGCTGTCACGTCGACCACTGTGGGCCGGCGTTCCCCGCCGCCGACCGGGCGCGGGGTGAGCGGGGCGAGCGACCCGGCCCGGCTGAGCACGTCGGCGCAGGCGATCCGGACCAGCTCGCGGCGGCGCAACGCGCGGACCGCCCGGGTGGCCTCGACCGGGTCGTCGTGCCGGGCCGCCGCGGCGGTGAAGCCCTCGACCAGGGTGTCCCGGGGGCGCGGGGTCAGCTCGGTGTCCTCGGCCAGCAGCCGCAGCGCCTCCGGCTCGCGGGCCAGCAGGTCGGCGGCGTAGCGGGAGGAGGAGAGCACCCGGGCCAGCCGGCGCGCCACCGGGCCGGAGTCGCGCAGCAGGCGCAGGTACCAGGGGGTGCTGCCGAGCTTGTCGGAGACCTGCCGGTAGTTGAGCAGCCCCCGGTCGGGCTCCGGGGCGTCGGCGAACTCGTCCAGCAGCACCGGCAGCAGCGTGCGCTGGATGGCGGCGGTGCGGCTGACCCCGCCGGTGAGCGCCTGCAGGTGCCGCAGCGCCCCGGCCGGGTCGGCGAAACCGAGCACCTCCAAGCGGTGGCGGGCGGCCTGCGGGGTGAGCCGCAGCCCCTCGGCCGGCACCCGGGCCACCGACTCCAGCAGCGGCCGGTAGAGCAGCTTCGCGTGCAGCCGGCGTACCTCGGCGGCGTGGGTGACCCACTCGGCGCGGAACTCCTCGACGGCGCTGCGGCCCGGGGTGGCCGCGTAGCCGAGCGCGGCGGCGAGCCAGCGCAGCGCGGCCGGTTCGGTCGGCACGGTGTGGGTGCGGCGCAGCCCCTGGAGCTGGAGCCGGTGCTCGACGGCGCGCAGGAAGCGGTAGCCGCGCAGCAGCGCCTCGCCGTCGGCGCGGCCGACGTAGCCGCCGGCGACCAGGGAGCGCAGCGCCGGGATCGTGCCGGGCACCCGCAGCGACTCGTCGCCGCGGCCGTGCACGAGCTGGAGCAGTTGGACGGCGAACTCGATGTCGCGCAGCCCGCCCGGACCGCGCTTGATCTCGCGTTCCAGCTCCTTCGGCGGCACGTTGTCGAGGATCTTGCGGCGCATGGCGCGGACGTCCTCGACCGCCTCCGGCCGCTCGGCGGCGGTCCAGACCAGCGGGGCGAGCGCTTCGATCCACTCCCGGGCCAGGTCCAGGTCGCCGGCCGCCGGGCGGGCCTTGAGCAGCGCCTGGAACTCCCAGGTGCGGGCCCAGCGGCGGTAGTAGGCCAGGTGGCTGGCGAGCGTGCGGACCAGCGGGCCCCGGTTGCCCTCCGGGCGCAGCGCCGCGTCGACCGGCCAGGCGACCAGCCCGCAGACGTGGATCAGCCGGGTGGCGACCTGGGTGGCGGCGGACAGGTCGTCGTCGGCGGCGGCGACGAAGATGACGTCGACGTCGGAGACGTAGTTGAGCTCGTCGCCCCCGCACTTGCCCATGGCCACCACCGCCAGCCGGGGCCGGGGGGTGCCCTCGGGCAGTTCGTCGACGGCGATGTCGTAGGCGGCGGCCAGGGTGGCGTCGGCCAGCCCGGACAGCGCCGCCATGGTCTGCTCCAGGCCCCGCCCGCCGGTCAGGTCGGCCGCCGCGATCCGCAGCAGCGCCAGCCGGTACGCCTGCCGCAGCAGCGGGACCGCGCCGGTGACGGTGGTCAGCCGGGCCGCCACGGTCGGGTCGAGCCGCCCGTCGGCGGTGGGGGCGAGGCCGTCCGGCTCGGTGGCCAGCACGGCCCACTGCCCCGGGTTGGCCACCAGGTGGTCGCCGAGCGCCGAGGACGCGCCGAGCACCGCGACCAGCCGGCGGCGCAGCCCGGGGTCGGCGGCCAGCGCGTCGCGGACCGCCACCTCGTCCCCGGCGCGCCGCTCCGACTCGACCAGCCGGTGCAGCTGGCGCAGGGCCAGGTCCGGGTCGGCGGCCCGGGACAGCGCGGTGAGCAGTTCGGCGGCGTGCTCGTCGGCCGGTTCCTGTGCCTGCGGGCGCCACAGGTCGAGCCCGTCCGGGCCGAGCAGGTCGGCGGCGCGGGTGGCGCCGTCTCCCTCGGCGAAACCGTAGCGGGCCAGGCGTCCGCGGGCCGGCCGGGTCACGTCACGCCCCGAGCAACGGCAGGCTGCGGCGGGTGCTGTCGTCGCCGAGTTCGCCGAGGGCGAGCGCGGCGAACCGGATCGCGAACGGCTGCCAGGCCTCCTCGACGTCGGCCATCGCCCGGTCGCAGGCGGCCACCACCAGCTCCGGGTCGTAGCCCAGCTCGGCCAGCGTGGCCGAGTCGCGGGACCACTCGGCGATCATCGCGGTGTCGCACTCGATGTGGAACTGCAGGCCCCAGGCCCGGTCGCCGAGGCGGAACGCCTGGTGCGGGTAGCGGGTGGAGGCGGCGAGCAGCGTCGCTCCGTGCGGCAGCTCGGTGATCTCGTCGGCGTGCCACTGGAGCACGTCGGGCATCAACGGCACGTAGCGGAACAGCGGGTCGGTCTCGGCGGCGTCGCGCCGGCCCACCACGGTGGGGCCGATCTCCGGCCCGGACGGGCTGCGCTCGACCCGACCGGCGTGCGCGGTGGCGAGCAGTTGCGCGCCCAGGCAGATGGCCAGCGTGGGCACCCGCCGGCGGACCGCCTTGCGCAGCAGCCCCTCCAGCGCCGGGAACCAGGCCGCGCCGGGGCTGTCGTCGGGCAGCGGGTAGGCCTGCTGGTCGCCGCCGAGGACCACGAGGGCGGCGTATCCCTCCAGGTCGTCGGGGAGCGCGTCGCCGGTGTGCGGGCGCACGACGCGCAGCTCCAGGCCCCCTTCGGTGAGCCACTCCCCCAGGCGGCGGAGGTCGTCGGTCGGGTCGTTCTCGATCACCAGCGCGGTCGCCACGACGTCGAGGCTAGCCGGTGCGCCCGACGGCGGACGGTCCGGCTCGGTCGCACTAGGCTCCCGGTCGTGCCCACCGACGACTGCCTGCGCCCACCGGCCCTGCGTCCCGGCGACGCGGTGATGCTGGTGTCGCCGTCCGGCCCGACCCGCCCGGAGCGGGTGGCCCGCGGCGTCGAGCTGCTCACCGGCTGGGGCCTGCGGCCGGTGCCCGCGCCGAACGCGTACGCCCGGCGGGGTTACCTGGCCGGCGACGACGCGCTGCGGGTCGCGGACCTGAACGCGGCGTTCGCCGACCCGGAGATCCGCGGGGTGATCTGCACCCGTGGCGGCTACGGGGCGCAGCGGGTGGTCGACCTGATCGACATGGCCGCGGTACGCCGGGACCCGAAGGTGGTGGCGGGCTTCTCCGACATCACCGCGCTGCAGTTCGCGCTCTGGCGCGGCGCGCGGCTCGCCGGGGTGCACGGTCCGGGCGCCGCCTGGCGGGACGAGCGCACCCCGATCCGCTCGGCGGAGTCGCTGCACGCGGCGCTGACCAGCACCGAACCGGTGATCGTCGCGGCGGTCGAGGCGGAGGAGACGTATCCGGTGCGGGTGCCCGGCCGGGCCGAGGGACGGCTGCTGGGCGGGAACCTGTGCCTGATCACCGCGTCGATCGGCACCCCGGACATGCCCGACCTGCGCGGCGCGATCCTGCTGGTCGAGGAGGTGCAGGAGCCGCCCTACAAGGTCGACCGGATGCTCACCCACCTGCGCCGCTGCGGCGCCCTGGACGGGCTCGCCGGGGTGGCGGTCGGCCAGTTCACCGAGTGCGCCGACGGCTGGGACACGACGGTGGTGGACGTGCTCACCGACCGCCTCGGCGACCTCGGCGTCCCGGTCCTCGGCGGCCTCCCCGTCGGCCACGGCCCGAACCAGCTCACCGTCCCGGTGGGCACCCCCGCCGTCCTCGACACCACCACCGGAACCCTGACGGTCACCCCCGCCGTCCGCTGACCCCTGTCGACCGTGAGGTTGGCGGCAGTTGCCGATCTCCGAACCGCCGCCAACCTCATGACCAACGCGATCCCGGGGGGAGGTGGGCGACGGCGCCGGTTTCCAGGGCGGCCCAGACCGCGCCGTCGGGGGTGACCGTCAGGCCGTGGGGTTCGGAGGCCGGCGTCGGCAGGTCGTGGTGGGTGACGTGGCCGTCGGGGGCGACGTGGGCGACGCGGTTCGCGGCCCATTCGGTGAACCAGCAGCCGCCCGCCGGGTCGGCGACGATCGCGTGCGGGCGGGACGTCCGGTCCGGCAGCGGGAACTCGTCGATCCGCCCGTCCGGGGTGATCCGGCCGAGCTGCCCGGCGCCGATCTCGACGAACCAGAGCGCGTCGTCGCCGCCCCGGGTGATGCCGACCGGCCCGGCCGCGTCGGTGGGCAGCGGATGCACCCGCACCGACCCGTCGAGGTCGACCCGGGCGATCGCGTTCGCCTGGTTGAGCGTCAGCCAGAGCGCCTCGTCCGGCCCGACGGCCAGCATCGACGGGAACGCCTTGGTGACCGGCAGCGGGAACGTGGCGACCTCCCCGTCGACGGTGACCCGGCCGACCGTGTCGTCGCCCATGCCGGCGTACCAGAGCGCCCCGTCCGCCCCGGTGACCAGGCCGCACGGGGCACAACCGAGCGGGAGCGCGACCGAGCTGCTCTCGCCGTCGACGGTGATCCGGCCGAGCCGGTGGTCGCCGGAGCGGGTGTACCAGAGCGCGCCGTCCGGGCCGGTGGTGATGATCAGCGGCCGACTCTCCGGCGGGTCGGCACGGTGGGTCCGCACCTCGCCGTCGAGGCCGAGCCGGGCGACGCCGCCGGAGCCGGCCAGCGTCAGCCAGAGCGCGCCGTCCGGCCCGACCGCGATCGCGTACGGGCCGGAGCCCGGCCCGGTGAGCGGGACCTCGCGGATGACGGGCTGTGTCATGAGGGATGCCTTCCGTCGGGATTCCGCCCAGCCTCACGGCCGTCCCGGCGGCCCCGCAACCGCATTTGTCCGGATCGGTGACCCGATTGCCAGCTCGCTGACAGGTTCGCCACGGGTGACCCCCAGCTCCGGCGGTCACTGTCGGTGACGTCATCGCACCACCACCGAACAGGAGAACCGCATGATCCGCACGACGAGGAAGCGCCTGCTGGTCGGCCTCGCCGCCGCCGGGGTGCTCGGTGTCGGGATCGCCGCCCCGACGGTGGCGCTCGCCGACGACAAGAGCCCCGGCCCGAGCGCCAGCACGAGCGCGGACCGCAACGGCGAGCGTCAGCAGCGGCAGGCCGAGTTCGCCGACGCGCTCGCCAAGGAGCTGGGCGTACCGGCCGACAAGGTGACCGCCGCGCTGAAGAAGCTGCGCGAGCAGCGCCAGGCCGACCGGCCGGAGCGGCCGCAGCCGCCGTCGACGCAGGACCGGCAGGCCGCCCTGAAGGAGCGGCTGGACCAGGCCGTCAAGGACGGGAAGCTGACCCAGGAGCAGGCCGACGCGGTGCTCAAGGCCGCCGAGGCCGGCGTGTTCCCCGGCCCGGGCGGAGCCGGCCACCGCGGCTGGCACGGCCAGGACGGCAGGCCCGGCGAGTGACCCGGTGGCCCCGCCTCCCCTCGCCGGCCGCACCTCCCTCCCGGCCGGCCCCGGCGGGGCCACCCAGGCGAGGGCGGGGTCCGGACGCGTCCGGACCCCGCTACGCTGTCGTCAGCGCAGGTACGGCCCGTCCCCGCCGACCTTCCCCGGCGCCGGGTTGCCGGGCAGGTCGAGCACGTAGACCCGCAGGTTGCCCCGGCCGCTGACCGAGGCGGTCAGCGTGCCGTTGGTGACCGTGCGGACGTCACCGGTGACCGCGTCGGTGTACCGGCCGTTCGGCACGCCGCTGAACGTGGCGCCGCCGGACACGGTGACCAGGGCGAAGCTGTCCACCGCGCCCTGGGTGAAGCGCCGCTTGTACGCCATCGCGCCGCTGACGCCCTCGGTCGAGTACTGCCCCTTCTGCAGCGCCGGCACGGCCCGCCGGATCAGGTTGAGCCGTTGCACGTGCTTCACCAGCGGTTGGCTGAGCGTGGTGGCGACCGCCCCGCTGGCCGAGCCGACCACCCCGAAGTCGGCGGCGGTGACGCTGCCGGCGAGGTGGTCGCCGTAGTAGGCCCGGCCGGTGGTGTCGAGCGGGCAGCTCGGTCCGCAGTCGATCCGGGCGCCCTTGCGGAACTCGATCTCCGAGCCGTAGTAGAGCGTCGGGATGCCGCGGAACGTCCACATCAGGCTCATGTTCTCCGCCCAGGCGTCGGTGCCGCCGGCGTAGCGGGTGGAGGACTTGTTCGGCCCGTAGTCGTGGCTGTCGACGTAGACCACGTTGTAGGTGGCGTCGTTGTAGCTGTCGTCGGAGTCCTTCCCGTTGCCGAACGCGTTGCCGGCGTCGGAGAAGTTCATGTGCATCCGCATGTCGATCACGTTCATGCCGGAGAACGCCGAGTGGTCCGGCGCGTGGTACGCGTTGCCGCGCAGGAACGCGTTGTCGGTGGTGGGCTGCCCGGACGGGCCGAGCAGCTGCTCGTAGTCGTACTGCTCGATCGCGGCCCGCACGTCGTCGGGGCTGTACTCCCTGCGCTCCTTCCACGTGAAGAACTGGGCCGAGTGGTTGACCGAGCCCCGGTTCCACTTGTCGTTGACGAACGCGGCGACCTCGCCGAAGACGTAGAAGTCCCGGCCCTTCTCGCCGAACCTCGACACGGCGTGCTGCTGGATGGCGGGCAGGAAGCGCCGGTTCCAGGTGACCCGGGGGATGTGCACGGCGGTGTCGATCCGGAAGCCGTCCACCCCCATGTCGATGAACCGGTTGTACGCGTCGATCAGGTAGCGCTGCACCTGCGCGTTCTCGGTGTTGAAGTCGGCCAGGTCCTCGTGCAGCCAGCAGCTGCGCGCGTCCTCGCCCTCCCAGTTGCCGATCCAGCACTGGTGGTACTTGTCGGCCGGGAAGAGTTTGCTGGTCGGGACCGGCCACTGGCACTGGTAGAGCGTGTAGCCCTCGGGGCTGCGCCCGCCGGTCGGCGTACCCCAGTTCAGGCACTGGTTGCCGGCGGGCGCGGCGGACGACCAGACGTCGCCGTTGTACGGCCGCCCCTTGGCCTTGGCGTTCTGCGCCGGGGTGAGCGTGGGGTCGTTCCCGGTCGCCTCGACCATCGGGTCGTATTCCCGGCCGGCCTGCTGCTGGTCGTAGTACCACTTCCACTGGTCGTCCCGGGTGCCGTAGACGGTGGGCGTGAACAGGCCCTTGGCGCCCCACCGGGAGCTGTGGTTGTAGACCACGTCCTGGAAGATCTTGATGCCCTTGGCGTGCGCGGCGTTGATCAGGTCCTGGTAGGATGCGCCGGCGCTCTCCAGCCGCGGGTCGACCCGGTAGAAGTCCCAGCCGTGGTAGCCGTGGTAGTCGTAGTCGGAGCGGTTGAGCACCACCGGCGTGATCCAGATGGCGGAGAACCCGAGCGCCTTGATGTAGTCGAGCTTGTCGACGAGCCCCTTGAAGTCGCCCCGGAACATCGGGTCGTCATTGGCCGCGTTGCCGGAGGCGACGTGCTGGCTGCCGCCCCGGTTGTTGCCCGGGTCGCCGTCGGCGAACCGCGCGGTCAGGACGAAGTAGATGCTGTCCTCGCGCGGGTCGCCGCCGAGCGGCGCACCGCCGGCCGGCGGGTTGCCGGTGGTCGCGGACGCCGGCGCGCTCGCCGCCGACCGGTTGCCGGCCGCGTCGAGCGCCCGCACGGTCCAGGTGTACGTCGTGGCGGGCCGCAGGTCGTACGCGACGTACCGGGTGGTGGTGCTGGTGACCGTGACGGCGCCCGCGCCCCCGGTGCGGGTCAGCTCGTAGCCGGTGACGGCCCGGTCGTCGGTGGCGGCGGTCCAGCTCAGGGTGACCGCCAGCCCGTCGGCGACGGCGGTGAGCCCGCCCGGCGTGGACGGCGGGCCGGTGTCCGGCACGACCGGCGCGCACGGGTCGGCGGCCCCGGCGGTGACCCGGCCGTTGTCGACGACGCTGCGCCCGGTGCCGAGGGTGTAGTCGGCGCCCCCGTTGTTGTCCCAGGTGCCGGCGTTGTCGTTGAACGCGGCGGTGAGCCCGGTGGCGGCGCCGAGGTCGACGATCCGGCGGGCCCAGCCGGCGCAGCGCGTCTCCATGGCCACGCCCGGCGCGGTGGTCCAGGTGCCGCCGGTGGGCCGGTAGTGCAGGTTCGCGGCGGACCAGCCGCGCGGGGTGAGGTGGTACCAGACCTCGGCGGTGTTCCCGGCGGTGCCGGACGGCGTCGGCGTCGGGGTGGCGGACGGGGTCGGCGAGGGTGTGGCCGACGCGCACGGGTCGCCCGCGCCGATCCGGCCGGCGGCGACGGTCACCGTGCCGGCGGCGAGCCGGTAGTTGGCGCCGTTGTTGTTGTCCCAGACGCCGCTGCCGTTGGTGAAGACGACCTGGAGGCCGGTGGCCGAACCGAGGTCGACGGTCCGGCGACGCCACCCGGCGCAGGCGGTGTCCATCGGCACGCCGGGCACCGGCGTCCAGGCCTGCCCGTCCACGCCGTAGTGGATGTTGACCGACGCACCCCAGGCGGCCGGTGGCTGGTAGTAGACGGTGACGGTGTTCGCCGCCGCGGCGGCGGTGAACGGCAGCAGCGCGGCGAGCACGCCGGCGGCGAGCGCGAGCGCTCCCCATCGGCGGCGGGTGGTGGTGGTCGTGCCCCTCATGGCGCTCTCCTGACACCCCCGCCCGCACGACGGGCGCAAGGGGATGAAGGCGTTGCAAGAACTTGCGACGCGTGGTGCCAGGAAGTTACCAGCTTCAATCCCCGGAAACCAGAGGTTCACAATCGACGATGCGCGCAACCGCTTGCACTCGCCGCAACGCCTTGCTCCCGGCTGGCCCACCGGCCGGGAGCAAGGGTGCGGTCAGCCGGCGGCCGGCGGGGTGAAGACGCCGAACAGGTTCCCGGACGGGTCCCGCAGGCGGGCGTGCGTCAGCCCACTCGGCGTCGTGACCGGCTGCGCCAGCACCGTGCCGCCCGCCGACCCGGCGCGGCGGCAGGTCTCCGCCACGTCGGTCACCTGCGCGTAGAAGATCGCGTAGTTGTCGGCGGCGGAGTCGGTGCCCCGGATCGCGCCGCCGATCCCCGACTCCCCGCCGGCCGCCGTCTGCCGGTACGACCCACCCGGGCCGCCCTGCTCCTCGAAGGTCCAGCCGAACAGGTCGGCGTAGAACCGCTGCGCCTCGTCCGGCCGGTCGGAGCCGATCTCGAACCAGGTCACGGGCGTGCTGGACATGCTGCCTCCTCGCCGCGCCGGCCCGGTGCCGGCGTCGTCAGGATCCAGCCTCAGGGGTGTCCACGACAGCGCCCTGTCGGTGTTTCTCCGTGACGTCGGCACCCGACGTCGGCTCCCGTCGGTGCGCCGGGTCAGACCACCCGCGGCGTACCTCAGCCGTGAACTCGGCCAGCATCACCGGCGGCTCCGACCGGGCACCTCGATCACGCAGGCGTGCCACCGCCTCCGACGTCGCCGGGTGGAGCGGGCCGGACGAGACTGCCTGGGCGCTGACCACCTGACCGACGACTCGCGCGAGGGTGTCGTCCACCTCCTCGTCGGCACCCCACGTACGTTCGACGCAGTGCAGCATGACCGTGGCGACGCTCGGGTCCTGCATCAACGTCGCCCGGCAGGCGAGCAGCACCTCCGCGACCACCGCCGGCGGCACGTCCTGGTCCTGCGCCAGTCGCTCCAGCAGCAGGCGCAGGAAGGCGGCCCGATCCCAGTCTTCCACCAGACCGGCCGCATCTCCGATCAACCGCGCGCAGCGAAGGTAGACCTCCCGGCGCTGCCGTTGGCTCGTCGGCCGCAGCGGCAGCAGCCAGGCGGTGAACAGCGCCCGGGCGGCCGAGAGTGCGACGCCTCCCTCCGGAGACTGGTACGTCGTGAGCAAGGTGTGCAACTGGTCGATCACCGGTTCCACAGCGTGCACCAGCAGCGCCTCGGTCCGGTCGCAACTCAGGTGCGCGGCACGCCGCGACCGCACCAGCAGCTCGACCGGTAGGCGGTAGCCGTGCCCCGGCCCGTCAGTCGTCAGCCCCAACACCCAACCCAGGTCGGGCTCAGGTGGCACGGCGAACCGATCGTCCACCCAGATCTTCACGTCCCGGCTGGACGCCCGGCCCCGCCGCTCCAACGCCAACAGGTCGGCCAGGCTGTCCCACTCGTCGGCTCCGAGCTGCGACCGCCACAGCCCGACCTGGGCCCGCCACTCGTCCACGGTGACGGTCGCCTCCGGGAACAGCTCGCGCCCGGTCACCTCTTGGACCGCCGACAGAACGAGCAGCAGCAGATTCGCGCTGTACGCGGCATGCCGGACGGTCATCCGGAGCCGACGGGGCCGGTAGTTGTCGTAGCGACGCGGCCTGCCGTCGTACGCCGCGCTCCGGAACAGTCGCAGGAGCAATGCCGCCCAGGCATCCCGCTGCACCTGGTCCCGCCCGGACAGCCGTTCGGCGAGAAACGCGAGCACGGTCGCCCGGATGCTCAGCACCGCATGTGACAGCAGGGCGTGCAGCAGGTCGTCGGACGCCGGTTCACCGCCCCAGGACAGGCCGGCGGCGGCTTCCCGCGCCACCAGGTCGTCCACCGCCTCGGCGGTGAGCCGCGCCACCAGGAACTCGCCGAACGTCGCGTGCAGGAACTCGTAGGTTTCGCGGTGCCGCCCCTCGTCGGCGGCCCGCGCACGGTGGACGAAGAAGAACCGGCCCAGCACCAGGTCGGCCTCCGGCAACGGCACCCGGAGCCCGCCCTGCCGCGCCACCGGCGTACCGCCGAAGGGCAGCACGGCGAGGTCCGTGCCCAGTTCCTCGGCAGTGACCCACTGGGCACCCCGGTTGAACATCGCGAACGCGACGACGGCGAGACGGCGCAACTCCTCCTCGACCGCTCGGTCCAGGTCCGGCTCGGACACCCCATCGGCGTGCTTGGTGACCTCCCGGCAGGCGAAGCGCCGCAGCAGCCGCTCGTACAGCTCGCCGCGGTGCAGGTCCCCGGCCTGGCGCAGGTCGTGCCCCTCGGCGTCGTAGAGGGCGAGCATCAACAGCAGCAGCGGCTGCGCGGCCAACTCCCGGTGGGACAGCACGGTGGCAAGGTCGAGCGGGCGCGCGCCCGGCGTGCCGAAAGCGGCGCCGTTGACCCGGTTCCAGGTCCGTACCCAGGCCTCGACGCGCGGCTCGTCGAAGGGTTCCAGCCGCAGCGCCACGGTGCCGGGCGGGGGCTGCGCCCGGTCGGCCACGCTGGTGCGGCTCGTCACCACCACGGCCACCGGTCGTCCCTGGTCCGCCTCGCGGTGCTGGAAGGCCGCCACCCGCCGCAAGTAGTCGGTCTGGCTGACGCCGGTCGCCTGGAGCAGCTCGTCGAAGCCGTCCAGCAGCACCACCGGCAGCGCGTCCCCCGCCATCCGGGCCAACGCCGGCCAGCCAAGGCGCTCACCCGTGTCGTCGCGGATCGCCTGCTCGATCTGGTCCTGCAGGTCACCTGCGGCGTACACCTCCCGCAGCACCACCCGGACGACGAGGAAGTCCGCCGCCGGCAGTTGAGCGGCGACGACCCGGGTGAGCACCGACTTGCCCGACCCGGGTTGCCCGAGCACCAGAAGCGGCGACCGCGTCCCCCCGGGCGCGGTGAGGTGAACGACGATCGACTGCCAGAGGTCGTCCCGGACCGGCTGATCGGCCCACCACGTCTCGTCCCCCGGCCGCGCCAACGGATCCAACTCGGCGATCCGGAATCGGGGCGGCACGTACGCCTCGCCGAGCCTCGGCACGGTCAGCCCGGTCGGCACGTCACCCGAGGAGATCACCGGTCGGCGCAGCTCGGCCTCGTATCGAGCAGCGAGGCCCGACCGTACCCCGTCCGGGATACGACCGGTGGAGATCTCGGTCAGGGACTGCCGTAGGTCGGTCAGCCCGAGAGCCAGCCGCCGGACCTCCTCCCGGGTCGCCTCGTGCTCGTCCAGCCCCAACCAGAAGGAGACCTCGGAGAAGTCGACAGCGAGCCGCGTGAGCAGCTCCCGGTGCCGGTCGGCCGCAACGGCCGGCAGCCTCATCAGCACATCCTGCGTATCGGCGCGGCGGATCGACTCGGCAAGGCCCGCGAGCCCGGCCAGGAAGTGGTCGACGCGGCCGACCAACCACTCGTAGTAGCGAACAAGGGCCACGCGGAGGGCGGGATACGGCAAGTGCGGACCGGGCAGCGGCGCGGCGGTGCGGAAGAGGGCGTCGGCCACATGGGCGCCGTACCTCGTGGCGCCGGCAAGGGTGGCCTGCTCGATTTTCGTGATCCGGAGTGCCCTGACATCGATCGGGAGGTCGGTCTCCTGGAGCGCCTCGAAGAACGCGGTCACCGCGATCACCGCGTGCGCCGCCTCCAGCCGCTGCGTCCGCCCGTACCGGGACAGCCCGGAGCGCTTCTCGGACACGCCGCGTACCAGCTCGTGGCCCAGCCGGACGAACTCCGCCTTGGCGTCGAAGATGCCGAGCAGCGCCGGCACCGGCACCGACGCGGCCAGCAGCACCCCGCCGGTCAGCTTGTCGAACCAGTCGACGACCTTGCTCTTCTCCCCGCCGAGCAGGCGTACGGCATCGGCGTAGCTGAGCGTGTCGGGCACGCGTGTTCCTCCCCCCGGGGTGGCAGACCCGCCAGCCTCCCCCATCCGGACCGGAAACGCTGTCGGGTTTCAGACCAGGGTGAGCGGGCGGACCCGGTCGACCACGTAGCCGCCGGTGCGGCCCGGCTCGGCCCAGATCGGCACCCCGGCGCCCTGCAACGCGCCGATGTCGCGCTCGACGGTGCGGGTGCTGACCTCGAAGCGGTGGGCCAGCCAGCGCGCGCTGCGCGGGCGCGGCGACACCGCCCGCAGCTCCTCGACCAGGGCGTAGAGACGGTCGGTGCGGTTCACGTCCCGGACGCTATGCCCCGGGTCCGACAACCGTCAGGCGATGCAGGCGCAGACGATCAGCGCGGCGCCGAAGTGGGTGGCGGCGCTGACCCGGGCCGCCGGGTGCGGCTCGTCGGCGGCGATGACGTCGCCCAGCTTGCCCGGGGTGAGCAGGTCCAGCACCAGGAACGCCAGCGCCATCACCAGCAGACCGACCAGCCCGAAGATCACCGTGGAGGCCAGCCCCTTGGCGAAGGAGCTGTAGCTGGTCAGCACGGCGGTGAACACGATGCCGGCGATGCCGAGCTGGTTGGCGGCGAGCAGCAGCGCCGCGTTGCCGTTGCGGCGCGTCCAGATCAGCTCCCGCAGCTTGCCCGGCGTGAGCAGGTCGACCAGCAGGAACCCGGCGGCCATCAGGCCCACCCCGACGACCCCGAACACGATGCTCTGCCACGCCCCGTTGAGCAGGTCTCCCAGCACCGAACGCCCTCCCCGGCTCCGTTCGCCCGGCGCGGGTGCGCGGGCGGTGCCGCAGACGATAGCGGCACCGCGCCACGGTGATCTAGAGCGAGAGGTAGTGCTGCCGCTCGTAGGGGGTGACCTCGCGGCGGTACTGCTCCCACTCGGCCCGCTTGTTGCGCAGGAAGAAGTCGAAGACGTGCTCGCCGAGCACCTCGGCGACCAGCTCGGAGCCGGCCATCACGTCGATCGCCTCGGACAGGTTCTCCGGCAGCGCCTCGTAGCCCATGGCGCGGCGCTCGGCGCTGCTCAGCGACCAGACGTCGTCCTCGGCGCCCGGGGGCAGCTCGTAGCCCTCCTCGATGCCCTTGAGGCCGGCGCCGAGCATCACCGCGAACGCCAGGTAGGGGTTGGTCGCCGAGTCCAGCGACCGCACCTCGACCCGGGCCGAGTTCGGCTTGCCGTAGGCCGGGACCCGGACCAGCGCCGAGCGGTTCAGGTGACCCCAGCAGACGTACGCCGGGCTCTCGGTGATCCGGTCCGGCAGGGCCTGCGGGAACAGCCGCTTGTAGGAGTTGACCCACTGGTTGGTGACCGCGGTGTATTCCCGGGCGTGGGTGAGCAGCCCGGCGATGAACGACTTGGCGACCTTGGACAGCTTCATCGGATCGCCGGCGTCGTGGAACGCGTTGCGCTCCCCCTCGAACAGCGACAGGTGGGTGTGCATGCCGCTGCCCGGCTGGTCGGTGAACGGCTTCGGCATGAAGCTGGCCTGCACCCCGGTGGAGAGCGCCACCTCCTTCACCACGTGCCGGAACGTCATGATGTTGTCGGCGGTGGTGAGCGCGTCGGCGTAGCGCAGGTCGATCTCCTGCTGGCCGGGGGCGACCTCGTGGTGGCTGAACTCCACCGAGATGCCGATCCGCTCCAGCGCCAGCACGGCCTGGCGGCGGAAGTCCCGCGCCACGGCGTGCGTGGTGTGCTCGAAGTAGCCGCCGGTGTCCACCGGGACGGGCACGGAGCCGTCCTGCGGGCCGTTCTCCAGCAGGAAGAACTCGATCTCGGGGTGGGTGTAGAAGGTGAAGCCCTTGTCGGCCGCCCGGGAGAGCATCCGGCGCAGCACGTGGCGCGGGTCGGCCCAGGACGGGCTGCCGTCGGGCAGCAGGATGTCGCAGAACATCCGCGCGCTCTCGCCGCTGACGCCGCCCTCGAACGGGAAGACCTGGAACGTGGTCGGGTCGGGCATGGCCACCATGTCCGACTCGAAGACCCGGGCGAAGCCCTCGATGGCGGAGCCGTCGAAGCCGATGCCCTCCTCGAAGGCCGCCTCCAGCTCCGCCGGGGCCACCGAGACGCTCTTCAGCGTGCCGAGCACGTCGGTGAACCACAGCCGGACGAAACGGATGTCCCGCTCCTCCAGCGTACGGAGGACGAACTCCTGCTGACGGTCCACATCCACCCCTCGTGACACGTACGTCCTGCACCGGTCGGGCCGGCCCGGCTGACCGCTCAGTCTTCACCGGCCTCGTTACGCCGACGTTACGCCCTTCCCCGGCGGGTCGTCCTGCCGTGTCCCGCCCCGGGGGACGCCGGGCGGGCGGTGGCCCGCGTCTCCCACGACCGGCGGGACTGGGGCGGGACGACTGGGGGAAGATGGGGACATGCCCACCCTGCGTCTCGCCCTGTGCCAGGTCAACCCGACGGTCGGCGACCTCACCGGAAACGCCGAGCGGGTCCGCGCGTGGACCCGCAGGGCCGCCGACTCCGGCGCCCAGCTGGCCCTCTTCCCCGAGCTGATGGTGACCGGCTACCCGGTCGAGGACCTGGTCTTCCGTCGGTCCTTCGTCGCCGCGTCCCGGGCCGCGCTGCACCGGCTCGCCGCCGACCTGGCCGCCGACGGCGTCGGCGACCTGCCGGTCCTGGTCGGCTACCTGGACGCGGACGGGCCGCCGCAGGTCAGCTCCGACGCCGAGCCGGGCCGGGGGGCCCGCAACGCGGCGGCGCTGCTGCACCGCGGCGAGGTGGTGGCCACCTACTTCAAGCACCACCTGCCCAACTACGGGGTGTTCGACGAGGACCGCTACTTCGTCCCCGGCGACACGCTGACCGTGGTGCGTCTCGGCGGGGTCGACGTGGCGCTGACGATCTGCGAGGACCTGTGGCAGGCCGGCGGCCCGTTCGCGGTGGCCCGGCAGGCCGGGGTCGGGCTGGTGCTGAGCATCAACGGCTCGCCGTACGAGCTGAACAAGGACGACGCGCGGCTGCCGCTGGTGCGCCGGCGCGCCGCCGAGGCGGGCGCGGCGATCGCGTACGTGAACATGGTCGGCGGCCAGGACGAGCTGGTCTACGACGGCGACTCGCTGATCGTGGACGCCGACGGCACGCTGCTGGCCCGGGCGCCGCAGTTCGTCGAGCACCTGCTGGTGCACGACGTGGAGCTGCCGGCCGCGCCGGAGGCGACCGGCGGCGCCACCGACCTGGCCGACGGGATGCGGCTGGTCCGCCACGAGGTCTCCGGCATCCCGGCCGCGCCGACCGGTGAGGCGGCGACCGGCGGGATCATCGAGCCGGTCGCCGACGAGGCCGAGGTGTGGCAGGCGCTGGTGCTGGGCCTGCGCGACTACGTGGACAAGAACCGCTTCCCCTCGGTGGTGCTCGGCCTCTCCGGCGGCATCGACTCGGCGGTGGCGGCGGCCCTGGCGGTGGACGCGCTCGGCCCGCAGCGGGTGGTCGGCGTCTCGATGCCCAGCCAGCACTCCTCCGAGCACTCCCGCACCGACGCCGAGGACCTGGCCAAGCGGACCGGTCTCGACTACCGCGTCGAGGCGATCCAGCCGATGGTGGACACGTTCCTGGCCAACATGTCGCTGTCCGGCGTGGCGGTGGAGAACCTCCAGGCCCGGGTGCGCGGCGTGATCCTGATGGCGCTGTCGAACCAGGAGGGCCACCTGGTGCTCACCACCGGCAACAAGAGCGAGCTGGCGGTGGGCTACTCGACGCTCTACGGCGACTCGGTGGGCGGCTACAACCCGGTCAAGGACGTGTGGAAGACGCTCGTGTGGCGGCTGGCGAAGTGGCGCAACGCGGATGCGGCCCGGCGCGGCGAGACGCCGCCGATCCCGGAGAACTCGATCGGCAAGCCGCCGTCGGCCGAGCTGAGCCCCGGCCAGCTCGACAGCGACACGCTGCCCGACTACGACGTGCTCGACCCGATCCTGATCGGCTACGTCGACGGCGACCTGGGCCGCGACGGCCTGATCGAGTCCGGCCACGACCCGGCGGTGGTGGACAAGGTGCTGCGGATGGTGGATACCGCCGAGTACAAGCGGCGGCAGTCCGCGCCCGGCACCAAGATCTCCATGAAGGCGTTCGGGCGGGACCGGCGACTGCCGATCACCAACCGCTGGCGCGAGGACGGCTGAGCGGACCTCGGCCGGGAGTGAATTCCTCCACTCCGACCTGCCCCCGACCGGCCGCCCGGTGCGACGATCGCGGGGAACCCGGGGACCGCGCGCGCGGCCTCGAGGAAGGAGATGGTGATGGTGGAGTCCACCCCGACCGAGGTGACCGCCCTCTACGGCGGGCCGGCCACCCGGCGGATCCGCACCCGTGACCTGATCGCCGCCAAGGAGCGCGGCGAGCGGTGGGCCATGCTCACCTCGTACGACCAGTACACCGCCTCGATCTTCGACCAGGCGGGGATTCCGGTGCTGCTCGTCGGCGACTCGGCGGCGAACAACGTCTTCGGCTACGAGACCACGCTGCCGGTCACCGCCGAGGAGCTGCTGCCGCTGGTCCGCGCCGTGGTGCGGGCCACGAGGCACTCGCTGATCGTCGGCGACCTGCCCTTCGGCTCCTACGAGGAGGGGCCGGCGCAGGCGCTGCGCACCGCGGTGCGGTTCATGAAGGAGGGCGGCTGCCACGCGGTGAAGCTGGAGGGCGGCCGGCGCTGCGCGGCCCAGATCGAGGCGATCGTCGGGGCCGGCATCCCGGTGATGGCGCACATCGGCTTCACCCCGCAGAGCGAGCACACGCTCGGCGGCTACCGCGTGCAGGGCCGGGGCGACACCGCCGAGGAGGTGCTCGCCGACGCGCGGGCGGTGGCCGAGGCGGGCGCGTTCGCGGTGGTGCTGGAGATGGTGCCCGGTGAGGTGGCCAAGCGCGTCACCGGCGAGCTGCGCATCCCCACCGTCGGCATCGGCGCCGGCCCGGACACCGACGGTCAGGTGCTGGTCTGGCAGGACATGGCCGGCCTGCGCGCCGGCCGGGCGCCCCGCTTCGTGAAGCGCTACGCCGACCTGGCGGGCGCGCTGACCGACGCGACCCGCCGGTTCGCCGACGAGGTACGCGGCGGCGAGTTCCCCGCCCCCGAACACACCTTCTGAGGTGTAAGGAAGGGCCCCTTCTTAACGCCTGGCGTAGAGGAGGGGCCCCTTCTTGACAAGCGCCGCTCAGAGATCCGTGACCCGGATGCCGGCGTGCGCCTTGTAGCGCTTGTTGATCGCGATCAGGTTCGCGGTGAACGCCTCGATCTGGTGGGCGTTGCGCAGCCGGCCGGCGTAGATGCCGCGCATCCCGGGGATCCGGGCGGCCAACGCGGCGACCACGCCCACCAGGTCCCGGTCCTCGGTGCAGATCAGCACGTCGAGGTCGATCCGGTCGACCTCCGGGTCGGCCAGCAGCGGCGCGCTGACGTGGTTGAACGCGGCGCAGACCCGGGAGTCGGGCAGCAGCGCGGCGGCCTGCTGCACGGCGCTGCCCTCGGCCACGGTGAGCGCGTACGGGCCCTGCTTGTCGAAGCCGAGCGGGTTGACGCAGTCCACCACGATCTTGCCGGCCAGCGGTTCGGCGAGCGCGGCGACGGTGGCGGCGTGCCCGTCCCACGGCACCGCCACGATCACCACGTCGCTGCGCCGGGCGACCTCGTCGTTGTCGGCGCCGGTGACGGTCGCGCCGGCCGGCATCCCGGGCAGGGCGGCGATCTCGGCGGCGGCCTGGGCGGCCCGATCGGCGGCGCGGGAGCCGATCAGCACGGTCTGCCCGGCCCGGGCGAACCGGTAGGCGAGTCCCCGCCCCTGGTCGCCGGTGCCACCGATGATGCCGACGGTCAGCCCGGAGACGTCGGGCAGCGTGGTCGCGTCGTAAGCCATGCGGTCATCCTCGCAAAGGGTGCCCGGCGTCGGCGCGTCGAGGCGCTGTGACAATCCCCGCCCCGGCCGCCGGGTCGGGTGCGGGTCGTCCACCGCCGGTCAGGCGCGTTCGAAGGCGACCTTGCGCTCCACCGGGTCGGCGGCGGTCAGCCGGACCCGGACGCGCTCGCCCAGCGGCAGGTCGCCGACGCAGCGGGCCCGCACCGGCGGCTCGTCCAGCGCGACGGTGCCGCCGGGCGGCCGGCCGGCGCGGCCGTTGCCCGCCGGGCGCGGCTCGTCCACGTCCAGCACCGCCGCCTCGAACGTCTCCCCCACCCGGTGCGCCAGCAGCACCGCCTCGGCCAGCTCGATCGCGCCCCGGGTGGCCGCGCCGGCGGTACGGTCGGTCGTCGCCATCACCTCCGGCAGCTTCGGCAACGCGGCCCGGACGTGCGCGGGCACCTCCCGGCCCTCGTGCAGGGCCAGGCACGCCTCGGTGGCGTAGCGGTCGGCGAGCCGGCGCAGCGGCGCGGTGACGTGCGCGTACGCGGCGGCCACCCCGCCGTGCTCGGGCTGCTCGGGCACCGCGCCGTCGAAGGCGGTGTACGCGGCCCCGCGCATCAGCTCGGCGGCCTGGTCGACGAACGCGGCGGCCCGGGGACGCGACGCGTCCAGCCCGGCGAGCACCTGACCGACCGGGACACCGTCCGGCCACGGCACGCCGAGCGGGCCGGCGGCGGTCCGCAGCCGCTCGACCGCCTCCGCGCGGGGACGCGGCATCGTCCGCAGCAGCCCGATCCGGCCGGCGAGCATGATGTCGGCGGCGGCCATGCCGGTCAGCAGCGAGATCTGGGCGTTGTGTTCCTCCATCGCCCCGGGACCGCGCAGCACCAGCCGCCAGCCGTCGCCGTCGGGCTCGACGTCCTGCTCGGGCAGCGGCAGGTTGATCGCGCCCCGGTGCAGACCACGGGTGGTGAGCAGGGCCCCGATCTCGGGCAGCAGGGCGATCGGCTCGGGCAGCCGGCCGGCGTCGGCGTCGCGTTGCACCCCGCCGTAGTCGAGTTTCGCCCGGCTGCGCACCAGGGCCCGTTCCAGGGTGACCGCGACCGTGCCACCGTCGGCGTCCAGGTCGATGGTCCAGAGCACCGCGGCCCGGTCGGCGTCGGGCAGCAGGCTGGCCGCCCCCTCGCTGAGCGTGTGCGGGTGCAGCGGCACGTTGCCGTCCGGCAGGTAGACCGTCTGGCCCCGGCGCCACGTCTCCGCCTCCAGCTCACCGCCGGGGCGTACGTGGGTGAACACGTCGGCGATCGCGTACCGCACGCGGTAGCCGCCACCGGGACGGCGGGCGAGGTGCATCGCCTGGTCGAGGTCGCGCGAGGTCGCCGGGTCGACCGTGACGAACGGCACGTCGGTGCGGTCGGCGACGGCCGGCGGCGGCGCGGCCGCCGCCGTGTCGGCCTCGCGCTGCGCCGCGGCCGGGAAGCTCTCGGGCAGTCCCAGCTCGCGGCGCAGCGCGCCGAAGTCGATGCGGGGCGCCAGTACGCGTCGGATCACCACGCGGTCAATCCTGACAGCGCCCCGCACGTTCCGCTCACCGGCGCGACGGCGTCAACCCGTACCGACGCCTGCGGCGTCAGCTCCCGCCGCGCGGGTGAGCGGTCGGGGTCAGGCCCGGCGGGCCGGGGCCTTGCGGGAGGTGGTGGTCCGCTTGGCCGTGGTGGTCGTGCGGGCCGGCGCCTTCTTGGCCGCCGTGGTCTTCTTGGCGGCGGTGGTCTTGCGCGCGGTGGTGGTCTTCTTCGCCGGGGCCTTCTTGGCCGCCGTCTTGCGCGCCGCGGGGCGCGTCGAGGCGGTGGTCTTCTTGGCCGGCGCCTTCTTCGCCGCGGTGGTCTTCTTGGCGGCGGTGGTCTTCTTCGCCGGCGCCTTCTTCGCGGTGGTCGTCCGGGCGGTGGTCGTCTTCCGGGCCGCCGTGGTCTTGGTGGCCGCCGTGGTCTTCCTCGCCGCGGTGGTCTTCTTCGCCGCCGTCGTGGTCTTCTTCGCGGGCGCCTTCTTCGCCGCCGTCTTCTTCGCGGTGGCCTTCTTGGCCGGCGCGCTCTTGGCGGTGGTCCTCGTGGCCGGCGCCGTCCGACCGGCGGTCTTCTTGGCCGCGGTCTTCTTGGCGGTCGTCCTGGCCGCCGTGGCCCTGGTGGCGGGCGCCTTGCGCGCCGCCGACACGACCTTCTTGGCGGCGGCCTTCTTCGCCACCGCCTTCTTCGCCGGCGTCCGTCCGGCGCCGGCGCCCGAGGCGTTCGGCGACGCCTTGGTGACCGTCGTCGTCCTGCCCGCGGTGGTCCTCTTCGCGGTCGTCCGTTTCGCGGCCGGGCGGGTGGCCTGCTGTGCTTCGGCCATCTCGGTTCCCTTTCCTGGGGACGTGCTCTCGCCCTCGCGGAGCACGGATCACCTCGACGCGGGCCCTCCCGCGCCGTCTAGCGGCCCTCCCCGGCCCAACGGGCGTCCTCGGCATCCCACGCTTCGTTACGCTCCCGCACCTGCTGCAGGGCGTTCTCCGCGTCGGCGGCTGAGGCGTACGGTCCGAGAACGTGCTTCGCGGGGCACACGTCGGCATCGGTCTCGACCCGGTGGTGTCGCGTGCACCAGTAGTAGTGCCCACCACTTCCGTCGTCGCTCATGCGATCACTGTGCACCGGGAACCGCCCGGCCGCCACCGGAACGCCACAAATAGTCGTCGCCCTCTCCACATTAGACCTGGTCGTGGCGGTCGCGACGGGGAACGGCGGAAGACGGGTACGCGGGACGACACGCCCCCGCTCTAGCAGCAGGAAGCAGGATCGACCATCCGACGGTGAGTCCCACTTACGGGACCGGCGGGCGAGCCGGGGGATCCGCTTCGGTGGATCATCGCCCGAGCCGGTGCCGGGCGGACAGCGTTGTGCAAGCCTCGACGGAGCATATTCGCGGGAGACGTCGGCTGTCAGCCCCGCCGGACACCGCGGGCGGACCCGCCGGCGCATCCCGTCAGACCTGGGGAGAGAACCGTGGGCAACCTTGACGTCGCGTTGAAGAACGCGATGAGCATCGACGGGGCCATCGGAGCCGCGCTCGTCGACTACACCAGTGGCATGACCCTCGGCGTGGCCGGAGGCACCGGCGAGATCGACCTGACCGTCGCCGCCGCCGGCAACACCGACGTGGTCCGGGCCAAGCTGCGCACCATCGAGATGCTGAAGCTCGACGACGAGATCGAGGACATCCTCATCACGCTCGGCAGCCAGTACCACCTGATCCGACCGTTGAGCAACCGCACCGGCAAGGGGCTGTTCCTCTACCTGATGGTGAGCAAGAGCCGGGCCAACCTCGCGATGGCCCGGCACCAGCTGCGCGTGATCGAGGAGACCCTGGAGCTGTGAGTCGGGTGGACGACCTCCCCCGCCGTACGCCGGCCCGGGCCGGCGCCCTGCCACCCCCGCGCACGCTGCCGCCCTCGCTGGCCGGCAACCCGGCCCTGCCGTACCCGGCCATCGGGCAGGAGCTGTCGGCGCTGCGGCTGCAGATCCCCGGGGTGCACGGCTGTGTCCTCGGCGGCGTCGACGGGCTGCTCATCACGCACAACCTGCAGAACGGCGCCGACCCGGACGACCTGGCGGCGCTGGCCGCCACCATGTTCGGGCTGGGCCGGCAGGTCGGGTCCCGGCTGGGTCAGGGCGACTTCCAGCAGTCCACCGTACGCAACGAGGGCGGCTATCTCAGCGTCTACGCGGTGAGCCCGCAGGCCCTGCTCGCCGTGGTCGGCACGGACAGCATCAACGTGGCGCGGCTGCACCTGCACGCCCCGACCACCGCGGCCCGCCTGGGCGACCTGCTCGACGGCGTCGTCCCGACCACCTCCTGACCGCCTCCGGTCGCGCCGGTCCCTCGGGGCCGGCGCGCCGGCCCGGCCGTACCAGTGACGGTCCTGCCGCCGACCTCGATCCGGGACCCGTCGGCGTTGCCGTCGTCCTTCTCCGACGGCAACGCCGACGGCCGACGGTCGGCACAACCACCGGCCCGGACCGGACCTCGGTTCTCGTCGCCCTTCGAGCTGATGTCACGAACGACTCAGGCCGCGACCCGCGTCCGCGGGGCCACGTCACCCGCCGGCGTCCGGTGGCGGGCGGCCATCCCCCGGCAGCGGGCGAGCAGGGCCAACGTGACCAGTACCAGCGCGAAGCCGGCGAACTCGTGGTCGAGCAGCCAGAAGAACTGCACCACGACCAGGTGCAGCACCAGAGCGGACATCAGCGCCCCGAGCGCGCGCACCCGCCGGCCCGCCGCCCAGAGGCCCAGCCCGACGGCGGTGACGAGCAACGCGGCGACCGCCGCCGCCACGTGGGTGCCGCGCCACAGCCCCGGCTCACGGGACAACAGCACCAGCGGCCGGCCCAGCGAGAACACGGCGAGCAGCCCGACCGCCACCACCGTGACACGGTCCCACGCGGGTGTCCCGGTCGTTCCCGACATCAGCTCGACCGGGGTACGCAGGCGGTCCGGCCAGCGGAACGCCGGGCGGCGGACGCCTCCCGCCGCCACCGCGTACGCCAGGGCCTGGGCCGCGTTGGCCCGCCGTTCCCGCTCGGTGGGCGGCCGACGGCCCACCACGAGGACCACGAACAGGCACGCGCCGAGAAGCGTGGCGTGGATCAGCGCGGCGACCGGCTCGTAGAAGTAGTCGTGGTCCCGGGTGACGAACTTCCCCACCTCGTCGATGAACAAGCCGAAGCCCACGCCGGCGAGCACGGACGCGGCGGTGCGCACCGCCCGGCCCAGGAAGAGCATCTGGAGCAGGTGCGCGACGAGCATGCCGAGCCCACCCCAGAGCAGGTGCGCCACGTGCAGGTCGCCGGAACCGACCTGCGGGAAGCCGGTGGCCGCCAGGTAGAGCCGGGTCACCGCGACGGTGAGCACGGCGGCGACCAGGAAGAGCCGGAACCGGCGTACGCCGTCGGCGTCCCGCAGCGGGCGGCGCGGTCGGGGCAGGCTCATGCCTCCGATCCTGCGCGGCGCGCACGGCGACCGACATCCGGAACCGCACCCATGATCCCCCTAGGGAGGGGCGACGCGCCGGGGTCGTCATGCTGTCTTCCATGGGCCACCGTGACGACCGGGAGTCCGACGTGCGCCGGCTCCTCGACGAACTCTGCGTCAAGCTGGGTTTCTGCCTGCCACCGGAGGAGAGGCGCCGGCTCCGCGAGTCGCCTCCGGCTGGCGTGGACGGCTTCACCGACGCGGTGCTCGCGGCCGAGGGGATGAGCGGCAGCGAGCACCCGGACCTCCGTCGTCAGGTACGAGAGGTCGTCGAGCGGCACACCGGCCGATGGAGGGGATCGGGCGCCCACGCCCCCGAAGGCCGGGACCTCTGACCAGCCCTTGGTCGCCCAGCAGCGCGGCACACCCGGCGGAGACGGCCGTCCCGTCGTCGGCCGTGGTGTCGGACGTCCAACTCGAACCCGCTCACCGCGGCGTCCGTGACGATCAGCCTGAGCAAGGTCATCTCCGAGGCCTGACACCCGTAGGTGGTCCGGGCAAGATCCAGAACGTCGTCAGGCGCGCGGCCCGCGCGGATGATGTGGGGCGTCCGGGGCCCAGGCCGACGGCGGCACGCGCGCGAGCAGACCTCCGCCCGCGCAGACCTGGCCGAGGCGGCGATGCGCGCGCGTCCGATCGTCGAATGAGCGGAGTGCCGCTCGGCCAGGGCGCTGCGACTACTCCTGGCCGTCGGGGCCCTGGTCGTGGACGTTTACCGGACGTTCGAAGAACGACTCCAGCACGACGATGGTCTGAGTGCTGGTAACCCCGTCGATCGAGAAGATGCGCCTCAGTACGGCTTGCAGGTCCTCGGTAGTGGCGGTGCGGATCTTCACCAGTGCGCTCGCCGAGCCGGCGATGATGTGCGCCTCCTGAATCTCGGGTATGGCCGCGAGCGCGTGACGAGTCGCCGCGTCGCCCATCCACGCATCGGCGCCGAGCATCACGAAGGCGAGCACGCCACGGCCGACGACGGCAGGGTCGACGTCCACGGTGGTGCGCCGGATCACGCCTCGCTCGCGCAGCTTGCGTACGCGTTCGTGCGCCGATCCGGCGGACAGGCCAACCGCCTCGCCCAAGGCCGCATAGGACTGGGTCGCGTCGCGCTGCAACCGGGCCAACAGGGCGCGATCAATACCGTCAATCATCAGGCGCCTATCATGATTTGGAACACGTACCGCTTGACCATACCATGTTCGGCAACCAGGCTTTTGGTCAGAACTTCGTTCGGAATGGAGATCGCATGTCTGACAGTGTCCCTGCTGAGTTCCGGCTGCTCGATGAGAGGTTCCGGTACCTCGACGGTGACTTCGTCATCGAGGTCCTGCATGGTGGCGCCCGCAAGACAGAGGGCCCGGCATACTTCGCGGCCGGCCGCTATCTGGTGTGGAGCGACATCCCCAACGATCGGCTGCTGCGCTGGGACGAGACCACCGGCGAGGTCGGCGTGTTCCGCCAGCCCTCGGGCTACGCCAATGGCAACACCATCGACCGGCAGGGCCGGCTGATCACCTGCGAGCAGGGGAACCGGCGGGTGACCCGCACCGAGCACGACGGCACGGTCACCGTGCTGGCAAACCGCCACGACGGCAAGCAGCTCAACAGCCCCAATGACGTCGTGGTGCGGGCCGACGGCACGATCTGGTTCACCGACCCGATCTACGGCATCTACAGCGACTACGAGGGAAACAGGGCCGAGTCCGAGTTCGGTGGCTCGTGCTACGTGTTCCGGCTCGACCCCGCCACCGGGGACCTGCGCGTCGTCGCCGACGACTTCTGCCGCCCCAACGGCCTGGCCTTCTCACCGGACGAGCAGCAGCTGTTCATCGCCGACACCCGGCAGGAACCCAGCCACATCCGTGTCTTCGACGTAACCGCCGACGGGGCTCTCAGCGGTGGCGAGATCTTCGCCGAATGTGACAACGGGCGCTTCGACGGCCTGCGCGTCGACGACGACGGCCGGCTGTGGGCCGCCGCGTGGGACGGCGTGCACTGCTTCGACCCCGACGGCACCCTCATCGGAAAGTTGCTCCTGCCCGAACCGGTCGCCAATCTCACCTTCGGCGGGCCGAAACGCAACCAGCTGTACATCACCGCCGGTCGCTCCGTCTACACGCTGCGGGTCACCTTCAACGGCGCCCGCTACCCGGGACCCGCCGACAGCGAAGAGCGGTGAGCCGCGACGTGCACACCCACCGGGACGGTCCAACAACCTAGGGACCGGCGCAAGACGGGCTTAGTCGGCGGCCGAGTGCTGGTGGCATCGGTTGTCGGCGGTGTCCGGCAGTAGGACACACCCGCACACCTGGCAGGTTCCCCAGCGGCCGTACCACGAGCCCGTGCGCCGGAATCGGGCGAGGGCAGCCCGCCAGGCACTCAGATCTGCCTCGTCAGGCTCGCCGTCAACGTCCGCCGGGTACCTGGGCTCGTTGCCTGCCAGGAAACCTGCGACAAAGTAGCGGGCCTCGTCAGACATCGCCCCCATCCCGGGACGCGAGACGTTGTAGCCCACGCCCTCGTGGGGACACCATGCCGCCATCCGTCCAGTGAACGTGTGGCCGTTGCCGACCAGGACGTCACGCCCGCAGGGGGCCTCAAACCAGAGTCGCTCATCGAGCGCTGGCTCATCGAGCGGGGCCTGCTCCCACCGCAGCGGCTGGCTTACCTTCGCCACAACGCACGAGGGTGTCGCCTCGCCGTCCGGGGGACACCAGGCCACAAGATTGGCCCCCCGCTCGTGGGCGAGGGCGATCGCCTCGTCCCGGGCCATCAACTCCAGCCCTGTTCCGCTGTCGAGGTATACCTCGGCAGCCTCGATAGCTTCGTCGAAGCGGAACTCGGCCAGCGACCACATCCTGTCGGACATGGGCGACGATCCTAGATCCACCGAGCCGCCCCGAACACCCGCAACCGCCGCATCAGCAGGCCGAGACGTTGTAGATCAGTTGGCGGACGCGTGTCGCACATCAGCCGACGACATAGAACCAGCTCAGAGCCTTGATCACGGCTCTGACCTGGTGGGCGACGGACGAGTCGACCTGTACGCCGGATTGTGAAGGTTGCACCCACTCTGAGCAGGCGTTTCACCCTTCCGACACCCTCTCAGGGCGTCGCCAGGGCGTCTGGCGAAATTTCGGGAGCCTCGACGACGGCACGTCGGCCGGGTCACAAGCCGACCGGATCGCGCCCAACTATCTGGATGCCGCCGGACTCAGGAGGTCCACGGAGACGAGGAAGACGGCTGTTCCGTCCTCGGCCGCTACGCCGTCAGGCTCGGTCGAGACCAGGGCCGGCGACACCGACGAGGCGTCAGGCATGTCGCGGAACTCCTTGACGACGCACCGCACCGCGGCCGGCGTCGGCAACGCGGACTCGGGATCGAGGTCCCTACCAAAGATGGGCGCCTTGTCGACGAGCGACCATGCGCGGCCCTGCGCATCGGTGAACACGACCCGCACCACGGCCGGGATGAAGTGACCCCTATCGGCCGGACACCTCGATGTCTGTCAGGGGCTCTTGGTGGATCTTCTCGTAGGTGTCGGGGCTGACGTTACCTAGACGGCTGTGTCGGCGGCGAGGGTTGTAGAAGCCTTCGATGTAGGAGAAGACCTCCATCTCCAACTCGTGACGGCTGGGCCAGGCGCGGGTGTAGACCAGTTCGGTTTTAAGGGTGGCGAAGAACGTCTCGGCCATGGCGTTGTCGTAGCAGTCGGCGACCGAGCCCATGGAGGCCAGGACGCCGCAGGAGCGTAGGGTGCGGCCGAACTCGAACGAGGTGTACTGGCTTCCGCGATCCGAGTGGTGGATGAGCTGGTCGCGGGCGGGTCGGCGGTGCTGGATGGCCATGCCGACCGCGTCGAGGATCAGTTCGGTGCGCAGGTGGTCGGCCATCGCCCACCCGACGACGCGGCGGGAGTAGGTGTCGACCACGACGGCGAGGTAGAGGAAGCCTTCCCAGGTGCGCAGGTAGGAGATGTCCGCGACCCACAACCTGTTCGGGGCGGTCGCCGTGAACTGGCGCTGGACCAGGTCCGGCGCGGTCGCGGTGGCTGCGGCCTTGCGGCGGGGCTTGCCGCGTCGCCGGCGGTGGGCGCCCTCAATGCCGGCCAGGCGCATGAGTCTCGCTACCGCTTTGCGGTTCCACCGGTGGCCGCGGTCATGGAGCTCGGCGGTGAGCCGGCGGGCGCCGTAGACGCCTCGATGCTCCGACCACGCCTGCCGGGTCACCTCGACCCGATGCTGGTCCTGGCGATGCCGGTCGGCGGCATGGTGCCGGCCGGCTCGGAGCCACTGGTAGAAGGCGCTGTGACCGACGCCGAGCAGCCGGCAGAGCAGACGGACCGGGTAGGAGGTCTTCTCCGCGTCGATGAACCGGTACACGTCGGCACGGTTCACCGCTCCGTCTCGCGTGCGAAGAAGACCGCGGCTTTTTTCAGGATCTCCTTCTCCAGCTCCAGCTGCGCGACCTGACGCCGCAACCGCACCAGCTCAGCCCGCTCATCCGCGGCCAAGTCGCTGGGCCGGCCGCCGTCACGTTCCTGCCGCATCCGGTCGACCCAGTTGCGCAACGTCTCGTGGTTGACGCCCAACTCCCGACCCACGTCACGGATCGTGCGACCGGAGTCGAGCACCAACGCCGCGGCCTGGCGGCGGAACTCCTCGGGGTACTTGCTCTGTCGAGCCACAGCGGTTTCCTCCTCCTCGGCAGGATGCCAAGTCAGGAGGTGTCCGGTCTCAGGGGGTCACTTCACAAGGTCACCAGTGTCCGGGCTACTCAACGCGGGTTAAGCCCAGCCCGGCCACGTTCGCTGTCAATCGTCGAACTCGAAGCCGCTCGCCTCGGCGTCCCTGATCAGCCGCCGCATGCGTTCGCCGTCGGTGGCGACTGTGGTCATCCGGGCTTCCAACTCTTCCAGCGCCCCTCGGTCGGTGCCGTAGGCGCAGAACGTGTCACCCTCGCAGGCATAGACGAATCGGCCGTCGATCGACTGAGCCTCAGTGCTGACGAGAACCTGCGCCACGCCTTCCCAGAAGTACCCGTTGGGCTCGTGATCGAGTTCTTCGATCAGGTCGTCGACCGGTGTTGTCCCCGCATTCAACAGGAGCGAATGCTCACCGGGCGTCGTCTCGATCATAAGAAACATGGTCATCGGGGGAGCCTGGCAGCCGTCGGTAGCCGGCGACAAGATCCTGGCGGCCGCTCTTACGATGGCGATCCCGCATCTCCGGACTCAGGCTCGAACAGGCGGTCGATGGCCTGCCGGGTGCGTTCCTCGCTGGCCGGCATCAGGTGCGTGTAGACCCGGAGCGTGAAGCCCGGGTCGGCGTGGCCGAGGTACGACGCCAGGGCCTTGATGCTCTCCCCCGCGTCGAGCAACGACGAGGCGTAGAAGTGGCGCAGCGCGTGCATCCCGGTGGCCCGGGTCGGCGTGATGCCGGCGGCGCGTACGGCGGGGCGCCAGCTCTTGTCGTCGAAGGTGTGCCGGTTGATCGCACCCCGCCGGGTGGTGGTGAACAGCAGCGGCACCGTCACCCGCTCGTCGTCGGCCGGGTTCTCCCACGGCAGGGTGAGCGACACCGGCGGGAAGTCCTCGATGTGCTGACGCAGCACCAGGGCGACGGAGTCGGGCAGCGGTATCCGGCGGTCCCGGTCGTTCTTGGGCAGGCCGAAGACGAGCCGGGAGCGGACGAGCTTGACCTGACGCGTGATGTGCACCCATCCGGCGTCAAGGTCGATGTCATCGAGGCCTAGCCCGAGGATTTCCCCCTGCCGCAGACCGCAGCCGGCGCCCAGGTCGACCATCGCCCGGTACCGCTGGGCGAGGCCACCGCGGATTGCCGAAACCTGGTCGTAGCGCAGCGGTACCACCCGGCGCTGCACCGGTCGCGGCGGGGTGACCGACTTTGCCGAACACGGGTTCTTCGCGATGCGTTCGTCGTCGAGGGCCGCGCCGAGGATGGTCCGCAGGTGCGCGAAGATCACAGCCCGGGTCGCCGGAGCCAGCTTGCCGACCAACGCGGCGTCCCACTCCCGGATGTGACCCGGCTTGATCGCCGCCAGTTGCCGAGAGCCGAAGAACGGCAGCAGGTACTTGCGTACCCGATGCTCAGTTACCTCCCGCGTCGACTCGTCGAAGGACCGCGTGCGCAGCCAGGTCTCGGCGTACTCGGCGAAGGTCATCCGGCCGGCGAGCGGATCGACGTAGGAGCCCCGCAGCTTGTCCGTCTCGGTCGAGACCATGAACGCCTCAGCCTCGCGCTTGGCCCGGTCCGGGAAGGACTTCTTGCGTTCCTTGCCGTCCGGGCCGATGTACCGCACCCGGTAGCGCAGGCCCTTGCCGAACAGTTGCGTCTTGACCCGCTCCTTCCGCCCGCCCTCGTGACGCAGCGTCTTGTACCAGCGATCCTCCACGTGCCCCATCAGGCCGCCACCTGCTCGCGTACCCAGGCCCGGACCGCTTCCGGCTCGTAGCGCAGGTGTCGGCCGACCCGGGCCGCCGGCGGACCGTACTTGACCTTGCGCCAGCGGTACAGCGTCTCCTGCGGCACCCGCAGGTACGCCGCCACGTCCCGAACCGTCCACAGCTCGTCCTTGGCCATTACAGCCCCTCCTCCGTCTTGTCGTCCGCTTCCGTCGTCGAGTCGTCGTCGGGGAGCTGGGCGGCGCGGTCCTTGGCGGCGAGCAGTTCGGAGCGCCAGCGGGCGCGTTCGCTGATCGACCGCAGCAGCCGGTGAGCCATCGCCGGCACGTCGGGATCATCGGGCCGGGCGAGTTCCCAGGCGTGGCGGACCGGTTCGACGGTGGCGCCCTGGTCGTCGACGCCATCGAGGCCGACGGTGACGCCGAGCAGCGCCCGCACCCAGGCCCGTACGTCGTGCTTGTGGTCGGAGAGCGTCTTGCCGGACCAGTCGCGGGAGATGAGGATGCGCCGGCCGCCGATGCCGAGGGTGTCCCGCTGGTGGACCTTGCCCTTGCAGCGGCCCGGCTTGAGCTTTGCGTGCGCCTTCTTCGGCTGGACGCCGTACAGCAGCCAGTTCGCGCACCGGTCGGTGCAGGGGGTCACGCGCAGTTCCCGCCACAGCCGGTCCAGGTGCGCCCGTTGCCGGTCCGTGGTCGCCTTGTGGCAGTCGCCGGTGTGCTTGGTGACGTACTTCGTGACGTACCGGATCGTCCGCTCCGCGTCGGCGGTGCCGGGCATGACGCCGCGGGCGTCGACCTGGGTGCCGAAGCGCACCACGTGCACCGGTTCTGCGTCCGGGTCGGCGTCGATGTCGTCGAGGGCTTCCGTCCAGGCGGTCAACGGCTGGCGGGTGTCCGGGTCGACCCACGCGCAGGCGTCCTCGTCCCACACCGGAGGCCGGTCGACGGTGTACCGCGTGACGTCGACCGCCGGCCACCACACCTGGTGATAGGTCGCCGCCGCGACGGTGCGCAGGATGTCCCGGGGAACGGTGCCCCGGATGGCGAAGTGCGCGTGTGGGGCGAGGCGGCGTTGCGGCTCGACGCAGCCGGCGTACTGGACGTTCCAGCCCTCACACCGCCGCAGGTTCTGCCAGAACCGGTCCAGCAGCCGAGGAAAGTGCACCGCATCCCAGGCGGCGCGGCGGTAGTCGTACCGGTCGGGGTTGAGCGGCGTGCCGTCGGGGCGGACCGGGCCGTAGGAGTCGAGGGTGAGCGTCAGCCACATCGACGGCCGGTAGGTGGCCCCGTCCGGGGCGGTGTACGTCTTTCCGACCGTGCGCGGCTCGACCTTGCGCCGGGGCAGTTCCGGGGCGTCCTGCCGCCGTCGGGTGGAGCGCTTGCGGCGCGGGCCGGTGTCGTCGTCCTGGTCGTCGTCGCCGGTCGCGTGCGGCGGGGCGACCCGCCCCCGGAGCCCTTCGGCCGCGATCGCTTCTTCCACGTCGCGGATCGCCTCGTTGAGGTCGTCCACCTGGTCCCACTGGCACGCCCGCGACGCCTCGTCACGGGAGAACTCCAGGTGCCCGCGCATCAGAATCAGCGCCTTCTGTTCCTCGGTCGCCGGTTGCGGGGGCGGTAGCGGCTCGTCGTCGCGGTGCCAGCCCTCCCGGATCTGGGCCTGCCGCAGCCGGCGGTTCTTTCTCGCGCAGGGCGCGCACTTGTCCTCCCGGGTCGCGCCGCAGGGCAGGTCGATGACCTCGGTCAGGCCGGTGTCGAGGTCGGTGCGGCGCATGGCGAGGGGACGCACGCAGACGCCGTACTCGGCGGCGATCTCCTTGAGCACGTCGACCGAGCGGGGAAGCGCCATGCGGGCCGCCCGCGACCCCGGCCGAGGAGCAGCAGCCGGGGTCGGGGCGGCCGGCGCGAGGCCGGGCAGCGTTGGAGCGGTCATCGGATGATCCCGACGACGTGCGGCCGGTTCGACTGGGCGACGGCGCGGGGAGGCAGGACCGCCGGGACGACAGGCGACGCCGGCACGGGCCGGGGGACCGGTTCGACCTCGGTGGCTTCCGCCGGCTCTTCGTAGCGGTACGCGTCGGGCTGGTCCGGCTCGACAGCCGGCGGCGTGACCGGGGCGTTGGACAGGACGACCTTCACCAGGGCGAGGAAGGCCAGCGACGGTACCGCCGCCACGACCCAGCCCCACACCGACGATTCGGCTTCCGCGACCTGGGCCGCGAGGGACAGCACCGCGAACGCCACCAGCAGCGAGCCCACCAGGCCCACCGGCCGACCGGCGCGACGTCGGGCGCGCAGTTCCAGGCCGAGGTAGATCGTCATCAGCTCGACCGCCACGGCGTTGGCCCAGCCGATCCAGTTCGGTTGGCCGTGGGCGACGGACAGGTCGTGGACGTGGGTGAAGGCGGCGGCGCCGGCCATGCCACCGATGGCGAGCAGGATCACCAGACGTACGCCCGATTCGGTGCGCTCGGTCATCGCCACTCCTGCAACGGCTTCTCGCGGATGGTCAGGTCGATGCGGATACGCCGGTCGGCCATGTCGGGGCGGCGGTTGACCATGCGCGCCAGGCCGTGCAGGGCGGCGGCGGTCTGATCGGCCGGGCCCACCAGGCGGATGCGCAGCGGACGACGGAGCCGGTTGACGATGCGGGTGAGGGTGGTCATCGCGGTTACCTCCTGGCCGGTCGGATATCGGTGCGGATGTAGTCCGGAGGGGCGCCGAGCGCGGCGACCGCTTCGGAGAGGCAGCGCCACAGCGCCCACGCCTCGTCGGGGGTCAGGGACATCCGTCGCCGGCCCGCCCCGACCGCCAGATACACCGGGTACGGGTCGGGCCGTTCCGGGTCGACGCGGACGGACACGGCGGTGACCGGTTCGGGGGTGCGCAGCCGGTAGAACCGGCGACCGTCCGGGAGGGTGGTCACCGCGGCTCACCCCCGCCGTCTCGGTCGAGGAGGTTGCGCAACGCGTCGGGCAGTAGTGGCCCGGACGGCTTACGCGGCAACGGAAGGCGTACCGGTTCGGTGGCGGTTTCCCGGCCGACCTGGGCGAGGATGTCCGAGGCGTCAGCCGGCGCCGGGAACCGCTGGGCCATGTCGCGGATGTCGTCGTCGCTGACGTAGGAGAACCGCACCCGCATCGGGTCGGGGGTGCCGTCGAGGATCACGTACCCGACGCCCTTCGCCCACCGAGGCATCTGATCCGCCAGCGCAACCCGGTTGCGGGCACCGTCACCAAGGACCATGTCGACCTGTGACGCCTCGGTCAGCCCGAGCGCGATGCGGGTCGGGAACAGGTCCCGGAACGGCAGCACTTCCTTGCGCGGGTCCTGCAACGCGGCCACCACCAGCACGCCGACGCCGGCCCCCTGCGACAGCAGCAACCCGAGCGACGACGCGATGCGCTTGCGCAGCTCGACATCCTGCAAATAGGCGGTCAGCGCGGCCATCTCGTCGACGACGACCACGACCAGGGGGCCCACTTCGGTCGGCGTGTGCACCCGAACCGTTCCTGCCAGGCGGGTCTGACGCTCCCGCAGGACGGTCACGGCCTCGTCGAGCAGGTCCGCCATGGCCTCGAACGACTTGCAGGCGAACCGGGCGAACATCGGCCGGCCGAGCGCGAACTCCATCCCGCCCTTCGGGTCGACCACCCACAGCCGCACCAGCCCGGAGGCGACGCCGCCGCCGAGGACCCGGACCAGCGACCACAGCACCGAGCCCTTCCCCGACCGGGTGGCGCCGCCCACCAGGACGTGAGTCGCGAGCAGATGCAGCGACCAGGGACGCAGGTCCTCCCGCCGGGCCAGCGGCAGCGCGGTGAAGTCCGGCACCGCCGGCACCGGGAACGGCGGCACCAGCGTGCGCAGCGCATCGGTACGCACCAACGCCACGTAGACCACCGTCGGCCGGTCCCGATACCGCACCCGATCCGCCAACCGCAGCACCCAGCCCCACCGACCGGCACGGGTCGGCGGATCACCGGGACGTTCCGCGTAGACCCGGGCATGCCGGCGACCGAAGGCGTGCGCCAGGTTCGCGCTCACCCGCTGGAACTGCTCCGGTGTCTGCCCCCGAACCATCCGCACCGTCAACACGTCCAGGGCCTGATCGGAGCGGACCCGCAGCAGGTCAGGGAGCACGTGCCGCCGGTCGAACGTCTCCGCGAGCCCGCAGAGCGTCATGGCCTCACGCCACACCCGCCGGTAGACGAACACCCGCCGGAACGCCCCCAGCAGCGGACCCGCCAGCCACGCCCACCAGGACGACTCATCCCGCCAGCGCCACACCGCCGACACCGCCGACGCCACCACCAGCGGCACCACCAGGCCCGGCCAGTCGAACTCGACGTACAGCCACAGCTCCAGGACCACCGCGCCGGTTGCCACCGGATGCCGCAGGCACCACCACAGCAGCCGCCCCGACCAGCGCAGCACCAGGCCGAGCACCACCGCCCACATCGGCAGCTCGAACCGCCTCGGACGGAACACGATCAGGTCACCGGCCGAGGTCGTCACCACCTCACCGCGAGGCCGCCCCATCACTTGGCACCCCGCAGCGACACGAACCGGCCCGACGCATCCCGGACCGCAGGAAACGGAAGCACGAGCTGCCCCACGCAGCCCTCACACCGACCATCGACACCGGTAACCGGATCGAACCGGGACTGACACACACCACACCGAGGCCAGCCACGGCCAGCCGGACGCATACCCTTGGACACGTCACTACCTCTCTCGACAGAGCAGGGGAAAGAGACACAGGGGGCGGGGCTGCCGTCCGCCAAGACCTGACAGCCCCGCCCCCACCAGATGCGGCTACGCCGCCGCCTTCTTGGCCACACCCGCCGGAGCGCGCATGCCGGTCGCCCGCAGCGAGTACGCCATCCGGTTGCTGTTGGTCACGTACGGCGTGACCGTCATGCCGTCGAACTCCACTGCCTCGAACGGGGCGCCCGTCGGCGGCACCGGCTGGTAGTCGGCGGAAATCTTGACCGTCGTCTCTCGGGACCGCTTGCCAAGCTCCGGGTCCAGGTCCATCACCCGCACCTGCCACACCCGCTGGCCGGTCAGCTTGTCCTTCGCCGGGCTACGCCGGCCCGTCTTCTCGTCGTAGTCCTCGACCTCACCCATCGACTCGGGCACCAACGCGCACCCAGCCGGGAACACGTCCTCGCAACGCACGGCGAACCTCGTACCGCCACGCAGAGCCATCGCTCAACCTCCAGGTTGTTGGCATGTCTGCCAAGTTGAGACTCCAAGGTAGACGGCACTTGGCAGACAAGTCAATGAGATGTCGGGCTACTCCGGCGGCCCGGTGGCGCACGTTCGGAACTGGCATGCACTTGTCACGATCTCAACGTGACGAAACGTGTAGATACGGCACTCATGGCCGCAGGTGCACTCGGCTTGCTCGCCGTAGGGCTGGCGCTGCTGCCGGGCTCCGCGTGGACAGCCCTCTCGCACGCGATACTGTCCCGGCATTGGGTGATCGGCCTGGCTATCTTGAGTCTGATCGGACTCTTCACGGGATGGCTTCGTCGTCAATCTCGACAAGGGTGGGCAATTTCGGCAGCACCCACGCCTCCACGCCGACCACTACAACCCCTTCCCTCGTGGCTCGTACCCGCAGGCGCAGCACTGATTGCTTCGATTACTCTGGCTGCCGTTCGGTGGCTAGAGGGCACCATCCCCCATGGCGCTAACCCAATTGAAAAGGCCAGCCTCCAGGTTGAGGCAATCAAGACAGGTCTTTCCATCGGCGCGGGGGCAGCAGGAGCTCTCGCCCTCTTACTAGCGCTGCGTCGACAACAGTTGGCAGAGCGCACTCAGCAGGCAACCGAGTACGATGCCGGAGAGAAACGCGTCACCGAGCTGTATGTCAAGGCCGCAGACCAACTCGGAGCAGAGAAGGCCCCGGTAAGACTCTCGGGCCTATACGCCTTGGAACGCCTGGCGCAAGACAATCCAGCCCACCGCCAAAGCATCATCGAGGTTATTTGCGCATACCTTCGCATGCCCTATTCCCAACCCACAGAAGCCGACCGAAATCTGGAGAACGAACCAAGTAAAGCAAGGACGATTGGGTGCGCCACCCCGAGGCCACTCCAGCGGGATGCACCAGCCCTAGAACCAAGCGAGAATTGGCGCGAGGAACGGCAGGTTCGGATCGCAGCACAGCGCATCCTTGCTCAGCATCTTCGGCCGCTGACCACCGATGAGCAGCCAAATCCATTCTACTGGGACAAAATGACCTTGGATCTCTCCGAAGCAACCCTAGTAAATTTCGAACTAGAAGACTGCGTCCTTCACAACATTCGCTTCGATCGCGCGACGTTCATAGGCCCAGCCCGCTTCCAGAAGGCAGTATTTAACAAGGTCGGATTCGAAGCAGCGACGTTTAACGATACCGCCTGGTTTAACTGGGTCACATTTGCCGATTGGGCTTGGTTTAAGTTTGCAACGTTCGGCGGCGACGCCAGATTCGAGCTGGCCACCTTCACCGATCACACAATGTTCTGCAATGCAACTTTCAGCTGCGAAGGCAACTTCCGCGAAGCCCGATTCTTGGAAACCGCATGGTTCGCCGAGGCAACGTTCGGCAGACGGGCCAACTTCCTTGATGCTCGCTTCGAAGGGGAGCTTTGGCTTGACGAGGAATCCTTTCCCGACCTCGAATTTTTAAAGCAGGCAAAAATAGAAGGCTTTTTGTCGTGGGGCGAACACCCTAAGATGTGGCAGGCCACTAAGGACGCCGAAGCTGCAGATCAAGATGCAGTGGCGAGCTAGGCACATCTACGAGGTGGAGGCGAAGGATCGGCGTCGTACCCCCGGCATGCCGGGGAACGAGGTTACGCCAGAGGCGTGAGCGGTAGACCGTTCGGCAGCATCGAGGCCAGGGCGTTGGCTCTGGCCTCGATGATCCTCATTCGGGCCTGATACTCGGCCGGTTCGCGGTGCGCGGCCTGGCTGGTGACCTGGCCGGGCCACTTGCGGTAGAGCAGCCCGTACTCCCGCGTGAAGTAGCCGGCGCTGACGGCGTTGGCGGCGAGCAGTAGGCCCGTGTCCTCGGAGGCGGGTAGCGCCATCCAACCGCCCAGGGCGAAGATGAGATCCCGCCGCAGGCACAGCGTGGCCGGGTGCACTGATGCCCGGTAGCCGTTGGCTTGCCAGAACGACAGGACCGCACCGCGGTCGACGACCCCGCCGGCTGGATCCTTGTCCCAGCCGGCGGTTGACCCGTCGGGCAGCAGATCGAGTACCCGCGAGGTGGTCCACCCGATCTGTGGGTGCGCGTCGAAGGCGGCGATGTCTCGGGCGAGCGCGCCGGGGGTCAACTGGTCGTCGGCGTCCAAGACCTTGATGAGGTCACCAGAGACGCGGGAGAGGGCGAGGGTGCGGGCGACGCCAGGCCCACCGGAACGGCCGGCGCCGAGGCTGATCCGGGGATCGTCGGGCAGCTCGTCGGCCAGGGCGCCGGTCTGGCCGTCCTCTTGGACGAGCCATTGCCAGTCCCACCCGGTGGGCATTTCCTGCTTGGCCAACGACTCGTAGGCGCCGGCAAGGTGCTCGATGCTGGGCGCGTGGACCGGGGTGATGACCGAGACGAGCTGCGTCAAGTTTTCCACCGCTGGAGTTTGTGGGAGTAGACAAGCTCGGTGCGGTCGCCCGGCATCACGACGTCGGCGACCTCGACGACTCGGCCGGTGGTGTCGATGGAGGTCTTGCGGACGGTGAGGACGGAGACACCTGGGTCGATGTCCAGAAGTTCGGCCTCATCCGGCGACGGCGGGCGGGCGCGGATCTCGTCGTCGATCCGGTCCAGCTCGATGCCGATGGTGTGGAGCTGGTGCTGGGTGCCGCCCGGCCACGGTTCCTTGCCCTCGTCGAGCAGGTCCGGGTTCGCGGCCACGAGGTCGTACGGGAGGTACGAGTACGACACGGTCAGCGGCGCGTTCTCATGCCGGGAGGAAGTCCAGTAGACCCGGCGTAGCAGCGTTGTGCCCGGGCCGACCTGCAAGGCCGCAGCCATCTCCGCATCAGCCTCGACACGGGTGTACTCGGCGTGGAACTTGAGGTCGTCGACGGTCAGGCCGGTGTCGTGCTCGGTGGCGCCGGTCTTCAGCCGCTCGTCCTCGTCGAGCAGGACCCGGTCCTTCTCCCACTGGTAGCGCTCGGCGTTGCGTCGGCGTACCCGTTGGCGGGGTGCCCGCACGTAGGTGCCGCGTCCCTGCTCGGCGCGGACCAGGCCCCATTCGCGGAGTTGGCGGATCGCGTTGCGCACGCTGGTGCGGGACAGGCCGGAGGACTCGGCAAGCTCGGTCTCGCTCGGCATCAGGGTGCCGGGGGCCAGTTCTCCGCCCATGATCTTTGCCCGCAACTCTTCGGCGAGTTGCAGGTATCGAGGGCGCCAGTCCCGACCTTGCACACCGGCCACCGTACCCCCTAGACGTTCCAACGTCTGCCAGGTGGTCCCGCCGGCCGGGCGTTCGGGGACTGGAGCGACCGGCGCCGCACGCCGCTTGGTCCGTTGCCCGGCTGGGGAGGGAGGCCGGCCGGTGTGCCGGCGATCAGGGGTGTTCATCGTGCTCTTCCAGATGTAGGCCCTTGGTCATCATCACCAGGCGGACGTAGGTCAGTTCGTAGATGAGGCGGTCCAGACGGACCCGGTCGAGCAGGACGGGTTGGGTCGCGCCGTCGCGGGTGGCGTCGAGCTTCACGGCCAGGTCCCGTCGCCCGAACCGGTCGAGCAGCATCTGAACGCTGACCCAGCCCGTCCGCTCCTGGCCGACGGTGGCGAGGAAGCCTCGGTGCATCGGGTCGTTCGGTCCGCACCCTTGGCACCACGCGGGGCATCCGACGACGTCCGTCACCGACCCCAGGGCGTACTCCGGCATGCTCTCGGAATCAGTCATCGTGGCTCCCGGGATCTCCGCCCGCCTCGACCACCAGGCCGCGTAAGCACTCGATCAGTCGAACGGCCTGTGTCAGGGACAGCTCAGCCCAGCCGATACCGGCCCGACACGTCGCATGCACCGCGATCAGGGGCGTCCGAGCGTCGACGCCGATGAGGTACGCGACCACCATGCCGCCCACGCGAGCGTTGCCGACCCGGTGCATCGCACCGCGATGGTGGCGAGTCATCTCCGTCATCAGCGGCGGCACGAGGTGACCGCAGCGTTCGGGGGCACACCAGTCCGGATGGCTCGTCACGTCGCCACGCTTGTTCGTCGGCGTCACCGCAGCCACCGCCCGGCGCCATCCCGGTAAATCTGGACTCGCACGATCAGCGGGGTAGGCGGCGACTCCCGTGCCTGCTCGACCGACCATCGTGCCGACAGCGGGACCGCCGGGCACGCACCCGGTGGGACATTGCCCTTGGCTGACCGCGTCGGGTACCGCTTTCGGGGCCACCACAGGCAGAGCCGGCGGCGTCGATGAGGACGGCTGGGCATCGCACCTCCACAGGTAGAAGAGAGCCGGCGGCCGACCACGGGGGAATTCAGCCGGCCACCGGCTCGGATGAAGGCACGGCGCACCGTCCGACCAGGACGGGTCGGGTATCGCCGAGCCAACTTGTCCGCGCGGCTACCGCAACCGGTCCGACAGGACGCCGCGCATCAGGTGCGACCAGGGCCAGCACGAGACCACCCCTGACACGAGCCGTCACCCTGGCCGCACACCACGAAGCGTATCTACAAGTGAATGAGTTGTCTAGACGTCGAAACGGGTCGCTTGGTTGGCACTTGGTAAGACAAGTGCCAGGTACGGTGAGCGGGTGCCTACCCCGCACTACGGAACACCCCGCTACCGCGCCATCGCCGACGCGCTGAGACAACGTATCGAGAGCGGCGCCATCCCGGCAGGCACTCTCCTGCCGACCGAAGGCACCCTTAGTGTCGAATTCAGGGCATCGCGTGGCACGATCCGTCAGGCCATAGCAGTCCTGCGAGACGCAGACTTAGTCGCCACTGAACATGGGCGCGGCACCTACGCCAAGACTCAGCGACTCGAAGGCCCACAAGGCGAGACCGTTGCCTCAGAAACACGGCAGCGGCGAGTTCCCGCGGACCCTGAGCTTGCAGCGATCTTCGATGTTGATGTAGGTGCAGCACTCATAGAACAACAACGAGTAGACCGGACCAACGGAACGGTCGGGAGAGTTGTCAGAACCTACCGAGTGCTTCTCTCTGACGTCCCAAACCGCTAGGATGCTCGCGTGACCTTCCCTGACAGCATCCGAGAGCGTGTTGAGACCTTTCTGCGTAATAGAGATGACTACCGCAGTGGACGCTATCGGGAGGATGAAGTCCGTCGTGAGTTCATCAATCCACTATTTGAGAATCTTGGTTGGGATGTTCAAAATAAGCGAGGATATGCCGAAGCCTACAAGGATGTAGTTACGGAGCTTCCCACTCGGCTTGGCGAGGCAACAGGAGCGCCCGACTACGCCTTCCGAGTCGGCACTACAATTAAGTTTTTGGTTGAGGCGAAGCGTCCACAAGTCAAAATACGTGAGTCAGCAACGAGCTCATTTCAGCTGCGACGCTATGCGTTCTCAATGGGACTGAGCCTCAGCATTCTTACGGATTTCGACGAGTTTGCCGTCTACGATACGCGCGATCGCCCAGCCGAATCCGATTCCGCAGCAAAGTCACGTCTGGCATACTTTACGGCCGAACAGTATGAGGAAAACTGGGAGTGGTTAACCGCTACGTTTTCACCACAGGCCGTTATGCTTGGCAGCTTTGACAAGTATGCTCTGGACTCCAGCAAGCGTCGCGGTACATCGGGTGTCGATCGCGCATTTCTCACCGACATCGAAAGCTGGCGCTCAATGCTAGCAGTCGACATGGCGCCCAGGAACTTATCTCTTACCGCGAGTGAACTAAACGACGCGGTAGCGCGACTACTGGACCGAGTAATCTTCCTGCGCATTGCTGAGGACCGAGGCATTGAACCTTATGGTGAACTCCGACGCGCAGTAAAGCGCAGGCGGAAGACGGGTGTATATCGCGAGCTTTTTGAACTGTTCAAGCGCGCGGACGACCGATACAATTCTGGCCTTTTCCACTTTCGCCGCGAGGCTCGAAGAGCAGCTCTTCCGGACACCCAAAGCGTCAGCCTTGAGATAGATGACGAAATCTTGAGAAGGCTGATCGACGGCCTTTACTACCCCGATTCGCCATACGAATTCTCAGTGTTACCTCCAGAAATCCTGGGCCGCGTTTATGAGAAATTCCTCGGAAAGTCTATAGTCATTTCAGAAGGACGCCGAGCGACGGTCGAGGAGAAGCCCGATGTGCGGCTTGCCGGCGGAGTCTATTACACGCCGGAGTATATTATTCAGTACATCGCTCAGCGTACAATCAATGTATGGCTTTCGGGCAAATCCTATGAAGACGTAAACGGCCGCGGTTCATCTTCCAAGCCAATTACCATCGTCGACCCAGCCTGCGGATCCGGAAGCTTCCTCCTTGGCGCGTACGAGGTACTGCTTCGCTGGTACAGAGATCAGTACCTGCTGGAACCGGAACGGCATGCTCGCGGCCGTCCCGCACGCCTATACCGAGGTGCAGACGGCGCGTGGCGGCTCACACTTACTGAACGAAAAAGAATTCTCACTACCCATATATTCGGCGTCGACAAAGACTATCAAGCCGTCGAGACCACGAAGCTCTCACTCTTACTAAAAGTCCTAGAGGGTGAATCCGATCAGATCCAATCAAAGCAGCTTGAGCTAATTCAGGAGCGCGTTCTTCCGGATCTTGATGCAAATATCCGGTGGGGAAACAGCTTGATCGAACCCGACATCTACTTGAAATACGGAGCAGATGTGGCTGAATCGATCGCCGAAGAAGTCAACCCCTACTCTTGGCGCGACGAATTTCCAGAAATTATTCAACGTGGCGGCTTCGATGTCGTTCTAGGGAATCCGCCTTATGTTCGAGTTCAACGCATACCCCACATCCAAGCCGATTATCTGTTTTCGAAATACAATACTGTAGTCGGAAAGACGGATCTGTCTACTGTCTTTATCGAACGCGCGCTCGGCCTGTTGCACAAAGACGGCAAAGCGGGCTTCATCTCTACGAGCCAGTGGACGGCGACCGACTACGGACGAAAGGTACGGGAGCACCTTGGCTCGGGCCGACTGCATGAAGTGGTCAATTTCGGCTCCCTTCCGGTTTTCGAGGATGCAGAGACTTATCCCGCCATTTTTATTTTTGGTCATCAGACCAAGCCCTCTGTCCTGATGCGCGAGATTTCTCACCGCACAGACCTTCGACTTGAGGCAATTTTATCCGCAACCGAAACAGAGGTCCCGCTCAAACGACTTGGCGCCAAACCCTGGAACTTGAAACCGTTCGACTTATTTGAGCACATCGAAGAATTGAAGCTTGACCATTCACCACTCAATTCGATCGGCTCCTTCGCTGTCGGCGATCTGACCGGCATGGATGACGCCTTCGTACTTGACGAAGTGCAGGCTTCAAAGCTGATGTGCGATATCATACTTCCCTATGCGGGAGAAGGCGCGGGCGTTAGCAGGTTCGCCGACACTCAGATCATTAAGTGGGTCATTTATCCTTATCAAGAGATGGCCGACGGAAGGGCTGCATTATTGGAGCCCTCTGCAATGCGGAATCGATACCGGCCGGTGTACGAACACCTCATGGCCTTCGAGAACGATTTGCGGCTGCGCAAGGACAGCCGTCGCCTATACGCAGCGGGCGAGGATTGGTACCGACATCTGCGCGCAGGATCATTCCGTCTGATCAGGCCACGAAAGCTAATCCTTAAGGGAATCGACACGCGATGCTCCGCTGGCTGGTTGAGAGCGGACAGTTCTTTTAAGGGCAACAATGTTCCAGGGATGCCTTTGGCTGGCGTGTCGCGCCGTGTCGAGCTAGAGCTTCTCGGCATCTTGAATTCAAGACTGATCGGATATCACTTAAGAGCCGTCTGCCCTCCAAAACTTGGTGGTTTTACGAGGTTCACTAGCACCGGCGTAAACGCTCTCCCTCTTCGACTTCCGTCACAGGTCGAGAAAACGAGTCTTGACGCGCCGAACCAAGTTTCCGATTTTGCCGAGGCGATGATCGAAACTACCGCGAAACTTGACGCCTGTCGGTCGGAACGCGAAAAAGTTCAAGTAGCAAGACGACTCGAGGCGATCCGTTCTGGGCTGGACGAAGCGGTCTACCGCTTGTATAAGGTCGATGACAAATCGCGACGCGTGATCGACGAAGCGATGCAGTGACGCATGCTTCTGCACATAAGCACGCGGACCGGCCGCAGTGGATAGGCATAGTGCTACAGGACTCCGAGAGCCGGTGTCCGAGAGCCGGCGACTGCCGAATATACCTCTTAAGGATCAAGGCACCGCGCTCCGCGCGGTGCGGGGCGGCAAGCCCGGCCGGCGGCAAGCCGCCCCGGCCGCCTACGGCGCCGGGGCGGTGAGCCACCGACACCCGCCGGGACACCGCCCCCACGGGCGAAGGAACCAGCCTCAGCGAGGCCGTGACGGAAGCCGGCGGGGCGATCTGACCAAGTGGTCAGGGCTTCCGGCTGCCGCGCCAGTCCAACCCCGGGACTGGCTTGCCACCGTGTCGCAGAGTCACGGCACCAGCTCCACCGCCAGGACGTCCCCGACCCTTCCCCCACAGCCGCCGGCCCCGCTCCGGAACCATCGAGCGGCGGCCCCTCAGACGGCCCACAGCGGCGCATCCGGCCCGACCCGAGAAGAGGTCAACTGAGCCGGCACTCAGGGCGTCTCCAGGGCGTCAGGGCGTCGTCAGGGCGTCAAACGCCGGCCAAAGTTGACCAAGAACGACCATCGACGCCCGAACATAGAACCAGCTCATAGCCTTGATCAGGTCTCTGAGCTGGTGGGCGACGGACGAGTCGACCTGTACGCCGGATTCTGTGCCCGGCGCGTCCGAAAACGCGCCGGCGGCGGCCATCCATCTAGGCCTGCCGTCGCCGGCAGGCTCCAGCGGCCTACCCGCAGACATCGGACGGGCAGCCCTCAAGCGTCTGCGCGGGTCGTCATCTTGCGGTGACGGCCCTTTCTTGGCCTTGCTCCGGGTGGGGTTTACCGAGCCACCCCGGTCACCCGGGGTGCTGGTGGGCTCTTACCCCACCGTTTCACCCTTACCGTCCCGTGACGGGCCGGCGGTCTGTTTTCTGTGGCACTGTCCCGCGGGTCACCCCGGGTTGCCGTTAGCAACCACCCTGCCCTGTGGAGTCCGGACGTTCCTCGGCGACGGGCCGGAGCCCGTCGACGCGACCGCCCGGTCGACTCGTCCGTCGCGCTCTCATCCTAACGACGCACCCGTCACGCGCATTTCCGGCCCGGGCGCGACGGCGGACCGCGAGTTCGCCGAGGTGGCGGCAGCGCGGGGCCGTGGACACAGCCGCCGGACCCCGGCCGGGACCCTGGCGCAACCCGAGCCCGAACCAGGCAGGCGACCCGGCCCGGGGCGTACTAGCCTCTGGGGATCATGGATCTCTCCGACGCCGCGCTGCTGCTCGCCGCCGGGCTCGCCGCGGGCACGGTGAACGCGGTCGCCGGCGGCGGCTCGCTGATCACGTTCCCGGCGCTGATCGCGAGCGGCCTGCCGCCGGTGCCGGCCAACGTCACCAACTCCGTGTCGGTCTTCCCGGGCTACCTGGCCAGTGTGGCGGGCAGCCGGGCGGACCTGCCGCGCGGGCGGGCCCTGTGGTCGCTGCTGCCGACCGCCGCGGTGGGCACGGTGGTCGGTTGCGTGCTGCTGCTGGCCACTCCGGCCCGCGCGTTCGAGCTGGTGGTGCCGTTCCTGGTGCTGGGCGCCACGGCGGTGCTGGCGTTCCAGGACCCGCTGCGCCGGCTGGTGGGCCATCCGGCGCAGCTGAGCCCGCGCCGCCGTACGGTCACCGTGCAGGTCATGGTCGCGGTCGGCACGGTGTACGGCGGCTACTTCGGCGCGGCGCTCGGGGTGATGCTGGTGGCCGGGCTGGCCCTGGTGCTGGACGCCTCGCTGGCCCGGGTGACGGCGGTGAAGAATCTGCTCTCGGCCGTGGTGGGGCTGACCACGCTGGTGGTGTTCGCCCTGTTCGGCCCGGTGAACTGGGTGGCCGTCGCGGTGGTCGCGCCGGCCACCCTGGTCGGGGGGTACGCGGGCGCCCGGCTGGCCCGCCGGCTCCCGGCGGTGGTGCTGAAGACGGTCATCGTGCTGTTCGGCACGACCATCGGCCTCTACCTGCTGTGGCGCGCGCTGACCTGACGATCGGTCAGTACGCCTCCCCCACCGGCTCCTCCGGGGCGTGCTCGGCGGTGCGGGCGGCCCGGTTCCACACCACCCGCTCGCCGTAGCCGGCGGCCATCAGGTGGCCGAAGCCGAGGTAGACGAGCACGCCGACGGCGAGCACCCCGAAGCCGACCCAGAACGGCAGCGCCAGGCCGTGCTCGGCCAGCTTGCCGGAGATGATCGGGGCGGGCGCGGCGGCGCCCCAGCGGATCAGGTTGAACGCGCCGGTGGCGACGCGGCGGTCGGCGGAGCCGAGGCCGAGCGCCAGGTCGGTGAGGTTGGCGTTGGCCAGGCCCATGAACAGGCCGGCGACGACCAGGACGACGAGCGACATGGCGGTGCCGGTGCTGGTGGCGAACAGGACCATGCAGACCAGCAGGCCGACGATGGCCACGCCGACGGTCTGCACCGCGCCGATGCGGTGGGCGAGCCGGTGCCCGATCAGCAGGATGCCGGCGGCGAGGCCGAGGCCCCAGCCGGTGAACGCCAGGCCCAGTGGGATGACGTCGAGGCGCAGGAACAGCGGCGTGTAGCCGAGCACCACGAAGAAGACGAAGTTGTAGGCGGCGGTGACCACGCAGAGCGTCACGAACGCCGGCTTGCGGTAGGTGGCGAAGATCTGGCCCACGCGTACGGGGGCCTGCTGCGTCGCGGGTTCGCGGAGTTTGCGGGCGGCGACGCCGAGCGCGAGCACCATGAACACGCCGCAGACGAAGAACGGCAGCCGCCAGCTCACCTCGCCGAGCAGGCCGCCGATGAGCGGGCCGACGGCGAAGCCGAGGCCGAGCGCGGTCTCGAAGAGGCCGACCACCCATTCCCGGTCGTTGGCGAGGTTGACCAGCACCACCATGGCGGTGGCGAAGAACATCGCGTTGCCCAGGCCCCAGACGCCGCGCAGCACGGAGAGCTGGACGATGTCGTTGCTGAACGACGCGAGGATGGCGGCCAGGCCGACCACCGAGACGCCGGTGATCAGCACCGGTTTGAAGCCGAAGCGCCCGCTGGCCAGGGTGGCCGGGATCATGCCGACGGCCATGACCGCGATGTACGCGGTGAAGAGCAGCTCGACCTGCCACGCGGTGACGCCGATCGCCTCGCCGATGGCGGGCAGGATCGGGTCCACCACGGCGATGCCGGCGATGGCGAGGAACGCCACGAGCGTGGTGGCGTAGATGGCACTGCGGTTGGGCTCGGATCGGCGATCCACTCCGCAACCTCCCCAGATAGCTGTATCGTACAGGTAATTTCCTTGTATCATACAGCTATGAGCGACGACGCCCACGAGAACGAGGTCACACTCGGCCGGATCGAGACCGAGGTCGCGCTGCTGATGCGACTGGGCGAGGCGACCCGGCGGGGCACCGGCACCATGGAGCACCGGCTGCTCGACCGCGCCGCGTACGTGATCCTGCGGCACCTCGACGTGGCCGGGCCGCAGAACGTCTCGGCGCTGGCCGCCCGGCTCAACCTGGACGGGTCCACGGTCACCCGGCAGGTCTCCGCGCTCCAGCGCGACGGCCTGATCGCGCGTACCCCCGACCCGGCCGACGGGCGCGGCACGGTGATCTCCGCGACGGCGGCCGGGCTCCAGCGGATGGCGGCCGTGCGGGCCGCCCGCACCCGGCTCTACGGCGAGATGCTGGCCTCCTGGTCCGAGTCGGACCGGGACACCCTGGCGGAGTTGCTGCACCGCCTCAACGAGGCGCTCGACGCGCGCAACCGCCGCCGCTGACGCGGTTGTTAAGAGGGGCCCCCTCCTCTACCGAATACGTTAAGAGGGGGCCCCTCCTTTCACGCGACCGGCTCGCGCGCGGCGTCGGCGCTGTCGGTGGAGGTGGAAACCCTCGGGTCGCCCTCGTCGGCGAAGTAGTCGTCCGGCGTGGTGCCGTCCGGCCCGTCGGCCACCTTCGCCGCCCGCAGCACCAGCGTGCCCAACGCGGCCACCACCAGGTTCACCAGCACCGCCACGATCCCCACATAGATCGTCTTCTTGGTGTCGAAGCCGAACTCGGAGAGCGGGAAGGCCGAGCCGGCGAAGTGCTTCTTCCCGGTCGCCGGGTTGCCGATCTGGTAGAGCATCCACATGCCCAGGCCCATGCCGGCCACCCAGCCGGCGATCAGCGCGCCCCGGTGGAACCAGCGGGTGTAGAGGCCCAGCGCCACCGCCGGCAGCGTCTGGAGGATGATCACGCCGCCGATGAGCTGGAGGTCGATGGAGAACTGCGGGTCGAGGAAGACGATGCAGGCCACCGCGCCGACCTTCACCACCAGCGAGGTGATCTTCGAGACGTTGGCCTCCTGGGCCGGCGTCGCGTCCCGCTTCAGGTACTCCTTGTAGATGTTGCGGGTGAACAGGTTCGCCGCCGCGATCGACATGATCGCCGCCGGCACCAACGCGCCGATGCCGATGGCCGCGTACGCCACACCGGCGAACCAGTCCGGGAACTGCTGGTCGAACAGCAGGGGCACCACCGTGTTGCCGTCGACGCTGCCCTCCTTCGCGCCCGGCAGCGGCTTCACGTTCGCCGCGATGGCCATGTAGCCGAGCAGCGCGATCAGCCCGAGCAGCAGGCTGTACGCCGGCAGCGCGGACATGTTCCGCTTGATCACGTCCCGGTTCCGGCTGGCCAGCACGCCGGTGATGCTGTGCGGGTAGAGGAAGAGCGCCAGCGCCGAGCCGAACGCCAGCGTCACGTACTGGAGCTGGTTGTTGGCGTTGAGCAGGATGCCGTCGTTCGGGTTGGGTGAGGCGGCGAACTTGGCGTCCGCGGCGTCGAAGATGCTGCCCCAGCCGCCGAGCTTGTACGGCAGGTAGACGACCGCCACCAGGATCACCACGTAGATCAGCGAGTCCTTGACGAAGGCGATCAGCGCCGGCGCGCGCAGCCCGGACTGGTAGGTGTAGGCGGCCAGGATGGCGAACGCGATGATGATCGGCAGGTGCCGGGCCAGCGCGCTGTCGCCGGTGACGCCCATGGTCTTGAGCACCGCCTCGATGCCGACCAACTGGAGCGCGATGTACGGCATGGTGGCGACGATGCCGGTGATCGCCACCAGCAGCGCCAGGATCGGCGAGCCGAACCGGTTGCGCACGAAGTCGGCCGGGGTGACGAAGCCGTGCCGGTGCGACACCGACCAGAGCCGGCACAGCACCAGGAACACCAGCGGATAGATCACGATCGTGTACGGCACGGCGAAGAAGCCGGCCGCGCCCGCCCCGAAGATCAGCGCCGGCACCGCCACGAACGTGTACGCGGTGTAGAGGTCACCGCCGACCAGGAACCAGGTGATCCAGCCGCCGAAGCTGCGCCCGCCCAGACCCCACTCGTCGAGGTGGGCCATGTCCTGCGGTCGCCGCCACCGGGCCGCCACGAAACCCATGGCGCTGACCAGGAGGAACAGCAGCGAGAAGACGATGATCTCGGTGAGGTGGTCGCGCCACATCAGCGGTCACCCCGCTTCTTCTTGGTCATCTGGTAGACCAGCGTGGTGGTGCCGACGCCCAGCAGGATCCAGACCAGTTGCAGCCAGTAGAAACGCGGGAAGCCGAACAGCCGGGGCGAGTCGGCGTTGAAGAAGGCCGGGATCAGCGGCACCACGATCGGGATGAAGAGCAACCAGTTCCAGGGACTCTTGTCCTTCGCCCTGGATCGCGCCGTGTCCAGCGCCTCCGGTTCCGGTGTGGCCATGTGACACCCTCCGGGCAGTCGTAGCGGGCCATGTGACGGCCGGAGGCTACGACCCTGTGAGCGCGGTCACGTTCGACAGACCGACGCCGATGCGCCGAGCGGCCGCCGGCGTGCGCCGAACGGCCGCCCGGGGCTCAGAGGTTCCGCAGGTGCGCGGTGTCGTTGACGAGGCGGACCGCGACGCCGCCGTCCGGGTACAGGTCGAGGACCGAGACGCCCGCGGTGTCCAGGTAGAGCCGGTGCAGGAACGCGTCGCCGGCGGCGAGGGCGTCGCGCAGCACCAGCTTGATCGGCGAGACGTGGGAGACGACCACCACGGTCTCCCCCGGGTACGCCGACCGCAGCCGGTCCACCGCGCGTCCGGTCCGCTCGGCGACCTCGGTGAACGACTCGCCCTGCGGGGGCGCGACCCGGGTCGAGGCGAGCCAGGCGTCCAGTTCGCCCGGCCAGCCCTGGCGCACCTCGGCGAACGTGCGTCCCTCCCAGATCCCGAAGTCGCACTCGATCAGGTCGTCGTCGGTGCGTACCGGCGGATCGCCGACCCGCGCGGCGACCGCCTCGGCGGTGGCCACGCACCGGGACAGCGGCGAGCTGACCACGGCCGCGACGGACGGCGCCAGCTCGGCCACCCGGGCGGCGGTGGCCCCGGCCTGCGCCCGGCCGCGCTCGGTCAGCGGCACGTCGCCCCGGCCGGAGTAGCGCTTCTGCACGGTGCGCTCGGTCTCCCCGTGCCGCACCAGGATCAGCCGGGTGCCCTCCTCGGTCGGGCGGGGCTCCCACGAGGCGGGGGTGGTGGCCGGGTCGGTGCCGGTGGCCCGGGCCACCGTCGCCGCGGGCGGCGGCGTCGCCGCGGCCTCGGCCGGCGCGCCGGCGGCCGCCGCGTCCATCGCCGCGTTGGCCAGCGCGTCGGCGTGCCGGTTGCGCTCCCGGGGCACCCAGACGAAGCGTACGGCGGCGAACCGGCCGACCAGCCCGGCGGCCTGGGCCGCGAGCGGACGCAGCCCGGGGTGCTTGATCTGCCAGCGGCCGCACATCTGCTCGACCACCAGCTTGGAGTCCATCCGCGCCTCGACCTCGACCGCGCCCAGCTCGGCGGCGGCCTCCAGCCCGGCGATCAGGCCCCGGTACTCGGCCACGTTGTTCGTCGCCGTGCCGATCGACGCCGACCGCTCGGCCAGCACCTCACCGGTCTCCGGGTCCCGGACCACCGCGCCGTAGCCGGCCGGCCCCGGGTTGCCCCGGGAGCCGCCGTCGGCCTCGATCACGACCGCGCGCACCGCCACGGCGGCTACAGTCCCGACTCGTTCGTCCGGACCATGATCCGGCGGCACTCCTCGCAGCGGACCACGTCGTCCGGGTCGGCCTTGCGGATGCGGGCCAGGTCGGCGCCGGACAGGTCCAGCCGGCAGCCGCCGCAGCGGCCCCCGGTGAGCAGCGCCGCGCCCAGCCCGGTGTCCTCGCGGATCTTGTCGTAGAGGGTGACCAGGTCCGCCGGCAGGTCACCGGCGAGCGGCTGGCGGGAGGTGCGCTTGAACTCCTCCTCCTTGGCGATCTCGGCCAACGCGTCGTCGCGGCGCTGCTCGGCCGCGGCCCGCCGCTCCCGGGCGTCGGCGATCCGGCCCTCGATGCCGTCGAGCACGCCCTGCGCGGTCTCCCGCTGCTCCATCAGCTCCAGCTCGGCGTCCTCCAGGTCGCTCTGCCGGCGGTTGAGCGAGACCAACTCGTGCTGGAGTGCCTCCAGCTCCCGGGCCGGGCCGCTGCCCGAGGCCAGCCGGGCCTCGTCCTTGCTCTTGCGCGCCCGCACCTGGTCGACGTCCTTCTCCAGCCGGGCGATGTCCCGGTCCAGGTCGTCGACGGCCACCTGGGCGCGGACCCGCTCGTCCTCCAGCGCGGACAGCTCACGCGCGAGCGCCTCCAGCTCGGCCCGCTCCGGCAGGCTCCGGCGGCGGTGCGCGAGCTGGGCCAGGGTGGTGTCGATCGCCTGCAGGTCGAGCAGGCGACGCTGCACCTTCGGGTCAGCCTTCACGGTCGGGGCTCCTTGTCGTCCGGTCGGGGCGCGGCGGCGTGCACGGTCCACGGGTCGGTGTCCAGGTCGGACACCACGGCCTCGACGCCCATCTCGTCCCGCAGGTGGGCGGCCAGGTCGTCCAGCCAGGGTCGTTCGGTCGCCCAGTGGGCGGCGTCCAGCAGGGCCGGGCCGCCGGCGGCGAGGTGCTCGCCGGCCGGGTGGTGGCGCAGGTCCGCGGTGAGGAACGCGTCCACCCCGGCCGCGGTCGCCTCGGCGAGGAAGCTGTCCCCCGAGCCACCGCTGACGGCGAGGGTACGAACCATACGCCCGGGATCGCCCGCGGCGCGAACGCCCCAGGCGGTGACCGGGAGCACGTCGGCGGCCCGCCGGGTCAGCTCGGCGAGGGTCGTCGGGGCGGGCAGCTCGCCGATGCGGCCGATGCCCCGGCCGGGTCCGTCGGCGGGCGAGCCGGGGCGGGGCGGGTGCAGCGGGCGCAGCCCGGTCAGCCCGAACCGGGCGGCCAGGGCGTCGGACACCCCGGGGGCGGCCACGTCGGCGTTGGTGTGCGCCACGTACAGGGCGACGTCGGCCTTGATCAACCGGTGCACGATCCGGCCCTTGTACGTGGTCGCGGCCACCGAGGAGACGCCGCGCAGCAGCAGCGGGTGGTGCGCGACGATCATGTCGGCGCCGGCGGCGAGCGCCTCGTCCACCGTCTCCGGGACCACGTCGACCACGCAGGCGACGCGGCGTACCGGGTGCTCGGGCTCGCCCAGCACCAGGCCGACCCGGTCCCACTCCTCGGCCCAGGCCGGCGGGTAGCGGCGGTCCAGGGCGGCCACCACGTCGGCGACGGTGGGCGGCGATCCGGTTGTGCTCACGGCCGGCCAGCTTACCGGCGTCCGGCCGGGGACACGCCCACCGCGGTGGCGCGGGGCCGTCGGACGTCGACCGGCCCCGCGCCCACCCGTCAGCTGACCGGGGCGACCGGCCGCGCCGCGCCGTCCAGGGCGGCCAGGCCGGCGTCCCAGGGGAAGGCGTCCAGGTGCCGCTCACCGGTCCCCGGCGGGTGCAGGCGGACGACGTGGTCGCCGAAGACCACCCGCACGCCCCACTCGCCGAGACGGGCCAGGCTCGCCCGGAACGCCGGGTGCCCGGCCATCGCCTCGTTGGTGTACGGGACGGCCGCGATCGGCACCCCGAGGCCCTGCGCCTCGACCAGCAGGCCGAGCGCCAGCGTGTCGGTGATGCCCACCGCCCACTTGTTGACCGTGTTGACCGTCGCCGGACAGACCAGGATCGCGTCGGCCGGGGGCAGCACGTCCGGGTCGCCCGGGTTCTTGTAGTGCGTCCGGACCGGGTGGCCGGTCTGCCGGGCCAGCGCCGTCCGGTCGACGAACTTCGCGCCGTCCGGCGTGGTGACCACACAGACCGTCCAGCCGTCTCGCTGGGCGAGGTCGACCAGCCGGCCGACGTGACGGGCCAGCGGCGAGCCGCAGGCGATGACGTAGAGCACCCGGCGGCGCCCGTTGCTGGTGTGCGGACCGCTCATCCGGCCCGACCCGCGCTCATACTCCTACTCCCATGTGCTCAGCCAACTCCGCGATCGGCGGAGGCGGCGCACCCCGTGTGCGACGGAGCACGTCCGACATCACCTCGTGGGCGATGGGCCGGCAACGGATCTCGGAGGGCGCGAGCCGGTCGCCCCGCAGCAGCATGTCGCCGGCGTTGGCGACGTCGCCGATCTGGGCGTAGCCCCGGGCCAGGTCGAGCAGGTGGTGCGCGCGGCGTTCGGGCAGCAGCGCGTTGAACGCGGGCTCGGCCAGCCGGTGGTGCGTCTCCACCGCCCGGCCGCCGTCGCCCAGCTCGACGGCCGCGGCGGCCCGGTGCAGCTCCAGGTTGGTCGGGCCGAACGACGTCCAGTAGTGGTTGTGGTCGGCGCCGAGCAGGGTGGCCGCCTCCCCCGCGCCGGTGAGCAGGTCGTCGACCGTCGCCGAGTCGCCGATCCGGGCGGCGGCCATCGCGCCCTGGAGCAGCAGCATGCCGTAGACGGACAGGCGCTCGGGCCGGACGTCGTTGTCGCCGCCGGGGGCGAGCCGGTTGGCGATCCGCACGTTGAGTTCGAGCGCCGGGCGGGGGCGGCCCATCGCGACGAGGGCGTTGCAGACCCGGGTGGTGGCGATGCCGGCGAGCAGCGGGTCGTCGGCCCGCTGGGCCACCGCCATGGACCGGTCGGCGGCCAGCCACGCCAGGTCGCACTCGCCGAGCTTGCGCAGCACCGAGGAGGCGATCTGGTAGACCTGCCCGAGCAGGTGGGCGGCCTCCCGGGCCTGGTCGTCGCCGCCGTACCCGGCGTCGGCCGCCTGGGCGTCGCGCAGCAGCTTGGGCAGCGCGCGGGTGAGCATGCCGTAGCGGCCGTACTGGTAGGTGAGCCAGGCGTGGTTGACCGCCTTGTGCATGTCGACCAGCGGCGGCGGGTAGGGCGCGGCGTCGAAGTAGGCGCTCATCGAGTCGTACCGCTCCAGGGCGGTGCGGATCTCCTCGACCTCGACCTGGTCGATGCAGTTGAGCGCGTCGGTGCGCCGCTCCGGGTCCTTGCCGTGCAGCAGTTGCACGTCGATCTGGAGGATGTCGGCGATCTCGTAGAGCACCGAGAACTTGTCCAGCCGGCGGACGCCGCGCTCCACCTTGTCCACCCAGCTCTTGGACTTGCCGAGCCGGTCGGCGAAGACCTGCTGGGACATCTTGCGGCGACTCCGCCAGTACGCCACCCGCCGGCCTATGGGTAGTTCGTCCATCCCTGCTCCCTCCCCCTCACGGCGCCGGCCGGTCCCCCCACGTCCATCAGGTTTGCCCTGGTCGCACAGGTTGTGCGTCAGCCGTCCAGCCAATTCTCGTAGTTTTCGTGCAAGTTGCACCGGCCGTTCGTCAGCTCAACGAACGTGGGTTACGGCAGTGACGGCTTTCGACGTGTGGCATGTGGACGGTTCGGCGGGGCGAGAGGGGATGGCACACATGTGGGGGAACGTCCGACCGCGCGTCGCTCACCTGTCGCCGCTGGAGCGGGTCCGGCTGCGCCGGGTCGCCGTCCGGTACGCGCTGCACGGCTGGCCGGTCACCCCGGGGGCCTGCCTGGCCAACAGCCGCTTCGTCTGCGGGCGGGCCGGCTGTCCCACCGTGGGCTGCCATCCCGCCCTGGAGGACTGGGAGCGCGCGGCCAGCGCCGACCCGGCCCGGGTGGCCACCTGGTGGCGGGACCGCCCGCACGGGGTGCTGCTGCCCACCGGACACGCGTTCGACGTGCTGGAGGTCGCCGCCCACCTCGGCCGGCGGGTGCTGGACACGGTCGCCACCCACCCGGCCGGTCTCGGCGTACGGGGGCCGGTGCTGGTCACCCCGACCGGCCGCTGGATGTTCCTGGTCCGCCCCGGCGACCCGCTCCGGCCGGAGCTGGAGCACTGCTTCCACGTGGTGCGGCACGGCCCCGGCTCGTGGATCCCGGCGCCGCCGACCCGGCTGCCGGAGGGGACCGTGCGCTGGGCGGTCGCGCCGGAGCAGGCCCGGTGGCAGCTCCCCGACTCCTACCTGGTGCAGAACGCGCTGATCGCCGCGTTACGGGCCGCCGGGGTGACGCTCACCCCGGACCTGCTCCCCGGCCATCTCCCCCTGCCCCGCCGAGGCCGCTGACCCGGGACAACTGCCCGACAGCGACCTCCCCGGCACCGCACTCGTTGTGCCTGCCGAGGGCGCGCACGCGCCAGAGCGGGGGTTTGACGATGTCCAGGGACGACGCGGCCCGCCACACCGGCGGCACCGAGCCACCGCGGCACCGCCGCCGCCCGCACCCGTGGGGCTTCACCCGCCCGCGCGGCGCCCGCCCCGGCCGCCCCCGGCCGCCGGGCTCCCGCCCCGCCATCCTCCACCGCCCCCTCCGCTGACCATGCCCCCGGAGTGCGGGGAGGTCACGGGGTCACCGGGAGGGTGCGGGAGTGCAGGAGGCGGGCGGTGTCGGTGACCACGGCGTGCTGCCAGGGAGTCGGCAGCCGGTCCAGCCAGGCGATGCCGGGGTCGCCCATGGCGACGGCGGCGGTGGCGTAGGCGTCCGCCAGACCCAGGTCCGGGCCGACCACGGTGACCGACCGCAGTCCGACCGCGGGCGTCCCCCGGCGCGGGTCCACCACGTGGTGCCCGCGCTCGTAGACCCCGGACGTGGCGACCGCCAGGTCGGTGCCGGTCAGCACCAGGCAGGTCGCCGCCGGGTCCCAGGGGTGCCGCACGCCGATCCGCCACGGCTCACCGCTGGCCGTGTGGCCGCGTACCCGCACGTCGCCGCCGGCGTTCACGCAGTGGTTCGGGGCGCCGGCGGCCAGCAGCCGGTCCGACGCCACCTGCGCCGCCCAGCCCTTGACGTAGCCGGACGGGTCCAGCCGCCCGGTCGCGTACGCGTCGAAGAAGCCGTCCGTGGCGGTCCACAGGTCGGCGCAGCACTCGAGCACGGCCCGCAGGTGCTCGGAGGCGTCGGCCAGCGCCAACTCCCCCCGGTCCAGCCGGCACACCTCGCTGTCGTCCCGGTAGGTGCTGAACCGCGCGTCCACCTCGCGCAGCCAGTCGAACGTGTCCTCGGCCAGCTCGCGCAGGACGGCGGCGGGCCGGTCGTCGGCCAGGTCGAGGCTGATCGCCGTACCCATGATCTGCTCGACCCGGCGCAGCCCGGGCCGACCGGCGGCGGTCAAGCCTAGGCCTTGTCGATCGCGGCCTGCAGCGACTGCTTGTAGGCGGTGCTGGTGTAGGTGGCGCCGGAGACGGTGCTCAGGTTCGCGCTCTGCTTCGCCACCACCTCGCCCGAGCTGCCGCTGTAGCGGGCCTGCACGTCGTCGCTGCGCTGGCCGGACTGCCCGCCCAGCGGCATGCCGATCGCGGTGGCGTCGACGATCCGGCTGCCGCTCAGCGTGATCTTCACCTGGAGCGAGCCGTACTTGTAACTGACCGACGGGCCGGTCACCGTGCGGGTGGTCGGCTTCGGCGGCGCCTTCGTGGTGGTCTTCGGCGCGGCCGGAGCGCTGCTGGTCCGGGTGCCGCCCCGGCTGGCCGGCTTCCGGTCGGCGGAGGGCTTGGCGCTGGGCTTCGCCGACACGCTCGGCGCGGCCGAGGGCGTCACCCCGCCGGGCGCGGTGGGGGTCGGCCCGCCGGGCGCGGGCGAGCCGCCCGGGGCGGCCGGGGCCAGCGCGACCGGCAGGTCCTGGGCGGCCTGCCCGGTGCCCGGGGCGCCCTTGAGCACCACCAGCGCGGTGGTGCCGGCGGCCAGGCCGGTGATCGCGAGGAGCGCGCGACGCATGGTGCCTCTCCTACAGCTCGAACGCGGTGAGGTGGATCTGGCGGCGGGGCACGCCGGCGGCGCGCAGCGCCTTGACAGCCTCGTCGACCAGGCCGCCGGGGCCGCACAGGTAGACGTCGCGTCGGGTCAGGTCGGGCACCAGCCGGCGCAGGCCCTCGGGGTTCATCACCTGCCGGGGGCCGGGGTCGTCGCGACGGCCGATCACGTACCAGACCGAGGTCTGCCGGGCCTGGGCGAGCCAGTCCAGCTCCCGGTGCAGCAGCACGTCGGCGGGCTGCCGTGCGCGGTAGATCAGCGCCGCGCCCGGCGGCAGTTCCTCCAGCATCGCCCGCAGCGGCGCGATGCCGCTGCCGCCGGCGATGAGCAGGGCCCGCTCCCGAGTGCGGTGCGCCGCCGTGAACGTGCCGAACGGGCCCTCGGCCCAGACCCGGGTGCCCGGGGTGAGGTCCCGCAGCTCGGCGGTGTGCTTGCCGACGACCTTCACGGTCAGCCGCAGCCAGCGGCCGTTGGCCGCCGCGGAAACCGAGAACGGGTGCGACTCCCACCAGCAGCCGGGGTTGAGGAACCGCCAGCGGAAGTACTGGCCGCCGAGCATGTCGATCTGGTTGAGGCGGTGCCCGGTCAGATAGATCGAGATGGTGTCCGGGCTCTCCGCCACGACGTCGGCCACCCGCAGCCGGTGCCGCAGGTTGAACACCAGCGGTGCGATCACCCGCCCCCACAGCAGCGCGGCCACCACCAGCAGGTACGCGGCGATCCAGCCGGTACGCGCCGGGCCGGGCTCGTAGAGCTGGGCGCCGTTGCTGAACTGGTGCGCGTACCCGAGCAGCAGCGTGAGGTAGCTGGTCAGGTGCAGCACGTACCAGAGCTCGTAGGGCAGCCGGCGGCGCACGCCACGCACCGCGGTGACCCCGACCGCCACCATGACGCCAGCGGCCACGAACGCGGAGACCATGTCCTCGTAGTCGGTCAGCAGCGCGCCGACCTCGCCGAGGACCGAGTTCTTCTCCTGCCGGGCGTAGCCCACCACGAGCAGCGCCATGTGGGTGAGCACCGCCACCAGGAGCGTGGCGCCGAGGTCCCGGTGCAGCCGGGAGATCCGCTCGCCGCCGAGCGTGCGTTCCAGCACGCCGAGCCGGCTCATCATCAGCACCTGCGCCAGCAGCAGGTAGCCGGCGACCAGGCCGGTGACCCGACCGCCGGCGGTGAGCACGTCGGCGGTGTCGGTCAGCGAGCCGGCCGGGGTGTCCAGCCACCACGGCAGGACCGCGGCGGCCAGGCCGAGCCAGAACACCACCGCCAGCGCACGCCGGCCGCCGGGCCCGCGGCGCGGCCGGCCCGGCGGTACGGGAGCAGCCGGACGGCCGCCGTACGGGGCGGAGTGCCCGGTACGGCGGCCGGCGGCGCGGGTGTCCTGATACGTCACGCGTACATCTTGATCGGGGTGAACTTCTGCCGGGGGAAGACCTTGTCCACCTCGGCGGCGGTCAGGCCGAACCGGCCCTGCGCCACCGACCCGTAGACGTTGAACATGTTGTTGTACTCCGGCACGTCGCCGCTGTCCAGCTTGTCCAGGCCGTTCCAGGCGCCGAGCAGCGAGCCGGCGAGCTTGCGCCCGGACAGCACGGTGACCACGCCGCCGTGCCCGTGGTCGGTGCCGCCGCCGTTCGAACCGACCCGGCGGCCGAACTCGCTGGACACCATGATCGTCACGTCCGACGCCCGGTCGCCCAGGTCGGTGAAGAACGCGGCCATGGCGTTGGCCAGCTCGTTGAGCCGCCGCCAGAGCTGACCACCCTCGCGCGTGCCCTGGTTCTCGTGGGTGTCGTAGCCGCCCATCCCGACGGTGGCCACCCGCACGTTCGCCCCGCCCTTGATGAGCTGGGCGAGCTGCTTGAACGCGTTCCCGACGCCCTGGTACTCGACCCCGGGAGCGGCGGTGTACGGCTTCGCGGCGAGCTTCTGGGCGGTGGCCAGCGCGCCCATCCCCTCGATGACCGACTCCTCCACCGGGTGGTTGATCCCGGTGAACAGGCCGCGGATCGCCTTCTCGGTGGCGGCGCGGTACTTGTCGTCGCCGTTGAGCCGCAACTCCCCCACGCTGTTCAGGGAGATCGCGCCGTTCACGCCGACCAGCGAGCGGGGCAGCGTGCTGCCGATGCCGACGCTGCGGAACGCGGTGCCCTTGCCGAGCGTGTCGACCAGGCTGTCCAGCCAGCCCCGGCCACCGGTCTCACCGGGCAGGCCGCCCAGGTTGCAGGCGTCGGCGGCCTGGAAGTGGCTGCGCGACAGCCGCGGGTCGGAGACCGCCGGCACGAAACCGAGCTGGCCGGCCTTGAGCCACTTGTCCAGCGGAGCGAACGCGCTGGTCAGCTTGAAGCCGCGGCCCAGGGCCAGCGAGTCGTTGCCGAGCAGCAGGTCGGGCCGGGCCTTGGCGAGCACCGGGTCGTCGGCCGGCGCGACCAGGCTGAGCCCGTCCAGCCCGCCGTAGAGGAAGACGTGGATCAGGGTGCCGGTCTTGGTCGCCGCGAACGACGCCGAGGTGGTGACGAACTGGGCGGTGGCCAGCGCGGTCGCGGTGGCCGCGGCGCCGGCGACGAAGGTGCGCCGGGTGACGCCCCGGCCGTCCTGCTGGGCCTCCTCGACCTCCTCCAGGCGGCGGTACCGGTCGGCCTCGGCCGCGTTCTCGGCCGCGACGATGTCGGCCTCGGCGCGCAGCAGCGCCTCGGCCGGGTTGTCGGCCAGCCGCCGCAGGTCGGGGCATTCGGGGTGCAGGGGGTACGGGTTCACGGTCATCTCCATCGAATGCCTCACCGGAGGTGGTGCTGGGGGGACGCGAGGATCGTCCGCGCGACCGCGGCGATGGCCCCGTTGAAGGTGGCGTCGACCTTGGTGCTCTCGGTGGCCCCGGCCACGGCGAGCAAGAGCTTCTTCTCCTTGGCGCTCAGCTTCTGGTGCACGAGCTTCTGCGCCAGCGCGTCCACGTACGCCCCGGCGGTCGCCGGCGGCTTCGCCACCAGCTTCTCCGGCTTGACGTAGGTGAACTGCTTACGCCAGCCACCGAGCAGGTCGCCGGCCTCGTTCCAGCCGTCGATCATGGTGCCGGCCGAGGTCCACGCCAGGTAGACGTCGGCGTAGCCGTCCGGGGTGGGCTTACCCATCGGGTACTGGCCCAGCTCGCGCATCTTGTCCTGGATCTGCCGCAGGCCCTGGGCGAACGGCGTACGCCGCTTGTCGCCCTCGAACCCGGCGGCCGCGTCCGGGCCCACGCCCAGCGACCGGTACGTGGCGACCAGGTACTCCATCGGCCGGCGCACCTTCTGGCCGACGGCGGCCCAGAACTCCGACGAGCTGAACAGCGTCGCCAGCACCGGGCGGATGTTGCCCTTGTTGGTGGTGTACGCCTTCGCCAGCCGGTCCACGATCGACTTCGGCGGGGTGTCGGAGACGAACCGGGTGGCCAGGTTCTGGGCCACGTACTTCGCGGTCGACGGGTGCAGCGCGATGTACCGGATGTAGGAGTCGATCACCTGGTCGGCGACCTTCGGGTCGCTCGAGTTGTTGGCGTGGGCGAACCCGAGGATCTTCACCTTGCCGACGTAGTGCCGGTCGGCGAAGAACATGTACTTGCCGTCGGCGACGCCCCGGCCGGTCTGCAGCATCGCGGCCTGGCGCACGTCCTTCTCGGTGTAGCCACCGTCGACGCCGACCGAGTACAGCTCCAGGTTCTCCCGGGCCAGGTTCTCGTTGATCGCGTCCTTGCGCGAGTCGACCTGGTTCAGGTAGAGCAGCAGCGCCGGGTGCTTGTTCGCGGCGACCAGCATGTCCGGGTAGTTGCCCAGCGCGTGCTTGCGGATGACGTCCCGGTCGAACGCGTTGCGGTAGTTCTCCCCGCCGTCGAAGTCGGCCGCCACGTGCAGGAAGTCGTTCCAGAAGTCGACCATCACCTCGAAGAGCTGGCGGTCGGACCAGATCTGCCGGGCGATGGTGGCGTCCACCGTCTCCCGGGCCGGGTCGACGCCACGCTCGTTGAGCTGCTCGCGCTGGTCGCGCAGCTGGGTCGGGCTCAGCTTGAGCGAGGGCAGCTCGGCCAGCTTCAGCTCGGCCTTGGTCGGGGCGATCTTCTCCGGCTCCAACTGCTGGCGCAGCCAGTCGTCGATGCCCAGCCGCTTGATGTCGGCCATCACCTTGGCCGTCGGACCGAAGGTGGTCCGGCTGGCCAGGTGGCGGATCGGGTCCTTGGCGAGCACCGTCTTCACGGTCACCTCGGTCGCCTCGGCGGCCGCCGCCGGGCTGCCGAACAGGCGGCCACCGGCCGGGGCGTTGCGCTTGAGCGCCGCGCCGGCCCGCGAGCCCATGTAGCTCTCGTTCTGCTCGGTGTAGGTCCGCACGGTGCTGGGCTGCTGGCCGCTGGGCCGGGCCGTGGTGCCGTCGGTGGTCACCGTGCCGGTGGCGTCGCCCGCCGCCTCGTCGGTGAACAGGCCACGGATCTGCGGGGACAGGGCCAGGGCGGCGCCGCCGGCGACCACCGCCGCGCCACCGAGGGTCGCCAGGGCGCGACGCCGGCCGCGGCGCGGCGCGTCGTCCCCGTCGTCGTCCAGGCTGGGCAGTCCCGGGCCGGGCGGCGGGCCGTACCCGCCGGCGGGCTGAGCGTAGCCACCGGCCGCGGGCTGGGCGTACCCGCCCGCGGCGGGCTGGGCGTAGCCGCCGGGCGCGTGGCCGGCGGAGGCGAAGCCGTTCGGCCCGACCCACTGCGGGCCCGCGCCGGACTGCGGGGCGGGGTGCCCGCCGGCGTACGGCGCGGCGGAGTCTCGGTACCCGTCCGGATGGGGGTGCTGGTATCCGTCCCAGCCGCGGTCGTCCCGGGGTCGACGCGGTGGCACGTTCAGGTCGGCCATGTACCTATCCCGTTTTCTTCGAGCGCCGGCACGCCGGCCACCCGGGGGTTGGGTGGCGGAGGGGCGGCGACGGTTGCCGGAGAGTTGCTACGGGAAAGTAGCCAGCGCTCCCCGGCCGCTCAAGGCGCGCCGGAAGCGCCCGCGCGCGCACTTAAGACGGTGCTCAGGCCGTCTGCACGGGGCCGGGCACCGGGAAGCCAACCGCCGACCGTCCGGAGCAGGGGCTACCCGGGCGTCGACCGCCCGGACGTGACGTTTCGACCCGCCGTGACGCTGCCGGCCGCGTTCACCACCTCACGCAAACTTAAGGTAGGGATAAGCCTGCGCTGAGGTCCCGGACATCCGGACTGCTGGACGGCCGGGACGACGATTTTTGGGCGATATACCGCCTGGTCATATTTATGACTCAGCGGTACATCGCACTCCGCGGCGTCGTCGTCCCGGCCGCGACCGGCCACCGGGCCGTGTGTGCACTCGTGTCCGGCTCGTCGAAACAGCAGCAGCGGCGGCGCGTGACCGCCCTTCGATCCGGGTATGCCGCCGAACCGCTGAAGCCGTGAGGGGAAGGCGCCGCCATGCTCAGCCAAGAGGATCAGCGCAGGTTCGAACAGATCACCCGCCAGCTGCGGGAGAGCGATCCGCGGTTCTTCGCCCGGTTGGACAACCGGGTCAAGGGTCGCCGGGGCCGGTACATGATGCTGCTGACGATCGTGTTGTGGGCGTCGCTGCCGGCGATGACCGTGCTGGCCGGGAGGCTGGCCGGTGCGATCTGCGCGGTGGTGCTGGTCGCCAACGCCGCCCTGATGTGGCGGTTCCGCCGCCGCCTGCTGTGAGCGTAAGGAAGGGCCCCCGCTTAACGCCTCCGGTAGAGGAGGGGCCCCCGCTTAACGCTCGGACGCGGCTTCGCCGCGACCGAACTCCCTGGGCGACGCGGCCTCGCCGCGACCGAACTCCCTGGGCGACGCGGCTTCGCCGCGACCGAACTCCCGGTACGCCCGCCGCAGCCGTTCGGCCAGGCCCGGCCCGCCGATCCCGGCACCCGGCGGGCCGAGCTGGCGCAGCAGCAGCTCCGGCCCGGTGGCGAGGGTGGGCGGCCGGTCCGGCAACGGTGTCGGGGACAGCCAGAACCGGGCCAGTTCCTCGTCCGGATCGACGGCCGGCAGCCCGGCCAACGCGCGGGCGGCTCCGAGCACCGGCACCGCGCCACCGGCGTCCGGCATGAGGACGTTCGGCATGAGGGCGTCCGGCGGGGTGTCGGCCGGGTGCGCCCCGCGCAGCGACCGCAGCCGGTCGAGCAGGTCGGCCCGGGACCGGCCGCGCCAGTGCAGCAGCTGGAACGGGTCCGCGTCGAACGCCTCGGCCAGCAGGTAGAACGTGGCCGCCAGGTGCTTGCACGGCACCGCGAAGTCGGGGCAGCCGCAGCGCTGCGTCAACTCGCCCACCCGCTCGGGGAACAACGGCGCGCCCGCCTCGGCGAACACCCCCTCCAACTCGGCCGGCAGGTCGCCGGCGAGCAGCCGGGCGCTGAAGAACGCCTGCCCGGCCAGCTCCGCCTCGATCCGCCGCCACACCTTCTCCGGATAGGCGGCCAGCCCGATCCGGACCGGGTACGGCTTCGGCCGGGACCCCTGCACCTCGGCGGTGACCTCCCCGGGTGAGACGTCCAGCCGGATCACCTGCCCCCGGCGCGCGTACGCCCGGCCCCGGGTGAGCCGGGAGCCGAGCGCGAACGACTCCAGCACCTCCAGGAAGCGACGCGACCACCAGGACTGGCCGATCGCGCCCCGGGTGCTGCGGGCCCGCAGGCCGCCCTCGACCCGCAGCGGCGGCCCGTACTCGTCGAACCGGCGGGCCGGCCGGTCGTCCGGTGTGGTCACTCGACCACCGCCCCGGACTCCAACGTGAACAGCTCGCGCAGCGTCGCGGTGGACAGCTCGGTGACCCACTGCTCGCCGCTGCCCACCACCGATCGCGCGAGACTGCGCTTGTCGGCGATCATCGCGGCCACCTTCTCCTCCACCGTGCCGGCGCAGACGAACTTGCGGACCTGGACGCGGCGGCGCTGTCCGATGCGGAACGCCCGGTCGGTGGCCTGGTCCTCGACCGCCGGGTTCCACCACCGGTCCACGTGCACCACGTGGTTGGCGGCGGTCAGCGTCAGGCCGGTGCCGCCGGCCTTGAGGGAGAGCACGAACAGCGGTGGCCCGTCCGGGGACTGGAAGCGGGTCACCATGGCGTCGCGTTCGGCCTTGCCGACGCCGCCGTGCAGCAGCAGCACCTCCCGGCCGGTACGCGCCGACAGGTGCCCGCGCAGCATGCCGCCGAACTCGGCGTACTGGGTGAACAGCAGTGCCTTCTCCCCCGCCGCGAGCACCTCGTCGACGATCTCGTCGAGGCGTTCCAGCTTGCCGGAGCGGCCGACCAGCGCGGACCCGTCGTGCAGCAGCTGGGCGGGATGGTTGCAGACCTGCTTGAGCCGGGTCATGGTGGCCAGCACCAGTCCCCGGCGCTCGATCCCGTCGCTGGACTCGATCTTCGCCATCATGTCGTCGACCACGGCCCGGTAGAGGGCGGCCTGCTCGGCGGTGAGGTTGCAGACCACCTCCATCTCCAGCTTCTCCGGCAGATCGGTGATGATCGACGGGTCGGTCTTGAGCCGGCGCAGCACGAACGGGCCGGTGATCCGGCGCAGTCGCTCGGCCACCTCGGCGTCCCCGTGCCGCTCGATCGGCTCGGCGAAGCGCTTGCGGAACGTCGCCGCCGGGCCGAGCAGCCCCGGATTCGCGAACTGCATGATCGACCAGAGGTCGGCGAGCCGGTTCTCCACCGGCGTACCGGTGACCGCGACCCGGTGCCGCGCGGGCAGCGACCGGACCGCCTCGGCCTGCCGGGTCGCGGCGTTCTTGATCGCCTGCGCCTCGTCCACCACCACCCGGTGCCAGTCGACGCCGGCCAGCTCGAACGCGTCCCGGGCGGCCACCGAGTACGTGGTGAGCAACAGGTCCGACTCCCGCACGGCGGCGGCGAAGCCCTCGCCCCGGGCGCGTTCGGCGCCGTGGTGCACGTGCACCCGCAGCCCGGGCGCGAACTTCGCCGCCTCCCGCTGCCAGTTGCCGACCAGCGACATCGGACAGACCAGCAGCGTGGGTCCGACCTCCGGCGGGTCGCCGGCGAGCAGCGCGAGCAGCTGCACGGTCTTGCCCAGGCCCATGTCGTCGGCGAGGATCCCGCCGAGCCCGAGCGACTGGAGGAAGGCCAGCCAGGCCAGCCCGCGACGCTGGTACGGCCGCAGCGTCCCGGTGAAGCCCGGCGGCGGGTCGGCCGGGGTGAGCCGCCGCTCCGCCTCGCCGGCCAGCAGCTCGCCCAGCGCCCCGTCGGCGACCACGTCGAGCACCGGCAGCTCACCGGCCCGGTCGTCGCCGGAGAGCCCCATCCGCAGCAGGTCCGCCACGGTCAGCTCGCCCGAGGAGCGGAGCAGCCGGAGCCCGGCCTCCAGGCGCTGCGCGTCCAGCTCGACCCACCGGCCACGCAGCCGGACCAGCGGCGACTTCAGGTCGGCCAGCGAGGCCAGTTCCTCGGCGGTCAACGGCTGGTCGCCGAGCGCCAACTCCCAGCGGTAGTCGACGAGCGCGTCCAGTCCGAGGCCGCCGGCGGTGGCGGCCACCGCGCCGGGAGCGGTGCGACTACGCGCCCGCAGCCGCGCGCCGAGCCGCGACGAGGAACGCCGCCACCAGGACGGCAGCAGCACCCCGAAGCCGGCCGCGTGCAGCACCGGCGCGCCCTCGCGCAGGAAACGGTGCGCGCCCTCGGCGTCCAGCTCCATTCCCTCGGGGGCGGCGGAGCGCAGCGCGGCCTCCAGCTCCGGCCAGAGCCGGCTGGCCCGGCCCAGCTCGGCCAGCAGCGTCTCCTGCGGGTCCACGCCCCGTGCGGCGAGCGCGGGCGCGGGTCGCTGCCAGATGTGCCCGGCGTCGACCACCAGCCCCGGCTCGTCGGCCGGGTGCAGGCCGAACTCCACCCGCCAGGCGGCGCCCTCCACCAGTTCGGCGACCGGATCGACGGCCGGCTCGACCAGGCGGAACGTGCCCCGTACCGCGCCGCCGGCGGCGTCGCGCTGCCACGCGTCCAGCTCGGCCCGCAGGGTCTCCAGCGCGGCCGGCTCGGCGGGAAAGGCGCGCTCCGGACCGGTGAGCGCGGCCAGCCAGCGCGGAACCGGCCCGCCGGGGCGCATTCCCCGGTGCAGCCGGGTGTCGGCCAGGGCCACCCGGGCGGCGGCGTCGACCAGCGCGTCCAGCGCCTCCGCGACCAGCGCCACCGCCCCCGCCCCCGCCCCGGCTGCGGTGGGTGCGCCTGTCGTCGCCGGGGCGACCACGGGCGCACCCGCGGTCTCCTGCTGCCACTCGCGGGCCGCCCGCGCCGCCGGGGGCAGGGCCAGGGCCAGGTCGCGGGCCCACGCCGCGTCGGTGCCGGTGAGCAGCGGCCGCCAGACCGCGAGCGCGGTCGCCACGTCGGTCTCGGCCACCACCCGCAGCCCTCGCCCGCCCCCGGCCCTGACCGCCGCCGACGGCTGCCGTCCGGACGCCGACCCGTCCGGGCCCGCGAGCGCCGTCGACGGCGGCCCGCCGGGAACCGCGCCGCCCGGCCCGTCGGCCCGTCGGCCGGACGCCGGCCGCCCACCCCGGGGGTACGCGTCGACGACGCCGGGCAGCACTCGACCCCGCGTCACCAGGTCGGCGGCGAAGTCGGCCAGCTCACCCAGATGGCGCAGGCTCGCCCCGACCGGGCCGGGCCATCCCGCGCGCAGCAGCGCGTACGCGTCGTCCGGGGCGTACGCCAGGGCGGGCACCCGCCAGCCGGCGCGGGTGACCGGACCGCGGCCCGGTTCCTCGACGGCGGCCCGGACCAGCTCGGGCGAGTCGACCGGCGAGCCGGCGCGGGTGGGCAGGCCGAGCAGGACGGAGACCGGCTCGCCCGGCGGCCCGTCGAGCGCGGCGGCGAGCGTGGCGTGGTCGGCGGCGAACGGGTGCGGTCGTTCGCGCGGCACGCGGCCGGGTCGGCGGGGCGCCCGGGCCGGCAGCGTGCCGTCCTCGGCCCACAGGGCGAGCCCGGCGCCGGGCAGCCACAGCCCGTGGATGACCAGCACGTGCTTTCCCCCTCGACGACGCCCGGGGGTCAGGATAGGCGGCCGGTCGGCGTTATCGTCGGCGCCATGGTCGACCTCCTCGTGATCGGCGGACTCGGCGTGGACGTCCGCGCCCGGGTGCCCGCCCTGCCGCTGCCCGCCGCCGACTCGCTGACCGTGCCCCCGGTCGAGCTGCGGATCGGCAACACCGGCGCCGGGGTGGCGCTGGCCGCGCACGCGCTCGGCCTCCGGGTGACGCTCGTCGACGTGCTGGGCGCCGACCCGGCCGGCGACGTGGTCCGGGCGGCGCTGGCCCGTACCTCGGTGCGCACCGTGCTGGTCGACGCGCCCGCCGGCACCCGCCGTTCGGTGAACCTGGTCGACCCGGGGGGCCGGCGGATGTCGCTCTACGACCCGCGGCCCTGGTCCGGTCCGGCGCCGTTCCCGCAGGCGGAGCTGGCGGCGCTGGTCGCCGGCGCGGCCCACGTACACGTGTCGATCATGGACTGGGCCCGGGACGCGCTGCCGGTGCTGCGCGCCGCCGCCTCCCTCTCCACCGACCTGCACGACTGGGACGGCGACAACGACTACCACCGCCCCTTCGCCGAGGCCGCCGACCTGGTCTTCGTCAGTGACGTCAAGCTGGGCGAGCGGGCCGGCAAGGAGGCGGCCGCACTGGCGCCGCGCACGGTCCTGGTCACCGGTGGGTCCGCCGGCGCGACGCTGTACGCCCCGGACGCCCCGCCGGCGCACGTGCCCGCGGCCGAGCCGCCGGCGCCGGTGGTGGACACCAACGGCGCCGGGGACGCCTTCGCCGCCGGCCTGATCGCGGCCCGGCTGCGCGGCGCCGCCCCGCTCGACGCGGCCCGCTACGCCGCCCGGGTGGCCGCCGCGGCGTGCACGCACGACGGGATGGAGTATCCGGACGGGCTGCTCCCGAGGCGCTGAGCCTCAGATCGCGCCGGTCTCGCCGTCGGTCAGCTCCCGCAGGATGTCGGCGTGACCGGCGTGCCGGGCGGTCTCCTCGATCAGGTGGACCAGCACCCAGCGCAGCGACACCTCGCCGAGCTGCGGGTGCGGCACCACGTGGTCGAGGTCGAACCGGGCGGCGATGGCCCGGGACCGGTCGCAGGCCGCCTCGTAGGCCGCGGCGAGCGCCTCGACCGTGTCGGCCGGGCCGAGCGTGAAGCTGGCGTCGGCCTCCTCCTGCGAGGTCAGGTAGATGTCACCCGGTTCCGGGGCGAACAGCCGTGCGAACCAGTTGCCCTCGACCAGGGTCAGGTGCTTGAGCAGCCCGGCCAGGGTGGTCAGCGAGGGCACCAGGCGCCGGCGGGCGTCGGCGTCGGGAAGGCCGCGTGCCTTGCGCAGCACGGTGGCGCGGTGGAAGTCGAGGAACGCGTCGAGGATCGCCCGTTCGTCGCCCGTGCGGGCGAGGACCGGACCGAGTGTCGGATCGATCGTCGGGTGCGCCATTCCCGGACCCTAGTCGCCACCGTGGCCCGCCCGCTGCCCCGTGATCCGCTGCGCGCCCCGGCCGGCCGGGGCAGGATGGGCGCATGGCTTCCTCGGTGCACATCCCTCTGGTGGGCGGCACGGCCGACGGCGAGACCGTCACGGTCGAGTTGGACAGCAACGGCCGTCCGCCGCTGACCCACCACCACCTCGGGCCGGGCGGGTTGGCGGAGGCGCAGATCTACGAGTTGGAGTCGGGTGACCGGCCGGACCACGAGTGGGTCTACACCTGGCGCGGCCCGGCGGTCTGACCGGACCCGGTCAGACCGCGGGGGTCAACGCCCGGGCCCGGATGCTGTCCAGCACGCTGCGGGTCACCTGCGAGGTGCCCCGCGCCTGGTCGCACACCTCGGCCACCCGCCGGGCGGTCTCGTCGGCCCGGGTCGCCCGCTCGTCCCACAGCCGGTCCACCTCGGCCAGCAGCGGGCCCTCCACCTCCCGCTCCACGCCGCGCAGCGCCGGCACGCCGAGCCGCTGGGCCAGGTCGAAGACCTTGCCCGCGTACGGCAGCGGCAGGAACGGCGTGTTCATCATGGCGGCGAAGATCAGGAAGTGCAGCCGCATGCCGACCGCCAGGTCGAAGTGGCGCATCAGGCCGAGGATCTGCGCCGGCCGGTAGTCGCCGTGCAGGATCCGGCCCCGGTCGGCGGCGATCATGTGCGACAGCACCCCGTGCGAGTGCCGGATGTCGTCGCGCTCCATCGGCACGAAGAGCACGTACGCGTCGATCCGGTGCACCAGGAAGTCGCCGATCTGGGCGAGCAGCCGGTGGTAGCCGTCGACGTCGAGCCGTTCCGCGGCGCGCCCGGGTTCCCGCACGCTCAGGCCGACGAGCCGGGAACCGGCCGGCACGCCCTCCTCGCGCAGCCACTGCGCCGGGAACTCCTCGGGTTCCAGCAGAAAGGCCGGGTCGGCGGTCACGGTGATCGGGTTGACCAGGCCGGCCTCCTCCAGCACCATCCGCGACTCCTGGTCGCGGACGGTCACCTCGACCGCCTGCGCCAGCGTCTCGCGCACCATGCCGGTGTCCACGCCGTCGGTGAGCGGGCCGACGCCGACCGCGTAGGTGAGCAGGGGCAGCCCGCGTTCCTGGGCGACCCGGACCACCCGCAGGTAGCGCCGGGCCTCCTTGTCGTAGAGGATGCCGCCGCCGCCCAGGATGAGCAGGTCGAGCTGGTTGAGCACCTGGGAGGAGTCGACCCGGCTGACGCCCTCCCACGGCACCGCCTCGACGTCGGGGTGCGCCAGCGCGGTGTGCGCCGGGTTGCGGGAGAAGACGATGATCCGCGCGTTCGGCTCGTGCTGGCGCAGGTCGGCCAGGAGACCCGTGAGGATCGCCTCGTCGCCGAGGTTGCGACCGCCGTACGAACCGAGCACGCCGATGGTCAGTCCGGTGCGATCCGGCATCCGTTGCTCCTTCCCGGGGAACGTCCCGGCCCGCGTTCCCGCTGGCCGGGCCGGCATAACTTGCCGGGTCGGCGCTGGGCCGGCGACGGCGCTCAGTCGGGGGCGGCTCCCACCAGACGGGAGACGAGGGTGGAGACCACCTGGTCGGGGTCGAATCCGGCGTCGATCGAGGTGGTGAGCAGGTCGAGCAGGAGCCCGTCGACGGCGTAGTGCAGCAGCGCGATCTCGTACGCCCCGCCGGGGAGGCCGGCGGCGATGTGGAAGGCGACGTCGTCGGCGTACCCCCGGCGGAGCACGCCGCCGAGCGCGGCCCGCAGCTCGGGCCGGCGGGCCGCCTCCAGCCGCAGTTCGATCAGCGCCCGGGTGAGGTCGGGCTCGCGGGTGGTGCGCGCGACGATGTCGCGCAGGTAGTCGGTCATCAGCGCGAGCGACGGCTCCCGGCGCCCCAGGTCGGCCAGCACCGCGGGGTCGGGCGCGACCCGGTCGAAGATCCGTTCGGCCAGGCCGGCGAGCAGCGCCGCCCGGGACGGGAAGTAGTTGGAGGTCGTGCCGGTCGGCACGCCTGCCTCGGCGTCGACCGCCCGGTGGGTCAGCCCGCGCGCGCCGGCGGCGGCGAGGACCGTCAGGCCGGCGTCGGCGAGCTGGGTACGGCGTTGCGGGTTCCTGGCCACGCGAACACAGTAGCAAAAACCACGACAGGTGTTGTACATTCGTCGGCGAACCACGACACCCGTCGTGGAAGCCCCGGACATCGGAGTCGGTTTGCGTAAGCTCGTGTACTTCGTCGCCAGCACCCTCGACGGTTTCATCGCCGCCCCCGACGGGTCCTTCGACTTCCTTCCGCTGGAGCCCGACGTCGCGCCCTACCTGGTCTCCGAGTGGCCCCAGACGCTGCCCACGTTCGCCCACGCCCAGCTCGGCGTGGACTCGCCGCCCGCCGGCCGCTTCGACACCGTCCTGATGGGACGCGCGACCTACGAACCCGGCCTGAGGCTCGGCTTCCCCAGCCCCTACGACCACCTGACGCAGTACGTCTTCAGCCGTTCCCTCGCCCCGGCCGACCATCCGGAGGTGCGGATCGTCGCCGGCGACCCGGTGCCGTTCGTCCGCGAGCTGAAGGCGAAGCCCGGGGCGGACATCTGGCTCTGCGGCGGCGGGCAACTCGCCGGCCAGTTGCTCGACGAGGTCGACGAGCTGGTGGTCAAGCTCAACCCGGTCGTGGCCGGCAGCGGCATCCCGCTGGTGGACCGGGGCTTCTCGCCGAGCCGGTTCACGCTCACCGCCACGCGCCCCTTCGACAGCGGCGTGGTGGCGCTGCGCTACACGCGGTAAGGAGGGGCCCCCTGTTAACGCATCCGGTAGAGGAAGGGCCCCTTGTTAACGGGGGGCGTTAAGAAGGGGCCCCTCCTTGCAATCCGGTTGCCGCGGCGGGCGGCGACACGTCACCGTGGGGCGGTGACCGGCCCGAGCAAGACCCGACTCCACTGGCACGAGCTGCCGGCCCACGTCCGCACGGCGATCGAGGCCATTCTCGACGACCGGGTGGTGGCGGCGGAGTCGCAGCCGGGCGGCTTCTCCCCCGGCACCGCCGACCGGGTCCGCACCGCGCGCGGCGGCCGGGCCTTCGTCAAGGCGGTCAGCACGGCGCAGAACGACCGCAGCCCCGACATGCACCGCGCCGAGGCCCGGATCGCCGCCGCCCTGCCCGCCGACGCGCCGACACCCCGCCTGCTCGGCAGTCACGACGACGGCGACTGGATCGCGCTGGTCTTCGCCGACGTCGAGGGCCGGCACCCGGTCACCCCGTGGGACGCCGGCGAGTTGGACTCCGCGCTGTCCACGCTGGAGGCGATGGCCGCGGCGCTCACCCCGGCCCCCGCCGCCGCGACCGCCACGGCCGCCGAGCGGCTCGCGACCGACTTCGGCGGCTGGCGGCGGATCGCCGAGGACCCGCCCGCCGACCTGGATCCGTGGGCCCGGGCCCACCTGTCCGACCTGTGCGCCGCCGCCGACCACGGCCTCACCGCGCTGACCGGCGACACGCTCTGCCACCTCGACGTACGCGCCGACAACCTGCTGCTCGGCCCGGACGGCGCGGTGACGGTCGTCGACTGGCCCTGGGCCTGTCGCGGCCCGGCCTGGCTGGACACCCTGCTCACCGTGGTCAACGTGCAGGTGTACGGCGGGCACGACCCGGACGAGCTGCTGGCCACCCGCCCGCTGACCGCGCACGTCGACCCGACCGACCTGACCGGCGTCCTGGCCGGCCTCACCGGGTTCTTCCTCGACGGCGCCCGCCAACCGCCGCCGCCCGGCATCCCGACCGTCCGGGCGTTCCAGCGGTTGCAGGGCGACGCGCTGCTGCCCTGGCTGGCCCGCCGGTTGGACGGGCCGGCGCACTGACGCCAAGCGGCCGGCGGCCGTTCCGTGCCGGATCATCCGGCACGGACCCGTCGGTACGCTGGTGTCATGACCGCCATGGGCCCGACGCGTACCACCCCGGACCTGTCCTTCCTGCTCGACCACACCAGCCACGTGCTGCGCACCCGGATGGCCGCGGCCCTGGCCGAGATCGGGTTGACCGCTCGGATGCACTGCGTGCTGGTGCACGCGCTGCCCGAGGAGCGCACCCAGATCCAGCTCGCCGAGATCGGCGACATGGACAAGACCACCATGGTGGTGACCGTGGACGCGCTGGAGCAGGCCGGGCTGGCCGTCCGCCGTCCGTCGAGCACCGACCGGCGGGCGCGGATCATCGCGGTGACCGAGGAGGGCGCCCGGGTGGCCGAGCGCAGCCAGGAGATCGTCGACCGGGTGCACGCCGAGGCGTTGGCCAGCCTGCCCGACGACGAGCGGGCGGCCCTCGTCCGCGCGCTGGAGCGCCTCGCCGCCGACCACCTGGCCACCCCGGCGCAGAATCCCCGACCGGTTCGCCGCGCACGCCAGTAGTTCTCTAAAAGATTGTCTGTAACGGAACTATCCGTTACGGTCCTCCTGTCGCCCCTTCCGACAGGAGGACCCCATGTCTCGCGGCCTTGCCCTCGGCGTGCTCGCCACCGGCGCCCTGATGACCATCCTCGACGGCAGCATCGTCACCATCGCGATGCCCGCCATCCAGCGCGACCTGGACTTCACACCGACGAGCCTCAGCTGGGTGGTCAACGCCTACCTGATCGCGTTCGGCAGTCTGCTCCTGCTCGCCGGCCGCCTCGGTGACCTGCTCGGCCGCCGCGCGATGTTCCTGGCCGGCACCGCGCTGTTCACCGCGGCCTCGGCGCTGGCCGGCGTGGCCGGCTCCCCCGCCGTGCTGGTCGCCGCCCGGTTCCTCCAGGGCGTCGGCAGCGCGGCGGCGACCGCGGTGAGCCTCGGCATCCTGGTCACGCTCTTCCCCGGCACCGCCGAGCGGGCCCGGGCGATCGCCCTGTTCAGCTTCACCGGCGCCGCCGGCGCGGCCATCGGTCAGGTCGCCGGCGGCCTGATCACCGACGCGTTCGGCTGGCACTGGATCTTCCTGATCAACCTGCCGATCGGCCTGGTCACGATCGCGCTCGCCGCCCGCACGCTGCCGGCCGACCGGGGTATCGGGCTCGCCGCCGGCGCCGACGTGGCCGGCGCGCTGCTGGTCACCGCCGGCCTGGTGACCGGCATCTACGCGGTGGTCACGATCGAGCGGTACGGGGCGACGTCCGCCCGCACCCTCGGCCTGGGCGCCCTCGCCGTCGCCCTGCTCGCCGGCTTCGTGCTGCGGCAGGCGACCGCGCGCCGGCCGCTGATGCCGCTGCGGATCCTCCGCTCCCGCGGCGTCGCCGTGGCGAACGTGGTCCAGGTCCTCACCGTCGCCGCGACGTTCGCGTTCCAGGTCCTGGTGACGCTCCACCTCCAGCAGGTGCTCGGCTACGACGCCACCCGCACCGGGCTGGCCCTGCTGCCGGCGGCGGTGACGATCGGCGCGGTGTCGCTCGGCTTCTCCGCCCGACTCAACGGACGCTTCGGCGAGCGGGCCGTGCTGGTGGCCGGGCTCGTCCTGCTCGTCGCCATGTTCACGCTGCTGGCCCGGGTGCCGGCGGACGGGAGCTACCTCGTCGACGTGCTGCCGGTGATGCTGCTCGCCGCCGGGTTCGGTCTGGTGCTGCCGGCGCTGACCGCGCTGGGCATGTCGGCCGCCCGCGCCGAGGACGCCGGTCTGGCCTCCGGGCTGTTCAACACCACCCAGCAGCTCGGCATGGCGCTCGGCGTCGCGGTGCTGTCCACCCTGGCCGCCGCCCGCACCGCCGACCGGGTCGCGCACGGCGACGACCGGGCCACCGCGCTGACCAGCGGCTTCCACCTCGCGTTCACGGTCGGCGCCGGGCTCGTCGTGGTCGCCGTCGTCCTCGCGTACGCGTTGCTGCGCCCGCGCGTGACGGCGAGCGCCGCCCCGGCGGAGAACGCGGACGCGCTCGCCGCCTGACCCGGCCGGGCGGGCCGGGCCGGTCAGCCGGGGGCGCGGGCGGTGTGGGTGAGGAAGGGCAGCACCGCCGCCGGCAGTGCCGGGGACGCGACCACCTCCCGGTGGGTGAGCCCGGGCAGCACGGCCAGCCGGGACGCGGGACGTTCGGACCCGTCGCCGCCCGGGTCGCGGTGCCCACCGCCGAGCAGGCCGTAGAACTCGGCCACGTGGCTCGTCGGGACCGCGTCGGCGTCGGCGAAGACCAGCAGCACCGGCATCGGCAGCGCGGCCACCTCGGCCGACCAGTCGTAGTCGCGGCGCAGCAGGTCGCCGCTCTTGGCCCAGAGCGTGGGCCAGTCCTGCGGTCGGGGCGCGACCCGCGCGTACCGCTCGTACGCCGGGGTGCCGCGCATCCGCTCGGCGGCCCGCTCGTCGTGGGCGGACATCGCGGCCAGCACCTCCGGGTGCCAGCCGCGTCGCCGGCACGGCGCGGAGACCACCACCAGGCGGCGGACCAGGGTGGGGTGCTGGATCGCGGTACGCAGCGCCACCCCGCCGCCGAGCGAGTAGCCGAGCAGGTCGACGGCGGGCAGGTCGAGCCGGCGCAGCAGGGCGGCCAGGTCGTCGGCCATCGCCTCGTGGCGCAGCGGCCGGTCCGCGTCCGGGGTCCGGCCGTGCCCCTGGAGGTCGACCGCGATCAGCCGCCGGCGGGCGGCCAGCGCGGGCCGGACCGGCGCGAACGTCTCGGTCGAGCCGTAACCGCCGTGCAGGAGCACCAGCGGTCGGCCGGCGCCGTGCACCTCGTACCAGACCCGCCGCCCACCCACGTCCGCATAGCCCACCGGCTGATCGTGCCGCCGCGGGCCGCGCCGCGGGTGCGTTTGCGGTCGTCCCGCCGACCGCAGACGCACCCGCCGGCGCGGTCAGCTGACGCCGGTGACGGCCTTGACCAGGTTGATGCCGAAGTAGACCACGAACGCCACGGCGACCGCCCAGAGCAGCGGGTGGATCTCGCGGGCCCGGCCCTGCGCCACCCGGATCGCCACCCAGCTCACGAAGCCGGCGCCGATGCCGTTGGTGATCGAGTAGGTGAACGGCATCAGCGTCATGGTCAGGAACGCCGGCACGGCCACCCCGAGATCGGTGAAGTCGATGTCCTTCACCTGGCGGATCATCAGCGCGCCGACCACCACCAGCGCCGGCCCGGCGGCCTCGCTGGGCACCAGCGACACCAGCGGGGTGAGCAGCAACGCACCGAGGAAGAGCACGCCGGTGACCACGCTGGTCAGGCCGGTGCGGCCGCCGTCGGCGATGCCGGAGGACGACTCCACGTACGTGGTGGCCGACGACGCGTTGCCGGCGCCACCGGCGACCGCGGCGACCCCGTCGACGAAGAGCACCTTGCCCAGGCGGGGCATGTCGGTGCCGTCCTCGGTGGCCAGGTTCGCCTGCTTGGCGAGCCCGACGGTGGTGCCCATGACGTCGAAGAAGTCGGCCAGCACCAGCGTGAAGACCAGCAGCAGCGCGGTCATCAGGCCGACGTTGGCGAACGCGCCGAACGAGACGTTGCCGAGCAGGTGCAGGTCGGGCTTCTGGATCAGCGGGTCGGGCAGGGTCGGCACGTTCAGCCGCCAGCCCTCCGGGTTGGGCTTGCCGTCGACGAACGCCGGCCCGGGCTTGGCCAGCGCGTTCACGATCACCGCGACCACCGTGGTGACCACGATGCCGACCAGCACGCCGGCCTTGACCCTGCGGGCGACCAGGATGCCGGTGACCAGCAGTCCGACCAGGAAGACCACGGTGGTCCAGCCGCGCAGCGTGCCGTCGCCGCCGAGCTGCACCGGAACCGTGGTGCCGGCCGCGTCCGGCACGCGCCGGACCAGGCCGCCGTCGACGAACCCGATCATGGCGATGAACAGGCCGATGCCGGCGGCGATGGCGGCCTTCAGCTCGGCCGGGATGGCCCGGAAGACGGCCTTGCGGAAGCCGGTGAGCACCAGCACGGTGATGATCAGGCCCTCGACGACCACCAGGCCCATGGCCTCGGCCCAGGACATCTGCGAGGCCACCGCGTACGCCACGAACGCGTTCAGCCCGAGGCCGGTGGCGACGGCGAACGGCACCCGGCCGACGACACCCATCATGATCGTCATGACGGCGGCCACCAGGGCGGTGACGCCGGCGACCGGGGCGATGCCGAGGAGGCTGCCGTCGGCGTCCGGCGCGGTGCCGATGATCAGGGGGTTGAGCACCACGATGTACGCCATCGTGGCGAACGTCGTGAGCCCGGCGAGCACCTCACGCCGCACGGTCGAGCCGCGGTGGGTGATCTCGAAGTATCGGTCGAGGCGACCCCGCGGGGCGGGTTCGGTCGGCTCCACCGGGGCAGCATGATCCTGCGTCGTCACGCTCATGGCGTGGCTTACTCCGTTCCGGGTTGGCCCGCCGGTCGTGCCGGACGGGCGGTGGGGGTGCAGCCGTCCCGGTGCGGTTGGCCCGGAGAACGTCGGGACGGCTGGGCTCCACGGACGCCGTGAAGCACTACGAAGCCGCGTCCCGGTCGTCGGGAGCGACTTCGCGCCGCCACCCTAACCGGCCGGTAACCCCGTCCGACCTGCCGCTGAGCGCCCGGCGTGGGCAGGATCACTCCCGGGCACGGGGGCGGGCGCGCAGGTGGGCGCGCTCGCCCTGGCTGCCGAAGAGGCTGAGGAACTCCACGCCCCCGTCGTCGGCGCGACCGAACCAGTGCGGCACCCGGGTGTCGAACTCGGCCGCCTCACCCGGTTGGAGGACCAGGTCGTGCTCGCCGAGCACCAGGCGCAGCCGCCCGTTGAGGACGTAGACCCACTCGTACCCCTCGTGGGTCTTCGGCTCGGGCACGGCCCGGCCGCCGGCCGGGATGATCAGCTTGTACGCCTGGATGCCGCCGGGCCGGCGGGTGAGCGGCAGCATGGTCATCCCGTACGCGGCGACCGGCCGCAGGTGGATGCGCGGGTCGCCGGTGGGCGGCGCGTCGACCAGTTCGTCGAGGGTGACGCCGTACGCCCGGGCGAGCGGGAGCAGCAGCTCCAGCGTGGGCCGGCGGCCGCCGGACTCCAGCCGGGACAGCGTGCTCACCGAGATGCCGGTGGCGGCGGAGAGGTCGGCGAGCGTGGTCTCCCGCTCGCGGCGCAACGCGCGCAGCCGCGGGCCGACCGCGTCGAGCGCGCCGTCGAGGTCGTCGTCCATCCCGCCAGTTTGCCAGATCGGCAACGGGGTTTGCAGATTTGCCGGCGGCGGCCGCAGGCTGGTCGCGGAGGTGGTCGAGATGACCGAGGTACGGACGGACGGCTACGAGGTCCTGGTGATCGGCGGCGGCGCGGCCGGCCTGAGCGGGGCGCTGATGCTCGCCCGGGCCCGGCGGTCGGTGCTGGTGGTCGACGCGGGCAGCCCGCGCAACGCCCCGGCCGACGGGGTGCACGCGCTGCTGGCCCGCGACGGCATGCCGCCGGCCGAGCTGCTGGCACGCGGCCGGGACGAGGTGCGCGGCTACGGCGGGCACCTGCTCACCGGCGAGGTCGAGGCGGTGTCCCGCGACGGCGACGGGTTCCACGTGACGCTGGCCGACGGCCGCCGGGTGCGCGCCGCCCACCTGCTGGTCACCACCGGCCTGGTGGACGAACTGCCGGAGGTGCCGGGCCTGCGTGAGCGCTGGGGCCGGGACGTGGTGCACTGCCCCTACTGCCACGGCTGGGAGGTGCGCGACCGCGCGATCGGGGTGCTGGGCAGCGGCCCGCTGTCGGTGCACCAGGCGCTGCTGTTCCGGCAGTGGAGCGAGGACGTGGTCTATCTCCGCCACAGCGCGCCGCCGCTCACCGACGAGCAGGCCGAGCAGCTCGCCGCGCGCGGCGTGCCGGTGGTCGAGGGCGAGGTCGCGGCCGTCGAGGTCGCCGGGGACCACCTGACCGGGGTACGCCTGCGCGACGGCCGTACAGTCGCCCGCGAGGTGCTGACCGTCGCGCCCCGGATGGTGGCGCGGGCCGGGTTCCTGACCGGGTTGGGCCTGCGGCCGGCGCCGCACGCGAGCGGGGCGGGCGAGTACGTGCCGGCCGACCCGACGGGGCGTACCGAGGTTCCCGGGGTGTGGGTCGCGGGCAACGTGACCGACCTGTCCGCGCAGGTCGGCGCCGCCGCCGCGGCCGGCGCCCGGACCGCCGCGATGATCAACGCGGACCTGGTGGCCGAGGAGACCCGCCGGGCCGTCGAGGCGTACCGGCGCGCGCGGGTGGGTGGGCTCACCGCGAATCCCGCCTAACCCGACAATTCTTCCCCTAGGTTGAAGGCGCAGGAGGCAGTCGAGACCGGGGGGCGACGTGGAGAGCTATCCGGCGATCGAGGATCACGGGCTCATCGGGGACCTGCAGACCGCCGCGCTGGTGACCTGTGACGGGACCGTCGACTGGTTCTGCGCGCCGCGCTTCGACTCGCCGAGCGTCTTCGCCGCGCTGCTGGACAAGGAGAAGGGCGGCTACTTCCGGATCGCCCCGCACGACGTCCGGTACGTGACCAAGCAGCTCTACCTCCCCGGCACGCCGATCCTGATCACCCGGTTCATCAGCGCCGACGGCGTCGCCGAGGTGATGGACTTCATGCCGGTCACCGGCGAGCGGGCGACCGACTCGCACCGCCTGGTCCGCATCGTCAACATGGTGCGGGGCAGCATGCGGTTCAAAGTGGAGTGCCGGCCCCGGTTCGACTACGCGCGGGACAAGCACCAGCTGGAGCGGCACCGCAACGGCTACGTCTTCCGCGGCCGCACGGAGTCGCTCACCTTCCACCCGGTCGACCCGGTGCGGCGGCTCATCTCTCAGACCGGCGACGTGCACCTGGACGACGGCGACCTGGTCGCGTACGGCACGTTGAACGAGGGTGACACCGGCGGGGTGGTGCTGGAGACGGGCGGCATCGAACCGCGCATCATCCCGCCCGAAGAGGTCCAGGGCATGTTCGAGTGGACCCGGGACTACTGGCGGCGCTGGGTCGAGCGCTCCCGCTACACCGGCCGTTGGCGGGAGATGGTCGAGCGCTCGGCCATCACGCTGAAGCTCATGACGTACGCGCCGACCGGCGCGATGATCGCCGCGCCCACCGCCGCGCTGCCGGAGCTGGTCGGCGGCACCCGCAACTGGGACTACCGCTACACCTGGGTACGCGACACGTCGTTCTCGGTGCACGCGCTGCTCGGCCTCGGTTTCACCGAGGAGGTCAGCCGGTACATGGACTGGCTGGACGAGCGCATCCGCGAGGCCGGCGACCACCAGGACCCACTGAAGATCATGTATCGGGTGGACGGCTCCTCCGACCTGCACGAGGAGGTGCTCGACCACCTGGAGGGCTACCGCGGCTCCAGCCCGGTGCGGATCGGCAACGGCGCCGCCGACCAGCTCCAACTGGACATCCACGGCGAGGCGCTCTACGCCATGCACCTCGCCGACGAGCAGGGCATCCGGGTGTCGCACCAGGTGTGGAAGAGCACCGTTCGGCTCGTCGACTGGCTCTGTCACAACTGGGACCAGCCTGACGCCGGCATCTGGGAGAGCCGCCACCACCCCCGCAACTACACGTTCGGGCGGGTGATGTCCTGGGTGGCGCTGGACCGGGCGATCCGCCTGGCCACCCGCACCGGCCGCCCCGGCGACATGTCCTGCTGGGTCGAACAGCGCAACCGGATCTACAACCAGGTCATGGCCCGCGGTTACCACCGGGAACGCGGCAGCTTCGTGCAGGCGTACGACGAGAACGTGCTGGACGCCGCGCTGCTGGCCATGCCGGCGGTCGGCTTCGTCACGCCCAGCGACCCGCTGTGGCAGTCCACACTGGCGTCGATCGAGCGGGACCTGGTCTCCGACAGCCTGGTCCACCGCTACGACCCGGTGCACTCCCCCGACGGCCTCCCCGGACACGAGGGCACGTTCAACATGTGCACCTTCTGGTACGTCGAGGCGCTGGCCCGGTCCGGCCGCCTGGACGACGCCCGGCTCACCTTCGAGAAGATGTTCACCTTCAGCAACCACCTCGGCCTGTACGCCGAGGAGATCGCCGCCACCGGTGAGCAGATCGGCAACTACCCGCAGGCGTTCAGCCACCTCTCCCTGATCAACTCGGCGCTAGCGCTGAACGACCTGCTCGACGCCGAGGCCGACGCCCGCCGACGCCAGTGACCGTCACTCAGGACGGCACGGTCCCGACCCGGACGCGGTTGCCGTCCGGGTCGGTGACCTCGAAGTCCCGCCCCCATTCCTGGCTCCGCACCTCGACCCCGCCGCAGGCCGCCGCCGCCGCGTCCACGTCGTCCACATAGAGGTAGAGCAGCGTCCCGGGCCGGGCGTCCCCGGCGTGCTCGGACAGGTGGATCTCCATGCCGGGCCGGCCGATGCTGGTGTAGCGCGGCAGGTCGGGCGCGAACCGGTGCTCCCACAGGCGGGCGAAGCCGAGACGGGCGTACCAGGTCGCGGCGGCGTCGGCGTCGCGGACCCGCAGGATCGGCGCCAGTCGCTCGGTCATCCCGCGATTGTGCCAGCCCGGAGGAGCATGGCGTTCTGGTCGATATACCACTGAGTCATAAATATGACCAGCAGTCATATCGCTCTCCGGGGCATGGTGCTCCGGGCCGCCGCCGCAGGTGTCGATCGCGACCGATGCGGGCACCACCGTCGGGTGGCGGAGGAGCGGGGGGCCGGCGTGGAGCCCGTGGTGCTGTTCGCGTCGCGGTGGTGGCCGGCGGTGCTCGTCCCCCTCGGGATCCTGGCGACGACGATCGCGATCGGCTTCCGGCTGCACACCGCTTCGGTGCTCACCTACAGCGGGCTGACGGCGGCCACCGTGGTCGCGGCGTGGTACCAGCGCGACGGCGCGCTGCTCGCCGACGACCTCGGACTGCTGGTCCGGCACCGGGGACAGGTCACCCGCAGCTACCGATGGACCGAGATCCGCGAGGCCGGGATCGCCCGGCCCGGCTTCGCCCGGCTCGCGCTCGCCGTGTTCCCGGAGGGCGGTCCGTGGGACGTGCCGGGGCCGAACAACGCCGTCATGGTCGGGCGGGTCTGGCAGTTGCGGGCACCGGACCCGGCGACCCGGGACCGGGTGGAGGAGCTTCTGCGCTCCCACGGCGTCCGGATCAGTGACCCGTCGGGTCGGCCCGACGGCTCTCGTAAGGGCTGATGCGGTCACCGGCCCTCGCCCGCCCGTCCGGACTCCCCAGTGGTCCGCCCGGACAACTCCGGGGCGAGCAGAAGGAGACGAGCCAGCGGCGGTACGGTCGGATCGGCCGCCGCCACAACACGTGCGGTGCGGTTCCACTCCGTCCTACCGCGTACTGCCAGAACGTCGCGGATCACATGGATGAGTCGGCGCATGACGACGACGCTCGTCGCTCAACCACGCTTGAGGTCAAGCCCTCCTCCCGCGGCTTCCCCGAGTGGCGCTTCGTGGCCGCCGTCACGCTGGTCAGCGGGCTGCTGCTGCGCTTCGAGGCCGCAGTTCGGGAACGCGGACGCCTGTGAGCGCCGCGACCACGTCGCCGGACGTGGCACCCGCGTCCCGAGCCCTCACGCGAACTCGGGGCGGACGATGAGTGTCACGTCGCTGCTGGTGGCGATCGCCAGGGTTCGGCCGGACGGGGAGAAGCCGACGGCGCGCAGTTCGGAGTAGTCGGCGTGGAAGACGTGCCACCAGGACGTGCCGGGTGGGCCCTTGCAGGCACCGCCGTCAGCGGACAGCAGGACACGATGGTTCGGCCACTCGGGCGCCACCACGTCGACGGTCCACCCGTCGCCGGTCGTGACGTGCAGGCCACCGCCGAACAACCCGGCGACGCGTACCCGCGTGCCCACCAGCACGCCGATGCCCGGACAGGCCAGGTCCGGCCCGGACGGTGACGCGTCGTCGGGGTCGGGGTCACGGTCCCGGGCGATCGTCGCACCCGTTGTCGCGTCGATCAGGCCGAAGCCGTCCGTCGAGACGACCATCAGCAGGTCGACGCCGGTCCGCGGGTGGGCACCGAAGCCGACGCCTTGCAGCCCGCCCACCGGTACGCACCGGCGCGTCCGGTCGAGGTGCCGCCATGGCTCCGGCGGCGCGACGACCTCAGCGGCGAGAAACCTCGCCCGCAGCCGCTGTTGGTAGTCCGAGAGCATCCCGTTGTCCTCCGACGCCGGCGGAACGCACCACCTGGAGCCCCGGCCTCGCCGGCAGGCCGCCCTTGGCAACCTCGACAGGCGGCTTTCATGACTGCTACCGCTGCCGTCGCCCGCTGGCGGTGTGTGGTGGGCGCGGCAGGTTTCGAACCTGCGACCCCTCGCTTGTAAGGCGAGTGCTCTCCCACTGAGCTACGCGCCCGGAACGCCCGAACGGCGGGCCGGAGCGGCAAGCTTACCTGCCGGCCTCCGACCCGGTCGAACGACGTGCCCGGGGTGGATCAGGCGGCGACGGCCTCGGCCAGCGCCTTGCGCCAGCCCTGCTGGTCGCGCGCCTCGCCGGGCATGTTCATCTCGGCGAACCGGACCACGCCGGCCTTGTCGATGACGAACGTGCCCCGGTTGGCGATGCCGGCGACCTCGTTGAACACGCCGTACGCCTGGGCGACCGCGCCGTGCGGCCAGAAGTCGGCCAGCAGCGGGAACTGGTAGCCCTCCCGGTCGGCCCAGATCTTGTGGGCGTAGACCGAGTCGACGCTGACGGTCAGCACCTGGACGTCGTCGTTCACGTACTCGTTGAGGTTGTCCCGCACCTCGCACAGCTCGCCCTGGCAGATGCCGGTGAAGGCCAGCGGGTAGAAGACCAGCAGCACGGTCTTGCGACCGCGGAGGTCGGAGAGCCGGACCTCCTGGTTGTTCTGGTCCTTGAGCAGGAAGTCCGGCGCCTCGGCGCCAACCTCGATGGGCATGCGCGCTCCCTCGGGATCGGGTCTGGAAATGATCAGGGAGACCCTACTTCTTGCTCTTCGACCCGCGCCGCAGCACGAGGCGGGCGCCGCTCCAGTCGCGGCCGGCGTTGATGGTGGAGGTCTGCTGGAGGCCGGCGGTCTGCGCGCTCTCCGCGACCTCGCTCGGCTCGACGTGGCCGTCCCGGCCCGCCTTGGGCGTCAGGAGCCAGACCACCCCGTTGTCCGCCAGCGGCCCGAGGGCGTCGACGAGGAGCTCGAAGAGGTCACCGTCGCCGTCGCGGTGCCAGACCAGAACCGCGTCGACCACCTCGTCGGTGTCCTCGTCGACAAGCTCTCCACAGCGGTCGGTCAGGGCGTCCCGGAGATCGGTGTCGACGTCGTCGTCGTAGCCCATCTCCATGACGACCATGCCCGGTTCGATCCCGAACCGGTCCGCCAGGCTGCGTACCCCGTCGGCGGCCTGACCAGCGGTCGCGCTCACTGTCGCGTGCCTCCTCATCTCATCCCTGCTCGTGGCGTCGTGCGACGCCGTCGCGCCCAGTCCACACAGTTGCGGCTCGCCGCGCAAGTGGCGCACCGGGTGGAACGGAATTTACCGTGCCAGCAGCGTACGGGCACCCTGGGTGATGGCCTCCTCCGAGACCAGAACCTGACGGGCAGCCGGACCTAATGGTACAAACGAGTCAAGTGCCGCCACCCGGCGCGCCGCCCCCACGTACCCGGTGTCGACCAGCGCGGCCAGCACCCCCTCGCCCACCCCGCCGGAGCGCCGCGTCTCGTCCACCACCAGCACCCGGCCGGTCGCGGAGGCCTCCCGGATGATGTCGGCCACCGGCAGCGGGGCGAGCCAGCGCAGGTCCACCACCCGGGTGCCGATCCCCTCGTCGGCGAGGGTGGCCGCGGCGCGCAGCGACATCCGCACCCCGTTACCGAAGGTGATGACGGTGAGGTCCTCGGCCGAGCCGACCCCGTACACCCGGGCCCGGCCGACCGGCACGTGCCGGTCCGCCCAGGCGCCCGGCTCGGCGTACCCGGCGGTCCACTCGCCGTCGCCCTCGGTGTAGAGGTCGCGGGCGTGGTAGAGCGCGATCGGCTCCAGGAAGACGCACACGCTGCCGTCCACCCGCGCCGCCGCCAGGCAGGTCCGCAGCATCGGCGCGGCGTCGTCCGGCCGGGCCGGCACCGCGATCACCAGCCCCGGCACGTCGCGCAGCACCGCCACCGAGTTGTCGTTGTGGAAGTGCCCGCCGAAGCCCTCCTGGTAGGCCAGGCCGGCCACCCGCACCACCATCGGGTTGCGGAACGCGCCCCGGGAGAAGAAGCGCATGCTGGCCGCCTCGCCCCGCAGCTGGTCCTCGGCGTTGTGCAGGTACGCCAGGTACTGGATCTCCGGCACCGGCAGCATGCCGGCCAGCCCGGCGCCCAGCCCGAGCCCGAGGATCGAGGTCTCGTCGAGCAGCGTGTCGAACACCCGGGCCGCGCCGAACCGGTCCCGCAGCCCCTTGGTGACCCCGTACACCCCGCCCTTGACGGCGACGTCCTCGCCGAAGACGGCCATCCCGGGGTCGTCGAGCATGCCGTCGGCCAACGCCGCGTTGATGCTCTGCGCCAGCGTCAGCGGCCCGGTCAGCTCGGGCGGCTTGCCGCCGAACGCCTCCGCGCGGGCGGCGGCGCCCGGACCCACCGCCCGGGCCGCCGCCTCCGCGACCGCCCGGGACACCCGCGCCGGCCGACGCGGCGCCAACTCCGCCACCACCTCGACCGGGGAGGCCAGCTTCGGCTCGTCGAGCACCTCCTCGGCGATCCGGCGCAGCTGCCAGCCCCGCTCGTCGTACCGGGCGAGCAGGTCCTCGCCGCCGGCGTACCCGGCCTCCACCAGCCGCCGCGCGGTGACCAGCAGCGGGTCCCGGGCCGCGTCGGCGGCGATCTCGGCGGGACTGCGGTACGCGGTCTCCGCGTCCGCGCCGGCGTGGCCCATCAGCCGGACCGTGTCCAGGTGCAGCACGGCGGGCCGGCGGTGCCGGCGCACCCAGTCCGCCGCCTCGGCCGCCACCCGGTGGCTCTGCACCACGTCCGTCCCGTCGGCGGCGAAGTAGCGGATGCCGGGCCGGGACCGCAGCGTGGCCGCCACCCACCCCTCGGGCGAGCGCACGCTGATGCCGAGCCCGTTGTCCTCGCACACGAACAGGACCGGGACCCGCACGTCGGCGTGGTCGTACCAGCCGGCGGTGTTGAACGCGGCGGTGGCGCTGGCGTGGTTGACCGAGGCGTCGCCGAACGAGCAGACCACCACCGCGTCCGCCGGCCAGGACGTCGCCGCCGGCTCGCCGTCGGCGCGCGGACCGCCCCGGCGCGGACGCTCCAGGGCCAGTGCCAGGCCGACCGCCCGGGGCAGGTGCGAGGCGATGGTGGAGGTGGTCGGCACGACCGCGAGGTCGGCCCGGCCGAAGACCTTGTGCCGGCCGCCGGCGATCGGCTCCGCGGCCGAGGCGGCCATTCCGCGCAGCACGTCGCGGGCCGCGTCCGCGTAGGCGTCGTCGGGGGCCGGCGGGGGCAGATCGGGTACGCCGACCGTCGCGTCGCCGTCCGCGTCCACGGTCACGCCGGCTCCGGGCGGGAGCCGCACGGCCTCGGCCGACGGTTCGATCCCCTCGACATCTGGCCGACCGCCCTGCTCACCCCGCGGACGGGTGCCGGCCGCCGGATCCAGATCGTCGTCGGGGAGGGGCGCCGCCGAATCGTCGGACGACGGTGCGTCGGGAAGCGGGGGCGGCGGGACGGGCGGGAAGTCGCCGGCCGCCTGGGCGGCCCGCAGGCAGTAGAACGCGCCCGACCGGTAGTGCAGCAGCGCCGGGTCGGTCGGCCGGAGCGCGGCGGCGACCGCGACGTTGCCCTCGTGACCCGCCGAGCCGATCGTGTAGTAGCCCTCGCCGAAGCCGCGCAGCCAGCGCCCGGCCAGGTCGAGCAGCCGGCTGGTGAGCTGCGCGTCGAACAGGGCCAGCAGGTGGGCCCCGGTCAGCGGCCCGCCGTCGGGCAGCGGCTCGGCCAGGTCACGCCGCCGCTCCGGCGCGCCGAGCGCGGCCAGGTCGGTGCGGAGCCGGTCGTCGAGATCGTGCGGGGTGGTCACGTCGGACAGCATTACCGACTCCGGGCCGCCGCGCCCAGTCGGACACGTTCCGCCCGGTGTGGCTCAGACCTCGCCGCACTCCTCGGGGCAGCCGCCGTCGGAGATCTTCCAGACCAGCTCGCGCAGGGCGGCCAGCTCGGCGGTGGTCAGCCCGTCGAGGAGTCGGGAGTCCGACATCACCCGCCCCACCCGCTCGCGGACCTCGCGTCCGTGCCCGGTGACCACCAGCGTCTTCTGCCGCCGGTCGGCGGGGTCGACCCGCCGCTCGACCAGCCCGGCCTGCTCCAGCCGGTCGGCCAGACCGGTGACGTTGGACCGGTCGCAGCCCAACTGCTCGGCGAGGTCGCGGGCCGGCAGCGGATGGTCCGGGTCCAGCTCGTGCAGGGCCCGGGCGGCCGCCGGGGTGAGCCCCAGCGCGGCGACCGCCTCGTCCTGGTGGTGCCGCAGCGCGGCGGCGACGTGCAGGATCCGGCGCACCGTGTCCCCGGCCAGGCCGGGTCGGTCGTCGGGGGACGGCGACTCCATGCCTCGATCGTACGTGACCGATCAACAATTGACCTGCTCCACTATATCCGCCGGCGCGACCGGTCGGGCCGGCCGGAGCGCCCGCCGGGCGGCCACCGCGCCGGCCAGCAGCAACCCGGCGGTGACGACAGCGGGCGGCAGGGCCAGCGCGGCCCCCCGCAGGTCGGCCGCGGTCAGCGCCAGGTGGACGCCGCCGACCACGGTCACCCCGAGCACGGCGGCGAGCAGCGTGCCGGTGGAGACGAGCGCGGACAGGGCGGCCGCCGCGCCCGCCGGCACCGCGTCGGTGAGCCGGGTGACCAGCGGGCTGAACGCCGCCGCGTGCGCCGCGCCGCCGAGCAGCAGCAACGCGCCGCCGGCCACCCAGGGCCAACCCCGGGCGGAGAGCGCGGCGAGGAGCACCGTCACCGCGGCCAGCACCGGCGGCCCGGCCACCGGCAGGACCGCGCGGGTCGCCTCCGGCAGTCGTGCGACCGCCAGACCGCACAGGGCGAAACCCGCGGCGTACGGGAGGAACGCCAGCCCGGCGGCGAGCGGGCTGAGGCCCAGCGCGTCCTGCGCCCGCAGGGTGAACACGAACAGGAAGCCCGCGTAGCAGCCCATCACCCCGCAGCAGGCGAGCAGTCCGGCCGGGACGCCGGGATGACGCAGCACTGTCACGTCCAGCAGCGGGGCGTCGCCCCGACGGGCCCGCCTGCGCTCGTACCCGAGGAAGAGCCGCAGCCCGACGGCGCCGGCGGCCACCGCGGCGACGCGGATCCCGGTGTCCGTGTCCAGCACCAGCGGCAGCACGAGGGTGAGCATCGCCGCGGCCAGCAGCGCCGCGCCGGCCAGGTCGAGCGGTTCCCGCCGGGGCGGCGCGGCCGGTGGGCCGGCCAGCACCCGCCGGCCGACGATCTGGAGAGCAACGCCGACCGGCACGTTGACCAGGAACGCCAGCCGCCAGGTGAGGCCGCCGAGGTCGAGCGTGACGAGGAGCCCGCCGAGGACCTGACCGGCGGCGACGCCGAGGGCGAGCACCATCGAGTACGCCCCGATCGCGCGCGCCCGGGCCGCGTCCGGCAGCGCGGCCCGGATCAGCGCGAGCACCTGCGGCACCATCAGCGCGCCCGCCGCGCCCTGGGCCACGCGGGCGAGCACCAGCGTGACCGGGGTCGGGGCCAGGCCACAGGCCAACGAGGCGAGCGTGAAGCCGGCCAGGCCGAGCAGGAAGATCCGAGGGCCGCCGTGCCGGGCGCCCAGGCGGGCGCCGACCACCACCAGCACGGCGAAGGTGAGCGTGTAGCCGGCCAGCACGAGCTGCTGGACGGCGGCGGAGCCACCCAGGTCGGCCCGGATCGCCGGCGCGGCCACGGCCGTGATCGAGGTGTCCATGGAAGCCATGGCCTGCCCGGTGAGCAGCACCACGAGCAGGGCGGCGGGTCGGCGGGGCGAAGTGGTCACGCCGGCCACCCTGCCGGGCCGGCCGTCCCCGGTCTTGTCGATCCTTGCGGGGCGTTTCCGTCGTCGCGGCGGCCTACGCTGACCCGCATGCGTACCGCCACCCGGCTGCTGGCCCGACCGGACTTCCGGGTCACCGTGGTGCGCTGCCGGGACGACCACCGCGGCTGGTCCGCGCCCGAGCCGGCCGACGCGTACGGCCTGGTGCTGGCCCGGCGGGGCGCCTTCCGGCGGGCCGGTCGCCACGGGGCCACGTGGGTCGGGTCGACGGTGGCCTACCTGACGGTCCCGGGCGAGGAGGAGCGGTTCGCGCACCCGGCCGGCGGCGACGAGTGCACGTCGGTGCACCTGTCGGAGCGGCTGTGGCGGGAGCTGTTCGACGACCGGCCGGCGCCGGGCACGGTGCACGTGGACGGCCCGCTGGACCTGGCCCACCGGCTCCTGCTGCGGGACGCCGCCGATCCCGACCACGCCGCCGCCGAGCGGCTGGTACGGCTGGTCGGGCGCGCCGTCACGCCGGTCGACGGCGGCGGCGGGCCGGGCCGGCGGCTGGTGGAGCGGGCCCGGGCGGCGCTGCACGACGACTCCCCGGAGGCCGCCGGGCTGCTCCCGCTGGCCCGGGCGCTCGACGTGTCGCCCTACCGGCTCAGCCGCGAGTTCCAGGCCCGCACCGGGGTGCCGCTCACCCGCTACCGCAACCGGCTGCGCGTCGCCCGGGCGCTGGACCGGATCGAGCAGGGTGACGTACGCCTGGCCGACCTCGCCGGCGAGCTGGGCTTCAGCGACCAGGCGCACCTGACCCGCACGGTCCGCGCCCACCTCGGCCACACGCCGGGCGATCTGCGTCGACTGCTCGGCTGACGTCGCCGCCTTTCGTCCGCCGACCGCTGTTCGGCGGAAAGTGCCGTGCGGTCGCCTCGGTGTCACCTGACGGCCATCGACGCTCGCGAGGCTGCCCGGAGTCGACGAACCGGACTCCGGGGAGGAAACCGTGGCACTGTCCCGACGTACCATCCTGCTCAGCGGCGCGGCGCTCGGCGCCGCCGGCGCGGCAGCCGGCCTGCCGGTCGCGGCCGCCGCGTCGCCCGGCCCGCTGCGCCGCGACCCGTTCACGCTCGGGGTGGCCTCCGGCGACCCCGACCACGACGGCTTCGTGCTCTGGACCCGGCTCGCGCCGGAGCCGCTGGCCGAGGACGGCCTGGGCGGCATGCCGTCCCGGGTGGTGCCGGTGTCCTTCGAGGTGGCCGCCGACGAGCGCTTCCGGCACGTGGTGCGGCGCGGCGTACGGCTGGCCCGGCCGGAGTCGGCGCACAGCGTGCACGTCGAGCTGGACGGCCTGCTCCCCGGGCGGGAGTACTTCTACCGGTTCCGGGCCGAGCGCTGGCTCTCCCCGGTCGGCCGCACCCGCACCGCCCCGGCGCCGTGGCTGATGCCGTCCGCGCTGGCCATGGGCTTCGTCTCCTGCTCGCAGTACGAGCACGGCTACTTCACCGCCTACCGCCGGCTGGCCGAGACCGAGCCGGAGCTGATCCTGCACCTCGGCGACTACCAGTACGAGTACGCCAAGGACACCTACACCGTCCCCGGCGGCAACCCGCGCGACCACGAGGGCCCGGAGACCCGGACGTTGGCGAACTACCGGCAGCGGCACGCCCAGTACAAGACCGACACCGACCTGCAGGCGGCGCACGCGGTCGCGCCCTGGGTGGTGGTCTTCGACGACCACGAGGTGGAGAACAACTGGGCCGACGAGGTGCCCGAGGCGCCCGACCCGGACTTCCTCACCCGGCGGGCGGCGGCGTTCCAGGCGTACTACGAGAACATGCCGCTGCGCCGCACCTCGATCCCCCGCGGCATCGACATGCAGCTCTACCGGCGGGTGCGCTGGGGTCGGCTGGCCACGTTCCACATGCTCGACACCCGGCAGTACCGGGACGACCAGGCGTGCGGCGACGGCTACAAGGACTGCGCGGCGGCGTCCGACCCGGCCCGGTCGATCACCGGCGCCGCGCAGGAGGCGTGGCTGCTGGACGGGTTCCGCCGCTCCGAGGCCCGCTGGGACCTGCTCGGCCAGCAGGTCTTCTTCGCCCAGCGGGACAACAACTCCGGTCCGCTGACGGTCACCAGCATGGACGCCTGGGACGGGTACGTCGCCTCGCGGGACCGGATCACCCGGGGCTGGGTGGCCGCCGGGGTGCGCAACCCGGTGGTGCTCACCGGCGACGTGCACGCCCACTGGGCCAGCGACCTGAAACTGGACTACGCGGACCCGACGTCGCGCACGGTCGGCAGCGAGCTGGTCTGCTCCTCGATCACCTCGACCGGGGACGGCGCGGACTCGCCCACCGGCTCGCACCCGTGGCTGGCGTTCAACCCGCACCTGCGCTTCCAGAACAACCTGCGCGGGTACGTCCGCACCACGATCACCCCGAGGGACCTGACCGCGAACTTCGACGTGCTCCCGTACGTGAGCCGCCCGGACGCGCCGGCGTACACCCGGGCCACGTTCGTGATCGAGGACCGGGTCCCCGGGTTGAACCTGACGTACGACCGGCCGCCGGCCGCGGCGCGGACCGTCGCTCCCGAGGCGGACCAGGGCCGGCAGACGGTGGAGGCGGAGACCGTCCGCCCGTGACGGGTCCGGCCGGGCCGGGGCGTCGTCCCGGCCCCGGCCGGCTCAGCCGGCGAGGAACGAGAAGCGCACCTGGCGGTCCGGGTTGTCGCCGTTCGGGTCGACCAGGCAGATCGACTGCCAGGTGCCGAGCTGGATCCGCCCGTCGAGCACCGGCAGCGTCGCGTACGGCGGCACGAACGCCGGGAGCACGTGGTCGCGGCCGTGCCCGGGCGAGCCGTGCCGGTGCCGCCACCGGTCGTCGGTGGGGAGCAGGTCGTCGAGCGCCCGGAGCAGGTCGTCGTCCGACCCGGCGCCGGTCTCGATGATCGCCAGTCCGGCCGTGGCGTGCGGCACGAAGACGTGCAGCAACCCGTCGCCGGCCCCGGCGACGAACCGCTCGGCCTCGGCCGTGATGTCCCGGACGGTCGGCCGGGACCCGGTCCGGACGCTGATCACCTCACTGCGCATACGGCGCATTCTGCCGCAGCCGGCCGGTTCCCGCCGCGTGCCGGCGGGGCCGGCTAGCGCACCCGGTGATCGCACAAAGTTACTGGTGGGTACCTGTGTTCAGCGTCGCGTCTGGGGGAGGGAGACGTGACGACGAGCGCCACGAGGGGGCAGGATGGCGCTAGAGACCTATCCCACACAGAACCGAGGGAACGCCTGTGGCTACGGAACGCAAGCGCCCGGTGATCACCGCTGGTCTGCCGAGCCAGCTTCCGGACATCGACCCTGAAGAGACCAGCGAATGGGTCGAGTCGCTCGACGGTGTCATCGACGAGCGCGGAACCAAGCGCGCCCGGTACGTCATGCTGCGCCTGCTGGAGCGGGCCCGCGAGCGCCAGGTCGGGGTGCCGTCCCTGACCACCACCGACTACATCAACACGATCGCGCCGGAGCGGGAGCCGTGGTTCCCGGGTGACGAGCACATCGAGCGGCGGCTGCGGGCGTACATCCGCTGGAACGCCGCCATGCTGGTGCACCGGGCGCAGCGGCCGGAGATCGGCGTCGGCGGCCACATCTCCACGTTCGCCAGCTCCGCGTCGCTCTACGAGGTGGGCTTCAACCACTTCTTCCGGGGCAAGAACCACCCCGGCGGTGGCGACCAGATCTTCTACCAGGGTCACGCCTCCCCCGGCATGTACGCGCGGGCGTTCCTGGAGGGCCGGCTCAGCGAGGGCCAGCTCGACGGCTTCCGGCAGGAGCTGTCGCACCCCGGCGGCGGGCTGCCGTCGTACCCGCACCCGCGGCTGATGCCGGACTTCTGGGAGTTCCCCACCGTGTCCATGGGCCTCGGCCCGCTGAACGCGATCTACCAGGCGCGGTTCAACCGCTACCTGCACCACCGGGGCATCAAGGACACCTCCCAGCAGCACGTCTGGGCGTTCCTCGGTGACGGTGAGATGGACGAGGTCGAGTCGCTCGGCGCGATCGGCGTGGCCGCCCGCGAGGAGCTGGACAACCTCACCTTCGTGATCAACTGCAACCTCCAGCGCCTGGACGGACCGGTCCGCGGCAACGGCAAGGTCATGCAGGAGCTGGAGGCGTTCTTCCGGGGCGCTGGCTGGAACGTCATCAAGGTCGTCTGGGGCCGGGAGTGGGACCCGCTGCTCGCGGCGGACACCGACGGCGCGCTGGTCAACCTGATGAACACCACGCCCGACGGTGACTACCAGACCTACAAGGCGGAGTCCGGGGCGTACGTCCGGGAGCACTTCTTCGGCCGCGACCCGCGCACCCGCAGGATGGTCGAGCACCTCTCCGACGACGAGATCTGGAACCTCAAGCGGGGCGGTCACGACTACCGCAAGCTCTACGCGGCCTACAAGGCGGCGACGGAGCACACCGGCCAGCCGACCGTGATCCTCGCCAAGACGATCAAGGGCTGGACGCTGGGCTCGCACTTCGAGGGCCGCAACGCCACCCACCAGATGAAGAAGCTGACGCTGGAGGACCTGAAGCTCTTCCGCGACCGCCTCTACCTGGACATCCCGGACAAGCAGCTGGAGGAGAACCCCTACCTCCCGCCGTACTACACGCCGGGCGAGAAGTCGGACGAGATCGCCTACCTCAAGGACCGGCGGCAGCAGCTCGGCGGCTACCTGCCCACGCGCAACACCGCGCGCAAGACGCTGGCCGTCCCGGGCAGCGAGCGGTTCTCCGACGTCAAGCGTGGGTCGGGCAAGCAGAAGGTCGCCACCACGATGGCGTTCGTCCGCCTGCTCAAGGACATCATGAAGGACAAGGAGTTCGGCAAGCGCTGGGTGCCGATCATCCCGGACGAGGCCCGCACCTTCGGTATGGACTCGCTCTTCCCGACCCAGAAGATCTACTCGCCGCACGGCCAGCGCTACACCTCGGTGGACCGGGAGCTGTTCCTGTCCTACAAGGAGTCGACCACCGGGCAGATCCTGCACGAGGGCATCAACGAGGCCGGTTCGGTCGCCTCGTTCACCGCCGCCGGCACGGCGTACGCCACGCACGGCGAGCCGATGATCCCGCTGTACATCTTCTACTCGATGTTCGGCTTCCAGCGCACCGGTGACGGCTTCTGGGCGGCGGCCGACCAGATGGCGCGGGGCTTCGTGCTCGGCGCCACCGCCGGCCGGACCACGCTCAACGGTGAGGGCCTCCAGCACGAGGACGGCCACTCGCTGCTGCTCGCCGCCACCAACCCGGCGGTGGTCTCCTACGACGCGGCGTTCGCCTTCGAGCTGGCGCACATCATGGAGAACGGCCTGCACCGGATGTACGGCGAGGAGCAGGAGAACGTCTTCTACTACCTCACCGTCTACAACGAGCCGATCTTCCAGCCGGCCGAGCCGGAGGGCGTGGACGTCGAGGGCATCCTCAAGGGCATCCACCGCTACTCGCCGGCGCCGCAGGTCGGTGACGACGCGCCGAAGGCGAACATCCTCGCCTCCGGCACCGGCATGCAGTGGGCGCTCAAGGCCCAGCAGCTGCTCGCCGAGGACTGGGGTGTGTCCGCCGACGTGTGGTCGGTGACGTCCTGGACCGAGCTGCGCCGCGACGCGGTGCAGTGCGAGGAGCACAACCTGCTCCACCCGGGCGAGGAGCAGCGGGTGCCGTACATCGCGCGGAAGCTGGCCGACGCCGACGGGCCGAAGGTCGCGGTCAGCGACTGGATGCGCGCGGTGCCGGACCTGATTTCCCGCTGGGTGCCCGGTGACTACACCTCGCTCGGCACCGACGGCTTCGGCATGTCGGACACCCGGCACGCGCTGCGCCGCCACTTCCACGTCGACGCCGAGTCGATCGCTGTCGCCACGCTGCGCCAGCTCGCCCTGCGCGGCACGGTGCCGGCCCACGTGCCGGCCGACGCCGCCCGCAAGTACGCGCTGGACGACGTCACCGCCGCCCCGGTCGGCGAAACCGGCGGCGACAGCTGAAAGGAAGGGCCCCTTCTTAACGCCTCCGGTAGAGAAGGGGCCCCTTCTTAACACTTCGGGCACAGACGACGATGGTCCGGCGTCCCTGGCGGGGACGCCGGACCATCACCATCGCGGGCGACGCCGGGACGGGCTCGGTCAGCCGACGGCGGCCAGGTCGGTCAGCCGGGCCAGCGAGTCCTCCAGGTCGGCGCCGACCCGGCGCAGGCCGAGCCGCAGCAGGGCGGCCTTGACGGGGCCGGCGGGCCACCGCACGACGATCAGTCGTACGACGGTGCCACCGTCCTCCTCGTCCGCGGTCAGCTGGACGTAGATCTCGGTACGCGCCTCGGCCCGGGCGCCCGCGCCCTTGGCCCGTTCGCGCCAGCCGATCAGGGTCGGCTCCTGGTAGGCGATCACCTCGGCCTCGTGCGCGGAGCCGCGTCCGGCCTGGACCAGTTGTCGCCGGCCGAATCCCTCCCCCGAGAGGACCTCGGCCGCGCGGACCCCCGCCAGCCAGGCCGGCAGCTGCTCGGCCCGCTGCACGACGTCCCAGACCACTTCCACAGGCGCCGCCACGTGTGCGCTGCGTTCCACGAGGATCATGAGTATCTTTCCCCCACTTAAATCACATCCGCGATATTCGGCACTCTATGTGTAAATCGGACTTAAGCGGACGGGTTCGGAAAAGACACGCCGAAACCCCTTGTGCCGTCGGCACTCTCCGGCCTATGGCGCGGCGGTCGTCCGAGCCCTAGAGTCGCGAACACGCTTCACGTCTCGGGAGGGTGACTTGACGACCGCGCCGATGCCCGACTTCCCCGCCGACTTCCGCTGGGGGGTGTCCACCTCCGCGTACCAGATCGAGGGGGCGACCACCGTCGACGGTCGCGGGCCGTCCATCTGGGACACGTTCGCCCGCGAGCCCGGCCGGATCGTCGACGGCAGTACCGGCGACGAGGCGTGCGACCACCACCACCGGTACGCCGAGGACACCGCGCTGCTGGCCGGGCTGGGGGTGTCCGCGTACCGGTTCTCGATCTCCTGGCCCCGGATCCAGCCCACCGGCGCCGGTCAGGCCCTGACGGCCGGCCTCGACTTCTACGACCGGCTGGTGGACGGTCTGCTCGCGGCCAGCGTGGACCCGGTCGCCACGCTCTTCCACTGGGACCTGCCGCAGGCGCTGGAGGACGCCGGCGGCTGGCTGAACCGGGACACCGCCGCCCGCTTCGCCGAGTACGCCGACGTCACCGCCGCCCGCCTCGGCGACCGCGTGAAGCTCTGGATCACCCTCAACGAGCCGTTCATCCACATGAGCCTCGGACACGGCATGGGCGTGCACGCGCCCGGCCGGGTGCTGCTCTTCGACGCCTTCCCGGTCGCCCACCACCAGCTCCTCGGGCACGGTCTGGCGGTAGCCGCGCTGCGGGCCCGCACCGCGAGCCCGGTGGCGATCGCCAACAACTACTCGCCGGTGCGGCCGGCCGGGGACAGCGACGCCGACCGGGCCGCCGCCGCGGCGTACGACGCGCTGCACAACCGGCTCTTCACCGACCCGCTGCTCGGTCTCGGCTACCCCGACGCGCCCGGCGTCGACCCGACCGTGGTCCGCGACGGCGACCTGGACGTCATCGCCGCGCCGATCGACGTGCTCGGCGTGAACTACTACAACCCGACGGGCATCCGCGCGCCCGAGGAAGGGTCGCCGCTGCCGTTCGAGATCGTGCCACTGGACGGCTACCCGCGTACCGCGTTCGACTGGCCGGTCGCCCCGGACGGCCTGCGTGAGCTGCTGCTCCAGCTACGGGACCGGTACGGTGACGCGCTGCCGCCGATCCAGGTCACCGAGAGCGGGTGCGCCTACGACGACGCGCCCGACGCCGACGGCCGGGTGGACGACCCGGAGCGGATCGCGTACCTGGACGGGCACGTGCGCGCGGTGCACGAGGCGATCGGCGCGGGCGTACCGGTGACCGGGTACTTCGTCTGGTCGCTGCTGGACAACTGGGAGTGGGCCGAGGGGTTCACCAAGCGCTTCGGCCTGGTGCACGTCGACTACCCGACCCAGCGGCGCACGCCGAAGTCGTCGTACGCCTGGTTCCGTGACCTGGTGCGGCGATGACCACGGTGAACCCGACGCCGGCCTCGCTGCCGGCGGCGCTCGCCGAGCCGACGGTGCCGGTCCGGAGGAGCTGGATCGCGCTGATCTTCGCGGCCAACCTGGGCGTCTGGATGGCGTTCTTCACCCCGATCCAGGTTCTGCTGCCGCAGCAGGTGGAACGGATCGCGCCGGGCGACAAGGAGGCCATGCTGGCGGTGGTGACCGGGCTCGGCGCGCTCGCCGCGGTGCTGGCCAACCCGCTCGCCGGCGCGCTGTCGGACCGTACCTCGCTGCGGCTGGCCAACCGGCACTTCGGCCGCCGGCACGTCTGGACCGCGACCGGCGCGGTGGTCGGCGCGGCCGCTCTGGTGCTGCTGGCCCGCCAGGACAGCATCGCCGGGGTGGCGGTGGCCTGGGTGGCCGCGCAGGTCTGCTTCAACGCGATGCTGGCCAGCCTCACCGCCGCGATCCCGGACCGGGTGCCGGTGGCCCAGCGCGGCGGCGTCTCGGGCTGGGTGGGCATTCCGCAGGCGCTCGGCCTGGTGCTGGGCGCGGTGCTGGTCACCGCCGTGGTGACCGGCAACGCCGCCGGGTACGCGGCGATCGCGCTCGCCGTGCTGCTGCTGTCGCTGCCGTTCGCACTGCTCACCCAGGACGACCCGCTGCCCCGGGAGCACCGGTCGCCGGTGCGGCTGCGCGCCCTGCTCGCCTCGATGTGGATCAGCCCGCGCCGCCACCCCGACTTCGCCTGGGCCTGGTTCACCCGCTTCCTGGTGCAGACCGGCAACGCGCTCGGCACGCTCTACCTGCTCTACTTCCTCACCGACGGGGTACGGGTGACCGACCCCGAGGGCTCGCTGCTGGTGCTGATCCTGCTCTACACGCTGGGCATGATGCTCACCGCCGTGGTCGCCGGGCGACTCTCCGACCGATCCGGCCGGCGCAAGGTCTTCGTGATCGTGTCGGGGCTGATCATGGCGGTGGCGGCGACGCTGCTCGCCGTCGCGCCGGTCTGGCCGATGGCGATCGTGGCCGCGCTGCTGCTCGGCGCGGGCTACGGCGTCTACCTGGCGGTGGACGCCGCGTTGATCACCCAGGTGCTGCCGGCCGCCACCGACCGGGCCAAGGACCTCGGCGTGATCAACATTGCCAACTCGGCGCCGCAGGTGCTCGGTCCGGCGCTGTCCGCGCCGATCGTCGTGCACCTCGGCGGCTACCCGACGCTGTACGCGGTGACCGCGGCGGTCACCCTGCTCGGCAGCGCCCTGGTGGTGAAGATCCGCTCCGTGCCGTGACGCCCACCGGCCGTCGCGCCTGTCGGTGCGTGTTAAAAAGGGGCCCCTTCACCTCCGGAGGCGTTAAGAAGGGGCCCTTCCTTTCTCGGTGGCAGCCCGCCGTAGGCTGGGGGACGTGACGGTACGTGTACGCTTCGCCCCCTCCCCGACCGGAATGTTCCACGTCGGCGGCGCCCGCTCGGCGCTGCAGAACTGGATCTTCGCCAAGCAGCAGGGCGGGGTGTTCGTGCTGCGCGTCGAGGACACCGACGCGGCCCGCAACAAGCCCGAGTGGACCGAGGGCATCCTCTCCGCGCTCGACTGGATCGGCATCTCGCGGGGCAGCTACGAGGGCCCGTACTTCCAGTCCTCCTACGCCGGCGAGCACCGCGCCGCCGCCCAGCGCCTGTACGACGGCGGCCGGGCCTACTACTGCGACTGCACCCGCGAGGACGTGCAGGCGCGTACCGGCCCCCAGCAGCGTGGCTACGACGGCTTCTGCCGCGACCGCGGCCTGGGGCCGGGCGAGGGTCGGGCACTGCGCTTCCGTACGCCGGACGAGGGCGAGACGGTGGTGGTCGACCTGATCCGGGGCGAGCCGACGTTCGAGAACAAGCTGATCGAGGACTTCGTCATCGCCCGTGGCGACGGGTCGCCGGTCTTCCTGCTCGCCAACGTGGTCGACGACATGACCATGGGGATCACCCACGTGATCCGGGCCGAGGAGCACCTGCCCAACACCCCGAAGCAGCAGTTGCTCTGGGACGCGCTCGGGGTCAAGCCGCCGATCTGGGCGCATGTGCCGGTGGTGGTCAACGAGAAGCGGCAGAAGCTGTCCAAGCGGCGCGACAAGGTCGCCCTGGAGGCGTACCGGGACGAGGGCTACCTCGCCGACGCGATGCGCAACTACCTGATGCTGCTCGGCTGGGCGCCGTCGGGCGACCGGGAGATCGTGCCCTGGTCGGTGATCGAGGACGAGTTCCGGCTCGACGAGGTCAACCCCTCCCCCGCCTTCTTCGACGAGAAGAAGCTGCGGGCCTTCAACGGGGAGTACATCCGGGCGCTGCCGGTGGAGGACTTCGTCGCCGCCTGCCAGCCGTGGCTCACCGGCACCGACACGATCGCCCCGCCGCCGTGGCAGCCGGCCGAGTTCGATCCGGCCGCGTTCGCCGCGGTGGCCCCGCTGGCGCAGACCCGGATCGCGGTCCTCAGCGAGATCGTGCCGAACGTCGACTTCCTCTTCCTGGCCGACCCGCTGATCGACGAGGCGGCCTGGGCGAAGGCGATGAAGGAAGGCGCCGCCGAGCTGCTGGACGCCGCGATCGCCGCGTTCGACGCGCTCGGCTCGTGGGACGCCGAGTCGCTGAAGGCCACGCTGGAGGCGGTCGGCGCGGAGCGCGGGCTGAAGCTGGGCAAGGCACAGGCGCCGGTCCGGGTCGCGGTCACCGGACGCACCGTCGGGCTGCCGCTGTTCGAGTCCCTGGAGGTGCTCGGCCGCGACCGGACGCTCACCCGACTGCGCGCCGCCCGGGTGCGCCTGGTCTGACCCGCCCGGCGCCCGGCACCGGGTGGGGAGCTTGCCGGCGTGTCGTCTGCAGGCGTGTCGCGGCCGGAAGCCGATACAACTGCGAGCGATATACCGCTGGGTCATAAATATGACTCAGCGGTATATCGCTCGTCCGGGCGCCCTTCTTCCGCGGCCGTCACGCGGCGTGTTCGGCGTACTCGCCCAAGTCAGCGGCGGGTGGCGCGACGGCGCAGCACGAGCGCTCCGACCAGGAGCAGCCCCAGCACCACCACCGGGACGACGGTCCAGAGCCAGCCCGTACCCCCGTCGTCGTCCCCGGCGGCGGCCGGGGACGGGCTCACCGCGGACGGCGACCCGGCGGACGGCGAGCCGGCGGCGGTGGATGCCGGCGCGGTGGTCGGCGCGGCGCTGCTGGGCGCGGCGCTCGCCGACGGCGGCTCGGCCGGCGTGCCGGTGGTCAGGGTGAACCGGACCTCCCCCTTGACCGGGTGTCCGTCGTCGGAGGCGAGCTGGTAGGTCACGATGTAGAGCCCCGCGGCGCCGGGCTTGAACGGCACACTCACCCGCTTGCCGGCGAACGTCGGCGCGCCGCCCGCGGCGGCCACGTTGTCCGGCCCGGTGACGGTGACCTTCGTCGTGGCCTCCTTCGGTGTGGCCAGGAACCGCAACTCGATCCGCTTCGGCGCGGCGGCCAGCCGGGCCCCGTTCTGCGGATCGCTGCCGGTCAGGGAATTGTGCGCGGCGGCCGGCGCGGCCGGCAGCAGCAGCGACGCTCCCGCCGCCACCCCGAGGACCACCAGCCAGGTACGCGCCATACGGGCAACCCTGCCCCCCATGAGCCCCTCCATCCGGGTAGGATCCGGCCGCTGATCATCGGCCGGCTATTGGTCGGTCTCAGCTCGCAGATAGTTCCAAATACTCTTCCACCAGCTGCAACCAGGCGACGTTCCGCGGAGTCTTTGAGGTGGACAGGTCCAGTGTGACCCGCAGCGAAAGCCAGCCATCGAACGGGGCGAGGAGGCGGCGATGGTCCGGAAGGTGAGACGGTTGTTGACCGTCCTGACCGGGGCGGCGGTGACACTGGTGTGCTCGCTGGCCCTGGCCGGCCCGGCGGCGGTCCAGGCCGCCCCCAAGCCGAAGCTCGCCCCGAGCGGGGTGGACATCACCGGCGACCGGCTCGACCAGCCGCTCCAGCTGCGGGCCGACACCCGCCCGGCCGACGTGAACCTGATCGTCGACCAGGTCAGGTGGCTGGGCGCGACCGGTCAACTGCGCGGTCCCGCCGCCAAGGACCTCGGTCCGAAGTACACGGTGGTGGTGCTCGTCGCCGGCACCGCGAAGAACACCTTCGACCTCTTCCCCCTGGCCAAGGGCGGTCCCCGGGTCTACCGGCCGGCCAAGCAGCCCGACCTGAGCCACCCCCGGGCCGGCTGGTTCTTCGGGCGCCTCACCATGTCCGAGACGCTGCGCTCGGTCGGGGTGCCGCTGGAGCCGCGGTTCGACACGCTCTCCGGCGGCATCGGCGGCGGCGAGCGGGTCCTGCCGGAGGACGCGCTCGACCCGGTGCAGGACCTCGACACCGCGCTCGGCGAGCTGCAGCGGCTGCTGCTGCTCAACATCGGCGTGGTGGTGGTCATCACGGCCGGGCTGGCCGGCATCGCGCTGCTGGTCCGTCGCCGCACCCGCTGAGCGTCGACTCAGACCGTCAGCACGACCTTGCCCCGGACGTGCCCCGCCTCGACGAGGCGGTGTGCCTCGGCCGCCTCGGCCAGCGGAAGCGTGCGAGCCACGTGCACGGTCAGCCGGCCCGCGTCGACCAACCCGGCCAGCACCGCCAGGTCCGCCGCGGACGGCTTCACGAAGAGGTAGGTGCCGCCGAGCCGGGTCACGTGCTCGGGATCGGCGGTGGACATCATCCGGGCCGGCCGGGTGATCAGCTCCGCGGAGACGTCGAGCGCGTCGCCGCCGAACAGGTCCAGCACCACGTCGACCCCGTCCGGCGCGACCGCCCGGACCCGGTTCCGCAGGCCGTCGCCGTACACGACCGGCTCCGCGCCCAGCGACCGGACGAAGTCGTGGTTGGCCTCGCTCGCCGTGCCGATCACCCGGTCCGCGCCGAGCGCGCGGGCCACCTGCACCGCGAGGTGCCCCACCCCGCCGGACGCGCCGTGCACCAGCACCGTGTCACCGGCGCCCGTACGGGCCAGCTGCAACGCCTGGTACGCGGTGAGCCCCGCCAGCGGCAGCCCGGCCGCCTCCGGCCAGGACGCCCGCACCGGCTTGTCGGCCAGGCACCGCTCGGGGGCCGGGACCAGTTCGGCGTACGTGCCGTGCTGCACGTCGTCGCGGCGGACGTAGCCGATCACCTCGTCGCCGACGGCGAACCCGGCCACCGCCGGACCGACCGCCTCCACCACCCCGGCCGCGTCCCACCCCGGCACCAGCGGGAAGTGGCTCGGGAAGGCGCCCGCCAGGTGCCCCTCGCGGACCTTCCAGTCGACCGGGTTCACCCCGGCCGCCCGCACCCGGACCAGGACCGTGTCCGGCCCGACCGGCGGGGTGGGCAGCTCCCGCAGGGTCAGCCGGTCGGCCGGCCCGTACGCGTCGATCGCGATCGCCTTCACCCCACCCACGCTAACCGCCGGGCGGCGCTCGCGTGGTCAGCACCAGCGGCGCGGCGGCCGCTCCCGGCGCGTCGTGCGGTTGCCCGGGCGCACCGCGCCGTGCCGGTGGGCCCCGGCCCAGCCGGCCCGGTCGCTGCGGCAGCTCGGCACCGGTGTCGGATCGCCGGCGTGCGGCGACGGCTCGGCGGCGCGCTGACGCGGCATCACCGGCTCGTCGTCGGCGCGCTCGGGCCCCCGGCCGACCGCGGGCTCACCCGTGTGGGTCAGGCCCGCCCGGCGCGGGTGCTTGGCCGCCGCCGGCTGCTCGTGACCCGGCCGGCAGGGCTCGCCCTGGGCGCAGCCGTGCTCGGCCTCCCCGTGCGCCATCCCGGTCTCCTCCATCTCGCCGTCGCCCGCCGGGCGGAACGCCCCGACGCGCCCTGACACCGTACTGGCCCGGCCGGACGAGATCGTCAGCGCGTACCGGTGGAGATCGTCCGATCGGGGGCCGCGGGCCCGGGCGCTCCCGTCGTACGCTTCGCCGTCGATGATCTCGGGGAAGGCGGACATGAGGTTACGCGCGGTCCTGACACTGCTGGCGATCTTCGTCCTGGTACCCGTCACCGCGTGCGACGCGCTCGGCGGGCCACCGCCCTCCGGGTTCCGCCCGCAGGCCGGAATGTGTCACCTGAAGCCAGGGGACAACGCCGACGGCGACGCCTACCGGCCGGTGCGCTGCACCGAGCGGCACGAGGCCGAGACGGTCATGGTGGGCGCGTTCGCCGGCGAGGACGCCGAGTCGGACGGCCCGCCGGCAACCGGAAGCCTCGCGGCCGTCCGCGCCTACTGGTCCTGCACCGCCGGCGCATCGGACTTCCTCGGTGACGACGTGGCCGAGGGCCGACTGTCGGTGCGGCTGGTCCTCCCGACCGCCGACGGGTGGGCCGCGGACGAACGGTGGTACCGCTGCGACGTGGTGGAGTTCGTCGCGCTCGACCTCTACGAGCCGAATCCCCGGGCAAACAGCCTGCGCGGGGCGCTGGAGTCGCCGTCCTCCCCGTTGCGGCACGCCTGCTACACGGCGGCCCTCGACGAGTACGGCGCCATCACCTCGCTGCCCCCGGCCTCGTGCACCGGGCCGCACCGGACCGAGTTCGCCGGCGTCTGGCGGGACGACAGCGTGCCCTACGGCGAGGAGATCCCGAGCGACACCATGATGAATGGTTGCTACGGGGTCATCGCCCGGCACGTCGGTCTCGGGGAGGACGACGAGATCCGACGTCGGCTACGGCCGCTCTTTCTGCCGCCGCGTGAGGAGGACCTGGCGGCCGGTGAGCAGAGGGTGCTCTGTCTGCTGCACAGCGACGGCAGGAAGCTCACCCGGTCGCTGGCCGGTGTCGGGGTGCGCGGCCTGCCACCGCGCCGCTGACCTCTCCGCCCGGCGGTCACGCGGACCGGCCTCGGAGTGGAACCGCTGGTCACGGCGTGTCAGGCTGGGGCGGTGAGCGAATCGGGCGGGACCGAGACGTCGGCGACGCTGCGCCGCATCGAGCGGGCGGCGGGTGGCCTGGCCACCGCCAGCGTGGCCCGGATGGACGAGACGCTGCCCTGGTTCCGGGAGCTGCCGGCCGACCAGCGCTCCTGGGTCATGCTGGTCGCTCAGGCCGGCGTGCGGTCACTGGTGCAGTGGCTGCGCCAGGGCGGCGGCGCGACCGACCGCACCCAGGAGGTCTCGGACGAGGTCTTCGCCGCCGCGCCGCAGGCGCTCGCCCGCTCGATCACCCTCCAACAGACCGTGGCCCTGATCAAGGTGACCATCGAGGTGGTCGAGGAGCAGGTGTCGGACCTGGCCGTGCCGGGCGAGGAGCAGTCGCTGCGGGAGGCGGTGCTGCGCTTCTCGCGGGAGATCGCGTTCGCCGCCGCCCGGGTCTACGCCCGCGCCGCCGAGAGCCGGGGCTCCTGGGACGCCCGGCTCCAGGCGTTGCTGGTCGACGCGCTGCTGCGCGGCGACTCGCCGGACGTGCTGGCCAGCCGGGCCGCCGCGCTGGGCTGGTCGGACGCCCCGCCGGTGGCGGTGGCGGTGGGCCGCTCGCCCGGCGGTGAGGTGGCGGCCGTGCTGCACACCGTCTACCGGCAGGCCCGACGCATCGGCGTCGAGGTGATCGGCGGGGTGCACGGCGACCGCCTGGTCATCGTGCTCGGCGGGGCGGCCGACCCGCTGGCGGCCACCGAGAAGCTGCGGACCGCGTTCGGTGACGGGCCGGTGGTGGTCGGTCCGGCCGTGCCCAGTCTGGACGAGGCGACCGAGTCCGCCCGGGCCGCGCTGGCCGGGTTCCGGGCCGCGCCGGCCTGGCCGACCGCGCCGTGCCCGGTCGCCGCCGCCGAACTGCTGCCCGAGCGGGCCCTGGCCGGCGACGCCGAGGCCCGCCGGCGGTTGCGACACGACGTGTACGCGACGCTGGCCCGCTCCGGCGGCGAGCTGCTGGAGACGCTGGACGCGTTCTTCGCCGCCGGCGGCACGCTGGAGAGCGCCGCCCGGGCGCTGTTCGTGCACCCGAACACGGTGCGCTACCGACTCAAGCGGATCGCCGAGGTGACCGGCTTCTCGCCGCTCGCCCCGCGGGACGCCTTCGCGCTGCAGGTCGCGCTGACGGTCGGTAGGCTGGACCCGGTGGTACCGGCAGTCGCACCCGTCCCGAGCCAGACAGGGAACCCAGGGGGCCGGAAAACCACCCAGAGCGGCGATGATCGCCACCGATCTTTGTAGGTTTCCTCTAAAGCTTCTAGTGCGGTTTCGTGCCGTGCGTTACAGCGCGACCCGCGAGTATCCGTCAGAGTCGTACACGTGCTCGCCGTACTCTCCCCCGGACAGGGCTCGCAGAAGCCCGGCTTCCTGACCCCCTGGCTCGACCTCGCCGACGTCGAGGCGCGCCTGCGCTGGTGGTCGGCGCTGGCCGGCGTCGACCTCGTCCACCTGGGCACCCGGGCGGACGCGGACGAGATCAAGGACACCGCCCGCACCCAGCCGCTGCTGGTGGCCGCCGCGCTGCTCGCCGCCGAGCACCTGCCGATGCACGACGTCGGGCTGGTCGCCGGGCACAGCGTGGGTGAGCTCGGCGCCGCCGCCCTGGCCGGGGTGCTGCCCGCCGAGGCGGCCGTGACCCTCGCCGGCGTACGCGGCCGGGAGATGGCCGCCGCCTGCGCGCTCGAGCCGACCGGGATGGCCGCCGTGCTCGGCGGCGACCCGGACGAGGTGCTCGCCGCGCTCCAGGCGCACGGGCTGCACCCGGCCAACCGCAACGGCGCCGGGCAGATCGTCGCCGCCGGCGCGGTCGGCGGGCTGGAGAAGCTGGCCGCCGAGCCGCCGACCCGGGCCCGGATCATCCGGCTCCAGGTGGCCGGCGCGTTCCACACGCCGTACATGGCCCCGGCCGAGGCCGCCCTGGCCGGGGTGGCCGCCGGCGTGACCGTGGCCGACCCGACCCGGATCCTCCTGTCGAACCTGGACGGTGCCCCGGTCGGGCACGGCCGGGAGACGGTGCGCCGCCTGGTCCGGCAGGTGACCGCCCCGGTCCGCTGGGACCTGTGCATGCGCTCCCTGGCCGACCTCGGCGTCACCGGCGTGGTCGAGCTGCCGCCGGCCGGCACCCTGGCCGGCCTGGTGAAGCGGGAGCTCAAGGGCGAGGGCGCGCCGGAGATCGTCACCCTGAACACCCCCGACGACCTGCCCGCCGCGCGCGCCCTGATCGCCCGGCACGGCGGCGTCGTCGCCCGCCCCCCGGCGTTCCACTTCCGGGTGGTGGTCTCCCCCGCCGCCGGAGTCTTCCGGCCGGTGGCCGAGCTGGCCGAGGGCGCCGAGCTGCGCGCCGGCCAGGTCGTCGGTCACGTCACCGGCCGGCAGGGGCCGGTCGAGGTGACCGCGCACGACAGCGGGCCGCTCACCGAGTGGCTCGCGCACCACGAGGACCCGGTCGCCCCGGGCCAGCCCCTCGTCCGCATCGGAGGATCGCACTAGATGGCCGGCAGCCGGATCGCCGCGATGGGGCACTACCAGCCCTCCCGCGTGGTCACCAACGACGAACTCGCGCAGATGGTCGACACCAACGACGAGTGGATCCGGGATCGGGTCGGCATCGTCACCCGGCGGATCGCCGGCGACGAGACGGTGGCCGACATGGCCACCGCCGCGGCCGGCAAGGCCCTGGCCAACTCCGGCCTCACCGCCGCCGACATCGACCTGGTCGTGGTGGCGACCTGCACGTCCGTGGACCGCAGCCCGAACGTGGCCTGCCGGGTCGCGGCCAAGCTGGGGATCAGCGCGCCGGGGGCGTACGACGTCAACACCGCCTGCTCCGGCTTCGCGTACGCGCTGGGCACGGTGGACCACGCGATCCGGGCCGGCGCGGCGCGCAACGCGATCGTCGTCGGCGCCGAGAAGCTCTCCGACTTCACCGACTGGACCGACCGCTCGACCTGCATCATCTTCGGCGACGGCGCCGGCGCGGCGGTGGTCACCGCGACCGCCGACGACGAGCCGGCCGGGATCGGGCCGGTGGTGTGGGGTTCCGCGCCGGAGAAGAGCGACGCGGTCCGGATCGAGGGCTGGCGGCCGTACATCGCCCAGGAGGGGCAGTCGGTGTTCCGCTGGGCGACCACCGCGCTGGCCCCGCTCGCGCTGCAGGCCTGTGAGCGGGCCGGGGTGGACCCGTCCGAGCTGGCCGCGTTCGTGCCGCACCAGGCGAACGCCCGGATCATCGACGGCATCGCCAAGCGGCTGAACATCCCGGACGCGATCATCGCCAAGGACATCGTCGAGTCCGGCAACACCTCGGCGGCGAGCATCCCGCTGGCCCTGTCGAAGATGGTCGAGCGGCGCGAGGTGCCCTCGGGCGCCCCGGTGCTGCTGTTCGGCTTCGGCGGCGGCCTGACCTACGCCGGTCAGGTCGTCCGCTGCCCCTGAAGACCCCCTCGGGCGCACACGCGCTCCAGGTGCGGTGCCCGGCGACGCCGGGCACCGAGAACCCCCGATGAGAGGAACCAACCGCAATGACCCGTGACGAGATCACCGCCGGCCTCGCCGAGATCCTCGAAGAGGTTGCCGGGGTGAACCCGGACGACGTGGCCGAGGGGAAGTCCTTCACCGACGACCTCGACGTCGACTCGCTCTCCATGGTGGAGGTCGTGGTGGCCGCCGAGGAGAAGTTCGGCGTCAAGATCCCGGACAACGAGGTGCAGAACCTGAAGACCGTCGGGGACGCGGTCAGCTACATCGAGGCGCAGTCCTGATCATGAGTCGCCCCGACGTCGTCGTCACCGGGCTCGGCGCGACGACCCCGCTCGGCGGGGACGTCGCGTCGACCTGGGACGCCATGCTCGCCGGCCGCTCCGGGGTGAGTGCGCTCACCCAGGAGTGGGCCGCGCAACTGCCCGTCCGGATCGCCGCCCAACTGGCGGTGGACCCGGCCGAGGTGCTGGACCGGGTGAAGCTGCGCCGGCTGGACCGCTCGGAGGCGATCGCCATCATCGCCGCGCGGCAGGCCTGGGCGGACGCCGGGCTGGCCGACGCCGGGCCCGACCCGGAGCGGCTGGCGGTCAGCGTCGGCTCCGGCATCGGCGGCGCCACCACCCTGCTCGCCCAGGACGACATCCTGGAGGCGTCCGGCCCGCGGCGGGTCTCCCCGCACACCATCCCGATGCTGATGCCCAACGGTCCGGCCGCCTGGGTCGGGCTGGAGATGGGCGCCAAGGCCGGGGTGCACTCGGTCGCCAGCGCGTGCGCGACCGGCGCGGAGGCGATCGCGCTCGGCCTGGACATCATCCGCGCCGGCCGGGCCGACGTGGTCGTGGCCGGTGGCACCGAGGCGGTCATCCACCCGCTGCCGATCGCCGGCTTCAGCTCGATGCGGGCCATGTCGACCCGCAACGAGGAGCCGGAGCGGGCCTCCCGGCCGTGGGACAAGGGCCGGGACGGCTTCGTGCTCGGTGAGGGCGCGGGCGTGGTGGTCCTGGAGCGGGCCGAGCACGCCGCCGCCCGCGGCGCCCGGGTGTACGCGCGCCTGGCCGGCGCCGGAATCACCTCGGACGCGTACGACATCGTGCAGCCGCACGCGGAGGGCGAGGGCGCGGTCCGGGCCATCGCCCGGGCGGTCGCCGACGCGGACGTGGCCCGCACGGACATCGTGCACGTCAACGCGCACGCCACCTCGACCCCGGTGGGCGACATGCTGGAGATCGGCGCGCTGCGGCAGGCGCTCGGCGACCACCCGGTGCTCACCGCCACCAAGTCGATGACCGGGCACCTGCTCGGCGCGGCGGGGGCGCTGGAGTCGATCGCCACCATCCTGGCCATCCGGGACGGCGTGATCCCGCCGACGATCAACCTGGACGACCCGGACGAGGGCCTGAGCCTGGACGTGGCCGCGCACAAGGCGCGTCACCTGGAGATCCCGGCCGCGCTGAACAACGCGTTCGGCTTCGGCGGTCACAACGTGGCGCTGGTCTTCACCCGCCCCTGAGCCGCCCTGATGTGGGGAAGGGCCCCTTCTAGGGGCCCTTCCCCACATCAGGCGCGGTTGCGCGGGTGCTGCCGCGCGGTCCGCTCGTTGCCGCGCCGGTAGTTGCCGGTCCACCGGGCCATCACCAGCTGCGCGTCGTCCTCGACCTCGGCCAGGAACTGCGCGGCCCGACCGCCCCGCAGCGTGCCGGCGACCCGCCCGTGATGCGTGATCACCACCGTGCCGTCGGCGCGCTCGACGTAGCGGAAACCCTGTGCTGGCTCTCCCATGGGCGCTCACCCTGCCAGCCGGACACCCGGTGCCGCATCCGGTTTCCGCCGCCCGGGGTGTTAAGCGGGGCCCCCTCCTCTACCGGAGGCGTTAACAGGGGGCCCTTCCTTACATCTCAGGCGCCGCAGGTGGTGGCGGGGAGGCCGGGGACCGGGACCGGGGAGCGGCCGGTCGGGCGGGCCTTGCCGGCGAGCACCGCGGCCAGCGCGGTCATCGAGGCCCGGGTGGACGAGTAGGTGGCCAGCACCGTCGGCGACTTCGCCCCGGACAGCACGTACGGGGTGTCCATCGCCACCGTCACGTCGGCGTCGGCCCGCAGGTCCTTCGCCCCGTCGCCGTAGCCGACCAGGTGCACCACGGTGCCGCCGGACGGCACCACCTTCACCCCGGCGGCGGTGAGCGCCTCAGTCAGCACGGCCCGGGTGCGGTCCCGGCCGCCGGAGGAGGTGACGCTGACCGGCCCGGGCACCGCGCCGCCGCACCGGCCGCGCAGCACGGTCACCGCGGCGGCGGCCAGGTCGGCGGCGGCCTTGCGGTGGCCGGCGTCGTCCAGCGTCCCGAGCGCCGGTTGGGTGTTTCCGGCCAGCCGGAACTTCATGGTCAGCACGCGGGTGACCGCCTCGACCAGGCGGGTGCGGGGCAGCGAGCCGTCCGTCAGCGCGGCGCGCAGCCCGTCGTACGCCTGGCCCACGTTCGGGGTCATCAGGATCAGGTCGTTGCCGGCGTTGAGCGCCCGGACCGCGGCCTCGCCCGGCGACCACTTCTTCGCCGGCGCCATGTTCATCCCGTCGGTGATCACCACGCCGCGGAAGCCGAGCTGGCCGCGGAGCACGTCGGTGAGCAGCTTGCGGGAGAAGGTGGCCGGGGTGCCCGGGTCGACGGCCTTGACGTTCAGGTGGGCGGACATGACCGCCATCGCGCCGGCGTCGATCCCGGCGCGGAAGGGCGGGAACGCGGTCCGGTCGAGCACCGCCCGGGACTGGCCGACCACGGGCAGCTCGGTGTGCGAGTCGGCGGCGCTCAGTCCGTGCCCGGGGAAGTGCTTGACGGCGGCCGCGACGCCCTCGGCCTGCAGCCCGCGTACCGCGCCGGCCACCTGCGGCGACGCGGTCGCCGGGTCGGCGCCGAAGGAACGCGAGCCGATCACCGTGCTGCGGGTGGCCAGCACGTCGGCGACCGGGGCGAAGTCCATGTTGATCCCCATCGCGGCCAGCTCCGCGCCGGCGGCCCGCCAGGCCGCCTCGGTCAGCGCCGGGTTGCCGGCCGCGCCGGCGGCGAGCGGGCTGGGCAGCTGGGTCACGCCGTCGGTGATCCGGGTGACCACGCCGTACTCCTGGTCGGTGCCGACCAGGAAGGGCGCGGCGCCGGCGGGCAGTTTCCCGGCGGCGGCGCGCAGCCCGTCGGTCAGCGCGCGGACCTGTTTCGGGTTGTCGACGTTGGTGGTGGCCTGGTTGCCCGAGGTCGGGTCGTCGGCGCTGAAGCCGACCAGGATCACGCCGCCGAGGCGGTACTTCGCGACCATCTCGGCCGGGGTGTCGACGCCGGCCAGGGCCCGGTTGCCGGCGGCCGACCCGGCGGACACGTCGGTCGCCGAGCTGCCGTAGGCGTACGGCATCAGCACCTGCCCGACCAGGTCCTCGTCGGAGAGCGTGGCGACCAGGGCGGCGGCCCGGGCGGCCGGGTCGTCGACGGTGGGGGTCGGCGCGGCCGACGACGGCGCCGCTGTCGACGGCGCCGGGCGGGGCCGGTCCGGCCCGTCCGAGCAGCCGGAGAGGACCAGCGCGGTCAGTGCGGCGAGCGCGACGGCGGAGCGTCGCGGGGAAATCGACACGCGTCCCACCGTATCGGGGCAACTCGGCCGGCGTCATCCCACCCGGGTGAGCAGCGTCACCGGCGCGCCGTCGCCGGCGTACCGGTAGGGCTCCAGCTCGGCGTCCCAGGCGGTGCCGAGCGCCTTGTCGAGCGCGTGCGCGAGCGCCTCCGGCGCGCGGGCGGCGGCCATCAGGGCGCGCAGCCGGTCCTCGCCGAGCTGGATGTCGCCGGCCGCCCCGACGGTGGCCCGGAACAGGCCCCGGCCCGGGACGTACATGAAGCGCTCGCCGTCGACGCCGGGGCTGGGCTCCTCGGTCACCTCGAAACGGATCATGGGCCACTGCCGGAGGGCAGCGGCCAGCTCGGCGCCCGTCCCCGGGCTGCCGGTCCAGCCGCACTCGGCGCGTCGGGCGCCCGGATCGACGGGCTGCGCCGTCCAGTGCAGGTTGACCGGCGCGGCGAGGACGCGCGCGATCGCCCACTCGACGTGCGAGCACACGGCGAGCGGGGTCGAGTGGACGTATACGACGCCACGCGTTGGCACGGTGACCTCCCGGTGAGCCGAGGTGCGTCTTCCCCTACGACCTCGTCACCCGAGTGGTCCCTGGCACACATGATGACCGCTGTGACAGGTGGTGCGCCAGCGAATCGGAAAATTCGCCGCGGCCGGGCGGCGGGAAATACCCGGGCGGCTGACCCGGTTGTGCACCGTGACGGCGCGACGACCAGCCAGGCGTCGGGTTCGTGTACAGTTCTCTGGGCGGTTCTGTGCCGCCGCACGTCTTCGCGGGCCGGCGCTCACCCCGGGCGTCACTCGCACAGCCCCCGGACGGATCCCGTCCCCACCGTACGTCTGCAAGGAGTACCTCCGTGGCGAGCAACACCTCTAAGACCGCGCGCGCGTCAGTCCGGGCCGGCCAGGCTGGCCAGGGTGGCGCCCTCAGCGTGCTGGGCGAGTTCAAGTACCTGATCCCGCTCAACGGCGGCAAGCACGCCTACGTGCGCAACCTGACCAACGGCAAGACCGTGCACCTGCGCACCGACTCCGACGCCTTCGTCGAGGAGATCCGCGTGCTGGCCGCCGCCGGCCACGCCGCCAAGATCCGCGCCGAGATCAACGGCCTGGCCGCGGCCCACCCGGGTCACGGTTGGGACGCCGCCGAGAAGCGTCTCGTCGAGGCCGGCGTCTTCGAGGGCTGAGCGCCCTCACCCGCACCAACCGGACCGCCCGTCGGGGATCACCCCGGCGGGCGGTTCCGCGTCTCCTCCTCCGGCAGCAGGGTGACCTCGCCGGTGGCCAGGTCGTAGAGCGCCCCAACCACGGCCAGCTCCCCCGCCCGCACCGGTCCGGCGAGCAGGTCGTCGGCGCGCAGCGCGGCCACCGTGCGCCGGACGTGGCGGCGGATCGCCAGCGGATGGGCGGCCGGGTCGTCCACGCCGACCTCGACCACCGCCGGCGCGATCCGGTCCACCACGTACGCCAACGCGCCGCCGGGCCGCCGCCCGGTGCGCAGCGCGTCGACCGCCGAGCCGACCGCGCCGCAGCGCTCGTGGCCGAGCACCATCACCAGCCGTACGCCGAGCTGGCCCACCACGTACTCGATCGAGCCGCACACCGCCCGGTCGAGGACGTGCGCGCCGGTGCGGATCACACAGATCGACCCGAACGTCTGGTCGAAGATCGCCTCCAGCGGCACCCGGGAGTCGATGCAGCCCAGCAGCACCGCGTACGGCTGCTGGTCGCCGGAGGCCACCGCCGCGGCCGCCGTCACGTCGTGCCCGTGCAGCGGCTGGCCGCTGACGAACCGGCGGTTGCCGGTGAGCAGCTCGGCCAGGGCGGCCCGGGGGCTGCGGGCGGCGGGGGTGGCGGGCATGTCTCCAGCCTGGTCACCGATCCGACCGGGCGGGGCCGGACGTCGAATCTTCTCCCCACCCCGGTTGCCGTGGTGTCATGGCGGGTAACGCCGGTGTTACCGCCGGGTCACTCCGGTGCGTGCGCCGGTCGGCCCCGGGGAGGTGGACGATGCCGGAGCATCGGGAACTGCGGCTCTCCGACGACGTGCGCCTGCACGTCACGGTCAGCGGACCGGTCGACGCCGAGGTCACCGTCGTTCTGCTGCACGGCTGGACGCTGGACGGGCGCAGCTGGCACCACCAGGTCGCCGAGCTGCGGGAGCGCTTCGCCGACCGGGTGCGCCTGGTGACCTACGACGCGCGCGGCCACGGCCGGTCGAGCTGCCTGGCGTTGCGCGACGCCACCCTCGCGCAGCTCGGCGACGACCTGGCGGCGGTGGTCGACGAGATCGCTCCGTCCGGGCCGGTCGTGCTGGTCGGGCACTCGATGGGCGGGATGACCGTGATGGAGTACGCCCACCGCCACCCCGACCGGTTCGCCGCGCGCACCGCCGGCCTGGTCTTCGTCTCGACCACCGCCGAGGGGCACACGCACACCGTCTACGGGCTCTCGCCCCGCATCGCCCGGTTGATCCGCCTCGCCGAGACCACCGGCGCCGGGGTGCTGGCCCGCTGCGGCGGCTGGCGTCCCCCGCACGCGCTGCTGCGGGCGCTGCGCCCGAGCATCCGCTGGATGCTCTTCGGCGACCGCTGCGACCCGGCGGACATCCGGCTGGTCACCTCGGCGGTGGCGCACGCCACGCTGCGGTCGATCGGCGGGTTCCGCGCCTCGATCGGCGCCCAGCACCGGCTGGAGACGCTGACCGCGCTGGGCGGGCTGCCGGCGGCGGCGCTGGTCGGCGACCGGGACCGGCTCACCCCGCCGCCCTGTGCCGAGTCCATCGCGGCGGCGCTGCCGACCGCCGAGCTGACCGTCTGCCCCGGCGCCGGTCACATGTTGATGATGGAACGGCCGGACGCTGTCAACGCGGCCGTCGCCGGGGTGCTGGACCGGGTCCTCGCCACGCCGGGCGGGGGTGGGGGCGGCCCCGCCGCCGCCGTCACACCCTGACGGCCACCGTCGCGGTGCCATGCCCGGCCGCGGTGCGACGGCCCGGAAAACGGGTGGGAACGACCGGATAACGGGCAACCGCCGTGGACGCGGCCCCGGCCGGCGGCATGGCCCCGACGTCCGCCTTGCCGGCGGCCCGTACCCTCATTCAGCCCGTCGTGCCGTCCGACCCCAGGAGCACCGCGTTGACCGACCAGACCACGCTGAACCGGGAGATCGCCGCCGAGCAGCGGCATCTCGACCGGGTGTACGCCCGGCTGGCCGAACTGCGCCGGTCCGCGGCCGACGCCGAGCGGGAGGGGTACCGGCTGGCCCGGGTGGGCACCTTCGGCGCCCTGGTCGAGCGGGACGCGATGGTCTTCCACGCCGCCCAGCGGCGGCACGTGCTGGACGCGGAGCACGAGGGGCTGGTCTTCGGCCGGCTGGACCTGCGCACCGGGCAGGTGCTGCACGTGGGCCGGCTGGGCGTACGCGCCGAGGACGCGGAGACGCTGGTGGTGGACTGGCGGGCGCCGGCCGCGGCGGCGTTCTACCAGGCCACGCCCGCCGAGCCGCGCGGCGTCGTACGCCGGCGCACGATCCAGTCGGCCGCGGAAAAGGTCACCCGGATCGAGGACGACCTGCTCGATCCGGAGGCGGCCCCGGCGGACATGGCGGTGGTCGGCGACGGCGCGCTGCTGGCCACGCTGTCCCGGGCCACCGGCCGGGGCATGCGGGACATCGTCGCCACCATCCAGCGGGAGCAGGACGAGGCGATCCGCTCCCCCGCCAGCGGCGTCACGATCGTCTCCGGCGGCCCGGGCACCGGCAAGACGGCGGTGGCGCTGCACCGGGCCGCGTACCTGCTCTACTCCGACCGGGCCCGCTACGCCGGCGGCGGCATCCTGGTGGTCGGGCCGTCCGGCGTCTTCGTCGAGTACATCGCCTCGGTGCTGCCCTCGCTCGGCGAGGAGACGGCCACGCTGCACTCGCTGGGCTCGCTCTTCCCGGGGATGTCGGCGACCCGGACCGATCCGCCGGAGGTGGCCGCGGTCAAGGGGTCGCTGCGGATGCGCCGGGTGCTGGAGCGGGCGGTGCGGGACGCGGTGCCGGACTCCCCGGCGGAGTTGCGCCTGCTCTACCGCGGTGAGCTGCTGCGGCTGGAGCGGCCGGCGCTGGACGGCATCCGGGACCGGACGCTGACCCGGGGCGCGCGCCGCAACGAGGTGCGCCGGTCGGCGTTCGACGCGGTGCTCGCCGCGCTCTACGCGCAGGCCCGCACGCTGCGGGTGGGCCGGTTGCCGGAGCAGCCCGCGTTCGAGGACGAGATCATCGAGCGGCCGGAGTTCCGGGAGTTCCTCAAGGCGTGGTGGCCCCGGTTGCACCCGCGCCACGTGCTGGGGTGGCTCGCCCGCCCGGATCGGCTGCGCCGCTACGCCGGCGGGATCCTTTCCTCGGCCGAGATCCGGTCGCTCACCGAGGCGTACCGGACGCTCGACGCCGACGGGCCGACCGTCGCCGACATCGCCCTGCTGGACGAGCTGGACGCGTTGCTCGGCACTCCGGTGCGGCGGGCGAAGCCGAAGCGGGACCCGTACCAGCTGGCCGGCGGCGTGCGCGAGCTGAGCACGTACGCCGACCGGCAGCGCGCCGCCCGGGCGGCGGCCCGGGAGCGTCCGGCGGACTACCGCGACTACGCCCACGTGGTGGTGGACGAGTCGCAGGACGTCTCGCCGATGCAGTGGCGGATGATCGGGCGCCGGGGCCGGCTGGCGTCCTGGACGGTGGTCGGCGACCCGGCGCAGACCGCCTGGACCGGCGACCCGCAGGAGCTGGACCGGGCCCGCGACCAGGCGCTGGGGCGGCGCCGCCGGCACCGCTACGAGCTGACCACCAACTACCGGAACTCGGCGGAGATCTTCGCGGTGGCGGCGGCGGAGATCCGCCGGCTGTATCCGGACCTGACGCTGCCCGACGCGGTGCGTTCCACCGGCGTGTCGCCGGTCGAGCGCACGGTGCCCGCCGCCGAGCTGCCGGCGAGCACCGTCGAGGCGGCCCGGATCCTGTTGGGCGAGGTGGAGGGCACCGTCGGCGTGATCACGCCGGTGCCGCGCCGGGACGAGGTGGCCGGTTGGCTGGACGGCCTCGGCGCCGGCCGGCTCCAGGTGGTGACCAGCCTGCAGGCCAAGGGCATGGAGTACGACGGCGTGGTGCTGGTCGCGCCGAGCGAGATCCGGGCCGACCCCGGCTCGGGGGTGCGCACGCTCTACGTCGCGTTGTCCCGGGCCACCCAGCGCCTCACCACGCTCGACCCGACCGGGTGACCCACCCTCACTTGCACACATAGCGATGTGAACATACATTAGGCCTGGCCGGGGTGCGGGAGGGAAGGGTGTGTGCGTGGGCGCAGGTCATGACCACAGCGGTGCGGTGACCAACGCGGCGCACCGTCACCGGGGCCGGCTCTGGGCGGCGTTCGCGCTGCTCACCGCCCTCATGCTGGTCGAGGCGGTGGCCGCCTTCGCGACCGGTTCGCTGGCGCTGCTCTCCGACGCCGGGCACATGTTCACCGACGTGCTCGGCATCGGCATGGCGCTGGCCGCGATCACCGCCACCCGGCGCGCCACCACCGATCCGCAGCGCACGTTCGGCCTCTACCGGCTGGAGGTCCTCGCGGCGCTGGCGAACGCGGTGCTGCTCGGCGCGGTCGCGGTCTACGTCCTGGTCGAGGCGGTACGCCGGTTCGGTGACCCGCCGGAGGTGCTGGCCGGCCCGATGCTCGTGGTGGCGGTGCTCGGCCTGCTCGCCAATGTCGGCGCCTTCGCGCTGCTGCGCGCCGGGGCGCAGGAGAGCATCAACCTGCGCGGCGCGTACCTGGAGGTGCTCGGCGACCTGCTCGGCTCGCTCGGGGTGATCGGCGCCGCGCTGGTCATCGCGGTCACCGACTGGTGGTGGGCCGACCCGCTGGTGGCCGTGGCGATCGGTCTGTTCATCCTGCCCCGCACCTGGCGGCTCGGCCGGGCGGCGGTACGCATCCTGGTGCAGGCCGCGCCGGAACACCTCCAGGTGACCGCGGTGCACGACCGGCTGGCCGCTGTGCCGGGCGTGGCGGAGGTGCACGACCTGCACGTCTGGACGCTCACCTCGGGCATGGAGGTGGCCTCGGCGCACCTGACCACCGATCCCGGCGCCGAGGTCGCCACGGTGCTGGCCGCCGCCCGCGCCGCCCTGCACGAGGACTTCTCGATCGATCACGCCACGTTGCAGATCGAACCCGGAGCGTCGACCGGAGCGTGCGGCCCGACCGAGTGGTAATTAGGGCAAACTTAAATCTCGGCCGCTATTGTGGCGTAATGCCGGCTTTGCCGGGATCACCGCTCCGGGCGACGGAGCCGGCCCCGGGCAGCGCCGGTAGGCTCGGTCGCGGCCACACCGCGGGTGCCACCCCGGCGCCGGTGGAGCGGCCGTCGCCTAATCGCCCGCAGGGCGAGCCGGGGAACCACGTACGTGGGGTGCATCCGCGTCAGCGGTAGGGATCTTCCGTCCCGAACCCGTCAGCTAACCCGGTCGGCGGTTGACGGAAGGACATGTGAATGCCCCCAGTGGCACCTGTACGACGGACGGCCGCCCGGATGGCGGCCCTGCTCGCCGCGATGCTGACCCTCGGCGTCGTGACCGTGCCGGCCACCCCCGCCGCGGCGACGTGGTCAGCCGCCCCGACCGGCCTGCTCGCCGCCCCCGGCGGCGACGACGAGGGCGGCACGCCGGAACTGCGCGCCCAACTCGACGCGGCCAGCAAGGGCTGGCTGGAGGCCAAGGCCGCGCTGAGCCGGTCGGTGGCCCGGCAGAAGCAGCTCACCGAGCGACTCGACGCGGTCGGCGCCGAGCTGGCCGTACGCGACGCCAAGGTCGGCGAGATCGCCGAGGTGGCGTACCGCACCGGCCGGATGGGCACCGCCGCGGCCCTGCTCGGCAGCAGCAGCCCGGAGGGCTTCATGGACCGGGCGGCCGCGCTGGAGCAGGTCGCCGCGCACGAGGACCGGACGCTACGCGACCTCATCACCACCCGGGACGAGGCGACCCGGACCCGCGCGGCGCTCGACGGCGAGATCCGGGAGCAGCGCAAGCAGGTCACGGTGATGGCCAAGCGCAAGCAGCAGGCCGAGCGGGCGCTGGAGGTGGCGAACGACCGGCCGTCCGCCGGCAGCGGCGGCGTCCGGGGCACCTCGACGGCGAACGCGACGCCGGCCAAGCGCAACTCCGACGGCTCCTGGCCGGCGGAGTCGTGCAGCGTCAACGACCCGACGCCGGCCGACGGCTGCATCACCCCGCGCACCCTGCACGCGCTCAACCAGGCCAAGGCCGCCGGCTTCACCCGGTACGTCTCCTGCCACCGGCCCAGCGGCTCCGGCGAGCACCCGAAGGGACGCGCCTGCGACTTCGCCGCCCAGAAGAACGGCTTCGGCGGGGTGGCCAGCGGCGGCGACAGGACGTACGGCAACAACCTGGCCGCGTACTTCGTGCGCAACGCCGACCCGCTCGCCGTGCTCTACGTGATCTGGTTCAAGCAGATCTGGCTGCCCAGCAGCGGCTGGAAGTCGTACAGCGGCGGCAACGGCGACCCGTCCAGCGACCACACCAACCACGTGCACCTGTCGGTCTACTGAGCACTACGCTCCCCGACGTACCCCGGGTGTCGTCGCGCGGCCCACGACGTGGGCCGCGCGACGGCCGACGATCGGTGGCATGAGACGACTCTCCCCCGGCGGACGCAAGGCGCTGCTCACCGCGCACCTGGTCACCTCGCTCGGCTGGCTCGGCGTCGACCTGGGGCTGCTCGCGCTGGGCGTGGCCGGGCTGCGCGGCGCCGACCCGGAGGTCGTCTACCCCGCCGCGGCCTTGCTGGTCACCTGGCTGTTCGCGCCGCTGAGCGTCGCGGTCTGGCTGATCGGGGTGGCCAGCGCGCTGCTCACCCCGTGGGGGCTGCTGCGGTGGCGGTGGGTGCTGGTGAAGTTCGCGCTCACCACCGTGATGCTCGGGCTGGTGCTGCTCCTGCTGACGCCCCGGGTCCGGCACCTCGGCGCGCTGGCCGGCGCGGCCGACGCGCACCTGCGGATCGACCTGGTGGTGCCGCCCGCCGTCTCCACCACGCTGCTGCTCGTGGCCACCGTGCTGTCCACCTGGAAGCCGTGGGGGCGGCTGAGTCAGGCCGGCCGGCCCTCCAGGGTCGCGCCCAGACGGGCCGGCTGAGTCAGGCCGGCCGGCCCTCCAGGGTCGCGCCCAGACGGGCCGCGAGGCCCAGGTGGGCGGCGCGGGCCTGGCGGAACGCGTAGCCGAACAGCGGGGCCGGGGCGGTGAGGGTGATCTCCACGTCGATCCGCACCACGCCGTCGGGCTCGTCGCGCAGCCGGGTGTGGTTGCGAACCGTCGTCGCCGGCTGCTGCCGGGCCACGGTGACCACCTCGTCCTCGGTGGCGACCAGCACGTCCGCCTGGTAGGTCACCGGGAAGTGCAGCGGGCCCAGCTCCAGCCGGTCGGTGATCGCATAGCTGGTCAGCGCTCCGGGCCGCGACGGCACCTGCCGGACCCGCACGATCAGCGGATGCAGCTCGCCCTGCCGGCTCAGGTCGCCGAGCAGGGCCACCGCGTCCGCCCGGGTGCACCGGGCCTGCACGGTGTAGCTGAAGCTGTCGCTGCTCTGCAACCGATCCCCCTCGCCGTCGTGGGTCGCGACGATCGTCCCGTACCGGAGCCGGGCTGGCAACGGGTCGAAGGTCCCCAGGCCGGGGGGTCGAGGGCGGCGCTCAGGCGCCGGGCAGCACCTCGGGGGCGTCGTCGGCGAACCAGGGCTCGGGCGCGCCGAATAGGCCGAGCAGGCCGGTCACCCAGAGCTGCCGGTGCACGAACCGGCTCGGCTCGGTGACCACGAGCTTGACGCCGCTGACCTCGCACGTCTGGAAGCCGGCGACCATGGCGCTGATGCCGACGGAGTCGATGAACGTGACGAGCCGCATGTTGAGCTCGATCCGGGCGGGACGGGCCTTCGCGAGCACCTCGGCGATCGCTTCCCGCACCTCGTACGCGGTGTCGACGTCGATCTCCCCACGGGGCGCGATCTGGACGACACCACCCGGACGCACCGACTTCACGATCGACAGGCTCACGCGAGCACCTCCACTCGCCCGTACGGGCGCCTCATCAGTACGCGGGCCGCGACCGAGAGTATTCCTCCGACGGCCCTCGTCGCCACCCCCCGGGATGAGCAATTCGCGGAGTGGGCACACCTGGGCGAACCCAATCCGGACCTCCGGGTTCCAATTTCCCCTTCGACGCGGACCGGGACCGGCCGAACGACCGGGCCGGACCGGCCGATCCGCCGACCCAGGGTAGCGGGCCCGCGCACCTCGCGCGGACACCCGGTCCCCGACACGTTCTCCACAGTTCGTCCGGTTCGCCCCGGCGGCGGACCCGGGCCGCCGTCGGGACGGGTTTGGCGCGGGCCCCGATGGGGCACAGCCCACGGGGAGTGAACCCTGACGCGCCGGATGAACACCGGAGTCCGAAGTGGCCGCCGGGCTTCGGCACCCGAGGAGGTAGAACGATGTTCGGATCCAGCCTGATGGACCGCCGCAGCAAGCCCGAGCGGGTCGCGGACCAGGCGTGGCAGCACCTGCTCTCCGCCGTGGGCTCCGCCGGTGACAGCGTGCGGGACGCCACCCGGGCGGCCCGTCGCAACTCCTCCGGCCTGGCCGACGACGCCACCGACCTGGTCGGCACCGCCGCCGACGAGGCGCGCCGGCGGGCCAGCCTCGCCTTCGACGCGCTCGCCGGCCGCCGGCCCGCGCTGCCCTGGACGCTGCTGATCGCCGCGGCCCTGGCCGGCGCCGCCGTCGGCTGGGCCGCCGGCACCGCCGCCCGCGCCGCCGGCAGCCGGGACCGGGTCGCCGACGAGATCGAGTTCGTCGACGTCGACCGGCCCAACTCCCCCGCCGGCCTGGACGGCTGACCGGGACCCTACGAGCCGGCCGGTGGCCGCCCCCCGACCCCCGGGGGGGGCGGCCACCGGCGTCTCCACCACCCGGCGGGGGCGTTCCTCGCCCGGACCGGGTGAGGGCGGGTCACCCGGTCCGGGCCCAGGATCGGTGGTGCGGGAGTACGTGCCCGCGTCGCCGACCGACGGGGAGGAGAGCCGGATGGCCACCGAGACGACCACGCGTACGGACCGGGACATCCAGTCCGCCGTGCTCGACGAGCTGACCTGGGAACCCCGGGTAGGCCCCGACGAGATCGGGGTGACCGTCACCGACGGCGTGGTGACGTTGACCGGGCGGGTCGACAGCTACGCCAAGAAGTGGGCCGCCGAGCGGGCCGCGCACCGGGTGGCCCGGGTCCGCGCGGTCGCCAACGACCTCGCCGTCCGGATCGACACCGCCGCCGGCCGGGAGGATCCGCAGATCGCCGTCGCCGCCGCCCGCGCCCTGGAGTGGGACGCCTTCGTGCCGGTCGAGGCGCTGCACGTCACCGTGGCCGACGGCTGGGTCACCCTGCACGGCGAGGTCGAGTGGGAGTACCAGCGGCGCGCCGCCGAACGGTCCGTCGCCCGGCTCACCGGCGTACGCGGACTGAGCAACGGGATCACCGTCCGGCCGGCGGTCCGCGCGGACGGGCGGGACCTGGCCGAACAGATCGTGGACGCGCTGGCCCGCAACGGCGCGACCGAGGCCGAACAGGTCGGCGTCCGGGTCCACGGCGACACCGTCCTGCTGGAGGGCCAGGTCCACTCCGGGCCCGAACGCGACGAGATCGAGCGGGTGGTCTGGAACGCCCCCGGCATCCGGGAGGTGCACAACCACCTGTCGGTCCGGCGGTGAGCCGGCGAACCACCCGGCCCGGGTGAGCCCGGCTCACCCGGACCCGGGCCAGGGTGGGAGGTATGAGTGATCCGAACGGGCTGATCGCACCCGGGCGGGCGGCGCCCGGGTTCACCCTGCCGGCGTCGCCGGACGGGCGGGAGGTGGGCCCCGGACAGTTCCGTGGCCGTCCGGTGGTGCTGGCCTTCTATCCCGCCGACTGGACCCCGGTCTGCGGCGACCAGATGGCCCTCTACCAGGCCGCCCTGCCCGAGCTGGAGCGGTACGACGCGACGCTGCTCGGCATCTCGGTGGACAGCGTCGACTCGCACCGGGCGTTCGCGGAGAGCCGGGGCATCCGCTTCCCGCTGCTGGCCGACTTCGAGCCCAAGGGCGAGGTGTCTCGCCGCTACGGCGCGTACGCGCCGCGCGGGCAGTCGGACCGGGCGCTCGTGGTGATCGACCCCGACGGCCGGGTGGCCTGGAGCCACCTCTCCCCGCCCGAGGTGAACCCGGGCGTGGACGGCATCCTCGACGCCTTGGAGCAGCTGGGCACGGATCGGCGGGTGAGCACCCGATGACGACGCCGTTGCAGGTCACCACCGCCCGACTGCGGATCCCGGTGTCCGAACGCGACCACGTCCGTGGGCCGGCCGACGCGCCGGTCACCATCGTCGAGTACGGCGACTTCCAGTGCCGGTTCTGCGGCGCGGCGTACCCGAACCTGGCCGAGGTGCTGCGCCAGCGGGCCGACCTGGTGCGGTTGGCGTACCGCCACTTCCCGATCACCAACGTCCACCCGTACGCGGAGAGCGCGGCGGAGGCCGCCGAGGCGGCCGGCGAACGGGGCCGGTTCTGGGAGATGCACGACTGGCTCTTCGAGCACCAGGACCAGCTCGACCCGGTGCACCTGTCGCTCGGCGTCGAGCAGCTCGGGCTGCCGCCCGAGGAGGTCGGCGCGGAGGTGGGTCGGCAGGCCCACGCGGACCGGGTCCGGCAGGACTTCGTGGGCGGCATCCGCAGCGGGGTGAACGGCACCCCGACGCTGTTCGTCAACGACGTCCGACACGACGGCGGCTACGAGCTGGCCGAGCTGCTGGCCGTGGTGGACGCCGCCGCGAACGCCTGACCGGTCAGATCAACCGCAGCTCGCGCGCCCGCCGGACGGCCTCCCGCCGGCGGGTCGCGTCGAGCTTGCGGTAGATGTTGCGGACGTGCGTCTTGACGGTGTTGACCGACAGCGACAGCTCGGCGGCGATCTCCACGTTGGACAGGATGCTCTGCAGGTAGCGCAGGATGGTCAGCTCCCGCTCGGTGAGCGGCTCGTCCAGGGCCCGCGCCGAGGCGTCCGGGGTCGCCTCGGGCCGGTGCGCGTCCACGTCGCGGAGAAGGTCGCTCACCGTCGCCCAGTGGGCCGTCCCGGAGTCCAGATGCGTGGCGAGCAGGTCGCGGACGTCCGGCTCGGCCCGGGTGAACACGCGCCGGCAGCCCTCCGGCTCGGCCAGCGCCAGCACCTCCTCCAGCAGCCGTCCGGCCCGCCGCCCGTCGCCGGCCGACCCGGCCGACGCCGCCTCCAGCAGCCCGGCGCCCAGCCGCACCGGCAGCGGCCAGTCCGCCGCCTCGGGCGCGGTCCAGTCGGGCAACGCCCGCTCGGCCCCGCGGGCATCACCGACCCGCAGCCGCAGCCGGGCGGACGCCAGCGCCAGCGCGGGATCGGGTGATCCACCGTCGCCGACCACGTCCAGCAGCGCGCGGGCGCCCTCCAGGTCACCGACCGCCGCGCGGAGCTGGGCCTCGGCGGCGCTCAGCCAGGCGCCCAGCTCCGGCCCCGGTGCCCCGGCCCGGGCGGCGGCGAGGGTACGCAGCGCCGCCGCCGGCTCCCCGCCGTCGGCCAGCAACCCGGCCCGGCAGAGCGCGGCCAGCGCCGCCGCGCCGGGCTCCGCGCCCGCCGGCCCGGCCAGCGCCAGGTGCGCGGCGGCCTCCGCCGGCCGGTCCCGCTGCCAACAGACGAGCGCCAACGCCAGGTACGCGTGGCCGCAGTCCCGCCGGGACGACCAGCCCTGGCAGGGCGGCATCGCCAGCGCCTCCCGGGCGTGCTCGTCGGCGGCCCGCAGCGCGCCCCGGGCCGCCTCCAGCAGTGCTGAGCGGCTGGCGCAGAGCAGCTCGATCCGGGGCCGGCCGGCCCGCCGCGCCGCCACGAGCGCCGTCCCGAACCGCGCCCCCGCCGTCGTCAGCGCCCCCTCGGCCAGCGCCACCAGCCCCAGCGCGGCATCCGCGACGGCCCGTACGTCGTCCTCCTCGCCGATCCCGGCGCGCGGGTCGGCGGCGGGCACCCCGATCCCGGGCGCGCCGGCCCCGGGCCCGCCGACCGGGGGTGCGGCGGTGGTGAGCAGGCGGTCGGCGGCCCGGCGTACCTCCTCGTGGTCGCCGGCGAGCCGGGCCAGGCCCAGCTCCACCGCGGCGGCCAGCCGCCGGAACCGGTCCCGACGTGGTTCCGGCAGGTCGACCGCGTGCGCGACCGCCCGCCGCAGCTGCCCGTCGGCGGCGGCCGGGTCCCCGGCGTACGCCCGCTCGGCCGCCGCGGCCAGCGCCAGTTCGGGATCCCGCCGTACCGCCTCGGCCGGCGGCTCGGGCGGGGCCGGGGCGGCGGCCCGGGCCGGCTCGTCGGGGGCCAGCTCGGGCCAGCGCGTCAGCAGCAGCGTGGTGGCGTCGTCCCACTCGGCGGCGGCCAGCGCGTGGCGCAGCGCCTCGGCCGGTCGGTCGTGGGCCGCGCACCAGCCGGCCGCCCGCCGGTGCAGCTCGCGCACCTCCTCGGCGGGGAGCCGGTCCAGTTCGTGGCGGAGCAGGTCGGCCAGCAGCGGGTGCGGCCGGTACCAGGGCGGCTCGCCGCCGTCGCGCTGGACGAAACCGCCCTCCCGGGCCGCCTCGGCGAGCAGGTGCCCGGCGTCGGCCCGGCCGGTCAGCGCGGCGGCGAGGTCGGCGTTGGCCGCGACCGTCACCGCGCAGCGGCGCAGGACGTCGCGGGCGGCCGGGTCCAACGGCGTGAGCACCTCGTCGCGCAGGTACGCGGCGACGTCCGGCTGGTCGCCGCCGAAGCGCTCGACCGCGCGGGCGGGGTCGGCCCCGGCGCCCAGCGACAGCGCGGCGAAACGCAGCCCCGCCGGCCAACCGGCGGTCCGCTCGGCGAGCCGGGGCACCGCCTCGGCCGGCACCGGCACCCCGTGCGCGACCAGCAGATCGGCGACCTCGTCGGTGCGGAACGCCAGCTCGTCCGGACCGATCGTGGTGAGGTCACCGGCCAGCCGCCAGCGGTGCAGGGTCAGCGGCGGCTCGTGCCGGGCGCCGGCCACCAGCCGCAGCCGCCCGTCACCGTGGCGGAGCAGGAACTCCAGCCCGGCCAGCGCCGCCGGGTCGGTCACCCGGTGCAGGTCGTCCAGGACCAGCAGCACCGGCCGCTCCCGCGTGGCGAGCGCGGCGGCGAGCGTCTCGAGCTGCTCCGGCCGGGGCGGACCGTCCGGCACCGGCGGTGACCCCTCGTCCGGCTCCTCGGCGACGGCCGCGCGCAGCGCGGCGGCCAGGTACGCCCAGAGCCGCCCGGTGGTGTCGCCCCCCGCCACGGTCACCCAGACCGGCGCCGGGCCGTCCCGCTCCCCGCGCGCCCAACCGGACAGCACTGTCGTCTTGCCCCAGCCGGCCGGGGCCAGGACCAGCGTGACCGGTCCGCCCGCGCCGCGCTCCAGCCGCTCCAGCAGGCGTGGGCGGAGCACCACCGGCTCGGGCGGCACGGGCGGGGTCAGCCGGGACGCCAGCAGCGGCGCGGCGGCATCGGTGGTGGGCGGTTCCGGCGTACCGGAGACCTCCGTCGTGGCGTCGGTCGGCGCGGTGGCGAACCGGACCTGGTCGGCCTCCTCCGGCATGCGTCCCCCTCCCCCGTCGGCGCGGGGGACGGTTACCCGGAGCGGACCGGTTCACCCCTTCGGGGCGAACCCGCCTCACCCGGACCACCCCCACCCTGGGGGTACGCGGGCGGCCGGCCATCCAGCTCCGGCCGCCCGGCGACCCACGACCTCGGGAGGGCAGGTGGCGCGGACCGGACGGTGGGCCGGCGGCGCGCTCGCGCTGGCGGCCGGCGGCGCGAACGTCCTGGCACGTCGGCGCGCACGCCGCCCCGGCACGGACCCTAGGCCCGGGCGCTGGCAGGTGGTGACCGTGACCGGCCGGCCCGACCAGGTGCTGCCACCCGGGCGGTGGCCCGAGCCGTTGCGCCGGCTGGACGGCGCGGTGGAGGTCCACGCGCGTCCGGCCCCGGGTGGACGCGGCACCGAACTGGCGGTACGCCCGCTGGGCGGGGAGCCGACGCTGCCGGGGTTCGCCGCGCACCTGGTCGGCGACGACCCGGGCCGGTTCCTGCGCCAGGTGCTGCGGGAGACCAAGCAGCTCCTGGAGACCGGGGAGGTGCTGCGGGCGGACCGCTCGGCGCTGGACCGGCCCGGGGCGGCCGGGTGAGGGCGCTCTGCTGGGAGGGCGCGGACGCGCTCGCGGTGCGCCGGGTCCCCGACCCCGAGCTGCGCAACGCCCACGACATGATCGTCCGGGTGCGTCGCAGCGTGACCTGCGGCGGTGACCTGCCGCTGCTGGCCGGGCGGATACCGGAGGCGGCCGCCGGCGAGGTGCTCGGCCACGAGTTCGTCGGCGAGGTGGTCGAGGTCGGGCCGGACGTGCGGCGACACCGGGTCGCGGACCGGGTGGTGGTCGGCGCGTCGGTGGCCTGCGGGGCGTGCTGGTTCTGTCGGCAGGGTCTGCTGGCCTGCTGCGACAACGGGACGTCCGGCGGGGCGGCCGAGCCGGAGTGGGGTCCGCCCACCGCCGGCTGCTACGGCCGGCCGGCCCGGCTCGGTGGCTTCGCCGGTGGTCACGCCGAGTTCGTCCGGGTGCCGTACGCCGACGTGGGCGCGTTCGCCGTACCCGCGGGCGTGGACGACGACCGGGCGGTGTTCGCCGCGGACGCCGCCCCGTCCGCCTGGCACGGGGCGGAGCTGGGCGGCATCGGCCCCGGCGACGTGGTCGCCGTCTGGGGCGCGGGCGCGGTGGGCCAGCTCACCGCCGGGGCGGCAGTGGCGCGCGGCGCGGCCCGGGTGGTCGTGGTCGACGAGCACGACGACCGGCTGCGGATGGTGACCCGGAATCCGGGCGTCGAGGCGCTCAACCACCGGTACGTGGACGTCCTCGCCGAGCTGCGGGAACGCAGCGGCGGCCGGGGACCGGACGTGTGCGTGGACGCGGCGGGTCCGCCGGCCGGGCCGACGCGGTGGCCGACCGGCGAGCCGGACGGCGGGGTGGCGCTGCGCGAGGCGGTGCACGCCTGCCGCAAGGGCGGCACGGTGGTGGTGCTCGACGGCGGGGCCGGGTTCGTTGACCGGTTCCCGGTCGGCGCGGTGGCGGAGAAGGGTCTGGTGGTGCGCGGCGGCCGACGCGCCGGGCCGGGCGCCATCCCCGAGCTGCTGGACCGGATGGCCCGGGACGAGCTGGTGACCGAGCACCTGGCCACCCACCGGCTGCCGCTGGAGCGGGGCGCCGACGGGTACGCGTTGTTCCGGGACCGGGCCGACGGCTGCGTCCGGGTGGTCTTCACCCCGTGATCCGGGCGGGCGCGGATGGCACACTCGGCGGATGCGCGCAGACCGTCCGTACGACCTCGTCCTGTTCGGCGCCACCGGCTTCACCGGCGGCCTGACCGCGGAGTACCTGGCCCGGCACGCGCCGGACCGGCTGCGCTGGGCGCTCGCCGGGCGCAACCCGGCCAAGCTCGCCGCCGTCCGCGACCGGCTGGCCGCGATCGACCCCGGCCTGGCGGACCTGCCCCTGCTCACCGCGGACGTGACCGACCCGGCGTCGCTGCGGGCGGTGGCGGAGAGCGCCCGGGTGGTCGCCAGCACCGTCGGCCCGTACGTGCACCACGGCGCCCCGCTGGTGGCCGCCTGCGCCGGCGCCGGCACCGACTACCTCGACATCACCGGCGAGCCGGAGTTCGTCGACCTCATGTACGTGCGGCACCACGCCGAGGCGGTGCGCACCGGCGCGCGCCTGGTGCACGCCTGCGGCTTCGACTCGATCCCGCACGACCTGGGCGTCTGGTACACGGTCAAGCAGCTTCCCACCGACGGCCCGGTCACGGTGGACGGCTACGTGCGGGCCGGTGGCCGCTTCTCCGCCGGCACGTACCACTCGGCGCTGACCGCGTTCGCCCGCACCGGCGAGGCGAGCCGGGCGGCCCGGGCCCGCCGGGCGGTGGAGCCGCGACCGGAGGGGCGGCGGGTGCGGGCGGTGCCCGGCAAGGTGGGCCGGGTCCGCGAGTTCGACCAGTGGGCGGTCCCGCTGCCCACCATCGACCCGCAGGTCGTCCGCCGGTCCGCGGCGGCCCGCCCGGAGTACGGCCCGGACTTCCGCTACCGGCACTTCGCGGCGGTGAAGCGGCTGCCCACCGTGCTGGTGGCCGGTGCCGGCCTGGCCGGTGTGCTCGGGCTGGTCAAGGTGCCGCCGACCCGACGCTGGCTGCTCGGTCGGCTCGCCTCCGGCCAGGGGCCGAGCGCCGAGCAGCGGGCGAAGTCCTGGTTCCGGGTGCGGTTCGTGGGCGCCGGCGGCGGCCGGCGGGTGGTGACCGAGGTGGCCGGCGGCGACCCCGGCTACGACGAGACCGCCAAGATGCTCGCCGAGTCGGCGCTCTGCCTGGCGTTCGACGACCTGCCGGAGACCGCCGGCCAGGTCACCCCGGTGGCCGCGATGGGCGACGCGTTGCTGGACCGGCTGGTCCGGGCCGGGATCACGTTCCGCACCCTGCCCGAGGGACGTTGACCCTCGACCTGGTCGAGGTCACAGGATGACGGCCGTGGAGAGCGAACTTCGCAGCATCGGTGAGCTGGCCCGGGCCAGCGGGTTGACGATCAGCGCCCTGCGGTTCTACGACCGTTCCGGGGTGCTGACGCCGGCCCGGGTGGCCCCGGTGACCGGCTACCGCTGGTACACCGGCGACCAGGTGGCGCCGGCGCGCCTGGTGGCCGGGCTGCGGCGGGTCGGCATGCCGCTGGCCGGGATCGCCGAGGCGCTGCGGCACCGGCACCGGCCGGCCGAGGTGCACCGCCTGCTCGACGCGCACCTGCGGCGGCTGGAGGACGGCCTCACCGACGCGCGACGCGAGCTCTCCCGGATCCGTCGACTGATCGACCCGGAGGAGACCACCGTGACCACCCGACTCGTGCTGTCCCGCGCCGCCCTGTCCGAGGCGGTGGACGCCGTACGCTTCGCCGTCGGCGCCGATCCGGAGCTGCCGGCCCTGTCCGGCGTGCTGCTGGCGGTCGAGCCGGACGGCGTGCACCTGTCCGCCACCGACCGGTTCCGGATGGCCGTGGCCCGGGTCGACGCCACGGTCGACGGTCCGCCGGTGACCGCGCTGCTGCCGGTGGCCGCCGTCGACGAACTGCGCGCCGCGCTGGACACCGACGCCGGGCCGACCGTGGCGGCCGAGGTCGCCGCGGACCGGGTGACCGTCTCGGTCGGGGACCGGCCGGTGACCGCCGTCCCGCTGCCGTACGACTTCCCGGACGTCCGCCGGCTGCTGCGCGCGCGGGTCGGCGACGCGCCCGCGTACCGGATCCCGGTGGACGGCGCGGCGCTGCGCGCGGCGCTCACCGCGGCCGACGTCCCGGTCTGTCACCGGGCGCACGACGGGGTCGCGCACGAGGTGGTGGCCCTGGGCCTGGACGGCCGGGGCGAGCTGCGCCTGGTCGACCCGGAGGCCGCGCCGGTCGCGGACGGGTTGCGGGTCGGGGTGAACCGGGAGTACCTGCTCGACGCGCTGGACGCCGGCGGCGGGCAGCTCGTGCTGGAGCTGGACGGGCCGATCACCCCGCTGGCGGTGCGCCGGGCCGACGACGCGCACGCGTTCTCCGTCCTCATGCCCGTGCGCCTGTAGACCGGGCGGGCCCGGGCCGGCGGGGCCGCGACGGTAGCATCTGGGGGTCCCACCTGACTGCCTGGACGGAGGCGTACGAGCAGCATGCTCGACATGGAGTTGATCCGGAAGGATCGCGAGGCGGTGGCGACCGCGCTGGCGAAGCGTCTGGATCCCGCCGAGGTCACCCGGGCGCTGGACGACATCCAGCGGCTCGACCAGGAACGACGCGCGCTGATCACGGAGATAGACGCCGAGCGGCAGCGCCGCAAGGCCGAGGCGCGCGCGTACGCGGAGGCGAAGCGGTCCGGCACCACGCCGCAGCCGGTCGCCCCGGAGGCCGAGCGCAAGCAGCTCGCGGAGCTGGAGTCCCAGCTCGACGAGGTGCAGTCCCGGCTCCGCTCGGCGATGAGCGAGCTGCCCAACCTGCCCGCCGACGACGTGGTCGCCGGGGGCAAGGAGGCCAACCGGGTGGTGCGGACGTTCGGTGAGCCGCCGGCCATCGAGAAGGTGCGCGACCACGTGGAGCTGAGCCGCGCGCTCGGCCTGGTCGACCACGAGCGGGGCGTGAAGCTCGGCGGCTCGGGCTTCTGGATGTACACCGGCATGGGCGCCCGGCTGGAGTGGGCGCTGGTCAACTGGCTGATCGAGCAGAACATCCAGGCCGGCTACGAGTTCCTGCTCCCGCCGCACCTGCTGCTGGACACCGCCGGCTTCGCCGCCGGGCAGTTCCCGAAGTTCTACGACGACGTCTACCACCTGGACCGGCAGTCGGCCCCGCGCGGGCAGTTCCTGCTGCCCACGTCGGAGACGGCGATCCTCGGCGCCTACCAGGACGAGATCCTGGAGACGGGCCGGCTGCCGGTCAAGGCGTTCGCCTACACCCCGTGCTACCGCCGCGAGGCGGCCGGCTCGCACTCGGACGAGCGCGGCACGGTGCGCGGCCACCAGTTCAACAAGGTGGAGATCTTCCAGTTCACGCTGCCGGAGCAGGCGGGCGAGGCGCTGGAGGCGATGGTCGGGCACGTCGAGGGCCTGGTCGACAAGCTCGGTCTGCACTTCCAGACCAGCCTGCTCGCCGCCGGTGACGCGAGCGCCTCGATGAAGAAGACGCTCGACGTCGAGGTGTGGATGCCGAGCACCGGCAAGTACAAGGAGGTGTCGTCGGTCTCCTGGGCCGGCGACTACCAGGCCCGCCGGGCGGCCATCCGCTACCGCGAGCCGGGCGCGAAGCAGACCCGGTTCGTGCACACGCTCAACGGTTCGGCGCTGGCCACCAGCCGGCTGTTCCCGGCCATCCTGGAGCAGTGCCAGCAGCCCGACGGCTCGGTCGTGGTCCCCGAGGTGCTGCGCGACAAGCTCGGCACCGACCGCCTCACGCCGCGCTGACCCGCCCCCGCTCCCCCGCCGCCCCCACCTCTCCCCCGCGATCTTGCACTTTCGGCCCGCGGGAAGTCCGCTTCACCCCTTCCGCCCGGGCACCAACTGCAAGATCGCGGGAGGGGGAGCGGGAGCGGGAGCGGGGGGCGGGGGCGGGGGGTGAGGGTGGTTAGGAGGAGCAGGCTCAGGAGGGCCGTGAGGACGGCGGGGCCCAGAGTGTCGACGGCGCCCACCAGGGCCTGCTGCGCTCGGGCGGCGGTGCGGATCATCGGGTCGGTGAAGGCGTCGTGGCGGCCCCGGGCGAGGCGCACCTCGTACCAGCCGTACCAGGCGACGTAGCCGCCGGGCGAGCAGCAGTGCGCCGGTCATCCCCGGGCCAGCGTCTCGACCTGCCGGGTGAGCGACTCGCCGTCGAGGAAGCCCTGGTGGACCACCTTGCCGTCCCGGTCGAGGATGACGAACGTGCTCTGCTCGACCACCTTGAAGCGGCGCCACACCGCGCCGGCGCGGTCGTCGAGCTGCGGGGTGCCGGCCAGGTCGAACTCGGTGACGAACTCCCTCATCGCCTTCTGCTGACCGAGCCCGGCGACGCCGACGATCGGCACCGTGTCCCGGTAGGTCGGGGCGATCTCGGCGACGGTCCACGCCTGGCTGGCGCAGGTGGCGCACCAGGGGGCCCAGAACCAGAGCACCACCGGCCGCCCGGCCAGGGCGGCGGCGGAGAACGCCGTACCGTCGAGGGTCTTCGCGTCGAAAGCCAGCGTCTTCGGCACCCGGGCCGGCGCGGACGGCGACGGGGCGGTCGACGACGGGCCGGCCGGCGCGCTCGCGGCGGCGGCCGGCGCGGCGGCGGACGGGGCGGCCACCGCACCGACCGACGTGGTCCGCTCCGGGCCGACCGCGCAGGCCGCCGTGACGGTGAGCGTGGCGGCCAGCAGGGCGGCGGCCCCGAGACGACGAACGGTGTGTGCTGCCATCGACGCTCCTGACGTGGTCGTCACTCCGCCTTGACCAGCCGGAGCGCGAGTTCGGGACAGACCTTGACCGCCTTGAGCGCGCCCTCGCGCAGCCAGGTCGGCACCGGGGTGGCGGGGAAGGCGGGGAAGCCGTTGCCGTCGAGCCGGATGAAGTCCGGCACCACGTGCGCGCAGAGTCCGTGCCCGTCGCAGCGGGACCAGTCCAGGGTGAGCTTCTGCGGGTTGCCGTCGGGCGCGCCGGGCAGGCCCATCGTGCCCTTGACCCGTCTGCCGCAGCCCTCCCCGGTGGCGTGCAGCCGCAGGTCGTCGGCGAACACCTCCATGGCGGACAGTGCGAACCGGGCGGTGCCGTCCGGGTGGCTGCACGCGCCGCGCCCCTTCACGTCGCCGGCGGCGGCCCGGACCAGCTCGATCGGGGCGCTGCCGGAGACGGCGAGGTCGACGGAGCGGGCCAGGTCGGGCAGCCCCATCTTGCACGGGCCGCACTGCCCGGCGGACTCACCGGCCAGGTAGCGGACCACCTGGGCGGCCTCGCCGAGCGGGCAGGTGTCGGTGCCGAGCGGCACGATGATGCCGGCTCCGAGCGTGCCGCCCACCGCGGCCAGTCCCTTGCGGGAGACCTCGGCCCGCTCCGCCGCCTCGGCGGTGATCCACTTGCCGTGGTAGCCGCCCATCAGGATGCCCGGCCCGGGCGGCACCTCGCACAGGTCGAGGATCTCGCGCAGCGGGGTGCCGGCCGCGCACTCCACCACGGCCGGCCGCTTCGCCGACCCGGTGACGGTGAGCAGCACGGTGCCCGGCTCGTCGTCGGTGCCGAGCGCGGCGTACTCGTACGGGCCGATCCGGGCGGCGACCGCGAGCTGGGCGTACGTCTCGGCGTTGGAGAGCAGGGTGGGCAGCCCGCCGACGCCGGAGTCGCTGGAGCGCTTCTTGGTGCCGGGCGGGATGTGCGGCAGGCCGTTGATGCCGTTGACCAGCGCGCCGCCCTCACCGGAGATGAACCGGTGCGGCACGGTGACGATGGTGGTCGGCACCGGCATCCGCCGCTCCTGCAACGCCTCGGTGAGCGATGGCCGGCCCACGTCGTCGTCGGCCACCCCGATCACGATCTCGTCGGCGTCCAGCGCGAACGCGGCCAGCGCGGCGCCGTCCAGGACGAGGTGCGGGGCCCGGGTGAGCAGCACCTTGTCCTTCCAGCTGGCCGGCTCGCCCTCGCTGGCGTTGACCACCACCACGGCGGACAGGTCCTGCCGCTCGCAGGACTCCAGCACCGCGCGCAGCTTGCGGGCGAACGGGAAGCCCGCGCCGCCCTTGCCCTTGAGGTCGATCGCCTCGGCGAGCCGCAGCAGCGCCGCCGGCTCCATCGGACCGATCGGGCCGTGCACCTCCTCGTGGGCGAGCAGGTCGAGCCGGCCGAACTCGGCGAAGCCGGCGGTCAGGCGGGGTTCGCCGACGCAGGCGACCGGGGGAACGGTCGTCCGCATCATCGGGCCTCACCCCGCAGCCCGGCCCAGTAGGCGCCGTCGACCGCGTCCGCGTCGGCCCGCTTGCGCCGGCTGGAGCGGCTCTCCTTGGTGGCCCGCAGCGCCCGGCGGGAGGCCAGGTCGACAAGCGTGGGGGTGTCGTCGACAAACTCGTCGTCGGCGGCGTAGCGGGCCGGCGGCCGCCAGTAGTCCGGCTCCTCCGGCACGTCCTCCTCCTCGTCGCGGTAGCGCCGGCCGGAACCGCTGCGCGGCTCCGCGGTGACCGGGGTTCCGGAGATCGGTCCGGCCGAGATCGGCTCGCCGGAGACCGGGCGGCTCTCCCAGCGGCGCGGGCTGTCCCACGGCTCCTCCGCCTCGTCCGTCGGACGTGGCGGGGCCGAGTAGCGGGCCACCTCGGCGGGGGTGGCGTACCGGCTGCTGTCCGGCGGGGCCGAGTGGCGGCCGCCGGTGTCCGGCGGGGCGGAGTGCCGGCCGCCGCTCTCCGGCGGGGCCGAGTACTGCGCGACCATGTCCTCGTCGGCCCGGGACCGGCGGCTCACCCGCTCCTCGTCGTCCCGGCGGCGGCGACGGGACCGTTCCCCGTCCCGCCGGCCGACCGGCTCCAACTCCTCGGTGTTCCGCCGGACGGCGGGCACCCGCTCGGAGTCCCGGCCGCGGCGTACCGGCTCGCGCTCGTCGTCCCCGCGCCGCGAGGTGCGCCGCGCGACCGGGACCTCCTGCGTCCGGACGCGGCGTTCCGGCGCGTCCGTCTCCCCGCCGCGCCGCCGGGCGGCGGCCGCGCGCACCGGCTCGCGCAACGATCCGGGTTCCGGCACCACCGGTACGGCGAACCGCTCGGGGTCCCGCCGGCGGGCGGTGCCGGCCGGCGCGGTCCAGGTGGCGGTCGCCTCGGCCCAGCGGCCCCGGTCGGTGCCGCTCTCCTCCTTGTCAGCGGCCTTCTTGCGGCCGAGCGCGGCGAACACGCCGGTGCGCTCCTCGCCCTTGCCCGCCATCGCCTTGTTCAGCGCGGCGGCCTGGTGCTGCTCGCGGCTGCGTTTGCCGAGGTGGACGGAGAGGCGCACCAGCAGCGCCATCACCACGAGCAGCACACAGGCGAGGTAGCTGAGCACCACCCAACCGGCCGCCGTCCGGCCCGCGTTGAGCCCGTGCAGCAGCGCGAACGGCCAGGACACGTACGCCATCGAGTGCAGCGCCCGCCAGAACCACTTCGGACCGACGCCGGCGAACCGGACCCGGATCAGGCCGGTCCAGAGCACGCTGACCATCAGCATCGCGGCGACAGTGCCGAGCCCGACGTAGAGGCCGCTGCCGCCGACGAACGGCACCACCGCGTCGGTGGGCCCGGCCCGCCCGATCGCGATCTTGGTGATGACGTGGAAGAGCAGCCCGGCCACGCCGAGCACGCCGGTGGCCCGGTGCGCCGACTGGAGCAGCACCCGGTGTCGGATGAGCAGCACCAGCCGGTCGGTGGCGAGCAGCCCCAGCATCACGGTGAGGCTCAGTGAGACCAGGGCGACCACCCCGGCGAAGAACTCGGTGAAGAAGAATCCGTACGAGTACATGACGCCGCCGGCGCCGGCGAGCTCGACACCCGCCCACGCGAGGCCGAGCGCGGAGGCGGTCAGCGCCACCATCGCGGACTTCGACATGGTCCGGACACCACGGCTGGTGGTGGTGGTCCGGACGGTCGTCGCCTTCTCGTTCTGCTGTGCCCGGGCCATCTGCTCCTCGATCGTCTCGCGGCGGCGCCCCCACCGGCCGACCCTGCTCCCACCTCAGGTACGGAGCGACGCCCCGGACGGATCACCTCCGGTAAGGAATTTCTCGGTCGATTCCTCGAACCGTCCCGACCGGGCGCGCGTGTAGCACGGAACGCAACGACGGATGCCCATGCATTGACAGTCCTTGCAACACACTCGTAACCTTGCGGAAAATTTCAGCGTCGGTTGCAAGAAGCCGGCACTGACGCCCTCCCCAGGCTCCACTCCCCCGCACCCCCGCACCCCGCAGGAGTCCTGATGCATCGACGCCGATGCCGCGCCGCGGCCCTCGTCCTGGGCCTGGCCGCGAGCCTGCTCGTCCCGACCACAGTGGCGGCTCCCCCGGCCGCCGCCGCGACCCCCGGAAGCAAGAAGGTCATCGTCCAGCTCTTCGAGTGGAACTGGACCTCGGTGGCCAACGAGTGCACCAGCACGCTCGGCCCCAAGGGCTACGGCTACGTCCAGGTGTCCCCGCCGCAGGAGCACGTCAACAGCAGCCCGTGGTGGGTGTCCTACCAGCCGGTCAGCTACCGGATCGAGTCCCGCAAGGGCACCCGCGCCCAGTTCCAGTCCATGGTGAACACCTGCCACAACGCCGGCGTCAAGGTGATCGTCGACGCCGTGGTCAACCACATGTCCGGGCAGGAGAACGGCGGCACCGGCTGGGCCGGCACGTCGTACGGCCACTACACCTACCCGGGTGTCTACTCGTCGCAGGACTTCCACTACTGCGGCCGCAACGGCAACAACGACATCGCCAACTACAACGACCGGTACGAGGTGCAGAACTGCGAGCTGGTCAACCTCGCCGACCTCAAGACCGAGTCGGACTACGTCCGCACCCGGCTGGCCACGTACCTCAACGACCTGCTCTCGCTCGGCGTCGACGGGTTCCGGCTGGACGGCAGCAAGCACATGCCGGCCGCCGACATCGCGGCGATCAAGGCCAAGCTGTCCCGGCCGGCGTACCTGGTGCAGGAGGTCATCTACGGCGCGGGTGAGCCGGTCCAGCCGACCGAGTACACCGGCAACGGCGACGTGCACGAGTTCCGGTACGGCAAGGACCTGGCCCGGATGTTCAACAACGAGCGGCTGGCGTACCTGCGGAACTTCGGCGAGTCCTGGGGCTACCTGTCGAGCGCGAAGGCGGTGGTCTTCACGGACAACCACGACACCCAGCGCGAGGGCGGCGTGCTCACCTACCGCGACCGCGGCGAGTACGCCCTGGCCAACGCGTTCATGCTGGCCTGGCCGTACGGCACCCCGGCGGTGATGTCGAGCTTCACGTACTCCGGTCGGGACCAGGGTCCCCCGTCGGACGGCAGCAACAAGGTCACCAACACCACCTGCTACTCGGGCTGGGAGTGCGAGCACCGCTGGCCGGTCATCGCCAACATGGTGGGCTTCCGCAACGCCACCGAGGGCGCCGGCGTCACCAACTGGTACGACAACGGCTACCAGCACATCGCGTTCAGCCGGGCCGGCAAGGGCTACCTGACCCTCAACGACGAGGACTCCGCGATCAGCGGCCGGTCGTACTACACCGGCCTGCCGGCCGGGCGCTACTGCGACATCATCCACGGCACGTTCAGCAACGGCTCGTGCAGCGGACCGGTGATCACCGTGGACTCGGCGGGCTGGTTCGCGGCCACCGTCAACGCGCACGACGCGATCGCCATTCACGTGGGCGCGAAGCTGAGCTGACCTCACCCGGAAGCCCCCGTGCCGCACTTAGCGGTACGGGGGCTTCCGTTCGGTTACAGTCAGTTTCGTGCTGTTCGACCGGTTTACCGCGCGTTGGCCTCCCGGCTGGTTGCTCGCCGCGCTCGGCGTACCGCTGCTGCTGGTCGCCGCGCTGCTGGTGGGCCGTGCGCTCAGCGCCACCGCTCCGCCGCCCGCGCCGACCGTGGCCGGACCTCCGACGCCCCCGCCGGCCTCGCCGAGCCTGTCGCCGATGGAGTCCGTCCCGCCCGCCGCGCCCGCGCCCGCCGACCTGCCGGTGGTCACCTACGACCCGGCGCCCCGCGGTTTCCCGGCCGATCCGGCCCCGGCCGACACCAGCCCGCTCGGCGAAGGGCTGCGCCCGGACCGGAACGTGGCCGCCTACGACGCGCCCGGCGGTCGACCGCTGGCCTTCCTCGCCCCGACCATCAGCGGGGTCCGGCTGACCGTGCCGATCGTCGAACGCCGGGCCGGCTGGACCGCGGTGCTGCTCCCCTCGGCCAACCGCACCGTCGGCTGGCTGCCGTCCGGCGGCTGGACCACCGTGGCGCTGCGCGACCAGATCCTGGTGGAGCGCCGCACGCACCGGCTCACCTGGAACCGGGACGGGCGCGCGGTGCGCTCCTGGCCGGTCAGCCTCGGCATGTCCGGCCAGCTCACCCCGCTCGGTCGCACGTTCGTGCTGGGTCGCACCCCACCCCCGCAGGACGTCTACGGCGGCGTCGACATCTTCGCCCTCGGCGCGATCCCCGACGACCCGGACGCGGTGCCGACCGGGCTGCGCGGCGCCCACATCGGACTGCACAGCTGGTACAACGACGACACACTCGGCGAGAACGTCACCAACGGCTGCATCCGGCTGACCCGCAGCGCCCAGCGCCAGCTCCTCGCGGAACTGGAACCCGGCACCAGCCTCGTGGTCGTCGACCGCCTCCCCTGACCGCCCAGCCGTGCAAGGAAGGGCCCCTTCTTAACACTCCCCGTTAAGAAGGGGCCCTTCCTCTACCGGAGGCGTTAAGAGGGGGCCCTTCCTTCTACCCGAGCAGCCAGCCGTTGGCCTCGGCGACACGGACGGCGTCGGCGCGGTTGCGGGCGCCGGTCTTGCCGATGGCGGACGAGAGGTGGTTGCGGACCGTCCCCTCGGACAGGTGCAGCGTCGCGGCCAGCTCGGCCACCGTGCCACCGCCCCGGGCCGTGCGCAGCACCTCGGTCTCCCGCTCGGTGAGCGGACTCGACCCGCTGGCCAGCGTCTCGGCGGCCAGCGTCGGGTCGACCACCCGCAGGCCGGCGTGCACCCGGCGGACCGCATCGGCGAGCTGCCGGGCCGGGGTGTCCTTGACCACGAAGCCGTTCGCGCCCGCCTCCATCGCCCGGCGCAGGTAGCCGGGCCGACCGAACGTGGTCACCACAAGCACCCGGCAGGCGGGCAGCGCGTCGCGCAGCGCGGCCGCCGCGGCCACCCCGTCCAGGCCGGGCATCTCCACGTCGAGCAACGCCACGTCGGGGCGGGTCCGCAGCGCCTCCGGCACCACCTCGTCGCCCCGGCTCACCTCGGCCACCACGGTCAGGTCCGGCTCCAGCGACAGCAGCGCGGCCAGCGCGCCGCGCACCAGCGCCTGGTCGTCGGCGAGCAGCAGTCGGATCGCCCCGGTCACCCGCGCACCCCGTCCGGGTCCGCGGCGGGCACCGACACCCGGAGCAGGAAGCCGCGCCCGCCGGTCGACCGGGCCACCGTCACCGTCGCGTCCAGCCGGGCCGCCCGCTCCCGCAGCCCGACCAGCCCGTGCCCGGACCCGGCCGGTTCGCCGGCCGGTCCCCGACCGTCGTCGCGCACCTCCACCGCCGTCGGATCCACCCGGATCACGCAGCGCCGCGCGCCGCTGTGCCGCACCACGTTGGTCACCCCTTCCCGCACCGCCCAGCCGAACAGCTCGTCCCGGTCCGCCGACAGCGGCGGCACCTCCTCCGGCAGCTCCGCCGCCACGCCCGCGGCGGCCAGCGCCGACCGGGCGCCGGCCAGCTCGGACGCGAGGTCCACCCCGCGGTACGCCCCGACGGTGCCCCGCACGTCGGCCAGCGCCTCCCGGGCCAGCCGCTCCACGTCGGCGATCTCGGTCGCCGCCCGGGCCGGATCCAGCTCCAGCAGCCGGCCGGCCAGCTCGGCCTTGACCGCCACCACGGTCAGCGAGTGCCCGAGGATGTCGTGCAGGTCGCGGGCGGTGCGGGCGCGTTCCTCGGCGACCGCGAGCCGGTGGATCTCCCGCTGCGCGGCCTGGAGTTCGGCGTTGCGCTGGGCCAGCCGGCTCACCCCGAACATGGCGAACGAGGCGAGCAGCACCGCGAAGACGACGGTGCTCTCCGACTCCCAGCCGGGCACGAGACGCGAGGTCACCGGCGGCGTCGCCGCGGCCAGCGCCACCACGACCAGCGACTCCACCGGTGGCAGCAGGAACACCGCGGCGGCGGCCACGAAGACCAGCGTGGCCAGCCAGTCGCCGCCGGTGCCCGGGATGCCGACCAGGCCGAGCGCGAGCAGCAGCGCGATCAGCAGCCGGGCCCGTCCCGGCGGGACCGGGCGGTGCTGCTGCCGGCAGGCCCGGCCCCACTCGAAGATCAGCACGTACGCGACGCCGAAGGCGACCACCGAGGCGAGCCCGAGCAACCGCCGCCACAGCTCCGGCTGGTGCAGCGCGGTGACGAACGGGATGTTGAGGAAGAACAGCCAGACCGCCGCCAGGAGCCAGCCGGTGAACCGCCAGTGGCGGTTCGCCGGCCGGACCCGGTCGGGCGGCGACGTCACGCCGACCACGCTAGACCCCGCTCAGACCCGGGTGGTGTCCCGGCGGAACAGCCGGGCCGCGCCGAGGCCGAAGAACGCGGTCCAGGCGGCCACGTTGGCGACCGCCGCCCAGTCCACCCCGGTGCCGGTCAGCGGCGCGCGGGCGAGCTGACCGACCCCGTACACCGGGGTGAACGTGGCGATCTGCCGCATCACGTCGGGCAGCAGGTCGAGGGGAACGAACAGGCCACCCAGCATGGCCAGGATGGCCAGCGCCGGGCCCATGAACTGCATGACGTTCTCGGCCGGGGCGAGGTAGCCGACGAAGAGGCCGAACGCGGCGAAGACCAGCGAGCCGATCCAGGCGGTCAGGCCGGACTCCAGCCAGACGTGGGCCGGCAGCCGGACCCCGGAGGCGGCCCCGACGGCGAACTCCACCAGCACGCCGAGCAGGCCGAGCACCATCGCGGTGGCCACCTTCGTCGCCACGTACGCGGCCGGGCGCAGCGGGGTCAGCCGCAGCTGCCGGCTCCAGCCCAGCGCGCGCTCGGTGGCGACGGCGGCGCCGGCGCTGGTGGTGGCGACCATGGCCGCGTACACCGCCAGGCTGATCATGATCCAACCGGTGACCGGCAGGCCGTTGTCCAGCTTGTCGCCGCGCGAGGGCAGTCCGAACAGGAGGAAGAACACCGCCGGCATGACCAGGATGAACATCAGCGTGCGGCGGTTGCGCAGCACCCGGCGGATCTCGATTGCGAGCACCGGGGTGCAGAAGCCACCGAGCGCGGGGGGCCGGCGGTCGGCCCGGCGGGGCTCGGCGGTGGTGGGCGATGAGGTGGCGGTCATGGCGATGCTCCCGGGAAGGTCGGTGTCAGGCGGCGGCGGTGAGGGCGAGGAACGCGTCCTCGAGGTTGCGGGAGGTGATCTCCAGGTCCCAGGCGTCGGTCCGGGTCAGCAGGTGCCGGGCGACCACGTCGGAGTCCTCGCTGTGCACGAGGATCGCGTCGCCGCGTACCTCGACCGAGCGCACGCCGGGCAGCGCGGCGAGCGCGGCCTGGTCGGCGCCGGGCAGGGTGGCGCGCACCACCCGGCCGGCGGCCAGGTTCTTGATCTCCGCGGTGGTGCCGTCGGCCACCACCCGTCCCTGCCTAACCAGCACGATCCGGTCCGCGTACGCGTCGGCCTCGTCCAGGTAGTGGGTGGCGAACAGGACGGTTCGGCCGGAGCGGGCGTCGGCCCGGATCGCCCGCCAGAAGTCGCGCCGGCCCTCGACGTCCATGCCGGTGGTCGGCTCGTCCAGCACCATCAGGTCCGGGTCGGGCAGCAGCGCGAGGGCGAAGCGCAGCCGCTGCTGCTGGCCGCCGGAGCACTTCCCGACCGGCCGGTCGGCGATCTCGGCGATGCCGGCGCGCTCCAGCACCTCGGTCACCGGCCGGGTGTGGCCGTAGAAGTGCGCGGTCATGCGTACCGTCTCGGCGACCGTGAGGTCCTTGAGCAGGCCGCCGGTCTGCATCACGGCGGCGACGCGGCCGAGCCGGACGGCGTCGGCCGGGGTGCCGCCGAAGAGCCGGACGGTGCCCGCGTCCGGGCGGGCCAGCCCGAGCAGCATGTCCACGGTGGTGGTCTTGCCGGCGCCGTTCGGGCCGAGGAAGGCCACCACCTCACCGGGGGTGATCCGCAGGCTGAGCCCGTCGACGGCGGTCACCGGGCCGAAGGTCTTGGTGAGTCCGGCCAGTTCGACGGCCGGTGCGGTGTCGGTCATGTCCACGATGCTCCGGCCCGCGACGCACCGGACCCGGGAGCAGCCGTCACCTTCCGCCCGTGACATTTGTCAGGACCGCCCGGGCGGCGGGGCCGCCACCCGGGCGTGCCGGTCAGTGGGCGACGCCCTCGCGGGCGCGGCGGGGCAGCAGGAACGCGCCGGCGATCGTGACCAGCAGCAGGCCCAGCTCCGCGACGAGGGTGACCCGCACGGCGTGGCCGACCCCCGCGGTCGCGGCGTCGAAGAAGACGGTGCCGAGCAGGGCCACACCGAGCGCGCCGCCGAGCTGCTGGACAGCGGTGAGCGTGCCGGAGGCCGAGCCGGTCTCCTCCTCGTCCACCCCGGAGAGCACGATGTCGAAGAAGGGCGCCATCACCAGCCCCATCCCGAAGCCGACCGCGAGCAGCGCGGGCGTCAGCCGCCACGGGGTGACGTCGTCGCCTACCAGACGCAGGGTGAGCAGCATCCCGGCCACGCCGGCCACCACCACCCCCAGGCCGAGGTGGATCAGCCGCCGGCCGAGACGCCGCGCCAGGCCGGCGCCGGCCAGCACGAACGCGAGCACCATGCCGAGCGCCTGCGGGACCGAGGCCAGGCCGGTGCGCAGCGGTGACCAGCCCAGGCCGAGCTGGAGATAGAGGCTGAACACCAGCGAGAAGCCGGTCAGCGCGGTGAAGAACGCCAGGCCCGCGACCAGCCCACCGGTGAACGCGCGGCGGCGGAACAGCGTCGGCACGACCAGCGGGTCGCGGCCGGCGCGCTGTCGGGCCAGCTCGTAGCGGGCGAAGAGCGCGAGGACCAGGACCGCGCCGACCGGCATGGCCAGCGTCCACCAGGGCCAGCCCAGCTCCCGTCCCTGCACCAGTGGATACACCAGCAGCACCGCGCCGAGCGAGACGAGCAGGACGCCGGGCAGGTCGAGGCGGGTGGCCCGGGTGGCCCGGGACTCGGGCAGGAAGCAGAGCGCGCCGAGCGCGGCGAGCAGGCCGAGCGGCACGTTGATCAGGAAGATGGCTCGCCAGCCGGTGCCGGCCAGGTCGACGTCGACCAACCACCCGGCCAGGATCGGACCGCCGACCGCGGAGAGGCCCATCACCGGGCCGAAGGCGCCGAAGGCGGCGGCCAGCTCGTCGGCCGAGAACATCTCCTTGATCAGGCCGAGCCCCTGCGGGAGGAGCAGGGCGCCGAAGAGGCCCTGCACGACCCGGGCGGCGATCAGCGTGCCGGGGCCGGCGGCCAGCGCGCACAGGGCCGAGGCGGCGGTGAAGCCGAGCACCCCGACCAGGAACATCCGGCGCCGGCCGTACAGGTCGCCGAGCCGGCCGCCGGTGACCAGGCCGACGGCCATGGCCAGGGTGTAGCCGGCGCCGAGCCACTGGATGACGGCGGGCGAGCCGCCGAGGTCGGCCCGGATCGCCGGGCCGGCGAGGTTGGTGACCAGCACGTCGAGCAGGTCCATCACCTCGGCGCTGAGGATCACCGCGAGCGCGATCCAGCGCCAGCGGTGGCCGGTGGTGGACGCGCCCGCCCGCTCCGGCGTCACGGTTCCGGTGGTCATGGCTCCCCCGATCGAGTCGAACAGCGTTCGTTTTCGAACACCGTTCTAGCAACGAACGGCGTTCGCGGCAAGTACGATGTTCGAGTCCCGACCGTCGGAGGTGTCCGTGAGCGACCAGCCCGCCCCGCCGTGGCGTACCCGCGCCCGCAGCCGGCCGGCCCCCCGCCGGCCGCTCAGCCAGCAGGCGGTGGTGGACACCGCGCTCGCCCTGATCAACCGCGAGGGGCTGGGCGCGCTGAGCATGCGGCGGGTGGCCCAGGAGCTGGGCACCGGGCCCGCGTCGCTCTACGCCCACGTCTCCGGCAAGGAGGAACTGCTCGAACTGCTGGTCGACCGGGCCAGCGCCGACATCGTGGTCCCGGCGCCGGACCCGGCGCGGTGGGCCGAGCAGATCCGCGAGGTCGCCTGGCAGGCGTACCGGGTCTACGCCACCCACACCAACCTGGCCCTCGCCTCGCTCGCCACCATCCCCACCGGCCCGAACGCGCTACGCGTCACCGAGGGGATGCTGGAGATCCTGCTGGCCGGCGGCGTACCGCCCCAGCGGGCGGCCTGGTTCCTGGACCGGCTCTTCCTCTACATCGCCGGCGACGCCTACGAGGGCGCGCTGTACGCGGAGAAGGCCCGCGCCGCCGGGCAGGACCCGGCCACGTGGTGGGCGACCATGCACCGGCAGCTCCGGGCCTACTACCAGGGCCTGCCGGCGCCGACGTACCCGCGCATCCTGGGCCACCTGGACGAGCTGATGGCCGGCGGTGGGGACGAGCGCTTCGGCTTCGGCCTGGACCTGCTGATCGACGGGCTGGCCGCGACGGCGCCGGCCGGGAGTGAGGGCCACCGGGCCGGGTAACCCGCGGCATGGGTGTACCGACGGGACGGGTCGACACGATCGTGCTCATCCACGGGCTCTGGATGACCTCACGCAGCTGGGAGCACTGGGCCGAGCGCTACGCGGCGCGCGGCTTCCGGGTGCTCACCCCGGCCTGGCCCGGCATGGACCGGGAGCCGGCCGAGCTGCGCGCCGACCCCACCCCGATCGCCGGCCAACGGATCGCGGCCATCGTCGACCACTACGCGGCGATCATCCGCGAGCTGCCCCGCCCGCCGATCGTCATGGGTCACTCGTTCGGCGGCCTGATCGCCCAACTGCTGCTCGACCGCCGTCTCGGCGCGGCCGTCGTCGGCGTGCACCCCGCGCCGGTCAAGGGCGTGCTCAAGCTGCCGCTGAGCACGCTGCGCTCCGGCTTCTCGATCCTGCACAACCCGGCCAACCGCCACCGCGCGGTGCCGTTCACCGCCGAGGACTTCCGGTACGCCTTCGGCAACACGATCAGCCAGGACCAGTCCGACGCCGCCTGGGAGCGGTACGCCGTCCCCGGCGCCGGGCACGTGCTGTTCGAGGGTTCGTTCGCCAACCTGGACCCGCACTCGGCGACCGAGATCGACCGCACGCGCGACGACCGCGCCCCGCTCTTGATCACGGCCGGCGGCGAGGACCACGTCATCCCGCCGTCGCTGGCCGTCAGCCTGGCCAACCTCTACCGCAGCTCCACCGCGATCACCAGCTACCGGGAGTTCCCCGGCCGGTCACACTTCGTCGGCGGCGAACCGGGCTGGGAGGAGGAGGCCGACTTCGCGCTGGAGTGGGCGGTGGAGGCGGCGAACGAGTTCTCCCCGACCGTGGTCAGCGAGGCACCCCGACGCTGACAACCTGCCCCCACCGGGCAGTCCTCAGGTCCACGAGTCGGAGATGTCGAGGATCTCCAGGTCGGGTGGGGCCGCCGAGGCCACCGTCCGGGCGTCCCGGGTGACCAGGTAGCAGCGGTAGAGGACGGCCGTGGCCACGGCGTGAGCCACGTCGAGGGGCACCTTGCAGCTCGCCGCTATCCGGGCAACCCGGCGGCTGGTCGGGCCGTCGTACACCGCGATCCCGATGTCCCGGTCGCCGTCCAGGAGCAGGTCCAGCAGGTCGGTCGCCGGCGACCCGGCGAGCCGGAGCTGCGCCTCCCCCAGGCAGAGCGCCGGGATCCACACCGCCTGCTCCGGGTCCTCCTGCGCGAGGGCGAGCAGCGCGCCGGGCTCGACACTGTCGCCCGAGGCGTACGCGAGCAGGGCGGAGGTGTCCAGGACGAGCCCGTTCACGCCGCTGCCGCCCCCTCGTCGTCGCCGAACTGGCGCAGCCACTGCATGTTCCGGTCGTGCCGCTCATCGGTGATCGGTGGCTGTTCCGCGAGGCGACGCCGTGCGCGCTCGACGTCCTCGTCGGTCACCACGTAACCGTGCTCGGCCCAACGTGCCCGCAACCCGTCCGCCCGCATCTTCCTCCGCAGGACGTCCGCGATGAACCCGGATGTCGTCCCCTGCGACCGCTCGACGTACTCGGCGACGTCGTCGGGCAGGCTGATGGTGATGCGCCGCGTCATACTCTCACCATAGCTGACGCATACTCTCTCCCCCGGTACGGCGCGCGGTGGCGTTCGGCCCTGGTGTGGGGGTGCCCGCGCCGGGTATGACAGGGATATGAGGGCGAGTTTCCGGCTCGGCCGGATCGCGGGCGTACCCGTCGGCGTCAACTGGAGCGTCCTGGTGATCTTCGTGCTGATCGCCTGGTCGCTGTCGGCGAGCCTGTTCCCGCGCTCGTACCCGGGAAATTCGACGCTCGCCTACGTCGCCGCCGGCCTGGCCGCCGCGGTGGTCTTCTTCCTCGGCCTGCTCGCCCACGAGGTGTCGCACGCGGTGGTGGCCAAGCGCAACGGCATCGAGGTCGAGGGGATCACGCTCTGGCTCTTCGGCGGCGTCGCCGAGTTGAAGGGCGAGGCGAAGGACCCGGGCGCCGAGCTGCGGATCGCCGGCGTCGGGCCCCTGGTCAGCCTGATCATCGGCGTGGTGTTCGGCACGATCGCGGTGGCCGTCGCGGCGGCCGGCGGGGGCGGGTTGCTGCTCGGCGCGCTGTCCTGGCTGGCCGGCATCAACGTGCTGCTGGCGATCTTCAACGTGCTGCCGGCCGCGCCGCTGGACGGCGGGCGGCTGCTGCGCGCCGCGGTGTGGAAGGCCACCGGCGACCGGACCCGGGCCTCGGTGGTGGCCGCCCGGGCCGGGTGGGTGCTGGGCATCCTGCTGATCGGCCTCGGGCTGTGGCGGTTCCTGGTAGGCGCCGGGTTCGGCGGGCTCTGGCTGGCGCTGATCGGTTGGTTCCTGATCGGCGCCGCCGGCCAGGAGGAGCGCGCCGCCCGGATGGGCGACGCGCTGCGCGGCATCCGGGTCGGCGACGTGATGACACCGCAGCCGCAGACCGCGTCCGGCGATTTGACCGTGGCCGACTTCGTCGACCACTACCTCTTCGCGTACCGGCACTCGACGCTCCCGCTGACCGCCGACGGCCGGCCGGTCGGCCTGGTCACGCTCGACCGGGTACGCGGCATCGCGGCGGACCGCCGCGCCTCCACCACGCTGGCCGAGGTGTCCTGCCGGGCCGACGAGCTGGTGCTCTCCCGCCCCGACGAGCAGCTCAACGACCTGCTCCCCCGGCTCAACGAGTGCACCGACGGCCGGGCGTTGGTGGTGGTCGACGACCGGCTGGTCGGGATCGTCTCGCCCAGCGACATCAGCCGCGCCGTGCAGCGCGGCAGCCTGCGCCAGCAGATGCCCGCCGGGCGCTGACCGCATGAGTGACCGCACCGAGCGAAGCGAGGGCCGGGAGCGCATGCCCAGCCAGCGCCGTCAGTCGCGGGGGAAGTAGACGTCCATCTCCGGGGTGCGGAACTTCCCGGCCGGGTCGAACTCGCGCAGCAGGGCCCGGAAGTCGCCGTGCCGGGGGTACGCGGGCGCCGGATCGCGATCGAAGAGCTTGCCCCAGTGCGGGCGCGGCGCGTACGGGGCGAGCCGCTGCTCCACCTCGGCCAGCACCGGCGCCACCGCCACCGGGTCACCGACCCAGGTGAAGTGCAGCGCCAGCGTGTCCCGCCGGAAGTTCGGGCTCAGCCACAGCTCGTCGGGGGCCACCGTCCGCAGCTCGCAGACCTGGAGCACGGCGGCGATCCGCCCGGCGACCGGGTCGAGCGCGGCGAGCGCCGCCGCCGCGTCGGCGCGGGCCACGTGCCACTCGGACTGCAACTCGTCCCCGCTACTCGGGGTGAAGCCGAGCCGGAAGTGCGGCAGGCGCTCGTGCCACGGCCCGGCCTCGCCGAGCTGGGCGGTGCAGTGCTCCGGCGACATGCCGGGCACCGGGTGCCGGGGCGTGCCGGCGGCCACCGTGTCCAGCCAGTCGGCCGAGGGCGGCGCCTGGTCGGCGTCCTGCTTGATCCACACCTGGTCGAAGCGGTCCGACCGCCACCCGGTGAAGACGCTGACGCTGTACGCGGCGTCGAGCGCCTCGTCCAGGGCAGCGCGGGGCAGGCCGAGCCGCACGTACTGCCGCACCGCGAACGTGGGCACCACGTCGAGGGTGAGCCGGGTGACCACGCCCAGCGCGCCCAGGTTGACCACCAGCCCGGCGAACCTCGGGTCGGTACGGTCGACGGTGAGCAGGTCACCGTCGGCGGTGACCAGCTCCAGCGCGGCCACGGCGGTGGCCAGGTTGCCGTTCGCCGGGCCGGATCCGTGGGTGGCGGTGGCGACCGAGCCGGCCACCGAGATGTGCGGGAGCGAGGCGAGGTTGCGCAGCGCGTACCCCTGGTCGTGGAGCGCGGTGGCCAGGTCGCCGTAGCGCACGCCGGCGGCGACCGTGACGGTGCGCCGGTCGGGGTCGAGCGCGACGGTGGGCGGCAGCCCGGCGAGCGTGATCTGCGTGCCGGCGGTGTCGCCGAGCCGGTTGAACGAGTGGCCGGTGCCGACGGCCCGGACCCGGTCCGCCCCGGCGACCAGCCGGCGCACCTCGTCCACCGAGGTCGGCCGGTGCCGGTCCCGCGCCGACCAGCGGACGTTCCCGGCCCAGTTGGTGTCGGTCATGGGCTGCATCATGCGCCATCCGGCGCGGACAGGGTTGCTCCGGGGGCCGAGCGGGAATCCTGGGCGGATGAGCAGCTACCGCGACCCGAGCCTCCGCGGCGACGTGTACCCGTCGGAGGAGGAGATCGATCCGACCGGGGTGGACCCCGACCTCACCGGTGCGGCGCCCGACGCGACCGCGCCGGCCCCGGCGCCGACGCCGGAGCCCGAGCCGGACCCGGTGCCCCGGCCGGGCCCGCCGCCGCGCTCCGGGCAGGGACGGTCGATCGTGACCCGGCACCTGGACGGATCCGTCGAGGTGGTGACCGACCTCGACGGCGACGGCGTGGCCGACGTGGTGCAGGTCGACCTGGACGGCGACGGTGTCCCGGACGTCACGTACCTGGACAGCGACCGGGACGGCCGGCTCGACACGGTGCGGCGGGCGACGGCCGGCTGACCCGGCCCGGCCGACCACGGCCCGCCCAAGGTGCGACGCCAGGCCGTCCCGGCGTGCTCCGGACCCGCCCCGATCCGCCCTGCCCCGGCCATGGCCTGGTCCCTGCCCCGGCCATGCCCGGTCCTGCCTCGGCCCGGTCCTGCCCTGCCCGGTCCTGCCCTGCCCGGTCCTGCCCTGCCCGGTCCTGCCCAGTCCTGCCCGGTCCGGTCCTAACCCCAGCCCGGCCCCAGCCCGGCCCGCCCTCGGTCCCGGCCATCGGTTCCGGCCATCGGTTCCGGGCCCGGGCCCGGTCCCCGGCCATCGGTTCCGGCGCGGGTCGTCCGGCATCCCGCTTCCGCCCCGCCCTCAGGCGCGTCCGGCGGGCCGGCGTCCGTCGGTCCCATCAGGCACCCGCCCCGGTCGCAGGGCCGTCCCGCGCCGCCCCGGTCTCAACGCCGGCTGTCAGCCAGCTCGACTCTCACCTGGCCACGGAGGCTCAGCGAATCGCTCGCCCGACAACAAGCCGCTGTTCCGAGCGCACGGTCACCCTCCGCAACGCTCGGTCAGAAGCAGTGTCACCTCGAACCCTTATGACTCAGAGTCATAATTATGACTCTGAGTCATATCGCGCTTGGGGAGAAATCTCCTCCCGACCGTGCTGGGCCGGCTGAGGAAGCTCGGGGCCGAGTCGGACCGAGCCGAGCCGGACCGAGCCGAGCCGGACCGGACCGGACCGGACCAAGCCGGACCGAGCCAGGCGGAACCGAGCCAGGCCAGGCCAGGCCGAACCGAGCCAGGCCGAGCCGGGGCTCAGAGCTGCGGCATCACCTCGGCGGCGACCAGCTCCAGGTGGTCCAGGTCGGCCAGGTCGAGCACCTGGAGGTAGACGCGGTCGCTGCCGGTCTCGGCGTACCGGCCGAGTGTGTCGACCACCTCGGCGGGTGTGCCGGCGGCGCCGTTCGCGCGCAGCTCGTCGGGATCCCGGCCGATCGCCTCGGCGCGTCGGGCCACCTCGGCGTCGTCGCGCCCGCAACACAGCACCAGCGCGTTGGACCAGGTCATGGTGGACGGGTCCCGGTCGATCGCGGCGCAGGCGTCGCGTACCCGCTGGAACTGCGCCTTCGTGTCGTCGACGGAGGCGAACGGCAGGTTGAACTCGTCGGCGTAGCGGGCCGCCAGGCGGGGCGTGCGCTTCGGACCCATGCCGCCGAGCAGGATCGGCGGGTGGGGCCGCTGCACCGGCTTGGGCAGCGCCGGTGAGTCGCTCACCGGGTAGTAGGTGCCGGGGAAGTCGAACGTCGACCCGGGCGGGGTGGACCAGAGCCCGGTGATGACGGCGAGCTGCTCCTCCAGCCGGTCGAACCGCTCCCCCAGCGCCGGGAACGGAATGCCGTACGCGCTGTGCTCCTCGGCATACCAGCCGGTGCCGATGCCCAGCTCGACCCGGCCGCCGCTCATCTGGTCGACCTGCGCCACGGTGATGGCGAGCGGGCCGGGCAGCCGGAAGGTGGCGGCGCTCATCAGCGTGCCGAGCCGGATCCGGGTGGTGTCGCGGGCCAGGCCGGCGAGCGTGGTCCAGGCGTCGGTCGGACCGGGGTCCCCGCTCACCGAGCCCATCTTCAGGTAGTGGTCGGAGCGGAAGAACGCGGCGAACCCCGTCTCCTCCGCGCGGCGCGCCACGGCGAGCAACTGGTCGTAGCTGGCCCCCTGCTGGGGTTCGGTGAAGATCCGCAGTTCCATGCCCCGAGCATATGGACCCGACGGAGACGCGGCAGCGCCCGCCTGCATTCCTTGACAGTCATATAACCGGTGAGGCATATTGCCAGCGTGTCCGTGGACGCCTTCGCCGTACTGGCCGAACCCTCCCGCCGCCGCATCCTCGACCGGCTGCGCCGGGCGGAGAGCAGCGTCGGCGACCTGGTGGACGCGCTGGGGATGAGCCAGCCGGCCGTCTCCAAGCACCTGCGGGTGCTGCGCGAGGCCGGCCTGGTCACCTGCCGCACCGCCGCGCAGCGGCGGATCTACCGGGTCGACACCGGGCCGCTGCGGGCGGTGGACGACTGGCTCGGGCCCTACCGGCGGATGTGGGACACGCACCTCGACGCCCTGGAGCGCCACCTCGACAGTCAGGAGTGACCATGCAGCGCGACAGTTTCCGCCCCGGCCCGCTCGCCGACGTCGAGCTGGTTTCCGGGGGCGATCGGTGGGACCTGGTGCTCGTCCGCGACCTCCGGCATCCGCCGGAGAAGGTGTGGGCCGCCCTCACCGACCCGGCACAGCTGGCGCAGTGGGCGCCGTTCCGGTCCGACCACGACCTCGGCAGCCCCGGCGAGACCACGCTGCACACCGTCGACGGCGACCGGGCCCACCCGGCGCCGGCCCGGGTGCTGCGCGCCGACCGGCCACGCCTGCTGGAGTACACCTGGGGCGACGCCCTGCTCCGTTGGGAGCTGACCCCGGCCGGCGCCGGCACCACGCTCACCGTCCGGCAACGGATCGACCGGCCCGACCTCGCCCCGATGGTGGCCGCCGGCTGGCATCTCTGCCTCGACGTCGCCGGTCACCTGCTCGACGGCGATCCGGTCGGCCCGATCCGTGGCGCGGAGGCGAAGGACTTCGGCTGGGCGGAGCTGCGCGACGCGTACGCCGAGCGCCTGGACCGCCCCTGAGCCTCAGGCGGCGCGGGCCGGCGGGTCCGGCAGCGTGATCGCGTCCGAGGCCCGCCGGATCGGCTCGGCCACCCGGCTGACCATCCGCTCCCGGCCCGGCAGGTGCGGCAGGAGGCGCAGCATCGACGTCTGGAACCGGATCTGCGTGGCCGAGCCGAGCACCATCCCCTTCAGGTTGCGCTCGGCCAGGGCCTGGTTGGCCGCGACGAACGGCCGCATCCGCTGCTCGTACGCGGCGAACCCGGCCGCCGGCTGCCCGCCCGCCTCGGCCAACGCGGCGGCCAGCACGTACGCGCCGACCAGCCCCAGGCTGGTGCCCTGACCGGAGGCCGGCGAGGCGGCGTGGGCGGCGTCGCCGACCAGGCCGACCCGGCCGGACGACCAGCGCTCCATCCGGACCTGGCTCATGGCGTCGAGGTAGAGGTCCGGCGCGTCCGGCAGCGCGGCGAGCAGCTCGGGCACCCGCCATCCCGAGTCGGCGAACGCCCGCCCCAGCAACGCCCGCTGCCCGGCGGCGTCGCCGTGGTCGGGGGCGTCGGCCGGCGAGCGGAAGAGGAAGAGCGCCCGGGCGTCGGGCGCGCCGGCGGTCCGGTAGACGCCGACGGTGCGCCCGGGGGCCGGGTGCAGCAGCTCGACCCGCTCCTCGCCGAACCCGGCGGGCACGGTGCAGATGGCGATGTGGTGCCCGAGTGGGCGCAGGTACGCCGACTCCGGGCCGAACGCGAGTCGGCGTACCGTCGAGTGCAGTCCGTCGGCGCCGATCACCAGGTCGAAGCGGCGGCGCGCACCCCGCGCGAACGTCACGTCCACGCCGTCGGCGGTGGGGCGCAGCGCGGTGACCGACTCGTCGAAGCGGTGTTCCACGTCTCCGGTCGCCGCCCGCAGGATCCGGGTCAGGTCGCCGCGCATGATCTCGACGTCGCCCCCCGTGCGGCCGCCGAAGAGGGCCGCGTCCATGGTGGCGAGTTGCCGGCCGCGCCGGTCGAGGAATCGGGCCAGGCGCATGCCGGTGTCGTGCGCCCGGACCGAACCGGTCAGGCCCATCCGGTCCAGCACGGTGAGGGCGGCGCCCCGGACGTCCACCTTGTAGCCGCCGTTGCGGGGCGCGGCGGCCCGTTCCACGACCGTGGGTCGGAAGCCGTGGTGACGCAACCACCAGGCGAGGGCGCAGCCGGCGACACCGCCGCCGGAGATCAGCACATCGGTCATGCCACCGACGGTACAAGCGTGTCAGACGTTTGTGCAAGACAGAATTCCAACCCCTCGGTACGCTGTCCGGCATGGGTAATCGGGAGGACCTGCTCGCCGGGGCGAAGCGCTGCCTGATCGAGAAGGGCTACGCGGCCACGACCGCCCGGGACGTGGCCACCGCGGCCGGCACCAGCCTGGCCGCCATCGGCTACCACTTCCGCACCACGCGGGCGCTGCTCGACGAGGCGCTCGTCGGCGCGATGGCGGAGTGGGGCGAGGAGCTGGACCGCGCGCTGGCCCGGGACGCCGGACCGGACGCCGATCCCGAACAGCGGTTCGAGCTGGCCTGGGAACGGATCATCGAGTCGTTCGCCCGGCTGCGTCCCCTGTGGGCGGTGCAGTTCGAGCTGATCGCCCGGATGGACCGCTCCCCCGACCTGCGCGCGGCGTTCGCCGCCGCCAACCACCGGGCGCGACTCGGGCTGGCCGAGGTGTTCCACCGCCTCGACCCGGACACGGACGAGGCGACCGCGCTCAGGCTCGGCGCGTTCCACCAGGCGCTGCTCGGCGGTGTGGCGGCCCAGTGGCTGGTCGACCCGGACGCCGCACCCTCGGCTAAGGAGCTGACCCGAGCCCTGCGGACCGTCGCCCGGGAGCTGGGCCCGGGCTGACGAGCCGGGTCGACGGGGCCGCCACCGGCACGACCCCCGCCGCGCGGGCCGCCGTCAGTCCGCGGGACGGACGGCCGCGGTACGACCGACGAACTCGAAGGTCTGCCGCGGCATCGGCGACACCACCGCCCGCCGGGGCCGGACCTGATCGGACATCCGGCGATGTATGCCTTGGCCCGTCCAGCGCGCGTCGGACGGAGCGGCACGATGTGGTCCCCACCTCACCACATTCCCGTGAATCGTTTCGACGGAATTCGACACGCGGTCCGGCGCGTCCCCTTTCCCGCACCACCCGCCGATCGCTCGACCGAACTCCGAATATGACAATCACGCGACGATTCGCTATCAGCGCCTTCATATTCGCGAGTGCCGCTCACCGACGTCCACGCCGCCCGGCCGGATCGAACAGGAAGCATCCTGATCAGGGAAAACGCGGCTCCCGAGCGTGCGGGCGGGCTCACCCGAAGACCCGGAAGACCGAATTCGACCGCCGCTTTTTGTGTGCAGTTCCACATTCCCCGCAGTCCCGACTGGATTTGCGGCGATGACGTCGGTAGGTTTCTCGGCCGGCCCTCACGGACCAGATGACGTGACCGATGTTGATATGACGGACGAGACGCGAAGACTGCCTCCACCGGCGCGATCCGCGGTGGCCGGCGTCGGAGAGGGGATCGTGTCCGCGCTCGCAGTGAAGTCGCTCTACAAAATATTCGGCAACCGGGCCGACGAAGCGGTGGGACGCCTGGCGGGCGGCGCACCGCGCGCCGAGGCGCTGGCCGGCCTACCGGCCACGGCGGCCGTCATCGACGCGACCTTCGAGGTACGCCCCGGCGAGATCTTCGTCGTCATGGGCCTGTCCGGCTCCGGGAAGTCGACCCTCATCCGGATGCTGAACGGGCTGCTCCGCCCCACCGCGGGCAGCGTCCGGATCGACGGGGTCGAGGTGACCTCGCTCAAGCCGGCCGCGCTGCGCAAGCTGCGCCGGGACAAGGTCAGCATGGTCTTCCAGCACTTCGCGCTCATGCCGCACCGCACCGTGCTGGAGAACGCCGGTTACGCGCTGGAGGTCGCCGGCCTGCCCAAGGCGCAGCGGCGGGAGCGCGCGATGGACGCGTTGCGCATGGTCGGGCTGACCGAGTGGGCGGACAACCTCCCGCACGACCTCTCCGGCGGCATGCGCCAGCGGGTCGGCCTGGCCCGGGCGCTGGCCGCCGGCACCGACATCCTGCTCATGGACGAGGCGTTCTCGGCGCTCGACCCGCTCATCCGGCGCGAGATCCAGGACCAGCTCCTGGAGTTGCAGGCCGAGCTGGGCAAGACGATCGTCTTCATCACCCACGACCTCAACGAGGCGATGCGCCTCGGTGACCGGATCGCGGTGATGCGCGACGGCCGTATCGTCCAGATCGGCACCGCCGAGGAGATCCTCACCGATCCGGCGAACGACTACGTGGCACAGTTCGTGGCCGACGTGGACCGGACCCGGATCCTGACCGCCGCCTCCGTGATGGAGAAGCCGCATCACGTCCTCGACGTCAACGCCGGCCCCCGGGTCGCCGCCCGGGCACTGCGGGAGAGCCAGACCTCGGTGGTCTACGTGACCGGGCCGGGGAAGCGGTTCCTCGGCACGGTCACCGAGGACGAGGTGCTGCGCGCGCTGCGGGAGAACCGGCCCAACCTCGACGGGTACGTCTCGGGCGAGCGGGTCCGCACCGTCACCGAGGACACCGCCGTGGCCGACCTGTTCGCCGACTGCGCGGAGAGCCAGCACCCGGTGGCCGTCCTGGACGACCGGGGCCGGCTGACCGGGGTGATCCCCCGGATCACCCTGCTCAGCGCGCTCGCCAGCGCCACCCCGGACGAAGCGCCGCCCGCGTCGGCCCCGCACCCGCCGGTCCCGCGACCGGCCGAGCCCGCGACCGGGCCCGCCGAGGCGGAACTGGTCGGCGACAAGGAGATGTCGGCATGAGTCTGCGCGAATCCCCGCTCGACGCCGCCCTGCCCCGGGTTCCGCTGGGTGAGTGGACGGAGTCCGCGGTGGACTGGGCCACCCGTACTCTCGGCCCGGTCTTCGACGCCGTCGCGTCCGTGGTCGAGGCCCTGGTCAGCCCACTCGACCAACTGCTCAACGGCGTACCCGCAGTGGCGGTCGTCGCGGTGCTGGCCGCCCTGGGCTGGTGGCTGCGCGGCTGGAAGTTCGGCCTCGGCGCCGCGGTCGGTCTCGGTCTGGTGGCCGGGATGCCCTACTGGGAGGAGACCATGAGCACGCTCGCGCAGGTGCTCGTGGCCAGCGGGCTCGCCCTCGTGCTGGCGATCCCGCTGGGCGTCTTCGTGGCCGAGAACAGGCGGGCCTCCGCGCTGGCTCGGCCGGTGCTGGACCTGATGCAGACGATGCCGGCGTTCGTCTACCTGATCCCGGCGATCTTCTTCTTCGGCATCGGCACGGTGCCGGGCGTGCTCGCCACGCTGGTGTTCAGCATGCCGCCCGGCGTCCGCCTGACCGAGCTGGGCCTGCGCCAGGTCGACAAGGAGATCGTGCAGGCGGCCGAGTCCTTCGGCGCGCCGCCGTGGATGGTGCTGCTGCGGACGAAGCTCCCGCTGGCGCTGCCGACGATCATGACCGGCGTGAACCAGGTGATCATGCTGGCCCTGTCCATGGTGGTCATCGCCGGCATGGTCGGCGCCGGCGGACTCGGCGACGTGATCATGTTCGCGCTCTCCCAGGTCGAGGTGGGCAGCGGCTTCGAGGGCGGGATCGCGGTCGTGGTCCTCGCCGTCGTGCTCGACCGGCTCACCGATTCCGTGGGCGACCGGTTCCCCTCCGCGCGGGCCCAGCGCCTCGCGCGCGAGGCCGCCTGACCGTCGCCCTCCCCGCCGGCACCCCTGGTTCCCGCGTACGCGGAACCGCCGGCACCCCGAAAGGAAGGACAATTCTGTGTTCACGACAGTGAAGCGCGTGCTCGCGCTGGCGGTGACCGCCACCCTGGCCCTGGGCGGTGCGGCCGCCTGCGGTGACGGGTCGGACGACGCGTCCGGTGGCGACAAGAAGATCACCATCGGCTACATGGCCTGGGACGAGGCGGTCGCCGCCTCGAACCTGTGGCAGCACATCCTGGAGGACGAGGGCTACCGGGTCGAGCTCAAGAACCTGGAGGCCGGGCTGGTCTACGGCGGTCTGGCGAACGGCGACATCGACCTGTTCCTGGACGGCTGGCTGCCGCTCACCCACGCCTCCTACGTGGAGAAGTACGGCGACAAGCTGGAGAAGCTGGGCGTGTGGCACGACGACGCCAGCCTCAGCATCGCGGTGCCGAAGTACGTCGAGGGCGTCGACTCGCTGGCCGACCTGGCCGGCAAGGCCAGCACGTTCGGCGGCGAGATGATCGGCATCGAGCCCGGCGCCGGCCTCACCAAGGCCACCCAGGAGCAGGTGCTCCCGCAGTACGGCCTGGACGGCTCGATGAAGCTCAAGACGTCCTCCACCCCGGCCATGCTGGCCGCGCTCGACGGCGCCATCGCGGACAAGAAGCCGATCGTGGTCACGCTCTGGCACCCGCACTGGGCCTACGCCAAGTACGAGCTGAAGGACCTGACCGACCCGAAGGGCACCCTGGGCAAGGCCGAGCAGATCAACACGTTCGGCCGGCAGGGCTTCAGCGAGGACTTCCCCGAGGTCGCCGCGATGCTGAAGAAGTTCAAGATGGACGGTGACCAGCTCGCGTCGCTGGAGGACCTGATGTTCAACACGCACAAGGGCGACGAGAAGAAGGCGGTCGAGGAGTGGCTGAAGGCCAACCCCGACTACCTGAAGACGCTCGCCTGAGCGAACGTCCGTGACCCCAGGGGCCCCGCCGGTTCGGCGGGGCCCCTGGCCGTCCTACCGGTCGAGGTGGTCCGCGGGCGCGGTCTGCAACAGCCAGGCCAGAGGCATCCGGGCGTGTTCGGCGTAGCGGCCGTCGCCGCCGAGTTCGTGGAGGGTGACGGTCTGCGCGCCGTCGCGGTCCACCACCCAGTAGCGCGGGATGCCGACCGACGCGTACTCCCGGACCTTTGTCACCGAGTCCATCGCCTCCGAGCCGGGCGACACGATCTCGACCACCAGCACGACGTCTGTCACGGTCGACCAGACGCCACGCCCGGGCGGCTTCCGCCACACGCTGAGGTCGGGAATCCGGCCGCCGTCGCCGTTCGGCCCGGGGACCCGGACGCCGACTGCCTGAAGCACCTGATCGGCCGGCCACCCTGCCATGATCAGCCACGCGAAGAGACGGCTGGCGATGATCGCGTGCTCCGAGTCGGGCGGCGGCATGACCGACAGGACCCCCTCGGGGCTCGTCTCGTAGCGGTGGCCGTTCGGGTCGGCGGCGTTCATCGTCGCCACGTCGTCGAGCGTCACGACGGCAGGCATGTGCATGCCGACAGCCTCAGCGCTCATGCCGCCATCCTAGACGGCGGCCCGGTCGTCGCCCGGCATCTCGATGGCGACCCGTCAGGCCGCCCGCCGGCGTAGCCAGCCGGTGCCGCCGGCGACCACCGTCGCCCCGATCGCGGTGCCGATCGCCACCAGCGCCGCCCCGATCGCCCACAGGCCGCTGTCGTCGCCCGCGGCGGCGTGCGCCGCCCACGGCACGGTGAACGCCACCGTCATCACCGAGGCGACCAGCCAGGTGTTCAGCCACCACCCGCCGGCCACGGCGAGCGCCACCAGGGTCAGCACCGCGGCGGCCACCTGCCGGACCGCGTACGGTCCGCTGGCCGCGCCGGTCTCCGGGTCCACTGTCCATCCGGACTCCCAGCTCAGCCAGGCCCACCAGGCGCCGGCCGTGGCCGCCGCGAGGATCAGCCCGCCGAGCACCGCACGTCTCGTCGTCACACCTGGACATCCTGCCGCCCCGCGCGGGCGGACGGATGAGCATGCGTACTCGCTTCCGATGAGGTGCTGGCAGGATCTCCAGGTGTGACGAGTGTGTCCCGCCCGCCGGGCGCGCTGCCGCGGATCGTGCCGGCGGAGGCGCTCGCGGACGTACCGGCCGACCGGTTCCTGGCGTTGCTGGAGGCGGTCACGATGGTGCTCACCCTGCCCGGCGACGCGGCGGGGCGGGTGGACGCGCTGGTGGTCCCCACCGGCCAGGGCGAGGACTGGCGCCTCACCGACGCGATCCGTGCCTGGGAGGTCGACCCGGCGCCGCGCCATCTGCTGGTGGCGAGCACCAACCCGGCCGAGCGGACCTACCGCCCGCTCACGCTGGACCGCCTGCGGGCGCTCGGGCTGCGCCGGGTCGACGGGGTCGTGCTCCAGACCGAGCCGGCCGGCGACACCGGCCAGCAGGCCCGGTGGATCGTCGACCGGGTTCGGGAGTTGGGCATCGGCAGTCTCGCGCTGGTCGTCTCCCCGTATCACCTGGTCCGGGTCTACCTCACCGTGTTGCGGGCCGCCGACGACGCCGGTCTGCGGGTGCCGATGGTCCCGCTGCCCGTGGCGGTCGCCCCGCACGCCCCGGTGCCGGAGACCGGGGCGTGCGGGTACGACCTGGTGGCCGGCGAGGTCAGCCGGTTGCTCCGCTATCCCGACGAGGGCTGGATCGCCACCCCGGAGCGGCTGCGCCACTATCTGCACTGGCTCTGGACCGAGCACCGGGCCCTGCTCACCGACCCCGGGCCCGATCCGCTCAGTGCCAGTCGCTGATCCGCACGTCGCGCGGCGACGGCGCGCCCTCGCCGCTCTCCACCAGCGACTTCAGGCTCATCAGGTAGGACCCCCACTTCGTGCCGCAGTGGTGCATGAACTCGACCGGCTCACGCCAGCCCCGGTGGGCGAAGAGCACGATCGTCCAGTCGCCGTCCTGGCGCAGGTCCCACTCGACGGTGGTGCCGACCCACTCCGGCGGGCCGTCCACCACCCGCCAGACCACCCGCTCGGACGGCCGCAGCTCGACGACCTCCATGTCGAACCCGCCGGGCGGGAAGCGGAACTCGAGGACGCCACCGACCTCGGGACTGCCCGTCGTGTCGTCGGTCCACCAGCCGGCCAGCCCGTCGACGGTCGTCAGCGCCTCGTACGCCGTCGTGGGGTCCGGGGTCCGCACCCCGATGCGGTGCAGGATGTCCACCATCTCGATCTCCTCGTCTCGTCATTCGGGTCGGGCGCGCTGGATCTCCTCGGCGATCCGCTTGATCCGCCGCAGGCGGGCGTCCCAGGCGGAGCCGACCGTCGCGAGTTGGGCCACCGCGCGGGCGAGCTGGGCGTCGTCGACGCGGTAGCGCCGTTCCCGGCCGGCCGCGTCGCCCCGGACCAGACCGACCCGGTCGAGGACGCCGAGGTGCTTGGCCACCGCCTGGCGGGTCACCGGCATCTGCCGGCTCAGCGACGTGGCGGTGCCGCCGCCCTCGGCGAGCAGCAGGTCGAGCATCCGGCGGCGGGTCGGGTCCCCGATCGCGGACCACAGGTCGTCGTCGACCGGCTCGACCAGGGTGCTGGTCACGGCCGGACGGCCAGCGTCGCGGCGTAGGGCGGCAGTTGCGGCAGGAAGTGGTCCCAGCCGCTGACGTGCTCCCGGTACTGCTGCTCCAGCACGGCGAGCTCCCAGCCCATCTCCCGGAAGCCGGTCTCGGTCATCCGCAGCAGGGTGCCGGCGCCGGACGGGGTCAGCTCGAACGTGACCAGCAGCGAGTTGCCCTCCACCGGCGTCTCGCCGGCGGGGTGGGTCCAGCGGAACGAGAACGTCCGGGGCGGGCGCGCGTCGACGACCGTGAACGGGACGACGGTGTCGCCGAAGACGATCTCGCCGGGTGCGCCGGGGGTCGGGGTGTAGCGGGCCTCGTCGGGCCACCATCTCGACAGGTGCTCGGGGCTGCTCACCACCTCGAAGACGATGTCGGGCGACGCCTCGACGAAGATCTCCCGCTCGATGGTTCCGTACTCCATGGCCACCTCCTGCAACCTTTGGTTGCAGGTGACGTTAGCCGCTACGGACGCGACGCGCAACCATTTGTTGCATGTTCGCGCCGGTGTCAGCGTCGCGTGCGTCCGCTGCCAGCGGCACCCGCCATGGTCGGTGCCATGACGTACGCATTCGAGGCGGAGGGCCTGGTCAAGCGGTTCGGTACGACGACCGCGCTGGCCGGGATCGACCTCGCCGCACGACGGGGGACCGTGCTGGGGGTGCTGGGGCCCAACGGCGCCGGCAAGACCACGGCGGTGCGGATCCTCGCCACCCTGTTGCGCCCGGACGCCGGGCGCGCCACCGTCGGCGGCCACGACGTGGTCGCCGACGCCGCCGAGGTACGCCGGTTGATCGGACTCACCGGCCAGTACGCCTCGGTCGACGAGGACCTGACCGGTACGCAGAACCTGGTCCTGATCGGCCGACTGCTCGACCTGAGCCGCCGCGACGTCCGGGCCCGGGCCGCCGAACTGCTCGCCTGGTTCGACCTGACCGAGGCGGCCGGACGGCCGGCCAAGACGTACTCCGGTGGCATGCGCCGCCGGCTGGACCTGGCCGCGAGCCTGGTCGGCCGACCGGAGGTGATCTACCTGGACGAGCCGACGACCGGCCTGGACCCGGCCAAACGCGAGGAGATGTGGGGCGTGGTCCGCTCGCTGGTGGACGACGGCTCGACCGTGCTGCTGACCACGCAGTACCTGGACGAGGCCGACGCGCTGGCGGACGAGATCTCGGTGATCGACCACGGCCGGGTGATCGCCCACGGCACGCCGGGCGAGCTGAAGCGGATCGCCGGCAGCCAGACGATCGTGGTCCGGCCGACCGAGCCCGACCGGATCGGCGAGGTCGCCGAGATCCTGCGCGCCAGCACCGGGGCCGAACCCGAGCTGCCCCGCCCCGGCCTGCTCACCGTGCCGGTCGAGGGCGACGCCCCGTTCACCGCCGTGGTCCGCCGGCTCGACGAAGCCGGCATCGGAGTGGTCGAGCTGGCGCTGCGGCTGCCCAGCCTCGACGAGGTGTTCTTCACGTTGACCGGCCACGGCGCCGACGAGCCCACGGAGGTGGCGGCATGACCACGACCATCCGCGCGGCGGCGACGCCGCCCCGCACGCGCGCGCCCCGGGGCGCCGCCCGCCGGTTCGGACTGGCCCGGCACAGCCTCGCGCTCGCCGGCCGCAGCCTGATCAAGACGCTCCGCACACCGGAGCAGCTGCTGGACGTCACGCTCCAGCCGATCATCTTCGTGCTGATCTTCGTCTACCTGCTCGGCGGCGCGATCTCCGGCTCGCAGCACGCGTACCTGGAGTTCCTGCTCCCGGCGATCATGGTGCAGACGGTGCTCTTCGCGTCCATCGCGACCGGCGTCAGCCTCAACACCGACGTCGAGAAGGGCGTCTTCGACCGGTTCCGCAGCCTTCCCATCGCCCGGTCCGCGCCGCTGGTCGGTTCGGTCGTGGGCGACCTGGTCCGGTTCGTGGTCTCCATCGTGGTGCTGTTCGCGTTCGGCTACGCCATCGGCTTCCGGATCGGCACCGACCCGCTGTCCACGCTGGCCGCCTGCCTGCTGACCATCGCGTTCGCGTTCGCGGTCAGTTGGATCGGCGTGCTGCTCGGCGTGGTGATGCGCAGCCCGGGCGCCGTGCAGGGCACCGCGTTCCTGGTGCTGTTCCCGCTCACCTTCGGCACCAACATGATGGTGCCGACCGACACGCTGCCCGGGTGGTTGCGGTGGTGGGTCGGGATCAACCCGGTGGCCGACGTGATGGAGGCGGCCCGCGGCCTGATCATCGGCGGCCCGGTGGCCGGGCCGGTGACCCGGTCGCTGCTCTGGACCGTGGCGATCATCGCGGTCTTCGCGCCGCTCGCGGTGCGCGCCTACCGACGTCGCGCCTGACCGGCCTCACCGAGCCGGGTCGCCGCCCACGAACGCGAGGGCGTCGGCCCGGCTCAGGCCGTGCCCCCGGGCGTACGCGGCGGCGTAGCCGTCCTCGCCCAGCTCGGTCCGCAGCCGTTCGGCGAGCCGCTGCGCGTCCGGGTTGGAGCGGTCCGGCCAGCCGCGCAGCGCGTCGGACGTGCCGAGCAGCTCGGCGGCCCGCTCGTACCGGCCCTCCGCCTCGGCGACCGCGCCCCAGCCGACCGCGATGATCGCCACCACCGGCATGTCCCGCGCGGCCAGCCCTCGGACGGTGGCCTCCGCCAGATGACGGCGGGCACCCGGCACGTCGCCGCGCGCGAGCGCGAGGTGCGCCATCACGGCCAGCAGCAGGCCGCGGAACTGCGGCGCGACGAGCGGCGCCTCGTCCTGCCGGCGCATCGCCTCGGCGAGGCACTCCTGCGCCTCGTCGAGCGAGCCCTCCAGCCGGGCGATGTCGCCGAGCATCATCAGCCCGAAAGCGGCGTCCCGGCCGTCCCGGTCGGCCACCCGGTCGGCGACGAACCGGCGTAGCTCCGCCTTGGCGCCGGCCACGTCGCCGGAGCGGGCGCGGATGGCCGCCAGCCAGATCAGCTGGAAGCCCGGCTCGGCGGTCGGGTCGAGTTCGCGGACCAGGCGCGCCGACTCCTCCAGCGCGGCCGTGGCCGCCGCGAAGTCGCCGCGTTTGGTCAGCGCGTCGGCGTACTGGCTCAGCACCATCGACAGGCTCCACCGCTCGCCCACCGCGCGCAGCTCCTCCACCGCCCCGGTCAGGTCGCGCAGCATGCCCTCGGCGTCGCCGTCGTTCTCCCTGATCTGGCCGCGCATCGCCAGCAGCGTCCCGTCGGTCCACGGGTCGGGGTGCCCACGCGCCCGGTCGACCGCCGCGATCCCGGCGGCCGTGTCGTCGGTGAAGATCGACAGGGCCGGTTCGAGCAGCGCCACCAGCGGGTGCCCGCTTCCCTTGGCCGCGCGCACGGCGTCGATCAGCTCGGCGACCCGCTCCGGCGTCGGCTCGTGGGCGTTGTGGAACATCTCCGTGACGACGCGGATGGCGAGCACCACGGCCCGCTCCCCCGGCGGCGTCGGCCCGGGCAGCGCGAGCGCACGGGCCAGCACGTCACCGCCGATGCCGCCGTCGTCGCCCCAGATCGTCAACGGCAGCGCCAGCCCCGCGCCGATCCGCAGCGCGGTGTCCGCGTCGCCCGCGTCGCAGGCGTAGTGCAGCGCGCCGACGATGTTCTCCCGCTCCGCCTCGAGCAACCGCAGCCAGGGCAGTTGGCCGGCGGTCCGCAGGTGCGGCTCGGCGGCGCCGACCAGATCCCGGAAGTACGCGGCGTGCGCGGCCCGCGCCCCGGCCCCCTCCCCGGCCGCGGCGAGCCGCTCCAGCCCGTACTCCCGGATGGTCTCCAGCATCCGGAACCGCCCGTCGTCGACCACCTGGAGCAGCGACTTGTCGACGAGCGCGTCGAGCAGCGCGGCGGCGGCCGGGCCGGCGACGCCGGCCGCCGAGTCGGCGGTGACGGACGCCGGGAAGACCGCCAGCCGCTCGGCGAGCCGGCGCTCGTCGTCGGTGAGCAGTCCCCAGCTCCAGTCCACCACCGCCCGCAGCGTCCGGTGCCGGGGCAGCGCGGTGCGGCTGCCGCCGGTCAGCAACCGGAACCGGTCGTCCAGGCCGGCCGCGACCTGCCGGGGCGACAGCGTCCGCAGCCGCGCCGCCGCCAGCTCGATCGCGAGCGGCATGCCGTCGAGCCGGCGGCAGATCTCCACCACGTCCGCGACGTTGTCGTCGGTCACCGCGAAACCGGACCGCACGGCCGCGGCCCGGTCGCGCAGCAACTGCACCGACGGGTACGCGGCCGCGTCGCCCGGGGTGGCGTCGGCCGGCGGCAGGCGCAACGGCGGTACGGGTTCCAGCACCTCGCCGACGATGCCCAGCGGCTCCCGGGAGGTGGCCAGCACGCGCAGCCCCGGGCAGCGGCCGAGCAGTTCCTCGGCGAGCCGGGCGGCGGCCTCGACGACGTGTTCGCAGTTGTCCAGCACGATCAGCGTCTCGTCGGCGGAGATCGCGTCGACCAGCCGACCGAGCGTGTCGCGGAGCGTGGGTCGGACCGGTTCCCGCGTCCGCTCCCGCCGGCCCACCGTGTCGAGCACGGCCCGGGCCACGTCGGCCGGGTCGGTGATCGGCGCCAGCTCGACCAGCCAGGCCCCGCCGGGCACACCGTCGGCCAGCCGGCCCGCCGCGACGCTCGCCAGCCGGGTCTTGCCGGCCCCACCCGGGCCGATGAGCGTGACCAGCCGGTTGCCGGCGAGCAGCCCGGTGAGCCGGCGCAGGTCCTCGTCCCGCCCGACGAACGTGGTGAGCGCCGACCGCAGGTTGCCGCGCCGCCCGACGGACCCGGGCGCCGGGGCAGCCTCGCCCCGCAGCAGCGCCAGGTGCGCGGCCCGCAGCTCGGGCGAGGGGTCGACGCCCAGCTCCTCGGCGAGCCGCTCGCGGATCCGCTCGTACCCGGCCAGCGCCTCGGCGGGCCGCCCGGCGGCGGCCAGCGTGCGCAGGCGCAGCGCGGCCAGCCGCTCCCGCAGCGGATGCGCGGCGGTCAGCTCGTCCAGCTCGGCGACCAGCAGCTCCGGCCGCCCGGTCCGCAGCTCCGCCTCGATCCGGTCCTCCTGCGCGGTGAGCCGCAGCTCGGCCAGCCGGGCCGCGGCGGTCGCCGCGTACGGGGCGTCGGCGACCTCGGCCAGTGCCGGGCCCCGCCACAGCGCCAGCGCGTCACGCAGTGTCGTGAGCGCCTCCCGCGCGTTGCCGTCCCGCAGCGCCTCCCGACCCTGCCGGGCCAGCCGCTCGAAACACCCGGCGTCCACGTGGTCGGGGTCGAGGTCGAGCCGGTAGCCGGCCGGACCGCTGCGCACCCCCAGCCCGGGCACGGCCCGGCGCAGCCGGGACACCAGCGTCTGCACCGCGTTGGCGGTGTCGGCGGGCGGCGCGTCCGCCCAGAGCGCGTCGGCCAGCGCGGACAGGCTCACCGGGCGACCCGCGTCCAGGGCGAGGCGGATCAGCAGCGCCCGCAGTCGCGCCCCGGCGACGACGACGGACCGCTCGCCGTCGCGGACCTCAAGCGGCCCGAGGATCCCCACCCGCACGCTGCCACTTTCTCATCCGCGTGCACCGCCCGAGCAGTCAGGCGTCACGACGCAGGTGGCGAGTGAGCGCCGGCCGACCGCGTCAGTCGTCGCCGCGTACGCGGGCGTGCACCTCCATGTCGTGCCGTCCGTCGGCGTGCACGGCCGCGTTGCGCCTGGTGCCCTCCGCTCGGAAGCCCGCCTTGACGGCGACCCGGCAGGAGGCGTGGTTGCGGGTCGAGTGGTCGAGTTCGAGACGGTGGAAGCCCACCTCACCGAGCGCCCAGTCGCTCACCGCCCGCAACGACCGGGAGGCCACACCCGCGCCACGGGCGGCCGGAACCACCCAGTACGCGCACACCGCCACCCCGTCACCGAGGTCCATGCCACCGAGGACCATGCGTCCCAACACGTCACCGCCGCCGTACGTCATCGCCCAGCTCGCCGCGATCTCCTGCCGCCACGCCCGGTGGTAGAACGCGAACCACTCGCGTACCTGCTCCTCGGAGGCGGGTCGGCGGGTGTGCCAGCGCTGGATCTCCGGATCCTGGTAGGCGGCCAGAAAGGCCGCCGCGTCGGACGCCCGCCAGGGCCGCAGGACGAGGTCACCGCCGGCGGTGAGCGTCGGCTGCGGACCGACCGCGAGCGTGCCGGCGGGAATGGCGGGCGGTGTCGACAGGGGAAACCTCACCCGCCCATCCTGCCCGCGTTCGACTCCTAGAATCGAGTGGTGAACCGCATCGACCGGGCGAGCCGGACGATCGCCGCAGCGCCCGCGGCGATCTACGACGCGCTCCTCGACCGAGAGGCGCTCGAGGCGTGGCTGCCGCCCGACGGCATGCGCGGGCGGATCGAGCGGTGGGATCCGCGCCCCGGCGGCGGGTTCCGGATGGTGCTCACCTACCTCGACCCCAGCGGCAGTCCGGGCAAGACGTCGGACGCGACGGACGTCGTCGACGTCGGGTTCGCCGACCTGGTACGGCCGGCGCGGGTGGTGCAGACCGCGGTGTTCCGGGCCGACGACCCGGCGTACGCCGGCACCATGACGATGACCTGGCACCTCGCCGCGGCCGGCGACGGCACCGAGGTGACGGTGACCGCGACCGGCGTGCCGTCCGGCATCGACCAGGCCGACCACGAGGCGGGCATCGCGTCCTCGTTGGCGAACCTCGCCTCGTACGTCGAGCCCGGCGACTGACCCTCGTTCCTCAGCGCGTCGCCGCGCGCGCCTGCTCGGTCCGCCCCGACGGACCGGTAGCGTCGGGGCGTGGCAGCGGTGGCGGCGGGAGTCTTTCGTCGGACTCCTCTCGAACGGTCCGACCAGCGCCTCGCGTGGGACCGCACCGATCAGGCGTTCTTCGCCGCCGGCGCGTGCCACATCCTGGCCTGGGTGTGCCGGGACGCCTACCCCGACCGGCCGGTCGGGCTCGCCGGACTGCGCTTCACCGACGACCCGCAGGTCTGGCACGTGTACGCGACCTGGGCGGGGTGGGCGTTCGACCACTCCGGCTGGCATCCGGAGGCGGATCTGCTGGCGGCGAACCGCGACTTCGAGAGCCGGCCACTGGAGGCCGTCGCGCTCCCCGCCGACCTGGCCGAGTTCTGCGCGGCGCACCACAGCCGCATGCCGCACCAGTACTGGGGGGATCCACTTCCTCGCGCCCGCGCCTACCTGGCCCGGCACACGCCGCCGTGGGCGTAGTGGTTCGCCGCTACTCGCTCGATCCGGTCTCCCGCTCGCTCCACCGCCGCGCAAACCCGGTGACGCCACGGTCCTGGATCCGGGATGCTGCGGCGCATGACCATCATCAGCTCCAACCCCGAGGGCGTGCACCCCACCCCGGGCTACCACCACGTCACGGTCGTCGCGGCCGGTCGCACCGCCTACCTCGCCGGCCAGTGCCCGTTGGACGCCGACGGTGTCCTGGCGGGCCCCGGTGACGTGGAGGCCCAGGTGGATCAGGTCGCCAGGAATGCGCTGACCGCTCTCCGGTCGGTCGGCGCCGGTCCCGAGCACGTCGTGCGTACCGTCATCTACGTCGTCAGCGCCGACCAGACCGTGCTGGCCCAGGTGTGGCGACGGTTCCTCGCCTCGCCACTGGCGGGCGCGTTCACGACCGCCAGCACGCTGCTCGGCGTGGCCCAGCTCGGTTTCACCGGGCAGTTGGTCGAGCTGGACGTCACCGCGGCGCTGCCCGAGCCGTCGTAGGTCGGGTATCGCGGATCCCCTCGTCGTCGGACCCGCGGGTGTCGAGCAGCATGTTCTCGCCCGTCCCGGCGCCCCCGGCGCGCCACCGCCGCGGGCGCGACAGCGAATGAGATCCACGGGGCGGTCGTCCCGCCCCGTCACCGCGGTGTTTCACCGGCCGGCGGCCTCTCGCGCGTTCCGCTCCACCATGTCTCGGTGAGCGGCCCAGTGCGCCGCGTCCGACGTGGGCATGTTCGTCGTCGTACGCAGCAGGCCGACGGTGCCGTCGATCAGCTCCCGAACGATGTCGGCGTGCCCGGCGTGGCGCTGCGTCTCGGCGGTGACGTGGACCAGGACCTGGTGCAGTGTCACCTCACCACCGTCGCCCCACCACGGCACCCGGCCGACGGCGTCCAGCGGCAGGGCCTCGATCGTCGCGTCCGCGTGTGCCCAGGCCTGCCGGTAGAGGTCGACGACGGACTCGCGCGACTCAGTCGGCAGAGCCCAGGCGTCCCACGACGCGTCACCCTCGCACCATCGGGCGACGGCGTCACCCGGCCGCCCGAACGTCTCACCGAAGTATCCGAACTCGCCGCGCGCCAGGTGCTTGACCAGACCCAGCAAGTTCGTGCCGGTGGGCGTCAGCGGACGCCGGACGTCGTACTCGTCCAGCCCGTCGAGCTTCCACACCACCGCCTCCCGGGCACCGCGCAGATAGTCGAGCAGGTTCGCCTTCGGGTCGTAGATCGCCATGGCACACAGCATGAGGCATCGATGCTCGCTCGGCCGGCCCTCCGGTGGCACTGGCCGTCCTGACACCGGCGGCGCCACACGCCGCCGTGAACCGGAGGTGGTCGTGGAAGTCGCTGGTCACAGGCGGTGAGCTGTGCTTCCATACGGCGGGTGACGAGCGGAGACGCAGCCGGCGCGGACGCGCCCCCGAGCGCCCGTCGGCGCACCGACCGCGACCTCTGCGATTGTGTCCGGGTGCTGGCGGAGGTTCATCAGCGCGACGGCTATCCGGTGAACTGGCCCGACGTCCCGCACGCCTGGCTCACGCCGTCGTCGCTCCTCGCCGCGTGGGTGGCGGAACGGGACGGACGGGTGGTCGGCCATGTCGGCCTGTCCCGGAGCGGGACGGGAGACGTGGCGCCCGGCTTGTGGAGCGCTCGCACGGGTGTGGGTGTCGACGAGATCGCCGTGGTCAACCGGCTGTTCGTCGCTCCGTGGACCCGCGGCCATGGGATCGGTGGGCTGCTGCTGGCGCGGGCTGTCGAAGCGGCACGGCATCGCGGCCTACGGCCGGTGCTCGACGTGATGGCGTCCGACAACGCGGCGGTGGCTCTCTACGAGCGGCTCGGCTGGCACCTGCTGGGCACGGTCGACCAGCAGTGGAGCTCGGGGCAGCGGGTGACCGTCCGGTGTTACGCGGCGACAACCTGAGGGGGCGAGGTGCGGCCCCGCGTCGGAATTGGCGGGCAGATGGTCAGTCGCGCGCCGGCACCGGCGCCGGGGTGCCGCTCACGCAGCTCTCGACGAACAGGTCCTCGCCCTCCTCGGCCAGGGCGGCGTCCCCCGCTGCGGATCCGACGTGCGGCACCTCCGGGCTGTTCCGTCCACCGTAGAGGTGTTGGTAGGCACCGTCGCACTCCTCCCGATCACCGGGCGTTCCCCGGCCCTGGCTCTGCTTGACGGCACGCACGTCGGCACCCTGTTGAGCCATCTTCCGCAGGTAGTCCGCCTGCTCCTCCGGCGTGGCGCTGCTGCCGCACGACGCGAGGAGCACCGCGAGAGGCAGCGACAGGGCCACCGCCGCGTAGCGCTTGTCCACCGGGCGAAGCCTACCTATCCGCGCCCGGTCGCCGCCGATCGAGCTTGACGTGCCGGGAAGCCGTGCAGCGGGCCGGTTGGCCGGGTGTCGCCAGCTCGGCGGTCAGGTGACCGGCACCCGACGGGCATGCCGCGACAGCCGGCCCGAGGACAATGTGCGGTGTGACCACACCTCAGATCGCCGTCGCCACGTCGGAAGACCGTGCCCGGGTCATCACCTCGCTGGTCGCCGCCTTCGGCAAGGACCCCGTTCTGCGGTTCCTGTTCCCCGACGACCCGACCTACCCGCCGTACGCCGGCGCCTTCTTCGGACACCTCTTCGACAAACGGCTGCCCAGGGGCACGATCTGGACGGTCGGGCACGGCGCGTCGGTCGCCATCTGGGAACCGCCCGGGGCCGACGGCGACCGGTCGGACGACGACCTCGCCGCCCGCCTTCCCGCCGAAGCGCTGCGCCGCGTCCGCGTGTACGACCGGGCGGTGCACGCCGCCCTGCCCGCCGAGCCCTTCTGGTACCTCGGCGTGCTGGGTACGCACCCGGACCACGCCGGCCGCGGGTGGGGTCACGCCGTGATGCGGGTGGGACTGGAGCGGGCCGCCGCCGACGGCCTGCCGGCGGTCCTGGAGACGAGCAACTCCTATAACGTCGAGATGTACCGCCGCGCCGGCTGGGAGGTCCTGCACGGCTTCGTGGAGCCCGTGCCGACCTGGGTCTTGCGGCAGGTGCCCCGTCGACCGTGACGCCGGATGGCATCATCGGCCCGTGTCGCTCTGGGAGACGGTGGGGGGCGTCGGGTTGCCGGTGATCGTCGTCGGCGGCGCGGTGACCGCGGTGTTCGTCGCCGTCGCCGAGCCGCCCGAGCGGTTCTCCCGGCCGCACGGCTGGCAGTGGGCCTGGGTCGGGCTGTGGCTCATGACCGCGGGTGACGCGGCGTTCGGCGACGACAGGTCGTCGTTCGAGCGGGGCTGGAAGGGCGCCACCGCGCTTCTCGTGGCGGTCGCGGTCGCCGTCGCCATGTGGCGCCACCACCGGTGGCGGAAGCGGACCCGGAGCGCGCGTGCCTGAGGCCGTCGACACCGTCGACCGGCGCGTGCCGGCCCATCCGGGACGCCGACGGTGGTGGCCGCTGTGGATCGTCCTGATCGCCGTCGGCCTCCTCGGCGCGCTCAGGCTGACGGGCCCGGTGGAGACTCCCGCCCAGCGATACGTGTCCCGGGTCGACGTGCGCGGGTACGAGCGGGTGCAGGACTACCTCGACCCGGGCACGGCTCCCGCCGTGGAACGTGCCGCGGTCGCGCTCTTCGTCGGGCCCCCCGAGGACGACGTCCTCGCCCGCGTGTCGGGGCCGGGGCTCGTCCTCACCGCCGCGCCGGGTGATCCGGGCCCCGACGTCAGGGTGGTGGGCCGCGGTCGGTGGCACGGTTGTTTCGTGCACGTCGACCGCTGGACGACGGCCGACCCACCGCTGTCGTACCACCCACTGACCGCCGAGCAGGTGACGGCGTTCCGGGCGGGCCGACTGTCGGTGCTGGCCGTCGCCGTGGGATGCGGCAGCGGCTAGGTGTTATGCCCAACAGGGTTGTTGACGCGGGTGATGGGTGGTTTGCCGCCTCACTCCCCTGCTCCCCCCGGATGGCTCCTATCCCCTGCCTCGCAAGGATCAAGACGGTTGTCTGCCGGTGTCGAACACTGCGGCTAGCCTGGCTCACCGACGCCGACCGGCGTGCCCCGTCAGGTGGTGCAGTGAACGGTGCCGGATGAGGAGTTGAGGCCATGATCCGGCGGATGGACCCGCTCGCCCTGTTGGCGATCGCCATGCTCACACCAGCCGGCATCTGGGGGCTGTGGGAGGGCGGTACGCGGACGGCAATGCTGGTTCTTCCGCTGATCGGCACGCCTGTGCTGCTCATGTACCTCGCGGGGCCGGCTGCCTTCGTGGCGGTGACCCGCACGCATGTCGTCGTGGGCAACCCGCTCGTCAAATACAGCGTTCCACGGTCACTGACCGGCGGCGTCCGGATCGATGGGTTCAGCATCGAGCTGCGGGTCTCCGGGCACTCGCCCATTCCGATTGCCGCCCTGACCCCCGGTGTGGGCGGTCACAACCGCGTGCGTCCGGGCGGGTACCAAACGCGCTTGAACAGGATCGCGAGGCTCTTGGACCACACGCCGGCGACACTCATGGCCGGCACGATGGTGCGCCGGTACCGCTACGTGCACCTCGTCCTCCTGGCGTTGGACGTCCTGGCTCTGGTCGGGATGGTGCTCTACATCAGCACTGAGCCGTTCACCACTGCGTAGGACCGAACCGGCACACAGGGCGGGCCGAGTACGTCCCGGAGAGAAATGTGGTGCGTTCCGTTAGCCGTAAGCATGGTTGACCATGGAAGACGGCTGGTGGGGCGGGCGGGGTTCGAACCCGCGACCGAGGGATTATGAGTCCCCTGCTCTAACCGGCTGAGCTACCGCCCCGTCACCGCGCCGGATCGTAACCCGCCGATCGATCTCCGGGCACCACCGCCCCGGCGACGCGGCCACCGCGACGCCCACGATGGGCAACGCGAGAATAACAGCGCGCAGCGACACGTCGGTTCAGCGCCGCAACTCCTCCAGCACCGCCCCGGCGGTACGCCACCCGCTGGCCAGCGCGCCCTGGATGGAGGGGCTGTCCCGGTGGTCGCCGGCCACGTAGAGCCCGTCGCCGAGCGCGACCGGTTTGCGCAGTCGGCCCTGCGGCGGCGGGGCGGCCGGCAGCGCGTCGGGCACCGTGACGGTGGTGAGGTGGGTCCAGTCCGCGGTGGAGCGGCCGTAGAGGCGTTCCAGCTCGGTCCGGATCACCCGCTCGGGCGGGGGCTGCGGGCCGACCACGGAGGTGGCGACCAGGTGCTGGCCGGCCGGTGCGTAGGTGGGTGCGGCGTTGCTGAGCACCACCGTGTTGGCGATCATCTCCCGCCGGTCGCCGTCGAGCAGCAGGATCGGCTCGTCCAGCGGCGGGGTGTCGGCGCGGTGGTAGTAGGTGGTGTAGGCGTGCATGCGTACCCGACTGATCGTGGGCAGCAGCGTGGTCGCCGCCGGCGGGTCGGCGGCGACCACGACGGCGCGGCAGGTGATCTGACCGGCCTCGGTGCGGACCCGGCCGGGCGCGACAGCGGTGACCGGGGTACGCAGCGCGATCAGCTCGGCGGGCAGCGGGGCGGCGACGGCGCGGGGCAGCGCGCCCATTCCGCGCGCGGGCAGCCCGATCCGGCCGCGGGCGAAGGAGCGCAGGATGACCGCGAAGACGTGGCTGGAGGTGGCCAGCTCGCGGTCGAGCAGAACGCCGGAGAGGAACGGCCGGAGCAGTTCCTCGATGATCGCGTCGGAGAGGCCGGCCCGGCGCAGCGCCGTCTCGGTGCTGGTCTCGGGCGCGGTGAGCAGCCGCCCGACCGGGAGGCCGGCGCAGCCGGCGGCGAGCGCGGCCAGGCGCAGCCGGTCGCGCAGCGAGCCGACGCCGGCGGTGAGCGCGCCGGGCGCGCCGGTCGGCTCGCGCAGCGGGTTGACCAGTCGTGCCAGCCGGTCGCCCCGGCGGACCAGCACCCCGGAGGTGAACCAGCCCAGGTCGAGCGTGTCCAGGTCGACCAGGCCGCCGAGCCGGGGGTAGGCGGTGTTGAGCACCTGGAACCCCCGGTCCAGCAGGAACCCGTCGACCTCGTCGGTGGCGACCCGACCGCCGAGCCGGTCACCGCTCTCCAGCAGCCGCCAGGGCACGCCGGCGCGGTGCAGCCGGCGGGCGGCGGCGAGGCCGGCCAGGCCGCCGCCGACGATCACCACGTCGGTGTCAGGCACGGTCCACCCCCGCCCCGGCCCGGTCGCCCTCGCGGTGCGACCGGGACAACCGGCTCGGCCACCACACCTTCGGCCCGATGTCGTACGCGAGCGCGGGCACCAGCAGCGAGCGGACCACGATGGTGTCCAGCAGCACCCCGACGGCGACCGCCACGCCCAGCTCGACCAGCACCACCAGCGGGAGTACGGCGAGCGCGGAGAACGTGGCGGCGAGCACGATGCCGGCGGAGGTGATGACGCCGCCGGTGACCGCGAGGCCGGCCAGCACGCCGGCCCGGGTGCCGCGCCGGACCGACTCCTCGCGGACCCGGCTCATCAGGAAGATGTTGTAGTCGATGCCGAGCGCGACCAGGAAGACGAACGCGAACAGCGGGAACGACTGGTCCACGCCGGGGAAGTCGAAGACGTACCGGAAGAGCAGGGCGCAGAGGCCGAGCGTGGCCAGGAACGACAGCACCACGGTGGCGATCAGCAGCACCGGGGCGACCAGGGCGCGCAGCAGCAGCGCCAGGATGACCGCGATGACCAGCAGCACCACCGGGATGATCACGTTGCGGTCCCGGACGGAGGCGTCGGCGGTGTCCACGTTGATGGCGGTGAAGCCGCCGACCACGGCGTCCGCGCCGGGCACCGCGTGGACCGCCTCGCGCAGGTCGCGGATGGTCCGCTCGGCGCCGTTGCTGTCCGGCGGGTCGGCGAGCGTGACGTTGAGCTGCACCCGCCCGTCGACGACCTTCGGGGGCGCGTTCTCCTCGGGCGGCGCGTTCTCGCCGCGCTGGCCGAGCGGCGCGACCGAGGCGACGCCCTCGACGCCCTGCGCCACCTGGGCGACCCGCTGGGCGGCGGCCTGCTGGGTGAAGACGGTGGCCGGGCTGCCGGTGCCGGCCGGGAAGTGCCTGTCGATCACCTCCTGGCCGGCCACCGAGTCGGTGCGCTGGGTGAACAGCTGGGACTGGCCGAGCGTGGTGGCGCCGAGCTGGGTCACCCCGATGGCGAGGGCGGCCAGCACCACGGCGGTGACGACCCAGACGGTACGCGCGCGGCGCGCCACGAAGCCGGCGATCCGCCCCCAGATGCCGTGCTCGGTGCGGGGGTCCGCGTCGTCGTGCCGGGGTCGCCGGGGCCAGAACGCCCACCGCCCGCCGAGCACCAGCAGGGCGGGCAGGAAGGTGAGCATGACGAGCAGTGTCGCGGCGATGCCGACGGCGCTGACCGGGCCGAGCGCCCGGTTGGAGTTCAGGCTGGACAGCAGCAGGCAGAGCAGGCTGACGATGACCGTGGCGCCGGAGGCGATGATGGCCGGGGCGGCACCCTTCCAGGCGGCCTTCATGGCGTCCCAGGGGCGCTCGTGCCGGTGCAGTTCCTCCCGGTAGCGGGCGATCAGCAGCAGCGCGTAGTCGGTGCCGGCGCCGAAGACGAGCACGGTGAGGATGCCCTGCGCCTGCCCGTTGAGCTTGACCACGTCGTTGTCCGCCAGGAAGTAGACGACGACGGCGGCCAGCGAGTACGACATCCCCGCGGCCAGCAACGGAAAGATCCAGAGCACCGGGCTGCGGTAGACGATCAGCAGGATGATCAGCACCACGACCAGGGTGACGAGCAGCAGGGGCCCGTCGATCGCGCTGAACACCTCGATCAGGTCGCCGAGCAGGCCGGCCGGGCCGGCCACGTCGACGGTGAGCCCGTCCCGGTCCGGGCCGGCGATGTTCCGCAGCTCGTCGACGACGGTGCGGATCTGTTCGCCCTCGGCGCTGTCGATGGGGACGATCACCTGGGCGGCCTGCTTGTCCTGACTGACGATCGGCGGCGGCAGCGGACCGATGACGCCCGGCACCTGGGCGAAGCGCGCCGCGTCGGCCTGGATCCGCTGCTGGTCGGCGGGGGTGATGCCGCCGGTGCGTTCGTAGACCACCAGCGCGGGGGTGCTCTCCCGGTCGACGAAGCCGGCGGCCAGGTCCTGTGCCCGGGTGGCCTCGGCGTCGGCGGGGAGGAACGAGGCGTTGTCGTTGGTGGCGACCTCGCCGAGCTTCCCGGAGTAGGGACCGGCGACGCCACCGACGACCAGCCAGCCGAGCACCACCGCCACCGCGACCAGCGTCGCGGTCCAGCGGCTGCGTCCTGCGGCCATCTCCACCACCCTCGAATCGACGCAACAATCGACGCAGCGGGAGTCTAAGTCGACATCGACCATCCTGCCGGCCGACGTGTCGCGCGCGGGCGGAAATCGGGCGGCTGCCCGGGCCCGGAAACGGAGAACGCCCGCCGGCGTGGGCCGACGGGCGTGACGTGGAGCGAAGCTCCCCCGATTGGACTCGAACCAATAACCTGCCGGTTAACAGCCGGCTGCTCTGCCAATTGAGCTACAGGGGACCGAACACCGCCCGACCCGGATCTCTCCGCGCCGTGCGACGGGGACAAGAGTACAGGACATCGGGGGGTGGTGCGCCAGGGGGTACCGGACCCGACCGGACCGGTTGACCGGAGGCGGTTTACGGGACAAATCGTCATCTCGGCACCGGGAGGTATGAGCGCGGAGCAGGATGGGTAGTTAAGGCACCGACAGAGAATGTAGGCGCGAGTGGGTCGCTTCCGCCGGGTATCGGCGGGGATCGGCAGAGCGTCAGGTACGAAAGGAGCCGCCATGCGCGGAAAGATCATGTTCCTTGGCGGGCTGGCTGCGGGCTTCGTCCTGGGCGCCCGTGCCGGCCGGGAGAAGTACGAGGAGCTGGTGGTCCGCGGGCGCAAGGTGCTCGACCACCCGACCGTCCAGGAGGCGGCCGGCGTCGCGCAGGCCCAGGCCAACCGGCTCTACTCGGAGGGCAAGGACAAGCTGGGACAGACCAAGATCGGCGAGAAGCTCGCCACCGGCAACGGTGGCAAGCAGGGGCTCTCCGACGCCGACAAGCCGTTCGCCGGCACGCCGGCCGCCGTCGGCAGCCGGAGCAGCGCCAACGGCACGGGCTCGACCAGCGCCACCGGCTCGACCACGACCGGCACGAGCACGACCGGCACGAGCACCAAGCCGTCCAACACGCTCTGACGCACGCGGACAGCGGGCCGGTCACCTTCGGGTGACCGGCCCGCTCCCGTGTGCCCGGACGCCACCTCCCCACGCGTCACGCCGCCGTGACGCTGGTGTGGCACATTCTCCGTGGGGAGGTGATCACATGCCGATGGTCGGACCGGAGACGGCGGACCAGGCGCGGTTGCTGCGTCTGCTGCGCGACGACGGCCCGCGGTCACGGGTCGAGCTGGTCGACGTGCTGGGGCTGCCCCGGGCACGGTTCGCCGCCGAGGTCGACCGGCTGACCGAGCTGGGCCTGGTGGAGACCGCCGGACCGGCCGCGTCCCGCGGTGGCCGTCGCTCGTCGCTGCTGCGGGTCGGCGCGCAGGTGCGCTTCGGCGCGGTGCTCGTCGGCGACGGCCGGCTGCGGGTCGCGCTCGCCGACGGCGAGCTGAACCTGCTGGCCCGGCACGACGAGCCGGTCGACGTCCGGATCGGTCCCGAGGCGGTGGTCGGCCGGGCGGTCGAGCTGCTCGGCAAGTTGCGGGCCGAGGCCGGGCTGGCCCGGCTGACCGGGGTCGGGGTCGCGCTGCCCGCGCCGGTCGCCGTCCGCGACGGCACCCCCGTCTCCCCACCCGCCCTGCCGGGCTGGCACCGCTTTCCGGTACGCGACACGCTCGCCGCCGAACTGGGCTGCCCGGTGCACGTCGACAACGACGCCAACGCGATGGCCCTGGGCGAGCGGCACGCCGGCACCGGCCGACCGTTCGACGACTTCCTCTACGTCAAGCTCGGCGACGCCGTCGGCTGCGGGCTGGTGCTCGGCGGCGCGCTCTACCGGGGCGCGGCCAGCGGGGCCGGCGACATCGGGCACCTCCAGCTCACCGAGGACGGACCGCTCTGCGGGTGCGGCAACACCGGTTGCGTCGAGGCGTACTGCGGGGACGCCGCCCTCGTGCGCGAGGCGGTGACGGCCGTGCGGACGGGGCGCTCGACGGCGCTGGCGGACCGGCTCGCGGAGGCCGGCACGCTGACGGTGGCCGACGTGGCCGCGGCGGCGACCGAGGGCGACGCGGCGGCGCAGACGCTGGTCCGCGACGCCGCCCGTCGCCTCGGGCAGGTGCTGGTCGGGCTGGTGAGCTTCGTCAACCCGGCCATCGTGATCATCGGCGGGGCGCCGCCCGGCATCGGGCCGGTCCTGCTGGCCGAGATCCGGGGCGTGGTCTACCGGCGCTCCACCCCGCTGGCCACCGGCAGCATGCCGATCGTCCTGTCCGACCTGGACGACCGGGCCGCCCTGATCGGCGCGGCCCGCCTGGTCAGCGACCAGGTCTTCGCCGCCCGCTGACCCCGCCGCCGATCTTGCAGTTGCGGCCCCCGACATGTCGGATACACCCCGTTTTCGGGGGGCCACAACTGCAAGATCGCGGAGAGCGGGGGGGTCAGTCGCGGGTGCTGCTGAAGGCGGCGTCGAAGGCGGCGGAGGGGGCGTCGAAGGCGAGGCGGCGGACGAACTGGAGCGCCTCCGGCGCGCCGACCAGGCGGTCCATGCCGGCGTCCTCCCACTCGATCGAGATCGGGCCGTCGTAGCCGATCGCGTTCAACGCCCGGAAGCAGTCCTCCCACGGCACGTCGCCGTGCCCGGTGGAGACGAAGTCCCAGCCGCGCCGCAGGTCGGCCCAGGGCAGGTGGGAGGAGAGCCGGCCGCGCCGGCCGTCCCCGGTGCGGACCTTCGCGTCCTTGCAGTCCACGTGGTAGATCCGGTCGGCGAAGTCGAAGATGAAGTTCACCGGGTCCAGCTCCTGCCAGACGAAGTGCGACGGGTCCCAGTTCAGGCCGAACGCCGGCCGGTGGCCGATCGCCTCCAGCGCGCGCCTGGTGGTCCAGTAGTCGTAGGCGATCTCGCTGGGGTGCACCTCGTGCGCGAACCGCACCCCCACCTCGTCGAAGACGTCCAGGATCGGGTTCCACCGGTCGGCGAAGTCCTGGTAGCCGCGCTCGATCATGGCCGGCGGCACCGGCGGGAACATGGCCAGGGTGTGCCAGATCGACGAACCGGTGAAGCCCACGACGGTCCGCACGCCGAGCTTCGCCGCCGCCCGCGCGGTGTCCTTCATCTCCTCGGCGGCCCGGCGGCGCACGCCCTCCGGCTCGCCGTCGCCCCAGATCCGGGCCGGCAGGATGTCCTGGTGCCGCTCGTCGATCGGGTGGTCGCAGACGGCCTGCCCGACCAGGTGGTTGGAGATGGTGAAGACCTGGAGGTTGTGCTTGGCCAGCGTGGCCCGCTTGCGCTCGACGTACGAGTCGTCGGCGAGCGCCTTGTCGACCTCGAAGTGGTCGCCCCAGCAGGCGATCTCCAGGCCGTCGTAGCCCCACTCGGAGGCGAGCCGGCAGACCTCGTCGAACGGAAGATCGGCCCACTGGCCGGTGAAGAGCGTGATGGGTCGCGCCATTGTCCTTCTCCCCTGTCGTCATGGGGGATTCCGTTGCGGACCGGGGCGAGGGGACCGGAGGCGGCGGCCCGAGGGCACCGGTGGACGCGTGCGCGTCTGCGAACCCGCGGGTTGCGCCTCCCGCCGGGTCACCGGCCACCTCGCGGTCGCCGCCTCCACTCTATGACCTACCTCAGGGCAGGGTCCAGCGCTGGTTCGCCGCGCCCGTGCAGGTCCACAGGTGCACCGGCGTGCTGTCGGCCGAGTTGTTGCCGGACACGTCCAGGCACTTGCCCGACTGCGGGTTACGCACCGTCCCGTCGGCCTGCGCCGACCAGTTCTGCGCGCCCGTGCCGTTGCACGTCCACAACTGGATCTTCGTGCCGTCCGCGCTGCCGCCACCGGAGACGTCCAGGCACTTGCCGAGCGCCTTCACCGGCCCGTTCGGCGTCACCGTCCACGACTGCGCCGCCGAGGAGTTGCACGTGTAGAGCTGGATCTGGGTGCCGTCCGCGCTGGCCGCTCCCCGCACGTCCAGGCACTTGCCGGCCAGGCCCTTCACCGGGCCGACGCCGCCGGTGCCGGTCGAGCGGACCAGCGTGAAGTCGTCCACGTCGAACAGCCCGGACCCGCTGCCGGTGAACGTCAGGTAGACCGTCTGCGTGCCCGACGGCACCCCGCTCAACGCCGTGGAGACGTCGGCGAAGGTGGTCCAGCCGCCGGTGTTCGGCACCGCCACCTGGCCGAGGACCGGGCCGGTGGGCGAGCCGGTGCGCATCTGGATGGTGCCGCCCGGACCGCCGGAGACCACCCGGGCCCGCAGCGACGTCACGCCGGTCAGGTCCACCCCCTGGTACGCGGCCCAGTCGCCCGGGTCGACGTACCCGAGGGTCTGCCCGCCGTTGGCGCCGGCCTTGGTGAACGCGCTGACGCCGCTGGCCGCGCTGAACGACTCGGCCTGCACGGTGGTGGAGCCGGTCGGCGGCGGGGTGCCGCCCAGCTCCTTGATCCGGATGTTGCGGAACGACACGTCGTCGCCGGTGCCGTGGTTCTGGATGCCGACGTGCCCGGCGAGCGACCGGACCGGGTCGGTGTTGGTGAAGTCGTTGATCCGGACGCCGTTGAGGAAGACCTGGAGCCGCTCGGACTCGACCAGGATCTCGTAGGTGTTCCACTCCCCCGCCGGGTTGAGCGCCGCGTCCCGGGCCGCCAGGTCGGCGGACTTGAACCCGTAGATCGCGCCGGTGGTCCGGTCGGCGGCGTCGGTGGGGTCGATCTGCACCTCGTAGCCGTTGTTCACCGCCGAGTTCGGGTCGCTCGACGGCGGGAAGCCGACGAAGACGCCGGAGTTGTCGTCCCCGGCCACCCGCCAGTCCAGCTTGAGCGAGTAGTTGGTGAACTGCTTCGCGCTGTACCAGTAGAGCCCCATGCCGCCGACCGAGGTGAGCGTGGCGTCGGCGTTGGTGAAGCTGCCCGGGCCGGCCTGGGACCAGCCGGTGGTGCCGCCGTTGTAGAGCGCGGTGTAGCCGGTCTCCGGCCGGCAGTCGGCCTTCGTGCGCCCGGCGGCGTAGCGGATGCCGCCGAGCAGGTGGGCCCGGAACGCCGGCTCGGCGTAGGACGCCTGGGTGTGCCCGCCGCCGGTGTAGAAGGACCGCCCGCCGCTGTACGTCTTGCACCAGGCGTGCGGGTGGTCGCCGCCCATCGAGCCACCGGAGTACGAGGACTCGTCGAGGCTGGCCAGCACGTGCGCGCTGGACCGGGCGTTGGTGCGGTAGTTGTACCACTCGTCGGTGCGGTTCCACTGCTGCGGCAGGTGCGCGGTGGCGGCGTGCGCCCGGTCCTCCACCTTGACGGTGGCCGGCTGGATCGCCGGGTGGGACGCGAACCAGGCGCCGACCAGGTTGCCGTAGAACGGCCAGTCGTACTCGGTGTCGGCGGCGGAGTGCACGCCGACGTACCCGCCGCCGGCGGAGATGTACGCCTCGAACGCGGCCTGCTGGGTCGCGTTGAGTACGTCCCCGGTGGTGTTGAGGAAGATCACCGCCTCGAAGCGGGCCAGGTTGGCGGTGGTGAACTGGGTGGCGTCCTCGGTCGCGGTGACGGTGAAGTTGTTCGCCGCGCCGAGGTCGCGGACGGTCTGTGTGCCGACCGCGATGGAGTCGTGCCGGAAGCCTGCGGTCTTCGAGAAGACCAGCACGTCGTAGGGGGCGTCGGCGGCGCTCGCCGGGGTGGCGGGGGTCGTGCAGGCGATGGTGGCGAGCACGGCGGTCACCGCCCCCAGCGCGGTGCGGAGGAGTCTCATCGGCGTTCTCCGTCCATTCCTCAGGGTAGGGTCCAGCGCTGGTTGGCGGCAGCGGTGCAGGTCCACAGGTGCACCGGCGTGCTGTCGGCCGAGTTGTTGCCGGACACGTCCAGGCACTTGCCCGACTGCGGGTTACGCACCGTCCCGTCGGCCTGCGCCGACCAGTTCTGCGCGCCCGTGCCGTTGCACGTCCACAACTGGATCTTCGTGCCGTCCGCACTGCCACCACCGGACACGTCCAGGCACTTGCCGTACGCCCTGACCGTCGAGTTCGGCGTCACCGTCCACGACTGCGCGGCGGTGCCGTTGCAGGTGTAGAGCTGGATCTGGGTGCCGTCGGCGGTGGCGGCGTTGCGCACGTCGAGGCACTTGCCGGCCAGGCCCGTCACCGGGCCGGTGCGGACGGCCGAGGTGGCGAGCGTGAACGCGTCCAGGTCGTAGAGCGCCCCGGAGCCGCCGGCGAACGTGAGATAGAGCGTGGTGGTGCCGGCCGGCGGGTTGCTGATCGTGCCGGTGACGGTGGTGAACGAGTCCCAGGCGCCGGTGACCGGGACGCTGGCCGAGCCGAGCACGGTACCGGTGGCCGAGCCGGCCCGCACCTGGAGCGTGCCGCCCGCGCCGGCCGAGGAGACCCGAGCGGTGAACCCGGTGGCGTCGGCGAGCAGGTACGGCTGGAACGCGATCCAGTCCCCGTTGTGGATGTCGCCGACGGTCTTGCCGCCCTCGGCGGTGCCCTTGTCGAACGTGTTGATCCCGGACGAGGTCTTGAAGTGCTCCGCCTGCCGGTGCCGGGGCTGGAGCGTGTGCTGGGTGTGGGTGGCGAGGCCGCCGGAGTCGGTGTACTCGGCGTCGAAGATGGCGAAGATGTTCGCCGCGTCGTCGTGCTCGCCGTCGACCGGGATCGCGATCGAGCCGGTGCAGCCGGTCGCCGAGGTGATCTGGTGGCCGTGCTGGTCGTGGCCGAGCACGTAGGTCATCTTGACCTTGGTGCAGTCGATGGTGGCGTCCTCCGGGTCGGTGACGGTGATCCGGAACGGCACCGTGTCGCCGAAGGAGAAGAGCCTGCCGTTGCCGGGCGTCTCGATGACCACCGTCGGCGCGGTGTTGCCCACGGTGATCGTCACGCTGGCGGTACCGGTGGCGCCCTGCGGGTCGCGGACGGTCAGCGTGGCGGTGTAGCGCCCGTTCGCGGTGTAGGTGTGCGACGGGTTGGCCGCGGTGGAGGTGCCGCCGTCACCGAACGTCCAGGCGTACGTCAGCGCGCCGCCCTCCGGGTCGGACGAGCCGGCCGAGGAGAACGCCACGGTCAGCGGCGCGGCGCCGGAGGTCTTGTCGGCGGCGGCCCGGGCCACCGGGGCGCGGTTGGCCCCGCCCAGGTAGTCGAAGCGGTACAGCGCCGAGTTGGCGTCGCCGTTGAAGTAGCCGGTGCCGTAGTCGAGCACGTAGTAGGCGCCGTCCGGGCCGAACGCGGAGTCCATCACCTGCTTGCCGGTCCATGGGAACGCGTCGATGGTGCCGGGTGAGCCGTCGGCGTTGAGGTGGATCGGCTTGATCCAGCCCCGACCGAACTCGGTGGCGAAGAACTGCCCGTCGAAGGACTGCGGGAACTTGGTGGTGGACGGGTTGGCCGCGTCGTAGCGGTAGACCGGGCCGCCCATCGGCGACTCGGAGCCGCCGCCGAACTCGCTCGGGGTGCCGGCGTCGCCGCCGTAGCGGATCCACGCCGACTTCGCGGCCGGGAGCGTGGTCAGGCCGGTGTTGCGGAACGAGTTGTTCGTCGGGCCACCGGTGCAGGTGAACTTGGCCCCGGCGGTGCCGGCGGCGAAGTCCCACTCGGCGTACGTCTCGGCGGCGGTGTTGGTGCCGGTGCAGTACGGCCAGCCGTAGTTGCCCGGCCCGGTGACCCGATCGAACTCGACCTGCCCGGACGGGCCGCGGGCCGAGGTGGTGCCGGCGTCCGGCCCGTAGTCGCCGACGTAGACGATGCCGGTGGCCTTGTCGACGCTCATCCGGAACGGGTTGCGGAAGCCCATGGCGTAGATCTCCGGGCGGGTCTTCGCGGTGCCGGGCGCGAAGAGGTTGCCGCTCGGGATCGAGTAGGTGCCGTTGGCGTTCACCTTGATCCGCAGGATCTTGCCGCGCAGGTCGTTGGTGTTGCCGGCGCTGCGCTGCGCGTCGTACCCGGGGTTGCGGTTGGTGCGCTCGTCGATCGGGGCGTAGCCGGCGGAGTCGAACGGGTTGGTGTCGTCGCCGGTGGACAGGTAGAGGTTGCCGGCGGCGTCGAAGTCGATGTCGCCGCCGACGTGGCAGCACAGGCCCCGGTCGGCCGGCACGTCGAGCACGTCGACCTTGCTGGCCTGGTTGAGCGTGAAGTCGGCGTTGAGCGTGAACCGGGACAGCCGGTTGACGCCCTGCCAGGCGGAGAAGTCGGTGCCGGTGGCCGGCGCGTCCCCGGCGGGGGTGGACAGCGGCGGCGCGTAGTAGAGGTAGATGTGCCGGTTGGTGGTGAAGCCGGGGTCGACGCCGACGCCCTGCAACCCCTCCTCGTCGTGGGTGTACACGGGCAGGGTGCCGATGACCGTGGTGGCGCCGGCCGCGTCGGTGCGGCGCAGCGTGCCGTTGCGGGCGGTGTGCAGCACCGACCGGTCGGGCAGCACCGCGAGGGACATCGGCTCGCCGGTCTCGGCGACGCCGCGGGCGAGTTCGACCTGCTGGAAGTCGCTCGCCGGGATGGGGTGGGCGGACGCCGGGACGGGCGCCGCGGCCAGGGTGACCGCGCCGGCGGCCGCCGCGAGCAGCAGCGCCGAGCCGGCGGCGAGTCGTCGTCGGGCTGGAGGGTGGTGCGGGTGGCTGGACATGCTGTGCTGTCCCTTCCTGACGCGCGCAGCCAGGACCGGGCGCGCGTCGCGCCGGATGCCGGGTGGGGGGGGTGCTGCGCCGGCCCACCGGGGTGCGGTTACGGCGGGCCGTGACCTCCGGCGGGGGCCGGTGGTCACCTCGACGAGGCGGGGCGGTGCGGGCGTTCACCTCGTCGAAACAGCTCTGTGCTGCGCACGACATTAAGGGCTTTCGATTGGCCTGTCCATAGCTTCTGCTTGTTCCGGAAACACTTTTGTCGGAACGCGTCAAAAGTTGGCGTCACTGACGACGGTCCACGGCCCGGTACGCGAGCGCGGTCAGCGCCCGCCGCGCCGGCTCGTCCAGCGCCAACCCGTCCAGCGCGGCCAGCGCCTCGTCCGCCCGGACCCGGATCATCCGCTCCACCGCGTCGCGCGCCCCGCACGCCTCCACGACGGCGCGCACCTCGGCGGCCCCGGCCGGGTCCAGCTCCGGGTCGCCGACCAGCGCGTCCAGCCGGGCCGCGTCGGCCGGGCCGGCCGTCGCCCGGGCCAGCGCCATCAGCACCGTGGGCTTGCCCTCCCGCAGGTCGTCCAGGTCGGACTTGCCGGTCACCGCCGGGTCGCCGAACACGCCGAGCAGGTCGTCGCGAAGCTGGAACGCGTCGCCGAGCGGATCGCCGAAGCCGGCCAGCGCGGCCACCTCTCCCGGGCCCGCCCCGGCCAGCGCGGCGCCGACCTGCACCGGCCGGGTGACGGTGTAGCGGGCCGTCTTCAGCCGCACCACCGCCAGCGCGCTCGCCACCGAGCCGTCCCCGGCCGCCGCGGTCACGTCCAGGTACTCCCCCGCGATCACCTCGGTCCGCATCCGGGCCAGCAGGGCGTGACCCCGACGCAGCCGCTCGGCCGGCAGCCCGCAGCCGTGGAACATCTGGGCCGACCAGGTCGCGCAGAGGTCACCGCAGAGCAGCGCCGCCCGCCGGCCGTACGCCGCCGGGTCGCCCCGCCACCCGGAGCGGGCGTGCAGGTCGGCGAAGTGCCGGTGCACCGTCGGCTCGCCCCGGCGACGGTCGCTGCGGTCCAGGATGTCGTCGTGGATCAGCGCGAACGCGTGGAACAGCTCCAGCGCCGCCGCGGCGACCACGATCGGCCGGCCGTCCGGGCCGCCGAAGCCCCGCCAGCCCCAGTAGCAGAACAACGGCCGCAGCCGCTTGCCGCCGGCCAGCACGAATCGGCGGACCTCGGCGTGGACGGCCCCCGTGCCGTCGTCCGGCCGACCCGGCCCGCGCGCGTCCAGGAACGCGGCGAGCGCGGCGTCGAAGCGGCCCCGCAGCAGGGCCGGGTCGGTCGGTACGACGGTGACGGTCACGGCGCCTCCCGGGCCAGTCCGGCGAGCTGGAGCAGCAACGCCTTGACGTCGGTCGCCGCGACCCGGGTCCGGGTCGCGGCCGGGTCGGAGCAGAGCAGCACCGGAGCGTCCGCCGGGTCGGCGGGCAGCCGGCCGTGCGAGCCGCGCACCGCCCGCGCCCCGGCGTCCAGCCCCACCACGCTCATCAGGTAGCGCAGGCCGAGCTTCTTGCGGGCCAACGCCACCGCCGCCCGCCGTCTCGCGGCGGCCGGCGCGGCCGGGTCGAAGAACAGCTCGGCCGGGTCGTAGCCGGGCTTGCGGTGGATCTCGACCAGCCGGGCGAAGTCGGGCGCCCGCGCGTCGTCCAACCAGTAGTAGTACGTGAACCAGGCGTCCGGCTCGGCCACCAGCACCAGCTCGCCGGAGCGCGGGTGGTCCAGCCCGTAACCGGCCTGCCCGGCCGCGTCCAGCACCTCGGCGACACCCGGCAGCGCGGCGCAGCGCTTCGCCACCGCCGGCACGTCCGCCGGATCCCGCACGTAGACGTGCGCCACCTGGTGGTCGGCCACCGCGAAGGCCCGCGACGTCCACGGGTCCAGGTATTCCATCCCGGCCTGGGTGTACACCCGCAGCAGGCCCTCGGCCCGCAGCATCCGGTTGACGTCCACCGGGCGGGAGACGTCGGTGATCCCGTACTCGGAGAGCGCGACGACCGTCGCGTCCCGCTCCCGGGCCGCGTCCAGCAGCGGGCCGAGCACCGCGTCCAGCTCCGTCGCCGCGGCGGCGGCCCGCGGGTCGACGGGCCCGAACCGTTGCAGGTCGTAGTCGAGGTGCGGCAGGTAGACCAGGGTCAGGTCGGGGGCGTGGTCGGCGAGGATCCGCCGGGCGGCCCGGCTGATCCAGGCCGACGACGGCAGCCCGGCGCCCGGCCCCCAGTAGCTGAACAGCGGGAACGTGCCGAGCGCGTCGGTCAGCGTGTCCCGCAGCTCGGGCGGGTCGGTCCAGCAGTCCGGCTCCTTGCGCCCGTCGGCGTGGTAGACCGGGCGCGGCGTGACCGTCCAGTCCACGTCCGCGCCCATCGCGTACCACCAGCAGACGTTGGCGACCCGGTAGCCCGGCTCCACCCGGCGGGCCGCCTGCCACACCTTCTCGCCGCCGACCAGCGCGTGGTGCTGCCGCCAGAGCAGCACCTCGCCGAGGTCGCGGAAGTACCAGCCGTTGCCCACCACGCCGTGCCCGGCGGGCAGCTCCCCGGTGAGGAACGTGGCCTGCGCCGAGCAGGTCACCGCCGGCAGCACGGTGCCCAGCTCGGCCACGAAGCCGGCCTCGGCCACCGCGCGCAGCCGCGGCATGTGGGCCAGCAGCCGCGGCGTCAGCCCGACCACGTCGAGCACCACCAGCCGGCGGCTCATGAGGGAACCCCGGCCACCGTGGACAGCCCGAGCGCGACCAGTTCGTCGCGGGCGAAGGCCAGCTCGGCGGCGATGCCGGCGGCCAGCTCCGCGTCGCCGCGCGGCCGCCGCGCCTCCGGCAGCACCCCCCACGTGTACGTCTCGACGTCGAGGTGGTCGCAGCCGGCGGCCGGACCGGCGAGGAGCGCGGCCAGGGCGGACCGCAGCACCGGCACGGTGGAGCGCAGCGGCGGCTCGGGTGGGGCGTGCAGCGGCACGTGGTAGTGCACCCGCCACGCCCCGGGCAGCCGCGCGTCGAGCGCCGCGTCGAGGTCGTCGGCGGCGTACGCCGGGTCGGCCGGGTCGGTGGCGCCGGCGCAGCCCGCCGCCCGGGTCTGGTGCAGGAACCTCGGCTCGACGAAGCGGCGCAGCGCGTCGGTGGAACCGGCCGGGTCGGCCGCCTCGACGGCGGCGGAGACCTGCACCTTGACCACCGGCAGCCCGGCGTCGCGCAGCCGGGCCAACGCGTCGACCGGCTCCTCCCAGGCGCATGCGAGGTGCGCCAGGTCCAGACAGATCCCGAGCCGGTCGGTATCCATGGCTGACAATACCGCGCGTGCCTGTCCCGTGGACTCCACCAGACAGCCCGGTTCCGGTTCGAAGCCGACCCGGACCACCCGGCCGGTGTCCCGCTGCACGGCGGCCAGCCCGGCGGCGAGCGCGTCCAGCCGACGGCGGGCGGTGTCCGCCCGCCCCGCGTCCCACGGGGTGCGCCAGGCCAGCGGCAGCGTCGAGACCGAGCCCCGGGCCGCGTCGTCGGGCAGCAGGTCCGCGAGGACCCGGGCCAGGTCCAGGGTGTACGCCAGCCGCTGCGGCGTGGTCCAGTCCGGGTGGTAGACCGCGCCCTTGACCACCGGCGCCTGGAACGCCGCGTACGGGAAGCCGTTGAGCGTGACCACCTCCAGCCCGCGTACGGTCAGCTCGTGGCGCAGCCGGCGGCGGGCCGGCGGGTCGGCGGCGAGCGCGGCGGCCACCGGCGCGGCCAGCCAGAGCCCCAGCCCGAGCAGGTCGGTGTCGAGCGTCCGGCGCACCGCGAGCGCGTACGTGTCGAGCTGGGCGAGGACGCCCGGCAGGTCCTCGGCGGGGTGGACGTTGGTGCAGTAGCCGAGGTGGACGGTGGTGCCGTCCGGGTGCCGCAGCCGCATCACTCGCCCCCGCGCAGGATCGAGTTGCCGGCGAAGGTGGGCGCCGGGGCGTCCAGGTCGGCGAGGTCGAGCCGCCCGGACTGGCCGTAGAACTCCACCGGGTTGCGCCACAGCACCCGGTCGACGTCGTCGTCGTCGAACCCGGCGGCCAGCATCGCCTCCCCGGTGGCCCGGGTGAGCAGCGGGTCGGAGCGCCCCCAGTCGGCGGCCGAGTTGACCAGCATCCGTTCGGTCCCGTACGTCCGCAGCAGCTCGACCATCCGGGGCGGCGACATCTTGGTCTCCGGGTAGATGGAGAAGCCCAGCCAGCAGCCGGTGTCCCGGACCAGCTTCACGGTGACCTCGTTGAGGTGGTCGATCAGCACCCGCCCGGGGTCGATGCCCGACTCGGCGACCACGGCGAGGGTGCGCTCGACGCCGCGCGCCTTGTCCCGGTGCGGGGTGTGCACCAGCGCGGGCAGGTCGTGCCCGACGGCCAGCGCGAGCTGACCGGCCAGCGCGGCGTCCTCGGCCGGGGTCATCGCGTCGTAGCCGATCTCGCCGACCGCGACCACGCCGTCCTTGTCCAGGTAGCGCGGCAGCACGTCGAGCACCGGGCGGCAGCGCGGGTCGTTGGCCTCCTTCGGGTTCAACGCCACGGTGGCGTGGTGCCGGACGCCGAACTGCCCGGCCCGGAACGGCTCCCAACCGATCAGCGAGTCGAAGTAGTCGACGAAGCTGTCCACGCTGGTGCGCGGCTGACCCAGCCAGAACGCCGGCTCGACCACCGCGCGCACGCCGGCGGCGGCCATCCGCTCGTAGTCGTCGGTGGTCCGCGACGTCATGTGGATGTGCGGGTCGAAGATGCGCATGTCACGCCTCCGTGGTGGTGATGGTCAGCCGACGCAGCAGCTCGGTGGCGTCGTCGGGCATGGTCCGGCCGGCGGCGTGCCGCTCGGCGGCGAACGCGGCCAGCATCTGGGCCAGCTCGCCGTCGGCCCGGCCGGTCAGGTCGTCGACCACGGCCAGCGGCACCCCGGCGAACACGCACTTCAGCACCGCCTGCCGCCAGGCCGGCTGCTCCAGGTGCCGGGCGTAGGGGCCGAGCGCGGCGGCGACCAGCCGGGTGTCGTTGGTGCGGATCGCGTCGTGCAGCAGCGGCACGCACTCCGCCCCGATCGGCAGCAGCGGCAGCGCGCGCAGCACCCCGCGCCGCTCGGCGGCGTCGCCGCGCCGGTAGAGCGCCTCGGCCGCGGCGGCGTGGCCGGCCGGCAGCGCGGTGAGCAGCAGCGCCCGGGCCGCCTCGTCGACGGTCCAGCCGGGCGGGTCGGGCACCGGCCCGCGCCCGCACCGCCGGGCGGCGGCGGCGAAGAAGCGCGGGATCGTGGCGGGTTCGGTCGCGACGCGGCGCAGCGCCGCGTCCAGCCACTGCGGATCGGATACGCCCCGCAGCGCGGCGCGCAGTCGGTCGGGTGTCATGCCGTCTCCCCTCTGCCGGGTGCTGGAAGGTGGTCGGTCACCGCCCCTCGCCGCGCCGGGCGGCGGCGCGCAGGAAGTCCAGCGAGCGGGCGGCGACGGTCGGGGCGGCGTGCGAGTGGCGGGGCAGTTCCACCGCCACCAGGCCGGGGTAGCCGGCGTCGGTCAGAGCGCGCAGCACCGGCGGGAAGTCGATCTCCCCGGCGCCGAACTCCAGGTGCTCGTGCACGCCCCGGCGCATGTCGTCGATCTGCACGTTGACCAGGTGGTCGGCGACCGCCGTCACGCACTCGGGCACCGGTCGCGGCTCCAGGCAGCGACAGTGTCCGATGTCGAGGGTGATGCCGAAGCCGGGCGGCGCGCCGAGCGCGTCGCGCAGCCACCACCAGCCGGCGATGTCCGCGACCAGCATGCCCGGCTCGGGTTCGAAGCCCAGCGGCACGCCGGCCGCCTCCGCCTCGGCGCAGACGGTGGCGCAGCCGGCGACCAGGCGGTCCCGGGCGACGGGCGGCGGCACCCGCGGCGGGCGTACGCCGGCCCAGAAGGAGACCGCCTCGGCGCCCAGGTCCGCGCCGACCCGGACCGCCCGGTGGAGGAACTCCACCCGGCGGGCGGGGTCGTCGTGCAGCAGCGTCGGAGCGTGCTTGTGCCGGGGGTCGAGCAGGTAGCGGGCCCCGGTCTCGACCACCACGGCCAACCCCAGGGCGTCGAGCCGGCGGTGCACGGCGGCCACCCGGCGGGCCAGCCCGGGGGCGAACGGGTCCAGGTGGTCGTGGTCCAGGGTGAGCGCGACGCCCTCGTACCCGAGGTCGGCGAGGACCGCGAGCGCGTCACCGAGGCGGTGGTTGGCGAAGCCGTTGGTGCCGTATCCGAAGCGCAGCCGGCCCGGCCCGGGCGGAGTCGCGGCGGTCGGTGCCGCCGGCGCGGCGGTCATGTCGGGGAGACGAGTCGGGCCAGCCGGCGACCGAGTGGGGCGGCCCCGGCGACGGCGAGGCCGAGCAGCCGCGCGCCGGCCCGGGCGGTCAGCGCGCCCTGCAACGCGGGCAGCCCGGTGATGCCGGCGCCGACGGCGGCCCGCACCCGGGCCGGCGCCGGGTCGGCGAGCACCCGGGCCTGCGCCCGGCCGTACCGGACGGCGTAACCGGCGGCGAGCACGGCCGGCACCCGAAGGCAGGGCCCCCTCTTAACGCCTCCGGTAGAGGAGGGGCCCCCGCTTAACACGGTCGGCCGGCCCGGGGCGGCGAGCGCGATCAACGCGGTGCCGGCCAGCGTGAGGCCCGGCAACCGCCGGTCCGCCATCCCGGTCACCTCGCGGCGGGACAGCGCGGTGACGGTCCAGGTGTGCGCGGCGACGGTCAGCGCGGCCGGCAACGCCCGCGCCGTCCGGCCACCCGTCGCGCCGAGCAGCACGTCCAGGCCCCGACAGGCGGCCATCACCGCCGGGCCGGCGGCGGTGTCCTTGGCCCGCAGGTCGTACCCCCAGATGGTGGCCGCGAGCGGGAAAGCGACGGCCGCCGCCCGGCGGCCCCCGGCGGCGGTGGCGACGGTGAGGCCGGCGGCGGTGAGGCCGGCCGCGACGCCCAACGCGACGGCCGGGCGGACCCGGCCGGACGGGATCGGCCGCTCCGGGCGCTCGACCGCGTCCAGCCGCCGGTCCGCCCAGTCGTTGGCGGCCATCCCGGCCCAGTAGAGCAGCACCGACGCGCCGGCCAGCGCGGGCGTACGCCGGTCGAGCGCATCGGCCGCCGCGGCGCCGGCCACCACGTCCCCGGGCACCGAGAGCGCGGCCGGCGCCCGGACCAGCTCGGCCAGGTCGGCCAGCCGGGTCACCGGGTCACCCCGGCGTGCAGGCCGGCGACGAAGTCGCACAGCACCGCCCACTGCGCGCCGAGCGCGTGCCCGGTGGCGCCGAGCGGATCCTTGAAGAAGAACGCCAGCTCGGCCAGCGCGCCCCGGCGGCCGGCCGCGTGCGCGGCGGCGGTGAGCCGGGCCAGGTCGAGCACCAGCGGGGCGGCCAACGCCGAGTCGCAGCCGTGCCAGGTGAACTCCATCCGCATCCCGGTGCCCAGGAAACCGGCGAACGTGACCAGGTCCCAGGCCGTCTTGAAGTCGCCCAGCTCCTCGACGTAGTCGATCCGGGTGCTGCCCTGCGGCAGGTAGCCGAGCGTCTCGGCGAGGACCCGTTGCTTGCTGACCACCTTCGCGGCGTTGGCGGCGGGTTCGGCGAGCGTGGCGCCGTCGCCGCCGCCGAGCAGGTTCGTCCCGGACCAGGAGCGCACGGCCAGGTGCCGCATCGCGAACATCGGCGCCAGCACCGACTTCAGCAGCGTCTCGCCGGTCTTGCCGTCGTGCCCGGCGTACGGCAGCCCGCGCTCGTCGGCCAGCGCGACCAGGGCCGGCAGCCGGGCGCCGGTGGACGGGGTGAAGTCGACGTACGGGCAGCCGGCGGTGAACGCCGCGTACGCGTAGCGGGAGCTGGCCGGCAGCACGTCGACCGGACCGGCCAGCGCGGCGCGCAGCGCGGCCGGGTCGCGGTGGGCCGGGTGCGGGGCGGGCGCCGGCTCGGTGGCGGCGACGTTGACCACCACCACCCGCTCCAGCCCGTGGCGGCGGCGGAAGTCGGTGAGGTCGCGGACCACGGCGGCGATCCGGTCGCCCGGGCCACCGTCGGTCGGCGCGGGGCGCAGCGCCGCCTCCACGGCAGCCAGCTCCGGCGCCACGGCGTCGGCCAGCCGGGCGGGCAGCACCCCGGCGGCGGCGAGCGCCTCGGCGCGTTTGGTGAGCGGGGTGGCGACCACGTCGTGGCCGCCGAAGACGAGGTCGGTGAAGCCCGGCAGCGCGGGTCCGCGCAGCGCGGGAAGTTCGGTGACGCAGCCGGTCGGCGCGGTCAGCCCGGCCCGCAGGGCGAGTGCCCCGACCACGCTGGTGGTCGCGACCGAGCCGCGTGCTCCGACCAGCCAGACACCTGTACGCATCGCGCTACCTCCCCAGGTCGGTGCCGGTCCACCGGTGCGGCCGGGGAATCCCGGTCCGGCCGCACCGGAGGGCCGTGCTGGTCGTGCCGCGCGGAAGGCTTCCGGCGGCACGCTCCCCGGAGCCGGCCTCGTCCCCGCCGCGGGGCGCAACCGCGGCGGGCCCTCGCCGGCCGGCGCCGGAAGGCTGTCGGCGGCGCTGCCGCGCCGCGCGGGAGGTGTCCGGCCGGCCCTCGCCTCTCCCGGCTGGGGTGAGCGGGGGCCCGGCGTCACACCTCGGCCAGGGCGGGTGTCACCTCCGTCCACGCGGCCCGCTCGGCCGAGCGGGTGACGGCGTCGAGCACGAGCTGGACCTGCAACGCGTCGGCGAACGACGGCGCCGGGTCGACGCCGGTGGCGACCGCCTCGACGAAGTCCCGCATCTGGTGGGTGAAGGAGTGCTCGTAGCCGATGATGTGGCCCGGCGGCCACCACGCCGACAGGTACGGGTGGTCCGCCTCGGTCACCAGGATCCGGCTGAAGCCCTGCTCGGCGGCGGGCCGGGTGGCGTCCAGGAACTCCAGCTCGTTGAGGCGTTCCAGGTCGAACACGACGCTGCCGCGCGAGCCGTTGATCTCGACCCGCAGGGCGTTCTTGCGGCCGGTGGCGAACCGGGTGGCCTCGTAGGTGGCGAGCGCGCCACCGTCGAGCCGGGCCACGAAGACCGCCGCGTCGTCCACCGTGACCTCGCCCGTCGCGCTGCCGTTGCCGTCGGCCCGCGCGGCCAGACCGCTCGACCCGGCGACCAGGGGCCGCTGGCGGACGAACGTCTCGGTGAGCGCGCTGACCCCGGTGATGAGCTGGCCGGTCACGTACTGGGTCAGGTCGATGATGTGCGCGCCGATGTCGCCGAGCGCACCGGAGCCCGCCCTGTCCTTCTGCAACCGCCAGACCAGCGGGAACTGCGGGTCGACGATCCAGTCCTGGAGGTAGACCGCCCGGACGTGCCGGATCTCGCCGAGCCGACCGTCGGCGACCAGCTGCCGCATCAGGGCGACCGCGGGCACCCGCCGGTAGTTGAAGCCGCACATGGCGCGTACCCCGGACTCCCGGGCCCGCTCGGCGGCGGCCGTCATCTCCCGGGCCTCGGCGACGGTGTTTGCCAGCGGCTTCTCGCACAGCACGTGCTTGCCCGCGGCCAACGCGGCCAGCGCGATCTCGCCGTGGCTGTCCCCCGGCGTGCAGATGTCGACCACGTCGATCTCGTCGGACTCGACGAGTCGTCGCCAGTCAGTGGTGTAGCCGTCCCAGCCGAGCCGGTCGGCGGCCTCGGCCACCTTCGGTTCGTCCCGGCCGCAGACGAGCGACATCCGCACCCGCGCCGGCAGGTCGAACACCCGGTTCACGGTGCGCCACGCCTGTGAGTGCGCGGCGCCCATGAACGCGTAGCCGACCATGCCGACCCGCAGGATCCTGTCGTGAGTGGACAAGGTGGGTCTCCCCCCGTGTGTCAGAACCCGAGCTTCAGGTAGTCGCCCGCGTTCTCCTTGGTGATCGTCTCGGAGGAGAGCACGATCTCCTTCGGTACCTGGAGTTCGACCAGGTCGGACATGCCCTTGCCCTGCCCGATCAACCGGGCCAGGGAGATGGCCGAGGAGGCCATCGACGGGCTGTAGGTGACGGTGGCCTTGAGCACGGTGTTGTCGGCGGTGATGTCCTCCATGGCCTTCTTCGAGCCGGCGCCGCCGACCATGAAGAACTCCTTGCGGTTGGCCTGGTTGACCGCGGCGAGCACGCCGATGCCCTGGTCGTCGTCGTGGTTCCAGACCGCGTCGATCTTCGGCAGCGCCTGGAACAGGCCGGTGGCGGCCTGCTGGCCGGAGTCCACGGTGAACTCGGCCGGCCGCCGGTTGGCGACCTTCAGCCCGTAGGAGGCGAGCGTGTCGGCGAAGCCCTTGGAGCGTTCCTGGGTCAGCTCCAGCGACTCGATGCCGGGGATCTCGCCGATCACCGGGTTGCTCACGCCCTTGGCCTTGAGCTGCTCGGCGATGTAGGTGGCGGCGGCCACCCCCATGCCGTAGTTGTCGCCCTTGATCTGGAGGCGGTAGGCCCGCGCGTCGGGGAAGGCCCGGTCCAGGTTGACCACCGGTATGCCGGCCTTCATCGCCTCCAGGCCGAACGCGTTGAGCTCCTTGCCGTCGTGCGGCAGCAGCACGATCACGTCCGGCTTCTGGGAGATCAGCGTGGACAGCGCGGCCCGCTGGGCCGCCGCGTCCGCGCCGGCCTCCACCGACTTCAGCTCCACGTCCGAGTACGCCCCGGCCTGCGCCTTGGCGTTGTTGGTGATGGCGGCGATCCAGCCGTGGTCGGCGGCCGGGGCGGAGAAGCCGATGGTCACCTTCTTGCCCGGCTCGGTGTTGCCACCGGTCGCGGCGGCCTTCGTCTGCGCCTCCGTCGGGGTCTGCTCGTTGCTGGTGCAGCCGGCGAGCAGCACTCCGGCAGAGACCGCGGCTCCGCCGAAGAGCAGCCGGCGGCGGGACAGGTCGTGGCGCGGTGTTCTCATGACGACCTCCTGGATGAGGTGGTGGGGTGTTTTCGGGTGCGGTGGGTCGGACCACCGTCGGGTCGACGGCGGCCGGCGTACGCGGTGGGATCAGGTGGTGGTGGCCCGGTTGCGGGCGAGGAACTGGGTCAGGCTGCGGAACTGCACCTGCTGGACCAGGACGGCGGCGACGATGATGCCGCCCTTGACCATGTTCTGGGCCTCGGCGGACAGGTTGTTGATGGCGAAGAGGTTCGTGATCGTGGAGAAGATGATCACCCCGAGCAGGGAACCGATGATGGTGCCCCGCCCGCCGCTGAGCAGCGTGCCGCCGATGATCGCGGCGGCGATCGCGTCCAGCTCGTAGAGGTTCGCCATCGCCGCCTGGGCGGAGGTGGCCTGCGCGGTCAGCATGACCGCGGCGATGCCGCAGCAGAGGCCGGAGAGCGCGTAGAGGAGCACTGTGTGCCGGCGGACGTTGATGCCGGCGAGCCGGGCCGCCTCCGGGTTGCCGCCGACCGCCACCGTGCGGCGGCCGAACGTGGTCCGGTTCAACAGCACCCAGCCGGCCGCGACCACCGCGACCAGGATGTAGACCAGCAGCGGGATGCCGAGGATCTTCGTGGTGGCGATGCCGTTGATGAACGAGCTGGTGGAGACCTGGGTCTGCTTGTCGGAGATCTCCGCGGCCAGCCCTCGCGCGGCCACCAGCATGGCCAGCGTGGCGATGAACGGCACCAGCCGCCCGTACGAGATGAGCAGCCCGTTGACCACGCCGACGGCCAACCCGACGGTCAGCGCGCTGAAGATCATGCCGCCGGCGCCGTAGCTCTGGGTCGCCACCGTGGTGCACCAGACCCCGGCCAGCGCCACGATCGCGCCGACCGACAGGTCGATGCCACCGCCGATGATCACGAAGGTCATGCCGACGGTGACCACGCCGACCACCGAGGCGAGCTTGAGGATGGTGAGCGTGTTGCCCCACACCCAGTTCGGGTCGCCGTAGAGGTCGGGGCGGGTCAGGATGCCGATGACGACAAGCACCACCAGGGTGGCGAGCAGGCCGAGGTTGCGCTTCGCGCCCTCCCCGCCGTCGCCACGCCACCAGGACAGGCGGGACGCCGCGTCGGCCTTGGCGGTCTCCGCCCGGTCCACCGGCGGCGACTGCGCGGGCAGCGCGGTATCAGTGACGTCACTCATGCCGGTGCGCCTTCCATGAGGGACCCCGCCATGACGAGGTCGAGCACGGTGTTCTCGTCGAGTTCGCCGGCCGGGGCCTCGCGGACCACCCGGCCCTCCCGCATGACCAGCACCCGGTCGGCCAGGCCGAGCACCTCGGGCACCTCGCTGGAGACCAGCAGCACCCCGACGCCCCGGGCGGCCAGGTCCCGGATGACCTGGTAGAGCTCGGCCCGGGCGCCGACGTCCACGCCCCGGGTCGGCTCGTCGAGCAGCAGCAGCCGGGTCTCCCCGAGCAGCCACCGGCCGACCACGACCTTCTGCTGGTTGCCGCCGGAGAGGGTGCGTACCGGTCGCCGTACGTCCCGGGGCCGCAGCTCCAGCGATGCGGCGACCCGGTCCGCCTCGGCCCGCTCCCGCGCGGCGTCGGTGAAGCCGAGACGGGCGTACCGGCCGAAGGTGGCCAGCGTGACGTTGCGGTAGATCGGTTCGCCGAGCAGCAGCGCCTGGCTCTTGCGCTCCTCGGGCGCCATCCCCATGCCGGCCCGCACCGCCGCGCCCACGCTGCCGGGGCGCAGCGCCCGGCCGCCGACCCGGACCGTCCCGGCCTGCGCCCGACGGGCGCCGAAGATGGTCTCCAGCAGCTCCGAGCGGCCCGAGCCGACCAGCCCGGCGATCCCGACGATCTCCCCGGCGCGGACACCGAGCGACACGTCGGCGAACTCGCCGTGCCGGGTCAGCCCGTCCACCCGGAGCAGCTCCGCGCCGGCGCCGTCGGCGGCCGGGCGCTGCGGGAAGACGTACTCGATGGTCCGCCCGGTCATCCGCGCGACCAGGTCGCCGGTCGGGGTCTCGCGGGCCGGCAGGCTCGCCGCCGTGGTCCGGCCGTCCTTGAGTACGGTGACCCGGTCGCCGATCTCGCGGATCTCCTCCATTCGGTGGGAGATGTAGATGACCGCGATGCCCTGTGCGGTGAGTTCCCGGATGATCCGGAACAGGTTGCCCACCTCGTCGTGGGCCAGCACCGCGCTCGGCTCGTCCATGATGATCAGTCGGGCCTCGTGGGACAGCGCCCGGGCCATGCTGACGATCTGCTTGCCGGCCGCCGGCAGGTGCCGCACCAACCGGCCGGGCGGGATCTCCGGGTGGCCGAGCCGGGCCAGGATCTGCCGGGTACGCCGGGCCATCAGCCCACGCCGGACGAAGCCGAACCGGCGCGGCTCGTGGCCGAGGAACGCGTTCTCCGCCACCGACAGGTCGTCGACCAGGTCGAGTTCCTGGTAGATCGTGGCGATGCCGGCGCGCATCGCGGCCTGCGGGTTGGCGAACGCCGCCGGCTCGCCCCGCCACACCACCTCGCCGGAGTCCGGCCGGTGCACCCCGGCCAGCACCTTGATCAGGGTGGACTTGCCGGCGCCGTTCTGCCCGAGCAGGCAGTGCACCTCGCCGGCGCGCACCTCCAGCTGCACGCCGTCCAGCGCGCGTACGCCGGGGAACGTCTTGACCACGTCGGTGAGACGCAGCACCACCTCGCCCGCGACGGCGTCGGCGGGCACCTCGACCAGCGGCTCCTTCGTGCTCACCTCGACCTCCTCGATGTTCATGCGGGGCTGGCTGGGCACGCCCTCGCTGCGCTCGGTGCGTTCGCTCATGCGGCTTCCCCGAACGCGACGTCGCTGGCGAGCACGGCCGCGCCGGCGACGCCGGCGCGCGGGCCCAGCTCGGAGAGGACGACCGGCAGGTTGCCGGTGGCCAGCGGCAGCGAGCGGCGGTAGACCACGCTGCGGATCTCGGCGAGCAGGATGTGGCCGAGCTGGGCCAGCCCGCCACCGATCACGATCATCGACGGGTTGGTGAAGCTGACCAGGCCGGCCAGCACGCTGCCGACCCGCCGGCCCCCGTCGCGGATGAGCTGGATGCAGGTGACGTCTCCCTCGACCGCGCCCTGTGCCACGTCGAGCGCGGTCACCACGCCTCGGGCGGCGAGCCGTTCGACCAGGGCCGGCGAGACCTCGGCGCGGGCCGCGGCGGTCGCCTCCCGGGCCAGCGCCGCGCCGCTGAACACCGCTTCGAGGCAGCCGACGTTGCCGCAGGAGCACATCGGGCCGTTCGGGTCGACCTGGATGTGGCCGATGTCGCCGGCGCACCCGTCGGTGCCCCGGTAGACCTCGCCGTGCAGGTAGATGCCGCAGCCGATGCCGGTGCCGATCTTGATGAAGAGGAAGTCGTCGACCGAGTGGGCGACACCGCCGTGCCGCTCGCCGATCGCCATGATGTTGACGTCGTTGTCGACCACCGCCGGGCAGCCGTGCTCACGGGTCAGCAGCTCACGGACCGGGAAGCGGTCCCAACCGGGCATGATCGGCGGGGACACCGGCACCCCGTCGCGGAAGCTCACCGGGCCGGGCACGCCGATGCCGATCGCGTCCAGCCGCTCGTACGCGCCGTCCACCCGGGCCTTGTGCAGCAGCTCGTTGACCCGGTGCAGGGTCACCTTGGGCCCGGAGCGGATGTCGGCGGGTTCGGTGTACGCGGTCACCGGCTCCAGCCGCCCGTTGACCACCTCGACGTCGATCGAGCTGGCGCCCAGGTCGACCGAGGCGAAGCGCAGGCGCGGGCTCAGCTCGACCAGGGTGGAGCGGCGCCCGCCCCGGGAGGCGGCCAGCCCGGCCTCGGCCACGTAGCCGAGGGCGACCAGGCGTTCCAGCTCGGCGAGCAGGCGCGGGCGGGGCATCTGGAGGCGGTCGCCGAGCTCGGCGCGGGAGACCGCGCCCTCGTCCCGGAGCAGCCGCAGGAGCCGCACGTGCAGGGGATCGACCGTCCGCACCGGCAGTCACCTCCGCATCGGAGTCGTTCACATCGACGCGACGGCGATGTGTTGTGTCCGACACAGTAGGAGCCTTCCGGGTCACGTGTCCATAGCTTCGGCACAACCGATGGAAACTTTTGTCCATACGAACAAAAGCGTGTTCCGGATCATGAAAACGCGTCGCCCCGCCCGGTCCTCCGGGCGGGGCGACACGAGGGTGGTCAGCGAGGGGTCGGGGCGTTGCGCTTCTTCCGCAGCTTGCGATCGTCGCGCAGCTCGACGTAGGGCTCCTCGTCGGCTGGGTGCCCGGCCGCGATGGCGCGGCTGCGCTCCAGCTCGGCGTCGAACTCCGCGCCGAGCAGGATGGCGATGTTGCTCAGCCAGAGCCAGACCAGAAAGATGATCACGCCGGCCACCGCGCCGTACGTCTCGTTGTACGAGCCGAAGTTGCTCACGTAGAGCGCGAAGAGGCCGGACACCACCAGCCAGAGCACCACCGCGAGCACACCGCCGGGGCTGACCCAGCGGAACCCGCCGTGCTTGGCGTTCGGCGACGCCCAGTAGAGGATCGCGAACATCAGGCTGACCAGCACCAGCAGCACCGGCCACTTGACGATGTTCCACACCGTCACGGCGGTCGAGCCCAGCCCGATCGCGTCGCCCGCCTGCTCGGCCAGCCCGCCGGTGAACACCACGATCACGGCGCTGGCCAGCAGCATGACGCCGATCACCGCGGTCACGCCGAGGCGGATCGGCAGCGTCTTCCAGATCGGCCGCCCCTCCGGCACGTCGTAGATGCTGTTCGAGGCGCGCATGAACGCGGCCACGTAGCCGGAGGCCGACCAGAACGCGGCGACCAGACCGATCACCGCCGCGACGCTCGCCAGCCCGCCGGAGTCGCCGGCCTGCTTGATGGCGCTCTCGATGATCTCGCGGATGTTCTGCTCCGGCACCACCTGGTTGACCGTGTCCTGCACGCCCTGGGTCGCCCGCTCGCCGAGCAGGCCGAGCACCGAGATCAGCACCAGCACGCCCGGGAAGATCGAGAGCACCCCGTAGTAGGTCAGCGCGGCGGCCCAGTCGGTCAGGCTGTCGTCCTGGAACTCCCGGACGGTCCGCTTGAGCGTCGCCACCCAACCCGGGCCCGGCAGGTCGGTCGGGCTGTCCGGACCGTCGTCCGGCCCCACCGGCCCGGTGCGCTCGCGATCCTCGCGGGCGGGAGACTCGTCGGTGGCCATCGCACCTCCCTCGTCGTCGTGTCGTCCTGCACGACTTGCCCCGCGGCCGGGCCGGATAACCCGCTACTTGTAGAGCAACCTGCCCATTCGCCGGGAGGCCAACGCCAGCATCCCCGTGGTCAGCGCCACCAGGTAGGCCACGTCGAGCGCCCAGGACCAGCCGGACTCCCCCACGCACACACCACGGATCAGGTGCACCGACCGGTAGAGCGGGGTCAACTCGACCAGCCAGCGCAGCGCCGCCGGGTAGGCCTCGGCGGGCACGAACGTGCCGGAGAAGAGGAAGAGGGTGAACTGGGCCGAGCCCATCAGGTCGAAATCCTGCCAACTGCGCAGCAGCGTGGCGACCGTCATGCCGAGCGCGCCGAACGCGAACCCCACCAGCACCGCCGCCGGGAACGCGACGACCGCGCGCGACGCGGTGGTCAGGTCGAGCGCCACCATGATCAGCAGGAACGCGGCCGAGTAGAGGCCACCCCGCGCCATCGCCCAGCCCAGCTCGCCGAGGGCGATCTCGAACGGCTGCACCGGGGTCGCGATGACCCCGTCGTACAGCTTCATGTATTTCATCTTGCCGAAGAAGTTGAAGGTGGTCTCGGACAGCGCGCCGCTCATCGCCGACGAGGCGAGCATGGCCGGCGCGACGAACGCCGCGTAGGACACCACCGCACCGCCGGGCAGCGTCAGGTCGCCGACCAGCGCGCCCACCCCGATGCCGATCGACAGCAGGTAGAGCACCGGCTCCAGGAAGCCGGAGACCAGCACCAGCCAGTAGGCGCTGCGCAGCGCGGTGAGATTGCGCTCGGCGATCGCGGCGGAGCGGCGGGCTCCGGTGACGCCGGCCAGCCGGGGCAGGACGAGACCGACCACGACACCCCTTCCTAGACGACGAGTTGACGACGGAACGCCCGCAGCGCCAGCCACCAGCCGGCGCCGGCCCAGGCGGCGAGGTAGAGCAGGTGACCGGCGACCGACCACTGTGGCGCGACGCCCAGGGTGGCGGCCCGGCACAGGTCCACGCCGTGCCAGAGCGGCGTGGCCCAGGCGATCGGCCGCAGCCCGGCCGGCATCGACTCGACCGGGAAGAACACCCCGGAGAAGAGCGTCATCGGAATCACCGCGAACCGGAACAGCAACGCGAGGTAGCTGTCGCTGGGCACCCACGCGCTGAACGCGAAGACCGGCGCGGCCACCGCCAGGCCGAGCAGCGGGACGATCAGCGCCACCGTCACCGCCCAGGGTGACCGCAGCGCGCCGAACACGGCGGCCACCAGCAGGAACGCCAGCGCGCTGGTGACCGCCCGGAACAACACGAAGCCCAGGTGACCGGCCACGATGTCACCGGTGCGCAGGGGCGCGGCGACCTGGGCGTGGTAGGTGCGGACCCACTTGAAGTTGCTGTGCACCGGCCAGGTCGACTCGGCGACGGCGACCTGGAGAACGGTCGAGGCGATCAGGCCGGGCACCAGCCACGGCAGGTAGGGCACCCCGTCGACGCCCTGGTCGACGTAGGCCCCGACGCCGAAGCCGAAACCGACCACCGTGAGCACCGGCAGCAGGAAGGACGAGAAGACGCCCGCCCGCCAGGTGCGCCGGTAGTTCACCAGGTAGTGCACGAACACCGCCACCGCCGGCACCCGTGGCACACCCGCCCCGGCCCGCCCCGTCGCCGTCGTCACCCGCACCACCCCCGCCGACCTTCCTACCGGGCGGGTACGACAGCCGCCAGGTGGCGGTGTCGAGCGTCCTCCCGGCGCCGCCACCTCCCCGACCTGGCTGCCCATCCGTGCGGGTGACCGCTTCCGTGGGAGATCTTGGAAGTGCGAGGCCCCTCTGGCGGACTCAATCGGTGGTTGCAACACCTAGTAGCTGGGTCATCTTCTCACCGGGGGTGGCCCAGCCCAGGGTCATGCGGGGGCGGTCGTTGAGTTCGTCGGCGATGGCGTTGAGGCCGGTTTGGTCGATGGTGGTGAAGTCGAACTGGCCTTTGGGGAAGTACTGGCGTAGTAAGCCGTTGGTGTTCTCGTTGCTGCCGCGTTGCCAGGGGCTGTGTGGGTCGCAGAAGTAGACCGGGCAGTCGGTGGCGATGGTGAAGTCGCGGTGCCGGGCCATCTCTGTGCCCTGGTCCCAGGTCAACGAGGCCCGCAACCGCTGCGGTAGCCAGGTCATCGCCGCAGCCAGCTGAGACACGACGTGTTCGGACACCTTGCCCTCGGGCAGCCCGACCAGGATCACGAACCGGGTAGCACGTTCCACCAGGGTCGCGATCGCGGAACCACCGCGTCCACCCCGACGTACTCCCTCGAGCAGGTCGCCCTCCCAATGCCCGGGCACCGCCCGATCGGCGACCTCAGCGGGTCGGGCGCTGATGTTCAACCCGAGCCACGGCCGCACGGAGCGAACCGCCGCCGCGGCCACCGGCCGGCGCCGACGCGCCGCCCGCCCAGACCGCAGGGCCACCTGACGGGACAACTCGGCACGCAGATTCCCCCGCGCCTGCAGGTAGATCGCCTGATAGATCGTCTCGTGCGACACATGCATCTCCGGCCGCAGCGGGTACTCCAGCCGCAGCCGAGCGGCGATCTGCTGCGGCGAACGACGTCGACGCAGCATATCCAGCACCGTCTGACGCAACAGCCCGTCAACAGCTAGCCGCGGCACACGCTTGGCGCGGTTATGCCGCAGAAACGACGCCCACTGCGCCATCGACGGCTGATACCGCTGCCCGTAACGCTCGAACCGGCCCACCTCCCGCGAGACAGTCGACACCGCCCGCCCCAACCGACGCGCGATCGACCGCAACGACTCACCAGCCGCCCGACCCAACCCAATCTGCTCCCGCTCCAGCGGGCTCAACCTCGACGCCACAACCACCCCAACGAAGATCATCCGAAGGGTGTTGCAACCACCGGTTGAACCCGCCTCTGGGGGCCGTTTCCTTCCAAGATCTCGGTAGGCGGGCGTGTGGCGCCTCGTCTTCGCCGGGTTTGGGGGAAAGGTGGCGCAGATGGTGCATCCGCGGCCGGCACCAACCACCGGTGCTGGCCTTCGTCAGGTTCAACGGAATCACGAGGCATGCCGGTCCTTGGGACAGCCGGCCCCGCCGGACGAACGGCTCGGGCGTCAGTCGATCAGGGTGCGGCCGGTGAGGTGGAGGAAGACGTCCTCCAGGCTGCCGCGCCGCACCAGCACGCCGGCCGGGTCCAGGCCGCGCGCGGACACCTCGGCCACCGCGGCGTCGCCGTCGGAGACATAGAGCAGGATGCGGTCGGGCAGCACCTCGACGCGCTCGCCCAGCCCGTCGAGCTTGCCGGCGAACGCCTCCTGCGAGTCGCCCGCGAAGCGCAGCTCGACCACCTCGCGGGTGGCGTGCCGCTCGATCAGGGCGCGGGGTGACCCCTCGGCGACGATCCGGCCGCCGTCCATCACCACCAGGCGGTCGCAGAGCTGCTCCGCCTCGTCCATGTAGTGGGTGGTGAGGACCAACGTCACGCCCTGCTGCTTGAGCCGGAACAGCCGCTCCCAGACCAGGTGCCGGGCCTGCGGGTCGAGGCCGGTGGTGGGCTCGTCGAGCAGCACGATCTCCGGGTCGTTGACCAGCGCGCGGGCGATCGTCAGCCGTCGCTTCATGCCGCCGGACAGCGGGTCGACCCGACTCTCGGCCCGCTCGGCGAGCTGGACGAAGTCGAGCAGCTCGGCGGCGCGCTCGCGGGCCACCCGGCGCGGAATGCCGAAGTAGCGCGCGTAGGTGGTGAGGTTCTCCCGGACGGTCAGCTCGGGGTCGAGGCTGTCGAGCTGCGGGCAGACCCCGAGCCGGGCCCGGATGGCCGGGCCGTCGCGCACCGGGTCGAGCCCGAGGATGCGTAACTCGCCTCCGGACGGCGGGGAGATGCAACCGATCATGCGCATGGTGGAGGACTTGCCCGCGCCGTTGGGACCGAGGAAGCCGAACGCCTCGCCGCGACGGACCTCGACGTCGATGCCGTCGACGGCGGTGAAGTCGCCGAACCGCTTCACCAGCCCCCGCGCCTGGATGAGTGGTTGCCCGATGGTCACCGGCCGACCCTAACCGCCCGGTCCGACAACCCGCGTGCCCGCACGTTGCGTGACCGCCACTACGCTCCGTGATGGACTCATTTCATCGTTGGAAGCGGGCCTAACTCACCATAGTGGAGCGACCCCCGAAGGCCGGTTCGTCTTTATGGCGGAACAATTGTGAAATCGCTTCGAAAAGGGTGTGCGGTGAGTGAGCAAAGGCTCATTCCGTCACTCCATGCAATCACGATCGGCAATGTTCCCATCATGTACGCCATTCGCGTATCGTGCCCCCTCGTGCCACCCGTTCGCCCCTCCGACTCCACTCCCCCGTCACCCCGCACGCCCACCGGCGGGCCTGCGGGGTCCGAAGTGGACTCCGTCGCGGTGCCGCTCCCGCCCGACGACGGCGGGGTGGGCGACCCGGCGTGGGCCGACGACGGGCCGGGCGAGACGCACCACCACATCCGGGACCCGGACCACCCGGACACCCGCGGACTGGCCGCGCGGTTCGAGGAGGAGAAACCGGGGCGGACGCTCTCCGGGCCGGTCGGCCGGCTCTTCACCGCGGTCACCGTCGCGGTCGCGCTGCTGACGCTATGGCAGGTGTTCTTCCCGCTGCCCCAGGGGAGCAAGTACTACCTCATCATCTTTCTCGCCGGCGTACTCCCGATGGTTTTCCTGGCGTACCCGTCGGGGGTTCCACCCCGGCGGACGGCGACCGGGCGGCCCGGGCCGACGGCGGTCGACTGGGCCCTCGCGCTCGCCGCGCTGCTGGTCTGCCTCTACCCGGTGCTGCCGGTGACGCTCGGCGCGGCCGGCGGCGGTTACGACGCGTTCCTCGACCGGCAGGGTCTGCTCGACCCGCTCGACGTGGCGTTCGGCACCGGGCTGCTGCTTCTGCTGCTGGAGGCGTGCCGCCGCACCACGGGATGGATCCTGCCCGCGGTGTGCGTGATGTTCCTCGGCTACGGCTACTACGGCGGGCTGCTCCCCCAGTCCTGGCCGGTGGCCCACGCGGGGCTGGACTTCGGGCAGCTGGTCGACGCGTTCTACAACTCCGACAGCGGCTTCTACGGCACCCCGCTCGACGTGGCCGCGTCGTACATCGTGCTGTTCACCATCTACGGCGCGGTGCTCGACCTCTCCGGGGCGGGTCGGTTCTTCGTGGAGCTCTCCGCCGCCGCGTTCCGCCGCTCCCGCACCGCCGCGGGGCGGACCGCCGTCGCCTCCGGCTTCCTGCTCGGCACCGTCTCCGGCTCCGGCGCCGCCACCACGGTCAGCATCGGAGCGGTGACCTGGCCGATCCTGCGCCGCGCCGGCTACCCCGCCGAGCGGGCCGGCGGCATGCTCGCCGCGGCCGGGGTCGGCGCGATCCTGTCGCCGCCGACGCTCGGCGCGGCGGCCTTCATCATCGCCGAGTACCTGGGCGTGTCCTACCTCCAGGTGCTCGGCTGGGCCACCGTGCCGACCGTCCTCTACTACCTGGGCATCCTGCTCTCGGTCGAGATCGACGCCCGGCGCTCCGGCGTGCGGCCGGTGGTCATCGACACCGGCTCGGCCTGGCGGCTGCTGGCCCGCTTCGGCTACCACTTCCTCTCCCTGCTCGTGATCGTGGTGGTGCTGGCGCTGGGCGCCTCGGCGATGCGGGCCGTGGTGATCGCCACCGCGCTCGCCGCCGTGCTGTCCTTCCTGGACCGTCGGCACCGGCTCACCCCGGCCCGGCTGGTCGCGGCGCTGCGTGACGGCGTCCGCGGGGTGCTCGCGGTGAGCGCGGTGTGCGCCGCGGCGGGCATCATCACCGCCACCACCACGAAGACCGGTCTCGGCCCGCAGGCGGCCGCGCTGCTGGTCTCCGGCGCGCAGTCGGTCAGCTCGGAGCCGGCCGTGGTGCTGGCGCTCACCGCCGTGCTCGCCGCGGTCGCGCTCAGCCTGCTCGGCCTCGCCGTGCCGGTCACCGCCTCCTTCGTGATCGGCTGGGTGATCATCGGTCCGGCGTTGCTGCACCTGGGCGTCGCCGCCCCCGCCGCCGCCATGTTCGTCTTCTACTTCGCGGTGCTGTCCGAGGTGTCGCCACCGACCGCGCTGGCCGCGGTCGCCGCCGCCGCGGTCACCGGCGGCCGGCTGGTGCCGACCATGTGGCAGACCCTGCGGTACGCGCTGCCGGCGTACCTCATCCCGCTCGCCTTCGTGATCACCCCGACCGGCCTCGGCCTGCTCGGCATCGGCGGGGTGGGGCGGATCGTGCTGGCCGGCGCGGTCTCCGCGCTCGGCGTCGCCGTGCTGGCCGTGGCGGCCGGCGGGTGGCTGCCCGGCGTCGGCCCGGCCGGGACGCCGGAACGGCTGCTCGGCGCGGTCGCCGGGCTGGTGCTGCTCTGGCTGGAACCGCTGCCCATGGCGGTCGGTGCGGCGCTCGCCGCGCTGACCGTCGCGGGCGTGTACGTCCGACGTGGCGCCGGCCGCCCGTCGGCCTTGAAGTCCGTGGACCATGGGGAGGACAGAGGATGAGACGGATCGACACGCGAATAGCGGCGGGCGTCGGGGCGTTGGCCCTGGTCGCCGCCGGCGCCGCCGGCTGCGGGGGCCGACAGGACGGCGCGGCGACGGACGACGCCGCCCGCGACGTCACCTGCAAGGTCACCAAGGACACCCGGGTCGGCATCGCCACCGGCAACGCCACCGGGGTCTACTACGTGGTCGGCAACGCGCTCGCCGGTGAGCTGAGCAAGACGACCGACGGCAAGCTCACCGGGACGGCCGCCGAGACGGGCGCCTCGGTGCAGAACGTCGAGCAGCTCGTCGCCGGCCAGTACGACGTGGCGTTCTCCCTGTTCGACACCGCGGTCAACGCGGTGCAGGGCAAGGGCAGCTTCAGCTCGCCGCAGCCGGTCAAGGCGCTGTCCCGGATCTATGACAACTACACCCAGGTGGTCGTGCGCGCCGACGCGGGCATCACCTCGGTCGCGGACATGAAGGGCAAGAAGATCTCCACCGGCTCGCCCAAGTCCGGCACCGAGGTCATCGCCAACCGCCTGCTCACCGCCGCCGGGCTGGACCCGGCCAAGGACGTCCAGGCGCAGCGGCTCGACCTGACGAAGACCGTTGACGGCATGAAGGACGGCAGCATCGACGGGTTCTTCTGGTCCGGCGGCATCCCGACCGGCGGGCTCACCGACCTGTTCACCACCGCCGGCGACAAGGTGAGGTTCGTCGACATCAGCCCGCTGCTGCCGACGATGTCCGGGCTGAACCCGGCCTACCAGGCCGGCACCATCGGCAAGGACATCTACAAGACGCCGGCCGACGTGCCCACCATCGTCGTGCCCAACGTGCTGCTCGTGCGGGACAACCTCGACGCGGACGTGGCCTGCGCGATCACCCGGACCGTCTTCGACCGCAAGGACGTCCTCGCCCAGGCCAACCCGGCCGCCAAGGGCATCGAGCTGGGCAACGCCCGCAAGACCGACCCGGTGCCGCTGCACCGGGGCGCGGAACGGGCGCTCACCGACCTCGGCGCGAGCTGACCCGACCGGCCGGGCCCAGACCGGGTCCGGGCCCGGCCCACCGACATCGACCGGGAGACCCCCGTGCCGCTGCCCCACCCCACCCGCGTACGCCGCCACCACCGTTCCGCGGACCGCGCCGGGCGTCTCCGGTCGGTCCGCGTCCAGCTGCTCGCCCCGATCCTGGTGGCGACCGCCGGTCTGGTGGTGCTGGGCGCGGCCCAGACCGGCGCCGCGCTGGACGCGTCCGCCGACGCCGACCGGGCTCGCGTGCTCGCCGGCACCGCCACCGCGACGGTACGGCTGGTGCACGAGCTGGAACGGGAACTCGGCGAGACGGCGGCGCTGCGCCAGCGGGGCGGCGCCTCCGGTCGGCCGCTGGTGGACGCGCAGCGACGTCGGGTGGACGCCGCCATCGACCGATACCGTTCGGCCGGTGGCGACGCCCGGCGGGCCGCTCCCGACCTGGCCGCCGTGCTCGACGACGCGAACGGCCACCTCGACCGGCTCGGCCCGGTCCGGGAACTGGCGCTGGCCGGGGAACGCGGCGACCCGGCGTACGGGACGCTCGTCGAGTCGCTGCTCGCGGTGGCGGACGCGCTGCCCAGCCAGCTCCGCGACGCCGGCCTGGCCAACGAGGCGCGTGAGGTGGCGTCGGTGGCCGCCCAGGAGCACCTGTCCGCGCTGGAGCGCGACCTGCTCCGCGCGGTGTTCGTCCGGGGTGCGCTGGAGCGGGGCGAGCTGGCCCGGCTCGGCCGGCTCCGGGGCGCCCGGGAGCAACGGCAGGCCGAGTTCCTCCGGATCGCCTCGGCACCGGCGAACGCCGCCTGGTACCGGCTGGTCGACGGCACGGACGTGACGACCGCCCGGCGCATGCGCGACACCGTGCTCGACACCGACGGCGCGCCCGAGGCGCTGGAGACCGACGGCGACGCCTGGTACGTGGCGCAGAGCGGTGCCATCCGGCGGTACAACCTGCTCGGCCGGGAACTCTCCGACGGGCTGGACCGCGACGCCGCCGACCTGGCCGGCACCGCCCGGTGGCGGGCGGTGCTGACCGCCGGCGCGACCAGCACCGTCGCGCTCGGATCGCTGGTCACCGCCGTGCTGCTGGCGGTACGCACCAGCCGCCGGCTGCGCCGGCTGCGGGTCGCCGCGCTCACCATGGCCAACCGGGAGCTGCCGGACCGGATCACCGCGATCGCGGCGGGCGAGGGCGCGCCGGCGGAGGGTCCGGCGACCCGGATGACCGACGGGATCCGTCGGGGCCGGGACGAGGTGGCCCAGGTCGCCGAGGCGTTCGACACCGTCAACCGGGCCGCGCTGCGCCTCGCCGGCCAGCAGGCGGAGCTGCGGCTGGACGTGACCCGGATGGCCGAGGCGCTGGCCCGCCGGATCCGCACGCTGATCACCCGGCAGCTCCGGCTGCTCGACGACTTCGAGCGCGAGGAGACCGACCCGGACGCGCTGGCCCGGCTCTTCGCGCTGGACCACCTGGCCGCCCGGCTGCGGCGCAACGGCGAGAACCTGCTGGTCCTCGCCGGCGGTGAGCCCGGGCGGGGGCACGAGGGCGCGTTGCTCCTCGACGACGTGGTGCGCGCGGCGGCCTCCGAGATCGAGGACTACCTCCGGGTGGAGATCGACGTGCCGACCGCCGCGGTGCACGGCGCCGCCGCCGGCAACCTGGTGCACCTGCTGGCCGAGCTGCTGGAGAACGCCACCGTCTACTCGCCGCCGGACGCCCGGGTGCTGGTCGACGGGCGGCGCACCGTCGACGGCCTCGTCCTGCGGGTGCACGACCAGGGCATCGGCATCAGCGACGGCCGGCTGGCCGAGATCAACGAGCGGCTCGCCGTGCCGGCCACGCTGTCCAGCGCCGCCGCCGGCAGCATGGGCCTGCACGTGGTGGCGCACCTGGCCGCCCGGCACGGCATCCGGGTGCAGTTGCACCACGCGGCCGCCGGGACGGTGGCCCAGGTGGAGGTGCCCGAGTCGGTGCTGACCCGGGTCGAGTCGGTGAGCCGCCGGCCGGTCGCCGACCGACGGCCCGCCGCGCCCTGGTTCACCGCGGGCGCGGCCGCGACCCGCCCGGCCATCACCCGGGGCCCGGCCGCCGCCGCGCCGGTGACGGCCGAGGCCGCGCCGTCGGCGGGCGTCGTGCGCGGCGTCGCCGCGGTACGCCCCCCGGGCAGCGCCCTGCTGGCGCCCAGCGTGGCGCGGATCCGCCCGGCCAGCGCGCCGCCGGCGCCCGTGTCCTCCACCGCCGCCGGCCTACCGCGCCGGACCCGGGGCGGGCACCTGCCCGCGCCGATGCCCGACACCCCCGCGTCACCGCCCGCGACGGACCTGCTCGACCCCGAGGTGGTACGCGCCCGGCTGTCCGCCCTCGCCGAGGGGGTGGCCAGCGCGACGCGCCGTGCCCCGAACACCACACCCACCGGGAGAACGCCATGACCACCCCCGTTACCGCCGGACTCGACTGGCTGCTGGCGAACTTCGCCGAGCAGGTGCCGGACGTCTCGCACGCGCTCGCGGTGTCCGAGGACGGGCTGCGGCTCGCCGCCTCCCCCGACCTCTCCGCCGACCAGGTCGACCAGCTCGCCGCCGTGATCAGCGGCCTGGCGAGCCTGACCGTCGGGGCGGCCCGACTGATGTCCGCCGGCCGGGTACGCCAGCAGATCGTGGACATGGACGGCGGCGTGATGCTGGTGATGGCGGTCGGTGAGCGGGCACTGCTCGGCGTGCTCGCCGCGCCCGGCTGCGACCTGGGCCAGATCGGCTACGAGACGGCGACGCTGGTGCAGCGGGTGGCGGAGGCGCTGGAACCGGCGGCCCGCCGGTGACCGGCCGCCCGCGGTGGTTGGTGGCCGCCCTGTCGGTGGTCGCGCTGCTGGCCGGCTGCGGCGGCGGGGACGCCGGGGCGCCGGCGTGGCACGGCGGGCGGATCTTTCTGGCCACCGGCAACACCACCGGCGTCTACTACCAGCTCGGCGGCGGGTACGCCGACCTGATCAGCCGCCACCTGCCCGGCTACGAGGCACGGGCGGAGCCGACCGGGGCGTCGGTGGAGAACATCACCCGGGTGGCCGGTGGCGACATGGAGATCGCGTTCAGCCTGGCGGACACCGCCGCGGACGCGGTCAACGGGCGGGGCGCGTTCGACAAGCAACCGCAGCCGGTGCGGGCGCTGGCCCGCGTCTACAGCAACTACACCCACGTGATCGTCCGGGCCGACGGCAAGATCCGCAGTTTCGCGGACCTGCGCGGCAAGCGGATCTCCACCGGCTCGCCGAGGTCCGGCACCGACATCATCGCCGGTCGCCTGCTCACCGCCGGCGGCATCAACCCGGACCGGGACATCCGGCGGGTCAACCTGTCACTGCCGGAGACCGTGAAACAGATGCGGGCCAACGCGCTGGACGCCATGTTCTTCTCCGGCGGGCTGCCCACGCCCGGCGTGAAGGACCTGCTCTCCGCCGCCCCCGGCGCGTTCCGACTGCTGCCGCTGACCGAACTCATCGAGCCGTTGGGGGCCCGCTACGGCTCGGTCTACACCACCGCCACGCTGCCGAAGGGGGTCTACGGCACGCCGGAGCCGACGCCGACCATCACGGTGGCGAACGTGATCCTGGTGGCCGCGGACATGCCGGACCAACTCGCGTACGACCTGACCCGGGTGCTCTTCACCTGGCAGGGCGAGCTGGTCCGGGTGCACCCGGAGGCGGCGAACTTCACCCGGTCCAGCGCGGCGCTGACCGACCCGATCCCGCTGCACCCGGGCGCTGCGCGGTTCTACCGCGACGACGGCTGAACGTGCGACCGCTGCGGCGCGCCCACCGGTCGACGACCCGGGCCGTGGTCGGCGACCTCGGCCCGGGTCCGCGCACCTCAGTCCAGACCGATGTAGAGCCGCCGGCCCGCGGGTCGGTAGCCGGCGCGCTCGTACACCCGCCACGAGTCCTCTCCGGACGCTTCCAGCCAGGCGACCTCGACGCCGACGTCGAACAGCCGCCGGGTGAGGTCCGCCGTGATCGCACCCGCCAGCCCCTGGCGGCGGTACGGCGTACGGACGGCGATGCCGGCGACCTCGCTCACCCCGCCGGCGGGCGGCGCCGCCCCGCCACCTCCCGCGCAGGTGCCGTCGTCGGTCACGGCCATCACGGCCACACCGCCGGCGCGCTGCTGACGAAGGAGCCGAGCCACGTCGGCCCCGGAGGCCACCGGGTCCCCGCCGAACGCTTCGTTCTGCGCGCCGACCAGCGCGGCGCGCTCGGTGTCGGTGGCCGGCTCGTGCAGCCGGACGTGGTCGAGCGCCTGCGGTGTCCGTAGGGTGCCGGGCACACAGACCAGGTAGGTGTGCCGGGCCTCCATCACGAAACCGGCACCGGTCAGGAGCGCCTCCAGGCCGGGGGCGCAACTGGTGACGTACTCCAGTCGGGGTTTGCGACCGGCCGCGCGGAAGGCCGCGACCAGGGCGGCGACGTCGGCCGCCGTGACGGCGGCACCGGGGCACGGCGTCGCGTAGTTGATGCTGGGGCTGGACGTCGTAGGATCCGTCCCGATCACGAACGGCCCCACCTCGATGGGCGCGGGTCGGTTGCGCAGGTTGGCGACGACGGACTTTTGGATGCGGGCATCCATGTTCACTGTGGGCCTCGCTGAGGGAGTGGTGCTGCGGTGGACGGAAGCAGCGTGGGACCACCCGACCACGCACCGCGTCACGCGACCTGCACCGGTCGCGTGCGTCGTCGTCAGGCGGCCGCTCGGCCTACCCGGATCACAGGCGTCAGTCCCTCATACGTAGCGCCCACGCCGAACGCGGGGTCGACCGCGACAGTGCCGCAGCCGGCCGGAGCCTGTCAAGCGTGATTACCGGGGACCGGCGTGCTTGACCCTCACACGGTGTCAGGGCCGAAGCTGGGAGGACCATGTTCAGTATCGGAGAGTTCGCCGGCCTGGGCCGGGTGTCGGTGCGCATGCTGCGCCACTACGACGCCATCGGCCTGTTGCGTCCCGCCCACGTCGATCCGCACAGCGGCTACCGCTTCTACACCGCCGCGCAGCTGCGCCTGCTCAACCGGGTGACCGCCCTCAAGGACCTGGGCTTCAGCCTCCAGCAGGTGCAGGCGCTGATCGACGAGAAGGTGGACGCCGCCGAGCTGCGCGGCATGCTGCGCCTGCGTCGGGCCGAACTGGCCGCGCGCATGCGGCAGGACACCGCCCGCCTGGCCCAGGTCGACGCGCGCCTCCGGATGATCGAGAGCGAGGGACACATGGACACCGGAGACGTCGTCCTGAAGAACATCCCGGCGATCCGGGTGGCGCAGCTGTCCGCCACCGCCGCCGGTTACGACCATCCGACGTCGATCACGGAGAATCTCTCTCCGCTCTATCCGCGACTGATGGAGTTGCTGGAGCGGCACGGGGTGCCGGTCACGGCCGCGCCGATCGCCTGGTACGAGCCGGCGCCGTCCGGGCCGGGCGACGAGACGATCCGGGTGCACGCGGCGTTCCCGATCGGGGACGCCGAGGTGGACCCGGCCGACGGCTTCGAGGTGGTCACGCTCCCGCCCGTCGCCGACGCGGCGACCGCGCTGCACCACGGCCCGATGTCGGAGGCGTTCCAGACCGGCCAGAAGATCGCCAACTGGATCGACGACAACGGCCACCGGGCGATCGAACCGGGCTTCGCCCGCGAGGTCTACCTGAACTGCCCGATGGACGCCCCGGAGCGGTGGGTCACCGAGATGCAGGTACCGGTCCGCCTCGCCCCGGCCGGCTGAGGCAGCGCGCCGACCACCACCCGACGGGCGGCACGCCGGGACGCCGCGAGCAGCTGGATCTCGCTGGCGGACACCGCCGGCCCTGGCGAGCCGTCCGTCAGCGGTCCCACGTGGCGACGGTCGCGCCCATCGGAGCCCGGCTCGTCATCGGATCGTCATGCTTAGGGCCCGTCGGTCGGGTATGGGGGGAGACATGCTCTGTGTGAAGGGACTGCCCGCAGGCCGCGCCTCGTGACCGCCGCCACCTGGCCGCTCGTGCCGAGCGTGATCGCGCTGATCGTGGCGCTGGTGGCGATCCTGTTCGCCGGCGGCGCGCTGGCCCGGACGGCGGACGAGCTGGCGGACCGGACCGGCATGGGCGAGGCGGTGGCGGGCGCGCTGTTGCTCGGCGCGGTTACCTCGCTGCCCGGCATCGCCACCACGATCATCGGTTCGGTTCGGCAGGACGCCGAGTTCGCCCTCGCGAACCCGATCGGTGGCATCGCGGTGCAGACGGTGTGGCTGGCCATCGCCGATCTGCTCTACCGCCGCTCCAACATCGAACACGCGGCCGCATCGCTGGAGAACGTCCTGCAGTCGCTCGTCCTGGTGGCGTTGCTCTGCCTGCCCGTGGTGGCGTACGCGACGCCCGACCTCACGGTCCTCTGGGTGCATCCGGCGAGCCTGTTGATCCCCGTCGTCTATCTGTACGGCCTGGTGCTGCTCCGCCGCCTCCGCCGGGAACCGATGTGGTTCGCCCGTCGCACCGCCGACACCCGTCAGGACGTGCCGGCCGCGACACCGTCGGGTGTGAGCCTCCGCCGGTTGTGGTTCCGGCTGGCCGCGCTGGCCGCCGTGGTGGCCGCCACCGGCTACCTGATCGGCCAGGGCGGGCTCGGCGTGGTCGCCGCCTCGGGCCTGCCCAGCGGTTTCGTCGGCTTCACGCTCACCACGGCGATCACCTCCCTACCGGAGCTGATCACCCTCATCGCGGCGATCCGCATCGGGGCGCTGACCCTCGGCATCGGCAACATCCTCGGCGGCAACGCCTTCGACTCCCTGATGATCCTGCTCGCCGACGGCACCTACCGGTCCGGATCGATCTACTCCGAGGCGAACCTGTCGGGACTGCTGTTCACCGGTATGACGACCCTGATGACCGCGACGCTGGCGGCCGGGCTGATCATCCGGGAACGGCGGGGAATCGGTTTCGAGGGCGTCGCCATTCCCTTCATCTACCTGGCCACCGTGGTCCTGCTGTTGATCCGGCCCGGCTGAGGGCGACCGGTGCCGCCCCTGCACCTTGCGGATGGAGACCGCCGCGGTGCTCTCATCGCTGCGGCGTCCCCGAGTCCCGGCAGCGGCATCCGCAGCGTTCAGCCCGGTGCGGAGTTCATCCAGCTCGACAGGTCGTAGGCGAGGGTGCAGTAGTCGTCGCTCCGGTCGGTGACGGGCTCGTACAGCTCGCCGTCGTTGTCCAGTTTCATCGTCAGCTCGGTCTCGAAGCTCGCAGACATGCCACGGACCGTACGCAGCGGCACGTCGAGTCCGTACGAGACGCCGTTGCTGACCAGTCTCACGTAGATGCGGCACATTTCGTCGCCGCCGAGCATGAAGCCGGTGAACAGGAACACGTCGCGCACCGAGGTCAGAAGCGGGCCTCGCTGCATGAGCTGGAACACGGTGAGCAGTTCCTGCTCGGGCGCGACCTCGGCAGACGCGGCGGTGAGCCCTCCACCTGACGGGTCGGGCAGCCGATTGCCGTGGGAGTCGCACGGTGTGGTCGTGTCGCGGGCATACCGATCGAGGGTGTCGCCGGTGACGCACCGCAGGCGCGGAAGCACCACGTCGACTTCGATGGTGTCGTCGTCGCCGCGCAACGCCGCGAGCGGTACGTCGAACGCCACGCCCGATCGCATCGCGGGGTCGGCGGTCAGGGCCACTCGGGAGTGGTCCTCATCGACCCGCACGACACCTCTCAGTCGAGGTGGGACGACGGAGGTGGAACCCGGAGGAGCCGCCACCAGCAGCGGCAGCACCGAGCTGAGCAGCAGGGCGTGCGTGTGGTCCAGATCCTCCAGGTTCCTCACCATGCCGTCCTCAGGGAACTCGGACGCGGTTCACCGCGTTCGGGCACTTGGTCTTGCCCTTACAGTAGCCGGTGATCACTCCGATGTAGGCGCCGTCCGGGCTGACGTAACGGCCGTCCGAGGTGCGGGTGGCCATCTGCACCCCGAAGACGACGGTCTCCCGGATGCCGAGGTTGCTGTCGACCAGCAGGGCGGTGTAATTGCTCTTCGCATCGGGGCCACGGGACTTCAAGGCGGCCTTGAACGGATCGATGGCGAGCAGGTTGTGCCGCACGCTGTAGTGCCGGTAGCCGAGGTTGCCGTCACCCAGGCGCAGGGGAACATAGGTGTTGTTCCAGTCCCGGCCGCCCCACACGACGCTCCACCACTTGCCGTCGTTGCCACCACCCGGGTCCAGGTCCGGCCCGGAACCGGTCAGGTCCTCGCCGGTGAACTCCTCTTCCGACAACACCTCGGAGACAGACCCGTCGACGGTTCGCACCCGGAACCGGTCCGGCAGACCGGAGGCGGGGATCGACGCCGCGCTCTCCCGTGAGACGCCCGTCGCCGCCGCGTACTCCTCGGCGGAGATCCACTGCAACGTCTGCGCCTCGGCAGCAGTCGGCGCAGCCACCGCGTTGACGCCCGTGAGGGCCACCATGGCGAGCGTCACCACGGCCGTCCCGATCGACGTACGTACCCTGCGCCCTTGTCGCACCTTCACATTCACATCCGATCCCCCGTTCCGTCCACAGCCGACTGACGTTCCTCGGTCAGGCTAGGCAGGAATCGCAGTGGTCGTAGACCCGATCGGCATGGCCATATTCACAGAGGAGACATCTCTGGACTACTTTCCGTCACGAGTTCCGCTGTGGTAAGTGCGGCGGATGAGCGGATCCAGAACACTGTGGACTCAGACGTCGGCGGGCGTGGTGGTGGCCCGGGCCGCGGCGACCAGGCGGTCCGTCTCGGCGACCACCGCCTCGTCGTCGGCCGGCGTCCCCGGGTCGTAACGGACCGTCCAGGTCAGCCCGTCGACGCCCGGCACCCTCCTTGCGGCGACCCGGCCGGCGCCGCCGGGCACCGGGTGGTGCGCGGTGTACGCGACCGAGCCGGTGACCCGGGTCCGCACCTGGTGCGGCAGGTCCCCCGGGTCGACCAACAGGTAGGTCTCGGCCGGGAGGTCGGCGACGACCAGGTAGCCGCCGTCGCGCTCGCCGACCGTCTCGGCCGGGGTGACGGTCAGCTCGCGGCCGGACCAGACCACCTTGAGGATGTCGTGCCAGCCGAGCCGCTCCGCGCGGCCGGGCAGCCAGAGCCCGCGATTGCTGGCGACGAGCACCCCGTCGCCCTCGCCGTTGCCGGCGGCGGCCCAGGCCAGCACCCGCTCGTCGGCGGCCAGCGGCGGCCGGTCGGCCGGCGGGAGCTTCGGGCGGCGGTTGAACAGACCCATCACAGTCCTCCGGCGGCCTGCTCGCGCAGCGCCCGCGCGTGCTGTTCGAGCGAGAGCAACTCCCCGAACAGGGCGAAGTATTCGTCCTTGTTGCTGACCGGGTTGATCCGCTGGATCTTCGACTTCAGATCACGGATCCGGCCGGTGACCGAACTCCACTGGAGCCGGGCCATGGTGACCGACACGTACCTCGGGTCGGGCTCGCCGTCGATGCGCAGCGGCTCGACCGCCAGCTCGCCGACGAGCGCCTGGGCGGCCAGGTCGTCGCAGGCGTCGCGGACCTGCTCGATCCAGACCGCCCCGCCGGTGGCGCCGGACGCCCCGCCGGCGGCGGCGACGGCGGCGCGCACCGCCACGTGCACCGGGTGCTGGTAGTCGCCGGCCTCGACGGCGTCGAACATCGGACCGGCCAGCACCGGCTCCTGCAGCGCCAGCTTCAGCGCCTCCCGCTCCACCATGGAGCGAGGGCTGTCCACGCTCGGGACGGCCGGCCCCCGCCGCGTCGGCGCGGACGCGGGTGTGCCGGCGGCGGGCTGCCCGTGCGCGGCGGCCAGCACAGCACGCTGAACCGGCTCGATCTCCATGCCGAGGTCACCGGCGAGCTTGCGGATGTATTCCGGGCGCTTCTCCCGGTCCTTGATCTTCGCGACCAGCGGCGCGGCCCGGCGCATCGCCTCCACCCGGCCGTCGACGGTGTCGAGGTCGAACCGGTTGATGACGTGCCGGAGCGCGAAGTCGACGAGCGGCTCGCGACGCGCCACCAGGTCCCGGACGGCCAGGTCGCCCTTGGCCAGGCGCAGCTCGCACGGGTCCATGTTGTCGGGGCTGACCGCGATGAACGTGCGCCCGACGAAGCGCTGGTCGTCCTCGAAGGCGCGCAGCGCGGCCTTCTGCCCGGCGGCGTCGCCGTCGAACGTGAAGATGATCTCCCCGGCCCGCTCGTCGCTGTCGAAGAGCACCCGGCGCAGCACCGAGATGTGGTCGCCGCCGAAGGCGGTGCCGCAGGTCGCCACCGCGGTCGGCACGTCGGCGAGGTGGCAGGCCATCACGTCGGTGTAGCCCTCGACCACCACCACCTTGCCCTGCTTGGCGATCTCCCGCTTCGCCTGGTCGATGCCGTAGAGCACGTGCGACTTCTTGTAGATCGGCGTCTCGGGGGTGTTGAGGTATTTCGGGCCGTCGTCGTCGTCGAAGAGCTTGCGGGCGCCGAAGCCGATCACGTCGCCGGTGATGTCCCGGATCGGCCACATCAGCCGGCGGCGGAACCGGTCGATCAGCGAGCCGGAGCGGGCCGGGCGGGACAGACCGGCGGTGACCAGCTCGTCGTGGCTGAAGCCCTGCTGGCGCAGGTGCTTGGTGAGCAGATCCCACCCGTCGGGGGCGAAACCGCAGCCGTAGCGCTCGGCGGCGGCCCGGTCGAAGCCGCGCCCGGCGAGGAACTCCCGGGCCGGACGGGCGCCGGCGGTGGTGAGCTGGGCGCGGTAGAACTCGACGGCGGCGGCGTGCGCGGCCACCAGCCGCTGCCGCTGCCCCTGCTGCGGGCGGGGGCGCGGGGCGGACCGGTCGTCCTCGACGTAACGCAGCTGGATGCCGGCCCGGGCGGCGAGCCGCTCGACGGACTCGACGAAGCTCAGGTGCTCGGCGTCCATCAGGAACTTGATCGCGTCGCCGCCGACCCCGCAGCCGAAGCAGTAGAACACGTTGCGGGCGGGCGAGACGTTGAACGAGGGACTCTTCTCGTCGTGGAACGGGCAGAGCCCTTTGAGGTTGCCGCCGCCGGCCGACTTGAGCGTCACCACCTCGGAGATGACGTCCGCGATGGCGGCGCGCTCGCGGACCAGCGCGATGTCCTCGTCCCGGATCCGCCCCGCCATGGCCGCCACCTCCTCGGCGTACATCCTGCCCTGCCGGACCGACGATCCGGTGGCCGGGGGGACGGGCGTGTGGCGGACGCCGCCCGCCCCCGCCGGCTCAGGCCGAGCGGGCCGCGGCGGGGTCGCCGATGCGCGGGAACGGCTCGATGGAGAAGACCACCTCGACCGGCACCTCGAAGTGGGCGGCGATGCGCAGCGCCAGGTGCAGGCTGGGCCGGAACTCGCCGCGCTCCAGGTAACCGACCGTCTGGTAGTGCACACCGAGCGCGTCGGCCAACTGCCGCCGGGAGATGCCCCGCTCGGCGCGCAGCACCGCGATCCGGTTGTGCACGGTCTCGCTCATCGACGCCCTCTCATCCGACCCGCTGCATGGCCCGCTCCCGCCGGGCCGCGACCCGCGAGCCGGACTCCCGGCGGGCCATCCGGCGCAGCACCACCGGGGCCAGCACGAGCCCGAGCAGCGCCCAGGCGCCGAGCACGCCGAGCGTCTCCAGGTGGCGCCAGGAGCCGCCCAGCTCGACCGCCGCCAGGTCGGCCGGGAGCAGCGCCGAGCGCATGCCCAAGCCTAGCCAGTAGAGCGGGAAGACCTGGGCGACGCCCTGGAGCCAGCCGGGCAGGCCGTTGATCGGGTAGAAGATGCCCGACAGGGCGATGAGACCGAAGATCGGCAGGACCACCAGACCCATGTTGCGCGGGTTCTCGATCAGCGAGCCGATCACCGCGCCGAGCGGCAGCGTGGCCACCAGCCCGAGCGGCACCACCCAGGCCAGGGTCAGCCACGCGCCCGGGTCGCCGAGCCGCAGCCCGTCCAGGAAGAACAGTCCGGGTACGAGCTGGATGACGAGGCCGATCAGCGAGATCGCCGAGATCAGCACGAGCTTGCCGACCAGGTAGCCGAGCATCCCGTTCGGGATCGCCTTGGCCCGCAGCAGCGTGCCGTCCTCCCGGTCGACGATGAGCTGCTGGGCCAGCCCGAGCAGGCCGCCGAAGAGCAGGCCCATGCCCAGGGCGCTGGGCAGTGTCCGGGCGCCGAGCGAGAAGTCGGTGCCGGGCACGGTCGAGCCGCGCATGAAGAACATGGCGACCAGCAGGACCGCGGTGGGGAAGAAGTAGTTCCACAGGTCCTGGCCGTTGGTGAACGTGGTGCGCAGCTCGATCAGGCCGCGCCGCAGTCCGGCGCGCAGCGCGGCGGTGGTCGGGTTCATCGGTTCTCCTCCTGCTGCCACACCCGCTCGGCCCGGCCGGTGCGGATCCCGGTCTCCTCCTCGTGCACCAGCGTCAGGTACGCGTCCTCCAGGCTGGCCCGGCGCACCTCCAGCTCCCGCACCCGGTCGCCGTGCTCGCGGAGCAGGTCGCGCAGGAAGGCGGTGGCGTCGGCGGTGGCGTGCACGTAGCGCTCGCCGTCGCGGGTCCAGCGGACCTCGGCGTCCCCGGCGACGCGCCGGGCCAGTTGGTCCGGCGAGCCGTCGGCGATGATCCGGCCACCGGCCAGGATGAGGATCCGGTCGGCCAGCTTCTCCGCCTCGGCCAGATCGTGGGTGGTCAGCACGATGGTGGTCTCGTCCAGGTCGGCGAGGCGGTGCACCAGCTCGTGGAACTCGCGTCGGGCGGCCGGGTCGAAGCCGACCGTCGGCTCGTCCAGGAACAGCAGCTCCGGCCGGCCCACGATGCCGACCGCCACGTCGAGCCGGCGGCGTTGCCCGCCGGAGAGCCGGGCCACCCGGCTGCCGGCGTGCACGGTCAGCCCCACGGTCGCCAGCAGGTCGTCGACCGGCCACGGACGCGGGATCCGGTCGGTGGCGTACGGCGCGTAGAAGTCGCCGAGGTGGGCCAGCAGGTCCCGCACCCGCCACTTGCCGTGGTCACGCCAGGACTGGAGCACCACGCCGAGCCGGGCGCGCCACCGCTCGTCACCGCGGGCCGGGTCGACACCGAGCACCCGGACCGTGCCGGCCGAGGGCAGTCGGAAGCCTTCGAGGATCTCGATGGTGGTGGTCTTGCCGGCGCCGTTCGGCCCGAGCAGGGCGACCACCTCGCCCCGCCGGGCGGTGAGGTCGACGCCGTGCAGCACGTCGACGGCGCCGTAGCGCATGCGCAGGTCGCGGACGTCGAGGACGAGGTGCTCGTCGTGAGGTCGGGGAGCCGCGACAGCCCCCGGGAGTTCGACCGCAGTCATGCCCCGGAATGTAGCACCTCTACTACAGCTTGAGGTACACCCACTCAGCGGCGCGGACGGTGCAACCACCGGGTGACCGGCGGCGGGTCCTCCTCCTCGTACGACCGGGCGGCCCGGACCGCGGCGGCCAGTCCGGAGCGCCGGGGCCGGGCCCCGCCGCGCAGCGCCGGATCAGCGGCCATCTCCCGGACCATGGACACCGCCAGGCCGAGCATCACCACCACGAACGGCAACGCGACCAGGATGGTGGCCTGCTGCAACGCGGCCAGACCGCCGGCCAGCAGCAACGCGGCGGCGACCGCGCCGATGAGGACGCCCCAGAGCACCACCACGGCACGGTGCGGCCGCAGCGCGCCCCGCGAACTCAACGACCCGAGCACCAGGGAGGCGGAGTCGGCGCTGGTGACGAAGTAGAGCGCGATCAGCAGCATGGCGAGCACGCTGGTCAGCGTCGCCAGCGGCAACGCGTCCAGCAGCCCGAACAGCGCCTGCTCGGAGCCGGCGCCCACGTCGGCCACCAGGTCCCGGGTACCGGTCGCCTGGGTCCGCAGCGCGGTCCCGCCCAGCACGGCGAACCACACCGCGCTCGCGCCGCTGGGCACCAGCAGCACCCCGATCAGAAACTGCCGGACCGTACGCCCGCGCGAGATGCGGGCGATGAAGGTGCCGACGAAGGGCGCCCAGGAGATCCACCACGCCCAGTAGAAGATCGTCCACGAGCCCAGCCAGGCCGGGTCGGAGAACGCGCCGGTGCGGGTCGACATCCGCACCAGCCCGCTCAGGTAGTCGCCGACCGCGGCCGGCAGCACCTCCAGGGTGTAGACGGTCGGGCCGACCACGAAGACGAACAGCATCAGCAGGACCGCGATCAGCACGTTGGTCGTGGACAGCCACTTCACCCCACGGTGCAGTCCGGAGAACGCGGAGATCACGAACGCCAGCGTCAGGGCGCCGATGATCACCAACTCGACGGCCCGGCTGTCCGGCACGCCGGCCACCAGGTCCAGACCGGCCGCCACCTGGAGCGCGCCCAGCCCGAGGCTGGTCGCCGAGCCGAACACCGTGGCGAAGACCGCCAGCAGGTCGATCGCCCGGCCGAGCACGCCGTCCGTGCGGGCCCCCAGCAGCGGCGCGAACGCCGACGAGATCCGGTTGCCCCGCCCCTTGCGGAACGTCGAGTACGCCAGCGCGAGCGCCGCGATCGCGTAGATGCCCCACGGGTGCAGCGTCCAGTGGAACAGCGTGTACTGCATGGCCGTGGCCGCGGCGGCGCCGGTCTGCGGCTCGACGCCGGAGGAGGGCGGCGGCGCCGCGTAGTGCTGGATCGGCTCGGCGACGGCGAAGAAGACCAGGCCGATGCCCATGCCGGCGCTGAACATCATGGCGATCCAGGCCAGCCCGGTGAACTCCGGCTCCTCGTCGTCGGCCCCGAGGCGGATCCGGCCGAACCGGGAGGCGGCGACGACCACGGCCAGCACCAGGAACGCGTCGGCGGCGACCACGAAGAACCAGCCGAAGGTGTCGATCGTCCAGTTCAGCCCGGCCTCGCCGAAGCGGGCCAACGAGCCACGGGCGAACACGCCCCAGAGCACCACGGCCAGCACGCCGGCCACCCCGAGCCCGAGCACCACCCGGTCGGCCGGTCGCGTCGCGGGCCGCTCCCCCACCTGTTCCGCCATGGCCCCATCCTCGGCGGACCGGCGCCCCGGCCGGGCCGAAAACCCCAGGTCCGCCGCCGGGGTCAGACGGCGGCGGCCTCCTCGGCCTCGACCTCGGCGTTCCAGGCCGGCTTGGTGGAGCGCCAGCCCTCGTCGTCCATGCCGCGCCGCCAGTAGCCGGAGATGGACAGGTCCCCCCGGGGCACGCCCCGCTCGACCCGCAGCAGCCGGCGCAGTTCCTTGACCGCGCCGGCCTCTCCGTGCACGAACGCGTGCACCCGGCCGGGCGGGAACTCCAGCGCGCGCAGCGCCTCGACCAGCGGCGCGCCGAACGGGCGGCCGGCGCGGTGCAGCCACCGCAGCTCGACCGCCCCGGCGCTGACCAGGGGCAGCTCGTCGGCCGGGCCGTCCACCTCGACGTACACCTTTGCCGGCGCGCCGGCGGGCAGCCGCTCCAGGGCGGCGGCGATCGCCGGGAGCGCGCTCTCGTCGCCGGCCAGCAGGTGCCAGTCGGCCGCCGGGTCCGGCGCGTACGCGCCGCCGGGCCCGGCGAAGAGCACCCGGTCACCGGGGCGCAGCGCGGCCGCCCACGGGCCGGCGAGCCCCTCGTCGCCGTGGTGGACCACGTCCACGGTCAGCTCGCCGGCGGCCGCGTCCCAGGCCCGCACCGTGTACGCGCGCAGCCGCGGCCACTGCTCGACCGGGAACTCGCGCCGGATGGTGGCCATGTCGACCGGGTGCGGGTAGGTCACCCCGGCCGGCGGGAAGACGAACTTCACGTAGTGGTCGGTGTACGCCCCCACCGGCAGGCCGGTCAGCTCGCCCCCGCCCAGCACGAGGCGGATCAGGTGCGGGGTGGGCCGCGAGGTCCGGACGACCGTGGCGGCGGTGAGCGTCTTCGGGCGTTCCGTCATGCCGCTTAGGCTACCCTAACTTCTCGTCCGCGCCCGGGGGCGGTGCGGTCAGCCCGCCGACACCAGCCGGGCGTGCCAGGCCAGCGCGGCCGGATCGGTGAGCGAGGCGACCTGGTCGACCACCACCCGCAGCCGCGCCGCGTCGTCCGGGGCCTCGCGCCAGAGCGGGGCGAAGACCGGGTCGAGCGCGTCCGGAGCCCGGTCGAGCAGCACGGCGACCAGCTCGGCGAGCAGCTCCCGCTGCCGGGTGTAGCGACCCCGGGCGCCGGGACGACGCATCACGTAGCGCAACGCGATGCCCTTGAGCAGCGCACACTGCGCCCGGATGCGGCGCGGCACCACCAGGTCCGCGGCATAGCGGCGGTGCGGGCCGGGACCGTGGCGTTCCTCGGTGGCGGCCACCACGGTCGACACGAAGCGGCCGGTGAGCACGCTGGTGGTGGCCTTCAGCGCCGCGAGGGCCCGGTGACTGCCGTCGTACGCGGCGAGCGGGGCGAGCACCGGATCGGCGAGCAGGCCGCCCAGCACCTCGCCCAGGTCCTCCGGCGCCTCCCCGGAGTACGCGGCCGCCACGTCGGCGCAGAGCGCCCGCCGCTCGTCCGGGTCGGCCAGCAGCGGGCGCAGGTCGACGTACCCGCCGTGGATGCCATCCTCGACGTCGTGCACCGAGTACGCCACGTCGTCGGCCCAGTCCATCACCTGGGCCTCCAGGCAGCGACGGTCGCCGGGCGGGGAGCCCGCGCGCAGCCAGTCGAAGACCGGCCGGTCGTCGGCGTACACGCCGAACTTGCGCTCGCCGGGCCGGCGCGGCCACGGGTACTTACCGACCGCGTCCAGCGCGGCCCGGGTCAGGTTCAGCCCGACCGAGCGCCCGTCCGGGGCGAGCACCTTCGCCTCCAGCCGGGTCAGCACCCGCAGCGTCTGCGCGTTGCCCTCGAAGCCGCCGCAGGCGGCGGCCAGTTCGTCCAGCGCGTACTCGCCGTTGTGCCCGAACGGCGGGTGCCCCAGGTCGTGCGCCAATCCGGCGGTGTCCACCACGTCCGGGTCGCAGCCGAGCCGGGCGCCCATCTCCCGGGCGATCTGCGCGACCTCCAGCGAGTGGGTCAGCCGGGTCCGCAGGAAGTCGTCGGTGCCGGCGGCGTGCACCTGGGTCTTCGCGGCGAGCCGACGGAACGCCGCCGAGTGCAGCACCCGGGCCCGGTCCCGCTCGAACGGCGAACGCCCGTAGCCGGTGTCCTTCGGCGCCTCGACGACCAGCCGCTCCGCGTCGTCAGCCCCGGTCACCGCGTTGACGCAACACGCAGAACTCGTTGCCCTCCGGGTCGGCCAGCACCGTCCACTCCACCTCGCCCTGCCCGATGTCGACGTGCCGCGCGCCCATGTCGACCAGCCGCTCCACCTCGGCCTCCTGGTCGGCCGGGCGCAGGTCGATGTGCAGCCGGTTCTTCCCCGCCCTCGGCCCGGCCACCGGGACGAAGACGATCCCGGGCAGCGAGTCGGGGGTCCGCCGAATCTGCACCTCGTCCGGCTTGTCGACGGTCACCTGGTAGCCGAGCGCCTCCGCCCACCAGCGGGCGAGCCGGGACGGGTCCCGGGCGTCGATGGTCAGGTTCTCCCAGACGGCGGTCATGCGGACACCCCTCCTGATCGACACGTGGCGGAAGCTCAGGTTACGCCGGGGTGGCCGCGATGGCGCGCCAGGCGGGGCCGCCGCAGGTCGGCGACGGCCCCGCCCGGCGGCGTTCAGCGGGAGTCGGAGCCGGTGGTGCTGATGGCCGCGCGACCGGCCTCCAGCCGGGCCACCGGCACCCGGAACGGCGAGCAGGAGACGTAGTCCAGGCCCACCTCGTGGAAGAAGTGCACCGAGTCCGGGTCGCCGCCGTGCTCGCCGCAGACGCCCAGCTTCAGCCCCGGCCGCGCCGCCCGGCCCTCCTCGGCGGCGATCCGGACCAGCCGGCCGACGCCGTCGGCGTCGATCGACTCGAACGGCGAGATGCCGAAGATGCCCAGCTCCAGGTAGCGCCAGAAGAACGCGCCCTCCACGTCGTCGCGGGAGAAGCCCCAACCCATCTGGGTCAGGTCGTTGGTGCCGAAGGAGAAGAACTCGGCCGCCTCGGCGATCTGGCCGGCGGTCAACGCGGCCCGGGGCACCTCGATCATCGTGCCGATCAGCACCTCGACGCCGCTGTCCCCGACCACCTCGGCGATGATCTTCTCGGCCTCGGCGCGTACCGTCTCCAGTTCCTGCACCGCGCCGACCAGCGGCACCATGATCTCCGGGCAGGCCCTGCCGCCGTCCCGGACGACCGCGACGGCGGCCTCGGCGATCGCGCGCACCTGCATGGCGAACAGGCCCGGGATGACCAGGCCGAGCCGCACGCCGCGCAGGCCCAGCATCGGGTTCTCCTCGTGCATCCGCCGAACGGCGGAGAGCAGCGCCTCCTCCTTCGCCACGTCCTCGCCGCGTTCCTGCGCGACCGCGACGTTGACCGCGAGCTGCTCCAGCGGGGGCAGGAACTCGTGCAGCGGCGGGTCGATCAGCCGCACGGTGACGGGCAGGCCGTCCATCTCCCGGAAGATCTCGACGAAGTCGGCCCGCTGCAACGGCAGCAGCGCGGCGAGCGCGTCCTCCCGCTCGCGTTCGCCGGAGGCGAGGATGAGGCGCTCGACCAGCTCCCGACGGTCGCCGAGGAACATGTGCTCGGTGCGGCACAGGCCGATGCCCTCGGCGCCGAAGCGCCGGGCCCGCGCCGCGTCCGCCCCGGTGTCGGCGTTCGTGCGGACCCGCAGCCGCCGCGCCGCGTCGGCGTGCGTCATGATCCGGTGTACGGCCCGGACCAGCGGGTTGTCGATGTGCTCCGGGTCGAGGCTGCCCTCAAAGTACTGGACCACCTCGGACGGCATGACCGGCACCTCGCCGAGGTAGACCTTGCCGGTGGTGCCGTCGATGGAGACGACGTCGCCCTCGCCGACGGTGTGCCCGCCGACGGTGAACGTCTTCGCCGGGACGTTCACCTCGATCTCGTCGGCACCGGAGACGCAGGTCTTGCCCATGCCCCGGGCCACCACCGCGGCGTGGCTGGTCTTGCCGCCGCGCGAGGTGAGGATGCCCTTGGCGGCGATCATGCCGTTGAGGTCGTCCGGGTTGGTCTCCCGGCGGACCAGGATCACCGCCTCCCCCTCGGCGGCCAGCTCGACGGCGCGGGCCGAGGTGAAGACCACCTTGCCGGACGCGGCGCCCGGGGACGCGCCGATGCCCGTGGCCACCGGCTGGAAGTCGTGGTCGAGCTGGAAGCGCGGGAACATCAGCTGGGCGAGCTGGGCGCCGTTGACCCGGTGCAGCGCCTCGTCCAGGTCGATCAGGCCCTCGTCGACGAGCTGGCCGGCGATGACGAACGCGGCGGCGGCGGTGCGCTTGCCGACCCGGGTCTGCAGCATCCAGAGCTTGCCGCGCTCGATGGTGAACTCGATGTCGCAGAGGTCCTTGTAGTGCTCCTCCAGCCGGGCCATGATGCCGAGCAGCTGGTCGTAGGAGGTCTTGTCGAGCCGCTCCAGCTCCTGCAACGGCACGGTGTTGCGGATGCCGGCCACCACGTCCTCGCCCTGGGCGTTGGCCAGGTAGTCGCCGTAGATGCCCTGCGCGCCGCTGCCCGGGTCGCGGGTGAACGCGACGCCGGTGCCGGAGTCGGGCCCGAGGTTGCCGAAGACCATGCTCACCACGTTGACCGCGGTGCCCAGGTCGGCCGGGATGCGCTCCTGGCGGCGGTAGAGGATCGCCCGCTCCGCGTTCCACGAGTCGAAGACCGCGCGGATGGCCAGGTCGAGCTGCTCCCGCGGCTCCTGCGGGAACTCGCGACCGGTGTGCTTGGCGAAGATCTGCTTGTACGCGTCGACCAGCCCGCGCAGGTCGTCGGCGTCCAGGTCGAGGTCGTTCTTGGTCCCCTTGGCGCGCTTGGCCTCGTCGAGCGCGTGCTCGAACTCCTCGCCCGGCACCTCGCAGACGGTCTTGCCGAACATCTGGATCAGCCGGCGGTAGGAGTCCCAGGCGAACCGGTCGTTCCCACCCGCCTGGGCGCTCAGGCCGACCACGCTGCGGTCGTTGAGGCCGACGTTGAGGACGGTCTCCATCATGCCGGGCATGGAGAACTTGGCGCCGGAGCGTACGGAGACCAGCAGCGGGTCGTCCGGGTCGCCCAGGCGGCGGTCCATCGCGCGCTCCAGCGACTCCAGGTGGGCCTCGATCTGACCGGCCAGGCCGTCCGGCTCACGGCCGGTCGTCAGGTACGCCTTGCAGGCCTCGGTGGTGATGGTGAAGCCGGGCGGGACCGGCAGGCCGAGGTTGGTCATCTCGGCCAGGTTGGCGCCCTTGCCACCGAGCAGGTCCTTGAGGTCCTTGTTGCCCTCGGCGAAGTCGTAGACGTACTTGTGCTCGACCGTCTCTTGCGCTGCCACCAGAGCCTCCCACGCGCGCCATTGACACTTAACGAAGGTTCAGTTCGGACATACCCCGGGAGCGACCACCGGTAATCCCGGCTCGTCAGCGATCGGTGGGCGAAGGTTAAGCGAACTTCGCGAGGCCTGGGACCGTTCGGTGACAATCGGCACAACGGTCACCACTGCCCGCGTCCGTACCGGTTTTTGGGAACGCTTCCACGCGCAGGAACACGCAATTCCGATTCCCCTCGTACTCTTGACGGCACTGGATATCGCCGAACCTGACCTTTGCCATATCCCGCGCAAATACACCCTCGGAGCCGTCGCCGTGCCGACCATCCCCGCCGCCCCCGAGAACGGGCCGCAGCCGACCGCACTCCCGCCCGTCGCCCGTCCGCCGGCCGACCACCTCTCCGAGCTGTCGCCGACCGCCGCCGAGCTGGCCCGCGTCGCCGCCGACCGGGCCGCCGGCCTGCTCGCCCCGCCCGCGCCGGTCCGCCTGGACGCGGTGGTGCCCGCCCCCGAGCGGGTGCTCCCCGACCCGGCCGGCGACTTCGCCCTGACCCCGGACGCGGCACTGCGCGTCGACCCCGCCGGCCGCGACGTGGCCGACCAGCTCGCCGGCTGGCTGCGCCCGGCCACCGGCTTCCCGCTGCCGGTGACCGACACGGCCGAGGCGACCGAGGGCCGGTTGACGCTCACCCTGTCCCCGGCCGACGCCGCCCTGGTCGGCGCCGCTCGGGCCGACGACCCGCCGGTCGGGGACCTCGGCCCCGAGGGGTACCGCCTCGACGTCACCGCCACCGGCGTCCGGATCACCGGCGCCGGTCCGGCCGGCCTGTTCCACGGCGCGCAGACGCTGCGGCAGCTCCTGCCCGCGGCGGTGGAGAGCGCCACCCCGGTCACCGAGCGCTGGATGGTGCCCGGCGGCACGATCGTCGACCGGCCGCGCTTCCCCTACCGGGGCGTGATGCTCGACGTCGCCCGGCACTTCTTCGGCGTCCAGGACGTGCTGCGGGTGATCGACCACCTGGCCCGGTACAAGCTCAACCACCTGCACCTGCACCTCACCGACGACCAGGGCTGGCGGATCGCCGTCGACTCGTGGCCCCGGCTCGCCGCGGTCGGTGGCGCCACCGAGGTCGGCGGCGGCCCGGGCGGCTGGTACACCCGGGACGACTACCGGCGGATCGTCGCGTACGCGGCCCGCCGCCACGTGACCGTGGTGCCCGAGATCGACCTGCCGGGCCACACCAACGCGGCGCTGGTCGCGTACCCCGAGCTGGCCCCCGACAAGACCGCGCCGCCGCCGTACACCGGCACCGAGGTCGGGTTCAGCTACGTCGACCCGGCCGACGAGCGGACGTACGCCTTCGTCGCCGACGTGGTCGGCGAGGTGGCCGCGCTGACCCCCGGGCCCTGGTTGCACCTCGGCGGTGACGAGGCGTTCAAGGTGCCCGCGGAGAGCTACCGCGCCTTCGTCGCACGGGCGCAGGAACTGGTCGCGGCCACCGGGAAGACGGTCGTCGGCTGGCACCAGCTCGCCCCGGTGGAGCACGTCGACGGGCGCGTCCTGCAGTGGTGGGGCACGAACGGCGACGACCCGGAGACGGCGGCGGCGGTACGCCGGGGCGCCCGGCTCATCCTGTCCCCCGGCAACCACGCCTACCTGGACATGAAGTACGCCCCGGACACCCCGATCGGGCACGACTGGGCCGGCCTCATCGACGTGCGACGCGCGTACGACTGGGATCCGGGCACCCACGTGCACGGCGTGCCGGCCGAGGCGGTGCTGGGGGTGGAGGCCCCGCTCTGGACCGAGTCGGTCACCACGCTGGCCGAGATCGAGTACATGGCCTTCCCACGTCTGCCCGCCGTCGCCGAGCTGGGCTGGTCTCCGCGCGAGACGCACGACTGGTCCCGGTTCCGCGGTCGGCTCGCCGCCCACGGCCCGCGCTGGGCCACCGCCGGCATCACCTTCCACCGCTCACCCGAGATCCCCTGGCCCCCCACCCAGCCCCGGATCCCCACCCAACCCACCCCCCACACCGCGCCCACCCCCTGACCAAGCCCGACCACATCGCCGCCGGGACGCATGCGGCGATCATGAAGTTGGCGGCGACTCATGTCCGGTTTGTCGCCGTCAACTTCATGATCGACGTGGTGGGGTGCGCCTGCCCGGCAGGAGCCCCGTCCGTCCCGAGCCCGAGGCGGGGGGACAAGGCGGGTGACGGGCGGCGAGGAAGCATTGGCGGCCGTTTCCGCCGATCTTGGAGTTGTGGCACCTGACAAACGGTGCGGATCACCCGAAAACACGAACCACAACTCCAAGATCGACGCGGCGCCGGAGCGGGCGGGGCGCGGGGCGGGCGCCGGGTACACGCACTCTTCCTCCGTCGGATCGGCGATCAAGGAGTTCGTGTCGGGTGCGCGGCCTCAGGCGGACACGAACTCCTTGATCAACGGGGTCGCGAGGGGCGGGGGTCCGGGGGCGGCCCGGGTGGGGGCGGTATCCGGTTTCCGGGTGGTCGGGGTCACCGGTGGGGTGGAATCGGGGGTGGGGGTGCGGCGTTGTACATGGCAGACCGCGCCGCACCCGCCGACCGCCCGCCCCGCGGGCCGGGAATCAGGCCGGGACGCCGGTCGTTACATCCCCGGAGCCGCCGAGCAGGCCGACAGCGCCTGTCGAGTCGGCCCACCGCCGGGCAGCACCCCCGGGAATGACCCCGGGCCCCCGGTCGTTACATCCCCGAGCCGCCGGAGCAGGCCACCCCGCCGCCCGAGCGAGCCACCGGCCCGACGCACGTACCGGGCCACCTGATCTTTCTTCGCGGCACCCCCCTTTCGCCGCGTACCCCCGACAGAGAGGCGACTGATCATGGCTACCACTCTGCTGCGCAAGACCGCCCTGACCGTCGCCGGCATCGCCGCCACCGCCGGTGGCATCGCCGGCCCCGCGATCGCCGCGCAGGCCACCCCGGCCGAGCGCGCCGCGCAGGTGCAGACCGACCGCCACGGTCACGGCGAGCGGGAGCTGGGCGTGCGCTACGAGGCCCAGCCCAACTTCTACTTCTGCGGCCCCGCCGCCGCCCGCAACGCGCTCAGCGTGCAGGGCAAGAACATCGACGTGGATGCGATGGCCAAGGAGATGGGCACCACCGAGAACGGCACCAACTCCATCAATGACATCACCCCGGTGCTGAACAAGGAGACCGGCAAGGACGTTTACAAGTCCACCGAGATCCCCGTGGACAAGGCCGGCGAGAAGACCGACAAGCTGCGCGCCGACATCGTGCGCGCGGTGGACGACGGCCGGGCCGTGGTGGCGAACATCGCCGGCACCGCGACCGACACCGACGGCACCACCCACTCCTTCGAGGGTGGCCACTACATCAGCGTGGTGGGCTACCGCGACGGCGGGAAGGTCGTGACGATCGCCGACTCGGCGAACCCGGACCAGGCCTCCTACCGCATGGACGTGGACGCCCTGGCGCACTGGATCGCCAGCCGCGGCTACAGCTCCTGACCGCATGACGAAGGGCCCGACCCCGTGGGGTCGGGCCCTTCGGCGTGTCCGGGGTCAGCCGCCGGAGTCGTCCAGCTCGGCGCCGTCCGGCGGGGTGTCGTCGTCGCGGCTGGCCAGCCAACCGTCGGGCAGGAACACCTTGCCCGGGGAGTTGGTACGGCCGCGCGGCTGGCCGAGGTTCTCCACCGGGAACGGCACCGCCGGGTCGAGCTTGCCGAGCAGGTCGTCGAGCTGCGCCAGGCTCTCGATCATGGCGAGCGACCGACGCAGCTCGCTGCCGATCGGAAAGCCCTTCAGATACCAGGCCACGTGCTTGCGGAAGTCGGTGCAGCCGTCCCGCTCGCCCCGGGCCGGGTTCCGGGCGCCGGCGACGAACTGGTCCACCAGCAGCTCGGCGTGCCGCCGCATGGTCAGCGCCACCTCGCCCAGCGAGGGCAGCCGCCGCTCGGCGCGGCCGTCGAAGGCGGCCTCCAGGTCGGCGAAGAGCCACGGCCGGCCCAGGCAGCCGCGCCCGACCACCACGCCGTCCACGCCGGTGTGGGCGACCATCCGCAGCGCGTCGTCGGCTTCCCAGATGTCGCCGTTGCCGAGCACCGGCACGTCGAGCGCCTGCTTGAGCGTGCCGATGGCGTCCCAGTCCGCGGTGCCGGAGTAGCGCTGCGCGGCCGTACGCCCGTGCAGGGCGACCGCCGCGACGCCCGCGTCCTGGGCCGCCAGCCCGGCCTCGACGTACGTCAGGTGGTCGTCGTCGATGCCCTTGCGCATCTTGACCGTGACCGGCACCCCGGCGGGCGACGCGGCGTCGACCGCGGCCCTGACCAGCCGGGCGAAGAGCCGGCGCCGCCACGGCAGGGCGGATCCACCGCCCCGGCGGGTGACCTTGGGGACCGGGCAGCCGAAGTTGAGGTCGATGTGGTCGGCCAGGTCGCGCTCGACCACGATCCGCACGGCGGCGGCGGTGATCTCCGGGTCGGTGCCGTAGAGCTGGAGGCTGCGCGGCCGCTCCTCGGCGCCGAACGCGATCATCCGCAGCGTCTTCGGGTTCCGCTCGACCAGCGCCCGGGTGGTGATCATCTCGCAGACGTAGATGCCGCCGCCCTGCTCCCGGCAGAGCCGGCGGAAGCCGACGTTGGTGATGCCGGCCATCGGCGCGAGCACCACCGGTGGCCACACCTCGTGCGGCCCGATCTTCAGCGCATCCACCGGACAAGTGTAAGGAGGGGCCCCTTCTTAACGTCTCCGGTAGAGCAGGGGCCCCTTCTTAACAGGGCCCATATCACAGTCGGCCCGCCAGCAGACGGTCCTCCACAACGACGTCGGCTGTCCACAGGTCGGGCGCACCGGCAGGACACGGATCGGGCGGACCCGCACGCTGCCGGGTATGCCCGACCAGCCACCCGAACTCAGCGACCTGGCGGAACGCCAGCAGCAGATCGTCACGCGGACGCAGCTTCTCGGCGTCGGATTCGACGACATGTACCTGTACCGGCAGACCCGGCGCGGCCTGTGGCAGCGCGTCCTGCCGGCCACGTACGCGCTCGTCACCGGCACCCTCACCGACGAGCAACGACGCATCTCGGCGGCACTCTACGCGGGCGCCGACGCACAGCTCACCAGCCTGGCGGCCCTGATCTGGTACGGCTTCCGGCACAGCCCGCGCACCACTGACGTACACCTGATCCTGCCGCACCACGTGCGGCGCCGCTCGGCCGGTCACGCGGTGATCGCGCGTGCCCTGGAGCTTGATCCACAGGCCCGGCGGACCGCGCTGTATCCGGTCTGCTCGCCGGCGCGCGGTGGTGGACGCGGCCCGCGACCTGCGCCAGCTGCGGCCGGTACGGGCGACCGTGGCCGAAGCCGTCCAGCGCGGCTTCACCGACCTGGCCAGCCTGGACCGGGAGATCCGGCGAGCCAGGCGGAGCCGAACCGCCCTGATCCGAAAGGCGTTCGCAGAGATCACCGACGGGGTCCGCTCGGCGCCGGAGACCGAGCTGCGGGAGTGCCTGAGCAGCAGCGGCGTGCTCACCGAGATCCTGTGGAACCCGCGACTGTCGGCGGCCGACGGGACCCGGCTGCCGACGCCGGACGGCTACCTCGCCGACTGCGCGCTGGCGTTGGAGGTCGACTCGCGGGAGTACCACCTCAGCCCGAACGACTGGACGCGGACGCTGGACCGGCACAACGAGCTGAGCCGGCACGGGGTGCTCATCCTGCACTTCACCCCGGCGCAGATCCGCAGGGAGCCGGGCCGCGTGCGGCGCATGGTGGAGGACGCGTACGCGGCACGGCGCGGGCTGGGGACCGTGACCGGCGTACGGGCGGAGCCGATCTCCCCCGGATGACGGGTGTTAAGAAGGGGCCCCTTCTCTACGCCAGGCGTTAAGAAGGGGCCCTTCCTTACACAGCTCAGCAGCCGGGGAGGCGCTCGATCAGGTAGCGCTCGACCTGGTCCAGCGCGACGCGCTCCTGGGCCATGGTGTCCCGGTTCCGCACCGTGACGGCGTTGTCGTCGAGCGTGTCGAAGTCGACGGTCACGCAGAACGGCGTGCCGATCTCGTCCTGCCGGCGGTAGCGGCGGCCGATCGCCTGCGAGTCGTCGAACTCGACCACCCAGCGCTTGCGCAGGTCGGTGGCGAGCTGCTTGGCCTTGGGCGAGAGCGCCTCGTTGCGCGACAGCGGCAGCACCGCGACCTTGACCGGGGCCAGCCGCGGGTCGAAGCGCATCACGGTGCGCTTGTCCACGCCGCCCTTGGTGTTCGGCGCCTCGTCCTCGTCGTACGCCTCCAGCAGGAACGCCAGCACCGCGCGGGTGAGGCCGGCGGCCGGCTCGATCACGTACGGCATCCAGCGCTCGCCCTTGCCCTGGTCGAAGTACGACAGGTCGACGCCGGAGTGCTTGCTGTGCGTGGACAGGTCGAAGTCGGTGCGGTTGGCGATGCCCTCCAGCTCGGCGAACTCGGTGCCGCCGAACCGGAACTTGTACTCGATGTCGACGGTGCGCTTCGAGTAGTGGGAGAGCTTCTCCTTGGGGTGCTCGTAGAAGCGCAGGTTCTCCTCGGACAGGCCCAGGTCGAGGTACCAGTTCCAGCGCTCGGAGAGCCAGTACTCGTGCCACTGCTCGTCGGTGCCCGGCTCGACGAAGAACTCCATCTCCATCTGCTCGAACTCGCGGGTCCGGAAGATGAAGTTGCCCGGGGTGATCTCGTTGCGGAACGACTTGCCGGTCTGGGCGATGCCGAACGGCGGCTTCTTACGGGCGACCGTCTCCACGTTCTTGTAGTTGACGAAGATGCCCTGGGCGGTCTCCGGGCGCAGGTAGTGCAGGCCCTCGTCGCTCTCCACCGGGCCCAGGTAGGTCTTCATCAGGCCGTTGAACATCTTCGGCTCGGTGAAGGTGCCCTTGTTGCCGCAGTTGGGGCAGTTCAGCTCCGTCAGCGAGGTCAGCGGCTTGCCGTGCTTGGCCTCGTACGCCTCTTCCAGGTGGTCGGCCCGGAACCGCTTGTGGCAGGACTGGCACTCGGTGAGCGGGTCGACGAACTCGGCGATGTGGCCGCTGGCCTCCCAGACCTTGCGGGCCAGGATGACCGCCGAGTCGAGGCCGACGACGTCGTCGCGCTGCTGGACCATGGTCCGCCACCACTGCCGGCGGACGTTCTCCTTCAGCTCGACGCCGAGCGGACCGTAGTCCCAGGCCGACCGGGTGCCCCCGTAGATCTCGCTGGAGGGGAAGACGAAGCCCCGGCGCTTGGCGAGGCTGACGACGGCGTCGATACGGTCGGCTGGCATGTTTCCTCCTACGCCGGCTGGCGGTCGGCGCGGTTGAGATGGATGGAACCGGGCTGTTCGGGACAACGGTACGACCGCGTCGGTCCCGGGCCCAGCAGAATACCGGGGAGCGCCTCAGCTCACCCCGCAGACCTCCATGCCACCGGTCTGCCGGTCGGGCGCCAGAGTGACGGTCTGCGCCTCCCGCCGGCCGCCGGCCAGCGTCACGTCCACCGGCACGGTCAGCGAGGCGGTGTCGACGTCGCCCACCCGGTAGCCGGAGATCTGCGGCTCGGTGGCGACCCGCTGCTCGAACTCCGGCCGGGACTCGCGCCGCCGGGCGTCGTCGCATAGCTGGTCGTACGCCTTGGACCACTCCCGCGCGACCAGCGCCTGGTAGTAGTCGTCGGTGACGGCCCGGCCCTGCTCCCCGACCGCCTGCACGTTGCTCACGGCCAGCCCGACTACGGCCGCGCCGCCTCCGCCGCAGCAGAGCAGCACGGCCAGCGCGCCGACCCCGAGGCCGAGCCAGAGCCGGGACCGCCCGCCCTCGGTGGGCGGGGCGGCGAACGGCGGGGCGACGCCGGGACCGGGCGGCGGCGCGGGCACGCCCGGGTCCGCCGGCGGGGCGCCGGGCGGCACGGGCGACGGGGGTGGTGCGGCCGGTCCGGGAGCGGTCATACGCGCCAGGGTAGTGCCCCGGGACTCAGCGGTAAGGACCTGCGGCACGATCACTGGCGACGACGACGATCTCGCCCTGCGGGGCGGCGCTGGCGAGCGTCTCGTACGCCGACGGCTCGTCCACCGATCGGGCGAGCAGCGGCACGGCGCTGACCTTGACGTCGAACCCGCCCAGCGCGCGCCGGTACGCCCCGACCGACTCCCACTCGGTGAGCAGGCACCAGTGGGCCGGGTCGTCGAGCGCCCGCAGCAGGTCACCGCGCAGGTAACCGGGCCGGGCGGCGAGTGCGGCGAGCGCCGCGTGCGCCTCCCGGGTGAACTCGTCCGCCGTTTCGGCGTCCACCACGAACCGGTTGGTGACCAGCACGGCGTTCCTCCTCGTAGAGTTTGTGGCATGCAGCGTACGCAGAGTCCCGTGCTGTCCCGGTTGGCCCGGCTCAACCCGACGACGGTGTTCCTCGCCGCGCTGGTCCTGGTGCTGGTCGGCCTGTTCGCGCCCGGGCCGGCCGGCGGTGTCCTGCTGCTGGTGCTGGCCGCCGGCCTGGTCTGGCTGATGACGGTGACCTGGCCGGTGCAGGCGCCGGCGACCCGGGTGCTCCGGCTGCTGATGCTGACCCTGCTGATCGCGGTCGCGCTGGCCAAGCTGATGGTCGGCTGATCCGTGCGGCCTGACCTGGGCTGACATGCAATCATGCGTTTTTGACAATAATTTTCGTTGTCACGGACAGTTGATCCCATGACCGTTCGTGCCACTCCCCGCGCCCTCGCCGCCGCCACCGCCGCCCTGCTCACCGTCGGCGGTCTCGCCGCCTGCTCGACCGGCGACGGTGGTGGGAAGGACCCGGACAAGGTCGACGTGGTGGCCGCGTTCTACCCGCTGCAGTTCCTGGCCGAGCGGATCGGCGGCGACCGGGTCGCGGTGAGCAACCTGACCAAGCCCGGCGCGGAGCCGCACGACCTGGAGCTGAACCCGCGCCAGGTGGGCCAGGTGGTCGACGCCGAGCTGATCGTCTACCTCACCGGCTTCCAGCCGGCGGTGGACGAGGCGGTCGAGCAGAACGGCGGCGACCGGGCCTTCGACGTGGCCGGGGTGGCCCCGCTGCTCGACGCCGCCGCGGGCGGGCACGAGCACGAGGGTGAGGCCGGTCACGAGGAGGAGGGCGGCGGCAAGGACCCGCACCTCTGGCTCGACCCGACCCGGCTGGCCACGGTGGGCGACAAGCTCGCCGAGCGCCTCGGCCGGGCCGACCCGGACCATGCCGCGGACTACACCGCGCGGGCCGGCGCGCTGCGCACCGAGCTGACGGCGCTGGACACCGCGTACGCCGAGGGCCTGCGCACCTGCCAGCGCCGGGAGATCGTGACCAGCCACACGGCCTTCGGCTACCTGGCCGAGCACTACCAGCTGGAGCAGATCGGCATCAGCGGCCTCACCCCGGAGTCGGAGCCCTCCCCGCAGCGGCTCGCCGAGGTCGCGAAGGAGGCCCGGGAGCACCAGGCCGGTACGATCTTCTTCGAGACGCTGGTCAGCCCGAAGGTCGCCGAGACGATCGCCCGGGAGGTCGGGGCGAAGACCGCGGTCCTGGACCCGATCGAGGGCCCGCCCGCCGAGGGCGACTACCTCTCCGCCATGCGGGCCAACCTGCAGACCCTGCGAACCGCCCTGGACTGCTCATGACCCCACCCGTGATCGAGATCGCGCACGCCACCGTCGGCTACGACGGCCGGCCGGTGCTGCGTGACGTCTCCCTGACCGTGACCGCCGGCGAAGTGGTCGCCGTGCTCGGCGCCAACGGCTCCGGCAAGTCGACGCTGGTCCGCGCCGCGCTCGGCCTGGTGCCGCTCGGCGCCGGGTCGGTCGCCCTCTTCGGCACGCCGCAGCGCCGCTTCCGGCACTGGCACCGCATCGGGTACGTCCCGCAGCGGCTCGGCGCGGGCGGCGGCGTGCCGGCCACGGTGGGCGAGGTGGTGGCGTCCGGGCGGCTGGCCCGCCGGGGCGTACTGCGGCCCGCCGGGCGGGCGGACCGGGAGGCGGTGGCGGCGGCGCTGGACGCGGTCGGGCTGGCCGACCGGGCCGGCGACCCGGTGGCCACGCTCTCCGGCGGCCAGCAGCAACGCGCCCTGATCGCCCGCGCGTTGGCCGGGGGGCCGGAGCTGCTGGTGCTCGACGAGCCGACGGCCGGGGTCGACGCGGCCAGCCAGGAGGCGTTCGCCGGGGCGCTTCGCGCGTTCCGCGACGGCGGGGGCACGGTGCTGCTGGTCGCCCACGAGCTGGGCCCGCTGCGCCCGCTGATCAGCCGGGCCGTGGTGGTGCACCAGGGCGGGATCGCCCACGACGGCGCGGTGCCCGAGCCGGCCGGCCACCACGCGGACCCGGACCACGAGCACGTGCACCCGCACTGCGACGAGGAGCCCGCCGGGCTCTGGACAGGCATCTGAGATGGACCTCTTCCAGTACGACTTCATGCTCCGCGCCCTGGTCGGCGCGCTGGTCATCGGGCTGGCCGCGCCGGCGCTCGGCATCTACCTGGTGCAGCGCCGGCTGGCGCTGATCGGCGACGGCATCGGGCACGTGGCGCTCACCGGCGTCGGCGCGGGGCTGCTGCTGAACCGCTCCCCCGTGCTGGTGGCGGTGCTCGCGGCCACGCTCGGCGCGGTCGTCATCGAGCTGGTCCGCGCGTACGGGCGCACCTCCGGGGACCTCGCGCTGGCGCTGCTCTTCTACGGGGGCATCGCCGGCGGTGTGATGCTGGTCGGGCTCTCCGACGCCAGCAGCGGGTCGCTCAACGCGTACCTGTTCGGGTCGCTGACCACGACGTCGCAGGCCGACCTGGTCACCATCGGCGTGCTCGGCGCGGTGCTGCTGGTGACCATGCTGGTGCTGCGCCCGGCGCTGTTCGCGGTCTGCCACGACGAGGAGTACGCCCGGGTCTCCGGCCTGCCGGTGCGGGCGCTGAACCTGCTCATCGCGGTGGGCACCGCGGTCACGGTGACCATCGCCATGCGGGCGGTCGGGGTGTTGCTGATCAGCGCCCTGATGGTGGTGCCGGTGGCCACCGCCCAGCAGGTGACCCGGGGCTTCCGGTCCACCATGACGGCGGCCATGGCGCTGGGCCTGTTCGCCGCGGGCGCCGGGGTCTTCGTGGCGGCCACCGCCGACACCGCGCCCGGCGCCTCGGTGGTGCTGGTGGCGATCGGCTCGTTCCTGCTGGTGGCGCTAGGCGCGGCCGGCGTCCGGGCGGTGCGGCGTCGGGGTCGGTCGACCGGGCACGCGCCGGTTGCCGAGCCGGCCGAGCACGAGGTGGTGCTCAGGTGAGGCCGCGCCGGCCGGCGCAGCTGGCATTGGTTACCGTTACGGGGTGACCGGCACGAACGGGTACGACGCCTTCGAGGGCGCGGGCGACCTGCTGCGCGCGCTCTCGGCCCCCATCCGGCTGGCGATCGTGAGCGAGCTGGCCGAGGGCGAGCGGTGCGTGCACGAGCTGGTGGAGAAGCTCGGCGCCCCCCAGCCGCTGGTCTCCCAGCACCTGCGGGTGCTGCGCGGCGCCGGCGTGGTGCGCGGCTCGCGGCGCGGCCGGGAGATCGCGTACGCGTTGGTCGACGAGCACGTCGCGCACATCGTGGCGGACGCGGTGAGCCACGCCGGCGAAGGGTCGTCCTGAGTCGCGGATCGGCCCTGTGCCGATGCCCACCCCCCGTGGCAGGCTGTCCGGCGTGAAGATCTACGCCGACCGTTTTCCGACCGCCGTCCGTCAGTTCCTCACCGATCTGCTCGTGGTCGCCTGGGTGTACGCGGCGATCCGCTTCGCGCTGTGGCTGCACGACCTGGTCGAGAAGCTCGCCGTACCCGGGCAGAAGCTGGAGGGGGCCGGCGGCGGACTCGCCGACAACCTGGCCGACGCCGGCGGCAAGGTCGGCCGGGTGCCGCTGGTCGGCGACGAGCTGACCGCCCCCTTCAACCGCGCCGCGGACGCCGCCCGGGCGATGGCCGAGGCCGGCCGCGACCAGCAGGAGCTGGTCGGGCAGCTGGCGCTCGCGCTGACCATCGCGGTGCTGGTGTTCCCGCTCGGCCTGGTGCTGTTCGGCTGGCTGCCGCTGCGGGTCCGCTGGATGCGCCGCGCCGGCGCGGCGAAGGCGATGGCCACCGCGCCCGCCGGCCGGGACCTGCTGGCGCTGCGCGCGCTCGCCGGTCAGCCGCTGTCGAAGCTCACCCGGATCGCGCCGGACGTGGCCGAGGCGTGGCGGCGCGGCGACGACGAGACCGTCGACGCGCTCGCCGCGCTGGAGCTGCGCAGGCTGGGGCTGCGGGCCGGCCGGTAGGGTGTGCCGGTGCTGTACTTCCTGATCGTCGTCGCCGTGCTGCTGCTGGGCTACGCGGGCGTGCTGGTGAGTTTCGTCCGTAAGGGTCGCAAGATCCCGCCTTCGGCGTACCTGGTGTTGGCCGCCCTCAACGGCCTGATCCTGGCGGCGGTGATCGCGTGGGCGATCGCCCGCGGCTGAGCGGCTGTTAAAAGGGGCCCCCTCCTCTACCGGATGCGTTAACAGGGGGCCCTTCCTTACAGGCGGCGGCGGACGTCCTCGGCGGTGGACGGGCCGGGCTGCCATCTGGCCACCCAGGGCAGGTCGGCGGGCGGGGTGACCACCCCGGTCTCCAGCGAGGCGTACCGGCCGGCGACGATCCGCTTCGCGGCGGCCACGTCGACCGAGTCGGTGTTCGACCAGAGGCCGGTGAACAGCTCGTCGACGCGCAGCCGGGCCTGGCGGCAGAACAGGTCGGCCAGCTCGACGTTCTCCGGGTGTTCGGCCAGCTCGGCGTAGGCCCGGACGCAGACCGCGGACATCGCGAACAGCTCGGCGCCGATGTCCACCACCCGGCCGAGGAACGCCTGCTTGCGCTCCATCTTCCCCTGCCAGCGGGACATCGCGTAGAAGGTGGAGCGGGCCAGCTTGCGCGAGGTCCGCTCGACGTGCCGCAGGTGCCCGGCCAGCGGCCCGAACTCCTGGTACGCCCCCGGCGCCTGGCCCCGGCCGACGGCCAGCGTGGGCAGCCACTTCGCGTAGAAGGCGCCGGCCCGTGCGCCGGCCTTCGCCTTGCGGCCCAGCCCCGCGTCCGGGTCGATGATGTCGCCGGCGACCGAGAGGTGCGCGTCGACCGCCTCCCGGGCGATCAGCAGGTGCATGATCTCGGTGGAGCCCTCGAAGATCCGGTTGATCCGCAGGTCGCGCATGAGCTGCTCGACCGCGGCCGGCCGTTCGCCCCGGGCGGCCAGCGAGTCGGCCGTCTCGTAGCCGCGCCCGCCCCGGATCTGGATCAGCTCGTCGGCGATCCGCCAGGCCATCTCGCTGGCGTAGAGCTTGACCAGCGCCGCCTCGATCCGGATGTCGTTGCGGTCGTCGTCGGCGAGCAGGCAGGACAGGTCGAGCATCGACTCCATGCCGTACGTGGTGGCGGCGATGAAGGACAGCTTCTTCGCCACCGCCTCGTGCTCAGCCACCGGCCGGCCCCACTGGACCCGGTCGGCGGCCCACTCCCGGGCCACGTTGAGCGCCCACTTGCCGGCGCCGACGCACATCGCCGGCAGCGAGAGCCGCCCGGTGTTCAGCGTGGTCAGGGCGATCTTCAGCCCCTTGCCCTCGCCGCCGATCACGTTCTCCTTCGGCACGAAGACGTCGTGGAACCGGGTGAGGCTGTTCTCCAGGCCGCGAAGCCCGACGAAGGCGTTGCGCCGTTCCACGGTGATGCCGTCGCTGTCGCCCTCCACCACGAACGCGGTGATGCCGCCCCGCCGCCCCTCCGCCGCCGGCACCCGGGCCATCACCACCAGCAGGGTGGCGACCGTGCCGTTGGTGGCCCAGAGCTTGACCCCGTTGAGCCGGTAGCCGGTGCCGTCGGAGGTGGGCTCGGCGGTGGTGGCCAACCGGGCCGGGTCGGAGCCGACGTCCGGCTCGGTGAGCAGGAACGCGGAGACCTCGCCGGCGGCCAGCCGGGGCAGGAAGCGCTCCTTCTGCTCGGGCGTGCCGAACATCTTCAACGGCTGCGGCACACCGATCGACTGGTGCGCGGACAGCAGCGCGCCGATCGCCGGGCTCACCGAACCGGCGAGCATCAGCGCCCGGCAGTAGTGCAGGTTGCTCAGCCCGAGCCCGCCGTACCTCCGGTCGATCTTCATGCCGAACGCGCCGAGCCGGGCCATCCCGTGGAACACCTCGTCGGGGATGCGCGCGTCGCGCTCGATCGCCGCGCCGTCCACCTCAGACCTGAGGTAGGCCCCGAATGCGCCGAGGAACTCGTCGGCGCGGGCCACGTCGTCCGGATCGGACCGGGGCCAGGGATTGATCAGGTCGAGCCGGAACCGGCCGAGGAACAGCTCCTTGCCGAAACTGGGCCGGTCCCAGGCCGCCTCGCGGGCCGCCTCGGCGACCTGGCGGGCCTCCTTCTCGGAGACCTGGCCCGCCTCGGCGGGCAGCGCCCCCGCGCCGTCGGCGGACTCGGGCCGGCTGTTCTGTGTCGTGGTCACGGCTGCCTCCTGGATGGTCGGTCCGGCTGCGGTCGACGCGCTCGACGAAAACGACGCTACCCCCGGGTGTTACCCAGGGGTAGCGTCGCGTGCACGCCCGATTTGGCGGACCGTCAGTCGCCGGACAGCGTCTGCGGGTCGTCGTCCTCGTCGTCGATGTCGTCCTCACCCCAGTTGCGCCGGGCGAACGGCAGGATCGCCCAGAAGGTCAGGAACCAGATCCCGGTGACCGCGCTGAGCACGAACGCGATCGGCCGGGGCAGCACGAAGTCGGTGACCAGCAGGACCGCGCTGACCATCGCGATCAGCATGAAGAACAGGCCGCCGGTGGCCATCCGGTGGGCGAACCGGACCAGCTCCGGCTTGCGGCCCTGGCGGAACAGCGCCCGGTGGAACGCCACCGGCGAGATGATCATCGCGGCGGCCGCGGCGGCCGCCAGCAGCGCCACGATGTAGACGTCGCGCTGGAAGTCGGTGGTCCGGTTGAAGGCGTTGCTGAACGGCATCGTCAGCAGGAAGGCGAACAGGATCTGCACGCCGGTCTGCGCGACGCGCAACTCCTGCAGCAGGTCGGCGAAGTTGCGCTGCCAGCGCTGCTTCTCGGATTCCTTGGACAACTCACGAACCTCCGGTGAAGACGGCACGGCCGGCGGGTGAACGCCCGCCGGCAGGACCGCCAGTGCCCCGTCCGAGTGATCGCGAAACGCCCTCAGGCTCCGCGGCGGATGCGGCCCTCGTACCGCGCCTCCAACTCGGCGTTGTGCTCGTCGCCGCCGGTGATGTTGGCGGAGAGGTAGACCGGCGGCCGTTCGCCGGTGGCCAGCAGCCGGGCCACCACCTCGGCGACGATCTGCTGGGCCAGCAGCGCCGCGGTGATCGAGGAGACCGCGCCGACCGCGCCGCCGCCGGGCAGCGGCAGCGTCGCGTCGCCGTACGGGGCGCCGTTGTCCAGCACCACGTCGGCGAAGTCGGCGAGCTTGCGGCCGGACGGGTGCCGGGACGCCATCCGGGCCGAGTGCTGGGCCGAGGTGATCGCCACCAGCCCGTGCCCGCGCTCCTTCACGATGGCGGCGAACTCCACCATCGCCCCGTTCACGCCCGAGTTGGAGGCCAGCACGAACACGTCCTGCGGCCGGATCGGGGCCAGCTCGTAGAGGCGGTGCGCCACGGCCGGCTCGCGTTCCAGCTTCGGGCCGAGCACGTCGGCCGGCTCCCCGCCCCGCAGCACCAGGTCACGCAGCGCGATCCGGTTGGTGGGGACCAGCCCACCGGCCCTTCCGGCGATCTCCATGGCGAGTGCCTCGGAGTGTCCGGTGCCGAAGGCGTGCACCACCGCGTCGGCGCGCAGCGCCGTGGCGATCAGGTCGGCCGCCGCGGCCACGTTCCGCCGTTGCTCGGCGGCCACCCGGCCCATCGTCTCGGTCACCACCGCCAGGTAGTCCTCGGCGCTCACCGTCATGCTTCCTCCGCTCCTGTGCACCGGGCGAGGATCGCGGCGGCCAGCGGGCCGGGCGCCTCGTCGGGGATCCAGTGGCTGACGCCGTCGAGCACCAGGAAGCGGTAGTCCCCGGTGACGTGCGCCGCGCACGCCTGCGCGGCCGTCCGACCGATCGCCACGTCCCGGTCGCTCCAGACGTACGTGGTCGGCACGCCCACCGGTCCGACGGCCTTCATGTCCGTCCCGCTCATCGCCCGGTACCAGTTGAGCGCCGCGGTGAGCGCCTCCGGCTCGCGCATCGGCTCGGCGTAGCGGGCCACCGCGTCGGCGTCCCCCACCCCGCCGAGCAGCCGCCGCAGCGCGGCGCCGCGCAGCGCCAGCAGCACCTTCTCCGCCTTGCCGGGCATCCGGAACAGCGCGATGTAGGCGGACTTCGCCTTCTGCCGGGGGTCGGTGGCGAGCGCGTGGCCCATCGCCGCCGGGTGCGGCACCGACACCGCGGTCAGCGTCCGCACCCGCTCCGGGTGCGCCGCCGCCAGCCCCCAGGCCACGATCGCGCCCCAGTCGTGACCGACCAGGTGCGCGCGGGTCACCCCGAGCGCGTCCAGCACGCCGGCCGCGTCGGCCACCAGCTCCGGGATCCGGTACGCCTCGACGGCGGCCGGCCGCGCGCCGGGCGAGTAGCCGCGCTGGTCCAGCGCGTACGTGCGCAGCCCGGCGGCGTGCAGCGCGGGCGTGACCGCGTCCCACTCGCCGGAGTGCTGCGGGAAGCCGTGCAGCAGCAGGACCGGGTCGCCGTCCTCGGGGCCGCCGGTGCGTACCTCGAACGTCAGTCCCCGCGCCTCGACCCGCATGATCACCACCGTAGCCGACAGTTGCCCTGCTGGGCCCGGGGCAGGCGACGGTGCTAGCGTCTGCGACGAGACAACTTCACATCCGACAGGGGAGCGCACAGCGCTGAGAGTGCGGGCCGAGGCCCGCAGACCCTCGAACCTGATCTGGGTAATGCCAGCGCAGGGAGTTCGGTCGACCTCCAGCCGCGCCGCCGTCCGGGCGTTCCGGGCGCGGCGTGCGTCTTCTCCTGGTTCCTCACCTGAACTGGGAGTCCGTCATGAGCCACACCGACAGCAACCGCTGGCGTACGGTCGACATCGTCGTCGCCTCGGTGATCGCCGTCGCCTTCGGCGTCGTCTTCTGGGCCTGGGGCCTGCTCTGGAGCGCCACCGACGCGGCGTTCGCGTTCTTCCCGCCGGCGCAGGCGCTGCTCTACGGCGTCTGGCTGATCCCGGCGGTGCTCGCCGGCCTGATCATCCGCAAGCCGGGCGCGGCGCTCTACTGCGAGACCGTCGCCGCGATCGTCTCCGCGCTGCTGGGCAGCCAGTGGGCGAGCATCGTGATCCTCCAGGGCCTGATGCAGGGCATCGGCGCCGAACTGGCGTTCGCCGCGTTCCGCTACCGCTCGTTCCGGCTGCCGGTGGCGGTGCTGGCCGGCGCGCTGACCGGCCTGGGCGCGGCGATCTTCGACTTCGTCTACTGGAACAAGGCCTACGAGCTGACCTCCTACCGGATCCCGTACGCCCTGATCACGATCGTCAGCGCCACCGTCGTGGCCGGCGTCGGCGCGCACCTGCTCACCCGGGCCCTGGCGAACACCGGCGTCCTGGACCGCTTCCCCGCCGGCCGCGACCGCGCCCTGGTCTGACCGGTCCGCCGCCTGTTGATCAAGGAGTTCGCGTCGGCGGCGGGCGATGTCCCTGACGCGAACTCCTTGATCGACGAGGCTGAGGTCGGAACGGGAGGAGGTGTGGAACGGTGAGCGGGGTGGTTCTCCGGGGGTTCGGGTGGCGGCACGGGGGACGTCGGGCCTGGGCGGTGCGTGGCGTCGACCTGCGCGTCGAGAGCGGGGAACGGGTCCTGCTGCTCGGGGCCTCCGGGGCCGGCAAGAGCACGCTGCTGGCAGCGCTGGCCGGGCTGCTTCCGGAGGACTCCGGCGAGCAGGAGGGCACCGTCGAGATCGACGGGCTGGACCCGCGCAAGGCCCGCGAACGCGTCGGCGTGGTCTTCCAGGACCCGGAGACCCAGCTGGTGATGGCCCGCTCCGGCGACGACGTCGCGTTCGGGCTGGAGAACCGGGGCGTACCGGCCGAGGAGATCTGGCCCCGGGTGGACGAGGCGCTGCGCCGGGTCGGCTTCCCCTACCCCCGGGACCGCCCCACCGCCGCGCTCAGCGGGGGCGAGCAGCAGCGCCTCGCCCTGGCCGGGACGCTCGCGCTGCGCCCCGGGCTGCTGCTGCTGGACGAGCCCACCGCCAACCTCGACCCGACCGGCGCCACTCTGATCCGCCGGGCCGTCGCGGACGCGCTCGACCCGGACACCACGCTGATCCTGGTCGAGCACCGGGTGGCCGAGGCGCTGCCGCTGGTCGACCGCGTGGTGGTGCTGGAACCCGGTGGCGGGGTGCGGGCCGACGGGCCGCCCGAGGCGGTCTTCGCCGCGCACGGCGAAGCGCTGGCCGCCGCCGGGGTCTGGGTGCCCGGACACACCATCCCGCCGCGGCACGCCACCGCGCCGCCCGGGGAGACCCTGCTCGCCGCCGACCGGCTCGGCCTGCCGCCCCGGCTGACCCCCACCGACCTTCGGGTACGCGCCGGCGAGGCACTCGCCGTCCTCGGCCCCAACGGCGCCGGCAAGTCCACGCTGGCGCTGCTCCTCGGCGGCCTGCTGCGCCCCGGTGCCGGTGCGCTCACCGCCTCCGCCGAGCTGGCCGGCCGGGACGCGCGCACTCCCCCGCACCGCTGGCGGGCGCCCGCGCTGGCGCGCCGGATCGGTTCGGTGTTCCAGGACCCGGAGCACCAGTTCGTCACCGGCACGGTGCGGGACGAGTTGGCGCTCGGCCCGCGCCGTACCGGCCGGTCCGAGTCGGACGTGACCGACACCGTGGACGCGCTGCTGCACCGGCTGCGACTGGACCGGTTGGCCGGCGCCAATCCGTACACCCTCTCCGGCGGCGAGGCGCGGCGGCTGAGCGTGGCGACCGCCCTGGCCACCGCGCCCCGCCTGCTGATCTGCGACGAACCCACGTTCGGCCAGGACCGGCGGACCTGGCTGGAACTGGTCGACCTGCTCGCCGAGCTGCGCGACGCCGGCCACGGCGTGGTCGCGGTGACGCACGACGCGGACTTCGTCGCCGCGCTGGCCGACCGGACGCTCACCCTGGACCGCCCGCCCGCCGACCTCGACCGGACGCGCCCGGCCGGGCTCGCCGGCCAGCCGGGTCCCGTGCTCGCCGCCCTGCCTGGGTCCGTCGGCTCGTCGTCAGGCGGTCTCGGCGCGGACGAGTCACCGTCCCCGCCCGGCCGTCACGGCGCGGACGGGCCACCGTCGACCCCGCCGCGAGGGGCGGGCGCACCGTGATCGATCTCGAACCGGTCGCCGCGCCCGACGCCCCGCTGGCCCGGCGCAACCCGGTGGCGAAGGTGGCCGCCGCGCTGGTCTTCACGCTCGTGCTGGTGGCGACGCTGGACCCGGTCGCGCCGGCCATCGCCATCGCCATCGAACTCGCGGTGCTGCCACTGTTCGGCGTCCGCTACCGGGTGCTGGCCCGACGGGCCTGGCCGCTGCTGGCCGGAGCCGTGGGCATCCTGGTCACGCTGGTGCTCTTCGCCGCCGACCGGTCCGGTCCGGTGCTGCTCGACGCCGGCCCGGTGCTGGTCACCCAGGGTGTGCTGGTCACCGCCCTCGGCCTGGTGCTGCGCATGCTCGCCGTGGCGCTGCCCGGGATCGTCGTCTTCGCCACCACCGATCCGACCGAGCTGGCCGACGCGCTGATCCAGAACGCGAAGGCGCCGGCCCGGTTCGCCATCGGCGCGCTGGCCGCGTTCCGGATGGTGCCGCTGCTGGAACAGGAGTGGCGGATGATCAGCATGGCCCGGCGGGCCCGGGGCGTGGACGCCGGCCGGAACCCGCTGGCCAAGCTGCGGCTGTTCGGCTCGACCGCGTTCGCGCTGCTGGTCGGCGCGATCCGGCGGGGCACCCGGCTGGCCGTGGCGATGGACGCGCGGGGCTTCGACGCCGGCACGCCGCGTACGGTGGCCCGGCGTCAGCACTTCACCCGGGCCGACGCCCTGCTGGTGGTCACCGCCGCGCTCCTGGCCGGCGCCGCCCTGACCACGAGCATCCTCCTCGGCACCTTCCGCCCCCTCATCGGCTGACCCAGCCTCCGGTGCGTCGATCATGAAGTTGGCGGCACTCGGCGCCCGAATTGTCGCCGCCAACTTCATGGTCGACGCCGTGGGGAAGGGTGGAGCCCCGGGCGCGGCGCGTCCGGGGCTCTGTCGGTCAGCTGCGGCGGAAGGCGTAGAAGCGGGTCTGGCCGGCGCGCTGGCTGCGCCCGGTGACGCCCGACCGGCCTCCGGCGGGCGGGCCGGCGGTGGGCGGCGCCGGGGCCTGCTCCGTCGGCAGGGACACCGGCGTCGACGGCGCCACGGTGAGCGCGTCGAGATCCCTCGGGGTCACCTCCCGCAGCGACGGCGACGGCTTGCGGGACTTCTTCGGGCTGCGCTTCGCGGGCATCCGCGGTCCTCCTGTCTGGCGGGCGCGCCGACCACGGACGCGCCGAGCGGGTGCGCCCCGGGTGCGATCCGACCGCGACAGACACCGCGAACCACGGCGGCGGGAGGGGATGCGGACGCCCGGAGCAGGACGGGTCCACCGGCACGTAGGGCGGTGGACCGGGCTCGGAAGAAGGGCGTCAGTTACGCATGCCCGAAGGCTAACCCGCCCCGAGCCGATCGCGCATCCGAATTACCGCGGAACGCACCGCCACCGGCCACTCACCCGGCGTCGACGTCCCGGCCCACTCCCCCGGCGACCGCGATACGGTCGCAGCACGGCAGCGAGGACGAGAGGTGGCGGTACGCATGGCACAACAGGCGACGGCGCAGATCGGGGTCACCGGTCTGGCGGTGATGGGTCGCAACCTGGCCCGGAACCTGGCCCGCAACGGTTTCGCCGTGGCGGTGCACAACCGCTCGCCGGAACGCACCCGCAGCCTGGTCGCCGAGCACGGCGACGAGGGCACCTTCGTGCCGTCCGAGTCGCTGGCCGACTTCGTCGGCTCGCTGGAGCGGCCGCGTGCGGTGATCGTGATGGTGAAGGCCGGCGCGCCGACCGACGCCGTGATCGACGAACTGGTCCCGCTGCTGGAGGAGGGGGACATCGTCGTCGACTGCGGCAACGCGCACTTCGCCGACACCCGCCGTCGGGAGGAGGCGCTGCGCGCGCACGGGCTGCACTTCGTCGGCACCGGCGTCTCCGGCGGCGAGGAGGGCGCGCTGCGTGGCCCGAGCATCATGCCCGGCGGCTCGGCGGAGTCCTACCGCAAGCTGGGCCCGATCTTCGAGAAGATCGCCGCGCAGGTCGAGGGGACGCCCTGCTGCCGGCACATCGGCCCCGACGGCGCCGGGCACTTCGTGAAGATGGTGCACAACGGCATCGAGTACGCCGACATGCAGCTCATCGCGGAGGCGTACGACCTGTTGCGGGCCGGCCTGTCGGCGAGCCCGGCGGAGATCGCGGAGATCTTCCGGGAGTGGAACGGCGGCGAGCTGGAGTCCTTCCTCATCGAGATCACCGCCGACGTGCTCGGCCACACCGACGCCGCCACCGGCCGGGCGTTCGTGGACGTGGTGCTCGACCAGGCCGAGCAGAAGGGCACCGGCCGCTGGACCGTGCAGAGCGCGCTGGACCTCGGCATCCCGATCACCGGCATCGCCGAGGCCACGTTCGCCCGGTCGCTGTCCGGGCACGCCGACCAGCGTGCGGCCGCCCGCCGGGTGTTCGCGGACGCCGGCGACAAGTGGCAGGTCGACGACCGGGACGCATTCGTCGAGGACGTCCGCCGGGCGCTGCTCGCCAGCAAGATCGTCGCGTACGCGCAGGGCTTCGACCACATCCGGGCCGGCAGCCGGGAGTACGACTGGGACATCGACCTGGGTGGCACGGCCACCATCTGGCGCGGCGGCTGCATCATCCGGGCCCGCTTCCTGGACCGGATCCGGGAGGCGTACGACGCCGAGCCGGACCTGTCGACGCTGCTGGTCGCCCCCTGGTTCGCCGACCGGGTCAGCGCCGGGGTCCCGGCCTGGCGACGGGTGGTGGCCGACGCGGCCCGCGCGGGTGTGCCGGCCCCGGCCTTCGCGTCGTCGCTGGCCTACTTCGACGCGCTGCGCGCCGAGCGGCTGCCGGCCGCCCTGATCCAGGGGCTGCGGGACAACTTCGGCGCGCACACCTACCACCGGGTGGACCGGGACGGCTCGTTCCACACCCGCTGGGCGGGCGACCGCTCCGAAGTGGAGGCCTGAGCCTCACCACGCCCGCTCGGGCGACGGACGGCGGTGGGCCGGGGCCGACCCGGTTTCGGGGGCCCAGTCGGCGGCCGGCTCACCGGCGGCCAGCTCACCGATCTCGCCGGAGCGGACCGCCGGGGTGTGCCCGACGTCGGCGCACCAGCGCTCGGCCACCCCGGCGCACAGCTCGGCGACCGCCTCGCGGCGGCTCGGCTCCACCAGGTCGGCGCCGGCCAGGGCGGCCGTCATCTCGTACCGGAGATCGCGCATTCTCCACCCCCGTGGCGGCGCGTCCCGGCGGCGCGCCCTGCGCCGATCGTAAGCGGAACGCCCCGCGATCCGGCCGGAAAGCCGGATGCGGGGCGTCCGCGGGACGGCCGGCACGGGGCCGACCGTCGGGGTCAGAAGAACCGGCGCCGCTTGGCCTTCTGCGGCCGGATCATGTCGGCGCCCTTGGTCAGCAGGCGGCTCACCCCGGTCGGGCCACGACGGGCCTCCAGGGAGTGGCTGAGCCGGCGCGCGCCGGCCGCCGCCAGCGGCACGGCGACCGCCATGACCGCCCACTGCGCGATCCGCTTCTGAATCATGTGGTTCACCTCCGCGTTGGCTGCTGTGGATACTCGTACCCAGCGCGGGGCGTCGCTAAGCGTGACCTCAGGCTCCGGGGGCCACCGGGTTGGGCAGCGCCCCGCCGAAGCGTCGGTCGCGCTGGGCGTACAGCTCGCAGGCGTACCAGAGGTGACGGCGGTCGAAGTCGGGCCAGAGCGTGTCCAGGTAGACCAGTTCGGCGTACGCGGTCTGCCAGAGCAGGAAGTTGGAGATCCGCTGCTCACCGGAGGGACGCAGGAACAGGTCGACCTCGGGCACCTCGGGGTGGTAGAGGTAGCGGGCCACCGTCTTCTCGGTGACCTTGTCCGGGTGCAGCTTGCCGGCGGCCACGTCACGGGCGATCGCGGCGGCGGCGTCGGCGATCTCCGCCTGGCCGCCGTAGTTGACGCAGAACTGCAGCGTCAGCGTCGAGTTGTCGCGCGACATCTCCTCGGCGGTCTGCAGCTCGGAGATCACGCTCTTCCAGAGCCGCCCGGCCCGCCCCGACCAGACCACCCGCACGCCCAGGTCGACGAGCTGATCGCGGCGGCGGCGGATGACGTCGCGGTTGAAGCCCATCAGGAAGCGGACCTCGTCCGGCGAGCGCCGCCAGTTCTCGGTCGAGAACGCGTACGCCGACAGGTAGGGGATGCCCAGCTCGATCGCGCCCTCGATGGTGTCGAAGAGGCTGTGCTCGCCCTGCTCGTGCCCCTTGGTGCGGGGCAGCCCGCGCTCCTTCGCCCAGCGGCCGTTGCCGTCCATCACGATGGCGATGTGCCGGGGAAGCGCGCCCGCGGGCAACGCCGGCGGGCGCGCGCCGGACGGGTGCGGGGTCGGCGGCACCGGCTCGCGGCGGCGCGCCCTCGTCGATCGGATCACTCGGTCATCTCCCTGTTCACACCGGCGGCTGCGGGCCCGGAGCCGGCGCGCGGCGGGACCACACCCGGCCCCGCCCCGTCCGGCGGCGGGACCGCGCCGGTCGCCGGGCCACCCCGGTCGACCAGCGGCAGCGAGCGTAGCGCGCGTTCCAGATGCCACTGGAGGTGCGCCGCGACCAGCCCGCTGCACTCCCGGCGGACGCCGTTGTCGGCGGCGTCGGCGTACGCCCAGTCGCCGGTGGTCAGCGCGGACATCAGCGCCAGCGTGGTCGGCGCGGGGTGGGCGGCGCCGGGGGGTCGGCAGTCCGGGCAGACCGCGCCGCCGGCCGGCACCGAGAACGCGCGGTGCCGGCCCGGCTCGCCGCAGACCGCGCACGCGCTCAGCGCGGGCGCCCAGCCGGCGAACGCCATGCCCCGCAGCAGGTAGGCGTCCAGCACCAGCGTGGTGGCGTGGTCGCCCCGGGCGAGGGACTTCATCGCGCCGAGGGTGAGCTGGAACAGCCGCAGCGAGGGTTCCCGCTCCACCGGGGTCAGCCGCTCGGCGGTCTCGGCGATCGCGCTGGCCGCCGTGTAGCGGGGGTAGTCGCCGAGGAACCGCTTGCCGTACAGCTCGATCGCCTCGACCTGGCTGACCGTGTGCAGCGAGCTGCCCTGGTTGCCCTTGGGGTCGCCGGCGAGCTGGAGGTCGACGTGCCCGAACGGCTCCAGCCGGGCGCCGAACCGGCTGGAGGTGCGCCGGACGCCGCGGGCCACCGCGCGCAGCCGGCCGTGCCGGCGGGTGAACAGCGTGATGATCCGGTCGGACTCGCCCAGCTTCTGCACGCGCAGCACCACCGCGTCGTCGCGGTAGAGCTGTCGGCGGTACCCGGCCATCAGGCCATTCTCCCTCGGGGTCCGATCTCAGGGTCGGCTCGGGGTGCGCCGGCGGGCGATCCCCGATGTGTCGGCCGCCCGGCCGGCCCTAGTGTGCTGGCCATGGCTTCGCTCCGAACGGCGTTCCGGCCGCGCACCGCTCTCCGATCGCCGCGTGGGGTGGTGGCCGCGACGGCGGCCACCACGCTGATCGTCCTCGCCGGGTGTGACACGCTGTCGTTCCGCCGGCTCGACTACGACCAGACCGAGCGGACGAAGATCGCCCGCATCACCGTCGACGACGGCGGGTCGGGGGACGTGATGGTCCGCGCCAACGGCCCCGCCGACCAGGTACGGATCAAGCGGGTGGTGCGCTACCAGGGCGGCGAGCCGAACAGTCGGTACGAGATCAGGGGCGACGAGCTGGTGCTGCCCACCGACTGCGGCCAGAGGTGCAGCATCTCCTGGGAGGTGACCGCACCACCGGGCGTGGCGGTCCGCGGCGGCACCGGCTCCGGCAACGTCGACCTCAGCGGGGTCGGCGCGGTGGAGTTCACGCTCAGCTCCGGGGACCTGACCGTCAACGGGGCGACCGGCGAGGTTCGCGCCGCGACCACCTCCGGCAACATCCGGCTCGTGGAGGCGACCCACCCGGTGCGGCTGCGGGCGCGCTCCGGCGACATCGAGGCCCGCCGGCTGACCTCCGCGATCGACGCGGAGGCCACCTCGGGCAACCTCACCGTCGAGCTGGACCAGCCGGCACCGGCCCGACTGCACGCCACCAGCGGGGACGTCGACCTGGTCGTACCGAACGGCCGCTACCGGGTGCGGGCGGACGCGAAGTCCGGTGACACGGAGATCACCGTGACCAACGACCCGGGCGCGTCGGTGCTGCTCGACGTCTCCGCCACCAGCGGCAACGTCACCGTCACCGCGCGCTGAGCCAGCGGGCGCCCTCCGCGACGCGCTCGCCGTCGCGGGGCGCCGGCACCCGGACCCCGACGCCCACCAGTCCGCCCTCCGCGCCCGCGGGGGCCGGGCTGGCCGGGGCGGCCGCCGCCCGGTCGGCCACGGTCCGCCGGGTCCCGCCGGGAACCAGTTCCGGGGTACGCCGGGCGGCCAGGTCCTCGACCCACCCGACCAGCAGCGTCACCACACCGACCAGCACGAACACCAGTCCCACCCGCAGCCACAGGCCGACCGGGTCGCGCGGCGACCAGCCGACCAGCCCGACCAGCGGGGTGAGCGCCACCACGAACGGCATGTGCCAGAGGTAGACGGTCAGCGCCCGCCGGTTGACCACCGTCACCGCGCGGCCGAGCACCGGAACCCGGTCGACCCAGTCGGCGCCGGTGGGCGCGCGGCCGATCGCCACCAGGATGAACGCGGCCGACCAGAGCGCGTTGCCGAGGTGGATGTCGTTGATGTCAAAGCCGCGCGGACCCGGGTGGGTGGCGATCCAGGCCAGGCCGGCGGCGCCGAGGACCCCGGCGACCGGCAGCAGCACCCGGTTGCGCATGCGCCGCAGCAGACCGTCGTGGTGGGCGAAGCCGAGCAGCCACGCGCCGAAGTAGAGGCCGAACTCGCGCAGCACGGTCGGCGGGTTCGCCAGCACGCCGAACTCGATCGCCGCCAGCAGCGCGTACGGGGCGGCCAGCGTGGGCAGCGGCGCCCGGCGGAACAGCCACAGCACCAGCGGCGAGGCGAGCACGAACCACAGGTAGTCCCGCAGGTACCAGATCGGGCTCAGCGCCAGCCCGCCCCAGTAGTTGGCCGGCGGGTCGCTGATCGGGAAGAGCCAGAGGAGCACCTTGGGCGTGAGCGGCAACCCGGTGAGCAGCATGGCCGGCACGAAGACCGCGGCGAGCACCCAGAGCGAAGGCAGCAGACGGCGCAGGCGGCGCCCGACGGCGGGCACCCCGGTGCGGTCCAGCGAGGCGGCCATCAGCGACCCGGCCAGCGCGAACATCACCGCCATCGCCGGGAACACCAGCGTGAGCGTGGCGTAGCCGGTGACGTGGTAGGTGACGACACGCACGATGGCCAGGAAACGGAGCAGGTCGAGGTAGCGGTTTCGCATCAGCTCGCAGCCGTGTCCGGGGGCAGGGACATGGTTCCCTACCCTGCTCCGGCGAGCCGCGAAACAGCCACCGACGTCCGTGGAACGTGAGATGCCCCATAGGACTGACTGATCCGGATCATCCGGGACCGGGGCGCGCCCCGGCCCCGGTCAGAAGCCGAGCTTGCGCAGCTGCTTCGGGTCGCGCTGCCAGTCCTTCGCCACCCGGACGTGCAGGTCCAGGTAGACGCGGGTGCCGAGCAGCTCCTCGATCTGCCGCCGGGCGGTGGTGCCGACGTGCTTGAGCCGACTGCCCCGGTGCCCGATGACGATGGCCTTCTGGCTCGACCGCTCCACGTAGAGGTCGGCGTAGATCTTCGTGAGGTTGCCCTCGGCGATCATCTCCTCGACCACCACGGCGATGGAGTGCGGCAGCTCGTCCCGGACCCCCTCCAGCGCCGCCTCCCGGACCAGCTCCGCGACCAGCACCTGCTCCGGGTCGTCGGTGAGCATGTCGTCCGGGTAGAGCTGCGGCGACTCCGGCAGGTAGCCGGTCATCACGTCCACCAGCGTGTCCACCTGGTGCCCGGAGACCGCGCTCACCGGCACCACGGCGGCGAACTCGCCCAGCTCGCTGACCGCCAGCAACTGCTCCGCCAGCCGCTTCTTGTCGACCAGGTCGGTCTTGGTCACCACCGCCAGCACCGTGGCCTTCAGGCTGGCCAGCTCGCCGGTGATGAACCGGTCACCCCGACCGACCGGCTCGTTCGCCGGGACGCAGAGCCCGATCACGTCGACCTCGCTCCAGGTCTCCCGGACCAGGTCGTTGAGGCGCTCGCCGAGCAGCGTGCGGGGACGGTGCAGGCCGGGCGTGTCGACCAGCACGAGCTGGGACTCCGGCCGGTGCAGCACGGCCCGGATGATGTGCCGGGTGGTCTGCGGCTTGTTCGAGGTGATCGCGATCTTGGTGCCGATGATCGCGTTGGTCAACGTCGACTTGCCGGCGTTCGGCCGGCCGACGAAACAGGCGAAACCAGCCCGGTAGGGACGCTCCTGGGCCGTGGTCACTCGACCACCGTGCCGAGGACCGCACCGTCCGGCGCCGCCACGTGGATCGGCGCGTCGGCGGAGAGGTCACGCACCGCCGCGTGCCCGGCCCCGTCCAGCGTCGACGCCTCGGTCACCACCACCGCCGCCTCCAGCCGGCTCGCACCGGCCGCCACCGCCGACGCCACCGCCAGCTGGAGCGCGGTCAAGGTCAGCGACGGCAGCGCCACGCTGGCCGCCGCGTACGTCCGGCCGTCCTGGTCGCGGACCGCCGCGCCCTCCACGGCCCCCACCCGGCCCCGTGCGCCCCGGGCCAGGACGACGAGCTTGCCGTCCTCGGCGCTCAGCTCGGCCGGATCGGCGGGGGTGGGCAGTGCGGCCGGCACGGCGGCTGACTCAGGCATCGGCGGGTTGCCTCTCCTCGGAACGGTTGTTGTCGCCACGCGACTCGGACTGCTCACCGCGCCCCGCGCCCTCCGGCGCGGCGCCCGGCTCGGCCCGGCTCACCAGCACGGTGTCTATCCGGTTGCGTCGGCCGGTGGTGCCCTCGGCGATCAGCCGCAGGCCGGACACCTCGGCCTCGGCGCCCGGGATGGGCACCCGACCGAGCGCCTGGGCGAGCAGGCCACCGACCGTCTCCACCTCGTCGGTGGGCAGCTCGGTGTCGAACAGCTCGCCCAGATTCTCCACCGGCAGCCGGGCGGTCACCCGCACGGCCCCGTCCGCCAGGTGCTCGACCGGCGGGCGCTCGACATCGTACTCGTCGGTGATCTCGCCGACGATCTCCTCCAGGATGTCCTCGATGGTGACCAGACCGCCGGTGCCGCCGTACTCGTCGACGACGATCACCAGGTGGTTGCGGGCCGCCTGCATCTCGGAGAGCAGGTCGTCCACCGGCTTGGACTCCGGCACGAACGTCGCCGGGCGCATCAGCTCGGCCACCGGCATCTCCCGCGCGCCCCGATCACCCTGGATACGCCGGATCAGGTCCTTCAGGTAGAGCACGCCGAGCACGTCGTCGACGTTCTCCCCGATCACCGGGATGCGGGAGAACCCCGAGCGCAGGAAGAGCGCCAGCGCCTGCGCCAGCGTCTTGCTCTCCTCTATCCACACCATCTCGGTGCGCGGGACCATGACCTCCCGGGCGATGGTGTCGCCGAGCGCGAACACCGAATGGATCATCTGGCGTTCGCCGTGCTCCACCACGCCGCGCTGCTCGGCCAGGTCGACCAGCTCACGCAACTCCACCTGGGTGGCGAACGGCCCCTCCCGGAAGCCCTTGCCCGGGGTGACCGCGTTGCCGATCAGGATCAGCAGCGACGCCAGCGGGTTCAACGCCCGGCCCAGCCAGCGCACCAGCGGCGCCACCGCCCGGCCCACCGCGTACGCGTGCTGCCGGCCCAGCGTGCGTGGAGCCACCCCCACCACCACGAAGCTCACCACCGTCATCGCGCCGGCGGTCACCAGCGCGGCCCGCCAGCCGGCGCCGAACGTGTCCACCGCCACCAAGGCGACCAGGGTGGTGGCGGTCAGCTCGGCCAGCAGGCGCAGCAGGAGCAGCAGGTTGAGGTGGCGTACCACGTCACCGGCGACCGCCTGGAGGGCGCGCGCGCCGCGCGCGCCGTCCCGGGCCGACTCGGCGGCGCGCGCCGGGGAGACCGCGGCCAGCGCCGCCTCGGTCATCGCGATCAGGCCGGCGAGCACCACCAGCCCGGCCGCGAAGACCAGGAGTTGAAGATCGGGCAGGCCGGCCGGAGCGCCGACCGCCGCCAGGGTGACCATCACCGCGACCGGGTCGACCGCCAGCTGGCCAGCAGCCGGGCCTGGAGACCGAACATCTCCCGCTCCTCCTCGGGCTCGGCGTGGTCGTAGCCGAGCAGGTGCAGCACGCCGTGCACGGTGAGCAGGTGCAGCTCGTCGGCGGCGGAGTGCCCGGCGGCGGCGGCCTGCTTGGCCGCCACCTCCGGGCAGAGCACGATGTCGCCGAGCAGGGCCGGCTCGCCGCCGGCCGGGGCGCTCTCCCCCGGCCCGTGGTCGACGCTGCCCTCGTCCATGGGGAACGCGAGCACGTCGGTCGGACCGTCGCCACCCATCCAGCGGTGGTTCAGCTCCGACATGTATTCGATGTCGACCAGCAGCACGGACAGCTCGGCGAGGGGGTTGACCCCCATCTCGTCGAGGGCGTGCCGGGCCACGGCGAGCACGGCGTCGGTGTCGACCTCGACACCGGACTCGTTGGCGATCTCGATGGACAACTCTGTCTTCCTCTGGTGGTTAGCGGCGCCGGCCGGCCCGGCCGCCCTGGGCGGTCCGCCCCGGCACGGCGTGCACGCTCTGCGCCTGCTGGTTCTCCCGCTCGGCGTCCCAGCGGGCGTACGCGTCGACGATGTCGCCGACCAGCTTGTGGCGGACCACGTCGGAGCTGGAGAGCTGGGCGAAGTGCACGTCCTCGACGTTGTTCAGGATCTCCCGGACCACGCGCAGGCCGCTGGTCGTCCCGCCCGGAAGGTCCACCTGGGTGACGTCACCGGTGACCACGATCTTGGAACCGAAGCCGAGCCGGGTGAGGAACATCTTCATCTGCTCGGGCGTGGTGTTCTGCGCCTCGTCCAGGATGATGAAGGCGTCGTTCAAGGTGTTGTGGGTGACCAGGAAGTCGTCGGTGACGTAGAGCGAGTCGGCCGCCGCGACCTGGATGCACATCGTCTCCTGCACCCCGGCCGGGATGATCGAGTCGATGAACCGCATCGGCCGGCCACCGCCGCGCTCGTCGTACATCCGGCGCTTGCGCGACAGCCGGAACGGCGCGACACCGGCGGGCAGCCTGATCTCGACGACGTAGGCGTCGGCACGGTACGGAACCGGCCGGCCCTTCGCCAGACCGGGCTTACGACCCTCGGCCTCACGGACCCGGGCCGTCGCCACCCCGCCGAGCGACTCGACCAGGTGCACGACGTCGTCCGCCAACCGCGCGGAGGTGGTCGTGTACTGCACCCGACAGGTACGCCCGGCCTGGACGACCGGACCGCCGTCGGTGTCCAGCAGCCCCTGCAGGACCGCCAGCCGGACACCGACGCTGTTGTTCTGGTAGACCTCCGGGACGAACTTCGTCCCCGAGGTGGCCCCGGCCAGCCCCAGCTCGCGGATGGCGGCCGTGACCGGGTTGGCCACGATCACACCACCGCGACGCCCGTTGACGTGGCGCAGGACGTAGTCGTAATCGCCCTTGCGGACGAGTTCGACATCGACCAGCGCCTCCTCCAGCGCGACGGCCAGCTCCGGATCCGCCGTGGAGAAGGACGGCGTGGTGCGGCACGAGATCGAGCCGTCACCGAGCAGCAGCCCGAGCGCGTACGGGTCGAGCGGAACGGCCCGCGGCTCCATCTGCACCGGGGCGACGAGCGGCAGCTCGTAACGGCGGGTGTGGCCCCGCCACTCCTTGCCGATCATCTCCTGCGTCTCGATCGTCCGCCGGCGCCCGCGACGCTTGTCGTCCGGCGTGGCGACGGTCCACAGGTGCTCCCCGCAGCAGAGCGTGGACGCCCCGTCCTGCGTGGTGACCCGGTAGACCTGCTTCGGGCCCTGCGGATAGATCCCGATCACCGGCGTGGGCGTGCCGTCGGAGCCGATGACCAGGTCACCGACCTGGAGCGACCCGAATTTCCGGAATCCCTCCGGGGTCAGGACCCGCGCGTCGTACGGCTGCGCCCGCCCGCGCATGTATGCCAGCGGGGCGACCTCGATCGTGCCGGCGGCCATCAGCTTGGGGATGGTCTCCGGGTCGAGCATGTCGTGCAGCGCGTCGTAGAGCGGGCGCAGGTAGGGGTCGATCTTCTCGTTCAGGGTGCCGGGCAGGAAGCCGAGCCGCTCGCCCGCCTCGACGGCCGGTCGGGTCAGGATGATCCGGTTGACCTGCTTGGCCTGGAGCGCCTGGACCGCCTTCGCCATGGCCAGGTAGGTCTTGCCCGTGCCGGCCGGACCGATGCCGAAGACGATGGTGTGCGCGTCGATCGCGTCGACGTACTTCTTCTGCCCGAGCGTCTTGGGACGGATGGTGCGGCCGCGCCGGGAGAGGATGTTGAGCGTCAGGACCTCGGCGGGCCGCTCGGCGCTGCCCTGCTCGAGCATGCCGACGGTACGCCGGACGGCGTCTGTGGTCAGGGTCTCGCCTTTCTCGATCAGTTCGAGCAGCTCACTGAAGAGGCGCTCGGCGAGGGCGTTGTCGGCGGGCGCGCCGGTGATGGTGATCTCGTTACCGCGCACGTGGACGTCGCTGTTGACCGAGCGTTCGACGAGTCGCAGGATCTCGTCACCCGCGCCGAGCAGGTTAACCATGATCTTCTGGTCGGGGACCGTGATCCTGGTCTGCACGCGGGGCGGGCCGGGAGGTGGGGTGCCGGTCATAGGTCGGGCCGTCGGGCCCTGCGCCACCTGCTCTCCGATCTCGGCGCCGGGCCCTGCTGGCGCGGCGTACGGTTGCTCCCATCGTATCGGGTCGGCACCGTACGCACCGCGTCCATTTCCGGTGCTCCGGCGCTCAGCCGCCGGCCCGGAAGTCGTAGCCGTCGAAGGTCTCCTGGCGGCGGGTGAACCGGTAGGTCGCCCAGTGCATCCGGACCACCACGCCCTTCTCGTCCCGGGTCAGCCGGAGCAGCTCGCCCACCTCCCGGCCGGAGACCGTGCGGAACACGTCCGGCCGGTCCGGCAGCGGCGCGAACACCGCCGGGGGCTTACCGGCCGGGTCGCCCGCGCCGCGGGCCCGCAGCGCGCCGTCGTGCCAGGAGAAGACGTACTCGAAGCCCTCGCCCCACCAGCGGCCCAGCATCCCGCGCAGGTGGTCGGGCGCGGGTGGACCGGGGCGCCACGGCTCGATCTGCGCCGGGTCGTGCTCGGCCGCGGCGGCGAGCAGGTCGTGCACCAGGTCGAACACCTCCACCCCGGCGCCGGACGAGCCGAGCACCGCAGCGCCCATCGCGCCCGGGGTGCCGTCCCCGCCGCGCCGGCCGTAGACGGCGGCCAGGAAGCCGGGCATCGCGCCGTCGTGCCCCACGTGGGTCACCCGGGCCGGCTGCGGCACCAGGATCAGCCCCAGCCCGAAACCGGCCGCCCAGAGCGACTCGTCGGTCGTGGTCAGCGGCCAGCGCATCTCCTCGACCGTGGCCGGGGCGAGGACCGCGCCGGCCGGGTCCAGCGCCCGCGGGTCGGCCAGGAACGCCGCCCAGCGCGCCATGTCCGGCGCGGTGCTCCACAGCTGGGCGGCGGGCGCCACCGCGCCGAAGTCGGTGGGCGGTTCCGGGTGCGCCTCGTCGGAGTATTCGTCGACCAGGAAACCGGTCGCCGCCCGCTCCCCCGGCCGGGCGCCGGTGGCGGTCAACCCGAGCGGGTCGAGCACCCGCTCGGCGAGCACCTCGGCCCAGGAGCCACCCCGCAGCCGGGCGACCAGCTCGCCGAGCAGCGCCATGCCGAGGTTGGAGTAGTGGAACCGCCGGCCGGTGGGCAGCACCCGCTCGACCCGGGTCAGGTCCGCCAGCAGCTCGTCGACGGCGGGCGCGCGCAGGCTGTCCCACACGTCGCCGTGCGGCTCGCGTTGCAGGCCGGCGGTGTGCGACAGCAGCCGGCGCACGGTCAGCTCGCCGTGCGCGGTGAGGTCGAGGTGCCGCCCGATCGGGTCGTCCAGGTCGAGCAACCCGTCGTCGCGGCACTGCAGGACCAGCGTCGCGGTGAAGGTCTTGGTGACCGAGCCGATCCGGAAGACCGTCTCGGCGTCGAGCGGGGTGTCGTTGCCGGTGCCGCCCACCGCGCAGGTCCAGAGCGGCCGGTCGGCCCGGTGCAGGGCCGCCGAGACCGCCGGGATCCGGCCCTTCGCCTGCGCCTGCCGCACCATCCGGTCGAGCCGGTCGGAGATCCCGGTCATGGTCACCGGCAGAGCATCGGGCCGAGCGGCGCGCCACCGAGCAGGTGGGCGTGCACGTGGAAGACCTCCTGGCCGCCGTACGGGCCGGTGTTGAACATGAGCCGGAAGCCGTCCACCGTGAGGCCCTCCTCCTCGGCCACCACGGCCGCGGTGAGGAGCACCTCGCCGGCGAGCCCGGGGTCGCCCTGGGCGAGCGTGGCCACGTCCGCGTAGTGCTCCTTGGGGATCACCAGCACGTGGGTGGGCGCCTTCGGGTCGATGTCGCGGAAGGCGAGGGTGGTGGCGGTCTCACGGACGATGGTGGCCGGGATCTCCCCGGCGACGATCCGGCAGAACAGGCAGTCGACTCCCATCGCCGCAGTCTAGGGAGGGGCGGTGACCGACGGGGCCCCGGCCGGTCCCTCGGCGCGGTGCGGCAGGATGGCCGGCATGGCGGGACGGGCGGTGCTGGTGACGGGGGCCTCGCGGGGCATCGGACGGGCGGTCGCGCGGGCGTTCGCGGCCGGCGGGGACCGGGTGGCGATCCACCACCGCGACTCCGCCGAGCTGGCCGAGGCGCTGCGCGGCGAGCTGCCCGGCGACGGGCACGTGGTGGTCCGCGCCGACCTGGCCGACCCGGACGCGGTCCGGGTCATGGTGGACGAGGCGGCCCGACTGCTCGGGGGCCTCGACGTGCTGGTCAACAACGCCGGCGTCTTCGGCCCGGCGGACCCGCCGCACCCCGTCTTCGGCACCAGCTACGAGCAGTGGCGGGCGCGGTGGCGGGAGGTGCTCGACACCAACCTGGTCGGCGCCGCGAACGCGGCCTGGTGCGCCGCCCAGCACATGCGGGAGCGGGGCGGCCGGATCGTGAACGTCTCCTCCCGGGGCGCGTTCCGCGGTGAGCCGGCGAACCCGGCGTACGGGGCGAGCAAGGCGGGGATGAACGCGATGGCGCAGTCGCTGGCGGTGGCGCTGGCCCCGTACGGCATCGGGGTGGCCTGCGTGGCTCCCGGCTTCGTCGAGACGGACATGACGAACGAGCACCTCAAGAGCGAGCGCGGCGACGCGGTCCGGGCCCAGTCCCCGTTCCACCGGGTGGCCCGCCCCGAGGAGATCGCCGCCGCCGTCCACTGGCTGGCCAGCCCGGAGGCGGAGTGGGCCGCCGGCACCATCATCGACCTCAACGGCGCCTCCTACCTCCGCACCTGACCCACCCCCTTCCCGCCGATCTTGCACTTGCGGCCCTCGTCCTGGGCGTTTCGCCGCCTTTGCCGGGGCACGAACCGCAAGATCGGCGGGGTGGGGTGGGGTGGGGGTTACCAGCGGGAGAGGCGGGTGGAGAGGACGGAGAGGGCGGCCACGCCGGCCGTGGAGGTGCGGAGCACCGAGGGGCCCAGGCGGACGGGGTGGGCGCCGGCGTCGGTGAACGCGGTCAACTCGGCCTCGGCGATGCCGCCCTCGGGGCCGACCACCAGCACGATCTCGCCGGTCGACGGCAGCTCGGCGGTGGTCAGCCGCTCCTCGGCCTCCTCGTGCAGCACGAAGGCGGCCGCCGCGCCGGCGATCCGTCGGGTGACCGTGCCGGTGGACTCGTCAGGTGATCCCGCCACCACCGGCAGCCACGGTCGACGGGCCTGCTTGGCGGCCTCGCGGGCGGTGGCCGCCCACTTCTCCCGGGCCCGTACGCCCCGGTCGCCGCGCCACTGGACCACCGAGCGGGACGCCGCCCACGGCACGATCTCGTCCACGCCCACCTCGGTCATCGCCTGCACGGCCAGCTCGCCCCGGTCGCCCTTGGCGATGCCCTGCACCACGACCAGCCGGGGGACGCACGCGTCCGCGTACCCCCGGGTGGTGACCCGCAGGTCGAGCGTGCCCCGACCGACGGCGGTGACCACCGCGGCGGCGGTGCCGCCCCGGCCGTCGGCGAGCAGCAGTTCCTCGCCGACGCGCAGCCGTTGCACGGTGGCCGCGTGGTGCCCCTCCGGGCCGTCCAGCGTCAGCGTGTCACCGGTGGGCAGCGCCTCGACCAGGAACAGCGGGGCGGACACCTCAGGCGTGCCCGTTGAAGGCGTCGCGCATCCGGGAGAAGAAGCCGCCCTGCTTGGTCAGCTCGGCGACCTCCTCGCCCCGGGTCTTGGCGAAGTCGCGCAGCATCCGCTCCTGGTCGGCGTCGAGCTTGGTCGGGGTCCGCACGTCCAGGTGGACGTAGAGGTCGCCACGACCGGTGCCGCGCAGGTGCGGCACGCCCCGGGCGCGCAGGCGCAGGGTGCTGCCGGGCTGGGTGCCCGCCTTGACGTCGACGGTCTCCTCGCTGTCGAGCGTCTTGATGGTCAACCGGGTGCCGAGCGCGGCGGCGGTCATCGGCACGGTGACCCGGCAGTGCAGGTCGTCGCCCTTGCGGGAGTAGACGTCGTGCGGCCGCTCGTGGATCTCGACGTAGAGGTCGCCGGCGGTGCCGCCGCCCGGACCGACCTCGCCCTGCTGGGCCAGGCGGATCCGCATGCCGTCCTCGACGCCGGCCGGGATCTTGACGGTCAGCGAGCGGCGGGTGCGAACCCGGCCGTCGCCGGCGCAGGTCGGGCAGGGGTGCGGGATCGTGGTGCCGTAGCCCTGGCAGACGGTGCACGGCCGGGCGGAGACCACCTGGCCGAGGAACGTGCGCTGCACCGACTGGACCTCGCCCCGACCGCCGCACGCCTCGCAGGTGGCCAGGTGGGTGCCGGCGGCGGTGCCGGCGCCCGAGCAGGTGGTGCAGAGCACGGCGGTGTCGACGGTGATCGGCGCCTCGACGCCGAACGCGGTCTCGTTGAGGTCGAGCTCCAGCCGCAGGATCGCGTCCGCGCCCGGACGGGTGCGCGGCCGGGGACCCCGGCTGCCGCCCGCCGCGCCGCCGAAGAACGCGTCCATGATGTCCTGGAAGCCGACGAACGGGCCGGCGCCACCGGGACCACCCGGACCGCCGGCGCCCCCGCCGCCCGGGGCGAGCGGGTCGCCACCCAGGTCGACGATCTGCCGTTTCCGGTCGTCCGAGAGGACCTCGTACGCGGCGTTGATGTCCTTGAACTTCTCCTGTGCCTCCGGGTCCGGATTCACGTCCGGGTGGTACTGCCGCGCCAGCTTGCGGTAGGCGCGCTTGATCTCGTCGTCGGAGGCGTCCCGGCTCACGCCGAGAATGCCGTAGTAGTCCCTGGCCACTGCGTTCGGTGTCCTCATGTTCGTCTCGCGTCACGCCGGTCGTCGGCCGAGGCCGGCCGTCGGCCCTGACTGGTCAGTTCTGGGCCAGCAGTTCGCCCACGTAGCGTGCCACGGCCCTCACCGTGGCGATGGTGCCGGGGTAGTCCATCCGGGTCGGCCCGAGCACGCCGAGCCCACCCACGATCGTGGCACCCGGGCCGTAGCCGGTGCTGACCACCGAGGCGGCCCGCAGGTTGTCGATCTCGTTCTCGTCGCCGATGAGCACCCGGGTGGTGCTCGGCTCCGTCTCGCCGATCAGCTTGAGCAGCACGACCTCCTCCTCGAGCGCCTCCAGGATGGGGCGCAGCGAGCCCTGGAAGTCGAGCAGGCCACCCCGGGTGAGGTTGGCCGTGCCGGCCAGCGCGATGCGCTCCTCGTGCCGTTCCACGAGCGTCTCCAGCAGCACGGTGGAGAGCGTGGTCATGGCCGGGCGCAGCTGGGGCGCGGACTCCTCGACCAGCGCCTGCACCAGCGGCGGCGTCTCGGCCAGTTGGCAGCCGACCAGCTTCTCGTTGACCAGCCGGCGCAAGGCGGTGACGTCGTCGGCGGGCACCGGGGCGGGCAGCTCGACCAACCGCTGCTCGACCCGCCCGGTGTCGGCGATCATGACGACCATCAGCCGGGTGGTGGAGATCGGCACCAGCTCCAGGTGGCGCACCTTGGAGCGGGCCAGGCTCGGGTACTGCACCACGGCGACCTGCCGGGTCAGCTGCGCGAGCAGCCGGACCGTGCGGTGCACCACGTCGTCGAGGTCGACGGCGCCGACCAGGAAGCGCTCGATCGCCCGGCGCTCGGCCGGGCTGAGCGGCTTGACCCGGGACAGCCGGTCGACGAAGAGACGGTAGCCACGGTCGGTGGGCACCCGGCCGGCGCTGGTGTGCGGCTGCCGGATGTAGCCCTCCTCCTCCAGCACCGCCATGTCGTTGCGCACGGTCGCCGGCGAGACGCCGAGCTGGTGCCGCTCGACCAGGGCCTTGCTGCCCACCGGCTCCTGCGTGGCGACGTAGTCCTCGACGATCGCGCGCAGCACGGCGAGCTTGCGGTCGTCGAGACCCATGTCCCCCACCTCCTGACGCGGCTGGCACTCGACTGTAGCGAGTGCCAGTCTACGTCGGCACCCCCGCCGACGCGATGATCAGCGACGGACCTCCGGTGCGCCCCACCACGCTCCGTCGGCGCGCCGGGGCCGAACAGCCCTGGTGCCACTTGCCGGCGGGACCTACCGTGACGTGCATGACTGAACCTCCTCGCCCTCCCGGAGCGGGGGACCCCGGCCCCCAGCCCGACCCGACCGCGCCCTACGGCTCCTCGCCCGCCGGTGAGCCGCCCACCGCACCACTGTCCGGGGCACCGGCGGCGGGCGGCTATCCCCCGCCCGGTGACTATCCGCCCCCGGGCGGCCAACCCCCGTCGGGCGGCGGCTACCCGCCGCCGGGTGGCTATCCCCCGCCGGACGGCTATCCCCCGCCGGGCGGCGGCACGCCGGGCTACGGCGCCGGCTACCCCGGTGGCGGCGGGTACGGCCCACCGGCCGGCTACGCCAACAACGACGACAAGACCTGGGCCCTGGTCGCGCACTTCGGCGGCGCCGCCGGGATGCTGATCGGTGGCGGCGTGCTGGGCTGGATCGCGCCGCTGGTGGCGCTGCTGGCCCGGGGCAACCAGTCCCCCACCGTCCGGGCGCACGCGATCGCCGCGCTCAACTTCCAGCTCATCTGGTCGGTCATCGCGCTGATCGGCTGGATCCTGACCTGCATCCTGATCGGCCTGGTGATCGGCTTCGGCGCCATGATCGTCGGCATCGTCTTCGGCATCCTGGCCGGGGTGAAGGCCAACGAGGGCCAGCTCTACCGCTACCCGATGTCGGCCAGCCTGATCAAGTGACCCGCTCCGGCCGGTCCCGGGTGACGGGGCCGGCCGGCGCCGGTCAGGGCAGCAGGTCGCGGACCACCGCGTCGGCCAGCAGCCGGCCGCGCAGGGTCAGCACCGCCAGGCCCCGCGCGTACGCCCCGGCGTCCAGCAGCCCCGCGTCCCGGGCCTGTTCGGCGCCGGCCCGGCCGGCCTCGTCGAGCACGTCCAGCGGCAGCCCGGAGGCGAGCCGCACCCGCAGCATCACGTCCTCCATGTGCTGCTCGTCGGACGTCAGCCGTTCCCGGGCCAGCGCCGGTGACGCGCCCTCGGCCAGCCGCGCCGCGTACGCGCTCGGGTGCTTGACGTTCCACCAGCGCACCCCGCCGACGTGGCTGTGCGCCCCCGGGCCGAGGCCCCACCAGTCGGCGCCGGTCCAGTAGAGCAGGTTGTGCCGGCACGCCGCCGCCGCCGAGCGGGCCCAGTTGGACACCTCGTACCAGGAGAAGCCGGCCGCGCCGAGCGCCTCCTCCGCGGCCAGGTAGCGGTCCGCCGCCACGTCGTCGGAGGGGTACGGCAGCTCGCCCCGGCGCATCCGCGCGGCCAGCCGGGTGCCGTCCTCCACGATCAGGGCGTACGCGCTGACGTGGTCCACCCCCGCCTCGACCACCTGCGCCAGCGAGGCGGCGAAGTCCTCGGCCGTCTCCCCCGGCGTGCCGTAGATCAGGTCCAGGTTGACGTGGTCGAATCCGGCGTCGCGCGCCTCCCGGGCGGCGGCGGTGGCCCGGCCGGCGCTGTGCCGGCGGTCGAGCACCGCCAGCACCCCCGGCGCGGCGGACTGCATGCCCAGCGAGATGCGGGTGTAACCGGCGGCCCGCAGCGTCGTGAGCGACTCCGGAGTGACCGACTCGGGGTTGGCCTCGGTGGTCACCTCGGCGTCGGCGGCCAGCCCCCAGGTGCGGTCGATGCCGTCGAGGATCCGGGCCAGGTCGTCGGCGGGCAGCAGGGTGGGCGTGCCGCCGCCGACGAAGACGGTGTCGACCCGCGGCGGCGGCGTGTCGCCGAGCACCCGGGCGGCGAGCGCCAGCTCGGCCAGCACGCTGTCGGCGTACGTCTCCCGGCTCGCCCCGCCGCCCAGCTCCGACGCGGTGTACGTGTTGAAGTCGCAGTAGCCGCACCGGCTGGCGCAGAACGGGACGTGCACGTACACGCCGAAGCCGCGCGCGCCGACGGCGCGAGTGGCGGTGGCGGGCAGCGAGCCGTCGCGCGGGACGGGTTCGCCTTCTGGAAGGACGCCGGGCATGGCCACTAGTGTGCCCGGCATGACCTCTCCGGACGCTCTCGTGCGGGTCGCCACGGCCCGTGGGGTGACCACCCTCACCCTGGACAGCCCGCACAACCGCAACGCGCTCTCCACGGCGCTGATGACCGAGCTGCTGGCCGGGCTGGCCGCCGCGGTCGCCGACGACACGGTCCGGGCGATCGTGCTGGACCACACCGGTCCGGTCTTCTGCTCCGGCGCCGACCTGAAGGAGACCGCCGCCGCGTACGCGAGCGGGACCGTGCCCGCCGGGATGCTCGGCGACGTGCTGGTCGCCGTGCGGGAGTGCCCGAAGCCGGTGCTGGCCAGGGTCGCCGGGCCGGCCCGGGCCGGCGGGCTGGGCCTGATCGCGGCCGCCGACCTGGCGGTCTGCGCGCAGGAGGCGACGTTCGCGTTCACCGAGGTGCGGATCGGGGTGATCCCGGCGGTGATCTCGGCGACCGTGCTGCCCCGGCTGAGCCCCCGGGCCGCGGCCGAGTTGTACCTGACCGGGGACACCTTCGACGGCCGGCGGGCCGCCGAGGTCGGCCTGGTCACCGCCGCGGTGCCGGCGGACGGGCTGGACGCCGCCGTGGAGCGGTACTGTGCCTCGCTGGTCAGGGGGGCGCCTCGTGCCCTGGCCGGGGCGAAGGAGCTGCTGCGCCGCCCGGCCGCCACCGATCTGCGGGCCGAGATCGCCGAGTTGGCGGCGCTCTCCACCGGGTACTTCCTCTCCGACGAGGGGCGCGAGGGGGTCCTGGCGTTCCGGGAGAAGCGCCCCGCGTCGTGGGTGCCGGCCGGAGACTGACGGGCGGGGGCCCGGCTCACCGGCGGGGCCCGACGCGGTACGTGGCGACCCGGTGACGCCGGGGTGAGACAGCCGGTCGGCCGAGCCGGGATGTGAGGTGGCCGACGTACGCTGGTCGGACTGTCGGGACAGGGGGTGCGGGTGCGGACGCGAGCGGCGATCGTGGCATCTGGTGTGGCGGTGTGTGTGCTGGCCCTGCTCGCGATCTGGTTCGTCACCAAGCAGTTCGGTCACCACCTGCGTCTGCCGGTGGCCAGCCGGACCTGCACGGTGCGGGCCGACGGCGAGGTGGTGCTCGGCGCCGACCAGATGGCGAACGCGGCCACCATCGCGGCCATCGGCGCGCAGCGCCGGATGCCCGAGCGGGCGGTGGTGGTGGCGCTGGCCACCGCCTACCAGGAGTCGCACCTGCGCAACATCGCGCACGGCGACCGGGACTCCCTGGGCCTGTTCCAGCAGCGCCCGAGCCAGGGTTGGGGCACGCCGGAGGAGATCCAGGACCCGCGCTACGCGGCGAACAAGTTCTACGCCGCGTTGAAGAAGGTCAAGGGCTGGGAGCGGATGCGGGTCACCGAGGCCGCCCAGCGGGTGCAGCGGTCGGCCTACCCCGAGGCCTACCAGAAGTGGGCGGACGAGTCGCAGGTCCTGACCCGCGCCCTGCTGGGTGAGGCGACCGGCGCGGTGGCCTGCACCGTCGGTTCGACGCCCACCATGCGCGGCCCGGCCGCCGCCAGCGCGCTGCTGGAGGGGCTCACGCTCGACTGGGGGTTGCCCCGGCTGACCGCGGGGACCGACCTCACCGGGCTGACGGTGCCGGCCGGCGACGACCGCGACGGCTGGCGCTACGCGCACTGGCTGGTGTCGCACGCCGACGACCACGGCGTGAAGCGGGTCCGCTTCGCGAACCTGGAGTGGACGGCCGAGCAGGGCACCTGGGACCGGGTGAAGGGTGACCCGGCCACGCAGGTGCTGGCCGAGGTCTTCGCCGCGACCTGATCCGGTCGGCGCCGGTCAGCCGGCGAGCCGGCGGCGGACCTTCTCCCGCAGCGGCTCGGGCAGTTCCGGCGCGTCGAGCAGGCGGGGCAGCAGCTCCGGCTCCAGCGTGGTCGCGCGAAACACCTCGCCGACGGTCACCCCGTGTGCCGGCCGGTCGACCACCTCGACCGGGTCGCCGGCGCCGATCTCGCCCTCGCGCAGCACCCGCAGGTAGGCGCCGGGCGCGCCCCGCAGGGTGAACCGCTTGATCAGGTCCGGTACGCCCCAGAAGCCGGCGAACGTCCGGCACGGCGTGCGCGGCTTGGTCACCTGGAGCAGCGCGGAGCCGACCGCCCAACACTCGCCGACGACCGCGCCGGTCACGTCCACCGCCCAGGTGCTGAGGTTCTCCCCGAAAACGCCCGGGCGGGGCTGCCGCCCCAACTCCGCGGCCCACCAGGCGGCGTCCTCCTCGGCGTACGCGTAGACCGCCTGGTCGGGGCCGCCGTGGTGGGCCGGCTCGCCGATGAAGTCGCCGGTCAGCCCGGCGAACGTGACCGGCACCCGGCCCTCGACCGGACGCTTGTCGATGCCGCTGCGACCGCTCGCGTCGCCCGCCCACTCCGCCTCGGTGACCGTGCCGAGGTTCACCGCAACCAGCCTGCCCGTCATGGTGATCAGCCTAGGCTCAGCCCTTGACCGCACCCGCGACCAGGCCGGAGACCATCCGACGCTGGACCAGCAGGAAGAAGACGATCACCGGCAGGGTGAACAGCGTGGACGCGGCCATGACCGAGCCCCAGGCCGTGTCGTCCCGGCCGAAGAAGAACGTCATCGCCACCGGCAGGGTGTACTTCTCCTGGTCGTTGATGAAGGTCAGCGCGAAGATCAGCTCGTTCCACGCGGTGATGAAGGAGAAGATGCTGGTCGCCACCAGGCCGGGTGCGACCAGCGGGAAGAGCACCTTGCGGAACGTCTGGGCCCGGCTGGCCCCGTCGATCGCGGCGGCCTCCTCCAGTTCCTTGGGCACCGCGGCGACGAAGCCGCGCAGCATCCAGACCGCGAACGGCAGCGAGAAGCCGAGGTAGGTGAGGATCAGGCTGGGCAGCGTGTTGTAGAGGCCGAGCCGCTGGATCATCAGGAACAGCGGGATGACCAACGCCTCCAGCGGGATCATCTGCACCACCAGGAGCAGGATCAGGAAGCTGGTGCGCAGCTTGAACCGGAACCGGGCCACCGCGGTCGCGGCGAGCAGCGCGACCAGCCCGCTCAGCAACACGGTGGCCACCGCGACCAGCACGCTGTTGAGGAAGAAGTCGACGAACGTCACGCCGGGGATGAGGTTGCCGGTGAGGATCTCCCGGTAGTGCTCCAGCGTCGGCTCCGCCGGCACCGGGCGCGGCGTGGACGAGAAGATCTCCCGGTTGGGCTTCAGCGAGGTCGCCACCATCCAGTAGACCGGGAACGCGGCGAAGAGCGCGACCAGCAGGCCGGCCCCGTTGAGGGCGATCTTCTTCACGACTCGTCCTCCTGCTTGAGCACCATGCGGACGTACAGGGCGGTCACCACGAGCAGGATCACGGTGAGGATGACGGCGATGGCCGAGCCGAGGCCGTACTTGGGCGGCGGCGAGAACGCCTCCGCGTACGAGTAGATCGACAGCATGAACGTCGACCGGTCCTGCGTGCCGCCGGCCAGCACGAACTGCTGGGTGAAGACCTTGAAGTCCCAGATCGTGGAGAGCACCACGAGGATGCCGAAGACCGGCCGCAACATCGGGAACGTGACCGACCAGAAGACCTTCCACGGTCCCGCGCCGTCGACCCGGGCCGCCTCCTGCAACTCGGTCGGCACGCTCTTGAGCCCGGCCAGCACGCTCACCGCGATGAACGGGAACGAGTGCCAGACCACCACCAGCGTCAGGATGCCGAAGAACATCAGCGGGTCGTTGAACCAGCCGTAGCCGGTCCAGTCGCTGCGCCCGAACAGCGTCGTGGAGAGCCCGTCCGGGAGCTTGTTGAACAGCCAGGTGACCAGGCCGCTCGTGTCGTCGAAGATCCACTTCCAGACGATCGTGCCGGTGAGCGCCGGGGTGGCCCAGGCGAGCATCACGCAGCTCGCCACGAACGTGGCCATCTTCTTGCCCAGCCGGTTGAGCAGCAGCCCGACCAGGGTGCCCAGCACCATGGTCAGGGCCACGTTGGCGACCGCGAACAGCACGGTGTTGCGCAACACCGTGCGGAAGAACGGGTCGCCGAGGATCTGCGCGTAGTTGGCCAGGCCGACCCACGGCCACTCGCGGTCCCCCCGGAGCTGCCGGACGCTGTCCAACTTGTAGAAGGACATCATCACGACCTGGCCGAGCGGCCAGAGCAGGAGCACGGCGATGATCGCCAGGCAGGGCAGGAGCAGCAGGTACGGGAGGCGGTCCACCTTTCGGCGGGGCCGCCGCGCGGGGGTCTCCCGCGCGGCGGCCTCGTCGGTGGCCTCGGTCAGCGTGGTCACTTGGCGTTGAGGATGCTTTCCATCTCGGTGGCCGCGTCGGCGGTTGCCTTCTCGACCGTCTTCTGGCCCTTGATGACCGAGCTGTTCATCGCCTGGGTCACCGTCTTGGTCCGGCTGACCTCGACCCACTTGGGGGTGAGCGGGGTCAGCTTGGTGTTCTGGATGGCGGTGGCGAACGCGGCCATCACCTTGTCGTCGGCGTAGTTGCCGCCGCTGACCAGGTCCTTGTAGACCGGGAAGAAGCCGAGGCTGCTGGCGAACTCCTGGTCCTTCTGCTTGCTCAGCAGCACGGTCATGTAGTCCCAGGCCAGCGCCTGCCGCTCGCTGTCCTTCCAGACCGCGATGTCGGATCCGCCGGCGAACGCCGGGGCGGCCTTGCCGTCCGGGCCGGGGATCGGGAACGTGCCCCACACCTTCTCGATGTCGGGGTTGTCCTTCTTCATCGCGCCGCCCTGCCAGCTACCGGCGAACGCCATGGCGGCCTTGCCGGTGGCGAACTGGGTCCGGGCGTCGACCTCGTTCCAGCCGGCGGCGGCCGGCGGGGCGACCTTGTGCACGGTCACCAGGTCGGTCCAGAACTTGACCGCCTTCTGCGCCTCGGGGGTGTTGTAGCCGGACTTCCAGGTGTCGCCCTCCTTGGTGGCGATCTCGCCGCCGGCGCCCCACAGGAAGGAGTAGAACGGCAGCTCGGAGTTGCCCGGCAGGGCGATGCCGTAGGTGCCGGGCTTCTTGGCCTGGACGGCCTTGGCGGCGGCGACCATCTCGTCCCAGTTCGTCGGCGGCTTCACGCCGGCCTCGGCGAACCAGTCGGTGCGGTAGTAGACGGCGCGCACGCCGGCGTACCACGGGACGCCGTACTGCTTGCCGTCGAGCTGGGCGTTCTTCACCAGGTCGGGCAGGATGTCCTTGCCCTCGGACCAGCCGTTGAACTTGTCCGTGACGTCGGCGAGCGCCTCCTGCGCCGCCCAACCCTGGGTCTCGGTGTTACCCAACTCGGTGACGTCGGGGCCCTCGCCACCGGCGAGCGCGGCCTGGAACTTCTTCGGCGCCTCGAGCCAGGGGATGTACTGCACCACCACGTCGGTCTCGGGGTGCTTCTTCTTGAACTCCGTCTCGACCGTGTCGAGGAACGCGGTCTGGGCGTCCCCGCCCTCACCCATCATCCAGACCGTCAGTTTGCTGTTGTCGGCGGCCTTGTCGTCGTCGCCGGAGCCACCGCAACCGGTCAGCACCAGCGCGGCCGACGCCACGATGGCGGTGACCGGAGCCAGCCGCTTCCACCTGTTCACGCCATATCTCCCTCAGGGCCGTTTGGCACTAACCTTCTCCGCCGCACCTTAGTAGGAAAATTTCCTTTACAACAGGGGGTGTTCGCGGCGGGCGGCCGAGGCGACCGTATCGCAGCCGGAGGCCCGGCCGGCAGGGGTGCCGTCCGGGCAGCTCAGAGGGGGCGTACGCGGACGGGCGCCCGGCCGGTGAGGCCGGGCGCCCGTCGAGGCGCTGTGGTGCGGGGTCAGTAGCGCGAGACGCCACGCCGACGGCCGACGCCGGCCACCAGGGCCACGGCGATGGCGGCGAAGAGCACCTGCAGCATCAGCTCGCGCCAGTCGATGCCGGCGGTCTCGGCGAAGCCGGAGGCGCGGGCGACGATCGTGCCCAGCAGCGCGGCGCCGACGCCGATCAGCATGTGCAGCCACATCGGCATGTTCTGCCGGCCCGGCACGACCAGCCGGCCCAGCGCGCCGACGATCAGACCAACGACCAGCGCGGTGATGATGCCCCAAACGGTGAGCTCCATGGTCGCCCTCCTCCTTCGGATCAAGTCACACGATGTCGTGTGTTCACTGTCGTGATCGATAGGTTCCCGACCCGCCAAAAATCCAAACCGACTTCGGTGACGAATTGTTCGGACGGACACTGAGCTGGGGTTTCTCCCCCAAAACCCCAGCCCGACGGCTCCCGGAGACAGCGCCAGGGAACCGACGGGACTCGATGCGCAAACGCCGACGGGCGCCCGGCCGGTGAGGCCGGGCGCCCGTCGAGGCGCAGGGGTGCGCGATCAGTGGTGGGTGACGCCCCGCCGACGACCGACGCCGGCCACCAGCGCGACCGCGATGGCGGCGAAGAGCACCTGCAGCAGCAGCTCGCGCCAGTCGATGCCGGCGGTCTCGGCGAAGCCGGAGGCCCGGGCGACGATCGTGCCCAGCAGCGCGGCGCCGACGCCGATCAGCATGTGCAGCCACATCGGCATGTTCTGACGACCCGGCACGACCAGTCGGCCCAGCGCGCCGACGATCAGGCCGACGATCAGCGCGGTGATGATGCCCCAGACGGTGAACTCCACGGTCGGTCCTCCTATAAGCGGTTTCGCACGTTCTGTGCGGTTCCTGTCGTGACCGCTAAGTTCCCGACCCGCCGAAAACCGAAACCGACCTCCGCGCCGTCCGAGCCCCTCCGACCGCCACCGAGACCCGAAACCGCAGGTAGGAGCGCCGTCCGCAGCTGAAAATTTCCTGAGTACGCGCACCGGCCGGTGCCCTCGGACGAGGACACCGGCCGGCGGTACGGCTCTGCGGCTACTTCTTGCCGGCGGGCTTGGCGTCACCGGAGTCGGACGAGAGCGCGGCGATGAACGCCTCCTGGGGGACCTCCACCCGGCCCACCATCTTCATCCGCTTCTTGCCCTCCTTCTGCTTCTCCAGCAGCTTGCGCTTACGGCTGATGTCACCGCCGTAGCACTTGGCGAGCACGTCCTTGCGGATCGCGCGGATCGTCTCCCGGGCGATCACCCGACTGCCGATGGCCGCCTGGATCGGCACCTCGAACTGCTGGCGCGGGATCAGCGAACGCAGCTTCGCCGCGATCGTGGTGCCGTAGTTGTACGCCTTGTCCTTGTGCACGATCGCGCTGAACGCGTCCACCGGCTCGCCGTGCAGCAGGATGTCGACCTTGACCAGGTCGGAGGCCTGCTCGCCGGAGGTCTCGTAGTCGAGCGAGGCGTAGCCCTTGGTGCGGCTCTTGAGCTGGTCGAAGAAGTCGTAGATGATCTCGGCCAGCGGCAGGGTGTAGCGCAGCTCCACCCGGTCGGCGGAGAGGTAGTCCATGCCGAGCAGGTTGCCCCGCCGGCCCTGGCACAGCTCCATCACGGCGCCGACGTAGTCGTTGGGCGTCAGCACGGTGGCCCGCACCGTCGGCTCGTACACCTCGGCGATCTTCCCGGTCGGGTACTCGCTCGGGTTGGTCACCACGATCTCCTGGCCGTCCTCGGTGAGGGCCCGGTAGACCACGTTCGGCGCGGTGGAGATCAGATCCAGGTTGAACTCCCGCTCCAGCCGCTCCCGGATGATCTCCAGGTGGAGCAGGCCGAGGAAGCCGCAGCGGAAACCGAAGCCGAGCGCCCCGGACGTCTCCGGCTCGTAGACCAACGCGGCGTCGTTGAGCTTGAGCTTGTCCAACGCCTCCCGCAGGTTCGGGTAGTCGGAGCCGTCGATCGGATAGAGACCCGAGTAGACCATCGGCTTCGGGTCCTTGTAGCCCCCGAGTGCCTCCTTGGCCGGGTTGCCGTTGATGGTGACCGTGTCACCGACCCGGGACTGGCGGACGTCCTTCACACCGGTGATCAGGTAGCCCACCTCGCCGACGCCGAGCGCGTCGGCCTTCACCATCTCCGGCGAGATGACGCCGATCTCCAGCAGCTCGTGGACGGCGCCGGTGGACATCATCTTGATCCGGTCCCGCGCCGAGATCCGGCCGTCGACCACCCGGACGTAGGTGACCACGCCGCGGTAGACGTCGTACACCGAGTCGAAGATCATCGCGCGGGCCGGGGCCTCGGCCGCGCCGACCGGCGGCACGAACTGCCGGACGATCTCGTCGAGCAGGTAGGGCACGCCCTCACCGGTCTTGCCGGAGACCCGGATGCAGTCCGCCGGGTCTCCGCCGATCAGGTGGGCCAACTCCTCGGCGTACTTCTCCGGCTGGGCGGCCGGCAGGTCGATCTTGTTGAGCACGGGGATGATGCGCAGGTCGTTCTCGAGCGCCAGGTAGAGGTTGGCCAGCGTCTGCGCCTCGATGCCCTGCGCGGCGTCGACCAGCAGGATCGCGCCCTCGCAGGCGGCCAGCGAGCGGGACACCTCGTAGGTGAAGTCGACGTGGCCGGGGGTGTCGATCATGTTGAGCACGGCGGTCTCGCCGGTCCGGTCGCCCTCCCGGATCGTCCACGGCATCCGGACGGCCTGGCTCTTGATGGTGATGCCGCGCTCGCGCTCGATGTCCATCCGGTCCAGGTACTGCGCGCGCATCTGCCGGGGATCGACCACGCCGGTGAGCTGCAGCATCCGGTCGGCCAGGGTCGACTTCCCGTGGTCGATGTGGGCGATGATGCAGAAGTTCCGGATGCGCGCCGGGTCGGTGGCACCAGGAGCGTTCGCGCCGGGATCGAGCGTCGGTGGCACAGCGGTCCGTTCTGGTCGGCTGACGTGAGCGGGCCGGCGCGTCGCCGGCCCCCTCTATGCTCCCACGTCGCCCGGCGCTCGCCCGGGCTCCCCCGTCACTCCTGGGGCGGCTCGACGAAGAGCGCGGCGAGCCTCGGCAACCGACGTCGGGCCTCCTCCTCGTCGTCGAAGTCCCAAAAGTCGTTCAGGTCGGGCTCCGGCACCGGGTCGCGGTCGGCCGGCAACTCGCTCGCCGTGGCCTTCCGGTGGGCCTCCCACGGCACCGCCAGCATCGGCTCGCACTCGAACTCCTCGCCGCTGAGCGCGGCCGACCGCACCCGGGGCAACTCGGCCAGCGAATCCGGTTCGGCGACCGCCCGGGCGAAGACCGCCCGGCCCTGGGTCATCAACCAGCCCCGGAAGTGTTCGAAGCCGTCGTCCGACGCGCCGCCGTTGATCAGGTAGGCCGCGCCCCAGAGGTCGACCCGGTAGGAGGCGGCCAGCACCCGCCGCTGGTGGTGGGCGTACCCGACGATCTCCTCCGGGTCGCGCTCGGCCAGCAGCGCGACCGCCCGGGCGGCGACCGCGTCGGGCTCTCCCCCGGCCCCGCTCCGGGCGTCGTCGATCAACTGCCAGAACTCGTCGGTCCTCATGGTCAGGCAGTCTGGCAGAGCCCACCGACGCCGCGGCCCACACCGGGCGCCGTCGGTGCGGCAGCATGGTGCGGTGCGTGCGATCTCGCTACCCCCCGTCGCCTACGGGGCCACGGCCGAGCGGCCCGACTGGGTCGACCTGCCGCCGGGGCTGCGCGACGCGTTGGCCGCCCGGCTCGGCGGCCCGCCGGCGGCGGTCCGGGTGGCCGGCGGCGGCTTCACCCGCGGCTTCGCCGCCGTGCTGACCGGCCCCGGCGGCGACCCGGTGTTCGTCAAGGCGGCGGCGCTGGACGGGCAGCGGCACCTGGTCGACTGGTACGCCCACGAGGCCGCGGTCCTGGCCCGGCTCCCCGCCGGCCTGCCGGTGCCCCGGCCACGCTGGGCGCTGACCGCGGCCGGCTGGTACGCCCTGGCCCTCGACGCGATCGACGGGCGCGTCCCCCGGCTGCCCTGGGACCCGGCCGAGCTGGACGCCGCCCTCACCACGTACGCCGAGGTGGCCGCCGCGCTCGCCGACCCGCCCGGGGACCTCGCCGCGCTCGGGCTGCCCCGCCTCGCCGACCTGGCCCGGGACGACATCCTCTGGTGGGGCGAGGTGGCCGCCGGCCGCGAACCGCTGCCCGACGGGGCGGCCGGGGCCCCGCTGGCCGAGCTGGTCGCGCTGGAGTCCCGCCTGCCCGGCTACGCCGACGCCGCCCCCGGGCTGGCCCACGGTGACGTGCGGGTGGACAACCTCCTGCTCGACCCCGCCGGCCGCGCCTGGCTGTGCGACTGGACCTGGCTCTGCCACGGGCCCGCCTGGTTCGACCTGGCCGGCCTGCTGCTCACCGCGTACGCCAGCGGCCTCGACGCGGACGCCGCCTTCGCCCGCCACCCGGCCACCGCCGGCGCTCCCGTCGACGCGCTGGACGTGAGCCTCGCCGCGCTCGCCGGCTACTTCCTCACCGGCGCCGCCGCCGGACCGTCGACGGCCTCCCCCCACCTGCGGGTCCACCAGCTGTGGAGCGGCGAGCAGGCGCTCGGCTGGCTGGCGGCCCGCCAGGGCTGGGCCCGCGCGTGAGGCGGGCCGCCGGAGGCGTTTTGGCTCGTCCGGGACCGACCTGGTAGCCTGGCCATTCGCGCGGCGATGACGCATGCTCGTCGTGCGCGAATGCAGACCAACCCGAGCTATCAAGACGAGGCTGTCGCGTGGCGAACATCAAGTCCCAGATCAAGCGCAACCGGCAGAACGAGAAGCGCCGGCTGCGTAACAAGTCGGTCAAGTCGTCGCTGAAGACCGCCATCCGGAAGTTCAACGAGGCTGCCGAGGCCGGCGACACCGAGAAGGCCAGCGTTCTCATGCGCGAGGCCACCCGGAAGCTGGACAAGGCCGCCAGCAAGGGCGTCATCCACGCCAACCAGGCGGCCAACCGGAAGTCGGCGATCGCCAAGCGCGTCGCGTCGTTCTCGGCCTGACCAACGCCGTAGACCCGACCGGAAGCCCCGGGGCAACGCCCCGGGGCTTCCGGCTGTCGGCGTTCCACGGAGTCCTCCGCCCGGGACGGACCGGGCGGGACCGTCGACACGGCGCACTGCCGTTGGAGTTGGCGGCCTGGGCCGGGCATCGACGGCTGCCAGGAGAGTGGCCCTGCGAGGAAGGTGTCGACACGTGACCGTCGATCATGCGCTGGCCGTCCCGACGGACGAGCAGATTCGGGCGCTGCACGAACGGATCGCACCGCACGAGGAAGCCTTCACGCTCGTCTACACCCACTGCCGGATCGTGTGCGCCGTGGCCGAGCAACTGCTCGACAGGTGTCCCCCGGATCTGAACGTCGAGCTGGTCCGGGCGGGCAGCCTCCTGCACGACATCGGTGTCTACCGCCTGTACGGGGCGACCGGAGAACTCGATCACGAGAACTACGTCCGCCATGGGGTGCTCGGGCACGCGCTCCTGCGTGACCTCGGGTTCTCCGAGCGAGTGAGCAGGTTCTGTTCCCACCACACCGGGGTCGGTCTCACTCGCGAGGACGTGCTGCGGCAGTGCCTGCCGCTGCCGGTGGCCGACTACACGGCCGACACGCCGGAAGAGCAGCTGGTGCTGTACGCGGACAAGTTCCACAGCAAGACGGCACCGCCCACGTTCGTGACCGCGGCGTCCTACGCCGTCGGGGTGCGGCGGTTCGGTGCGGACAAGGTGGCCCGGTTCGCGGCGCTGGTGGAGAGGTTCGGCGAGCCCGATCTTCGCCTCCTGTCCTACCGCTACCGGCAGCCGATCATCTGAGCATCCGGCACCGGCCACGGGCCACGGGCCGTCCTCAACGGAAGGAGTCCGGCCAGGTCACGCCGGGCTCGGTCCCGCGTCTCCGCTCGCCGGCCCGGTCGAACGGCAGTGTGGATCGTCCCGGCTGGTGGTAGGGAACGGCCGGGCGCGGCGCCCCCGGTTCGGCCAGGCTCGGGCCGCCGGGCAGCGCCCGGGCCGTGCTCGGCACCGGGGCCCGCCCGACGGCGGGCTCCATCTGCCGGCGGAACCGGTCCCGCTCCTGTTCGGGGACCTGGGCGGCGGTGCGGACGACCATCTCGGCCACGACGTCGTTGAGTTTGACCATCACCGCCACCGCGGTCGGCAGGACCAGCACCGCCCACCAGCTCACCAGCTCGGCGAGGGCGAGCAGCACGGCCAGCGCCGCCGCCCCCTCGAAGAAGAGGAAGCAGAGCACTCCGCCCGGGTTGACGAAGCGCAGGCCGAGCACCCGGGCGTAGAGCGGCCGGAACCGCTCCTCGTCCGTCGGCACGGTCGACCACGCTCGGGTCACCGGGCGCCGCCCCGCCGGGCCGCGGCCACCGAGAAGACGGCCCGTTCCAGCGCGTACGCCCGGTCGTCGGCGCCGCCCTTGACCGCCGCGTTGCACTCGGCGGCCGCGCGCATCGCCTCGACCAGGCCCTCCGGCGTCCAGCCCCGACCCTGGCGCTGAGCCCGCTCGATCTTCCACGCCGGCATGCCGAGGCTGCTGGCGAGCTGGTAGGCGCTGCCCCGGCCGGCCGAGGCGACCCGGGCCACGGTCCGTACGCCGTCGGCGAGCGCGTCGGCGATCGGCACCGGGTCCACCCCGACGTGCAGCGCCCACCGCAGCGCCTCCAGTGCGCCGGGAACGTCGCCGACCATCGTCGCGTCGGCCACGGTGAAGCCGGTCACCTCGACCCGACCCCGGTAGTAGCGGGAGACCGTGTCGGCCCCGATCCGCCCGTCGGTGTCGGCGACGAGCTGCGAGCAGGCGGCGGCCAGCTCGCGCAGATCGGCGCCGACCGCCGCGATCAGGGCCTCGGCGGCGTCCTCGGTGCACGTGCCACCGTTGCGGCGGATCTCCTCCCGCACGAAGGCCACCCGGTCACGGTGCCCCTTGAGCTTGGCCGCCGGCACCACGGTGGCGCCCGCGGACCGCAGCCCGTCGGCGAACGCCCGGCCCTTGGCCCCACCGAGGTGCAGCACCACCAGCTGCACGTCCGGGTCGGGATTCTTCGCGTACGCCAGCAGCGCGGCCGACAGGTCCTTGCGGGCGTCCTGGCCGGAGCGGAGCACCAGCACGCGCCGGCCGCCGAACAGCGACGGGCTCAACATCTCGTCGATCTCGCCGACCGTCAGCGAGCCGGCCTGGTATTCCCGGACGTCCACGTCGGCGTCCACCTCGCGGGCCCGCGCCACGGCTTCGGTGACCGCTCGCGTGGCGAGCAGCTCCTCGTCGCCGAGGACGAGCAGAATAGGAGGCAGGCTGGCGGGGGTCACGTCGCCCATACTCGCACGCCCTCCGACCCGATCGTGCCTGCTCATCGGGGACTGTGACGGCGCAGCCCGCACTCAACGCAAATCCAGACATTTGCCTTGATCCTCGCCTATCCCACCAAGATTCCCTCCTGTCCGTCATCGGGTCAGCGGGGCCGTCCGGGGGCGGCGCCGCGAACCGCCACCGCCAGGCCGGCCGCGGTCCGGACCGCCGCCACGTCCCCGTCGGTGTCGGTCCGCACCACCCGCGCACCCGCCCGGCTCAACCGGCCCAGCAGAGCCGGGTGGGGGTGCCCGTAGTCGTTGTCGACACCCACGCAGACCAGCGCGACCGCCGGGCGGACCGCGGCGAGGAACTCCGGATCCTGGTATGCCGACGCATGAGCGCGGCGGATACCGACATAGCAAGCGGGCCCGGCAGGTGCTGGAACACCTGATCTCCGGGCCCTTGACGGACACCGGAGGTCCGCCCGGCCATGAGTGTAGCTGTGAAGCAAGCCCTGCTTGCGACGAAGGATCTCGGCAAGAACGAGCGTGCCGTGGCTATCGCCATCGCTGCTCACGCCAACAACGAGGGCAACGCCTGGCCGTCTGTCGCCACCCTCGCCGACTACGCCGGTTGCTCCGAGCGGACCGTACAGCGGGCGCTCGCCAAGCTGGTTCAGCTCGGCCGCCTGGTCGTCACCAAGGTTGCCGGCATCGCCACCCGCGTCTACCGCCTGGTGACCGGCCAGGGGGTGACGAACAACGGTCCGGGGGTGACGGATCGGCCGAAGGGGGTGACGAATCGCGCCGCCGGGGGTGACAGCCAGGGTGACACCCGAAGTGTTGAAGACCAAGGGAAGTTGAAGACGGGCGCAAGCGCCCGTGACTGGCGTCGATTCCTTCCCAAGAACAAGAGCAACAACCCCGGCACCAACGGCTACCCGTACCCCGAGCGGCGAGGCGCTGCCCTTCCGATGACTGCCGGTGGCGACCGATGCGGCAAGCCGGGGCACGTTGGCCAGCCTGCCGGCGGGTGCATCCCCTGCCGCTCTGAGGCGCTGGCGGGTGACCGATGAACACCACCGCCGCCTACGCGCTCGGCCTGGTCCTCATCGGCGGACCGGCCTCGATGCTCGCCCCGTTCGCCATCGCCCGCCGGCTGGTCGAGCGGCACGCCGACCGCGCCGCCGTTCCCACCCCTGACGTCCCCTCCACCCTCGCCGCAGGAGAAGCAGTGCAGATCATCCAGGCGCGTACCGGAGCGCCGTGCACGGTCGTCCCGAGCCGTCGCGTCATCGTCGTTGACCCTGACCTCACCCGCGAGGCTGCCGCCCGGCTGATCCGGGCCACGCTGCCGCAGGCCAGCACCGACGAGATCGCGCAGTGGGTTGGGGGGATCGCCCGATGAGCACCGCCACCGCTCCCAGCGCCTACCCGCGCGCCGTCGCTGACCTGCTCCCCGCTGTGCGGGACCTGGCCGACCGGCTCGGTGAGATCCCGTCGCGCAACCGGATTATGCGTGAGTTCAAGGTGGGTGCGCCCAAGGCTCAGGCCGCACGCCTGGCCCTGGTCGCCGAGCCCATCACTCTGCCCGACGAGACCGAGACCGAGCTCACCTCGGACCCGTGGGAGTACGCCGAGCCCGCACCGGTCCCGCCGCCCGCGCCGGTCGACACCACCCCGGTTCCGCTCATCCTGCCGACTACCAAGGTCGCCGAGCCGTCGCCGCTGGTCGAGCCGGCCGGACACCCGCCGGCCCCGACCGAGCCCGCTCCGGCCAAGGCTCAGGCTGCGCCGGTCCGCCGGCTGTCCGCGTGGCCGGTGGTGCTGATCGCGCTGCCCGCGTTCGTCGCCATCTGGTCCGGGTGGGTCGGGCTCGGCGGACTCACCGGGTTCGGGGTGGTGCACCCGCTGCCCGGCATCGCGGACGGGTTCAGCATCAACACCGCCATCACGTTGCCGATCGGGGTGGAGGTATACGCCGCGTACTCGCTGCGAGCCTGGCTCTCCGGGCAGGTTCCGCCTCGGGCTCGCCGGTTCGCTAAGTGGTCCGGCATCGGGTCGCTGATCATCGGCGCGCTCGGCCAGGTGGCCTATCACCTCCTGGTCGCCGCCGGCATCACGTCGGCTCCGTGGCAGATCACCACCGCCGTTGCCTGCCTGCCGGTGGCGGTGCTCGGCATGGCCGCCGCACTGGCTCACCTGATGCACGAGGGGAGCGACCAGTGACCGAGCTGGAGCGCGCTATCCGCAAGCTGCGGCGCAACCACACGGTCTCGCGGGTGGCCTACCGGTACGTCTCCGGCAGGCCGCTCAGCGGCAAGCCCGGCTACCCGTACCGCCACCGGGGTCCGGGCCGGCTGGCCGGCTGGCAGCGTCAGGCGTACCGCCTCGGCGTGCCGGCCGCCGCCGGCCTGGCCGTGGCCTTCCCCGATCCCTCGCTCACTGCGGCCAGCGGCGCGGCACTGGCAGCGGCGTGGCGCGGCCGGCAACGGCTGGTGCGCCGCCGCTTCCACCGCGAATACATCGCCCCGACCCTGGCCGCGCTCGCCCCGGCGATGGGCTTGCAGACCGGCGTGCGCCTGCACGTCGACCCGACGTTGGGCAACCTCACGCCCCGGCTCGCCAAGCCCCTGAGCCCGGCAGAGAAGGCAGCACGCGCCTGGTACGGCGAACACGTCGAGCCGGTCATCCGGTGGCTCCCCGAGCGGGCACAGCGAGCCGCATGGGCGGTGCAGCGCAAGGCGGAACCGGTCACGTCCCGGCTGGCCGTGTTCCGCCGGCCGGTCGACGGCGACCAGGGCCCGCGTATCGAGCTAGAGGCGGACACCCCCTACTTGACCAAGGAGCAACGACAGCTCGTCTCCTCCATCATCGGCAGCAAGATCCCCGTTGCGGACCTGGTCGAGACCTGGCGCCAGGTCGGTCCGCGGGTCACTGCCACGTGGACCGTGCGTAAGCGTCCGCCGGCCCGCGTCGGCATCGACCAGGTGGCCGCGCACCTGCCCCGGCTGGCGGAGTGGGAGTTCTACATCGGGCAGGGTGCAGGCGACCGACCCGTCACGCTCTCGCTGCGCGACGACTCCCCGCACATCGCCGTGTCTGCCGGCACGGGCGCGGGCAAGAGCGTGCTCGCCGAGCTGGTCGCCGTGCAGGTGCTCAACCGAGGCGGACGGGTGGTCATCCTCGACCGCAAGGGCTCGCACCGCTGGGCCCTCGGCCTAGCCGGCGTCGACTACTGCACCCGCCCAGCGCAGATGCATGACGCGCTCGTGCGCCTGGCCGCGCTCGCCGACGAGCGGAACACCCTGGCCATGCACGAGGCCGAAGACTGGGACCCTGGCCCCCGGGTGCTGGTCATCTGCGAGGAGTTGAACGCCACCATCGGGCAGCTCGTCAACTTCTGGACCGAGGCACGCGGCAAGGGAGACCCCAAGCGCTCCCCCGCCGTCTCCGCCCTGGCTGACCTGCTCTTCATGGGCCGGTCCGCCAAGGTCAACGTACTGGCCATCGCGCAGATGCTCACCGCCCGCGCCATCGGCGGACCCGAGGCACGGGAGAACTTCGGCATCCGCTGCCTCGCCCGCTACACCGCCAACAACTGGAAGATGCTCGTCCCCGAAGCGGCCATGCCCCGGGCATCCCGCACCCTCGGCCGCTGGCAGATCGTCATCGGCGGCCAGGCCACCGAGACTCAGGTTGCCTACCTCAACGCGACCGAGGCTCGACAGCTTGCATGTCCCCGGTCCCCGGAGACATCCCAGGTCAACGCCCCATCAAGCCCTGCCGGGGACTTCCTGACACTGCGCCAAGCGGTAGACGCCAGGGTCCTCCCCTGGTCCTACGAGGCCGCCAAGAAGCGGCTACAGCGGCGCGTGGGCGAGGTGCCCACGGCGCGCGGCAAGGAAGGGAACGCCGACCTGTACGCGCGGCGCGATCTCGACGCCTGGGCAGGCAAGGGTTAGTCGGGAGCGAGCGACCAGTCAGCGTCCCCGTCCCTGACCGTCGCATCGCTGTACGTCGAGGTGTTGGGTGACGGCCACTTCCCGGCAGGGAAGGAGCTGTTATCCACCGCCTCGCCGTGCAGGTTCACCATCGCCGTGGCCTGTGAGGTAAGGAAGGCCGTCAACGTGACGATGGCAGTACCAACCACGGCAGCGGTGAACCCTGCCTCTTCGAGGAACAGCGCCGCCCCTGGCGCGGAGAAGACGCCCGACCCCATCGCCGGGATCGCCACGGTGGCCGCAGCGATGAGTTTCGCCAGAACGACCGCGAGGGTGACGTAGAAGGCAGTCCCCGCGCCTGCGCAGAAGAGGAGATGCCCGGACGTGCTGGAGGCGATCGAGCTGATGCGGGTAGCCGCAACCGAGTGCGCGGCGACGCTGCTTACGTAGGCGTCGCGAGCCTTGCCCGACCAGTCGGAGTTGTCGACGACAAGATGCTGCTGCGTGAGAGCGCTCGCCACGCCGGAGGCGGAGCCTCGCATGTCCATCCAGTCCCAGGCATCCAGGAACATGAAGATGGGAGCAGTCGCACCCTTCAAGAGGTCAACGAGGAAGTCGAGCACCTTCTTACCGATGTCGACGATCTGCCTCCCGAGGTTCAGGATGGCGTCCGCCACGGCGGGTGTGACGAACCAGCGGCCGGCTCCGATGGCCGCCGCTTGCGGGATCTGGTCCAGGCGGACGGTCAAGGTGTTCAGGCCAGAGCTGATGTCGGCCAACAAGCCCTCGTACTGCGCCTTGCTGAATTCCACGACAAGCCCTAATCAGTAGATGTTGCGGATCTTGTGCTCGTTGGCGCGGTCTTCCTCGTCGTAGGTGTCCGCGACCTTCCTCAGCGTCGCGGCTACTTCGTTCATCGCCGCCTGGCCCTCACGACAGCGCTGACTCACGTGCTCGACGATGTCGTTATACGGACTGACGATGAGTTGGAAGAGTCCCGCCTCGACGCGGCCCAGTTGCATGCCGGCAACCTTGTTGGCAACCACGGCGATAGCCGTGCTCTGGTGCTCCCACTCGACCGCTTCGGTGCGCAGGGCACCGGTCGCAACGGTCACTTGCTGACGGCTAGGGGGCGGCATGTCATCGCTCCTTCGGCTGACGGTCTTCAAGCCGGACGAGGGTGGCCAGAGCATCGTTCATCAAGTCGGTGAGATTCTGCGCGTCCGCTCTCCGCCGTTCCGCCCGTTCGTCGAGCGCCTGGCGCGCATCGCTCAACGCCTCGACCAGGGCACGGTTCAAGCCAGAGGCACCATGCTGAGCAGCCCAACGCGCATCGATGGCGCAAGAGCTGAGGCCGCCCGGCCCGAGAGCGACGGTGACAGCGCCGTTGCCCGCTGAGCCCCGACCGGTCGGCGCAGCATCCTCAGGTGAGGTCTGGGCAGCCTTCAGCGCAACCAGCACTTCCTCGGTCAAGGTGAGCGGATCACGTGCGTGGCCGTAGACCTCGGCTCGCTGCAACGTCGACGCGGGCGGCTCCTGCCCATCCGGGTACGCGGCCCCGACATCCGAGCGCAGAGGGTCAACGTCGACCGACTCGGACCAAGCGCGCGTCAGATCGGAGAGCGCTTCGGCAGAAGCGACCATCACCAACGCCCCAAGCTCCTCCGGCGCCACCCGCCGTTGCCAGCCAGTCCGCACCTCGATGCGGGACGGCAGACCGCGGGCATCCACGGTGACCGAGACCCAACCACCGGGGTCGGTACCGCGCCCCTCCTGAGGCTGCGGCTGCGACTGGACCGCACTCACCGCAGACTGAAGCTCCGCGGCCTGCCGCTGTATAGCAGCCAAGCGAGCAAGCATGTTCTCTGTCATCGCGCCGGCCGCCGCAGCAGGAGCCACCCGATAGCCGCCGTCGCGACGGCAGAGTGCGCGACCAGGACGGCCGCGCCAGCCCATGAGCCGTCCACCAAGAAGCCGAGCATAAGCACGGCCAGGAGGCCAGCAGCGATCCACAGCAGGACCGCGAGAGACCGCCGAACGCCGGCCCTAGAGAATCCCACCCAGGCGAGCACAACGCCCACAAGCACAAGCAGCAACGCGATGAACGCCACGGCCTGCGAACCCGCCGAGCCGAACACGGCCGCAGACGCCACCTCAGGGAAGGACGAGATCACAAGCGCCACAACGGGCAACTCGAAGACTGGACCTGCGGCCCAGAGCAGCAAGAGGGTCCGGCCCGTCTGCTGTCTGCGCGCGAGCGAAGGTTGCTCCACTGTTCCCCCGTCGATCGCCCGGCGATATCGGGCGGTTGCTATCCGTAGCAGCCAGGGTGCCGCACAGCTCGCACAGGACGCAACCCATCGTGATCGACTGTCACATACCTGGCTCCGGCCTTGGCGGGGAGCGCTTCGCGCAGCGTGGTGAGGGCGCTTGCGTGGACCCGAATCGCCGGCAGGCTGTCGCGCACCAAGCTTAGGGTTGTAAGGTTCGGCCTGTTAGTGTGCTGGAATTTTATGTTCCAGCACCAGCAGGAAGACCCCCGCCCCAGCTTCGCAGGCCCAAGGCGGAGGCCCTTCCCCACCGATGTGGGCTCAACTGACGGTCAGTCAGTTGGGCCCGCATCCGTTTCCGGCCAGCGTGACCGCCAGCCCTGCGGCGTAGGCAAGCACCTTGAGTATCAGTGCCACCCACTCCCCGACGTCCCGCCACCGGTTGGCGTTGGTTCGCCGGTTCCTACTGGGCCGAGGCGGCCCCTTGCGGCGCGTGGTCAACTGCGTCCTCCGGGTTGTAGTTGAAGAGGAGGACGGTCGTCCCCCGGCCGTCGGGACGACCCGATCCCGCTTCAACCCAAGCTCAACCAACTTGAAGGTGCCGCAGCTTCCGTAGCGCTTGGAACACCATAGCGACCGATACGGGCAACCTGCGTGTCGCGCTACTTCTTCGCACAGGTGTTCCACACAGATCACGCCGCTCGCCCCGGTCGATATCCCCAGCTCACTGGCTGCTTGCAGTAGCCCAAGTAGAGGGCAGCGGGTCTCCTCGGGGCACACAAGCTGTCCGACCGAAGTGCCGCTGACGTCGGAATCGGCAGGTCACCGACGTTGGGCTCCCCTGCTGGCCTCGGGTGCCAACAAGCAGCGGCGCGTGCTTGAAGTCGGCGATATGAGTGGATGGATGACCACTGGCGATGGGTGCATGCAAGGGGATGCCGCTCGCAGCAACACGTACTGAAGATGCAGTCGGCGATGAAGTTGTCGAAGAAGCGAGCCGCCCACTCGCTCACCTCGCCCGAGCGCGGCTACCGGTCCGGCTCGACGTAGCCGCCGACATCCTTGACCGTGCCTCGCTGGTCGATGACCAGCCGTTGCACATGCAGCGTTCCCGAGCGAGGTAGCCGGATCACCTTGCCGGTTACCGCGTGCCGCTTGCCGTCGTCCTTCGGCCCCCATCGCAGCACGCCGAGCTGTTCCTGACCGTTGCTCACCGTCCACCGGTCGCCGATCCGCTCGACACGTAGCCGGTCACCGATCCGCACATCGCCGACCCGAGGCGACCGGTGAGGCTTCGCGGCGAGACCATGTACCGGTGGCGTGCCTGCGTCGTACAAGTCCTGAGCCAACGGGCCAGCGATCCCGATCAGCTTGTCGCCGTTGGCTCGCTGCGAGATCACCGGATACGGCTCGCTGTGCTCGGTCATGCCCACGCCTCCCGCCGGTCGACGCGCGTCAACGTACCGCGCGGATCGGGCAGGTGCGCGCCCGCTCGTTGCTCAGGAGGTCGAGTCGTGGGCGTCGAGCGCGGGGGGTGGGTGGGGGCATGACCCTCTCGACCGGATCTCCCCCACCGCCCAGTGATAGCAGCCGAGATCGCGCGCAGCCCCAGGGAACTTTAGAACTCAACCCCGTTGGGCGGGCCCTGGACGACATCCGCTCAGGGGCCCGCCGAGAGGCCGCGTCAGCTCCGCTGTCTCTGCTCTTGCCGGGCCCAGTCCAGGAACCTCCGAGCCATGTCCAGATACCCGGCTCTCAGCTCGGCGCTGATGTTCGGCTGCCGTGCTGCCTTGAACCAGCCTTCCGCGTGGTCGCGGAGCACCTTGCACCGGTCGACCGGGGTCACTGCATCGTCTCCCGCTGCGCCTCGGCGATGGCGGCGTCAAGCTCATCAAGGGTCAGCTCACGCGGTGCCGGCGGGGGCGGCGGCTCGATGGCCACGCGCAAGCGCAGCCGGTCAGCCGGCGGGATGATCACGCCGCGCAGTAGCCGATCTACCGTGTCCAGGGCTACAGCGCTCTTGCCCTTGGTCCGACCTCGGCTCGCGTAGTCGCCGTTCAGGTAGGCGCTCAACTCGCCGAAGCAGAACTTGGCGTAGGCCCAGTCAACGCCGGTCATGATGCCGGCCTGCGGCGACGTCATCAGCGCCGCCCACATCTCCCCCGCCGTCGAGTGCCACTCGGGATCGGCCGGCGGGATGAGTACCTGCGTCTCACCCCGGAGGATGACCATGGGTGCGGCGTTCCGCTCTGCTCTGATCTGGTCGCGCTCTCGGCTGTAGTCGTGGCTGTCCATCACGCCACCCCGATGAAGACGGCGGTTGTGTTCGTCTCGGTCGTGCGTACGCGCACGGTGGTCACCTCGCGTGTGTTCGGTTGGTTGATAGAGGGACATGGGCACGGGCTCGATTCACCCGCTCAGAAGCTCTGAGAGGGACCGAGATCCGTGCCCATGTCCTTGGTCGGTGTCGCTCTGGGCGCTCGCCTGAGCGTGGCTGAGCGGGCGGAAGGCTCACGCCGTACGCGGTGGGCCTTCGGCGGTTGCGAAGATCAGGCAGCGGCCTTGCTGATCAGGACGAAGGTCGCCTTGACCTTGGCGTGCGGCGCGATCCGCTTGGCCCTGTCTCCCGGAGCCAGCTCGACACCGGTAACCTCCGCGCTCTTCACGCGGCCCACGCCGGGAACGAAGGCGTCGACCTGGTTGGCGACCGTTTCCCGGGTGCGGTCCGCGAGCGCGTCGAGACCGTCGTGTCCGCTCACCTCGAAGGTTGCCTGCACGGTGCGCGTGATCAGGTCACCGTCACGGGTCTGGCTGGCCAGATCGTGCGAGGCGACATAGACGTTGACGCTGTTGACAGCCGTCCCCGTACCCGGGTTCATCCCCGTGATCATGTCGCCAACCCACTTGTCGCGGATCGTGCGCTGGCCGCCGGCTCGCACCATCGCCTTCGCGACGTTGAACGCCACCTCGGCGACCGTGCTGGTGCTCGGCTCCTCCGGCGTGATGGTGGGGAGCTGCGGCCGGACATCGCTGAGCATGAGTCGGATGCCGCAGCCATCGGGGCGGTTGTTGAACATGACCGTTACGTCGGCCATGCCCTTCTGGTCGATGAGTTCGGCGAGCGCCTTACGCACCTGGTCACCGGTGAACGGCGCACCCATCGGCACGACGATGGACATGTGGACGGTTCCGGCGAGGATGCCCGTCGAGCGGTCCGCCCGCGTCGGCTCGGACTGCCAGAGGTAGACGGCCGGCACCTCCGGCTCTACGGGCGGCTGCGGCACAACGGAGATCGGGAACCCATACAGACCGAAGTCGAAGACGTTCTTCTCGATGATCTCCCGCAGCCACTCCGCCAACGTCGGGTTGGCCTGCGCGTCGGCGAGGTCGACGGCGCGCTCAGCTTCGGCAAGGGCCTTGCGGGCGGAAGGGATCAGGCGCTTCGCTCGGTCGGCGGCGAGATCAGCGGTCGCCATGTCGGAGACAGAGACGGTCTCGTCGCCGATGTCGAGTCGGTCGCGAAGTTCCTCCGCCGCTTCTTCGGCCTGGGCGTGCTCTCCCTCCCGCCGGGCAAGCAGCTCCCGGGCTTCGGCGAGGCGGGTTCGGGCGTCGGCGAGAGCGTCGGCGAGGGTGGGGATGGTGTTCTTGTTCTTGGCAGTAGTAGCCACGGTTGGTGGACCTTCTTCCGTGCGATGAAGAGCGGCCAGTCGGCCGCCCATGAGGGAGTTGCAAGCCCTGAGGGCATGCGAGAGGTGCCGGCCTCCGGCCGGCGTCCTTCGGTGTTGGGGTGCTGTGAGTGCCGGCCTTGACCGGCGTCTACTGGCTCTGCTGGTGATGGCCCCTCCGGGGCCTCATCTCCTCGCCGCTGCCGGGCAAGCCTGCGCAGCGGTACGCACCGCAGTGGCGCAGCGCGAAGCGGGTGCCGGGCGGTGAGGGCCTACGGCATCATCTGACGAGCCAGCGCCCAAGGATCTTCATCCTCGGCGGGGGAGAAGTCCTCGACGTTATCGGGGAACTGGCTTGGCTTGGTAAGGATGCCGATGGGCAGAGTAGAAGCAGATGGGGGCAGATAGAGAGCAGATGGTGTCGACGGGGTCGACATGCCTTGTCGATCCGGTCGACATGTGATGTCGATGGGGTCGACATGTCGAGGCGACGGCATCGACAACCGCAGTCCCGACATGTCGACCGGATCGACATGCTGAGTGTCGACGGGGTCGACATGCTCGGCCGGCTCTTGCCGTAGCCAGATGTCTACTCGTCGCCGGTTCGGTCGGTCGACCTTGGCGAAGTACCGAACGACCTGCGCGCTCTCGACCATCTTCGATATGCTGCCGCGATCACACCCGGCGGACTCAGCGAGCCGCGAGAGGCTGCGCCTCACCTTGAAGGTTGCGTTGTCGGCCCCGACCGCCGCCGCGACCAACACCGCCTTCTCCCGAGTGTCAAGGCTGCCGTCAGCCATGACGTCACGGATGAAGTCCAGGGGACGGAAGCGGTGTTCTCCTGCCTGCTTGCTCAGGGTGCCTTCACCCCCTCGGGAGTCTTCATGATCCACACGTCAGGAGCGACCGGGATCAGCCAACCCTTGCTCATGAGCGCGTCTACGTCCTCGCGCACCTGGTCCACGGTCATGCCCGTGGCCTGCGCCCACCTTCCCAGCGTCATGCGGAAGGGTGCGCTGACCCTTGCCGTCGCTGGCTGCCGGCTCCGCTTACGCCTGGACCTCACTCGTTGGTCACCTCCTGGTCTCGCTTCGATGATGGGAAGTAGGCGATGCCCGCTGCTCTCGTTGGCCTGCTCGCTGCGTCGCTGATGCTGCGGTACCAAGCGGCAAGCTCTGACGGTCCGTCGTCGCCGATGCCCAACGGGTCGAGCCCTCCTGACAGGTCAAGCGGCGCGATAGGCTGCCGGTTGCGCTCGGTGCGCTGTGATTCGCGTGCGACCCGTACGGCCTCCGCATGCTCGCCCCGCTCCGCCTCCAGCGCCTCAGCGAGGGCAACGGCCCGGTTGATCCTGGCGTCACTCACCGGCATGCCGTCCGGGCGTATGCCTCCACCTCGGTCAGCGGGTACAGCACCCGACCGAGGTACTTGATGTAGCGCATCGGAGAGCGCCTGTCGCTGCGCTGGTTCCGCAGCGTCCCGACACTCACACCAAGGCGTTCCGCCGCCTCGGTAGCGGTCAGGTACGTCCGACCGTCGATCGTCTCCACTGGTTGATGCCTCCGCATCCCGCCCAGTCTGGGCATACTGAAGGGGCAGCCACGCTGCCCTGCTGATCTCGTAAGCGATGCCCGAGCGTCACTACTCAGGGCCAAGAAGAAGCGCCACGGCAACCGGGCCGAAGCACCCTCCATATACGTATGTGTTCACGAACGCCTGATCTGCGGTTATGCGGCTGCCGACTGCCACGCGCCGCGCTTCATCAGCTCGTGATGGAACGGGTTGACGCACTCGGCGTGCTCGCAGACTCGCTTGGCCACTCGGCGGGTGTCCGGGCTACCGCCCCGGAGCAGGCTCCAGAGCACGCGCGTGACGCCTTGGCGCTTGCCCATCAATCGCACGATGGCTCGCCCATCGGAGTTGTGGGCACCGAGCCAGAACCAGTGCGAGCCCCGATGCGAGCGAAGGTCAGCGAGGCTGCCGGCCGTCCCGTCAAGGTCATCGACCCACAGCCGGCGTACCAGGTTGGTCCGCCAGGCGTAGCGATCCTGTAGGTGATCCTGCGCGGGCGGAAGGCACACCATGTCGGCCGGGTACAAGCTGCGGCACATCGGCGCCATCACCGCTGGCCCGACAGCAGGCCGCGCAGCTTGGCGCGCTGTAGAGGAGTGAGCGGGGGTGCAGCGTTGGCGATTCGCTGTGCGATCTCGTCAAGCGAAGACACAGAAACCCCGGCATCAGCCGAGGCGTTAAGGGTGGTGCTGTAGTACACGGGGAGTGATCCCCTCTCTGCGGCTGAGCCCGCCGGTCGGGCTCCTCAAGTGCTCCCCTCTGCTGTCGTCTGCCATCGCCTCTCGGCTGGTCGATGGCGCTGTGTGGTCCGCCGCGAGGTGCGGACGGACCACCAACTATGATGATCAACTTCTGCTCGGTCAACAGACCGTGGTGCAGCCCACTTCCCTGATCAACTATCGCCGCGCCAGCGGAACGAGATGGAGTCGGGGTTGATCCCTTCTCCCTTCTTCGGCCGACCGGTCGAAACCGGGTGCAGGACTACCTCAGCCAGTGCAGCGAGCACAGCACGCCTCCATCCCAAGTCTTCCGATGTAAGCCATCGCTCCCCGGTACCCGGACCGCCCATCCCTGCCAGCACGTGACTGCCGCCGGCCCGAGTTAGTGCGGCCTCTACTTCGGTGAGGCGATCAAGGGCACGCCGGTTAGCCCGGGTGAACTGGTCTCGCGTCATGTCTCCGTCGGCGAGCATGTCGGGAAGCACGCTGATTCGCCCACGCAACTCCTCGGCCTCGTGAGTAAGGGCGGCAACCTCGGTACTGCTGATTCGGTTGGTCGGGACCAAGTCGGCGACATCGTCTCGGTCGAGCCTGGCTGCGATCACGGTTGAGACGAAGGCATCGACCGGATCCGCACGCCTGCTCATGTGGCAACGCTTGCACTTGTAGATCCGATGACCTCGCTCGCCGGACCGCCGCGGGTTGGTGTAGTTGACCCCCATCACCGGCTCGCCGCTCCGCTTCTCCGCCGCCGCCATGTCGGCGCAGCGGCCACATCGGAACAAGTTACTGCCGAGGTGCCGGACGGCTGAGAAGTTGCCGACGTTGGTTGCCCTGGAAGGGTCGCGCAGTATGGCTACCGATGCTCGCCAGACGTCTTCGGGAACCAGCCCCTTCCATCTACCCGGCACCAACTGCCGCTCCTCAGCCGGCGGACGAGAGCGAGCGGTCTCCTTCGATCCGAGCGGGGGCATCTCCGCGTACGCCCGGAGTCCGGCATAGAGAGGGTTGAGCAGCATGACTCGCACGTTGTTGTGCCGCCACTCGTTGCCGAGGCTGGTGTGGGCACCCGCTTCGTTGAGCATGCGGGTTACCGACTTCAGCGATGCACCTGAGGTGATGAGGCTGAACGCCTGGCGCACCAACTCCCCTTCGGTTGGGTGCTCGACCAACGTGCCGCTAGTTCGGTCGTATCCGAACGGGCGCGGCCCGGTCAGCCACGGCTTCCCCTTCTCCGCCGCCTGTCGGTTGGCTCGCCTCTGACGCTCGCTCTTGTTCTCGACCTCTGCCCACGCCATCTCACCGAGCATCCCGGCCACCATGCGACCGTTCGGGGTAGTCATGTCGATGCCGGTTCCGCGCACGGGATGCAGCGACACGCCGTTCTGACGGCATGCCTCGACCACCCGCAGCCGGTCGGCGGGAGTGCGATACAGCCGGTCGGCGTTCCACGGCACGATCACGTCAACGGCTCGCCGGTCGACGGCAGCCATCAACGCCTCGAACCCTGGGCGGCGACGACCAGAGGTGGCAGACGTGTCGTTGTCGGTGAACGTCTCAACGAGCGTCCAGCCCTTGGCATCGATCAGGGCCCGGCAGTCCTCCGCTTGGCGCTCTACCCCCTCGGCCTCACCCGTCTTGTCCTTGGATATCCGCAGGTAGAGTGCCGCTCTCATGGTGCTCTCCGGTAGGTCGACCGAGGGGACGAAGTAAGGTAACATGAGACATCACGCCGAACCGTGATGCGCCACCTTCAGCACGTCGGCGCGGATCGCGTCGGCCGGCAACGTCTCCCGCACCGCCCGCTGCTCCTCGGTCTCGGCGTCCCCGGCCAGCAGGATCCGCACCCCGGCCACGGTGGCGGTCAGGACCAGGGAGTTGTTGTTCGGGTCGGAGCGGCTCCCGCGCAGCGGGTACGGCGGCCCGACCGCGACCAGCCGCACCGCGCCCTGCCCCCATCGCCATCCCGCCGGCGCCGGGGCCAGCGAGGCGCCGCCCCGGCGGGCCGCCTCGCGCACCTGGGCGACGCCGTAGGCCGGCTCGGGCCAGGGTGGGCTCACCACCGCGTCCACCCGCCGGCCCCGGAACACGCCGGCCACCCCGCCCACGTGATCCACGTGGAAGTGACTGACCACCAGCAACGACACCTCACGGATGCCGAGACGACGCAGGCAGGCGTCCACGCCGGACGGTTCCGGGCCCGCGTCGACCACCACTGCCCGACCGGTCGCCACCGGCAGCACCAGCGCGTCACCCTGCCCCACCGCGCACGCGACCACCACCCAGCCGCGCGGCGGCCATCCGGAGGCGAGCAGTCGGACCGGCAGCGCGCCCAGCACCACCGCCACCACGACGGCCGCGACCAGCCGCCGGGCCCGACGCCTGCGGGCGGCGAGCAGCAGCGCCACGCTCACGACCGCCAGCAGCAGCGCACCGACCACCCCGCCCACCCACGGCAGGGTCCCGGCCGGCAGCACCGCCCCGTGGGCGGCCACGGTCACCAGCCAGCGGGCCGGCCAACTCGCCAGCCAGGCGAGGAACTCGGCGCCGCCGGGCCACACCGGCGACAGCACCGCGGCGAGCACGCCGAGCACCGTGGCCGGCGCGACGGCCGGCACCGCCAGCAGGTTCGCCGGCACCGCCACCAGGCTGACCGTCGCGGACATCCCGGCGATCACCGGACCGCAGGCGAGCTGCGCGGCCGCCGGCACCGCCAGCGCCTCGGCCAGCCCCACCGGCACGCCTCGGCGACGCAGCGCGTCCCGCCAGCCGGGGGCGAGCAGCAGCAGCCCGCCGGTGGCGCAGACCGACAACGCGAAGCCCGGGTCCCCGGCCAGCTCCGGGTCGAGCAGCACCAGCGCGGCGATCGCGGCGGCCAGCGCGGGCAACGCCGCCCGGGACCGCCCGGCGGCCAGCGCGGCGAGCCCGATCGCGCCCATGGCCGCGGCCCGCACGACGCTCGGCGAGGGCCGCACCAGGATGACGAAACCGACGAGCGCGAGCACGCAGAACCCGGCGGCGGTACGCGGGCCGGCGCGCGCCCAGCGGGCCAGCAGCAGCACCGCGCCGACGACGATGGCCACGTTGGACCCCGAGACCGCGTTGAGATGGGTCATCCCGGTGGCCCGGAAGTCCTCCTCCACCTCGGGTGGCAGCCGGCTGGTGTCACCCACCACCAGGCCGGGAAGCAGTCCGCCCGGCGCGTCCGGCAGCGGTTCGCAGGCACGTTGCAGCCCGGAGCGCAACGTGCCCGCCGCCCGCTGCGGCCACGACGCGCGCCCCTGCCGGGTCGGCGGCCCGGTCACCGAGAGTACCGCCGCGGTGAGGTCGCCGCCGCGCGGCTCGGCCAGCCGCCCCCGGGTGGTGACCCGCTGCCCCGGCAGCAGCCCTCGCCAGCCCGGATCGGTGGCGAGCACCAGGCCGCGTACCGGACCGACGAGCCGACCGCCGTCGGGGCCGGTGAGGCGCAGCAGGTCGACGCGGACCAGCAGCATGGTCGAGCGGCCGGGTGCGCCGCGGACCGGTCGGGGGTCGTCCCGCACCACCAGCTCGGCGGTGACCAGGGCGCGTTCGGCGACCAGCGCCCGCACCGGGGCGGCGTCTCGGACCGCGAGCCGGGCCCCGGTGGCCGCCGCCCCGCAGAGCGCGCCCAGCAGCACGGCGACGGCGATCCAGCCGTACCGGCGGAGCGGCTGGACGGGGTGACGCCGCCCGGCGCGCAGGCCCAGGGCCACGACGAGGGCGAGCGCCGCGGCGACGGCGGCCAGCCCCGCGAGGGCCCGGACGCCGAGGTGCAGCCCGGCCAGCGCGGCGAGCCACGCGGCCACCGCGAACCCGGCCAGCCGCAGGTCCGGCGCCGCGTCCGCACCGTCGACGCTCACACCGTCACCAGGTCCTTGAGCTGCTCGTAGCGGGCGTCCCCGATGCCCTCGACCTGGCGCAGGTCCGAGACGGACCGGAACCCGCCGTGCTGCTCCCGGTGGTCGAGGATCCGCTGGGCGAGCACCGGGCCGACGCCGGGGAGCGCGTCGAGCTGGGCCAGGGTGGCGGTGTTCAGGTTGACCGGACCCGGGGCCGGACCTGCGGGTGGGCCGGCACCGACCGCCGGCCCGGGTGCGGGTTGCCCCGGCGCGGCGGTGACGCCGACCAGGATCAGCTCGCCGTCGGTGACCTTGCGGGCGGGGTTGAGCAGCGCCACGTCCACCCCGGGCAGCGCGCCGCCAGCCGCCTCCACCGCGTCGGCCAGCCGGGCGCCGGCCGGCAGCCGCACCAGCCCCGGGCGGCGGACCTTGCCGGCCACCGCCACGACCACCTGCCCGGACGGGCCGGCCGGAGCCGCCGACTCGGTCGTCGCGCCGGCCGCTTCCCGGGTCGCCTCCCCGGCCGGCGCCACACCGGCCGGCGCGACCGGACCCACCGGTTCGGCGGTCGGGCGAGAGCGCCACGCCCAGACGGCGGCCGCCAGGACGACGAGCGCGGCCACGGCGGCGAGGGCGCGGACACCACGACGGCCCGGGTCGAACGCGCCCGGCCCCGGCAACCGGGACGCCGGACCGCGCATGCGCTCGCCGGAGGACCTTCCCTCGGAGCTGTCGGGATCGGGCTCACCCGACGCCGGGTCCACCCCGGACAGCGGCGTCAGGCCGGGCTCCGGGCGGCCGCTTCGCGGTCCGCCGTGCTCCGGCGCCGGGATCGGGTGCGCCGCCGGCGGACCGGGGGCCGCCGCTCTGACGGCGGGCGGCACACCGCCGGCGGGCGCCGGAACGGCGGTCGGGCGACCCGCCGGCGTGAACAACCGGGCGAGCCGCCGCCGCACCGTCGCCTCCTCGTCGTCTGACACGGCTCGGGACGCTAGCGGCGAGGGCGCGCCGAGGGCCGGCCCACGGACCCTCGTCTGTGGACAACGGCGCCTTGTGGACAGCTACCCGATCATGCCGTCGATGTGCTACCGGCCGCCGGGGTGCGGGTCAGCGTGCCTCCGGGTCGAGGCCGAGCGCGGCCCGACCCCCGTCGACCGGCAGTGTCGCGCCGTTGACGAAGGAGGCCCGCGTCGACAGCAGGAACGCGACCACGTCGGCCACCTCCCCGGTGCGTCCCATCCGGCCCACCGGGTGCAGCCGGGCCAGCTCCGCCTCGACGTGCTCCACCCCGGCCGGGTCCAGCCCGGCGAGGTAGGCCGTGTGCCGCTCGGTGTGGATCGAGCCGAGCGCGACCGCGTTGGCCCGGATGCCGTGCGAGCCGTAGTCGACCGCCAGCGCCCGGGTCAGCCCCTCCACCGCGGCCTTGGCGGTGGCGTACGGCAACGCGCCGGGGACCGCCCGGCGGGCCTGGTGGGAGGAGACGTTGACGATCGCGCCGCCGCTGCCGGCGGCCAGGAACCGGCGTACGGCCGTGCCGGCGCCGACCACGGCGGGACGCAGGTTGACCGCGATCAGGTCGAACACCTCGCCCGCCGGGGCAGTGTGCAGCGCGGCGTCGCGGAAGACGGCGGCGTTGTTGACCCAACCGGCGAGCGGGGCCGCCGCCTCGGCCCGGTCGGCGGCCCGTTCGGTGACCGCCTCGTCGGCGGCGTCCCCGGTCACGGCGTGCAACCGCTCGGCGGCGGGGTGTCCGGCCAGCCAGTCCAGTGCGCCCGCGTCCCGCTCGACGACGACCACCGTGCCGCCGTCGTCGACCAGCCGTTCCACGACGGCCCGCCCCACGCCCCGGCCGCCCCCGGTGACGACGTACGACCGGGCGTTCATGAGACGCACCGGGTCGCGGGCACGAGGCCCGGACACCGGCTCACCGGCGGCGATGGACGACCACGCAGGCCAGTCCGGGTCCGGCGTGCGCGGCGACCACCGCGCCGGCCTCGCTGACGTACGTGTCGTGCAGCCGGTCGCCCAACCGCTCGGTCAACGCGGCCAGCAACTGGTCGGCGCGCTGCGGGGCGGCGAGGTGGTGCACCCCGAGGTCGACCTCGGCGTCCCCCGCCGCCTCGACCGCCAGGTCGACCAGGCGCGCGACGCCCCGGCTGGCCGTCCGGACCTTGTCCTTCACCACGATCGCGCCGTCCGGCATGTGCATGATCGGCTTGACCGAGAGGGCGGTACCGAGCAGCGCCTCGGCCGCGTTGATCCGGCCGCCCCGGCGCAGGAACTCCAGCGTGTCGACGTAGAAGAAGATGGTGGTCCGGCCGACCGCGTCCAGCGCCGCCGCGCGTACCCCGGTCAGGTCGGCGCCCCCGGCGGCGGCCGTGGCGGCGGCGAGCACCGGGAAGCCGAGGCCCATGCCGGTGGAGCGGCTGTCGACCACGGCGACGCGGTCACCGATCTCGGCGGCGGCCAGCCGGGCCGCCTCGACGGTGCCGGAGAGCTCGGCGGAGAGGTGCACCGAGACGATGCCGTCGGCGCCCTCGGCCAGCAGCCTGCGGTAGACCTGCGCGAACTGCTCCGGGGCGGGGCGGGAGGTGCTCACCGAGACCCGGCGGGCGCTCAGCGCGCGGGTGGCGTCGCCCGGCGAGGTCTCGACGCCCTCCAGCCCTTCGGCGCCGTTGAGCACGACGGTCAGCGGAACGACGGTGAGCCGGTGCGCGCGGACCAGCTCGGGGGGCAGGTAGGCGGTGGAGTCGGTGACGACCGCTACGGGCATGACCGGCACGCTAGCCGATGTGGCGGTGCCGCGCCGGGGCCGGACGGCTCAGACCGCGTCGGTGAGCGCCGGCTGGGTGATCAGCCCGACATTGTGCGCCCGCAGGTGCCAGCCCCTAACCTCGTCGTGGCGCAGCTCGGTCCAGTGGCAGTTGGCCAGCGAGCCGACGCTGCGCAGCACCGCGTGGTCCCAGCCGAGCAGGTGACCGACGCCCTGCCGGGCCCCGCCACCGTGGGTGGTCACCACCACGGTGCCGCCGGCGGCCACATCGGCCGCGTCGCGGAACGCGGCGCCGAGCCGCTTGCCGAGGTCGTCCAGGTTCTCGATGCCGGCGCCGGGGTCGGGATCGCCGGCCCGCCAGCGGGCGTACTCGTCTCCGAAGCGCTCGGCGACCTCGGTGAGGGCCAGACCCTGCCACTGGCCGAAGTGCCGCTCGCGCAGCCGGGCGTCGGCGCGGACCGGCAGCCCGGTCACCGCCGCCAGCGCGGCGGCGGTGTCGGCGGCCCGGCGCAGGTCACTGGCGACGATGGCGTCGGGGCGCAGCGCGGCCAGCACGGGTGCGGCGGCGCGGGCCTGCTCCCGGCCCAGGTCGTTGAGCGGCACGTCGGTCTGGCCCTGGACCCGGCCGGCGGCGTTCCAGTCCGTGTTGCCGTGCCGCCAGATGATCAGGCGGGTCATTCCGCGGTGGCGGTGCCGGCGGCCGAGTCGGCCAGGTCGCGATCCACGAACGGGATCTGCGGGCAGTCCTTCCAGAGCCGGTCGAGCGCGTAGAACTCGCGCTCCTCGGTGTGCTGCACGTGCACCACGATGTCGACGTAGTCGAGCAGCACCCAACGACCGCCCCGCTCGCCCTCGCGGCGGATCGGCTTGGCCTTCTCCGGCAGCTCCAGCAGGCGCTCCTCGACGGCGTCGACGATGGCGAGCACCTGACGCTCGTTGGGCGCCGAGGCCACCAGGAACGCGTCGGTGATCGCGAGCTGGTCGCCCACGTCGATGATGACGATGTCCTGTGCCTTCTTGTCGGCCGCCGCCTGGGCGGCGGCCATCGCCAGCTCGTGCGCGCGTTCGGAAACTGTCACCGTTCTCCTTCGATCAACCGTGCGACCCTCCAAGCCTCTCACACCCGTCGACGCGGCGACCTGGCAGTTCTGGCCGGTTACCGGGGCACACGGGCGCATAACGGGCGGGGTTACCGCTGATAGAGCCGCCGTTTGGCGATGTACTGCACCACACCGTCGGGCACCAGGTACCAGACCGGCTCCCCCCGACCCACCCGGGCGCGGCAGTCGGTCGAGGAGATGGCCATGGCGGGCACCTGCACCAGGCTGACCGTGTCGGCGGGGAGGTGCTGGTCGGACAACTCGAAACCGGGGCGGGTCACCCCGATGAAGTGGGCCAGTTCGAGGACGTCGTCGAGGTCCTTCCAGGACAGGATCCGCTCCAGGGCGTCCGCGCCGGTGATGAAGAACAGCTGCGATTTCGGGCCGTACTCGGCGTGCAGGTCCCGCAGCGTGTCGACGGTGTAGGTGGGACCACCGCGGTCGATGTCGACCCGGCTCACCTGGAAGCGGGGGTTGGAGGCGGTGGCGATCACCGTCATCAGGTAGCGGTCCTCGGCCGGGCTGACCGGTTCGTCCGCCTTCTGCCACGGCTGTCCGGTCGGCACGAAAACGACCTCGTCCAACCCGAACCGGTCGGCCACCTCGCTCGCCGCCACCAGGTGACCGTGGTGGATCGGGTCGAACGTGCCGCCCATGATGCCGATCCGCCGGATGTCTTCCTCCACCCCGCGATCGTAGGCCGCGCGACGGCGACCGCCGGGCGGGGTCACCGGGGCCCGTGCCGGGCGGGCACCGGTGGCCCGCCCGGAACGGTCGTCGGTCAGGCGGACGCGGCGGCCACCGCCGTGCGGGCCACCAGTGCCCGCCGCAGGTCGTCGTCCAGGTCGGTGACCCAGCGACGCAGACCCGGCGTGAGGTCGTCCCGGGCCAGCAGCGCCGCGGCTAGCTCCCGGGTGGGTTGCGCCACCGCGTAGCGCGGGAACGCGGCGACCGTGACCGCGTCGGCCACCCAGGCGGTACGCAGGCGCGCCGCCGCCGGCATGTCGGTGAAGTAGCGCTCGACGTACCCGGCGGTCAACTCGGCCTGTTCGGGCTGCCAGAAGCCCTCGGCGGTCGCCTCGACCAGCCGGTTGGACAGCTCAGTGCTGCTCGTGACGATCTCCCAGGTCGCCCGCTTCGCGTCCGGGTCCGGCAGCGCCGCCCGGCAGGCCGCGGCCTGCTCGGCGCCGGTGGCGCTGCGGTCGGCGGCCGCCTCGGCGTCGATCTCTGCCGTGCCCGCGGCGCCGAGCACGACCAGCCGGCGCAGCACCGCCCAGCGCAGGTCGGTGTCGACGGCGAGCCCCGACGGCACCTCCTTGCCGGCCAACCAGTCGGCGAGGAGCGCGGTGTCGGTGGTGGCGGCGATCAGCCCTCGCGCCGCGGCGAGCTGACGCGAGCCGCCCGCCGGCGCGGCGGCGAGCAACGCCGCGCAGGCGCCGGACACCCGCAGCAACGCGGCGTCGCGGGCCAGCGGGTCGAGGTAGCGGTCGACGAGCCGCCGGGTCAGCAGCAGCACGTCCTCGATGATGGTCACCTCGGTCTCGGCCGGCAGCGCCGCGGCGATCAGACCGACCAGCGCGGCGGCGGGCCGCTCCCCGTCCGTGACCGCGTCCAGCGCCTCGCCCCAGAGCAGGGCCCGGGCCAGCGGGTCGTCGAGGCCGGGCAGCAGCATCGGCACCGCGTCCGACGAGGCCGGGTCCAGTCGGATCTTGGCGAAGGTCAGGTCACCGGCGTTCGGCAGCAGCAGGCCGGTGGCCGGCTGTCCCACCAGTTCGGGCACGGGCGTACGGCCGCCGTCGGCGTCCGGGTCGAGGTCGACCTCGAACCGGACGGCCGGGGCGCCGGCGGTCAGGTGGGCCACGCCGATGCGGTGCGGCCGCAGCACCGGGTGGCTCGGCGGGGCGGTCTGCACCACCGCCACCTCGGTCCACCGGCCGTCGCCGTCCACCGCGGTCTCGATGCGCAGCGTGTTCACCTGCGCGCGACGCAGCCAGCGCTCGGCCCAGGCGGTCAGGTCGCGTCCGCTCGCGGCGCCGAGGCCGGCCAGCAGGTCGGCGAGCGTGGCGTTGCCGAACCGGTGCGCGGCGAAGTGCGCGTTCAGCCCGGCCAGGAAGGCGTCGTCGCCGAGCCAGGCGACGAGCTGGCGCAGCACGCTGGCGCCCTTGGCGTACGAGATGCCGTCGAAGTTGAGCAGCGCCTGGGCGGCGTCGGCCACCTCCTGCGGCGCCACCGGGTGGGTGGACGGACGCTGGTCGGCGGTGTAGCCCCAGGCCTTGCGACGGCTCGCGAACGTGGTCCACGCCCGGTCGAACCGAGTCGCCTCGGCGGTGACCCGGGTGCCCAGGTACTCCGCGAAGGACTCGTTCAGCCAGAGGTCGTCCCACCAGCGCATGGTGACCAGGTCGCCGAACCACATGTGCGCCATCTCGTGGGCGATGGTGGTGGCACGCAGCTCGCGCTGGGTGTCGGTGACGGCGGACCGGAAGACGTAGTCGTCGCGCAACGTGACCAGGCCCGGGTTCTCCATGGCGCCGGCGTTGAACTCGGGCACGAACGCCTGGTCGTACTTGCCGAACGGGTAGCGCTCGGCGAAGAGCTGGTGGAAGCGGTCGAGGCACTGCCGGGTGACGGTGAAGATCTCGTCGGCGTCGGCGTCGAGGTGCGCGGCGAGCGAGCGCCGGCAGTAGAGGCCGAGCGGGATGCCGTCGTGCTCGGACCGCAGCACGTGCCAGGGCCCGGCGACCAGCGTGACGAAGTAGGTGGCCAGCGGCGCGGTGGGGGCGAACTCCCAACGCCCCGGCGCGGGCCGGTCGGCGAGCTGCCCGTTGGCCGCCACCGTCCACTCCGGCGGCGCGGTGACGGCGAGCGTCACCGGCGCCTTCAGGTCGGGCTGGTCGAACGCCGCGAAGATGCGCGGCGCGTCGTCCAGGAAGGACATGGCGTAGAGGTAGGTCTCGCCGTCGGCCGGGTCGACGAAGCGGTGCAACCCCTCGCCGGTGTTGGAGTAGGCCATCTCGGCCTCGACGGTGAGCGTGTTGCTCGCGGCCAGGCCGGTGAGCGGCAACCGCTCGTCGGACAGCAGGGCCGGGTCGAGGTCGCGGTCGTTGAGACGGGCCCGCAGGAGTCGGCGAGGCTTGACGTCGACGAAGGTCTCGGCGCCGGGGTTGGCCCGGAACCGGATGGTGACGGCGGAGCGGAACCGCTCGGCGTCGCCGGTCAGGTCGAGGTCCACCTGGTAGGACTCGACAGTGATCGACGCGCGGCGCGCGGTCGCCTCTGCACGGGTGAGGCTCGGCATCCGCTTATCCTGCCCGATGAGGTCCGCACGGACCTTCTCGTTACGCGTCGCGATGGAGGAACAACGATGGGTCAGCACCCCAAGGGCGATTTCGACCTCTCTCGGGCGGTGTGGCAGCGCGCGGAGGGAGACACCTCCGAGGGTGCGGTCGAGGTGGCCTTCGTCGACGATCTGATCGGGATGCGCAACTCGGCGGAGCCGGAGGGGCCCGTCCTGGTCTTCACCCAGGCCGAGTGGGACGCCTTCGTGGCGGGCGCCCAGGACGGCGAGTTCGACCTGGACTGAACCCGCGCGGTCAGTCACCGTCACCCCAGCCGAGCCCGCCCGGCCCGGGCGCGTGGTGGAAACCGGGGTGGTCGGCCACGTCGGCGCAGCGCTCGCCGTCGGGCCCGACCGCCCCGCAGAACAACCGCTCGGCCCGGTGCCAGGCGTCGGCCGGGGACAGCGCCGCCGCGCCGAGTGCCAGCTCCGGGCGGAGCAGGCTTAGCGCCTCGGCGTACGCGACGGCCAGCTCCCGCGCGACGGCGGGCTCGGCGGCCGCGAATCCGAGGTGCACGGTGAAGAACCGCGGCGGGCGGGGCGCGGCCCGGCGGGGACCGCCGATCAGCGGCTCCTCCCGACCGCCGCCCCGCAGCCCGGCCACGGCTCCCGGCCGTCGCCGCTCCGCCGCCCTCTCGTCGCGCATCCGGGTCCTCCCCCGTCGTCGGTGACCGCCCACCGGACGCCGTGCCGGCGGGCGCCGGACCGGCGACCGCCGACCCGCTTTCCGAGCCAACCAGCTTTTCCGCACCCGGGGAGGGGCCAGCGGCCGGTCGCGTGGCCGGCCCCTCCCCCGACCGGCCGGACCTGCGGTAATGGAGGATTCGGCCGTGTCGGCCCGGGTAGGTAGCGCAACGTCGAGCAGGGCCACCGAGCCGGGTCAGGAGCCGCCGAGATGAGCACCATGCCGAGCGACCGGAGCCCGGACAGCACGCTGGCCTTCCTCCGCGAGGGCTACCGCTTCGTGGGCGCCCGCTGCGACCGGTTCGGCACCGACGTCTTCCAGACCCGGCTGCTGCTGGAGCCGACGATCTGCCTGCGCGGCCGGGAGGCTGCCGAGCTGTTCTACGACGAGGAGCGGTTCGTCCGGCGCGGCGCCATGCCGATGCGCGCGCAACGCACGCTGACCGGTGTGGGCGGCGTCCAGGGTCTCGACGGCGAGGCGCACCGGGCCCGCAAGGCGATGTTCATGTCGATCATGACACCGGCCGCGATCCGCCGGCTCGGGCAGCTCTTCGACGACGAGTGGCGGGCCCGGATCCCGGCCTGGGCGCAGGACGGCCCGGTCGTGCTCTACGACGAGGTGGGCCGGATCCTCACCCGGGCGGTCTGGGCCTGGGCCGGCGTGCCCCTGGCCGAGGTCGACGTGGCCCGCCGGACCGCCGAGATGCACGCGATGATCGAGGCTCCCGCCGTCCTGGGTCCGCAGCACTGGCGCGGGCTGCTCGGCCGGCGCCGGGCCGAACGCTGGGCCGGCGAGCAGGTCGACCGGGTCCGCGCCGGCGCGCTGCCGGCGCCCGAGGGCAGCGCGCTGCGGGTCGTCGCCGAGCACCGGGACGAGCGGGGCGCGCCGCTGCCCCGCCGGATCGCGGCGGTGGAGTTGCTCAACGTGCTGCGCCCCACCGTCGCCGTGGACCGGTACGTGGTCTTCGCCGCGCTGGCGTTGCACGACCACCCGCACTGGCGGGACCGGTTGGTCGGTGACGACACCGCGACCGAGCAGTTCGTGCAGGAGGTACGCCGCTACTACCCGTTCTTCCCGCTCGCCGCCGCCCGGGTGCGTCGCTCCTTCGAGTGGCGGGGGTACGCGTTCCCGCAGGGCCGCCGCGTGCTGCTCGACCTGTACGGCACGAACCACCACCCACGGATCTGGCCGGAGCCGGAGCGGTTCCGCCCGGAGCGCTTCGCCGGCTGGCGGGACGACCCGTTCGGGCTGGTCCCGCAGGGCGGCGGCGACCACCTCACCGGGCACCGCTGCGCCGGCGAGTGGATCACCATCGAGCTGATGAAGCGGGCGGTGGCTCAGCTGACCGGCACGATGAGCTACCGCGTCCCGCCGCAGGACCTCGCGCTCGACCTCGGCCGGATGCCGACGCTGCCGCCCAGCGGGCTGCTGGTGGACGGGGTGCGTCCGGCCGCTTGAGCGGCGCGTCCGCACCCTCGTCCACGCTCAGGCGGCCTGCGGGTGCAGGACGGTGCGCAGGCAGCCGTCCTCCTTCTTCTCGAAGATCTCGTAGCCCCGTGCCCCCTCCTCCAGCGACATCGGGTGGGTGGCCAGGTAGCCGGGGTCGATCTCGCCGGCCGCGACCCGGTCCAGCAGCATCGGGATGTAGCGCTGCGCGTGCATCTGCCCCATCCGCAGCACCAGCGCCTTGTTCATGGCCGCGCCGAGCGGGAACTTGTCCACCAGCCCGCCGTACACCCCGACGATGCTGACCGTGCCGCCCTTGCGGCACGCCATGATCGCCTGCCGGACCGACGTCGGACGGTCGCTCTGCAGCCGTACCGTCTGCTTGGCCCTGTCGTACGCGTAGGCCGGGCCGACGTCGTGCGACTCCATGCCGACCGCCTCGATGCAGGCGTCCGGGCCGCGGCCGGCGGTCAGCTCGCGCAGCGCCTCCAGCACGTCGGTCTCCGCGTAGTTGATCGTCTCCACGCCGAGGCGCCGGGCCGCGGTGTCGAGCCGCTCCGGCAGCCGGTCGATGACCACGACCCGCTCGGCGCCGAGGATCTGCGCGGACCGGGCGGCCATCTGGCCGACGCCGCCGGCGCCCCAGACCGCCACCACCTCGCCGCCCTTGAGGGCGCAGAAGTCGGCCGCCATCCAGCCGGTCGGCATGGCGTCGGAGGCGAACACCACCGAGTCGTCCGGCACGCCGTCCGGCACGGTGAAGGCGCCGACGTCGCCGAACGGCACCCGGATGTACTCGGCGTGGCTGCCGGAGTAGCCACCGGCCGCGTGCGAGTAGCCGAGGATGCCGGCCGGCGAGTGGCCCCACAACTTCTCGGTGAAGACCGGCTGGGGGTTGGAGTTGTCGCACAGCGAGTACTGCTCGGTGCGGCAGTACCAGCAGCTGCCGCAGGCCACCACGGAGCCGACCACCACCCGGTCGCCGACGGAGATCCGCCGGACGTCGGGGCCGGTTTCCACGACCTCACCCATGAACTCGTGGCCGAGCACGTCCCCCTCGCGCATCGCCGGCAGGTAGCCGTTGATCAGGTGCAGGTCGGAGCCGCAGACGCTGCTGGCCCGGACCTTGACGATGATGTCGCCGGCCGACCGGACGGTCGGCTCCGGCACGTCGCGCACGGCGAGCTTGCCGACGCCCTCCCAGCACAGCGCCCTCACGGCCGTCCTCCCACGATCAGCTTCTCGCGTACCTTGTCCGTCGCCCGCTCCTGGCGCGGGCTGCGCCCCGACGGGTCGTGCCGGGTGTCCAGCACCTGACCGGTCTCGACGAGCGACTTGATCCGGCGCAGCGCGGTGCGCAGCGCCAGGTCCGGCTCGTTCCCGCCGACCAGGCCGACGGCCCGGCGCAGCGGGCCGGAGCGCCACCGCAGCTCGGCGCGGATCTCGGTGCCCCGGTCCTGCGGCGCGGCGACCAGCTCGACCCGGCCCCGCTGGGCCACCGGCCCGTCGGTCACCCGCCAGCTGAACCGGCCCGGGCCCTCGACGGTGATCTCGGCCCGCCACTCGGTGCCGCCGCCGGCCGGGTCCGCGGCCACGCAGCGCCACCGGTTGTCGTCGAGCTGCTCCAGGGTGGCCCACTCGGCCAGGCCCCGGTCGAGCCGTTCCCGGTCGGTCCAGAAGCCGATCACCGCGTCGACCGGCCGGTCGACGGTGACGCCCCGGCGCACCACGTACCAGCCGTCCTCCCGGTCGGGCTGGTGTCGGTGCCGGCGCCGGGCCACCGTCCGGGTGATCCCGAGCGCCGTCAGCGCGGCGGCGCCGGCCAGCGCCCACCTCGTTCCGTTGCTGCTCATCACGTCTCCTCCACCTCGGACGACCCGCACGCCCGTATCCGGCTGCGCTACCCGGCTCAGGGCGGCCGAAACGGTTTCAGGAGCCGCATTCCGGGCACCCGGCTGATCCCCCAGCGGACGGGAGACGACGTGACGGACACCGCTGCGCACCCGCGCCGCCCGGACCGGACCGCGTTGCGGTCCGCGCCGGTCCGGCTGCCGATGGCGTACGTCCTGCCGGTGCGCGCCCACGACGACCGGGGTCTCGACGAGCTGACCGGCTACCTGCGCGAGCTGAGCCGGTCCGTCGACGTGGTGGTGGTCGACGGATCCGCGCCGGCGCTGTTCGCCCGCCACGCCGCCGCCTGGAGGGGCCTGGTCCGGCACGTTCCGCCGGATCCGGCGCTGCGCGGGCGCAACGGCAAGGTGCTCGGGGTGCTCACCGGGGTGGCGCTGGCCCGGCACGAGCACGTGGTGGTCGCCGACGACGACGTCCGCTACGACCTGCCGGCGCTGCGCGCCGTGCACGACCTGCTCGACCAGGTGGACCTGGTCCGGCCGCAGAACCACTTCGACCCGCTGCCCTGGCACGCCTGGTGGGACACCGGCCGGACGCTGCTGGCCCGGGCCTTCGGCGGGGACTGGCCGGGCACCCTGGCGGTGCGCCGGAGCACGTTCCTGGCCATGGGCGGCTACGACCCGGACGTGCTCTTCGAGAACCTGGAGCTGGTCCGGACGGTCCGGGCGTACGGGGGCAGCGAGGCCGCGCCCGCCTGGCTGTACGTGCGGCGACTTCCGCCCGCCGCCGGGCACTTCCTCGGGCAGCGCGTGCGCCAGGCGTACGACGAGATGGCCCGACCGGCGTGGCTGCTGGCCGCGCTGGCTGTGCTGCCGGCGACGGCGGTCGCGCTCGCCGCCCGGCGGCCGGGGCTGCTGCTGCGGGCCGGGCTGGTCACCGTGGCGGTGGCGGAGGTCGGCCGGCGCCGGGCCGGCGGCGCCCAGGTCTTCCCGGCGCACACGACGCTCGCCGCGCCGGTCTGGCTGCTGGAACGGGGCGTGTGCGCGTGGCTCGCGGTCGGCCGGCGGCTAAGCGGTGGGTTGCCCTACGCGGGCGGCCGGGTGCGGATGGCGGCCCACTCCACCCGGACGCTGCGCCGGCGATCGGCGGGGCGGCGCCCGGACGACCTGGTGCTCTGGGTGGAGACCGGCTGACCGGGTGAGGCGGGGCCCCTTCCAATCGCCTGGGCGACAAGAAGGAGCCCCGCCTGACGCGGAAGCTTCCGTCAGGAGCGCGCCTGGTGGGCGCTCTCCCGCACGTCCTGCGCGGCGCTGCGGCCGTCGTCCTTGACCGCCTGGGCGGCCTCCTGCGCGGTGGACCGCACCGACTCGGCGGCGTGCTGCGCCGGCTCGCGCAGCTCCTCCCTGAGCTCCCCGGCGACCTCGCCGAGCTTCTCCTTGACCACGCCGCCGTGCTCGGTCGCCTTCTCCTTGACCTGCGCGGCGAGCTGCTGCTCCCGCCGGGTGGCCGGGATGAGCGAGGAGACCAGCATGCCCACACCGAAGGCGATCACGCCGGCGGCGATCGGGTTGCCCTCGGACTTCTGCCGCACCACGTGGGGCGCGCGGTGCGCGGCGTCGCTCACCGCGGAGGCGGCGGAGTGGGCCTTGTCGCCCACCGTCGACGCCGTCGAGGAGGCGTGATTGCCCACCGAGTGGGCGGCGTGGCCGGTGCTGTGGCCGAGGTCGGAAGCGGTTCCCATCACCTTGTCCTTCACGTTCGTCAGCGCGCTGCGCACGCGCTGCTTGCGGTCGTCGACGATGCGGCCCGGGCTGACCTTGTACGCCAGGGCGTCCACGTCCGAGCTGAGGTTGTTGCGGGTGGCTTCGATCTCCCGGCGGATCTGGTCGGGATCGGTGCTCATCGGGTGACTCCCTCCGGGTGCGGCTTGAGTGCGTCGGGGATGCGCTGCACGCTGTCGTTGGTCTGCTTCAGGCCACGGATCTGCTCGGCGTTCCGCTTCGCCTTCGAGTAGAGGACGGCGGCGACGACGGCCCAGATCACGGCCACGATCAGCGCGGCCAGGCCGGAGTCCATGACGTTGTCGAGGAACTGCCACACCGCGATGGAGACGAAGAGCGCCACCATGTAGCCGCCGAAGCCGGCGCCGCCGTAGAAGCCGGCGGCCTTGCCCGCCTTCTTGCCCTCCTGGCGGATCTCGGCCTTGGCCAGCTCGACCTCCTGGCGCATCAGCGTGGAGAGGTCGCCGGTGACCTGGCTCATCAGCTCACCGATCGAGCTGCTCCGCACCTCGTCGGCGTGGTGCGGCGCGCCCGTCGCCTGGTAGCCGGGGTCCTGCGTCGGCACGGTCATGCCGTGGTCTCCCTTCCGCCGGTCCGGCCGCTCACGGGCGGGGAGCGCCGGTCGACGGCACGCCCGGCAGCGGGTCGGTCTGGCTCGGCGGCGGCAGCGGCTGGCCGGTGCCGCCGGCCGGGTCGGCCCAGGTGTTCGGGGCGCCGCCACCCGGGTAGGCCGCGCCGGGCGCCGAGTAGCCGGGGTCCGGCTCGGCGTAGCTGCCCGGCGTCGGGTCGAGGTAGCCGCCCGGCGGGGTCTGGGCGGGCACGGTCGGCGTGGTCGGGAGGACCGCGGTGCGCTCCGGGTCGTACGCCGGCCGCACGCCACCGTCGTCGTCGCCCACGGCGGCGATGTTCCGGGTGAGCCGGCCCGCGACCACGCCGAGCAGCGCGGCGCCGACCAGGAACGTGCCCGGGTTGCGGCGGGCGTAGCTCTTCACCTCGTGGAGCAGGTCGCCCGGCTCGCGCTGCTCCAGCCAGCCGGCGACGCCGTGCACCCGCTCGGCCGCCTGGTGGGCCAGTTCGGTGACCGGGCCGGAGCCGCCGCCCTGCTGCGCCATCGAGCGCATCTCGTCGGCCAACGACCGCAGGCCGCTGGCAGCGCGCTGCTGCTGCTGACCGGCCTGGGAGGTGACCTGGTTGCGGGCCTCGCCGTAGAGGTCGCGGGCCTGCCGCTTGGCCTCGCCCACCACCTCCTGGCCCTGCTGCTTGGCGGTCTGGGCGACCGCGCCACCGGCGCCTGCGGCGTCGGAGCCGACCTGCCGGGCCTGGTCGCGCACGCCGCCGCCGTTCGTCGACTCGTACGTGGCGGACGTGGGGGAAAGATCGTGAGTCATGGTGTCCCTTCCGCTCGTGCGTTCCTCGCGGTTGTCTTCGGGGGGTCACGCGAATTGCTTTCCGCGTGACAAGGGCCCTACCCCCGGTCGTCGGGTCCATGCCTGATTCGTCATTTCTCTGCGGAACCGACCCGCCCCCGTCACAGAATGGGGTGCCTGCCCGCCCGGGCGGCGTGGGCTCACGGGGGTGACAGGGATGGCACGTGACGTGCGCGGACGTCCGTCGGCCCGGCCGGCGGTGCAGAAGGTGGCGCTCGCGGCGGCGGCCGTCTTCACGCTGATCGGCGTGCTCGGCTTCGTGCCCGGCGTCACCACCCACTACGGGGACCTGGCGTTCGCCGGGCACCACTCGGAGGCGAAACTGTTCGGTCTGTTCCAGGTGTCGGTGCTGCACAACCTGCTGCACCTGCTGTTCGGGCTGGTCGGCCTGGTGATGGCGCGGCGGCTGGCCGGGGCGCGGGTGTTCCTGGCCGGCGGCGGCGCGCTCTACCTGGTGCTGTGGCTCTACGGCTTCCTCATCGACCGGGAGACCTCCGCGAACGTCATCCCGCTCAACGACGCCGACAACTGGCTGCACCTGTTCCTCGGCTTCGGCATGCTCGCCTCCGGTCTGCTGCTGAACAACGAGATGGGCACCGGGAGCCGGTTGGACACCCCGATCGACCGCCCCTGACCAGGGGCGACACGCCCGGTGGAAACGCGCGGGTCAGGCGGCGACCGGAAGCTGCTTGGCGAAGCAGACGCTGTACGGGTTGTCGACGTACTCGCCGTAGACCGGCACGGGCTGGTAGCCGCTGGAGCGGTAGAGCGCGATCGCGGCCGGCAGGTAGGTGCCCGTCTCCAGGCACACCGTGCGGTGCCCCTGCCGGAACGCCAACTCCTCCAGCGCGCCCAGCAACTGCCGGGCGATGCCCCGCCCCCGGTACGCCGGCCGCACGTACATCCGCTTCAGCTCGCCGGTGTCCGCGTCGAGCGCCTGCAGGCCGCCGCAGCCGACCGCCCGGCCACCCACCACCGCGGCGAGGTAGCGGATGTCGCCGTGCACGACGGTGACCTGCCCGTCCAGCCCGCCGTCGGCATCGCGCAGCTCACGCTGCTGGGCGACGACGAGCGTGGCGATCTCCGGATCGGTGGCGGGTCGGGATTCGATCAGCATCCGGCCACGGTAGGGCGACCGGATTTCGCTGAGGTTTCCGGGCACCGACCCCGAAACGGCTACTCGGAGTCCGGTTCCGCCGGCGCGGGGGCCGCCTCGATCTCGTCCTCCGGCCGTACCCGGCGGGCCTTGCGCGCGGCCAGCCGGTCGGAGGCCGAGGGGCGGTTCGACTTCTCCTCCAGGCGCACGTCGGTGCCCCGGTTGCCGGGGACGAAGTCGACGCCGGCGTAGAGCGTCGGCTGCCAGTCGAACTCGCGCTCGCCGATGCGCACCAGGTCACCGGCCTGCGCGCCGGCCTTGGCCAGCTTCTCCTCCACGCCGAGGCGGGCCAGCCGGTCGGCCAGGTAGCCCACGGCCTCGTCGTTGTCGAAGTTGGTCTGCTTGACCCAGCGCTCCGGCCGGCTGCCCCGGACGGTGTAGGAGCCGTCCGCCTCGACCTCGATGGTGAAGCCGGCGTCGTCGACCGCCTTCGGCCGGATCACGATCCGGGTCGGCTCGGCCGGCGGGGCGGCGCGGCGGCCCTCCTCCACCAGCTCGGCCATCGCGTAGGTCAGCTCGCGCAGCCCCTCACGGGTCGCGGTGGAGACGTCGAAGACGCGGAAGCCGCGGGCCTCCAGGTCGGGGCGGACGATGTCGGCGAGGTCCTTGCCGTCCGGCACGTCGACCTTGTTCAGCGCGACCAGCCGGGGCCGGTCGGCGAGCCCGCCGTACTGGGACAGCTCCGACTCGATGGCGTCGATGTCGGCGAGCGGGTCGCGGCCCGGCTCCAGCGTCGCGGTGTCGACCACGTGCACCAGCACCGCGCAACGCTCGACGTGGCGGAGGAACTCCAGGCCCAGGCCCTTGCCGGTGGCCGCGCCCGGGATCAGGCCGGGCACGTCGGCGACGGTGAACGTGTGGTTGTCCACCCGCACCACGCCCAGGTTCGGCACCAGCGTGGTGAACGGGTAGTCGGCGATCTTCGGCTTGGCCGCCGAGATCACCGAGATCAGCGAGGACTTGCCGGCCGACGGGAAGCCGACCAGGCCGACGTCGGCGACGCTCTTCAGCTCCAGCACCACGTCGAGCTTGTCGCCGGGCTCACCCAGCTCGGCGAAGCCGGGGGCCTTGCGGCGGGCGTTGGCCAGCGAGGCGTTGCCCCGGCCGCCCCGACCGCCGCGGGCCGCCTCGAAGGTGGTGCCCACCCCGACCAGGTCGGCCAGCACCTCGCCGTCGAGGCTCTGCACCACGGTGCCGTTGGGCACCTTGATGACCAGGTCGCGGCCGTTGGCGCCGTCCCGGTTCGAGCCGGCACCGCCCTTGCCGTTGTCGGCCTTCAGGTGCGGCCGGAAGTGGAAGTCGAGCAGCGTGGTGACCTGCGCGTCGACCACCAGCGACACGCTGCCGCCGTGGCCGCCGTTGCCGCCGTCCGGGCCGCCGAAGGGCTTGAACTTCTCCCGGTGGATCGAGACACAGCCGTGCCCGCCGTCGCCGGCCTGCATGTGCAGGACGACCCGGTCAACGAACGTCGTCACGACGCCAATCCTTCCAGCGGGGTCCGCCCCGCACGTGGAAAAGCGAAGCGGGCCGGGACCCGAGGTCCGCGGCCCGCTTCGCCTTCGAACTACTGCTGCGGCACGATGCTGACGGTCTTGCGACCGCGCTTGGAGCCGAACTGCACGGAACCTGCGGCGAGGGCGAACAGCGTGTCGTCGCCGCCACGGCCGACCAGGTCACCGGGGTGGAACTTGGTGCCACGCTGACGGATGAGGATCTCACCCGCGCTGACGACCTGACCACCGAAGCGCTTCACGCCGAGCCGCTGGGCCGCGGAGTCACGGCCGTTACGCGAGCTGGACGCACCCTTTTTGTGAGCCATTGGAGGACGACCTACTTCCCGCTGTTGGAGATGCCGGTCACCTTGATCTGGGTCAGCGGCTGCCGGTGACCCTGACGCTTGTGGTAGCCGGTCTTGTTCTTGAACTTGTGGATCCGGATCTTCGGGCCCTTGGTGTGCGCGGCGATCTCGCCGGACACCGCGACCTTGGCGAGCTTTGCCGCGTCGGTCACCAGGTCGTCACCGTCGACGAGGAGCACCGCGGTGAGCTTCACCGCGTCGCCGGGGGCACCGGCGAGCTTCTCGACCTCGATCACGTCGCCCTCGGCGACCTTGTACTGCTTGCCGCCGGTCTTGACGATCGCGTACATCGGAGGCGGACTCCCTGTCGTTGAGGCTGCTGGCGTCTTCACCGACCGTCACCGGCCGGTCGTTCCCACGGCGTCTCGCCGGGAGCCGTGACACCGGCGGCGCGGGCACGCGGGAACTCGGCACACCAAAGTGCGCCGCAGGCAAGGGTACGCCATACCCGGCCCGCCGCCCAAACCGGGCCCGCCGATCAGGCCGGGCAGAGCTGGTCGAGGCGCCCCTGGAGTCGGTCGAACTCCGTCTCGTCGATCGCCCGCACGTCCGTGCCGAGCCCGCCCACCTCGGTGGCCAGGTCCGCCAGCAGGGTCCGCAGCCGCGCGTCGGTGGCCCGCCCCGACTGCTCCCGCAGGACGTCCCGCCAACCCGCCAGCGCGGCCTCCGCGTCCCGTTCGGCGGCGTCCGCCCGGCTCCGGTCCCCGGTGCCGCCCGCGCGCAGCATCTCCGCCAGCTTGAACACGTACGTCTGCACCGCCGCGGAGCCGGCCTGCTTGGCCCGGGCGCAGACACCGGCGTCGCCGGTGGCGGTCGGAGCCGGAGCGGGCGAGGTGGCGGCCGGGGCCGGTGAGGCGAAGCCGACCGCGAAGGGGTCGTCCCTCCGGTCGGCGCAGCCCGCGCCCGCCAGCAGCAGTCCGGTCAGCGCGGTGACCGCGAACACCCGACGCATGAGTCCTCCCTCCGGGGCGAGCCGGCCCGACCGGGGGTCGACGGGGAAACGGCAGGGCCCCTGCTCGGCACTCTGTTGCCGGAGCGGGGGCCCTGTCAAACGCCGCGCAGGTCAGCGGCTCACGGCCGGGTACGCCGCCGCGCGCCGCCACGGCGGGACCGCCGCCGCGAGGTGCCGCCCTCGGCGCTCTCGTCGTCGCTCTCCCCGTCACCCATCGCGTCCGGGTCGTCGGCGGCGGCCAGCCGGGCCGAGTCGCCCTCCTGGCTGTCCGCGACCGCCGGGGCGGCCGGCGTGTCCGTCTCGAACCGGGACAGGTCGTAACCCTGGGTGTCGTAGTAGTCGTCGTCGGTGGACTCGACCACCTCGGCGACGGTCCGCTCCGGCGCGGCCGGCGACTCGGCGGCCGGCGACTCCGGCGCGGCCTCCACGGCCGGCTTCTCCGCGGCGGCCTTGCGGCCCCGGCGACGGCCCTTCTCCTCGACCGGCGCGGTGGCGACCGCCGAGGCGACCGCCTTGACCTTGTCCCCCGCGCCACCGCCACGCGGCTTCTCCGGCACCGGCTCGGTGTGGATGATCACACCCCGGCCCTTGCAGCACTCGCAGGTCTCGCTGAACGCCTCCAGCAGGCCCGCGCCGATCCGCTTGCGGGTCATCTGGACCAGGCCGAGCGAGGTGATCTCGGTGACCTGGTGCTTGGTGCGGTCCCGGCCGAGGCACTCGGTGAGTCGGCGCAGCACCAGTTCCCGGTTCGACTCCAGCACCATGTCGATGAAGTCGATCACCACGATGCCACCGAGGTCGCGCAGCCGCAGCTGGCGCACGATCTCCTCGGCCGCCTCCAGGTTGTTGCGGGTGACCGTCTCCTCCAGGTTGCCGCCGGAGCCGGTGTACTTGCCGGTGTTGACGTCGACGACCGTCATCGCCTCGGTCCGGTCGATCACCAGCGAACCGCCGGAGGGCAGGAACACCTTGCGGTCCAGGCCCTTGAGGATCTGCTCGTCGATCCGGTACTCGGCGAACACGTCGGCGACGCCGGCGTGCCGGCGCAGCCGCGCCACCAGGTCCGGCGAGACGTGCGACAGGTACGACTCGACCAGGTCGTACGCCGGCTCACCCTCGATCACCAGCTCGCGGAAGTCCTCGTTGAAGAGGTCCCGCACCACCCGGATGACCAGGTCCGGCTCCTCGTAGAGCAGCACCGGGGCGCCGCCGGAGGCCGCCTTGGCCTGGATGTCCTCCCACTGCGCCTGGAGACGCTTGACGTCGCGGGCCAACTCGTCCTCGCTGGCGCCCTCGGCCGCGGTCCGGACGATCACCCCGGCGCCGTCCGGCACCAGCTTCTTCAGCACGTCCCGCAGGCGCTTGCGCTCGGTGTCCGGCAGCTTGCGGCTGATCCCGGAGGCGTTGCCGTTGGGCACATAGACCAGGTGCCGGCCGGAGAGCGCGATGTGACTGGTCAGCCGGGCGCCCTTGTGTCCGATCGGGTCCTTGGTCACCTGCACCAGCACCGAGTCGCCGGAGCGCAGCGCCTGCTCGATCGAGCGGGCCCGGCCCTCCAGGCCGGTGGCGTCCCAGTTGACCTCGCCGGCGTACAGGACGGCGTTGCGTCCGCGCCCGATGTCGACGAACGCCGCCTCCATGCTGGGCAGGACGTTCTGCACCTTGCCCAGGTAGACGTTGCCGGCCATGGTGCCGGACGAGTTGCGGGTGACGTAGTGCTCGACCAGCACGCCGTCCTCGAGCACGGCGATCTGGGTACGGTCGCCGCGCTGGCGGACCACCATCACCCGGTCGACCGCCTCACGGCGGGCCAGGAACTCCGACTCGCTCAGGATCGGCGGCCGGGTGCGCCGCTGCTCGCGACCGTCCCGCCGGCGCTGCCGCTTGGCCTCCAGCCGCGTCGAGCCGGAGACGCCCTGCACCTCGTCGACCGGCTTGCGCGGCTCACGGATCTTGACGACGGTGGGCACGCCGTCCTCGGTGGCGGTCTCCGCCTCCCCCGCACCCCGACGACGGCGGCGACGACGGCGACGGGTCATCCCCTCGCCCTCCGCCTCCTCCTCCTCGGCGGCCTCCTCGGCCTCGGCGTCGGCCGTCTCCGCCGTACCGGACTCCTCGACGTCCTCGTCCTCGGACTCCTCGGCGCCGCCCTTGCCCCGGCCCCGGCCGCGGCGACCGCGGCGGCGACGGCGACGGGCCGCGGCGGCCTCGTCGTCCTCGTCGGTCTCCTCGACCTCGGCGGCCTCCTCCTCGGCGGCCTCGACCTCGACCTCGGCCTCGACCGGCTCGGCCTCCCGGCGACCACGACGCCGGCGCCGACCGGTCTCGACCGGCTCCTCCACCGGCTCCTCGGCGACCGGGTACGTGACCCGGACGGCGGGCACCTCGTCGGGCTGCGGGGGCATGAACAGGACGGTCGGCGCGCTGAGCGCGGCCCGCCGACGGCGGCCGGTGGTCGGCCGCTCCTCGGCCAGCGCCTCGGCCGGCTCCTCGGCGGCGCCCGGAACGGCGGCGCCGGTCGACACCGCGCCGGTGGCGTCCGACAGCCCACCGGCCCGGGCCAGCGTGGCCTCGTCGGTGCGGGGCAGCGCGGCCTCGTCCGGGGTGGGCTCGTCCTCGGCGTCCTCGCCGATCGCGTCCTCCTCGGCGGCGAGGGCGGCCCGACCCTCGGCGATCTCACCCGCGTTTCCGGGAGCCGAGACCGGCCCGTCGACCACGGCGTCGGCCTGCGGCTCGGCCACCGCGTGCGGCTCCACCGCCGGCCCGACGGCCTCCGCGGGCGCCTCGGTCGGCGACTCGACCGCGGGCGCGGCCTCCGCCGCGGGCGGCGTGGCCTTGCGACGACGGGTACGGGTCACCTTGACCGGCGGCACGACCTCGGCCGAGGTGGCCTCCACCCCGGCAGCCGCCACCGGTTCCTCGACCGCCTTCGCCGGGGTCGCCTTGCGGCGTCGGCGGGTGGTCTTCGGCGCGGTGTCCAACTCTCCCGCCACCGGCGCGAACACCTCGGCCTGCGGCGACTCGCCGCTGCCCACGGCCGCGGCGGACGCCTCGACCGGCGCGTCGGTCTGCTCCGGCTGGTTCAGCGGAGCCGCCTTGCGGCGGGAGGCCCGCTTGCGGGCCGGCGGCTTCGCCTCGGCGGCGCCGTCCGTGGTGGCGGCGCTGTCGGCGGTGGTCGCGGCGGACGCCTCGGCCGGCTCTGCGCCGGTCCGTTCGCCGCCCTCGGGCTCGTTCTCGAGCATGGACGTTCTCCAGTTCTGGCTGCCCCGGGCGCGGTTGAGCGCTGCCACGCAGGGTTGCCGCAAAGGTGTTTCCGCCGGGCGCGCAGGTGCGCGACCGCCGAAGTCTGCCTGCCAGAGCGCTGACCGTCGGTCAGTGCTCTCCGATGGCTGCCCCGTCGCGATCCGCGTCCAACGGATCGACGATCTCGCCCTGCGCGGTCAGCGTGCCCTGCGCCAGCCGGATCACCTTCGGGGTGACCGGCGGCTCCAGGTCGGCCACCACGCGGAGGCCGGAAAGGACGTCATCGGGCCGTACGGACGGGGTGACCTGCCGCACGACCAGTTCGAGTATCGCACATGGTGCCGCCGCCGCCTCGGAAGGCGTCTCAGACGACGTCGACGCATCGATGGCGATCACCGCAGCGCGGGCGTCGAACGTCCGCCGGCCCTGCTTGGTCATCCGCTCGACCTGGATCTCCTCCGCGGCGGTGAACGCCGCCACGGCCGCGCCGAGCACGCTCGGCTCCACCCCGGGCAGTTCGATCCGCCAGCGCGACGCCTCGATCCGGTCGGCCAGGCTGCCGCCGTTGGCCTCGACCGCGTCGAGCACGTCGAGCCCGGGCGAGAGCGCGGCGTCCAGGGCGGCCCGCAGCGCCGCCGGATCGACCGGCTCCCGCAGCCCGATCTCCAGGTATTCGGCCTCACTGGCCACGCCGGTCGGCGCCGCGGAGGCGTAGGAGATCTTCGGGTGCGGGGTGAAACCCTGAGAGAAGGCGATCGGTACGCCGGCCCGGCGCAAGGCGCGCTCGAAGGCCCGGGCGAAGTCCCGGTGCGAGGTGAACCGCAGCGGTCCCCGCTTGGCGTACCGGATGCGGACCCGCTGGACGACGGGGGCCTGGCCGCCCTCGGGTTGAGGCTTTCTGGCGATCGTGAACTCCTCGGCTGTGCCTGCGTGTCCGCCCCATCCTGGCGCAGCCCCAGCCGCACCCCGCGACCGGGGCCACCACACCCCGGGTCAAACCCCCCCGAACCCTCCCACCCCGGCCCGCCCCCGACCTCCGGCGTCCGACCCCGACCCCGACCCTGACCCCGGCGTCGATCATGAGGTTGGCGGGAAAGTGGATCTCCGTTGGTGCCGTCAACCTCCTGATCGACGCGCGAGGGGTGGGGCGGGGGGTGGGGTGGGGTGGGGTGGGCGGGGCTGCGGGGGTCAGCGGGGGGTGTCCGGCGGGGTGGGGCCGGGGGCGGCGGGCGGCGGGGCCCACGGGTTCTGGCCGGGTGGGAACTGCTGCCCGTGAGCCGGCGGCGGGTTGGCGCTCGCACCCGGCTGGGCGTAGGGGCCCGGCTGGGGGTACTGCCCGGGCTGAGGGTGGGCACCCGGACCGGAGTGGGGGCCGGGTTGGGCGTAGCCGGCCGACGGGGCGGCCGGGTGACCGGCCGGGACCGGTGGGCCGTGCCCGCCGGCGCCCATCCGGTCGAGCACCTCGTCCGGAATGTCACCCGCCCGGGTCAGCTCGCGGCGGTGCCGGCGCCGGTTCCAGATCAGGAACCCCACCAGTGCCAGCAGCACCACCAGCGCCACCGCGATGCCGATCCCGACGACCATCACCTGCTGGTCGGTGGGTCCGCCGCGGTCGCCGTACTTGGTCACGTCGAAGTTGTCGTCCTCGGCGGCGGCCGGTGGCGCGGCCGCGCTGGGCGAGGCCGCGGCGGCGCCGAGCAGCGGGTTCGCCGACACCGACGGGACGTCGGCGGTCAGCGCCGCCACCGGGTCGATCCGGCCGAACCCGAACCGCGGATCACGGCCGGGCGGGCCGGCGTCCCGCGCGGTACGGATGATCCGGTTGATCACGTCGGGCGCGGAGAGCTTCGGGTACTTTGACCGGATCAGCGCCGCGACGCCGGACACGATGGCGCTGGAGTCGGAGGTGCCGTCGCCCCAGCCGTAACCGCCGTCCCGGCTGATGTTGTAGACCTCGTCCCCGGGCGCGGCGATCACCGCCTCCGGGCCCTGTGCCGAGCCGCTCCAGAAGCCGCCGCCCCGGCTGGTGCCGGTCACCGCGATCACCCCGGGGAACTTGGCGGGCGCGGCGATGTCCGGGCCGAGCTGCCGGACGTTTCCGGCGCCGGCCACCACGACCACGTCGCGTTCCAGCGCGTACCGGACCGCGGCTACCTCGCCCTCGTCGACGGCACCGGTGGCGCCGTAGGACAGGTTGATCACCTTGGCGCCGCCGTCGACGGCCATCCGGATGCCGGTCGCGGAGTCCTCCACGGTGAACGAGTCGCCGGGCGGCTTCCGGATGGGCAGGATCCGGGCGTCCGGCGCGATGCCGTCCACGCCGGCGCCGTTAGCCGCGATGATTCCGGCCATGTGGGTGCCGTGACCGTCCGGGTCGCGCCGACCGTCGCCGGTGTCCCGGGTGCTGGCCCCGCGCAGCACCCGGCCGCGTAGATCCGGGTGGTCGGCGTCGACGCCGGTGTCCACCAGCCCGATCACGACGCCCCGACCGGTGGAGATCTGGTGCGCCCGGTCGATCCGCAGCTCGTCGAGATACCACTGCTCGGCCCGGCGCGGCGCGGCGGCCGCCGGCTGGGCGGCCCCCAGCACCATCAGACCGGCCAGCACCCCGGCAGCCACCGGCCGGAGCGCGCCGACGTTGACCCTCATCCGTCCGTCCTCATCGCAGGATGCCCGGGGTCGCGCCGTCACCGGCGCCCCACGGATCGTCGTCCTCGGTCAACCACGACGAGTGCTCGCCACCGCCGCCGCCGTGCCCGGCGCCGCCGTGCCCGCCCATCATGCCGCCGCCCATCATCCCGGCGCCGGCCGTGCCGCCCCGGGCGCCGCCCGCGCCCATGCCGCCCGCGCCGGTGGCGCTGCGCAACGCGTTGGCCGCGCTGGTCAGCGGCGGGACCTTGCCGTTGCCGCCGCCCACCATGCCGGGCAGCGCGCCGACGCCCATCCCGCCGGCCGCGCCGAGGCCACCGCCACCGATGCCGCCGGCCGAGCCGAGACCGGCCCCACCGCCGCCGAAGCCGCCACCGGCACCGCCGCTCAGCCCGCCACCGGCACCACCGAAGCCGGTGCCCGGGCCGCCGGCCGTGATGGTGCCCGGCCCGCCCGCGCCGGCCAGACCGGTGCCGTAGTCGTGGTCGCCGGAGCCCGGATAGCCGCTGCCGGAACCGGGAACGCCGCCGGTGACCGGCGGGGTGTACGAGCCGGAACCACCGCCGAGGTCGGAGCCGCCGATGGTCGGTGGGGGCGTGAACGAGCCCCCACCACCTCCGCCGCCGGCGCCACCGCCGATCCCGGTGCTGCCGAGCGAGGGCATCGTGCCGCCGGCACCGCCGCCTCCACCGCCGCCGCCCGGCAAGCCGGTGTCCGGCAGGCCGGAGGGCGGGGTACGGGTGTCCTGGCGGAAATCGTCATCGATGGGGGTGTTCGGCCGGGGCACGTCCAGCTTGGGGCGCTCGGTCTCCACGGCGACCGGCAGGGGCGACATCGCCTTGTTGGCCGCCTCCTGGTTGTCCCGGTACCAGTTGTCCAGATGCGACTTCGTGTCCCACCAGCCGCCGCGCTTCTGGTCGCCGGCGTTGCCGTCGACCTTCATGGTGGCCTCCAGGTCGTCGGCCTTGTCGCGGAACGCGCCGTCGGCGTAGAGCGACTGGTTGGCCTGGTAGTCCTTGCGCAGCGCGGCGAGGAAACCGGACTGGCTCTCGCCGTCGCGGGCGTCGTCCAGCTCGGTGCCGCCGGGCAGGCTCCACTCGTTCCAGCCGAAGTCGTCCATCAGCGGGATCGGGATGCTGGCGACCGCCGTGCGGATGTCGCCCTCGATTCGCGAGAGCGCGCCGCTGACGCCGCTGGCGTGCGTGATCAGCTCCTCGATGTCCTTGCCGATGGTGGTCAGGTGCTCGCGGTAGGCGTCGCCGCCGCTGCCCTTCCACCCGGCCAGCAGGCCGGGCAGGCCGCCGCTGTGCGGGCGCTCCTGACCGGGCGCGACCGGGCCCACGAACGAGCGCCCGACCAGCGAGTCGCGCAGGTAGCCGAGCGCGGTGGAGAGGTTGCTCCAGCCCGACCCCACGGACCCGACGGTCTCCGGGTCCGCCGACAGCGTCACCTCACGGACGCAGCGCTCCCAGGTGCCTCCTGCCATGACCGACTCCCCCTCAGGCCGTGTACGGGTAGGTGGGCTGCTGCCCGGCCTCCGGCGGCGGCGCCGCGGACTCCAGCAGCCGCTCGATCTGCTTGCCGTTGGCGGCGTTGCGGGCCTCCGCGTCGCGGAACGCCTTCGCGATGTCCTCGGTGCCCTGCTTGAGGCCCGCCAACTTGCGGGAGATGCCCTTCAGGTGGGCCTCCATGTTGGCCGTGGACTTCGTCAGCGCCGCCCACTGCATCCGGGCGTCCTCGTACGCGCCGAACGGCGTGCCGTTGGAGACCGTCTGGGCGTTCGTGCCGTCGCCCTTCATCCGCTCCTTGATGCGTTCCATCTCGTAGCCGATGGTGTCGTCGACGTACTGCTTGAGGCGCTCGACGTATTCCGCGGCGGCGTCCAGGTCCTCGACGCTGACGTGCAGATCGCCGGTGTCCGGCGGCGTGATGCCCATGCTGCTGTCCTCCCCGCTACCGGCCCCCGGCCGGTCCAATACGGACGCAGCGTATCGAGGATGCACCACTGCGGGCACCCCCACCCCGTGGCGGCGCGCGCTTGCCGCGAAAGACGACGGAGCGCGGGAACCCCGAGGGGTTCCCGCGCTCCGCGGTGGTTCGGCGCCGTCAGCCCTGCGCGGCGGCGGGCTGCTTCAACCCGCCGACCGGCGTCAGCGGCAGCAGCTTCCGGCCGGTCGGGCCGATCTGGATCTCGGTGTCCATGGACGGGCACACGCCACAGTCGAAGCACGGCGTCCAGCGGCAGTCGTCCTGCTCGTACTCGGAGAGCGAGTCCTGCCAGTCCTGCCAGAGCCAGTCCTTGTCCAGGCCGGAGTCGAGGTGGTCCCAGGGCAGGACCTCCAGCTCCTCGCGCTCGCGGGTGGTGTACCAGTCGAGGTCCACGCCGTACGCCGGCAGCACCTCGGTCGCGGCGTCGACCCAGCGCTGGTAGGAGAAGTGCTCGCTCCAGCCGTCGAACCGGCCGCCGTTCTCCCAGACCTTGCGGATCACCGCGCCGACCCGGCGGTCGCCCCGGGACAGCAGGCCCTCGATCAGCGACGGCTCACCGTCGTGGTAGCGGAAGCCGATCGCCCGGCCCAGCGACCGGTCGCTGTTGATGGCCTGCTTGAGCAGCTTGAGCCGGTTGTCGATGACCTCCGGGGTGGACATCGACGCCCACTGGAACGGGGTGTGCGGCTTCGGCACGAACCCGCCGATGGAGACCGTGCAGCGGATGTCCTTGGATCCGGTGGCGGCGCGGCCGGCCCGGATCACCTCGTGCGCCATGTCGGCGATCTCCAGGACGTCCTCGTCGGTCTCGGTGGGCAGGCCGCACATGAAGTAGAGCTTCACCTGGCGCCAGCCGTTGGAGTATGCGGTGACCACGGTGCGGATGAGGTCTTCCTTCGACACCATCTTGTTGATCACCTTGCGGATCCGCTCCGACCCGCCCTCCGGGGCGAAGGTCAGGCCGGTCCGGCGCCCGTTGCGGGACAGCTCCTGGGCCAGGTCGATGTTGAACGCGTCCACCCGGGTCGAGGGCAGCGACAGCGAGACGTTGGTGCCGGCGTACTGCTCGGCCAGGCCGGAGCACATGTCGCCGATCTCGGAGTGGTCGGCCGACGACAGCGACAGCAGGCCGACCTCGTGGAAGCCGGAGAACTCCAGCCCCTGCTGCACCATCTGGCCGACCGTGGTGATCGACCGCTCCCGCACCGGGCGGGTGATCATGCCGGCCTGGCAGAACCGGCAGCCCCGGGTGCAGCCCCGGAAGATCTCCACCGCGTACCGCTCGTGGACCGTCTCGGCGAGCGGGACCAGGGGCTTCTTCGGGTACGGCCAGGCGTCCAGGTCCATGGTCGTGCGCTTGTGCACCCGGAACGGCACGTCCGGGCGGTTCGGCACGACCCGCTGGATCCGGCCGTCGGGCAGGTAGTCGACGTCGTAGAAGCGCGGGACGTAGACGCTCTCGGTGCGGGCCAGCCGCAGCAGCAGCTCGTCGCGGCCACCCGGGGAGCCCTCGGCCTTCCACTCCCGGACGATGGCGGTGATCTCCAGCACCGCCTCCTCGCCGTCGCCGAGCACGGCGGCGTCGACGAAGTCGGCGATCGGCTCCGGGTTGAAGGCGGCGTGCCCGCCGGCCACGATCACCGGGTCGGCGTCGGTGCGGTCGGCGGCGAGCAGCGGGATGCCGGCGAGGTCGATCGCGGTGAGCAGGTTGGTGTAGCCCAGTTCGGTGGAGAACGAGACACCGAACACGTCGAAGTCGCGCACCGGCCGGTGGGCGTCGACGGTGAACTGCGGCACGCCGTGGGCGCGCATCAGGGTCTCCAGGTCTGGCCAGACCGCGTACGTCCGCTCGGCCAGCACGTCGGGCAGCTCGTTGAGCACCTCGTACAGGATCTGCACGCCCTGGTTGGGCAGGCCCACCTCGTACGCGTCCGGATACATCAGCGCCCAGCGCACGGTCGCCGCGTCCCAGTCCTTGACCACCGCGCCCAGTTCCCCACCCACGTACTGGATGGGTTTGGTCACCTGCGGCAGCAGCGGCTCCAGCCGGGGCCAGACCGAGTTGTCGGCGGTGGGACGTGGGGTCGTGGACGGGGCACTCATGATGCCCAAGGGTACGCGGTCCCCCGCCCCGACCTCCCCCACCGCCACCCTTCCCCCACCCCACGCCCGTTGATCAAGGAGTTGGCGCGCCGAAGAACGCTCCCCGCCCACGCGAACTCCTTGGTCACCGGCGGGAGCGACAGTGGGGGCGAGGGTCGGGGGGTGGGCGGGGATTCGGCGGAGGTGGCGGGGCGGTACTAACCTCGCAACGGGCGCGAGAGGAGATTGCCGCGATGTCGCAGCCGCAGCCGGGGGCGGGCCGGCCGGCCGACGGGACCGAGGAACGGGTCGTCGCCGAGCCGCCGTCGCCCGTGCCGAAGCAGGTCGACGCCGAGGGCTCCGCCGAGGCCGCCGGCCAGCTCGCCGACCCCGCCCCGGACAGCTCCGCGCCGGAGCGCGACGCGCCGGGCTCGGCGCCGCCGACGGACCGGGACAGCGACCCGAACGGCGGCACCGCACCCCCGGCCGACACCGCACCACCGGAGCCGACCGCCACCCCTGCGCCACCCGACCCGGACGGCACCGCCCGCCCGGACCCGCAGGACACCGCCCGCCCCGACCCGGACGACGCAGCCCCGCCGGGAGCGGCCGACGCCACCGAGGCGTCCGCGGTATCGGCCGACCCCGTCGCCGCGCCGCGGGGGACGGACGCCGACGACACCCCGCCCGCGCCGGCCGGACGCGCCCGGGGCTCCGCCGCCGTGCCGGGCCGCGCCGCGCCGACCCCGTCGGCCCCCGACCCGACCCGGGTCGAGGACGCGCCGGCCCCCACCCGCGCCGAGGACGCGCCGGACCGGACGAAGGTCGAGCCCGGGCCGAACCCCACCCGCGTCGAGACCGCGCCCCGCTGGAGCGGCTCCGCCGCGGTCCCGCCCCCGCCGGCCCGGCGGCGTGCCTGGGGCGAGTCGGCCGAGCCCACGCCGGTGCCGCCGGTCGACTCCCCCGAACACGCCACCCCGGTCGACCCGTGGGCGGGTGTGGACACCACCGGCTGGGACCTGCACTCGGTCGAGCTGCCGGCGTTGCCGCCGACGCTGCCCTACACCGCGCCCTGGCCGGCCCACCCGGCGCCGCACCCGGCTGCCGCCCACCCGGCCCCGCCGCCGCACCCGGCTGCCGCCCACCCGGTGTCGCCGCCCGCGCACACCCCGCCGTACCCGGGTCCGCCGGCCGCCCGGCCGGTGTCGCCGCCGGCGCACACCCCGCCGCCGACCCCGGTCGCCCCGCCGCGGCCGCCGAAGCAGGCGCGCCCGCCGAAGCAGCGCCGGGGCAGGACCCCGCCGCCGGTGGCGCCGCCGCCGGGCTGGCAGGCCCCCAAGGGGTACGTGCCGGTGCCGGTACGCCGGCGACGTCGCTGGCCCTGGCTGTTGCTGCTCTCCGTGGCGTGCTGCTGCGGCGTGCCGCTGTGGTGGGCCCAGCCGCTGTCCAGCCAGTACCCGGCCAGCGCCAGCCTCCCCGACCAGTTCGACTCGATGCGGCTGCGCCAGGACCAGGGCAGCCAGGCGGCGGCCGAGGACCTGAAGAGCCGGGTACGCCAGGCGGACTGGCTCGCCGAGGACACGTTCGCCGGCATCTACACCACGAACGACGGCAAGCGGGTGACGCTGTTCGGCAGCACCGGCTTCCGGTTCAGCCCGGAGTCCGACGCCGAGGCCGAGCTGAAGCGCCTCGCCGGCGACTACGACCTGCAACCCTCGGTGACCGTGGACACCGGCGTACGCGGGCGGCACGAGCGCTGCGCGGTGGGCCGCGCGGACGGCGACGCGGTGGTGGTGTGCACCTCGGTCGACCACGGCAGCCTCACCACCGGCGTGTTCACCCGGCTGTCGGTGGACGACAGCGGCCGGCTGCTCGACGAGCTGCGCCAGCGGGTCGTGGTCCCGAAGCAGTCCTGAGCGTCTCGCCTCAGGCGGCCGCCTCACCCGGCGTCTGCTCGCTGCGCTTCGGGGCGTAGCGCGGGACGTACTCCTGGCCGGTGAGCTTCTGGATCTCCGACATCATCTCGTCGGTCATGGCGCGCAGCGAGGTGCGGTCGTCCGGGCGGCCGGTGAAGTCCAGCGGCTTGCCGAACCTGATGGTGATCTTGGCGCGGCCGGGCCGGGGCACCCGCGTACCGATGGGCTGGGCCTTGTCGGTGCCGGTCACGCCGACCGGGATGATCGGCACTCCGGCGGCCACCGCGAGCCGGGCCGCGCCGGTACGCCCGCGGTAGAGCCGCCCGTCCGGCGAGCGCGTGCCCTCCGGGTAGACGGCGACCAGGTCGCCGGCCTTGAGCACCGGGATCGCCGCGTCGAACGCGGACAGCGCGGCCCGTCCGCCGGCCCGCTCGACCGGGATGGCGCCGAGCCCGGTCAGCACGAACTTGGAGAAGCCGCCCTTGACCCCGGTGCCGTTGAAGTATTCCGACTTGGCCCAGAACGCCAGGTGCCGGGGGACCACGGTGCCGAGGAGCAGCTCGTCGGCGACGGAGAGGTGGTTCCCCGCGAAGATCGCCCCGCCGGTCGCCGGGATGTGCTCCAACCCCTCCACGTGCGGACGGAAGGCCAACCGGAGCGCGGGCGCCACGGTGAGCTTGCCGATGGTGTAGAGCAGGGGCACGGGTCCTCCGGCGGTCGTACGTGAGACAGGCGCTGTCACGGTAGCCGACGCCGCCACCCCCGGCCGAGCGGGTGGCCCGCGGTCCACCCGCCGGTGCGCGTGTTAGGAAGGGGCCCTTCCTATACCGAAAGCGTTAAGAAGGGCCCCTTCCTTACATCTCACACGCGGCGGACGCTCACCACCACGCGCTCACCGTCGCCCGCCTCGCCGGCGAAGCCCTCGAGCCCCTCGGCGAAGTCGACGGTGTCGGCCAGCACCTCCCGGGCCACGAACCCGGTGTACGCGGCGACCGCCGCGCGCACCTCCTCGGAGGCCGAGACGGCCACCGCGATCCGGTCCGAGACGTCCAGGTCGGCGTCCCGCCGGGCCTGCTGCACCACCCGGACCACGTCCCGGGCCAGCCCCTCGGCGGCCAGTTCCGGGGTGACCTCGGTGTCCAGCACCACCACGCCCTCGCCGCCGGGCAGCGGCGCCGAGTGCTCCGCGTCGGCGGCGACCAGGCGCAGCTCGTACTCGCCCTCGGCGAGGGTGACCCCGGCGGCCACCGGGGCGCCGTCACGCAGCTCCCAGTCCCCCGCCTTGACCGCCTTGATCACCTGCTGGACCGCCTTGCCGACGCGCGGGCCGAGCGCCCGCGGCACCACGGTCAGCACCTGCTGGCAGTAGGCGTCCAGGTCGTCGGCGAGCACGACCTCCTTGACGTTGACCTCGTCGGCGACCAGGTCGGCGAACGGCCGGAGCTGGGCCGCGACCGGCGAGGCCACGGTCAGCTTCGCCAGCGGCAGCCGGACCCGCAGGCCCTTGGCCTTGCGCAGGGACAGCGCCGCGGAGGCGACCGCCCGGACGTTGTCCATCGCCGAGACCAGCTCGTGGTCGGCCGGGAACTCCTCGGCGGACGGCCAGTCGGTCAGGTGCACCGACCGTTCGCCGGTCAGCCCACGCCAGATCTCCTCCGCGGTCAGCGGCGCCAGCGGCGCCACCACCCGGCAGAGCGTCTCCAGCACGGTCCAGAGCGTGTCGAACGCGTCCGCGTCGCCGGCCCAGAACCGGTCCCGCGAGCGGCGCACGTACCAGTTGGTCAGCGCGTCCAGGTAGGACCGCACGGTCGCACAGGCGCCCGAGATGTCGTACGCGTCCATCTGCGCGCCGACGGTCGCCACCAGCTCGTTCGTCTTCGCCAGCACGTACCGGTCGAGCACGTTCACCGAGTCGGTGCGACGACGCGCGGTGTGGCCGTCGGCGTTGGCGTACAGCGAGAAGAAGTACCAGACGTTCCACAGCGGCAGGAGCACCTGGCGCACCGCGTCCCGGATCAGCGTCTCGGTCACCGCCATGTCGCCGCCGCGCAGCACCGGCGAGGACATCAGCATCCAGCGCATCGCGTCCGACCCGTAGGAGTCGAACACGTGGTAGACGTCCGGATAGTTGCGCAGGCTCTTGGACATCTTGCGCCCGTCCGAGCCGAGCAGGATGCCGTGGCTCAGGCAGTTGCGGAACGCCGGCCGGTCGAACAGCGCGGTGGCCAGCACGTGCATGGTGTAGAACCAGCCGCGGGTCTGTCCGATGTACTCGACGATGAAGTCGCCCGGGTAGTGGTGCTCGAACCACTCGCGGTTCTCGAACGGGTAGTGCACCTGGGCGAACGGCATCGAACCGGACTCGAACCAGCAGTCCAGCACCTCCGGCACCCGGCGCATCATCGACTTGCCCGTCGGGTCGTCCGGGTTGGGGCGGACCAGGTCGTCCACCGCCGGCCGGTGCAGGTCGGTCAGGCGTACGCCGAAGTCGCGCTCGATGTCGGCGAGCGAGCCGTACACGTCGACGCGCGGGTAGTTCGGGTCGTCCGACTTCCACACCGGGATCGGCGAGCCCCAGAACCGGTTCCGGCTGATCGACCAGTCCCGGGCGTTGGCCAGCCACTTGCCGAACGAGCCGTCCTTGATGTGTCCCGGCGTCCAGTTGATCTGCTGGTTCAGCTCGACCATCCGGTCCCTGAACGACGTCACCGCGACGAACCACGACGACACCGCCTTGTAGACCAGCGGGGTGTCGCAGCGCCAGCAGTGCGGGTACGAGTGGGTGTAGGTGTCCTGCCGCAGCACCACCCCCCGCTCCTTCAGCTCCCGGATCACCGGCTTGTTCACGTCGAAGACCTGCTCGCCCTGGTAGGGCGGGACCAGCGCGGTGAACCGGGTGTGGTCGTCCACCGTGACCACGGTCGGGATGCCGGCGGCGTTGCAGGTGTTCTGGTCGTCCTCGCCGAAGGCGGGGGCCAGGTGGACGATCCCGGTGCCGTCCTCGGTGGTGACGAAGTCCGCGCCGAGCACCTGGTAGGCGTTCGGCCCGGCCGGCTCGACCAGGAAGTCGTAGAGCGGCGTGTAGCGGCGGCCGACCAGGTCCCGGCCGTGGACGGTGCCGACCTGCTCGTACCCCTCCAGCTCCTTGGCGTACGCGCCGAGCCGGGCGGCGCCGACCACGTAGCGGTCACCGTCGCGTTCCAGCACCGCGTACTCGATGTCCGGGCCGACGGCGAGCGCCAGGTTCGACGGCAGCGTCCACGGGGTGGTGGTCCAGACGCCCAGCCGGACCGGCCCGCGCAGCGCCTCCGGCGCGTTCTCGTCGGCGGTCAGCTCGAACCAGACGGTGAGCGTCGGGTCGTGCCGGTCCCGGTAGACGTCGTCCATCCGGGTCTCGGTGTTCGACAGCGGGGTCTCGCACCGCCAGCAGTACGCCAGCACCCGGAAGCCCTCGTAGACCAGACCCTTGTCGTGCAGGGTCTTGAAGGCCCACATGACGCTTTCCATGTAGTCCAGGTCGAGCGTCTTGTAGTCGTTGGCGAAGTCCACCCAGCGGGCCTGCCGGGTGACGTACCGCTCCCAGTCGTGGGTGAACTCCAGCACGCTGGCCCGGCAGGCCTCGTTGAACCGGGCCACGCCGAGGTCGAGGATCTCCGCCTTGGTGGTGATGCCGAGCTGCTTCTCGGCCACCACCTCGGCCGGCAGCCCGTGGCAGTCCCAGCCGAAGCGGCGCTCGACGTGCCGCCCGCGCATGGTCTGGTAACGCGGCACCACGTCCTTCACGTAGCCGGTGAAGAGGTGGCCGTAGTGCGGCAGGCCGTTGGCGAAGGGCGGGCCGTCGTAGAAGACGTACTCGTTCTTGCCGTCGGCCCCGGCGGGGCGGGCCTCGACGGACGCTTCGAAGGTCTTGTCGGCGGTCCAGTGCTCCAGCACCCGGCGCTCGACCGCGGGCAGGTCCGGGCTCGCCGGGACGCCGGCGCCGGTCGGGTCGTGCAACGGATAGGCCATCGGGGGTCGCTCTCCTCGCGCAGCTCACTCGTCGGTGGGTCTGCGAGGACGAACCGTCCGGGGTACGCCTGGAACGGCGCTCCCGGGTGGTCCGCGGTACCACCCCGCTTGGCGGTCAGGATCGACCGCCCGCTCATTGGTCGGCTGTGACGGGCCGTCCCGTCCGGTTCTACTGGGCCGGTTGCCCGGCTGTTCTTCCGGAGGCTCACCGGTGATGGCCGGGTCGTCGCCTGTGCGCCCAAGCTTACCCGCCCCGCCCCCGGCTCCGCCTCCGAGTAAGGAGGGGCCCCTTCTTATCGCCTACGCGATAGGAAGGGACCCCTCCTCACACTCAGCGGCGGGTGGGCGCCGGCAGCGTGGTGCTCCAGAGGGAGGCGCCGGCGCGGTCGCGCAGGTGCACGGTCAACGCGCCCGACTCCCCGTCGATGTCGACCTCGCCGAAGTGCTGGAAGCCCTCCGCCGGCGAGGTGTTCGCGGCCGGCGGGGCGTGCACGAAGACGGCCTTCGGGCCGAAGGTGCCGTCCAACGCGTTCGGGCCGAACGCCCCGGCGTGTGCCGGGCCGGAGACGAACTCCCAGAACGGGCTGAAGTCGCCCACCGCCGCGCGGGCCGGGTCGTAGTGGTGGGCGGCGGTGTAGTGCACGTCGGCGGTGAGGAAGACCAGGCCGGTCACCCCGGCCCGGTGGGCCGCGCGCAGCACCTCGGCGAACTCCAGCTCACGGCCGGCCGGCGCGCCCGGGTCGCCCTGGGCCACCCCCTCCTGCGCGCCCGGGCCGTCCGGCACCACCACACCGATCGGCAGGTCGTTGGCGATCACCTTCCAGGTCGCCCGGGACGCGCGCAGCTCCCGGACCAGCCACTCCCGCTGCGCCCGGCCGAGCAGGCCGCGCGCCGGGTCGGCGTACGTGTTGCCGTCGTTCGGGTCCTTCCAGGTGCGCATGTCCAGCACGAAGACGTCCAGCAGCGGCCCGTACGACAGGCGTCGGTACAGCGGCCCGCCGGCCGGCGCCGGCAGCCACTCGTGGAACGCCTGCCGGGCCCGGGCGGCGAGCACGTCCACCCGCTTCTCGGTGTACCGGTCGTCGACCAGGATCTCCCCCGGGTACCAGTTGTTGACCACCTCGTGGTCGTCCCACTGGTTGATCTGGGGCACCTGGGCCGCGAACGCCCGCAGGTGCTCGTCGAGCAGGTTGTAGGCGAACTGCCCCCGGTACTCCGCCAGCGTCTCGGCGACCTTGCTCTTCTCCGGCGTCACCAGGTTGCGCCAGAGCCGTCCGTCGGGCAGCGTGACGCGCTCGGCGAGCGGGCCGTCGGCGTACACCGTGTCGCCGCTGCACAGGAAGAAGTCGGGGCGCCGCTCGCGCATGGCCCGGAAGATCGCCAGGCCGTCGAAGTCCGGGCTGATCCCCCAACCCTGTCCGACGATGTCACCGGTCCAGACGAACCGCACGTCCCGCCGCTGGTGCCGCCCGGGGGCGGTGGCGAACGAGCCGGTCAGCGGCTCGCCGCACACGCCGTGCCGGTCCAGGCTCTCCACCCGTACCCGGTAGTGCAGCCGCTCGCCCGCCGGCAGGCCGCGCAGCCGGACCCGGCCGGTGAAGTCGCCGTCCGGGTCGACCACCGGGCCGCGCACCAGTCGCGCGCCGCGCAGGTCCGGTCGGCGGCTGACCTCGACGAGCATCCGGCCGGGGCGGTCCGCCCGGGTCCAGACCAGCGCCGACTCGGCGGTCACGTCGCCGCTCTGCACGCCGTGGGTGAGCGACGGCCGCCCGCTCGGCCGCCACGCCGGGGCGGCCGGCGCGCCGGCTCCGCCGAGCAGCGCCCCGCCGGCGGCCCCCGCCCCGGCGACCAGTCCGGTGCGGAGCAGCGTACGTCGGTCGATGTGCGTCATGGGTCCTCCCGGTCTCGACGAACTCGCCAGACCGGTCTACCGACCCGACATGGCCGGGGACGCGGCCCGAGGTGACCGGCACCTCAACGACGCCTGTCCAGACCTCGGCATGAGCGGCGTCACACCGCGTCACACCCGGCCGGCGGTGGACCGTCCTGTCCGCGTACCCGAATTTCCGAGGAGGCGGCGATGAGCCGGATCGACATGGCGGCGGTGGCGCCGGAGGCGTACCGGGCCGTGCTGGGGCTGGAGAAGTACGTCCGGGCGAACGTGGACCACACGGTGCTGGAGCTGGTCAAGCTCCGGGCGTCGATGCTCAACGGCTGCGCGTTCTGCGTGGACATGCACAGCCGGGAGGCGTTGGAGGCCGGGGAGAACAGCCGGCGGCTGTTCGCCGTCGCGGCGTGGCGGGAGGCGCCGTTCTTCGACGAGCGGGAGCGGACCGCGCTGGCCCTCACCGAGTCGGTGACCCGGCTGGGTGACCACGGCGTGCCGGACGACGTCTGGGACGCCGCGGCGAAGGTCTGGTCGGAGAAGGAACTCGCGGACCTGGTGACGGCGATCGCCACCATCAACGTGTGGAACCGGGTCGCGGTGACCTGCCGGACCCAGCCGCCGGCGCTGGACTGACGCCGGACGCGCGACGGCCCCGGTCCCGCGAGGCGGGCCGGGGCCGTCGGCGGTTCCGGTCAGCCCAGCTCGGGGAACCAGAGGGCGATCTCGCGCTTGGCGCTGTCGGTCGAGTCGGAGGCGTGCACCAGGTTCTCCCGGTTCGACAGCGACAGGTCGCCCCGGATGGTGCCGGCGGCGGCCTTGCGGCCGTCGGTGCTGCCGATCATCCCGCGCACCACGTCGATCACCTGGTCGCCGGAGAGCACCAGCGCCACCAGCGGGCCACCGGTCATGAACGTCTTCAGCGGCGGGTAGAACGGCTTGTCGACGTGCTCGGCGTAGTGCTGGTCGGCGAAGTCGCCGTCCATGGTCCGGCTCACCATCGCGTCGATCCGCAGGCCCTTGCGCTCGAAACGGGACAGGATCTCGCCCACCAGACCACGGCGCACCGCGTCGGGCTTGATCAGTACGAGCGTCCGCTCGTCCGGGCTGCTGCTGGACACGCTGGTTTCCTCCTGCGCACTCAAACGGGGTCGGGCTGGGTACGGTCAGCGTAGCGACCCGGTCCCGGCGCCGGCGCGGCGGCTGCGTCTTCCCTGGCCCGCCGCGGCGGCCTAGCCTGGCCCTGGAACCCCTGGGAGGTCCACTGTGGCGAATGGCGGGAACCGCACGATCGCGCCGGTACGCAAACTGATCGGCGCGGTGCTCGGCACCGTGGCCACCTTCGTGACCGTGTTCGGCCTCGGCATGACCAGCTGGGCGATCGTGGCCCTCGGCGTCGCGCTGCTGGTGCTGGCGGTCGCCCTGGCCACGGTGCGCGGCGGCGGCCGCACCTGGGTGGTCGGCCTGGGACATGTGCACAGCGCCTCCGAACCACCCACCCAGTACGCGTTCGGGCGCTGCGAGCTGCAACTGGTGATCGACGCCCCCGGGCTGCCGCCCCGCTCCAAGAAGATCATCGAGCCCCGGGTGCCGGTCGCCAAGTGGCCCTCGCTGGGCCAGGCGCTGCCGGTCCGGGTGGCCCTCGACGACCAGCGGCACGTGCGGGTGCTCTGGGACGAGGTGCCGACCCACGCCGAGACGGCCGCCGCGGTCGCCGACCTCCCGCCCGAGTACGCCGGCCCGGACCCGCTCGACGAGCCGCTCATCGCGCAGGAGGCGCCGCCGTGGGCCGGGCGCGCCCCGGAGGACGAGTTCCGCGACGACTACCCGCCCGCGCCGGACCCGTTCCTGGACGACGTCCCGCCCCGCCCGGAGGACCGCGAGCCGGTGGTGGTGCACCAGCGCCCCGGCGGCCCGGTCGTGCTGGAGGGACAGCTGGTCGAGCCGGCCGCCGCCAATCCGCTCCCCCGCCGCGCCCCGGTGCCCCGCGCGCCGGCCGAGGAGCGCGACACCGTGCCGGTCGGCACCGTGCCGGTCGACCCGATCGACGTCCCGCTGGACGCGCCGGACGAGCCGTCGGACCCGACCGCGCGGGCCGACGCCCCGCCCACCGCCGAGGAGCTGGACGAGGCCATCTTCGGCCCGTCCGCCGACCCGGAACCGGACGAGCTGGCCAGCCCGATCAGCGGCGTCGGCATCACGCTGCTCGTCACCGACCTGGACCGGTCCCTCGACTTCTATCGCGAGCTGGGCTTCGACGAGCTGGACCGGGGCGAGGGCAACGCCGTGCTCTCCTCCGGGCCGACCCGGCTGGTGCTGCGCCGGGTGACCGGCGCCGCCCCGATCAGCCGCCGGCTGGTGCACGTCAACCTGGAGGTCGACGACATCCAGGCGGCGTACGAGCGGCTGCGCGGGTCCGGGGTGCGATTCACCTACGCCCCGCGTGTGGTCAACCGGGGCACCAAGCTGGAGGTGTGGGCGGCGGCCTTCCGTGACCCGGACGGTCACGGCGTGGCGCTCACCCAGTGGCGCACCCTCGCCGACGCCTAGATGTAAGGAAGGGCCCCTTCTTAACGCCTCAGGTAGAGGAAGGGGCCCTACTTAACGCACGGAACCACGCGACGGCGCTCAGCCGAGGATGACCCGCCGGACGTGCAGCGCGTACACCCACACCAGCGCGAAGATCACACCGAGCGCGAACAACGACCAGTGCAGCAGCCCGGAGAGCAGCAGCAGCCCCTGGAGCACGGTCCCGGCGTGCCACGCCCAGGGGCGGCGCATCATGCCGGCCAGCGCCACGCAGGCCACCGCCAGCGCGACGATGACGCCGATCGCCGCGCCGCCCAGGTCGCCGCCGACCACCCGGATCGGCTGGATGGCGAGCAGCAGCACCAACGCCTCCAGCGAGAGCGTGCCAGCGCCCAGCCCGCGTACCGCCTTGTCCGGGTTGCGCAGGCCGGAGCGGCGCCCGCCCTCCGGCGTCGGCCCGCCGGGCTGCTCCGGACCGGCCGGCTGCGCCCGGGCGCCCGGCCGGGACGACCGCCGCGCGTCCGGGCCGGACGGCCGCGGCTCGGCGCCCGGGTGCTGCTGCGGGTCCGTCATCGCTTGAGCAGCCGGCGGGCGTCGGCCACGGTCACCACCGATCCGGTGACCAGCACGCCCACCCCGGACAGTTCGCCCGGCACGTCGGACTCGGCCTCCGCCACGGCCGCCTCGATGGCGTCGGGCATCTCCCGGGCCACCTGGACCCGGTCCGGCCCGAAGACCTCCCGGGCCAGCTCGGCCAGCTCGTCGACCGGCATGGCCCGGGGTGAGCTGTTCTCCGCCACCACGACCGAGTCGAGCACCGGTTCGAGCAGTTCGAGCAGGCTCGCGGCGTCCTTGTCGCCGAGCACCGCCAGCACGCCGACGAGCTTGCTGAACGCGAACTCCTCCTGCACCGCGGCGACCGTCGCGGCCATCCCGTGCGGGTTGTGGGCGCCGTCGAGCAGCACCGTCGGCGCGGTGCGGACCCGCTCCAGGCGGCCCGGCGAGCTGGTCGCGGCGAAGCCCTCGCGGACCGCCTCGATGTCCAGCTGCCGCCGCGCCCCGGCGCCGAGGAACGCCTCCACCGCGGCCAGCGCCACGGCGGCGTTCTGCGCCTGGTGCGCCCCGTGCAGCGGAATGAAGATCTCCTCGTACACTCCGCCCAGGCCCTGGATGGTCAACACCTGGCCGCCGACGGCGACCGCCCGGCGCAGCACCCCGAACTCGGCGCCCTCGCGGGCGACGGTGGCGTTGACCTCGGCGCAGCGTTCCAGGATCGGCCGGGCCGCCTCCTCCTCCTCCTGCGCCGCCGCGATCACGGTGGCGCCGGAATGGATGATGCCCGCCTTGTGCAGCGCGATGTCCTCGATCGTGTCGCCGAGCCACTCGGTGTGGTCCAGCCCGATCGGGGTGATCACGGCGACGCCGGCCTGGATCACGTTGGTCGCGTCCTCCGCGCCGCCGAGCCCGACCTCCACCACCGCGACGTCGACCGGGGCGTCGGCGAACGTGGCGAACGCCAATGCGGTGGTCATGTCGAAGTAGGTCAGCGGCTCGGCCGACCGCTGGTCGACCAGCTCGGCCAGGGGCGCGATCTCGCGGTACGTGGCCACGAACCGCTCCTCGCTCACCGGCTCGCCGTCCAGGCTGATCCGCTCCCGGACGGTCTCCAGGTGCGGGCTGGTGTAGCGGCCGGTGTGCAACCCGAACGCCCGCAGCAGCGAGTCGATCATCCGGGCCGTCGAGGTCTTGCCGTTGGTGCCGGTCAGGTGGATCGACGGGTAGGCCCGCTGCGGGCTGCCGAGCAGGTCGAGCAGGCTCTCGATCTTCTCCAGCTCGAAGTGCATCCGGGTGAAGCCGCGCGCGTTGAGCGCGGCTTCCACCTCGACGAACGCGGCGTGGTCGGCACGGTCGCTCATGAGGGCAGCGCCTCCAGGGCGGCGTCGATCCGGACCAGGTCCGCCTCGGCCACCGTCAGTCGCTCACGGATCTTCGCCACCACCGGCTCGGGTGCCTTGCCGACGAACGCCGGATTGTCCAGCTTCGCCCGCGCCTGGGTGGCCTCCTTCTCGGCCGCCGCCCGGTCCTTGGTGAGCCGGGCACGCTCGGCGGCCACGTCGATCGAGCCACGGGTGTCCAGCGCGACGCTCACCGCGCCGGGCATCGCCAGCGTGGCGCTGGCCTGGAAGTCGTCACCGGGCGCGTCGAGCCGGGCCAGCGAGCGGACCAGCGGCTCGTGCGCCGCGATGCCCGCGCCGGCCAGGCCGTCGAGCCGCGCGGCGACCCGCTGGGTCGGGCGCAGGCCCTGGTCCGACCGGAACCGCCGGACCTCGGTCACCACCCGCTGAAGGGTGCCGACCTCGCCCTCCGCGGCGTCGTCGACCAGGGTACGGTCGGCGACCGGCCAGGCCGACGTCAACACCGTCTCGCCGCCGTTGAGCGCGACCCACAGCTCGTCGGTGACGAACGGGATCACCGGGTGCAGCAGCCGCAGGAGCTGGTCCAGCACGTGCCCGAGCACCCGGCGGGTGGCGTCCGCCGCCGGGCCGCCCTCGGCCAGCACCGGCTTGCTCAGCTCCACGTACCAGTCGCAGACGTCGTCCCAGGCGAAGTGGTAGAGCAGGTCGCAGACCTTCGCGAACTCGTACGCCTCGAACTGCTCGTCCACCTCGGCGGTGACGTGCGCCAACCGGGACAGGATCCACCGGTCGACGGTCGACAGACCACCGGCGTCCGGCAGCGGGCCGTCGGTGTGCGCGCCGTTGAGCAGCGCGAACCGGGTCGCGTTCCAGAGCTTGTTGCAGAAGTTGCGGGAGCCCTGGCACCACTCCTCGCTGACCGGCACGTCCTGACCCGGGTTGGCGCCCCGGGCCAGCGTGAACCGGGTGGCGTCGGCGCCGAACCGGTCGATCCAGTCCAGCGGGTCGACCACGTTGCCGAACGACTTCGACATCTTCTTGCCGTGCTCGTCGCGCACCATGCCGTGCAGCGCCACCACGTCGAACGGCTGCACGCCGTCCATCGCGTACAGGCCGAACATCATCATCCGGGCGACCCAGAAGAACAGGATGTCGTAGCCGGTGACCAGCACGCTGGTCGGATAGAACTTCGCCAGGTCCGGAGTGCGCTCCGGCCAACCGAGGGTGGAGAACGGCCAGAGACCGCTGGAGAACCAGGTGTCCAGCACGTCCTCGTCCTGCCGCCAGCCCTCGCCGGTCGGCGGCGTCTCGTCCGGGCCGACGCAGACGATCTCGCCGGCCGGGCCGTACCAGACCGGGATGCGGTGGCCCCACCACAGCTGGCGGGAGATGCACCAGTCGTGCATGTTGTCGACCCAGGCGAAGTAGCGCTTGGCCAGCTCGGCCGGCTCGATCTTCACCCGGCCGTCGCGCACCGCGTCGCCGGCGGCCTTGGCCAGCGGCCCGGTGTTGACGAACCACTGCAGCGACAGCCGCGGCTCGACCGTCGTCTTGCACCGCGAGCAGTGCCCCACCGCGTGCAGGTACGGCCGCTTCTCGGCCACGATCCGGCCCTGCTCGCGCAGCGCCGCCACGATCGCCGGCCGGGCCTCGTACCGGTCCAGGCCCTCGAACGGTCCGGGCGCGGTGATCACACCGCGCTCGTCCATGATCGTCAGCGAGGGCAGGTCGTGCCGCTGGCCGATCTCGAAGTCGTTCGGGTCGTGCGCCGGGGTCACCTTGACCATGCCGGTGCCGAAACTCGGGTCGACGTGCTCGTCGGCCACGATCGGGATGCGCCGGTCGTTGAGCGGCAGGGCCACCTCGGTGCCGATCAGGTGCCGGTAGCGCTCGTCGTCCGGGTGCACCGCGACCGCGGTGTCGCCGAGCATCGTCTCCGCCCGGGTGGTGGCCACCACGACCTCGTCGCCGTAGCGGATCGAGATCAGCTCGCCCTCGTCGTCGGTGTGCTCGACCTCGATGTCGGAGAGCGCGGTGAGGCAGCGCGGGCACCAGTTGATGATCCGGTTGGCCCGGTAGATCAGACCGTCGTCGAAGAGCTTCTTGAACATGGTCTGCACGGCCCGGGAGAGGCCCTCGTCCATGGTGAAGCGCTCGCGGTCCCAGTCGACCGCGTCACCGAGCCGGCGCATCTGGCCGAGGATCGCGCCACCGGACTCGGCCTTCCACTGCCAGACCCGCTCGACGAACTTCTCCCGCCCCAGGTCGTGCCGGGACAGCCCTTCACCGGCGAGTTGCCGCTCGACCAGGTTCTGGGTGGCGATGCCGGCGTGGTCCATGCCGGGCAGCCACAGGGCCTCGTATCCCTGCATCTTCTTGCGCCGGGTGAGCGCGTCCATCAGCGTGTGCTCGAACGCGTGGCCCATGTGCAGCGACCCGGTGACGTTCGGCGGCGGGATGACGATCGTGAACGGCGGCTTGTCGCTGCTCGCCGACGCCCGGAAGTGCCCGCCGGCTACCCACTGCTCGTACCGTCGCTGCTCTACCTCGCCGGGCTGGTACTGGCCGGCAAGGGTCGGGGCGTCGGGGCGGTGGGCATCCAGTCTCTCGGTCACCCTGAAAGTCTACGGAGCGCTTTCGGAGACCTGACGTGCGCCACCGGTGATTCGCGTACGGTGGCGGGCATGTCCGACGCGCATCTCACCGAGCGTCCGGTCGACGGGGGTCACGGTCCGGTCGAACTGACCGAGGAGCCGATCCGACTGAGCCGCCGCGACCCCGCGCTGGAGCCCGAACGGCGGCCCGTGTCACGGCGCCGGAAGATCGTGCTGGCCGCCCTGTTGGCGGCCGGCCTCGCCGGCGCCGGCGCCCTCGGGCTGGGCGGCTGGCGGGTGCTCCAGGAGAAGGACACCCGGCTGACCCAGCCCACCGACGTGGCGGGCCTCACCCGTGACGACAGCGACCGGGCCCGCAGCACCGCCGACTACCTGCGCGACGGGTTCGCCGCCGACATCGAGCTGGACCGCAGCTTCGGCGCGGTCTACACCGACCCGGCCGACGCCAAGCGGTCCGTGCTGCTCTTCGGCGGCACCACCCTGCTCTGGCAACCCGAGCGGGACCTGGACACACTCTTCGGGCTGATGGCCGACGAGACCGGCAAGGTCGCCGGGCTGCGTGAGGTGGACGCGGGCCGGCTGGGCGGCGTGATGAAGTGCGGTACGACCAGCGGCGACGGAGGCGACTTCGCGGTGTGCGGCTGGGCCGACCACGGCAGCGTGGTGATGGGGATGTTCCCCGGCCGAGCGGTGGACGACTCCGCGACGCTGTTCCGCCGGCTCCGCGAGGGCATCCAGACCCGCTGACCCGAGAGGTCGGGCCAGCTCTCCGGCAGCCCGACCTCCCGCCGGCCCGTCTCCCCAGTGCGGGGAGGTCGCGGTATCGGTGTCGGTGCTCCGGAAATGCGTCAGGGCCACCCCGTGCGGGGTGGCCCTGAGCTGAAGATTGTCCGGCGGTGTCCTACTCTCCCACACCCTCCCGAGTGCAGTACCATCGGCGCTGGAGGGCTTAGCTTCCGGGTTCGGAATGTTGCCGGGCGTTTCCCCTCCGCCATGACCGCCGTAACTCTATGAACATGTCAACCAACCCACACAGGTGGATGGTGTTTGTTCAGAGTTGCACAGTGGACGCGTAGCAGCTTGGTAGTCAAGTCCTCGGCCTATTAGTACCGGTCAACTGAACCCGTTACCGGGCTTACATTTCCGGCCTATCAACCCAGTCGTCTAGCTGGGGGCCTTACCCCACAAAGTGGGTGGGATACCTCATCTTGAAGCGAGCTTCCCGCTTAGATGCTTTCAGCGGTTATCCCTTCCGAACGTAGCTAACCAGCCGTGCCCCTGGCGGGACAACTGGCACACCAGAGGTTCGTCCGTCCCGGTCCTCTCGTACTAGGGACAGCCCTTCTCAAGTATCCTACGCGCACGGCGGATAGGGACCGAACTGTCTCACGACGTTCTAAACCCAGCTCGCGTACCGCTTTAATGGGCGAACAGCCCAACCCTTGGGACCTGCTACAGCCCCAGGATGCGACGAGCCGACATCGAGGTGCCAAACCATCCCGTCGATATGGACTCTTGGGGAAGATCAGCCTGTTATCCCCGGGGTACCTTTTATCCGTTGAGCGACACCGCTTCCACATGCCAGTGCCGGATCACTAGTCCCGACTTTCGTCCCTGCTCGACCTGTCAGTCTCACAGTCAAGCTCCCTTGTGCACTTGCACTCAACACCTGATTGCCAACCAGGCTGAGGGAACCTTTGGGCGCCTCCGTTACCCTTTAGGAGGCAACCGCCCCAGTTAAACTACCCACCAGACACTGTCCCTGAACCGGATAACGGTCCGAAGTTAGATACCCAAATCAACCAGAGTGGTATTTCAAGATTGCCTCCACCCATACTGGCGTATGGACTTCACCGGCTCCCACCTATCCTACACAAGCTAATTCAGATACCAATGTCAAGCTATAGTAAAGGTCCCGGGGTCTTTCCGTCCTGCCGCGCGTAACGAGCATCTTTACTCGTAATGCAATTTCGCCGGGCCTGTGGTTGAGACAGTGGGGAAGTCGTTACGCCATTCGTGCAGGTCGGAACTTACCCGACAAGGAATTTCGCTACCTTAGGATGGTTATAGTTACCACCGCCGTTTACTGGCGCTTAAGTTCTCCGCTTCGCCCCGAAGAGCTAACAGGTCCCCTTAACGTTCCAGCACCGGGCAGGCGTCAGTCCATATACATCGAATTACTTCTTCGCATGGACCTGTGTTTTTAGTAAACAGTCGCTTCCCCCTGCTCTCTGCGGCCATACAACGCTCCACCCGCGCGGGGCTTCACGTCTCCGGCCCCCCTTCTCCCTAAGTTACGGGGGCAATTTGCCGAGTTCCTTAACCACAGTTCGCCCGATCGCCTCGGTATTCTCTACCTGACCACCTGTGTCGGTTTGGGGTACGGGCCGCTCAGAACTCGCTAGAGGCTTTTCTCGGCAGCATAGGATCACTGACTTCACCTGAATCGGCTCGGCATCACGTCTCAGCCTCAATGCACCGCGGATTTGCCTACGGTACGGCCTACACGCTTACCCCGGCACAACCACCGGCCGGGATCAGCTACCTTCCTGCGTCACCCCATCGCTTGACTACTACCCGCCAGGTTCCCACGCTCCCCACCATCAGTCCGAAGACGTCCGGCAGCTCGGGTGGTTAGCACAACGAGGTTCATCAGGGTCGCTCTTTCGCGGGTACGGGAATATCAACCCGTTGTCCATCGACTACGCCTCTCGGCCTCGCCTTAGGTCCCGACTCACCCAGGGCGGATTAGCCTGGCCCTGGAACCCTTGGTCATCCGGCGGAAGGGTTTCTCACCCTTCTTTCGCTACTCATGCCTGCATTCTCACTCGTGCCGCGTCCACAACTAGGTCA
>NZ_CP114911.1:2740000-3895000 GCF_027497375.1 Micromonospora sp. WMMA1998
TCCCGGTCCACGGCGAGCGCCAGCAGGACGGTGCTCGCCGGGTAGAGCGAGGCGATCGCGGCCACCACGCTGAGGTGCCCCCGACCGGCGGCGGCGAGGAAGAGCGCGTTCGCCGCGGAGTCGAGCAGACCGGCGGCGGCCGTCCAGCCGAGGACCCGCCGGCCGATTCGCAGGCGGGCTCCGGTGCGGGCGACGAGCACGAGGCCGAAGGCGATCGAGCTGACGCGTACCGCCAGCACCGGCCACATGCCGGCGCTCTCGTCGGCCTGGCCGAGCAGGGCGAAGAAGATGCCGAAGAGCAGACCGGCGGCGAGGGCGGTCCCGATCACCCGGCCGGAGAGGCGGCCGGCGCCACCCCGCTCCCCCAGGCTGACGAGCGCGATGGCCACCACGGCGAGCCCGGCGCCGCCCAGCGCCAGGGCGCCCGGGGAGTGGGCCAGCAGCAGGCCCGCGACGATCGGCACGACCGCGGCGGTGATCGCGGTGACCGGTGCCACGACCGCCATGACGCCGGTGGCCAACGCGCGGTAGAGCAGCATGACGCCGGCGGCGCCGGCCACCCCCGCGAGCAGGCCCCAGGCCAGGTCGAGCGGCGCCGGCGTGCCGGGCACGACGAGCACGAGGACGAGCAGCAGCGGCAGGCTGAGCAGCTGCGAGACGACGGTCACGGCGATCGGGTGGGCGTGCCGGGACGCCTTGCCCCCGGAGAAGTCGGCCGTGCCGAACGCGATCGCGGACACCGCGGCGAGCACAATGGGAAGCACCCGACAGTCGTACCATAATATTGACCGTGAAGGACAGTGTGATGACCGATACCGGCGGACGCGTGGGCGCGGTGACCTCCGCGGTCGCCCGGCAGGTACGCGAACTGCGGGCCGCCCGGGGCTGGTCCTTCGACGAGCTGGCCGGCCGGTCCGGCGTCAGCAAGGGCATGCTCGTACAGATCGAGGGCGCCCGGACCAACCCGAGCATCGGCACCCTCTGCCGGGTGGCCGACGCGTTCGGCGTCAACATCGCCCGGTTGCTGGAGCCGGCGGAGGAGAAGGCGGTACGGGTCACCACGGCCGACGAGGCGCCGGTGCTGTGGCGCGGCGCGCACGGTGGCACCGCGCAGCTGCTCAGCGGCATCGGCGAACCCGACCTGGTCGAACTCTGGGACTGGCGGATGCGGCCCGGAGAGGAGTTGCGTTCCGCCGACCACGCGCACGGCACCCGCGAGATCCTGTACGTGCTGGACGGCGCCGTCACGGTCACCGTCGACGGCGTCGACCACGAGGTGCGCGCCGGCGAGACGGTGGAGTTCCACGCCGACCGGGAGCACGGCTACCGGGTGACCGGCGACGAACCGGTGCACCTCGTGATGGTGGTGGTGACCCCGTCGGGCGAGTGGGACCGGCGGACCCGGTCACGCGGACCGCGCCCGAGCTGACCCGGGCGCGGTCGCGACGGGTCAGGCCGACTTCTCCTCGCGGTCCCGCCGGCGCCGGCCGGTGAACTCGCGGGGCACGATCGTCGGGTTGACGTTCTCCAGGACAACCTCGCGGGTGATCAGCACCCGGGCGGCGTCGGGGTTGCTCGGCACCTCGTACATCACGGAGAGGAGCACCTCTTCCATGATCGCCCGCAGGCCCCGGGCGCCGGTGCCGCGGAGCATGGCCTGGTCGGCGATGGCCTCCAGCGCCGGCTGCTCGAACTCCAGCTCGACGCCGTCCAGCTCAAACAGGCGCTGGTATTGCCGGACCAGGGCATTGCGCGGCTCGGTGAGGATCTTCACCAGGGCGCCCCGGTCGAGGCTGCGCACGTTGGTGATCACCGGGAGCCGGCCGATGAACTCGGGGATCAGCCCGAACTTCAACATGTCTTCCGGCATGACCTGGCTGAAGATGTCGTCGGTGGACCGCTCCGAAACCGACCGGAGTCGGGCGCCGAAGCCGGTGCCGCCGGAGCCGGTGCGAGCCTCGATGATCTGGTCCAGGCCGGCGAACGCGCCACCGCAGATGAACAGCACGTTCGTGGTGTCGATCTGGATGAACTCCTGGTGCGGGTGCTTCCGGCCGCCCTGCGGCGGCACGTTGGCGACCGTGCCCTCCAGCATCTTGAGCAGCGCCTGCTGCACGCCCTCGCCCGAGACGTCGCGCGTGATCGAAGGGTTCTCCGACTTGCGGGCGATCTTGTCGACCTCGTCGATGTAGATGATGCCGGTCTCGGCGCGCTTGATGTCGTAGTCGGCGGCCTGGATCAGCTTGAGCAGGATGTTCTCCACGTCCTCGCCGACGTAGCCCGCCTCGGTGAGCGCGGTGGCGTCGGCGATCGCGAACGGGACGTTGAGCATCCGGGCCAGCGTCTGCGCCAGGTGGGTCTTACCGCAGCCGGTCGGGCCGAGCAGCATGATGTTGGACTTGGCCAGTTCGACGCCGTCGCTGCCCGAGCCGGGCGCGCCGGCGGCCTCCGCCTGGATCCGCTTGTAGTGGTTGTAGACCGCGACGGCGAGCGCCTTCTTGGCCTGCTCCTGACCGACGACGTAGTTGTCGAGGAACTGGCAGATCTCCATCGGCTTGGGAAGCTCTTCCCACTTCACCTCGCCGGACTCGGCCAGCTCCTCCTCGATGATCTCGTTGCAGAGATCGATGCACTCGTCGCAGATGTAGACGCCGGGGCCCGCGATGAGTTTCTTGACCTGCTTCTGCGACTTGCCACAGAAGGAGCACTTCAGTAGGTCGCCGCCGTCACCGATCCGTGCCACCTACGTTCTCCCTGCACTCATCGGCCGGAGCGCCGGCCCTGACCTGCGAGCGCCCGAGGCGCTCGTCCGTCCTGTCGTTCCACCATGCTGTCGGCTCCACCCGATCCGACCCGCGGAGCGGTACAGACCCGACGTTACCCGGTGGCCGGGTTTTCTCCGACCCCCAAAACGGGTGTGTCAGAGGTCGGCCGGGAACGATGCCCCGACCGACCTCCGACCCCGCGTCGCTCAGCCCGCGGCGTGGGACGCCAGCAGGCCCTTCTTGCGGCTGGTCAGGATGGTGTCGACCAGACCGTAGTCCTTGGACTCCTCGGCCGTCATGATCTTGTCACGGTCGATGTCCTTGCGGACCTGCTCGATCGGGCGGTTGCAGTGCCGGGACAGCATGTCCTCCAGCTGCGTCCGCATCCGCAGGATCTCCCGCGCCTGGATCTCGATGTCCGAGCCCTGGCCGTAGCCGCCCTCGGTGGCCGGCTGGTGGATGATGATCCGGGAGTTGGGCAGCGCCATCCGCTTGCCCGGGGTGCCCGCGGAGAGCAGCACCGCAGCCGCGCTGGCCGCCTGCCCGAGGCAGACGGTCTGGATGTCGGGGCGGACGTACTGCATGGTGTCGTAGATCGCCGTCATGGCGGTGAAGGAGCCGCCGGGCGAGTTGATGTACATGATGATGTCGCGGTCAGGGTCGGTGCCCTCCAGCGTCAGCAGCTGGGCCATCACGTCGTTGGCCGACGCGTCGTCCACCTGGACGCCGAGGAAGATGATCCGGTCCTCGAAGAGCTTGTTGTACGGGTTGGACTCCTTCATCCCGTACGACGTGCGCTCGACGAACGACGGCAGCACGTAGCGGTTGTGCACGGCCGCGAACTGGGGCGGCAGGCTCAGGTCGGTCATCGTCAGCTCCTCGCTCAGCTCAGGGTCCCGGCGCCATCCGGAACCTGGGCGGCTCCGATGATCACCTTGTCGATGAAGCCGTAGTCCATGGCCTCCTGGGCGGTGAACCAACGGTCGCGGTCCGAGTCGGCCTCGATCTGCTCCTGGGACTGGCCGGTGTGGTGCGCGACCCGCTCCTGGAACATCCGCTTGGTGTAGAGCATCTGCTCGGCCTGGATCGCGATGTCCGACGCGGTGCCGCCGAGGCCGCCGGAGGGCTGGTGCATCATGATCCGCGCGTGCGGCAGGGCGTAGCGCTTGCCCTTGGTGCCCGCGCAGAGCAGGAGCTGGCCCATCGAGGCGGCCATGCCCATGGCCACCGTCGACACGTCGTTGTCGATGTACTGCATCGTGTCGTAGATCGCCATGCCGGAGTAGACCGAGCCACCCGGCGAGTTGATCCAGAGGAAGATGTCGCGGTCCGGGTCCTCCGCCGCGAGCAGCAGCAGCTGCGCGCAGATGCGGTTGGCCACCTGGTCGTTCACCTCGCTGCCCAGGAAGATGATCCGTTCCTTGAGCAACCGGTTGTAGACCGAGTCGTCGAGGTTGCCAATGGAGTCGCCACCGCGGGCCTCGATCGCCCGGAGCGACTTCTTGGGGATGTGCATGTCGGTCATGGCAGCCCTTCGCTCTCCGTACCGTCCTACCCGACACTAACCGCTCTGCCGGGAGGCGTACTCCCGGTCGGGGCACTGTTCGCTCTCAGCGCAGTCACCCGCTCGGCGTACCCCGGAAAGGGTTTCGGCCGCCGCCCGGCGCGCAGCGCGGGACGACGGCCGACGCCCTGACGATCAGTGCTGGTGGTCGTGCTCGGCCTCGTTCTGGGCCCGCAGCGCGTCGAGGGAGACCTCGTTGCCCGCCGCGTCCTTGATCGTGATCTTCTCCATCACCGCGGCGAGCGCCTTGCCCCGGCGGACGTCACCGAAGACGGCCGCGGCGGCGCCGGAGCGGACCAGCTGGTCGTAGTACTGCTGCGGCGCCATGCCGGCACGCTGGGCGCGGTGCACGATCTCGTGCCCGAACTCGTCGTCGGAGACCTGCACGTCCTCGGCGTCGGCCAGGGTGTCCAGCAGGAGCTGGATCTTGACGCCGTCGGTCGCCGCCTCGGTCAGCTCGGCGTCGATCTGCTCCTCGGTCTTCTCCTCGGCGGCGAGGTATTCCTCCAGGGAGGCGCCGATGCGCTCGAGCTGGTCGACCATCGCGGCCTTGCGGCTCTCGACCTCCTCCTTGACGACACCCTCCGGCGCCGGCACCTCGGCGGCGGCGACCATCTGCTCGAGGGCCTTGTCGCGGGCGGCGTAGATCTGCTCGACCTGCTTGCCCCGGGTGACCCGCTCCCGCAGGTCGCCGCGCAGCTCCTCGATGGTGTCGAACTCGCTGGCCATCTGCGCGAAGTCGTCGTCGAGCTCGGGGAGCTCCTTCTCCTTCACCGTGCGGACGGTCACCGCCACGTCGGCGTCGCGGCCGGCGTAGTCGCCGCCGACGAGCTGGGTGGTGAAGGTGGTGCTCTCGCCGGCGGCCAGGCCGACCAGCGCCTCGTCCAGACCCGGCAGCAGCTGCTTGCTGCCCACCTCGTGCGAGATGTTGCTCGCCGAGCCGCCCGGCACCTCCTCGCCGTCGACCGTGGCGTTCAGGTCGATCTGCACGAAGTCGCCCTCCTGGGCGGCCCGCTCGACGGTCTTCAGCGTGGCGAAGCGCTCGCGCAGGCTGTTGACCTGGTCGTCGATCTCGCTGTCGGCGATCTCGATCTCGTCGACGGTCACCTCGATGGTGGCCGGGTCCGGCAGCGTGATCTCGGGACGGACGTCGACCTCGGCGGTGAAGTTGAGCGAGTCACCGTCGTTGAACTCGGTGATGTCGACCTCGGGACGGCCGAGCGTCTTGAGGTCGTGCTCGCGGACCGCGGCGAGGATGTTCTGCGGGATGGCCTCCTGGATCGCCTCGTTGAGGACGGTCCCCCGGCCCACCCGCTGGTCGATCACCGCGCTGGGAACCTTGCCCCGGCGGAAGCCGGGAACCTGGACCTGCTGGCCGATCTCCCGGTACGCCTTCTTGAGGCTCGGCTCGAGCTCGACGAACGGCACCTCGATGGCGAGCCGCACGCGCGTCGGGCTCAGAGTCTCGACGGTGCTCTTCACAGGCGTACTCCTTGACGGATCTGGGTGTTGAGTCTGGGGCGTGATTGCGCGCACCGAGTGTAGGCGAGCCGGGCTGCGGCACGGGCAGCGCCCGGGTGCCGCGCGGAAAAACCGGCGGTTCCCGGGACGATCCGGTCGCGTACGACAGTCGGGGTGGCGGGATTTGAACCCACGGCCCCTCGCTCCCAAAGCGAGTGCGCTACCAAGCTGCGCCACACCCCGTGGCGACGAAGAGTGTATGCCGTCCGACCCCCCGAGCGGGTGACCGGGGCGCGCCGCGTCGCCCGGCGGGGCCTGCCGGCCGGTGGCCGTGCCCCGCCACCTCACCGAGGTGGCGGGATCGTCCTGCCCCGAACCCCGCCACCTCGCCGAGGTGGCGTCGATCATGGAGGTCGACGACGACGCGGTATACCGCCGCGCGTCCGGATCGGGGATTCGGTAGGCTGTCGGGCGCGCCCCGCCGCTGTGGGGTGCACGCGGGCGTAGCTCAATGGTAGAGCTTCAGTCTTCCAAACTGACTACGCGGGTTCGATTCCCGTCGCCCGCTCCAACACCCTCCGGCCCAGGTCAGAGGCTGCATCCCCCGATCCTGGGACGGTCGGCCACTCCCCCGCTCCGATCTTGCGGGCCATCCGTGGGCCATTAGCTGTTCTGGCCGCCCTTGCCTCGGGTCTGCCGGACGATCCGCCGGTCCATGGCCGAGGCGATCTCGCGGTCCCGCTCGCTGGTTGCGTGCTGATAGATCAACGCCGCTCGCATGCTTGCGTGCCCCATTCGCTGCATCAGTTCGCGGGTGCTCGCGCCAGAGGCTGCGGCGAGGGTGTTCCCGGTGTGCCGCAGGTCATGGAAGTGGAAGCCAGGAAGGCCCACCGAGGCGACCGTTCGCGTCCATTTGACCGCACGGCCGAAAGTTGCCGGATCGCAGCAGCGCACCCTTGTCGCCGGTGAAGACCAGGGCGTCAGCGTCGACGGCGGTGAACTCGGCCAGATGCGCCCGCAGGGCTTCGACGGCGGCGGCCGGCAGGGCGACGACCCGGACCCCGGCCGCCGACTTGGGCGGCCCGAATTCAAGGCGGCCCGCAAAGCGGGCCGCGCCGGCCCGGCCCCGGCCTGCTGGCGACCTCCGGCCGGCATCGGCCGGGCCGGCCGGCCACGCTTGGGGACGACAATCCCGTGAAGACCTCGGGGCTCCGCCCCGAACCCCGACCCTCCTCGGAGATCCGCACAGCCAGGTAGCTCACTTTCCAAAGCGACGCCAAGCATCTTCGACTACCGCGTTGACACTCTCACCTGCGGCAACAAGGTCTGTAGTCGTGAACCGTTCCGCCTCACCCAAACGCCAGCGGACCGCTCGGTGACCGAGATCGGCGTACTCAGGGAACAGTTGCGCGAGGTAGTCGCCGGCTGCGGCCTTCGAGATGATGTCACCGTGGGCCAGCGTGTAGTGCAGTCGCGCGGGTCCGAGCACGAACCAGGCCACCGTCTCGGCGTCCATGGCTGCGTCGGGTGCCACGTCGGCTAGCTCTGCGGGGAACGTCGAAGCCGTCGACTGCCAGTATTCACGGAGGTTGTCGAGGTTGTAGCGGCGCAACTGCTCGGGATCGACTCGCACCCCCAGTTCTACGGCGGCCGGGCCGCGAACCGGGATGCCGTACCGCTGCAAGGTCAGCCATAGCACCGGCGTGAGCTCGCCGCAGGGCTTGTCGGTCCTCAATTCACCGTTGACCACGAACGGCAGGACCCGCCTGTCGCTCGGCCAGGACTTCGCCAGCGCGGGCTCCAGGTAGACCCCGTCGAGATGGGGTGACCGAGGCATCTCGGCATGGATCTTCGCGAGATGGGCGAGGTCGTGGCCCGTTGCCGGACGCGACGTCATGATCAATGTGTCGACATCGCTGACACCGGGCTGCCAGGCCCCGAGCGCGGCGGACCCGACGACGTAGAGGCCTCGCACATAGCCGGGCAGTGCCTGATCAACCGCTTGGAGATAGGCCCGCGTCAGCTCATCGATCATGAAATCGACCGTAGCAACTCGACGTCGACGCCGGAGTCCTGGCTGGGCCATCCACGGGCCAGTAACCGTGGCGCGCAGCGGTCATGAGCGGGCACGGGGGGCACGTAGCGCCGCCGCCGGCCGCAGGCGTTTCGGGCATCACGACCGGTTGAGCGCGCTCTTCCAAACTGACTACGCGGGTTCGATTCCCGTCGCCCGCTCCACCCGTCAAGGCCCAGGTCGAGCGCGTGACCGCGGGCGCGCGCCGGATCGGTGCGCCGTCTCCTACCGACCGGTCGGCAGGGCGGTCAAGCCGGCCGACCTGGCGTCCGCCCGTACCCACAGTGAGCGATCGGCCGCCCATACTGTCGAGATGTCCGTTGTCGAGGGTCCTCGTCGTGCCGGCCGGGTCCGCCGTTGGCTGATCGGAGCTGCCACCGGCTGGCTCGCTCTGCTGGTCGGCCACTATCTGGCGTACCCCCTGTCCGCCGTGCTGCCGCTGGGCGGGCTGGTGGTGGGAGCCGCGTGCTGGGTGCTGGCCGCGGGATGTTCGGTGGCCGCGCTTGTCGCGCTGCTGCAACGGCGCGCGTACGTGTGGGCGGCGGTTGTCCTGCTCGCGGCGGCCGGGGTCGGGGGCGTCCTGTGGACCACGGACTGGGAACGCGTGTACGTCGACAGCCAGTTCCGCCTGCACCGCGGCGGACTGGACGACCTGGCGGCGCAGCACCGCGCCGGGACGTTGCCCGCCGATGCCCGACTCCCGTGGCAGCTCGGCCATCTCTCCGTCGACGGGCAGTCGCACCGGCGCGGCGACGCGCGGTATCTGCCGCTGTGGCAGGACTGGCGCGGGGAGAGCGGAGTCGGCATCGCCTACTTCCCCACCCCGCCCGGACCCGACACGCTGATCGCCACCGCACCCGGTGACCTCGGTCAGCCGGTGCGGCATCTCGGCGACGGCTGGTGGTGGGTCGCGTAGCCGCGCGCGGGGCTCGCTTGCCCCGCGCCCGGCCCGACGAGACGTCGGGCCGTCACGAACTGCCGGTACTCGTCCTCGTCGGCGCGCTTCACCGCGCCACGTCTCCCGGTCCCATGACTGGTGAACGGCGCGGTGGCGCGGGGAGGTTGCCCCGACGGCGGATCCGGTGCGTCAGTAGTGGTCCTCGATCGGCCGGCGCGCCTCGTCGAACAGTGCCGGCCCCTCGTAGCGCACCGGGGGCGGCGCCGGGGTGGCCGGCTTCACCGCGGCGAACTGCTCGCTGGACAGCGCGTACACCACCCGGCCGAGGCCGGACACGCCGATCGCGGTCGCACACATCGGGCAGGGCTGGCAACTGGTGTACATGGTGGTGCCGGCGGCCACGTCGGGGGCCAGTTCCCGGGCGGCCCAGCGGGCCAGCTTGAGTTCCGGATGGGCGGTGACGTCCGAGTCGGAGACCACGGTGTTGTGGTCCTCGATCAGGACGCTGCCGTCCGGACCGACCAGCAACGAGGCGAACGGCCGTTCCCCGGACGCCCCGGCCCGGTCGGCGAGGTCCACGGCGTGGCGCAGGAACGCTTCGTCGTCCGGTGTCATCGGGCCTCCTCGGGGCCGTCGTGCGTCGCCATGGCCGCAGACGCGTCCAGTCGGCGGCGGATTCGTTCCTTGTCCTGCCCGGGCAGCGCGTCGGCGACCAGCAGCCGGGGCAGCAACTCCGGCTCCAGCGTCGTCGCCCGGAACACGACGGCCGCGGTCACGTCGTGGTCGGGGCGGTGCACGACCTCGACCCGGTCGCCGGCCCGCACGCTGCCCGGAGTGACCACGCGCAGGTATGCCCCCGGCCGCGCCGCCTCGGTGAACCGCCTGATCCACCCGCGCTCGCCCAGCCATCCCTGGAACGTGCCGCACGGGATGCGCGGGCAGGAGACCTCCAGCACCAGGTCCGCGCCGACCCGCCACCGTTCCCCGATCAGCGCGCCGTCGACGTCGACGCCGGAGGTGGTCAGGTTCTCCCCGAAGGCGCCGTTGCGCAACGCCCGGCCCAGCTCGGCCTCCCAGCGGTCCAGGGCCTCCCGGGCGTACGCGTAGACCGCCTGGTCGGGGCCGCCGTGGTGGGCCACGTCGTAGACCCGGTCGCCCGCCAGCCCGACCTGGCCGGTGCCCTTGGGGCCGGGCGCGGTGACCGGGACGGGACCGTCGACGGGCCGCTTGTCGATGCCGGTGGCCTCGATTCCCTTCCACGGATTGGGTCGCGGGCGGCCGACGTTGACCGAAAGCACCTTCATGGCGGCGACGGTAGGCGCGGGCGACCCGATCGGGCCACCCCGTTTCCGCACCGGCCGGGTCGCCCGGCGGCGCGGGCTGCGTACGATGCGGGGCCGGACATCGGCTCGTCGGGTGGAGGTAGCGACGGATGTCAGGCCAGCAGGACGGTTTCGCGCTCGCCGTGGACCTCGGCACCTCGAACACCGTGGCGGTGCTGCGCCGGCCCGACGGGCGTACCCGGGCGTTGCTGGTGGACGGTCACCCGATCCTGCCGTCCGGTGTGTACGCCGACGCCGACGGTCACCTGCACGTCGGCCGGGACGCGCAGCGCCTGGCCCAGGCCGACCCGGCCGGCTACGAGCCGAACCCGAAGCGGCGGGTCGACGAGGAGACGGTCGAGCTGCGCGGGCGCGCGTACCGGCCGGCGGAGCTGCTGGCCGCGACGCTGCGGGCGGTCGCGGACGCGGCGGTGGCGGCGGTCGGCCTGTTGCCCCCGGCGGTGGTGACCCATCCGGCGGCCTGGGCGGCCCCTCGGCGACGGGTGCTGCACGACGCGCTGGAGCTGGCCGGGTGGCCGGCGGCGGCCGAGCACACCCTCGCCGGGCCGATCGCGCCCGGCACCCGCCTGCTGCGCGAGCCGGTGGCCGCGGCCCGCTACTACACCCAGGTGCTGCGCCGGCCGGTGCCGGTGGGCGGCGTGGTGGCGGTCTTCGACTTCGGCGGGGGCACGCTCGACGTCGCCGTGCTCCGCAACGAGGGCGCCGACCCGTGGGGCGACTCCGGCTTCCCGCTCGTCGCCACCGGCGGGATCGCCGACCTCGGCGGCCTCGACCTGGACGCGGCCCTGCTGGGCCGGCTCGGCGAGCTGGTGCGGCCGGCCCATCCCGAGCGGTGGGCCCGGTTGACCGACCCGACGACGACCGCCGAGCGGCGGGACCGCCAACAGCTCTGGGACAACGTGCGCGGCGCCAAGGAGATGCTCTCCCGGGCCGTGGTCGCGCCGGTCGCCGTACCGGGGGTGGAGGAGGCCGTTCCGCTGACCCGGGAGGACTTCGAGCGGCTCGCCGCGCCGCTGCTCGCCCGCGCGGTCGCCGAGACCCGGAACGTGACCGCCGCCGCCGGCCTGCGCCCGGACCAGCTCTCCGGTCTCTTCCTGGTCGGCGGCTCGACCCGGGTGCCGCTGGTGGCCCGGCTGCTGCACGCCGAGCTGGGGATCGCGCCGACCGTGCTGGAACAGCCGGAGCTGCCGGTCGCCGAGGGCGCGCTGACCGACCTGCCGCTGCCCCGCGCGGCCCGGCGTCCCGGGACGCCGGCGGCGCCGGCGCAGCCCGGACCGCCGACGCCGGGCGGACCCGAGGCGACCACCGTCCCCGCGGCCCGCGCCGGCGAGAGCCCCGCGTCGGTGCGCGGACCGCACGGCACCGTCCCCGAGGCGGCGGCCCCGACGCCCGCCGGCCCGCACGGCACGCTGGTCGCCGACGCGCCCGAGCAGAACCCGGTGGGGTACGCGGCCACGACCCGTCCGGCGCCCCCGCCGCCGGGCAGCGCGCCGTCGCACGCCGGCGCGTTCATGCCGGGGTACGCGTCGGCGTACGCCGCCCCTGCGACACCCGAACAGGCGCGGCCGGCCGATGGCGGCTGGCCGGGCGCGGCGCCGGTTGCCGGCGTACCCGGATCGCCGCTCCCGCCGACCCCGGACGCCGCACCGCCGGGCGGCAGGGGTCGGGGACGCGGCCGTCGGGGCCGGTGGATCGCGCTGGGCGCTGGTGTGGTGGTGGTCGGCGTGGTGGCCGCGACGCTGCTCTGGGTGTTCCGGGACCGGCATCCGGCGTTGGACTTCCACGCGCCGGAGCTGGTCGGGGCGGTGGGCGTCGGCGACGAGCGGCCGGGCGAGATGTTCACCGCGACAGTGGCCGACCGCGCCTACCTGGCCTGGTCGGGGCCGGACGACCGCCTCACCGTGCGGGCGGTCGACACCGCCACCGGGAAGAAGATCTGGGAGCAGCAGACCGGGGTGGCCGCGGACCGGTGGGCCGGGATCCGCGCGCTGCCCGACGGCGTCGCCGTCCTCGCCGAGGCGTCCGGCTCCGCCACGCCCCGCCCGCTGCTGGTGCTCGACGGCGGGAACGGCGAGCAGCGGTGGACGATCGACATCCGGGGCGACGACGAGATCTTCCTCGGCGCCGACCGGGTGGTGTGGCTGGACCGGACCGGCAACCGGCTGGTCGGGCTGCGGCTGGACGACGGCCGGCAGCGCTGGGTGCGGGACAACCCGCGCAGCGAGTACGGCGACGCCCGGACCGTGGTGGTCCCGGTGGGCACCGGCGAGGCGCTCGACGGGGCCGGGTATCCGGACGGCTCGCCGCGCGCGCCGTGGGCGGGGAAGGCCGACCGGCTGGTGCAGGTCGGCGCGGACCGGTCGGTGCGGGTGCTGGCCATGGGCAGCGGCGAGGTCCTGAAGAGCCGGGGCAACGTGGCCGACCTCGACGACCCGGTGACCGCCCGCGACGACCGGCTGTACGTGGCGGAGACCGACCGGGGCCTGCGCCTGGTCTCCTACGACCTGGGCAGCCTCGGCGTGCCGGACGTGCTGTACGCCTCGGAGCCGGGCAGCCGGGCCAAGGACCTGGTCACCTGCGGGGAACACCGCGCCTGCCTGCTGGAGGTGCCGGAGGCCGGCGCGGACGGCACCCGGGTGGTCGCGGTGACCGAGGGCGAGGACAGCCGGCAGTGGCCGGCCCCGCAGGCGGAACGGCTGGTCCCGCTCGGCGAGCACCTGCTCGCCGAGCGGGACACGCCGCGCGACGCGGTGACCCTGTTCGGGCCGGACGGCGCCGCTGCGGTCCTGCGCGACCGCGACGGCGTGGCGGTCCGGCTGGACGCCGGCAACCTGCTGCTGTTCAGCGAGGCGCCGAGCGGCTACGAGGACGACCGCAGCCTCGCCGGGCTGGCGTTGGCCGGGAAGCCGTTCGAGATGGGGCTGGTCAAGCAGATCCGCAGCGAGTCCTGCTCGTGGAACACCGACACGCTGGTGTGCGGCGCGGACAAGGAGTTCCGGCTGTACCGGTTCGCCGGGTGAGGGCGTCCGGACGGCGGACCGAAAGTGAGCTTGACAGCGATCGATGCCTCGGCTGGTGTGGACGGCAGTGACATCGACGTCCGTCAGGAGGCCCCGTGTTCGTCCGACGACGGTGGACCGCGCTCGCCGCCACCAGCATCCTGATCACCGCCGCCCTGTCCCATCCGGATCCCGGCGTGGCCGCGCCGGCCGCACCCACGATCACCCTCGCCCCCACCGAGACCGCGCTGGTCCGGGTGCGCCTGGCCGACCAGGGGCAGCTCGACCGCCTGGTCGCCGGCGGCGCCGACCTGGCCAACCGGCCGCGCTCACGGGACGGCCGGCCGGTCGCCGACCTCGTCCTCACCGGCCGGCAGCTCGCCGACCTCACCCGGCAGGGGGCGAGCGCGGTGCAGGTCGTGCAGCGCGCCGACGACGGCGCCCGGCGGCTCGCCGAGAGCGTCCGGGCCGCCGAGACCCGCACCCGCAACGGCCTGCGGGCCGCCGACGGGGCGGACACGCTGCAGTTCCTCCAGGCGTACTGGTGGACCACCGGCGGGAGGACCTTCCTCCAGGCCCAGGTGGCCACCACGGCCACCGACGACCCGGACGTGGAGATCACGGTGAACTGGCGTACGGCCGACGGCGCCACCGGCTCCTTCCCGCTCTACCGGTTCGAGGACTCGGGCGAGTACCAGTACCACTACGCGCTCCCCCAGCCGGTGCCCGCCCGGCCGGTGCAGCTCACCGCCACCTCCAGCCTGGGCGGGACGAGCCGGCCGGTCACGCCCGCGCTCTGGCCGAACGCCACCCCGCCGCCGCGGCCGGCCGGCTACCAGAAGGACTTCATCGACGCCTACCTGACGCCCGTCGACATCAGGGCACGCATCGCCCGGCTGGGCCGCCAGTACCGCGACCTGGTCGACGTGATCGACCTGCCGAACCGCACCCAGGGCTACCGGCGCACCGCCGCCGCCTACCTGGGTGATCCGGCCGCCGCCGCGGTGGTGGTGGAGTCGGTCCGCTTCGGCGACCAGGGCATGAACGGTGTCCAGGTGCGGACCGTCGACCCGGGTCGCCCCGGCCGGCCGCTGACCGTCCGGTACCGGGACCGGGTACTCACCGTCTCCCTTGCGACCGACAGTGCCGGCAAGGTGACCAGCAGCACCGACGACGTCGCCGCCGCGATCAACGCCCGGCAGGGGGCGCGATTGCGGGCCACCGTGGAGGACGGCTCGGCCGGGCTGCCGATGCCGGTGGCCGGCCCGGTACGCCTCGACGACGGGTTGCAGGGCACGGAGGTGCCGGCCCGCCCGTGGACGGTGCAGGCGCTGCGGATCGGCAAGCACCGGGACGGCTCCCGGGTCGGGGTGCTCGCGTACTCGCAGGAACACGCCCGGGAGTGGGCGACACCGCTTGTCACGCTGGAGTTCGCCGAGCGGCTGCTGGCCAACGCGCGTACCGACGCGGCGACCCGGCAACTGCTGGAGCAGGTGGACGTGTTCGTGATCCCGACCGTCAACCCGGACGGCGCGAACTACTCGTTCCACGACTACAACTTCCAGCGCAAGAACCTGGTCAACCACTGCACCGGCGCGGCCCGGGACCCGAAGTACCGCACCATGTGGGGCGTGGACGTCAACCGCAACTACACGGTCGGGTCCCTGTTCGACGGATACGTGGGCGCGAGCGCCAACTGCCTGTCCGGAAACTACGCGGGCACCACCGAGCTGTCCGAGCCGGAGAGCCGCAACGTGATCGACCTGGCCCGGGCGCACCCCAACATCAGGTTCGCGATGAACGTGCACTCCTACGGCGGCTACTTCATGTGGCCGCCCGGGGCGTACAGGGCGGACGGGCGGGTCACGCTGCCGCGCCCGTCGATCGACGAGTCGACCCTGTTCCTGGCCAGCGCCCGGCGGATCGTCGGGGCCATCGCGGCCGAGCGGGGCACGGTCACCTGGCCGTCGCAGACCGGCCCGGTCGCCGACGTGCTCTACTCGGCGGCCGGCAACTCGGCCGACCAGCTCTACTACGAGCTGGGCATCTTCGCCTGGGACTTCGAGGTGGGCAACGACCGCTGGAACGAGGCCACCGGGCAGTGGGAGGGCGTCGGCTTCCAGCCGCCCTTCGACGAGGCGCACGGCGAGTCGCAGGAGTACGCCGGCGGCCTGGTGGAGCTGGTCCGGGTGGCCCGCGACTACGCCGCCGGCAACCCGGTCCGGCGCTGACCCGGGCGGTCCCCGGCCGGCACGTCCGGCCGGGGACCGCCTCAGCCCAGAACCGCGTCGGCCGGCACGTGCGGCCCGGGAGCCGCGTCAGCCGGTGTGGCCGAGGTCGCGGAAGACCGCCAGCGCGCCCGGGTCGTCGATGGTCGGGGGCACCGGCTCGTCCCGCCCCTCGACCAGTCCACGCATGGTGCGACGGAGGATCTTGCCGGACCGGGTCTTCGGCAGGGCCGGCACTACGGTCACCCGGCGGAACGCCGCCACCGGGCCGATCCGCTGCCGGACCAGGGCGACCAGCTCACCGGCGAGCGCCTCCGGGTCCACCTCGGCGCCGGCCTTGAGCACCACGTACCCGCTGGGCACCTGGCCCTTGAGCGCGTCGGCCACCCCGATCACCGCGCACTCGGCCACCGCGGGGTGGGTCGCCAGCACCTCCTCCATCGCCCCGGTGGAGAGCCGGTGCCCGGCCACGTTGATCACGTCGTCGGTGCGGCCCATCACGTAGAGGTAGCCGTCGTCGTCGAACCGGCCGCCGTCGCCGGTCAGGTAGTGGCCGGGAAAGGTGGCGAGGTAGGAGCGGACGAACCGCTCGTCGTCGCCCCACAGCGTGGGCAGGCAGCCGGGCGGCAGGGGCAGCCGGATCACGATCGAGCCGTCGACGCCGGCCGGCACCTCCCGGCCCGCGCCGTCGACCACCCGCACGTCGTAGCCGGGGACCGGCACGGACGGTGAGCCGGCCTTGATCGGCAGCGGCTCCAGGCCACGCGGGTTGGCCGCCACCGGCCAGCCGGTCTCCGTCTGCCACCAGTTGTCCACCACCGGTACGCCGAGCCGCTCGCCCGCCCAGGCCCAGGTGTCCGGGTCCAGACGTTCACCGGCCAGGAAGAGGGTGCGCAGCGCGCCCAGGTCGTACCGGGAGAGGTGCGCGCCGTCCGGGTCCTGCCGGCGGATCGCCCGGATCGCGGTGGGCGCGGTGAACAGCGCGGCCACCCGGTGCTCGGCGGCGACCCGCCAGAACGCCCCGGCGTCCGGGGTGCCGACCGGCTTGCCCTCGTAGAGCACGGTGGTCGCGCCGGTGAGCAGCGGCGCGTAGACGATGTAGGAGTGGCCGACCACCCAGCCCACGTCGGAGGCGGCCCAGAACACGTCGCCCGGCTCGATCCCGTAGACGTTGCGCATCGACCAGCGCAGCGCCACCGCGTGCCCCCCGTTGTCCCGCACGACGCCCTTCGGGCGGCTGGTGGTGCCGGAGGTGTAGAGGATGTAGAGCGGGTCGGTGGCGGCGACCGGCACGCACTCCGCCGGCTCGGCGTCCGCCATCGCGTCGTCCCAGGTGAGGTCGCGGCCGGCGACCAGCGGCGCCGGCTCCTGCGGGCGCTGCACCACCACGCAGTGTCGGGGCGCGTGGTCGGCCTCGTCGAGCGCGGCGGCGAGGATCGGGTGGTACGGCACCACCCGGTCGACCTCGATGCCGCACGAGGTGGCCACCACCACCGTCGGCCGGGCGTCGTCGATCCGCACGGCCAGCTCGTGCGCGGCGAAGCCGCCGAAGACCACCGAGTGCACCGCGCCGATCCGGGCGCAGGCCAGCATGGCGATCACCGCCTCCGGCACCATGGCCAGGTAGAGCAGCACCCGGTCACCGGGTCCGACGCCGAGCCGGCGCAGCGCCCCGGCGAACCGGGCGGTCTCGGCGAGCAACTCGGCGTACGTGAGGGTGCGGACCGTGCCGGTGACCGGGCTGTCGTGGATCAGCGCCGGCTGGTCGCCCCGACCGGCGGCGACGTGCCGGTCGAGCGCGTTGTGGCAGGTGTTGAGCCGCCCGTCCGGGAACCACCGGTACAGCGGCGCGGCCGAGTCGTCGAGGATCCGCTCCGGGGGCGTGAACCAGTCGATGTCCCCCGCCGCGTCCCGCCAGAAGCCGGTCGGGTCGGCGATGCTCCGCTCGTACGCTGATCGATACGCGCCCATGCCGCCATGCTGACGCGGGTGGGGCCGGGGCACGACGGTGGGCCGGGGCCGGTGCGCCGGAAGCGCGTCCCGGCTCGGTGAGCGGCCCCGAGCCGCCGACGGGCGGTCGGCGTCGGCACGCCTGGCTCATCCCGACGGGCGACGGATGAACCGGGCGGCGCCGGGTAAGGCAACGCCGTCCTGGTGGAGTGACGACCGGCGTCGCGGCGTACCGCGACCCCGCGGGCGGGCGGTGACACACCGTCCGCCCGCGTGCCGCGGGATCTTTGTTGATCAAGAGGGTTCCGTCGACTAGCGTGCGCCCTCGTGAAATCGATGCGCATTTTCCCTGTTGTGCTGGCCTGCGTCGCGGTCACGGCGTTGAGCGCCTGCGGCGGCGAGGACAGCTCCACCCGGGCCGACTCCGTCGCCACCTCCGCCGCGCCGGCGTCCGCCTCGTCGACCCCCTCCGCCGCCCCGACCTCGGCGGCCGCGGCGGCCACCGTCGGCGAGAAGGACCTCTGCACCTCGGCCAAGAAGATCAACGACGAGATGAAGGCGAAGCTCGTCGCGGTCGTGCAGTCCAGCGGCGACACGAACGCCGAGCTTGCGAAGATCATGAAGGAGCTGGGCGGAAAGGTCAGCGCACTGGTCGCGACCGCCGGCGACGGCCCGGCGGCCACCGCCCTGCGGCAGTTCAGCGTGGAGGTCACCAAGGCCGCGGCGGCCCCCGACCCGGTCAGCGCCGCCGACAACCCGACCATGGCCAAGGCCGGCGAGGACTTCAACGCCGCCTGCAAGACGGTCGGCGTCACCACCGTCTTCTGAGCGGCGCCGGGGACGCGCGGGCGGCAGCCCGCCCGCGCGTCCCGCGGTGATCAGTTGCCGGTGACCCAGTTCCAGGCGGAGACCACCCACTCGGTCTGCTGGAGGTAGGCCACCCCGACGCCGACCAGGAACAGCGCGGTGATCAGGTGGGCGCCGCGGGCGCTGCGGCGCACCCGGCCGAGCTGCCGCTCCAGGATCAACCGGCCGAGCAGCCGGGCCAGCGCGAACAGGCCGACCGCGGTGAGCAGGCTGAGGACGAACGTGAGCAGCGGGGCGATCAGGTTGCCCCGACCGGAGATCGCCCAGATGCCCCAGCAGACGAACGCGAACAGGGCGCCGGCGGCGCTCCACTCACCGCCCCGGCGGGCCTGGGTGAGGTGCCAGCTCATCGACCGGCGCGGCGCGGGCTCGCCCGACCAGTCGGCGTGCTCGACGGTGGGGAACTGCTCGGTGCGGGGCGTACGCGGTCGGCCGACCGCCGCCACCCCGCGCCGGAACGCGTCCCGCTGCTCGGGCACCGACTGGGGCGGCACCTCCACGGTGCGCTCCGCCCACGGCTGTGTCTGGTCCGCCATCTTCCGTCCTCCCCCTCGACCGACGTCGGCCACGGTTCCGAGGGTAGCCACCCGGCAAATAGGGTGCCGACCCCCACGGTGATGGGGTACACACGGGCGATGACCGACGCGGTGGTGCCCCGGGCCGACGACTTCGACGAGATCGCCGCGCTGCTCGCGCTGGCCTTCCACAGCGACCTCAACCCCGAACTCCAGGCGGTCGAGCGCCCGATCTTCGAGCCGGAACGCTCGCTCCTGGTCCGCGACGCCGGCACGGCGGTGGCGCACGCCGCCGCGTTCAGCCGCGACCTGACCGTACCCGGGGCGACCCTGCCGGCGGCGCACGTGACCATGGTCGCGGTCGCCCCCACGCACCGCCGGCGCGGTCTTCTCAGCGGGCTCATGCGGCGGCAGCTCCGGGAGATCCGCGACGCCCGGCACGAACCGGTCGCGGTGCTCTGGGCCAGCGAGGGACGGATCTACCCCCGGTTCGGCTACGGCTCGGCCGCGCAACGGCTGATCCTGAGCGCCGACACCACCGGGCTGCGACTGCCCGCCCCGACGGCCGCCGAGGGCACGCTGCGCCTGGACCGCCCGGCCGCGCACCGCGAGGAGCTGGCCCTGCTGTACGAGCGGGCGCGCGCCGACCGCCCCGGCTGGTCCCGACGCGACGAGCGCTGGTGGGCGTACGTGCTGGCGGACGTGACGAGCCGGCGGCAGGGCGCGACCGAGCGGCGGGTGCTGCGGCACGACGGACCGGAGGGGATCGACGGGTACGCGCTCTACCGGACGAAGGAGGAGTGGGTCGGCGAGGTCCCCCGCGGCGAGGTACGGGTCGACGAGGTCGTCGCGGTCACGCCGGAGGCGTACCTGGCGCTGTGGCGGCTGCTGCTCTCGGTCGACCTGACCCGCCGGTTGTCGTTCCCGATCGCGGCCGTCGACGAGCCGCTGCTGCGCCTGGTCGACGAGCCGCGTCAGCTCGCCCCGCAGCTCGTCGACGGGCTCTGGGTACGGGTGGTGGACGTGCCGGCCGCCCTCGCCGCCCGCCGCTACGCCGCCGACGTCGACGTGGTGATCGAGGTCACCGACGATCTGCTGCCGGAGAACACCGGCCGGTGGCGGCTCGTCGGCGGGCCGGGCGGGGCGGAGTGCGCCGCCACCACCGCGCCGGCGGGGCTGGCCTGCGACGTGCGCGCGCTCGGCGAGTTGTACCTGGGCGGCACCACCCCGGCCGCGCTGGCCGGCACCGGCCGGGTCCGCGAACTGGTCCCGCACACCCTCCGTACCGTCTCGCCGGCCTTCACCTGGCACCGCGCCCCGACCCCGATGGAGAACTTCTGACGGGTCCCCCGGGGCGGTACGGTCGGGGAATGGGCGAGGCGGAGCGACGGCGACGGCGACTGCGGCACCAGGCCGAGGCGGTCGACACCGGCGCCGTGAGCGCGCACCCGACCCGCGAGACGGGCGCTGACACGTCCGGGGCGGCGAGCGCGGCCGTGGAGACGAGCGCGAGCACGTCCGGGGTGCACGACGACGTCGCGCCCCGCCCACCGCACGGCCCCCGGCGGGCCGAGCACGGGCCCGCGGACGGCGGCTCGCGATCGCCGCGCGGCGCCCGGCGTGCTGAGCCGGAGTCGGAACCGCGGGGCCGGCGCGCCGCCCCCGCCGCCGACGAGGGCGAGCGCGGGCTGCGCGGGCTGGTCGGTTCGGGGTCGTCGCAGGTGAGCGTGACCGCGGCGATGCGGGCCCGGGACGCCGCCCGCCCCACCGACGACGACCTCGCCGAGGCCGAGGAACGAATGGTGCTGGTCCGCCGCAACTGGGTGCCCCGCGAGGAGCTGCCGCGCGGCGGACGCTGACGGCCGCACCCGGGCGGGTGCGGCCGGACGCGAATCAGGCGGGCAGCTCGGGCAGCCGGCGGCTCTGCTCGTAGTCGGCCACCTGGGCGATCCGCCGGCTGTGCCGGGGGTTGCCGGAGAACGGCGTGGTCAGGAACGCCTCGACCAGGGCGGTGGCCTCGTCCAGCGTGTGCTGCCGGGCGCCGATCGCGACGATGTTGGCGTCGTTGTGCTCCCGCGAGAGCTGGGCGGTGTCCACGTTCCAGGCGAGCGCCGCCCGGACGCCGGCCACCTTGTTCGCGGCGATCTGCTCGCCGTTGCCCGAGCCGCCGATCACCACGCCCAGGCTGCCCGGGTCGCCGACCACCCGGTCACCGGTGTGCAGGCAGAACGCCGGGTAGTCGTCGTCCGGGTCGAAGGCGTGCGGACCGACGTCCACCACCTCGTAGCCCTGCTTGGCCAGGTGGTTGGCCAGGTGCACCTTCAACTCGAAGCCGGCGTGGTCGGATCCCAGGTAGACGCGCATACCGCGCAGTCTGACAGGCCCGCCCCTCCGTCGGCGCGCGGGCGGCGACCCGGAGGCGGATTCGTCACACGCCGGTCAGCGGGGCAGCTCGGCCACCACCAGGCCGGCCCGCGCCTTCGGGGTGAACCAGGTGCTCTTGCGCGGCATCTTCTCCCGGGCCAGGTTGACCGCGACGAAGTCGTCCACGGTCACCGGCGCCACCAGCACGGCCAGCTCGGCCCGGCCGGCGTCGACCTCGCCGGTCAGCCAGCTCGCCGGGTAGTCGCCGCCCACGTACGTGATCCGCTTGTCGCCCGGGTCGAGACCGAGCGCGTCGCGCAGCAGCAGCCGCTCGACCAGCGCGTGGTCGAGGTTCTCCAGCCGGCCGGCGCCGACGTGCGGCAGCGTCACCGCGTACCCCCGGCCGGCGAGGTGCAGGTGCACGGCGCCGCCGGTGGTCGGCACGCCGAGGGGGCCGTCCGCCGGGGTGACCTCCGCGCCGGCGGCGCGGAGCCGGTCGAGCAGCTCGTCCGGGGTGGTGGTCAGCTCGCTGACCAGCCGGTTGTAGGGCTGGATGGCGACCGACGCGGGCGTGGTGACCACCGCCAGGAAGCGCGGGAAACCGCCGGTCTGCGCGGCCAGGCTGCGGTGGTTGCCGTCCGCCACCACCAGCTCGCCGCCGCCGGCCAGGGCGGTCAGCTCGTCCTGCGTCCGGCCGGGGCCGACTAGCCAGATGGCGTGGGTGCGGCCGGACTGGTCGACGTCGGTCGCGGCGGGCGCGCCGGCCGTCTCGGTCGCCGCCGCGAGCGCGGCGTGCAGCTCGTCGCCCCGCCCGGTCTGGAGCAGGAGTACGGGTGAGAGCAGGTGACCGAGCGCCTCGGCCAACGCGACGCGCTCGCGCACCTTGGCGATGAACACGTCCTCGTTGCGGATCACCAGACCCGGCTCGTCGGCCCGGGTGGAGATCTGGTCGGTGTCGACCATCGCCCACAGCCCGTACGCGCTCTCCTCGCCGGGCGCGCTGATCCGGTAGAGCACCACGACCTGCTCGGCCGGGGTGTAGCTGCCGTCCGCCTTGGCCTCGCCGAGGCGGGACACCGCGTCCGGCAGCGCGTCGAGGAACGACTTCCCCAGGCTGCCCGGCGCCCGGTGGGGCATCTCGATGCCCAGGGCACTGTGCGGGTTCGCCTCGACGATGGCGGTGATCTCCGCGTCGTCGGCGAACTCGTCGTAGTTCTGCGCGCCGGTGCCGCCAGTGGTGATCCAGGCCCGGGTGATCGGGTGCACGACCGTCATGCCCGCTGACGCTACCCGGGCCCGCTCCGCCGCCGCCGCCGGACTCGCTCCCTTCCACCAGGTGAAAGGAAGGGCCCCCTGTTAACGCCTGCGGTAGAGGAAGGGCCCCTTGTTAACAGCGGGCGGGTTCAGGCGGTGGGGTTGCGGTGCCGGCCGGGCGTCGCGGGACGGCGGGTCGGCGCAGCCGGACGGGAGCCGGCGTTGAGGCGTACCGTCGTCGCCCCCGCGGTGGCCGGGAGGCCGGCGGCGCCGGACCGGGCCGGAGCGCGGCCGGGCCGGTCGGCCTCGGGCGGGGTCATCCGCGAGGTGGCCACCACCCGGGCCACGCCGACCACGATCGGCGGGGCCAGCAGGTCGGCCAGGTCGGCGGGGCCGGCCGGCCAGTCGCCCTCGGCCACGGACCAGTACGTCGCACCGGAGTCCTCGGTCGCCGGCTGCGGCGCGTCGTCGGACATGCGGCGGTGCTTACCCATGGGAATGCCTCCAGGAGCTGCCGTGGTGCGGCCTCGCTCGGGCCGCCGGCCGGGACACCCGGTGAAACGAGCCCCGCGCCGACCCGGTGACGGGCGGCGCGGGGCTCGGCGCGGGTTGTTAAGAAGGGGCCCCGCCTATACCGGAGGCGTTAATAGGGGGCAATTCCTTACCCCTCAGTCGAAGATGGGGCCCTGGGTGCGGGTGCGCTTGAGCTCGTAGAAGCCCGGCGTCGCGGAGACCAGCAGCACGCCGTCCCAGAGCCGGCCGGCCGCCTCCCCCTTCGGCGCCGGCGTGATCACCGGACCGAAGAACGCCACCTGCCGGCCGTCCGGCCCCGGGGCGTGGACCACCGGGGTGCCCACCTCGGTGCCGACCGGGCGCATGCCCGCCTCGTGGCTGGCCCGCAGCGCGTCGTCGTACTGCGTCGACTCGGCGGCGTCGGCGAGCGCCGGGTCCAGGCCGACGTCGGTGAGCGCGCCGACCAGCATGTCCCGACCCAACTCCTCCTTGCCGAGGTGGATCCGGGTGCCCATCGCGGTGTAGAGCTTCGCCAGCGTCTCGGCGCCGTGCGCCTGCTCGACGGCGATGCACACCCGCACCGGACCCCAGCCCTTGCGCATCAGGTCCTGGTACTCCTCGGGCAGGTCCCGGCCCTCGTTGAGCACGGCCAGGCTCATCACGTGGAACCGGATGTCCACGTCCCGGACCTGCTCGACCTCCAGCAGCCAGCGGGAGGTGATCCACGCCCACGGGCACAGCGGGTCGAACCACATGTCCGCGGTGACACGTTCGGTCACGGTGTCATCCCTTCACGACTTTCCGCACGCCGGGAGCCCGGCGCCTTCACCTCCGATCCTCACCCCGCGCCGCATCGACCGGTACCGGAATGAGAGCGTGACCTCGGCCACCGAAAGCGGTGTGTGCATGGAAGACTCGGTTTCGGCCGGCCGCCACGAGCGGACCGGGGCGAGGCCGGTGCCGCGGGGCGCGGCGAGACGAGTGGGATGGAGACGAACAGTGCCGGGAGTGCGCAACCTGACCCAGGTCGAGGCGACCGAGCGGGCCCGCCTGCTCGAGGTGACCGGGTACGACATCAGCCTTGACCTGTCGACCGCCGTGCAGCCCACCGGCCGCACGTTCCGCTCGGTGACCGAGGTCCGGTTCCGCTGCACCGAGCCGGGCGCGACCACCTTCATCGAGACGGCCGCCGAGTCGGTGCGCTCGGCCACGCTGAACGGCGATCCGGTCGACCTGTCCGACTGGTCCGCCGAGAAGGGCCTCACGGTGACCGGCCTGGCCGCCGAGAACGTGCTCGTGGTGGACGCCGACTTCGGCTACTCGAACAGCGGGCAGGGTCTGCACCGCACGGTCGACCCGGTGGACGGCGAGACCTACCTCTACAGCCAGTTCGAGACCGCCGACGCGCAGAAGGTCTACGCCTGTTTCGACCAGCCCGACCTGAAGAGCGTCTACACCTGGCACGCCACCGTCCCGGACCACTGGCGGGTCGTGTCGAACATGCCGGTGGAGCGCGAGGAGGCCGCCGGTGAGGGCCTGAAGACGGTGCACTTCGCGGTGTCGGAGCGGATGAGCACCTACATCACCGCGCTCTGCGCCGGGCCGTACCACGAGGTGCGCCACACCCACGACGGCATCGACATGGGCTACTTCTGCCGGGCCAGCATGGCGCCGCACCTGGACGCCGACGACCTGCACCTGATCACCACGCAGGGGTTCGACTTCTTCCAGGAGAAGTTCGGCGTCCGCTACCCGCTGCCCAAGTACGACCAGCTCTGGGTGCCCGACTTCAACGCCGGCGCGATGGAGAACTTCGGCTGCGTCACACACGCCGAGTCGCACTACATCTTCCGCTCCCAGGTCACCGACTTCGAGTACGAGCAGCGCGCCAACACGGTGCTGCACGAGCTGGCGCACATGTGGTTCGGCGACCTGGTCACCATGCGCTGGTGGAACGACCTGTGGCTGAACGAGTCGTTCGCCGAGTGGGCCAGCCACTGGTGCAACACCCACGCCACCCGCTTCACGGACGCCTGGACGACGTTCCTGTCCATCCGCAAGAACTGGGGCTACCGGCAGGACCAGCTCTCCTCCACCCACCCGGTCTACTGCGAGATGCCGGACCTGGAGGCCGTCGAGGTCAACTTCGACGGCATCACGTACGCCAAGGGCGCCAGCGTGCTCAAGCAGCTCGTCGCGTACGTGGGTGAGGAGCCGTTCCTGGCCGGCCTGCGCGCCTACTTCGGCAAGCACGCCTGGGGCAACGCCACCTTCGACGACCTGCTCTCCGAGTTGGAGGCGGCCTCCGGCCGGGAGCTGCGCAAGTTCGCCGCCCAGTGGCTGGAGACGGCGCAGGTCAACACGCTGCGCCCGGAGGTGACGATCGGCGCCGACGGCGCGTACGAGCGGGTGCTGGTCCGGCAGGAGGCGCCGGCCGGGCACCCGACGCTGCGTACCCACCGGATCGGGGTGGGTCTCTACGACCTGACCGACGGCCGGCTGGTCCGCCGCGAGCTGGTCGAGACGGACGTGACCGGTGAGGTGACCGAGCTGTCCGCGCTGCACGGCAAGCCCGCCGCGGACGTGTTACTGCTCAACGACGAGGACCTCACCTACACCAAGCTGCGGCTGGACGAGCGGTCCATGTCGACGGTGGTGCAGCACATCTCCGGTTTCGACTCGTCGCTGGCCCGGGCGCTGTGCTGGACGGCCGCCTGGGACATGACCCGCGACGCCGAGCTGTCCGCCCGCGACTACGTGGCGCTGGTGCTGGCCGGGCTGACCGCCGAGACCGACATCAACCTGGTGACCGCCACGTTGCGGCAGGCCACCACGGCGCTCACCTTCTACGCCGACCCGGCGTGGGCGCCGACCGGCTGGGCGGACCTGGCCCGCTCCGCGCGGACCGCGCTCGCCGCGGCCGAGCCGGGCAGCGGCTTCCAGCTCGCCTGGGCCCGGGCGTACGCCTCCGCGGCCCGCTCCAGCGAGGACCTGGCGACGCTGCGCGGCTGGCTGGACGGCAACGGCGTGCCGGGCGGGCTGACCGTCGACACCGAGCTGCGCTGGGCGGTGCTGCAGGCGCTCGTCGCCAACGGTGCGGCGGGTACGGCCGAGGTGGACGCCGAGCTGGCGGGCGACCGCACGGCCAGCGGCGAGCGGGAGGCCGCCTACGCGTACGCGCTGGTGCCGACCGAGGCGAACAAGGCCGCGGTCTGGGCGCAGCTCACCGGCCCGGACGCGCTGCCCAACTGGCGCAACCGGGCGCTGCTGCAGGGCTTCACCCACCCGGCGCAGGTCGAGCTGACCGCGCCCTACCGGGAGCGCTACTTCGCCACCGTCGACCAGGTGTGGGCGCAGCGGGACAGCGAGCCGGCGCAGGAGTTCGTGCAGCTCGCCTACCCGGCCTACCTGGTCGACGAGGACACGGTCGCGGCGACCGACGCCTGGCTGGCCCGGGACGGCCAGCCGGCGTCGCTGCGCCGCCTGGTGGCCGAGGGACGCGACGGCGTGGTCCGCGCGCTGAAGGCCCGGGAGCGGGACGCCCGCAGCGCCTGAGCAGGGAGCACGACGGCCGGGGCCGGCGTGGGTGGGAGCCCGCGCCGACCCCGGCCGTTTATCGTGTACGGAGGAGGTGGACGTGATGGCACAGCCGATCTACGAGTGGCGGCCACCCGAGCGCGACTGGCGGGAGCAGGATCTCTTCGACCTGCCCGAGGACGGTAACCGCTACGAGATCATCGACGGGAGCCTGCACGTGACCCCACCCCCGGGGTTCGCCCACCAGGAGTTGGCGGACGATCTGCGCATGGCCCTCCGCCTCGCCGCGCCTGCCGGATGGCGGGTCATCCGGGAAGCCGGCCTGCGCGCGCCCGGCAGCAATCTCATTCCCGACATCAGCGTGGTCAAGCCGGACGCCCCCCGCGACGGCCTGTGGCTGCACGCAGCGGACGTGGCGCTGGTGGTGGAGGTGGAGTCGCCGAGCAGCCGGCGGCACGACCGTTTCACCAAACCCTCCGTCTACGCCGAGGCCGGGATAGCGCACTACTGGCGGGTGGAGCGGGGCGAGTTCGGGCCGGTGATCTACCGCTACCAGCTGACCAAGGGCGTGCACTACGAATCGCTCGGCACGGTCGGCCCCGACGATCCGGTGCAGGTCGACGAGCCGTGGCCGATGCGGCTCGACCCGTCCGCCTGGCCTCGCTGAGCCCACGAGAAAACCCGGCCCACGGGCTACGTGGGCCGGGCTTCGTCGTGTCCGCGGACCGGCGCTCAGCCCTTGCCGGCGTGGCTGGCGAGCTGGTCGAGGCCCTGGATGACGCCGCCGGCCAGGTCGCCGCCGCCGAAGGCGGCCACCATGGAGAGCGCGGCCAGCTTGGCGTACGTGTCCGGGATGCGCTTGCGGGCGTACTTGCCGGTGACGATCTCCAGCTGCCGCTGGTTGGGCGACACGGCGATCAGCACCGACTTGTCCGGCTCGGCGAGCTGCCGGTGCAGCCGCTCGGCGTGCTCCCGGATCGGCTCGTCGAGGCCGCCCACGTAGACCGAGAAGACCAGGCCGGTGCCCTGGTCGGCCAGGCGGAGCGCCTCGTCGATGCGGAGCAGCTGCCGGGTCGAGAACGGCCCGTCCAGCACGTCGGGCGGGGTGCCCGTCCCGGTCGCGGGCCGCGCTTCACCAACGGTCACTTGCGCCTCCGGTTCCACCGGCCGGCGCCTCCCGGCCGGCCTGCTCCTGCTTGCGGCTGGTCAACGCCGGGGCCTGCGCCCCGGCGGTCAGCGCCGTGCCGGCCGAGTCGGCCAGCTGCTCCGGACGGCCCAGGAACCAGACCGGAGTGAAGTCGAAGGGCCGGCCCGGCCGGTAGCGCTTGGCGCCGCCACCGCTGCCACGGTTGCCGACGGCCGCCAGCCCGGCGATCACCAGCACCGCGGCGAGCGGGATGCCGACGAAGACCACCAACGTCTCGGTAACAGACAATCCCAACGCCCCCAGGCGGAAAGAGAGACCAGGAATGTTCCGGGTCGGGTGGACGGTCACGACGGGCCGCGCCCGACCTCGCTTGTGATGTTCACGTTAGCGGAGTCGGCGGCCCGCCAGATTGCGGGGTGCTGATCCCATCCGCCACAGCAGTGCTCCAGTTGCGCGGCAGTGGCGATCAATGTCGCGTCGTCGCCGTAGCGGCCGGTGAGCAGCACCCCGACCGGCAGGCCCTCGGCGGTCCGGCCGACCGGCAGCGATACGGACGGGTCGCCGCTGACGTTGAAGACGGCGCAGTACGGCGAGAAGCGTCGCTGCCGGTCGAAATCCTCGGCCGGGTCGAGCGCGGCGAACGCGCCGACCGGCGCCTGCGGGGCCGCCAGCGTCGGGCAGAGCAGCAGGTCGCAGCCGGCGGTGCGGCGCACCCCGCGGCGCACCTGGGCCTGGAGTTCGCCGAGCGCGGCCATCAGCCGGGCGGCGCCGAGCGCCTCGCCCCGTTCGCGCAGGAACCGGGTCAGCGGCAGCAGGTCGCCCTCGCGGTCGGCGGGCACCGGGGCGAGCGCCAGCGCGTACCAGACGGTTTCGAACATCGGCCAGGCCTCCGGGCCGAGCGGCGCGGGGACCTCGACCACCTCGTGGCCGGCCTCGGCGAGCAGCGCCGCGGCCCGGTCGACGGCGGCGACGCAGTCGGGGTGGACCGGCTCGTCGGCGAGCATCGGCGTGGTGAAGCGACCGATCCGCAGCCGGGCGGGGACGGCGCGGGCGACGCCGAGGTAGCCGCCCGCCGGGGCGGCCGGTGGGAGGTAGGGCTCCCCGGGCACCGGTTGCGCCAGCACGTCGAGCAGCGCCGCCACGTCGGTGACGGTGCGCCCGAGCGGGCCGTTGGTGGGCAGCCCGAACGCGCCGAAGCCGAGCGGACCGCCGGAGACCAGGCCGCGGCTCGGTTTGTAGCCGACCAGGCCGCAGAGCGCGGCCGGGATGCGCAGCGAGCCGCCGCCGTCGGAGCCCTGCGCCACCGGTGCCAGCCCGGCGGCGACCGCGGCGGCCGCGCCGCCGCTGGACCCGCCCGCCGTGTACGCCAGGTCCCACGGGTTGCGGGCCGGCGGCGCCACCCGCCCCTCGGAGTAGAGCGAGCAGCCCAGCTCGGAGGTGGTGGTCTTGCCGAGGCTGACCAGCCCGGCGGCGGTCAGGAAACGGACCACGTCGGCGTCGACCGGCGGGACGAACTCGGCGAAGGCGGCGGAGCCGAAGGTGGTCCGCACCCCGGCGGTCAACGTGAGGTCCTTGATCGCGGTCGGCACCCCGTGCAGCGGCCCGCGCGCCTCGGCGGGGACGGCGTCGGCGGCCCGGGCCGCCGCGCGGGCCCGCTCGGCGGTGACCGTGACGAACGCGCCGACGGTGTCGGCGAGCGCGTCGACCCGGCGCAGGTGGTGGTCGACCAGCTCCACGCTGGACAGCTCACCCCGCCGGATCGCGGCGGCCTGCTCCAGCGCGGTCAGGTCGTGCGGCTCGGCCATCCCGCCATCCTGCACCTTGGGCGGTGGGACGGCCGGACGACACGACCGGGCGCGCGGCCCGTCACCGCCCGAGGAAGCGCAGGGCGTTGCCGCCGAGCAGCGCGGCCCGCTGCGCGTCGGTGAGGAAGTCGGACCGGTGCACCACCTGCCCGACCGGCCGCTCCCCCAACGGGTACGGGTAGTCGCTGCCGAGCAGCACCCGCTCGGCGCCCATGGTGTCCACCAGCAGCCGCAGCGCGGCCGGGTCGAACACCACCGAGTCGACGCTGAACCGGTCGACGTAGGAGCTGGGCGGCGCGCTGGACGCCCCGCGTACCAGGTCGCCACGGCGGTGCCACGCGTTGTCGGCGCGCCCCAGCCAGAACGGGAAGCTGCCGCCGCCGTGCGCGAAGCAGATCCGCAGCGTGTCCGGCACCCGGTCGAAGACCCCGCCGAGGATCAACGCCAGCACCGACAGGTGCGTCTCGGCCGGCATCCCGGTCAGCCAGCGGGCCATCCACCGGTCCAGCCGGGGCCCGCCGGGCATGTCCCACGGGTGCACGAAGACCGGCGCGCCGACCTCGGCGCAGTGGGTCAGGAACTCCACTATGCCGGCGTCGTCGAGGTCCCGGTCGCCGACGTGGTTGCCGATCTCCACGCCGGCGTGCCCGGCCGCCAGGCAGCGGTCCAGCTCGGCGCAGGCGGCGGCCGGGTCCTGCAACGGCACCTGGCAGAACGGCACCAGCCGGTCGCCGCCGGCGGCGGTGACCTCCAGGGTGAGGTCGTTGAAGATCCGGGCCACCTTGACCGCCTGGTCGGCCGGGCGGTCATAGCTGAAGAAGACCGGGGTCGGCGAGACGACCTGCACGTCGACGCCGTCGGCGGTCATGTCGGCCAGCCGGCTGGGCGCGTGCCAGCACGTCGCGCCGACCGGCCGGAACTCCGTCTCCCCCACCATGATCATGGCGGCGCGCTCGGAGTCCACCCGCAGCCAGGGCCAGCCGGACCCGCCGCACGCCGCGGCGAGGTCCGGCCAACCCTTCGGTACGACGTGCGTGTGCACGTCCACCACCGGCACCGGCATCAGCCCTTGCCCGGGTGCAGCGCGCCGCAGTTGTCGCAGGTGCGGGCCTTCTCGTCGGCGTAGAACGCGGCGAAGACCGGGGGCAGGTCGGCGGCGATGTCGCGCACCTGCAACTCCACCTCGTGCACCGTGTGGTGGCACTCGGCGCAGTACCACTGGAACTTCTCCAGCGTGCCCTCCTCGCGGACCCGCTCGATCACCATGCCGATCGAACCGGCCTCGGGACGCTGCGGCGAGTGCGGGGTGTTGCGCGGCAGCATCCACATCTGACCCTCGCGCACGTGCACCGTACGCGGACCCTCCGGGGTCATCAGGTTGATGTGCATGTTGCCCTTGACCTGGTAGAAGAACTCCTCGTACGGGTCGACGTGGAAGTCGGTGCGCTGGTTCGGGCCACCCACCACCATGACGATGAAGTCGTCGCTGCCGGGCAGCATCTCCTTGTTGCCCACCGGCGGCTTGAGCAGGTGCTGGTTCTCCCCGATCCAGCCGGAGAAGCTGAACGGCTCGGCGATCTCACTCACGGGGACCTCCCGACGGAAGTAGGGCGACGGCCTGCATCTCGATCAGCAGGTGCGGGTGCGGAAGCTGGTGCACGGCCACCGTGGTCCGGGTCGGCCCGGTGGCGTCGAAGAACTCCGCCCACACCTCGTTGTAGCCACCGAAGTCGTTCATGTTGACCAGGTAGCTGGTGACCTGCACCAGGTCGGCCAGGTCGGCGCCGACCGAGCGGAGCAGGTCGCGGATGTTCCCGACCACGGCCCGGGTCTGCTCCCGGATGTCGAGGTCGGTGGTGCCGAACTCGTCCACCGAGACGCCGGCGAACGTGTTGTCCTGCCGCCGCGACGACGTGCCGGAGACGAAGACGAACCCGCCGGCGACCTTGACGTGCGGGAAGGCCCCGCGCGGCACGGCCTTCCCCGCCACGACGCGGGCGGTCATGGCAGGGCCTTCAGGGAGGCCGTACCGAGCTTCTCCACTGTGGCGCGGACGTGCGCGCCCGGGCGCAGCGGCACCGCGGCGGTGGCCGCGCCGGCCAGGAAGATCCAGCCCTTGCGCAGCCGCACGCCGTGCCGGCCGGCCAGCCGCAGGCCCTCGTCGAGCGCGCGGCGCGGGTCACCGAGGATCGCCGCGGTCGACCCGACCTGCGCCACCCGCCCGTCGATCTCCAGCAGCACACCGAGGTTGTCCAGCCCGTCCGGCACCGGCGACCAGGGACCGACCACGAACGCGGCGGCCGAGGTGTTGTCGGCGACCACGTCCGGCAGGGAGAAGCTGAAGTTCGCGTACCGGGAGTCGATCAGCTCGATCGCCGGGGCGACCGCGCGCACCGCCCGGGTGAACGAACCGACCGGCTCGCCCGGGTCGGGCAGCCGGTCCAGCAGGAACGCCACCTCCGGCTCGACCCGGGGGTGGATGAACGCGCTCACGTCGACGCCGCCGCCGTCGGGCACCCGCATCACGTCGGTCAGCCGGCCCCAGATCACCTCGTCCACACCGACCTGGGCCATCTTGGCCTTGCTGGTCAGCCCCATCTTGAGTCCGACCAGCCGCTCACCCCGGTCGAGGCGGCGCTGCACCAGCGCGCTCTGCACCGCGTACGCGGCGTCCACGTCGAGGCCGGTCTCGGCGGCGAGCTGCGGGATCGCGGTGGCGGTGTCCGCCGCCGCGCCCAGCTTCTCGGCGATGCCGGTGATGTCCGGCCCGATCATGCGGTCTTCTCCTTGCCTGCCAGGTCCAGTGCCACGTCCACGATCATGTCCTCCTGGCCGCCGACCATCCGGCGGCGGCCCAGCTCGACCAGGATCGAGCGCACGTCCACCCCGTACTTGGCCGAGGCCCGCTCGGCGTGGCGCAGGAAGCTGGAGTAGACGCCCGCGTACCCGAGGGAGAGCGTCTCCCGGTCGACCTGGACCGGCCGGTCCTGCAACGGGCGGACCAGGTCGTCGGCGGCGTCCATCAGCGCGAACACGTCGCAGCCGTGCTTCCAGCCGTGCAGCTCGGCGACCGCGACGAAGACCTCCAGCGGCGCGTTGCCGGCGCCCGCGCCCATGCCGGCCAGCGACGCGTCCACCCGGACGGTCCGCCCGGACGGCGAACCGAGCGGGCCGTCGCCGAGGATCCGGCCGTGCTCGACCGCCAGCACGCTGTTCGCCACGCCGAGCGAGAGGTTGTGGTGCGCGTGGATGCCGATCTCCGTCTCCGGCGCCAGCACCTGCCGGTACGCGTCCACCCGCTGCGCCACGTCCGACATCAGCAGCCGTCCGCCGGAGTCGGTGACGTAGACGCAGTGCGCGCCGTACGACTCCATCAGCTTGGCCTGGGCGGCCAGCCCGGCCGGGTCGTTCAGGTGCGACATCATGAGGAAGCCGGAGACGTCCATCCCGTTCTCCCGGGCCCAGGCGATGTGCTGGGCGGAGATGTCCGCCTCGGTGCAGTGCGTGGCGATCCGGACACTCGTCACCCCCAGCGTCTTGGCCGCCTTCAGGTCGGCGATGGTGCCGATGCCGGGCAGCAGCAGCGTGGTGAGCCGCGCGGTGGTCAGCACCTCCGCGGCGGCGGCGATCCAGTCCGCGTCGGCGGCGGCGCCGTGCCCGTAGTTGACGCTGGAGCCGGCCAGGCCGTCGCCGTGCGCCACCTCGATGGCGGCCACGCCGGCCGCGTCGAGCGCGGCGGCGATGGTCCGCACCTGGTCGACCGTGTAACGGTGCCCGATGGCGTGCATGCCGTCGCGCAGCGTCACGTCCTGGATGTAGAGGTCGGTCATCGGGCGCTCACCTCCGTCGCGCGCAGCGCCACCAGCCGCTCTGCGGTTCGCAGCGCGGCCGACGTCATGATGTCCAGGTTGCCGGCGTACGCGGGCAGATAGTGCCCGGCACCGGAGACCTCCAGGAACACCGACACCTGGAGGCCGGTGACGTGCCGGCCGAGCACCGGCGCGTACGTGTCCACCGGGTCGAACTGCACGTCCTGCTTGAGCCGGTAGCCGGGCACGTACTCCTGCACGGTCGCCACCATGTCGGCCACCGAGGCGGCGATCGCGCCCCGGTCGGCGTCGGCGTCCGAGCAGAGGCAGTAGACCGTGTCGCGCATGAGCAGCGGCGGGTCGGCCGGGTTCAGCACGATGATCGCCTTGCCGCGCTCGGCGCCGCCGACCACCTCGATGGCCCGGGCGGTGGTCTCGGTGAACTCGTCGATGTTGGCCCGGGTACCCGGCCCGGCCGAATTCGAGGCGATCGAGGCGACGATCTCCCCGTACGCGACGGGGGTGACCCGGCCGACCGCGTGCACGATCGGCACGGTGGCCTGGCCGCCGCAGGTGACCATGTTGACGTTCGGCTCGCGCAGGTGCTCGTCGAGGTTCACCGGCGGCACCACGTACGGGCCGATCGCCGCCGGCGTCAGGTCGACGACCGTACGGCCGTGTGCCCGCAGCACCTCGTCGTGCCGCTTGTGCGCGCCGGCCGAGGTGGCGTCGAAGACGAGCTGGACATCGGCGAACTCGGGCAGCGCCACGAGCCCGTCGACGCCCTCCGCGGTGGTCGTGACGCCGAGCCGGCGGGCCCGCGCCAGGCCGTCGGAGGCCGGGTCGATGCCGGCCATCGCCACCATGCGCAGGCTCTCACTGAGCCGCAGCACCTTGATCATCAGGTCGGTGCCGATGTTGCCCGACCCCAGCACCGCCACACCTGTCGTGGTCACGAAACCTCCCGGGAGAAGCAGGTACGCACCGAGCCGAGCCCGGAGATGCGCGCCTCGTACGCGGCGCCGGGCGTGACCGGCACCATCGGGCCGAGCGCGCCGGAGAGCACCACGTCCCCGGCCTTCAGCGGGTCACCGGCGCGGGCCATGGTGCCGGCCAGCCACTGGAGCGCGTGCAGCGGGTTGCCCAGGCAGGCCGCGCCGGCGCCGACCGAGACCGGCTCCCCGGCGTGCTCCAGTACCATCCCGCACAGCCGCAGGTCCACGTCCGCGAGCCGGCGGGGCGCGGTGCCGAGCACGAACAGCCCGCTGGAGGCGTTGTCCGCCACCGTGTCCACGATGGAGATGTCCCAGTCGGCGATGCGCGAGTCGACGATCTCGATGGCCGGCAGCACGTGGTCCACGGCCCGGATCAGGTCGACGGTGGTGACCCGCTCGTCCGGCAGGTCGGCGCCGAGCACGAAGGCGATCTCCGCCTCCACCCGCGGCTGGAGCAGCCGGCCGATCGGCACCTCGACGCCGTCGCCGACGGCCATGTCGTCGAAGAGCACCCCGAAGTCGGGCTGGAAGACGCCGAAGCTCTCCTGCACGGTCCGCGACGTCAGGCCGATCTTCGCGCCGACGCGGCGGTGCCCCTTGCCCAGCCGCTGCCGGGTGTAGACCTGCTGCGCCTGGTACGCGGCCTCGACGTCGCCCTCGGGCAACAGCCGGCCGCGCAGCGGCGGGCAGGGTTTCCCCTCCTGCCGGGCCACGGCGAGTTCCCGGTTGGCGGCCTCGATGTCCACTGTCATGTCGGCTCCTCGCTCACTGTCCTCGGGACGCCGGCCATTCTCACTCATGAGAGGTCCACGCAGACGTTGGTCAGCTCGGAGTAGAAGTCGAGCGAGTGCACGCCGCCCTCCCGGCCCACACCGGACGCCTTCACCCCGCCGAACGGGGTGCGCAGGTCGCGCAGGAACCAGGTGTTGACCCAGACGATGCCGGCGTCCAGCCGGGACCCGGCCCGGTGCGCCCGGCCCACGTCCCGGGTCCAGACGGTCGCCGCCAGGCCGTACTCGGTGCCGTTGGCCAGCGCGTACGCCTCGTCCTCGTCGTCGAACGGCGCGACGTGCACCACCGGGCCGAAGATCTCCTCCTGGTTGGTGCGGGCGTCCGCGCCGAGGCCGGTGAACACCGTCGGCTGCACGTACGCGCCGCCGTCGCGGGCGTCGCCGAACCGGGGCGTGCCGCCGCCGGCGCGGACCTCGGCCCCCTCGGTGCGGGCCAGCGCGTAGTGGCCGAGCACCTTGTCCCGGTGGCCGTGCGAGATGAGCGGCATGTTCGCCGTCGCCTCGTCGGCCGGCCAGCCGTACGCCAGCTCGTCGGCGCGCTTCGCCAGCCGAGCGGTGAACTCCTCGAACACCGGCCGCTGCACGTAGATCCGCTCGGTGCAGAGGCACACCTGGCCGCCGTTGGTGAAGCTGGAGCGGACCGAGCCGGCGACCGCCGCGTCCAGGTCGGCGTCGGCGAAGACCAGGCCGGCGTTCTTGCCGCCCAGCTCGAAGGAGACCGCCTTCACGCCGTCCGCGGCGGCCCGCATGATGGCGCTGCCGGTGGCCGACTCCCCGGTGAAGGTGATCGCGTCCACGCCGGGGTGCCGGGTCAGGTGCTCGCCGGCCGAGCCGGGCCCGAAGCCGTGCACCAGGTTGAACACCCCGTCGGGCACGCCGGCCGCGGCCATAACCTCGGCCAGCAGCGTGGCCGACGCCGGGGTCTCCTCGCTGGGCTTGACCACCACGGCGTTGCCGCAGGCGAGCGCCGGGGCGACCTTCCAGGTGAGCAGCAGCAGCGGCAGGTTCCATGGCACGATCACCGCGACCACGCCGACCGGCTTGCGGACCGCGTAGTTGAGCGCCCGGCCGCCGGTCGGGGTGACCGTGGTGAACGACTCGGTCGGCGCGGTCGCCACGATCTCGGCGAACGCCCGGAAGTTGGCCGCGCCGCGCGGAATGTCCAGCGTGCGGGCCTGCGAGATCGACTTGCCGGTGTCCGCCACCTCGGCCGCGACCAGGTCGTCGAAGCGCCGTTCCAGCTCGTCGGCGACCCGGCGCAGCACCTCGGCGCGTTCCCGCTCCCCCATCCGGCCCCACGGGCCGCGCAGCGCCGCCCGGCCGGCGGCCACCGCGTCGTCGACCACCGACGAGGATGCCTCGACGACCTCGAACACCGGCTCGCCGGTGACCGGGCTGCGCTTGGTGAACCGGGTCCCGGCGTCGACGAACGCGCCGCCGACGAAGTTGCGCAGCAGGCCGGGGCCGTCCGGCGCGTGCCCGGCCATCAGCCGGGGTTCCCAGAGCGTCATCGCCGCCGCCCCAGCGCCGCGCAGACACCGGCGGTCAGCAGCGCCGCCGCGCCGGCCGCGACCGCGCCGAGGACCGCGTACTGCCGGCGCACCCGTCGGCGCACCTGCGCGTACGGGGTGGTGGAGAAGGAGACCAGCTCGTACTGGGAGACGTAGCGGCCGGGCAGCGCGCGTTCCAGCGCGTGCTCGACCTTCTTGCGGGTCCGGAACACCGGCGAGGCGACCTTGTCCCGCATCTCCACGAAGTTGGCCAGCGCCATCCGGGCGATCGCCTCCGCGTCGTCCTGCCGGCGGTGCTGGAACAGCGGCAGCGCGGCGGCCCACTCGTCGTCGCACTCGTCGAGGCAGCGGTCCAGCTCGACCACGTCCTCGAAGGCGCAGTTCGCGCCCTGGCCGTAGAACGGCACGATGGCGTGCGCGGCGTCGCCGAGCAGGCCGACCCGCCCGGCCACCTGCCAGGGCGTGCAGCGCACCGTGCCGAGGACCCCGACCGGGTTGTGCTGGTAGTCGTCGACCAGGTTCGGGGCGAGCGGCACCAGGTCCGGGTAGTGGTCGGCGAAGAACCGCTCGATCGCGGCCGGGCTGCTCAGCGACGCGAAACTGCGGGTGCCGTGGGTGGGCCAGAACAGCGTGCAGGTGAAGGAGCGGTCCGGGTTCGGCAGCGCGATCATCATGGAGGTGCCGCGCGGCCAGATGTGCAGCGCGCCCGGGTCGAGCGCGAACTCCCCGCCGATCGGCGGGATGGTCAGCTCCTTGTAGCCGTAGTCGAGAAAGTCCAGGCTCTCGGTCAGGCCCCCGTACGCGAGCAGTTGCCCGCGCACCGCGGAGCCGGCGCCGTCGGCGCCGAGGACGACCGACGCGGTGGCGGTGACCTTGCCCTGCGGAGTCTCGAACGTCATCTCGCCGCCGACCGGGTCGAGGCCGACCAGGCGGTGGTCGAACGCGACCCGCACGCCCGGCAGCGCGGTCGCGGCGTCGAGCAGCGCGTTGTTGAGCGCGCCCCGGCTGATCGAGTTGATCGCCCGGTCCCCGGAGACGCTGTACGACTGGAACTGCGCCTCGCCCTCGACCGGGTGGATCATCCGGCCGCGCATCGGCAGCGCGTCCGCCATCACCTGCTCGTCCAGGCCGATGCGGCGCAGCGCGTCCAGCCCGCGCTCGGAGAGCGCCAGGTTGATCGAGCGGCCCCGCTCGACGGTGCCGGTCCGCGGGTCCGGCCGCCGCTCGTAGAGGGTCACCGGGTAGCCGCGCCGGGCCAGGAAACAGGCCAGCAGGCAGCCGGCCAACCCGGCGCCGACCACCGCGACCTCGTCGCGCTCCGTGCTCATCGGGTATGGCCGCCTTCCGTTCGCGACTGCGGGGCTCGCAAACCCGGCTCACTCCTCGCGCTCACCGGCACGGTCGCGGCCAGCGCGTCGGCGACACGCCAGCAGTCGTGGTAAGTGGAATAGAGGGGCACCGGGGCGAACCGGACGATGTCCGGCTCCCGGGCGTCGGCGATCACGCCGTGCTCGTGCCGCAGCCGCTTGGTCAGCTCGTTCGCGCTGCCCGTACCGATGCGGACGGAGAGCTGGCACCCGCGGCGGGCCGGGTCGCGCGGGGTGACCACGGTCAGCGGCCGACCCGGCGTCACCTCGTCGAGCAGCTCCTCCAGCCAGCCGGTGAGCCGCAGGCTGCGCTCGCGCAGCGCGGGCATGCCGACGGAGTCGAACAGCTCCAGCGAGGTGCGCACCGGGCCCATCGCGAAGATCGGCGGGTTGGAGATCTGCCACGCCTCGACGGTGGCCGGCGGCCGGGACACCGGCGTCATCTCGAACCGGGTGGCCGCCTCGGTGCTCCACCAGCCCTCGAACCTCGGCAGCGAGGGGTCGCCGTGGTGTCGCTCGTGGACGAAGACGCCGCCCAGGGCGCCCGGGCCGGAGTTCAGGTATTTGTAGGAGCACCAGGCGGCGAAGTCGACGTCCCAGTCGTGCAGCGCCAGCGGCACGTTGCCGGCGGCGTGCGCCAGGTCCCAGCCGACGACCGCCCCGGCGGCCCGGCCGGCGGCGGTGATCGCCGGAATGTCCATCAGCTCGCCGGTCAGGTAGTTGACGCCGCCGAGCAGCAGCAACGCGACCGTGTGCCCCTCGCGGGCCAGGTAGTCCAGGACGTCCTGCGTGCCCAGCGTGTCGCTGCCGGGGCGGGGCTTGAGCCGCACCACGGAGGCGTCCGGGTCGAGGCCGTGGAAGCGGGCCTGGCTGCGCACCGCGTAGCCGTCCGACGGGAACGCGCTGTCCTCGATGACGATCGTCGTGCGCTCCCCCGCCGGGCGGTAGAAGCTGACCATCAACAGGTGCAGGTTGACCGTGAGGGAGTTCATCACCACGGTCTCGGTGGGCAGCGCGCCGACCAGGCGCGCGGCCGGCGCGGTCAACAGTTCGTGGTACGGCAGCCAGGCCCGCTCCGCCTCCAGGTGCCCCTCCACGCCGAGCCGGCGCCAGGCGTCCAGGTCGGCGACGAGTTCATCCCGGGTGGCCCGGGGTTGCAGGCCCAGCGAGTTGCCGGCCAGGTACGCCACGTCGGAATAGCGCCCGCCCTCGGCCGGCGGCACGTGGAACAGGTGGCGGTGGCCCGGATCGGCGGCGTCCCGCCGGTGGGCTTCGCTCTCGGGGGTGTGCATGCTGTTCTCTCCGGTCACATAGCGGTACGGGCCGACCACAGCTCCGGGAAGACGACCCGGGCCATGCTGCGCTGCAACCATGCCAGGCCGGCCGAACCGCCGCTGCCGACCTTGGCGCCCATGGTCCGCTGCACCGCCTTGACGTGGTTCCAGCGCCAGTCGCCGAACTGCTCGGCCACCTCGGTCAGCGCGTCGCCGAGCAGGCGCAGGTGGTTGTCCGGGCCGCTGTCGGCGTAGACGCGCACCCAGGCCGCCTCGACGCCCGGGTGCGGCTCGTGCTCGGCCGCGACGTCCCGGTCCAGCAGCTCGTCCGGCAGGTCGAAGCCGCGGCGGGCGAGCAGCGCCACCACGTCGTCCCAGAGGCTCGGCGTGGCCAGCGCGGCGGTCAGCTCGGCGTGCACGTCGGTCTGCCGGCGGAACGGGCGGATCAGCGCCGGGTCCCGAAGGCCGAGCAGGAACTCCAGCTGGCGGTACATGGCGGACTGGAAGCCGGAGCCCTCACCGAGCCGGTCGCGGAACCGGTTGAAGTCGGCCGGCGTCATCCAGCGCAGCCCCTGCCAGGCCGCGTTCAGCCCCTCCAGGTGCAGCGCGGCCCGGCGCAGCGGGGGCAGCGCCTCCCAGATCCGGTTGGCCCGCACCTCGCGCTGGGCGTGCCGCAGCTCGTGGCAGGTCAGCTTGAAGTACAGCTCCATGATCTGGCTGACCATCAGGAAGGACATCTCGCCCGGATCGTCGCTGAGCGGCTGCTGGAGCCGGTGCAGCGTGCTCGCGTGCACGTACGCGTCGTAGGGCACGCGGTCGGCGAACTCCAGCGTCGGCTCGCCACCGTTGCGCGCCGCTCGGGCCGCCCGCTGCTGCGAGGTGGCCGGGCGCACCGCCGTCGTCTGTTCCACCGTCTTCTCCGTCCGTACGCGGGGTAGACGCCATGATCTCGCTGGTCCGGGCGCGGATGGAATGCCTGTTCAACGGCGGTAAGGTGGTCTGACCTCACGACCTGAAAGCATCTCGGGTCGCCGACTTAACGTAAGGAAGGTCGCCGCGTGGACGACATGGACTGGGCGCTGCTGCGCGAGCTCCAGGCCGACGCCCGACTCTCCTACAGCGAGCTGTCCCGCCGGGTGCACCTGTCCCCGCCGGCCGTCGCGGAGCGGGTCCGGCGGCTGGAGGAGTCCGGGGTGATCACCGGCTACCACGCCCATGTGGACCTCGCCCGGGCCGGGCGGACCGTGCTGGCGCTGATCCGGATGTCCTGTTACGGCTCGCGTTGCATCCTCAACGACCCCCGGGTGGCGCAGTGGCCGGAGATCATGGAGATCCACCGGATCACCGGTGACGCGTGCAGCTTCCTCAAGGTCGCGGCCGGGTCGATGGGCGAGTTCGAGGAGGTCATCGACCGGCTCGCCCCGTACGGCCAGCCGTCCAGCACGATGGTGCTCTCCACCCCGCTGGCCTGGCACCCGGTCGTGAAAGGCGGGGCCCCCGCTTAACGCCTCCGGTATGGGCGGGGCCCCCTGTTAACACCCCCGCCGGCCGGGAACGCAGCCCCCGCTGCCCGTCAGCAGGATTCCGGTGCACCGACGCACCGGGAGGGGGGAACCATGCGAGGGCTCCTGTCACACCGTGTGTTGTCGTCCGTCCTGGGCCTGGTCGGCCTGGTCGCGGCGTTCGTCCTGACCACCGCCGTACCGGCCCGGGCCGGGGAGAGCGTGTTCATCGAGGTGACGCCGAACAGCGTCCAGGCCGGGTCCCGGGTGACCATCCGGGCCGGCTGCGACAACAGCAACAACCGCCAGGCCCAGGTCACCTCGGACGCGTTCGGCCGGGTGATGCTGCGGCCGGACAACGGCTTCCTGACCGGCTCGGTCACGGTGCCCGGCAACAAGGCGCCCGGCGACTATCCGGTGAACCTCGACTGCTCCAACGGCAACACCGCCTCCACCATGCTCACCGTGCTGAACATGAGCCAGCCGAGCAAGGGCCCGGCGACCGGCGGCGGGGGCACCGCCGGCGGCGGCCGGGGCGCCGGCTCGCTGCTGCTGGTCGGCGGCCTGGTGGCGGTGGCCGTGGTGGCCGGCGTGGGCGCCCGCCGCAAGTCCGGCAGCCGCGTCTGACCGGGGTGCGGCCATGGCCCGCTCACCGCGACGCCACACCCGCACCGGACCGCGGCCGCCCCGGCGTCGCCCCGGCGGCACGGGACGGCGCGGCGTCGCGCACCCGCCCGTCGCCGCCGAGGCGGGGAGCGGGGGCGGCGGCCGGGAGCGCGCCCGACGGCGGCTCCGGGCCGCGCTGCGGCTGACGTCCCGCGCCGCCCGCCGGTTCGCCCACGCCGCCGGGCACGCCTTCTCGGCCAGCGTCGCCACCGCCGACCCGCAGGCCCGCCCGGTCACCGCCCGCCCCGGCCGGACCACCACCCGCCGGTACGCCCCGGGGCGTGGCCCCGGCACCCCGGTGCTGGTGGTGGCGAGCCTGATGGCGCTGATCGTGGCCATGCTCGGAATGGAGCGGGTGACCGGGATCAGCGTGCTGCCGGACCGGATCGTGGCCGGGCTGCGCCCGCCGCCGAAGAAGTTCCCGGTGCTGCCCGCCAGCCCGCCGACCGACCTCACCATCGGCAAGCTCGACCTGCGCGCGCCGGTGCACCGGGTCGGCATCGCGCCCGACGGCAGCATCGCGGTGCCGGACGTGGCCCGCGCCGGCGAGGTCGGCTGGTACGACCAGGGCCCCACCCCCGGCCAGTACGGGCCGGCGGTGCTGGTCGGGCACGTCGACACCACCACCGGGCCGGCCGTCTTCCACGGGCTGAAGGAACTCGACGACGGCGACCGGATCGAGGTGACCCGGCAGGACCGGTCGGTGGCGGTCTTCGAGGTCACCTCGATCGAGCGGTACGGCAAGGAGAAGCTGCCGGTGGAGGACGTCTACGGCGACTTCAGCCGCCCCAATCTGCGGTTGATCACCTGCGGCGGGCGCTGGGTCGGCGGCGAGACCGGGTACGCCGACAACCTGGTGGTCTACGCGTCGCTGGTCCAGGCCCGCTGAGCGCCGTCAGGCCGCTTCGACCTCGGGCTCACGCAGGTCGAGCCAGTCCGCCCAGCGGGGGTCGGGCGCGCGATGGCCCAGCACCCGCCAGGCGTTGCCCTTCGGCGCGGCGGGCAGATGGTGCAGCCGCCAACCCAACTCGGCCGGGGTCTTGTCGCCCTTGGTGTGGTTGCACCGGGCGCAGGCGGCGACCACGTTCTCCCACGCGTGCCGGCCGCCCCGGCTGCGCGGGAAGACGTGGTCGATGGTCTCCGCCGGCCCGCGACAGTAGGCGCACCGCCACCCGTCGCGCGCGAAGATCGCCCGGCGGGACAGCCCCACGTGGGTGCGGTAGGGCACCCGGACGTAGCGGGTCAGCCGTACCACCGAGGGCACCGGGAGCGCGTTGCGGGCGCTGTGCAGGATGCCCTCGCCGTCGGCCACGCAGACGGCCTTGGCGGAGAGCACGAGGATCGCGGCACGACGCACCGACACGACGCACAGGGGCTCGTAGGTGGCGTTGAGAACGAGTGCACCGGAGCCCGCCGTGGGTCGTATGTCAGGCATCGCGCTCACCCTCCCGGTTCAGCCGCTCCCGCCACCTGCACGCCGGGACCGCCCGCGGCAGCGCGCGACGGCCCCGAGCGCCGGCCGGGACCACCGACGTCCGTTGCGCCAATAGTCCCTGATCGCGCCCCGGATTGCACGCACGAATCTTCAAGCCGCCCACCGGATCACCCGCATCGGGTCGGTCCGGCGCCGCACGCTACGCCGGGCCGGCGCTACGCAGGGTGTCGAGCCTGACCCACTGGCCGGCGTGGGCGCCGGAGGCCAGGCGGTAGTGCTGAACACCGTCGAGGGCGGCGCGCATATCCACCGTCACGGTGTCACCGACGGCGAGGTCGACGGCCACCGACGTCACCCTCCCGGCCTCGTCGACGGAGTACGCCCTGCCGGGCGCGGCGACGACCACCGCCGGCCGCGGGATGCGGTAGCCGATCGGCGCAGCTCTCCCCCTCTGGTACGACCGTCCGGGGATCTCCCGGACCAGGTAACCGCTCAGCGCGCCCTCGGTGAGGTCGTACCAGATGCCGGTCTGCCGGAGCACCTTGTGCCGTTCCGCGGAGGCCGCCTCCGCGGGCCGGGTGAGGGTGACCCGCTTCCGGTCGAGGACCGTGCCGGACGCGTCGAACCTGTACCCCTCGTGGTCCCCGGCGGCGAGCACGACCGTTCCGGACACCCCGCGCGTGGGGTGGTCGGAGTAGAACAGGTCCATGATCCGTGCGAAGGCCGGGTCGCCGGTGATCGCGTGCAGCACGGCGTGCTGGATGATGTGGGTCGAGTGGTACATGCCCGCGTCCTTGCGGTGGGTGAGGCAGTACCGGCTCCGCCACTGGCGGGTGCGGACGAGATGGTGGACGTCCCGGGCGGTCGTGATCGCACCCTGGAGTATCTGCTTGGCCCTGGCGTCGCGGCTCATGGTCCAGTAGTCCCAGAGGCCGAAGGCCGAGAAGATGTGCCCGTTGTAGGTCCGGTCGCCGCGCACCCGCTTCGGGTGGGCGTACTCCTCCAGCCAGAGCAACTCGTCCTTGACGTACACCCCCCACGGCTCGCCGGCCACCGGCGGGACCCGGTAGGACGCGAACGTCGCGTCCGCCGCCTCACGCCAGGGGGTGCGCTCGCCCACCACCTGCGCCAGCCGGACGAAGAGGCTCAGCGCCTGCCCCTGGGCCATCATCGAGTACCACGGCGTCTCGTAGACGTCGGTCTCCCGGTGCATGGCGTGCCGGAACCGGTACGGATAGAACCAGCCGCCCTGGTGGACGACCCGCCGGTCGATCAGGCGCTGCGCCTGCGTCATCGCCCGATCGAGGAACACCTGCTCGCCGGTCACCCGGTAGGTCTCCAGCAGGTTGATGCCGTACTGGGCCTGGCCGACCGGATGGTCGTAGAGCTTCCCGCCGAGCATCGACATGCGTGCGCCGTGCTCGTCGTGCGTGCCCGAGTCGACGATCGGCAGCCGGACGCCGCTGTAGTACGGCCGCTGGCCCTGCGGCAGATCGCGGATGTCGAACGGGTCGTACCGGAACCTCAGCGGCGAGTCGCCGGACAGCGTCGCCGCCGCCCCCGCGGCCGCCAGCGACGCCGCACCGGCCGCCGCGGCCGCCACCGTCAGCACCCGCCGACGGGACCAGGACCGGTTCGTGCCTATGTGTTCCTCCGTCATGTCGCTCTTCTCCCCCTTGCTCGCCCGACCTCGACGTGGACGGCCGGTCGCGGGGCCCCCCGTGTGGGCCAGGGCGCGTTCTCCCGCCCCCTGGTACAACGGAGCAGGGAGGCAAGGGGGTTGCCCACGCACCGGCACACGGTGGGTCCGCGCCGGACGGGGTCAGCGGGTGCGGTACGAAAGCACTGTGAATCTCTCCGACCTGATCACCGCTGTGCTGGCCGCCGTCGCCGACCGGCGACCGGACTGCCAGGGCAGCAGCTCCTGCGAGTGGGTGTACCGGGTGTCCGGCTCCGCCTGGTTCGCCGAGAGCAGCTACTGGATCCTGTTCAAGCCGCTGCGCATCGCGCTGATCCTGCTGCTCGCGGTGGCCGCTCGCTGGGCGTTGCACCGCACCATCAACCGGCTGGTGCGCACCACCACCGACGGTGCGGTGCCGACCATGCTCCGCCCGCTGCGGGAACGGATCCCCAGCGCCACCCTCGACCCGGAGCAGTTCGTGCCGGAGCGGCGCCGGCAGCGCGCCGAGGCGATCGGGTCGGTGCTGCGCAGCATGGTCACCGCGTTCGTCTTCGGTATCGCGCTGCTGATGGTGCTCAAGGAGTTCAGCTTCGACCTGGCCCCGCTGCTGGCGAGCGCGGGCATCGCCGGCGTGGCCCTCGGCTTCGGCGCGCAGAGCCTGGTCAAGGACCTGATCGCCGGTCTGTTCATGCTGATCGAGGACCAGTACGGCGTGGGCGACATGGTGGACCTCGGGGAGGCCAGCGGCGTCGTGGAGGCGGTGGGCCTGCGGGTGACCAACGTACGCGACGCCCGGGGCGTGCTCTGGTACATCCGCAACGGCGAGATCGTGCGGGTCGGCAACAAGAGCCAGGGCTGGGCGCTGGTCGTGGTGGACCTGCCGATCGGCTTCGCCGGCACCGAGGAGGCCATCGCGGTGCTGCGTACCGCGGCGGGGTCGGTCACGCTGGACCCCGATCTGGCCCCGCTGATCGTGACCGAACCCGAGGTGCTCGGCGTCGAGCAGATGACGGTCGACGGCGCGGTGATCCGTACCGTGGTCAAGACCACCGCCGATGGGCAGTTCGCGGTCGGTCGCGAGCTGCGCCGGCGCCTCGCGGAGGCGCTGGAGAACTCGGGGATCACGGCCCGGATCGCGGCGGCCCGGCTCTTCCCCGGCCTGCCGCCGCAGCCCTCGCCGCCGCCGCGGCCGGAGGGGACGGGCACCGGCGGCGCCACCTGACGTACCCGTACCGGACGGACGATTTCCGGGGGTCGCGCGTCGCGCGGCCCCTCGGGTATCGTCCGTTCGTTCAGTCGGAGATGCGACGATCAATCCATTCGCCCTAGCCAGTTGTCAGACGATCGGGCAGAATCCGGTGAACGCACTCCACCGGGGAGTGTGCTCCTGTCCTCGCTGATCGGTTGATCTGACGACGGTTCCCGGCCGGGCCATCACAAGTGGTCGACCAGGAACGATGGAGGCGACGGTGTCCGACGAGCGACCCGACCAGGAGGGTCCGGCCACCTTCCGCGACGTGTTCGGTCAGTCCGAGTTCCGCGCGCTCTTCGCCGCCAACGTCCTCTCCTGGATCGGCGACTACCTCGCCAAGGCCGCGCTCACGGTGCTGGTCCTCCAGGAGACCCGCTCGGTCGCCCTCTCCGCCGCCGCCTTCGCGGCCAGCTACCTGCCCTGGCTGATCGGCGGCCCGCTGCTGTCGGCGCTGGCCGAGCGGCACCGCTACCGCCGTGTGATGGTGCTCTGCGACCTCATCCGCATGGCGCTGATGGTGCTGGTCGCGATGCCGTTCATGCCGGCCTGGGCGATCCTCGTCCTGATCTTCGTGGCGACGCTGGCCAACCCGCCGAGCCAGGCCGCGCGCTCGGCGTTGTTGCCGCACATCCTCGAAGGCGACCGGCTGGTGGTGGGCCTCACCGCCTCCACCAGCGCCGTCCAGACCGCCCAGGTCGTCGGCTACCTCGCCGGCGCCACCATCGCGGCGCTCAACCCGAGCACCGCGCTGCTGATCAACGCGGGCACGTTCGCCCTGTCGGCCCTCCTGGTCCGGTTCGGCCTGCGGGACCGGGCGCCGGCGCTGGCTGCGGGGCCCCGCAGCCACCTGCTGCGGGAGACCGCCGAGGGCTTCCGGATCGTCTTCGAGCGACCGGTGCTGCGCGCCATCGCGGTGCTGGTGTTCAGCGCGATGGTCTTCTCGATCGTCCCCGAGGGCCTCGCCGCCGGCTGGGCCGCGGAGCGCACCGGCGGCGGCATGGACGCCGGCACCGCGCAGGCGCTGATCATGGCGGCCAACCCGGTGGGCTACGTCATCGGCGGGATCCTCATCGCGCGACTGGTCGGTCCGACCCGCCGGTTGACCCTGCTGCCGCCACTGGCCGTGCTCGCACCGGCCGCGCTCGTGCCCGCGCTGCTCGACCCGCCGCCGGCCGTGGTGGCCCTGCTCGCCGCCGCGTGCGGCTTCGCGGTCGCCGGGATCGTCCCGGTCGCCAACAGCCTCTTCGTGCAGGCCCTCCCGGACGGCTACCGGGCGCGGGCGTTCGGGGTGATGGCCAGCGGCACGCAGGTCATCCAGGGCGGCGCGGTGCTGGCCACCGGCGCGTTGGCCGAGCGCTTCTCCATCCCCGCGGTCGTCGGGGTCTGGAGCGCGGCGGGGGTGCTCCTGATGCTCGTGGCGGCGGCCACCTGGCCCCGCCCGGCGACGATCCAGGCGGCCGTCGAGACCGCCCAGGCCGAGTCCAGCGCCGCGCGGGCGCACACCCCGGCCCGAGGGCCGGGAGGGGGCGACCGGGGGCGGGAGCACGGCCGACGCCGGCACGCGGTGACGTGACCGGCGCCGCCCAGCGGGCGGGGGCGGCGGCCGGGGCGCACCTGGCAGGATGGGAGCGTGACTTCCCCAGGCGAGTCGATGACGCTCTTCGAGGCGATCGGCGGTGAACCGGCCTTCCGCAAGCTGGTGGACGTGTTCTACGCCGGCGTCGCCGACGACCCGTTGCTGCGGCCGATGTATCCGGAGGAGGACCTGGGCCCGGCGGCGGACCGGCTGACCCTCTTCCTGGTCCAGTACTGGGGCGGCCCGCACACCTACTCCGAGCAGCGCGGCCACCCGCGACTGCGGATGCGGCACGCCCCGTTCCGCATCGGCGCGGCCGAGCGCGACGCCTGGCTGCGCCACATGCGCCGGGCGGTGGACGAGCTGGACCTGCCGCCGCAGCTCGCCGCCGCGCTCTGGGACTACCTGGAGCGGGCCGCCTATTTCATGGTGAACGTGATGGAGGACCCGGCCGCCGGCTGACCGACGGCCCGGTGGGTAGTCAGAGCAGGGCGCCCTCGTCGTGCAGCCAGTCGACGAACGTGGTGGCCACCGCGGCGCCGCAGTCGAGCATCTCGACCAGCAGCGCGTCGTGGGTGCCGGCGCCGAGCGGCACCTGCAGCTCGGCGTAGATCGGGAGCTGCCCACGCTCGGTCGGGTCGCCGATGTAGGCCTTGCAGAACCGTCGGGTGTGGTTCCACTCGTTGACCACCCGGTAGGCCCGGTCGGCCCAGTCGGGCGGCACCGTCGCGTGTGGACGTGCCCGCATCACCAGGATCTCGTCCTCCGGGCCCTCCAGCGCGACCAGCACGGCGTGCCGCTCCCACATGGCGAGCAGGTTGCCGTCACCGTCGGCCAGGTAACGCACGTCGAGCAGGTCGAGCGCGTCGCAGACCCGGCGGAGGGTGACCGGGGCGACCGTGGCCGGCATGTCGGCGATGACCGGCCGCTCGGGCGCCGCCGTGTCGTCTCCCGGCTGGCGCGGGGCCGGTGGCCCGACCCGGACGGTGTCGTCCACTGTGGTCCCGCTTCGAGTCTCCGGATCGCCGCCACCGGCGGGACCGGGGCGCCATGACCACCACGGCATCGCTCGCGCACCTCACTCCCCAGCGGATCCAGCCGCCTACGGTGCGTTGGATCCGAGGATGGACGGTACCCGGACAGCCGGCAGGAGGCATCCCCCCAACGGCCGCCCCAGCCCGGAAGAACGATGCGGGGTCATCCGTTCGGATGAGACCGGGTAGGCGTCAGTGCAAGATCCGCGACGGTACGCGACCACGCCGCCCCGTGCGGACCGACGAGTCCGACCCAACGGCCGGCCACCCGCACCTGAACGTCACCCGCGCCGAGGAAGCCCATCCGGACCACGCCCTGCACCAACCGCTGGGACACCTCCACCGGCGCCTGTGGCGCCTCGTCCGGGGTGACCACCACCGCGACGTGGTCCAGCAGCGCGTCGCGCAGCACGCGCTGGCCGACCGCCCGCCCGGCCACCCCGTGCGCCGCCGCCTCGCGCAGCGTCCCGGCCGCCGCCTCGGCGATCCGGCGCACCTCCCCGCCGGGCAGCACCTCCACCGGCCGGCTGGCCGGCGGCGGCAACGGCCAGCGCCAGGCGTCGTCCCGCCGCCGCGGCAGCGCGTCCCCGCCGGCCGAGAGTTCGGCCAGGAGTTCCCCGGCGGCGACCGTGACGTCGCCGGGCGCCGTGCCGGGCACGCTGCGCACCACGAGCACGCCCCAGGGCAGGTGGGCCCAGAGCGCCGTACGGCCGGCGCCGGGCACCGGCCGGAGCCGGACCGGGGAGGCCGGGTCGAGCCGGACCAGCCGGGCCAGGAACGCGCCGGCGTCGGCCACCGCGGTGAGCCCGTGCCCGGTCACCCGGTCAGCCCGGGGGCGTAGCGGAGCAGGAACGCCCGCTCCTCGGGCGCGATCCGGCGCGGCCGCTGCGCGGACAGGTCGAACGGCACCAGCACCGACCGGGCGGTGCCGGCCAGCGCGTCGCCGTCGTAGAGCTCGTAGGCGACCGAGAAGGACGCGGCGCGGATCTCGTCGACCCAGAGTTCGATCCGCACGGTGGGTGCCGCCTCCGCGGTGGCCCGGCCGAGCGCGTAGTCGACCGGGCGCAGGTAGTCGACCTCGTGCCGGCGGATGACCACACCGTCGGCGAACGAGCCCACCCCCCACGCCCGGCCGCCGGCGAACATCATCGCCACCCGGGCCTCCTCGTAGAGCGTGAGGAAGCGGGCGTTGTTGACGTGGCCGTACGCGTCCAGGTCGGACCAGCGCAGCGCGCAGTGGTAGACGAACCGGTCAGTCACGGGTGAGCTTGCGGTAGGTCACCCGGTGCGGCCGGGCGGCCTCGGCGCCGAGCCGGTCGATCTTGTTCTTCTCGTACGCCTCGAAGTTGCCCTCGAACCAGAACCACTTGGCCGGGTTCTGGTCGTCGCCCTCCCAGGCCAGGATGTGCGTGGCGACCCGGTCCAGGAACATCCGGTCGTGGGAGATGACCACGGCGCAGCCGGGGAACTCCAGCAGCGCGTTCTCCAGGCTGGAGAGCGTCTCCACGTCCAGGTCGTTGGTCGGCTCGTCGAGCAGGATGACGTTGCCGCCGATCTTGAGCGTCAGCGCCAGGTTGAGCCGGTTCCGCTCGCCGCCGGAGAGCACCTTGGTCGGCTTCTGCTGGTCCGGCCCCTTGAAGCCGAACGCGGCGATGTACGCCCGGGAGGGCATCTCGACCTTGCCCACCATGAGGTGGTCCAGCCCGTCGGAGACGACCTCCCACACGCTCTTGTCGCCGGCCAGGCCCTGCCGGTTCTGGTCGACGTACGACAGCGAGACCGTCTCGCCGACCCGGACCGAACCGCCGGTCGGCTCTTCCAGCCCGACGATGGTCTTGAACAGCGTGGTCTTGCCGACGCCGTTCGGGCCGATGATGCCGACGATGCCGTTGCGCGGCAGCGAGAACGACAGGTTGTCGATCAGGACCCGCTCACCGAACGCCTTGGTCAGGTTGTTCGCCTCGATGACCGTGTTGCCCAGACGCGGGCCCGGCGGGATCTGGATCTCCTCGAAGTCCAGCTTCCGGGTCTTCTCCGCCTCGGCGGCCATCTCGTCGTAGCGGTCGAGACGGGCCTTGGACTTGGTCTGCCGCGCCTTGGCGTTCGAGCGGACCCACTCCAGTTCCTCGGAGAGGCGCTTCTTCATCTTGGCGTCGCGGCGGCCCTCGACGGAGAGCCGGGCGGCCTTCTTCTCCAGGTAGGTGGAGTAGTTGCCCTCGTAGGGGTAGGCCCGGCCGCGGTCCAGCTCCAGGATCCAGTTGGCCACGTTGTCCAGGAAGTACCGGTCGTGGGTGATGGCCAGGACGGTGCCGGCGTACTTGGCCAGGTGCTGCTCCAGCCACTGCACGCTCTCCGCGTCCAGGTGGTTGGTCGGCTCGTCGAGCAGCAGCAGGTCGGGCGCCTCCAGCAGCAGCTTGCACAGCGCCACCCGGCGACGCTCACCACCGGACAGCGTGGTGACGTCGGCGTCCGGCGGCGGGCAGCGCAGCGCGTCCATGGCCAGTTCGAGCTTGGAGTCGATGTCCCACGCGTCGGCGGTGTCCAGCTCCTCCTGGAGCTTGCCCATCTCCTCCATCAGCTCGTCGGAGTAGTCGGTCGCCATCTGCTCGGCGATCTTGTTGAACCGCTCCAGCTTGGCCTTGGTCTCGGCGACCGCCTCCTCGACGTTGCCGAGGACCGTCTTGGCGTCGTTCAGCGGCGGCTCCTGCGCCAGCATGCCGACGGAGTAGCCGGGCATCAGCCGGGCCTCGCCGTTGCTCGGCCGGTCGAGCCCTGCCATGATCTTGAGGAGGCTGGACTTGCCGGCGCCGTTCGGACCGACCACACCGATCTTGACACCCGGCAGGAAGTTCAGCGTCACGTTGTCGAGCACGACCTTGTCGCCGTGCGCCTTGCGCGCCTTGTCCAGGACGTAGATGAACTGGGCCACGGTGCGGGCTACCTCCGTCGGTTGCGATCGCGGGCTTGCGGGGCGCGAGGCGCGGGCGTCGATCTCCGCCCGCCGCCGCCGGCCGGGGGCCGGCCGCGCGCACGCCATCGTCAATCCTGACAGGTACGGGCGGCCCCGCCCACATCACCCCACCCCAGCGGTGTACGAGGCCGCGGTGTCGACAAGATCACGCGGAGGGTTCGGCGGTTCTCAGACGGGTAGGGAACTCCGGCACGGGGGATCAGACGCCGCAGCTACGCTCAGTACGCTCATCGCGGTGGACCCGTCATACCCGGAGGTGGCCGATCGTGACCGTCCGTAGCTCCTTTGTCGTAGTGGCCAACCGCCTGCCCGTCGACGAGGTGAGCACACCCGAGGGGCGGCAGTGGCGGCGCAGCCCGGGCGGCCTGGTGACCGCGCTGCACCCGGTGCTCGCCGAGCACCAGGGCACGTGGGTCGGGTGGGCCGGCGGCACCGGCGCCGCACCCGAGCCGTTCGACCTGGAGGGGATCCGGCTGCACCCGGTGCCGTTGAGCGCCGAGGAACTGGAGCGCTACTACGAGGGCCAGTCGAACGCGACCATCTGGCCGCTCTACCACGACGCGGTGGAGACGCCGGCCTACAAGCGGCGCTGGCGCGAGGCGTACCGGTTGGTCAACGCCCGGTTCGCGGAGGCCGCGGCCGACGTGGCGGCCGAGGGGGCCACGGTCTGGGTGCAGGACTACCAGCTCCAGCTGGTGCCGGCGATGCTCCGCGAGCTGCGTCCGGACCTGCGGATCGGGTTCTTCCTGCACATCCCGTTCCCGCCGATCGAGCTGTTCATGCAGATGCCGTTCCGCACCGAGATCCTGCGCGGCCTGCTCGGCGCGGACCTGGTCGGTTTCCAGCAGCGCCTGGCGGCGCAGAACTTCGTCCGGCTGGCCCGGCACCTGCTCGGCCTGCGCTACGAGGGGCAGATGATCCAGGTCGACGGCCGGCAGGTGAAGGCGGGCGCGTTCCCCATCTCGATCGACACCAGGGAGATGGAGCGGCTGGCCGAGGACCCCGCGATCCAGGCCCGGGCCAAGCAGATCCGCGAGGAGCTGGGCAACCCGAAGACCATCATCCTGGGCGTCGACCGGCTCGACTACACCAAGGGCATCGAACTCCGCCTCAAGGCCTTCCGGGAACTCCTGGCTGACGGAAAGTTGACAGTTCCCGACGCGGTTATGGTGCAGGTCGCCACGCCCAGCCGCGAGCGCGTGGAGCACTACCAGGCACTTCGGGTGAAGGTGGAACGCGAGGTTGGCCGGATCAATGGTGAATTCGGCCGGGTCGGCGTGCCGGCGGTGCATTATCTGCATCAGTCGTACAGTCGCTCCGAACTGGCCGCGATGTACGTCGCGGCCGACGTGATGATGGTGACCCCGCTGCGAGACGGAATGAATCTGGTGGCCAAGGAGTACGTCGCATCGCGCGCCGACCAGGGCGGCGCGCTCGTGCTCAGTGAGTTCGCCGGCGCCGCCACCGAGCTGCGCCAGGCGTTCCTGTGTAACCCGCACGACCCGGACGCGGTCAAGGACGCGTTGCTCCGGGCCGTGCACATCGAGAAACCCGAGGCCCGCCGGCGGATGCGCGTCATGCAGCGCCATCTGCGCAGCCACGACGTGGGCCACTGGGCCAAGTCGTTCCTCAGCGAGCTCGGCGTCCCCGATACGGAGGTGGCGTGACCTCGCCCGCAACCGCCACCGCCCACGGTGGCGCGCTGGACCCGGAACTGCGTGCCGCCATCGGCCGCATCGCCCGGATGCCCCAGCTCCTCGTCGCCTGCGACTACGACGGCACGCTCGCCCCGATCGTCGAGGACCCGAGCAAGGCCGTGCCGCTGCCCGAGTCGGTCGCCGCGGTGCGCGCGCTGGCCTCGTTGCCGCAGACCAGCGTCGCGGTGGTCTCCGGTCGCGCGCTGCGTGACCTGGCCACGCTCTCCCGGCTGCCCAGCGAGGTGCACCTCGTCGGCAGCCACGGCTCGGAGTTCGACATCGGCTTCGTCGAGCGGCTCACCCCGGAGCTGATCGCGGTCCGACACCGGCTCCGCGAGGTGCTGCGGGACATCGCCACCGCGCATCCGGGGGTCCGCCTGGAGCGCAAGCCGGCCAGCGTCGCCGTGCACACCCGCGGGGTCGACCCGCAGATCGCCGCCGCCGCCGTCGAGGCGGTCCGTAGCGGGCCCGCGACCTGGGAGGACGTCACCGTCACCCAGGGCAAAGAGGTCATCGAGCTGTCGGTGGTGGCCACCCACAAGGGCACCGCCGTGGACCAGCTCCGGACCCAGCTCGCGGCCAGCGCGGTGCTCTTCATCGGCGACGACGTCACCGACGAGAACGCGTTCGGCAACCTGCACGGGCCGGACGTCGGCATCAAGATCGGCCCCGGGGACACCCAGGCGGACTACCGGGTGGCCGAGCCGATCGAGGCGGCCCGGGCGCTCGGCCTGCTGCTGGAGACCCGGCGGCACTGGCTCTTCGGCGAGCGGGCGGTGCCGATCGAGCGGCACTCGATGCTGGCCAACGGCCGTACCGTCGCGCTGGTCACGCCCGAGGCCAAGATCACCTGGCTGTGCCACCCGAAGCCGGACTCGGCGGCGATCTTCGCCGACCTGGTCGGCGGCAGCCCGGCCGGGCACTTCACCGTCGGCCCGGAGCGCGGCGGCATCCCACTGGGCCAGCGTTACCGCAGCAACACCATGACCGTGGAGACCCGCTGGTCCGGCCTGACCGTCACCGACTGGCTGGACCTGCCCGCCCGGGAGACGACGCCGGACGACCCGGTCGTGGTCAGCGGCGACTCGACCCTGGTCCGCGTGCTCAGCGGCAAGGGGCGGGCCCGCGTCGAGTTCGCCCCGCGCCCCGAGTTCGGCCAGGTGGCGGTCCAGCTCCAGCCGCTCGACGACGGGCTGCTGGTGCTCGGCTCCAACGAGCCGGTCGCGTTGCACTCCCCCGGCGTCGAGTGGGAGGTCACCAACGACGCCGGCTACGAGACCGCGAAGGCGGTGGTGGACCTCTCCGCCGCCGGCGGCCAGGTGGTGCTGGAGCTGCGCTTCGGCACGCAGAGCCTGGAGCCGCACCGGCTGCCGGTGCACGAGCGGCAGACCGCCGCCGAGCAGCCCTGGAAGGACTGGGTGGCCTCGCTGCGGCTGCCCGCCACCGCCCGGGACCTGGTCGCCCGCAGCGCGCTGACGCTGCGCGGGCTCTGCCACGAGCCGACCGGCTCGATCCTCGCCGCGGCGACCACGTCGCTCCCCGAGGAGCTGGGCGGGGTACGCAACTGGGACTACCGCTACTGCTGGCTGCGCGACGCGGCGATGACCGCCCGCGCGCTGGTGGACCTCGGCTCCACCGAGGAGGCCGAGGGACTGCTGCGCTGGATCGACGGCGTGGTCGACCGCACCGGCGGGCATCCGGAGCGGTTGCACCCGCTCTACACCGTCGACGGCTTCGAGCTGGGCGCCGAGGCGGTCATCGACACGCTGCCCGGCTACGCCGGCTCCCGGCCGGTCCGGGTCGGCAACCTGGCGAACCACCAGCTCCAGCTCGACGTCTTCGGCCCGGTCGCCGACCTGATCGCCGCGGTGGCCGACGCCCGGGGCTCGGTCCGCGACGACGAGTGGCGGGTGCTGGAGAACATGGTCGAGGCGGTACGCCGGCGCTGGCACGAGCCCGACCACGGCATCTGGGAGGCCCGCCTCCCACCCCGGCACCACGTCTTCTCCAAGGTCATGCTCTGGATGACCGTCGACCGGGCGCTGCACGTGGTGCGTCAGCACGGCGGCGAGGACCGGCCGGAGTGGGTCGAGCTGCGCGACCGGATCGCCGCCAACGTGTTGGAGCACGGCTGGCACCCGGAGGCCGAGGCATACAGCGTCGCGTACGGGTACGAGGAGATGGACGCCTCGTCGCTCTGGATCGGCATCTCGGGCCTGCTCGCCGGCGACGACCCGCGCTTCCTCTCCACGGTGCTGAAGATCGAGGCGGACCTGCGCAGCGGCCCGGTCGTCTACCGCTACCACTGGGACGACGGCCTGCCCGGCCGGGAGGGCGGCTTCCACATCTGCACGGCGTGGCTGATCGAGGCGTACCTGCGCACCGGCCGCCGCACCGACGCCGAGGAGCTGTTCACCCAGATGGTCGACACGGCCGGCCCCACGGGCCTGCTGCCCGAGCAGTACGACCCGCTCGCCGAGCGGGGCCTGGGCAACCACCCCCAGGCCTACAGCCACCTGGGCCTGATCCGCTGCGCCCTGCTGCTGGACAACATGCTCAAGCAGTAACCCGACGGCGGCGGGGGACCTGCTCCCCCGCCGCCCCACCCTCGGCGATCTTGCACTTACTGCCCCGGCAAAGGGGGCACAACGGGCATCTCTCGGGCGCCAAGTGCAAGATCGGCGGGGAGGGCGGGCGTCAGGGGGTCAGGGCGTGGACCACGTCACCGATCACCACGATCGCGGGCGGGCGCAGCGCGGCGGCCTCGACGTCGGCGGCGACCGTGGCGAGGGTGGAGCGTAGCGTCCGCTGGGCGGCGGTGGTGCCCTCCTGGACCACCGCGGCCGGGGTGTCCGCCGGCTTGCCGTGCGCGATCAGGGTGGCGGCGATCGCGGCCAGGTTCTTCAGGCCCATCAGGACCACCAGCGTGCCGCGCAGCCCGGCCAGGGCCTCCCAGCGCACGAGCGACGCCGGCGAATCCGGTGCGACGTGCCCGGAGACCACGGTGAACTCGTGCGCCACGCCCCGGTGGGTCACCGGCACGCCGGCCACCCCGGGCACCGCGACCGCGCTGGTGACCCCGGGCACCACGGTCACCGGCACGCCCGCCTCGGCGCAGGCCAGCAGCTCCTCGCCGCCGCGCCCGAAGACGTACGGGTCACCGCCCTTGAGCCGGACCACCACCTTGCCGGCCCGGGCCCGGTCCACCAGGATGCGGTTGATCTCCTCCTGGGCGCGCGACGGCCCGTACGGGATCTTGGAGGCGTCGACCAGCTCGACGTCCGGACGCAACTCGTCCAGGAGCAGCCCCGGAACGAGCCGGTCGGCGACCACCACCTCGGCCTCGGTGAGCAGCCGCCAGCCCTTCACGGTGATCAGCTCCGGATCGCCCGGCCCGGCGCCCACCAGCGCTACCCGACCGCCAGTGGTGTTAAGCGGGGCCCCTTCCTCTACCGGAGGCGTTAACAAGGGGCCCTTCCTTGCGCCCAGGAGGGCGCGGACGGCGTCGCGGACGGTCATCGCCCGGCGCGGGTCGCCACCGCCGAGGACGGCCACGGTCACCGGGCCGTGCCGGGTCACGGCGGGCGTCCAGGCGCTGGCGGCGGCCCGGTCGTCGGCCCGGACGCAGAAGATCCGCCGTTCGGCCGCGGCCGCGCTGACCGCCGCGGCGGCCACCCGGTCGTCCACCGCCACCTGGACCAGCCAAGCGCCGTCCAGGTCGCCGGGGGCGAACCGGCGCGGCTCCCAGCGCAGCCGGCCGGCGTCGGAGTGCGCGCGCAGCGCCGGGGTCAGCTCGGGCGACACCAGCAGGACGTCCGCGCCCGCGTCGAGCAGCGCGGGCACCCGCCGGGTGGCGACCGCTCCCCCGCCCACCACGACCACGCGCCGGCCGGCCAGCCGCAACCCCAGGGGGTACGGGCTGGGCGACGCCTCCGGGGCCGGCTCGCTCACTTCTCGGCCACCCCGGCCGCGTCGAACGTGGCCACCTCGTGCAGCACCCGGACGGCGCCGGTGACGACCGGCAGGGCGAGCAGGGCCCCGGTGCCCTCGCCGAGGCGCAGCCCCAGGTCGATCAGCGGATCGAGCCCGAGGTGCCGCAGCGCCGCCGTGGCACCCGGCTCGGCGCTGCGGTGCCCGGCGACCATGGCGCCGACCGCGTCCGGCGCGAACGCGGCGGCGGCCAGCGCGGCGCTGACCGCGATCACGCCGTCGAGCAGTACCGGCACCCGCCGCGCGGCGGCGCCGAGGATCAGGCCGGCCAGCGCGGCGTGCTCCAGCCCGCCGACCGCGGCGAGCACGCCCAGCGGGTCGCTCGGGTCGGGCGTGTGCCGGGCCAACGCGGCCCGGACCACGGCGACCTTGCGCGCGTACGTCTCGTCGTCCACGCCGGTGCCCCGGCCCGTCGCCGCCGCCGCGTCCACCCCGGCGAACACGGCGACCAGCGCGGCGGCCGGGGTGGTGTTGCCGATGCCCATGTCGCCGGTGAGCAGGATGCCCGCGCCGCCGTCGACCAGCTCGTCGGCGACCCGGATGCCGGTCTCCACCGCCGCCCGGGCCTCGTCCCGGGTGAGCGCGGCGGTGACGGTCATGTCGCGGGTGCCGGCGCGCACGTTCGCGGCCACCAGGCGCGGCCCGTCCGGGTCGGCGGGCGTCGCGACGACGTCGACGGTGAGCGCGGACGGGCCGGCCGGGTCGGCGGCGCGCGCCGCCGGGTCGGGCGGGGTGACCGACAGCGGGGTGGCCACGCCGACGTCGACCACGGTGACCGAGGCGCCGGCCTGCCGGGCGAACGCGTTGACCACCGCGCCGCCGGCCAGGAAGTTGCCGATCATCTGGGCGGTGACCTCCTGCGGCCACGGGGTCACGCCCTGGGCGTGCACGCCGTGGTCCCCGGCGAAGATCGCCACCGCGGCCTGGTCGGGCAGCGGCGGCGGGCAGGCGCCGGCCAGCCCGGCCAGGCGTACCGAGAGCGGCTCCAGGGCGCCGAGCGAGCCGGCGGGCTTGGTCAGCCGGCCCTGCAACTCACGCGCGGCCGCCATGGCCGCCTCGTCGAGCGGCCGGATCGCCGCGACGGTGGACTCCAGCATCATGCCTCCAGGATCCGTGCCAGCGTCTCGATGAACGCGTCGGTGGTGGCCCGGTCGCGCACCGCGATCCGGAGCCAGTCCGGGCCGAGCCCGGGGAACGTGTCACCCCGGCGTACCGCCCAACCCCGCTCCCGCAGCCGCTCCCGCACGTCGGCGGCGCCGACGCGGTGGATCAGCACGAAGGCGCTGGCCGGGCGGCCCGCCACGCGTACCCCGGGCAGACCGGACAGGCGGGTCACCAGGTGGTCGCGGTCGGCGGCGAGCCCGGCGGCGATCGCGCGTTCGGCCGCGACGGCGACCGGGGCGGCGCAGGCGGTGGCGGCGGCGAGCGCCGGGGTGGAGACCGCCCAGAGCGGCTGGGCGGCGGCGAACCGGGCCAGCAGCGTGGCGTCGCCGAGCAGGTAGCCGATCCGCAGCCCGGCCAGCCCCCAGGTCTTGGTCAGGCTGCGCACCACCACCAGGCCGGGCAGGTCGCGCCGGGCGGCCAGGGACTCGGGTTCGCCGTCGACGCCCGGGGCGGCGGTGGTGTCGGCGAACGCCTCGTCGACCACCAGCACCCGGCCGGGGCGGGCCAGCGCGGCGATCGTGTCCGCCGGGTGCAGCACCGACGTCGGGTTGGTGGGGTTGCCGACCATGACCAGGTCGACGTCGGCGGGTATCCGGGCCGGGTCGAGCCGGAAGTCGTCGGCCGGGTCGAGCAGGACCCGGTCCACCCGGTGGCCGGCGGCGCGCAGGGCGGCCTCCGGTTCGGTGAACTGCGGGTGCACCACCACCGGGTGGCGGGCGGCGCGCAGCGCGCGGGCGATCAGCACGAAACCCTCGGCGGCCCCGGCGGTGAGGAGTACCTCGTCCGGGGGTCGCCCGTGCCGGTGAGCGACGGCGGTGCGCGCGGGCGCCGGGTCCGGATACGCGGCCAGCTCGCCCAGGGCGGCGGTCAGCGGGTCGGCCAGCCACTCGGGCATCGGCGCGCGGCGCACGTTGACGGCCAGGTCGACCAGGCCGGGCGTGGCCTCGGCGTCCCCGTGGTGGCCCAGGTCGGGCTCGTCGAGCGCGGCGGCGCTCCCGGTCGGTGGTGCGGGCATGTCCGCGATCCTGCCGGGAAGCCGCCGCCCGGGACAGCGCATCGCGGCGTGGGTCGCGTCACGACCCGCCGGTTTATGAGTTCTTCTCATTTCCGAATCGGAAATGTCATAGCTTGACCCCGTGAGCAACCGACCCCTTGCCTCCGCTGGTCGTGCCGTGCCCCTTCTCCGCGCCGGGCTGATCGCCGGCATCGTCGTCGCCGCCGCGTTGTACCCGCTCGTCGCCGTCACCGGCATCGGCGCCAAGGCCACCGCGCACGCCGTGGAACAGAAGACGAACATCCTCAAGACCGCGCTGCCGGCCGAGACGTCGTACGTCTACGCGCCCGACGGCAAGACCGTGCTGACCATGTTCTACGAGGAGTACCGGCAGTACACCAAGATCGAGAACATGTCGCCGAACATCCAGCAGGCGATCGTCGCCGCCGAGGACAACCGGTTCTACCAGCACCACGGCGTCGACCCGAAGGGCGTGGCGCGGGCGTTCGTGTCCAACGCCCGCTCCGGCGGCGTCTCCCAGGGCGCCTCGACACTGACCATGCAGTACGTCCGGATGGCCCTGCGGGACAGCGCGACCACGCCCCGGGAGGTCCAGGAGGCCACCCAGCAGACCAGCCTGCGCAAGGTCAAGGAGATGCGCATGGCGCTGGACATCGAGAAGCACCTGAGCAAGGACCAGATCCTGGAGCGCTACCTCAACTCGGCCTACTTCGGCCACCGCGCCTACGGGATCTACGCCGCCGCGCAGATCTTCTTCTCCAAGACGCCGGCCACCCTCACCCCGGTCGAGGCGGCCACGCTGGCCGGTCTGGTGAAGTCCCCCTCGGAGTACGACCCGATCACCTCCGACCAGAAGGACGCCACCGGCCGGCGCAACTACGTGCTCGACAACATGGCCCGCCTCGGCTACCTGTCGCCGGACGCCGCCACGGCGGCCAAGGGCCAGCCGATCAGGCTGAAGCTGACCACGCCGCCGAACGACTGCGCCGCGATCGACGGCGGGCACCGCAGCTGGGGCTTCTACTGCGACTACCTGAAGAACTGGTGGAGCGCGCAGCCCGCGTTCGGCGAGAACCGGCTGGAACGGATGGACAAGCTGCGGCGCGGCGGCTACCGGATCGTGCTCGCCCTCGACCCGAAGACGCAGGCGGCGGCGGAGAAGAACGTGGGCGCCAAGGACAACACCGGCAGCCCCTTCGCCAACGGCATCGTGGTCGCCGAACCCGGCACCGGGCGGATCAAGGCGATGGCGGTCAACCGGAACTACTCGCTGGACCTGGCGGAGAACCCGAACAGCTCGAACCCCGAGGCCGGCCCGAAGGTCAAGGCGAACTACCCGAACACGGTGGCGCCGCTGCTGGGCGGCGGGTCGCTCCCCGGCTACCAGGCCGGCTCGACGTTCAAGATGTTCCCGATGCTCGCCGCGCTCAACGCCGGGATGCCGCTGTCCACCGCCTACGACTCGCCGTACACGTACAAGTCGGCGATCTACGACGGCTGGGCGCCGTCCAACGCCAGCGGCGCGATGACCGGCCGGCAGACCATGTGGTCCGGCTTCGGCAAGTCGGTGAACACCTACTTCATCCAGCTGGAGGAGAAGATCGGCGCGGACGCCGGGGTGCGGCTGGCCGAGCAGCTGGGCCTGCGCTGGCGGACCGACGTGGACAAGGAGCAGGCGTCGCCGGCCAAGGCGAAGAAGTGGGGCGCGTTCACGCTGGGCGTCTCCGACGCCACCCCGCTGGAGATGGCGAACGCGTACGCGGCGATCGCCGCCGACGGGCGCTACTGCGAGGCGATCCCGGTCAACGCGATCATGAACCGGGACGGCACGCCGGCCACCTACTCCACCCCGGGCGGGGTGCAGCGGGAGGTCGCCAAGCCCCGGTGCCGGCAGGTGGTGAACGCGGACGCGGCCCGGGCCGCCACCGACGCGGCGCGCTGCCCGACCGGCGACACCCCGGCCAAGGGGAGCTGTGGCGGCTGGTCGACGGCCGACAGCGTGCGGGGCACGGTCGGCCGCCCGGTCGCCGGCAAGACGGGTACGACCGACAGCACCCGGTCGGCGTGGTTCGTCGGCTACACGCCGGAGCTGGCGGCCGCGAGCTTCATCGCCGACCCGGACAATCCGTTCAACGCGGTGGGCGACGGGCAGTCCCAGATCCCGGTGAACGCGGTGGCCCAGACGCTGCGGGACGCCCTCAAGGGCCAGCCGTCCCGCCAGTTCACCCCGCCTTCCGACCAGATCGTCGGCTGAGCCCCACGTTCCGCCCGGGGGTGCGCCCGGGTCAGTTGATCAAGGAGTTTGCGTCAGGGATCGCCAGATCCGCCGACGCGAACTCCTTGATCGACGTGGGAGAGGGCTCAGCGGAGGTCGGCGGCGACGAAGGACCACAGTTCCAGGTCGACCCGGGCGCCCCGCACGTAGCCGGCGTTGCGGAGCAGGCCCTCGTAGCTGAAGCCGGCCTTTTCGGCCACCCGCCGGGACGCGACGTTGCCGGGCGCCACCCGCAGCTCCACCCGGTGGAAACCGTGCTCCAGGATCAGCGCGATGGCCACCGCGTCCACCGCCTCGGCGGCCAGGCCGTAGCCGCGGGCGTGCGGCGCGATCGCGTACGACACCTCGGTGAGCCGGGCGCCCCAGTCGGTGCGGCGGGTCCACAGGCACCCCACCACGCGCTGGTCCTCCCGGCGGACCACCGCCCAGTGGTCGCCGTCGCCGCTGTCCCGCCGCTGCCGGGCCAGCTCGGTGCACCAGGCCCGCCCGTCGATCTGCCCGGCCGCCTCGGCCAGCGGCAGCCACCGCTGGGTCTGCCGGTCGCCGAACACCTCGTCGACCGCCGCCGCGTCCGTCGCCACCAGCCGGCGCACCTCGGTCCGCGGGGTGGAGACGGTCAGCGCCGGGAACCGGCGTACCGCCACCTGACCGATCACGCCAGGGCCGCCGAGGGCGCCAGCGCGGCGGCCACCAGGCGGGACGCGACGCCCGGAAGCGCGGCCCAGTGCGGCACCAGCTGCGAGGCGTGCACGCCGTGTCGGACGAAGCCCTCCGGGGTGCCGCCGTCCCAGCGCCACGCCGGTTGGTCACCGGCGCGCGGGGTGAGCACGGCGGCGTGCTGCTTGTGCCCGGTCACGGCCGCGCCGGCCGGCGCCACCACGCCGCCGGTGACCGCCGTGGCGTCCCGGTAGCCGACCACCAGGCCGTCGCGGACCGTGCCGACCGCGTCGAGCACGCCGCACATCGGCAGGCCGTCCAGCTCGCGCGCCAGCCAGAGCAGGCCCGCCCCCTCGGCGACCACCGGACGCCCCGACCGGGCCAGCTCGGCCACCGCGATGCACAGCCGGCGGTTGGCGGAGAGCTGCTCCGCGTACGTCTCGGGGAGCCCGCCGCCGACGACCAGCGCGCGGACCCCGGCGGGCAGCGCCTCGTCGCGCAGCGGGTCGAGCGTGACCACCTCGGCGCCGGCGGCCCGCAGCAGCTCGGCGGCCTCCGGATGGCTGTAGCTGCCGGCCGGGCCGCCGGCCAGCGCCACCACCGGCCGCTCCGCCGGTGCGGACGGCTCGTCCGCCGGCTCCGGCGACCAGGGCTCCACGGTCAGGGCGGGGGCGGACCGGGCCAGCGCCAGCAGCCGGTCCAGGTCGACGGTGGCGGCGACCGCCTCACCGAGCCGGCGCACACCGCGCTCGGCCTCGGCGTCACCGCGCACCACGGGCGCGGCGCCGTGCCGGCGGGCGGGCAGCACCGGGGGCAGCTCGTGCCGACGCAGCGCGCCGTAGACCGGCACCCCCACGTCGTCCAGCGCCTCGCGCAGCAGCGCCTCGTGCCGGGGCGAGGCCACCCGGTTGAGGATCACGCCACCCAACCAGAGCTGCTCGTCGTAGGAGCGGAAGCCGTGCACCAGCGCGGCCACCGACTGCCCCATCGCGGCGACGTCCACGACCAACACCACCGGGCTGCGCAGCGCGGTGGCCACGGCGGCGGTGGACTCGCTCTCCGGCCGACCGGCGACCGAGTCGTAGAGCCCCATGGTGCCCTGGACCAGCGCGAACCCGGCGCCGGCCGCGCCGTGCGCGAAGAGCGGCGCGACCCGCTCCGGGCCGACCAGCCGGGGGTCCAGCGTGCGGCCGGGGCGACCGGCGGCCAGCCCCAGGTAGGCCGCGTCCACCTGGTCCGGCCCGACCTTGAAGCCGGCCACCGGCACGCCGCGCTCGGCGAGGGCGGCGAGCAGGCCGAGGGAGAGGGCACCGGTGCCGTGCCCGGAGGAGGGCGCGCTCAGCACGACGCGCGGCACGTCGGTCATCATCGACTCCTGGGTCCGGGGTGATTTCCGCCCGCGTGACCATACCCGTCCGCCCCGACGCCCGTCGGCCGCGGAGCGTCCCGTTCCGCCCGGCAGCCGCGAGTGGCCCCGCTCATACGGGTAGCCTTGGCCAACGTGTACCGGTTCCTGCTGACCCCGCGCTGGCTCGGCTACCTCGCGCTGACGCTGGTGGCCGCCACGGTGATGGTCCTCCTGGGCAACTGGCAGCTGGACCGCTATCGGGGCCGGTCGGCGATCAACGACCGGATCGACGCCGGCGCCACGATGACCCCCGCGCCGCTGCGCGACGCGCTGCCCGCACCGACCGGTGGCCCGGGCAGCGTCGGTCCCGCCCCGGCCGAGCGGCTCACCTGGAGCCGGGTCACCGCCACCGGCCGCTACGACACCGCGAACGTCGTGCTGATCCGGGGCCGGACCGTGGACAACAAGGTCGGCTTCGAGGTGCTCACCCCGCTGGTGCTGGCCGACGGCAGCGCGGTGCTGGTCGACCGCGGGTGGGTCCCGCCCACGCCGGGCGCCGGCGCCACCGCGCAGCCGTCGGTGCCGGCCGCGCCGACCGGCGAGGTCACCGTCACCGGCCGGGTGGTCGGCAGCGAGAGCGGTGGCGGCGGGGTGGACCGGCGCGACGGCAAGCTGGAGGCCCGACGCATCGTCATCCCCCGCCTGGCGAAGCAGCTGCCCTACCCGGTGACCGGCGGTTACGTGCTGCTCGACGGGCAGACCCCGGCCGCCGACCCGACGTTCCAGGCGGTGCCGATCGGGCACACCAACAACTGGCAGAACTTCGGTTACGTCTGGCAGTGGTGGATCTTCGCGGTGATGAGCCTGGTCGGCTACGGCTGGGTGGCCCGCCGGGAGGCACGTCGACGGGCCGGCCTGGACGGCCCGCGTGAGCCGGTGGACCGGGCCGCCGAGCCCGCCGCCACCTGACCCGTCAGCCGGTGACCCGGCCGGCGTGGATCGCCCGCACCGCGTCGATCGTGTCCGCCTCGGCGGCGGTCTTGTCGTCCCGGTAGCGCACCACGCGGGCGAAACGCAGCGCCATCCCGCCCGGGTAGCGACTGCTGGTCTGCACTCCGTCGAAGGCGATCTCGACCACCTGCTCCGGCCGGACCCGCACCACCCAGTCGCCCTTCTCCAAGGCCAGCGACAGGAAGCGCTCGGTCTGCCAGCGCAGCAGCTCGTCGGTGAGCCCCTTGAACGTCTTGCCGAGCATGACGAACTCGCCGGTGCCCGGGTCGCGGGCGCCGAGGTGCAGGTTGGACAGCCAGCCCTGACGCCGGCCGCTGCCCCACTCGACCGCGAGCACCACCAGGTCGAGCGTGTGCCGGGGCTTGACCTTGACCCAGGCGGCGCCGCGCCGGCCCGCGTCGTAGGGCGCGGCGGGATCCTTGACCACCACCCCTTCCTGACCGGCGTCGACCGCCGCCGCGAACGCCGCGCCGGCCTGCGCCACGTCGTCCACCTCGACCCGCCCGACCAGCAGCGACGGGTCGACCGCCCCGGCCAGCGCCGCCCAGCGCTCGCGGCCCGGCTCGTCGATCAGGTCGGCGCCGTCGAGGTGCAGCAGGTCGAAGAAGTACGGCGTCAGCACCGGCTCGCCGGTGCGCTCGGCGGCGGCCAGCACGGCGGGCGCGACCGGGGTGCGCCCGGTGGTGCTGGGCGTGGTGCGCCGGGCAGCGCGGCTGGACGTCTCCTGGAACGGCAGTGGACGGCCGGTGGCGTCCAGCCCGATCGCCTCGCCGTCGAGCACCAGCTCGCGGGCGGGCAGCGCGCGGACGGCGGCCACCACCTCGGGCAGCCGGCCGGTGATCTCGTCGAGGCTGCGGGTGAACACCGCGATGTCCTGCCCGGAGCGGTGCACCTGAATGCGGATGCCGTCGAGCTTGACGTCGACCACGGCGGGGAGGCCGGTGGCGGTGAGGGCCTCGTCGACCGAGGGCGCGCTCTGCGCCAGCATCGGCGCGAGCGGCCGGCCCACCTGGAGCCCGAACCCGGCCAACGCGGCGGCGCCGCCGGTGAGCGCCGCGACCGCCACCGCCCGCAGGTCGCCGGCGAGCAGCAGCGCGCGCCGGACGGCGGTGACCGGCACGTCGGCGGCCCGGGCCACCGCCTCGGCGAGCAGGCCGGCCTGTGCGCCCTGGCGCAGCTCACCCCGGAACAGGCCGACCAGCAGGCGTTGCTCGTCGGCGGTCGCCGCGGCGAAGAGCCGGCCGACCAGCTCACGCCGCCGTGCCTGGGAGCCGGCGCCGCCGATGCGGGAGATCTCCTCGATCGCCGCGTCGACCCCGGCCACGGTCAGGGTGGGCTCGGCCGCCGGCGGGGGCAGGTCACGCAGACCCGCCCAGCCGACGCCGGTCTGGCGCTGGCGCAGCTCGCCGGCGAGGTAGCCGGCGCCGGCCGGGATCTCGCCCGGATCGAGCGCGCGCAACGCGGCGGCCAGCAGCTCCACCTTGGCCCGACGGCCGCCGGTGGCGCCGACTGCGGCCGAGGTGGCCGCCAGCTCCGCGAAACGCACGTCCACATCCTGCCAGTCGCCTGTGACAGCGGGGCCGGAGTCGCTCCGGCCCCGCTGGAGGTCAGGCCGAGACCGGCTCCTCGACGCGCAGGCCGCGCCCGCGCACGCCGTCGGCGACCCGGGTCAGCAGCGCGTCGAGAGTGACAAGCGTGGCGGAGAGCTCACCGAGCTGTTCCTTGAGCGTGGCCTCGGGCCACGCGGAGACGTCGACGTCCCCCAGAGCACGGACGGCGGCCTGGAGCCGCACCATCTCGTCGTTCGTACGCATGTTCGAAAGGCTATAACACCCGGCCGGCCGACACACCGCAAACTCCGACATCCGCCCCGAAGTTACGGTTTCGACACCGGGCGCGTCGTCGACGGGGCGAGAGGCCGGCCAGGAGCGATATACCTCAGCGGCATAATCATGACTCACCGGTATATCGCTCCCACCACCTCAACGCCACTGCGGCCGTCACTCGACGTGACGACGCTGTCCGGGCAGGCCGGGTCAGGCGCGGCCCGCCTCGGCCACCTTGGCCAGCAGCAACGCCTCGGCCAGGCAGACCCGGGCGAACTCGCCCAGATGCAGGCTCTCGTTCGGCCCGTGCGCCCGGGCGTGCGGGTCCTCCACGCCGGTCACCAGGATCGCCGCCCGCGGGAACATCTCCTGGAACGTGGCGATGAACGGGATCGAGCCACCCACCCCGATGTCCACCGGGTCGGTGCCGTCCCAGGCCCCCCGGAACGCCGCCCGGGCCGCGTCGAACATCGGGCCGGTCGCGTCGATGACACACGGCGAGCCGTCGTGCTCGAACGTGACCGTCACCCGCGCGCCCCACGGCGCGTGCCGCTCCAGGTGGGCGGTCAGCGCCGCGTACGCCTTCTTCGGGTCGTCGCCGGGCGCCAGCCGTACGCTCAGCTTGGCCTTGGCGGACGGCACCAGCGCGTTCGGGGCCTCGCCGGTGGACGGCGCGTCGACGCCCAGGATCGCCAGCGCCGGCTTGGTCCAGAGCCGGTCGGTGATCCGGCCGGTGCCGAACAGCTTCGCGCCGTCGACCAGGCCGGCCTCGGCCCGGAACCGGTCCTCCGGGTAGTCGACGCTGGCGCCCTCGCGGGCGGCCAGACCCTCCACCGCCACGTCACCGGCGTCGTCGTGCAGCGTGCCGAGCAGCTTCACCAGCGCGGTGAGCGCGTCCGGCACGGCCCCGCCGAACATGCCGCTGTGCACCGCGTGCTCCAGCGTGCGCACCTCCACGAAGCAGTTCACGATGCCGCGCAGCGACGTGGTCAGCGCCGGCACCCCGATGTCCCAGTTGGCGGAGTCGGCGATCACGATGACGTCGGAGGTCAGCTCGTCGCGGTGCTCGGCGAGCAGCCGCTCCAGCGAGTCCGAGCCGTACTCCTCCTCGCCCTCGATGAAGAGCACCACGCCGACCGGGAGCCGGTCACCGAACGCGCGCAGCGCGGCGACGTGCGCCATGATGCCCGCCTTGTCGTCGGCGGCGCCCCGGCCGTAGAGGCGACCGTCGCGCTCCACCGGCTCGAACGGGTCGGACTCCCACAGCGACAGGTCGCCGACCGGCTGCACGTCGTGGTGCGCGTAGAGCAGCACGGTGGGCGCGCCGGGCGGGGCCGCCCTCGTCCCGATCACCGCCGGCTGGCCGCCCGACCGGACGATCCGGGTGTCAAGACCGCAGCCGCGCAGCAGCTCCGCCACCGCCTCGGCGGAACGCTCCACGTGCGAGTGGTCGAAGCCCTCGAAGGCGATGCCCGGGATGCGGACGAGGCGTTCGAGGTCGGCACGGACGCCGGGCAGTTCGCGCTCGACGGCGGCCCGCACCTCGGACTCGGAGATGATCGGTGAGGTCATGACCGGAATCGTATGCCGGCCTTACCCGAGCGCGGTGTCCGAGCCCGGTCGCCGGCCGAACCGCACGTAGTAGCGGTCCGGGTCGTGCGGCACCGCCGGCGCGCCGTCGACGACCAGGTCCACCGCCGCCACCGTGCCGTCGGCGGCGAAGTGCGCCCGCTCCCCCGCGTGCCAGCGCCGAAGCTCGGGCAGGACCTGCGCGCCGTCGCGGGCCAGCGCGCGGGACAGCCGCAGCTCGGCCGGCGCGGTGACCAGCACCGACAGGGTCAGCTCGGGGCGCACCAGGGCGCGGGCGGCGCTCACCCCCTCCACGATCAGCACCGGCGCGGCCGGCACCGCCGTCACCCGGTCCAGGAAGCGGCGGCGGACCCAGCTGTACCGCCGGTAGCCGCCCGAACGCCCGGCCCGCACCGGCCCGAGCACCCACTCCTCCAGCCGGGTCCAGAAGGTGAGCTGGTCGTCCCAGCCGTCGAGCAGGTCGTCGGTGCGCACCAGCGGCGGCCGGTCCCCGCCGGCCCGCGCCGCGAGGGCGTCCGCGAGGCGCGTCGCGAACACGCTCTTGCCCGCGCCGCTCGGCCCGTCGACCGCCACGAGGCGGGTACGCCCCAACCGCGCCGGCCCGGCCAGCACCCGCCCGGCCAGACCGGCGTACGCCTCGACCACCGCCACGTTCACCCGACCGACGCTAACGTTCCCCCGTCCGCTGGATCCTGCGACCCGGGCGGGCCCGTTCACCGGGCGGCGTGACGGCACCCTGGGCATGATCGGGGGGTGCTCCATGACGTGATGTGTCCGGGCGTCGACGCCCTCCTGGAACAGGCCCGCGCCGGTCTCCGCCGGCTCACTCCGCACGAGACCGTCGAGGCGGTCCGCGGCGGCGCGCTGCTCATCGACACGCGTACCGAGGCGCAGCGCCGCGAGGAGGGTGAGCTGCCCGGCGCGATCGTCATCGACCGCACCGTGCTGGAGTGGCGGCTCGACCCGGCCAGCGCCTGGCGCATCCCGGAGGCGACCGGGTACGACCGCGAGATCGTGGTGGTCTGCCGGGAGGGCTACAGCTCCAGCCTGGCCGCGGCCAGCCTGCAGACGCTGGGCCTGCGGCAGGCGACCGACATGGTCGGCGGGGTGCAGGGCTGGCGGGAGGCCGGGCTGCCGATGTCCGACCGGCCGGCCGACGTGCGCCACTGAGTCGCGCCGACCGGTCCGCGCCGGAACCCTACGGTCGCCGTGCCTCCGGCGCGCCGGGTGGCACGAACGGCAGGCCCGGCGGGGGGCCGGACTCGATCAGCCGCCAGAGCGCGTCCGTGTCGAGGTGCTCCTCGACCAGGTCGCCGAGCAGGTCCAGCGTCCGCTCCCGAGCGGCGGCGAACGAGGTGTCCGGCGCGACCTTGAAGCCGGTCCGCCCGGCCGCCTCGGCCACCTCGGTGAGGAAGCGGCGGCGGAACGCGTCGGACTCGAACGTGCCGTGCCAGTGGGTGCCGTACACCGCGCCGAGCCGGGCGCCCTCGCCGGTGCCGTCGGCGTGGCGCAGCAGCGGCGGCAGCCCCGGGTCGGCGGCCGAGACCCGCCCGTGGTGGATCTCGTAGCCGTGCACCGGCACGTCCCCGGCGGTGGTGCCGACCGCGCGGCGCACCGTCTTGCGCTCGTCGAAGGTGATCTCGACGGGAAGCAGCCCGAGGCCGGGGACGGTGCCCCGGCGGCTCTCCACCGGGTCGTGGACGACCCGGGCCAGCATCTGGAAGCCGCCGCAGATGCCGAGCAGCGGCCGGTTGGCGGCGGCGTGCGCGCGGACGGCGTCGGCCAGGCCGGTCTCGCGCAGCCAGGCCAGGTCGGCGACGGTGGACTTGGAGCCCGGGAGCACCACCAGGTCGGCGGCGGCCAACTCGGCCGGCTCCACGGTCAGCCGGACCCGCACGCCCGGCTCGGTGGCGAGCGCCTCGACGTCGGTGGCGTTGCTGATCCGGGGCAGTCGGACCACCGCCACGTCCAGCCATTCGGTGCCCCGCGGCGCCGCCGGCCGGCCGAGCACCCGGCCGTAGGCCAGTGAGTCCTCCGCGTCGAGCCACAGGTCGAGCGCCCAGGGCAGCACCCCGTACGTGGGACGGCCGGTGACCTGGCGCAGCATGTCGAGCCCGGGTCGGAGCAACCCGAGGTCGCCCCGGAACTTGTTGATCACGAAGCCGGCGACCAGCGCCTGGTCGGCGGCGTCGAGCAGCGCGACCGTGCCGAACATCGACGCGAAGACCCCGCCCCGGTCGATGTCGCCGACCACGACCGTGGGCAGGCCGGCCTGCCGGGCCAGGCCCAGGTTGACGTAGTCGCCCGCGCGCAGGTTGATCTCGGCCGGGCTGCCGGCGCCCTCGCAGATCACCACGTCGTACTCGGACCGCAGTTCGGCCAGCGCCGCGTACGCCGTGGCGGCCAGCCGGGGCCGCAGCGTGTGGAAGTTGCCGGCGGTGACCGTGTCGACCGCCTCGCCGAGCAGCACCACCTGGCTGGCGTGGTCGCTGCCCGGCTTGAGCAGCACCGGGTTGAAGCGCAGGTCGGGGGCGAGCCCGCAGGCGGCGGCCTGCATCGCCTGGGCCCGGCCCAGTTCGCCGCCCCGGCCGTCCGGGCCGACCACCACCGCCGAGTTGTTGGACATGTTCTGCGCCTTGAACGGGGCCACCCGGACGCCCCGGCGGCGCAGCCAGCGGCAGATGCCGGCGGTGACCACGCTCTTGCCGGCGTCCGAGGTGGTGCCGGCGACCAGCAGACCGCCGCTCACCGCCCGCTCCCCCGCCACCCGCCACGCGCGCCGCCGCCGCCCACCGGGGCCGAGCCGGCGGGGACGCGGCCGGAGGTGGCACCGGCCGAGTCGGCGGCCGCCCGGCCGGAGGTGGCTCGCCCGGCGGCGGCGCGCAGGAGCGCGCGCGCCGCGGCGCGGCCGGTGGCGCCGGCCAGCCGGCCGACGGTCACCGGGTAGAGCGCGGCCAGGCCGAGCGCGGCCACCCCGACCGCGCCGGAGATGCGGGCGGCCCGTTTCAGGTGCCGCGCCTCCGGGCGGGGGCCGTCGCCGAGGAACGGCCGCGTCTCGGAGCGACCGAAGTAGACGTTGCGCCCGCCAAGCCGGACGCCGAGCGCGCCCGCCATGGCCGCCTCGCACTGGCCCGCGTTCGGGCTGGGGTGGTCGGCCCGGTCCCGCCGCCAGACGTGCCAGGCGGCGGCGCGGTCGCCGTGCGCCACCGGGGCGACGGCCACTGTGAGCAGCCCGGTCAGGCGGGACGGCACGAGGTTGAGCAGGTCGTCCAGGCGGGCGGCCGGGGTGCCGAAGCGCGCGTGGCGGGGCGAGCGGTGGCCGACCATGGCGTCGAGCGTGTTCGCCGCCCGGTAGCCGAGCAGGCCGGGCAGCCCGGCGACCGCGCCCCACACCAGCGGCGCGACCACCGCGTCGGAGGTGTTCTCGGCGACCGACTCGACGGTGGCCCGGGCCAGCTCGGGCTCGTCGAGGGCGGACGGGTCGCGGCCGCAGAGGTGACCGAGGCGGGCCCGCGCGGCGGGCAGGTCGGCCCGGCGCAGCGCCCGCGCCATCACCCGGGACTCGTGCCGCAGCGTGCGCCCGCCCAGCACCGTCCAGGTGCCGGCGGCGACCAGCGCGGCCCGGGCGGCCGGATGCCGGCGGGTGGCCAGCGTGGCGGCGGCGCCGAGCAGCACCGGCGCGCCGACCGCGAGCGCGGTGAACGCGGCGCCGGCCGACCGGTCGGGGCGGTAGAGCCGGCGCTCCAGCGCGCCTGCCGCCCGGCCGAAGCCGGCCACCGGATGCCAGCGACGCGGGTCGCCGAGCAGCGCGTCGAGCGCGTAGCCCGCCACCAGCCCGGTCGCGTTCGCCATGGCGGTCGCCTGCCGCACCCGTCACCACCTCCGGCCGGCCAGCCTAGCCGTACCGCGGGGTGGCCACGTCGCCGTCGCCACCCCGCGCCCCCGTTCGCACGGCCCGGACACTCAGGCGGGCACCGGGGTCCGCCGCCGTCCGCGACGACCCGGGGCGGGCCCGACGCCGCCCGCGCCACCCGCGCTCCCGTCACCCGGCCCGGGTTCGCCCGGCTCGTCACCGCCCGCGCGGTCGGTCTCCGGCAGGTCGACCTCGGCCAACTCGTCGTCCCCGACCTCGACCGGCTCGTCGCCGTCGTCGGCCGCCAACTCGTCGGGCTCGCCCGCGTCCAGGCCGGTGGGCCAGGCGTCCCCGTCGGGGACCACGCCGCCGAACCGACCGTCCCCGGCGCCCGGCCGGCCCTCGCCGGGGCCGAGCCCGCCGTGGGCGCCGCCCACGCCGTCGAGCCCGCCGACCGCGTCGGGGCGGGCGTCGAACGGGTGGGCCTCGCCGGCCCGCTCGATCCGGCCGGTGAGACCGACCCGCGCCGCCCCGAACTCCGGCGGCGGGAAGTCGTCGTCGAACGGCCGGCGGTCGAACGTGGCCGGGGCCTGCGCGTCGGGCACCGGCTCGGTCGCCTCGCCGTGCACCCGCTGCTCCGCCTCCGCGTCCTCGACCGAACTGGTGGCGGCGCGGGGCTGGTTGCGCAGGAAGCGGGCCCGCCCCCGGGACAGGTCGTGCCCGACCGCGACCGCCTCCAGCTCGTAGAGCGTGCGGTGGGTGCCGGCCTCGTCGGTCCAGTCACGGGTGTAGAGACGGCCGGCGACGATCACCGGGTCGCCGACCGCCACCGACGCGGCCACTCCCTCGGCCAGCCGGCGCCAGCAGTTGACCCGTACGCAGGTCTTGAGTGATTCCCACACGAGGCCCGCCCACAGACGAAGACAGCCCCGGGCAGCGCGCCAACGCTGGCCCCGGGGCCTAGCCGGGAGGTACCCCGACATGACCCACGACTCTACTCAGCCCCGCACCCTCGGCGGTGCCCAGGCCGTTAAGGCGGCCCTGCTCGCGTCGAAGGATCTTCGCCCGAGTGAGCGGCTGGTTTTGGTGGCTATTGCCGCGCACAGCAACTACGACACGGGCGAGGCGTTCCCGTCCGTCGCCACGATCGCCGAGCACGCGGGCGTCTCGCCGCGCACGGTTCACCGCGTACTCGCGAAGCTCGTGCAGCTCGGCCGCCTCGTCGTGCGCAAGGTCGCCGGCATCGCGTCGAACGTCTACCGGGTCGTGCTCGACGCTGTGACGCCGCAGGCCGAACGCTCTGCCATTTCGGCGAGTGACTCTGCCAATCCGGCCGCCGGGTCTGCCACGGAGAGCGGGACCGTGGCACACGAAGTTCCCGAAGGGCAATCGAAGATGAAGGGCCGCGCTGGCGCGCGGGACTGGCGGCAGTGGCTCAAGAGCAAGAACCCCAACCCCAACCCGCAGCGACCGCCGTACGGGTACCCCGAGCGCCGAGGCGCTGCTCTGCCGCCGCCTCGTGACGCTGAGCGGTGCCCGCGCCATATCGGGCAGACCGCCTCGCACTGCGCGCCCTGCCGCTCTGAGCGCCTCGGCGGTGCGCGATGACCTCGACCGCCGCCTACGCCCTCGCCGCCGTGCTGCTGGTCGGGCCTGCCGTGCTGCTCGCCCCGTTCGCCCTCGCCCGCCTCTCTGCTGAGCAGCACGCCGACCGCACCGCCGCCGCCATCGCCGCCGCCCGCACCGCCCGTAAGGAGATCGCCAAGTGACCGCCCCCGCCGCCTGCCAGATCACGGAGGCGTGGCCGTGGCTTGTCTGCCACACGCATGAGACCGAGCAGCTCGTCGACGACGCCGCCGACACCGCCGACACCCTGCCCGCCTGCGAGGTGACCCGATGAACCCGACCGCCTTTGCTGCTCGCGCCTCGGCGGCCCTCGTCGCCCTCGTCGCCGGTTACTCGTCGTTCTCTCACATCGCGCACGTCGCCCTCAGGTACGGCGAGCGCCGGGAGGTCGCCTACGCTCTGCCGTTCGCCATCGACGGGCTGCTGATCGTCGCGACGACGGCGATGCTCGACGACAAGCGCAACGGGCGCCGCGTCCGCTGGTCGGCACGTGTCGCGTTCGCGTTCGGCGTCACGGCGTCGCTCGCCGCCAACGTCGCCAGTGCCGCGCCGTCGGCGGGCGCGCGTGTCGTCGCCGCCGTGCCCGCCGTGGCGCTGCTGCTCGCCGTCGAGGTGTTGTCGCGTGTCGGTCGCCCCGCCGACGAGGTCGCCGAGGTCGCCGACCTGACGCCCGAGCGTGTCGTCGCCGAGGTGACGCCCGCCCCGGTCGCCGTGTCGCCCGCCCTCGCCGTCGCCGCTGCTCGCCCGTCGCCTGCTCGTGTCGTCGCGCAGGTGACGCCCTCGGCCCGCGACAAGGCGACGCCCCGCCCGTCGCGCCAGTCGAGCGCCGACGCCATCCGCGACGCCGCCGCCAAGCCGGGCGCGACGCCCGCGAGTGTCGCCGCCGCCCTGGGCGTCAGCGTCCGCACCGCTCAGCGTCACTGGCCCCGTGTCGCCGTCGCGACGCCGACGCTCGCGGGGGTGACGGCATGACCGACCTCGAGCGTGTCGTGCGTCGCCTGCGCCGCCGTCACACCGTCGCCCGTGTCGCCTACCGGTACGTGTCGGGCCGCCCGCTCGACGGGCGCGCCGGCTACCCGTACCGACGGCGCGGCGCGGGCCGCCTCGCAGGCTGGCAACGGCAGGCCGTGCGCCTGGGCGTGCCCGCCGTCGGCGTGCTCGCCGCAGTGCAGCCCGAGCAGACCGGGGCGACCCTCGGCACCGTCGCCGCCGTGGGCGTCTATCGGGCGCGGCGTCGCCTCGTCGCCCGCCGCTTTCACCGCGAGTACGTCGCCCCGACGCTCGCCGCCCTCGCGCCCGCCCTCGGGCTGTCGACGGGCGTGCGTCTGCACGTCGACCCGACCCTCGGCAACCTCACGCCCCGCCTCGCGAAGCCGCTCAGCCCCGCCGAGATCGCCGTGCGAGCGTGGTACGGCGAGCACGTCGAGCCCGTCGTGCGTTGGCTGCCTGAGCGTGCTCAGCGCGCCGCGTGGGCGATGCAGCGTGCCGCCCGGCCCGTGACGTCGCGCCTCGCAGTGTTCCGCCGGCCGGGCGCCGAAGAGGTCGGGCCGCGTATCGAGCTGACCGCCGACACGCCCTATCTGACGAAGGAGCAGCGCGCGCTCGTCTCGTCGATCATCTCGGCGAAGATCCCCGTAGCCGACCTCATCGAGACCTGGGCGCAGGTCGGTCCGCGGGTAACCGCAACGTGGACAGTGCGTAAGCGCCCACCCGCTCGCGTCGGCGCCGCCCAGGTGCGCGAGCAGCTCGCCCGCCTCGCCGAGGATGAGTTTTTCCTCGGCCTGGGCGCGGGCGACCGCCCGGTCACGATCTCGCTTCGCGACGACTCGCCGCACATCGCCGTATCGGCGGGAACGGGCGCGGGTAAGAGCGTGCTCGCCGAGCTGCTCGCGGTGCAGGTGCTCGCCCGTGGCGGGCGGGTCGTGATCCTCGACCGCAAGGGCTCGCACCGCTGGGCGCTTAACCTCGCAGGCGTCGACTACTGCACCCGCGCCGAGCAGATGCACGAGGCCCTCGTGCGACTCGCGGCCCTCGCCGACGAGCGGAACACCCTCGCGCTGCACGAGGCCGACGATTGGGATTGCGGGCCGCGCGTGCTCGTGATCTGCGAAGAGTTGAACGCCACCATCGGGCAACTCGTCAACTTCTGGGTGACCGCCCGCAGCAAGGGCGAGCCGAAGCGCAGCCCGGCCGTCGCCGCCCTCGCCGACCTGCTCTTCATGGGCCGCAGCGCGAAAGTGAACGTGCTCGCCGTCGCACAGATGCTCACCGCCCGCGCCATCGGCGGCCCTGAGGCCCGCGAGAATTTCGGCGTGCGGCTGCTCGCCCGGTACACCGTCAACGCTTGGAAGATGCTTGCGCCCGAGGCCGCCGTGCCGAGGCCCTCGCGACACCTCGGCCGATGGCAGCTCGTCATCGGCGGGCAAGCAACCGAGGTGCAGGTCGCATACCTCACGACCGCCGAGGCCCGCGCCCTCGCTTGTCCCCGGTCACCGGAGACAACGCAGGTAGAGCCGCTATCAAGCCCTAGCGGGGACTTCCTCACCCTGCGAGAGGCCGCCGAGGCGGGCGTGCTGCCCTGGACCTACGGCGCGGCGAAGAAACGCCTACAGCGCAACGTGGGGACCGTGCCGACGCCGCGAGGCAAGCGAGGCACCGCCGACCTGTACGCGAGGGCCGACCTCAACGTCTGGGCGGGCAGCGCCTAGAGGCCCGACGAGGGATAGCCCTTCTCAGTTCTGCGGGGTCTCCCTCACCGCGACCCAAACTTAAGAATGCGATCTGCCCGGGTTGCGAGATGTGCGTTCAAGCCGCCCGTCGGCATGTCGGATCCATTCACGCCGGGCTGCGTCCTTGAAGTACACGCTCACCTTAAACGCGATATCGGCATTACCGTACGAGCGTGGCTTCAGGAGGCTCGGGTCAGCACGGAACTTGTAAGTCGAGCCGGGGGGAATTCCGGGATGATTCTGCGCGTCATCTCTGAACTCTGAGTCATCAGGTCCATGTACCGTCTCACGTTGAAACCAGATTATGACGTCAGTGATTGGGAGGTCGGAAGCATTGCGGACCACCGCCAGCGGTTCCCAGCGCTGAGCGGTTCCTCGCTCGCCTGTCATGAATCCCAAGTCGACGTCGTGGTCGGTCTTCGCTTCCGTGTCCTGTTCCATCCAAATGACGACTCGGGCCGCCTGCTCCTGCTCTACCGCTTTGGAGCGCTCCTCGTCGCGCTCTCTCTCTACCAAATAGAGGCGCTCAGCGGTTCGGGCGGCGCGGTACGCGAAATATAGGGCAACCGCTGTAGTGCCCGCCTGCACCCAGCCCGGAAAGTCGCCGAGGTCGATTGAGGTCACTCCTCGACGGTAGAGGTTCCAGTCAAATTCGGGCGCGCCAGCGCTGTGCCTCCCGCCCGCTGCATCGTCGCCTGATGAACACTTCCGGGCCGCCCGGCCGACTTGAGAGGTGCCCGCCTACCTGAGAGGGGCTGCGCCCGATGGACGACGCCGCCGACCCACCAGATACCGAGCCCGCGTGAGGCGGGCCGCCGAGCACGACCGAGAGCGCCTCGTCGAGCAGCCCGCAAGGGTTGCCCGGCGGGGCGCTTTTCGCGTTTCCGGGCGCGGCGTCGAGCTGCGCGGCGTCGAGCTGCGCGGCGTCGAGCTGCGCGACCTGGGCGAGGTGCCCGCCGTGACCGCGAGGGGTGACCGCCGGCGGCACTGTGCGTGCATGCGCGGGCGAGGCCGCCGGGCGAGGCGGGCGTCGCCCTGAGCACGCCGAGAGCAGCGCGGGCGAGGGCCGAGCAGCTCTCAGCTAGTGAAGGAATGACGTAACACCCCTTAGAAACGTCACTCTTATATACCTCCTCCTTTTTCTTCTCCTCCTCCTCCTTAAGGGTTAATACCGTAGTGACGCTTCCAACGCCTGTTACGCCATTCCTTCACTAGCCCTCGGGCCTCGCCCAGGCCGCCGCCGGCCGCGCCTCGCCGCCGCTGCCCGCGAGTGGTGAACACCCATGCCGACTTGGGTTATGAGGGCGTGCGCCCGCGTCATCAGTATCAGGCCGACTTGTCTTATGAGGGGCGATGCGCCCTCGCCCCTTTTTTCGTCTCATCCCGTGCGCTCGCACGAAAGGAGTAACGCGTGTCCCGTTGTGTGCACTGCGGTGCAGAGCTGCCCGCCGAGGCGCAGATCAATCGGCGCTTTTGCGATGACCGTTGCCGCTCGGCGTTCCGCCACGCGCAGACCCGTCGCCGAATCGCCGAGCTGGCCGCCGAGCTGGCCCGCCTGCGCGCTGCCCGCGAGGTGACCGAGTGAACCCAGAGCCCCCACCAAGCGGGGCGGCGCGAGAGGCTCTCGCTGCCGCCGTCGCCCCGATGTTCGCGAGCCTGCCCGATCGCGAGCGACCAACCTACGACCGCGTCTCGCACCGCCACCTCGAGCCGCTGCTCGCCCGTGAGGTCGCCGCCGCGCTCGCCCCGATGTTCGCCTCGCGTGACTACGTGCAGCACCTCGAGCACGACCGCCGCCTCGTCGCTCGCGTCGACCGCGCCGCCGCCACCGCGCAGCACCTCACGCGCGAGCGCGTCGCCGAGGCCGTGTCGACCGTGCTGCGGCACTTCCCCGACGCGCCCGCGACCGCCTCGCACTCAACCCGCCGCGCGGTCGCCCATACCCGCCTACTTGCCGAGCGTGGCGCGGCGTCGCCCTACGTGCGACGTATCGCCGCCGAGATCGCCGACCGGTTGCCATACCTCGCCGACCTCGACCCGCAGCCCGTGCTCATGCGGGCGGGCACCGCCTCGTCGACCGTGTCGCCTGAGGCCCGCGCCGAGCAGCGCCGCGAGTACATGCGAGAGCACAGTCGGGCCGCCCGTGCCGCAGAGCGCGAGGGCCGCCGTGCCGACATGATGCGGGCCGCCGCATGGCTGACCGCATGGCGCGAGCAGATCGGCCCCGGCGCCCACCCTGCCCCGGCCGTTCACCGCGCCTACCTCGCTGCCGCCGAGCGGGCCGGCATGACGCCGGTCGGCAAAAAGCAGCTCTTTCAACTCGCCGACGAGGTCTTCGGCCCGCGCAAGCGACGGGCCACCGGCCCCGTTTGGGTCGTGCCTCAGGAGGTCAAGACCTTGAACGTCGAGCAGCGCCGCGACTTGGCCGCCCTGATTGTCGACCGCCTAACCGCCGAATGGCGCGAGGCCGCTCTCGACGGTCTCGCCGACCTCGCCGCCGAGCGCCGGACCGAGCAGGCCGTGCCCGACGTCGAGCGTCGCGCCCTGGTCGTCGACCTCGCCTCGCGGCGCGCCCTGAGGGCCGCCTGAGCGCCTCTCTGCGCCCTATCGAGTTGTCCCTCGGCCGGAACCTGGGCGGTCGCTGGTCGAGGGCTCAGCGCAGCCCTGAGGGCGCGCTCGCCGTGGCCGAGAGGTGCGTGCGTCTGGGTCATTCGCACGCCCTCTCGGCCCGGTTTAAACACCGACCGCCTGCCGCCCCATAAGGCGACCTCGCCGCAGCCCGGCGCAGGTCGTGACCGCCCGAAAGGAAAGCCCGTGAGTTTCGAGTTGTTCGTAAAGACCCTGCCCGATTTCGAGGCGTACATCGCTGCCGGCATCCTGCCGGCCAACGCCGAGCTAATCGGCGCCGCCCGTGACTACGCCGCGATCTGCGATCGTGCTCGTAACGCGCGCATCGACGTCGACGAGGCCGAGGCGTGGGTACGCAACGCGCCGCAGCTCGACGCCGTCGCGCTCGTCGAGGCGATCGACGCCGACGAGCCCGAGGAGACGCTCGCCGCCATCGCCGACGCCGAGCAGCGCAAGGCGACCGCCGCCCGAGACAAGGCCCGTGCGATTCTCGCCGCGTTCCGCAAGCCCGTTCTCACCCGCGCCGCCGAGGTCGGGCAGGTCGCTCAGGAGTTCGCCGCCGAGGCGCAGGGGAGCATCGAGGCCGAGAGGGACAAGCGCGCGACGAAGGTCGAGCGCCTGCGGGCGCAGCTCGCCGAGGCGCAGCGAGCCGTCGCTGAGATGGACGGGCTCGGCCGCTGGTTCGGCGAAGCGTCCCTGCGGAATCTGCCGGATACCCCGCACGGCGTGCGTGTGGCGACCGACGGGGGTACCGAGTGAGCGGGCCGACCTACACCACCCGCGAGCAGTTGCGGGCATTACGCCCGGAGCAGCTCGCCGCAGCGATGCGCGAGGGCCGCATCGACGAGGCTGCGATCCGTGCGGCGCACGTCGCCGACCGGGCCGCCGTCAAGGCCGCACGCCTCGCCCGTAACGGCGTGACCCTGCCGGGCACCGAGGCGACCGAGCAGGACACCGCCGAGTAGCCCACCTCGCACGCCCTGGGCGCGATCGACCCCACCGGCCGGTCGCGCCCTCGGCGTGCTCGTCGACCTGGGCCTCGACCTCGACCAGTGAGGCCGCGGCTCACTCTGCGTAGCTGCCGGCCGCTACCCCCTGGGGAGGGGGTCGCTCGGCCCTCGCCGCGTAGACCGCCGGGGAGGCGTCTCGATGGTCGGCCATTTCAAAGACTTTCGGGCGACGCCTCGCCCGTCACATTCCGTAAGGAGCAAACCGTGCCCCGAGGTGGTCACGCCCGAGGCGGTCGCCGCGCCTCACCGACGTCCCTGCGCGCCAACCTCGCCGACTGGACTGTGCTGCCCGCCGAGGGCCGCGAGGGCGACCCGCCGCCGTTCCCGCTGCTCGACCCATCGCCCCGCGAGGCCGAGCTATGGGCCGCGCTCTGGGCGAAGCCGCAAGCGATCGAATGGGAGCGCCTCGGCCTCGAGATCGAGGTCGGACTCTACGTGCGCAACCTCGCCGCCGCCGAGCTGCCGGGCGCGCTCGCCGCGAGGTCGATCCTCGTGCGGCAGCTCGGCGACTCGCTCGGCCTCTCGGCCGCCGGTATGCGCGCTTACCGATGGGTGATCGCCCGCCCCGCAGACGAGGCCCGCCCGACGCCGACGACGCCCGCGCGGTCTGCCCGTGACCGCATGTACGTCGTTCGGGACCTGGGCGTCGACGAGGCCGCCGACGAGGTGCCCGAGTGACCGCGCCACCCGCCGCCGTCGAGGGATGGCAGCGGCCCGACTGGTACTGAATCCCGAGGGCCTGCTCTCGTCGCCTGCGCTCGCCCTCACGCAGGCCCGAGGGCAGGTTCTTTCGCTTATTCGCCGGGCGTCTGCATCTCGGCCCGCTTTTGCTGCCTCGGCGATGGCAGCGGCGCTGCCTTTGCAGGCTGCTCAAGGAGCGCCATGAAGTCTTCAACCAGTTGCAGGTACTCCTCGGCCTGTTCGGCCGTCCACTCTTGGCGATCAGACCGTGTGTGACTGACCAGATTGCGTAGCGTCTGCAGATGCTCGAATACAAGGGCCGCCCCTGGGTTGATCAAGCCGCGCTCTCGTGCTCTCTTGAGCAGGGGCCAAACCAAATGGGCGTGGTGTAAATCTCCGTCATCCTTAGGTAAGTGCGCCTCAAGCGCCTCCTGCGCGGCTTGCCCGCCGAGGGCGATCGCGGCCGTTGGCCTTGCGTATATCAGGGCACGCGCTTTGGTCAGCATCGCTCCTATGTGTGAATACTCATCGTTCCCCTCTTCGAGCCCCGGCAGTGCCTCGGCGACCTCGATCGTCGCCCGCGTCTCTTCGGCTACTCGCTCCCACTCGGCTTCGATCGGCCCGACAGTGAGCCGCCGCAGGTTGTCGCCGAGTAGTTGCGAGACCCGCCGCCGGTACACGAGTAGCACGACAGCAACGACCGACGGCCACGCGAGGGACTGCACGAGCGCGACCGTGAATTGACGCCAGTTCACCGCGCGACTGTATCGAGGTCACGCAATGGGCGGGGGCCGCTACATCGACTCTTCGGCCCCGATCTCGGCGAGCCGCTGCGCCTCGGGGTCGTCGAAGACGCCGAGCTGAAGGTCGATGCGGGACTCGTCGAAGACCTTTCGCCCATGCACCGCCGCGCGATGGACAACGACACGAGCGCGGGCGGAAACAAGCAGGGTGCGCCGCCCGTCGACGTCTCGCGCCTGCCACGCCTCGGCGAACGTCTCGCCGGTCTCGACCTCGCGCGTCTCCGTGACCGCCGTGGCGGGCAGCGCCTCGCGCGCCGCGTGCAGCTCGCCGAGCCGCGCGGCGAGCGCCGGGACATCTGCGCCGCGCTCGGTCATCTGCCGCGCCGTGTCGGCGATGGCCGCCTCGATGTCGGCCCGCCGTCCGTCGTCGACCGCGACCGTCACGACCTCGACGACCGGCCAGTGCCCGACCATGCGCAGGAATTCGCGCTCGACGTACTGCTCGGTCATCTCGGCTGTGATCGCAACGCCCTTGCAGCCCTGCCCGTTGCGCCGGGCTGCGCAGGCGTACGTCGGCACGGTCGTACCGCTCGCGTGCTTCCGCGACGAGGCGTAGAGCTTTCTGCCGCAGCCCGCGCACGTCGCGATACCGGAGAGCAACCGCGCCGCCCGCACCCGCCGCCCGCGTCCCTCGACGCCGTCATCGTTGGCCGCGAGCGCCGCGCGTAGCTGGTGCCACGTGTCGAGCGAGAGAATCGGCTCCCAGAGCTGCCGAGGCAGCCCGTCGTCGCCGCGCATGACCTCGCCCCGATAGACCGACCTGCCGACGGTCGCCGGATTGACGAGCATCTGCGCGATGACCTGGGTCGACCACGGCGCAGGCTTCGTGCGCCGCGTGCGGCCCTGGGCGATCAGCATTGCCGAGCGGGTCGGCACGCCCCTCGCGTTGAAGTCGTGCGCGATCCGGTAGAGGCTCTCGCCCGTGAGCAGCCGCTCGGCCGCTTCCCGCACTGCCGCTGCCGCCTGAGGCTCAGGTGCGAGCACGTAGCCCGGACCGTCGGGCGCGGGCACGACCTTGTACCCGTACGGGGCGGCACCGCCCGCCCACCGGCCGAGCTTGCGTGTCGCCGCAATACCTGCCGTGACGCGCTCGGCGATAGTCGCCGCCTCCATCTCGGCGAACGCCGCGAGGATGGTCGCGACGAAGCGGCCCGAGGGCGTAGTCATGTCGAGCGATTCGGCGACGCTCACGAGCGCCGCGCCGTGCAGCTCGGCCTCGTCTGCGAAGGCCCGGAAGTCGACGACGTTGCGGGCGAGCCGATCGATCTTCGCAAAGATCACGACGTCGACCTCGCCCCACCGGTCGCGAATCTCGCCGAGGCCCGGTCGGTCCAGTCTGAGACCCTTGTCGGAGCCGCTCACGTCCAGGTCGCGCACGACGTACGGGTGAACGTCCCAGCCTTTCGCCGCGCAGTACGCGCGGCAGACTTCCTCTTGCCGCGCGGGCGAGGTCGAGGGGTCGAGGTCTCCCCGGTGCGACGAAAGACGTACGTAGATGATCGCCGTGGTCATGGTGGGACATGGTACTTTGACGTACGCGCAGGCTGTTGCCGTCCACCCAGCGGCCGCTGTCGCGGTCGAGCCGGCGGGCGGTCGAGGCCACCTTGAAGTTGGCCACCAGTGTCCCGCTCTGGGTGGTCCGGCGCCATTCCGGCGCGGTCAGCACGTTGCCGACGATCGTGACGTACGTATCGAACATCGCCCCTCCAGGGATCGGCTTGTCCGGCAGAGCGTGGCCGCTTCGCCCGGTCGGTTCGACCGTCGGCGCCCCGCCTGTGGACGACGGACCGCCTTGTGGACAACCCCCTGATCAAGGTCCCGGTCTGCTAGGACCACTGACCCTACGGCGCCGACCTGCGGCGACACATGATCGGAATGTGACCGGCGGAGGGGCGTTCCGGAACCACGCCGGCTGGGTAAGTACTTGATCAACCGAGAGAAAGGGAGCGCCGATGCTTCTCCGAGACGTCCGCGAGGCAGGGCGATGAGCGCCGTGGCGAACCCCGCGACCGTGGCCGAGTGCCTGCGGGTCGGCGCCGGGTTCTCCCAGGGCGACCGCAACTGGATCGCCGAGCAGTTCGCGACGCTGGACGCCCGACTCGCCGGCTTCCACGCCGACGCCACCGAGCTGGAGGTGTCGGTCAAGGACCGCGAGGCCCGGGGCCAGAAGGTGACCCTGGAGTGCTGGGTCGCCGGCCGGCAGAAGATCGTCACCACCTCGACCGAGGAGGACCTGCACGCCGCGCTCAACGACGTCCGGGACGACCTGCGCCGCAAGCTCAACGACGCGAAGACCCGGCAGGAGCCGCGCAGCAACAAGCACCTGCGCGCGGTCGACCAGCCCGAGGACGTTCCGGTGCAGGCCACCGCGCGCGAGGACGCCGAGACCGCCTGAGCCCCGTACGCCCCCGCCCGCACGGTGCCGGCGGGCGGGGGCTACCGCCGGGTAGCGAGGCGGCGTACCGTCGCGGTCGTGGAACCGGACGTGCTGGGAGCGCCCTACGAGCGGCGGACGATCGACCTGGGCACCGACGACGAGGGCCCGGTGGTCGCCACCCTGGTCCGCCGGCGGGCCGACCGCCCGACCGGCCGCGCCGTGCTCTACGTGCACGGCTTCGTCGACTACTTCTTCCAGACCCACGTGGCCGACTTCTTCGCCGAGCGCGGGTGGGACTTCTACGCCCTCGACCTGCGCAAGTACGGCCGCAGCCTGCTCCCGCACCAGACCCCGAACTTCTGCCGCGACCTGGCCGACTACTTCCCCGAACTGGACGCCGCGGCCGAGATCATCCGGGCCGAGGAGGGGCACGACACCCTGCTCGCCATGGGCCACTCCACCGGCGGCCTGATCATCTCGCTGTGGGCGGACGCCCGACGCGACGCCGGCCTGGTCGACGGCATCGTGCTCAACAGCCCCTTCTTCGACATCAACGCCCCCTGGGTGGTCCGCCGACCCCTCGCGGCCGCCGTCTCCCGCCTGGGCCGCCGGGCGCCGCAGCGCATCCTGCCGTTCGGGCTGGGCACGGTGTACGGCGAGAGCCTGCACGCCGACCACCGGGGCGAGTGGCGCTACGACCTGGCCTGGAAGCCGCTCGCCGGGTTCCCGGTCCGGGCCGGCTGGATCAACGCGATCCGGGCCGGCCAGCGCCGGCTGCGGGCCGGTCTCGACATCCCGGTGCCGGTGCTGCTGGCCTGCTCCACCCGCAGTTTCCGGGGCGCGAAGTGGCACGACAACGCCACGCTCGCCGACGCGGTGCTCGACGTCGAGCACATGGTGCGCTGGGCGCCCCGCCTCGGACGGCACGTCACCCTGGCCCGCTTCGACGGCGGGTTGCACGACCTCACGCTGTCCAGTCCCGTCGTACGCGAGAAGGTCTTCGCGGAGGTCGGGCGGTGGGCGGAGGGTTTCCTCCGGGCCGGCCCGACCGAGCCGGAGTCCACGCCGCCGGGCCCGCGCCGGCCGGCCGACGAGCCGGCCGGGGCGACCGCCGACGGCTGACCCCGGTCAGCCGTCGACCACCTCGGCGAGCGCCGCCCGGATCCGGTCGAACGTCGCGACCGGGTGCCCGCCCCCGCGGGGTGGCAGCAGCACGCCCAGGCAGCGCAGCGCCGGCCCGCCGTCCGGCCCGGCCTCGACCGCGAACACCGGCGCGCCCACGTACCCGGCGGGCAGCTCGCGGCTGACCCGCACCTCGTCGCCGTCCCGCGCGACCCGCTCGACCACCGCCTCCAGCGGTCGCGAGCCGTCCTCTCCCACGCCCAGGGCCAGCACGAACGCCGAGGCGGGCGCCGCACCGATCCGGGCGACCGCGTCGGCCGGCGCGGCCACCGCCTCGGTCACCTGCTGGGTACGCCAGCGCCAGCCCCGGTCGTCGGCGTAGCCGTGCAGCCCGCCGGTGGGCATCGCGGCCAGCCCCAGATCCGGCAGGTGCAGCCAGTGGTCGGCGAAGCCGGGCAGCCCGATCGGCTCCTCCGCCCCCTCGCCCGGGTCGGTGACGCTCGGCCGCAACCCGATCTCCCCGTACGCGGAAGCGGTGACCGGGTCCGCGGTGAGCAGCCACTCGTGCGCGACCTCCCCGTCGTCGGTCGCGCCGACCAGCTCGCTGTAGAAGAAGGCGGTGCCGACCGTGCCGGCCGCCGCGCCGGGTCCCGCCGACCCGGTGACGGGCAGGATGGCCCGCCCGAGCAGCTGGCACAGCTCGAAGACGATCTCGTTCTCGGTTTCCTGGTCGAGCAGCATCCGCCGAGGGTACGGACCGGGCGGTGGCCGCCGGCCCGGGACCCGCCGGAACCGGGATGCCGGGCGGGGCCCCGGCATGGGACGCTGGGCGACGACGTGGACGCGCCGACCCGTACCCCCGGGCGGGCCGGAGCCGGCGGTACCCTCTTGGCGCGACGATCGTCGGCGCGCGCCCGTAGCTCAGCGGATAGAGCAGGGGACTTCTAATCCCAAGGCCGCAGGTTCGAATCCTGCCGGGCGCACCCTTCCCACCGCAGGTCAGCGGCTTCCCGCTCCCGGTCGGGAAGATCTCCACGGCCTCCGTACCGCCATTCGTGCAGCCGAATCAGCCGAAGAGGCGCTTCGCGGCCTCGTAGCCGAATTCCAGGCGACAGCGCCGGTCCTGTCCGCCACCCTGGCGGCCATGAGAGCGGACGAAGCAGGGCTTCCTGATCAGCCTGAGGTGGTTCTGATGTGCGGGGCGGCTGGCGCGGGAAAGACGACATTCGCCAACGGCCTCGAGGCCATGGGTTACGTCCGTCTGTCCGTCGATGAGGAGATCTGGCGTCGCTTCGGTCGCTATGGCATCGACTACGAGCCCGACCAGTACGAGATGCACACCGAAGTCGCGAGGCAGGCTGTGCGGGAGCGGTTACTCTCACTGATCGCACAGCGTCGCAACGTCGTCATCGACTCCAGCTTCTGGCAACGGTCACGTCGGCAGGCATACAAGGAGCTGATCGAGCAGGCCGGGGCCCGTTGGCGCCTCGTCTACCTGAAGGCCGACCCGGCGCTGCTGCGGAAGCGTCTCCATGCGCGAGCTGAGCGCTTCGACGCCAACGCCGCTTTTCCGATTACCGACGAACTGCTGGACCGCTACCTCCAGAGCTTCGAGCCGCCGTTCGGCGAGGGGGAGGAAGTCGTGGTGGTGGCCGCCGACTGACGAGCTGAGGCCGCGGGCCAGGGTAGTTCGTCGCGGTAAGGGCTCCACCTTGTCCCCGTCCGGGCAGGCCGGACGGGCTGACGACTGTCCGACGAGGAGATCCGCCTCAACCGCCCGGTACGGTTGTTGACCATGCAGCGGTTGGCGCTCTTCGACCTCGACAACACGCTCGTGGACCGTTCGGGGGCATTCCGGCGCTGGGCGGTCGAGTTCTGCGCCGATCGCGGACTGCCGGACGACGCATTGGCCTGGCTGATCGCTACGGATCAGGACGGGTCCGTGCCTCGCGACTGGTTCTTCGGCGAGGTGACGAAGCGTCTCGGCCTGGCAGCTTCGGTGGATGAGATGTGGAGGCAGTACCGACGCCGGATACCGGAGCTGGTGAGCTGCCCCGACCAGGTGCTGGCGTCGCTGACGCTACTGCGCGACGAAGGCTGGACGGTCGCGATCGTGACCAACGGTCAGGCCGACAACCAGCTGGGGAAGATCAGGCGTACCGGGTTGGACCAGTGCGTCGATGCCTGGGCGGTGTCCGGAGAGCTGGGCATCCGGAAGCCGGCACGCGAGATCTTCGAGGCGGCGGCGGGTGGGTGCGGCCTCGATCTGCGGGGCGGGGGCTGGGCGATCGGCGACAGCCCAGTCCTCGACGTCGAGGGTGGCCGCGCGGCAGGCCTCGCCACCATCTGGGTCAGCCGAGGGAAGGCATGGCCGGCGGAACTCACGCCGCCCGACCGCACCGTCACGGACGTAGTGGCCGCTGTCGAGGTACTGCGAGGCGTCGGCGTGCCCGACACGGCGGCCGACCAAGCGTGCGAGCAACGGCGGTGAGACATGGGCAAGAAGAACCGATACCCGGGGCCCCCGTGAACAGGCCCTACCGGAGAGGGCCCGAGCAGGCGGACCGCTTGACGCTGCTCACCGAGTGGCGCAACTTCGTGCCCGAGCGCCCGGTCCTGGTCCAGGCCGGAGAGACGATCTGGGTCGAGGACTTCGGGCTACCTGAGCACCGCTGGCCGCAGTATCACCTCGTGGTGAGGCGGAAGAACGGCCAGTTGGACGCATATCCTGGCGATTTGTGTCGCTGAGGCGCTGCGACCGAAGCCGGGGCGGACCGCGACCGGAGGATCCCGTGGGTGTTCTGTACGACTACTTCCGCGCTCCCGACGACGAGGCCGTCGCGAAGCTGATGGCCGCCATCGACGGCGGACCTGTGGTGCGGGCGGGAGACTCCCCCGTCGCGGATGCCGTGGACGGCAAGGCGATCGATCCAGCCGTCGTCCTCGGCAAGGTCGTCGCGTTCGCCCTCGACGTGCCGTGGTCCACCGACCTGGTCGGGGATCGACTCGTCTGGCCGGAGGGCGTCGCGCAGGACCGGGAGTACGAGGGACCCTGGGTCGTCGTGCTGGGCGAACGCGCCCGGGATGCTCTCGCCGACCTCCCCGACGACCGCCTGCCGGGCCTGGCCGAGCGGTGGTCGCGCGTCGAGGAGCTGTCGTACTACAGCGACACGCAGCCGGAGGTCATGCTGTCGCGTCTGCGGGAGCTCGTCGGGCTGGCCCGCCGAGCACGCGAGAGCGGGGATAACGTCTACTGCTGGATCTGCCTCTGAGCCACGCCCGACGGCCCCGGTCACGCCCAGCCGGTCGGTGCGGCACGGAGGTCCTGCTCGACCCGCGCGCGCACCGACTCCGGATCGACGCCGAGTTCGCGCAAGGTCGCGGCGGCCTCGCCGGCGTCGTCCTCGACCAACGCCAGCAGAAGGTGACTGGTGCCGGTGTCGGGGTGGCGGTGGGCGAGCGACATCTCCATCGCCCGTGCCATCGCGGCCGTGACGTCGGTGCCCGTGAACGGGTCGCCGGGGCGCAGACTGCCCAGTTGCTCGGTGAGCGCCTCGGCGGGCGGTTCCTCGGGAGCGCCACATCGCGAGGCCAGGTCGCGGAGGCGGTCGGCGTCGACGCCGTGGGCACGGAGGACGGCTGCTCCTCGGTTACGGCTGGCGTGTTCGGCGGTCAGCGGGATTCGGGCCGCAGCGAGCGTGTCGTCGTGGGTGAGAAGTGCGAGCAGCATGTGCGGCGGCCCGATCACGCCGTGGCCCAGCCGGACCGCCTGTCGCCTCGCCTCGACCTCGACTCCGGCCAGGACGGGTCCGAGGCGGCTCAGTCGGGACATGCGGGCGAACAACCTTCCCGCAAGTCGGGCGCCGAGCGACCCCGCACCCGGCGACACCGCAAGCCTCTCCACGTCGAGGTCCGGATGGGGGTCGTCGGCCCGGCGCATGGCCGGGTCGGCGCGCAACCGGTCGACGGCCTCGGCGCGGGCGTGTTCGTACGGAAAGACGTAGCGGGTTCCGTCGCAGGTGGGCAGTTCCAGGATGCCGAGCACGAGGTGGGACAGGTTGGCGAACGGTGTCCGGCCGTCGCGCGCCGCCCGCAGGGCGCCGGTCAACGCGCCCCGGGCACCGTTGGTCCATGTCGGACGGTGCTGCGGAGCCGGCGGGTCGGCCCTCCCGCGCCTGTCCGGACGGCGGTGCACGCTCCACTCGACCTCGCGCAGCGCGGCCCGCACCTCGGCGTCGAACTCGCCGACGGGCTGCGTGACCAGCTCGCCGACGGACCGCCCGGCCGGGAGGCGGCGCGGGTCGGCGACGATCCGCATGAGGTTCGCGCCGTTGGCGCCCGCGAACAGCCACGGCGGGACCGACCTCTGGTGCGGGGCCACGCGGCACAGCAGGTCGAGGGTGCCGACGCTGCTCGAACCGTTGCGCACCGCCACCGCGTAGGCCTGCCGCATGACCGTCATGGGCCGGTCGCCGAACGCGACGAACGGTCGCTGTCCCTCGTACGGCGGCACCGGTCCTCCCCCGTCCGGACGAAGTCGCGCTCGTCAACGGTAGGCGGCACGTGTCGACGACGCCACCGCCGTTCGTCCGATCAGGATCGAGCGTCCTCGGCCTAACCTCTGCGGTATGCGCAAGCGCCTACGGATCGCGCTCGGTGTCGCGCTGGCCGGCGCGCTGGTGGCGCCGGCCACCGTCCTCGGCGTCCACCTCGCCCACCCCAGGGACGAGGACGGATACCTCGCCTACCTCCAGCGGTACGGCGATCCGGGAAGCGACAACCCCGTACCGGTGCTGCCGCCCGCCGCCGACTTGGTCGCCGAGGGCGAGAAGGCGTGCGACTGGATGCGCGACCAGCCGTACGCCCTGTGGCGAACGGATGCGCGGTACCACTTTCAAGCTGTCTACCAGCGCTACGAGCAGCACGTCGGAGATCGCTCGCCACGGTGGGGCTCCGCGCTGCCCGAGATGAGCTCGGTGACGTCGGGTGCCTGGGCCTACCTGTGTCCGGCCGAGTGGGAGCTGCGGCAACCTCGACGCCGTCCCTTCGCCCCACCGCCGGACTGACACCTTCGGGGCGGCCGACGGGAAGCAGTCTCGACGGGCGGCCTCATTGGCACCGTCGGTACTCGGACCTGAAGTGCGCCCGCAACGCGTCGTAGCTGACCCGACCGTGTTGGGTCTCGAACGACATCTCGGTGACGGGCGTGCCGGCCGGATAGGTGACCACGTCCTCCGGCAGTTCGAGCGCATCGGAGTACGTCCTGCCGTCGGTCGTCTCGATCGCCACCGACAACCGTCTGTCGAACTGGGCCGGCGGCGCCTGCCGGACGTTGCTGAACCCCGCGCCGAGGACGATCAGGCCGGAGCGTGTGTCTTCGTCGGTCGGTCTCCATGCCTCCCAGAGCAGCACGAAGTCACCGCCCTTGTCCTTGTCGGGCAGCCGGTGGAACTCCACCCCGTCGACCGCCTCACCGGGGCAGATCGGCGCGTGGACGACGGTTCGGTCGCCGATCCGCGCGAAGCCCAGGTCGTAGTCGGGGCGCGGCGGGTGCAGGCAGGCGCCGCAGAGCAGGACGAGCCCGAGCAGCAGTCCGGTGAGGAGCGTGGCTCGACGACGAACTCGGATCGGCATCCGGGTCCGCCCGTCCCCTCGGACGTCGGTGACCATGTCGCGGAGTGTGCACCAGCGGCGCAACCTGACCCATCCCGGATGGAACGTCATGCGCGCCACGGGCATCGGAGACGTCCGTCGTGTTCCATCCAGGGCTCCTCACCAGCGACAGGCGTCAGGCGGGGGCGGGTCGGTGCGGAGTCGGCTGTAGAGCAGGCCGTCGCACCAGCGGCCGTCCCGGAACTCGCACGCCCGCACCACGCCCTCCAACCGAAAGCCGGCCCGCACCAGCGCCCGCTGCTCGGCTGTGTTCTCCGGGTGGGTGCCGGCCTGGATCCGCTGCACCGGCGTGTGCGTGAACAGGTAGTCGCAGAGCATCGCCTGCGCCCGCGAGCCGATCCCCCGGCCCCGCCACTCGGGCAGCAACGCGATGCCGATCTCCCAGCACCAGGTGGGGCCGCCGAAGTCGCGCCGGCCCCAGCCGACGAAGCCGGCCGCCGTCGGCTCGTCGGTCACCTCGACCATCAGCCGGCTGCTCTCCGTGCCCAGCCAACCGTCGAGGGCGAAGCGCCGGGCCGGGGCCTGCGGGTCGGTGAAGCCGGTCCAGTCCAGGCCGATCAGGCCGGGTTCGGTGGCGAACCGGCGGAACACCGCCAGATCCTCCTCGGCGACCGGCCGCAGCCGCACCGCCGGTACGCCGTCGGCCCTGCCCGCCCCGGTCACGCGCCGACCATAGCGGCCGGAAGTGTCGCCCGCCGCCCGTAGGCTCCCCGCATGGTGACCGAGACCGATCTCCGCCTGCCCGACGGCCGCACCCTGCACGTCTACGACACCGGCGGGGCGGACCGGCTGCCGGTGTTCTGGCACCACGGCACGCCGAACGTCGGTGCCCCGCCCGCGCCGCTGTTCGCCGCTGCCGACCGGCTCGGCCTGCGCTGGGTGTCGCACGACCGCCCGGGCTACGGCGGCTCGACCCCGCTGCCCGACCGCGACGTCGCCTCGGTGGCGGGCGACGTGGCCGCGGTGGCCGACGCGCTGGGTCTCGACCGGTTCGCGGCGATGGGCCACTCCGGCGGCGGCCCGCACGCCCTGGCCTGCGGCGCGTTGCTGCCCGACCGGGTGGTCGCGGTGGTGGTCGGCGCCGGGCTCGCGCCCTACGGCGCGGCCGGGCTGGACTGGTTCGCCGGCATGGTGCCGTCCGGGGTGGCGGCACTGCGCGCCGCCGCTGCCGGGCGGGCGGCCAAGGAGGCGCACGAGGCGTCCGACGTCGGGTACGACCCGGAGTTCACCGAGGCCGACCTGGCCGCGCTGCACGCCGAGTGGTCCTGGTTCGACAGTGTGGTCGGCCCGGCGGTGGCGGCCGGCCCCGACGGGTCGATCGCCGACGACCTGGCATACGTGCGGCCGTGGGGCTTCGACCCGGCCGCCGTCACCGCGCCGGTGCTGCTGGTGCACGGCGAGCGGGACGGCATCGCGCCGGTGTCGCACGCGCGGTGGCTGGCCGACCGCTGCCCCGCCGCCGAGCTGCGCACCTTCCCCGAGGACGGGCACATCTCCGTGCTGCGGCACGCCGAGCCGGCGCTGGCGTGGCTCAGTCGCAGATCCGCCAGTCCCCGTCTTCCTTGACCAGCGGGAGGACCTGGGTGATGGCGACGCCGTCGCGCGGGGTGAAGCGGACGTTCGCCGAGCCGCGTACCCGGCCGTTGTTGTTCGTGACGTTCAACCCGACGATCTCGTAGCCGGTCAGCTCCGGCTGGGCGGACTGCTGCCGGGCGAAGTCCGCCTCGCCGAGCCGGTCGCGCACGTCGGCGCAGAACAGCCGGTAGGCGGCCGGATAGTCGCGGGCGACGACCGCGCCGGCGAAGGTGTCCACGGTGGCGCGGGCCGGACCGGTGGCGTCCTGCACCACCCGGTAGAGGACGAAGCCACCCACGACGCCGCCCGAGCAGCAGAGGGCGAGCACCACACCCAGCACGATGAACAGCGTCCGCTTGGACTTCTTCGGTGGCACCATGGCCGGCTCGTACGCCATGCCGGCAGGGTAGGGAGCCCGGTCAACCGGTAAACCGGATGCCGGTCCTCCGCTTCTCGGCGACCATCGACGGATGCCCGCACACCGTCCACCCGAGCCGGACATCCGCGCCTACTACACCGACGTCTTCGTCGAGGCGGACCGGCTCGACCGGTCGCCGCAGGGGCGGCTGGAGGGCCGGCGCACCCGCGACCTGCTGGCCCGGCTGCTGCCCGCCCCGCCCGCCGACGTGCTGGACATCGGCGGCGGCCCGGGGGCCTACGCGGGCCCGCTCGCCGCCGCCGGTCACCGGGTGCACCTGGTCGACCTGGTGCCCGCGCACGTGGCCGCCGCGCGGGCCGCGTATCCGCTGGTCACGGCCACGGTCGGGGACGCCCGGGCGGTGCCGCTGCCGGACGCGGTGGCCGACGCGACGCTGCTGCTGGGCCCGCTCTACCACCTGCCCGACCGGGCGGACCGGGTGGCGGCGCTGCGGGAGGCGGCCCGGCTGACCCGGCCGGGTGGGCCGGTGGTGGCGGCCGTGATCAGCCGCAACGCGGCCCTGATCGACCTGACCGCGCGGGGCCTGGTGGACGAGGAGAACCGGGCGCTGCTGCGGGAGGAGTACGCGACCGGGGTGAACGACCCGCGCACGGGCTTCACCACCGCGTACTTCCATCGGCCGGACGATCTGGTCGGCGAGTTCACCGCGGCCGGGTTGCCCGACCCGACCGTGTACGGGGTGGAGGGTCCGCTCTGGCCGCTGCTGAACGCGCTCGACACCGCCCCGTCCGAGCGGTTGTTCGAGGACGCGGTGGCCTGCGCCGAGACGTTCGAACGGGACTGGTCGGTGCTCGGGGCGAGCGCGCACCTGCTGGCGGTCGCACGCGCCTGATCCGGGGGTACCACAGCGACGCGCCGCGCACCGAGGGTGACCAATTCCGAAAAGGTATGTTATTCTCCGGCGTCAATCTATGCCGTGCGGACCCGGCCGGGTCGCTGCCGGAAGGACACCTCCCCGATGCCGGTCGCTGCCGCCACGCCCCTGTCCCGGTCGCCTCTGGACCGTCCGGCGGGCGGCGCGTTCACCCTGATCTTCACCACGCTGCCCGCGTTGCTGCGACTCACCTGCGGCCTGGTCGGCGCGGTCGTCGCGCTGTCCGTGCGGACGCCGCCGGTGCGGGTGGCGCTGCTGCTGCCCGCCGTCGCGCTGCTCACCGCCTGGTCCGGCTGGTACGCCTTCCGCGCGCTGCGGCACGGCATCGGCGGCGCGCTGGTCGCCGGTGACGTGGCGCTGACCACCGCCGCCGTGCTCGCCCTGCCCTGGCTGGTCGCACCGGAGGTGCTCCCGGGCGAGGCGAGCTGGGTCGCGGTGCTCGCCAGCACCACGGTCATCAACGCGCAGGCCACCGCCCCGGCCCGCTGGTCGGTGCCGGCCGGCCTGCTGGTGACCGCCGCCTACGCCACCGGGGCCACGGTGGCCGGGAACCCGGTCGAGGCTCGGGCGCACACCGGCACGCTGCTGGTGCAGACCGGCTGCACGGCGGTGATGACGGCGGTGATGCGCCGGCGGATCGGACGGGCCGACGCGGCGTTCGCGGACTACCAGCGCCTCTCCCACGAGGCGGTGGTGGCCCGCACCGCGCGCGAGGCCGAGCGGCGGCACCACCGGGACCTGCACGACACCGTCCTGGGGACGCTCACCATGGTCGGGCTCGGCGCGGTTCCCGGCAGCTCGGCGGCGTTGCGCGAACGGTGCGCGGCGGACCTGCGTACCCTCACCGCGCTGGCCGGCGCGCGGACCGCCACCGGCGAGGTGGACCTGGACGGGCGGCTCCGCGCGGTGGTGGCCGGGTTGCCCGAGCTGACCGTGGCCGCGACGCTGGCGCCGTGCCGGGTGCCGGCCGAGGTCGCCGCGGCGCTCGCGGACAGCGCCGCCGCCGCGCTGGCCAACGTCGCGCGGCACGCGCCCGGCGCGACCACCACGCTGCGCCTGGCCCGCGAGGGCGGCGCCGTCGTGGTCGAGGTGGTCGACGACGGTCCCGGCTTCGACCCGACCACGGTCCCGGCCCACCGGTACGGGCTGCGCGAGTCGATCCACGGCCGGATGGCCACCGTCCACGGTCGAGCGGTGGTGACCTCCGCCCCTGGCGCCGGCACCGGAATCCGGTTGGAGTGGTCGGATGGCGACTGAGGCGGGCGCGAGGGTGACCACCGGCGCGGCGTCGCGGGCGCTGCCCCGACCCCGGCCGGCGGCGCGCTCCCGGACCGCCGCCGCCCCGCCGGAGGCGCACGCGGTGGCGGACGCGTCGGACCGGGGCGCGCGCGTCGTCGCGGTCGTCATCGCGCTCGCCTGGCACCTGGCGATCGGGCTGCCGGCGGTGCTGGCGGCCGGTCCCGGGATGGCCTCCCCAGCGGTGGTGGCCGCCGGTTGGCTGGTGACCGCGTTGGTCGGCGTCGCGACCGGCGTACGCCTGCTGCGTGGCGGCCTGCCCCCGGCCGGACGACTGGCCGCGGTGCTGCTGGTGGTCGACGCGGCGGTGTTCGCGGCGGCCGGCGAGCGGTTCCTGTTCACCTCCGCCAACTGGGTGTGGGGCGGCCTGGCCTGGTTCTTCCTGCTGGTGCTCTGGCGGCGGCCGGTGCGCTGGCTGCTCGCGCTGCTCGCCGCGCACGCGACGATCGCGCTGGCGGCCGTCGTGCTCCACGGCGCGACCGCGCCGGCCGACCTGAGCCGCTACGCGATGTACGTCTACGGCACCTCCACCCTGCCGGTGGCGGTCTTCGCCGGCGCGGCGGCGCTGACCGCCCTGGTCCGGGACCGGGCCGGCACCGCCGCGGCGGTGCTGGCCGTGGCCGCGGAGCGCGAGGCCGCCGAGCGGGCCCGCAGCGAACGGCAGGAACGGCTCGCGCTGGTCAGCGGCACGGCCGAGGAGGTGCTGGCCGCCCTGGCCGCCGGGGACGCCGATCCGGCCGACCCGGCGGTACGCCGCCGCGCGGTGCTGGCCGCGGCCCGGCTGCGCCGGTTGATCGCCGAGTCGGACGACGTGCCCGACCCGCTGCTGCACGAGTTGCGCGCCGCCGCCGACCTGGCCGAGCGGAACGGCCTGCCGATCGAGCTGGTCGCGGTCGGCACCCCGCCGGCGCTGCCGGTCGAGGTACGCCGGGGCCTGGCCGACCCGCTGACGGCGGCGCTCGCCGGCGCCCGGGGCTGGGCCCGGCTGACCGTGGTCGCCGGCCCGGACGAGGTGGTGGTCAGCCTGGTGACACCGGACCACGACGGCCCGGACGACGGCGTCGCCCCACCGGGCGGGGACGGGCCGGTGGAGCATCTGCACGAGCGGGACGGGGAGATCAGATGGACGCAGACCCGCTGGCGGCGGATGTGAACGCGGGACGGGCGATCGGGGTGGCGATCGTGGACGACCATCCCGTCGTCATCGACGGGGTGCGCGCCTGGTTGGCCACGGAGCCACGGCTGCGGGTGCTGGCCACCGGGGACGACCCGGACGCGGTGCTGCGGGCGGCGCCGGACGCCGAGGTGGTGCTGCTCGACCTGCGTCTGCACGGGCGGATGGTGCTCGACAAGCTGGCCGAGTTGAGCGCGGCCGGGCGGCGGGTGGTGGTCTACTCCGAGCACACCGACCCGCAGACCATGCTGGCCGCGCTGGACGCGGGGGCGATCGCGTTCCTGGCCAAGCACGAGGGGCGCGAGCACTGCGTGGCCACCGTGCTCGCCGCGGCGAGCGACCGTCCGTACGTGCCGCCGGCGCTGGCCGGGGCGATGGTCGGCGACGCGCGCCCGGACCGTCCGTCCCTGTCGGACAAGGAACGCGAGGCGCTGCTGCTGTGGTTCCAGTCGATGTCGAAGGCGTCGGTGGCCCGGCGGATGCAGATCAGCGAGCACACCGTGAAGCAGTACGTCGACCGGGCGCGCATCAAGTACACCCGGGCGGGGCGTCCGGCCGCCACCAAGGCGGCGCTCCTCGCCCGGGCGATCGAGGACGGCCTCGTCCGACCGGAAGATATCGGCATCTACCGGTCGCAGGCGTCGGCCGACCGGCCGACCCCCTAACGGGTGTCATGACAATCACCCCAGGAATCCGCGAGGCTCGTCAGTATCGCCAACCGTCACCGGGAGGTCGTACCGTGCCGGAGGACGCCGCACCCTTCTTCATCGGGCCACACCGGTTCGACGCCGACGACGACCCCACCCGTCCCGTGCTCGACCGGCGCTACGCGCTGGTGCCCGAGCCGGGCGAGCGGCTGCTCGGCCAGCACCGGCTGCCGGTCGCCGGTCACCTGCTCGGCCCGACCGAGGACGTGCGCTGCTGGGCGATGCCCGTCCCGGCGTCCGTCACGGTGACCGACCGGCGGCTGGCGTACGTCTGCACCGGCTCCGAGCTGTCCCTGGTCCCCGGGCGGGACAGCCGGACGGACGCCCGGCACCGGCGTACCGTCCGGCTGTCCCGTCTGGTCAGCGGCCAGATCCGCTGGCAGTGGCCGTCCCGACTGGAGCTGGCCGAGGTCGGCGACGACACCGCCGAGCTGCGCGTGGTCTGCGACGCGCTGCGCACCATCCGGCAGCCGGCGCTCGCGCTCAGCGGCCCCGTCGACCTGGTTACCGCGCTGGCCCGGCAGGTACGCCGGTCGGTGGCCGGATTCCGGCTGGCCCACCCGGACCTGGTGGACCTGTCCCCGCCGGAACGCGACGTCCTCGCCACCCGGGTGGCCGTGTCCCCCGGTCCGACGCTCGGCGCGGTGACGTTGCCGGGCTCGCTGCCGGTGGAGTTCCTGTCCCGGGACGACTACTACCGCCCGCTGGCGGTGGACACGCCCGCCTGGCCGCTGACCGACTTCCCGGTCCGCGACCAGCCCGGCTCCGCCTGCTGACGCCCCGCGGGCGGATCGGTCAGGAGGTGCTGCGGGAGCGGCGGTCCGACCGGTCCAGCTCGGCGGCCCGCTCCGGCGTGGGCGCGCTGCCACCCAGATGCGCCGGCTGCCACCACGCGTCGTCCGGGCCGGCCGGCCGGTCCGGGTATTCCCGCTGGGCGCGGTCGACCAGCGCCGACAGGCGGGTACGCAGGTCGGCCGTCATGGCGTTGCCGTCCGGGTAGGCGGCCGGGTCCATCGGCTCCCCCACCAGGATGGTGATCGGGGTGTGCCGGCGGGTCAGCGTGCGCGGGCGGCCCTTCGTCCACAACCGCTGGGTGCCCCAGAGCGCGACCGGCAGCAGCGGCACGCCGGCCTCCTGCGCCATCCGGGCGGCACCGTTCTTCAGGTCCTTCACGGTGAGGGAACGACTGATCGTCGCCTCCGGGAAGACGCCGACCACCTCGCCCCGGCGCAACGCGCCGACCGCGGCGGCGTAGGACCCGGCGCCGGCGGCGCGGTTGACCGGGATGTGCTTCATGCCGCGCATCAGCGGCCCGGAGATCCGGTGCCGGAAGACGCTGTCCTTGGCCATGAACCGGACCAGCCGGCGGGACTCGTGCGCGCCGTAGCCGCAGAAGATGAAGTCGAGGTAGCTCACGTGGTTGGACGCCAGCACGGCGCCACCGGTGCGCGGGACATGATCGCTGCCCTGCACGTCCAGGCGCAGGTCGAGTGCGCGGAACATCGTCTTGGCGGCGGTGATCACGGGCGGGTACACGAGCTCCGGCATCCGGTAACTTTACCCCGGGTAGGTTACGCGACCGTAGGGCCGCTCTGCCCCGGGGCAGACCGGGTTCCGGCCGCCCAGGCGGCCACGAACTCGACCTGGCCCGGCCCGACCTGCGCGCCGTCGCCGCCGCGTTCCTGGACAGCGTCCTGCCGGAGGTCCCGGCCGACTAGGTTCTACAGGCATGCCCGACCTCGCCGCGATCGTCATCCACTGCCGGGATCCCTACCTGCTCGCCCCGTTCTGGAGCGCGGTCAGCGGGCTGCCCGTGGTCGAGGCGGACCGGGCGAAGCTCGCCGACCGTACGCTCGCCCCGAGCGAGGCGGTGCTGTTGCGCGACCCGCACGGCCGGCGGCCCGACCTGTGGATCAGTCCGGCCGCCGAGCTGCCCGCGCCCGGCCGGATCCACCTGGACCTGGTCGGCGACGCGGAGGAGCGGGCCGCCGTGCTGGAGGCCGGCGCGACAGTCGTGCGCGAGCTGCCCCGCTGGACCGTGCTGGCCGACCCGGAGGGCAACGAGTTCTGCCTGCTGCCCCCGAACGAGGCACACGCCGGGCACTGACCGGCCGGCTCAGTCGCCCAGGTTGTGCAGGTCCAGCCGGCCGCGGGCGAACGCGTCCACCCGACCCCAGCGGCCCGGGATGTCCAGCACCTCGATCCGACCCATGCCCACCGGCAACCGCGGGTCCACCGCCAGGTGCCCCTCGTGCGGTTCCAGCCCGAGCATCGTCCGGATCAGCAGCAGCGGCGCCCCGGTCGACCAGGCCTGCGGGCTGCACGCGGTCGGATACTCCACCGGGAACTTGGTCAGGTCCCGCTGGTAGCCGCCGAACGCCTCCGGCAACCGGCCGTCGAAGTAGGTGGCCGCGTCCAGGATGCCGTTGGCGACCGTGGCCGCCTCCTCGGCGAAGCCGTACCGGCGCAGGCCCCACGCCACGAACGAGTTGTCGAACGGCCAGATCGTGCCGTTGTGGTAGCCGATCGGGTTGTAGCGGACCTCGCCCTCGGCCAGTGTCCGCACGCCCCAACCCGACCAGAGCCGGGGCCCCACCAGGTGCTCGGCGAGCATCGGCGCCCGCGCCTCGTCGACGATCCCACTCCACAGCAGGTGGCCGATGTTGGAGCTGAGCACGTCGCACTGGCGCCCCTCCGGGTCCAGGGCGAGCGCGTAGAAGCCGCCGTCCTCCACCCACCAGTCGCGGTTGAACCGCGCCTTCAACTCCGCCGCCTCCCGCTCCAACTGGTCGGCGTACGCGGGGTCGCCCCAGAACTCCCGGGCCATCCGGGCGGCGCGCATCTTCGCGTCGTACGCGTAGCCCTGCACCTCGCAGGAGGCGCGCGGGAACGGCGGCAGCGTGCCGTCGGCGTACGAGATGGAGTCCCAGGAGTCCTTCCAGCACTGGTTCTCCAGGCCGGTGTCGGTGTTGCGCCGCTCGTACCAGATGTAGCCGTTGCCGATCAGGTCGGCGTAGTCGTCGATCCACTTCAGCGCGGCGCGGCACTCCCGCTCCAGCTCCCGGACCAGCGCGACGTCGCCGCTCCACTTCTCGTACTCGTCGAGCAGCACCACGAACAGCGGGGTGGCGTCGACCGAGCCGTAGTAGGGCGAGTGCGGCTGCTCCTCGAACGCGGCGGTCTCGCCGTACCGCATCTCGTGCAGGATCCGGCCCGGGTCCTCGTCCCGGAAGTCGTCGAACCGGGTGCCCTGCAACGCGGCGAGGATGCGCAGCGTGGTCTTCGACATCTCCGGTGCGAACGGCAGCACCTGGAGGCAGGTGAGGATGCTGTCCCGGCCGAACATGGTCATGAACCAGGGCAGGCCGGCGGCGGGCAGCGTCTGCCCGCCGAGCGACAGCGGCGAGAAGCGCAGCGCGGCGAGGTCGACCAGGCTCCGCCGGTAGGTGGCCGCGACACGTCCGTGCTCGCTGTTCACCTTCGGCGCCCGGTCGATCCACTCCTCCAGGTCGTGCTGGAGCGCGAGCCGCTCGGTGCCGTGCGCGCGCAGCCCCATCCGCAGGTCCCGACCGCCCGGACCGATGGCGAACGTCTGCACGTCGATGAGCACGTCCCACTGCTCGTTCGGCTCCAGGTGGATGCTCCAGGCGAAGCCCTTGCGGTCGTAGCGGGCCGGCTGGTTCGCCGAGACCACCGTCTCCCGCTTGAAGTTGCCGCGCCGGTAGCCCAGGCGCAGCCGGTCGGACTCCGCCTCGGAGTACAGCTCGCCCTTCTTGTTCAGGATCTCGTCCTTGACCTGGAACAGGTCGGCGAAGTCGGAGCCGGCGTCCATCCGGATCTCCAGGTCGACCGGCTTCTCGTCGTGGTTGAGGATGGTCACCGTCTCCCGGAAGCTGCCGCCGACCGCCCGCTCCCGGATGATCGACAGCTTCGCGTCGACGTAGTGCGTGGCCATTCCCGGCACCAGGAAGAACCGGGCCTCGTAGTACTGCAGGTCGTCGTAGGACAGCGCGTTGAGCCGCTCGCCGTTGACCGTCAGCACCCACTTGGAGAGGTAGCGGGTGTCGAGTGAGAAGAGGCCGGTCGGCTCGCTCGGCGTGGCCTCGATGTCACCGGTGTCCTCGGAGACCACGAACGTGTTGCCGTCCAGGATCCGGACGGTGTTGGTCCCGGGCATCAGGCGGCCCTCCTCTGGAACGTGTGGTGCGGTCCCCGGGAGTTCGGCGGACCGGGGAAGACCCGCTCGACCTGGAGCACCAGCCGCAGGTCACCGACGACGGTCATGTCGCCCCTCAGCAGCGCGGCGACGGCGTTCTCCTCGCCGCCGACCAGCTCGGCGAAGAGCCGGGGCTCGGTGCCGACCACGGTGTCCGCCTGGCCGTCCTCCTGCCGCACGCGCAAGTTGCCCCGGTCGATCTCCAGCAGCCAGTGCGTGGTCTGCGCACCCTCGTGCAGGTCGAACCGGAGCGTCCCGGACGTCTTGACCAGCAGGGGTTCGAACCCCCGCCGGTCCAGGTCCTCGAAGAATCTCGTCGTCACGTCCACCATCCGGCCGACTCCTCCCGCGCTCCCGGCCTCCTCCGTCCGAGCACGGGTCCCCGCCGGGCGGCGGGTCAACCTCGCCCGTTCCGGGTGAGGCGACGGTCGGCGTACGCGAGACGCCGGCCCCCGGACCGGGAGCCGGCGTCACCGCGTGGACCGGTCAGTTGTTGGGGTCGTCGGCGCTGATGTCCGCGAGCACCGACTGGGGTTCCCGCTCCACCGCCAGGTCACCCATCGAGATCAGGCCGACCAGTCGCCCGTCGTCGATCACCGGGAGCCGCCGGACCGCGTAGGTACGCATCAGGTCGGCGGCGGCCACCGCGTCGTCGTACTGACTCACCGTCACCACGTCCTTGCTGGTGATCTGGTTGAGCGTGGTGGCGCTGGGGTTCATGTCCTCGGCGACGCCCCGGACCGTGATGTCCCGGTCCGTGACGATGCCGATCACGTTGTCGCCGTCGGTCACCACCACGTCGCCGATGGCGCTGTCGCGCATCTCCTGCGCCGCGGCGGTGAGCGTGTCGTTGCCGTCCATCGTCACCAACCGGGTCGTCATGAACTCTCCGACCGTTGTCATGGTGCTCCCCTCTCGGTGTCGGCACCGCCGTCTACCCGCCGCCCGAGGCGGGGTAACGCGGGCCGCGTCACCGCCGGTGCCGCAGCCGCCGGAGCAGGTCGTAGGAGCCGTTGCTGGACAGCCCGTAGAAGAGCGGCAGCAGCAGGAGCACCACCAGCGCCACCGGCACGCTCACCCACCATCCCACCCCGCCGGCGATCGCGTACGCGGCGACGCCGAGCGCCGCCCGGACCCGTTCGGCCGCGAAGAACCGGGCGGTCACGCCCGCCTGCAGCAGCTCCCGGTGCCGGCTCAGGTAGTGGTAGAGCCAGAGCCAGGCCGCCGAGAGGACGACGCCGACAACCGCGTACGCGGCGACCGCGACCCGCTCGTCGAAGGTGTCACCCTGCTCCACCGCGCGGGAGACGAGCGCGGTGACGAAGGGCAGCAGCGCCACGCTGAACAGCACCCCGAGGTTGGCCCAGTGCAGGCCCCGGTCGGCGCAGCGGACCCGGTGGAACGTCCCCTTGTGGTTCAGCCAGTTCACGGCCACGTACAGGTAGGACGTGACGTAGGCGAGGTAGACCGGCCACTGGTCGAGCAGCGCGTGCAGCATCCCGCCCGGCGCCGACTCGGGCACGCGCAGGTCGAGCACCAGCAGGGTGATGACGATGGCGAAGACCGCGTCGCTGAAGCCGATCGCCCGGGCCGTGTCCGAGCGCAGCCCGGCCTCGATCTCGACCTCGTCGACGTCCCCCGGGTCCCGTCCGGCCGCCATGGTTCCTCCCGCCCGCCGGCGTGGTTCGCCGACGACCGGGCCCGCATACCCGCTGCGGGGGCGTCCGTGCGGCCACGGACGCCCCCGTGACGATTCGACGCCCCGGCGCCGAGCCGGGCTCAGCGCTCGGCGGCGACCAGCTCGGCGAGCTGCACGGCGTTGAGCGCCGCGCCCTTGCGCAGGTTGTCGTTGGCGCAGAACAGCGCGAGCCCGTGCGCGACGGTCTCGTCGACCCGGATCCGGCCCACGTACGTCGGGTCCTGGCCGGCCGCCTCCAGCGGCGTGGGCACGTCGCGCAGCGCCACCCCGGGCGCGCCGTCGAGCAGTTCCCGGGCGCGGGCCGGGTCGATCGGCCGGGCGAACCGGGCGTTGATCTGCAACGAGTGACCGGTGAAGACGGGCACCCGCACGCAGGTGCCGGAGACCTTCAGCCCGGGGATCTCCAGGATCTTGCGGCTCTCGTTGCGCAGCTTCTGCTCCTCGTCGGTCTCGTCGGAGCCGTCGTCGACGATCGAGCCGGCCAGCGGGAGCACGTTGAACGCGATCGGGGCGGCGAACGAGCGCGGCGTCGGGAACGGCACCGCCGAGCCGTCGAAGGCGAGCGCGCTCGCGTCCTCGGCCACCTTGCGGACCTGCTCGTCCAGCTCGGCCACGCCGGCCAGGCCGGCGCCGGAGACCGCCTGGTAGGTGGCGACGACCAGGCTGACCAGCTCGGCCTCGGCGTGCAGCGGGCGCAGCACCGGCATGGCGGCCATCGTGGTGCAGTTCGGGTTCGCCACGATGCCCCTGGGCCGGTCGGCGAGGGCGTGCGGGTTGACCTCGGCGACCACCAGCGGCACCTCGGGGTCCATCCGGAACGCGGAGGAGTTGTCGATGACCACGGCGCCGGCCTCGGCGACCCGGGGGGCCAGCTCCTTCGCCGTGCCCTTGCCCGCCGAGAAGAGCACGATGTCCAGCCCGCGGTAGTCCGCGGTGGCCGCGTCCTCGACGGTCACCTCGCCGTCGCGCCAGGGCAGGGTGCGCCCGGCCGACCGGGCCGAGGCGAACAGCCGCACCTGCTCCGCCGGGAACGCGCGCTCCGCCAGCACCTGCCGCATGACCCCACCGACCTGGCCGGTGGCTCCCACAATGCCGATCCTCATGCCCGCGAGGCTACCCAGCCGGGCGGGGCGGGCGGGAGGCCTTTCCCAGCGCGCGGGCCGGGGCGACGGGAATCACACCCGTCGCCCCGCCCGGTCAGTCGTGGTCGAGCACCTCGCCGAGGCCGGCGGCCACCAGTTCGTCCCGGATCACCGCCGCGTCCCCCTCGACCACCAGCGTCAGCGACTCCGGGTGCAGGTGCGTGGCGGCGGCAGCGGACACCTCCTCGACGGTCGCCGCGAGCAGCGCCTCGCGCAGCCGCGCGTGGTAGTCGTCCGGCAGGTCGTGCACCACCAGCGTGGTCAGCGCCGAGGCGATGGCCCGGGGGCTCTGCAACTCGACCGAGAGCTGGCCGGCCCGCCACGAGCGGGCCACCTCCAGCTCCTCCTCGGTCACCCCGGTCAGTTGGGTACGCGAGACCTCGCCCACCGACTCGACCAGCGCCGGCGCGGTCACCGCGGTCTGCACGCCGGAGGTGACCGCGAAGCGGCCGAAGCGCCGGGACGAGGCGAAGTCGCCCCGGATGCCGTACGTGTAGCCGCGCACCTCGCGGATCAGGTGGTTGAGCCGGGAGGTGAACGCGCCGCCGAGCACGGTGCCGGCCAGCGTCATCGGCACGTGGTCGGGGTGGGCGCGGTGCGGGGACGGATGACCGAGCCGCAGCGTGGACTGCACCGAGCCGGGCCGGTCGACCAGGATGACCCGCCGCCGGCCGGCGAGCGTCGTCTCGATCGGGCCGCCCCGGTCGACCGGACCGCCGCCGGTGCCGGCGAACGCGGTCGCGCCCAGCGCGTCCAGGTCGATCCGCTCCAGGTCGCCGGCGACGATCAGCGTGCCGGGACGGATGAACCACTCGGAGTGGAAGACGGTCACGTCGTCCACCTCCAACGCGGCCACGCTCTCCGGGTCGCCGTAGAGCGGGCGGCCCCACCGGTTGTCGGCGCCGAAGAGGTCGGCGCGCAGCACCGCGTCGGCGCGCGGGCCCGGGTTGGCCCAGTCCATCCGCAGCGCGGTCGCCTCGTCGTCGCGGACCCGCAGCACGTCGGTCGGGTCGAGCCGGGGCGTGCGGACCGCCTCGGCGAGCAGCTCCACCGCGGCGCTCAGCCGGTCGACCGGCACCTGCACGCTCACCTGGAACGAGTCCCAGTCGAGCCCGGCCACCAGCTCGGTGCCGAGCGCCTCGATGGCCAGCGCGTAGGCGGTGGCGTCGCGCTGCGCGGTGCCCTCCTCCAGGGCCTTGGCCAGCACCGCGCCGAGCCCTTCCTTGCCGACCGGCTCGCGGCCCGCGCCGCCGTCGAGCAGCAGCAGCGCGACCGCGAGCGTCTGCCCGGGCAGGTGCGCGGCGACCACCTGACCGCCGGCCACCGTCCGCCGGACCACCTGCGGGAACCGGTAGGCGCGGGCGGCGCCGGGGCCGGGACGGGTGGCGATCAGCGTCATGAGGTCTCCTCGGGCAGGTAGGTCAGGATCACCCGGTCGTCGGCGCCGAGCAGCGCGGCGGCCTGCTCGGCGACCTGCTCGGCGGTGACGGCGAGCCAGCCGGGCAGCCGGTCGGCGGCCCGGGCCGGGTCACCGAACTGGGTGGCGTACCGGCCGAGCGTGTCGGCGCGACCGTCGACGGTGGACATCTGCCGCCACCACATGGTGCTCAGCAGGGCCTTGGCGCGGTCCAGCTCGGCGGCGGTCACCGGCACGGTGGCCAGCTCGTCGACCACCTCGGCGAGCCCGTCGCGCAGCCGCTCGGCGGTCACGCCGGGACGGGCGGTGGCGGTGGCGATCAGCGGCGCGGGGGCGTGCGCCAGGTCCACCCCGTACGCGCCGACGAGGTCCGGCTGGGCGATCCGCTCGCCGTCGGCGAGCCGCTGGTAGAGCCGGCTGCCCCGGCCGCTGCCCAGCACGGTGGCGAGCACGGTGGTCACGTCGTACCCCGGGTCACCGAACGGGTGGGTGCGGTGCGCGAGGTAGACGCGGGGGGCGGGCACGTCGGCGGTGACCGTCTCCACCGCCGGCGTGCCGGTGGCGGGCACGGCGCGCCCGTCCGGGGCGGCCGGGATGTCGGAGCGCGCGGCGAGGCCGCCGAAGTATTTGTCGGCCAGCGCGAACACCTCGGCCGCGGTGGTGTCGCCGACCACCGTCAGCACCGCGTTGTTCGGCGCGTAGTAGGTGCTGTGGAACGCCTGGAACGTGGCCAGGTCGGCGGCGTTCAGGTCGGCCATCGACCCGATGGTGGCGTGGTGGTAGGGGTGGCCGGGCGGATAGAGCAGCGGCAGCAGCCGCAGCCAGGCGTCGCCGTAGGGGACGTTCTCGTAGCGTTGCCGCCGCTCGTTCTTGACCACGTCGCGCTGGTTGTCCAGCGTCTCCTGGGTCAGCGCCGGCACCAGGCCGCCCATCCGGTCGGCCTCCAGCCAGAGCGCCAGCTCCAGGTGCTCGGCGGGGACGGTCTCGAAGTAGTTGGTCCGGTCGGGGTTGGTGGTCGCGTTCAGCGATCCGCCCGCGCCCTGGATCAGCTTCATGTGCTCGGTCTTGGCCACGTTCACCGAGCCCTCGAACATCAGGTGCTCGAAGAGGTGGGCGAAGCCGGTCTGGCCCGCCGGTTCGTGGCGCGAACCCACGTCGTACCAGAGGTTGACGGCCACGGCCGGGGCGGTGCGGTCCTCGCTCACCACCACACGCAGGCCGTTGTCCAGTCGGGTCGTCTCGATCGGCCAGGGGTAACCGCTGTCGGGCATGGCACGACGCTATCCGATCCCGGGGGCGGAAAGGTGACGCGCGGGGAGCATCGTCGCCGCGCGCCGGGGTACCCGAGCGCCATGGTCACCCCCGCACCGTCCGCCGTCGAGCGGGCCGCCGCCGCGCTGGCCCGCCTCCGGCACGCCCGGCTGCTGCACCCCGCCGGCCGCACCTTCGCCGCCGAGGTGCTGATCTGGGGTACGTCGGGACCGCCGACCGGGGTGCCGCTGCTGGACCGGCCGGGCCGGTGGCCGGCCACGGTCCGCCTCTCCAAGGGGGTGCCGACGCCGGGCGGCTGGCCGGACGTGCTGGGCGTGGCGGTCCGCCTGCACCGGGACCCGGAGCCGCCGGTGGACCTGCTGGTCAGCTCCAGCGGCGCCGCGCCGGTGCTGCGGAACCTGCCGCTGCCCCGGCGGCGCTTCACCGGGACGTACACCTCGATCATGCCGTTCCGCGCCGGGGCGCGGCGGCTGTTCCTCGCCGCGCTGGCCGACCCGGACTCGCCCGACCTGGGTCGCTCCCTGGCCGGGGTCGACGCGGCGGTGGCGGCGGACGAGCCCCGGCTGGTGCTCGCGGTGGCCTCGGCGGTGGGCCCGTGGCGACCGTTCGGCGAGGTACGCCTCGACGGGCGGCGCGGCGCCCCGGAGGACGCCGCGCTCGCCTTCGACCCGGTCGGCAACGTGCCACCCGGCCTGCGCCTGGCCGGTCCGCTGGCCCGGCTGCGGGACGCCGGCTACCGGGGATCGCGTCGGGGCCGGGGCGTCGGGCTCAGTCGGGGGGCTCGATCGGGGTGACGGTCTCCTCGGAGGTGCGGTGCTCCAGCACCGTGTCCGGGGCGGCGTTGCGGTCCTCCTCGCGAAGGTCCGACTCGGCGAGGATCGCGTCGGCCTGGGCCTCCGCGTCGTCGCTGCCCACCGCCGCCTCCTCCGGCAGCAGGTGGGCGCGGGACTCGATCCGGTCCTGGTCGCTCTGGTCGTGGCTCATGGTCGTTCCATACCCCGCGTTCCGCTCTGCGGAACGGAGCGGGACTTCCCGGTCGCGTCGGGTAGGCTGGCCGACGTGACGCGGTCGTATCGATGGTTTAGGCAGCCGGCTGGAGGAGCCGGTGACTCGACCGTGAGCTGACGTCACCACCTCTTCGAGCCGGCCGGGCAGGGATTCTTTTCCCTGCCCTTTCGTATGCGAGCAGCCGGCTCGATCCCCCGGACCCGGCACGGGGGCGCGGTCGGCGGAAGGAATCCCCACCGTGACCACGTCCCCGGACGCCCATCGGGTCATCGACCAGCGGATCGACCGCGTCGTGCCGCTGACCACCCCGGCCCTGCTGCACCACCACCTGCCGCTCGACGCCCCGCTCGCGGACGCCGTCGTGGCCGGCCGGCGTGCCGTCGGCCGGGTGCTGGACCGCGACGACGACCGGCTGCTCGTCGTCGTCGGCCCGTGTTCCGTGCACGACCCGGCCGCCGCCCTGGAGTACGCGGGACGGCTGCGCGAGGCCGCCGACCGGGTCGCCGACGACCTGCTGGTGGTGATGCGGGTCTACTTCGAGAAGCCGCGCTCGACGGTGGGCTGGAAGGGCCTGATCAACGACCCGGCGCTGGACGGCTCGGGTGACGTGAACACGGGTCTGCGGACCGCGCGGGCGCTCCTGCTCGACGTGCTCCGGCTGGGCCTGCCGGTGGGGTGCGAGTTCCTCGACCCGATCACCCCGCAGTACATCGCTGACACCGTGGCCTGGGGGGCGATCGGCGCCCGGACCGTGGAGAGCCAGGTCCACCGGCAGCTCGCCTCCGGCCTGTCCATGCCGATCGGCATGAAGAACCGGCCCGACGGCAGCATCGCCACCGCGGTGGACGCGATCCGCGCCGCCGGCGTGCCGCACGTCTTCCCGGGCATCGACGTCTCCGGCACCCCGGCGATCATGCACACCCGGGGCAACGCCGACGGTCACCTGGTGCTGCGCGGCGGGGGCGGCCGGCCCAACTACGACGCGGAGTCGGTGGCCGGGGCGCTGGACCTGCTGCGCGCGGCAGGCCTGCCCGAGCGGGTCGTGGTCGACGCCAGCCACGCCAACAGCGGCAAGGACCACCGCAACCAGCCGGTGGTGGCCGCCGACGTGGCGGCGCAGCTCGCCGCCGGGCAGCGCGGGATCGTGGGCATCATGCTGGAGAGCTTCCTGCTCCCCGGCCGGCAGGACCTGGACCCGACCCGGGAGCTGGAGTACGGCCGGTCGATCACCGATGCCTGCATCGGCTGGGACACCACCGGCGAGGTCCTGGACCACCTGGCCCAGGCCGTCCGGGCGCGCCGCGCCACGCTTCCGGCCCCTGCCTGAGCGGGGTTGGGGGAGTTTGACCGGTTCGGGGCCGGGTAGGTGGTCGGCGTGACCGATGACGCGCCCGTGACCGAGCAGCCGGACACCAGGCCGCTCGACGACCTGCTCGACGACCTCTACCGCGGTCAGGAACGGATCACCCAGGCCGACATCTACCGCCGGGCGGTGGCCGCCGAGCTCCCGGCCGAGCTGCTCACCCGGATCGCCGCGCTCCCCCAGGGCGAGTACGCGGTCGACGAGGCGGCCGAACTGCTGGGCGGCACGGTCGCCTGAACACCCGCCCGACCGAGAGGACCCGACATGACCGACCGCGAGCCCGAGCACGAGCACCTGGCGGCGCTCGGCCAGCCCCCGGAGGGCATGGACACGCTGCCGGAGCCGGACTTCGCCAACGAGCACGACCGCACGGCGGTGGACCGGGACATCATCACCGGGGCGGACGAGGACGAGCGCGAGCCGGAGACCTCGCGCGGCTGGGCCGGCGAGGACCACGGCACCACCCCCACCTGATCTCCGGCGCGACGACGACGGGGCCGGCGCACTCGCGCCGGCCCCGTCGCGTCGTGCTCACTTCTCGTGGCGCCCGCCCTCGGCGGCCTGCTGGGCCACCGCGTAGCCCATCTGGAGGAAGTCGGAGGCGGCCACCGCGGTCAGGGCGGTGGCGACCAGCCGGGTCAGCCGGGGCGCCAGCACCAGGCCGCCGGTGAGCCCGGTGGCCACCCAGACCGCCAGGCAGAACGGGCAGCTGACCAGCTCGCCGAGCGCGTGCCGGGTGGGGCTGCCCTCGTCCCGGACCTGCTCCATCACCTCACCGCTGCCGATCGGGTGGTCGTAGCGGGTGAACGGCGCCCGCAGCGGGCTGGTGATCGCGTCCTTGGACAGCAGCCGGCTCAGTTTGTGCGTGGCGACCGAGAGCAGCACCACGTCGCCGGGCGAGGGCCGTTCCGGCACCGGCCGGCCGGTCGCCCGGACCAGCCCGACCAGCGCCGCGGTCACCCCGGCGTAGGTGCCCATCGCCTTCAGGTAGCCCTCCAGCGGTCGGTGTTCGTGCGGCGCGTACGCCTGGCGCAGGCGCGCCACCTTCTGCTTCAGGCCACTCCCGGTCAACCCGGCCTCCCTCTCGTGTGTCGTGGCGGGCCGGGCTCAGCCGGCGGTCAGGTTGTCGGCCACCTCGCGGTCGAGGTTGGCCAGGATCTCGTCGGCCAGGGCGTGGTCCGGGCCGGCCAGGTCCAGGCGTACCCGGGCGCCGCCGGCGTCGGCCGGCTCCACGTCGATCTCCGCGGACCAGTCGGCGGCGCTCCACCGGACCCGCATGTCCTCGGCGTCGACCACCTCCACCTGGCAGTCGCCGGAGCGGCGCAGCACCTCCGGCAGCCAGGCGGAGGAGCGGTCCGGGTCGGTCGCGGTGTTGAACACCACCTCGGGCGGCGCGGACATGCCGCGCTCGGCGTGACTGGCCATCAGGCGTCCCGCAACCGGCTCGGGTCGACCTCCCGGCCCGGGTGCCGGGCCAGGTACTCGGTCTCCAGCTCGGCGGTCCGACGCAGGTGGTTGGCGAGCGCGGAGTCGGTGGCGTGCCGCAGCGTGTCCAGCCGGGTGCGGTGCAGGCTCTGCATCTCCCGGATCAGGTCCTCGTCGCCCAGCTCGGCGGGGTCCACCCCGAGCAGCTCACCGTCGCCGGCGCCGGTGGTGCGGGCGTGGTCGCCGTCCCACTCGGTGACCCGCTGCTCCGGGCTGGCGTCCCGGCGTACCGATTCGGTCATCGTCGCCCCCTCGTCTCGTTCGGGCTGGCGACTAGACGGATGCCCAGCGCGGCTGCCACCAAACCCGGGCCACCTACGACGCCGCGTCGGAGACGGCCGGCGGCCCCGGTACCCTCGATGTCATGCAGCGGCTCTGGACACCGGCGTGGATCGTCCGCCACGTGGCCATGGTCGTGCTGGTGGTGGGCTTCCTCGGGCTGGGCTGGTGGCAGGTGACCCGGGCCGCCCAGGGCAACGCGCTGAGCTTCGGCTACGCGATCGAGTGGCCGGTCTTCGCCGGTTTCGTGGTCTTCGTCTGGTGGCGTGAGGTGCGGCACGCGCTGCGCGCCGCGCCCGGGCCGTCGACCGCGCCGCCGCCGTCGGCGGCCGCCGACCCGGAGCCGGTCACCACCACCCCGGCGGTACGCCGGCCGGTGCGCGCCGTCCGGGTGCCGGCGGCGCCGCTCGACGGGGCGGACGACGGCGAGCTGGCCGCCTACAACCGCTACCTTTCCTGGTTGAACGCGAATCCGGGCGCCCGGCCCGGCGACTATCCCGGCTGAGGCCGGTGCGGAAGGACGGACGACGGTGGGCGGAGCCCTTACCCGGTACCGCGTGATCGCCTGGATCGTGGGCGTGGCGCTGGTGGTGCTGGTCCTGATCGGCATGCCGCTGAAGTACGGCTTCGACAACCCGAGCGTGGTGGCCGTGGTCGGTGTCGCGCACGGCTGGCTCTACATGCTCTACCTGGCGCTCACCTTCGACCTGTCCCGCCGGGCGAACTGGCCGCTGAAGCGGATGCTGCTGGTGATGCTCGCCGGCACCGTGCCGTTCGTCTCGTTCTACGCGGAACGGCGGGTGAGCCACTGGGTGGCCGCCGGGAACCGGCCCCGTACCCCGGAGCCGGTCGCCGGCTGACCCGGCCGCCGCGGCCGCTCAGCGTGCCGGCCGCCACGGCGCGGCGGCGGGCGGGTCGGTCCAGCCGCCGCCGAGTCGCGCGCCCTCGCGGGCCCGGCGCAGCGCGCGGGTCACCTGGCCGAACTGCCGCTCGTCGTCGCTGCTGAACAGCAGCACCTCGGCACCCCGGATCCGCCCCCACAGCTCGTGTGCGGGCGGGCGCCAGCGGTCGCCGAGCAGCACCAGCAGCAGCGGCAGCAGTCCCACCGCGCCGAGCGTCAGGTACGCCCCGGCGGTGAGCCGCTCCAGGCCGCCGGTGAAGCCGAGCAGCAGACCGACCGCGGCGATCAGCGCGGCGGAGACGGCGACCGCCCGTACGGCGAGCCGGTCGTGCGGGCCGCGGGTGGTCCAGAGCTGGGTGATCTCGGTCACCGCCCAGCTGTTGCGGCCGACGGTGAAGCGCTCGGCGGTGACGACGATGCCGGGTCGGGCGTAGAGCAGCGTGGGCGCGGTCGCGTGCGGCGACCGGGGCGGGCGGGCGGAGGAGCGATCGGTCTGCACGGCGGCCTCCCGGGGTCGCGGATCCCGTGGTGGGGATTCCCGGTTCCGCGCTTCATTGTGTGGCGGACACGCCACCCGACCTCGGGTTTTCGCCCGCCCGGCCGGTACGTCGCCGGACCGGCCCGCCGGAAACAGAGAACGATTTCCGTCTTTGTCATGACTTTGCCTGGCGTGGCCTGGCGACATCCGTCCAGAACGACGAATCGGGCGAGTCGCGCCTTCCGCCCAGGAGCGCCGAAGCCCGCGACGTGAGGTCCGCGAAACGGTCACGGACGGTCAGCTGCCCCATTGTCACTTTCCGACACTTTGCCAACTTTCGCCCCTGCTTGAACTCCCGTCCACTCCGATCACGGGTTAGGTTGTCCAGGTCGGTCCGGTCGACCGCCGTCCGCCCGGACGGCGCCGGGTCGGTGTCGACGGGGCGTGCCACGCCTCCCGTCGACCGTGGAGAGGAGCTTTCCGCTCTTGTCGTCCTTACGGATGCTGCTCCGCTCGCTGGCGGTGGCCGGCCTCTCGGCCGCGCTGCTCGCTCCGGCGTCGGTGGCTCGGGCCGAGCCCACCCCCGCCGAGCTGACGAAGCAGATCGAGAAGTCCTCGACTGAGCTGGAGCGAATCGTCGAGTCGTACAACAAGCTCAACGAGGAGATCAAGGCCAACAAGGCCACCGCGGCCACGTTGGAGGCCCGGATCGGCCCGTTGCAGGACCAGGCCGAGCGGAGTCGCGCCGACGTGGGCGCGATCGCCGCGACGGCGTACAAGACCGGTGGCATGCGCACCGCGGCGGCCCTGCTGGAGCCGGGCGGCCCGGCGTCGCTGCCGGACCGGCTGGGCACGCTCGACCAGCTCACCCGCCAGCGGCAGCGCACCATCGACAGCTTCACCGGCGACCAGCGCCGGCTGATCGACCAGAAGACCCGGCTCGACGTCACGCTGGCGAAGGAGGCGGCGCAGGCCAAGCAGCTGACCGCCGCCAAGAAGCGGATCGAGGCGGACCTGGCCGGCCTCTACGAGATGCGTCGCAAGGCGTACGGGCGGGCCACCGAGGCCCCGGTCAAGGCGAGTTCGGCGGGCACGCCCCCGGCCGTCTCCGGCAAGGCCGGCGTCGCGGTGCGGTACGCCTACGGCGCGGTCGGCAAGCCCTACGGCTACGGCGACGACGGCCCCGGCAGCTACGACTGCTCGGGGCTCACCCTGGCCGCTTGGCGGGCCGCCGGGAAGTCGCTGCCGCACAGCGCGGCGCAACAGTGGAACGCGGTGACGCGGATCAGTCGCAGCCAACTGCAACCGGGCGACCTGGTGTTCTACTCCGGCCTCGGACACGTGGCGCTCTACGTCGGCGGCGGTCAGATCATCGACGCGCCGAGCGCGGGCCGCAACGTCAGCAAGCGGGGCATGAACATCATGAGCATCGCCGGCTACGGCCGGGTCTGACCCGTAACGACGAACGGCCGGCGTCCCCCTGTCGGACGCCGGCCGTTCGTCGTTTCCATTACTACCAGGTCAGGCCGCCTGCAGTCCCTCGGCGCGGGCCAGCTCACGCAGCCGGCCGAGGGCCTGGATCTCCAGCTGGCGGATCCGCTCCCGGGAGAGCGAGAACCGCGACGCGACCTCGGTCAGCGAGTGCTCGCGCCCGTCCTCCAGGCCGTAGCGGGCCCGCATGATGCCGGCCGACCGGTCGTCGAGGTGGTTGAGCAGACCCTCGATCCGCTGCCGCTCCAGGCCGGTCAGCACGATCTCCTCCGGCGACGGCGCGTCGCTGTCGGCGACCAGGTCACCGAGGTTGGTGTCGCCGTCGTCGCCCACCGGGGTGTCCAGCGAGACGGTGTCCTGCGACCAGCGGCGCAGCTCGTTGACCCGCTCGACGGTGACGCCGAGCGCGGTCGCGATCTGCTCCGGCTCCGGGTCGCTGCCCAGCTCGCGGGTGAGCTGCCGGGCCACGTTGCGCATCCGGTTGACGTCCTCCACCAGGTGCACGGGCAGCCGGACGGTGCGCTCCTGCTGGGCGATGGCCCGGCTGATCGCCTGCCGGATCCACCAGGTCGCGTAGGTGGAGAACTTGAAGCCGCGCTCGTAGTCGAACTTCTCGACCGCGCGGACCAGGCCGGTGTTGCCCTCCTGGATCAGGTCCAGCATGGGCATGCCGGAGCGCACGTAGCGCCGGGCGATGGAGACGACCAGCCGCAGGTTGGCGCGGATGAACAGGTCCTTCGCCCGCTCCCCCTCGACCACCACGCGCTCCAGTTCCTCCCGGGTGGCCCCGTCGGGGAGCCGGTCGGTGTCGAGCAGGTGCTCGGCGTAGAGACCCGCCTCGATCGCCTTGGAGAGATCCACCTCGCGGGCGGCGTCCAGCAGCGGCGTCCGGGAGATCTCGTGCAGGTAGACGCCGACCAGGTCCCGCTCCTCGGCGACCTCGTCGGTACGCATGCCGATGTTCTTGTCCACGATTGCCACGGTCCCCTCGCTCGCGCCGGTTGCCCGGTTCCTTGCCATCCCCACGTTCATCAGCCCTCCCCGTAACCTCCGCTGTGCCCGTAGGTGCTGACACCTACACAACAGATGTGACGCGTCGGGGATTCCATGTCGTGAGTCGAAACTGTCACGAATGCCTGAGTAGTAGCTGAGAGCCCGGTCCATGTTTCCTGTCAGGACCCCTGCTCGGGCGGCTCGCGGCCGCCCTGGTCGGTGGGCGCGGGAGCAGCGGAATCGCCGTCCGCCCATGGAATGGCACCATTGCCTGTTCCATGAACACAGCGAGCCGCGTCACCGCGTCATTGCGATCCTGGTCACTGCCTGATACGCGCCCGTGGACCCACCGGTTCAGCCACGCTGAGGATTACCCTCCGCCTCGTTGAACAATCCGCTCGGGGAGAGACGTCCCCTCCCGCCACGTGATACGCGTCGCACCCGCCGGGCGGATGCGCCGGGCGGGTGGTTTCGCGCTCGGGGTCAGGAGGCGAGCAGGGCCAGGGCGCCGCGTACCTGGTCGGCGGAGCGGGCCAGCGCGGCCCGGGCGGCGGGCACCTCCGCGCCGGAGACCAGCGCCACCAGGGCGGTCTTGAGGTCGCCGTCGGCCTCCCGCAGGGCAACCCGGCAGACCTCCTCGGCGCACCCGGTCGCCTCCACCAGGATCGAGATCATCCGGCCGCGCAGCTTGGCGTTGGTGGCCACCATGTCGATCATCAGGTTCGAGTAGACCCGGCCCAGGCGCACCATGACGGCCGTGGAGAACGTGTTCAGCACCAGCTTCTGCGCGGTGCCCGCCTTCATCCGGGTCGACCCCGTGACCACCTCGGGTCCGGTGTCCACCCCGATGAACACGTCCACCGACGGGGCGGCCTCGGCCTCCGGGTTGGCGCACAGCAGCACGGTCCCGGCCCCCTGGGCCCGGGACGCGGCGAGCGCCCCGAGGACGTACGGGGTGCGCCCGCTGGCCGCCAGGCCGACCACCAGGTCGCCGGGGTGCACGCACTCGCCCGCCTCGGCGGCGCCGCCCCGTTCGTCGTCCTCGGCGTCCTCGACGGCCCGCCACATGGCCTCCGGGCCGCCGGCGAGGTGCGCGCAGAACCAGTGCCGGGGCGAGTTGAACGTGGGGGCCAGCTCGGCCGCGTCCAGCACGCCGAGGCGGCCGGAGGTGCCGGCGCCGAAGTAGTGCACCCGGTGCCCGCCGCGCAGCGCGGCGACGGCCAGGTCGACGGTCTCGGCGATCTCGTCGAGCACGGCGGCCACCGCGGCCGGCACCCGACGGTCGGCCTCGTTGATGACGGTGAGCACGTCCCGGGTCGACATCAGGTCGAGGTCGACGCTCTGCGGGTTGCGTCGCTCGGTCGGCGCACCGACCCGCACCACCGGACGCACCACGGCCACCTCGTCCCGTTCCACCCGGCCCGCCGTCATCCCCGCCTCCGCCCGGGACCCACCCGGTGCGACAGGACGGCCTCGGCGGTGGCCTCCAGGGCCTTCTTGGTCCGGGTCCGGCTCCGGGCGGCCACTCCGACGAAGAGGCAGTCGACCACGGTGAGCTGGGCCAGCCGACTGGCCGTCGCGCCGGACCGGTAGGTCGTCTCCCGGGCGGCGGTGGTGAGCACGTGGTCCGCGACGTCGGCGATCGGCGAGCGGGGGAAGTTGGTCAGCGCCACCGTGGTGGCCCCGCGCGCCCGGGCCTGCTCCAGCACCTCGATCACGTCGGAGGTGGTGCCGGTGTGCGAGATGCCGACCGCGACGTCGCCCCGGCCCAGCAGCGCCGCCGAGGTGAGCGCGGTGTGCACGTCCGGGAAGTAGAACGCGATGCGGCCGATGCGGTGCAGCTTCTGCTGGAAGTCGGAGGCGACGAAGCCGCTGGCGCCCGCGCCGTAGACGTCGATCCGGCCGGCCGCGCCGATCGCCTCGACGACCCGCTCGCAGACCGCCGGGTCGAGCTGCTCGGCGGTCTCCTCGACGGCCCGCGCGTCGTTGAACGCGATGGTGGCGATGATCTGCGCCAGGTCCGCGCCCGGCGGGATGTCGCCGCCGACCACCCGGGCGTCCGGCGGCTCGACCCGGCGCGCGGCCTCGGCGGCGAGCCGGATCCGCAGCTGGGGATAGCCGTCCATGCCGACCGACCGGCAGAACCGGATCACGGTCGCCTCGGATGTCTCGGCGGCGGTGGCGAGGTCGGTGATGGTGCGCCGGGCCGCGTCGGCCGGATCGGCGACGACCAGCCGGGCCACCCGCTGCTCGGCCGGGGACAGCGAGGGAAGGAGGCCGCTGATGTGGACGATCAGTCCACCGGGCTCGTGACTCGCAGAAATCTTCGGACTCTTCGCCACGGATGAAACTTACTTTCACAGGCCGTGAGCGTCAACCATGACGCCGCGTATCGGGAAATTTACCGCCTTCCGCGCCCGGCCCCCTCGCCCAGGGTCCCATCGTCGCAGCCCGGCCGCCTCATCCGGTCCGGTCGAGTCGGTGCCGCCGGCCGACCGGACCGTCCACCGTCATGCGCTCCCGGACCGGCCGGACGGCCGTCGCCGGGTCACCGGTCGGCCCTCCGGGCGGCCGGTTAGCGTGTGGGCATGGCGGATCGCACGGTGCTGGTGACCGGAGGCACGGGCGGGCTGGGGGGCGCGGTCACCGCCGCCTTCCTCCGGAGCGGCTGGCGGGTGGTCGTACCCCAGCGGGAGCCCGGGACGGACGACGGTCCGGTCCGGGTCGTGGCCGACCTGCTGACCCCCGAGGGGGCGGCGCGGGCGGTCGAGGCGGCGACCGACGAGCCGGCCGCGCCGTTGCGCGCGGTGGTCAACCTCGTCGGCGGGTACGCCAGCGGCGGGCTCGTGCACGAGACCCCGGTCGAGGAGTTCGAGCGGATGCTGCGGATCAACCTGCGTCCGACCTACCTGGTCACCCACGCGGCGCTGCCGCACCTGGTCGAGGCCGGCGGCGGCGCGGTGGTCTGCGTGTCGGCCCGGGCGGCGGTGGCGCCGTTCCCCGGCGCGGCCGGCTACGTCACCGCCAAGGCCGCGGTACGGGCGTTCGCCGACGCGGTCGCGGTCGAGTACCGGCCGCACGGAGTGCGGTGCAACACGGTGCTGCCGAGCGTCGTCGACACCCCGGCCAACCGGGCCGCCCAGCCCGAGGCCGACCACCGGCGGTGGGTGCCGCCGGCCGAGATCGCCGCCGTGATCCGCTTCCTCGCCTCCGACGAGTCCGCGCCGACCAGCGGCGCGAGCGTCCCGGTCTACGGCCGGGCCTGAGCCGGCACCGGTCCGTCCCGCCCCGCGCCGCCGGAGGGCCGAGGCGTGCCCTCCGGGCCCGGTACGGCCAGGGCCGGCGGGTCGTCCGGCAGCCACTCGCTCAGGTGCGCCCGGATCCGGCGGGCGACCTCCTCCGGTGTGCCGCTGCCGTCCACCACCACGAACCCGGCGTACTCCGGCAGCGACCGGTAGGCGGCGTCCGCCGCGGTGAGCCACCGCATGCTCTCGTGGTCGGTGCCGCGCCGCTCGATCCGCCGGTACGCCTCGGCGGGGTCGAGGGTGAGCAGGAACGTGACCCGGGGCGACGGGAAGATCCGGTACCCGGCCCGGGCCAGCCGCTCCCAGCGCTGCCCGCCGTGCGCCCGGATGCTGGCGTACTGGCAGGCCGACCAGCGGTCCATCACCGCCGTCCGGCCGGTCACCAGGCAACTGACCAGGGCCAGCGCGATCGCGAGCCAGCGCAGCGCGGACTCGACCGCGAGCAGCCCGTCGCGGCCGACGAGCCGCTGCGCGTCCGGCCGGCCGACCCGCTGGGCGAGGCGGCCGAGCCAGCGGCGACCGCCGGCGTTGCGGTGGTATGTGGCGGGGTGGCCGGCGGCGGTGAGCGCCTCGGCGAGCCGGTGGGCCTGGGTGGTCTTGCCCGAGCCGTCGATGCCGATCAGGGCGACGGCGCGCAGTCGGGCCCTGCCGCGCCGCGTTCGCAGTGAGCTGGCCACCTTGCCGAGGTTATCCGACCGACGCTCACCATCGGCGATTTGTCGCTTTCCTCCCCGAGCGGACGCACCGCGCCCGATCAGGTGTGACCGGAGCTTCCGCCGGGTACGCCTGTTGATCCCACCGCCCATGACGACGACGGGAGACCCAGATGGCCGAGCGCGGGGACGAGACCCTGGTGCACACGCTGAAGAAGGTCGCCGCCGTGCTCAAGCAGTCCGAGATCCCCTTCGCCCTGGGCGGCAGCTTCGCCGTGTACGCGCACGGCGGCCACTCCAGCGACCACGACGTGGACTTCCTGCTCCGCGAGGCCGACGTCGACCGGGCCCTGGAGGCGCTGGTCGAGGCCGGCTTCACCGCCGAGCGCCCGCCGGAGGACTGGCTGGTCAAGGTCTACGACGAGGGACGCATGGTGGACCTCATCCACCGGCCGATCGAGACCCCGGTGACCGAGGAGACGTTCGCCGACACCATCGTGCGCCCGGTCGACGCGATCCACATGCCGGTGCTCTCAGCCAGCCAGCTCATGGTGCACAAGCTGCTCAGCTTCTCCCAGCACTACTGCGACTTCGCCCGCGCCCTGCCGCTCGCCCGTTCGCTGCGGGAACAGATCGACTGGGAACGGGTACGGAAGGAAACGCAGCACTCGCCGTACGCGGAGGCGTTCCTGGTGCTGCTCGACCGGCTGGACGTGCTGCCCGGCGGCGCGCCCGGCGGAAGGGAGACCCCGTGACCGGACGGTCCGGCGACGTGCCCCCCGACGAGTACGTGGAGGCGGAGATCCAGAGCATGCTGGCCGAGGACCCGTCCGTGGCCGAGCAGGGCATCACGGTGGTGCGCCGCGAGCGCGGGCTGGTGCTCTACGGCGAGGTGGAGAGCCCGCACCGGCGGGAGGAGATCCTCCGCCGGGTGGCCGAGCGCTTCCCGGACACGCCGGTGACCAGCGACATCGGGGTGATCCGCACCCAGGCGCCCACCCAGGTCGAGGAGCTGCCGTGAGGGAGGTTCGATGGTGATCCGGATCGCCGCCGTCGGCGACGTGCACGTGGACGAGGACGTGGTGGGCCGGTTCCGTCCTGCGTTGGAGGAGCTGCCCGACTGCGCCGACGTGCTGCTGCTCGCCGGCGACCTGACCCGCCACGGCACCGAGGCCGAGGCCCGGTGCGTGGCGCGGGAGTTCGGCGACCTCGGCGTACCGGTGATCACCGTGCTCGGCAACCACGACCACCAGTGCGACCAGGTGCCGCAGGTGGTCAAGGTGCTGGAGGACGCGGGGATCACCGTGCTGGAGGGCACCGGCACCGTGCTGGAGTGCGCCGGCGGGCGACTCGGGGTGGCCGGGGTCAAGGGGTTCGGCGGCGGGTTCGCCGGGCGGTGTGCCAGCGACTTCGGCGAGCCGGAGATGAAGGCCTTCGTCCGGACCACCCGGGAGAGCGCCGACGCGCTGGCCGCCGCGCTGTTGTCGCTGGAGTGCGACTCGCTGGTCGCGCTCACCCACTACTCCCCCGTGCCGGACACGCTGGCCGGCGAGCCGCTGGAGATCTACCCGTTCCTGGGCTGCTACCAGCTCGGGCAGGCGATCGACTCGGCGCCGACCGCGCTGGCGCTGCACGGCCACGCCCACCACGGCACCGAGCGTGGCACCACGCCGGGCGGGGTCCGCGTCCGCAACGTCGCGCACCCCGTGATCAAACAGGCCTACAGCGTGTTCCACCTGGGCGACCAGGTCGACTGACCGGGAGGTTTCCGGGATCGGCGCGCCGGGTATCCAGCCGTCATGGAGCTGATTCTCTGGATTCTCGCAGTCGTACTCGTGGTCGCCGGAATTCTCGCGCTGTTCCGCCGGCAGATCCTCTGGGGCATCGTCCTCATCGTCGTCGGCCTGCTGGTCGGCCCGGGTGGCGTCAGCATCTTCAATTAGCGACCCCTGTCCTTCACCCCTGACCCGCCGGGGTCGTCGGGTCCGGCGCTCTGTCCTCCCAGACCGGAGCGTCCGGACCCGGCGATCCCGGCGCTTTCGCGTCCGGAGGGGTTTGTCCCCGGCGCGGAACGGCAATCATCTCGACCATGGAGACAACTCAGAGCGCCGGGCGGCGCACCGCCGGGGTCCGGAAGTGGTGGGCCCTGCTCGGCTTCGGCGCCGCCACGTTCGCCGCCGCCGCCATCGGCGGGCTGGGCGTCCGGGGCACCTCCGCGGAATACCAGAGCCTGGAGCAGCCCGCCTGGGCGCCGCCCTCCTGGCTGTTCGGCCCGGTCTGGACGGTGCTGTACGCGTTGATCGCGATCGCCGGCTGGCTGGTCTGGCGCCGGGTCGGGTTCGGCCCCGCGCTCGGAGCCTGGGTCGCGCAGCTCGTGCTCAACGCGATCTGGACGCCGCTGTTCTTCGGCGCCGGCCGGTACGGGCTGGCCTTCGCCGAGATCGTGGTGATGTGGCTGGCCATCGGCGTGACCGTGGCCCTGTTCCGGCGCGTCTCCCGGCCGGCGACGCTGCTGATGCTGCCCTACTGGGCCTGGGTCACGTTCGCCGCCGCGCTCAACTTCGCCGTCTGGCGGCTGAACTCCTGACCGGCGCGGGCGCGGGGACCGGCCGTCCCCGCGCCCGCCGGGGTCAGCAGCGGGGCACGCCGGTGATGTAGCCGTCGTAGCCGGTGTAGACGTAGGCGTCGGAGATGAACCGCCCGGAGCCGATCCGGTCCCAGATCGAGCTGGTGCCGTAGGTGCCGGTGACGCTGGTGCCGCTGGTCTGGCAGTAGATCGTCACCCCGGCGCCGTCGGCCACCGTGCCGACCGCGCTGTAGCCGGTGCCCGGACCGGACCGGACCGTCAGCGCGGCGCCCGCGGTGTTGACCGTGCCCGCGCCGGTGTCCGCCCCGGCGCAGCCGTTGTCGCTGGTGTAGGTCTTCGTGCCCCAGTAGAGGGCCTGGGCGCCGTTGAACTTGATCTTTACGGCGCTGCCGCTCGAGCGCTGCTCGTAGTGCAGGTGCGGGCCGGTGGACCCGCCGGTGGTGCCGACGTAGCCGATCACCCGGCCGTACCCGACGGTCTGCCCGACCGAGACGTTGAAGGCGTTCAGGTGCGCGTAGTAGGTCGTCCAGCCGCCGCCGTGGTTGATCCGGACGTACTTGCCGTAGCTCGTGTCGCCGAGGTTCGTCACCACGTCGACCGTGCCGGGCGCGCTGGCCACCACCGGGTCGCCGAGGTCGTCGGTGCGGTTGAAGTCGATCGCGTTCGCCGGACTGTGGTTGGTCCGCGTCTGGCCGGACCAGGACTGGTTGCACGGGAACGGGACCTTGAAGGTCGGCGCGGCCAGGGCGGGCGCCGCCGGGACCAGGACCGCCGCCGCCAGGACCGCCGCCCCGGACGCGAGACTGAGCCACCGCTTACGCATCCACTGCCTCCTATGTTGAAAGTCTTCAATCCGATGCGGACAGCGTGACAGAAAGTTCCATCGAACGGAAGATTCGTGGGAGCGCACCCACGGCCGGTGGTAGGGGTTTCGGGATTGTTACCGGGCCGTGTCCGGCAGGGGGTGGACCGGACGGGATGCAAGCGCTTACATGTGGGGACGACCATCGGACCGGCGCGGATTCGATTTCCCCCCACGCGCCGGCAAGGAAGGAGATCGGCATGGCGTTTGCCAGATCACGCCAGGCTCTCGCGGTCACCGGCGTGCTGGGGCTGGCGCTCGGCGTCGCCGCCTGCGGCACCGGCAACGACAAGAAGAGCGACAACGCGAGCTCGCCCGAGTGCGCGGCATACGAGAAGTACCAGGGCAACGACGGCAAGAAGGTCACGATCTACTCCTCGATCCGTGACATCGAGGCCGACCGGCTGGACCAGTCCTGGAAGCAGTTCGAGGACTGCACCGGCATCGAGATCGACCACGAGGGCTCGGGCGAGTTCGAGGCCCAGCTCCCCGTCCGGGTGGACGGCGGCAACGCCCCCGACATCGCCTTCATCCCGCAGCCGGGTCTGCTGAAGCGCTTCGTCGACTCGGGCAAGCTCAAGCCGGCCGGCGCCGACACCAAGGCCATGGCCGAGCAGAACTACTCCCCCGACTGGCTGAAGTACAGCACCGTCAACGGCCAGTTCTACGGCGCCCCGCTGGGCTCCAACGTGAAGTCCTTCGTGTGGTACTCGCCGAAGACCTTCAAGGAGAAGGGCTGGTCGGTCCCGACCACCTGGCAGGAGCTGATCGACCTCAGCGACAAGATCGCGGCGAGCGGCACCAAGCCGTGGTGCGCCGGCATCGAGTCCGGTGACGCCACCGGCTGGCCGGCCACCGACTGGATCGAGGACGTCCTGCTGCGTACCGCGGGCCCCGAGGTCTACGACCAGTGGACCACCCACGGCATCCCGTTCAACGACCCGCAGGTCGCCACGGCCGTCAACCAGGCCGGCACCATCCTGAAGAACGAGAAGTACGTCAACGGTGGCTTCGGCGGCGTGAAGAGCATCGCCACCACCGCGTTCCAGGAGGCCGGCACGCCGATCACCACCGGCAAGTGCGCGCTGCACCGCCAGGCGTCCTTCTACGCCAACCAGTGGCCCGAGGGCACCAAGGTGGCCGAGGACGGCGACGTCTTCGCGTTCTACTTCCCGGCCATCGACCCGGCCAAGGGCAAGCCGGTGCTCGGCGGCGGCGAGTTCGTCGCGGCCTTCGCCGACCGTCCCGAGGTCCAGGCGGTGCAGACCTACCTGGCCTCCGGCGAGTACGCCAACAGCCGGGCCAAGATCGGCGACTGGGTGTCCGCGAACAAGAAGCTGGACCTCAACAACGTCCCGAACCCGGTGGACAAGCTCTCCGTGGGCATCCTGCAGGACGAGAAGACCGTCTTCCGCTTCGACGGCTCGGACCTGATGCCGGCCGCGGTCGGCGCGGGCACCTTCTGGAAGGGCATGGTCGCCTGGATCAACGGCAAGGACACCACCACCGTCCTGAACGACATCGAGGGCAGCTGGAAGTGATCTGACGGGGTGGCCCGGTCCGCGACGCGGGCCGGGCCACCCCCGAAGCATCCGAACCCTTGAGGGAGGGTTGATGGAGTTCGACTTCGCGGCGGAACAGCCGAAGTTCCTCATGCTGATGTACGGGCTGATCGCTTTCGTCGCGGTGGTGGGCGGCCTGCTCCTGCTCCTCGACGTGGTGCCTAGCTGGTTCGCCCGGCGCCGGGAGGCGCAACTGGTCGCGGCCTCGACGGCCGGCGGCCCGCCGCCGCGCCGGCGCAAGCCGCGCGAGGGCCTGTTCGCGTTCTTCTTCCTGCTGCCGACGCTGCTGTTCCTGACCATCGGTCTGGTGGTGCCGGCCATCCGCACCACGCTGCTCTCCTTCATGGACGCGCGCAGCACCGACTGGGTGGGGCTGGACAACTACGGCTGGATGTTCTCCGAGGACTCGATCTTCCGGGTCCTGCTCAACACCCTGGTCTGGGTGCTGCTGGTCCCGCTGGTGGCCAGCGCGTTCGGCCTGGTCTACGCCGTCCTGGTGGACAAGGCCCGGTTCGAGTCGGCGGCCAAGTCGCTGATCTTCCTGCCGATGGCGATCTCGTTCGTCGGCGCCGCCATCATCTGGCGGTTCATCTACGCCTTCCGGGGCGACGGGCAGGAACAGATCGGCCTGCTCAACCAGATCGTGGTCAGCCTGGGTGGACAGCCGAAGCAGTGGCTGCTCGACTCGCCGCTGAACACGTTGCTGCTGATCGTGATCATGGTGTGGATCCAGGCCGGCTTCGCCATGGTGGTGCTCTCCGCGGCCATCAAGGCCATCCCGGCGGACATCATAGAGGCGGCCCGGCTGGACGGGACCACCGCGTGGCAGATGTTCTGGCGGATCACCATGCCGAGCATCCGGCCGGCGCTGATCGTGGTGGTGGTGACGATCTCCATCGCCACGCTCAAGGTCTTCGACATCGTCCGGACCGCCACCAACGGCAACTACGACACCAACGTGATCGCGACCGAGATGTACAACCAGGCGTTCCGGTACGGCGAGAACGGGCAGGGCTCGGCGCTCGCGGTCTTCCTGTTCGTCCTGGTCCTGCCGCTCGTGATCTACCAGATCCGCAACCTGCGCAAGCAGCGGGAGGGCTGAGATGACCACCGCCACGCCCACCGTCGGAGCCGGCGTCCAACCCCCGGCGCCGCTCACCCGGGCCGCCCGGGTCCGCAAGCGGCTCAACAGCCGCACCGCCACGCTGGTCTCGATCGTGCTCGCGCTGCTCTGGACGATCCCGACCTTCGGCCTGTTCATCTCCTCGTTCCGGCCGGAGGACCAGATCAAGACCACCGGCTGGTGGACGTTCTTCAGCGACCCGCAGTTCACCCTGCAGAACTACCAGGACGTGCTGTTCAGCACCGGCTCGTCGGGGCAGCTCGCCAGCTACTTCATCAACTCACTGGCGATCACCATCCCGTCGGTGCTCTTCCCGATCGCGTTCGCCTCGCTGGCCGCGTACGCGCTGGCCTGGATCAACTTCAAGGGCCGGGACTGGCTCTACATCGGGATCTTCGCGCTGCAGATCGTGCCGCTGCAGATGGCCCTCGTGCCGCTGCTGAGGTTCTTCTCCACCGGCGTCACCCTCGGCGGGGTCCAGATCCTCCCCGCGTGGGACCTGGTCGACGAGCAGAAGTTCGCGCAGGTGTGGTTCGCACACACCTGCTTCGCGCTCCCGTTCGCCGTCTACCTGCTGCACAACTTCATCTCGCAGCTCCCCGGCGACCTGATGGAGGCGGCCCGGGTCGACGGCGCCACCCACCCGAAGATCTTCCGGACCATCGTGCTGCCGCTGATCACGCCCGCGCTCGCGGCGATCGGCATCTTCCAGTTCCTCTGGGTCTGGAACGACCTGCTGGTCGCGCTGATCTTCGCCGGGGGCGGCGACGAGACCGCCCCGCTGACGGTCCGGCTCGCCGAGCTGGCCGGCACGCGGGGCAACGAGTGGCAACGGCTCACCGCCGGCGCGTTCGTCTCGATCGTCGTACCGCTGCTGGTGTTCCTGTCCCTCCAGCGCTACTTCGTGCGGGGCCTGCTCGCCGGCAGCGTCAAGGGTTGATCCGTCGTCCCGCCGCCGCCGGCCTGCCGGCGGCGGCGGGACACGGGTCGCAGCGGGGAGCCACGATGACCAAGATTGACGACGTCGCCCGCCTTGCCGGGGTCTCCACGGCCACCGTCTCCCGGGCGCTGCGTGGGCTGCCGACGGTCTCCGCCGCCACCCGCCGCCGGGTGCTCGCCGCCGCCGAGCAGCTCCAGTACGCGGTCTCGCCGAGCGCCTCCCGACTGGCCGGCGGCCGGACCGGCACCGTCGCGGTGGTGGTCCCCCGGATCACTCGCTGGTTCTTCGGCACCGTGGTCGAGGCGGTCGAGGACTACCTCCAGCAGAACGGCTACGACCTGCTGCTCTACAACCTCGGCGGCCGGGAGCAGACCCGCCAGCGGGTGCTCCGCCCGGCCGGCCTGCACAAGCGGGTGGACGCGATCATGCTGGTCGCCACCCCGCTCCGCGCGGCCGACGTGCACGCGCTGACCAACCTGGACCTGCCCGGGGTGACGATCAGCTCCGGCAGCGGTGTGCCCGGCTGGCCCTGCGTCCGCATCGACGACGTGGCCGCCGCCCGGACCGCCACCCGCCACCTGCTCGACCTCGGCCACACCCGGATCGCGCACATCTCCGGCGACCCCGACGACGAGCTGGCCTTCACCACCCACCTCGACCGCCGGCGCGGCTACCAGGAGGCGCTGCGCGGCGCGGGCATCCGGCCCGACCCGAGCCTCGACGTCGAGTCCCGGTTCACCATCGACGGCGGCACCCGGGCCACCGCCGAGCTGCTCGCCCGGGGCGAGCCGCCGACCGCCATCTTCGCCGCCTGCGACGAGATGGCGATGGGCGCCATGAGCGCGCTGCGCGACGCCGGGCTCCGGGTCCCGCAGGACGTCAGCGTGATCGGCATCGACGACCACGACCTGGCCGGGGTGCTCGGCCTGAGCACGATCGCCCAGCCCGCCGCCGAGCAGGGGCTGCTCGCCGCGCGCATCCTGCTCGACCCGCTGGGCACGCGCTGCACGGAGCCGCACGCCAATCTGGTGCCGACCCCGCGCGGCGCCGCGAGCGACGAGGAGACACCGGCCTCGGTGATCCTCCCCACTCGCCTGGTGGTGCGGGACTCGACCGCGCCGCCGCGGGCACACTGAACCGACCCGTTCGTCCCGCACCAACGACAGGGAGAAGGCGCTGAACACCGACGCGACGCAGCAGAGCCCGGCCACCGGCTGGTGGACCGAGGCGGTCATCTACCAGGTCTACCCGCGCTCGTTCGCCGACTCCGACGGCGACGGCATCGGCGACCTGCCGGGCATCACGGCCCGCCTCGACCACCTCGCCGAGCTGGGCGTCGACGCGCTCTGGCTGTCCCCGTTCTATCCGTCCCCGCAGGCCGACGCCGGCTACGACGTGGCCGACTACCGGGACGTGGACCCGCTCTTCGGCACGCTCGCCGACGCCGACAAGCTGATCGCCGAGGCCAAGACGCGCGGCCTGCGGGTGATCGTCGACCTGGTGCCCAACCACACCTCGTCCGCACACCGCTGGTTCACCGCCGCCGTGGCGGCCGCGCCGGGCAGCCCGGAGCGGCAGCGCTACGTCATCCGGGACGGCAAGGGCCCGGACGGCGCCGAGGCCCCGAACGACTGGGAGAGCGTGTTCGGCGGACCGGCCTGGACCCGGCTGCCGGACGGGCAGTGGTACCTGCACCTGTTCGACCCCGGCCAGCCCGACCTCAACTGGGACAACCCGGAGGTGCGCGAGGAGTTCCTCGGCGTCCTGCGCTTCTGGCTCGACCGGGGCGTGGACGGGTTCCGGGTAGACGTCGCGCACGGCCTGATCAAGCAGGCCGACCTGGCCGACTGGCAGGAACCGCAGGAGATCCTCTCCGGCAGCGAGGTGGACAAGCCCCGGCCGCCGATGTGGGACCAGGACGGCGTGCACGAGATCTACCGGGAGTGGCGGCGGCTGCTCGACTCGTACCCCGGGGAGCGGGTCCTGGTCGCCGAGGCGTGGGTGGAGCCGGCCGAGCGGCTGGCCCGCTACGTCCGGCCGGACGAGATGCACCAGGCGTTCAACTTCGAATACCTGATGGCCGCCTGGACCGCCCCGGCCCAGTACGCGGTGATCACCCGCTCCCTGGAGGCCACCGACACGGTGGGCGCGCCGACCACGTGGGTGCTGTCCAACCACGACGTGGTCCGGCACGCGTCCCGGCTCGGGCTGACCACCGCCGGCGGCCGGATGAACGGCATCGGCGTCGACGACCCGCAGCCCGACGTGGCACTCGGCCTGCGCCGGGCCCGGGCGGCCAGCCTGCTCATGCTCGCGCTGCCCGGCTCGGCCTACCTCTACCAGGGCGAGGAGCTGGGGCTGCCGGAGCACACCACGCTGCCCGACGAGGCCCGGCAGGACCCGACCTGGGCCCGCAGCGGGCACACCCAGCGCGGCCGGGACGGCTGCCGGGTGCCGATCCCGTGGGAGGCCGACGCCCCGTCGTACGGCTTCGGGCCGACGGACGCGAGCTGGCTGCCCCAGCCGCCGATGTGGGCCGAGTACGCGCTGGACCGGCAGCGCGGGGTGCCCGGCTCGACGTACGAGCTGTACCGCACGGCGCTGCGGTTGCGCCGCGAGCACGCGTTGGCGCGGGGCCCGCTGCGGTTCATGTCCTCCGGTGACGAGGTGCTGACGTTCACCAACGGCGACCTCACCGTGCTGACCAACTTCGGCGCGACGGCGGTGCCGCTGCCGGCCGGCGCCTCGGTGCTGGCGTCCAGCGCCCCGCTGGACGGCGACGCGGTCCCCACCGACGTCACCGTGTGGTGGATGTAAGGAAGGGCCCCCTGTTAACGCCTCCGGTATAGGAAGGGCCCCTTCTTAACACTCACCCGTTAAGAAGGGGCCCTTCCTTCCAGGCGGTCGGCGCGGGTGTGCAGGAGCGCGTCGACCTGCGCGATGTCCCGGGGCGAGGTGCGGGCGGCCAGCCAGTACATGATCCCGGTGGGGATGAAGAAGAGCTGGAACGCGGCCAGCCCGACGGCGTAGTTCAGCGGCGGCGGAAACACCAGCCGCAGCCCGCCGAACACCAGCCCGACCACCCCGTTGCCGGCCGCCCGTCCCACGCCGTTGACCAGGTTGCCCAGGCTGTAGACCGTGCCACGGTGCTCGGGCGGGTTCACGTCGGCGATCAGCGCGAACCAGTTGGGCGAGTTCGCCGAGGTGAGCGCCAGCGCCACCACGGCGGTGAGCAGGCTCAGCCCGACCGTCGGCTCGGTCAGCACGCTGGACAGCACCGCCGCCACCACCGCGCCGGAGCTGCCGCCGTCGGGCACGTCGATGTGCATCGGCACGAAGAAGAGCACCAGGTAGAACGGCACGGCCGCGAGGACGCCCACGGCCGCGACCGTCGCCCGGCCGCTCGGCGTACGCCGTTGCAGCGCATCGCCGACCAGCCCGCCCACGATCGACAGCGCGCCGCCGAGCTGGAACAGGGTGGCGAAGACGCTGCCCACCACCACCGCGGTGGCCTCCGAGTAGCCCTGCGCCTCGGCTCGCTCGCGGAACAGGTTCGGCAACCAGACCAGCGAGCCGAACGCGGCCTGGGCGGTCAGCCCCTGCAGGATCAGCCAGCGGTTGGTCCGCCGGGCCAGGATCCGGGGCAGGTCGGCGCGGCTGATCCGGTAGTCGTACTCGCCGCCGGCGTCGAGCGCCTCGGCCAGTTCCGGCTCGCTCTGCCCGCGCGGGATGTCGTAGGTGAACAGGTACGCCGCGGTGGCGGCCAGGCCGACGACGGTCAGCAGCAGGAACGGCCGCCGCCAGTCGGTCGCCCCGAGCAGGCCGCCGGTGAGCGTGCCGGCCAGCGTGCCGACGCCCTGGGACAGGCCCCAGAAGCTCATCACCAGGCCGCGGCGACGCGGCGAGATCAGGTCGGTGACCACGGAGAAGCCGACCGAGCCGACCGCGCCCAGCCCGACCGCGGCGACGAGCTGTGCGGCCAGGAACGTCGGGTACTGCCCGGCCAGCGCGCTGCCGCCGGTGCCGGCCGCCCAGACCAGCGTGCCGACCATCAGCAACGGCTTCCGGTTGCTCCGGTCGCCGACGTACGCCCAGCCCACCGCGGCCATCGCGCTGACCAGGAAGCTGACCGCGGTGACCAGGCCGAGCATCCGCTGGGGCACGTCGAACGCCTCGGCGATCGGCTTGTACAGCGGCGGGACGAGGCCGATCGCCACGTTGTCCAGCGAGGCGAGCACCACGAAGACGACGACGCTGTAGTACCGGTGTGTCGCGTTCCCGCGCCGGGAGATCCTGGTGCCCCTCATGCAGGGCAGCCAACCAGGTACGGGCCGGATCCGGGACACCGCCCCCGGCCTGACGCGCGTGTTAAAAAGGGGCCCCTCCTCTACCGGAGGCGTTAAGAAGGGTCCCTTCCTTACCCCCGGGCGCGGGCGTAGCGCTCGCGGATCGCGGGCACCGGCTCGGCCGTGTACTCCTCGGTGGCGCCGATCGACCAGGCCGGCGGGGCGTCGCCGCCGAGCGCGACCCACGCGGCCTGGCGGGCCGCGCCGTCGGCCACGTACTCACCGGGCGGCGGGACCACCACCGGGCGGCCGAAGACCTGCGGCGCGATCGCGCGGACCGCGGCGGACCGGGCGCCGCCGCCGACCAGGATGATCCGGTCGGCGCGGGCGCCCTGGGCGAGCAGCGCGTCGAGGCCGTCGGCGAGCCCGCAGAGCATGCCCTCGACGGCGGCCCGGGCCAGGTGCGCCGGGGTCGAGGTGCCCAGCGTCAGGCCGCGCAGCTCGCCGGTGGCGTGCGGGCGGTCCGGCGTCCGTTCCCCCTCCAGGTACGGCACCAGGACCAGGCCGTCCGCGCCCGGCGGGGCGGCCAGCGCCAACTCGCCGAGCGTGTCGAGGTCGACGCCGAGCAGCGTCGCGGCGGCGTCGAGCACCCGGGCCGCGTTCAGCGTGCAGACCAGCGGCAGGAACCGCCCGGTGGCGTCGGCGAACCCGGCCACCGCGCCGGCGGCGTCGGCGGCCGGCGCGTCGGCCACCGCGAATACCGTGCCGGAGGTGCCGATCGAGACGACCACGTCGCCCGGGCCGGCGCCGACGCCGAGCGCCGCCGCCGCGTTGTCCCCGGTGCCCGGCCCGAGGAGGACCCGGCCGGCGGCGCCGGACCCTGCGCCGCCGACCGGACCGGCGGCGGTCGGCCCGTCGCCGAGCGCCGCCGGGTCGAGCTGTCCGGCCGCCTCGGCCGGACCGAGCACGACCGGGACCCGCGGGCGCCGGCCGAAGGCCTGTTCCAGCAGGTCGAGCCGGTATTCGCCGGTGCGCGGCGACCAGTAGCCGGTGCCGCTGGCGTCGCCCCGGTCGGTGCGCAGCGCGTCCAGGCCGGGAGCGCCGGCCAGCCGCCAGGTGAGCCAGTCGTGCGGCAGGCATACCGCGGCCACCCGGTCGGCGTTGGCCGGCTCGTGCCGGGCCAGCCAGCGCAGCTTGGTGGCGGTGAAGCTGGCCACCGGCACGGCGCCGGTGGCCTCGGCCCAGAACCGGCGGCCGGTCTCCCCGCCGCCGGCCTCCTCGACGAGGTCCCGGGCGGCGTCGGCGGAGCGGGTGTCGTTCCACAGCAGCGCCGGGCGGACCACTTCGCCCGCCTCGTCCAGGCAGACCATGCCGTGCTGCTGGCCGCCGACCGAGACGGCGGCCACGTCGGCCAGGCCGCCGGCCTCGGCGACGGCCGCCCGCAGGGCGTCCCACCAGGCGGCGGGGTCGACCTCGGTGCCGGCCGGGTGGGGCGACCGGCCCTGCCGGACCAGCGCCCCGGTCTCCGCGTCCCGGACCACCACCTTGCAGGACTGGGTCGACGAGTCGATCCCCGCGACGAGCGGCATGGCGGCCCGCCTCAGCGCGCGCCGAGCACGTGCTCGACGGCGAGCTGGTTGAGCCGGACGAAGCCGAAGCCCTTCGCCCCGGCCGCCTCCGGGTCGAACTCCTCGAACGCGGTCCGGTCGGCGAGCAGCTCGGCGTAGCCCTCACCCGGGTTCAGCGTCGGGGTGGCCAGCTCGGCCACCCGGGCGGCGGCGAGCGCCTCGGCCACCTCCGGGTCGGCGCGGAACGCCGCGGCCCGCTCCTTGAGCAGCAGGTAGGTCCGCATGTTCGCCTCGGCGGAGGCCCACACGCCGGTCATGTCCTCGGTGCGGGAGGGCTTGTAGTCGAAGTGGCGCGGGCCGTCGTAGGCCGGGCCGCCGTTCGGGCCGCCGTGCTCCAGCAGGTCGACCAGGGCGAACGCGTTGAGCAGGTCGCCGTGGCCGAAGACGAGGTCCTGGTCGTACTTGATGCCGCGCTGGCCGTTGAGGTCGATGTGGAACAGCTTGCCCTGCCAGAGCGCCTGGGCGATGCCGTGGGCGAAGTTGAGCCCGGCCATCTGCTCGTGGCCGACCTCCGGGTTGAGCCCGACCATCTCCGGGCGGGCCAGGGTGGAGATGAAGCCGAGCGCGTGGCCGACGGTGGGGAGCAGGATGTCGCCCCGCGGCTCGTTCGGCTTGGGTTCGAGCGCGAAGCGCAGGTCGTAGCCGTTGTCGACGACGTACTGGCAGAGCAGGTCGACGGCCTCCCGGTAGCGCTCGAGCGCGGCCTGGACGTCCTTGGCCACGTCGTACTCGGCGCCTTCCCGGCCGCCCCACATGACGAACGTCTTCGCGCCCAGCTCGGCGGCGAGGTCGACGTTGCGCAGCACCTTGCGCAGCGCGTAGCGGCGCACGTCGCGGTCGTTGCTGGTGAAGCCGCCGTCCTTGAACACCGGGTGGTTGAACAGGTTGGTGGTGACCATCGGCACGACCAGGCCGGTCTCGTCGAGCGCCTTGCGGAACCGGCTCAGCCGGGCGTCGCGGGTGGCCGCGTCCGCGCCGAACGGGACCAGGTCGTCGTCGTGGAACGTGATGCCGTACGCGCCGAGCTCGGCGAGCTTGTGCACGGCCTCGACGGCGTCCAGCTCGGGCCGGGTGGCGTCGCCGAACGGGTCGCGGGCGGGCCAGCCCACGGTCCAGAGGCCGAAGGAGAACTTGTCCGCGGGGGTGGGACGGGGTGCCATGGGAACCTCCGGGTGGTGGTGGCGTCCGCGATTTGTTCAGCGGTTGAATTAAATGGCGGGGATGTGGCAGTGTCAAGTGGTGACCAGCGCCAGCACCGCCGGAGCGGTCCGGCAGGGCAGCCTGCGTGAGCTGAATCTCGCGGTGGTGCTCCGGCGGATCGCCGCCGCCGACCGACCGCCCTCGCGGGCCGGCCTCGCCGCCGGGACCGGGCTGACCCGGGCCACCGTCTCCGCCGTCGTCGACGACCTGATCGCCGGGCGGCTGGTCGCCGAGGCCGAGCCACCACCGCGCACCGGGGCGGGCCGGCCGGCCCGGGGCCTGGTGCTCGCCGCCGACGGCCCGGCCGGCCTGGGCCTGGAGGTGAACGTCGACTACCTGGCGGCCTGCGTGGTCGACCTGACCGGCACGGTCCGGCACCACCTGGTCCGCCGCGCCGACCTGCGCCCGGTCTCCCCCGCCGACACGCTCACCCGGCTGGCCGCGCTGGCCGCCGAGGCGCGTGCCGCCGCCGTACGCGACGGGTTGACCCTGGCCGGCGCGGCGCTCGCCGTGCCGGGCCTGGTGGGCGACGGCGGCCTGGTCCGGCTGGCGCCGAACCTGGGCTGGCGGGACGTGGACGTGCCGGCGCTGCTCGCCGGGCAGCCCCTCGCCGAGCCGGTCGACGGCGTCCCGCCGCTGGTGGTCGACAACGAGGCCAACCTCGCCGCGCTCGGCGAGCTGTACGCCGGCCCCGCCGGCCCGCGCAGCTTCCTGCACGTCACCGGTGAGATCGGCATCGGCGCCGGCATCGTGCTGGACGGGGCGCTCTACCGGGGGGCGCGCGGCTGGAGCGGAGAGATCGGTCACTTCCCGGTGCAGCCGCAGGGGCGGCCCTGCCGCTGCGGTGGCCGGGGCTGCCTGGAGCGGTACGCCGGCCAGGAGGCGATCCTGGCCGCCGCCGGGCTGCCCGGCGCCGAACTGCCGGCGGACACCGCCGCCACCCGCCTCGCCGACCTGGCCGGGGCCGGTGACGCGGCCACGCTGGCCGCGCTGGCCGACGCCGGCACCGCCCTCGGGGTGGCGGTGGCGGGCGTGGTGAACCTGCTGGACCTGGACACCGTGGTGCTCGGGGGCGGATACGCCCCGCTCTCCCCCTGGCTGCGTCCCCCGGTGGCGGCGGAGGTCTCCCGTCGGGTGCTCACCGCCGCCTGGTCCCCGGTCACGGTGCGACCCGCGGTGCTCGGCGCCCAGTCCGCCGCGGTCGGCGGAGCCACCTCGGTGGTCCGCCGGATCGTCGACCGACCGGTGGGCTGGCTGGCCCGGAGCGGCTGACCGGCGGCGTCCTCGACGGGCGTTCCCGGCCCCCGCTCGGTACGCTTGCCGCCAGGCAACCTGTCCGGCGAGTGAGGGGTGCACCGACAGCATGCGCACGGGTCGACCGACCGAAGCGCCCGGCCACCGGCGGTGACCGCCGCGCACCGGGGCGGTGTCGCCGGGCCGGTCAGCGGCGGTGGACACGCCCGGAGGAAGCGACCCCGGCGGGTGGCCGGGGTCGGCGCCGCGCTGCCGGGCGACGACCAGCTCGCCCGGGAACTGCTGGACGGGCTGGCCGAGGCCGTCGTGACCGTCGACGCCGCCGGCGAGGTGACCCTGGTCAACGCCATGGCGGCGGAACTCCTCCCCGAGCTGACGCCGGGCGTGGACCTGGCCGGCTGCGCGGTGCCCGGGCTGGCCGAGGCGACCCGCGACGGCGCCGACTCGTTCGAGACCGAACACCACGGCCGGCGGCTGCGGGGCGTGCGACGCGGGCTCGCCGGGGAACGCCGCGCCTGGTATGTGCGGGACGTCACCGAGGAGCGGGCGCGCACCGACGCGCTGCTCACCGAGCGCTCCCGGACCGCCTTCCTCGCCCAGGCCGGCAGCCGCCTCGGGCTCTCCCTGCACCGTGACCAGACGCTGCGCGCCGCCGTCGACCTGCCGGTGCCCTACCTGGCCGACGTCGCCGTGGTGGTGCACCGCCCGCCACCCCCGGCCGAGGACGAGCCGCACTGGATCCGGTACGCGACCGGCGACCCCGGCCCGGTCACCGGCGTGGCCGGCTGGCGGACGGTGGAGTCGGTCCCCGGGCTGGTCGAGGCGCTGGAGGGCGACCTCACCGAGCCCAGCCCCTGGCTGGACGCGGAGCTGGCCGACCTGGCCGAGGTGCTGCCGGCGGGCTTCGGACGGCCGGGCACCGTGCTGATCAGCCCGATGCCCAGCGCCGGCGGTCCGGCCGGCGCGCTCGTCCTGGCCCGGCGCCCCGAGCGGCCCGGCTTCGACCAGCGGGAGATCTCGCTGGCCCGGGAGTTCGCCGCCCGAGCGGGCGCCGCGGTGGCCGCCGCCGAACTCTACGGCGAGCAGGCCCACCTGGCCCGTGTGCTGCAGAACAGCCTGCTTCCGCCGGAGCTGCCCCGACTGGCCGGGACGTCGCTGGCCGGCGGTTACCGGGCGGCCGGGGACAGCCTGCGCATCGGCGGCGACTTCTACGATCTCTTCCCCACCCCCGGGGGTGGCCTGTTCGCGCTCGGCGACGTCTGCGGCAAGGGCGTCGGCGCGGCCGTGCTGACCGGCCGGGTCCGCCAGTCGTTGCAGACGCTGCGCCTGGTCGAACAGCGGCCCCGGGAGCTGATGGAGCTGCTCAACCGGGCCCTGCTGGACGCGCCGGGCGCGGCCCGCCGGGCCCAGTTCACCACGCTCCTGCTGGGGACGCTGACCCGGGAGCCGGACGGCGGGCTGCTGGTGCGGGTGGCCGGCGGCGGGCATCCGGCGCCGTTGGTCGTCCGGGCCGGCGGCGGGATCGAGGCGGTCCCCGTCGGCGGCATGCCGGTGGGGGCGCTGACCGACGCGCGGTTCGTCGAGGCGGAGATCCGGCTGGCCCCGGGCGACCTGCTCCTGGCGTACACCGACGGGGTGACCGAGGCCCGGGGCGGCCCCACCGAGCTGGCCATGTTCGGTGAGGCCCGGCTGCGCCAGGCGTTGGCCTCCGGCGCCGGGCTGCCGCCTGCGGCCCTGGTCGACCGGGTCCTCCAGCTCGTCGACGAGTGGCTCGACGGGCAGCCGCACGACGACATCGCCATGCTGGCCGTGGCCGCCGCGTGAGTGCGGCCTGCCGGATCGGGCCGGAGTCGCTCGCCGCGTACCTCAACCATTTGGAGCGGGCCGACCGGGCCGGCGCGGTGGCGCTCGCCCAGGGCCTGCTGGCCGAGGGCTGCTCGGTCGCGGACGTCCTGGTCGACCTGGTCGCGGTCGCCCAGCGGGAGATCGGCCGGCGGTGGCTCACCGGTTCCTGGAGCGTCGCCCAGGAACACGCCGCGACCCACGTCAGCGAACTGGTGGTTGACGCGCTGGGCGCGGCGGTCGGTCCGCCGCGCCGCGGGCACGTGGTGGTGGCCTGCGTCGAGGGCGAGTGGCACGCGCTGGCCGCGCGGATCGTCAGCGAGGTGGTCCGGGCGGCCGGGTGGCGGGTCACCTTCCTGGGCGCCAGCGTGCCGGCCCGGCACCTGGTCTCCTACCTGCACCAGACCGGCCCGGACGCGGTGCTGCTGAGCTGTGTGCAGCCCAACCGGCTGGTCCGGGCGGCGCGGATGGTGGAGGCCAGCCGGACGGCCGGGGTGCCGGTGCTGGCCGGCGGTCCCGGCTTCGGTCCGCAGGGTCGGTGGGCGACGACGATCGGCGCGGCGGCCTGGGGCGCCAGCGCCCGGGACGCGGTCCGGCTGCTGTCCGGGCCGCTGTCGGCCGGCGCGCACACCGGCTCCCCGCCGCCCCCGCCGGACGACGCGTACGTCGCGGTGCTGCACCGCAGGCGCGATCTGGTCCGGCTCGCGCTGAGCGTGGTCGATCCGCCGGAGGAGACCGCCGAGGACGTCGCCTCGGGCCTCGCGCACCTGGTGGACGCGCTGGTCGCGGCCGTCCGGGTGGACGACGACGAGCTGTTGCTGGACTTCGTCCGGTGGCAGGGGGAGGCGCTCACCGCCCGGGGCGGGCGAGGGCTGCTCGACGACGTCCTCGCCGCCCTGGAACGGGCTCTGACCGAGCATCCCCGGGTGGTCGAGCGGTTGCGCACGGCCCGGGCCGCGGTCGCCTCCGGCTGAGAGCGGGTCCCGGTGGTCGGCCTGGCCGGGTCAGGCGGTGCGGGCCACCGGGGGTTCACCGGGCGGGTGCGGTTCGCCGGCCGGGTGGGGCGGGGTGGGTTCGACGGCCGGCGCCGACGGCGTCGGCTCGGCCAACGGGTCCCCGATGCGCTCCCCGGAGGGTTGCAGGACCGGCCAGCCCTCGGCCACGGTGGCCTCACCGCGCCGGCCGACCTCGTCGAACTCGCGCATCCCGCGCAGCAGGGCCGCCCGGCCGTCCACGCTCATCCCGGCCAGGATCCGCGCCAGCCGGTGCCGCCGGTCGGTGCGCAGCTCGGCGAGGAGCCGTCGGGCCGCCGGGGTGAGGTGCAGCGAGATCTCCCGCCGGTCGTAGCGGCCCGGCTCGCGCTCCAGCATCCCGGCCGCCACCAACCGGTCACAGAGTCGGCTGGCGGAGGAGAGCAGCATGTCGGTCAGGGTGGCGAGCCGGCGGAGGTTGATCCCGTCATACTGCTCGATGACCATGACCGCGCGGAGCTGGGCTCCGGAGAGCCGGCTGGTGGTGCGCTCCCGCGCCGCCTCCCAGACGGCCAGCAGGGTGCCCGCCGCCTCGTCCAGGGCGGCGGACATACTCGCTTCAGGTCCCCGGGGACCGCGCTCTTCGGTCATGGTGGGCCCGAGACTACTCCCCGGACCAGCCCGGCGACCTGTGCAAAGGAGCAAAGATGAGCGGAGCGGAGGTTCGCGCGCGTCAGATCGTGACGGATGCGCCGACAGATCTCATCGTGGACCGGCTCGCCGCCGAGCTGGCCCGCCGGTACGGGGTCACCCGCACCGAGCTCTACCAGGTCGACTACCGGCTCGCCGAACTGCTGCCGTTGGGCGGCGGTGAGCCGATCACCGGCCCCGGTCACCCGGCCTGGCGCGCCTTCGACCACCAGGAGCCGGTGGTCGTCGACGGGACCGGCTGGTTCCCGGTGGGGATGCGGGGTGAGCGCCGGGGCGTGCTGCGGGTCTCCCCTGCGCCCGACGACCCGGACGCCCTGCGGGAGCTGGACACCATCGCCACCGTGGTCGGGCACGAGCTGGCCGCCGTCACCTCGACCACCGACATCTACCTGGGCGCCCGCCGCAGCCGACGGCTCACCCTGGCCGCCGAGATGCAGTGGGAGCTGCTGCCCGGGCGCAGCCGGATCCGGCCCTCGTTCAGCCTCGCCGGGCAGCTTGAGCCGGCGTACGCGGTGCGCGGGGACAGTTTCGACTGGTCCGACGACGGCCACCGGCTCTGGCTCGCGGTGCTCAACGGCTTCGGCGAGGGCGTGGCGGCGGCGCTGCTCACCTCGCTGGCCACGTACGCTCTGCGCAACGCCCGCCGGGCCGGTATCTCCCTCGCCGACCAGGCCGCCCTGGCCGACCAGGCGATCTTCGCGCAGCATCGGGGCGCGCAGCACCTCTCCGTGCTCCTGCTGGAGCTGGACCTGGCCACCGGCGCGCTGACCGCGGTCGACGCCGGCTCGCCCCGCCTGATCCGGCTGCGCGACGGCGTGGTGGCCGAGCAGGTGCTGGACAAGCAGTTCCCGCTCGGCATGTTCGAGGCCACCGACTACCGGGAGCAGCGGTTCCAGCTGGAGCGCGGCGACCGGCTCTTCGTGGTCAGCGACGGGGTGATCGACGCGACCGCCGAGCAGGTCCGGTACGGCGAGGCGGCGCTGGACCGGTTCCTGCGCCGCACCGGACCGATGGAGGCGCTGGACGCCGTCCGCTCGCTGATCGGCGACCTGCGCGCGTTCGTGGCCGGCGACCTGGTCGACGACGCGGTGGTGGTCTGCCTGGACTGGCTGGGCCCGCAGCCCTGACGGTCCGCCTCAGTAGGCGCCGCGGCTGTTGAGCACAGCGCCGAACGTCTTCCAAAGAATGGTCAGGTCCGCGGCGAGCGACCAGTTCTCCACGTAGTAGAGGTCGAGCCGGATGCCGTCCTCCCAGCTCAGGTCGGACCGGCCGCTGACCTGCCAGAGGCCGGTCATGCCGGGCTTGACCAGCAGCCGGCGGGCAACGTCGCCGTCGTAGCGGGCCACCTCGGAGGGCAGCGGCGGGCGCGGGCCGACGAGGCTCATCTGACCGAGCAGCACGTTGGCGAGCTGGGGCAGCTCGTCCAGCGACCACTTGCGCAGCAGCCGGCCCATCCGGGTGACCCGGGGGTCGTCGCGCATCTTGAACATCAGGCCGTCGGTCTCGTTGCGGGCGGCCAGCTCGGCGAGCAGGGCGTCGGCGTTGACCACCATGGTGCGGAACTTGAAGACGCCGAACTCCTCGCCGCCCTGGCCGACCCGGGTCTGGCGGAACAGCACCGGGCCTCGACTGTCGATCTTGATGGCCAGCGCGATCACCGCCAGCAGCGGCGAGAGCAGGAGCAGGGCGATCAGCGAGATCGACCGGTCGACGAAGCCCTTGACCAGCTTGCGGGCGCCGCGGAACTCGGGTGCCTCGACGTGGATCAGCGGGAGGCCGGCGACCGGGCGGGTGTGGATGCGGGGTCCGGCCACGTCGGTCAGCGCCGGGGCCACCACCAGGTCCACCCCGGTGCCCTCCAGCTGCCAGCCCAGACGGCGCAGTCGGGTCGCGGTCAGCTCGCCCGAGGCGGTGACCGCCACGGTGTCCGCGCCGATCGCGGTGGCCGCCTCCGGGATGCCCCGGAACGACCCGACCACCGGCACGTCACCCAGCCGCTGCGGCACCGGGGCGAGCAGGGCGTCCGGGATGCACGCGCCGACCACCTGGTAGCCCGCGTACGGCTCCCGGCGCAGCGTGTGCACCAACTCCAGCACGTGCGCGGTGTCGCCGACCACGAGCACCTTGCGCGACCAGCCGCCGCCCCGGTAGCGGGCCTTGTGCAGCCGTTTGCGGGCCGCGAACCGGGCCGCCTCCAGCCCGAGCGTGCCGACCGCGAAGGAGATGGCCAGGAAGCCGCGGGAGACCCCGACGTCGGCGATGTAGCCGGCGATGGCGATGCCGCCGGCGAGCCGCAGGCTCGCCGCGCTGACCCGTCGGTACTCGTCCGCGCCGTAGCCGAGCACCTGGTCGTCGTAGCAGCGCATGGCCTTGAGCGAGACCAGCCAGACCAGCAGGAGCACCGGGGCGACCACCACGTAGGGGATCTCGGATCCGGTCGGCTGCTCGTCACCGAACCGGGCCAGGTAACCCACCAGGATGGCCACGGCGAGCACGGCGGTGTCGAGCACCACCAGGACCCGGATGTAGGCCCGCTCCGCGGCTCGCGTCGTCGCACCGGGGCGGTCACCACCGGGTCGCGACGTCCTGGCGGGGGTCAACAGCGTCGCCGAGGTCACGGGTCCTCCCCACTCTGCTCAGGACCGCCCCGCCCCCGCCCGGCTCCGGAGGGAGCCTGCGGTCGGGGCACCCGGTCATCATGCCAAGACAATTATGGTTACCGATTGATTCGGACGCATTACCGTCAGTTCACTTTCCCGTGCTTGACCCGGGAAGCCTTCCGCCGTACCGGAAATCCGGTACGGCGGAAGGCTATCGCTGAGTGTCGGGTCAGCGCGGAGCGGGCGGCCGCAACGCGATCGCCTGCAGGAAGATCTCACCGATCTTGCTCGGGTCGGTGGTCACGAATGCGCCGCCGCCGGTGACGTCCGTGATCGACTTCAGCTCCTTGCGGTTCACCTCGGTGCCGATGCCGATGATGATCACCTGGACCGGCTGCTCGTCGTCCCGCAGCTTCTTCAGCTTGTCGAGCAGCGCCTTCTGCGAGATGCCGTTGTCGTCGTCGTTCTGACCGTCGGTGAAGAGCACGATCGAGTTGACCTTGCCGGGCTCCCAGTCCTGCTGGACCTTCTGGTAGGCCGCGAGCATGGTGTCGTACAGGCCGGTGTTGCCCTTCGACGGCCGGATCGAGGCCAGACCGCGCTGCAGCGAGCCCCGGTTGCCCGACAGCGGGCCGATCCCGACCAGCTCGTTCCAGTCCTGCGAGCCCTGCAGGTTGGTGGAGAACGTCCACAGGCCGATCGACCAGGAGTCGTCGAACAGCCCCAGGCCCTGGCTCGCGGCCGCCACCGTGACCTGTTCCCGGCTGGCGCCGTTCGCCGTGGCCACCGGCTCCTTCATCGAGCCGGAGACGTCGATGACGCAGAGCATCCGGCCGGACTGGGTGGCCACCGACCAGGTGGTGGTGGCCGTCGCGATGGCGACCGGGTCCAGCTCGGCCGCGCCGCCCTGACCGGACGGCGGAACCTGCTTCTCCCCACCGTTGGCCGGGCTCGGCGCGCCCGTCGGCGCCTGGAAACCGCGACCCCAGTTGCCGTCCGGCGCGCGCAGCGACTGGGCGGCGAGCCGGTCCTTGAAGTCACCGGAGCGCAGCGCCTCGTAGAGCACCCGCGCGGCCGACGCCTTGCTCGGCTCGATCCCCGGCAGCACCGCGAACGGGTAGTCCAGCGAGATCGGCGGCGGGTCGAGGTAGAGCGCGGCCAGCTTGAGCGGCGGCTTGGTGTTGTTGTAGGCGATCACGTCCTCCTCGGACAGCGCCGCCGCGCCCAGCCCGTTGGCGATGGCCGTGGGGTCGGACGAGCGCGGGAACCGCGCGAGGAGGTCCTGCCGCAGCGAGGACCGGTTGGTGGCCAGCGCCCGCAGCGCCCCGACCATGGCCTCCTGGGCCTGCGGGGAACCGGCCTCACCGGTGGAGCTGGCCGCGGCGGTCAGCGACAGCAGACCGGACAGGCCGGCCGCGTCCTGCGTCGGCTCGACGATCCCGGCCCGCAGCGGCTTGCTGGCCGTCACCTGCTTGAGCAGGTCGGACCAGCGGAGGTCCTTGTCCGGCCAGCCGATCCGCGAGGCCACCGGCTCGGGCAGCGCGACCACCACCGGGCTGCGCGCGATCGAGGCGCCGTTGCCCGGGGCGAAGGCGCTGGCCCCGCCGGCCTTGAGCCGGACCAGCCAGGTGGAGGAGTCGGGCACCCAGACGTCGGGCGTCACCGCGGTGCCACTGGCCTGCCCGACGCCGGCCAGGGTGGCGCCGTGCTTGCTCGCCACGGCGGCGGCCACGTCTACCGGCTCGGCCGAGGTGACGGCGACGGCGATGCAGGTGTCACCGACCCGGGCGCCGTTGGCGACCCAGTCGTCGGCGGCGCCGCGCACCGCCGGGGCGATCTCCGGGGCGGCCGACACCGACAGCTCGATCCGACCCGAGCAGTTCGGGCCGGCCAGCTGCTGGTATCCGAACCAGGAGCCGGCTACGACGGCGACGAGGGCGGTCGCCGCCGCGGCGGCACCTGCCCCACGAAGGTTAGTACGCATGCGATGGCGGCCAGACACGGTGACCATCTTGCGTATCTCGTGGGGTTACTGCCACAACCGTTCGGACGAAAGTTACGCAGGAGAAACAGTTGATCACCTAATCGATACGCTGAGTCACGAACCAGTGATCCCAGGTGATCCCGGTCCACTCCGGACAGTGCTGTCCGTCACCGTTCCGTCACACCAGAACGCACGTCGGACTCGCCACCGGCACCGGCTCACCGACCCGCTCCGGCACACCGCTGCCCGGGTCCACCCGGAAGACGCCGATCAGGTCGGCCCGCTCGTCGGCGACGTAGAGGTGCTCCCCGGCCAGCGCGAAGTGCCGGGGCCACCCACCGCCGGTGTCGACCTCGGCCACCAGCTCCGGCGCGGCGCCGTCCAGCGCGAAGACGGAGACCGTGCCCACGCCGCGGTTGCCCACGTAGAGGAACCGGCCGTCCGCTCCGACGGCCACCTCCGAGGGCTGCACGTGCCCGGTCCGGCCGCTGGCGTCGACCCGGACCCGCTGGTGCAACCCCTCCGCCGTCAGGTCGTACGCGGTCACCGTGGCGTCCAGCTCACCGACCAGCCAGGCCCGCCGGCCGTCCGGGTGCCGGGCCAGGTGCCGGGGACCGGTGCCGGCCGGCGTCCGCAACCGGGGCGCCCGGGGCACCAGCCGCCCGGAGGCGACGTCGAGGTCGTACCGGTAGACCGAGTCGGTGCCCAGGTCGACGGCGAGCAGGGGCCCGTCCCCCGGGTCGGGCGAGACCATGTGGCAGTGGGCCTTCTCCTGCCGCTCCGGGTCGGCGCCGTGCCCCTCGTGCCGGACCAGGTCGGTGCGCTCCCCCGGCACGCCCTCGGCGTCCACCGGGAACACCGCCACACTGCCGCCGCCGTAGTTGGCCACGAACACGTGCCGGCCGTCCGGCGCCACCGCGAGGTGGCACGGCTCGCCACCGCCGGTCGGGAGAACGCCCAGCGGCGCGAGGTCGCCGTCCGGCGCCACCCGGAAGGCGCTCAGCCGCCCCTCGGACAACTCGTTGACCGCGTAGAGCACCGGAAGCGCCGGATGCCGGACGAGGAACGACGGCGACGGGGTGACCGCCGCCGTGCCGAGCGGGGTCAGCGCCCCGGTCGCCGGGTCCCGCCGCGCCGCGACGATCCCCTCCGCCCGTCCCCCCGCCTCCGCCGTGTAGCCGCCGATGTGGACGACCTCGCCCGTGCCGGTCACCGCTCCCACCTTCCGCCGATCCTGCCGCGATCCCACCAGAGGCTTCCCGGAGAACCGCCCGGTCACTCGTGATTCGCCGACCGGATCCAGGACGGGGCGGCGCTCAGCCCACCGGCACCGGCTCGCCGCGCTGCCGCGCGACGTGCTCGACCAGCGAGATCAGCACCAGCTTGCCGGACTGCCGGTCCCGGGCGTCGCAGAGCACCAGCGGAACGTCCGGATCGAGGTCCAGGGCGTCCCGCACCGCCTCCAGCCCGAACCGCCGGGAGCCCTCGAAGCAGTTCACCCCCACCACGAAGGGGACGCCCCGCTGCTCGAAGTAGTCGATCGAGGGAAAGCAGTCGGCCAGCCGGCGGGTGTCGGCGAGCACCACCGCGCCCAACGCCCCGAAGGCCAGCTCGTCCCAGAGGAACCAGAACCGGTCCTGGCCCGGGGTGCCGAACAGATAGACCTGGAGGTCGTCGTTGATGGTGATCCGGCCGAAGTCCATGGCCACGGTGGTGGTGGACTTCTGCTCCACCCCGGAGACGTCGTCGGTGCCGAGACCCGCCCCGGTCAGCACCTCCTCGGTCTGCAGCGGCCGCACCTCGCTCAACGCGCTGACCAGCGTCGTCTTGCCGGCGCCGAAGCCGCCGGCGATGAGGATCTTCAGGGCCAGCGGCAACCGCGACGCGGCCGGCTCCCGGTCAAAGCGCACGGAGTCCACTGACCACCGCCTTGAGGATGTTGTCGTCGGGCAGGTACGCGGTGGCCGGGGGACGGTGCACCGCGACGAACCCGTGGGCGAGGAGGTCGCCGAGCAGCACCCGGACCACGCCGACGGCGAGGTCCAGGTCGGCGGCGAGGTCGGCGACGGCCTTCGGCCGCCGGGCCAGCTCGACCAGGCGGCGGTGCTCCGGCTGGAGACCGGGCGCGCCGGCGGACTCGGCCGCCGGCGTGGTCAGCACGAAGGCCAGCAGGTCGAAGCCGTCGACCGGGGGGCGCACCCGCCCACCGGTGAGCGTGTACGGGCGGACCACCGGGCCCGCGTCGGCGTCCAGCCACTCGTGCTGGGGGCCCGGGGACTCAGCGCGCATCGCTCGGCTCCCCCACGGCCCGGGCCGGTGCGGCCAGATTCTCCCCGACGCGGATCACCAGCATCGCCATCTCGTACGCCACCAGGCCGATGTCGGCGTCGGCGTCGCTGGCCACGGCGAGGCAGGCGCCCTGCCCGGCGGCCGTGACGAACAGGTACGCCGACTCCATCTCCACCACCGTCTGGCGGACCGCGCCGCCGCCCAGGTGCCGGGTGGCACCCTTGGCCAGGCCGGAGAAGCCGGACGCCAGCGCGCAGAGGTGCTCCGCGTCGGCGCGGTCCTGGTCGGCGGAGGCGCCGAGCAGCAGCCCGTCCGCGGAGAGGACCACCGCCTGGCGGGCGGCGGGGACCCGTTCCACCAGGTCGTCGAGCAGCCAGTCGAGATCGGCGTTCTGCCGCGTCGTGTGCACCACTAGGCGTCCCTCTCAGTCGCGGTTCGATGGTCCGGCGCCGGCGAAGAGGGCTCCGTCGCCGGCGCCGGCGCGGTGGACGGCGTACCGGTCTCGGCCGGCTCGGCGGCGGACGCGTCCCGCAGCCGGGCGGCGGACGGGCCGCCGGTGGCGCGGGAGCCGTCCCGACGCCCCCGGGCGGTGCCCGCCTGCAACGCGGACATGGCCCGGCGGGCCTCCTCCGGCGTCCGGTGGGCCGGCACGTCGGCGACGGCCGCCCGGGGACGCGCCGTCGGCCCGCGCCGACGCACCCGGCGGGGCAGCCCGTCACCGTCGGCCGGCGGTTCCACGGTCGACGCGCGAGCCGTCGGCAACGGCACCACGGTCGGCTCGGAGCGGTCCCGGTTCGGCCGGCCCGGCCGCCCCCGCGGCACCGTGGTCAGCCGGGTCACCTTCGCCATCCGCCGCCGCTCCGGCCCGGCCGGCGTGGCCTCCGCGCCGACCGGCGGCTCCTCGGTGATCAGGTCGGAGGGGACGAGCACCGAGGCGGTCGTGCCGGCCGGCCCGGCCGGTCGCAGCTCCACCCGGACCCCGTGCCGGGCGGCCAGCCGGGCCACCACGAACAGGCCCAGCCGGGCGCTGTCGGCCGGGTCGAACTCCGGTGGCGCGGCCAGCTTGCGGTTGGCCGCCGCCAGTGCCGGTGGTGACATGCCCAGGCCCCGGTCGGTGATCTCGATGGCGTAACCGCCCGGGACGGTCCGGCCGGTGACGTCCACCCGGGTGCCCGGCGGGGAGAACGCGGTGGCGTTCTCGATCAGCTCGGCGAGCAGGTGGATCACGTCACCGACGGCCCGGCCGAGGACCCCGGCGGACTGCACCTCGCCCACGTCGACCCGGTCGTACGCCTCGACCTCGGAGATCGCCCCGCGCATCACGTCCACCGCGGCGACCGGGCGGCGCCAGCCGCGCCCGGGCGCGGCGCCGGCGAGGATGACCAGGTCCTCGGCGTGCCGGCGCAGCCGGGTGGCCAGGTGGTCGACCTGGAACAGCCCGGCCAGCTCGTCCGGGTCCTCGGTGCGGCGCTCCAGCCGGTCCAGCAGCGCCAACTGCCGGTGCACCAGGCCCTGGCTGCGGCGGGCCAGGTTGAGGATGACCTCGTTGAACCCGCGGCGCAGGGTGACCTCGTCCACGGCGGCCCGCACCGCGGTCCGCCGCACCTCGTTGAAGGCGCGCGCCACCTGGCCGATCTCGTCGCCGCCGTGGTCGAGTTCGGGGGCCTCCCGGTCGACGTCGACCTCCTCGCCCCGGCGCAGTCGGGCGACCACGTCGGGCAGCCGCCGCTCGGCCATGTCGGTCGCGGCGCTCCGCACGCCGGTCAGCCGGTGCGCCAGCGACCGGCCGACCCGCAGCACCACCAGGACGCAGACCACGACGGCCACCAGGCCCAGCACCCCGGCGGCGGCGAGCTGGACCAGGATGCGCACGGCCATCGGCACCGACCGTTCGGCCAGGCTGTCCGCGCCGCGCAGCTCGAAGTCCCGCAGTCCCTGCCAGACCTCGGTGTGGCTGCTCTCCCAGGCCCGGACGTCGAACCGGGCGGGCAGCTCGGTGGAGCGGATCAGGGTGTCCTGCAGGGCGCGCAGCCGGAGGAAGCCCGGGCCCTCGGTCAGCCGCTGGTAGCCGGCGCGCTCGTCGGGCGGCAGGTCGGCGACCGCGTTCTCGGCCAGGAAGCGCTGGTTCTCGACGGTGCGTACGAGCTGCTCGTGCTCGCCCTCGGCGTACCGGCCGGCCGTGACCGCGCCGGCGAGCAGCGCGTCGGCCTGGCCCAGCAGCTCGCGGGAGCGGCCCAGCGCGGTGAGCGCCGACGCCTCCCGGTTGAGCTGCACGTCGGGCAGCGCGGCCATGGCGGAGAACGCCTGGAAGGCGGAACCGACCATCCCGCTGTAGAGGCCGACCGCGCCGGCCCGGTCCACCTTCCGGTCGTCGATGAAGGCCCGCCCCGCGGGCAGCGCCTCCAGCGCCGAGCCCAGCTGGTCGAGCCGGGCGTCGAGCTGGTCGTCGGCCGCGTCGCGCAGGTCCTCGCCGTCGATCCGGCGGCGCAGCTCGGCCACCGCCCGGTCGGTGCGGGCCCGCTGCTCGCCCAGCTCCGGCAGGGCGGCGTCACCGGCCAGCTGGACCACCGAGAGCCGCCGTTCCCGTTGCAGCTCGGCGACCACGGTCTCGCCCGGGCGGCCGAGGTCGTAGAGGAGGGTACGCGCGGCGAGCAGGTCGAGGGCGGGGCCGAAGGTGAGCGTGGTGGCGAAGATCCACAGCGCCAGCAGCCCGGTCACCGGGCCGATGACCAGCGCGGTCAGCTTGGCGCGGATCGGCCAGTCGCGGGTGTTCAATCAGACCTCGCCCGGGAAGGTGTCGCTGGGTGGCGCCGGCAGCGGCCGCCAGATCGCCGGCCACGACGCCGGGCCCCGACCCGGACGCCTTGGGCAGGATACGTAATCCCGGACGGATGCACTACCGGCCGTCTCGCCGCTCACTACGGTCCGGAACGGTCACGCCGGACACCGATGGACTCCGGTCGCGGGCCGTTAGGGCGTCGCCGAACCGCCGGCTCTCGCGGACCGCGGCGGAAAGTGCTCCGGAACGGGATTGGCGATCACCCGCAGGAGGGAATACCTGCGGGCGAAGGAGGAGCCATGTCGCCCACCCAGGTAGTCGTCATAGTCATCGTCGTCGCCGTCATCGCCGCGCTGGTCGCGCTCGCCGTGGTCGCCAGCCGCCGGCGGGCCCTCAAGCAGCGCTTCGGCCCGGAGTACGACCGGGCCGTCGCCGAGCAGGACAGCCGGGGCGCCGCCGAGCGTGAGCTGCGCGAGCGCGAGCGCCGGCACGCCGAGCTGGAGCTGACCCCGCTGAGCCCGGAGTCCCGGGCCCGGTACGCCGCCGCCTGGGAGGACCTCCAGGTGCGCTTCGTCGACTCGCCGGCGGAGACCGTCGGCGACGCCGACGAACTGGTCGGCCGCCTGATCGCCGAGCGCGGATACCCCACCGGGGACTTCTCGGACCAGATCGCCCATCTCTCCGTCGAGCACGCCCGCACCCTGACCCACTACCGCGACGCCCACGAGATCCGGCAGCGCAACGAGCGCGGCGAGGCCGGCACCGAGGACCTCCGGCAGGCGCTGGTGCACTACCGGGCCCTCTTCGCCGACCTGCTCGGCGAGGACCCGGTCGGCCAGCAGCCGCCGGAGCAGCGCCACCCCGACCACGAGCACGACGCCACGAGCCGCTGAGGAGGCCGCCGCCATGCGCCAGGAAGAGCAGCAGGTCACACAGGACCACCCCGAGGCCGTACGGTCCGCGCCGGTGCCGGTCCCCCCGCCGGGTGACCACACCGACGCCGACCGGCCGGAGGCCGATCGCGCGGACCGGGCCGAGGTGCCCGAGGACGCGCTGGACGACCGGGGCACCTTCGACGACCCGGCCGTGACCGACCGACGGGACGCGGACCTCGACGAGACCCGCGGGTACGACGCCGGCGAACTGCGGGACGCGGCCGACCGGACGGACGACGCGGACGACACACGCGACGCCGACGGCCGGCCGGAGTTCCACGAGCCGGCGCCGCTGCCGACCACGTTCGGGGCGGCCACGGTGGGCGACGCGGTGGCCGCGTCGGCGTTGGCGAGCGGCCGGCCGCAGGACGAGCGGGACGCGCGCGACGAGGACACCGCCGTCCCGGGTGACGGCGCGCCGGGCCGCACCGAGCCGCTGGACGACGAGCGGGCCGACCCGACCGCCGGCGACCGACTGCACGACCGGGACCGCTGGGAGGCGGAGCACTCCGACGCCGGCCCGGGCGCCGACGCGGTCCGCGACGACAGGTCCACCGACGGGGTGGTCCGGGACGACGCGCCGGCGGACGGCGCGGTCGGGTACGGCAGCGCCGAGCCCGGTCTGGTCGATCCGGACAGCGAGCCGGTGCCCGCGGACGCGGACGGCGGCCGGCACCACACCGTCGACCCGGACACCGCCACGGCGGCGGCGGGCGCGGCGGCGGTCGGCGCGGCCGGCTCGGGCACGGCGCTGGCCGGCGCGGACCGGCCCACGCCGGGCGCGGTGCCGGCGGACGCGGCGACGCTGTTCGCCCCGGAGGCCGCGCAGGGCTTCCGGGACCGCTGGCGCGACGTCCAGCTGCGCTTCGTGGACGACCCGCGCGCCGCGGTCGGCGAGGCCGAGTCACTGGTCGAGGAGGCGATCGAGGCGCTGGCCACGGCGTTGCGGGAGCAGCGCACCCGGCTCGGCGCCTGGCAGGAGTCCGGCTCGACCGACACCGAGCAGCTCCGGGTGGCCGTGCGCGGCTACCGCGACTTCCTGGACCGCGTGCTGGGCCGCTGAGGCCCTGGCCTGCCCCGGAGCCCCGGCCGCCGACGGCCGGGGCTCCGTCGTGCCCGACGGACCACGCAGGAGGCATGAAATTTCGCAATCGGGGTACCTGCCGGCGCAGCACGCACCCACACGAGGGGAGCAACGGGCATGGGTAGCGGCCTACGGTTGAACATGAACGCCCTGGACTACCTGATCCTGGCGCTCTACTTCGTCACGGTGCTGGGGGTCGGCTTCGCCGCCCGCCGCGCCATCAAGACCAGCGTGGACTTCTTCCTGTCCGGGCGGTCGTTGCCCGCCTGGGTCACCGGCCTGGCGTTCGTCTCGGCGAACCTGGGCGCGCTGGAGATCATCGGCATGGCCGCCAACGGCGCCCAGTACGGCATCATGACGGTCCACTACTACTGGATCGGCGCCGTGCCGGCGATGGTCTTCCTCGGCATCGTGATGATGCCCTTCTACTACGGCTCGAAGGTCCGCAGCGTCCCGGAGTACCTGCGGCTGCGCTTCAACCGCCCGACCCACCTGCTCAACGCGATCAGCTTCGCGGTCGCCCAGGTGCTGATCGCGGGCGTGAACCTCTACGCGTTGGCGCTGATCATGCAGGCGCTGCTGGGTTGGCCGCTCTGGGTCGCGATCGTGGTCGGCGCGGCGATCGTGCTGGCGTACATCACCGTCGGCGGCCTCTCCGGCGCGATCTACAACGAGGTGCTCCAGTTCTTCGTGATCATCGCCGGTCTGGTGCCGATCACGGTGATCGGCCTGGTCAAGGTCGGCGGCGTGAACGGGCTGATGGACGCGGTACGGGAGTCCCGGCTCGGCGAGGCCGGCCTGCACGCCTGGCAGGGCACCGGCAGCACCGACAACCCGCTCGGCGCGCACTGGCTGGGCATCGTCTTCGGCCTCGGTTTCGTGCTCTCCTTCGGCTACTGGACCACCAACTTCGCGGAGGTGCAGCGCGCGCTGTCGGCACGCAACATGAGCGCCGCCCGGCGGACCCCGATCATCGCGGCGTACCCGAAGCTGCTGATTCCGGTGGTCACCGTGATCCCCGGCCTGATCGCCCTGATCACGGTCAAGGGGCTCGGCGCCGACCAGGGTGACCTGGTCTACAACAACGCCATCCCGCTGCTCATGCGCGACCTGCTGCCCAACGGCGTGCTCGGCATCGCGGTCACCGGCCTGGTGGCCTCGTTCATGGCCGGCATGGCGGCCAACGTCAGCGGCTTCAACACCGTCTTCACGTACGACATCTGGCAGGCGTACTTCCGGCCGGACCGGCCGGACGGGTACTACGTGCGGGTGGGCCGGATCGCCACGGTCGTGGCCGTGGTGGTCGGCATCGGCACCGCGTTCATCGCGGCCGGCTTCAGCAACATCATGAACTACATCCAGGCGCTCTTCTCGGTCTTCAACGCCCCGCTCTTCGGCACGTTCATCATCGGCATGTTCTGGCGGCGGATGAGCGCGCTGGCCGGCTTCTGGTCGCTGCTGTCCGGCACGGTGGTGGCGATCGCCACCTACGTGCTCTACAAGACCGGCGTGATCAGCTTCAACTCGGACCTGGAGGAGAGCTTCTGGGGCGCGGGCCTGGCCTTCGTGACCGTCGCGGTGGTGGCCGCGATCGTCACGCCGCTGACCCGGCCGAAGACCGACAGCGAGCTGACCGGGCTGGTGTACGGCCGCAGCGACACCACGCTGGCCGACGACTCGCTGGCCGGCGACGCGGCCTGGTACCGCTCGCCGGTGCTGCTCGGCGTCGTCGCCGTGATCCTGGCCGCCCTCTTCTACATCCCGGTCTTCTGAGGAAGGGACCCACGCCATGGCAGACAACGAGGACCGCCACTACCAGGGCGGCGAGGCCCACGACCCGCTGGTCGACGAGACCGAGGACGCCCGGGAGGCGCGTTCGGCGGCGGCCCGGCTGTTCGACATCCGCCGGGTGATCGGCGGGCTGTTCGTCGTGTACGGCCTGATCGTCGGGCTGATGGGACTCTTCGACTCCTCGGCCGAGATCGACAAGGCGCAGGGCGTCCGGATCAACCTGTGGGCCGGCGCGGTGATGCTGGTCTTCGGGCTGCTCATGCTGCTGTGGCAGCGGCTGAGCCCGACCGAGGCGCCGGAGCCCGGGCCGGACGACTCCTGATCCGGCGGGCTGTCGGGCCCGGTCGGCATGGCCGGGCCCGCACCGGGTACGCCGGGGATCACGCAGTGGGACAGGAGGGCAGCAGCATGACCGATCGTGACCGCGGTGGCGAACGGCCGCTGGAGGAGACCCCCGAGGTGGCGGCGGCGGTGGACGACGACAGCACGGTGCCGCAGCTGCGTGCCGGCGGCACCGACCCGGACAACCCGACCTTCACCGAGCCGGACGGCGCGGTGGCCGACACCGGCGCGCCGGACCTCATCGGCGACCCCTACGCGGCCGGCACCGGTGCGACCGGCACCGGCACGGGCGCCGGCGGGGACAACATCCGCACCGGCGCGGAGCAGCCGTGGGAACCGGAGGACCTGGTGCGGGCCCGGGGTCAGGACATGACCCCGGAGAACCTGGAGCGGGCCCGCCACGACCTGGCCGAGCTGGGCCGGGCGGCGATCGAGCGTACGGTCCCCTGACCCCGGACGGCCGGGGGCCCCTGGCCGACGTGGGCGTCGACCAGGGGCCCGGGGAACCCGCGCGGCGGTGCCTCACTCCCGCCGCCGCGGGTGGTCCGGCGGTGACTCAGAGCGCCGGGTAGGCGTTCTGCATCAGCTGCGCGAACTGGGCCGGGAACCACGCGCCGGAGATCGGCGCGTCCGGCAGGGCGCCGGAGAGGTTGTTCCCGTTGCGGGCGTTGCCGGTGTACGTCGGGTCGCACATCCGGTCGAAGCCCTTGCCCTCGTTGTTCGGGATCTCCTTGCTGGAGCCGTCCGACTCACCCGGGGGCTTCACCCACACGTAGGCGTCGATGCCGGGCTCCGGGTTGGCCTTCGGCCGCTCGCCGAGACCCGCGCCGGCCTGGTTGCACCAGTTGCCGAGGTGGATGCGGCGGTCGACCCGACCACCGTTGACGTACGCGTCCACGCTGGTCAGCGGGCCCGGCCCGGTGGGCCGGGCGGTGCCGCCCCAGCCGTTGCGGGAGGTGTCGATCAGCATGCCGATGTTGCTGTCGAAGCCCACCGAGACCAGCTTCTGCCGGAACGCCTGGGCGAAGGACAGCTCGTCGACGTACTGGTTCCAGTCGATCCACTTGGACTGCCGCACGGTCTGGCCGTTCACCGAGTCGGTGATCTTGACGTACGGCTCCTTGAGCGCGGAGTAGTTGGCCGTGTTGACGATGAAGCCCGTCACGTTGCGCACCGTGCTGCCGGACGCGACGGCGGCGGCCTTGAGCTGGTCGGCGACCGGGCCGAAGTTGCTGTCCCAGCCGATCCAGCCGTGGTGGGCGGCGTCGATGTAGTTGTAGACGTTGCCGATCGCGCCGAGCTTGGCCAGGGCGTAACCCACGCCATTGACGTAGGCGCCGTTGGCCTTGACCGTGTCGCACATCGCGGTGCCGCCCGGGTTGCCCGAGGTGTTGGTCACCAGGTTGGGCAGCGAGTCGATCTCGATGATGTTGACGATGCGCAGGTTCTTGTACTTCGCGTCGCTCTGGATCGCGGCGATCGGGTCGATGTACTCGGACTTGTAGCGGGGCAGTTCGTCCGGGCCCAGCTCGCCGTTGGAGGCCAGCGCGGCGCAGTCCCGGCCGGGCAGGTTGTAGATGACGAACTGGATGTAGCCGGCGCCCTGGGCGAGCGCGGCGTCCAGGTGGTCACGCACGCCCATCGCACCGTTGGAGCTGCTGTCGGTGGTGCCGTTGATGGCGGCGATCCGGTCCAGCCAGACCGCGGTCGGGTTGTTCGACACCCGGTTGCCACCGGCCACCGACTCGGCCTTGGCCTTCCACTCCGGGTTCACGTACCCCTTCACCCCGGCGTACGGGTTGTCGACCTTCTGCCCCGGCGGGGTCGTGGTCGGCGGGGTCGTGGTGGGCGGGGTGGTGGTTGGCGGCGTCGTGGTGGGCGGCGTCGTCGTCGGCGGGGTGGTCGTCGGCGGGGTCGTGGTGGGCGGCGTGCCGCCGTTGCAGACCGTGCCGTTCAGGGTGAACTGGGTCGGCTTCGGGTTGCTGCCGCTCCACGCGCCGTTGAACCCGATGCTGGTGCTGGCGCCGGTGGCCAGCGAGCCGTTGTAGGACTCGTTCTGCGCGGTCACGTTCTGGCCGGTCTGCGACCACTTCGCCGACCAGCCCTGCTGGACGCGCTGCGAGCTGTTCGGGAAGGTGAAGCCGAGGTTCCACGAACTGACCGGGTCACCGAGGTTCTTGATGACGACGGTGGCGGTGAAGCCACCGGGCCAGTCGCTGGTGGTGTAGTCCACGCTGCACTGGGTCGCGGCCTGAGCCGCGGTGACCGGGAGGGTCACCAGCCCGCCGGCCACGAGGACGCCGGCGCCGGTGAGCGCGAGCGTCCGGCTCCGGCCGGACAGCCTTCTCCACAGATTCATGCCACTGATCTCCTTGGGCGAGACCGGATCCGCGTACGGCCCGGCGGAATGGCGGCGGCGGTCGTCCTGCGGGAACGGCCGTGCGCGCCACGGGTTTCTTCGGGGGACGCCCGACCCGGACGGGCGTGAGGTGGTGGTGGTGCCGACCGGTCCGCAGGACCGGCCGATGGGAGCCCGACGTCGCCCGGTGAGACCGGTTGCCCTCGACGCCTCAGCTCGCGGTGTGGCTCCCCGAACCGCGTGCAGCGATTCTTGCATGGGAGCGCTTCCATGGCAATGCCTCGATACGCCTCCCCGACCCTACCTCCCAACATCCCGCCCTACGCTGGCTCGCGCGGCTCGCGCGGCTCGCGCGGCTCGCGCGGCTCGCGCGGCTCGCGCGGCTCGCGCGGCTCGCGCGGCTCGCGATCTTGGCACGAAACGGCCCCCAGAGGGGCCTCGCCATACCAAGATCTCCAGCCTGTCCGTCATGCGGACCGGTTGTCCCAGCGAGCAGGACGCACCGGGGGTGGCCGGAGAAGCGGAGCGAACGGGGCAGCAGGGCGACGTGGTCCCGGAGGGGCGCACACCGGACCTCCGGCCGACTTAACACCATCATGGGCACATCATCGGCAAACTCCTAAAAACGAATCTTTCCCCGAATAAGTCGCGAAAAGGTCTAACGTCGGCGGTAGCTCGACTGACGTCGGGCTCAGGACGAACAGGGATGGAGTGACGCTGGTCATGGCTAAGAAGATGCTCGGGAAGGTCGTCGCAGGTGCCGCTCTGGGCGGCGCGGGCCTTCTCGTGTTCACCCCCGGGATGGCCTACGCGGGCGGACACGACGAGGGGAAGGTCATCGCCAAGCCGCACGTGGTCAAGGCGGGTGACACCGTCGAACTGCTCGAGATCTGCTCCGAGCCCCAGGAGCACGCCACCGTCTGGTCGAAGGTGACCGGCAAGGTCGACCTCCACCCGGCCCGTGACGGCGAGCACGGCGACTGGTCGGACAAGGGTGGCGACTGGTCCGACAAGGGCGGTGACTGGTCCGACGGAGGTTGGAACGCCGACCAGGGCCCCGACGGCAAGGACGAGCACGGTCGCGACGACCACGGCAAGGGCCCCGACGGCAAAGACGACCACGGCAAGGCCCCGGAGGGTCGGAACGAGCAGGGCAAGGACGACCACGGCCCGGGTGGCAACGGCATGCCGCAGCCGCCGGCCGACGTTCCGCAGCCGGGCGGCGAGCAGCCGGGCGGCATGGGCGGCGGGGTGGCCGCCGACCACGGCGACCAGGCCGACTGGCAGGGCCACGAGGAGTACGGCCAGGACGCCGAACCGGGCTGGGAGAAGGAGCAGCCGGGCCGGGACGCCGCCGACTGGGCGATGGACGAGCACGGCAAGGACGGCAAGGACGGCCACGGCCGGGACGCCAAGGACGAGCACGGCGCCTGGCAGGACGGCAAGGACGACTACAGCAAGGACGACTACAGCAAGGACGACTACGCCAAGGACGACTACGGCAAGGACGACTACGCCAAGGACGACTACGGCAAGGACGCCAAGGACGACCACGGCAAGGACTGGCAGTCCGGCGGCGAGTACGGCCACGGCGGCGACGAGTACGACCGTGGCGGCGACGAGGCCGGCTGGGAGCACGGGAAGGACTTCGTCTACTACGGCGAGGCCACCGTCTCCGAGCACGCCCGCCCCGGCCGCTACGAGCTCAGGGGCTCCTGCGGCGAGGGCGAACTGGTGGTCCTGCCCCGCGGTGGCGTCGACGGCGGTGACGGCGGGATGGCCACCACCGGCGTGGACCGCGGTCTCGCCACCGGTGGCGCGGGCATGATCGGCGCCGCGGCGCTGGGCGGCCTGGTGCTGCTGCGTCGGCGGCGGGCCGGTGGCCTGGTCTGACCGGACGACGACCCGGGCCGGCGGCCGTCACGGGAGACCGTGGCGTGCCGCCGGCGCGGCCGTCGTCGTCCTGCTCGCCATGGTGGGCGCCGGGCTGATCGGCGCGTCCGTGCGGACCGTCCCAGCGCCCACCCCGCCGCAGCCGATCGCGCAGGCCGGGCCGGTCGCCACCGACCCGGCACCCGACGTCGACCTCGACCCGACAGTGGAGGAGACGTCCTCCCCCGACGCGCCGGTCACGCCGCCCGGCGCCGCCGTCGGCTCCCCCACCCCGGCGGCCGCCACCCCGCCGGCGCCGGCCGTCTCGGGCACACCGGCCGATCCGGGTTCGCCGGCCGCGCCGGTCGCGCTGCCCCGGTCGGCGCCGACCACCATCTCGATCCCCCGGATCGGGGTGTCCGCCGAGATCATGACGCTCGGCACCAACCCGGACGGCACGGTCCAGGTGCCCCCGTTGGACCAGGCGATGAAGGCCGGCTGGTACTCCCCCGGCGCCAGTCCCGGCGAGGTCGGCAACGCCGTCGTCGTCGGGCACGTCGACTCCGCCCAGCTCGGCCCGGCGGTCTTCTTCAACCTGGGCGCGCTGGTGCCGGGCGACGCCATCGCCGTCGTCCGGCAGGACGGCTCGACCGCCACGTTCACCGTGGACGAGGTCCGGTCGTACCCGAAGACCGCGTTCCCGGCGGAGCAGGTCTACGGCCCGTCCGACGTGCCGGGCCTGCGGGTGGTCACCTGCGGCGGGGTGTTCGACCGGACCGCCGGCAGCTACCTGAACAACATCGTCGTCTACGCCCGGATGACCGCGTAGCCGCGAACGGCCGTGGCCCGGCGGTCGGTTCCCCGACCACCGGGCCACGCGCGGACGGAAGCCGTCAGGCCGCCGCCGAGGTCCGGACCAGGGTACGGATCTGACGCAGCAGCACGGACAGCGCGGACAGGTCGGCGCGGGACTCGTCGAACTCCCCCATCGCCCGGTGGGCCCGGTGGATCGAGGTCGCGTTCGCCTGCTCCCACTCCTGCACCCGTTCCGCCGGCGGGAGGCTGTCCGGGGTGGACCCGAGCACCTCCGCGGTGAGCGCGGCCAGCGCGGCGTACAGGTCGTAGCGCAGCGCCATCCGGGCCAGGGTCTGCCACCGGTCCTCCCGGGGCAGCAGGGAGATCTTCGACAGCAGGGCGTCCACCCGGAACCGGTCGCTGAGCACGAAGTAGACCGAGGCCACCTCGCTCACGTCCCGCCCGGTCGTCTGCGCGGTCTCGACGATGTCGAGCAGGCCGAAGCTGTACATCAGGCGGGTCGCCTGCTCGGCCAGGTCACGCGGCAGCCCCTTGCCGACCAGCGACTCGATGTGCGCCGCGATCGCCTCCCGCTCGGTGCCCCAGAACAGGTGCTCCAGGTCGGGCAGGAGCCGGGTCACCCCGTCGCGCAGCCGGGCGATCTCCGCCGGCACGTCGATCGGCGAGCGCCGGTTGGTCACCAGCCAGCGCACCGCGCGGTCGAGCAGCCGCCGGGTGTCCAGGTAGACGGCGGTCTGCAGCTCGGGCGAGACCTTGTTGTCCAGCGCCTCGACCGCGTTCCACAGCTCGCCCAGCCCGAACACCTCACGGACCACCACGTACGCCCGCAGCACGTCGGCCGCGGAGGCGGCCGTCTCCTCGACCACCCGGAAGACGAACGAGATGCCGCCCCGGTTGATCGCCTCGTTGACCAGGACCGTGGTGACGATGTCCCGGCGCAGCCGGTGCCGGCCCATCCGATCGGCGAAGCGCTGCCGCAGCGGGGTCGGGAAGTAGTTGACCAGGACGTCGGTCGTCCACTCCTCGTCCGCCAGTCCCTCGCCGACGATCTCGCGCTCCAGCACGATCTTCACGTACGCGAGCAGCACCGCGAACTCCGGCGCGGTCAGCCCGTTCTCGGCGCGGACCGCCAGTTCCTCGTCCGGCGGCAGCGCCTCCAACGCCCGGTCCAGCGCACCGGAGCGCTCCAGCTCGTTGATCATGCGCCGGTGCACCGGGAGCAACGAGGCGGCCTGCGCCTGGGCGTTGTTGACGGCCCGGGCCTGGTCGTAGTTGTCCCGCAGCACCAGCTCGGCGACCTCGTCGGTCATCTGGGCCAGCAGCTCGTCGCGCTCCGGCCGGTCCAGCTCACCGTCGGCGACCGCCGTGTTGAGCAGGATCTTGATGTTCACCTCGTGGTCGGAGCAGTCGACCCCGGCCGCGTTGTCGATGAAGTCGGTGTAGATGCGGCCGCCGCCCGCGGCGTACTCGATCCGGCCCTGCTGGGTGAAGCCCAGGTTGCCGCCCTCGCCGACCACCCGGCAGCGCAGGCTCTTGCCGTCCACCCGGATGGCGTCGTTGGACTTGTCCCCGACCTCGGCGTTGGTCTGCGTCGACGCCTTCACGTAGGTGCCGATGCCGCCGTTCCAGAACAGGTCCACCGGCGCGGTGACGATCGCCTTCATCAGCTCCTGCGGGCTGAGCTGCGTGACGTCGTCGTCGAGGCCGAGCACCGCGCGCACCTGCGGCGTGATCGGCACCGACTTCGCGGTACGCGGGTAGATGCCGCCGCCGGCCGAGATCAGCTGCGGGTCGTAGTCCTCCCACGACGACCGGGGCAGGTCGAACAACCGCTTGCGCTCGTCCCAGGAGCGGGCCGCGTCCGGGTCCGGGTCCAGGAAGATGTGCCGGTGGTCGAAGGCGGCGAGCAGCCGGATGTGCTTCGACAGCAGCATCCCGTTGCCGAACACGTCGCCGGACATGTCGCCGACGCCGACCACGGTGAAGTCCTGGGTCTGGGTGTCGTGGCCCAGCTCGCGGAAGTGCCGCTTCACCGACTCCCAGGCGCCCCGGGCGGTGATGCCCATCTTCTTGTGGTCGTAGCCGGCGGAGCCGCCGGAGGCGAACGCGTCGCCCAGCCAGAAGCTGTGCGCGGTGGAGATCTCGTTGGCGATGTCGGAGAACGTGGCCGTGCCCTTGTCCGCCGCCACCACGAGGTAGGGGTCGTCGCCGTCGTGCCGGACCACGTCGACCGGCGGCACGATCTCGCCGCTGACGATGTTGTCCGTGACGTCGAGCAGCGCGGAGATGAACTCCTTGTAGCAGACCACCGCCTCGTCCCGGTCGCCCGGCTTCTGCTTGAGCACGAAGCCGCCCTTGGCGCCCACCGGCACGATCACCGCGTTCTTGACCATCTGCGCCTTGACCAGGCCGAGCACCTCGGTGCGGAAGTCCTCGCGCCGGTCGGACCAGCGCAGGCCGCCCCGGGCCACCGGCCCGAACCGCAGGTGCACGCCCTCGAAACGGGGCGAGTAGACGAAGATCTCGAACTTGGGCCGGGGCGCCGGCAGGTCCGGGATCGCCTGCGGGTCCAGCTTGAACGCCACGTACGCCTTCGGCCGCCCGCCCACCGGCTTCTGGTAGAAGCTGGTGCGCAGCGTGGCCTGCATCAGCGTCAGGTAGGCGCGCAGGATCCGGTCCTGGTCCAGGCTGGCCACCTCGTCCAGCGCCTCGCCGATCGCCTCGACCAGCTCGCCGCTGCGCTGCCGGCGCTCGTCCAGCGTGTTCGCGCCCGGCGCGAACCGGGTCTCGAACAGCTCCACCAGCAGCCCGGCGATCCGCGGGTACGCGATGAACGTCTGTTCCATGTACTCCTGGGAGAACACGGTGCCGGCCTGCCGCAGGTACTTCGCGTACGCCCGCAGCACGACCACCTGCCGCCAGGTGAGCCCGGCCCGCAGCACCAGCTCGTTGAAGCCGTCCACCTCGGCCTCGCCCCGCCACGCGGCGGCGAACGCGTTCTCCACGTGCGGTCGCACCTCGGCCAGGTCCTGGTGCCGCTCGGGCAGCTCCAGACCGAAGTCGTAGAGCCAGATCCGGCCGTCGACGCGCTCCACCTCGTACGGGTGCTCGTCGACCACCTTCACGCCGAGCGAGTGCAGCACCGGCAGCACGGCGGAGAGCATCATCGGCTCGCCGTACCGGTAGACCTTGAACCGCACGTCCAGGGCCTCGTCGGCCTCGGCGGCGCGGCCGGCGGCGTACGGGCGGGGCGCCAACTGCTTGCGGAACAGGTGCATCTCCAGCTGGCCGGGCTCCTCCAGCAGCTCCAGCTTGGCCAGGTCCTTCATCGCCTCGTACGGCGTGTGCCCGTCCTTGTAGCCCTCCGGGAACGCGTCGGCGTACCGGGCGAACAGGTGCTTGGCCTGCTCGTCGCCGAGCTTGCGTTCCAGCACCAGCCGGTAGTCGTCGTCCCAGAGGCGGGTCGCGTCGGCCAGCTCCTCGGCGAGCAGGTCGGCGTCGATCTCGCCGGGCGGGTTGTTCGGGTCGGTGCGGACGATGAAGTGCACCCGGGCCAGCATCGACTCGGTCACTCGGGTGGTGTAGTCGACGCCGACGCCGTTCAGCTCGCGCAGCAGGATGTCCTGCATGCGCAACCGGTTCTGCGTGGTGAACCGGTCCCGCGGCAGGTAGATCAGGCAGGAGATGAACCGCCCGTACGCGTCGCGGCGCAGGAAGACCCGCAGCTGCCGGCGGCCGGCCATCCGCAGCACGCCGATCACCGCGTGGTAGAGGTCGTCGGTCTTGATCTGGAACAGCTCGTCGCGCGGGTAGGTCTCCAGGATCTGCAGCAGGTCCTTGCCGGAGTGGCTGCGCAGGCTCAGGCCCGAGCGGTCCAGCACCTCGGCGACCTTGCGGCGCACCACCGGCAGTTCCTGCACGCTGGTCCGGTACGCGGCGGTGGAGAACAGGCCGAGGAAGCGGCGCTCCCCGACCACCTCGCCGGCCTCGTTGAAGATCTTGAAGCCGATGTAGTCCAGGTAGGCCGACCGGTGCACGGTGGCCCGCGAGTTGGCCTTGGTGATGATGAGCAGGCGCTTCTCCAGCACCTTCTCGTGCGCCTCGGGCGTCATCGAGTTGAGCGACCGGGCCTCCGGCGAGTCCGAGCGCAGGATGCCCAGCCCGGTGCCGAGGACGGCTTCGAGGGCCTGCCCGCCGCCGCCCGTACCGTCGGTGTCGACCAGCCGGTATTCCCGGTAGCCGAGGAACGTGAAGTGGTCGTGGGCGAGCCACCGCAGCAGCTCCACCGAGTCGGTGATGTCCTTCTCCGGCACCGGCGGCCGGTTGTCCGACGTGCGGGCGGCGGCCAACTCGTCGGCGAGCGCCAGCGCCCGCTGCCGCATCTTGGGCCAGTCCTCGACGGCCTCCCGCACGTCGGTCAGCACCCGCTGCAACTCGCGGCGCAGCGCCTCCCGCTCGGCCGGGTCGCGGACCGGGTCGATCTCGATCCGCATCCAGCTCTCGACCAGGTCACCGGCGATCGCGTCGTCCGGCTCCACGTCGGCGGAGACCTCGGTGAGCCGGCCCAACGGCTCGCGCCGGACCACGACCAGCGGGTGCACCAGCAGGTGCACGTCGAGGTGACGGGAGTTCAGCAGCGCGGTGACCGAGTCGACCAGGAACGGCATGTCGTCGGTGACGATCTCGACGACCGTGTGGTGCTGCTCGGCGTCCGGCTCGTGGATGCGCAGCTTCAGCTCGCCCGGCACCCGCTGCTGGGCCAGGTCCCGGTGGGCCCGGGCCGCCTCCAGCATCTCCTCGGCGGTGAAGCCGATCAACTCCTCGTCCGGCGCGAACCGCCAGAACCGGTCCACCAGGGTGGCCGCGTCGTGGTCGTCGCCGGCCAGCGCCACCGCCTGGGCGACCAGGCGCTCCGCGTTGGGTACGGGCTCGTCCAGCTCGGCGTCCTCGGACTCGTCGGCCAGCGCCTGCGCAGGCAGGCCCAGGTCGTAGAGGGTGTCGATGCTGGAACCGGTCATCCCGGTCACTCCTGTGTCGAGACGGCCGTAACCGTCCCCGTCGGTCGCCGAATCGAAGCTGTCATCGTCCCGGCTGGTGTCAGCCTGCCGGAGGTCGGGTCCCGGTTTGATCGCCGGACGCCGGTCCATCGGTGCCACTCCCCTCGACCCACCGCGTTGTGGGTCACTCTGCCGCCCAGCCTAGGCCCTGCCGCTGTGTGCCTTCGTCGGCGGACCACCGGCCGGACGTCCGGATCGGGACTCTGTCCTTTCACCCGTTGCGGGTTCGTGGTCGGCCGGTCGCGGAGTACCCCGACTGGCGATGTTCATCACACTGCCACGCGCCGCGTGTCACCCCGGCGGACGAGGCGGCGGGACGGTGGAGAGCCGCGCGTCGTACTAGCGTGCAGGGCAGTTGAGCACCGGAGGGACCGCTTCATGCCCGTGTCGTACCCCGTCCGCCCCCGCCGTCACACCCGTCACCGCCTGGCCGCGACGGCGGCCGCCGTCCTGATGGCGGCCGGGGCGGTGACCGCCTGCTCCGGCGAGGATGGGCCGGAGCAGGCCGTCGACGCGTTCCTGACCGGCTGGCGCTCCGGTGACCTGCAACCGGTCGGCTTCGTCGAGCCGACCGGCGCGCGGGTGCCGGCCGCCGAGGTGACGAAGCGACTCAAGGCGCTCTCCGGCGAGCTGGCCGCCGCCCCACCGGCCCTGGAGCGCACCGGCGAGATCACCACCAAGGGCGACATCGCGACCGCCCGGGTCCGGCTGACCTGGCCGCTGCCCGGTGGCGTCCGCTGGTCCTACGACAACAAGCTGCGCCTCAAGCGCGGCGGCGACGACCGGTGGCAGGTGATCTGGGAGCCGGCCGTGGTGCACGAGAAGCTGGAGGAGGGCGACCGCCTCGCCCTGCGCCGGGAGGCGGCACAACGGGCCGGCGTGCTGGACGCCGCCGGCCAGCCGATCGTCACGCCGCGCCCGGTCGTCCGGGTGCAGATCGCCCCCGGCGAGGTCACCGACGTGCCGGGCCTGGTGCGCCGGCTGGACGCCGCGTTCAAGGCGGTGCGGCCCGCGCTCACCCCGCCGGTCGACCTGAGCGACCTGCCCAAACGCCTCAAGGAGGCGGACCGGGACGCGGTGGTCGAGGTGGTGACGCTGCGGGACGAGGCCTACCGGCAGATCAAGCCCCGGATCTACGAGCTGCCCGGCACCCGGTTCCCCACCGACAAGCTGATGCTCGCCCCGACCCGGGAGTTCGCCCGGGCGCTGCTCGGCTCGGTCGACCCGGCCCAGGCCGACGACCTCCAGGCCCACCCCGACCGGTACGCCCGCGGCGACCTGGTCGGCCACGGCGGCCTGCAGGGCCGGTACGACGAGCGCCTGCGCGGCGTCCCCGGGATCACCGTGATCACCGAGCGGCTCACCCCGGAGGGCGCCACCGAACCGACCGGCGCCGAACTGTTCCGCAGCGACCCGAAGGCCGGGCAGCCGGTGAAGACCACGCTCGACGTGGCCACCCAGAACGCCGCCGACGCCGCGTTGCGCGGCCAGACCCGGCGCTCGGCGCTGGTCGCCGTGCGGATCAGCGACGGCGCCGTGCTGGCCACCGCGAACGGGCCCGGCGCGGCCGGCGAGAACCTCGCCTTCACCGCCCAGGTCCCGCCCGGCTCGACGTTCAAGATGGTCAGCGCGCTCGGCCTGCTCGACCGGGGCGCGGTGACCCCGCAGACGACCGTGGACTGCCCGAAGACCTCCGAGGTCGACGGCCGGATCTTCAAGAACTCCGACAACTTCGAGCTGGGCCCGGTGCCCTTCGCCACCGACTTCGCCAAGTCCTGCAACACCGCCTTCACCGCGCTCGCGCCGAAGCTCGGCCCGGACGGGCTCGCGCAGGCCGGCCGCACGCTCGGCCTGGAGGCCGGCTGGGACCTCGGCGCGGACGTGTTCACCGGCAAGGTCTCCGCGAACGGTGGGCCCACCGAGCAGGCCGCCGCCGCGATCGGCCAGGGCACCACCGTGGTGAGTCCGCTGGCGATGGCCGGCGCCACCGCCGCGGTGGCGCGGGGGCGTTGGGAGCAGCCGAAGCTGCTGCTGGACCCGGCGCCGGCGAAGCCCGCACCGGCCGGGCCGGCGCTCAAGCCGGAGTCCGTCGCGGCGCTGAAGACGATGATGCGCGGCGTGGTCACGTCCGGCACCGGCACGGCGCTGGCGAAGGTGCCCGGTGAGCCGGTGCACGGCAAGACCGGCACCGCCGAGTACGACAACAACCCGGCGCACACCCACGCGTGGTTCGTCGGCTGGCAGGGCGACGTGGCGTTCGCCGTCTTCGTCGAGCAGGGCGGGTCGAGCACGACGAGCGCGGTGCCGATCGCCGAGCGCTTCCTGCGCGGCCTCGCCCGCTGAGCAGCGCGCCGGCGTCCTCAGGTGACGTCGATGCCCGGCCGGTTCACGGCCGGTTCGTCGTCCTCGACGGGCGGGCGCCGAAGGCGGCCCGGCCCCAACGGGTCATCACCGACGGGCTCGCTCGGCGCACGGTCGTCGACGGCGTTCGGCCCGTCGCCGTCGGCGGTGGGAACCGGGCCGATCGGCTCCACGGCCACGGCGGGGGCCGGTACGGCAACGGGGGCGGGTAGCCGGTCCCGCTCCGGCCGGCCGTTGCCCGCCCGGGGCGCCGGCGCCGGCGGGGTGGCCGGCAGCAGCCGGGGCGGTACCGCGCCCGGGGCCACCACCGGGGCGAGCCCGGCCACCACCGTGTTCACGATCTCCGCCGCGTACGCGCCGTCCTGGTCGTAGTCGGGGTCGAAGACGGTCAGCTCGACGCCGAGGCAGTGCGGGGTGTCGACCAGCCCGGCGAGCAGGATCTCCAGCTCGGCGAAGGCGATGCCGCCGGGGTCGGGCGCGTCCACGGCCGGCATCACGGCCGGGTCGAGCACGTCCACGTCGATGTGCACCCAGTAGCCGGCGCAGTCGACGAGCTGTTCGTGCGCCCACTGGGCGGTGCGGGCCGCGCCCTCGGCGCGCAGCGCCGGCACCGGACGGGTGGTGATACCGGCGGCCTGGAGGTCGAGGCGGTACTCGTCCTGTGCGCGGATGCCGAGCACCACCACGTCGATGTCGCGGAAGTAGGGGCGTCGCCCCTCGATGGCCGCCAGGTCGGGCTGCCCCCGCCCGGTGACCAGCGCCAGGTCCTCCCCGGCGGCGGCGCCCACGTACGAGGCGTTGCCGGGGTGCCGGAAGTCGGAGTGGCCGTCGACGAAGACCAGCCCGATCCGTCCGCCGACCGCCTCACCGAGCCGGTGCATGGCCAGCGCCGAGCCGAGCAGCACCGAGCAGTCCCCGCCGAGCACCAGCGGGAACTCGCCGCGGTCGATGATCGCGCCGATCCGGTCGGCCAGCGCCACGGAGTATCCGGAGATCTCCGGCGCGTGGCAGACGCCGTCGCCGGGTCGCCAGTCACCGGGGTCGTAGCGGGGCGGGGTCAGACAGCCGGCGTCCCGGGCTCGCAGCCGGGCGAGCAGCCCGTGGTCGCGCAACGCCCCGGGGGCCTTGCCGCAGCCCGGGACGGAGCTGGGCGTGGGCGGCCGCAGGCCGAGGTTGGTCGGCGCGTCGAGGACGGCGATCCGGCGCATCATGGGCTCCCGTCCTCGGTGGTCGGGCGGGCCGGCGGTGCGCCGGCCCGCACGGTGTGCGACGAACTCAGAACAGCGCGCTGGCCAGTGCGCGTCGGGCGGAGGCCACGGCGGGATCGTCCGGGCCGGCGATCGTGAACAGGCTGAGCAGGTGCTGGCGTACCGTGTCCCGCTCGTCCCCGGCGGTCCGGCGGACCAGGCCGACCAGCCGCTGGTAGGCCTGGTCGGCCAGGCCGCTGAGCACCTCGATGTCCGCGGCCAGCAGCTGCGCCGCCACGTCGTCGGGGGCGGCCGCGGCCGCGTCGAGCGCGCCCTGCGGGTCCGCGCCGGCCACCCGGCGGGCCAGCCCGACCTGCGCCAGGCCCGCCTCCGCCGCCGCGTCCGCCGGGGACTCGGCCAGGATCTTCCGGTACGCCGCCTCGGCGGCGTCGAGGTCACCGCTCATCAGCGCGTCGTCGGCCGCGTCGAGCCGCGGGTCCTCGGGCTCGGCCATGGTGACCCCGGCGGCCTTGAGCACGGCCTGGAGCCACTGGCGCAGCTGGGACTCGGGCACCACGCCGGGGAAGGCGTCGACCGGGCGACCGCCGACGATGGCGTACGTGGTCGGCAACGTCTGGAGCTGGAACATCTGCGCGAGCCGCGGCTGCTGCTGCACGTCGACCCGGGCCAGGAGCCACGCTCCTGCGCCCTCGGCGGCCAGCCGCTCCAGCACCGGGGCGAACTGGTCGCTCTCCGGGTAGCCGGCGGCGCCGAAGAAGACCACTACCGGTGTGGAGAGCGAGCGTTCGAGCACCTCGGACTGGATGTTCGCCTCGGTCACGTCGATCACGGCGGCGGAGCCGGCGGGGCTGCCCGGCAGCCCGGCGGGCGGACCGCCCGGTGACGGTGTGGCGGAGGGGGTGTCGGCCGGTGCGGGGGTGCGCAGCGCGCTGAGGTCGACCGCGCCGCGGGTGAAGATCGACGAGGTGATCCGTGGGTCGCTCATGGTTGTCTAGTCTCGCACGTGTCACACCGAACGCCGCTCACCCGCAACGGCGACGTTGCGACTCTCACCCCTGCTCAGAGGTGCAAGGAAGGGCCCCTTCTTAACAGACGTCTGTTAAGAAGGGGCCCTTCCTTGCACTAGAAGCGGGCGGGCTCGCGGTAGACGCCCCACTCGGCGCGCAGGGCGTCGCAGATCTCGCCCAGGGTGGCCTCGGCGCGGACCGCGTCCAGCATCGCCGGGATCATGTTCTCCCCGGTCCGGCTGACCTCCACCATCCGGCGGACGGCGGCGGTGACCGCGGCCTCGTCGCGGGCCGACTTGCGCTCGGCGAGCACCCGGCGCTGCTCCAGCTCCACCTCGTGCGAGATGCGCAGGATCTCCAGGTCCTTGGCGACGGTGCCGGTGTGGCAGTTGACGCCGACGATCTTCTTGTCGCCCTTCTCCAGCGCCTGCTGGTAGACGAACGCCGACTCGGCGATGTGCCCGGTGAACCAGCCGTCCTCGATGCCCCGCAGGATGCCGGAGGTCATCGGGCCGATGGTGTGCGGGCCCTCGCCGCCGAGCTGACGGATCCGGGCGAAGATCTCCTCCGCCTCGGCCTCGATCCGGTCGGTGAGCGCCTCGACGTACCAGGAGCCGCCGAGCGGGTCGGCCACGTTGACCACCCCGGTCTCCTCCATCAGCACCTGCTGGGTCCGCAGGGCGATCTCGGCCGACTCGTCGGTGGGCAGGGCGAGCGTCTCGTCCAGCGCGTTGGTGTGCAGCGAGTTGGTGCCGCCGAGCACCGCGGCCAGCGCCTCCACGGCGGTCCGGACCACGTTGTTGACCGGCTGCTGGGCGGTCAGCGACACCCCGGCGGTCTGCGTGTGGAACCGCAGCCAGAGCGCCTTCTCGCTGGTCGCGCCGTAGACGTCGCGCAGCCAGCGGGCCCAGATCCGGCGGGCGGCGCGGAACTTGGCGATCTCCTCGAAGAAGTCCACGTGGGAGTCGAAGAAGAAGCTCAGGCCGGGGGCGAACACGTTGACGTCCAGCCCGCGGGAGAGGCCCAGTTCGACGTAGCCGAAGCCGTCGGCCAGCGTGTACGCCAGCTCCTGCGCGGCGGTCGAGCCGGCCTCGCGGATGTGGTAGCCGGAGACCGACAGCGGCTTGTAGCGCGGGATCTCCCGGGCGCAGTACTCCATCAGGTCGCCGATCAGGCGCAGGTGCGGCTCGGGGTCGAACAGCCACTCCTTCTGCGCGATGTACTCCTTGAAGATGTCCGTCTGGAGCGTGCCGTCCAGCGTGGACAGGTCGGCGCCCTGCCGCTCGGCGGCGACCAGATACATGCAGAAGACCGGCACGGCCGGGCCGGAGATGGTCATCGAGGTGGTCACGGCGGCCAGGTCGATGCCGTCGAAGAGCACCTCCATGTCGGCGGCCGTGTCGACCGCGACGCCGCAGTGGCCGACCTCGCCGAGCGACTGCGGGTCGTCCGAGTCGCGGCCCATCAGCGTCGGCATGTCGAAGGCGACGGAGAGCCCGCCGCCACCGGCGCCGAGGATCATCTTGTAGCGCTCGTTGGTCTGCCGGGCGTTGCCGAACCCGGCGAACTGCCGGATGGTCCAGGTCCGCCCGCGGTAACCGGTCGGGTGCAGACCCCGGGTGTACGGGAACTCGCCCGGCCAGCCGATCCGCTCGAAGCCCGGGTAGGCGGTGCCCTCGGGCGGGCCGTAGACCGGCTCCACGGGCAGCCCGGAGAGCGTGGTGAAGTCCGCGTCGCGCTTGCGGGCGGCGTCGTAGCGGGCCTGCCAGCGGGCCCGGCCGGCGGCGATCTCGTCAGCGTCCATGCGCGGAGCTCCTCCTCGAGTCCTCGTGCCGAAGACCGAGTGTAGAACGCCGGCCTGAACGATCGCTAAGGACGGGCGTACCGGCCGGTAACCCCACTCAGGCGGAGGGCGCCGCCGGGCCACCCAGCGCCACGTCGTCCACCTTGATGTTGATCTCGTCGACCCGCAGCCCGTACGCCTCGACGGCCGAGGTCACGGCCGCGCGGACCGCCTCGGTCACCTCGGGCACCGGCCGGCCGCCGTCGATCACGATGACCAGGTTGACCACCGCCGCGCCGTTCGTCACGTGCGCCGAGCAGCCGCGCCGGGCGTCGCCGACCTGGTCCAGCCCGATCCGGTCGAGCACGGAGTTGAAGAACCGGGCCACGTCGCCGCCCAGCTCGGCCACGCCGGGCACCGACCTGGCGGCGGCCACCGCGATCTTCTCCACCACCTCGTCGGAGACGTGCGTCGTCCCGCCCGCGGTGGCGGCCGGCGTCACGGACAGCTCCTGCGTCGCCTCGTGCTCCACGCTCTCCCCCACACCCTCGCTCCTACCGACCCCGGGAGCGTACAAGCCGCGCCACCGCCCGCCCGACCCACCGTCGAGGGTGGACCGGCGGCGTCAGGTGGCGAGCTGGGCCAGGAGGTCGTCGGCGGCGGCGTACGGGTCGATCGCGCCCTCGGCCACCTTCGCCGCGAGCGTCGGCAGTTGCGTACCGTCGCGCAGCGAACCGATCCGGGCGCGGAGCGCGCCCAGCGCGATCGCCTCGATCTCGGCGGCGGCCCGCGCCTCCCGCCGGCGGCGCAGCTCGCCGTGCCGCTCCAGCCAGTCGCGGTGCTTGTCGATCGCGGCGGCGATGTCGTCGATGCCCTCGGCCCGGGCGGCGATCGCGCGTACCACCTGCGGGCGCCACTCCCCCGGGCCGCGCTCACCCAGCGCGATCATGCCCTGGATGTCGCGGACGGTGGCGTCGGCGCCGTCCCGGTCGGCCTTGTTGACCACGAAGACGTCGGCGATCTCCAGGATGCCGGCCTTGACCGCCTGGATCGCGTCACCCATGCCCGGGGCGAGCAGCACCAGCGTGGTGTCGGCCAGCGAGGCCACCTCCACCTCGGCCTGCCCGACCCCGACCGTCTCGACCAGCACCACGTCGCAGCCGGCGCCCTCCAGCACCCGTACCGCCTGGGGCGTGGCCGCGGAGAGCCCGCCCAGGTGGCCCCGGCTGGACATCGAGCGGATGTAGACACCGGGGTCGGTCGCGTGGTCCTGCATCCGCACCCGGTCGCCGAGGATCGCCCCGCCGGTGAACGGGCTGGACGGGTCGATGGCCAGCACCCCGACCCGGTGACCGCGCGCCCGCAGCGCCCGCACCAGCTCGTTGGTGGTGGTCGACTTGCCCACCCCGGGCGAGCCGGTGAGGCCGACCACCTGGGCCTGCCCGGCGTACGGCGCCAACGCGGCCGCGACCTGCGGCAGCACCTCGTCGCCGGACTCGACCAGGGTGATCAGCCGGGCCACCGCGCGGGGGTCACCCGCGCGGGCCCGTTCCACCAGCAGGGGTACGTCCCGGCTGCGGCGCACCGGACCGGTGGCCCGGCTGTTCACGTCGCTCACGCCTGGGTCTCGCCACCCGTCGGCACGTGGATGATCAGCGCGTCGCCCTGCCCACCACCGCCGCAGAGCGCGGCCGCGCCGGTGCCGCCGCCGCGCCGCTTCAGCTCCATCGCGAGCGTGAGGACGAGGCGGGCGCCGGACATGCCGATCGGGTGGCCGAGCGCGATCGCGCCGCCGTTGACGTTCACCCTGTCCGCGTCGATCCCCAGGTCCCGGGAGGACTGGATGCCGACCGCCGCGAACGCCTCGTTGATCTCGATCAGGTCGAGGTCGTCGATGCTCAGGCCGCCCTTCTTCAGGGCGTGGTTGATGGCGTTGGACGGCTGCGAGTGCAGGGAGTTGTCCGGCCCGGCCACGTTGCCGTGCGCGCCGATCTCGGCCAGCCAGGTGAGCCCCAGCTCCTTCGCCTTGGCCTTGCTCATCACGACCACCGCGGCGGCGCCGTCGGAGATCGGCGAGGAGCTGCCGGCGGTGATGGTCCCGTCCTTGGTGAAGGCGGGACGCAGCTTGCCCAGCGACTCGGCGGTGGTGTCCGGCCGGATGCCCTCGTCCTCGCTGATCACCAGCGGGTCGCCCTTGCGCTGCGGGATGATCACGGGGGTGATCTCGTCGGCGAAGTGGCCGTTCTTCTGCGCGGCGGCGGCGCGCTGGTGGCTGGCCGCCGAGAAGGCGTCCTGCTCCTCCCGGCTGATGCCGTGCTTCGCCCCGTGCCGCTCGGTGGACTCACCCATCGAGCAGCAGTCCCAGGCGTCGGTGAGGCCGTCCAGGGCCATGTGGTCCTTGACCGTCACGTCGCCGTACTTGTAGCCGGAGCGCTGCCCGAGCAGCAGGTGCGGGGCGTTGGTCATGGACTCCATGCCGCCGGCCACCACGACGTCGAACTCGCCGGCCCGGATGAGCTGGTCGGCCAGCGCGATCGCGTCCAGCCCGGAGAGGCAGACCTTGTTGATGGTCAGCGCGGGGGTGGACATCGGGATGCCGGCCTCGACGGCCGCCTGCCGGGCCGGGATCTGACCGGCGCCGGCCTGGAGCACCTGCCCCATGATCACGTATTGCACCTGCTCGGGCGCCACGCCGGCGCGCTCCAGCGCGGCCTTGATCGCGATGCCACCGAGTCTGGTCGCGGGGAGGTCCTTGAGGTTGCCCAGCAGGCGCCCCATCGGGGTTCGCGCGCCGCTGACGATCACCGAAGCCATGCCTGCCTCCGAGGGGGGGTGCCGACCTGTACGCCTTAACGATTGTTCGGTCAGACTAGCGCCATGGCTGAGAACTCCCCCGTCGAGCCCGCTGCCGAGTTTGTCACAGACATCGGCCTGCGCCGCATCGACCACGTCGGGATCGCCGTGGCCGACCTGGACGCCGCGATCGACTTCTACCAGCGCACGTTCGGGATGCGCTGCGTGCACACCGAGACGAACACCGAGCAGGGCGTACGCGAGGCGATGCTGGCGGTCGGGCCGGACGCCTCCGGCGGCATGGTGCAACTGCTCGCCCCGCTCTCGCCCGACACCACGATCGGCAAGTTCCTGGACAAGCGCGGGCCGGGCATCCAGCAGGTCGCGTACACGGTGGCGGACATCGACGCGGCCTGCGCGGCGCTGCGCGAGCGCGGCGTCCGGCTGCTCTACGAGGCCCCGCGGCGGGGCACGTCGAACTCCCGGGTCAACTTCGTGCACCCGAAGGACGCCGGCGGCGTGCTGATCGAGCTGGTCCAGCCCGCCTGAGACGCAAGGAAGGGCCCCTTGTTAACAGACGTCTGTTAACAAGGGGCCCTTCCTTGCGTCCTAACACGTGGGAACGCGCGCGGCAGTGCGCGCTTGCACGTTCCCACGGACACCTCCACGCATCGGTCGATGCAGTTTTTCACAGAGGGGTTCCCGCCCTAGCTACCGTTCAGTAACGTCCGGCTCCACAGGAACGCGACCGGTGCCGGATGTGTCGATTGCCGACATGGCGGTCCCGTCGCACCGGCGCCGACGATGGCAGCACCCCTGCCCCCGGTGTGGGTGCGGACGAACGGGAGGTCACCGTGCAGGACATCCTCGAAGCGATCATGGCGGCGGAAGGCTCGGCGCAGCCGGAGCGGGACCTTGCCGGCCTCGCCGGCCTGCCGGTGCCGGAGAGCTACCGGGGCGTGGTGGTGCGCGCCGAGGACACCCGGATGTTCGACGGCATGGCCACCCGCGACAAGGACCCGCGCAAGGCGTTGCACGTCCAGGAGGTGCCCACCCCCGAGTTGGCCCCGGGCGAGGCGCTGGTCGCGGTGATGGCCAGCGCGATCAACTACAACACGGTGTGGACCAGCATCTTCGAGCCGCTGCCCACCTTCAAGTTCCTCCAGCGCTACGGCCGGCTCTCCGAGCTGACCCGGCGGCACGACCTGCCGTACCACGTGGTCGGGTCGGACGCGGCCGGCGTGGTGCTGCGCACCGGGCCCGGGGTGACCCGGTGGAAGGCCGGCGACGAGGTGGTCGCGCACTGCCTGTCGGTCGAGCTGGAGGACGCCGCCGGCCACGACGACACCATGCTCGACCCGCAGCAGCGGATCTGGGGCTTCGAGACCAACTTCGGCGGCCTGGCCGAGCTGTGCGTGGTCAAGGCCAACCAGCTGATGCCGAAGCCGCGCCACCTGAGCTGGGAGGAGGCGGCCAGCCCGGGCCTGGTCAACTCCACCGCCTACCGGCAGCTCGTCTCACACCACGGCGCGAACATGAAGCAGGGTGACGTGGTGCTGATCTGGGGCGCCTCCGGCGGCCTCGGCGGCTACGCCACCCAGATGGCGCTCAACGGCGGCGCGATCCCGGTCTGCGTGGTCTCCTCGCCGGAGAAGGCCGAGCTGTGCCGGAAGATGGGCGCCGAGCTGGTCATCGACCGCAGCGCCGAGGGCTTCCGGTTCTGGAAGGACGAGGAGACCCAGGACCAGGACGAGTGGCGTCGCTTCGGCGAGCGCATCCGCGAGCTGACCGGCGGCGAGGACCCGGACATCGTCTTCGAGCACCCGGGCCGGGAGACGTTCGGCGCCAGCGTCTACGTCGCCAAGAAGGGCGGCACGATCGTCACCTGCGCGTCCACCAGCGGCTTCCTGCACCAGTACGACAACCGCTACCTCTGGATGCACCTCAAGCGCATCGTCGGCAGCCACTTCGCCAACTACCACGAGGCGTGGCAGGCCAACCGCCTGGTCGCGCTCGGCAAGGTGCACCCGACCGTGTCGAAGACCTACGCGCTGGAGCAGACCGGTCAGGCCGCGTACGAGGTGCACCGCAACGCGCACCAGGGCAAGGTCGGCGTGCGCTGCCTGGCCCCCACCGACGGGCTCGGCGTCCGCGACACCGAGCTGCGCTCCCGCCACGAAAGCGCGATCAACCGGTTCCGCGGGCACTGACCGTACGGTTGTCCCGGATTGCCTTTCCGGACGACCGGGGCACCATTCGACTGTCGTGATGACAAAGGGCCGCGGGTACCGACCCGCGGCCCTTTTCACGCCCCGGTCCAGGCCCGGTCCGACCCGCCCGGGACCTGCCAAGATCGCCGGTTGGTCCGGTCCCGCCGCCGGGCGGAGTTGACCATGTAAACAGGACGCGAAAGCTGCCGACCACTCTTGCGAACCACCCTGGGGCGTCTGCGAGTATGTCCCAATGCCCCAGCAGCAGTCCTCCCCTCTTGCGTTCTTCGATAACGCGAACTCACAGCCCGATTTCACCGTTGGCCTGCGTGGTTACAACACCAACCAGGTCGACGACTTCATCGGCCGGCTGAGCGCCGCACTGAGTCAGTCCGAGCAGGCCCGCGCCGAGGCCGAGCAGCGGATGAACGACGCGCAGCGCCGCCTCCGCCAGGCCGAGCAGCGTCAGGGCGCGCTCGAGCAGAAGCTGACCGAGACCAACAAGCAGCTCGAGGAGAACAGCCGACCGACGCTCAGCGGCCTGGGCACTCGCGTCGAGCAGATCCTCCGGTTGGCCGAGGAGCAGGCCAACGACCACCGCAACGAGGCCAAGCGCGAGTCGGAGGGCATCCTCTCCGCCGCCCGCCTCGAGGCGCGGGAGATCACCGACAAGGCCCGCGCCGAGGCGGCGGCCATGAAGGCCACCGCCGAGCGCGAGGCCGGCAGTGTCCGCACCGCCGCCGAGCGGGAGGCCGCCGAGGTGCGCGTGCAGGCCCGCCGCGAGGCGGACACCCTCCGCGCCGACGCCGACCGGGAGACCAAGCAGCTGCGTACGGTCACCGCGCACGAGGTGGCCGAGCTGAAGTCGACCGTCGAGCGGGAGGTCGCCACCCTGCGCGCGACCGCCGAGCGGGAGATCACCCAGCAGCGGGCCAAGGCCGCGCGGGAGGCCGAGGAGAAGCGGGCCGAGGCGACCAAGCTGCTCACCGACGCGCGCGACAAGCGCGACAAGGACCTCCAGGCCCTGGAGCTCCAGCTCGCCGAGCGGCGCGAGAAGGCCGAGCGCGAGGAGTCGGAGCGGCACGCCGCCCAGGTCTCGCAGACCCAGAAGCTGGTGAACGAGGCCGAGCAGCGGGCCCGCGCCGCCCAGGAGCGGGCGAAGGAGATCGAGCAGCGGGCCGAGGCCCGCCGGGTCGAGTCCGAGCGCACCGCCAACGACACGGTCGACAAGGCCAAGGCGCTGGCCGACAAGACGCTCAACGAGGCGCGCGCCGAGGCGCAGCGGGTGCTCAACGAGGCCCGCACCGAGGCCGAGCTGACCACGCAGGCCGCCCGCCGTGAGGTCGAGGACCTCACCCGCCAGAAGGACGCGGTCACCTCGCAGCTCGGGCAGATGCTCTCCGGCCTGGCCGGCATCGTGCCGGGCGTGCCGGCCGGCGGCGCCAACAAGGCCGAGGCGCCGAAGGCCGACGCCTCCGGGCAGAAGGTGACGGCCGAGTCGGCCAGCTGATCGACCACCCGCTGACGGGGCATGAGCCACGGCGCGGGGTGACACCGGGTGACCGGTGCCGCCCCGCGCCGTCATGCTGTCCGGCCCGTTTCGCCACGAGGGTGAAGTAGGTCCCAGAAGGGGCGTCCGTATCGCCCCAGCAGAGCCGGATGCGTGTGAGGATGGGGGCATGTCGCACGGCGAGGAACTGTTCGCGCTCGGCGGGGACGTGACCACGGAGCCCAGCTTCGAGTCCGCGCTGCGGGGATACGAGAAACGACAGGTCGACCGCTACGTCGCCCGCGCGGAACACGAGATCGCGGCGCTGACCACCGAGCGGGAACAGGCGTACACCCAGATCCACAAGCTGGCCGGCCAGGTCGAGGTGCTGCAACGCGACCTCGCCCAGGTGCGCAAGCAGATCGGTGTGGTGGACCGGGCCTCGTTCCGCCACCTCGGTCCGCGGGTCGAGCAGATCCTCACCATGGCCGAGGAGCAGGCCGACGACATCCTCGCCGCCGCCAACGAGGAGATCGAGGCCCGCCGGGCCGCCGCCGAGCACATCGTCGAGGAGGCCCGGGAGCAGGCCGCCCAGGCGCTCAAGGACTTCGAGATCGCGCTCGCCGCCCGCCGGGCCGAGGAGGAGCGGCACACCGCCGCCCGCAAGGCCGAGGCCGAGGCCACGCTGAAGGCCGCCAAGGACGAGTCGGCGAAGCTGCGGACCACCGCCAAGGACGAGTCGGACCGGCTGCGCACGGCCGCCCGGGACGAGGCCGAGAAGCTGCGCCGGACCGCCCAGGACGCGCTGGCCAAGGCCCAGCAGGAGGCCACCCAGCTGCGGGACACCGCCAAGGAGATTCACTCCCGGGCCCAGCAGGAGGCGGCCCGGCTGCGCGAGTCGGCCAAGGAGGCGCTGGCCAAGGCCCAGCAGGAGGCCAACCAGCTCCGCGAGGCGGCCAAGGAGGTGCACGCAACGGGCCAGCAGGAGGCCAAGCGGCTCACCGACGCCGCCGCCGAGGCCGGACGGGCCACCCACGCCAAGGCGCTGGCCGAGGCCAAGAAGATCGTGGACGACGCGGAGGAGGCCGCCAAGGTCACCCGCGGCCGCGCCCGGACCGAGGCCAACCGGCTGACCACCGAGGCCGTCGAGGCGGGCAAGCGCAATCGCTCCGAGGTCGAGGCGTACGTGCAGCGCATGCGCACCGAGACCGAGGCGTACGTGCAGCAGGCCCGCGCGCAGACCCAGCAGGAGCTGGGCGCCTGGCGGGCCGGGGTGGAGAAGGAGGTCGCGGAGCGGCGGGAGAAGGCGGAGAAGGAGCTGGCCCAGCGCCGGGCCACCGCCGAGCAGGAGTTCGCCAAGCGCCGCGACGAGCTGGACAACCAGCACACCAAGCGGCACGAGGAGCTGGAGAAGGCGTACGCCACCCGCCGCGACGAGATCGAACGGAGCGCCGCGAGCGTCCGGCAGGCCGCCGAGGCCGACGCGCTCGGCATGCGGCAGCAGGCCGAGCTGGAGGCCGCCGAGCTGCTGCGCCGGGCCGAGGCGGACGCCACCGCCCAGCGCCGCAAGGCCGACGAGCACGTCGCGGCCTCGCGGCGGCAGTTCGAGGAGTACGCGGCCACGACCCAGCAGCACCTCGCCACCACCCAGCAGCACCTGGCCGCCACCCAGCAGGAGGTGGCCGCAGGCCGGCAGCAGCTCGCCCAGGTGATGCTGGAGATCGCCAAGGCGCAGCAGGAGCTGGCCGATCTGCGTACCGAGACGTGGAAGTCGCGGCAGGAGTCCGACGACCTGGAGCACCGGCTCACCGAGCTGCGGCGCGACGCCGACTCGGCGGGCATCGCCGCCACCCCGGTCGACCCGGGCGACCTCGCGGCCGCCGCGGGCGGCGACACCGGCCGCCCGACGAGTGACGGCACGCCGGTGGGCAGTGGCACGCCGGTGGGCAGTGGCGCGCCGGTGGGCAGTGGCGCGCCGGTGGGCAGTGGCGCGCCGGCGGCGGGCATGGGCGCCGGTACGGCTCCGGCCAACGGGTCGGCGCCGGTCAAGTCAACGGGTGAGCCGGTGGAGGCGGGCAATACCAAGCCGGTCGCCGAGCCGGTGACCACGATGGACTCTCCCGGCGGCGCCGGCGTCGACGGCGAACCGACCGTGGCCGCCGTGCCGGGCGAGGGCGGCCGCGGCGCCACCCCGACGAAGATCACCAGCACCGGGGAGAACGGCAAGCGCCCGACGAAGCCCACCACCGACGAGCGCAGCGCCAAGCCGAGCACGGTCACCGTCGACAAGGACTGACCCGACCCGCCGTTCTGGCGGGTTCGGCCGCTCGCCGGACCCGCCGTCGCTCGACCTCCCCGAGCCCGCGCCTCGCGCTCCGACCCCGCAAGATCCACACCAGGTCGCCCCGAGGGCGGCATCCCCGTGTCCCGTGCGCACCACGTCGACACCTACCACGTTCCGCCCGCAGGTCAGTCGCCAACCTGCGTCGTCCGCGCGTGACGGACGGTGACGCCGTCGGCCCATGGCACCCGTCGAAGGCAATATACCGCTGGGTCATATTTATGACTCAGCGGTATATCGCTTGAAACTGACGTGCCCGGGGCGCTCCCACCGTCTCGAATCGGCAACAGGGGTCTGCCTCGATGCGGCGGGAAGCCTCGGAAGGATGGTCCGCCCGGGCGGTGGCGGCTAACCTGCGGGCAGGGGTCGCGGCGTCCGTAACGCGGCTTGCCAGGAGGTCGCTCCTCGGGTCGGCCGGAGCAGCGGGAGCCGGGAGGCACGGGTGTCGCAGGAGGGATCGGCCACCCCGGACGACGACCCGTTCGAGGCGTTGCGTCCGGAACCGGACCCCACGGACCGACCCACGGACCGACCCACGGACCGACCCACGGACCGACCAACGGACCCACCCACGGACCGACCCACGGACCGCCCCGGCGACCGCACCGAGACCATGCCTGACGCCGGCCAGCCCGGGCACCGCACGGGCCCGGTCAACCGGGGTCGGCCGAGCCGTGCCGCGGACACCGCAACGGAAGCGGGCGACGCCGACGTGCTCGTCGAACCGGGCGAGTTCGAGCCGAGCGGACGGTTCGGCGTTCCCGGCCGGCCGCTGCGGCGCAGCAGCTTCCTGGTCGGGTTCACCGGGGCGCTCGGGGTGCTGCTGGCGTACGCGGTCTTCCTGGGCGTGCGCAACGCGGCCGGCATCCTGGTGCTGGTGGTGATCGCGCTCTTCCTCGCGGTCGGCCTGCACCCGGCGGTGGTCCGGCTGCGCCGGTGGGGGTTGCCGCACGGGCTGGCCGTGGCGGTGGTGACGCTGACCGTCGTGCTGCTGATCATCGGCGGGCTGCTGGCGCTGGTGCCGCCGGTGGTGACCCAGTCCGGTCAGTTCGTGCAGCAGCTTCCCGGCTACGTCGAGGACCTGCGCCGCAATCCCACCGTCAACGACCTCGTGGTCCGCTACGACGTGATGGACCGGGTCCGGTCGGCGGCGGACGCGGACACCATCGGCCGGGCGCTCGGCGGCGTGCTGGGCGGCGCGCAGCTGATCTTCGGCACGATCTTCCGGGTGCTGACCGTGCTGGTGCTGACGATCTACTTCCTGGCCTACTTCGACCGGCTGCGCGACCTCGGGTACGCGCTGGTGCCGCGCTCCCGCCGGGAGCGGGTCCGGTTGATCGGCGACGAGATCCTGACCCGGGTCGGGGCGTACATGGTCGGCGCGTTGGCCATCGCGGTGCTGGCCGGGGCGAGCACGTTCGTGTTCGCGCTGGTGGTCGGTCTGCCGTACCCGTTCGCGCTGGCCGTGGTGGTCGCGGTGACCGACCTGATCCCGCAGATCGGAGCGACCCTCGGCGCGGTGGTGGTGACCCTCGTCGGGCTCGCCACCGACCTGCCGGTGGGCATCGCCTGCCTGGTGTTCTTCCTGGTCTACCAGCAGGTGGAGAACTACCTGATCTATCCGAAGATCATGCGCCGGGCGGTGTCGGTGAACGAGGTGGCCGCCCTGCTCGCCGCGCTGCTCGGGGTGTCGCTGCTGGGCGTGGTGGGCGCGCTCATCGCGATTCCCATGGTGGCCGCGTTGCAGCTGATCCTGCGCGAGGTGGTGCTGCCCCGGCAGGACGCCCGCTGAGCCGTTACTCCGCGCGCCGCTGGGCCGGGCCGGGGACCGGGGTGTCGGCGAAGGCGGCCACGGTGCGGTCCGCGTACGCGCTGACGTCGCCGGTCTCCATCGGGCCGTCCCAGGTGGTCGGGAGCGGCAGGGACACGTCGGGGGCGACCCGCCGGACGATCTCGTCGAGCGCCTTCTCCGCGTCGCCGACCCAGAGGTGCTTGGCGCCGTCCACGCCGACGACCTGGGCCTGCGGGATCGCGGCGAAGCGCTCCCGGGCCTCCTCCGGGCGCAGGTAGTCGTCGAACTCCGGCACCACCGCGGTGAGCGGCCGGCCGGACTCGGCCCACACCGCGAGGTCCTCCGGTGCGGAGAAGCGCAGCGGCGGGGAGAGCAGGATCGCGCCGGTCACGGCCGGGTCGCAGCCGTACTTGAGCGCCAGGTCGGTGCCGAACGACCAGCCGACCAGCCAGATGTTCGGCAACTCGTGGAACTCGGCGTACTCGATCGCGGCGGCCACGTCGAACCGCTCGCCGACGGCGTTGTCGAACGCCCCCTCGCTGGTGCCGCGGACGCTGCTGGTGCCCCGGGTGTTGAACCGGAGCACGGCCACGTCGGCCAGCGCGGGCAGCCGCCAGGCCGCCTTGCGGAACACGTGGCTGTCCATCATCCCGCCGTGGGTGGGCAGCGGGTGCAGGCAGACCAGGGTGGCGACCGGCTGGCGCTCCAGCGGCCGGGCCAGCTCACCGACCAGCGTGAGGCCGTCGGCGGTGTGCAGCTCGATGTCCTCCCGGCGGCCGGGCAGGATCGACGACGCGCGAATCGGAGTGCTCACGCCTGCCAGTCTCCCGCGCCAGCGGCCCCGCCGCCCGCCGGGGTGGGAACCTGGTGATCCAGATCGCTCAGCCGTAGCGGGGTGCGCCGCGGCCGCGCTGGAGGTTGGGGCCGCGCCGGTCCCGGGCCCGCCAGCAGCCGCCGTGCCAGTGCCGGCGGTCGGTGAGGTCACCCCGGTCGTCGGCCGGCCAGGCCACCAGGTGCGCCACGCCCGGGCGGATCTCCTGGTCGCAGCCGGGACAGCGGTACGTCTTGACGGACGCCCCGCCGCTGATCGCGCGCACCTGCCAGTCGCCGTCGCGCCACTGCTGCACGGTCGGCACGCCGTGGCGCGCGCGCTCGGCGTCCAGGCCGGTGGTCTCGTCCCGACGGGGGCGGTTGCGACGGGGGCTCACGGTCACCAAGCGTACGGGCCGCCGGCCGGACCGGCCCGGGTCGGGCGGCCCGGCCGGCGGAGGTCAGTCCCAGGTCTCCGGATCGGTCAGGTCCGGCGCCACCCGGGTCCCGGCCAACACGCTCGCCGCCTCGGCCTCGGTGAAGTCGACCTGTCCGGCGGGCGGCGGGTTCTGCCACATCCAGCCGAACGTGGCGGTCAGGTGCGCCTTCGGGATGCCGAGCAGTTCGAGCTGGTGCCCCTCGGCGGAGAGGTGGGCGGGACGCCCGTCCACCGTCCGGTTGCCGCTGGTGACGTCCCGTGCGATCTGCGCCCCGTGGACCAGTCGCACGTTCATCGTCGCGGTCGGCGCCCGCACGATCGTGAGCTCGACGGTGAGCCCGCCGGGGAAGCCGTCGGCGTCGACCGCGCAGGTCGCCACCTGGGCGTTCGACGGCACCGCACCCAACCGCAGGGGCGCGTCGCACCGGCGTGCCTCGTTCCAGCGGATGGCCTCCACCGCCTCGGTCAGGGCGCTCCGGTCGCCACCGAGCATGCTCGCCCGGGCGTACAGGCCGGGGGCCGGCTGCCAGGCCCGGACCGCGCCGCCGCCCCCGACCCGGAACTCGCGGACCTTGCCGTCGAACGTCACCGGGATCGCGCCCTCGGCGCCGGGAAGGCCGTTGAGCAGGAGTTCGGACACCGCCCGGCGGTCCGGGCTCACCTCGACCAGCACCGGCCGCCCGCCGCCGACGCGGTACTGGATCGACTCGGTCCGGTTCGCGGTGTAGGCCGCCCAGCCCAGGTAGCGGGCCCGGCGGGTGTCCAGCCCCAGGTGCAGCACCAGTGGGTCGCTGCCGACCAGCTCGGGGCGCTGGGCGGCACCGGGCGCCCCGTCCGCCTTCGGTGGGACCGGCGCTTCGGCCGTCGGTTTCGTCGCCGTCCAGGGCATCCGCCCGGCCAGCCCGCCCACGTCGGTGCGGACCGCGCCGGCGAGGCCGAGCACGCCGACCAGGGCGAGCGCGGTTCCGGCGGTGAGCCGGCGACGCACCTGCCGGCGGCGGCCGAGCGTGCGGGCGTCCCGCAGCAGACGGCCGGTGTCGATCTCCCCCTCGGCACGCTCCCGCAGCGCCGAGGTGATCCGCTGGTCGAGGTCGGTCACAGCCAGCTCCCCTTGGTCGTCGGGACGCCGCAGCGTTCCCGGAGGTGGGCGAGCGCCCGCATCGCGTGGGTGCGGACGGTGACCGGGGAGCAGTCGAGGATCTGGGCGATCGTCGCGTCGTCCAGGTCCTCGTAGTAGCGCAGCACCAGCACGGCGCGCTGGCGGTCGGGCAGGGCGCGGATCAGTCGCCACATCGCGTCCCGGTCGGCCGCCTCGCCGTCGAGGTCGCCCCGCTCGGGCCGCTCGGCGAACGTGTCCACCGCCAGCTCCCGGTTGACCCGCCGGCGCCACCAGGAGTTGTGGGCGTTGACCAGCATCCGGCGCACGTACACGTCGGGCCGGTCGGCGCGGGCGATCCGCCGCCAGTGCACGTACGCGCGGGCCAGCACGTCCTGGGTCAGGTCCTCGGCACGGTGCGCGTCGCCGGTCAGCAGCCGGGCCAGACGCAACAGGGCCGGGCCGCGGCTGCCGGCGTACTCCTCGAAGGTCACACCCTCATGACGCCGTCAACCGCGCCGGTTGTTGACCCGGCTCAGCGCCGGGTGTGGTCGCGGAAGCCCCGGCCGCTCTTGCGGCCCAGGTAGCCGGCGGTGACCAGGTGCTCCAGCAGCGGCGCCGGCGCGAACCCGGGCTCGCGCAGCTCCAGGTACAGCTCCCGCTGGATGGCCAGCGAGACGTCCAGGCCGACCACGTCGAGCAGCTCAAACGGGCCCATCGGGTAGCCGCAGCCCAGCTTCATCGCGTAGTCGATGTCGTCCGCGGTGGAGTAGCTGGCCTCCAGCATCTTCACCGCGTCGTTCAGATACGGGAAGAGCAGCGCGTTGACGATGAAGCCGGAGCGGTCGCCGCAGACCACGCCGGTCTTGCCCAGCTTCGCGCAGACCGCGCGCGCGGTGGCCGACGTCTCGGTCGAGGTGCGAATGGTCTGCACGATCTCCACCAGCGGCATGATCGGCGCCGGGTTGAAGAAGTGCAGGCCGACCACGTCGGCCGGCCGCTGGGTGGCCATCGCCACGTCGATCACCGGCAGCGACGAGGTGGTGGTGGCGAGCACGACGCCCGGCTTGCAGATCTCGTCGAGGCTGGCGAACAGCGCCTTCTTGACGCTCAGCTCCTCGACCACGGCCTCGACCACCAGGTCGACGTCGGCGAGGTGCTCCAGCGTGGCGGACCAGGTGACCCGGCCCAGCGCGGCGTCCCGGTCGGTCTCGCTGAGCTTGCCCCGCACCACGCCCTTGTTGAGCGAGGTCTTGACCGCCTCGCAGACCTTGGCGGACTTCTCCGCGCCGCGGGTCACCGAGATGACCTCGTAGCCCGCCTTCGCGAAGACCTCGATGATGCCGGTGGCCATGGTCCCGGAGCCGACCACGCCGACCTTGGCGACCACCCGGGCGCCGTCGGCGAGCGCGGCGTCGCCGGCCGGCGGCGTGTGCTCGTCGGCGACCACCCTCGGCGAGCCCGGCCGCTCGTAGGTGTAGAAGCCGCGGCCGGACTTCCGACCGAGCAGCCCGGCGGTGACCATCTGCTTGAGCAGCGGGGCCGGGGCGTGCCGGCGGTCCCGGCCGCCGCGCCGGTACATGGTGTCGAGGATCTCGTACGCGGTGTCCAGGCCGATCAGGTCCATCAGCGCCAGCGGGCCCATCGGCAGACCGCAGCCGAGCTTCATGGCGGCGTCGATGTCCTCGCGGGTGGCGTAGCGGGCCTCGAACATGCCGACCGCGTGGTTCAGGTAGCCGAACAGCAGCGCGTTGGCGATGAAGCCGGCCCGGTCGCTGATCGTCACGTCGACCTTGCCGAGCCGCTCACAGAGCGCCTCCACGTCGGCCACCACGTCGGCCGAGGTGACCACCGTGCGAACCACCTCGACCAGCTTCATCACCGGGGCCGGGTTGAAGAAGTGGATGCCGATGACCTGGTTGGGCCGGGTCGTGGCGACGGAGATCTCGGTGACGCTCAGCGACGACGTGTTGGTGGCCAGGATGGCCTCGGGCTTGCACACCCGGTCCAGCTCGGCGAAGATCCGCTGCTTGAGGTCCAGGTGCTCGGGCACCGCCTCGATCACCAGGTCCACGTCGTGCAGCGCGTCCAGCCCGACCCGGAAGTCGACCCGCGCCAGCAGGGCGTCCCGGTCGGCCTCGGCGAGCTTGCCCTTGGCGACGGCCCGGTCGGTGGAGCCGGTCAGCGTCACCCGACCCCGCTCCAGCGCGGCGTCGGAGATCTCCACGGCGGTCACGTCGAGGCCGTTGCGGGCGAACACCTCGACGATGCCGGCACCCATGGTGCCCAGACCCACCACACCCACCCTGGTGAACTCGCGCGCCACGACCGGCCTCCCCTTGGTTGACTCCGCCGTTGTCGACATGAACGGCCGCTAAGGTTATGCGCCGGAGTCTGCCACGTGACGCTGCGTTGTCGAGACGCCGTGGGATATTTCACGCACCGCGTCTCAGGCGGGTGCGGCCACCCCGGCGAGCGCCAGCAGCTCGGCGACGAACTCGGCCGGCCGCTCCAGGTGCGGGCTGTGCCCGCAGCCGGGCAACGCCACCTCCCGGTACGTCCCGCCGGCCGCCGCGTACCGCTCCAGCACCGCCCGGGTCTGCCCGAGCATCGGCTGCGGCGGGCACTGCTCCGCGCCGGGCCAGCCGGGCACCATGCCGAGCTGACCGAGGTAGGCCAGGTCGAACAGCGAGGTGTCCGAGACGATCACGTCGGCCTCGCCGCGTACCCAGGTCACCGGCGGCTTGACCGGCACGGCGACCAGCTCGTCGGCGAGCCGGAAGTGGGCCGGGGCCAGCGTGTTGAGCACGCCGCGCCGCCCGGCGGCGGTCCCCGGCCAGTGGGCCGAGGCGACCGCGGTGCCCGGGTAGTTGTCGTCCCCGGTGGCGGTGGTGAGCATGCTCTCCAGCAGCAGGTCCTCGTCGTCACCGAGCGACGCCGGGTCGGCCACGTACGCGGCCCGCAGCACGTTGCGCGGGCTGGTCGGGCCGTCCGCGCCCCGGTCGCCGGCGGCAAGCCGGGCCACGAAGTCGGGGTTCGCGCCGCCCGCGCCGGTGCCGGCGAAGTCGGGCGTGGTGGGGGTGCCGTCGAGGTCCCGGGTGCCGCCGAAGCCGTACGGGGAGACCGGCGCCTCCAGCAGCAGCCCGGCCACCCGTTCCGGGTGGTCGACCAGCAGCCGCATCGCCACGCCGCCGCCGAGCGAGTGCCCGACCACCACCGGCCGGGCCCCGGGCGCGAACAGCCCGGGCGCGTCCAGCAGGGCGGCCACGTCGTCGGCGAAGTCGCCGAGGCCCCGGGTGGCGTCGACCGGCGCGGTGTCGGTCTCGCCGTAGCCGCGCAGGTCGGGGGCGACCACCCGGAGCGTCTCCGGCAGCCGGGGCAGCAGTGGCTCCCAGAACGCGGAGGAGGAGACGTTGCCGTGCACCAGCAGCACCGGCACGCCGTCCGGCGGGCCGGCCACCCGGACCGCCTGGGTGATGCCGTTGGCCTGGACCGTGTGCCGCGCGCTCCGCATCAGCGCATGCTGGCACACCGTTCGGGCCGGAGCCATGTGGCCGACCGCCACAGTGGGCCGCCCGGCCCTGTCTGGCCCGGGATATTTCAGCGGGCGTCGGCCGGCAGCGCCTCGCGCGACTCGATCGGCTGGCGCGGCGCCGGGACCGGCAGCGGCAGGGTCGGGCGCTGGTCGCGCCGCGGCGCGCCGAAGCTCATTCCGACCGGGTCGGTGCGGGCCACGCCCGGGTCGTAGAGGCGCAGGTCGGTGCGGCCGAGGCGGACCACGTCGCCGTCGGCGAGCGGCACGCTGCCGCTGATCCGCCGGTCGTTGAGCCAGGTGCCGTTGGTCGAGCCGAGGTCGGTGAGCAGCACCCCGTCGGTGGTGGCCTGGACGGTGGCGTGCCGCCGGCTCAGGTGGGGGTCGGCGAGCACGATGTCGGCGCTCGGCGCCCGACCGATCACCTGGATGCCCCGTCCGACCCGGAAACTGAGCCCGCGCATCGCCCCACCGGACACCGTCAGCAGCGGCATCAGCTCCGGATGATCCTCCATGGACCGTCGACCTCCACCCCACATCGCCCCGCGGCGTCAGCCTGCCACCTCACCGTAGTGGCTCCCACCACCGCGCGGTCACCCCCGTGACCCCGGCCGGCCATCTCCCGTTCGCCGTTCGGGCAGTCGGCCGCGGCGCGATCGGGTGGCACCGGCGTCGATGCGACGCGGGTCGGTCCGGGCAGCGTACGGGGTGCACGACACCTACCGGTGAGTAATGTTCGGGTCTAGACTGCGGCCATGACCGCTGTGCATGTCCCCGGAACCCCGCTCATCGAGGCCGGTCGACTGGTGTCGACGAGCCCGGCGACCGGCGCGGAGGCCGGGCGACTCCCGGTGGCGACCGAGGCGGACGTGCGCGCCGCCGTCGACCGGGCCCGCCCGGCGGCCGACTGGTGGGCCGGGCTCGGCTTCGCCGGCCGGCGGGACCGGCTCCAGCGCTGGCGCGGCGTGCTCGCCCGGCGGATCGAGGAGCTGGCCGAGCTGATGCACACCGAGGGCGGCAAGCCGGTCGGCGACGCCGTGGTGGAGATCCTCACCGCGTTGGAGCACATCGACTGGGCGGCCCGCAACGCCCGCCGGGTGCTCGGCCCCCGGCGGGTTCGCTCCCGGCTGATCCTGGCCGAGTTCACCGGTCACCTGGAATACCAGCCCTACGGCGTGGTCGGCGTGATCGGCCCGTGGAACTATCCGGTCTTCACCCCGATCGGCTCCGCCGCGTACGCGCTGGCCGCCGGCAACGCGGTGGTGTTCAAGCCCAGCGAGTACACCCCCGCCGTGGGCCAGTGGCTGGTCGACCGCTTCGCCGAGGTGGTGCCGGAGCAGCAGGTGTTCCAGGCGGTGCACGGGCTCGGCGACGTCGGCGCGGCGCTGTGCCGCTCCGGGGTGGCGAAGCTGGCCTTCACCGGCTCGACCGCCACCGCGAAGAAGGTGATGGCCGCCTGCGCCGAGACGCTCACCCCGGTGCTGCTGGAGGCCGGCGGCAAGGACGCGATGATCGTCGACGCCGACGCCGACCTGGACGCCGCGGCCGAGGCCGCCGTCTGGGGCGGGCTCACCAACGCCGGCCAGACCTGCATCGGCATCGAACGGGTCTACGCGGTCGACCAGGTCTTCGACGCCTTCGTCGACAAGGTGGTGACGAGGGCCGGCCGGCTCACCGTGGGCGCGGACGGCACCGACCTCGGCCCGATCACCATGCCGTCCCAGATCGACGTCATCCGCCGCCACATCGACGACGCGGTCGCCCGGGGCGGCCGTGCGGTGCTCGGTGGCCCGGAGGCGGTCCAACCGCCGTACGTGCACCCGACCGTGCTGGTCGACGTGCCGGAGGACTCGGCGGCCGTCCGCGAGGAGACGTTCGGCCCGACGCTCACCGTCAACCGGGTCCGCGACGTCGACGAGGCCGTGGAGCGCGCCAACGCCCTCCCGTACGGCCTCGGGGGTTCGGTCTTCGGCCGGGCGCGGGCGGTGGCCGTGGCGCGGCGGCTGCGCTCCGGGATGGCCTCGGTCAACTCGGCGCTGACCTTCGCCGGCATGTCCACGCTTCCGTTCGGCGGCACCGGCGAGTCCGGCTTCGGCCGGATCCACGGCGAGGACGGGCTGCGCGAGTTCGGCCGCCCCAAGGCGGTCACCCGCCGCCGGGCCCGCTCGCTGCTGCCGGCCATGACGTTCGAGCGCACCCCGGCTGACGTCGCCCGCCTGGTCAAGGTCGCCAAGCTGATGTACGGCCGGGGGCGCTGAGCCTCAGAACAGCGTCAGCTCGTCGCGCTCGATGCCGCGCAGCTTGTCGTAGTCGACCACCACGCACCGGATGCCCCGGTCGGTGGCGAGCACCCGGGCCTGCGGCTTGATCTCCTGCGCGGCGAACACGCCGGTCACCGGCGCGAGCAGCGGGTCGCGGTTCATCAGCTCCAGGTAGCGGGTGAGCTGCTCCACCCCGTCGATCTCGCCGCGCCGCTTCACCTCGACCGCCACCGCGCGGGCGTTCGCGTCCCGGCAGAGCAGGTCGACCGGGCCGATCGCGGTCATGTACTCCCGGCGGACCAGGGTGAAGCCCTCCCCCAGCGTCTCCGGGTTGGCGGCGAGCAGTTCCTGCAGGTGCGCCTCGACGCCGTCCTTGCGCAGGCCCGGGTCGACCCCCAGCTCGTACGAGGTGTCCTGGAAGATCTCCTCCAGGGTGATCCGCAGCTCCTCGCCGGCCTTGTTGACCACCCGCCACACGCCGGGCGCCTCCTCCAGGCGACACGGCGGGCTCATCCAGTTCAACGGCTTGTACGCCCGGTCGTCCGCGTGGATCGACACCGAGCCGTCCGCCTTCACCATGAGCAACCGGGTGGCCGGCGGCAGGTGGGCCGAGAGCCGTCCGACATAGTCCACCGAGCACTTCGCAATGACCAACCGCACCCGACGAGGGTAGCGGAGCCCCCGGCCGCCGCCGACGAGCGCCACTGGCGCACCGGTGCCATATTGAGATCGTGCTCGAAGTCCTCACCGGTTCCGGACTCGCCGCCTCGGCGGGTCTGAACGCCTACATCCCGCTGATGCTGATGGGCCTGCTGGCCCGCTACACCGACCTGATCGAGCTGCCCGGCGGTTGGCAGTGGCTCGGCAACGGCTGGGTGCTGGCGATCCTCGCCGTGCTGCTCGCGGTCGAGGTGGTGGCCGACAAGGTGCCGGTGGTCGACCACGTCAACGACATGGTGCAGACGGTGGTCCGGCCGACCGCGGGCGGCCTGGCCTTCGGCGCCGGTTCCGGCTCGGAGACGGTCACGGTCAGCGACCCGGACACGTTCTTCTCCACCCACCAGTGGGTGCCGGTGGTGGTCGGCGTGCTGATCGCGCTCGGGGTGCACCTGCTCAAGGCCGCCGCCCGGCCGGTGGTCAACGCGACCACGGCCGGCTTCGGCGCGCCGGTGGCGAGCACCGCCGAGGACGCGACGAGCGTCGTCATGTCCGTGGTGGCGATCCTGCTGCCGGTGCTGGTGCTGGTGTTCGCGGTCGCCCTGGTGGTGTTCGCGGTCTGGCTGGTCCGCCGCCGCCGGCACCGACACCGGGAACGCGCCGCCGCCCGCGCGGCCGGCTTCCGCGTCTGACCGCTCAGCGGCTCCGGTAGGTCATGCAGTCGGCCATGTCCATGTCCGGGCCCACCGTGATGGCCGGGGCGTGGCACTCCAGGTCGGAGTTGTGCTGGCAGTCGGAGCGTGAGCAGGCGCCGACCTGGGCGACCAACTGGTCGATGCCGCCGCGCACCGGCATCTCCACGAAGGTGTGGCAGTGGGCGTGGTCGCTGCTGCCGATCGTGATGGCGAACGCGTGGCAGTCGTTCGTGTGGTTGTAGGCGCAGGACCGGACGGCGCACTCCTGGACCCGGGGCATCTCCATCGACGCGGTCATCATTCCCGCCCTTCCGTGGGTGTCTTGCCCCAATTTTAGGCTTTTGCGCCTTCCGCGTCAGCTCAACCCGTTGGCCTCGCGGATGACGGTGACCAGCTGGTCGATGATGCCGGTGAGCGCGAAGTCCTTCGGCGTGAACACGCGGGCCACGCCGGCGGCCCGCAGCGCGTCGGCGTCACCGGCCGGGATGATGCCGCCCACCACCACCGGCAGGTCGCCCCGCCCGGCCGCGCGCAGCCCGTCCAGCACGGCCGGCACGGCCGCCAGGTGCGAGCCGGAGAGCACGGAGAGACCGACCAGGTCGACGTCCTCCTCCACGGCGGCGGCCACGATCTGCCCGGCGGTCAGCCGGATGCCCTGGTAGACCACCTCGAAGCCGGCGTCGCGGGCGCGTACCGCGATCTGCTCGGCGCCGTTGGAGTGCCCGTCCAGCCCCGGCTTGCCGACCAGCAGCCGCAGCCGGCCGCTGCCCAGCTCCCGGGCCGTGGCGGCGACCCGCTCACGGACCGACGCGAGCCCGGCGTCGCCGCCGACCCCGGCCGCGCCGGAAAGCCCGGTCGGCGCCCGGTACTCGCCGAAGACCTGCCGCAGCGCGCCCGCCCACTCGCCGGTGGTCACCCCGGCCCGCACGCACGCCAGCGTCGCGTCCATCAGGTTCGTGGTGGTCGCGGCGTCCGCCCGCAGCCGCTCGAGCGCGGCGTCCACGGCCGCCGCGTCCCGGCCGGCCCGCCACTCGCGTACGCCGGTCGCGGCGGCCGCCTCCACCGCCGGGTCGACCTGCTCGACCGCCTCGGCCCCGGCCGCGGTCAGCGGGGACGGCTCGGTCTCGGTGAACCGGTTGACGCCGACCACCACGTCCGCGCCGGACTCCATCCGCCGACGCCGGTCGGCCAGCGAGGCGACCAGCGCGCTCTTCAGGTAGCCGGACTCCACGGCGGTCACCACGCCGCCCATCTCCAGCACCTTCTCCAACTCGACCCGCGCGCCGGTCACGATGTCGTCGACCAGCGCGGTCATCACGTGCGAGCCCTCGAACAGGTCCGGATACTCCAGCAGGTCCGACTCGTACGCCAGCACCTGCTGCATGCGCAGCGACCACTGCTGGTCCCAGGGGCGGGGCAGGCCGAGCGCCTCGTTCCAGGCGGGCAGCTGCACCGCCCGGGCCCGGGCGTCCCGGGAGAAGGTGACGCCGAGCATCTCCAGCACGATCCGCTGGATGTTGTTCTCCGGCTGCGCCTCGGTCAGGCCCAGCGAGTTGACCTGCACGCCGTAGCGGAACCGGCGCTGCTTCGGGTTCTCCACGCCGTAACGGTCGCGGGTGATCTCGTCCCAGAGCGCGCCGAACGCGCGCATCTTGGCGATCTCCTCGACGAAGCGCACCCCGGCATTGACGAAGAACGAGATCCGCTGGACCACGTCGCCCATCCGCTCGGCCGGCACCTGGCCGGAGTCGCGCACGGTGTCCAGCACGGCGACGGCGGTGGCGAGCGCGAAGCCGACCTCCTGCACCGGCGTGGCGCCGGCCTCCTGGAGGTGGTACGAGCAGATGTTGACCGGGTTCCACCGCGGCATCTCCCGCAGCGTGTACGCGATCACGTCGGCGGTCAGCCGCAGCGAGGCGGCCGGCGGGAAGATGTACGTGCCCCGGGACAGGTACTCCTTGATGATGTCGTTCTGCGTGGTGCCGGCGCAGCGGCTCAGCTCCGCGCCCTGCTCGGCGGCGACCGTGCCGTAGAGGCCGAGCAGCCACATGGCCGGCGCGTTGATCGTCATCGAGGTGTTCATCTCGGCGATCGGGATGCCCTCGAAGAGCGCCCGCATGTCGCCGAGGTGCGCGACCGGCACGCCGACCCGGCCCACCTCGCCGGTGGCCAGCTCGTGGTCCGGGTCGTATCCGGTCTGGGTCGGCAGGTCGAACGCGACCGACAGCCCGGTCTGCCCCTTCGCCAGGTTGCGGCGGAAGAGCGCGTTGGTGGCCGCGGCGGAGGAGTGCCCGGCGTACGTGCGCATCACCCACGGGCGGTCCCGCTCCGGCAGGCGTCCCGGCGTCGCGTCATCCATGGCCGGAGTTTAAGTTACCGTTCAGTAAAACGGGCTGTGGAAAACCACACAGGTCCATGGAGCGGACCGACGGGCACGGACGGCGACAGATGGGCGACACCACCACACCCCGGCCCGCGGCCGGGCACGCGGCAGTCGCACACTGGACGTCATGGAAGACGAGCTCGCGATCTCCGTACGGGGACTGCGCAAGACGTACGGCGACAACGTCGCGGTGGCCGGGGTGGACCTGGACGTCCACCGGGGCGAGGTGTTCGCCCTGCTCGGCCCGAACGGCGCGGGCAAGACCACCACGGTGGAGATCCTGGAGGGCTACCGGCACCGCGACGCCGGCGAGGTGCGGGTGCTCGGCGTCGACCCGGCCTCCCCCGACGCCGACTGGCGCTCCCGGGTGGGCATCGTGCTCCAGGGCACCGGCGAGTTCGACGAGCTGACCGTCGGCGAGGTGGTCCGGCACTTCTCCGGCTTCTACCCCGACGCCGACGACCCGGACAAGGTGGTCGAGCGGGTGGGGCTGGGCGCCAAGGCGAAGGCGCGTACGCACACGCTCTCCGGCGGACAGAAGCGCCGCCTCGACGTGGCGCTGGGCATCATCGGCCGGCCCGAGCTGCTCTTCCTCGACGAGCCGACCACCGGTTTCGACCCGGAGGCCCGGCGCGAGTTCTGGGAGCTGATCCGGGACCTCTCCGCCGCCGGCACCACCATCGTGCTCACCACCCACTACCTGGACGAGGCCGAGGCCCTCGCCGACCGGGTCGGTGTGATCGCCGCCGGGCGGGTGATCGAGGTCGCGCCGCCGAACGCGCTGGGCAACCGGCAGGAGTCGCTGGCGACCGTCTCCTGGCGTACCCCGGAGGGAACGCCGGGCTCGGCGGAGACCCCGACGCCGACGGCGCTGGTGGCCGAACTGGCCGCGCGCTTCGGCGGCGAGGTGCCCGGCCTGACCGTGACCCGGCCGACCCTGGAAGACGTCTACCTGCGGATGATCGGACACTCATGACCACCACGACGAAGCCGGCGGCCCCGGTCGCCGCGGCACCGGCCCGGCGGCTCGGCGCGGGCGCGCTGGCGCTACGCCAGGGCCGGCTGGAGATCACCCAGTTCCTGCGCAGCCGGGAGTCCGTCGTGTTCACGATGGGCTTCCCGATCATCATGATCCTGATCTTCGCGGCGATCTTCAGCGACGAGATCGCCCCGGGCGTCAGCTACACGCAGTACTTCATCACCGGCATGATCGCGACCGGGCTGATGACGGTGAGCTTCCAGAACCTCGGCATCTGGATCCCGATCGAGCGGGACCGGGGCGTGCTCAAGCGCTACCGGGGCACGCCGATGCCGAAGTGGGTCTGGTTCGCCGGCAAGGTGATCATGGTGGTGGTCATCGGCATCGCCGAGACCGCGCTCCTGCTCGCCGTCTCGGTCGCGCTGTTCGACCTGGACCTGCCGCAGACCGCCGCCAAGTGGCTCACCTTCGGTTGGGTCGCCGTCCTCGGTGTCACCGCCTGCACGCTCTGCGGCATCGCCATCTCGTCGCTGGCCCGCACCGCCCGCAGCGGCTCCGCGGTGGTCACCCCGGTCGCGCTGGTCCTCCAGTTCATCTCCGGCGTGTTCTTCGTCTTCACCAGCCTGCCCACCTGGATGCAGCAGGTCGCCGCGATCTTCCCGCTCAAGTGGATGTGCCAGGGGCTGCGCTCGGTCTTCCTGCCGGACAGCTTCGGCGGCCAGGAGCCGGGCGGGTCGTTCGAGCTGGGCAAGGTGGCGCTGGTGCTGGCAGCCTGGTGCGTGATCGGGCTGGTGCTCTGCCTGACCACCTTCCGGTGGACCAGCCGCCGCGACGGCTGAGGTGTAAGGAAGGGCCCCCTCTTAACGCCTGCGGTAGAGGAAGGGCCCCTTCTTAACCACGCACACGACCGCACGCGTCTCGCCCGAGGTGGCACACTCGCCGGCATGGCACGCACGCTGAGCCGGCGCACTTTGCTGACCGCCGGTGCCGGGATCGCCGGGGTCGGCCTGGTCGGTGGCCTGGCCGCCCGGCAGCTCTCCGCTCCCCGGCCCGGCCCGGCACCCGACGTGCCGGACGCCCCGGCCGGGGACGAGCGGCTGATCCGGATCGCCTCCGGCGCCCGCGGGCGCGAGGTCGACTTCTGGACCGCCGTGCCCGAGGGGTACGGCGACGGCCGCGGCCTGCCCGTCTGCCTGGTCCTGCACGGCGCCTCGGCCACCCCGCGCGACTACGGCCGGTTCGGGCTGGCCCGCTTCCTCACCGACGCGGTGCGGCGCGGCGCCCCGCCGTTCGCGCTCGCCGGCGCGACCGGCGGCCGGCTCTCCTGGCGTCCCGCCGGCGACGACGACCCGCGACGGATGGTGCGCGAGGAGGTGCCGGCCTGGTGCGCCCGGCGCGGCTTCGACATCAGCCGGACGGCCGTCTGGGGCTGGTCGATGGGAGGCTTCGGGGCGCTGCTGCTGGCCGAGACGTACCCGGGCTGGCTGAGGATGGCGGCGGCCTTCTCCCCGGCGGTGCGCCCCGGCGACGCGGTCTTCACCGGCGTCGACAAGCTGCGCGGCACCCCGGTCGGGCTCTGGTGCGGCCGGCAGGACAACTTCCTCAAGGACGTCCGCGCGCTGGCCCGGGTGCTGCCCGAGCGCCCGGCACGGGCGGCCTGGGCCGACGGGCGGCACAACTTCGGCTACTGGGGCACCGTCATCCCGGACGCGTTCGCGCTGCTCGGCGCCGCGCTCACCCCGCCCCGGACGTGAGTCGTCCAGGGCGGGGCGGTCGACACGCTCAGTACGAGTAGAAGCCCTGGCCGGTCTTGCGGCCCAGGTCGCCGGCGGTGGCCATGCGCTGGAGCAGCTCCGGCGGGAAGAACTTCTCGTCCGCGGTGTCGGTGTAGATGTTGCGGGTGGCGTTGAGCAGCACGTCCACGCCGGTCAGGTCGACGGTGGCCAGCGGGCCCATGGCGTGCCCGAAGCCCAGCTTGCAGGCGGTGTCCAGGTCCTCGGCGGAGATCACGCCGGACTCGACCAGCTTGACCGCCTCCATCGCCAGCGCGCAGATCAGCCGGGTGGTGACGAAACCGGCGATGTCCCGGTTGACCACCACGACCGTCTTGCCGATCTCCTCGGCGAACGACCGGGCGGTGTCCATGGTCGCGTCGCTGGTCTTGTAGCCGCGGACCAGCTCGCAGAGCTTCATCATCGGCACCGGCGAGAAGAAGTGGGTGCCCACCACCGACTCCGGTCGCTCGGTGGCGGTGGCGATCTGGGTGACCGGGATGGCCGAGGTGTTGGTGGCCAGCACCGCGTCCGCCTTGCAGATCTTGTCCAGCGCGCGGAACACCTCGTGCTTGATCTCGATCTTCTCGAACACCGCCTCGACCACGATGTCCGCGTCGGCCGCCGCCTCCAGCTCGGTGGTCGGCGTGATCCGGCCCAGCGTCGCCTCGACGTCGGACGCCTCGATCTTGCCCTTCTCGGCGAACTTCGTCAGCGACTTCCGGATGCCGTCGACGCCCCGCTTCGTGGCCGCGTCGTCCACGTCGCGCAGCGTCACCTGCCAGCCCGCCTGCGCCGCCACCTGGGCGATGCCCGAGCCCATCAGCCCGGCACCGACGACCGCGAGTCGACCCGCCATCTGCTTCTCCCTCGCCGTGTTCTGGAATGTCCTCCAGAACCCTACTTAACGAGGGATAAGGGCCGTCAGATGGCCAGGTCGGGTTCCTCCGGCGCGGTGCCGCGCTCCACCTCGACGCCGAGCGCCCGCAGGTCCGCCACGAAGTCCGGGTAGCCCCGGTCGACGTGGTGCACGTGCGAGACCTCGGTGAGGCCGTCGGCGCAGAGCCCGGCGATGATCAGGCCGGCGCCGGCCCGGATGTCGGTGGCGCGCACCGGTGCGCCGGAGAGCCGCTCCCGGCCGCAGACCAGGGCGTGGTGACCGTCGGTCCGGATCTCCGCGCCCAACCGCATCATCTCGTTGGCGAACATGAACCGGCCGTCGAAGATGTTCTCGGTGATCAGCGAGCCGCCGTCGCTGACCGCCGCCAACCCGATCGCCATCGGCAGCAGGTCGGTGGCGAAACCCGGATACGGCAGCGTGACCACGTCGACCGCCCTCGGACGGTCGTCCATCCGTACCCGGAAGCCGTCGCCCCGGGTCTCCACCAGGCCGCCGGCCGAGACCAGCTTGTCCAGCGCGACCTCCAGGTAGGCCGGGTCCAGGCCGGTCACGGTGACGTCCCCCCGGGTCATCGCGGCCGCGAACGCCCAGGTGCCGGCGACGATCCGGTCCCCCACCGTGGCGTGCCGGACCGGGCGCAGGTCGGGTACGCCGACGATGTGCAGCGTCGAGCTGCCGGCGCCGGAGATCCGCGCGCCCATCCGGTTGAGCATGGTGCAGATGTCGACGATCTCCGGCTCCCGGGCCGCGTTGTCGATCGTCGTGCCGCCCCGGGCCAGCACCGCCGCCATCACCAGGTTCTCGGTGGCGCCCACGCTCGGGAAGTCCAGCACGATGTCCGCGCCGTGCAGGCCGTCCGGGGCCTCGGCGATGACGAAGCCGTGCTCGCCGGAGATCTCCGCGCCCATCCGGGCCAGGCCGGCGATGTGCATGTCCAGGCCGCGCGAGCCGATGGCGTCGCCGCCGGGGTGGGCCACCCGGACGTAGCCCCGGCGGGCGAGCAGCGGGCCGAGCACGCAGATCGACGCGCGCAGCCGGCGGACCAGGTCGTAGTCGGCCTCCGCGCCGGGTCGCTCCGGCACGTCGATGACGACCGAGCGGGACCGTTCCACCCCGCCGCGAGCCACCATCGGGTCGACCGGGTCGTCCGGCCCGAAGCGTACGCCGCAGCCGAGCCGGCGCAGCACCTCGCCCATGATCGCGATGTCGGTGATCCGGGGCACGTTGGTGATCACGCTGCGGCCGGGCGCGAGCAGCGCGGCGGCCATCAGCTTCAACGCCGAGTTCTTCGCGCCCACCACGTGCACGGTGCCGGCCAGCCGGGCGTCCCCCCGTACCCGGATGACGTCGACGTCGCTGATCGCCGGGTCGCCGGCGTCACCCGGCCCCACCGCGGTCGGCCGGTCCGGCCGCACCGGGATCGTCAGGTCCGGTATCCGTAGGCTGTGCGTCATGGCCGTCCACCTCACGCGCATCTACACCAAGGCCGGCGACGCCGGCATGACCAGGCTGAGCAACAACGAGCAGGTGCCGAAGACCGATCCGCGGATCGCCGCGTACGCCGACGTGGACGAGTGCAACGCCTCGATCGGCGTCGCGCTCGCCCTGGGGCAGCTCCCGGACGAGCTGCGGGCGGTGCTGGAGTCCGTGCAGAACGACATGTTCGACGTCGGCGCGGACCTGGCCACGCCGGTCGAGCCGGACCCGAAGTACCCGCCGCTGCGGGTCACCGAGGAGTACGTCGAGCGCCTCGAAGGCTGGTGCGACGAGTACAACGCGCGCTTGAGCAAGCTCGACTCCTTCATCCTCCCCGGCGGCACCGCGGGCGCGGCACTGCTGCACGTGGCACGGACGACCGCCCGGCGCGCCGAGCGTGCGGCATGGGCGCTGGTCGCACACGACCCCGATCGGACCAGCCCCCTCCCGGCAAAGTATCTCAACCGGCTCTCCGATCTGCTCTTTATCCTGTCAAGAACGGCAAATCCGGACGGAGACGTGCTATGGGTGCCGGGCGGGAAGCGCTGACCGTCGGCGGCCTGCACCACGTGGAGGTCTGGGTACCCGACCTGGAGGCGGCCAGTCGTTCGTGGGGCTGGCTTCTCGGCGAGCTGCTCCCGGAGCGGCACCCGCACGCGGGCGGCCCGGACAGCTACGCCGCCTACCTGACCGACGGCCAGGGCTACGAGGTCGAGCTGGTCGCCGGAACGGACTGAGCCGAGGGCCGCGCGGTCGACACCCGACCCGCGCCCCCGCCCGGCCTCAGCACCGGTCGATCGCGCCCCGGCGGACGGGCGCGGTCCGACCGGCCCCCGGCCGCCGCGAGCCCGGCCGGCGGCGGGTCGGGCCGCGCCGGCCACGGACCGGCCCGGAGCAGGCGCGATGCACGGTGCGCCGTCGGCGTACCCGCAGGCGCCGCAGCCCCACCGCGACCGCGACCACCGCGACCACCGTCACCCCGGCGGCGGCCGGCACACCGGCCGGCAGGCCGCCCGCCGCCCAACCGACGAGCACCGTGCCGGGCACCCAGACGACCACCGCCAGGCCGTCGGCGAGCACGAACCGGCGGTACGGAAGGCCGGCGGCCCCCGCCACCCGGGGCACCAGCGTCCGGACGAACGCGGTCCAGCGGCCGAGCAGCACGGCGCTCCCACCCTTGGCGGCGACCAGCGCCTCGGCGCGCCGCCACCGCTCCTCCCCCACCCGACGGCCCAGCGGTCCGCGCCGCAGCCTCGGGCCGAGCAGCCGCCCCTCCAGATAGCCGAGCTGGTCCCCGGCGAACGCGGCGGCGGTGGTCACCGCCAGCGCGACGCCCAGGTCGACGCGACCGGCGCGGGCCAGCAACCCCACCGTCAGCATGGTGGTCGCGGCCGGCAGCACCACACCGGCAAGCAGCCCCACCTCGCCGGCGAGCACCGCCGCCGCGACCAGCAGCAGGAGGCCCGGCGGCAGCGCGTCGAGCCGGTCCACCAGGGAATCCAGGAAGGTCATGCCTACCAGCGTCGCGCCCGGGCCGGGCGACGACGTCCTGCCCACGGCCGGGCCGGGTCCTCCGGGTGGCCGGTCGTCGCCCTAGGGTGCACCCGGATCCGGCACCGGGTTGAAGCCGTCGTCGACCAGGCCGAGCCGGTGCGCCACCACCGCGGCCTGGACCCGGTTGCGCAGCTCCAGCTTCTCCATCGCGGCCGAGACGTGGGTCTTCACCGTGGTCACCCCGAGGTGCAGCCGCGCCCCGATCTCGGCGTTGGACAGCCCCGCGCCGACCAGCGCCAGCACCTCCCGCTCCCGGGGCGTGAGCAGGCCGAGCCCGGCGGCGGCCGGGTCCGGGGCGCGGTCGCGGTCGTGCGCGGCGAGCGCCCGGCGCAGCACCCGGGCCAACACCGGCGCGGCGAGCAGCGGCTCACCGGAGGCCGCCCGCCGCACCGCGTCGACCAGATCCTCGGGGGCGCCGTCCTTCACCAGATAGCCCTGCGCGCCCGCGCCGAGCGCACCGTAGACGTTCGCGTCGTCGGCGAACGTGGTCAGCACCAGCACCCGGGCCGCCGGCTGCTGCCGCAGGATCCGCCGGGTCGCCTCGATGCCGTCGAGCCGGGGCATCCGCAGGTCCATCAGGATGACGTCCGGCCGCAGCCGCTCGGCGAGCCGGACCGCCTCGTGCCCGTCCCCCGCCTCGCCGACCACCTCGAAGCCGCCGGCCGTCCGCAGCACCAGGCCCACGCCGGCGCGGACGAGGGCCTGGTCGTCGACCACCAGCACTCTGATCATTCGTTCTCCCTGATCGGCAGTCGGACCCGGAGCCGCCAGCCGCCGCCGTCGGTGCCGCCCGCGACGAGCGTCCCACCGAGCAGGCCGACCCGCTCGCGCATGCCGCGCAGGCCGTGGCCCGACACGGGCAGGCGGGTACGCGGGCGCGCCGGGCCGCTGTCCAGCACCTCCAGGAGGAGCGCCCCGTCGGTCACCCTGACGTCGACCGAGACGACCGCGCCCGGCCCGGCGTGCTTCAGGCTGTTGGTCAACGCCTCCTGCACGACCCGGGCCGCGGTCGTCCCGACCACCAACGGCACCCGGTGCAGCACCTCCGGCATCCGCACCTGCACCGCCAGGCCGGCCTCGCGTACCCGCCGGGCCGCGTCGCGGATCACCTGGACCGGCTCGACCTGCGACTCCGCCGGTTCCACCGCGTCCGGGTCGCGGAGCACCTCCAGCAGTTCCCGCAACTCGTCCAGCACCTGCCCGGCGGTGTCGCGCAACTCGCCGAGCGCCGTCACCGCCTCCTCCGGCCGGCCGGTGTGCTGCACGGCGTACCGCGCCGACCCGGCCCGCAGCGCGATCGCCGCGACGTGGTGGGCGACGATGTCGTGCAGGTCGCGGGCGATGGCCGTCCGCTCGGTCAGCCGGACCATCCGCGCCTCGGTCGTCCGCCGCTCCTCGGCCTCCCGGGCCCGCTCCTCGGCCGCCTCCGCCGCCTGCCGTACCCCGCGCAGATAGCGGCCGAACGCCACCGGCGCGGCGGCGAACCCGGCCAGCATCAGCACCCGGAGCACGCCGACACCACCACGGAGCACCTCCGCGTTCCCCGGGTCGATCACGTTGACCAGCGTCACCGCCAGGAAGAGCCCGTACGCGACGGCGGTGCCCGGCCATCCCGAGCGGTACGCGACGTAGCCCAACGCCACCGAGGCGGCGAACTGGGCGGTGTCCGCACCGGTCACCGTCACCGTGTCGGCGACGACCAGCAGCGCCGACGTGGCGAGCAGCACCGGCCACGGCCAGCGGCGTACCCCGATGAGGAGGAGCCCGGCGAGCACCGCGAAGACGCCGGCCCACGCGTCGCGCGGGATGCCGGGTATCACGATCCGGGTACTGATCAGACCCAGGGCGGCCGTGCCGAGCCCGAGCAGCAGCTCGGGCCACCCGGTCCACCGCCCGCCTCTCATGCGGCCACGATACGGAGCGGGAAGGGCAGGTCGGCCCTTCCACCGGCCGGTGCCCCTCCTCCGACTGGCCGGTGTGCCGGCCCACCGCACGAGACCCGGACCGCGTACGCCCACTTAGCGTCGGTGGACGTGATCAGCGACGCCCCCGCCTTCCTCGGCCAGTTCGCCCGGCACCCGCTCGCCACCGGCGCGGTGCTGCCCAGCGGATCGGCGCTGGCCCGGGACATCACCGCCGCCGTCCCCCGGACCGGGCAGCCGCTGGTGGTCGAACTCGGCCCCGGCACCGGCGCCTTCACCCGCACCATCCAGCAGCGGCTGGCCGGACGCGGCCAGCACCTGGCGGTCGAGCTGAACCCCAGCTTCGCCGCCGCGCTCTCCCGACGTCACCCGGCCGTACAGGTCATCCGCGCGGACGCCGCCACCCTCGACCGGGTGCTGTCCGACCGGCACCTGCCCGCCGCCGACGTGGTGGTGAGCGGGCTACCGTGGGCGGCGTTCGGCGTGGGGCGTCAACTCGCCGTCCTCGACGCGGTGCTGCGAACGCTCCGGCCGAGCGGCGCGTTCACCACGTTCGCGTACCGGCACGCGCTCGCGACCCGGCCGGCCCGTCGCTTCCGGCGACTGCTGACCGGCGCCTTCGAGGAGGTGACCGTCGGCCGGACGGTCTGGTCGAACCTGCCACCGGCCCTGGTCTACCACTGCCGCCGGCCCGTGCCGCGCTGACATGCGAAAGGCCGGCACCCCGGTTTCGGGGTGCCGGCCTTCGGTGTCACTTGGTCCAGTGCTCGGCCACGATGTCGGTGGCCTGCTTCTCCCACTGCGCGTACGCGTCGGGGTAGGCGGAGACCTGCACGGTCTGGGCGGCGTCGGTCAGCGGCATCTTGTCCCAGCCGTCGACCTGCTTCAGACCCTTGAGGAAGGCCAGGGTGGAGTACTCGGGGTCGGTGATCTGCTCCGGCGTGCCCCAACCGCTGGAGGGGCGCTGCTGGAACAGGCCCAGCGAGTCGTGGTCGTTGCGGTCGCCGAGGTGCCCGAGGTTCTCCAGCTTCGACTCCTGCAGGGCGGTGGCGATCGAGATCACCGCGGCCCGCTCGTTCATGCCGGCCTTCTTCGTCGCGGCGATGATCGCCTTCGCGTTGGCGGTCTGCTCGTCGTTCAGCGTGATGGTCGACTGCTCACCCTGCACGGAGGCGACCGCGACGGGCTTACCAGCGGCGTGGGCGGGGGTGTCGGCGTGGGCGGCGACCGGACCGGCGAACACGCCACCGGTGAAGGCCAGACCAGCGATACCCAGGATGCTCTTACGCAGGATCGTGTTCATGAGGGGGCTCCATTCGGGGGTCAACACACCGGGGGTGTGGGCACCGTCAGGCGCGCGAAGAAGTCTTGGGGGGATCCGGCTGCTCGTGGAGCCGGGGGGCCAGCTCACGGGGGCCGGGGTGTCCGGCAGGCTCGCGGGGCGGGGGGCCCGCACGCGGCGCCGGGATGATGTGTAACGACCGGCGGCCTGCCGTCATTCCCGCCGGGGGCGGGGTGGCGGCTCGGGGGTGTTCGCCTGCTCGGTCGTTCACCCGTCTACAACGCCGCCGAGCCTGCGGCGATTCCACACCCGGGGTGCCGCCCACCACCACCGAACCGGACACCCACCCCGCACCCACGCACTCGGGCGGAACCCCACGGGCGGGTGCACCCCGACCCCGCAGACACCCATGACGTTCCACCCAGCGCGTGCCAACCCCGTCGGTGGAACACCATGGGTGTGTCCCGGCCCCGCAGACACCCACAGCGTTCCACCCAGCGCATGCCAACTTCGCGAGTGGAACACCACGGGTGCCTCACAACCCCCCGAAGACCCCCACCACGTTCCACCCACCAGCCACCAACCCCCACGCCACGTCGATCAAGGAGTTTGTGTCGACAATCCTCGGCGGCACTACGCAAACTCCTTGATCAACCAGTCGGTCGAGGAGGACGCCAGGGCGAGGGCGCGGGGGCGGCCACAGGGCGAGAGCTTGGAGAGTAGGGGCCTAGAGGAGGGGCGCTCAGCTTCCTAGATCTCGCGACGCCTCGCTCGGTGCCGGGAACGGGACGGAAGCGGCGTCCGCGTGCGGAGTCGGAGCGCCACGACGAGGAGGTGGTCGTGTCCGGCCGGGGGGTGATGCCGGCACTTCGCCGCGGCGGGTCGATCGGACCGCTCGGACGGCGGCCGGGTCAGGCGGCGGGCCAGTCCTGGGAGGCCAGACGCGGCGAGACCGCCCCCGGAGGGGCGGCCTCGAGCCAGGAGAGGAATCCGGTGACCGTGGAGCGCGCCATGGCGATCTCGACCGGAGCGTGGTGGCTGGTACAGCGGAGGATCACCCAGTCGGACGGCATGGAGAAGCGCTCCTGCCCTTCGGGCAACCGGCGCCGCTCCACCGCGAGCCCCTTGCGGGACAGCACCCGCTTCGGGCGGAGCGCGAAGCTGAACATGCGGTACCAGCGGAGTTCGTCGCCGACGAAGCGGCCGAAGCCGGGGGACCACCCGCGACCGTCGAGCACCGTGGTGACCCGGACGCTCAGCCGGATGATGCCCCCGCTACGGGTGAACAGAGCCCGCCGGACGAAGAGAACCAGAAGCGCCACGACGACGACCGCGACGCCGATTCCGATCCCTTCGACGATCTCCATCGGCGGGTCGGCTCAGCGGGCCGGGGTGGCCGGGGTGGCGCTCTCGGCCAGGACGGTCACGCCCTCGCCGGTCACCGACAGGAAGCCGCCGGCGACGTCGTACGCGACCTGCTGGCCACCGGCCTGCTTGATGCGTACCTGGCTGGGCTCCGCGAGCTGGCCGAGCAGGGGCGCGTGCCCCGGCAGCACACCAAGCTCACCCTCGGTCGTCCGGGCGACGACCATCTCGGCCTCGCCGGTCCAGACCTTCTCCTCGACGGCTACGAGCTCGACGTGAAGCTGCTGTGCCACGCTGTCTCCTTGCTGCGGCGGCGGATTGCCGAAAGTCTAGTCGCGCCCCCGCCGCCCACCCAACGCGGGTGGTGAGAGCCGGGCCACGACGGCCCCGCACCCGCTCAGGCTACTTGGTCTTCTGCTTGAAGTCGGGGTGCTCCAGCAGGAACGCGTCCAGCTGCTCGGCGCGCAGGGCCGCGAAGAAGTCGTCGGCCGGGGGCAGCAGTTGCTCCCCTCGGTAGGCGCTGCCGCTGCCGATCGGGCCGCCCGGCAGCTTGATCGTCTCGATCGCGTCGGGGCGGATGCCCTTCAGTGCCACTCCGAAGTCGACCACGCTGTTGCCTCGGCCGTTGAAGATCAGCGACTGCCCGGCCGCGCGCAGCACCCGGTCCAGCTTGATCGGGTTGGCCACCACGTCGGCGCTGAACGCCTGGCTCACCATTGCCTTGACGAACTGCTGCTGGTGCCGTTGCCGGCCGTAGTCCGCGTCCGGCACGCCGTTCTTCGGGTAGCGCTGCCGCACGTAGTCCAGGGCCTGCCAGCCGTTCAGGTGGGCGTTGCCCTTCTCGTACTTGGCCTGCGGGCCGAGGTAGCCTCCGCCGCCGGGCTTGAGCTGGCGGGCCGAGCCGTCCGGCTTGAGGTGCTCGGACTTGACGTCCCGCTCGATGTACATGTCGACGCCACCCATGGCGTCGACGATCTTCTTGAACCCGCTGAAGTTGATGATGGCGCCGGCGTCGAAGCGCTTGATGCCGGTGACCTGCTGGACGGTCTTCGCGAGCAGTTCGAAGCCCTGCGCCGCGCTCGGGTTCTTGCCCGGCACGTTGCTGCCGTGGGACATGGCGGCGTTGATCCGCTCGGTGCCGCCGGCGTAGTCGGCCTTGGGGAAGGCCGGGATCTCCACCCGCAGGTCGCGCGGGAGCGAGAAGAGGTAGCCCCGGTCCATGCCGGCCGGCACGTGCAAGATCATGATCGAGTCGGAGAGCGGGCGGGCCGTCGGGGTGCGGGGGTCCACGCCGACCAGGAGGATGTTGAGCGGCCCCTTGATGTCGCTCTTCTTCTCCGTCGCGCCGGCCGCCTGGTCGCCGAAGAGGTCGCCCTTGCCGACCGAGCCCTCGTAGCGGGCGACCAGGACGTGATAGCCCACCAGCACCGAGCCGCTGAGCACCATCATGACGATGCCGAGGATGGTGCTGACGCGGGCCCACCGGGGCACGCCACGCCACATGGACCGCTTGCCGCGATCCGTGCCGCCCTTACCCACGAGCATCTCCAATCGTCGCGCCACGAAGAGGAGACGGGCGCGGGGGTCCGTTTCGTTGCAGAGATCGACGGTCGGGATGTGAAGTCGTGTCAGGAACGGTACCGCGCGCGTCGGCGAACCGCTTGCCGGTGAACCGGGCATCTGGTAGGGAGGCGCCCTGAACAGGCGAAGGCCGCCCCGACAATCGTCGGGGCGGCCTCCGTGGATGTGATCGGGCTCTCAGCCCTCCTCACCCATCAGCTCCTTGGCCTTGGCCTTGAGGTCCTCCAGGCCGCCGCACATGAAGAACGCCTGCTCCGGGAAGTGGTCGAACTCCCCCTCGCTGATCCGGCGGAAGGCGTCGATGGTCTCCGCGATCGGAACCGTCGAGCCCGGTACGCCGGTGAACTGCTCGGCGGCGTAGGTGTTCTGCGAGAGGAACCGCTCGATCCGGCGGGCGCGGCCGACGGTGAGCTTGTCCTCCTCGGAGAGCTCCTCGATGCCGAGGATGGCGATGATGTCCTGCAGGTCCTTGTAGCGCTGCAGGATCCGCTTCACCTCGGTGGCGACGGCGAAGTGCTCCTCGCCGACGAACTCCGGGGCGAGGATCCGGGACGAGGACGCCAGCGGGTCCACGGCCGGGTAGATGCCCTTGTCGGAGATCGACCGCTCCAGGTTGGTGGTCGCGTCGAGGTGGGCGAACGTGGTGGCCGGCGCCGGGTCGGTGTAGTCGTCGGCGGGCACGTAGATCGCCTGCATCGAGGTGATGGCCTGGCCCCGGACGGAGGTGATCCGCTCCTGGAGCTCGCCCATCTCGTCGGCCAGGGTCGGCTGGTAACCCACGGCGCTCGGCATGCGGCCGAGCAGCGTGGAGACCTCGGAACCGGCCTGGGTGAAGCGGAAGATGTTGTCGATGAAGAGCAGCACCTCCTGCTTCTTCACGTCACGGAAGTACTCCGCCATGGTCAGGGCGGAGAGCGCGACCCGCAGGCGGGTGCCCGGCGGCTCGTCCATCTGGCCGTAGACCAGCGCGGTCTTGTCGATGACGCCCGACTCGGTCATCTCGGCGATGAGGTCGTTGCCCTCGCGGGTGCGCTCACCCACGCCGGCGAAGACCGAGGTACCACCGAAGTTCCGGGCCACCCGGGTGATCATCTCCTGGATGAGCACCGTCTTGCCCACACCCGCGCCGCCGAACAGGCCGATCTTGCCGCCCTTGACGTACGGGGCGAGCAGGTCGATGACCTTGATGCCGGTCTCCAGCATCTCGGTCTTCGGCTCCAGGTCCGCGAAGGCCGGAGCCTTGCGGTGGATGCCCCAGTGGTCGTCGGCCTGGATGGTCTCGCCCTCGGTGAGGTTGAGGCACTCGCCGATCGCGTTGAACACGTGGCCCTTGACCGCGTCGCCCACCGGCACGCTGATCGGCGCGCCGGTGTCGCGGACGTCGGCGCCCCGGACGAGGCCGTCGGTCGGCTGCATCGAGATGGCGCGGACGAGGTTGTCACCCAGGTGCTGGGCGACCTCCAGGGTCAGCGTCTTCTCACCGCCGGAGAGCGTCACGTCGACGTGCAGGGCGTTGAACAGACCCGGCATGGCGTCGCGCGGGAACTCGGCGTCGACGACCGGGCCGATGACCCGGACCACGCGACCCGTGGCCGTCTTGGTCTCCACTGCGGATACAGTCATCACACTTCACTTCCCGACGCGGCCAGCGCGTTCGCGCCGCCGACGATCTCACTGATCTCCTGGGTGATCCCGGCCTGACGGGCCGAGTTCATCTCACGCGTGTACTTCTCGATCATCTCTTCGGCGTTGTCGGTGGCGCTCTTCATCGCCCGCCGGCGGGCGGCCGACTCGCTCGCCGCCGACTCCAGCAACGCCGCGTAGATCCGCGTGTTGATGTACTTCGGCAGCAGGGCGTCGAGCAGCGACTCCGGCTCCGGCTCGAACTCGTACGCCGGCAGCAGGCCCTCGGACCGCGGGCGGTCCTCGACCTGCATCGGGCCGACGATCCGGGTCACCGGGTTCTGGGTCATCAGGGACTTGAACTCGGTGTAGACGATGTGCAGCTCGTCGACCCCGAGGATCCCGTCCGCGCCCGCGTCGCCGTCGGTGTCGTCCGCGCCCGCGGTGAACGCCTTGATCAGCGTCTCACCGACCTCACGAGCGTCCTCGAACGACGGCTGCTCCGAGAAACCGGTCCAGCTGGCGGCGATCTCTCGGTTGCGGAACCGGTAGAACGCCACGCCCTTGCGACCGATGACGTAGAGCACCGGCTCCTTGCCGTCGGCGCGCAGCCGGGCGATCAGCGACTCGGCGGTCCGGATCGCGTTCGAGCTGTAGCCGCCGGCCAGACCCCGGTCGGACGTGACCAGCAGGACGCCCGCCCGCCGCACCCGCTCGCGCGGGGTGAGCAGCGGGTGGTCGATCCGCGCGTTCGAGGCCAGCGCCGTCAGCACGCCGGTGATCGCCTCGGCGTACGGCAGCGAGGCCGCCACCTTGGCCTGGGCCTTGGCGATGCGGCTCGTCGCGACGAGCTCCATCGCCTTGGTGATCTTCTTCATCCCCTTGGCGGAACGGATCCGCTGTCGGAGAACGCGTACCTGGGCGGCCATCGGATCAGCTCTCGGCCGGGCGGTCGGTGGTGCCGTCGCGGAAGCGGGTCACCGTCTCGCGGGTCTCCTCGCCCTCCAGCGGCTGCGCCGGCGCGTCGTTGACCCGGACCTCGTCCTCCTTGCCCAGGAAAACCTGCTTGAACTCGGTGATGGCCGAGTCCAGCGAGGAGATGATGTCGTCGTCCCACTTGTTGTCCGCGATCGCCGCGAGCACGCCCTCGTGCTTGTGCCGGAGGTACTGCAGGAACTCCGACTCGAAGCGGCGGATCTCGCCGACCGGGACGTCGTCCAGCTTGCCCTCGACGCCGGCCCAGACGGAGACGACCTGCTCCTGCACCGGGTACGGCGAGTAGTTCGGCTGCTTGAGCAGCTCGACCAGGCGGGCGCCACGGTTCAGCTGGTTCTGCGACGCCCGGTCCAGGTCGGACGCGAAGGCGGCGAACGCCTCCAGCTCCCGGTACTGGGCCAGGTTCAGCCGGAGTGAACCGGCGACCTTGCGCATCGGCTTCACCTGCGCGGCGCCACCGACCCGGGACACCGAGGTGCCGACGTTGATGGCCGGTCGGACGCCCTGGTTGAACAGGTCGGTCTCGAGGAAGATCTGGCCGTCGGTGATCGAGATGACGTTGGTCGGGATGAACGCCGAGATGTCGTTCGCCTTGGTCTCGATGATCGGCAGGCCGGTCATCGAGCCGCCGCCCAGCTCGTCGGAGAGCTTGGCGCAGCGCTCCAGCAGGCGGGAGTGCAGGTAGAAGACGTCACCCGGGTAGGCCTCGCGGCCCGGCGGGCGGCGCAGCAGCAGCGACACGGCGCGGTACGCCTCGGCCTGCTTGCTCAGGTCGTCGAAAATGATCAGGACGTGCTTGCCGCCGTACATCCAGTGCTGCCCGATGGACGAGCCGGTGTAGGGCGCGAGGTACTTGAAGCCGGCCGGGTCGGAGGCCGGGGAGGCGACGATGGTGGTGTATTCCATCGCGCCGGCCTCCTCCAGCGTCCCCTTGATGGAGGCGATGGTGGAGGCCTTCTGGCCGATCGCGACGTAGATGCAGCGGACCTGCTTGGTCGGGTCGCCGGAGCGCCAGTTGTCGCGCTGGTTGAGCACCGCGTCCAGGGCGACCGTGGTCTTGCCGGTCTTCCGGTCGCCGATGATCAGCTGACGCTGGCCACGGCCGATCGGGGTCATCGCGTCGACGGCCTTGATGCCCGTCTGCAGCGGCTCGAACACCGACTGCCGGGCCATCACGTTCGGGGCCTGGAGCTCCAGCTCGCGGTAACCCTCGTTGGCGATGTCGCCGAGGCCGTCGATCGGGTCGCCGAGGGCGTTGACCACGCGGCCGAGGAAGGCGTCGCCGACCGGAACCGAGAGCACCCGGCCGGTGCGCTTGACGCGCTGCCCCTCCTCCAGCTTGGCGGAGTCACCCAGGACGACGACACCGATCTCCCGGACGTCGAGGTTCAGCGCCACGCCGAGCGTGCCGTCCTCAAACTCCAGGAGCTCGTTGGTCATGGTCGAGGGCAGGCCCTCGACGTGGGCGATGCCGTCACCGGTGTCGGCGACGGTGCCGACCTCCTCGCGGGAGACGTCGGTCGAGTAGGAGGAGACGTAGCGCTCCAGGGCGCCGCGGATCTCCTCCGTCGAGATGGTCAGCTCGGCCATCCTCTGCTTCCTTAAAGTTCAGGGGCCCGGGATACCTAGTACCGACCGGTCCGATGGCGTCGAATCAGGGCTGCTAAGACGCTGATCAGCGCTTCGCGAGCGCGTTGCGGGTCTCGTTGAGGCGGCGCAGGACGGTGCCGTCGTACAGGTCGGAGCCGACCCGTACGCGCACCCCGCCGAGCACGTCGGGGTCGACCGTCTGCTTGACGGACACCTCCCGACCGTACATCTCGGTCAGGCGGGCACCGAGGCGTCGCTCCTCCTCGTCGGTCAGCGGGGCCGCCACGGTCACGTACGCGACCTGCCGGTCCCGCCGGTCGGCGGCCAGCTCGACCAGCCGGGTGAGCGCCCCGATGAAGGAGCGTCCCCCGAAGCCTGCCAGCGCGGCCTCGACGAGGCGGACGGTGACCGGACGGGCCTTGCCGTCGAGCAGCTGGCCGGTCAGGCCGGCCCGCCGCTCGGCCGGGGCCATCGGGTCGGAGAGCGCGTTGGACAGCTCGGTGGAGCCGGAGACGACCTGCCCGAAGCGGAACAGCTCGTCCTCGACCTCGCCCAGTTCGCCGGCGGAGTCGGCGCTCGCCAGGAGCGCCTCCACGCCGAGGCGCTCGACGCCGTCGAGCAGCTCGGACGGGGCCGACCAGCGGCCGGAGACCAGCGAGGCGACCAGATCGAGCGCCTCCGCGCCGACCTTGCCGTTCAGGATCCCGGTGAGCAGCGCGCCACGGTCCTCGCCGGAGCGGGCCGGGTCGGACAGCGCCCGGCGCAGCCGCGGCTCGCGCCGCAGCAGGGCGGCGACGGAGAGGATGTCGTCGGCGGTGGTGGCCACCGCCGACGGCTCCGCGCCGCGGACGTACGCGTCGAGGCGCTCGACCCCGGCGGAGTACGACTCCCGGCTGGCGGCCTGCATCAGCGGGCCCCCGTGCTCTCGAGACCGTTCAGGAACCGGTCCACGGTGCCCTTGCGACGCGCCTCGTCGGCCAGCGACTCACCGACGATCTTGCTGGCCAGGTCCACCGCGATGGTGCCCATCTCGGTGCGCAGCTCGCGCACGATGGTGGCCCGCTCGGCCTGGAGCTGCTCCTTGCCGGCCGCGATGACCCGGTCGGACTCCTCGCGCGCCTTGGCGAGGATGTCCTGACGGATGCCCTCGGCGTCGGCCCGGGCGTCGTCGCGGATCTTGGCGGCGTCGGTACGCGCCTCCGCGAGCTGCGCCCGGTACTGCTCGAGCAACTGGTTCGCCTCGGCCTGCGCGGCCTCGGCGCGCTTGATGCCACCCTCGATCGCGTCGACCCGGGCCTGGAACGTCTGCTCCATGCGCGGGAAGACGAACTTCATCAGCACGAAGCAGAGGACACCGAAGGCGACCAGCCCGACCACGATCTCCTCCCAGACGGGAATGATCGGGTTGTGGGTCGTCTCACCACCCTCAGCGGCGAGGAAGAACATGGAAGACCTCCCGGTCGAAGGGGGGCTGGATTAGAGCTGGCCCTGCCAGATGAAGCCGAACGCGATGCCCAGCAGCGCAAGCGCCTCGATGACGGCGAAGCCGATCCAGACGTAGGGAAGGGTCATCCGGGACGACTCCGGCTGGCGGGCGGTCGACTGGATGTAGGCCGAGAAGACCAGGCCAACGCCGATGCCCGGGCCGATGGCCGCGAGACCGTAGCCGATGGCGGCGGTGCTGCCCTCTACCGCGGCGTAGATGTCCATTGGTTGGTTCCTCCTGGTTATCACGCGTGACTCTCACGCGGGACGACAACGGTTGGTGCGGAAGATCGGATCAGTGCTCGTCGGCGAGGGCGCCCTGCACGTAGCTGGCGGTCAGCACCGTGAAGACGTACGCCTGCAGACAGATCACCAGGAACTCGAGGAAGGTCAGCGCGATCGTCATCGTCCAGGACAGCACCGAGACCGGTGCCAGCCAGGCGTTGGCGCTGATCATGGCGAACCCGCCGAGCGTGAAGACCAGCAGGAGCATGTGGCCGGCGAACATGTTCGCGAAGAGACGAACGGCGAGCGAGAACGGCCGGACGATGAAGGTCGAGAAGAGCTCGATCGGGATCAGCAGCGGCAGGATGAACCAGGGCGCCGGCGGAACCAGAGAGTTCTTGAAGTACTTCACGAAGCCGTGGTGCCGGATGCCGACGTAGTTGAACATCACGTAGCTGATCACGGCGAGGAAGGCCGGGAAGGCGATGTGCGAGTTCGGCGAGATCTGGAAGAACGGCACGATCGCGAAGAAGTTCGTCAGCAGGATGAAGCAGAAGAGCGTGGTGAAGTACGGCGCGAACCGCACCCCCGCGTGCCCGATCATGTCCACCGCGATGTTGTTGCGCACGAAGCCGTAGATGGACTCGGCGAACCACTGCTTCTTGGTGGGAACGAGCTGCGGGTTCCGGTAGCTGACCAGGAAGAAGATGATCAAGATACCGACGGCGACCCACACCATCGCCGTGATCTTGGTGAACCAGTACGAGTTCTCCGCACCCCAGGGCAGGATGCTGGGCAGGTAGAAGTCCCCCACGCTCGGTGGGAATTCCGCCTGGCCCTGAGCCAGGACGTTCGCCTGTCCGAACACCGCGTCCCTTCCTAAGTAGGCGTGCCCAGCCGGCGGACGACCAGGATGATGCCCCCGGCCATGCCGAGCACGACCCCGATGCCGGTGGCGATGCCGCCGGTATCGAGCCAACGGTCGACCAGCCAGCCGATGAAACCCCAGACGAGCATGCCCCCGATGAGGTATGAGAGCGCGGTCCAACCCTGACCGGCACCGGACGGAACATCGCCCGAGCCGCCAGCGTTGGGGGGTTTCTGGTCACCGGCCATGACGGGGCGAACGATATCAGTCGAGCAGAAGAGGTTGTGCCTCACCCCCCGCACAACCTGGTTGTGTGGGACACGGGCGGGCGAAGTCGTCTGGAGGCACCGTACTCCTCCCCCGCCACTGAGAGAATGACCGATCGCGGACACACCGGCGCGTCGCCCGAAGGGTGGGACGAGTCAGCGCGCGTGCCGTCGCGCGTGGACGGTGGCCAACCACCAGATGTGCACTCCGGTCCAGACCACGACACCCGCCGCGACGCCGACGCAGAACGGGATCAGCCCCGGCCAGCCGGTCGAGGCGACAAGCACCATCACCCCGCCCAGCGCGGTCATCTTGGCCACGTAGAGGCCCAGCCCGAACGGCAGCACGAGCTGCGGGTCCCGGGCGTCCGCCCAGGCCAGCACGACGGTGGTCAGCGTGTAGCTGGCCGCCGTGACGGCCACCCCGGCCGCCGCGCCGAGCGCGCCGTCCGCACCGCGCCACACCCCGCCGGCCACCGCCGCCACCGCGGCCACGACCGCCACCGCGGCCAGCAGCACGGGCAGGTGACGCAGTCGCCAGCCCCGGTCCGCGGCCGCCTCCGCCGCGCGCGTCCCCGGCTCAGCCACGGGGGTACGCCGGGAACGCGGTGACCAGCTCGGTCACGTCGGCGGCGATCCGGGCCAGCTCGTCGGCGCCCCCGGGAGACTCCGGATCCGTCCGCACCGCCCGGCCGACCAACGCCGCGATCCGGCGCATCTCCGGATCGCGCATGCCCTGGGTGGTGACGCTCGGCGTGCCCACCCGGATGCCCGAGGCGACCATCGGCGACTGCGGGTCGTACGGGATCGCGTTCTTGTTGAGCGTGATGCCGGCGGCGTCGCAGCGCGCCTCGGCCTGGGCGCCGGTCACACCGGCGTCCCGCAGGTCTAGCAGGGCCAGGTGGGTGTCGGTGCCGCCGGAGACCGGGCGCAGGCCCTCGGCGGCCAGCCCGTCGGCCAGCGCGCGGGCGTTGCCGACCACCTGGGCGGCGTACGTGCGGAACTCCGGCTGCGCGGCCTCGCGCAGCGCGACCGCCTTGGCGGCGACCGCGTGCATCAGCGGGCCGCCCTGGGTGAACGGGAAGACCGCCTTGTCGATCCGCGCGGCGAGCGACTCCCGGCACAGGATCATGCCGCCGCGCGGGCCGCGCAGCACCTTGTGGGTGGTCGCGGTGACCACGTCGGCGTGCGGCACCGGCGACGGGATCGCGCCGCCGGCCACCAGGCCGATGAAGTGGGCGGCGTCCACCATCAGGTACGCGTCGACCTCGTCGGCGATCTCCCGGAAGCGGGCGAAGTCGATCAGGCGGGGGTACGCGGTCGCGCCGCAGATGATCAGCTTCGGCCGGTGCGCCCGGGCCAGGTCGCGCACCTCGTCGTAGTCGATCGTCTCGGTGTCCGGCCGGACCGGGTAGCCGACCGGGTGGAACCACTTGCCGGAGAAGTTCACCCGGCTGCCGTGGGTCAGGTGGCCGCCGTGCGGCAGGTCCATCGCCAGCACCGTGTCGCCCGGCTGCACCAGGGCGGCGTACGCGGCCAGGTTGGCGCTCGCCCCGGAGTGCGGCTGGAGGTTGGCGTGCTCGGCGCCGAACAGCTCCTTGGCCCGGGCGATTGCCAACTCCTCGGCGCGGTCCACCTCGGCGCAGCCGCCGTAGTAGCGCCGGCCCGGGTAGCCCTCGGCGTACTTGTTGGTCAGCGTGGAGCCGAGCGCGGCCAGCACCGCCGGCGAGGTGAGGTTCTCGCTGGCGATCAGTTGCAGGCCGCCACGCAGCCGGTCCAGCTCTCCCAGCACCACCTCGGCGATCTCCGGGTCGACGGTGCTGAGCTGCTGGAAGTCCGGTCCCCAGAAGGTGTCCCTCGCGTTCTCCACAGCGAAGGAGTCTACGGAGCCGCACACTGGATGCCGTGAGATGCCTCGTCACCGGTGCGACCGGCTACATCGGCGGGCGCCTGGCGCCCCGGCTGCTGGCCGAGGGACACACCGTACGCTGCCTGGCCCGCAAGGCGGGGCGGCTGCGCGACGTGCCCTGGGCGGCCGAGTCGGAGATCGTCGAGGGCGACCTGAGCCGGCCGGAGACGCTGCCGGCCGCGTTCGAGGGCGTGGAGGTGGCGTACTACCTGGTCCACTCGTTGGGGCAGCGCGGCTTCGAGTCGGCCGACCGGGAGGCGGCGACGAACTTCGCCGAGGCGGCGCGCGCCGCGGGCGTACGCCGGATCGTCTACCTGGGCGGGCCGGAGCCGGCGGAACGGGAGGCGCTGCCCTCGGCGCACCTGCGGTCCCGGGCGGAGGTCGGCCGGATCCTGCTGGACAGCGGTGTGCCGACCGCGGTGCTGCGCGCCGCGGTGATCATCGGGTCTGGCTCGGCGTCGTTCGAGATGCTGCGCCACCTGACCGAGCGGCTGCCGGCGATGGTCACCCCGCGCTGGGTGCGCAACCGGATCCAGCCGATCGCGGTCCGGGACGTGCTGCGTTACCTGGTCGGCTGCGCCTCCCTGCCGCCGGACGTGAACCGGGGCTTCGACATCGGCGGCCCGGACGTGCTGACGTTCGCGCAGATGATGCAGCGCTACGCCCGGGTGGCCGGGCTGCGGCGGCGGATCATCCTGCCGGTACGGCCGCTCACCCCGTCGCTCTCCTCGCACTGGGTCGGCCTGATCACCCCGGTGCCGAACGCGATCGCCCGGCCGCTGGTGGAGAGCCTCATCCACGAGGCGGTGGCGCACGAGCACGACATCGCCCGCTACGTGCCGGACCCGCCGGAGGGGCTGACCGGCTTCGACCAGGCGGTCGCGCTGGCGCTGGCGAAGGTGCGCGACGCGCAGGTGGAGACGCGCTGGTCGACCGCGAGCGGGCCGGACGCGCCGGCCGAGCCGTTGCCGTCGGATCCACACTGGTCCGGTGGCACCGCCTACACCGACCTGCGGGAACGGGCCGTGGAGGCACCGCCGGCGGCGCTGTGGCGGGTCATCGAGGGCGTGGGCGGCGAGCACGGCTGGTACTCGTTCCCGCTGGCCTGGTCGGTGCGGGGCTGGCTGGACCGGCTGGTCGGCGGCGTCGGGCTGCGCCGCGGCCGGCGCGACCCGCACCGGCTCCAGGTCGGCGAGGCGCTGGACTTCTGGCGGGTCGAGGAGATCGTCCCGGGTGAGCTGCTGCGGCTGCGGGCCGAGATGCGGCTGCCCGGCCGGGCCTGGCTGGAGATGCGCGCCGAGCCGACCGGCGAGGGCCGCAGCCGCTACGTCCAGCGCGCGGTCTTCCTCCCGCACGGCCTCCCCGGCCACCTCTATTGGGCCTCGGTCGCCCCGTTCCACGCCGTCGTCTTCGGCGGCATGGCCCGCAACATAGCCCGAGGCGCCGAGCAGAACCCCGCGTGAGCCCGCGCGATCTTGCACTTGCGGCCCGACTTTCGCGGCCTGTGCCGCTTTCGTCCGGGCCGCAAGTGCAAGATCGGCGGGGTGGGGGTGGGCCGCGCAGCGGGGTCAGTTGCCGGTGCGGGGGCTGGTGTGGTCGAACGCGACGGGCTGGCCCGGGGGGACGAAGTCCTCGACCGGCTGGTCGCGCAGGGCCCAGGCGAGGATGCGGCCGACGGCGGCGATCTGCCGCTTCTGCACGCCGCCACCGACCGCGTCCCGAGGGTCGTCCGGGTTGGCGGCGATGGTCGCCACGGAGAGCTGCGGGGTGAACGCGACGACCGTCTCGGTGGCGTTCCGCTCCGAACTGCCGGTCTTGCCGGCGAGCGGGCGGCGCAGGCCGGGGGCCAGTTCCTCGGCCGTGCCGCCGTCGCACTTGCGGTACATCGACTGGTCGCCGACCGGGCAACGGCTGGCGTCGGCGGCCGCGCGGGCCACCTCGGTGTCCAGCACCTGCCGGCAGTCGGTGTTCCCGGCGGCCACCTTGCGGCCGGAGGCGTCGGTGATGGAGGTGACCGGGGTGGGCCGGCACCAGGTGCCCTCGGCGGCCACCGTGGCGTACGCGTTGGCCAGGTCCAGCGGCGTGGTGGCGGAGACGCCGAGCGTGAACGGCCCCCAGTTCTTCGCCCCGTCGCGGGCCATCCGCGCGTCCTCGGGGGCGCGGAACACGATGCCCAGCCGCTCGGCCATCTCGACCACCCGGTCCGCGCCGACCCGCTCGGTCAGCCAGGCGAAGTAGGTGTTCACCGAGCGACCGAACGCGTCCCACATGTCCCGGTCGCCGTCCATCCAGTAGGTGTTGGCGTTCTCCGGGCACCACCGGCCGCCGCAGCTGGCCGGCCCGCCGTCGATCGGGTACTTCGTGACGTAGACCCGGGGGGCGTCGAACTCGGTGTCCAGCGGCAGCCCGGACTCCAGCGCGGCCAGCAGCGCGAACAGCTTGAACGTCGAGCCGGCCTGGTAGCCGGTGATGCCACCGCCGCCGGCCACCAGCTGGTTGACCGTGTTCGGGTAGTTCTGCTGCCCGGCCGGGTTCGCGGCCACGCCGTAGGTGCGGTTGACCGCCATGGCGAGGACCCGCCCGGTGCCCGGCTGCACCACCGCGGTGGGCGCGGCGCGCTGGATCGTGTCCGGGTAGATCGCGCGTACCTGCTCGGTGGTCTTGCCCTGCACGTCCGGGTCGAGCGAGGACACGATCGACCAGCCGCCCCGGCGCAGCGTGCGCTGGCGCTCGTCCACGGTCTTGCCGAACGCCGGCTGGGCGTTCCACCACTGGGTGAACCAGTCGCAGAAGAACCCCCAGTCGTTGTGCCCGGCCGGCACGGCGGCGCAGTCGTTCGGGGTGCTCTTCGGGTCGAGGGCCAGCTCCGTCGCCTTCGCCGCGGCGGCGTCCGCCGCGCTCACCCGGCCGGTCTCCACCATCCGGTCCAGCACGTACGCCCGGCGGGCCACCGCCGCGTCGGCGTCACCGTTGATCGGGTCGTCGCTCGCCGGCGAGCGGACCAGCCCGGCGAGCAGCGCGGCCTGGGCCAGCGTGAGCCGGTCCGGGGTGGTGGAGAAGTAGCGCTTGCTGGCGGCGGCGATGCCGTACGCGCCCGCGCCGAAGTATGCGATGTTCAGGTACCGCCCGAGGATCTCGTCCTTGCCGACCTGCCGTTCCAGCGTCAGCGCGTACCGCATCTCGCGGATCTTGCGGCCGACGGTGATCTCGGTGGCCGCGGCCCGCTGCTCCTCGGTCAGCCGGGGGTCACCGGCCAGCGCGTTGCGCACGTACTGCATGGTCAGCGTGGAGGCGCCCTGCCGGGTGCCCTCCCGGCGGTTGGCCGTGAACGCCCGCACCACGCCGCGCACGTCGACGCCGTGGTGCTCGTAGAAGCGCACGTCCTCGGCGGCCACGATGGCGTCCCGCATCACCGGCGCCACCTCGCCGACCGGCACGTCCACCCGGTCCTCGACATAGAACGAGGTGATCAGCGTCTGGCCGTCGTTGGCGTAGAGGTTGGACCGCTGCGCCGGCTGCGGCGCCTCGAGCGCCTCCGGCAGCGCGGTGTACGGCATCAGGTTCTTCACGCCCAACCCGAGGACCAGCGCGGCCGGCAGCGCCGCAGCGGCCAGGGCCAGCCCGGCGAGCACGCCGGCGAGCAGAACGGTGAACAGCTTGTCGAGATGGGCCCGGTTCATCAGCTCTCCCCGCAGGAGCCGGCCGTACGGACCCGTCAAGAATGACCGGAATCGCCGCTTTCACCGCCATCTTCGGCGAAATGCGCAGGAAGTTCGCGAGAAAGGATGAACGTCAGGGCAGCAGCGCGGCGGCCAGCGGCTGGACCGTCTCCTCGATCTCGTCGGCCACCCGGCTGAAGCACTGGTCGCCCCGACCCCACGGGTCGTCCAGGTCGTCGGTGGCCAACGCCGACGCGCCCCGGCGCAGCGCGTCGACCGCCGCCACCAGCGCTACCCCACGGGCGTGCACGGCGTCCGGGGTCGGCTCGGCGGGCAGCAGGGCGGACCGGTCGAGGCCGCCGAGCAGCCGGCCGAACTCGCCCAGCACGAACGTGCGCCCGGCGGCGTCCGGACGCAGCGCCACCACGTACTCCTGCTGGTCGGCGGTGGCGGTGAGCACCAGGTCGGCGGCGTCGATGAGGTCCGAGCGGAGCCGGCGCGCGGCGAACCCGGCCACGTCACCGCCGCGCGCGGTCACCTGCCGGGCGGCGGGCGGGTTCATCTCCTCGCCCGCGTGCCAGCCACCGGTGCCGGCGCTGTGGCTGTGCACCAGCGCGTCCGAACCGGCCGGGTCGACGTCGAGCCGGCCCAGCCGCTCCCGGACCGCGAGCAGCAGCAGCCGCTCGGCCATCGGGGAACGGCAGATGTTGCCCATGCAGACGTGCAGGACGGTGAAGGGCGGCACTCAGACCCCCCGCTCGTCGCGCATGTCCGGCACCACGTCGCGCAGCTTCGCCAGCGTCACCGCGCCCTGCCGCAGCACCCGCGGCACCTCGCCGGTGAGGTCGACGATGGTGCTCGGCACCGGATCCACCGCCGGCCCGGCCTCCAGATAGGCCCGCACGCCGTAGCCGAGCTGGTCGCGCGCCTCCTCCGCGGTGAGCGCGGCGGGCTGGCCGATCTTGTTGGCCGAGGCCACCGCCATCGGCCCGGTCTCCCGCAGCACCTCCAGCGCGACCGGGTGCAGCGGCATCCGCACCGCCACCGTGCCGCTGGTGTCGCCCAGGTCCCAGGCCAGGCTCGGCGAGTGCTCCACCACGATCGTCAGCGCACCCGGCCAGAACGCCTCGACCAGGTCACGGGCCGCCTGCGGCAGCGAGAACACCAGGCCGTCGAGCGTGTGCCGGGAGCCGATCAGCACCGGCGGCGCCTGCCGGGCGCCGCCCTTGGTGTCCGCCAGGGCCTTCACCGCGTACGGGGTGAAGGCGTCCGCCCCGATCCCGTAGACCGTGTCGGTCGGCAGGACGACCAGTTCCCCGTTCTTGACCGCCTCGATGGCAGCGGCGATGCCGCGGTCCCGGTCGGCGGGCGACCGACAGTCGTAGAGCATCACGAGGAGTCAGTCTGCCACGCCGCGCCGGGGTCGGCGTGTCGGCCGTCCGCCCGGCGGGACGCCGTCGCCCAGCGGGGCCGCCCGGCCAGGTCCCGGTGCTCCGCCACGCGCTCGTAGCGGCCGTCGCCGGCGAGCAGCGCCGGCACCGCCGCGGCGTGCGTGTCGTCGTGCTCGACGCCGATCGCGCCACCCGGTCGCAGCAGCGTCGCGGCGCGGGCCACCACCGGGCGGATCACGTCCAGCCCGTCCGCGCCGCCGAACACCGCCTCGTCCGGGTCGTGACCGGCCACCTCCGGCGGCACCACCACCGACCGGGGCACGTACGGCGGGTTGCAGAGCAGCACGTCGACCCGGCCCGCCAGGTCGGCCAGCAGCTCCGGGTCGGTGACGTCGGCGACCACCACCTCGACCGGCCGGTCCCCCGCCCCGGCGCGGGCGGCGGCGTTACGGCGCAGCCAGGCCAGCGCGGCCGGGGACCGTTCCACCGCCACCACCCGGGCCGACGGCACCTCCTGCGCCAGCGCGAGGGCGATCGCGCCGGAGCCGCTGCACAGGTCGACCACGAGCGGCGCGGCGATCCGGCGGGCGCGGTCGATCCCCCAACCGGCGAGCAGTTCGGTCTCCGGCCGGGGCACGAACACCCCCGGGCCGACCGCCAACTCCAGGTGCCGGAACCCGGCCGCGCCGAGCAGGTGCTGCAACGGCTCCCGGGCCACCCGCCGGGCGACCAGCGCGTCCAGGCGGTCGCGCTGGGCCGGCCCGAACCCGTCGGCCAGCGCCAGCCGGCCACGCGGCACCGCCAGCACGTACGCGGCCAACTGCTCGGCCTCCGCGCGGGGCGCCTCCACCCCGGCCGCGGCCAGCGCCCGGGCGACCCGGGCCACCACCAGGGAGGCCCGTTCGCGTTCTGTCCCTTCGGACGGGTGTTGCGGGAGTGTGCTCACGCAATAATCATGAAGCGTCGCGGGTCACCTCACGAGCGGGTGCGTCCGGGCGCACACGGCAGGGAGGTCGCGAGTGGGCTGGCTCGACCAGGTCGAGGACCAGGTTGACGCCCTCCGACGTGCCCGGGCGTTGCAGGAGGTCAGCCGCTCGGCGGAGGCCTGCGTCCTGCTCGACCGGGTGATCCGCACCACCGACGACCCGTACGCGCGCGCCGACGCGCTGGTGCAACGCCTCTCCGCGCTGATCAATCTCGGTCGGACGGCCGAGTTCACCCGGGCCATCGAGGACGCCTCCGCCGCCGTGCGGGACCTCGCCGAGCCCTACCTGCACGGGCACCTCAACGCGCTCGCCGCGCTCGCCGCCCACCACCAGGGCGCGCTCGACCGGTGCGTCATGCACCTGGTCCGGGCCGCCCGGGCGCTGGGCGCCGACGACACGCCGGACCGGGACACCGCCTGGGGCTGGCACGACCTGGCGATGGCGTACTCGTACCTCAGCTTCCACGGCCACGCCCTCGGCGCGATCGAGCGGGCCCGCGAGGTCGGGCTGAGCGCTGGCATCCCGGAGGAGACGTTCGCCGCCCCGGGGATCCGGCTGCGCAACGCGGTGGCCCTGGACCACAACGGCGACAGCGACGGCTGTCTGCGGGTGCTCCGCGACGTGGCCGGCGACCTGGCCCGGTTCCTGCGCGGCGGGCGGGCCGGCAACCTGCGCCCCAGCAGCCTCGCCGCCTACGGCTACGCCGCCGCCCGGCGGGCCGCGCTCGGCGACCGGGTGGAGTCGGCCGGGGACGCCGACCCGAACCGGCTGCTCGGTCACGGCGGGGACAGCGCCCGCGCCCGCGACCTGCGCCAGCTCGGCCAGGTCTGCCTGGCGGTCGCCGCCGGCCGGCCGATCGAGGCGGTCACCCGGCTGGACGCGCTGCGGGTCTCCGACGAGACGCTGGGCGCGGCCGAGGCGCCCCGGCTGCGCAGCGTCGCGCTGGCCCGGGCCGGCGACCACGCCGGCGCGCACCGGGCCGACCGGCACGCGTTCCGGCTGGCCGCGCGGCGCAGCGACCGCCTGCGGGACGTCTACATCGACGGCATCGCCGCCCGGATCGACCACGAGGAGATGCGCCGCGAGGCGGCCCGGTACGAGGGAGAGGCGCTCACCGACCCGCTCACCGGCCTGCCCAACCGGCGGCGGTTGGAGCGCTACCTCGGCGCGGTGGTGTCCCGGGGCGAGCGGGTGGTGATCGGCGTGTGCGACCTCGACGGGTTCAAGGCGGTCAACACCCGGCACGGCCACCACTCCGGCGACCTGGTGCTGCAACGGATCGCCGGCGTGATCAACCGGGTGATGCGGCGGGGCGACTTCGTCTCCCGCTACGGCGGGGACGAGTTCGTCGTGGTGCTCCCGGACACCGGCATGACGGAGGCGGTGGAGGTGGCGCGGCGGATCGAGGCGGCCGTCCGCACCGAGGACTGGGAGTCGCTGGTCCCCGGCACCCCGGTCGGCGTGACGATCGGCTTCGCCGAGGTCGACGGCAGCACCACGGTCAGCGTCCGGGAGGCGCTCGGCACCGCGTTCGAGCTGGCCGACCGGGCGATGCTGCGCGCCAAGGACCGGCTCCGCGCGAGCTGAGCGGTAAGGAAGGGCCCCCTGTTAACGCCTCCGGTAGAGGAGGGGCCCCCGCTTAACACCCCGGCGGTCAGCGGCGGGACAGCTCGGTCTCGCCGGCCAGCCGGGCCGCGCGGTCCGCCTCGGCCAGCGCGTCGAGCACCCCGTCCAACTCGCCGGCCAACGCCAGGTCGAGGTTGTACGCGGTGTAGCCGATCCGGTGGTCGGTGATCCGGTTCTGCGGGAAGTTGTAGGTGCGGATCCGCTCCGACCGGTCCACGGTGCGGACCTGCGCCTTGCGCGCGTCGGAGGCCGCCGCGTCGGCCTGCTCCTGGGCCGCGGCGAGCAGCCGGGCGCGCAGGATCCGCATGGCCTGCTCCCGGTTCTGCAGCTGTGACTTCTCGTTCTGGCAGGACACCACGATGCCGGTCGGCACGTGGGTGATCCGGACCGCCGAGTCGGTGGTGTTGACCGACTGGCCACCGGGGCCGGACGAGCGGAACACGTCGATCCGCAGCTCGTTCGGGTCGATGGTGACGTCGACGTCCTCCGCCTCGGGCAGCACCAGCACACCGGCGGCGCTGGTGTGGATCCGGCCCTGCGACTCGGTGACCGGGACCCGCTGCACCCGGTGCACGCCGCCCTCCCACTTGAGCCGGGACCAGACGCCGTTGCCGCCGTCCGGCACGCCCTTGGTCTTGATCGCCAGCGAGACGTCCTTGACGCCGCCCAGGTCGGAGTCCTGGGCGTCGATCACCTCGGTGACCCAGCCGCGCCGCTCGGCGTAGCGGGTGTACATCCGCAGCAGGTCGCCGGCGAACAGCGCGGACTCCTCGCCGCCCTCGCCGGCCTTGATCTCGACGATCACGTCCTTGGCGTCGTGCGGGTCGCGCGGGATGAGCAGCTCCGCCAGCCGCTCCTCCAGCGCCGGCAGCGAGGCCGCGATGGTCTCCGCCTCGGCGGCGAACGTCGCGTCCTCGGCGGCCAGCTCACGGGCCGCGGCCAGGTCGGCCCGGGCCTGCTCCAGCTCGCCGGCCGCCTTGTGCAGCGGCACCAGTTCGGCGTACCGGCGGCCGACCCGCCGGGCGGCGCCCTGGTCGGTGTGGATGGCCGGGTCGGCGAGCCGCTTCTCCAGCTCGGCGTACTCGTCGAGGAGGGCGGCCAGGCGCTCACTGCTCATGCTGCGGATGCTCCTTCGGAAGACGCCGGGCGGAAAACGGACGAACGCCCGTGCCCGGCACGGAGCCGGACACGGGCGTCGTCGACGGAGCTACTTGGCCTTCTTGGCCTGAACCTTGGCGTACTTCTGCTGGAACTTCGCGACCCGACCGGCGGTGTCCAGCACGCGCTGCTTACCGGTGTAGAACGGGTGGCAGGCGCTGCAGGTCTCGACGCTGATGGCGCCGCCCTTGGCGGTGCTGCGGGTCGTGAACGTGTTGCCGCAGGAGCACCGGACCTCGGTGGTCACGTACTCCGGGTGGATGTTGGGCTTCATGTCGCCTCGGTCCTTTCGTCGGTGGTCGCCGGGTCGCCGTCGGTGCTCCCCGTCGTCCGCGACGGGCTCGGGCGTGAACCGGAACCGGTGGCCGATTGACCAGTGTGCCATGGGCGTCGCCCACTCGACACAGCAGGTCCGGCTGCCACAACGCCCGCCCGCCCCACCGCATTCCCACCCCCACTCCGCCCACGCCCCCGACCCACCCCAACCCACCCGCGCCGAGTCGGTCGATCATGAAGTTGGCCGCGTTTCCTGTCGCTTTTGTCCCGGCCAACTTCATGATCGACGACCCCGGTGCCGGGGCTCCTCCCCCAGGTCGAGGAGCCCCGGCCCTCGGGTCAGGCCGCGGGGGCCCGGACCGCGGCGACGGTGGTCACCTGCGCCTCGGCCTTCACTCCGTTCACCGTCACCGTCAGCCGGACCTGGACGCCGGGGCGCAGCGCGGTCAGCTTGCCGGTCACCGGGTCGAAGCGGGCGGCGTGCCAGGGACGGACGCCCGCCGCGCCGCCGATGTGCAGGTTCGGCGAACCGGCCCAGTCGGCGCTGACCGGCGCGGCCACCGGCACCTGCCGGCCGCCGGGCTGGGTGAGCGTGGCGGCGACGGCCACCGGGGTCCCCACCCGCACCTCGGCGGGCGCGGTCAGGTCGAGCCGGTCGACGTGGGCGTGCGTCTCCGCCGCCACCCACCGCGGCCCCTCCGCCAGCGGGTCCCGGCGGGCCCGCTCGGCCTCCCGGGGCGTCACCGGGTCCACCCCGAACTCGGTCCAGCCGGTGAAACCGCCGAGCCCGGCCGGGGTGGAGGGATCCTTGCCCGCGTTGCCGTTGATCACGTACGGCACCCCGTCCACCCGGTCGGCGTGGAAGGTGCCGACGTGCCCGTTCACCACCAGCGCGCCCTTGCCGGTGCGGTGCTGGAAGTCGGCCAGCCACTGCTCGACCAGGGCGGCCTCCTTCCGGTCGCCGAGCTGGCTGGCCTTGGCCGGGCTGGGATCGCGCGGCGGGTGGTGGAAGAACACCGCGACCGAGCCGACCGACCGGTCGGCGGCCGCCGCGTCGAGCGTCCGGCGCAGCAGCTCCACCTGGTCGAACCCGCCCCCGCGCAGCGAACCGGTGGCCGTGGACAGGGTGACGAAACGGGTCCCGGCGTGGTCGAAGACGCGCGAGGTGTCCCCGAAGACGTTCCGGAAGTTGTCGATCGGCGCGCCCATGATCTCGTGGTTGCCCGGCACGTAGTAGTAGGGCACCTGGCCGCCCAGTTCCTCGTCCAGGATCCGCTTGGCCAACGCGAAGTCCGCCGGGTACGCGGTGTCCACGAAGTCGCCGTCGATGATCAGGAAGTCCGGCCGGGCGGCGCGGACCTCACGCAGCGTGCGGCGGGCCTGGGCGACCAGCTCGCTGTCCGGGTCGGCGGCGACGAACTGGGCGTCGGAGAGCACCGCGAAGCGCCAGGGCGCGCCGTCCACAGTGCCGTCGCGCAGCACCACCCGGTCGGTCCGGTTCGGCTCCGGCGGCGCCTGCACGTCCGGCGGCACCCGGGCCACCAGGTCGTCGATGACCACCTCGCTGCGGTACTGCTCGGCCGGGTCGGTCTCGGCCACGTAGAACCGGCGCACCCGCACCGGGTACTGCACCCCGGGCGGCACCGCGAACTCGACGTACTTCCAGCCGGTCCAGTCCAGGTAGGGGCCGCGGAGCACGAACTGGGTGTCCTGCGCGTCGTGCAGGTGCAGGCTCGGCCACTCGCCGGTGCCGTTGGCCTTGATCCACATCCCGAACGCCTGCGGCTGACCGGGCACGTCGATCCAGGCCGGCGGGTCGGCGTACGCGGCCCGGGTGCCGGTCGACTGGCTGAAGTCGTACGACATCCGCAGGCCGGTGCCGGTGTGCCCCTCGGCCGGTGCGACCGATCCGGCGGCGCGGGCCTGGCTGAACTTCCACGACGCGGCGTCGTCGAAGCCGGCCACCGGCACGTCGGTCAGCCCGACGGTCACCGGCAGCACCGTGCTGCGCGCGCCGACGCGGGCGGTGACCAGCGCCGAGCCGGACCCGCCGAGCGCCTTCACGGCCAGGTTGCCGTCGGCCGTGGGGGTGATCGAGAGCAGGTCGTGGTCGTACTCCAACGTGAGGTCGCCGGGCTCGATCGGCGCGGTGTTCCCCTCCGGGTCGTAGCCGACCACGCCGAACAGGCCGGTGTCGCCGGCCCGGTCCAGCCCGACCCGGTCGACGGTGCCGTCGATCCGCTCCAGCGGGCCGAGCACGGTCAGCTCGATCGTGCCCCGGGCCCGGCCCCGGGAGGCGGTGACGGTGCTGCGGCCGGGAACGCTGGCCCGGAACACGCCGTCGCCGTCGACCCGGCCGTGGGTGGCGCGCCAGCGCGGCTCCCCGGCGGCCGGGCCGTACGTCTCGTCGTAGCCGGCGGCGGTGAGGCGGCGGGTGAGGCCGGGGAAGACGCGGTCCGGCCGCCCACCCCGCACCGGGGCGACGCCCGGCGCGGCGGTCGGGTCGCTGGCGGTCTCCAGCCAGTAGCCGGTGAGCCGGCCGCTGCCCTTCGGCGCGTAGACGGCCAGGCCGTTCGGCACCGGGCGCTCGCTGCCGTCGGACGGGCTGTTCTCCACCTGGACCGCCGGCGCGCCCGGCTCGCGGGCCAACAGGGTGGAGGAGCCGCCGCCGTCGAGGTTGAGCGCGTTCGCCGCGCCCAGCTCGGCCATCATCCGGCCCATCTCGGTCTGGGTGACGCCGCGGCTGTCCACCTGACGCCCGTCCACCGTCAACATGATCATCTTTCGGCCGTCGGCGGAGAAGCCCACCGAGGTACGCGGGGCCAGCGACTGGTCGGCGACGGTCTGCACCACGCCGTCGCGGACCAACACGCTGCCGCCGCCCACGGCGGCCCGCAGGTCGCCGCCGTCGGAGGAGCGCGGGCGCCAGGACAGGTCCACCGCGTCGCCGGGGCGCAGCGCGGCGAGCGCGTCGGCGCCGGCCTCCCGCCCGAGCAGCACGGTGCTGCCGGCCGGGATCGGGCCCTCCCCCGCCGTGGTGGCCACGGCGGTCACCCGCCCGCCGGTCAGCGTCACCTCGACCACCCGCGCCGCGCCGTCCACCGCGCGCTGCCGGGGGTACGAGCCCCAGAGCGGGGTGAAGACGCCCACGCCGTCGCGCTGCACCATGTTGTTGAACTGGGTCAGCGACACCGGCCCGGCGGGCAACGCGGCGGTGCCCTCGAAGCCGACCTGGACGACCCGGCCGATGCCCTGGGCGCTGATCCCGACGGCGTTCGGGTGCCCGGCGATCGGCGACTGCACCAGCTCACCCGAGCGGATGCCGACGCCCTGCGCCGCGCCCGAGTTGTTGATGTCGAAGAAGTCGCCGTTCACCGCCGCCACCGCGCGGGAGCGGTCCACCGCGGCGCGCAGCGGCTCGTCCCGGGTCACCGCGCCGGAGTTCACGTAGTCGACGGTCAGCCCGCCGGACAGGTCCGCGGTGAGCGCGTCGGCGCGCAACCAGCCGGCCGCGTCGTACCGGTCGAAGGAGGTCAGGTCGAGGCCGGGCGCGACCGGCCGGGTGGTCTTCGTGGTCTCCAGGCCGCCGGCCGGTTCCACACCGGCCAACGCGACCGCGGCATCGGGTCGGGACGACGCGGCAGGTGCGTCCTCGGCCGAAGTGGACACCGGCGGCGCGGCCACGGCGGCGGGCGGTGACACCGGCGCGGTGAGCGTGAGCAGGGGCGTCAGCAGCAGGACGCCGGCGAAACGGGCGGATCGTCTGCGGATTCGCATGGACGACAGTCAACCCGACCATGAACAGAAGTTTCAATACCTGGCGGCTTAACCGTAGAAAAACTTCACGGCGTCGGGGGCCGGTACGCGAACGAGGGGCACGGCCGTCGGCCGTGCCCCTCGTCGTCGGATCCGTCAGGTCACTCGCCCGGCGTGGACTTCGCGATCTGCATCAGGAACTCGATGTTGGTGCGGGACTGCTTGAGCCGGTCCAGCAGGAGGTCGAGCGCCGCCTGCGAGTCCAGCGAGTGCAGCACCTTGCGGAGCTTGTGGATGATCGCCAGCTCCTCCGGCGCGAGCAGGACCTCCTCCTTGCGCGTACCGGAGGGGTTGATGTCGATCGCCGGGAAGACGCGCTTGTCGGCGATCTTCCGGTCCAGCTTCAGCTCGGCGTTGCCGGTGCCCTTGAACTCTTCGAAGATGACCGTGTCCGCCATGGACCCGGTCTCCACCAGCGCGGTGGCGAGAATGGTCAGCGAGCCGCCGTTCTCGATGTTGCGCGCCGCGCCGAGGAAGCGCTTGGGCGGGTAGAGCGCGGTGGAGTCGATACCACCCGACATGATCCGGCCGCTGGCCGGCGCCGCCAGGTTGTACGACCGACCGAGCCGGGTCACCGAGTCGAGCAGCACGACCACGTCGTGCCCCAGCTCGACCAGACGCTTCGCCCGCTCGATCGCCAGCTCCGCCACCGTGGTGTGGTCCTGCGGCGGACGGTCGAACGTGGCCGCGATGACCTCGCCCTTCACCGACCGCTGCATGTCGGTGACCTCTTCCGGCCGCTCGTCGACCAGCACCACCATCAGGTGGCACTCCGGGTTGTTGCGGGTGATCGCGTTCGCGATCGCCTGCAGCACCATCGTCTTACCGGCCTTCGGCGGCGACACGATCAGCGCCCGCTGACCCTTGCCGATCGGCATCACCAGGTCGATCACCCGGGTGGTCAGGATGTGCGGCTCGGTCTCCAGCCGCAGTCGCTCCTGCGGGTAGAGCGGGGTGAGCTTGTAGAACTCCGGCCGGCGCTTCGCCTCGTCCGGCTCCATGCCGTTGATGGTGTCCAGCCGGACCAGCGGGTTGTACTTGTCGCGCCGCTGCTCGCCGTCCCGAGCGGCCCGCACGGCGCCGGTGATGGCGTCACCGCGGCGCAGGCCGTACTTCTTGATCTGGGACATCGAGACGTACACGTCGTTCGGCCCGGCCAGGTAGCCGGTGGTCCGGACGAAGGCGTAGTTGTCGAGCACGTCGATGATGCCGGCGACCGGGACGAGCACGTCGTCCTCGCCGACCTGCGGCTCGCGGCCGCCGCCGTTGTCGCCGACCTCGCCCCGCTCGCCACGGCCACGTCGACGGTCCCGGAACCGGCTGCGCCGGCCCCGCCGGCCGCCGCCCTCGCCGTCGTCGTCACCGTCGTCGCCCCGCTGGCCCCGGTCGTTACGGTCACCGCGGTCGTTGCGGTCACGGTCGTTGCGCTCGCCGCGCTCGCCCCGCTCGCTCCGGTCGTTGCGGTCGCTCCGCTCGGCCCGCTCGCCCCGGTCGTTGCGGTCGTTGCGGTCGCTCCGCTCGGCCCGCTCGCCCCGGTCGTTGCGGTCGCCCCGCTCGGCCCGCTCGCCCCGGTCGGCGCGGTCGGTCCGCTCGTTGCGGTCGGCCCGCTCGGCGCGGTCGGCCCGCTCGGCCCGCTCGGTGCGGTCGGCCCGCTCGGCGTTGCGCTCGCGGCCCCGGCCGTCGTTGCGCTCACCACGCTCGGCCCGGTCACCACGCTCGGCCCGGTCACCACGCTCGGCCCGGTCACCACGCTCGGCGCGCTCGGCCCGCTCGCCGGTCTCGACGGCGGGAGCCTCCTCGGCGCGCGTCTCGGCCGGCCGCGTCTCGGCGGTGGCGGCGGTGGCCCGGCTGCGACGGCCACGGGTACGACCCTCGGTCGCCTCGGCGGCGGGCGCCTGCTCGGTGGGACGCGCCTCGGCCCGCTCCTCACGGACCTCGGCGTGCACCTCCTCGCGGGCGGGAGCGGCCGCGGCCGCGACCTCGGCCCGCGGTCGAGGGGTTCCGGCGGCGGCGCCGCCCTGCCGCTCGGTGATGGCACTGATCAGCTCACCCTTGCGCATGCGAGCCGTACCGGAGATGCCGAGCGACGCGGCCAGGCTCTGGAGCTCCGGCAGCAGCATCGCCGACAGGCCGGTGCCGCTGCGCCGACGACGCGTGGGGGCGGCGGTGGTGGCATCGCCAGCGACGTTGGAAACATCCGACGTCACGTCGGTGGTGTCGCTCAATGGATTCCTTCCCTCGATAGGCCGGGACTGCCCGGAGTCGTGGAACCAGGTGGCCGGGCGGCCTCGGTGCACCCGCCTCGCAAGGACGCGTCGCGGGAGTCTGTAACACAGCAGCCGGTCGGTTTCCCGACTCACCAACCATCGGTGAGCAGGTCTCGCCGTCTGCGGCGACCTGTGGAAACTGCGGTGCGGCGTGGGCCTTGGGCAGGGGTGACGGGCTGACCGCCGAGAGCTTCGGGGGTGCGCCGAACCGCAGGAAGATCGCATGCTTCGCGGCTGTGCTCGGTCTAGAGCGTAATCAACTCTTCCGACCTGCGGCAACAGGGTCCCGCTCGGCGTGTCAAAGTCTACCCCGGGAAACCCGGGCCCCGCTGACATCTATCGGCAACTCCCAGCGGCGCCATTGTGTTCCCGGGTCGAATCCCGCCGGGACCTCGGACAACGCCAGCACGGTCGGACCGGCCCCACTGACCACGGCCGCCACACCGGCCCCACGCAACGCGCTCACCAGCGCGGCGGTGGCCGGCATCCCCGGCGCCCGCTGGTCCTGGTGCAGGCGGTCGACGGTGGCCGGCAGCAGCAGGGCCGGATCGGCGGTCAACGCGTGCACCAGCAGGGCCGCCCGACCCGCGTTGGACGCCGCGTCGGCGTGCGGCACGGTGGTCGGCAGCGCGGCCCGGGCCTCCGCGGTCAGCCCCCGCTCGGCGGGCACGAAGACGGTCGGGCGGACGGCCGACGCCACCGGCAGCGAGACCGCCCGGGCCCCGGACGACTCCGTCCAGGCGATGGTGAAGCCACCGAGCAGGCACGGCGCGACGTTGTCGGGGTGCCCCTCCAACTCCGCCGCCAACCGCAGCGCCGCGTCGTCACCGAGCCGCTGCCCGCCGTCGGCCACCAGCGCACGGGCCGCCAGCACCCCGGCCACGATGGCGGCCGAGGACGAGCCGAGGCCACGGGCCTGCGGGATGCGGTTGACGCACTCCAGCGCCAGGCCGGCCGGCTGCGCGCCGAGCACGTCGAAGGCGGCCCGCATGGCGGTCACCACCAGGTGCCGCTCGTCCGCCGGCAACTCCCCGGCGCCCTCGCCGGTGACCGCCACCCGCACGCCGCCGTCGGTCACCTCGGCGGTGACGTCGTCGTAGCGACCGAGCGCCAGCCCGAGCGTGTCGAACCCGGGGCCGAGATTGGCGCTGGTCGCGGGCACCCGGACCCGGACCGGGCCGGAGGTGAGAGTGGTCGGCACCGGCTCATGCTAGGGCGTGCCACCGACAGCCGGCCGGATCGCCCGCAGCGTGGGACCCGCGGGTCACCCGGCGCCGCCCGGCGCCTGCGCCGGCACCGGGTCGGCGAGCGAGAGGCGACGCGTCGCGAACCGCCAGCCGATCGCGTAGACGACGGTCACCAGGCCGCAGCCGGCCAGCACGGTCCGCTCGTCCACCCGGTCCACGACCAGCGCCACCACCAGCTGGCTGACCGCGATGGCCAGCGTCGCCAGCATCATGTCGGTGGCGAAGACCCGGCCCCGCAGCCGGTCCGGCACCTCGCCCTGCAGGGCGTAGTTCGACAGCACCCAGTTGCTGCCGCCGCCGAGGTGGGCGAGGAAGACCAGGACCAGCACCAGCGGGAACCAGGACACCGCCGAGGCGCCCAGGTAGGCCAGGCCGTACAGCGACATCGACAATGCCAGGCCGGTGAGCAGCCAGGCCCGGTTGTTGAGCACCCGCCGCATCAGGATCGGGCCGACCAGCGCGCCGGCGCCCCGGGCGGCGAAGAGCAGGCCCGCGCCGACCGCCCCGACCCCGTAGACGCCGGCCAGCAGCGGGAAGACGGTCAGCACGCCGTTGCCCAGGCCGACCGCCGACTTCACCGTGACCAGCGCGAGCACGCGCGGCCGGTGCGCGATGTAGCCCAGCGCCTCCCGGATCGCCGCCCAGGTGCGCGGCACGGTCGCCGCCGGGTCGCGGGGCGCCTGGAGCGGCCGACGGATCAACGCCGCCAGGCCCGCCGCCCCGGCCAGGGCCGCGGCGGCCACCCAGAAGCTGGCGTACGGGCCGGCGGCGGCGCTCAGGATGCCGCCGAGCGAGGCGCCGACCACCGTCATCGTGCCCCAGGCCGAGCCGGCGACCGCGTTGCCGGCCGCCAGGTCCGCCGGATCGAGCACGTTGGGCAGGGCCGCCTGGGCGGCCGGCGAGTAGAACGCCTTGGCCACCGCCACGATCGCGATCGACACCAGCGCCAGCCAGGCCGTCCCGGCGTCGCGGACGCCGAGCAGCAGCAGGATGCCGGCGAGCGCGGCCAGGTTGGCCGCCATCATGACCTTGCGGCGGTCGAACCGGTCGGCCACGGTGCCGGCGTACGGGAGCAGCAGCGCGGTCGTGCCGGTGTCCACCGCCAGCACCAGCGCGCCCCAGACGCCGCTGCCGGTCAGTTGCGGCAGCAGCACCAGCAGCGGCACCATGACGAACCAGTCAGCGCCGAACACCACCAGCTCGGCGAGGAACAGGTTGCGGAAGTCGCGGTTGCGGACGAGGACCGAGAGGGTGGGCGACACGCCGGCACCCTATCGGGCCGCTCCCGGGGCGGCAGCGCGACGCAGCAGGTCGGAGACGGTGACGAAGGTGTAGCCCCGGGCCTTCAGCCCGGTGATCATGTCGGGCAGGCCGCGGAGGGCGACCAGCCGCCGCTCGTCACCGACGTCGTGGCCGAGCAGGATGGTGCCAGGCCGGACGTCGGCGACGATCCGCCGGGCGTGCCCGGCCGGGTCGTGCGGGAACTCGCTCTCGACCATCTGGAGCGTCCAGAGCACCAGCCGGTAGTCCAGCCGCGCGGCCGCGTGCAGCACCGACCCGCCCAGGTGCCCCCAGGGCGGGCGGAGCAGCCGAGGGGCCGCCCCGGTGACCGCCGTGATCGCGTCGTGGCTGCGGCTCAGGTCGTCGTGGGCCCTGGCGGCGTCCATCCGGGCGAGGTCGTGGTGGGCCCAGCTGTGGTTGCCCACCTCGTGCCCGCCCAGCCGCCCCCGCAGCAGCGCGGCGTGCCGCCGGGTCCGCTCGCCGACCAGGAAGAACGTGGCCGGCACCCGGTGCTCGGCCAACGTGTCCAGCACCATGGGCGTCCACTGTGGGCTCGGGCCGTCGTCGAACGTCAGCGCGACCAGCGGTGTGTCGGTGCGGACGCCCCAGACGACCTGCACCCCGCCCGAGCCGACGTCCTGCCGGCGGTTGCCCAGGGTGGCACTGGCCGGGCCGCCCGCGAGCGGCAGTCGACGGTCGGCCACCCGGGTGCTCTCCAGCGTCGCGGCGGAGCCGAGCGCCGCCCCGCCGAGCAGCAGCGCGGACCGGCGCAGCAGCGTGCGCCGACCCCACCGGCCCCCGCCGTCGACCATCACGCCCCCGCACCCCGAGTAGGCACCAGCTCACTGAGCGTACCGTCCGGGGTGGCTCGCGGATGTCCCGCGCGGCGGCGGGGAATCGGGCGGGGCCCCCGCCCACGCCGGGAACGGCGGGCGGGGGCCCCTTCCCTCACTCGGTCGGGGGCAGCGGGGACTGCCGGCTCTTGGGCAGGCGGAGCACCTCGAACTGGTCCGTACCGTCGATCAGCGCGCCCGACGGCCGGGCCGGCGGCGCGGCCACCTCGGCCGGGCGCTCCCCGCCGCCGACGCCCACCGGGACCGGCTCCGGGGCGGGCGCCTCGGCCGGCTCGGCCGGCTCGACCTGCTCCGGAGCGCCCCGGCGGCGGTCCCGGCGGGCCCGCAGCGAACCCTTGGTCCGCTCCACCATCGTGTAGAGCGTCGGCACCAGGACCAGCGTCAGCAGCGTCGAGCTGAGCAGGCCGCCGATCACCACCACGGCCAGCGGCTTCGAGATGAAGCCACCCTCGCCGGTCAGCCCGAACGCCATCGGCAGCAGCGCGAAGATGGTGGCCACCGCGGTCATCAGGATCGGCCGCAGCCGACGGCGGCCGCCCTCGACCACGGCCTCGGTGACCCCCATGCCCTGCGCCCGGTACTGGTTGATCAGGTCGAGCAACACGATCGCGTTGGTCACCACGATGCCGACCAGCATGAGCACGCCGATCAGCGCCGGCACGCCCAGCGGCGTCCCGGTGGCCAGCAGCAGCGCGATCGCCCCGGTCGCCGCGAACGGCACCGAGATCAGCAGGATCAGCGCCTGGGTCAGGCTCCGGAACGTCGCCACCATGATCAGGAACACGATCGCAATGGCGGCCAGCACGGCCAGGCCGAGGTCCGCGAACGCGTCCGCCTGGTCGGCGCTCACCCCGCCGATCACGTACGTGGCGCCCGGCACGTCCAGCGCGTCCAGTCGCTTCTGCAGCTCCTGGGTGGTGGCGCCGAGGTTCGAGCCGGTGGCGGTGCCGGTGACCGAGACGCTGCGCTCACCGTCGATCCGGGTGACCTGCTGCGGGCCGTCGACCTGGTTGACGTCGGCGATCGCGTCCAGCGTCACCGGGCCCACCCGCAGCGCCCGCAGCTCGGCCACGCTCACCGGCGGCCGCGTCCCGCTGCTGAGCACCACGTCCTGCGCGGTGCCGTCCAGCGTGACCTGGCCCAGCGGCGCGCCCCGGTACGTCTGCGCGACGAGCTGCCCCACGGCCGCCTCGGTGAGACCGGCGCGCGCCGCGGCGGCCCGGTCCACCGCCACCTCCACCCGGGGCACCCGGGTGGCCAGGCCGCTGGTGACGTCCTCCACGCCCGGGGTGTCCGCCATCGCGGCCCGGACCTCCTCCGCCGCCCGGGTCAACGTCTCCTGGTCGGCGGCCTGCACCACCACCTCGACCTGGTTGGCGGAGGCGTCCTGGCCACCGCCGAAGGTCAGCTCACCGGCCTCCGGGCCGAGCGCGTCGAACTCCTTGCGCAGCGTCTCCCGCACCGTCTTGGCATCGGTGTCGTCGGCGAGCGCCAGCGACCAGGAGGCGCTGTCGCTGCCGCCGCCCCCGGCCCACGGGTTGTCCCCGCCGCCGGCGCTGACCTGGTAGGTCTCCACCCCCGACGTGCGCTTCAGCACCTCCTCGACCCGGGCCGCGGCGCGGTCGGTGCCGGCGAGTCCGGTGCCGGCCGGCATCTCCTGGCGGATCGCCAGCGTGTCCTGGCCGGAGTCGTCCAGGAAGTTGGTCTCCAGCTTCTGCGCCAGGCCGAACGTGCCCAGCAGCACCAGCAGGCCGAGCGCTACGGTGGCCCACCGGCTCCTGCGGGAGCGGGTGGCAAAGCCGATCACCGGCAGGTACGCCCGCTGCAACGGGCTGCGCAGCTCCTTCTCCTCGGCGGCCGTCCGGGCGGCGGCGTCGTCGGCCCCGCGCCGCGGGCGCAGGAACCAGTAGGCCAGCACCGGGATGACCGTCAGCGACACCAGCAGCGAGGCGAGCAGGGCCACCGTCACGGTGATCGCGAACGGCGCGAACAGCTGCCCGACGAAGCCGCCGACCAGGGCGATCGGCGCGAACACCGCGACCGTGGTGAGCGTGGAGGCGGTCACCGCGCCGGCCACCTCGCGGACCGCGACCAGGATCGCGTCCCGCTTCTCCTCGCCGTACTCCAGGTGCCGTTTGATGTTCTCCAGCACCACGATCGAGTCGTCCACCACCCGACCGACCGCGATGGTGAGCGCGCCGAGGGTCAGCAGGTTGAGCGAGTAGTCGCCGGCCCAGAGCACGATCAGCGCGACCAGGACCGAGAGCGGGATGGAGACCGCGGTGACCACCGTGGAGCGGACCGAGAGCAGGAAGACCAGGATCACCACCACCGCCATCAGCAGGCCGAGCAGGCCCTCGGTGGTGAGGCTCTCGATGGACCGCTCGACGAACGGGGCCTGGTCGAACACCACGGTCAGCTCGGCGCCGGAGGCGGCCGTCAGCTCGTCCAGCCGGTCCCGGATGTCGTGCGAGATGCCCACCGCGTTGCCGTCCGGGCTGGCGGTGACCGCGATGCCGAGGCTCGGCTTGCCGTTGGTGCGGGTGAACGACATCGCCGGGGCGAGCTGCTGCTCCACCCGGGCCACGTCGCCGAGGCGGACCGGCGCGGCCGGCGCCGTGGTGAGCACGATGCCCCGCAGGTCGTCCACGGTGCGGATCGGCGTGCCGACCTGCACCGGCAGCGAACGGTCGCCGTCGGCCAGCGCGCCGGCCGGCACGGCCACGCCGTTGGTCCTGAGCGCCTGCGCGATCGCGGTCGGCGCCACCTTGGCGGCGGCCAGCTTCACCGGATCCGGCGTGACGGTGACCACCTGGTCGCGGGCGCCGGTGACGTCCACCGAGCGGACCCCGTCCAGCCCTTCCAGCTCCGGTACGACGGTGGTGCGCAGCTTCTCGGCCAGCGCCCGCTCGTCGCCGTCGCCGGTCGCGGCGACCACCACGGCGGGCAGGTCGTCCGTGCTGCCGGCGATCACCTGCGGGTCGACGCCCTCCGGGAGCTGGGCGTCGATCCGGTTGAGCGCGGTCTCCATCTTGTTGACCACGTCGTCCAGGTCGGTGCCGAACTCGTACTGCACCTGGACGGTGGCCGCGCCCTCCCGGGAGGTCGAGGTGACCTTCTCCAGCCCCGGGATGCCCTGGAGGCTGTTCTCGATCGGCTCGGCGACCTGGGACTCGACGATCTCCGGGGCGGCGCCCGGGTAGGGGGCCACGATGAACGCGGCGGGGAACTCCAGCGACGGCAGCAGCTGCTGCTTCAGCGACGGCACGGCGAACGCCCCGAACGCCGTGGTCACCAACGCGATGAGGGCGATCAGGCCCCGGTTGGCGAGACTGAATCTGGCGAGCAGCGACATGGGCGTTACTCACTCCTGAAGAGGGGTCTACGGGGTGCCCTGAGTCTGCCGTACGCGATCACGCTCCCAGCAGCCGGCCCGGGGCGCCGGAGGGGTCCGGCGCCGCCCTCGACGCCGCCGGTCGGCACCGGCCCGGCGCCGCCGCCGGGCCGGTCGACGGACGACTCAGGCGAGGTCGAGGGAGCGGGCGGCGGCGAGGGCGTCGTTGGCGATGGTGACCGGCGCGGGAGCCGTCGAGATGGCCCACTCCGGGTCCTTCAGGCCGTGGCCGGTGACCGTGCAGACCACCCGCGACCCGGCCGGCACGCGCCCGGCGGCGGCCTGCTGGAGCAGCCCGGCCACGCTGGCCGCGCTGCCCAGCTCGACGAAGACCCCGACCTCACGGGCCAGCAGCCGGTAGGCGGACAGGATCTCCCGGTCGGTGACCGCCGAGATCAGACCGTCCGAGGCGTCCCGCGCGTCGATTGCCTTGGTCCAGCTCGCCGGGTTGCCGATCCGGATGGCGGTGGCGATGGTCGACGGCTCGGGCACCACCTGGCCGGTGACGATCGGGGCCGCGCCGGCGGCCTGGAACCCGTACATCCGGGGTGCCTTCGTGGCGTTGCCGTCGCGCAGGTCCTCGGAGTAGCCCATCCAGTACGCGGTGATGTTGCCCGCGTTGCCGACGGGCAGGCAGTGGATGTCCGGCGCGTCGCCGAGCGCCTCCACGATCTCGAAGGCGGCCGTCTTCTGCCCGTGCAGGCGGTCGATGTTGACGGAGTTGACCAGCGCGACCGGGTAGTCCTGCGCGAGCTTGCCGGCCAGGCCCAGGCAGTCGTCGAAGTTGCCCTGCACCTGGAGCAGCTTGGCGCCGTGCACCAGCGCCTGGGCCAGCTTGCCCAACGCGATCTTGCCCTGGGGCACCAGCACCGCGCAGGTGATCCCGGCCCGGGCCGCGTACGCGGCGGCCGAGGCGCTGGTGTTGCCGGTGGAGGCGCAGATGATCGCCTTGTCCCCCGCCTCGACGGCCTTGGAGACGGCGAGGGTCATGCCCCGGTCCTTGAACGAGCCGGTCGGGTTCGCCCCCTCGACCTTGAGCCACACGTCCGCGCCGACCCGGGCGGAGAGCACCGGCGCCGGCAGCAGCGGCGTGTTCCCCTCGTGCAGGGTGACGACGGGAGTGGCGTCGGTGACCGGCAGACGGTCCCGGTACGCCTCGATGAGTCCCCGCCACATGTCGCGCTCCTCGCCTCTCCGGCCCCGGCCGACCGGGACCCGCCAACAGCGTGGACCAGCCTCCCCGGCCGGTCACCGGCACACCCCGTCCTAACCATCAGGCGGGACGCCCGGGTTACGCGCCGCCCTCGACCCGCAGCACGCTGGCCACCGAGCGGACGATGTCCAGCCCGCGCAGCTCGCGGACGGTGGCGGCGAGCGCCGCGTCCGGCGCCACGTGGGTGACGATCACCAGCTCGGCGTCGCCCCCGGCGGGCCCCTGCCGCACGGTGGCGATGGAGACCTCGTGCCGGGCGAACACCCCGGCCACCGCCGCCAGCACACCCGGCCGGTCGGCCACGTCGAGGCTGATGTGGTAGCGGGTGAGCGCCTCGCCCATCGGCCGCACCGACAGGTCCGCGTACGCCGACTCGCTGGCCGCGTGCACCCCGGCGAGGCGGTTGCGGGCCACCGCGACCACGTCGCCGAGCACCGCGCTGGCGGTCGGCGCGCCGCCCGCGCCCCGACCGTAGAACATGAGCTGACCGGCCGCGTCCGCCTCGACGAAGACCGCGTTGAACGCGTCACCGACGCCGGCCAGCGGGTGGGTCAGCGGGATCATCGCCGGGTGCACCCGGACGTTCACCGTCTCCCGGCCTGCCTCGTCGACGCCCCGGGCGGCGATGCAGAGCAGCTTGATCGTGCAGCCCATGGCCTTCGCGCTGGCGACGTCCGCGGCGGTGACCTCGGTGATGCCCTCACGGTGCACGTCGGCGGCGGTCACCCGGGTGTGGAACGCCAGCGAGGCGAGGATGGCGGCCTTGGCGGCGGCGTCGAAGCCCTCCACGTCGGCCGTCGGGTCGGCTTCCGCGTACCCCAGCTCGGTGGCCTCCTCCAGCGCCTCGGTGAAGCCGGCGCCGGTGGCGTCCATGGCGGAGAGGATGAAGTTGGTGGTGCCGTTCACGATGCCGGTGACCCGGGTGATCCGGTCGCCGTGCAGCGACTCGCGCAACGGGCGCAGCAGCGGGATCGCCCCGGCGACGCTGGCCTCGTAGTAGAGGTCCGCGCCGCCCTCGGCGGCGGCGTCGTGCAGCGTGGCGCCGTCCTCGGCGAGCAGCGCCTTGTTGGCGGTCACCACGCTCTTGCCCGCGCGCAGCGCCTCGACCAGCCAGCCCCGGGCCGGCTCGATGCCGCCGACGACCTCGACCACCACGTCCACGTCGTCCTGCTTGATCAACCCGAGCGGGTCGGTGGTGAACAGCGCCGGGTCGACCGGCAGGTCGCCCCGGTCCCGGCCGAGCCGGCGGACGGCGATGCCGGCGATCTCCAGCGGGGCGCCGATCCGGGCGGCGAGATCGGCGGACTGCTCGTGCAGCAGCCGCACGACGTCGCTGCCGACCGTGCCGCAGCCGAGCAGCGCCAAGCGAACCGGTGAGGTCATCCCACATCCAATGCGAGCAGGTCGTCTTCGGTCTCCCGGCGGACGATCAGCCGGGCCCGACCGTCGCGGACCGCGACGACCGGGGGCCGCGGGACATGGTTGTAGTTGCTGGCCATGCTCCGGCAGTAGGCCCCGGTGCCGGGCACCGCGACAAGATCTCCGGGCTGCACGTCGGCGGGCAGGAATTCATCCTTCACCACGATGTCCCCGGACTCACAGTGCTTTCCCACCACGCGGGCGAGCATCGGCTCCGCGGTCGAGGCCCGGCCGGCCACCGTCGCCGAGTAGGAGGCGTCGTAGAGCGCCGTGCGGATGTTGTCGCTCATCCCCCCGTCGACGCTCACGTAGGTGCGGATGCCGTCGACGTCCTTGACCGTGCCCACCTGATAGAGGGTGAACACGGCCGGCCCCACGATGGCGCGGCCCGGCTCGACCGACAGGTGCGGCACGGCCAGGTTCTCCGCCGCGCACTCGCCGTCGACGATCTTGCGCAGCCGCTTGGCCAGGTCGTGCGGCGACGCCGGGTCGTCCTGCGTGGTGTACGCGATGCCGAAGCCGCCGCCCAGGTCCAGCTCCGGCAGCTCCACACCGCGGGCGTCGCGGATCTGCGCCTGCAGGGCGAGCACCCGGCGGGCGGAGACCTCGAAGCCGCTGGCGTCGAAGATCTGCGAGCCGATGTGCGAGTGCAGCCCCCGCAGCTCCAGCACGTCCTCGTCGAGGATCTTGAAAGCGGCCGCGGCCGCCGCGCCGCCGGCGAGGGAGAAGCCGAACTTCTGGTCCTCGTGCGCGGTGGCGATGAACTCGTGGGTGTGCGCCTCCACGCCGACCGTGACCCGGACCAGCACCCGGGGGCGTACCCCGCGCTCGCGGGCCAGCTCCGAGAGCCGGTCGATCTCGGCGAACGAGTCGACGATGATCCGGCCCACGCCCGCGTCCACCGCCCGGGTCAGTTCGGCCACCGACTTGTTGTTGCCGTGGAAGCCGATCCGCTCCGCCGGCATCCCGGCCGAGAGCGCCGTGGCCAGCTCGCCGCCGGTGCACACGTCGAGGAACATGCCCTCCTCGGCGATCATCCGGACCACGGCGCGGCAGAGGAACGCCTTGCCGGCGTAGTAGACGTCCGCGTCCGGGAACGCGGCGCGGAACTCGCGGCAGCGCCCGCGCAGGTCGTCCTCGTCCAGCACGTACGCCGGCGTGCCGAACTCGGCGGCGAGGTCACGGACGTCCAGGCCCGCGACGGTCAGCGCGCCGGCCGGGCCGCGCGCCACGTGCCGCGGCCAGAGCTGCGGCACCAGGGCGTTGACGTCGACCGGGGTACGCAACCAGGCCGGACTGCGGTTGCCGATGTCGCCGTGCAGGGCACCGGCTTCGTGCGCGCGCATCGGGAATTACATCCTCTCCGGGGCGGAGACGCCGAGCAGGTGGAGGCCGTTGGCGATGACCGTCCGGGTGGCGTCGTTGAGCCAGAGCCGGGCCCGGTGCAGGTCGGTGACCTCCTCGTCGCCGCGCGGCAGGATCCGGCAGTTGTCGTAGAACCGGTGGTAGGCCCCGGCGAGCCGCTCCAGGTAGCGGGCCACCAGGTGCGGCCCGCGCAGCTCGGCCGCCGAGGCGACCACTGCCGGAAACTCGGCGAGCGCCTTGAGCAGGTCGTTCTCCTTGTCGTGCACGAGCAGCTCGGCCCGGAAGTCGGCGGCGTCACCCCGGGTCAGCCCCGCCTCGGCCGCGTTGCGGCCGACGCTGGCGGTCCGGGCGGCCACGTACTGGACGTAGTAGACCGGGTTGTCGCGGGTGGCCCGGGTCCACAGTTCCACGTCGATGTCGATCGGCGAGTCGCTGGAGTACCGAGCCAACGCGTAGCGGGAGGCGTCCACGCCGATCGCGTCGACCAGGTCCTCCAGGGTGACCACGGTGCCGGCCCGCTTGCTCATCCGCACCGGTGCGCCGTCGCGGAGCAGGTTGACCAGCTGGCCGATGAGGATCTCGAGATTGCGCGCCGGGTCGTCGCCGAAGCAGGCGGCCATCGCCTTCATCCGGCCGATGTAGCCGTGGTGGTCGGCGCCCAACATGATCACGACCCGCTCGAAGCCGCGCTCCCGCTTGTCCAGGTAGTAGGCGCAGTCGGCGGCGAAGTAGGTCCACTCACCGTTGGACTTGCGCAGCACCCGGTCCTTGTCGTCGCCGAAGTCGGTGGTGCGCAGCCAGGTGGCGCCCTCAGACTCGAAGACGTGCCCCTGCTCGCGCAGCCGGAGCAGCGCCTTCTCCAACTCGCCCCGGTCGTGCAGGTCCTTCTCGTTGAAGTAGGTGTCGAACTCCACCCCGAAGTCGCGCAGCGAGGACTTGATCTCGCCGAACATCAGCTGGACGCCCTCGACCCGGAACACCTCCTGGGCGGCGTCCTCGGGCAGGTCCAGCACGTCGGGCCGGCGCTTGACGACCTCCGCCGCGATCTCGGCGATGTACGCGCCGCCGTAGCCGTCCTCCGGCGCCGGCTCGCCCTTCGCCGCGGCCAGCAGCGAGCGGGCGAACCGGTCGATCTGCGAGCCGGCGTCGTTGAAATAGTATTCGGTGCCGACGTCGGCACCGGTGGCCCGGAGCAGGCGGCTGAGCGCGTCACCGACGGCCGCCCAGCGGACCCCGCCGATGTGCACCGGGCCGGTCGGGTTGGCCGAGACGAACTCCAGGTTGATCCGCTGCCCGGCCAGGGTGTCGGAGCGCCCGTACGCCGGGCCGGCCTCGACGATCACCTTGGCCAGCTGTCCGGCGGCGCCCGCGTCGAGCCGGATGTTCAGGAAGCCCGGGCCGGCGATCTCCACCGACTTGACCCCCGGCGCCCGGCCCAGGTGGTCGGCCAGGGCCGTGGCCAGCTCCCGCGGGGGGACGCCCACCTTCTTGCTGAGCTGCAACGCCAGCGTCGAGGCGTAGTCGCCGTGATCGGGGTTACGGGGTCGCTCGACGGTGGTCTGCGCGGGCAGCGCGGCACGGTCCAGGCCCCGCTCGTCGAAGACGGCGTGGGCTGCGGCGAGGACGACCTCGGCGAGTTCTGCGGGAGTCACCGAACCATGTTATCGGGGGTAGACTCGGGCACCGCGGCGGCGACCCAGCATGTGAACCGGCCCCGCGGTCCCCCTGACCGACCGACCTGACGAGGCACGATGAGCATCAGCACCCCGGGCGGCCCGGAGCGCCGTCCCACCGTGGTCAGCACCGGCAAGAAGCCGGCCGCCGGCCGTCCGGCGGCCGGCGACAAGCCCGCCGCGAAGGCCGGCGCGGGCAAGGCCGGGGGCGGCAAGGGCACGCCACGGCCGGGCGCCGGGGGCAAGGGCCGCAAGCCGGTCACCCCGGTGAAGGTGAGCCAGGGTCGCTCATGGGGTCCGATCGCCCTGTTCGTCGCGGTCGGCGTGCTGGCCGTCGGCATCATCGGCATCGGCGCCTGGGCCGTCTACCAGGGCGCCCAGCCGTGGCAGAAGCGGGCGGACGCCATCAACGGCATGGTCGACTTCCGCAAGAAGGACAAGGACCTGGTCAAGGGCGGCAACCACCAGCCCGGCACGATCAAGTACGCCGTCTCCCCGCCGGTCGCCGGCCCGCACAACCAGGCCTGGCAGAACTGCATGGGCGACATCTACGACGCCCCGATCGCCAACGAGCACGCGGTGCACAGCCTGGAGCACGGCACCGTCTGGATCACCTACCGCCCGGACCTGCCCGCCGACCAGGTGGAGAAGCTCAAGAGCAAGGTGCAGGGCAAGGAGAAGCTGATGCTCAGCCCGTACGAGGGGCTGGACAAGCCGATCTCGCTGCAGGCCTGGGGCTTCCAGCTCAAGGTCGACAACGCCGACGACAGCCGGATCGACGACTTCATCAAGACGCTGCGGGTGAACGCCTCGATCGAGGGCCCGAACGCCCTCTGCGACCAGGGCGTCACCGCCACCGGCACCACCCCGCGGGACAACCTGCAGAACAACATGCCCGAGCAGCCGACCCAGTAAGGACGCCGCGATGACCGCTCCGGTGACCACCGACAGCGAGCTCGACGAGGCACCGGCCACCGACGAGGGCGGCCGGCCGGCGGTGCGCCGCTACGGCCTGCTGGCCGTGGCCGGCGCCATCGTGGTCGGGCTCCTGCTCGGGTACGCCGGCGGCCTGCTCACGCCGACGCTCACCCGGCCGGGTGACAACTCGGCCGAGGCCGGTTTCGCCCGGGACATGACCGCGCACCACCACCAGGCGGTGGCCATGGGCCTGCTGGCGTTCCGGCAGGGGCAGGACGCGGAGGTCCGCCAGGTCGGCGTCGACATCGCCACCGGCCAGCAGGGCGAGATCGGCACCATGCAGACGTGGCTGCGCTCCTGGAAGCTGGACCCGACCGGCGAGCAGCCACCGATGGCGTGGATGCCGGACGGGGCCGGGCTGGTGAAGAACGGGCTGATGCCCGGCATGGCCACTCCCGAGGAGATGGCGAAACTGCGCGCGGCGAGCGGCCGTGAGTTCGACCTGCTCTTCCTGAACATGATGATCCGGCACCACATCGGCGGCGTGCACATGATCGACGGCATCCTGGCCGAGGGGCACGACGACGACGTGCTCGCGGTGGCCCAGACCATGAAGAACACGCAGCAGAACGACCTGACCAACCTCAGCGCGGCGCTGAAGCGCCTGGGCGGCACCCCGTAACGACGCGAAAGGCCGGCACCCCCGGTTCGGGGTGCCGGCCTTTCGCGTTGGTCTTACTTGGTCCAGTGCTCGGCCACGATGTCGGTGGCCTGCTTCTCCCACTGCGCGTAGGCGTCGGGGTAGGCGGAGACCTGCACGGTCTGGGCGGCGTCGGTCAGGGGCATCTTGTCCCAGCCGTCGACCTGCTTCAGACCCTTGAGGAAGGCCAGGGTGGAGTACTCGGGGTCGGTGATCTGCTCCGGCGTGCCCCAACCGCTGGAGGGGCGCTGCTGGAACAGGCCCAGCGAGTCGTGGTCGTTGCGGTCGCCGAGGTGCCCGAGGTTCTCCAGCTTCGACTCCTGCAGGCTGGTGGCGATCGAGATCACCGCGGCCCGCTCGTTCATGCCGGCCTTCTTCGTCGCGGCGATGATCGCCTTGGCGTTGGCGGTCTGCTCGTCGTTCAGCGTGATGGTCGACTGCTCACCCTGCACGGACGCGACCGCGACGGCCTTACCAGCGGCGGCGTGGGCGGGGGTGTCGGCGTGGGCGGCGACGGGGCCGGCGAACACGCCACCGGTGAAGGCCAGACCAGCGATACCCAGGATGCTCTTACGCAGGATCGTGTTCATGAGGGGGCTCCATTCGGGGGTCAACACACCGGGGGGGGTGTGGCACCGTCAGGCGCACAAAGAAGTCTTGAGGGGATCCGGCTCGTGGGGCCTCGGGGGGCCGCGTCACGGGGGCCGAATGCCGACGCTCGCGGGGCACGGGCTCTACGCGGCGCCGGGATGATGCGCAACGACCGGCGACCTGCCGTCATTCCCCGGGGGCGGGGCGGCGGCGTGGGCCTGCTCGATCGTTCACCCGACTACAACGCCGCCGGCCCATCGCCGATTCCGCCGCCAGGGTGCCGCCCACCACCGCCGAACCGGACACCCGCACCCCATCCACGCAAACGGCCGGCACATCAGGCGCGCATCCCGGCCTGGGAGGCACCCATGACGTTCCACCCAGCGACCGCCGAGCCCGTCAGTGGAACACCATGGGTGTTTCCCGGCCCGGGAGAGACCCATGACGTTCCACCCACCGCCCGCCAACCCCGCGAGTGGAACGCCATGGGTGTGCCGATCCGGCAGGCACCCACCCACGTTCCACCCACCCCGAGCCAACCCAAGCCAGCACGGCCAGATGACGCGCACGCCCCACCCCTCGGCGACCACCCGGCAGCCCGCCGACCCGCTGCCTCTGCCCGCTGCGCGCCGTGCATGCCCGGGAAGGCTGGGCACGGTATGTCGGATATGCCGCTTTGTAACGTTTTGGGGCTAACGGGTCATTGTGGTGCTCTGAGAAGTTTCTCCGCACATATCGTGACCAGTTGCGATTCGGGCTCGTTGCGCAGGACGTGGGGGTTGCACTCAGAGACGCAGGGCGGTCGGTGACCAGCTGGTGCCGACGCCACACCATCGGCGGTGACGGGGCGGTGGCAGCCGTCCGTCGCGGACTGCGGCAGGGCGAGCCGGGAACGCTCAGCCGCGAACAGGAACTCGAACTGATCGACGTGCTGCGGGGCGTCCACCCCGACGAGTTCGGCATCGACGAAGAGCTCTGGACGCGCCAGAGCCTGACCACTCTCATCGAGCGCCGGTTCGGGCTGAGCATGGACGCCGGCCTCGTCGGGGCGTACCTGCGGGCCTGGGGGCTGGGGCCGCGCGAGCCGCGCGAGCGCGCCTGCGGCCTCTGCGTCGGCGCGGTGGAGCGCTGGGTGCGCAGCGAGTACCCGGCGATCACCCGGGCGGCCCAGGAGCACGCCGCGGAGGTCTACTGGATCGGCCGGGTGCGCCTGCGGGGCACCATGCCGGCCGCGGACGTCGTGTCGGCGGTGTCGTCGCGCGGGCGGGTGCGGTTCATGGTCACCACGCCGTCGGTGGACCCGCCGCTGCCCCGGGACTTCGTCCTGCGGTTGAGCGGCGCCGAGGAGCGTACGGTGCACCTCATCGTGGACGGCTCCTGGCCGCGCAACGAGTGGCCCCGGCGATTGCCCCGTCGGATCGTGCTGCACCCGCTGCCGAGCTGCGGTCGCGCCGTCGCCGCGGCCTGAGCCGGCGAAGATCGACTCGCGGATACCGATTCGGTGATCCGGGGAGGGGTTTGCTACTCTTCTCGGGTCGCTGAGCCCCCGTAGCTCAGGGGATAGAGCACCGCCCTCCGGAGGCGGGGGCGCAGGTTCGAATCCTGCCGGGGGCACACTTGCTAAGAAGGCTTTGACCAGCACGAAAAGGCCCCTGACCAGGCGAAACCCGGTCAGGGGCCTTCATCATGTGTCCGGCCACGTCCGGCCGTCACCGGCCCGTGGCGGGCGTCTGTGCCAAATGCGTGCCACGGAACGCGGGCGCCCTCAGCCGTGCCCGAGCGCTCTCTCGATGCGCTGCCGGAGAGCCGCGTCACCGCCGTCAAGGCACTTGGCGTAGATCCTGAGCAACACCTCCACGGACTGCCCTGCCCACTCGGCTACCTGCGTGGGCGGTACTCCCCCGTTGAGCCACGTCGATACCGCAGCGTGCCGCAGGTCGTACGGGGTGCGGGCCAGCGGCGAGGCGTGCACCTCAGGCGTGAACACGGCGCCACGTGCCCAGCGCCACACGCGGTTGATCGTGCCCTTGGGCAACTCCTCCTTGTTGCGCTCCCCCACGAACAGGCGACCGTTCGGCCCGTAGCCGAACTGCTCGACGTGCGCGTGAATGATCGCGGTCAGCTCGGGTGGACAGGGAACCGTTCGCGTCTCCCCTCGTGCTCGCTGCTTGAGTTGCCGGCTGTCACGGTTCTTTCCGCTGTCGGTCCATTCGCGGCCGGCGTGCGGATCGGCTCCGTCAAGGGTGAATTCCCCCCATCCCTTATCGGGCAGATGCAGGTTCGGCTTGGCGAGGCGTACGGCTTCCTCCGGTCGCAATGCGGCGTAGTACAAGCAGGCGTAGAAAGCCACCATGCGCGGGCCGATACGACCCTGCCCTCGGACCCCGTCCAGCAGGGTCCGCACCTGCACCGGGTTGGCGACCGATCGCCTGTCGATCGTGGCGACGGTTTTCGGCGGCTTCCATTTCAACTGCGGAAGCGGGTTTGCCGGCAAGAGCCGCCTCTCCACCGCGTATTCGATCGCGGTGTTGAATATCTTCCGGCGGCGACTGATGACGCTTGGCGCGGCCGGCGCTCCGTCGAGTCGGACGGTGAGGCCGTCCAGCACCGGGCGCAGCACCTCGGCTCGGCTTAGGCTTGCCACGTCACGGGTGTTCCGCTGCACCCAATCGAGCGTCTTCCGCACCTGCTCGGGCACGTTGTCGGCCGTGCGGCGAGGGGTGTTGAAGGCCCACCTGCCGAGGGCGTGGCGGAGCAGCTTGCCGTCCGGGCGCCCTCTCGCGTTGGTCAGTAGAAGCACGGTCAGCGCCGTCAGCGCTTCCGCGTGCGTGCGCCTGGTCGTGGCGGCCACGTGCGGCCATTTCATGTCGGCGAATGCGCAGGCCAGTTCGTACCACGACATGGCGGCGGTATCGCGGCGCATCGAGACCGGATAGCCCGTCTCGATGTCGAACGCCTCGCCCTTTCGTGACGCGGTGACCAGCTCGGAGCGGAAACCCTCCGCGAGAGCCTTTGTCTTGAAGACCTGCTTCTGTCGTCGCTCGGCCACGCGCCAGCGGACCCGATAAGTGCGGCCCCGCTGCCCCTCGTACGTTTCGATTGACCAGATACGCACTTCGTAGGTGGTGTTCAAGCGGCCTCCTCATAAAGCGATTCAAGCCAGGATTCGTAGTCGCGGCGCTCGATCCGGATCTCGCCGTTGGGCAGCTTGCGGGCCGGCGGCCCCTTCCGCTTTGCTCGCCAGTCGTAGAAGGTCGACCGGCTGATGCCGAGGTCGTCGCAGACGTCGGCGATGGTGAGGTGACGGGCGGGGCGAGTCGTCCCCCGCTCCGGGCGCTTCGGGGCGGTCATGGGCGGATGTCCTCCCTCGGGGTGGCGTGGAGGTAGATGCGCTGGAACAGCGGGGATCGGCGGTCGGGGTAGGGGCGGCTGACCTGCTGGATGTGCAGCACTCGGGCGATGGCGGCGAGCGCTGCGGCTGTTTCAGCGGGTGTGCCGTGCAGCCTGATTCGCACGGTGAGCGCCTTCCGGTCGGCGTGGGTCGCGTGTGGAGGGTCGGTTAGGCGATGCGGCAGAAGGGCGGAGGGTGGCCCGCTGAGAGCGCCGTAGAGACAAGATCCGGGCATCCCCGGTGTAAGGCGCAGGGCCTGTCGCTCTCAGGGGCTCTCAACGGGTCGCTTCTGGAGTGCCGGCGGCCGGTCGGCGCGTCCGGGTGCTGCCGGGAGGGGCCGGGAGGCGTTGACACGTTGACAATCGACGGTCGGGCGACCGTTTCCGCAGGCGGGAGTGGGTGTGATGTTGTCAACGGGGGGCGTTGACAGGCGTTGACACCCGTTGACACCGGGCGGGCCGGCGGCGGGTTGTCAACGCCTGTCAACGGCTGTCAACGGGGGCCGTTGACACCCTCGGGCGTGTCCTGAGCTGCGGAAACGTCGCCGGTTGGGGCGGGTGTCAGCGTGTCAACGCTTCCGGGGTCCTCTGCCGTGGCGCGGGGGTGCAGCTCGTACCGGCCGTCCGGCCCGGAGCGGACCCACCCGAGGGCGGCCAGCTCGCCGAGCACCGCCGACACCTCGTCGGACTTCGGCAGCCGGCGCGACACACGGCGGTGCAGTTCTCGGCGGGTGAAGGTGGTCATGCCCTTGGTGGTGAGCACGCCGAGCACGTAGCGGGCGTTCTCGATCGCGGTGTCACTGCCGATCGTGGTGAGGGCGGCCCGGTAGTGCGCGGCGAAGAACTCGGCGAGGCGTACGGCGTCGGCCATGCGGTCGGCGTCGATGGGGCGTCGCCAGGCGTCGGCGGGGTGGTGGGCGACGTGCAGCAGTCCGGCCAGTCGCAGCGTCGCGCCGGAGAGCTTGTTGCCCCACTCCCGCATGTCGTACAGGCTGCCGCCGGGGCGTAGCTCGGCCTCCACCTGTTCGGCGGCGGCGCGGCGCACGGTGTCGGCCTCGGGGGTGAGGACGACGACGGCGGGGTCTTCCCACTCGGCGAGGGTGGCGGCCAGGTCGTGCACCCGGTGCCGGTAGCCGCCGGTGACCGGCTCGGCGATCGGCGGCGTGTCCACCGCCCGATACCCGGCGAGGGAGCGCGGGAGCGCGAACAGGAACCGGGCCGGCAGCCCTCGGCCGGCGAGGTCGGCGTTACCGCCGAACTTGCGCAACACCGACGGTTGCGCCATCACGCACACGGTCAGCGCTGGCTTGTCGACCGAGGCACCCTCGCGGGTCTGCCGCTCGTTGCTCATCGGCTGCCCCGCGTGACCCTTGAGGTACGGGTCGAGGTTCGGCGCTCCGGAGTACCGACCGGCCAGGGTGTCGAAGATCCCGCCCTCATCCGAGATGATCGCCATCCGTCCGCCGTTGGCGGCCATCAACCCGATCAAGGCTTCCGGGGTGGCGTCGTCCACGATCAGCCTCGGGAGGCCGGGAACCGTGATCGCCTCGGCCGCGATGGCGGCGGCCACCGCCTCGGCGGCGGCCTCATCCCGCTTGCCCGGGTCGCTGGCCTTGGCGGCGGCGGCTTTGGCCTGTTCGGCCTGCCGGTCGGCGATGTCGCGCAGCGCGGCGGCCTCGGCGATCCTCGGCCGCATCGCCTCGGACAGCGTCGACTGCGCGGCGAACAGCGGCGCGGTCATCGCCCGGTGGACGGGTGACTTGCGTTCGCCGGGGCCGGCGATGACGGCGGCGAAGATGTTCACCGGCTCCCGCCACCCGGCCACCGGCTCCACTTCGAGCCGGCCGCCCGCGCATGCGGACAGCACGGCGACGGCGAGGGTGCCGGCCATCGCGGGATCGGTCTGGGTGAACCGGGCGACGCCGGCCACCATGTCGCCGAGCCAGCGGGGGAACACGTCGACCGGGAACGGCGGCGGCGCGGTGTGCGGCCCGGTCAGGGGCACTGGAACATCCCACAGCGGGCCGCCCGCGGCGTGCCCGTCGGTGGTGTGCGGCTGGTCGGTGACCAGGTGCAGACGTGCGGGTGTCACGGGTTCACCTGCTTTCGTGGTGGTCGAGGATGATGCGGCCGATGTGTTCGGCGACGGCGGGCACGACGGCGTTGCCGAGGGCGGTAACTCGGTCCACCCGGCGGGGAAGCCCATCAACCACTCGACCCACTCGGGGTTCAGCGGGCCACCGACTCGCTCGGACAGGGGCCGTCCGGGTCGGTTCCATCCAGCGCCGCGCGGGCCGTCCCGGGCTGTTGGTGTGGGCCAGGACGAACAGGCGGGGTCGTGGGTGTGGGGCGCCCATCTCGCAAGCGCGGACAACGCCGGCGCGGGCGGTGTATCCGAGGTCTTCGAGGTCTCGGAGCACGAAACGAAGTCCCCTGGTGCGGTGACCGAGGACGTTCTCCCCAATGACGTAGCGGGGGCGTAGGGCGTGGATGACGCGGGCCATCTCGGGCCAGAGCCACCGGTCGTCGTCGGTGCCGCGCCGAGGTCCGGCCAGCGAGTCGGGTTGGCAGGGGTAGCCACCGGCGACGACATCGACGGGCGGTCGTACGGTGGAGCGCCACCAGGCGGCGGCGGTGCGTACGTCGTCATGGCAGGGGACCTCCGGCCAGTGCTTGTGCAGGACGGCTCGGCAGAACGGGTTGATCTCGACGTGACCGACGATCCGCATCCCGGCGCGTTGCAGGCCGAGCGACAGCCCACCGATGCCGGCGAACAGCTCCAACACGTTCAGCGCCTCGGCGTTCATGCGGCCACCGTTCGGGGCCGGCGGGCGCCGGCGGTCAGCCCGGACCGGACGGTGCGGAACGCCTCGACGGTGCGTAGCCCGGCGTCAACGCCCGCCTGTTCCAGCACGCCTTGGGCGTCGTCCTCGCTGAGCGCCCCACCGGCTACCAACTGGCCGAGGGCCACGGCGGCGATATACAGCGCGCGGTTGCGCTCCCCGGCGGGCGCGGTGGTGACCCGGTCGACCTCTCGGGCGACGGCGGCGCGCACGTAACCGCTGGCGCGGCTGGTGCCGAGGTCGACCACCACCGGCCGCTGCGGCGGCAACGGCGCCGGGGCGAGCAGCCCGGCCAGCCATCCGGGTAGCGGCGCGGGGTCGGTGTCCAGGTCGACCGTGTAGGGCCGTCCGGCGACCGTGGAGCCGGCGGCGACGACGTAGCCGCCGTGGGCGCGGGTGTCGACCATCGGGCCGAGGGTGCCGGCGGTGTTGCGCAGCGCCGGCCCGCCGTCGGGGTGCCGGTAGTAGAGGTGGGTGCCGCCCCGACCGGTGGTCACGGTGTAGGTCGGGTCGATGGTGCCGGCGTGCGCGGCGGCCAGCTCGGCGAGCACGCGCAGCCCATGCGGGCATCCCTCGTGGCCGGGTGGCATGGTCTGTCCGGGCTTGCGCACGTCTAGGTCGACCACCGCGAGCCGGGACGGCCCGCAGGCGATGCCGATGCCGTAGGAGCGGGCCGACCATGCCCGGTGGATGCGGTCGGGGTCGGTGGTGGCGCGGGGCTCCCACCCGAGGTGGTGGCCGGCGGCGCGGCAGCGCGGGTCGCGGCCGGCGCAGTCGTCGGCGGGGTGATCGGGGAACGCGGGTCGCTTGTCGTCGGGGCGCAGCGGGAAGACGTGCCAGCCGCGCGCGGCGTGAGCCAGGGCGGCGGTCAACAGCGGGTTGTCCGACATGGTGCGGGTCCTCTCCGGTGGAGCGGGCGGGGTGTCGGGAATCGGGCGGGAGTGGCGGCGTTCGTACCGGCCCTCGGCGCACGCGGCGCAGTCACGGCGTTGCAGCAGCACGGGCCGCCCGTGGAGGGCGCGGTCGGCGGCAAGTAGCCGGCCACAGATGTGCGGGTACGCCTCGGCGTCGGTCACCGGGCGGCCGAGCACCGCGCTCGCGGCGAGCCACGGGCCGGGCATCGGGTCACCGCCTCGGCCGGGGGCGGGCGGCGATGGCGGCGCGGGTGACGGCCTGGCGCACGTCGCCGAGCAGCCCCACCAACTGCCGGCGGGCCGCCACCTCACCGGGGGCGAGCGCGACCCTGACGCGCACCTCGGCGTGCTCGCGGCCGGCGGCGGTGCGCACGCGGACCAGCACGGCGCGGGCGTGACCCGGGATGTCGACGACGATTTCGGGTGAGCGGTGCTCGCCGAGGCCGCAGCGGTGGTCCCGTCCACACCAGTCGGTGTGGCTGGCGGGGCGGGTCATCGGTGGGCCTCGGCGCGCAGCCGCCGGAAGACGTTGAATACGCGGCGCCCGGTGCGTAGCCGTAGTCCTCGGTCGCAGCGTCGGCAGGCACGCGGGCGCCGCAGGAATCGCGTGGTGGTGTGGCCGGTGCCGGCGCACCGCTGGCAGCGCTTGAACGGGCTGACCCAGCACAGCCCGGCGTAACCGAGCGTGACCAGCAGGGCGGACGAGACGGTGACGCTAGCGAGGGTGAGCAGGGGGTCCACAAGTGCCTCCCGGGCCGGTTTTTGGGTGCGCGGGGCCGTGAGCTGCTATCTGCTAGGCGGCAGCTCATGATTCGTGCGGGGTGCTAGCGGGGGTGCTAGCGCTAGCAGGTCGGGCCGCTAGCGCTAGCACCCTCGGAGGCGGTTAGCCGGCGGACCGCTTCCGGTCACGCTCCGCAATCGCGGCGAGCACATCGGTGTGCTTGATGCCGCGTCGGGTGACGGGCTTGCCGTCGATGCGGCGCCCGACGTCGCCGACCTTGATCAGGGGGTGGGGCTTGAGCGCGGTGGTGAGCTGCGCGGCCTCCCACCCGCCGTACGTCTCGGGTCGCAGCTCGGCGAGCAGACCGCACAGTGTCTCGTTCCACGCGGCCTTGTCGTCGCCCGGCCACACCCGCGCCAGGTCGCCGATCACGTCCGCCACCGGGGCGATGTCGCGGGTCTGCTCGTCCGGCTTCGGCAGCGTGCCGGCCGTGGTCCGCAGGGCGACGGCGCGGGCGACGATGCGGGCGGCGGCGGTGGTGTCGACGTAGAACGAGCGCACCGCCGACGCCTTCGGCCCGAACCCGCGCAGGATGCCCCACCCCGCCTCGATCACCGGCTGGAAGACGGTCGCCCGGTAGCCGTTCTTGTAGGCCGAGGTCCCGAGGATCATGTCGTTCGCGGTCTGGTCGGCCACTGAGAGGCAGAAGCGGCTGTTGACGTTGCGGGTGATGCCGGTCGGCAGGCTGTCCTTGTCCGGGATTTGCGTACCGATCATGATGATCACACCAAGCGCCCGGCCCAGCTTGATGACCTTCTCCAGCAGTTCCCCGGCGTCCTTGCCGTACTTGCTGGTCATCAGCTCTTGCAGCTCGTCGAACCACGCGACGAGGGGGTGCAGCCCTGAGCCTTTGAGGCTGGCCAGTTCGGGCGTGACCTTGTTCTCCGGGGCCTTGCCCAACCTCGCGTAGTGCTCGATGCGCTTGGAGCGGCGGCGGCACTCCTCGTAGAGCCATTCGATGAACGCGTAGCAGCGGGCGAGGGTGTCGTCGTCGAAGCCGTTGCCGTACTCGGCCATCACCGGCTCCAGGACGGCGAAGTCCCCGACACCCTTCAACTCGTAGCCTCGGATCTCGGCGCGCGGGTCGAGGGCGGCGGCCAGGATCAGATCCCGCAGCGCGAACGTCTTCCCGCTGCCGGGCTGTCCGCCGAACAGGAAGTTGCGGAACATCAGGTCCACCGCCACGGTGTCGAGGCGGGGCGTGGTGGCGAACGGAAACGCCTTGAACACGTCCACCTTCGCGCCAGCGGACAGCAGCGGCCACGGCGGTTGCTTCATCTGCGACGCCGGTTCGTAGCCGACCCACAGCGCCAGCCGGCCCGTGTGCCCGGCGGCCGGTTCCGGCCACACCTGATCCAGCGGGAGGCGCATCGCCGAGGCGAGACGGCCGCGACGGGCGACCACCTCGGCGGCCTCCACCCCGTACGGCAGGTCGACCACTGCCAGGTGACCGGGGCCGTCGCGGTGAATGTCCACCGGGAACGAGATGGCCTTCGGGTCCTTCGCCACAGCCGAGTTGATGCCGGCCATTTGCAGCGACGTGAGCGCCCGGCGCACCAGGTCGGCGGTCAGCTTCCGGTAGCGGTTGCCCTCGCTCACCCGGTCGGTCAGCGGCTTGTCCGCCGGGCGGCCGAGCGTGGCCAGCAGCGGCACCACGGCCACCAGGGCGGCGTAGCGCCACCAGGACGGGCCGAGCGCCAGCACCACCGCCCCGACGACCGTGGCGGCGGCCGAGGCGGCGAGGACCCACCACCGCCACACCGTCTGGCGCTGGCGGCGGGCGTCGAGCTTCATCCACGTGTCCGCGTCGCCCCGGCTCGCGGCGGCCTGCCGCAGGTGCCAGTTGCCTTCCTCAGCGCTGGCCCAGCGCAGCGCCCGGCCGAAGCCGCGGAACAGCCCGACCGGCGCCCACACCGCCGTCTTCACCGCGTACTTCGGCAGGCGGACGCCGTGGTAGGCGGTGACATAGCCGGCGTCCTTGAGCATGTGGCGCAACGCGGCCAGCAGCGCACGCCAGGAACGCGCCCAGTCGGCCAGGATCGGCCGGCGGTCGCCCTGCCGGGCCAGCACCTCCCGGGGGATGTCCTCGGCGGTGTCGACCGGGCCGCCGTCACGGCCGGGGCCGTCGTCGACGCTCTCGGCGTCGTCGCCCTGCTCGCCGTCGTCGTTGTCGGCCGGCGGGCGCGGGCGGGGCGTGCGGCGGGCGCGGGCGTCGTCCAGGTCGACCACCTCAGCGTCCGGCCCGGCGGCCGGGTCGCTCAGGTCCGCTTCAGCGGCCTGCCAGTCGAAGCGGTCGTCATTGGGGGCAGTCATGATGGGGGTTCCTCCAACGGTCGGGAGATCGGTAGGGGGCCGGCGGCACGGCATCGGTTTCCTAGGCCTGGGGCCGTGCCGCCGGGCGGGGCTAGTCGTGCGTGCGGACCAGGTGCGCGAGTGCGGCGCCCATGCCGAGCACCGCGACCGGCAGGCAGGCCACGGCGGTGGTGATCCACCACGGGGCCGAGGTGACCCCGGCGGCCACCAACAGGTGGTAGGCGACCTGGCCGAGCGCCCCGACCGCGAGGGAGCCGAGGGCGGACCACTTCGCGAAGCGCAGCGCCGGGGCGGGCACCCTGCCGGAGAGCCACACGTAGAGCGCGTACGCGCCGTACGTCTCCACCCCGATCGGCAGGGTGATCGCCGAGTTGATGGAGAAGCGGTCCCAGATGCCCGGCAGCGGGTGCACGATGCCGAACCCGGTGAGTCCGCCGAGGCCAACCCACCCGGACCAGATCGCCACGAACGCCGGCAGGGCCAGCAGCACCACCGGCCACGCCACCGCCCGCCGGGCCGGGGCGGTCGGTGCGGGCGTGTCCGGGCGACTGACCGCGCTGGCCTCGGCCGGCGGCTCGGCGGGCGTGATCTCCGGGGCGGGCGTCGGGTCCGGCTCGGCCAGTGGCGCGGGCTCGGGTACGGCCGGCGGGTCGGCCGGGTCCGTGGCGTCCGGCTCGGTGGTGTCGGCCGGCGGCGCGGCGGGCTCGGTCTTGAGCAGCGCGAGCAGTTCCCCGGCCTTGGGTGCGCCGATGCGGAACTCGCGCATCAGCCGGTTGCGCGACGGGAACGCCTCCCCGTCGGGCAGGGGCAGGGCGCGGGCGGCGGGCAACAGGTCTTCGATGGGCTGCGGGTAGCGGGTGCCGTTGATGGTCGGGGCGGTCATGCTGCGTCCTCCAGCGGGTAGGCGCACGCGAGGCATTCGCCCAGCGAGCGCGGGATGAAGTAGGGCCGCACCGTGGCGCAGGTCGGGCAGGTACGGCGGGCGGTCAGCGCCTTGCCGATGGCGGCGCGCTGGGCGGGGGTTGCGGTGCGCTTCGGGCGGGCCAGGTCGACCCGGTAGAGGTAGGCGGCGCGGGTGCCGCCGACGCCGCGCCAGAGGATCTGAGCGGCGATCGGCTGACCGGCGGGGCGTAGGCCGGCGGCGGTCAGTTGGCGGCGGGTGGCGTAGCCGGGCGGGGCACCTCGCCACCAGTAGGTGGGGATGCCGTACCGCGCCCCGTCCGGATCCCAGTAGGTGGCGCGGATGCGGGACATCAGGCTGCGCGGTGCGGGTCGGTGCGGGTGCTCAGGTCGGCGGCGGCGCGGGTGACGCGGGCCTCGGCCCGGCGCAGCCGCCGCCAGTCCAGCGGCGAGGGTCCGCCGTGGTCCTCGGCGTAGAGCATCGTGATCTCGGCGTCGAGCACGTCCAGCTCGGCGGCGATCAGCGGCCACTCCGTGTCGATCGCGGCCAGGTCGGCGGCGGTCGGCGCGGTGGCCACGGCGGCAAAGTGCTTCCTCACAGGAAACCTCCGGAGAAGTTGTTGAAGTAGGGGGATGTGGTTGCCGTGTGTGTGCGTCAGCCGGGCGGCCACATCTGGGACGTTTTGTGCAAGTTGCAGAAGCCGAAGCCGCGTGCCGAGATCCGGCCCGCTCGCCCCGCTCGCTCGGGAAGTCACCGAGGTCGGCCACGTGTGGCTCAAGGCAGGGATGCCGCAGACGGATCCACGCGGCGCTTCTGCTGTTCAGTTCTCAATGAGCAAGTGCGCGGGTGACTCGTAGGCGCGCAGCGCCGCGAAGCGCTGCCTTCCCCGGGACCAACCGGCGGTGTAGCTGATTTCAGCGCTAAAATTAGCGCTGAAGTTGTGCGGTGTCAACGAGGGTGGAGGAACTAGGATCAGCGGATCAGGCAGTCAGACAGGGAGGCAGTCGGTGGAGGATTGGCAGGCGGTAGCCAGTGCCATGAACAGCCGGATGACCGAGTTGCCGATGACCCAGCAGGAGTTGGCCGAGCGATCGAAGGTGTCGGTTGCGACCCTGCGTGAGCTGCAATACGCGACCGCGACTCGCAAGCGGTCCGCTCGCACGCTCGCTGCGATCTCTCAGGCTCTCGGCTGGCCGGACGACTACCTCCGAGCCGTACTGACCGGGGCCGCACCGCCAAGCGGCAGCGGGAAGGCGGGACAGACGGACAGTTCCTCGTTGGTGCTCGCGCGGCTGGACCAGCTCCACGCCGAGGTGCGGCGGCTCGCGGATGTCGTCGAGCGGATCGCGGTCGATGTCGGTCATGGCAATAAGGACACCAGTTCCGAACGCGCATCCGAACGCCGTTCAACAGGCGAGTAAGCGCCGTTCACTAGGCATCAACTAGGCACGGGGGTGCGCGTCTTCCGATGCCTACGCCAGCAAAGGAGGGCGGACCATGCCTGCTCGCGCCAGAGATGCCACCCCGAATCTCGCGCTCTACAACCTCCGCGACGCTGCGGGTGAGACTCAGCAAGACGTGGCGGACGGGCTGAATCAGCTTGGGGCGGGGCGCGGGAAGCGGCTGGCTATCACTGCCAATCAGGTCAGCAGGTGGGAGCGGGGAATCACGTACCCGTCTGCGCTCTACCGGCAACTCCTTGCCGAGCACTTCGGCGTATCCGTGCAGGATCTTGGCCTGACGCGGCAGCGCGTCACGCCGCATCAACGCGACAGTCCCGAGAACGACTCCGGAGGTTTCGCGATCCATCAGGAAGCCGCGTCTCACCCGCACGCCGAGGAAAGCCAGGAAGAGTGGCGGGCTGTCCGCCGGAAGTTGAACGTCCACCGGGTGCAGCTCGCGCGGGAGGCAGCGCGGCTCTACGACGCGAAGGATCGCGTAGGCGACACCGGCCTGATCGCGCCACCGGAATGGCTGCCGTCGACCCCCATCGAGTTGGCACAGTTCGGCATTGGTCCGGCGCCGGAAGGAACCGCCCCCGTCGTCACCGGAACCGAGGACGCATCGGCCTGCGTACGGCCGTTGGCGTCGGACGGACGGCGCCACCAGCGCTACAGCCTCGCCCTGCGGGACGTCGAACAGCCCCGGCTCTTTGAGAACCGGCTCGCCTGGCACCTCGCGGGAGTCGATTGGAGCCAGCCCGACGCGGCACTCACCTTCACTACCGGCACGTACTTCGGGGGCGTCGATGTCTCGGAAGCGCTCGCGCACGAGATGGCGATGTACCACATTGCCGGCGACGGGAGCGGCATCCTGCCGGCGTCCTGGCGGAACCTGAGCTTTCGGCGGCTTGTCGGTGACCCGTTCGCACCAAGCCGGCGGCCGACAGCACCGTCAACCGACACGCTCACCCTGCGGGTGGACGACGATGGAGTGTCCTTCGTGCTGCACAACCGGGCAGCCGGCAATGTAGCCGTGGCCGGGGGAATGCTGCACATCATGCCGGCGGGGGTCTTCCAGCCGTCGAGTGTCCTGCCTGCCGCCCTGGCGGCGGACTTTGATCTGTGGCGCAACATGATGCGGGAGTACAGCGAGGAGTTTCTCGGCACGGCCGAGCATGGCGGCGACGGCGAGCCGGCGGACTACAGCGCCGAGCCGCTGGCATCCTTCGAACGCGCCTACAAGGCGGGCGGGATACGAGTCTTCTGCCTCGGCGCCGCGCTTGATGCGCTCACCCTCTGGGGCGAGATCCTGACCGTGGCCGTGTTCGATGGCCCCACCTACGACCAACTGTTCGCCAACATGGTCAGTGCCAACGACGAAGGGACCGTGGTGAAGACGGGGCAGGTGCGACCCACCTCGGCACTGCCGTTCACCCGCCACACCATCGACGAACTGACCGCCAGCGGGCGGCTGGCGCCGGCGGCGGCCGGCTGCATCCAGCTCGCGTGGAAGCACCGCCGCACGATCCTGGGGAGAGGCTGAGGTGCACGTACTGGTAACCGGTGGTCTGGGATTCCTCGGCCGCGCCGTCACCCGTGACCTGCTCGCCGCCGGACACCGGGTCGCGGTCATGAGCCGGGGCCGCGGTGAGCGCAACCCGCCCCAAGACGTCGCGGTCGTGACGGGAGACATCCGAGACCGCGAACGGGTCACTCAGATCGTCAAGGAAGGCGGCTATGACGGCGTCGTTCACCTGGCCGCGTTGACCAGCGGACGGGACTCGTTCGCCGACCCGCTGAGCTACTTCGACGTCAACGAGACAGGCACCCTGAACCTACTCATGGCTCTCGACGCCGCGCGGACGACCGCCGCTCCACCAGCCCTGGTTTTCGCCTCCACCAATATCGTTTACGGGTCGCAGCACCAGGGCGCGCTCTCCGAAGACCTTCCTCCGCACCCCGAGAGCCCATACGCGGCTTCGAAGGTCGCCGCCGAGAACATGGTCGCTGCCTACGCGGCGACTGGGGCAATCGGGGCGATCACCGTCCGGCCCTTCAACATTGCCGGAGCAGTTGACGGGGTCACCGACACCGACCGCTCGCGGATCATCCCGAACATCTTCCGTGCGATCACCGGGCAGCTCGACCATGTCACCCTCAACGGTGACGGATCGGCAGTTAGAGACTTCGTCCACGTCGCCGACGTCGCCACTGCCATCCGGCAGGGCCTGGCTGCTTGCACCCCCGGCGTCTGCCCGACCATCAACCTTGGCTCCGGCGCTGGAACGAGCATGGCCACCGTGGTAGCCACCGCCGAGCAGATCACCGGCCAGCGGGTGACCGTCCGCCGGCAGCCGCCCAAGCCCGAGCCCCCAAATCTGATCGCGGACATCAGCCACGCTCGGACTCTCCTCGGCTGGACCCCAGCGAAGTCCAAGCTCAGCGACATCGTTACAGACGCATGGGAAGCATGGTCTCGCAGCTAGTCGAGATTATCCGCGTCATGTCACGCCGGATGGCAGATCCGCTCCGACCCATGCCGGTCCAACCTTGTGATTACACGTTCTCGCTTCTGTCGGGAACGAGTGGATGATAGCCATCGGTGCATTCGCCGTAGTCCCACCCAGGAGGAGGACACAATGCCATGACGCCCAAATCTGGTTCGCTAAACCAGACGCGAGAGTTGTACAGCTCGTAGAATTTATTATCGCCGAGATCAAAGAAGCTGAAGAAGTCTGCTCCAATGAACCTGATTTTGCCACGACACTTCGTATCGACCATCCCCAAGAAATCGTAGAAGCGGGCGTGATCGAACAGCCCTCCGCCGTTGAAGGATGCGCGGTTAAAGAATGCTCCGCCTTTGAATGTCGCCTTATAGAACTCAACATGTTCCCCGAACTGAGTGTTTACGAATGCGGCGGCAGAGCCGAAGAGAGAATTGTCGAACGACGCCCCTGCCTCGAAGCGAGCTGATCGAAAGTCAGCTTCGTCATGGAATTCGGATTCATCGAAGTAGGCGTGCCCGCCTAAGATGGCTCCCGCAAACTCGACTTGGCCAGCGAAGTTGGCTCCCTCGAACCGGGTGTCTTCTGCAATGCGCACTCGCGAGAATTTCGAGTGCCCTTGGAAGATGCAGCCGCGGAACACCCCACGCTTTAGCCTGCACCCTTCAACATCGAAGTCGTAGAGCGTCGCTCCCGTAAGGTCCAGTTCGACCGATTCCCATCGTGCTGCATCGTCGCCTCCGGCAAGATGGCGCTTCAGTATCCGCTGAGCGGTGTACCGAACTTCCAACTCGTCCCGAAACGACCAAGGGCTTGCCTGGGCCAAATCAACTGGAGGCGCAAGGCGCAAATAGCCGCAGATGAGGTTAACGACAGTGTTCCTGTGGGTGGGGTTGTTCTCGCCCAAGCGGGATAAGGCGTATAAGGCGGCGATGCGCGCGGAGGGTCGGTCGTGCCCTAACAATTCGGCGGCTTTGGCGTACAAGTCAGTTATTCGACGTTCCTCTGCATCGCGCTCGGCAACTTGTGAGGTCCGAATTTGCAGTAGATGCTCACGCTCGCTTAGCCATTGCTTACGAGCGGTGAGAAGTAGCGCCAGCGCTCCGCCGGTGCCCGCGCCGACAGTTAGGCCCGTTTTAATCGCCTCAATCTGGAGTCGAGCTTCCTCTGCCTGACTGCCCACCCCCTTGACCAGCGACAGTAGGAAATAAGCGGACACTCCGGCTGCCGTGGCGACGAAACCGGCAAGCACCGCGATCATCGCCCCGCTTATTGGGCGAAAGCGGCGAGGGTCTGTCATGGCTCACCCCGGGCTGTTAGACGCGCGGACATGCTCATCATGGCTTGCGGGCGCAAGACCATGCGCCTGACGTCCTTGACCCCGCCCCGGCAGGCTGGAAGGCCCGCATTGGCAACGAGGAGATTCCGCATTGAATTTGCCTACACTATTTAAAAAACAGAATCCCGGCTAGCTGAATCAGCAGGATCAAGGCCGCGCCCGCCGCCATCCCCCTAAAGAATAGCTTTCTCTTCGTCACCCTGCCGTCCGAACCCGGCTCGACGCTCACTGCGTCATCTAAATGGCGCAACTCTGCTTCAGCGATGGGGGCGTCAGTGTAATCAGCCTCGTCGGCCTGGACAGACTGGCCGTTCCAATATGGCGGTTCTTGTGAAGTTGATTTATCAGCTAGAATGCTGGCGGCGGCTACGAGTTTTCCCGTTGATTCGCCGACCACCTCCGATGTTCCCCTAAGCTGCTCGGTCTTTTCTGCCAAATCAGCCGCCGCGTACTCCAAATTGGCGACCATCGCCAAGGTGAGATCTGGCATTCCTTTAACGGCATCGGCGAACTTGACTAGAACGCTGCCGTGATCGGCCAACGACGAAATCGCTTGCGCGGAATGCGCCAATACAGGAGTGTGATCCTGCAGAAAAGCGAGCATTCCGGCGGAATGTTCTAGTGACGTGACTGCATCGGGGTCAACGAGCGCGCGCCGATACGGTTCGTCAATAATCGACTTCAGCATATCCTTCATCTCACGGCTCAAGCCATGAACTCGCTCGATTGCATCCATCATTTGATTACGAGAACCCGTGGCAACCTTCTCTAAGACACTGATCAGATCGTCTTCCGTCAAGAATGAAAGTCCCTTAATTTGAGATCCGAGCTGCTTCTCGCGAAGCCTTTTCCACTCCAGGAGCGTTTCGACTGGATACTTCTTTTCGTTCTTTTTGCTGTCGACCATGACGTGGTGCTTCTTGCACAGGAGGATGAGATTTTCAAAGGACTTGCGGTCCTCCGGGTCCATCTCCTCAACCCATCGAGGGCCGTTACGGCGGGCGGCTCGAATGTGGGCTATGAATACAGCAACCTCCGGCTCCCCACCGGCTTCGAATCGAACCACCGGGTTCTTGCATGTGGGCGCGTAACAGAAGCCGCGGCTCAGGACGAACAACATCTTCTCGACGCCGGATGCGTAGCTGTGCTCGCCGCTCATGCATACCGTCCAGTGTTCGATGGAGACTCCAGCAGATGCGGGCGCACGCAAGGATGTCCACAGCAGGTCACACGCCCGACACTCTCAGGTTCGATCGTGGCCTCCTCGCACTGGGGAGGGCAAGGGCCAACCGGGGCCGGCGCCTAGGCGAGTCGGCCGGCATGAGCTGCTTGTCAGCCGAGGTTTGCGGGCTTTCTGTGCCAAATGTGTGCCAAAGTTGACCACGCTCGCCCACCTCGGCTCGCGTTCACCCAGCTCACCGGAGAGATGCGATCGAGAAGGCCGCAGCCCTCCGGAGGCGGGGGCGCAGGTTCGAATCCTGCCGGGGGCACCAGACACGAGAAGCCCGGACCAAAGGTCCGGGCTTCTCGCTCCTCCAGCCTCCACGTGGCCGCCGCCCACCCGGTCCGGATGAGCGGCGAGCCACGCGGTCGATCAGCGGCAGCCGTCCCGGACGGTCTGCTCGAAGGCCCGCACCTCGGCCTGGTCCAGGTACGCCGCCACCTTCGTGACGCCGTCCGGTTCGGCCAGCATGGCTGCCGCGTTCTCCCGACTCGCCGAGACCTGGAACACCGCGCTGCGGAACTGCCGGAGTTCGTCGATGTTGATGGAGATCTCGGCGTACTGCTCGCCGTACCCGCTCGCGACCTCCTCCCACACGGACCGCAGGTCCCGCTCGGCCCGCCCCTCCGCCGTACCTGTCGCGCGGACCGACGACCAGAGCTTGTCGGCTCGCGCCCCCGGGCCGGCGTCGACCTTGGCGAGAGCCGCGCAGGCGGTGGTGAGCGCCGCCTGAGCCTCCGTACCGGGCGAGCCGCCGGCTTGCGCCTCCTCGCCCGCACACAACTGCTTGATCTGCTTCTCGGCGGCGGCCAACGCCTCGGTGTCGAGGTCGGCGACAGCGCTGAGGCCACCGTTCGCCAGCACGGGCGCGGCCTTGAGGATCTCGTCGGCGTGCCGGTCCAGCACCGCGTCCAACTCGGGGTCGGCAGTGGCCACGGTACGCAGCCGCTCCGCCATCGCGCGCACCTCTTCGGTGAAGCGGTCGCGCTCTGCCGCATCCACCCCACCGACGGCACGGCCCATCAGTCGTTCGGTGTCCTCCACCGCCTGCTGCGCCGGAGCGCAGACCGCCTGCCGGCCGGCGAACGGGGCGGGCGCCGCCTGCTTCTCCGCATCCGCGCTCTCGTTGGCGCAGCCGGCCAGGAGGAGCATGAATCCGACTACCACAAGAGAATATCGGCCCTTGAAAATTTTCTTCACCATCTTCGTTTCCTATTACGCCCGCATCCGGACGCAGGAACTAATCCATGCTGATCGGACCAGACAAGTGCCGTGCACTTATCTCGGTGGTGATGCGAGATGACGGACTCCTGGTCGCCTCTGCGAACCAGGAGTCCGTCATCGCTACTCACCAGGAGGGAGGCGAGACGCTTGATTCGTCACCCACGCTCGACCGCGACGACAAATTCGCGTGGCGGTTGGTAGCCGTGCAGCTCCACGTAGTGCGAAACCAGCACCGGGGCCAGGTAGCAGACCCCCTCCTCCCCTCGCACCAGAATCTCGCCGTTCCCCATAGCGCCCAGGCCCCGCAGCGAATCCAGCAGGGCCTTACCGCCATCGTCCATGCTGAATTCCGATCTCGCCTGAGCGAGGCAGAAAGGACACAGGTGAAAGCCGCGGGTCAGGTTGACCGGCTTTTCGGCCAGGGCGGAAAGCCGAGCGACGAGGTCGCCGGAAACCGGCCCCGACGGGAAAGCTTGAGGAAGGTCCAACCATCCCACGTTGACGGCACGGGAACAGCCGTCCGGGGCCGGACTGTAAACATATGGACTAAGATCGGGATAGTACATGTCAGAAGAAGACCTCACGACATACCGCCATATGGCAGACTCCCTTAATCGTACCGTCAGCCAACATGTCTCCGAGAAGCCGGTCGCCCCGCACGGTGGTGGACCCGTTCAGGATTCTGAGACCGTTCGGCTGCCCGATGGTGTAATTCGGAACACTGTCCCCGGGCCCGAAGGTCTCGACAGGAGCGACACTCCTGGCTCCTCCCTCGATACGCCTTCCTACCGTATCAAGAAGCTTCTCTCCGTGTTCCACATAGAAGTGCAGGTAGGTGCCGCTCGGTAGCGTGGTCGTACCGTTCGAAGAGAAGTACCAACCGTGGCCGGCGACCACCTGTCCGCCATCCTTACGCCCTCCCTCGGACACCTGTGGCTTGTTCTTGCCCGGCTTCTTGCCTCGGGGTTCATCTTCCTTCCCAGGCGCGGGCTCCTTTCCTCCCCCCGGTGACGGAGCCGGATCAGGCGCAGGTGTGCTCCCGCCGCTGTCCGGAGCCTCCGTCGGGCTCTTGTCGCCCGACGGCGAATCCGGGGTGATGTCCTTCTTCGCATGTGGGTCGGGGATGCCCAGCTTCTTGGACAGCTCGTGCGCCCGCTTGACGCCGTTGCGGGCCATCGCCGCAGCCCCACCGGTCCCCGCGGTGAGCGCGGTGATGAGCAGGTCGACGAGCGCTCCGCCGATCACCTTGCCGCACTCGTACGGGTCGGGCGTGATCGCGCAGGAGTCGAGCATGTCGCAGATGCCACTCAACGCACAGGTCCAGCCGAGGACCTCGCTGCCGGTCTTCTCCTCCCACTTCTCGGCTTCGCCCTTCATCGCCTTGTAGGAGTCGCCGAGGTTGTTGACCAGCTTCCAGATGCCCTGGAGCATGTCCCACAGGTTCAGGGCGTCGAAGATGCCGTCCATCACGCCGCAGAGGAACGACTTGCAGTCCCCCCAGAACAGCCCACTCGGGTCCGAGAAGGTGATCGGGCTGTTGTTGGCGTAGGCGTACCCGTGCATCTGCTGCGGGTTGCCGAAGTCGATGATCGGATCCACGGAGATGAACCGGCCGAGGTCCGGGTCGTACTCCCGGGCCCCGAGGTGCACCAGCCCGCTGGGGTCGACGTCGCCGCCGACGAAGCCCTTCTTGTTGACCCAGGTCTGGGCGCCGCCACCCCGGTCCTCACCGAACGGCGTCTGCCGGCGGCGGGTGACCGTCTGCGCGGCGTCGGCGCTGACCGCGACCTGGGCCGTGCCCTGCAGGTCGGAGCAGAGCCACTTGATCCCGGCCCCGGTCCGCTGGGCGACGACCTCACCGTTGAAGTTGTAGTAGCGGGTCGCGGAGACGACCGTGCCACTGAGTTCCAGCTGCATGCCCCCCAGGTAGAGGGTCTTGCCACTGGGTGACTTGGCCAGCAGCCGGTTGCCGAGGCCGTCGTAGACGTAGCTGGTCTTGCCCTTGGTGTCGGTCACCGAGGCCAGGTGTCCCTCGGCGTCCCACTCGAGGGTCTGCTGGCCGTTGGGGCCGGGGCGGGTCTTCGTGTTTCCGGCCTTGTCGTACGTGTAGGAACCGGTCTTGACCACCTCGCCCGCGGCGTTCTTGACGGTGTACCCGTCGACCAGGTGCGGCTGGACGCCGGCCTGGCCCTGCTGCCGGTTGGCGTACTCGGTGGTGAGCACGCCGGAGGGGGTGAGGTGGTCGACCTCCTTGAGTCGGGAGCCGGTGCGTCCGACCGGGTCGGTCGGCGAGCCGAAGTCCCAGCTCTGCCAGTACGGCGCCGCGCCACCCATCGGGGTGCTCTCCGGGGCGGTGGCACAGTCCGAGGACGCCGGGGTCCACGCCTCCGTGAGGCGGCGCAGGTGGTCGTACTCGAAGCACTGGGTGTCGCGCTGCCCGTTGAGCGGGTTGTCGTCGACCTTGACGAGGTTGCCGGCGGCGTCGTACTCGTACCGCGTGTCGGTGACGTAGGCCGAGCCGTTCGACTTGACCACGGCCGTGCGCTCCACCCGGCGGGTGGCCTCGTCGTACTCCCGCTTCGACTGCAGGACGGAGCTGCCGGTCAGCGCGGTGGACCGGTTGATGAAGCTGGACTCACCGAAGTTGGTGTAGCCGGCGTCGATGACGTAGTGCGTCGCGTCGCCGTAGTTCGTGGCGAGCGACTTCGGCAGGCCCAGCGTGGAGTCGTACCCGTAGGTGAGCGTCTCCGCGGTCAGGTTGCCGGCGGCGGGCATGGTGACGGTGTTGGTGCTGCCGTCGGGCTTGTAGGTGGTCCGGAAGGCGTACGAACCCGCGAGCAGCCCCTCGGCCGCCGGAACGGTGACCTTGGTCTGGGTCGGGCGGTACAGCGGGTCCGCCGTCACCAGCTCGGACTTGTACTCGTCCGCGCCGATCCACCGGGACACCGACTTGGTCAGGCCCTTGGCCGGCAGGTCGTAGGTCCACTCGACCCGCTTGGCGCCGGTGGCCGAGTCGTCCCGGACCGTGGAGGGTCGGCCCAGCAAGGGCTCGTAGGTGTGCGCGAGCGTGATGCCCCGCGCCTCGTCCCGAACCGTCTCCAACTGGTCGGTGCTGGTGTAGGTGCGACTGGTGGCACCCCGGTCCGGGTCCACCGTCCGCTTCAGCCGACCCAGCTCGTCGTACTCGAACGTCCACTTGTTCCCGGAGGCGTCCTTCACCTCCTCGATCTGGCCGTTCTGGTGGTAGCGGTAGGTGGTCTCGTCCGCCGTACCGGTGGGCGTCGGGCCGTGGTACTCCAGCAGACGGGTGGTACGGCCCTCCAGGTCGGTGTGGACCGTCGTGGCGGTGCCGCCCGCGGGCGGAGTGGTGTCGACGCGGTCACCGTGGTAGGCGACCTTGGTGCGCCACTTCTCCACGTTCTCCGAGTAGAAGATCGTGTCCGTGACCCGGCCGGCGGAGTCGAACTCGTACCGGGTCTGCGTCGGCATGTCCAGGTCGTAGCCGAGGAACAGCGACGTCCCTGGCGCGCTCTGGTTGTAGTGCGCGGCGTTCGACTTCCAGACGGCGCCGGCGCTGTTGTAGAAGGTGTCGGTGATCACCCGGCCGCCGCCGACGGCGGGCGCCTGCGTCTGCCGCGGACGCAGCAGGCTGTCGAAGAGCTCGTACCGGGTGAGTTGGTCGTTGTTGGCGTTGACCGACTTGGTGATGACCGCGTTCGGCGTGGTCTTGCTGATGACGTACTGGAACTCGACGTTCGGGGTCGGGTGGATCGACACCGGCCGGTCGGGCAGCCGCACGGACGTCCGTCTGCCCAGCGAGTCGTAGGTGACATCAGTGACCCGGCTGTTGACGTCGCTCTCCCGGGTCACGACGCCCCACGCCGGGTCGAGGTTGACCGTGCTGGTCCAGTTCGCGTTGTTCGTCGTGGTGACCGAGGTGAGCGGTCCGCCCGACGCCGGGGTGAAGGCCGCCTTGCTGACCCGTCCGGCGATGTCGGTCGACTCGATGCTGCGGCCCTGCGCGTCGTGCTTGTAGGTGCCGACCGTCTGGAAGGTGGGGTCACCGCCGTTCCACGACGCCATCCGCTCGACCTTCGACACCAGCCCCTTGGTCGGGACCGTCCCGTAGGCGAGCTGGTCGTAGGAGAACCGCATGTCCGAGGTGACCTGCGCGGCGCTGCTCGGGCCGGTGGCACAGTCACCCGCCCAGCTGCGGACTCGCTTCGACGTGCGGAGCACCCACACGTTCGGGTCGGTGTTCGACAGGTACTCGTGACTGAGGCACCTGTCGTCGTTCGGGTCGGCCGGATCGCCCAGGTTCTTGATCTTCGCCGGGGCGGCGTCCTGCTCGTACTCGGTGACCGTGGCGCTGCGACGCCAGGCGCCGCCGTCGAGCAGGGTCCGGGTCTCGCGCTTCTCCACGGCGACGTACCGGGACTCGACCCGGGAACCGTTGATGTCCCGGGTCGCGGTGGGGGTGGTCGACCGCCAGGGGGTGGAGACGACGCCGGCCAGCACCTGGCCGTCCAGATAGCCGACCTGCTCGCGGGGCATGCCCGCGTACTGCTCGAGGTCGGCGGCCGGGCCGCCCTCCAGACCGGTGACGTTGACGCTCCGGGTGCCGGTCGACGTCTTGTCGCCGTGCATGCCGCGGAAGTAGAGCGTCTTGGTGACCTGCTGCCCGGCGCCCTCACCGACCTTGGTCACGACGTACGGGTAGCCCCGCCACTGCGACCAGGTCTTGCGCTTCGGGTCGATCAGGCCGTCGTCGCTGTCGTAGTGCCACAGCGGCAGGTTCGACGGGTTCTCGTAGGAGTAGAAGATCTTCGAGGCGGGCGCCCCTCCGGTGTGGTCGATCTGCTGCACCTGCGTGACGACGTACTTGTGGAAGTAGTCGGTGATGTCGTCGGTGTAGCCCTGCGGCGTCCACTTCACGGGGTAGCAGAGCAGCTTGTTGTTGTCCGGCGCGCTCGGCATCACACTGCCCTTGACGCACTGCGGCGCGCTGTAGCTGACGGAGATCTCGCCGCCGCTCTCGGACCGGATGGAGCCGATGCGCCACCAGTTCATGGCCGGCGCCCAGTCCGCGCCGCTGGCGTCGACCCGGTTGGGCATCTGGATGCCGGCGAAGGTCACCTCGGGCAGCGTGATGGCGGTGCCGTTGAGGCCCTTGTGGGTGATACCGGCGAGCCACAGACCGGCGCGGGTGGTGTCACCGGGGTCGGGGAACGTCTGTCGCAGATTCCACTGGTCGACGTCCTGGTGGCGGCCCAGGTCGGCACGCCACACCCTGGTGGTGACCGCGGTCAGTCGCTTGCTGCTCCAGAACGTCGGTGAGCCGATCTGGCAGTCGGTGCTGTTCGACGTGCACTCCTGGTCCCACGGAGTGTCCGGCCAGGTCGTCGCGTTCTTCGTCGTGCAGTTGGACAGGCAGCGGTCGGCCACCGAGAAGTGCACCTGGGCGGGCGTCGCGCTCGTGGTGAAGACGCTGTCGGTACCACCCCGGTTGTTGGTGCCGTAGTCGATCCGGGTCGGGTACCCGCCGCGGTGGTAGGAGACGGTCTTGTCACGCGTCTGGTTCTGCGCGTAGTAGTTCGTCTCCCGCGTGTACCAGAGCGACGTGGTGTTACCGAACCGGTCCTCGATGTAGTCGAGGTTCCACCGCCACGCCTGCTTGCAGAACGAGTCGGCGAACGCGGTCGCGTTGCAGGGCTCGTCGGTGTTGTTACCGGCCACCGGCGCGGTGAAGACGGAGTTCGTCTCCGCCTTGCCGTCGGTCCAGCCGGGCAGCCGGTGCCGGCCGAACCAGTACCTGGTGCCGTCGGCGGTGGTGACCCGCCAGTACTCGTTGTCGTTGTCGCCGTTGGCGAACGCGGAGTTCTTCAGCAGTTCGACCCGGGAACCGTCCTCGCGTACCGGGTGCCAGCGGCCGTCCGCCCCCTTGAGCAGTTCGTTCGCGCTGCCGTTGAGCGAGATGACCGCGTTCTCGGTGCCCCAGCAGCGGTCCCAGGTCTTGGTGGAGTTGTTGGCGTTGCCGCCCATGTCGTCGGCGCAGGACTTGTAGCTGCGCTCGATGAAGCCCGGCTCGTAGCTGAAGCCCTCGCCGATCCACCCCGGCTGGTTGTTGGAGGCGGCGTGGCGGCCGTCGACGGCCTGCGAGGAGTAGGCGAGCGCGATCTGCGGTGCGGGACCGCCGACCGACGGCGGGACCCGCATCGGGTACGCCCAGGTGAAGCCACCCGAGGCCCCGGTGTGCCCCCAGGTGGCCGACGGTGCCAGACTGCTCGCGCTCAGGTCTCCCGCGCCACCGCCGGTCCCGGCCGAGAGCGCGACCAGGGCGGATACCCGGCTGGCGCCGATCCGGCCCGCGGTGTCGGTCACGGTCGGCGCCAGCGGGACGTCGGCGGTGACGGTGCCGGCGGCGGAGTCCACCGACGACGTCAGCGGGACCGACGCGCAGGTGGCCGCACCCGGTCGGCTCAGCGCGCACTCCGGCAGGACCGACAGGCGCAGCCGGGCGGCCCAGTCGGCACCGAACGCGTGCCGGAAGCCGGAGAAGTCGGTCGAAAGTCGCACCGCCTTACCGCTGTTCGCGGGAGCCGTGCTGCTGACGCGGTAGAGAACGCCCTTGATGCCGGCGGCGGCAGCGGCGTCCTGGGACAGCACCTCGACCTTCACCCTGCCGGGCGCGCCTCCTCGGGCGGAGGCATCGACGCGCAGCGGCAGCAGCCCGGCACGTTGCCGAGCCTTGGCGCCGACCGCGAGGCTCGGAGCGGTGGCGCCGAGGTCGACTTCCGCGGCGCCGGCCGCGGGCCAGACCGGGAGCGGGCGCTTGACTCTCGCGGCAGCCTCGGCCGGATCGGCTGCCGGCTTGGTGGCCGCCACCGACGTCCCGTCGACCGAGCGGTAGCGCTGGGCCTTCTCCGACTTGAACTCCGCGGCGGCAGCCGCGGGCTCCGGCACGAAGGCGCCCGACGTGATGGTGAGAACCGTGGTCATCGCCACGACGAGGCCCTGCGTGGCCCTTCGTCGGAGCCGGGCGACCACGCGTCGTGGCCTCCGCTGCCAGGGCGGGCGCCCGCCGTGTGCTTCTCGTTCGGACAACGCTTGCTCTCCTTCTTTCGGGCGCGCGACGGCGCACGGCATGGTGGGTGGTGACTGAGGGCTCCACCGCACGTCAGGCGGCGGGCATCAGGAGCCGGCCGACATGCCGCCCGGTCCGGGCAGACGTCGGCCGACGACAGAGAGCACAATGGACGGTGTGGTTCCGTGGCGCCGTCGCGGGCGACGGCTCTTCACGGCCGCGCACCGATCACACGGATGGCAGGCTGGCGGCTGGTCGCGAGCGGCTGTGACACCGCAGGGGCGGCGTCAGCGAACGCTCACTCCGTGACGGCAGACCCGATTCGCCAGGCAGCGGGGTACGGCCGTACTGCCGTACCGAGGACGGCGTGGTGACATCGCCCGTCCAGCTCCATGGATCCCTCCCCCGTGATGCGGCTGCGCCGCTGCGCTGTTGCGCCGACACGGTACGCGAGCGAGCCGGACACCGTAAAGGACCGATCTTGCACATCGGAATATTTGAATATCAAAGATCTTTCAACCGGATTGGACATGGGCAAAACAGGCAGCCTTCACCTGCCACTTTGTCCGCTCATCCGCCGACCGGCACCCATTCGACCCAGCTCCACGAGCCGGTTGACACCGTCGGAACACGGCACCTACCTTGCGCTCTACTCAATCCTGGACACGGGGGCTGCCTTGACTGCATCGAAGAATGCGGTCCGCTGCCTCGCGTCTGTCGCCATGACAGCCGCGCTGGCAGTGGCCGCGCCATTGACGCTCCGACCGACCGCATCGATGGCCGGCACGCCGTCGACGCCACCACCGACGGCGGCTCCCACGCCGACGGGACCGGCCGCGAAACCGAATTCGGTGAGCGCGCCCAGCAGCGGTTCGGCGGAAGCGGACGCGATCCGACTCGCGGTGGACACCAAACGCGCGGTGGAGGTCGCCGGCTCCAAGTCGGAGAGCAGCCGGGTGGTGGCCACACCGGCCGGCACCCTGGTGCACGAGTCGTACGCCATGCCTCGGTGGACCAAGGGCACCGACCAGCGCTGGCGCCAGATCGACACCCGGCTCACCACAGCCGGCGGTGTGGTGAAGCCGGTGGCGACGCTGGCGGACGTGCGCTTCTCCTCCGGCGGGTCGGCTCCGCTGGTCGACCTCGCCGGCGAGGACGGCTCGCTGCAGCTGTCGTGGCCCACGGCACTGCCCGTACCGAGCGTCGAAGGCCCCACCGCCGTGTACCCGTCGGTTCTTCCCGACGTCGACCTGCGGGTGACCGCCACCGCCGACGGGTTCGGTTACGTCCTCGTGGTCAAGACGCGGCAAGCCGCGGCCAATCCCGCGCTGAGCCGGCTCCGGCTCGGCCTGAAGTCCAGCGGGTGGAGCGTGAACGGACGAGCCGAGGGCGGCTTCGAGGCCAGGAACTCCGCCGGCGAGTTGGCGGCCTCCGCCGGCCGCGCCCTCATGTGGGACGCCTCCGGCGTGCCTGCCGGCGCCCGCACGGCGGCCGGCGCACGCGCTGCCGGTACCGAGTCCGTCCTGCAGCGCACCCCGGACCTGTCCCGCAAGGCGGAGCTGCCGACCACCATCGAGGACAGCGGCCTGGTCATCGTGCCGGAGAAGGCCATGCTGACCGATCCCGCGACGGTCTTCCCGGTGGTCATCGACCCGTGGACGACGATCGTGAAAAGCCGCTGGGGCTACACGAACTCCTCGAACGCCACCCGGGACGACGGCATCGTCCGGGTCGGCAGCAACCCGGACAACTCAGGCAACTACCGCTCGTTCTTCGCCTTCAACCTCTCCGGCCTCGCCGGGAAGTCCGTGCGCTCGGTCAAGTTCATCACGGAGATGACCCACTCCTGGTCGTGCACCTCCAGCCCGGTCAACCTGTGGCGAAGCGCCGATCTGACCACCTCGGGCAAGCAGTCCTGGGACGGTCCCAACCTCGAGAAGTACATCGAGCAGAGGTCCGGCCACGCCCACAAGCCGTCCGGTGGCGCGGGTTGCGGCGACGACCCCCAACCGGACATGTACATGGAGTTCGCCTCCGCCACCCTGAAGTCGGACCTGATCAGCGTCGGGCAGGGCACCACGAACTACACGCTGGCGCTGTCCACCCGCGACAGCGACGGCACGGACGAGTCGACCGAGTCCCGCTGGAAGAAGTTCGACGCCGCCCAGACCAAGCTCTCCGTGGAGTACAACACCGCTCCGGCCACCGCCACGGCGGCCCAGCTGACCACGCACGCCGACTACACCGCGCCCGCCCAGCCCTGCGCGACCGGAACCGGGCGTCCGATCGTCCGGTCCACCACGCCGTGGCTCAAGGCGACGCTGTCCGACCCGGACGGCACGAACGGCGGTCTGCTGTCCGGCACGTTCGCGCTGCAGAAGTGGAACGGAACGGCCTGGCTCGGAGTCACCGGCTGGCCGAAGGTGGACTCCGGCGTGCCCACCGGCACCAAGGCCGAGGTGCAGATCCCGTCCGGTGTGGTGACCGGCGGGCTGATCCGCTGGCAGGTCCAGACCAAGGACACGCTGGGCGGATCATCCAACTGGTCGCCCTGGTGCGAGTTCGACTACGACGTCACGCCGCCGGCGTTGACGCCGACGGTCACCCCGGCCGACGGAACCTATGCCGAGACGCCACCCAACGACGTGCACCTCGGAAGCGTCGGCCTGACCGGTCGTTTCACCCTCGGCGCCAACGGCCAGGCGGACGTCTACGACTACGAGTACCAGCTCGACGGAGGGGCGATCTCCTACGTCACGGCGGCGGGCCTCGGCGGTAACGCCACGGTGTTGATCACACCCCAGCACTCCGGTGAGAACGTGCTGACCGTTCGCGCGAGGGACCGGTCGCAGAACAGGTCGGCGCCGAAGGACTACCGGTTCCTGGTCGCCGAGCCCACCGCGCCCAAGGCGGTGTGGCGCCTCGACGAGGGCACCGGGTCGGACCTGCTGACCACCCCGGCCGGCGGGCCGACCGCCACCCTCGCCAACGGCACGACCTGGACCGAGGGGCGCCTGCCCGGGACGCACGTCACCAACGGCAAGGACTCGGCTCTGAAGTTCGACGGGGTCGACGACGAGGCCGCCACGGCCGGTCCGGTCCTGGACACCTCCAAGACCTTCGCGGTCTCCGCGTGGGCCAAGATGACGGGTAAGACCAGCTACTTCCGTTCGGTGCTCTGCCAGGAGAGCACGCAGAACTGCGGCTTCGCCCTCGAGTACGCTCCGGCACCGATCGACCGGTGGGTGTTGGACATGTATTCCGGCGACATCGTCTCCCCTACCGTCATCCGGGTGACCTCGAAGGCTCCGCCGGCGATCGGCGTCTGGACGCACCTCGCCGCGGAGTGGGACGCCGGCACCAGGACCGCCCGGCTGTACGTCAACGGCGTGGAGCAGGGCACCGTCCAGCAGAACACCAACTTCAACGCGAGCGGGCGCCTGCTGCTCGGCCGGGCGAAGTACAACGGCACCGTCAACAACCCCTGGTGGGGTGAGGTGTCCGAGGTGCGCGTCTGGGACCGCGGACTGGTACCGGACGTCGACATCGCCCCCCAGGTCGAACCGGTGCTCGCCGCCGCCTGGGAGATGGAGGACTGGGACGAGGACGCACCCCGACAGGTGTTGGACGAGTCGACCTACCGCAGTCCACTGACGCTGGCCGACGCGCCGGCCGTCCAGTGGTGCGACGGATACAACCTGTCCGGTGGCCTCTGCTTCGACGGCACGTCGGGTTCGGCCACCACTGTCGGACCGGCGCTGCGCAGCGACCAGTCGTACACGATCTCCGCGTGGCTGCGACCCGACGCCAACGACGGCACACGAACGGCGATCGCGCAGGAGGGCAACGTGGTGTCCGGGCTCTTCCTCGGCTGCCGCACCAACACCACGCCGCAGTGGGCCTTCATGCAGGCCTCCGGGGTCGACTACTCCACCAAGCAGGTCTGGGGTGCGCCGTGCAGCGTCAACACGTGGACCCACGTGGTGGGTGTCTACGACGCCACCGCCGGCCAGCAACGGCTCTACGTCAACGGCAAACTGATCGCCAGCGGCGCCTTGCCCACCGGCTGGCACGCCGCGGGAGCGTTCACCGTCGGTCGCGCCAAGTGGGGCTCGCCGGTCGACTTCTGGAACGGCGGCATCGACCGGGTCCGGCTGTGGCAGGGGGTCATCTCGGATCAGGAGGTCGACGCGCAGTGGAAGGAGGCGTGACGACTCCCGTCCACCGCTGACCTCGGTACGCCGAGCCAGTTGAGGTGACATCGGTAGAACTCTCGCGGAACGCCCCGGCGGTTGCCGGGGCGTTTCCGCACGTCCCTCCACCAAGCCTCCGAAGCCCGGGCCGAAGTGCCCGGGCTCCGCGTGTGGTCAGCCCGCCTCGCGCCGCGCCTTCGCCCGCCGCTTGCCCTCGTGCATCGCCTGGACCCGGGCCACCGGGATGGTGCGCCCCTCGGCGACCAGGTCGGCCGGCAGCCGCTGCGGGTCGGGCAGCGCCTCCGCCCACGGGTCCCGCTCCCCCAACAGTCCGGGCACGGTCCGCACGGTGAAGTCGGCCGGCGTCGCCGACTCCAGGTCGGCCCAACCGACCGGGTACGACACCGGCGCACCGGGCCGGATCCGGGGGCTGTAGGCGGCGACCACCGTCGCCCCGTACGCCCGGGTGGAGTCGACGAAGACGCGGCCGCCGCGGTCGGCCACGATGAACGCGGTGGTGGCCAGCGCCGGGTCGAGCCGTTCGGTGCGGGCGGCGAGCGCCCGGGTCGCCGCGGCGGCCTCCTCGGCCGTGGTGGCCGGCTCCACCGGCACGATCACGTGCAGGCCCTTGGCTCCGCTGGTCTTCACCGCCCCCGCCAGCCCGGCGTCGGCGAGCGCCTGCCGCACCAGCAGCGCGACCCGGACCGCCGCCGGGTAGGAGTCGCCCTCCGGCGGGTCCAGGTCGAGCACCAGATGGGTGGGGTGCTCGGGCTGCCCGGCGTGGGCCAGTGTGGGGTGGTATTCCACCGCCCGCTGGTTGGCGAACCAGAGCAGCGTCCGCCGATCGTCGCAGAGGGCGTACGCGATGCGCCGGTGCGACGCCTCCGCCCAAACGTCGGTGCGGCGCACCCAGTCCGGCGTGTACTTCGGCAGGTTCTTCTGCATGAACGGCTCCTGGCCCGGCCGCACCCGCAGCACCGACAGCGGCCGGTCCCGCAGCTCCGGCAGGATCCGCCCGTGCACCGCGTCGAGGTAGTCGACCAGGTCCCGCTTGGTCGCGCCCGCCCCGTCGAACAGCGGCTGGTCCAGGTTGGTCAGCGACACCCCGGCCCGGGTCTCGTCAGCGGCGGCCATCCGCCCACCTTCCCGGGCCGGCCCCGTCTCGGCAACCCCGACACGGTCGCCGGCGGTCAGACCCAGAACGTGTCGTGTCGCAGGAAGAACTCGGCCCGCTCCTCCTCGCTGCGGTCGGCGAGGTCGCGCAGCCCCTCGAAGTAGCCCTCCCGGGGTGCGCCGGGGGCGAAGTGCAGCAGCATCGACGCGGGCTCGCCGGACTCGTTGCGGAACGCGTGCACCCCGCCCTCGGGGACGTGCACGAAGTCGCCGGGCTCGGCGTCGATCCAGCGGCGGCCGTCGTAGATGCACACGGTGCCGGCGAGGATGAAGAAGGACTCCGAGATGGACCGGTGGAAGTGCGGGGCCGGGCCCGACGGTTGCGGACCCATCTCCCAGCGGTAGAGCCCGAACTGGCCGTTGGTGGTCGCCCCGGTGGCGAGGTAGCCGGCCGAGCCGCCGCCGGTGTGGACCAGTTCCGGCGGGTGCCCGGCCGATCGGAACGTCGCGGTCGTCTCGCCCCGGTCCCCGGTGTAGCGCGGCGGTGGATACGTCACGGTCCCTCCTCTGCTGGTGGAATCCCGACCGTACGTCCGTTTCCCCCGGGCCGCCGCCCCGTCCGCGCGCTTTGTCACCGGGCCCCCGGCCTGTGACGATGAGGGCGTGCGTGAGGAACAGGCGAACCGGTGTGGGCCCGGCGCGGCGGCCCGGGCCTGCACCGTGCGGGAGGCGTTGGACCGGGTCGGCGGCAAGTGGAGCATCGGCATCCTGATCGCCGCCTCGACCGGTCCGGTCCGCTTCACCGAGCTGGAGCGGCGGGTGGAGGGCATCAGCCGGCGGATGCTCACGCTGACCCTGCGAAATCTGGAGCGCGACGGCCTGCTCGTCCGGCACGCGCACCCCACCGTGCCGCCGCGGGTCGAGTACACCGCCACCCCGATGGCCCGGGAGCTGTACGAGTCGCTGGTCGCCCTCACCCGCTGGGCCGAGCGGCACCGGGAGGCGATCAGCGCGGCCCGGACGGCGTACGACCGGGAGCACGGCACGTCGGCGGGCTGAGTCAGGCCCGGACCCGCTCGGCCCACTCGATGTGGTGGTCGAAGAGCCAGGCCTGCGCGGCGCCCCCGTTGCGCGCCAGGAGGCGGGCGAACACCGGCATGCCCAGGTCCCGGACCAGGCGTCCGACCGGGCCGGCCACCTTGGCGGTGCTGGTCCGCCGCCCCTGCGCGACCACCCGCTCCACCCGATCGCGGCGCAGCCGCTCGTAGGCCGAGAACGCGGCCGGCACGTCCGGCAGGTCGCGCAGGCAGCGGGCGAGCTGGACGGCGTCCTCGAAGGCCATCGCCGCGCCCTGCCCCGAGGAGGGCGCGGCGGTGTGCGCGGCGTCGCCGATCACGACCATGCGGTCCCGGTGCCAGACCGGCACCGCGGGCAGGTCGTACGTGGGCCAGCCGTACTCGATCCGCGGGGTGTGGTCGAGGATCGCCGCCGCCGGGCCGGGATCGTCGGCGAGCAGCGCGTGCAGCCGGGCCCGGGCCTCCACCGGGCCGACCGCGGCGAGCTGCTCGCGGCTCTGCTCGACCGGCTGCGGCGGGTTGGCGAACCACCACACCTCGTCCTCCCCCACCACGATCCAGCAGAAGAAGCATCGTCGACCGAACATCATCTGCATGGTGCCGCGCTCGTCGGGCAGGCGTAGCCCGCGGGCGAACCCGCCGGCGTTGAGCAGTGGCACCCGGCGCGGCGCGGGGGCGGCCGGGTCGATGAGCGTGCGGACCCGGGACCGCAGTCCGTCGGCGCCGACCAGCAGGTCACCGTGGTCGGTGCGACCGTCGGCGAACCGGGCGGTCACCCCGCCCTGCGTCGGCGTGGCGTCGGTCAGCCGGGAACCGTGGACGAACTCGACGCCCCGGCTCAGCGCCTCGTCCCGCAGCGCGCGGTAGAGGTCGGAGCGGCCGACCGTGCGGCTGCCCGCGGCGTCGAACTCGGCGAGCCGGCGCCCCCGGTGGTTGTGCATGACCATCCGCGGCGTGGGATGCCCGAGCCCGGCGACCAGGTCGTCGAGCCCGACGGCGCGCAGCGCGTCCAGCCCGTTGACCGAGAGCGTGAGGAACGCGCCCACCCCGACGGCGTCGCGCTCGTACGCCTCGTGGACGACCGCGTCGATCCCCGCGCGGAGGAGTGCCATGGCGGCGACCGGACCGGCCAGTCCCGCACCGACGACGAGAGTTTTAGTCATGTGATGACTATACATAGAATGACTAAAAGACAACAGGGTCACCTAGGGTGGGCACATGACGGCTCGTCGCTCGCCGCTGGCGATGATGGTGCTGGCCCTCCTGGTCGAGGAGCCGATGCACGCGTACCGGATGCAGCAGCTCGTCCGGGAGCGGGAGAAGCAGGACGTGGTCAACGTCGCGCAGCGCAACAGCATCTACCAGGCCATCGAGCGGCTGCGCCGGGACGAGCTGATCCAGGTCGCGGAGACGACGCGCGCCCAGGGCCGACCGGAACGCACCGTCTACGCGCTCACCCCGGCCGGTCGCCGTGCCCTCGACGCCTGGCTCACCGAGGCGCTCGCCACCCCCGCGCGCGAGTTCCCCGAGTTCCCCGCCGCACTGTCCTTCCTGCCCATCCTGCCGCCGGAGGAGGCGGCCCGGCGGCTCGACCAGCGGGCCGACGCGATCGAGGCGCGGCTGCGCGAACGCGAGGCGGCGCTGGACGCGTTTGACCTGCCCCGACTCTTCCTGGTCGAGGACGAGTACCAGCTCGCCCTGCTCCGCACCGAACTGGACTGGGTCCGCGGCCTGGTGGCCGACCTGCGGTCGGGCGCGCTCACCTGGTCGGGCGACTGGCTCGCCGACTGGACCGGAGCGCCGGCCACCTGAGCTGCGGCGACGCGGCGCTGTGGCGAAGACCACGTCTTCCGTCTGACCGATCGGTCAGGTGCTGACCGATCGGTCAGGCATGCTGGAGGACATGGCACGCGCGACCCCGGCCACCCATGACGAGCTGCTCACCGCGGCGGCCCGTCGGTTCGCCGTCACCGGCTACAAGGGCACCTCGTTGCAGGACATCGCCCGCGAGGTGGGCTGCTCCAAGGCCACCGTGCTCTACCACTTCGCCAGCAAGGACGCCCTGCTCTGCGAGCTGATGGCCCCGGCCATCGCGATGCTGGAGGAACTCGACACCCGCCTCGCCGGACGCACCGGGGCGGACGCCCAGCGGGTCGCCGCGGAGGGCTTCGTCGACCTGGCGGTCCGCTTCCGCCGGGAGATCGCGCTGCTCCGGGGCGAGTTCCCGGACCTGCTGCAGCAGCCGGCGTTCGCGCACATCCAGCAGATCTCCGAACGGCTGGTCGCCGCCTTCGCCGGCTTCTCCGACCGGCCGGCGGCCCGCGTCGCCGCGCTGGTCGTCCTCGCCGGCATCGCCGAGACCTGCGGGGAGTTCCTGGACATCCCCGACGAGGAGCTGCGACCCGCGCTGCTCGCCGTGGCACACCGCGCGCTCGAACCCACCACCTGATCGCACTGTCCAACCCGAGGACGAAGGAAGGTCCATGGCGACCCTGCTGTACCGGCTCGGCCGGGCATCCCTACGCCGACGGCGACTCGTCGCCGTCGTCTGGCTCGTCGTACTCGTCGGTCTCGGCCTGGCCGCGGCCACGCTGAAGGGCCCGACGGCGAGCAACTTCACCATGCCGGGCACCGAGTCGCAGAAGGCGATCGACCTGCTCGCCGACCGCTTCCCGGCGGCGAGCGGCGCGACCGGCACCATCGCGGTCAAGGCGCCCCAGGACGGCGCGCTCACCACCCCGGCCGGCCAGGCGGTGGTCGGACAGCTCACCCAGGAGGCGGCCACGCTGCCCGGCGTGGTCGGCGTGGTCGACCCGTACCAGGCCCGGGCGCTCACACCCGACGGCCGGTACGCGCTGATCCAGGTGCAGTTCGCCGGCCGGGCGGACGACGTCACGACCGAGCAACGCGACGCGTACGAGAAGGTCGGCGCACAGGCCGAGGCGCAGGGCTGGCAGGTCGCCCCCGGCGGCGAGGTGCTCAACGCCGAGCCGGAGGTCGGCTCGACCGAGGCCATCGGCGTGCTGGTCGCGGCGATCGTCCTGATCATCACGTTCGGCTCGCTGGTCGCGGCCGGGATGACCATGCTGAACGCGCTGATCGGCGTCGGCGTCGGCATGGCCGGCCTGTTCGCGCTCAGCGGCGCGGTCGAGCTGACCAGCACCGCTCCGATCCTGGCGTTGATGCTCGGCCTCGCGGTGGGCATCGACTACTCGCTCTTCATCACCTCCCGGCACCGGCAGAACCTGCTCGACGGGCTCTCCCCCGAGGAGGCCGTCGGCCGGGCGGTCGGCACCGCCGGCTCCGCCGTGGTCTTCGCCGGCGCGACCGTCGTGGTGGCCCTGGCCGGCCTGGCCGTGGTGGGCATCCCGTTCCTCACCGTGATGGGCCTGGCCGCCGCCGGCACCGTCACCGTGGCCGTGCTGGTGGCGATCACCCTGGCCCCGGCGCTGCTCGGCTTCGCCGGCCGCAAGGCGCTGCCGCGCAAGCTGCGCAACCGGGAGGCGGTCGCGGACCCGGGCACCGGCTCGGAGGACCGTTCCGGTTTCGGGTTCCGCTGGGCGCACTGGGTGACCCGGTTCCGCGTCCCGGTGATCCTGGTCGGCCTGCTCGGCCTCGGGCTGCTCGCGATCCCCGCCCAGGACATGCGCCTGGCCCTGCCGGACGCGTCCGCCGCCGCCGAGGGCACCCCGGCCCGGGTCAGCAACGACCTGATCCAGGAGGGCTTCGGCCCCGGCTTCACCGGCCGGCTCGCGGTCGTCGTGACGGCCGACTCCCCGCAGGCCACCCAGGCGGCGGTGCCGCAGGTCACCGCGCTGATCCAGAAGACCGACGGGGTGCTGGCGGTGGCCCCGCCGCAGCTCGACCCGTCCGGCCGTACCGCGCTGCTGGGCGTGATCCCGAAGACCGGGCCGACCGACGAGGCGACCGAGACGGTGGTGCACGACATCCGCGAGCAGGTCGGCGGCATCCAGAACGCGGAGGTGCTGCTCACCGGCGTGACCGCGATCGGCATCGACGTGTCGGAGAAGCTCTCCGACGCGCTGCCGGTCTATCTGCTGCTGGTGGTGGGCCTGTCCGTGCTGCTGCTGATGCTGGTGTTCCGGTCGATCCTGGTGCCGGTGAAGGCGGCGCTGGGCTTCCTGCTCACCGTGGCGGCCACGTTCGGCATCACGGTCGCGGTGTTCCAGCAGGGCCACCTGGCCGACCTGGTCGGTCTGGACACCCCGGCCCCGCTGGTCAGCTTCCTGCCGATCCTGCTCATCGGCATCCTGTTCGGCCTGGCCATGGACTACGAGGTCTTCCTGGTCTCGCGGATGCGCGAGGACTACGTGCACGGCGACACCGCGCGCCAGGCCACCATCAACGGGATGGGGCACGGCGCCCGGGTGGTCACCGCCGCCGCGCTCATCATGATCTCGGTGTTCGGCGGCTTCGTCTTCCTGGAGGACCCGATCATCAAGTCGATGGGCTTCGCGCTCGCGATCGGCGTCGCCATCGACGCGTTCGTGGTCCGGATGACCATCGTTCCGGCGGTGATGTCGCTGCTGAACAACGCCGCCTGGTGGCTGCCGCGCTGGCTGAACCGGATCCTGCCCAACGTGGACGTCGAGGGCGAGGGCCTGCGCGCCCACCTCGCCGAGCGCGAGCCCGCCGAGGTGAGGTGAGGTGAGGTGAGGTGAAAGGAGGGGCCCCCTGTTAACGCCTGGCGCATAACAGGGGGCCCCTCTTAACGCCCCGCCTCACACACCGGCCGGGTACGTCTCCATCTCGCCGGGCGTCACCAGCGCCGGCAGCGGGTGCAGCGCGGTCGACTCGTCGCACCAGACGAACGCGTCGTACCGCTCACCGAGCCGGGTCGGCACGTAGTTGCCCCAGGACTCGAAGCTCGGGTCGTACACCACACCGATGGCCCGGTGGTCGGCCTCGCCGGTCACCCACTCCGGCTGGTCCTCCCCGCCGAAGACCAGCACCGCCCGGTCCGGCATCAGCTCGTGCAGCCGGTGCTCGACCGACCCCTCGCGGGCCGGCGGCACCACCATCGTCTCGGCCGGCGAGCCCCAGCGCGGGGCGGCGACCACGGTGCCCCGGTAGCTGCCGAAGCCGATCAGCGCCACCGCGTCCCGGCCGTGCCGTTCCCGGGCGAGCTGGCCGATGTTGACCATGCCGTCCGCCGCCATCTCGGTGGCCCGGGCGTCCCCGACGTGCGTGTTGTGGGCCCAGACGATGCCGCGCGCGTCCGGCCCGTAGCGGTCGAGCAGCCGGTCCAGCGTGTCCGCCATGTGGATGTCCCGGACGTTCCACGACTCCGGCCCGCCGCCGACCATGGCCCGGTAGTAGCGCTCCGCGCCGGCCACCACCTCCGCGTTCTGCCAGGCCGAGAAGCGGTCCGGGCCGTCCGCGGCGGCCTGTTCCCGGGTACGCGCGAGCAGCCGGACCACCTCCTCCTCGCACCGGGCGGAGACGAACCGGCTGGCCATCCCGTACTCCTCGACCCGCTTGCCGTACGGCTCGAAGCAGCGGTACGCCTCCTGGGCCGCCTCCAGCGACGCCGGGTCCTCCTCGCCCAGGTAGTCGAAGATGGCCTGCATCGACTCCCAGAGGGAGTAGACGTCGAGGCCGTGGAATCCCGCCCGCTCCCCCTCCGACCGCTCCAGGTTCCAGGCGCGCAGCCAGCGGCAGAAGCGGGCCACCTCGGCGTTCGCCCACATCCAGGTGGGCCAGCGTTCGAACCGTTCCAGCGCGACCAGCGGGTCGGCCGGTCCGCCCGGCGCACCCACCACGGACCGGTGCACCCGGTCGCAGTCCGGCCAGTCCCCCTCCACCGCCACGAAGTCGAACCCCTGCTCGGCGATGAGGCGCCGGGTCACCTGCTCCCGCAGCCGGTAGTAGTCGTAGGTGCCGTGCGTCGCCTCGCCGATCATGACGATGCGGGCGTCCCGGACGCGTTCCAGCAACGGGTCGAAGTCGCTCGGCGCGCCGAGCCGCTGTACCAGCATGCCCGCGGCTACCCGGGACCGGTCGGGACAAACCGGCGCCGCGGGGCATGCCGCCCCGCCCAGCGGGTAGCCGCGCGGCATGACCGTCAGCGGCGCGCAGTTGCAGGAGTTCCTGGCCGGGCTCGACTACCCGGTCTCCCGGGAGGACCTGGTCCGGTGGGCCCAGGAGAACGGTGCCAGCACCGAGACGCTCCAGACGCTGCGGACGCTGCCGGCCGAGGAGTTCGGCACCCCGGCGGAGCTGGGCGAGGCGCTCGTCGTCGTGACCCGTTGAGCGAGGCCCCGCCGCTCACCCCACCGTGACCGCGACGGTGTGGTGGCCGGTCGCGCCGTCGGGGAACGGTGGGCGGCGGTCCTCGGGCTGCGGCGCGCCGGTGCCGTCGGTGGCGCGTACCCGCAGGCGGTGCGGGCCGGCCGGGGCGGACCAGGCGAACCGCCACTGGACCCAGGTGTCGGCGGAGGCGGTGGGTAGCAGCTCCGCCGTCCGCCACGGGCCGTCGTCCACCGAGACCTCCACCGCCGCGATGCCCCGGTGCTGGGCCCACGCCACTCCGGCCACGGTCACCGGACCGGCGGGAAGTCGGGCGAACGGCGCGGGCCGGTCGATCCGCGACGCCGTCTTCACCGGCGCCTCCCGGGCCCACCCCCGCCGCACCCAGTACGCGTCGAACGCGTCGAAGGTGGTCACCTCCAGCTCGGTGACCCATTTGCACGCCCCGGCGTAGCCGTACAGGCCGGGGGTGAGCATCCGGACCGGGAAGCCGTGCGTGAACGGCAGCGGGGCGCCGTCCATGCCCACCGCGAGCATGGCGTCCCGTCCGTCGAGGAGGGTGGCGATCGGCGTGCCGATGGTCATCCCCTCGTCGGAGCGGGCCACCAGCTGGTCGGCGCCGGCCCGGATGCCGGCGGCGCGCAGCAGCGGGGCCAGCGGCGCGCCGAGCCACCGAGTGGTCCCCACGTACGGGCCACCGACCTCGTTGGACACACAGCTCAGCGTGACGTCGCGTTCGATCAGCCCTCGGTCGAGCAGGTCGGCGAAGGTCAGCTCGACCGGCCGCTCCACCATCCCGTGCAGCCGCAGCCGCCAGGCGTCCACGTCCAGCCGCGGCACGGTCAGCGCGGTGTCCACCCGGTAGAAGTCAGCGGTCGGGGTGCGGAACCCGGGCCCCACCCCGGCGGGCAGCGGACGGGCCGGCGAGGCCGGGGCGGGCAGCCGGACGGCGTCCCGGGCGCGGGTGGCGTCGGCCAGGTTCAGCCGGCGCAGCGCGACCGTGCCGGCCCCGGCCAGGGCGGTCCCGACCGCCACCAGCGCGGCGTTGCGCAGCACCGCCCGCCGCGTCGCCGCCGGACGGCGGGAACGGGCCGCGCCGAAACCGGTCGGGTCCGAACGTGCTGCGCCCGCACCGCCCGGGGCCGAACCGGCTGCGCCCGGACCGGCCGCGTCGGCCCCGGACGCCGCCCGGCCCACCCCCACCGGGTCGGGGGCGGCGTCCGGAGCGGTGGACCGGCCGGGCAGCGGCAGCCAGCGCAGGAGGGCGGCGGCCACGGCGGCGCCGGCCAGGGCCGGCAGGGCGTCGGCCGGGCGGGCGTCGGGGCGGCTCAGGGCGGCGGCGGCGCCGGCGACCCCGAGCACCGCCGGACCGAGCAGGCCCAGCGCCGGGCGACGGCGGGCGGCGACGCCGGTCAGCGCGGCCAGCACGAGCACCGCCACCGCGATCCCGCCCAGGAGCAGCGGCTTGTCGTAGGTGCCGAAGGTGCGTACCGCCCACTCCTTGACCGGGGTCGGCGCGCCGTCCACGACGGCGCCGCCGACCGCGACCAGGGGTGCCGCCGGTGGCCGGACGGCGGTGGCGAGCAGTTCCGCGACCGCCACCCCGGCGGCCGCCGCGAGCAGCCCCGTCCCGGCGGCCGCCGGGATACGGCGGATCATCGGTTCCTCCCCTCACCGGCCGGTCCGGGTCAGGACTTCGGCATCAGCACGGAGTCGACGATGTAGACGGTGGCGTTGGCGGTCTGCACGTTGCCGCAGACGACCGTCGAGGAACCGTTCACGGTGAACTCGGTACCGCTGCCGGCAACCGTCACCTCGCCGCCCTGGAGGGTCTTGTGCGTGCCGGCGAGCTGGTCCGGGGTGAGTCGCCCCTCCACCACGTGGTAGGTCAGCACGTCGGTGAGCATCTTCTTGTCGGCGAGGACCTTGTCCAGATCGGCCTTGGGCAGCTTGCCGAAGGCGTCGTTGCTCGGCGCGAAGACCGTCACCCCGGGGGCGCTGTTCAGCGAGTCGACCAGTCCGGCCTGCTTGACGGCGGTGACCAGCGTGCTCAGCACCGGGTTGCCGGACGCCGCGGTCGCCACCGGCACCTTGGCCATGGCCGCGAAGCTGCCGGGGTTCGACGCGTCGGTCGGCACCGCGGCACAGCCGGGTCCGAACTGACCGTCGGCCATCGCCGGGGCGCTGCTGGCCGGCGCGGAACTCATCGGGGCGCTGGCGGCCGGCGCGGCGGCGCCGTTGTCCTCGCCGTCCCCGCCGCAGGCGGCGAGTCCTAGGCTGAGCGTGGCGGCGAGGGCGACGGCGGTGAGCTTCACAGGGCGCATCGGGTGAATCCCTTCAAGTGGTGAACTGTCGGTCTGGAAGGGATTCGGCGCGGATCGCCGCGCGGATGGGTCCGGCCCGGGAAAAGATCAGGTGAGCGCGACCGCCACCAGCGGCGTCGTGCTCGGCCGCGTCGACCCGCCCGCCGGCTCCTCGGTCACCCCGAAGGACCCCTTGCCGCGTACGCCCACCAGCAGCCGGGTGCCGGCACCCTGCCCGGACGGCAGCACCCCGGCCGAGGTGGCGGTGCCGCCCTCGATCAGCCAGAGCTGGTAGGCCCGCCCCGGCCCCGGCGCGGCCAGTCCTTCCAGCAGCGCCACCCCCTCGTCCCGGCTCGCCGACGCGACCACTGTCACCCGGCCACCGGCCGGCGCGGTGGCACCGCGGACGACCGCGTCCGGGGCGGCCAGCACCGCCCGGATCCGGCCCACCTCGTCCCGGGCCGCGCCGGCCTCGGTGCGCGCGTCGCGTACCCGCTGCTCCTGGGCCACCCAGGTGGCCGCGCCCGCACCGCCGGCCAGCACCACGGCGGCGGCCGCGACAGCCACCCGGCGCCGCCAGGTCCCGGCTCGGGGTGACTCGGCGCGACCCGCCCGGCCGGGCCGCTCCTGCGGGGTGCGCCGGATCTCCGCGAGCACCGCCGCGCGCAACGCGGGCGGCGGCACCGACCAGGTCGGGTCGGCCAGCCGCGCGACCGTCTCGCGCAGTTCGGCCAGTTCCCGGGCGCAGCTCTCGCAGTGGTCCAGGTGCCGGGTGAACGCGGCCCGCTCGACGTCGTCCACCGCGTCGAGCACGTACGCCCCGGCGAGCGCGTGGATGTCGGTCATCGGCTCAGCTCCACTCCCAGGCAGTCGCGCAGACGGATCAGCCCGTCCCGCATGCGGGTCTTGACGGTCGGCAGCGCGGCGTCCAGCAGGCCGGCCACCTCGCGGTAGCTGTGTCCGCCGTAGTAGGCCAGCGTGATCGCCTCGCGCTGCACCTCGGTCAGCACGTCCAGGCAGCGCCGCACCTGCTGCCGCTCCAGCCGCGCCGCCGCCTCCTCGGCCACCTCGTCGTACGGCGTCTCCCGGGAACCGGCGGCGACCCGACGGGCGCGTTCGGCGCCCGCCTGTTCCGACCGGACCCGGTCCACCGCGCGGCGGTGGGCGATGGTGAAGACCCAGGCGGTCGCCGAGCCCCGGGCCGGGTCGAAGCGCGCGGCGGTGCGCCACACCTCCACCAGCACCTCCTGGGCCACCTCCTCGGCCTGGGCCGGATCCCGCAGCACCCGCCGGGCCAGGCCGTAGACCCGGGGCGAGACGATGCCGTAGAGCCGTTCGAACGCGGCCTCGTCGCCGCGCGCCACCGCCCGCAACAGGTCGTCGGCCTCGACCCCCGGGTCCGGGGCGGCCGGGGACAGCGCGTGCAGCCTCGACCGCCCCGGCACGTCACCGGCGCTGTCGCCGTGGGTCATCCGGTCCCGCCTTCCGTCCGCTCCGTCTGCCAGCACGGTAGGCATTCGGAGCCGGGGCCGTCCCGGATGGCCGCCGTTTCCCGCTCCGGCCGCTGTCACTCGCGTGCAGCAGCCGGAACAGCACCAGCCACTGCTCGGGCCAGACCAGCCCGACCGGGGCGTCCGGGGCGACCCGGGCGGCGCGCAGCGCGCCGTCCACCCGACGGCCGGGATGAGCGGTGCGCAGCGACGCCGCGAGCGAGCCGCCGACGCCGCCGAACCCCAGCTCCACCATCCGTCGGTACGCGGGCAGCGCGTCCGGCGCGAGCAGCGGCACGGTGCGGCGCTCCAGCCGCAGGATGCCACCGTCCACGGCCGGCACCGGCCGGAACGCGTCCCGACGCACCCGCCCGACCAGCCGCCAGTGGTGCTCCGGCCAGGTGGACACCGTCAGCCGGCTCCACCGGCCGTGGTCACCGGCGCGCTTGCGGGCGTAGTCGAGCTGGGTGAGCAGCGTCGCGGCGCGCAGTCCGGGCGCGGCGAGACACCACCGGACCACCGCCGCGGTCAGCGACCAGGGGATGTTGCCGACCACCGAGAACGGTTCGTCGGGCGGGGACGCGGCCAGGAAGTCGGCCGCCCGGATCTCGACGTGCGGCAGCGGCGCGCAGGTCGCCGCCAGTTCCGGCAGCACGGTCGGGTCGACCTCGTAGGCGACCAGCCGGCCGCAGCGCGCGGCGAGGGGCCGGGTCAGCTGTCCACGCCCGGCGCCCACCTCCAGCAGCAGGTCGTCCGGTCCGGGCCGGACCGCCCGGACCAGCCGCGCGACGGCGGCCGGGTCGGCGAGGAAGTTCTGGGACAGTACGCGACGGGACCGGTCGCGTGCGGTGGGTCGGCGGGGCGCCACGGGTTCGTCCTGTCTGTCGCCGGACGGCGACGGGTACGGACCGCTGCGCGGGTGTCCACACCGGAGCCGGCGGGCCCCGCGGGGCATGCCGGAGGCCGACGGCTTAGGTCGAGCCGGCGTGGATCGGTCGGGCGGTCCGAGCGGATCGGGACTCGGACGGCCCTGGAGAGTCGGTCGGGACGCGGACCGGCCGGACCACCGCGCCAGACGCCGCCACCTCGGCGAGGTGGCGTGGTTGGTGGAGGCCGGATGCCGCCACCTCGGGGAGATGGCGGGGCCCGACCCGAGGACACCACCTCCGGGAGGTGGCGGACCGGCAGGGGCCGAGCCGGGGAGGCTCGGCGGCCGGTGGTCGGGTCAGGCGCGGCGGTGGGCGTCCCGGCCGGCCAGGGCCGGGCGCCGGACCCGCGGGCGGGCGACCAGGAGGAGCCCGCGCGCGGCCGGCGCGGCGGCCACATCGATCAGGGCATGCGTGAACATGCCGGCCAGGCTAGCGGCGGGCCGTCGCACCCGCGACGGGATTTCTACAGCTCGACCGTGCGGCCCTGGGCCCGGGCGGTCTCCGCCGCGTCGAGCACCGCCACCACCTCGCGGCCGAAGCGCACGTCGCAGCGGTGGTCCCGGGTGCCCGCGTCGACCTCCTCCAGCAGCTGGTCCAGCGCGGTGCCGAACGCCTGGAGCACGCTGCCGTCGCCGGGCGGGACGCTCTCGGTGCCGTTCTCGCCGAAGAACACGAAGTCCCGGGCGACCGCCTCGGCCGGCGCGTCCAGGGTGAGCGAGAGCGAGCTGGTCGCGCCGCCGTCGTGGGTGAGCAGGAGGTGCACCAGACCACTCGGCCCGTCCATCGCGGCGACCCGGGTGACCCGGCCGAGCACCGGCAGGATCAGCGACAGCGCGTGCGGGCCGATGTCCCAGAGCGCACCCCGGTCCCGCCGCCACTGCGAGTCGCCGTACGGGTTCCCGGGCTGGTAGATCGAGGCGAACATGGTGGCCCGCGCGTGCTGCCAGCCGCCGGCGGCGGCGGTCGAGGCGAGGAAGCCGGTGACGTTCGGGTGGAAGCGCTGGGTGAAGAAGACCACCGAGGCCACCCCGGCCCCCTGGGCGGCGGCGACCACGCGGTCGGCGTCGGCCAGGCCGAGCGCGAGCGGCTTGTCCAGCAGCAGGTGCCGCCCGGCGGTGGCGGCCCGGACGGCGATGTCGGCCTGCACGTCGGGCGGGAGCGCCACGGCGACCGCGTCGCACGCGTCGAGCAACGCGTCGACCTCGGTGAAGGCCGGCACGCCGTGCCGGGTGGCCAGCTCCTCCGCCTTCGCCGGGTTCCGCCCCCACACGCCGGCCAGTCGCGCCCGCGGATGCGCGTCGATGGCCGAGGCGTGCGTCTCCGCCGCCCAGTGACCGGTGCCGAACAACCCGAACCGCACCCCGACCCCCTGCCGTCGTCGTCGGCCGCCGGCGTACGCCCGGGGCCGTGATCCACGCTAGTCGCCCGACCCGTCCGGCGCGCCCCGACCCGGCGGGAGAGCCGCTACTACACGGATTAGTAGACTGGGCCGGTGAACGACACAGCGTCGATGACCAGCGCCGCGGCCTCCGCCTCGCCGGTGGACGGGATCCTCGCCACGATCCCGATCGTGCTCTCGCTGGTGGTCGCGGTCTGGGCCCTGGTGGCCGCCGTGCGCCGGCAGCCGCCGGACCGGATCCAGTTCGTCGGCCTGGCCGTGCTGGAGGTGGCGCTGCTCGCGCTCACCGTGGTGGCGCTCGTCGCGCTCGGCGGGGGCGACCGGCCGGGCGAACCGGGTGCGTTCTTCGGCTATCTGGTGACGCTGGTCTGCCTGCCGCCGCTGGCCTGGGTGCTGGCCCGGATGGAGCCGACCCGGTGGGGCTCCGCGATCGTCTGCGCGATCTGCCTGGTGACGCCGGTCGTCGTGGTCCGGCTGCAGCAGACCTGGGAGGTCGTCGGTGGCTGAGACCCGGACGCCGGAACGCGCCACCAACCGGGGGCCGGGCCGGCTGTTGATCGCGGTCTACATCCTGTTCGCCATCGCCGCGACCTCGCGGGCCGGGCTGCAGATCGCCACGAAGTTCGACGAGGCGCCGGTGGCGTACCTGCTCTCCGCGCTGGCCGCGCTGATCTACATCGTGGCGGCGGTCGGGCTGGCCCGCGCCGGGCACGCCGGCCGCCGGGTGGCGTTGGCCTGCTGCTCGGTCGAGCTGGTCGGGGTCCTCGCGGTCGGCGTGCTGAGCATCGCCGACCCCGAGCTGTTCCCGGACGAGACGGTGTGGTCGGACTTCGGCAGCGGCTACGGCTACATCCCGCTGGTGCTGCCGGCGCTCGGCCTGTTCTGGCTCTGGCGCACCCGGCGCGACCCCGCGTGAGCGGGGCCGCGCCGGAGAGCGGTCAGTCCTTCGGGCCGCCGGCGACGTAGATGACCTGGCCGGAGACGAACGACGCGCCCTCGCTGGCCAGGAACGAGATGGTGTGCGCGACGTCCTCCGGACGGCCGGGACGGCGTACCGGGATCTCGGCGGCGGCGTGCTGCTGGAGCGCCTCGAAGTCGACCTTCATCCGCGCCGCCGTCGCCGCGGTCATGTCGGTGACGATGAAGCCCGGCGCGACCGCGTTGACGGTCACCCCGAACGGGCCCAGCTCAATCGCCAGCGTCTTGGTGAAGCCCTGGAGGCCGGCCTTGGCGGCCGAGTAGTTCGCCTGCCCTCGGTTGCCCAGCGCCGAGGTGCTGGAGAGGTTGACGATCCGGCCCCACTTGCGCTCGACCATGTGCTTCTGCGCGGCCTGGCTGAACAGGAAGGCGCCGCGCAGGTGCACGCCCATGACCGTGTCCCAGTCGGCGTCGGTCATCTTGAACAGCAGGTTGTCCCGGAGCACGCCGGCGTTGTTGACGAGCACGGTCGGGGCGCCCAGTTCGGCGGCGATCCGTTCCACGGCGGCCTCGACCTGGGCCCGGTCGGAGACGTCGGCGCCGACGCCGAGAGCCCGGCCACCGGCCGAGCCGATGGCGTCCACGGTCTCCTTGGTGGCGGACTCGTCGATGTCGACCACGGCGACGGCCATGCCGTCGGCCGCCAGCCGGCGGGCGGTGGCCGCGCCGATGCCGCGCGCGGCTCCGGTCACGATGGCGACGCGGGGCTCCTCCGACATGATTACCTCCCGGTAACTTGGGGTCGATCGAAGGAGCCTAACCCGCGCACGCCGCCGTCGTCAGAGGCCCTGGCCCCGACAGAGCCGGATCCAGCGGTAGCCGTGGCCGGCGAGCTTGAGCCGGTCGAGCTTGCCGACGTCCTCGTAGTTGCGGTCGGTCAGCACGTCGATCGGCAGGTCCGCCTCCGGGGCCAGCGTGCTCAGGTCGACCTCCACGTCCTCGGTGCCGAGGTTGTGCAGGAAGACCATCGTCCCGGTACGCCCGTCGGCGCGGTGCGCGAGCACGCCGGGCGGCATCGGCACGTCGATGTGGGTGGTGCTGCCGGAGCCGATCTCCGGCGCCTCCCGCAGCGTGCGGATCATCCGCTCGAACCAGCCCAGCAGCGAACGCGGGTCCTTGCGCTGGGCGGTGACGTTGACCTGCTGGTAGCCGAAGTCCCCCTTGTCGATCACCGGGCGGACCAGCTTCTCCGGCTCGGCGGTGGAGAAGCCGGCGTTCTCCTTGTACGACCACTGCATCGGGGTGCGGATCGCGTCCCGGCCGTCCAGCGCCAGGTCCTCCCCCATCCCGATCTCCTCGCCGTAGCGCAGCACCGGCGTGCCGCGCAGCGAGAACTGGAGCGCGTACGCCAGTTCGATGTGCCGACGGTCGTTGCCGAGCATCGGGGCGAGGCGGCGGCGGATGCCCCGGCCGTAGAGCTGCATGTTCTCGTCCGGCCCGAACCTGGCCAGCACGTCCTTGCGCTGGTCGGCGGTGAGGCGGGACAGGTCGATCTCGTCGTGGTTGCGCAGGAACGTCGCCCACTGGCCGCCGGTGGGCAGCTTCGGGGTGTCGCGCAGCGCGTCGATGATCGCCTCCGGGTCCTCCCGGGCGAGGGCGAGCATCAGCCGGCCGTTGAGCATGAAGTCGAAGAGCATGTGGATCCGGTTGCCCGAGCCGCTGCCGTCGCCGAAGTAGACCGGCAGCTGGTCCGGCTCGACGTTCGCCTCGGCCAGCAGGGCCGCGTCACCCCGGCGCCACTGCACGTGCTGGCGCAGGTCGGTGAGGAAGTCGAAGTCCTTGGGCGAGTTCGGGTTGCCCGGCTCGGTCCGCTCGATGATGAACGGCACGGCGTCCATCCGGAAGCCGGAGACGCCGAGCTGGAGCCAGAACGAGGTGATCTTCTTGATCTCCGCGCGGACCTTCGGGTTCTCGATGTTGAGGTCCGGCTGGAACTTGTAGAAGCGGTGGTAGTACCAGGCCTTGGCGGTGCGGTCGTAGCTCCACGTCTCGTGCTGCTCGCCCGGGAACACCATGCCCTGGTGCCGGTCGTCCGGCTCGTGGTCGGCCCAGACGTACCAGTCGCGGTAGGGCGAGTCCGGCGAGGACCGGGCGGACTGGAACCAGGGGTGCTGGTCCGAGGTGTGGTTGACCACCAGGTCGATGATCACCCGGATGCCGCGGTTCTGCGCCTGGTGCAGCAGCTCGGCGAAGTCACCCAGGGTGCCGAGGCGCGGATCGACGTTGTAGAAGTCGGTCGCGTCGTACCCGTCGTCCTTGTTCGGCGAGGGGTGGATCGGGTTCAGCCAGAGGCAGGTCACTCCCAGCCTGGCCAGGTAGTCCAGTCGCCCGATCAGGCCCTGGAAGTCACCCACCCCGTCGCCGTCGGAGTCCGCGTACGTGTCCACGTCGAGGCAGTAGACGACCGCCTCCTGATACCACCTGTCACCCATGCGTCAACTACTTCTCCGAACGGCCGATCCGGCAAACCCGGTACGGTGCCCCCATGAGCGAGGATGGCTCGGACTGGTCCGCCGGTGTCTGGCTGAACCCGCCGGAGCGCGCCGAGCCGGCCGACGGTGGCCTGTTGGTGGAGCCGCGTGGCGGCAGCGACTTCTGGCGGCGCACCAGCTACGGCTTCGTGCACGACGACGGCTCGGCGCTGCTCGCGCCGTTCCCGGTGGACAGCGCCGTCGAGGTCTCCTTCCGGCTGGACTACGGCGCGCAGTTCGACCAGGCCGGCGTGCTGGTCCGGGTGGACGAGCGGCGGTGGACCAAGGCCGGCGTCGAGGTGAGCGACGGCGCCCCGCAGGTCGGCGCGGTGGTGACGGACGAGTTCTCCGACTGGTCGGTGGCGCCGGTGCCGGACTGGTCGGGGCGGGACGTGACGGTGCGGGTGAGCCGGGCCGGGGACGCGCTGACCGTGCGCGCCCGGGTGGACGAGGAGCCGTGGCGACTGGTCCGGGTCGCGCCGCTCGACCCGGCTGCCGAGGCGTCGGCCGGGCCGTACTGCTGTTCCCCCAGCCGCGGCGGCCTGGTGGTCCGCTTCACCGGGTGGCGGCGGGGGCCGGCGGACTCGGGGCTGCATCCGGAGAGCTGAGCCACAGGTGTGGGTGGGGCCGGGCCGGGTACTACCCCCGGATCTCCGGCAACCCTGTGGAAGGACCACCATGGCCCTGGCCCAAGACGTCGACCCGAACCAGTTCACCGGGCTGACCGGCTGGGTGGCCAGCGTGATCGACTCGTTCGGCGCGGTCGGCGTGGCCCTGCTGGTGGCGTTGGAGAGCATCATCCCGCCGATCCCGAGCGAGATCGTGCTGGCGATGGCCGGCTATCTCTCCGCCGAGGGCCGGTTCAACGTCCTGCTGATCGTGTTCGCCGCGACGGTCGGTTCGCTGCTCGGCGCGCTGGTGCTCTACTGGCTCGGCGCGGCGCTCGGCGAGGACCGCCTGAAGCGGTGGCTGGACCACATCCCGCTGGTCGACCTGGAGGACCTGGAGAAGGCCGACCGGTGGTTCGAGCGACACGGCCGCTGGGCGGTGCTGATCGGCCGGGTGGTGCCGGTGGTCCGCAGCCTGGTCTCGATCCCGGCCGGCGCCAACCGCATGCCGTTGGGCGAGTTCGTCCTTCTCACCACGCTGGGCAGCGGGGTGTGGAACGCGTTGATCGTCGGCGCCGGCTTCACTCTCGGGTCGCGGTGGAAGGACGTCGACCGGTACAGCCAGTGGTTCAACTACGCGATCTTCGCCGTGTTCGGCGTCATGATCGTCAGCTGGGCGGTGAAGAAGGTACGCCGGCGGCGCGCCCGGCGGCAGTCGGTGACCGCCGGGCGCTGACCGCCCGCCTCAGCGGCGGAACGTGAACCAGTTGACGTTGACGAAGTCGGACGGCTGGCCGCTGCTGAACGTCAGGTAGACCGTGTGCCGCCCGGTCACCGCGCCCACGTTGCCGGGCACCGAGCGCCAACTCTGCCAGCCACCGGTGTTGCCGACCGCGAAGCTGCCGATCGGCGGCGCGGTCGGGCTGTCCACCCGGACCTCGACCAGTCCGCTCACCCCGGCCGCCGCGCCGGACGCGACCCGGGCCACGAAGTCGCGCGGTGGGGTCGAGCCGAAGTCGACGTTGTCGTAGCGGGCCCAGTCACCGTTGGCCAGCCAGCCGATGTCCTGGCCGCCCTCGGCGCACGTCTCCACCTGCACGCCGTTCTGCGCGTTGAACGACTCGGCCTGGATGGTGGCGTAGGCGTCCCGCACCCCGCCGGGCGGCGGTGTGGTCGGGGTGGGCGACGGGTTGCCCCCGCCGCCGCGGGTGTAGACCGCCACGTAGTCGACGAGCATGGACCGGCCGGACACGGTGGCCGCGGTCGGTGTGGCCGAGCCGGCCACCCCGTCCGGGAAGCCGCCGCCCATGGCCACGTTGAGCAGCAGGAAGTAGCCGGCGTGGTTGGTCATCTGCCCCCAGTAGGGCTCGCCGACCTGGTTCTGCCCGACGGTGTGGAAGAGCTGGCCGTCGACGTACCAGCGCAGTTGCTGCGGGCTCACCGAGGCGTCCCACTCGAACCGGTAGGTGTGGAACGCCGACTGGCAGGTGCTGCCGGGGCAGGCCCGGGACGCGCCGATGCCGTTGAACTCGCCGCACGGGCCGCCGGGCGCGATCCCGCAGTGCAGCACGCCCCAGACCGAGTTGATCCCGTTGACGTTCTCCATCACGTCGAACTCGCCGATGCCCGGCCAGTTCTGGTAGTTGCCCCGGTAGGGGAAACCGAGCGCCCAGAACGCCGGCCAGTAGCCGGCCGCCGCCGCGCCGGTGACGTTGGGCATCTGGATCCGGCCCTCCAGGGCCAGCACGCCGCCGGACGGCGGCTTGAAGTTGGCCCGTACCGTCTCGATCCGGGCCGAGGTCCAGCGGCCGGCGGCGTCCCGCAGCGGCGTGATGCGCAGGTTGCCCGAGCCGTCGTGGGCCAGGTTGGCGGTGCTGGAGGTGTAGGTCTGGATCTCGCCGGTGCCCCAGTTGGCCGGCCCGCCCGGATAGCTGGTGCCGGTGTCGACGATCCAGTTGGCGGACGAGGGCAGCGTGTTGGCGGCGCCGGTGAAGTCGTCGCTCCAGACCAGGCTCCACCCGGAGGGCGGGGCGGGCACGGCCGCCTGCGCGGTCATCGAGACGCCGGCGAGCGCGGTGGTGGCGGCGAGCACGGCGGCGGCCAGGGCGAGCCGGCGGCGTGGCCGGGGCACGGTGGTGGGGGCGGCCGGGGCCGCCGGGATCGGGTCCATGTCGGGGTGCCTCTCTGCGGGGACGGGGCGGAGAGCGCTCTCTGAGAGCGATTTCTACGCGCCCGTCCCCGCATTTGTCAACGCTTGTCGATGGGTTCCGGAACCGGGCGGCGCAGCACCACCTGCTCCACCGCGGTCCACGCGGTGGTGGTGACCAGGTAGAGCACGGCCGCGAGCGGCACCACCAGCGCCACCAGCACGGTCCCGAACGGCAGCAGCGGCACCAGCCGGCCGAGCACCGCCGCGCCGGGACCCTCGGCCGGGGCGCCGGCCACCGTGCCGGTGGCGGCGGCCGCCCGACGCGCCCGCCGGGAGGACCACCAGGCCAACGCCAGCAGGACCGCCAGCAGCACCCCGAACACGACCGGCACCGGCCCGGCCAGCCCGTCGCCGAGGTGCCACCCCAGCGGTACGCCGGCCAACCGCTCCCCCAGCAGCTCCGGCGCGCCGTCACCGGTGGCGAAGAGGCGGTACATGACCAGGAAGAACGGCGCCTGCAACAGCGCCGGCAGGCAACCGGCGACCGGGCTGGCGCCGGCCCGCCGGTAGAGCGCGAACAGCTCGCTCTGCAGGCGGGTGGGGTCGTCGGCGTACCGGCGCTGGAGATCGCGGACCTCGGGCGCGAGCACCGCGCGGCGCCGCTCCCCACGGACCTGGGCCACGGTGAGCGGTGAGATCAGCAGCCGGATCCCGGCAGTGAACAGGACGATGGCGGCGGCCGTCGCGGCGCCGCCGGCGAGCGGAGTGAGCGTGTCGGCGAGCCAGGTGACGACGACCGCGGCGGCCGAGGCCGCGGAGTGCAACGGTGCGAAGGCGAGCATGGGAAGACCCCTCGGTGGCGATTCCGGGTGTCCCGGGGCGGCGACGTGCCGCGGCGGGACGGATGACGACGGAATCGGCCGCGAAAGCCGAGACGGAGGAGCGGGCGGACGTCACGCGAGTGGCTGCCCCTGCGGCGGCGCCACCCGTCCGGGCGGCGCCTCGTGCGGGCGGCTGCTCGGCGGGGTGACCGGCGTCGGTGACGTGCTCGTCGGGTCCGGCTACGCGGCCGAGGGGCGGAGCCCGGGTGCGCGCGGACGCGGACGGCCCGGCGCGTCCGGGTCGACCTGCCGAGGCACTCCGCGGCGGCGGGCGCGGGCCCGCAGGGCGGCGGCGTAGCGCGTGCCGGGCGGCGCGGGCAGCGCACGCACCCGCAGCGCGAGCAGGGTGGCCAGCAACAGCGCGGCGGCGACCGCCGCACCGGCGAGCAGCCCGACCGGCCGGTCCGCGGACAGGGCGAGGCCATAGGCCCAGAGCCCCGTCAGCACCCCCAGCATCCCCGCCACGAACACCACCGTAGCCTCCCGTGTCACGTCCGAAGTGCCCGTTCGCACCACCTCGCCGAGCTGGCGCAATCCCCTCCCGCCCGACCCGCGCAGCCCGCACCCGCCACTACGGCGAGGTGGCCGTGTCGAAGCCCGCCTGATCCCCCCACCTCCCCGAACTGGTGCGGGGTCCTCCACCAGAGCCGGCCCGACACCGCCACCTCCCGGACCTGGAGGGATCACGGGGGCTCGAACGGGGGAACCAGGGCCGACACGCCGCCCGGGGCGTTTCCGGGCGACGACACGGTGGGTAACAGGGCCTCGACCACGCGGCACGGTGCCGTGGCGGGTCGGGAGAAAGCGGTGGTGACGATGAGCGGCTCAGTGGCGGAGCGGGAACGGAACGCCGCGCCGGGCGGAACGGACCTGCTGACGGTCGGTGTCGAGGAGGAGTTCCTGCTCGCCGACCCGCACACCGGCGCCGCCGTACCCGCCGTCGACCTGGTGATGGAGCAGGTGCCGGCCGAGCTGCGGGGCCAGGTGGAGCGCGAGTTCCAGACCAGCCAGATCGAGATCGGCAGCCCGCCCGGGCTGGAGCTGTCCTCGATCCGGCACTCGCTGGGGATGCTCCGCACCGAGCTGGCCGACGCCGCCGAGCGGGCCGGCGTACGCCTGCTCGCCATCGGCACCGGTCCGGTCGACGGCCCGGTGCCGCCGGTGGTGGACAAGCCCCGCTTCGACCGGATGATCGAACGGTTCCGGCTGCTGGTGCCCGGCCCCGGCAACAACGGCATGCACGTGCACGTCGGCATCCCGGACCCGGACACCGGTGTCCACGTGCTCAACCACGTCCGCCCCTGGCTGCCGATCCTGCACGCGGTAACCGCCAACTCCCCGTTCTCCCGGGGCGAGGACACCGGCTACGCGAGCTGGCGCTCGGTCGAGTGGGAACGCTGGCCGTCGGTGGCGCCCACCCCCTTCCTGGAGTCGCACGAGCACTACGAGCGCCTGATCCGCCAGCTCATCGCCAGCGGCGTGATGCTGGACGAGGGGATGCTCTACTGGTATGCCCGGCTCTCGGCGAAGTACCCGACCGTGGAGATCAGGATCGGCGACGTCTGCCCCTCCGTGGACGACGCGGTGCTGGTCGCGGCGCTGGTCCGAGGGCTCGTGGCGACCGCGCTGACCGACATCGCGGCCGGCCGCCCGGCGGTCAACACCGACCACCACCTGCTGGTCGCGGCGCACTGGCGGGCCGCCCACGACGGGCTGGAGGGCGAGGGCGTCGACCTCACCGACGGCGAGCTGCGCCCCGCCTGGGAGCTGCTGGACCGGCTGGTCGACCGGCTCCGCCCGGAACTGGAGCGGCACGGCGACCTCGACCGGGTGACCGACCTGCTCGGCGGGCTGCGCCGGCACGGCAGCGGCGCGGCGCGGCAGCGGGCGGTGTTCGCGCGTACCGGCCGGTTGGTCGACGTGGTCGCGGACGTGGCCCGGCAGACCCGTGGCTGAGCTGCCCGCCGGCCGGGGCCCGGCGTGACAGGATGAGCGGCGTGGCGGAGCGGATGATCGTCGTCGGCGGGGACGCCGCCGGCATGTCGGCGGCCTCCCAGGCGCGCCGCCGTCGTGACCGCACGGACCTGGAGATCGTCGCCTTCGAGCGGGGTCACTTCACGTCCTACTCGGCCTGCGGCATCCCCTACTGGATCAGCGGCCTGGTGCCGGAACGCGACCAGCTCGTGGCCCGCGCCCCGGAGGCCTTCCGCGACGACTTCGACATCGACGTCCGGATGCGGCACGAGGTCACCGCCATCGACCTCGACCGTCGCGAGGTGGTCGCGCGCGACCTGGACGGCGACCGCGAGGTCCGCGTCGGTTTCGACACCCTGGTATACGCCACCGGCGCCCGACCAGTGCAGCCGGAGTGGGCGCGCGACGACGTGGCCGGGGTGTTCGGCGTGCAGACGCTCGACGACGGCGCCGCGCTGCTCGACTGGCTCGAACGCGAGCCCCGGCCCCGGCACGCGGTGGTGGTCGGCGGCGGCTACGTCGGCGTGGAGATGGCCGAGGCGCTGGTGCAGCGCGGGCTCTCCGTGCAGCTGGTCGAGCAGGCCCCGCAGCCGATGTCGACGGTCGACCCGGACATGGGCGAGCTGGTGGCCGAGGCGATGCGGGGCACCGGCATCGGCATCCGCACCGGGCTGGCGGTCACCGGCCTGCAGGAGCGGGACGGGCGGATCGCCGCGGTGGTCACCACCGAGGGACCGATCCCGGCCGACGTCGTGGTGCTGGGTCTGGGCGTACGCCCGAACACCGCGCTCGCCGAGGCCGCCGGCCTGCCGCTCGGTCCGTCCGGCGGGATCCGGGTGGACCGCCGGATGCGGGTGCCCGGCGTGCCCGGCGTCTGGGCGGCCGGCGACTGCGTGGAGAGCCTGCACCGGGTCAGCGGCATGCCGGTGCACGTCCCCCTCGGCACCCACGCCAACAAGCAGGGCCGGGTGGTCGGGATCAACATCGGCGGCGGATACGCCACCTTCCCCGGCGTGATCGGCACCGCCGTGACGAAGGTGTGCGACCTGGAGGTCGGGCGCACCGGGCTGCGCGAGCAGGACGCGACCAAGGCCGGCTTCGAGTTCGTCACCGTGCTGGCCGAGTCGACGAACCGGGCCGGCTACTACCCGGGCGCGCAGAAGATGACCGTGAAGCTGATCGCCGAGCGACCCAGCGGACGGCTGCTCGGGGCGCAGATCGTCGGCCGCTCCGAGGCGGCCAAGCGGATCGACGCGCTCGCCGTGGCGCTCTGGAACGGCATGACGGTGGACGAGATGACCGCGCTCGACCTGGGCTACGCCCCGCCGTACGCCCCGGTCTGGGACCCGGTGCTGATCGCCGCCCGCAAGGCCGTCGACGCCCTGGCCGGCACCGGCCGGTAGGTGGGCCACCGCCCCGTCCGGATCTGACCGTCGGGCAGGTCGAGCTGCCCACATTCGATGTTCCAGGCGGCACGGCGGTCGCCCGGGTTGTCCGCGACGGCGGACACGATCAGGATGGCCGGATGCGGTGGGAGATCCCGGACGGGCTGCGCTGGGTCGAACGGACCGAGGTCGGTCGGGCCTGGCTGTCGGAGCTGCCGGGTCGGCTGGCGGACTGCGTCGCACGGTGGGAGCTGACGCTCGGCCCGCCGTTCGCGTACGCGTTCGCGTCGCTGGCCCTGCCGGCCGAACTGCCGGACGGGACGCGGGCGGTGCTGAAGCTCCAGTACCCGGACGACGACAGCGTCCACGAGGCCACCGCGCTGGCACACTGGGCCGGGCACGGTGCGATCAGGCTGCTCGCCCACGACGCCCGGCACCGGGCGCTGCTGGTCGAGCGGTGCGACCCGGGCACCCCGCTGCACGCGCTGCCCGTCGACGCCGCGCTCGACGTCGCGGTCGGCCTGCTGCCCCGGCTCGGGGTGCCGGCCGGGCCGCCGTTCACCTCGCTCGCCGAGGAGGCGGCCGGCTGGGCGGAGCGGATGCCGGGGAACTGGCGGCGGGCCAACCGCCCGTACGAGCGACGACTGCTGGACGCCGCGCTCGGGCTGTTGGCCGAGCTGGCGCCGGACCAGGGTGAGCAGGTGCTGGTCAACCAGGACCTGCACGCCGGCAACGTGCTGGCCGCCGGTCGTGAGCCGTGGCTGGTCATCGACCCGAAGCCGCTGGTCGGCGAGCGGGAGTTCGCGGTGGTGCCGCTGGTGCGCGGCGCCGAGCTGGGTCACTCCCCGGCGCTGGTGCGGCACCGGCTCGACCGGCTCAGCGCCGAGCTGGGCCTGGACCGGGAGCGGGTGCGCGGGTGGGCGGTCGGCCAGACGCTGGCCTGGAGCATCGGCGGCGACCAGGTCTTCCCCGGCCAGGTCGAGACGGTCCGCTGGCTGCTGGACGACGGGTGACTCAGCCCGCCTGGCAGGTGGGGCACCAGTAGAGGTTGCGACCCGCCAGCGTGCCCCGGCGCACCTCGGCGCCGCAGACGTGGCAGGGCGCGCCGGGACGGCGGTAGACGTAGACCTCGCCACCGTGCCGGTCGACCCGGGGCGCCCGGCCCGTCGCCTCCGGCAGGTGCGCGTCGCGCACGGTGTCGATCCGGCCCCGCTCGACCGCGCGGGTCATCAGGGTCACCAGGTCCACCCAGAGGTCCGCCCACCCGGCCGGCGTCAGGTCCCGGCCGGGCAGCAGCGGAGGCAGCCCGGCGCGGAACAGCGCCTCGGTCACGAAGATCAGGCCGGTGCCGGCCACCACGGACTGGTCCAGCAGCAGCGCGGCCAGCGGGGTGGGGCTGCGCCGGATCCGCGCGTACGCCCGGTCCGGGTCGGCGTCGGCGCGCAGCGGATCGGGGCCGAGCCGCCCGCGCAGCGCCGCCACCTCGGGCGGGGTGAGCAGCTCGCAGGCGGTGGGTCCGCGCAGTTCCAGCCAGTGCCGGTCGCTGCGCAGCCGCAGCCGCACCTGCCCGACCGGCGGCGGTGGCTCCCCCGCCCCGTCGGCGAACTTCCCGTACAGCCCGAGGTGCACGTGCAGCGTCAGCTCGCCGGCGTAGTGGTGCAGCAGGTGCTTGCCGTACGCCTCGGTGCCGTCGAGGACGGTGCCGCTGAGGCGGGCGGCACCCTCGGCGAAGCGCCCCTGCGGGCTGTCGGCGTGCACCTTGTCGCCGGCGAACAGCTCGGCGTGCCGGGTGGCGAGGCGGTGGATGGTGTGTCCCTCTGGCACGACCGCCAAGGTTAGCCAGCCGGGTCGGGCCCCGCCACGGGACGTCATTGAATCGACGCCCGTCGAATGTCAGACTGGTCGCGTTCGCGCCCGGGAGCCGGTGCGAGCCGCTCGATCCGGGGAGGGACGCGCGGGGTGGTGGGCCCACCCGGCGCCGGGCAGCTTCTCCCCCACGCCGTCCCGCTGGTCGCGCCACGGCGCAGGGCCGCGCCGAGGAGGTCGCGCGGCGGGGCCGTGACCGTCTCCCGTCCGGCGCCGGCCCGGCCCGGCGCCCGCAGTCCCAGGAGAACCCCATGGTTCGTACGTTCGGCGCGGCCCTGGCCGCCGCACTCGCCCTGACCGGCCCGGCCGCTCCGGCCGGCGCCCTCCGCTCACCCGCCCCCACGGCGGCGACGCCCACGCCCGCCCCGACGCTGACCTGCCCGCCCGCGCTGCCGGTCAGCGGGCAGGTCACCGGGGCCACCACCAGCAGTCTCACCATCACCTACTGGATGGTGCTCAGCCCACCCTGCGGCTACGACCCCCCGCTGGTCGTCAGCCTCTTCGCCAGCCGGGAGGACGCCACGCAGTGGCGCGATCCGGTGGCCGAGGCCGTCACGGGCCCGGACCGTTCCGGGTCGGTGACCGTCGGCGGGTTGACGCCGGGCACCGCCTACTGGTTCCGGTTCGGCGACACCAAGGGCGTCCGGGATCCGTACGTGATCGGCGGGCCGGCGTGGACGCTGTCGTTCTGCGCCGCGACGGCCACGATCGACAGCAGCTGGGGCGGCGGCTTCGTCGCCACGGTCACCGTGCGCAACAACGGGACCGCGCCGATGTCGGGCTGGCTCACCTCCTGGCGGTGGTCCGGTGACGAACGCGTCCAGTCGGTCTGGGGCGGGGTCGCGGAGACGGCCGGTCAGGACGTCACGGTCCGCAACGCGCCGTGGAACGGCACGCTGGCGCCGGGTGGCTCGACGACGTTCGGCCTGCTCGTGGCGACCGGCGCGGCGCCCGGCACCATCGCGCCGGACTGCCGCGGGTGACCCGGGGCGCGCGGAGCGGGCGACGGGTGTCGATTTCCGCGCGCCTGGGTACCTCTTACCTGTCATGCGCGGCCTCCGCGCCTGGATCAGGAGGTGCCATCGTGAAGATCCTGTCCCGCCGGAACCCTCCGGCGTCGAATACCGATGTGAACGGCGACGGGGTGGTGGACGCCCGCGACGGGAACACCGCCGCGGACGCGCCGGCCGACCGGCCGGTGGTGACCGACCGGGACGCCACGCAAACCACGTACCGCAGCGGCGCGACCGCCACCGAGGCGGAGCGGGCCGCCGAGGCCGACCGGGTCACGGACGCCGACCGGGTCGAGGTCGCGGAGCGGACCGGCGAGCCGGAGCGGCGGGCGGCGCAGCGGGCCGCCGCGGCGCGCGCGGTGACCCGACGCCCGTCGGGCCCGACCGCGACGCCGGTCGACCCGCACCCGGCCGAGGAGCGCACCGTCGACCTGGACGGCGACGGGCGTGCCGACCGCCCCGTCGACCCGACCGTGGCCGGCCACACGGCTCGCCCCGTCGACGCCGACGGCGACGGCCGTCCCGACCGTCCGGTGGACACCGACGGCGACGGCCGTCCCGACCGCGAGCCCGACCCGGCGCTGACGAAGAAGCCGCGGGCCAGTCTCCTCGCCACGCTCGGCCTGATCGTCTCCGTGGTCGGCGCGCTGTTCGTGCTCTCCGGCACGCTGGCCGGTTACGGCATCGGGCTGGGCGCGGTCGGCGCGGTGCTGGCCGTCCTGGGGCTGATCGCCACCCGGCGCCGGCACGTGGCCGGGAAGACCGACGCGCTGATCGGCGTGGCGGTCGGCATCGCCGCCGTGGTGCTCGGCGTCGTGGCGATGACCGGCCAGTTCGACTGGCCGACCACCGACGGCGAGTGGGTGGGCCGGCTGCGCGAGTGGCTCGACTCACAGTTTGCCGATCGGTTCTGACGGGCACATTTCCGATCGCCGGCGGCGCCGGCGGCCCGACCAGCTCCGGTGGTTCACCGGCCGGGCACAACCTCTTTCGGGGGCGGCGGTTCGCCGCCCCCGAAGTTGTGTCCTGGGCCGCCCTCGCGGGCCTCGGACAGGTGGTCACCTGAGAGCGACATACCGGTGAGTCATAATCATGACCGAGCGGTATATGCCTGCTGAGCCATGTAGTCCCAGCACGCTGTCACGGACAGTCACGCGGCGGGCCAGGACGAGATCCCGCCGCCTCCCGCGGGCACACCCCGCACCGCCACTCAGCGTCAGCGCAACGATCTTTCGTCAGCGACCCGTTCAACGCAACGATCCGACGCCGCACGCACGTTTTCACGGTGGATGTCGTCGTACCGGGGCGCATAACGTTGGACCACGGCGCCAGCCCGTGGGCCGACCGTGGCCGGGCGCGCCCGACCCTGGGAGCACGACATGACGATGGACGCCACCCGCCAGCGCTTCCTCATGTGCCGGCCGACGTACTTCGCCGTCGACTACGCGATCAACCCGTGGATGGACCCCACCGCCCCGGTCGACGCCGACCTGGCGATCCGGCAGTGGGAGCAGCTCCGCCGGACGTACCTCGACCTGGGGCACGAGGTCGAGCTGATCGACCCGGTCGCCGGGCTGCCGGACATGGTCTTCGCCGCCAACGGCGGCACCGTGATCGACGACAAGGCGATGGCGGTGCAGTTCCGCGACCCGCAGCGCGCCGACGAGGCGCCCGCCTACCGGGCCTGGTTCGAGGCCGCCGGCTTCGAGATGCACGACCCGAAGCACGTCAACGAGGGCGAAGGCGACGTCCTGCTGGTCGGCGACCACCTGCTCGCCGGCACCGGGTTCCGCACCGCGCACGCCTCGCACGCGCAGCTCCAGGAGGTCTTCGGCTACCCGGTGGTCACCATGCAGCTGGTGGACCCGCGCTTCTACCACCTGGACACCGCGCTCACCGTGCTCGACGAGCGGACCGTGGCGTACCTGCCGGAGGCGTTCTCCCCGGGCAGCCGGGCGGTGCTGCGCCGCCTCTTCCCGGACGCGATCCACGCCACCATGGCCGACGCCGAGGTGCTGGGCCTGAACGCGGTCAGCGACGGTCGGCACGTGGTGCTGCCCGCGCAGGCCACCGACCTGGCCGCGAAGCTGCGCGACCGGGGTTACGAGACCATCGGCATCGACCTGTCCGAGCTGCGCAAGGCCGGCGGCGGACCGAAGTGCTGCACGTTGCGACTCCGTCAGGGAAAGGCGAGCAAGTGATCATCGACGACATGCTGCGGACTCCGTCCGCGGTCCGGGACGCGGAGCGTCACACGGCGCACAACTACCACCCGCTGCCCGTGGTGATCTCGTCGGCCGAGGGTGCCTGGCTGACCGACGTGGACGGCCGCCGCTACCTGGACTGCCTGGCCGGCTACTCCGCGCTGAACTTCGGCCACCGGCACCCGAAGCTGATCGAGGCCGCGCACGCGCAGCTCGACCGGCTCACGCTGACCAGCCGGGCGTTCATCCACGACCAGTTCGCCGACTTCTGCCGGGAACTCGCCGCGCTCTGCGGCAAGGAGCTGGTGCTGCCGATGAACACCGGCGCCGAGGCGGTGGAGACCGGCATCAAGGTCGCCCGCAAGTGGGGCTACCAGGTCAAGGGTGTGACCCCGGGCCAGGCCAACATCGTGGTGGCGGAGGGCAACTTCCACGGCCGCACCACGACGATCGTCAGCTTCTCCACCGACGAGGACGCGCGGGCCGACTTCGGGCCGTACACGCCGGGCTTCACCGTGGTCCCCTACGGCGACCTGGACGCGCTCACCGCGGCGATCGACGAGAACACGGTGGCCGTGCTGCTGGAGCCGATCCAGGGCGAGCAGGGCGTCGTGGTGCCGCCGGAGGGTTACCTGCCCGGCGTGCGCCGGCTCTGCACCGACCGGAACGTGCTCTTCATCGCCGACGAGATCCAGTCCGGCCTGGGCCGCACCGGCCACACCTTCGCCTGCGACCACGAGGGCGTCGTCCCGGACATGTACCTGCTGGGCAAGGCCCTCGGCGGCGGCATCGTGCCGGTCTCCGCGGTGGCCGCGAACACCGACGTGCTCGGCGTGCTCAAGCCCGGCCAGCACGGCTCGACCTTCGGCGGCAACCCGCTGGCCTGCGCCGTCGCCACCGAGGTGGTCCGGCTGCTCGCCACCGGCGAGTTCCAGCGCCGCTCGGCCGAGCTGGGTGAGCGGCTGCGGACCGGGCTGGAGGCGCTGCTCGGCAAGGGCCTCGTCGCCGTCCGCGTCCGCGGCCTCTGGGCGGGCGTCGACATCGACCCGGCGCTGATGAGCGGCCGGGAGGCCTGCGAGCGGCTGATGGAACGGGGGGTGCTGGCCAAGGACACCCACGGCTCGACCATCCGCCTCGCCCCGCCGCTGGTGATCACCGAGGACGAGATCGACCACGCGGTGGCGCAGCTCGCCGCCGTGCTGGCCGGCTGATTCCGTACGCGACAGGGCGCCGGGACCACGACGGTCCCGGCGCCCTCGCGTGCGCCGGTCAGGGGCGCGGCAGCCGCATCGCCATGGTCGGCGCCTCGGCCATCACCGAGTTCGGGGTGTAGGTCGCGTCGCTGGCCATCTCGCCGGCGCGGCCGACCTGCACGCCCGGATACAGCTCGATCAGGTCGCCCTCGCTCAGCACCCGGGACTGCTGTGGCGGCAGCGGGATCCGCTCCGTCTCGACCATGGACCCGCCCGGCCGCACGCCGGAGCCGTTCGTGCTGGTGTCGGTGACCACCACCTCGCCGCCCCGACCCAGCGTGAACTGGACGTGGCTGCGGCTGATCCAGCGCCGGGCCTCGTCGTTGAGCCACTGGCCGAGCGTCACCCCGCCCGGCCCGTCCGGTGCCCGCCCGACCGCCACCGGCTCGGTCTCGGTGAGCGCGAATCGCCGCCGCACCAGCCCGCCGATCCGCACCGCCAGCACCTCGCTGCGCGGACGCGGCCCGCCGTCGGAGAGCCGGGCGCCGTGCCGGGGACACGTGGGCACACCGGTGCGCAGCGTGGGCGGCGGCTGCTCGGCCGGGGCACGGTCCACCGCGGCCAGGTCGGCGAACGCGCCACCGCCCCCGCCACCGCCGAACAGGGCGCACCCCGGCTCGGGGCAGCGCCACTGCCGGGAGAGGACCTTGACCCCGGCCGGCGAGCGGCTGCCCGTGGTCGGGTCCTGCCCGCCGCCGACGTGCGCGATGAAGACCGGACCACCGGCGCCGGGCACCGGGGCGAGCACCCGTCCGGCCTGGCCGAGCCACGGGTAGCGGCCGACGAGCCCGTCCAACCGGGCCCGGGTGAGCACCGGCAGACCGAGCAGGTCGGCCACCTCCAACATCCGGTCACCGGGCTGGTCGAGCACCTCCACCAGGCCGTCGTCGGCCCAGCGGCGGACCACCATCCGCTCGTTGGAGGTCAGGTCCGCGTCGGACAGCAGCGCCCGGTGCACGATCGCGTAGACCGGAACGCTGTCCTCGCCGATCTGCCGGGACAGGGCGTCGATCACCATGCCGAGCCGCAGCAGGCTGGCCGGCCGGCCACCGTCCAGGTTCTGCCAGCGGATGACCTCGGCCAGGTCGACCACGGCCCGGGCCAGCGAGGGGTCGGTGCAGACCCGCCCCTCGATGGCGTCCAGCACCTTGCTGATCTCGAATCTCATGCCGCGCTCCGCACGATGTCGTCGCCTGACCCGCCCGGGGCGATCCGCCCCGCCGGGCCGCGCGCCACCACCGTGGCGCGTCGTCCCACCATGCGACGACCCTACCGGCCGCTCCCGACGGCGGCCCGGTGCCGCCCGCCCGGAAGGGGCGCGCGCCACGGCAGGGGACGTCCCCCCGACGCCCCCTGCCGTGTCTCCCCCCGACTCAGCCCGCCCGCAGCGGGCGGCCCGCGTCGTGCAGGTGCGCCAACGCCTGCCGGTACGACTCGACCAGCCCGGTCTCCGCGTACGGGACGCCCTGTTCGGCGCAGTACGCCCGGACGAGCGGCCGGGCCCGGCGCAGGTTGGCGCGGGGCATGTTCGGGAACAGGTGGTGCTCGATCTGGTAGTTCAGGCCGCCCAGCGCCAGGTCGACGACGCGGCCGCCGCGCACGTTGCGTGAGGTGAGCACCTGCTTGCGCAGGTAGTCGAGGTCGTCCTCGGCGGTCGGCATCGGCATGCCCTTGTGGTTGGGGGCGAACGCGCACCCCATGTAGAGGCCCCACAGTCCCTGGTGCACGGCGGCGAAGACCAGCGCCTTGCCCGGGGACATCACCGCCAGGAGCAGGCCGACGTAGCCGACGCCGTGCGCCGCCAGCAGCAGCCCCTCCACCGCCCGGTGCCGCACCGGGACGCGCCACCGGCCGTCCGGCTCCCGGCCGGTCAGCGCCCGGACGCTCGCCACGTGCAGCGCCAACCCCTCCAGCAGCAGCAGCGGGAAGAACAGCCATGCCTGTCGGCGGGCCATCCACCGGCTCAGGCCCCGGGTGGCCCGCGCCTGCTCGTGCGTCCAGACCAGCGCGCCGGCGCCGACGTCCGGATCCTCGTCGGTGTGGTTCGGGTTGGCGTGGTGCCGGTTGTGCTTGTCCACCCACCAGCCGTAGCTGAGCCCGACCGCCAGGTTGCCGGCGACCAGGCCGGCCACCTCGCTCGGCCCGCGCCGGCGGAACATCTGCCGGTGCCCCGCGTCGTGGCCGAGGAACGCCACCTGGGTGGTGGCCACCGCCATTCCGACCGCCAGCGCCGGCTGCCACCAGGAGTCACCGACCGCCGCCACCAGCGCCCAGCCGGCCAGGAAGGCGCCCAGGGTGAGGACGATGCGGACGGCGTACCGGCCGGGCCGCCGGTGTAACAGACCCGCCTCGGCGACCCGGCGGGACAGGCGCGCGTAGTCGCTGCCCCGCCGCGTCCCCGGTCCCGCCACCGTCGAAGTGCTCATGCGTGTGTCGCCCCCCGGTGCCGCGAGCCGCGCACGCCGCGCGACTCTCCGTGACCGATCCTCCCGACCCGACCACCCGGAGTTAATCCCGCACACCCCCCGATCCCCGGTGGTGCTACCCCCACCCGTCCCGTCGATCTTGCACTTCCGGCCCGCCTTAAGTCGGGAGTACCCCTTTGGCCTGGGCCACAAGTGCAAGATCGACGGAGGGGTCAGGTCAGGCGGCCGACCAGGGTGCGCAGGCGGGCCAGGTCGCGGCGGCGGCGCTCGTAGGTGGCGGCCAGGGCGATCAGCAGCACGCCGCCCAGCCCGAGGAAGATCCAACGGGGCAGCAGGTCCCAGCCCCGGGCCAGTTCGTGCAGCGCCAACGGCACCAGCGTGGCCGCGCCCAGCACCACCGGGGCCTGCCAGCGCCGGACCGCCCCGCCGAGCACCACCCCGAGCGCCACCAGCCCGAGCGCCAGGCGACGCCACGGCTGCGGCTCCCCGGACGCCAGCACCGAGACGAGGCTGGGCAGCAACGCCGCGCCGAGCCCCGGGCCGAGCGCCAGCCAACTGGTCAGCCCCGGCCGGTGCCGCAGCGCCACCAGACCGGCGGCGAGCGCGAGCACGGCCGCCGGCACCGTGTACGCCTCCAGCACCGTCACCCCGCCGGCGCCGAGCAGCAGCCAGCCGCCGAACAGTTCACTTGCCGCCGCGCCGCCCGCCAGTGCCCGCCGCCCGGCCGGCGTCTCGCCCCGACGCAGCACCCGCAGCGCGACGGCCGCCCCCCACAGCACGCACACCGCCGCCGCGTGGCGCAGCGAGTCGACGGTGAGCAACAGCGCGAGCAGCGCCACCGCCTGGGCCGCCGCCTCCAGCGCCGGCACCCCGAACGCTCCGCCGCGCAGCGCCGGCACCGCGTGCAGGGTCACCGCCGCCACGGCCAGAACCGCGAACCCGGCGGTACGCAGCGGCAGCCCGGCCGCCAGCGACGCGGTGAGCGCGAAGCCGGTGGCCGAGGCCACCGCACCCAGCCAGCCGGCGAGCCGGACCGCGGCCGGGCGGCCCGTCACCCCGGCCACGGCACCGGACACCACGAGCGCGCCCAGCCCGGCGAGCGTCCCGGCGCGGGTGGCCAGCAGGCCACCGAGACCGGTCACCACCAGGACCGTCCCCAGTGGCGTCAGCACGGCCGGCAGCGCCGGACGCGGGCCGGCCGACGCGGCGGCCAGCAACGCCACGAGCCCGGTCCCGAACGCCAGCGCCGGCACCACCGGCCAGGGCGCGCCGGCCGCCGCCAGCAGCACCGGCAGGGCCGTCGCGGCGAACGGCGACGCGGCCAGCACCGGCAGCCGCCGGCTCCCGCCCGGCGAAGCGACCCGGGTGTACGCCGCAGCGGCGACGCCCAGGAGCAGCAGCACCAGCCCGGCCCGGGCCGCCTCCCCCGGCGCCGCCGGACCGGCGGGCACCCCGGACCAGGGCCGGACCGGCAGGTCCACCAGCACGGCCAGCGCCACCGGCAGGGCGACCAGCAGCGCGAGCCCGGCCAGCGCGAAGCCGACCGCGCGCGGGGCGGGTGCCGGTCGGGCCCCGCCACCGGCGGCCAGCGCCAGCAGCACACCCGTCACGGCGTAGAGCCCCACCGGTTCCGCGCCCGGCCCGACCAGCGGCCCGAGACCGACGCCGGCGAGCGTGACGGCCAGCCCCGCCGAGGCGTACCCGCTCAGGTCGGGCCAGGTGCGGCGGACCACCAGGACGGCGACCACCGGCACCACGACGGCGGCGGTCGCGCCCCGCAACTGCCACCAGGGCGGCGCGCCCAGGCCGAGCAGCGCGACCGCCACCCCGGCCGGTACGGCGACCAGCGCCACGGCCAACGCGACGCCGCCGACCACCGGCTGCGCGCCCCGGCCGCGCCGACCGAGCGCGGCCACCGTCACGCCCAGCGCGGCCGACACGGCGAGCACGGTGCCCGCCCCGGCCGGCGCGGCGCAGCCCACCAGCAGCGCGTGCCCGAGCAGCACCGCGCCGGTCGACGCGGCGACCGGAACGACGACCCGGCCCGGGCGCGGGCGGGCCACGGCGGCCAGCAGCAGCGCGGCGGCCACGACCAGGTCGACGACCAGCACCAGCGGCCACGGCGTCGCGGCCGTCGCCGGCAGGGCGAGGCCGGTCAGCCCGGCGGCGACCGCTCCCACCAGCGGCCGGGCGGCCCGGGGCGTCAGCAGCGCGACCGCGCCGGCGGTGAGCAGCAACGCCGGCGGCAGCTGCCAGCCCCAGGACGGGCCCGGCGCGGTCCGGCCGCCCTGCCAGGCCGGGAAGGCGACGGCCGCGCTCGCGGCCGCCACCAGCCCGGTGAGCACGACGGTGACCTGCCCCAGCCCGGCGGCCACCGCGAGGGCGCCCACCTGGGGGCCGGTCCGCAGCCCCGCCGGCACCGCCCGGACCGCCCCGGCCAGCACCGCCACCGTGAGCCCGGCCGCGAGCAGCAGCAGCCCGGGACGCATCTCGGCCACCGGCCGCAGCAGCGCGACCGCGAGCACCGGCGCCAGCAGGCCGGCGGTCACCGCCCGCCAGAGCCGCCCGCCGGCCGCGACCGCGCCGGCGACCAGGGCCAGCGCGACCACCAGCAGCGGGCCGCCGGCCAGCAGCGGCGTGCCGGCGGCCCGGCCGAGCGCCAGCGGCACCAGCGCGCAGCCGGCCGCCAGGGCCAGCGCCGCGCCGTGCCCGACCCAACCGAGCACCTCGCCGGCCAGCACCGCCCCGGCGGCCGACCCCCCACCGGCGCGGGCCCGGCGACGCAGGGCGACCACCACCACGAGGTCGCCCAGCGCCAGCGCGGTCAGGACCAGCGCCCAACCCGCCGGGCCCGGCCGGGCCGCCGCCACGGCCAGCGGCAGCACCGGCTGCGCGGCCAGCCACGCCGCGAACCACGGCCCGGTGAGGCGGCTGAGCCGTCCGTACCCGGCGGCCACCAGCGCGGCGGCCGCCGCCACCAGCGCGGCGTACCGGCTGCCCGGCCAGCCGGCCACCCCGAACAGGTTCACCGACCAGGCGGCGTACCCGTCCAGGATCACCAGGAGCAGACCCACCGCGGCGATCGTCTCGGCGGTGCCGCGCAGCCCGCGCGCCCGGGCCACCAGCGGCGCGGCGAGGGCGACCACGGTGACCGCGAGCAGGATCAACGCCCGACCGGCCACCCCGAACGCGGCCCACGCGACCGCGGTGAAGACCACCGCGGCGGTGCCGAGCAACAGTCCACCCAGGACGAAGAGCAGGCCCTGCACGGCCCGGGTGGAGGTCTCCGCGCCGCCGGGCCGGGCCGGCGCGACGGGCGGCAGCGGCCGTACCGCCGGCGGCCCGGCGACGGCCGGCGCCGGCGCGGCGACCGGACGCGGCGCGGGGATCTCCAGGCGGATCCGGGCGGCCAGCGCCGCCCGGGCCTGCCGGACCGTGGAGAGCCGGCCGGCGAGATCCTGGTACGCGGACCGGGCCGCCTCGACCCGCGGGGTCAGCGCGGCGATCTCCCGGTCCAGCCGGACCACCTCGGCGGCGGGCGGGTACGGCGGGCGGCCGCAGCCGCGGCATCCGGCGACGAGGTCGGCCGGGGCGCCGCAACCGGGGCAGGGGTAGCCGGTGTTCTCCACCCCGCCAGCGTCGTCGCCCCCGGGGCGGGCCGACAGAGTAGGCGTACCTAGGGCCGGGTGTGCTCGCGTACCCAGGCGGTGTAGTCGGGGTTGCCGCTGTCCTCGCGGCTGACCAGGATCTCCGGCACCTCGTACGGGTGGTTGACGCGGAGCTGGTCGACGAGCGCGTCCACCCGGTCCGGCGCGGTCTTGAACCGCACCGACCACTCGGCGGTGGTCTGGATCGCCGACTGCCACCAGTAGGTGCTGTCCACCGGCCCGCCGACCTGGGCACACGCCGCCAGTCGGCCGGCGACGGCGGCAGCCGCCAGGACGTCCGCCACCCCGCGGGCGTCCACCACGGTCGTCACCACGCAGATCTGCTCCACCAGCGCACCCTACGCGGACGACCGCGCCGCCGCCGCGCACCGCGCGGTAATCCGGTCAGGCGTCGGTTGTGCCGTCCCGGTTGGCCGCGACCCACCTGTCGATGCGGCCCCACCAGTCGAACAGCCAGTCGACGCGTTCCTGCTTGCCGGCCGGGATCTCCTCCGGTGGGACGGACCAGAACCGCATCACGATCCGCTTGTCCATCGGCAGCTCACGCCACACGTCCGCGACGGTGAGCATCTGGTCGAGCCCGGTGTGCGCCACGAAGATCACCCCGGCGTCCGGCGCGGCGTCGAGCGCGGCGAGCAGCCCGCCCGGCTGCGGGGCGAGCACGTGCTGCATGCGCTCGGCGCGCAGTGCCATCCGCTCCAGGCCGAGCGACCGCAGCCGGGCGATGGCGCGCAGCCGGCGCGCCGGGGTGAAGTTGCCGCCCTCGGGGAAGATCACAAAGGCGTCGTCGTCGTCCAGGCCGGTGGCCAGGTGGCCGATCTGCCGGACCGCCGAGTCCCGGCCGTCCGCGCCGGGCGCGATGAACCGGTTGGGCAGCCGGTTGAGCAGCACGTCGATGGCCGGATCCCACTGGAGGCTCTCCTTGAGCACGATCCGGGGCTCCCGGTGGAACCAGTTCACCAGCGCGTGGATCAGGATGAACGAGTCGCCGGGCCCGGCGTGCCGGCAGAGCACCAGCTCGGGCCGGCCGGGCAGCGCGGTGTCCGGGTCGGTGCCGACCACGTCGATGCTCAGCCGCAGCGTCCACCGGGCCTGCCAGAACAGCACCCGCAGGAACCGGCCGGCGACCACGTAGTGGGCCCGCTGGAACGCCGGCGACCGCTTGTACGCGCCGAAGCCGGAGGCCACCCAGAGCAGGAAGAGGGCGAGCAGCGCGGCGGCGTCCCAGACCAGGTAGACGGCGCCGATCCAGAGCAGACGCAGCGGGCGCAACCGCCCCGGCACCAGGGGCGACGCGGCCAGCGCCAGCAACGCCCAGACCGGGAGCGTGGTCACCACGGCGACGGCGAGCAGCACCACGCCGGGCGCGAGCAGCAAGCGGCGTAGCCAGCGGGGTGGCAGCGGCATCAGCGCTCCAGCGCGGTGTCCAGGTAGCGGCGCGAGGCGGTGTACGCCCGGCTGATCCGCCGCCCCACGGCCGCCATGTCCCGGTACGCCCACGGGCTGTCGTCGCGCGGGTCCAGACCGCCGGTCGGCAGCACGTGCACCGCGACGCCGTCCGGCAGCGCCGCCATCTCCCGGGCGAACCGGTGCCGGCGGGCGATCTCGAACGCGACCTGGGCGATCTCCCAGGGCCGGCGCGGTGGGCTCAGCTCGCGTTCGATCCGGCCCACCTGGAGCACGAAGATCTGCGTCGCGCCGGCGGCCACCGCCTCGCCGACCGGGATCGAGTTGACCACCCCGCCGTCGATGTAGTGCTGCCCGGCGATCTGGGTGGGTGGCAGCAGCCCCGGCACCGAGGCGGACGCGAGCACGGCCGGCACCAGCGGGCCCTCACTGAACCAGTGCTCGGCGGCGCGCTCGATGTTCGCGGCGCAGCAGCGGAACGGCACGGCCAGGTCGGCGAACGTGGTGCCCTCGCCCAGCTCGCTCTCCAGCAGGCGCCGCAGCGGGCGGGGCGAGTGCAGGTGGGTACGCGCGGCGAAGCGGCGCAGCTGCCGGGCGACCGAGTCGCCGTACACCTCGCTGGCCTCCGGGGAGGCCCAGAGGCGGACCAGCCGGTCGGTGACCGCCTCGGTCGGGTCGGCGGCCACCAGCGCGCCGTTGACCGCGCCGATCGACGTGCCGAGCACCAGGTCGGGTCGGATCCGGTGGCGGAACAGGGCCCGCAGCATGCCCACCTCGACGGCGCCGAGCACTCCCCCGCCGCCGAGCACGAACGCCACCGGACCACCTGCCATGCCGTTCATCCTGGCACGCGGCCCACAGCCCGGCCCGTCGGTGGCGGCGGGGCCGACCACGGCCGTCACGGACGGTCAGCGGGGGCGCGCGGGGCGCGATCCGGGATCGGACGGCCGTTGACAGGTCGGACACATTCCCGCAACCTGGTAGCGCTCCCGAGCCCAGGCAGGTGCGAGGTGATGGCGACACTGCAGGCCGGCCGTCTGCTGGCCCGGCGGTACCGGCTCATCGACCGGATCGGCGCCGGCGGCATGTCGGTGATCTGGCGCGCCCGTGACGAGGTGCTCGACCGGGTGGTCGCGGTCAAGGTCCTCGCCCCCTCGCTCGCCGCGGACGCCCGGTTCCGGGACATGGTGCGCGAGGAGGCCCGCTCCGCCGCCCAGCTCGACCACCCGCACGTCACCGCCGTGCACGACTACGGCGAGACGGTGGCCCCGGACGGCTCGATCACCTCGTTCGTGGTGATGGAGCTGCTCAGCGGCGAGGAGCTGGAGCACCGGCTGACCGAGGGGCCGTTGCCCTGGCCGGCGGCGGTGGAGACGGGCGCCCAGGTGGCCGAGGCGCTCGCCGCGGCGCACCGGCTCGGCATCGTGCACCGGGACGTGACCCCGGCCAACGTGATGATGACCGGCAACGGCGCCAAGGTGCTCGACTTCGGCATCGCCACCCGGATCGGCGCGCCGGACGAGGACGAGGACGGCGGCACGTTCGGCACCCCGGCGTACGTGGCGCCGGAACGGCTGGACGGCGCCCCGGCCCAGCCGGCCACCGACGTCTACTCGCTGGGCGTGCTGCTGTTCGAGACGCTGACCGGCCAGCCGCCGTACCCGGCGGACACCTGGGAGCAGCTGAGCGCCGCGCTGGCGGACAGCCCGCCGCCCACGTTGGACGGCGTACCCGGGCTGCCCCGGCCGGTCGCGGAGATCTGCCTGCGCTGCCTGGACCGGGACCCGCGCCGCCGGCCGACCGCGCACCGGGTGGCGGCCGTGCTCCGCGACCAGCTGCTGCCCGCCGACCCGCAGGCCGCCACCATGCTGGCGCCGACGATGACCCTGCCCGCGGTGCCCGCTCCCCCGCACGCGACGACGGCGACCGTGGCTGCGGCGCCGACAGGACCCGCGCCGCACCGGCGGCGGGCGCTCGCGTGGGCGGGGGCCGGCGTGGCGGTGGTCGCCGCCGCCGCGCTGCTGGTGCCCGCGCTGACGCCGGACCGGCCGAGCCACCCCGAGGTGCTGCCGACCACCGCGCCGGTGCGGGTGCCGTCCAGCGCGCCGCAGGAGGCGGCCGGAACCCCGTCCACCGAGCCGGCGCCGCCGGCCGCCACCGTCGGGCCGACCGCTCCGGCCGGCGACCCGGCCGACGCGGCCGAGCGGGTCGACGGGCTGATCGCGGCCGGGTTGGCGGAGGGGCAGATCCGCGACGACGTCGGCGTCGACCTACGCAACCTGCTGCGCAACGCGGTCGCCGCCGACGAGGGCGAGGTGACCGCCGCCGTGGACCGGCTCCGCGGCAAGATCGCCGAGCGCCGGCGCGAGGGCAGCATCAGCCCCGGGTACGCGCGGCAGCTCGACGCCGCCGCCGCGCGGCTGCTGGCCGGGCCGACCTGACCGGTCAGCCGGCGACGACCGGGGTGACCGCGCGCGGGCGTTCGGTGGTGGCCCGGGCGGCCAGGAAGCCCCGGTACACCGCCTCGTGGTCGGCGGCCATCCGTTCCACCGAGAAGTTCTCCGCGACGTGCGCGATGCAGTCGGCCGGGTCCAGGCCGGCCGCCGCCCGCAGGGCCGCCGGCAGCTCGTCGGCGTGGTCGCAGACCAGCCCGGTGACGCCCGGTCGGACCAGTTCCGGCACCGCGCCCCGGCCCAGCGCGACCACCGGCGTACCGGTCGCCATCGCCTCCACCATCACCATGCCGAACGGCTCCGCCCACTGGATCGGCATGATCAGGCAGCGCGCGTCGAGCAACAGCCGGAGCGTGGCCTCGCGGTCCGCGTTCACCACCAGCGTGACGTCGGAGTCCAGCATCGGCTCGACCACCTGTTCCAGGTAGCGGCGCTCGGCCGGCTCGTGGCACTTGCCGGCCAGGGTGAGCGGCAGCCCGGCCGCGCGGCAGGCCCGGATCGCCACGTCCGGGCCCTTGTCCGGGCTGAACCGGGCGAGCCAGAGCACCGGCCCGGCCCCGGGCGACCGCTTGCGCGGGACGTCCCGCAGCGGCATCGCGTTGTGCACCGTGCCGACCCACGGCAGGCCCGGGTTGGCCCGGCGCTGGGCGTGCGAGATCGCGATCAGGCCCACGCCCCGGTCGGTGTTGCTGAGCACCGTGCCGTACTCGCCGACGGGGTTGCCGTGCACCGTGGCCACGGTGGGGACGCGGCGGCGGCCGGCCACCATCGGGCCGATGGTGGTGTGGTCGTGCACCAGGTCGAAGTCGGCCGGGTCCACCAGGCGGTCGACGTGGGCCAGGTGGGCCAGCTCGGGCAGTGACTCGCCGAGCCGGTCGTACTGCAACTCCGCGCAGGTGGAGACGAAACGGGCGTTCGTGCCGTGCTCCGTGCCCGCGCCGAACAACGTCACCGCGTGCCCCCGGTCGATCAGCGCGTCGACCAGCCCGGCCACCAGCGTCTCCAGCCCGCCGTACCCGGGTGGCGGCACCGAGAGCCACGGCGGCACCACCATCGCGATCCGGAGAGGTCCGGTCCACGCGCGGTCCGGCTGGTCCACGGCCACGAGCCCTCCCCGTTGGTCCCCGGCGTACCCGATCGGCGGCGGGTTCCCGACCCGACCGGCGGTAAACGGCGGCGCCGCCGGCCATCGGCCGACGTCGACGACGGGCGGTCGACGCTCAGTCGGTCACCACGATCCCGACGTGCACCTCCCGTACGCCGGGCAGGGCCCAGGCCGCCCGTTCCGCCTCCTCCCGCTGCCACCAGGCGCGCACCACGCCGGCGAGCACCACGGTGTCGCCCTCGACCCGGGCGTCGACACGTTTGGTCCCGGTCCGCCGGATGAGCAGGCGGCGCAGGTCACGGCGGTTCTGCTCGTCGCTGGGCGGAGTCGGCGGGCGCACCTCGACCAGGTTGGTCACCCCGCGTACGCCCCGCAGTCGGCGCAGCTCGCGTTCGGCGGTCCGACGCTGGAAGCCGTACTCCACCTCGCCGCGGAGCATGACCCAGCCGTCGGCGACGGTCACGTCCAGCCGCTCGGCCGGCACGAAGCTGTCCCACTCCAGCGCCCGGCTGGCCGCGATCGCGATGTCGGCGTCGGTACGCCGGTCGGTGGCGGGCAGGTCGACGTCGAGTTCGCTGGCGACGGCACGCACCCCGCGTACCCGGTGCGCGCAGCGCTCGGCCGCCCACCGCCGGGCGTAGCTGTCGACCTGACCGGTGAGCGTGACCACGCCCTCGGCGACGGTCACGCCGATCTCGGTGGGCCGGGTCTGCGCGTCCCAGTCCAGCTCGGCGAGGACGTCCCGCTGGATCTCCTGGTCGGTGCGCGCGGCGACGGTGGTGGTCATGCCCCGAGGGTGCCGCCGGTGGGGGTGAGCCCGGCTCACCCCCACCGGGTGAGGCGCGGAAAAAGGGCGGCGGGTGACGGAGCCAACCCCCTTGGCTCCGTCACCCGCCGCCCGGGAGGGAGGCAGGTCTCGCGGACTATGACGTCTCGGCGAGCGTCACGGTTGCCGTCTCGGCCGATCCGTTTCGCTTGTACTGGACCTCGACCCGGTCGCCGACCTTGCCGGCCTGCACGGCGCCGACCAGATCGTTGGAGTCGTTGATCACCGTGTCGCCGAACTTGGTGATCACGTCGCCCCGCTGGAGCCCGGCCTTCTCGGCGGCGCTGCCCGGCGTGACGGCGGCGACCAGGGCGCCGCCGTCCTCGGCGGCGTTCACGCTGACCCCGAGCGACGGGTGGCTGACCTTCTCGCCCCGCTGGAGCTTCTCGGCCACGTCCTTGGCCTTGTTGCTCGGGATGGCGAAGCCGACACCGATGTTGCCGTTGCTGCCCTGCCCGGCGGTGGCGATCGCGGTGTTGATCCCGATCACCTCGCCCCGGGTGTTGACCAGCGCACCGCCGGAGTTGCCCGGGTTGATCGGCGCGTCGGTCTGCAGCAGCCCGGAGATCGAGCTGGCGCCCTGCTGCGGGTTCTGCTGCTGGCCGCCCTCGCCGGCGGCGATGGTGCGGTCGCGGGCGCTCAGGATGCCGGCGGTCACCGAGCCCTGGAGGCCGAGCGGGCTGCCCAGGGCGAGCACCTGGTCGCCGACCTGCATGGCGTCGCTGTCGCCGAACTTCGCCGCCTTCAGGCCGCTCACGCCGCTGGCCTGGACCACCGCGAGGTCGGTCTTCGGGTCGGTCCCGACGATCTTCGCCGTGGCGGTCTTGCCGTCGGCGAAGACCACCTTGACGGTGTCCCCGCCGGCGGAGGCGACCACGTGGTTGTTGGTCAGCACGTACCCGTCGGCGCTGAGGATCACCCCGGAGCCCTCACCGCTGCTCGTCATGATCGTGACGATGCTGTCCTGGACCGCAGCCGCGATCTTGGGCAGGTCGGCGCTGTTGATCACCGGGGCGGCGGAGTAGGTGCGGGTGACGCCGCCGCCGTCGTCGAGTGCGAGGGCCAGCGCGCCGCCGGCCACGCCCGAACCGAGCATCAGGGCCAGCGCCAGCGCGCCCGCGCCGACGAACTTGCCGGCCCGGCTCGGCCGCGCCGGCTGCTGCGGGCCCCACGGCGGGACCGGTTGCCCGGCCTGGTGCGGGTACTGCTGGTGCGGCTGGGCCTGGTAGGTCGGCACCGGGCCACCGGAGTGCGGCGACGACGGGTAGCCGGCGCCGCCCTGCTGCGCCCAACCACCCTGGTGCTGTCCCCCGTACCACGGGTAGGGCTGCTGCGACGGCCCGGAGACCGGGTAGGGCGGGGCGGACGGCGTCGCGGCGGGCGGCCCGTACGGGTTGCCCGGCGAGCCGGCGGGGGTGCTCTGGCCGCCGTGGGCGGACGGGTCGGCCTGGGCGCCTGAGGCGACCGGCGCGTCCGGGCCGGGCCGGGTCGCCCACCCCGACGGAGTCGGCGTGTGGGAAGAGCCGGCGTGGGCGGCGGTTCCGGCGGCCGGGGAGTCGGCCGGAACCGGCGCGGCGGCCGGGTTGGTGGTGGAGTCCGACGTCCCGCTCTCGACGCGGGGCAGCTCGGCGGTGTGGTGCGACGGCTCGGCGTCGGCGGGGGCCGGCGACCGCTGCGGATCGGTCTCGTGCTCGGTCATGACACCAGCTTTCCCCGTGGCACTGTCACCAGCCTGGAATCCGCCTGAATGTTTTCTGTAAGTCACTCGCCCGGCTCCGGCGACTCCGGCAGCAGCGGCAGCTTCACCCGGAACGTGGCGCCCCCGCCCGGCGTCTCGGCCGCCTCGACCGTGCCGTGGTGCGCCGCCACCAGCGCGGCCACGATGGCCAGGCCGAGCCCGGTGCTGGTCGGCCCGCCGGCCCGCCGGGTCCGGGCGGCGTCCACCCGGTAGAACCGCTCGAAGACCCGTTCGGCCTGCTCCGGGGTCAGGCCGGGCCCGGTGTCCGCGACCTCCACCACGGCGACGTTGCCGGTCTCCGCCCGCAGCCGCAGCGTCACCGCGGCGTCCGACGGCGTGTGGGTGAGCGCGTTGGTCATCAGGTTGCCGATGACCTGGCGCAGCCGGGCGTCGTCGCCGAGCACCACCAGCGGGCCGGAACCCGGCTCCCGCTCCAGCTCGATCCGCCGATCCGGGTCCACCACCCGGGCCGCCTCCACCGCGTCCGAGGCCAGCACCGGCAGCTCCACCGGGGCCAGCGCGATCGGCCGCTCCCGGTCCATCCGGGCCAGCAGCAGCAGGTCCTCGACCAGCAGCCCCATCCGGGACGCCTCGTCCTCGATCCGGCGCAGCAGGTCCGCGGTCTGCTCCGGCGCCCGCGCCGCGCCCTGCCGGTACAGCTCGGCGAAGCCCCGGATGGTGGTCAGCGGGGTACGCAGCTCGTGCGAGGCGTCCGCGATGAACTGCCGCATCCGCTCCTCCGAGCGGCGGGCCCGCGCCTCCGACGCCTGCGCGTACGCGGCCGCGTCCCGGGCGCCCATCTCGGCGCTGCGCGCCGCCGCCTCGGAAGCGGCCCGCGCGGTGAACGCGGCCTCGATCTGGGCCAGCATCGCGTTCAGCGCCCGGGAGAGCCGGCCCAGCTCGGAGGTCGGGCAGGCCCGCCCCTCCTCCGGGTCGGGCACCCGCCGGGTCAGGTCGCCGCCGGCGATGGCCGCCGCGGTCCGCTCGATCTCCACCAGGGGCTTGAGGCTGGTACGCACGATGCCCGCGCCCACCGACGCCAGGATGATCAGCACCGCACCGCCGACCAGGAGGTCTATCCAGAGCAGCTGCCGGACGGAGAGATCGACGTCGTCCAGGTTCTGCCCGACGACCCGGTACGAGTCCTCGCCGTCCTGCCGCACCATCAACCGCCACCGCACCCGCTTGTCCGCGCCGTCGTCGGTGAACGCCTCCCCGTTGGCGTGCTCGTCGTACCAGCTCTGCTTGCCGATGCCCGCTGGCAGGTCCTGGTCGTTGAGCGCGCGGTCGCGTGCCACCTTGCCCTGCCGGACGGTGCTGTTCCACTGCGCGACCAGGTAGTCGGTCGGCAGCGTGCTCAGATTCTCCTGACTGACGGTCACGCCCCGGTCGAGCTGGTCGTTCAGCTCGCCGTCTATCCGCCCCACCAGATAGTTGTGCAGGAAGTAGGCGGTGGAGACGCTGATAACCAGCAGGGCCCCGCCGACCAGCGCCAACACGGCGGTGACCAGCTTGAGCCGCAGCGGGACCCCGCGCAGCCAGCCCTTCGCGTCGTGGACGGCGCTCACGCCGCCGGCTTGCGGAGCACGTAGCCCACCCCGCGCAGGGTGTGGATCAGCCGGGGCTGGGTGTTGTCGACCTTGCGCCGCAGGTAGGAGATGTAGGACTCGACGATGTTGTCGTCACCGCGGAAGTCGTAGTTCCAGACGTGGTCGAGGATCTGCGCCTTGCTGAGCACCCGGTTGGCGTTGAGCATCAGGTAGCGCAGCAGCTTGAACTCGGTCGGCGACAGCTGCACCCGCTGGCCGGCCCGGTGCACCTCGTGCGTCTCCTCGTCCAGCTCCAGGTCGGCGAAGGTGAGCCGGGACGGCGCGTGCTCGCCGGTCGCGGTGCGCCGCAGCACGGCCCGGATCCGGGCGGTCAGCTCCTCCAGGCTGAACGGCTTGGTGACGTAGTCGTCGCCGCCCAGGGTCAGCCCACGGATCTTGTCGTCGGTGGCGTCCCGCGCGGTCAGGAACACCACCGGGGTACGCGTGCCACCCTCGCGGAGCATCCGGATGACCTCGAAACCGTCCAGGTCGGGCAGCATCACATCGAGCACGACGAGGTCGGGCCGGTGGTCCTTGGCGGCGTGCAGCGCGGCGCTGCCGCTGGTCGCCGTCGCCACGTCGAAACCGGCGAAGCGCAGGCTCGCGGAGAGCAGTTCGAGGATGTTGGGATCGTCCTCGACGACGAGCAGTCGGGCCTCGGTCTGGGTAGCCGCCATGGCTCCCATCATCCGTGCTCCGGCTGCGGTCGCGCTGGGCGCCACCTGGAAACAACCTGTGAGCTCAGCGGAGCAGTCGCCGCAGCCCGTCGAGCGCGCCGTCGAGCACCCGGATCGCGGTGCGGAGCTGGTTGTCGCTGAGCCGCCCGGCCCGGACCAGGGCGCCCACCTCGACCGTGAACGCGGCCAGCCGCTGGTCGAACTCGGCGAGCAACGGCGACTCGGCCGGGCCGGGCGGGCCGCCGTTGCCGGCCGGCCGCGGCGGCGGGGTCGGCGGCGTCCAGCGGCCCTGCCGGGTCTGCCGGGCCACCTCGCGCAGCTCCCGCTTCAGGTCGCGCACCGAACCGCGTACCTCGGTGCGGATCTCGCCGGCGAGCGCCGCGAGGTCCTCGACGGAGGCGCTGATGTCGGCCTCCAGGGTGGCCAGCTCGTCGGCCCGCTGCCGCAGCTCGGCCCGGCCGGCGTCGGTGATCTCGTAGACCTTGCGCCCGCCCACGGCGGTGTGGGTCACCAGACCCTCCACCTCCAGCCGCTGGAGCCGGGGATAGATGGTGCCGGCGCTGGGCGCGTAGAGGCCGAGGAAGCGCTCCTCCAGCAGGCGGATCAGCTCGTAGCCGTGCTTGGGCCCGTCGTCGAGGAGCTTGAGCAGGTAGAGCCGGAGCCGCCCGTGACTGAACACGGCGGTCACGGCAGGTCCTCCACGTCGTCGGCGTCCGCGACCGGGCGGGCCAGCAGCGCGATGCTGCCGGACGTCGCGGACGCCCAGAGCTTACCGGCGCCCCCGCCGAGCACCCCGTGACTGTCCTTGACCGCGCCGAAGCCGTGCTGGCCGCCGCAGATCTGCGGGAAGCCGCTGGTGATCCGGCCGGAGGTGGTGTGCAGGTGCACGCTGAGGTCGCTGTCCTCGCGGACCCGCACGGTAATGCTGCCGGAGATGGCGCTGAGCCGGATCTCGCTGCCGCGCGGGTTGTCCAGGTCGCAGGTGATCGAGCCGGACACGGCGTGGGCGCGGACCCGCTCGGGTGCGCTGTCGGCCAGGATCAGCTCGCCGGAGACGGTCTCCAGGTCGAGGTCGCCGCCGATGCCGAGCGCCTCGACGGGGCCGGAGACGACCTTGGCGGTGGTGCGGCCACGCAGCCCCATCAGGGTGACCTGGCCGGAGGTGACGTCGACCCGGGTGTCGCGCCGCAGCCCGGAGGCGACCAGCGCGCCGTCGACCAGGTGCAGGTCGGCCAGCGCCTCGGCCGGCACGGCCACGGACACCTCGGCGCGGTAGCGGCGGCGGAGCTGACCCAGCCACCAGAGCACGCCCGGCCAACGGGTGGTCCGCTCGTGCCGGACGGTCAATTGGCCGTCGCGCAGCTCGACCACGAGTGGCCGGCGGCTGATCCGGGTGACGTCGACCCGGGCCGGGCCGTCGGTGGCCACCACGTTGAGCCGGCCGCTGACCAGCCGGACCTCCAGCCGGGTGACCGGCTCGTCCAGGGTGAGCCGCCGCGGGCTGTCGACCGTCCAGCTGGCCATGGTTTCTCCCCTCGTCGCGCGCCGCCCAGGGGCACGCCCGATGACGAGAGAACCATAACGCGATACATCGCGACTGAACAAGTCGCTATCGCGACCGTATCGCGTCGCCTTCCCGCTTGTTGATCAAGGAGTTCGCGTCGAGTTCCGGGCCGACCGCCGACGCAAACTCCTTGATCGACGAGTCGAGTGCGCGTCCCTGCGCTCACCTCATGAACGCCCGAGATCTTGGTACGTGGAGGCCCGCCCTGAGGGCCGCTTCGTACCAAGATCTGTGGGCGTCCTGAGGGGTGGGGCGCGGTGACTGGGCGATGGAGTGGTCAGGCGGCCAGGTCGAGATCCGGCCCGCGGGAAGGGGTACCGGTGATCGGCGGCGCATCTGCCACGGCCGGGGCGCTCCGGGAGCGGGACCGGGGTGCCGGCGCGAGCGGATACCCGGTCGGGTCACCGAGCACCGGGACGGAACGGGTCACCCGGGTCCGGGCGGGCGGCGCCGGGTGGACGGCGGACTCGGCGGCTCGGGCCAGCAGCCGCCGGTCCGCCCCGTCGGCCGGGTGCAGGGCGGCCGCCACGGTGACCGCCACGGTCAGGTCCCGGGCCGCCAGCACCCGGCGCACCGACGCCCAGAGCGTCTCCTCGCCGAGGAACGCGGGCAGCGTGCTCGGGTCGCCGGCGTGCCGGTAGGCGAGGCCGAGCGGTACCACTGGCGCCCCGGCGACGACCGCGGCCTCGAACATCGCCGGTCGGAAGCCCCGGGCGGGGCGGCAGTCCGTCACCGCGCCGCACCAGGTGGTGCCCTCCGGGAACACCGCCACCGGGTGCCCGGCACGCAACGCGTCGGCCACCCGGCCGACCGTGGCGGGCAGCTCGTGCGGTCGGGCGCGGTCCACGAAGACCGTGCCGGCCGCGGCGGCCAGCGCGCCGACCACCGGCCAGCCCCGGACCTCGCGCTTGGCCAGCATCCGGGCCGGCGTGACGGCGAGCACCGCGAGGACGTCCAACCAGGAGACGTGGTTGGCGACCAGCAGCGCGCGGCGGCGCGGCGGCCGGCCCCGGACCGTCAGCCGGACGCCGAGGGCGCGCAGCGTCCCCCGGGCCCAGCGGCGCAGCGCCGCCCGCCGGTCGGGCGCCGGCAGCAGCGGCAGCACCGCGGCCAGGCCGACCCCGGCCAACACCATCGCGAGTACGCCGAGCAGCCGCCCGGCCCGTCGCGCCCACGACACGTCCGGCGCGGCGGGCGGCGGCAGGCAGTCCGGCCCGCAGCCCGAGGCGGGCCGCCAGAGCCCCTCGGCGGTCACGAGCCGACCTCGCCGAGGAAGTGCTTCAGGTAGCGCGGGTTCATCCGGTCCAGCGAGAAGAGCACGTAGAAGTCGGCGCAGCCGAAGTCCGGGTCGTACGCGGGCTCGCCACCGACCCACGCGCCGAGCCGCAGGTAGCCGCGGAGCAGCGGCGGGACGAGCGCCCGGCGTTCGGCGGCGGTCAGCGTGACGGGGTCGACGGCGGCCGGCGCCTCGGCGAGCCAGGGCCGGCGCGGGGTGACCCGCAGCGGCGGCGGAGCGAGATGCCGCGCCCGCACCTGCGCCCACACCTCGGCGGCGGCGGTCCCGCCGTCGGCGACCGGCACCGAGGCGCAGCCGCCGAGCCAGCGCGAGCCACGCAGGTGCAGGTAGCGGCAGATCCCGGCCCACATCAGGTTGATCACCGCCCCGGTGCGGTGGTCCGGGTGCACGCAGGAGCGCCCCGCCTCGACCAGGTCGTCGCGGAGCGGGGCCAGCGGGGCCAGGTCGAACTCGCCGTCGGCGTACCGCCGGTCGGTGCGTCCGGGCGGCAGCAGCCGGTAGGTGCCGACCACCTCCTCGGTGCCCTCGCGGAGCACCACCAGGTGGTCGCAGTGGGCGTCGAACTCGTCGGCGTCGAGCCCGGCGGACCCCGGCGGCAGGGTGGCGCCGAGTTCGCTGGCGAACACCTCGTGGCGCAGGCGTTGCGCGGCCGCGACCAGGGTCGGGTCGTCGGCGATCAGCAGGGTGTAACCGCTGGTCGTGAGCGGTGCGCCAGCGGCGTGCAGAACGGCCATGGGTCCTGTGTAAGGGCCCCGGGTTGCCGCCCCCGGGGTGAGGGGTGTCGATCCGGTGAACGCCCGTCGGCGGCGGCGTGCGCGAACCGGTGCCGGCGGGTGTGCGAGGCTGCCGGGCGACCGCCGACGACGGCGCCGGCGGCGCACGGACCCGGAGGTGCACATGCTCGTCGAGGCCCGCTTCCACGGACCGGACGGCTCCGGCAACGGCGGCTGGAGCGCCGGGATCTTCGCCGCGCTGCTCGACGACCGGGGGCCGGTGGAGGTCACGCTGCGCCGGCCGCCGCCGCTGGACACCCCGCTGACCGGCGGCGACGGCGAGGTGCGCGACCCGGAGGGCCGGCTGGTCGCCGAGGTACGCCGGGTCGAGCCGGTCGACGCGGTCGTGCCGCCGGTGGACCGGGCGACGGCCGAGCAGGCCGCGCGGGCGTACCCCGGTCTGGTGGACCACCCGTTCCCCGGCTGCTACGTCTGCGGGCCGACACGCCCGGACGGGCTGCGGATCTTCCCCGGCCGGTTGCCCGACGGGCGGACCGCCGCGCCGTTCCGCGCGCCGGCCGAGGTGGTGCCGGCGACGGTCTGGGCGGCGCTGGACTGCCCGGGCGGCTGGGCGGTGCTCTCCCCCGGCCGCCCGTACGTGTTGGGCCGGATCGCCGCGCAGGTCACCGCGCTGCCGCGGCCCGGCGACGAGTGCGTGGTGACCGGCCTCGCGGTGGGCGGCGAGGGGCGGAAGGCGGAGGTGCACACCAGCCTGTACGGGCCGGACGGCACCCTGCTCGGCCGGGCCCGTGCCACCTGGGTCGCGGTGCCGGCGAGCTGATCTCCTCCCTGAGGAGGACGGCGCGTACGCATCCCGCCTGATTGACCCCCTTGCGCCGGGTTGGAAGGCTGTGCGGGGCGCCCCCGCAACGGCGCCCCCACCGGCGTGCGTCCAGCGCGCCGGGGCAGGAGAGGAGAATGATGTCCGACGGGCAGCCACGCCCCAGTGCCGCGACCGGCCAGATCATCGTGTCCGGCCTGAGCAAGCAATACAAGAACGTCCGGGCGGTCGACAACCTGTCGTTCACCGTCGAGCCGGGCCGGGTCACCGGCTTCCTCGGCCCGAACGGCGCGGGTAAGACGACCACCCTGCGCATGTTGCTCAACCTGGTCACGCCGACCGCCGGCACGGCCACCATCGGCGGCCACCGGTACGCCGACCTGACCGACCCGCTGCGCACGGTGGGCGCGGTGCTGGAGGCGTCCAGCGCGCACAAGGGCCGCACCGGCATCAACCACCTGCGGGTGATCTGCGCGGCGGCCGGGCTGCCGAAGGAGCGGGCGGACGAGGCGCTCGCCCTGGTCGGGCTCTCCCCGGCGGCGAAGCGCAAGTTCAAGGGCTACTCGCTGGGCATGAAGCAGCGGCTCGGGATCGCCGCCGCGATGCTCGGCAACCCGCAGGTGCTGATCCTGGACGAGCCGGCCAACGGCCTGGACCCGGAGGGCATCCGCTGGATGCGCGGCTTCCTCAAGGGGCTGGCCGCCGAGGGTCGTACCGTGCTGGTCTCCAGCCACCTGCTCTCCGAGATGCAGCTGCTCGCCGACGACGTGGTGATCATCGCCGCCGGCAAGTTGGTCCGGCAGGGTCCGGTCGAGCAGGTGATGGGCTCGATGACGCACGGCGCCCGGGTGCGGGTGCGTACCCCGCAGGCGGACGAGCTGGCCGCGGCGCTGCGCGAGCAGTCCGCCACGGTCGACGCCGACCCGCACGGCGCGCTCCTGGTGGGTGGCGTGGACGCGCCGACCGTGGGCCGCGTCGCGCTGGCGGCCAAGGTGGAGCTGCACGAGCTGACCACCGAGCGACCCGACCTCGAAGGGGTCTTCCTGGAGCTGACGGCCGGAAAGGCGGAGATCCGATGACGCTGGTCCGATCCGAACTGCTCAAGATCCGCACCACCAGCACCTGGTGGATCTTCGCGCTGATCAGCGTTCCCCTGTGGGGGCTCGCGCTGCTCTTCAACTGGCTGCAGACCGACGCGCTGGCCAGCGGCAACGTCGGCGACGTGCCGGCCGACCAGGCCGACCAGGTGCAGGCGGTCTCCAGCGCCGACAGCATCGCGGCCAACCTTTACACCAACGGGCAGTTCTTCGGGCTGCTCATCGTGATGCTGCTCGGCATCGTGGTGGTGACCAGCGAGTTCTTCCACCAGACGGTGACCACCACGTTCCTCACCGCGCCGCACCGCACCGCGGTGATGCTGGCCAAGCTGGCCGCCGCCGGCGTGCTGGCGCTGCTGTTCTGGATCGGCACCACGGTGCTCAACCTGATCTTCGCGCCGCTGATCCTGAACGCCACGGACGTCGGCGCGCAGTTCGGCAGCGGGGCGGTCTGGCGCGCGGTGGCCCTCAACGGGCTGGCCTACCTGCTCTGGTCGGTGCTCGGCGTCGGGCTCGGCGTGCTGATCCGCAGCCAGATCGGCGCCACCGTGACCGGCATCCTGCTCTACCTGGGTGGCACCATCGGCGCGGCCATCGCCATCGGCCTGCTGGCGCAGCGGTTCGGCGACTGGATCAACCAGCTCCAGCTGCTGGTGCCGTCGCTGGCCTCGGGTCTGATGGTCAGCGGCGCCGAGATCCCCGGCAACCCGCCCCGGTGGGCGGGCGCCGCGGTGCTCATCGGGTACGCGGTGGTGACCGGCGCGATCGGCGTGCTGACGATCCGCCGGCGCGACATCTCCTGAGTCGCCGCGCAACGAGTGGCCCCGGCCGGTGACCCCGTGTCACCGGCCGGGGCCGCGGTCGTCTAGCAGGAGTCGCCGGATCACGCAGCGTTTGCCGAACTTCTGGCATCTTCTGTGAAACGGGCCACCAGCCGGAGGCGAGAATGCCTGCGGCAATCGCACGGCGTAGCCTGGGATCCGTCTTCCGTGCCCCGGCGAAGCGGGCACGGGAGCCACCGCGTGACATTCACAACCGCGTGAAAGAGGCGATTAGCGGCCGTGTCGACCCAGCAGACATCGCAGGAGAACCCACTGGCGGGTTTCGGCCCGAACGAGTGGATCGTCGAGGAGATGTACCAGCGCTACCTCGCCGACCCCTCGAGCGTCGATTCGGCCTGGCACGACTTCTTCGCCGACTACCGGCCGGCGCCGGGCGCCGCCACACCGCGTGCGGAGGCGCCGGCCAAGCCGGCCGCCAAGCCCGAGCCCGCGGAGCAGCAGGAGGCCGTGGCCACGGTCACCGAGCAGCCCGCCCCCGCCAAGGCCGCCCCCGCCCCGGCCAAGCCGACCGCCAAGCCCGCCGCCAAGCCGGCGGCGAAGGCGCCCGAGCCGGCCCCGGCGAAGAAGGCCGCCCCGGCCAAGCCGGCCGCGAAGGCGCCGACCGCGAGCGCCGCCGGCACCACCACGCTGCGCGGCGTGGCCGCCAAGATCGTCCAGAACATGGACGCGTCGCTCGCCGTCCCCACCGCCACCAGCGTGCGCGCGGTCCCGGCCAAGCTGCTCGTCGACAACCGCATCGTGATCAACAACCACCTGGCCCGCGGCCGGGGTGGCAAGGTCAGCTTCACCCACCTGATCGGGTACGCGCTCGTCCGCGCGGTCGTCGAGCACCCGGAGATGAACAACTCCTTCGCCGAGGTCGACGGCAAGCCGGCGATGGTCCGCCCGGAGCACGTCAACCTGGGCATCGCCATCGACCTGGTCAAGCCGGACGGCTCCCGCAACCTGGTCGTGCCGTCCATCAAGGGCTGCGAGCAGATGGACTTCCGGCAGTTCTGGCAGGCGTACGAGGACGTGGTCCGGCGCGCCCGCCGCAACGAGCTGACCATGGAGGACTACTCCGGCACCACCATCTCGCTGACCAACCCGGGCGGCATCGGCACGGTGCACTCGATCCCGCGCCTGATGCAGGGCCAGAGCGCCATCATCGGCGTCGGCGCGATGGAATACCCGGCGCCCTACCAGGGCATGAGCGAGGCCACCCTGGCCGAGAACGCGGTCAGCAAGGTCATCACGCTGACCAGCACCTACGACCACCGGATCATCCAGGGCGCGCAGTCCGGCGAGTTCCTCAAGGTGATGCACGAGCTGATGCTCGGCGAGCGCGGCTTCTACGACGAGATCTTCACCTCGCTGCGGATCCCGTACGAGCCGGTGCGCTGGATGCGCGACGTGGCCGTCGACAGCGAGGGCCAGATCAACAAGACCGCGCGGGTGCACGAGCTGATCCACGCGTACCGGGTGCGCGGTCACCTGATGGCCGACACCGACCCGCTCGAGTTCAAGATCCGTAAGCACCCCGACCTGGACGTGCTCCAGCACGGGCTGACGCTGTGGGACCTCGACCGGGTCTTCCCGGTCAACGGCTTCGCCGGCCAGCAGCGGATGAAGCTGCGCTCGATCCTCGGCGTGCTGCGTGACTCCTACTGCCGCCGGGTGGGCATCGAGTACATGCACATCCAGGACCCGGAGGAGCGCCGCTGGATCCAGGAGCGGGTCGAGCGCAAGTACGAGAAGCCCAGCTCCGACGAGCAGAAGCACGTGCTCAACCGGCTCAACGCCGCCGAGGCGTTCGAGACCTTCCTGCAGACCAAGTACGTCGGCCAGAAGCGCTTCTCGCTGGAGGGCGGCGAGTCGCTGATCCCGCTGCTCGGCGAGGTGCTGGAGTCCTCCGCCGAGGCGGGGCTGGACGAGGTCGTCATCGGCATGGCCCACCGGGGCCGGCTCAACGTGCTGGCCAACATCGTCGGCAAGCCGTACGAGAAGATCTTCTCCGAGTTCGAGGGGCACCTCGACCCGCGCTCCACGCAGGGCTCGGGCGACGTGAAGTACCACCTCGGCCAGAACGGCAAGTTCACCACCCCGGACGGCGAGCACGCGGTCAAGGTCTCGGTGGTGGCGAACCCGTCGCACCTGGAGGCCGTCGACCCGGTGCTGGAGGGCATCGTCCGGGCCAAGCAGGACCGGATCGACCTCAAGCTGGAGGGCTACACCGTGCTGCCGCTGGCGGTGCACGGCGACGCCGCCTTCGCCGGCCAGGGCGTGGTCGCCGAGACCCTCAACCTGTCCCAGCTGCGCGGCTACCGCACCGGCGGCACCGTGCACGTGGTGGTCAACAACCAGGTCGGTTTCACCACCGCCCCGGAGTACAGCCGGTCCAGCCTCTACAGCACCGACGTGGCCCGGATGATCCAGGCGCCCATCTTCCACGTGAACGGCGACGACCCGGAGGCCGTGGTCCGGGTGGCCCGGCTCGCCTTCGAGTACCGGCAGGCGTTCAACAAGGACGTCGTGATCGACATGGTCTGCTACCGCCGGCGCGGGCACAACGAGGGCGACGACCCGTCGATGTCCAACCCGGAGATGTACAAGATCATCGACTCGAAGCGGTCGGTCCGGAAGCTCTACACCGAGGAGCTGATCGGGCGCGGTGACATCACCGTGGAGGACGCCGAGGAGCTGCTGCGCGACTACCAGGGGCAGTTGGAGCGGGTCTTCAAGGCCACCCGGGACGCCGCCACCAGCCCGCGCCAGCTCAGCCGCCCGAAGCGGGAGGACGAGCCGGAGCCGCAGGTCGACACCGCCACCGACGCCGCCGTGGTCAAGGCGATCGGCGAGGCGCACGTCAACCTGCCGGAGGGCTTCACCCCGCACAAGCGGATCCAGCAGCTGCTGGAGCGGCGGCGGAAGATGTCCGTCGAGGGCGGCATCGACTGGGGCTTCGGCGAGATCATCGCGTTCGGCTCGCTGCTGCACGACGGCGTGACGGTCCGGCTGGCCGGGCAGGACTCGCGCCGGGGCACGTTCGTCCAGCGGCACGCCTCGGTGGTCGACTCGAAGACCGGCGACGACTACCTGCCGTTGAAGTCGCTCACCGCCGACGGCGAGCGGTCCCGCTTCTTCGTCCACGACTCGCTGCTCTCCGAATACGCCGCCATGGGCTTCGAGTACGGCTACTCGGTGGAGAACGTCAACGCGCTGGTGGCCTGGGAGGCCCAGTTCGGTGACTTCGTCAACGGCGCCCAGTCGGTGATCGACGAGTTCATCTCCTCCGGCGAGGTGAAGTGGGGCCAGCGCTCGGCGGTCACCCTGCTGCTGCCGCACGGCCACGAGGGGCAGGGACCGGACCACACCTCCGGCCGTCCGGAGCGCTTCCTCCAGCTCTGCGCCGAGGACAACATGCGGGTGGCCATCCCGACCACCCCGGCGAACTACTTCCACCTGCTGCGTCGCCAGGCCCTGTCGCCCAAGCGCAAGCCGCTGGTGGTGTTCACGCCGAAGTCGCTGCTGCGGCACAAGCTCTGCGTGTCGCCGGTGGAGGACTTCACCACCGGCACGTTCCAGCCGGTGCTGGCCGACACCGCCGCTCCGGCACCGGAGCAGGTGAAGCGGGTGCTGCTCTGCTCGGGCAAGGTCTACTACGACCTGTTCCAGGCCCGGCAGGAGCGGGGCGTCACCGACACCGCGATCCTCCGGATGGAGCAGCTCTACCCGCTGCCCGTCGAGGAGGTCCGGGCCGCGCTGGCGCAGTACCCGAACGCCGAGGACTTCGCCTGGGTCCAGGAGGAGCCGGCCAACCAGGGCGGCTGGTCGTTCGTCGCGCTCAACCTGCTGGAGCACCTGCCCGAGGTCCGGCTGCGCCGCATCTCCCGCCCGTCCGCCGCCGCCCCGGCGGTCGGCTCGGCGAAGATGCACGAGGTCGAGCAGAACGCGCTGATCGAGGCGGCTCTCCCCCGCCCGTGACATCACCCGCAGCGGCCCGCCCCGACATCGGGGCGGGCCGCTGCCGTACGACGAGAGGAACACCGTGTACTTCACCGACCGTGGCATCGAGGAGCTGGTCGAGCGCCGGGGCGACGAGCAGGTCAGCCTGGAGTGGCTCGGCGAGCGCCTGCGGGACTTCGTCGACCTGAACCCCGAGTTCGAGACCCCGATCGAACGCTTCGCCACCTGGCTGGCCCGCCTCGACGACCCCGACGACGAGTAACGCCCTCGCCTCTCGCGATCTTGCGGTTACGGCCCCGGCGAAGGCCACGAATCGGGCATCTCGTGGACCGGAAGTGCAAGATCGCCGGGGCGGGGCGGGGCGGGACGGGACGGGGCGAAGGACCTGGGCGCGGGTTCGCGCGATCTTGTAGCGTGAGGTCGTGGCGCGCAGCGTGTACCTGACCAGTGTGGGGTCGGGCGGGGGCAAGTCGACGGTGGCGCTCGGGCTGGCCGAGCTGCTGTCCCGACAGGTCGGGCGGATCGGCGCGTTCCGGCCGCTGGTCGCCGGCGACGGCGCCGACCCGATCCTGGCCCTGCTCACCGAGCGCTACCGGGTCGAGCTGCCGGTCGGCGAGCTGCACGGCGCCACCTATGCCGAGGCCACCGAGCTGGTCGCGAACGGCCGCCGGGAGGAGCTGATCTCGGCGATCGTGGCCCGCTACCGGGACGTGGAACGACGCTGCCCCGCCGTCGTGGTGGTGGGCAGCGACTTCGCCGACGGGGACGGCGCCGGCCCGCGCGAGCTGGCCTTCAACGCCCGGCTGGCGACCGAGTTCGGCAGCGTCGTGGTGCCCGTGGTGGACGGCTTCGGGCAGCCGCCCGAGGCGATCGCGGCGGCGCTGCGCGGCGCGTACCACGATCTGGCCGACCTCGGCGCGACGGTGGTCGCGGTGGTCGCCAACCGCGTGCCCGGGCCGATGACGCTGCCCGAGCTGCCGGTCCCCGCGTACGCGATCCCGGAGGTGCCGACCGTGTCGGCGCCGACGGTGGCCGAGGTGGCGGCGGCGCTCGGCGCCACCCTGCTCGCCGGCGACCAGGCCGCGCTGGACCGCGACGTGCTCGACTACGTCGTGGGCGCCGCACACGTGCCGACGCTGCTGGACCACCTGACCGACGGCGCGCTGGTGATCACCCCGGGCGACCGCGCCGACCTGCTGGTGGCGGCCGGCGCCGCGCACGTGGCGGGGCAGGTGTCGCTGGCCGGGCTGGTGCTCACGCTCGGTGAGCAGCCCGACCCCCGGGCGATGCGGCTGGTCGAGCGGATGAACACCGGGCTGGCCGTGCTGTCGGTGCCCACCGACAGCTACGACACGGTCGAGGCGTCCAGCCGGATCGAGGGCCGCCCCAGCACGGCCAACCCGCGCAAGGTCGACGCGGCGCTGGGCGCGTTCGAGCGCTGCGTGGACACCGACGACCTGGCCCGGCGGCTGCGGGTCACCCGCTCCGCCCGGGTCACCCCGCTGATGTTCGAGAACGACCTGATCGACCGGGCCCGGGCCCGCCGTCGCCGGCTGGTGCTGCCCGAGGGCGCCGAGGAGCGGATCCTGCGCGCGGCGGAGGTGCTGCTGCGCCGGGGCGTCGCCGAGCTGACCCTGCTCGGCCGCCCGGACGAGATCGCCCGGCGGACCCGGGAACTGGGCGTCGACGTCGGCGACGCGCAGATCGTCGACCCGGCGACCAGCGAGTGGCGGGACGAGTTCGCCGCCACGTACGCGAAGCTGCGCGCGCACCGGGGCGTGACGCCGGAGCTGGCGCACGACATCGTGGCGCAGCCCAACTACTTCGGCACGATGATGGTGCAGACCGGCCACGCCGACGGGATGGTCTCCGGGGCCACGCACACCACGGCCGCGACCATCCGGCCGGCGTTCGAGATCATTCGGACCGTGCCCGGCGTCTCGGTCGCCTCCAGCGTGTTCTTCATGCTGCTCGCCGACCGGGTGCTGGTCTACGGCGACTGCGCGGTCAACCCGGACCCGGACGCCGCCCAACTCGCCGACATCGCCATCTCCTCCGCCGACACCGCGGCCCGGTTCGGCATCGAGCCACGGGTGGCGATGCTGTCGTACTCCACCGGCAGCTCCGGCGCCGGCGCGGACGTGGAGAAGGTCGCGGCGGCCACCGAGCTGGTCCGCGAGCGGCGGCCGGAACTGCTGGTCGACGGCCCGATCCAGTACGACGCGGCGATCGACCCGCAGGTCGCCGCGACCAAGCTGCCGGACAGCCCGGTGGCGGGACGCGCCACGGTGTTCATCTTCCCGGACCTGAACACCGGCAACAACACGTACAAGGCGGTGCAGCGCTCCGCCGGCGCGGTCGCGGTCGGCCCGGTCATGCAGGGCCTGCGCCGGCCGGTCAACGACCTGTCCCGGGGCGCCACCGTGTCCGACATCGTCAACACGGTGGCGATCACCGCCATCCAGGCCGCCGCGGAGGCGTCGGAATGAGCCGCATCCTGGTCCTCAACAGCGGCTCCTCGTCGGTCAAGTACCGGCTGTACGACGGCGACGAGGTGCGCGACAAGGGCACCGTGGAGCGGATCGGCGAACCCGGCGGCGGGCCGGCCGACCACGAGAGCGCGGTCCGGGAGATCATCGAACGGCTCGACCTGACCGGCCTGGCGGGCGTCGGGCACCGGGTGGTGCACGGCGGACGGCGGTTCAGCGCTCCGGTGCTGATCGACGAGGCGGTGGTCACCGGGATCGAGGAGCTGGTCCCGCTCGCCCCGCTACACAACCCGGCCAACCTGGCCGGCATCCGGGTGGCCCGGGAGGCGCTGCCGGACACCCCGCAGGTCGCCGTCTTCGACACCGCGTTCCACCACACGCTGCCGGAGGCCGCCGCCACGTACGCGATCGACCGGGAGACCGCCGAGCGGTACGGCGTGCGCCGCTACGGCTTCCACGGCACCTCGCACGCGTACGTCTCGCGGCGGGCGGCGGAACTGCTCGACCGGCCGTACGCCGAGCTGAACACGATCACGCTGCACCTGGGCAACGGGGCGAGCGCGTGCGCGGTGCGGGGCGGCCGGAGCGTGGCCACGTCGATGGGCATGTCGCCGCTGGAGGGCCTGGTGATGGGCACCCGCAGCGGTGACCTCGACCCGACCGTCATCTTCCACCTGCGCCGCGAGGGCGGGATGGGCGTGGACGAGATCGACGACCTGCTCAACCACCGCAGCGGCCTGCTCGGGCTGACCGGCGTCAACGACATGCGGGAGGTGCTGGCCCGCCGGGACGCCGGCGACCCGCACGCGGCGCTGGCGTTCGACGTCTACTGCCGCCGGATCACCGGCTACGTGGGGGCGTACTACGCGTTGCTCGGGCGGGTCGACGCGATCGCGTTCACCGCCGGCGTCGGTGAGCACGCCGCGCCGGTCCGGGCGGCGTCGCTGGCCGCGCTGGACCGGCTCGGCGTCGCCGTGGACCCGCGCCGCAACGACGGCACCGGCGACCGGGTGATCTCCCCGGCCGGCGCCGAGGTCACCGTGCTCGTGGTCGGCACCGACGAGGAGCGGGAGATCGCCCGCGAGACCCGCGAGGTGCTGGCCGCCTGACCACCCTGATCGACCCCACCTCGCCGACGACGTGGTTCAGCCCAGGGCGATCCACGCGATGAGGCCGACGACCACCACGGCGGCGACGGCGAGGCCGGCGATCAGCGGCAACCGGGACGGCGCGGCCGCGGCCGCGGCCGGCTCGGGCGCGTCCACGAAGGCGCGGAACTGCGCGGTGTTGCCGCTCGGGTCGGTGTAGTTCTCAGCCATGCGGGTGACCCTAGCGAAGCCCGCCGTCCCCGCGTGCCCCGCCGTGCCGGCGTCGACGGACCCGGGCGGCCGGCGCGCGCAAACCCGCCCGGGCGGTGGAGGCACGGCCCGGCCGGGTGGCGGAGGCAGCCGGCCCGGACGGCGGGCGCGGCCAGGCCGCTCGGCTGCCTACCGTGCAGGCATGACGGGGCAGCGGCTGGTGGCCGTGCTGATGACCGCGCTGCTGGCCGGCTGCGGGTCGGCCGTCGCCACCACCGGTCCGGTCCCGGCCGCGCCGGAGCGCCCGTACGCGGTGGGGATGCGACAGTTCACCGTCGACCCGGACGGCATCCGCCCCCTGCCGGTCACCGTCTGGTACCCGGTGGAGCCGTCCCCCTCCCCCGGCCCGGTCACCGCCCCTCCCGCCGCGCCGGGTGTCCGGGCGAGGGCCCGGGTGGCCGTCGGGCGCTTCCCGGTGGTCGTGTTCAGCCACGGCCTGCGCAGCCTGCCCGGGCTGCACGCGCAGCTGACCACCCGCTGGGCCGCCGCGGGTTTCGTGGTGGCCGCGCCCACCTACCCCCGCACCAACCTGCGCGCCCGGAGCTTCACCCGCGACGACGTCCGCAACCAGCCGGCCGACGCCTGGCGGCTGGTCCGACACCTGGTCCGCCTGGGCGCCCGCCCCGGTGACCCGCTCGGCGCACACCTGGCCGTGGACCGGTTCGCCGCCGCCGGGCACTCCGCCGGCGGTCACACCACGCTCGGCATGTTCGCCGCCGGACAGCCGTTCCCGGTACGGGCCGGGATCGTGATCGCCGGTGGCCGGCCGGTCGCCGGCGTCGCCCGGCCGCTCGCGCCGATGCTGTTCGTGCACGGCGGCGCCGACCGCGTCGTGCCGGAGTCGATCGGCCGGGCCGCGTACGCCCGCTGTCTCGGGCCGGCCGCGTTCCTGAGCCTGCCCGGTCAGGGCCACGGCGAGTACCTGAACCCCGGCCGGCCCGGCTTCCCCCAGGTGCTCGCCACCACCACGGACTTCCTGCGCTGGACGCTCTACGCCGACCGGGCCGCGCTGCGCCGCCTCCCCGCCGACGCCACCGCCCCCGCCCTGACCGCCTTCACCACCCGCTCCTTCCCCTCCTGACCCCCGGTTCCCGCCTCGTCGATCATGAAGTTGACGGCGACAAACCGGACACCGAACCCCGCCAACTTCATGATCGACGGTTAGGGTGCGGGCGTGGACGGGCTGGCCGGGCGGCAACTTGGCGCGATTCGGGAGGTCGTCGAGGTGGCCGGGGTGGCCGGGGTCGAGGTGTGGCTGCGGGGTGGCTGGGCGATGGACTTCCATCTCGGCGCGGTGAGCCGCCCGCACGTCGACGTCGACTGGTACTGCTGGCGCCGCGACGCCGAGGGACTGTCCGCCCGGCTGGCCGCGCTCGGCTGGCGGCCCGACCCGCGGATGCCGGCGGCGACGCAGCTCGACGTGCTCCGGGGCGACGTCGAGCTGAGCTTCGCGTACCTGGACCGGGACGAGGCCGGACGGGTGGTGGTCGGGGCCGGCCCGTGGGCGGGCACTCCCCTGCCGGAGGGGATGCTGAACGGTCCGTCCGGCCGGATCGGCCCGCTCACCGCGCCGGTGATCAGCGTGGCCGCGCAGATCGAGTTCAAGGAGATGTTCCCGGTCTGGATGCCCGACCGGCCGCGCCGCGCCAAGGACGCCGCCGACCTGGCCCGTCTCCGGGCGTCCACCGGCGGCCACCCGCTGCGCTGACCCGACCGGGTCGCTCCCGATCGCGAGGCACAATCGAGTTCATGCGCCGTCGTCCCGTCGCCCTGGCCACCGCCGCCGCCCTGTTCGGCGCCGGCCTGACCGGCTGTTCCGAGCCGACCGCCCCGACCGGGCGGCCCGCACCCGACACCCCGCCGACGACCACGGCGCCCACGCCGCGCGTACCCGCCGGGAAGGCGCCCACGGAGAGCTTCGCGGTCGGCGTACGCCAGGTGAAGCTGAACCGCGACGGCGACCGGCCGTTGCCGGTGACGCTCTGGTACCCGGCGGAGGGCGCGGCCGGTGGCGCGGCCGAGCGGTCCGCGCCGGCGGCGGACGGGCGGTTCCCGGTGGTGCTGTTCAGTCACGGCCTCGGCGCCCGGCCGGAGGACTACCAGGTGCTGCTCACGCGCTGGGCGGCGGCCGGTTTCGTGGTCGCCGCGCCGCGCTTCCCGCACACCGGCCGGGGTGGCGACGGCAACCCGCTGGACGTGCTCAACCAGCCGGCCGACGTGTCGTACGTGCTGACCCGGGTGCTCGCCCTCGGCGAGAAGGCGGGCGACCCGCTGCGCGGCCGGCTGGATCCGGAGCGGGTCGCGGCGACCGGGCACAGCGCCGGCGGGGTGACCACCATCGGGCTGTTCACCGCGGGGCGGGACGAGCGGCTCGACGCCGGCATCGTCTTCGCCGGCACGGGGCTCGGCGTCGGCACCGCGTTCGCCGGGGCCGCCGCGCCGCAGCTGTTCGTGCACGGCGAGGCGGACGAGGTGGTGTCGTACGCGGCCGGCCGCGCCGTCTACGACGCGGTGCCGTGGCCCAAGGCGATGCTCAGCCTGCCGAAGGGTGACCACGGTCGGGCGTTGCTGGGTGACGGCAGGGCGCTGGGCGTGGTCGCCGACACCACCGTCGAGTTCCTGCGCTGGACGCTCTACGGCGACCCGGCGGCGAAGAAGCGTCTGCCCGCCGACGCCGCCAGGGGCGGCCTGGCCACCCTCGACGACCGCTTGTAAGGAAGGGCCCCTTCTTAACGCCTCCGGTAGAGAAGGGGCCCCTTCTTAACATGCCGTCCGCGCGGCCGGCGCGCGCCGTGCGGGTCAGGCGGTGTGGTCGATGACGACCTTGCCGAAGACGTCGCCGGAGTGCAGCCGGGCGAACGCCTCGGCGATCCCGCTGAACGGCACCACCCGGTCCACCACCGGGCGGACCTCGTGCTCCGCGCAGAACGCGAGCAGTTCGGCCAGCTCGTCCGGGGTGCCCATGGAGGTGCCGAGGATCTCCAGCTGCATGGCGAACACCCGACGCAGGTTGACCTTGGGTTCGTGCCCGGCGGTCGCGCCGGACACCACGATCCGGGCCATCGGGGCGGCCGACTTCAGCGAGTGGTCGAAGGTGGCCGCGCCGACCGTCTCGATCACCACGTCGACCCGCTCGGGCAGGCGGGCGCCGGGCTCCAGCGCGGTCGCCCCCAGCCCGGTGATGCGCTCCCGCTTGGCGGCGTCGCGGCTGGTCGCGTACACCCGCTTGCCGAGCGCGACGCCGAGCGCGACCGCCGCGGTGGCCACGCCACCGCCGGCGCCCTGGACCAGCACCGACTCGCCGTCGGCGATCCGGCCCTTGGTGGTGAGCATCCGCCAGGCGGTGAGCCAGGCCGTGGGCAGGCACGCCGCGTCGGTCGCCGACAGGCCGTCGGGCAGCGGCAGCAGGTTCATCCGGGGTACGGCGACCAGCTCGGCGAACGTGCCCTGGTAGTGCTCGGAGAGGATGGAGACCCCGCGCGGGTCGCCCGGGGTGGGCACCACCGGGTAGATGACCACCTCGTTGCCGTCCGGGTCGGTGCCGACCGCGTCACAGCCGAGGATCATCGGGAGCTGGTCGGCGGTCAGCCCGACGCCGCGCAGCGACCAGAGGTCGTGGTGGTTGAGCGAGCTGGCCCGCACCCGCACGGTGACCCAGTCGTCCTGCGGGTGGGTCGGCTCGGGACGGTCGCCGACGGTGAGCGCGGCGAGCGGGTTGTCGGCGTCGAAGGCCGAGGCATAGGCGGCACGCATGATCGGCACGGTAACAAGCTGAGCGGCCGTTAAGAAGGGGCCCTTCCTCTACCGGAGGCGTTAAGAAGGTGCCCCTCCTTACACCCTCAGCGGCGGGCGACGCCGTCGCGGCGGGCGGCCTCGGCGACCGCGTCCGCGACCGCCGGGGCGACCCGCGGGTCGAGCGGGGACGGCACGATCGCGTCCGCGGTCAGCGACTCGGCCACCACGCCCGCGATGGCGTCGGCGGCGGCCACCTTCATCGCGTCGGTGATCCGGGTGGCGCCGGCGTCCAGCGCGCCCCGGAACACGCCCGGGAAGGCGAGCACGTTGTTGATCTGGTTCGGGTAGTCGCTGCGCCCGGTGGCGACCACCGCCACGTGCCGGGCGGCCACCTCGGGGTGGACCTCCGGGGTGGGGTTGGCCAGCGCGAAGACGATGCCGCCGGGGGCCATGCCGGCCACCGCCGCCTCGGGGATCTGGCCGCCGGAGACGCCGACCAGCACGTCCGCGCCGCGCAGCGCCTCGGTGACGTCACCCTGGCGGCCCTCGGCGTTGGTGAGTTCGGCCAGCTCGGCCTTGGTGCCGGTCAGCTCGCGGTGCCGGCCGATGATGCCCCGGGAGTCGCAGACCACCACCCGCGCCGGGTCGACGCCGCCGGCGATCAGCATCTTCGTCACCGCCACCCCCGCCGCCCCGGCGCCGCTGACCGCGACCCGCAGGTCGCCGAGCTTGCGGTTGAGCAGCGTCGCCGCGTTGCGCAGCGCGGCCAGCACGACGATCGCGGTGCCGTGCTGGTCGTCGTGGAAGACGGGGATGTCCAGCGCCTCGTCCAGCCGGCGCTCCACCTCGAAGCAACGGGGGGCGCTGATGTCCTCCAGGTTGATCCCGCCGAACGAGGGCGCGATCGCCCGGACCGCCGCGACGATCTCGTCGACGTCCTGGGTGTCCAGGCAGACCGGCACCGCGTCCACGCCGCCGAACTGCTTGAACAGCACCGCCTTGCCCTCCATCACGGGCAGCGCGGCGCGCGGGCCGATGTTGCCCAGACCGAGCACGGCGGAGCCGTCGGTGACCACCGCGACGGTGTGCGACACCCAGGTGTAGGTGTCGGCGAGGTCGGGGTCGGCGGCGATCGCCTCGCACACCCGGGCCACACCCGGGGTGTACGCGAGGGAGAGGTCCTCCCGACTGGTCAGCGGCACCGTCGAGGTGACGGCCATCTTGCCGCCGACGTGCAGCCGGAAGACGGGATCAGCGGGGTCCGGGGTGGACGAAGACATGGTGACTCCAGGATCTGTCGATGCAGACGGACCGGCCGGCGTGGTCAGCGGTGGTCAGCGACCGGCGGGGCGGCGGTGCGGGGGTCACCCGGGCACTTTCCGAGCATAGTCACGCACCGGCTCCCAGGATGTGAGCGGGGTCATATCCGCCGCTACCCCTGCCGGCCCCTGATCCGGGCCGGACGCGGCCACCAGCGGGCCACCACCCGGCCGCGGACGTCGGCCACGCCGTAGGCCCGGGAGTCGTCGGCGACCAGGTCGTTGTCGCCGCGCAGCCACCAGCCGCCGGCGCGCGGTTCGACCGCGCGCTTGACCACCAGCAGGTCGGGGCGGGTGCGGAAGACGGCGACCACCACGTCGCCGGGGCGGACCGGCCGGCCACCGGTGCGGACCAGCACCGCGTCGCCGTGGCGCAGCGTGGGCGACATGGACGGGCCGGTGACCAGGACCGGCACCAGCGGGCCGCGCAGCGCGGGCACGGCGTGTTCGTCCACACCTGGCACCGGGTTTCACCTCCCGCCCGCTGGAAAGCATCTCCAGGAGTAGTGTCGTCTTGGATCATCGCAAACATCCCATGGAGGACCCTGATGCGCCTTCCCCGCATCCTCACGCCCCGTGTGACCGCCAGTGCCCACTGTGACCTGCCGTGCGGCGTCTACGACCCGGCGCAGGCCCGGATCGAGGCCGAGTCGGTCAAAATGATCTGCGAGAAGTACCAGGCCAACACCGACCCGGAGTTCCGCACCCGCGCCATCCTGATCAAGGAGCAGCGGGCGGACCTGGTCAAGCACCACCTGTGGGTGCTCTGGACCGACTACTTCAAGCCGCAGCACTTCGAGAAGTACCCGCACCTGCACCAGCTCTTCAACGAGGCCACCAAGCTGGCCGGCGCGGCCGGCGCCAAGGGCGGCACCGACCCGGCCAAGGCCGACGAGCTGCTCTCGAAGATCGACGAGATCTCGAAGATCTTCTGGGAGACCAAGCAGGCGTGACGTCGCCCGTCGCGGCACCGACGATCCGGCCGGTACGTCCCGAGGACGTACCGGCCGTCGTCGCCATGGTGCACGAACTCGCCGAGTACGAGCGCGCCCCGGAGCAGTGCCACCTGACCGCCGAACAGCTCCACGCGGCGCTCTTCCCGGCCGCTCCGGCGCTCTTCGGCCACGTCGCGGTGGACGCGGCCGACGAGCCGGTCGGCTTCGCCCTCTGGTTCCTCAACTTCTCCACCTGGGCCGGCGTGCACGGCATCTACCTGGAGGACCTCTACGTCCGGCCGGCGGCCCGGGGCACCGGCGCGGGCCGGATGCTGCTGGCCACCCTCGCCGCGATCTGCGTCGAGCGCGGCTACGAGCGCCTCGACTGGTGGATGCTGCACTGGAACCCGGCGGCCCGCTTCTACGCCTCGATCGGGGCCACGCCGATGGACGAGTGGACCCCGTACCGGCTCACCGGGGCCGCGTTGCGCGACCTCGCCGCGCGGACGACGCCCGCGCCCACCCGTCCGACCGCCTGACCGGGTAGAGTCCCGCACCGGGGGGATGAGGCGTGACTCAACTGACCGGGCAGCCGACGACGGACGACGACGTCGTGCACCTCACCGTGCCCGCCGACGGTGGTTACCTCGGCGTGCTCCGCACCGCCACGGCCGGCCTCGCGGCCCGGCTCCAGTTCGCCCTCGACGAGATCGAGGACCTGCGCATCGCGGTCGACGAGGCGTGCGCCATGCTGCTCGCCATCGCGACCCGCGACGCCGAGCTGGAGTGCCGCTTCGCGGTCACCGAGGACGCGCTCACCGTCGAGGTGACCGTGCCGACCGTGCGGGGGGCCACGCTCCCGTCCGAGTCGTCCTTCGCCTGGAAGGTGCTCACCGCGCTGACCACCTCGGCCGGTGCCCACGCGGCCGACGGCCGCGCCACCATCTCGCTGCTGACCCGACGCGCCCGCGGCTACTGACCCACCGCGGGCGGCCGCAGGGGCGGCCGTCAGGGGGTCGGGTCGCCGAAGCCGAGCGCCCGGTTGGTCGGGCCGCTGACCAGCAGGCCCACCATGCCGATCCCGAGCGCGATCAGCGGCAGCCCGAGCCAGCCCAGGCCGCCCTCGATCATGAACCAGCCGACCGGCAGCAGCATGAGCTGGAGCACGATGGCCGGCGCGCGGGCGCCGGCCCGCCGACGGGACAGCGCGCCGCCGAGCGCCCAGAGCGCGACCGCGCCGCCGACGGCGAACGCGGTCACCAGCAGCGCCGAGGCCAGATCGGTGGTCGGCGCGGTGAGGTCGGACCAGATCAGCCACGCCGCGACCAGTCCGAGCGCCACCGCCTCGGCGCGCAGCAGGAGCACCGCCGCGCGGAGCGGGCCGGGGACCGGGTCGGAGTCGATCGTCACGGGCGCCACGATACCGGTGGGTAGTCGCGGTACAGTGCCGCCCATGCGGGCCGTCCTGGTGGTCAATCCGAAGGCCACCACCACCAGCGAACGCAGCCGGGACGTGCTCGTCCGGGCGCTGCGCAGTGAAGTCGACCTGTCGGTGCGGTACACCCGCCGACGGGGCCACGCCATGAATCTGGCCCGGGAGGCCGCCCAGGAGGGCGTCGACCTGGTGGTCACGCTCGGTGGCGACGGCACGGTCAACGAGGTGGTCAACGGGCTGATGGCGGCCGAGCCGCCGACGTTCCGCACCGGGCAGACCTCGGCCGAGCGGTTGCCGGCCCTGGCGACCGTGCCCGGCGGCTCGACCAACGTCTTCGCCCGCGCCCTCGGCCTGCCCCGCGAGTGGCCGGACGGCACCAGCATGATCCTGGAGGGGTTGCGGCTGGGCCGCTCCCGCACCATCGGGCTGGGTCGGGCGGACGACCGCTACTTCACCTTCTGCGCCGGCTTCGGGCTCGACGCGGCGGTCATCCGCCGGGTGGAGCAGGCCCGCAAGCGGGGTCGGGTCTCCACCCCGGCGCTCTACTTCCGGTCCACCGCGAGCCAGTACTTCGTCGGCTCGGACCGCCGGCACCCGCCGATCACGCTGGAGCGGCCGGGTGAGGCGCCGGCGACGGAGTTGGCCACCGCCATCATCCAGAACACCGCGCCGTGGACGTACCTCGGCGACCGGGAGATCAACCCGAACCCGGAGGCGTCGTTCGACCTCGGGCTGGACGTGCTCGCCATCCGGCAGCTCAAGGTGGCCAGCACCGCACGGACGGTGACCCAGTTCTTCTCCCGTAAGCCCGATCCGCACGGCAAGCAGGTGCTCCGGCTGCACGACGTGGCCGAGTTCACCCTGCTCGCGGCGCGTCCGCTGCCGTTCCAGCTGGACGGCGACTACCTCGGCGAGCGGGAAAAAGTCAGATTTACCTCCGTGCCGGCCGCACTCAGAGTAATCTGCTAGGTCTCGGGTATCCCAGTCGGTTGACGCGGACCCCCCGCCGCGCGGGCGCGGTGGCCGCCACGCCGAGGAAAGGTGCCGGAAATGTCAGCAACGTCACGCAGACCGTACTATATTGATCCTCGACTGTGGCACGCCGGGTAACCAGAGACCTCGGAAACCCGGACAAATGGGTGGTGAGCCCGCTCACTGTTCGGAGTTTTTCCGAGCGTCACCCTTGACATCGCTGTAGTTCGTGAAAGTATTCACAAGCGAACTCGTGTTACCGGGACATTGCCTGGATATGCTCGGCAGGTTGAGCTGTTCCAGCAGGTCCAGGGGCCCGCAGCCTGCTCACGCAGCGCCGAATTGATGGATGCTGACCGTCACCTATCGGCAATGCGGATGCATATAGGAATAGCAACGAAGCGTTATCTGGCCACCCACTAAGAATGAGGAGTGTTGCCGCCATGGACTGGCGCCACGATTCGGTCTGCCGCGACGAGGACCCGGAGCTGTTCTTCCCGATCGGGACGTCCGGTCCGGCTCTCCTGCAGGTGGAGCAGGCGAAGGCCGTCTGCCGGCGCTGCCCCGTGACCGACCAGTGCCTGCAGTGGGCGCTGGAGTCCGGTCAGGACGCCGGCGTCTGGGGTGGGATGAGCGAGGAGGAGCGCCGCGCGGTGAAGCGCCGCGGCGGTCTCCGGGTGCTGCGCGCTCACTCCGCCTGACCCGCACACGCGAGACGCCCCGGCCGGGATTCCGGCCGGGGCGTTCTGCTGTCCCGAGGCGCTCAACGCGCCGCCGCGTCCACCCGCCGGCGCACCAGGTCGGCGAGTTCCGGCAGATCGGTGAGCGGGTCGGCGACCGCCACCGCCCCCGCCGAGCGGGCCGCCGCGCGTACCCCGTCGTGGAACCGGCCCGGGGCCAGGAAGTAGGCCGCCACCGCGACCCGACCGGCCCCCGCCGCGCGCAGCCGCGCCACCGCGCCGCCCACCTCCGGGGGCGCCGCCGAGGCGTAGGAGACGCGGCAGGGCACGCCCAGGCCGGCGCCGAGCGCCGCGGCGACCCGGCCCACCGACGCCCGCGCGGCCGGGTCCCGGGTCCCGGCCGCGGCCAGCACCACCGCGTCCAGGTCGCCCGGGTCGTCCCCGGCGGCCTCCGCCAGCCGGCGTCGCAGCCCGGCCAGCAGCCGGCCGTCCACCGTGCCGCCGGTCGGCCCCAGCACGTCGGCCACCCGCACGTCGAGGCCCGCGCCGGCCGCTGCCACCGCCGCCGGGATGTCCACCTTCCGGTGGTACGCGGCGGTGAGCAGCAGCGGCACCAGCACCACCCGGGAGTGCCCGTCGGCGGCCAGTCCCCGCAGCACCTCGGTCGGACCGGGGTCGGTGTGGTCGAGCCAGCTCGGCAGCACCGGGCGGCCGGGACAGGCGACCGCCACCGCCCGGGCCAACGCCCGGGTGGCCTCGGCCGCCCGGGGATCGCGGCTGCCGTGCGCCACCAGCACCACCGGTGGCGCGGCCGTCAGGTGTGCAGCCCGCACTCGGTCTTCTCGAACATCGCCCACCGGCCGGCCCGGGGGTCCTCCCCCGCCTTCGTCCGGCGGGTGCACGGCCAGCAGCCGATCGAGCCGTAGCCCCGGGCGAACAGCTCGTTGACCGGGATGTCGTGGCGGGCTACGTACGCGTCCACCTCGCGCTGCGTCCAGGCGGCGATCGGGTTCACCTTGACCTTGCCGCGACGCGGGTCGAAGCCGACCACCGGCGTGTTCGCGCGGGTCGGCGACTCGTCCCGGCGCAGCCCGGCGGCCCAGGCGTCGTACCCGGCGAGCGCCCGCTCCAGCGGTTCCACCTTGCGCAACTGGCAGCAGTCGTCCGGGGACCGGTTGAACAGACGCGGGCCGTACTGGCCGTCCTGCTGCCCGACGGTCATCCGGGGCCGGATCGAGCGGACCCGCACCGGCATCCGCCGGGCCACCTCGTCGCGGACCCGCAGCGTCTCCGGGAAGTGCAGCCCGGTGTCCAGGAACACCACGTCCACGCCGGGGGCGACCCGGGAGACCAGGTGCGCCAGCACACCGTCGGCCATCGAACTGGTCACGCAGAACCGCTCGCCGAACGTCTCCACCGCCCAGCGGGCGATCTCCAGCGCGGGCGCGTCCGCCAGTTCCCGCCCGGCCTCCTCGGCCAGCAGACGCAGCTCCTCCGGGTCGCGCCGGACCGGGTCGGCCGCCCCGCCCGCGCCGACCAGGCCCAGGCCCGTGGCGGAGACCAGGCCGCTCACCGGGTCACCGCCCGGCCCAGCAGACCGGTGAACCGCACCGAGAAGACCCGCGCGCAGGCGTGGCACTCCCAGGCGCCGTGCCCGGCCTCGTGCGGTCGCAGGTCCTCCTCCCCGCAGTAGGGGCAGTAGAGAGGCGCGGATCGGGCGTCGCTCATCGTGCCGCCTCGCTTCGCTCGCCGGCACGATGAGGCACGGCCACGCTGAGCCGGATGATTCGCTCGCTTCGCTCGCTCATCGGAGCTCCTCCTCGTCGACTCTGATCACCCAGCGGGCGAACGTCTCGCCCTCGGTCCGGCCGGCCAGGTAGCGGCGGGCCAGCCGTTCCACGTACTCCGGAAGGTCGTCGGCGGTGGTCTTCAGGCCGCGCAGCTTGCGGCCGAAGCCGGCGGTCTGGCCGGCGGCCATGCCGAGGCCGCCGCCGAGGTGCACCTGGAAGCCCTCGACCTGCCGGCCGTCCGGGCCGACCACGAGCTGGCCCTTGAGCCCGATGTCCGCGACCTGGGTGCGGGCGCAGGCGTTGGGGCAGCCGTTGAGGTGGATGGAGATGTCCGCGTCGAAGTCGCGCAGCCGCTCCTCCAGCCGGGCCACCAGCTCCTCGCCGCGCCGCTTGGTCTCCACGATGGCCAGCTTGCAGAACTCGATGCCGGTGCAGGCCATGGTGCCGCGCCGCCAGGCCGACGGCCGGGCCTCCAGGCCGATCCCGCGCAGCGCCGTCACCAGGGACTCGGTCCGCTCCGGCGCCACGTCCAACACCAGCAACTTCTGGTACGGGGTGAGCCGTACCCGGTCGCTGCCGTGCGCCTCGACCACGTCGGCGAGCTGCGCCAGCTGGGTGCCGGAGACCCGGCCCACCACGGGTGCCGCGCCCACGTAGTTGGCGCCGTCACGCTGCGGGTGCACGCCGATGTGGTCCACCGGCTTCGCCGGCAGCTCCGCGGCCGGCCCGTCGAGCAGCGCGCGACCCAGGTATTCCTTCTCCAGCACCTCGCGGAAGCGCTCCACGCCCCAGTCGGCGACCAGGAACTTCAGTCGGGCCCGGTTGCGCAGCCGCCGGTAGCCGTAGTCGCGGAAGATGCCGACCACGCCGGCCCACACGTCCGGCACCTCGTGCAGCGGCACCCAGACGCCGAGCCGCTTGGCCAGCATCGGGTTGGTGGAGAGCCCGCCGCCCACCCAGACGTCGAAGCCGGGGCCGTGCTCGGGGTGGTCGACGCCGAGGAGCGCGATGTCGTTCGCCTCGTACGGGGTGTCGACCAGCCAGGAGATGGAGGTCTTGAACTTGCGGGGCAGGTTGGAGAACGCCTTGTCGCCGACGTACCGGCGGACGATCTCGTCGATGGCCGGCGTGGGGTCGAGCAGCTCGTCGCGGGCCACCCCGGCGACCGGGCTGCCGAGCACGATCCGGGGGCAGTCGCCGCACGCCTCGGTGGTCTGCAGGCCGACCGACTCCAGCCGGCGCCAGATCTCCGGCATGTCCTCGACCCGGATCCAGTGGTACTGGATGTTCTGCCGGTCGGTGATGTCGGCGGTGTCCCGGGCGAACTCGCGGGAGATGTCCGCGACCACACGCAGCTGGGCCAGGTTGAGCTGGCCGCCGTCCACCCGGACCCGGAGCATGAAGAACTCGTCCTCCAGCTCGTGCGGCTCCAGCACGGCGGTGCGCCCGCCGTCGATGCCGGCCTTGCGCTGGGTGTAGAGCCCCCACCAACGGAACCGGCCACGCAGGTCCTGCGGGTCGATCGAGGCGAAGCCCCGGTGGGCGTAGATGTTCTCGATCCGGTCCCGCACGTTGAGCGGGTCGTCGTCCTTCTTGATCCGCTCGTTGGGGTTGAGCGGCTCACGGTGCCCGAGCGCCCACTGGCCCTCGCCACGCGGCCGGCGGGGGGCCCGTGCGGCGGGAGCCGGGTGGTCCGAGCGGGTGGGGGTGCTGCTGACCGCCATCGCGGCGTCCTCCGATTTGTCTGCTGCGGTGCCTGGAGCGCGGACGCGGCGGCCGGCCCGGGGAAGGGCCGAGGACGGCGGTGTCGATGACGGCCGGCGCGGAACGCGCCCGAGACGGAAGGGTCGGGCGTCGTCAGTGGGCCGGACAGATCGCGCTGCGCACGCGGCCGTAGTCGACGTGGCGACGGGCCACGAAGCGGCGGACGACAGCGGCGGTCATGCGCCTCATGCTGCCACACCACCGCCCCACCGACCACCGCCCGCCCCGGTGATCCCACATCACGGGCACCCCCGCCCAGATCGACACCCATCCACCCCCCACCCCCGGTGACCAGCATCACCCCACCCCAGCGTCGTCGATCACGAAGTTGGCGGCGACAAAAGGGGCGGCGGATGCCGTCAACCTCATGATCGACCGCTGGGGGGTGAGGTGGGGCCCGGTTGGGGGTGGAATCGGCGGAGCGGGGTGGCGGGGGTGGGCGGGCGTGTGACGCTGCGGGATGTGAGCGCGTTCGCCGAGCCTGCGCCGTCCCGAGCCCGCCTCGGTTGGCCGGTGTGGGTCGTACCGGGGCTGCTCACGCTGGGGATCACGCTGGTCGGGATCGGACACGCGCAGCCGTGGCGCGACGAGCTGGCCACCTGGAGCGCCGCCACCCGCCCGCTGCCCGACCTGGTCCGACTGACCCGCGTCATCGACGCCGCCACCGGGCCCTACTACGCGCTCATGCACGGGTGGACGGCGCTTGTCGGCACCTCGCCGACGGCGTTGCGGCTGCCCTCCGCGCTGGCCATGGCCGCCGCCGCCGCGCTGACCGCCCGGCTCGGCGCGCGCCTCGTCGGCGACCGGGCCGGGCTGCTGGCGGGCCTGCTGTTCGCGGTGCTGCCGGCCACCTCGCGGTACGGCCAGGAGGCCCGCCCGTACGCCCTCGCGACGCTGTTCGCCGTGCTCGCCACGCTGCTGCTGGTCGACGCGCTGCGCCGGCCGACCCGGCGACGTTGGGCCGGGTACGCGCTCGCCGTCGCCGCGCTCGCCCTGGTCCACCTGATCGCGCTCACCCTGCTCGCCGCGCACGCAGTGGTGGTGCTGCTGACCGCATTACGCGGACCGGCGGCCGGCCGACGGGTACTCGTGCGGTGGCTGCTGGCGCTGCTGCCGGCCTTCGTGCTCGTCACCCCGCTGGCGCTTGTCGCCCGGGGCCAGCGCGGTCGGCAGCTCGACTGGGTGGACCCGGCCCGCCTGCCCGACCTGGCGGCGCTGCCCGGAGGGCTGGCGCAGAGCGGCGTGGTGGGTGGGTTCCTGCTGGCCCTCGCGGCGCTCGGCGCGGTCCGGCTGGGCCGGCGGGCGCTGCTGCCCGCCGCCGCCGTGCTGCTGCCGGTGCTGTTGCTCTTCGTGGCCGGCACGGTGGTGCCGCTCTGGGTGACCCGCTACCTGGTCTTCACCGTGCCGTTCGCCTGCCTGCTCGCCGGCGCGGCCCTGGCCGGGACGACACCGGCCGGGACCACGCCGGCCGGGACCACGCCGACCGAGACCGCGCCGGTCGGGACCGCGGTCAGCGGGACCGGACCGACGGGGAGCGCGCCGGCCGGGGTGCGGCTCGGGGCGGCGCTGGCCCTGGTGGCCCTGGCCGGGTTGCTCGGACTGCCCGACCAGGCGGCGTTGCGCCGTACCCACGAGTGGCCGCGGAGCGCGCCCGTCGACTACGCGGGTGCGGCACGGGTGATCGCCGCCGGGGAGCGGCCGGGCGACGCGATCGTCTACTCACCCCGGGACAGTTGGCTGTTCCCGGATCTGGGCATGGCGTACCACCTGCGGTCGCGGCTGCCGCGCGACGTGCTGGTGGTCCGCGACCAGCGGCAGGACGCGGACCTGTGGGCCACCGAGTGCGACGATCCGGCGCGGTGCCTGGCCGGGGTGGACCGGGTCTGGCTGGTGGTCACCGGGCGCCGGGCGGACCCGCTGGCGGCGGTGCCCGGCGCGAAGGGCGCGGCGCTGCGCGACGGCTTCACGGTGCGTCAGGTCTGGCCCCGTTCGGGACTCACGGTGGCCCTGCTCGCCCGGTGAGGCGGTCGGTGGTGCCCCGGGCCAGCGGGACGACAAGCGCCGCCTCGGTGCCGCCGCCGGCGCCGTTGCGCAGCTCGATGGTGCCGCGCAGCTCGCCGGTGACCAGCGCCCGGACGATCTGGAGCCCGAGGTTGCCGCCCCGTTCGGCGTCGAACTGCCCGGGCAGGCCGCGCCCGTTGTCGGTGACCGAGACGTGCAGCTCCTTGCGGAGTCGGTGCACCGACACCACCACCTCCGGCTTCGGCCCGTCGACCGGGGCGGGAGCGCCGTCCTCGTCGGCCGGCGGGAAGCCGTGCTCCACGGCGTTGAGCAGCAGCTCGTTGAGGACCATCACCAGCGAGGTGGCGATCTCGGCGGGCAGCACGCCGAAGCTGCCCTTCCGGCGCATGCCGACGGTCACCTCGGTGGCGGCCACCTCGGTCGCGGCGCTGGCGACCCGGTCGACGATGCCGTCGAACTCCACCGCCTCGTCGCTGGACATGGAGAGCGTCTCGTGCACCAGGGCGATCGAGGCGACCCGGCGTACCGACTCCTCCAGCGCGACCCGGGCCTCGGGCATGGCCACCCGGCGGGCCTGGAGGCGCAGCAGCGCGGCGACGGTCTGCAGGTTGTTCTTCACCCGGTGGTGGATCTCCCGGATGGTGGCGTCCTTGGTGATCAGGGCGCGGTCGCGGCGGCGTACCTCGGTGATGTCGCGGACCAGCACCAGCGCGCCGATCGGCACGCCGGCGGGCATCAGCGGCAGCGCCCGGGTCAGCATGGTGGCGCCGCGGGCGTCGATCTCCCGGCGGGGCGGCGCCTCGCCGCGCAACGCGGCGAGCACCGCGTTGCCCGCGTCGGTGCCCTCGAGCGGGTCGCCGGCCAGCCGGCGGTGCAGCTTGGCCAGGTCCTCCCCGACCAGGTGGGAGGCGTAGCCGAGCCGGCGGTACGCGGACTGCGCGTTCGGGCTGGCGTAGGTGACCTTGCCGTTGGCGTCGAGCCGCACCAGCCCGTCGCCGACGCGGGGCGCCGAGGTGGTCTCGCCCGGGTGCCGGGGCGGCGGGAACGTGCCGTCGGCGATCATCTGGGCCAGGTCGTCGGCGGTGGTCAGGTAGTTCAGTTCGAGCTGGCTCGGGGTGCGCGCGGTGGAGAGGTTGGTGTCGCGCCCCACCACGGCGATCACCTCGCCGTTCTCCCCGTCGCCGGTGCGCAGCCGCACCGGGATGGCCTCGTGCCGGGCGGGCACGTCGCCGTACCAGACCGGGTCGCCCTCGCGCCAGATCCGGCCCTGCCGGTGGGCCACCTCCAGGTGCGCCACCTCGGGCCCGCCGACGATCCGGCCGACCTGGTCGTCCAGGTAGGCGGTCGGCGCGGTGGTCGGGCGGACCTGGGCCACGCAGAGGAAGGTGCCGTCACCGTCCACCGGCACCCAGAGCAGCAGGTCGGCGAAGGAGAGGTCGGACAGCAGCTGCCAGTCGCCGGCGATCCGGTGCAGGTGGTCGATGTCCGCCGGACGGAGCGCGGTGTGCTCCTCGGCGAGGTCACGGAGGGTGGACACGCTCCACAGCGTGCCACGCCGGACCTCACATCGTCGCGGTGACCTTCTTCAACCCGCGTGGTGCGTCCGGGTCCTCACCGCGGGCCAGCGCCAGGGCCAGCGCGAGCCGTTGCAGCGGCAGGATGTCGAGCAGCGGCGCGTACCGCTCGTCGACCTCGGGCACCGCCATCCGGGTCTCCCCGACGTCGGCGGAGCCGACCACCACCACGTCGGCGCGGCGCTCCCCGAGCCGGGGCAGCACCTCGCGCATGGACGTGCCGCCGGGGCCGGAGCCGACCACGGCCAGCACCGGGACGTCCGGGTCGGTCATGGCGAGCGGGCCGTGCAGCAGGTCGGCGCCGGAGAAGGCGAGCGCCGGCAGGTAGGACGTCTCCATCAGCTTCAGCGCCGCCTCCCGGGCGGTCGGGTACGCGTAGCCCCGGCCGGTGGTGACGAGCTGGGCGGCGAACCGGTAGCGCGGGGCGAGCCGGGCCGGGGTGTCGTCGGCGAGGGTGCGCGCGGCCAGCTCGGGCAGGCGGGCCAGGGCGTCCTGTTCCTCGGCGGGCAGTGCGCCGTCGCCGGCGCGTACCCCCTCGACCAGCATGAGCAGCGCGAGCAGCTCGGCGGTGTAGGTCTTGGTGGCGGCGACGGCCCGCTCGTGGCCGGCGGCGATGTCGACGCTCAGCTCGGCGGTCTCGACCAGCGGCGAATCGGGGTTGTTGGTGACGGCGAGGGTGAGCGCGCCGGAGGCCCGGGCGACCCGCAGCACCTCGGCCAGGTCGGGCGAGCCGCCGCTCTGGCTGACGCCGACGACCAGCGCGTCGGAGAGGTCGGGCCGGGCGCCGAAGACGGTGATCGCGCTCGGCGAGGCGAGCCCGGCGGGCAGCCCGAGGCGGATCTCGGTGAGGTAGGCGGCGTAGAGCGCCGCGTGGTCGGAGGTGCCCCGGGCGGTGAAGACCACGTGCCGGGGCCGCCGGTCCGCGACGACGGCCGCGACCTCGGCGATCGCGGTGGCGTGCTCGGTGGAGAGCAGACGCTCGTAGCCGGCCGGCTGCTCGTCGATGTCGGCGGCCATGCCGACCCCTGGACGGGTCACCCCACACCCCCTTCTGCGCGATTGCCGCGCGTTCGATGCTCAGTCTTGCACGTTTGAGCCGTCGCGGGCAACGCAACGAGCAGTAGTGCGCAGTGGATCACCAATGCTGGACAAGATCCCCTACGCTTGCCCGGCTGACGACCCGACCGGCGGAAGGACGACGTGCCCGAGGACGACGCCGCGCTCTCCGCGGAGGAGGAACTCGCGCTGGCCCGCCTGGCGCTGGGCGAGGGCGACCTGCGGCACGCGGCCGACCACGTGGCCGCGGCGCTGGTCCGCTCCCCCACCCTGCCCGAGGCGCACGAGACGCTCGCCCGGCTCGCCGCGGCCAGCGGCGGCGACCTGGACCTCTTCCCGCTGGGCCAGCACGCGTTCGTCGGCGCCGTGGTGGCCCGGGCACACCTGCTCGCCGCCGCCGGCCGCCCCGCCGAAGGGCTCGACCTGCTGGCCGCCGCCACCGGCTACGCGCCCGGCGCGCCGTGGGCCGCCGTGCCCTGGGTGACCGCCGCCGACCTGCCGGAACGCCTCGACCCGGAGCGCACCGCGCGAATTCTCATGCAGGTCTGCGCGGCCGTGCCCGACCCGGTGCCGCGCCGACTGCGCGAACCGCTCCAGCCCTACCTGGCGCTGGCCCGCAACGCGATCACCGTGCACCCCGAGCACCCGCTCCTGCTGGGCGCGGCGTCCGCGCTGGCCCGACGCCTGGGCGAGGTCGCCCTGGCGGTCGCCTGGGCCACCCGGGGGGTACGCGCGGAGCAGACCAAGCTCGGCGAGGTCTGGCTCGGGTACGCGTACCGCAGCGCCGGCCGGACCGCCGACGCGCTGGCCGCGCTGGAGCGCGCCGTCGCGCTCGACCCGGACGACCTGGCGGTCTACGCGGACATCGCCGGCACGCTGGCCGACCACGGCCGGCTGGACGCCGCGCTGGACTGGGTGGGCCGCGCGCTGGCGAAGGACCCGTCCTTCGACTGTGCCGTGCACACCGCGCACCGGCTGCGCTTCCAGCGCGACGGCGACGTCGACCACCTGGTGGCCCTGGCCGACTTCGTCCGCGACCACCCGGACGACTCGCACGAGCACGGCGACCTCGCCGAGTGCTGCCGGGGCCGCCCCTGGCTGGGTCAGGTGACCCCGGTGGGCGCGGACGACCCGCTGGTGCCGGAGAGTCTCGCCGACAGCACGCTCCCGTCGGCCGGCGCGGCGCGACGGCTCCAGCAGCTCGCCCAGCCGGCCTGGGCCCATCCCCCGGCCGCGTACGACGCCGCGGTCGGATTCGCCACCGTCGACCTCGACGACCTGCTCGGCCTGCTGGCGCATCCGCCGGAGACGCCGCCCACCGCGCTGGGGCGGGTGCTCGCCGGCCAGGATCCCGCGCTCTGGGTGCGGTGCGCCCAGGTCTGGGCCTGCCTCGGCCTGCTGCACCACCGCACCGACGAGCCGTGGGCGGAGTCCACCCGCCGCCGGGTGCTGGGGGCACTGGCCGCCGGCGGTCCCGGCCCGGTCGCCGAGGCGGCGCTGTTCGCGCTGGTCACCGCCGCCTGGGTGGAACCCGAGGTACGCGCCGACGTGGCGGGCCTGGTGGCCGGGCGGCTCGCCGAGGTGGCCGGCGGGCGCGTCCGCCGCACCCCGGCTGCGGTGCAGCTGGCGCACCTGGCGCGGGCTACTCCGGCCCTCGACCCGGCCGCCCGCGCCACCGCCGAGTCGTTGGTCGCCGATGCCGGGGCCGGCCCGCTGCGCCGGCTGTGGCGGCGCCTCACCGCCCTGTTCCGTCGCGCCTGACGACGCCCGGGGTGGTCCCCCCGGGACGGTGCTGCCAGTACACGGCGTTAAGAAGGGACCCCGGTACAACGCCAGGCGTTAAGCGGGGCCCCTTCCTCACACGTCAGACGGGGGCCTTGCCGAGCGCGATCTCGGCCTCGTCCTCCGGCGTGGCGCCGGCCGGCGGGGCGTCGTTCGTCGCCCGCAGCGGCACCTCCTTGATGAACCAGGCGAGCACCGGGACCGCCACGGTGAAGAAGACGGCCCACAGGAAGACGTGCGAGATGGCGTCGGCGAGCGCGCCGAGCACCACCTCCCGGGTGGCGCCGGTGAGCTGCTTGAGCTTCTCCAGGTCCAGCGCTCCGCCCTCGCCGCCGCCCTTGCCGGCGAACGCCGGGCCGGCCGCCGAGTCGGCCAGCCGGTTGGCGAAGACGGCGCCGAAGAGCGAGACTCCGAACGAGCCGCCGATGGACCGGAAGAAGGTGGCCGCGCCGCTCGCCGCGCCCAGGTCCTTCTGCTCGACGCTGTTCTGCGCGATCAGCATCGAGGTCTGCATGAGGAAGCCCATGCCGACGCCGAGCACGACCATGTAGATCGAGGACTGTGTCTTGCTGGTGTCGAGGTCGAGCAGGCTGAGCAGCCCCATGCCGAGCGCCATCACCACGCCGCCGATGATCGGGAAGGCGCGGTAGCGCCCGGTCTTCGTGATCGTCCGGCCCACCACCAGCGAGACCACGAGCATGCCGAACATCAGCGGGAGCAGCAGCAGCCCGCTGTTCGTGGCGGACGCGCCCTGGACGGTCTGCTGGTAGAGCGGGAGGAAGTTCATCGCGCCGAACATGGCGAAGCCGAGCAGGAACCCGATCACCGAGATGAGCGCGAAGTTGCGGTTGGCGAACAGGCCCAGCGGCAGGATCGGCTCGGGCACCCGCCGCTCGACCAGGGCGAAGGCGACCAGCGCGACCACGGCCAGCGCGGCGAGGCCGAGGATCTGCGGCGAACCCCAGTCGTACTCGTTGCCGCCCCACGTGGTGACCAGCACGAGCGCCGTGATGCCGACCGAGAGCAGCGCCGCGCCCAGCCAGTCGATCTTGTGTTCGGTGCGGTACTTCGGCAGGTGCATGGTGGTGGCGAGGACCAGCAGCGCCACGCCGCCCAACGGCAGGTTGACGTAGAACGCCCAACGCCAGGACAGGTTGTCGGTGATGAAGCCGCCGACCAGCGGGCCGGCCACCATGGCGATGGCCATGATGCCGGCGATCATGCCCTGGTAGCGGCCCCGCTCCCGGGGCGGGACCAGGTCGCCGATGATCGCCATGACGCCGACCATCAGACCGCCGGCGCCGAGACCCTGGACCGCCCGGAACGCGATCAGCTCGACCATGCCGTTGTCGGTGCCGCCGAAGACGCCGGAGCCGGACATGCCGCAGAGCGCGGAGCCGATCAGGAAGACGACCACCGCGGTGAGGAAGACCGCCTTACGGCCGTAGAGATCGCCGAGCTTGCCCCAGATCGGGGTGGAGACCGTGGTGCCCAGCACGTACGCGGTGACCACCCAGGTGAAGTGGTCGGCGCCGCCGAACTCGAACACGATGCGTGGCAGCGCGGTGCTGACGATCATGTTGTCGAGCATCGCGAGCATCATCGCGATCATCAGGCCGAAGAGGACGACGCGGACGTTGGGTCTCGCGGTGACCTCGGCTGGTTGACTCATGGGTAGGCTCCCCCGCAGATCGGTGATCGACTTACTTGCCGCCCGGCTAGTTGACTTACTAGCCGCACGGTAAGCTGGGTACGGACGAGCGTCAAGCGGATTGGAAGGTGTCGGTCGGTGAGCGAGGGCACAGGCGGCACGCGCCAGCGGATCCAGGCGGTCGCGCTGGAGCTGTTCACCGAGCAGGGATACGAGAAGACCTCGCTCCGGGAGATCGCCGAACGCCTCAACGTCACCAAGGCCGCGCTCTACTACCACTTCAAGAGCAAGGACGAGATCGTCACCAGCTTCGTCGACGACCGGCTCCGCCGGATGGACGAGCTGATCGCCTGGGCCGCCGAGCAGCCCGCCACGCTGGAGACCCGGCGCGCGCTGATCGGCCGGTACGCCGACGCCATGTTCGCCGGCGAGCTGCCCAAGGTGATGCGCTTCTTCGAGCAGAACCAGACCGTGCTCAAGAGCCTCGCCGCCGGCCAGCAGATGCGCGAGCGGATGATGCGGCTGGCCGGCGAGCTGTGCCGGGGCGACGAGTCACCGGCCGCCCAGCTGCGGGCCGCGCTCACCCTGTTCGCGGTGCACACCAGCTGGTTCGCGGTGCGCGCGCCGGGCATCTCCGACGACGAGCGGAAGAAGATCGCCCTGGAGGTGGCCGACGAGCTGCTGGCGAAGATCGGCGGCTGAGCCGGCTCAGCCCTCGGCGGTCAGCGCCAGACGCAGGCCGAGCAGCTCGACGCCGGGCAGCGGCGACCAGTCCTTCTCCGGCAGCCGGACGAACCCGAGCCGGTCGTAGAGGCGCCGCGCGCCCGCCGCCATGCCGTCGCGTACGCAGATCACCACCGCCGTGCAGCCCAGCTCGACGGCGCGCGCCACGCACGCCCGCGCCAACGCCGCGCCGGCGCCCCGGCCCTGGGCGGCCGGGTCCACCGCGAGCATCCGGAACTCCGCCTCGCCCGGCCCGGCCAGCTCCGCGTACGGGGTCCCGGGCAGCACGAACGTGACCGCGCCGAGCACCGCGCCGGTGGACTCGTCCACGGCCACCAGCACCTCGCCGGTCTCCGCCCGGCCGGCCACGTCGGCCAGCACCACGGCGTACCCGTTCTCACCCTTGAGCTGGCCGTCCGCCTCGTACGCGGCCACCGTCAGGCGGGCCACCGCCGGGAAGTCCGCCGGTTCCGCGCGGCGGACGAGCAGGCCGCTCAACCGATCACCGCGATCAGGTCGCCGTCCTGCACCACGTCGCCCTCGTTGACCGCGAGCTGCTGCACCACGCCGTCGGACTCGGCGACCACCGGGATCTCCATCTTCATCGACTCCAGGATCACCAGCGTGTCGCCCTCGGACACGGTGTCCCCGGCCGACGCGACGACCTTCCAGACGTTCGCCACCATCTCGGCGCGGATCTCCTCGGCCATGTCCCGGCCCTCCCTCTGTCCGACAGTCCTGCGACGGTATCCAATCATGACGCCGGTCACGCCGGCCCTCGGACCACCCGCGCGCGGACCCGCCCCGCCGCCCACGGGACGGACCGGGCGGCACTAGCATCGTGCGGGTCGGCTCCCGGCGCGCCGGGACCACACGCGACCTCCGCCGCGCTCCGCCGCGGACGGACCGTGACCAGCACAAGGAGGCAGAGCATGGCGAAGAAGGCCCGGAAGAAGAAGGCCCGGAAGAAGAGCGGCGCGAACCACGGCAAGCGCCCCAACTCCTGATCGTCCGCGATCAGCGCGCCGGCCCGAGGCCGGACAGACCGGTGGCCCGGGTCCGTGCGGACCCGGGCCACCGGTGTACGTGCCAGTCAGTCAGCCAACTCGCGCGACTCGGTCGTCTCGAAGACCACCAGCTCGGTCAGCCGCAGTCGCAGCCGCTCGCGCAGCTTCTCCGGCGCGGCCTCGTTTCCGCAGCACCGGGCGACCAGCGCCTTGACCTCCTGCTCGATGCCGTACTCGCGCAGGCAGGGGCCGCACTCGTCGAGGTGGTGCCGGATCAGGACCCGGCGCTCCTCGGCACACTCCAGGTCGAGGTAGAGGTAGACCTCGGCGAGCACCTCGCGGCAGTCCGTCTCGTGCGGTTCTCCACAGCTCACGGTCACACCTCCCGGCCGGCGGTGGCGGTCGAGCCCTTCGACGACGCGGCGCTGAAACCTCGCTCCGACGCGTACCCCTCGAGCAGCTTGCGCAGATTACGTCGGCCACGGTGCAGGCGGGACATCACGGTGCCGATCGGCGTGCCCATGATGTCGGCGACCTCCTTGTAGGAGAAACCCTCGACATCGGTCAGGTAGACGGCCAGACGGAACTCCTCCGGCAACTGCTGGAGGGCCTCCTTGACGTCGCTGTCCGGCAGCCGGTCGAGCGCCTCGGTCTCGGCCGAGCGCAGACCGCTGGACGTGTGCGACTCCGCCTCGGCGAGCTGCCAGTCGGTGATCTCGTCGGTCGGCGCCTGGACCGGCTGGCGCTGCCGCTTCCGGTAGGAGTTGATGTAGGTGTTGGTCAGGATCCGGTAGAGCCAGGCCTTCAGGTTGGTGCCCTGCTCGAACTGGTGGAAGGCGGCGTACGCCTTCAGGTAGGTCTCCTGGACCAGGTCCTCGGCATCCGCCGGGTTGCGGGTCATCCGCAGCCCGGCAGCGTAGAGCTGATCGACGAAGGGCATCGCGTCCCGCTCGAAGCGGGCCCTGCGCTCGTCCGTCTTCTCGGTGGTCAACCGCACATCCCCTCGCGTCGGATGCTTTCCCGCCGAGGATACGCGTACCCGGGAGCCAGCAGATTCACTTCCCGAGTGTGTGCCGGTGCTCACGGCCAACCCCGACGCGGGCCACTCCGGCGCGTCGAGCAGCCGCCGGAGCCGCCGTTCGTCCCGTTCGTCCCGCTCCCGGTTCCGTGTCTCGATCGGCACCGGTCACCCCCCTCGCGCTGACAATGTCATCCAAGGGGCTTCAACGCGAAGCGCGGGCCGTCGCATTCCATCGCACCGGCTCGACCACCCGTCCACCCGTTCCCGGCCCCAACCTCGGCCGCGACCGACGCTGGGACCAGGAAGGGCCTGGGAGGTGACCCCGGCGCGCCCGAACCGGGCGGCCGGCGCCACCCGGTGCAACGACCACCGCCGGGGAGGGTCACGCCTCCCGGACCGTGGTTCAGGTCAACCAACCGCGAGCGGCGAGCCAGTCGCGGACCGCCGCCGCCGTACCCGTCGGATCGACCCGCAGGTCGTGGCGCTCCCCCGGCCGGACCACCACCTCGACCCCGGGCCCCGCAGCGGGTACGCCGAACGGGTCCCGGTCGCCGTTGACCACCAGCGTCGGCAGGCCGGTGGCCAGTTCCGCCGCCCGGGAGCGTTCCGGCCGCCCCGGCGGGTGCAGGGGGAACGCCAGCGCCACTACCCCCGACGCGCCGACCGTCCCGGCGGTCCGGCAGGCCACCCGGGCGCCGCTGGACCGGCCGCCCACCACCCAGCGGCCGGCGTCGGGCAGGCGTCGGCGCAGCTCGGCCAGCACCGCCGTCCAGGCCTCGTCGAGGTGCCCGGCCGGTGCCGGCGCGCGCCGGCCGGCGACCCGGTAGGGCTGGGTCACCAGCACCACTGCCGCCCCGGCGTCGCACACCGCGTCGCGGACCGCGACCAGGTCCGGCGCGTCCACGCTCCCGCCCGCCCCGTGGCCCAGCACCAGGACCGTGGAACCGGCCGTCGCCGGCTGGTCGAGCCGGATCCGGGCCGGCCCCCGCGGAGTGTCGATGTCGTCGTCGTGCCGCACCGCCTCATTCTGCGCGCGACATCACGCGACGCGACGCGCGACGCGGAGGGAGCGGACATCCCACCCGGCCACGGCCTCGGCCGCCTGCGGCCCACGGCTCGCCGCTCACGGCGCACGGCCCCCGCTGGCGACGCGCAGCGCACGGCTCACGGCTCACGGCTCGCGGCGGCGCACGGCCCTCGCTCACGGCTGACGGCTGACGGCACGCCGCACGCCGCACGCGAGATCTTGGTACGGAATGGCCCCTTTAGGGGCCCTTTCCTGCCAAGATCTCCGCTGGGTCTCATTACTTGGAAGCAGAATCCCGCCCAGTGGCAAGTCACCGACAGAAGAGGCTACGGCTACGGCTACGGCTACGGCTACGGCTACGGCTACGGCTGAGCCAAGCACGGCGAACGGCCGGGACCGGACCGAGGCGCGCCAGGCACCCCGGGCCGTCCGCGCACGACGACGCCCGTCGACACCGCGTCAGATCGGCATCGTCGCCGACGCTTGATCATCGCGACAGGACAGCCCCGCCGGCACCGATCGGTGCGCGATCGGCAATCCGGCGCCCGCGGCCGGCAACAATGATCGGCGCGAGATCGGCGATGCCGACGCCCGCGGACCGGCGAACCGGACCGCGGGCGACGGCCTTGATCAGCTCAACGGCACCAGCGTGAGCAGACGGTCCCGGACCGGCGGGCCGGGCTCGTCGATCGCGTCCGGATCCGGCTGCACCTCGCCGCGCCAGGCGACGAGCATGGCCCGCCTCTCACGCGGCGTGGTGCCGCCCCAGACGCCGTGACAGTCGCCGACCTCCAGCGCCCAGGCCAGGCAGGAGCCCTGGACGTCGCAGGTGCGGCAGAGTGCCACCGCCGCGTCGGCCGGCTCGTTGGGCGCCGGGAAGAACGTCTCCGGATCGACGCTCTGGCAGGTGCCTCTGGTGCGCCAGGCGTCGTCCTGTCGGCGTTCGCGCAGAGCCCGTAGCAGTCGTGGATCGCGCCGTGCGGCGGCCACCTCGTGCGGGCGGGGCATGCGTGCCCGTGTCAATACACCCACCTCCCCCGTGGGACCGGCGAGGATCTTCGAAGAGATCGATGGGTGTCATCCGCCCCGTGCGAACGGACACCCACCACCGGCGCTGTGTTCTATCGCACTCGCGCACGCGGGGACAAGGGTCTCCGGTAAACATGGCTGAACGTCCGGGCGACGTTTCAGGCGTAACCCCGGCAAATCAGCACACGACAATGTGCCGAGCGTGATCAGAAGAGCGTCGGTGTGGAATCCGCCTCCGCTCCCGCCGGGCCGACCCGTCGGATCAGCTCCGGCCCGTCGTTGCGGACGTCGCCGACGGCCGGTGAGACCGGCCGGATCTCCAACCCGGCGAGCTGCCCGTCGTCGGGCGGGGCGAGCAACGCGGCGGGCTGGTCGGTCGGGCCGAGCCACGCCGCCCAGCGGTCCGGCGACAGCAGCAGCGGCATCCGGTCGTGCACCTCGGCCAGCTCGCCGAGCGCCGCGGTGGTCAGCACGCTGAACGTCAGCCGGGCCTGGCCGGCCGACTCCCAGAGCGACCAGATGCCCGCGAACGCCAGCACCGAGCCGTCCCGTGGGGTCATGAAGTAGGGCTGCCGGCGGCCGTCGGGGCGACGGACCCACTCGTACCACCCGTCGGCCGGGACCAGGCAGCGCCGGCGGGCGAAGGACGGGGCGTACGCGCGGCTGGTGGCGACCGTCTCGGCCCGCGCGTTGATCATGCGGGCGGCGCCGGCGGCACTGCGGGACCAGGGCGGGAGCAGGCCCCAACGCCCGAGGGAGAGCAGCCGGTGCCCCTCGGGCGCGAGCCGGACCAGCGGCACCGGATCGGTCGGGGCGACGTTGAAGTCGGGCCCGACGCCGCCGGTGGAGTCGACCGACTCGAACAGCGCGCTCAGGTCCCCCGCGCTCCGGGTCGTCGCGTACCTCCCGCACATGGCGCCCACGCTAGCCCCAGCCGGGCGTTTCGGCTGTCCCGCCCACCGGGAGCAGGATCCCGGGACGGTTCCACCGGGCCCCGGGGTTGGCAGAATGTGAGCGTGGGGAATCTGACCGCGACGCGTCCGCCGCAGCCGTGGACCGCGCCGACCGCGAGCGACCCGGTCGCCGCGACGCTGCGCCTGCCCGGCTCCAAGTCCATGACCGCCCGGGCCCTGGTGCTCGGCGCGCTGGCCAGCGGGCCGTCGACGCTCGCCCGGCCGCTGCGCGCCCGCGACACCGAGCTGATGGCCGGCGGCCTCCGCGAGCTGGGGGCCCACATGTCGGCCTCCGACGACGACCGCTGGCTGGTCCGGCCGCACCCGCTGGTCGGCCCGGCGCACGTCGACGTCGGGCTGGCCGGCACCGTGATGCGCTTCCTGCCGCCGGTGGCCGGGCTGGCCGCCGGGCGGGTCACGTTCGACGGCGACCCGCACGCGCGCACCCGTCCGCTCGGCCCGCTGATCGGCGCGCTGCGCACGCTCGGCGTCCGCATCGACACTCCACCGACCGGCAGCCTGCCCCTGGTCGTCCTCGGCGCCGGCCGGGTGACCGGCGGCGAGGTCGTCATCGACGCCTCCGCGTCCAGTCAGCTGGTCTCCGGGCTGCTGCTGGCCGCCCCCCGCTTCGACCGGGGCGTGGTGGTCCGGCACCAGGGCCCGCCGGTGCCGTCCGCGCCGCACCTGCGGATGACCGTGCAGATGCTGCGGGCCGCCGGGGCGGCGGTGGACGACACCACGCCCGACGTCTGGGTGGTCGAGCCCGGCCCGCTCACCGGGCGCGGCTGGGAGATCGAGCCCGACCTCTCCGGCGCCGCGCCGTTCTTCGCCGCCGCGCTGGTCACCGGCGGAGAGGTCACCCTCCAGGGCTGGCCGCGCAGCAGCCTCCAGCCGGTCGAGCAGCTGCGCGAGCTGCTGCACCGGATGGGCGGCGAGGTCACGCTCGGCACCGACGGGCTGACCGTGCGGGGCACCGGCACGGTCCGGGGGCTGGACGCCGACCTCTCCGACGTGGGCGAGCTGACCCCGGTGCTGACCGCGCTCACCCTGCTGGCCGACGGCCCGTCCCGGCTGACCGGGATCGGTCACATCCGGGGCCACGAGACCGATCGGGTGACCGCGCTGGCCAAGGAGTTCGCCGGGCTGGGCGCGGACGTCACCGAGACCCCCGACGGCCTGGAGATCCGGCCCCGACCGCTGCGCGGCGGGACGTTCCGGACGTACGCCGACCACCGGATGGCGCACGCCGCGGCCGTGGCCGGCCTGGCCGTCCCCGGAATCGAGGTCGACGACGTGACGTGCACCTCCAAGACCATGCCGGAGTTCCCGGCACTATGGTCGGGGATGGTGACCGGCAAGAACTGACAGCGGGGGGACGTCCTGGCGACCAAGCGGCGGGAGTACGACGAGGACGACGTCCGGGTACGCCCCGGCAGGTCGTCGCGGCCCCGTACGCGCACCCGGCCCCGGCACGCCGACGCCGTCGACGGGTTCGTGATCGCCGTGGACCGGGGCCGCTACACATGCGTGCTGCCCGACGCCGGTCCCGAAACCCCGGTCGTCACCGCCATGCGCGCCCGCGAGCTGGGACGCAAGTCGGTGGTGGTGGGCGACCGGGTGGGGCTGGTCGGCGACACCTCCGGCGCGGCCGGCGCGCTGGCCCGCATCGTCCGCATCGCCGAGCGCCGCTCCGTGCTGCGGCGCACCGCCGACGACGACGAGACCACCGCCGAGGGCCGGCTGGAGCGGGTGGTGGTGGCGAACGCCGACCAGTTGGTGATCGTCAGCGCGCTGGCCGACCCGCCACCGCGCACCGGGTTCATCGACCGCTGCCTGGTGGCCGCGTACGACGCCGACATCGAACCGCTGCTCTGCCTCACCAAGGCCGACCTGGCCGGGCCGGAGGCGGTGCTCGGCTACTACACCGAGCTGGAGCTGCCGTACGTGCTGATCCGACCGCAGTCCGACCTGGCCGAGCTGCGGGCGCTGCTCGCCGGCCGGATCTCGGTGCTGGTGGGCCACTCCGGGGTGGGCAAGTCGACGCTGGTCAACCGCCTGTGCCCGGACGCGGAGCGGGCGGTCGGCACGGTCAGCGCGATCGGCCGCGGCCGGCACACCTCGACCAGCGCGGTGGCGTTGCGGCTGCCGCCGCCGCCCGATCCGGCCGGTGACCCGGGTTGGATCGTCGACACCCCCGGCGTCCGCAGCTTCGGGCTGGCGCACGTCTCGGCGGAGAGCCTGCTGCACGGCTTCCCCGACCTGGTCGAGGCGACCGTCGACTGCCCGGCCAACTGCCCGCACACCGCCGACGAGGCGGACTGCGCGTTGGACGCCTGGGTGGCCGCCGGCAAGGCGGACCCGCGCCGGCTGGCCTCGTACCGGCGGTTGCTGGCCTCGCGCAGCGGCGAGGGCGACCCGCGCGAGCCCGAGCGCAACCCGGGCGATCCGCTCGCCGGGTCCTGACCGGCGGACGGACGCCGCACCCGCCGGTGCCGCCCGCGCGGCCGGCGCTAGCGTGTCGACCATGACCGGGTACGCCGACGACCTCGCCCTCGCCCACCTGCTCGCCGACACCGCCGACGCCGTCTCCACGGCCCGGTTCCGCGCCCTCGACCTGCGGGTCGAGTCGAAGCCGGACCTGACCCCGGTCTCCGACGCGGACACCGCCGTGGAACGGGAGATCCGGGCCCTGCTGGCCGCGCACCGACCGGCCGACGGCCTGCTCGGCGAGGAGTACGGGGAGCAGCCCGCCGCCGGCCCGGACGGGCGGCGCTGGGTGGTCGACCCGATCGACGGGACGAAGAACTTCGTCCGGGGCGTACCCGTCTGGGCCACCCTGATCGCGTTGCTGGAACACGACCGGCCGGTGCTCGGCCTGGTCTCCGCGCCGGCGCTCGGACGGCGCTGGTGGGGCGCGGTCGGCGCGGGCGCGTTCGCCGGGCCCGGCCCGGCCGAGGCGACGCCGATCCGGGTCTCCGGCGTCACGGCGCTGGCCGACGCCAGCGTCTGCTACTCCTCGCTCACCGGCTGGGAGCGGGCCGGTCGGCTGGACGCGATGCTCCAGCTCATGCGGGACACCTGGCGCAGCCGGGCGTACGGCGACTTCTACGGGTACATGCTGCTGGCGGAGGGCGCGCTGGAGGTGATGGTGGAGCCGGAGCTGTCGCTGTGGGACATCGCCGCGCTGGTGCCGATCGTCACCGAGGCCGGCGGCACGTTCACCGACCTGGCCGGGCGGCCCGCGCCGGCCGGCGCGGACTCGGGCGACGTCAGCGCCATCGCCAGCAACAGCGCGCTGCACGACGACATCCTGCGCCGGCTCGGCCGGCCGGCCGAGCGCTGACCCGGCGCGAGCTCTATCCTCGCCAGGTGGTCTCCTCCGGCTGGTGCTTCCTCGCGGCGATGATCGTCGCGTACGGCTTCGCCAACCTCCTCCAGTCGGTCGCCGCCGCGCGGACCACCGTGCACCACACGTTCGACCCGGGGCTGCTGCTGCGGCTGGCCGGTCACCGGACGTACCTGATCGGGCTGGCCTGCCAGGTCGTCGGCTTCGTGCTGGCCTTCCTGGCCCGCCGCGACCTCCCGCTGTTCCTGGTCCAGGCCAGTGTGGCGGCCGGGCTCGGGGTGACCGCCGTGCTCGGTGTGCTGGTGCTGAAGTGGCGTCTGCCGGCCGCCGAGGTGGCCCTGCTGGTGCTGCTCTTCGGTGGGATCACCGCGCTGGTGCTCTCCGCCGAGCCGGCGCCGTCGCGGCAACTGGGCACGGCCGGGTTGATCAGTCTGGTGGTGGCGCTCGGCGCGATCGCCGCGTCCGGCTTCTTCGCCGCCCGGCTGCACGGCGCGCCCGGCTCGGTGGTGCTCGGCTCGCTGGCCGGGATGGCGTTCTCCGCCGCCGCGGTGGCGGCCCGGCCGCTCGCCTCGGCCGACTCGGCGGAGGCGTTCGTCCGCGACCCCCTGCTCTACCTGCTGATCGCCCACTCGGTGGTCGGCCAGCTGCTGCTCGGCCTGGCGATGCAGCGCGGCTCGACCACGGCCGCGGTGGCCGCGATGGACGCCGCCGGCGCGGTGCCCGCGGCGATCGTCGGCCTGCTGCTGCTCAACGACAAGATCTGGCCCGGGCGGGAGTGGCTGGCCGGGCTCGGATTCCTGGTCACGCTGGCGGCCGTGGTGGGCCTGACCCGGTACGCCGAGCCGCAGCACCACCACGCGACCGCCCGCGACCGGGGGCCGGCGATGATCGGCGCCGGGGTGGTGCCCGCTCAGGCCGCCTCGACCGGTCCCCGGGCCTCGACGACCACCTCGACCGGCGGGGTCGGCTCCACCGGGGTGGCCGGTCGACGGCGCCCGATCACCCGCTCGTAGAGACGTTCCAGCGCCGCCGCCGTCCGTTCCCAGGTGTAGCTGCACCGCACCCGGTCCACCGCGGCGTGGCCGTACGCGAACCGCCCGGCGTTGTCGGTGAGCATCCGGCGCAGCGTCACCCCGAGGGTGCGGACGTCGCCCGGCGGCACCAACTTGCCGGTCACCTCGTCCACCACGGCGTCGGCGATGCCGCCCATGGCGTAGCCGACCACCGGCACCCCGCAGGCCATCGCCTCCAGCGAGACGCGGCCGGCGGACGAGTAGTGCGGCGTGCAGGCCACCACGTCGGCGGAGCGGTACCAGGTGGCCATCTGGTCGTGCGGGACCGCGCCGACCAGCTTCACCTGCTCGGCCACGCCGGCCCGCTCGGCCAGCTCGCGCAGCCGGCGCGCCTCGGCGTGGCCGGCCAGCCGTTCGGCCGGCGGTCCGCCGGCGATCACCAGCTCGGCGTCGCCGACCAGCCGCATCGCCCGGATCAGGTCGTCCTGGCCGTGGCCGGCGGAGAGCCCACCCACGGAGAGGATCCGGGCGCGCTGGTCCCGGGGGGCGGCCTCGCCGTCCGGGTGGAACTGGCCGAGGTCCACGCCGGTCGGCACCATCGCCACCGAGGTGCGCTGGAGGCCCATCCGGGTCAGCTCGTCGACCTCGTCGTTGCACTGGGCGACCGCCACGTCCACGGCCCGGGTCAGCGCCCGCTCCAGCGGGATGCGCTCGCCCGGCCCGCCGTAGCTCCGGCCGAGGTGACGCAGCTGCTCGACGCCGAGCGAGTGGAAGGTCTGCACCACCGGGATGTCGGTGGCCCGGACCGCGTGGGCGGCGGCGAGACCGCCCACCCAGTAGTGACCGTGCACGACATCGGGGGCCCACTCACCGGTCCACTCCTGCGCCAGCCAGCGGCCGAACTCGGACACGTACGGCACCAGTTCGGCGGTGGGCAGCGGGTCGGCCGGGCCGACCGGCACCCGTTCCAGGCGGTAGCCGTCCAGTTCGGTGAGCGCCGGTTGGGTCGCCGCGTCGCGGCGTTCGTACACCCGGACCTCGTGGCCCCGGGCGGCGAGCTCCGCCGCCACACGCGCAATGTGCTCCTGGGTCCCGACGGTGGGACCGTCGGTGGACGAGCCGGCGTGCGCGCATACAAGGCCGACGCGCATGGTGCACCTCCATGCGTTCTCGCGAGCGGGGTCTCCCGGTCAGAGCGTCCCATTAACCCGGGTCCGGTGCGCCCAAACCTGGCAGATCGTCGGTGGCGCCGCAGCGTCGCGCGGGCGGGACACCGCGCGGACCGGTCCCGATCAGGCCGACCCGGGCGGCATGACCGGCCGGCGCGGGGGTACCGGCGAAGGATGCCGCTCACCCGCACCCTCGCCGACGCCACCGTCGTCATCACCGGCGCCTCCAGCGGGATAGGCGCGGCCACCGCCTACGCGCTGGCCCGACGGGGTGCCGCCGTGGTGCTGGCCGCCCGGACCGAGGCGGCGTTGGAGCGGGCCGCCGCGCACTGCCGGGATCTGGGCGGGCGCGCGCTGGTGGTGCCCACCGACGTGACCGATCCGGACGCGGTGGAGCGGCTGGCGGCGCGCGCGGCGGCCGAGTTCGGCCGGATCGACGCCTGGGTCAACAACGCGGCCGTCGGCACGGTGGGGCTGTTCGACGAGATCCCGGTGGCCGAGTTCCGCCGGGTGGTCGAGGTGAACCTGCTCGGCACCGTGCACGGGACGCGGGCCGCGCTGCCCTGGCTCGGGGCGGCCGGCGGCGGCGTGCTGGTCAACAACGCATCCGTGCTGGCCGAGGTGGCCATGCCGTACCAGTCGGCCTACAACGCCACCAAGCACGCCATCCGGGGACTGGCCGACACGGTCCGGCAGGAGCTGCGGGTGACCGGCCGGGGCGCCATCTCGATCTGCACCGTGCTGCCGGCCACCATCGACACGCCGTTCTTCCGGCACGCGGCGAACCACACCGGCCGGGAGCTGACCCCGCCGCCACCGGTCTACCCGCCGGAGATGGTGGCGGAGACGATCGTCCGGCTGCTGCGCCGTCCCCGCCGGGAGGCGTACGCGGGGGGCGCGGCCCGGCTGATCGGGCTCCAGTGGCGGCTCGCCCCGGCGGTGGCCGAGCGGGTGCTCGGCTGGTACACCGCGCGCACCCAGTTCGGTCCCGGCGTACGCCTGGACGCCACCGGCAACGTGTTCACCCCCGACGCGGCGGCCGAGCGGACCGACGGCTGGTCGGGTCGGCGCGGCCAACTCCTGCGGCTGACCGCGGCGTTCGGGCTGGCGGCGGCCGGCACGGCGGTCGGCACCGTCGCGGCGATCGGCCGACGGTCCCGGGGCGGTCGCTCATGAGTCCCGTCGACCGGACCGATGCGCGGAGGGAGGCCGACGTGCACAATGGGACGATCATGCCGACGGACGCACGTTGCCTGGTCGAGACCGCCGAATCCTCCGCGACGGTCCGGCTGACCGGTGTGCTCGACCGGGCCGGGTTCGACGCCGTGCGGGGCGCGCTGCTCGGCCGACTCTGGGCCCGGCCGGGGCCGATGGTGGTCGACCTGTCCGGGGTCCGGATCCCCGACCCGCAGGCGCGCGAGGCGCTCGACGAGGTCGGCCGCGCGGTTGCCGACTGGCCCGCCACCGACCTGCTGTTCGTTTCCGGCGACCGGCCGGTGCCCCGACCGGCGGACGCGCCGCCCGCGCTGCTCGACGTCGAGCTGCTCCCGGTGGTGGAGGCCGCGCGCGAGGCCCGCGCGCTGGTCACCGACGGCTGTGCCCGCTGGGGACTGCCGGAGCTGGCCGAGCCGGCCTGCATCGCGGTCACCGAGATGGTCAACAACGTGGTGGCGCACGCGGCGACGCCGATGACGCTCCGGCTGGCGCCCCGGGGCGGCGCCCTGCACGTGGCGGTACGGGACCATGCCGCCGGGCGTCCGACGTACGCGGGGCCGGCCCCGGTCGACTCGGTGGGCGGCCGGGGGCTGCTGCTGATCGACGTGGTGGCCCGGCGCTGGGGCAGCACCCCGCTGCCCGACGGCAAGGTGGTGTGGTGCGTGCTCCACGCCGAGGACGAGGCGGCCTTCCGCAACTGAGGCGGGATTTCGCCCTCTTGCTCCCGATCCACCCGCTCGGTCGCGGTTAATGCGGTCAACGCAGTGGGTAGTTCACCTCCATGCGCGACGACGAGTACCCCACCCCCGTGTCCGACCCCGAGGCGCAGGGCCTGCCCGACACCGCCGACGACGACTCGACCGCCAACGACGACGTCCTGACCGGGCGCGAGGCGGACGGTCCCGAGCCGGCCCAGATCCCGGGTGACCGCACGCCGGTCGCGGTGGACCGGTTCGGCACCACGGCGGAGGAGCAGCTCGACGGCGAGTCGCTGGACTACAAGCTCGACCGCGAGCAGTACGAGCGGCCCGCCGACGACCCGCTCGCCGGCCCGGTCGACCCGGACATCGCCGCCGAGGCGGACAGCGAGGAGGCCGCGGCGCAGGCCCAGCTCGACGCGGACGTGATCGACCCGGGGCCGGTCTCCGACCCGAACTCCCCGGTCTCGGTCTACGACCACGGCCAGCTCGGCACCGTCGCCGACCACCAGGTGGGCCGGCTGGTCGAGCCGGACGAGGGCGCGCGCACCGACCAGGAGACCGACAACGTCGCCTACGACGCCGGCGCGGCCGGCGGCGGCGCCACCGCGGAGGAGCTGGCGATCCACGAGACCCGGCCGCCCGAGGCGCGCTGAGCTCTCAGCCGTCCAGGCCCCGCTCGATGGCGTACCGGGTCAGCTCGACCCGGTTGTGCAGCTGGAGCTTGCCCAGGGTGTTCTGCACGTGGTTCTGCACCGTTCGGTGGGACACCCCGAGCCGCTCGGCGATCTGCTTGTAGGACAGCCCCTTGGCGACCAGACGCAGCACCTCGGTCTCCCGTTCGGTGAGCCGGGGTGCGTCGTCGTGCGGGGTCGGCGGCGCGGCCGCGAGCCGCCGGTACTCCCCCAGCACCAGCCCGGCCAGGCCGGGCGTGAACACCGGCTCCCCGGCCGCGGCGCGGCGCACCGCGTCGAGGAACTCGGCCGGGGCGGCCGACTTCACCAGGTAGCCGGTGGCCCCGGCCTTGACCGCGTCCAGCACGCTCTGCGGCTCGCCGCTGGCCGACAGCATGAGCACCCGCACGTCGGGCAGGGCGGCGCGCAGCCCGTGGATCACCTCCACGCCGGAGACGTCCGGCAGTTGCAGGTCGAGCACGACCAGGTCGGGCCGGGCCGCCGCAGCCACCCGGACCGCCTGCCGTCCCTCACCGCTGGTCGCCACCACCTGGTGACCGGCCTCGGTGAGGTCGCGGGCCACCCCTTCCCGCCACATCGGGTGGTCGTCGACCACCATCACCCGGATGCTCACCGACGGCTCCTCGGCACGATCAGCTCGAACTCGGTCCCGGCGCCCGGCGCGGAGACGATCCGCACCTCACCGCCCAGATCGGCCACCCGGCCCCGGATGGACTGGGCCACCCCGAGCCGCCCCTGCGTGGCGGCCTCCGCCAGCCGTCCGTCCGGGATGCCCGGCCCCTCGTCGCGTACCGAGACGGTCACCGTCTCCTCCTCGTCCTCGATCAGCACCCAGGCCCGCCCGCCGGCGTGCCGGGCCACGTTGTCCAGCGCCGCGCCGACCGCCGCGGCCAGCTCCCCGGCCGTCCGCGCCGGCAGCGGCACCGGGGTCGCCGGGGCGGCCACCTGGACCGTGGCCGAGGCGTACCGGTCGAGCAGATCCCGCAGGTCCCGCTCGTCGGTGTCCCGGTCCGGCGCGACGCCCGCCCGGCCGATCAGCGCCCGCAACGCGGCCTCCTGCTCACCGGCCAGCCGGGCCAGCTCGGCCGCCTCGCCGTCCAGGTCCGCGCCGCGCCGCCGGACCAGCGCGAGCACCTGGAGCACCGAGTCGTGGATGTCCCGGGCCAGCCGTTCCCGCTCGCGGGTCGCCGCCTCCAGCTCCACCGCCCGCTGCAACCGGGCCTCCGCCTCGACGGCCAGCCGGGCCACGTGCCCGACCACGACACCGGCCAACAGCATCAGGATCGCGCCGGTCAGCGCGGACGGGCTGATCCGGTCCCGGGTGGCCAGGTCAGCGCCGCCGAGCACCAGCGCGGCCACCACCCCGCGCCGCCGGCCGCCGGAGACCGCCCAGGCCAGCACCGGACCGGCCAGCCAGGCGACGGTCAGCGTGGGCACGCCGGCGGCGAGCGCCGCGCGGCCCACCACCCAGGGCGTGGCCAGGATGATCGCGAACACCACGCCGAGGTCGGCCAGGAGCAGCGGCCAGCGCCGTCCGCCCGGGCGTCCGTAACCGGCCGCCGTCACACCGGTCCAGGCCAGCATCGCCAGCAGGACGGCGCCCGCGGCGACCGGGTGCGCGTACCGGGTGGCGTCGCGCAGCACGAGCAGGCCGACGTACGCCAGCGAGGCGAAGCGGAACACCGCGATGGACCGCCAGAACGGGCCTTCCAGGCCGGAGGACGACGGCATGGGCGTCACCATGCCACAGCCCGTCACCGGCGGGCCGCCTGGTGCGGGCCGAGAAACCCTGACGTACGGTGGAAATGCCGCGAAAGTCGTCGAGAAGCAGCGCTGGGACGGGGTCATGACGGACGGAGAATCCCCCGCACAGCGTACGGTTGTGCCCATCGAACCTTCCCTCCTCATCGCCGAGGCCTTCGACCAGGCCCAGGTGACCGAGCTTCGGCACTCGGTCACCTCCTGCGCGCACGCGACGGGGCTGGCCGGCCAGCGACTCGACGACTTCGTGCTGGCGGTCAACGAGCTGATCACCAACGCGGTTCGGCACGGCGGCGGGCAGGGCCGGCTGCGACTCTGGCGCCGGGGCGGCGACCTGGTCTGCGAGGTGGCCGACCACGGCCAGGGGATCAGCGAGCGACGGTTGCGCGACCGCGACCGGCCGGCGCCGGACACCGCCGGCGGATGGGGGCTGTGGCTGGCCCGGGAGCTGAGTGACTCGATGGAGGTGGAGACCGGCGAGGCCGGCACCGTCGTCCGGATCACCGCGGCCCTGGCCGCCCGGCAGCCCGCCGACCGTCCGCTGGACGGCTGACCGGCCACCGGGCCGCCCGCTCAGCCGAAGAGGGCGCTCACCGACTCGCCGTTGTGGATCCGACGCATCGCCTCGGCCAGGGCCGGCGCCACGGAGAGCACCTCCAGCTTCGGCACCCGCTTCTCCGCGGGGATCGGCACCGTGTTGGTGCAGACGATCTCCAGCACACCGTCCTGGGCGCTCAGCCGCTCCAGCGCCCCGCTGGAGAACAGACCGTGCGTGCAGGCCAGCCGGATCGACCGGACCTGCCGCTCACGCAGGTGCGAGATCAACTCGATCACCGTGCTGCCCTTGGCGATCTCGTCGTCGAGCACGATCACGTCCCGGTCCGCCACGTCACCGATGATCGTGCTGATCTGCACCCGGTCGTCGCTGAAGCGCTGCTTGGCGCCGGCCGCGACCGGGGTGCCCAGCATCCGGGCGAACGCGGCGGCCTCCTTGGCGTTGCCGAGGTCCGGCGAGACGACCACCGCGTTGCTCAGGTCGTACCCCTTGAAGTGAGCGGCCAGCTCGCGCAGCGCGTGCAGGTGGTCCACCGGGACGCTGAAGAAACCGTGCACCTGGGGCGAGTGCAGCGTCATGGCCAGCACCCGGTGGGCGCCGGCGGAGGTGAGCAGGTCGGCCACGAGCCGCCCGCCGATGGAGATGCGCGGGGCGTCCTTCTTGTCCGACCGGGCGTACGCGTAGTGCGGCAGCACCACGGTGATCCGGCCGGCCGACGCGCCCCGGGCGGCGTCGATCATGAGCAGCAGCTCGACCAGGTGCTCCTGCACCGGCGGCACCAGCGGCTGGATGAGGAAGACGTCGCGCTCCCGGCAGTTGGCCTGCAACTGCACCTCGAGGCAGTCGTTGGCGAACCGGGACACCCGCACCGGGTGCAGCGGAACGTCGAGGTGGGCGCAGATCTCGGCGGCGAGGTCCGGATGGGCGGTCCCGCTGAACACGGCAATGTCACGCACGTCTGCTGATCGTACGGGTCGATCGAGGGGAGACGGTGGACACTCCCGGCGGGTACGGTGCTGCGGTGACCGGAGAGTTCGTCGCCGCCATCGACCAGGGCACCACCTCCTCGCGGTGCATCGTCTTCGACGCCGACGGCGAGATCGTCGCGGTGGCCCAACGCGAACACCGGCAGGTCTTCCCGCGGCCCGGCTGGGTCGAGCACGACGCGGAGGAGATCTGGACCAACGTCGAGCACGTGGTGCGTGAGGCACTCGCGAGCGCCGACATCGGTCCGGAGCATCTGGCCGCGGTGGGCATCACCAACCAGCGCGAGACCACAGTGGTCTGGGACCGGGCCACCGGTCGGCCGGTGGCCAACGCGATCGTCTGGCAGGACACCCGCACCGGCCCGTTGCTGCGCGAGCTGGCCGAGGCGTACGACGAGGAGCGACTGCGCGCCCGCACCGGTCTGACCCTGGCGACCTACTTCGCCGGCCCGAAGCTGCGGTGGCTGCTCGACCACGTCGACGGGCTGCGCGAGCGGGCCGAGCGGGGCGAGGTGCTGTTCGGCACGATGGACAGCTGGATCATCTGGAAGCTGACCGGGCGGCACGTCACCGACGTCACCAACGCCAGCCGCACCCTGCTGATGGACCTGGAGACCCTCGACTGGGCCCCGGAGCTGCTCGACGCGCTGCGCATCCCGGCCGCGATGCTGCCCGAGATCCGCTGCTCGGCCGAGGTCTACGGCACCGCCGACGGAGTCCTCGCCGGGGTGCCGGTGGCCAGCGCGCTCGGCGACCAGCAGGCCGCGCTGTTCGGGCAGACCTGCTTCCAGCCCGGCGAGGCCAAGTGCACCTACGGCACCGGCAGTTTCCTGCTGCTCAACACCGGCGCCAGCCCGGTGCCGTCGCGGCACGGCCTGCTCACCACCGTGGCCTACCGGATCGAGGGCCAGCCGGCCGTGTACGCGCTGGAGGGCGCGATCGCGGTCACCGGCTCGCTGGTGCAGTGGCTGCGCGACAACCTCGGCCTGATCTCCACCGCCCCGCAGGTCGAGGAGCTGGCCCGAACCGTCGACGACAACGGCGGCTGCTACGTGGTGCCGGCGTTCTCCGGCCTGTTCGCCCCGCACTGGCGCAGCGACGCCCGGGGCGTGATCGCCGGCCTGACCGGCTACATCACCAAGGGGCACCTGGCCCGCGCGGTGCTGGAGGCGTCCGCCTTCCAGACCCGCGAGGTGGTCGACGCGATGAACGCCGACTCCGACGTGGCGCTGCGCCGGCTGCGGGTGGACGGCGGGATGACCGGCAACGAACTGCTGATGCAGTTCCTCGCCGACGTGCTGGACGTGCCGGTGGTGCGGTCCCGGATCACCGAGACGACGTGCCTCGGCGCCGCGTACGCCGCCGGCCTGGCGGTCGGCTTCTGGCCCGACCTGCCCACGCTGCGGGACAAGTGGCGCTCCGACGCCCAGTGGGAACCGACCATGGACCCGACGCACCGCGACCACGAGCTGCACCAGTGGCACAAGGCCGTCCAACGCACCCTGAACTGGGAAGACTGACCCCAGCCTTCGCGATCTTGCACTTGCTGCCCCGACATTCGGGCCGTTCCGGACAGAATGCGGGCCGAAAGTGCAAGATCGCGGGCGTCAGCGGGGGCGGGTCAGCGGGGGGTGAGGATGCAGAATTCGTTGCCCTCGGGGTCGGCCATGACCCGCCAGGGGACCTCGACGCCGCCCAGGTCGGGGGCGGTGGCGCCGAGCGTGCGCAGCCGGTCCGCCTCGGCCGCCAGGTCGTCTCCGGCGTACGGGCGGACGTCGAGGTGGACGCGGTTCCATCCGGGCTTCGCGTCGGTGCTGCGGACGAACTCCAGGTAGGGGCCGACGCCGGCGGCGGAACGCAGCGAGGCGTACCGGTCGGTGACCTCGTGCCGGGTCCAGTCCGTCGCCTCGCCCCAGAACCGCGCCATCTCCCGTGGGTCCGCGCAGTCGACCACCACCGCGGCGATCGGCCCGGTGTCCCGGTAGACCTCGCGCGGCTCCAGCACGCAGAACTCGTTGCCCTCCGGGTCGGCCATGACCGTCCACGGGACGTCGCCCTGGCCGATGTCGACGGCTGTCGCGCCGAGGCCCGTCAGCCGCGCGACCAGCTCCGCCTGGTGGTCCGGCGAGGTGGTGGCCAGGTCGACGTGCACCCGGTTCTTCGCCGTCTTGGGTTCCGCGGAGACCACGAGGTCGATGAAGAGGGCGGAGGGATCGGGGTACGGGACGCCCGGCGGTTCGAGGTTGATCACGCCAGGTTCCTCGCTGGAGGTCTCCCAGCCGAGAACCTTCGCCCAGAACGCGCCGAGCGCGACCTCGTCCCGGGCCTTCATGTTGATCTGTACAAGTCGCGTCGCCACGTCACTCCCAGCGGTTTCCGGTGAGCTTCTCGTACACCTCGACGTAGCGGGCCCGGGTCGCCTCGACGACCTCCGCCGGCACCTCCGGCGCCGGCGGCTGCTTGTCCCAGCCGCTGCCGGTGGCCCAGTCCCGCACGTACTGCTTGTCGAAGGAGAACTGGGCCCGGCCCGGCTGGTAGGACTCGGCCGGCCAGAACCGGGACGAGTCGGAGGTGAGCAGCTCGTCGGCGAGCATCAGCGTGCCGTCCGGCGCCCAGCCCAGCTCCAGCTTGGTGTCGGCGATCAGGATGCCCCGGTCCGCGGCGATCTCCGCACCCCGCCGGTAGACGTCCAGGGTGATCTGCCGCAGCCGCTCGGCGGTCTCCGGCCCCACCTTGTCGACCACCTGGTCGTAGGTGATCGGCTCGTCGTGCTCGCCCATGGGTGCCTTGGTCGACGGGGTGAAGATCGGCTCGGGCAGGATCGACGCCTCCACCAGGCCCCGGGGCAGCGCCACGCCGGAGACCGAGCCGGTGCGCTGGTACTCGGCGAAGCCACCGCCGGTCAGGAAGCCCCGGGCCACGCACTCGACCGGCACCATCTCCAGCCGGCGGCACCGGATCGCCCGGCCGGCGAACTCCGCCGGCACGTCGGTGGCCGAGATGACGTGGTTCGGCACCAGGTCCGACAACTGCTCGAACCACCACAGCGAGAGCGCGGTGAGCAGTCTGCCCTTGTCCGGCACGGGGGTCGGCAGCGCCACGTCGTAGATGGAGATGCGGTCGGAGGCGACCAGGATCAGGTCCGCGCCGTCGGCGTAGACGTCCCGGACCTTGCCCGAGTGCAGAAGTTCCACGGCGCTAGTACACCATGGGCCCGACCGCCCGCCCGGCGCGCCCACCGGCCGTCCCGCCCGGCGTTGACACCCCGGCCCGGGGCCGGTGGAATGATCGGTCCACCCCAGTTTCGGAGAGAACCGTGCGCGCTGAACGGTCCGTCCCCCGTCCCGGCCTCGACCGGCGACGGTTCCTCGGCGCGCTCACCGGGCTGCCGCTGCTCGCCGGCGGACTGGCCGGATGCGCCCCGGAGGAGGAGGCGGCCGCCGAGGACGGCCCGATCGAGCTGTCGGTGTTCTGGTGGGGCGGCAGCCGCCGGGCCCAGGCCACCGAGCAGGCGTTGCGCCTCTACACCCAGCAGAACCCCCGGGTCAGCTTCCGGATCACCTGGCAGGGGCTGGCCGGCTACTACGACCGGCTCGCCACCCAGGGCACCGGCGGCAACGTGCCGGACCTGTTCCAGATCGACGACACGCTGCTCACCGAGTACACCCGCCGCGACATTCTGCTCGACCTCACCGCGTACGCCGACGACGGCCGGCTCGACCTGCGCGACCTGCCGGAGCAGTTGGCCCGCTACGGCCGGGTGGACGAGCGGACCGTGGCGGTGCCCGCCGCCCAGACCAACGCGGCGCTGGTCTACAACCGCGACCTGCTGCGCTCGCTGGACCAGCCCGAGCCGCGCACCGGCATGTCCTGGAAGGAGTACGCCCGCTGGGCCGCCCGGGTCACCCGGTCGTCCGGCAACCGGGTGGCCGGCTCAATGGACGCCTCCGGCGACTACCGGGCGCTCTGGCTCTGGCTGCGCGGCCAGGGCAGCGAGCTGTACCAGGGGCGGCAGCTCGGCTTCAGCTCGGCGGAGCTGCTCTCCTGGTTCGAGTTCTGGGAGGTCGCCCGCTTCGACCGGGCCACCCCGAGCGCCGCGCTCGTGGAGCAGGCGGACACCGGCGAGCTGAACCGCCAGCTCGTGGTCACCGGCCACACCGCGGCCTCTTTCGCCTGGTCCCACCAGCTACCGGAGTTGCAACGCCTCACCGAGGACGAGCTGGGCGCGGTCGCCTTCCCCGGCACGCCGGCCGCGCAGTGGCCCCGGGCGTCGATGTACTGGGCCGGCTTCCGCGGCACCCGGCACCCGGGTGTGGTGGTGGACGTGCTCAACTTCCTCACCACCAACGTGGCGGCCGGCCGGATCCTCGGCGTGGAGCGGGGCGTGAACCCCAGCACCCAGGTCCGCACGTACGTGGCCGCGGGCGTGACCGACCGGGCCGAGAAGCGGGTGACGAGCCTGGGCGTGGAGCTGGACGAGCTGGCCGGCCCGGCGCCCGCGCCGCCGCCGAAGGGGCACGCCAAGGTGCGGACGTTGCTCATCGAGGCGGCCGAGAGCATCCGGGGCAAGCGGACCGGCGCCCGCTCCGCGACCTCCCGGTTCATGGCCCGGGCGAACGCCGCCCTGGCCGAGTGACCGCCGCCCGCCGCGCTTCGGCGCGGCGGGCGGAGCCCCGGGGGTCGTCAGCGCGGCGGGCGGTTCCGCCGGTTCCGCGTCAACAGCACCACCAGCAGCACGATCCCGCCGACCACCACGAGGCAGCAGAGCAGGCCGAGGAAGCCGAAGCCGCCCCGGGACCGCCGTCGTGCGGCCTCCACCACGAGTTCACCGGTGCCGGTCGACGCCCAGGCCGCGACCGGTACGAAGACCGAGAGCGCGACCGTTCCGAGGACCGCGCCGAGGCGGCCCCACCATCTGTTCCATCCAGCCATTCCCCCATCCTCGCCGAGGTACGCAACCGGGGCACGTCGGACGCGGCGGAGGGATCCGGAAAGGGCGAAGGGCCCCGGAGCGAACTCCGGGGCCCTTCGTCACGAGTAGCGGGGACAGGATTTGAACCTGCGACCTCTGGGTTATGAGCCCAGCGAGCTACCGAGCTGCTCCACCCCGCGTCGGCTCGTACAGCTTATCGCACGGGAATCGTGGAGATCAGCCGGGTCCCCGATCCCGTCGCCGGGGTGCGGCAGCGGAAACGGCGAAGGGCCCCGGAACGGATTCCGGGGCCCTTCGTCACGAGTAGCGGGGACAGGATTTGAACCTGCGACCTCTGGGTTATGAGCCCAGCGAGCTACCGAGCTGCTCCACCCCGCGTCGGCTCGACAACCGTAGCGCACCGACCCGGGGAGGCGCAAAACGGGTGCTCAGTCCAGCCACCGCCGGACCGCGTCGACCGCCCGCCGGCTGTCCGCGTCGAACTGGGCACGCTCGGTCGAGGTGCTCTCCCAGCCCTGTTCCCACAGCACCGTCACCACGTCACCGGAACGTACCGCGCGCACCAGGTGCACCTCGTCGCCGCCGCTCGGCTCGCCGTTGGCGTCCAGGTAGGGCCGGCGCGTCTCGAACAGCACCGACTCGTCGCCGTACCCGGAGTCGGGCAGCAGGCGCTGGCGCACGGTCGTCGACGGCGCGTCGGGGTCCGGCTGGGCGGGGCAGGCCCGGACGGCCACCCGCAGTTCGGCCAGCGCCTCGCCGGCGCGCCCGGCCCGGTAGATCGTGATGCTGTGCCGGTAGCTGCCGGAGGGCACGGCGTCGGTCGGCGCGCCGGCCCGGCGGTACGGCAGCGTCCGGGCCCGCGACGCGACGACCCACTCGGTGCCGGGGCTCGATCCGCAGAGCACCGGCAGCACCGCTCCCGGGCCGAACTGGTTGCCCGTACCGGCGTCGTTGGCGGCGGGCAGGGCGAAGAACGCCCGGTCGGGGATGGTGGTCGGGGCCCCCGCCGTCGGACGTCCGGCGCTCGACGGTGCGGCCGGGCTCCGACCACCGGGGGTACGGGTGCCGGAGGGGGTCGGCGGGGCGGGCGAGGGCTTCTCGGCCAGCCCGGCGGTGGTGGGCGGCAGGGTGGGCGCCGGCGTCCCCGCGGGCGGCGGCACGACCGGTTCCGGCCCGGCGGCGAGTACCAGTTGGCTGCCGGCGACCGTGGCGGCGACCAGACCGGCGACCGCCAGCGACGCGAGCGCGGCCCGGTGCCGGGCCCGACGGTCGGCGCCCCGGCGCAGCCGGTCCGGCGACGGCAGCACCCGCTCGTCGGTGTCGTCGGCCAGGGCCCGGTAGTAGCGGTGCAGTTCACGCGACATCGTTGACCTCCAGCTCCTCGGCGGCGACACCGGGCAGCAGCTCGGCCAGCCGGGCCCGTCCGCGGGACAGCCAGGACTTCACGGTGCCGGCGGGGACGCCCGCCTCCCGGGCGATCTCCTCCACCGGCAGGTCGAACAGGTAGTGCAGGGCGAGCGCCTGCCGGTGCCGGACGGGCAGCCGCCGCAGCGCCGCCACCAGCAGGACGGTGTCCTCGCCCGGTGGTCCGACGTCGTCGGGCGGGCCGGTGCGGCTGACCGCCAGTCGCCAACCGCGCAACCGCCGGAACCGGTCGGTCGCGAGCCGGCTGATCACCAGCCGCAGCCACGCCTCCGGCGCGGGATGGCCGGCGAGCTTCGCCCACTGCCGCCAGGCCCGGGCGTACGCCTCCTGCACCAGGTCCTGGGCCTCGGCGGGGTCGTCGGCCACCGCGTGGCCGTACCGGAGCGCCCGCCCCGACGTGCTGCGGTAGAAGTCGTCGAAGCTGTTCGCGTCACGCATCTGCCCTCCCGCCTCCCCTCACGTCCACCTGCTCTGTTGACGGCGGAGCGGGGTGCCGGGTTGCGGCCGGAACGTCGGGTGTACGACACGAGCCCGTGCTCCGGTGACCGCTGCGGGTCCCGGACCACGGGCTCGTGGTGTCGTTCGGCGTCAGCCGCTGGGTGAGGGGGCGGGTGAGGCCGGGGCCGACGGCGAGGCGCTACCCGAGGGCGCCGGGCCGGCCGACCCGTTCGCCGCCGCCTGGGCCCGCTGGAAGGCGGCCATCGCCTCGTCGAGCGCCTTGAGCGCCCGCCCGTACCGCTCGAAGTCGCCGGACGTCTGCGCGGCCTTGACCTCGGCGATCGCGGCCTGCACCTGGCTGGCGGCCTGGGCCAGCTCACCGGTGAGCGGCGGCGGGGTGTTCGTGCCCCCGGGCGGCGGCGGAGGCGTGTTCTCGTCGTCGCCCGGCGGTGGCGGCGTGCCGGTCTGGGCGCGTTTGCCCTGCTCGACGAGTTGCTTGATGCCGTCGCCGAGGTTGTTGGCGAGCACCACGTAGGAGCCGCCGTCGCCGTAGGAGAGCAGCACCTTCTGCAACAGCGGGTACGCGTCCTGGCTGCTGCTCTTCACATAGACCGGCTCAACGTAGAGCATCCCGTCGGCGAACGGCAGCGACAGCAGGTTGCCGTACTGCACCTGGGCCTGGTTGGAGGAGAGCAGGTTGAGCTGCTGCCGGATGTCGCCGTTGTTGGTCATCTGCTGGTGGACCTGCGTCGGCCCGGAGATCCGGGTCTGGTCCGGCAGCTCCAGCACCTCCAGGCGCGGCTGCCCGTCCACGTACGAGCCGGAGACCAGCGCGGCGAGGTTCTGCCGCCCGTTCGGCGTGACCGCGGAGGTCAACTGGAAGCGGGGCCCGTCCTGCCCGGGGAACTGGGTGAACAGATAGTAGGGCGGCTGCTTCTGCCCGCTGTCCGGCGCGTCCGGCACGTTCGGCACCTGCCAGAAGTCCTGGCCGGAGTAGAAGTCGCCGGGGTCGGTGACGTGGAACTTGGTGAGCAGGTTGCGCTGCACCTTGAACAGGTCGGCCGGGTAGCGGAAGTGCTCGGCCAGCTCCGGCGGGATGTCGCCCTTGGGCAGCACGAGGTCACCCCCGAACGCCTTGTTCCACGCCTTCAGCACCGGGTCGGTGTCGTCGTACGAGTAGAGCTTGACCGTGCCGTCGTACGCGTCGACCGTCGCCTTCACCGAGTTGCGGATGTAGTTGACGTTCTCCCGGGCGAGCTGGAACGTGCCCCGGCCGGTCAGCTCGTCGGCGGTCTCCGCCTGGAGGTTGACCCGCTCGGCATACGGGTAGGTCGCCGCCGTGGTGTAGCCGTCGATGATCCACAGGACGCGGCCGTTCACCGAGGCCGGGTACGGGTCGCCGTCGAGCGTGAGGAACGGCGCGACCTTCTCCACCCGGTCGCGCGGGTTGCGCACGTAGAGCAGCTTCGAGTTCTCGTTGACCGCCTCGGAGAGCAGGAAGTTCGACTCCTGCTCCTTGATCGCGTAGAGCAGCCGCCGGGGGAACGAGCCGACCTTGACGCCACCCTCACCGGTGTAGGTGTAGTACTGCTCGCCACCGGTGGAGGTGGGCCGGTCGAACTCGACGTTGCGGTCCCCGGTCTGCCCGACGATCGCGTAGTCGTCGGCCTCCATCCGCTCGCCGTAGTAGATCCGCGGCTGCTGGGCCGTGATCTCCTCGGTCGGCGAGGAGCACGCCTCCTGCGCCTTTTCGCCGAGGAACCCGGAGACGAAGTACGGCTGACCGCCGCAGACCACCTGGTTCGCCGGGGCGGCCACCAGGCCGTACCCGTGGGTGTAGACGGTGTGCCGGTTGATCCAGTTGTTCTGCTGGTCGGTCAGCTCGCCGTAGTTGATCTCGCGGACGCCGACCACGTAGTCGGAGGTCTTGTCCTTCACCGCGTAGCGGTCGATGTCCAGCTTCGAGCCGAAGTCGTAGAAGCCACGGACCTGCTGGAGCTGGGTGTAGGTCTCGGAGACCAGCTGCGGGTCGAGCAGCCGGACGTTCGGGACGACCGAGGTGTCGGTGGCCAGGCTGGCGGGTGGCACGAGGTTGCTCGCCGCGTACGGCGTCGTCTTCGTGACCTCGAGACCGAACGCGGCGCGGGTCGCCTTGATGCTGCGTTCGATGTACGGCGCCTCCTTGTCGCGGGCGCTCGGCTTCACCTCGAACGTCTGCACCGCCCACGGGTAGATGCCGCCGATCGCCACCGCGGAGACCCCGAGCAGGGCCAGCGAGATGCCCGGCCAGACCAGGTTCCGCATCACCGCGTTGGAGAACACGATGATCGCGACGGCCACCAGGACGGAGATCCAGGCGAGGATCTCCTTCGCCGGCAGCAACGCGTTCACGTCGGCGTAGCCGGCGCCGTAGAGCTTCGCGCCCTCGTTGTACTCCAGCAGCATCGCCCGCCGGTCCAGCACGTACGCGACGGCCTTGAGCAGGACGAAGACGGCGACCAGCGAGCTGAGGTGGGCGCGGGCGGCGTTGGTCATCCGGTCGCCGACACCCTGCAGCCGCACCCCGCCGAACACGTAGTGCACGGCCAGCGCGCCGAGCAGGGCCAGCACCACCGCGGTGAAGCCGACGCCGAGCAGGTAGCGCCAGAACGGGAGCTGGAAGACGTAGAAGCCGACGTCGACGCCGAACTCCGGATCCTTCACGCCGAAGTCGCCACCGTTGCGGAACAGCAGCCACTGGGTCCACCGGCTCTGCGCGGAGAGCCCGGCGAAGAGCCCGATCACGGCGGAGGCCAGCGCGATCCAGGTGCCCAGCCGGGGACTGAGCAGCATCCGGTAGCGCTCCAGCGTGGCCTGCTCGGCGGAGTGCGGGCGCATCCGGGGCCGCAGCCGGTAGGCCAGCCAGAGGTTGCCGGCGACGAGCAGCGCCATGCCGACGCCGACCACCAGGAACAGCAGCAGCCGGGTGGCGAGCACGCCGGTGAAGACCTGGGTGTAGCGGACCTCGTCGAACCACAGCCAGTCGGTCCAGGCGTTGACCCCCCAACCGAGCAGGGTGAACAGCACGAACACCCCGACCAGGACCCCGATGGTGACGCGTCCGCGCCGGCTCATCCTCGGCAGGGGACTGCTACGCATGACCACTGTTGGCTCCGCACGCTCGATGTGATCGGCTCCGACCAGGCACCCCAGAGTACGGGGTGTTCCTGTACACGTCGGGTCAAGGTCACGTCACGATCGCCCGGGGCCGTCGGCGGCCCGGTTCAGCAGCGGGTCGGCTGGCCTCCGGCGCGCAGCTTCTCCAGTGCCGTCAGCGCGTCGTCCACCGTCGCCACCTTCAGCAGCGGCAGGTCGGGCTGCGGGTTGCGGACCGCCTCGGCGCAGTTGTCGGCCGGCACCAGGAATACCTTCGCGCCGGCGTCCTTGGCGCCGACCAGCTTCTGGGCGATGCCACCGATCGGGCCGACCCGGCCCTCGTCGTCGATGGTGCCGGTGCCCGCGATGACCTGGCCGCCGGTCAGGTCGGCCGGCTCCAGCTTGTCGATGATGCCCAGGGTGAACATCAGCCCGGCGCTCGGGCCGCCGATGTCCCCGAGGTCGATCTTGAGGGTGAACGGGTGCGGCTGCTGCTGGTCGATCTCCACCCCGATGCGCGGGCGGCCGTCCTGCTCGCGACTGGTCACCCTGGCCGTCCCCGGCGCGCCGTCGCGGGTGTAGCCGATCGTCAACGCGGTGCCGGCCGGCTTGGCCCGGATCAGCTCGGTGAGCTTGGCCGCGCTGGTCACCGGCGCGCCGTCGACCGAGGTCAGCACGTCGTCCGGCCGGAGCACGTCCACCGACGGCCCGCCCGGGGTGACCGCCTTGACCAGCACCTTGATCGGGTAGCCCAGCTCCCGCAGGGCCGCCGTCTCGGCGCTGGTCTGCGAGTTCTGGAAGTCCTCCGCGTTGCGCTTCTCGACCTCCTCCTGCGACTCGCCCGGCGGGTAGACCAGCTCGCGCGGCACCACCGCCTCGTCGGAGGAGAACCAGCCGGCCAGCGCCGACCGGAGCCGCACGGTGGGCTGCACGCCGACCGTGGTGAGCCGGAGCTGGCCGGCCGAGGTCGACGTCGCGCGGCCGCTGACCTGGATGATCTCCTTGCCGTTCTCACTGCCGAGCGTGTTGACCGTCGGACCGGGGCCGAGCACCACGTACGGCAGGGGGACGCTCAGCACGCCGACGCTGAGCAGGGCGGTGAGCAGGGCACCGAGCAGGACGGTCACGCCGCGACGTCTCATGCGCCAGAGCGTACCGATCCGTCCCGCGCCGTCCGGCGCGGTGACCGGTGGACTTCGCCCTCAGCGCAACGCCGACGGGCACGACCTGCGGCGCGGCCCGCGTACCGTAGACGTCGTGCCTGATATTCCGTTCGGTTTCGCGCTCCCGGGTGGTCAACCACCAGACCCCAACGATCCCGCGCAGATGCAGCAGTTCATGTCGCAGTTGCAGCACCTGCTGTCCGCGCCGGGCAGCGGGCCGGTCAACTGGGACCTGGCCCGGCAGGTGGCCGCGAGTCAGCTCGCCGCCGCCGGCGACCCGGCGGTCTCGCCGTTCGAGCGCAACGCGGTGGAGGAGGCGCTGCGCATCGCCGACCTCTGGCTGGAACCGGCGGCCTCGTGGCCCTCCGGCATCCGCACCTCGGTCGCCTGGAACCGCAACGAGTGGATCTTCAAAACGCTCGACGTGTGGCGCAAGCTCTGCGACCCGGTGGCCAGCCGGATGGTCGGCGCGATGGGCGACCTGGTGCCGCCGGAGGCGCGGGCGCAGCTCGGCCCGATGCAGTCGATGGTCGCCACGCTCGGCGGCGCCCTCTTCGGCGGTCAGCTCGGCCAGGCGCTCGGCTCGCTCGCCGCCGAGGTGCTCTCCGCCGGTGACATCGGCCTGCCGCTGGGCCCCGCCGGCACCGCCGCGCTCGTCCCGGCCAACATCAAGGCGTACGGCGAGGGCCTGGAGCTGCCCGAGGACGAGGTACGCCTCTACGTGGCCCTGCGCGAGGCCGCCCACCAGCGCCTCTTCCAGCACGTGCCGTGGCTGCGCGGGCACGTGCTGACGGCGGTGGAGAACTACGCCGCCGGCATCCGGGTCAACCGGGAGGCAATCGAGGAGGCGATGGGCCGGGTCGACCCGACCGACCCGGAGTCGATGCAGGCGATCGCGCTGGAGGGCATCTTCACCCCGGAGGACACGCCGGCGCAGAAGGCGTCGCTGGCCCGGCTGGAGACCGTGCTCGCCCTGGTCGAGGGCTGGGTGTGCCACGTCGTGGACAGTGCCGCCGGTGACCGCCTGCCCAACGTCGTACGCCTCGGCGAGGCGTTCCGCCGCCGCCGCGCCGCCGGTGGTCCGGCCGAGCAGACGTTCGCTGCGCTGGTCGGCCTCGAACTGCGGCCGCGCCGGCTGCGTGAGGCGACGGTGCTCTGGGCGGCGCTGACCGAGCACCGCGGCATCGCCGGCCGGGACGCGGTCTGGGGCCACCCCGACCTGCTCCCCTCGGACGACGACTTCGCCGCCCCGGAGGCGTTCGCCGGGACGAGCACCGATCTCGACGACGAGCTGGCAAACTTCGACTTCACCGCGCCGGGCGCGCCGGAGGAGAAGCCCACCGGCGAGGACGACGACAAGCACTGACACGTACGCGACGGGGCCCGCACGGATCACCGTGCGGGCCCCGTCCGCGTCCCCACCCCGCCGCCCAGCCCGCCCTGGCCCTGGCCCTGGCCCATCGATCTTGGAGTTGCGGCGGCCAAGATGCCCGGGTAACGCCTTTTGCCAGGTGCCACAAGTCCAAGATCGACGCGTGCGACGGGCGGGACGGCGCAGGCGGTGGGTCAGGCGGGGCGGGCGGACAGCAGGGCGCGGGTGGCCTCCCAGCCCTCGACGGCCAGGTCGAGCGTGGCCAGGTCGGCGGGTCCGCGCAGCCGGCGCCAACCGGCACCGACCGCCACGTCCCCGGGGCTCGGGGCCGCCCGTCGCACCTCGGCCGGGGCGGTCGTGTCGAGGTGCACCGCCGGCAACCACGCCGGTACGGGCAGCCGCGCCGCCACCCCCAGCAGCCCCGGACCGCCCCCGTCCACCGGGGCCACCGCCACCGGCCGGGAGGACAGCGGCCGCAGCAGCTTGCCCAGCGTCAGCCCGGGCACGTCCGGGGCGTCGGCGGCCACCACGGCCACCTGGTCGAAGGCCGGCCAGTCGTCGCCGGTGAGGGCCGCGAACACCGCGTTCGGCGTCGGTTCGGGCACCTCGTACACGGGGGTGCCGGGCCACACCACGGCGGCGGCGAGCCAGCGGTCCTCCGGGGTCACCGCCACCGCGGTCTCCACCTCGTTGAGCGTGGCGAGCAGGTCCACCACGTCCTCGGCCAGGGCGGTCCGCCACCGCGCCGGCTCGATCCCCGGCGGCGACCAACTGACCGGGCCGAGCAACGCCACCACCACACGTCGCACCATCCGCCGACCCTAGCGCCCACCCCCAGCCCGCCCGAGCCCCGACCGGCAGCGTCGATCATGAAGTTAGCCGCGACAAATCGGACCGATTGTCGCCGCCAACTTCATGATCGACCACGGAAAGGCGGTGGGGCTGGTCAGGGGACGGCGGCGGTGGCGGCTACGCCCTCCAGGTAGCCGCGGGCGCGCTCGGAGCGCGGATAGCGGGCGACCAGGGACCAGAACTCGGCGTTGTGGCTCGGCACGATCAGATGCGCCAACTCGTGCAGGAGCACGTAGTCGATCACCCAGTCGGGCATGTCCTGGATGCGGTGGGAGATCCGGATGGTGCGGTCGGCGGGGGTGCAGGAGCCCCAGCGGCCGTTCTGGTTGGTCACCCACCGCACGCTCGCCGGCGCGGCGGCCGACATGTGCTCCGGCAGGTAGAGCCCGATCAGGCGGGTGGCGCGGGCGAGCAGTTCGGCGTCCGAGCGGGCCAGCCGGCCCTCGCGGGCGGCGAGCCGGGCCAGCATCCGGTCGACCCACTCGCTCTCCTCGGCCCGGGAGAACTGGTCCGGGATGAGCACGACGACGCGCTCCCCGTCCCGGTACGCGGACACCGTGCGCCGCCGACGCTGGCTGCGCCGCACCTCGACGACGGGCTTCCGCGTCCCGGCCATTACCGACCCGCGCAGCCTCGGTTGACTGTCACGAGGGAAAGCTAATGCGTACTGACCAGGACTCCGCAAGAGTCAACACGACGACACGCGCCCGGAAAATGGCGGTTGATTGTCAGGAGTCCTGAAAAAATTCTTTGCGGGGGAAGTTGACCATCACCTGACGGCCGTCCACCACGTTAGGTGGTCTACCACGGGTCGTCGGCGGTGGGGGCCACGCGAAGGGGATCTGAGCGCATTTAACCGGCGTGTCCCCGCGAAACTGACTTATCAGACGTTACCCGGCGTGCACACTCTTGCCGTCGACTTGCTCACAGAGTCGGCGTGCAGCTGACATGGAACTGCCCAGACCTGGGTAGGGTCCGCCAACCAGCGGTCAGGTGACTGACCGCGGAGAACCCCCGGCGCCGGAGCCACAGGTGGCCCCGCCGCAGGGAGACCCGCCGGGCACCTCCGGCGGACGAGACGAGGAGGCTACCGTGGCCGACCAGGCCCAGACCTACAACGGTTACTGCGTGAAGTGCAAGGAGAAGCGGGACTTCGAGGGGCACGTGGAGGTCTCGAAGACCGGCATGAACATGGCCAAGGGCAAGTGCCCGGTGTGCGGCACAACAGTGAACCGCATCCTGGGCAAGGCCAAGGTCTGACCCGTCCGGGTCGCACGGGGGAGGGGTGGCCGTCGGGCCGCCCCTCCCCCGTCGCCTATCCGACACGGTTACCGGCCAGTTGTGGAAAACCGGCGACCTCTTGTGGACAACGCTGGCCAGGGCGTGCCGCACCTGTGGACAACGAACGACGGAGCGCGCGGACGCGGTCACTGTTCGTGGCGTGACCGAACCGAATCCGATCAGCCGCCCGACCCTGCTGCCCGGTCTGACCCGCCTCTGGCGGGACCGGCACACGCTCCAGCTCGGCGTGGAGCCCGGCCCGGCGGTGCTGCTGGAGGTGACCACCCCGGCCACCGTGCACCTGCTCGACCTGCTCGACGGCACCCGCAGCGAGCGGGCGGTGCTGGTCGCCGCCACCGCCGCCCGGGTGCCGGCCGGCGAGGCACGCGCTCTGCTCGACGCGCTGCGGGCCGCCGGGCTCGTCGTACCGGCGCAGAGCCTGGTCCCACGGGGCCTGTCCGGGCCGGTCCGGGCCCGGCTCGGCACGGAGGCCGACGCCCTCGCCCTGGCCACGCCCGACCTGCCCGGCACACCGGCCGCGCTGCTGCGCCGGCGTCGCGCCGCCCGGGTGCTGGTCACCGGCGCCGGCCGGCTCGGCGCGGCGGTCGCCGTCGCGCTGGCCCAGGCCGGGATCGGGCACGTCGTACCCGATCTGACCGGCCCGGTACGCGCCGGTGACCTGGTCGGGACCGGCCTGACCGCGGCGGAGCTGGGTCGGCCGCTGGCCCCGGCGCTACGCGCGGCGCTGGGGCGCTGCGCGCCGGGCACGAACTGCCACCCGCTGCGCTCGGCCCGGGCCGACCTGGTGGTGCAGCTCGGAGTCGACCGCCCGGCCGACGCGCTCGCCACCGGTTACGCCCGCCGCCGCCAACCCCACCTCCTGCTCGACCTGCGTGGCGGCGTACCCGTGGTCGGGCCCCTGATCCGGCCGCCGGCCGGTCCCTGCCTGCGCTGCCTCGACCTGCACCGCGCCGACCGCGACCCGGACTGGCCGGCGCTCGCCGCCCAGCTCGCGGCCGACCGGGACGAGCGGGCCTGCACGGCGACCACCCGGCTCGCCGCGGTGGCCGTGGCGGCGGCCGAGGCACTGGCCCAGCTCGACGGGGGCACGCCGGAGACGCTCGGCGGCGCGGTGGAGATCCGGGGGGCCGGCCGTCTCCGACACCGCCGGTGGTCGCCGCACCCCTCCTGCGGTTGCTCCGGGCGTCGCCCGATCCGGTCGGCCGCGTCCGCTCCCGGCCGCACGGCAGCAGCGAGCCCCTCGCGTCGGTAACAATGGCCGGGTGACCGACATCCCGCGCCGGGCCGTGTCCCGCACCGCCAAACTCGCCGCCCTGCCGCTCGGATTCGCCGGTCGAACCGTCCTGGGCATGGGCAAGCGGGTCACCGGGCTCGCGTCCGACGTCATCTCCGCCGAGATCCAGCAGCGCACGGCCGAGCAGTTGTTCAGCGTCCTCGGACAGCTCAAGGGCGGCGCGATGAAGTTCGGCCAGGCCCTGTCGGTCTTCGAGGCCGCACTGCCCGAGGAGGTCGCCGCCCCCTACCGACAGGCGCTCACCAAGCTCCAGGAGGCCGCCCCGCCGCTGCCCGTGGCGACCGTGCACAAGGTGCTCGCCGAGCAGCTCGGGCCGGACTGGCGGGACCGGTTCGTCTCCTTCGACGACACCCCGGCCGCCGCGGCCAGCATCGGCCAGGTGCACCGCGCGGTCTGGCGCGACCCGGGGTACGGGCCGAACGGCGGCCCCCGACACCGGGACGTGGCCGTGAAGATCCAGTACCCGGGCGCCGGCGAGGCCCTGCTCGCCGACCTCAAGCAGCTCTCCCGACTGGGCGGGATGTTCCGGGCCATCCAGCCGGGGCTGGACGTCAAGCCGCTCCTGGCCGAGTTGCGCGAGCGGATCACCGAGGAGCTGGACTACGAGCTGGAGGCCGAGTCGCAGCGCGCCTTCGCCGCCGCGTACGCGGACGACCCGGACATCTACATCCCGGAGGTGCTCGACGCCGCGCCCCGGGTGCTGATCACCGAGTGGGTCGAGGGCATCCCGCTGTCCCACATCATCCGGGAGGGCACCGAGGAGCAGCGCGACGAGGCCGGGCGGCTGATGGCCGAGCTGCACCTCTCCGCGCCGGAGCGGGCCGGGTTGCTGCACGCCGACCCGCACCCGGGCAACTTCCGGCTGCTGCCGGACGGCCGGCTCGGCGTGATCGACTTCGGCGCGGTGGCCCGGATGCCGGAGGGCACGCCCGAGCCGATCGGCCGGATCGCCGCGCTCGCGCTGCGCGGCGACGCCGAGGGCGTGGTGGACGGGCTGCGCGCCGAGGGCTTCGTCAGCCGGACCGAGCCGATCGACGCCCAGGGGGTGCTCGACTTCCTCCGTCCGATGCTGGAGCCGATCGCCGCCGACGAGTTCCGCTTCAGCCGCGCCTGGCTGCGCGCCGAGGCGGCCCGGCTGGCCAGCCCTCGCTCCCCCGCCTACCAGCTCAGTCGGCAGCTCAACCTGCCGCCGTCCTACCTGATGATCCACCGGGTCACGCTGGGCTCGATCGGGGTGCTGTGCCAGCTGGAGGCGAAGGCGTCCTACCGGTCGATCCTGGAGCGTTGGCTGCCCGGCTTCGCGCCGGTGGCCTGACGCGGGCACGCCGAAGGGGCGGTGACCATCGCGGTCACCGCCCCTTTCGTCATCGTGGTGGTACTAGAGAACGCCCAGGTCGCGTGCCGACTGGCTACGACCCCGCATGGCGACGGTACGGGCGGAACGGGCTGCCTCAGTGCTCGTGGTGGTGCGACCGGCCTGAGGCCGGCGCATTCGAGCCCGGGACAACGCTTCGTGGAGTAGTTGCATCTCGGTTCCGTTCGGCAGGTGCAGCATCGGTTTTCTCTCTCAGGTCGGCCGGTGGAGGGACACCGGCATCGGTCGGTTTCGGAACGCAGGTGTGTCAGGCTGCCAGTCGGACGGCGCTACGCGACTCGGTCAGCCCACTGGCCGCCAGTCGCGCCTCCGCCTCGACCCGGAGCTGGGCGTCACGGGCGAGGTCCTCCTTGCGCGGCCGGCCACGGGGCCGCTTGCGCGGGACGACCGCGCCGCGCTCGAAGATCTCGCCGCCCCAGACGCCCCAGGGCTCGGCCCGCTCCACCGCCCCGGCCAGGCACTCGACGCGCAGCGGGCAGTCCCCGCAGAGCGACTTGGCCAGCTCGAGCTCGGCGGGCGAGTCGGAGAACCACAGGTCGGGGTCGAACTTCCGGCAGGGCAGGTTCGCCTCCACCTCGACGCTCACGTCGAGTGGGGCCAACGCCAGACTCATCCTCCGGTCACCTCTCTCTCACTTCGATCTCGTGGATCGCATTTCCGACGTACGTCGACGGGCAAAAAACTGAGGCCGCGGATCCCGGTGTGCGGGTTCCGCGGCCTCGAGGTGAGCCGGTGGTCTGTGGATCAGACCGGTCTACCTCGAGGTGGAACGCCGCGGACATCCGTGCGCTTCTTGCCGCCATCGATGTCCATGCCCGTGAAGCCACTGGTCCCCTCGACTCCGGTGATCGGCGCGACGGTCAGGTTCAGCTCGGCCTGAACCCGGACCTGGTGCACCTGCGGAGCCGACGGTCGGGCGGCGAGGGCCACCCGCACGGCCGACAGCGGAACGCCGGCAGCTGGCATCGCCGCCGGACGCTCGTAGGTGTAGATCTCCATTGGTGCCACCTCCCTGACTTTCCTCGTGCCGACCATGGACTCATCCCCCTTGAGCAGCCAGAACGGCGCTGCTCGCGAGGTGTGTCCTGAGGCTATTCCTCGCCCGCGGGCGAGGGCAAACGATTTACGGCTAGATTTCGAAAGTTTTCTGCGGGCAGACGTCGTCGACCGCCGCGCCGGCCACCAGGGCCAGCACCGTATCCCCGTAAAGGCCCACTTTTCGGGGCCCGATCCCGGCGATCGCGACCAGGTCCTCGGTGCGGGCCGGCTTCCGCTCCGCCAACGCGGTGAGCGTGGCGTCGGTGAACACCACGTACGCCGGCACCTTCTGCGCGCCGGCCACCCGCTGCCGCCACTCGCGCAACCGCTCGTACAGCTCCTCGTCCAGGTCGGACGGGCAGGTGGGGCAGCGCCCCAGCTTCCGGTCCGCGCCGGCGAGCAGCGTGGCGCCGCAGATCCGGCACGAGACCACCTGGGGCCGCCGCCGTTCGGCCCGCCGGGCCGGCACGGCGCCGGCCCGCTCGCCGCCGCCCGAGCGGTCCAGCTGGGGCAGGAAGCGGGACGGACGCCGCGCCCGGCCGCCGGGCGAGCGCGCCGTCGCGTACGACAGCCAGAGCCACTCCCGGGCCCGGGTGATCCCCACGTAGAGCAGCCGCCGCTCCTCCTCGACCTGCTCCGGGGTCTTCGCGTAGGTGGTGGGCAGCGTGCCCTCGGCGAGCCCGACCAGGAACACGGCGTCCCACTCCAGGCCCTTGGCCGAGTGCAGCGAGGCCAGCGTGACCCCCTCCACGGTGGGCACGTGCTGCTGGGCGGCCCGCCGGGCGAGTTCCTCGGTGAAGTCGGCCAGGCCACGCTGCCGTTCCACCGCCGCGGCCTCGCCGATCGGCAGCAGGTCGGGCGTGGCCGCGTACTCCTCGGCGAGCTGGACCAGCGCGGCGAGCGCCTCCCAGCGTTCCCGCGCGACGCCGCCGGCCGGCGGCGCGTCCGGCGCCCAGCCGACCGCGGCGAGCCCTTCCACGACGGCCGCCCGCAGCGGCGTCTCGCCGGGGACCGACCGGGTGGCGGCGCGCAGCGCGATCATCGCCTGCCGCACCTCGGGCCGCTCGAAGAACCGCTCCGCGCCCTGGAGCACGTAGGGCACCTCGGCCTCGGTGAGCGCCTTCTCGTACGCCTCGGACTGCGCGTTGGTGCGGAACAGCACCGCGATCTCCCGGGCCGGGGTGCCACCGGCGACGAGCGCCCGGCAGCGGGCCGCCACCGCGTTGGCCTCGGCCGGCTCGTCGGTGAAGATCCGCAGCTCCGGTTCCGGGCCGGGCGGGCGCTGGCCGTGCAGCTCCAGCCGCAGCCGCGCCTCGGCGCCCCGGGCCTGCGAGATCACCGCGTTGGCCAGGCCCACCACCTGCGGGGTCGAGCGGTAGTCGCGGACCAGCCGGACCACCGTCGCGCCCCGGTGGTGGCGCGGGAAGTCGACCAGGTACGACGAGGTCGCGCCGGTGAACGAGTAGATGGTCTGGCTGGCGTCGCCGACCACGGTCAGGTCGTCGCGACCGCCGAGCCAGGCCTCCAGCAGCCGCTGCTGGAGCGGGTTGACGTCCTGGTACTCGTCGACGACGAAGTGCCGGTACTGGTTGCGCACCTGCTCGGCGACGTCCGGGTGCTCCTCGATGCCCCACACCGCGGCGCGCAGCATGTCCTCGAAGTCGATCACCCCGTTGCCGCGCTTGAGCCGCTCGTACGCGTCGAACACCTCGGCCACCCGGGCCGGCTCGTACGGCGTCTCGCGCAGCGCCTTGGCCGCGGCCACCACGTACTCCCCGGGCTCGACCAGTGACGACTTCGCCCACTCGATCTCGCCGGCGAGGTCCCGCGCGGCGGCCCGGTCGGCGCGCAGGCCCACCTTGGCGGCGGCCAGGGTGACCACCCGCACCTTGCTGTCCAGCAGCTCCGGCATGGCCCGGCCGGCGAGCAGCCGGGGCGCGAAGTAGCGGACCTGCCGCAGCGCCGCGGCGTGGAAGGTACGCGCCTGCACACCCTGCACCCCGAGCACGGTGAGACGGCTGCGCATCTCGGCCGCGGCGCGGGCGGTGAACGTGACCGCCAGCACGTGCCGGCCGGCGATGTCGCCGGTCAGCGCCCGGTGGGCGATCCGCGAGGTCACCGCCCGGGTCTTGCCGGTCCCGGCGCCGGCCAGGATGCAGACCGGGCCGGCCGGGGCGGTCACCGCGGACCGCTGCTCCGGATCCAGACCGGCCAGCACCCGTTCCGCCGCTGAGTGAACGCCCACAGCAGGGAATCATCCCAGCATCGTGTGACGTTGCAGCGGTTAGCCTGGCCTGATCGGACCGGGCGCGAGCCACCCCTTGGAGGACCAGACCATGTTGACGATGTATTCCACCCCGTGGTGCGGCTACTGCCACCGGCTGAAGTCGCAGCTCGACCGGGAGGGCATCGCGTACGAGGTGGTCGACATCGAGCAGGACACCGCGGCCGCGGAGTTCGTGATGGGCGTCAACGGCGGCAACCAGACCGTGCCGACCCTGCGCTTCGACGACGGCAGCGCCCTGACCAACCCCTCGATCAACCAGGTCAAGCAGCACCTGGCCAGCCTGCCCGGCTGACCTGCCCGCGCCGCGCGAGCGGCCGTACCCGGTTCCGGGTACGGCCGCTCGTCGCCGTTCAGGGGGCCCGGCGTCGGCGGGCGGTGGCCAGCATCTCGTCGTCGAGCGGCCGGCGCGGGGTCGGCACACGCGCCGCGCCCGCGGCCGGCGGGGTGAGGCCGCGGCCCCGCCACAGGTAGAGGCCGGCGGCCGTGGTGACCGCCCCCACCAGGGCGAACAGCAGCCGGTAGTCGAACACGCCGACGAGCAACGCGCCGGTGCCGATGGAGGCCGCCTGCGGCCCGCTGACCAGCGCCTCCGAGGCGGCGGTCACCCGGCCCAGCAGCGCCGGCGGCGTCCGCCGCTGGACCAGCGTGTGCAACCCCACCATGGTCAGCGGCAGCGAGACGCCGGCCAGCAGCAGCGCCACCACCCCGAGCCAGAGCCGGGGGTACGCGAGCGCCAGCGCGGCCGGGCCGAAGAACGTCACCCCGGCGGCCAGCGCGCCGACCTCGCCGAACCGGCGCACCACCGCGGCCGAGAACAGGCCGCCGACCAGGCCGCCCACGCCCTGCACCATGACCAGCACGCCGACGAACGCGGCGTCGCGGCCCAGACCCAGGTCGACGTACGCGAAGATCAGCGACTCGGTGAAGCCCATCACCAGCGAACCCAGCCCGTACCCGAGCAGCGCCCGGCGCAGCGCGGCCTCGCCGGCCAGGTGGCGCAGCCCCGCGCCCAGCTCGGCGGGGCCGCGAAGGACCGGTCGCGGCGGCCCGCTCTCCTCCACCCGGAGCCGGACGACCACCGCCGCGGCGACCAGGAACCCGGTCATCGCCAGGGTGACCAGCAGCCAGCCACCGACGGCGGCGTACACGCCGGCCCCGGCGAGCGGGCCGATCAACCGCAGCCCCTGCCGGACCGTCTGCAACGCGCCGTTCGCGTCGGGCAGCAACTCGGCCGGCACCAGCTGCCGGATCAGCGCGTTGAGCACGGCGGTCAGGGTGATGTAGGACAGGCCGTAGAGCGCCGCGACCACGTAGATCACCCAGACGTCGGTCCGGTCCCGCACGGTGAGCAGCGGGCCGAGCAGCACGGCGGCGACCAGGTTGGCGGCGATGAAGAACGGCCGCCGGCGGTAGCGGTCGACCACCCAGCCGACCAGCGGGGCCAGCGCCATCGGCGCGATGACCGCGAAGATGGTCGCTCCGGCCATGCTGTCCGAACCGGTCAGGTCCTTCACCCAGACGGCCAGTGCGAGCAGCAGGATCGACTCCGCCGCCATGCTCGCCACCAGCGCGGCGAACAGGAGGCGGAAGTCGGGGCGGCGCAGGACGGTGCGCATCGGTTCCCTCCGGCGGGGGTGCGCCACTTCGGGCGCGTCGGGGGCGGGCGCCGGTGAAGGCGCTCTCCACGGTCCTCTTTTTGTCTCGTGACACGCCCTCGCCGGAACCTCCGACACCGGTCGCGCCGTCCATACTGACCGTGGGGGGCGAATTTCATACAGTTACCGTCGCGTCCTGCGACGGTCCACGGGAAAGAGGACGCCGTGCCTCCTGCCGCACCAGGCCCGATTCTGCGCCGTCGACGACTCGGCACCGAGCTGCGTCGGCTCCGCGAACAGGCCGGTCTCACCGGTGACCAGGTCATCGAGCGGATCGGCTGGGCTTCCGCATCCAAGTTGTCCCGGCTGGAGAACGGCCGGAGCCGGCCCGACCCGGACGACGTCGACGTCCTGCTGACGCTCTACGGCGCCGACGAGGAGCTGCGCGCGGAGCTGACCGGGATCACCCACGAGGCCGGCGACATGCGGGGCTGGCTGCGCAACTTCCCGGTGATGACCCAGCAGCAACGCGCCTTCGCCGAGCTGGAGGCCGGCTGTGCGGAGATCTCGGAGTACAACCCGGTGCTGGTGCCGGGGCTGCTGCAGACCCCGGGCTACGCCCGGCACCGGATCATGTCCGCGGCCCAGGTGGCCGCCGAGGCCGGCGACCCGGAGACCGAGGACCCGGAGACCGAGGTACGCGCCAGGCAGTCCCGCCAGTCGTTGCTGACCCGCTCCCCCGACGTGCCCCGCTACACGGCGGTGCTGGAGGAGGCCGCGCTCGGCCGGCGGGCGGGGCCGCCCGAGGTGCTGCACGAGCAGCTCGTCCACCTGTGCGAGATGGCCCTGCTGCCGAACGTGACGCTGCGGCTGCTGCTGCGGGACACGCGGGTGGGCGATTGGTACCTTCCGCCGACCGCCTTCTCGGTCTACCGGTTCGCCGATCCCCTCGATCCGGAGACATTGGCCATCGAAGGTGGGTTCACCGACGTCATGTCGACCGAGGTAAACACCCTAAATCGCTATAAAGTGGTGTTCGAGTGGCTATGCACGTCGGCACTCTCCGCATCGGACACCCTCTCCTGGTTGATCGAGGCGACGGGACGGCTGACCGGCACGGCAGTCGAGTCCACGGTGGCGTACGGGCCGGCAACGGCGCCGACCCAGCGTCGCCGGGACTCGGGGCGCCTCACCACGGAGCGGTGATCCCCCACGGACACCGCCCGCGCTCCGGCGTCGCTCGTTCCCATCGGAGCACCACATCAGGAGCAGGACCATGAACGAGATCCGCACCAGCACGACCTCCCTCTCGGGGCAGCTCGCCGGCGCCGCCTGGCGCAAGAGCACCCGCAGCCAGACCTCGAACTGCGTGGAGGTCGCGCCGCTCGGCACCGGGCCGGCCACCGTGGCGCTGCGGGACAGCAAGGACCCGAGCGGGCCGGTGCTGCTGTTCAACCGGGCCGGTTGGCTCGGCTTCATCGCCGGGGCGAAGAACGGCCGGTTCGACCTGAACTGATCCGGCGAGTGCCCGGGGGCCGTCGGCGGCACGCCGGCGGCCCCTCGCGTGTCCATCCCCGACAACCGTGCTGACCTGGGGTCCCCCGATCGGTCGAGCCGGCCGGTTTCACTTGCTGGGACGACATGCGGGCGTAACATGACGCGGGAGTGACGTGGAAGTTCCAGCGCGTCCGTCCGCTCTCCGGGGGACACCATGCGGTTCCTGATCGTCCGCACCGAGATCCGTAGCGCCGCCGACGCCGACATCGCCGCCGCCTGGGCGGGCGGGGGCCGCCTGCGGGACGAGACGAGCGCGCCGGAGGCCCGCCGTCAGGTCGTGCACGCGGAGGACCGGGACGCCGCCCTCCTGCTCGCCCGCGCCCTGTCCGCCGTCGGTGCGGTACGCGCCGGCCGGCACCGGGTCAAGGTGCTGCCCGTCGAGGAGACCGCGCCCGGCCACCCCTACCGCTGGGACGGCGGATGACCGGCCGCTGACGTCCGTCGTGGCCGGACCGGCTCCCCCGCCGCGCTCCACGCCTCACCCGGCCACGACGGCCCGTGTTCCCGGCCCGCGACCGCCGCGGCAACGACGGTCCGGGCCGGGACCGTGTCCACCCCCCGCAGCCCGGCCCCACCCGCCTCGGCCAGGCCCCACTCGGCCCGGCAGGGCCCGGGAAGGACCGCCGCGGCGCGCGGGCGGCGGGTCCGCCCTGTCGCGCTCGCCGCCCCAGTCACCCTCGCCGAGTGCGATATACCGCTGAGTCATATTTATGACCCAGCGGTATATCGCACTCAACCCCACTCTTCGGGTGGGCCGGTCACGGACCGTGCACCTCGGACCGGGCGGGTCAGCAGTGGCCGTCGAGCCAGCGGTGCACCAGGAAGAGCGCGATCGACGACGGCGGGGGCAGGAGCAGGCGGTCCCCGCCGTCCACCGTCACCGGCTCGTCGGCCAACGCCGCGCCGATCTCCCGGCGGCTGAACCAGCGGGCGTGCGCGATCTCGGCCGGGTCGACCCGGATCGGCGCGTCGGCGTCGGCCCGGGCGAGGAAGCCGAGCATCAGCGAGCCGGGGAACGGCCAGGACTGGCTGGCCACGTACCCGATCTCCGCGACCTCGACGCCGACCTCCTCGCGGACCTCGCGCAGAACGGCGGCCTCGGCCGACTCGCCGGGCTCGACATAGCCGGCCAGGCAGGAGTAGCGGCGCAGCCCGGGGGTGCTCGGCCAGGCCGCGTTGTTGCCGAGCAGACACCGGCCGTCCGGGCCGTCCACCCCGTCGTGCACCAGCACGATCATGGCGGGGTCGGTACGCGGCCAGGCCCGGTCGCCGTCGGGATCGATCCGCGACCAACCCGCCTCGTCGATCCGGGTCGGGTGCCCGGTGCGGGCCGAGTATTCGTGCCGGAGGTGCCAGTTGAGCAGGGCCAACGCGGTAGTGAACACGCCGGCGTCGCGGTCGCTCATGAGGTGGCCGACCTCGCGCAGGTGGGCCCGACGGGTGCCGGGCAGCTCCGGCAGCGCCCCGTCCACCGCGAAGACCGGCACCCCGTCCGGCTCGACGCCGAGGAACATCGGTACCGAGCGGGGCACCTCGGGCAGCTCACCGGGACCGACGAGGACCAGCTCGGGCGGGGCGGCCACGCCCCGGACGAGCGCCCGTCCCTCGTCGGCCGAGTCCAGCACCAGCACCCGCGCCCGTTCCCAGGCCTCGGCCAGCCAGGTCGGATCGGTCCGCAGGTGGGCGGCCCGGTCCAGCGTGGACCGGGCCAGCGGCGGCGCGGACTCGCCGGTCATCGGTCACCGCCCGCCCACCGGGACGTCCGACCGGCCGTCACGGTGTTTCCGTCCGCACCGGCCCCAGCACGGCCAGCGAGTCCGCCACCCGGGCGGCGTCACCGAGCACCACGGTGACCGCCCGGGCCGGGGCCAGATAGCGGGCCCCCGCCTCGGCCACGTCGTCCACCGTCGCGGCGGCCAGCCGGGCGGCGTGCTCGGCGAGGAAGTCCAGCCGGAGCCCGTTGCCGGCGTACGCGCTGGTCAGCGACGCGAGCCCGGCCTGGGTGGACATGCCGAGCTGGAGCGTGCCGAGCGCGTACTGGCGGGCCTGCTCCAGTTCCTCCGGCTTCGGCGGCACGGTGGCCAGCCGGCCCAGCTCGTACAGCGTCTCCACCAGCGCCGGCGCGGTCACCTCGGTGGCCACGTCGGCGCCGGCGACCAGCACCGACCCGGCCACCGAGTGCTCGACCAGCGAGTGCGGCCCGTAGGTGTAGCCCTTGTCCTCGCGGATGTTCTCCACCCAGCGGGAGGAGAAGTAGCCACCGAAGATCAGGTTCGCCAGCTGCAACGCGGCGTGGTCGGGGTGGGTGCGGGGCACTGCGGGCAGCGCGAGGCGCAGCGAGGACTGCACCGAGCCGGGCCGGTCGACCAGCACCAGCGGACCGGGTTCGAGCGGCGGCGCGGGCGGCAGCTCGGCGGTGTGTCCGTCCCCCCGCCAGCCGGCGAGCGCCCGCTCGGCGGCGTCCAGTGCCCGTTCCGGCTGGACGTCGCCGACCAGCACCAGCACCGCGCCCGCCGGGTGGACCCGCTCGGCGTGCAGCCGGCGCAACGCGGCCGGGCGGACCGCCCGGACCTGATCGGGCTCCGGGGTCTGTGCCGCGTACGGGTGGCGGCCGTAGACCCGCTTGAGCAACGCGGTCCGGGCCAGGTGGGACGGCTGGCTCTGGGCGACCTGGATCCGGTCGACCAGGCGGTCCCGTTCGGTCTGGACCCAGTCACCCGGGTAGGTGGCGCCGGTGAGCACCTCGGCGAGCAGCTCCAGCACCCGGTCCAGCCCGGTGACCAGGGCCGCGCCGGAGAGCATCAGCCGGTCCGGGTCCACGCCGGCGGAGAGCCCGCCGCCGACCTTCTGCAGCTCGGCGGCGATCTCGGTGGCGCTGTGCGCCTCGGTGCCGGCCAGCACGGTCTGCGCCAGCATGGCGCCGCGGGCCAGGTGGGCGCGCCCGAACGGCATCCAGAGGCGCAGTTCCACGAGCGGTACGGCGGGCCGCCGGACCGCGATCACGGTGAGGCCGTTGCCGAGCGTGCGCTCGGCCTGCTTCGGCACCTTGAGGCGACGGTTCGGGCCGAGCGCCGGCAGCGGCCGGACGGTGGTCGGTGTACTCATTTCAGACCTCCGGCGACGACCTCGACGGACGCGCGGCGCTCGGGCCGCAGGGTGGCGGCGGCGGCGCGGACCTGCTCCTCGGTCACCTCGCCGACCAGCCGGGGCAGCTCGTTGAGCAGGCCCGGCTCGCCGCGCTGTTGCTCCAGGACGGCCATCCGCAGCGCCCGGCCGAGCACCGCGTCGGTGTCGCGCAGCAGGTGGGTGGCCATCCGGGCCTGGGTCCGGGCCAGCTCCCCCTCGGTCAGCCCGTCGGTGGCCAGCCGGTCCAGCTCCTCGTCGACGGTGCGCAGCACCTTGTCGACGTCGCCACCGGGCGGCAGGTGGGCTTGGAGCAGCAGCGCGGTGGGGTCGCGGACGTCGAACGGGTCGCCCATGAAGCCGAGGTAGCCGCCCAGCCCGGTGACCGAGCGGTCCCGCTGCACCATCCGCTCGACCAGCCGGGACGCGTCGCCGTCGGTGAGCACCTCGGCCAGCACCACGTAGGGCAGGTAGCCGGCGAAGTCGCCGACCGGGTCGGGCACCCGCCAGGCGCCGGCCACGGCCGGGAGCGGGGCCAGCGCGTCGGTGTACGTGCTGCGCCGCTCGGCGGTCAGGTCCGGCTCGGCGAAGTCGGGTCGCTCCGGGGCGGGCCGGGCCGGCACGTCGCCGAAGTGCCGCTCGATCAGGGTGGTCGCCTCGGCCACGTCGATGTCGCCGCTGACCGCGAGCACGGCGTTGCCGCTGGCGTAGTAGCGGCGGAAGAAGTCGGCCGCGTCGGCCACCGTGGCGGACTCCAGGTCGACGAAGGACCCGTAGCCGTCGTGCGCGTTGGGGAAGGTGTCGAACATCACCGGGGGCAGCGTGAGCCAGGGAAAGCCGCCGTACGGCCGGTTGAGCACGTTGACCCGGATCTCCTCCTTGACCACGTCGACCTGGTTGCGCAGGTTCTCCTCGGTCAGCCGGGGGCCGCGCATCCGGTCGGCCTCCAGGAACAGCGCCCGTTCCAGGGCGTTGCTCGGCAGCGTCTCGAAGTAGTCGGTGTAGTCGAGGTGGGTGGAGCCGTTGAACGTGCCGCCGGCGCCCTGCACGTGCCGGAAGTGGGCCAGCTTCTCCAGGTTCTCCGAGCCCTGGAACATCAGGTGCTCGAAGAGGTGGGCGAAGCCGGTGCGCCCCTCCGGCTCGGAGCGGATGCCGACGTCGTAGACCACCGCCACCCCGATCACCGGGGCGCTGCGGTCCGGCGTGAGCACCACCCGCAGGCCGTTGTCGAGGACGAACCGCTCGACCGGGTACTTCGTCGCTGGGATCTTCGCTCTGCGCGTCGGCACGAGATCGACACTAGCGCCTCCGTACCGACCGCACCGGCGGTGTGCCCGGGCCGAACGGTGGACTGTCGCGGGACGGGTCTTGACGGCGGCGGCCACTTGCCCCACTCTTCCTACCAACTAAATAGGAATACTGCGGATTGGACATGTGATGAGACGGCTCCCCCTGCGCCGCCTGGCCACCTTGGCCACCCTGGCCGTGGTCGGCGCGGCCACGCTCGGCGCCACCGCCGCCTGCGGCGACGACAGCGATGCCGCCGGCGACTCCGGCCCGGTGACGCTGCGCCTGGGCTACTTCCCCAACATCACCCACGCGCCCGCCGTGGTCGGCGTGGAGAAGGGGATCTTCAAGGAGAAGCTGGGCGGCGACGTCACGCTGGAGACGAAGACGTTCAACGCCGGCCCGGCGGCCATCGAGGCGGTCTTCTCCGGCGCGCTCGACGCCACGTACATCGGTCCGAACCCGACGGTGAACGCCTTCTCCAAGTCCAAGGGCGAGGCGGTCCGGGTGGTCTCCGGCGCCGCGTCCGGCGGCGTGGCGCTGGTGGTCAAGCCCGGCATCACCTCGGTGGAGCAGTTGCGCGGCAAGAAGATCGCCACCCCGCAGCTCGGCAACACCCAGGACGTCGCGCTGCGCTACTGGCTCAAGGAGAAGGGCCTGCAGACCACCAAGGAGGGCGGCGGCGACGTCAAGGTCGTCCCGCAGGAGAACGCGCAGACCGTCGAGACGTTCGGCAGCGGCGCCATCGACGGCGCCTGGGTGCCGGAGCCGTTCGCCTCCCGCCTGGTCAACGCCGGCGGCAAGGTGCTGGTCGACGAGCGCGACCTCTGGCCGGACAAGAAGTTCGTCATCACCAACCTGCTGGTCAGCACGAAGTTCCTCAAGGCGCACCCGGACGTGGTGAAGAAGCTGGTCGAGGGGCAGGTCGCGGCGAACGAGTTCGTCAACACCAAGCCGGACGAGGCGCAGCAGGCCATCTCTCAGCACATCGGCAAGATCACCGGTAAGCCGCTGGACGTGAAGCTGATCAAGCAGGCCTGGCCGACGCTGGAGTTCACCAACGACCCGATCGCGACCTCGCTGAAGACCGGCCTGGACCACGCCGTCGCGGTCGGGCTGACCCAGCCGGTCGACCTGAACGGCCTCTACGACCTGACGTACCTCAACGAGGTGCTCAAGGCGCAGGGCGAGCCCGAGGTCACCCAGCCGTGACGTCGACCACGACGACCCCGCGCGGCGCGACCGGCTCGGTCGCGCTGCGCGGCGTGACCAAGGTGTACGGCCAGGGCGAGCAGGCCGTCCTGGCGCTGGACGGGCTGTCGCTGGACGTGGCGCCGGGCGAGTTCGTCTGCCTGGTCGGCGCGTCCGGCTGCGGCAAGAGCACGCTGCTCAACCTGGTCGCCGGCCTGGACCGGATCAGCGGCGGCACGATCGAGCTGGGCGAGGGCGTCAACCCGGGCCTGATGTTCCAGGAGCCGGCGCTGTTCCCGTGGTCGACCGTCGAGGGCAACGTCGAGGTGCCGCTGAAGCTGCGCGGGCTCCCCCGCGACCAGCGCAGGGCGCGGGTGGCCGAGCTGCTGCGCACGGTCCACCTGTCCGACTTCGGCCGCAAGCGCCCGCACCAGCTCTCCGGCGGCATGCGGCAGCGGGTCGCGCTGGCCCGCACGCTCGCGCTGGACACCCCGGTGCTGCTGATGGACGAGCCGTTCGGCGCGCTCGACGCGATGACCCGGGACATCCTGCACGACGAGTTGGAGCGGATCTGGGGCGAGCGCAAGCTCACCGTCCTGTTCGTCACGCACAACGTGCGCGAGGCGGCCCGGCTCGCCGACCGGATCGTGCTGCTCTCCAGCCGGCCCGGCCGGATCATCTACTCCACCCGGGTCGACGTGCCACGGCCCCGGCGGATCGACTCGCCGGAGGTCTCGGCCATCGCCGCCGAGGTCACCGACCGGCTGCGCAAGGAGGTGGGCCGCCATGGCCGGTGACACCCTCGCCGCCTCGGCGCGTACCGACGCGGAGATCTCCGGTCTGGACGCGCTGGAGATCGCCGGCCGGGAGAAGGGCCCCTCCCGACTGCGTCGGCTCTGGTCGGCGGCCTGGCCCAAGTTCGCCGCGCTGGCCCTGGCGATCGCCATCTGGCAGGCCGTGGTCTGGAGCGGCTGGAAGGAGCCGTGGGCGCTGCCGGGCCCGGCGGTGGTCCTCGCCGACCTCGGTCACTACCTGGTCAGTTCGGCGCTCTGGGAGGGGCTGGCCACCACCGCCCGTCGGGCGGCCGTCGGGTTCGCCGCCGCGGTGGCCGTCGGTCTGCTGCTCGGTCTCGGCGTGGCCCGGGTCAGGGTGCTGCGCGCCGCGCTCGGTTCGATGATCACCGCGTTGCAGACCATGCCGTCGATCGCCTGGTTCCCGCTGGCCATCCTGCTGTTCCAGCTCAGCGAGCAGGCGATCTTCTTCGTGGTGGTGCTGGGCGCCGCGCCGTCGGTCGCCAACGGTGTCATCCACGGCGTGGACTACGTGCCGCCGCTGCTGGTCCGGGCCGGTCGCAACCTCGGTGCCCGGGGGCTCAACCTCTACCGGTACGTGATCGCGCCGGCCGCGCTGCCCGCCATCGTGGCCGGGCTCAAGCAGGGTTGGGCGTTCGCCTGGCGCAGCCTGATGGCCGGCGAGCTGCTGGTCGTCATCGCCACCCGCACCTCGATCGGCGCGCAGCTCACCTACGCCCGTGAGCTGAGCGAGGCGCCCCGGCTGATGGCCGTCATGATCGTCATCCTGGTGGTGGGCCTTCTGGTGGACACCGCGTTCGGCGCGGCCGACAAGGCGATCCGCCGCCGCTGGGGCGTGCTGGACCAGGCCGGCGCCTGAGGCGCCGGGGGTGGCGACTCCGGTGGCGGCGGAGCTGGTCAAGGCGGCGGAGATCAGCGTCGGTGACGTGCTCCGCGCGGTCGGGGGCACGCTCACCAGCGTTCGGGGCATGCCGGCCGACCGGACCGGCTACCACGGCGTGGCCACCGGCCTGCGGGGGCCCGGTGCCGGGGCCCCGCCCGGCTACTCACGCCCCGGGCGGTCGTGTCGGGACGCTCGTCTGTGGTGAGTGCCCCACAGACGAAGGCATCCCTCCGAGGCGATATACCGCTGAGGCATATTTATGCCTCAGCGGTATATCCGTTTCTACCGGACAGTCGCCGGAAGACGTCACACTGCGTGACATCCTCGATCCGGTCGACAGTGCGGATCACCCGGGGTTGAACGTGCGGGCCGCGCCACGGTCCTGGGGACCGTCCACGGCCGGGTGCCACGGGCCGAACGCGGCCACCACGGCCAGCGCCAGACCGGCGCCCGCGACCGCGAGCACCAGCAGCACCTCCCGGGCCCCGCCCGGACCGGCGTCACCCGCCATGGCCGCCCCTCCGCATCCGGCCGGTCCCCCCGGACCGCCCCTGGGACCCAGGATCGTCGCCCCGTCGCCGGCGGACAGTCGGCCACCCGACTGAACATCCGCTGATCCCCGACTCAGCGGGCAGCGCGGAGCGACCGGTCCGGGACGCCGGCGGACTACCGGTCGGCGACGCCGGGGAGGACCACCGGAAAACGGCCGGTCAGCGGCGACGCGGGCGGCGGCGCGGCCGGGTCGCCGGGGCGGGGTGCGCGGCGGCGGGCGGCGTGATGGTCACCGGCACGCCGGAGGGCTCCCGCGCCCCGGTCAGCCGGCCCAGCTCCGCGTCCCCGGCGCGTACCCGGGTGGTCTGCGGGTTGATCCCGGCGGTGCTCATCAGCCGGGCGACGTCCCGACGCTGCTCCGGCAGGACCAGGGTGACCACCGTGCCCGACTCCCCCGCGCGGGCGGTCCGGCCGCCCCGGTGCAGGTAGTCCTTCGCCTCGGTCGGCGGGTCGGCGTTGACCACCAGGTCCAGCCCGTCCACATGGATGCCCCGGGCGGCCACATCGGTGGCCACCAGCGCGGTGACCAGTCCGGTGCGGAACTGCTCCAGGATCCGGGTGCGCTGCGGCTGCGACTTGCCGCCGTGCAGCGCCGCCGCGCGTACGCCCTTGGAGAGCAACTGCCGGGCCACCCGGTCGGCGCGGTGCTTGGTGGCGATGAAGACGATGGTGCGGCCCTCGCGGGCGGCGATGTGCGCCAGCGCGGTCTGCTTGTCCTCCGCCTCCAGGTGCAGCACGTGGTGGGTCATCGCGGTCACCGTGGCGGTGCCCGGGTCGACCGAGTGCGTCACCGGATCGGTCAGGAAGCGCCGGACCAGCCGGTCCACGCCCCGGTCCAGGGTGGCCGAGAACAGCATCCGCTGCCCGCCCGGCGCGACCTGCTCCAGCAGCTTCGTCACCTGCGGCAGGAAGCCCATGTCGGCCATCTGGTCGGCCTCGTCCAGCACGGTGACGGCCACCTGGTCCAGCCGGGCGTCGCCCCGGTCGATCAGGTCGTGCAGCCGTCCGGGCGTGGCCACCAGCACCTCGGCGCCGGCGCGCAACGCGTCCGCCTGGCGGGTCAGGGACAGCCCGCCGACCACGGTGGCGCAGCGCAGCTTGAGCGCGCCCGCGTACGGGGTGAGCGCGGCGGTCACCTGCTGGGCCAGTTCCCGGGTGGGCACCAGCACCAGGGCGAGCGGGCGGCCGGGACGGGCCCGGTGACCGGCCGTGCGGTGCAGCAGCGGGAGGCCGAACGCCAGCGTCTTGCCGGAGCCGGTGCGACCGCGACCGAGCACGTCCCGGCCGGCCAGCGAGTCGGGCAGCGTGGCGGACTGGATCGGGAACGGCGCGGTGATGCCCTGCCGGGTCAGCTCGGCGACGAGCGCCGGGGCCAGGCCGGTGTCGGCGAAAGTGGGCGCAGTGGTGCTCACGGACATGCGAAAAGCCTTCCTCGAGGCGGCACGTGTCGAGGAAGGGCGCCGGGAGCCGGCGCGTCACCGGCGTCACCGGTGGTCACAAGCACGAACCGAAAAGGGTACGGGCCGGCCCGCCTCGGCGCGCCACGTCCCGCGTACGGGAGGGCGGCGCGGCGGGCCGGCCCGTGCACCACGCCCGACGGGGCGCGGTGGTGGTGCCGGTTGATCCGAAGATCAGAGCGGACGGATGTTCTCCGCCTGCGGGCCCTTCTGGCCCTGGGTCACCTCGAACTCGACCCGCTGGTTCTCGTCCAGGCTCCGGTAGCCGGAGGTCTGGATCGCCGAGAAGTGGGCGAAGACGTCGGCGCCGCCGTCGTCCGGGGTGATGAAGCCGAAGCCCTTGTCAGCGTTGAACCACTTGACGGTGCCAATTGCCATGTGTTTCGTCTCCTTGACGGAACGGTCGGCCCGCACGTGTTGCGGGCCGGAGAGGAGCCCACCGCGCGATGGTCGCACGGCGTGCCTGTCGCTGCTGGTCGCCCCGCCCGGAGAACTCCGGACACAACAAAGAGCGCCTGGGGCCACAATCCGCCAGGCGCACACAGAGTCTCTGGAAACCAAAACTGCAACCCGGACAACGTATCACGGATCTCGGCCGCTGGGGAGATCACCGGGAAAATTCCGGGACGTCGGCGACCAGCGCGGTCAGGCCCGCGGCGTCGAGCAGATCGGTCGGGCGGACCGTGGCGGAGTCCCGGACGTAGTGGAAGGCGGCGCCGACCCGGTCGACCGGCACCCCGGCCAGTTCGGCCCAGGCCAGCCGGTAGACCGCCAGTTGCACCGCCGCGGCGTCCGCCTCCCGGCCGACGGGCTGCCGGCCGGTCTTCCAGTCGACCACGTCGTAGCGCCCGCCCGGGCGGGCGAAGACGGCGTCCATCCGACCCCGGACCACCACACCGGCGATCACCGTGGCGAACGGCACCTCGACCTCCAGCGGCACCCGCTCGGCCCACTCGCTGGCCAGGAAGCGCTCCTGCAGCTCGGCGAGCGCCTCGTCCGGGGCGGCGTCGTCGTCGGCCGCGCCGGGCAGCTCGTCGACGTCCAGCAGGCGGTCGGCGCCGAAGCGCTGCTCCAGCCAGGCGTGGAAGGCGGTGCCACGCCGGGCGTACGGGTTGGGTTCGCTCGGCATCGGCCGGCGCAGCGTACGGGCCAGCGCCTCCGGGTCGCGACGCAACGCCACCAGCTGGGTCACCGAGAGCTGGGCGGGCAGCTCGACCTCGACCGCCTCGGCCCGGCGGGCCAGCTCGGCCCGCTCGGCGAGCAGCAGGTCGGCCTCGCGTCGCCAGCGGGCCACCTCCGGATCGTCACCCGCCGGGGCGGGCAGGCCGGACGCCGGGGCGGGCGGGGCGGACGCCGGGGCGGGCAGGCCGGACGCCGGGGCGGGCGGGGCCGCCGGTTCCCGCGGGGCCACCGGGGTGGCGACCGGACCGACCGTGGCCAGCGCTGCCGCCTCGCGGCGGGCCGCCTCCGGGTCGGCGAGGTGACGGCGGACCAGCGCCGCCGCGTCGGTGAGCGCCGGCCGCCGGGCGCCGAGCGGGTCCGCCGGCCACTCGGCGCGCAGCACCGTCTCCGTGGTCGGGTTGACCGCGTCCCCGGCCGGCTCCGGCGCCCAGGCGTCGACCACGTGCCCGTCGACCCCGGCCAGGCCGACGTCGTAGATCTCGCGGAGGAACACCGACGGGCCACGGAACCGCTTCGTCCCCTCACCCCACCAGTAGCCGGAACAGAGCAGCAGCCGGCGGGGCCGGGTCACCGCCACGTACGCCAGCCGGCGCTCCTCCCGCTCGTCGTGCGCCCGCCAGGCGTCGGTGAAGTCGGTCACCGCCCGGGCCACGCCGCGCTGGTCCGCCGCATCCGGCAGGCCCAGCTCGGGCAGCCCGTCCGCGTCGCCGCGCAGCGGGAAGGGCAGCACGCCGAGGCCGCCCAGCCAGTGGTCGGAGTTGCGCACCGGCCCCGGCCACACCCCCCGGGTCAGCCCGGCGACCGCCACCACGTCCCACTCCAGGCCCTTCGCCGCGTGCGCGGTGAGCACCTGCACGGCGCCCGCCACCACCTCGACCTCGCCCGGCGCCAGCCCGCGCTCCTCGTCCTCGGCGGCGGTCAGGTAGGCGAGGAAACCGGCGAGCGTCGCGCCGGGCGTCTCACCGCTGAACCGGGCCGCGACGTCGCCCAGCGCGTCCAGGTGGGCCCGGGCCAGCCCGGCGTCGCCGGCGCCGTCCCGGCCGGCCCGGACCGCCACCTCGACGTCCAGCCCGATCGTGCGCTCGATGTCCGCGATCAGCTCCGGCAGCGACTGGTCCAGCCGGTAGCGCAGCAGCGCCAGCTCCATCCCGTACGACCGCAGCCGGGCGAAGCCCTCCGCCGAGTACGCCTGCGCGGGCCCCAGGTCGGCCAGCGCCTCGACCAGCGTCGCCTCGTCCAGCGCGTCCACGGTGATCTCCGGCCCGTCGTCGCCGGTCAACTCCCGGCGACTCCGGGCGATCGCGCGGGCCCGCCGGTGCAGGGCCACCAGGTCACGCGGGCCGATCCGCCAGCGCGCGCCGGTGAGCAGGCGCAGCAGCGCCGCCCCGTCGGTCGGGTCGGCGAGCACCCGCAGGGTGCAGACCACGTCCCGTACCTCCGGGGTGTCCAGCAGCCCACCCAGGCCGACCACGTCGACCGGCAGCCCGCGGGCCCGCAGCGCCGCCTCGATCGCCGGGATCTGGCTGCGCAGCCGCACCAGCACCGCCGTGGTCGGCCGGCGGTCGGCCGGGATGTGTTCCGGCAGCGCGCCCGGCATCGCGGCCGCGCCCCGCCAGGCCGCCAACACGCTGTCCGCGATCCAGTCGGCCTCGTCGGCGTACGTCTCCAGGAGCGCGCAGTGCACGGTGCCGGCGGCCTGCCCGCCCGGCGTGCGGTGCGGGATCGGGTCGCGGACGCTGAGCGCGGCGTGCAGCTCCGGCACCCGCGCGCCGGCGGCCCGCAACGGCACCGAGAGCGCGTTGGCGACCGCGAGGATCTCCGGCCGGTTGCGCCAGCTCGTGGTGAGGCCGAGCACGGCGGCGGGCGTGCCGTCGGCGCGGGCGAACTCGCCGGGGAACCGGTCGAGCGTGCCGGCGCTGGCCCCGCGCCAGCCGTAGATGGACTGGCAGGGGTCGCCCACCGCGGTCACCGGGTGGCCGCCGCCGAACAGCGCGTTGAGCAGCACCACCTGGGCGTGGCTGGTGTCCTGGTACTCGTCGAGCAGCACCACCCGGAACCGGTCCCGCTCGATCACGCCGACGCCGGGGTGGTCGCGGGCCACCCGGGCCGCCCGGGCCAGCTGGTCGGCGAAGTCCATCGCCTCGAAGTCGTCCTTGCGCCGGGCGTACGCGCGCACCAGCGGCAACAGCTTCAGCCGGGTCTGCTGGAGCTGGAGCGCCTTGCGCACGTCGGCGTAGACCCGCCCGGGACGCGACTGCACCTCGGCGAAGAACCGGCCGGTCCAGGCCGCCAGCTCGTCCGGGTCGACCAGGTGCTCGTCCAGCTCGCCGGCGAGGGCGAGCACCGCGTCGGTGATGGTGGACGGCATCCGGTCCACCTCGGACATGTCGCCGTCGTAGTTGCGCACCAGCAGGTCGACCAGCTGCCAGCGGGACGCCTCGGTGAGCAGCCGGGTGGTCGGCTCGTACCCGGCCCGCAGCCCGTGCTCGGTGACGATCCGCCCGGCGTACGAGTGGTAGGTGGAGACGGTCGGCTCGCCCGCGAGCGGGTCGTCCTGCGGGTCCCGCCCCTGCCGGCCCAGCCGGCGGACGAGCTGGTCGAGCCGGGTCCGCACCCGGTGCGCCAGCTCGCCGGCCGCCTTGCGGGTGAAGGTGAGCCCGAGGATGTGCTCGGGGCGGACGTAGGAGTTGGCGACCAGCCAGACCACCCGGGCGGCCATCGTCTCGGTCTTGCCCGAACCGGCGCCGGCGACCACCAGCAGCGGTTCCACCGGCGCCGCGATGATCGCCGCCTGCTCGCGGGTGGGCGCCGGCAGCCGGAGCAGCCGGGCCAGCTCGACCGGGGTGTACCGCGGGCCGGCGTCGGCGGCCCGGGGCGCGGGGGTGCCGGCGGCGCCGAACAGCGCCGGCTGGATCGTCATGGTCCGGTCCTCGTTCGCGACCTCGGGGCTGCGCTCACGGCTGGCTCTCCGGTGGGGGTTCGACCACCTGGCGGCCCTGGCCGGAGACCGGGCAGCTGGTGCGTACCGGGCAGACCCGGCACTTGGAGTTGGCCACCGCGGCGAATGTCGACGCGGCCATCGTGTCGGCGGTGCGGCGGACCAACGCGGTCGCCCAACCGGCCTCGGGTCCTTCGCCGGCCGCGGCCTGGGCCTGCTCCTTGGCGTCCCGGGCGCCGGTGCCGAGCTGCACCAGCGCGGCTCCGCCGGACTCCCCGCCGAACTCCGCGAACCCGCCCGCCTCCACGGCCGCCTGGTATGCCCCGAGCTGCGGATGCTCGGCGACCTCCCGCTCGGTGACCGCCGTCGACTTGCCGGTCTTCAGGTCGATCACCACGAGCCGCCCCTCGGCGTCGACCTCCAGCCGGTCGACCCGGCCGGTCAGCTCGACCGGGCGGGACGGGTCGTCGAGGCGGACCGCGAACTCGTGCTCGATGGCGAGCAGCCGGCGCGGGTTGCCGGCCAGCCAGCGCAGCAACTTGTCGACCATCGCCTCGGCGCGCTGTCGCTCCGGCCCGGCCATCCACCGGGCGGCCAGCTCGATCGCGTCGAACCGGGCGGCCACGTACTCCAGCAGCGCCTCCCGGTCGACGCTGGCGTCCTCGGCCAGCATCGCGGCGGCGTGGACCAGGTTGCCGACGCCCTGCGCGGCGCTGGCCGGCCCGCTGCCGCCGTGCCGCTCCAACAGCCAGCGCAGGCTGCACCGCAACGCGCTCTCCATGGCCGACGGCGTCACCCGCACCGGCTCGCCCTCGTCGACCAGCGGCCGGTCGTCGGAGAGCCCGCGCAGCCCCCACCAGTCCTCCGGGTGCGCGCCGGGCACCCCGGCGGCGGCCAACCGGGCCAGCTCGCCCGCCGCCGCGTGCCGCCGGGTGGTCGGCGCCCCCGGGTCGGTGACCGCGGTACGCAGCTCCGCCACCAACGCGGACAGGGTGAGCCCGCGCGGCGGCAACGTCACCGGGAGCACGCCGGGCGTCGCGTCCTGCGGCTGCTCGTCGCCGTGCGGCACCGGCCCGTCCGGCTGCTGTCCCGGGCCACGGGTGCCGCTTGCGCCCGCCGGGCCGCCACCGTTCGGCGTCGCGGCGTCAGGTCGCTCGCCGTCCGGGCCGTCGCCGTTCCGCACGGCGGCACCTGGTCGCCCGCCCGCCGGGCCCGCGGCGTTCGGGCCGTCGCCGTTGGGGCCGCCGCCGTGGGGGCTCGGCGAGGTGGTGCCGCCCGCGCCGGTGGCGGGCGGGTCGGTCGCGGCCAGCTCGTGCAGGAACCGGCTGGGCTGCTCCTCGTGGTCGTCGCCGCCGACCGCCGCGGAGGCGACCGCGGTGACCAGGAGCCGGCGCCGGGCCCGGCTGACCGCGACGTGGAACAGCCGCCGCTCCTCGTCCAGCAACGCCGACGTCTGCCCGACCAGGCTGGCCCGCAGGCCGGCCCCGTCGGCGCGGCCGGCGAGCACGTCGACCAGACGCTCCGAGCCGAGCAGGCTGCCGCGCAGCCGCAGGTCCGGCCAGACGCCCTCCTGCACCCCGGCGACGGCGACCAGGTCCCACTCCAGGCCCTTCGCGGCGTGCGCGGTGAGCAGGCGTACCGCCTCGCCCCGGTCGGCCGAGGCGGCCAGCGTGTCCGCCGGCAGCTCCTGCCCGAGCACGTGGTCGAGGAAGACCTCGGTGCGCGCGCCGGGCAGGCGGTCGGTGAACCGGGCCGCCGCGTCGAAGAGCACCAGCACCGCGTCCAGGTCGCGGTCGGCCGCCTCGGCCCGCCAGCGCTGGGCGGTCTCGTGCTCACCGGTGGCCGCCCGCCCCCGCGTGATCTGCCCGGCCCAGCGCTCGGCCAGCCCGCTCTCCCGCCACACCGCCCAGAGCACGTCCTCGGCGGTGGCGCCGGGGGTGCCGGCGGCCTCCCGGGCGGTCGCCAGCAGGTGGGCCACGGCCTGCGCGGGCGCCGCCCAGCGCCGCTCGATCGCGGCCAGCTCGGCCGGGTCGCGCAGCGCCTCCACCAGCAGCTCGCCCGAGGGACGGCGGTCGCCCCCGGCCAGCGCCAGCGCCCGCAACCCCTGGCGCAGCCGCCGCTCGGCCAACGGGTCCGCCCCGCCCAGCGGCGAGTGCAGCAACGCGACCGCCGCCTCCTCGTCCAGCCGGTCGGGTTCGAGCGCGCACCGCAGCAGGAGCAGCAGCGGGGCCACCGCCGGCTGGAGGTGCAGCGGCAGGTCCTCGCCGTGCACGACGGTGGGCACGCCGGCGGTGTGCAGGGCCCGGCGCAGCGACGGCAGTTGCCGGCCGGTCGACCGGACCAGCACCGCCATCCGCGACCAGGGCACGCCGTCGAGCAGGTGCGCCTCGCGCAACGCGTGGGCCAGCCAGGCCGACTCGCTGGTGGCCGAGCGGAACGTGCGTACCTCGACCGCGCCGGCCGGGGCGTCCGGGAGCGGGCGCAGCCGCCGGTGCGCCGCCGGGCCGCGCAGCCGGCGGGCCAGCCGGGCGGTGGCCGCCAGCAGCTCCGGCCCGGCCCGGTGGGAGGTGGTCAGCGTGACCTGGGCGGCCGGTGCGCCGGAGGCGGTCCGGAAGCGGTGCGGGAACGTGATGACCCCGGCCGGGTCCGCGCCCCGGAAGGCGTACGTGGACGAGTCGGGGTCGGCGAAGGCGACCAGGGGCGCGCCGCCGCCGGCCACCACGGCGAGCAGGTCGAGCTGGGCCGGGTCGGTGTCGGCCAGCTCGTCCACGTAGACGTGGGCCAGCCGGCGACGCTCGGCGGCGAGCAGCTCCGGGTCGTCGAGCAGCATCCCGGTGGCCGCCCGCACCAGCTCCGCCGGGTCGTACGCGACCGAGCCCCGGTTGCTCACGTCGCGCAGCGCGAGGACGGCGACGTACTCCCGCAGGAAGCGCGCGGCGGCCGGCCAGTCGGCGCGGCCCAGCTTCTCGCCCAGCCGGGCCAGCTCGACCGGGCCGACGCCGCGTTCCGCGGCCCGCATCAGCAGGTCGCGGAGCTGCTGGGCGAACGCCCGGGTCCGCAGCGCGGGGCGCAGGTCCTCCGGCCAGCCGACCGGGTCGTCGTCGTCCGGCTCCTCGCCGACCACGTCGAGCAGCTCCCGGATGATCAGGTCCTGCTCCGGGCCGGTGAGCAGCCGGGGCGAGGGTTCACCGCGCTCGGCGGCGGCCCGGCGGAGCAGCCCGAAGGCGTACGCCGGGAAGGTCCGGACCAGCGGCTCGCGCAGCACCTGGTGCCCGTCGCCGGCGATCCGCGCCTCGATCCGGTGGCGCAGCTCGGTGGCGGCGCGCCGACCGAACGTGAGCACCAGGACGCGTTCCGGATCGACGCCCTCGGCCACCCGCGCGGCCACCGCCTCGACCAGGGTGGCGGTCTTCCCGGTGCCGGGACCGCCCACGACCAGCATCGGCCCGTCGGTGTGCGCGACGACCTCGGCCTGCACCGGATCGACCCGCCGGCGGCCGCCTCCGGCCGAACCCGTCTCGGCCCCGGTCCCGGTCCCGGGGTGTGCGGCATCGCCCGTCGACCCCCCGGATCGCGGCTGCGTCACGGCCGGCCCGTCGGACCGGCTCACCCCCTGCCCCGCCCCGGCGTCGTGGGTGACCCCCGCCCCCGCGTCGCCGGGCCGGCGCACCAACCGGTACGCCTGCATCACCCGACATCCCACCACGCCGGTACGACACCCGGAAACCGACGCCACCCCACGCGCCGCAGCTCACCCGGGTATCGGGAACGGTTGGCACACGGGCCGGCAGTGGGCCCGGCGCGCCCCGGGCGCCGGTCGCCCGCACCCCGAATAGTCCCTCGAACCCCGTGCGAAGCCCGCCCGCAGCGGAATCCCGACCCCACCGGCGGGCCCGCAGACACCCATGACGTTCCACCCGGGCCGCCCGCACGCCGTGAGTGGAACGGTATGGGTGTCAAACGGGACCGCAGACACCCATGACGTTCCACCGGCCCGCTTCGGTGGGGGTGAGTGGAACGGTATGGGTGTCAACGGGGGACGGCCCGGGAGCGGACAGGACCGCCGAGGACGGCGCGGCGTGGGCGGGGCAGTGGCACGCGCCGAGGACGAGGCGGGACGGGCACGAGCCCGGGACGGCGTAGAGCAGGCCGGCGCGAGCCGGGGACGGCGCCGGGCACGCACACCCACGACGGCGCGGGGAGGGCGGCTAGGTGAGGCGGGCGTCGATCAGGTCGAGGGCGGCGGGCACGCTGTCCGCGACCATCAGCAGGTCCATGCCGGCCGGCTTGAGGAAGTGGCGGTCGGCCAGCGAACCCAGCCAGTCGAGCAGCGGCCGGTAGAACCCGTCGGCGTCGACCAGCACCATCGGCTTCGTGTGCAGGGCGAGGGTGGCGGTGGTCCAGACCTCGAACAGCTCGTCGAGCGTGCCCAGGCCGCCGGGGAGCGTGACGAACGCGTCCGACTTGTCGACCATCAGCGTCTTGCGGCTGGCCATGCCGTCGGTGACCAGCAGCTCGTCGGCGGCCAGGTCGGCGACCTCCAGGTCGACCAGGGACTGCGGGATGACGCCGACCGTGCGACCGCCGGCGGCGCGCGCGCCGTCCGTCACGGCGCCCATCATGCCGACGCAGCCGCCGCCGCTGACCAGCGTGTGGCCGCGCCGGGCCAGCTCCGCGCCGGTCTCGGTGGCCAGCGCCAGCCAGCGGTCGTCGAGGGTACGGGAGGACGCGCAGAACACGCAGACGTTGGCCATGTCAGGGCTGCCCCGCCGGACCCTCGGGGGCGGCGTCGGCGGCGGCGCGCTGGTCGGCGGCCACCCGGGCCACGGCCTCCTCGCGGACCGCCTCCTGCTCGGCCGAGAGCACCGCCTCGGCCTCGACGATGTGGCGGACCGCCTCGTTGACGTCGTCGGTGACGCAGATCAGGTCCAGGTCGCTCGGGCCGATCTTGCCCTCGGCGGCCATGCTGTCGCGCAGCCAGTCGAGCAGGCCGCGCCAGTAGTCGGCTCCCATCAGCACGACCGGGAACCGGGTCACCTTGCCGGTCTGCACCAGGGTCAGCGCCTCGAACAGCTCGTCCATCGTGCCGAAGCCGCCGGGCAGCACCACGAACGCCTGGGCGTACTTGACGAACATGGTCTTGCGGGCGAAGAAGTAGCGGAAGTCGATGGCCAGGTCGACCCAGTCGTTGAGGCCCTGCTCGAACGGCAGCTCGATGCCGAGCCCGACGGAGAGACCGCCCGCCTCGCCGGCGCCCCGGTTGGCGGCCTCCATCACGCCCGGACCGCCGCCGGTGATCACCGCGTAGCCGGCCCGGGCCAGCGCACCGCCCAGCTCCTCGGCCAGCCGGCACTCCGGGCTGTCCGGCTTGCTCCGCGCCGAGCCGAAAACGCTGACCGCGGGCGGCAGGTCGGCGAGGGTGTCGAACCCCTCGACGAACTCGGACAGGATCCGCAGCGCCCGCCAGGCGTCCTTGGTCTTCCAGTCGCTGCGCCCCCGGGAGTCGAGCAGCCGCTGGTCCGCGGTGCTGGTCGGGATGGCCCGGTTGCGCAACGTGACCGCTCCCCGGTGCCGCTCCCCTCGCGACCCCCGCTCAGCCGGCCTCCCGCTGCTCTCGCTCATGGGGCCACCGTAGTGGAGCGCCGGCGGCGCGGCGCGGAGGCCGACGAGCCCGAGAAATTCTTTGCGATCACGGGCAACTAATTCGGTCGCCCGTACGTCTTACTATTCACATACCCGGTATGCCCGGGCGACGCGCCTTCGGGGGAGGAGCCAGCGTTGATCAGCAACAGCGAGATGATCCGGATCCGCCGGCAGATGCAGCGACGGATCCGGGACGTGGTGGCCGAGCGCCGCCGCACCCGGATGATGGAGGCCCACCGCTCCGATCTCGCCGGTGACGCCGGCGAGGCGGACGCGCCGCTGACCACGACCGTCTGACGGTCCGGGGCCCGCGCCGACGCGCGGGCCCCGGATCGCGTACGTCAGGCCGGGGCGAGCCAGCGGTGCAGGGTGGCCGCGCCGTCCCGGATCTTGGTCAGCTCGACGTGCTCGTCCTTGTGGTGGGCCAGGTTCGGGTCGCCGGGGCCGAAGTTCAGCGCCGGGATGCCCATGGCCGCGAAGCGGGCCACGTCCGTCCAGCCCAGCTTGCCGATCGGCGCGGCGCCGACCGCCGCCAGGAACTCCTGCGCCGCCGGGCTCTCCAGCCCCGGGGCGGCCCCGGCCGCCGCGTCGGTGACCGCCAGGTCGAAGCCGACGAAGACCTCGCGCAGGTGCGCCTCGGCCGCCGCCGGGTCGCGGTCCGGCGCGTACCGGTAGTTGATCTCGATCTCGCAGTGGTCGGGGATCACGTTGCCGGCCACGCCACCGGTGATCCGCACCGCGTTGAGGCCCTCGCGGTAGTCGCAGCCCTCGATGGTCACCCGGCGCCCCTCGTACGCGGTCAGCCGGCGCAGCACCTCCCCGGCGCCGTGGATGGCGTTCACCCCGTGCCAGGACCGTGCCGCGTGGGCCCGCTCGCCGTGCGTGGTGACGATCGCCCGCATCGTGCCCTGGCAGCCCGCCTCGACGATGCCGTACGTGGGCTCCAGCAGCACCGCGAAGTCGGCCTGCAGCCACTCGGGGTGGGTCTGCCCGACCAGGGTGAGGCCGTTGTAGCGCGACTCGATCTCCTCGGCCTCGTAGAAGAAGTAGGTGACGTCGTAGCGCGGGTCGGGCAGCGTCACCGCCAGGTGCAGCGCGAACGCCACCCCGGACTTCATGTCGGAGGTGCCGCAGCCGTACATCAGGTCGCCGCGCATGGTCGACGGGAAGTTGCCGTTGAGCGGGACGGTGTCCAGGTGGCCGGCGAGCACCACGCGCTGGGCCCGGCCCAGGTCGGTGCGGGCCATCACGGTGTTCGAGTGCCGGTAGGTGGTCAGGTGCGGTACGCCCCGCAGCACCTCCTCGACGCAGTCGGCGATCGCCTTCTCGTTGAGGGAGACCGACTCGATGTCGACCAGGGCACGGGTGAGCGCCACCGGATCGGCCAGGACCTCGGGGGTCAACGGGTTCTGCATGTCTCGCACGGTACCGTCATCCTCGGTGGGCGCGAGGCGCACGTTCCGCGCCCGCGGCCGCGAGCAGCGGCGGACGCCGCCGCCTTGACGAGAGGGTGACATCGTGACGTCCGCACCATCCGCGTGGGGCATCGGCCTGGCCACCGTGACCGCCGACGACCAGGTGCTCGACACCTGGTACCCGACCGGCAAGCTGGGTCTCGGCGAGCTCCCGCTGGTGCCCGGGGAGGACCAGGCCGACGTGCTCGACCTGCCTCCGGGCGCCATCGGCGAGCGGGCGCTCCCCGGGTTGCGCACGGTCGAGGTGACCACGGTGATCGGCTCGCTGGACGACCCGATCAAGGACGCCGCCGACGCGTACCTGCGGTTGCACCTGCTCTCCCACCGCCTGGTGCGGCCCAACGAGCTGAACCTCGACGGCATCTTCGGCAAGCTGGCCAACGTGGCCTGGACCTCGGCGGGGCCGTGCCCGCCGGAGCGGGTGGACGAGCTGCGCGTGATCGAGCGGGCCGCCGGCCGCCACCTGGCCGTCCACGGGGTCGACAAGTTCCCCCGGATGACCGACTACGTGGTGCCCGCCGGGGTGCGGATCGCCGACGCGGACCGGGTCCGGCTCGGCGCGCACCTGGCCGCCGGCACCACCGTCATGCACGAGGGCTTCGTCAACTTCAACGCCGGCACGCTGGGCACCTCGATGGTGGAGGGTCGGATCGTGCAGGGCGTGGTGGTCGGCGACGGCTCGGACATCGGCGGTGGCGCCTCGATCATGGGGACGCTCTCCGGCGGCGGCACGGAGAAGGTGCGCATCGGCGAGCGCAGCCTGGTCGGTGCGAACGCCGGTGTCGGCATCACGCTCGGCGACGACTGTGTGGTGGAGGCGGGTTGCTACATCACGGCCGCCTCGAAGATCACCCTGCCGGACGGGCGGGTGGTCAAGGCCCGCGAGCTGTCCGGCGTCGACGGGCTGCTGTTCTGGCGCAACTCGGTGACCGGTGCGCTGGAGGCGAAGCCGCGTACCGGCCGGGGCATCGAACTGAACGCCGCGCTGCACGCCAACGACTGAGGTTCGGAGTCCGGGTCCGCGACGGCACCGCCGCGGACCCGGACGGTCCGGCTCACCGCAGGCGGTACGCCTGGATGATCCGCTGGGTCACCGTGTTGCCGGCGTCGTCGCGGGCCGAGGCCCGTAGCGACACGTAGCCCGGCCCGGCCGGGTGCCGGACGGTGGCCGTCCAGCCGCCGCCCTGCTTCTTCAGGGCCGCCTTCCGCCAGGTCTTCCCACCGTCGTAGGAGACGTCGACGGTGAGCGCCGTGACCTTGCCCGACGGCGCGCCGGGCTGGCGCTGCACCGCCACCGGGACGGTGAACGTGCGGCCGGCCGGCGCGGTGCCGTCCACCGCGAGCGGCGGGGTGAACCGGACCGCCATGGCCGGCAGCCGCGCCGGCGCCTCACCCGGCACCCGCTTCGAGCGGAACGTCCAACTCGCCGACACCTCGGTGCTCAGGTCGGTGAAGGACCGCGTCGCGCTGGTCTCCACCCGGTAGTTCGCGGCGCCGGGCGGCACCTCGAAGTCGCCGTACCCGGGGTAGGGCGACTCGCCGACCAGCCTGCCGTTGCGGTAGAGCGCGGTCCGTTCGGTGTCGTTCAGCGACCCGCCGCCGTGCCCGGCCGCGTCGCTGTGCACCGGCAGCGAGACCACGATCGTGTCCCGGGTTCGGGTGATGCCCTGCTCGGGCCAGCGCGGCTGCGGGAACGACGGGCCGTACGGCGCGTTGTTCCAGTCCTCCCGGTAGGCGTGGCCGGCTCGGTAGCGCGTCGGCCCGGACTCCAGCACCGCCTGCGTCTCGAGCCAGCCGTCCGGGTCCCGCCGGCCGAGGTCCAGCTCGAAGTTCCAGCGGGTCCGGACCGTGCTGAGGTGCTCGATTCGCTTGCCCGGCACCTGGACGGGCACGACGATCGCCGAACCGCCCATGTTGTAGTCGGGCTCCGGGTAGACGATCCGTTCGTTCTCCAGACCCGCGTACCCGTTCGCGAACCGGCTGGTGACGTGGGCCAGGTCGGCCGCCCGGTAGTGCCGCGTGAACCCGGTCGGGAAGCGGCCGGGGAACAGGTCGCTCAACCCGTAGAAGTACGGGCTGCGCTCCGGCGCGGTCGGTTCGAGCCACTGGCTGGTCAGCGAGCCGACGAAGACCTTGTCGGACACGGCGCGGCCGAGCTGGGCCGAGTAGAGGCCGTCGAAGCGGTCGGTCCAGAGCCCGAAGCTGGCGTAGTAGTCGCCGAACCCCCACGCGGCGGTGAAGTCGATCAGCAGCGGGGCCGCGCCGCGTTGCGGCACGGTGGTGCGGACCGGCTTCGCCCGTCGGGCGTCGAGAACGAGCCGCTGGTCGCCGTGCACCACCAGTTCCGGCTGCGCCAGCATGGAGACTTCCGACCAGCCCTGGTCGCCGTCCACGAAGAGCAGGCTCTGCACCCCGTAACGGCCCTTGGGCACCCGGACCCTGGCCTCGCCGTCGGCGTCGTACACGTCCCGGTAGCTGCCGTCGTCGAGACCGAGCAGGCTGGTGTAGTGGTCGCCGGTCAGGGCGCCACCGCGGTTGCGGTGCGTGAGGGTCAGGTCGTAGCTCTCCACCTCGCGGTTCACCGCGAGCGGCGTCACCGCGACGGTGTCGCCGGACCGGGCGGTCAGCCGGCCGGTCCAGTAGCCGTCGACGCCGCCGAGCCGCGTGTCCACGACGACCGTGACCTGCCCGGCGCCGCCCGCCGGGACGGTGAGCCGGGAGGTGCTGAGGGTGATCATCCCGGCCGGCGCGGACCGGCCGCCGGGACCGGCGAACGTGGTGGCCAGGTCGAGGGTCAGCGGCGCCGGCCCGTCGTTGCGGTAGGTGACCGTCCGGCTGATCGGCTGGTCGTCGGTGTGCGGCCAGGCCGCGACGCCGAACGAGACCGAGGCCGGTTCGCTGGTCACCCGCTCGGTGATCGCGTGGGCCACGTCGACCCGGCCGGCGCCCTGCTGGTATGCGGTCTGGTCGGGGTGCGGCCGCGCCGAGGCCATCAGCGTCGCCTTGTAGCGGCCCGCCGTCCAGCCGGGGTGCTGCTGGGCGATCAGCGCCACCGCGCCGGCCACGTGCGGGGTCGCCATCGAGGTGCCGGAGAGGGAGACGTACCGGTCCCCCACCGGGTCGCCGATCTGCCCGTTGGCGGCCCGGGCGGCGACGATCTCCACGCCCGGCGCGGTGAGGTCCGGCTTGATCGCCCCGTCGCCCACCCGGGGGCCGCGGCTGGAGAAGTCGGCCAGGTCGTCGTTCCGGTCCACCGCGCCGACCGCGAGCGCCGCGTCGGCGCTGGCCGGCGAGCCGACCGAGCCGTCGACGCCGTCGTTGCCGGCGGCGGTGACGAAGAGCGTGCCGGTCTGCGCGGTGAGCGACTCGACCGCCTGCTCCAACGGGTCCACCTCCGGGCTGTCGGGGCCGCTCAGGCTCATGTTGACCACGGTGGCGTGCTGCTCGGCCGCGGCCCACTGCATACCGGCCAGGATCGCCGACTCGGTGCAGCCGAAGACCTCGCAGACCTTGCCGGAGAGCAGCGTCGCGTCCGGCGCCACACCCCGGTACTTCCCGCCGGAGGCGGCCCCGCTGCCGGCGATGGTCGAGGCGACGTGGGTGCCGTGGCCGACGATGTCGTCGGGATTCGCCTCCTCGCTGAAGTTGCGCGCCTCGGCGACCTTGCCGGCCAGGTCCGGGTGGGTGAGGTCGACGCCGGTGTCGAGCACGGCGACCTTGACGCCCTTGCCGGTCCATCCGGCGGCCCAGGCGGCCGGCGCGCCGATCTGCGGCACGCTGTGGTCCAGCGTCACCCGCCGTCGGCCGTCCAGCCAGATCCGGTCGACACCCCCCGCCGCGTCGAACCGCGCACCGGACCGGTCGGCGCCGACCGCGTCCCAGAGCGCGCGGGCGTCGCGCTTGGTCGCGACGACCGCGGCGCCGCCGATCGCCGGCAGGTCCCGGGTCACCCGGGTGCCGGCGAGCGGCGTCGTCGCCCGCCGGGCCACCCCCGGCCGGTACGACACCAGCAGCGGCACGGTGTCGCGGCGGGCGTCGTCGTATCCGGCCTCGATCAGCCCGGTGACGTCGAACAGGCGCTTGTCGAGCCGGCCGGACCGGACCAGCGGCAGCGCGTCCTGGGGCAGTACGGTGAGGCGGTCGCGGTCGCGTCCGACCAGGAACTGGAGGCCGCTACGGCCGGCGCCGGGGCGGACCGCGGCGCGACCGCCGGCCGCGACGGTGACCTGGTCGCCGGTGATCAGCGTGACGGTGACCGGGTGGCCGGGCGCCCGGGTCGGCGCGGGCGCGCCGGTCGGGGCGGCCTGTGCGGGTACGGGCAGACCGAACGTCAGCCCCAGGGCGAGGCCGAACGCGGCCAGTTTTCTGCGGTTCCGGAGCAACCTTCCTCCTCCGTCAGACGTTTCATCGATGGGGAATACATCGATGCGAGTTATCAGAATTGCATACCGGGTATGCAGCGGGAAGTCGCCAATCCGACCGAACCGGTACCGCACCGCCGGGCGGACCGGGCATGATCCACCGATGACCGCCATGAGGGACCGGATGCTCGCCGGCGAGCAGTACATCGCCGACGACCCCGCGATCATCGCCGACCTGGACCGCGCCGCACGACTCACCGAACGCTTCAACCGCAGCTCGGCGGAGGACCCCGAGGGCCGGCTCGCCGCGCTGCGCGACCTGCTCGGCACGCTGGGCGAGGACACCTGGGTGCGGCCGCCGTTCCACTGCGACTACGGCTTCCAGACCCACATCGGACCGCGCAGCTTCGTCAACTTCAACGCGGTCTTCCTCGACGTCGCCCGGATCACCATCGGCGCCGACGTCCAAATCGGACCGAACGTGCAACTGCTCACCGCCACCCACCCGGTGGAGCCGGAGGCCCGGCGGGCCAAGTGGGAAGCCGCCAAGCCCATCACCATCGGTGACAACGTCTGGCTCGGCGGCGGAGTGATCGTGCTCGCCGGGGTGACCATCGGCGACAACACGGTGGTGGGTGCCGGCGCGGTGGTGACCCGGGACCTGCCGGCGAACGTGGTGGCGTTCGGTAACCCTGCCCGTCCGGTCAGGACCCTCGGCGAGCCGGCCTGACCTGCAAAAACAAGCGTTCCAGCGGATGCGGATTCCGGAACGGGCATGCACCCTGGGTAGTGAGGAGTTCACTCCGGGGAGGCGCGATGGAACGGGTGCTGGAGCTGCGGGTGCACGGGGTGTCCAACACCCCGCCCGATCAGCTGCTCGGTCTCCATGGCACGCCAGGCGGTGACGGTCCGCAACCGGCACAGGTCGCCGGCGGGCCGGTGACCGGCTTCTACCGGTCGAGCGCGGCCCAGCGGGACGACCCGGTCACGGTCGAGGCGTACAGCTGGGGGCGGCTGACCTCCGGCGCGCGGACCCGGCGGGACGTCGAGCGGGCCCTGTGGACGCTCCTGCTGCCCTTCGCGCTGGCCAACGTCGCCCTGCACGCCCGCACCGGCATCCCGCCGGACCCGGACCAGGAGCGCTGGGGCAGCCGGTCCGGCATCACCGCCTGGCTCATCCGGCTGTTCTGCCTGAGCCTGACCTGCACCCTGGTGATCGCGGTGACCGGGGTCGGCGTCGACCTCATCGGCTGGCAGTGCGTCGGACGGGACTGCCTCGGCCAGCTCCCCGGGCCGTGGGAGTTCCTCGGCAACTCCTGGTGGCGCCAGGGCACCCGGGCGCTCGCCCTCGGCCTGCTGCTCCCGCTGCTCGTGGTCGGCGCGATCGGCCTGGTGGCCTGGCGCACCTACCAGTACGAGGCGCAGATGCCGGCCGAGCCCCGCCACCGCCAGATCGCGCCGGAGGACGGCGGTCAGCCGGTCGAGCGACCGGAACCGCCGGAAGTGCCGGAGAACCCGTTGCAGGACCCGACGTTCTGGAACGGGGAGGGCCAGCTGCGCCGGGCCGCGGTGCTGCACCTGTGCACCGGGGCGGTGGTGGCCGCCGCCGTGCCGGTGGCCGCCGTCATGATCATGGATCCGCCACGTGGCACGCGGGCCGTGATCGCCTGGTCGACGGTGACGCTGTTCGCCGCCGTGGTGGCGATCGCCGTGGTCGCGGTGGGTCGCCCCTGGCTCAGCCGGCGCCAGGGCGCGACTCCGCTCGGCCGGTGGAGCGCGGCGGTGGCCGGGCTCACCCTGCTGAGCCTGGTCGGCACGTTCGCCCTGCTGCTGCTCCCGGACGGTCCGGCCGGTCAGCCGCTGTCGACCTACCGACCGCCGATCGGGTGCGTCGCGCAACCCCACCTGGCCGGATGCCGCACCGACCGATCGTTGCCCGGGTACGACACCGCGGTCGCCTGGCTCGTCACCTACCAGGTGCTGTTGCTGGTGGCCATCGCCGCGGCGAACCGCTCCGGCCGGCGGGCGTTGCTCGGACCGGTGCTCGGCGCGGTACTACTGCCGCTCGGAACGACCTGGATCGAGCGCGGCCTACCGGGTCTTCCCCCCGCGCCGGACGGAGTGAACACCTGGATGCTCGTCGGCCCGGTGGTCGCGCTGGCCGTCGCCGGCCTGCTGTTGCCCCGCCTCCGGCCCGCCGTGCCCGCCCAGCCGCTCGGGGCGTACACCGATCTCGCCTGGCGCGGGTGCGCGCCGGCGGTCATCGCGGGCTTCGGCTGGATGATGGCCGTGGCGTACTGCGCCGGGCTGCTCTACTGGGTCAGCGACCGGCTCGACGGGCAGGCGGAGCCGAGCGGGCCAAGCCGGGTGGTGCCGCCGCTCGCCGTGTTCTGGGCCGGGCTGGCCTGCGTGATCGGCCTGCTCGCCCTGCTCGCGCTGCTGGTGCGGGTCGCGGTCCTGCTGCACCGCCTGCGCCGCGCCGAGTACGGCCGACTGACCGCCGCCGGCGGCCTCTCCGCCCACGACCTGCGTCGGTGCCGTGACGTCAGCACCTACCGGGCCCTGCACCGGCTCGTCGGCGAGCACGCCGTCCGGCTGGTCGGCTGCTACGCCACCGTCTCCGCGGCGCTTGTCACCCTCTGCTGCGCCGCGGCACTCTCCGGCCACCGGCCCAGCCCGCTCTCCCCGGCCGGCTGGCAGGCCGCGGTCCACTGGGCCGCCGAGCGGGGTGACGCGTTGCTCGGCTGGCTGCCGGTGATGGCGAGCGCGCTCGGGCTGCTGATCTACCGCACCGACTCGGTCCGCCGGTCCGTGGGCGTGATCTGGGACGTGTGCACGTTCTGGCCCCGGGGGGCGCACCCGCTCGCCCCGCCCAGCTACGCCGAGCGCGCCGTGCCGGAACTCCAGACCCGGGTGGCCGGGCTGCTGGCGCTGCCACCACACCATCCCGACCGGATGGACGGGGTGATCCTCTCCGGGCACAGCCAGGGCACCGTCATCTGCGCCGCGGTGCTGCTCCAACTGCCCCGCCGGTGGCGGCGACGGACCTGGTTCTTCTCCTACGGCTGCCAGCTGACCCGGCTCTACGGGCGGGTCTTCCCGGCCTACTTCGGGCCCGAGCGCCTGCGCACCCTGGCCCGGGCGCTCACCTGGCCCGGCGGGCATGTCGCCTGGACGAACTTCTGGCGGGACACCGACCCGCTCGGCTGGCCGGTCAGCGCCGGGCAGCGGGACGTGCCGGTGGCCGACCCGGAGGCGCTGCACCCCTCGGGCGGCGAGGTGGCCGACCCGCCGATCCGCAGCCACAGCGGATATCCGGAGGCGGTCGAGTTCGCCCGCGAGCGGGCCGTGGTGGCCCGGCTGCTGCGCCGGACCGTGCCGTCACCCCGGCAACGGCTCGGCTAGCCGGACCACCAGGTCGGCCTGCCCCGCCGTGCCGGCCACCAGCCGGGCGTTCTCCTCGTCGCTGCCGAGCGCCCAGGCGCGTGCCTGCTCCGGCGACTTCCCGTACGCCTCGTGCCGGGCGGTGAGCCGGCGCAGCCGCAACTCGGCGTCCAGGTCGAGGAACCACGCCTGGTGCAGCAGCGAACGCACCTCCTCCCACGGGTCGTCCCGCAGCAGCAGGTAGTTGCCCTCGGTGACCACCAGGCGCACCTCGGGCGGCACCTCGATCGCGCCGGCGACCGGCTCCTCCAGGTCGCGGCGGAACTCCGGCGCCCACACCGACGTCGGCTCCAGCCGCCGCAGCCGGCGCAGCATGGTGACGAACCCGTTGACGTCGAACGTGTCCGGCGCGCCCTTGCGCGCCGCGCGGCCGAGCCGGGCCAGCGCCGACCCGGCCAGGTGGAAGCCGTCCATCGGCACCAGTCGGGCGGTCGGGCCGACCTCGGCCACGATCCGTTGCGCCAGCGTGGACTTGCCCGCCCCGGGCGCGCCGGCGATGCCGAGCAGCTGCCGGGGGCCGTCCTCAGCCAGCGTTCGGGCGCGGGCGACCAGCTCGCGGAGCGGGAGCACCTGGGCCGGCGGCATCAGTCGAGCACCGGCTCGCTGATGGTGAACCGCGCCTCGACCGCCGCCTGCACCGGCTGCGGAGCCGGGTCCAGCTCCAGCTCCGGAGCGGAGTCGCCGGACCGGGCGAACGCGGCCTTCGCCAGCATCGGCGGCGCGGCGGTCAGACCGGTGTCGGCCAGCTCCCGTAGGGCGGTCACCCGGGCACCGAGCGCCTCCGCGTACTCCCGGGCTCGGACCAGCGCGTCGGCGATCGCGGCCTGCCGCGCCTCCCGGTAGGCCGGGCTGTCCGGCCGCAGGGACCACACCGGACCGGCCACCTCGACCTGCTCCTGGTCGGCCAGGCGCAGCATCAGCTCGCCCAGCGCGGTGAAGTCGGTGACCGTGACCGTGGTGCTCACGCTGCCCTGGTAGGCCACCACCCGCTCGCCGGAGCGCTTCGTCACCGGCCAGACCCGGACCTGGCCGGTCTCCCGCCGTTCCACGGTCGGCCCGGCGGCGTCGAGCAGCGCGCGCACCGCGGCGGCCCGTTCGGCGAGGCGGGTCAGCGTGGTCTCCCGGTCGCGGTCCCGCGCGACCGCGGTCACCGTGAACCGGGCCAGCTCGGGGGCCACCTCCCGGTACGCCTCGCCGCGTACCGCCACGACCGGTGCGTCCGCCATGCCGCTCAGCCTAACGGCGGGGTGGCCGGCAGGTGCGCCGTGTAGCCGACCGCGCCGGCCGTCACCCGGCACCCGGTCAGGTGGCCGCCCGCCGCGCCCAGGCCACGCAGGTAGGCCAGCTCGCCGGCGTGGTCCGCGCCGGCCGGGAACTCCCGCCGGTGCGCGGTGAACCCCCGCGCGCGCAGCGTGGCCCGGGCCGCCCGCGCCTCGGCCAGCCGGCCGGTCAGCGCGTCGGCGTCGCCGGCCCGCAACGCCGTGGCCACCTCGTCCAGGAACGCGCCGACGGCGGTCAACTCGACCAGCACCCGGTCCCGGTTGGCGAGCAGCATGTTCGCGGTCCGCTCGGGCGGGCCACCGGCGACCCGGGTGCCGTCGGCGAAACTGCCGGCGGCCAGCGCCAGCACCGCGTCCCGCAGCGCCGAGCGCTGCACCGTGCCGGCCAACGCGCCGGCCAGCACGTGCGGCACGTGCGAGGCGAGCGCGGCGGCGGCGTCGTGCTCCGGCGCCGACATCGGCACCACCCGCGCGTGGAAGACGTCGACGAGCAACGCCGCGAGCCGGCGGAACGCGTCCAGGCCGGCCGGCCCCGGGCAGAGCACCCAGGCGGCGCCGTCGAGCAGCTCCGCGCCGGCCGCACCGACACCGGCCCGGTCGGCGCCGGCCATCGGATGACCGGGCACGAACCGGTGCCCGAGCCCCTGCGCGGTGGCGGCCGTGGCCACCTCCGCCTTGGTGCTGCCCACGTCGGTGAGCACACACCCGTCGTCGGTGGCGGCGGCCACCCGGGCCAGCATGGTGGGCAGCGTGGGCAGCGGCCCGCAGACGAACACCACGTCCCGGTCGGCGACCGCCTGCTCGACCGCGTCGGACACCGCGACGCCCCGGTCACGGAGCCGTCGCCGGACCTCCGGCTGCGGATCCCACCCGGCCACGTCGAGTCCCGCGTCGCGCAGCCGGAACAGCACCGACCCGCCGATCAACCCGGTGCCGACCACCGCCGCGCGCGCCAGCCCGCCGGCCTCGCCCACCATCGGCCCACCTCGGCGTCCGCGTCGCCCCGGAGCCGGACGGCCCGGGGGAAGTCCTGCCGAGGATATCGCCCACCGCGCCGGCCGGGACCACGGTCCGGCCGTCGGGAGAGATCAATTCGAACGGACGGGGGATGTCCCGGTCGGACCCACGTCGTACGGTCCCCCGGCGGCTCGACGGATCGACAGGTCGGGCCTTCGTGAACGGGGAAAGGGAAACGCATGTCCGCGACGTACCGGGCGCTCGCCTCGGTGGTCATGTTGATCGGTTTCTACGTCGTCGCGCTGCTCCAGCTCGCCGCCGTGGTCGCGCTCGGGGTCTGGCTGTTCGGCCACACCAGCGGCGTGATCACCGGCAAGCTGCTGCTGCCGCTGGTGGTCGCGCTGGGCGCGGTCGGCGTGGGGATGTGGAAGGCGATCCGTACGAAGAACGAGCCGGCGCCCGGCCTGATCCTGGACGAGCGCGCCGCGCCCCAGCTCTGGGCCACCGTGCGTGAGCTGGCGACGGCGGTCGGCACCCGGGCGCCGGACGAGATCCGGCTGGTGCCGGAGGTGAACGCGGCGGTCGGCGAGCAGAGCAGGCTGCTCGGCCTGGTCGCCGGACGGCGCACCCTCTACCTCGGGTTGCCGCTGCTCCAGGCCATGCGGATCGACCAGCTCCGGTCGGTCCTGGCGCACGAGCTGGGCCACTACTCCGGCCGGCACACCCGGTTGGGCGGCGTCGCCTACCGGGGCCGGGTGGCGATCGGGGAGACCATCGAGCGGATCAGCCCGCGCAACCCGATCGGCTGGGTGTTCAAGGGTTACGCGATGCTCTACCTGATGGTCGACAACGCCGCGTCGCGCCGTCAGGAGCTGGAGGCGGACCGCGCCTCCGTCGCGCTCGCCGGCACCGAGGCGGCCACCTCGGCGCTGCGCACGCTGCCGGCGCTGGACGCCGCCTGGGGCTTCTACATGCGCCGCTACGTCGAGCCGGGCTGGTCGGCCGGGCTCGCGCCGGACGACCTCTTCGGCGGCTTCGCGCACCTGCTCCAGGCGCGCCGCGACGAGATCGACGAGCTGCGGGAGAACGCCCCGGAGGGCACGCCGTCCCGGTGGGACACCCACCCGCCGATCGGCGTCCGCGTAGCCGCGATGACGTCCGTGCCGGCGACGGCGGCGGGTGCGGACGACCGACCGGCCTGGATCCTGCTCGCCGACGTGGCCGGCGCCGGCCGCGCGCTCCAGTCACTGGTGGTCGAGCACGGCTCGCGGCGGCTGCTGCCCTGGCCGGAGTTCGTCGCCGAGTCGGTGGCCGCCGGCGTGCAGCAGCAGGCGGACGGCATCTACCGGGCGGCCGGCCGGTTCACCGGCAACGCCGGGCCGGGACTGCCGACCGTGCTGGAGCTGGTCCGCGCGGGCCGGCTCGGCGAGTTCGCCGAGCGGTTCTTCGGCGGCGCCACCCGCGAGGAGGCCGCCGCCGCCTTCGCCGGCCCGATGGAGACCCTGCTGGACAACGCGGCGGTACGCGCCGGGCGGGCCCGGTGGCAGCTGTCCTGGTCCGGGCCGGCGCAGCTGGTCGGTCCGGCGGGTGAGCCGTGGGACCTGGCCGAGGTGGCCAAGCTGGCGGTCGCGCCGGAGAGCCTGGACGAGGCGCTGGCCCGGCTGGCCGCGCTGGGGATCGACGTCGGCGCCGCCACTGTGGTGCAGGCCCGCGCGTCGGCCCGGGACGCCGACCTGATCGGCGGGCTGGCCAACATCAAGATCGACGGCCGGGAGCACGACGTGCTGGTGCTCGACAACGGCCTGGTGCTGATCCCCGACCCGGGCAAGGCCGGCGAGGGCGAGAAGCGGCTGACCGCGCTGGTCGGCTCGGTGCCGGTCGCCGAACTGGCCGGCCGGCACCCCTACCTGCCGTACGAGGAGATCACCTCGGTGGAGGTGCGGCGGGAGGTGCCGTTGAAGGCCACGCTGACCCTGTTCGACGGCCGCACCGTGCAGATGCAGGAGCTGATGGCCAGCGAGTTCCTGGAGAAGCGCAGCCGGGACACGCTGCTGACGGTGTTCCGGCGGATCAACGGCTGACCCGTTCCGGCCGCCGGTTCCCCTGCGGGGCCGGCGGCCGGGCGGTCAGGCCTCGGCCAGCCGGCCGGCCACCGCGTCGACGCGCTCGTCGGACTCGGTCAGCGCCACCCGAACGTGCCGAGCGCCGGCCGAGCCGTAGAACACCCCGGCGGCGACCAGGATGCCCCGACGGGCCAGCCAGTCGACCGTGTCCCAGCAGTCCTCGCCGCGGGTCAGCCACAGGTAGAGCCCGGCCTCGGAGTGCTCGACGGTGAAGCCGGCGCCGGTGAACGCGGCCCGCAGCTTCTCCCGCCGGGCCCGGTAGCGCTCCCGCTGGGCGTCGGCGTGGGCCTGGTCGCCGAGCGCGGCCACCATGGCGGCCTGCACCGGGGCCGGCACGATCATGCCGGCGTGCTTACGGATCTTGAGCAGCTCGGCCACCAGGGCCGGGTCGCCGGCGACGAAGCCGGCCCGGTAGCCGGCCAGGTTGGAGCGCTTGGAGAGCGAGTGCACCGCCAGCACACCCGCGTACGACCCGCCGCAGACCTCGGGCGAGAGGACCGAGACGGGCTCGGCGTCCCACCCCAGCGGCAGGTAGCACTCGTCGCTGGCGACCACCGCCCCGCGTTCCCGCGCCCACTCGACCACCTTGCGCAGGTGGGCGGCGGGCAGCACCCGGCCGGTCGGGTTGCCGGGCGAGTTGACCCAGACCAGGCGCACCCGGGGATCCGGGCCGAGGGCGGTCAGCGAGTCGCTGCGCACCGTGGTGGCACCGGCCAGCCGCGCCCCGTCCTCGTACGTCGGGTAGGCGACCGACGGCACCACGACGACGTCACCGGGGCCGAGCCCGAGCAGCGTGGGCAGCCAGGCCACCAGCTCCTTGGAGCCGATCGTCGGCAGCACGCCCAGCCCGTCGACGCCCGCGCCGCAGGCCCGGGCCACCCAGGCCGCGATGGCGTCCCGCAGCGCGGGCGTGCCCGCGGTCAACGGGTAGCCCGGCGCGTCCGACGCGTCGGCCAGCGCCTGCCGGATCAACGGTGGCACCGGGTCGACCGGCGTGCCCATGGAGAGGTTGATCAGACCACCCGGGTGCGCCGCGGCCGTGGCGGCCGCGGCGTCCAGCGTGTCCCAGGTGAACTCGGGCAGCCGTGCCGAGACCGGCGTGGGCCGGCTCAGTGGCCCTCGCCGCGCGGCGGCTGCGCGGCGACGAAGGTGGCGTCCTTCTCCACCTTGCCGATCTTGGAGGCGCCCCCGGGCGAACCCAGGTCCTCGAAGAACTCGTAGTTCGCGCCGGTGTAGTCCTTCCACTGCTCCGGCACGTCGTCCTCGTAGAAGATCGCTTCGACCGGGCAGACCGGCTCACAGGCACCACAGTCGACGCACTCGTCGGGGTGGATGTAGAGCATCCGGTTGCCCTCGTAGATGCAGTCGACCGGGCACTCCTCGATGCATGCCTTGTCGAGCACGTCCACGCACGGCTCGGCGATGATGTAGGTCACCGGTCTTCTCCTCCGCAAGACTCGTCGCGATCATCCGCAACGGTAAGAGCCTAGTATCTCGCCGGGGAGGGGGTCGATCGTGCTCCGACAGCAGGACGTGGGACACCGGATCGTGGTCCGCCGGATTGTGGGGATTCGGGGCGGCCGGCCGCTGTTCTCCGACGCGCTCGGCGAGCTGGTCGAGCTGAGCGAGACGCACATCACGCTCGCCACCGACGCCGGTCCGCTGCGCGTACCGGTCGGCGAGGTGCACCGGGCCAAGCGGGTGCCGCCGGCCCGCCGGCCCACCGCCGCCGCCGTGGTCGACCTGGAGGTGGCCGCCGACGAGGCCTGGCCCGCCCCGGTACGCGGACGGCTCGGCGACTGGCGCCTGCGCTCGGCCGCCGGCTGGACCGGCCGGGCGAACAGCGCGCTGCCGATCGGCGACCCGGACCGCCCGCTGCCCGCCGCGCTGGACGCCGTGCAGCGCTGGTACGCCGACCGGGGCCAACCGGCGCTGGTGAACACTCCGCTGCCGCTGGCCGCCCCGGTCGGCGCGGAACTGGACGCGCGCGGCTGGACGGCCCGCCCGCCGGTGCTGGTCCAGACCGTCCCGCTGGCCACCCTGACCGCACCGGACGCCGACGTCACGCCGGAGCGGCGGGTGACGCTGGCCGACGCGCCCGCCGACGACTGGCTGGCGGTCGCCGCCGACCGCAAGGGTGGGCTCCCGGCGGAGGCGCGGCACGTGCTCACCGCCGTGGACCGGGTCCGCTTCGCCGAGCTGCGGGTCGCCGGCCGGCTGCTCGCGGTCGGCCGGGGCACCGTCACCGGCGAGGGCCGCTGGTTCGGCGTCAGCCTGCTGGAGGTGCTGCCGGAGGCCCGCCGGCAGGGGTTCGCCGCGGCGGTCGTGCGCGCCCTGGCCGGGTGGGCCGCGGCGGAGGGAGCGTCCCGCGCGTTCCTCCAGGTGGAGCAGCGCAACGTGGGCGCGGTGGCGCTCTACCGCCGGCTCGGCTTCACCACCCACCACACCTACCTGACCCGGGTCGCCCCCTGAGGTCAGCGGCGGACGATCTTGCGGGGCCGGGACGCCTTCATCTCGGCGTACCGCTTGAGCTGGCGGGACCGGTGGTCCCGGCCGAGCGCGGTGAGGATCAGGTAGCCCACCAGCACGCCGGCCAGGGTGGCCGCGAGGTAGAGCCAGATCTGGGCGAAGAAGAGACCCGCGCCCCCGCCGAACGGGTTCTCCCCGACCAGCAGCGGACCGACGAACACGGTCAGCGCCAGCGCCACGACCACGCCGACGGCCAGGTCGCCCGCCCAGTGCCCGAGCGGCCGGTCGGCACCCCAGCGGAACGACGTGCCCGCCAGGATCAGCCCGATCACCAGGAACATCGCCAGGGAGACCCGGCCGGAGGCGGTGTCGTCGTCCGGGAACGCGAACCGGATGACCAGCCGGGCCACCACGTTCACCGCGAACAACGCGGCCGCCAGCACGCCGACCGCACGCCACCTCTGAGCCATCGCACGCCTCCCGCCGTACCACCCGCCCCCACGGCGGGCCTCTGGCAGGAATGTCTACCACCGCCACCTGTGCGGCGTCAGCACCTCACCGGGAGACCGGCGGCGGCACCACGATCTGCCGGAAGCCGAGCACCGCGAAGGTGACCGCGCCGGCGACGATCAGTGCCAGACCGAGCACGTTGTCGCCGGCCAGCGCCAGGTCCCCCTCGGTGGTGCGGAAGCCGCCCACGACGATCACCAGGAACCAGGGCAGCGCGGCCAGCGCCACCGCCCACCGGGTGCCGGTCGACCGGTGCGCGAACGAGCCCAGCAGCACCGTCGACGCGACCACGGCCGCGATCCCGGCGAGCACCAGACCGATGCCGACCAGCGCCTGGGCGCCGCCGGAGCGGCCCTGCACCGTCTCCCACGCCCAGGTCGCGAAGATCAGGTCGAGCAGCGCGGCCAGGACACCGGCCCACACCGTCACCACGCCCCCGGCCACGCGTACCACGCGGTCGAGCGCCCGCTCGGCGCGCGACGGCGAGGCGGGTGGCTGCGGCTCGGGAAGGATCGACACGGGTGCGGCGGGCAGCGTCACCGGAGACCGGCTGCCGCGACCGGGGCGCGGTCCGGCCCGTCCAGGCCCAACCCGGCGAACAGGTCGTCCTCCCAGCCGTACGGGCCGACGCCCGGGCCCTTGCCGCCAACCGCGAGCGTGAAGTATTCGACCCCCATGAACTCGGCGCCGAAGTTGCCGGCGATCGAGTAGAGCCACGAGTTGGCCGGGATCTGGGTGGCGTGGGCGCGCATCGCCGCCTCCTTGGCGGCGTGCTGCTCGGTGGCGTCGATCCGGGCCGCGATCTGCGCGTCCGGCGTGCCGAAGGGCAGCTCGTCGACGTCGTCGATGCCGGCGAAGGGATTGTCCGACGACTCGGTGAACGCCTCCAGGCCGGCGTCCAGCACGCTGCGCGGCATGGCCGTCCAGTAGACCTTGGCCGGGGCGATCCCCTCGGCGGCGGCCAACTCCACCCCCCGCATCGCCACCCGGTGCGCCTGGATGTGGTCGGGGTGCCCGTAGAAGCCGTTCGGGTCGTACGTGATCACGACCTGCGGGCGGACCTCCCGGATGACCTCCAGCAGGTGCCCGGCGGCCTCGTCGAGGTCGGCGCGCCAGAACGCCCGCGGGTGGTCGTTGGTGGCCAGCCCCATCATCCCGGAGTCGCGGTAGCGGCCGGCGCCGCCGAGGAACCGGTGGTCGGTGACGCCGAGCGCGGCGCAGGCCGCCGCCAGCTCGCCGATGCGGTAGCCGCCGAGCTGGTCCGCCTCGGCGGCACAGAGCTGGGTCAGCTCGGGCACGTGGATCTCGCCCTCCTCGCCGAGCGTGCAGGTCACCAGCGTGACGTGGGCGCCGGCCGCGGCGTAGTGCGCCATCGTCGCGCCGGTGCCGATCGACTCGTCGTCGGGATGCGCGTGGACCAGCAGGAGGCGTCGGTCGGGCAGCGTCGTCACGCCCGTCACTCTAACCGGCGGTCCTGCCCGCTCGGCGCTCATGCGTCCGCCCAGGTCGGCCACATCACGCCCGGCACCCGCCTACGATCTGCAGGCGTGGACTTTCCCGAGCTGGCCGCCCGTACCCGTCGGTTCAGCCACGGGGCGCCGCGCGCCGTCTCCGTCGCGGGGGACGGCTCCCGGGTGCTCTTCCTGCGGTCCGCGGGACCGGAGGACCCGGCCGACGCGCTCTGGCTGCTCGACGTCGACAGCGGCGAGGAACGCCTGGTCGCGGACCCGGCGGTGCTGCTGGGCACGGACGCCGAGCCGGCCCGGCTCGCTCCCGGCGAGCGGGCGCTGCGCGAGCGGCTGCGACTCAGCTCCGGCGGCATCGGCTCGTACGCGCTGGACGCGGCCGGCCGGGTGGCCGCGTTCGCGCTGGCCGGGCGGCTGTTCCGGGCCGACCTGGTGCACGGCGACGTGGTCGAGGTCGCCGCCGAGGGGCCGGTGATCGACCCGCGTCCCGACCCGGCCGGCGAACGGCTGGCCTACGTCACCGACGCGGCCGAGGGCGTCCGCCGGGGCCAGCTGCGGGTCGTCGAGCCGGACGGTACGGACAACCTGCTCGCCGGCGAGGACAGCGGGGTGACCTGGGGGCTGGCCGAGCACATCGCGGCCGAGGAGTTCCACCGCTACCGGGGCTACTGGTGGGCGCCGGACGGGCGCTGCGTCCTGGCCGCGAGGGTCGACGAGTCCCGCCTGGAGCGCTGGTACCTGCACGACCCGGCCGAGCCGGCGAGCCCGCCGACGTCGCTGGCGTACCCGGTGGCCGGCGGCCCGAACGCGGAGGTCAGCCTGCACCTGCTCGACCTCGACGGCGGCTGGGTCGACGTGCACTGGGACCGCGAGACCTACCCCTACCTCAGCTCGGTGGACTGGGCGGACGGCGGGCCGCTGATCACCGTCCTGCGCCGCTCGCAGCAGCACGGCCTGGTGCTCGCGGTGGACCCGCGCACCGGGGAGACGCAGGTGCACGCGGAGCTGGCCGACCCGCGCTGGGTGGAGCCGATCCCCGGCACCCCGGCCCACCTGCCGGACGGGCGGGTGCTGGTCGGCGGCGAGCTGGCCCACGACGGGTACGACGCCCGCTGCCTCTTCGCCGACGGGACGCTGCTCACCCCGCCCTCGCTGTACGTGCGGCGGGTGGTCGGGCGGTTGCCGGCCGGTCCCAGCCAGGCGGCCGACCTGCTGGTGGAGGCGAGCGAGGGCGAGCCCAGCCAACGCCACCTCTACCGGGTGCGGACCACCATCGGCGGGGGGATGGACGCCCGCCGGATGGGCAGCGACCCGGGCTGGCACACCGCCGCGATCGGCGGGGCCACGCTGGTCGTGGGCATCGCCTCGCTGGAGCACCCGGGCGTGCGGTGGCGGGTCTGGCACGGCGACCGCGAGGTGGGCGAGCTGCGCTCACTGGCCGCCACCTGCTCGTACGCGCCGCGGCCGACGCTGGTCCGGGTGACCGACCGGCGGCTGCCCAGCGCGGTGCTCTACCCGGTCGAGCACGTCAAGGGCACCCGGTTGCCGGTGCTGCTGGACATCTACGGCGGCCCCGGCCACCAGGAGGTGATCGCGGCCCGCGGCGCCTGGCTGGAACGGCAGTGGTGGGCCGAGCAGGGCTTCGCGGTGGTGACCATCGACAACCGGGGCACGCCGGGCATCGCGCCGTCGTTCGAGAAGGCGATCCACCGTCGGGTCGCCGACGTGATCCTGAGCGACCAGGTGGACGCGCTCACCGCGCTCGCCGGCAAGCACCCCGACCTGGACCTGGAGCGGGTGGCGGTGCGCGGTTGGTCGTTCGGCGGTTGGCTGGCCGGGCTGGCGGTGCTGCGCCACCCCGAACTGTTCAGGTGCGCGATCGTCGGGGCGCCGGTCACCGACTGGGCGCTGTACGACACCGCCTACAGCGAGCGCTACCTCGGCATGCCGGACGACGGGATGGACGTCTACGCGCACCACTCGCTGGTCGAATTGGCCGCCGAGCCGCTCGGCGACCCGGCGCAGGCCCGGCCGATGCTGCTGGTGCACGGGCTGGTGGACGACAACGTGCTGGCCGCGCACACGCTGCGGCTCTCCGCCGCGCTGCTGGCCACCGGCCGCCCGCACGCGGTGCTGCCGCTCACCGGCGCGAGCCACCTGGCCGCCGGCGGGGTGTCCGAGCGCCTGCTCCGCCTGGAGCTGGACTTCCTCCGCCGCTACCTGGTGTAAGGAAGGGCCCCCTTTTAACGCCTCGCGTAGAGGAGGGGCCCCCTTTTAACACTCACGTGTTAAAAGGGGGCCCCTCCTTACCGGCGGGCCGGGGGGTTACTGCTTGACGAAGGCGTTGACGAAGTTCGGGTAGCCGAACACGGAGGAGATGAAGACCCCGCCGGCCTTGGAGCCGTGCACGTTGTAGGCCACGTCCACGTAGAGCGGCACCACCGGCGCGTGCTCCTTCATGATCCGCTCGTCCAGCTTGCCCCACTCCGGGCCCTGGTCGGCCGGGGGCAGCGCCAGGATCCGGTCCATCTCGGCGTTGATCGCGTCGTCGTTGAAGTACGACTGGTTGCTGTTGCCCTCGGCCTTGATGGTGCGGCCGTCGTAGAGCACCGGCAGGATCGAGGCGCCGCTCGGCCAGTCCGCGGCCCAGTTACCGATGTACAGGTCCCACGGGTTGTCCTTCTTCTTGACCTCGTCCAGCTTCGCGTCGTCCGGGATGTTCCGGACGGTGATCTTGAAGCCGGCGCGCTCCAGGTTGCCCTTGAGCTGGACCGCGATCTGCTGCTCGTCGGTGTTGTCCGCGACGCCGAGGACCAGCTCCGTCGTCTGGCCGCCGAGCAGCTCCTTCGCCTTCTCCGGGTTGCCGTTGGCGCCGGCCGGGTAGGCGTCGTACGCCTTGTAGCCGATGGTCGACGGCGGCATCAGGGTGGTCATCGGCTGGGCCACGGTCTGGCCGCCGAGCGCCTTGACCAGGCCCTCGCGGTCGATCGCGTAGTTGAGCGCCTGGCGGACCTTCAGGTCCTTGACCCGCTGGGTGTTGATCACGAGCTGGTTGGCGCTCGGGGTCGGGGACAGCAGGGTGCGGGACTTCAACGCCGGGTCACCGGCCACCTTCGCGACCAGCGCCGGCGGCACCGAGTTGAACGCCAGCGCGCTCTGGTCGGCGCCGTTGTCGGCGATCACCCGGTTGTTGGCGGCGTCCTGGGTCGGGCCGAAGGTCCAGACGAACTGGTCCGGGTACTGGTGGCGCACCGGGTCGGTCTTCGCGTCCCAGTTCGGGTTGCGGTCCAGGGTGAGCTGGACGCCGACCTGGTTCTTGGCGATCTTGTAGGGGCCGGACGAGAACGGCTTCTGGTCCAGGTTGACCCCGGTGTCCTTCTCCGGCTTCAGCGGCGCCGTGGTGGGCAGCGAGACCGCGAACGGCAGGTCGCAGCGCGGCTTGGCGAACTCGAACCGGAGCGTCTTGTCGTCCGGCGTGGTCAGGCCCGGCGGCAGCGACGTCTTGTTCTTCTTGAAGTCCCACTTGGTGTCGTACTGCGCGGTGTCGGCCAGCCACTCCTGGATGTAGGTGGGGCCGCTGGTGAGGTCCGGGTCGAAGGAGCGGGCGATGCCGTACGCGATCTCCTTGGCGGTGATCGGGCTGCCGTCCTCGAACTTCACCCCGTCCTTGATGGTGAATTCCCAGACCTTGCAGTCGTTGTTGACGTTCTTGCCCGGCGTCTCGGCCAGGTCGCCCACCAGGACCAGGCCACCCTTGCCGTCGTCCTTCCACGTGGTCAGGTAGCGGGCGAAGAGCGGGCTGGCCATCAGCCCGGCGAACGAGTACGTCCGCTGCGGGTCCAGATGGGAGATGGGGGTCTCCCGGATGATGGTGAACGTGCCGCCCTTGGCCGCGCCCTCCACCTCCGGCGCCGGCCCCTGCGAGTCCTTGGGGTCGGTCGCGATGACCCCGGTCTGCTGCCGGTTCGCGTCCACCTTGGTGCCCTCGCCCGTGTTCTCCGAGCAGGCGCCCAGCCCCACAACCAGTGCGATGGCGCCGCCGACGGCGGCCGCTGCGCGTGGTCGCATGTCCTACCTCCTCCACCCGTACGCCGGGCGCATCCGCCGACGTCCCGAGGATCGTAAAGAAGAAAAACTACGAGTTGTGTAACAGTTTTCGATAAATTTCGTCGGACCGGCTGGTCAGCCGAGCCGGACCCGGGGGTCGATCACCGCGTAGAGCAGGTCCACCACCACGTTGGCGAGCACTACGAAGACCGCCGCGATCAGCACGGTCGCCATGATGGTCGGCAGGTCACCGGAGCGGACCGCGTCCACCGCGGTCCGACCCATCCCGTTCAGGCCGAATGTCGTCTCGGTGATCACGGTGCCGCCGAGCGCCCCGCCCACGTCCAGGCCGGCGATGGTCACCACCGGCGTGATCGCGGCCCGCAGCGCATGTCGGCCGTACACCTTGCGTTTGGCCAGGCCCTTGGCGCGGGCGGTGCGGACGAAGTCCTCCGACAGCGTCTCCAACATCTGCGCCCGGGACAGCCGGGCGTAGATGGCGGAGAAGAGGAAGGCCAGCGCCAACCAGGCCAGCACCAGCCCGCTGCTCCATTTCAGGGGGTCGTCGAAGAACGAGGTGTAGCTGGGCACCGGAAGCAGGCGCAGGTTGTAGACGAACACGATGAGCAGCACCGCGCCGACGAAGTACAGCTGCAGCGAGGCGCCGGTCAGCGAGAAGCCGATCGCCGCCCGGTCCAGCCAGCTCCCCCGGCGCAGCGCGGACAACATGCCCAGGCCGACGCCGAGCAGCAGCCACAGGACGGCCGCCGGGATGACGATGCTCAGCGTCACCGGCAGCACCCGGGCGATGGTGTCCGAGACCGCCTCGTTGGAGACGTACGACCAGCCGAGACAGGGCGCGTCGCACCGGCCGCCCTGGGCGCTGCCCAGGTCCCGCCCGGTGACGATGCCCTTCATGTAGCCGGCGTACTGGCTGATCAGCGGGTCGCGCAGGCCCAGCTCCTGGCGAACCCGCTCCAGCCGCTCGGGGTTGCAGTTCTTCGGGCACATGCCGGTGACCGGGTCACGCGGCAGCGCGAAGAACATCAGGAAGCTCAGTACGCTGACCGCGAAGAGCGTGAGCGCGGCCGAGAGCAGCCGGCGGACGAGGAAACGCGTCATGGGTCGGCCTCCTACCGGGACGACTTCGGGTCGAGCGCGTCGCGCAGCGCGTCGCCGAAGAGGTTGAAGGCGAACACGAGCGCGAAGATCGTGATGCCGGGGAAGAAGACGTACGACGGGTCGGTCTGCAGGTAGTCGAGACTGCGGTAGATCATCCGCCCGAAGCTCGGCGTCTCGTCGGTGAGGCCGACGCCGATGAACGACAGCGCCGCCTCGCTGGTGATGTACTGCGGCACCGCCAGTGAGAAGGCGACGAGGATCGGCGCCCACACGTTCGGCAGCAGCTGACGGAACAGCATGTGCCCGAGACCGGCCCCGCTGGCCCGGGCCGCCTCCACGAACTCGCGCTCGCGCAGCGCGATGATCTGGCCCCGGACCAGGCGGGCGGTGCTGGTCCAGCCGAACAACGCGAAGATCGCGATGAGCACGCCGATCTGGAAGTACGCCGGGACGGCCTCCCGCTGGCCGTAGAAGCGCAGCGCGACGGTCGGCATCAGCGCCAGCGCGATGATCAGGAACGGCATCGCCAGGGTCAGGTCGGTGATCCAGTTGATCACGGAGTCCAGCCAGCCGCCGAGGTAGCCGGCGAGCGTACCCAGCGTCACACCGATGACGGCGGTCAGCACCGCGGCGGCGAACGCGATGAACAGTGACGTCCGCAGTCCGTGCACCATGCGGATGAAGATGTCCCGGCCCAGTCCGGGCTCCAACCCGAACCAGTGGTCGCCGGTGACGCCGCCGGCGTAGCCCAGCGGCATGCCGTAGCCGTCGAGACGGCTCTGGAACTGCTCCTTCGGCCCCACCCCGTACAGCGCCTCGATCAGCGGCACGGCCAGCGCGACCAGGACGAAGAAGGCGAGCAGGGCGCCGCTGACCAGGGCGGTGCGGTCCCGCCGGAGCCGCGCCAGCGCGAGTTGGCCGGGTGACCGGCCGACGAACTCCTTGTCCCGGCGCTCGTCGTCGTCGGGCGACTCGATCTCCGCGAGTGCCACGCCCTCGACCGGGGACAGACTCATTCCGCCACCTCCTTCAGTTCCGGGGCGTCGCCGCCGCCGACCGCCGCCGACGCGACAGTGCCACCGCCGCCGACCGTCGCCGGCGCGGCGGCGTCCACCGATCCGCTCTCCGGGTAGTGGCAGGCGGTGAGTTGGGTGCCGCCGTCGCGGGTGGTCAGGGCGGGTGTTTCGGTGGCGCAGCGGTCGGTGGCTTTCCAGCAGCGGGTGCGGAAGCGGCAGCCCGATGGTGGGTCCAGGGGGGTGGGGACGTCGCCGGTGAGGCGGATGCGGCCGGCGGGGCCGAGGGTGGTGACGTCGGGGATGGCCGAGAGCAGGGCGCGGGTGTAGGGGTGTTGCGGGCGGGTGTAGATGGTGTCGCGGTCGCCGATCTCGACGATGGTGCCGAGGTACATGACGGCGACGCGGTGGCAGAAGTGCCGGACCACGGCGAGGTCGTGGGCGATGAACACGAACGCCAGGTCGAGGTCGCGTTGCAGGTCGCGCAGGAGGTTGATGACCTGGGCCTGGATGGACACGTCGAGGGCGGAGACGGGTTCGTCGGCGACGATGAGTTTGGGTTTGAGGGCCAGGGCGCGGGCGATGCCGATGCGTTGGCGTTGTCCGCCGGAGAACTCGTGCGGGTAGCGGTTGTAGTGCTCGGGGTTGAGTCCGACCAGTTCCAGCAGTTCCTGCACGCGTTTCTTGACGCCGCCGGGTGGGGTGATGTTGTTGACCTGCAGCGGCATGGCCACGATCCGCCCGACGGTGTGGCGGGGGTTCAACGACGCGTACGGGTCCTGGAAGATGATCTGCAGGTCCTGCCGCAGTCCGCGCAGGTCACGGCGGCCGGCGTGGGTGATGTCCCGGCCGGCGAAGGTGATGCTGCCGGCGGTGGGTTCCAGCAGCCGCACCAGCATCCGCCCGGTCGTGGTCTTGCCACACCCGGACTCCCCCACCAGTCCGAGGGTCTCCCCTGGCCGCACGTCGAAGTCCAGACCGTCGACCGCCCGCACGGCGCCCCGGGCGCGAAAGCCCTCGCGCACCGGGAAGTGCTTGGTCAGCCCGCGCACGCGCAGCAGCGGCTCGGTCTCGGTACTCATCGGGCCACCCCCACCTGCGCGACCTCGTCGCGGTAGATCCGTTCCCGGGCGGCGACCGGAAGATGACACGCCACCAGATGGCCCCGGTCCCCCACCTCGCGCAGCTCCGGCACGTCCGCACGGGAGCGGTCGCCGTTGACGTCGGCCCACCGGCAACGCGGGTGAAAGGCACATCCCGACGGCAGGTTGATCAGACTCGGCGGGTTACCCGGGATCGGCACCAGGTCCGCGTCGGCGTCGCCGTGCAACGACGGCACGCTCGACAACAACCCCCACGTGTACGGATGCTGCGGCCGCCGCAACACCTGCTCCACACTGCCGTGCTCCACCGCCCGACCGCCGTACATCACCAGGACGTCGTCGGCCACCTGACCGACCACCCCCAGGTCATGGGTGATCAGGATGATCGCCGAACGGAACTCCTCCTGAAGATCATTGAGCAGGTCCAGGATCTGCGCCTGCACCGTCACGTCCAACGCCGTCGTCGGCTCGTCCGCGATCACCAGATCCGGATCGTTGACCAACGCCATCGCGATCATCGCCCGCTGGCGCATCCCGCCGGAGAACTCGTGCGGATACTGCTCGAACCGCCGGCCCGGCTGCGGGATGCCCACCCGGCCCAACATGTCCACCGCCCGCGTCCGGGCCTCCCGCCTACCGGCCTTCGGGTGGTGCACCCGGTACGCCTCGGCGATCTGCTTGCCGACCGTGTAGTACGGATGCAACGCCGACAGCGGGTCCTGGAAGATCATCGCCATGTCCCGACCCCGCAGCCGCCGCACCTCCTCCTCCTCCGGCAGACCGACCAGCTGACGCCCACCCACCGAGATCTCCCCGGTGATCGACGCCCGCTTCGAGTTGTGCAGACCCAGGATCGCCAACGACGTCACGCTCTTACCCGAGCCGGACTCACCCACGATGCCGAGCGTGCGACCGCGCTCGACGGCGAACGACACACCGTCCACAGCCCGGACCACGCCGTCCTCGGTGTCGAACCGCACCCGCAGATCCCGGACCTGGAGATAGGGGCCCTCGCCGGAGCGCTGCTCCGGCACCTCCGGGCGGTCCGGCTCCCCGGACGGCACCGCCTCCGACCTGCCCATCGACCGCCTCCCCTTCAGTGATGAAGAGAACCTACAGGAAACCTCTGGAGGCGAAAATAAGCTACAAAGGCCGGGCTGTCAGCGGTCAGAGCGTAACGACTCGGTTTCCGACCTGAACAGCCCTCACCAGGGACATTCACCGACGCGAGTGGGCATCGTCGCGGCATGGTCGCACCCGAGGTGCGACCATGGTCCCGGCGACGAAGGGAAGATTCCCGCCGACACGAGGTGGAGGTGACCATGACCGCGGCGGTGTTCGGCCACGACGGCCCGTGGACCGAAGAGGAGTACCTCGCCCTCGGCGAGACGCAGGAACGCGTCGAACTCTTCGACGGGAGCCTTCACGTGACCCCAGGTCCCACCCCGCTGCACCAGAACATCTCCGGTGAGCTGCGTGCCGCACTCCGAACACCGGTGCGCCGTGCCGGGCTTCGCGTGTTGGAAGGAGTGAACGTCCGGCTCAGGCCCGGGCGTATACCGATCCCGGACCTCGCCATCACCGATGACGTCGACCTCCGAGTTCCGGTGATCGAGGCGAGCAGTGTCCGGTTGGTCTGCGAGATCATCTCGCCGAGCAACGCCGCCACAGACAAGGTGCTGAAAATGCACTACTACGCGGCCGCCGGCATCGAGTGGTATCTCCTCGTCGACCAGGAGTCCCTGACAATGCACCTGTACCAGCGGCAGGGCGCCCACTACGTCGAGCGGTCCGTCACCAAGGCGGGTGAATCGTTGGAGCTGACCGAACCCGTCCGTGTCACGATCCGCCCGGAGGACTTGCTCGACTGACGGATGTCGGTGCGCTCGCCTAGGGTCGGCCCATGAGCGAGCGCAAGCGAGCGAGTCGTCACCGCAGCGCGGTCGTGCCTCCTGGCGACGCGGAGCGAAGCGGAGTGCCGGCATGAGCGAGTTCGCCGCGGCCACCGCCGCCGTGCAGGCCGCCCTCGACGCCGGCGCCCGCTATGCCGACGCCCGGGTGATGCACCGCCGGTACGAGTCGATGTCGGCGCGCAACGGTGATGTCGAGGAGCTGACCCAGCACGAGAGCATCGGCCTCGGGGTGCGCGCCCTGGTCGGCTCCGGGTGGGGTTTCCAGGCCGTGCCCGAGCTGTCCGACGCCTCGGCCCGCGACGCCGGCCGGCGCGCCGCGGCGATCGCCACCGCGAGCGCGCGGGTCTCCGGCCCGCCGATCGACCTGGTGCCGGTCGAGGCGGCGGTGGCGAGCTGGGCCTCGACCTGCGCGGTCGATCCGCTCGGGGTGCCGCTGTCGGACAAGGGCGACCTGCTGGTCGGCGCCACCGCGACCATGCGGGAGCACGGGGCCGACCTGGCCGAGGGGCTCTACCAGATCTGGGACACCACGAAGTGGTTCGTCTCCAGCGAGGGCCACCGGATCGACCAGCACATCCGGGAGTGCGGCGGGGGCATCTCGGCCACCTCGATCGGCGACGGCGAGACCCAGCGTCGGTCCTATCCGAGCTACCGGGGGCAGTACGGCACCACGGGGTGGGAGCTGGTCACCTCGCTCGACCTGGCCGCGCACGCCGCCCGGATCGCCGAGGAGTCCCGCGAGCTGCTCACCGCGCCGCTCTGCCCGGCCGGCGAGACCGATCTGATCCTCGGCGGCGAGCAGCTCGCGTTGCAGATCCACGAGTCGGTCGGGCACGCCATCGAGCTGGACCGCATCCTCGGCTGGGAGGCGGCGTTCGCCGGCACGTCCTGGCTCGACCTGGCCCGCCTCGGCTCGCTGCGCTACGGCTCCGAGCTGATGAACGTGACCATCGACCCGACCATCCCGGGCGCGCTGGGCAGCTTCGGCTTCGACGACGAGGGCTCCCCGGCGGTGTCGCGGGACGCGGTCCGCGAGGGGCGGTGGGTCGGGGTGCTCGCTGGCCGGGACTCGGCCGCCGTCGCCGGCCTGGGCTACGGCGGCAGCGTACGCGCCGACGGCTGGGCCCGGCTGCCGATGGTGCGGATGACGAACGTGGGCCTCGAACCCGGCCCGCACACGCTCGACGAGATCGTCGCGGCCACCGACGACGGGGTGCTGATGGACATCAACCGGTCCTGGTCGATCGACGACAAGCGGCTCAACTTCCAGTTCGGCTGCGAGGTCGGCTGGGAGGTGAAGAAGGGCCGCCGGGGGCGGATGCTGCGCAACCCCACCTACACCGGCATCGGGCCGGTCTTCTGGCGGTCGATGGACATGCTCTCCTCGGAGATCGTCCCGTGGGGCACGCCCAACTGCGGCAAGGGGCAGCCCGGCCAGGTCGGGCACACCGGCCATCCGGCCGCCCCGGCCCGCTTCCGCGGTGTCCGGGTGGGGGTGCGGGCGTGAGCGCCGAACAGGATCTCGCCGCCCGGGTGGTGGAGCTGGTCCGGCGGGTGGCCGGGCCGGGCGCGGAGGCCGAGGTGCTGGTGACCCGCACCGACCTCGCGCTCACCCGCTTCGCCAACTCCTCGATCCACCAGAACGTCGCCGAGACCGGCACCGCGATCCAGCTGCGGCTGCACGTCGACGGGCGGACCGCCGCGGGTGGCGGCAACCGGGTCGACGCGGACGGGCTGGCCGCGCTGGTCGAGCGGACCCGGGCCGCGGCCCGGCTGGCCCCGGCCGACCCGGCCTGGCCCGGGCTCACCACGCCGACGCCGACACCGTCCGGCCCGGGCGTCGACGAGGCCACCGCGTTCGCCTCACCCGACGAGCGGGCCGCCCGGGTACGCGCCTTCGTGGACGCGGTCGAAGGGCTGGAGGCGGCGGGCTACTGCCGCACGGCGTACCGGTCCGGCGCGTTCGCCAACTCCGCCGGTCACTCGGCGCAGGGGCGGGCGGCGGAGGCGGCCATGGACGGCATCGCCCGTACCGGGGGCGCCGACGGCGTGGCCCGGCATTGCGCCGACCGCCTCGCCGACCTCGACGGCGCCGCACTCGGCGCCCGGGCGGCGGCCAAGGCGCGGGCCGCGGCCGACCCGGTGGAACTGCCGCCCGGGCGCTACGAGGTGGTGCTCGAACCGGCGGCGGTGGCCGACCTGTTGCAGAACCTCTCCTGGTTCGGCTTCAACGGCAAGCGGTACGCCGAACGCCAGTCCTTCGCCGAGCCGGGCGCCGCCCAGTTCGACCCGGCGGTGACGCTGGTGGACGATCCGTTGCACGCCTCGACGCTGCCGTTCGACCTGGAGGGCACGCCCCGGCGGGCGTTGCCGCTGGTGGAGTCCGGCACCACCCGGGCGGTGGCCCACGACCGGCGCAGCGGCGCGGAGGCGGGCGTCGCGTCCACCGGCCACGGCATGGCCGGTGGGTCGACGTTCGGGCCGATCCCGCACAACCTCCGCCTGCTGCCGGCCGCGCCGGACGCCGACCGTCCCGGGGTCGCGGCCGGACCGCTGAGCGCCGGGGTGACCGGGGCCGCCGGCGACCCGGACACCGCGTCCCTGGTCACCGGCGTGCGGCGTGGGCTGTTGGTCAGCGACTTCTGGTACACCCGGGTGCTGGACCCGAAACAGCTGGTGGTCACCGGGCTGACCCGCAACGGGGTCTGGCTGGTCGAGGACGGCGTGCCGGTGCGGGCGGTGCGGGACCTCCGGTTCACCGAGTCGTACCCGCGGGCGTTGGGGCCGGGCCGGGTGCTCGGCCTGGGCCGGTCGCCGGTCCGCCAGCCGGACCGGATGGACGGGTCCTGGTGGGAGGGACCCGCCCTGCGGCTGTCGTCGTGGAACTTCACCGGCGGCGCGTCCGGCTGATCCGGAACACCGACGCGGCGACGCCGTCCGCATATTGATCATGATCCGGGTCTTTCCAACCAGCGGGACACACGGGACACTGCGTTGCGCGGCCGGGCCGTGAAGATCGGCGTAACGTGTGTCACTTAGCCGCGCCGGTTCACCGGCGTGGTCCCGCGCGTGCGCAGGACGTGACAGTGACGTCAGGGAGATGACTCGAATGACATCAACGGCAACGAGACCGCGGGGAGCGCGGGCACGCGCCGCCATCGCGGCGAAGACGTTGCGGACCGACCGCTGGTGGTTCGCGCCATTGATCACCGTCGTCGGGCTGAGCGCGTGGGTCATCTACGCGACCGTCCGGGTCTTCATGCACAAGTGGTACTGGGTGGACCAGTACCACTACCTGACGCCGTTCTACTCCCCCTGCGTGACCGAGCGCTGCGTCGAGGGTTCCTCGCACTTCGGCAGCTTCCTGCCCGGCTGGTGGATCATCCCGGACGCGGCGCTGACCCTGCCGTTCCTGCTGCTGTTCCGGCTCACCTGCTACTACTACCGCAAGGCCTACTACCGGTCGTTCTGGCTGTCGCCGCCGGCGTGCGCGGTGCCGGACGGGCACCAGTCCTACAGCGGTGAGACGCGGTTCCCGCTGCTCGGTCAGAACCTGCACCGCTACTTCTTCTACGCCGCCGCGATCATCTCGCTGATCAACACCTGGGACGCGATCTACGCCTTCCACTCCCCCGAGGGCTTCGGCTTCGGCCTGGGCAACATCGTCCTGCTGGTCAACGTGGTGATGCTCTGGGCGTACACGATCTCCTGCCACTCCTGCCGGCACATCATCGGCGGCCGGCTCAAGCACTTCTCGAAGCACCCGGTGCGCTACAAGGCGTGGACCGGCGTGTCCTGGTTGAACGTCCGGCACATGCAGCTCGCCTGGATCACCCTGGGCACGCTGGCGCTGACCGACTTCTACGTGATGGCGGTGGCCGCCAAGTGGATCACCGACCTCCGGTTCATCAACTGAGGGCCCCTGAGATGACTGAGACGCGAATCGAACGACACCACTACGACGTCGTCGTGATCGGGGCCGGCGGCGCCGGCCTGCGCGCGGCGATCGAGGCCCGGCTGGCCGGCAAGAAGACCGCGATCATCTCGAAGTCGCTGTTCGGCAAGGCGCACACGGTGATGGCCGAGGGCGGCGCGGCGGCCGCGATGGGCAACGTGAACTCGCGCGACAACTGGCAGGTGCACTTCCGGGACACCATGCGCGGCGGCAAGTTCCTCAACAACTTCCGGATGGCCGAGCTGCACGCCAAGGAGTCGCCGCAGCGGATCTGGGAGCTGGAGACGTACGGCGCACTCTTCGACCGCACCTCCGACGGCAAGATCTCGCAGCGCAACTTCGGCGGCCACGAGTACCCGCGCCTGGCGCACGTCGGCGACCGGACCGGCCTGGAGCTGATCCGCACGCTCCAGCAGAAGATCGTGTCGCTCCAGCAGGAGGACAAGCAGGAGTTCGGCAGCTACGACGCCCGGATCCGGGTGTTCGCCGAGACCACGGTCACCGAGCTGCTGCTCGACGGAGACCGGGTGGCCGGCGCGTTCGGCTACTACCGCGAGTCCGGTGAGTTCGTCCTCTTCGAGGCGCCGGCCGTGGTGCTGGCGACCGGCGGGGTCGGCCGGTCCTACAAGGTCACCTCGAACTCCTGGGAGTACACCGGGGACGGTCACGCGCTCGCGCTGCGCGCCGGGGCCACGCTGATCAACATGGAGTTCCTCCAGTTCCACCCGACCGGCATGGTCTGGCCGCCCTCGGTGAAGGGCATCCTGGTCACCGAGTCGGTGCGCGGCGACGGCGGCGTGCTGAAGAACTCCGACGGCAAGCGGTTCATGTTCGACTACGTCCCCGACGTCTTCCGCAAGCAGTACGCGGAGACGGAGGAGGAGGCGGACCGCTGGTACACCGACCCGGACAACAACCGGCGTCCGCCGGAGCTGCTGCCCCGCGACGAGGTCGCCCGGGCGATCAACAGCGAGGTCAAGGCCGGTCGGGGTACGCCCGCCGGCGGCGTCTACCTGGACATCGCCTCGCGCAAGTCGGCGGAGGAGATCCGTCGCCGGCTGCCCTCGATGTACCACCAGTTCAAGGAGCTGGCCGACGTCGACATCACCAAGGAGCCGATGGAGGTCGGCCCGACCTGCCACTACGTGATGGGCGGCGTCGAGGTGGACCCCGACTCCGGCGCGGCGGCGGGCACCGTGCGCGGGCTCTTCGCCGCCGGCGAGGTCTCCGGCGGCATGCACGGCTCCAACCGGCTGGGCGGTAACTCCCTGTCCGACCTGCTGGTCTTCGGCAAGCGGGCGGGCGGCCACGCGGCCACGTACACCGACCAGCTCACCGCGCGCCCGGCGGTGTCGGTGGCGGCGGTGGAGGCCGCGGTGGAGACGGCGCTGGCGCCGTTGCAGCGGGACACCGGCGAGAGCCCCTACCAGCTCCAGCAGGACCTCCAGGTGGTGATGGGCGACCTGGTCGGCATCATTCGGCGGGAGGGCGAGCTGGCCGACGCGCTGGGCCGGCTGGCCGAGCTGCGGGAGCGGGTGGCGAAGGTGAGCGCGGTCGGCGGCCGGCGCTACAACCCGGGCTGGCACCTGGCGCTCGACCTGCGCAACATGCTCGTGGTCTCGGAGTGCACCGCGAAGGCGGCGCTGGAGCGGCAGGAGTCGCGCGGCGGGCACACCCGGGAGGACTACCCGGCGATGGACCCGAAGTGGCGGCGCGTCAACCTGGTCTGCTCGCTGGACGGCGACACGGTCCGGCTGACCCACAAGCCGCTGCCGAAGATGCGGCCGGAGCTGATCGGGCTGTTCGACCGGGCGGAGCTGTCCAAGTACCTGACCGACGAGGAACTCGCCGAGTTCGACGCCCTCACCGAGGAGGCGAACAACTGATGGGAAGTAAGCGCCAGTTCCGCATCTGGCGGGGCGACGAGACCGGCGGCGACCTGAAGGACTACGCGGTCGAGGTGAACGAGGGCGAGGTCGTCCTCGACGTGATCCACCGGCTCCAGGCCACCGAGGCGCCGGACCTGGCGTGCCGGTGGAACTGCAAGGCCGGCAAGTGCGGCTCCTGCTCGATGGAGATCAACGGCAAGCCGCGACTGGGCTGCATGACGCGGATGTCGACGTTCGAGGAGACCGAGACCGTCACGGTCACCCCGCTGCGCACGTTCCCGGTGATCCGGGACCTGGTCACGGACGTCTCGTTCAACTACGAGAAGGCCCGGGAGACGCCGGCGTTCGCGCCGCCGGCCGACGTGGCGCCCGGTGACTACCGGATGCAGCAGGTCGACGTCGAGCGCTCGCAGGAGTTCCGCAAGTGCATCGAGTGCTTCCTGTGTCAGAACGTCTGCCACGTGATCCGCGACCACGACGAGAACAAGCAGGCGTTCTCCGGTCCCCGGTTCTTCATCCGGGCCTCCGAGCTGGACATGCACCCGCTGGACGCGAAGACCGACCGCAAGGAGTACGCGCAGTCGGAGATGGGGCTCGGTTTCTGCAACATCACCAAGTGCTGCACCGAGGTCTGCCCCGAGCACATCAAGATCACCGACAACGGGATCATCCCCATGAAGGAACGCGTCGTCGACCGCAGGTACGATCCCCTTGTGTGGCTCGGTAACAAGATCTTCCGGAGGGGTCAGGTGCCTCAGACCAGCGCGACCAGCGGGCATGTCAGCGGTGCGGTGACCGCCGGCGCGGCACACGGCGGGGTGCACTCCCACGCCGGCGGCTCGCACGACAGCGGCGCCGAGCGCCAGGCCCAGCAGGGTGTCAACTGGCAGCGCGAGGTGCCGCACCCGACCGCCCCGGCCGTCGACTCCAGCGGCAAGCTGCCGCTGACCGAGTTGACCTTCGACCGGGCCGCCGCGCCGTCGCCGTTCGGCGACGACGTGGAGTTCCCGCTGCCGCCGGAGCACCTCAACTTCGCCCACCCGCAGCAGGACGAGCCGAAGCACTGAGCAGCGCGACGATGACGGGGGCCAGCGGCACACGCCGCCGGTCCCCGTCTCGTTTCCGACCCGTTGTCCGGTTCGTGGTCTCAGTCGGACGCGGCGAGCAGCGGGCGCAGCGCGGGCACGATCGGCACGTCGGCCGGCAGCCAGTCGACGCTGTCCAGCTCGGCGGCCGTGAGCCAGCGCAGCTCGGCGTGCTCCAGCGCCTCCGGCTGGTCGCCGTGGAGCAGACGGGCGGCGTAGACGCGCAGGACGGACCGACCGTGGGCCATCCGCACGTCCCGCCCCACCCGCGCGCCGACGGCGACCCGGACGCCCAGTTCCTCGGCGCACTCCCGGGCCAACGCCTCGGTCTCGGTCTCCCCCGGCTCGACCTTGCCGCCGGGGAACTCCCACCGCCCCGCCACCTCGGGGGGCGCGGAACGCTCGCAGGCGAGGACCCGGCCGGCCACGATGATCGCCGCCCCGACGACGACCCTCGGCTCCCGCCGGTCGGCCTGCCCGTTCCCGGTAACCCGTTCGGTCCGCACGAGCCACCAGCGTGCCAGATCAATCGGCGGTTTGGGTAGCTGAGTCGACCGTCAGGCCAACAGAACACGGAAGTGTGGGCGTGGACACACCATCTGTGCGGCGACAAACTAGAGGGCGTCGACTGGGACACGGGATGGCGACGATTTGGCCACAAGCCGGCAACGACGCCTGGGAGGTGCGGTGATGCGCGTGCTGTTCAGCGGCCGGGCGAAGCACGACTACCTCAGCGACGCGCTCGCCCTGCTGTCCGGCTGGACCCGGGAGGGCGAGCAGATCCGCCGCACGCTCGTCCTCGACGACACCCAGCACGCCGCGCTGACCGAGCGGGTGGCCGTGGTGGCCGACGCGTTGCGGCTGCGCCCCGAGATCAGCCGCCGGGCCGACCGCACCCAGATCAAGGTGGGGCACGGCGACGACGAGCCACTCACCGAGGGTGAGGTCCTGCTGGCCGCACGCATCGAGGACGCCGTCCGGGCGGTCACCGAGCGCTGAGCGCTGGCGCCCCTGCCCTACCGTCGAGGACATGTCTGGCCCGACGTACGACCGCAAGGAACAGTTCCAGCAGATCCAGAGCGGCCTGCTGCCCGGTGAGCAGATCATCGCCGTCTACGACGCGATCGGCACCGGCACCGGCTTCATCGGCCTGACCGACCGGCGGGTGATCATCCAGGACCGCTCCTTCGTCGGCAAGCGGTACGCCATCACCAGCATCCCCTACTCGAAGATCACCAGCGTGAGCGTGGTGAGCAACAAGCACTGGGGCGGCTCGTTCTTCTCCACCGGCGCGATCGCCGTGCACGTCGGCACGCACACCTACGAGGTCGAGTTCCGTGGCTCGGAGAAGAGCCACCACGTGCACAACGTGATCCTGCACCACATCTCCTGATCGGACGGTGACACAATCGCCGCCATGGGGGGACGAGTCGCGCGGTGGCGCGCCTGGTGGGCCACCGACCGGCGGGCCGTACGCCTGATCCGCCGGCTCCTCCTGGTCGGCGCCGCCGGTGTCGTGCTGTCGGCCGCCGTGACCGCGGCGAGCGTGGTCTGGATCCGCGACGGCGCCGAGGGGCACGTGTTCACCGCCGCCGACGTGCCGGAGGCGCCGGTGGCGCTGGTGCTCGGCGCGAAGGTCGAGCCCGACGGGACGCCGTCACCGTTCCTGGCCGGCCGGCTGGAGATCGCGCGGCAACTCTTCGCGGCCGGCAAGGTCCGGGTGGTGCTGGTCTCCGGCGACCACATGAACTGGGACTACGACGAGCCGGACGCGATGCGGCGCTGGCTGGTCGAGCGGGGTGTGCCGGCGGACAGGGTCGTGCTGGACCACGCCGGGTTCGACACCTACGACTCGTGCGCCCGGGCCCGGCGGGTCTTCGGGGTGCGGCAGGCCACCGTGGTCACCCAGTCGTTCCACCTGCCCCGCGCGGTGACGCTCTGCCGGCGGCTCGGCATCGACACCAACGGCGTCGGCGACGACACCGCCCGCCGGTACGCCGGCCAGTGGCGGATCAGCACCACCCGGGAGTACGGCGCCGCCGTGAAGGCCGCCGCGGACGTGCTCTCCGGCCGCGACCCGGTGCACCTGGGTCGCCGGGAGACCGCTGTCGACGACGCCCTGCGGGCCGGCTGAGGCGCGGTAAACCGGTTGTCACGGGTGGCGACGGCTGGTCTGCTGCCGTGATGTCCGTCTTCGACGATCCCGGCCTGTTCGGCCGGCTCTGGGCCGCCACCTACGACGGCCCGGGCAATCCCGACCCCACTCCCGCTGTCGACTTCCTCGCCCCGCTGGCCGACGGCGGCCCGGTGCTCGAACTGGCCGTCGGCACCGGCCGGGTGGCCCTGCCGCTGGCCGCCCGCGGCCTCGCCGTGGAGGGCGTCGAGGCGTCCCCGGAGATGGTGGCGCGGCTGCGCGCCAAGCCGGGCGGCGAGCACATGCCCGTCGCCATCGGCGACATGGCGGACGTCCCGGTCGCCGGGCCGTACCGTCTGGTCTTCCTGGTGTTCAACACGCTGTTCAACCTCGTCGACGCCGAGCGCCAGGCGGCCTGCTTCCGCAACGTCGCCCGGGTGCTGACCCCCGGCGGGGCGTTCGTGGTCGAGACCTACGTGCCCGACCCGGCCGACTTCGACCGGGACGAGCAGATTCAGGTCCGGGAGGTGACCGAGGACTCGGCCACCATCCGACTGCACCGGTACGACCGGGCGGCGCAGACGTTCGTGCGGCAGACCGTCACGTTCGACGCCGACGGTGTGCACCTCAGGCCGTTCGCCATGCGCTACGCCTGGCCGGAGCAGATCGACGAGATGGCGGAACGCGCCGGGCTGCGCCTCGCCGAGCGGTACGCGGACTGGGACCGGACCCGGTTCGACGCCGACAGCCGGGCGCACATCTCGGTCTACCGGACCCGGTAGCGGTCGCGCCGAGGCCCGGGACCTTTCCTCCCGGCCCTCGGTCGTCCCGGTTACGCTGACGCGGCCGGGCCTCGGCCGCCAGGGTCAGGAGGGGTCGATGACCGTCACCGTCGCCGCGATGGAAGACACGCACGCCGACGCCGTGCTGGAGATCTACCGCCTCGGCATCGCCGAGGGGGACGCCACGTTCGAGACCGAGCCGCCCGACTGGACCCGGTTCACCGCCACCCGGCTGCCCGGGCACCGGTGGGTGGCGCTCGACCCGGCCGGGCAGGTGCTCGGCTGGGTGGCCTGCTCGGCGGTGTCGGACCGCTGCGTCTATGCCGGCGTGGTCGAGCACTCCGTCTACGTGCACCCGCGGGCGCGGGGGCGGGGCGTCGGCCGGGCCCTGCTGGACGCGTTGGCGGCCTCCACCGAGGCGGCCGGGATCTGGACCATCCAGTCCGGTGTGTTCCCGGAGAACACCGCGAGCCTCGCCCTGCACGAGCGCTGCGGGTTCCGGGTGGTCGGCACCCGGCAGCGGATCGGCCGGCACCACGGCGTGTGGCGGGACGTCACGCTGATCGAGCGGCGCAGCCCGCGGATCGCCTGACCGGGGCGTCAGGCGACACAGAACTCGTTGCCCTCCGGGTAGTACACAAGGCAACCTCGACAACCAGGAACCGAATCGGCGTCACATTCCGGCCAATGTCAGCACGTGGTCGAATCCGCGAGGCTGGGCCGGCGAACTCGTCATCGGTAGCACCAGGGCCGGTATGCCGGCGGCCACGGAACCGCCGTCGCCGCTGGGATGGTCGCCGACCATCAGCGTCCGATCTGGCTGTGCCTCCAGGGCATCGAGTGCGGTGCGCCAGATCCGTACATCGGGTTTGATGAAGCCGACCTCGTAGGAAAGCACGAATGCGTCGATGTAGCGGTCAAGTCCGTGCCGGGCAAAGCATTCGCGAATATCCCAGCCAGTGTTGCTCACCACGCCGAGGCGAATATCGCGGGCGCTCAGGGCGGCGAGAGTGGATGACGTGTCCGCGTACGGCTCGACTGCTTCGGCGTGCGTTTCGTGCAGGGCTCGCGCAAACGGCAGGTCCACCCCACGGATCTGCTGCAGGACAGCCAGAATCGCCCGGTCCCACACCTGCGGGTCCAGGTCGCGGGCAACATGAGCAGGGTCCGCAGCCGTTTTCCGCAACAACTCAGCGAAATCCGCGGCGATGCGCTGAGCGTCACCGGCGGCCACCTCCCGGCCGATCAATGCCGCGGCGCTGCCGACCCAGCGGTCAGGGTCTCTGGCGAACAGGGTCCACGCGAAGTCGAACAGGACGGTTGTCACGGGTTTCGAAGCCACCGGGCCAACCTAGATCAGCGGGACGGCTCCCGTGGGGCCACGATGCTCCTGACTGCACTCGACCGGGACGGTACGCGGGTCTGCCGCAAAGCGCCCGACCTCATCCCGCTCCCGCTCGGGTGATCAAGGAGTTCGCGTCTCCGGGCCGGTGGGATCCTGACACGAACTCCTTGGTCGACCTCGAAGGTCGGGTGGCCGGACGGGTGCGTCGATCGGGCGGAGTGAGTCTCTACGCTGTGGACCCGATCCACGAAGGCCGACGCGGCATCCGTTCAGGCGAGGGGCGAGGGCAGCGGCACCTCTCCCCGCAGCGCCCGCTCCGCCAGCTGGACGCGCTGGGGGTGGAGGGTGGCGTTGTGCAGCGGCTGACCGGGAACGTTGATGCACCGTTCGCCGGGCACGGAGTCGCAGACCGGACAGGGAAGGAACAGGCCGCAGGACGGGACGAGTTCCGCGCCCTGGGCCAGCGCCGCCCGACCGATCTTGACGAGAGACCGGTAGAGATCGCGGTCCTGGTGTCGGGCGGCACTGGCGGCCACCTCCCGCATGCCCTCCCAGAACTGCTCGGCGGCCCCCGGCTGGTCTATCTCGATCCGCATCGTCCGGCATACCCGCCGTCGCCCCGTTGGCACCTCGTCATCCGCCCCGTGCGCCCCCGGCGCTCCGGACCCGCTCCCGTTCGCACGATCGAGAAGTTGCCGACCACGGTCGGGCCGCATCCCGACCCGAACCCCTCGCTCACGGCCGGGCGGTGGTCACTTCCGGTCACCGGCAGGAACAGCGGGCCATATTGCGGCAATCAGTTCTTCCGTCGGTATCGAGCGAGCGGAAAAGAGTATCGGCGCGAATCTGCGCCGCCGTCCCGGCAAAGACGACGCTCGGTTTGCCATCCGAAATGCGCATGTGCTGCACGTGATCGGACTTTTGCGGCGGTTCGCCCTGCCGGACTCACCTCCCACGCCGGCCGGCTGCCGGCTGTCCTGTACCGGTACCGGTCGGTGGTTGGCATGGCGGCCTCGGCTGATGTCTGACGTCGTGGCGGTCTACGGCAGGCCCTGCCGGTTGCGCGGTATTTCCGGTGACGGTCTTCGGGTGGGCTGCGAGGATGGCGCGTCGAGGGGGTGCGACCGCAGATGGCGCTTGTGGGTGGCAGGGATCAACAGCATCGACCCGTAGCCCTGGTGACCGGTGCCGGCCGTAGTGCTGGCATCGCTGCGTCGGTGGTGCTGACGCTGGCTCAGACCGGCTGGGATGTCGGGTTCACCTACTGGACCCCGTACGACGAGCGGATGCCCTGGGGCACCGACCCCGAGGCCGTGACGCAAGTCAGCAACCAAGCCGCCGGGCACGGGGCAAGAACTGCCGCGATCGAGGTGGACCTCAGCGATCCTCACGGCACGGCTGGCATCTTCGAAACCGTCGAGCGAGAGCTGGGTTCGGTCAGTGCGCTCGTCCTGGCCCACTGCGAGAGCGTCAACTCGGGCCTGTTCGACACCAGCATCGAGAGCTTCGACCGTCACTTCGCGGTCAACACCCGCGCGAGTTGGCTGTTGATTCGCGAGTACGCCCAACGGTTCCAGGGGGCTCACGGCACGGGACGCATCGTCAGCCTGACCAGTGACGCCACCGTCGGAAACCTCCCCTACGGAGCCAGCAAGGGCGCTCTCGATCGGATCACCCTGGCCGCCGCCCGGGAATTGGCCCACCTCGGTGTGACCGCCAACGCCATCGATCCCGGTCCAACGGACACCGGCTGGATGACGGCAGAGATCAAGGACGCCGTCCTACGATCCACGCCGCTCGGTCGCCTCGGCCGCCCGCAGGACTGCGCCAATCTCGTAGCGTTCCTGTGCTCACCCGATGGCGGCTGGATCAACGGCCAACTCCTACACAGCGACGGCGGCATCTCCTGACCAACCTTGCGTCCTGAGGTTCCCCCGGCAGCTCAGAGGCCTTCGGTCATGCTCTGACGCAGGGCGAGTCGGTCGTCGACGAGGCGCCACCCTTCTGAACTGCGGAAACAGGCCGGATTTAGACGTTGAAGCGGAACTCCACCACGTCGCCGTCCTGCATGACGTACTCCTTGCCCTCGATCCGGACCTTGCCGGCGGCCTTCGCCGCCGCCATCGATCCGGCCGCGACCAGGTCGTCGTAGGAGACCACCTCGGCCTTGATGAAACCGCGCTGGAAGTCGCTGTGGATCACCCCGGCGGCCTCCGGCGCGGTCGCGCCGACCGGGACGGTCCAGGCCCGCGCCTCCTTGGGGCCGGCGGTCAGGTACGTCTGGAGCCCGAGCGTCCGGAAGCCCACCCGGACCAGCTGGTTCAGGCCCGGCTCGGACTGCCCGATCGACTCCAGCAGCTCGCGCGCCTCGTCCTCGGGCAGGTCGACCAGCTCGGACTCGATCTTGGCGTCCATGAAGACCGCCTCGGCCGGGGCGACCAGCCCTCGCAGCTCGTCGAGGAACTCGGCGTTGCCCAGCTCCGCCTCGTCGACGTTGAAGACGTAGAGGAACGGCTTGGTGGTGAGCAGGTGCAGCTCACGCAGGTGCTCCAGCTCGACCTTCGCGGCGGCGGCGCCCGCGTACAGGGTCACGCCGTTGTCCAGGACCTCGGCTGCCTTCTTGGCGGCCTCGACGGCGGCGGCCCGGTCCTTGCGGAGCTTGGCCTCCTTCTCCAGCCGGGGCAGCGCCTTCTCCAGCGTCTGGAGGTCGGCCAGGATCAGCTCGGTGTTGATCGTCTCGATGTCGTCGGCCGGGGAGACCTTGCCGTCGACGTGCACCACGTTCGGGTCGGAGAAGGCGCGGACCACCTGGCAGATCGCCGAGGCGTCGCGGATGTTGGCCAGGAACGCGTTGCCCCGGCCCTGCCCCTTCGAGGCGCCCCGCACCAGGCCGGCGATGTCGACGAACGAGACGGGCGCCGGCAGCACCTTCTGCGAGGAGAAGATCTCGGCCAGCTTGGCCAGCCGCTCGTCGGGCAGCCCGACCACGCCGACGTTCGGCTCGATCGTGGCGAACGGGTAGTTCGCGGCGAGCACGTCGTTCTTGGTCAGCGCGTTGAACAGGGTGCTCTTGCCCACGTTGGGCAGGCCGACGATGCCGATGGTGAGACTCACGACGAACCAGCTTACGCGCCTCGCGGCCGGCGACCGGCAGGCAGGTCCGCCGGCCCGCTCAGACCGGTACGGCGGGCAGCAGGCGCGGCTCGATCCGGGTCTCCCGCACGGTGCCGTCCTCGGCGCGGCTCACCTCGTACGCCGCCACGCCCTCACGGTCGGCCACCGCCTCGGCCAGCCGGGTGCCCCGGTAGATCAGCCCGACGCCGTCGTCGGTGCAGTGGCTGGTCGGCAGCGTGCCGTCGGCGACCAGTCGGTGCATCAGGGGTCGGCGCTGCTCCTCGCTGTCGTAGTGCACGCCGTTGCCGTACGGGAGCCAGCCCAGCCCCTCGGTGAAGGCCCGCAGGGCCGGTCCGTAGCTGTCGGTGGCGCCGCCCACGTGCCAGCAGATCGAGCCGGCGGAGACCCCGGCCAGCACCACACCGGCCTGCCAGCACTCGTGCAGGATCTCCGGCAGACCGTGCACCCGCCACACCGCGCACAGGTTGGCGACGCTTCCGCCCCCCACCCAGATGACGTCCTGCGCGAGCAGGTGGGCGCGGATGTCCTCGACGTTCGGCATCGGGTAGAGCGCCAGGTGGGACGGGCGGAACGGGGTGTTCGCGAACGCGCCGTAGAACACCGTGTAACCGGTCGGCTGGTCGCCGACGGCCTGGCCCAGGTAGCAGATCCGGGGCGCGTCACCGGCCCCGGCCAGCTCGGCCATCAGCGGGAAGAGCTGGCTCGGCCGGGCGTCCCACGGCCCGCGGCGACGGCTGAAGAAACCCATGCTGGTGGCGACGATGGTCGGTTCGGTGGCAGGCATGCCCGTCCTTCCGGTCGTTGGCGTCCGAGATCATCCTGCCTGATCCGGCGGCTCCGCCTCGGCCCCGGCCAGCAGGGCGCGCAGCAGGTCGGCCAGCCGCTCCCGGTCGGCGGGGGGCAGCGTGTCGAGGATCCGCCGCTGCACCTCCAGCCCGGCCTCGGCCGCCTCCTCGACCACCCGGCGGCCGGTCTCGGTGAGGCTGACCCGCAGGGCCCGCCGGTCCGCCGGGTCGGGCGCGCGCCGGACCAGCCCGGCCCGTTCCAGCCGGTCGAGCCGGCCGGTCATTCCGCCGGAGGTCAGCATCAGCGACCCGGCGAGCGCCTTCGGCGCCAGGGTGTACGGCGGTCCGGAGCGGCGCAGCGCGGCGAGCACGTCGAACTCGCCGCGGCCGATGCCCCAGCCGGCGTACACCTTCTCCTGGCGGTCGCCGACCAGCCGGGCGAGCCGGTAGATGCGACCGAAGACGGCCATCGGCTCGGGTCGCATGCCGGCGCGTTCCCGGCGCCACTGCTCGACGATCAGGTCCACCTCGTCGGTCGTCACGGTTGCCGATTGTGCCGCACCTCGCACTTCCCCTTTTCCTCGACCCTAACTATCTTAGTGCTAAGCAAATTAGTGACGAGGTAAGGAGCTCCGATGACCCACCGGCGCAGCAGCGACGTCGCGCTCACCGCCCTGGCGCCGATCACCTGGGGCACCACCTACCTGGTCACCGCCGAGCTGCTGCCCGCCGACCGGCCGCTGTGGTCCGGCGCCGTCCGCGCCCTGCCGGCCGGCCTGCTCCTGCTGGCGCTCACCCGCCGACGGCCGCACGGCGTGTGGTGGGGCCGGGCCGCCCTGCTCGGCGCGCTCAACATCGGGGCGTTCTTCCCGCTGCTCTTCGTGGCCGCGTACCGGCTGCCGGGCGGCACCGCGGCCGTGCTCGGAGCCGTGCAACCGCTGCTGGTCGTGGCGCTCACCGTCGCCCTGCTCCGGGACCGGCCCGGCCGACCGGCGCTGCTCGCGGCGGCCGCCGCCCCGGCCGGCGTGGGACTCGTGGTGCTCCGGCCGGACGCCGGCCTCGACCCGCTCGGCATCGCCGCCGGCCTGGCCGGCACCGCCGCCATGGCGGCCGGGCTGGTGCTCACCCGCCGCTGGGGCCGACCGCCCGGGGTGGGCACGCTCACGGTGACCAGCTGGCAGCTCGTCGCCGGCGGCCTGCTGATCGTGCCGGTCGCGGCCGCCGTGGAGGGCGCCCCGCCCGCGCCGGACGGCCCGGCCCTGCTCGGGTACGCCTGGCTCGGGCTGGTCGGCACCGCGCTGGCCTACGCGTTGTGGTTCCGGGGGGCCGCGCGGTTGCCGGCCACCCGGGTGTCGGTGCTCGGCGCGCTCAGCCCGCTGACCGCCGCGATGCTCGGCTGGCTGGTGCTCGGGGAGGCGTTGGCCCCGACCCAGCTCGCCGGGTTCGCGGTGGCGGTCGCCGTCATGGTGCTCGGCCAGCTCCCGGGGCGCGCCGGCGCCGGCCGCCGGCACCGTCAGCCGGCCAGCAACCGGCGCCAGTCGTCGGTCGCCACCCCCTCGGGCAGGGCGCCCGGCGGCAGCTCCGCCGCCGCGGCGACCGGCAGCGTGAAACGGTGCGCGGCGGCGGGCCCGGCCGCGTAGGACCGGTCGAGCAGCCAGCGCACCTCGTCGACGGACCAGCCCAGGCCCGGCCGGGCCGCGATCTCCCGGACCAGACGCAGGCCGACCCGGGTGTCGTCGTCGTAGAAGCGCATGCACCAGTGGTGCGCCCACATGCCGAGCGCGCGCAGCCCGGCCGGGTCGAGCGAGCCGGCCAGCCGACCACAGGCGGTGTCGGCGAACGGCCGCCCCGGGTCGTCGGCCCGGTCCCGTTCGATCGCGCCGTAGGCGGCCGGCGCCACCGCTCGCATCCGGTCGTAGAAGCCCTGCACCACCGCGGCGTCCAGCCGTGCTCGCCCCGATCGCATCAGCGGACACCCCGCCCGGCCACGCTCGCCATGCCCCGCACCTTTTCTTGAGTTGGTGGCGAGGACCGTACCGACCACTTACGACAGTTTCCCGGATCGGTCGGCAAGATCCACGCCACCTCGCCGGGGTGGCGGCATCCGGGAGGCGGGGACCCCGCCACCTCGCCGAGCTGGCGCGACCGCCGGCACTCACGTCCGAAAACCGCCAGCCGAGCGTCGGACCTGCGAGGCAGGATCGGTGGCATGGAGCTGGACTTCGAGCGGTGCTACCGGGCCGTCGACAGCCGCGACCCGCGGTTCGACGGCTGGTTCTACACCGGTGTGACCTCGACCGGGATCTACTGCCGGCCGTCCTGCCCGGCGATGACCCCGAAGCGGCAGAACGTCCGGTTCTTCCCGTCCGCCGCCGCGGCACAGGGCGCCGGTCTGCGGGCCTGCCGCCGGTGCCGGCCGGACGCCGCGCCGGGTTCCCCGCAGTGGGACGTCCGGGCCGACGTGGTCGGCCGGGCGATGCGGCTGATCGCCGACGGCGTGGTCGACCGCGACGGGGTGCCCGGGCTGGCCACCCGTCTGGGCTACACCGAGCGGCACCTGCACCGGATGCTCCGGGCCGAGCTGGGCGCCGGTCCGCTGGCGCTGGCCCGGGCGCAACGCGCCCAGACCGCGCGGATCCTCGTCGAGACCACCGGCCTCGGCCTGGCCGAGGTGGCGTTCGCCGCCGGTTTCGGCAGCGTCCGGCAGTTCAACGACACGGTCCGCGAGGTGTACGGCGTCACCCCGTCCGAGCTGCGGGCCGGCCGGAGCGGGCGGCGGGCGGCCGGCGGGGCGGGCACCGTCACGCTGCGGCTGGCCCACCGGCCGCCCCTGCACGCCGGCGCGCTGCTCGACTTCCTCGCGCTGCGTGCGCTGCCCGGCGTCGAGGAGGTCCGGGACGGCGCCTACCACCGCGGGCTGCGGCTGCCGCACGGCTCCGCCACGGTGACGCTGGCCCCGGTCGACGGCCACGTGGCCGCCACGCTGCGGCTGGCCGACATGCGGGACCTGGCGCCCGCGGTGGCCCGCTGCCGACGTCTGCTCGACCTCGACGCGGACCCGGTCGCGGTGGACGCCACCCTGGCCGAGGACCCGGCCCTGGCCCCGGCGGTCGCCGCCGAGCCCGGCGTCCGGCTCCCGCACGCGGTCGACGGCTTCGAGCTGGCCGTGCGCGCCGTCACCACCCAGCAGGTCTCGCTCCGGTCGGCCCGCACCACCCTCACCCACCTGCTCGCCGCCGTCCCGGGAGCGGCCGACAAGGCGGCGGGCGACCTGCGGGCCTTTCCCACCCCGGCCGAGGTGCTGGCCGCGCCGGACACGGCGTTCCGGATGCCCGGGGCCCGACGGGAGACGATCCGGGCGCTGGCCCGGTCCGTCGCCGACGGCGAGCTGGACCTGGAACCGGGAGGCGACCGCGAGGAGGCGTCCCGATGCCTGGCCGCGGTGCCCGGCGTCGGGCCGTGGACGGCCGGCTACCTCGCCATGCGGGCGCTCGGCGATCCCGACGTCGTGCTCGCCACCGACCTGGGCGTACGCCGGGGCGCGGCCGCGCTCGGCCTGCCCGACGACCCGAAGACCCTGCACGCCTACGCCGACCGCTGGCGCCCCTGGCGGTCGTACGCGACGATCCGACTCTGGAGAGCGGCATGAGCACTGTGGACAGCACAGTCATCGACACCCCCGCCGGCCCGCTGAGCGTGCTCGCCGGCCCCGACGGGTCGGTACGCGCGGCCGGCTTCACCGCCGACCCGGCGGCCCTGGTGCCGTTGACGCATCCGAGCCTGCGCGGTGACCTGCGGGAGCGGGGCGACCTCGGCCCGGTGACCGCCGCCGTGCGCGCCTACCTCGACGGTGACCTCACCGCCATCGACGCGATCCCGGTGGAGCAGCACACCGACGGCCTCTTCCTGACCCACGCCTGGCGGGTGCTGCGCGACGTGAAACCGGGCGACCCGGTGACCTACACCGGCTTCGCCGCGCTGGCCGGGCGACCGGCCGCCGTCCGGGCCGCCGCGGCGGCCTGCGCGCGCAACGCCGCCGCGCTCTTCGTGCCCTGCCACCGGGTGCTGCGCACCGACGGCACGCTCGGCGGCTACCGCTGGGGGCTCGACGTGAAGAAGTGGCTTCTCGGGCATGAGGGACGGGTGACGGCTAGCTGACAGCCGAACCGTCGCCCCCGGCCGCTACCGTCGGGTAGTGCCCGCGCCCAGCGACGGCAGCCCCGCGGCGCATCCCGACGCCCGGTCCCAGCCGCTGCGCAACCTCTGGCGGCTGCGGCCCTACCTGCGCCCATACGCGCCGGAGTTCGCCTGGCTGCTGGTCGCGGCGCTGGCCGCGACGGCGGCGAGCCTGGCCGTCCCGCTGGTGGTGCAGCGCGTGGTCGACGGGCCGGTGGCCCGGCACGACGAGGCCGGGCTGCTCCGCCTGGGCGGCCTCGCGTTGCTGCTCGGGCTCGCCGAAGCGGTGCTGATCTTCATCCGGCGGTGGACCCAGTCGTCCTCCTCGGTGGGCATGGAGGCGGCCATCCGGGCCGACATCTACGCGCACCTGCAACGGCTGCCGACCAGCTTCCACGACCGCTGGCAGTCCGGCCAGCTGCTCTCCCGGATCACCAGCGACCTCTCGGTCATCCGCCGGTTCCTCTCCTTCGGCCTGCTCTTCCTGGTGCTCAACCTGATCACCTACGCCGCCGTGGTGGTGCTGCTGATCCGGCTGCACCCCTGGCTGGGGCTGCTGGTCGCGGCCAGCGCCGTCCCGTTGTTCCTGATCAGCCGCCGGTTCGCCCGGCACTACCACGCCGCGTCCCGGCGGATGCAGGACCAGCAGGGCGACGTCGCCACCCTGGTCGAGGAGACCGCGCAGGGGCTGCGCACCATGCGGGCGTACGGGCGGGGGCCGGAGCTGGCCGCGCGCTTCGCCGTCGGCGCCCGCCGACTGCACGACACCGGCATCGGCAAGGCCCGCCTGCTGGCCCGCACCTCCGCGTTGTTCGACCTGGTGCCCAACCTGACGCTGGGCGCGGTCCTGGTGGCCGGCGCCGCCGCCGTCGCCGACGGCGCGCTCACCATCGGTGAGCTGGTCGCCTTCGTCAGCCTCCAGCTCATGCTGATCTGGCCGGTGCAGTCGCTGGGCTGGATCATCGCCAACGGGCAGGAGGCCGCCACCGCCGCCGACCGGATCCAGGAGGTCCTCGACACCCCGCCGACCATCGTGGACGGCCCGCACGCCCGAGCGCTGGACCGGGCCGAGGTGCGCGGCCGGCTCCGGTTCGAGCGGGTGGGCTTCCGCTACCCGGGCGCACCCGGGCCGGTGCTGCACGAGCTGGACCTGACCGTCGAGCCGGGCGAGACGCTCGCGCTGGTCGGCGCGACCGGCTGCGGCAAGAGCACCCTGCTGTCGCTGGTCCCCCGCCTGCACGAGGTGACCGACGGCCGGATCACCCTCGACGGGCACGACCTGCGCGACCTGCGACTCGGCGCGCTGCGCCGGCTGGTCGGGGTGGCCTTCGAGGAGCCGACGCTGTTCTCCATGTCGGTCTGGGAGAACCTGACGCTGGGCCGACCCGACGCCGGGGAGGAGGAGGTCCGGGCCGCGCTGGCGCTGGCCCAGGCGGAGTTCGCGTACGAACTGCCGTGGGGGCTGGCCACCCGGGTCGGCGAGCAGGGCCTGTCGCTCTCCGGCGGGCAGCGGCAGCGGCTGGCGCTCGCCCGGGCGGTGCTCGGCCGGCCCGCCCTGCTGGTCCTCGACGACCCGCTGTCCGCGCTCGACGTGCACACCGAGGCGCTGGTCGAGGCGGCACTGCGTCGGGTGCTGCGGGACACCACGGCGTTGCTGGTGGTGCACCGGCCGTCCACGCTGGCGCTGGCCGACCGGGTGGCGCTGCTGGAGGCCGGCCGGATCGTCGCCGTCGGCACCCACTCCGAGCTGCTGGCCCGGGTGCCGGCCTACCGGGCGGTGCTCTCCGCGGAGCCGGATCGAGGACCCGGCGTCGGCCTGGTGCGGTCGTGACCGGCCGCGCCCCGCGGGTCCCCCGGCCCCGGGGCGGGTCGGCCGGCGGCACGTCGGAGGACCCCGGCCTCGATCCGGACGCCGACCTGTCGCGGTGGCGGGGCCGGGCCACCGACCCGGACGCCGACCGCAGCCGGGCCGAGGACTCGTCCCCGGCGGCGGTGACCCGCCTGCGCGCCCGCAGCCGGCTCCTGCTGCGCCACCTGCTCCGCCCGCACCGGCGCCGGCTCGGGCTGGCCGTGTCGCTGCTGCTGGCGCAGAACGCGGCCGCGATGGCCGGGCCGTACCTGGTCATGCTCGGCATCGACCGGGGCATCGGGCCGCTGCGGGCCGGCGATGCCGGGCCGCTGGTCGCGGTGGCCGCCGCGTTCGTCGTCGCCACCGTCACCGAGTACGCGACCCGGCGCGCGTTCCTCGCCCTGGCCGCCCGGATCGGCCAGGCCGTCCTGCTCGACCTCCGCCGCCGGGTTTACGCGCACTTCCTCCGCCTCGACGTCGGTTTCCACGAGCGCTACACGTCCGGCCGGATGGTGTCCCGGCTGACCAGCGACCTGGAGTCGATCGGCGAGCTGGTCGACGGCGGCATCGACAAGCTCGTCATGGCGGTGTTGTCGGTGCTGTCGGTGGCGGGCATCCTGCTCTGGCTGGACCTCCCGCTGGCCGCGGTCACCCTGCTCGCCTTCCCGTTCCTGTTCTGGCTGTCCCGCTGGTTCGCCCGCGCCTCGGCCGGAGCGTACCGGCGCACCCGGGAGGCGGTGGCGCTGGTCATCGTGCACTTCGTCGAGTCGCTGCGCGGGATCCGGGCGGTCCAGGCGTTCCGCCGGGAGCCGCGCAACCAGCGCATCTTCGCCGCGGTCAACGACGACTACCGGCGGGCCAGCCTGCGTGCGTTCCGGCTGATCGCGGTCTACTCGCCGGGCATCCGGCTGATCGGCAACCTCACCGCCGCGGTGGTGCTCGGGTACGGCGGCTGGCGGGTGCTGGGCGGCCGGACCGAGGTCGGCGTGCTCGCCGCGTTCCTGCTCTACCTGCGGCGGTTCTTCGAGCCGATGGAGGAGCTGAGCCAGTTCTACAACGCGCTCCAGTCGGCGACCGCGGCACTGGAGAAGCTGGCCGGCGTGCTGGACGAACGGCCGGCGGTGGCCGAACCGGCGCGCCCGGTGCCGCTGCCCGCCGGCCCGCCGCGCGGCGGCGTGGTCTTCGAGGCGGTCTCCTTCGGCTACCGGCCGGAGACGCCGATCCTGGGCGACCTGGACCTGACCGTGCCGGCCGGGCAGACCGTCGCCCTGATCGGCCCGACCGGCGCCGGCAAGTCCACGGTGGCCAAACTGCTGGCCCGCTTCCACGACCCGGCGGCCGGCGCGGTCCGCCTGGACGGGGTGGACCTGCGCGACCTGGCCGACGCCGAGCTGCGCCGGGCGGTGGTGCTGGTCACCCAGGAGACCCACCTGTTCAGCGGTTCCGTCGCCGAGAACATCAGGTTCGGCCGGCCGGACGCCGACGACGACGCCGTGGTCGCCGCCGCCCGGGCCATCGGCGCGCACGACTTCATCGCCGCCCTGCCCGACGGCTACGCCACCGACGTGCACCGACGGGGTGGCCGGCTCTCCGCCGGGCAGCGGCAGCTCGTCGCGTTCGCGCGGGCGTTCCTGGCCGACCCCCGGGTGCTGATCCTCGACGAGGCCACCTCGTCGCTGGACGTGCCGACGGAACGCCTGGTGCAGCGCGCGTTGCACAGCGTCCTGCGCGACCGCACCGCGCTGGTGATCGCCCACCGGCTCTCCACCGTGGAGACGGCCGACCGGGTGCTCGTGCTCGACGGCGGCGGGATCGTGGAGGACGGCGCGCCGGACCGGCTCGCCGCCGCCGGCGGCCGGTTCGCCGCGCTGCACCGCCAGTGGCGCGACTCGCTGCTCTAGGGACGCGGCCCCTCGGTGCTGGCCTCGGCCCGCAGGTCGCGCCGAATCCGGTCGACCGCCCGACCGAAGCCGAAGAGCAGCACCAGGACCAGGGCGGACACCGCGACCAGCACCGGCACGGTCAGGGCGACCCCCGCGGAGGGGCCGAGTCCCAGGCCCCGGATCACTGTCGGTGCCAGCGCGAGCGCGGACAGCACGGTCGCGGCGGCCCCGAGCGCCAGGATTCCGGCGGTTCGGCCCGGCTCCCGGTCGGCGTCGTCCCCCGGGCCGCTCGCGGCGAGCACCAGGCCGAAGCCGAGCGCCAGGCCGAGCCCGAGCGCCGAGGGCAACGACACGACGAGCGTGCCGGTGCCGGGCAGCTCGGCCTGGACCGTCGGGGCGGCGAGCGGCACCGCCAGCGCGGCCAGGAGCAGGCCGACCGCGTCCCAGGGCAGCAGGGCCGGCCGCAGCCGGGCCAGCGTGGCGCCGGCCACGACCGCCGCCGCCCCGGCCAGCAGGACCAGGTACGCCTGCGACCGTTCCCCGACGAAGCCGAGCCGCAGCCCGAGCAGGAGCAGCGGCCCGGCGGCGAACCCGAGCACCACCCACCGCGCGGCCACCGCCCGGCCGATGCGCCACGCGTAGCCGACCAGGACCAGCCCGGCGACCACCGCGACGGCCACCGGGGAGAAGTAGGCCACCGACTCGACGAACCGCGCCCGGCGGGGGCCGACCAGACCGTCCGGGCTGAGCCGGAACACGTCGACCACCCACCAGCGTGTGACCAGCCCGGCCAGGGTGAGCACGGCCGCGACGGCGGTGGCCACGGCGGCCCCGATCGGCGCCCGTCCGGCGGGCCGTCGGCCAGGCTCGGCGGGTTCGGCGGGTTCGCCGGGTTCGGCGGTAGGCGTGCCGGCGGGACCGGCGGTAGCCGTGCGGGCGGGGCGGCCGGACTCCCGGTGGCTGAGCACCGCGGCGACGACGACGGCCAGCACACTGACCCCGACCTGCGCCGACCAGCCCCGGCCGCCGCTCGCGACGCCGTCGCCCGCCGCCCGGCGGAACAGATCCTCCACGCCCGGACCGACCACCAGACCGGCGGCGAGCGCGGCGGCGACCGGCCAGCGCCGCGCGGGCGCCGAGCGGGCCACCGCCGACAGCGCCCCGCCGAGCGCCAGCCCCGCCCCGGTCGCGGCCACCAGCACGGCCAGCACCTGCTCGGCGGTGGGTGGCTGCTGGGGCACCAGGGCGGCGCCCTGCCGCAGGACCACCTCGCCGGCCAGGTAGTCAAGCGCCAGGCCGGTCAGCGCGACCGGCCAGCCGGGCAACCGGTCGACCACGGCGACGGCGGCCAGGACCACGGCCAGCAGCGCGCCCGCGCCCAGCGCGACGAGCGTGCCGCCCAGCCGCAACGACCCGGTCGGAAAACCCTGGACGAGGTCGGCGAAGCCGGCCTGGCGGGCCACCGCGAGGCCGCGCGTGCCGAAGTACGCCCCGACCGCGACCGCCGCCACCGCGCCGGCCACCGTGGCGGCGGCCGGTGGCGTACGCGTGCTTCCGTCCATCGTGGTGCCTCCCCCGCGTCCGTGGAGGGCAGATGCTGTCACACCCGGGACACCGTCCGCTGTCCCCCGACCACCCGAATGTCGTGGAGCGACCCGGCCCGGCTGCCTACCATCGGCTGATGACCGACACGACGAGGACGGCCCGCGCCGGCGTCCCCGACCGTCCGAGCCTGGACGGCCTCGAGGAGACCTGGGCGCGCCGCTGGCAGTCCGACGGCACGTACGCGTTCGACCGCACGAAGCAGCGGGCGGACGTGTACTCCATCGACACCCCGCCGCCCACCGTGTCGGGCGAGCTGCACATGGGGCACGTCTTCTCCTACACGCACACCGACACGGTGGCCCGGTTCCAGCGGATGCGCGGACGGACGGTCTTCTACCCGATGGGCTGGGACGACAACGGGCTGCCCACCGAGCGCCGGGTGCAGAACGTCTACGGCGTGCGCCCCGACCCGGCGCTGCCGTACGACCCGGACTGGCGCCCGCCGGCCGCGCCGGTGGACGACGCGGCCCGCAAGGACCCGACCGCGATCTCCCGGCGCAACTTCATCGAGCTGTGCGAGCTGCTCACGGTGGAGGACGAGAAGGTCTTCGAGGCGCTGTGGCGGCGGCTCGGGCTGTCCGTGGACTGGTCCCTGACGTACACCACGATCGGGGCGGCGGCCCGGGCGGCCAGCCAGCGGGCGTTCCTGCGCAACCTGGCCCGGGGCGAGGCCTACCAGGCCGAGGCGCCGACGCTCTGGGACGTCGGTTTCGGCACCGCGGTGGCCCAGGCGGAGCTGGAGGACCGGGAGCGGCCGGGCGCGTACCACCGGCTGCGGTTCACCGGCCCGGACGGCCGCGAGGTGCTGATCGACACCACTCGCCCGGAGCTGCTGCCGGCCTGCGTGGCGCTGGTCTGCCACCCCGACGACGAGCGGTACGCGGACCTGGTCGGCGCGTCGGCGCGTACCCCGGTGTTCGGGGTGGAGGTGCCGGTGCGCGCGCACCCGCTGGCGGACCCGGCCAAGGGCACGGGCATCGCGATGGTCTGCACGTTCGGTGACCTGGCGGACGTGACCTGGTGGCGGGAGCTGCGGCTGGACACCCGGGTGGTGATCGGCCGGGACGGGCGGCTGCTGCCGGAGCCGCCGGCCGGCGTGCCGGCGCAGCCCTACGCGGCGCTGGCCGGGCAGACCGTCAACGGCGCCCGGCGGACGCTCGTGGGGCTGCTCGCGGACGCGGGCGACCTGGTCGGCGAGCCGCGCCCGATCACCCACCCGGTCAAGTTCTACGAGCGCGGCGACCGGCCGCTGGAGATCGTCTCGACCCGGCAGTGGTATCTGCGCAACGGCGGCCGCGACGCCGACCTGCGCGAGGAGCTGCTGACCCGCGGACGCGAGCTGCGCTGGGTGCCGGAGCACATGCGGCACCGCTACGAGCACTGGGTGGGTGGCCTCACCGGTGACTGGCTGGTCAGCCGGCAGCGGTTCTTCGGCGTGCCCGTTCCGGTGTGGTACCGGCTCGACGACGCTGGCGAGCCGGACTGGAACCACCCTCTCACACCGGACGAGGCGATGTTGCCGATCGATCCGACGAGCGCGCCGCCGCCCGGCTACGAGGAGGCGCAGCGCGGTCGACCCGGCGGCTTCGTCGGCGACCCGGACGTGCTGGACACCTGGGCCACCTCGTCGCTGACCCCGCAGATCGTGGGCGGGTGGGAGACCGATCCGGACCTGTTCGGTCGGGTCTTCCCGATGGACCTGCGTCCGCAGGGGCACGACATCATCCGGACCTGGCTGTTCGCCACCGTGGTCCGCGCCCACCTGGAGCAGGGTGTGCTGCCCTGGGGGACGGCGGTGCTCTCCGGCTGGATCCTCGACCCGGACCGGAAGAAGATGTCGAAGTCCAAGGGGAACGTGGTCACCCCGATGGCGCTGCTGGAGCAGCACGGCTCCGACGCGGTCCGCTACTGGGCCGCCAACGGCAAGCCGGGCACGGACCTCGCCTTCGACCCGGCCCAGGTCAAGGTGGGCCGCCGGCTGGCCACCAAGCTGCTCAACGCGTCCCGGTTCGCGCTCGGCCTCGGCGCCGCCGACGCGCTGCGGGCCCCGGTGAGCGAGCCGTTGGACACCGCGATGCTCGCCGAACTGTCCGGCGTGGTCGCGACCGCGACCACCGCCTTCGACGGGTACGACCACACCGCCGCCCTGATGGCCACCGAGGCGTTCTTCTGGCGGTTCTGCGACGACTACATCGAGCTGGTGAAGGAGCGCGCCTACGGCACCGGGCCGGCGGCGGACTCGGCCCGGGCGGCGCTGGCGACCGCCCTGTCGGTGCAGTTGCGCCTGTTCGCGCCGGTGCTGCCGTTCGTGACCGAGGAGGTCTGGTCCTGGTGGCGCTACGGCTCGGTGCACCGCGCGCCGTGGCCGACCACGTACGAGGTGGGCCGCGCGATGGCCGCGCCCGGCGACCCGGAGCTGCTGCGGCTGGCCGCCGACGCGCTGGGCCAGGTCCGCCGGGCCAAGTCGGAGCGGAAGCTGTCGATGCGGGCGGAGGTGCCGCTGGCCGAGGCGCTCGGACCGGCGGCCCTGCTGGAGCAGCTCACGACCGTCGCCGACGACCTGCGCGCGGCCGGCCGGATCGCCAAGCTGGACCTGCTGCCCGACCGCACCACCGAACTGGTGGTGGCCTGCGCGTTCTGAGCACGGCCGTGACGAGGCGGCCGTGCTCCGGGCCCGGCCGCCGACGGCACGGCCGGCACCGGCGGGCACGCGACCGGGGCGGCCGGCGCGAAGCCGGCCGCCCCGTCGCGACGGTGGATGCCTAGGCGGCCGCGCAGGTCGCCTTCAGCTTGTCCCGGGCGGCGGTGAGGTCCGCCTTGCTCGGCGCCTTCTTCGGCGCCTTGGCCCAGGTGTCCGCCAGGTCCGACATCTCGGTCGCGACGTCCTTCACCGCGGCGTTGACCTCGTCGCTGCTGGTGAACGCGTGCGTGTAGAGCGTCGCCGCGCCGGCGGAGTATTGCGCGCTCACCGCGGAGTGCCCGGCCGGCGGGCCGATCTTCTCCGCCGAGGCGACCTCCTTGAGCGCGGCCGTGATGTCCTTGTCGGCGGCCGCGCAGGTGGTCCGGGTGGCGGCGTCGAGGCCCGCCGGGGTGGGTGACGCCGAGGGCGCCGAGGGGGTCGCCGGCGCGGACGCGGACGAACCCGCCGGCTCCGCCGCCGTGGTGTCGTCGCCGTCGGTGCAGCCGGACATGACGATCATCGCCACCGCGGCCGGAGCCAGCAGGGCGAGTCGAACTGAACGCAAGGTCTTCTCCCCGTGTCTGATGGTGTCGCCGCCGCAACCTAACAGACCGGGTGGACCCGGACGGGACCCTTTTCCGCCGCCGGGAGGCGTCGGAGCCGGGCCCCGCCCGGGTCTCAGCTGGTCTCGCCGGCGACGCTGAACGAGCGGAGCCGGTCGATCGCCAGCACGGTGAATCCGACCGCCACCAGCGCGGTGAGCACCGCCGCGACCGGCACCGAGACGGTGGTGCCGAGCAGCGGGGTGGGCGCCATCCGGTCGGCCAACGCGATCACCCACTGCTGGATCGAGAGCACCCGGGTGCCGGTGACGAACCGGCCGAGCAGACCCTCCCAGATCAGCACGTAGACCAGGCCGAGCAGCACCGGCCGCCGGGTCACCAGGCTGAGTGCCAGGAACAGCGCCGAGTACGCCAGCGCGCCCGCCGCGGACGCGGCGACCAGGGCCAGCCCGAGGCGTACCGAGCCGGCCAGCACACCCGCGACGTAGATCGGGACGCCCACGGTGACCGCGCTGACCCCGGCAGCGACCAGGAGCTTGGGCAGCACGATCTGCCAGCGGGGCAGCGGCTTGGTGAGGATGTGCACCACGGTGCCGTCGTCGATCTCGGCGCCGAGCACGCCGGTGCCCACGATCAGGGCGACCACCGGCAGCACCACGGCCAGTCCCAGGCCGACCAGCACCGGCGGCCCCCACTGGCCGGGGTCCACGCCGAGCGCCCGGCAGAGCACCGCCAGGCCGATCAGGATCAGCGGCAACGGCAGCAGCATGAGGAACCGGCTCCGGCCGAACAGGCCGCGGGCGGTGATCCAGGTGACTGTCGACATCAGGCCTCCACCAGATACGAGAAGACGCTCTCCAGCGACTCGTCCTCCGGCAGCAGCTGCCGGACCCGGATGCCGTGGCGGAGGGCGATGCGGGGCAGCGCCCGGGTGAACGCGCCGTAGTCACCGGCCTTGACGGTCAGGCCGGTGCGGCCCAGCTCGACGCCGGAGACCGAGACCTCCGCCATCAGCGCCACCGCCAGGGCCCGGTCGTCGGTGGACCGCACCGCGAAGACGTGCGGCCGGTTGGTCATCAACCGCCGGATGGTCCGGTAGTCGCCGGAGGCGGCCAGCCGGCCGGCGACCATCACCTGGACCGTGCCGGAGACCTGCTCGACCTCCTCCAGGATGTGCGAGCTGAACAGGATGGTCCGGCCGTCGTCGCCGAGCCGGTGCAGCAGCGCCATCATGTGCAGCCGCTGCCGGGGGTCCATCCCGTTGAACGGCTCGTCGAGCAACAGCACCTGCGGGTCGTGCACCAGCGCGGCGGCGACCCGGGTGCGCTGCCGCATGCCCTTGGAGTAGGTACCGATCTTCCGGTCCTGCGCGCTTTCCATCTCGACCAGCTCGATCGCCCGCCGGGTCGCCGCCTCCGGGTCGGGCAGCCGGTGCAGCTTCGCGCTGGCCAGCACGAACTCGTACGCGCTGAGGAACGTGTGCACCGCCTCCCGCTCGCTGACCAGCCCGAGTCGCCGGTAGACGCCAGGGTTGCGCCAGGTCGGCTCGCCGTCCAGGGTGACCGAGCCGCGGGACGGGGCGAGAAAGCCGGCCATCATGTGCAGCAGCGTGGTCTTCCCGGCGCCGTTGGGGCCGAGCAGACCGGTCACGCCCGGGCCGAGCCGCATGGTGACGTCGTTGACCGCCACCACGTTGCCGTACCAGCGGGACACGCCGGCCAGGTCGAGGGTGCTGGTCGTGGCGGCGGGCACCGTGGCCGCCGGTTCTGTGCGCAGCGCCGTCATCGGGCGGCCACCTTCCGGTATCGCAGGAGCAGCAGGCTGACGCAGGCGGCGACCAGCAGCACGGCGACGACCGCGTAGACCGGCCCGAAGTCGCCGATCGGCATGCCGCCGCGCCCCTGGGTCAGCCGGTCGCCCAGCGCCCAGTTGCCGACGCCCCCGACCAGGGTCGACGGGGAGGCGAGGAAGGCCAGTTCGTTGACCGTCCGGGAGGGCATGATGGACAGCACGCCGACCACCGGCGCGGTCATCAGGAACACCGCCACGATGCCGCCGGCGGCGAAGGCGCGCTTGCCGGTGAGCGAGGCGACGAGCAGGCCGATGGAGGCGAAGACCACCGCCCACAGCCCGGCGTAGAGCAGGCCCGGCAGCAGGTCGAGCAGCTCGTCCCAGACCCCGCGCAGGCCCCGCGAGGTGGTGAACGCGGCGCCGAGGAACATCACCAGCTGCGGGCCGCCGAGCAGCAGCCAGAGCGCGGTGCCCAGGGCCAGCAGTTTGGCCAGCGCGTAGTCGCCGCGCGGCAGCGGCCGGGAGAAGTAGAGCGGCAGCACGCCGCTGCGCAGGTCGCGGGAGACCAGCTCGGGGGCGGCCACCGCGACGAAGAAGATGACCAGCCAGCTCATCGCGTCGGCGAACTGGGCGTACGTCATCACCACCTCGCCGATCTGGCTGCGTACCGCGGTCAACCCGGCGGCCACCACGGTGACCACGGCGACCACCAGCCAGGGGAAGATCTTCGCCTTGGCGCTGCGGCCCAGCCCGAAGACGGTCCGCACGCCGTGGCCGTAGAGCGCGCCGAACACCTGCCGGCGGCCCAGCCGGGGACCGGTGTAGCGCTGGTAGCCGATGTCGTGGATGACTCCGGTCGCGTCAGACATGGCTGGGCTCCCTCGGGGCGAAGAGCTCGGCCACCCGGTGCCGCCGCTGGTCCAGCCGGTGCAGCGGCAGGTCCAGCTCGGCGACCGCGCCGAGGATCAGGTCGTAGGTGTCGTCGTCGGCGAGCGGGACGAGCAGCAGCCGCCCGTCGCGGGACACCGGCAGGTCGAGCGCGGTGAGCCGGGCGGCCAGCTCCTCCGTACCCTCGCTCACCTCGACGGCGAGCACGTCGGTGGCGGTGGTCATGGCGGCGACGCGGTCGGCGCGCAGCAGCCGCCCGCCGTCGATGGCGACGAGCGTGTCGCAGATCCGCTCCACCTCGCCGAGCAGGTGCGAGCAGACCACCACGGAGATGCCGAACTCGGTGCCGATCCGGTGGACCAGCGCGAGCATCGCGTCCCGGCCGGCCGGGTCGAGGCCGTTGGTGGGCTCGTCGAGCAGCAGCAGGTCGGGGTCGTGCACCAGGGCCTGGGCGAGCTTGACCCGCTGCTTCATGCCGGTGGAGTAACCGCCGACGGCCCGGTGCCGCTCCTCGTGCAGGCCGACGTGGCGCAGCGCCTCGGAGGCGCGTTCCCGGGCCACCGTGCGCGGCAGCCCGCTCATCCGGCCGAGGTGGGTGACCAGCTCGGCGGCGGAGAGGTCGGGCGGGAGCGCGTCGTGCTCGGGCATGTAGCCGACCCGGGCGCGGACCGCGGCCGGGTCGGTGGTGGGGTCGAGGCCGAGCACCTGCACCCGGCCGCTGGTCGGCGGGAGCAGACCCAGCAGGATCTTGATCAGGGTGGACTTGCCGGCGCCGTTCGCGCCCACCAGCCCGATGATCCCCGGCTCGACCGACACGGTGAGGTCGGCCAACGCGGTGACCCGGCCTCCGTACGTCTTGGTCAGCGACTCGGTCGCGAGCAGTGTCACGCCGCCCAGCCTAGGAAGTGCGTGCCGGTCGGGGCACCGGGAAACGCTCGGGGTTGCCCCTGATTCCGCCCCGACACCGTCGGTAAGGCTTCCGTAAGCGCCCGGACCGGTGACCGCGCGGCCCGGCGCCGGGAGACTCGACGCATGCCGATCCGCCTCCTGCGCGCCCCGCTGACCTGGGTCGTCCTCGCCGTCCTCGCCGTCGGGGCGGCCACCGCCCTCTACTGGTTCCAGCCGTGGAAGCTGGTCACCGACACCGAGGTGCACGAGGAACTGGTGGCGGTGCCCACGGCCACGCCGGCGTCCACGCCCGCCTCGACGCCCGCGCCCGCCTCGACGCCCACGCCGGCCGGCCCGGTGCTGGTCGGCAGCGGTGCGTTCGTCAGCCACGAGCACGAGACCCGGGGCACCGCACGGATCGTCCGGACCGTGGACGGGCGACACCGATTGGAACTGGTCGGGCTGAACACCTCCAACGGTCCGGATCTTCAGGTCTGGCTGACCGACCAGCCGGTTCGGACCGGTCCGTCCGGCTGGCACGTGTTCGACGACGGCCGGCACGTGGCGCTCGGACCGCTCAAGGGAAACCGGGGCGACCAGGCGTACGCGATCCCCGCCGGCACCGATCTCACCGGGCTGACCAGCGTCTCGATCTGGTGCGAGCGGTTCGCCGTGTCGTTCGGCGCGGCGGCGTTGGCCGCCTCCGGCTGAGCCGCGGCGACACCCGGTCGACGGCCGGGTGGCCGGGAGGTGGAGTGGCGCTCTCGACCGATCGCCGGTCGGCTGCGAAACTGTGTGCCGGCCGGTGAGTTGGGGGTTCGATGAGCAACGGGTGGGTCCTGCCCGAGGATGTTCTGCGGGATGCGCCGTCGTACGCGCCGAGACCCGCTGAGCTGGCCGATCTCGAGTTACTGCTGACCGGGGCGTACACGCCGCTGACCGGTTTCATGACCCGGGCCGACCTGGCGTCGCTGGGCCGGCGCGGCCGGCTCGCCGACGGCACGCCCTGGCCGGTGCCGGTGACGCTCCAGGTGCCGGCGGCGCTCGCCGACGGGCTCGACCTGGCCGACCCGGCCCGGCGGGCGCTGGTGCTCACCGACGGCGAGGGGGCCCCGGTGGCGGCCATGGACGTGGTCGACGCCTGGCCGGTCCGCGAGGGCACGGTCGGCGTGGGCGGCGCGGTCCGCCGGTTGGGTGACGGCGGCCACGGGCCGTTCCAGCGCCTGCGGCGCAGTCCGGACGAGATACGCGGCCTGCTGCCGCCGGGTCGGGTGCTCGGCGTCTTCGCCGACCGCCCGCTGCACCGCCCGCAGCTGGCCCAGATCGCGCACGCGGCCCGCACGCTGGGGGCGCACCTGCTGGTGCTGATCCCGGTGGGCGAGGAGACGACCGGCGGCCTGCCGGCCGAGGCGCTGGTGCGCACCGTGTTCGCCGCCCGCGACCGGATGCCGCCGGCGACCCTGGTGGCGGTCCCGCTGGCGCGGCGGCGCGACGAGATCAGCGACGCGCTGCTGCGGGCCCGGGTGGCCGCCGCCTACGGGGTGACCCACCTGCTCTCCACCGAGGGCATGCTCTCCGGCGCCGGCCTGCGGGTGTTGGTGCCGCGCGAGCTGGCGTACGACAACCGGGACGGGCAGTGGCGCTGGCGGGAGGACATCCCGCCGCGCAACCGGCGGCTGGCGCTCGGCCAGCACGAGATCGACGACCTGCTGGACCGGGGCTTCCCGCTGCCCGAGTGGCACACGCCGCCGGCCGTGGCCCGGGAGCTGGCCCGGGCCCGTCCGCCCCGGCGGCACCGCGGGCTGGTGATCTTCCTGACCGGTCTCTCCGGCTCGGGCAAGTCGACGATCGCCCGCGGGCTGGCCGACGCGCTGCGGGAGCAGGGCGACCGGACCATCACGCTGCTCGACGGCGACGTGGTGCGGCGGGAGCTCTCGGCCGGGTTGGGCTTCAGCAAGGCCGACCGGGACCTGAACGTGCGCCGGATCGGCTGGGTGGCCGCCGAGATCGCCCGGCACCGGGGGGTCGGCATCTGCTGCCCGATCGCGCCGTACGCGGCCGCCCGGGCGACCGCCCGCGAGATGGCCCAGGCGGCCGGGGCGGGCTTCCTCCTGGTCCACGTGGCCACCCCGCTGGCGGTCTGCGAGCAGCGCGATCGCAAGGGCCTCTACGCCCGCGCCCGGGCCGGCCTGATCACCGGGATGACCGGCATCGACGACCCGTACGAGGAGCCGACCGACGCCGACCTGGCGGTGGACACCTCGGACCTGACCGTCGAGGAGGCGGTCCAGCGGGTGATGGAGCACCTCACCGAGACCGGCTGGGTGGAGCCACGCCTCCAGCCCGCCTGACCGCCGGCCGCGTCTCCCCCGTCAGGCGCCTTCCGACCGCCGTCGTCCCGCCCGGAACGGCGGCGGTCTCGCATCCGCCCCGCCCGCACGCTAGTGTTCGTTATTGTTGAAATACGTTCGACCGCGTGAGCGCGCATCGTCGCGTGCCCGGTCGCGAGGCTCGGGAGGTGACCAGGGATGCTGGCGCGGCAACGACAGACCACCATCCTGGAACGGGTCCGCGCCGCCGGCGGCGTCCGGGTCACCGAGCTGGCCGCCGAGTTCGGCGTCTCCGACATGACCATCCGGCGGGACCTGGAGACGCTGCACGAGCAGGGCCTGCTCGCCAAGGTGCACGGCGGCGCGACGCTGGCCGGACCCGGCTCCACCGACGAGCCCGGCTTCTCCGCCAAGTCGGTCCGCCAGTCCGCCGAGAAGGCGGCGATCGCCGACCACGCCGCCCGGCTGGTCCGCCCCGGCGCCGCGATCGCGCTCTCCGCCGGCACCACCACCGCCGAGCTGGCCCGCCGCCTGGTGGACGTGCCCGGGCTCACCGTGGTCACCAACTCGCTGCCGGTGGCCGAGATCCTGCACGTCGGTGGTCGCCCGGACCAGACCGTGGTGCTCACCGGCGGCGTGCGCACGCCGTCCGACGCGCTGGTCGGCCCGCTGGCCGTGGCCGCCATCGCCGCGCTCCACCTGGACCTGCTCTTCCTCGGCGTGCACGGGATCAGCGAGCGGGCCGGGTTCACCACGCCCAACCTGATGGAGGCGGACACGAACCGGGCGCTGGTGGCCGCCGCCGACCGGCTGGTGGTGCTCGCCGACCACACCAAGTGGGGCACGGTCGGCATCTCCTCGATCGTCGGCCTGGACGCGGCGGACGTGCTGGTGACCGACGACCGGTTGGCACCCGAGGCACGACGGGTACTCGAGGACAGGGTCGGTGAGCTGGTGACGGCGCCGGCGACGAAGGGGGCGGAGTGAAGCGGACGCAGATCGAACTGGCCGACGGCCGGGAGCTGATCTACTTCGACGAGCGGGACGACGCGGTGCGGGACCAGCCGGACCGACGGGACCTGCCCCCGCCACCGCCGGCCTCGCAGCTGCGGTACGACCCGCTGACCGACGAGTGGGTGGCGGTGGCGGTGCACCGGCAGACCCGCACGTTCCTGCCCCCGGCGGACCAGTGCCCGCTCTGCCCGTCCCGGGGCGACCGGCACAGCGAGATCCCGGCGCCCGACTACGACGTGGTGGTCTTCGAGAACCGGTTCCCGTCGCTGAGCCAGCGGGTGGCCGACGAGCCGGCCGAGATCACCCCGTTCACCCCGGTCCGCCCCGGGCGCGGCAGGTGCGAGGTGGTCTGCTTCACCGACGACCACAACGCCTCGTTCGCCCGGCTCTCCCCCCGGCGGGTGCGGACCGTGCTGGACGCGCTGGCCGACCGCACCACCGCGCTGAGCGCGCTGCCCGGCGTGGAGCAGGTCTTCCCGTTCGAAAACCGGGGCGTGGAGATCGGGGTGACGCTGCACCACCCGCACGGCCAGATCTACGCGTACCCGTTCGTCACGCCGCGCACCCGCACCATGCTGGCCGCCGCCCGGCGGCACGCCGACCGCACCGGCGCCAACCTCTACGCCGACGTGCTGGCCGCCGAGCGGGCCGCCGGCGAACGCGTGGTGACGAGCAACGAGCACTGGACCGCGTACGTGCCGGCGGCGGCGCGCTGGCCGTTCGAGGTACACGTGGCCCCGAACCGGCCGGTGCCGGACATCCCGACCCTCGACGACGCCGAGCGGGACGCCTTCGGGCCGCTCTACCTGGATCTGCTGCGCCGCTTCGACGGGCTCTTCGACCTGCCGATGCCCTACATCGCCGCCTGGCACCAGGCGCCGGTGCGGATCGACCGGGAGCTGGGCCACCTGCACCTGCAGCTGTTCAGCATCCGGCGGGCTAAGGACAAGCTGAAGTACCTGGCCGGCTCGGAGTCCGGCATGGGCGTGTTCATCAACGACATCGCCCCGGAACGCGCCGCCCAACTCCTCCGCGCCGCGTGAAAGGAAGGGCCCCTTATTAACGCCTGCGGTAGAGGAAGGGCCCCTTCTTAACCACCGGCGCGAGACATGAGGACGCGGGGGGCCCGGGACAGGACCCCCCGCAGGGAAGGGACGGCTGGCTGCGCTCAGCAGCCACGAAGGTCGGCTGGTCGGCGCGCGACCGCGGCCGACCTTCCCGGACGCGACTGGCATCTCGTCCACCAGGGTCAACGAGGTCGCACCGACCGAAGTCACGCAGGTCGGGTGTCGCCGGGCCGACGCGCCTGGCCCTGAGGTGTTAAGAAGGGCCCCTTCTACAACGCCAGGCGTTAAGAAGGGGCCCTTCCTTGCACGTCAGGCGGAGAGCTTGCGGGCCAGGTTCTCGTCGAGCGCGTTCATGAACTCGTCGGTGGTCAGCCACGGGGCGTCCCGCGAGATGAGCAGCGCGAGGTCCTTGGTCATCTGACCGCCCTCGACGGTCTCCACGATGACCTGCTCCAGCGTGTTGGCGAACTCGGTGACCGCCGGGGTGCCGTCCAGCTTGCCCCGGTGGGCCAGGCCCCGGGTCCAGGCGTAGATCGAGGCGATCGGGTTGGTCGAGGTCTTCTCGCCCTTCTGGTACTGCCGGTAGTGCCGGGTGACCGTGCCGTGGGCGGCCTCGGCCTCGACGGTGCGGCCGTCCGGGGAGAGCAGCACCGAGGTCATCAGGCCGAGCGAGCCGAAGCCCTGCGCGACGGTGTCGGACTGCACGTCGCCGTCGTAGTTCTTGCACGCCCAGACGTACCCGCCCTCCCACTTGAGCGCGGCGGCGACCATGTCGTCGATGAGCCGGTGCTCGTAGGTCAGGCCGGCGGCGTCGAACTCGGCCTTGAACTCGCTCTCGAACACCTCGGCGAAGATGTCCTTGAACCGGCCGTCGTACGCCTTGAGGATGGTGTTCTTGGTCGACATGTAGACCGGGTAGTTGCGGTCCAGGCCGTACCGGAACGAGGCGCGGGCGAAGTCCCGGATCGACTCGTCGTAGTTGTACATGCCCATGGCGATGCCGCCGCCCGGGAAGTTGGCGACCTCCATCTCCATCGGCGCGCCGCCGTCGGCCGGCGTGTAGGTGATGGTGACCTTGCCCGGGCCGGGGACGACGAAGTCGGTGGCCTTGTACTGGTCGCCGTGCGCGTGCCGGCCGATGATGATCGGCTTGGTCCAGCCCGGGACGAGCCGCGGCACGTTCGACATGATGATCGGCTCGCGGAAGACCACGCCGCCGAGGATGTTGCGGATGGTGCCGTTCGGCGACCGCCACATCTTCTTCAGGCCGAACTCCTCCACCCGGGCCTCGTCCGGGGTGATGGTGGCGCACTTGACGCCGACGCCGTGCTCCTTGATGGCGTTGGCGGCGTCGACGGTCACCTGGTCGTCGGTGGCGTCACGGTGCTGGATCGACAGGTCGTAGTAGTGCAGGTCGACGTCGAGGTAGGGCAGGATCAGCTGCTCCCGGATCTGCTTCCAGATGATCCGGGTCATCTCGTCGCCGTCGATCTCCACGACCGGGTTGTTTACCTTGATCTTCGCCATCGGCCGGCGCTCCTCTCGGGGGACACGTGCTCAAGCAGTACGAGCGTACTGCAAACTGACCGGGGCGCCCCAGCCGGCCTCACCCCGGGAAACGGGATCGCCCGGAACGGGTCGCGATGGCATCCTTCCCGGATGCCGCTGACGCACACGGTCGGGTCTATCACGGTCACCGCACTGCTCGACGGCGCGGGTCCCTTCTTCCAGCCCCGCGAGGAGGCGTTCCCGGGCGCCACCGACGCCCAGTGGCGCGAGGCGGACCGGCGGGACCCGGGCGCCGTCGGCCCGGACGGCGGCTGGTGGCTGCCGTTCCGCGCGTTCGCGCTGCGCGCCGGGGACGGCCCGGTCACCCTGGTCGACGCCGGCATCGGCCCGGCGGACGCGCTCGCCGCGAGCTGGGCGCCGGTGCCGGGCCGGCTGCCCGCCGAGCTGACCGCCGCCGGCATCGACCCGGCGGACGTGCGCACGGTCGTGCTCACCCACCTGCACAGCGACCACGTCGGCTGGGCCGGTCCGCTCTTCGGAAACGCGGACCATCTGGTCCAGCGCGCGGAGCTGGACGCGCTGGAGCTGTTCCACCCGGACCTGCCGGCCCGGCTACTGGGGCCGTTGCGCGCCGCCGGCCGGCTGCGGGTGCTCGACGGCGAGACCCGACTGACCCCCGGGGTACGCGTGCTGAGCACGCCCGGCCACACCCCCGGCCACCAGTCGGTGCTGGTGGAGCACGGCGACGACCGTCTCCTGGTCACCGGCGACCTGCTGGTGCACTCGATCCAGCTGGTCGACCCGTCCCTTCCCTACGCCCACGAGGAGGACCCGCCCAGGGCGCGCGCCTCCCGCGAGTCCACCCTGCGCACCCTCTCCCCCGTCCTTCTGGCCACCCCCCACCTCCCCACGCCCTTCACCCCCCACCCCGCCGGCGGGTGGGGTGGACAGGGGGAAGGGGCGGTCGGCGGATGCCGGCCGCCCCTTCCGGGGTGATGCTCGGGTCACATGGAGGCGACGTCGCCCTGCTTGGCGCGGACGGCCTCGGCGGCCTCCTTGAGGGCGGCCAGCTCGTCGGCGTCCAGGTCGGTCTCGACGACCCGCTTCACACCCTCGGCGCCGATCTCCGCCTCGACACCCAGGTAGACGCCGGCGATGCCGTACTCGCCGTCGACCCAGGCGCAGACCGGCATGACCTCGCCGGAGTCCTCGGCCACGGCCTTCGCCATCCGGGCCGCGGCGGCGGACGGCGCGTAGTAGGCCGAACCGGTCTTGAGCAGCGCGACGACCTCGGCGCCACCGTTGCGGGTCTTGACGACCAGCTCCTCGATCTGCTCGGCCGGCATGACGTCGCGCAGCGGCTTGCCGTTCACCGTGCTCTTGGACGGGACCGGGACCATGGTGTCGCCGTGCGAGCCCAGGGTCAGGGTCCGCACCGACTTCACCGGTACGCTCAGCGCCTCGGCGACGAAGTTGGTGAACCGGGCGGTGTCCAGCATGCCGGCCTGGCCGAGCACCCGGTTCTTCGGGAACTGGGTGGCGAGCTGGGCCAGCGCGGTCATCTCGTCGAGCGGGTTCGACACCACGATGACGACGGCGTTGGGGGCGTACTTGGCGACGTTCTCGGCCACCTGCCGGACGATCTTGGCGTTGGTCTCCAGCAGGTCCATCCGGCTCATGCCCGGCTTGCGCGGCAGGCCGGCGGTGATGACGACGACGTCCGAGCCCTCGATGGCCTCGTAGCCCTCGCCGTTCGGGCCGGTGGTGACGCCGACGACAGTGGTCTCGAAGCCTTCGACCGCGCGGGACTGGTTGAGGTCGAGCGCGAGACCAGCCGGCTTGCCCTCCACGATGTCGGTGATCACGACGGTGTCGAAGACGTCGTATTCGGCCAGGCGCTGTGCGGTGGTCGAGCCGTAGAAGCCGGCGCCGACGACAGTGACCTTCTTACCCATGGTCGTCCCACTCCCTGATACCAGTCGGTTTTCCGGACCGTATCAGCCATCCTGGCACCGATCGGGCCAGGGGCGGACGGTTATGACCTGCCTGGGTGGTCAGCCCGTTTGCTCGGCCCGCTCGACCACGTTGGTCAGCAGCATGGCGCGGGTCATCGGGCCGACGCCGCCCGGCATCGGCACCAGCCGGCCGGCCACCTCGACCACCTCCGGGTCGACGTCGCCGGTGTAGCGCCCCTTGCCGTCCTCGCCGATCACCCGGGTGATGCCGACGTCCACCACCGTCGCGCCGGGGGTGACCATGTCGGCGGTGAGCAGCCCCGGCACCCCGGCGGCGACGATCACGATGTCGGCGGCCCGGGTGTGCGCGGCCAGGTCGAGCGTGCCGGTGTGGCAGAGCGTCACGGTGGCGTTCTCGCTGCGCCGGGTCAGCAGCAGGCCCAGCGGGCGGCCGACCGTGTTGCCCCGGCCGACGACGGCGACGTTCGCGCCGCGCAGCGGGACGTCGTGCCGGCGCAGCAGCTCCACGATGCCGCGCGGGGTGCAGGGCAGCGGGGCGTCGTAGCCGAGCACGAGTCGACCGAGGTTGACCGGGTGCAGGCCGTCGGCGTCCTTGTCCGGGTCGATCGACTCCAGCGCCCGCTGGGTGTCCAGGTGGCTCGGGAGCGGGAGCTGGACGATGTAGCCGTGGCAGGCCGGGTCGGCGTTCAGCTCGGCCAGCGCCGCGTCGAGGCGCTCCTGGCCGGCGTCGGCCGGCAGCGTGACGCGGAGCGAGGCGATGCCGACCTCCGCGCAGTCGCGGTGCTTGCCGTTGACGTACGCCTGGGAGCCGGCGTCCTCCCCGACCAGCACGGTGCCGAGCCCGGGGGTGATGCCGCGCTCGGCGAGCGCCTTGACCCGCTCCCGCAACTCGTCCTTGATCTCCGCCGCCGTGGCCTTGCCGTCCAGGATCGTCGCCGTCACGCCGTGATCGTCTCACGTCGGTGGTCGGACCGGACGACGACGGGCGACGATGACGCTCCGCTACGTGCGTTAAGTCACGCAGCGTCACCGGTAGGGCCCGAGAAAAAGGACGGGCGATCCCGGAGCGGGACGGACCGGACGCCCGTGACAGCGCACTCAATCCGGGCCACCCACACCCGAGCCGGCCGCACATCTCCGAAAAGATGCCGCTCAGAGGGCCGGAGCTAGCAGGCGGGAGCCGCAGCGACAAGGCCGGGAGGCACGCATCGTTACCGCTCCGCAACGCACACGTTGTCGAGTCGCCGCCTCGCGACCTACCGTTACGGCTCGTTGCGCAGAGTCACCCAGCGTCGGGACGACAGCGCAGCGTGAGGAGATGAGGAGACTCCATGCGTGTTCGTAGGCTCGCGGCCTGGACCGCTCTCCCGCTCGCGGTGACGCTGGGCCTGGCGGCCTGCGGCTCGGGCGGCGGCAGCGGTGGCGCAGGCGACCCCGATGCGGCCGTGCGGATCGAGATCGCCGAGCCGCAGCACCTGGTGCCGACCAACACCAACGAGACGAGCGGCTCCCAGGTCCTGTCGGCCCTGTTCAGCCCGCTGGTCGACTACGACGAGGCGAACAAGCCGCACGAGGTGGCGGCCGAGTCGGTGACGTCGTCGGACAACAAGGTCTGGACGATCAAGCTGAAGCCCGGCTACACGTTCCACAACGGCGAGAAGGTCACCGCCGACAACTACCTGGACGCGTGGAACTACGGCGCGTACGCCCCGAACGGCCAGAACTCGAGCTACTTCTTCGAGAAGGTCGCCGGCTACGCGGACCTCCAGGGCGAGAAGCCGAAGGCCCAGACGCTGAGCGGCCTGAAGAAGGTCGACGACCTGACCTTCACCGTGACGCTCACCGAGCCGTACGTGGACTTCAAGACCATGCTCGGCTACACCGCCTTCTACCCGCTGCCCAAGGCGGCCTTCTCCGCGCCCGGCGTGCTGGCCGAGGGGTACGAGCAGGCGCCGATCGGCCAGGGCCCGTTCAAGATGAAGGGCACCTGGCAGCACGACGCCAAGGTCGAGGTGGAGAAGTACGACGCCTTCCCGGGCCAGCAGCCCAAGGTCGGCGGCGTCGAGTTCCGGATCTACCAGCAGCCGACCGCCGCGTACGCGGACGTGCTGTCGGACAACCTCGACGTGATCAAGACGATCCCGACCGAGAACCTGTCGACCGCCGCCACCGACCTCGGTGACCGGTTCCAGCAGAGCCCGGCGTCGTCGCTCCAGGTGCTGGCCTTCCCGACGTTCCAGAAGGAGTTCAGCAAGCCCGAGGTGCGCAAGGCCATCTCGATGGCGATCGACCGGGACGAGATCACCAAGTCGATCTTCAAGGACTCGCAGCAGCCGGCCCGCTCGTTCGTCTCCCCGGTGGTCGCCGGCTACCGGGAGAACACCATCGGCGCCACCGGCGCGTTCGACCCGGCCAAGGCCAAGGCCATGTACGAGGCCGCGGGCGGCCCGAAGAAGATCGAGCTGTCCTACAACGGCGACGGCGGCCACAAGGACTGGATCGACGCCACCTGCAACCAGCTGAAGGCCAACCTGGGCGTGGAGTGCGTCGGCAACGCCGAGCCGAAGTTCGCGGACCTGCTGACCAAGCTCAAGCAGAAGCAGTCGGTCGGCCTGTTCCGGATGGGCTGGGTGATGGACTACCCGTCCATGGAGAACTACCTGGGCCCGCTGTACAGCACCAACGGCTCGTCGAACTACTACGGCTACAGCAACCCGGAGTTCGACAAGCTCCTCGCCGAGGGCGCCCGGGCGGCGACCGAGGACGAGGCGATCAAGAAGTACCAGGCGGCGGAGGACCTGCTCGCGCAGGACATGCCGGTGATCCCGCTGCGGTACGGGCAGAACAACTTCGGCCACTCCACCAAGGTCAAGAACGTCCACGTGGACCTCTTCGACCGGGTCGACCTGCTGAAGATCGAGCGCGCCTGACCCACCCCGTCGAGGGCCGGGCCACCCCCACCGGGTGGCCCGGCCCTCGCATTGGCACCTAGTTCGCCCCGTTTCGGCAGACTTGCCAGCATGTTCCGGTTCATCCTGCGGCGGCTGCTCCAGATGGTCCTCGCCTTCTTCGGGACCACGCTGATCGTCTACGCGCTGATGTTCGCCGGGCAGGGTGACCCGATCCAGGCGCTCGCCGGGGAGCGGCCGGTCACCGCGGCCCAGCGGGCCTACCTGACCGAGAAGTACCACCTGGACGCGACCGGCGTCGGCGGCTTCTTCTACCGCTACGTCAACTACCTCGGCGGCCTGGTCCGGGGCGACCTCGGCCAGTCGCTGACCGGGCGGCAGATCAGTGACATCCTCGCCGCCGCCTGGCCGGTCACCGTGAAGCTGGCGCTGATCGCGCTGGCCGTGACCGTGATCTTCGGGGTCACCGCGGGCGTGCTCGCGGCCATCCGGCGCGCCGGTGTCTTCGACCACGCCACGCTGGTGCTGACGCTGCTGGTGCTCGGCATCCCGACCATCGTGCTCGCCCCGCTGGCGCAGTACTTCCTCGGCGTACGCTGGCCGATCTTCCCGCCCACCGCCGGCGCCCAGCCCTCCTTCTGGGCGCTGCTGCTGCCCGGCATCGTGCTCGGCTCGCTCTCGCTGGCCACCGCGCTGCGGCTGACCCGGACCTCGGTCACCGAGAACCTGCGCGCCGACTACGTCCGCACCGCCCGCGCGAAGGGCCTGGTCCGGCGGCGGATCGTCGGCGTGCACGTGCTGCGCAACTCGCTCATCCCGGTGGTCACCTTCCTCGGCGTGGAACTGGGCAACCTGATGAGCGGCGCGATCATCACCGAGGGCGTGTTCAACATTCCCGGCGTCGGCTTCAACCTGTTCCGCGGCATCCGCACCGAGGACGGCCCGCTGGTGGTGGGCATCGTCAGCGTGCTCGTCGTCGTCTACCTGCTGTCCAACCTGGTGGTGGACGTGCTCTACGCCGTACTCGACCCGAGGATCCGCTATGAGTGATTTCGAGACCGTGGCGGCGACGGAGGACCAGTCGGCGCGGCGGGGCGTCTCCGGCGAGCCCGGCACCCCCGACCGTCCCGGCCGGCCGGGACGGTCGCGCAGCCTGGCCGGCGACGCCTGGCGGGACCTGCGCCGCAACCCGGTCTTCTGGATCAGCCTGCTGCTGGTCGTGCTGGTCGCCGCGATGGCCGCCTTCCCCGGGCTGTTCACCGCGAACGACCCGCGCGACTGCGTGCTCTCCCGGCAGCACGCCGGACCGTCCGGCGGGGCCATCTTCGGGTACGACTTCCAGGGCTGCGACACATTCGCCCGGGCGGTCTACGGCACCCGGGCCTCGCTGCTGGTGGGCGCGTTCTCCGCGCTGATCACCGGCGTGATCGCGCTGGTCGTCGGCATGCTCGCCGGCTTCTTCGGCGGGTGGGTCGACGCGGTGCTCTCCCGGGTGATCGACATCGTGCTCGGCATCCCGCTGCTGCTGGCCGCGATCGTGCTGCTCAAGCGGGTGAGCACCAGCGGCGAGACGGTCCGGCTCTTCGCGGTCATCCTCGTGTTGGCGCTGCTCGGCTGGACCACCGCGGCCCGGGTGGTGCGTTCCTCGGTCATCACCGCCCGGGAGCAGGACTACGTGGCCGCCGCCCGGATGCTCGGGGCCGGCAACGGCCGGATCATGTGGCGGCACATCCTGCCGAACGCGCTCGCCCCGGCCATCGTGGTGCTCACCATCGCGCTCGGCTCGTTCATCGCGGCCGAGGCGACGCTGAGCTTCCTCGGCATCGGCCTGAAGGCGCCCACCATCTCCTGGGGCATCGACATCGACGCCGGACGGGTGCACATGCGGGAGTCGTCGACCCCGCTGATCGTGCCGTCGGTCTTCCTCGCGCTGACCGTGCTCGCCTTCATCATGCTCGGCGACGCGGTCCGCGACGCCTTCGACCCGAAGCTCCGGTGACCCTCTCATGACGCAGAACGCGGTCCGGCCCACGCCGGCCTCCCCCACCCCACCCGGCGGGCACCTGCTGGAGGTACGGGACCTGCACGTCGAGTTCCGCACCCGTGAGGGCGTGGCCCGGGTGATCAACGGGGTGACCTATCACCTGGACGCCGGCGAGACACTGGCCGTGCTCGGCGAGTCGGGCTCCGGCAAGTCGGTCACCGCCCAGGCGATCATGGGCATCCTGGACACCCCACCGGCGCACGTACGCGGTGGTCAGATCCTCTACCAGGGGCGGGACCTGCTCACCCGCTCCGAGGAGGAGCGCCGGCAGGTACGCGGCACGGAGATCGCGATGATCTTCCAGGACGCACTGTCGGCGTTGAACCCGGTCTTCCCGGTCGGCTGGCAGATCGGTGAGTCGCTGCGCGAGCGGGCCGGGCTGTCCCGCGCCGACGCGCGCCGACGCGCGGTCGAGCTGATGGACCTGGTCCGCATCCCGGCCGCGGCGAACCGGCTGGGCGACTACCCGCACCAGTTCTCCGGCGGCATGCGGCAACGCGTCATGATCGCCATGGCGCTGGCGCTGGACCCCAAGGTGCTGATCGCCGACGAGCCCACCACCGCGCTCGACGTCACCGTGCAGGCCCAGATCATGGACCTCCTGGCCGACCTGCGGCGCGACCTGGGCATGGCGCTCATCCTGATCACCCACGACCTCGGCGTGGTCGCCGGCGTGGCGGACCGGATCGCGGTCATGTACGCCGGCCGGATCGTCGAGCACGCCGACGTCCGCTCGCTGTACCGGGCGCCGGCCCACCCGTACACGAAGGGGTTGCTGGAGTCGATCCCCCGGCTCGACGTGCGCGGCCGGGCGCTGTCCACGATCCGAGGGCTGCCGCCGAACCTGATGCGGATCCCGTCCGGCTGCCCGTTCCACCCCCGCTGCCCGTACGCGCAGCAGGTCTGTGTCGACGAGGTGCCGCACGACCTCGTGCTCGGCGACGGCCGGACCAGCGCGTGCCACTTCGCGCAGGAGGTCCACGATGACCGCGTCGACTGACTCCACCAAGGTGCGGGGCGAGACCGTGCTCGCCGTCGACGACCTGGTGAAGCACTTCCCGATCACCCAGGGAGTGCTGTTCAAGCGGCAGATCGGCGCGATCCGGGCGGTCGACGGGGTGAGCTTCGAGCTGCGCCGCGGCGAGACGCTCGGGGTGGTCGGCGAGTCCGGCTGCGGCAAGTCGACCCTGGCCCGGCTGCTGATGCGCTTGGAGACGCCGACCTCCGGCCGGGCCACGTTGGAGGGGAAGGACCTGTTCCGGGCGTCCGGGTCGGAGCTGCGTCGGCTGCGCCGGAACATGCAGATGGTGATGCAGGACCCGTACACCTCGCTGAACCCGAGGATGACGGTGGGCGACATCATCGGCGAGCCGTTCGCGATCCACCCGGAGGCCGCCCCGAAGGGCAGCCGGCGGCAGCGGGTCCGGGAGCTGCTGGACGTGGTCGGGCTCAACCCGGAGCACCTGAACCGCTATCCGCACCAGTTCTCCGGCGGTCAGCGGCAGCGCATCGGCATCGCCCGCGCGCTCGCCCTGCGGCCCGAGATCATCGTGTGCGACGAACCGGTGTCGGCCCTGGACGTCTCCATCCAGGCCCAGGTGATCAACCTGCTGGAGCAGCTCCAGGACGAGTTCGGGCTCTCGTACATCTTCATCGCCCACGACCTGTCGGTGGTCCGGCACATCTCCGACCGGGTGGCGGTCATGTACCTGGGCCGGATCGTCGAGATCGGCACCGAGGAGCAGATCTACCAGCGGGCCACCCACCCGTACACCCAGGCGTTGCTCTCGGCGGTGCCGGTGCCCGACCCGGAGGCCCGCGGGGAGCGGAGCATCATCCGGCTCAGCGGGGACGTGCCGAGTCCGGCCGACCCGCCGTCGGGCTGCCGGTTCCGCACGCGGTGCTGGAAGGCGGAGGAGGTCTGCGCCACCCAGGACCCGCAGACGGTGCCCCGGGCCGCGGACCCGCACCCCAGCGCCTGTCACTTCGCCGAGGTACGCCCGGACGTCTGAGGCCCCGTCCCCCGGAGGAAGGAGGGGCGGGGCCACAGCGGGACGTATGTGAGGCGCGCCCGTGGGCGACGGCAGCGCGCGGCGGAACCGCCGGGTCGACGCGACGGGTCTGCGGCGCGACTCAGGCGGTGGGCGGCGCCCGCGCCGCCAGCGCGCCACGCGCCGGCAGCGGCACGGGCGGGGGCCGGCGCCCCGGCGCGAGTCGCGCCGCCACGACCGGGCCGGCGACGCTCGGGGGCGCGGCCGGGAGCGGTTCGTCCGGCCCGTCGCCGTAGGCGGGACCGCCACGCCGGTCACCCCACCACCCGCCGGAGAGCTCCACGCACCACCGTCGCGGGTACGCGGCCGGGCCCGGCCCGGCCCGGCACCCCGAGGCGGGTACGGCGGCGGACGGACCGGCGGCGGACGGACCGGCGGCGGACGGACCGGCGGCGGGCAGGGCGGCGGCGGAGCCGAGCGCGGCCAGGACGAGCGCCAGCGTGACGACGACGGCGGTCAACCGGTCGCGCACACGCATGGCACACCTGCCGGGCTCACGGACAGTGGCGACGGTCGATCGATCGTCGCCGGGCACACGCTAGCAACCGCCCTCGGCGGCCGGCAACGGCACACGGCCGGCGCGGTTCCGGTGTTCCACCACCGGCTTTCCGGCGTGTCGGGGCCGGCGACATCGAAGTGCTCGAAGCGGTATGCCTCAGAGTCATAATTATGCCTCTGAGGCATACCGCTCGGAACTGGTTGCTTCTTCTGCGGAGGTCACGCATGGTGACCGGGCGGAACAGACCTAGTGGAAGAAGTGCCGGGTGCCGGTCAGGTACATGGTCACGCCGGCCTCCTTGCAGGCCGCGATGGTCTCCTCGTCGCGGATCGACCCGCCGGGCTGCACGATCGCCCGGACGCCCGCGTCGATGAGGATCTTCGGCCCGTCGGCGAACGGGAAGAACGCGTCCGAGGCGCAGACCGAGCCCCGCGCCCGCTCGTCGCCGGCCCGGCTGACCGCCAGCCGCGCCGAGTCGACCCGGTTGACCTGGCCCATCCCGACGCCGACGGTGGCGCCGTCGCGGGCCAGCAGGATGGCGTTGCTCTTCACCGCGCGTACCGCCCGCCAGGCGAACGCCAGGTCGCGCAGCGTGGCCTCGTCGGCCGCGTCGCCGGTGGCCAGCGTCCAGTTGGCCGGGTCGTCGCCGGGAGCGTCGACCCCGTCCCGCATCTGCACCAGCACGCCACCGCCGACCTGCCGCCACTCGGCCGGCCGGGGGGCGAACGCGGGGGCCCGCAGCAGCCGGATGTTCTTCTTGGCCCGCAGCAGCTCCAGCGCGCCGTCGTCGTAGCCGGGCGCCACCAGCACCTCGGTGAAGATCTCCGCGACCTGCCCGGCCAGCTCCACGCTCACCGGCCGGTTCACCGCGATCACCCCGCCGAAGGCGGAGACCGGGTCGCAGGCGTGCGCCCTGCGGTGCGCCTCGGCCACGTCCGCGCCGACCGCGATGCCGCACGGGTTGGCGTGCTTGATGATCGCCACCGCGGGCTGGTCGGGGAAGTCGTGCGCGGCCCGCCAGGCGGCGTCCGCGTCCACGTAGTTGTTGTAGGACATCTCCTTGCCGTGCAGCTGCTCGGCCTGGGCCAGGCCGGCCGGCGCGCCCGGGTCGGTGTAGAGGGCCGCCGTCTGGTGCGGGTTCTCGCCGTAGCGCAGCACGGCCTGGCGACGCAGCGCCAGCCCGGCGAACCGCGGCCACCCGTCCTCCGCCGGGGCCACGGTGGAGGCGAACCAGTCGGCCACGGCCACGTCGTAGTCGGCGATGTCGGCGAACGCGCGGGCGGCGAGCGCGCGCCGCTGGGCCAGGGTGAAGCCGCCGTCGGCGAGCGCGGCGAGCACCGCCGGGTACGCGGCCGGGTCGGTCACCACCGCCACCGAGGCGTGGTTCTTCGCGGCGGCCCGGACCATGGCCGGCCCGCCGATGTCGATCTGCTCGACGCACTCGTCGAGGTCGGCGCCGGAGGCGACGGTGGCCTGGAACGGGTAGAGGTTGGAGACCAGCAGGTCGACCCCGGCGATGCCGTGCTCGTCGAGCTGCGCGGCGTGCGCGTCCTTGCGCAGGTCGGCGAGGAGGCCACCGTGGATCTTCGGGTGCAGGGTCTTGACCCGCCCGTCGAGGATCTCCGGGAAGCCGGTGACCTGCTCGACCGGCGTCACCGGCACGCCCGCGCCGGCGATCGTCGACGCGGTGCTGCCGGTCGAGACGATCTCCACGCCCGCCTCGTGCAGGGCCCGGGCCAGCTCGACCAGGCCGGTCTTGTCGTAGACGCTGACCAGCGCACGCCGGATCGGGCGGGCGTCCTGAGTGGTGCTCACGGGATGGTGACCTTTCTGCCGGTGATCGTCCAACCTTCACGGACCAGGCGGCCGACCTGCTCGACGAGCTGGCGGCGCTCGGCGGACTTGATGCGCTCGGTGAGCGTCTCCTCGTCGTCGTCGTCGAGCACCGGAACGGCGACCTGGGCGACGATCGGGCCGGTGTCCATCCCGGCGTCGACGAAGAACAACGTGGCCCCGGTGACCTTCACGCCGTACGCCAGCGCGTCGCGGGGGCCGTGGATGCCGGGGAACGCCGGCAGCAGCGTGTTGTGCGTGTTCAGGTAGCGGTCGCCGAACGCGGTGAGGAACTCCGGCCCGACCAGCTTCAGGAAACCCGCGCTGATGACCAGGTCGGGTCGGTGCTCGGCGACGCGGGCGGTGAGGGCCTTGTCCCAGTCGGCCCGGGTCGGGTGGTCCTTGAGCCGCTCGACGAAGGCCGGCACGCCGGCCGCGGCGGCCCGGTCCAGGCCGGCGATGCCGTCCCGGTCGGCGCCCACGGCCACCACCCGGGCCCCGTATCCGGGGTCGGCGGCGGCGTCCAGCAGCGCCTGGAGGTTGCTGCCGGAACCGGAGACGAGGACGACGAGGCGGGCGACGGACGCGGGCTCGGTCACGCGGACAACCCTATCGGTGCCCTCCGGGCGTCCCGTCCGCGGGCGGGCGCGCCGCTGGTGATCTCCCCGATGGCGGCGACACGATACGCTGCCGTCGCCCGGTGCCGTGCGCACCCGACCTTGGACCCCCAGTTAGAGGAGCACCTCGATGCAGCCCGGATACCCCGGTCAGGACCCGTACGGCCAGCAGCCGAACCAGGACCCGACCGCCCAGCCGCACGACCCGTACGCCCAGCCGCCGCAGGCGCCGCAGTACGGGCAGCAGCCGACCTCGGGTCAGCCCTACGGCCAGCCCACCTCCGGCCAGCCCTACGGGCAGGACCCGTACGCGCAGCAGCAGCAGCCGTACGGCGCCGCGCCGCAGTACCCGGCCGCCGGCTACCCCACCGGCCCGGGCCAGGGGCAGGGGCAGAACAACACCATGGGCCTCATCGGCATGATCGTCGGCATCGCCTCGATCGTGCTCGGCCTGTGCTGCCCGCTGCTGGGTGTGCCGGCCGGCATCGTCGGCATCGTGCTCGGCGTGATGGGTCAGAAGAAGGTCCAGGCGGGCGAGGCCAGCAACCCGGGCCAGGCCAAGGCCGCCCTGATCTGCGGTGGTGTCGGTGTGGTCGTCGGCATCATCAGCGCCATCGCCGGCGCCGCGATCAACATGGGCAACTTCGGTTCCTGACCGGCTCCGTGCAGGGGGCGTCCGGCGACCGCCGGGCGCCCCCTCGCGCGTTCCCGGCCCGCCTCCCGGACGGGTGGGGTCAGCGGGCGGCGGGGGTGGCGCGGGGCGGGGGCGCCGGGCGGGACGGCGGGGCGGCGGGACGGGTCAGGGTGCGGGTGGCGGCGGCGCCGAGCGCCGCGCCCACGGCGATCACCAACGTGGCCACGCCGGCCACCGGCCAGGGCGACGGACCGATCTCGGCGAGCCGACCACCGCCGAGCGGGCCGCCCGAGGCCTCCGCGACCAGCCCCAGCAGCGCGCCGGCGACCGGCCCGGCGAGCACCGCCGGCACCAGCAGCGCCGACCACCCGACCTCGGCCCGCTCCTCGGCCGCCACCCGCAGCAGCCTCCGGGCGAGCAGCCAGCCGGCCGCCATCGCGGCCAGCACGGGCACCGCGAGCAGCCCGGACCCGAGCCCGTCCACCGGCCCGCGCGGCAGGCCGGCGAGCAGTGGTACGGCCGGCAGCGCGCCGACCGACACCTCGCTGGTACGCACGGCGGTGTCCGTGCCGACGGCGAACCCGGGGCCGAGCAGGTAGCTGACCGACCAGGCGGTGGCGTTCGGCGCGTAGGCGAGGCTGACCAGCGTGATGCCGGCCTGACCGGCCACCCCGGTGCGGTAGGCCCCGATCATGTCGGCCGCGTCGCCGCCGCCGGTGGCCACCGCCAGCCCGGCCGCGCCGGCGCCCGCGCCGCACAGCAGCAGCGCCGCGACCAGGCCGGTGCGCAGCCCGTTCCGCACGGCCGGCGGGCAGCGCCGCGCCAGCACCCCCCACACCCCGGTGGTGCGCAGTGCGCCGACCAGGGCGGCCGGGGCGGCGAACGCGGCGAACGTGAGCGCGGCGGTGACCGGGGAGACCCGCGGGCCGCCCGCGCCGACGGCGATCGCCGCGATCGCGCCGAGCAGCGCGTATCCGATGGCGACGGCGACCGCGACGGTGAGCGCCTGCCGGGGCGAGCCGCCGCCGCGGGCCCCGACGGCGCGGCTGACGTGCACCCCGGCGCGGGTGAGCCGCCAGACGACGAGCGCGCCCAGCGCGAGCGGCGCCAGGCCGAGCGGCCCGGCCGCGGTCTGCAGCGGCACCCCGTGCCCGAGCAGCCAGCCGGCGAGGCCGGCGCGGACCGCGCCGCCGAGCGAGCCCGCGTCCTCGCTGAGCTGGGCCAGGCCGAGCACCACGGTGACCGGCAGCCAGGAGGTCACCGCGGCCCAGAGCGCGGCCACCCCGGCGGCGACGGGCAGCGGCGCCCGGCTGCGGGACGGCTCGCCCGCCCGGGGCGCGGGCACCCGCACGGCGGGGCGGGCACGGCCGGGCGGCCGGGCACCGGCGCCGGGACCGGCGGCCGAGCGGCGGGGCTGGTCAGGGGTGACACGTGACATCGCGTCTACTCTGGCACGCCGCACGAAGGACGGCAGTCCGATACCGCGGCGAGTTCGCCGAACCCCCGGATCGGCGGTGGTGATCCGTCTAGCCTCGGCTTCAGACGCGACCTTTCCTGTCGCGGCACCGACCGCTCGGAGGAAGCCGTGAACGCTCCCTTTCCGCCGCCACCGCCGCCACCGGCCGCCGGCCGGGACCGGACCACGCTCTGGGGCGTTCTCGGCATCGTGCTCGGCCTGCTCTGCTGCGGCATCCTGGGCATCGTCTTCGGTTGGTTGTCCATCCGCGACGCGCGGCGCAACGGCAAGTCACCGGTGCTCGGCTGGCTGGCCATCGCGTTCGGCGTCGTCAACATCGTGGCCAGCGCCATCGTGCGGGCCCGGGGCAGCTACTACTACCCGTACTGGTACCGCTGAGCGTGCGGGGGCCGACCGGACCCGGTCGACCCCCGCGGCACGTCGTGCGACCGCTCAGCGGCCCGACATGATCTCCCGCATGAGCTCGGCGGTCTCGGTCGGGGTCTTGCCGACCTTGACGCCGACCGCCTCCAACGCCGCCTTCTTCGCGTCGGCGGTGCCGGCCGAGCCGGAGATGATCGCGCCGGCGTGACCCATGGTCTTGCCGGGCGGGGCGGTGAAGCCGGCGATGTAGCCGACCACCGGCTTGGTGACGTTGGCCTTGATGAACTCGGCCGCGCGCTCCTCGGCGTCGCCGCCGATCTCACCGATCATGACGATGGCGTCGGTCTCCGGGTCCGCCTCGAAGGCGGCCAGCGCGTCGATGTGGGTGGTGCCGATGATCGGGTCACCACCGATGCCGACGCAGGTGGAGAAGCCGATGTCGCGCAGCTCGTACATCATCTGGTAGGTCAGCGTGCCGCTCTTGCTGACCAGGCCGATCCGGCCGGAGCCGGTGATGTCGGCCGGGATGATGCCGGCGTTGGACGCGCCCGGCGAGGCGATGCCCGGGCAGTTCGGGCCGATGATCCGGGTCCGCTCGCCCTGGGCGACGTTGTACGCCCAGAACGCGGCGGTGTCGTGCACCGGCACGCCCTCGGTGATCACCACGGCCAGGTCGATGCCGGCGTCGATCGCCTCGACCACGGCGGCCTTGGTGAACTGCGGCGGCACGAAGATGACCGTGACGTCGGCCCCGGTCTCCTTCATCGCGTCCGCGACGGAGGCGAAGACGGGCAGCTCGGTGCCGTCGAAGTCGACGGTGGTGCCGGCCTTGCGCGGGTTGACGCCGCCGACGACGGTGGTGCCGGCGGCGAGCATCCGCCGGGTGTGCTTGGAACCCTCGGAACCGGTCATCCCCTGCACGATGACCTTGGAGTCCTTGGTCAGCCAGATAGCCATTGTCTAGACCCCCGCAGCTGCCAGCTCGGCGGCCCGCTCGGCCGCGCCGTCCATGGTGTCGACCCGCTGGATGAGCGGGTTGGCCGCGCCGTCGAGGATGGCCCGACCGGCCTCGGCGTTGTTGCCGTCGAGGCGGACCACGAGCGGCTTGGTGGCCTTCTCGCCGCGCTGCTCGAGCAGCGCCAGCGCCTGCACGATGCCGTTGGCGACCGCGTCGCACGCGGTGATGCCGCCGAAGACGTTGACGAAGACGCTCTTCACCGACGGGTCGGAGAGGACGATCTCCAGGCCGTTCGCCATCACCTCGGCGCTCGCGCCGCCGCCGATGTCGAGGAAGTTGGCCGGCTTGACGCCGCCGTGCCGCTCCCCGGCGTACGCGACCACGTCGAGCGTGGACATGACCAGGCCCGCGCCGTTGCCGATGATGCCGACCTCGCCGTCGAGCTTGACGTAGTTGAGGTCCTTGGCCTTGGCGGCCTGCTCCAGCGGGTCCACCGACGCCTGGTCGACCAGGGCCTCGTGGTCCGGGTGCCGGAACCCGGCGTTCTCGTCCAGAGTGACCTTGGCGTCCAGGAGCAGCAGCTTGCCGTCCTTGGTGGTGGCCAGCGGGTTCACCTCGACCAGCGTGGCGTCCTCGGCGACGAACGCCTGCCACAGCTTGACCGCGACGTCGGCGATCTGGTCGGCGACCTCGGCCGGGAAGCCGGCCGCGGTGACGATCTCGCGCGCCTTGGCCTCGTCCACGCCGGTGTTCGCGTCGATCGGCGCCTTGACGACCTTCTCGGGGGTCTCGGCGGCGACCGCCTCGATGTCCATGCCGCCGGCGACGCTGGCGATGCAGAGGAAGGTGCGGTTCGCCCGGTCGAGCAGGTATGAGAAGTAGTACTCCTCGGCCACGTCCGCGGTCACGGTGATCATGACCTTGTGGACGGTGTGACCCTTGATGTCCATGCCGAGGATGTCGGTGGCCCGGGCCACCGTCTCCTCCGCGCCCTCGGCCAGCTTCACGCCGCCGGCCTTGCCGCGGCCGCCGACCTTCACCTGCGCCTTGACGACCACCCGACCGCCGAGGCGTTCGGCGATCGCGCGGGCCTCCTCCGGGGTAGTGGCGACGCCGCCGGCGAGCACGGGCAAGCCGTGCCGCTCGAACAGGTCCCGCCCCTGGTACTCGTACAGGTCCACGATTGCGCGTCCCGTCCCGTCTCCGCGGCGCGCCGTCGCGCCGCCACCAGCGTTGGAAAATCAGTTTGACGCCTGTCATCAGAAGAGACAGGCCATTTGCCGCAGCCTAACGAGATGGGAACCGGCGGCAACCGAGCGGGTGCGTGGTGTGCGGTAATGCACAGCCGCCGTCGCCGGGGCGGGGGGCCGGGCGCCGCCGGAGCGCGCGGCGTCAGCCGTCCGGGGGATGTCCGGAGCCGGGCGTAACCCCCCGTCGGGGGCGTCGTTGAGTCTGATGTCGGAGCGCTGGTCAAGCGCGACGGCGGGAGCGGCCGATGCCCTGTCGGTCGAGGGGTGGCGGCGGGGCATCGTGCATAGAGGGGCCGGGCGTGTGAGGGGTGCGTCCGGCCCCTCCCCCTGCCCGGGTTCGGAACCGGGCCGGCGGAGACCGGCCGGTCAGCCGACCGGCTGGGCGACGTTCTCCCGCACCCAGTCGACGATCGACCCGGTGGTCGCGCCCGGGGTGAAGATCTTCGCGACGCCGAGCCGCTCCAGCTCCGGGATGTCGGCCTCGGGGATGATGCCACCACCGAAGACCACGATGTCCGCCGCCTCGCGCTCGGCGAGCAGTTCGAGGACCCGCTTGAACAGGGTCATGTGCGCGCCGGAGAGCACGGACAGACCGACCGCGTCCGCGTCCTCCTGGATGGCCGTCTCGACGATCTGCTCGGGCGTCTGGTGCAGGCCGGTGTAGATGACCTCCATGCCCGCGTCGCGCAGGGCACGGGCGACGACCTTCGCGCCCCGGTCGTGGCCGTCCAGGCCGGGCTTCGCGACGACGACCCGGATTCGAGAGCTCATCTGCGCACACCTTTCACCGGCACCGGCACTGCTGACCTGAACGAACGGTAACCCGGCCGGGCGCGGGGCGGGAAGCCGGGCCGCGCACTACCGCCCGACCTCGTACGCCGGAAGTCGGACACCTCCGCCGATCGGTCACTGTCCGCGACGAACGGACGGTTGGCGGGCCATCCAACCAGCGGCACGAGATATGACAAGCTCGGATGGAATTGGACATAACGAAACGCCAGTTCGGCGCTTCGGCTTGTGACAGGAGTGGCGGTTGGCTAACGTGTCCACGGTTGTCATCAGGTCCACGGACGGGTGACGACGCGACACCGGAGGTTCGGCGGAGCTTCACCGAACGGTCCGGAGTCGCATCGGATCCCCGACAACGGAGGGTGTGCGTGCGCCAGCGCCTGTCGTCTGAGCCCGATCGATATCGCGGCCGTCGCCGCGTACCCACCCCCCCGCGGAGCCGCTACGCGGCGGTCGTCACCACCGCCTTCGTCGGCGCCGGCATCGTCGCCCTCGGCGCGAACGCCCTCCCCGACGCCAAGAGCGTCAGCCCCTCGGTCCTCGACGAGCTCCGGCAGGCCTCGGTCGCCAGCCAGGACGCCGCGGCCCGGGCCGACAGCGCCGACCGCGCCACCCGTGACGACCGGTCGACCGACGCCGCCGCGAGCGAGCAGGACCCCTGGCTCCTCCCCCTGCACGGCTACGACTTCAAGTCGCCCTACGGCGTGCGCTGGGGCAAGCTGCACACCGGCATCGACCTGGTCGCGCCCGAGGGCACGCCCTACAAGGCCATCCACTCCGGCACGGTCACCAAGGCCGGCTGGTTCGGCGGCTACGGCTACGCGGTGATCGTCAAGCACTCCGACGGCAGCGAGGCCATCTACGGCCACTCCTCCGCCGTGACCGTCAAGGAGGGCCAGGAGGTCAAGGCCGGCGACCAGCTCGGCCTGGTCGGCAACACCGGTCACTCCTACGGCTCCCACCTGCACCTCGAGGTCCATGTCAACGGCCAGCCGCTGGACCCGGTGCCGTGGCTCCAGGAGCGCGGAGTGGACATCAAGCTCGAAACCGAGGCACTCTACGGCGACGTAGCCGCGTCCTGACCCTCCGCACCGCCCGATGACCGCCCGGATCCCCCGATCCGGGCGGTTTCGTCTGTCGGCAAGTCTGCTGGATCACAGTTCCGGATGTGAGCGGGCGCACACGAGCCGGTGATCGTCTCGTCCGGTGAACCGCCCAACCGGCGCCAACCCGGGCAGGACGCCGGCGCGGACCGGCCCGGCCGGCACACCCGCCGGCCCGGCCGCGGCGCCGCTGACACCAGTATTTCGAGGTCACGTGCCCCTCGACTGGTGAAGGTCCCCGTGCAACACAGCAGTCCCACCCCGAACGGCAACACCCCGGACAACGCCCCCGCCCGGCACCGGCACCCCCGCCGGACACGGCGCACCGCATACCTGGTCACCGGCGCGGTGGCCCTGCTCGGGCTCGGCCTCGGCGGCGTCGTGGTCGCGACCACCGACGAACCGACCCCGGCGCCGGCGGCGGTCGACTTCGACGCGCGGGCACGCGCGGAGGACGCCGCCCGCGCCGACCGCTCGGCCCGGGAGTCGGTCAGTCCCGTCACGCCGTCCGCCACCCCGGCCAGCCCGTCCCCGAGCCCGAGCGCGGCCGTCCCGAAGCCGCGGAAGACGGTGAAGCCGAAGCCGAAGAAGAAGGCCGCGCCGAAGCCCGGCTGGGTCATCCCGATGAAGGGCGCCGAGATCACCTCCTGCTACGGGCAGCGGTGGGGAACCCTGCACGCGGGCATCGACTTCGCCATGCCCGCCGGCACGCCGATCCGGGCCGCCGCCGCGGGCACCGTGGTCAAGGCCGGCGACGTCGGCGACGGTTACGGCAACTCGGTCTTCGTCGACCACCACAACGGCTACCTGACCCACTACGCGCACCAGAGCCGGCTCCTCGTCGACGTCGGCGACAAGGTCCGGGCCGGCCAGGTCATCGGCTACGAGGGCGCGACCGGTGACGCGACCGGACCGCACCTGCACTTCGAGGTGCACCAGGGCGCGATGTGGAACCAGATCGACCCGGCGCCGTTCCTGCGCGCCCGGGGCGTCGACGTGGCCTGCTGACGGCCACGGCACGAGGAGGGGCCCGGCCCGGCGGCACGCCGGACCGGGCCCCGCCCGTCGTTCAGAGCTTGTCGATCGGGGCGTGCCGCAGCACCAGCCACATGGTCTGGTCGCCGAAGTCGATCTGGGCCCGGGCGCCCGGACCGGCACCCTCCACCGCCAGCACCCGACCCAGGCCGTAGCGCTGGTGGTTGACCCGGTCGCCGGCCGAGACCTTGGGCGCCTGCTTCAGCTCGCTCGCGGTGGACAACCGGCTGGCGTCCACGCCCAGACGCTTGGCCAGCTCGGTCGCCTTCGGGGTGCCACCGGCGAAGCCACCGCGGCCCATCCGGTCCGCCCGGCCGCCGACGCCGCCCCCACCGCCGCCCCACGAGGTGTACGAGCCCTCGGTGCGCTCCCACCGGACCAGCTCCGGCGGCAACTCCTCCAGGAACCGCGACGGCGGGTTGTAGGCCGGCGCGCCCCAGGCCGACCGGGTGACCGCCCGGGACAGGTAGAGGCGCTGCCGGGCCCGGGTGATGCCCACGTACGCCAGGCGTCGCTCCTCCTCCAGCTCGCGGGTGTCGCCGAGCGAGCGCAGGTGCGGGAAGACGCCGTCCTCCAGGCCGGTCAGGAAGACCACCGGGAACTCCAGGCCCTTGGCCGTGTGCAGCGTCATGAGCGTGACGACACCTTGGTGGTCCGGGTCGTCGGAGGGGATCTGGTCGGCGTCGGCGACCAACGCCACCTGCTCCAGGAAACCGGCCAGGGTGGCCCGCTCGTCGTCGGCGCCCAGCGCCTCGATCCGCTCGGTGTATTCCCGGGCGACGCTCACCAGCTCCTGGAGGTTGTCCACCCGGCCGGCGTCCTGCGGGTCGAGGCTCTCCTCCAGCTCGGCCAGGTAGCCCGAGCGGGTCAGCAGCGCCTCCAGCACCTCCTCCGGGGTGCCGGTGGCGGCCAGCTCACGCGCCTCGTCGAGCAGCGCGACGAACTCGCCGATGCCGTTGGCCGCCCGGGTGGAGATCCCCGGCGCCGCCTTGGCGCGGCGCAGCGCGGCGCCGAAGGAGATGCGGTCCCGCGACGCCAGCACCTCGACGCAGGCCTCGGCCCGCTCGCCGATGCCCCGGCGCGGGGTGTTGAGGATCCGGCGCAGACTGACCGTGTCGTCGTCGTTGACCACCGCCCGCAGGTAGGCCAGCGCGTCGCGGACCTCCTTGCGCTCGTAGAAGCGCACCCCGCCGACCACCTTGTAGGGCAGGCCGACCCGGATGAAGACCTCTTCGAACACCCGCGACATGGCGTTGGTGCGGTAGAAGACGGCCACGTCGCCGGGGCGGGTGTCGCCGCCGTCGACCAGCCGGTCGATCTCCCGGGCCACCCAGTCCGCCTCGGCGTGCTCGGTGTCGGCGACGTAGCCGACGATCTGCTCGCCGGCGCCGGCGTCGCTCCACAGCCGCTTGGGCTTGCGCGAGGTGTTCCGGTCGATCACCGCGTTGGCCGCGTTGAGGATGGTCTGGGTCGAGCGGTAGTTCTGCTCCAGCAGGATCGTGCGGGCGTCGGTGAAGTCCCGCTCGAACTCCAGGATGTTGCGGATGGTCGCGCCGCGGAACGCGTAGATCGACTGGTCGGCGTCACCGACCACGCACAGCTCGGCCGGCGGGACGCCCTCGGTGCCGGAGACCAGCTCCTTGATCAGCACGTACTGGGCGTGGTTGGTGTCCTGGTATTCGTCCACCAGCACGTGCCGGAACCGGCGCCGGTAGCTCTCCGCCACGTGCGGGTGGGACTGGAGCAGGTGCACCGTCGTCATGATCAGGTCGTCGAAGTCGAGCGCGTGTGCCTCCCGCAGCCGCCGCTGGTAGAGCGTGTAGGCCTCGGCCAGGGCCCGCTCGTTCGGCCCCTTGGCCCGGCCGGCGAACTCCTCGGGGTCGACCAGCTCGTTCTTCAGGTTGGAGACCTGCGCGGCCAGCCCCCGGGCGGGGTAGCGCTTCGGGTCCAGGTCCAGCTCGCGGGCGACCATCTGCATCAGCCGCCGGGAGTCGTCGGCGTCGTAGATCGAGAAGGTGGACTTCAGGCCGGCGTGCTCGTGCTCGGCGCGCAGGATGCGTACGCAGGCCGAGTGGAACGTGGAGACCCACATGAGCCGGGCGCGCGGGCCGACCAGCGCGGCCACCCGCTCCTTCATCTCGCCGGCGGCCTTGTTGGTGAACGTGATCGCGATGATCTCGCCGGGGTGCACGTCCCGGGCGCCGAGCAGGTAGGCGATCCGGTTGGTCAACACCCGGGTCTTGCCGGAGCCGGCGCCGGCCACGATCAGCAGCGGGGAGCCGGCATGGGTCACCGCGTCCCGCTGGGGGCCGTTCAGGCCGTCGAGGAGGGCCTGCGGGTCGGACCGGGCGGCCCCGGAGCGGCGCGGCGGGGTCGGCCGGGACTCCGGCGCGGGCGGGGACGCGGGAATGTCGAAGAGAGGATGCATCGCAGTCCGAGTCTATGCCGTCGGCCGGACACTTCCCCGCCCGCGCGCCCGGGTGCGCGGGCGGCGTCACGTCCCACCTGTTGGCCGGTTTCCTTGCGCGTCCGCCCCGCCGGTCGGCATACTCGACGGCGTGTTCGATCAGCGCTTCTTTTGCTACGGCACCGGGAGTCCGGCAGCCGTGGGTCGCGCCTGATCATTCAGACCTACGAAACGCCCCGGGCTCCCCGAGCCCGGGGCTTTTCCGTCCCGGGATCCGGGTACCGGGTCCGAGCCCCGAGAGGGACGACGATGATGACTGACGTGGTGGAGTCCAGCGGCAGCCTGGCGCGGCACGACCGGCCGGCCGGCGGTGACCCGACCGGCGCCGCGGCGGCCCGGACCGGCACCGACGACTCGGCGGCGGCCGAGCGGATCGGGGAGATCCGGCGACGGATCGACGAGATCGACCGGACGCTCATCGCGCTCTGGCAGGAGCGCGCCGCACTCTCCCAGGAGGTCGGCGCGACCCGGATGGCCTCCGGCGGGACCCGGCTGGTGCTCTCCCGCGAACGCGAGATCCTGGAGCGCTTCCGCGCCGAACTCGGCGCCGACGGCACCCAGCTCGCGCTGCTGCTGCTGCGCGCCGGCCGCGGCCCGCTGTGATCGGCGCCGGATACGACGGACCGCCTGCCCGCGTCGACTGACGCGGGCAGGCGGTCCGGTCGGGATCAGACCGCGCCGTGGGTGCCGACGATCTCCCGCTTCTCCGCGAAGTGGCAGGCGCTCGGGTGGTCCGAGCCCGGCCGGATCTGGAGCAGCGGCACCTCCTGGGCGCAGAGGTCCTGCGCCTTCCAGCACCGGGTGCGGAACCGGCAGCCCGAGGGCGGGCTGACCGGCGACGGGACGTCGCCCTGGAGCCGGATGATCGACTTGCTCTCCCGCAGCGTCGGGTCCGGCACCGGCACCGCGGACAGCAGCGCCTGGGTGTACGGGTGGGTCGGCCGCTCGTAGATCTCGTCCTCGGTGCCGATCTCCACCATCTTGCCCAGGTACATGACGGCGACCCGGTCGGACAGGTGACGCACGACCGAGAGGTCGTGGGCGATGAAGACGTACGAGAGGCCGAACTCGGCCTGGAGCTGCTCCAGCAGGTTCATCACCTGCGCCTGGATGGACACGTCCAGGGCCGACACCGGCTCGTCGCAGACGATCACCTCGGGCCGCAGCGCCAGCGCCCGGGCGATGCCGATGCGCTGCCGCTGACCGCCGGAGAACTGGTGCGGGTACCGGTTGATGTGCTCCGGGTTGAGGCCGACCAGGTCGAGCAGTTCCTTGACCTTGCCGCGCCGGCTGCCCTTCGGAGCCACCTCGGAGTGGATCTCGAACGGCTCGCCGATCAGGTCACCCACCGTCATGCGGGGGTTCAGCGAGGTGTACGGGTCCTGCATCACCAGCTGGATCTGCCGGCGCAGCCGCCGCAGCGCGCCACCGGAGAGCTTGGAGATGTCCTGCCCCTTGTAGAGCACCTGACCGGCGGTCGGCTTCTCCAGGTTCATCAGCACCCGGGCGAGCGTCGACTTGCCGCAGCCGGACTCGCCGACCACGCCCAGCGTCTCGCCGGCCTTGAGGTCGAAGGAGACGCCGTCGACCGCCTTGACGTGCCCGATGGTCTTCTTGAACACGACGCCCCGGGTCACGGGGTAGTGCTTGACCAGGTCACGGACCTCGATGATGTTCTCAGTCACGGTTCACGAGCTCCTCGGCGAAGTGGCAGGCGCTGGCCCGGCCGTTGCCCAGCTGCAGCAGCGGCGGCACCTTCTCCCGGCACACCGGCTGCGCCATCGGGCAGCGCGGGTTGAAGGCGCAACCCGACGGGATGTTCATCAGGTTCGGCGGGAGCCCCTTGATGGTCCGGAGCTCCTGTCCCTTCTCGTCCATTCGCGGGATCGAGTTGAGCAGGCCGAGCGTGTACGGGTGGGCGGGCTTGCCGTACAGGTCGTAGACGTCGGCTTCCTCGACGATCCGGCCGGCGTACATGACCGCGATCCGGTCCGCGACGTCGGCGACCACGCCGAGGTCGTGGGTGATCAGGATCATGCCCATCTGCCGTTCCCGCTGGAGCTCGCCGAGCAGGTCCATGATCTGGGCCTGCACGGTCACGTCCAGCGCGGTGGTCGGCTCGTCCGCGATCAGCACCTCCGGGTCGAGCGCCAGCGACATGGCGATCATCGCCCGCTGCCGCATACCGCCGGAGAACTGGTGCGGGTAGTTGCTGAACCGACCCTTGGCGTTCGGGATCTTCACCTGGTCGAGCATCTCGATCGCGCGCTTCTTGGCGTCCGAGCGGCTCATGCCACGCCGAACGCGGAACTGCTCCGCGATCTGGAAGCCGACGGTGAAAACCGGGTTGAGGGCCGAGAGCGAGTCCTGGAAGATCATGGCGATGCCCTCGCCACGGATCCGACGCCGCTGCTCGGCGGACATCTTGAGCATGTCCTTGCCGTGGAAGCGCACCTGGCCGCCGGTGACGAACCCGGGCGGGGTGTCCAGGATGCCCATGACGGTCTGCGCGGTGACGCTCTTGCCGGAGCCGGACTCGCCGAGCACGGCGAGGGTCTCCCCCGCGTCGACGTGGTACGTCACCCCGTTGATGACCTTGGCGACGCCGTCCCTGGTGCGGAACTCCACCCGCAGGTCGTCGACCTCGAGCAGGCGGCCCGAGGGGCGGCCGGATCCGTCGGCGCCCGGAGCGGACTGCTCGGACACGAGAATGTCGGACAACTCAGTTCCCCTATCGGAGCTTCGGGTCGAGGGCCTCGCGGACCGCCTCGCCGAGCATCACGAAGCTCAGCACGGCCGCGACGAGGAACGCGGCAGGGAAGAAGAGCAGGTACGGCGCGACACGGATGTAGTTCTGCGCCTCACTGATCATGATGCCCCACGACACGACCGGACTCTTCAGGCCGACGCCCAGGAAGGACAGCGTCGCCTCCGCGCCGATGAACGACCCGACCATGATGGTGCCGTAGACCAGCAGCGGGGCCAGACAGTTCGGCAGCAGGTGCTTCAGCACGATCCGGCCGGTGCCCGCGCCCAGGGCGCGGGCCGCCACGATGTAGTCGGCCTCGCGGGTGGCGAGGACCGAGGAGCGCATGAGCCGCATGACCACCGGCCAGCTCAGCACCGTCAGCGACATGATCACCAGGAACATGATCTGGGCCTTGCTGTTGCTGCTGCCCGAGCCGTTGAAGGTGGTCAGGATGACGATCGCGCCCAGCACGAACGGCAGGCCGAAGAAGACGTCCGCGATCCGGGAGAGCAGCGAGTCCACCCAGCCGCCGCGGTAGCCGGACATCATGCCCATGGCGCCGCCGATGAGCATCGTGCCGAGCACCGACAACAGCGCCACGACGATGGACGCGCGGGCGCCGTAGATGGTGCGCGCGTAGACGTCGCGGCCCTGCACGTCGTAGCCGAACCAGGCGTCCGACGACGGCTTGCCGAGGCTGCGGGCCAGGTCGCCGTTGACGGCGTCGCCCGAGCTGAACAGCGACGGGAAGGCGGCCATCACGATGAACATCAGGATGAACGCCGCCGAGATCCAGAAGAGCGGCTTGCGACGCAGGTCGCGCCAGGCGTCGCCGAGCAGGCCGCGCGGCTTCTCCTTGCGGGCGCCCTCGGGCTGCCCGGCGTCGGGCGACGCCGCGAGCTCGCGCGGCTCCTCGGGCCGGGGGGTGCTGACGATCGATGCGGTGGAGGGGTCACTCATAACGGATCCTCGGGTCCAGGGCTGCGTACAGCAGGTCCACCAGCAGGTTCATCAGCAGGTAGACAAGCACCAGCACGATCACGATGGAGACAACGGTAGCGCTCTCCTTGGTGACGATCGAACGGAAGACCTGTCGGCCGATGCCGTTGATCTGGAAGATGCCCTCGGTGACGATCGCGCCACCCATCAGGGCGCCCAGGTCCGTGCCGAGCAGCGTGACCACCGGGATCAGCGAGTTGCGCAGCAGGTGCACCCCGACCACCCGGCGCATCGGCAGGCCCTTGGCGATCGCGGTGCGCACGTAGTCGGAGCGCCGGTTCTCGGCGATGCTGGTGCGCGCGACCCGGGCGATGTACGCCGTCGAGGCGCTTCCCAGCACGAAGCCCGGAATGATCAGTTCCGTGAGGCGCATCTCGCTGGAGACCGTCGGCGTCACGATGCCCCACTTCACGCCGAACAGCCACTGCAGCACGAAGCCGACCACGAAGACCGGCAGCGCGATCAGGAACAGCGTGGAGACGAGCACCAGGTTGTCCAGGAAGCCGTTGCGCCGCAGGCCGGTCAGCACACCGGCGGTGAGGCCGATGAGCGCCTCGATCGCCAGCGCCACGACGGCCAGCTTCATGGTGTTCGGGTAGGACGTCAGGATGATGTCGTTGATCGACCGACCGCTGAACGTCTCGCCGAAGTCGCCCTGCAGCAGGTTCTGCATGTACGTGAAGTACTGGACGAAGATGTTCTGATCCAGGTGGTACTTGTCGGTCATGAAGTCGATGTACTGCTGCGGGCAGCGCCGCTCACCGCACTTGCCGGCGAACGGGTCGCCGGGCACCGACCAGACGAGCCAGTAGATCAGGAACGTCGTGCCGATGAAGACCGGCACGAGTTGGAGTAGCCGTCTCACCAGATAACGGCCCATGGGGTGGCCTCCAGGAACAGGGGGCGTCGGACGACGGTACGCCGACACGGGATGGCGGTCAGGTGCGAGGGTGGGCGTGGTGACACCCAGTCGCGGAACGGCCCCCGGGCCGGGCTCACCGGGTTCGGCGAGCCCGACCCAGGGGTCAGACCGATCGGATCAGAGCTCGACCGAGCTCAGGTCCAGCTCGCCCACGTTGGTGAGCTCGAGCTTCTTGATCTTCTCCGAGTGGCCGGCCTGCTGGCCGTAGAAGTAGATCGGGATGGACGGGACGTCCTCGTCGACCAGCTTCAGAACCTCTTCGAACTTCTTGTGCGAGTCCTCCAGGCTGCCAGCGGCGCTGGCCTCCTTGGCGCCGGCGTCGACGGCCGGGTTGCTGTACTTGCCGTCGTTCGAGGAGCCACCGGTGACGAACAGCGGGTTCACCCAGTTCTCGATGTCCGGGTAGTCCTGCTGCCAGGCCGCGCGGTACGGGCCCTTCATCTTGTAGGCGTTGATGTTCTGGCGGAACACCGCGAAGGTGGGGACACCCTCGGCACGCGCGTTGATGTTGAGGTTGGTCTTCACCTGCTGCGCGACGGCCTCCATCCAGTCCTTGTGGCTGGAGTCGGCGTTGTAGTAGAAGACCATCTCACCGGTGAAGCCACCGGCCTTGGCGAGCAGCTCCTTGGCCTGGGCCGGGTCGAACTTGCAGGAGGTGCAGTTGCCCGCCGGGGCGCCCGGGGTCAGCGGGTTGGCCCAGCTGTCGGCCGGCTTGCGGGTGCCGAAGAAGATCTTGTCGCTGATCGCCTGCCGGTCGATCGACAGCGAGACCGCCTTGCGCAGGTCCTTATTCGCGAACCGCTTGTCGTAGATCGGGAAGGCGATGAACGCGGTCGACGGGGTGACGGTGTTCAGCGCCCGGTCACCGAGGTCGGCCTTGTACTTCTCGCCGGCGAGCGCGGAGGTCGGAACCGTCTCCATGAAGTCCAGGTTGCCGGAGATCAGGTCGCTGTAGGCGGCGTTCTCGTCCTGGTACAGCTTGATCCCGACGTCCTTGATCTTCACCTTGTCACGCAGGGTGTAGTCGTCGAAGCGGGTCAGCTTGATCTCGACGTTGTCCTGCCACGACACGAACTTGACCGGACCGTTGCCGATCGGCTTCTTGCCGAAGTCCTCGGCCTTCTGGGTGAAGAAGGCATCCGGCAGCGGCATGAACGCGCTGTAGCCGAGCTTGGTCGGGAAGACCGCGGTCGGGGCGGCGAGGGTGACCTCGAAGGTCCAGTCGTCGACGACCTTCAGGCCGGACATCTTGTCGACCTTGGGCTGCGGGGCCTTCTGCGGGCCGTCGCCGTCCGGGTCGGAGGTGGCCACGTCGCCGTAGCCCTGGATGTCGGAGAAGAAGGAGCCGTTGGCGGCGCCGTTCGGCGAGTAGGCGGCCCAGTTCCAGGCGTCGACGAAGTTCTTCGCCTTCACCGGGGTGCCGTCGTGGAACTTGGTGTTCTGCTTGATCTTGATGTTGAACACCTTCGAGTCCTTGGTCTCGATGGTGTCCGCCAGCGCGTTCTGGGGCGCGCCGCCGTTGTTCGGGTACTCGACGAGACCCGTCCACATCATGTCGATGATCTTGCCGCCACCGGTCTCGGTGGTGTTGGCCGGAACCAGAGGGTTCTCCGGCTGAACGCCGTGGATCGTGATGGCGCCGTCCTTGCTGGCGCCGGCGTCACCACCGTCGTTGTTCCCGCTGGAGCAGCCGGACGCGACGAGCGCGAATGCCGCGCCAACCGCGAGGGCGCCGCTCGCCCGCTTCGAGACTCTCATTCCGAGGGGCCTCCTCTTTCTAACCTGGTTCCGTCGTGGGTTTCACGCACGTTGGGGGGGGTGACACCGCCGACGACCCGAACCACAGACCGCCGGTTTACCGCAGAGGAAATCGGGACACCCCAGGGGTACCGATCGCCGGGCGCCACACCCTTCGACGAGGACACCGAGCAGGGTCGACGACCACGCAGCGGCGCGGAGAGCGCGTCACGTGGTCGGCGGGCCCGACGAGGTGCCTCACACCGGGGGGTGAGGTGCTGCCACTGTGACACCCACCGGCCCTTTCCGTGAAGGTGCCGTTATCAAGCCGTTAGTTGCCCGCCACGTTGCCGATACTTGAGAAAAGATCACAAACGTCCCCGATCGCACGGCTCTGAACAGGAAAGACGTGCCCAGAGCTGCCGGGACCACCCCGCACGTCCGGCGCTGTGAGATGCGCCCCGCCCACCCCGGTACGCGACGGACGCTCGCGGTTCTGACCATCCGGACGATGCCGGCCTCGGCCGGCCGTACGCCACGGCCGACCGGCCGGACGAGGGTGCCGAGGTGACCCGGCCCGCCGGTCAGACCAGCCGGCGGTCGGCGGCCCAGCGGGACAACTCGTACCGGTTCGACATCTGGAGCTTGCGCAGCACGTTGGAGACGTGCGTCTCGACCGTCTTGATCGAGATGAACAGCTCCTTGGCGATCTCCTTGTACGCGTAGCCCCGGGCGAGCAGCCGGAGCACCTCGCGCTCCCGGTTGGTGAGCTGGTCCAGCTCGGGATCGGCGACCGGCGCGTCCGGTCGGGACGCGAACGCGTCCAGCACGAACCCGGCCAGCCGCGGGCTGAACACGGCGTCGCCGTCGGCCACCCGACGGATCGCGTCGGTCAGCTCCTCGGGAGAGATGGTCTTCGTGACGTAGCCCCGGGCGCCCGCCCGGATCAGGCCGATCACGTCCTCGGCGGCGTCGGATACGCTCAACGCCAGGAACTTCACCTGCGGGTGGGTCCGCCGCATCGCCTCCAGCACGGCCCGGCCACCGCCGTCCGGCATGTGCACGTCGAGCAGCACCACGTCCGGCTGGGTCGCCGCGATCCGGGTCACCGCCTCGGCCACCGAACTGGCCTCGCCCACCACGTCGACCCGCGCACCCAGCTCGGCGCGGACGCCGGCGCGGAACATGGCGTGGTCGTCGACGAGGAACACCCGCAGCGGACCCCGCGGCGTCGCGCCCTCGACCGGTTCCTGCTCGGACATGGTCACCTGTCCCTTTCCGTGGTGGCGCCGGAGCCGCTGATCGGCAGGATCAGCCGGACCTCGGTCCCCTCGCCGGGTTCGGACCGGATCTCCGACCGGCCGCCGTGCCGCTTCATCCGTCCGATGATCGAGCCTCGGACGCCGTGCCGGTGATTCTCCACCGTATCCGGGTCGAAGCCCTTGCCCCGGTCCCGGACGAAGACGCTGACCTGCTCCGGCTCGACCTCGGCGTAGAGCGACACGGTCTGCACCCCGGCGTGCCGGGCCGCGTTGACCAGGGCCTCCCGGGCGGCGGCGACCAGCGCCCCGACCCGCTCGTCGGTCTCGCGGTCGCCGACCACCACCGCCTCGACGGTGATGGCGAACGTGTCCTCCACCTCGGCCGCGGCCTGCTCCATGGCGGCCGCGAACCGCTCGGTCGGCGAGGCCGTCGGCTTGTAGAGCCAGTTGCGCAGCGACCGTTCCTGACCCCGGGCCAGCCGCTGCACCGTCTTGACGTCGCCGGCGTTGCGCTGGATCAGGGCGAGCGTGTGCAGCACCTGGTCGTGCACCATGGCGGCCAGTTCGGCGCGCTCCTGCTCGCGGATCCGCCCCTCCCGCTCCGACCGGAGCTGGTTCCAGGTGCGCCAGAGCACCGGGCCGGTCACCACGCCCACCCCGGCGAGCCCGACCAGGGCGAAGATGACGCCGTTGAGCACCGCGTCGAAGTTCTGCGCCGGCGAGTAGACCGCGGCCACGCCGATGATGCCGACCGCGACGAGCACGCCGCCCCCGACGAAGCGGAGCACGAACGCCCGCCGGTCGCTCTCCTCCACCACCGCGCCCAGCCAGGGCACGGCCGAGTCGCCCCACTGGCGACGACGCTCCGGCCCGGACTGGTGCCAGATGACGCCGGCCCCGACCGCGATGATCGCCACCAGCCAGCCGGCGGTCCCGGCGGCGCCCACCGAGTTGAACGCGAACACCTGCAACAGCAGCACGCCCAGCCCGATCGCCACGAACGGCAGCAGTTGGGTGAGGTCGCGGCGGGGCGGAGCGGCGGTGTCGCCGGGGCGGGGCGGGACCACCGCCCAGAAGGCGGCGTAGAGCAGCAGCCCGAGACCGCTGAGCCCGAGCAGCACCATGAACGCCATCCGCACCCGCAGCACCGGGATGCCCAGGTGGTCGGCGATGCCGGCGGCCACCCCGGCGGCCAACCGGTGCTCGGTGGCCCGGTAGAGGCGCGGCGGGTGGGGCGTGACGGTGCTGCTGATGGGAGGCTCCCGGGTCGGCGCGAGGTGCCGGCAACGGCCGACGACCCGATCGTCACACGGCGGGAACGCCCCGGACCACGGGGACGCCCCGGACATTCACCATCGGCGGATCTCAGGGTGGGGTCAGGGTCGGGTCCTGAGGTCGGCCGGGCGGCCGGGGCAGCAGTATCGGAGTCATGACCGAGGACGCTGCCCGTCCGCCCCGCCCCTGGGCGGCAGCACAGGACGATCCGCCGCCGCCCCCGCCGGGGTCGGCATCCGCCGCCGACGACGCGACCCCGCCGCCGGGCGGCGCGCCGTTCGCCGATCCACCACCCGGTGGGTACGCCCCACCGCCCGGTGCGGCCGGCTTCACCACCCGGTACGGGCTGGTCCGCCCCCGGGAGGGCCGCTACCTGGCCGGCGTCTGCGCGGCCATCGGCCGGGCCACCAACACCGACCCGGTGCTGTGGCGCGTCCTGCTGGCCGTGCTCGGCTTCTTCGGCGGCATCGGCATCCTCGTCTACGTCGCCGCGTGGCTGATCATCCCCGGCGAGGGGGACACCGCCTCGCCGGTGGAGTCGATGCTCGGCCGTGGGCGCTCCAGCATGTCCCCGATCACCGTGATCGTGCTCGGCCTCGTGGTCGCGGTCGGCTTCGCCTACGTCGTCACCGACGGCTTCCGGGCCATCCTGCTCGGTGCGGTGATCCTGGTCGGCGGCGCGCTGCTGCTCAACCGCGAGCCCCGCGACCCGGCGGGCCGGGTGGGCCGGATGGGCACCCCCGGGTCCTGGGCCGGGCCCGCCGCCCCGGGCGCGCCGTGGGCCGGCGGACCCTCCCCCTCGGTCCCGTCGCACGGACCGGTCGAGGGCACGCCGCCCACCGTCACCCGCCCGTCGGTGGCCGGGGCCCACCCCGAACCGGGCTACCCACCGGCCACCCCGGCCGAACCGGGCTACCCACCCGCGCCGTCCGCCTGGCCCGAGCCGCCGGGCTACCCGGCCACGCCGGTCGGTTCGGGTCTCCCGCCCACCCCGGTCGAGCCGGGCTACCCGGCCACGCCGCTGTCCGCTCCGGGCTGGCCCGCCGCGGCCGGCGCCCGACCGGTCCGGCCCGAGCCGGTGACCGCCGCGCTGCCCGCGGTCACCCCGCCGATCTCCGACGCGGCCCCGACGTGGCCGGTCGCGCCCACCACGGGCGGCCCGCTCGGCGACCCGGCGGCCGTGCCACCGCCGGCCCCGGTGGGAGCGCCCCTGCCACCGGGGGGCTACCGCCCGCCGTTCGCCCCGCACGGCCCGTACGCCGGATCGCGCCCCTCCCCGGCGCCGGTCCGACCGCCGCGACCGCCGAAGCGGCCGAAGGAGCGCTCGGCCCTCGGCGCGATCACGTTCTCGCTGATCTTCCTGGCGCTGGGCCTGGTGGCGATGCTCGACCTGCTCGACGTCTTCCCGGTCGGCGCGGCCGGCTACTTCGCCGCGGTGTTGGCCACCATCGGCCTCGGGCTGCTCGTGGGCACCTGGTTCGGCCGGGCCCGGTGGCTGATCGCTCTCGGTCTGGTCACCGCGGCGGCGCTCGGCGTCGCCACCGTCGCCGAGTCCTACGACCGGGTCCGCGGCATCGACGGGAACGTCACCTGGGCCCCCACCGACCGGCGCGACCTGGCCGACCGGTACGAGAACAACTTCGGTGACGCGGTGCTCGACCTGCGCGCCATCGACTTCGACAAGCAGGACGTCCAGGTGACCGTCGACGTGAACCTCGGCAACGCGACAGTGGTCGTGCCGCCGGACGTGGACGTGACCACGGTGGCGGACGTCAACGCCGGTGAGGCCACGGTCTTCGGCCGGCGCACCGGCGGGCTCAACGGCCGCCACTGGGAGAGCACCGACGCCGGCGCGGACGGCCCCGGCGGCGGCAAGCTGCGTCTCTACGTCCACGTGAACGCCGGAAACCTGGAGGTGACCCGGTGAAGGCCCACCGCACCGACGTCGTGTCGTTCGCCTTCGGGCTCGTCTTCCTCGGGCTGGCCCTCTGGTGGCTGCTCGCCCGGATCCTCGGGCTGGCCGTTCCGCCGGTCGGCTGGTTCCTCGCCGGTGGGCTGGTCCTGATCGGACTGCTGGGGCTGGTCGGGGCGTTGCGCTCGGGTCGCGGGCCGGACCGGCCGGAGCAGTCCGACCAGCCGGGCCCGGCCGAGGGACCGGAGACGACAGTGTCCGCGCCGTACCGTGACGGCATCCCGGCCGGCGGCCGGGCGGTGCCCGCGGAGGCCGACGAGTGGCCCACCGACGCGACGACCGACGTGCCGACGTCGGCGTCGGAGGACCGGCCCGCATACCCGGAACCCCCGGCGTGGGCGGACCGACCCGCCGACCCGGAGCCGCTCCGGTCACCGGCCGAGCCGGCGACCGAGGAGCCGGGCACCGGCGGGCCCGCGGGCCGGGCCGAGCCGGCCACCCGCGAGCTGCCACCGCTCGACCCGGGTGACGACGACGGATCGCGGGCGGGCCGGGCCGGGTGACGGCCCGACCGCGCCGGTGCGGCGGCGCGGCGACGCGGCCTATGCTGGTCGGTGGAGATCCCGCCTCCGCCGGCCGGCCCCGCCACCCCGACCACGCAGGGCGCTCCCCGGCCGGTCGGCCGCCGCCGAGGCGGTTGCCGTCCGTCTCTCACTCGTCAGGAGCTCGTCAGACATGACCCAGTCCCCCGCCGTGCGCGTCACCGCTCCGTCCGGTGCGGTCCGCATCGGCGAGCGCGCCGCCCGTACGCTCGTCAGCGAGTTCGCCCGGCGTAACGACCCCAAGGCCGGCCTGCTGGTCGGCGCGACCCCGGAGTCCGCGGTGCTGGCCGCGGCGATCGAGGCGCTGCTCCCCGGCGACCGGCTCGTCGTGGTGCCGGCGGAGGGCGCCGCGGCGGCGGCGCTGCGGGAGCACGTGACGGCCCAGGGCCGCTGGGTCGCCGACCGGGTACGCGTCGTCGACGCCCTCGCCGAGGCGGACGCCGCGGCGGCGGTCGTCGTCGCCGAGCCGTTCACCGGGACCGCCGAGGAGGCTCGCGCCGCGGTCGACGAGCTGTCGAAGTACCTGTCCGACGGGGCGGTGCTGAGCGTCGCCGCGCCGCTGTTCCGCACCGAGGGCGCGGGCGCCGAGCTGGACCGCCAGGGCGTGCTGCACGGAATCCGCACCGACGTGGTGCTGCGCAACTCCCCGCCGGTACGCGTGCACCACCTGCGCTTCACCCCGGCGCCGGCCACGCTGGCGGCCTCGCTGTCGCCGGCGTACCGGCCGTCGAGCGTGCCACTGACTCGGCAGATGCACATCGACTCCAACGGCGTGGCCGCCGCCGGCATCACGCTCGGCCTGGCCGCCCTGGCCCGGGCCGCCCGGCCGAAATCCCGGCTCTGGTTGCTGCCGGCGCTGGCCGCCGCCCCGGTGGCCGCGTTCTTCCGGGACCCGGAGCGGGACGTCCCGGAGGACCCGTCGGCGGTGGTCGCGTCCGCGGACGGCCAGGTCCTCTCCGTGCAGCGGCTGCAGGACGAGCGCTTCGGCGACGGCGAGTGGCTGCGGATCGCGGTGTTCCTGTCGGTGCTGGACGTGCACGTCAACCGCGCACCGGTGGCCGGCAAGGTGATCGACTACTTCGTCGCCGACGGCGGGTTCGTCAACGCCATGAAGCCGGACGCCGAGCACAACGTGGCGGCGTACACGGTGCTGGACACCGACCACGGCACGGTGGTGGTGGCCCAGCGCACCGGGCTGATCGCCCGCCGGATCGTGCAGCGGGCGCCCGTCGGCTCGCTGCTGGCCCGGGGCGAGCGGTTCGGCCTGATCCGCTTCGGCTCGCGGACCGACGTCTACCTGCCGGCCGACGCCGCGGACCCGCTGGTCGGGCCGGGCGACAAGGTGGTCGGTGGCAGCACGGTCATCGCCCGCTGGCGCTGAGGCGGGAGAACGCGAGAAGGGGCACCGCGCGATGCGCGGCGCCCCTTCTGTCGTACGGGTCCGGGTCAGGCGGCCCGGCGCTGGTGCAGCCAGAGCAGCGGGCCGCTGACCAGGTAGCCCACCACCACGAGGGCGAAGGTGAGCCGGATGTCGACGAGCGCGCCGACCACCGGGGCCAGCCAGAGCCACGGCGGCAGCTTCAGCAGCCGGGCGAGCTTGGCGTAGGGGAAGCTCGACACCATGGCAAAGGCGAGCAGCGCCACGCCGGCGACCATGACCAGACCGGAGACCGGCACGCCGATCGCCACGGTCAGGGCGAGCACCGCCGCCGCCATCGTGGTCGGTACGCCGCAGAAGAAGCGGCCGTCCTTGGGCGAGACGTTGAAGCGGGCGAGCCGGATCGCCGCACACGCGGCGACGAGGGCACAGGCGACCGCGGCGGCGGCCGGGGGCACCGAGCCGGCCAGCGAGGCGTAGACCACCACCGGCGCGGCGAGGCCGAACGAGCACATGTCGGCCAGCGAGTCCATCTGCGCGCCGAACGGGCTGGCCACGCCGAGCTTGCGGGCCAGGGCGCCGTCGAGGCCGTCGAACGCGACGCACGCGATCAGGCAGACGGCGGCGATCCGCACCTCGCCCTGCATGGCCAGGAAGATGGCCAGCATGCCGAGCATGAGGCTGCTCAGGGTACAGGCGTTGACCAGCGCGAACTTGGCACGGCGGGCGGCGGTGCGCTCGCCGGGCAGGAGCGGGATGGACATCGCCGGGGAATCGTCGACCGGCACGGCCGGGACGAGCACCGGGCTGATCGGGCGTACCGCCTCGACCTCGGCGTCGAGCCGGCCGTAGCGGAGCCGCTGGCGGTCGGCGTAGCGGTGGTCGGGGGTGACCAGGTCGGTCCCGGGGCCGCCGTCACGGCGGCCCACCCGGACCAGCAGCACCTGGCGGGCGAACGTGCTGCTGCGGCGCAACCGGCCCGCCCAGCGACGCCCTGCGGGGCGCGGACTGTCAGTCGTACGACGCCGGCGCCATGGGGCTCTCGGCACGTTTCCTCCATCACCGGATCGGCTGACCGCCCACGTAGGGGCGGGTGTCCGGCTGTCTCGTGCCGGACCTTTCGGGCCCGGCAGCCCATTTGCGGAGTACACCATTGCACAGGGGATAGGGGCTTGGCGATAGCTGCCGGCGGTACTTATAACTCCCTTAACCGCGCGAACCGCTCACTTATTCCCATCTCGGGCCTCAACGCCCGTTTTCGTCGACCAATCCCAACTCCCGACTGTACCGGAGGTGGCCCAGGCCGGCTCGGCGAGCGGTTCAGCTCACCCGCCGGCCGGTGGCCCGGGCCGCCACGTCGGTCATCCGTAGGGCGGCGATCTCGGCCGGCGCGAACCAGGCGGCCCGGGCGGTGGAACCACCCGCCTGCTCGGTCACCACCGCGTCGGTCGGCGCGTCCACGCGAACCCGGTAGATCACCCGGATGCCGTGCCAGTCCAGTGGGCGGCGTTCCGGGCCGAGCGCGCTCGGATTGTGCAGGTTGTCCACGGCCAGCAGGTCGACCACCCGCCCCAGCTGCCCGGCCTCCTCGACCAGTTCCCGCAGCAGCCCGGCGGCCGGCTGCTCACCGTGGTCGGTGCCGCCGCCGGGCAGGTGCCACCGCCCGGCGCCCGGGTAGCCGTCCGCGATCATGGTGAGCAGCACCCGGTCGGTCGGATCGGTGACCAGCCCGTACGCGGCGAAACGCTGCCGGCGGTCGGCGGCCGGACCGGCCGGCGCGACGGGCCGGGCCCGGGGCAGGTCGGCCGGCAGCGGCGTCACCGGCAGGCCGAGCAGCTCGGCGGTGAACGGCATCAGCGGCCGGGCCCCGGCCTCCTCGGGGGTGAACCAGCCCACGTCGTCGGTCCCGCCGTCCGGTTCGGGGCGCAGCCGCCCGCCGCGGGCCTCCACGTCGAAGATCAGCCGGTCGGTGTGCAGCGCGACGCCCTCGTCCCGGAAGACGGACACGTCGGCGACGGCGGCCCGGATCCCGGCGACCACCACGCTCAGTCCGGTCTCCTCGGCGAACTCGCGTACCACGGCGTCGGCGGGGTGCTCCGCGTGCTCGACCCCGCCGCCGGGCAGCTGCCACACCCCCGGGCAGGGGCATCCGGCCGCCCCGCGCGCGAGCAGCACCCGCCCGTCGGAGTCGCGCAGCACTCCGTAGGCCCCGACCCGCCGCTCTTCCCGCACCGCACCCACCCCGTCCCGCCGCGCACTCCGTCGATCATGAGGTTAGCGGTACCGAGACGGACATTTCGCGCCGTCAACTTCATGATCGCCGGGGTGGGACGCGCGGGTGCGGGCCGGGGTGGGGGGTCAGAGGAGGTGGGCGGCCTGGACGGCTTCGGCCGTGACCTCGGTGAGGCGGTCGGTGGGGAGGGCGCCGAGTTCCTCCCGGCGGAACCAGCGGGCCTCGCACGTCGAGCCGCCGACGTCCGTGACGGTGGGCGGCGCGGGCTGGTCGACCACCACCCGGTAGAAGGCGCGTACGCCGTGCCAGTCGATCGGGTAGCCCTCCGGGCCGAGCGAGGCGGCGTCGCGGTGGCTGGCCACCCCGAGCAGCTCGACCAGGCGGCCGGTCTGCCCGGTCTCCTCGACCAGCTCCCGGATCAGCGCGGCGCCCGGCTGCTCGCCGTAGTCGGTGCCGCCGCCCGGCAGGTGCCAGCAGCCGGCGCCCGGGTAGCCGTCGGACACCCGGGTCAGCAGCACCCGCTCCTCCGGGTCGGTGACCACGGCGTACGCCGCGAAGCGCTGCGCCCGGTGCAGCCCGTCGGGGCCGGGGACGGCGTAGAACGAGGGGAACTCGGGGACCTCCTCCGGCACGATGTCGTCGGTGGAGGTGGGCAGGCCCAGCGCGCGTGCGGTGAACGACCGCAGCGGCAGCTCCCGGGCCTCGTCGAGGGTGAACCAGCGGGCCAGGTCGGTGGGGCGGTCGACCCGCTCGGTCAGCGTCCCGCCGCGGACCGACACGGTGTAGAGCAGCCGGTCGGTGTGGATCGTGATGCGCCGCTCGGGCAGCGCCCGCATGTCGGCGAGCACGTCCTGGAGGCCGGCGACCGCCACCGAGAGCCCGGTCTCGGCCGCGGTCTCCCGCACGACCGTGTGCTTCGGGTCCTCACCGTGGTCGACCGCTCCTCCGGGGAGCGACCAGGTGCCGGGGGTGCCGGAGCGCTCCGATGCGCGGACCAGCAACACTCGGCCGTTTGAATCAGCACAAACTGCGTATGCCGCGATCCTGCGCAGCGGCTCCAGCGAGGTGGTCACGGGAGCAAATTCTCCCCGGCCGGGGTTACCTCCATCGAAAAGAGTCAGATTCCTGACTCTCCGCTGGCGCCTCAGGGACGGATCAGGGTAGGCGTCCGGGCGGTCACCGAGGTCGCCCGCCGACCGGCGCGGGACCGTGGAGACATGACCTCCACGAACCCCTCCCGGGCCCCGTACAAGCAGCTCCGCCGGCCGGTCAGCGACCGCATGATCGCCGGTGTGGCCAGCGGCCTCGGCCGCTACTTCGCCCTCGACCCCACGCTGGTCCGGGTGGTCTTCGCAACCGCCACCGTGCTCACCGGCGGGCTGGCCGCGCTCGCGTACCCGGTGATGTGGTTCCTGATGCCCGAGGAGCCGGCCGGCGCGCCCGCCTGGCCGCACCCGCCGGGCACCGCGCCCGGCTGGCCGCCGGTCCCGCCGGCGGGGCCGCAGGCCGGGCCGCCGCCCGCCGCCTGACCCGGCGTCACTCCCACTCGATGGTGCCCGGCGGCTTGCTGGTCACGTCCAGGACCACCCGGTTGACCTCGGCGACCTCGTTGGTGATCCGGGTGGAGATCCGGGCCACCACGTCGTAGGGCAGCCGGGACCAGTCGGCGGTCATCGCGTCCTCGCTGGAGACCGGGCGCAGCACCACCGGATGGCCGTAGGTGCGCCCGTCGCCCTGCACCCCGACGCTGCGGACGTCGGCCAGCAGCACCACCGGGAACTGCCAGACGCCCCGGTCCAGGCCGGCGGCGGTCAGCTCCTGCCGGGCGATCAGGTCGGCCCGGCGGAGCACGGCGAGGCGCTCCTCGTCGACCGCGCCGATGATCCGGATGGCCAGGCCCGGGCCGGGGAACGGGTGCCGCCACACCATCGCCTCGGGCAGCCCCAACTCCAGGCCGATCGTGCGGACCTCGTCCTTGAACAGCGTGCGCAGCGGCTCGACCAGGGAGAACTTCAGGTCCGCGGGCAGGCCGCCGACGTTGTGGTGGCTCTTGATGTTGGCGGTGCCGGTGCCGCCGCCGGACTCCACCACGTCCGGGTAGAGGGTGCCCTGCACCAGGAACTCGACGTCGCCGTGCGCGGCGATCTCGCGGGCGGCGGCCTCGAAGACCCGGATGAACTCCCGACCGATGATCTTGCGCTTCTGTTCCGGATCGGTCACCCCGGCGAGCGCGCCGAGGAACCGCTCCCGCGCGTCGACCACCTTGAGCTTGATGCCGGTCGCGGCGACGTAGTCCTTCTCCACCTGCTCGGCCTCACCGGCCCGCAGCAGCCCGTGGTCGACGAAGACGCAGGTGAGCTGGTCGCCCACGGCCCGGTGGACCAGCGCCGCGGCGACCGCCGAGTCGACGCCGCCGGAGAGGCCGCAGATGACCTCCTTGTCGCCGATCTGCTCGCGGATCCGGGCGACCTGCTCGTCGATGATGTTCTCGGGCGTCCAGGTCGGTGCGACGCCGGCGATGTCGTAGAGGAAGCGGGTCAGCATCTCCTGACCGTGCGCGGTGTGCCCCACCTCCGGGTGGAACTGCACGCCGGCCCGGCGGCCGGCCAGGTCCTCGAACGCGGCGACCGGGGCGCCCGCCGACTCGGCGGTGACGGTGAAGCCCTCCGGGGCCTCGGTCACGCAGTCGCCGTGGCTCATCCACACCGGCAGGTCGGCCGGCAGGTCCCGCAGCAGCACACCGGGCTCGGTCAGGCGCGGGCGCAGCGGGGTGCCGCCGTACTCGCGGTTGCCGGTCCGCGCGACCGTGCCGCCGAGCGCCTGGGCCATCGCCTGGAAGCCGTAGCAGATGCCGAAGACCGGCACGTCGGTGTCGAACATGCCGGCGTCGATCTGCGGGGCGTCCGGGGCGTAGACGCTGGACGGGCCGCCGGACAGGATGATCGCGGCCGGGTTCTTCGCCAGCATCTCGGACACCGGCATGGAATGCGGGACGATCTCCGAATAGACCCTCGCCTCCCGGACGCGGCGCGCGATGAGCTGGGCGTACTGGGCTCCGAAGTCCACCACGAGGACGGGGCGAGGCGTGCTCATGGTCGACGATCCTACCGACCGTGACCGGCCCGGCCGCGCCCGCCGCCCCGGCCCGCCCGGTCCCCCGCGCCACCCCCACCGGTCACCCCACCGCGAGGGAGGGCGACCTCGTCGGCCACTGCCGGCGCGTACCCTTCGGTCGCGCTGATCCGGCGGGCGATGATCCCGAGCAGGACGCCGTAGACGACCTTCGAGGTGATGTCCGCGATCGTGTACGTGATCTGTCGCGCCACCACGCCGTCGGCCGAGTCCCACAGGGCCGGCATGAGATACGCCCCGGGGTAGAGCAGCCAGGACACGAGCACCAGCCACCACACGCCGCGGGCCAGCGGTCGCGCCGTCGGGGGCAGCCGGTCCAGGTTGCCGAAGATGGTCCGCGCGACGAGGCCCAGCAGGAGCACGAAGAAGACCGTGCTGACCAGCCCCCACACCCAGAACGGCGCCGAGGGCTGCACCTCGTGGAACTGGCCCGCGTACCCGGTGTAGATCATGGCGAGCCCACCGGCGACGAAGGCGACCCAGGTCAGGTGGAATCGGCGACCGGTCACTCCCATGACCACCAGCAGCTGGATCAACAGCACCGGAACGTCGATCGACCAGTTGACGTAGCGGTAGCCGTTGGAGAAGAGGGTGCCGGACTGGACGAAGGCGGTGCCGTCCCAGCGGAAGGCGCCCACCCATCGCTGGTAAAGCAGATACAGCTCGAAGAAGGCCGACACCATCACCACGGCCGAGAGCACGGAGGAGAACTGGTAACGCGGCGCGACCGAGCCCCGGGTCACCAGGAAGTAGACCAGCCCGGCCGCCATCACCGCGAAGCCCAGGCTGAGGACGTGGGAGATCAGCGTGAACTGGTCCACGTTGTAGGAGAAGGTGTTCTCGAAGTTCATCGCCGTCCCCCGCCCACAGCCGTCCAGATCGCCGGATAAGTCCGTTGTCAACCGTTACCGTAGGTCGGTGAGCGCGGCGCCGACGGGAATCCGCCGATCCTCGATCCGGAGTGCGGCGTGACCGGCTGGTGGTTGTGGCTGTACGTCACCTCGATGGCAGGCGGGACACTGCTCTTCCTCGCCTGGTGGGCACGGCCCCGCGGTGTCCCCGCGATCGAGTACCAGGTCGCGGTCGCGGTTCCCGTCTGGTCCGGGCTCTGGTACACCGCCCTCGCCCTCGGCGGTGGCCGGGTGACGGATGCCGGCGGCCAGTCGGTCTACTGGGCCCGCTACGCCGACTGGGCGGTCAGCGCCTCGCTCCTGCTGGTCGCGCTCGCGCTCACCGCCACCCACGCCCTGCCCGGCCGGCACCCGGTCCTGCCGGCCACCCTGGTCGGGCTGAACGTCGCCATGATCGCCGCCGGCCTTCTCGCCGACCTCTCCGCCGACCCGGGGAGCCGATACCGGTACTTCACCCTCGGCACCGTGGCGCTGCTGGGCATCTTCGCGGTGATCTGGGGGCCACTGCGATCCGTCGCACGTCGCCAGCCCGACGGGCTGCGCCACGCGTACGTCGAGGCGGCGGCCGTGCTCACCGTCCTCTGGATCGGATACCCACTGATCTGGCTCGCCGGCCCGTCCGGCCTCGAGCTGCTCGGCCCGACCACTGACACCGCCCTGTTCGTGCTCCTCTCCGTCGCGTCGAAGGTGGGCTGGGGCGCCCTCGACCTGGCCCGGCTGCGCAGCCTGGCCCGACGGAACGAACTCGCGGTCGCGGGACGGCCGTGACCACCCCCGCCGGCGCCCCGGGGCGGCACCGTCCGGTCATCGCGCCGGACCAGGCGGCACCCGGGCTGCCGGTGGGCCGGGGACACGCCTCCGTCCTGGCCGTCGCCGGCCTGCTCGCCCTGGCACCGCTGATCCGTCACACCGGGGTCGGGACCTCGCCCGCGTACCTGCTGGCCGGGCTGCTCGCCGGCCTGCCACACGGAGCGGTGGACCACCTGGTGCCCGGCTGGTCGTCCGCACGGGCCCGGTCCCCGGCGGCCCGGGTGGCCGTGCCGCTCGGCTACGCCGCCGTCGCCGCCCTGGTGCTCGTGGTGTTCCAGGCCGCACCGACACCGGCACTGCTGGCCTTCCTCGTGCTGTCGGTGATCCACTTCGGCGCCGCCGACGAGGCGTTCCACGCCGAACGGGACGGGCGACCGGTCCGCTACTCACCGGCCGGAGTGCTCGCCCGCGGCGGCCCACCGGTGGTCGTACCGCTGCTGGTCTGGCCCGAGACGGTGGATCCGTTGCTGGCGGCGGTCGCCCCCGGCGCGCCCGCGGTGCTCGGCCCCGGGCTGCGGCTGCTGGCTCTCGGATGCCTGGTGGCCGCCGGCACGTTCACCGTCGTGCGGGACCTACGCGGCGGGCGTCCCCTCGCCGCCGCCGAACCGGTCCTGCTCCTCGGCCTCTTCGCCGCCGTACCGCCGGCGCTGGCCGTCGGGACGTACTTCGCCGCCTGGCACGCCGCCCGGCACGTGTCCCGGTTGTTGCGCGCACACCCTGCCAACCGGTCCGACCTGGCGGCCGGCCGGTGGGCGGTGCCGCTGGGTCGCTTCGCGCGAGCCGCCGCCCTGCCCACCCTCGTCGCCGCAGCCGTGCCGATGGTGCTGGCGGGCTGGCCGGGACGGCCGTTCGATGCCCTGGCCGTGACGGTCGCCGCGCTGGCCGCCCTGACCGTGCCGCATTCCGCGGTGGTCGCATGGCTGGACCGGCGCGGCCGGCCGGCCGGCTGACCTACCTGCTGCTCACCGCAGCGCGGCGGGGGCGTGGGCGGGCACCGCCGGGTGGTCCGGCGCCACCGGCTCCACCCGCCGGTACGGCTCGCCCAGCGCCGGCCGCGGGTCCGCCTCGCCCTTGTTCGGCCAGAACGACATGGCCCGCTCGGCCTGGGCGGTGATCGTCAGCGACGGGTTGACGCCCAGGTTCGCCGACACCGCCGCGCCGTCCACCACGTGCAGCCCCGGGTGGCCGTACACCCGGTGCCACGGGTCCACCACGCCGTCGTCCGGGCCGGCGCCGATCACCGCGCCGCCGAGGATGTGCGCGGTCATCGGGACGTTGAACGGCTCGGTGACCGCGCCGCCCGGGGTGCCGTCGATCTCCTCGGCGAGCATCCGGACCGCCTCGTTCCCGGCCGGGATCCAGGTCGGGTTGGGCGCGCCGTGACCGGGTCCGGAGACCAGCCGGCCCCGTCGCCAGCGGGTGGTCAACGAGTTGTCGACCGACTGCATGACCAGCGCGATGACGGTGCGCTCGGACCAGCCCCGGACCGAGAGCATCCGCGCCGCCAGCCCCGGCTGCCGGACAATGCTGCCCAGCCAGCGCCGGACCCGGCGCGGGCCGCCGTCGACCAGCAGCGACTGGAGCAGACCCATGGCGTTGGAGCCCTTGCCGTAGCGGACCGGCTCGATGTGGGTCTGCGGGTCGGGGTGGAACGAACTGGTGATCGCCACCCCCTCGGAGAAGTCCAGGCCGCGCCGCCGGGCCGCCCCGGAGCCCACCGAGGCGCCGAGGATCGCCTCGGAGTTGGTCCGGGTCAGCTCACCCAACCGGGGCGAGAGCGCCGGCAGCGCGCCGGTGGCCCGCATCTCGTGCAGCAGCCGCTGGGTGCCCAGCGCCCCGGCCGCGAAGACCACCTGGTCGGCGTGGATCACCGCGCGCCGCTTCCGCAGCCAGGCGCCGGTGCGCTCGGTGTGCACCGTGTAACCGCCCGCCGGGTCCGGCCGGACGGCGGTCACCGTGGTCAGCGGGTGCACCTGCGCGCCGAGCCGCTCGGCCAGCCAGAGGTAGTTCTTGACCAGCGTGTTCTTCGCGCCGTGCCGGCAACCGGTCATGCACGAGCCGCAGTGGCTGCACCCGGTGCGGTCCGGGCCGACCCCGCCGAAGTAGGGGTCGGGCACGCGCTGGCCGGGGCGGCCGATGTGCACGCCGACCGGGGTCGGGTGGAACGTGTGCGCCACCCCCATCCGCTCGGCCACCGCCCGCATCGCCCGGTCCGCGCCGGTGACGATCGGGTACGTGGTGACGCCGAGCATCCGCTTCGCCTGGTCGTAGTGGCGGGCCAGTTCGTCGCGCCAGTCGGTGATGTCGCGCCACTGCGGGTCGGCGTAGAACGCGTCGAGCGGCTCGTAGAGCGTGTTCGCGTAGACGAGCGAGCCGCCACCCACCCCGGCGCCGGAGAGCACGAGCACGCCGCCGCCGCTCCTGCGGTCGGCGGAGCGGAGCAGGGTGATCCGCTGGAGCCCGAAACAGCCCAGCTTCGGCGCCCAGAGGAACCGCCGGGCCTGCCAGGAGGTCCGGGGGAACTCCTCGTCGGCGAAGCGTCGGCCGGCCTCCAGCACGCCGACCGAGTAACCCTTCTCGGCCAGTCGGAGCGCGGTGACGCTGCCGCCGAAGCCCGATCCGATGACGACCACGTCGTAGCGCATGAACGCATCATTACCGACGGGTAGCTATGGCGCCAGCGAGAGTTTTTCGCAGATCATGCAGAGCGCTTCGACCGCCGGGAATCCCGCCGCTGCAACCTCCGGCACCCTCCGGCGCGTCGAACTCGACGGGGAGAGGACGAGACCGTGACGAGACGACGCCTGCTGGGCCTGGCCGCCCTGGTGGCGGTGCTGCTGGTCGCCGCCGGGGGGGTGGTGACCACCCGGCTGGTGGCGCACCACTCCCCCGACCGGGCCGCCGCGCCGGCCACCTCGGCGCCCGCGTCACCCACCCCGGCCCCGACCACCGCCAGCCCGACCCCACCGCCCGGCGCCGACCTGACCGGGCCGCTCAACCTGATGATCGTCGGGGTCGACACCCGGGTCAGCATCCCCGGCTGGGAGCCGCACGCCGACGCCGTGCTGGTGCTGCACGTGCCCGCCGGGCTGGGCCAGGCGTACCTGTTCTCGCTCCCCCGCGACCTGGTGGTCGACATCCCCGCCTTCCCCAAGGCCCGCTACCCGGGCGGCCGGACCAAGCTCACCCACGCGATGAGCTACGGCAGCCGGGTGCCGGGCGACAAGCGGCACCCCAGCACCGCCCAGGGGTACGAGCTGCTGCGCACCACCGTCTCCCGCTACACCGGGCTGCGCATCGACGCCGGCGCGGTGATCACCTTCGGCGGCTTCGACAAGCTGGTGGACACGCTCGGCGGGGTCGACCTCTACGTCGACCAGCGGGTCGCCTCCCGGCACCGCCGGCCGGACGGGACGATGCGGCCGCTGGGCGGCGGCGGATACACCGGCCCGCAGATGGTCTACGAGAAGGGCACCCGGCACCTGACCGGCTGGCAGGCGCTCGACTACGCGCGGCAGCGCTACACCGCCGGCGGCGACTACACCCGGCAGCGGCACCAGCAGCAACTGCTCCGGGCGCTCGCCCGCAAGCTCGTCGACCAGGGCACCGCCCGCGACCCGCAGCGCGTCGAGCAGATCGTCGCTGCGCTCGGCCGGACCCTGGTGTACGTCGGGGGCGGGCGGAAGCTGGTCGACTTCGCGTACGCCCTCGGTGGCCTGCCGGCCGAGCGCCTCACCCTGGTCGCGCTCCCCGGCGCGGGCGTGGGCAGCGGCGGCGCCTACCGGGGTGAGCAGCTCCGACCGCTGGGCCGGGAGTTCCTCACCGCGCTGCGCGGCGGGCGGGCGGAGTCCTTCCTGGCCGCCCACCCGACGCTGCGCGTCAAGACCTGAGCCGCTACAACGGCTTCGGGGCGGCCGGCCGCTCCGTCCCGTACAGCCAGGCGTCGAACACCTTGCCGAGCTTCTTCCCCGACACCCGCTCGGCCAGCGCCACGAAGTCGGCGGTGGTGCCGTTGCCGTGCCGCCGCTCGGCCGCCCAGGTGCGCAGGATGGTGAAGAACGCGCTGTCGCCCACCGCCACCCGCAGCGCGTGCACGGTCATCGCGCCCCGGTCGTAGACCGAGCGGCCGAACAGGTTCTCCACCCCCGGCTTGCCCGGCGGCGTCCGCCAGACCTGGCCGGAGGCGGTGGCGTACTGCTGCTCGAACGTGCGCTGGACGGTCGAGGAGCCGCTGTGCTCGGCCCACAGCCACTCGGCGTACGTGGCCAGCCCCTCGTTGAGCCAGATGTCCTGCCAGCGCTGGAGCGACACGCTGTCGCCGTACCACTGGTGGGCCAGCTCGTGCGCGACCACGTCGGTGTTGTCGCCCTGCCGGAAGAAGCCGGCGGAGTAGACCGGGCGGCTCTGCGTCTCCAGGGCGTAGCGGATCCGGTCGTCGGCCACCACCACGCCGCCGTACGCGTCGAACGGGTACGGCCCGAAGAGGCTCTCCAGGTAGTCGGCGACCTCGACGGTACGGGCGATCGACCGGTCCGGCGCGCCCTCGGCCACCCGGGTGGTGACCGCGCTGTAGACCGGCCGTCCCTTGTGCTGACCGGTGGTGACGCGGAACTTCCCGATCACCACGGTGGTCAGGTAGCTCGCCATCGGCGAGCCCTCCGACCAGCGCCAGGTGGTCCAGCCGCCGGTGGTCGTCCGCCCCTTCGGCACGCCGTTGCCGACCGCCGTCAGCCCCTTGGGAACGGTGATCTCCAGGTCGTAGGTGGCCTTGTCCGACGGGTGGTCGTTCACCGGGTACCAAGTGCTCGCCGACTCCGGCTGGCCGAGCGCGATCGCCCCGTCCGCGGTGTGCAGCCAGCCGCCCTCGCCGAGCACCTCGTTGCGCAGCGCCTCCGGCCGACCGTCGTACCGGATCTCGGCCACGAAACCGTTGCCGGAGGTCAGGCCGGTGGCGGGCGTGACGACCAGCTCGTCGTCGTCACGGGTGTGCCGGGCGGCGGCACCGTCCACGGTGACCGAGCGGACGGTCAGCCCGGCCAGGTCCAGGGTGAACGTGGACAGGTCGGTGGTGGCGGTGGCCCGCACCGTGGTGGTGCCGGTGAGCTTGTCGGTGTCCGGGTCGTAGCGCACCTTCACGGTGTAGTGCGCGACGTCGTAGCCCCCGTTGCCGTAGCCCGGGAAGTAGGGGTCGCCGGCGCCGGGCCCCCCGGGCGCGAAGCGGCGCGTGGCCGACGGCTCGGGCGCGGTCGGCGCCGCGGCGCTCCGGTCCGCCTCGGGCGATCCGCAGCCGGCCAGCAGCAGCGTCCCGCAGGCCAGCAGGCCGAGCCCTCGTCGTCCGCCGCGCCGCGCCATGATCTCGATCCCTCCCGGGGCCCGAACGGCGGCCCTGCCCGCGGGCCGCTCCGCCCGCGGCAGCCTACCGAGCGGCGATCACGTCCGCGTCACGGCAGGCCCGGCGGGGTCACCCCGACCAACCACGCGTCGAGCAACCCGCGCAACGGCCGCCCGGCGGTCCGCTCGGCATACCCGACGAAGTCCGCGGTGGTGGCGTTGCCGTCCCGGTGCCGCGCCAGCCAGCCGCGCAGGATCCGGTAGAACGTGTCGTCGCCGACCGCGCGGCGCAGCGCGTGCACCGCCAGCGCACCCCGCTGGTAGACCGCGTCGCCGAACATCCCGGCCCGGCCCGGGTCGACGGTGGGCCGGGTCCAGTCGGTGGTGGCGTACCGGTCGGCGACGGTCTGCGCCACGGTCCGCCCGCCGTCGTGCTCGGCCCAGAGCCACTCGGCGTACGTGGCGAAGCCCTCGTTCAGCCAGATGTCGCTCCACCGGGCCACCGAGACGCTGTCGCCGAACCACTGGTGGGCCAGCTCGTGCGCGACCACCTCGGTGTTCGGCCCGCCCCGGAAGAATCCCGGCCCGTAGACCGGGCGGCTCTGCGTCTCCAGCGCGTAGCGGATCCGGTCGTCGGCCACCGCCACGCCGCCGTACGCGTCGAACGGGTACGGCCCGAAGCGGGCGGCCAGGAAGTCGGCGACCTCGCCGGTGCGGGCCACCGACGCGGCGGCCGGGCCGTCCGCGGGCAACGCCGACGCGACGGCGGTGACCAGCGGCCGACCGGCATGGGTGCCGGTGGCGACCCGGTAGTCGCCGATCACCAGCGTGGTCAGGTAACTGGCCATCGGCGAACCCTCGGACCAGCGCCAGGTGGTCCGGCCGTCGCTGCTCGTCCGTCCCTTCGGGACGCCGTTGCTCAGCGCGGCGAGCCCGTCCGGCACGGTGATCGCGATGTCGTAGGTGGCCTTGTCCGACGGGTGGTCGTTGACCGGGTACCAGGTGCTTGCCGACTCGGGCTGGCCGAGGGCGATCGCCCCGTCTGCGGTGGCGTGGAAGCCGCCGTCGCCCAGTTCCGCGTTGGGCAGCGGCTTCGGCACCCCGCCGTAGGTCACCTCGACGGTGAACCGCCGGCCCGCCGGCAACCCGTGTGCCGGGGTGACGACCAGTTCGGCGTCGTCGTGGCGGTGCTTCGCCGGCTCGCCGTCCACCCGGACCCGGTCGACGTCGAGGCCGGCCAGGTCGAGCTGGAACCGGGACAACGCCTCGGTGGCGGTCGCGGTCACCGTCGCGGTGCCGGTGAGCCGGTCGTCGCCCGGGTCGTAGCGGACGTCCAGCGCGTAGTGCCCGACGTCGTAGCCGCCGTTGCCGGCCCCCGGCACGTACGGGTCACCGGCGTCGGCCGCGCCGGGCCGGAACCCGCCCCGATCGTCCCCGGTGCACCCGGTCGCCAGCAGCGCCACCGCCAACGCGGTCGCGCACCACCGCACCCGTCTCACCCGGCGAGCCTAGACGCACGACGGCGCGGACGGGGTCGAACCCGCGTCCGCGCCGTCACGTCGTGCCCGCTCAGCGGTCGAGGACCAGGCCGACCTTCTGGAACTCCTTGAGGTCGCGGTAGCCGCACTTGGCCATCGCGCGGCGCAGCCCACCGAAGAGGTTGAGCTGCCCGTCCGGCTCGTCGGCCGGGCCGAACAGCAGCCGCTCCATCGAGCCGAGCGGCTCGCCGGCCACCTCGAACGCGCCCCGGGGCAGGGACGGGTGACTGGCCGCGGAGTGCCACCAGGCGCCGCCGGCCGGTGCCTCCGCGCAGAGCGACAGCGGCTCGCCGAGCATCACCGCGTCCGCGCCGCAGCCGAGGGCCTTGGCGATGTCGCCGGAGGTCTGCATGTCGCCGTCGGCGATCAGGTGCACGTACCGGCCGCCGGTCTCGTCCAGGTAGTCGCGGCGGGCCGCGGCGGCGTCGGCGATGGCGGTGGCCATCGGCACCCGGATGCCGAGCACCGACTCGGTGGTCGACCAGTCGTCGCCGCCGATGCCCACGATCACGCCGGCCGCGCCGGTGCGCATGAGGTGCAGCGCGGTCTTGTAGTCGGTGCAGCCGCCGACGATGACCGGCAGGTCGAGGTCGGCGATGAACTCCTTGAGGTTGAGCGGCTCGTCGGTGGTGGAGACGTGCTCGGCGGAGACGAGCGTGCCCTGGATGACCAGGATGTCCACGCCGGCGTCGAGGATCACCGGGGCCAGCGCCAGGGTGTGCTGCGGCGACACCCGGACCGCCACGGTGCCGCCGCCGGCGCGCAGCTCGCGGACCCGCTCGGCGATCAGGTCGGGGCGGATCGGCTCGGCGTAGACCTCCTGGAGGCGCTTGGTCGCGCGCGCGTCCTCGCCGAGTCCGGCCAGTTCCTCCAGGATCTTGGCCGGGTTCTCGTAGCGGGTCCAGAGGCCCTCGACGTTGAGCACGCCGAGTCCGCCGAGCTGGCCGAGGCGCACCGCGGAGGCGGGGCTCATGGTCGCGTCCGAGGGGTGCCCGACACAGGGGATGCCGAACGGGTAGGCGTCGAGCTGCCAGGCCGTGGAGACGTCGTCGACGTCCCGGGTGCGGCGGCTCGGCACGATGGCGATGTCGTCCAGGTGGTAACCGCGCTGCGCGGTCTTGCCCAGCCCGATCTCGACCACGTCACGCATGGGGACTCCAGATGTGTTCGGGGGTGGAGGGGGGTCAGCGGGTGTGGTAGTTGGGCGCCTCGACGGTCATCTGGATGTCGTGCGGGTGGCTCTCCTTGAGCCCGGCCGCGGTGATCCGGATGAGCTGCCCACGCTGGTGCAGCTCGGCGATGCTCTCCGCGCCCGCGTATCCCATGGCGAGCCGCAGGCCGCCGGTGAGCTGGTGGGCGACCTGGGCGAGCGGGCCACGGTAGGGCACCTGGCCCTCGACGCCCTCGGGCACCAGCTTCTCGTCGCTGGTCACGTCCTGCTGGAAGTAGCGGTCCTTGGAGTACGACTTGACCTGGCCGCGGGACTGCATCGCGCCGAGCGAGCCCATCCCCCGGTAGGCCTTGTACTGCTTGCCGTTGACGAAGATCAGCTCACCGGGGCTCTCCTCGCAGCCGGCCAGCAGGCTGCCGAGCATCACCGTGTCGGCGCCGGCCACCAGCGCCTTGGCGATGTCGCCGGAGTATTGGATGCCGCCGTCGCCGATGACCGGGACGCCGGCCGGCCGGGCCGCCCGCGCCGCCTCCATGATCGCGGTGATCTGCGGGACGCCCACGCCGGCCACGATCCGGGTGGTGCAGATGGCGCCCGGGCCGACACCCACCTTGACGCCGTCGGCGCCGGCGTCGACGAGCGCCTTCGCGCCGGCGTAGGTGGCGATGTTGCCGCCCACGATGTCGATGGTCACGTCCCGCTTGAGCCGGCCGACCATCTCCAGCACCGCCCGCTGGTGGCCGTGCGCGGTGTCCACGATCAGCACGTCGACGCCCGCGTCGACGAGCGTCCGGGCCCGCTTGTACGAGTCCTCGCCCACGCCGATCGCGGCGGCGACCCGGAGCCGGCCCGCCTCGTCCTTGGTGGCCTCCGGGTACTGCTCGCTCTTGGTGAAGTCCTTGACCGTGATGAGGCCGCGCAGCGCGCCGGACTCGTCGACGATCGGGAGCTTCTCCACCTTGTGGCGGCGCAGCAGGTCGAGCGCGTCGTCCTTGCTCACCCCGACCGGGGCGGTGATCAGCGGCGTCCGGGTCATGATGTCGCGGACCGGCGTGGCCGGGTCGGAGACGAAGCGCATGTCGCGGTTCGTCACGATGCCGACCAGCTGGCCCTGCCCGTCGACCACCGGCACGCCGGAGATGCGGTAGCGCCCGCAGAGCGCGTCCACGTCGCGGAGGGTGTCGTCCGGGCTGGCGGTCACCGGGTTGGTGATCATGCCGGACTCGGAGCGCTTGACCAGGTCGACCTGGAGCGCCTGGTCCTCGACGGAGAGGTTGCGGTGCAGCACGCCGATGCCGCCCTGGCGGGCCATGGCGATGGCCATCCGGGCCTCGGTGACGGTGTCCATCGCGCTGGACAGCAGCGGCACGGTCAGCTCGATGTTGCGGGTGAGGCGGGTGCGGGTGTTGACCCGGCTGGGCACCACGTCCGACTCGCCCGGCTGCAGCAGCACGTCGTCGAAGGTCAGCCCGAGCGGCACCACCCGGGCCGAACCGGCCGGCAGCTCGGGCAGATGGCCACCCAGCTCCCCGCCGTCGCGGCCGGCCGGGATCTCGGTGCTGGGCGAATTCTCCACGATTGCTCCCCTGAGCTGGTCGAACGGGCTGCAGCGAGGCGGCGCGCGCGGGCACCGGCGTGCGCCGGCGTGACGGCGCGTCGCCTCATCGTACCCATTGGCCTGCCCCGCCCCGGGCAGCGGCGGGCCCGGCGTAGGCCGGGCCACAGCACGGCCGTGGGCGGGCTTTCCGGCGGCGCGGGGTCTACGGTGAGGGGGTGCACGACGAGCCCATCGACCCGTTCAACGGCGACCCGGCCGATCCGGCTGCCGGCCTGCACGATCCCGGCGACGACGACGCTCTCGACCCGCTGACCGAGGTCGAGCGGCAGGACGTCCTGGAAGATCTCGCCGACCTGGAGATCTACCAGGCCCTCCTCCAGCCGATCGGGGTGCGCGGGCTGGTGATCGAGTGCGAGGACTGCCGCGAGCCGCACTACTTCGACTGGGACCTGCTCCGGGGCAACCTGCGCCACCTGCTCAACTCGGGGCGGCCCCGGGTGCACGAGCCGGCCTACGACCCCGACCCCGACCACTACGTGAGCTGGGACTACGCCCGCGGCTACGCCGACGGCGTGCACGACACGCTCACCGAGGGCACTGACGACACCGCGGACGAGTGATCGCCGCCCGGGTCAGGCGACCAGGCCGGCCCGGAACCCGGCCGCCACGGCGTGTGCCCGGTCCCGGGCGCCCAGCTTGCGGAACAGTCGCCGGGCGTGCGTCTTGACGGTGTCCTCGGAGACGAACAACTCCCGCCCGATCTCCGCGTTGCTCTTGCCCTCGGCCATGCCGAGCAGCACCTGAAGCTCGCGCTCGGTGAGCCCGACCGCGCTGCGCGGCGTCCGCGCCGGTCGCTGGGCGCCACCGGCCGGTGGCGCCTCGGCCCCGTCCGCAGCCGGGTCGTTCGGGTCCTCGCCGCGCTGCACCGGCACCACCGTGGGCAGGCCGGCGGCGTCCGTCGCGGTCGCCGGCCAGCCGGGCCCGCCCGGGGTACGCCCCGACGCCGCCGCCCGGGTCGACCCGCCGACCGCCGCCGCGTCCCGAGCCGGGTCGGCCACCCGGTGCCGGTTGGTCCGTCCGGGAGCGGAGAGCAGCAGCAGCGCCTTCGCCACCGCGCTGGTCAGGTCGTGGTCGGCGTTCTGGATCAGACCGCGCGCACCGGCGCTGATCGTGGCCGCCGCCGACTCCGACTCCTCCGGGCCGAGCAACAGCACCGCGGCCTGCGGGGCGCGGGCGAGCACCCGACGCACGAAACCGGGGCTGTCCGGCCGGGTGAGGGCGGTGTCGGCCAGCACCACGTCGACCGGACGCTCGGCGAGCCGCAACATCACCTCGGGATCGGAGACGGCCGTCCGGACGACGCCGGACAGCCCGAGCCGCGCCGCCGCGGAGGTCAGATGCTGGGCCGCCAATGGTGTCCGAACGCACACGAGAACGCTACGCACTGTGGTCTCCTCTCCGACTCAGAGCAGACCACGTGGGGGTCGGCTGGGGAGGGGGTTCCGGGCAATCATCCGAACTTTTCCGACATCTGGGGCATATGCCGCTGACTGTCCGAGGTTTTCGATCACACATGTGTGAGGCGGGGACGGCTCGGGTACCGAGTCGTTCATCCGGAACCGGCATCCCGCGCGGACCGCCGCCCGGTAGCTGGCCACGAACATTCTCCGCGGTGCCGCGCGGGAGGAGGGGTGCTGATGTCGAACGTACGTAGGCTGCCTGGACCCATCGTCGACCTCTGGGACTGGCAGCGGCTCGGCGCCTGCCGTGGCCGCGACAGCGCCCAGTTCTTCCACCCGGACGGCGAGCGCGGCTCCTCCCGACTGCGCCGGGAGACCGGCGCCAAGTCCGTCTGCCGCGCCTGCCCGGTGCGCGCCGAGTGCGCGGCCCACGCCCTCGCGGTCCGCGAACCCTACGGCGTCTGGGGCGGCTTCAGCGAGTCCGAGCGACTGCGGCTGCTCGCCCTCGGCTGGGAGGACCTGGCCGACCGCCGGCAGAGCCGGGTGGACATCGCCAGGCTGGAGGCGCGCCTCGGCCGGCCGCACAAGACCGCCGTCCCGGACCAGCGCAAGGTGGCCTGACCAGTCGCACGTCCCGACGCCGCGCTCCCGACCGGGGGCGCGGCGTCGTCTCGTGTCCACGCTGCCGACCCCTCCGCCCGGCGTTGCCGGCTTTCCGAGGACGTCTCCGCCGCTCCGCCGGCCCGGGCCGCTCCCACCGGCGACGCCTTTAGAGCTGATATCAGAAACGACTCGGACCGGACCACCCGAACCCCGAGGCCACCCGTCGCAACGACCCAGACCGGACCACCGAGAACCCGAGGCCACCTGTCGCAACCGACCAGGCCGAACCACCCAAAACCCGAGGCCACCCGTCGCAACCGACCAGGCCGAACCACCCAAAACCCGAGGCCACCCGTCGCAACCGACCAGGCCGAACCACCCAAAACCCGAGGCCACCCGTCGCAACCGACCCGGAACGGACCGGACGGGCCGAGCCCCGGCGCCCGTCGGGAGGAGAGCCGGCAGCCGGGCCGACGCGCTCGGCTTGCTCACCTGGCCGGGTACCGGAGCTGGCGGCCAAGGGCATGCCGCCGGGCGGAGGCTGAGTCGTTCGCGATATCAGCTCGAAAGGCACTTCGCCGCAGGCACTGCCGCACGCCGCCCGTGCCGTATACCACCGACGCGCCCGCACCTGTCCGATCGTCGCGCTGCAGAGCGTCGATCAGGCAGAGTCAGGCGCGGTCAGGCTCGGTCAGGCACGGTCAGGCACGGTCAGGCACGGTCAGGCACGGTCAGGCACGGTCAGGCACGGTCAGGCACGGTCAGGCGACGGTGACCGTGACGGTGTGCCAGCCGGTGGCGCCATCGGGGGCCACCGGGCTGCGCCGCTCCGGCTGCGTCTCGCCGGCCGCGTCGGTGGCGCGTACCTGGAGGGTGTGCTCCCCGGGCGTGGCGTCCCACCGCCACGACCACTGCACCCAGGTGTCCGTCGACACCGCCGGGGCTAGCGTCGCCTCCCGCCACGGGCCGTCGTCGACGCGTACCTCGACGCGGCGGACGCCGCGGTGCTGCGCCCACGCCACCCCGGCGACCGTCACCGGGCCGGCGGCCGGGCGGCTGCGGGCACGCGGGGTGTCGATCCGGGACTGGGTCTTGACCGGGCCCTGGGCGGACCAGCCACGCGGCACCCAGTACGCGTCGAAGTCGGCGAAACTGGTCAGCTCCAGCTCGGTGACCCACTTGCACGCCGAGACGTACCCGTAGAGGCCGGGCACCACCATCCGCACCGGGAAGCCGTGCTGGACCGGCAGCGGCTCGCCGTTCATCCCCACCGCCAACAGCGCGTCCCGCCCGTCGCGCAGCACCGAGGTGGGGGTGCCGCAGGTCCAGCCGTCCACCGCGCGCCCGACCACCTGGTCCGCGCCCTCCTCCGGGTCGGCCTCGTCGAGCAGCTCCTTGATGGGTACGCCGAGCCAGCGGGCGTTGCCGATCAGGTCACCGCCGACCTCGTTGGAGACGCAGGCCAGGGTCACGTGCCGCTCGACCATCGGGCGGGCGAGCAGGTCGTCGAAGCTCAGCTCGATCGGGTTGCGGACCCGGCCGTGGATGCGCAGCCGCCAGGTCACCGGGTCCACCTGCGGCACCACCAGCGCGGTGTCGATCCGGTAGAACTCGCGGTTCGGCGTGACGTAGGGGGCGAGCCGGGGCAGCGACAGGTCCGCGCCGGCCGGTACCGGCGGCGCGGGCGTCGCCGGCGCGGGCAGCGTCACCGCCTCCCGGGCCGCCGAGACGCCACGCCGGCCGGCCAGCCAGTGCCCGCCGAGCCCGGCCACCGCCGCCGCCCCGGTCAGCAGGCCGACGCCCCGCAGGAACCGGCGTCGCGACTCCGGAACGTCGTACCGGGCCGGCTCCCAGCCGCCCGGGGTCTCCTCCTCGCGCGCGAACGCGGCAGCCGCCGGGGGTGGCGGGGGTGGCGGGGACGTGGAAGGGGGCGTCCCGGCCGGCTCGCGGTCGGCCAGGTCGGCCCCGGTGCGGTCCGCCCGCTCGGGACGCGCCCGGTCGGCCCCGGCGCGGTCCGGGCTCAGCGGGCCGGCGACGAACGCCCAGAGCGTCAGCCCGCCGAGGCCGGCGCCGACCAGGGACGGCAGCGCGTCGAACGCGTCCGCGCCGGGTCGGGTCAGTGCGGCGGCGACGCCGAGCGCGGCGAACGCGGCGATGCCGGCCAGGCCGACCGCCAGTCGCCGGGCCGCCGCCAGGCCGAGCAGCGCCGCGAAGCCGGCCAGCAGCAGCGCCGTCCCGACCAGCAGGGCGATCTTGTCGTACGTGCCGAAGACGGCGATGGCGAACTGCTTGAGCGGCTCGGGCACCAGGTCGACGACGACACCGCCGACGGCGATCAGCGGGGCGGACCGGGGGCCGGTCAGGACGGCCACCGGCTCGGCGGTGCCGAGCGCCACCGCGGCGGCGACGACACCGGCCAGCGCCGCGTGGCGGCGGGAGATCATGTGCACGCCGTCCAGTCTGGTCGACCGGGCGGCCCGGCTGCCAATCTCGTCAGCGTTCCGTAAGCACGTCAGGGCACACCGCCGGCTCGGCGGTGTGCCCTGACGTCGGGCCGTGCTCCTCGGGTCAGAAGCCCGGGCCGTGCTGGTGGCCGTGGCCGTGCGAGTGGCCGTGCCCACCGGCGGCGGCCGGCTCCGGCTCGGCCGGCTTCTCCACGACCAGGCTCTCGGTGGTGAGCAGCAGGCCGGCGATCGACGCGGCGTTGGAGACCGCGTTGCGGGTCACCTTCACCGGGTCGAGGATGCCGGACTTGGCCAGGTCGACGTACTCGCCGGTGGCGGCGTCGAGGCCGGTGCCCCACTCCTGGGCGACCACCTTCTGCACCACCACGTAGCCGTCGTGACCGGCGTTCTGCGCGATCCAGCGCAGCGGCTCGACCAGCGCCTTGCGCACGATCGAGACGCCGACCTTCTCCTCGCCGGTGAAGCCCAGGTCGTCGTCGAGCACCGGCAGGATCTGGGCCAGCGCGGCGCCGCCGCCCGGGACCGTACCCTCCTCGACCGCGGCCTTGGTCGCGGCGATGGCGTCCTCGATGCGGTGCTTGCGCTCCTTCATCTCGACCTCGGTGGCCGCGCCGACCTTGATCACCGCGATGCCGCCGGAGAGCTTCGCCAGCCGCTCGGCCAGCTTCTCCCGGTCCCACTCGGAGTCCGAGGCCTCGATCTCCTTGCGGATCTGGGCGACCCGGTCGGCGACCTCGGAGGACTGCCCGCCACCGTCGACGACGGTGGTGTTCTCCTTGTCGACCACGACGCGACGGGCGGTGCCGAGCACCTCCAGGCCGACCTGGTCGAGCTTGTAGCCCAGCTCCGGGGCGACCAGCTCGGCGCCGGTCAGGATGGCCATGTCCTGGAGCATCGCCTTGCGGCGGTCGCCGAAGCCGGGGGCCTTGACCGCGCAGACCTTGATGGTCTTGCGGATGGCGTTGACCACCAGCGTGGACAGGGCCTGGCCCTCGACGTCCTCGGCGACGATGAGCAGCGGCTTGTTGTTCTGGAGGACCTTCTCCAGCAGCGGCAGCAGCTCCTCGATGGCCGAGATCTTCTGCGTGGTGATCAGGATGTACGGGTCCTCCAGGACCGACTCCTGCCCCTCCACGTCGGTGACGAAGTTCGGCGAGATGAAACCCTTGTCGAACTGGAGACCCTCGGTCACTTCCAGCTCGGTGGTGAGCGCCGAGCCCTCCTCGACGGTGATGACACCGTCGCGGCCGACCCGCTCCATCGCCTCGGCGATCAGCTCACCGATGGTGGCGTCCTGCGCGGAGACGGTCGCGACGTGCGCGATCGACTCCTTGCTGGCGACCTCGACGGCCCTGCCGAGCAGCGCCTCGGAGACCTTGGCGGCCGCCGCGTCGATGCCCCGCTTCAGGCCGGTCGGGTTGGTGCCGGCGGCCACGTTGCGCAGGCCCTCGCGGACCATGGCCTGGGCCAGCACGGTGGCGGTGGTGGTCCCGTCGCCGGCGACGTCGTTGGTCTTGGTCGCCACCTCCTTGACCAGCTGCGCGCCGAGGTTCTCGTACGGGTTGGTGAGCTCGATCTCCTTGGCGATGGTCACGCCGTCGTTGGTGATCGTGGGCGCACCGAACTTCTTGTCCAGGACGACGTTGCGACCGCGCGGGCCGAGGGTGACCTTGACCGCGTCCGCGAGTGCGTTGACACCGTGCTCGAGCAGGTGCCGGGCGTCGTCCGAGAAGCTGAGGATCTTCGCCATCAGTATCCCTTCGAAGCGACGTTGCCCCGGCCCGGCGAGCCGGACCGGGGCAACGACACTGATCGGTTGCTTACTTCTCGATGACCGCGAGGACGTCGCGGGCGGAGAGCACCAGGTACTCCTCGCCGGCGTACTTGACCTCGGTGCCGCCGTACTTCGAGTAGAGGACGGTGTCGCCGACCTTCACGTCGACCGGCACGCGGTTGCCCTTGTCGTCGATCCGGCCCGGGCCGACAGCGAGGACGGTGCCCTCCTGCGGCTTCTCCTTGGCGGTGTCGGGGATCACGATGCCCGAGGCGGTGGTGGTCTCGGCCTCGTTCGCCTGGACCACGATGCGGTCCTCGAGCGGCTTGATCGCAACCTTGGTCGCGGTAGTCACGGGCATACCCTCCCGGGTACTTGGTGTCGTTACCGGCCGGCATGCCGACCAGCGTCAATCTGCCACATGCCACCGGGCGGGGCCGTCGTCGCGGGTGCCGGTCCGCCTGGCGCTCAACTCCCGGGCACGGGGCCCGGGCGTTGGCACCCTCAGGGTGAGAGTGCTAATCGCAGGTTATTCCTCGGCTAGCACTCCGTCAAGGAGAGTGCCAGCGCGTCGCCCGCCGTGTCGGCCGCGAGGCGGGTCGGGAGAATGAGCGGGTGGACCTCGACCAGCTCGCCGTGCTGCGTACCCCCGAGGGGTCGGCCGCGCTCGCCGCGGCGGCGCGGGTGGCCGGCGGCGACCCGCTGGCGGCGGCCGCCGCGCTGCGCTCGGCCGGGATACCCGGCGGGCTCGCGGCGGCGGCCCTGACCCAGGCGGAGCTGCGCCGCCGGGCCGCCGGCAAGTTCGGCGCGGTGGCGGCCGGGCTGTTCCTCACCCGGCCGGGACTGGAGCAGGCCACCCGCCGGGCGGTCGCCGACCGGCGGGCCGCGCGGCTGCGCGCCGCCGGCGTGACCACACTCGCCGACCTGGGTTGCGGGCTGGGCGCCGACGCGCTCGCCGCGGCCCGCGCCGGCATCCGGGTGCACGCGGTGGAGGCCGACCCGGTCACCGCGGCGATGGCCGCCGCGAACGCCGAGGCGGCCGGGCTGGCCGACCTGGTCACGGTGGAGTGCGGCGACGCCACCGCGTTCGACGTGAGCCGGGTCGACGGGGCCTTCTGCGACCCGGCGCGACGGCGGGCCGGCACCGGTCGGCGCATCTTCGACCCGAACGCCTACTCGCCGCCGTGGGACTTCGTCGTCGGGCTGGCCGAGCGGGTGCCGCGCACCGTGGTCAAGGTGGCGCCCGGGCTGGACCACGCGTTGATCCCGGCCGGCGCCGAGGCGGAGTGGGTGAGCGTCGACGGGGACCTGGTGGAGGCCGCGCTCTGGTGCGGCGAGCTGGCCGACGTCCCCCGCCGCGCCACACTGCTGCGGGAGAAGGAAGGGCCCCCTTTTAACGCCTCCGGTAGTGGAGGGGCCCCCTCTTATCAGCTGACCGGCAGCGGCGCTGTCGACGCGGCGGTGGGCCCGGTCCGGCGGTTCCTGTACGACCCGGACCCGGCCGTGGTGCGCGCACACCTGGTCGCCGAGCTGGCCGCCGACCTCGACGCCACCCTCGCGGACCCGTCGATCGCCTACCTCTACGCGGACGCGGCCCGGCCCACCCCGTACGCGCGCTGCCTGGAGGTCACCGACGTGCTGCCGTTCTCGCTCAAGCGCCTGCGCGCGCTGCTGCGGGAGCGCCGGGTCGGCCGGGTGGAGATCCGCAAGCGCGGTTCGGCGCTGGAGCCGGAGAAACTGCGCCGCGACCTGCGCCTGACCGGCGACGCGGCGGCCAGCCTGGTGCTGACCCGGGTGGCCGGCGCGCCCACCGTGCTGATCTGCCGCCCGGTGCCGGCCGCCGCCTGACCGCCGTCCCCGACCGGCGCCCGTTCCGGCTCGCCGGGAAGCCGCGGCCGGGTTAGCTTGACGGTCATGGCGGGACAGGGCACTCCGGCGACCGCGCTGCTGGCCAAGCGGAAGATCGCGCACAGCACGCACCCGTACGACGTCTCGCCGGACGCGCCGAACTACGGCGCGCTGGTCGCCGCCGCGCTCGGGGTGCCGCCGGAGCGGGTGTTCAAGTCGCTGGTCACCGAGGTGGACGGCGAGCTGACCGTGGCCGTGGTGCCGGTGACCGGCGAGCTGGACCTGAAGGCGCTCGCCGCGGCGGTGGGCGGCAAGCGCGCCGCGCTGGCCGACCGGGCGGTGGCCGAGCGGGCGAGCGGCTACCTCCGGGGCGGGATCAGCCCGCTCGGGCAGCGCCGGCGGCTGCCGACCGTGGTCGACGCCTCCGCGTCGACCCACCCGACGGTGTACGTCTCGGCCGGCCGCCGGGGCCTGCAGGTGCAGCTCGCGCCCGGTGACCTGGTGGCGCTCACCGGGGCGCGGACCGCCCCGATCGCCGCCGGTTGAACCACCCGCAGCGGGACGGTGGGAGCGTTTCCGCCGCGGGTGTCGGCCGGGTGACAACCGCGTTGCTGAATTGTTACCGCCGCCAACAAACTTCTGACCTCGGCACTCTTGCGGAGCGCCGGAAGCGCGGAATACGTTGCCGGACACAACAAAACATCGACCTCTACTCCCCCACCCCCCGAAAGGACCCGTGCACATGCGCAAGGGACTCCTCACCTTCGCGGCCGTCGGTCTCCTCGCGACCGGCAGCATGGCCGCCTGTGGTGACAACGGCGGTTCTTCCGACCAGGCCGGCGGCTCCAGCGACAAGAAGCCGAAGATCGGCGTGATCCTGCCGGACAGCAAGTCCTCCGCCCGTTGGGAGGGCGCGGACCGCAAGTTCCTCAAGGAGGCGTTCGACGCCGCCGGCGTGGAGTCGGACATCCAGAACGCGCAGAACGACAAGACCGCGTTCCAGACCATCGCCGACCAGATGATCACCAACGGCGTGAACGTGCTGATGATCGTCAACCTGGACTCCGGTACCGGCAAGGCCGTGCTCGACAAGGCCAAGTCGCAGGGCGTCGCCACCATCGACTACGACCGGCTGACCCTGGGCGGCTCCGCCCAGTACTACGTCAGCTTCGACAACGAGGCCGTCGGCAAGCTCCAGGGCGAGGGCCTGAGCAAGTGCCTGACCGACAAGGGCGTCAAGAACCCGTCGATCGCCTACCTCAACGGCTCGCCGACCGACAACAACGCCACCCTGTTCAAGAACGGGTACGACTCGGTCCTCAAGCCGAAGTTCGACTCGAAGGAGTACACCAAGGTCGCCGACGACCCGGTGCCGGCCTGGGACAACGCGCAGGCCGCCACCATCTTCGAGCAGCAGCTGACCAAGGCCGGCGGCAAGATCGACGGTGTGCTCGCCGCCAACGACGGCCTCGGCAACGCGGCCATCTCGGTGCTGAAGAAGAACAAGCTCAACGGCAAGGTCCCGGTGACCGGTCAGGACGCCACCAAGGAGGGCCTGCAGAACATCCTCGCCGGTGACCAGTGCATGACCGTCTACAAGGCGGTCAAGAAGGAGGCGGACGCCGCCGCCGAGCTGGCCATCGCGCTCGCCAAGGGCGAGAAGAAGGAGACCGGCCAGACCGTCAAGGACCCGGAGGGCAACCGGGACGTGCCGGCCGTGCTGCTGGAGCCGAAGGCCATCTACAAGGACAACGTCAAGGACGTGGTGGCCGACAACTACGTCACCAAGGAAGAGCTCTGCACCGGTGCGTTCGCCAAGCTCTGCACCGACGCCGGCGTGAGCTGACCCAACCCGCTTCAGGCGGCGCCGCCCGGCACGGGGAAACCCGCGTCGGGCGGCGCCCACGCCGGACGGGATCCGAGACCTCCCCTCCGCCCAAAGGAGACACCCGTGTCCGCAACCCCCCTGCTGGAGCTACGCGGGATCGACAAGAGCTTCGGTCCCGTCCAGGTACTGCGTGACGTCGCCTTCACCGCGCACCCGGGTGAGGTGACCGCGCTCGTCGGCGACAACGGCGCCGGCAAGTCGACCCTGGTCAAGTGCATCAGCGGCATCTACCCCACCGAGTCCGGCGAGTTCCTCTTCGACGGCCGGTCGGTGAGCATCAACAGCCCCCGGGACGCCGCCGCGCTCGGGATCGAGGTCGTCTACCAGGACCTGGCGCTCTGCGACAACCTCGACATCGTGCAGAACATGTTCCTCGGCCGGGAGAAGCGCAGCGGCATCGTGCTCGACGAGCCGACCATGGAGCAGATGGCCGCCGAGACCCTGGCCGGCCTGAGCGTGCGCACCGTGAAGTCGTTGCGCCAGCACGTCTCCAGCCTCTCCGGCGGGCAGCGGCAGACCGTCGCCATCGCCAAGGCGGTGCTCTGGAACAGCAAGCTGGTCATCCTGGACGAGCCGACCGCCGCGCTCGGCGTCGCGCAGACCGCCCAGGTGCTGGAACTGGTCCGCCGGCTGGCGGACAAGGGCCTGGCCGTGGTGCTCATCTCGCACAACATGAACGACGTCTTCGCCGTCTCCGACCGGATCGCCGCGCTCTACCTCGGCCAGATGGTCGCCCAGGTGAAGACCACCGACATCACCCACTCGCAGGTGGTCGAGCTGATCACCGCCGGTCGCTCCGGCGACCTCGGCCTCACCGGCGAGCCGGGCAGCAACGGCACCGGCGCCGCGCCCGCCGACATCACCCCAGGAGCCGTCCGATGACCGCCACCGCCGTGAAGAAGGAAGGCCCCGCCGGCGTCACCCCGGCGCCGACCGTGGGCAGCCACGTGAACAACTACTGGCGTCGGGTACGCGGCGGCGACATCGGCGCCCTGCCCGCGGTGATCATGTTGCTCGTGCTCGCGGTGGGCTTCTCGATCGCCCGCCCGTCGTTCTTCACCGCCGGCAACCTGGCGAACCTCTTCACCCAGGGCGCGGCGGTCACGCTCATCGCGATGGGCCTGGTCTTCGTCCTGCTCCTCGGCGAAATCGACCTCTCCGCCGGCTTCGCCAGCGGCGTCTGCGCCGCGATCCTGGCCAACGTGGTCACCGTGCTCGGCTACCCCTGGTACGTCGCGGTGCTCGCCGCCGTCGTCACCGGCGTGGTCATCGGCACCGTGCTCGGCCTGCTGGTCGCGAAGGTCGGCATCCCGTCCTTCGTGGTCACCCTCGCCGGCTTCCTCGCCTTCCAGGGCGTCGTGCTGACGCTGATGGACGAGGGCGCCAACATCGCGGTCCGCGACGACGTGCTGGTCGCGATCGCCAACCGCAACCTCTCCCCCGTGCTGGGCTGGACGCTCGCCGCGCTGGCCGTCGGCGGGTACGCGGCCGTGCAGCTGCTGCGGCACCGCAACCGGTCCGCGCGCGGCCTGCTCACCGACCCGATCGCGGTGGTCGCCGCCCGGATCGGCGGCCTCGCCGTGATCCTCGGCGTCGCGGTCTACGTGCTCAACCTGGAGCGCAGCCGCAACGTCCTGGTGGTCTCGCTCAAGGGCGTGCCGATCGTGGTGCCGATCATCGCGCTGCTGCTGGTCGTCTGGACGTTCGTGCTCCACCGCACCAGCTACGGCCGGCACATCTACGCGGTCGGCGGCAACGCCGAGGCGGCCCGCCGGGCCGGCATCAACGTGGACAAGATCCGCATCTCCGTCTTCGTCATCTGCTCCGGGATGGCCGCCATCGGCGGCATCGTGGCGGCCAGCCGGGCCAACTCGGTCGACCCCAACACCGGTGGCAGTAACGTACTGCTCTACGCCGTCGGCGCGGCGGTGATCGGCGGCACCAGCCTCTTCGGCGGCAAGGGCCGGGTCCTCGACGCCGTGCTCGGTGGCGCGGTGATCGCGGTGATCGACAACGGTATGGGACTGATGGGGTACAGCTCGGGCGTCAAGTACGTGGTCACCGGCGTGGTGCTGCTCGCCGCGGCGACCATCGACGCGCTGTCGCGACGGCGCGCCGCCGCCACCGGCGTGCGCTGATCCCGGGTACGGACACACCATGGCAGTGGCAATGCGCGCGGGTCCCAGCCAGGACGAGATCCGCCGGCAGAACCTGGGCGCATTGCTCCGCTACGTGCACGTGCACGGGGCCACCACACGCGCGGAGCTGACCACCGCGCTCGGGCTCAACCGCAGCACCATCGGCGCGCTGACCGCGGACCTGGCCGGCGCCGGTCTGGTCAGCGAGGGGACGCCGAAGGAGACCGGCCGGGCCGGACGACCGTCACTGGTCGTCCGGCCCGAGTCGGGACGGGTCTACGCGTACGCGTACAGCGTCGAGGTGGACCGGCTGCGGGCCGCGCGGGTCGGGCTCGGCGGCGAGGTGCTCGACCGCCGGGAGCTGGACCGGCCGCGCAACCTGGTCGCCGGGGAGGCCGCCCCGCTGCTCGCCGGCGCGGTCAAGGAAATGCACCACTCGGTGCCGCCCGACTCGTTCTGCGTGGGCGCCGGGGTGGCCGTGTGCGGCATGGTGCGCCGCGACGACGGGCTGGTCCGGCTCAGCCCGACCACCGGCTGGGTGGACGAGCCGATCGGCGCGGCGCTCGCCGACGAGCTGGGCATCGACGTGCCGATAACGGTGGGGAACGTGGCCGACGTGGCCGCCTACGCCGAGCACGCCCGGGGCGCGGCGACCGGCTGCGACAACGTCATCTACCTGTACGGCGACGTCGGCGTGGGGGCCGGCATCATCGCCGGCGGCCGGCGGCTGACCGGACACGGCGGCTACGGCGGCGAGGTCGGCCACATGGTGGTGGTCCGCGACGGTGTGCGCTGCGACTGCGGTCGGCGCGGCTGCTGGGAGACCGAGATCGGCGAGCACGGGCTGCTGCGCGCGGCCGGCCGGTCCGAGGCGCGCGGGCGGGAGGCCCTGCTGGCCGTGTTCGACGCCGCCGACCGGGGGGACGCCCGGGCGCAGAGCGCGGTGCGGCAGGCCGGCGACTGGCTCGGCTTCGGCGTGGCCAACCTGGTCAACATCTTCAACCCGGAGATGGTCATCTTCGGCGGCACCATGCGCGACCTCTACCTGGCCGCCGCGGCCCAGGTCCGCAGCCGGCTCAACTCCAACGGTCTGCCCGCGTGCCTGGAGCACGTGCGGCTGCGTACCCCGGAACTCGGCGACGACGCGGCGCTGATCGGCGCGGCCGAGCTGGCCTTCGAGCGTCTCCTGGCCGACCCGCTGAACTGATCGGCCCGGCGATCCGTACCAGTGTGCGGACGGCCGGTGGGCTCGGCCGTCCGCGACCCCACGAAGCGGTCCGGACCGAGGAGGCAACCCAACCATGGCATCGCTGGAATCCGCACGTCGCCGGCTGGCGCACCGGGTGACCCTGCTGCTCGTCGCGATCGGCGCGGGGATCGGCGTCCTTCCCGGCGCGGCGCTGGCCGCGCCGAACCCCGGCGTGCAGATGAACGCCGCCGACATGACGCTGCTCAACGGCGTACGGCTGGCCGGGCTCTGGGAGATCCCGGCCGGGACGATGGCCGCGGAGAAGGGCAAGTCCCCCCGGGTCCGGGAGGTCGGCGCGGAGATCGCCCGTCAGCACGGCGTGCTGGACCAGCTGGTGGTCGAGGCAGCCAACAAGTTGGGCGCGGTCCTGCCGACGGACCCGACGGCCCAGCAGAAGGGCTGGCTGACCGAGATGCAGAACGCCAACGGCGCGCAGTTCGACCAGATCTTCGTCACCCGGCTCCGGGTCGCCCACGGCAACATCTTCCCGGTGATCGGCGCCGTCCGGGCCAGCACCAAGGATCCGATCGTGCGCAAGCTCGCCGAGGACGCCAACACGTTCGTCAACGACCACATGACCATGCTGGAGAGCACCGGACTGGTCCGCTGGCAGCAGTTGCCGCCGCCCGCGCTCCCGCCGGCGCAGAGCGACTCGCTGGTCGCGGCCGCCCAGGCGAACGTGGGCAGCGGCGGCGGGCTCCAGGTGGGCACCGGGATCGTGTGGGCTGTCTTCCTGATCGCGCTGGGCACCGGCGGGTACACGACCTGGCGGCTGATGCGCCGCGCCTGAACGGTGTCGGGCCCCGGTCGTCGACCGGGGCCCCTTCCTCGTACCGTCAGCGGTCGATCTGGGTGAAGTCCCAGCTGTGCGGTGGCCGGGCGACCAGGCGCATGGGCGGCTCGGGCAGCTCACGCGGGTTGCTCCGCCACTTGGAGATCACCACCAGCCGGTGGTCGGTGGAGGAGAACACCTCGCTGGAGACGTGCATCGGGTCGTGCTCGAACTCGGGCAGCGCGGTCTCGCACACCCAGGTGATCAGCTCGGCGAAGCCGTACGACTCTGCCTTCGCCTCCCACATCCGGACGATCATGTCGGTCCCCTCCCCGTTCAGACGCTGACCACGGTCAGCGGCATGGCGGAGTCGGCCGGCAGGTCGAGCCGGCTCGGCGCGACGCCCGCGGCGACCAGGTGCGACCCGAGCGCGGCCACCATCGCGCCGTTGTCCGTGCAGAGTTTCGGCCGGGGCGTACGGACCCGGACGCCGTGCTTGTCGGCCCGGTGCTCGGCCATCGCCCGCAGCCGGGAGTTGGCGGCGACCCCGCCGCCGATCACCAGCGTGTCGATGCCGCTGCTGCGGCACGCGTCCAGCGCCTTGCCGACCAGCACGTCGCAGACCGCCTCCTGGAAGGACGCCGCCACGTCGGCCACCGGCACCGGCTCGCCGGCCCGCTGCCGCGCCTCCACCCACCGGGCCACCGCCGTCTTCAGCCCGGAGAAGGAGAAGTCGAAGCGGTGACCGACCAGGTCCTTCGCGGCGGTCAGCCCGCGCGGGAACGCGATCGCCGCAGGGTCGCCGGCCCGCGCCTCGCGGTCGATGTACGGTCCGCCGGGGAACGGCAGCCCGAGCAGCCGGGCCACCTTGTCGAACGCCTCCCCGGCCGCGTCGTCGATGGTCGCGCCGAGCGGCACGACGTCCCGGGCCAGGTCGTCGACGCGCAGCAGCGAGGAGTGCCCGCCGGAGACCAGCAGCGCGATCGCCGGCTCGGGCAGCGGTCCGTGCTCCAGCGTGTCCACGGCCACGTGCGCGGCGAGGTGGTTCACCCCGTACACCGGCTTCTCCGCGGCCACCGCGTACCCCTTGGCGGCGGCGACGCCGACGAGCAGCGCGCCGGCCAGGCCCGGTCCGGAGGTCACCGCGATCGCGTCGATGTCCGCGATGGTGACCCCGGCCTCGCGCAGCGCCCGGTCCATGGTCGGCACGATCGCCTCCAGGTGGGCCCGGCTGGCCACCTCGGGCACCACCCCGCCGAACCGGGCGTGCTCCTCGACGCTGGAGGCCAGCGCGTCGGCGAGCAGCGTGTGCCCGCGCACGATGCCCACACCGGTCTCGTCGCAGGAGGTCTCGATGCCGAGGACCAGGGGTTCGTCAGCCATGCTCGTCAGTCCTCGGTGCGCTGCATGACCAGCGCGTCGGTGTTGCTCGGTTGGTAGTAGCCCCGCCGCACGCCGATCGGCTCGAAGCCGTGGGTGGCGTAGAGCCGCTGGGCCGGGCCGTTGTCCGCGGCGACCTCCAGCAGCGTGTTGCGGACGCCGCGCCTTGCCGCCTCGGCCAGCAGCGCCTCCAGCAGCAGCCGGCCGATCCCCCGCCGCTGGGCGTCGCGGCGCACCGCGACGTTCTGCACCCACGCCTCGTCTGGCGGGGCCACGGCCAGCCCGGCGTAGCCGAGCACCGAGCCGTCGTCGTCCGTGGCGACCAGGTAGAAGTTCCCGTTGGCGAGTTCGTTCCAGAACATCGCCGCCGACCACCGCTCGGCGCCGAACAGGTCCGCCTCGAGGGGCAGCACCTCGTCGACGTGCCACCAGCGGAACCGGCCGAGCCTCACGGCAGGACCGGCTTGTGGCCGGTGGCCGCGACGGCGTCCGGTCGGCGCAGGTAGAGCGGGGTCAGCGGCTCACCGGGGGCGCCCGCGCGGATCCGCTCGGCGGCGAGGCGGGCCAGCGCCAACGGGTCCGGGTACCGGGGCTCCTCCCGCACCGGCAGCCCGAGCACGTCCGCGTACCGGTGCGCGCCGTCGCCGACCGCGACCGTGACCGCCAGGTCGCGGGCCCGTTCCGCGACCACCGCCGGCGCCGCCACGTCCGGCCCGGCGACGCGTTCGCCGGCGCCGTCGTAGACGGCCCAGTAGACCTCCCGGCGGCGCGCGTCGCTCGCGGCCAGCACCGGCTCGCCGGCGGCCGCCGGGTGGCCGATCCCGTCGAGAGAACAGACACCGTACGTGGGGATGCCGAGCACCTGGGCCATGGTGGCGGCGGTGACCAGACCGACCCGCAGCCCGGTGAACGGCCCCGGGCCGAGCCCGGCGACGATCGCGGCCAGGTCGGCGGGGCGCGCGTCCACGTCGGCCAGGACCGCGTCGACCTGCGGCGCGAGCAACTCGCCGTGGGCCCGGGCGTCGACCGTGCACCGGGACGCGCGGACCGCGACGCCGTCCGCCGAGACCTCGACCAGCGCCGCGGTCACCGCGGGCGTCGAGGAGTCCACCACGAGTACGAGCACGGTTAGCCAGCCTAGCCGTCCCGCCCGGCCGGTCAGGCCACGCCCTCGCCGCCGCCTGCCCGCACCCTCGCTGCCCGCTCCTCGTCGCCACCTGCCTTCGCGTCGCTGCCTGCCTTCTCCGTCGTCGTCGCCGCCCGCGCCAGCGCCAGCGCCAGCGCCAGCGCCAGCGCCAGCGCCAGCAACGGACGGTGACGCCGTCGGGTCACGGCACCCTTCGAGAGCGATATACCGCTGGGTCATATTTATGACTGAGCGGTATATCGCTCGAACCTGATGTGCCAACCTCTCGGGATGACCGAGAGTCGCCTCGCCGGGCAGGTCGCCCACGCCGTCCGGCACGAGCGAGAACAGGCGGGACTGACCCAGCAGGCGCTGGCCGGACGGGCGGGGCTGAGCCAGGCCGCCGTCGCCCGGATCGAGCGTGGCGACCGGCTACCGAGCCTGCCGACCGTGGAACGGCTGCTCGGCGCGCTCGGACGCCAGATCCGGATCGAGGTGGAGCCGCTCGACAGCCACCTCGACGCGACGCTCGACGAAGCAGCCGGAACTGCGTTGACCGAGCGGATCGCGGACCTCGGGCTGGACCGGATCGTCGACGCCCTGGGCGACCTGTCCCACGTGCTGGCCGGCAGCACGGCGGCCGTGCTTCAGGGTGCGCCGCTGCCGGTGGAGGCGGTCGAGATCGCGGTGCGGTGGCGGGACGCCCCCCGCTTCACCGCCTGGCTGGATCGGGCCCACGCGCAGCGGTGGAACGCCCGCTGGGAGGAGTGGGGCGGAGTGCGCCCGGAGCCCGAGGAGCCGGGCGAGCACCGCTGGCTCACCCGCTATGGCGAGCTGCGCGCCCGGATGTGCGAGGACCTGCCCGAGCCCGTCGAGGTCCGCCTCGGCGACCGCACGTACCCGGTCGAGCCACTGGTCGAGGTGGAGGTCACCGACCGGCGTACGGCCGACCTGCTGCGCCGGTACCGGCAGCGCCGCGCCGAAGGCGCGACGCCAGCCGGGTCAGCCGGCTGAGCGTTCCCAGTCGACGGTGGGCAGGCCGGCGTCGGCGAGCGCCTTGTTGGCCGCGCTGAACGGCCGGCTGCCGAGGAAGCCCTTCGGGTTCATCGGGCTCGGGTGCCCGGCCTCCAGCACCACGTGCCGCGGGTTGGTGACCAGCGCCGCCTTCTTGCGGGCGTAGCCGCCCCAGAGCAGGAACACCACCCGCTGGTCGAGCGCGTCGAGCGCCCTGATGGTGGCGTCGGTGAACTCCTCCCAGCCCCGGTTGGCGTGCGAGCCCGGCGTGGCCTGCCGGACCGTGAGCACCGAGTTGAGCAGCAACACGCCCTGCGCCGCCCAGCCGTCGAGGTTGCCGCTGCGCGGCTTCGGCACGCCCAGGTCCTCGCCCAACTCCTTGAAGACGTTGCGCAGCGACGGCGGCACCGTCACGCCCTCGCGCACGCTGAAGCTCAGCCCGTGCGCCTGCCCCGCCTTGTGGTAGGGGTCCTGCCCGAGGATGAGCACCCGCGTCCGCGCCGGCCCGCACAGGCGGTAGGCGGAGAACAGGTCCTCCAGCGGGGGGAAGACCGTGGCGGTCGCGTACTCCCGGGCGACGAACTCGGCCAGCGCCGCGGTGCGGGCCGGATCGAGGTGCGGGGCGATCGCCTCCCGCCACGGCTCGGGCAGGAGCGCCAACAGGTCGAGGGCGGGGGTGTCGTCGGACATCGGCAACCTTTCGCAGTCGTCCCCGGGACTCTAGGCACCGGGTACGACGACGCTCAGCCGAGGGTCGCCAGCCTCGCCGCCCAGTCGCCGCCGACCGGTTCCAGGGTGACCACCCGGGTGTCGTCGTCGCGCCGGTCGATGCGGACCCGCAGGTGCGCGTCGACCAGTTGCTCGACCATGCCCTCACCCCACTCCACCACGGTGACCGCCTCGTCCACCGAGGCGTCCAGGTCGAGGTCATCGATCTCGGCGCGCGGGTCGGCGGACTCCCCCAGCCGGTAGGCGTCGGCGTGCACGAGCGTCACCCGGCCGCCGCGCGCCGGGTCCGGCCGGTGCAGCCGGGCGATGACGAACGTGGGCGAGGTGATGTCCCCACGGACGCCGAGGCCGGCGCCGATGCCCTGGGTCAGCGCGGTCTTGCCGGCCCCCAGCGGGCCGCTGAGCAGCAGCAGGTCGCCGGCGCGCAGCACGCCGGCCAGCCGGCGGCCGAACCGGTGCGTGTCGTCGAGGGTCGTCAGCTCCACCGTCACAGGGATTCCAGGAACCTTTCCAGCGCCGCGTTGACGTCGTCCGCGTGCTCGAGCATCACCACGTGCCCGCTGTCGTGGATCTTCACGAACTCGGCGTGCGGCAACCGCCGGACGATCTCCTCGGAGTGCGTCACCGGCGTGATCATGTCCTTGTCCCCCACGATCACCAGCACGGGCGTGCCGGCCAACGCGGCCAGCGCCGGGAAGCGCGAGTGGGTGGCCAGGGTGCGCAGGTAGCGGGTGACCGTGTCGGCCGAGGTGCGGGAGTTCATCGTCTCGACGTACGACACCAGGGCCGGGCTGGGCTTCGGGGTGCCGAAGCCGTACCTGCGGGTGAGCAGCCAGGCCACGTTCGACGTCGACCGGCGGGCCTTGTCGATCACCGTGCCGCCGTAGCGGGTGGCGTTGCTCATCATGTAGAGCACCGGCGCGCCGACCCGGCCGAGCAGCGCGGGGGCCACCAGCTTCGTCTCCGCGGCCAGGCCGCCGGAGGTGGCCATCAGCACCGTGCCGACCACCCGGTCGCCGAACAGCTCCGGACAGAGCTCGGCCAACGCCATGATGGTCATGCCGCCCATCGAGTGCCCGACCAGCACCAGCGGCCCTTCCGGCGCCACCTCGTCGAGCACCCGGCGCAACGTGCGGCCCAGCGCGACCAGGTCGTACTCGCCGGTCTCCAGCCTCCCGGAGCGGCCGTGCCCCGGCTGGTCGTACGCGACCACGCGGTAGTCACCGCGCTCCGTGAGCAGCTTGCGCTGGAAGTGGAAGGTCCCCATGTCGAGGCAGAACCCGTGCACCAGCACGACGGTCGGACGGCCGGGGACCGGCCGGGTCGGCTCGACCACCTCCACGTGGATGTCGGTGCCGTCCGGCATCTCCAGCTCGTACGCCTCGTCGTAGCGCTGCTGGCCGAAGACCTCCAGGGCGTACCGGTCGGCGGGGTCGTGCTTGAGCCGACGGACCAGCACCCGCTCGCTGACCACGCCCGCCGCGAGCCCGGCCGCGGCCACCCCGACGGCCGCGCCGACCAGACCGGCGACCTTGCCGGCTGCGCTGCGCGGACGCGGCACCCGCAGGTTCATGCGCGCTCGCCGTCGTAGACGCGGGGCACCCGCACCCCACCGAAGCGGGTCACGATCTCGTAGTTGATGGTGCCGACCGCCTCGGCCCAGTCGTCGGCGGTGGGCTCGCCGTGCGCGCCGCTGCCGAACAGCGTCGCCACGTCCCCGGCGGCCACCTCGTCGTCGCCGCAGTCGACCACGAACTGGTCCATGCAGACCCGCCCCGAGATGGTCCGCCGTTCGCCGGCGAGCAGCACCGGACCGGTGTTCGAGGCGTGCCGGGGCACCCCGTCGGCGTAGCCCAGCGGCACCACGGCCAGGTTGCTCTCGTTCTCGGTGAGGTAGGTGTGGCCGTAGGAGACGCCGGTGCCGGCCGGGACCCGCTTGGTCAGCATCACCCGGGCCCGGGCCGTCATCGCGGGCCGCAGGCCGAACCGCTCGCCCGCGATCGGCGACAGACCGTAGACCGCGATGCCGGGACGGACCAGGTCGAAGTGGGTGTCCGGCCGGGTCAGCGTGGCCGCCGAGTTGGCCAGGTGGCGGTAGCGGGGCCGCAGGCCGGCGCGGGTCACCATCTCCAGCCCTTCGCGGAAGACGGCGAGCTGGCGGTCGGTGGTGGGATGGCCGGGCGAGTCCGCGTACACGAAGTGGCTCCACACGCCGACCACCTCGACCAGACCGTCGGCCTGGGCCTTCGCGGCGGCCTCCAGCAGGGTGGGCCAGTCGGCCACGGTGGCCCCGCCCCGGGACAACCCGGTGTCGATCTTGAGGTGCAGCCGGGCCGGGCGGTCGGCCCGGCGGCTCGCCTCGATCATCTCGTCGAGCTGGGGAAGGCTGGCGCAGCCCAGGTCGACCCCGACCGCGATGCCGTCGTGCAGCGGCAGGCCCGGATCGAGCAGCCAGGCCAGGACCGGCGCGGTGATGCCCTCCTGGCGCAGCCGGAGCGCCTCGTCCAGGGTGCAGACGCCGAGCTGGTCCGCCCCGGCGTCGAGCGCCGCGCGGGCCGCCGGCACCATGCCGTGCCCGTATCCGTCGGCCTTCACCACCGCCATCAGCTCGGCGCTGGTGCCGGCCTTGAGCCGGGCCACGTTCTCCCGGATCGCGTCGAGATCGACGCGCACCTCCGACTGCCACATACCCCCAGCCTACTTCCGCCGGTGATCATCGTGGCCGTGAGCCGCGCGGCCGGCGTCACGGCCGCGCCCGGATCAGCCCAGTCGGGCCAGCACCGGGCGCAACGCGGCGGCCACGTCGGGTGCGGTCACCGGGCCGCCGAGTGCCGCCTCCCGACCGGCCAGCCCGTGCAGGTACGCCGCGGCGGCGGCCGCCCGTTCGGGGGCCAGGCCGCCGGCGAGCAGCGAACCGAGCAGCCCGGCCAGCACGTCGCCGGTGCCACCGGTGGCCAGCACCGGGGTGCCGGTCGGGTTGACGTACGCCCGCCCGTCGGGCGTGCCGACGATCGTCCGATCACCCTTCAGCAGCACCACCGCGTTCATCCAGGCGGCCAGCCGCAGCGCCGCCGCGACCCGGTCCTCCCCCGGCATCTCGCCGCAGAGCCGGGCGTATTCCCGGTCGTGCGGGGTCACCACGATCGGGGCGTCCCGGCCGCGCAGCCGGTCGGCCAGCTTGCCGTCGACGAGCAGGGTCAACGCGTCGGCGTCCAGCACCACCGGCACCGGCGCGGCCAGCACCGCGCGCAGCTCGGCGGCGGACTCCTCGCCGGTGCCGAGCCCGGACCCGCAGACCCAGGCCTGCACCCGACCGGCGTCGGCGACCCGGCCGGTGGCGATCACCGACGGGTGCTGGTGGACCACTTCGGCGCGGGCGCCCCCGGCATAGCGGACCAGGCCGGTGGGACCGGCGAGCGCACCGCCGACCGAGAGCACCGCCGCGCCCGGATAGGTGGCCGACCCGGTGGCCACCCCGACCACGCCCCGCGAGTATTTCTCCGACGCCGGGCCGAGCGCGGGCCACCAGTCGACCACGTCCGACCACTCGGTCACGCGGAGCGCGGGCGAGCCGCGCAGCCACGGCGTCAGCCCGATGTCGACCAGTTCGACCTGCCCGGCCAGCGCGGCGGCCGGGCCGACCACCAGGGCCGGCTTGAGTGCGCCGAAGGCCACGGTCACGTCGGCGCGGACGGCGCAGGGCCGGCCGGCGTCGGTCAGCGGGACGTGCCCGGTGTCGACCGCGACGCCGCTCGGCACGTCCACCGCGACCACCGTGGCGCGCGTGCCGTCGCGCCCACAACGCTCGGCCAGGCTCGCCGCCAGCTGCTCGGCGGTCTCCCGCAGACCACCGGCGCCGCCGATGCCCACGATGCCGTCGAGCACGAGGTCGACCACGGCGGGCGGCCGGTCGACCACCCGCCCGCCGGCGGCGCGCAGCGCGGCCAGACCGTCGGCGTGCGCCCGCCCGGGGGTGAGGAGCAGCGCGGCGACCGCGACGCCCCGGCGGGCCAGGTGCGCGCCCGCGTAGAGCGCGTCGCCGCCGTTGTCTCCGGAGCCGACCAGCAGCAGGACCCGGGCGCCGTAGACGCCGCCCCGGTCGCCGAGCAGCAGCGCGCACCGCCGGGCCAGCCCGGCCGCGGCCCGGTGCATCAACGCGCCGGCCGGGAGGGTGGCCATCAGACCCGCCTCCGCCGCGCGAACGTCAGCGACCCGCCACACCGGTCTCATGTCACCCACCCGCCCCGCTCGTCGTGCCGCCCGTCGGGTGCCGACCACCGTGCCGACGGTCGACCGGGACCCGACCACAGGCCTCGATCACGGCCTCACCCTACCGGCGGGACGCGCCCGCAGCCGGTTCCCCGGGCCCGCCTGTGGATAACCGCGACGGTTGTCCACAGGGTCGGCGGCGGCTCCGTCGCCCGCCTAGCGTCCCCACTGTCCGGAGCCGGCCGGTGGGGCCGACCGTGGTGGGGAGGTCACGTGGTGGAGGAGCCGTTCGACGTCGATCCGGAGTTGCTGCGGGCGGTGGCGCGCGAGCTGGCCGACGACGCGCGCCGGCTGGCCGCCGGGCTGTGCGGGGCGGCGGAGCCGCTGCCGGTGGCGCCGGGCGGGGCGGCGGAGCCGCTGCTGGTGACGTCAGCCGACGGCTGGCGGTCCGCGAACGCCCTGGCCGACCTGGAGGCGGCGGCGCGGCGCTGGTCGGGCACGCTGGCGGCCCGGGTCGCCGACACCGCCGAGGCGTTGCGCGCCGGGGCCGACGGCTACGACGCGGTGGACGACCGGGCCGCCCACCGCCTCGCCGGGCTCCCCCGGTGAGCGCCCGGCGTCCGCGTGCCGTGGCCGCCCCCGACCCGGGCGCACCGGCCGGCTACGCGCAGCTCTGGCGCGCCGACCCGGGCGCGTGGCTCGCCGCCGGCGCGGCCTGGCGCGGGCTCGTCGGCCCGGTGCGCCGACGGGCCGACGGGCTGGCCGCCCGGGTCGGGACCCTCCGCCCGGGCTGGACCGGCGTCGCGTCCACGGCCGCGCAGCGACGGATCGGAGAGCTGCGGACGGCGCTCACCGACGTGCTGCCGGCGTTGGTCGAGGCCGACCAGGCGCTCGCCGAGTTCGGCGCCCGGCTGGCCGTCGCGAAGGCCCGGCTCGGCGCCGAGGTGGCCCGGGCCGAGAGCGGTGGCCTGCTGGTGGACCGCCACGGCGCCGTCCGGTCGCCCCCCGGGCGGCCCGTCGACCGGGCCGGCCCGGCGGTGGTGCGCGCGCGGGCCGGGATCCGGGACGCGCTGACGCTGGCCAGCGCGGCGGACCGGGAGGCCACCGGCCGGCTGGCCGAGCTGACCACGGCGGCGGCACGCGGCTGGGTGAGCGTGCCACCGGCCTGGCGGCCCGGGCCGGGCGCCGGGCCGGCCGGGGTGAGCCGCTGGTGGGCCGGCCTGACCCCGGCCGAACGGCGGTGGCTGGTCGGGCGGGAGCCGGGCCGGATGGGCCGGCTCGACGGGGTGCCCGTGACCGCCCGCGACCAGGCCAACCGGCTCCTGCTCGCCGACCGGCGGGAGGAGCTGCTCGCCCGTCGGATAGCGCTGTCGCGCCCGTTGCCGGCGGCGCCGTTCGAGGTGGCCCGCCGTGCCCGGCTGGCCGGGGTGGAGGCGGCGCTGCGCGGGCTCGACGGGTTGGCCGAGCGGCTGGCCGCGCCCGGGGCGCCACGGGCGTACCTGTTGGGTCTCGACCCGGCCGGGGACGGGCGGGCGGTGGTGGCGCTCGGCAACCCCGACCGGGCCGGCGCGGTGCTGACCTACGTGCCGGGCATGACCTCGGACCTCGCCGACGCGCCGGCCGAGCTGGGGCGGGCCGCCCGGGTGCTCCAGCGGTGCGACGCGATTGGGCCGGGCGCGGAGACGGCGGCGGTGCTCTGGCTGGACTACGACGCGCCGGACCGGCTCACCGAGGCGGCCGGCGCCCGGCAGGCCGAGGACGCCGGACCGGCGCTGCACCGCTTCCAGGAGGGGTTGCGGGCCACGCACGAGGGACCGCCGGCCCGGCAGACCGTGCTCGGGCACAGCTACGGCTCCGTGGTGGTCGGCACCGCCGCCCGGGACCACGGCCTGGGTGCCGACGCGCTGGTGTTCGTGGGGTCACCGGGGGTGGGCGTCGACCACGCCACCGAGCTGCGGATGCCGGCCGGGCAGGTGTGGGCGGCGACCGCGCCCGACGACGCCATCCGGCTGGCCCGTCCACCGGACGAACTGGCCCGCCGGACCCTGCTGGCCGGCACGCCGCTCGGTCCGGCGCTGGCCGCGCTCGACCCGCACGCCGGGCGGCTGTGGTTCGGCGCCGACCCGAGCGGCCCGGGCTTCGGCGGCCGGCGCTTCCCCAGCGCCCCGCACGGCCACACCGGCTACTGGGATCCCGACAACCCGGCGTTGGACGGGATGGCGCGGATCGTGCTGGGTGGGTGAGAAGACGCGGCCCCCTCCGTCGTGGGGCGGAGGGGGCCGGATCGGGTGAGTTACTCGACAGTGACCGACTTGGCGAGGTTCCGCGGCTGGTCGACGTCGTGCCCCCGGGCGGCGGCGATCTCGGCGGCGAGCACCTGGAGCGGCACGGTCGTCACCAGCGGCGCCAGCAGCGTGGGCGTACGCGGCACGTAGATCAGGTGGTCGGCGTAGCGGACCACCGCCTGGTCGCCCTCCTCCGCGATCACGATGGTGCGGGCGCCCCGGGCGCGCACCTCCTGGATGTTGGAGACGACCTTGTCGTGCAGCATGCCCCGGCCGACCGGCGACGGCACGATGCAGATCACCGGCGTGCCCTCGTCGATCAGCGAGATCGGTCCGTGCTTCAGCTCGCCGGCGGCGAAGCCCTCGGCGTGCATGTACGCCAGCTCCTTGAGCTTCAGCGCGCCCTCCAGGGCGACCGGGTAGCCCACGTGCCGGCCGATGAACAGCACCGTCGGCTCGGACTTCAGCTCGCGGCCCAGCTCGCGGACCGGCTCGATCCGGTCCAGCAGCTCCCGCAGCTTGCCCGGCATCTCCTGGAGCTGGGCCACCACCGCGCCCACCTCGTCGGCGAACTTGATGCCGCGCACCTGGGCCAGGTGCAGCCCGATCAGGTAGCACGCGACGACCTGGGTGAGGAACGCCTTGGTGGAGGCGACCGCGATCTCCGGGCCGCCGTGGGTGTAGAGCACCGCGTCGGACTCGCGCGGGATGGTGGAGCCGTTGGTATTGCAGATGGCCAGCACCCGGGCCTTCTGCTCCTTGGCGTGGCGCAGCGCCATCAGCGTGTCCATCGTCTCGCCGGACTGCGAGATCACCACGATCAGCGTGGACCGGTCGAGCACCGGGTCGCGGTAGCGGAACTCGCTGGCCAGCTCCACCTCGCAGGGGATGCGGGTCCAGTGCTCGATGGCGTACTTGGCGACCAGGCCGGCGTGGTAGGAGGTGCCGCAGGCGACGATGAAGATCTTGTCGACGTCACGCAGGTCCTGCTCGCTGAGGCGGACCTCGTCGAGCGCGATCTCACCGCTCTCGGTGAGCCGGCCGAGCAGCGTGTCGGCGATGGCCTGCGGCTGCTCCTCGATCTCCTTGAGCATGAACCAGTCGTAACCGCCCTTCTCGGCGGCCGACGAGTCCCAGTCGATGTGGAAGTCCTTGCCGCTCGCCGGCTGGCCGGCGAAGTCGGTGATGTCGATGCTGTCCGGCGTGATCAGGACGATCTGGTCCTGCCCCAGCTCGACCGCGTCCCGGGTGTGCTCGATGAACGCCGCCACGTCGCTGGCCAGGTAGTTCTCGCCGTCGCCCCGGCCCACGACCAGCGGCGAGTTGCGCCGGGCGCCGACCACCGCGCCGGGGATGCCGGCGTCGACGGCGAGCAGCGTGAACGCGCCCTCCAGGCGGGCGCAGACCACCCGCATGGCGGCGGCGAGGAGCTGCGGGCTGTCGGTCTCACCGGCCGAGCGCAGGTCGGCCAGCGCGCGGGCGATCAGGTGCGCGGCGCACTCGGTGTCGGTGTCGCTGGCGAACTCGACGCCCTCGTCCTCCAGCTCGGCGCGCAGCTTCGCGAAGTTCTCGATGATGCCGTTGTGGATCACGGCGACCCGGCCGTCGGGGGCGAGGTGGGGGTGGGCGTTGCGGTCGGTCGGCCCACCGTGGGTGGCCCACCGGGTGTGGCCGATGCCGGTGGTCCCGTCGCCGATGCCGATCGGGCTGGCGGCGCAGTCCTCGGGGTTGCTCGCGGCCCGCTCGGAGAGGACCTTCTCCAGGTTGGCCAGCTTGCCGGCCTTCTTCTCGGTCAGCAGCTCGTCGTCGCAGACGACGGCGACCCCGGCCGAGTCGTAGCCGCGGTATTCCAGCCGCCGCAGTCCGTCGAGCACGATGCCGAGCGCCGGGCGCGCACCGGCGTAACCCACGATTCCACACATGGTCCGCAGCCTAGCCGAGTTTCGCTCACCGCGCGTGCTCGGAAGGCGGGTTAACGATCACTGAACATGAGCGAACCAGCGAGCGGGGGCGGCAGATCGGACAAAGCGGCCAATCCCGCGCGGAGCCTTGGCCGGTCGGCATGGCCGCGACCTCCAGCGTCACGTACGAGGCCCTGGCAGAGCGGGCGCGGTGATCGGCGCCCGGCTGCGCGGCCCGTGTGCGGTCACCGTTGACCACGGAGTTCCGGTCGGACGACGTCCCGCCCGCCGACGCCGGCTGCTTGATCGCCGGGTCGGGGAGGGGTTCTGGGGTGGGCGCATGGCGGGGCGGCGGCGGTGGCTGGCACGCCCTACATTGAGGGCCGCGCCCACCCCGCCGCGGACGTCCGCGCCGTACCCCCTGTGAGCTGAGCCGATGTCCGAGACGACCCCCGCCCCCGAGCCGGGCTCCGGGCCGAGCGACCCGCCCCCGACACCGGCCCACCCGGCCGCGACGCCCGGCGACCCGACCGCGACGCCAGTGGCCCCGTCCTGGACGCCACCCGACCCGCTGGCCGCCCCGCAGCCGTGGACGCCGCCGACCCCGTGGTCTCCCCCGACCTGGGCATCGGGACCCTGGACCGGCGATCAATCCGGCACATCCGACCCTGCCGGCACACCCGGCCCTACCGACCGGCCCGACACCCCCGGGCAGGGCGTCGACCCGGGACCGGGCCGACCGACGGGGGCATCGGCCGGCGGCGCGGGCTGGACGGCGCCGGAAGCGGCCGGCCACCCCCGACCGGCCGTCCCACCCGCCGTCACGCCTGCAGGCTGGTCCGGCGACCCGGCCGTCCCGTCGCCCGGCGACACCGGCGGGCCGCCGCCCGCTGGCCCGGCCGCGCCTGGTTGGCCGCCGGCCGCCTACCCACCCGCGGCCTACCCGCCGGCCGCCTATCCGCCGGGGGCGTACCCGCCCGGGCCGTACCCGCCGCCGTACGCGTATCCCGGCGGGGCCCCGCGCCGGTCCACCGGCGGCTGGGTGGTCGGTCTGGTGGTCACCGTGGTCGCCGCGCTGGTGCTGGCCTTCTGCGGCTGCGTCGGCCTGGGCGTGCTCGGCGCGTTCGTGGACGACTCGACCTCGTCCGGGGAGCCCTACGACGACCCCTACCTCGACGACCCCTACCTCGACGACCCGGACGGGATCGCGGACGAGCCGACGCCCACGGCGCCGGTGACCACCCCGTCGGGCGGGCCCGGACGGTTCACCGTCGTCTACGAGGTGACCGCGACCGGCCCGGTGGACGTGCAGTTCTACGACGCGGGCGAGAACCTGCTCCAGCTCGACGACGTGGCCTCGCCCTGGCGCCTGCGCCTCACCGCGAACAACCGCGAGCGGGTGCAGGTCACCGCGACCCCGGCCGGACCCGACGCCGGCGACGTGACCTGCCGGATCACGATCGACGGCCGGGAGGTCTATCGGAACTCCGGCCGGTGGGGCGCGACCTGCTTCGGCTGGTGACGCGTCGGAGGTGAGCCGTAGGCTGGCCGCCGTGACGACGACCGATCCCCTGGTGGCCCGGATGCGGCCGTTCGGCACCACCGTCTTCGCCGAGATGTCGGCGCTGGCCGTGCGCACCGGCGCGGTCAACCTCGGGCAGGGCTTCCCGGACACCGACGGCCCGCCGGAGATGCTCGCCGCCGCCGCCGAGGCGCTGCGCGGCGGCCACAACCAGTACCCGCCGGGTCCGGGGATCCCGGCGCTGCGCGCGGCCGTCGCGGCCCACCAACGCCGGTTCTGGGACCTGGACTACGACCCGGACGCCGAGGTCGTGGTGACCGCCGGCGCCACCGAGGCGGTCGCGGCGAGCATCCTCGCCCTCTGCGAGCCGGGTGACGAGGTGGTCTGCTTCGAGCCCTACTACGACTCGTACGCCGCCTCGATCGCGTTGGCCGGAGCGGTCCGCCGCCCGGTGACGCTGCGACCGGGCGCCGACGGCCGGTACGCCTTCGACCCGGACGAGCTGCGCGCGGCGTTCGGTCCGCGTACCCGGCTGGTGCTGCTGAACTCGCCGCACAACCCGACCGGGAAGGTCTTCACCGCCGACGAGCTGGCAATGGTCGCCGGGCTGTGCCGGGAGCACGGGGTCTACGCGGTCACCGACGAGGTCTACGAGCACCTCGTCTACACCGACGCCGCCGGGCCGCACCTGCCGCTGGCCGGGTTGCCGGGCATGCGGGAGCGGACGCTGCGCATCTCCTCGGCCGGCAAGACGTTCTCCTGCACCGGCTGGAAGGTCGGTTGGGTGAGCGGGCCGGCGCCGCTGGTCGCGGCGGTGCTGCGGGTGAAGCAGTTCCTCACGTTCGTCAACGCCGGCCCGCTCCAGCCGGCCGTGGCGGTGGCCCTCGGCCTGCCCGACGCCTACTTCACCGGCTTCCGGGACGACCTGCAACGCCGCCGGGACCAGCTGGTCGCCGGGCTCACCGACGCCGGTTTCGGTGTCCTCCCGCCCGAGGGGACATACTTCGTCACCGCCGACATCGACGCGCTCGGCGGCCGGGACGGGGTGGAGTTCTGCCGGTCCCTGCCGGAGCGCTGCGGCGTGGTGGGGGTGCCGACGCAGGTCTTCTACGACGACGTGGAGGCGGGCCGCCGGCTCGTCCGGTTCGCGTTCTGCAAGCGGCCGGAGGTGCTCGCCGAGGCGGTGACCCGGCTGCGCCGGCTCCGGGAGGACGGATGAGCGACGGACACGCCGAACGGCTGCGGCGGCTCGCCGCCCAGCGCGGCTGCGTCACGATGCTCTCCGGCGCACGCCCGACGTCGGTGCGGGAGCAGCTCGCCGCGCTCGGCGCGGTGGCCGGTGACGACCTGCCCGACCTCTACGGCGAGGGCGGACCGGTGGCGGAGCTGGAGCTGCGCGTCGCCGAGCTGCTCGGCGCGGAGGCCGCCGTGTTCTTCCCCTCCGGCACGATGGCGCAGCAGGTGGCGATGCGGCACGGTGCGGAGCTGACCGGCCGGGCCGGGGTCGGGCTGCACCCGCTCAGCCACCCGCTGGTGCACGAACGCGACGCGTACGCGCTGCTCGCCGGCGTGCGCGCGGTCCACACGACGACCGCTCCGCGCAATCCCACCGCCGCCGAGGTCGCCGCGCTCGACGAGCCGATCGGCACGCTCCTGCTGGAGCTGCCGTTGCGGGACGCCGGGTTCGTGCTGCCGACCTGGGACGAGCTGGTCGCCGTGGTCGCGGCGGCCCGGGCCCGGGACGCCCGGGTGCACGTCGACGGCGCCCGGCTCTGGGAGTCGACCGTCCACCTCGGCTACTCGACGGCCGAGATCGCGGCGCTGGCCGACAGCACGTACGTCTCGTTCTACAAGTCGCTCGGCGGCCACTCCGGGGCGGCGCTGGCCGGGGACGCGGAGTTGGCCCGCTACGCGCGCGCCTGGCGGCACCGCTACGGCGGCACGCTGTTCCAGCAGTGGCCGGCGGCCCTGGCCGCGCTCGCCGGGCTGGCCCGGGAGCTGCCGCAGCTGCCCGGGCACGTGGGGCACGCGAAGGTGGTGGCCGAGGCGCTGGGCGCCCTGCCCGGCGCCCGGGTCCACCCGACCCCGCCGCACACCCACCAGTTCCGGTTCTGGCTGCCGTACCCGGCGGCGGCGCTGAACGCGGCGAACCTCGCGCTGGCCGAGGAGGAGCGGGCGTGGTTCGTCGGCGGCTGGCGGGACACCGAGGTGCCCGGGCTGGCGCTGGCCGAGGTGACGGTGGCCGGCCCCGCGCGGGAGCTGGACGCCGAGGCGGTGACCGAGCTGGCTGACCGTTTCCTGCGCCGCCTGGCGGACTGACCGGCGCGCCTCGACGCGGGCGGCGCTCCGTGCGCTACCGGCCCGCGGCCGCCTTCGCGCCGCGACCGGCCCGTGCGTCAGCCGGCGGCCCGCGTCGGGCCGGTTCCGTCGTCCGGCCGGGCTCCCGCTTCGGCCGGCTCGGCCCGAGCCGCTCCCCCGACGGCCCGGTCGGTCCCGCCGGACGGGGGTGCGTCGGCGAGGCCGGCGAGCGTGACGCCGCCGTCGGCGAGCAGCGCCGCCTCGGCGTCGTCGACGAAGGCGAGGTCGGCCTCGACGTGCCGGCCCGCGGCCGACAGCAGCAGCCGGACCACGGGGTCGTCGGCCCGGCGGCGCAACCCGTCAAGGTTGCGCAGCTCGCGCAGCAGATGGCCGCGCTGGTTGGTGAGCACGGAACGGACGACGGACGCCTCGCCGGAGCGGGCCGCGGCGGTCACCTTGAGGAAGAAGTCGTCCCGGAAGCCGCCGCTGCGCGGGCTGGGCGCGGTCAACCAACGGTCGAGTTCGGCGCGGCCGTCGGCGGTGATCTCGTAGACGACCCGGTCCGGCTTGACCGGCTGTGACCTCCGTTCGGCGACCACGAGGCCGTCCCGGGAGAGCCGGTCGAGGATCTGGTAGAGGTGCCCGATGTTGAGCGGGCCCCACTGCGGTCCGACCGCCGCCTCGAACGCGCTCTTCAGCTCGTAGCCGTAGCTGGGGCCGCGGGCGAGCAGGGCCAGGACCGCGTGCTGGATCGCCACCGTCTTCTCCGATCCGGTTCCGGACAGGCACCCGTACGGGGGCCTTGCATTGTCACAATGTATCGCGCACAGTGTGGACAGCACACGGGGAGGCGCGACATGTTCCAGGTCGTCTGGGGGCAGCTTCGTGGCCGTGCGGGGCGGTCGGTGGCGCTGCTGGCCGGCGTGCTGGTGGCCACCACCGGCTTCGTCGTCCTGACCGGCGCCACCACCACCTCGCGGTTGGCCGTCACGGGCACCGTCGAGCGCAACACCCGGGCCGCCTACGACATCCTCGTCCGTCCCCAGGGGACGCGCACGCCTCTGGAGACCGCGCGCGGGCTGGTCCGGCCCAACTACCTCTCCGACACCTACGGCGGCATCACCACAGCGCAGTACGAGCAGGTCAGAGCGGTCGCCGGAGTGGACGTGGCCGCGCCCATCGCGATGATCGGCTACTCGACCTCGGCGGTGCCGCTGCGGCTGGACCTCACCTCGGCGGTCGACCGGTCCCTCGACCGGCAGGTGATCCGGGTCGACCCCACCTACGTGGCCGAGCGCGGCCTGTCCACCGCGCCGGGCAAGCCACGGTACGTGTACGTGACCACACACCCCCTCATCCATCCGATAGTCGATCCGGAGCACCTGGAGGAGCTCCGCTACACCGACGGCCGGCGCTACCCGGTGGACGAGGTCTGCGGACCGGTCGCGCGCGAAGTGCAGCCGGACGGCAGCAGCCGGCCGATCTGCGACCCGCAGCGCGGCGCCCTGATCGGCAACCGCGGCCCGCTCTCCGAGCGGGACAACTGGTGGGTCGTCCCGGTCCGGCTGCTGCCGGACGGCCGCTTCGAGGCGGAGAACCGCGTGCTCGCGGAGAACGGCGACGCCGCGACGGCGATCTCCGACCGGCTGACGCTGACCGAGCCGGTCACCGTGCCGTTCCTGCTCGCCGCCGTGGACCCGGACGCGGAACAGCGCCTGGTCGGCCTGGCCGGCACCGTGACGGCGGGCCGCCCCCTGCGGGCCGGCGACGCGGTGGACGAGAGGCTGCTCGGCACCGCGCTCAACCGGACGGTCCCGGTGCTGGCCACCAGCCGTCCCTATCTCGACAGCGAGCTGCGGGCCACCCTCACCCGGCTGCCCGCCGCCCGCCCGGCCGGAATGCCGGCCGTCGAACTGGAGGACGGGTTGCGGCGGGCCGCCGGCACACCGGCCGGGGTGGCCCGGGCCGATCTGGCGGACGCCTACCGGAGCCGGCTCGCGGCCGGCGTCTCCGACCCGGGTGGCTGTTGCTTCGGCCAGCTCCAGACCATCACGCAGCCCGGCCCCGTGGCGTACGAGGAGCGACCCGGCGGCGAGCTGCGCGCCAGCCCGGTGCCACCTGCCGCACCCGAGGTCTTCGGTGACGTTCGCGAGTTCAGCTGGCTGCCCCGCCCCTGGCTCACCGAGGACGTCGGGGCGCGGACCCTGCGCCGGCTTCCCCTGCCCGGCGGCGGCGCCGTCACCCCGTTCCGCCAGTGGCGGGCGGTCGGCGTGTTCGACCCGGAGAAGCTGACCGGCTTCAGCGACGTCGGCACGGTGCCGCTGGAGACGTACGAGGCGCCGGTGGCCGAGGGCGCCGACGACCGCAGCCGGGCCACGCTGGGTGACCGGCCGCTGGAGCCGAGTGGCAACCCGGCCGGCTACCTGTCCGCGCCACCGTTGCTGCTGACCAATCTCGCCAGCGCGCGCCAGCTGCTGGACGGCGCTGGCACGGCGCAGCGCACCGCGCCGATCAGCGCGATCCGGGTCCGGGTCGCCGACGTGGGCGGCTACAGCGAGCGCTCCGCCGAGCGGGTCCGGCTGATCGCCGAGCGGATCACCCAGGTCACCGGTCTCGACGTCGACATCACGCTCGGATCCTCTCCCGCGCCGCAGACCGTGGAGCTGCCGGCCGGCGCGTACGGCCGTCCCGCCCTGCGCCTGACCGAACGCTGGTCGGCGCTCGGGGTCGCCTCCGTGATCACCGAGGCGGTGGACCGCAAGAGCGCCGCACTCTTCGTGCTGGTGCTGGTGGTCTGCGTACTCTTTCTCGGCAACGCGGTGTCCGCCGCGGTCCGGACCCGGCGTCCCGAGCTGGCGGTGCTCGCCTGCCTGGGCTGGCCGGCCCACCGGATCGGCGCGTTGATCCTCGGCGAGGTCGCCGCGCTGGGTCTCGCCGCCGGGCTCCTCTCCGTCGGCCTGGCGTTTCCGCTCGGCGCGGCCCTGGACATCGGCGTCGACTGGCGGCGGGCCCTGGTCGCCGTACCGGTGGCTCTGCTGCTGGCGCTGGTCGCCGGCGTGGCGCCGGCGCTGCGAGCCGCGCGCGCCCACCCGGCCGAGGCGTTGCGCCCGCCGGTCGCCGCGGCCCGTTGGGTACGCCGCCCCCGCACCCTGCCCGGCCTGGCGCTGGTGAACCTGATGCGGAGCCCCGGCCGGACCGTGCTGGGCGCGGGCGCGCTGGCCATCGGGGTGGCCGCGCTGACCCTGGTGGCGGCCACCGCGTACGCGTTCCGGGGCGCGATCGTGGGCAGCCTGCTGGGTGACATGGTGTCGCTCAGCGTGCGCGGCGCGGACGCCCTCGCGGCGGTGGCCACCGTGCTGCTCGGGGCCGCGGCCGTGGCCGACGTGCTCTACCTGGACATCCGCGACCGGGCCGCCGAACTCGCCACGCTGCGGGCGACCGGGTGGACCGACGCGGCGCTGGGCCGCCTGATCGGCTACCAGGGCCTCGCGCTCGGCACGCTCGGCGCGGTGGGCGGCGCCGCCCTCGGGCTCGGCGGGGCGGCCCTGGTGGTCGGCCAGGTGCCGGCCGGCCTGGTGACCGTGGCGGCGCTGGTCGCCCTGGCCGGTGTGCTGGTCACCTGCCTGGCGGCGCTCGTACCGGCCGCGCTGCTGCGCCGCCTACCCACCGCTCGACTGCTGGCAGAGGAGTGACCATGGACCCGACGACGGGCAGTACGGTACGCGTGGCCGGGCTGGTCCGGCAGTTCCGCAGCGGCCCCGAGCGGCTCACCGCCGTCGACGACGTGTCGCTGGAGATCGCGGCGGGGTCGGTGGTGGCGCTGACCGGCCCGAGTGGCTCGGGCAAGTCCACGCTGCTGCACCTGATCGGTGCGATCGAGCAGGCCGACCGGGGCACGGTGACCGTGGACGACGTGGAGGTCACCGCGCTGCGCCGGGCGGCCCTGGCCCGCTACCGGCAGCGGGTCGGTTTCGTCTTCCAGCGCTACCACCTGCTGCCGGCGCTCACCGTGCTGGACAACGTGATCGCGCCGGTGCTGCCGCGCCGGGGCCGGGCCGACCACGCCGCCCGCGCCCGCGAGCTGCTGGACGCGGTGGGCCTCGGCGGCCGGGAACGGGCCCTGCCGGCGGAGCTCTCCGGCGGCCAGCAGCAGCGGGTGGCGATCGCCCGGGCGTTGATGGGCGAGCCGCGGCTGCTGCTGGCCGACGAGCCGACCGGCAACCTGGACTCGACCACCGGCGCGCAGATCCTGGACCTGCTGCTCGACCTGCGCGACCGGCACGGCATGACGATCCTGCTCGCGACCCACGAGCCGGCGATCGCCGCCCGCTGCGACCGCCTGGTCCGGCTCGGCGACGGACGGGTCGTCGAGGACGTGGACCTGACCGACGGGGAGGATCCGGCCGACACGTTCGACCGTGCCTCCCGACTGCGTCTCTGACCGAGGGAGCGCGCGTGTTCCGATTCGTCTGGCGACAGCTCCGTGGACGTGCGGGCCGTTCGGTGGCGCTGCTGACCGGCGTCCTGGTGGCCACCACCGGTTTCGTCGTCCTCACCGGAGCGACCACCACCTCGCGGCTCGCCGTGATCGGCAGCCTCGAACGGCACACCCGCGCGTCCTACGACATCCTCGTCCGACCCGCCGGCAGTCGCACCCCGCTGGAGGCGCAGCGCGGGCTGGTCCGGCCCAACTATCTGTCCGGCCTCTTCGGCGGCATCACCACCGCCCAGTACGACCAGGTCAAGGCGCTGCCCGGGATCGAGGTGGCCGCGCCCATCGCGATGCTCGGGCACGCCGACCAGATCATCAGCGGCTCACTCGACCTCACCGGCGCGGTCGACCCGTCCCTGGACCGGCAGGTCATCCGGATCGACCTGACCTTCGACACGGACCGTGGCCGGTCGGTCGGGCGGGCCGCACCCCGATACCTCTACCTCACGAAGCACCCGTTGATCCGTCCGGACTTCTCCGGTTCGTCGCCCGGCCCGAAGCTCCGGTACACCGACGGCAGCGCGCACCCCGTCGACGCCTGCGGTCGGGAGTTCGCGGTCCCGCGCGAGATCCAACCGGACGGGCGCTCCCTGCCGGTCTGCGACCCGCTGGCCGTGGCGACCGACGGCGCGGCCGGATCGACCATGTCCGAACTCGACATGACCTCGCTCAGCGCGGCCCACCTGCGACCGGACGGGCGGTTCGAGTTCGGGCCGGCCCGTCGGGGGAAGCCACCGGCGCCATCCGACCGGCTGCTGCTGCCGGTGGGGGTCAGTGTCGCGCTGCTGCTCGCCGCCGTCGACCCGGTGGCCGAGGACCGGCTGGTCGGGTTGAACAAGGCGATCCAGGACGGCATCCCACTGCCGCCGGACCGTCGGCCGGCCCGGGTGGACTATTCCTCCTGGGGTCAGTCCACCGAGTTCCCGGTCCTGGCCACCAGCCGCCCGTTCGTCGACGGGTCGGTCTCGGCGACGTACCGCCAACTCGTGCCGTCCGGGATCGCCGGCCTGCCGGCCGACACGGTCGGGTCGGCCCTCGCCACGCTCCCCGGCACGCCCGCGGGCGGCGGGCGGGAGGACTTCGCCGACCGCTACCTCGGGGACATCCGGAACCTGATCGAGCGTCCCGGGGAGTGCTGCGGCGGCGTGCTCGACCTCGTGTTGCAGGCGGGCCCGGTCGACTACGACGAGGGACCGGACGGCGTCCTGCGGCCGCGGACGGTCACGGTCGACCCGTCGGTCTACGGCTCCGAGTTCGTGATCCGACGGCAGCGGTCCTGGCTCGCCGACGACCGGTCGTTCCGGCCGCTCAACCAGGTGCCGACGAGCATCGGCGACGACGCCCTCTCGCACAGCTGGCGTCCGGTCGGCACGTTCGACCCGCTGCGGTTGACCGGATTCGACGACCTGTCCCGGGTGCCGCTGGAGACCTACGAGCCACCGACCGTCGAAGGCGCCGACGACCGCAGTCGGCGGGCGCTGGGGGACCGGCCGCTGCTGCCCAACGGCAGCCCCGGCGGCTACCTCTCCGCACCGCCGCTGCTGCTCACCAACCTGGCCAGCGTGCCGGACCTGCTGGTCGGCGCTCCCGCCCGGCAGCGCAAGGCGCCGATCAGCGCGATCCGGGTCCGGGTTGCCGACGTGGACGGCTACAACGAGCGCTCGGCCGAGCGGGTCCGCCTGATCGCCGAGCGGATCGCCACCACCACCGGCCTCGACGTGGACATCACCCTCGGTTCCTCGCCGGCGCCGCAGACCGTGGACCTGCCCGCCGGCGCCTTCGGCCGCCCCGACCTGAGGCTGACCGAGAACTGGTCCGCCCTCGGCGTCGCCTCGGTCATCACGAAGGCCGTCGACCGCAAGAGCGCCGTGCTGTTCGCGCTGGTCCTCGTGGTCTGCGCGCTGTTCCTCGGCAACGCCGTCACCGCCGCCGTCCGCGACCGCCGTGCCGAACTCGCCGTGCTGGCCTGCCTCGGCTGGTCGGCACGCCGCATCGGCGCGCTCGTCCTCGGCGAGGTCGCCACGCTCGGCCTGGCCGCCGGGCTGCTCGGGGTCGGCCTCGCCGTCCCCCTGGGCCGCGCCCTCGGCATCGACGTCGAGTGGGACCGCGCGCTGCTCGCGGTGCCGGTGGCGCTGCTCCTCGCCCTGGTCGCGGGTCTGACACCCGCGCTGCGCGCCGCCCGCGCCCACCCGGCCGCCGCGTTGCGCCCGCCGGTGGCCGCCACCCTCCGTGCCCACCGCACCCGGACCGTCGCCGGAATGGCAGTGATCAACCTGGCCCGTGTCCCCGCACGCACCGTGCTCGGCGCCGCCGCCCTGGCCATCGGCGTCGCCTCACTGACGGTGGTCGGCGCCGTCGCCTACGCCTTCCGTGGCGCGATCGTCGGCAGCCTGTTGGGCGACACGGTGTCGCTGGACGTGCGCGGCGCGGACACCCTCGCCGCCGTGGCCACGGTGCTCCTCGGCGCGGCCGCCGTCGCGGACGTGCTCTACCTGGACGTCCGGGACCGCGCCACCGAGCTGGCCGCACTGCGGGCCACCGGCTGGACCGACGGCGCGCTCACCCGTCTCGTCGGCTACCAGGCTCTGTTCCTCGGCGGCCTCGGCGCGCTGGGCGGTGCCGGCCTCGGGCTCGGCGGCGCCGCGTGGCTCGTCGGCGACGTGCCCGCGGCGCTGGTCACCACCGCCGTCCTGGCCGCCCTGGCGGGCGTCCTGGTCACCTGCCTGGCCGCACTCGTCCCCGCCTACCTGCTACGCCGCCTACCGACCGCACGGCTGCTCGCACAGGAGTGACGCGGGCCGCGCACCGGGGACGACGCCGGCCGCGCGGCCGCGCACCGCCGGACCGGTCAGGCGACCGGGCTGGCGGCGCGTACCTGCTCGGCGATGCGCTCGGCGACCGCACGGGCGCTGGCCTCGGTGGCCGCCTCCACCATGACCCGCACCAGCGGCTCGGTACCGGAGGGGCGGAGCAGCACCCGGCCGGTCTCGCCCAGCTCGGACTCGGCCCGCTCGACCTCGGCGCGGACGGCGGGCGCGGCGGCGCCGACGGTACGGTCCCCGACCGGCACGTTGATCAGCACCTGGGGCAGCTTGGTGACAACGGCGGCCAGTTCGGCCAGCGAGGTGCCGGTGGCGGCCATCCGCGCCATCAGGTGCAGGCCGGTGAGCACGCCGTCGCCGGTGGTGGCGTACGCGGGCAGCACGATGTGCCCGCTCTGCTCGCCGCCCAGCGCCAGGCCGGAGGCGTGCAGCTCCTCCAGCACGTACCGGTCGCCGACCTTGGTCTCGACCAGCCGGATGCCGTGCTCGGACATGGCCAGCCGCAGGCCGAGGTTGCTCATCACGGTGGCGACCAGGGTGTCCTGGGTCAGCTCGCCGGCGTCCCGCATGGCCAGCGCGAGGATCGCCATGAGCTGGTCGCCGTCGACCTCGTCCCCGTCGGCGGTGACCGCGACGCAGCGGTCGGCGTCGCCGTCGTGGGCGATGCCCAGGTGCGCGCCGTGCTCGACCACGGCGGCGCGCAGCGCCTCGATGTGGTTCGAGCCGCACTCGTCGTTGATGTTGAGCCCGTCCGGCTCGGCGTGGATGGCGATCACCTCGGCGCCGGCCTCCCGGTAGGCGACCGGGGCGACGTCGGCCGCCGCGCCGTTGGCGCAGTCGACCACGACCTTGATCCCGTCGAGGCGGTGCGGCACGGTGCCGACCAGGTGCTGCACGTAGTGGTCGGCGCCGTCGAGCAGGTCGTTCACCCGGCCGACACCGGCGCCGGTGGGGCGCTTCCAGGCGGTGGTGGCGTTGGCCTTCACCGCCTCCTCGATCCGCATCTCGATCTCGTCGGGCAGTTTGTGCCCACCGGCCGCGAAGATCTTGATGCCGTTGTCCGGCATCGGGTTGTGCGAGGCGGAGAGCATCACGCCCAGGTCGGCCTTGATCTCGGCGGTGAGGAACGCCACCGCCGGCGTCGGCAGCACGCCGACCCGGACCACGTTCGCGCCGGCACTGGTCAGGCCGGCGACCACGGCCGCCTCCAGCATCTCGCCGCTGGCCCGGGTGTCCCGACCCACCACCGCCAGCGGCGGATGGCTCCGGTCCGCCTCCGCCAGCGTGTGGGCCGCGGCCACCGCGACCGCGAGCGCCAACTCCGGGGTGAGATCCGCGTTCGCCCGCCCGCGTACGCCGTCCGTGCCGAACAACCGGCCCATACCCGCCAACCTCCGTGCCGTCGAGAGGGGAAACGCGGAACGGCCGGGCCGCCTCCCGGGAGGGGAGGCGGACCCGGCCGTCCGTCAGAAGTACAAGTCGCTGGTGGTGATCAGCGCTTCGAGTACTGGGGAGCCTTACGGGCCTTCTTCAGGCCGTACTTCTTGCTCTCCTTGACCCGGGCGTCACGGGTCAGGAAGCCGGCCTTCTTCAGGGCCGGGCGATCGTCGGGCTCGTTGACGATCAGCGCCCGGGCGATGGCGAGCCGCAGCGCGCCGGCCTGGCCGGTGGTGCCGCCGCCACGCAGGTTGGCGATCACGTCGAACGCCTCGGGCTTCTCGGCGGTGACCAGCGGGTCCTTGATGAGCTGCTGGTGCACCTTGCTCGGGAAGTAGGCCTCGAGGTCACGGCCGTTGCAGGTGATCTTGCCGCTGCCCGGGACGATCCGGACCCGGACGATGGCTTCCTTGCGCCGACCCACGGTCTGGATCGGGCGGTCACCGCGGGGCGCGCGCGCGACGGGCGCCGGCGCCTCGGTGGCCTCGGGGGCGACCTCGGTCTCGGTGATGTCGGTCATGCTGCTTCCTTCGCCCGCGCTCACTGCGCGATCTGCTTGATCTCGAACGGCGCCGGCTGCTGCGCGCCGTGCGGGTGCTCGGCACCGGCGTAGACCTTCAGCTTCTTGAGAATCTGACGGCCCAGCTTGTTGTGCGGGAGCATGCCCTTCACGGCCAGCTCGATGGCCCGCTCGGGCCGCTTGGTGAGCAGCTCGTCGTAGCCGACCCGCTTCAGACCACCCGGGTAACCGGAGTGGCGGTAAGCGACCTTGGTCTGGCGCTTGTTGCCGGTCAGCGCGACCTTGCCCGCGTTCACGATGACGACGAAGTCGCCCGTGTCGACGTGCGGCGCGAAAGTCGGCTTGTGCTTGCCACGCAGCAGCGTGGCGGCGTGGGTCGCCAGGCGGCCCAGCACGACATCAGAGGCGTCGATGACGTGCCACTGACGCTCGATCTCACCCGGCTTCGGGCTGTACGTACGCACAGGTCTACCTTGTCTCGTCGTCGGTCTGGGGTCGCGCGCCGAGGTAACCGGGGCTTCCCAGTCGAACCAGCGCGCACGAACGACCAAGCGTACCTGATGCGGCACGCCTAAGAATGTCGTACAACAGCAGGCAACGATACCCGGCCGCCCGGTGGCAGGTCAAAACGGGGTCGCACCACGCGTGGCCTGCGCGTTTTCCATGGCGCGGGTCACACGCCGGCCAGCCTACGCGGCCCGGGTCGCAGGTAGACCACCCAGGTCACCAGGAAGCAGAGCGCGTACCAGCCGATGAAGGCCAGGTAGGCGGCGTCGGCGGTGCCGGAGGTCAGGAACGACTGCCGGAACGCCACGTTCACCAGCACCCCGCCGGACGCCCCGACCGCGCCGGCGATGCCGATCAGCGCACCGGAGAGCCGGCGGGCCCGCCGCCGCGCCGCCTCCGGGTCGCCGGTCCGCTCCCTCTCGGCCGCCGCCCGGGCCCGGAAGATCGCCGGGATCATCTTGTACGTCGAGCCGTTGCCGATCCCGGAGAAGACGAAGAGCGCCAGGAACCCGGCCAGGTAGAGCGGGAAGGACCGGTCCCGGGCCGCGTACAGCACCAGCGCGGCGCCACCGGCCATCGCCACGAAGTTCCAGAACGTGACCCGGGCCCCGCCGAGCCGGTCGGCGAGCTGACCGCCGAGCGGCCGGACCAGCGAGCCGACCAGCGGCCCGAGGAAGGTCAGCCAGGCGGCGTCGACCGGGGTGGGGAACCGGTCGTGGAACTGGAGCTGGAGCACCTGGCCGAAGGCGAAGCCGAAGCCGATGAACGAGCCGAACGTACCGACGTAGAGCAGCGACATCACCCAGGTGTGCGGGTCCCGGGCCGCCGCGCGCAGCGCGCCCGGCTCGTTGCGCGCCCCGGGCACGTTGTCCAGCCAGCGGGCCGCGGCCAGCGCGGCGAGCACGATCAGCGGCAGGTAGACCGCCGGCACCAGCCGGGGGTACGCGGCGCCCGCGACGCCCAGCACCGCCAGCCCGACGAGCTGCACGGCCGGTACGCCGAGGTTGCCGCCGCCGGCGTTGAGCCCCAGCGCCCGGCCCTTGAGCCGGTCCGGGAAGAACAGGTTGATGTTGGCCATGGAGGAGGCGAAGTTGCCGCCGCCGACCCCGGACAGGCAGGCCAGCACCATCAGCGTGGCGTACGACACCCCGGGCTCGATCAGCACCGCCATCGGCACCGCCGGCACGAGCAGCAGCAGGGCGCTCACGATGGTCCAGTTCCGGCCGCCGAACCGGGCCACGGCGAGCGTGTACGGCAGCCGCAGCACCGCCCCCAGCGCGGCCGGCACGGCGGTGAGCAGGAACTTCCCGGCCGGGTCGATGCCGTATTCCGGGCCGAGGAAGAGCACCACCACCGACCAGAGGCTCCACACGGAGAAGCCGACGTGTTCGGCGAAGATCGAGACGTACAGGTTGCGCCGGGCCACCCGGGCGCCGCCGGCGGCCCAGAACGCCGGGTCCTCGGGACGCCATTCGGCGATCCGCCCGGGCCGGCCGGTGGCGACCGGCGCCGGGGTCGTGGTGGTGCTGGTGGCGAGCGTGCTCACGGCGGCTCCTCCTCGTCGGTGACGAGGGGGACGCTAGGAACGGCCGGTTTCCCCGGGGTGCCCCGCGCGCGTCGGTCCGGAAACGGAGATCGCACGTCCGCCGGGCGGCGACGGTGAGGCGGTCACAGCTCCTGCAGGATGCGCAGCGCCCGGCCGACCCGCTGCATGGTCTCGGTGTCGGCCACGTCCACGCACTCGCTGAACCACTTCTTCATCGGCGAGGAGAGCCGGTCGGGCATCACCACGAAACCGCCCATCCGGACGGCCAGCGGCGAGTCACGCAGCAGCGACTCCTCGACCACCTCGGCCACGATCACGATCGGCACGTCGGTGGAGTTGTAGACGTCGGAGCTGATGACCAGGCCGAACCGTTCCCGGGCGCCGGAGATGCGCCAGACCTCTCCCCTACGCAGCACGCGGGCGCCCACCGCCGAACAGGGCGTCGTCGACCAGCGCGGCCTCCTGGGCGTCGGCCAGCGCGGCGGCTTCGAGGTCCAGGCCGGCACGGCCGACGGCGGCGGCGTGCGCGGTGAAGACCTCGCGCAGCGCCTTCTCCCGGGCGGCCTGGTCCATCCAGGCGGAGAGGGACAGGCCCTCCCGCTTGGCGAACCGGCGCGCCTCCTCGATCGTGTCGTCGGAGAAGGACAGCGTCACCTTGGCGGTCATGCCGGAGAGACTACCCATCGGTATGACCGCCAGTCATCCCCGCGCGCACCGGTCGGTGAACCGGACAGCCGGCCTCATCCCGGACGGTGCCCGCCGAAGACGGCGAACCGCCACTCCTTGAAGAAGCAGTCCACGTCGACCAGGCCCGCCTCGGTGAGCCAGCGGCACTGGTCGGCCACGGTCGCCGGGCGGTCGTGGCGCATTCGCTGCCGCGCGGCGGCGATCTCGGCGGCGTCGGAGCCCCGCTCGGTGATCCGCGCCGTCCACACCTCGTCGTAGCGCCGGTCGAGCGCCGGGGTCCGGCCGGCCACCTGCTCGGCGTTGACGAACACCCCGCCCGGCGCGAGGGCGTCCGCCGCCCGGCGGTAGAGCGCCCGCTTGCCGTCGTCGTCGAGGTGGTGGACGGCCAGCGCGGAGACCACCGCGTCGTACCGGCCGGCGGGCAGGGGGTCGCCCAGGTCGGCGTGGACCGTGCGGTGCGGCACGCCCCGGGCGGCCAGGTGGCCGGTGGCCACCGCCAGCATCGCGGGCGCGCCGTCCACCAGCGTCAGCCGGACGCCGGGGACCGCGGCGGCCAGCAGCAGGGAGAGCAGGCCGGTGCCCGCGCCCAGGTCCAGCACCTCGGGGGCACGCCCGGCGGCGAGCGCCGCCCGCAGCGGTGGCGCGGCCACCTCGACGGCGGTGCCGTAGAAGGCGTCGAAGCACGGCACCAGCCGTCGCCGGGCCTGGTCGTAGGTGCCCGCCACCGCGTCGAACGCGTCCGTCACGCTCACGATCGCCTCCCATTATATGGAACAGTTTTCCCACATTCTAAACCCGACGATCCGACCCGTCAGCCCCGTGCGGTGTGAGGCGCTCGTGACAGGACCGAAACAGAAGGGACCCGGACCGGAAACCGCCCGCCGGCACGCTTTTCCGACATGACAGACGGTGCACGCACGGCGACGCGAACGGGGGTACACCCCCGCGAGGTCGCCACGCACTGCCCGTACTGCGCGCTCCAGTGCGGCATGGTGCTGCGGGCGGCCGGCGACCGCGTCGAGGTGGCCGCCCGGGACTTTCCCACCAACCGGGGCGGGCTGTGCCAGAAGGGCTGGACCGCCGCCGAGCTGCTCGACCACCCGGAGCGACTGACCACCCCGCTGCTGCGGGACCGGCCCGGTGGCGCGCTGCGCCCGGCCGGGTGGGACGAGGCGCTGGACCGGATCGTCGCCGGGCTCGGCGCGGTCCGGGACCGGCACGGGCCGGACGCGGTCGCGGTCTTCGGCGGCGGCGGGCTGACCAACGAGAAGGCGTACGCGCTGGGCCGCTTCGCCCGGGTCACGCTGCGCACCCGGCACATCGACTACAACGGACGCTGGTGCATGTCGTCGGCCGCCGCCGCCGCCAACCGCGCCTTCGGCGTCGACCGGGGGCTGCCGTTCCCGCTCGCCGATCTCGGTCGGGCGGACACGCTGCTGCTGGTCGGCGCGAACCCGGCCGAGACCATGCCGCCGCTCATGCGGCACGTCACCGAGCTGCGGGAGCGCCGCGGGCGGCTGATCGTGGTCGACCCCCGGGCCACCGCCACCGCCCGCCAGGCCGACCTGCACCTGCAACCGCTGCCCGGCACCGACCTGGCGGTGGCGAACGCGCTGCTGCACGTCGCGCTCACCGAGGGCCTCGTCGACCGGGCGTACGTGGCGGCCCGGACCACCGGCTTCGAGGAGGTACGGCGGACCGTGGCCGGCTACTGGCCGACGGCTGTGGAACGGCTCTCCGGCGTGCCGGCGGCCGACCTGGAGGCCACCGCCCGCGCACTGGCCACGGTGGACCGGGCGATCGTCCTCACCGCCCGGGGCGCCGAGCAGCACGCCAAGGGCGTGGACACGGTCACCGCCTTCGTCAACCTGGCGCTCGCCCTGGGCCTGCCCGGGCGTCCCGGCTCCGGCTACGGCTGCCTGACCGGGCAGGGCAACGGGCAGGGCGGACGGGAACACGGGCAGAAGGCCGACCAGCTCCCCGGCTACCGGCGGATCGACGACCCGGCGGCCCGGGAGCACGTGGCCCGGGTGTGGGGCGTCGACCCGGCCACGCTGCCGGGACCGGGCGTGCCGGCCTACCAGCTGCTCGACTCGCTCGGCACCCCGGCCGGGCCGAGGGCGTTGCTGGTCTTCGGCTCCAACCCGGTCGTCTCCGCCCCGCGCGCGGCCCGGATCGAGTCCCGGCTGCGCGACCTGGACCTGCTCGTGGTCGCCGACCTGCTCCGCTCGGAGACGGCCGAGTTGGCCGACGTGGTGCTGCCGGTGACCCAGTGGGCCGAGGAGGACGGCACGATGACCAACCTGGAGGGTCGGGTGCTGCGCCGCCGCGCGCTGCGGGAACCGCCCGCCGGCGTCCGCAGCGACCTGGAGATCCTCGCCGCGCTCGCCGACCGGCTGCCCGGCGCGACGCCGCTGCCGACCGATCCGCGCGAGGTGTTCGAGGAACTGCGCCGGGCCTCGGCCGGCGGCCCGGCCGACTACGCCGGGATCACCTGGGACCGGATCGACGCCGACACCGGCGTCTTCTGGCCCTGCCCGGACCCCGACGGGCCGGACCGTCGCCGGCTCTTCACCGACCGGTTCCCCACCCCGGACGGCCGGGCCCGGTTCCACCCGGTGGCCCACCGCCCGGCCGCCGAGCCGGTCTGCGCCGACTACCCGCTGCACCTCACCACCGGGCGGGTGCTGGCCCAGTACCAGTCCGGCGCCCAGACCAGACGGGTGGCCGCGTTGCGCCGGGCCGCCCCCGGCGGCTTCGTGGAGCTGCACCCCGACCTGGCCGCCCGGCTCGGCGTGGCCGACGGCACGCCGGTCCGCGTGGTCTCCCGCCGGGGCGAGCTGCGCGCGCCGGCCCGGCTCACCCCGACGATCCGGCCGGACACCGTCTTCGCGCCGTTCCACTGGCCCGGCGCGGCCCGGGCCAACTCGGTCACCAACGACGCGCTCGACCCGGTCTCCGGGATGCCCGAGTTCAAGATCTGCGCGGTCCGGGTGGAGCCGGCATGACCGCCCGGATCGTGGTCGTCGGGTACGGCATGGCCGGTGCCCGCCTCGCCGCCGAGCTGCACGCGCGCGAGGGCGACCACCGGATCACCGTGCTCGGGGCGGAGCCGCACCGCGCGTACAACCGGATCATGCTCTCCACCCTGCTCGCCGGCCGGATCGACGAGCCGGACCTGGAACTGGTCGAGGCCGTCGGCCCGGGCGTGGACGTGCGGACCGGCGCGCCGGCCACCGCGATCGACCGGGCCGCCCGGGAGGTACGCACCGCCGACGGCGCCCGGCACGGCTACGACCACCTGGTGCTCGCCACCGGCAGCCGGTCCGTGGTGCCGCCGCTGCCCGGGCTCGACCCACTGCCGGACCGGGTGGTCCCGTTCCGCACGCTGGCCGACTGCCGGCGGATCCTCGCCGCCGCCCGGGACGCGCGCCACGCCCTGGTGCTCGGCGGCGGGCTGCTCGGGCTGGAGGCGGCCCGCGGGCTCGCCGCCCGGGGCCTCGCCGTGACCGTGGTCCACCCGGTCGGCCACCTGATGGAACGCCAGCTCGACCCGCCGGCCGGGGCGGTCCTCGCGGACACCCTCGCCGCGCTGGGCGTCCGGGTCCGGCTGGGCGTCCCCGCCACCGGGGTGACCGCCGACGCCGACGGCGTCCACCTGCACCTGGGCGACGACGGACCGCTCGCCGCCGACCTGCTGGTCCTCTGCTGCGGCGTACGCCCCGACACCGCGCTGGCCGCGGGCGCCGGGCTCACCGTCGAGCGGGGCGTGGTGGTGGACGACCGGATGCGGACGAGCGACCGGCGGATCTCCGCGATCGGCGACTGCGCCCAGCATGACGGCACGCCGACCGGGCTGGTCGCGCCGGCCTGGGCACAGGCACGGGTGGTCGCCGACGTGCTGGCCGGCGGCGATCCGCTGGTCCGCTACCGGCCCCGACCGGTGGTGACCCGGCTCAAGGCCGCCGGCATCGACCTGGCCGCGATGGGCGACCTGGCCGGCGACCCGACCGGGGGCGGGCCGGTCGAGGAGCTGACGTTCACCGACCCGGCCCGCGGCACCTACGCCCGGCTGCGGATCCGCGACGAGCGTCTGACCGGCGCGATCCTGCTCGGCGACAACCCGGCGGTCGGCACCGTGGTGCAGCTGTTCGACCGGGGCGCGCCGGTGCCTGCGGACCGGCGGTCGCTGCTGCTCGGCCGCGCGTTCGGCGCGGCCCCGGCCGAGCCGGCCGCGTCCCCGGCGCTGATGCCGGACGCCGCCGTCGTCTGCCGGTGCAACGACGTGAGCAAGGGCGAGCTGGTGGCGTGCTGGCGGGCGGGAGCCCGGTCGGCTACGGCGCTGTCCACGGCGACCCGGGCCGCCACCGGCTGTGGCAGCTGCCGGGACGCGGTGGCCGGCATCGCCGGGTGGCTCGCCGAGGCCGACCCGCCCACAACCGACGAGGTACACGACGCGGATGCGAATCGCGAGGCGGTGGAGGTGTGATGAGCGAGCGGCTGGTGGTCGTCGGCAACGGCATGGTCGGGCAGCGCTTCGTCGAGGCGCTGCGGGCCCGCGACCGGGACGGGCGGTGGCGGGTCACGGTGCTCGCCGACGAGCGCCGTCCGGCGTACGACCGGGTGCGGCTCTCCGCCCTCTTCGACGGGGTGGACGCGGACGAGCTGAGCCTGCACACCCCCGACGACGGGGTGGAGCTGCGGCTGGGCGAACCGGTCACCGGCGTCGACCGGGTCCGCCGGGTGGTGACGACGGCGGACGGTGAGCACCCCTACGACGCGCTGGTGCTGGCCACCGGGTCGTACCCCTTCGTCCCGCCGGTCGACGGCACGGACCTGGCGGGGGTCTTCGTCTACCGGACGCTGGACGACCTGACCGCCATCCGGGAGCACGCCCGGGGCCGGCGGACCGGCGCGGTGATCGGCGGCGGCCTGCTCGGCCTGGAGGCGGCCAACGCGCTGCGGCTGCTCGGGCTCGCCACCAGCGTGGTCGAGTTCGCGCCCCGGCTGATGCCGGTGCAGGTGGACGAGGCGGGTGGGGCCATGCTCCGCCGGTACGTCGAGGAGCTGGGCGTCACCGCGTACCTCGGGGTGGCCACCACGGCGCTGCGCCCCGGGCCGGACGGCACGGTGGCCGCGCTGTCGCTCGCGGACGGCCGCACGGTCGACGCGGAGCTGGTTGTGGTGGCCGCCGGGATCCGGCCCCGGGACGAGCTGGCCCGGGCGGCCGGGCTGCCGGTCGGCCCGCGCGGCGGCGTGCTGGTCGACGCGGCCTGCCGGACCGCCGACGAGCGGATCTGGGCGGTCGGCGAGTGCGCCGCCGTGGACGGCGTCTGTCACGGCCTGGTCGCGCCCGGCTACGCGACCGCCGAGGTGGTCGCCGACCGGCTGCTCGGCGGGGCGGCCACGTTCCCCGGCGCGGACACCGCGACCAAGCTCAAGCTGCTCGGCGTGGACGTGGCGTCGTTCGGCGACGCGCACGGGGTCACCCCCGGCTGCCTCGACGTGACGTTCACCGACCCGGCCACCCGGTCGTACGCGAAGCTGGTCCTCTCCGACGACGCGCGGACGCTGCTCGGCGGCGTGCTGGTCGGGGACGCGAGCGCCTACCCGACGTTGCGGGCCAGTGTCGGCGGGCCGCTGCCCGCTCCCCCGTTGGCGCTGCTCGCGCCCGCCGGGGACGCGGGGGCCGGCGCGCTGCCCGCCGCCGCCCAGGTCTGCTCCTGCAACGCGGTCACCCGGGCCGACCTGGACGCGGCGATCGCCGGTGGGGCCACCGACGTGCCGGCGCTGAAGGCGTGCACCCGGGCGGGCACCAGCTGCGGCTCCTGCGTGCCGATGCTCAAGCAGCTGCTGGACGCCGCCGGGGTACGCCAGTCCCGCGCGCTCTGCGAGCACTTCGACCTCACCCGGCAGGAGCTGTTCGACCTGATCCGGGTGCGCGGCATCCGCACGTTCTCCCGGCTCGTCGCCGAGCACGGACGCGGGCGCGGCTGCGACATCTGCAAGCCGGTGGTGGCCTCGATCCTGGCCTCCCTCGGCACCGGCCACGTGCTCGACGGCGAGGCGGCGTCGCTGCAGGACACCAACGACCACTTCCTGGCCAACCTGCAACGCGACGGCAGCTACTCGGTGGTGCCCCGGATACCGGGTGGCGAGATCACCCCGGAGAAGCTGATCGCGATCGGCGAGGTGGCCCGCGACTTCCGGCTCTACACCAAGATCACCGGAGGGCAGCGGATCGACCTGTTCGGCGCGCGGGTCGACCAGCTGCCGCAGATCTGGCGCCGGCTGGTCGACGCCGGCTTCGAGTCGGGCCACGCGTACGGCAAGGCACTGCGCACGGTGAAGTCCTGCGTCGGCGACACCTGGTGCCGGTACGGGGTGCAGGACTCGGTCGGGCTGGCCGTCGCGCTGGAGCTGCGCTACCGGGGCCTGCGCGCCCCGCACAAGCTCAAGTCGGCGGTCTCCGGCTGCGCCCGAGAGTGCGCCGAGGCGCGGAGCAAGGACTTCGGCATCATCGCCACCGAGACCGGCTGGAACCTCTACGTGGGCGGCAACGGCGGCTTCCGGCCCCGGCACGCCGACCTGTTCGCCACCGACCTGGGCACCGGGGAGCTGGTCACGCTGATCGACCGGTTCCTCATGTACTACGTCCGCACCGCCGACCGGTTGCAGCGCACCGCCGCCTGGATCGAGGCCATGGACGGCGGCCTCGACCACCTCCGGTCGGTGCTCGTGGACGACTCGCTGGGGCTCTGCGCCGACCTCGACGCGGCCATGGCCCGGCACGTCGCCGGCTACTCCGACGAGTGGCGGGACGTGCTGGAGGACCCGGACCGGCTGCGCCGCTTCACCTCGTTCGTCAACGCGCCGGACGTGCCCGACCCGTCCATCACCTTCGCGGTGGAACGCGGCCAGCCGGTGCCGGCCCGGGGCGCGCCGCCGGACGGCGGTCCTCGCCGGCAGCCGGTCGTGCTGGGCCTGCCGGAGGTGCGGCGATGAGCCCGACCGTGACGCTGGGCTGGACGCCGGTCTGTCCGTCCGACCGGCTCGACCTCGACCGGGGCGTCGCCGCGCTCGTCGACGGCGTGCAGGTCGCGCTCTTCCGCACCGCCGCCGGGCTGTTCGCGGTGGACAACCTGGACCCGGTCGGTGGCGCGTACGTGATGTCCCGGGGCCTGGTCGGCAGCCGGGGCGGGGTGCCGACGCTCGCCTCCCCCCTGCACAAGCAGGTCTACGACCTCACCACCGGGCGCTGTCTGGACCTGCCCGGGGTGACGCTGCGGCGGCACCGGGCGCGCTGCCGGGACGGCCTGGTCGAGGTGCGGTTGCGGCAGGAGGAATGATGCGCGACGAGCTGGCCGGCTTCACCATCGGGGTCACCGCGGACCGGCGCCGCGACGAGCTGGCCGCCCTGCTCCAGCGGCGCGGCGCGCGGGTGGTCCTCGCCCCGGCGCTACGGATCGTGCCGCTCGCCGACGACACCGACCTGCGCGAGGCCACCCGGGCCTGCCTGGCGCGCCCGCCGGACGTGCTGATGGCCAACACCGGCATCGGGATGCGGGGCTGGCTGGAGGCCGCCGAGGGCTGGGGGCTGGCCGAGCCGCTGCGCGGCACCCTCGCCCGCGCCTACGTGGTGTCCCGGGGACCCAAGGCGACCGGGGCGATCCGCGCCGCCGGGCTGCGCGAGCACTGGTCGCCCGCGTCGGAGAGCTGCGACGAGGTGGTCGAGCACCTGGTCCGGCGCGGCGTCGCCGGCCAGGTGGTGGCGCTGCAACTGCACGGCGACCGGCAGCCGGAGTGCACCGAGGCGCTGGTCACGGCCGGGGCGACGGTGATCGAGGTGCCGGTCTACCGCTGGGCGCCGCCGGCCGACCCGGCGCCGCTGCACCGGCTCATCGACCTGGTCGCGGGGCGGCTGGTCGACGCGGTCACGTTCACCTCCGCGCCGGCGGCCGAGGCTCTGCTGCGGGCGGCCGGGGACCGCGCCGAGACGGTGCTGGAGGCGCTGCGCGGCGACGTGCTGGCCGGGTGCGTGGGCACGGTCACCGCCGAGCCGCTGGTGCGGCGGGGGGTGCCGGTGAGCGCGCCGAGCCGGGCCCGGCTGGGTGCCCTGGTGCGCACGATCGTCGAGGAGCTGCCCCGGCGTACCGTCTCGGTGAAGGCGGCCGGGCACGTGCTCACGCTGCGCGGGCACGCCGCGGTGGTCGACGGCGAGCTGCGCCCGCTGGCGCCGGCCCCGATGGCGGTGCTGCGGGCGCTCGCGGCGTCGCCCGGGAAGGTGCTGTCGCGCACCGCGCTGCTGCGGACGCTGCCGCGCGGCGCCGACGAGCACGCGGTGGAGATGGCGGTGGCCCGCCTGCGGGTCGGCCTGACGGCCCCCCGCGTGGTGCAGACGGTGGTCAAGCGCGGCTACCGCCTGCGGGTCGACTGACCCGCAGGCGGTCTCAGCCGACCGAGGCCGGGAAGCCGTGCTCGGCCTGGAGCCGGAGCATGGCGTGCTCCACCACCGTGACCAGCACCTGCTTGACCGACTCCCGCCGACGGGCGTCGCACATCACCAGCGGCACGTCCGGCGAGATGGCCAGCGCCTCCCGGATCTCCTCCAGCTCGTAGTGTGGCGCGTCGTCGAACCGGTTGAGCGCCACCACGTACGGCAGCTTGCGGTTCTCGAAGTAGTCCAGCGGCGCGAAGGCGTCGGTGATCCGGCGGGTGTCCACCAGCACCGCCGCGCCCACCGCGCCCCGGATGATCTCGTCCCACATGAACCAGAACCGGGTCTGGCCGGGGGTGCCGAAGAGGTAGAGGATCAGGTCCTCGGCCATGGTGATACGCCCGAAGTCCATGGCGACCGTGGTGGTCTCCTTGCCCGGCACCTTCGACGGATCGTCGATGCCCACCCCGGCCGCGGTCATCAGGGCCTCGGTGGTCAGCGGCTGGATCTCGGAGATCGCCCCGACCAGGGTGGTCTTGCCCACCCCGAAGCCGCCCGCGATCACGATCTTCGCGGAGATGATCTCCCGGCCGCGGTTCGCCCCGTCGGGGTCATAGTTCGCGAAGTCCACTTAGCACCCTTCCAAGCAGGTTCATGCGCGCCGCGAAGCCCGTCGCGGGAGCGGCAGTGTGTAGCGTCAGCAGGCCCTCGGCCACCATGTCGGCGACCAGCACCCGGGTGACGCCCAGCGGCATCCGGGTGTAAGCGGCGATTTCCGCCAGCGACTGTGCCCGGCCCTCACAGACCGAGGAGATGCGGTACTTGTCGTGCCCGGCGAAGCGCGCCTCGGCCGACTGCGTGGGCGTGCTGGACAGCACCGCCTCGAGTGCGATGTTCTGCAACGGCTCGGTGCGGCCCCGGGTGACCGCGTACGGTCGCACCAGCGCGCCACGCGGATCACGTCGCGGTTCCATCTCGCGATCACCTCCCCTCGTACGGAGCCGAAGCGGCTCCGGATCACCAGGTCGACCGGCCCGGTCAGGACCGGACGGCGTCCCTCGGCAACGGGACCAACGCCTGGCCGACCCGCTCCACCAGCAGTGCCATCTCGTAGCCCACCTGGCCGACGTCGCAGCTGCGCGCCGCGAGCACGGCCATCGACGAGCCGTCGCTGATGGACATCAGGAACAGGTATCCGCTGTCCATCTCGATCACGGTCTGCAACACCCCGCCGGCGCTGAACATCCGCGCCGCGCCCTCGGTGAGGCTCACCACGCCGGAGGTGATCGCGGCCAGCTGGTCGGCCCGGTCCCCGGGGAGGTCCCGGGAGGAGGCGAGCAGCAACCCGTCCGCGGACACCGCCACCACGTGGGCGATGCCGGCCACGCTGTCGGCGAAGTTGGTGAGCAGCCAACCCATGTCCTGCATGGCAGCCGGCCTGTTCATCGGTTCGTCTCCTTGGTCGAGGTGCTGTTCGGGTCGGCGCCGGCCGTACGGCCCCGCTGGACGCCGCGGTGGTATGCGGAGAGCAGCCCCCGCACTTCGTCCGGGGTACGTCGGCTGCGGTCCCGCCCGCTCTTCGGTTCGATCCCACCGGGCACGAGCTGGGCCTGCGGCACGCGCTTGGGCAGGCCGGAGCGGGTGGTGCCGCCGGTGGTGGGCTCGGCGGCCCGGCTGGCCCGGGTCCACCCCTCGTCGGCCGCCGTCCGCCAGGCCTCCGGGTCGACGGGCGAGGCGGGCGCGGGGGCCGGCGACACCGGGTTCGCCGGCGGCGGGGCCGCCGCGGCGGGCCGGGTGGGCGGCACCGCCGGCGGGCTGTACGGCGGCGGCGTGGTGATCCCGGACGCCTGGGCGCCGGGGGTGCGGGTGGGCAGCGGCGGCCGCGTCGCGGCAGCCGGCTGCATCGACGCGGCCGGCTCCGGCACGGCGGGCGGCACCGGCGCGGGTGACGGCGTCGCCGGCTGCGTCGCTGCGGGCGGCTCGTCGAACCGGGGCCGGGTGAAGATGGTGGTCTCGTCCTCTCCGTGCGAGCGGAACCAGACCGCCTCCATCTCCCGGAATATCGGCGCCTCGGCCGGCCGGGCCGGCCGGGCCACCACCGGTGCGGCCGGGGTGGGCTCCGCCGGCGGCGGCACGGCCGGCGGCTGGTAGGCCGGCGGCGCCGCGGTGACCGCCGTGTCGCTGCTCGGCGCCCGCTGCGGCAGCGGGTCCAGCGCGGGGTACGCGACCGTCGGCCCACCCGCCGACCAGCCGGCGCCGGACACCGGTGCGGTCGTCGGCGCGGCGGCGACCGGGCTGGAGACGGTGGGCATCGCGCCGGTCGCCCCGCCGAGCTGCACGACCGGCGCGGCGGTGTCCCGCGCCTCGGCCGGGGCCTGCCAGCGGGCGGGCGGCGGGGTGGTCGCCCCGCGCCACTGGTCGGCGAGGGTCGCGGTGGCGCCCCGGCCGGCGCCGGCCAGCGCGTCGGCGGCGCCGACCTGGCTCAGCGGCGACTGCTCCACGGCGAGCGGCTGACGCGGCCGGGTCAGCGGGGCCTGACCCCGGTTGACCGGCAGCACCACGGTGGAGTTCGGCAGCGTCACCTGGGCGACCGTGCCGCCCTCGACGTTGCGGCGCAGCTCGACCCGGATCCCGTAGCGGGAGGCGAGCCGGCTGACCACGGCCAGACCCATCAGCCGGAACGCGGCCACGTCGACGGTCGGCGGCGCGGCCAGGCGTCGGTTGAGCGAGTCGAGCTGCTCGTCGCTGAGGCCGAGACCCCGGTCCTCGATCTGGATCAGCACGTAGTCGCGGATCCGGCGACCGTCGGCCACCACCGAGGTGTTCGGCGGCGAGAACCGGGTGGCGTTGTCAAGCAGCTCGGCCACCAGGCGGACCACGTCGTTGACGGCGTGCGCGGCGACCGAGATGTCGGTGTCGACGGTGCCGAACTCGATCCGGTTGTAGAGCTCCACCTCGGACTGGGCGGCGCGCAGCACGTCGACCAGGAGCGCGTCGTCCCGGCGCGGCACCGCCGAGTCGGCGCCGGCCAGGACCAGCAGGTTCTCGTCGTTGCGGCGCATCCGGGTGGCCAGGTGGTCCAGCTCGAAGAGCTGGGCCAGCCGCTTCGGGTCCTCCTCGCCGCGCTCGATCGCGTCCAGCTCGCCGATCATCCGGTCGACCAGGCTCTGCGAGCGGCGGGCCAGGTTGAGGAACATCGCCGAGACGCTGGTACGCAGCGCGGCCTGCTCGGCCGCGACCCGGACCGCCTCGCGGTGGACCACGTTGAAGGCCACCGCCACCTGGCCGACCTCGTCCCGGTTGGACAGCTTGATCGGGTCCCGGACCTGCTGGACGATCTCGTCCACGCCGCCGTCGCCGATGGCGTTGACGTTCTGCAGCCGGCTCACCGCGTCCGGCAGGTCGTGGTTGGCCACCGAGAGCGCGCCCTCACGCAGCCGACGCAGCGAGTCGTTGAGCGAGCGGGCGAGCACCACCGCGAGCGTGACGGCGACGGCCAGGGTGAGCAGCACGAGCAGGCTCTCCACGAAGGCCTGCCGGATCACGTCCGCGCGCACCGCGTCGGCGTCGGCCAGCAGCTCGTCCAGGAGCTGGATCTCCGCCCACCGCATCAGGTCGTCGACCGCGCCGATGGCGGCGGACGCCTCGTCCCGGGTGACCTGCGTGGGCCTCCCGACCGAGCGGGACAGGTCGTTGGCGACCCGGTCGGCGAGCTGGACCGCGTCGCCGGAGACGGTGCGGTCCACCAGGCCCCGCTGCTCCGGCGCGGCGGCCCGGGAGAAGGCGAGCAGCGCCTCCTGCTGGCCGGTCAGGGTGGCGACGAAGGAGGAGAACTGCTCCTCGTCGATCCGGCCGCCGCCGGCGAGCGCGGTGAACGCGACCGCCTGCTCCTCCGCCACCTCGGCCTTGGCGTGGGCGAACGCGGCCACCGCACGCCGGGCGTCGGCGAGGCTCTCCGCACCGGGCTGCTGGGCCAGCGCGTCGCCGTACGAGACCAGGTCGTCGAGGACGATCCCGTAACGCAGGCTCGCCTCGGCCACCGGCATCTGCAGGCGGTCGAGCACCTCCTGGCGGGTGCCGTTGAGCGTGGCCAGATGATCGTCGATCACCTTCAGGCGGTCCCGGATCGCGGCCGACACGTCGCCGAGCTTGTCGCGCTCCTCGCGGTACGCCGCGATCCGCTCGTCCGTGCGGCGCACCCGCAGGTTGTAGTCGTCGGGCTTCTGCTCCGGGTCGGCCAGGAAGGCCGCCGCCGCCATCCGCTCCTTGTGCAGGTCCTGGGTGAGCGCCGAGACGTCGACCGAGACCGCGGTGAGCGCGCGGACCTGGTCGGCCTCGTACGCACCCTGGCCCACGGAAATGAGTCGGATAGTTGCCAGTGCGATGACAGCGGCGACCGGAACGACCAGGATGAGGGCGAGCTTGGAGCGGATCCGCGCGTCGCGCAGCCTGGGCAGGCGCCGTCGCCGGTTGCGCTGTTCGGCGTTGGGGCTCCCGGGCAGGGTCGTAGGTCCGGTGCTCACGACATCGCCTCCGTCGTTTCTTCCACGCGCGACCCGCTGACCCGTGCCTGGTGCAGCGGCCAGCGCCACGCGCGGCACGGCCGCGATTTCATCAGACGAGATCCTGTTTGGGAAGCCGCAGTGAGGCAGGAAACGGTCGGGGTCGACTCAACCCGAGATCCGATCACCTAATACCTTCTTTTCTCCAACCCCCTGAACAGGGGATGTCACTCCAGAGTGGTCACGCGCATCTGGGCAGTAATTGTCGGTTAACGTTTCGTGTCCCCAGCATGTGGGATGAGCGTCCCGAAACGGCTTCCGGCGGCCGCGCTTGACCACAGGGCTCGGCATTGGCAAGGTTTTGCAGGCTTCGCGCACACCGTACGGCACACCAATCCCGTTCCTCCACTGAGGACGGACGAGCGGCGGTGATCGGGCGTCGACCCGCGCCGCACCTGGAGGACTGAGTTGAGCCCCATCCGCTCCGCGCGCATCGCGGTGCTCGCATCGGCCGTGCTGGCCATCACGCTCACCGGCTGTGGGATCGGCGGGGAACCGCAGGACACCAGCCCGATCGTGATCGCCGCCGACCTCGAACTCTCCGGCGCTTCAGCGCCGATCGGCAAGGTCTACCAAAGGGCTCTGGAACTGAAGGTCGACCAGTTGAACGCCTCGGGCGCGCTGGGTGGCCGGCAGATCAAGCTGAGGGTGAAGGACAACCGCTCCGACGCGGCCGAGTCGCTGCGGAACATCAACGATTTCAGCGGTGACGCACAGGTGAGCGCCGTCATCATGGGCAGTTGCAACGAATGCGCCGTCGGGGCCGCCCGCACGATCGGCGACAAGCGCATTCCGACCATCGCGCTCGCCTCGGCCGGCGCGGTCACCGAGCCGGTCGGCCAGCGCCGATACGTCTTCAAGCTCGCGCCGAATGCGGCCGACAGCGCGGCCGCGCTCACCACCGAACTGAGCCGGCGCCAGATCCGCAAGGTCGCGGTGCTGCACAGCGCCGACGGCTACGGCCAGGAGGGGCTGACCGCGCTGAAGCGCGAGTTCGACAAAACCACGGTGCGGCTCGTGGGCGCCGAGTCGGTGCGCACCACCGACACCGAGGTGAGCACCCAGATCAGCGACCTGCTCGCCGAGAAGCCGCAGGCCCTGGTCCTCTGGACCACACCGGAGCAGGCGACGCTGGCCGCCACCACCGCCCGGCAGAGCAAGTTCGGCGGCTCGTTCTTCTTCGACGCCTCGGCCGCCGGTGACCTGTTCCTCGGCCCGTCGGCCCGCTCCACCGAGCAGGCCACGCTCATCTTCACCCAGACGATGGTGATCGACGACGTCATCGCCACCACCCCGGCCAAGGCCGCCCGCCGGCAGTGGTTCCAGGACTACACCGCCCGGTTCGGCGGCTACAACGGCTTCTCCTCGTTCGCCGCGGACGCGGTGCAGCTCATCGCCGACGCCGAGCAGCGCTCCGGCGGGAAGCCGGGCGAGGTGAACCGGGACGCGCTGCGCGACGTCCTGGAGACCGCACAGCTCGACGGCCTCTCCGGGCCGATCCGGATGACCCCGGACAACCACTCCGGGCTGATGCCGCAGGCGTTGACGACGTTGGTGGCTCGTGGGGGTCGGTGGCGGCTCGCCGGCTGAGTTCCCCGTCGCGCTGGGGGGTGTGGCCCCACCGCAACCGGCTCCGGGCGGTCAGGCTTGATCCCTACGCCGGTTGCGGTGGGGCCACACCTGTCGTGGTCGGCCGCCGTCCGTGGGGTTGAGGTCGATCTGTCGGCGTCCCCGGTCGACGTCGGGTCTTCGGTCGGCGGGGCGGGTTCCCGGTCGACGGGGTTGGTCGGGCCGGCCCGGCCGACAGGGGGTCCTTCCCCTCGGGTGGGTCAGCGGGCGGAGGTGGTGGCGCGGACCCAGGGCAGGGCGAGGCGCTCGATCAGGCTCAGCACCGCGTAGAGCACGATGCTCATCAGCGCCACCAGCACGATGGCCGCCCAGGCGGTCGCGGTGTCGCCGACGCCGTTGTACTGCAGGATCTGGTAGCCCAGGCCGGGCCGGTCCGAGTAGAACTCCCCGATCACCGCGCCGATCGCGGCCAGCGGCATGGCCACCTTGAGGCCGACGAAGATCTGCGGCAGGGCGGCCGGGAAACGCACCTTGCGGAACGACTGCCACCAGGACGCGTTGAGCGACCGGCCCAGCTCCGCCAGGTCGGCCGGGGTGGTGGTCAGCCCGGTGGCGGTGGAGAGCACGATCGGGAAGAAGCAGAGCAGGAACACCATCGTCAGGATGGGTTTCTGGCCGAAACCGACCGCCACCACGAGCAGCGGACCGAAGGCGATCTTCGGGACCGCGTTCACCGCCACCAGCAGCGGCGCGAACATCCGCTCCACCCGGCGGGACGCGGCCAGCGCCATCCCGATCAGCACGCCGACGGCCGCCGAGAGCAGGAAGCCGGCGAGGGTCATCCAGGTGGTGATGCCCAGCGCCGGCAGCAGCACGTCGGTGGTGGAGGCCAGCGAGCGGGCCACGTCCTGCGGCGGCGGCAGCGCCACCGGGTGCACCAGGTGCAGCCCCGAGGTGACCAGCCACCAGGCGGCCACCGCGATGACCAGCCCCAGCGCCGGCAACCCGAGCGCCGCCGGGCGTACCGCCGGGCCGCGGTGGGGCCGCGCGGTCGGGACCGGCTCCTCCGGCGCCCCCGGCCGGGCCTCGGTCAACTGCGTCAACGTGTCCTCCTCTCTCGGCCGGTCGGCACGACCGGCACGCGAAGGGGGTGCGCCCCACCGGGTGTTCCGGCGGGGCGCACCCCCGTGACCCGAGCCGACCGGTCAGGCCTTCGGCGCGAGGTTGAAGTCGATGATCTGGTCCGGGGTGAGGTTCTGCTTGAGCGCGCCCGCGCCCTGCAGCAGCGCGATGCTCTTGGCCACCCGGCCGCTGTCCAGCGTGCCGATCGCGGTGCCGGAGTTGCTCGACCGGACGTACGCGGCCATCAGCTGCAGCTCCGCGGCGGACGCGACCGGGTTCGCGGCCGGCACGTTCTTCTTCAGGATCTCGCCCGCCTCCTCCGGGTGCTCCAGGGAGTACTCCAGGCCCTTGAGCAGGGCGGCCGTGAACTTCTTGACCATCTCCGGCTTCTCCTTGGCGATCTTGGTGGAGGTGATCAGCGCGTTGCCGTAGAGGTCCTGCATCACGTTGCTGTAGGGCAGCACGACCGGCTTCTTCTTGGCCACCGCCTCGACCGTGGGCTGGCCGACGACGAACTGGCCGATGCCGTCCACCGAGCCCGAGCCGAGCATGCCGATCAGGCCCTGCGCCTCACCGTTGACCCAGGTCACCTTCTTCTCGTCGATGCCGGCCAGCCGGGCGTACGTGGGGAAGAGGTTGCGCACGACGGAGGTCGGGGTGTCGGCGAGCTTCTTGCCCTCGAGGTCCTTCGGGGTGGCGATGTTCTTGCCCTCGACCGAGACGATGGCCGCCATGGTGCGCTGCTGGATCGCGGCCACCGCGACGAAGTCCTTGGCCTGGCCGTTGCCCATCTGGAGGATGCCACCGGTCAGGTCGATCGGGCCGAAGTCGGCCTGGCCGCCGGTGACGGTCTGGATGACGGAACCGGTGCCCTGGCCGGGCTTGATGTCGACGTCGAAGCCGGCCTCCTTGAAGAAGCCCTTGTCCTTCGCCACCCAGGCGTAGGAGTCACGGCCGAAGTTGCCGAACGAGGTGAGGTAGGTCACCTTCTCCAGCGCCGCGCCGCTGCCGCCGCCGCCCTCGGACTTGTCCGAGTCGCTGCTGCAGCCGCCGACGAGGGCGAGGGCGGTCGCCAGCGCCGCGGCGGCGACCGTACGGGTCAACCTTCTCATCAGTGCACCATGTCCTTTCCGACCAGGACTTCTTCGCCGGTCGGGTCGTGGGTCCGACGGGGTCGGCAGGAGGGGCAGCCGACTGGACCGTCGTGAGGGGACTCTTCGCGCGCAACAGCGTACGAGAAGGCTGATGACGCGCCGCAACCGTCTGGGTTGCGGAAAGGAAACGAAGTTGCGTGACGGAAAGCGGACTGACGTCCACCCCGGACGGTGCTATAAGCACGAACCCCGCTACGCTAGCCCGGCTCACGTTCGCGACGACGGTGGAAGGGAGCCGGCGGGAGATGATCCGACTGTCCGGGGTGTCCCGCACCTTCGACGGCCGTTCGGGGCGGGTGGAGGCACTGCGCGGCATCGACCTCGACGTCGCCGAGGGTGAGTTCGTCGCCGTCCTGGGCCGGTCCGGCTGCGGCAAGTCCACGCTGCTGCGCATGATCGCCGGTCTGCTGCCGGTCACCGCCGGCGAGATCACCGTCGCCGGCACGCCGATCACGAAGCCGCGGCGGGACGTGGCCATGCTGTTCCAGCGGCCGGCCCTGCTGCCCTGGCGCACGGTGCTCGACAACGTCCTGCTGCCGGTGGAGATCTTCGGCTGGAGCCGGGCCAAGCACCGCGGCCGGGCCCGCGAGCTGCTGGAGATGGCCGGGCTGGGCGGCTTCGAGAAGCGCCTGCCGCACGAGCTCTCCGGCGGCATGCAGCAGCGCGTCTCGCTCTGCCGGTCGCTGATCGGCTCGCCCCGGGTGATGCTGATGGACGAGCCGTTCTCCGCGCTCGACGCGCTGACCCGGGAGGAGCTCTCCGGGGAGCTGCAGCGGGTGCACATGGACACGAAGGCCACCATCGTCTTCGTCACCCACTCGATCGACGAGGCGGTGCTGCTGGCCGACCGCGTGGTCGTGCTCAGCCCCCGCCCCGGCCGGATCCGCGAGGTGGTCGAGGTGGCCGTGCCCCGGCCCCGCACCCTGGGCCGGCACGCGCACCTGGCCGACGTCGCGCGGATCAGCGCCGAGCTGCACGAACTGCTGATGGAGCGGGACGCCCCGGGCGTACCCGCGTCGGCCGGCCCGGCGGACCCGCCGGCCGCGTCGACCGAGACGCCGCCGCGGGCCGCGGCGGCGGGAGGACGGTGACCATGCGGGTCTCGGTCTTCACCGAACCCCACCGCGGAGCGGACTACGACGACCAGCTCCGGTTCGCCCGTCTGGTCGAGGAGACCGGCTTCGAGGGCTTCTTCCGGGCCGACCACTACCGGGCCATGGGAGACGAGCCGGCGTTGCCCGGCCCCACCGACGCCTGGCTCACGCTCGCCGCGCTGGCCCGGGAGACCTCCCGGATCCGGCTCGGCACGCTGGTCACCTCGGCGACCTTCCGCCTGCCCGGGCCGCTGGCCGTCATGGTCGCCCAGGTCGACCGGATGAGCGGCGGCCGGGTCGAGCTGGGCATCGGCGCCGGCTGGTTCGAGCGCGAGCACACCGCCTACGGCATCCCGTTCCCGCCGGTCAACGAGCGGTTCGACCGCCTGGCCGAGCAGTTGGAGATCGTCACCGGGCTGTGGCGCACCCCGCTCGGCGAGACGTACAGCTTCACCGGCGAGCACTACCGGCTGACCGACGCGCCCGCGCTGCCCAAGCCGGTGCAGCAGCCCGGCCCGCCGGTGATCGTGGGCGGCCGCGGCCCGAAGCGCACCCCCGAGCTGGCCGCCCGGTACGCCGACGAGTTCAACATGCCGTTCAAGAGCGTCGCCGAGACGGCCGCCGCGTACGAGCGGGTCCGCGAGGCGTGCGACCGCACCGGACGCGACGCCTCCGGCCGCGCGCCGCTGACGCTCTCGGCCGGCGTCGTGGTGGCGATCGGACGCACCGACGCCGAGGCACGGCGCCGGGCCGCGCCGCTGCACGTCACCAGCGCGCTCCCGCCGGAGGACCCGGTGGTCGGCTCCCCGGCCCAGCTCGTCGACCGGCTCGGCGAGTTCGCCGCGGTCGGGACCACCCGGGTCCACCTGCGGCTGATCGACTTCGACGACCTCGACCACGTGGAGCTGATCGCCGCCGAGGTGCTCCCCCAACTGGACGGACCACGATGACCGACCTCTCCGCCGAACCCGAACTCGGCCCGGTGGGCCAGGAGATCGTCTTCGAGAACGACCGGGTACGCGTCTGGCACATCCGGCTGGAGCCGGGCGAGCGGCAGCCGCTGCACCGGCACGACCACCCGTACCTGGTGGTGGCGGTCCAGGGAGCGAAGAACGTGGTGCAGACGATCGACGGCGTCACGATCGACGCCGACGAGCCCACCGGCGGGGTGGTCTACCGCGACCCGGGCGCGGTGCACATGCTGACCAACGTCGGTGACACCACCTACCTCGCCCGTCTGGTCGAGTTGACGTAGCCACGCCGACGGGGTTCGCCGCGCCGCGCGGCGGCAAGGTGGCGATCGGCGGCACCGGGCCGTAACGTGCCCGACATGGCCTTTCGGACGTGGGGCAGGCTGCTGCTCACGGCGCTCGGGGTGAGTGTGCTGGCCGGTGCCGGCCAGCTCGGCATCGCGTACGGCTTCGGCGTCGTCCGTCTCGACGGCGCGTTCGTCGACGCCTCGGTCAACCGGTGGCCCGCCCAGCTCGCCTGGGTCGGCTGGTTCGCCGCGGTCGCCACGGTCGCCGGGGCCGTCCTCACCGAGCGCTTCGCCCGCCGGGACGAGGTCCCCGCCGGCACCACCGAGCTGCTCTCCGTCGCCGGTGTCAGCGCGCTGGGCGCGATCGTGGTCGCCCCGCTCTGCATGCAGCCGGCCCGCGCCGCCGAACTGGGTGGCTCGGTCGACCCGGTGTGGGCCGCCGGCATCTGCGCCGCCCTCGGCGCGGTGGTGGGCGCGGGGGCGGCCATCGCCGTGCTGCTCAAGCCGCCGTTCGGCTGGGGCGTCGCGGGCACCGCCGGGATCGTCTGGCTGCTCGCCCTGCTCTCCGTCGCGCCGACGATCGTCGCCAACCGCCCGCTGGCCACCGTACGGCTGGGGGTCCTCGAACCGTCCTGGCTGGACCCGGCCGCGGCGCAGCGGCTGGCCATGCTGCTGCTGCCGGTGCTGGCCCTGCTCGCGGGCGGCGCGGTCGGCGTGCTGGCCCGCCGGGCCGGGCACCCGCCGTTGGTCGGCGGCGCGGCCGGGGCGGCCGGCCCGGTGCTGGTCGCCTTCGCCTACCTGACCGCAGGCCCCGGCACCGCGACCGACCGCTACCAGCTCGCGCCCTACTACGGTGTGCTGATCGCGGTCGTCGCCGGCGCGCTCGGCTCGACCGCCACCACGGTGCTGCCCCGGCCGATCGGCGCGGCCGGCGACGCCGTGGAACCGACCGACATCCTGGCGCCGCTGCCGCCCACGACCACCGGCGCCGCTGCTGCCACCGGCACCACCGTCGCGGCCACCGGCGCGACGGCGTCCCCGGCCGCGCCCGGCGGGCCCGCACCCGCGCACTGGGACTGGCCGGAGACCGGCGGCTCCGCCGGCGCGTCCCCCGGCCCTCGGCACGTCGCCCCGGAGCAGCCGGCCGTCCCCGGGCCACCCACCGGGTCGGGCCAGCCGGACGACGAGGACCACGCCCGCACCCGCCCGGTGTCCGGCCTGTTGTCCCCGGGCCGGCGGACCTCGGCCATCGACGTGCTGGCCGCCGGCCGGCCCGGGCCGCAGCCGTCGGCCGGGCCGGACCCGGCCGACACCCCACCGCGTCCCCGAACCGATGCCGCCGCCGCGCCGGTGACCGCCGCCGCACCGGCCCCGGTCACCGAGCCGGCCCCGGCGGTCGCGGAGACCGCGACCGGCGGCAGCCCGGCCGCCGACGCGCCGCCGGCCACCGGCGGGGCTACCGCCTCGACCACCGGGGCCGTCGGGCCGGAACCCGAGGCGCGGACCGACCCGGCGGCGTCCGCCCCCCGCCCGGCCGAGACGCCCTCCGCCCCGGCACGCGGCGCGCGGGCGCGACGCGGCCGGGCGGCCGAGCGGTCCACCGACGACCGGACGCCGACCGGAGACACGCCCGTCGCCGCCGGGAGCGGTACGCCCGAGCCGGCCGCGACGCCCGACGCGACGCAGAGCCCGACGCGCGACGCCGCCGTACCGGCGGTGGACGCCGTACCGGCGGTGGACGCCGTACCGGCGGTGGACGCCGTACCGGCGGTGGACGCCGTACCGGCGGTGGACGCCGTACCGGCGGTGGACGCTGCCGTTCCGGGTGACGAGGGCACCGGCCGGCCCACCCGGTCGCGCCGCACGCGCGCCTCCCGGACCAGTCGGAGCGACGCCGCGCCGGTGTCCGCCACCACGCCACCGGCCGGGGACGGCCCGCCGGCGGGCCCGATCGCCGCGGCCACCACCTCCGTCCCGCGCGACACCGCCGACCCGACGCCGCCCGACCCGACACCGACCGACCCGACACCGACCGCCACGGGAACGCCGGCCGCCACGATGAAGCCGGCAGGCGCGGCGACGCCGGGCGACGCAGGCATGCCGATCGCCCCGCCGGCCGCCGAGTCACCGGTCGAGCCGAAGCTGGCCCGCGCCCGGAGCTTCTTCTTCGACGACGCCGAGCCGGCCGGCCCGCCCGCCGCGCCCCCGTCGCCCCGGCCCCGGTTCCCCATCTTCGAGGACGTCGCCGAACGACCGGGCGAGGTGCGGCCGGCCTGGCCGATCGCCAGCCGGCCGACGCGTCCGGACAGCGCGACCGGGCCGAACGGGCCGGCCACCGGCCGGGACGGCGACGACCGCGCCGAGCCGGCCCCCCGCCCCCGGCACCAGGGACTGCCCGAGCCGGGCCGGAGCACCGGCTGGGACGCGCTGGCCACCAATGCCCGGCCCGCCGGCCCGACCGCTCCGGAGCTGCCCCGGACCGCCGCCGAGACGACCGTGCCGGCCCAGGCCGGGCAAGGTCCGGCCGACGCCGAGCCGGACCCGACCGGGGAGCGGGGGCGGCACGCCGGTCCGGAGGACGCCGACGCGGTCGGCGGAAAGACCCGGGCCCGGCGGGGCCTGTTCCGGCGCAACCGGGCCAAGGACGAGCCCGATCCGGCCGACCGGACGGTCGAGCCGGACGCCACGACCGACGACGAGTACGTCGACTGGGTCGCCGGTCTCGCCTCGGACGACAACGCCGACGACGCCCGCTCGCTGCGGACCGGCCGGCACCACCGCGACTGAGCCCTCCGGGGCCGGGGAGAGCCCCGGCCCCGGAAACGCTCAGGCCAGCGGCAGGTAGACCCGGGAACCGGAAGCGACGAACTCCTCGGACTTGCCGCGCATGCCGCGCGCCGCGTAGTCCTTCAACTCCTGGGTGATCTTCATGGAGCAGAACTTCGGCCCGCACATCGAGCAGAAGTGCGCGGTCTTCGCCGGCTCCGCCGGCAGCGTCGCGTCGTGGTAGGCCCGCGCGGTCTCCGGGTCGAGCGCCAGGTTGAACTGGTCCTCCCACCGGAACTCGAAGCGGGCCTTGGACAGCGCGTCGTCCCACGCCTGCGCGCCCGGGTGGCCCTTGGCCAGGTCGGCCGCGTGCGCGGCGATCTTGTAGGCGATCACGCCCGCCTTGACGTCGTCCCGGTCCGGCAGCCCGAGGTGCTCCTTCGGGGTGACGTAGCAGAGCATCGCGGTGCCGAACATGCCGATCATCGCCGCGCCGATCGCGGAGGTGATGTGGTCGTACGCGGGCGCGACGTCGGTGGTCAGCGGGCCGAGCGTGTAGAACGGCGCCTCGTGGCACCACTCCTGCTGGAGGTCCACGTTCTCCTTGATCTTGTGCATCGGGACGTGCCCGGGGCCCTCGATCATCACCTGCACGTCGTGCTCCCAGGCGACCTTCGTCAGCTCGCCGAGCGTGCGCAACTCGGCGAACTGCGCCTCGTCGTTGGCGTCCGCGATGGACCCGGGGCGCAGGCCGTCGCCGAGGGAGAACGTCACGTCGTAGCGGGCCAGGATCGCGCACAGCTCGGAAAAGTTCGTGTAGAGGAAGTTCTCCTCGTGGTGCGCCAGGCACCAGGCGGCCATGATCGAGCCGCCCCGGGACACGATGCCGGTCACCCGGTCCACGGCGAGCGGCACGTACGGCAGCAGCACCCCGGCGTGCACCGTCATGTAGTCGACGCCCTGCTCGGCCTGCTCGATCACCGTCTCGCGGAACACCTCCCAGCTCAGCTTCACCGGGTCGCCGCCGACCTTCTCCAGCGCCTGGTAGATCGGCACGGTGCCGATCGGCACCGGGGCGTTGCGCACGATCGCCTCGCGCGTCTCGTGGATGCGCTTGCCGGTGGACAGGTCCATCACGGTGTCCGCGCCCCACCGGGTCGCCCAGGTGAGCTTCTCCACCTCCTCGGCCACCGACGAGGTGACCGCCGAGGTGCCGATGTTGGCGTTGACCTTCACCAGGAACGCCTTGCCGATGATCGCCGGCTCGCACTCCGGGTGGTTGACGTTGAGCGGCAGCACCGCCCGCCCGGCGGCGATCTCGTCCCGGACGAACTCCGGCGCCACCGACTCCCGGATCGCCACGAACTCCATCTCCGGGGTGACGGTCCCGGCCCGGGCGTACGCGAGCTGCGTCGGCCGCTTCCCGTCCACCCCGGCCAGCGGGGTGCCGGCGCCCCGGGACGGCGCCACGTCGCCGCGCTCGGCGATCCACGGTCCGCGCAGCGCGGGCAGCCCCACCTCCGGGTCGGAGCCGGGACCGGAGGTGTCGTAGAGCCGGACCGGCGGGTTGTCCCCGGTCAGCGCCACCTCGGCGAACGGCACCCTGACGTCCGGCCGGGACCCTTCCACGTACACCTTGCTACGTGCCTGCATGACAGCCTCCCTGTCGGTCAAGCGGACCAGCCGAAGTGGTCCAGCGGGCCGCGTCCCGCGCCCAGCTCCCAGCTCCGCGCGCCGGTCAGCGCGCGGGTGACGTACTCCTTCGCGGCGGCCACCGCGACCGGCACCGGGTCGCCGGCGGCCAACCGGACCGCGACGGCGGCCGCGAACGAGCAGCCGGTGCCGTGGTTGTGCCGGGTGTCCACCCGGGGCGCGCGCAGCAGGCGGGTCGTCCCGCCGCCGGCCAGCACGTCCACCGACTCGCCGGCCGCGTCCACGTCACCGCCGGTCACCACCACGAACGCCGGTCCGCGCGCGGCCAGCGCCTCGGCCGCGGCGACCATCTCCTCCACGGTGCCCACCGGGCCCCCGGTGAGGGCCGCGGCCTCCGCGCAGTTCGGCGTCGCCACCTCGGCGTACGGGAGCAGCCGCTCGACCGCCTCCACCACGCCGAGCCGGTGCCCGCTGGTGGCGACCAGCACCGGGTCGACGACCAGGTGTGGCAGCCGCCCGGCCCGGGCCGCCTCGGCCACCGCGTCGGCGACGGCCGGGGTGCCGAGCATCCCGGTCTTCACCGCCCTGACGTCGAAGTCGCCGAGCACGCTGTCCAGCTGGTCGCGCACGGTCTGCGGGGGCAGCGCCAGGACCGCGTCGACGCCCCGGGTGTTCTGCGCGGTGATCGCGGTGAGCACGGTCGTGCCGTACGCGCCGAGCGCGGCGAACGTCTTCAGGTCGGCCTGGATGCCCGCTCCTGCTCCGGAGTCGGAGCCGGCGATGCTGAGAACTGTTTTCGGCGTCACTGGTGTTCTCCGGTTGTCGCGGTTGAGGGCTGCGGCCGACCGTGCCCACTCCGGGCGGTCAGACTTGATCCCTCCGTGGGCACGGTCGGCCGCAGCCCTGTCGCGTGCGGGCCTTCGTCGGATGGCGCGGGGTGGGTGCGCGTCAAGCAGGTGGCCGCCTCCTGGAAGGCTCTGCCCAGCGTGGTGGCGGTTTCGGTGGGGTTCTGGGCGCGCATGATCGCGCCCAGGACTGCTACTCCTTGTGCGCCTGCCTCGACGCATGCGCGGACCTGGCCCGGGGTTTCGATGCCGCCCAGTGCGAGCACCGAGACCGGGCTGGCTTTCACCAGCGCGGCGAGTCCGGCCGCCCGCAACGCCGGGCCGTAGCCGGGTTTCGTCTTGGTCTCGTAGACCGGGGACACTGTCGCGTAGTGCTCGGTGGTGAGCCGGGCCAGCTCGGCGGTGTCGTGGCAGGAGCGGCCGACCAGTCCGACGGCGGGCGGCGGGTAGGGGCCGGCGGCGGGCAGGTGCACGGCGTCCCCGTCGAGCGGGTCCGGTCCGGCGACGATCAGCGTGCCGTTCGCCTCGGCGAGGATCGCGCGCAGGTCGACGGCGAGCGCGAGGCGTTCGGCGCGGGGCAGGTCCTTCTCCCGCAGCACCACCCACCGCACTCCCCCACCGACGGCCCCCGCCACCACGTCGACAAGCGCCCCGCGCACCAGCCGCCGATCGCTGAGCAGCACCACCCCACTCGGGCAGCCCTGAATCTTGGTACGTGGCCGCCCCTCCGGGGGCGCATCCGTACCAAGATCCGCAACGCGTGAAGCGGTCACAGGTCGGGCCGCCCCTCGTCCGGAGTGGACGCCTGGGCGTGGAAGCGGCGGGCGATGCGGCCCGCGCCGTACGCCAGGCGGCCGGCCTCGACCGCGTACCGCATCGCCGTGGCCATCGCCACCGGGTCGGCGGCCCGGGTCACGGCGCTGGCCAGCAGCACCGCGTCGCAGCCCAGCTCCATCGCGAGCGCGGCGTCGGAGGCGGTGCCGATACCCGCGTCGAGCACCACCGGGACGGCGACGGCCTGCCGGATCAGCCGGATGTGGTGCGGGTTGCCGATGCCCAGACCGGAGCCGATCGGCGACCCGGCCGGCATCACCGCCGCGCAGCCCACGTCGGCCAGCCGCCGGGCCAGCACCGGATCATCCGAGGTGTACGGCAGCACGGTGAACCCGTCCGCGACCAGTTCCTCGGCGGCGCGCAGCAGCTCCACCCCGTCGGGCAGCAGCGTGCGCTCGTCGCCGATCACCTCCAGCTTCACCCAGTCGGTGTCGAACGCCTCCCGGGCCAGGTGCGCTGTCTTCACCGCCTCGACGGCGGTCCGGCAGCCGGCCGTGTTGGGCAGCAGCCGTACGCCGCACCGCTCCACCAGGTCCAACAGGCCGCCCGACCCGCCGGGCGTGATGTCCACCCGACGCAGCGCCAGTGTCACCAGCTCGGTGCCGGAGGCGCGGATCGCCTGCTCCAGCACATGCAGGTTGGCCGCGCCGCCGGTGCCGAGGACGAGCCGGGAGCCGAACCCGACCCCGCCGATCTCCAACCTGGACATGCCGTTCACCCGCCCTGGGTGGCGCTGAGGACCTCGACCCGGTCGCCCTCGCGCAGCACGCTCTCCGGCCAGCCGCCGCGCGGCACCACCTCGCCGTTCACCGCCACCGCGAGCCCGCGCTCCCGGTCGGTGACGGTGCGGACCACCTCGGCGACGGTGACACCCTCGGGCAGCGTCCGGCCGGTGCCGTTGACGATCAGTTCCACGTGCGCTCCTTCCCGAAGCGGTCGGGGGTGAAGGGGGCGAGCGCGGGATCCGGCTCGCCGGTGACGATCAGCTCGGTGACCAGGTCGGCGGTGACCGGGGTGAGCACGATGCCGTGCCGGTGGTGGCCGGTGGCGGCGAGCACGCCCGGCCGCCCGGGCAGTGGCCCGACGATCGGTGCGTTGTCGGGCGTACCGGGGCGCAGCCCGGCGACAGCCTCCACCAGCTCGTACTCGACGAGTTCCGGCACCAGCTCGGCGGCGGCGCGCAGCAGCGTCAGCACGCCTCCGGCGGTGACCTCGGTGTCCGCGCGCTCCTCGACGGTCGCGCCGACCACCACCTCGCCGCTGTCCCGGGGCACCAGGTAGACCGCCTCGCCGTCGGCGTACCCCCGGATCACGTGCCGGAAGCCCGGCGGGCCGGCGGCGGGCGCGCGGAGTCGCAGCACCTGGCCCTTGACCGGCCGGACCGGCAGGCCGGTCAGCGCCGCCGCGCCGCAGCCCGCCGCGACCACGGTGAACCGGGCGTCCACCTCGGACAGCGCGCCGACCCGCACCGGCCGCAGCACGACGCCGGCCCGCTCGGCCGCCGCGCGCAACGCGGTGACCAGCCGGCGCGGGTCGACCTGGTGGTCGCCGGGCGCCACAGCGCCGCCGCGCACCCGGGTGGCCAGCGCCGGCTCGCGGTCGCGCAGGTCTGTGGGGCGCAGCGGCGTGATCGGCAGTGCCAGACCCTGTTGGTACGACCACAGCCGCCGCGCCTCGGCCAGGTCGTCGGCGGTGAGCCCGACGACGAGCGTGCCCTCGGTGCGATACCCGAGGTCGACGTCGCTCGCCGCGGACAGCTCGGCGGCGAACGCGGGCCAGCGGGCGGCGGACGCCACCAGCAGCCCGGTCAGCTCGTGCTCCCCGAAGTACGCCTCGGCGACCGGCGAGAGCATCCCGGCGGCCACCGAGGAGGCACCCGACCCGGGCCGGTCGTCGTGCACCATCACGCGCAGCCCGCGCTGGGCGCACCGCCACGCGATCGCCCACCCGATCGGCCCGCCACCCACCACCGCCACGTCGGTAAGGAAGGGCCCCCTCTTAACGCCTCCGGTAGAGGAAGGGTCCCTGCTTAACACGTCAGCGCACCGAGCAGCTCGGCGGTGGCCCGGGCCGGGTCGGCCGCCCCGCTGACCGCCCCCACCACCGCCACCCCGTACGCCCCGGCGGCCCGCAGCGCCGGCACGGTGGCGGCGGTCACCCCGCCGATGGCGATCACCGGCACGTCCACCGCCTCGGCGACGGCGCGTACCCCCGCCGGGCCGATCGGCGTGGGCAGGCCGGACTTGGTGGTGGTGGCGTGGCACGGGCCGACGCCCAGGTAGCTCGCGCCGGCGGTGACGGCCGCTCGGGCGCCGTCCGGCTCACGGGCGGTGGCGCCGAGCACGGCGTCCGGGCCGAGCACCCGGCGCGCGGCGGCCACCGGCAGGTCGTCCGCCCCGACGTGGCCCCCGGCAGCGGCCACCGCCACCGCCACGTGCAGCCGGTCGTTGACCAGGCACCGGGCCCCGTACGGTCGACAGGCGTCGACCACCAGGCGGGCCAGCTCGTACGCCTCCCGGTCGGTGGCGTCGTCCTCCACCCGGACCTGCACGACGAGGTCGGCGCGGGCCACCGGCAGGGCGGCGCGCAGCACGGCGAGCGGGTCACGCCCCGGCCGGGTGTCGGTGATGAGATGCAGTCGTCCCAGGGACGGCACGGCAACGCTCCTCCCTGCGCCGGCATTACCCGGATCAGGTTCGACGGTCGGGGGCTCCCAGCCCCCCTCTCAGCCCGGTCCACACCGGGCTCCCGTGGGTCACTTGCGGCCTACCGTACGACGCCTCCCCGTCGGACGGAAGACCGGGTGACGTTTTTCCCAGGAACCGTCCACATGCCGTACCGGGACCACGGGTGACCGTCTCGTCACGACACGCTGCCGGGATGTCCGTTCCCGTCCGGGTCCCGCGCCGCCTGACGATCCTGCCGTTCCGGGGCGGCCTTGCCGTCTCCGAAGGGCTGCTGACCTGGACGATGTTGCGCGGGCCGACATGGATCCGCCTACTGCCTGACGTGTACGTGCACCGGGACGGACACCGCGCCGACGACCATCGGATGTGGTGCGAGGCGGTGGCGTTGCGCCTGCCGCCGGGTGCCGCGCTGGCGGGACGCAGCGCCGCCTGGCTGTTCGGGGTGGACCTGCTCGGCCGGGATGCGCCGGTGACGGTGCTGTTGCCGCGTCCCGCCCGGGTGCGCCCGCACCCGCGTCTGTCGGTCGCCCGGTCCCCGTTGCCCGACCGGGATCGGACCCGGTTCGGCGGGCTCCCCGTCACCACCACGCTGCGCACCGCGTTCGACCTGGGTCGGCAGGGGTCACGCGCCGACGCGCTGGTCGCCGTCGACGCGCTGCTCCGCCGCCGGGTGGTGACGCTGCCCGCCCTGCGCGCCTACGCCGCCGACCGACCGGGCTGGCCGGGCGCTCCGCTGCTGCGCGAGGTGCTGGCGCTGGCCGAGCCGTCGAGCGAGTCCCCGATGGAGACCCGCCTGCGGCTGCTCCTCCTCGACGCCGGCCTCGGCCCGCTCGTCGCCCAGCACGAGGTACGCGCGGGCGGGCGCTTCGTGGCCCGGGTCGACCTGGCCTGGCCGGCGCTCCGCCTCGCGATCGAGTACGACGGCGACCACCACCGCGAGCGGGCTCACTTCCGCCGCGACGTGGCGCGCCTGAACGCGCTCCGCGCGGCCGGTTGGGTGGTGCTCCGGTTCACCGCCGACGACGTGTTGCGCCGTCCGGACGCCACCGTCGCCCTGGTCCGCCAGGCCCTCGCCGAACGCCTCACCACCGCACCGCCGCACTGACCCGGTATCCCCACGCGCCGCGCCCTCAAGCGCCCACACCCGAACACCCCGCCCGAACGCCACGCCCGACGCCCCGCCCCTCGGCCCGGCCCGACGCCCGGCGTGCCGCCCCGCTCCTCGTCCCAGCCCGACGCCCCGCCCGACGTGCCGCCCCGCCCCTCGGCCCGCCCCGCCCGTCGGCCCCGCCCCGCAGTAGGCGGGCCAGGTCGACGCCGTCCGGGCGGTCGTAGCGCTCCTCGGTCCTGAGACGCCACGGACGTCAGCCCCGCCCGCAGGCACCCATGACGTTCCACCCGCCGCCAGGACCGGCCGTGGGTGGAACACCATGGGTGCCTCAGCGCTCGTTTGACACCCATGACGTTCCACTCACGGTGAGCGCTGGCGCTGAGTGGGACACCATGGGTGTCTAGCCGGGCGGAACTCGCCGGTGGATCGCCAGAGGAAGGGTGGCGCGCCGAGGGTGGCCGCGGCGCAGGCCACCACGCCAGCGGACCGCGGAGGCGGCCACGCCGGCGGGAATCCGTCAGAGGAGGGCGTCGAGGGCGTCCAGGTCCTCGTCGGAGGGCTGCCATGTGCCCGCCTCGGCGTTGGCGCGTACCTGCTCGGGCGTGGTGGCGCCGGCGATCACCGACGTCACCGCGGGCCGGGCGGCCAGCCCGCCGATGGCCACCTGGAGCATGCTGATCCCGCGCTCCGCCGCGTACGCCTCGATCGCCTCGATGGTGTCCCAGCGCGCGGCGGCCAGCCGCTCGGCGTACCGGCCGCCGCCGGCCAGCCGGCTGCCCGCCGGGGGCGCCTCGTCCCGCTTGTACTTGCCGGTGAGCAGCCCGTTGGCGAGCGGGAAGAACGGCAGCATGCCGAGCCCGAATCGCTCGCAGGCGGGGATCACCTCGTCCTCCACCCCGCGTTCCAGCAGCGAGTAGTGGTTCTGCGCGGAGATGAACCGGGTACGCCCCTGCGACGACGCGGTCCAGTCGGCGTCGGCGATCTGCCACCCGGCGAAGTTGGAGTTGCCGAGGTAGCGCACCTTGCCGGCGGTCACCAGGTCGTCCAGCGCGGCGAGCGTCTCGTCGATCGGCGTGCCCGGGTCCGGCTCGTGCATCTGGTAGAGGTCGATGTGGTCGGTGCCGAGCCGGCGCAGCGACGCCTCGACCGCACGGGCGATGTAGCGGCGGGCGCCCCGGGCGCCGTGATCCGGCCCGTTCGCGCCGTGCATGTCCATGCCGAACTTGGTGGCGACCACCACGTCGTCGCGGCGGCCCTTGAGCGCCTGCCCGAGCAGCTCCTCGGAGCCGCCCTGCGGCTCGCCGTAGATGTCGGCGGTGTCGAAGAAGGTGATCCCGGCGTCGAGCGCGGCGTCCACCACCGCCCGGGTGCCGTCGCTGTCGAGTTTGCGGCCGAAGTTGTTGCAGCCGATGCCGACCACGGACACCACGAGTCCGGAGTCGCCCAGCCGGCGGTAGGTCATCTCACTCACGAGATCCACCCTATGCCCGCGCCCGTGCCGCCACCCGGCGAGCGGCGGGCCGGGCCACCGCCGAGGTGAGTCGTCCGCGACATCAGCTCCATAGGCGTCCGGCGGACGCCTCCGCGCCACGCCACGCCGCGCCGCGATCACCCGACATCCGCCCGCCCACGCGTCACGACAGGCCGCGCCGCGCGACCAGCACCGAATGTCCGCCCGCCCACGCGCCGCGCCGCACGACCGCCGCTGACCGCTCAGCCCAGCACGTCGTCGGCCAACGCCCGGGCGGCACCGACCGTCGCCGCCAGTTCGGCAGGGGTACGCCCCACCGCGCCCAGCAGCGCGTGCGCCCGGTCGGCGAAGACCGGCGGCGCGTCCGGCAACCGGCCGGCCGAGGTGATCATGCCCTTCTCGTTGACCAGCCACCGCCCCGCCCGGCCGTGCAGCGCGTGCGCCAGCACCCCGACGACGCGGAACAGGCACCCGCCGACGTAGCCGGCATCGCCCCCGGCCGCCCCCTTCGCCGCGCCGTCGAGCAGCAGCCCGGTCTCCCAGCCGCCGGCCACCAGCGCGGCGCCCAGCGCGGGCGGGTAGTCGACGGTCTCGGCGCGCAACGCGGTCAGCTCACCGGTCGGGTCGCCGAGCACCCGCCCGAGCGCCACCTCCCCCGCGTACGCGTGCGAGTAGAAGCCGAGCGGATGACCGGCCTGCACCTGCACCGTGTAGTGGCCGGCCCGGCAGTCCGCCCAGATCCGCCGCACGCGGTCCAGATCCCGGTAGATCCAGTCCACCGCCGCCCCGCCGACGCGCAGCCAGCCGCCGCCGTCGACCCAGGGCCCCCAGTCACCGGGTGCGGTGAGGTCCACCGGGCCGTCGGCGACCGAGGCGGCCACCGCGCGCAGCCCGGCCAGGTCCGGCTCGCCCCGGTAGTAGAGCCCGAGGTCCCAGTCGGAGTCGGGCCGGTGGTCGCCGCGGGCCCGGCTGCCGCCGAGTGCCACCGCGACCACGCCGTCGACCGCGCACAGCCGGTCGACCAGCCCCTGGTCGATCATCCGACGTCCCAGACCGGTTCCGGCGTCTCCACCACGTCGCCGTCGCCGCGGAACAGCACGAACCGGTCGAAGGTACGGGTGAACCAGCGGTCGTGGGTCACCGCGATCACCGTCCCCTCGAACGCGGTCAGCCCGGCCTCCAAGGCCTCGGCGGAGGCGAGGTCGAGGTTGTCGGTGGGCTCGTCGAGCAGCAGCAGCGTGGCCCCGGACAACTCCAGCAGCAGCACCAGGAACCGGGCCTGCTGACCGCCGGAGAGCGTGCCGAACCGCTGGTCGCCCTGACCGGCCAGCTCGTAGCGGGACAGCGCCCCCATGGCGGCGTGCCGGTCCATCCCGGCCCGGTGCTCGTCGCCCCGCCACAGCACCTCGACGAGCGTCTTCTCCATCAGCTCGGGCCGGTCGTGGGTCTGCGAGAAGTGACCCGGCCGGACCCGCCCGCCGAGCCGGACCACGCCGCCGTGCGCGACCGGCGCGAGGGCGGCGGCGCCGTCGACAGGCGTGTTGCCCGGGTCCGGGTCGGTGCCGCCGCGGGCCAGCAGCCGCAGGAAGTGCGACTTGCCGGTGCCGTTCGCGCCGAGCACGGCGACCCGGTCGCCGTACCAGAGTTCCAGGTCGAACGGGTACGTCAGGCCGTCCAGCTCCAGCTGCTCGGCGATCACCGCCCGCTTGCCGGTCCGCCCGCCGGTCAGCCGCATCCGGATGTCCTGGTCCTTCGGGGGTACGGGCGGCGGCCCGGCCTCCTCGAACTTGCGCAACCGGGTCTGCGCGGCCTGGTACCGGGAGGCCATTCCCGAGTTGTACGCGGCCTTCTGCTTGTACATCAGCATCAGCTCGCGCAGCTTCTCGTGCTCCTCGTCCCAGCGTTTGCGCAGCTCGTCGAGGCGGTCGTGGCGGGCCACCCGCGCGGAGTGCCAGCTCGCGAAGCCGCCCGGGTGCACCCAGGCGCTGCCGCCCTCCACCGCGACCACCCGGTCGGCGGTCTGGGCCAGCAGCTCACGGTCGTGCGAGACGTAGAGCACCGACTTGCCGGACTCGCGCAGCCGCGCCTCCAGCCAGCGTTTGCCGGGCACGTCGAGGAAGTTGTCCGGCTCGTCGAGCAGCAGCACCTCGTCCGGGCCGCGCAGCAGCAGCTCCAGCGCGAAGCGCTTCTGCTGGCCGCCGGAGAGCGTCCGCACCGGCCGCTCCCGGGCGCTGTCCCAGGGCAGGTCCAGCACGACGGTGGCGACGGTGTCGAAGAGCACCTCGGCGTCGTACCCGCCGGTCTCGCCCCAGGCGGCGAGCGCGTCGGCGTACGCGAGCTGGGTCTTGGCGGCGGCGGAGCTGTACTTGCCGCGGACCTCGGCCGACCGCATGGCCGCCTCGGTCTCGGCGAGCCGCCGCCCGGCGTCGCGCAGCGCCGGCGGCGCCAGCGACAGGGCCAGGTCGGCGAGCGTCGACTCGTCGCCGATCATGCCGATGAACTGCCGCATCACGCCGAGCCCGCCACTGCGGGCGATCACGCCGGTCGGCACCGGCAGGTCACCGGCGACCATCCGCAGCAGCGTCGTCTTGCCGGCGCCGTTGGGCCCGACGAGCGCCACCTTGGCGCCCTCACCGACCCGGAACGACACGTCGCAGAACAGCTCCCGGCCGTCCGGGAGGATGTGCCCGACCCCTGCCACGTCCACGTATCCCACGCGGGCATCCTGCCCGAGCGGGCCACGCGGGCGACACCCGATTACCGGGTGACCCGGAGCACCCGGTAGCCCTTCTGGCTGGCGTGCCGGTCGACCTGCCATCCCTGTTCGACCAGCCAGCGGTGCAGCGAGTCGCCGCCGAGGTGGCGGGCGACGACCAGCCAGGCCACGCCGTCCGGGGTGAGCCGGGGCAGCCAGCGCAGCAGCAGGTCGTGCAGTTCCGCCTTGCCGATGTGGATCGGCGGGTTGGACCAGATCTGGGTGAAGGTGACGTCCGCCGGCATCTCGTCCGGGGCGACGGCCCGGACCCGGTCGGCGGCGTCGACCCGGGCCGCGTTGGCGGCGGTGAGGGCACGGGCGCGCTCGTTGACGTCCACCGCCCAGACCTCAGCGGAGGGCGAGACGGTGGCCAGGACGCAGGTGATCGGGCCGAACCCGCAGCCGATGTCGAGCAGCGGACCGGTCTCGCCGGTGGCGGGCAGTTCCGCCTTGCGCAGCAGTACCGCGGTGCCCGGGTCGAGCCGGTCGGCGGAGAAGACGCCGCCGGCCGAGGTGAGGGTGAAGTCGCGTCCGGCGACGTTGAACTCGACCTCGCGCGGGCGGGCCGGGGTCGTCGGTTCAGCGGTGAAGTAGTGGTCGCCGGTCACGTCCGGCATTGTCGCACCGGCCGGCAGCGGGCCTGGCGACGGTGCGGCGGGGAGCATCGGACGCCACTCCGCCAGAATTTCCCGATATTACCCCTGAAAGGGATAATCGGCCCTACTCTATCCCACATGGTGTACCGGTACGAGTCCGACGAGGACGCCCTCCTGGAGTACCCGAAGCCCGGGTCGGCCCCCACCGGGCCCGGAGCCGCGACGCCGCCGCCCGCGGGCCCGTCGCCCTCCCGCTTCCCCACCCCGTCGCTGCCACCGGCCCGGCCGGCCGGCGACGCCGCCCGCGCGCCCGCGCCCGCGCCGCCGGCGCCGACGCCGGGCCGCCCCGCGCCGCCCCGGGAGCCGTCCCCGGTGCCACAGCCCGCGCCGCCGGTCCCGCAGCCCGTGCCGGCCGCGACCGCCCGGCCGACCGTGCCGATCCCGGCCAGCCCCGCCGCGCGTACCGGCGACGCGTGGGAACCTTCGCGGACCCGGCACACCGACCGCCGGCGCGGGGGCCGGGTGTGGCAGACGCTGATCGGCGGCGCCGCCGTGCTGCTCCTGCTCTCGCTGACCGGGCTGGCCGTCGCGGCGCTGCTCGACGAGCGGGCCACCACCCCACCGTCCGGCCAGCCGACGCCGCAGCCGACGGTCGAGCAGACCACCGCGCCGGCCGGGTCCGACCTCGACTCGCGGGACACCGACCAGGCGGCGCTGACCGCCAAGGAGGTCTTCCCGACCAAGAGCCTGGTGGTCACGGACGGCAAGCCGGCCTACCGGGTGCTCAAGACCCAGGCGAGCGCCAACTGCGCGTCCGCCGCCACCGGCGAGATCGCCGACCTGCTGGTCCGGCTCGGCTGCAACCAGGTGGTCCGGGGCACGCTCCGCTCCTCCGACGGCGACCACCTGATCACCGCCGGCCTGTTCAACCTTACCGACGTGGCCAGCGCGCAACGGGTACGCGACCGGATCCGGCCGCTGCTGGACGACCGGCAGGGCCGCTTCCGCGGCATGAAGGCGGGCGACGACACCGAGGCGGTGGAGAAGGCCGCCGCGCGGGTCGGCTGGCAGGTACGCGGCCACTACGTCGCCTACTGCCTCGTCACCCGCGCCGACGGGGAGCGCATCCCGACCGACGACGCCACCGCCCGCGAGATCATGTACGACCTGATCGAGCTGCACCTGAACCGGAGCGTGCTGGACCGCCGGGCCGCCGGCGGGACGGCCGGCCAGCCCACCGACGGTCCGACCGAGGACAGCGCCGGACAACGCGGCTCGGACGACTGAACGCGGCCCGCCGACGGCCCGTCACCCCGCGCAGGGTGGCGGGCCGTTCCCGGTCCGCTCAGCCCTCGGCGACCGGCACGCGCAGCCGGCGGGTGAGGTCGGCGCGGCGGGCGTACTCGGCGGGGTCGGTCGGGTAGCCGACCTCGACCAGGGCCAGGCCGTGCGCCGGCGCCACGGTCACCTCGCTGGACCGCTCCCGGCGACTCAGCAGGCCGGCCGGCCACTCGACCGGCCGTCGCCCGTCCCCGGCGACCAGCATGGCGCCGACCAGGCTGCGCACCATGTTCTGGCAGAACGCGTCGGCCTGCACGGTGGCGACCAGGATCCCGTCCGGGTCGCGCCGCCAGTCCAGCCGGGTCACCTCGCGCAGCGTGGTGGCGTTCTCCTTGCGCCGGCAGTACGCGGCGAAGTCGTGCTCGCCGACCAGCCCGGTCGCGGCGGCGTTGAGCGCGGTCAGGTCCAGCGGCTTCGGCCAGGCCAGGGTGTCCCGGCGGCGCAGCGGCTCGGCACCCCAGGGCGCGTCGGTGACCCGGTACTCGTAGCGCCGGTAGGTGGCCGAGAACCGGGCGTCGAAGTCGGCCGGGACCTCGGTCATCGCGCGGACCCGGGCGTCCGGCGGCAGGAGGCGGGCCAACCGGCGCAGCAGCCGCCCGTCGTGCTCGCGCCACACCTCGGTGGGCAGGTCCAGGTGGCAGACCTGACCGGTGGCGTGCACCCCGGCGTCGGTGCGCCCGGCCACGGTCAGGCCGGTCGCGGTGCCCGGGCCGAGCACCAGGTCCAGGGCCTCCATGAGCACCCCGGCCACCGTGCGCCGGGTGGGCTGGGGCGCCCAGCCGGAGAAGTCCGTGCCGTCGTACGAGACGTCCAGCCGCAGCCGGGTCCGCTCGCTCACCTCGTACCTCCGTTGACGGCGTCGGGCCCGGCACCCCGCGAGGGGGTGCCGGGCCCGACGATGCTGCCTGCGATCAGGCCTTGTCGTTCTCGGTGGCCTCGTCGCTGTCCTCACGGGCGGCGGCGGTGTCGCCCGACGCGGAGACCGGCGCCTCGGCGTCCTGGTCACCAGCGGTGGAGCGCGGGGCCTCCTCGGCCGGGGCCAGGGCCTCGACCTTGTCCTGCTGGGCGGCCTTGCGGGCGGCGGTCTTCTTGTTCGCCTTCGGCTCGGCGACCTGAAGCTCCTCCACCAGCTCGATGATCGCCATCGGAGCGGCGTCACCCTTGCGCGGGCCGGTCTTCACGATCCGGGTGTAGCCACCGTTGCGGTTGGCGTACCGGGGCGCGATCTGGTCGAACAGGGAGTAGACCACGTCCTTGTCCTTGACGACGCCCAGCACCCGCCGACGCGAGGCGAGGTCGCCGCGCTTGGCCTTGGTGATGAGCTGCTCGGCCAGCGGACGCAGCCGCCGGGCCTTCGTCTCGGTGGTCTGGATCTTGCCGTGCTGGAACAGCGCGGTGGCCAGGTTGGCCAGCATCAGCCGCTCGTGCGCGGGGCTGCCGCCGAGGCGGGGGCCCTTGGTGGGCGTGGGCATGCTTGGTGCTCCTCAGGTGTGGCGGCAGCGCGGACTAGAGCTGCTCGGTCTCGCGGTAGTCGTCGGTGTCGTAGTCGGCCTCGCCGAAGGCGTCCACGACGTGCGCCGGGTCGAAGTTCGGAGCCGAGTCCTTCAGCCCCAGGCCCATCCCGGCGAGCTTCATCTTGACCTCGTCGATCGACTTCTGACCGAAGTTGCGGATGTCGAGAAGGTCGGCCTCGGTACGCCCGATCAGCTCACCAACGGAGTTGATGCCCTCGCGCTTGAGGCAGTTGTAGGAGCGGACGGTGAGGTCCAGCTCCTCGATCGGCAGAGCCAGGTCCGCCGCCAGCTGGGCGTCCTGCGGGGACGGCCCGATGTCGATGCCCTCGGCGGTCTCGTCCAGCTCGCGGGCGAGCCCGAACAGCTCCACCAGCGTCGAGCCGGCCGAGGCCAGCGCGGTGCGCGGGCCCATCGACGGCTTGGTCTCGACGTCGATGATCAGCCGGTCGAAGTCGGTCCGCTGCTCGACCCGGGTCGCCTCGACGCGGTACGTCACCTTGAGCACCGGCGAGTAGATCGAGTCGACCGGGATCCGGCCGATCTCGGCGCCCGCCTGCTTGTTCTGCGCCGCGGTGACGTAGCCCCGACCCCGCTCGACGGTCAGCTCCATGTCGAGCCGGCCCTTGCCGTTGAGGGTGGCGAGCTTCAGGTCCGGGTTGTGCACCGAGACACCGGCCGGGGGCTGGATGTCACCGGCGGTCACGTCGCCCGGGCCCTGCTTGCGCAGGTACATGCTGACCGGCTCGTCGTGCTCGGAGCTGACGCACAGCTCCTTGATGTTCATGACGAGCTCGACCACGTCCTCCTTGACCCCGGGGATCGTGGTGAACTCGTGCAGCACACCGTCGATCTTGATCGAGGTGACCGCCGCGCCCGGGATGGACGACAGCAGCGTGCGCCGCAGCGAGTTGCCCAGCGTGTAGCCGAAGCCGGGCTCCAGCGGCTCGATGGTGAACCGGGAGCGGGTCTCGTTGATCGACTCTTCGGAGAGAGACGGTCGCTGGCTGATGAGCATCTTTTCTCTTCTCTTCCGGGGCGCCCGCTATTTGACGCCCACGACACAACTGTTCCGGTGGCCCGCCCCGGAGGGCGGGCCACCGCAACGAGCCCTTACTTGGAGTAGAGCTCGACGATCAGCTGCTCCTGGACCTGGGTGTCGATCACCTGACGGGCCGGGAGCGAGTGCACGAGGACCTTCATCTGGCTGGGGATGGCCTCGAGCCACGCCGGAACGGTCTTGGAGCCGGCCTCGGCCTGCGCGACGATGAACGGGGTGAGCTCCTTGCTCTTGCCCCGGACCTCGATGATGTCGTGCTCCTTGACGCGGTACGACGGGATGTCGACCTTCTTGCCGTTCACCATGAAGTGACCGTGCTTGACCAGCTGACGGGCCATGTCCCGGGACTTGGCGTAGCCGGCCCGGTAGACCACGTTGTCGAGCCGCGACTCGAGGATCTGAAGGAGGACCTCACCGGTCTTCGCCTTCTTGCCCACGGCCTCTTCGTAGTAGCCGCGGAACTGCTTCTCGAGCACGCCGTAGACCCGACGGGCCTTCTGCTTCTCACGGAGCTGGAGCAGGTACTCCGTCTCCTTGGTCCGACCGCGGCCGTGCTGCCCGGGCGGGAACGGCCGGGACTCGAACGGGCACTTCGGACCATCGCACTTGCTGCCCTTGAGGAACAGCTTCATCTTCTCCCGCCGGCAACGGCGGCAGTCAGCACCGGTGTAACGAGCCATCTCTCTCTAACCTCTCAGACCCGGCGACGCTTCGGCGGACGGCACCCGTTGTGCGGCTGCGGGGTGACGTCGGAGATCTGCCCGACCTCCAGCCCAGCGGCCTGCAGCGAACGGATGGCGGTCTCCCGGCCGGAGCCGGGGCCCTTGACGAACACGTCGACCTTGCGCATGCCGTGCTCCATGGCCCGACGCGCGGCGGCCTCGGCGGCCAGCTGCGCGGCGAACGGGGTCGACTTGCGGGAGCCCTTGAAGCCCACCTGGCCGGACGAGGCCCAGGAGATGACCGCACCGGTCGGGTCCGTGATGGACACGATGGTGTTGTTGAAGGTGCTCTTGATGTGCGCCTGCCCGTGGGCGACGTTCTTGCGTTCCTTGCGCCGGACCTTCTTGACGGCGGCTCCGGCACGAGCCTTCGGTGGCATAAGTCTGTGCGCTCCTAGTTACTTCTTGCCGGGCTTCTTCTTGCCGGCCACGGTCCGCTTCGGGCCCTTCCGGGTCCGCGCGTTGGTCTTGGTGCGCTGACCACGCACGGGCAGACCGCGGCGGTGCCGGATACCGGCGTAGCAGCCGATCTCGACCTTGCGGCGGATGTCAGCGGCGACCTCGCGGCGCAGGTCGCCTTCAACCTTGTAGTTGCCCTCGATGTGGTTCCGGAGCTCGACGAGCTCCTCGTCCGTGAGGTCGCGAACGCGCTTGTCCGGCGAGATGCCGGTAGCGGCGAGCGTCTCCAGGGCGCGGGTGCGACCGACCCCGAAGATGTAGGTGAGCGCGATCTCCATCCGCTTCTCGCGGGGGAGATCCACGCCGACTAGACGTGCCATGTGCGGGCGTACTCCTCGTGATTGTGGCGGAGGTGTGGACCCGTCCCACCCCGCTGCCCGAGCGGGCCCCGGCCTCCGACCGGGGGTCAACCACGGGAGGTACGCGCTGCGCACCGTCCGCGGCTGGGACGAGCTGGTGATGTGTGGGGCGTCAGCCCTGGCGCTGCTTGTGGCGCGGGTCGGTGCAGATGACCATGACCCGGCCGTGCCGGCGGATCACCCGGCACTTGTTGCAGATCCTCTTGACGCTCGGCTTGACCTTCACGGTTGCCTTACTTCCCATCTGGCCCGGAGACGCGACGGAGCGCGACCCGGACGTCGAAGACGGACACGGGGACGTCCCGGCCGTCGTCAGGCTTACTTGTAGCGGTAGACGATGCGCCCGCGGGTCAGGTCGTACGGCGACAGTTCGACGACGACCCGGTCCTCCGGCAGGATGCGGATGTAGTGCTGCCGCATCTTGCCGCTGATGTGAGCCAGCACCTTGTGGCCGTTCGCGAGCTCCACCCGGAACATGGCGTTCGGCAGGGGCTCGATGACCCGACCCTCGATCTCGATGGCTCCGTCTTTTTTCGGCATGTACTCCGCTGTCCTGACGTCGGTTACTCCGGACGGCCCACAACGTCTTACACGGGTGAACTGACCAAGATCAGGTAACCCGCGCCAGCCGCGGCTCCGACTCCCACCGAAGCGCAGGGTGGGCATGGCGGAGTGGACGCTGTGCGCCGATCTGAAAGTGTACGCCCGCACGAGCATCGTCGCCAAACCGGCCGGCCTGCCGGTCCCCCCGACGGGGGATTTCCGGCGCGGCTGTGACCAGCGGCACAGCTCGGGCTGCCTCAGCGACGGCGGTCGTGTCGCTTCCGACCGTGGTCGACGCCGATCAGCCCGACCGACTGCATCAGCACCAGGCCGCCCCACGGCCCCAGCACCCAGAGCGGCCAGACACCGGCGGTGTGGCCGGTGGCGATCACGCTGATCAGCCAGATCGGCAGCAGCAGCGCGGCCACCCGCAGCCAGGGCATCCAGAGGCCGAGCAGCCGCGAGCGGGTGTCCGGCGCGACCGGCGCCCCGGCCCCGGCGGCCGGCTCGCCGCTCGGGACGGCCGATGCGGGCGCGGGTGGCGCCGGCGCGGCTGGTGACGTCGCGGGCGGTGGCGTCGCGGGCGGTGGCGTCGGGGGGGCGGGCACCACGGCGGACCGCTCGGCCGGCGCCGGGCCCGGCAGGTCGGCCACCACCTCGTCCAGGTCGGCGTAGGTGCGGGCGCCGTACGCGCGGGCCAGCCGCTCGTCGTACTCGTGCAGGCCGAGCCGACCCTCCTCCAGCGCCACCCGGAGCCGCTCCGCCGTCGCCTCCCGGTCCCGGTCGGCCGCCCTCATCTGTCGCTGCCCGTCCATGACGGCAAGGATGCCACCGGCCCGCCACCGGACGGAAACCCGCCACCCGGCCCGCGCCCCAACCGCGCCCGCCGGCCTCCTCGACGCCCGCCACGTAGCGTGACCCGGCTGGCAGGGACGCAACGCCGCGCCGATATACCGCCTGGTCATAATTATGACCAGGCGGTATATCGGTTGAAGTAACGAACCGCTAGTCGGGACCGCGGTGGCCCCCGCCGTCCCTGCCGAATGCCGGACGGACGCCGGTACGCCGCGACGCCCGGCGCCGGGAGGCCGGTATCGCCAGGCCCGGCCGAGCACCGCACCCGCCGAGTGGTCGAGCCTCGCCGAACACCGCACCCGCCGAGTGGTCGAGCCTGACAGAACACCGCGCCGTCCGGCCGTCGAGCCGTAGCCCGACAGCACACCGCGACCGTCCCGGCCGCCAAGCCCGGCGGAACACCGGGGTCGGCTGACGCCGCGAGGGTGAGCGGCGGGCCGGCCGGACGGGTCAGCGGGCCGGGGAGTCCGCGGGCTGGCGGGCGGAGACCAGGTCACCGAGGCGGGCCCGGCCGCCGTCCTCGGCGGTCAGCACCCAGACGCCGTCGTTCAGCAGCGCCATCGAGTGCTCGACGTGCACCGCCATCGAGCGGTCGCGCGTCACCACGGTCCAGCCGTCGGCCAGCTCGACCGTGCGCGGGGAGCCCATCGTGATCATCGGCTCGATGGCGAGCGCCAGGCCGGGAACGAGGCGCGGGCCCTTGCCGGGGCGGCCGTGGTTGAGCACGTGCGGGTCCTGGTGCATCTCGGTGCCGATGCCGTGGCCGCCGTAGCCGTCGACGATCCCGTACCGGCCGCCCTTGCGGACCGCGCTCTCCACCGCGTGGGAGATGTCGGTGAGGCGGCCCTTGCCGGAGGCCGCCCCGCGGGCGGCGGTGGCGATGCCGGCCCACATCGCGTCCTCGGCCACCTCGGCCATCCGCAGCAGCGCCGGGTCGACCTCCCCCACCGCCACCGTGACGGCCGCGTCGCCGTGCCAGCCGTCGAGCACCGCGCCGCAGTCGATCGAGATCAGGTCGCCCTCGCGCAGCACCTGTTGGGCCGACGGGATGGCGTGCACCACCTGCTCGTTGACCGAGGAGCAGATCGACGCCGGGAACCCGTGGTAGCCCTTGAACGACGGGACCGCGCCCGCCTCCCGGATGGTGGCCTCGGCGATCGCGTCGAGGTCGGCCGTCGTCACGCCGGGGGCGACCGCCTCACGCATCCGGCGCAGGGCACGGGCGACCACCAGACCGGCGGCCCGCATCAGCTCGATCTGCTCGGGGGTCTTCAGCTGGATGTCCAGCTGGGGACGGCGCATGGCGGTCTAACCTTTCGTCGCGCGTACGCGGAACAGCGGGGCACGTCGCGCGTACCCCGCCGTTCGCACTCTATCCGCCGGACGGCGGTGGGTCGTCAGCCGCCGTAGGAGCGCAGCGCGTCGATGGCCCGGACGGTGACGTCCTCCACCGGCCCGGTCGCGTCGATGCCGACCAGCTTGCCCTGGGCGCCGTAGTAGTCCACCAGCGGCGCGGTCTTCTCGGCGTACTCCCGCAGCCGCGCCGCGATGGTCTCCGGCTTGTCGTCGTCCCGCTGGAACAGCTCCGCGCCGCAGCGGTCGCAGATGCCCTCGCGGGTGGTCGCGTCGAACTCGACGTGCCAGATCTTGCCGCAGCCCCGGCAGGTGCGCCGGCCGGACAGCCGCCGGATCACCTCGTCGTCGTCGACGACCAGCTCCAGCACCAGGTCCAGCGCGGAGCCCAGGTCGGCGAGGAGCTTGTCCAGCTCGGCGGCCTGCGGCGTGGTGCGCGGGAAGCCGTCGAGCAGGAAGCCCTCGCCGGCGTCCGGCTCGGCGAGCCGGTCGCGCACCATATTGATGGTGACGTCGTCCGGGACCAGCTTGCCGGCGTCCATGTACCGCTTGGCCTCGACGCCCAGGGGCGTGCCCTGGGTGACGTTGGCCCGGAAGATGTCACCGGTCGAGATCTTCGGCACCGAGAGGTGGGCGGCGATGAACTCCGCCTGTGTGCCCTTGCCCGCGCCCGGCGGGCCAACCAGAACGAGTCGCATCTACCGCAGGAACCCTTCGTAGTTCCGCTGCATGAGTTGGCTCTCGATCTGCTTCACGGTCTCCAGACCGACGCCGACCATGATGAGCACAGCGGTGCCGCCGAACGGGAAGTTCTGGAACTGCTGGTTGTCCAGCCAGATGAAGAAGAAGTTCGGCAGGATCGCGATGATGCCCAGGTAGAGCGCACCCGGCAGGGTGATCCGGCTGAGGATGAAGTCGAGGTACTCGGCGGTCGGCTTGCCGGGGCGGATGCCCGGCACGAAGCCGCCGTACTTCTTCATGTTGTCCGCGACCTCGGTCGGGTTGAACGTGATGGACACGTAGAAGTAGGTGAAGAAGATGATCAGCAGGAAGTAGATCGCGATGTGCTCCGGCGCGCTCGCCTTCACGATGTGGTTCTGGATCCACGCCTGGACCTTGCCCGGGTCGTTCGGATCGAAGAACTGGAGCGCGAGCTGCGGCAGGTAGAGCAGCGACGAGGCGAAGATGACCGGGATGACGCCGGCCTGGTTCACCTTGAGCGGGATGTAGGTCGAGGTGCCGCCGTACATCCGCCGGCCGATCATGCGCTTGGCGTACTGCACCGGGATCCGGCGCTGCGCCTGCTCGATGAAGGTCACCGCGGTGATGACCAGGAGCACCAGGGCGATGACGAGGAGGAACATCCCCCAGCCCTTGGTGGTCTTGATCTTCCAGCCCTCGCTGGGGAGGCGGGCCGCGATCGAGGTGAAGATCAGCACGGACATGCCGTTGCCGACGCCCCGGTCGGTGATCAGCTCACCGAGCCACATCACCACGCCGGTGCCGGCGGTCATCGTCATGACCAGGATGGTCAGCGTCAGCCAGTCCGGGATGCCGGTGCCCTTGGGCACGATCGGGAACTGGTCGCACTGGTTGTTGAACAGCTGCCCGGAGCGGGCCAGCGCCACGAACGCCGAGGACTGGAGGATGCCCAGGCCCAGCGTCAGGTAGCGGGTGTACTGGGTGATCTTCGCCTGACCGGCCTGGCCCTCCTTGCGGAGCTGCTCCAGCCGCGGGATCACCACCGTCAGCAGCTGCAGGATGATCGACGCGGTGATGTAGGGCATGATGCCCAGCGCGAAGACCGAGAGCTGGAGCAGCGCGCCGCCGGAGAAGAGATCCAGCAGGTTGAGCACGCCGGTGCTGCCCTGGATGGTGTCGAGGCACTTCTGCACGTTGCCGTACGAGACGCCCGGGCTGGGCAGCGTGGCGCCCAGCCGGTAGACCGCGATGATGCCTACTGTGAACAGCAGCTTCTTGCGCAGGTCAGGCGTACGGAACGCACTGAGAAAGGCGGACAGCAACTTCTTCCTCCTGCGCGACGCGGGCCGCCGGTGACGATCCCTGGCGGGGCGGGGTTGGTGCCGGGCGAGCGCCCGGTATCCATGGCTGGGAACGGACTCTAACAGCCCGATCCCGGTCCGGGCAGATGTGCCCGGCTACATAAAACGAATCCGATGTTACCCGGCGCACACGTCGCCGGTAGACCATGGCGCCCGCCCAGTTGCGAACAACTGAGCGGGCGCCACGAACATGCCTTACAGCTCGTTGACCGAGCCACCGGCCGCGGTGATCTTCTCCTTGGCCGACGCGCTGAACGCGTGCGCCGTCACCTGGAGGGAGACACCGCCGAGGTCGCCGGTGCCGAGCACCTTGACCGGGTGGCCCTTGCGGACCGCACCGGCCTCGGCCAGCTCGACGGGGCCGACCTGGCCGCCGTTCGGGAAGAGCTCGGCGAGCCGGTCCAGGTTGACCACCTGGAACACGACCTTGAACTTGTTCTTGAAGCCCTTCATCTTCGGCAGGCGCATGTGGATGGGCATCTGCCCACCCTCGAACGCCGCCGAGATGTTCTTGCGGGCCTTCGAACCCTTGGTACCGCGGCCGGCGGTCTTGCCCTTCGAGCCCTCACCGCGACCCACACGGGTCTTGTCGGTCTTGGCACCCGGAGCCGGACGCAGGTGGTGCACCTTGATCGTCATTACTCGACCTCCTCGACCTTCACGAGGTGGTTGACCGTGAAGATCATGCCGCGGATCTCCGGCCGGTCCTCCTTGACCACCACGTCGTTGATCCGCTTGAGACCGAGGGAACGCAGCGAGTCACGCTGGTTCTTCTTGGTCCCGATCTCGGACCGGACCTGGGTGACCTTCAGGCGTGCCATCAGGACGCCACCCCCGCCCGCGACGCCAGCATGGCGGCCGGCGCGACGTCCTCGACCGGCAGACCACGACGCGCCGCGACCTGCTCGGGGGACTCGAGCCCCTTCAGGGCCGCCACGGTGGCGTGCACGATGTTGATCGGGTTGGACGAGCCGAGGCTCTTGGAGAGCACGTCGTGGATGCCCGCGCACTCCAGCACGGCGCGCACCGGACCGCCGGCGATGACACCCGTACCGGCCGAGGCCGGCTTGAGCAGCACCACACCGGCCGCGTCCTCACCCGTCACCGGGTGCGGGATCGACTGACCGATCCGCGGCACCTTGAAGAAGTGCTTCTTGGCCTCCTCGACACCCTTGGCGATCGCCGCGGGCACCTCCTTGGCCTTTCCGTAGCCCACACCGACGGTGCCGTCGCCGTCGCCCACGATCACCAGGGCGGTGAAGCTGAAGCGACGACCACCCTTCACGACCTTGGCGACGCGGTTGATCGCGACGACCCGCTCGAGGTGCGGGGTCTTCTCGACGGGCGCGTTTCCGCGGCCGCCCTCACGGCGGTTGTCGCGGCGACCACCCTCGTTGCCACCGGACCCGCCGCCACGGCGCTGTTGACCTGGCATCAGCAGCCTTCCTTCTCTCTCGTGACGGGGTTTCTAGAACTCGAGCCCGGCTTCGCGGGCGGCGTCGGCAAGCGCGGCGACCCGCCCCGCGTACCGGTTGCCACCGCGGTCGAAGACGACCTTCGAGACGCCGGCGGCCTTGGCACGCTCGGCGAGCAGGGCGCCGACCTTGCCGGCCAGGGCGCTCTTGTCGCCCTCGGCGCCGCGCAGCGAGGCGTCCATGGTCGAGGCCGACGCCAGGGTGTGACCCTTGGTGTCGTCGACGACCTGGGCGACCATGTGCCGCAGGGAGCGGGTGACGACCAGGCGGGGACGCTCGGCCGTGCCGTTGACGTTCTTGCGGACCCGGAAGTGCCGACGCGCACGCCCGACGGCACGCTTGGCGGCGACGCCGCGGCGGCGCTTGAGCAGCGTGGCGCTCACTTCTTACCTGCCTTTCCAGCCTTGCGGCGGATGACCTCGCCCTGGTACTTCACGCCCTTGCCCTTGTAGGGCTCCGGCGGGCGGATCTTCCGGATGTTGGCGGCGACCTCGCCGACCTGCTGCTTGTCGATGCCGGCCACGTGGAACAGCGTCGGCCGCTCCACCGTGAACGTGATGCCGTCCGGCGCCGGCACGAGCACCGGGTGCGAGAACCCGAGCGCGAACTCCAGGTCCTTGCCCTTGGCGGTCACGCGGTAACCGGTGCCGGCGATCTCCAGGCTCTTGCGGTAGCCCTCGGTCACACCGACGATCATGTTGGCCACCAGCGTACGGCTCAGGCCGTGCAGCTCCTTGGCCCGGCGCTCGTCGTTGGGCCGGTTGACGTGCAGCGCGCCGTCCTCGCCCCGCTCCGCCGTGATCGGCTCGGCCAGCACGTGGCTCAGCTCGCCCTTGGGGCCCTTGACCTTGACGGTCTGGCCGTCGATCGTGATGTCGACGCCGGATGGCACCGGGATCGACTTACGTCCAATACGCGACATTTCTACCTGTCTCCCGTTACCAGACGAAGGCGAGGACTTCCCCGCCAACGCTCCGCTTGCGGGCCTGCCGGTCGGTGAGCAGCCCCTGGGACGTCGAAATGATCGCCACGCCCAGCCCGCCGAGCACCCGCGGGAGCCCGTCCGACTTGGCGTACACCCGGAGACCGGGCTTGGACACGCGCTTGATGCCGGCCAGGCTCCGCTCGCGGTTCTGGCCGTACTTCAGCTCGACGACCAGTCGCTTGCCGACGGCACCCTCCTCGGGCTCCTCGACCGACCAGGTGGCGATGTAACCCTCGGCCTTGAGGACCTCGGCGATGTTCGCCTTGATCTTCGAGTAGGGCATCGTCACCCGGTCGTGGTACGCCTGGTTGGCGTTACGCAGACGCGTGAGCATGTCTGCGATCGGGTCGGTCATCGTCATGAAAACTCGTCAACCTTTCTCGCCGGGGTTCCCCGGGCCAGGCCCGGGGCCTACGGCGAAGAGACAGTTCAGCTGACGCGCCGGAGCGCGCCGGGCTATTACCAGGAAGCCTTGGACACGCCGGGCAGCTCACCGCGGTGGGCCATCTCCCGGATGCACACCCGGCAGAGACCGAACTTGCGGTAGACCGCCTTCGGACGCCCGCACCGCTGGCAGCGGGTGTACGCGCGAACCGAGAACTTCGGCTTCGCGGCCGCCTTGAGGATCAGCGCCTTCTTGGCCATCTCAGTTCTCCTTGAACGGGAAGCCCAGGAGCTTGAGCAGCGCCCGGCCCTCGTCGTCGGTCGTGGCGGTCGTGACCACCGTGATGTCCATGCCCCGCTGGCGATCGATCTTGTCCTGGTCGATCTCGTGGAACACCGACTGCTCGGTCAGACCGAACGTGTAGTTGCCGTGCCCGTCGAGCTTGCGCCCGTCCAGGCCGCGGAAGTCACGGATACGCGGCAGCGCGATCGACAGCAGCCGGTCCAGGAACTCCCACATCCGGTCGCCGCGGAGGGTGACCTTCGCGCCGATCGGCATGCCCTCGCGGAGCTTGAACTGCGCGATGGACTTGGTCGCCCGCCGGACCAGCGGCTTCTGACCGGTGATCGTGGCGAGGTCGCGGACCGCGCCGTCGATCAGCTTGGCGTCCCGAGCGGCCTCGCCGACACCCATGTTGACGACGATCTTGACCAGGCCGGGCACCTGCATGGGGTTGCCGTAGGCGTACTGCTCCTGCAGCTTCGCCACGACCTCGTTGCGGTACCGCTCCTTGAGGCGCGGCAGGGTCTTGGTTTCGGTAGCCGTGGTCATCACAGGTCCTTACCGGTGCTACGCGCGATGCGGACCTTCTGGCCGTTGTCGTCGATCCGGTAGCCGATGCGGGTCGGCTTGCCGTCGGAGTCCAGGACCATCACGTTCGAGACGTGGATCGGGGCCTCCTGGGTGACGATGCCACCGGTCTTGGCGCCACGCTGGGTGGTGCTGATGCGGGTGTGCTTCTTGACCCGGTTCACGCCCTCGACCAGGACCTTGTCCTGCCGCGGGTAGGCCGCGATGACCTTGCCCTTGGCACCCTTGTCCTTGCCGGCGATGACGACGACCGTGTCGCCCTTCTTGACCTTCACGGTCACAACACCTCCGGCGCGAGAGAGATGATCTTCATGAACCGCTTGTCCCGCAGCTCCCGGCCCACCGGGCCGAAGATGCGGGTACCGCGCGGGTCCCCACCGTCCTTGATGATGACGGCGGCGTTCTCGTCGAAGCGGATGTACGACCCGTCCGGCCGCCGCTTCTCCTTGGCGGTCCGAACGACGACGGCCTTGACGACGTCGCCCTTCTTCACACCGGCACCGGGGATCGCGTCCTTGACCGTGGCCACGATGACGTCGCCGATGCTCGCGTAGCGCCGACCGGAGCCACCGAGAACCCGGATGCACAGGATCTCCCGGGCACCCGTGTTGTCGGCGACGCGCAGTCGCGACTCCTGCTGAATCACGTCTATCTCCTATGTCTGCCGGTTCTCCGGCCGCCGGGGGCGGCCGGAGCCTGGCGGAACCTGCGCCCGACCGATACCGGCCGAGCTCGAGCCTTCGCTACTTGGCCTTCTCGAGGATCTCCACGAGCCGCCACCGCTTGGTGGCGGAGAGCGGCCGGGTCTCCATGATCAGGACCCGGTCGCCGATGCCGGCCGAGTTCTGCTCGTCGTGCACCTTCAGCTTGCTCGTACGGCGCATGATCTTGCCGTACAGGGCGTGCTTGACCCGGTCCTCGACCTCGACCACGACGGTCTTGTCCATCTTGTCGCTGACCACGAGGCCCTCGCGCACCTTGCGGCGGGACCGCGCGGCGGCGGTGGTGGTGTTCTCACTCATGATGCAGTCACCTCAGTCGGCGCGGCCGAGAGACCCAGCTCACGCTCACGCATGATCGTGTAGATCCGGGCGATCTCCCGACGGATGACCTGCAGCCGCCGGTTGTTGTCCAGCTGCCCGGTTGCGGCCTGCACGCGGAGGTTGAACAGCTCCGCCTTGGCCTCGCGCAGCTTCGTGACCAGCTCCTCTTCGGAGAGCTCACGCAGCTCGGAAGGCTTGACGCCCGCTGCCATCAGGATTCACCCACTTCGCGCGTAACAATGCGGCACTTCATCGGGAGCTTGTGGATCGCGCGACGCATCGCCTCTCGCGCGATCTGCTCGTTGGGGAAGGACATCTCGAAGAGGACCCGCCCCGGCTTGACGTTGGCGACCCACCACTCGGGCGAACCCTTACCGGAGCCCATCCGGGTCTCGGCCGGCTTCTTGGTGAGGGCCTGGTCCGGGAAGATCGTGATCCAGACCTTGCCGCCACGCTTGATGTGGCGGGTCATCGCGATACGCGCCGACTCGATCTGGCGGTTCGTCACGTACGCCGGCTCGAGAGCCTGGATCCCGAACTCGCCGAACACCACCCGGTTACCACCCTTGGACGCGCCGTGGCGGTCCGGGTGGTGCGGCTTGCGGAAGCCCTTCGGGGGCTTGCGCGGCATCAGCATCTGTCAGCCCTCCTGCTGCTGTTCTGCCGGCTGGGTCGGAGCCGAGGCGGCCGCGGCGACAGCGCTGCTGTCGACCGGCTCACCGGCCGGCGTCTCCGCCTGCTGCGCGATGGTGGTCGCGGCAGCGCGGCCGGCCTCGGTGCCACCGGCGGTCGTACCCGACGAGCCCGACCGGCCACGGCGCGGCCGGTCCGGCCGGTCGCCACGGTCACGGCGCGGGCCGCGCGACGGGGCGGCCTCGGCCGGGACCTCACGGCCCGGAACGGCGTCGCCCTTGTAGATCCAGACCTTCACGCCGATGCGGCCGAAGGTGGTACGGGCCTCGAAGAAGCCGTACTCGATGTTGGCCCGCAGCGTGTGCAGCGGGACCCGGCCCTCGCGGTAGAACTCGGTCCGGCTCATCTCGGCGCCGCCGAGACGGCCCGAGACCTGAACCCGGATGCCCTTGCAGACCGGGTTCTTCATCGCGGACTGCATCGCCTTGCGCATGGCCCGACGGAAGCTGACCCGGCTGGACAGCTGCTCGGCGACGCCCTGGGCGACCAGCTGCGCGTCCGACTCGGGGCTCTTCACCTCGATGATGTTCAGCTGGACCTGCTTGCCGGTGAGCTTCTCCAGCTCGCCGCGGATCCGGTCGGCCTCCGCACCCTTACGGCCGATGACGATGCCCGGCCGGGCGGTGTGGATGTCGACGCGGACCCGGTCGCGGGTGCGCTCGATGTCGACCTTGGAGATGCCGGCACGCTCGAGGCCCTTGGACATCATCCGGCGGATCTTGACGTCCTCGCCGATGTAGTCCTTGTAGAGCTTGTCCGCGAACCAGCGGGACTTCCAGTCGGTCGAGATGCCGAGCCGGAACCCGGTGGGGTGAACCTTCTGACCCATTACTCGGCACCCTCCGTCGTGCTCTGCTGCGCCGGCTCGGCCTGCTTGGCCGGAGCGGCCTTCTTGGCCGACTTCTTCGGCGCGGCCGCAGCCACGGCCTCGACCGCCACGGTGATGTGGCAGGTCCGCTTGCGGATCCGGTAGGCCCGGCCCTGCGCCCGCGGCCGGAACCGCTTCATCGTCGGGCCCTCGTCGACGAACGCCTCGCTGACGAGCAGCGCATCGGGGTCCAGCCGCTCGTTGTTCTCCGCGTTGGCGATCGCGCTAGCGAGCACCTTGTACACCTGCTCGCTCGCCGCCTGCGGCGCGAACTGCAGCACCGTGAGCGCCTCCTTCGCGGGCAGGCCGCGGACGAGGTTGACCACCCGGCGCGCCTTCATCGGCGAGATGCGCACGTGCCGCGCAACCGCCCGCGCGCCCGGAAGCACCGGAGCGTCGCCCTTTCCTGGCATCGCTGTAACCCCTTGTTCCTCTATCCGTATGCCCGCGGCGTCAGCGCCGGCGGCTCTTCCGGTCGTCCTTCTCGTGACCCTTGAACGTGCGGGTCAGCGCGAACTCGCCGAGCTTGTGCCCGACCATGGCCTCGGTCACGAAGACCGGGACGTGCTTGCGTCCGTCGTGCACGGCGATCGTGTGACCCAGCATGTCCGGGATGATCGTCGAGCGCCGCGACCAGGTCTTGATGACGTTCTTCGAACCCTTGTCGTTCTGCGTCTCCACCTTCTTGAGCAGGTGGTCGTCGACGAACGGGCCCTTCTTCAGGCTGCGAGGCATGTCTTATCTCCCTCAGCCGCGCTTACGCGTGGCGTAGCGGCGGCGGACGATCAGCCGGTCGCTCGGCTGGCCCTTACGACGGGTGCGGCCCTCGGGCTTACCCTGCGGGTTGACCGGGTGGCGACCACCGGAGGTCTTACCCTCACCACCACCGTGCGGGTGGTCGACGGGGTTCATCGCGACACCGCGGACGGTCGGGCGCTTGCCCTTCCACCGCATGCGGCCGGCCTTGCCCCAGTTGATGTTCGACTGGTCGGCGTTGCCGATCTCGCCGATGCTGGCGCGGCAGCGCACGTCCACCCGCCGGATCTCGCCGGACGGCATACGCAGGGTCGCGTACGCGCCCTCACGGCCGAGCAGCTGGATGCCGACGCCGGCCGAGCGGGCCAGCTTGGCGCCGCCACCCGGACGCAGCTCCACGTTGTGGATGGTGGTACCGACCGGGATGTTGCGCAGCGGCAGGTTGTTGCCCGGCTTGATGTCGGCGCCCGGGCCGGACTCGACGCGGTCGCCCTGCTTCAGGTCCTTCGGCGCGAGGATGTAGCGCTTCTCGCCGTCGGCGTAGTGCAGCAGCGCGATGCGCGCGGTGCGGTTCGGGTCGTACTCGATGTGCGCGACCTTCGCCGGCACGCCGTCCTTGTCGACCCGCTTGAAGTCGATCAGGCGGTACTGGCGCTTGTGGCCGCCACCGTGGTGCCGCGTGGTGATCCGGCCGTGGGCGTTGCGTCCGCCCTTCTTCGGCAGCGGAGCCAGCAGCGACTTCTCGGGCGTCGACCGGGTGATCTCGGCGAAGTCGGCAACGCTCGAGCCACGCCGGCCCGGCGTCGTCGGCTTGTACTTACGGATAGCCATTGTCTACACCCCTCAGCTGACCGGGCCGCCGAAGGCCTCGATACGGTCTCCGTCAGCCAGCTTCACGATCGCCCGCTTGGTGGACTTGCGCTGACCGAAGCCGGTCTTGGTGCGCTTGCGCTTGCCCTCACGGTTGAGCGTGTTGACCGTCAGGACGCGGACGTTGAAGATCTGCTGGATAGCGATCTTGATCTCGGTCTTGTTGGCGTCCGGGTGCACCAGGAAGGTGTACCAGTTGCGGTTCAGCTCGCTGTAGCTCTTCTCCGAGACGACCGGAGCGACGATGATGTCGCGCGGATCGGCGATCGTGCTCACTTGCCACCCTCCTCGGTGGTCTCGGCGGACTCGGCCGCGGGGCCGACCTCCGTCGGCAGACCCAGGAACTCGTCCAGGGCCTCCTTGGTGAAGACCACGTCGTCGGCCACCAGCACGTCGTACGTGTTGAGCTGGCCGGCCTCGATCAGGTGCACCCGGCTGTCCCGCGCGTTGCGCAGGTTCCGCAGCGACACCCAGTTCAGCTCGTCGGTGCTGCTCAGCACGACCAGGACCCGACGGGCCGTGGTCAGCTTCGCCAGCGTGGTCAGAGCCGCCTTGGTCGACGGCTTCTCGCCCGAGACGAACGCCTCGACGACGTGCACCTGGCCGGCGCGGGCCCGGTCCGAGAGGGCGCCACGCAGGGCGGCGGCCTTCATCTTCTTCGGGGTGCGCTGGCTGTAGTCGCGCGGCACCGGGCCGTGGACCACGCCACCGCCGGCGAACTGCGGCGCGCGGGTCGAACCCTGGCGGGCACGACCGGTGCCCTTCTGCTTGTACGGCTTCTTGCCTCCACCGGAGACCTCGCCGCGGGTCTTGGTCTTGTGCGTGCCCTGCCGGGCCGCCGCGAGCTGAGCCACCACGACCTGGTGCATCAGCGCGATGTTCGCCTGCGCGTCGAAGATGTCGGCCGGCAGCTCGACGGAGCCGCTCTTGCCGCCTTCGACGTTGAGGACGTCAACGGTGGTCACTTGGCCGCACCGCCCTTCTTCACCTTCGCCTTGGCCGCGGTACGGACCAGGACGAGCGCGCCCTTGGGGCCGGGAATGGCGCCACGGACGAGCAGGAGGTTGTTCTCGGTGTCGACCGCCTGGACGGTCAGGTTCTGGACGGTGTAGCGCACGCCACCCATCCGGCCCGCCATCCGGGTGCCCTTGAAGACGCGACCCGGGGTGGCGCAGGCGCCGATCGAGCCGGGCGAGCGGTGCTTGCGCTCGACACCGTGGCTCGCGCGCAGGCCGTGGAAGCCGTGCCGCTTCATCGGGCCGGCGTAGCCCTTGCCCTTGGTCTTGCCGGTCACGTCGATCACGACGCCGGCCGGGAACTCCTCGACCGTGACCTCCTGGCCGGCGGAGTAGTCCGCGGCGTCCGAGGTGCGCAGCTCGACGATGTGCCGGCGCGGCGCGACGTCCGCCTTGGCGTAGTGCCCGGCGATCGGCTTCTTGACCTTGCGCGGGTCGATGGCCCCGTACGCCAGCTGGACCGCGGAGTAACCGTCCTTGTCGGCGCTACGAACCTGGCTCACGACGCACGGGCCGGCCTGCACCACGGTCACGGGGACAACCTTGTTGTTGTCCCAGACCTGGGTCATGCCGAGCTTGGCGCCCAGGATCCCCTTGACTTGCCTGTCCATTTGTCCGGTCCCTACAGCTTGATCTCGATGTCGACGCCAGCCGGCAGGTCGAGGCGCATGAGCGAGTCGACCGTCTTCGGGGTCGGGTCGATGATGTCGATCAGACGCTTGTGCGTGCGCATCTCGAAGTGCTCGCGCGAGTCCTTGTACTTGTGCGGCGAGCGGATGACGCAGAAACGGTTGATCTCCGTGGGCAGCGGCACCGGGCCAGCGACCTGCGCCCCGGTACGCGTCACCGTCTCGACGATCTTCCGAGCCGAGGAGTCGACGACCTCGTGGTCATAGGCCTTGAGCCGGATGCGGATCTTCTGTCCCGCCATGGTGGCTTCTGTTCCTTCTCTCGATGCCGCTGTGTTGCGGGCGCCTGTACCGGCTGGCACAGGCCCACTTCCGCCGACCCCCGCGGTCGGGCGTGTCGCGCCCGTGGGCCAGGCTCCGCCCCGGGACTCCGGAGCGATTCTCTGACCACGCGGTGGGTCATGGCGCCGATCGCGGGGACCGCGACCTGAACGCCGCGCGAGGGTGGTTGACCGCCGATGGCGGTCAACCACCCAACGCGAGACAGTCTGACTCCCGGAGGTCCAGCCTCAACCGGACGCGGGCGACCGACCGTCGTTACGCAACCTGACTAGTATGCCGCACGACCGGCGGCGACGCTAATCGGGGTTACCCAGCTCACTTGACGATCTTGGTGACGCGACCCGCGCCGACCGTACGACCACCCTCGCGAATCGCGAACTTCAGGTTCTCCTCCATGGCGATGGGCTGGATCAGCTTCACCGACATCGAGGTGTTGTCGCCCGGCATGACCATCTCGGTGCCCTCGGGCAGCGTGACGACGCCGGTGACGTCCGTGGTCCGGAAGTAGAACTGCGGACGGTAGTTCTGGAAGAACGGGGTGTGGCGGCCACCCTCCTCCTTGGAGAGGATGTAGACCGTCGCCTCGAACTCCGTGTGCGGGGTCGTGGTGCCCGGCTTGATGACGACCATGCCGCGCTCGACGTCCTCGCGCTTGATGCCGCGCAGCAGCAGACCGACGTTCTCACCCGCGCGGGCCTCGTCGAGCAGCTTGCGGAACATCTCGATGCCGGTGCAGGTGGTCTTCATCGACTTCTCGCGGATGCCGACGATCTCCACCTCCTCGTTCGGCTTGAGGATGCCGCGCTCGGCGCGACCGGTCACCACGGTGCCACGGCCGGTGATCGTGAAGACGTCCTCGATGGGCATGAGGAACGGCTTCTCGGTCTCGCGCTCCGGCTGCGGGATCGCGGTGTCCACGGCGTTCATCAGGTCCATGAGCTTCCCGGTCCACTCCGGGTCGCCCTCGAGGGCCTTCAGCGCCGAGACCCGGACGACCGGCAGGTCGTCACCCGGGTACTCCTGCGAGGAGAGCAGCTCGCGGACCTCGAGCTCGACGAGCTCCAGGAGCTCCTCGTCGTCGACCATGTCGCTCTTGTTGAGCGCCACGACGATGTACGGCACGCCGACCTGACGGGCCAGCAGCACGTGCTCGCGGGTCTGCGGCATCGGGCCGTCGGTCGCCGCCACCACCAGGATCGCGCCGTCCATCTGGGCGGCACCGGTGATCATGTTCTTGATGTAGTCGGCGTGACCGGGGCAGTCGACGTGCGCGTAGTGACGCGCCTCGGTCTGGTACTCGACGTGCGCGATGGAGATCGTGATGCCGCGGGCCTTCTCCTCCGGCGCCTTGTCGATCTCGTCGAACGGCGTGTACGGGTTCAGGTCCGGGAACTGGTCGTGCAGGACCTTGGTGATGGCCGCCGTCAGCGTCGTCTTACCGTGGTCGATGTGACCAATGGTGCCGATGTTGACGTGCGGCTTAGTCCGCTCGAACTTCGCCTTCGCCACTGGTGTCCTCCTGTGGACTTTCTTGGTTCGTTCGCCCCGGTGCGCCGGTCGGCGCTTAGGACTCTGTCGACAGCCTTTCCGGCCTGACGGCCGGAGAGCCTTGGTGGGTTCTGCGGCGATGAAGCCTACAGGCCCGGAATCACACAACCCGACCGAGGTGGCCGCGGGCGGGAGAACCCTCCCGCGACCAGCCCCGGATCATCGGGCCGGCGTCAGGTGAGTGTCACTCACCCGTCGCCTTGGCGATGATCTCCTTCGCCACGCTCTGCGGAACCTCGGCGTAGGAGTCGAACTGCATGCTGTAGCTAGCCCGGCCCTGGGTCTTCGACCGCAGGTCGCCGACGTAGCCGAACATCTCCGACAGCGGCACCAGAGCCCGGACGACGCGAGCGCCGCTGCGCTCCTCCATCGCCTGGATGATGCCGCGACGGGAGTTGAGGTCGCCGATGACGTCACCCATGTTCTCCTCAGGAGTGGTGACCTCAACAGCCATCATCGGCTCGAGCAGTGCGGGGTCGGCCTTGCGGGCCGCCTCCTTCATCACCATCGAACCGGCGATCTTGAACGCCATCTCGGACGAGTCGACCTCGTGGTACTGACCGTCCAGCAGCGTCAGCTTGACACCCACCAGCGGGAAGCCGGCGAGAATGCCGTACTGCATGGCGTCCTGGGCGCCCGCGTCCACCGAGGGGATGAACTCCCGGGGGATGCGGCCACCGGTGACGGCGTTCGCGAACTCGTAGGTCGGCGAGTCGTTGCCCATGGGCAGCGGCTCGAGGCTCACGATCACGCGGGCGTACTGGCCGGAGCCACCGGTCTGCTTCTTGTGGGTGTACTCGGCCTTCTCCACCGTGCGGCGGATGGTCTCACGGTACGCCACCTGCGGCTTGCCGATGTTCGCCTCGACGTTGAACTCGCGGCGCATCCGGTCCACCAGGATGTCCAGGTGCAGCTCGCCCATGCCGGAGATGACCGTCTGACCGGTCTGGTCGTCCAGCTTGACGCGGAAGGTCGGGTCCTCCTCGGCCAGCCGCTGGATGGCGGTGCTGAGCTTCTCCTGGTCGGCCTTGGTCTTCGGCTCGATGGCCACCTCGATGACCGGCTCCGGGAAGGTCATCGACTCGAGGATGACCGGGTTCGCCGGGTCGCACAGGGTGTCACCGGTCGTGGTCTGCTTCAGACCCTGGACCGCGATGATGTCGCCGGCCTTGGCGGAGCCGCGCTCCTCACGCTTGTTGGCGTGCATCTGGTAGATCTTGCCGATGCGCTCCTTGCGGTCCTTGGTGGAGTTGACCACCTGGGACCCGGACTCGACCACGCCGGAGTAGACCCGGACGTAGGTGAGCTTGCCGAGGTGCTTGTCGGTCTGGATCTTGAAGGCCAGGCCGGAGAACGGCTCGGACGGCGACGGCTTCCGCTGCATCGGCGTCTCGCCGTCGGTCGCCGTGCCCTCGATCGCCGGAACGTCCAGCGGCGACGGCAGGTAGTCGATGACGGCGTCGAGCATGGGCTGCACGCCCTTGTTCTTGAACGCCGAGCCGCAGAGCACCGGGTTGGCCTTGCTGGCGATGGTGGCCCGACGGATGGCGGCCTTGATCTCCTCGACGGAGATCTCCTCGCCCTCCAGGTACTTCTCCATCACCGCGTCGTCGACGTCGGCCAGGGTCTCCATCAGCTTCTCGCGCCACTCCGCCGCGGAGTCGGCCAGCTCGGCCGGGATCTCCTCGATGGCGTAGTCCTCACCCTTCTGGGTCTCCCCGCGCCAGGTGAGGGCGCGCATGCCGACCAGGTCGACGACGCCGATGTGGTCGCCCTCCAGGCCGATCGGGATCTGGAGCACCAGCGGGGTGGCGTTCAGCCGGTCGATCATCATCTGCACGCAGCGGAAGAAGTCCGCGCCGGTGCGGTCCAGCTTGTTGACGAAGCACATCCGCGGGACGTGGTACTTGTCGGCCTGGCGCCAGACGTTCTCGGTCTGGGGCTCCACACCGGCCACGCCGTCGTACACCGCGACCGCACCGTCCAGAACACGCAGCGACCGCTCCACCTCGACCGTGAAGTCGACGTGGCCGGGCGTGTCGATGATCTGGATCGTGTGGCCCTTCCACTCGCACTTGGTGGCGGCGGAAGTGATGGTGATACCGCGCTCCTGCTCCTGCTCCATCCAGTCCATGACGGCGGCGCCCTCGTGGACCTCACCGATCTTGTACGTGATGCCGGTGTAGAACAGGATTCGCTCGGTGGTAGTGGTCTTACCGGCATCGATGTGCGCCATGATGCCGATGTTGCGTACGTTGGCGAGCGCGTCTGCGGCGGCCACTTCAATCCCTACTTATCGTCGTCTCGACACAACTGGTGGCGGTTCCGGCGCCCGGGGGCGCCGGAACCTCAGGTGTTACCAGCGGTAGTGCGCGAAGGCCTTGTTCGACTCGGCCATCTTGTGCGTGTCCTCGCGCCGCTTGACGGCGGCACCGAGGCCGTTGCTCGCGTCCAGCAGCTCGTTCATCAGCCGCTCGACCATGGTCTTCTCGCGCCGGGCCCGGGAGTAGGTCACCAGCCAGCGCAGACCGAGGGTGGTCGCGCGGGCCGGCCGGACCTCGACCGGAACCTGGTAGGTGGCGCCACCGACACGACGGCTGCGCACCTCGAGGGTCGGCTTCACGTTGTCCATCGCGCGCTTGAGCGTGACGACGGGGTCGGTGCCGGACTTCTCGCGGCAGCCCTCCAGGGCGGCGTACACGATGCGCTCGGCGAGCTGACGCTTGCCGCGCAGCAGGATCTTGTTCACCAGCTGGGTGACCAGCGGCGAGTTGTACACCGGGTCAGCGACCAGCGGCTTCCGCGGAGCGGGTCCCTTACGCGGCATGTCAGCTCTTCTCCTTCTTCGCGCCGTAACGGCTGCGAGCCTGCTTGCGGTTGCGGACACCCTGGGTGTCCAGCGAACCGCGAACGATCTTGTACCGCACGCCGGGGAGGTCCTTCACACGGCCGCCACGCACGAGCACGATCGAGTGCTCCTGCAGGTTGTGGCCGACGCCCGGGATGTAGGCGGTCACCTCGATCTGGCTGCTGAGCTTGACACGAGCGACCTTGCGCAGCGCCGAGTTCGGCTTCTTCGGGGTGGTGGTGTACACGCGGGTGCACACGCCGCGCCGCTGGGGAGACCCCTTGAGCGCAGGGGTCTTGGTCTTGGTCGTCTTGGCCTGACGGCCCTTTCGGACCAGCTGCTGAATGGTGGGCACCGGGTTTCTCCGCTCCCTTCGGCCGCTGCGAGGCGACCGCGCCGTCTGCTCTAGCCGGCCTGATGGACGGCTCTCCTACCTTCCAACCAGGGCCGCCTGACGGAGGCCCCAGCACCCGCGGTCGGGCGTGTCGCCCGAGTCACGGTCCGGTGCGTTCGCTCGCGCGGCGCACCGGATCTTTGGGTCTGTGGTGGTGCGACAGTGGATGACCGGCTGACCGGTTCCCGCGCACGCACGCATTGCCCGGGCGAGCCCGGGCACAAGGGGAAAGAGTACCTACCACAAGCGCGCCGGTCAAAACGGATCGGTCCGGGGAAGCCGCTTCGCAGCCCCGCCGGTCGACGTCCGGATCGTCGGTGCGCCCCTGATGGGCACCTACGACGACAAGTGTACCGGCTCGTCCGTCGTGCGACCCGTCGCCCCCGGCAGCGCCCGCCTCCCGGACACCGGGACAAACCGGTCGGCGCTGGTCATCGGCCCCGGACGACGCGCCGACGGCGTCACGTGATCTGCACCACCAGGGCCAGCGCCAGCCCGACCACGCTCAGCAGCAGGCCCGCGGCGCCGCAGCTGAGCCCGGCCACCGCCAGTCCCCCACCGGTGAACCGGACCGCCGGCGGCGGGGCCGGACGCCGGATCTGCCGCCGCGCCAGCAGCCAGGCCACGATCGCGCCGACCCCGGCCAGCCCGCCGAGCAGGGTGAACGCCCCGGCCGCCCACGCGCCGCCGTAGTCCGGCCCCGCGACGCCGAAACAGAAGACCAGCAGCGACACCAGGATCGAGCCGACGCCGGTGACCAGCGAGCCGATGGCCAGCCCGGAGGTGACCGGCGGCACGTCCAGGTGGACCACCCCGAACGGGGTGCCCGGGACCGGCTCCACCCGCTTCGGTGGCCGGGGCGCCTCACTCGGGGGCGGCGGCAGCGCCGGCCCGGCCGGGCCCCAGCCGCCGCCGGGCGCGCTCCCCGGCGCCGGCCACCCGCCGCCGTGCCCGGGCCCACTCCCCGGGTACGCCCCGGGGCTACCGTGCGCCGGCTCACTCCCCGGGTACGCCCCGAACCCCTGACCCGGTCCACTCCCGGGGTGCGGGCCGGGGAGGTGGCCCGGCCGCCCCGGGTGGGGCCCGGTCCCGGGCACCGGGGCGGAGAATCCGTGCCCGGGTTGGTGCCCCGGGGCCGGGCCGGCGGGCGGGTACGGGCCGGCCGGCGGCCAGGGGGCGGGCGCTCCGGAGTGCGGTGTGCCGGGCGGGGCCGAGGACGGAGGCGCTCCCGTGAACGGCGCGGCGGAGGACGGCTCGGACGGGCCCGCGAACGACGGGCTCGGCGGCGTCGGGGCGTACCCGGGCGGGGTCGTCCCGGACGACGGGCCGGGAGTGCCGGTGGAACCCTCCCGGTGCGCGGTCGGCGGCGCCCACGGGCTCACCGGCTCGGGGGCCGGCGGGGCGGCGGGATCCGGCCCGGCACCGGGGCGGTTCGGGTCGCCTCCCGGCGGCGCAGCCGGTTCCGTCACGGGGTCCTCCTGTCCACATGGCTCACCCGCCACGCGGCGGACACCGGCCAGGCTACCGTCGCCGGTCACCACCGGGTGGGCGGGCGCGGCGCCGCTCCCCCGCCGGGTCAGTCGAAGTTCGGCGCGTAGTCGTGCCCGAACGAGGCGTCGGCGTGCCGGACCAGCCCGATCACCACCGCGGCCACCACCGCGACGGCGGTCAGCACCAGACCGACCCGGGCCAACCGCTCGCCGCGGCGCAGCCAGTCGGCGCCGGTCAGGTAACCCCCCGACGCGTACGCCTCCCGGCGGGCCTGGCGGGCCAGGGCGAGCGCGAGCGTCGCGGGCACCACCCCGCCGACGAAGAAGCCGGTCAGCGCCCCGATCAGACCGAGGGCGAAGACGGCGCGGGCCTTGGTGGAGCGGACCGGCTCAGGATCGTGCGGATGGCGCTGCGCCTGCGGCACGACGGGCACCTGCCCGGGCACGGTCGTCATGCTCTCCATCATGCCCCGAGACGCGACGAGGCCCCCGGCGGATGCCGGGGGCCTCGTCGTTCGTGCGGATTAGCGGTACGACCCGAAGTCGAAGTCGTCCAGCGGCACGGCCTGGCCGCTGGCCGGCCCGAAGCCGTAGTCGGTCTCGGGGTAGCCGGTCATCGAGTAGACCTTGGCCTTCGCCTCCTCGGTCGGCTCGACCCGGACGTTGCGGTACTTGCTGATGCCCGTACCGGCCGGGATGAGCTTACCGATGATCACGTTCTCCTTGAGGCCGATCAGCGAGTCGCTGCGGGCGTGGATCGCCGCGTCCGTCAGCACCCGGGTGGTCTCCTGGAAGGAGGCCGCCGACAGCCAGGAATCCGTGGCCAGCGAGGCCTTGGTGATACCCATCAGCACCGGGCGACCGGCGGCGGGCTCGCCGCCCTCGCCGACGAGCCGGCGGTTCTCCGACTCGAACAGCGCCCGGTCGACCAGCACACCCGGCAGGAACTCGGTCGAGCCGGAGTCGATGACCGTCACCCGCTTCAGCATCTGGCGGATGATGATCTCGATGTGCTTGTCGTGGATGAGCACACCCTGCGAGCGGTAGACCTCCTGGACCTCCTGGGTCAGGTGGACCTGGACCGCGCGCGGGCCGAGGATGCGCAGCAGCTCGTGCGGGTCGATGGTGCCCTCGGTGAGCTTCTCGCCGACCTCGACGTGGTCGCCGTCGTGCGCCCGGAGCCGGACCCGCTTCGAGATCTTGTCGTAGACGATCTCGTCACTGCCGTCGTCCGGGATGACCACGATCTTGCGGGACCGCTCGCCGTCCTCGATCCGGATGCGACCCGGGGTGTCGGCGATGGGCGCCTTGCCCTTGGGCACCCGGGCCTCGAAGATCTCCTGGACACGGGGCAGACCCTGGGTGATGTCCTCACCCGCGACACCACCGGTGTGGAAGGTACGCATCGTCAGCTGCGTACCCGGCTCACCGATCGACTGGGCGGCGATGATGCCGACCGCCTCGCCGACGTCCACGGTCTTGCCGGTCGGCAGCGAGCGGCCGTAGCACGCACCGCAGACGCCCAGCTTCGACTCGCAGGTGAGCACGCTGCGCACCCGCACCGTCTCGATCCCGGCGGCGACGATCGCGTCGACGCCGATGGAGTTGATGTCCTGGCCCCGGTGGGCCACCACGGTGCCGTCCGGCCCCTTGATGTCGTCGGCCAGCGTCCGGGCGTGCACGCTGGTCTCGGCGTGCTCGTGCACGACCAGCTTGCCGTCGACGCGCTCGCCGATCTGCATCGGGATGGCCCGGTCGGTGCCGCAGTCCTCCTCGCGGATGATGACGTCCTGCGAGACGTCCACCAGACGCCGGGTCAGGTAACCCGAGTCGGCGGTACGCAGGGCGGTGTCCGCGAGACCCTTGCGGGCGCCGTGCGTGGAGATGAAGTACTCCAGCACGGACAGACCCTCCCGGTACGAGGCCTTGATCGGCCGCGGGATGATCTCGCCCTTCGGGTTGGCCACCAGACCACGGATCGCCGCGATCTGCCGGAGCTGGAGCAGGTTACCGCGGGCACCCGAGTTGATCATCTTCCACAGCGGGTTCTCCTGCGGCAGCGCGGTGTCCATCTCCTTGGCGACCTCGTTGGTCGCCTTGGTCCAGATCTCGATGAGCTCGCCGCGACGCTCCTCGGCGGTCATCAGACCACGCTGGTACTGCTTGTCGATCCGGTCGGCTTCCTTCTCGTACCGCTCCAGGATCTCCCGCTTGCGCGGCGGAGCGATGACGTCCTCCATGCCGATGGTGACGCCGGACCAGGTGGCCCAGTGGAAGCCGGCCTCCTTGAGCCCGTCCAGGGTGGCCGCCAGGGCCACCTTCGGGAAGCGCTCGGCGAGGTCGTTGACGATCGCGGAGAGCTGGCCCTTGCGGATCTCGTAGTTCACGAAGCGGTAGCCCGGGGGCAGCGTCTCGTTGAACAGGACCCGGCCCAGGGTGGTCTCCACCGTCACCGGCTCGCCCTCGGTCCAGCCCTCGGGGGCGGTCCAGGGCTCGGCGCCGGCGCCGTTGTCGACACCGACCACGTCGTGCAGCCGGATCTTCACCGGCGTCTGCAGGTGCAGCTCGCCGTTGTCGTACGCCATCCGCGCCTCGGCGTCCGAGCTGAACGCCCGGCCCTCGCCCTTGCCGCCCGGAGTGAGGTGGGTGAGGTGGTAGAGACCGATGACCATGTCCTGGGTGGGCATGGTGACCGGCTTGCCGTCGGCCGGCTTGAGGATGTTGTTCGACGACAGCATCAGGATCCGCGCCTCGGCCTGGGCCTCGGCGGACAGCGGCACGTGGACCGCCATCTGGTCACCGTCGAAGTCGGCGTTGAACGCGGTGCAGACCAGCGGGTGGATCTGGATGGCCTTGCCCTCGACCAGCTGCGGCTCGAAGGCCTGGATGCCCAGCCGGTGCAGGGTCGGCGCGCGGTTCAGCAGAACCGGGTGCTCGCCGATGACCTCCTCCAGCACGTCCCACACGACCGGCCGCTGCCGCTCCACCATCCGCTTGGCGGACTTGATGTTCTGCGCGTGGTTGAGGTCGACCAGCCGCTTCATCACGAACGGCTTGAACAGCTCCAGCGCCATCTGCTTGGGCAGGCCGCACTGGTGCAGCTTGAGCTTCGGGCCGACCACGATGACCGAACGGCCCGAGTAGTCGACGCGCTTGCCCAGCAGGTTCTGGCGGAACCGGCCCTGCTTGCCCTTGAGCATGTCGGACAGCGACTTCAGCGGCCGGTTGCCCGGGCCGGTGACCGGACGACCGCGACGACCGTTGTCGAACAGCGCGTCGACGGCCTCCTGGAGCATCCGCTTCTCGTTGTTGACGATGATCTCGGGCGCGCCGAGGTCGATCAGCCGCTTGAGGCGGTTGTTCCGGTTGATCACACGCCGGTACAGGTCGTTCAGGTCGGAGGTCGCGAAGCGGCCACCGTCGAGCTGCACCATCGGGCGCAGGTCCGGCGGGATGACCGGGACGCAGTCCAGCACCATGCCGAGCGGCGAGTTCCGGGTGTTCTGGAACGCCGCGACGACCTTGAGCCGCTTGAGCGCACGGATCTTCCGCTGGCCCTTGCCGGAGCGGATGGTCTCGCGCAGGTTCTCGGCCTCGGCCTCCAGGTCCATGTTCTGGACCAGGGCCTTGATCGCCTCGGCGCCCATGCTGCCGGTGAAGTACTCACCGAAGCGGTCGCGCAGCTCGCGGTAGAGCAGCTCGTCGGTGACCAGCTGCTTCGGCTCCAGCTTGCGGAAGGTGTCGAGGACCTCGTCGAGGCGGTCGATCTCGCGCTGGGCCCGGTCGCGGATCTGGCGCATCTCGCGCTCTCCGCCCTCCTTGACCTTGCGCCGGACGTCCGCCTTCGCGCCCTCGGCCTCCAGCTCGGCCAGGTCGGCCTCGAGCTTGGCGGCCCGCTTCTCGATCTCCGAGTCGCGGCTGTTCTCCGACTGCCGCTTCTCGGCCAGGATCTCGTTCTCGATAGTCGAGAGGTCGCGGTGACGCGCTTCGGCGTCCACGCTCGTCACGACGTACGAGGCGAAGTAGATGATCTTTTCGAGGTCCTTCGGGGCGAGGTCCAGCAGGTAGCCCAGCCGGCTCGGCACGCCCTTGAAATACCAGATGTGGGTCACCGGAGCGGCCAGCTCGATGTGACCCATCCGCTCCCGGCGAACCTTGGAGCGGGTCACCTCGACGCCGCAGCGCTCGCAGATGATGCCCTTGAAGCGGACCCGCTTGTACTTACCGCAGTAGCACTCCCAGTCCCGCTGCGGACCGAAGATCTTCTCGCAGAAGAGCCCGTCCTTCTCCGGCTTGAGGGTGCGGTAGTTGATGGTCTCGGGCTTCTTGACCTCGCCGTGGGACCACTGACGGATGTCGTCGGCGGTGGCGAGACCGATGCGCAGCTCGTCGAAGAAGTTGACGTCGAGCACTGTGTCCCCTATGTCGTCGTCTGTACTGCTAGCTAACGGGCGGGATCGGGGGCCGGCGAGCCGGCCCCCGAATCACCGCCTCAGACCTCTTCGACCGAGCTCGGCTCGCGCCGGGACAGGTCGATGCCCAGCTCCTCCGCGGCGCGGAACACCTCGTCGTCGGTCTCGCGCATCTCCAGGGCCACACCGTCGCTGGAGAGCACCTCGACGTTGAGGCACAGCGACTGCAGCTCCTTGAGCAGCACCTTGAACGACTCCGGGATGCCCGGCTCGGGGATGTTCTCGCCCTTGACGATCGCCTCGTAGACCTTGACCCGGCCGAGGACGTCGTCGGACTTGATGGTCAGCAGCTCCTGCAGGGCGTAGGCGGCGCCGTACGCCTGCATGGCCCAGCACTCCATCTCACCGAAGCGCTGGCCACCGAACTGCGCCTTACCACCCAGCGGCTGCTGCGTGATCATCGAGTACGGGCCGGTCGAGCGGGCGTGGATCTTGTCGTCGACCAGGTGGTTGAGCTTCAGGATGTAGACGTAGCCGACCGCGATCGGGTCGGGCAGCGGCTCACCGGAGCGACCGTCGAACAGCTGCGCCTTGCCGGTGCGCCCGATCAGCTGGTTGCCGTCCCGGTTGGGCAGGGTCGACGCCAGCAGGCCGGAGATCTCCTCCTCGCGGGCACCGTCGAAGACCGGGGTGGCCACGTTGGTGTCCGGCTCGGACTCGTGCGCGTTGATCGACTTGAGCTGGCGCTTCCACTCCTCGTCGTCACCGTCGACGCTCCAGCCGGTCTTGGCCACCCACCCGAGGTGGGTCTCCAGGACCTGGCCGATGTTCATCCGGGACGGCACACCGAGCGGGTTCAGCACGATGTCGACCGGGGTGCCGTCCTCCAGGAACGGCATGTCCTCGATCGGCAGGATCTTGGAGATGACGCCCTTGTTGCCGTGGCGGCCCGCGAGCTTGTCACCGTCCTGGATCTTGCGCTTCTGGGCCACGTAGACCCGCACCAGCTCGTTCACGCCCGGGGGCAGCTCGTCGCCGTCCTCGCGGGAGAAGGTACGCACACCGATGACCGTGCCGGTCTCGCCGTGCGGCACCTTCAGCGAGGTGTCACGGACCTCGCGCGCCTTCTCACCGAAGATCGCGCGGAGCAGCCGCTCCTCGGGGGTCAGCTCGGTCTCGCCCTTCGGCGTGACCTTGCCGACCAGGATGTCGCCGGGGACGACCTCGGCGCCGATCCGGATGATGCCGCGCTCGTCGAGGTCGGCGAGCATCTCCTCGCTGACGTTCGGGATGTCGCGGGTGATCTCCTCCGGGCCGAGCTTGGTGTCCCGGGCGTCGACCTCGTGCTCCTCGATGTGGATCGAGGTGAGCACGTCCTGCTGCACGAGGCGCTGCGACAGGATGATCGCGTCCTCGTAGTTGTGACCCTCCCAGCACATGAACGCCACCAGCAGGTTGCGTCCGAGCGCCATCTCGCCCTCGTCGGTGCACGGACCGTCGGCGATGACCTGGCCGGCCTCGACGCGGTCGCCCTCGAAGACGACCGGCTTCTGGTTGACGCAGGAGCCGGCGTTGGAGCGGCGGAACTTGTGCAGCAGGTACGTCCGGCGGTGGCCGTCGTCCTGGTGGACCGTGACGTAGTCCGCGCACAGGTCCTCGACCACACCGCCGACCTCGGCGACGACCACGTCGCCGGCGTCCACGGCCGCGCGGTATTCCATGCCCGTGCCGACCAGCGGGGCCTCGGCCTTGACCAGCGGCACCGCCTGACGCTGCATGTTCGCGCCCATGAGCGCGCGGTTGGCGTCGTCGTGCTCGAGGAACGGGATCATCGCGGTGGCGACCGAGGTCATCTGCCGCGGCGACACGTCCATGTAGTCGACGGCGCCGGGCGCGACGTCCTCGGTCTCGCCGCCCTTACGGCGGACCAGGACCCGGTCCTCGGCGAACGTGCCGTCGGCCCGCAGCGGCGCGTTGGCCTGCGCCTTGACGAACCGGTCCTCCTCGTCCGCGGTCAGGTAGTCGATCTGGTCGGTGACCCGACCGTCGATGACCTTCCGGTACGGCGTCTCGATGAAGCCGAACGGGTTGACCCGGGCGAAGGTGGAGAGCGCGCCGATCAGGCCGATGTTCGGGCCTTCCGGCGTCTCGATCGGGCACATCCGGCCGTAGTGGGACGGGTGCACGTCGCGGACCTCGAAGCCGGCCCGCTCACGGGACAGACCACCCGGGCCGAGCGCGCTCAGCCGGCGCCGGTGGGTCAGACCCGCCAGCGGGTTGGTCTGGTCCATGAACTGGGACAGCTGCGACGTGCCGAAGAACTCCTTGATCGCCGCCACCACCGGGCGGATGTTGATCAGGGTCTGCGGCGTGATCGCCTCGACGTCCTGGGTGGTCATCCGCTCGCGGACGACCCGCTCCATCCGGGAGAGACCCACCCGGACCTGGTTCTGGATCAGCTCGCCCACGGTACGCAGGCGACGGTTGCCGAAGTGGTCGATGTCGTCGGCCTCGTAGCCCTCCTCACCGGCGTGCAGCCGGCAGAGGTATTCCACGGTGGCGACGATGTCGTCCTCGGTGAGCGTGCCGGTGGTGATCGGCACGTCCAGCTCGAGCTTCTTGTTGAACTTGTAGCGCCCGACCTTGGCGACGTCGTACCGCTTCGGGTTGAAGAAGAGGTTGTCGAGCAGGGTCTGGGCGTTCTCACGGGTCGGCGGCTCGCCAGGGCGGAGCTTCCGGTAGATGTCGAGCAGGGCCTCGTCCTGGCCGGCGATGTGGTCCTTTTCGAGCGTGGTCATCATGAGCTCGGACCAGCCGAACTTCTCACGGATGCGCTCGGCGGACCACCCGATGGCCTTGAGCAGGACGGTGACGGCCTGCCGACGCTTGCGGTCGATGCGGACGCCGACCGTGTCGCGCTTGTCGATGTCGAACTCCAGCCAGGCACCCCGGCTCGGGATGACCTTGACGCTGGAGAGGTCGCGGTCGGAGGTCTTGTCCGGCTGCTTGTCGAAGTAGACGCCCGGCGAGCGGACGAGCTGGCTGACCACGACGCGCTCGGTGCCGTTGATGATGAAGGTGCCCTTCGGCGTCATCATCGGGAAGTCACCCATGAACACCGTCTGGCTCTTGATCTCGCCGGTGGTGTTGTTGGTGAACTCCGCGGTCACGAACAGTGGCGCGCAGTAGGTCAGGTCCTTCTCCTTGCACTCCTCGATCGAGGCCTTGACCTCGTCGAAGCGCGGAGCCGAGAAGGAGAGCGACATGGTGCCGGAGAAGTCCTCAATGGGACTGATCTCGTCGAGGATCTCCGCGAGACCCGAGCGTGCGTGCGGGTCGTCCGCCGACCGGCCCTGCCAAGCCTCGTTGCCGACGAGCCAGTCGAAGGACTCGTTCTGGATGGCGAGGAGGTTGGGGACCTCGAGGTGTTCGGTGATCCGACCGAAAGAAACTCGGCGGGGCGCGAATGCGCTCGACGTACGACTGGTCTTCGCAGGGCGGGAAGCTGCCAAGATGCGTCCTTCCGAGGACCGGTGCTGCAGAACGGCTGGTACGCGTGCACTCCAATGACCCCACCAGAAATATCCGCAAACGGACATTTCCGAGCAGGGGTCAAGTCGGAAGGCAGCGCAAACTAGCAGTGTAGCCGAGAGGCTAACCGCTGTCCAGCCCACCCCGCAGGTCGTCGCGGAACAAGCCCTGGGACCTCGAAAAACCGGGTCCACCGGGCCGCTCGGAACGCGACGCTCCTGCCGGTCCGCTCGGGTGCCGCGGCGGTGGTGCTGCCGTTGCCTTACCCGAGAGGCGGCCGTTGCAAGCGCGGAAGGTCTTGCTGATGTCAGCGTGCCTGCCGGGCCGGTGCCGCGTCAAGGGCCGGTTACCGCTCGGGGTGTCTTTCCCACCGACGGGCTACCGGCGGGCATAGCTGAGAGGCCGGTGCGAGGAACCTGTACGCCCTGCTCACGCCGCCGACGTCGGGCACCACCAACACGGCGGGCGGTGACCCGTTCCCGGATCACCGCCCGCCGCGACGCGGTGTGCCCCGGCTCACGTGAGCCGGACGCGCGTCAGGTCAACGCAAGGTCACTTGAGGGTGACCTTGGCGCCCTCGCCCTCGAGCTTGGCCTTGGCCTTCTCGGCGGTCTCCTTGTTGGCCTTCTCCAGGACGGCCTTCGGAGCGGCCTCGACCAGGTCCTTGGCCTCCTTGAGGCCCAGGCCGGTCAGCTCGCGCACGACCTTGATGACCTGGATCTTCTTGCCACCGTCGGCGTCGAGGATGACGTCGAACTCGTCCTTCTCCGGCTCGGCCTCGGCGGCGGCACCGCCGGCGGCCGGGCCCGCCATCATCATCGCGGCCGGGGCGGCGGCGGTGACCTCGAAGGTCTCCTCGAACTGCTTCACGAACTCGGAGAGCTCGATCAGCGTCATCTCCTTGAACGCGTCGAGCAGCTCGTCGGTGCTGAGCTTCGCCATGTCTGGCGTCCTTTCTCGCAAGTGAAAACTAAGAACGTGGTGCGCCGGGAGGGCCTCAGGCCGCCTCGGCGCCCTCCTGCTCGCGCTTCTTGTCCGCCAGGGCGGCCGCCGCGCGGGCGGCCTTGGAGAGCGGAGCCTGGAACAGGGCCGCGGCCTTGCTCAGGTTGCCCTTCATGGCACCGGCCAGCTTGGCCAGCAGCACCTCGCGGGACTCCAGGTCGGCGAGCTTCGTGACCTCGGCCGCGGAAATGGCCTTGCCCTCGAAGACACCGCCCTTGATGACGAGCTTCGGGTTGGCCTTCGCGAAGTCGCGAAGGCCCTTCGCCGCCTCGACGACGTCGCCCGAAACGAAAGTCAGCGCGGTAGGACCGGTGAACAGCTCATCGAGGCCGGAGATGCCCGCATCGGCCGCGGCACGCTTGGCCAGCGTGTTCTTCGCGACCGTGTAGCTGGTCTCCTTGCCGAGCGAGCGTCGCAGCTGGGTGAGCTGCGAAACCGTGAGCCCGCGGTACTCGGTGAGCACGGTGGCTCCCGCGGCGCGGAAGCTCTCGGTCAGCTCGGCGACGGCCGTGGCCTTGTCGGCCCGGATCGGCTTGTCCGCCATGTCCCTCCTCTCTCGTTGCTCGGAGCTGGTACGCCGGCGACGAGGAACTCGCGACGGCGACGGAGACACCACGACAACGAGAAAAGCCCCGGCGCAGGGCGCACGGGGCGAGGGCCGGCGGCACGGGCACAGTCGGCGGACCGTGCGTGACACCGAGTTTCGCTTGCCGCCCTGCGCGGGTCGCCCGTCGTCGCGGGACCTTCGACCGTGCCGGGGCACGGTGACCAGCGGTCTTTGGGTGGAACTACCGCACCAGGTTACGCGACGCCTCGCGCAGCGCCAAATCGCCCCGTGTGCTCCCGGTCACCCGTCCGGGTCAGGCCCGGGTGCGGCGACCCCAGGAGTAGCCGGCCAGCGCCACCACCGCCCAGAGCGCCGCCCACCCGGTGAGGAGCAGGCCGGCGCCGGGCGAGACCGGGCCGGTCACCGCCCGCGCGGTGGCCATCACCGGCGGGACCAGCCACGGCGCCACCGAGTCGGAGAGGCCGAACACCACCACCCCGACCGCGCCCACCGCCAGCACCGCAGCCCCGTAGCCCGCGCTGCGGGTGATCGCCCGGCTGGCCAGGGCGCCGAGCGCCACCGCGGCCGGCAGAGCGAGCAGGTGCGCCCAGAGCCCGAGGACCACCCCGACGAGGACGGACCGCTCCCCCGGCCCGGCGGCCGGCGTCACCCCGCCGAGCGGCCACGGCACCGCCAGCGCGACCACCACCACGGCGAGCCCGGCCAGGAACGCCGCGAGCAGGCCGGCGAGCCGCTCCCGGACCGGACCGACCACCACCCGGGCCAGCCGGCGCTGCACGTCGGGCTCGATGTCCAGCAGGATCTTGGTCTGCCAGGCCAGCACCGGGAACAGCACCACCGCGGACACCCCGTAGGCCTCCGCCGGCCGGGCCCGACCGCCGCCGTGCAGGATCCCCAGCACGAGCAGGCCGGCCAGCACCGGCGCCAGCGCCCGCCCGGTCCGCACGAAGCCGGCCAGCCGCAGCCGGACCAGGGCGATCACCGGCCCACCTCCGAGGCCGTGCCGGATCGGTCGGAGCCGGCGACCGGCACCTCCGGGTCGGCACCGGAACCGGCGACCGACACCCCCGGGTCGGAGTCGGCGTCGGCGGCCCGCTCCGGTGACCCGACGCCCGCCGGGGCCGCGTGCTCGCGTACCCGCAGGACCTGGTGGCCGTCGGCGCGCAGCCGGGCGACGACGGCGGCCAGCCCCGCGACCGGCACCGCCAGCTCGACCACCGCGACGGCCGGGCCACCGGACGGCACGGCCTCCGTCAGCGTGCCGGCGGCGACCGACCACTGCCGCGCGCCCGGCAGGCGGACCGTCTCCCCGCGGTGGTCGCTGACCAGCACCGCGCCACCGTCGGCCAGCACCTCGCCGATCATCTCGGGGACCAGCTCGCGGGCCGCCGCGTCCAACCCCTCCCAGGGCTCGTCCAGCACCAGCAGACCGGGCGGCCGCAGCAGCGCCTGCGCCAGGCCGACCTTCTGGGCGGTGCCCTTGGACAGCTGCGGCAGGCGCACGTCGTGGAACCGGCTCAGGCCCAGCCGCTCGACCCAGTGCCGCACCGCCCGGTCGGCGGCGGGACCCGGGAGGCCGGCGACACGCCCCATCGCGGACAGGTAGGCGCCGACGGTGAACGGCTGGTCGGCGGGGAACCGCTCCGGCACCCAGCCGACGGTCGCCGGCCGGTCGACCACCCGGCCCCGGGTCGGCCGCAGCACCCCGGCGGCGAGTTGGAGCAGCGTGGACTTGCCCGCGCCGTTGCGGCCTAGCACGACCGCGACCTCACCCGGACCGATCGCCACGTCGACCTGCCGCAGCACCCACGGGCCGTGCCGGTGGTAGCGGAGCCAGACGTCTTCGAGCCGCATGCGCCGAGCGTGCCACAGCGGACAGACGGACGGGGCCCCGCCACGAGTGGTGGCGGGGCCCCGTCGGGCGGTACGCGTCGATCAGGCCTCGGGGGAGGTTTCCTGCAGGTTCTTCACGATCTTCGGGTCGACCGGGACGCCTGGGCCCATGGTGGTGGTGAGGGTGACCTTCTTGAGGAAGGTGCCCTTGGCGGCGGACGGCTTGGCGCGGAGCACCTCGTCCAGCACCGCGGCGTAGTTGTCCACCAGCTGGGCCTCCGAGAAGGAGGACTTGCCGATGATCAGGTGCAGGTTGGAGTGCTTGTCCACCCGGAAGGTGATCTTACCGCCCTTGATGTCCGCGACGGCCTTGGTGACGTCCATGGTCACGGTGCCCGTCTTCGGGTTCGGCATCAGACCGCGCGGGCCCAGGATCCGCGCGATCCGGCCGATCTTGGCCATCTGGTCCGGCGTGGCGATCGCCGCGTCGAAGTCCAGCCAACCACCCTGGATGCGGGCGACCAGCTCGTCGGTGCCCACCTCGTCCGCGCCCGCGGCGACGGCCTCCTCGGCCTTCGCGCCGGCGGCGAAGACGATCACGCGGGCGGTCTTACCGGTGCCGTGCGGCAGGTTGACCGTGCCGCGGACCATCTGGTCCGCCTTGCGGGGGTCGACGCCGAGGCGCATCGCGACCTCGACCGTGGCGTCGAACTTGACGTTGGTGGTCTCCTTGGCCAGCTTGACGGCCTCGACCGGGGTGTAGAGCTTCGACCGGTCGATGACCTCGGCGGCCTTGCGGTAGCTCTTGCTGCGCTGCATTTCTGGTGACTCCTGTGGTCTCTGGCGGGCGCGCGGCGTTCGCGGCCCTCCCACGAACAGAAAGATCGGGTGGAGCGGTGGAGCGAGATCAGTCGGCGACGGTCAGGCCCATCGACCGGGCGGTGCCGGCGATGATCTTCTCGGCCTGGTCGATGTCGTTGGCGTTGAGGTCCGCCATCTTCTTCTCGGCGATCTCGCGCAGCTGGGCGCGGGTGACCGAGCCGACCTTCTGCGTGTGCGGGACGCCCGAGCCCTTCTGCACGCCGGCGGCCTTGATCAGCAGCCGGGCGGCGGGCGGGGTCTTCAGCACGAAGGTGAACGTGCGGTCCTCGTAGACGCTGATCTCGGCGGGGACGATGTCGCCCCGCTGGGACTCGGTCTGCGCGTTGTAGGACTTGCAGAACTCCATGATGTTCACGCCGTGCTGGCCGAGCGCGGGGCCGACCGGCGGCGCCGGGGTGGCCTGGCCCGCCGGCAGCTGAAGCGTGAACGTCTTGACGAGCTTCTTCTTCGGAGGCATGTCTCTTCCTGGGGCTTGGAACTGGGATTCTCCGCCGCCCGCGGGCGCGCACGGTCAGCGCGATGCGGAGGGCCGACGTTAAAGGGTAGCGCAAACCTCTACCGAGTTTTCGCCGAGGTGGGCGAGCCGGTGAAACGACGCACCGGCGGCCACCCCGGGGAGGGCGGGCCGCCGGCGCCGACGTACGTCAGATCTTGGCGACCTGGTTGAAGTTCAGCTCGACCGGCGTCTCCCGGCCGAAGATCGACACCAGCACCTTGAGCTTCTGCTGGTCGGCGTTGATCTCGCTGATCGTCGCCGGCAGCGACGCGAACGCGCCGTCGGTGACGGTGACCGAGTCGCCGACCTCGAAGTCGAGGACCTTGACCTCGGGCTTGGCCTTCTTCTGCTCGGTCTCGACCGCCGGGGCCAGCCACTTGAGCACCTCGTCGAGGCTCAGCGGCGCCGGCCGGTCGGCCCGGTCGGTGGCGCCGACGAAGCCGGTGACCCCCGGGGTGTTCCGGACGCAGGAGTAGGACTCGGCGGTCAGCTCCATCCGGACCAGGATGTAGCCCGGGAAGACCTTCGCCTGGACCTGCGACCGCTTGCCGTTCTTGACCTCGACCTCTTCCCGGGTCGGCACCTCGACCTGGTAGATGAAGTCCTCCATGTCGAGGGAGGTGATCCGGGTCTCGAGGTTGGTCTTGACCTTGTTCTCGTAGCCGGCGTACGAGTGCACCACGTACCAGTCGCCGGGCGCGTACCGCAGCTTCTGGCGCAGCTCGGCGACCGGGTCGAAGTCCTCGTCCGGGGCCGGCTCGGTGGTCGGGAACTCCGGCTCGCTGGCGGCCTCGACCGACTCGTTGTTGGCCGCCGTCGCCACCGCGGACTGCTCGTCCGGGGTCTCGGCGGTCTCGTCGTACTCAGGCACGCTCGCTCACTTCCGTCAGTATCGCTGTCCGCAGGTCAGCTGGGGTTGCCGAAGACCCACAGCACGGCCTTGGCGAAGCCGTAGTCCAGGCCGGCCACGATCGCCAGCATCACCGCCACGAAGGTGACCACCACGGCCGTGTAGGTCAGCAGCTCCTTGCGGGTCGGCCAGATGACCTTACGCAGCTCGGCCACAACCTCGCGGAAGAACCGCGCGATGCGGGCGAACAGCCCGATCCGCTCGGTGTCCTTGCGGGTCTTGCGGCCCTCGGTCGGCTCGGCGTTGGCCCGCTTACGGGTGGCGGTGCCACCCCGGGAGACCGGCTCGTCCGCGTCGGTGGCGTCGTCGTCGGCCACGCCGTCGACGGTCACGTCGTCCAGACGCTCGTCGCCGTCGTCCTCGCCGCGCCGCTTGCTCTCGGCCACTTCGCCCTCCGTGCGGGATATGGGGTCGCACGCCGGGCGGCGTGCGCGGCGTGTTGATCACACCGGCCGGACCAACCGTCCCGCGACGGGCCGCGGCCGGCGGACCGGCCAGGAGGCCCCGAGTGCCTCGGAACCACCCCACCGGTGCCACCACCACGGGCCGGACGCCGCCGGTGAGGCGGCGCGACCCACGGAACGGTCAGGCCTGAGGCGCAGGGGTGACAGGACTTGAACCTGCAGCCTGCGGTTTTGGAGACCGCTGCTCTGCCAATTGAGCTACACCCCTGTGCGGCAACTCACCTCCGCCCGGGCACAAGGTGCCGAGCGGGGGTCACTTGCCCCACGGCGGACCAGTGTACGGGTAGTCGTACGACTTTCCCAACCGGTCCACCCCTCGCGCGTCGGGCGAACCCTCAGCGCGCTGCCCGGATCAACGCCCGAGCCTGCGACAACACCTTCTCGCCCTGGCACGTCGCGGTGATGTCGAGCCTGGTCAGGCCATCCTCGGTGACCTCCTTGACCACCGCGGCGACCTCGATCTCGGTGCCCTCGTCGGTGTCCGGCACGACCACCGGGCGGGTGAACCGGACCCCGAAGTCGACCACCGCGTCCGGCGCGCCGGCCCAGCCGGCGACCGCGCGACCGACCAGGGCCATGGTGAACATGCCGTGGGCGATCACCCCGGGCAGACCCACGCCGGTGGCGGTCCGGTCGCTCCAGTGGATCGGGTTGAAGTCGCCCGAGGCGCCCGCGTAGCGGACCAGGTCCGCGCGGGTCACCCGGTAGGTCTGGACGGGCAGTTCCATCCTCACGCCTCCCCGCGTACGACGATCTTGGACCAGACCGCGACCACCGGCTCGCCGTCGACGGTGCTCACGTCGGTGCGGGTGGTCAGGAAACCGTGCCCGCCCCGGTTGGTGATCTCCTCGATGGTGTTCGCGCACACCAACTCGTCCCCGGCCACCACCGGCCGGGTGTACGCGAACCGCTGGTCGCCGTGGACCACCCGGCTGTAGTCGACGCCCAACGCCGGGTCCTCGACGATCTGCCGACTGGCGGCCATGGTCACGATCACCGGGAACGTCGGCGGCGCCACCAGGTCGGGGTGGCCCAGCGCCCGGGCCGCCTCCGGGTCGTGGTGCGCCGGGTCGGTCGCGCCGACGGCGGTGGCGAACTCGCGGATCTTTTCTCGGCCCACCTGATAGGGGGCGGTCGGCGGATAGGTCCGGCCGACGAAGGACGGGTCCAGGGACATGCCGCGAACCTACACGGAAAACACGAACGCCGATCCGTGCGGTCGGGCGGCCCTGGGGCCACCGACCGGGCGGATCGGCGCTCGAAAGCTGTTACGGGGCCGGCAGCGCCGGCCGCGGATCAGCGGGTCTCGCGGTGGACGGTGTGCTTGCCGTCCCGGGGGCAGAACTTCTTCAGCTCGATGCGGTCCGGGTCGTTACGGCGGTTCTTGCGCGTGATGTAGTTGCGCTCCTTGCACTCCACACACGCCAAAGTGATCTTCGGCCGGACATCGGTCGCCTTCGCCACGGCGGAGTGCCTTCCTCGCTCACGGATAACGAACTACGGCGTGTCAGCGTACGCGCTGACGACGCAGACATGCAAAGTGGGCGCCTGTGGCGCCCATCCCACCGGCCACCGGTGTCACCCGGAGGACGAGAGTAGCGGTGGCCGGACTTGAACCGGCGACACAGCGATTATGAGCCGCTTGCTCTGCCATCTGAGCTACACCGCCGTGGCGGGTCCAGCCGGACCCTCTGAGCCCCCTTACGGAATCGAACCGTAGACCTTCTCCTTACCATGGAGACGCTCTGCCGACTGAGCTAAGGGGGCCTACCCGATCACCCCGGGGGGTGTCGCGCAGAGGAAACAGTACACGACCGCGCCGCCGAGGTGAAATCGGATCCCCCCGTCGGGTGTCCCACCTGATCAGGGCACCACACGCAGGCGCGGCAGCTCGCCGGCGACGACCGTCTCCGGATCGACCTGGGCGCCGAACCAGGTCTCCAGACGCTCGTACGGCAGGGGCCGGCTGAACAGGAAGCCCTGGCCGATCTCGCAGCCGATGTCCTGCAACAGCTCCAGGGTCAACTCGCTCTCCACCCCCTCGGCCACCACGGTCAGCCCGAACTGCTGGGAGAGCGTCACCACGGCGTTGACGATGGCCAGGTCGCTCGGATCGGTCGCCATCCCCTGCACGAACGACCGGTCCACCTTCACCTCGTGCACCGGCAGCCGGCGCAGCTGCGCCAGGGACGAGTTGCCGGTGCCGAAGTCGTCCACCGAGAGCCGGACCCCGAGGTCGCGCAGGCTCCGCAGGGTCGGGATGGGACGTTCGGTGCCGTCCAGCACCCCGGCCTCGGTTATCTCCAGGGTGAGCCGCTGCGGCGGGACGCCGTACTCCGCGAGCAGGTCGCGCACCAGCGCGGGGAAGTGCTGGTCGGTGAGCGTCCGCGCGGCCAGGTTGACCGAGACGGACAGCGGCTGGTCGCCGTGGCTCCAGTCGCGGCTGCGGCGCAGGCTCTCCCGCAGCACGAACTCGGTGAGCCGGCCGAGCTGGCCGGTGTGCTCGGCCACCGAGACGAAGTCGTCCGGCGCGACCGTGCCGTGCGCCGGGTGCTCCCAGCGGGCCAGGCACTCGACCCCGACCAGCCGACGGTCGCGCAGGGTGACCTTGGGCTGGAAGTAGACCTCAAGCTCGCCCTCGTCGAGGGCGCGACGCAGGTCGCCGGCGAGCCCGAGTCGGCGCAGGGACCGCGACTCCAGCGCCGGGCTGTAGAGCTGGACGCTGCCGGGCACCGACTTGGCCGCGGTGGCGGCCAGGTCGACCCGCTGGAGCAGGGCCACCGCATCACTGCCGTGGTCAGGGTGGACGGTCACCCCGACGGCGGTGTCCACGTCCAGGGTGAGCCCGTCGAAGACCATCTCGTCGCGGATCTGCTCGCGCAGCTGGGCGGCCAGCTCCAGAGCCGCCTCGGTGCTCTCCAGCCGGAGCGTCACCAGGAACTCGTCGCCGCCGGCGCGACCCACCAGCGCCGAGGACGGCGCGCAGGCGCGTAGTCGCTCGGCGACCTCGACCAGGACCTTGTCGCCGGCGGCGTGGCCCAGCGACTCGTTGACCTGGCGGAGCCGGTCGACGTCGAAGAGCAGCAGCGCCACCACCTCGTCCGGTGCGCCGATCTTGACGGCCTCGGCCACCGCTGCGGTGATCCGCCGACGGTTGGGCAGCTTGGTGAGCGTGTCGTGCTCCGCGTCGTGGCGGAGACGGTCGACGAGGCGCGAGTTCTCCAGGGCGACGGCGGCATGCGCCGCCACCGTCTCGAACAGGGCGACGTCACGCTGACTGAACTGGAACGGATCACCGAGTCGATTGGTGACCTCCAGCGTGCCGATCACCACCCGCCCGGAGCGGAGCGGGACGACCACGGTGTCCTTGACGTCGCGTTCGGCGAGATCGGCGCGGAACTCGGGGTCGCTGCAGACACCCCGCCCCACGGTGACCGGTCGCGCCGCCTCGACCGCCTTCTGCCGGAGCGTGGCAGGGGTGGGGGCGGTGTCGAGCAGGCCGGAGTCCTCCACCCGGGCGGTCAGCAGGGTCTCCGGGTGGCGCCCCTGCGCCGGCAGCCAGAGCGTGGCGTACTCGGCCTGCATCAGGGCCCGGACCCGGCCGAGAAGGGCGTCGGCCAGCGTGCCGTCCGGGCCGCTGGTCGAGACCGCGCGGCTCAGCTCGTACATCCCGCTGAGCGTCCGGTGTTGCTGGAAGAACTCCTTGTAGGACCGGTAGACCATGGTCAGCCCGGCGGCCAGCGCCGCCAGGGGCACCAGCGACCACCACGACTCGTTGATCAGCAGCAGGACGATCAGACCGGCCGAGACGTTGATCCCACTGGTGAGCAGCGTCGAGGGCAGCGCCCGGATCGTCTCCCGGCCGGCCTGCCAGCCCTGGAGCAGGGTGTGCACGGCCGCGATCGAGACGGCGCTCACCGCGATCACCATGGCCACCGCGAGGCAGATGCCCAACCATCGGTACGGACCGACGCCCCCCACCCGGGGCAGGACGGTCAGCACGAGCGTGCCCAGCGAAGCCCCGGCGGCGGCCCGGGCCACGTTGAACCACAGCTTCGGCGCGGGCAGCCGGTGCCGGAGATGGGTGACGAGCGAAGAGAGCGTGTAGATGGTGACCACGCTGAGCGGTGGCAGGAAGTAGAGCGCGAGGACCAGCGGCACCTCGGTGAGACTCATGGCCAGCGACTGACGCCGGACCACCACACCGACCAGCCGGCTGCTCACCGCGATCATGATGATCAGCAGGAGCGCAGCCTGGGGAAAGGCACCCAGCGGACGATCGGAGATCAGCCCGGTGGCGGTGCTGCAGGCTACTGCGAGCAGGGCCAGGGGTGCCGTGATGATCCAGGCGTCCTCCGAGGGCCTGCGCCGCGTGGGGTGGTCACGCCTGTTCATCACCCTCCCGTAAGGCACGTCTCAGGCGGACGACCGGTCGCCGGCCGCCCTACGACGCCGCCGATCGTCAGACCCAGACGAGATCCAACAGCTGAGCTTCGGGGACACCGGAACCGGCGATGAACGCGGCGGCGACTGCGACAAGAACGAGTGAGCCAAGCAGCCGGCCCAACCTACGACCAGACATGATTGCTCCTGTCAGAGGCGTAACGAGGGGGGTGAGAACTTCCACGATGGTGCCACAGCGCCCGCCTTCAGGAAAGCGACAGCAGGCAGCTTGAGCCGCCGGTCATGCAGGTTGCACCGTTCGGTCGACGACCGCCCCCACACCCGGCCAGATCAGCGTCGTGCGCGGCCCTACCGGACTTCGTCCATTGCGGATTCCGACCTAGCCCACAAAGCGATCATTTGCGCTGACTCGCGACCCAGCGCGAACCACGGGCTCTCCCCCACCCCTACGCAGCCATAGGCCACCATACATGTCGACGGCACGGACGGGAGCTACCCAGAGGGTGTTTTTTCGGGCGGCTGACACTACCCGGCAGTAGGTGCCGTGACCACGGGCCGCACACGGCCCACCCCGGGCGACGGCGGCTCGGCTCAGTCGTCGGCCGGCACCGGCCAGACGTCGCGCGAGTCGTTGAAGGCGCCTCCGAGCGGCGGTTCGCGCGTCAGCGACCGCAGCGCGGACGGCAGGGCGATCGCGCCGCTCCGCACGGCCCGCCGCACCCCGACGGCCACGCGGACGAACGCGTGGCCGACCACCGCACCCAGCGCCACCAGGACCAGGAGAACAGCGGAGTCACGTACGGCATCCACGGCTTCGGGCTGCGCATGACCGCTCCGGACGGCCCGGGGGTCGACGTCGACCTGGTGACGGATCCGGCGACCGGTCGGCCGGTCGAGGTGTTCGACGCCTGGCGAGTGCGGTGGTTCCTCGACGAGGCGGCCGAGGACGGGTACACCGGCGCGGAGATCGACGCCGCCCTCGCCCATCTCACCGGGGATGCCGCCCTGATCGAGGTCGTGGCGGGCCGGTGGTTCGCACTCCCCACCGATGACATGGCCCGGCGCGGGCGTCCGCAACGGCGGGGCCAAGCCGGAATCCACTGACCCCACGACAACGGCCCCCGATCAGCATCTCTGCTGGTCAGGGGCCGCATCTGCACCTGGTGGCGGGTAGAGGATTCGAACCTCTGTAGCTTTCGCGACGGATTTACAGTCCGCTCCCATTGGCCGCTCGGGCAACCCGCCAGGGCACCCCACCGCGTCGCAACGCGGCGGCGGAAGCAAGGATAGCGGTTGCCCCCGGCTCCGTCGCAAGCGGGTACCGTCAGGGGGTCCCGGGCTGGTCAGCGCGGGACGGAACAGGACACACCGCCGGACAGCAGGAGCAGAAGCATGGCAGCGAACCCGTCGTTCGACATCGTGAGCAAGGTCGACCGCCAGGAGGTCGACAACGCCCTCCGCCAGGCGGAGAAGGAGCTCGCGACGCGGTTCGACTTCCGCGGCACCGGCGCCGAGATCTCCTGGTCGGGCGAGGAGGCGATCGGCCTCCAGGCGGAGACCGAGGAGCGCGTCCGGGCGGCGCTGGAGGTCTTCAAGGAGAAGCTGGTCAAGCGGAACATCTCGCTGAAGTCGCTGGACGCCGGCGACCCCCGGCCATCGGGCAAGATCTTCAAGATCGACGCCAAGGTGATCCAGGGCATCGAGTCGGACAAGGCCAAGGCGATCAGCAAGAAGATCCGCGACGAGGGCCCGAAGGGCGTCCAGGCGCAGATCCAGGGCGACCAGCTCCGGGTCACCGGCAAGAAGAAGGACGACCTGCAGGCCGTCATCACGCTGCTCAAGGGCGAGGACTTCGGGGTCGCGCTCCAGTTCACCAACTACCGGTAAGGCGGCCCCGGCCGGCTGATGCCGTTCGCGGCATCGGCCGGCCGTTCACACCCGCGAAGGGATCTTCTAGTCCGTCGCCTCGACCCCCGGCGCGGCGGACGCCAGCGGGCCCAGGACCAGCTGCGGATCGAGCACCATGCCGACCGCCTGGTCAGGCGTCAGGGGCGGCGACGCGTTCCTCCCGCTGACGTTGAGGGACACCGTGGACCCGTCGGGCCGGAGCATGTCCACGCTGAGCCCCTCGTACCGCACCACCTGGTTTCCGAGCTGCGGCGGCAGTCGATGCTCTCGGAGCGAGGTTCGTATCTTGATCTTTTCGCCGGCGGGGCCACCCTGCTGCACGCAGCTCGCGCCCGCCGTGCGGGTGGGGCAGGGAGTGTTGATCATCGACGCCCGGGCGGGGCCGCCGTCTCGCTCGATCTGCACCGACAGGTGGGCATTGCCCGCTCCCACACTGAGGGTGCCCTGACCCCAGTAGCCGGTGAGAGTCGTCTCCCCCTCCGTTCCGCCCTGCTTGTTCCAGTTGCTGAGCAGGTCGTGCGAGCCCGGCCCGCTCAGCTCGGGCGCCTGTCGGAGCAGTGCCGCGACGACGGCCGCGTCGATCCGGGCCCAGTCCTCGGGTGTGCCTGCGGGCGTCGTGATGCTCGGGGTGGGCGACGGCGTCGCGGCGGGCCGCGCCGGATCGGCATCGCGGGGTGCGCGGACGAGTGCGGTAGCACCGAAGGCCACCGCGAGGACCGCCGCGGCCGCGAGAGCTATCCCGTTCCTGCGGTGCCGGCGACGCGAGTGGACGGTGGCCCGTAGGTCGTCGAGCGGTGGCTGACGGACGGCGGCGGTGACGGTCTCGACGTCGAAGCCGGTGAAATCACGATCGGACATCGACTCTCCTCGAAGAGGTGGTTACGGCATCGGCGGTGTCGGCGAGAGAAAGAAGCAGTGCGAGCGCCTGGCGCCCCCGGGACAGCCGGGACTTGACCGTGCCGACGGAGACGCCCAAAGTTCGCGCCACCTCCTCGACGGGCAGGTCCACGAAGTAGTGCAGGGCCAGCGCGTGCCTCTGCCCGCGCGGGAGACGCCGCAGCGCGGCCAGCAGCGCCAGATGCTCCGGGGCGCTGTCGGCGACGGTCGGCGGCGACCACGTCCGTCGCAGCAGCCTGTCGAGCATCCGCCGACGGCGATGCCGGCTGCGGGCGACGTTTATCGCCACCCGGCGCAACCATGCCTCCGGGTTGTCGAGGCCGGCGAACCGACCGGGCGCGGCGAGCGCCTTGGTGAACGCCTCCTGCACAGCCTCCTGCGCCTCGCTCAGGTCACCGGTCACCGCGTAGAGCTGAACGACCAACCGCCGGAAACACCCGGCATAGAGATCCGCGATCACATCGTCGTCGGACACCCTCACCTCCCTACTCAGCCTCTTCCACTCATGGCGCGGCGGAAAGGTTCCGTCATTCCCGGCCGGCTTCTGCCCTCAGGCAACTTCGTTGATCCGAGGGCCGGGCATGCGGTCGGGTGGGAGTCATGCTCTCCACGCTGCTCCTCCCCTACCGGCCGGTGCTCGGCCATCCCGTGCTGCGCCGGCTGCTGCCGGGGCTCGCGACGTCCGCGCTCGGTGACGGGCTGGCTCTGGTCGCGGTGACGTGGCTGGCGCTGCAACTCGCCCCCGAGGGACAGCGCGGCACCTGGACCGCGTTCGCGGTGGCCGCGTACACGTTGCCGGGCGCGGCCGGGACGGTGCTGCTCGGCCGATGGCTCGGCGGCCGCGGCGGGGCTCAGCTCGCGGGCTGGGACGCCGCTCTGCGGGCGACCGCGCTGGGTGCGATCCCCGCCGCTCACCTCGCCGGGGTTTTGGACGCCGGTCTCTACGTCGCTCTGCTGGCCGTCTCCTCGCTGCTGCACCCGTGGGGTTCGGCCGGTCGGTTCACGCTCGTGGCCGAACTGCTGCCGCAGCGGCACCACCTGGCCGCGAACGCACTGCTCGGGGTCTTCGGTCAGGCGGCGACGATCGTCGGCCCGCCGCTTGCCGGCCTGCTCATCGCCGGGATCGGTCCGGTGTGGGTGGTCGCGGTCGACGCCGCCAGCTTCGCCGTGCTGGCCGTCAGTTACCGCCTCGTGGTCCGGGCCGCCCGCCACGCTGGCAGAGGCCGTGACGCGGACGAAGACCGCGTCGGAGACGAACGCGCGTCCGGCTTCCGGATCATCGCGCGGGACCGATCGCTGCTCGGCCTGCTGTCGCTGTCCTTCGCGTTCTTCTTCCTTTTCGGCCCGTTCTACGTGGCCATGCCGGTGTCCGTCACCGACGATCTGCACGCCTCCGCCGGGACGCTCGCTGCCTACTACACCGCGTTCGGCGTCGGCTCGCTGCTCGGCGGGCTGGCCACCGGTCACCTGCGCGGTTGGTCGCCGCGGGCCACGATCGTGGCGATCGTGGCGCTGTTCGGCGCTTCGCTGCTGCCGCTCGGCCTGGGCACGCCGGTGGTGCTGTCACTGCCGGCGTTCGCGCTCGCCGGGCTGGTGTGGGCGCCCTACCGGCCGACCGCGACGGCGTTGTTCCAGCGTCGGGCCGGGGCCGCCGACCTGCCTCACGTACTGGCCGCGAACGGCGCTCTCCTGGTGCTGTCGGTGCCGTTGGGCACCATGCTGGGCGGTCCGCTGACCGCGTTGCTCGGGGCGCGGCCCACGCTGCTGGCGTGTGCGGTGGCGATCCTCGTGCTGGGCCTGCTCGCGGCCGGGTTCATCGCGCGCCCCGGCCGGGGAGGCGCGGGGAGGGGACCGGATCGCCCGCCGACTCCGCAGGACGCGAGCTGTCAGGCGGCGAGCGACTGCTCGGCGCGTACCGCGGTGGCCTCGGCCCGGGCGATCGGGCCGGCCGGCAGCGCGGCGACCAGGGCCCCGACGCCGACCGCCGCTCCGGCGAAGACGAACGCCCACGGCACGCCGCCGGCGTGGTCGACGATCAGCCCGGCGATCGACCCGCCGGCGGCGCTGGCCGCCACCGACATGGTGACCACCCAGGTGTACGCCTCGTTCAGCATGCCGGCCGGGGCGATCCGCCCGACCAGGGTGTTCTCCAGGGTGAGCGCGGGGGCGATGGCGGCGCCGCCGAGCACCAGCGCGACGCCGAGCGCCGCCGGGTCGGGGATCACCGCGAAGACGGCGAGGCTGGCCGCGACGGTGGCGAGCAGCCAGGCGAACTGGCGGGTCATGTTGGCGGCCGGCTTGCGCACGCCGAACCAGAAGCCGCCGACGGCGCTGCCGATGCCCCAGACGGCGAGCAGCACGCCGGCCAGGCTTTCCGGGTCGGCGGTGCCGGTGTTCGCGGCGAAGGCCGGGACGATCACGCCGGAGGCGCCGAACGCGATGCCGAGGCTGGCCACGCAGACCAGCAGCGCGGGGAAGCCGCCGACCCGCAGCGGGCCGAGGCCGCGCGCGTGGTGCTCCCGGGGGTGCGGGCGCCAGCCGCGCATGACCCGGCCGAGGGCGACCGTGCCGGTGCCGACCAGGGTGACCACGGCGGCGCCGACCAGCGCGGCGGACGCGTCGGCGAGCAGCACGAAACCGGCCACCAGCAGCGGCCCGAGCACGAAGACGACCTCGAAGAGCGAGGTCTCGGCGGCGAGCGCGGTGTTGCGCAGGTGTGCCCGGCCGGTGGCCGGTGCGGTGAGGTCGTTCCAGGCGCCCCGGATCGCGGCGGTGAGCGGCGGGTAGGTGGCGCCGGCGACGCCGGCGGCCAGGTAGATCACGGCGAGGTTGCCGGCGCCGGAGCGGCTGGCGGCGAGCAGCCCGAGCAGGGCGAGCGGGTGGGCCAGCGCGGTGGCCAGCAGCACCGGCGTGGGTCCGACCCGGTCGGCGATCCGGCCGGCGACCGGGCTGAGCGCGGCGCCGGCGAGCGCGTAGATGCCACCGGCGACGGCGGCCAGGGAGTAGCGGCCGGTGACCTGCTCGACGACGAGCAGCAGCGCCAGCGGGGTCATGCCGATCCCGAGCCGGCCGACGATGCCGAGGATCAGCAGCATCGGCGCGCCGGGGATCCGCCAGACGCCCAGGTACTGGCGCAGTGCGGCCACGGTCGAACCTCCGGGTGGTAATGAGTGGGAGACGTTTCGACCCTAACGGCGCGACCTGACCGGGGGAAACGCATTGTGCCCGGACACACCACCGCGCCCGCGTCGTGGGACGCGGGCGCGGTGCGGAGTACGGCGGGTCAGCGCTGGAACTGCACCGGCCCGGAGTTGCGGGCCATCTGCTCCAGGCGGGCCACCCGCTGCTCCATCGGCGGGTGGGTGGCGAACATCGCGGCGATGCCGCCGCCCCGCTTGAACGGGTTGTCGATCATCAGGTGGGCGGTGCTGGCGAGCTGGCCCTGCGGCGCGAGCGGGCGGCTCTGCGTACCCATGTGGATCTTCCGCAGGGCGCTGGCCAGGGCGAGCGGGTCGCGGCTCAGCTCGGCGCCGGACGCGTCGGCCTGGTATTCCCGGCTGCGGCTGATCGCCAGCTGGATCACGGTCGCCGCGATCGGGCCGAGGATCAGGGTGAGCAGCAGCACGGCCGGGTTCGGGCCGTCCTCGTCGTCGGAGGAGCCGAGCGGGATGAACCAGGCGATGTTGGCCAGCATGGTGATGATGCCGGCCAGGCCGGCGGCCACGCTGGAGATCAGGATGTCCCGGTTGTAGACGTGGGACAGCTCGTGCCCGATCACGCCGCGCAGCTCCCGGTAGTCGAGGATCTCCACGATCCCCTGGGTGACGCAGACCGCCGCGTGCTCCGGGTTGCGCCCGGTGGCGAACGCGTTGGGCTGCGCCGTCGGGCTCACGTAGAGCCGGGGCATCGGCTTGCCGGCCTGGGTGGAGAGCTCCCGCACCATCCGGTACAGCTCGGGGAACTGTGCCTCGCTGACCGGTTGCGCCCGCATCGAGCGCAGGGCGAGCTTGTCGGAGTAGAAGTAGGTCACGCCGTTCATCAGCAACGAGACGACGACGGCGATGACAAGACCGCCGCTACCGCCGAACCAGTAGCCGACCGCGAGGATCAGCGAGGTCAACAGGCCGAGCAGCGCTGCGGTCTTCAGACGGTTGTGATGCACGATCGCTCCTTCGGTGCGCGGGCCCACGCGGGGGACCCGCTGACCGGTTCAACACACCGGTACCCGTCAACCATCCGGCTCATGGCTGAAAGTTGGCTGGGGATCGCTGTGTGCCCGCTGAACCAACCGCCCAGTCGGGCACGAACCGCCTCAGCGCGCGGCGACGTCCAGCACGAGCTGCGGTGCGACACCGATCACCACGGCTGCCACGGTGGCCACGCCGAGCGCCACCAGCACCAGGCGCGCCGGGCGGAGCGGGGCGGCGGCCGGGCCGGGCGCGGCGTAGAGCGACGCGGCCACCCGCAGGTAGTAGGCCAGGCCGAGCACCGCGTTCAACGCCACCACCAGGGCCAGCCACCCGGCGTGCCCGGCCAGCAGCGACCGCACCACCGTCACCTTCGCGAACAGCCCGGCCAGCCCCGGCGGCAGGCCGGCCAGCCCGATCAGCGCCAGCGCGAACGCGCCGCCCACCCACGGGTGCCGGCGGGCCGCGCCACGCAGGTCGGCCAGCGCGCCGCCGTCGCCGTCCGCCGGCCGCAACGCCACCACCGCGGCGAACGCGGCCAGCTCCAGCAGTACGAAGAAGACGGTGTACGCGACCGCCGCCGCGTAGGCCCCGGCCCGGGCGTCGGGGGTGCGGCCGGCGGCCAACGCCAGCGCGCCCAGCGGGGCCAGGATGTAGCCCGCCTGCGCCACCGACGACCAGGCCAGCAACCGCACGGTACGCCGCTGGCGCAGCGCCACCAGGTTGCCGACGGTCATGGTCAGCACCGCCAGCGCCGCCAGCACCGGACCGGTCACTTCGCTCGGCAGCGCCCGCTGCACCACCGCCAGCAGCGCCACCACGCCGCCCAGCTTCGAGGCGGTCGACAGGTAGGCGGCCACCGGCAGCGGCGCGCCGTCGTAGGTGGCCGGCGCCCAGGCGTGGAACGGCACCGCGGCGACCTTGAACGCCAGCCCGGCCACCACCAGCGCCACCGCGACCGTGGTCAGCGGCAGGTCGGTCAGGTCGTCCCGGGCGGCCAGCGTGGCGCCGAGCCGGTCCAGGTGCAGCGTGCCGGTGACCGCGTAGAGCAGCGCCGCGCCGAGCAGCGTCACCGTGGTGGCGACCACGCTGACCACGAAGAACGTCACCGCCGCCTCGGCGCCGGCCAGGCTGCCCCGCCGCAGCCCGACCAGCACGTAGAGCGGCAGGGTCAGCGTCTCCAGCGCCACGACGAGGGTGATCAGGTCGCCGGCCGCGCCGAGCACCACGCCCCCGGTCATCGCGCAGGCGAGCAGGAAGCAGTATTCGCCGGTCGGGGTGCGACCGGCGCGCAGCAGCGGGCCGGAGATGGCCAGCACACCCAGGGTGAGCAGGGCGACCACCACCGCCACCAGGGCGGCCCGGCCGTTCCACACCCAGGAGCAGTCCGCCGCGACACAGAACGTGCGGCGGCCGCCGGCCGCGCCGACGAGCCCGGCGCCCAGCGCCGTGCCGGCCGCGCCGAGCGACGCCACGGCGACGGTGACGGCGGGGCGCGCCACCAGCAGGTCGACCAGAAGCACCAGCACGGCCGCGCCGGCGGCCAGGTACGCCGGCAGCAGCGCCACGTTGTCGACGCTCTGCACCAGGCTCATGGGACGACCCCCAGCAGGGCCTCCACCGGACCGGAGGCGTAGGAGAGGACCAGCGCGGGCGCCAGCCCGACCGCGAGTGCGAGCAGCACCAGCGGCGCCCAGGCGGTCAGTTCCGCGCCGGCCAGGCCGGGCGTGAGCCCGGCCACCGCCGGGCTGGGCCGGCCGTGGGTGACCCGGCGCAGCAACCGGAGGAAGTACGCGGCGGTCAACGCCCCGCCCAGCGCCGCCAGCACGGCCAGCGTCAGCCACAGCGGGCCGCCCCGCCGCACGGCGGCCACCACCGCGAACGCCTCGCCCCAGAAGCCGGCCAGCCCGGGCAGCCCCAGTGAGGCGACCGCCGCGAAGCCGAGCAGCCCGGCCAGCCGGGGCGCGGTCTCGCGCAGCCCGGACAGCTCGGCCAGCGCGCCGGTGTGCGTCCGGTCCTTGACCGCGCCGGCCAGGAAGAACAGCAGGCCGGTGATGACCCCGTGGGCGATGTTGCCGATCAACGCGGCCTGGAGCCCGGTGGCGGTGAGCGTGGCGACGCCGAGCAGCACGAAGCCCATGTGCCCGACGCTGGAGTAGGCGATCAGCCGCTTCAGGTCGTCCTGGGCCAGGCAGACCAGGCCGCCGACCAGGATGGCCGCGACGGCGAGCACGCCGAGCGCCGGCGACGCCCAGCGGGCGCCCTCCGGCGCCACCCCGACGGCGACCCGGATCAGCCCGTACGTGCCCATCTTGAGCAGCACCCCGGCGAGGATCACGCTGCCGACGGTGGGCGCCTGGGTGTGCGCGTCGGGCAGCCACGAGTGCAGCGGCCAGAGCGGGCTCTTCACCGCGAACGCCAGCGCCAGCAGCGTGAACGCGGCGAACTGGGTGCCCCGGGACAGGCCGACGCCGCCGGTCAACGCGACCAGGTCGGCGGTGCCCGCCTCGGCCACCACCACGTAGACGCCGACCAGCAGCAGCACCGAGCCGAACAGCGTGTAGAGCGCGAACTTGCGCGCCGCGCGCCGCCGGTCGTCCCCGCCCCAGCCGGCGATGATCGCGTACATGGGCAGCAGGACGACCTCGAAGAAGAGGAAGAAGAGCACCAGGTCGAGCGCGAGGAACGTGCCGAGGATGCCCACCTCGACCACCAGCAGCAGCGCCACCAGGGCCCGCCCGCTGCCGCCGCCGGCCGGCACCCGCCACAGCGTGTACGCGCAGCACAGCAGCGTGAGCAGCGCGGTCAGCACCACCAGCGGCCAGGAGATGCCGTCCACCCCGAGGTGGAAACGCAGGTCGAGCCCGGGCACCCAGGGCAGGTCGAGCCGGTGCCAGGGCTGCACCGCCGGCCGCGGCCCGTACCCGAACCAGCCGTGCTCGCCACCGACCAGCGGCAGCGTCGCCAGCAGCGTCAGCGCGGCGGCGACGGTGCCGACCAGCCGGCCGGCCCGGTCCCCGGGCACGGCGGCGGTCGCGACCGCGCCCAGCGCCGGGACCGCGAGCACCGCGACCAGCAGGACCTGCCCGAACGTCATGAGGTGACTCCGATCAGGGCGACCGCCAGGCCGATCAGCAGCGCGCCGACCAGCACCCCGGCCGCCGCGCGCGGCAACGCCGCCCGGTGCAGCGCGGCCAGCCCGCCGCCCAACTCCACCGCCGCCCGGCCGCTGCCCTCGACCAGGCCGTCCACGCCCAGCTCGTCGCCGGTCCGCACGGCCCGCGCCAGCGCGCCGGTCGGGCGTACGACGAGGGCGTGCTGGACGTCGTCGAGCCGGAACGCCCGGGCGAACACCGGCCGCAGCGGGCCCAGGAAGCGGGCCGGGTCGGCGGCCGGGTCGCGGCGCCAGCCGGCCCAGGCGACGCCCGCGCCGACCAGCAGCAGCAGGAACGGCAGGATCAGGTTCGGCGCGAGGTGGACCAGCTCCACCGCCTCGCCGGTGGCCTCGTCGGCCGGCACCCGCAGGCGGTCGGCGAACCAGGGCAGGAAAGCGGCCAGGCCGAGCAGCGCGGCCGGGACCGCGAGCAGCAGTACCGGCAGGCGCAGCGACGTCGGCGGGTCGTGCGGCCGGACCAGCGGCATCCGGGTGGCGCCGAAGAAGGTGCGCAGCAGCAGGCGGGTCGCGTACCAGGCGGTGACCGCGACACCGAGCAGCCCGGCCAGCCAGACCAGCCAGCCCACCCAGGGCGCGGTCGGACCGGCCCCGTCCAGCGCGGCGGCCTCGGCGGCGGCGAGCACCCCGTCCTTGCTCCAGAAGCCGGACAGCGGCGGCACCCCGGCCAACGCGCCGAGGCCGACCACCATGCACCAGAACGTGACCGGCATGCCGGCCCGCAGGCCACCCATCCGGGACATCAGCGTGGTGCCCACGGCGTGGATCACCGCGCCGGCGGCGAGGAACAGCAGCGCCTTGAACGCGGCGTGGGTGAGCAGGTGGAACAGCGCGGCGGCGGGCGCGCCGACCGCCAGCGCGCCGGTCATGTAGCCGATCTGGGAGACCGTCGACCAGGCGAGCACCCGCTTGATGTCGTCCTGGGCGGTGGCGGCGAACGCGCCGAGCAGGATGGTCACCGACGCCATCACGCCCAGCACGGCGAGCGCGGCCGGGGCCCGCTCGAACAGCGGGAACAGCCGGGCCACCGCGTATACCCCGGCGGCGACCATGGTGGCGGCGTGGATCAGCGCGGAGACCGGCGTCGGGCCGGCCATCGCGTCGGGCAGCCAGGTGTGCAGCGGGAACTGGGCGCTCTTGCCCGCCACGCCGGCGAGCAGCAGCAGGCAGGCCGCGGTCAGCGTGCCGGCGCCGTAGTCGTGGGCCAGCACGTCGGCGATCCGGAAGCTGCCCGCGCCCACGCCGAGCAGCGCGATGCCGAGCAGGAAGCCGACGTCACCCACCCGGGTGACCAGGAACGCCTTGACCGCCGCGCCGGGCGCCTCGGGCAGCCGCCGGTCGTGGGCGATGAGCAGGTAGGAACAAATGCCCATCACCTCCCAGCCGACCAGCAGCATGATCAGGTCACCGGACACCACCACGGTCAGCATGGCTGCGGTGAAGAGGCTGAGCTGCGCCGCGTACGGCGGGTAGCGGTGATCGACGTCGACGTCGTCGTGCGGGCCGCGCCGCAGGTAGCCGGTCGAGTAGACCTGCACCGCCAGCGCCACCGCGGCGACGGCGGTGGCGACCAGCACCGCCACGCCGTCCAGCCGCAGGCCCAGCGTGACCCGCAGACCGCCCAGGTCTACCCAGGTGGTGGCCGCCTCGACCGGCCCGTCCACCCGGACCAGCAGCACCAGCGCGGCCAGCAGGGCCACCGCCGCGCCGGCCACGCCCAGCGCGACGGCCGACCGCCGGGCCGGCGCCCGGTCCCCGCTCGACGCGGGCGGCAGCAGCAGCCCGACCAGGCCGGCGACCAGCGGCGCGCCCGGCAGCGCCGCCGCGAGCCACAGCGTCGACGTGCTCATGGGCGCACCTCGTCCGGTACGGCCGGCGCCCGCTCGCCGAGCGGGACGTCGTCGACCGTGACGCTGGCCCGCAGCCGGTAGAGCTGGAGCACGATGGCCAGCCCGACACCGATCTCGGCGGCGGCGAGCACGATGACGAACAGCGCGAACACCTGCCCGGAGTGCGGCAACGCCGCCCGGACCGTGGTGTCGGCGGTGACCAGGACCAGGTTGACCGCGTTGAGCATCAACTCCACCGCCATCAGCACCAGGACCGCGTTGCGCCGACGCAGCACGCCGTAGACGCCGAGGCCGAACAGGAGCGCGGCGGTGACGTACGGGATGACCGGCCTCACCGGCGCCCGCCCTCGTCGGCGGCCACCGCGGCCGGGCCCGTCGGGCCGGACGGCGCCGTCAGGTCGGTCCCGGTGGACGCGGCGGGTGTGCCCGGCCTGCCCGTCGGGCCGCTGCCGGAGGCCGGCGCCACGGTCGGACCGGACGGGGACGGGCGGCCGATGTCCGGGCGGGAGAGCACGATCGCGCCGACCAGCGCGGCGAGCAGCAGCACCGAGAGCACCTCGAACGGCAGCACCCAGGAGCGGAACACCTGCTCGCCGAGGCGCTCGGCGGTGCCCGCTGCGGGCAGCTCCACCCGGGACCAGCGGAACGCGTCGACCAGCAGCACGGCCAGGCCGAGACCGCTGCCGGCGCCGACCAGCGCGGCCGGCCAGCCGGGCCGGTCGAGGTCGTCGGAGGGGCCGATCGGGGCGCGGGTCAGCATCACCGCGAACAGCAGCAGCACCACCACCGCGCCCACGTAGATCAGCACCTGCACCCAGGCCACCAGCTCGGCGGTGAGCACCAGGTAGTCGCCGGCCAGCGCGCCCAGGCAGACCACCAGCCACAACCCGGCCCGGACCAGGTGCCGGGTGGCCACCACCAGCGCGCCCGCGCCCACCGCGACCGCGCCGAGGGCGAGCAGCAGCACGTCCGCGCCGGTCACGAGGCCGCGCCTCCGCCCGGGGAGTCGGCGGCGTCGGGGCGTACCGTGGTCGGGGCCGGACGGGCGGGCGGGCCGGCGGCCTTGCGGGCGGCGGTGGTCTCCTCCTTCGAGGGGTCACCGAGCGGGTCGTGGGCCGGCGGCGGGGGCACGGTGGCCATCCACTCGCCCAGGTGGTCCTTGTCGTGCAGCAGGTCCTTGATGTCGTACTCGGCGTACTCGAACTCGGGCGACCAGTAGAGCGCGTCGAACGGGCAGACCTCGATGCAGATGCCGCAGTACATGCAGAGCGAGAAGTCGATGTCGAACTTGTCGAGCACGTTGCGCTGGCGGGGGCGGGCGGCGCCGGGCACCGCCACCTCCTCCTTGTGCGAGTCGATGTAGATGCACCAGTCCGGGCACTCGCGGGCGCAGAGCATGCAGACCGTGCAGTTCTCCTCCAGCAGCGCGATCACGCCGCGGGAGCGCGGCGGCAACTCGGGGGCCACGTCCGGGTACTGCTGAGTGGTCGAGCGGCGGGTCATCGTCTTCAACGTGACCGCCAGCCCCTTCACCAGCCCGGCGCCGGGCACTCCACCGTGCTCGCTCATGCCGCCCATCCTGCCCTGTGGCCCGGGCGCGCGCGACCACCCCCCGACTCTTGGCGGCGGTATCGTGAGCCCGGGGAGAACGACGCACCGGGAAAGGGCCGGTCAGTGACCGCCGACCCGGAGAGTGCCCGTCCGCCCGAGCGGGCGTGGACGACCGACGATCTGGATCTGCTGCCGGAAGACGGCCGCCGCTGCGAACTGCTCGATGGAGTAATCCTCATGTCCTTGCGCGGCCGAACGCACCAGAGCATCGCCGCCATGCTCATGGTGGGGCTGGACGAGGACTGCCCCGACGGGTACGACGTGACCCAGGGGGTGGAGGTGCGGATCAACCGCACCCGCTCCTTCATTCCGGACGTCCTGATCACCACCTCGACCGCCGCCGCGCGCGAGCCGTCCCGGTACGAACCGCACGAGGTGGTGCTCGCCGTGGAGATCGTCTCGCCCAGCACCCGCTCCATCGACCGGGTGCTCAAGCCGGCTCTCTACGCGCAGGCCGGGATCCCGTTCCACTGGCGGATAGAGATCGAGGACGAGGGCATCGTCGTCTACACCTACAAGATCGACCCGGTGCACGAGGTCTACGCCGAGACCGGCCGGTGGACGAAGTTCGTCGACACCGGGGAGCCCTTCCCGGTGAACCTCCCGATCAGCCGGATCACGCCCCGCCGGGTGTGAGCGGGGGCAGCATCTCCACGCCCAACTGCTGGAGCACCTGGAACAGCTCGTTGACGCTCCACACGTCCACGATCCGGCCGGCGTCGTCGAAGCGCAGGAACGTCGCGCCGGAATAGCTGACCACCCGGCTGGTCGGCGGCACCGGGCCGAACTGGCCGGCCTGCGTGCCGGCGGCCCGCCAGTGCACCGCGACCCGTCCGCCGCCGGCCACCACCTCGACGATCTTGTAGCGCAGGTCGGGGAAGGACGCCCGCCGGTCCCGGTGCCAGGCCAGCACCGCGTCCGGCCCGGTGCCGCCCAGCCCGGGGCAGTCCGGGGCCACCAGCTCGTACGCGCTCTCCTCGCGGCCGGCGTTCCACACGTCGGCGATGAAGCGTCGGGCCGCCGCCTCCACATCGGTCACGGCCGGCAGCCTATGCCCCCCTCTGCCCCGCTCGGCCTGCCGGGACCGGCCGGAGCGACCATGATGGGGGCGGAAGTCGACTCGGGAGGTGGGCGTGGGCGGCAGCGACGACGAGGTTCTCGACCGGACCGGCGGCAAGTACGTGGAACCGGGCGGCGAGTTCACCCGGGACCAGCGCTACATCGCCACCCGGATCACCGCCGACGCGCGGGACGGCTGGCCGGTGGAGCCGGGCCGCTACCGGCTGGCGGTCAGCCGGGCGTGCCCGTGGGCGAACCGGCTGATCATCGTCCGGCGCCTGCTCGGGCTGGAGGACGCCATCTCGATGGCCGTGGCCGGTCCCACCCACGACAAGCGGAGCTGGACGTTCGACCTGGACCCGGGCGGCCGGGACCCGGTGCTCGGCATCGAGCGGCTCGCCGACGCCTACTTCGCCCGCTTCCCCGGATACGAGCGGGGCATCACCGTGCCGGCGCTGGTGGACGTGCCGACCGGGCAGGTGGTGACCAACGACTACGCGCAGATGAGCCTGGACCTGTCGACCGAGTGGACGGCCCACCACCGGCCGGGCGCGCCGCAGCTCTACCCGGAGCCGCTGCGCGCCGAGATCGACGAGGTCAACGCGAAGGTCTTCGCCGACGTCAACAACGGCGTCTACCGGTGCGGCTTCGCCGGCAGCCAGGAGGCGTACGAGCGGGCGTACCACCGGCTCTTCGACCGGCTGGACTGGCTGAGCGAGCGGCTGGCCGGGCAGCGCTACCTGGTCGGCGACACGATCACCGAGGCGGACGTGCGGCTGTTCACCACGCTGGTCCGCTTCGACCCGGTCTACCACGGTCACTTCAAGTGCAATCGGCAGAAGCTGAGCGAGATGCCGGTGCTGTGGGCGTACGCGCGGGACCTGTTCCAGACCCCGGGCTTCGGCGACACGATCGACTTCGACCACATCAAGCGGCACTACTACGAGGTCCACCGGGACATCAACCCGACCGGCATCGTGCCGCTCGGCCCCGACCTGAGCAACTGGCTCACCCCGCACGGCCGGGAGGACCTGGGCGGCCGCCCCTTCGGCGACGGCACCCCGCCCCCGCCCCCCACCCCCGAGGAGCGCGTGGACCCCGCGCACACCCCGCTGCGCTGAGCCCCTCTCCCTCGCCGGGGTTGGGTGGGTTACAGGGCGAGGCGGACGGCGGCGGTGAGGACCAGCTGGGCCAGGGCCAGGGGGACCAGGACCAGCCAGCAGAGACGCTGGAGCTGGTCCTCGCGCAGCCGCGGGTAGCTCACCCGGAGCCAGATGATCACGAAGGCGACCGCGAACACCTTCAACAGCGTCCACAGCCAGCCGAGCTGGGCGTCCGCGAACGGGCCCTGCCAACCGCCGAGGAAGAGCACCGTGGTCAGCGCCGCGATCACCACGATGCCGACGTACTCGGCCAGCAGGAAGAACGCGAAGCGCAGGCCGGTGTACTCGGTCATGTAGCCGAAGACCAGCTCGGAGTCCGCCACCGGCATGTCGAACGGCGGGCGGCGGATCTCGGCCAGCCCGGCGACGAAGAAGATCACCATGGCCGGCGCCTGCCAGAGCAGCCACCAGGGCTGCCACGCCTCCACGATGCCGGGCAGGCTGAGCGTGCCCGCCGCCATCGCCACCGAGGCGGCGGCCAGCACCAGCGGCAGCTCGTAGCCGAGCAGCTGGGCGGCGCCGCGCAGCCCGCCGAGCAGGCTGTACTTGTTGGCCGACGCCCAGGCGGACATGAGCACCGCGAGCACGCCGATGCCCACCACCGCGAGCACGAAGAACAGGCCGATGTCCAGCGGCTGGGCGACCAGGTCACCCGGCCCGAGCGGGATGACCAGCAGGGCGAGCAGGTACGGCACCAGGGCCACCGCCGGCGCGAGCCGGAACACCGGCCGGTCCGCCTCGCGCGGGGTGACGTCCTCCTTCTGCACGAACTTGATCCCGTCGGCCACCAGCTGCGCCCAGCCGTGGAAACCGCCCGCGTACATCGGGCCGAGCCGGCCCTGCATGTGGGCCATCACCTTGTGCTCGGCCTGGCCGACGATCAGCGGCAGGGTGAGGAACGCGACCAGCACGCCCACCACCCGCAGGACCAGCTCCAACCAGTCGGGCATCAGGACTCCCCCGCCGCGTCGGGGTCCGGTTCCTGGCGGGGCGGCCCGGTCGGCCGCTCCCCGGGCACGGGACGTGCGGGACGTCCACCGGGGGCCGGGCGCGCGGGACGCTCCCGGGCCGGGCGGGCCGGCGTACCGCCGCGCGGGCCCTCGCCCGCCCCGGCCGCGCCGGCCGGCGTGGGCGTCGTCCCCCACTCCCCCGGCGCCGGTACGCCCGGCGGCCGGACCGGTCGCCGCCCGCCACCGGCCTCCGACTCGCCCGGCTCCTTGGCGCCGGGCCACGGCTTGGCCACCCGGGACGCGAGCACGAACTCCTTGCGCAGCGGGTGCCCCTCGAACTCCGGCGGCAGCAGCAGCGGTCGCAGCTCCGCGTGCCCGGCGAAGTCGATGCCGAACATCTCGTGGGTCTCCCGCTCGTGCCAGTCGGCGCCGGGAAAGACGTCGACCACGGACGCCACGACCGGCGCCGCGCGGGGCACCCGGGTGCGCAGCAGCAGACCGTGCCGGTGCCGCACCGACCAGAGGTGCACGACCACGTCGAAGCCGTCGGCCAGCTCGTCCACCGCCGACAGCCAGTCGAGGAAGTCGAAGCCCAGCTCCGCGTCGTCGCGCGCCGCGCGCACCGCGTCGGCCCAGCTCGCCGGGGGTACGTCGACGGTGGCGCGGGCGTACCCCTGACCGCCGGAGACCGACGCGGCGGCCTCCACGGGCGCGAGCAGCGCGACCACCCGCCGGCCGACCTCTTCCGGAGTCATGCGCTGATCCTATGGCCGGCGGGTCCGGGCCGGGTCGGGCCGTCCGGGCCGGATCGTCGCTTTGCCGAGCGGACCGGCGGCCGGCGGGGAAAGATGAGGGCCGTGCGCGCTGTGACTGTGACCCCAGGTGTCCCGGATTCGCTCCGCCTCACCGAGGAGTGGCCGGAGCCCGAGCCCGAGGAGGGCGCGATCCTGGTCGAGGCGCTGGCGGTGGGCGTCTGCGGCACCGACCACGAGATCATCGCCGGGGAGTACGGCGAGGCGCCGCCGGGCCAGGAGCGGCTCGTGCTCGGACACGAGTCGCTGGGCCGGGTGCTGGAGGACCCGACCGGCACGTTGCACCCGGGCGACCTGGTGGCCGGCGTGGTCCGCCATCCCGACCCGGTGCCGTGCGCGAACTGCGCGGTGGACGAGTGGGACATGTGCCGCAACGGTCGGTACACCGAGCACGGCATCAAGGGGCTGCCCGGGTTCGCCCGAGACCGCTGGCGGTTGCAGCCCAAGTTCGCCGTCGGCCTGGACGAGGCGCTCGCGTCGGTGGGCATGCTGCTGGAGCCGGCCAGCGTGGTGGCGAAGGCGTGGGACCACATCGAGCGGATCGGCCGCCGGGCCGAGTGGAAGCCGAAGACCGCGCTGATCACCGGGGCCGGGCCGATCGGGCTGCTGGCCGCGCTGCTGGCCAGCCAGCGGGAGTTGTCCGTGCACGTGCTGGACCGGAACACCACCGGCCCGAAGCCGGACCTGGTCCGCGCGCTCGGCGCCACCTACCACACGTCGACCGTGGCCGAGCTGGACCTGCAACCGGACGTGGTGGTCGAGTGCACCGGCGCGCCTCCGGTGGTGCTGGACGCGATGTGCAAGGCCGCGCCCACCGGCATCGTCTGCCTGACCGGCGTCTCCAGCGGCGGCCGGACCATCGACTTCGACGCGGGCGCCCTGAACCGGGAGCTGGTGCTGGAGAACAACGTGGTCTTCGGATCGGTCAACGCCGGCCGCCGGCACTGGGACATGGCCGCCCAAGCGCTCGCCCGGGCCGACCGGTCGTGGCTGAACTCGCTGATCACCCGCCGGGTGCCGGTCTCGGCGTACCGGGAGGCGTACGCCTCGACCGGCGAGGACATCAAGGTGGTGCTGGACTTCACGCAGTGACGCGGGGCGGGCACCCCCGCTCAGATGCCGGGCAGCCGGCCGTTGCGGAACAGGTCCACGAAGAGCTGGTGGTCCTCGCGGGCCCGGATCCCGTACCGGTGGGCGAAGTCGACCAGGTAGTCGACGAAGCCGTCGGCGTCCGCGTCGACCGCCGCGACGATCGAGTCCTCGGTCGAGTAGTCGACCAGGTCGTGGCTGGACTCGTCGTCGGCCACCGAGTGCATCCGGGCCACCGCCCGGCCCAGGTCGGTGAGCACCCCGCCCAGCTCCTCCGGCTCGTTGACGTCGGCCCAGTCGAGGTCCGCCGCGTACGGGGAGACCTCGGCGACGAGCTGCCCGGCGCCGTCCAGCTCGGTGAACCCCAGCCACGGGTCGGCGTGCGCCTGCAACGCCCGCTGCGACTCGGCGGTGCGGTGCCCCTGGTGCCGGAAGTACGACCGCACCCGCTCGTCGTCGATGTGCCGGGCCACGGCCGGCACCTGGGCCTGCTTCATGTAGATGACGACGTCGTTCTCCAGCGCCTGGGTGTGCCCCTCCAGCAGGAGGTTGTACGAGGGCAGCCCGGCCGAGCCGATGCCGACCCCCTTGCGCAGCACCACGTCCTTGATGGTGGTGGCCACCGGGCGCAGCCGGGAAGTCGACTCCGGCAGGGTGCCAAGGTAGTCCTCGAACGCGGCGCAGACCTTCTCCCGGGTCGCGGCGTCGATCTCGTACACGCCGTCGCCGAGGGAGAAGCGGCGCTCGTAGTTGTCGATCGTGGTCTGCGCGGCGAGCAGGTCCACCCGGGTGCTCAGCCGGGCCTGCTGGAGCACCCGGCGCAGCACGCCGTCCGCGTTCTCCAGCGTGATCGAGCCGATCGCGTCGTCCCCACCGGCGGAGATGGCCCGCAGCTCGGCCAGGTAGGAGCGGGCGAAGCCGGTCACCAGCTCGCCGATCACCCGGTCGGAGAGCGCCTTGGCGTATCCGAGCAGCGCCACGCTCGCGGCCAGGCGCTTGAGGTCCCACGTGAACGGCCCGACGTACGCCTCGTCGAAGTCGTTGACGTTGAACACGAGCTGCCCGGAGGCGTTCATGTAGGTGCCGAAGTTCTCCGCGTGCAGGTCGCCGTGGATCCACACCCGGCTGGTCCGGTCGTCGAGGAACCGCTCGCTGGCGAAGTCGCCGAGCTGGTCGGCGTAGAAGAGCGAGGCGCTGCCCCGGTAGAAGGCGAACGGCGAGGCGGCCATCTTGCGGAACTTCCGGCGGAACGCCGCCGGGTCGATCGCCATGGACGCGCCGAACTCCTCGGTCAGCACGTCGACGATGAAGGCGGAACGCTTCTCCGCGGAGTCGGTCATGGTCCGCAGGCTAGTCCCGCTACGCCACCCGGCGGCTCAGCCGACCGGGGGACGCACCGGGGGTGCGGTCAGCGCCTCCACCGGCCGCGGGACGGAATCCGCCGGCGGGGCGAGCCGGTCGGGGCGGGGGACGCCGCCGACGCCGGACTCCTCGGCGGCGATCTTCTCCTGGAGGCGGAGGATGCCGTGCAGCAGCGCCTCCGGCCGTGGCGGGCAGCCGGGCACGTAGACGTCGACCGGGATGAGCTGGTCGACGCCCTTGGTCACCGAGTAGGAGTCCCAGTACGGGCCGCCGCAGTTCGAGCAGGCGCCGAACGAGATCACGTACTTCGGCTCCGGCATCTGGTCGTAGAGCCGCTTGACCGCCGGGGCCATCTTGTCGGTGACGGTGCCGCTGACCACCATGAGGTCGGCCTGCCGGGGGCCGTGGGCGAACGGGATCACGCCGAGCCGCATGAAGTCGTGCCGGCCCATGCTGGTCGCGATGAACTCGATCGCACAGCAGGCCAGGCCGAAGTTGAACACCCAGAGCGAGTAGCGGCGGCCCCAGTTCAGCACGAACCGGATCGGCTCACCGAGCACGGCCGGCACCTGCACGTCGGGCCTCCCTCCGCTGTCCCCGAACCGACAGTCAACCACAGCGGTCGGGCCGGAAGTCGGGGCCGGCGGCGGAATCCGACGGCGCGCCGGCCGTCGTCGCCACCCTGACCGTCGCCCCAGCCGCGCGGGGGCCGGGTTCGGGCGGGCGAGCCGGCTCGGCTGACGCCGAGCGCGGAGCCCGCCGGCTACCGGGTCACCAGGCCGGGCGCTGGAGCAGCCCGACGAACTCCGCCAGCAGCCGTTCCCGCACCGGCGCCGGGGCGGCGTCGAGCAGCGTGTTGACCACCGCCATCCGGTCCGGCACACCGGCGCCACCGCCCAGGCCGAGCCCTTCGGCCAGCCCGGCCACCAGCTCCGGGGTGAGCGCCTCCGGGGTGAGGCCGCCGGCCAGCGCCAACAGGTCCGGCGGCAGCGCGACCGGCCCGGCGGCGCGGGCCGCGGCGACCGCGTCGGCCAGCGCCGGGGCGAACTCGGCCACCCGCGGCGCCACCGCGGCGGTCACCGTGAGGTGCACGCTGGCCGGCAGGTCGGCGTACCGGAGCTGGGGTTGGGTGTGCCAGCCCCGCGCGGTCAGCTCGTCCACCAGCAGGAACAGGTCGAGCGTGGGGTCCTCGGCGGTGAAGCAGACCACAGTGGACTCCGGTTCCGCCATCAACCGCAGGCCGTCGGTCGCCCGCACCGCCGCGGCCAGCCCGGCGACCGCGTCCCGGGTCGACGCCGCCAGCCGCAGGTAGCCGTCCTCGCCGAGATGGCGGAGCGTCGCGTACGCGGCGGCGATCGGCCCGCCGGACCGGGTGGAGGCGATCACCGGGTTGACCATCGTGTAGCCGGGCCAGTCGGCGTACGCGAAGTACTGCGGGGAGCGCAGCGCCGCGTCCCGGTGCAGCAGCACCGACACCCCCTTCGGGGCGTACGCGTACTTGTGCAGGTCGACCGAGATCGAGGTGACCCCGGGCACGGCGAAGTCGAACGGCGGCACCGGCGCCCCGAGCCGGCGCAGCCAGGGCAGCGCCCAGCCGCCGAAGCAGGCGTCCACGTGGCAGCGCACGCCGGCTCCCGCCGCGACGGCGGCGATCTCCGCGACCGGGTCGACCACGCCGTGCGCGTAGGACGGGGCGGACGCGACGACCAGCACGGTCTCCGGGCGGATCGCAGCGGCCATCGCTGCCACGTCCGGCCGCAGCGTCACCGGGTCGACCGGCACCTGGTCCAGCGCCACCCGCAGGTAGTGCGCCGCCTTGGCGAACGCGGCGTGCGCGCTGGCCGGCACCACGATCCGCGGCTCGGCGAGGTCGGGACGGGCGTCGCGGGCCGCCTTGACCGCGAGCAGCAGCGACTCGGTGCCGCCGCCGGTGACGCTGCCGACCACGTCCGGCGCGTCCGTGCCCGGGCCGCCGCCGAGCAGTCGGGCGGCGGCGGCGACCAGCGCGTTCTCCATCGCCAGCAGCGACGGGAAGGCGGTCGGGTCGAGGCCGTTGACGTGCGCGCTCTCCGCGTACGCGGCCTGGGCCAGCTCGTCGAGCCCGGCCACGCCCGGGTCGTAGACGTAGGCGAAGAGCCGCCCGCCGTGCGTGGGTCGGTCGCCGGCCCGCAGCGCCCGGATCTCGTCCAGCACCCGCGGCGCGGGCATCCCCTCGGCGGGCAGCGCGCCCGCACCTGCCGTGTCGGTCATCGGTCTCCGGTGTTCCTCTCGTGACGGTCCGCGGCGGCGGGCGGGACGTGGTGGCTCACGCGCGCACGGTCGGCGGGACGGCGCCGGACGCGGCGCTCAGGTGCGCGGGGGTCAGCGTGTAGCCGCGCAGCAGCACCACCGGGGCGGCGACGAGCAGGGCCGGCAGCACGGTGAAGCCGAGCAGCACGCCGAGCCGGGCGCTGCCCGGCTGGGCCGCCGCCACCCCGGTCGACGACGAGACGTAGCCGGAGAGCTGGAGCACGAGGCCGTAGATGCCCGGCCCCAGGGCCAGTCCGAACGTCTCCCCGGCGGTCCACAGCCCGGTGAACACCCCGGCCTGCCGCCGCCCGGTGCGCGCGGTGTCGTAGGCGATGCAGTCCGGCAGCATGGCCAGCGCGAAGACCTGCTGGCCGGCGTACCCGACGCCGATCACCGCCACCACCGCGTACGCTCCGGCGGCCGGCAGCGCGGGCGCGGTCACCAGGGTGAGCGCGCCGGCGGCGAAGAGCAGCGACGCGGCGACCAGCGACGCCCGCTTGCCGAGCCGGGCGCCGGCCCGGCTCCAGAGCGGCATGACCAGCAGCGCCGGCGCGACGAAGCAGGCGAAGAGCAGCGTCGGGCCGCTGTCCGGTGCGCGCAGCACCTGGTCGGCGAAGTACTTGACGCCGGCCAGCACGGTGGCCACCCCGGCGGACTGGATCACGAAACAGATCAGCAGCACCCGGAACGGCCGGTTGCGGCCGGCGACCGCGAGCTGGGCACGCAGGCTCGGCTCGCTCTCGCCCACCGTCGCGGCCGGCGCGGACCGGGTGCCGAGGAACGCGCCGACCGCGCCGGCCACGATCAGCGCGGCCACGAACAGGCCCATCCAGCGGTGGCCCGGCAGGCCGTCGCCGCCGGCGGCGACCACCGCCGGGGCCACCGCGCCGGAGACCAGGATGGCCAGTGCCAGCACCGCGATCCGCCAGGTCATGAGGCGGGTACGCTCCGCCGGGTCGTCGGTCAGCTCGGCCGGCATGGCCACGTAGGGCACCTGGAAGAAGGCGAACGCGGTCGCGGCGGCCAGGAAGGCGAGCGCGACGTATCCGGCGGCGGCCGGACCGTTCCCGAACGGCGCGGCGAAGATCGCGGCGAACAGCACCGCCAGGGCGAGCCCACCGCCGAGCAGGTAGGGCCGGCGGGCGCCCCAGCGGGAGCGGGTCCGGTCGGAGATGCGCCCGGCCACCGGGTTGACCAGCACGTCCCACGCCTTCGGCAGGAGCACCAGCAGTGCGGCCAGCCCGGCCGCCACGCCCAGGGTGTCGGTGAGGTACGGCAGCAGGAGCAGCCCGGGCACGGTGCCGAACGCGCCGGTGGCCAGGGAGCCCAGCGCGTATCCGAGGTGCACCCGGCGGGGCAGGCCCGAAGCTGTCATGGAGCCGAATGCTACTCACGTTATGGCCGCGGTCACATCCCCTCCTCCGGCGACCAGGCGGCCGCCGCCAGGTCCACCCGGTCCCCGCGCAACGGGCAGCCCTCCGCGCGCAGCCGGGCCCGGGCCTCCCGCTCGTGACCCGGTGGGAGCCGGCCGGCCGCGTTCACCACCCGGTGCCACGGCACCCCGCCACCGTGCCGGGCCATGATCGAGCCGACCAGCCGCGCCGACGCCCGCCCGGAGCGCTCCGCCAGCGCGTCGGCCACCGCCCCGTAGGACATCGCCCGGCCCGGCGGGATCCGCTCGACCAGCGTCAGCACCGCCTCGACGTATTCGTCAGGTGTCACGAGCTGCCACGATATGGGAACGCGCCACGGTCCCGCGGAGCGCAGCGCGCAGAATGGTCGGGTGCGTGAAGCAGTCACCTCGGCCCGCCGGATCGTGGTCAAGATCGGTTCGTCCTCGCTGACCACCGCGACGGGCGGGCTGGACGACGCCCGGGTCGACGCGCTCGTCGACACGCTCGGCGCGCTCGCCACCGCCGGTCGCGAGGTCGTGCTGGTCTCCTCCGGCGCGATCGCCGCCGGCCTCGCGCCGCTGCGGCTGCCCCGGCGCCCGCGCGACCTGGCCACCCAGCAGGCCGCCGCCAGCGTCGGCCAGGGCCTGCTCATCGGGCGGTACGCGGCCGCGTTCGCCCGGCACGGGCACACCGTCGGGCAGGTGCTGCTCACCGTCGACGACGTGACCCGGCGGGCGCACTACCGCAACGCGTACCGGACCCTGCGCAAGCTGCTCGACCTGCGGGCCGTGCCGATCGTCAACGAGAACGACACGGTGGCCACCGAGGAGATCCGGTTCGGTGACAACGACCGCCTCGCCGCGCTGGTCGCCGCGCTGGTCGACGCCGACCTGCTGGTGCTGCTCTCCGACGTCGACGCGCTCTGGACCGGCGACCCCGCCCGCGCGGGCAGCACCCGCATCACCGAGGTGCGCGGCGAGGGCGACCTGGCCGGCGTCGACGTGGGCGGGGCCGGCCGGGCCGGGGTGGGCACCGGCGGAATGGTGACCAAGGTCGAGGCGGCGCGGATCGCCACCGGCTTCGGGATCCCGGTGGTGCTCACCGCCGCGCCGCTGGCCGGGGCGGCGCTGACCGGCGAGCCCGTCGGCACCTACTTCCACCCGAGCGCCCGGCGGCCCGCCGCCCGGCTCTTCTGGCTGGCGCACGCCACCGCGCCCCGCGGCCGGCTCCACCTCGACCCCGGCGCGGTGCAGGCCGTGGTCGGCCGGCGCAAGTCGCTGCTGCCGGCCGGGATCACCGCGGTGGACGGCGCGTTCACCGCCGGCGACCCGGTGGACCTCGTCGACACCGCCGGCGCGCCGGTGGCCCGGGGTCTGGTCAACTACGACGCGGTGGAACTGCCCGGCCTGCTCGGGCGCTCCACCTCGGAGCTGGCCGCGGCGCTCGGCCCGGCCTACGAACGTGAGGTCGTCCACCGCGACGACCTCGTTTTGCTGTAAGCAGGGGCCCCTTGTTAACGCATTCTGCATAACAAGGGGCCCCTCCTAACACCTGAGGAGCGCAGATGAGCGTCGTCGAGCAGGCCCGCCGGGCCCGGGACGCGGCGGAGGCCCTGGCCACGGCCACCCGTACGGTCAAGGACGCCGCGCTGCACGCGATGGCCGACGCGCTCGTGGCGCGTACCCCGGAGATCCTGGCGGCGAACGCGACGGACCTGGCGGCCGGGCGCGACGCCGGGCTGTCCGCGGCCGTGCTGGACCGGCTCGCCCTCGACGGGGGCCGGGTGGCCGCCATCGCCGGCGCGCTGCGCGAGATGGCCGCGCTGCCGGACCCGGTCGGTGAGGTGGTGCGCGGCTCGACCCTGCCGAACGGGCTGGAGCTGCGTCAGGTCCGGGTGCCGTTCGGGGTGGTCGGCATCGTCTACGAGGGCCGGCCGAACGTGACCGTCGACGCCGCCGGCATCTGCCTGAAGTCGGGCAACGCGGCGCTGCTGCGCGGCTCCTCCTCGGCGGCGCACTCCAACGCCGCCCTGGTCGAGGTGCTTCGCGACGCGGTCGCCGGCGCCGGCCTGCCGGCGGACGCGGTGCAACTGCTCGACTCCTCCTCGCGCGACTCGGTCAAGGAGCTGATGCGCGCCCGGGGCCTGGTCGACGTGTTGATCCCGCGAGGTGGCGCGTCGCTGATCCGCGCCGTGGTCGAGGAGTCGACAGTGCCGGTGATCGAGACCGGCGTGGGCAACTGCCACGTGTACGTGGACGCCGCCGCCGACCTCGACAAGGCCCTGGCGGTCACGCTGAACGCCAAGACGCAGCGGCTGTCCACCTGCAACACCGCCGAGTCGCTGCTGGTCCACCGCGCCGTCGCGGACGTCTTCCTGCCGGCCGTGCTGGCCGCCTTCGCCGAGGCCGGCGTGACCGTCCACGGCACCCCCGAGGTCGCCGCGCACTCCGCCGGGGTGGTCGCGGCGACCGACGAGGACTTCGCCACCGAATACCTCTCGGCCGACATCTCGGTCGCCGTGGTCGACTCCCTGGACGACGCGGTCGCGCACATCCGCCGGTACGGCACCGGCCACACCGAGGCCATCGTCACCGACTCGCAGCGGACGGCCCGGGAGTTCGTGGCCCGGGTGGACGCCGCCGCGGTCATGGTCAACGCGTCGACCCGCTTCACCGACGGCGGCGAGTTCGGGTTCGGCGCCGAGATCGGCATCTCGACGCAGAAGCTGCACGCCCGCGGGCCGATGGGCCTGCCGGAGCTGACCAGCACCAAGTATGTGGTCACCGGCGACGGCCACGTCCGCTGATCCACCCACGGCTCCGCGTCCGCCCGCCCGCGTCCTCGTCGATCTTGGAGTTGTGGCACCTCGGATAACGGGGTCAATCCGACATGCTGGGCGCCACAACTCCATGATCGACGGGCGGTGCGGGTGGGACCGGGTGCCCGGCGAGGGAAGCGGGGGCCGGGACGGGGGGCGGGGCCGGGTCTGCGACGGGGGCCGGGGGTGAACCGGGAACGAAGCCTGTGAGCAGGTCGGGCACGGCACCGGAGGACCTGTCGGGGGTGGCAAGCGGGGCTTGGGCCGAGGGCGCGTCGGGGGCGGAACGCGGGGCTTGGGCGGACGACGCGTCGGGGGCGGGACGCGGGGCTTGGGCGGACGACGCGTCGGGGGCGGGACGCGGGGACGGCACGGCGGGCAGCGCGACGATGCCCGGCACCACGAACTGCGCGCCGGCGCGCGGCGCCTCCGGGACGTCCGAGCGGCAGGCCCGGATCGCGCGCAGCGTGGTGTGCACGTCGAACTGGTGGCCGTCGTCGCTGTCCCAGCCGCCGTCGCTGCGCTGGGTCTCGGCCAGCCGCCGCCGCGCCGACACCAGCAGCCACTGCTCCTCGCCCACCTCCACCCGCCGCAGCGTGGCGGCGAGCCAGGCCACGTCGGCCGGGGACATGCCGGGGATCCGGTCGGCGAGCACGGCCTGGATCCGGGCCGACTCGTAGTACATCTGCTGGCGGTGCAGCACGGCCGCGGCCAGCCAGCCGGCCGGCAGGAACGACGGCCAGCTCCCGTCCGCCGCGAGCCGCCCGGCCAGCGCCTGGGCCGCCGCCTGGACCACCCCGGCGTACGCCCCGCCGACGCGGTGGTCGAGCGGGCCGGCGGCGCGGGCGTCCAGCCCGGCCACGGTGAGCCAGAACCCGGCGTCGGCGGTCAGGTAGAACCGGGCCTCGGGATCGCCTGGCGTGGCCCACTCCGGCGCGAACCCGGCCAACGACGGGTGCTCGTCCCAGCCCCCGTCGGCGAGCTGGCCGGCGGCCAGCCAGTCGAGCGCGTGTCGGGCGGCGGGACGGCCGAGCGCGCCCAGGTCGTCCAGCTCGGACAGCCGGAAGCAGGTCGCGTCGACGGACGCCACCTCGCCGTCGAGCACGGCGGGCCAGCCGCCGCCGACGGCCTGGCCGGACTCCGCCGCGTCGAGCAGTTCCGGCGGCACCGGCGCGCCGGTGCGCAACCGCGACAGCCGGGCGCGGTCCACCGCGTCCCCGTGCGCCACGACGAACCCGATCGCCGCTTCCAGATCCACCACGCAGGCGACGCTACCTGCGCCGACGCGGTCACGCCTCGGTAGCTCGGTCAGAGGTGGCCCGGCCCACCGGTGAGACGCCGAGGGCCCTCCCGGCGCACCGGGAGGGCCCTTCGGGACATCGACGTCAGTACGCGGGCAGCGACGGGTCGATCTGCTTGACCCAGGACAGCACGCCACCCTGCACGTGCACGGCGTCCTTGAACCCGGCCGCCTTGAGCGCGGCGAGCGCCTCGGCGGACCGGACGCCGGACTTGCAGTGCAGCACGATCTGCCGGTCCTGCGGGAGCTTCGCCAGCGCCTCGCCGGAGATGATCTCGCCCTTGGGGATCAGCGTGGAGCCGGGGATCCGGACGATCTCGTACTCGGCGGGCTCGCGGACGTCGACCAGGAAGATGTCCTTGCCGGCGTCCTGCCACTCCTTCAGCTCCAGGGCGGTGATGGTCGAGTCGACCACCGCCTCCTGGGCCTCCTCGGAGACCGCGCCGCAGAAGTCCTCGTAGTCCTCCAGCAGGTCGGTGACCGTGGGGTTCTCGCCGCAGAGCGCGCAGTTCGGGTCCTTGCGGACCTTGATCTTGCGGTAGCTCATCTCCAGGGCGTCGTAGACCATGAGCCGGCCGACGAGCGGCTCGCCGATGCCGGCGAGCAGCTTGATCGCCTCGTTGACCTGGATCGACCCGATGGACGCGCAGAGCACGCCGAGCACGCCGCCCTCGGCGCAGGAGGGGACCATGCCGGGCGGCGGCGGCTCCGGGTAGAGGCAGCGGTAGCAGGGGCCGTGCTCGGCCCAGAACACCGACGCCTGGCCGTCGAAGCGGTAGATCGAACCCCAGACGTACGGCTTGCCGAGCAGCACGGCCGCGTCGTTGACCATGTAGCGGGTGGCGAAGTTGTCGGTGCCGTCGACGATCAGGTCGTAGCGGGAGAAGATGTCCCGCACGTTCTCCCGGTCCAGCGCGGTGTTGTGGATCTCCACGTTGACCAGCGGGTTGATCTCCCGGATCGAGGCCGCTGCGGACTCGGCCTTGGACCGGCCCACGTCGGAGACGCCGTGGATGATCTGGCGCTGGAGGTTCGACTCGTCGACGGTGTCGAAGTCGATGATGCCGAGCGTGCCGACGCCGGCGGCGGCGAGGTACATCAGCGCGGGCGAGCCGAGACCGCCGGCGCCGACGCAGAGCACCCGGGCGTTCTTCAGCCGCTTCTGCCCCTCGACCCCGACGTCCGGGATGATCAGGTGGCGCGAGTAGCGGCGGATCTCGTCTACGGTCAGCTCGGCGGCGGGCTCGACGAGCGGGGGCAACGACACGGTGGACTCCCCGGGATCGGCGGTGGGACCGCGCCATTGTCGCTCGCCCGGGTGGGGATCGGCCATGATGAGGGACACTCGGCCCGAACTGCGGGACCGGGAATAACTCAGACGCCGTCGGTCGGCTCGCCGTCGTAGCGGACCCCGTCGACGTACGGCCAGGCGTTCGGCACGCAGCCGTCCAGCCCGTACGTCTGCTGCTGCATCACCGGTGCGGGGGCGCCGGGCGCGGGGCAGGCCTGGTGCAGCTCGCCGAACTCGTGGCCGACCTCGTGGTTGACCACGTAGGTCCGGTAGACCTCCAGCGGGGCGCCGTAGTCGGGGACCGCCGACATCCAGCGGGCCAGGTTGAGGATCACCCGGCCGGGCAGCCGGCAGGACGTGTACCGCTCGGTGCGCAGCCCACCCTCGGCGCACATCCGCTCCGAGGTGGCCGGGGTGGCCAGGTAAACGGTGAAGTCGGCGGCGGCCGCCTCGGGCACCCGCTGCACCCGCAGCTCCCCGGAGGCGATCCAGCTGCGCGGGTCGCCGAGCACCGCGTCCACGGTGGCGGCGAACTCGTCGGCGTCCTGACCCGTACCCTGCTCGACCTCGACCCGGTAGCGGCGCAGCGGGCCGGCCTGGCCGCGTACCTCGGACCGGCCCTCGGCCACGGCGAAGGTGCCGGGGCCGGCGGTGGGATAGCCGGTCGGGGCCGCCGGGATCTCGGCCTCGGCGCCCTGGGCGAGCGGCGGCACGGCGGCGAGCGGGACCCGCTCGGTGCGCGGCGGCTCGCTCAGTCGGGTGATTCCCACGGCGCCGCCGCCGGCCGCGAGCATCATGGTCAGCAGCAGCACCGACCGCCGCCGGCGGCGGCGCATCCGGCGCAGGCCGGGTCGTTCGGGCGCGGCAGGCGGGTCGTAAGGGGACGACGACGTCATGCCACCAGCGTGCCACGCAATTCGGGCATTTAGCTGCTTTTGCGGCGCAAGCCGCGAGAATCCCTCACGGACGCGTTCAGAGCGCCGGGCCGGTGTACCGCTTCCCGCCCAGGTACGGCCACGGGTTCGGCCGGCATCCGTCGAGGAACAGGGTCTGCTGCTGCATCACCGGCGCCGGCCGGCCCGCGCCCGGGCATGCCTCGTGGTGGTGCCCCAACTGGTGCCCCACCTCGTGGTTGACCACGTAGAGCCGGTAGGAGTCCAGCGGCATCCGCGCGGCCACCAGGTGCGGGGCGGACGTGCGCCACCGGTCCAGGTTGATCACGACCTTGCCCGGCACCCGGCACGACGTGTACGGCACCCCGCCCTTGCGGATGTCGATCCCACCCGCACCGCACAGCCGGCCCGCCGTGTCCCGGGTGGCCAGGTAGATCGTGAAGTCGTACCGCTCCCCCGGCGCGACCCGCTGCAACTGCAACCGACCGCCGTCCACCCAGCTCCCCGGCCCGGTCAGGGCCCGCTGCACCGCCCCGCCGAAGGCGTGGACGTCCTCGCCGGAGCCGTTCTCCACCGCCACCCGGAACCGGCGCAGCGTCCCGGCCGTCCCGAGCACGCCGCTGGGCCGGTCGTCGTAGCCGAAGCTGCCCCGGCCGTGCGCCGGCACCGGGCCGGGCAGAGCCAGCACGGGCGCCGCCGGTGAGCTGGGCGCCGGGGACGGCGGCGGGGAGACGCTCGGCGGCGGCGACGGCACGGGCGGCGCCGGCGGCTGGGCCGCGAACCCGTCCGTGACCAGCACCTCGGCGCCGGCCGACGGAAGTTGCAACGCGACCCCGACACCGACCGCGGCAGCGGCGGCGAAGGCGCAGACCACGACGGCGGAACGCCATCGGCGGGCAGGAGACGTGGACCGCGCGGACCGCGGACGGCGGGAGCTGGGCATCCGGCTCAGACTGCCACGTCGCGCCCGGTTCCGCTCTCCTCCGTTCCGGTGACCATGGCCCTGGCCTGCGCTTCCGTCCCGTTCGGACCCGGCGTGGCGGCCGGGGCCGCCTCGGCCAGCAGCGCCAGCACCGCCCGCGCCACGGTCCGGGGCACCTCCAGCTGGGCCACGTGACCGACGCCGTCGAGCAGCAGCAGCCGACTGTCCGGGATCACCCGGGCGGCCTGCGGCGCGACCCGCACGTCGACCAGGCGGTCCTGCCGGCCACCCACCACCAGCGTGGGCACCCGCACCGCCGCGGCCTGCCGCCAGAGCGCGCCGGCCCCCGGCAGGTACGACCGCAGGAAGCTGCCGACCAGGCCCCGGAACGTCCGGACGTACGCGGCGGCGTAGTGGGCCGCCTCGTACCGGATCCGGATCTCGTCGATCGCCTCCTGCCGGCGCTGCTCGCTGATCCGGGTCAGGTCCGCGACGCACGACTCCATCACCTGCTGGGCCATCACCTCCGGCGCGAGCTGGGCCAGCCGCCAGGCGGCCAACCGCTCACCCCGGGGGATGGCCAGCAACGGCAGCATCCGCCCCTGCAACGAACGCCGGAAATCCAGGAACGGCAGCGCGGGCGAGATCAGCGTGAGCGTCCGGACCAGGTCCGGCCGGAGGGCGGCCACCCGCACCGCGACCGCGCCGCCGAGCGAGTTGCCGAACAGGTGCACCGGCCCCCGGCCGCTGTGCTCGATCCAGCTCACCACCCGGTCGGCGAACGCCGGGATGGTGTAGCGCCGCCCCGGCTCGCTGCGCCCGAAGCCGGGCAGGTCGATCGCCTGGCCGTCGAGCCGCCCCGCGAGCAGGCCGGCGAGGTCGGTCCAGTTCTGCGCCGAGCCGCCGAGACCGTGCACGTAGAGGGCCGGCTCGGCGCCGGGCGCGGTGGCCGGGGTGTCCCGGACGTGGACGAGCGTCCCGTCGAGACGCACGTGCCGACCCGGCCAGGGCGGCGGGACGTGGTGGGCGGGAAGGACATGGTCCGGCCAGAGTTCGGCGCGTTTCATGGTTCCAGTCTTCCCCGCCCCGGCCCGACCGCACACCGCGACCGGGAGTCAGGCGAGCAACGCCTCCAGCCGCCGGTTCACCGCGGCCAGGGTGGCCCGGACCACCGCCTGCCGGGGGTCACCCGCGACCAGCGCCGACCCGGCCAACTGCTCCACCCAGCCGTCGCAGACCAGCAGCACCACCACGGTGGCCACCTCGCAGTTGCCGAACGGCACCACGGCGGCGTGCTCGACGAAGCAGCGGCCGCGCTCACCGGCCGGGACGACCCGGCCGAGCAGCTCGTCCACCGCGGCGGCCGCGGCCACCGCGCAGAGCCGGAGCACGTACCCGTCGACGGCCGGCCCGGTCGCGTGCCCCTCGGCCGTGCGGTCGCCGGCGATCAGGCGCACCTCGGTGGTCGCGTCCAGCCCGAACGTGCTCACCAGGACGTGCTCGATCACCACCCGGGGACCCGGGACGCCGCCGGTGTCCAGCGGTCGCGACGGCGCGGTCTCCGTCGTGGTCATCTGCCCACCGGCGTACGAGGTGCCCAGCGTGACCGGGCTGCCGGTGGACATGCCGGTCGGCGCGGCCGCCAGCGACGTCTCCTCCACCGTGGCCCGACCCCGGTGGGCGGCCTGCCGGCGGCGGCGGGGCGGCTCGTCGCCGTCCGCGGGCGCGTCGGCCGGCCGGCCGGCACGCGACTCCGCCCCGCCGAACCGGCCCTCGCCGGACCGGTTCTCGGCGGGTCGCACCACGCCGGTACGCACCGACGGGTCGTCCTCGGTCGGCCCGGACGGCACCGCACCCGGCTCGTCGCCGGGCCGGGACTGCGGCGTACCGGATCGGGGGTCGGCCGTCGGGACCGACCGGCCCTCGGCGACGCGCGCCGCGGCGGACCGCCGGCGGACCGGCGGCGGCGGCAGGGCCGGCGCGCCGGGCAGGTTCTGCGGGGCGGCGGCCAGGCCCATCCGCTCCTGGAGCAGGCGGGCCACCACCCGGCTCACCTCGGCCGGGTCCGCGCCGTCGGCCAGGTCGAGCCGGAGGCTGTGCGCGCCGGCCGGGGTACGCCGGAGCGCGGCGTCCCGGACGCCGGTCACCTCACGGACCGCGTCGAGGATGGCGTTGACGTCGAAGCCCTCCGGCCGCTCGCGCAGCGGTGCGGGCTCGTCGTCGCGCCGCAGGTGGGTGGCGATACGGGCGAGTTCGGGAGTCTCGGCGGACGGTTCCACGGCTGGCGGCTCCGGCACGACGGGCACGTCCGGCTCGGCGGGGACGCGCTGCGGCAGCACCGCCGGGGGCGACTCCGCCGACCGGGGCTCGGCGACCGCGTCGGCGGCCGGCACCGGATCGGGGGCGGACCGGCGGGCCGCGTAGGGAGGTGCGCTCGTCGGGTGGGGCGCGGGGTCGAAGCGCGTCGTCCCACCGGTGGCGGGGACGGCGGAGACCGGCCGGGTGGTGGCCGGTGCGACGGACTGCTCGGACCCGGCCGGCGGTTGCCGGGGGTCGGCGGGGGGCTCGCCGGCGGCACGCGGGGACGGCACGGGAGCCGGTCCGGCGGACGGCGGCGCGGCGGGCGCTGAGAGGTAGCCGGCGAACGGCTCACCGGCCGGCGCGGGCGCGTAACTCGCGGACGGCGGGCCGGTCGGCGCCGACGGGTGGGGCGGACCGGCCGGCGCGGGCGCGTACGTCGCGGACGGCGGGCCGGTGGGCGCCTCCCGGGAGGCCGGCGGGGCGCTGGTCGGCTCGGCGTGCGCGGACCCGCCGAACGGGGTCACCGGCACCGGCGGGCCGGCCCAGGAGGGGCGCTCGACGGACGGCTCGTAGCCCGGCCGCGGCTCCGGTTCGGACCGGGGCAGGCGGAACGGCCGGGTCGGCTCGGGGTGCGCCGGTTCCGGGCCGGCGGACGGCTCCGCGCGCACCGGCTCGTACGGGCGGACCGGCTCGGGGCGGGGCGGTTCGTAGCCGACGGGCGGCTCGACGCCGGCCGGCGCGTACGGCCGCACCGGCTCGGGCGCCCACTCGGCCGCCCGGTCCTCCCGGGCGGCGCGACGGCCGGCGGGCTCGTCGTCCCGTGCCGGGCGCTCGGCGGGCTCGTCGTCCCGTGCCGCCCGCCGCCCGACCGGATCGTCGGCGCGTGCCCACGGCGGGGCCCAGCCGTCGCCCCAGCTCGGCCGGTTCCAGGACGGGCCGGACCAGTCCGGCTCGCCGACCGGGCCCGCGCCCGGATCGTCGGGCGCGGCGCCCCGGTGCTCGGTCGAGCCCCGGTGCTCGGTCGGGCCCCGGTGCTCGGTCGGGCCCCGATGTTCGGCGGAGCCCGGATGCTCGGCGGCGGCCCGGTGGTCGGCGGCGGCCCGGTGGTCGGGCGGGCCCGGGTGCTCGGCGGCGGCCCGCGGCTCGGCGGCCGGTCCCCGCCCCTCGGCGGGTCGGTGCTCGGCCGGGTCGCGGGGCGACTGCTCGGCCCGACCGGGATCGGCGACCGACGGCTGCCCGGGGGCCCGGTCGGCCCAACCCCGGGAGAGCGACGGCGCCGGCTCGGTGGTGGGCGCGTGGAAGCCCGGGGGCACCTCGAAGCCGGAGGCGGCGGCCCCGACCGGCGGCACCTGGAGGGCCGGGGGCGCGGAGGTCGGGCCGCCCTCGGGCCAGCGGGGAAGCCGGCCGACGGACGTCTCGTCCGAGGCGTGCCGGGAGCCGGCGGAGTCGACCCCGGGCGGCTGCTGCTCGATCGCGGGCGCCGGGCGGGGCGCCGGCACGGCCAGCCGGTCACCGTCGGTCTCCCGGGGCGGCTCGCCGCCCACCGGCGGGGCGCTCACCGGCGCCTGGCGGGCCACGGGCGGCTCCTCCCCCGGGTGGCGCACGCCGTTGACGTGTCGCCCGTTGAGCCGGGCCGGCGACTCCTCGGTCGCGGGTTGGCCGGGCGGGGCCGGCAGGTCACCGTGCCTCGGCGAGGAGTCGGCCCAACTGCCGCCGAGGTCGCCGTAGGGCCAGCCACCGGGCGCGGGCGCGCCCCGGGACCAGCCGTTCGCCGGGGGCGCCCATCCGCCGCCGGTGCGGGCCGGGTCGTCGTGCTGGCCCGTCCCGTCGCCGTGCTCTCCCGGGGTGGCGGCTCCGGGTTGCCCTGTTTCACTCACCGCGCGCTCCTTGGTCGCCCCCGCTGAGGCTACCGTGTGGTGACAGTGGCGATAAGTTACAGCGGCGGGCCAATTCCGCGACGGGTTCACGAACCCGGACCGGTTCGGGTGATACGTGCCGGCTCGTACGCAGATACTCGGAGGTTCCCATGACCGCAGTGGGGAACGGTGCACAGACCGCCGGCCGGCCCACCCGCCTGCCCCGCTCGGCGCGCCGCAAGCAACTGCTCGCCGCTGCTCAGGAGGTGTTCGTCGCGCAGGGCTACCACGCCGCCGCGATGGACGACATCGCCGAGCGGGCCGGTGTCTCGAAGCCCGTTCTCTACCAGCACTTCCCCGGGAAGATGGAGCTCTACCTGGCGCTGCTGGACACGCACTGTGACGCCATCGTCGCGAAGGTGCACGACGCGATGCGCGGCACCAACGACAACAAGGAGCGCGTCGGCGCGGCGGTGCGGGCCTACTTCGACTTCGTCGACCACGAGAGCGAGGCGTTCCGGCTCGTCTTCGAGTCCGACCTGCGCAACGATCCGGCCGTGCGGCAGCGGGTGGAGCGGGTCGAGCAGGGCTGCATCGCGGCGATCACCGACACCATCATCTCGGACACCGGGGTCAGTCGGTTCCACGCCGAGCTGCTGGCGTCCGGGCTGGTCGGCGCGGCCGAGACGGCCGCCCAGTTCTGGCTGGCGGGCGGCCGCCAGGTGCCCAAGGCGGAGGCCGAGGCGCTGGTCGCTGCGCTGTCCTGGCGTGGCATCGCCAGCTTCCCGCTGCAAGGTGAGTCAGCCTGAACATCGGGCGGCCGGATCGGATAGCCTTCCCACGGTGGCTTTTTCGCCCCAGTTGAGGAGGCACAGTGGAGGTCAAGATCGGCGTGCAGTACGCGCCGCGGGAGCTGGTCCTGGAGAGCGCGCAGTCGCCGGCCGAGATCGAGCAGATCGTGACCGACGCCTTCGCCAAGAGTGAGGGCACGCTTTCCCTGACCGACGAGAAGGGCCGGCGGGTCATCGTGCCGGTCGGCAAGGTCGCCTACGTCGAGATCGCGGAGGCCTCGCCCCGCGCGGTCGGGTTCACCGTCCGCTGATCCCCGGCGCACCGGTCGCCGTGGCGGGGGGCGCCCGCCGCGGCGACTCAGTTGTTCAGCCCGGCGGCCACCATCCGCGCGGTGTGCGCCTCGGTGAGCCGCCGCAGCAGCGTCGACACGTCCCCACCGGCCCGCCCGATCAGCGCGGCGAGCGCCCCCCGGTCGTCGGCGGCGGCGACCCGCCGGGCCTGGGACAGCGCCTCGCCGAGCAGCCGCCGGGCCCAGATCGAGAGCCGGCCGGCCATCCGCGGGTCGGCCTCGATCGCGGCGCGGATCTCGGCCGCGGCGAACTCGGCGTACCGCGAGTCGTGCAGCACGTCGAGGAGCAGCGCCCGGTCCGGCCCGTCCAGACCGCCGGCGATCTCGCGCAGGAAGTCGTCGGCGATCGCGTCCCCCACGTACGCCTTGGTCACCGCCTCCGGCCAGTCCCGCGGCTCGGTCGAGTCGTGGTAGGCCCGCAGCGCGTCGACGTAGGGGGCCATCGCCGCCTCCGGGGTCACACCCAGGGCGCCGAGCCGGTCGGCGAGCCAGCGGTAGTGCGCGATCTCGGCCGCGGCCATCTCGCTGAGCGCGGCCCGGCGGCGCAGGTCGGGGGCGAGGCGGGCGTCGGCGGCGAGGCGGTCGAAGGCGAGCAGCTCGCCGTACGCCACGAGGCCGAACAGGTCGGTGACGGCGGGGTCGGGGGCGGACACGAGCGCAGGCTACCCGCTCGGAGCCTGTGACCCAAGTCACAACGACTGCCCCCGCGCGCGGGGCCGCCACCTGGAATCGGGACGACTCAGGGGCCGTTCAGGTAGGATGAGACAGTTGCCGTGGGCACCGACCTGGTCAGCGTGGTTGATGAGCATTCCGTCAGCTCCGCCGGTCAGCAACGGTCCCCGGAGCGCGTGCGGCCCGGTCCGGCTCGGCGAAACCGCCCCCGACCGCGTGGCCCGCGCCACACCGATCGCGCCCTGAGGACATGAGGGGCGCACCACGAGAGGGCACCCCCACATCCAGATGAGTGAGCAGATCTCCGGCCAGCCACTGGCCCCCACCGCTCCGGTCCGACCGGAGGCACCCACGTTCGCCGCGCTCGGCGCCCGACAGGAGACCGTCGAGGCGCTGGAGGCCGCCGGCATCACCCGCGCCTTCGCCATCCAGGAATACGCGCTGCCGATCGGGCTGCGCGGCGTCGACCTGATCGGGCAGGCGCCGACCGGCACCGGCAAGACGCTCGGCTTCGGCATCCCGCTGCTCGAGCGCGTGTTCGCCCCGTCCGAGGGGAGCGACGGCGTGCCGCAGGCACTGGTCGTCGTCCCGACCCGCGAGCTGGGCATCCAGGTCGCCAAGGACCTCGACGCCGCCGGTCGCACCCGGGGCGTCCGGGTGCTGCCGATCTACGGCGGCGTGGCCTACGAGCCGCAGATCGAGGCGCTGCGCAAGGGCGTCGAGATCCTGGTCGGCACGCCCGGCCGCCTGCTGGACCTGCAGAAGCAGAAGCACCTGCGGCTCGACCGGGTCCGCGCGCTCGTCCTCGACGAGGCCGACCGGATGCTCGACCTGGGCTTCCTCGACGACGTCGAGAAGATCCTGGCCATGCTGCCGGAGGACCGGCAGACCATGCTCTTCTCGGCCACCATGCCGGACCCGATCGTCGCGCTGTCCCGGCGCTTCCTGCGCCGCCCGGTGACCATCCACGCCGGGCACACCGCCGAGACCGGTCCGTCGCCGCAGACCCAGCAGCTCGCGTACCGCACCCACTCGCTCAACAAGGTCGAGATCGTGGCGCGGATCCTCCAGGCCGAGGGGCGCGGGCTGACCATGATCTTCACCCGCACCAAGCGGGCCGCCGACCGCGTCGCCGAGGACCTCGACTTCCGCGGCTTCGCCGTGGCGGCCGTGCACGGCGACCTCGGCCAGGGCGCCCGGGAGCGGGCGCTGCGCGCGTTCCGCGCCGGCAAGATCGACACGCTGGTCGCCACCGACGTGGCGGCCCGGGGCATCGACGTCACCGGCGTCACGCACGTGATCAACTACGACTGCCCCGAGGACCAGGACACCTACACCCACCGGATCGGCCGCACCGGCCGGGCCGGGGCCACCGGTGTCGCGGTCACGTTCGTCGACTGGGACGACGTGCCCCGCTGGCGGATCATCGACAAGACCCTCGGGCTCGACATGCCCGAGCCGCCGGAGACCTACCACACCTCCCCGCACCTCTACACCGACCTGGACATCCCCACCGACATCAGCGGCACCCTGCCGACCGCCGAGCGCACCCGCGCCGGGCTGTCCGCCGAGGTCGAGGAGGACCTGGGCGGCGGTCGGTCGCGGCGCGGCACCCGGCGCGGCGAGGGCGGCCGGGGCGAGGGCGGCCGGGGCGAGGGTCGCGGTGACGGCCGGGGTCGGGAGCGCAGGCGGGGTCGCGGCGACGAGCCCGTCGGCACGCCCGCCGAGAGCGGCGCCACCGACACCGGCGCCGACGAGGGCGCCCGTACCCCGCGCCGGCGGCGTCGCCGCCGGGCCGGCGAGACGGTGGCCGGCGAGCCGGCCGCGGTGATCGGCGCCGAGAGCACCGGCGAGACCACCCCGGCGGCATCCGCCGAGGGTGAGACCGCCACCAAGCCACGCCGTCGCCGGCGTCGCCGTGGCGGAGGTGGCACCGGCGCACCCGCCGAGGCCAGCGCCACCACCACCGACTGACCAGCACACACACGACCGGCCCCCGGACCCGCTCCGGGGGCCGCTCCCTGTCCCCACCCCGGCACCGGCCCGCTTCGCCGGCACGGTGGTCTCACCGTCAACCTCGTGATCGACCGGGGAGGCGAGAGGACGCGGGGAGGCGGAACGACGAAGGAGTAGCGATGCCGGAAGCGTTGGACTCGGCACTGGGCGAGGTACGGGCGCTGCTGCTGGGCCCCGGGCTGACCCGGGCGGTCGCCGCCGGGCGTCGACGCGGGCAGCGCCCCTCGGTGGTCCGCGCCGAGCTGCGCCCGGTCACCCTCAAGGCCGGTCCCCGGCTGCAGATCGCCACCTCCGACGGGGCGCGGCCGCACACCCGCAACGTGGCGCCCGGTGCCGAGGCCGGTGCGGCCGTCGACGAACTGCTCGCCGAGCCGTTCGGCAACTGGCACGTGGAGACCGCCGACGCCACGCTCCAACTCCGGGTCACCAAGTCCGGCGAGGCACAGGTGCACCGGGCCGCGGCCAGCCGGCCGGCCGGCGCGGTGGAGGGGCACGACCGGGCCAAGGACTGGCTGCTCGACCCGGGTGACCCGCTGTTCGTCGAGATAGGTGGTTCGGCGGCCAAGCGCCGCCAGGTCGACGCGTTCCTCCGGGCGCTGGCGGCCACCCTGCCGGACGACCTCACCGGCCCGTTGCGCGTGGTGGACCTCGGGTGCGGCAACGCCTACCTGACCTTCGCCGCCTACCGCTACCTGACCGGGCGTGGACTGGACGTGACGCTGATCGGGGTCGACGTCCGCGAGGACCAGCGCCGCCGCAACACCGAGCTGGCCGAGCGGCTGGGCTGGGCCGACCGGGTGGGCTTCGTGGCCGGCACCATCGCCGAGGCCGCCGTCGACCCCGCCCCCGACCTGGTGCTGGCGTTGCACGCCTGCGACACCGCCACCGACGAGGCGCTGGCCCGGGCGGTGCGCTGGGGCGCCCGCTGGGTGCTCGCCGCGCCCTGCTGCCACCACGACCTGGCCGCCCAGCTGCGCTCCCGACCGGCGCCGGCGCCGTACGAGATGCTCACCCGGCAGGGCATCCTGCGCGAACGCTTCGCCGACGTGCTCACCGACGCGGTACGCGCCGGGCTGCTCCGGCTGCACGGTTACCGCGCGGAAGTGGTGGAGTTCGTCGACTCCCAGCACACGCCTCGCAACCTGCTCATCCGGGCCCGGCGCACGGCGGGCGCGCCGACCGGGAGCCGGCGGGCCGAGTATCGCGAGCTGGTCGACCAGTGGGGGATCACGCCCCGGCTGGAGACGCTGCTCGACGGGGCGGACGGGCGCTAACGCCGGCGCTCGCCCCGGTTGCGGTCGCCCCGGTCGAGCATCGACACCCGGTCGCCCGGACCCCGGTTGGTGACCCGCTCGCCGTCCTGCGGCGGGCTGGGGAACGGCACCACCTTCGCCGGCTGGTCGGCGTTGCCGGCGGCGGCGAAGGCGTTCCAGGAGATGTCGACCAGCAGCCGCTTGACCTCGGCGTGCCGCAGCGCGGCGTTGCGCTGCAACGCCATCCGGGCGCCCAGCACGACCCCGACCAGCGTCGTGCAGATCGCGCCGGTCGCGGCGATCAGGTGTACGCCGGTCGCCGGGTCACCCCGCACCGCGAGCACCAGCAGCCAGATCCAGAATCCGAGCGCGAACACGCCCGCCTTGGCCACGAAGAAGAGGCTCACGGCGCCGGGACGGTGCGGGACGGGGCGGTCCGGCTCGGTCATGCTGCTCCTTGTCGTGTCGCTGCCGGGGTCCGTCCAGCTTAGTTGACACCTCGCAACCGTCACGCCCTCGTCAGTCCCGCCGGCGGGACCTTTCGACCGATCAGTCAGTTACTTCCGCGCGCGGGCGTACTAGGCTCAGGGCGCAGAGCCGGGCCTCCGGCGGAAGGGGACAGACCCGCAGGGATGGGTTCCGCAGACGTGTCACCGCAGATGGCCTTCGCGCGCTTCGTGCGACGGGCCATCGACGATGCCCGCGAGGACCGCGGCTGGACGGTGACCGACCTCGCCACCCACACCGGCGTCGGCCGCTCGACCGTGTTCCGCTGGCTGGCCGGCGACTGGCAGGACTATCCCGAGCTGGCCAAGGTGCGCGGCTTCTGCGCCGCCCTCGACCTGCCGGTGGCCGCCGCGTTCCGCGCGCTGGGCCTGCCCGACGCCGGTCCGGTGCCCCGCCGCCGAGGCGCGGAGGACGGCCCGGTGGAGGCCGACGTCCGGGTGATCCTGGAGCGGCTGGCCGACCCGAACGTCCCGGCCGAGGAGAAGCACCACATCCGCGACCTGCTCCGCTACCTGGCCCGCCGACCGGTCCGCCGGGCCGGCTGACCGGTCAGTCGACGGTCAGCGTGAACGCGGCGGTCCGCACCACGCCCCCGACCTGGAAGTCCAGGAACATCCGGTAGCGGCCCGGCCCCGGCGCGGTCAACCAGAACGTCACCGCGTCACCGTCGCGCACCGGCTCCGGGTGCACGTGCAGATAGCCGAGGTCACCCTCGCGCAGCGCCACCAGGTGCCCGTACGCGCCGAGGTAGGGCTCCAACGGGGCGGCTCCACCGTCCAGGCCGGTGACCCGGAACCGCAGCGGCACCGACCGCCCCACCTCCGGCGTGCCGGTCCAGCTGGCGGTGAAGCCGTCGACCGTGGCCGACGTGGCCGCGGCGGGCAGCGGCCGGGGCGCGTACGTGCCGGGCACGGTCACGTCGGCGCCGAGCACCACGGCGACCTGCCGACCGTCGTCGGCGACCGCGGTGAAGTCCGCGTACATCCGCCAGACGCCGGGGTCGAACGGCGCCACCGGCACCGACCAGGTGCCGTCGGCGGCCATCGTCGGGTGCAGGTGCCGATAGCCGCTGAGGTCCCGGCGGGCCACGATCACGTGCATCGGCTTGTCGTGCACGACCGCGAAGCGGGTCACCGGGCGACGCCGCTCGTCACGGATCTGGAACCGCAGATCACCGGCGCGCCCGGCGGCCGGTTCCCCGGCCGACGGCACCAGCGTGTAGCCGGCCGAGCTGATCGACAGTCCGGTCGCGCCGTCACCGCCGCCCTGGGCGACGGTGGCGCCGTCGTGGCTGTGCGCGCCGGTGCCCGGCGCGTGCGAGTGCGCGCCGCCGGCGGGAAGACCGGCGCCGGTGGACGGCGCGGGCCCGGTCCCGGCCGGGTTGGCCGGCGGGTTCAGCCGGCCCAGCCCGAAACCGAGCAGCACGGCCAGCACCAGGCCACCCACCACCAGGGCCAGCCGCAGCGTCTCCCGGTCCACGGTGACCGGCCCGGCCGGGGTCGCCGCGCGCGCCGCACCGTCCGGACCGCTCGCCGGGTCACCGGCCCGGCCGTCGGCGCCGTCCACCGCCTCGCCGCCCGACCGCCCTGGAACGCCCACGGCGCCGTCCGCCGCCCCGCCGCCGATCCGTGGCGGGTCGTCGGTGGGGTCGGACCGCGCCGGCAGGTCGACGCCGGGCGGCGCGGACGGCGACTCAGGCAACGCCGCCGACCATCTCGTACCCCGCCTCGTCGACAGCGGCGCGGACGGACTCCACCGGCAGCGGGGACGCGCTGGTGACCGTTGCCGTGCCGCCCGCGAGGTCGATCCGGACCTCCTCGACGCCCGGCAGGGCGGACAGCTCCTCGGTCACCGCCCGGACGCAGTGTTCGCAGGTCATCCCGGTCACGGTGTACGTCTGGACGACGGGTCGCTGCTCGGTCATGGCCCCACGGTACCGCCGGCCCGGGCGCCCACCGACCACGGCCGCGCGGACGGTGGCCCGGCTCGCATCCCGGGTGTTAAGCGGGGCCCCTTCCTCTACCGGAGGCGTTAAGAGGGTGCCCCTCCTTGCACCGGGTCAGCCGGCGACGGCCAGCGCCAGCGGCAGCACGTCCGGCGCGCCGGCGCGCCGCAGCAGGCGCGCCACCATGCTCATCGTCCAGCCCGAGTCGACCAGGTCGTCGACGAGCAGCACCGGCCCGTCCAGCCCGGGCAGCGCGTCGGCCAGCTCGTCCGGCAGGCGGAAGGCGTCGTGCAGCGCGCGTACCCGCTGGGCGCTGTTGCCGCGCGGCCCGCCGGGCCCGGCCGGACCGGTCGGGACGACCTGGCCGAGCAGCGGGAGCCGGCCGACCGAGGCGATCCGGTCGGCGAGCGAGCCGACCAGCAACGGCCGGTTCCGGGAGCCGATCGCGACCACGCCGGCCGGGCGGCGGGGCCAGGGGTCGTCGCCGTGCGCCCACGCCTTCAGCACCTCGACCACGGCCGCCGCCACGTCGTCGGGCACCGGGCCGTCCGGCGCGTCCGGCCCGACGAGGCCCCGCAACCGCCCGCCCCACCCCAGGTCGGACAGGCGCCCCACGGCCCGCCCGGACGACGCCTGCTCCGCCGGCGGGATCCGGCCCTTCAGGGGTACGCCGACCGCGTCCAACCCGGTCGGCCAGAGCTTCTTCGGCGCGATCTGAACGCCGGGGCGGCCGAGGAAGGTCTGCGCGGCGGTGAGCGCCCCGGTGGAGACCTCGGCGTCGAACAGCGGCCCGGCGCAGTTGTCGCAGCGACCGCAGTCCTGCGCCCCGGTGTCGTCGAGCCCCTCCCGCAGGTAGCGCATGCGGCAGGCGGAGGTGGACGCGTACTCCCGCATGGCCCGCTGCTCGGCGGTGCGCGCGTCGGCGACGCGCCGCAATCGGGCCTCGTCGTAGACCCACGGCTCGCCGGTGGCGAGCCAGCCGCCGCGCACCCGGCGGACCGCGCCGTCGACGTCGAGCACCTTGAGCATCAGCTCCAGCCGGGCCCGGCGCAGGTCGACCATCGGCTCCAACGCCTGGGTGGAGATCGGCCGCTCGATGTCCAGCGCGGCGAGCACGGCGCGGACCTGCTCCTCGGGCGGGAAGGCGAGCGAGGCGAAGTATCGCCAGATCGCCGCGTCCTCCACGCCGGGCAGGAGCAGCACCTCGGCGTGCTCGACGGCCCGGCCGGCGCGCCCGACCTGCTGGTAGTAGGCGATCGGCGAGGGCGGCGCGCCGAGGTGCACCACGAAGCCGAGGTCGGGCTTGTCGAAGCCCATGCCGAGCGCGCTGGTGGCGACCAACGCCTTGATCTTGTTGTCGAGCAGGTCCTGCTCGGCGGCGCGCCGGTCGGCGTCCTCGGCCTGCCCGGTGTAGGAGGCCACCGACCACCCCCGGGCGCGGAGGAACTCGGCCGTCTCGGTGGCCGCGGCCACGGTGAGCGTGTAGACGATGCCCGAGCCGGGGAGCCGGTCCAGGTGGTCGGCCAGCCAGGCGAGGCGGTGGGCCGGGCTCGGCAGATCGAGTACGCCGAGGCGCAGCGACTCCCGGTCCAGCGTGCCGCGCAGCACGAGCGCGTCGCCGAGCTGCTCGGCCACGTCCCGGGTGACCCGGGCGTTGGCGGTGGCCGTGGTGGCGAGCACGGGCGTGCGCTCGGGCAGGTTCGCCAGGAACGTGCGCAGCCGGCGGTAGTCGGGCCGGAAGTCGTGCCCCCAGTCGGAGACGCAGTGCGCCTCGTCCACCACCAGCAGGCCGGTGGTGGCGGCGAGCTTGGGCAGCACGGTGTCGCGGAAGTCCGGGTTGTTCAGCCGCTCGGGGCTGATCAGCAGCACGTCGACCGCCCCGGCGTGGATCTCGGCGGTGATCTGGTCCCACTCGTCGAGGTTGGCCGAGTTGATGGTGCGGGCCCGGATGCCGGCCCGGGCGGCGGACTCGACCTGGTTGCGCATCAACGCCAGCAGCGGCGACACGATCACCGTCGGCCCGTGTTCGCCGCTCTCGCGAAGCAGGGCGGTGGCGACGAAGTAGACCGCCGACTTGCCCCAGCCGGTGCGCTGGACGCAGAGCACCCGTCGCCGGTCGACGACCAGCGCCTCGATCGCCCGCCACTGGTCCTCGCGCAGCCGGGCGTGCTCACCCGCCAGCCGCCGCAGCACCGCCTCGGCACGTTCCCGGACGGCCGTCCGATCCTGGCTCATCCGGCATTTCTACCAGGGGCCGTCGGAGTCACGGGCGGCCCGGGCGGCGGCTCGGGTGGCAGGAAGAGCAGCACCTCGCCCAGCGCCCCGGTGGCGGCCGGGGGCAGCTGGCAGCGCACGACCAACTCCTCCAGCGACCCGTACGGCCCGCGCAACCACCGGTCGACGGCGACCTGCCGGCGCTGCTCGGCGGTGAGACCGGGAAGCGTCGCGAAGACCGTGTCGGGCACGGCGTTGACGTCGACCAGGCCACCGTCGTCGAACTCCCGCAGCAGGTCGGGGCGGCCGATCCGCAGGTCCCGCCGGGCGGAGGGGTAGTGATGCAGCAGGTACCGCGCCTGTTCCCGGCGCAACCGCCGCTGCTCGTCGGCGCGCTGCGGCCCGGTCCAGAACAGGCCCCGCAGCGCCGCCCACAACGCGGGGTTGAGCAGCACCACGTGCAGGGTGCCGAGCATCCAGCAGACGCAGAGCCCGAACAGGAAGTAGATGACCATCGGGTCGCTCGGTTCCTCCTCGACCGGGCTGCTGACCGCGAGGCCGAACACGCTCACCACGAGCAGGAAGTAGGGCAGCGCGCCCAACGCGAGACGCCAACTGCGTCGCCAGAGCGCGTACGCCAGGATCACCGCCCACGTCAGGATGCCGACCGACAGCACGGTGACGGCGGCGCCCACCAGCGTCGCGGTGGCCCGGACCCAACCCGGCGAGCGCCGGTCCGGCGGCGTCTCCGCCGGCCGCCCGGCGGAGACGAAGAGCGCCTGCGGGTACGCGACCGGCACGGCGGACACCGGACCCGACGACGGGTCGACCGGGCCGGGCGGCCCGCCGCCGGATACCGGTGTCGCACCGGCCGGCGCGGACGACGGCCCGCCGAGCCCGGGCGGCGCGGGCGGTGCCGGCACGTGCCCGGGCGCGGGCGGGTCGACCGGCTCGGCGACGGTCGGCAGCAGCGTCGGGTCGGAGCGGAGGATGCGCCGGTGCAGCGTCTGGAGCGCCTCCCCCGGCTCGATGCCGTAGTCCTCGCGCAGCGAGGCGGCGAAGTCGCGGTAGGCGGCCAGCGCCTCGGCCTGCCGGCCGCTGCGGTAGAGCGCCAGCATGAGCTGGAGACGTAGCCGCTCGCGGACCGGGAACTCGGCGACCAGCTCGACCAGCCGGCCGACCACCTCCCCGTGCCGGCCCGCGGCCAGCTCCAGCTCGGCACGCGTCTCCAGGGCGACGGCCCGCAGCTCCACCAGCCGGTGCCGGGCCGCGTCGAACCACGGGCCGGCGAACCCGGTGAACGGCTCGCCCTGCCACAGCTCCAACGCGGCGGTCACCTCGTCCAGCGCCTCCGCGGCACGCCCCGCCGACTGCGCCTGCCGGGCGCGCCGCACGCCGCGCTCGAAGCGGACCGCGTCCACCGTCTCCGGCGCGACCCGCAGCAGGTAGCCGGCGTCGGTGAGGGTGAGCACCCGGGCGGGTGTGCGCGGCGACCGGTCCGGCTCCAGCACCCGGCGCAGCCCGGCCACGTGCTTCTGCACCACGTTGGGGCCGTTCACCGGCGCTTCCTCCGGCCAGACCGCCTCGACGATCTGCCCGGTGGGGACCGGACGCCCGGCGGCGAGCAGCAGCACGGCCAGCACGGCCCGCTGCTTGGCCGGGCCGAGATCGATCGGACGGTCGGCGTACCAGGCCCGCTGCGGGCCGAGAAGCTCGAAGCGCAGCGCCTCTGACATGCGAGTTTCCGCCCCCGTACCCCCCAGCCGTCGCCCGCCGCGGCCGACGGCAGTCGGACGGCAGCATATCGGCAGCGGAGCGGCCGTCGCTGCCTGCGATGCTTCGCCGGCAACAACCACCTGGGAAAGTGAGTCGAACGAGATGACGCAGCGAAACGGCACCGCCGCAACCGCCCGGCGGATCGTGCTCCGCGCGGCCGCCGTGCTGGCCACCACCGCACTCGCCGCGGGGTGCGGCAGCACCGGGAACGCCCCCGAGGGCGGCGGCGCCGCACCGGCGCCGTCGGCCGACCCGAAGGCCGCCCTGCTGGCCGCCGTGCCGACCGAGCAGGACCCCCGCTTCCGGTTCTCCACCCAGGACGGCACCGACCGGTTCACCGGCGTGGTGGACCCGGCCGCCAAGGGCATGGAACTCGGCATGAAGCAGCAGAACGACGACCCGAAGTTCACCATGGACATGACGTTCCGGGTGATCGACGAGGACCTGTGGATGCGGGTCAAGCTGACCGGTCTCCCCGGCCTGCACGACGCGCTCAAGCTGCCCAAGAACTGGATGAAGATGGAGCGCGAGAAGCTGGCGGACGGCGAGAACGCCCCCAGCTACGAGGGCACCGACCCGGGCAACACGGCCGCGATCATCCGCACCGCGGAGACGGTCGAGGACAAGGGCGACGGCACGTACACCGGGCTGGCCGACCTGGCCGACAACGAGGACGTGAAGAGCACGTTCGACGGGTTGGACCTGACCGCCCTGGGTGCGGCGGGCCGGAAGGTGCCGTTCACCGCCGTGGTCGGCCCGGACGGCAACCTGACCACGTTCACCCTGGACGTGCCGGCGGCCGGCAAGCACAAGGCGATGAAGCTGGTCACGAAGTACTACGACTTCGGCAAGGCGCCGGAGCTGGCCCCGCCGGCCGGCGCGCAGAAGGCCACGGCCTCGGCGTACGAGATGCTCAACGGCTGATCCACGACGCACGGAAACGGGCGGCGGCCACACGGGGGGCCGCCGCCCGTCGTCGCGTTCAGCGGCCGGATCTCTCCCCGACCCCGTCGACCAAGGAGTTCGCGTCATCGTAGGCCGGTGGGCCGGACGCGAACTCCTTGATCGACGGGCGGGGGCGGGGGTCAGCGGCGGGGGCGGAGAGCGGTCAGGAGGGGGGTCAGGCGGGATCTCAGGCTGGCCAGGCCGCCGGGGAAGAAGTACACCGCCAGGATGAAGACCGTGCCCAGGACGAACAGGGGCTGGCTCAGCGGGTGGCTGAGGAACGCGGGCAGGCTGTTCACCGCGTCGCTGCTGCCGAACGCGGTCAACCGGTGGTCCAGGTACATGTAGAGGATGCCGCCCAGCACCGGCCCCCACCGGGTGCCGGGGCCGCCGAGCACCACCATGACCAGCAGCGACAGCGTCAGCTCCGACGAGGTGATGTGCGGGCTGGCGCCACCGACGATCAGCACGTAGACCACGCCACCGGCCGTCGCCAGGCCGCCGGCCAGCGTGAACGCCACCAGCTTGAACCGGTACGGGTCGAGCCCGAGCACCCCGATACGCCGCTCGTCGTCGCGCAGCCCGGCCAGCACCCGGCCGGTCGGCGAGCCGCTGACCCGGTGCACCACCAGGACCACGATCGCCAGGTACGCCAGCGCCAGCCAGTAGAGGTTCACCGTGTTGGTGACGCCGACCAGCGCGGCCGGCAGCCCGGACACGTCCAGCGGCAGCCCCTCCTCGCCGCCGGTGAGGCCACCGAAGTCCCGGGCCACCAGGATCGCCCCGACCTGGGCGAAGGCGAGCGTCACCATGGCGAACGCGATGCCCACCGTACGCAGGGCCACCGCGCCGAGCAGCGCGGCGAGCGTGGTGCCGCCGACCACGGTCAGCAGCGCGGCCTGCCACAGCGGCAGCCCGGCCTTGGTGATCAGCACGTCGGTGCCGTAGACGCCGGCGGCGAAGTAGAGGGCGTGCCCGAAGGAGAGCATCCCGGTCCGCCCGAACAGCAGGTCGTAGCCGGCCGCGAGGCCGCCGAAGACCAGGCAGATGGCGAGCAGTTGCAGCGTGCCCGGCGAGTTCAGCGGCCCCTCGAAGATCCCCGGCAGGTTCAGCGTCGAGTAGGGCAGGACGGCCGCCACCACCAGCGCGACCAGCGGCAGGTACGGGCGCAGCCCGTGCCACCGCGCGTGGCCGGGGGTCAGCTCGTCGGGCACCGTCGCCGGGGGCGCGGGCACCTCCGCGCTCTTGACCTCGGTCATGCGTGAGCCACCTTTCCGGCCAGGCCCTGCGGACGCAGCAGCAGCACCACGGCGAGCAGGCCGACCACACAGAGGTCGCCCAGCCCGGACGTGCCGTAGTAGTTGACGAACTGTTGCAGCAGTCCCACCGCGACCGCCGCGTACGCGGACCCGACCACCGAGCCCATCCCGCCGATCACCACCACGATGAAGGCGAAGATCAGCAGCGAGCCGCCCTGCCCGGGCGAGACGGTGCCGAAGTAGACGCCGCCGAGCGCGCCGGCCAGCGCGGCGGCGGCCCCGCCGATCGCGAAGACCAGGGTGAACGCCTTGCGCACGTCGATGCCGAGCGCGGTCACCATCTCCCGGTTCTCCACCCCGGCCCGGATGATCAGGCCGTACCGGGTCCAGCGCAGGAACGCCAGCAGCGCGCCGAGCACCACCACGGCGGCGACGATCAGCAGCAGCCCGGCGTTCGGCACCTGGGCGCCGAACACCGCTGTCACGTCCCGGCTCCAGTCGGGGCGCGGGAACGGGCGCGGGTCCGCGCCCCAGGTGGCCTGGAGCAGCGCCACCCCGGCCAGCGACAGGCCGACGGTGACCAGCACCTGTTCGATGGTGCGGGAGTAGAGCGGCCGGATCAGCACCAGCTCGACCAGCACCGCGACCAGCGATCCGGCCAGCACGCCGAAGGCGACCGCCACCACGAAGCCGATTCCGTCCGACCCGGCGCCGGGCAGGTTGCCCGCCGCCCACCAGGTCGCGTACGCGCCGACGCCGAGGAACAGCCCGTGCGCGAAGTTGAGCACGTCGGCGAGGCCGAAGACCAGGGACAGGCCGGAGGCGACGAGGAAGTAGAGCGCCGCCAGGCCCAGCCCGGTCAACGTCAACAGGACCACCGTGTTCATCAGGCGTGCACCTCCCCGGAGCCCACACCCAGCAGCGACTTGGTCAGCGCGGTCTCCAGCAGCAACTCGCGGGCGTCGCCGGTCCAGGCGACCCGACCGGCGGAGAGCACCACCGCGTCGGACGCCAGCCGCCGCACCACCGCCAGGTTCTGCTCGACCAGCAGCACCGGCACGGATTCCGCGACCCGTTCCAGCACTTCGGCCACCTCGGTCACCACCTTCGGCGCCAACCCCTTGGTCGGCTCGTCGACCAGCAGCAGCCGGTTGTCGTTGAGGAGCACCCGGCCGATGGCGAGCATCTGCTGCTGCCCGCCGGAGAGCGAACCGGCCCGTTGCCGTCCGCGCCGGTCCAGCTCCGGGAAGAGCGCGAAGACCTTGTCGTACGCCGGGGTGGTGCCCCGCCGCTCGGCCAGCCGCAGGTTCTCGGCGACGGTGAGCCCGGCGAAGACGCAGCGGTCCTCCGGCACGTAGCCGAGGCCGCCGCGGACCAGCCGGTGGGTGGGGCGGGCGAGCAGGCTCTGCGCGCCCATCCGCACCGTGCCCCGGGCCTCGCCGTTGCGCGGCGTCAGCCCGACGATCGCGCGCAGGGTGGTGGACTTGCCGACGCCGTTGCGCCCGAGCAGCACGGTGACGCCGGTCGGGGCCACCTCGAACGACACGCCCTGGAGGATGTGCAGCCCGGCGATCCGCACGGACAGGTCCTCCACCGACAGGATCGGTTCCGCCATCAGAGGGCCTCCCCCAGGTACGCCTCCTGCACGGTGGCGTTCGCCATCACCGTGTCCGGGGTGTCGCAGGCCAGCAACGCGCCGTGGTGCATCACGGCGATCCGGTCGGCCAGTTCCAGGATCACGTCCATGTGGTGTTCCACCATGAGCACCGCCCGGCCGCTGTCCCCGGTCAGCGACTTGATCACGCTGACCAGCTCGGGCACGTCCTCGGCGCTCACCCCGGCCATCGGCTCGTCCAGCAGCATCACCCGGGGTTCCCCGGCGAGCAGCAGGGCGATCTCCAGCTTGCGTTTCTCGCCGTGGGCGAGCGTGCCGGCCAGGGCCGCGCCCCGGTGGTGCAGGCCGACCCGGTCGAGCGCCGCGTCGGCGGCGGCGGCCACCTCCCGGTCGGCCGCCGCCCGCCGCCACAGCTTCATCGAGCCACCCCGGTGCGCCTGTACGGCGAGCCGGACGTTCTCCCGGACGGTCAGCGAGCCGAAGACCGAGGACGCCTGGAAGGTCCGCCCGAGCCCGAGCCGGGCCCGCTGGTACGGGGCCAGCGCGGTGATGTCCGCGCCGTCCAGCAGGACCTTCCCCTCGGTGGGCCGGCGCAGGCCGGTGATCAGGTTGAACAGGGAGGTCTTGCCGGCGCCGTTGGGCCCGATCACGCCGAGGAACTCCCCGGGCTGGAGATCGAGGTAGACGGAGTCGACGATGGCGACCTCACCGATCCGCCAGGTCAGACCGCGGGTGGCGAGCACGGGTCAGCCCTTCATCTGCGCGACCGGAGGCGCGCTCTCGTCACCGGTCAGGGTCTTCTGCGCGGTGGCCGTGAAGGTGGTGCCGCTGCCGGAGAGCTTGGCCTGGTACATCGGCTGGAGCAGCGCGTGGTCCTCGGCGCGGATCTTCATGGTGCCCTTGACGCCCTCGAACTCCCAGCCCTCCAGCGCCTTGATCATCTTGTCCACGTCGTCGCCGCCCTCCTGCACGGCGCGGACGACCATCTGCGCGGCGGCGAACCCGTCCGGGTGGAACAGGTCGAGCGTGCCGCCCGCGACCTTCGCCTTGGCGGCCTTGGCGGCCTCGGTGTCGCTGGCCCCGTCGAAGTAGTGCGACAGGAACGAGATCTTGCTGCCGGCCGCGCCGAACGTCGGCCAGGAGGCGCGGATGTCCAGGCCGGTGACGACCGTGGTGGAGGCGAGGACGCCCTGCTGGTCCAGCGTCTGCCACATCGCGCCGGCGGTGGTGCCGGCCCAGGCGACGAAGAGCAGGTCCGGCTTGGCGGCCTTGATCTGGCTGGCGAACGGGGTGAACTCGGTGGCGCTGGCCGGCGCGCGGACGCTGCTCACGGTCGCGCCGGCGCCGCCGATCACGGCCTTGACGGCGGCCTCGTTCGCGTCGCCGAACGCGCCGTCCTGGGCGAACACCACGACCTTCTTGCCGGCCGCGTCGCCGATGAACGACTTGGCGGTCGTCACGTCCTGCCACGACTGCCGGCCGGACCGGAACGTGTACTTGTTCGCGCCGGTCACCGCGTCGGTGGCGGCCGGGCCGGAGATGAACAGGACCTTGTTCTGCGCCGCGATCGGGGCCACCTGGAGCGCGACGCCGGAGGAGGTGGAACCGGCGATGATCTTCGTGCCCTTGCCGATCATGTCCTTGGCGGCGGACACGGCCTTGGCCGGGTCGCCCGCGTCGTCGGCCTCGGTCACCTCGATCTTGCGGTCACCGACCTTGCCGGTGCCCTTGGTGGCGAAGTCGAGGCCGGCCTTGAACCCCTCGATGTACTGCTTGCCGTAGCTGGCCAGCGGCCCGGACTGGGAGTAGACCAGGCCGACCTTGACCGGCGCGGCGTCGCCGCCGCCGGAGGCGGTGTCCTGCGGGCTGCCACAGGCCGTGGCGGCCAGCGCGGCCGCCATCATCGTGGCGGCGGAAAGGAACACCCGTCGCGTGTGCCGGATCGTCATTACGACTCCAGGTGAGGACAGGAGGATTGTCAGTTGTCGGCTCACGCTAGAAGTGACGTCACCCACGGGCTATGTGGTCGGCGCACACAAGTGCCCGGGACGGGATGGCCGCACGTTACAAGGTCGGACACCACCACGTAACCCCGCCGACTCGGGATGGCCCGCCCCACCACGCGGGGCACAGCCGCAATGTCGGCCCGGGCCATCGCGGACCGCGTACGCGGAACGGCCCGGCGGGAGGGAGTCCCGCCGGGCCGTCACGGTCAGCCGTTCACCGGCCGACCGTCCTTCGTCACACCGATCGGCGTCGCCGCCATCCGAGGACCGTCAACACCACGCCGGCGGTCACCGCCAGCGCGCCGCCACCGATCACCCCGGTGAGCTTCATACCGGTGACCGGCAGGTGCTTGCCCGGGTGGAACGGCGGGAACGGCTTCTCCGCCATCCGGTTGACGAAGGTGCAGGTGACGTCCTGCCCCTGGGCCGGGGTGACCACCCGGTCCACCACCGGCACCCGGGTGTCGGTGCCGGTCAGCACGCACTCCGGCGCCCCGGCCTCCTGGTAGCCCTTCGGGCCGCCTGACTCGGTGAGCCGGTAGCCGACGCCGGCCTGCACCCGGACCATGGTGACCTCCGGGCTGCCGGAGGTGCCGCTGATCGGCGTCGCCGCGTTGTTCGGCGTCGCGCTCAGCGTCCACTCGGTCGGGGCGGCCTTGCCCCAGACCTTCTTGACCAGCGTCAGGTAGGTCCCGCCCGGATCGAGCTGCCCGTTGCGCCAGGTGCAGGTGTAGGCACGACCGGCGGCCGGGGTCAGCACGTTGTCCGGGGTGGGCGCCGGCTCGCCGGTGTCGTTGAAGACGCAGCGCAGCTCGGTCAACTCGTACCCGGCCGGTCCGCCGCTCTCGCTGAGGGCGTACGGCACCCCGGCCACCACCTGTGCGTCGGTGACGGCGGGCTCACCGCTGCGACCGCTGACCGGGTCCGCCCCGGAGCCGTCGGGCGGGGTGGCGCCCAGCACCCAGTCGGTCGGCTTCGCGGTGCCGCCGAAGGTGTTCTGCACCTCCTTGACCAGGGTGACCCGGCCGGGGGCCGGCGGCACCGGCACGTCGGCGTTGACGAACGTGCAGGTGACGTCCTGCCCGAAGGTCGGTGTCAGCACGTTGTCCGGCGTCTCGACCGGGGTGGACGTGCCGGTGAGCACGCAGGTGGGCGTGCCCACCTGCTCGTACCCGGCCGGGCCGTCGCTCTCGGCGAGCGTGTAGCCGACGTTCGGGGTCACCGCCGCCTTGGTCACCGCGGGCTCACCGCTGCGACCGGTGACAGGCGTGGCGGCACCGGCCGGCGGCGTGGCGCTCAGCACCCAGTCGGTCGGCTTCGCGGTGCCGCCGTGGGTGTTGCGCACCTCCTTGACCAGGGTGAGCTGGGCGGGTTGCGCCTCGTTCACCGCGGTGCAGACCGCCGTCTGGCCGATCTGCACGGACACCCGGCCGTCGGTGCCGTCGAAGCCCGGGTTGCCCACCGAGCCGTCCCGTTGCCGCAGCGCGCAGCTCCAACTGCCGGTGGCGGGCGGGACGATCACGGCACCCTGCACCACGGTCTGGGTGAAGCCGGGGACACCGCTCTCGCCGAGGGCGTAGACGGCGTCCTCGACGACCGGGCGGGCCGGGTCACCGCTCTTCACCGTGAACCCGTTCGGCCCGTACGCGGTCAGGTCCCACGCCGTGGGCGGCGGCTCCGGCGCGCCGTACGGGTTCCGCACGGACTTGACCAGGGCCAACTGCGTCTCGCAGGTCGCCGTGTTGGTGATCTGGAAGGTGTTGGTGCCGGCGGCGAGCGTCTGCTCACCGAGGTCGCCGCTGGCCGTGTTGGTGCAGCCCGGCGGCAACGCGGTGATGTTCTCGTCGACGACGATCGACTGCCCGACCTGGTAGTCGTGGTACTCCACGCCCCACGCCGGCTGGTCGATGCCCGGCAGCACCAGCGCGGCCTGGAAGGAGGTTCCCTGCTCCGGATCCGGATAGGTCTGCCCGTTGATCACCCAGGTCTTGTTCACCACCACGGTGGCCGGGGCGACCTCGGCCTGGTTGAGGATCACGCAGGCGACGGCGTCGTTGGCGAGCGCGTTGACGTTGAACCCGAAGTCCCCGTCGTTGGTGACCAGGACCGGCTGGCCGCTGGCCGTGCAGGTGGCATTCACCCCCTCCTGCTGGACCAGGGTGAAGCCGGACTGCGGGGTCTCCGCGATGGCCACCGCGCGGCTCGTCTGCCCGCCGAGGTCGACGGCGAGGTTGACCGCTCCGGTCGACGTGTCGGTGACCGCACTCGGCGGCGTCACGCCGGTGCTGCCGGAGGAGATGGTCCAGCCGCCGGCCGGCAACGGGTCGCCGCCACCGGGCGGGATCACCTTCTTGACCACGCTGACGGTGCCGCGGCAGTTCTCCAGGGCGAGTTCCCGGAACACGGCGGCGAGCTGGTCGTAGTCGGTCTGGTAGTAGTCCGAGTTGGCCACCGGCCCGGAGATCGCGATCAGGTTGTCCGGAGCGCCGGAGACGCCGGCGCCCACGCCGACCGCGACCACCCGGGTGCCCTTCGCCTTGACCGCGTTGGCGGAGAAGATACCGTTCTCCACCTCCACGAACCGGGTGTAGCTGCCGGATCCCTGGACGGGCGGCGGGCCGTACACGGTGGGGTTGCCGTCGGTCAGGATGATCACGGCGTCGTAGTCGAACGGCGCCGCGGCGATCTGCCAGAGACCCTGGTCCCAGTTGGTGGTGCCGCCCGCGGTGAGGCCGTTGATCGCGGTCTTCACCGTGTCCGCCCCCGCCTGGTCGGAGACGGGCGTCGGGTTGAGCACCGCGGTGGCGTCGGTCGCGAACGTGTAGAGCGCGATCTCCGACGGCGTGCCGGTGAGCGCGTCGACGAAGCCGTTCGCCGCGTTCTTGACCACCGGCAGGTCGGGCCGGATGGAACCGGACACGTCGATCAGCAGCGCGACGTGCAGGCCGCACGACCCGGGCAGCGGCGGGTTGTCGCGCTCGTCGGCCCACACCGGGCCGCGCGCCGTCCGGTTGGTGTTCCCGGTGGTCTCCACCGGGAAGGTGTACGTCTGGTTGTTGGCCACGGCCCCGGTGAACACGCCGTTGTACGGCGTGGACTGGAACGGCGCGCTGGTCCCGTTGCCGGTGACCAGGCTGTCGACGACCCGCCAGCCGTCCGGCGCGCTGCGTTCGATGATCCAGTAACCCTGGTTGGTTCCGGTGCGCCCCGGCACGTCCACGGCGCACCTGCCGCTGGCGTCGGTGGTGCAGGACGCGTCCGGGGTGGCGCCCGGCGCGGGACGCGTCCCGCTGACGCCCGCGTAGAAGTCGAACGTGGCCCCGGCCAGCGGCCCGACGGTCTGGTCGCCGACGCGGTCGCCACCCTTGTTGACGACGAGCGTCGCGTTGTCGGCGTCGGCCGCCCGGGCCGGCCCCTGCGGGCCGACCAACGGCAGCAGGCCACCCACCAGGGTCGCGGCGGCGGCCGCACACCACCACCGCCGCACTCGTGTGGTTCTGAGAATGGACATTCACAATCCCCCGTGAAGCGCCTGCCCCTTGTCGCAGACGGCCACGCCATTATTGGGCGAAATGTCCTTTTCTTGTCCGGCTTCGCCGATCATGAATGTTGGTCGCCTCGCCCGCAGGCACCGGCATGATCGGCAGCTCGGGGGCAGCGCCGGCCGCCGTCCAGCACCCGGTCGCACCAGACCCAGTGGCGGACGGACTGCTCGTCCTCCCGCGACACGGACGTCCCGGCCCGCTCGACGTCGGCCAGGAAGCCGAGCGCGCGACAGATGGCCCGGGCGAACCCTCGGGCACCGTCGAGGTCGGCCGCGCGCACCGGCAGGTGCACGACGAACCGCTGCCGGCTCACCGGTACGCCCCCGGCGCGAACCGGGACTGCCAGGACCGCAGCGCCCGCTTGATCCGCGTGTTCTCCTCCGCGCACCGGGCCGCGTCGTGCCGGGCCAGCGCCAGGTCGCCGGCGACCCGGTGCAGGAACGCGTGCACCTCCGCCGGGTCGAGACCGCCGCGCCGCACGGTGCGGAACCGTCGCTCACGGACCTGCCCGACGCTCAGCGGCCGGCACGACTCCGAGCGGTACCAGCCCTCGTTCGGCGCCCGACCCCCACGAGGTCGCCGGGCCGGATGGAACAGGTGCAGCACGTTGCGCACGAATCCTCCTCACCAGCCGTGGAGGCGGCCCACCCGCAGACAGGGGACGCGGGCGGGCCGCCGGCCCCGTGACCGCAGCCTCGTTCGGCGGTACGACCCCGGAGCCCAATCCGGGTCCGACCCCGCGGTTTGCCGAACCAACCGGAGCCGGACAGGGCTCAACCTACACCAGTAACTGGTGTTGCGCGAGCCTCCACTGTCGACGTGTTCGCAACCTGTTGCAGTTACTTGTGCAGGTAGGGCAGGATCGGATTCGCCGAACCAACCGGAGTCCTCACCATGCCCACAGCCGAAGCGCCCTTCCGCCTGATCGCCAACGACATCGCCGCGAGAATCAGGAGCGGCGAGTTGAAGCCCGGCGACAAGCTCCCCTCGACCCGCGAACTGGCCGAGACCTACGGCGTCCACATCAACACGGCCTATCGCGCGATGTCCCTGCTGCACGACCGTGAGCTGATCACCGGTCAGCCCGGCCGTGGCACCTACGTCGCCGAGCCACCGGGACAGTAGCCCTCAGGCCGACTACAAACTTGATGACGTGACCGACTCACGCCCAGCCGATCCACCCACGTCATCAAGTTTGTAGTCGTCGAGAGGGTCACCGCCCTCCCGCCGCCTTTCGAGCTGATAACAGATCCGACTCATCACCCCGCCCGAGGCGGCGTGCCCCAGGTGTAAGGAAGGGCCCCTTATTAACGCCTGCGGTAGAGGAAGGGCCCCCTCTTAACGCTGGGGCCTGGCGGCCGGCGGGGGGTGAGTTGAATCTGCTATCAGCTCTAAAGGCGCTGGCAAGCGCTGCCGCCTCCCCCGGGCAGCGGGCAGCGGCGCGAGGCGGGCGACTGCGGCAGGCGGGCGGGCGAACGCGGCAGGCGGGCGGGCGAACGCGGCAGGCGGGGGGCACGTCGGGGCGCCCGCGCGAACGCGGGCACCCCGACGGGTGAGCGGGCGTCAGCGACCGGCGCGGGCGGCGACCGCCGTGTCGGGCTGGTCGGCGAACGCGCCGTCGAGGCCCAGGTCGAAGAAGAGTTCGTACTCGGACGTGATGTCACCGCGCGCGTTCGGGTCGGCGCCGATCCGGAAGTCCACCGGCAGGAACTGGTTCTCGGCCCGGAAGGTCCACGCGTGCACCACCAGCTTGAGCCGGTGCGCGTCCCGGATCACCGAGGTCGGCGCGAGCAGCCGGCCGGCGGCGTCCCGGGGCACGATCAGGTTCTTGTTCAGGCCGACGCCGTCGGCGTACCGGGACACCCAGGCCAGGCCGGCGGCGGTAGCCAGGTCGGCGTAGGTCCGGCGGTCACCGGCGGCGGTGAAGTCGTAGGGCGCGCCGGCCGCGTCCATCAGCTGGACCAGCCGCACGTCGGTCATCGTGTCGAGCTTGCGCAGGTTGGCGGTCTCGAAGCTCTGGATGAAGACCGGGTCGTTGCGGTGCGTCAGCCGGTTCTTCCGGAGCACCGCGACCAGCGGCTCCTCCAGCGACCGCCCGATCGAGGCGAAGTAGGTGGGGTGCTTCGTCTCCGGGTAGACGCCGATGGTCCGGCCCCGCGCCTTGGACTCGGCCCGGGCCAGGTCGATGACCTCCTGGAAGGTGGGGATCTCGAATTTGCCGTCGAACGCGGTGTTGGCCACCCGCACCAGCGGCAGCCGCTCCTTCGCCCGCAGCGTCTTCAGCTCGGCCAGCGTGAAGTCCTCGGTGAACCAGCCGGTGACCGCTGCCCCGTCGATGGTCTTCGTCGCCTTGCGGGCGGCGAACTCGGGGTGGGCCGCCACGTCCGTCGTACCGGAGATCTCGTTCTCGTGCCGGGCGACCAGCACGCCGTCCTTCGTCGAGACCAGGTCCGGCTCGATGAAGTCGGCGCCCTGCCGGATGGCGAGCCGGTAGGCCTCCAGGGTGTGCTCCGGGCGGTAGCCGCTGGCACCTCGGTGACCGATCACGATCGGCCGCTGGGTGGCGCGCGGGCGCTCGGCGTGGTGGTCCGGGCCGGCCTGGGCGGCCACGGCCGGCACCACCACGGCCGCCGCCGCGAGCAGCGCGCCGGCCACGCCGAGGGCGGAAAGGGTACGTCGCAACGCCGTCTCCTGTCGTCGATGGGTACGCACAGCAGACCGGTTGTGGTTGACCGCCAGTTGGTCGGTTCCTGACCTGTTGGTGAATCTCCGGACGGAAGATGACGTGGTGCGCCGCCTGCTCCGCAAGCCCGTCCGGCTGGTGCCGCTCGGGTTCCTGGTGGTGATCCTGGTCGGTACCGGGCTGCTCATGCTGCCCTGGGCCACGAGCGAGCAGCGCTACACCTCGTTCGAGACCGCGCTGTTCACCTCCACCTCGGCGGTGTCGGTGACCGGCATGACGGTCACCGACACGCCGAACTACTGGAACCACTTCGGGCTGGTGACGATCACCGTGCTCACCCAGGTCGGCGGTCTGGGCATCCTGACCGGCGCGTCGCTGGTGATCCTCGCGGTCTCCCGTCAGCTCGGCCTGCGCAACCGGCTGCTCGTCCAGGCCGAGACCGCCGAGTTCGGCCTCGGTGACCTGCGCCGGCTGCTGCTCCGCATCGCGGCCACCGTCTTCGTCACCGAGGCGCTGGTGGCCGCCGTGGTCGGCGGGCGGCTGTGGCTGGTCTACGACTACGCGCCCGGGCGGGCGGCCTGGTCCGCCGTGTTCCACTCGGTCCAGGCGTTCAACAACGGCGGCTTCACGCTCTACTCCGACGGTCTCGTCGCCTTCGCCCGCGATCCCTGGGTGACGTTGCCGCTCTGCGCCGGCGCGATCATCGGCGGCCTCGGCTTCCCGGCGCTCTTTGAGGCCACCCGGGAGTGGCGGCGGCCGACGCGCTGGGCGGTCGCCACCAAGCTGACCGTCTGGGGCAGCCTGGTGCTCATCGCCGTCGGCTTCGGCTACCTGCTGCTGGCCGAGTGGGGCAACCCGTACACGATCGGCACCTACGACGTGCCGGGCAAGGTGCTGTCGACCTTCGGCCAGGTCGCGCTGAGCCGCACCGGCGGCTTCGACCTGATCAACGTGGATCGGCTCACCGAGGAGAGCTACCCGATGTTCATCGGCCTGATGTTCATCGGCGGGGGCAGCGCCAGCACCGCCGGCGGCATCAAGGTCTCCACGTTCTTCCTGCTCGGCTTCGCCATCTGGGCGGAGCTGCGCGGCGAACCGGACACCACGGTGGGGCACCGCCGGGTGGCCTCGGCCAGCCAGCGGCAGGCGCTGACGGTCGCCCTGCTCAGCGTCGCGCTGGTCACCGCCGGCACGGTCGGCCTGATCGCGTTGACCGCGCACGTGCGCTTCTACGCCGCGCTGTTCGAGGTCACCTCGGCGTTCAGCACCACCGGGCTCACCGTCGGCCTGACCCAGCAGTTGCCGCCGTCCGGGCAGTACGTGCTGATCGCGCTCATGTACATCGGCCGGGTCGGCCCGCTCACCCTCGGGTCCGCGATCGCGTTGAACACCCGGCGACGCCTGTACCGCTACCCGGAGGAGCAACCCATTGTCGGCTAGACGTTCCGAGGACACCGGCGTCGCCGTGATCGGCCTCGGCCGGTTCGGCTGTCACCTGGCCGGCTCACTGGCCCGGCTCGATCACGAGGTGCTGGCCGTCGACCGCGACCCGGAGCGGGTCCAGCGCTGGTCCGGTGAGCTGGACCGGGTGGTGCAGGCCGACGCCACCGAGGAGGCGGTGCTGCGCCAGCTCGGCATGGCCGACTTCCCCCGGGTGGTGGTCGCCATCGGCGCGTCGGTCGAGGCGAGCGTGCTCACCGTGCTGGCCCTGACCGAGCTGGGCGTACCGCAGATCTGGGCCCGGGCCACCTCGGAGAAGCACGCGAAGATCCTGCACTCGGTCGGCGCGCACCACGTGGTGTTCCCGGAGGCGGAGACCGGCGAGCGGGTGGCGCACCTGATCGTCAGCCGGATGCTCGACTTCATCGAGTTCGGCGACGACTTCGCCATCGCCAAGATCCGGGTGCCTGCGCCGCTGGTCGGGCGCTCGCTGCGCGAGCTGGCCCCGCAGGACCGGTACGGCGTGATGGTGGTCGGCGCCAAGCAGCCCGGGCAGCCGTTCCGCTACGCCGGGCCGGAGACCGTGCTGGAGCCGGAGAGCGTGCTCATCGTGGAGGGCAGCATCGCCCAGGTGCAGCGCTTCGCCGCGCTGGCCTGACCGTCACCCTTTCGGGCCCTTCGGACCCTTGCCCTTGTCCTTGTCCTTGCCGTGCTCACCCCCCTTCGGCCGGTCTACTTCCCTTTTCCCTTCGGACCACCCTTGCCCTTCGGCTTCGCCGGTTCGGCCTTCGGCTTCGGCGCGGGCTTCGCCTTCGCCGTCCCGCCCTTGGCGGTCGTCTTGGCGGTGCTCCTGGTGGCCGGCTTGGTGGCCGGCTTGGCGGGCGCCTTGGTGGTCGGCGCGACGGTGATCGGCACCGACCCGGCGATGCCCGACACCTGCACCCCGCACGTGCGTCCGCCGATCATGAACTCCACCGGCAGCGTGTTGCTCCCGCTGTAGCGCCCGGCCAGCGTGAGCTTGGTCGACGCGCCCGGCGCCAGCACCGGAGTCGCCGCCGGGGCGGTGACCGACACGGTCCGCCCCACCTGGCGTACCGGAGGTTGGGCCGTGGTGATCGCCTGCTTGCCGGGGAAACTGAAGCTCATGGTCCAGTCGCGCAGCTCGCGGGTGCCGGTGTTGGTCACCGTCAGCTCGGCCGAGAAGTCCTTGCCGGTGTCGCGGCGCAGCGAGTAGTCGACCGCGCACGGGGTCGGCTCGGGCAGTCCCATCCGCGCCTCGGTCGGCTCGACGCCGCCGCTGGCCGGGCTTCGCGACGTCACACCCCACAGCGTGGCGGTGACCGCGATCAGGCCGGCGGCGGCCACCCCGGCCTCCACCCGGCGCCGCCGCACCGCGGCCCGCCGGGTCCGGGTGCGGACCACCGAGAACGGCAGCGCGTCGGTCTCCGCCGACCACGGCAGGATCGTGGTGCCGGCGTTCTCCATCAGCGCCGGGTCGACCCGGCCGAACGCCGGCGACACCGGTACGACCGCCGCGATGCCGGCCGCCTCGGCGAGGGTCCGGGCCACCTCGGTGGTCAGCTGGCGGTCCTCGGGGCGCTTGGCCAGGCAACGCTGGACCAGCTCGGCGACCTGCGCCGGCAGCCCCGGCACCGGCGGCATCGGGTCCGGATCCCGGTACATGTGGGCGCGGAGCATCTCGGTGGTGGTGCTGGCCTGCCACGGCAGCCGGCCGGTGAGCATCCGGTAGAGCAGCAGCCCCACCGCGTACACGTCGGTGGCGGGCGAGACGTGCCCGTTGTCCAGCCGCTCCGGGGCCAGGTAGGCGGGCGTGCCGAGCAGCGCGCCGTCCGGCCCCTTGTCGCTCTCCCCCACCAGCGCCGAGATGCCGAAGTCGACGACCTTCACGCCGGTCGGGGTGAGCATGACGTTGCCCGGGGTCACGTCCCGGTGCACCACGCCCCGGGCGTGCGCGGTGGCCAGCGCCGAGGCCACCTCCGCGCCGATCGTCATGGCCTCCCGCCAGGGGAGCTGCCCGTCCCGGCCGAGCCGGCCGCTGAGCGGGCCGCCGTCGACCAGCTCCATCACCACGTACGGAACGGTCAACCCGACCTGGATCGACTCGCCGTAGTCGTACACGTTGGTGATGTTGGGGTGGCAGAGCCGCGCGGCGGCCTGCGCCTCGACGCGGATCCGGTGCCGGAACGCCTTGTCACTGGCCAGCCGCGAGGCGAGCACCTTGACCGCCACCTGCCGGCCGAGCACCTCGTCGTAGCCGCGCCAGACCACCGACATGCCACCGGCGCCCAACTGCTCGACGAGCCGGTAGCGCTCGCCGAGGAGTTGCACGCCGTTCCTGACCGGTCCACCCATGGTCGGTCCTGTTGCCCGAAGTCGACCCTCGTACACCTGAGCGGTCGGAATCGGTCAGGAAAGTCACCCGTTCAGGCGGTCGCCAGGAGTTGGTCCACCGGCGCGTAGTCGTCGGTGAGGACCTGCGCGTCCCCGACCCACTCGGCGGTGCGGGCCTCGTCGAGCAGCTCGGCCGGCTCCGGCAGCAGCTTCAGCCCGTTCGGGATCCCGGCCAGCGGCAGCGGCGCGTCCGAGGCGATGATCAGGAAGTTCGCGCCCTGCCGACCGGCGACCGCGCCGGGCGGGGCGATCAGCGCGACGTGCTCGAACACCGCCGAGACGGTGGCCAGCTCGGCCTTGATGAACCGGTCCGGCGGGTAGTCGATGACGTTCTGCACGTAGACGCCGTCCGGGCGCAGCACCCGCCGGATGTCGGCGGCCATCTCGCGGGTGGCCAGGTGCCAGGGCACCACCAGGTGGCCGAACGCGTCCCCGACGATGAGGTCGCGGCTGTCGGTCGGCTCGCCGCCGAGCAGCACCCGCGCGTCACCGACCCGGGCGCGCAGCTGCGGGCCGGTGCGCAGGCCCAGCTCCCGCTTGTCCAGGTCGACCAGGCCGCCGTCCAGCTCGAAGACCAGGTTGTCGGTGCCCGGCCGGGTCGCGGCCAGATAGTGCGGCACGGTGAAGCCGCCGCCGCCCAGGTGCAGCGCGTCCATCGGCTGCCGCGCCGGCCGGGCCAGGTCCGCGACCAGGCCGATCCACTGCGTGTACGCGTACTTCAGGTGGGTCGGCTCGCCCAGGTCGACGTAGGAGTGCTCGGCCGAGTTGAGGTAGAGCGTGCGCCCCGCCGGCCACTGCGGGTCCACCTCGACCCGCGCGCAGTGGTAGGCGGTCTCCACGTCGCACGGGTTCGGCGCGGCGGCGGTGAGCCCGGCGGCGGAGAGGCCGAGCAGCGCGAGCGCGGCCTTGGCCCGCCCCGGGGCCGACGGCCCGCCACCGGAGCGTCGCCGCAGCCAGAACCCGAGCGCCAAGCCGGTCACCCCGAGCACCGCGGCCAGCGCCAGCACGATCACCGAACTGGGCAGCGCGGCGACCAGGATGAAGCCGGTGCCCAGCGTGGCCGTGATGCCGCCCAGCGTGCCGATGCTGGAGAGCTTGCCGACCACCTGGCCGGTGCGGCGCAGGTCGGCGAGTTGGAGCTTCACCACCAGCGGGGTGATCCCGGCCAGCAGCGCCGCGGGCAGCAGCACGGTCACCGCGGTCAGCAGGAGCACCGCGCTCGCCGCGCCGCCGCGCAGCACCTCACCGGCGTAGCGGACGATCGGCAGGGTGACCGCGGTGGCGATGCCGGCCAGCACCAGCGCCGGGGCGATCAGGGTGCGCGGGTCCCGCCGGTCGGCGAGCCACCCGCCCATCCACGCCCCGTACGCGATGGCGGCCAGCGCCATGCCGATGACCGAGCTGGTCACCTGGAGCGTCACCCCGACGTACGGGCCGACCAGGCGCAGCGAGACGGTCTCCAGCACCAGCACCGCACCACTGGAGAGGAAGACCAGGAACGCGGCGAGCCCGTTCGGCAGGGCCCGCGGCGGGGCCGCCGCGTCGGCGGTCGGCTCGGTGATGACGTCGGACGATGTGCTGCTCACCGTCGCGATGGTACGCAGCGTTCCTGGGCCGCCGGGTCAGTACATCGAGATGTGAACATGGTTTGTGTGGTCGGCGGCCGGGCTGCCGCCCCCGCTGTACGCCCGCCAGCCGGTGTTCGGCATCCAGATCTGGCGGTACCAGATCACGTACATGATGCCGAGCCGGTTCGCGTTGTTCTTCGCCCAGGCGGCGAGGCTGTCGCCGTACGCCTTGTCGCCACCGGTGGCGGTCTTGTCCTCGAACCCGTCGGTGGCGGCGGCGAAGTCGCAGGCCCGGCCCTTGGGGTGCTCGCCGCCCCCGCCGCTTCGGTGACACGACGCGTAGCGCTTGTAGCCGGCGGCCTTGGCCTGCTGGAGCATGTGCAGCGTGCGCGGCGTGATGCAGCCGGACGCGGGGGTCGGGTCGTCCACCGAGCACGACTCCGACGGCCACGAGCCGTCCGAGTTGCGCGGCGCCGGCTTGGCCGACGAGGAACCGCCGCTGAAGCCGGAGCCGGCCCCGGAGCTGACCTTGGCCAGCGCGACCTCGGCGTCCTTCTTCTTGCGGGCCAGCACGGCGACCTGCTTCTGCTGCTCGCGCACCTCGGCGTCGATGGCCAGCTTCGACTCGGCCGCCTCGGCCTTGGCCCGGGCGAGGTCACCCAGGCGCTTGCTGTCCCGCTGGGCCATCGTGTCCAGCTCGGCCGCCCGCTTCAGGAAGTCGTCCGGCCCGGAGCTGGCCAGCAGCATCGACGCCTCGTTGAGCCGACCCAGCCGGTAGGACTGCACGGCCACCTCACCGGCCTGCGCGGTCAACCCGACGAGGCGCGCCTCGGTGTCCTTGAGCTGGGTGGCCAGCGCGGCCTGCCGGCGCTTGGAGTTGTCCAGCCGGTTCTTGGCGTCGATGTGGCCCTTCGCCGCGGCCTCCAGCGCCGCCCGCAACTGCTTGCTGTCGCCCTCGTCGGGGGCGTTCGGACTCGGCGCGGCGGCGGCCGGGCCGGCCACGGCGAGGCTGCCGGCGCCGAGCAGCACGGCCGTCGCGGCGAGCAGCGCGAGCAACGACCGGCGGACGCGCCGGCCGGTGAGCCTGGTCCTGGGCACTGTTGGTCCTTCCGTCGACCGCCGGCCCCCCGAGTCGACCGTGCGCGGCGGCGTCTCCGCCGGCGCCGGGCGGCGGCCTGCTGGCGGAAACCGCCGGTCACGATACCGGACCGTGCGCCCCGCGCCAGGCCGGCGAGGGCGCGGAGCGCGTAACGTCGACGCAGCGTGCCGCGGTCGTCGCCCAACGCCGATCAGCGGGCCAGCAGCGCCGCGTACACCTCGTCCCAGATCTCCTCGCTGGCGGCGACCAGCAGGCCCCGGCCTTCGTCGGCCGGGTGGTAGTCGGTGCCGTCGAATCGGCGGGCCACCCCGCCGGCCTCCCGGACGAGCAGCGTGCCGGGGGTGTGGTCCCAGGGCAGGGTGCGCCAGAACAGCACGAACTGCTGGGCGCCGGTGAGGATGTCCAGGTATTCCCGGCCGGCGCAGTGCTGGCCGGGCAACAGCTCACCGAGCCGCCGACCGCCCGCCTCGACGTCGCGGCGGAAGTCCGCCGGCAGGAACTTCGTCATCGCGGTGCCGCGCAGCGCGCCCGCCTCCGGCGCCGACCCGGCGGCCCGCACCGGCGTGCCGTCCAGCGTCGTGCCCGCGCCGAGCCGGCCGGCCGCCATCGTGCCGTCCAGCGGGTCGTAGACCCAGGAGGCCACCGGTACGCCGTCGGTGAGCAGCGCCACCATCAGCGCGAACGGCCGCCGGCCGGCGGCGAAGTTGGACGTGCCGTCGACCGGGTCGACCAGCCAGACGTCACCGCTGCCGTGCAGGTGCCGCAGCAGGTCGGGATCGTCGGCGACGGCCTCCTCGCCGACCACCACCGAGCCGCGGCGCAGCCGCCGCAGCCCCTCGGAGATCAGCTTCTCGGCCTCGCGGTCGGCGACGGTCACCACCTCGCCGGGCGCCTTCTCGGAGATGTCGGACGCGTCGAGCCGGCGGAACAGCGGCACCACGACGTCGGCCGCGGCCTCCCGCAGCAGCGCGGCGACGTCGTCCAGCAGCGGGTCAGCCACGCGGCGGCAACTTGACCACGCTGACGAAGAACTCGTCGATCTGGCGGACCACCGAGATGAAGCGCTCGAAGTCCACCGGCTTGGTCACGTAGGCGTTGGCGTGCAGCTGGTAGCTGCGCAGGATGTCCTCGTCGGCCTGCGAGGTGGTGAGCACCACCACCGGGATCCGGCGCAGTTCCTCGTCCTTCTTGATCTCTTCCAGCACCTCCCGGCCGTCCCGGCGGGGCAGGTTGAGGTCGAGCAGGATCAGGTCGGGGGTGACCGCGTCCGCGTACTGGCCCTCGCGACGCAGGTAGGCCAACGCCTCCGCGCCGTCGGAGACGACGGTGAGGCGGTTGCGGAGCTTGTGCTCCTCGAACGCCTCCTGGGTCATCAGCACGTCGCCCGGGTCGTCCTCGACGAGCAGGACCTCGATCGGGCTCTTGCCGTCCGCAGGCGCGGTCATCCCACCGTCTCCTTCATGCCACCGTTTGTACCGTGTCCGTCCGCCCGTGCGGGCGACTCCTCGCGTACCGGGCCGTCCGACTGAGTGGCGGCCTCGGGAGCGGCGTCCTCGACGCCCTCGCCGGTCGACGCCCCGTCCCCGGTCGACCCCTCCACCGGCTCGGTCGCCTCGGCGGCCTCGTCGGCCTCGGCCTCGTCGGCCGCCCGGGCCGCCTCGAGGTCGGCCTCCAGGGCGGGCAGCGTGAACCGGATCGTCGTGCCCACCTCGGCGTCGGTGTCCACCCAGACCCGACCGCCGTGATATTCCACGATCTTCTTGACGATGGCGAGCCCGATGCCGGTGCCCGGGTACGCGTCCTTGGAGTGCAGCCGCTGGAAGATCACGAAGATCTTGTCGGCGAACTCCGGCTCGATCCCGATGCCGTTGTCCCGGCAGCTGATCTCCCACTCGCCGTCCACCAGCCGGGCCGACACGTGCACCTTCGGCGTCACGTCGGGGCGGCGGAACTTCACCGAGTTGCTGACCAGGTTGGCCAGCAGGTTGGTCAGCAGCGGCTCCTCGCCGCGGATCGTCGGCATCTCGTCCCAGGTCAGCTCCGCGTCGGCGTACTGCCGGGCCGCCTCGGTCTGCCCGGCCACGTCGCCCATCACCTTGTTCAGGTCGACCTCGGTGAAGCCGGTGGTCATCCGGCCGATCCGGGAGAACGCGAGCAGGTCGTTGATGAGCCGCTGCATCCGCTGCGCGCCGTCCACCGCGAACGCGATGTACTGGTCCGCCCGCTCGTCGAGCTGCCCGGCGTAGCGCCGCTGGAGGAGCTGGCAGAAGCTGGCCACCTTGCGCAGCGGCTCCTGCAGGTCGTGCGAGGCCACGTACGCGAACTGCTCCAGGTCACGGTTGGAGCGGGTCAGCTCCTCGGCCTGCTTCTGCAGCTGGCTGTTGACCCACTCGATCCGTTCCCGCGCCTGGCGTACCTCGTCCAGCTCCTGGGCGATCTTCTGCCGCATCAGGTCGATGTCGTCGGCGAGCCGGCGGAACTCGGGCGGGCCGGACCCCTCGATGTGGTGCTGGTAGTCGCCCTCGGCCACCTCCCGCACCTGGCTCACCAGGCCGGCCAGCGGGCGGATCAGGATCCGGTCGAGCGAGAGCAGCATGACCGCCCCGGCCACCGCCACCACCAGGGCCGCGATGATCAGCAGCACGACCAGCGCGTTGCTGGTGGCGTTGACCCGGTCGGCGGCCGCCTGCCGAACCGTCAGGATCTCGTCCTGAAGCGTGTTCACCGAAGCCCGGATCCCGTCGAACTGCCGCCGGGTCTCGTCGGTGACCAGTGCCTGCCCGGCCGACGGGCCACTGCGCTCGGTGGTCGCGATCACCGGCTCGGCCACCTGGGCCCGCCACTGTGCCGCCTGCTGCTCGATCACGGTCAGCTCGCGGCGTACGCCCGGGTAGTCGGCGGAGAGGTCACGGATCGACGCGACCAGGCCCTGCTCGCGCTTCAGGCCCTCCTGGTAGGGCGCCAGGTCCTTGCGGTCGCCGTTGACCGCGTAGCCGCGCACCGCGGTCTCCTGGTCCAGCAGCGCGCTCATCAGCTCCTGCGCCTGGACCCGCAGCGGGCCGGTCTTGAGCAGCACCGCGTCGATGTTCTGCCGGTTCTTCGCGGCGACCGCCGCCTCCGCGGCGGCCAGCCCGAGCAGCAGCACCAGCACCACGCCGAGGAGCGCGACCACCCGCCGCCGCAGGGTCCACCCCTGCTGGTACGCCTTCACCGATCCCACTTCCGCTCGTTCCTCAGGTTCACCGGCCGCCACCGCGGGTGACCAGCAGCATCGCCACGTCGTCGGCCAGCGGGCCGCCGTTGATCTGCTCGGCGCGACCGACCAGCCAGGCGGGCAGCTCGGCCAGCGGCACCGCCCGGTTGGCCGGGTCGGACAGCAGATCGGTCAGACCCGGCACGTCCAGCCGCTCGTCGCCGCCGTCGACCCGGCCCTCGATCAGGCCGTCGGTGTACATCAGCAGCGACCAGTCGTCGGTGTCGAACTCCAGGTCGAACGCGACGGGGCGACGGGGTCGGACGCCGAGCAGCAGGCCACCCTTGGCCGGCACCGGGGCGACCTTACCGCCGCTGAGCAGCAGCGGCGGCGGGTGGCCGGCGAGCCGGACGGTGGCCCGCGCCGACGCCAGGTCGAGCCGGGCGGTCGCCACCGTCGCGAAGATCTCCTGGAGCCGGCGCTCGCTCATCAGCACCTGCTCCAACGCGGGCAGCACCTCGTCGTCGGGCACCCCGGCCAGCACCAGGGCCCGCCAGGCGACGCGCAGCTCGACGCCGAGCGCCGCCTCGTCCACCCCGTGGCCGCAGACGTCGCCGACGATCAGGTCGATCCGGTCCGGCCGGGTCTGCACCACGTCGTAGAAGTCGCCGCCGATCAGCGCGGCGTGCCGGCCGGGCCGGTAGAACGTGTGCACCGCGACCTCGTCGGTGGTCATCAGCGGCTGCGGCAGCAGGCCGCGCTCCAGGCGGGCCGACTCGGCCTGACGCAGCTCCACCTCACGCAGCCGGCGGGCGTTCTCGTCGGCCCGCTTGCGCTCCACCGCGTAGCGCAGCGCCCGGGTCAGCAGGACGCCGTCCACCTGGCCCTTGACCAGGTAGTCCTGCGCGCCCTCGGCGACCGCCACGATGCCCAGGTGCTCGTCGGAGCGGCCGGTCAGCACGCAGACCGCGGCGCCGCTGGCCATCTCCAGCACCCGGCGCAGCCCGTCCAGGCCCTGCGCGTCCGGCAGGCCCAGGTCGAGCAGGACGCAGTCCACGCCCATCACCCGCTGCCGGGCCTCGCTGAGGCTGGTGGCCACCAGCAGGTCGATCATCGAGTTGGTCTCGGCGAGCAGCTCGCCGACCAGGAAGGCGTCGCCCTCGTCGTCCTCGACCAGCAGCACCCGCAGCCGCTCGCCCGGCGGGAGGCCGCCGTGCAGCCCCGCGCCGGCCCGGGGCACGACGACGGAACCCGGCACGCTGCTCCCCCCGTGCGGCCGGGTCACCGCCGCGAGGCGCGGGAGTTCGCTGGTGATGTCGGGCTCCTTCCGGGCGCCGTGGGCGATCCAGGCTAAGACAAACGGTCGCACACCACACGACCGCCGTCGGCATCGGTCGGCGGTGAACCTCTTCCACCCGGACAGCGGCACGGCCGACCCCCGATGTTACGCCGGGAGCGGTGCCAGGGCGGCAAGGCACCGACCGGGTGGTGCCGTCGCGAGGCCCGGGGGTGCAGGATGATGCCCACCCCCGTAGATCCACCCCGAGGAGTCCCCGTGGGCGCACCCCCCACCCGCCCCGCCGACCGGGCGTTGGCCAAGCCGCGCCGCCGGTTGCCCGCCGCCGTCGCCGCGCTGGTCGCGCTGCTCGCCGTCGGGGCGGGCGTCCTGCTCGACCTGTCCACCCCGGCGCCGCGCCCGGCGAGCGCGCCGGCCGACGAGTTCAGCGCCGCCCGGGCGTACCGGAACGTCGAGGTGATCGCCGCCCGGCCGCACGTGGCCGGCAGCGAGGCCAACGACCGGGTACGCGAGCACCTGGTGGGCACGCTGCGCGGGCTGGGCCTGGAGACGCAGGTGCAGGACGCGGTCGCGCCGGAGGCCGGGCAGCTCAGCGGCGCGGCCGGCGGGGCGACGCTGGCCCGGGTCCGCAACGTGGTGGCCCGGCTCCCCGGCACCGACCCGACGGGCCGGGTCTTCCTCGTCTCCCACTACGACTCGGTGCAGACCGGGCCCGGCGGCAACGACGACGCCGCCGGCACCGCCACCATCCTGGAGGTGGCCCGGGCGCTGACCACCGGCCCGCGCCCCCGCAACGACGTGGTCTTCGTGCTCACCGACGCGGAGGAGGCGTGCCTGTGCGGTGCCGCCGGCTTCGCCGCCGACCACCCGCTGGCCGCCGACGGCGGGGTGGTGCTCAACCTGGAGGCGCGCGGCTCCACCGGCCCGGTGATCATGTTCGAGACCTCACGGAACAACGCGAAGCTGGTGGACGTCTTCGGTCGGGCCGTCCCGCACCCGGTGGGCACCTCGTTCGCGGTGGAGATCTACCGGGCGCTGCCCAACGACACCGACTTCACCGCGTTCCTCGACCAGAAGTTCGTCGGGCTGAACTCCGCCTACATCGACGGCGGGGCGATCTATCACACGCCGCTGGACGTGCCGGCCCGGATGGACCGGGGCAGCCTCCAGATGCACGGCGACAACGCGCTCGGCCTGGCCCGCGAGTTCGGCCGCACCGACCTGGGCGACCTGCGCTCCGGCCACGACGACACCTACTTCCCGGTGCCCGGCGGTCTGGTCCGCTATCCCGGCTGGCTGACCCTGCCGCTGGCCGTGGTCGCGCTGCTCGCGGTCGGCGCGCTCGGCTGGCTGCTGCGCCGCCGCGGGCGGGCCACCGCCGGCACGCTCGCCGCCGGCGTCGCCCTGACCCTGGTGCCGCTCGTGGTGGCCCCGGTGGGCGCCTGGCTGCTCTGGACCGCGATCACCACGGTCCGCCCCGGCTATGCGGAGCTGCTCGACCCGTACCGTCCGGTCTGGTACCGGCTCGCCGTGGTGGCGCTCGCCGCCGCGGTGCTCCTCTGCTGGTACGCGCTGAGCCGCCGCCGGGTCGGCCCGGCCGCCCTGGCGTTCGGCGGGCTGACCTGGCTGGCCCTGTTCGGGGTGCTGCTCGCCATGCTGGTGCCCGGCGGGGCGTACCTGACGACCCTGCCGGCGCTGGCCGGCGCGGTCGCCGGCCTCGCCGCGCTGGCCACCCGGCGCGACGGCCCGTGGCCGGTGGTCGCGGTGACGCTGGCCGCCGCGGTGGCCGTGGTCATCCTGCTGCCCACGGTGGTGCTGCTCTTCCCGGCGCTCGGCATGGGCATGGGCGCGGTCGCCGCGCTCGTCGCGGTGCTGCTCGGCCTGGCCGCGCTGCCCGTGGTGGACCTGCTGCACCCGCGGGCGGGCGGCCAGCGGGGCCTGCTCGCGCTGCGGGCCCGCCGGCTCGGCGCGCTGCCCGCCACGGCCGCCGCGCTGGCCGCGGTGGTGCTCGCCGGGGTCGGCCTCTCCGTGGACCGCTTCGACGCCGACCACCCCGTGCCGACCCACCTGATGTACGCGCTGGACGCCGGCACCGGCAAGGCGGCCTGGCTCAGTCACGAGGAGGCGCCGCAGCCCTGGACCGACGGGTACGTCGACCGGAGCGTCTCGGTCGCCGACGACTTCCCCGGCCTGGGCGACGGCGAGTTGCGGGCCGGGCCGGCGCAGGCGGCGTCCCTGCCCGCGCCGAAGCTGGAGACGCTCGCCGACACCCGTGCCGGCGACCAGCGGACACTGCGGGTACGGGTCACGCCGCAGCGGCCGGTGCGGCTGCTGACGCTGCACGTGGACACCACCACCGCCACCGTGCGGGCCGCGTCGGTGGCCGGGCGGGAGGTGCCGGTCAAGACGCGCGAGGGCCGGTGGGGCTTCGGGATCGTCTTCCACGCCCCGCCGCCGGAGGGCGTCGAGGTGACGCTGACGCTGGCGTCCACCGGCGACGGTCCGGTGAACCTGCGCGCGATGGACGCCAGCGACGGGCTGTCCGCGCTGCCCGGGTTCCGGGCCCGGCCGGCGGACGTGGGCGTGGTCGGCTCGCACAGCTCGGAGATGCTGGCGGTGGCGCGCACGTACCCGCTCTGATTTTTCGGTGTGGTTGTCGAGGAACGGCCGCTCGACGAGGTGCACGTGGACCTGGTGCTGGTGCTGCTCGGCGACGGGATCCCGTTCTTCCTCGGGCTGGGGATCGCCCCGGTTGACTTGGAGGGACTGTTCCGGGTGGTCGAGGGCACCGGCGTCAGCCACCTGGCCTGCCGGGTCGCCGCCCCGCCTGATCGACACCAGTTCGCCGAGGTGGCGGCGTCCCGGTCCAACGGACACCGTCACCTCGGCGTAGCGAAGTCGATCACGAGCCTCGCGGCCGATCAGCGGACTGGACGCCACGCGCTAGGGTCACCCACGTGATCGACACGATCTCCGGGGTCGTGGCGCGGCACCGACGTCCCGTCCTGACGGTGGGCCTGCTGGTGGCGGGCGGGAACGCCATCGCGATGGGGTACGTGCCCGACCTGGCGCGAGCGGTGCTCCTCCCGGTCCTCGCCCTCGCCCTGACCGCCCTGGTCCTGGCGATCATCACGCTGGGAAACCGGCCCGCCGCGCTGGTGGTGTCGCCGCGACCACCGGCCTTCACCCCGCCCGTGGCGGGGTGGCGCGTCCTGCTCACCCTGGGGCTCCTCGGGCAGGCTTCCACGACCGTCGGCTCGTACCTGCGCTCCGCCGAGGCGGGCATCGACACCACGATCGACGTCGTCGTCGGCGTGCTCTGGCTCTCGCTGATCGCGCTGCTGGTCCGGGCGACGTGGCGCGGGCACGACGTGCGGTTGGACCCGGAGGGCGTACACGTAGTCGGGCTTCTCGGGTCGCGCACGGTCCCGTGGGAGGCACGGCCGGCCACCGAGACGCCACACGACTACGGCCGGTCGCCGATGCGGCTCCCACTGACCATCGCGAACCCCGGTTTGGTGCGGCGTCACGGCCTGGTGGTGGGCCGCGCCAGGTTGCCCGTTGACAGCGTCGACGGCCGCTTCCTCACCACCGTGATCAGCCACTACGTCGCCCACCCGCAGCACCGCCCCGCCATCGGCACGCCGGTCGAGTACCGGCGCCTGCTCACGCACCTGCGCGGCGCCGCCGGTTGATCGAGTGACGAAACGGGCCATGGTCGTCGCATGTGGCATGGGCCCGACGGCTCCACCCCGACGTCGAGGTCGGCAGGTCCGGGATCGCGGGTGAGGGCCTGTTCGCCCGCGCTCTCTCCCGGCCGGAACCGCGGGGCCTACGTTCGTCGTCAACTCTCAGCGAGCGAGGTTCACCCGGCGCCCCTGGCCGATCTCATCCGTCTCGTCGTCGGTGACCACGGCGAACGCGCCCCCGGGCACGCCGTCAAGCGCGGCCACCCGAGACGCGGCGGCGAGCAGGCCGGCCTCGTCGGCACCGCCCACGGCAAAGACGTAGACGTCGTCGCACTCCTCGCCCTCGTCGATCACCTCGATCTCCCCCTGCTCCTCCAGGTCGCCGAGGAGAGCCTCGACGTCGTCGATCCAGGGAAAGGGGTACGCGTCAGCGGTACGACCCCCCGGCACCAGGGGAACGTGGATCTCCACAATCAACCCAGCCATCCGAGCATGATCGCCGGCTGCGCGGACGCGGTCCAGAGATACCCGGTCGCCGGGGGCACACCCGCTCGCTACGCTGCGCCGCATGCGGCTGGAGACGATCACCCCCGACAACTACGAGGCGGCACTCGGCCTGTCGGTGCGCCCCGACCAGGAGGACCTGGTGGCGCCGGTGGTCAAGTCGCTGGCCGAGGCGTACGTCTTCCCGGAGCACGCCTGGCCGAGGGTGATCTACGACGGGGACCGGCTCGTCGGTTTCCTGATGGCGTTCTTCGACATCGCGTGGAACGACCGCCCGGACGACGTACGGGCCGGACTCTGGCGGCTGAACATCGCGGCCGACGCGCAGGGCCACGGCTACGGCCGGTTCGCCGTCGACGCGGTGTGCGCGGAGATCAAAGCCCGGGGCGGCGACCGGGCGTACGTCACCTGGGAGCCCAGGCCCGGCGGACCGGAGCTGTTCTACCTGAAGCTGGGTTTCCGGCCGACCGGCGAGCGCAGCGGCGGCCAGACGGTCGCCGTCCGCGACCTCTGACGCACGAGCGGCCGTCAGGCTACTTCCAGCGGAAGTGGACGAAGAGGCGGCCGAAGTTCTTCGAATCCTTCTCGACCCGGTGGTAGAGCTGCTTGACGTCCTTCTGGTCGAGGAAGCGCAGCACCTTCTTCTTGAGCGCCCCGGAGCCCTTACCCGGGATGATCTCCACGAGCGTGGCCTTCTTCGCCACGGCCTCGTCCATGATCCCGCGCAGCGCGCGATCGATGTCGTGGCCCTTGTTGTAGATGTCGTGGAGATCGAGCTTCAGCTTCACCAGTCCATCCTAGGTACGCCGAAGGGCAGCCCACCCGGGCTGCCCTTCGACGGGGCTCAACGACCGACCTTGCCCTCCACCCGGCGCAGGGCCGTGGTGTAGTCGGCGTTCGTCGAGTACATGGCCGCCGCGATCCGCAGGTGCCGCAGCGCGTCGGCCGGCCGGTTCATCCGCTCCAGCGTGCGGCCGAGCACGTGGTGCGCGTAGTGGTCGCTCGGGTCCCGGTCGACCAGCTCGCGCAACTGCTCCTCGGCGCGGTTGAGCTGCGCCGACTGGAAGTACGCCCGGGCCAGCAGCTGACGGACCGAGGAGTTGTCCGGCTCCGCCTCGATGATCGGTTCGAGCAGCCGGGCCGCCCCGGTCGGGTCCCCGGAGTCGAAGAACATGGTCGCCCGCCGGTACTCCGCCAGAAGGTCCACTCGACCCACCTCCTCGTGTCGCGTCAGCCCTTTGTCCGACGCTGGCACAACACCGGCGCGAGCGCGAGTGTTCCACGGGGTGAAGATCAGGGGGTCGGGTCGTACCGGTCGCCCACCAGGTCCCAGGCCCGGACACCACCGACGATTCCGGCCGTGTTCGGGACGACCACGACGTCGTCCCCCATCCGCGCCACCTGTTCCGGCCGGATCAGCCGCGAGTTGCCCCCGCCGAGATAGAGCCGGTCCCAGCGGAACACCGGCCGCAGGCCGTCCACCACCTGCCGGATCCGCCGGGACCAGAACGCGTCGCCCAGGCGTCGCCGCTCCGGCTCCCCCACGTACGTGTCGTAGGTGGTGTTCCAGCGCACCGGCGCGTGCGACAGCTCCAGGTGCGGAGCCAGCACCCCGCCGTCGAAGAGCGCGCTGCCCAGCCCGGTGCCGAGCGTCAGGACCAGCTCGCAGCCGGTGCCGGCGACCACGCCGGCACCGTGCACCTCGGCGTCGTTGAGCACCAGCGCGGGTACGCCGAACGCCTCGGCCAGCGCGCCGCGCGCGTCGTACCCGGACCATTCCGCGACCAGGTCCTGGTCGACGCGGCTGCGCGGCCCGGAGCGGGTCACGTAGTGCGGGGTGGCCACCACCACGCCGTGCCGGATCATGCCGGGCATGCCGACGGTGAGCCGGTCCGCCGCGGGCAGCCGGGCGCCGAGATCAAGCAGCGTCGTCACGAACAGGCTCGGGGGCAGGGGGTACGGCGTGGGCACGCGCAACGGTCGGGCCCGCATGGTCCCGGCGGCGTCCAGCACGGAGGCCTTGATCCCGCCGCCCCCGCAGTCGATCGCCAGTGTGGTCGCCACGGCTGTGAGTCTCCCTCAGACGAGCGTCGCCCCGAGCGCGGGTCACGGTAATCCGGATGCGCCCGCCGGTAGGCTCGGTTCCCTGATGAGCGCCACGTTGATCGCCAAGGATCTCACCGCCGGCCACGGTGACCGCCTTCTCTTCTCCGACCTGAGCCTGGTCGTCGCGCCCGGCGACGTGGTCGGCCTGGTCGGGGTCAACGGCGCCGGCAAGTCCACGCTGCTGCGGACGCTCGCCGGCCTTCAACCCCGCGAGCAGGGCTCGGTGGCGTTGAACCCGCCCACCGCCACGGTCGGCTACCTGCCGCAGGAGCCGGAGCGCCGGCCCGGTGAGACGGTCCGGGACTTCCTGGCCCGGCGTACCGGCGTGACCGACGCGCAGGCCGCGCTGGACGTCGCCACCGAGGCGCTGACCGCCGGGGCGGCCGGCGCCGACGACGCGTACGCGACCGCTCTGGAACGGTGGCTCGACCTCGGCGGCGCGGATCTGGAGGAGCGGGCCGCGCAGGTCGCCGGCGAGCTGGGTCTCGACGTCGAGCTGGAGCACCCGATGACCGGCCTGTCCGGCGGGCAGGCGGCCCGCGCCGGGCTGGCCTCGCTGCTGCTCAGCCGCTACGACATCTTCCTGCTCGACGAGCCCACGAACGACCTGGACCTGGCCGGGCTGGACCGGCTGGAACGGTTCGTCACCGGGCTGCGCGCCGGCACCGTGCTGGTCAGCCACGACCGCGAGTTCCTCACCCGCACGGTGAACCGCATCGTGGAGCTGGACCTGCACCAGGGGCAGGTCAACCAGTACGGCGGCGGCTACGCGGCCTACCTGGAGGAGCGCGCCGTGGCACGTCGGCACGCCCGCGAGGAGTTCGAGGAGTACGCCGACACGAAGGCCGACCTGGAGGCGCGCGCCCGGACCCAGCGGGCGTGGATGGAGAAGGGCGTGAAGAACGCCCGGCGCAAGGCCACCGACAACGACAAGATCGGCCGCAAGTTCCGGACCGAGTCCACCGAGAAGCAGGCGGCGAAGGCCAAGCAGACCGCCCGGTTGATCGAGCGGTTGGAGGTGGTCGAGGAGCCACGCAAGGAGTGGGAGCTGCGGATGGAGATCGCCGCCGCGCCCCGCGCCGGCGCCGTCGTGGCCTCGCTTCGAGGAGCGGTGGTACGCCGGGGCGGCTTCACCCTCGGCCCGGTGGACCTCCAGGTCGACTGGGCCGACCGGGTGGCCATCACCGGGGCGAACGGCTCCGGCAAGAGCACGTTGCTGGCCGCGTTGCTGGGCCGGCTGCCGCTGGACGAGGGCCACGCCGCGCTCGGGCCGGGTGTGGTGGTGGGCGAGGTGGACCAGGCCCGAGGCTTGTTCCTCGGCGGCCAGCCGCTGCTCGACGCGTTCGGCGCCGCCGTAGGAGATCTCGCGCCGGCGGACGCGCGGACGCTGCTGGCCAAGTTCGGCCTGCGCGCCGACCACGTGCTGCGGCCGGCGGCGACGCTGTCGCCGGGCGAGCGGACCCGCGCCGCGCTGGCCCTGCTCCAGGGGCGCGGCGTCAACCTGCTGGTGCTCGACGAGCCGACCAACCACCTCGACCTGGCCGCGATCGAGCAGCTGGAGTCGGCGCTGGCCACCTACCCGGGCACGCTGTTGCTGGTGACCCACGACCGGCGGATGCTGGACGCGGTGAGCGTGAACCGGCGGCTGCGCGTGGCCGACGGGCGGATCGCCGAGGATTGATCCGTGCCGACCGGCGCGCGCGGGGTCACAATGAGCCCATGCTCAAGTGGGAGTACGCGCTGCTGGTCCGCCGCCGCCAGGCCGCGACCACGGACACCGGCTGGGAGATCGTCTTCATCTGGTACGGCCCGGACGGCTCCATGATCGACGTGACGCCCTACGGCGACACCGCGCTGGCCCACCTGAACCGGGCCGGCGACCAGGGCTGGGAGCTGGTCGCGATGAGCGAGGACCCGTCGCTGCCCGGCAACGCCGAGCTGCACCGCTACCACCTCAAGCGCCCGAAGACGGCCCCGGCCCAACCTCGCCAGCGCATGCGCGGCTCCCGAACCCCCCGCCGCACCCTCCCCACCTGACCCCCTCCCCTCCCTTCCGCTCCCCCGTCCCGGCGGTGATCAAGGAGTTTGCGTCAGCGGGGCAGGCCGCTCTCGACACAAACTCCTTGGTCATCGTCGAGGGCGAGGGAGTGCGCATGCGGAAACGGCTCGTGCTGGCCGGCGGGTGACTACCGGCCCCGGGAGCGATATGACTCCTGGTCATATTTATGACTCTGAGTCATATCGTTGTCAGGGGGGATGCCTTCGTGGGCGCGACGCACCCGGGCGAGCGAGCCGCCGCCGGGAGGAAACAGCGTCGAGGGCCCTCGTCGGCGCGACGCACCCGGCCGGGCAGACCACCTCTGGAGGAAATCGTCGGCGCGGCAGGCCCGGACGGGTAAGCCGACGCCCGGTGATGCGGGCGCGGCGGAGGGGCCTACGGTCGCGCTCGGGGTCGGACGGCCGGGCGGCTCCTCGCGCGGTTGGTGACGGCCCGGGTGCATCCGGGCATCGGTCGGCAGTGCCTGGTGGGCGTGTATCGGGGCGAATTGGGGGTAACGCGCCGCCGGAGGTGGCACATGGTGGCGATGGGGCAGGCCGCGCTCTCGGGTGAGCGGCTCCGACAGGCCGACGGCTTCCTCGCCGAGGCGTGGGCCGACATGGCCCGGCACGACGAGCGGTTGCGCGGAGTGACCGTGGAGGTGAGCTTCGACCGGGGGGTGGCACACCTGACCGGCGAGGTCGCCGACCCGGCGGAGCTGCGACTGGTCCGGGAGATGATCGGCCGGCTGTCCGGGGTGCTCGGCGTGTGGTGCCGGGTGGGCGTCGCCGGCCGGCCGCCGGTGGTGGTCGACCTCGGCTGCGGGGCGACCAAGCAGTGGCCGGGCAACCTGGGGCTGGACATCTATCCGGCGCCCGGGGTGAACGCGGTCGCCAACCTCGCCGGCTCACTGCCGCTGCGCGACGACTCGGTCGACGTGTTCTTCGCGGTGCACATCGTCGAGCACCTGATCGACTTCCTGCCGCTGTTCGACGAGTGCCACCGGGTGCTCCGACCGGGCGGGGTGCTGCACGTGATGAGCCCCTGGTGGCGGCACGTCAACGCGGTCGCCGACCCGACCCACGTCCGCCTGCTCGACGTGCAGACGTTCAAGGGCATCTGCGGTCAGCGCCCGCCCGGCACCCCGCGCTGGTATCCGCTGCACGTCGGCTGCGACGGCGCCTCCGTCTTCGCCGACCTCACCCCTCTACCCCCCGACGCCCCCGCCCCACCCCTTTCCCACCTGGCCCGCTTCTTCGACTGACCCCAACCACCTACCCCGGCGGGTGCGGTCAGGTGGGTGGGGCGGATTCGCGGAGGGCCAGGCGGTGGGGGGCGACCAGCTCCCTCGGCGGGGCCTCACGGTCGGCGCCGAGCCGGCCGGCGAGCAGCTCCACCGCGAGCCGGGCGACCCGCTCCTTGTCCGGCGCGACGGTGCTCAGCGTCGGGATCGAGAAGCGGCCGTCCTCGATGTCGTCGAAGCCGGCCACCGCCACGTCCTCGGGCACGCGCAGACCCGCCTCGTGCAGGGCGCGCAACGCGCCGAGCGCGAGCGTGTCGTTGAAGCAGAACACGGCGTCGGGGCGTACCCCGGAGGTGAGCAGGTGCCGCATGGCGGCCGCGCCGTCGGCGCGGTGCCAGGCCGGCGCGGGCGCCACCAGGCTGTCGTCGTACGCGATGCCTGCCTCGGCCAGGGCGGCGGTGTAGCCGGCCAGGCGCAGCCGGGCGCTGGCGCCCTCGGGGGTGCGCTGCGACCCGATCGCGGCGATCCGGCGACGGCCGAGGCCGACCAGGTGGGCGGTGATCTCCCGGGCGGCGGCCACGTTGTCGACCATGACGTGGTCGGCGGGGCCGTGGTCGACGCGCTCGCCGAGCAGCACCATCGGCAGTCCGTCGAGGGCGGCCAGGTCGTCGGCGGTGAGCGCGAGCGGGCTCAGGATGAGGCCGTCGATCATGTGGTCGCCGATCCCGCTGGCCGCCTTGCGTTCCTGCTCGGAGCCGCCGCCGGTCTGGTCGATCAGCACCGTCCAGCCGTGCTCGGCGGCGGCGGTGACCACGTGCCGGGCCAGCTCGGCGAAGTAGGGGATGTCCAGCTCGGGCACGGCCAGCGCGATCACGCCGGTGCGCCCCTTGCGCAGATTGCGGGCGGAGAGGTTGGGCCGGTAGTGGAGTTCGGCGATGGCCTCCTCGACCCGGGCCCGGGTGTCGGCGCGTACGTGCTGGTAGCCGTTGACCACGTTCGAGACGGTCTTCACCGACACGCCGGCCCGTTCCGCCACGTCCTTGAGCCTGTGCCGCACTGAACTTCCTCCCCGGTGAACGCTGGCCGCACTCTACCGCGTCACGACGACGTAACGACCTCTTTACAGCGTTGCTTACAACGTTGTAGAAACCAGGGACACGGGTGACCGCGGTCACCCGGCGACAGCACCGAGGGAAAGGTGGCACCCGTGCCGAACGCGCAGCTCACGGTCGACCCGGCGTTCCGGGTCGGCCCGGCCGACCGACAGCTCTTCGGCTCCTTCGTCGAGCACATGGGGCGCTGCGTCTACGGCGGGGTCTACGAGCCGGGGCACCCGAGCGCCGACCCGCGCGGCCTGCGGCGCGACGTGCTGGACCTGACCCGGGAGATGGGCGTGTCGGTGGTCCGCTACCCCGGCGGCAACTTCGTCTCCGGCTACCGGTGGGAGGACGGCGTCGGGCCGGTGGGCGACCGTCCGCGCCGGCTCGACCTGGCCTGGAAGACGATCGAGACCAACGCGTTCGGCCTGGACGAGTTCATGACCTGGGCGGCCGAGGCCGGGGTCGAGCCGATGATGGCGGTCAACCTGGGCACCCGCGGCGTGGCCGAGGCCTGCGACCTGCTGGAGTACGCCAACCATCCGGGCGGCACCCAACTGTCCGACCTGCGCCGCAAGCACGGCGCCGAACAGCCGTACGGGGTGCGGCTGTGGTGCCTCGGCAACGAGATGGACGGGCCGTGGCAGGTCGGGCACAAGACCGCCGACGAGTACGGCCGGCTGGCCGCCGAGACCGCCCGCGCCATGAAGATGATCGACCCGTCGATCAGCCTGATCGCCTCCGGCAGCTCCAACCGGCAGATGTCCACGTACGCGTCGTGGGAGGCGACCGTGCTGGAGCACACCTACGAGCACGTCGACTACATCTCCGCCCACACCTACTACGACCCCTCGGACGGCGACCGGGCCAGCATCCTCGCCTCCGCCGTCGACATGGACGCCTTCATCACCGAGGTGACCGCCACCGCCGACCACGTCGGCGCCAAGCTGCGGCAGAAGCGCAAGCTGAAGATCTCCTTCGACGAGTGGAACGTCTGGTACCAGTCCCGCCTCCAGGCCGACCTGGACCGGCGCGGCTGGGTCGAGGCCCCGGCGCTGATCGAGGACGACTTCACCGCGGTCGACGCGGTCGTGGTGGGTGACCTGCTGATCACCCTGCTCCGGCACGCCGACCGGGTGGGTGTGGCCTGCCAGGCGCAGCTCGCCAACGTGATCGCCCCGATCCGCACCCGCACCGGCGGCCCCGCCTGGCGGCAGAGCATCTTCCACCCGTTCGCCCTCACCGCCCGGTACGCGCGCGGCACGGTCCTGCGCACCGAGCCGGTCGGCCCGACCTACGAGACCAGCCGGTACGGCGACGTGCCGGTGCTGGACACCGTCGCCGTGCACGACGAGGAGACCGGCGGCCTGGCCGTCTTCGCGGTCAACCGCGGCCCGGACGACGTCCCGCTCGAGATGGACCTGCGCGGCCTGCCCGGCCTGCACGCCCAGGCGCACACCACAGTCGCGGCCGGGGCCGACCCCGCCGCCACCAACACCGAGACGGACCCCGAGCGGGTCACGCCCCGGGAGCTCACCACCCCCACCCTCGACGGCGGCCGCTGCACCGTGGCGCTGCCCGCCACCTCCTGGAACCTGCTGCGGTTCGCCCCGCAGTCGTGACCAGGAAATACTTCATCCCGTCCCCCAAGGAGTGAGCATGATCCAGAACGAGATGAGCCGGCGGCGCCTGCTCGGCCTCGGTGTCGGCCTCGGCGCGGCGGCCTCGCTGACACTGGCCGGATGCGGTGGCGGCAGCAGCTCCGGCACGTCCGGCGCGGCCGGCAACGGCGGCAAGGAATACACCGGCCCGAAGGTCGACCTCAAGCTGTGGAACGGCTTCACCGGCGGGGACGGCGACATCTTCAAGGCCCTGGTGCAGCAGTTCAACAGCGAGCACCAGAACATCGCGGTCAGCGTGATCACCTACCAGTGGGAGGACTACTACAGCAAGCTCCCCGGTGCGGTCTCCAGCGGCAACGGCCCGGACATCGCGGTCATGCACATGGACCAGCTCGCCACGTTCGCCGCCCGCGGCACGATCAGCGAACTGGACGACGTGGCCAAGGCCCTGGAACTGAGCGAGGGCGACTTCGCCCCCACGGTCTGGAAGGGCGGCCTCTACAACGACAAGCGGTACGGCATCCCGCTGGACATGCACCCACTCGGCTTCTACTACAACAAGGCCGTCATGCAGAAGGCCGGCCTGGACCCGAACAAGCCGCCGGCGACGAAGGACGAGTACACCGCCGCGCTGACCGAGCTGAAGAAGTCGGGCGTGCAGGGCTTCTGGGTCAGCCCGTTCCAGTTCACCGGCGGCATGACGTTCTACAGCCTGCTGCACCAGTGGGGCGGGAAGCTCTTCGACGACGAGGTGGCGAAGGCGACCTTCAACTCCGACCCGGCGGTCGAGGCGTGCACCTGGCTGGTCGACCTGATCAAGCAGGGCCACTCTCCGGCCAACGTCGGCCAGGACGCCGACTACCTGGCGTTCAAGAGCGGCAAGAACGCGTTCAACTGGAACGGCATCTGGCAGATCAACGACCTGAAGAAGAGCGCGAACGTGGAGTGGGGCGTGGCCCCGCTGCCCCAGATCGGCACCCAGCAGGCCGCCTGGGCGAACTCGCACAACTTCACCATCGTCAAGCAGCGCAGCGCCGACAACAACAAGGTCTCCGGCGCGAAGGTCTTCATCAACTGGCTGAGCCAGCACTCGCTGGACTGGGCCAAGGGCGGCCAGGTGCCGGCCCGCAAGGCGGTCCGGGACAGCGCCGAGTTCAAGGCGCTCACCGAGGTCAACGCGCTCGCGCCGGAGCTGGAGTACGCCGCGTTCCCGCCGGCGGCCCCGGGTCTCGGCGAGACGATGCTGACCTTCTACAGCGCCTTCAACGAGGCGGCGCTGGGCAAGAAGTCGCCGAAGCAGGCCCTGGACGACGGCGTGGCGAAGGCCGACAAGCAGCTCGAGGACAACCGCAAGAAGTACGGGAACTGATCCGTCGTGGCGGACGTGATCGAGGTCGGGGCGGCGCGTGACGGCGCGCCGCCCCCGGCGGGGCGTACCCGCCGCCGGGGCGCGACGGAACGCGGCAACCGGGCCACGCCGTACCTCTTCCTCGCGCCGTACCTGGTCCTGTTCGGCGTCTTCGGCCTGGCGCCGATCCTGTTCGGGGTCTGGATCAGCCTGCACCAGTGGGACCTCCAGCTGCCCAACCGGCCGTTCATCGGGCTGGACAACTACCAGGACCTGTTCTCCAGCGACTCGGCCATCTACGGGGACTGGTGGTCCAGTTTCCGGGCCACCGGGATCTTCACCCTCTTCTCGGTGCCGCTGCTGGTGGTCGTCCCGCTGGGGCTGGCGCTGCTGCTCAACCGCTCGTTCCCCGGCCGCACGTTCTTCCGGGCCGCGTTCTTCGCCCCGTACGTGCTCGGCGTGGCGGTGATCGGCCTGCTCTGGCGGTTCCTGCTCGACGCCAACCTGGGCCTGGTCAACCGGCTGCTCGGCGCGGTCGGGCTGCCGGCGGACACGCCGTGGGTCACCGACGTGCCGTGGGCCTGGGTGTCCCTGGTCGGCGTGACCGTGTGGTGGACCTGCGGGTTCAACGCGGTGATCTACCTGGCCGGCCTCCAGGACATCCCGGCCGAGCTGTACGAGGCGGCGAAGGTCGACGGCGCCGGCGGGTGGGACCGGTTCCGCCACGTCACCATCCCCGGCCTGCGCCCGGTCCTGCTCTTCGTCTTCACCACCACGATCCTCGCCTCGGCGAACGTCTTCGGGCAGGCCTTCCTGATCACCCAGGGCGCGCCGGGCGAACAGACCCGGACCGTGGTCTGGCGCATCGTCGACGAGGGGCTGCGCGACTACGACGCCGGTCGGGCCGCCGCGATGAGCGTGTTCTTCGCGCTGATGCTGGCGGTGGTGAGCGTCGTCAACTTCCGGCTGTTCCGCTACCGGGAAGACTGAGGGGACCGCCATGTCGAAGTTGCGTCCGGCGCTGCGCTACGCCGTCCTGCTCCTGATCACCGCGATCTTCGTGACTCCCCTGGTCTGGATGCTGCTGACCTCGGTGAAGACCTACGACGACGCGCAACAGGTCCCGCCGGGCTGGCTGCCGAACCCGTTCTCCACCTACGGCTACGACCAGATCCTGAACAACGCGGCCAACCCGGTGCTGCGGTGGTTCCTCAACAGCATGCTGGCGGCCACCCTGCACACGCTGCTGGTGCTGGTCACCGCGTCGATGGCCGCGTACGCCCTGGCCCGGATGCGGTTCCGCGGCCGCAAGGTGCTGTTCGCGCTGATCGTCGGCACGCTCTTCCTCCCGCCGACCTCGCTGATCATCCCGAACTTCATCATCGCCGAGCGGCTGAGCTGGATCGACACGCTGACCGTGGTGATCGTGCCCGGCGCGGCCAGCGCGTTCGGGGTGTTCTTCCTGCGCCAGTTCTTCCTCTCCATCCCGGCCGAGCTGGAGGAGGCGGCGGTGCTGGACGGGGCGAACCAGTGGCAGATCTTCCGCCAGGTGCTGCTGCCGCTGTCGAAGCCGGCCCTGGCCACGCTGGCGGTGCTGTCGTTCCTCACCAACTGGAACGACTTTCTCTGGCCGGTGTACGTGCTGTTCAGCCCGGAGCGGCTGACCCTGCCGGCGGGCCTGGGCCTGCTCCAGGGCGCGTACGTGACCGACTACCCGGTCATCATGGCGGGCGCGATGCTGGCCAGCGTGCCGGTGCTGATCCTGTTCGTGCTGGCGCAACGTCACGTCATCCAGGGCGTCTCCCGCAGCGGCCTGAAGGGATGACCGGCCGGCGACTCCGGCGACGCGGCGCGGCGGCCCTGGCCGCCGCGCTGCTCGTCGCCAGCTGCGACAGCGGACCCACCCCGTCGAGTACGCCGGAGGGCGCACGCGTGTTCACCAACCCGGTCGTCCGCAGCGACGCCCCCGACCCGCAGGCGATCCGGGTCGGCGACACCTGGTACCTGTTCCACACCAACGCCGGCGGGCGTAACGTCCCGGTGCTCACCTCACCCGACCTGGTCGAGTGGACCCCGGCCGGCGACGCGCTGCCGGAGTTGCCGGACTGGGCGGACGCGGGCAAGACCTGGGCGCCCGAGGTGATCCAGCTCGCCCCGGACCGGTTCGTCCTCTACTACACCGTGGCCGACCGCGCCTCCGGCCGGCAGTGCCTGGGCCGGGCAGTGGCGAGCACGCCGCTCGGCCCGTACGCCGACGACTCCGCCGGGCCGCTGGTCTGCCAGGCGGACCTGGGCGGCTCGATCGACGCCAGCCCGTTCCCGGACACCGACGGCAGCCTGTGGTTGCTGTGGAAGAACGACGGCAACGCGATCGGGGTGGACACCTGGCTCTGGTCGCAGCGCCTCTCCCCGGACGGGCTGCGGCTGACCGGCCCGGCGGCGAAGCTGCTGAAGCAGACCGAGCCGTGGGAGGGCACCCTGATCGAGGGGCCGTTCCTGCACCGGCACGACGGGACGCTGTTCCTGTTCTTCGCCGCCAACGCGTACGACAAGGACACCTACGCCGAGGGCTACGCGGTGTGCGAGGGGCCGGCCGGGCCGTGCGTGAAAGCGCCGGAGAACCCGATCCTGAAGAGCAACGACGTGGCGTCCGGGCCGGGGCACGCCTCGATGGTGGAGAAGGACGGGCGTACCTGGCTGATCTACCACGCCTGGCCGCCGGGGCAGGAGGGCACCACCGAGCCGGGTCGGCAGGTGTGGCTGGACGAGATCGTGTGGACCGACGGCAAGCCGGTGCTCAAGGGCCCCACCGGGTCCGCGCAGCCCCGCCCGTAAGGAAGGGCCCCCTCTTAACGCCTCCGGTAAAGGAAGGGCCCCTTCTTAACACCGCGGTGTTAAGAAGGGGCCCTTCCTTTCAGGTGCCCGCCTCAGGGGGTGGGGGCGGGCTCGGGGGTGTCCGAGGAGTGCTCGCGGCGGGCCAGGCGGTTCTTGCGGTGCCCGTAGCCGAAGTAGATGATGCCGCCGAGCAGCATCCAGGCCAGGAACCGCAGCCACGTCTCCACCGACAGGTTCAGCATCAGGTAGAGGCAGGCCAGCGCGGAGACGATCGGCAGCACCGGCGAGAACGGCACCTTGAACGGCCGGTTCAGGTCGGGCCGCCGCTTGCGCAGGATCGGCACCGCGATCGAGACCAGCACGAACGCGCAGAGCGCGCCGATGCTGACCAGGTCGGCCAGCGCGGAGAGCGGCAGGAAGCCGGCGAGCAGCGCGACCCCCACCGTCATGATCGCGGAGATCCGGTACGGGGTGCCCCAGCGCGGGTGCACCTTGGCGATCGAGGGCGGGATGAGCCCGTCCCGGGCGATGGCGAAGCCGATCCGGCCCATGGCCACCAGGTCGACCAGGATCACGCTGGTCAGGCCGGCGATCGCGGCGATGGAGACGAGCACCGCGGCCCATCCGGCGCCGGCGGCCTTGAACGCGGACGCGATCGGCGCGCCCTCGTCGATCTCGGTGTACTTGACCATGCCGACCACGACCAGCGAGACGCCGATGTAGAGCACGGTGGAGATGAGCAGCGTGCCGAGCAGGCCCAGCGGCAGGTCCCGCTTGGGCTTGCGGGTTTCCTCACCCAGGTTCGCCACGGCCTCGAACCCGGTGTACGCGAAGAACACCACGGCGGCGGCGGTGAGCACGCCGGCGAAGCCGAAGACGGAGGGTTCCATCCCGAAGATGGCCTGGGTCACCGGTTGCCGGATTCCGTCCTCGCCGGCGCCGGCCGGCTCGCTGGACGGGACGAACGGGCTGAGGTTGGCCGCCTTCACGAAGAACAGCCCGGCGATGATGATGAAGGCACAGATCGCCACCTTCACCAGGACCAGCAGGTTGGTCACCCGGGCGGACTCCCGGATGCCGACGATGCCGATCGCGCCGAGCACCAGCACGATGGCGATCGCGCCGAGGTTGACGATGCTGCCCTCCTCGGCGAACCAGGCGCTGGGCAGGCCGACGAGGTCGGCGAGGTAGCCGGACCAGCCCCGGGCCACCACCGCCGCGCCGAGCGCGAACTCCAGCAGCAGGTCCCAGCCGATGATCCAGGCGACGATCTCGCCCATGGTCGCGTACGCGTAGGTGTAGGCGCTGCCGGCGGTCGGCACGCTGGCGGCCAGCTCGGCGTAGCAGAGCGCGGCGAGCAGCGCGACCACCCCGGCGATGCCGAAGGAGATCACCACACCCGGGCCCGCGCTGTTCTTCGCCTCGATGCCGGTCAGCGTGAAGATGCCGGTACCGATCACGATCCCGATGCCGAAGCCCATCAGGTCGAACGAGCCGAGCCGGCGGCGCAGCCCGGGCTTGCCGTCGCTGCCGTCGGCGTCACCCTGGGCGAGCACGTCCTGGATCGGCTTGGTCCGCAGGACTGACATGGATCACCTCCCCCACCCGTGTGACCACCACGGTGGCGGTCCGTGACCGGCCAAGCTACCCAGCCCCTCCCCGACCCAATCCAATACCTGACGTGTCGGTTCGGTCACCATGCGGAACGTGCGCCACCCGGCGGGGCGCCGCCGGGTCGGACCGGGCGCATCGATCCGGCACGGGGGTCTTGCGCCGCGTACGGATTGATGAAAGTTTTCTACCGGTGACTTGAGTCACGCGGCGAATCTTGCCGTCCCACCGGACCCGACGAAGGGACCGCACCGCATGAAGGCAACTCGGCTGGGAGCCGCCGCGCTGGCCGCGGCGCTGCTCGGCGCGCTGGTCGCCGGCAGCCCGGCGCAGGCCGCGCCGGCGCCCACCTCCACCGACACGACCTCCACCGACTGCGTCACGAACCCGGCCACGCCGAAGCGGCAGTTCCGGGCCATGTGGATCGCCTCGGTGACGAACATCGACTGGCCCAGCAAGGACTCCTGGACCGCGCCGGACCAGGTCGCCAAGCAGAAGGCCGAATACCTGGCCTGGCTCGACCTGGCCCAGAAGCTCAACCACAACGCCGTCGTGGTCCAGGTCCGCCCGACCGCGGACGCGTTCTGGCCCTCGCCGTACGAGCCGTGGTCGGAGTACCTGACCGGGGTGCGCGGCCAGGACCCGGACTGGGACCCGCTGGCCTTCCTGGTGGCCGAGTCCCACAAGCGGAACCTGGAGTTCCACGCCTGGTTCAACCCGTACCGGGTCTCCATGCCCGCGCCCGGCGGCGCCGGCGCCGACCTGTCGAAGCTGGCACCGAACAGCCCGGCCCGACAGCACCCCGACTGGGTCTTCGCCTACCCGCCCGCCGGTGTCGCCGGCAGCCGGCTCTACTACAACCCCGGCATCCCCGAGGTCCGCGAGTTCGTCCAGACCGCGATGATGGACGCGGTCACGCGGTACGACGTGGACGGCGTGCACTTCGACGACTACTTCTACCCGTACCCGAGCGGCACCTACCAGGTGCCGGACGACGCCACGTTCGCGCAGTACAACCGCGGCTTCACCGACAAGGCCGACTGGCGGCGGGACAACATCAACCTGCTGATGCAGGAGATGAACGCCAAGATCAAGGCGGCCAAGCCGTGGGTGAAGTTCGGCGTCAGCCCGTTCGGGATCTGGCGCAACGCCTCGGCCGACCCGAACGGCTCGGACACCACCGGCTCGCAGTCGTACGACATCATCTCCGCCGACACCCGTAAGTGGATCAAGGAGGAGTGGATCGACTACGTCGTGCCGCAGCTCTACTGGTACATCGGCCAGTACCCGGCGGCCGACTACGCCCGGCTGGTGCCGTGGTGGGCCGAGCAGGTGCGCGGCACCAGGGTCCAGCTCTACATCGGCCAGGCCGACTACAAGAGCGGTGAGCCGGCGTACGGGTCGTTCTGGATGAACCCGCAGGAGCTGTCGAACCACCTGACGTTGAACCGGTCATACCCGGAGGTGCTCGGCAACGTGCACTTCTCGGCGGTGCAGGTCCGGGCCAACCGGCTCGGCGCCACCGACATCTACGCCGCCGAGCACTACTCCCGCCCGGCGCTGGTGCCCAGGATGACCCACCTGCCGCACAAGCCGCTGCTGTTCCCGGTGGTGACCAAGGCCCAACGGCAGGCGGACGGGGTACGGCTGAGCTGGCGACAGCCGGCCGACGGCAGGGGCCCGCTCGGCACCGCCGCGTCGTACGCGATCTACCGGTTCGACGGCCTCGGCCTGGCCGGTCGCTGCGACTTCGCCGACGCCTCCCACCTGGTCGGCACCGTCCGGGCCACCGACGGCGCCGTCCAGTCCTGGGTGGACACCACGGCGGCCGCCGGCACGCGGTACACCTACTACGTGACCGCGCTGGACCGCCTGGCGAACGAGAGCCCGGCGAGCCTGCCGCGCTTCGTCCGCTGATCCCACCGAATGCCCCCGGGCCGCCACGGCGACCCGGGGGCATTCGTCTGTTTGGGCGGATGTCAGCGAGCCGTTTCCCGCGCCATCGCCCCCGCCACCCCATTGATCGACACTTGTCGAAATCCGGAGATCCCGGGTTGTCACCCGTCCCGACGCCCACCCCGCGGAGGTCCCCGTGTCCCGTCGCCTCGCCACCGCCCTCGCCGCCGGAACGCTCGCCCTGCTCACCCTGCTCGGCCTGGCCACACCGGCCGCCGCCGCGGTCAGCACCCAGCAGAAACTCTCGGTGCTGTCGTCCTGGACCCAGACCAGCGCCTCCAGCTACAACGCCTGGAACAGCGCCCGGCTGAACAAGGCCCCCTGGGCCGAGTACGGCTTCGACTGGTCCACCGACTACTGCTCGTCCAGCCCGGACAACCCGCTCGGCTTCACCTTCAACCTGTCCTGCTACCGGCACGACTTCGGCTACCGCAACCACAAGGCCATGGGCATCTTCCCGGCCAACAAGTCCCGCCTCGACAGCGCCTTCTACGCGGACCTGAAGCGGGTCTGCGCCACCTACAACTCGGTGGTCCGCCCGGCCTGCTACAGCCTGGCCTGGACCTACTACCAGGCGGTCAGCATCTTCGGCTCGGTCGCCGCGGTGCAGCAGGCCGACCTCGACCGCGCCGCCCGGATGAAGGCCGACGCCGAACGCCGCGCCGCCGTCCGCGGCTGACCCCCGATCGGGCGGCCCGCACCCGGGCCGCCCGACCGGTCAGCCCGTGGTGCTGCGCGGCTCGGCGGCCGGCCGGGGGCCGGCGGTGGGCGTCCCGAACCGGGGTGAGTCCGCCGCCAGGTCGGGGTGCTCGACGTGCAGGGCCAGCGCCGCCGCCTCGTCCAACCGCAGGCCGGCCCCGGCCGCCCAGGCCGCGTCGAACGCCTCGTCGCCCAGCGCCCGGCGCAGCTCCGCCTGCCGGCCCAGCCAGTAGGGCCCGTGGATGCCCGGGGTGGCCCGCAGGTTGGCCCGGGTGGCCTGGGCCGCGCCGAAGAGCCGGGCGGCGGACACCGCATCCCCGGCCAGCGCGCAGCGCACCGCGATCGCGTTGATCGTGTCGCAGGCCCGGCCCAGGTAGCCGTGGCTCATCCGGGACCGCAACGCCACCAGCAGGTGCTCGTGCGCGGCCACCAGGTCACCCCGGGACAGCGCCACCATGCCGAGCAGCATGTCCACCGAGCGGCGGCCCCGCTCGACCGGCCGGGCCGCCTCCACCGGGCGGGCCGCGCCGAGCAGCTCGGCCGCCTCGTCCAACGCGCCCCGACGCCAGAGCAGCTCGGCCAGGTTGTAGACGGCGAGCAGCGCGTCCCCCACCACGTCCTGCGCGTACGCCCAGTCGATCACCTCGCGGCAGACCCGCTCCGCCTCGGCGAACTGTCCCATGTCGACCAACGGCGCGGCGCGACCGGCCAGCACCCGGGCCAGCAGTCCCCGGTCGCCGGCCTGCCGGGCGGCCGCCTCGGCGCGCTGCGAGTAGCGCAGCTCCTCGGCGAACTCCCCGTCCGCCCCGGCGTGCAGCGAGTGCATGTGGTAGGCCGCGGCCAGCTCCGCCTCCGGGATCGCCTCCCCGGTCTCGGCGATCCGCCCGTAGAGCCGGAACAGCCAGAGCCGCCCCTCGCGGGCCAGCCCGCGCTCCCGCCACCACTGGTCCAGACCGCCGGCCAGGTGCAGGCCCGACCGGGCGCTGCCACCGGTGGCGCACCAGCGCAGCGCGGCCCGCAACTCCCCGGCCAGCGGGTCGAGCGCGTAGAGGGAGAGCGTCACCGGGCGACCGTCCGGGCCCAGGTGCGCCCGGTCCAACGCGTGCCGGGACCAGGCGACGTGCCGGTCCCGGGCGCTCTGCTCCTCGCCCGTCTCAATCAGCCGCCGCGCCGCGTACGCCCGGATCGGGTCCAGCATCCGGTAGGTGCTGCCCGACGCGTGCGGCTCGGCCAGCACCATCGACTTGTCCACCAGGACCGACAGCGGGTCCAGCGGATCCTCGTCGAGCAGCCACTGCACGGTCGGCAGGTCCACCGGGCCGGCGAAGACCGCCATCCAGCGCAGCAGCCGCGCCGAACGCGCCCCCAGCGTGCGGTAGGACCACGTCACCGTGGCCTGGATGGTCAGGTGTCGTTCGCTGGCCGAGCGCTGCACCGCCCGGCTCGCCGGGCTCGGCGGGGCGGCGCCGGTCGCGGCGGCCACCAGGTCGACGGTGTCCTGCTGGTTGCCGCTCCAGCCGGCCTCCACCGGCGGCGGCTCCGCCGCCTCCCGCCCGGCGTCCAGCGTGCCCAGCATGTCGTCGAGCCGCTCGGCCAGCTGACCCGCCGACAGCACCCGCAGCCGCGCCGCGGCCAACTCGATGGCGAGCGGCAACCCGTCCAGCCGCCGCACCACCCGGCGCAGGTCGGCCTGCTCCGCCGGGTCCGGCGCCCGGCCGCCCCGAGCCGCCGCCGTCCGGTCCAGCAGCAGGGCCACCGCGTCGCTGGCGCCCCCGCCCGGCTCCTCGTCCACCGACAGCGGCGGGATCCGCCACACCACCTCACCGGGTACGCCGAACGACTCCCGGCTGGTCGCCAGCACCCGCACGCCCCGGCCGCCGGCCAGCAGCCGGGAGATCACCTCGGCGGAGGCGGCAGGCTGGGCGTCGCACGTGTCCAGCACCACCAGCATCCGGCGTGGCGCCGCGTACTCGACCAGGGTGTCCACCATCGGCCGGCCCGGCTCCGGGCGCAGGCCGAGCACGGCGGCGATCTCGAACGCCACCAGCCCGGGATCGGTCACCGCGGCGATGTCGACGAACCACACGCCGTCCGGATAGTCCTCGACGATCCCGGAGGCCAGCTCCACCGCCAGCCTCGTCTTGCCGGCGCCGCCCGCGCCGAGCACGGTCACCAGCCGGTACGCCTCGACCAGCCGACCCAACTCGGCGCGCTCGAAGTGCCGGCCGACGAACGAGGTGGCCGGGGTGGGCAGGTTGTGCGCCGCCGCGTCGGCCGTACGCGGACGCGGGAACCGCCGTTCCAGGCCGGGCGCGACAAGTTGGAACAGCCGCTCCCGGTCGTCGAAGCCGCGCAACCGGTGCAGGCCGAGGTCGAGCAGGGACGCGCCGTCCGGCAGCGGGTCGGCGAGCCGGGCGGTGGCCGCCGAGCAGAGCACCTGCCCGCCGTGCGCCGCGGCGGCCACCCGGGCCGCCCGGTGCACCTCGGGGCTGGCGTACTCGCCGTCGCGCGGCTCGGCGTAGCCGGTGTGCAGGCCCATCCGCACCCGGGGCGTGGCGTCGGGGTTGGGCCAGTTGTGCCCGACGAGCGCGCGCTGCGCGGTCATGCAGGCGTGCACCGCGGCGGCCGCGTCCGGGAAGGCGAGGAAGAACGAGTCGCCCTCGGTCAGCAGCTCCGCCCCGTCGGTGCCGGCCAGCGTGTCCCGCAACAACCGGCGGTGCTCACGCAGCACGGGACGGTAGACCGGCCCGAGCATCCGGGCCATCCGGGTCGAGCCCTCGATGTCGGTGAACACGAAGGTCACCCACCCGCTGGGGAGGTGGATCCGTGGCGACATACGTCGAACCTCCGCCCGCTGACGTCGGGTTCATGCTGCCCTATGATCACGTCGTCACGCATCGTGAGAACGGTCGGGCCGATGCCGACTCAAGGTGCCAAAGGATCACACGGGCGGCAAGCCCCGGATCGACCGGCGGGCCGGCCGAGGGTGCCGGGTCAGCAACCGCAGGCGCCGCCGCAGCAGCCACCGCCGCCGGGCGCGGGGGTCCCGCCCACCGGGCCCGACCCGCCGCGACCGGTGAACGCGACGGTGGACAGCAGCTTCACGGTGTCCGCGTGGCCCTGGGGGCAGGTGGCGGGCCGGCCGGCCTCGGCCATCGGACGGTTGACCTCGAAGGTGTCGCCGCAGGCGCGGCAGCGGAACTCGTACCGGGGCATGCGGCCAGCGTACGGCCGGGCCTGACGTCGTCGCACCGATGGGTGATACTCGACGGGTGGTGGACGGCGAACGGCGGAACACGGCCCGGCCCCTGCGACCCGCCGCGCCGCCCGACGGCGGCGCCGGGCCGGTCCCGCGCCCCCGCCGTGCCCGGTCCGACTCCGGGACCCCCGGGACAGCTCCCTCCACACCGGAAGACGTGTCCACGGCCGAGCACGCGGCGTCCACGGGGAAGTCGACGTCCACGGCCGGGTCAAGCGCGGAGGCCGACGCCGGGCAGCCCGGCCCCGGTGGCCGGCGGCGGCGGATGCCCTTCGCGCACGCGGGCCCGGTGCGACCCCGGCAGCTCGCCGTGGGCGCGGCCCGGGCCACCCGGGACTGGTCCCGCCGGCCGAGCGGGCGCACCACCCTGCCGGCGCTGTTCCTGCTCGCCCTGGTCGGGGCCGCCACCGCGGCCGGCGCGGTGCTGGTGCCGGCGGCCATCCGCAAGCCGGAGCCGGTCGCCGTGGAGGCCACCTCGGCCGCACCGGTCTTCGGCGTGCCGCAGACCGGCCCGGCGCCGGGGCTGACCGGCGCGCCCGTGCTCCCCGGACCGACCGGCCCGCCGGGCAGCCTCGGGCCGTCCGGCACACCGCCGCCCGGTGGCGTGACCAACGCCCCGGCGCTGCCGACCGGCCGCCCGGCCGACGCGCTGGCGGGTTGGGCCCAGCGGGTCAGCGGCACCACCGACGTCCCGGCGGTGGCGTTGCAGGCCTACGGCTACGCCGAGCTGGTGCTCGCCCAGACCCACCGCAGCTGCCAGTTGAGCTGGACCACGCTCGCCGCGATCGGCTACGTGGAGTCCCGGCACGGCACCACCGGCGGGGTCACGCTGCTGCCCAGCGGCCTGACCTCCAAGGAGATCCGCGGCGACGCGCTCGACGGGCAGGGCGGCCGGTCGAGGATCCTCGACACGGACCAGGGGCAGCTCGACGGCGACCGGGTCTACGACCGGGCGATCGGCCCGATGCAGTTCATCCCGGGCACCTGGCAGGAGATCGGCGCGGACGCCGACAACGACGGCGTGAAGAACCCGCACGACATCGACGACGCCGCGCTGGCCGCCGGCGAATACCTGTGCAAGGGCGGCCGGAACATGACCATCCCGGGTGACTGGTGGGGCGCGATCCTGTCCTACAACGATGTGCGGCGCTACGCCCAGGACGTCTTCACCAAGGCCGACGAGTACGGGCGGCGCAGCGGCACGTGACGTGACGGCTCGCGTACATTCGCGGACTCAACCCTTCCCCCGGGCTGCGGTTGACGGCAAGCTAGACGGGTGATGGTGCGCGAGTGGGACCCTCGGACCGCGTCGTCCGCCGAGATCGCGTCGCTGCTGGACACGCTGAACGCGGTCCTGGCGGCTGATCTGCCGCAGGATCCGCCCTGGCGGGAGAGCTCCATGCGGGAATACCTGTCCGAGGTGATGCCCGGCGAACGACGGATCTCCTGGATCGCCCAGGACGACCCGGCCCCAGACGGCACCCCCGGCGACATCGTCGGGCACGTCCACGTGCTCCTGCTCGGCGGGATCGGCGTGCTGGAGGTGCTGGTGCACCCGGCGGTCCGGCGCACCGGGCTCGGCCGCGAGCTGGTGCGGGTGGCCGCCCGCCGGGTCTGGGACGAGGGCTTCCAGTCGATCGGCGTCGAGGTGGTCGGCAACACCCCGGCCGTCGCGTTCTACGAGGCGCTGGGCTTCACCCGGGAATACGTGGAGACCCGCAGCGTGCTCGACCTGAGCACGGTGGACTGGCCGGCGCTCGCGGAGATGGCCACCGAGGTCGGCGCGGGCTACCACGTCGAGTTCTGGCCGGGCGGCCCGCCGGACACGCTGATCGAGGCGTACGCGCGGGCGAAGGCCGAGGTGCGCGACGTGGACGACGGCGAGCTGCGGCCCAGCTCCTACGATCCCGAGCGTCTGCGGGACAGCCTCGACACGCTGCACCGGCGGGGCATGAAGCCGTACATCGTGCTGGCGTTGCACGAGCAGACCGGCGAGGTGGCCGGCCTGACCGAGGTGGTGGTGCCGGCACAGCACCCCACCCGCGCCGACCAGTACGACACCATCGTGGTCCGGGACCACCGGGGCTACGGCATCGACCGGGCCATCAAGGCCCGGATGCTGCTGGAGTTGCGCTCGGCCGAACCCGAGGTGGCCGAGGTGCAGACCTGGAACGCGCAGGCCAACGAGTCGATGCTCAAGGTCAACGCCGAACTGGGCTACCGCACCGACCGCGACTGGTGTGAATACGGTGTGGACGTCGCCGAGCTGGTGCACCGGCTGGACAGTCACCGCTGACGCCTGTTCACCAAACGGCTGCCCGGGGGATGGACGTCGGACGGCCACGCCCCTTAACGTGCGTTAGTTCCCCGCCCACCCATCGTGGAGGCTCCATGCGCCCGCGCCGCACAATCGCCGCGCTCGCGACCACCGCCGCCGTCACCGTCACGGCCATCGGTGTCGCGCCCCCCGCGGCCAGCGCCGCGCCCACCGACCTGTTCATCTCCGAATACGTCGAGGGGTCGTCCAACAACAAGGCCGTCGAGCTGTACAACGGCACCGGCGCCCCGGTCGACCTGGCCGCCGGGGGCTACCAGCTCCAGTTCCACTTCAACGGCGCGACCACCTCCACCAACGTGGCGCTGACCGGCACCGTCGCCGCCGGGGACGTGTTCGTCTTCGCCGCCGCGTCGGCCGGGCCGGCGATCCTCGCCCAGGCCGACCAGACGTACGCCGGCTCGCTGTTCAACGGCGACGACACGATCGTGCTGCGCCGGGGCGAGACCGTCGTCGACGCCCTCGGCCAGGTCGGCGTCGACCCGGGCAGCGAGTGGGGCACCGGGCTCACCAGCACGGCCGACAACACGCTGCGCCGGCTGCCCTCGGTGACCGCCGGCGACACCGACCCGTCGGACCCGTTCGACCCGGCCGCCCAGTGGGCCGGGTTCGCCATCGACACGTTCGACGGGCTGGGCAGCCACAGCGTCGACGGCGGCGGCCCGGTCGACCAGCCGCCGACGCTGACCTGCGGCGGCGCGCTGACGCTGGAGTCGGGCGCCACGGCCACCCGCGCGGTGACCGCGACCGACGCCGACGACACGGTCACCGACCTCGCGGTCACCTCGGTCGCGCCGGCGCCCGCGAGCGGCTCGATCAGCCGTACCGCGTTCACCCCGGCCACCGCCGCGGGCGGCACCGCCACCGCGACGCTGACCGCGACGGGCCTGCCGGCCGGCAGCTACGCGGTCACCGTGACCTCGACGGACGCCGAGGGCGGCACCGCCACCTGCACGCTCACCGTGCAGGCCACCAGCGTGCTGTCGGTGGGCGAGGTGCAGGGCCGCACCGCCGACGACGAGAGCGGCCGCACCGACCGGTCGCCGCTCGCGCCGGCCAGCGGCAACGGCACCAGCACCCTGCTGTACGACGTCCGGGGCGTGATCACCGGCAAGTCGCTGACCCGCACCTCGGCCGGGGCCGACCAGTGGGGCTTCTACCTGCAGAGCCGGCTCGGCAGCGAGGACGGCGACCCGCTCACCTCGGACGGTCTCTTCGTCTTCATGGGCTCGTTCACCACGCTGATCGGCGGCTACGCTCCGACCGTCGGGGACGAGGTCGTGCTGCGCGGGCGGGTCTCGGAATACTTCAACCAGACCCAGCTCTCCAGCGCGTCGCTGGTGCGCAAGCTCGACTCCGGGCTCGACGTGGACACCGCGGTCCGGGTGGACGACGCGGTCCCGCCGGCCGAGGCGGACGCCGCCGACCTGTTCTGGGAGCGGCACGAGGGCGAGCGGATGCGGGTCCGGGCCGGCAGCGGTGTCTCCGCGCCCCGGCACATCTACTCCTCCACCGCCGACTCCGAGATCTACGTGCTGGACCGGGAGGACCCGGTGATGAAGCGGTCCGACCCGTACGCCCGCCGGGTGTTCCGGGACGCGCACCCGCTGGACGACATCCCGGGCACGCTCTTCGACAACGGCAACAACCAGCGGATCCTGCTGGGGGCCGGTGGCGTGAAGGCGACCGCCGGCGACTCCACCGCGCTGCTGCCGGAGGCGCGCACGTTCGACACGCTCACCGAGGACGCCTACGGCTCCGTCTCGTACGCGTTCAGCAAGTACAGCGTGCAGCCCGAGCAGCTCACCCTGACCGGCGGCGCGGACCCGGCGGAGAACAACCCGCCGCGCCCGGCGGACCGGGGCAGCGAGGTCGCGGTCGCCACCTACAACGTGGAGAACCTGTACGACTACCGGGACGACCCGTTCGACGGCTGCGACTTCGCCGGCAACAGCGGCTGCCCCGGCGTCAGCCCGCCGTTCGACTACGTGCCGGCCAGCCCGGAGGCCTACACGGCCAAGCTGGGCGTGCAGGCGCGGCAGATCGTCACCTCGCTGCACAGCCCGGACCTGATCCTCGTGCAGGAGGCCGAGGACCAGGACATCTGCTCGGTGGTCGACGGCAACCTCACCTGCGGGGACACCAACGACGCCGACGGCGCGCCGGACACGGTGCAGGAGTTGGCGTTGGCCGTGGCGGCGAACGGCGGTCCCGCCTACGCCGCCGCGTACGACCGCACCGGCGCGGACGCCCGGGGCATCACCTCGGCGTTCCTCTACCGCACCGACCGGCTGACGTTGGCCCAGGCCACCGCCGCCGACCCGCTGCTGGGCTCCGCCCCGACGGTCACGTACCGCTCGGCCGCGCTGCCGTCGAACGCGGACGTGCAGAACCCGAAGGCGTTCAACGCGGTGCTCCCCGAGGACGTGGACCGGTCCACCGGGGTGGACGGCAGCAACGTCTACACCCGCGCGGCGCAGCTGGCCCGCTTCACGGTCAGGGCGGCGCCCGGCTCGACCGAGAACTTCGCGCTCTGGGCGGTGGCCAACCACTTCTCCTCCGGCCCGGACAGCCGGGTCGGGCAGCGCCGGGAGCAGGCCGCGTACGGCGCGGCGATGGTGCGGGCGGTCGAGGCGTCCGACCCGTCCGCCCGGGTGGTCTACGGGGGTGACCTGAACGTCTTCCCCCGCCCCGACGACCCGATCGCGACCGGGCAGAACCCGACCCCGTCGGACCAGCTCGCCCCGCTCTACCAGGCCGGCCTGCACAACCTCTGGGACGATCTGGTGGCGGACGCGCCGGCGGCGGCCTACTCGTACACCTTCAGCGGGCAGGCCCAGACGCTGGACAACATGTTCGTCAACGACCCGATGCACGACGACCTGGTGCAGGTCCGGACGGCGCACATCAACGCCGACTACCCCACCGACGCCGGGCAGCTGGGTGACCGGGGCGCCAGCGACCACGACCCGACGGTGGCCCGGTTCCGCTCCCGCGCCGCGCTGCGGGTGGCCGACACCTCCGTCACCGAGGGCGACAAGGGCGCCCGCACGATGACGTTCACCGTCACCGTGTCCCGCCCGCTCTCCGAGCCCGCCCTGCTCTGTGCCGCCACCTACGGCACGACCGCGCAGGCCGGGACGGACTACGACCCGTACGTGGGTTGCCGGGTGCTGCCCGCGGGTCGGACGTCGCTGGACTTCCCGGTCACCGTGCGCGGTGACCGCAAGCGCGAGGCGGACGAGCGGCTCACGCTGTACGTGGCCGGGGTGCCGGGCCTGCGGCTCGCCGACCCCGCTGGCGTCGGGACCATCCTGAACGACGACTGAGCGACGCTCGCCACGGCGGCCCGTCGTCCGGCTCACGGCCGGATCGGCGGGCCGCCGCGGTTCCGGCGGAGTCGGCCACCCACGGAGTCGGCCGCCCACGGAGTCGGCCACCCACGGAGTCGGCCACCCACGGAGTCGGCCACCCACGGAGTCGGCCGGATCATTACCGGCGCGTCCTCGGCCGGTGAGCGAAGTTGCCAGGAGGTGTCGCCGGAGGCAGGCAGGAATGCCACCCACCGGCCGAGTCCGCCATCCCCGCCGCCCAGGAGTCGGTTGATCCCCGAGGCGCGCCTTTCGAGCTGAGTCGTTCGTGATATCGCGCGGTCACCTCCGGCTTGGCCGGGCCACCCCCGTCCGCATGATCGACGCCACTTCGCCGAGATGGCACCGTCCGGCCCGCCCGGACATCGCCACTTCGCCGAGATGGCACCGTCCGGCCCGCCCGGACATCGCCACTTCGCCGAGGTAGCACCCTGTCTGGTGGCCGACCCGGCGGTGGTAGCCGGCCCGGTCAGGTAGCGCGTGCGCTGAATCGTTTCTGATATCAGCTCGAAAGGCGTCGAGAAGAGGTCCGGCCCGGCCGAGCGGGGCCGGCGGGCGGGGGCGGGGGGGGATCGGCCCGCCGACGAGCGAGCGCCATCGGCCCGGTGCGCGGGGGGACGGGGTGCGCGGGCGCTGGACGGAGCGATCAGCCGACGGGTGAGTCACAGGTCGCAGAGACGGCGACCGGAGCGGATGTCGTCGAGCGCGACGTGCAGCTCGGCGATCCGCCGTTCCGCCTCGACGGTCAGCTGGGCGTGCAGCCGCTGCCAGTCGGCCAGGGACGGCTCCGGCGGCAGGGCCGCGAGCAGGTCCCGGATCTCGCCGACGCTGAGACCGATCCGCTGGGCCACCCGGGCGACCCGCACCCGGCATGCCGCGTCCGGGCCGAACCGGCGCTGGTTGCCGCTGGTCCGACTGGCTGCGATCAGGCCCTGTCGCTCGTAGAAGCGGATCGCCGAGCCGCTGGCACCGCTCTCCCGGGCCACCTCGCCCACCGTCAGCGTGTCCATGGCAGCTCCCGCGCACTTGACTTCAACAATTGTTCAAGTCTTAGCGTCCACCGCATGACGACGCAAGAACCGCCGCTCACCCTCGCCGTGCTCGTCGGCAGCGTCCGCGTGCCGCGAATGGGCCGGACGATCGCCGACTGGTTCGTCGGGCACGCCGGCCGCCGGGACGGCCTCCGCACCGACCTGGTCGACCTCGCCGAGGTGCCACTTCCACTCGCCGACACCCCGCCCGGCGGCAACCCGGCCAGCCCGATCGCCGGCCGCCTCGACGCCGCCGACGCCTTCGTCGTGATCACGCCCGAGTACAACCACAGCTTTCCGGCGGCGCTGAAGAACGCCATCGACTGGCACCACCGCGAGTGGGTGGCCAAGCCGGTCGGGTTCGTCTCGTACGGCGCCGGCTCGGGCGGGATCCGCGCGGTCGAGCAGCTTCGGCTGGTCTTCGCCGAGCTGCACGCCGCCACCACCCGGACCGGGGTGGTGCTCACCGCCCCGTGGGACCGGCTCGACCCGCAGGGACGGCTGGTCGGCGACGAGCCGCTGGGACGGGCCGCCGACGCGACGTTGGACGAGCTGACCTGGTGGGGCAGGGCGCTACGGACCGCCCGCAGGAACCGGCCGTACGGTCAGTAGCGCTCGCGGAGCAGCTGGGCCGCCTCGACCGCCCAGTAGGTGAGGATGATCTGCGCGCCGGCCCGGCGGATCGAGGTGAGCGTCTCCAGCATGACCCGCTCCCGGTCGATCCAGCCGTTCGCGGCGGCGGCCTCGACCATCGCGTACTCGCCGGAGACCTGGTAGGCGGCGACCGGGACGTCCACCGCGGCCCGGACCGCCGACACCACGTCGAGGTAGGGCAGGGCCGGCTTGACCATCACCATGTCGGCGCCCTCGGCGACGTCCAGCGCGACCTCACGCAGCGACTCCCGCAGGTTCGCCGGGTCCTGCTGGTAGCCACGCCGGTCGCCCTCCAGCGCCGACTCCACCGCGTCCCGGAACGGGCCGAAGAAGGCGGAGGCGTACTTGACCGCGTACGCGAGCACCGCGACGTCCTGGTGCCCGGCGGCGTCCAGGGCCTTGCGGACCACGCCGACCTGGCCGTCCATCATCCCGGACGGCCCGACCACGTGGACCCCGGCGTCGGCCTGGGCGACCGCCATCTCCGCGTACGCGGCGAGCGTGGCGTCGTTGTCCACGCCGCCGTCGGGGGTGAGCAGGCCGCAGTGCCCGTGCGAGGTGAACTCGTCCAGGCACAGGTCGCTCATCACCACTGTGGCGTCGCCGACCTCGGAGATCACGTCCCGGATGGCCACGTTGAGGATGCCGTCCGGGTCGAGGCCGCCGGAGCCGGTCTCGTCCCGCGTCGACGGCACCCCGAACAGCATGATCCCGCCGACCCCGGCCTGGACCGCCTCGACGGCCGCCTTGCGCAGCGAGTCCCGGGAGTGCTGGAGCACCCCCGGGAGCGACGCGACGGCCCTCGGCTCGGTCAGCCCCTCCTTGACGAACATCGGCACGACCAGTTCGGCCGGGTCGACGCGGGTCTCGGAGACCAGCCGCCGCACGGCCGCGTTGCGACGCAGCCGGCGGGGCCGGATCTCGGGGTACGGCATGGGGATGCCTCCTGTCAGCGGAACCTCAGGGCGGTCGGGCCCTGCACCTTCGAGCCGCGGCGCTGCTTCGCCGGCATGGCGGCGAGCTTCTCGCGCAGCTCGACGGCGTAGGCGGCGAGCGCCTCCACCAGGTCGGGGACCGAGGCGTGCGGCGGCTGGACGTCGACCCGCAGGCCGAACTCCGTCGCGGTCTCCGCCGTCTTGGGCCCGATCACGGCAACAACGGTACGCGCGTGCGGCTTCCCGGCGATGCCGACGAGGTTCCGCACCGTGGAGGACGAGGTGAAGAGCACCGCGTCGAACCCGCCCGACTTGATCGCGTCGCGGATCTCGGCCGGCGGCGGCGCCGCCCGCACGGTCCGGTACGCGGTCACGTCGTCGACCTCCCAGCCGCGCTCGGTGAGGCCGGCCGCGAGGGTCTCGGTGGCGATGTCGGCGCGCGGGAGCAGCACCCGGCCGACCGGGTCGAGGATCTCGTCGTGCGGCGAGAACTCGGCCAGCAGGCCCTCGGAGGACTGCTCCCCGGCGGGGACCAGCTCCGGCTGGATGCCGAACGCGCGGACCGCGTCGGCGGTCGCCTCACCGATGCAGGCGATCTTGACGCCGCCGAAGTGCCGAGCGTCCAGGCCGTGCTCGCCGAACTTCTCCCAGACCGCCCGCACCGCGTTCACCGAGGTGAAGATCACCCAGGCGTAGCGGCCGTCGACCAGGCCCTTGACCGCCCGCTCCATCTGGGCCGGGGTGCGCGGCGGCTCGACCGCGATGGTCGGCACCTCGCACGGGATCGCCCCGTACGCGCGCAGCCGCGCGCTCATCGCGCCGGCCTGCTCCTTGGTGCGGGGCACCAGCACCTTCCAGCCGTACAGCGGCCGGTTCTCCCACCAGCTCAGCTTGTCGCGGTCGGTGACGCCCGCGCCGACGGTGAGCACCACCCGGCCGGTGAAGCCGAGCGCCGCCGCGACGAAGGAGTCGACGCTCGACGTGGTGGTGTACTGCGTCTCGCCGGTGCCGTCCCCGGTCACCCCGACCGGGGTGGTGCCGTCGATGCCGGCCGCCAGCAGCCCGTCCCGGACGGCGGCGAGGTCACCGGCGTCCACGGCGAGCGCCAGCGAGCCCCGGCCCACGGCCGCGGCGAGCGCGTCGAAGTCCAGCGTGGTGACGTCCTCGACGTCGGCGGCGGTGCGTACGCCCGGCAGCGGGACACCCGCGTAGGTGGCGACGCCCTCGGCCTGGCCGACGCCCGGCACCACCTCGAAGTGGGCGGCGGTGCGCGCCACCGCCTGCACCTCCTTGACCACCGAGTCGTGGCCGAACGGGTCACCGGCCACCAGGTGCACGGCGTTCTGCCCGGACCGGGCCGCGGAGATCAGCACCTTCGCCACGTCCCCGGGCACGCCCTCGGCGGGGCTGAACTCGGCGTCTGACCTGGCCTGGGCGCGGACGTGGGTCAGCAGCGACTCGGGGACTCCCCGGTCGTACACCACGTGGTCGGCCTCGACCAGGGCGTCGAGCGCCCGGCGGGTCAGCAGGCCCGGGTCGCCGGGGCCGGCCCCGACGAAAGCGATCCGGCCTACGGGCTTACGGGTGCGGGTCATTCTGTGCTCCCAAGTTGCTGGGTCCCCGGGCCGGTGTGTCCTTCTTGGCCGAGGATCGAGTCGGCGCCGAGTTCGAGGAGTTCGGCGGCGAGTGCCTTGCCGATCTCCGCCGCGTCGGCGGGCGTTCCGGTGCGGGACAGCCGGAGGTCACGGGTACCGTCCGGGCTGATCACCGCACCGCGCAGGTAGATCTCCTCACCGGTCTCACCCTCGGCGAGTTCGCCGTAGGCGGCCACCGGTGCGCTGCACCCGGCCTCCAGGGTGGCCAGCAGCGCCCGCTCCGCGGTGATCGCGGCGCGGGACGGCGCGTGGTCGAGCAGCGCGAGCAGCTCGACCAGGTCCTGGTCGTCGGCCCGGCACTCCACCGCCAGCGCGCCCTGGGCGGGCGCGGGCAGCATCAGCATCGGGTCGAGCGTCTCGGTGATGACGTCGGCGCGGCCGATCCGGGTGAGCCCGGCCCGGGCCAGCACGACGGCGTCGAGGTCGGCGTCCGGGCCGAGCACCCGGCCGAGCCGGGTGTCGATGTTGCCCCGGATCGGGGTGACCTCGAACTGCATGCCCAGCGCGTGCAGCTGGGCGATCCGGCGCAGCGCGCCGGTGCCGATCCGCGCGCCGGGCGGCAGCTCGGCGAGCGTACGGCCGTCCGTGGCGACGAGCGCGTCGCGCGGGTCCTGCCGGGGCGGCACCGCCGCGATGTGCAGGCCGGGCGCCGCCGCGGTGGGCAGGTCCTTGTACGAGTGGACCGCGAAGTCGATCTCCCGGGCGGTCAGCGCGTCGCGCAGCGCGGAAACGAAGACGCCGACACCCAGCCGGTGCACCGGGGCGGTGGAGCGGTCCCCGGCGGTCACCACCTCGACCAGCTCGACCGGGCGGCCGGTGGCCGCGGTGAGGGCCTCGGCCACGTGGCCGGACTGGGCCATCGCCAGGGTGCTGCCCCGGGTGCCGAGGCGCAGGGGGGCGGTCATCGCGCACCTCCGGTGGGCGGAACGTCGGCCGCGTCGAACGACGAGCGGCCGTCGAGGTCGGTGGCGACCACGTCGGGGACGGTGTCGACCGGGGACGTCTGCGGAACTTCCAGGTCGAACAGCTCGCGCAGCAGGGCCGCGTACTGGTCGCCGCCGGGCTCGGCGGCGAGCTGGCGGACCCGTACGGTCGGCTGGTGCAGCAGCCGCTGCACGACCCGGTGCACGGTGCGGGCCACCTCGGCGCGCTGGTCGTCGCTGAGGTCGGGGCGGCGCTGGCCGAGCCGGCGCAGCTCGGCGGTGACCACGTCGTCGGCCCGGCCGCGCAGGGCGGCCACGGTCGGGGCCACGTCGGCGCCGCGCAGCCAGCTCAGGAACGCCTCGACCTCGCCGGTGACGATCCGGGTCACCTCGGCGGCGTCGGCGGCGGCCGGCCCGTCGGCGAGGATCGCCGCCATCCGGTCGATGTCGATCACCTCGACGCCGGGCAGCTCGGCGACACCTGCCTCGACGTCGCGCGGAACGGCCAGGTCGAGCAGGACCAGCGGGCCCCGGTCGGCGTCCCGGCGGGACAGGGCCCGGGTCACCACGTCCCGGGTGAGCACCGGCTCGGTGGCGGCGGTGGCGGCGACCACGACGTCCACCGTGGCGAGCGCCTCGACCAGCTCGGCCATCGGCACGGCGGTCGCGCCGTACGACTCGGCGAGCCGGACCGCGCGGGCGGCGCCGCGGTTGGTGACGGTGAGCGGGCCGGCGCCCTGCCGGGAGAGGGTGGCCACGCCCAGCGAGCCCATCGCACCGGCGCCGACCACCATGGCGGGTCGCCCGGTCAGGTCGCCGTCGAGCAGGTCGGCGGCGAGGTCGAGGGCGGCGGTGACCACGCTCTGCCCGGCCCGGTCGATGTTGGTCTCGGCGTGCGCGCGCTTGCCCACCCGCAGCGCCTGCTGCATCAGCTCGTGCAGCAGGCGGCCGGCGGTGTCCGCGCCGGTGGCCGAGTGGTAGGCGTCACGGAGCTGGCCGAGGATCTGCGCCTCACCGACCACCATCGAGTCCAGCCCGGCGGCGACCCGGAAGACGTGGTCCACGGCGGCGGCGTCGTAGTGCACGTAGAGGTGGGGGGCGAGCGCCGCCGGCGGGCAGCCGGCCTGCTCGGCCAGGACCGCGCAGATGTCGCCGAGTCCGCCGTGGAAGCCGGAGACGGCGGCGTAGACCTCGACCCGGTTGCAGGTGGAGACCAGGGCGGCCTCGGCCACGTACGGCTGGGCGACCAGCCGGTCCAGCGTGCGGGTGAGGTCCGCGGGCGGGACGGCCAGTTGTTCCAGGGTGGCGACCGGGGCGGTGCGGTAGGACGCGCCGACGACGAGCAGTTTCACGTGCCGATCGCCTCCTGGGTGTCGGTGGCCGCGAGCCCGCCCGGCAGGGCGGCCAGGCCGGGCCCGCCGGTGGCGGGCAGCGCGGTCAGCGACGCCTTGCGGTGCTCGTGGAAGGACAGGATCTGCAGCTCGATCGCGAGGTCGACCTTGCGCACGTCGACCCCGTCCGGGACCGAGAGTACGCACGGCGCGAAGTTGAGGATGCTCGTCACGCCGACGGCGACCAGCTCGTCGGCGACGGCCTGGGCGGCCGGCGCCGGGGTGGCGATCACGCCGATCGAGATCGACTCCTCGGCCACGACCCGGGACAGCTCGTCGACGTGCCGGACGACCAGGCCGTTGATCTGCTCGCCGACCCGCGAGGCGTCGGCGTCGAGGAGCGCGGCGATCCGGAAGCCGCGGTTGGCGAAGCCGTCGTAGCCGGCCAGGGCGTGACCGAGATTACCCACGCCGACCAGCGCCACCGCGCGGCACTGGGTGAGCCCGAGGACGGACTCGATCTGGTCGATCAGCAGCGCCACGTCGTAGCCGACGCCGCGGGTGCCGTAGGAGCCGAGGTGGGACAGGTCCTTGCGGAGCTTGGCGGAGTTGACGCCGGCGGCGTTGGCCAGGCCCTCGCTGGACACCGTCTCGTGGCCGGCGTCGGCGAGCGCGTGCAGCGCGCGCAGGTATTCCGGGAGCCGGGACACGGTCGCCTCGGGCAGGTCCGGAAGCGCCGGTACGGCACCGGTGCGACCGGGCGCGCCTGGTTGACGGTGCTGGCTCATGAGACTCCGTGCGGTGCGATCCTCGACCAGCGACGGGGGCCGGTCGTTTCGGGACTCCCGCTGGCGACCGATGTTGCCGGCTGTGCTAGCAGGGCGCGTCGGAACTACAGAGTAGGCGCTTGTGAAGAGGTGCACAAATCGCGATCTTGCTGACTCGCGACGCGCCTTCACCTGCTCCTCCATTCCCACAAGATCGATCAATCGCGCTGCATGGGCGGCGCGAGGCGATTATTGCTCAATCCAGACTTCTCTGACCAATCGCACGCGCCCGATAGCGCTCCGTGACCGGCGTGGCGAGGCGCGTCTCACGTCCGGGTAGGGAGAACCCCACCCCGGAAAGGGCGGCGCACGGGATGGGTCGGCCCGCTACGCGCCCATAGCCTCGGACCATGACCGCCGCACCGTTGGCCACCGCGCCCGCCCCCTCGTCGCCCGTCCGGGGCCTGCTCCACCGGCTCGCGCGCGACTCCGGCTATGTGCTCTTCAGCCTCCCGCTGGCGCTGGTCGGCTTCGTGCTCGCCGTGGCGGGGATCTCACTCAGCGCCGGCCTGCTGGTCACCACGTTGGGCCTGCCCGTCCTCGCCGGCGTGCTCTACGCGGCGCGCGGGCTGGCCGACCTGGAACGGCTCCGGCTCCCCGGCGTGCTCAGCCGGCCCCGGGTCCGGCCGGCCTACGTGACGCCACCGCGCGGCGCCCGGTTCTGGCGCCGGGTGTTCACCCCGATGCGGGACCCCCAGTCCTGGCTCGACCTGCTGCACGCGTTCCTGCGGCTGGTGGTGACCCTGCCCACGTTCGTGGTGCTGGTGGTGTGGTGGGCGCTTGCGCTGACCGGCTCGCTCTACGGCGCGTACGACTGGGCCATCCCGCGCGGGCCGGACGACCAGGACCTCAGCCAGCTCCTCGGGATGGGGGACGGCACCGACGCGCGGATCGCCTTGAACACCGCGATCGGCCTGTTCGCGCTCCTCACCCTTCCGCTCGTGGCCCGGGCCTGCGCCCGGATCCAGGGCGGCCTGGCGTACTCGCTGCTCACCGGCGTGGCCGAGATGCGCCAGCGGATCGTCACGCTGGAGGAGCAGAAACGGGCCGCCGCCTCGGCCGAGGCGTCCGCGCTGCGCCGGCTGGAGCGCGACATCCACGACGGGCCGCAGCAGCGCCTGGTCCGGCTCGCCATGGACCTGGGCCGGGCCCGCCACCAGCTGGCCGCCGACCCCGAGGCGGCCCGCCGCACCCTGGACGAGGCGGTCGCCCAGACCCGGGAGACGCTCGACGAGCTGCGCGCCCTCTCCCGGGGCATCGCGCCGCCGATCCTGGTCGACCGGGGGTTGCCCAGCGCGCTCGCCGCGCTCGCCGCCCGGGCGCTGGTGCCGACCGAGCTGCTGGTCGACGACGACCTGGGCACCGCCGCCGGTCGGCTGGACCCCGGGCTGGAGAGCGCCGCCTACTTCGTGGTGGCCGAGGCGTTGACCAACGTCGCCAAGCACAGCCGGGCCGACGCGTGCCGGGTGGAGGTGGTCCGGAAGGTGGGCCGGCTGGAGATCACGGTCACCGACGACGGGATCGGCGGCGCCCACCTGGCCAAGGGGCACGGGCTCAGCGGCATCGCCGACCGGGTCCGGGCGGCCGGCGGCACGCTGGAGGTGGCCAGCCCGACCGGCGGACCGACGCGGGTCCACGCGGAGCTGCCGCGGTGACGTCCGCCGGTCCGATGGACGGCGCTGCGGAGCGTACGAACGCCGCGCGGTGGGACCCGGACCCGGACGTGATAGACACCGGACCCATGCGGGTGGTGATCGCGGACGACGCCGTACTGCTCCGGGAGGGGCTGATCCGGCTGCTGACCGAGTGCGGACACGAGGTGGTGGCCGCCGTCGGTGACGGGGACGCCCTGGTCGAGGCGGTGGTCACGCACCGTCCGGACATCTCGGTGGTGGACGTGCGGATGCCGCCGTCGCACACCGACGAGGGGCTGCGCGCGGCCGTGGAGGCCCGCCGCCGGGTGCCGGGCACGCCGATCCTGGTGCTCTCGCAGTATGTGGAGGTGTCGTACGCCGACGACCTGCTGGACACCGCGGGCGGCGCCGGCGGCGGGATCGGCTACCTGCTCAAGGACCGGGTGGCCGCGATCGACGAGTTCCTGGACGCGCTGGCCCGGGTGGCGACCGGCGGCACCGTGCTCGACCCGGAGGTGATCAGCCAGCTCCTGGTACGGCGGCGGCGCGACGACCCGCTGGCCGCGCTGACCCCGCGCGAGCGGGAGGTGCTGGCGCTGATGGCCGAGGGGCGCTCGAACACCGCGATCGCCCGGATCCTGGTGGTCAGCGACGGCGCGGTGGAGAAGCACGTGCGCAACATCTTCACCAAGCTCGACCTGCCGCCCGACGCGACGACCCACCACCGCCGCGTGCTGGCCGTGCTGACCCACCTCCGCGCCTGACCGCCCCGGTCAGGGCAGGCTGCGGGCCCGGGTGACCGCCTCGGTGAGGGTGTCGGCGGTGGGGTGGCCGCTGGCCCGCAGCACCGCCGGGTCGGAGAGGCCACCGGTGTAGAGGACCGCCGCGCCGCCGACCGAGACGGCCGCGTCGGCGTCGTCCAGCGAGTCGCCGATCAGCACCACCTCGTGACCGGCCAGCCCCAGCTCGGCCAGGTGCTTCTCCAGCCACTCCGCCTTCGGGCCGCCGCCGACCGCCGCGCGCAGCCCGTCCACCCGGTCGAAGTGCGGGGTCAGCCCGTACGTGTGCACGGTCGGCACCAGCTCGTCGTGGAACCACATGGACAGCAGCGACTGGCTGCCCGGCCAGGCGGCGATCGCGGCGGTGGCGTCGGCGGCCAGCGCGCAGCTGGTCAGCCCGGCCCGGTACGCGTCGTGGAAGATCCGGTCGAGCGCGCCGAACGCCTCGGCGTCCACCGCCCGGCCGAGCATCTCGGCGTAGTAGTCGGCGATCGGCCGGCGGAACCGCACCCGGTGCTCCCGCGCGCTGACCGCCGGGCCCCCGGCGCTGGCGAACGCCACGTTGGTGGCGCGCACCACCAGGTCGAGGTCGTCGAGGAGCGTGCCGTTCCAGTCCCACACCAGATGGCGTCGTGTTCCCGTCACCCGAGCACGATAGATCAGAGCTGCGGGGTGGTCAGGTCGCGCAGGAGCCGGTCCTCCTCGACCCGCCAGTAGCCGTGCTCCTTGCCGTCGAGCAGCACCACCGGGAGCCGGTCGCCGTAGTCGCGTTCCAGCTCCACGTCGCCGGTCACGTCCTTCTCCACCCAGCGGTCGCCGGTGACGGCCACCACCCGGTCCAGCGCCGCCTTCGCGTCGTCGCAGAGGTGGCAGCCGGGCCGGGTGATCAGGATGAGCCTCGCGTCACTGGACATCGGATACCTCCGTGCGGGTCTCGGGCGGTCGCGCCGGTGTCGGCACCGCGGGCGCCGGGCGCAGCTCGGTCTTGCGCACCTTCCCGATCGCCGAGTACGGCAGGCTGTCGACGAACTCGACGGCGGTCGGGCACTTGAACCGGGCCAGGTTACGCGCGCAGTGGGCGAGCAGCTCCTCGGCCGCGACCGTCGAGCCGGCCGCCCGCACCACGTACGCCCGGACAGTCTCGCCGGTCCGCGGGTGCGGCACCCCCAGGACGGCCGACTCGGCCACCCCGGGGTGCCCCTGGAGCACCAGCTCGACCTCGTGCGGGTAGACGTTGAAGCCGTTGACCAGGATCAGTTCGCCGAGCCGGTCGACCAGGAACAGGTCGCCGTCGCCGTCGGCGTAGGCCACGTCGCCGGTGGCCCACCAGCCGTCCGGGTCCGGTCCGCCCCGCCCGTCCGGCCAGTAGCCGGCGAACAGGTTCGCGCCGCGCACCACGATCTGCCCGGGGTCGGTGCCGGTCGGGTCGTCGGTGAGGTCCATCCCGTCGTCGTCGGCCTCGGCCGCGGGCACCCCGTCGCGCCACAGCTCGGTGCCGTCGGAGCCGACCAGGCGCAGCTCGACGCCGGGCAGCGGCCGGCCGATCGAGCCGGGCTTCGGCTCGCCGCCGACCAGCGTCGAGGTGAGCACCGGGGCGGTCTCGGTGAGGCCGTAGCCGACGTGCACCGGGTGCCCGGTCAGCTCGGTGAAGCGCGCGCCGACCGCCGGCGGCAGCGGCGCCGCGCCGCACACCGCGACGTGCACCGAGGCCAGCGCCTCCGCCGCGTCACCCGGCGCGTCGGCCCAGGTCAGGAACATCGACGGTACGCCGACCAGCACGCTGACCCGGTGCCGGGCGATCTCGTCCCGCGCGCCGTCCGGGCCGGGCTCGTCGACCAGCACCCCGGTCGCGCCGTGGTGCACCACGGCCCCGAGCCCGGAGTTCAGCCCGTACGCGTGGAACAGCGGCAGGGCGAGCAGCACGGTGTCGTCGGGCCCCACCACGGGCGGCTCGATCCGGTCGACCTGGGCGTGGTTGGCGGCCAGCGCCCGGTGCGACAGCATCGCGCCCTTGGGCCGTCCCTCGGTGCCCGAGGTGTAGAGCAGGACGGCGAGGTCGTCGCCGTCGCGGGTCGGGAACGGGGTGGACGGGTCGGCGTCGACGACCGGCGGCGCGGTGTGCACGGCGCGCAGCGCGGGCAGCTCGGCGGGGTTCACCCGCGCGGTCACCTCGGCGGCGCCGACCAGCACGGAGGCGCCGGAGTCGGCGAGCACGTGCCGCAGCTCCCGGGCGGTCAGCGTGGGGTTGACCGGCACCGCGACCAGGCCGGCGCGGAGCACGGCCAGGTAGGCGACCACGAAGTCGGGGGTGTTGCCGAACGCGACCGCGACCCGGGGCGGGTGCGCCCCGTCTGCGGGCGGGGCCGTGCCGGCGCGCAGCGCGTGGGCGGTGGCGGTGACCGCGCGGTCCAGCTCGGACCAGGTCACCGTCCGGTCGCGCCAGTGCAGCGCGACCCGGTCACCCCGGTCGGCGGCGGCCCGGCGGAGCCGGTCGGCGAGGTTCGGCGCGGAGCTGTCGGCGGCGTCCTGCACGGTGGCTGAGTCTGGCACAGCCGGGACCGCCGGGCCATGCCCGGACGCCGACCCGGGTCCGTTGCACGGGACCGCACATGCGACCTGGCGGGAATCCCATGTGCGGGATGAGGATCTCCACCGGTGCGGCACGGGCAGCCGGAAGCGACCCGTCCGAGTCGCTCCCGCGACACGCCGAGTGAAAAGAAAATCGGCTCCGACCAGGACTTTCCACTCCGGACCAGCTCCCGGCGCGAAAGTCAACCACACACGACGGACAACCGGTCCGCCAGGAGTGCGACCCGGCGGGAAATACTTCCGCTCTGTGTAACGGACTTGCCACGCGTGGGTGACGTTGGCCCTATCATCACTCGGGTCGGCTCACCCCATTTGCCGTGAGTCGACACCCCTCAGCCCGAGGAGGCCCCCGTGCCCGTGAGCGCATTGGACCAGCACCTCAAGAGGACCTGCCGCCCGCCGGCACGTCCCGGACCGACCGCGCCCGACCGGGGCGTACCCGGTCCCGCGGCGCCCCCGTGGCGCCCCGCGCGGTCGCTGTCCACCCGGACCGGGGAGGCGCGGTGACCACCTTCGGTTACGCGGACCGGCCGGCCGGGGTGACCGGCCCCACCCAGCGGAACCCGCTCAACGAGCGCGCCGAGCCCGCCACGCGCGGCGCCGACGGCCTGCTCGCGGTGCGGAGCGAGGCGCGGCGGGTCCGCAGCCGCGCCCACCACGCCAACGAGGCGCCGCCGAGACCCGCGCTGCCCGGCGGCAACGCGAAGCCGGCGGCCGGACGACTCGCGCCGACCCGTCCAGCCATGCCGGCGCAGGCCCGACGCGGCGACGCCACCACCAGCAGCGAGCCGTCCGCCGCCGAGACCGCCGTGCTGCCCGCGGTGGCCGCCGGTGACACCGCGGTGCTGCCCGCGGTACCGGCCGCCACGACGGCCACCGGCTTCCCGAGCCGCCCCGACCCGTCCGACCCGGCCACCGAGGTCTGGACGCTCGTCGAACGGGCCCAGGCCGGCGAGTCCGAGGCGTTCGGTCTGATCTACGACCGGTACGTCGACACCGTCTTCCGGTTCGTCTACTTCCGGGTCGGCAACCGCCAGCTCGCCGAGGACCTCACCTCCGACACGTTCCTGCGGGCGCTCAAGCGGATCGGCAGCTTCACCTGGCAGGGCCGCGACCTGGGCGCCTGGCTGGTCACCATCGCCCGCAACCTGGTCGCCGACCACTTCAAGTCCGGGCGCTACCGGCTGGAGGTGACCACCGGTGACGTCCTCGACGCCGACCGGGAGGACCGCGGGCCGGAGGGCAGCCCGGAGGCGGCGGTGGTCGAGCACATCACCAACGTCGCCCTGCTCACCGCCGTCAAGCAGCTCAACCCGGAGCAGCAGGAGTGCATCGTGCTGCGGTTCCTGCAGGGCTTCTCGGTGGCCGAGACGGCCCGCGCGATGGGCAAGAACGAGGGGGCCATCAAGGCCCTGCAGTACCGGGCGGTCCGGGCGCTGGCCCGGCTGCTGCCCGACGGTTTCCAGGCCTGACCCGCTCCGAGCCCGTCCACCCCACCGGCGCAGGCGCCGGGCGGTGTCGCGTGCCCGACCCGGTCCCCCGGCAGCGATCACACCCGGTGATTTCGCCCCCGATCGGGCCGTAACCGGCGACCGGCGCGAACCGTTTCTCCGGGTGCGACCAGTGGTTGTCCCGGCGTCCCCCGGGCCACCCGGTCCGGCGGGTCAGGTCGGCCGTCCGGTCGGCCCTCGGCCGCACGCTGCCACCGGTCGCTGGTGACGACGACGGCCGTCCGGCCGTGACCAGCGAGAGGGGGTGCCCGCGGTGGACAGCGACCTCTTCTCCCGTCGGCGAGCCGAGCGCTTCGCGCAACTTCTCGACGAGGCCAACGGCGGACGCCGGCACCACGTCCGGTCCCGGGCCGACGGCGAGCTCACCGCGCTCGTCGAGGTGAGCCGGCGGGTCACCGCCGAACGGCCCACCGTCGAGGTGGATCCCGAGTTCCGCACCGGCCTGCGCGCGATGCTGGTGGCGACCGCCGAGCGCGAGGGCGTGACGGCTCCGGCCCGGACGGGCGCGGCCACCGGTCTGCGCGGCGCGCTGCTGCCGGCGATCACCGGCCGCCGGGCCCGGGCCCGGGGCGCGATCCTGGTCGGCGTTGCCGCCGGTGCGGTCGCCCTCTCCGGCATCTCCGCCGCCAGCGAGAACGCGCTGCCCGGCGACGCCCTCTACGGCATGAAGCGCTCCACCGAGCGCGCCCAGCTCGCCCTGGCCAGCTCGGACATCAGCCGGGGGCAGCTCTTCCTCGACTTCGCCCGGACCCGGCTCGACGAGGCCGCCTCGGTGCGCGACGACCGGCTCGGCTTCAGCGCCGTCCTGGACGACATGGACACCGACACCCGCCAGGGCGTACGCCTGCTCACCACGGTCGCCGCGCAGCGGTCGGACCCGACCGCGCTGGACGCGGTGGACACCTTCCTCGCCGGCCAGCGCCGGGTGGTCAGTGGCCTGCTGGACCGGCCCGACCACGCCGACCGGGACCGCACCCGCCGTTCGCTCGCCCTGCTCGACGCGGCCGGCAAGCGCGCCGACGCGCTGCGTGAGTCCATCGCCTGCGGGCTGCCCGCGCCGGCGGCCAGCGACGCGCTCGGGCCGGCCCCGGCCGCCTGCCCCGGCGACCGCTGAGCGCGGCCGCCGATCACGCCACACTTCTCCCGGCGGACACCCGGCCGTCACGGCGTGCCGGATACGCTCGACGCGGAGCGCGTACGTGGTCGTCGAGGCAGGGAGGTCGCCGTGACCGGGAGCCGCAAGGTGACGGTCAGCACCGACGCCCACGGGCACACCGCCGGCTGGTCGGAGACCCCGGCGGCACCCGCGACCACTGTCACACCCGACCCGACGGCCGCCGCCTTCTTCGACGTCGACAACACGATGATGCGGGGCGCCTCGATCTACTGGTTCGCCCGTGGCCTGGCCGCCCGCAACTACTTCACCGCCGGCGACCTGGCCCGGTTCGCCTGGCAGCAGGCCCGGTTCCGGCTGCTCGCCACCGAGCACGCCGGCGACATGACCCAGGCCAAGGAGGCGGCTCTCGCCTTCGTGCAGGGCTGGCGGGTCGACGACGTGGAACGCCTCACCGAGGAGATCTTCGACGAGTTGATGGCGCCGCGCATCTGGGCCGGCACGCACCGGCTGGCCCAACGGCACCTCGACGCGGGTGAGCGGGTCTGGCTGGTCAGCGCCGCCCCGGTGGAGATCGGCCGGGTGATCGCCGCCCGGCTCGGCCTGACCGGTGCGATCGGCACGGTGGCCGAGGTGGTCGACGGGGCGTACACCGGCCGGTTGGTCGGCGACCTGATGCACGGGCCGGCGAAGGCGGAGGCGGTCACCCAGCTGGCCGCCGTGGAGGGGCTCGACCTGGCCCGCTGTGCCGCCTACAGCGACTCGTCGAACGACCTGCCGATGCTCTCGGCCGTGGGCCGCGCGGTGGCGGTCAACCCGGACGCCGCGCTGCTGCGCCAGGCCCGTGAACGGGGCTGGGACGTCCGCGACTTCCGCACCGGCCGCCGGGCGGCACGCATCGCCGTGCCGTCGACCGCCGCCGCCGGGCTGCTCGCCGGCGCGGTCAGCGCCGGGCTGGCGCTGCACCGCCGTCGCCAGCGCGCCTGACGCGGCGGGCCCGGCCCCCGGTCAGGGGCCGAACGGGTCGGGGCGACGTTCGAGCAGCTTGTGCAGCGTCTGCTGGATGGTCTCCCGCACCTGGTCGGCGAGGTTGAACACGACCAGCGGGTCGTCCGCCGAGTCGCGCAGGTGCGCGGTCGGGATCGGCGGGCAGAACTCGATCAGCCACTTGCTCGGCAGCGGCACCATGCCCAGCGGCCCCAGCCAGGGGAAGGTCGGCGTCACCGGGAAGTAGGGCAACTTGAGCAGCCGGGCGAGCGGCTTGATGTCGGCGAGCATCGGATAGATCTCCTCGCCGCCGACGATCGCGACCGGCACGATCGGCGTGCCGGTGCGCAGCGCGGCGGAGACGAAGCCGCCCCGGCCGAACCGCTGGAGCTTGTAGCGGTCGGCGTAGAGCTTGCCGACCCCCTTGAAGCCCTCCGGGAACACGCCGACCAGCTCGCCGTTGCCGAGCAGCCGTTCCGCGTCCGGGTTGCAGGCCACCGTGCCGCCGGTCTTGCGGGCGAGTTCGGAGACCACCGGCATCCGGAAGACCAGGTCGGCGCCGAGCAGCCGCAGGTAGCGGCGCTGCGGGTGCCGGTCGTGCAGCGCGGCGGAGAGCACCAGCGCGTCCAGCGCCACGGTGCCGGAGTGGTTGCCGACCACCAGGCCGGCGCCGTCGGCCGGCACGTGCTCCACGCCGCCGACCTCGGTGCGGAACCAGTCCCGGTAGAGCAGCCGGACCAGCGGATGGAAGACCGCGTCGGTGAGGTCGGGGTCGAAGCCGAACTCGTCGACCTCGTAGTCACCGGAGAGCCGGCGGCGCAGGAACGCGAGGCCCTGGGCGACCCTGCGGTCCCAGTGGTCCCCCGGCCGGTCGGCCACGGCTGGTCCCGGCGGCGTCGTGTGCCGGGCGGCTTCGGTTCCCGGGCCGGCCGTGCCGGAGCCGGCCTCATCCGGCCTCGCCTGCTTGGCGGTGGCCTTCTTCGCGACCGCCTTCTTCGCGACCGCCTTCTTCGCCACCGCCTTCCTGGCCGGTGGGCGGGCGGCGGGGACGCCCGGCGCGTCGGCGGGACCGGCGTCGGCAGCCGCGCCGGACTCGACGGCGGCGCGTGCGGGCTCGTCGGCGGAGGTGTCCGGCTCGTCGGCGGGCGCGGCCGGGCGGGCGGCCGGCGCGGTGACCCGGCGGTGCCCGTTGCGCCGCGCCGGCTCCGCGCCCGGCTCGGGCACGGTCAGCGGTACGTCGTAGCGCGCGTCACGCCGCTCCTCCGGGCTGCTCACGAGCGCTCCTGGACGGTCGAGCGGACCTGCCGGATGCTCTCCAGCACCAGCTGCTCCGCGGCGGCGAGCTGGTCCCGGGTCACCACCACGCCACCGTGGTGGGCGCGGATGAAGTCCTCGAAGGCGGCGGCGGTGGAACGGGGGGTGAAGCCGTACTCGCGCTCCAGCCGGCTGGTGTCGACCACCCGGCCGTGCACGAAGAGGTCGACCTGGTCCAGGCCGTAGCGCCCGAAGCCCATGGTGCGGGCGACCGCGGCCACCCCGGCCAGGCCCGGCTCCAGCACCGGCAGCGCCACCCGACCGGCCCGGCGGATCGCCTGGGACAGCGACAGCACGCCCGGCCCGGCCACGTTGTAGGTCCCCGGGTGTTCCTCGGCGACCGACCGGTGCAGCACCTCCAGGGCGTCGTCGACGTGGACGAACTGCAGGCGCGGGTCGCGGCCGAAGACGGTGGGCACCACCGGCTGGGAGAAGTAGCGGGTGAGCGTGGTGTCGGCCGCGTACCCGATGAACGGGGCGAAGCGCAGCACGGTGGCGGTGACGTCCGGCCGGCGGCGGCGGAACCCCCGCACGTACCCCTCGATGTCGAGGATGTCGCGGCCGAAACCGCCGCGCGGCACCTCGCGTGGCTCGGTCTCCTCGGTGAAGACGGCCGGGTCGCGGAACGACACCCCGTACGCGGCGGTCGACGAGCGGACCACGAGCTTGCGCAGCCGGGGCGCCCGCTGGCAGGCGGCGAGCAGCTGCATCGTGCCGATGACGTTCTGCTCCTTCATCCCCGTCCGGCCGCCGAGCTGCGGATCGGGGGCGGAGACCAACGCCAGGTGCACCACGGCGTCGACGTCGAGGTCGGCCAGGAGACCGCCGAGCGAGTCGAGGTCGATGCGGACCCGCTCGACGTCCGAGAGCAGGTCGGTCAGCTCGGGGTTGGGCGGAGCCGGGTCGACGCCGATGACGCGCTCGATACGCGGGTCGGCGGCGAGCCGGGCGGCGACGTTCGCGCCGAGGTAGCGGCCGACCCCGGTGACGACGACGACCCCCGGAGCACCGGAGGTGCCACCGGGGGTCATGTCGTGCGCCTTGCGCGGCAGGCGGGATCGAGCCGGGACGTCCGCGGCCTGATCACCTGAGCCTCCGAGGGTCGACAGTTGGCAAGTGGTGCCGGATGCCGGGCCAGAGCCCGGCCCCGGTCACTTGCCGAGACGGCGACGCTGGACGCGGGTCTTGCGCAGCAGCTTGCGGTGCTTCTTCTTAGCCATGCGCTTGCGGCGCTTCTTGACCACCGAGCCCATACGACAGCCTTTCGATGCAACGTGCGGGGCGGACCGGGAGGCGCCACCACCGGTGGCGCCGTGCCCGCTTCGGACAACGGACCGGACCAGCGTGGTGGGCAGGGCACACCAGGGTGCGGTCACGGTCGTGGTCCAGGGTAGCCGGAGTGCGTCAGCAGGACCAACGCGCCCCCGTCGATGCCCCTTTTCGTCGCACTCGGCGGACCGGCCGCCGAGGGGTCAGGCGGACTCCTGGAACGCGCCCCGGAGGTATTCGTGCACGGCGTGCTCGGGCACCCGGAACGACCGCCCGACCCGCACCGCGGTCAGCTCACCGCTGTGCACGAGACGGTAGACCGTCATCTTGGAGACCCGCATGACCGTTGCCACCTCGGCGACGGTCAGGAACCTGACATCCGACAGCCGTGCGTCGGACTGCGACCCGGCCATGGCTCACCGACCCATTCCCGTGCCCGGCGCGTGTCACCGGGCAGGTGCTCCCGCCTCGACGAGCGACGCGCGTGTAACCAGTACGGTAGCGGGACGGCTGTGACCAGCGCGATCCCTTCTCTCCTTTGATCATGGCGGGACGGCCGTTCACCCGGTGTCCACCAGGGCTTTTTCGCCCGGACGGGTGGCGCGTCCCGTTCCCGTTCGCGGGACCGGTGGCCGGTGGCGCTACTCGGCGCGCAGCGCCACCACCGGGTCGAGCCGGCCGGCCCGCTGCGCCGGCACCACGCCGAACACGATGCCCACCGCGGCCGAGACGCCGAACGCGAGCGCCAGCGACCACCAGGTGATCGCGGCCGGGATCGGCGAGAACGTGTCGACCAGCTGCGCGGTGCCGACACCGAGCGCCATCCCGGTCAGGCCGCCGATCGAGGTGAGCAGCACCGCCTCCAGCAGGAACTGCACGCCGATGTCCCGGGGGCGGGCGCCGACCGCCTTGCGCAGGCCGATCTCGCGGGTGCGTTCGCGTACCGAGACCAGCATGATGTTCGAGACGCCGACGCCGCCGACCAGCAGCGAGATGCCGGCGATGGCGGCCAGGACGCCGGTGAGCACCCCCAGGATGTCGCCGAGCACGCCCAGGATCTGCTGCTGGGTGACGGCGCTGAACTCGGTGTCCGGGTGCCGGCGGGACAGCTCCGCCACGATCCGCTCGCCGAGCTGGTCGATCCGCTCCCGGTCCGGCGCCTTGACCGCGATGCCGTCGATCCGCTGGGTGCCCCACAGCCGCTGCGCGGCGGTCACCGGTACGTGCACCTCGTCGTCCCGGTCCACGCCGAGGCTCTGCCCGAGCGGCGCGAAGACGCCGATCACCCGGAACCGCACGCCGGCGAGGGTGACCTGCTGGCCGAGCGGGTCCCGCTCGGGGAAGAGCGCCCGGGCCACCGAGGCGCCGAGCACCGCCACCCGGCGGCTGGTGTCGACGTCGGCGCCGGTCAGGTAGCGACCCCGGGCCAGCGACCGGGTGAACACGGACGGGGTGGTCTCCAGCACGCCCTGCACGGTGGTGAAGTCGGACCGGTTGCCGGCCCTCGCCGTCGCGCCGGAGGCAACCGTCACGGCCACCCGGCCGGGGTCGCCGACCACCCGGGAGACGGCGTCGACGTCCTTGAGGTCGAGCGGCGACACCACCGGGGCGGTGCCCACCTCGATCTTTCCGGGCACCACCAGGAGCAGGTTCGAGCCGAGCCCTTCGACCTGCTGCTCCACCTGCTGCTTGGTGCCGGTGCCGATGGCTACCAGGATCACCACCGAGGCGACCCCGATGATCACCCCGAGCATGGTCAGCAGGCTGCGCATCCGGTTGGCCCGCAGCGCGTCCAGCGCCACCCGCCATGCCTCGGCCACCCTCATCCGGCACCCCCGGCGCCGGTGCGCGGAAGGCGCCCGGTGGCTCCGGTGGCGCCACCGGAGCCACCGGGCGGGTGCCCCGGGCCGCTTCCGGACGCGGACCGGGGCTCCGCGCTGGGAGCGGGGTCCAGTGTCGCAGGTGCGCCGGAACCGCCCGACCCCGGTCGATCATGACGGGTGTCGGAACGGATCAGCCCGTCCCGCACGGCGATCCGGCGGCGCGCCCGGGCGGCCACCTCCTGGTCGTGCGTGACCATCACCAGGGCCACCCCGGACTCGGCGTTCAACCGCTCCAGCAGCTCCAGCACCGCCTCGCCGGTGGCGCTGTCCAGGTTGCCGGTGGGCTCGTCGGCGAGCAGCACCGCCGGTTCGGTGACCAGCGCCCGGGCGATCGCCACCCGCTGCTGCTCGCCGCCGGAGAGCTGGTTGGGCCGGTGGTGCAGCCGGTGGGAGAGCCCGACCCGGCCGAGCATCGCCGCCGCCCGTTCCCGGCGCTGCCGCGCACCGACGCCCCGGTAGACCAGCGGCAGCGCCACGTTGTCCACCGCGGACGTCCGGGCCAGCAGGTGGAACGCCTGGAAGACGAAGCCGATGGTCTCGTTGCGCAGCGTCGCCAGTTCCGGGGCGGTCAGCGTGGCCACGTCCCGGCCCCCGATCACCAGCCGACCGCCGGTGGGCCGGTCCAGCCCGCCGAGCAGGTGCATCAGCGTGGACTTGCCGGAGCCGGACGGGCCGATCACCGCCACGTACTCGCCCTGGTCGATGGTGAGCGAGACGCCACGCAGCGCGGACACCGACACCCCGTCCAGCTCGTACGTGCGCGAGACGTCGACCGCCTCGACCGCGGCGACCGTCACGGCAGTTCCTGGCCGTCGCGGACCTGGTCGGCGCCGCGCACCACCACCCGGTCACCGGCCCGCACCCCGTCCACGATCTGCACCAGGTCCTGACCCTGCACGCCGACCGTCACCGGGACCCGGTCCGCGCGTCCGTCGCGCAGCACCCAGACCGCGTCCCGCCCGTCCGCGGAGAACACCGCCGAGGCCGGTACGGCCACCGCGTCGGCGGCCTCCCGCACCCGCAGCCGGACCACCGCGTTCATCCCGGGGCGGGGCGCCGGCGCGGCCTCCGCCTCACCGAGCCGACCGGCGCCCAGGTCGAGCCGGACCCGGTAGGTGACCCCGCCCCGGGCCGAGCTGGTGGGCAGCACGTCGACGGAGCGCACCGTGGCGTCGTAGGTCGCGCCGGTCACCGCGTCCAACTCGACCGAGGCCGGCACCCCGGCCCGGACCAGCAGCACGTCGGTCTCGTCGACCTCGGCGAGCAGGCCCAGCCGCCCGGTGTCCACCACCGTGAGCACCGGGGTGCCGGCGGTGACCCGGCCACCGGCCGGCACCACGTCGTCGACCCCGGCCGGCGGGCCGCCCTGACCGGCCGCGCCCAGCGCCGACGGGTCCAGGCCGGGCACCGCCCCGCCCCCGGTCGCGCCGAGCAGCCCGGCGAGGTCGCTCGGTGCGGCCGCCCGGGTGCCACCCGGCTGCACCACACCGCCGATCGGGGCGCGCAGCGTCAACGCGTCGACGGTCGCCTTCGCCAGGTCGTACGCCTGCTGGGCCTGGAGGCGCTGCGCGGCCGACAGCGCGCCGACGGCGCTGTTCAGGCCCGCCACGCCGCGTTGCACGGCGGTGACCGCGCGGTCGGCGGCGCGGGCCGCCGACTCGTACTGCTGCTGCGCGGACCGGACCTGGAGCAGCAGCGCGGCGCGCAACTGCGGGTCGCCGACCTTGCCCGCGGCGGCGCGGGCGGCGGCGAACGCCTCGTCCGCGGCCCGGTCGGTGCCGCGCCGGCTACCGCCCAGGTCGCCGACGCCGACGCCCCGGCCGGCGCGCTTCGCCGCGCGCAACGCCTCCCGCGCCTGCGTCAGCCGGTCCCGGGCGGCCGGCGAGTCGATCACCGCGAGCACCTGCCCGCGGGTCACCCGCTGTCCGGGTTGGACCCGCAGGCTCGCCAGCGTGCCGTCGGCGGGGGCGGTGAGGGTGGCGGCGGCCCGGGCGGTCACCGTGGCCGGCGCGTCGATCACCTCGCTCACCGGCGCACGGCCGACCGGGGCGACGGCGACGGCGGAGGTGTCGTCACCGCAGGAGGCGGCGGTGGTGCCGGTCAGGGCGACGACGGCGAGGAGGGCGGTGACGAGACGGGGGCGGCGGGCCGCGGGCAGCCGCGGCGAGGGAGTGCGGGCCACCCGGCCCATGCTACGACCCGTCGACCGGTGTCGACGGGTCAGCCGGCGGCGGTTCGCACGTAGGCGACGCAGTCGCCCTGCAACGCCGACCACGGGTCGCCGAACACCTCGTCGGCGGCCTCGGCCGGGGACCGGCGCTGGTGCACCACGGCCCGGAAGAAGTCCAGCACCCGCTGCTCGCCGTAGCGGTCGACCAGGTGCCGCACGGCCAGGTACCCGACGCCGTAGGCGCCGCCGACCCGGTCGTCGCTCGCGTCGTCGGCCGGAGCCACCGCGTCCAGCCGGCCGGACCACCCGCCCTTGAGCAGCTTGCGCACCTCGGCCAGGCCCTCGTAGCGGTCGACCGGTTGACCGTCGGTGCCGGCGTACTCGGCCAACCCCTCCACCAGCCACCAGTTCGCCCGGTCCGCGTAGCCCTGCTCCGGCAGCGAGGCGGCGTGGGTCAGCTCGTGCCGCAGCAGGTCGTCCACCCCGGCCGGGGAGAGGCTCTGCGCGTTGAGCACGACGTCGTGCCGCCCCCCACCGACGCCCACCGCGTACCCGGCGGTCCACTTCGGTCGGCCACCGCCGTACCAGCGCTGCCACTCCGCCCGCCCCGCGTAGAAGATCAGGTAGCGGTCCGGAGGCGTGCCGTCGACCGCGTACCGGTCCGCGGCGCGGGCGGCCGACTCCGCCTGCGCCAGCAACCCCGCCAGCTTGGCCCGCTGGGCCGGCGTGGTGGCCACCACCGCCCGCTTCCCCACCGCGACGGCCAGGTCGCTGACCTCCCACGGGCGTACGCCCGTCGGATCCGTCCGGGACGGCTCCAGGGCGGCCAGTCGCGGCTCCTCCCCCACCACCCGCCACCGGGTGCCCATCGTCGCCGTGCTCGGCCCGCAGCCCGGCACCACGAAGCAGTAGCCCACGGTCACCGTGAGCCGCCACTCCCCGGGCCGCCCGTCGACGGCCACCGGCACACCGACGGCGGCGGGTCGCCACACGCTGGTCCGCAGCGCGCGCAAAGCCGCGTACCGCTTGCTGAGCGCCGGCCGGGCCGCCGGCTCCGCCACCGCGAGGAAGCCGGCCCGGTCGCCGCCGAGCAGTGCGGTGGCCTGCCGGTCGAGCTGCGCGACCATCCGCTCCGCGAGCCGCCGCTGCGCCGGCGTGCCCCGGTCCTCGCGGCCCGCGGCCGGCCGCCCGGCCGCGTCGGGCGCCAACTGCCGCAGGAGTACGCCGGGCACCGCACCCGCCGTCAGCCCGAGGGCCAGGCCGAGGGCGGTCCAGAGCGGCCACCGCCGTTTCTTCGCCGCTCTCCCGATCGGGGCAGGCGCATGGGGTACGGCCACCTGCGGCGGCATCGAGGGCGGCGTTGTCAGGGGCGGCGTTGTCAGGGGCGGCGTTGTCAGGGGCGGCGTTGTCAGGGGCGGCGTTGTCAGGGGCGGCGTTGTCGAGGGCGGGGTTGTCGGGGGCGGCGTTGTCGAGGGCGGGGTTGTCGGGGGCGGGGTTGTCGAGGGCGGCGGCGCCGGGCGGGGAGCGTCGGCGCCTTCCTCGGGCGCGGCCGCTGCCGGAGGGGATGCGGGCGTGATCGGCTCGGGCACTGTCGGCCCTACGGCCGGGGCGGCCGGCACCTGCGCGGACGCGACCGCATTCGGCGTCGGGTTGGCCGGGCTCGATTCCGGGGCGGATGCGACCGACTCGGGGACGACAGCACTCGGCTCGGAGGCGACGGCATCCGGCTCGGAGGCGACGGCATCCGGCTCGGAGGCGGCCGGTCCGGAGGCGGGGACCTTCGCGACCGGCCGGGGTGTGCCCTGCGCTGACGACTCACGGCTCGCCGGGTTCGGACCGTCGACCGGGGTCGGATCGGGTGGCGCCTCGACGCGCGGGGTTGGCCCCTCGCCGTCGCTCCCGGCGCGTGGCTCGTCGCCGTCGGCTGCCCGGCCGGGAGGCTCCTCGTCGCCGTCGGTCACCGGCGAAGGGTACGACCAATCGGGCGTTCCGGGAAAGAGTCCTCCCCGTAATCCCTGCCTCCCCCACCCGGCACCGCGCCGTACCGGCACCGTGCGTCGATCTTGGAGTTGTGGCGCCCAGCATGTCGGATTGACCCGTTATCCGAGGTGCCACAACTCCAAGATCGACGGTGACGCGGACGCGGGCAAGGGTGCGGACGCGGGCGGCCGGGGCGGGCGGTCCGGGCGAGAGCCCGCGACCAGTCTCCGCGCCGGACCGCGAGCCAGATCTTGGAAGGAAACGGCCCCCACAGGCGGACTCAATCGGTGGTTGCAACACCTAGTAGCTGGGTCATCTTCTCACCGGGGGTGGCCCAGCCCAGGGTCATGCGGGGGCGGTCGTTGAGTTCGTCGGCGATGGCGTTGAGGCCGGTTTGGTCGATGGTGGTGAAGTCGAACTGGCCTTTGGGGAAGTACTGGCGTAGTAAGCCGTTGGTGTTCTCGTTGCTGCCGCGTTGCCAGGGGCTGTGTGGGTCGCAGAAGTAGACCGGGCAGTCGGTGGCGATGGTGAAGTCGCGGTGCCGGGCCATCTCTGTGCCCTGGTCCCAGGTCAACGAGGCCCGCAACCGCTGCGGTAGCCAGGTCATCGCCGCAGCCAGCTGAGACACGACGTGTTCGGACACCTTGCCCTCGGGCAGCCCGACCAGGATCACGAACCGGGTAGCACGTTCCACCAGGGTCGCGATCGCGGAACCACCGCGTCCACCCCGACGTACTCCCTCGAGCAGGTCGCCCTCCCAATGCCCGGGCACCGCCCGATCGGCGACCTCAGCGGGTCGGGCGCTGATGTTCAACCCGAGCCACGGCCGCACGGAGCGAACCGCCGCCGCGGCCACCGGCCGGCGCCGACGCGCCGCCCGCCCAGACCGCAGGGCCACCTGACGGGACAACTCGGCACGCAGATTCCCCCGCGCCTGCAGGTAGATCGCCTGATAGATCGTCTCGTGCGACACATGCATCTCCGGCCGCAGCGGGTACTCCAGCCGCAGCCGAGCGGCGATCTGCTGCGGCGAACGACGTCGACGCAGCATATCCAGCACCGTCTGACGCAACAGCCCGTCAACAGCTAGCCGCGGCACACGCTTGGCGCGGTTATGCCGCAGAAACGACGCCCACTGCGCCATCGACGGCTGATACCGCTGCCCGTAACGCTCGAACCGGCCCACCTCCCGCGAGACAGTCGACACCGCCCGCCCCAACCGACGCGCGATCGACCGCAACGACTCACCAGCCGCCCGACCCAACCCAATCTGCTCCCGCTCCAGCGGGCTCAACCTCGACGCCACAACCACCCCAACGAAGATCATCCGAAGGGTGTTGCAACCACCGGTTGAACCCGCCACAGGGGCCTCAAACCTCCAAGATCCAGCAGCCGCGTGTCGAGATCTTGGTACCGATCCGCCCCTCCGGGGGCGTTCTCGTACCAAGATCCGCCGGGCACCTCGCCCCGAGGGCGGGTCAGATCGGGTTGCCGGAGCGGATGAGGAGGGCCTTGTCGACGGCCCAGAGCAGCACCAGGGCCGCGCCGGGAAGCGGGTGACCGGCCAGCGCCAGCAGGACGCCGCCGGCGAGGAAGCAGGCCGCCTGCACGCCCAGCTTGGCCGGGGCGGGCAGCACCACGGTCGCCCGGGGCGAGCAGAACACGCCCCAGACGACGGCGATCACCAGCGGCGCGCCGAGGCCGGCGAGCAGCCGCACCGGCCAGCCGGCGTCGAGCGTGAAGCCCCAGAGTCCGGCCGCCGCGAGCAGCGCCAGCTCCAGCAGGAAGATGAGGCCCAGCAGCAGCGCCTTCATCGGGACCGCCAGCCCCGGTAGGCGAGGTCGAGCCCGGCGACCATCTGGTCGAACGAGCGGTCGACGTCGCGGGGCAGCCCGAACCCGCCCGCCGCCTCCAGGGAGACGAAGCCGTGCACGGTGGCGCGGAACATCCGGGTGGCGTCGACGGCCGCGTCGCCGTCGAGGCCGTACCCGCGCAGGATCGCGAAGATCGCGCCGACCGCGCGTTCGGCGGCGGCCAGGTGCTCGGGGTCGGCCGGGTCGGGCGCGCGCTGGGCGGCCGGGTAGCGGCCGGGGTGCCGGTGGGCGTACGCCCGGTAGGCGGCGGCGACGGCGCGCAACGCGTCGTCGCCGGACCGGCCCGCGACGGCGGCGGCCAGCACGTCGGCCATCTCGGCGGCGGCGAGCACGGCGAGCTTCTGGTGCAGCGCGTCCACGCCCCGCACGTGCTTGTAGAGGCTGGGCAGCGCGACGCCGAGCCGGCCGGCGAGCGCGGCCAGGGTCAACCGGTCGTAGCCGACCTCGTCGGCGAGCACGGCGGCCTCCCGGACCACCGTCGCGGGGGTCAGTCCGGCCCTAGGCACGCGCGGTCGCCGTCAGGAACTCGGTCAGGTCGGCGGCGGTGGCGTCGGGCTGGTCGGCGTGCGGGTAGTGGCCGGAGTCGGCGATCATGCGAGCCTCGGCGACGGCGAACTGCCGGCGGGCGGCGCGGGCCTCGGCGCCCGGGTCGGGGAAGTCCGGGTCCTTCGTGCCCATCAGCACCAGCACCGGTTGCCGCACCTCGGGCGCCCGGGCGGTCCAGTGCGGGTCGACCGGCGCGATCACCCCGCGCACGGCGTCCATCCGGCCGCGCAGCCTGGCGACCATCTCCTTGCGGTACGCGGCGTCGTCGGCCGGTCGGCCACACGGGAAGAGCGTGTTGTGGAACAGCCCGAACAGGCGGGGGCTGCGGAGCACGGCCGCCTGGGCGACCCGCATCGCCAGGTTCGGCTTCGGCGCGCCGACGAACGGGCTGATCTGCACGATGCCGCTGACCAGGTCGGGCGCGTCGGCGGCGGCGAAGACGACGCCGGCCCCGCTGGACGAGCTGCCGACCAGCGTGGCCGGCCCACCGCCGAGCGCCCGGACCACGGCGAGCAGGTCGCCGCCGACCTCGGCCGGGGCGTACGTGGGCCAGTGCGGGCTGGAGTCGCCGTGCCCGCGCACGTCGACGGAGGCCACCCGGTAGCCGGCCGCAACCAGTCGGGGTGTGAGGTGCCGGAAGGCCGCCCGGTTCTCCCCCATGCCGTGCGCGAGCACCACGAGGGGGCCCGCGCCGTGCACCTCGTACGCGATGGTCCCGCCGTCCCGCACCACCTGGCTAACAGTCATAGCCAAAAAGCTAATCCCATTAGCCTTGCCGGTCAAGCCTCACTTCTTCGAGACCACCGCGCGGCCGAAGAACATCAGGTTGGCCGGGCGCTCGGCGAGCCGGCGCATCAGGTAGCCGTACCACTGGTCGCCGTAGGGGACGTAGGTGCGGACCGTGTAACCCTCGCCGACCAGGCGCTTCTGCTCCTCCGGGCGGATGCCGTAGAGCATCTGGAACTCGAACCGCCCCGGGTCGCGGTCGAACCAGCGGGCCCGGTCCTCGCCGATGGCGATCAGGCGCGGGTCGTGGGTGGCCAGCATCGGGTAGCCGTCGCCGGCCATCAGCACGTTCATGCAGCGCACGTAGGACTTGTCCACCTCGCGGGCGGACTGGTAGGCCACCGACTCGGGCTCCTTGTACGCGCCCTTGCACAGCCGCACCCGCGAGCCGGCCGCGGACAGCTCGCGGCAGTCCGACTCGGTCCGCCGCAGGTACGCCTGGAGCACCGCGCCCGTCGACGGGTGGTCCTTGCGCAGCTTGGCCAGGATGTCCAGGGTCGAGTCGGTGGTGGTGTGGTCCTCCATGTCCAGGGTGACCGTGGTGCCGACCGCGTCGGCCGCCGCGCAGATCTGGCGCGCGTTGTCGTACGCGAACTGCTCGTCGAACGCCTGGCCGAGCGCGGACAGCTTCACGCTGACCTCGGCGGCCGGGGTGAGGTCGGCGGCCCCGAGCAGGCGCAGCAGCCTGAGGTACTCGTCCCGGGTGGCGTCCGCCTGCTCCGGGGTGGTGGTGTCCTCGCCCAGGTAGTCGAGGGTGACCGCTTGGCCGTCGGCGACGAGTGCGCGGGTCGCGCGCAGCGCGTCGTCCGTGGCGGCGCCGGCGACGAACCGGCGGACGACGTCCCGGGTGAACGGGGCCGTCGCGACGAGCCGCTCCACCTGGGTTGACCGGGAGGCGGCGAGGATGACGGAACGGAGCATGAGCCGAGCGTAACGCCCGGCCCGGGGCCCTCGCCGGGGACGGCGGCCAACCTCACTCGGCATGCGAACTCGGGACGCGGGGCACCGGCGCTGGCGGCCATCGGCTACAACGTTCACGTGGATCGACGACACCCCCGGCGCCGGCTCCGCTCGGCCACCGTGCAGCTCGGCGCGCTGACCGCGCTGGCCCTCGCGCTCACCGGTTGCAACAACGGCTACGACGACGACGATGACGACTGCGCGCTCGGCCCGGCCGGCGGGGGCGGCGACACCGTCGCCGTGGCCCTGCGCGTCCCGGCCCCGGCCACGGCAGCACGCGGGGACACGGCCCCGGCCGCCGCGCTGCCCGACCGGGGCGGCTTCGGCACCCACCTCGCCTCCTGCGGCGGCTGACGTGCGCCGTGAGGCGAGCACCCCGCGCCCCGACTGGGACGACACCATCCGGACCCAGGGCCTGGTGTACGTGGACACCGAGCTGCCCGACGGCGAGATCATGTCGTACTGGGACGAGACCGCGGCCTACTCCTTCACGCTGGACGAGGTGCTCCGGCTGGAGGAGGCGACCGAGGAGCTGCACCGGATGTCCGTCGCCGCCGCCGAGCACGTGGTGTCCCGCTGTCGGTACGCCGAGTTCGGCATCCCGGAGTGGGCCGCCGAGGCGGTCGCCCGCTCGCTGCGGGAGGCCCCGCCGACGCTCTACGGCCGGTTCGACCTCTGGTACGACGGCAGCTGGCCGCCGAAGATGCTGGAGTACAACGCCGACACCCCGACCGCGCTGGTCGAGGCGAGCATCGTGCAGTGGTACTGGCTGGAGGACACCCGCCCGGACGCGGACCAGTGGAACAGCCTGCACGAGCGGCTGACCGCCACCTGGGCCAAGATCGGCGCCGGGCTGCACGACCCCCGGGTGCACGTGCTCTGGTCGAACGAGGAGGAGTCGGGCGAGGACCAGATCACCGCCGGCTACCTGGCCGAGACCGCCCGCCAGGCCGGGCTGGACGTGACGCTCATGCCGATCCAGCACGTCGGCTGGGACGGGCGGCGCTTCGTCGACGCCGACGACCGGCCGATCACCACCTGCTTCAAGCTCTACCCCTGGGAGTGGATGCTCGCCGAGCCGTACGGGCGTCCGGCGCTGGACCCGGGCACCCCGACCACCTGGATCGAGCCGGCCTGGAAGCTGCTGCTGTCGAACAAGGCGCTGCTGGCCGTGCTCTGGGAGCTGTACCCGGGCCACGAGCTGCTGCTGCCGGCATACCTCGACTCGCCGCGCGGGATGACCGAGTACGTGGCCAAGCCACTGCTCGGTCGGGAGGGCGGATCGGTACGCATCGTGACCGGCGGCACCGAGATCACCAACCCGGGGATCTACGGCGACGAGGGCTTCTGCTACCAGAAGTTCCGCGCGTTGCCCGAGTTCGCCGGCTACCGGACGGTGCTCGGCAGCTGGATCGTGGACGGCGGGTCGGCCGGTGCCGGGGTACGGGAGAGCGAGAGCCTCATCACTGACGGTTACGCGCGGTTCCTGCCCCACTACATCGACGCGCCGCGTCTGCCCTGAGTCGTCTACCGTTGGTGTCGTGAACTTCGACGCGTACGCCCGGACCGGGGTCGAGCTCGTCAACGCCCGGCTGGACGACCTGGACGGCCTGCGGGCCCTCTTCCCGGACGAGAACGCCTGGATGCGCGACGAGGTCGCGGAACGGGACCTGGCGATCTTCCGGCGGGCGCAGAAGCGCCTCCGGGACGTCTTCGCGTACGGCACCTCGGGGCGGGACGGCGAGGCGGTGGCGGAGCTGAACGCGCTGCTGGAGGCGTTTCCGGTGCAGCCGCGCATCTCCGGCCACGACTCCTCCGACTGGCACATGCACGTGACCAGCCGGGGCGCCTCGGTCTCCGCCGAATACCTGGCCGGCGCGGTCTGGGGGCTGTCGGTCTGGCTCTGCGAGTACGGCAGCGCCCGGTTCGGCGTCTGCGCGGACGAGCGCTGCGGCAACGTCTACCTGGACACCTCGTCCAACTGCTGCCGGCGGTTCTGCTCCGAGCGCTGCGCCACCCGCTCGCACGTGGCCGCGCACCGGGCCCGCAAGCGGGCCGCCGTCGGCGAGCAGGCGGTGCCGGCCCAGCCGCTCTCCCCGGTCATCTGACCCTCGGCGGGCGCGAGCCGGCTCAGGCCGGCGACCGGCGCGGGCCGGGTCAGGCGTCGACCGGTGAGGGCGCGGTCAGGTTGGCCCGGGCGAACTCCAGCGACTCCCGCAGATCCGCCTCGCGGACCGCGCGGCTCTTCGCGCCCCGGGTGGTGACCTCCACCGCCACCGAGCCGGTGAAGCCGCGCCCGGCCAGCGAGCGGAGCAGCTCCGCGCAGGGCTGGCCGCCCCGGCCGGGCACCAGGTGCTCGTCCCGCCCCTCGCCGGTGCCGTCGCCCAGGTGCACGTGCGCCAGGCCGGAGCCCATCCGGTCGGCCATGGCCAGCGCGTCCGTGTGCGAGGCCGCGCAGTGCGAGAGGTCGAGCGTGTAGGAGGCGTAGCCGGTGTCGGTCGGGTCCCAGCCCGGCACGTACGGCACGAACTGCCGGCCGGCCATCCGCACCGGGAACATGTTCTCCACCGCGAAGCGCAGCCCGCCGAAGCGCCCGGCGATGGTGTCGAGCCCGTCGGCGAACGTGCGCGCGTAGTCGCGCTGCCAGGTGAACGGCGGGTGCACCACCACGGTCGGCGCTTCCAGCGTCTCGGCCAGCTCGGCGGCCCGCCGCAGCCGCTCCCACGGGTCGGCGCTCCACACCCGCTGGGTGACCAGCAGGCAGGGGGCGTGCACGGAGAGCACCGGGATGCCGTAGTGCTCGGACAGGCCGCGCAGCGCGCCCGGGTCCTGGCTGACCGGGTCGGTCCAGACCATCACCTCGATGCCGTCGTACCCGAGCGCCGCGGCGAGCTGGAACGCCGCCGCGGTCCGTTCGGGGAAGACCGAGGACGTGGACAGGAGCACCGGGACGCGGGAAGTCACGCCTCTGAGGGTAGCCGCCCCCGCCAGGAGGCATCGGGACGAGCAGCCGCAAAGCGCCCAGAGCGGCCGCGCGGATCACATCGGCGCGAGCTGATCCAACCGACGCAGGATGACTCCCTCACGCAGCGCCCAGGGGCAGATGTCCAGACTGTCGACGTCGAGCCGGCGCATGACCGCCTCGGCCACCACCGCGCCGGCCAGGAGCTGGTGGGCCCGTTGCGCGCTGACCCCCTCCAACTCCGGCAACTGGGCCGGCGGGATGTGCCGGACGAACCCGAGCACCTGGCGCAAGCCGGTGCGGGTCAGGCTGCGCCGGGCCCAGAGACCGGCGCCGGACGGCTCGGCCCCGGCCAACCGGGCCAGCGTGCGGAACGTCTTCGAGGTCGCGACCGGACGCTCCCAACCCACCTCGGTCAACTGCTTCACCACCGGGTCGAGCTGCGCGTCCACGTATGCCCGCAGTTCCTCCACGGCCTCGGCCGGCGGCGGCAGCAGGCCGGCGGGGTCGACCGCCAGCCGCTCCCGGCTGAGCCGGCCCGCCCCGAGCGGCAGCGACACCGCGACGTCCGGGTGCTCGTCGATGCCGGCGGCCAGCTCCAGCGAACCGCCGCCGATGTCCATCGCCAGCAGCCGGCCGGCGGACCAGCCGAACCACCGCCGCACCGCGAGGAACGTCATCCGCGCCTCGTCCGCGCCGGAGAGCACCTCCAGGCGTACGCCGGTCTCGTCGCGGACCCGGGACAGCACCTCGCCGGCGTTGGTGGCGTCGCGGACCGCGCTGGTGGCGAACGCCAGCAGGTCCTCGGCGCCCAGCCCGTCGGCCGCCGCGCGGGCCATGCCGACGGCCTTGACCAGCCCGTCCGCGCCGGTGTCGGTCAGCGCGCCGTCCGGGCCGATCTGCTCGGCCAGCCGCAGCACCACCTTCTCGGAGTGGGCCGGCCAGGGGTGGGCGCCGTGATGGGCGTCGACCACCAGCAGGTGCACCGTGTTGGAACCGACGTCGAGGACACCCAGTCGCATGGGAAGAACCCTAGGGGCAACACGTTTCGTCGGCTCGCCGGCCGGGCGGGGTGACCGCGCGTACGCTGGTCCGGGTGACAGGGCAGATCGAGCTTCACGTGCTGGTGGACGACCCCGACGACCCGCGCAGCCGCGAGGTCGGGCTGGACTTCCCGCGGGAGTGGATCGAGTTCGTCGACCCGGCCGACCCGAAGCACGTCGTCCGCGCCGACCTGACCTGGCTGCTGTCCCGCTGGACGTGCGTCTTCGGCCGGGGCTGCCACGGCATCATCGCCGGGCGGGCCGCCGACGGGTGCTGCTCGCACGGCGCGTTCTTCACCGACTCGGACGACGAGAAGCGGGTGCGGGCGGCGGTCAAGCGGCTGACGCCGGAGACCTGGCAGCACTTCCGCCGCGGCTTCAAGAACTGGACCGAGAACGACACGGTCGACGGCAAGACCTCGGCCCGCCGCACCGCCACCCGCGACGTCGACGCGCCGTGCGTGTTCCTCAACGACGCCGACTTCGCCGGCGGCGGCGGCTGCGCCCTGCACGCCCAGGCGCTGCGCGACGGCGTGCACCCGCTGGAATACAAGCCCGACGTCTGCTGGCAGCTGCCGGTCCGCCGCGACCAGGAGTGGCACACCCGGCCGGACAACACCAAGGTGCTGATCTCCACGCTCGCCGAGTTCGACCGGCGCGGCTGGGGCGCGGGCGGGCACGACCTGGACTGGTGGTGCACCTCGTCCACCGACGCGCACGTCGGCGCCGAGCCGATGTACCTCTCCTACGGGCCCGAGTTGACCGCGCTGGTCGGCGCACCCGCGTACGCGAAGCTGGCCGAACTCTGCGCCGCCCGCTTCCGCCAGGGCCAGGTCGCGCCCCACCCGGCCAGCGAGTAAGGAAGGGCCCCTTATTAACGCCTCCGGTAGAGGAGGGGACCCCTCTTAACGCTCCGGGAGCGCCGCGTCGATCAGGGCGTGGGCGCTCCGCTTCGCCGCGTCGGCGACCGCCGGGTCGCCGTCGAGCACTCCGCCGGCCAGCCCGCCGTCGAGCAGCAGGGTCAGCTGACGGGCCAGCAACTCGGGCTCGGCCGCCCCGGCCTGCCGGGCCAGGTCGGTCACCCAGGCCCGCACCGCGTTCTTGTGCGCGACGGTACGAGCGTGCACCGGGCTCCCGGCGGGTGACTCGGCCGCGGTGTTGATGAACGCGCAGCCGTGGTAGCCCTCGCGGCGGCAGGCGCCGCCGAGTGCGTCGAACATGCCGACGAGCTGCGCCCGGGGATCGTCACCGGCCTCCCGAGCCGCGTCCCGCAGCGCCCCGGACCAGGCCTGGTCGACCTTGTCCAGGTACGCCAGGACCAGATCGTCCTTGCGTGGGAAGTGCTTGTAGAGGGTGGCCTTGGCGACGCCCGACTCGGCGATCACCGTGTCCACCCCGACGCCACGTGGCCCGTACGCGTAGAACAGCCGGAACGCGGTCTCCAGGATGCGGTCCCGGGCGGTGCCGGCGGGCGTGCGGGCCATGGTTCCTCCTCCGTCGTTCGGCGAAGTCTACAGACCGGTACGTCTCCTCACCCCTTCTAGTAGACAGACCTGTCTGTTAGTCTCGGTCGCATCGGGCGTGGCAGTCGTGGTCGCGCCGTAACCGGAGGACGGATTCGACATGCGCATCGCAGTACTGGGCACCGGCATGGTGGGGCGGGCCATCGCCGCTCGCGCGGCCGAGCTGGGGCACGACGTCGTGGTCGGCACCCGGGACGTCGCCGCCACCCAGGCAGGAGACTGGGGCGAGTGGGCCGCCGGACATTCCGGCGTCACCCTGGCCGGCCACGCCGACGCCACCGCCGAGGCCAACCTGGTGGTGAACGCGACCAACGGCGACGGCTCCCTGCCCGCGTTGAACGCGGCGGGTGCGGAGAACCTGGCCGACAAGGTCCTGCTCGACATCGCCAACCCGCTCGACTTCAGCAAGGGCTTTCCGCCCACCCTGTCGGTGGTCAACGACGACTCGCTCGCCGAGCGGATCCAGCGGGCGTTCCCCCGCACGCGGGTGGTCAAGGCGCTGAACACGCTCACGGCCGACCTGATGACGCACCCCCGGCAGCTCGCCGACGGTGACCACAGCGTCTTCGTCTCCGGCGACGACGCCGAGGCCAAGAAGGTGGTCGTCGACCTGCTCACCAGCTTCGGCCACACCGACGTGATCGACCTGGGCGACATCACCACGGCACGGGGCACCGAGATGCTGCTGCCGATCTGGCTGCGCCTCTACGGCCGGCTGGGCACTCCCCTGTTCAACGTCAAGGTCGTGCGCTGAGAACGCGTGAAGGCCGGCACCCCGAACCCGGGGTGCCGGCCTTCACGTCTTACTTGTTCCAGTGCTCGGCCACGATGTCGGTGGCCTGCTTCTCCCACTGCGCGTACGCGTCGGGGTAGGCGGAGACCTGCACGGTCTGGGCGGCCTCGGTCAGGGGCATCTTGTCCCAGCCGTCGACCTGCTTCAGACCCTTCAAGAAGGCCAGGGTGGAGTACTCGGGGTCGGTGATCTGCTCCGGCGTACCCCAACCACTCGACGGGCGCTGCTGGAACAGGCCCAGCGAGTCGTGGTCATTGCGGTCGCCGAGGTGCCCGAGGTTCTCCAGCTTCGACTCCTGCAGGGCGGTGGCGATCGAGATGACCGCGGCCCGCTCCGGCAGACCGGCCTTCTTCGTCGCGGCGATGATCGCCTTCGCGTTGGCGGTCTGCTCGTCGTTCAGCGTGATGCTCGACTGCTCACCCTGCACGGAGGCGACCGCGACGGGCTTACCGGCGGCGTGGGCGGGGGTGTCGGCGTGGGCGGCGACGGGGCCGGCGAACACGCCACCGGTGAAGGCCAGACCAGCGATACCCAGGATGCTCTTACGCAGGATCGTGTTCATGAGGGGGCTCCATTCGGGGGTCAACACACCGGGGGGTGTGGGCACCGTCAGGCGCACAAAGAAGTCTTGGGGGATCCGGCTGGCTCGCGGGGCCGGGGAGCCTCTACGCGGCGCCGGGATGATGTGTAACGACCGGCGGTCTGCCGTCATTCCCCGCCGGGGGCGGGGCGGCTCGGGGGGGTCGCCTGCTCGGTCGCTCACCCGTCTACAACGCCGCCGACCCACCGCCGATTCCGCGCCCAGGGTGCCGCCCACCACCGCCGAACCGGACAACCCACCCCACACCGGCCGCGCGGGGTGGAACAACACGGGTGCATCCGACCCCCGTAGACACCCATGACGTTCCACCCACCGGCCGCGAACCCCGTCAGTGGAACACCATGGGTGTGTCCCGGCCCTGGCAGACACCCCACCCCGTGCCCACCGCCCGCCAACGAGCGATACGCCCACCCAACCGCAGACCAGCCCCCGCACACCGGACGCCCCCGCCGCCCGCCCGGGCAGGCCGTAGCGGCCCCTTGCAGCCCGCGACGATCGACGACAGTTCCGTTCGCGGCGAACAACGACTGCCCGACGATCGCTTCAAAGATCTCCGAGAGTGAGACGGACAGCGGGGAGGTGCGGCACGAGACGAATGAGCAGGCGCGACGCGGACACGGAGCAGTGCGACGAGGCGAGAGACCACGGGCAGCGCGGCCCGACCCGCCGTGGCCGGAGTCGGTCAGGTGGCGGGGTGAGGGGGCCGCGACGGTCACGGCTCGAACTTGTAGCCCAGGCCCCGGACGGTGACGATGTAGCGCGGCGCGGACGGCTCCGGCTCGATCTTGGAGCGCAGCCGCTTCACGTGTACGTCCAGCGTCTTGGTGTCGCCCACGTAGTCGGCGCCCCAGACCCGGTCGATGAGCTGGCCACGGGTGAGCACCCGGCCGGCGTTGCGCAGGAGCAGCTCCAGCAGCTCGAACTCCTTGAGCGGAAGCTGCACCCCGGCGCCGTCGACGGTCACCACGTGCCGCTCGATGTCCATCCGTACCGGGCCGGCGGCCAGGGTCGGCGCGCCCGTCTCGTTGGCCTCGGTGCTCTGCCGGCGCAGCACCGCGCGGATCCGCGCGACCAGCTCACGGGGCGAGTACGGCTTGGTCACGTAGTCGTCGGCGCCGATCTCCAGGCCGACCACCTTGTCGATCTCGCTGTCCCGGGCGGTGACCATGATGATCGGGACGTGCGAGCGCTGGCGGAGCTGACGGCAGACCTCGGTGCCGGACATCTCCGGCAGCATCAGGTCGAGCAGCACGATGTCGGCGCCGGTCCGGTCGAACTCGGTGAGGGCGGAGGGACCCGTCGCGGCGACGGAGACCTCGAACCCCTCCTTGCGGAGCATGTAGGACAGGGCGTCGGAGAACGATTCCTCGTCCTCGACCACCAGTACGCGGCTCAACGGGTGTTTCCTTTCCTGTGGTCAGACCTGCCGGAGCTCGGCCGGGCCGGCCTCGATCCCAGCGGAGGCGAGTGTCGCCTCCAGGTCGTCCGGGGGGCGGGCAGGCAGCCGGAGGGTGAACGTCGACCCCCCACCAAGGGTGCTCGACACATCCACCCGACCGCCATGGTTGCTGGCGATGTGTTTGACGATGGCCAGCCCCAGGCCGGTGCCGCCGGTCGCCCGGGAGCGGGCCTGGTCGGCCCGGTAGAAGCGTTCGAAGATCCGGTCGACCTCGTTCGGGGCGATGCCGATGCCCTGGTCCGCGACGGCGACCTCGACGTACTCGTCGGTGCCCCGCACGGTGACCCGGACCGTGGTGTCCTCGGCCGAGTAGGTGATCGCGTTCTCCACCAGGTTCGCCACCGCGGTCGCGAGTTGGCTGTCGCTGCCGTACGCGGTCAGGCCCCGCTGCCCGTCCACGACGATCTCCACCCGGCGGGCGGTGGCCGCGGTGCGGGTCCGGTCGATCACCTCGGCGAGCACCCAGTCCAGCGAGACCGGTTCGGGGGCGGGCTGCGGCTCGGCGCCTTGGAGCCGGGTCAGCTCCAGCAGTTCCTGCACCAGTCGGCCGAGCCGGGTGGACTCGTGCTGGATCCGCTCGGCGAACCGTCGCGCGGCGACCAGGTCCTCGGAGAGGTCGGGCGCGCCGTCGCCGGCCGGTTCGGTGGCGTCCACCAACGCCTCGGCGAGCAGTTGGAGGGCGCCGATCGGGGTCTTCAGCTCGTGGCTGACGTTGGCCACGAAGTCCCGGCGTACCCGGGCCAGGCGGTGTGACTCGGTGACGTCGACCGCCTCGATCGAGATGTAACCGGCGCCCAGTCCCATGGCCCGTAGGTGCACGCCGAGCGGGTTGACCCCGGAGCTGTCGCGGCCCCGGGGCAGGTCCAGCTCGATCTCGCGGCGCACGCCCGTGCGGCGGACCTGCCCGGCGAGGGTACGGATCAACGGGTGCGCCGCGATCGAGCCGGGTGTCGCCCCGGTGCGCAGCAGCCCCATCGCGCGGGCGGCCGGGTTCACGAGCACCGGCACGTCGTCCGGGTCGAGCACCACCACGCCGGCGCGCAACGAGTCGATCGTCTTGCGGCCGAGCCCGGAGAGGCCCCCCTGCTGGTCGTCCGGAATCGTCGGCCTCCCTGCGTCACGGCGGGAGGTCCCGCCGCCCCGCGACGCCCGGCGGCGTCGCCATTCCCCGACGGGCTCGGACAGCAGCGACCCGGCGACCAGCCCGGTCACCAGCGCCACGGCCACCGCGATGGCCACCGCCCATTCCACCCGGCGATCGTAGGGTCATTGTTAACCCGGGGATCGGGCACAAGGGGACGAACCACTCTCGCTTCCGGGAAAGTTCACCTGCGGGTCCCGCGTCGTTCATCCGCGTTCACCCTGGTGCCGGCCGTCCGGCCTACCGTGGGGCGCGCACCTGCTCACGCCGTAGCCGCTCCCGGCGACGGCAACCGACCCCAGGAAGTGACGATGCGCGACGAGTTCCGGGCCGACCTGCAGATTGTCAGCCAACTGCTGGTGGACATGGCCGAGGCGGTGCGCGCGGCCATGCGGCAGGCCACCAGGGGGCTGCTCACCGCCGACCGCGCCGCGGCCGAGACGGTGATCGCGCGGGACGCCGAGATCGACGACCTCTACCGGCACGTGGAGGAGCGGGTCTGCGACCTGCTCGCCCGTCAGGCGCCGGTCGCCTCCGACCTGCGCGCGATGATCACGGCGCTGCACGTGGCCGCCGATCTGGAGCGGATGGGCGACCTGGCCGACCACGTGGCCAAGACCGCGCTGCGCCGGCACCCCTCGCCGGCGGTCCCGGCCGAGCTGCGGCCGGTCTTCACCGACATGGCCGGCATCGCCGACCGGATGGCCGAGAAGATCGGCGCGGTGCTGGCCAAGCCCGACGCCGACGTGGCGGCGGAGCTGGACCGGGACGACGACGCGATGGACGACCTGCACAAGAGCCTGTTCGGCGTGCTGCTCGGCGACGACTGGCCGTACGGCGTGGAGACCGCCATCGACGCGACCCTGCTGGGCCGCTTCTACGAGCGTTTCGCCGACCACGCGGTGAACGCCGGCGAGCACGTGGTCTACCTGATCACCGGTTCGCCGTCCAGCTGACCCCGCCCCGCGTGAAGGAAGGGCCCCTTCTTAACCAGCCCAGCGTTAAGAAGGGGCCCTTCCTTACACCCTCAGCGGCCCTGGTTGGCGACTGCGGCGGCGGCGTCCTTCGCGGCCTCCGGGTCGAGGTACGTCCCGCCGAGCACCTGCGGGCGCAGGTCCGCGTCCAGGTCGTAGCGCAGCGGGATGCCGGTGGGGATGTTCAGCTTGGCGATCGCGTCGTCGGAGATCTGGTCGAGATGCTTGACCAGCGCCCGCAGCGAGTTGCCGTGCGCCGCCACCAGCACGGTCCGGCCGGCCAGGATGTCCGGCACGATCGAGTCGTACCAGTAGGGCAGCATCCGCTCGACGACGTCCTTGAGGCACTCCGTGCGGGGCATCAGCTCGTGCGGCAGCAACGCGTACCGGGGGTCGCCGACCTGCGACCACTCGTCCGTGTCGTCGATCGGCGGCGGCGGCGTGTCGTACGACCGGCGCCAGAGCATGAACTGCTCCTCGCCGTACTCGTCCAGGGTCTGCTTCTTGTTCTTGCCCTGAAGCGCGCCGTAGTGGCGCTCGTTGAGCCGCCACGACCGGCGCACCGCGATCCAGTGCCGGTCGGCGGCGTTCAGCGCCAGCTCGGCGGTGCGGATCGCCCGGCGCAGCAGGCTGGTGTGCACCACGTCCGGCAGCAGGTCGTGCTCGCGGAGCAGCTCGCCGCCGCGCCGCGCCTCGGTTTCGCCCTTGGCGGTCAGGTCGACGTCGACCCAGCCGGTGAAGAGGTTCTTGGCGTTCCAGTCGCTCTCGCCGTGCCGCAGCAGGACCAGCGTCCCGATGGTGGGCCCTTCGCTCGCAGTCATGCGGATCATCCTGCCGTACCGGCCCGGCGGACACGCGGGGACCGGTGGTGACGACCACCACGTGGAAATGCGGATGACCGGCGTTCCGGGGCGGGACTAGGTTGTAAGGCATCCGGCAGAGGTCGGTCATTACCGAGCGGGGGCGTCGGCATGCGGACGGTGCGGGGCTGGTTCCAGGAGACGGCGGGCGGGCTGCCAAGGGCGTTCTGGTACCTCTGGACCGGCACCCTGATCAACCGACTCGGCTCGTTCATCCTGGTCTTCCTCGCCATCTACCTCACCCAGGAGCGCGACTTCTCCGCCTCCCAGGCGGGTCTGGTGATCGGGCTCTGGGGCGTCGGCGGCGCGGTCGGCACCACCGTCGGCGGCACGCTGACCGACCGCTGGGGTCGCCGGCCCACGCTGCTGACCGCGCACCTCGGCGCGGCCACCATGATGGTCGCGCTGGGCCTGGCCCGGCCGCTCTGGGCGGTGGCCGTGGGCGCGTTGCTGCTCGGCACGTTCGCCGAGGCGGCCCGCCCGGCCTTCGGCGCCATGATGGTCGACGTGGTGCCGGAGAAGGACCGGCTGCGGGCCTTCTCGCTGAACTACTGGGCGATCAACCTCGGCTTCGCCTGCGCCGCGGTCCTCGCCGGCTTCGCCGCCCAGGCCGGCTACCTGCTGCTCTTCCTGGTGGACGCGACCACGACGGTGGTCACCGCCCTGATCATCTTCACCCGGGTCCGGGAGACCCGGGCCACGCCCACCGGCCCCGTCGTCAGGGGCGCGTCCGCACCCGCCGGCGCGCTGCGGACTATCCTCGCCGACCGGGTCTTCCTCGGCTTCGTGGCGCTCAACCTGCTCGCCGCGCTGGTGTTCCTCCAGCACATCTCGATGCTGCCGATCGCGATGGGCGACTCCGGGCTCAGCCCGGCCACCTACGGCTCGGTGATCGCGCTCAACGGCGTGCTCATCGTGGTCGGCCAACTCTTCGTGCCCCGGCTCATCAGGGGCCGGAGCCGCTCGCACGTGCTGGCGCTCGCGGCGCTGGTGATGGGCGTCGGGTTCGGGCTCACCGCGTTCGCCGACACGGTCTGGCTCTACGGCCTGACCGTGCTGATCTGGACGCTCGGCGAGATGCTCAACTCGCCGTCCAACGCCACGCTCATCGCGGAGCTGTCACCGGCCGCGCTGCGCGGCCGCTACCAGGGCGTCTTCTCGCTCTCCTGGCAGCTCGCCGGCGCCGCCGCGCCGATCCTCGGCGGCCTGGTGCGCGAGCACGCCGGCAACAGCGCGCTCTGGCTCGGCTGCGCCGGCATCGGCGCCGTGGCGGCGGTCGCCCACCTGGTCTCCGGCCCGGCCCGGGAGCGGCGCGCGGCCCGGCTCCGCGCCGTCGGCACACCGGTCACGCCGGTCACCGCCACCCACACCCCGGCGCCGGAAGCGGCCGAGGCCGCGGCCACCTCGCCCGCCGAGCCGGTCCGGGTCGGCTCCTGAGTACGCCCCCGCGTGCCGGCCGCCGGAGCGGCGGATACGGTACGCGGGGGCATCGGTAAGGAAACTTTCCTGGAGGACGGGTGCGCGGCCTGCGGCGCTGGTGGGACGACACGGCCGGCGGGTTGCCCGCCACCTTCTGGTACCTCTGGTCCGGCCTGCTGATCAATCGGGCCGGCGCGTTCGCGCTGCTGTTCCTCTCGCTCTACCTGACCGCCGCGCGGGGTGCCTCGCCGACGCTGGCCGGGCTGGTGGTCGGCGCGTACGGCATCGGGGGCGCGGCCGGCACGCTGCTCGGCGGGGTGTTGGCGGACCGGTGGGGCCGGCGGGCCACCCTGCTCGCCGCGCACCTCACGGCGGCCGGCCTGATGGCAGCGCTGGCGTTCAGCCGGCACCTCGCGGTGATCGCCGTGCTCGCCGCCCTGGTCGGGGTGGCGCATTCGATGCCCAGCCCGGCGTTCGTGGCGGCCATCGTGGACGTGGTGCCGGAGGCCCGTCGGTCCCGCGCCTTCAACCTCCAGTTCTGGGCGTTCAACCTGGGCATGGCGGTGGCGTCGCTACTGGCCGGGGTGCTCGCCGAGGCGAGCTTCCTGGCGCTGTTCCTGGTCGACGCCGGGGCCACGCTGGCGGCGGCCGTGGTGATCGCGCTGAAGGTGCCGGAGACGTTGACCCGCCGGCCGGCGGTCACCCCGCACGCGGTGGTGGGGCGGCGTCCCGGCCTGCACACCGCGCTGACCGACCGCACCTTCCTCACCTTCGTCGGGCTGACCTTCCTGCTGGCCGTGCTGACCATGCAGACGTCGACCATCATGCCGCTGGCGATGCGCGCGGACGGGCTGCGTCCGTCGGCGTACGGGCTGGTGGTGGCGCTGGGCGGGGCGCTGATCGTGGCCGGGCAGCTCTTCGTCCCACGGCTGATCGAGCCGTACCGCAGGTCGACGGTGCTGGCCGTGTCCACCGGCCTGATGGCGCTCGGATTCGGCACGCTGACCGTCGCCGACGGGCTGCCGCTCTATCTCGGCGCGGCGGTGGTCTGGACGGTCGGGCAGATGCTCGCCGCGCCGCCGAACGCGCAGATCAACGCGGACCTGGCCCCGCCCGAGCTACGGGCCCGTTACCAGTCGGTGTTCTACCTGACGTTCCCGGCGGCGTCGTTCGTGGCGCCGGCGCTCGGCGGGCTGAGCCTGGAGCACCTCGGCGAGCGGCACTGGCTGGTGGTGGGCGGGTTGGGCCTGGTCGCCGCGGCCGGGCACCTGCTCGCCGGGCCGCCTCGGGAGCGCCGGGTCGCGGCGCTGCGGGCGGCGACGCGGCACCCGGTCCGCGCGCGCTGAACCGGGCTCAGGAACGGCCGAGCGCCCACCCCGACCCCCGTCGAGATGGACGCTCGTACCGTACGCCCGGCGGCGGCGGGCGACACTCACCCCCGTAAGCGTCGCCCGCTCGCGCCGCCGGTTCCACGGGCGGCACCGTCCCCCAACGGTGTGCTCCACCCGATCTTCGCGTCTCGCCTGCGCGGATCTGATCGATCCGCCGCTCCCCCGAACGAAAACAAGCGTGACGCGGTGCAATAAAGTTAGTTCGACCGGATTCCGGATTCAACCCAGATCGCTGTCTCGCCCGTCACAGCGTGTGTGGCGGTGATCCGGCTGTCCCTGCTCCGGTCTCTGGGATGGCCAACACGGGGTTCCCGGCGACCATTCCCACAAACCTCAGCCGTCCTCGCGATTCGGGTTCTCGGTCCGGAAGAAGTTGCTCTGCCGACCGTCCCGCATCTGCTCCTGGTAGATCAGGTTCAGCCGCCGCGAGTCGAACGTCCGGAACCAGTCGTCCCAGGTGACCTCCCGGATCCGGCTGCTCTCCCGGTAGCCGGGGATGTTGAACGTCAGCACCCCGGGCCGGTCGCCGCGCTCGGTCCCGGCGATGGTCGCCGGTTTCGCGCCCCGCGCCCGCGCCCACCGCTGGATCACCTCGTGGTTGCGGGTGACCAGGCTCCGGCCGGGACGTTCCGGACGATCCGCGAGCGAGGTGATGAGCTGCGACGACCCGATCGACCGGCTGGACGCCGGACCGAGCGTCGGCGCGGCCTGCGCCCGCGCGGATGCGGCCTTCCGCGCCGGGGCCGCCTTGGCCCGCGAGGGGGCCGCCTTCGCCCGGGAAGGAGCTGCCTTGGCCCGCGACGGAGCTGCCTTGGCCCGCGAGGGGGCCGCCTTCGCCCGCGACGGAGCTGCCTTGGCCCGCGACGGAGCAGCCTTGGCCCGGGAGGGCGAAGCCGTCGCGCGGGCTGACGACGCCTTTCGCGCCGGGGCGGCCTTCGCCCGCGCGGCGGTCGCCTTCGCGCGGGCGGGAGCCGCCCTGCGCGTACCCGTCGCCTTGGCCCGGGCGCCGGTGGCGCGGGCGGCCGGCGCGGACTTGGCCGGAGACGTGGCCTTCCGGCGGGCCGCCGTCGTCTTCTTCGCGGCGGCGGTCTTCTTCGCCGCCGTGGTCTTCTTCGCCGCCGGGCGACCGGCCGGGCCGGTGCTTCGCCGGGCGGCGCCGCCGCGACCCTCCGACCGCATGGTCCGGGCCAGGGTCTTCACCAGCTCCGGCTTGCGCAGCGCGGAGGTCCCGGAGACCCCACGCCGGCGGAGCTGGCTCCGGATGTCGTCGACCTTCATCCGGGAGATGTCGGACTCCGACACCCTCGGGGTGTTCGGCGTCTGGTTACCGGGTTGCCGCTTGGTCCGGGTCGCGGTCGTGCCGCGACCTGAGCTGTTGCGCTGAGCCATGGGACACGCTCCTCGACAGTCCGTCCTCGGCTCGCGGTGGGTCCCCACACACACTCCGCACCGCGCGGTGCGGCATACCCGTCAGGAGGACTCCGAACCTCCGGCGGCCGAGCCGGCCGGCGTCGAGGGCTCGAAGAGGTGGGCGAACGCGGCCAGGTTGGCGGTCGACTCGCCCCGCTTGACCCGCCACTCCCACTCCCGTCGGATGGCCGTGCCGAACCCGATCTCCAGCATGCTGTCGAACGACTCGTCGGCGTAGGTCAGCACCGAGCCGAAGAGCCGGTCCAGCTCGTCGGCGTCGAGTCCGGCCAGGTTGACCCGGCCGGTCAGGTAGACGTCGCCGACCGTGTCGATGGAGAACGAGACGCCGTACATCCGCGCGTTGCGCTGCAACAGCCAGGCCCACAGCTCCTCGCGCCGCTCGTCGGGCTGGCGCATCACGAACGCCTCGATCCGCAGCGCGTGCTCACCGACGATCAGGTTGCAGATCGTCTTGAGCTTGTGCGTGCCGGGCAGGGTCACCGCGTACGACGCCTCGCCGGTGGCTTCCCACTCCAGCTCCCGCTCGGCACAGACGGCCTCGATCAGCGCGGCGACCTCACTCCTGCGGCTCATCGCACCCACTCTACGGTCGCCCGGCCCGCCCCGCCCGACGGCGACGGGTCACCAGGAACAGGTGAGGGCCGGGTCACCGAGCCGGCCGGCCAGCCGGGCCCGGTGCTCGGTGATCGCCTCCCCGTAGACCGCGAGCAGCCCGGAGACGGTCCGCTGCCAGGAGAAGGCGCGGGCGTGCCGCTCGGCGCCCCGGGCCAGCGAGGCGCGGCGCAGCCGGTCGGGCAGCAGGCGGGCCAGCGCCCGCGCCCAGTCGACCGGGTCGTGCCCGTCGATGAGCATCCCGCTGACTCCGTCGCGTACGGCGGTGACCAGCCCGCCCACGGCGGCGGCCAGCACCGGCGTGCCGCACGCCTGGGCCTCCAGCGCGACCAGCCCGAAGGACTCGTTGTGCGACGGCACGGCGACCAGGTCGGCGGCGCGGTAGAGATCGGGCAGGCGGTCGCCGGTCTGCGGCGGGAGGAAGCGCACCCGGTCGGCGACGCCCAACGAGTGGGCCAGCTCCATCAGGGCGGTCGGCCGCTCCAGGCCGCTGCCGCTCGGGCCACCGCAGATCACCACGGTCACCTCGTCGGCCAGCGCGGGCTCCCGCTCGCGCAGCGCGGCCACCGCGCGGACCAGCACGTCCGGCGCTTTGAGCGGCTGGATCCGGCCGACGAACGCCACCACGTGCCCGTCGGTCGGCAGGCCGAGGCGGCGGCGGGCGGCGCGGGTCGCGGCCTCCCGGTCACCGGCGGCGGGACGGAACCGGTCCAGGTCCACGCCCGGCTCCACCACGGCCACCCGGCCGGGCTCGGCCGCGTACCGGTCGAGCAGGTCACGGGCCTCCACCCGGGTGTTGGCGACCAGCCGGTCGGCCTCGGTGACCACCTGCTCCTCACCGATCACCCGGGCCTTCGGCTCGGGCCGGTCCCCGCTGGCGAGCCGGGCGTTCTTGACCTTGGCCAGGGTGTGCGCGGTGTGCACCAACGGCACGCCCCAGCGCTCCTTGGCCAGCCAGCCGACCTGGCCGGAGAGCCAGTAGTGCGAGTGGATCAGGTCGTAGTGGCCGGGCGGGCGGGCCGCCTCGGCCCGCAGCACACCGGCGGTGAACGCGCACAGCTGGCCGGGCAGTTCCTCCTTGGTCAGCCCCTCCAGAGGCCCGGCGGTGACGTGCCGGACGGTCACCCCGGGCGCCATCTCCACCACCGGGGGCAGGTCGCCGGAGGTGGCCCGGGTGAAGATCTCCACCTCGACGTCGGCCTCGGCCAGCCGTCGGGCGACCTCCAGGATGTAGACGTTCATCCCGCCCGCGTCGCCCGTGCCCGGCTGGTGCAGCGGCGAGGTGTGCACCGAGAGGGTGGCGATGCGGCGCGGCCGGGGCCACGGCAGGGCGCCTCGCTGACGACCGACACCGGTGTGCAACTCCGCCACGTCCGCTCCCTCTGTCACGGTTGATGCCGTCCCGCACGACCGGCGCTTCTCGGTCAACCCGTACGCCGGGTGTCATCTTCCCCATCGGGGTTCGGAAATGCCTGCGGCGGGTTCCCCGGCGTGACGGACCTCATCACGGCGGGCAGCGGGGCGGCGGGAGAGAATGTCCGGATGACCTCAGTCGCCATCGTCACCGGAGCGTCCAGCGGGATCGGGGCGGCCACCGCCCGCCGGCTGGCCGCCGAGGGTTTCCACGTGCTCGCCGCCGCGCGGCGTACCGACCGGCTGGCCGCGCTGGTCGCCGAGATCGAGGCGGCCGGCGGCGCGGCCACCGCGGTGGCGTGCGACGTGACCTCGGACGAGTCCGTCGCCGGCCTGGCCGCCGCCGCCGACGCCGCGCCCGGGCCGGTCGCGCTGCTGGTGAACAACGCCGGCGGCGCACGCGGCCTGGACCCGGTCGAGACCGCCGACGTACGCGACTGGCAGTGGATGTACGACGTCAACGTGCTCGGCACGCTGCGGGTCACCAAGGCGCTGCTGCCCGCGCTGGAACGGTCCGGCGCGGGCACCGTGGTGATCGTCAGCTCCACCGCCGGCCACGTCGTCTACGAGGGCGGCGGCGGCTACACGGCCGCGAAGCACGCGCAGACCGCCGTCGCCGGCACGCTCCGGCTGGAGCTGTGCGGCCGGCCGGTCCGGGTGGTCGAGATCGACCCGGGCATGGTGCGGACCGAGGAGTTCGGCCTGGTCCGGTTCGGCGGGGACGCGGACCGCGCCGAGGCGGTCTACGCCGGCGTCGCCGAACCGCTGGTCGCCGACGACGTGGCCGACTGCGTCGCGTGGTGCGCCACCCGGCCGCACCACGTCAACGTCGACCAACTCGTGGTGCGCCCGCTGGCCCAGGCCGCCCAGCACAAGGTGCACCGGACGTCCTGACCGTGGAACCGCGCCGGCCGCTCGGGGTGGTCACCCGGGGCACGACGAATCCGAACCGGCTCCGGCGGGTGGACAACTGGATCGTCGAGACCTGCGGGGACGCGCTGCGCGCCGCCGCCGACCCGCTCGTGGTGGACCTGGGCTACGGCGCCACCCCGGTCACCCCGCTCGAACTGCGGGCCCGGCTCGCCGCCCGGGTCCGCGCGGACGTGCGGGTGGTCGGGCTGGAGATCGATCCGGTACGCGTGGCCGCCGCCGAGCCGGCCGCGGACCCGCCCGGGCTCACGTTCGCCCGGGGCGGCTTCGAGCTGGCCGGTTTGCGCCCGGCGTTGGTGCGGGCCTTCAACGTGCTGCGCCAGTACGACGAGAGCGAGGTGGCCGACGCCTGGCGGGCGGTCACCGGACGGCTGGCGCCGGACGGCCTGCTGGTCGAGGGGACCTGCGACGAACTGGGTCGGCTCGGCGCGTGGGTGCTGCTCGACGCGGCCGGACCGCGCACGCTCACGCTGGCCGCGAAGCTGACCGCGCTGCAGAGCCCGGCGACGCTGGCCGAGCGGCTGCCGAAGGCGCTGATCCACCGCAACGTGCCCGGTGAGCGCGTGCACGACCTGCTCGACACGCTGGAACAGGCCTGGCGCTCCGCCGCCGGCTACGCCCCCTTCGGCCCCCGGCAGCGCTGGCTGCGCGCCGTGGCGGCGGTGAAGGAGTCCGGCTGGCCGATCCAGGACACGCCCCGCACCTGGCGCCACGGCTACCTCACCCTCCCCTGGTCCACCGTCGCCCCCTCCTGACGGCCCCGCGGGGCGGTCAGATGGTGCAGTTGACGAGGACGGGCTCCGGGTGGAGGGGGACGCCGAACCGGGCGTGGACGCCGTCGCGGATCTCGCGGGCCAGGGCCACCAGGGCGGCGGTGCTGGCCGCGCCGGAGCGGTTCGTCAGCGCCAACGTGTGCTTGCCGGAGATGGCGACGCCCTCCGGGCCGGCGTACCCCTTGCCGAAGCCGGCCTTGTCGATCAACCAGGCGGCGCTGACCTTCACCACGTCGCCGGCGCCGGGCCAGTGCGGCGGCTCGCCGAGCTCGGCCGCGCGCTCCCGGAGCAGCTCGTACGCCTCGCGCTCCAGCACCGGGTTGGTGAAGAACGAGCCCACCGACCAGGTGTCCGGGTCCGCCGCGTCGAGCACCATGCCCTTGCCCGCCCGCAGCCGGCGCACGGTGGCCCGGGCGTCGGCCAGCGGCACCCGGTCGCCCACCTCGACACCGAGCGCCCGGGCCAGCTCGGCGTAGCGGACCGGACCGGAGAGCGGCGAGCGGGTGAGCCGGAAGTCGACCGAGAGCACGACCCAGCGGTCGCTGTACTTGAAGATGCTGCCCCGGTAGGCGAACCCGCAGTCCGCCGCCGCCATCCGCACCACCTCGTGGTGCGTGCGGTCGTACGCCTCGACAGCGACGATCGTCTCGGCCACCTCCTGGCCGTACGCGCCGACGTTCTGGATCGGCGTCGCGCCGGCCGAGCCGGGGATGCCGGAGAGGCACTCCAGACCCGACCAGCCGCGCTCGACGGTGGCCGCGACCAGGTCGTCCCAGGGCTCGCCGGCGGCGACGCGTACGGTGACGGTGTCGCCTTCCTCGGCGACGACCCGGAACCCGCGTGAGCGGACGAGCACGACGGTGCCCGGGAAGCCCTGGTCGCCGATCACCACGTTGCTGCCGCCGGCGAGCACCAGCACGGCCTCCTCGCGGGCCTCGGCCTCGCGCACCTTCCGCACGATCTCGTCGGCGTCGGTGGCGATCTCCAGCCGGCCGGCCGGACCGCCGAGGCGTAGCGTGGTGTAGCGCGCCAGGGAGGCCGGATCGGTCGGGCCGGCGGCGGTCGTCGGTTCGGCGTAGACGTCTGACACGCCTTTCACCCTAGGCTGAGGGGTAGCCGCGGCACCCACTGGTGGCCCGGTCACCCCCGGGAGGATGGCGATGAGCAGACTGCACCACACGAAGGACTTCTGGATCGGCGCGCTGCGGACGGAGGGTCCGGCCTTCGCCGCGGCGGTGTCGGAGGCGCCTCCCGAGACACCGGTGCTGTCCTGTCCCGGCTGGACGGTCACCGATCTCGCCCACCACCTGACCAGGATCTACGTCTGGGCGGGCACGGTGCTGACCGCCGGTTCCACCAGCCGGCCGGAGCGGCGCGACCCGGAGCCGCCGGCCGGTCTGACCCCGGCCCAGTGGTACGTCCAGGAGTACGAGCGCCTGAACGCGCTCTTCGACGCGCTGGACCCGGAGGCGCCGGCCTGGAACTTCGCGCCCCAGCCGAAGAAGGCCGGTTTCTGGCCGCGCCGGATGGCGCACGAGACGGCGGTGCACCGGTGGGACGCCCAGCTGGCCATCGCGGCGGGTGAGCCGATCGAGGCCAAGCTCGCCGCCGACGGGGTGAGCGAGGTGCTCGACACCTGGCTGCCGGCCGGCCGGCGGACCCGACCGGGCCAGTGGCACGGCGTGGTGCAGCTGACCGCGACGGACGCCGCGCAGGAGTGGTACCTGCGGCTGCGTGGCGAGGGGATCGCGCTGCTGGACACCGCGACGATCCTGGACCACGACGACCACCGGGCCCGCGCCCAGGTCACCGGCACCGCCAGCGACCTGCTGCTGGCGCTGATGGGCCGGGTCAGCTTCGACACGTTGGGGGTGGCCGGCGACCGCGGCCTGCTGGACGGCCTGCGGGTGGGCTGACACAGCACCCGATACCGGGCGGAGAGGGGCGGTCATCGCCCCTCTCCGCTTTTTTCGGACGCTCTGAGAGCGCTCTCTTGACAGGATGGGGGCCACCCAGCACGCTGTCGTGAGAGCGCTCTCTTAGTACCGGAACCGCCTTCCACCACCCGTTACGACCCCGAGAGGTCAGGACAGCATGCTCACCTTCACGCGCCGTCGACTGGCGGCGGTGGCCCTGGTCGCCGCCACCGCACTGCTCGGCACCACCGGCTGCGGCGGCGGCGACGAGGCCGCCTCCGACGGGCCGATCACCCTCACCGTCGACACCTTCGGCCAGCTCGGCTACGCGGATCTCTACCAGGAGTACATGGCCAGCCACCCCGACGTGAAGATCGTCGAGCGGGGCACCGGCAGCAACCTCGACGAGTACTCGCCCAAGCTCACCCAGTGGCTCGCCGCGGGCAAGGGCGCCGGCGACATCGTGGCCATCGAGGAAGGGCTGCTGGTCGAGTACAAGGCCAACCCGCAGAACTTCGTCAACCTGCTCGACCACGGCGCGGGCGAGCTGAAGGGCAACTTCCTCGACTGGAAGTGGAACCAGGGCCTCACCGCCGACGGCAAGCAGCTCATCGGCCTCGGCACCGACGTCGGCGGCATGGCCATGTGCTACCGCAAGGACCTGTTCGCCAAGGCCGGGCTGCCCACCGACCGGGAGGCCGTGTCCAAGCTCTGGCCCACCTGGCAGGACTACATCAGGGTCGGCGAGCAGTTCACCGCGAAGAAGACCGGCGCCGCGTTCCTCGACGCCGCGACGAACACGTTCAACACCATCCTGCTGCAGAACGCCGGCAACACCACCGGCTACAGCTACTACGACACCAGCAACAACCTGGTCGTGGGCAGCAACCCGGCGGTACGCCAGGCGTACGACACCACGATGGACATCATCGACTCCGGCCTCTCCGGCAAGTACGGCTCCTGGTCGGAGGAGTGGGTCTCCGCCTTCAAGCAGTCGAAGTTCGCCACCATCGCCTGCCCGGCCTGGATGACCGGGGTGATCGAGGGCAACGCCGGCCCGGCCGCCAAGGGCAAGTGGGACATCGCCCAGATCCCCGGCAACGGCGGCAACTGGGGCGGCTCGTTCCTCGCCGTGCCGAAGCAGAGCAAGCACCAGGCCGAGGCGATCGAGCTGGCCAAGTTCCTGACCAGCGCCAAGGGTCAGATCGGCGCGTTCAAGGCGAAGGGCCCGCTGCCCTCGTCGCCGCAGGCGCTGGCCGACCCGGCGATCCTCGACTCGAAGAACGCCTACTTCTCCGAGGCCCCCGTCGGCAAGATCTTCGCCGAGGGCGCCAAGAGCCTGAAGCCGGTCTACATGGGCCCGAAGAACCAGGCCGTCCGCACCGAGGTGGAGAACGCCGTGCGCACCGTGGAGCTGGGCAAGCGCTCCCCGCAGCAGGGCTGGACCGACGCGGTCGCCAACGCCGAGAAGGCCGCCGCCAAGTAACCCGAGCAGCGCGTGCGGGCGGTCCCGGTGACGGGTGCCGCCCGCACGGCGGAAAGGAGTCCCGGGTCATGGCCGTCCAGCTCGACGCCCGCCCGCCGGTCGCACCGGCACCCCGACACAGCCGTCCCGCACGGGGTGCCCGGCTCAGCCGGTTCGACACGAAATACTCGCCCTACCTCTACATCGCCCCGTTCTTCCTGCTCTTCGGCGTCTTCGGGGCCTACCCGCTGGCGTACACGTTCTGGGTCTCGCTGCACGACTGGGACCTGCTCGGCGCCGAGCACCCGTTCATCGGGTTCGACAACTACAGCCAGCTGCTCGCCGACCCGGACTTCTGGCACTCGGTGGTCAACACGCTGGGCATCTTCGTCATCTCCACCGTCCCGCAGCTGCTGGCCGCGCTCTGGCTGGCCAACCTGCTCAACCGACAGCTGCGCGCCCGCACCACCTGGCGGATGGCGGTGCTGGTCCCGAACGTCACCTCGACCGCCGCGGTGGCGATCGTCTTCGCGGTGCTCTTCGGTCGCGACTTCGGCATGATCAACTGGCTGCTCGACCATGTCGGCGTGAGCGCGATCGACTGGAAGGCGAACAGGTTCGCCGCCTGGGTCGCCATCTCCACCATGGTCGACTGGCGGTGGACCGGCTACAACGCGCTGATCTTCCTGGCCGCCATGCAGGCCATCCCGCGCGACCTGTACGAGTCGGCGTCGATCGACGGCGCCGGCCGGGCCCGGCAGTTCTGGTCCATCACCGTGCCGCTGCTCAAGCCGACGATCGTCTTCGCGGTCATCATCTCCACCATCGGCGGCCTCCAGCTCTTCACCGAGCCCCGGATGTTCAACTCCGGCACCAACGCGATCCGCGGCGGGCCGCTGCGCGAATCGCAGACGGTGACCATGTACATGTTCGAGAACGCCTTCGCCCCGCACTACAACTTCGGCTACGGCTCGGCCATCGCCTGGCTGCTCTTCGCGCTGATCGCGATCGTCGCGGCGATCAACGTGCTGCTCCTGCGCCGGCTCGGCGGCGGCTCCCGCAAGGAGGTCTCCCGATGAACCGCCTCTGGTCGGCCAGCCGACTCACCTACCTGGCGCTGACCATCTCCGCGCTGCTGTCGATCTTCCCGATCTACTGGATGTTCGTGGTGGCCAGCCGCACCAGCGACGCGATGGGGCAGGTGCCGCCACCGCTCACCCCCGGCGGCAACCTCGGCGCCAACATCGCCCGGCTGTTCGACAACACCGACGCCTACTTCCTCACCGGCCTGATCAACTCGACGATCGTGGCCGTCACGGTGACCGTCTCGGTGGTCTTCTTCTCCACCCTGGCCGGGTTCGCGTTCGCCAAGCTGCGCTTCCGTGGCCGCAACGCGCTGCTGCTGGCGATCATCGCCACCATGATGGTCCCCACCCAGCTCGGCGTCATCCCGCTCTACCTGCTGATGACGAAGCTCAACTGGAACGACCGGCTGCCCGCCGTGATCGTGCCCGCGCTGGTCACCGGCTTCGGCGTGTTCATGATGCGCCAGTACGCCGGCCAGGCGGTCAGCACCGAGCTGATCGAGGCGGCCCGGATGGACGGCTGCAACACCGCGCGGATCTACTGGAACGTGGTGCTGCCCGCGCTGCGCCCGGCCGCCGCCGTGCTCGGCCTGCTCACGTTCATGACCACCTGGAACGACTTCCTCTGGCCCTACGCCGTGCTCAACGACCCGGAGAACCCGACCGTGCAGCTGTCGCTGCGGGCCCTCTCCGACGGCTACTACCAGGACATGTCGCAGGTGTTCACCGGCACGGCCATCGCCACGCTGCCGCTGCTGCTGGTGTTCGTCGTCTTCGGCCGCCAGATCATCGGCGGCATCATGGAAGGTGCGGTGAAGGCATGACGGGTCTCCGTTTCCCCGAGGGGTTCGTCTGGGGGGCGGCCACCGCCGCGTACCAGATCGAAGGCGCCGCCCGCGAGGACGGTCGCGGCCCGTCCGTCTGGGACACCTTCAGCCGTACGCCGGGGGCGGTGTTCCAGGGCCACACCGGCGACGTGGCCTGCGACCACTACCACCGGTACGCCGACGACGTCGCGCTGATGGCCGAGCTGGGGCTGCGGGCGTACCGGTTCTCGGTCGCCTGGCCGCGCGTGCGGCCGGACGGCACCGGCCCGGTCGAGCCGCGCGGCCTGGACTTCTACGACCGGCTCACCGACACGCTGCTGGACGCCGGCATCGACCCGATCGTCACGCTCTACCACTGGGACCTGCCGCAGGGGCTGGAGGACCGGGGCGGGTGGACCGTCCGGGAGACCGCCGAGCACTTCGCCGACTACGCGGTCGCCGTGCACCAGCGGCTCGGCGACCGGATCCGCACCTGGACCACGCTCAACGAGCCGTGGTGCTCGGCCTACCTCGGCTACGGCAACGGGGTGCACGCCCCGGGGCGGGGGGACGCCGGGGACGCGTTCCGGGCCGTACACCATCTGCTGCTCGGCCACGGCCTGGCGGCGCGGGCGCTGCGCGCGGCCGGCGCGGAGACGCTCGGGATCACGCTCAACCTGGCCGACGTGCAGCCGGCGGACGCCGGCAGCGCCGCGGACGCCGACGCGGTCCGGCTGGTCGACGGCCTGCACAACCGGATCTTCCTCGATCCGCTCACCGGCGCCGGCTACCCGGAGGACGTGCTGGCGCACGTGAGTCGGATCGTCCCGACCGACTTCGTCCGGGACGGCGACGAGAAGATGATCGCCGCGCCGCTGGACCTGCTCGGCCTGAACTACTACTCGCCCACCTACGTGGCCGGCCGGGCGGACGGCGGCGGCAGCGACGCGTACCCGGGCACCGCCGGGTCGGTCGAGTTCCTGCCGGCGACCGGGTCGCTCACCGACATGGGCTGGTCGATCGAGCCGGCCGGACTGACGCGACTGCTGGAGCGGGTGGCGGCCGACCACCCCGGGCTGCCGCTGATGATCACCGAGAACGGCGGCGCGTTCCCCGACTCGGCCCGGGACGAGTCGGGCCGGGTGGCCGACACCGACCGCACCGCCTACCTCGACGGGCACCTGCGCGCGGCGCACGCCGCCATCGCCCGCGGGGTCGACCTGCGCGGCTATCTCGTATGGTCGTTGCTGGACAACTTCGAATGGGCCGAGGGTTACCGGAAGCGCTTCGGGATCGTCCACGTCGACTACCTGACCCAGCGGCGCACACCCAAGCAGAGTGCCCGCTGGTACCAGGAGGTGATCGCCCGGAACGGGCTGTGACGAGGTGGTGGTAACGGGGATGACGACGGCACAGCGGCCGACCCTGGAGGCGGTGGCCCGGCGGGCCGGCGTGTCCCGGGCCACGGTCTCCCGGGTGGTGAACGGCTCCACCACCGTGGCCGAGTCGATCCAGCAGGCGGTGCGCCGGGCGGTCGAGGAACTCGGGTACGTCCCGAACCTCGCCGCCCGCAGCCTGGTCACCCAGCGCACCGACTCGATCGCGCTGGTGATGCCCGAGGCGGCCACCCGGGTCTTCTCCGACGACCAGGTCTTCCCGGGCATCATCCGGGGGGCGGCGCAGGAGCTGGAGGCGGCGGACAAGCAGCTCGTGCTGATGCTCGCCGGTTCGCCGGCCGGGCACGAACGGGTCGAGCGGTACACCACCGGGCGGCACGTCGACGGCGTGCTCTTCGCCTCGCTGCACGGCGAGGACCCGCTGCCCGGCCGGCTGGCCCGGCTCGGCATCCCGGTGGTGTGCAGCGGTCGTCCGCTCGACGGCGCCGACGTGCCGTACGTGGACGTGGACCACGAGGGCGGTGTCACCCGCGCGGTGGAGCACCTCATCACGACCGGGCGGCGACGGATCGCCACCATCGCCGGGCCGCAGGACATGGTGGCGGGCATCGAGCGCCTGATCGGCTACCGTGCCGCGCTCGCCGCCGCTGGGCTGCCGGAACGGGTCGCGTACGGTGACTTCACCCGCGAGTCCGGCACCGCCGCGATGCGCGAACTGCTCGCCGCCGACCCGGAGCTGGACGCGGTGTTCGCCGCCTCCGACCTGATGGCACACGCGGCCATGCGGGCCCTGCGCGAGGCCGGCCGGCGGGTGCCCGAGGACGTCGCGGTGATCGGGTTCGACGACATCGAGACGGCCGCGTACACCGAGCCGCCGCTGACCACGGTGCGGCAGCCAATAGTGGAACTGGGGCGGTCGATGACCCGGCAGCTGCTGCGGATCGCGGCGGGCGAGGACGTCGAGCAGGCGCTGGTGCTGCCCACGGAGCTGGTGCTGCGCGATTCCGCGTAAGGAGGGGCCCCCTGTTAACGCCTCCGGTAGAGGAGGGGGCCCCGCTTAACAAACCGGTCGCGACGCCGACGAGGCGTGGCTAGGGTCGCGCGGATGACTGACGTCGAGATCCGTCGTGCCCGTGCCGAGGACGCGCCCGCCGTAGTGGCGTTGCGCGCGATCGTCTTTCCCTACCTGGTCCGGGGTGTCGCGTCGACCCGCCGGATGATCGCCGAGCCGCCGCCCGGCGAGGACTGGGCGGCCTGGGTCGCCGAGGCGGACGGGCAGGTGGTCGGCTGGGCGTCGGCGTACCGCAACATTCAGACCTCGACGCCGGGCGTGGGTGAGATCTCCACCCTGCACGTCCATCCCGACCACCGCGGCCGGGGCGTCGGCACCGCGCTGTTCGACGCCGCGCTCGGTCACCTGCGGACCCTCGGGTCGACCCGGGTCCTCGCCAACGCGCGCGCCGAGTCGTTGCCGTTCGCCCAGCGGCACGGCTTCACCGCCAGTCGGGAGATGCGCTACTCGGCGCTCGATCTGGACCCGGCCCCGCCGATGCCCGAGCCGCCGCCCGGCGTACGGCTGCTGCCGACCGCCGGGCTCGACCCGCGCCGGGTCCACCGCATCGACGCCGAGTCGGCCCGGGACGAGCCGGGCGACGTGCCGACCGACGCACTCGACTACGACCTCTGGCTGCACGAGTGCTGGGAGAACCTGGGCCTGGACCGGGAGGCCAGCACGGTCGCCGAGGTGGACGGCGAGCTGGTGGCGTTGAGCCTGGTGAAGCGGGACGGGGACCGGATGTGGTCGGACTTCACCGGCACGCTGCCCGCGTACCGGGGGCGGGGGTTGGCCCGGCTGACCAAGCAGGCCGCGCTGCACGTCGCCGCTACGCGCGGGGTGCGGACCGCGTACACCTCGAACGACGAGGCGAACGCGCCGATGCTGGCGATCAACGCCCGCCTCGGCTACCGGCCGGTGGACAGCCAGTGGTCGTGCCGGCGCACGCTCAGCTGAGCCCGGCGGCGACCCGCACCGCGGTCGCGTACGTGTCCGCGCCGAACAGGACCAGCCGGGCCTCGACGACGTGCGCCGGGGTGGCCGCGTGCAGCACGGTCAACGCCTGGGTCACCGCGTCCTCCACCGGCCAGCCGTAGATCCCGGCCGAGATCAGCGGAAACGCGACCCGGGTCGCGCCCAGCCCGTCGGCGATCCGCAGGCTGTTGGCGTAGCAGTCGCGCAGCAGCGCCGACCGGTCCTCGCGCGGGGAGAAGACCGGCCCGACCGTGTGCACCACCCAGCGCGCCGGCAGCTCGCCGGCCGTGGTGGCGACCGCCTGGCCGGTGGGCAACCCCCGGCCGTAGCGGGAGGCACGCAGCGCCCGGCACTCGGCCAGGATCGCCGGCCCGCCGCGCCGGTGGATCGCGCCGTCCACTCCCCCGCCGCCCAGCAGGGAGGAGTTGGCGGCGTTGACGATCGCGTCGACCCGCTGCGCGGTGATGTCCCCCTCGATCAGCACCGTGTCCATCTCAGCGCTCCTCGACGTGTCGACCGAGCGACCGGCGGGCCAGCAACGCGGCCCCGGCGACGGCGGCCGGCATGACCAGCACCGCGCCGAGCGGGATCAGGAAGCACAGGAAGACCGCCACCCCGAAGCCGAGCGCGGTCGGCCGGTCGGCCCGCAGCCGCGCCCGCCGGTCCGGCAGCCGCATCCCGCGCCGGTAGAACGGCGCGCCGACCAGTTCCAGGGCCAGGAACCAGCCACCGACCAGAGCACCGACCACCGGCACCACCGTCTGGCCCACCAGCGGGATGAAGCCGGCCGCGAACAGGGGTACGCCGATCAGCGCGGACAGCGCCACCAGGCGCAGCGAGTCGGCGACGCTGCGCCGCATCGAGGACCAGAACGGCACGTCCACCTTGCCCGGGGTGCCGCCGAGCCGGTCCTCGACCCGCTCGGAGATGGCCTCGTAGAACGGGTCACCGACGACGAGCGTGACGGCGGTGAACGTGAGCACCCCGACCAGCCCGGCCACCCCGACGACGGCCAGGCCGGCGGCGACCCGGAGCAGCCCACGCCAGGCCGACGACCAGTCGTCGGCGAACGGGGTGAGCCAGGCGGCCAGGTCGTCCACGAAGTACAGCAGCGCGGCGAACAGGGCCAGGTAGAGCGCGCCGGAGATCAGCGCCGGCACCACGCCGAGCAGCATCAGCTTCGGGCTGCGGACGTACATGCCGAAGCCGCGCAGCAGCAGGCCGGCGCCGCCGAGGAAGCGGGTGGCCGCGCCGGCGACGGGCGCGACGGTACGGGAGGCGTTCACGACGGCACAGCCTAGTGGGCCGCCGCACGCCGCCCGGGTGTTAGGAAGGGTCCCCTCCAATCCGTATGCGTTAAGAGGGGGCCCTTCCTTACACAATGGGGGGGTGCGTGCGTCGCGGCTGATCTCGTTGGTGCTGCTACTCCAGTCGAGGGAGATGATGACGGCCGCCGAGCTGGCCCGCGAGTTGGAGGTGTCCGAGCGCACCGTCTACCGCGACGTGCAGGCGCTCTCCGCCGCCGGTGTCCCGGTCTACGCCGACCGTGGCCGGGCCGGCGGCTATCGCCTGCTCGGCGGCTACCGGACCCGGCTGACCGGGCTGAGCCGGGACGAGGCCGAGGCGCTGTTCCTGGCCGGCCTGCCCGGGCCGGCCGGGGACATGGGGCTCACCGACGCGGTGGCGGCCGCCGAGCTGAAGGTGCTGGCCGCGCTGCCGCCGAGCCTGCGCGACGCGCCCGCGCGGACCGGGCAGCGGTTCCACCTGGACGTGCCGGGCTGGTTCCGGGAGACCGCGCCGCCGCCCCGGCTGGCCGAGCTGGCCCGGGCGGTGTGGCGGGACCGGACGGTCGAGCTGCGCTACCGGCGCGGGGACCGGGAGGTGACCCGCACGCTCGCGCCGTACGGGCTGGTGCTCAAGAACGGGGTCTGGTACCTGGTCGGACGTGTCGGCGACGGCTGGCGGACGTACCGGGTGGACCGGGTGGTCGACGTCGAGGTGGGCGCGGAGGGCTTCGACCGGGACGAGGACTTCGACCTCGGGGCGTACTGGCGGGAGCAGGCCGGCGCGTTCCTGCGCGAGCTGCTCCGGGAACGGGTCACGGTGCGGCTCGGCCCGGCCGGCCTGCGGGTGCTGCGCCACCTGGTGGACGCGCCGTTCGTCTACGAGGAGGCGGTCGCCGCGGCCGGCCGACCCGACGAGCGGGGCCGGCTGGTGCTCCGGCTGCCCGTCGAGTCGGTCGACGTGGCGTACGCCCAACTGCTGGCGCTCGGCCCCGAGGTCGAGGTGCTCGCGCCGCCGCGGCTGCGGGCCCGGTTCGCCGAGGCGGCCCGCCGCGCGGCGGCGCTCTACGCGGATGAGACCGGTCAGCGGTAGCCGGCGTCGTCGGCCGGCCGACCCGGCTTGACCACCTCCTCGTGGTAGCGGGCCCAGTGCGGGCGGGTGCCGTCGAGGTCGGTGAAGCCGTACACCTGGGCCAGACCACCGCTGTCCAGCGACTGGCCGTTCCAGCGGGCCCGGTCCGGGTCGGCGGCGAGCGCGGCGACCGCCCGCCCGACGAACGCCGGCGTCTCGGACATGACGAAGTGCGGCTCGGTCTTCGCGCCGTCGCGCCAGGTCGTCTCGGTGACGCCGAAGTGCTCCAGCATCGCCTCGGAGCGCAGCCAGCCGGGCGTCAGCGCGACGGCGGTGCAGCCGTACGGGGCCAGCTCGTGCGCCTGGCTGAAGCCGAGCCGGTTCACCGAGACCTTCGCCAGGTCGTAGAAGACCGACAGGCGGTACTCGCCGTCGTTGTACTCCTTGGTGCCGTCGCCGATCTCGACGACCAGCCCGCCCGGGTTGCGGATCAGCAGCGGCAGCGCGAAGTGACTGGTGATGATGTGGGTGTCGACGGCCAGCCGCAACGTGCGGAAGCCGGCGTCGAGGGGCTGCTCCCAGACCGGCTTCTCCCAGGTGATCAGCGGGTCGGCGCCCCAGATGTCGTTGACCAGCACGTCGAGGCGGCCCTGTTCGGCGTCGATCCGCTCGACCAGGCGGCGTACCTGGTCGGGGTCGAGGTGGTCGACCGCGACCGCGATGCCGGTGCCGCCGGCGGCGGTGACCAGCTCGGCGGTCTCCTCGATGGTCTCCGGCCGGTCCATCTCCGAGCGGCGGTCCCGGGTGGTGCGGCCGGTGGCGTAGACGGTGGCGCCGGCGGCGCCGAGCTGGACGGCGATCTGCCGGCCGGCGCCCCGGGTCGCGCCGGCGACGAGCGCCACCTTTCCGGTCAGTGGTGAGTTCATGCGACCACCGTGTCACCGATACCTGACAGCCGAAGTCCGGTTTTCCCGATCGCGCCGTATCGGCGATCATGACGGCATGCACCTGCTGCTCTCCGGGATCGTCGGCTCGGTCGCGTACGGGCTGGCCGGGCCGGGCTCGGACACCGACCGGATCGGCGTCTTCGCCGCGCCCACGGTCGCGTTCCACGGCCTGCACCCGCCCCGGGAGTCGGTGGTGACCACCGACCCGGACGTCACGCTGCACGAGGCGCGCAAGTACGCGCTGCTGGCGTTGAGCGGCAACCCGACCGCCACCGAGCTGATGTGGCTGCCGGACGACTGCTACGAGACCCGCACCGACCTCGGCGAGCGGCTGATCGCCATCCGCTCGGCGTTCCTCAGCGCCTCCCGGGTCCGGGATGCCTACCTCGGCTACGCCTCGCAGCAGTTCCGCAAGCTCACCACCGCCCCGCCGGACGTCGGCGGCCGGCGGCGCTCGGCGAAGCACGCCCGCCACCTGGCCCGGCTGCTGCACCAGGGCCGGGTGCTCTACGCGACCGGGGTGCTGGAGATCCGGCTCGCCGACCCGGGCTGGTTCCGGGCGTTCGGCGAGCGGGTGGCCGGCGGCGCGCTGGGCGAGGCACAGGCCCTGGTGGCCGACGCCGAGGCCGAGTTCGCCCGGGTGCGTTCGCCGCTGCCGGAACGACCGGACGAGGAAACGGCGGAACGCTGGCTGCTCGACGTCCGGGCGGCGCACCTGCCCGGCTGAGTCAGTCCGCGAGCCGGACCCGGACCCGGCGGTTGGCCCGTCCCTTGCTCTCCACCTTGACCACCTGGACCTTGCCGATCTGGGCGGTGGAGGCGACGTGGGTGCCGCCATCGGCCTGCACGTCCAGCCCGACGATGTCGACGATCCGCACCTCCTGCTCGTCCGGCGGGATCAGGTTGGACTGGGTGCGGATGATGTCCGGCAGGGCCAGCGCGTCGGCGCGGGGCAGGACCCGGACGGCGACCGAGCGGTCGGCGGCCACCTCGGCGTTGACCAGTTCCTCGATGCGGGTCTTGAAGTCGGGCGGCACCTCGGGGAGGTTGAAGTCCATTCTCGCCTCCCCAACATCCATATTTCCGCCGGTGACCAACGCGCCGAAGTCCCGGAACACCACGCCGCAGAGCACGTGCAGCCCGGAGTGGGTGCGCATCAGCATGGTCCGCCGGGCGTCCTCCACCGCGCCGGTCACCTCGGTGCCAACCGGCGGCAACGGGTCTCCTTCGGCCGGAACCAGCCACAGGTCGTCACCCTTGCGGGTGCCCACGATCCGGGTCTGCACGCCCTGCCAGAGCAGCACCCCGTGGTCCGGCGGCTGCCCGCCGCCGCCCGGGTAGAACGCGGACCGGTCCAGCACGACGCCCTGCTCGGGGTCGGCCGCCAGCACCCGGCACGTCCACTCGCGCAGCGTGGGGTCGGCGAGGTCGAGGCGGTGCGTACGGCCGTGATGAGTGACGCCCATGGCAGGCGACGTTACCCGTTGAGGAACGTCGAGATGCGCTCCCGCAGGTCGGCGCGTTCGGTCCAGGCGAAGCCGGGCCGGTCGTACACGTGCAGGGTGGCGTGGGGCAGCGCGGCGGCCAACTGCTCGGCGACGGCGGCCGGATGCACGTCGTCGCCCAGGCAACCGATGACCAGGGCCGGGGCGGTGACCGCGGCGAGCGCGCCGGCGTCGGTCAGCGGGGACTGCTCGGGCAGGCCGGCCAGCCCGGGCGCCAGCCCGTCGCGCAGCAGTTGGTCGAGCCGCTGCCGCAGGTAGGCCCAACCGGCCGGGGTGTTGCGCACCGACGGCGGCAGTTCCAGCGACACCACGTCGGCCAGCGCCGAGGCGTCGCCGTCGGCGACCGCGTCGAGCAGGCCGGTGAGCCGGGTGCGGGCCGCCTCCCCGCGCGGGGTGTCCAACACGGCGGGCAGGAAAAAGACGAGCTTCTCGAAGCGTTCCGGGCTCTCGACGAGCAACCGACAGAGCGCGCCGGCGCCGAGGCTGGCGCCGAACGCGCGGGTGGCCCCGCCGAGGTCGGCGACGGCCCGCAGGTCACGGGCCAGGTCGAGGTAGGTCCACGCCCCCGGCGGTGAGTCCGAGCGGCCGTGGCCGCGGAACTGGAAGAAGATCCGCCGCCCGGTGACGCCACTGCCGAACGGTCGGGTGGTGGCGATGCCGTTGCCCAGCCCGTGCGCGAACACGGTCACCGGGTCGCCGGCGCCGGTGACCAGGCGTTCCAGGCTCACGCCGTGCGGGGTGGCGACCAGCTCCGTCTCCGGCTCGGGCAGGGCGGGCCGCCCGGTGCGCGGCCCGCCGGGGCCGGGACCCCAGGTGCGGGGGCCGCCGTCCGGCGGTGGGGGCCAGCGGAAACCTCTCACCAGGACCCTCGGCCGTCGTGCAGGTCCCGCAGGCCGGGCCGTACGTCGAGCCAGTAGATGAGACCGGCCGCGATGCCGATCAGTCCGAAGAGGCTGATCGGGCCGAAGCCGAGCAGGGTCAGCAGCAGGCAGACCGCCAGGATGGCGACCCAACCGCCCTTGGGCAGGGTGCCGAGCGCGGCGAAGCCGTCGCCTCGCTGGGTGACCGCGTGCACCAGGGCCACGCCCTGGATGACCAGGGCGAAGACGAGCAGGATCAGCTCGATCACGGAGCGGACTTCGAACGCGAAGATCGGCGCGGCGTAGGCCATGCCGGCAAGCTTATGCCGAGACCCCGGAAACGTCCGACAGGACGCTGTCCGGGGTCTCGGTGGGGCCAGGGGTCACTCGGCGGTCGGGCGGGTCCGCTTCGTGGCCTTCGGCAGCTTCGCCGACGGCGTGGCCGGCTTGGCGGCGGAGGCCTTGGTGGCGGTCGCCTTGGTGGCGCGGGTCCGCTTGACGGCGGCCGGCTGGGCGGCCACCGCCTCGGCCACCTCGGCCGGGCTGGGCACCTCGGTCTTCGGCGCGGCGTCCGCCGTGGTGGCGGGGGCCGGCGTGGTCTCGGTCGCCTCGATGTCGGCGTTCACCGTGTCGGCGGCCTCCAGCACACCGGCGCCGACGACGCGCTCACCCCGGGCGACCAGCTCGGCGTACGCGGCCAGGGCCCGCTCCTGCGCGGCGTACGCGCCGGCGACCACGGCGGCGGCGTTGCGGGTGGCGGCCTCGCGGAGCTTGTCCAGGTTGGCCGCCTCGCGGAGCTGGTCCAGGTCGGCGGAGCCGGCCCGTTCGCGCAGCCCGGTGGCGGTCAGGTTGGCGGTCTTGAGCGTGTCGGTCGCCTTCTGGCGCAGCTCGACGCCGGTCACGACGGCCTTGCCACCGAGGTCGGCGACGACCCGGGTGCCGAGGCCGCTGACCACGGTGGGCAGCTTGCGCAGCTGCTCGATGGCCAGCTCGCCGGCGCCGGCGGCGGCGTAGAGGGGGGCGGGGATGCGGTTGGTCTTCGGCTGGGTCATGACTGCTCCTCTTCGGCCGCGGCGGCGGCCTTCCGGGCCGCCCGGCGGGCGGTCGTGCGCTCGTTGGCGGCGGTGGTCGGGGCGGGCGCGGGGCCCGCTTCGGTGACGGCGACCGACTCGAGGACCGCCTCGGTCGGGGTGCCCTCCGGCGTGACGGGGCCGGTCGCGGCCGGCGCGACGGTGGCCGGGGCCTCCGGGGCGGCCGCCGGCTCGGCGGGTTCCGCCGCCCGGTCGGCGCCGGTCGCCTCGGCCAGGCGCGCGTTCTCGCGGCGGAACGTCTCGTAGATCTGGGTGAGCGACTGCTTCTGGGCCATGGTCAGCTCAGGGTCGACGGCGATCGCCGCGAGCACGCCCTGCCCCTCCTTGTCGTCCAGCAGCCCGGCCCGCAGGTACATGGCCGGCGTGGAGACCCGCAGCGCGCTGGCGAGCTGCTGGAGCACCTCGGCGCTCGGCTTGCGCAGCCCGCGCTCGATCTGGCTCAGGTAGGGATTGCTGACGCCGGCCTGCTCGGCGAGCTGACGCAGCGAGATCTTCGCGTTGCGTCGCAGGTCGCGAATGAACCCGCCGACATCGGGAAGGTCCTTGCTGGTGGCCATGACTCCACGCTAACCCGGCCTGCTAGCTGCTGCAAGCAAAACGCTAGCCAGAGTTAGCGAAGTCACCCGGGGGCTGTTGCGGTCCCGGTGTCCGGTCCGTACCGTTCCCTCGTGACCAAGATCGAAGTCTACGGCGCCGAGATCGCGTACGACGAGGCCGGCAGCGGCAGCGTCGTCGTCCTGGTGCACGCCGGCATCGCGGACCGGCGGATGTGGCGCGGCCAGGTGCCGGCGCTGGCCGCCCGGCACCGGGTGATCGCCCTGGACCTGCGCGGCTACGGCGAGTCGACGCTGCCGACCACCCCGTTCGCCCACCACGACGACCTGGTCGGCCTGCTGGACGCGCTGGGCGTCGAGCGCGCCGCGCTGGTCGGATGCTCGTTCGGCGGCCGGGTCGCGGTGGACACCGCGCTGGCCCACCCGGAGCGGGTGAGCGCGTTGGCCCTCTTCGGCGCCCCGGTATCCGGCAACGAGTGGTCCGAGGAGACCGAGCGGCTCTGGGAGGACCTGGTCGGCGACGTGGACCCGGAGGACTTCGCCGCCACCGCCGCTGGCGAGGTGCGGTTCTGGGTGGTCGGCCCGACCCGCGAGCCGGCCGACGTCGACCCCGAGCTGATCCGGTTCGCCGAGGAGATGGACCGTCGGGCGCTCGCCGCCGAGCAGGCGCTCAGCGCGATCGAGGTGGAGGAGCTGGACCCGCCGGCCGTCGACCGTCTGGGCGAGCTGCGCATGCCCGTGCTGACCGCGGCCGGGGCGGACGATCTGGCGGACATCCGCCGACTGGCCGACCGCATCGCCGACGAGGCCCCGCACGGCACGCGTCTCCCCGACGTCCCCGACGCCGCCCACCTGCTCCCCCTGGAGCGCCCCGCCCCCGTCAACGAGGCGCTGCTGTCCTTCCTTCCCTGACCCCCGGCGGGGTCACCAGAGGGGGCGGACGGCGCCGACCGGGAGGCCGCCGCCGAGCAGGGGGATCTCGGTGTACTCGGTCAGGATCGGCGCCTCGACGTCCAGGCGATGCAGCGCCGAGGTCAGGACCGGCATGCGGGGGCGGGACGCGCCATCGTCGATCTTCAGGGCGACCGCGCCGACGCCCGGGACCGCCGCCGCGATGACACCCTCCGCGCCCACCTTGGCCAGCAACCCGGGTACGCCGCGCATCAGCCGGGTGTCGTCCGCCTGGGTGCCGCCGACCAGCTCCGGGTACGCCCGCATCGCGTCCGCCACGGTCCGCTCCACCGTGCCCGGCTCGGCGGTGACCAGCCGCAGGAAGGCCCGCGCCAGCCCGGTCAGCGAGACGGCGAGCACCGGCGCGCCGCAGCCGTCCACCCCGACCGCCGCCGCCCGCTCCCCGGTGAACTCCTCCACGGTCGCGGTCAGGCGCCGCTGGAGCGGGTGCTCCGGCCGCCAGTAGCCGTCCAGCGGCCACCCGGCGGCCAGGCAGGTGAGCAGCATGCCGCTGTGCTTGCCGGAGCAGTTCATCGACACCCGCGCCGGCCCGCCGCCGGCACGCAGCACCGCCTCCCGGGCGGCCTCGCCGACCGGCAGTTCCGGCGGGCAGTGCAACGCCTCCTCGGTCAGGTCGGCGCGGCGCAGCAGGGCGGCGACCCGTTCGAGGTGGAACTCCTCCCCGGCGTGGCTCGCGGCGACCAGCGCCACGTCGGCCGGGTCGGTCAGCGGCAGCCCGGCCCGGAGCATGCCGACCGCCTGCATCGGCTTGTTCGACGACCGGGGAAAGATCGGCGAGGTGACGTCACCAGCGCCGGCGACCGGCGCGCCGGCGCCGTCGAGCACCACCACGGAGCCACGGTGGACGCCCTCCACGAAACCGGACCGGACCACCTCGGCGAGCGGCACGCCGCCCTCGTACGTCTTTCCCACGAGATGGACGGTACCGACGGGGCGGACCCGTCCGACACGGGGGTGAGCTGCGGCGTCAGCCTCGGGCGTACAAGGGCGGGTGCTCGTGTGCCACTTACACGCCGAGCAGCGTTCGGGCCTCGGCGGTGGTCAGCGGCGGGCGCTGGGCGAGCTGGGCGAAACCGACGGCGCGCGCGACGAGCTGCATGTTGGACTCCACCGGCCGGCCCTTGGCGTACGTGACCGTGTCCTCCATGCCGACCCGGAGGTGGCCGCCGGTCGACAGCGAGGCGAGCATCACCGGGATGGTGCTGCGCCCGATGCCGGTGGCCGAGAACGTGGTGCCCTCGGGCAGATCGCGCAGCATCTGCTGGGCCGCCACCAGGGTGGCGGTGGTGCCCGGCATGCCGCCCGGCACACCCATGACGAAGTCCACGTGCACGTGTCCGCCGTGCGGCAGGCCGTACTTGCCGAGCAGTCGCTGCAACGCGGTGAGATGACCGAGGTCGAAGATCTCGTACTCGGGGACGACGCCCCGCTCCTGCATCCGGGTGTGCAGGTCGACGATGAACTCCCAGCGGTTGAGGAAGACGTCGTCGCCGAAGTTGACGGTGCCCATGGTGCAGGAGGCCATGTCCGGCCCGGCGTCGAGCACGGCGAGGCGGGCGGCCTCCGGGTCGGTCACCGCGCCGCCGGAGGAGAGCTGCACGATCAGGTCGGTGTTCTCCCGCAGCGCCGCCACGGTGGCCCGCAGCCGGCCCTGGTCGAGCGTGGGCCGCGCCTCGTCGTCGCGGATGTGGACGTGGATCACGGCCGCGCCGAGCGCCTCGCACTCCTTGGCGGTCAGCACCAGCTCGTCGAGCGTCACCGGCAGCGCCGGCACCTCCGCCTTGGCCGACTCCGCGCCGGTGGGGGCAACCGTGATCAACGTCCCTGTCGTCATGCCCGGATCCTAGACTGCCCGCCGACCGCAAATCTTCCCGCGTGCGGCGTGTTAAGCAGGTGCCCTTCCTATGCACGAGGCGTTAAAAGGGGGCCCTTCCTTACACCGCGTCGATCGCGGCGGCGCTCTCGCCCACCATCAGACGGGCGTCGTCGGGCGTGTTGCGCTTCACCACGGCGAGCGCGATCTGGCCCAACTCGAAGTGGTGCACCGCGGTGCCGACGAAGCCGACGGTCCGCCCGTCGACCGTCACCGGCGTACCGGCGACCGGCGGCTGGTCACTGGCCACGCCGTCCAGGTGCAGCAGCACGAGCCGGCGGGGCGGCCGGCCCAGGTTGTGCACCCGGGCCACCGTCTCCTGCCCCCGGTAGCAACCCTTGTCCAGGTGCACCGCCGGGGCGATCAGGTCGACCTCGGCGGGGATGGTGCGGTGGTCGGTGTCCACGCCGGCCCGCGCCCGCCGGGCGGCCACCCGGATCGCCTCGTACGCCCACAACCCGGCCACCGGCACGCCGGCGCCCCGCAACTCGGCCACCACCTGCGCCATGGCCGGCCGGGGTACCAGCAGGTCGACGCCGAGCGCCACCCGGCGGGCCCACCCGCCCACCGGCAGCGGCTTCACGTCGTACACCACGGAGGGCCGCGCGGGCAGCTCGCCGGAGCGGAACTTCGGACCCGGCACCCCGATCACGTCGGGGGCGGCCAGCCCGGTGACGCCCAGCGTGTCGAGGGCGTCGGTGGTCTCCGGGCCGACCAGCGAGAGCAACGCGTGGTCGGCGGTGGCGTCGCGGGGGTCGACCTTGCTGAAGAACCGCATCCGCTCCAGGTAGGACAGGAGTCCGCCGGTCGTCCCCGGCTCGGTGTCCAGCCAGGTGGTCTCGCCGTCGTCGGCGACCAGCGCGTGCTGCTCGACGTGCCCGTGCGGCGAGAGCACCAGCAGCTCGGTGCCCTGCCAGGGGGCCAGCGCGGCCAGGTGCTGGCTGGTCAGCGTGTGCAGCCAGCCGATCCGCTCCTCGCCCGGCACGGCGATCACGCCCCGGTGCGAGCGGTCCACCAGCCCGACGCCGGTGGCCAGCACACGCTGCTCGCGCATCGGGTCGCCGTAGTGGGCGGCCACCGGCCCGACCCCGGCCGCCCGGTGGGCCGGCTCGGGCTGGTCCCGGGTCGCCTCGTCGATGGCGTCGGCGGCCACCGCGCCCGCGATGTCGATCATTTGTTGTCCCCGTCCTGTCCGCACCGACCGCAGACCCCGAAGAGCGCGACGTGCCCGATGTCGACCTGGAACCCGCGCTGCCCGGCCAACTGGTCGGCGAGCGGTCGGAGCATGTCCGGGGAGATCTCGTCGATCGCCCCGCACTCCCGGCACACCAGGTGCACGTGCTGGTGCTCGCCGGCCGCGTGATAGGTCGGCGAGCCGTGCGAGAGGTGGGTGTGCGTGACCAGGCCGAGCCGTTCCAGCAGTTCCAGCGTGCGGTAGATGGTGGTGATGTTGACCCCGGCCGCCACCTCCCGGACCGCCGTGTGCACCTGCTCCGGGGTGGCGTGCCCCAGATCGAGGACGGCCTGGAGGATCAGCTGCCGCTGCGCCGTCAGCCGCAGCCCGCGCGAGCGGAGCATTTCCGCGAGGGAGGATTCGGACACCGTCCGATCATAGTTCGGCCGCCGCGTCGGTCCCGGTCGCCGCGACGTACGCCACTACGCTGCGCCCGTGGAGACGACACGGGTGGCGGTGCCCGGCCGGGGGCTGGTGCCGGCCGGCGAGCCGGTGCTGCGCGGCGACGACCGGGGCGTCCTGCACGGCGACGGCCTGTTCGAGACGCTGCACCTGCGCGACGGCCGGCCCTGGCTGCGCGACGCCCACCTGGACCGGCTGCGCGCCGGGGCGGCGGCGATCGACCTGCCGCTGCCCCCGGTCGCGGTGCTGGTGGAGTTGCTGGACGCGGTGTGCGCCGGCTGGCCCGCGCGGACCGAGGGCGCGCTCCGGCTGGTCTGTACCCGGGGGCCGGAGGGCGGCGGGCCGCCCACGGTGTACGCCACGCTCGGCGAGGTGCCCGCGTCCGCCCGGCGGGCCCGCCGGGACGGGGTGACGGTGGCCACGCTGCCGCTCGGGGTGGCCGCGCGCTCCCGCCCGGAGCTGGGGTGGCTGCCGAGCGGCGTGAAGTCCACCTCGTACGCGCTCAGCACCGCCGCCCGGCGATGGGCGCGGCGGACCGGCGTGGACGACGTGCTCTGGCTCTCGACCGACGGCTACGTGCTGGAGGGGCCCACCGCCAACGTGGTGTGGCTGCGCGGCGGCCGTCTCCTCACGGTGCCGGCGGCCGACACCGGGGTGCTGCCCGGCGTGACCGCCCACCACCTGCTGGGCCGGGCGGCCGAGCTGGGCCTGGGGGCCGGCGAGCACCTGCCCACGGTGGCCGACCTGCGCGACGCCGAGGCGATCTGGCTGACCAGCTCCCTGCGCGGCCTCGCGGAGGTCCGCACCCTGGACGGCACCCCGCGCCCCCGCTCCCCGCTGACCCCTCGCCTGCTCACCCTCCTGGGCTTCCCCCAGCCCGCCGACGCGCGGTGATCAAGGAGTTCGCGTCAGCGGAAAGATCGACTCCGACGCGAACTCCTTGATCGACGCAGACCGGGGGTCAGCCGGCCACCCGGGTGAGGCGGGCGGAGAGGTGCGGGCTGAGGGGCTGGCCCACGGCGGCCATCTCCTGGGCGTAGAGCAGGGCGCCCTCGACGATGCCGAAGAGGCGGGCGCCGGCGGTGACCTCCTTCGCCGTGGCCGTGCGGACGACCGCGTCGGTGGCGAACTCGATCTGGGTGCCCTTGCGCTTGCCGATGTGCAGCTCCATCACGCCGGTCGGCGTGGTCATCAACGCCTCCAGCTCGTCGGTGACCCGGTCGCCGTCCATCACCGGACGCCACCAGCCCACCTCGCGACCGGCCGGGCGGACCGGACGGCTCTGCTCGTCCAGGATCCAGGCCCGCGACTCGTAGAACAGGAACGGCCGGCCGTCGTGGCTGATCCGGATCTCCTGCGCGAAGTCGAAGTCCTCGATCGTCGGGAACCCGCCCCGGCCCCGCCCGCGCCACACCCCGACGTACGGCAGCAGCCCGTCCAGGCTCCGGTGCAGCTTCGGGCCGACACGCAGGTCGTGGCTCTCCTCGTACGGGTACGGGTCGACCGGCGGCGCGTTCAGCCACGGCGGCTGAAGCGGATTCTCACTCACAGATTCACCACTTACCTCTTGCGATACGCACAGCGACATAGACCAGGCCACCGGCGAGCGCGCCCAGGCCGGCGACCAGCAGGCTGACGAACCCGATCTCGGTAACCATCCGGGCCATCCTATGCTGGGTGCCATGGCGCGCACTCTCGTCGTCAAGGCCACCGCGGGCGCGGACGCCCCGGAACGCTGTGCCCAGGCGTTCACCGTCGCCGCCACCGCCGCCGCGGCGGGGGTGGAGGTGTCGCTCTGGCTCACCGGCGAGTCGACCTGGTTCGCGCTGCCCGGGCGGGCCGAGTCGTTCGAGCTGCCGCACTCCGCGCCGCTGGGTGAGCTGCTGCACGTCATCCTGACCACCGGTCGGGTGACGGCCTGCACCCAGTGCGCCGCCCGCCGCGACATCGGCACGGACGACGTGATCCCCGGCGTGCGGATCGCGGGCGCGGCGGTCTTCGTCGAGGAAGCCATGACCGAGGGCGCGCAGGCCCTCGTCTACTGAGCAACCCGCCCGGGTTGTCCATTCTGCCCTGAGAGCCGATCCCGTCCCGACATGTCCGTAGGCTGCCTACCATTCGGATGTGAGTGAGGCGACCGAGCGGTTCTTCGCGTCGTTGCCGGCGCGGGCCGCGTCCGTCCTGCGCAGCCCCGTGGCCGGGACGCTCCAGATCGACCTCGCGGACGGCAACCGCACCGAACACTGGTACGTGACGCTGGCGCCGGGCACGGCCCGGGTGAGCCAGGAGGAGGAGCGACCGGCGGACGGCGTGCTGACCCTTTCCACCGAGTTGTTCGAGAAGCTGGTCACGGGCCGGGAGGCGGGCATGGCGGCGGTGCTGCGCAACGAGGCCACCTTCAGCGGCAAGGTGGCGCTGTTCCTGCTGTTCCGCCGCTTCCTGCCCGACCGGCCCGGGGTGCGGGACCCGCGGGAGACCGCCCGAGAACACGTCCGGCGGTCGGTGTGAAGGAACGGGTCAGCATCCTCGACGGCAACACGTTCCTGGTCAGCGACGGGCGCGGCAACATCGAGCCGTCGTACGACTTCCCCACCGGGCTGTTCTCCTTCGACACCCGGTTCATCTCCACCTGGATCCTGTCGCTCGACGGCCAGCTGCTGCACGCGCTCTCGATCGACGACTCGGTGTCCTACAAGACCCGGTTCTTCATGGTGCCCGGCGAGCCGACGCACTACCTGGACGCGAAGGTCTCGGTGATCCGCAGCCGAGCGATCGGCGGCAGCTTCGACGAGGAACTGACCCTGCTCAACCACTCCGAGCAGGAGAAGGAGTTCCGCCTGCGACTGGAGATCGGGTCGGACTTCGCCGACCTCTTCGAGATCAAGCACCAGCGGGAGAAGAAGGGCAGCACCACGCCGACCGTCGAGGAGAACGCGCTCCGGCTCACCTACCGGCGCGAGGCGTTCCACCGCGAGGCCCGGGTGACCAGCACCGCCCCGGCCGAGGTCGACGCGAACGGGATGACGTTCCGGATCCGGGTGCCGGCACACGGCGAATGGACCACCCGGCTGCACGTCGCCACCGTGATCTACGGGGCCCGCGGCGAGGACATCCGGGCGACCCTGCCGCTGGGCGGGCACCGCTCGGCGTCGGAGATCCACGCCGAGCAGAACGCGCTCATCGAACGCGCCCCGAAGCTGGGCTGCGACTGCGAGCCGCTGGCCGGGGCGTACCGGCGCAGCCTGAACGACCTGGCCGCCCTCCGGTACGAGTCGATCACGCTCGGGGTCCGGCTGGTCGCCGCCGGCCTGCCCTGGTTCATGACCCTGTTCGGGCGGGACAGCATGTTCACCTCACTCCAGGTGCTGCCGTTCCTTCCCGAACTGGTCCAGCCGACCATCCTCATGCTGGCGGGACTCCAGGGCAGCCGGATCGACGACTTCCGGGACGAGGAGCCCGGCAAGATCCTGCACGAGCTGCGGTACGGCGAGACCGCCGGCTTCGAGGAGCAGCCGCACTCGCCGTACTACGGCGCGGCCGACACCAGCGCGCTGTTCGTGATCCTGCTCGACGAGTACGAGCGCTGGACCGGCGACGCGAAGCTGGTCCACCAGCTGGAGTACGAGACCCGGGCGGCGCTGACCTGGCTCGACACGTACGGGGACCTGCTCGGCACGGGCTACGTCTGGTACATGAGCCGCAACCCGGAGACCGGGCTGCCGAACCAGTGCTGGAAGGACTCGCCGGACTCCATCTCCTACGCCGACGGCCGGATGCCGGACTTCCCCCGCGCCACCTGTGAACTCCAGGGGTACGCGTACGACGCCAAGCTGCGCGGCGCCCGGCTGGCCCGCGCCCACTGGAACGACCCGGCGTACGCCGACCGGCTGGAGCGGGAGGCGGCGGCGCTCAAGGAGCGGTTCAACCGCGACTTCTGGATCCCGGAGCGGGAGTACTACGCGTTGGCCCTGGACCCGCAGGGGCGGCACGTGGACGCGCTCACCTCGAACATCGGCCACCTGCTGTGGAGCGGCATCGTCGACGAGTCCCGGGCGCCGGCGATCGCCGCGCACCTGCTCGGACCGCGGCTCTTCTCCGGCTGGGGGGTACGGACGCTCGCCGACGACCAGGGCCGGTACAACCCGATCGGCTACCACGTCGGCACCGTGTGGCCGTTCGACAACTCGATCATCGCCTGGGGCCTGTGGAAGTACGGTTTCCGGAAGGAGGCCGGCCGGATCTGCGAGTCGATGCTGAGCGCGTCCCGCTACTTCGACGGGCGGCTGCCGGAGGCGTTCGCCGGCTACGAGCGCGGCCTCACCGACTATCCGGTCGAGTACCCGACCGCGTGCAGCCCGCAGGCCTGGTCCGCCGGCACGCCGCTGCTGCTGCTCCGGGTGATGCTGGGGCTGGAGCCGCAGGGCGAGCACCTGATCATCGATCCGGCCGTGCCCCCGGGCATGGGCCGGGTCGAACTGCTCGACATCCCCGGCCGGTGGGGCCGGGTGGACGCCCTCGGCCGCAGCCGCACCGAACACGACCAGCACCGGGGCCACCGGCACTGAGCGGGGTCAGCCGGGGCAGGACGTGGTGACCGCGACCCGGACCCGCTCGTCGACCCGCTCGGCCAGCACCGCCGGGTCACCCGCCCGGGCGTACCGGTCGGCGGAGTCCACCACCGGCGCGGCGCCGGCACCGAACGCGGGGGCCAGCGGCTGGTCGGCCCCCGCGGCGGCCTCGGCACGGGCGGTCCGCGTGGTCCCGCCACCCGGGCAGGGCGCGGCCAGCACCTGGACCGGCCCGGTGGCGCCGCCCCAGCGGGCCAGCGCGCGGGCCAGCGCGGCGGACTCGACGGCGGCGTCGGCGGCGGGAGCGCGGTAGCCCGCACCGACCGGCCGGCAGCCGGTGGCGGTCGTCAGCAGCACCCGGCCCGGCCCACCGGACCGGCCCTCGACCGCGACGAACTCCCCGGCGTCGGCGCGCAGCAGCGGCTCGCCGTCGAGCGTCGAGACACCGGCGCGCCACTGCGCCGGCAGCCGGTCGGCCACCCGACGCAACACCTCCCGGACGTCGACGTCGCCGGTCGCCACCTCGATGCCACGTTCCAGGGACGCGCCGTCGTCCAGCGGCGTCACCCGGCAGCCCTGGTCGAGCCGGTCAGGCAGGAGCGCCGGGACGCCGTCCGCCCCGATCGCGGCGGTCAGCACACCGACCGACCGGTCCACCACCGGGCCGGCCTGGTCCAGCGAGCGCTGCTCCTTGACCGTCGGCGGGTCGTTGCGCACCGACCACCAGGTCAGCCCGGCGAGCAGCACGGCCCACGCCACCGTGGCGGCCACCAGCCAGCGCAGCCGACGCCGGCCGGCGGCGGGCCGGTCGGGAGGGGTGGGCGGGGCGTATCCCGCCTGGACGGCACTCACCGGGCCATGGTGCCACGTGCGGGCGACCCGGCCGCCCGCGCCTCGGCACCCCCGATCCCCGGAACGGCTCGTGGCCCGTCACCCCGGTGGGGTGACGGGCCACGGTCAGAGCGTGGGTCAGGCGGCGACCGCGACGGTCACCTCGTTGATCCCCCGGGCCGCGGTCACGGCGGTGTCGCCGTTGCCGTGGCGGGAGAGCGCCCGCAGGGTCCACGAGCCCGGCGCGGCGAAGAACCGGAACTGGCCGGCCGCCGAGGTCACCACCTCGGCGGTGAACTCGCCGGTCGAGTCGAGCAACCGGACGTACGCGCCCGGCACGACCTCGCCGGACTCGGCCAGCACCCGGCCGGTGATGACGGTTTCCTTCTCCAGGTCCAGGCTGGCCGGGAGGGGGGCGGCCTGGTCCGGCGCGGCGCAACCGGCGGCGGTGGGAGCGGTCGGAGCGGTCATGTCAGGCCTCCCCGGGGGTGTCGCCGAGCGCCACCGGCACGCCGACCAGCGAGCCGTACTCGGTCCAGGAACCGTCGTAGTTCTTCACGTTGCGGTGCCCGAGCAGCTCCTGGAGCACGAACCAGGTGTGCGAGGAGCGCTCGCCGATGCGGCAGTAGGCGATCGTCTCCTTGCCGTCGTCCAGCCCGGCGTCGGCGTAGATCCTGCGCAGCTCGTCGTCGGACTTGAACGTGCCGTCCTCGTTCGCCGCCTTGGACCACGGCACGCTGATCGCGGTCGGCACGTGACCGGCCCGCTGCGCCTGCTCCTGCGGGAGGTGGGCCGGGGCGAGCAGCCGGCCGGCGTACTCGTCGGGGCTGCGCACGTCGACCAGGTTCTTGGTGCCGATGGCGTCGACCACCTCGTCGCGGAACGCGCGGATCGAGGTGTCCGGCTCCTGGGCCACGTACTGCGTCCTCGGCCGCTCGACCGCGTCGGTGACCAGCGGACGGGCATCCAGCTCCCACTTCTTGCGGCCGCCGTCGAGCAGCTTGACGTCGCGGTGGCCGTAGAGCTTGAAGTACCAGTACGCGTACGCGGCGAACCAGTTGTTGTTGCCGCCGTAGAGGACGACGACGTCGTCGTTGGCGATGCCCCGCTCGGAGAGCAGCGCCTCGAACTGGGACCGGTTGACGAAGTCCCGACGGATCGGGTCCTGCAGGTCGGTCCGCCAGTCGAGCTTGATCGCGCCGGCGATGTGGCCGGTGTCGTAGGCCGAGGTGTCCTCGTCGACCTCGACGAAGACGACGCCCGGGGCGTCGAGGTTCTTCTCGGCCCACTCGGCCGAGACGAGTGCGGTGTCGCGACTCATCAGATCACTCCCTGGTGAGGATGGGTGGTGAGCCTGCGCGCGGGGATCGAGGTCGGTAGGTGTCGCACCACGCGCGGGACCCAGAGCTAGGAACGGATCACGGGTACGTGCGACGGCGCCGCTGCCGGGCGTTCAGGGGGTGTTGCGGACCCTTGGTGCCGATGGTCGCTAGGCGACCGGGGACAGCCCCGCCGTCAGATGACGGGGCGACACAGGCAGGTGGCCACGCGGCACAGGTCGACCGCGCGCCGTTTGGTGAGGTGGGTCCCCATGGGGAGGGAGACTACCAGCCGACCCGGCCGTGGGGCACCGGGCCGACCAGCATCCGGGACGTCAGCGGGCGGAGTTGATCGGCACGTTCTTCGCGTCCGCGTCCACGGTCAGGCCCTCCGGCGTCGGCTGGACCTTGCGGACGTTGAGCTGGAACGGCAGTTCCGGCAGCGGCACGTCGATCGAGATGCCCTTGGCGTAGTTGGCCAGCAGGCTCCGCGCCAGCGGCACGTTCGGCAGCCCCTCGGCGGCGAGGTCGTTGAAGCGCAGCGCCACCTTGCCGTCGACCACTGTGACGTCGGCGGTGCCGTTGACGGTCAGCTTGACGCCGAGGATGTCCACCGGGGCGGTGACGGCGAGCTTGCCGTCGCGCTCGCCCAGCGTCAGCCCGGGCCGGTCCAGCAGCTTCGCCAGGCTGTCGTAGGTGACCGTGCCCCGGCCGACGACGCTCTCCGCCACCACGTCGCCCTGGCCGGAGCGGAGCGTGTCCAGCGAGGCGGTCACGTTGCGGGCGTCCACGTCCAGCCGCGGCACGCTGACCGCGTCACCCTGGACGTTGCCCTGCACGTCGGTCAGCTGGATCGAGATGCGTTCGTACTTCCCGGCGAGAACCTGGTTCAGGAACGGGAAGCCGCCCACCTCGACCTGGGGCGCGGCGGACTGCGCGTCCTGCTTCGCCACCTCCTGGCGCACCTGGTCGGCGATCGCCCGCTCGGCCACGCCGGCGGCCACCCGGTCGGCGACGACCAGCAGCCCGGCCAGCACGAGCAGCAGGACGACGAATCCGATGAGCACCTTCCGGCCCCGCCGGCGGGGCCGGCCCTCCGCCGGGTACGCCTCTGCCACGCCGCCTCCAGTCCTCGCCGCCGTCACCGCGCCTCGCGGCGCAACCGTACTTACCCGAGCCGAATCCTCCCCAACCGCGGGGTCAGAGGAAGAGCACGCACATCGCGTACGCGGCCGGCGCGGCGAGCGCGAAGCCGCCCAGCGGCCCCTGCATGTGCCGGGCCACCCACATGGTCGGCGGCTCGCCGGCCATCAGCCGGCCCGCCTCGGCGTAGCCCACCGCGAGGTCGGCCAGCACGGCGGTGGCCGCGGCGACCACGCCGACGAGGGCGGCGCTGGTCGGGGTGAATCCGACCAGGTAGCTGCCGAGTACGGCGCTGGTCAGGGTGCCGAGCATGGCGCCCGCCACCACACCGGCCGCGCCGCGGGGCACCTGCGGGGCGAGCCGGGGCCACGGGGCGATGGCGTCGGTCAACCGGGCCACCAGCAGGGCCACCCCGGCGGCGGTGAGGCAGAGCGTGATCGCCTGGGTGCCCTTGGGGATCCGGCTGAGCACGATCAACGTGCCGAAGGCGACCACGCCGACCACGATGAGCAGGGTGCCGCCCAGCGACTCGGTGACCCGGGCCCGGTCGACCCGGCGGACGAGCTGACCCAGCACGCCGAGCAGCAGTCCGGCGGCGGCCGCGTAGCCGAGCGGGGCCAGGCCGGCGACGTCCGACCGGACGGCGGCGACGTCCGCGATGGCCGCCGCGCCGACGCTGACCAGCGCGACGACCAGGAGCGCGGGCGGGCGCATGGCCATCGTCCAGGCGAGCACGAAGAGCAGCTGGACGCCGAAGATGATGATCGCGAAGGGCAGCCGGTGCCCGGGACCGGAGGTCTGCGCCCCGAGGACCAGCCCCACGCCGAGCAGCGCGGCGAAGCCCGCCACGGTCAGCGCCAGTTGCCGGCGGAACTCCACCGGCGGGACCTCATCCTCGGGGGCCTCGCCGGGCTCGTCGTCGGGACGCCGGCCGGGGCCGCCCTTGCGGAGCCGGCGCGGGCCCTTCCGCTCCCGCCGTTCACCCTCCTCCTCGGCGGGCCCGCTACGCGGGGCGGGCGGGTGGCCACGGGCGGGGCCGGACGGCCCGGGCGGCGGGTCGTCGACCCACGGTTCACGACCGCTGTCGCGCGAGGTGGAGGGAAACACGCCCCGATCGTGCCAGACCCGGGCGGCTCGGCGGAGGTCACGGTTTCGGCAACGTTAAAACCTGCGCCGCGATCGAGGGCAGAAGGGGCAAACGGGAAAGGACGCGAAGGTGACGGCCGGACGATCGGTTACGCTCAACCCGTTACCCCGCCCGTCAGCGACGCCGGGACCCACGCAAGTTCACAGCGCCGCCCCACACCCGGGCGTGCCGCTGGTCGCGTGCGGCCGAAGGGCCGCCGGGACGGAGGTGATCGTGGAGCTCCTGCTGCTCGTGACCGCGCGGGCGGGTGAGCCGTCGGCGGTGTTGCCGGCGCTCGACCTGCTGCCGCACTCGGTCCGCACCGCACCCCGCGACGTCCGCACGCTGGTCTCCGGCCCGACCCCGGACGCCGTCCTGGTGGACGCCCGCTCGGAGCTGAGCGAGGCGCGGGCCACCTGCCGGATGCTCCACGCCACCGGGCTGGGCGTGCCGCTGGTCGCGGTGGTCACCGAGGCCGGCCTGATCGCGCTGAACGCCGACTGGGGCGTGGACGACGTGATCCTCGCCGCGGCCGGCCCGGCCGAGGTGGAGGCCCGGCTGCGGCTCGCGGTCGGCCGGTTGAGCAACGCCACCGCCGGCGCCGGCGGCTCGATCCGGGCCGGTGAGCTGAACATCGACCCGGACACCTACGCCGCGAAGCTGAAGGGCCGCCCGCTCGACCTCACCTACAAGGAGTTCGAGCTGTTGAAGTTCCTCGCCCAGCACCCGGGGCGGGTCTTCACCCGGGACCAGTTGCTCCGCGAGGTCTGGGGCTACGACTACTTCGGCGGCACGCGCACGGTGGACGTGCACGTCCGGCGCCTGCGCGCCAAGCTCGGCTCCGAGTACGAGTCGATGATCGGCACGGTCCGGCAGGTCGGTTACAAGTTCGTGGTGCCGCCGTCGCGTTCGCTGCCCGAGTCGGAGCCGGCCCCGGTTCCGGTCTGATCCGTTCCCCCGGCCGGGGACCAGTTCCGCCGAATGCCCTTTTTGCCCCATCAGTCAGTCATATCCTGACTGCCGGATTTGCCGGGTAGAGGGGGCGACGGTGCGCGCGGTGACCACGGGGGCGACGAACGGCCGGTACCACTGATGTCGGGCGCGACCGTGCGCGCGACCGGCATCGTGACCGTGGTGCTGGCCGGCCTGCTGGCCTCGGCCTACGTGCTGGGCCGCAGCCTGGTGCCGGAGCAGCACCCGACGACCACCGGCGTGGCCGCTTCCACCGCCGGGCCGCACTACGCCGACCAACCGCCGAGCACCGAGTTCCCCGCGGCGCCGGCGCCGGGCCGAGCGCTCCCCGACACCTCACCGGACGTCGACCCGAGCGCCCCGGATGGCGGTGACGACGGCCCCGGCCCGTTCGGCGCCCAGACCGCCACCGGTTCCGCGCGCGTCGCGTTGACGTTCGACGACGGCCCCGACCCCCGGTGGACCCCACAGGTGCTCGCCCTGCTCAGCCAGTACGGGGTGAAGGCCACCTTCTGTGTCGTCGGCGAGAACGTGGAGAGCCACCCGGACCTGGTCCGGTCGATCGTGGCCGAGGGGCACACCATCTGCAACCACTCCTGGCGGCACGACGTCAACCTGGGCAAGCGGTCGCCCGAGGTGATCCGCGCCGACCTGCTGCGCACCAACGACGCGATCCTGACCGCCGCGCCCGACGCGCACATCGCGTACTACCGCCAGCCGGGCGGCGCCTGGACCGCTCCGGTGGTGTCGATCTGCGCGGAGCTGGGGCTCACCCCGCTGCACTGGAACGTCGACCCGTCGGACTGGAAGGCGCCGGGCGCGACCACCATCGAGACGACCGTTCGCACGCAGACCGGCCCCGGCGCGATCGTGCTCATGCACGACGCCGGCGGCGACCGTTCCGGCACCGTGGCCGCGTTGCAGCGCCTACTACCCGAACTGCTGGCCCGGTTCGAGCTGGAACCGCTGCCCGTCAACGCCCCGTGACGAGGGCCACCGCCACCCGCCCGGAGCCGACGCGAACGGCGGCCCGCGGGCCGCTACCGTGACACGGATGAGCAGCACCGAGCCGACGGGCGACGCAGGGTGGGGCACGGCCGGGGTCGCCCCGGCGGACCGGCTGACGCCGGACGAGGTCACCGAGGTGCTGGCGCTGGCCCGCGCCGCCAGCGACGCCGACGGCGCCGACCCGCTCGACGAACACGTGCTGCTGCGGCTGCGCGACTCGGCGGCCCCGGCCGTGCACCTCACCGCCCGGACCCCCGACGGCGCCCTGACCGGCTACGCGCACCTCGACACCACCGCCCCGGCCGACGGCGTCGGCGTGGAGCTGGTCGTGCACCCCGCGCACCGGCGCCGGGGCACCGGCCGGGCGCTGGCCCGGGCGGTGCTGGCCGCCGCCACCGGGCCGGTGCGCGCCTGGGCGCACGGCGACCACCCGTCGGCCGCCGCGCTCGCGGTCGATCTGGGTCTCGCCCGGGCCCGGGTGCTGTGGCAGCTGCGCCGGCCGCTGACCGCCGCGCTGCCCGAGCCGAGCCCGCCCGAGGGGGTGGAGCTGCGCGCGTTCCGCCCGGGCGAGGACGACGAGGCCTGGCTGGCGGTCAACAACGCCGCCTTCGCCCAGCACCCCGAGCAGGGCCGGTGGACGCTGGACGACCTCCGCGTACGCCTCGGCGAGTCGTGGTTCGACCCGGCCGGCTTCCTGCTCGCGGTCGAGTCCGGCACCGGCCGGCTGCTCGGTTTCCACTGGACCAAGGTGCACGAGCGGCCCGGGTCGGCCCCGATCGGCGAGGTCTACGTGCTCGGCGTCGACCCGTCCGCGCACCGGGGCGGGCTCGGCCGGGTGCTCACCGCCGCCGGCCTGGCCTACCTGCGCGACCGGCGAGGGCTGGACCGGGTGATGCTCTACGTCGACGAGAGCAACACCGGCGCTGTCGCGCTCTACGAGCGGACCGGCTTCGCCCGCTGGTGCGGACACGTCAACTACCAGACGGTCTGACGATGCGCGGCAGCCGCCGGGGCGCTCTCGCCGGGCTGCTGTCCGTGCTGTCCGCGCTCACCGCGTGCGGTCCGGCGCCGACCCGGGAGCCGGCCCCCGGCGTCGAGTGCGCCCGGGGCACCCTGAACGGGCAGGGCTCCTCCGCCCAGGCGAACGCCGTTCAGGTGTGGTCGACGGCCTTCCAGGAGGCCTGCCCCGGGACCACGATCAACTACGAACCGTCCGGCTCCGGGGCGGGAATCACGTCCTTCATCGGCGGGGTCGCCGACTTCGCGGGGACCGACTCCGCGCTGTCCCCGGACGAGTTGGAGCAGGCCCGCACCCGGTGCGTGGGCGCCGCCCCGCTCGTGCTGCCGATGGCGGTCGGACCGGTGGCGGTGACCTACCACCTGCCCGGCAACCCTCCGCTCCGGCTCACCCCCGCCACGGTGGCCGCGATCTTCTCCGGGGCGGTGCGGCGGTGGGACGACCCGGCGATCCGGGCGGACAATCCCGGCACCGCCCTGCCGTCGATCGGGATCACCCCGGTGCACCGCGCCGACTCGTCCGGCACCACCGAAGCCTTCACCACGTTCCTCGCCGAGACCGCCTCCGGGCGCTGGCCGTACGGAGCGAGCCGGAAGTGGCCGCTGCCGGGAGGTGTCGGTGTGTCCGGGTCCAAACGGGTGCCGGACGCGGTGGAGGAGAAGCAGGGCAGGATCGGCTACCTCGAGCTGTCGTACCTGCGCGGCAGGGATCTGCCCGCCGCGGCCGTGCGCAACGGCGCCGGTGAGTTCGTCGCTCCCAGCCCGCGGGCCGCCGTCAAGAGCGTCGGCACGCTCGGGCCCGATCTGCGGCTCTCGGTGGAACGGGCCACCCGGGCACCCGGGGCGTACCCGCTGGCCCTGGTCACCTACGAGGTGGTCTGCGAGCGAGGGCTGGCGGTCGACAAGGCTCCGCTCGCCCGGGCGTTCTTCCGCTACACGATCAGCAGTCAGGGTCAGGGCGCAGCGGGCGACCTCGGGTACGCCCCGCTGCCCGAGCCGGTGCGGCGGCGGGTGCGGACAGCCGTCGACCGCGTCTCCTGAGATCGGACACTCGCGGCGGCGGGGGCATCACAGTGGTGTCACGGCCCGGTAGCGGCCAGGTCACGCGTCGCCGGACAAAAAATGATAAGAGGGACTTGCCCCCGGCAGTTCATGTAATAGACAACACACTTACAGCTTCCCGTCGGCGAGCGGATCGGGCTTGTTCACCCCTCGTTCACTTCTGACCGGCGATCCGTCCACCTGGCCCTCCTAACTTTCACGTCAGCCGGTCAGCGCCGGCCCCCCGGTACCCCGGGCGACCTGACCAAAGACGTGAAGGGAAACCCCTCCAGTGAAGCTCCAGCGGCACGGCGCCATCGCCTGTCTCGCTCTTACCGCGGTTCTCGGTCTCAGCGCCTGCGGCTCGGACAACAACGAGCCGGCCGCCGGTGCCACCGGTTCCGCCGCCGCGGCGGACTGCGCCACCGGCACGCTGAACGCGCAGGGCTCCTCCGCGCAGAAGAACGCCATGGCCGAGTGGATCAAGGCCTACCAGCAGAAGTGCTCCGGCACCACGATCAACTACGAGCCGAGCGGCTCGGGCGCCGGCATCCAGGCGTTCATCGCCGGCACGGCCGACTTCGCCGGTTCCGACTCCGCCCTGAAGCCGGAGGAGCAGCCGCAGGCCGACGCCAAGTGCGCCGGCGGCCAGGCCCTCAACCTGCCGATGGTGATCGGCCCGGTCGCGGTCGTCTACAACGTCAGCGGCGCGGACAACCTCCAGTTCAGCCCGGCCACCCTGGCGAAGATCTTCGCCGGCAAGGTCACCAAGTGGGACGACGCGGCGATCAAGGCCGACAACCCGGACGCCAAGCTCCCGTCGACCGCGATCCAGGCGGTGCACCGCTCTGACGAGTCGGGCACCACCGACAACTTCACCAAGTACCTGTCCAAGACCGCCGAGGCGGACTGGACCCTGGGCAACTCCAAGGCGTGGAAGGCCCCGGGCGGCGTCGGCGCGGCCAAGTCCGACGGCGTGGCCAGCAAGGTCAAGAGCACCGACGGCACCATCAGCTACGTCGAGTGGTCGTACGCCGAGAACTCCGGCCTGAAGATGGCCAAGGTCAAGAACGGCGCCGGCGAGTTCGTCGAGCTGACCGGTGACTCGGCCGGCAAGACCATCGCCGGGGCCAAGTTCGAGGGCCAGGGCAACGACCTCAAGATGTCGATCGACTACAACACCAAGGAGGCCGGGGCCTACCCGATCGTCCTGGCGACCTACGAGATCGTCTGCAGCAAGGGCCTCGCCGCCGACAAGCTGCCCCTGGTCAAGGGCCTGCTCGGCCACGCGGCCAGCGCCGAGGGCCAGCAGGAGCTGGTCGAGCTGGGCTACGCCCCGCTGCCCGAGACCGTCCGCACCAAGGTCGAGGCCGCGGTCAAGAGCCTCTCCTGACGCCCTGATCGACACCTCCTCAACGCGAAGCGAGCGAGCAGATGGGTGACACCCCTCACCGCTCGGCGCACGCCGGCACCGGCGGGACCCCCGTGGCCATGAGCCACGAGCGGCCCGCCGGTGCCTCGGCGCGTGTGGCCGAGCGCTCCGGAAACCCCCTTGGCCGCCCCGGCGGCGACCTCGGCGGGGGCGGCGGCCTGCCCCGCGCCCGCGCCTTCGGCGCGGAACGGGCGTTCCGCGGCCTCACCCTGGCCGCCGGCACCACGGTGCTGGTGATCATCGCGGCCATCGCGATCTTCCTGATCGCCAAGGCCGTGCCGGCGCTGCGGGCCAACACCGAGTCGTTCTGGACCTTCGAGGGCTGGTTCCCGAACGACAACCCGCCGAAGTTCGGCATCGGCGCGCTCGCCTTCGGCACCGTCCTGAGCTCGCTGCTGGCGCTGCTCATGGCGGTGCCCGTCGCGCTCGGCATCGCCCTCTACCTGTCGCACTACGCCCCCCGCCGGCTCGGCAACGGCCTCGGCTTCGTGATCGACCTGCTGGCCGCGGTGCCGAGCGTGGTCTTCGGCCTCTGGGGCCGCGACTACTTCGCCGGCCCGGTCGCCGACCTCTCCGCCTGGCTGAACACCTACTTCGGCTGGATCCCGATCTTCGGCGACGGCCCGTACGGAAGCTCGATCCTGCTCGGCTCCCTGGTGCTGGCGATCATGGTGCTGCCGATCGTCACCTCGCTCTCCCGCGAGGTGTTCCGGCAGACCCCGACCGCCAACGAGGAGGCCGCGCTCGCGCTCGGCGCCACCCGCTGGGAGATGATCCGCACCGCGGTCCTGCCGTACGGCCGGCCGGGCGTCATCGCCGCGGTGATGCTGGGCCTGGGCCGGGCGCTCGGCGAGACCATCGCGCTGGCGCTCACGCTCGGCTCGACGTACGCCATCTCGTTCAACATCCTGCAGAGCGGCGGCAACTCGATCGCCGCGAACATCGCCAACCGGTTCGCCGAGGCGAACGACACCGGCCGCGGCGCCCTGATCGCCTCCGGCCTGGTGCTCTTCGCGATCACGCTGATCGTCAACATCACCGCGCGCGCGATCATCTACCGCCGCCGCGAGTTCACGGAGTCTGCGGCATGACCTCCACTCTCACCCCCTCCCGCCCGCGCCCGCCGGCCCAGCCGGCCACGCTGCGGGCCCGGCGGCTCCCGGCGTACGCCGCGCCCGTCATCGCCGTCGCGGCGCTGCTGCTCGCGGCGGCCCTCGTGTACGGCGCCGGCATCGGCGGCCCGGTCCTGGTCGTGGTGCTGGGCGCGCTGCTCTACCTGGTCGGTCTCTACGTCGCGACGAACGCGGTGGAGGGCCGGCGGTCCGCCCGCAACCGGACCTGGAGCGCGCTGATCCACTCCGCCTTCGTGCTGGCCGTGCTGCCGCTGGCCTCGGTGGTGTGGACGCTGGTCAGCAAGGGCTCCGAGCGGCTGGACGGCAACTTCTTCGGCACCTCGATGAACAACATCGGGGCGCGGGACGCCAACGGCGGCGCCTACCACGCGATCATCGGCACGCTGGAGCAGGTCGGCATCGCCGCCCTGATCACCGTGCCGCTCGGCGTGCTCTGCGCCATCTACGTGGTCGAGTACGGCCGGGGCCGGTTCGCGTTCACCATCCGCTTCTTCGTGGACGTGATGACCGGCATCCCGTCGATCGTCACCGGCCTGTTCGTGCTGGCGTTCTGGGTGCTGATCGTCTCGCCGTGGTTCAACGACGGCCGGCCGAGCTTCTCCGGCTTCGCCGCCGCGCTGGCGTTGAGCGTGCTCATGCTGCCCACCATCGTCCGGTCCACCGAGGAGATGCTCCGGCTCGTGCCGGCGCCGCTGCGCGAGGGCGCCTACGCCCTCGGCGTGCCGAAGTGGAAGACCATCCTGCGGGTCGTGCTGCCGACCGCGCTGCCCGGCATCGTCACCGGCATCATGCTCGCCATCGCGCGGGCCGCCGGCGAGACCGCGCCGGTGCTGCTCGTCGCCGGTGGTGGCGCCTCGATCAACTTCAACCCGTTCGAGAACAACCAGTCGTCGCTGGCCCTCTTCGTCTACCAGCAGGCCGGCGAGGCCTCGAAGTACTCGCCGGCGCGGGCGTGGACCGCGGCGCTCACCCTGGTCGCGCTCGTCCTCGTCCTGACCGTCGCGGCGAAGTTGCTGGCCCGTCGAAACCGGCTCGGCCGATGAACCCCGGAGGTACCGCCACCATGGCCAAGCGCGTCGAAGCCTCGAACGTCACCGCCTACTACGGCGGGTTCAAGGCGATCGAGAACATCAACCTGACCGTCGAGCCGAAGACGGTGACCGCCCTGATCGGTCCGTCCGGCTGCGGCAAGTCCACCTTCCTGCGGTCGATCAACCGGATGCACGAGGTGCTGCCGGGCGCCCGGGTCGAGGGCAACCTGACCATCGACGGGCAGGACATCTACGACCGCGACGTGGACGTCACGGCCGTACGCCGCATGATCGGCATGGTCTTCCAGCGGCCGAACCCGTTCCCCACCATGAGCATCTTCGAGAACGTGGTGGCCGGGCTGCGGCTCAACGGCGTCCGGCGCAAGTCGATCCTGGAGGAGACGGCCGAGAAGGCGCTCCGCTCGGCGAACCTGTGGGACGAGGTCAAGGACCGGCTCGGCAAGCCCGGCGCCGGCCTCTCCGGCGGTCAGCAGCAGCGGCTCTGCATCGCCCGTACCATCGCGGTCGAGCCGCAGGTGGTGCTGATGGACGAGCCGTGCTCGGCCCTGGACCCGATCTCCACGCTGGCCATCGAGGACCTGATGTTCCAGCTCAAGGACAAGTTCACCATCATCATCGTCACGCACAACATGCAGCAGGCCGCGCGGGTGTCGGACCGCACCGCCTTCTTCTCGATCGAGAAGACCGGCGACCCGGGCCGCCTGATCGAGTACGACAACACCCAGAAGATCTTCAGCAACCCGAGCCAGAAGAAGACCGAGGACTACATCACCGGCCGCTTCGGCTGAGGTGCAAGGAGGGGCCCCCTGTTAACGCATTCTGCATAACAGGGGGCCCCTCTTAACACCCCACTCAGCGGAGCAGGAAGCGCGGCTGCGCGCCGTCCAGGTCCTCGATGCGCGGCAGGACGGGCGTACCCGGGTCGCGGTCCGCGGCGGCGCGGGCCACGCCGGCCAGGTCGCCGGCGGCGGCGATCTCGCCCAGGGTGACCATCGTCGGCGGCAGCATGGTCAGCTCCCCCGCCTCCGCCCGGGCCAGCGCGTCCGCCGGGCGCAGCCACAGCGTGTGGTCGGCCTCGCCGGAGACGTCCCGGGTCCGCTGCCCCTCGGGCAGCAGGGCCACGAAGAAGTACGTGTCGAAGCGGCGCGGCTCGAACTCCGGCGTGATCCACCGGGTCCACGGCAGCAGCAGGTCGGACCGGAGCGTCAGACCGCGCCCGGCAAGCAGATCCGCGAAGCCGGTACGCCGACCCACCAGGTCCTGCCGGGCGGCCTCCCAGTCGTCGCCGCTCACGTCGCCGACCACGGTCTCCGCGTCCGGGCCGGCCAGCAGCACGCCCGCCTCCTCGAAGACCTCGCGGGCGGCGGCGCAGACCACCGCCTGCGCGTCCGCCGGGTCGAGCCGGAACCGCTCACCCCAGGCCGCCGGCTCCGGGCCGGCCCAGCCCAGGTGCGCCTCGGAGTCGGAGCGGTCCACCCCGCCGCCGGGGAAGGCGTACATGCCGCCGAAGGTCATCGCCGCCACCCGCCGGATCAGGTAGACCTCGAAGTCGTCACCGGCCGGGCGGAGCAGCAGCACGGTGGCGGCGACCCGGGGCACCGCCGGCACGCCGCCCTCGGCGTGGAACCGGCGGGCGTGCTCCACCAGGGCGGGGGGTGCGGCGAAGCCGTCGATCGTCATGCCCCGAGCCTAGGCCCTGCCTCGCGGATCCTGTTCGGCCGCAAGCGCCCGCCCGGCCCGCTCAGCGTCCGCGCTCGGTTTCCGTGGGCGGCCGGACTGCCATGGCTGTGGCCCCGTGATGCGGTCGCAAGACAATGGCATCATCGGCCGATGAGCGATGGTCTCGACGCCGTGATCGCCAAGGTTCTCGACTGGGAGCCCGGGGCCGACGAAGCCCTGATAGCTGCCGGGCCAACCGGAGCGAGACGTGTCTTCGACCTCTACTACGGCAGGGTCAGGGCGAACCTGGTCACGAGAGCCACGGGCCGGGAGCTGGGTGACGGCTGGTCGGCCGCCCTGCACATCGCCGCCATGATCGCGCCCGAGGAGTTCCTCGCCCAGATGCCGGGCCGCGTCGGCACCACGGAGATCGTGATCCTGGGCGACATCAATGATCCCCGCGCTACGCACATCCTCTGCGAGCAGGCTCGGCACAAGGACTTCCTGCACCGCGTCAACGCCGTCAGGGCGCTGGCCAAGCACACCGGACCGGCGGGCCGGGCGGCGGTCGAGCAGGCCCTCGCCGATGAGGATCTCGTGGTACGCAGTGCGGCGATCCGGTGCGTCGCCGACACGGATCCCCGCCGAGGCAGGACCTTGTACGAAGCATTCCTGGAGGAGCCTCGCCTCACCCCACTCCTGCGGAAGGAGGCGCGGTGGGCGTTGTCCTACCTGACTGAAGGCAGTCCGATACCGCTCTACCCGTGGTGAGTTCCCAGGTAGACCGCGAGTGCCAGCCGGTCGTCGCACTCGGCCAGCAGCGTCCGGCGGGCGGCGCCGCAGGGCCACGACTGTTCGCAGGCGTCGCGGCGCCAGTTCGCTCGCCTGGCGGCGTGGCTCATGGCAGCCTCAGCGCGATGGCCCGCGCCTCGTCGTCGCTCAGCGGCAGGAACCACAGGAAGCGCTGGCGAAGGTTCCGGCGCAGCGGATCGAGCGGTGGGAACTGCGTCGAGGTCGCCGCCGGCCGGTCCTGACGTCCCGACGGGTGGATCATCCTGCCGGCGGCGGAAGCGGCCGGGATAGCGTTCGGGCATGACGCGTTGGGGAATCCTGGCCACCGGGCACATCGCCGCCTGTTTCGCCGACGACCTGCGGCTGGTGCCGGACGCCGAACTGGTGGCGGTCGGGTCGCGCACCCGGGAGAGCGCCGAGACGTTCGCGCGACGGTACGACGTGCCGCGGGCGTACGCCTCCTGGGCCGAGCTGGCCGCGGATCCGGACCTGGACGCGATCTACGTGGCCACCCCGCACGCCGCGCACCACGAGGCGGCGCTGGCCTGCCTGGCCGGCGGCAAGGCCGTGCTGGTGGAGAAGCCCTGCACGCTGGACCTGCCCACCACCACCGAGCTGGTGGAGACGGCGCGCGCTCGCGGGCTCTTCCTCATGGAGGCCATGTGGATGCGGACCAACCCGCTGATCCTGCGGGTGCTGGAGCTGATCTCCGACGGCGCGATCGGCGAGGTGACCCACGTCCGGGCCGACTTCGGGGTGGCCGGGCCGTTCCCGCCCGAACACCGGATGCGGAATCCCGCGCTGGGCGGGGGCGCGCTGCTCGACCTCGGCGTCTACCCGCTGAGCCTGGCCCACCTGGTGCTCGGCGCGCCGCAGCACGTGCGGGCGTGGGCCCGGCTGAGCCCGGAGGCGGTGGACGAGAACACCGGCATCGTCCTCGGCTGGGACTCCGGCGCGGTGGCGACGCTGAGCTGCGGGATGGTCGGCGCCACCTCGATCACCGCGTCGATCACCGGCACCGCCGGCCGGATCGACCTGCCTGAGCCGTTCTTCCGGCCCGGGCACGCGGTGCTGCACCGGGCCGGGGCCGAGCCGGAGACGATCCCGGCGGACCTGACCGGCGGGGGCTACCAGTACGAGGCGATCGAGGTGCAGCGCTGCCTGGCGGCCGGGCTGACCGAGAGCCCGCTGGTGCCGCACTCCGCCACCCTCGAGGTGATGACCCTGATCGACGACGTCAAGGCCCGGATCGGCGTCTCCTACGTGTAAGGAGGGGCCCCTTCTTAACATCGGATGTTAAGAAGGGGCCCCTCCTCTACCTGAGGCGTTAAAAGGGGGCCCCGCCTTAGAACAGCGGACGCACCAGCAGGTACGCGAGGCAGGCGATCGCGGCGGCGGCGGGGAACGTGATGATCCAGGCGATCACGATGTTGCCGGCCACGTTCCAGCGCACCGCGGAGAGCCGCTTCGTCGCGCCCACACCCATGATCGCCGAGGTGATCGTGTGCGTGGTGGAGATCGGGGCCTTGAGCACCAGCGCGTTGAAGTAGAGCACCGCGCTGGCCACGGTCTCGGCCGCGAAGCCCTCCGCCGGGCCGAGGTCGATGATCTTCCGGCCCAGCGTCCGGATGATCCGCCAGCCGCCCGCGTACGTGCCGAGCGCCAGCATCGTCGCGGAGGTCCAGAACACCCAGCCCGGGATGTGCGTCTTGCTCTCCTGGAAGCCGCCGGTGTAGAGCGCCAGCACGATGATGCCCATGGTCTTGGCGGCGTCCTGCATGCCGTGGCCGACCGACATGGCGGCGGCGGAGACGGTCTGCGCCCAGCGGAAGCCCCGGCTGAGCTTGCCCGGCTGCCCCTTCCGGAACAGCCACATGATCGCCAGCATCACCAGGAAGCCGAGGATCAGGCCGACCACCGGGGAGAGGACCATCGGGATGATGACCTTCTCCAGGATGTTGCCCCACTGGACGATGCCGTCGGCGGCGAACAGGGTCGCGCCGACCAGGCCGCCGAAGAGGGCGTGCGAGGAGGAGGACGGCAGGCCGAAGTACCAGGTGATCAGGTTCCAGGCGATCGCGCCGAGCACGCCGGCGAAGACCACGCCGAGGCTCTCCACCCCGGTCGGTAGCGTCACCAGTCCGTCGCCGACCGTCTTGGCCACCCCGGCGCCGAAGTGCGCGCCGACGAAGTTGCCGACGGCGGCCAGCGCGAGGGCGATCCGGGGGGTCAGCGCCCGGGTCGAGATGCTGGTGGCGATCGCGTTGGCCGCGTCATGGAAGCCGTTCGTGTAGTCGAACGCCATGGCGACCGCGATCACCGCCAGCACGGCGATGAGTTCGGGTGTCACGGGATCAGGACTCCTTGACCGCGATGGTCTCGACGGTGTTGGCGACGTGCTCGAAGGCGTCGCAGGCGGCCTCCAGCTCGTCGGCCACCTCCTTCATCTTCAGCACCGTGAGCGCGTCGTACTCACCGGAGAAGAGGCGGACCAGCAGCATCCGGTACGCCTGGTCGCCGTCGTTCTCGAGCCGGTTGCACTCGATCCAGTAGTCCTCGAGGTCCTTCATCGACTTCAACCGGGGCATCGCCTCGGCGGTGAGCTTGGCCTGCTGGTCGAGCACGTTGACCAGCTCGTGCAGCTCGCGCGGCAGCGACGGGAGCTTGGTCAGGCCGTACAGGTAGAGCAGGTTGCCGACCGCCTCCAGGTGGTCCATCACGTCGTCGAGCAGCGAGCCCAGCCGGTAGATGTCCTCCCGGTCGAAGGGCGTGATGAAGGTGGAGTTGATCTTCTTGTAGAGGTCGTGCGTGATCTGGTCGCTGTCGTGCTCGACCTCGGTCAGCCGCTCGCTGATCGACTGCACGTCCGCGCCGGGCAGACCCAGCTCGTTGAGCAGGTCGGTCCCCTTCACCAGGTTCTGCGCGGCCCTGGTGAAGAGCTCGTAGAAGGCGCCCTCGGTGGGACGGAAGGAAAACTTCACAGCACGGACCTCGTCGTGTCGGTGGAAGGGTGGCTGTCGCCCGCGAGAGGCGTCTGCTCTGGGCATGCTAGGGACACGGTCGAACCCGGCATCGACCGGCCCACCCCTGGTCAGGCCCGATTCACCGCTCGTTCACCTGCTGTTCACCTGATCACTTGCCGCCCTGGTCGCGTAACCGGTCACGCTCCCGCTCGACGTCGAAATCGGCAGGCGGATACCCCAGATCCAACCCGTCGAACGTCTCCCGCAGCAGGTGGGCGAGGGCCCAGTCGCGGTACCACTTGCGGTCCGCCGGCAGCACGAACCAGGGCGCGGCGTCCGTCCCGCAACGCTCCAGCGCCTCGGTGTACGCGGCCCGGTAATCGTCCCAGCGGGCCCGGGTGTCCAGATCGCTCGGGTTGTACTTCCAGTACTTCGTCGGGTCGGTGAGCCGCTCCATCAGCCGCTCGCCCTGCTCCGCGTACGAGATGTGCAGCATGACCTTCACCACGGTCACGGACTGCTCGACCAGTTCCCGCTCGAAGTCGTTGATGATCGCGTACCGGGACCGCCAGGTGGCCTCGTCGACCAGTCCCTCCACCCGGGCGATGAGCACGTCCTCGTAGTGTGAGCGGTTGAACACACCCACGTAGCCCGGCGGCGGCAGCGCCCGCCGGACGCGCCAGAGGAAGTCGTGCCGCCGTTCCTCCTCGGTCGGCGGGCCGAAGGAACGGATGTGCAGCCCGAGCGGGTTCATCGCGCCGGCCACCCGCTTGACCGCGCCGTCCTTGCCGCCGCAGTCCATGGCCTGCAGCACCAGCAGCACCCGGCGCGGCCGGTCACCGTCCAGCCGTGCGCCGGCCTGGCTGGGCGCGCTCGTGGCGCTCCCCGGCCCGGCCGCACCCTGGGCGGCGGCGTAGAGCATCTCCTGCTGCCGGCCCAGCTCCGCGCCGACCAGCTCGACCTGCCCACGGGCCCACTCCTTGCGCGCCGACCCTTGCCCGGCCGCCGTCGGCAACCCCGGCGTCGACCGGGGGTCGATCGCCGCCAGGTCCACCGCCCCCGGGCCCACCCGCAACAACTCCCGCATCGACCCGCCCTCGGGCCCCACCACGCCACTCATCCCCCGATCCTCACCCCGCAACCCCGATCATGGGTACGGCGTGCCCGCTACGCCCGTTTTGCGACCCGCACTCCATCCGCCCACCTCCTCCACCCGTTCCCAGGCCCACCCCGCCCGTCGACAGAGGGGCCGTTTCGTACCAAGATCTCCCGCCGGGACGGGCCGACGGGGGCGAACGGCCGAACGCCAGGCGGTGGGCGGTGCGGGGTGGGCGAGCGGGAGAATGGACGCGTGGACGAGCTTGCGGGGGAGTTCGAGGCGGAACGAGGGCACCTCCTGGCGGTCGCGCAGCGGATGCTGGGCAGCCGCAGCGAGGCCGAGGACGCCGTGCAGGAGACCTGGCTGCGCTTCTCGGGCGCGCTCGCCGACCCGGCCGAACGGGCCCGCGTCCGCGACGTGCGCGGCTGGTTGACCACCACCTGTTCCCGGATCTGCCTGGACGTGCTCCGCTCCGCCCGCGTGCGCCGCGAGGCGTACCCGGGTCAGTGGTTGCCCGAGCCGGTGGTGCGCGGCCTCCCGGCGGCGGACGGGTTCGCCCCCGACCCGGCCGAGCGCGCGGTCCGGGCCGACCAGCTCGGCACCGCGCTGCTGGTGGTGCTGGAGCGGCTGACGCCGGAGCAGCGGGTGGCGTTCGTGCTGCACGACGTCTTCGCGGTGCCATTCGGCGACGTGGCCGGCGTGCTCGCCGTGACGCCGGAGGCGGCGCGGCAGCTCGCGTCCCGGGGGCGTCGGGCGGTGCACGGGCCGGACGGGCCACGGCACAGCGCCGACCTCGCCGAGCAGCGCCGCGTGCTCACCGCCTTCGCCGCCGCGGTGGAGTCCGGCGAGCTGGACCAACTGGTCCGGGTGCTGGCCCCGGACGTCATGTCGATCGGCGACTCCGGCGGGCACTTCCCGGCGGGGCGCCGGCCGGTGGTCGGCACCGACGCGGTCGGCCGTCTGCTCCTCGGCCTGTACGGCCAGGCCCGGGGGCGGGGCGCCCTGCGCGGCCGGCCGGTGCTGGTGGACGGCACGCTGGGGTGGCAGTCGGAGTTCCTCCACCGCGACGGGCGGACGATCCGGATGGTCACCTCGTTCGCCGTGCACGACGGGCGGGTGACCGGCGTGTTCAACCAGCTCAACCCGGACAAGGTGGCCGACCTGCCGCCGCTCGGGCCGGACGCCGCCTGGCCGCCGCGCTGGTGAGCGCGGTTCAGACCACCAGGGCCAACCACTTGCGGTACGAGGTGGCGAACGGCTCGCTGCCGTCGCCGAGCGCGCCGAGCAGCCAGTGGGCCGCCGCCTCGGCCTCGGCGACCAGGTCGTCCGGGTAACCCCACCGGGCCCGGTGCTCGGCGAACTCGTCCTCGTCGCGCAGCTCGACGACGCCGGTCTCCCGACGGCGCACCACGTCCAGGTCGAGGTCGACCAGGTGGACCGTCTCCTCACCCTCCCAGCGGGCCGGGGTGGCGATGTCGCAGTAGACCTCGCTGGTGCGTGGCGGCGGGTTGAACATCCCGGTCCACCAGCCGTGTCGGGGCACCAGCAGGACGAACGGGATCTGCTCGACCGAGGGGCGGCCGTGGTAGACGGATTCGGTGCCGGCCGGCACGCCGAGCCAGACGCCGAGGTCGTCCTCGGCGAGCCGGCGGGCCGGGTAGTCGCGGTGTGCGCTGCCGTCGTACTTGCGGTAGATCACGCGGACCACGTCGCTCGGCATGCCTGGCACCCTAACCGATTCCGGCCACGCCTCGCGATCGGGAGGTAACCGGACGCGACCCACGGTCCGCGCCACGCGGCCGGAGCGGCGGGACCCTCGTCGGTGCCGGCGGGTACGGTCGCACGGTGAGCCCGTCCCGCACCGCCACCGGCCCCGCTGTCCCGAAGAAACGCCGGGCCGGCCGCGCCGACGGCGGGGCGCTGCTGGCCGCCGCGGTGGGCGCGGTGCCGGGCGGCGCGGCCCGGCCGGGCCAGCAGCAGATGGCCGAGGCGATCGAGCGGAGCATCGCCTCCGGCGAGCACCTGCTGGTGCAGGCCGGCACCGGCACCGGCAAGTCACTGGCCTACCTGGCACCGTCCCTGACCGTGGACGGTCCGGTGGTGGTCTCCACCGCGACCCTGGCGTTGCAGTCCCAGCTCGTCGACCACGATCTGCCCCGGCTGGCCGACGCGGTCGAGCCGGTGCTCGGCCGCCGCCCCACCTTCGCCGTGCTCAAGGGCCGCCACCACTACCTGTGCCTGGCCCGGCTGGACAGCTCGGTGGAGGACGAGCCGGACGACGCGCTCTTCGACGCGCCCCGTCCCGGCGGCACGAAGTGGCTGGGTGAGGCCGGCCGGCTGGGCAAGCAGGTGCAGCGGCTGCGCGACTGGGCCGAGAAGACCGCCACCGGCGACCGCGACGAGCTGGACCCGGGCGTCGACGACCAGGTGTGGCGCAGCGTCTCCATGCCGGCCCGGGAGTGCGTCGGGGCCAGCCGTTGCCCGTTCGGGCAGGAGTGCTTCGCGGAGGCGTCCCGGGCCCGCGCCCGCGAGGCGGACATCGTGGTGACCAACCACAGCCTGCTGGCCGTCGACATGCTCGCCGGGCGGCATATCGTGCCGCCGCACAAGCTGCTCGTGGTGGACGAGGCGCACGAGCTGGCCGACCGCGTCTCCTCGGCCGCCCAGGCCGAGCTGGTGCCCGAGCTGATCGACCGCTCCACCCGGCGGGCCCGGCCGCTGCTCCGGCCCGACCTGGCCGACCGGCTCACCGAGGCCGGCGACGCGCTGACGGTGGGGCTGGCCGAGGCGCCGGCCGGTCGGCTCACCGCCGGCCTGCCGCCCGCGCTGCGGGAGGCGTGCACGCTGCTCGACGCGGCGACCCGGGCCGCGCTGGAGTCGATCGGCGACGTGAAGGCCGACGACCCCGACCCGGTCCGCAAGCAGCAGGCGAAGGCGGTGCTGGACGAACTGTCCGCCACCGCCCAGCGGCTGCTGGAGGAGGCCGACCACGACGTGGCCTGGGTGGAGAAGCCGGAGAACGGCAGCCGCCGGGCGCTGGTGGTGGCGCCGCTGTCGGTGGCCGGCACCCTCGCCACCCACCTCTACGACGAGCGCACCGTGGTCGCCACCTCGGCCACGCTGGCGCTCGGTGGCCGCTTCGACACGGTGGCCCGGGCGCTCGGGCTGGAGGCCCCGCCGCCCACCCCGCCGTCGCCGGCCGCCGCCGCGCTGGCCACCGCGGCCGCCGCCGGTCGCACCGCCGGACCGACCCCGGTGGCCAGCACCGAGGGCAGTCGGGCGGCGATCGGCACGGTCCCGGCCACCGAGGGGCCCGGCTGGCGGTCGCTCGACGTCGGCTCGCCGTTCGACTACGCCCGGCAGGGCATCCTCTACGTCGCCGCGCACCTGCCCCGCCCCAGCGTGTCCGGCCTGCCCACGGCCGCCGGCGAGGAGTTGCTGGCGCTGGTCGGGGCGCTCGGTGGGCGTACCCTCGGGCTCTTCTCGTCGCGACGGGCCGCCCAGCAGGCGGCGGAGCTGGTCCGGGCGCGGACCGACCTGCCCGTGCTGCTCCAGGGCGAGGAGGCGTTGCCGTTGCTGGTCCGCCGGTTCCGCCAGGAACGGGAGAGCTGCCTGTTCGGGGTGATGTCGCTCTGGCAGGGGGTGGACGTGCCGGGCGACGCCTGCCAGCTCGTGGTGATCGACCGGCTGCCGTTCCCCCGCCCCGACGAGCCGCTCGCCGCGGCCCGCGCGGCGGCGGTCGACGCGGGCGGCGGTTCCGGGTTCGCGGCGGTGAGCGTGCCGATCGCCGCGGTCCGGCTGGCCCAGGGCGTCGGCCGGCTGATCCGGGCCACCGGCGACCGGGGCGTGGTGGCGGTGCTCGACTCGCGGTTGGAGACGGCGCGCGGCTACGGCCCGTTCCTGCGGCGGTCGTTGCCGCCGTTCTGGTACACCACCCGGCCGGAGGTGGCGCGGGGCGCATTGGAACGGCTCGCCAAGAGCTGACGCCCGCGCCTCCCCGGGCGGGGTGACGCGGGCGTCGACCGGTCGGGCCGGATCAGGGCGCCTGGGAGGCGACCACCACGGCGTCCGGCGGGGTGTCTGGCACGGTACGCGCGGCGAGCCGCCGGACCGCGGTGTTGAGCACGGCGATCAGCGGCACCGCGACCAGCGCGCCGGCGATGCCGGCCAGCACCACCCCGGCGGCGATGCCGATGATCACGGCGAGCGGGTGGATGGCAACCGCCCGGCCCATGATCAGCGGCTGGAGCACGTGCCCCTCGACCTGCTGCACGCCGATGACCACGCCCAGGATGATCAGAGCGGTCACCGGACCGCTGTCGACCAGCGCCACCAGCACGGCCACCACGCCGGACAGGAAGGCGCCGACGATCGGGATGAACGCGCCCAGGAACACCAGCGCGGCCAGCGGGAACGCGAACGGGATGTCGAAGACGACCAGGAAGATGCCGATGCCGACGGCGTCGATGAACGCGACCAGGACGGTGGCCCGGACGTACGCGCCGAGCGTCGCCCAGGACGCGCGCCCGGCGTCGTCGACCTTCCAGCGCGCGGCGACCGGCAGCAGCCGCACCAGGAACCGCCAGATGTTGGTGCCGTCGCGGAGGAAGAAGAACGTCGCGAACAGCACCAGGACGGTGCCGGTGAGCACCTCGGCCAGCGTGGCGGCGGTGCTGAGCGCGCCGCTGGTGAACCGCTCGGTGTTGCCGTTGATCCAGCTCTGCGCCTCGTCGATGTAGCGGTCGAGCTGGCTGTCGGACAGGTGCAGCGGGCCGGTCTTGAGCCAGTCCTGGATCTGCCGGACGCCCTGGGAGGACTTCTCGCTCAGCTCCGGCACGCCCTGGATGAACTCGTTGACCACCAGCGTCAGCGTGCCGATCACCGCGGCCAGGCCGCCGACCAGCACCACGCCGGTCGCCAGCGAGCGGGGGAACCGGGCCTTGAGCAGCCAGCCGACCGCCGGCGCGAGCAGCGCGGAGAGCAGGAGGGCGACGGTCAGCGGGATGATCACGATGCTGATCGTGCCGATGATCTTGAGCAGTGCCCAGGTGACGATGCCGATGACGATCAGGCGCCAGCACCACGCGGCGGCGATCCGCAGCGCGTGCGGCACCTCCGTGTCGTCGCGGCTGACCGTCGAGTTGTGCATCGCGGCCGGCGGCTCGGCGCCCACCACCATCGCCGACGGCGACGCCACCGGACCCGGCGAGACCGGCGAGGCCACGCGGACGCCCTCCGGCGCCGCATCCGACTCCTCCCGGCGGGACCGGACCGACTCGCGGCCCGACTCGTACGCGCGGCGGAGCCGTCCGCGCATCCGCTCGAAGCGGCTCAAGCGCACCTCCGGCAAATCGGCCCACCCACGTCACAGGGGGGACAGGATACGTCCGACCGCCCCACCCTAGGGCGGCTGTGCCACACATTGCCCCGCTGCGTCAGTGGCCAACCACGCCGGGATCGACAGTGGGGCACGCGGTAGCGTCTTCGCGTGACCGCCGACCAGAGTCTCGACGCCGGGCTGCCCATCCGCCTGCTGCACGACCGCGTGCTCGTGCGTACCGAGGGCGCCGAGGGGGAACGCCGCTCCACCGCCGGCATCGTGATCCCGGCGACCGCGGCGGTCGGCAAGCGGCTGGCCTGGGCCACCGCGGTCGGCGTGGGGCCGAACGTGCGCTCGATCGTCTCCGGCGACCGGGTCCTCTTCGACCCCGACGACCGCTCCGAGGTCGAGCTGCACGGGCGGGCCTACGTGCTGCTGCGCGAGCGGGACGTGCACGCCGTGGCGGCCGAGCGGGTGGAGACCACCGCCGCCGGCTCCACCGGCCTCTACCTGTAGCCCGCCCCCGGGCGCTGTTTGCGGCGCTGCCCGGCGGGAAGCCCAGGCACCTCAGCGCCCTGGGGAGGGACCATGCCGGTAGTGATCAAGAAGATCCTCGCCTGGGGATTCCTCGCGTTCCTGATCTACTTCATGGCGTTCCGGCCCGACGGCGCGGCGCAGCTGTTCAGGGGGATCGGCGTGGCGCTGATGGCCATCGCCCAGGGGCTCGGCGACTTCCTCACCGGGCTGGTGGCCTGACGGTCAGCCGCCCGGGTGCCACGGGTGCGGGCCGTGACCGACCGGCGGCGGTGGCGGGGCCAGCACCACCGGGATCGGCACCACCGGCTCGTCCGGCGCGTCGACCGTGCGCTGCGACCCGTCCGGGAACCGCAGGTGGTAGCGCTGACCGTCCCAGACCCCGACCGGCGCCTGCGGGTCGCGACCGACGAAGAACGACCGGTACGCGGCGATCGCGTCCAGCAGCTCCCGTTCCTCCCGTGCCGTCCGGTCCCGCTCGGCGGGCTTACGGTCCAGCCCTCGGCGCATCCCGTCGCGCAGCAACGCCAACCGGGTCGCCGCGAACTGGTAGCCGCGCATCGCCTTCACGCCGCCGTCGCCCGCCACCCGGCGGGCCCAGGTGCGGGCCGCGTGCCGCCGGCCCAGGCTGCCCAGCGCCGCCACCTCCGGCGGGGTCAGCCAGCCCGCCCGCACATAGTCCGGCAGGGTGCGCTCGGTGAGCCGCCCCTCCCAGGCCCGCAGCCACACCGCCAGCCCCACCATGGCGAAGAAGATCGGCACCATCACGCCGAGGTAGCCGTAGAGCACGATCACCGGCTGCCCGGTGGCCTGGGCCAGCGAGGGCAGCAGGTTCCAGGTGCCGTGCAGCATCATGGCCAGCAGCAGGCCGGCCAGCGGGGCGAGGATCCGGACCCGGCGGTCGGCGGTCCGCGCGGCCACACCCAGCCCGACGCCGGTCATCGAGGTGAACAGCGGGTGGGCGAAGCCGAACAGCAGGATCCGCACGATGAAGATCGCGATGACCTGCTGGGCGCCGGTGGCCGGGCCGTACTCCTCCACGCCGGTGCGGTAGCCGTAACCGCCCAGGTAGAGGATGTTCTCGACCATGGCGAAGCCGACCGCGGAGAGCCCACAGTAGACCAGGCCGTCGGTGACCCCGGAGAACTCCCGCCGGCGGAAGATCAGCAGCAGGATCGGGCCGGCCGCCTTGGTCAGCTCCTCGATGAACGGCGCGACCAGCACCGCGGTCAGCGCCGTGGGCAGCCCCCGGTCCTCGAACAGCCGCGCGCCCGTCTCGTTGACCAGCAGCGAGATCGCGGTGGAGACGAAGGCGCCCCAGGCGAAACAGAAGATCAGGTATTTCAGCGGCTCGGGCTCGTAGCGGTCGAGCCAGAGGAAGCAGGAGACCAGCACCGGCACCGGCAGGATCGCCGCGATCACGCCGACCAGCAGAGCCTCCGCGCCCAGACTCTCGCCCAGCGTGAAGACCATGAACAGCGCGCCGGCCGCGATCAGCAGCACCACCCCGGCCAGCGCCAGGAAACGTCGCCAACCGAGCCGGCGCAGCGGCATCCGGGGCGTCGGCGCGCCGGGCGGCGGGGCGGCGGGCGCGGACGGCGGCGGCGGCGCTCCGCCGGGCGGGGTGACGACCATGCGGTCAGCGTAGTCACCCGCGCCCCACTGGTCCGGCCGCATCGCGACGGCTATGCTCCCGGACAGGTCACGAGCGCCAGCGTCAAGCCCCGGCTTGCTGGCCGGCAACCCTCGTCGAGGTTCGCGGTGGGGTGCCCCGGGTGATGACCGGGCCCCGCGCCGACCTGTGCGCCGGGCAAGCGCGGACCCCGTCCCGACACCTCGGGGTCCCCCGGTGACCCGGAGGCTCCGGCATGACCCTCACCCTCGTACCGCACGCTCCCGTGCTGCCCACGCCGGTCCGGCCCGACCCGCTCGGCGTGCTCGGCGTACCGGGGGAGATCAACCTGGACCACGCCGCCAGCGCGCCGTGCGCGCGGGCCGCGGCCGACGCGGTGGCCGAGCTTCTTCCCTGGTACGCGAGCGTGCACCGCGGCGCGGGCGCGCTGTCCCGGCGCTGCACGCTGGCCTACGAGCGGGCGCGGCAGAGCGTGGCGGACTTCGTCGGCGCCCGCCTCGACGATCACGTGATCTTCACCCGGAACACCACCGACGCGGTGAACCTGCTGGCCCGGGCGCTTCCCGCCGGCACCACGGTGGTCACGTTCGGCGGCGAGCACCACGCCAACCTGCTCCCCTGGCCGCGCGGCTCGGTGCGGCTGCCGGTCCCGGACAGCCCGGCCGGCGCGGTCCGGTCCCTCGCCGCGGCGCTCGGCGAGCTGGCCCGCGACGCCCGGCCCGGCCTGCCGGTGCTGGTCGCGGTGACCGGCGCCAGCAACGTGACCGGCGAGTGCTGGCCGGTGGCCGACCTGGCCCGGGTGGCCCACCGGCACGGCGCCCGCATCCTGGTCGACGCCGCCCAACTGGCCCCGCACGCGCCGGTCGACCTGACCGCGCTGGACGTGGACTACCTGGCGCTCTCCGGTCACAAGCTCTACGCCCCGTTCGGCGCGGGCGCGCTGGTCGGGCGGGCGGACTGGCTGGATGCCGCCCCGCCGTACCTGGCCGGCGGCGGGGCCACCAGCCACGTCGGCGCGGCCACCCACGAGGTGCGCTGGGCGACCGGCCCGGCGCGTCACGAGGCGGGCACCCCGAACCTGCTCGGCGCGGTGGCGCTGGCCGCGGTCTGCGATGCGCTCACGGCCGCCGACCGGAACGCGCTGCACGCCCGGGAGCAGGCACTGCTGACCCGGCTGCGGTCCGGGCTGGCCGCCCTGCCCGACGCGGTGGAGTTGCGCACGTTCGGCCCGGAGGCGCCCCGGGTGGGCATCGTCAGCTTCGTGGTCGCCGGGCGGGACTCCGCCGAGGTGGCCGCCCACCTGGCGGCCCGGCACCGGATCGGGGTGCGGGACGGCCTGTTCTGCGCCCACCCGCTGACCCGCCGCCTGCTGTCCGAGGCCGCCGCGCGGTCCGGCCGCGCCGACCTGCCCCCCACCGCCCTGCGCGCCAGCCTCGGCCTGGGCACCACCGCAGCCGAGGTGGACACCCTCCTGACCGCCCTCACCACCCTCCCCTGACTGCCCCCCGGCCCCACCCTGCCCCGCCCTTGATCAACGGAGCAAGGGGGTCGGTCCCGGGGCCGGCGGAGGTCAGCCGACCGGAGGGGCGGTGGGGGGCTTGGGGGTGGGGCTCTGGTCGGTGGGCTCGCCGCTGCGCTGCTCCTTCTCCCCGAACGCCTGCCGGATCAGGCGGTTCGCCTCCTCCTGATCGACGCCGGAGGCCACCAACAGGTCGCTGGCGGTGGTCCGCACCTGCGCGATCACCACGCTGCCGGAGAAGCCCACCCCCTCGGCGTACGCCCGGCCGGCCTCGCTGACCGCGCGCAGCGACCGCTCGCGGGCCTGCTCCGGCTCCTCGCCGGCGGCGAACTCGTGCCGCAGCAGGCGTACCGACTCGGCGAGGTGGGCGACCGCGTCCGGCATCGGCTCGGGGATCGGCTCCTCGTCCTCGATCATGGTGACCGAGCGGCGGATCAGGGTGCCGCTGTTGCGCATCGCCCGGTCGATCGGCTCGGCCGCCTCGGCGTAGTGGGTCAGCTCGCTGCGCCGGTGCCAGCGGGCCGGCGAGATGGTGATGGTCTCCTTGGCGCCCTCGATCGCCTCGGAGAGCGCCGCCAGCTCCTCCTTGTTCTCCCGGAGCCGGAACAGCGCCCGCTGGGCGGCGCCCCGGTCCTGGTTGCGCAGCGCCTCGGCGCAGGTGTCCAGCTGACCGGCGAGCAGGTCCAGCGCGGGGCGGGCGGCCCGGTTGATGACCCGCAGCGGGTTGAGCGGGAGCAGGATGGCGGTGACCAGCAACGCGATTCCACCGCCGAGGAAGGCGTCGACGAAGCGGGGGAACTCCAGGTTCTGGGTGGACGGGCTGAGCGTCACGATCAGCACCGCGGTGGCCGCCGCCTGGATCACGATGGCCACGCTCGCCCCGGCGAAGATGGTCAACAGGATCGCCGACGTCACCACCAGCGCGAGCTGCCAGGCGCCGGTGCCGAGGAAGTAGATCAGCACGTCACCGACGAGGACGCCGACCGCGACCCCGACGATCAGCTCGACGGTACGCCGGAACCGCTGGCCCACCGAGGCGGCGAGCGTGCCCACCGCGGAGATCGGGGCGAAGACCGGCTGCGGGTTCTTCAGCAGCCGGTGCGAGATCAGGTACGCCAGGCCGGCGGCGAGCCCGGCCTGCAACGCCAGGCCGAAGGCGGTACGGACCCGGTGCAGCCGGTCGTGCAGGGTGGCCTTGCTCCGGTCCCGCAGCTCGTCCATGGCGGCGGCGATCCGGGGCCCGTCGAGGTCGCCCAGCGCTTCGCGTGACGTCATGCGCCGCAGGAACGGCTGTCGTCGGTCCCGGGCCACGGCCATGGCCGGTACTACCCGTCCCACCCCGGGTGAATCCTCGCGCCGCCCGCCATGGGGCAGACTTCAGCCGATGGACGACCTGACGGCACGGTGGCGGGACGCCGCCCTCGCGGCCGGCGCCACCGACCCGGCGGGCGTGGACCGGGCCGGGGCGCGCCTGCTGACCGGCTGGCGGGAACCCCACCGGCGGTACCACACGCTGGACCACCTGCGGGCGGTCCTCGACGTGGTGGACGCGTACGCGGACCGGGCCCGCCGACCCGACCTGGTCCGGCTGGCCGCGTGGTGCCACGACGTGGTCTACGACCCGCGGGCGGGCGGCGACACCAACGAGCGGGCCAGCGCCGAGCTGGGCGACACGCTGCTCACGGCCGCCGGGCTGCCGGCCGCGGCGGTGACCGAGGTACGCCGCCTGGTGCTGCTCACCGCCGGCCACGCGGTCGGCCCGGACGACCCGGACGGCGCGCTGCTCTGCGACGCCGACCTGGCGGTGCTGGCCGCCCCACCGGACGGCTACGACCGCTACGCCGCCGCGATCCGCCGGGAGTACGCCCACGTCCCCGAGCCGGACTTCCGCGCCGGCCGGGCGGTCGTGCTGCGGCACCTGCTCGGCCTGCCGGCGCTCTACCGCCTACCTGAGCCGCACGCCCGCTGGGAGGACGCCGCCCGGGCCAACCTGAGCCGGGAACTCGCGCGCCTGGGCTGAGGCGCGGGGCTTGGGACGGCGCAGGTCGGCGGCGCGCAGCAGGCGGACGATGTCCCGGGATCCGACCACCGTCGCGCCCAGCCAGACCGCGACCCGGAACCGCTCGGCGGGCAGGTCGTAGTGGTCCCGGTCGAAGCCGCGCCGGGGCGCGCCGAGCAGCTCGGCGAAGGCGTGCAGCTCCGCGTAGGAGACGTCGCTGATCAGGTGCGACCACAGCCGGCCGCGCCAGGGCACCGTGGGCGGGTCCAGGTAGAGCACGGCGACCAACGGTACGCCGGTAGCCTTCCCGGCATGGCCGCCCATCCCCTCCTCGACGACCTGCGGGCCGCGCTCGGCGACGCCGCCGTGCTGACCGATCCGGACCTGCTGGCCGGGCACGAACGCGACGAGGCGGACCTGTGCGCCGCGGGCACCCCGCTGGTGGTGGTCCGGCCGCGGGACACCGAGGGCGTGGTGGCGGCGGTCCGCGCGGCCGGCCGGCACGGCGTACCGGTGGTCCCGCAGGGGGCGCGGACGGGGCTGGCGGGCGCGGCGAACGCGGTGTCCGGCGCGCTGGTGCTGAGCACCACGGCGATGGACCGGATCCGGGAGATCGACCCGGTCGGCCGGTTCGCCGTGGTGCAGCCGGGCGTGGTCAACGCGGCGCTGGCCGGTGCGGTCCGGGAGCAGGGTCTCTGGTACCCGCCGGACCCGGGCTCGTGGGAGTCGTCGACCATCGGCGGCAACGTGGCCACCAACGCGGGCGGCATGTGCTGCGTGAAGTACGGCGTGACGACCGAGTACGTGCTCGGCCTGGAGGTGGTGCTGGCCTCCGGCGAGGTGCTGCGCACCGGCCGCCGCACCGCCAAGGGCGTCGCCGGGTACGACCTGACCCGGCTCTTCGTCGGCTCGGAGGGCACGCTCGGCGTGATCACCGAGGTGACGGTGGCGCTGCGCCCGGCGCCGGAGGAATCGTTGACCCTGGTCGCGGTCTTTCCGACCACGGCGGCGGCCGGCGGGGCGGTGGCCGGGATCGCCCGGCACGGCCTCACGCCGAGCCTGCTGGAACTGTTGGACCGGACCCACCTGCGGGCGATCGAGGCGTACCGGCCGATGGGTCTGCGCACCGACGCCGAGGCGCTGCTGCTGGCTGCGGTGGACACCGGCGCCCGGGCCGCCGACGACCTGGCCCGGATCGCCGAGGTGTGCACCGGGGCCGGCGCCGACGAGGTCTGGGTGGCCACCGACGCGACCGAGGCGGCCGCCCTGCTCGAGGCCCGACGGCTGGCCCATCCGGCGATGGAACGGTTCGCCGCGGAGACGTTCCCCGGCGGCAACGGTGGCCTGGTCATCGACGACGTGGCGGTGCCACGCGGCCGGCTCGCCGAACTGCTGGACGGGGTGGCCCGGATCGCCGAGGCGTGCGACGTGCCGATCGGCGTGGTCGGTCACGCCGGGGACGGCAACATGCACCCCAACATCGTGGTCGACCGGGCCGACCCGGTGAGTCTGGACCGGGGGCGGCGGGCCTTCGACGAGATCATGCGGCTCGGGCTGGAACTGGGCGGCACCTGCACCGGGGAGCACGGCGTCGGGCTGCTGAAGCGCGACTGGCTGGCCCGGGAGATCGGCCCGGTGGGCGTCCGGGTGCACCAGGCGATCAAGGCGGCGCTGGACCCGGCCGGGCTGCTCAACCCGGGCAAGGTGATCTGAGTCAGCCCTTGTCCTCGGCCGGGGTCGCCTGGGTGAGCAACAGCAGCACGTCGTAGGCGACCGTCGGCTTCGGCTCACCCGGGCAGTCCTGGATGGTCACGGTCAGCCCGGGCGGGACGAGCAGCGTCGAGGTCAGCACGCCGATGCAGCCCTGCTTGTACTGCCGCGCCTGGTCGGTCTCCCCGACCAGCGTCGGGTCGCTGAGCATCTGCTGCAACCGCTGCGTCTGCTCGGGGTTGAGCGTGCCGGTCGCGTCGACGCCGTCGCCGGCGCAGTCACGGCACTGCCACCGGCCGGTCGGGTCGACGTCGAGCGTGCGGACCGGCCCGTCCGCACCCAGCCGCTGCACCAGGGAGACACGTTTCCCGGCCGGGGTCGGTGCGGCCGAACCCTGCTGACCGGGTGTGGTGGCCCCTTCGGCCCGGCCGAAGAGTGTGCAGCCGGTCAGGGTGGTCGCCAGCAGAATGCCGGCGGAGAGGGCGGCGACGCGCGACCAGGTTGGGCGAACCACGCGGGAAACCTACACTTCCGTAGGTAGCGCGCACCACCGGCCGAGCGGCCGGTAGGGGTTCCGGTTTCCTCAGCGCGACGAGGTGGGGAGTTCGGTCCCCCGATCGGCGGCGAAACCGCGCACGTCCGGCGCGCCGAGCCGCGCCGCGTCGGCCGCGACGTCGTCCGACATGAGCTGCGACTCCCGCTCGGCCTCGACCCGCGCCCGGTAGTGGGCGACCTCGCGGGCCCGGGTCGAGGCGTCCCAGCCGAGCACCGCGCCCATCAACTCCGCGGCGTGCTCGGCCGACTCCATGCCGCGATGAGTGGTCTCGATGGAGATCCGGGTACGCCGGGTGAGCACGTCCTCCAGGTGCAGCGCGCCCTCGGCGCGGGCCGCGTAGGTCACCTCGGCGGCCAGGTATTCCGGCGCGCCGGCCAGCGGCGAGCCGAGCAGCGGGTCGGCGTCGACCAGGGCGAGCAGGTCCAGGGTGAGGTTGCCGTAGCGCTCGAGCAGGTGCTCGACCACGCCGACCGCCACCCCGTGCCGGCGGGCCAGGTCGGCCCGGTCCCGCCACAGGGCCGCGTACCCGTCGGCGCCGAGCAGCGGCAGGTCGGCGGTGCGCGACGGCCGGGTCTGCCCGAGCCGGTGCATGGCCCGGTCGACCACGTCGGCGGCCATCACGCGGTAGGTCGTGTACTTGCCGCCGGCCACCAGCAGCAGGCCCAGCATCGGCTCCACCACGGCGTGCTCCCGGGAGAGCTTGGAGGTGGAGTCCGCCTCGCCGGCCAGCAGCGGTCGCAGCCCGGCGTAGACGCCCTCGATGTCGGCGGTGGTCAACGGCCGGTCCAGCACGGTGTTGACCTGCGACAGCAGGTAGTCGATGTCGCCCGCGGTGGCGGCCGGATGGGACCGGTCCAGCTGCCAGTCGGTGTCGGTGGTGCCGATGATCCAGTGGCCGCCCCACGGGATGACGAACAGCACGCTCGTCGCGGTGCGCAGGATCAGCCCGGTCTCGCCGACGATGGCCGAGCGGGGCACCACGAGGTGCACGCCCTTGGAGGCCCGGACCCGCAGCTTGGGGCGGAGCCCGACGTCGTTGAGCATCCGCGACATGTCGTCGCTCCACACGCCGGTCGCGGCGATCACGGTGCGGGCGCGTACCTCGAACTCGGCGTCCGGCGAACCGGCCGGCGCCTCCAGGTCGCGCACCCGGACGCCGGTCACCTCGCGGGCCTGGCGGATCAGGCCGACCGCCCGGGCGCTGGTCACCACCGTCGCGCCGAGGCTGGCCGCGGTGCGGGCCAGCGTCACCACGAGGCGGGCGTCGTCGACCTGACCGTCGTAGTAGCGGATCGCGCCGGCAAGCGTGTCCGGCCGGAGGCTGGGGAAGACCCGCCGGGCGCCCTCGCGGGTCAGGTGCCGGTGCAGCGGCATCCCGCGGCCGCCGCCGAACACCCCGGCGAACACGTCGTACGCGGCCACGCCGAGCCCGTAGTAGGAGCGGCGGAAGATCCGTCGGGGCACGTCACGGGCACCGCCCTCGGCCGGCAGCGGCACCAGGATCGGCACCGGGCGGACCAGGTGCGGGGCGAGCCGGGTGGCCAGCAGCCCGCGTTCGGTCAGCGCCTCGTGGACCAGGTGGAACTCCAACTGTTCCAGGTAGCGCAGGCCGCCGTGGATGAGCTTGCTGGACCGGCTGGAGGTGCCGGCGGCATAGTCGCGCGCCTCGACCAGGGCGACCTTCAGGCCCCGGGACGCGGCGTCCAGCGCGGCGCCCGCGCCGGTGACGCCACCGCCGATGACCAGCACGTCGAACCGCTCGGCGCGGAGCCGGCGCAGGTCGTCGGCGCGGCGCTCGGCGGAGAGCTGACCGGCCTCGGATCGGGACACGTTGGGGTCGCGCACCCGTCCACGGTAACCGTCCCCGCGCCACCGCGACACGTCCCGGCCGTACCGTGATGACCATGCTCACCGGCCCGCCCGCTGTTCCCGTACCCCCGCCGCCGCCCCGCGAGACCGGGCCGTGGCCGGTCGTCGCGGCGGTACTGACCGGCCTCTGGGCCGTGCTGGTCACCGTGCCCGGCCAGGTCACCGGCTGGTTGGTCGACCAGGTGGTGCTGGTCAGCGGGCTGGACCGGGCGCTGGCGGTGTGGCCGACGGTGGCGGCGGCCACCGTGCTGCTGGTCGGCGCGCCCGCACTGGCGTTGGCGCTGGCGCCCCGCTCACCGGCGCTGCGGGCGACCGGCCGCGCCTGGACCGCCGGTGTGCTCGCGCTCGGCGCGGCGACGTTGCTCCGGGTGGTGCCGCCGGTGCACCACGAGGCGTACCTGGCGGCGCTGGCGCTGACCGCCGCGCTGCTCGCGCTGGTGACGACGCGGCTCACCCGCCGTCGCCCGGTCGTCCCTCCGGCGACGGCTCAGGGCGGTCCGGGCGGAGCCGGGGCCGGAGCGGCGGGCCGGGGCGGCCGATTCGGGTCGGTGTCGCTGCTGGCGATCGCGGCCGGGCTGGCGGTGCTGTTGCCATGGGCCTGGGTGGGCGCGCTGGGCGGCGCGTCGGAGACGCTGCTCGCCGGGCTGGCCGCCGCCGCGCTCGGCGTCCTCGCGGGGGTGCTGCTCGGTCCCGCGTTCTGGGCCGCGTTCGGCGCCGGGTCGTCGCGCCGGCCGGTCCGGCCGGTGCTGCTCGGCGGCCTGGTCGCCGGCGTCACGCTGACGTTGCTGGCCGCCGGGGCCGGGCAGTCCGGCGCGCAGCTTCCGGCGCTGGTCCTGCTGCCGCCGCTCGGTTTCGTGCTCGGCGCGCTGGACGCCGCGGCCCGGCACGGCGGCCGGCCGGCCGGGCCGGCGCCGGTGCGGTGGCTGGTGGGCCTGGCGCTGGCCGGGCCGTTGGCGTTCACCGACCCGGAGGAGGTCACGCTCCTGCTGGCCACCGCGCGCGACGTGCCGTACTGGGTCGCGGTCGGCACCGGCGCCGGGTTCGCCGTCGCGGTGCTGCTCGCCGTCGGGTACGGCGTGCTGCTCGCCCGGACCCGCGCCCGCGCGCCCCGGCGCGGTCCGGCCGCGCTGGCCGCCGGCGCGCTGCTGGCCGCCGTGGCGGTGGTGTACGTGGTGCCCGGCCAACCGGGCCTGTACGGCGAGCGGCTGCTGGTGGTGCTGCGCGAGCAGGCCGACCTGGGTGGCCTGCCGGCCGGCGCGCCGGGCCGGGCGGGACGGGACGCGCGGGCCGCCGAGGTCTACCGGCGACTGGTGGCCACCGCCGACCGGACGCAGGGCGACCTGCGCCGCACGCTGCGCGGACTGCGCCTGAACCCGACGCCCTACTACCTGGTCAACGCGATCGAGACGGACGGCGGGCCGGCGGTGCGGGCGTGGCTCTCCGGCCGGCCGGAGGTGGCCCGGGTACTGGTGAGCCAGCGCCCGCGCCCGCTGCCCGCGGCGGCGCCAGCGGCCCGGGGCGACGCGCCCGCGCCGACCGGTCCGAGCTGGAACGTGTCGCTGATCGGTGCCGACCGGGTCTGGTCGGAGCTGGGCGTCACCGGCGCCGGCGTGGTGGTGGGCAGCTCGGACTCCGGGGTGGACGGCCGGCACCCGGCGCTCGCCGCCGGCTTCCGGGGCGGCGACGACTCCTGGTACGACCCGTGGGAGCACCGCCGCGCGCCGGCCGACCGGGGCGGCCACGGCACCCACACGCTGGGCAGCGCGGTCGGCCGCGACGGGATCGGGGTGGCTCCCGGGGCGCGCTGGGTGGGCTGCGTCAACCTGGACCGCAACCTGGGCAGCCCGGCCCGCTACCTCGACTGTCTCCAGTTCATGCTGGCCCCGTTCCCGACCGGCGGGGACCCGTTCACCGACGGCCGTCCGGCGCGCGCCCCGGACGTGCTGACCAACTCGTGGGGCTGCCCGCCGCTGGAGGGCTGCGACCCGGGGGCGCTGCGCCCGGCCACCGCCGCGCTGGCCGCCGCCGGCATCCTGGTGGTGGCCGCCGCCGGCAACACCGGCCCGCACTGCGGGTCGATCGTCGACCCGCCGGCGCCGTACCCGGACGTGCTCACGGTCGGCGCGGTCGACCGGAGCCGCCGGCTCACCGACTTCTCCAGCCGGGGCCCCGCCGCAACGGCCGGCAAGCCCGATCTGGTGGCCCCGGGCGCGGCGGTGCCGTCGGCGTTCCCCGGCGGTGGTTACGCCACCCTGGACGGCACGTCGATGGCGACGCCGCAGGTGGCCGGCGTGGTGGCGCTGATGTGGTCGGCGAACCCGGCGCTGGTCGGCGACCTGGACCGGACCCGGCGGATTCTCGCCGACACGGCCACCCCGGCCACGGTCCCCGCCGGCGCGCCCTGCGGGGGCACCCGGGACCTGGTCGGCGCGGGCCTGGTCGACGCCTACGCGGCGGTGCGGGCCGCCCGGGCGGCCTCCAACGGTTAGGAACCCTGTCCAATGCCGCGCCGATGACCTAGGGTCGGCGACCATGGACGTGGAGATCATCGAGCTGGGCCGGGACCGCCTGCCCGAGGTCGTCGAACTCTGCCGGCGGTCGCTCGACCTGCCGGAGGACGCGGCCGAGGCGTCGGCCGTGGTGACCACGCTGGCCGACCGCGCCGCGGCCGACCGGACCGTGCTGCGGTTCGGCGCGGTACGCGACGGCACGCTCGTCGGGGTGCTGGTCGGGTCGCTGTCGGCGACCGATCCGCGGCTCGGCCACGTCGACCTGGTCGCGGTGACCCCGGCGGAACGCCGGCAGGGGGTCGGTGGCGCGCTGCTCGCGGAGGCGGAGGCCCGGCTGGCCGCGCTCGGCGCCACCGAGCTGCTGCTGGCCGGCAACCCGCCGTACTACGCCTGGCCGGGCATCGACGTGCGCTACACGCCGGCGGTCTGCGCCGCGTCGCGGCTCGGCTTCCGGCAGGACCGGACGGCCTGGAACATGACCGCCGAGCTGACCGAGGGGTCGCCAGCGCTGCGCTCCACCGAGGTCGCCGAGCAGCGGCTGGCCGGGCGGGGCGTGACCGTACGTCGGGCCGGACCGGCGGACCTGCCGGCGTTGACCGCGTTCGCCCGGGCCACGTTCGGCGGCACCTGGGACGGCGAGCTGGCCGGTTCGGTGGGTCGCCCGGACGCGGGCGCGCACCTGGCCGAACGGGACGGGGAGATCCTCGGCTTCGCGGCCTGGGGGTCGGCGCGACCGAGCTGGTTCGGGCCGATGGGCACCGCCCCGGCGGCCGAGGGCTCCGGCATCGGCGGGGTGCTGCTGCGCCGCTGCCTGCGGGACCAGGCGGCGGCCGGGATCGGCGCGGCGCAGATCGGCTGGGTGGGTCCGGTGCCGTTCTACTCCGGCGCGGCGGGCGCCCGGATCGAGCGCGTCTTCTTCCTCTACCGGAAAGCCATCAAAAGGGCATAACGCCGTTCACCCTCCATGGCGTCACCCGGGCCCTACGGTCGGTAGGCAGGAGGAGGCGGTGCATGACCACGGATGACGAACGGGCCGACGACCCGGCCACGGGCCGACGCCCGACCGACGAGCTTCCCGGGCAGCTCCCGTTCGACCGGCTCGACGTCGGCGACGCCGAACAGCTCGCCGAGCTGGCCGGGGCCGACCAGCCACCCGCGGAGGAGCCACGGCAACCGGTGGACGAACCGAGGTGGCTGCCGCCCCCGTACGACCGGGCGAAGAAGCGCCGCAACCAACGCCCACTGCCCACCTGACACGTACGCGGAAAGGGGGCGGACCGCTGACGCGGCCCGCCCCCTTCGGCGTACTGGATGGAGCTGGACTCAGAAGTCCATCTCCCCGCCACCCGGGCCAGCCGGGGCGGCCGGGGTCTTCTCCGGCTTGTCCGCCACGACGGCCTCGGTGGTGAGGAACAGCGCGGCGATCGAGGCGGCGTTCTGCAGCGCGGAACGCGTCACCTTGGCCGGGTCGATGATGCCCGCGGCCAGCAGGTCCACGTACTCGCCGGTCGCGGCGTTGAGGCCGTGACCCGGGTCGAGGTTGCGGACCCGCTCGACGACGACGCCACCCTCCATGCCGGCGTTGACGGCGATCTGCCGCAGCGGGGCGTCCAGCGCGATCTTGACGATCTGCGCGCCGGTCGCCTCGTCGCCCGCCAGGTCCAGCTTGTCGAAGGCGGTCTTGCCGGCCTGCACCAGCGCGACGCCACCACCCGGGACGATGCCCTCCTCGACGGCGGCCTTCGCGTTGCGGACGGCGTCCTCGATGCGGTGCTTGCGCTCCTTCAGCTCGACCTCGGTGGCCGCGCCGACCTTGATCACCGCAACACCGCCGGCCAGCTTGGCCAGACGCTCCTGCAGCTTCTCCCGGTCGTAGTCGGAGTCGCTCTTGTCGATCTCGGCCCGGATCTGGTTCACCCGGCCCTGGATCTGCTCGGCGTCGCCGGCACCGTCGACGATGGTGGTCTCGTCCTTGGTCACCACGACCTTGCGGGCGCGGCCCAGCATCTCGAGGCCGGTCGCGTCCAGCTTGAGGCCGACCTCCTCGCTGATGACCTGACCACCGGTGAGGATGGCGATGTCGGTCAGCATGGCCTTGCGGCGGTCACCGAAGCCCGGCGCCTTGACGGCGACCGACTTGAAGGTGCCCCGGACCTTGTTGACCACCAGGGTGGCGAGGGCCTCGCCCTCCAGGTCCTCGGCGATGATCAGCAGCGGCTTGCCCGACTGCATGACCTTCTCCAGGATCGGGAGCAGGTCCTTCACCGACGAGATCTTGCTGTTGACGATCAGGATGTAGGGGTCGTCGAAGACGGCCTCCATACGCTCCGGGTCGGTCATGAAGTAGGCGGAGATGTAGCCCTTGTCGAAGCGCATGCCCTCGGTGAGCTCGAGCTCCAGGCCGAAGGTGTTGCTCTCCTCGACGGTGATGACGCCTTCCTTGCCCACCTTGTCCATCGCCTCGGCGATGATCTCACCGACGCTGGGGTCGGCGGCGGAGATGGAGGCGGTGGAGGCGATCTGCTCCTTGGTCTCCACGTCCTTGGCGAGCTTGAGCAGCTCCTCCGAGACGTTGGCCACGGCCGCCTCGATGCCCCGCTTCAGGGCCATCGGGTTGGCGCCGGCGGCCACGTTGCGCAGACCCTCACGAACCAGGGCCTGGGCCAGGACGGTCGCCGTCGTCGTGCCGTCACCGGCGACGTCGTCGGTCTTCTTCGCGACCTCCTTGACCAGCTCGGCGCCGATCTTCTCGTACGGGTCCTCGAGCTCGATCTCCTTGGCGATGCTCACACCATCGTTGGTGATGGTGGGGGCACCCCACTTCTTCTCGAGCACGACGTTGCGGCCCTTGGGGCCGAGGGTCACCTTCACGGCGTCGGCGAGCTGGTTCATGCCCCGCTCGAGGCCGCGGCGCGCCTCTTCGTCGAACGCGATCATCTTGGCCATACGGCGTTGTCCTCCTGGACACTCACGGGCCACCCGGATGCCCGGATGGGCCGTCTGGTGTACGCACCTTGGGGACGTCGCCACCTGGCGACGACGACGTCTCCTCGGTCGGGCCGGACAGCCCGCGACGACCGGCCTCGTACCGCTCCGGCACCCTTCGGGCACCGGCGCGATCGTGGCCCTACCGCCCCGACCTTCTGGCACTCACCGTACGCGAGTGCCAATGACTTGTTTAGCACTCTCCCTAGCCGAGTGCAAGCACGACGGCCCCGCTCAGCCGAGTTCCGCCGCCAGTCGGGCCGCGTTCACCGGGCCTTCCTGCGCCCGCTGTTCGGCGTACGCGACGACCAGCCCGACCAGCTGCGCCAGGTAGGCCGGCGCGGCCAACGCGGCGCCGACCACGGCCAGCGCCACCGCGCCGACGGTGGTGCCCGGCGCGCTCGTCGGGTCGGCCCCGAACACCACCCCGCTGACGGTGCTGACCACCAGGTCCAGCACGGTCGCCGCGAGCAGCGCGCACATCACCAGCGCCACCCGGCCCAGCACCATGCCGAACCGCTGGTGGAACATCCGCCAGGCCCGCCCGATCGGATCCTGCCGCTCGAACAGGTAGACCGGTCCGAACAGGGCGACCGCGAACCCGACGTAGACGCCGGGCAGCAGGCAGAGGCACGCGCCCACGGTGATCAGCAGCGAGGCCACGATGGTCCAACCCCAGAGACCGAGTGCGCGGCGCAGCCCGTACCGGAGGGCCGCGCCGAGACCGGCCGCCTCACCGGCCGCCTGACGGGCGACCACCCACGTGCCCGCGCCCCAGCCGGCGGCCTGCACCGGGCCGAAGATCAGCGCGGCCAGCATGACCACGCCGTAGAAGGCGAAAAACTGCTCCAGGTAGCCGTCGGGCAGCACCGGCGCGCCGTCCGGGCCGGTCACCGGCTCGTCGGTGGGCACCAGGTAGAGCGAGAGGACCGAGATGATCGCGGCCGGGACGCACTGGGTGAGCAACATGATCGGCAGCAGCTGCCGCCAACCGCGCCGTGCCGCGCCGGCACACCGCGAGAACCAGCCGGCGACACCGGCGTGCGGCGGGGTGACCAGCGGGTCGTTCGGGTCGGTGGGCGGATACCAGCCGTAGTGGCCACCGGGCATCGGCTGGGCCGGGTACGGCGCGCCGGGCATCGGGTGGCCCGGATACGCCGGCCCGCCGGACGGCCAGCCCCAACCCGTCGACGGGTCACCCGGCGGCGCGGGCCAGCCGGGCGCAGGCGTGGCGCCGGACGACGCGGGCCAACCCGGCGCAGGCGTGGCGCCGGACGACGCGGGCCAACCCGGCGCAGGCGTGGCGCCGGACGACGCGGGCCAACCCGGCGCAGGCGTGGCCGGGGTGGCGGGGTCGGGGTGGGCGGGCTGCGACGCGCCGGGGCCCGGCTGCTCGGGCACGACCGGCCGGGCCCAGGGATCGGCGGCCGGTGTGGGCGATCCGGACGGGTCCGGCTGCCCTGGCACCGGCCCGGCGGTCGGCGGCGTGGACCGGGTCGGGTCGGTCGGCGCACCGGACGACGCCGGGGGCATCGGTTCGGTGGAACCCGACGGGGGCAGGTCGGACATGGGCCCTCCTCAGCGGCAATGGCTGGAACGGCTCATGATCTTCCACGGTGCGGGGCCGCACCGCAGCCCCGGTCGGGGTGGCTCGGTCGGGGTGGCTCGGCCGCCGGCGGCGGGCCCGGCCGGGTCAGGCGATGACGCGGACCCGCTCGGCCTGCGGACCCTTCTGGCCCTGGGCGATCTCGAACTCGACCCGCTGGCCGTCGTCCAGCGCCTTGTAACCGTCCATCTCGATCGCGGAGAAGTGGACGAACACGTCCTGCCCGCCGTCGACGGCGATGAAGCCGTAGCCCTTTTCGGAGTTGAACCACTTCACGGTGCCCTGTGCCACGGTGCACTTCCTCACTCTGCGCGGCGTTCCAAGACCCGGGAACCGGCGGACCGGCACCGGCGGCGCACCGGTTTCGGCGATCGGCGACGGCCGCTGAATCGGTGACCGAAATCGCACGCTACACGAGGCGTGACGACCGCGCACGACCACAAATCGGGCATATTCCGGCCCGGAACACGGCACCCGCGTACGCCGTCCGGGGACGGTCCGGTATGCATGCGGCATGACCAGCACGACCGTCCTGACCACCGTCCGCCGGATCCGTCCGGAGGACGCCGCCCGGATGCGCGCCCTCCGGCTGGAGATGCTCGCGGACAGCCCGCTGGCGTTCCTGGAGACCGTGGCCGAGGCGGCGGCCCGGCCGCACGCCGACTTCGCCGCCCGGGTGGCGGCGGTCTCGCGCGGTGACCACACCGCCCAGTTCGTGGCGGACCCGGGCGGCCGCCTGGTCGGTCACGCGGGTGGGGTCGCCGCGCCGGACGAGCCGGGCCTGACGCTGGTCTACGCGGTCTACGTGACGCCGGCCCGGCGGGGAAGCGGGCTGCTGGCCGCGCTGGTCGACGAGGTGGCGGCCTGGTCCCGGGCCTGCGGGCGGCCCGAACTGATGATGGAGGTGGTGGTCGGCAACGACCGCGCCTACCGGGCCTACCAGAAGCTGGGCTTCACCGACACCGGCGTACGCGTCCCGCACCCGCGCATCCCCGGCCTGCACGAACTCCAGATGCGCCGCGCGGCCTGACGGGGTGTTAAGCAGGGGCCCCTCCTCTACCGGAGGCGTTAAGAAGGGGCCCCTCCTTTCACGCGTGCCGGCGGCTCTGCACGACGCGGAACCGGTTGGCCACGTACGCGCCGTCGGTCAGCGCGGAGTTCGCCGCCGGGTTGGCGCCGGAGCCGTGGAAGTCGGAGAACGCCGCCGACTGGTTGACGAAGACGCCACCGGTCAGGTTGCAGGACAGGTGCACACCGGCGTCGATCGCCGCCGCCTCGGCCGCGTCCAGCACCGCCTCGTCGGTGGAGTAGACCGCCGCGGTCAGCGCGCCCTTCTCCCCCACCGTCTCGCGCAGGATGCGCAGGCTGTGCTCGGTGGAGTCGGTGGCGATGGCGAACGAGATCGGCCCGAACCACTCCCGCGAGTAGGTCGCCGTGTCCCCGGCGTCCAGCTTGACCACGGTCGGCGTCCGCACCACCGCGCCCGGGAAGGACGGGTGCGCGACGGTCCGCGACTCCAGCACCGGCTCGCCGACCTTGGTGACCTCCTCCAACCGCTCCAGCACCCCGTCGTTGACGATCGCGCCGGTCAGCTCGACGCCCCGGGCCGGGTCGGCGGTCAGCTTGGCGACCGCGCCGGCGATCCCGGCGGCCACCTCGTCGAAGCTCTTGTGCCCCTGGTCGGTGTCGATGCCGTCGCGCGGGATCAGCAGGTTCTGCGAGGTGGTGCACATCTGGCCGCTGTAGAGCGTCAGCGTGAAGCCGAGGTTGCGGCAGAGCCCGGCGAAGTCGTCGGTGGAGTCGATGACGACCGTGTTCAGGCCGGCCTTCTCGGTGTAGACGGCGGCCTGCCGGGCGTTCGCCTCCAGCCAGTCGCCGTACTCGGTGGAGCCGGTGAAGTCGACGATCTTCACGGCCGGGTGCAGGGCCAGCGTCGAGGCGAGCTTCTCCCCCTCCGCCTCGGGGGCGAGCTGCACCAGGTTCGGGTCGAACCCGGCCTCGGCGAGCACCTGCCGGGCGTACCGCACGGTGACGGCGAGCGGCAGCACCGCGCGCGGGTGCGGCTTCACCACCACCGGGTTGCCGGTGACCAGCGACGCGAAGAGACCGGGGTACGAGTTCCAGGTCGGGAACGTGTTGCAGCCGATGACCAGGGCCACGCCGCGGGGCACCACGTGGAACGTCTTGGTCATCCGCAGCGGGTCGCCCTTGCCGGCGGCCTTCTCCCAGCCGGCGGTCCCCGGGTGGCGGCTCATCTCCGCGTACGCGTAGGCCACCGCCTCCAGCGCCCGGTCCAGCGCGTGCGCGCCACCGGCCTGGAACGCCATCACGAACGCCTGGCCGCTGGTGAACTGCACGGCGTTGGCCAGCTCGAACACGTTCTTGTGGAGGCGGTCGAGGATCTCCAGGCAGACCCCCGCCCGAGCCTGCGGGCCGGCGTCGCGCCAGGCCGGCAGCGCGGCGGTCGCGGCGGACACCAGCTGGTCGGCGCCGGCGTGCGGGTAGCGCACGTCCAGCGGCACCCCGAACGGGCTGGCCTCGGTGGCGACGGTGCTGCCGTCGCCCGGCTGGTCGAGCGGGAAGTCCCCGCCCAGGTACGTCTCGAACGCGGCCTTGCCGTCGGCGGCGGCGCTCTCGCCGTACACCCGGGGGCTGGGCGACTCGGGATAGGCCGACCAGTACCCGCGCTCCGTGATCGCGGTCAGCGCCCGGTCGAGGGTCTCGCGGTGCCTGTCGTACAGGGGGTGCGGGGTCTCCGTCATGCCCGCCATCATGCAACAGGAAGCCACCAGATCAGTAGGGGCGTGTCACAACTGAAGATCGGTCGCCGGCGAGCGGAGCGGGCCGGAACGGCGACAGGGCCAGCGGATGTCCGCTGGCCCTGCGCGAGGTTGGTCGGGAGGGACGTCCGCACAACGCCTCCGGCGTTGGGTCGCAAGAACTTGAAAAGTCTCCGGCGGATGCCCTCCCGCACGAAGCATCTTGCGCCGTCCGGTTCCTGTCGTCAAGTCCTTGTCGGCGGGTTTCTGGCACTCACCGCACATCGCCGGTTACCCACCGGTCCTGCCCGATCCCCCACCCGGGCGAGTCCCACCTCCACCGCGAGGTCGAGTCAGGTGAGGAGATCGGCGTCGCGGGCGGCGCGGAGGCTGGGCTTGATGCGGTGGGTGGGGCCGACCTGGGCAGCCACCGCGTCGAGCGTCTTGAGACCCTCGCCGGTGTTGAAGACGACCGTCTCCGCCGTCGGGTCGAGCCGGCCCGACTCGACCAGCTTGCGCAGCACCGCGACCGTGACGCCGCCCGCGGTTTCGGCGAACACGCCGGTGGTGCGGGCGAGCAGCCGGATGCCGGCCCGGATCTCGTCGTCGTCGGCGTACTCCATCCAGCCGCCGGTGCGGCGGACCGCCTCCAGCGCGTAGAGGCCGGCGGCCGGGTCACCGATGTTCAGCGACTTGGCGATGCCGGTCGGCTTGACCGGGACGATGGTGTCGCTGTCGCCGTGCAGCGCGGTGGCGATCGGGTTGCAGCCGGCGGACTGCGCCCCGAACACCCTCCAGCCGCCGGCCGGCGCCTCGACCAGGCCGATCTCGACCAGTTCGGTGAACGCCTTGTCGATCTTGGTGAGCAGCTCGCCGCTGGCCATCGGGATGACCACCTGGGCCGGAATCCGCCAGCCGAGCTGCTCGGCCACCTCGTAGCCGAGCGTCTTGGACCCCTCGGCGTAGTAGGGCCGGACGTTCACGTTGACGAACGCGGTGTCCTCGAAGTCGTCGGTCTCCACCAGCTCGCCGCAGAGCCGGTTCACGTCGTCGTACGAGCCGTCGACGGCGACCAGGTCGCCGCCGTAGACCGCGGTGGTGACGACCTTGCCCTGTTCCAGGTCGCCGGGGATGAAGACCACCGACGGCACGCCGGCGCGGGCGGCGTGCGCGGCGACGGAGTTGGCCAGGTTCCCGGTGGACGCGCAGGCGTAGCGGGTGAAGCCGAGCGCCCGGGCGGCGGTCAGCGCCACCGACACCACCCGGTCCTTGAACGAGTGGGTGGGGTTGGCACTGTCGTCCTTGACCCAGAGCGGGCCGGTGAGGCCCAGTTCGGCGGCGAGGTGCGGGGCGGACACCAGCGGGGTCAACCCGGGGTCGAGGGTGACCCGGGTGGCCGGGTCCTGGCCGGCCGGCAGGAGGTCCGCGTACCGCCAGATGCTGTTCGGGCCGGCCTCGATGCGCTCCCGGGTGACGGTGGCCAGGGCGGTGGTGTCGTAGTCGACCTCCAACGGCCCGAAGCACTCGTAGCAGGCGTGCTGGGCGGCCAGCGGGTACCGCGCGGAACAGGCGCGACAGACCAGGGCGCGGGCGGGGCTGCGGGTGGTGTCGATGCCGGGTGCGGCGGGAAGCGTCGACGTCATGTCGAGGGTTTCCTCTCATCTTTCCCCGCATCGCCGGGTGCGGCGGGGACGGAATTGGCACCTGCCCGCGGTCGCTCGTCGTCGAGCGCGCGGGTGGTTGCCGGGGCGTCGTCGGGCCGTATCCCTCAGCCCCTCTGGATGAGGTATGCAGTTGTGCCGCCGAGTCTATGCGCCGCTCACGGCCACGCCACCTCGGGATCCCACGCTGTGGGCCGGCTCAGCGACCGACCACCGCGACCGGCTCGACCACCGCCGGCCGGTCCACCACGGCCACCGGCACGGGGGTCGCCGTCGTGGCCCGCCGGGCCGGGGTACGGGTGACGAGGTTCGCCGCCACCAGGGCGGCGACGGTCAGCCCGGCGCCGACCAGCTCGACCGCGCCCGGCCGGTAGCCGCGCAGGATCTGCACCGCGAACGTGGTCACCGGGACCAGGTTCATGAACAACGCGGCGTCCGCCGCGCCGAGCCGCCGGACGCCGGTGTTCCAGGCCAGCACCGCGATCACGGCGGCGACCAGCACCGCGTACGTCAGCTGGGGGACGACCGCGACGAGGTCGGCGGCGTGCGGGGCGTGCTGGAGCCCGGTGAGGTCGGCGGCGGCACTGGCGGCGACCATGGCGATCGTGCCGGCGACCGCGGTCAGCGCGGTGTAGCGCAGCGGCGACCACTCGGGGAACCGGGTCGCGCCGTGGGTGTAGAACGCCCAGCCGAGCACGGCGCCGACCATGAGCAGCCCGCCGAGGCCGAACTCGCCCAGCCCGTCGAGCCGGCCGCGGGTGATCACCAGACCGACGCCGACGAGCGCGACCAGGGAGAGGCCGAGCAGCGCGGGTCGGGGCCGGACACCGTCCCGCGCCCAGCGGACCAGCTGGGTGACGACCGGCACGGTGGCGGCGAACAGGGCGATCTGCTGTGGGGCCGCGTGTCCGAGCGCGAGGTTGGTGAGCGTGTTGAAGCCGGCGAAGCCGAGCGCGCCGAGCAGCAGCACCTCGACCCCGCGTCGCTGCGTGGTCAGGGCGGTCACCCCTTCCCGGGCCAGGAGCAGGGCGACCAGCACGGCGGTGGCGAGCACGTACCGGGCGGTGGTCAGGTTGAGCGCGTCCACCCGGGTGAGCGCGCTGGCCAGGACGGGGAACATGACGCCCCAACTGAGCACCGCGAAGAGCGGGAGGGCTGCGGAACGGGAACGCATCGCAGCTCCTATGTTCGAGTATCGTCGAACCAACGGAGCCGACTCTAGGAGGTTGTTCGACGGATGTCGAACATGGGTTACCCTGGTCACATGGAGCTGCACGAACCCGAGTTGCGCGACGTGCCGGTGACCGCGGTGCTGGCGGCGCTGGCCGACGACGTCCGACTGCAGATCGTGCGCACGCTGGCCCGGGGCGGCGAGCACGCCTGCGGCACGTTCGAGTTCGGCGTCTCCAAGGCCACCCGCAGCCACCACCTCAAGGTGCTGCGCGAGGCCGGCGTCACCCGCACCCGCGTCGCCGGCACCAGCCGCTACGTCCGACTGCGCCGCGAGGAGCTGGACCGCCTCTACCCGGGCCTGCTCGACGCGGTCCTCGCCGCGCCCGACCGGGTGGCATGATCACCGGATGCGGAACCCGGCGGCCCGACTCGGCGTCATCGCGGGGCTGACCCTGCTGACCGCCTGCGCCCCGACGCCGCGCCCGATCGACGCCTCGGCGCCGCGCCCGGTGGACCCACTGTCCACCCCACCACCGCGGCCGGGCGTCACCCCCGACGCCGCGGCGCCCACGCCGGCCTGCTCCCCGGAGGGCATCCGGATCGTCGAACTCGGGGTGAGCGCCGCGATGGGGCTGCGGGCCATGGGCCTCGACCTGGTCAACTGCGGCAACCGGCCGTACGAGCTGCGCGGCTATCCGGCGGTCGCGTTGCGGGACGCCGACGGGGACCCGATCACGGTGCGGGTGATCCCCGGGGCCGGCCCGATCACCTCGGGCTTCGACGACCCACCCACCGCGCTCGTGCTGCGCCCCGGCGAACGGGCCGGCGCCGCGCTGATCTGGCGCAACCTGGTCACCGACGCGACGGTGGTGGCGACCGACGGCGTCGAACTCGACGTCGCCCCGGTGGCCGGCCGGCCGGCGTACCCGGTCGCGCTGGACGGGCCGATCGACCTGGGCAACACCGGTCGGCTCGGCGTCAGCGCCTGGAAGCGCCGCGACCCGGCGCCGACCACGGAGGCGCCCGCGCCGTCCGCGCCGATCGGTCCGCCGTCGCTCGCGACCACCCCGGTCAACCCGCTCTGAGGCCCTGGCACGGGACAGGAGCCCCGCACCAGGACCCGGTGGGCGACCGACCTAGGCGGGGACCGACGCGCGGGGCGCGGGGGTGGCGTCCGCGGGCTCGCCCCGACGGCGGGAGAGCAGCGCGTCGAGCGCCCAGGGGCCGGGGCCGAGCACCGCGACCAGCAGGAACGTCCAGCAGAAGAGCGCGGCCAGCTCGCCGCCGTTGCCGAGGGGCAGCAGGCCGTGCGGCTGGTGCACCACGAAGTACGCGTACGCCATCGAGCCGGAGGCGAGCAGCGCGGCCGGCCGGGTGCCCAGGCCGACGAGCACCAACGCGCCGCAGACCAGTTGGATCAGCGCGGCCCACCAGCCCGGCCAGGTGCCGAACGGGACCGCCCCGCCGGTCGCCGGGTTGCCGCCGAGTATCCCGAAGATCGACGCCGCGCCGTGGAGCAGGAAGAGCAGGCCGACGACGATGCGGAACAGGGAGAGCACAGGGCCTTTCAACTGGCTCGGAACCATGGGAAACCTCCTGGGACGGGTATCGGACGACGTCCAGGATGGCGGGACAAGAGATTGAAGTTAATCAATTCCTTGCAAGCGGGACAACTTCGTGGGAACGCTCCCATGATATGGAAGTCCGAAAGCCGCCGGGAAGACCCGCGGCCCGACTCGGCTCGGCGAACCCCGGTCGGGTGAAGCTTCTCCCGAGTGCGACATGACTCAGAGTCATAATTATGACTCTGAGTCATAAGAGGTTCGAAGGACATTGCTTCTGACGGAGTGTTGCGGAGAGTGACCGCCGCCGGTGACGGACACCTCAGCTCGTGACGTCCTTGCGGGTGAAGCGCCAGAAGGCCAGGCCCCAGAACAGCGTGGCGTAGACGATCGCCGAGATAGCGCCCTTGACCACGTCGTCGGTCTGCATCGGCGACGACAGCAGCCCCAGCCAGGCGCTGCTGTAGTGGGTCGGCAGCAGGTTCCGCAGTCCGCCCAGCGCGGTGATCTGGTCCAGGATGCTGGAGAGGATCCAGAGCAGCACCGCGCCGCCGACCGCGCCGAGCGCGGCGTCCGTGGTCACCGAAAGCAGGAACGCCAACCCGGCCACCACCAGCAGCACCACCGCCAGGTAGCCCAGCACCCCGAGCAGCCGGAGCAACCCGTCGGCCGGCGCCAGCTCGGCGGAGACCTGGCTGCTGAGCGGCTTCCACCCGTACCGCAGCGTGCCGGCGAGCAGCGCGGTGCCGGCCAGCAGCACCAGCGCCAGCCCGGAGTACGCGAGCGCGACCACCAGCTTCACCGCGAGCAGCCGGGCCCGGGGCACCGGCACCGCCAGCAGGTAGCGCAGGCTGCCCCAGCTCGCCTCGCTGGCGACCGTGTCGCCGCAGAACAACGCCACCACGACGACCAGCAGGAACGACGCCGACACCAGGATCGAGAACAGGGTGAAGTTGAGGCCGCCGGAGGTGGCCAGGTCGGCCAGACTGGCGAACTCGCCCCGGCCGCCGCCGTCGTCGTCCCCGGAGTCGAACTGGAACGCCACCAGGATGATCAGCGGCAGCAGCACCATGAACCCCAGCGCGAGCTGGGTCCGGCGCCGCGACGCCTGCCGCCGGAACTCCGCGCCGAACGGCATCGTGGCCGACGGCCGGTAGCCGGCCGCCGCCCCGCCCGCCTCGCGCGCCACCGAAGAACCCGCCATCACCGGTCACCGCTTCCCCGAGAGTTCTCGCCCACCAGGGCGAGGAACGCGTCCTCCAGGCGGCGCCGGGGCACCACCCGGTCCACCCCGATGCCGGCCCGGACCAGCTCCGCCACCACCTCGCTGCGGGCGGTGCCGTTGGTGTCGACCACCAGCCCGCCGTCGGAGTCCGGCAGCACCCGTACGCCGTCCAGCCGGTCGAGCACCGTACGCGCCGCGTCCGGGTCGCTCACCTCGAACAGCACGCTCGGCGACTCGCCGACGATTTCCTCGACCGGCCCGGAGGCCACGATCCGACCCTTGTTCACCACCACCGCGTGGGTGCAGGTCTGTTCCACCTCGGCGAGCAGGTGGCTGGAGACCAGCACCGCGCGGCCGTCGGTGGCGTACCGCTGGAGCACCCGGCGCATCTCCGCGATCTGCGGCGGGTCCAGCCCGTCCGTCGGCTCGTCGAGCACCAGCAGCTCGGGCAGGCCGAGCATGGCCTGGGCGATGGCGAGCCGCTGCCGCATGCCGTGGCTGTACTTCTTCGTCCGCCGGTGCACCGAGTCGCCCAGACCGGCGATCTCCAGCGCCTCGTCGAAGTGGGCGTCCTCCCAGGGCCGCCCAGTGGCCCGCCAGTAGGCCTTCAGGTTGTCCAGACCGGACAGGTGCGGCAGGAAGCCGGGCCCCTCGACCAGCGCGCCGATCCGGGAGAGCACCGGCGAGCCGGGCACCAGCCGGTGGCCGAAGACGTGGATCTCCCCGGCGGTGGGCTGGGTCAGGCCCATCAGTACCCGCAGCGTGGTGGTCTTGCCCGCGCCGTTCGGCCCGAGCAGGCCGACCACCTGGCCGGGATGCACCTCGAAGTCCACGTCGGAGACCGCGACGAACCCGTCCGCGTACTCCTTGCGCAGGTTGCGCACGGCGAGCGGGACGCCCGCGTACTCCGGGTGCACGGAGCTGTCCTGGCGACGGTGCCGGCGGCGGGTGACCAGGACGACCACGACGAGCCCGACCACGATCGCGGCGAGCAGGCCGGCCAGCACCCAGCGCCACACCGCGGCGGTGGTCGGGATCGGCGCGGCGTCGACCGTGGGCAGCACCAACGGGCCGTCGCCGAGCGCCACCGTGTGCACGGTCGGTTCGGCCGGCGTGGCGTACGCCTGGTCCGACGTCGCCACCACGAGCCGCAGCCGGTGCCCGGCCTCGACCCGGCGGACGATCGCCGGCAGCGTGACCGTGACCGGGGTCGCCGCGTCCAGCGTGCGCGGCAGGCCGGTCAGCCGCACCGGCGCGACCAGGCCGGACGGCAACGTGGACGCGCCCTGCGGGTCGACGTCGTAGAGCTTGACGAAGAGCACCGCCTCGCCGGTCGGTGAGGCGGCCCGGATCCGCACGGTCGGCGCGCCCACCACGTCGACCGGGTCGTCCAGCGGCGCCGACTCGAAGCGCGCGTGCTGGCCGGGGATGTCCCCGGCCACGCCGTCGAGCAACGAGCCGAGCGCGCCCGCGAACGGCACCGCGGAGATCGCCGCCGGGTTGCCGTTGGGCGGCACGGCGACCGGCTGGGCCTCACCGGTCAGGGTGATCTCCCGGCGGTCCTGGCCGGCGACGCCCGGATAGTCGTCGGTGCGGAAGCCGGTGGCCACCAGGCCGCGGTCGAGCGCGTCGAAGCCGGCGATCCGGGAGAACGTGAAGGTGTCACCGGGGGCCGGGCCGTCGCCCCTGACGTAGTGGTCGAGCCACTGGGCGGTCAGGAACTTCACCCGGTCCGAGTCGGAGGTCGGGCCGGCGCCCCCGTCGTGCCCGCCGGTGAACCAGGCGACCCGCACCGGCGTGCCGGCGGCGGCGATGCCGCGCGCGTTGGCGTCCGCCTCGGTGAGCGGGAAGAGCGTGTCGGCCTCGCCCTGGACCAGCAGGGTGGGTGCCTTGATCCGGTCGAGCACGCCGGCCGGCGACGACCGCCGCAACAGCGCGACCGCCGCCGCGTCGGCCCGGCCGGTGGTGGCGATGCGCAGGTACGCGGCGCAGACGTCGGCGGCGAAGCGACCGCAGGACGGATCGGCGGCGGCGCCACCCGGCGCCCGTCCGGAGCTGCTGCCCGGACCGGCGCCCGGCTGCGGGCTCGCCGGGCCGGCCGACGCGGGAGCGCCCTCCGGCTGGGCCGCGGTGGCGCCGGAGAGGCCGGCCGGACCGGAGCCGGCGTTGCCGCCACCGCCGAAGAAGATGCCGGCCCAGCCCTTCTTGAACACGCCGTCGGTGGGCTCCCGGCCGGTGCTCTCCGGCAGGAACGCCCGGGACAGGTCGTTCCAGGTGATCATCGGGACGATCGCGTCGACCCGCTGGTCCTGCGCGGCCAGCAGCAGGGCCAGACCGCCGCCGTACGAGCCGCCGACCACGCCGACCCGCGGGTCGCCGGCCGCGTCCAGGCGCACCTCCGGGCGGGCGGCGAGCCGGTCCAGCAGGCGCTGCGCGTCCCGCACCTCGTGGTCCGGGCTGTCCAGGTGGATCTGGCCGCCGCTGCGGCCGAAGCCCCGGGCGGTCCAGGTGAGCACCGCGTACCCCCGGGCGACCAGGTCCTCGGCGTCGGCGCGGACCGACTCCTTGGTGCCGCCGAACCCGTGCGCCAGCAGCACCGCCGGCACCCGGTTGGTGTCCGAGGCGTCGCCGGGCAGATAGAGCGTGGTGTCCAGGTCGACCGGCTCGTCCCCGGTCGGTCCGGACCGGACGGTCACCACGGCCGCCTCGGTCCGGAAGCCCGGTCCCTGCGGGCGGACCGCCCAGACCAGGGCGGCCACGACCAGGACGACCACCACGACGGCGGCGACGATCCGGCGCGGACGGCCGGCGAGGGCGCGCCGGACCCGCGCGACGGGTGATCTCATGCGGCACACGGTACGGGCCGTCGGCTGAGCGTTCCCTGAGATCCGCCGTACGTCCGTCCGGCTGGGCCGTTCGGCGTGTGCCGTCCGTCGTCTGCAGAAGGTCCAGACCATCCCAGCGGGATGTATTCGGATCACGTGAATTCACATCTACAACCGCAAATCACCGTCGATGTCGCGTCTCGCCACGTCGATCGAACGCTCCGTGTTCACCTCCTTGACGTTCCGTCATACCCACCGAAGTGACGTGAAGCCGACTCATCGACCGAGGTTCCGACCACGCCCGGTTCGGCTACTTTTCCGGTCCGGTGCACGGGACTGCGTACGGCGACCTCCCGGGGCACCGCATCACCCTGCCGTCGCCGGAGGAGACAGACCATGACAGTTCCCGCGCCGCGGGTCCGTCGGCGGCCCTCCGTACCGGGCCGTGTCCTGCCCCTGCTGCTGGTGCTGGCGCTGATCGCCCCGCTCGGTCTGCTCTTCGCCCAGGCCTCCGGCACCACCGCCGACGACCACGACCTGGCGACCCGGGAACGCCTCGGAGTCCGCTACCTGCGCGCCCTCGGGCCGGTCACCGACGCGCTGGTCGAGGCCCAGTCCACCGCCGTCGCCGGGGCGCCGGTCTCCCGCGCGGCGCTCAACGCCGCGATCGAGCGGGCGGCCGAGGTGGACACCGAGGTCGGCGACGAGCTGCGCAGTCACGAGCGCTGGGCCGGGCTGCGGGCCAAGCTGGAGGCGCTGCCGGACCGCGGTCTCGGCGACCCCGAGGCGGCCTACCGGGCGTACGGGGAGGCCACCGACCTGCTGCTGGCCCTCTACCGGAAGGTGCGGGAGAGCTCCGGCCTGATCCGCGACCCCCGGGCCGACTCCTTCTTCCTCCAGGACGGCATCGGCGGCGACCTGCCCACCGCGACCGTGCTGGCCGGCCGGCTCGCCGACCTGGTCCGGCTGGCCCCCGCCCGCCCCGCCGCCGAGCGGGTGAAGACCGGCACCGAGCTGGCCGAGCTGCGGGTCGCCGCGCTCGGCCCCGCCATGGACCTGGTCGCCGACCTGCGCTCGGCGGTGGACAGCTCGGAGAGCACCGACCTGGGCGCCAACGTGCTCACCCCGCTGGACACCTACCAGCGCTCGCTGGAGGCGTTCACCGCGTTCTCCGCACCCACCGCCGGGCGCGCCGCGCCGAGCACCGACCAGCTCACCAACGCCGGCCTGACCGCCCAGAACGCCGCCAAGGAACTCCGCACGGTGATCCTCGACCAGCTCGACGCGCTGCTGCAGGAGCGGCTGGACACGCTCGACCGGGACCGGCTCCTGGCCCGGATCGCGGCCGGGGTCGCGGTGGCGCTGCTGGCCGGGCTCGCCGTGGTCCAGCTCGCCGCGCTGCGCCGGGGCCGGCACCGCTCCACCGAGGCGCGGGAGCCGGCCGAGGCCGGGCGGCCGCCGACCGGCCGCCCGGACCAGCCGGTCGCGACCCGGCCCGCCGACCGCCAGCCCGTCACGGTCGGCGGCGGCGACGCCGAGCGGTGGAGGCCGTTCGATGCTGCTCGCTAGATTGCGGATCCGGGGCAAGCTCGCCCTGCTGGTGATCATCCCGCTGCTCAGCATGGTCGGGCTGGCCGTGCCGGTGGTCGTCGACCGGGTGACCACCGCGCAGCGCGCCGCCGACACCGCCGAGACCGTCCGCGTCGCCAGCCGGATCGGCAGCCTGGTCCAGGACCTCCAGCAGGAACGCCTGCTCTCGATCGGGCTGCTGCTCGGCCGGGTCACCCGCACCGAACTGGTCCAGAAGTCCGTCACCGTCGACGACCGGGTCGCCGACCTGCGCGCCGAGACGCTGCCGGCACCGGTCCGCACGGCCCTCGACGGGGTACGCACGCTGGCCGACGTCCGCACCGCCGTGCTCGCCGGCCGGGCCGCACCGGAACAGATCCTCACCGCGTTCGCCGCGGTCGACACCGCCCTGATCGAGTCGTTGCGGCTGCCGTTCCAGGTGGACACCGACACCGCGGCCGGGCGGCAGGTGCTCGCCCTGGACGCGCTGCTGCGCGCCGACGAGGGGCTGAGCTCCTGCGCCACCCAGATCGTGCTGGTCAAGGCGACCGGCGACGCGAAGGTGGCCGGCTCGTACATCGCCTGCATGGCCGCGCTCAACGTGGACAACCAGCGGTTCCGCAAGCTGATCACGCCGGAGCAGCTCAAGCTGGCCCGGCTGGACGACGCGGCCGTGGCGGCCCGGACCAGCCCGACGTTCCTGGTCGACAGCGTCCGGGACCCGATCGGGGCGATCGCGCCGGTGCCGCTGGAAGCGCTCTTCCCCTCGGTCCGCTCGATGATCACCCTGGGCCAGTTCGTGGAGAAGAAGGTCGTCGCGGACGTGATCGCGGAGACCCGCACCGAGCAGCGGACCGCGTTGACCGCGGCCTGGCTGGTCAGCGTCGCGGCGGTCCTGATCCTGCTCCTCGTGGTGTTGCTGAGCATGGCCGTGGCGCGGACGGTGGCCCGGCCGCTGAGCCGGCTCACCCGGTCCGCCGAACGCGTCGCCCGGGTCGCCGAGGCCGAGCTGACCCGGGTCGCCGACGACGAGACCGAGTCGGTGCCACCGGTACGCCTCGACCCGGTGGACGTCGACGCCCGGGACGAGATCGGCGACCTGGCCCGCGCGTTCGAGCGGGTGCAGCACACCGCCGCCCGGCTGGTCGAGCGGCAGGTGGCCGGCCGGCGCAACGTGGCGCAGATGTTCGGCCACGTCGGCCGGCGTACGCAGAACCTGGTCGGCCGCCAGATCGCGCTCATCGACCGGCTGGAACGGCAGGAGGCCGACCCGGCCCGGCTGGAGCACCTCTACCGGCTCGACCACATCTCCAGCCGGCTGCGCCGCAACGCCGGCAGCCTGGTGGTGCTCTCCGGCGCCACCGGCTCGGACGGACACGTGGCGCCGGTCCCGCTGGCCGACGTGGTGCGGCTCGCGCTCGGCGAGATCGAGGACTACACCCGGGTCGACGTGCAGGTGCCACCCGGCGTCTCGGCCGCGCCCGCGATCGCCGGCGACCTGGTGCTGGCGCTGGCCGAGCTGATGGAGAACGCCACCTCCTTCTCACCGCCGCACACCCGGGTGGTGGTGGCCGGCGAGCTGACCGACGGCGGCGCCCGCCTCACCGTGGTCGACCACGGCATCGGCCTCGCCGCCGAGCGGCTCGCCGAGGAGAACGCCCGCTTCACCCGGCGGGAACGGCTCGACCTCGCGCCGACCGAGGTGCTCGGCCTGTTCGTGGTGGGCCGGCTGGCCCGCCGGCACGGCTGGACGGTCCGGTTGGCCGCGACCTCGGGCGGCGGGGTCACCGCCGGCGTGGAGATCCCGGCCGCCTCGCTGGTGGTCCGCCGGCCGGAGCGCCCCTCCGCCACGGCGGCCCGGGCCACCGTCGCACCCGCGGAGCGGCAGCCGGCACCGGCCACCGAGGCGCCGGCACCCGGCCGGCCCGCCGACGGTCGGCCGGTCGACACCCCGCCGGCCGCCGTCGAACCGGCCGGGTTCGACGCCGAACTGCTCACCCGGGCCACCCGCAGCATCGCCACCGGCGAGTCGTGGGACGCGTTCGGCAGTCAGCCCGACACCCCGGACCCGGCCGGTCCGCGGGACGTGCCGGTGGCCGCCCCGGCCGGCGGCGCGCCGGTCGACGATCTTCGCTTCCCCACCGCCGGGCCGCCGCCGGCCTGGCCGCCCGCCGCCGGCCCGGCGACCACGCCACCCGCCGGCCCGGCTCCGTACCCCGCCGCCCCGACCCCGCCGACACCGGTCGTCGGCCCGGCACCGGCCGCTCCCCCGGCCGCCGGGCCGACGACCGGCCCCGCCCGCGTACCGTCCGACGGCCTGCCGCCCGGCCCCGCCTTCCCGCCGGCCGGCCCACCGCCGGTGCCCCCGGCCGGCCGGCCGTCCACCGGACCGGCCCCGGTCGGCCCGCCGGCCGGGCGACCCGGACCGGCCGGCACCCGGCCGATCCGCAAGCGGGTGCCCGGGGCGAACCTGCCCACGGGCACCCCGGCGGCCCCCGCCGGCCCGGCCACCGGGCCGCTGATCGGAGTCCCCGCCGACCCGGCCTCGGTCCGGGCGCTGGTCGAGGCGTTCCAGGACGGCGTACGCCGGGCCGAGGACGACGTCACCCCGGCCCCGCCGACGCCGGGACGCCCCCGGCTCAGCCGGCGGGTGCCCGGAGCCAACCTGGCCGTCTCCCCGGTGCCGGCCGCGCCCCCGGCCAGCTCCGACCCCGGCGACCCCGTCGAGGTCCGCAACCTCATCACCGAGTTCGAGGCGGGCGTCGCCCGTGCTCTGCGCGAAGTCAGTACCGACCGTCGCTACGAAGAGGATCCATCACGGTGACCAGCCCGTTCCTGCACGACAACGTCGAACAGAGCTCCACCGGCGACCTCAGCCCCGAGGCGCGTACCTTCAACTGGCTGCTCGACTCGTTCACCTCCAGCACCGCCGGGGTGATGGAGGCGATCGCGGTCTCCTCGGACGGGCTGCTGATGGCCATGTCCGCCATCAAGGACCGGTCCAACGCGGAGCGCCTCGCCGCCGTCGTCTCCGGCATGACCAGCCTCGCCGGCGGTGCCGCGAGCTGGTACGCGCTGGGCGCGCTCAACCGGGTGATCGTCGACATGGCCGAGGGCTACCTGCTGATCAGCGCGATCAGCAGCGGTTCGGTCCTCGGCGTGGTCGCCGACCGCTCGGCCAACCTGGGCACCGTGGCGTACGAGATGACGCTCTTCGCGGGCCGCGCCGGCGGCGCCCTGAGCCCCCGCCTGATCGCCGAGCTGAAGAACGCCGTCCAGCAATGATCCCGGGGGCCGCCGGCGGGGACCCGGAGCCGGAACCCGGCGTCCGGATCCGTCCCTTCCTGCGCGCGTCCGCCCCGGTCGACGAGCCGGACGCGGTCGATGGGGAGCCGACCGGCCCACGCCCGTTCGTGCTCACCGCCGGACGGGTGGACGGTGACCCGGCGATCGGCCTGGAGACCCAGGTGACCGCCCGCGCGGGCAGCGGCACCTGGGCGGTGACCGCCCGGCTGGCCCCGGAGCTGGCGGCGATCGTCGCGATCTGCGCCGAGCCGGTCTCGGTCGCCGAGATCTCCGCCCGTACCCGGATGCACTTCGGGGTGACCCGGGTGCTGGTCGGCGACCTGCGCGCCGCCGGTCATCTCGACGTGCACGTCGCGGACGTCGACGACGCCCTCGATCCCGACATCATCCTGCGAGTGATTGATGGACTCCGTGCGATCTCCTGAATGGCCGGCGGCGGCCCTGGGCGGGCCGTCCGCGAACAGCGCCCCCACCCGCTACGGCGGGCCGGCCCCGCTGATCGGTCGGGCCACACCGCCCCCGCCGGCGCCGCCGCCGCTGCCGTACCGGCCCCCCGGCGTGCCCGGCGAACCGGCCCCGATCGTGCGACGGGCGCCCGCGCCCCGCCCGCCGATCCCGGTGAAGATCCTCATCGCCGGTGGCTTCGGGGTCGGCAAGACGACCACCGTGGGCGCCATCTCCGAGATCGCGCCGCTGACCACCGAGGCGGAGATGACCAGCGCCGGCATCGGCGTGGACGATCCGGGTGGGGTGGCCGGCAAGACCACCACCACGGTGGCGATGGACTTCGGCTGCGTGACCATCGACCGCAGCCTGAAGCTCTACCTCTTCGGCACGCCCGGCCAGGCCCGGTTCGGCTTCATGTGGGACGACCTGGCCCGGGGCGCGCTCGGCGCGCTGGTGGTGGTGGACAGCGCCCGGCTCGACGACTGCTATCCCGCGATCGACTTCTTCGAGCGGGCCGGACTGCCGTTCGCCGTCGGCGTCAACGCCTTCGACGGGAAGCTGGCGCTGGACCTGCCGTCGATCCGCTGGGCGCTGGCGATCGCCGAGCACGTGCCACTGGTGCAGTTCGACGCCCGGGACCGGCTCTCCGTCCGGGACGCCCTGCTGGTCGTCCTGGACCGGGCGCTGGACCGGGCGACCCGGTCCCGGGAGGGTTGAACCGACGCTCGGTCCGGTCCGTTTTCTGGCGAAGGGGGTGGACGCGATGAGGGGTGATCTGGACGAGACACTGGCCCGGCTGGCTCGGCGCGAGGAGGCGCGGCGCCGACGGGAGCCGCCGCCCGGCGAGCCGGCCGAAGCGGCCGAACGGGGTGGCGTCGCCGACGGGCTGCCGGACGGGCCGCCGGACCGGCGCGCCGGGCACGGCGCGTACCGGCTGCGGGGCGGTGAGGCGCCACACCGGCGGGACCCGGTCGAGGAGGTCGCCGAGGCGGTCCGACGGGTGGTCGCCGAGCATCCCGGGCTCGACGTGACGCTCCGGGTCGAGCTGGGCGGCCAGGCGTACCCGCTGCGGGTCTCCTGGGCGGGCCCGGCGGTGACGGTCGGCCCGGCCGCCGCGCCGGCGCCCCCGCCGGCCTGGCCGATGTCGGTGAAGACGGTGCCCGCCCCCGGGCACGACCCGCTGGACACCGACCCGGCGGCCCGGCTCGCCGAGATGATCCGCCGGGACCCGTCCCTGCTGGAGGACCCCGGCCCGCGCTGACCCCCGGCGGGGTGTGGTGCCGGCGGCTACTGTCGGCGGGTGGCGGAACCCGACCTGACCCTGACCGCGAGCCTGCGGCCGGCCGCGCTGGACGCCCGCCGGGGCGTCGTACGCCTGCACCCCGAGGTGCTGACCGCGCTGGCCCTGCGCCCCGGCGACCCGGTGCGCCTGACCGGTCGCCGGGTGACCGCCGGCATCGCGGCCGCCGCCGAGCCGGGCACCAGCAGCGCCCTGCTGTACGCCGACGACCTGCTGCTCGGCAACCTCGGCGTGCGGGCCGGCGGGCAGGTCACGGTGAGCCCGCTGCAAGCCGCCCCGGCGCGCCGGGTGACAGTGGCCGGCCCGGCCGCGGTGGTCGCCGCGGTTCCGCCGGAGATGCTGCGGCTCGCGCTGCTGGGCAAGGTGGTCACCGCCGGCGACGACGTCTCGCTGCTGCCGCAGGACGTGCTCCCGGACGCCGCCGTGCGCGGCCTGGTCGAGGCGGCGCGGCGCAGCCTCGCCAGCTCCGTCGGGTACGCCTGGACCAGCACCCTGCTCACCGTGGTCGCGGCCGAGCCGGCGACCGGCGCGCTGGTCACCATGGACACGGTGGTGGGCTGGGAACACGGCCCGGCCACCCGCGGCTCCGGCCCGGCGGAGGTGCCCGACTCCGCGCCCGTCGCGACGGCGGCGGAGGGTCTGCTCGGTCCGGAGGACGCGCCGGACGTGGACGAGCTGCCCGGCCTGCGGGCCCAGGCCGAGGAGCTGACCGAGCTGCTCGACCTGGGTTTCCACCACGGCGAGGTGTTGGGCCGACTGGGCACCACCGTCTCGCTCGGGGTTCTCGTCGAGGGCCCGGCGGGCTCGGGCAAGGCAGCGCTGGTCCGCGCCGTCGCCGCCCGGGTGGGCGCGCGGATCCGTCCGCTCTGGGCACCGGAGCTGGCCGCGTCGACCGCCGACGCGGCGGCCCGACGGTTGCGCGAGGCGGCCTCGGCGGTACGCGCCGGCGGACCCGCCGTGCTGCTGGTCACCGACGTGGAGGCGATCGCCCCGGCCGACGAGCCGGGCCCGCTGGCCACGGTGTTCCGGCAGGTCGTCGCCGAGACGGTACGGGCCGGCGCGGCGGTGGTCTGCACCAGCGCGCGCCCCGAGGCGGTGGACCCGGCGCTGCGCGGCCCGGACCTGCTGGCCCTGCGGATCACCGTGCCGCTGCCCGACCCGGCGCTGCGCCGGGAGCAGTTGACAGTGCTCACCCGCCAGGTGCCGCTGGCCGGCGACGTCCGGCTGGACGAGGTGGCGGCGCGTACCCCCGGTTTCGTCGCCGCGGACCTCGCGGCGCTGGTCCGGGAGGCCGGGGTGCGGGCCGCGTTGCGGCAGAAGACGGCGGAGACGCCGACCGTGGCGATGGCCGACTTCACCGCCGCGTTGGAGGTGGTCCGGCCGACCACCATGGCCGCCTCCACGCTGGAGCTGGCGTCGGTGACGCTGGACGACGTGGGCGGGCTGCACGAGGTCCGGCAGACGTTGACCGAGTCGGTGCTCTGGCCGCTGACCTATCCGGACACGTTCGCCCGGCTGGGTGTGACGCCGCCGCGCGGGGTGCTGCTCTACGGGCCGCCCGGCTGCGGGAAGACCTACCTGGTCACCGCGCTGGCCGGCTCCGGGCGCGCGAACGTGCTGTCGGTGAAGGGCGCCGAACTGCTCTCCAAGTGGGTGGGCGAGAGCGAACGCGCGGTCCGCGAGCTGTTCCGCCGGGCCCGGGAGGCGGCGCCCACCCTGGTCTTCCTGGACGAGGTGGACGCCCTGGCCCCGGTACGCGGCCAGGCCACCGACGGCGGCACCACGGACCGGGTGGTCGCCGCGCTGCTCACCGAGCTGGACGGGGTGGAGGCGCTGCGCAACGTGGTGGTGGTCGGCGCGACGAACCGGCCGGAGCTGGTCGACCCGGCGCTGCTGCGTCCCGGCCGGCTGGAACGCCTGGTCTACGTGCCCCCGCCGGACGGTCCGGCCCGGACCGAGATCCTCCGGGCGGCGGCGCGGAACGTGCCGCTCGCGCCGGAGGTGGACCTCGACGCGCTCGGCGGCGACCTGGACGGCTTCTCCGCGGCCGACTGCGCGGCGCTGGTGCGGGAGGCGGCGCTGGCCGCGATGCGCGAGTCGCTGAGCGCCCGCACGGTCACCGCGGCGCACGTCGAGGCGGCCCGCGCCCGGGTACGCCCGTCGCTCGATCCGGTGCAGCTCGCCCACCTCGAGTCGTACGCCGCCACCCGGCGGTGACGGCTCAGTCGGTGGGCAGCGCCGCCGGGACTCCCGGCCGTCGCGGCGACGCTCACTCCCCACGCTCCTCACGCCGACGGCGGACCACCGGACGGCGGGGCGCCTCGGGGGCACGACGGGCCCGCTCCTCGCGGGGTTCCCGCTCCGCGCGCTGCGGGCGGCGGGCCCGCTCGGGCTGCCGCCGACGCGGCGGCTCCTCCTCCTCGGGCTCCTCGTCGTACTCGTCGTCCTCGAAGTCCTCGCCGTCGTCGTAGTCCGCGTACTCCTCCTCCGCGGGCGTGGGGCGACGGCGTGCCGGGGGCCGGCGGCGGCCACGCTCGGCGGGTCGGCGCTCCTCCTCCGGCTCCTCGGACTCGGTCTCCGGCTTCTCGGCGCGGCCCTCCTGCTCCTCGCGGAGCGCGGTCTCGTGGTCCTTGACCACCTGGGAGTCCTCGATCTCGCCGCGCCAGCCCTCGACGGAGTCGGGGTCGAGCACGGTCTCGGTCATCACGTGCCGGACGAAGTGCTTCAGCTCCAGCCGCACGCGGCGACCCTGGGCCCGCCAGAGGTTGCCGGTGTGCTCGAACAGACCCTGCGGGTGGTACTCCAGCACCACCAGGATCTTGGTCAGCTCGGGGCCGACCTCGTGGAAGCTGACCGTTCCGTCGACGGAGCCCTTCTCGCCCTTCGACCGCCAGTGGATGAGCCGGTCCGGGATCTGCCGGACGATGGTCGACTCCCAGGTCCGGTGCGACCAGAGGACCTGCGCCTTCCAGGTCATCTTCTCGTCTTCGTCGTTGTCGGCCTGCTCGACCTTCTTCATGAAGCTCGGGAAGTCGCCGAACGTCGTCCACTGGTTGTAGGCCACCCGGACCGGCACGCCGACCTCGATGGTCTCGACGATGTTGGTGACCTTGAGCTTCTTGCCGCCGCCCTTGCCACCCTTGCCGCCGCCGAACGCCGACATCAGCTTCTCCTTACCGCCGGCCACGCCGGCATGGAACATGGCCTTCAGCGGGGAGTTGCCGTCGGCGAGCTTCTGCGCGCCGGTGGCCGCGGCGACCAGGCCGGGACCGCCGCCCTGCTTCGCGTACTCGCTGAGTCGACCGGTGGCGCCGGTGACCCGCTCGGTGACCACCTGCACGGCCCGTTCCCCGATCGCGGAGGCGAGGTTGCGCAGCTCGTCGCCGATCTGTTCACGTGCCCGGTCGGTGAGGCTGGTGGGGGCCATCGTCACCGCCCCCGTCCAGGACGGACCGGCGCCGGCCGCTCGGCCCGGTCCTCGTCGTCGCGGTCCTCGTCGTCGTCGACCATGGGCTGCTCGTCGAGTTCCTGCTCCTCGTCGGGCGCCGAGCGCTCGTCCGCCGGCTGCTCGCCGGAGCGGCGGCGCAACGCGTCGGCGCCGCTGCGCAGCCTGCCGCTGACCGCGTCGATGCCGCTGCCGGCGGCGGCGGTCGCCGCGGCCCGGCCGGCGGTGACCAGCGGCGCGCCGAGCTTGCCGAGGTTGCCCAGTTGAGGGCTGGACCCGAGCAGGCCGGTGGCCATCTGCTTCAGGCCGCCGGGGTTCTGGCTGGCCCGGCCGGCCGCGACGGCGGCGGCCAGGGTGAGTGCGGTCCGCAGCTTCCTGCGGCGGCCGAGGACATATCCGAAACCGACCGCCAGGGCGATCCGAGCTCCGCTCTTCATCAGTTCTCCTTCGCTCCCCGGCGGAAGGGACACCACATGCTGGAGCAAACCCGGGAGACAGCTGCCGGGGATCAGCGAAAAAGGGCCTGCGACCGGTGTCCCGCCATCAGCGGACCCGGCGGGCAGTACCCGTCAGCACATGTGCGAAACATTTCCTTGGGGAATGCGAATGGTGTCGCAGAAAAGGATGAAAATCGCACCGAAGCCTAAATGAGCAGGGAGAACACAGAATGATTGCCTTGCGGCAAGCGTGTGTTCAGTGGCTCGGAATGGTCGAGTCGAGACACATTCTGGCGTGCACCTTGCCGTTCTCTTCGTGCAATTCCGCGCCGCATCGACGAAGAACGGAAAGAGCGCCGGCATTGTCCGGCGTGGTGTCCGCGACGACCGTGTGCATTCCGGCCGCCGCAGCGACGTGCAGCAACTCCCGCAGCGCGGCGGCACCCAGGCCCCGCCCCCGGGCCGACCGGCCCAGCCACATGCCGGTCTCCACCACCCCGGGCTCGTCGCGGCGGGCCATCCGCACCATCCCGACCACCTCGCCGCCGGAGACGACGGCGTACATGGCGGTGCGGGTCGGGCCGGCCAGACCGCCGGAGCTGGCCCGGTGGAACTCACGGAAGGCGTCCCGACGGGCCAACGACCAGCCGGCCGGAGCGTCCACCGGGGGCATCACGTCCTCCGGCTCAGCCTCGGCCGCCGCTACGGAGAGCAACGGCTCCAGGTTGCGCTCGTCCACCGGCTCCAGCCGTACCGCACCCGTCACGAGCCGCAGTCTGCCGCCCGTTCCGCCGCGCGTCCACCCCTTTGGGGACCTACTGCCGGTACGGCGGAGCGGGTCGGCCGGTCGTACCCCCGGGGTGTTCCGCCTCACGCTGCGTTGTCATCCGACCGGTCCGTTCCGGCGTGAGCGTGCTCACCCGACCGGTCCGAACTCGCAGAGCGCCACCGAGGCGTCGTCGCTGCGCTTGCGCCGGCGCAGCCGGTCGGGGTGGTCCCGCTCGGCCACGCGGACCCGGTCGATCAGCCCTTCCGGCCCCTCCACGGCCGCCACCTCCAGCAGGCCGGCCCAGTCGAAGAGGCCGAACTGCTCGACCGCGCAGGAGGCTCCGTCGCTGAGCAGCGCCACGCGGCGCAGCGCACCCGGCCCGCGCAGCGGGACCGCGCCGGTCACCGCGTGGTAGGCGGCGTCCGGATCGGCGGCCGCCGCCCAGTAGCCGTGGGTGCGGTTCATCCGCGTCCGCTGCACGCTCATCGCGCGCCGGAACCGGACCGTCGGGTCGACCTCGTCGTCGGGCAGCGCGGCGGCGACGCGCCGCAGGTCGGCCAGCGCGGTCTCCAACCGGTCGTCGGTGACCACCTCGACCTCCCGGTCGGTCTGCAGCACCAGCGGGCTGTCGCAGAGCACCAGGTAGTCGGCCCGGTCGCCACCCTCGCGCAGCAGGCACACGGTCGACGACGGGGTCCCCGGGTGGTCGAGGTCGCACACCCCGCCGTGGTCGGCCCGTACCGCCAGGATCGCCGCCGCCAGGCTGCTCATCAGCGTCGCACCGGGTCGGGCGGCGACCGCCACGCCGATCCGGGCGGCCAGGTGACGGACGTACCAGGCCGGGCCGTGGACGCATCCGGTGTCAAAGCCCTCCGGCACGGTCGCCCCGTCGAGGACGCCGACCAGCGGACCGAACCGGAAGACCACGTCCTCGTTCTCCGGCCGGCCGGGCGCCGGGTCGGAGGCGGAGCGCACCCGCATCAGCGGCGCCTGCCCCACCGCCCGGGCCGGGCTGCTGCCGGTCGCGTACCGGCGGTCCGGTGCACCCATCGCTGCACTCCCTCCGTCGTCGCACGCCGCCTACCCGGGGGGCGCGGGGCCATGCGACCTCGCCCCACCGGCACATCTCGGCAACCTTGCGTCACCGCATCGGCGCAGCCGGTAGCGTCATCCCCGATCGGGTCCGAACGAGCGCCAGGGGGTCGCGATGTTGGAACGGTTGCACGAGTCGGGAATCCGGGCGGAGCACGCCTACGTCGCCGGGTTCGTCAGTATCGGGCTCTCATTCACGAGTTGGTTCCTCTCCAAGAGCCTGGAGCGTGCCGGGGTGGCGCGGGCGGACCGCTGGGGCATCTTCATCGGCGAGTGGGCGCCAACCTTCTTCGCCATCGGCAACGGGCTGCGCACGTACGAGAAGTGAGGCCGGTCAGCGCCGGCGGTTGCGTGCCCGCGACGAGCGGAGCCGCCGCAGCCGGCCGATCAGCACCGGCTCCGCGGCGAGCGCGGCCGGATGGTCCAGCAACGCGTTGAGCAGCTGGTAGTAGCGGGTCGCGGAGAGACCGAAGGTGTCCCGGATGGCCTGTTCCTTGGCGCCGGCGTGCTTCCACCAGCGGGACTCGAAGGCGAGGATCCGCCGCTCCCGCTCGGTGAGCCCGGCGACCGGCTCCTGCCCGACCGGCTCGGCCGCGTCGGGGGACGGCGCCTCGTCGGGCGGCGCGGACTCGACCGGCGGCGCCGAGCGGGGCGGGGGGACGGTGGGCGGCGCGTCCGGGGTGGACGGCTCGGCCCGGTCGGTGGCCCGTGGGGTGGCGTCGGCGGACACGGCGCTCCTCTCCGACGGCAGATGACCGGCGCGGGGTACGCGCCGGCCGGGGGGACCCCAGCGTAACCAGGGCCGTCCCCGGCCGCATCGCACGCGCGGTCCGCGCCGCCGGCGTCGGCCGGCGGCGCGGACGGCGGTCAGGAGATGTCCCGCCGGCGCATCGTCCAGAACGCCCCGACCAGGGCCGCCACGGCCCCGACGCCGAACACCACTGCCGACTGCTGCCAGGTCACCACGTACTTGGCCGGTTCGCAGGCGCCCTTGGCGAACTGGCAGGTGTCGTAGTCGAACAGCTCCGCCTGCTTCAAGAACCACGACTGGGCGTACGTGGAGAGCACGTAGCGGTCGCCGAACGGCACCGAGAGCACGCCGACCGCGATCCGGATGCCGATCTCGCTGATCGCGAAGACCGCCACCGCCGCGCCCAGGGCCATGGCGGTGTGCCGACCCAGCGAGGCGAGCGCGAAGGCCACCGCGCCGACCACCAGCACCAGCGCCACCGCCCGCAGCCCGTCCAGCCCGATCGAGCGCCAGACGCCGGCGGTCATCTTCGCGGTGGTGCCGCGGGACGTGCCGATCAGCCAGAACGCCGCCGTCCAGAGCGCGCCGAGCACCACTGTCACGCCGAGCACGGTGGTGAGCAGGGCGGCCAGCTTCGTACCCAGCACGGCGAGCCGTTTCGGTCGCCAGAGCAGCAGGTTCATCATGCCGCCGGTGTTCCACTCGGCACCGACGAAGGAGGCGCCGACGATGAACGCGAAGAGCGCCACGGCCCCGGCGAAGACGGCGATGAACGTGGGGAACTCGGCCCGGAAGTCGAACTGGTAGGGCAGGTTCCACTTCGGGTCGAACATCTCGGGCTGCGGCTGGTAGTCCTTGCCGCAGTTCGGGCCGAACCGCTCCTCGGTCTGCTCGCCGCGGGCCTGGGCGGCCTCGCAGTCGGCCACGGTGCGCTTCCAGTCCTCCACCGACCGCTTGTACTGGGCGTCGGACTCCGCCTGCGCGGCGGCGACCACCTCGGGCGAGAGCTTGTGGCTGGAGAAGCTGAACGCGGTGGCGACGGTGGCGAGCCCGACCAGCAGCAGGACGAGCAGCAGCCGGGTGAGCCGGCGCTTGCCGAGCCGGCGCAGCTCGGTGACGAACAGGCTCATGCGCCCCAACCTCCCGCGGTGCCGGTCTGGTCGACCTTGGCGGACTGATCGACCTGACGGTGCTGGCCGGGGACCGGCGCGGTCGCGGTCAGTTCGAGGAAGACGCTCTCCAGGTCGACCGCGACCGGGGTGAGCTCGCTGACGTAGAGACCCTGCTCGGCGAGGAGCCGGCTGACCTCGGCCGGCTTGTCCACGCCCGACAGCATGAGGTGGTCGGCCTCGCTGGCCGCGACCCGGATGCCGGAGCGGGTCAGCGTCGCGGCGGCCTGGGGCAGGTCGCTGACCGCCTCCAGCCGCACCCGCACGCTGCCCTGCGAGTGCGCCGCGAGCACCTCCTCGACCGGCCCGTACGCGACCCGCCGGCCGAGCGAGATGATGGTGACCGAGTCGCAGATGAGCTGGATCTCGCCCAGGATGTGGCTGGAGAGCACCACGGTCATCCCGGACTCGGCCAACCCGCGCATCAGCCCGCGCATCTCCCGGATGCCGCCCGGGTCGAGGCCGTTGGCCGGCTCGTCGAGGATCAGCAGCTTCGGGTTCTTGAGCAGCGCCGACGCGACGGCGAGTCGCTGCTTCATGCCGAGCGAGTAGGTCTTCACCCGCTCGCCGGCCCGGTCGCGCAACCCGACCAGCTCCAGCACCTCGTCGACCCGCTGCCTGGGCAGCTCGCCGGCCTGGGCGAGCAGGCCCAGGGTGTCCCGCGCGGAGAAGTGCGGGAAGAACTGCGGGCTCTCCACGATGGCGCCGACCTGCCCGGCGACCGCCGGCAGCGCGTGCGGCAACTCCTGGCCGAGGATCGCCATCCGGCCGCCGTTGGGGCGGATCAGCCCGAGCAGCGTACGCAGCGTGGTGGTCTTGCCCGAGCCGTTCGGGCCGAGGAAGCCGTGCACCTGGCCGGCCTCGACCCGCATGTCGAAGCCGTCGAGCGCGTGGCGTACCCCGCGTTTCCGGCTCCGGTACGTCTTGCGGAGACCCTCGATCTCCAGGACAGCCGACACAGCTGACCTCCCCCGATGAGTAGGTGACAGCGACACCATACGCGGTATGCACGCGAAGGCAATACCGGGTATGCACGTGTCGGCGTGTTAAAAAGGGGCCCCTCCTCTACCGGAGGCGTTAACCGGGGGCCCTTCCTTGCACCTCAGGCGCAGACGACGTGCACGCCCGCGTCCCGGAACGCCTGCACCACCGTGGGGGAAGCACCGGAGTCGGTCACCAGCGTCTCGATCCGGTCCACCGGGCAGATCCGGGCGAACGCGTGCCCGCCCAGCTTGGACGAGTCGGCGATGACCACGACCCGCTTGGCCCGGGCCACCATGAGGCTGTTCATGGCCGCCTCACCCTCGTGGTGGGCGGCGGCGCCGAGCTGCGGGTCGATCGCGTCCACGCCGAGCAGGGCGACGTCCAGGGTGACCTCGCGCAGCAGCGCCCCGCCCAGCGGGCCGACCAGCTCGAACGACTTGGGCCGCACCACGCCGCCGGCCACCACCACCTTCATCCGCGAGCGCACCAGCAGCTCGTTGGCGATGTTCAGCGCGTTGGTGACCACGGTGAGCTGGGCGCCCTCGGCACTGGTGTTGAGATCCGGACGGACCGCCAGGGCGCGGGCCACCTCGGTGCTGGTGGTGCCGCCGTTGAGCCCCACCACGGTGCCCGGGGTGACCAGCGCCGCGGCGGCGGCGCCGATCCGCTGCTTCTCCGCCGAGTGCTTGGCCGTCTTGTAGCGCAGCGGCAGGTCGTAGGAGACGCCGTTGGCGACCGCGCCGCCTCGGGTCCGCGTGATCATCTGCTGCTGGGCGAGCTGGTCGAAGTCCCGCCGGATGGTGGCCTGGGAGACGTCGAGCCGCTCGGCCGCCTCCTCGACGCTGACCCGGCCGCTGTCGGTCAGCATCTCGAGCAGCGCGTTCCAGCGCGCGTAGCGGTCCACCGCGGGGGCCTCCCCTGACTGTGCACGAACGGTGATTGATTGCGTGCACAGTAGTGCGCGAAACTGGGTCTGCGCAAAACCCTGTGCTGCGCGAACCGGGAGACGGTTGCCACAGCCACCCGACTTCGCGCAGAATGACGCGCGAAAGACGGCTGTATCGCGCCCTATTGCGCAAGGTCTCCCCTGGCGAGGAGTTGTCATGGCGTTCGTGCACGCGGAGATCGCGAGCCAGCCCGACTGCTGGCGGGAGGCGGCCCGGCTCGCCCCGACCGTCGCCGGGCAGCTGCCGCGCCCCGGCGAGCGGGTCGCGGTGGTCGGTTGCGGCACGTCGTGGTTCATGGCGGCGGCGTACGCGGGGCTGCGCGAGGGCGCCGGCCAGGGCGAGACGGACGCCTTCCAGGCCAGCGAGTTCCCCACCGGCCGCCGCTACGACCGGTTGATCGCGATCACCCGTTCCGGCACCACCACCGAGGTGCTCGACCTGCTCGCCGCGCTGCGCGGGCGGATCCCCACCACGGTCCTGGTCGGCGACCCGGACTCCCCCGCCGTCGCCCTGGCCGACGCCACGGTCGCGCTGCCCTTCGCCGACGAGCGCTCGGTCGTGCAGACCCGCTTCGCCACCACCGCGCTCGCGCTGCTCCGCGCACACCTCGGTGAGGACCTCGGCCGGCTCGCCGCCGACGCCGAGGTCGCCGTCCGGGTGCCGCTGCCGATCGACCCGGCCCGCATCGAGCAGGTCACCTTCCTCGGTCGCGGGTGGACCGTGGGTCTGGCCCAGGAGGCGGCGCTGAAGTGCCGCGAGGCGGCCACGTTCTGGGCCGAGGCGTACCCGGCGATGGACTATCGGCACGGCCCCATCTCGGTCGCCGCCCCGGGCCGGCTGGTCTGGGCGTTCGGCGACATCCCGGACGGTCTGCCGGAGGACGTGGCGGCCACCGGCGCCGCGTTCGTGCACAGCCGCACGCACGGCTGCCGCACGGTGCTGACCAGTTGGGCGGCCGGCCGCAACCCGGTCGACCCGATGGCCGACCTGATCCTGGCCCAGCGTTTCGCCGTCGCGCTCGCCACCAGCCGAGGTCTCGACCCCGACGCGCCGAGGCATCTCACCCGGTCCGTGGTTCTGGCATGAGCGAACGCACCGAGCGCAGCGAGGGCCATGAGCGCATGCCCGGCTGGCAGACGGCGTGAGGGGCGGCGACGAGGTCGTCGTCGCGCTGGACGTGGGCGGCACCGGAATGAAGTGCGCCCTGGTCCGGCCGGACGGCACGACCGTGCACACCGAACGGCACGCCACCGACGCCCAGCGCGGCCCGGACGCCGTGGTCGACACCGTCCTGGAGGTGGCCGACGGGCTGGCGGGGAAGGCGCGCGCCGCCGGCCTCACGCCGGTGGCCTGCGGCATCGCCGTGCCCGGGGTGGTCGACGAGGCCCGCGGGGTGGCGGTCTGGTCGGCCAACGTGGGCTTCCGGGACGTACCGCTGGGTGACCTGGCGGCCACGCGCCTCGACCTGCCCGCGGCGCTCGGCCACGATGTGCGGGTGGGCGGCCTGGCCGAGGCCCGGCTCGGCGCCGGCCGGGACGCCGGGCACGTGCTCTTCGTCGCGATCGGCACCGGCATCGCCGCCGCGCACGTGGTCGACGGGTCGGCCGCCGTCGGCGCGCACGGCGCCGCCGGGGAGATCGGCCACATCCTGGTACGCCCCGGCGGCCCGCCCTGCGGCTGCGGCCGGGCCGGCTGCCTGGAGGCGGTGGCCTCGGCCTCGGCGATCGGCCGTCGCTACACCGAGTTGGCCGGCACACCGGCGACCGCCGCCGAGGTGGCCGACCGGGCGGCGACCGGCGACCGCCTCGCCGAGCGGGTCTGGCGGGAGGCGGTCGAGGCGCTCGCCGACGGTCTGGCCACCGGGCAGGCGCTCTACGATGTGGCGACAGTGGTGCTCGGTGGCGGGCTCGCCCAGGCCGGCTCCCGGCTGTTCGACCCGTTGCGCGACGCGCTGCGGGAGCGGCTGACCTTCCACCGCGAACCGCGCCTGGTCGCGGCCGCCCTCGGCGACGAGGCCGGCTGCCTGGGCGCCGCCCTGCTGGCCCTGGACACCCTGGCGAAGGAGAGCCGATGACCGCGCGCGTGACCGGCAAGGTGGTGACCCCGACCGGGGTCATCCGGCAGGGCTGCGTGGAGATCCGGGACGGCCGGATCAGCGCGGTGGCCGACTACCCGTCGGTGCGTGACGGCCACTGGATCGTGCCGGGCTTCGTCGACATGCACACCCACGGCGGGGGCGGCCACACGTTCACCACCGGCGACCCGGAGTCGGCCCGGCAGGCCGCCGCGTTCCACCTCGGACACGGCACCACCACGCTGCTGGCCAGCCTGGTCAGCTCCCCGTTCGCGCTGATGCGGGACGCCACCGCGGCCTTCCGTCCGCTGGTCGAGGAGGGGGTGCTCGCCGGCATCCACTTCGAGGGCCCCTACCTGTCGGCCGACCGCTGCGGCGCGCAGAACCCGGAGTTCCTCCGTGACCCGTCCACGGCCGAGCTGACCGAACTGATCGAGCTGGGCGGCGGCGCGGTGCGCATGGTCACCCTGGCCCCCGAGCGGGACGGCGCGACGGCGGCGATCGAGCTGCTGGTCGGGCGCGGTGTGGTCGCGGCGGTCGGGCACACCGACGCCTCCTGGGAGCAGACCCGCGCGGCGGTGGCCGCCGGCGCGAGCGTCGGCACCCACCTGTTCAACGGGATGCGTCCGGTGCACCACCGTGAGCCCGGCCCGGTGGTGGCGCTGCTGGAGGCCCCGAACGTGGTCTGCGAGCTGGTCGCCGACGGCGTCCACCTGCACGACGGCATGCTCGGCTTCGCCACCTCGGTCGCCGGCCCGGAACGGGCCGCGCTGATCACCGACGCGATGGCCGCCGCCGGCATGCCCGACGGCGAGTACGAGCTGGGCGGCCAGGCGGTCACCGTGGCCGACGGCGTGGCCCGGCTCAGCCGGGACGGGGCGATCGCCGGCAGCACGCTGACCATGGACGCCGCCCTGCGGCACGCGGTCGACGCGGGGGTCGCGCTGCCGGACGCCTGCCGCATGGTGTCCACCACCCCGGCCCGCGCGATCGGCCTCGGCGACCGGGTGGGCGCCCTCCAGACCGGCCTGCGCGCCGACCTGGTGGTGCTGGACGACGACCTGAACGTGGTCCGGGTGATGCGCGGCGGCGACTGGGTGGAGTGACCCGGCCGTCAGGCGGTGGGGACCTCGACGCCGAGCACGGCCTGCTCGTCCGGGCGGTGCACCAGCACGTCGGCCAGGTAGGACTGCACGGCCCGGCGCATCCCGACGTCCCGACCGGCCTGCTCGGAGAGCAGCCACTTGTGCTCGATGATCTGTGCGAACAGCTCCTGCGGCTCCAGCTTGCGGCGCAGGTGCGCCGGCACCGCCCGGACCACCGGCTCGAAGACCTCGGTGAGCCAGCGGTGCGCCGCCTGCTGCTCGTCGGTGAGGTCGCTCTCCACCCGGTAGGCGTCCAGGTCGTTGAGCAGCTTGCGGGCCTGGTTCTCCTCGGCGTCCAGGCCGGTGAGCCGCAGCAGCCGTCGGGTGTGGTAGCCGGCGTCGACCACCTTGGGTCGCACCAGGTAGCGCCCGTTGTCGACGGTCGACATGGCCACCTCGGCGACGTCGAAGCCCAGCTCGTTGAGGCGCCGGATGCGGCCCTCGATGTCGTGCCGGGCGGCGCGTTCGACCTGCTGCTCGTAGGTGATCTCGTGCCAGAGCCGCTCGTAGCGCCGCACGACCTCCTCGCACACCAGCTCGGGGTCGATCGACTCGTGCAGCAGGCCGGCGGCCTGGAGGTCGAGCGCCTCGCCGAAGATGTTGACCCGGGCGATCTCCAGGTCCTCGCCGCGCTGGCCGTTGGAGAGCGAGGGGTGCAGCGCGCCGGTCTCGGCGTCCACCAGGTAGGCGGCGAACGCGCCCGCGTCCCGCCGGAACAGCGTGTTCGACAGCGAGCAGTCGCCCCAGAAGAAGCCGGTCAGGTGCATCCGGACGATCAGCGCGGCCAGCGCGTCGAGCAGCCGGTTCATCGTCTCCGGCCGCAGCGTGTTGGAGAACAGCGCGCGGTAGGGCAGGGAGAACTGGAGGTGCCGGGTGATCAGCACCGGGTCGAGCGGCTCGCCGTCGTCGGTCTGCCGGTCGGCCACGATGGCGATCGCCTCGACCGACGGGAAGTCGATCCGCTCCAGCGCCCGCAGCAGGTCGTACTCGCGTTCGGCGACCCGCTCGCCGGTCTCCTTCACCGCGTAGACGAAGCCGCCGAGCCGGACGAACCGCACGATGTGCCGGGAGATGCCCTGGGGCAGCGCCACCAGGTGCTCGGCAGGCCACTGCTCCAGCGGGGTCGACCAGGGGAGGTCGAGCAGCGCCGGGTCGACGAGGGCCGAGGTGATCCGCACGGCAACCAGTGTGACCGGTGACCCCCGCGCCGCGCTTCCCTTCGTGGCTCGGCACACAGCCACCGATTGGGTCGGCGCGCTCGGCCGGTAGCGTGGTCGCGTGCGCCAGACCTCAGGGGTACGCCGCGACCTGCGGCTGCGACCGGTCCGACCGGCCGGGTGGTGGTTCGACGGGCTGCTGCTCGCGGCCCTGGTGGCGCTGACCGTGGCGCTCGCCACCGACCATCTGTTCGGGCTCGACCGGGCGGTCGCCGACTGGTCGGCCGCACACCGCCCGACCGCCGCCCGCTGGGTGGCGATGGCGCTCAACCTGCTCGGCCAGGGCACCCCGCTGACCCTGCTGGCGGCCGGGCTGGGGGTGCTGCTCGCGCTGCGGCTGCGCTCGGTGCGGCCGGTGCTGCCGCCGGTGACCGCGTTCGTGCTGACGTTCTTCACGATCGGTCCGCTGAAGGTGTGGACGGCCCGCCCGGCGCCGAGCGCGTCGGTGAAGGAGCCGTTCCTGCCGGCCGAGCAGACGCTGCCGCTGTTCCAGCACGACCTGCCGGTGCGGTTCGCCCAGTCGTACCCGTCGGGACACGTGGCCAACGCGATCGTCTGGTACGGCGTGCTCGCCCTCCTGCTGGCCCCGCTGCTGCGCTCGGTCGGCCGCGCCGTCGGACCCCGGCTGGTCACCGTGGTCCGGGTGGTGCCGCCCGCGGTGGTCTTCTGCACCACCGTCTACCTGGGCTGGCACTGGTTCACCGACTCGCTCGCCGGGCTGCTGCTCGGGCTGCTGCTGGACCGGCTGCTGCACCGGGTGCCCTGGGACGACCTGCCGCTGCCCGGGCGGCTCGGTCCGTGGGCCCGGCCGACCGACCAGCTGGGCTGAATCCCGCCTCTTGTCCTGACGCATCGACGCCGGTATACATTTAGCAACCTTAACAGTTAAGTTTGTTAAATGTAGGAGGTGCACGTGCTGGTGAGACGAATCAGCCGCTGGCTGTCGGCGGGCGCCGCCGGTCTGCTGACCGCGGCCCTGGCGGTCGCCGTCGCCCCGGACGCGCGGTCGGCCGTCGTCGACGACGAGGCCTGCCGGCCCGACGGGCTCTACCGCACGCCCGGGGTCGCGGTGCCCTACTGCACCGTCTACGACACCGCGGGCCGGGAGAAGATGGGCGCCGACCACCCGCGCCGGATCATCGGCTACTTCACCAGCTGGCGCACCGGCCGCAACGGCGCACCCGCCTACCTGGTGAACCAGATCCCGTGGCAGAAGATCACCCACATCAACTACGCGTTCGCCCACGTCGACGGGAACAACCGGATCTCCGTCGGCAACCCGGCCGCGCCGGACAACCCGGCCACGAACATGACCTGGCCCGGCGTGGCCGGCGCCGAGATGGACCCGAGCCTGCCCTACACCGGGCACTTCAACCTGCTCAACAAGTACAAGAAGCAGCACCCGAACGTCCGCACCCTGATCAGCGTCGGCGGCTGGGCCGAGACCGGCGGCTTCATCGACGACACCGGCAACCGGGTGGACTCCGGCGGCTTCTACCGAATGACCACCACCGGCACCAACACGGTCAACACCGCCGGCATCAACACGTTCGCCGACTCGGTCGTCACGTTCCTGCGCACCTACGGCATCGACGGCGTCGACATCGACTACGAGTACCCGACCTCCAACAACAAGGCCGGCAACCCGCTCGACTTCGCCCAGGCCGACGCCAAGCGGGCCGGGCTCAACGCCTCCTACCAGGTGCTGATGCGCACGCTGCGGGAGAAACTCGACCGGGCCGCCGCCGCGGACGGCAAGCACTACCTGCTCACCGTGGCCGCGCCCGCGTCCGGGTGGCTGCTGCGCGGCATGGAGTCCTACCAGGCGTTGCAGTACCTCGACTACGTCAACGTGATGTCCTACGACCTGCACGGCGCGTGGAACCACTTCGTCGGGCCGAACGCGGCGCTCTACGACAACGGCGACGACGCCGAGCTGGCCTCCGGCGGCGTCTACGGCGCGTACTCCGGGATCGGCTACCTCAACACCGACTGGGCCTACCACTACTTCCGGGGCGCGCTGCCCAGCGGCCGGGTGAACATCGGCGTGCCCTACTACACCCGGGGCTGGCAGGGCGTCACCGGCGGCACCAACGGCCTGTGGGGGCGGGCGGCGCTGCCCGACCAGACGAAGTGCCCGGCCGGCACCGGCGGCTCGATCGGCTCCACCATCCCCTGCGGCAACGGCGCGGTCGGCATCGACAACCTCTGGCACGACCTCGACGCCGCCGGCGACGAGGTGCCCGCCGGCGCCAACCCGATGTGGCACGCGAAGAACCTCCAGCAGGGCATCACCGGCGACTACCTGACCGCGTACGGGCTCACCCCGGCCACCGACCCGGCCGACCGGATCAGCGGCAGCTACGCCCGGAACTACTCGTCGGCGCTGGTCGCGCCCTGGCTGTGGAATGCCGAGAAGAAGGTCTTCCTCTCCACCGAGGACGACCAGTCGCTCGCCGCCAAGGCCGACTGGGTCACGGCCAAGGGCGTCGGCGGCGTGATGATCTGGGAACTCGCCGGCGACTACGCCTACGACTCCGCCAAGGGCCAGTACGGCATGGGCGACACGCTCACCACGCTGCTCTACGACAGGTTCAAGGCCGCGCCCGCGTACGGGGCCCGCAAGGCCGGCACCACCATGCCCACGAAGACGCTCGACGTGGCCGTCGGCATGGGCGGCTTCGCGCTCGGCGACAACAACTACCCGATCAACCCGGAGCTGCGGCTGACCAACAACACCGGCGCGCCGATCCCGGCCGGCGCCCAGCTGGAGTTCGACTACCCCACCACCACCCCGGCCACGCTCAGCCAGCAGTCCGGCTGGGCGCTCACCACGGTCTCCACCGGCCACACCGGCAGCAACGTGGGCGGCCTCAAGGGCGACCACAACCGGGTACGCCTCACCGTGCCGGCCGCCATCGCGCCCGGCGCGTACGCCGAGGTGACGCTGAACTACCAACTCCCGATCTCCGGCCCGGCCAACCTCACGCTCGCCTTCGGCGGCCAGACGTACGCGCTGACCGGCGACTGGGCGCGCGGCGGCGCGGTGGTCACCCCGTCGCCGAGCCCGAGCGGCTCCACCCCGCCCGGCGGCGGCACCTGCACCGCCCCGGTGTGGTCGGCGGCCACCGCGTACTCCGGCGGCGCGACCGTCTCGTACGGCGGGCACACCTGGAGCGCGAAGTGGTGGACCCAGGGCGAGACGCCGGGCAGCGCGGCGGTCTGGGCCGACCAGGGCGCCTGCGCCGGCTCCCCGACGCCCACCGCCTCCCCGACGTCCACGGGTGGGGCGTGCACGGCCCCGGCCTGGGCCGCCGGCACCGCGTACTCCGGCGGCGCTGTGGTGTCCCACGGCGGGCACCGGTGGACCGCGCGGTGGTGGACCCAGGGTGACGTCCCCGGGGCCAACAGCCAGGGCGTCTGGACCGACAACGGGCCCTGCTGAACCGGGACCGGTGCCGCCGGCGGATCATGCCGGCGGCACCGGTCGTTCACGTCCCGCCCCTAGGCTGCGGTTGTGGAACGGCTGGCACGACGGCTCGGCGTACCCGACGCGGTCGTCATCGGGTTGGGGTCGATGCTCGGCGCGGGCGTCTTCGTGGTCTTCGCGCCCGCCGCGTCGGCGGCCGGCGGCGCCGGGCTGCTGGTGGCGCTCGCGCTGGCCGGTTTCATCGCGTTCTGCAACGCCACCAGCTCGGCCCGGCTCGCCGCCCGCTACCCGGAGTCCGGCGGCACCTACGTCTACGGCCGGCAACGACTGCACCCGTTCGCCGGCTTCGTGGCCGGGTGGGGATTCGTGGTCGGGAAGACGGCGAGCTGCGCGGCCATGGCGCTGACCGTCGGGGCCTACCTGTGGCCGGGGCGGGCCCGGCTCGTCGCGGTCCTCGCGGTGGTGGCGGTGACCGCGGTGAACCTGCGCGGCGTCGGCAGGACCGCGACCGCCACCCGGGTCCTGGTCGGCGTGGTGCTCACCGTGCTCGCCGTGGTGGCGGTGACCGGCGCGCCGCAGGTGGCCGTCGACCGGCTCACCGGCGGCGGCGACGTCGGGGCACGCGGCGTGCTCACCGCCGCCGGCCTGCTCTTCTTCGCCTTCGCCGGCTACGCGCGGATCGCCACGCTGGGCGAGGAGGTACGCGACCCGGAGCGCACGATCCCGCGCGCCGTGCCGCTCGCGCTCGGCGCGGTGCTGGCCGTCTACCTGACGCTGGCCGTGGTCGCGCTCGGCGTGCTGGGCACCGACCGGCTGGCCGCCGCCTCCGCGCCGCTGGTCGAGGTGGTGTCGGCAGCGGGCCGCCCCGGGCTGGCCTGGCTGGTCCGGGCGGGGGCGGCCGTCGCGGTGACCGGGGTGCTGCTCTCCCTGCTGGCCGGCGTCGGCCGCACCACGCTGGCGATGGCCCGCCGCCACGACCTGCCGGCGACCCTGGCGGCGGTGCACCCGCGCCACCGGGTGCCGCACCGCGCCGAACTGGCCGTGGCCGCCGTGGTGATCGTCGTGGTGGCGCTCGGCGACGTGCGGGGCGCGATCGGCTTCTCCAGCTGCACCGTGCTGGTCTACTACGCGATCACCAACGCGGCGGCGCTGACGCTGGGGCGGGACCCGGCCCGGAAGCTGCCGGTGCGGGCGCTCGCGGCCCTGGGACTGGTGGGCTGCCTGCTGCTCGCGGTCAACCTGCCGCTGCCCAGCGTGCTCGCCGGCTTCGGCGTGCTCGCCCTCGGCGCCGCCTGGTACGCCCTCCGCCACCGCTGAGCAGGCTCACTCAGCCGCCTCGCGGGGCGCTGGTGGCCCGGTCGGCGCGGGCGGCGGCGCGGGTGTGGTCTCCCGGAGCAGGGCGGTCAGCCCGGCCCGCCGGGCCACCACGGTCAACCGGTCGCCGGCCTGCAGCACCATGCGCGGGTCGACCGACCAGTCGGCCTTCTGGCCGGCGCGGGTGTGCGCCAACAGGCGCACTTCGCCCGGACGGGCCACCGTGCCGAGCGGTCGCCCGTCCAGCGGGGAACCCGCCACCACCGGCACCTCGGTGACCAGCAGCGCGTGCCGGTCGACCGGGATGGTGGCGATCACCGCGCGGTCCAGCAGGGCCGCCGCGAAGGACGGCGCGGCCAGGTAGGACACGCTGCGCGAGATGCCGATGCCGAACGCCTGCTGGATCCGCTCGGCGAAGTCGCCGTCGAACAGCCGCAGCACCACCCGCAGGTCGGGGTCGAGCGAACGGGCGATCAACGCGGCACGCAGGTTCGTCCCGTCGTCGGTCGAGACCACCACCAGCGCCTGGCAGGTGTCCACCGAGGCGGAGCGCAACGTCTCCTCCAGGCCGGCGTCGCCGACGATCAGCGGCACCCCCAGCCGGTGCGCGAGCGCGGCGCCGCGCGCGTCCGGGTCCTTGTCGATGGCCACCACCTCGACGCCGAAGTCGTGCAACTGGGCCATCACCCTGGTGCCGATGTTGCCCAGCCCGACCATCACCACGTGGCCGGAGCGGTCCGGCTGGATCCGGCCGGAGTGCAGGGCCAGGCGGGCGTTCACGATCCCGTCGACCACGACGGCCGTGATCAGCGGGATCAGCGCCAGCCCGGCCAGGTTGAGCACCACCTGCATGACCTGGGCGGCGACCGGCTTGGTGACGTCCGGGTCCTGGCCGCTGAGCGTGGTGACCAGGGTGAGGTACAGCGCCTCGCTCCAGTTGACGCCGGCGGCCTGGGCATTGAGCCAGCCCAGCGCGACGATCACCCCGAGCAGCACCAGCACCGCGGCGCCGATCTTGCGGGTGGCGAAGCTGCGCACCGCGCGGAGCAGCACCTCGACGGGTTGCCGGCGCCGCCGGGCCCGGACCAACCGGCGGGCGGCCAGCTCGGTGCCGGCCGGCCGGCCGGTCGCCTCGGCCAGCACCACGTCGGCCGCCGCCTCGTCCGCGGGCAGTACCCGGACCAGCTCCGGATCGTCGGTGACGGCCAGGCCGCACACCACGTCCGCCGGGCGTACGTCGACACGGCGGGCGACGTAGAGCGTGCGGCCGGCGTGCCGGAAGTGGGTGGGGGCCAGCTCGCCCAGCGCGGCGGCGACGAAGGCCGGGGCGGCCATCGAGGCGTCGGAGATGACCGCCGAGTCGGGGAACAGCTGCCGCAGCCCGTCCGCCAGGCCGGTGTTGAACATCCGGACCACCAGCCGTAGCCGGGGTTCGACCTCCTGGGCGCAGAGCGCGGCATGCATGTTGCCGACGTCGTCCTGGCGCAGCAGGGCCAACCCGGCCGCGCCGCCCAGCCCGGCCCGGCGGAAGGTGGCCTCATCGAGCCGGTCGGCCGTGACGACCCGTACCCCGGGCACATCCCGCCCGTCCGGGCCCTCGGATCGGCGGCGCTCCGGCACCACGAGCGTGACCCGCACCTGCCCCTCGGCCGAGTCGGTGGCGAGCAGCGACCGGGCGACCCAGTAGGCCAGCGGGTCGGCGCCGCAGATCACGTAGTGGGGCCGTTCGTCCCCGTTCATCCGGAGTCGCCAGCCGGTCGCGCGGCGCGCGCGGTCGCGCAGGGGCTCGGCCATGCCCGGATCGTAGTCAGCCGCTCGCGGTGGGCGCAGCCCCCTCGATCATGAACGCATGGCGTCGCCGGGTACGGGTAGAGCACCCGCATGCAGACGTTCCTGCCGTATCCGGACTTCCTGGCCAGCGCCCGGACCCTGGACCAGAAGCGGCTGGGCAAGCAGCGGGTGGAGACCATCCAGGTGCTGCGCGGCCTGACCCGCCCGGACTACGGCTGGCGCAACCATCCCGCGGTGAAGATGTGGGCCGGGTACGAGGAGGCGCTGACCCGCTACGGGCTGGACATGTGCGCGGTGTGGTGCGAGCCGGGCCGGGCGGACACCTGCGCCGCCACGCTCGCCACCGACCTCGCCGCCGCCTGCGGCATCGCGGTGATCCGGACCCAGGACGAGCTGGCCTCGACCGGCGAGCTGCCGCCCTGGCTGGGCCGGGACGACCTGCACCGCAGCCACCGCTCGTCGCTGCTGCGCAAGGACCCCGCCCACTACGCCCCGCTGTTCACCGACGTCTCCCCCGACCTGGAGTACGTCTGGCCCCCCTCCGACCGCCCCCGCCGCTGCCTCCCGTGAAAGGAAGGGCCCCCTATTAACGCCTCCGGTAGAGGAAGGGCCCCTTGTTAACACGCGCCCGCGCGCCCGCGCAGGCGCGTGGGCGCCGGGCGCGCGGGGCGCGGACCCGCGAGGCGCCGGGCGTTAAGAAGGGGCCCCGCACATCCCTATGCGTTAAAAGGGGTCCCTTCCTTTCACCTCAGGCAGACTGGGGGGACCGCCGACTGGAGGATGCCCCGTGGGTCTGTCGCAAGTGGTAGGTCGCCTCATCGGCGTACGGGAGCACGTGGTGGACCCGGGCGGCGGTGGCGCCCCGCGCGTGCCGCGACCGGTGACGGCGCTGGTGGTGGGCGGCGGCATCGCCGGCATGTCGGCGGCGGTGGTGCTGGCCGAGCGCGGGGTGGAGGTGACCGTGCTGGAGGCCGCGCCGCACCTCGGCGGCCGGCTCGGCGCCTGGCCGGAGGAGCTGCCGGACGGCGTCCAGCGCAACGAGCACGGCTTCCACGCCTTCTTCCGGCAGTACTGGAACTGGCGGTCGATCCTGCGCCGGGTCGACCCGGCGTTGGGTTTCCTCAAGCCGATCCCGGGCTATCCGATCCTGTCCGCGCAGTGGCCGACCGAGGAGTTCGGCAAGCTGCCGCCGGCCCCGCCCGCCAACCTGCTGGCGCTGCTGCTGCGCAGCCCGAGCCTGCGCCTGGCGGACCTGCGGTCGATGGACCGGGACGCCGCGCTGCCGCTGCTCACCTACGACCCGGTGCGGACCTACGCCGAGTTCGACGAGCGGACCGCCGACGAGCTGCTCAGCTCGTTGCGGCTGCCGGACCGGGCCCGGGCGATGCTCTTCGAGGTCTTCTCGCACTCGTTCTTCAACCACGAGGCGGAGATGTCCGCCGCCGAGATGATCGCCCAGTTCCACTTCTACCTGCTCGGCAACCCCGAAGGGCTGGCCTTCGACTGCCCGGACGAGGACTACGCGACGGCGATCTGGGAGCCACTGACCCGGCACGTGGAGAAGCACGGCGGCCGGGTGCTCACCGGCGCTCCGGCCGCCCGGCTGGACCGTACGCCGGAGGGTTGGCGGGTGACCGGCGCCGACGGCGACGTGTGGGAGGCCGCGCACGTGGTGCTGGCGGTCGACCCGCCCGCCCTGGCCGCGCTGGTCGACGCCTCCCCCGGCCTGGCCGTGGCGGCGCCCGAGCTGGTGGCGCGGATGCCCGCGTTCGGTCGGCCCGGTCCCCCGTACGCGGTGGCGCGCTACTGGATGGACGGGGACGTGCGCCCGGAGCGGGCGGTGTTCAGCGGGGTCTCCCGGCAGCCCACCCTGGACTCGGTGACGCTCTACCACCGACTGGAGTCCGAGCCGCGCCGCTGGGCGGAGCGCACCGGCGGCTCGGTGCTGGAGCTGCACGCGTACGCCTGCGAGCCGAACGTCCCGGCCGACGAGCTGGCCGCGCGGATGTTGCGGGAGCTGACCACGCTCTGGCCGGAGGTGGCCGACCTGCGGGTACGCGAGCTGCGCGCCCGGGTCGAGGCGCGGGCCCCGGCGTTCACCCCGGGCAGCCACGCCGGGCGGCCCGGGGTACGCACCGACGCGCCGGGTCTCTACCTGGCCGGCGACGGGATCCGCACCGAGTTCCCGAGCGCGCTGATGGAGCGGTCGGCGGCGACCGGGATCATCGCCGCCAACCACATCCTGCGCGCCGAGGGGGCGGCGGCCGAGCCGGTCCGTTCGATCCGCCCGCGTGGTCTGCTGGCCCGTCGCTGAGGCGCGGGTGGGATCGAAATGCGTTGCCCGCCTCTCCGGTGTGGACCTACCGTGAACGCGCAAGGTCAACCGCCGCTCCAGGAGCCGTCGATGTCGCTACGACCCGCCACCACGATGACGTCGTGGCTGCTCAGCGACGGCTGCCGGGCGGAAGGCCCACGGCCCGGAAGGTCCGACTGACGCGCGCCGCGCGTTCGTGTCGTCGCCGCCCGGTCCCCGTGGACCGGGCGGCTTTTTCGTCGCCGTACCACCGATCGTGAAGGGAGAGCCCGGTGGACGCCGTCCTCGTCATCAACGCCGACCTCGGCCCGCTGCACCGGGTCACCGTCAAGCACGCGATCCGGATGCTCTGCCGCCGGGTCGCCGAGATCCACGAGTCCGAGCCGGACCGGGTGATCGGCGTCTTCCCGCTGCCGCGGGTGGTCCGCCTCGTCCGGTACGTGGTGACCCGCTGGCGGTTCACCGCCGGTCCCGCCTGGTCCCGGGCCGGGGTGCTGTGCCGCGACGGCCGGCGGTGCGCCTACTGCGACGGTCCGGCCAACACGATCGACCACGTCCTGCCCCGCTCGCGCGGTGGCCGGAACACCTGGGGGAACACCACCGCCGCCTGCTACGGCTGCAACCAGCGCAAGGGCGACCGGACCCCGGCCGAGGCGGGCATGCCGCTGCGGCGGGAGCCGGTGACGCCGAGCTGGGCCGCGCTGGCGCGGTGACGGACGGCCGGCGGGCACAGGGGGCGGTGTCGGGGGACTTCCCCGGCGCGGCGCCCGCCGGCCCCACCGTCACCGGTCGTTGGCCCGGCCGGTGACGGTCATCAGGGCCGACCGGTGACGGCCGGCGACGGTCGCCGGGGCCGGGTCATCCATCGAGCTGCCGGGCCAGCCCGTCGAGCAGCAGGTCGAGTCCGCCGCCGAACTCGTCGTCCGGGCCGACCGCACCGGCCGCGCGTGCGGTCTCGGCCAGCAGCGGGAACTCGTCGCGGGGCAGCGCGGCGATGACCGCCGTGCCGGGGCCGCCCAGCGCGCCGAGGTGCTCCATCTGGATCGCGCCGACCACGTACGCGAGCAGGGCGCGGAACGCGACCACCCGTCGGGTGCCGGCGAAGCCGCCCCGGGTCAGTACGGCGAGCGCGGCCTCGCCCCAGCGCAGGATGCCGGGCGAGCGGTGCCGGTGCGCGGGGAGCAGCGGCACCACGGCCGGGTGGGCGCCGACCGCGGCGCGCACGCGGTGGACCAGTTCCCGGATGCCGTCCGGCCACGGCACGTCGAGCGGCGGGCGCATGTCCACCCCGTCGAGGACCCGCTCGACGACTAGCGCCTCCAGCTCGTCGCGGTCGGCGACGTAGCGGTAGAGGGCCATCGTGCTGGTGCCGAGCCGCGCGCCGACCGCCCGCATGGTGAGGCCGGGGAGGCCGTCCCGGTCGAGCACCGCGAGCGCCGCGTCGGCGAGCTGGGCGGGGGTCAGGGAACGGGGACGCGGCATGGCCTTGACAGCGTACAAGATACGCCTACGGTTGTAGGAGTACGTCGTACGCCTACAACGGGAGCGCGCATGGACGTCGTCACCCCCCGCCACCTGACCAGCGTCACCGGCGCCGAGGTCGCCCTGCCGGATCCGGACCGCCTGGCCCACCTCCAGTTCCGGCGGTTCGCCGGCTGCCCGGTCTGCAATCTCCACCTGCGCTCGATCGTCCGCCGGCACGCCGAGATCGAGGCGGCCGGCGTCCGCGAGGTGGTGCTCTTCCACTCCCCCGCCGACGAACTGCGGGAACACGTCGCCGACCTGCCCTTCGCCGTGGTGGCCGATCCCGACCGGCGGCTCTACCGGGAGTTCGGCGTGGAGTCCGCGCGGCGGGCGCTGCTCGACCCGCGCGCCTGGCTGCCGATCCTGCGCGCCGTGGCGAGCGGCACCCGGCACGTCCTGCGCGGCCGGGAGCGGCTGCCGTCGCGTACCCCGCACGGCGGTCGGCTCGGGCTGCCGGCCGACTTCCTGATCGCCCCCGACGGCCGGGTGCTCGCGGCGAAGCACGGTGAGCACGCCTCCGACCAGTGGTCGGTGGACGAGCTGCTGGCCCGGGTCAGCGGGAGCCGGTCGGCGCGGTGACCGCCGGATCGCCGGGGTGTTTCCGCAGGAACGCCTCGGCCCGCGGCGCGTCCCGGAGGATCTGCCAGCTGCCGATCGCGAACATCACCGAGGTGACGCCGAACAGGAGGAACCACATCGGGGCGAGGCTGAGCAACAGTTGGCCGAGGTTCAGCGTCACCAGACCGCCGATGATGGGGATCTGCCTCCGTAGCCGGACCATCTGCGCGGCGGCGGTCCGCAGGAAGGGCAGGTCGTCCGGGGAGTCCACCACACCGCGCCGGACGGCCCGGACCAGCTCCCGGCGGCGGCGGAAGCTCACCGCCCACAGCCGGGACTCCCGGTCGGCCCGGTAGCTGCCGCTGCGAACCAGGCCGACCAGCCCGACGATCTCGAGCACCAGGCCGAGCACCGCCAGGACCGCGCCGGTCACCGCCACCCCGGTGGGCGGGTCACCGCGTTCCACCCAGCTGCCCGGGAACGCGCCGCCCGCCGCCAGCCCGACCAGCAGCGACACCAGCCCGAACGCCAGCACGGTGCCGACCAGCAGCAGGCGGAACCGACGCCGCTTCCGTCGGATCTCCCGACGCTCCGCATCACTGTCCACGATGGTCCCCCGTTCGACGGTCGGAACGTACCCGTCGGGGGGTGCCGGTCAAACGGCGGTCAGCGGGCGGCCGGCGGGGTCCAGCCGAAGCGCGGGGCCCGCCGCTCGTTGATCGCCGACACCCCCTCGCGGGCCTCGCCGCTGTCCCGCACCTGGGCGTGCCACCAGGCCAGCCGGTCGGCGTCGGCGCGCCCGTCGACGATCTCCTTGGCGGCGGTCACGGTCAGCCGGGAGCGCTCGGCGATCGCGGTGGTCAGCGCCGCGACCCGGTCGGCCAGCGCGTCGGCCGGCAGCACCTCGTCGACCAGGCCGATCCGCAGCGCCCGCTCGGCGTCGACCAGCTCGCCGGTGAAGAGCAGGTGCTTGGCCGCGGACGGCCCGACCAGCCCGGCCAGCCGGCGGGTGGTCGGCGCCGGGTAGACCAGGCCGAGCCGCGCCGGCGGTACGCCGAACCGGGCGTCCGCCGCGGCCAGGCGCAGGTCGCAGGCGACGGCGAGCTGACATCCGCCACCGACGCAGGCGCCCTCGATCGCGGCCACCGTGGGGCGGCCGAACGCGGCGAGCCGTTCCTCGGCGGCCACCGCGATGCTGCCGTCGCCGGCGGCCAGCAGCTCGTCCAGGTCGCCGAGGTCGGCGCCGGCGCAGAACGTGCCACCCGCTCCGGTGAGCACCAGGACCCGGACCGCCGGGTCGGCCTCCAGGCCGTCGAGCAGCACCGGGAGCTGTCGCCACATGGCCGGGGTCATGGCGTTGCGGCGGGCCGGGTTGCGTATCACCACGGTCGCCACCGGGCCGTCCACCGTGACGGTCAGTTCCGCGTCGGACATGGGTCCGACCGTAACGGGCGGGGCCCGGTGACCACCCGTGTGGGGTGGCCGCCGGGCCCCTGGGGTCGGGCGGTCAGGTCAGGAGACGTTGACCGCGGTGTCGTCCACGACGAACGAGGTCTGCAGGGAGCTGTCCTCGGTGCCGGTGAACTTCAGGGTGACCGTCTGTCCGGCGTACGAGGCCAGGGAGAACGACTTCTGGCTGTAGCCGCTGGCCTTGTTCAGGTTCGAGTAGGTCGCCAGCGTCGCCAGCACGCTGCCGGAGGAGCTGAGCACCTGCACGGTCAGCTTGTCGTACTGCACGCTCGAGGTGGTCTCCGCCGAGTCGATGTGCAGCCAGAAGCTGAAGTTGTAGCTCGCGCAGCCCGACGGCAGGCTCACCGACTGCGAGAGCGTGTCGGTGTGGGTGCTGCCGTAGCCGTCCAGCCAGGCGTTCCAGGTCCCGCCGTGGGTCGGCTGGCCCTGCGAGCCGTACTGCCCGATGACACCGGAGGTGGCGGACCAGACCGTGTTGCCGGACTCGAAGCCCGGGTTGCCGAGCTTCTGGCCGGGGCTGGTGCAACCGCCGCCGCTGCCGTTGACGGTCAGCGTGTAGGTGGCGGTCTTCGTGCCCGACGCGGCGCTGCCGGTGACCGTCACCGAGTACGTGCCGGACGGGGTGCCCGAGCTGGTGGCGATGGTCAGGGTGGACGACCCGCCCGAGGTCACCGACGACGGGCTGAACGACGCGGTGGCGCCGCTCGGCAGGCCGGACGCGGAGAACGTCACGGTCTGGGCGCTTCCGCTGGTGGTGGCGGTGGAGACGGTGGTGGACACCGAGCCACCCGCGGTCACCGACCCGGCGGTCGGCGAGACCGAGACGGAGAAGTTGTTGCCGGTGGAGCTGCACGGCGCGTCGTTGCCGGCCACGTTCACCGCGGTCCACGCCGCCTGGACGGCCTTGTACTCGGTGGAGCAGTTGCCGTACAGGTCGGTCGCCGCCTTGAGGGTGTACGCCCGGGCGGTGTTGTTCGGGCTGCTGGTGCTGACGTACTGGGTGTTCGAGGTGAAGTACACGTCGAGCGCCCGGTACCAGATCTTCTCCGCCTTGGCGCGGCCGATGCCGGTCACCGCCGGGGCCGAGCCGCAGACCGGCGAGGTGCCGTACGCGGTGGAGCCGGTGCCCTCGGCGAGGTTGAAGAAGAAGTGGTTGCCGACGCCGGAGGAGTAGTGCACGTCCTTGTTCTTCGTGCTGGTGGACCAGCAGGAGTCGGACGAGCCGTCCAGCGACGGGTTGTACATGTAGCGCAGCGGCGTACCGTTGCCGTTGATGTTGATCTTCTCGCCGACCTGGTAGTCGCCCGGGTCGCTCGGCGCGGCAGCGTAGAACTCCACCATGTTGCCGAAGATGTCGCTGGTGGCCTCGTTCAGGCCACCGGACTCACCGGAGTAGACCAGCCCGGCCAGCGCCTCGGTCACGCCGTGGCTCATCTCGTGCCCGGCGACGTCCAGCGAGACCAGCGGACGGGAGTTGCCCGAGCCGTCGCCGTAGGTCATCTGGGACCCGTCCCAGAAGGCGTTGACGTAGTTGTTGCCGTAGTGCACCCGGCTCGGCACGCCCTGCCCGTTGCCGAAGATGCCGTTACGGCCGTGCACGTTCTTGAAGTAGTCGAACGTCTTGGCGGCGCCGAAGTGGGCGTCCACGCCGGCGGACTGCCGGTTGGAGGTGGCGCCGTTGCCCCACACGTTGTCCGCGTCGGTGAACGTGGTGCAGGTCGAGGTCCCGTTGTTCATGTCGCAGGTGCGGCCGTTGCCGTGCGACGGGTCGATCATCTGGTAGGTGCTGCCGGAGAGCGTCGTGTCGATGCTGACCGTGCCGGTGTAGATGCCCTGGCCGCTACCGACCACCGACTCGATCTCGTCGTACGATCCGATCACCTTGCCGGTGCTGGCGTCGGTGACCACGTGCAGCTTCGACGGCGTCTGCTTGTCCGCCTTCCACCCGGTGGCGACCGTCTCCCAGGCCAGCCGGCCCTTGCCGCTGCTGGCGTCCACGAACAGCTCCGGTGCGCCGATCGAGGTGAGGGTGCCGGAGAACGCCTTGCGCGCGCTGGCCTTGGCCGCGGACGCGCCCACCTTGGCGCTGGTGCCCAGGGTGAGCGGGGCGGACAGGCCGACCGAGGTGCCGGTCATGGTGCCGTTCGGGGCGGTGTGGACGACGAAGTCACCGCCGTAGACCCGCAGGCCCTGGTAGGTCCGGGTGTAGCGGGTGTGCGCCGCCCCCGAGGGGTCGACCTTGGTGCGGACGGCCTGGTAGGCCTCCCCGCTGGCGCCCTGGACGGCGCCGGGGTTGGCACGGACCAGGCTGTCGGCCCGGGCCGCGGCGGCGGGCTCGGGGCTGGGGGCGCTGGGCGCTGCCGCTTGCGCCGTGGTGGTGACGCAGGTCAGCACGCCGCTGGTGAGCAGCGCTGCGCTGACGGCGGCGACGGATCTTTTCACGGGCCCTCCTCCGAAGGCGAAGTTGTGACGGGGGTAGTCACTGATGTAGATATAGCGATACATCGAAGAACGTGAAAGAGGTCGGCGGCTTCTCGTCCGAGACACTGACCGAACGGATGAGGAGGACGCGGTGCTCCGGAACCGGCTGGCCCCGCCGTGCGTCCGATCCGGCATGAGAGCAGCCCCCGCCGTGGCGGCCGCCGTCGCCGCCCTCCTGATCCCGCTCGCCGGCTGCGCCCGGGCCGACGCACCGACGTCGACACTGCCGCAGGCCACCCCGCTGCCCGGCGTCGAGGTGGTGCTCGTCAAGTCGGGCGGCATCGCCGGGCTCACCGACACCATCACCGTGCACGCGGACGGCACCTGGACGACTACCGACCGGGCCGGCGCCGAACGCGAGGGCCGGCTCTCCGAGGCGGACCTCGACCGGTTGCGGCGGCTCGCCGCCGACCCCCGGCTCACCGCCGAGGCTGCCGTCACCGTGCCGGCGACCATGTGCGCCGACGCGTTCAGCTACCGGCTCACCATCGGGCCGACCACCAGCTCCTACGTGGACTGCCCGCCGCAGGCCACCCCGCCGGCCGCCACCGCCGAGGTGGTCGACCTGCTCACCCGCGCCACCGGCTGACCCACCCGCTCACCAGCCGGGCGTCGCCGCGAGCAACGCCCGGCGCACGGCCTGGACCTCGCGCCGGCCGGCCACTCCCGGCCGCGCCGCGAGGAAGAGCGTGTTGAGCGGGGGCACCGGCGGCGCGAGCAACGCCCGCACCGCGCCGGAGGCCAGCTCACCCCGGCAGAGGTACGCGGGCAGCACGCTCGCCCCGGCCCCCGCCACCACCGCCGCTCGGACCGCCCGCAGGTCCGCCACGACCAGGCTCGGCGTCCGGGTGAGCCGGGTGTCGAAGACGGTCCGCCAGTACCGGCGCAGGATCGGCCCCTCCTCCCCGTAGGCGACCAGCGGCACGTCCCGCAGCGCCACCGGGGTCACCGGATCGGGCAGCCGGTCGGCCCAGAGCGGCGCCGCCACCAGAACGAACTCCTCGTCGTAGAGCGGCTCCACGACCACCCCCCGCCGACGCGGTCGCACGCTGGTCACCGCCAGGTCGAGCCGGCCGGCCACCAGGTCGTCCAGCAGCCGCTCCGGCAGCCCGGCCACGACCCGCAGCTCCAGCCCTTCGGCCACCAGCCCGCCCAGCGCCGGCAGCACCCGCTCCGCGAGCAGCTCGGCCGGCCCGCCGAGGAAGACCGTCCGCGCGTACGCGGCACCCGGCTCGTCGGTCAGCACGGCCGCCAGCCGGTCCAGCGGCTCGGCCACCCGGCGGGCCAGCTCGTCCCCGGCGGCGGTCGGGGTGACACCGCGCGGCAGCCGGTCGAAGAGCGGCCGACCGACCGCCTCCTCCAGCGCGCGCAGCTGCGCGGTCACCGTGGGCTGCGCCACACCCAGCAGTTCGGCCGCGCCGGTCACCGACCCGGCCCGGTGCACGGCGAGGAAGCTGCGGAGCAGGTCCAGGGACACCTTCACATCAGTAAACCTATCGCTGACGTGACTCTCACCTATTGGTCAGCTATGGATCGGCGCGCCAGCATGGAACACATGACTCGTGCACTCATCGCCCTGACCAGCCACTCCGAACTCGGCCGCACCGGCCGCACGACCGGCTACTACGTCGGCGAGGCCGCCGAGCCGTGGGAGGTCTTCCGGGCCGCCGGGTACGACGTCGACCTGGTCTCGGTCGCCGGCGGCGAGCCGCCGGTCGACGGCCGGGACACCGACGACCGGACCCAGAACGACTTCCTCGCCACCGCCGGCGTGACCGACACCCCGAAGGCGGCGGACGTCGACCCGGCCGGCTACGACGTGATCGTCTTCGCCGGCGGCCACGGCACCATGTGGGACTTCCCCGACGACCCGGACCTGGCCCGGATCGCCCGCGCGGTCTACGAGCGCGGCGGCGTGGTGGCCGCCGTCTGCCACGGCCCGTCGGCGCTGGTCAACCTCACCCTCTCCGACGGCTCGCGGCTGATCGCCGGCAAGCGGGTGGCCGGCTTCACCAACGACGAGGAGGCGGCCGTCGGCCTCACCGACGAGGTGCCGTTCCTGCTCGCCGACAAGCTCACCGAGGCCGGCGCGCAGCACGTCCCGGCGCCGAACTTCACCGAGCACGTGGTGGTCGACGGTCGCCTGGTCACCGGGCAGAACCCGCAGTCGGCCCGCGCGCTCGCCGAGGCCGTGGTCAAGCTCCGCGGCTGACCCGTCGGGCGCGCCGCCCGCCCTCGCGCGTCGTTCCGCGAGGCGGGCGTGGTTCGGGTGTCAGAACCGGTAGTCGTCGGGGAAGCCGGTGGCGCGCAGGTCGGGCGGCAGGTGGGCGGCGTCGTTCAGCGCGACCACCGTCGGCGGGCCGGCGTCGCTGTAGCGGATCACGGTCAACGCGCAGTTGGCGTGGTTGAGCCCGATCCAGCGCCGCTCCGGCGCCTCCAGCGCGTGCCGGACCAGCCAGGCGACCAGGAAGTTGTGCGTGATCACCAGCTCCCGGACGTCGCCCTCGGCGGGGGCGGTGGCGAACCGGGCCACCGCCTCCGCCGTCACGCGCGGCCCGTTTCGCCGTTCCGCGTCGGTGAACTCGGCGAGGAACGCGGCGTACCGTGCCGGCAGGCCGGTCGGGTCGGTGTCGTGCGGCATGTGGTCGCCGGCCCGCTCGTCCTCGTGGACCGGAACGCCCGGCAGCTCCTTGGCGACCAGCGCGGCGGTCTCCGCGGCCCGGGCCAGCGGCCCGTGGTGCACGGCGTCGATCCGCGCGCCGCGCAGCCGCTCGCCGAGCAGCGTCGCCTGCCGCCGGCCCCGGGCGGAGAGGCCGACCTCCGGCGCCTCCGTCCCGGTGTCCTCCTGCTCGCCGTGCCGGGCCAGGAACAACAGGCGGCTCGCCATCGGTCACCCCTTCAGGATCGGGAGTGGCCGACCCTAGTCGGTCGCTGCCCGACCCCGCAGCCCAGTGGTCAGCCGTTCGCCCACTGCTCCCGCGGGTGCATCTGGCCGATCCGGATCCGGTTGCCGAACGGGTCCCGGATGCCGAAGTCGATCCCGTACGGCCGGTCGGTCGGCTCGTCGGTCACCTCGACCCCCTTGGCCACCAGATCCGCGTACGTCTTGTGCGCGTCGTCAGTGGTCAGGAACAGGAAGCCACCGGCGGCGCCCTTGGTGAGCAGCTCACGGACCTGCTCGGCGGTCTTCGGGTCCAGCGCCGGCGGGCCGGGCTTCTCCAGCAGGATCTCCCGCTCGGCGTCACCCGGCACGTTCACGGTGAGCCAGCGCATGAAGCCGAGATCCTGGTCGGTGTTCACCTCCATGCCCAGCTTGCCGACATAGAAGTCGAGCGCCTCGTCCTGGTCGAGCACGTAGATCTGCGAGCGGGAAATCGAAGTCATCGTCATGCCGTCGACGCTAGAGCAACGCCCTGACCTGCTGCTTATCCAAAACTGCTGGGTCTGGTCCAGGATTTGGCGAAGCAGCTCGGCACGCTCCCGGCGGCGGACCGGCGCCGCCGGAAGTCGCGGGGCGACTCCCCGACGATGTCGTGGAACGTCCGGCTGAACGTGCCGAGGCTGGTGAAGCCGACCGCGAGGCAGATGTCGGTGACGTCCCGGTCGGTCTCCCGCAGCAGGGACATGGCCCGCTCGACCCGACGCCGTTGCAGGTAGCGGTGCGGCGTCTCGCCGAAGGTGGCCCGGAACGTCCGGATGAAGTGCGACTCGGAGACGTGCGCGATCCGGGCCAGCGCGGGAATGTCCAGCGGCTGCGCGTACGCCCGGTCCATCGCGTCGCGGGCCCGCAGCATGGCCCGGTTGGACTCCTCGGTCGCCCGACTCATCCGGCGACCACCAGGTCGAGGTCGGCGAGCTGGTCCGGGTCGGCCACCACCTCGATGCCGATGATCCGGTCGGAGACGGCGAAGCTGAGCGCGAGTCGGATCCGGCCGTCGAGCACCACCACCGCGCCGGCCGCCCCGTCGACCCAGGCGGGCACCGCCGCCTGCGCCCGCCCGTTGAAGAAGCCGGCGACCGCCGACGAGCCCCGGACCTCGGCGCTGCCACCCATCCGCACAGCGGCGGCGTCCTCCCGCAGCACCACGTGCGGGTCGAGCAGCGCGACCAGGTCGTCGAAGCGACCCTCACGGGACGCGGCGAGGAACGCCTCGACGACCCGACGCTGCCCGACCGGGTCGGTCACCGGGTCGGCCGAGCTGCGCTGCACCCGACGGCGGGCCCGGCCGGCGATCTGCCGGACCGCCGGGGCGCTGCGGTCGACCACCGGCGCGATCTCCTCGAAGGAGACGGCGAACATGTCGTGCAGCACGAACACCAGCCGCTCGGTGGGGCCGAGCGTGCTGAGCACGACCTGGAGCGCGTGCCCGACCCGCTCGGCGAGCAGCGCCTCCTGCTCCGGCTCCGGCACGGTCGAGGGCTCCTCGCCCACCTCGTCCACGGTCTCCTCGTACCGGTGCCCGGCCGACCGCAGCCGGTCCAGGCAGACCCGCCCGACGGTCGTGGTCAGCCAGCCCGGCAGGTTGTCGATCCCGGCCACGTCGGCGCGGCTCAGCCGCAGCCAGGCGTCCTGCACGGCGTCGTCCGCCTCGGCCGCCGAGCCGAGCATCCGGTGGGCCACCGCCCGCAGGCGGGGCCGCTGCTCCTCGAAGCGCCGGGCCACCAGGTCCGCGTCGGTCACGCCCTCTCGCCCCCCCACCGCCGCGTGATCGCCGTCACATCCGTCACACCACCGGCCCGGATCTCGACAGACGGGCGAGGGGCGGCGCACGGACGACGCCCAGCGTACAAGGACAAGGACGGACGACCATGAGCCTCGAAGCCCGCATGCCGAACCCGGCCGCGCTGCTCCCGGACACCGTCAAGGCGGTCAACCTGCTCTACCGGGCCGCGCACTCGGCCGGCGTGCCCGGCGGCACGTTGGAGCTGGTCCACCTGCGGGCCAGCCAGATCAACGGATGCAGCGCTTGCGTCGACTCGGGGGCGCGCGGCGCCCGCAAGAACGGCGAGACCGAGGAGCGGCTGTTCGCGGTGGCGGCGTGGCGGGAGACGCCGTACTTCACCGACGCCGAGCGGGCCGCGCTCGACCTGGCCGAGCACGCCACCCGTCTCGCCGACCGCGGCGACGCGGTGCCGGACGCGGTGTGGACCGAGGCGGCCCGGCACTTCGGGGAGAAGGAACTGGCGGCGTTGGTGCTCTGGATCGCCACCACCAACTTCTTCAACCGGATCAACGCCACCACCCGGCAGCCGGCCCCGCAGAACTGGGGCTGACACGCGAAGCGGGGACCGGCGCGGGGTGCCATCGGCATCCCGCGCCACCCAGCGTTCCCAGACGGTGACCCAGCGTCTATGAAATAGACGAATTCCGTTCTACGATCGAGCCATGCCCCCACCCCCCAGGGGCCGGGTCGCCCGCGCCAGGATCATCCCTCCCGGCCAGCTCGATCTCTTCCAGACTGCCGCAGACCAGGTGTTGGACGCACTCAAGCCCGGGTTGCGGGAGGAACGCTACGGTCGGCTCTGGCGCGTGGGCCAGACGAGCGTCCGCGACGGCCTGGTCTACGGGCACCTGGGCTTCCAGAAGCAGGTGGACGCGGACCTGTGGGACGACCGCAGCCAGGACTTCACCCCCACCGCCGTGGCCAGCGGGATGGCCGCCCCCTTCGCACTTCGCCTCGCCGATCTCGTCGTGGTCTTCCAGGTCCGCCGGGACATCAGAGTCATGTCGTTCACCGGGGCGTTGCGCTCCGTCCTCCGCAACGCGACAGCGGTCGAATGGGACGTCCGCTCCCTGACCGGCGAGACACGCTTCTCCGACTGGCGGCAGACCGTCGACCTGGTCACTCGCGTGCGCTTCCGCTTCGAGGACAAACCGACATTGCCATCGGGGGTCAGCGGCCTGCTTCACCTACTACGGCAGGCCAGCAGTGAACTGGCGACCCTGGATCTCCGATCCCGTGCCGGCGTCGACAGCGACTCCCCACTGATCAAGGAACTGCTCGGGTACACCGAGAACGGCCAGGGCGAACTGACCGCCGCAGGCCGGCGCACCGACGCCGGCGACGCCGAACGCGTCTGGGCCAGCTCTCTCGGCGGTGAGACCGTCCTCAACGAGGTGCCGGTGGACGCCACCACCCGGGAGGCGGACCACCAGGCCCTGCTGGACCAGATTCGTCAGGTGGAGGTGACCTGACCGGCCCACCTCGGCCTCCGATTCCGCGTCCGCCGCGCGATACTTCGGTGCCCACCGATCATCCCGCCGAGGAGCAGCCACGTTGGAGCCGAAGTCCACCCCGGTCGAGGACGCCGTCGCGCGTGCCCGCGACCTGGCCCTCGCCCAGGAGTTCCGGCCCGCGGTCGCGCTGCTCCGCGCGCACCTGCGGGCCCACCCGGACGACAGCCTCGCGTGGCGTCGACTGGCCGGCGCGCTCATCGGGCTGGACGATTGGGCCGCCGCGATCGACGCGGCCGGTCGCGCGATCGACATCGACCCCGGCGACACGGCGGCCTGGCGGTACCGTGCGCTGGCCCGGCACCTGCTCGGCCGGCACCGGGCGTCGTACGCCGACGCGCGACGCGCGGTCGAACTCGCCCCGGACGATCCGGAGGCGCTGAGCCTGCTCGCCGCCAACGTGCTCACCGTCGACCGCGACGTGGCCCGGTTCCGCGAGCTCTACCGGCGGGCGCTCACCGTCGACCCGAGCAGCGCGCCCGCGCGGCACAGCGCTCGGCTGGACCGGCGGATCCGCCGCCGGGGCGCGGCGATCCTTCTGCTCCTCGCGGTGTACCCGCCCTGGTGCGTGCTGTTCCTGCGCTGGCTCGTCGTCGACGACGGCTCCACCGACACCAACTGGACGATGTGGCCCACGGTCGCCGGCGTGGCCGTCATGATCGTCGCCGCCGTGGTCGGCCGGACAGCGGGCGCCGTGCCACTGGTGCTGACCTGGCGCGGGATCGTCGGGGCCGCGGGTGTGGCAGGGGCGTGCGCCGCCGGGGCGGTCTGGGGTGGGACACGCACGGCGACCACGGCCGCCGCGTTCGGGCTCGCGGCCGTCGCGATGTCGCTGCTCTTCTCGCTCGCGCTCCGACTCTCGCACCGGCGTGCGGCACGCCTGCCGGAGGAGGACGCCACCGCCGGCCCGGCGCGCGAGTCGGCCCGGGTCGCCTGATGGAATTGGAGCCCCCGGCCGGGATCGAACCGGCGACATCTCGCTTACAAGCTCTGTGCGCCGTGTCCGCAGACGTCCGGAAACGGCTGCACGCTCGGAGCTTCGTCCATGCCAGCGCTCCTCAGGGTGCCCGAGTCCGGGCCAGTTGCTGTCAGCGTTGCTGTCGACAGCCATTCCGCCGGCGGAGCTTGACCCCTTCGTCCCGAACGTGGGTGCGCGGCATCGTCCGGTGCCGTCCGGTGTTGCCTAGTGGCGCAGACAGCGGCCGTCCTGCTTGATCGTGCGGTCGCACCTCGGCTACTAACGATCCTTCGGCTGCCTTCTTGCTGCTCTATGCACCGTCGCCGTGCGCCTGCCTCGATACTTGTCGCTGCTTCCGCGTTAAGAATCTTGCTGATAATATCGCCGCCATGCTTAACGAAGACGTCGAGCGCATCCGGGAAGCCCTCAGCCCACTCTGCGAACCGCTTCATGACGTCTTCACTTGGGCTGACCAGCGGCGCAAGGAGACGCTGCCCGAGTTCGATGGTCGGCCGGAGTACGGATGGCATGGGACACATACCGTCCGCGCGTTCGCTCACCTCCGGCTGACCAGCCTCAACATCGGCCCCTGGCGGCTTGCCGGGAAGCACGCCCGCAATGGGGAACTCTGGCTTAGTGACGGCGACTACCGCGCACGGCTCCTGCACGCCCTCCGCGATGCGGACGTCCCGCCGGCTGGAAACAATGCCGCACGTCGGGCGTACTACCGGAACGTGCCGCTGTTCGCCTTGCCGCAGCAGCGGCTCGTGGGACCGCCGGACGATCGGCTGCTGTTCGTCTGGCGGATGGATCCGAAGACCGGCGCCCCCGTCTTCCGGGTCGTTAGACCGATCGGGAACTGGAAGTGGGGGGACCACGCGGAGACTGACATCGACTTCATCCTGCCGGAGACGGCAGAGGATCTTGCTGCACTAGAGTTCGAGCCTTCGGACGAGGGCATGGAGTTGGACATCCCGAACGAGGACGAGATGGAAGGCGGGATTGAGAATGCTGGCGGCAGCGCCGGGTGAGCGGCTTAGAACCCTGCGCGACATCCTCGGGCTGACGCAGAGTCAGCTAGCCGAGGTGTCCGGCGTCAGCCAACCCTGGATCTCTGAAGTTGAGACATCCAGCAGGGAAGCAACCCAGGACAAGCTGCAGCAGATTGCAAGCTCGACAGGCACACCCGCTAGCTTCTTCACAGCCCGTCCAGCGTCCGTCCCACTCGACACACTCCGCTTCCGGAAGTCGTCCGCAGCGAGGAAGACGACTGCCCGCCGGGTTCACGCGATCTACGGCGAGAGCTACCGGGTCACAGAAGACTTGGTAGACGTTGAGGGTTACCCCACGCCGTCACTACCCTTCGCCTCTGGTGACACCAGTCTCACCAACCCCGAGATAGAACAGCTTGCGAGCGAGACGCGAGAGGCGCTTCAGCTAGCTCCCGACAAGCCCATCCCGCATCTGACGCGAGCGCTCGAGCGGGCCGGGATCGCCGTTGCCCCGATGGTCCTGCCAGACATCGAAGGAGACGAGCAGGTTGCCGTCGGGCACTTCGGCGTCTCCTACTGGGGGGGACTGGGCGCTACGGCCTTGATCGGGTACTTTCCAGGGCATCAGGGTGATCGTGACCGCTTTACCCTTGCCCATGAGCTCGGGCATTTGGTGTTGCATACCTTTCGACCGAGGACAACCCACGGCCAGGCGGAAGAGGAGGCGAACCGTTTCGCCACGGCCTTGCTGATGCCTATCGACCGCGCCCGCGCCAGCATGTCAGACAGCCTTTCGCTGACTGATTACGCCCGACTGAAGGCAACCTGGGGTGTCTCCATCCAGGCTTTGATCATGCGCGGGCATACCGTTGGCACCATTGGTGACACTCGGAAGAACTCTCTGTTCGTGCAGTTGTCAGCAAAGGGATGGCGTAAGCAAGAGCCGGTAGCTGTGGGTCACGAATCACCCAAGTTGCTATGGACACTGCTTTCCCGTCGGTATGGTGAGCGCCCCTATCTCCAGGGCGCAGACGCGTTAGCAATCCACCCGACGCTGCTAAGGTCAATCGCACCTACTCCTCAACTGACTCTTGGCATTAAGGGTCAAGTCGGGCCGACTCGGAGCGACGAGGTGAGGAAGGTCGACTTCGGCGCGGGACGCAGAGCTATTCGGCGGCGCAGAGCGTAGCGCAAGCAAGCCACACTTGGACGGCTTTGCCCGAATCGCGGCAGTTGTAGCGGTGTTGGAGGTAGAGTGCGCCTTGATCGTGATAACGACAGCCTCGGCGTCTGGACACGCCGACTGTCGGATTTCTGACACTACCTCTGGTGTGCCGTTGGTAACTTCATGCAACCCCTGACCGATGAAGTTACTAAAGGTGGACCCGAGTGCCCGGAGGAAAAGGCGGCAAAGCCGAGGTCCAGGAGCTACGGGATGACGTCGATCTCACGCAGTACGGAGAGGATGGCGAGGGTTTCCGCAACCGTCTGCGGGTAAGCATCGGTGAGACGGAGATGTCTTTGATCATCGGGCGCCAGTCCAAGATGGCAGTCGCACTGCTGGTCACCAAGGCTGCACCACCTTGGGCGACGGCCCGGTACACCACCGTCGGCGCGCTCCGTCAAGCCGGCTTCGAAGTCGTTCACTCACCCACCCGAGGCAATCCCCTCCACGTCTCGGTCTTCCCACCGTCCGGACCACACGGGCCCGCCGAGTGGGATGACGCTATGGCGATGAGCTTCGACAAGTGCTTCACTGAGTCCACGGGAGGTGATACTCGTGAGTAAGTCCGTTCTTCCAACGCTAGGCAACTTGGCATGGGCGCCGGTCACGTCAGTGGAGGAGGTCGAGATCTTCGACCGATACAACGGTGTACCTTCATTGGGCGTGTTCAGAACGGGCGGCCAGTCCCACTTGTTTTGGCGCGTGCTTGGCTATACGGGCGACATCTCTCTCTGGCTGTACGTTCCGCTGTCAGATGGAGATGAGGAGACCCTAGAGGATGACGAGGGCCCTGGTCTCTTGGACGGAATCGTCTACAACTCGCCTAGGCAGCGCTATGTGACTGTCGGCGTTGCCAACTACTACAGGCTCCTGTTCGAGCGCGAGTGGAGCATTCCGGCTGAAGCAAAGCATGGAGAGATCCTCCGCTCTTTGATTGAGGATGTTACGGCAGCTCTTCAGCTTGCAATTGATGAAGGACTTCCTGCCAGTAGGAGAGAGGACTTCAAGAAGGCGCAGGAAGCTGTGCGTCATCTTGTCGCCTGCTAATAACCTCAAAACGCGCCGCCCCTAACCCTTGATGGGCCAGGGGCGGCTCGTAGTTTCTTCAGGGACCGCACTCGCCAAGCTTTTGCCATCCCGCCTGCCACCGACCCACCCCGCTGGGGGAGCGGGCAGGCGCCCGGCCCGCCATGTCAAGCGCACCTTAACGGCTCGTACGGACGCTGGCGTTTTGGGGCGGTGGTCTGCTCGGCTCGGCCTCGGTCGTCGGAGGTGGGCGGGATGGCTTCCGCAACCACCCGCGGACGGTGACCCGCCGGCGGAGCCCTGGCCATCCAGGAATCGTTGCGCCCCCGCCTGAGGCGCAGCAACCACAGCACGTGACTTCCGCCAGCTCGCCGATGCGGCCGGCGTGCGCTCCCCTACGACGCGCGGGCTTGTGGCCGCGCGGCCCGGCCGGCTGCCGGCCCACCCCTCACCCGTCAACGTCCTGTCGTTCTGCGGCGGCCCACCGGGCTCCCCGCTCTCCGCGCCAGCCGCCGGGCGTCAGACGTGACGGCCGCACAGCGACAGCGGCAGCTGCCGTCACGCGCCTAGTACTCCAACGCCAGTTCGCTTGTCTGCGCTAGTAGTGGGCCTTACGTGGATGTCCGGAAGCCACAGTCTCCATGCACCAAGGCCACTACACACGGTCTGCGTGAAGCGCTGCGGACGCCCGAGGACGGCCGGAGGCCGCCCGCAGGGCGGACCGCAAGCGCAGCTGCCCCCTTGATCTATGAATTACGAGATCAAGTTGCCCACCTCAGTCTACTTGCCCTAACCGCCGCCTGGCCTGCGGAAATCCCTCTCGGCATCTTCTCAGAGTCGGTGGTCGCGGTCCGGCCTCTTGAGGACTAATGAGGACTGATGCAGTGCGCGGTGCCGGCATCTGATCCGTAGATTCCCAAGACCCTGTCTAGGCCGTCCGACGCCGTCCGCCTAGTCCCGGTTCTCGGCGCTCGACAACCCGATCGGTCCCCGTACCCACCGGTCCGGTCCGCCCCGGTGGCTTCCACGCGTGGCTCCCAGGCTGTCAGCGTCAGAGGTGTTGTCGTACACCCGTGGTACTCGTAGTTCGCCGACCCGTGCGTGTGGTCGATCGGCTCGTCCGCTTGTCGCGGTCTCCGTCAGTCCGGCGCGGTGGTCGAGATATCGAGGCATTCCCCGATCGGAAGGTAGACGGTGACGACCTACGAAGCGACGTTTCAGCACTGCGAGTTGATTCGCCGGAAGATCAATGATCTAAGTAAGCGACTGGCCGAAGCCCAGGCACAGCTCTACACCGCTATCGACCGCGAGTATCGCGACGGACGGTTGGACATGGACGATCTCGCGCTCATCTACGAGCGGGCGCGTGGGCTCGGGCCTGGGTTCACCACGAGATGGGATGAGCATATGTCGATCCCCGCAGGCACCGTGCAGTACCACTGGCGCAGCCGGGTAAAGACACGACCGAACGCGCCCGGAGGCACCCACTGGCACGGGTGCTACCCATACGAGAGGGACACGATCACTCCGCCTCGGGGACAGGCGGTCGTGTATGTGCTGTACGACGCCGATGCGAATCCGATCTACGTCGGAAGCACGAAGGCGTTCAGAGATCGGATGAGAAGTCACCGGAGGGACGGCAAGCCGATGACCTCCTGGTTGGCGTACCCGTGCGATAGCCGGGAGGCGGCATACCTGCTTGAGAGCAAACTCCTCGACGAGCGCCGGCCTTCGATGAACCGCACTGGCCGAGGTGCGGCAGCATAAGAGTCCGGCAGGTTCTTCCCAACCCAGCCGGAAGCCGCTCGGCAGTGACCTGGCTGGAGCTGCCTCGCCTCGCGCCGACCGTGTCCAGGAGCTGACCACCGTTGACCCTCGACCTTCGGCCCCAAGGGACACGCCAACGGGCACGGCGACCGAGGGATTATGAGATCAAGACGGGCGACCCGGCGACCTGCGTCACGAGGCCCCTACCAGCGGAAACACGTCTCAACATCTCTCACCACTCCCCCACGTCCGTCGACCTCTTGCGGACCAGATGCGGACCGCTAGCTTGCCGGCGGCTCGGCCCCGCACACCGTTTAGGAAGTTTGGACCCGGCCCGAGCCTGCTCGGCAATGACCTGGCTTGGCCTGCGTCTCGGCCCCGGCTCGCACGTTCAGGAGCTGACCGCCATTGACCCTCGGCACCGGCCCCATCGGGCACGGAACGGGTACGCCCGGCTCCTCTGCTTGCCAAAGATCGAGACTCATGCCGGCCGGCGTCGGTGCGTGCAGGCCGGGCAGGCCAGCCAACGCCAACTGAAGTATCGACATTCCTTCCCCGTCGCCTCCATGATTGTCGACTAGCATGCAATCATGGGAAGGCGCTCGTCGGGATCCAAAAATCGAGACAGACGGCAGATTCTAGTGGATGAGGCGGGCGAGAAGCTCACCTCGTTCGCACTCGACCTCTGGCAGGACATCTACGCTGAGCAGAATTCGTTCAAGTTGATAGAAAAGTTTCTGCAGAAAGAGGGCGTTCCCCCTAACTCGTCGCTTAGTGGACCGCCGGCTTTTGAATTGCTCGAGTCTCTGTCAGAGATTCTTGAGGAAAGAGCCGCTGAGTACGCCGCCCGTCACACCTATCATCGCCTGATTCAACGCCTACGACTCCTTCCTGCGCCGATCTACGGCTCATGGCACTTCAAGAGCCCCAATTCCTACATGGAGCGCCGCGAGTGGGCTGAGGTGCTAGCCTTCAAGTACGCCTCACCCCCAGCCGCCGGGCCAATTTATTTCGCTGATCAAATTCTCATTGATCAGAAGAACCTTCCCGCGTTGCTCCGATTCGCTGAGGTGACTCGGATTTACGCCTCTATGCAGGTACTAAAGCGGTGTGCCGCTATGGATATTCCTATCCTTTTCGAGGAGGGCAAACTTCCTGACGTTGATCGCATCCATCCGCTATGGGCAGCCATGCAGCGGCTTGATCAACGGCGAGGAGCCCACCTCGGTTACTTTGGGGTGATTCTGAATAAGGATTCGGGATTCGAATTACCATCTCCCGATGATCGGTTCATTGTCGCAACGATCACTCTATCCAACGCTTGGACCGATCACACATATGTCGATTGGTTTAAAGATGTCGGCGTTCGCCTTGCGTCATTCTCGTATATCCCCGTTGGAAGTAGAATCCCGGGCCTGATGCGCGGACATAGGTGGTATCCGCCATCCCTTCCATACTTGGCGCTGGCGTCAACCGCCATGATCCTGAAGTTCGGTCAGGACAGGGCCTCGGACTTGGCGATACGTCGTTACGGGTTAGTCACGATGTCGCGAAGACTGTTCGAGCGAAACTTCGAGGCCCTGCTCCAATCACCCACGGCCCAGATGTACGCAAACTTCTTCCCCTCCGATCACCCATTGACAATGGACGGGATGATGAATGCGTTAAATGATCCGCTTCAGGCCCACCCAGACACGAAGGTTCCCGTGTTAGTATCGGCTGGCTCAGATGCAGTCGTGCTTGACCTTTGGGCTTTGGGTCGCAAAATATTACTCGACATGAATTCGCCATCGACCGGCGAGGTTCAGAACGTTAGAGCTGAGAACTTTGAATTAGAAGTTCAGCGTATGATCGATGCGTCAGGATGGGCACCTCCGGCCGAACTCAGATCCCTTGTGCGCCGAACGCTGAGAAGGAGAGATGGATCCTCGATTACCGACATTGATGCCTTGGCGGTAAAGGATGGCGTTGGCATCTTGATTGCGTGCAAGAACTACCGAACGACTGCGCTTGGTAGAGCAACTGCCCCGCAGGCGCGTACTGTTCGATCTCAGCTAGCTCATGACTATACCGACTGGGAGCGAAAGGTTTCGGCATTGTGGGCTTCCCCGGGCCCCAATTACGACCTAACCGGCCTCGTGAAGGCTATTCCGCTCGTTCTGACACCCGATCCGACCTTTGTCGATCCTGCCCTTCTTCAGCCCCGTGACAACCAATTGCCCAGCGTCATGGCGCTATACGAATTTGAGTCCTTCCTGTTCAAGGACTAACCAGTCCAATCCCCGCAGTGCGCGAGCCCAGCCCGTCCTGCTGCCATCCCGTCTGCCGCCGACCCACACACCGTGGAGCAGACCAGGGCCAGGGCGACAAGGTGGAGCGCCCACCGGACGAGTCTCAATGAAAGTTGTCAAGCGCGGGCGCCGGCGGCTTGGGGATTGGAAGACGATCGCGGATGGCTGATCGGGTGGCTAGGCACCTGCTCAGCCCGTCCGTCAGCGCCAGATGGCGGTCTTGGCTCTACGACTGGCTGTAAAGCCACACTGGTCGGAAAGTGTGGACACGGCCGGAAGCTGCTCGGCAGTGGGCTGGCGCGACCTGCACCGCCGTCCTTACTACCACGTCCTGGAGCTGCCCGTCGTTGACCGTCGGTTCCCACCCCATCAGGCACGCAACGGGCACGCCACCCTCCCCTGCCTTGCAAAGATCAAGCCTACTGTCGGCCAGCGTCGATGACTGCTGCTGACCTGCTCGGCCTGTCGCCTGCAGTCGGTACCGGACTGGTTCCGCCGGTGGCTTGGCTGTACGCATGGCTGTACGGCCACTCATCCGTCGGATCGCCTTGACGCTACCGACCACCATGAGCCTGAGCCGCCGACGGCGGCCCGCAGAGGCTACTTGAAGCAGAGAGGCAGGGGATGGTTCCGCAGGCGAAGTACGTGAAACCTGGACTGCATGGCTACCGACGCGAAGAGTGGGTGGAGTCCGATACGGGACTGATCCTTCCGCGGGCTGCGTCTTCGCCGACTCAAGACCGAGACCAGGACCACGCCTTCGAATCCGAACGCACGGCCGGTTCGGGCAGGGCCGGGTCCTCATCTCGCCTCGACAAGGTTCGGGAGTGGGGGAATGCCTTCGCTACGTTCCTTTCTATGGTTCTGGCGCTTCTCGCTTTCGCCTTCGCCATCTATTCGCAGCAGCAGCAGGAGAAGTCGGAGGAGGCGCGTCGAGAACTTGAGCGGGCACAATTTATGATGCAGACTAAGATCGCAGCATATGAGGTGAGTCAACGTCAGCAGGCCGAGGGCAGGGCAGATGCGCGGCTGCAAAAGCAACTTGCGGAGAATGCGCGCCTTCGCAGCGAAATCCGCACCCTAAGGTCACGGTAATCGCTGACTGGACTCAGAGCCGTCCATCGTCTGTCATGACTCGCCGCTCGACTCGAACTGAAGGTCCGCCCGCATCGCCTTGAGTAGACGCTGTCGTGAGAGACCCAAGTCGCTGGTAACCTCCATGACCTCCTCCACATCCCGACGCTGCAATTCGCCCTTTAACTTGATCGAGGTCATTGCAAGACGAAAACGCAACAGCACGCTTTCAAATATTGCGCATTCCGCAATGACGTCCTCGCTCGCGGTAATGCTCATCTCATAACCGACGACTTCGGACTCGTGCAGGTATAAATCGGCCTCTTCTTCGACCTTTAGACGGCTTGGTGGGTCAGATGTGGTGATCAGTCGTCGAGCGGCGTCGGATGCTCGGGCTGTGACGTCTAGGAAGCGGACGTAGAGCGCTTTTCTTTCTTCTCGCGTCTTGTCCCGCACGTTGTCGGATCGCTGAATGCTGGCTTGCCTTTCCAAGGCTCGCTCTTGCCGCTTTCCTGCTCTATTGGCGCTTATCGTGCTGACGATCCCTACGGCTCCCGTCATCACCGTTCCAACTACCGGAACTGCCCACTCCCACGCCATGTCCCGATGGTCGCAGCCCGCTGCAACGAACATGTAACTGCCATCCCGTCTGCCGCCGACCCACACACCGTGGAGCGGGCCAGGGCCAGGGCGACAAGGTGGAGCGCCCTACCGGACGTACGACCTTGTCGCCCTGGCCCTGGCCCGCTCGGCTTGCCTGGGTCGGTGGCTGGCGGGATGGCATCCCACGTCAACCACTCTCCGACCGGAACCGTTCGGCAACTCCATCTCGGAGTCGTCTGGCCCCCGCCGGAGGCACAGCTCTAACCCGCACCCCTCCCTCACCCACCACCCCTACACGCACCTCCACCCCTTCCCCACCTGGGGCCTGAGCGACCGTGCGGAACCGTTCGGCAACTCGTCCGCCGCGGTTGGCCTGCCGGATCTCGTGCTGCTTCGGGATCGCCGGCATCGGGTGGAAGGTGTCCGCCTGGCCCTGGTCGTCCTTCGGGACTCGTCACCGGGTCACCTCACTGACCCAGGTGTGACGCGCGGGGCGGGGCGTGGGGTTCGGGCCGGTTGATTTTCCGCCCCGGTGCCGTAGGCGGCCGGGGCGGCAGCTTCGCAGGAGCCGCTTGCCGCGCCCCGGCCCGCGCCGCGCGGAACGCGCTTGATCCTAAAGAGAGTGTTTCGGCAGTCGCCATCTGAAGGCTCGTGTCCTCCGTCGGTTGATGCGCAACACACCTCCGCCAGGTGATGTGCGACGTGCGCGGAGCCGGCAGGGCTGAGTGCGCCTAGCTCTGATGGACTTTCCAGCTGGCGTAAGGTCTGCGCCGTGGCAGGTCAATGGAATCCGGAAGTCGGACCGGATGGTTTCCTCGCAGCAGCCGCCCAGCAGGCGCGCCGCGTGCTCCAGGTCGAGGAAGGCTGGCCTACCTATGACGCGGGTCTGGAGTTTCAGGGCTTGGCCGTGAGCGCTATGTCGGAGACCCCCAAAGGCGAATACCTTCCGAGCACACCGACAGCGCTCAACCTCATCTGGGGGGCGCTGACGGATGAGATGGACGCTCCTGGCAGAGGAGCGCCGGAGCAGGACGCCGCGGCGGTCCGACACATGAAGCAGGCGGCGGCAGAGTGGCTGACGGCCGTGGATTCGCCGGAGGACAGGGCGGCGTACCTCGATCGCTGGGTACACGATGAGTGCGGCTACGAACGGCGCCCCTCCTGAACTAGCTCGGCTTGCTCGAACCTCTCCAGTGAAGGACGGGCCATCTGAGAGGCGCTGTCGAACATCACCTGGCAAAGATGTGTCGCCCGTCAACTGGGGATCACACCGTCTGAAGGCTCGTCGCGTTACTCAGGGCAGCGGTGGCGTGACTGTCGTTGATATCTTCTGCGGCATGGGTCGGGGCCGGGGTGCTGGTAGCCGCAACAGGCGGCGGCAGGTTAGCGAGCAGGAACGCGCCGCCGCCGTGGAGGACTACCGGGAGTCTGTCGGCCGGTTGCAGCACACCGCCTACCGGAACATGCGGCAGACGGTCGCCTACGCCACGATCTTCGTCGCAGTCATCGCCACGTGGATGCTCTTGATCGGCCAGGCGACGCCGGCGACCTTCCCGTGGTACGCGGTGGCGATTCTCAGCGGTGCGTTCGGTCTGGCCACGTACTTCGTTCGGCAGTCGCGTCCGCGGCTGTACGTCCTTGCCGTTGCTGTTGTCCTGGCGGTGGTGGGTGTGACCGGCATGTTCCTGACGAACTAGGCGGCACTGGTGACGCTGTCGGTCGAGCCGGAAGCGTTGGTCGGGTTCGCCCGGCAGGTCGACCGCGCCGCCTCCGATGTGTGGGAAATCCGCGCCTACCTCAACCGGTATGCCGACGTCGCGACCGGCGGCGAACAGCTCAAGATCGCGAAAGCGGCGCACGAACATGCGGTCCAGGTCATCAACGGCACCCTTAACCGGCTCGCCTGCCTGCTGGAGAACTCCGCCCCCGAACTACGGGCAGCCGCCGGCTACTACCGCACCACCGACGCGGCCAACGCCGAACGCCTCGACCGCACCCTTCCGCCGGCGGCCGACCGCTGCATCACCGCGCTGGAGCTGGAGCTGGCGAACAACCCGTGCGCGCCGGCGAACTTCGTCGACGTCCGCGACGTCCGCGGCCACCTCGACACCCCAGGCGACCCGGACAAGCCCGCGAACCCGCTGGGCTGGATGGACTACATCAGCCCCGCGAACTGGCTCAACGAAGTCTTCAACCACGTCTTCGGCTTCGACCCCATCGGCAGAATCCAAGCCGAGGTGTCCGGCGATTGGGAAGCCCTCGCCACCATGGCGCCCGTCGTCGACAACATCGGCGGCGCCCTGCATGACCTGGCCTACAACGTCCAATCCGGGACCACCACCCTGCGCCCCCTCTGGCACGGCATCGCCGGCGACGGAGCCTTCCGCTACTTCACCACCACCGCCAACGCCACCGCCGACCTCCACGCTCCGCTGACCGCCATCAGCGGCGCCTACCGGGAGATGGCCGACGCGGTGTGGTCCGCCGGTGAATCTCTCGGCGGTGTCGTCAAGAGCCTCATCGACGCTGCCATCATCACCGGTGTGGCCGCCGCAGCCGGCACCATCAGCGCCGAAACCGGCGTCGGCGCGCTCGTCGGCTACGGCGTCGCCGCCGTCGAAGTCGCGAACATGTTCCGGCTCTGGGGCGAAGCCACCAAGCTCTGCCAGCAGATCGCCGCCGCCGTCCTCATCTTCCGCGCCGCCCTCACCCGCGAACTCAGCGACCTCGACACCGTCGCCCTCCCCGCACTGCCCGACGGCGGCCGATACGACCACCCCCTCGCCGGCGCAAAGGGCTGAACCGCCGTGGACGACCTCGACGACATCACCGGCGGCGACGAGAAACGGACGCGCACCCTACGTCAGCTCCTGGACCAACTCGCCCGCAGTGACAACCCGCTACTTCGCGAGATGGCCACCGCAGTCCAGGACGGGCAACTCACACTCCGGGAGGCAGCTACCAGCGGCACCTACGGCGACGCGCTAGCCGGCCCCTTCGTGTCCTTCTGGACCGCGTACCAGGAGATGACCCCTGAGGAGCGCGACAACCTTCCTCGCGGCTGACCGTCCGGACTCGCTCACCGCTCGTCACGGGCACAGGTTCGCTCGGACGTGCACCCCGCACCATGCCGGTAGCTCGACGGACCAGACCCGCCACCCGCCGCGGTCCTTTCGTAGCTCCCACCGCCACGGATGCGCGGTACCGGCGAGGATCTGCGCGTCGTTCCACCAGACCGCGCGGACCTGGTCGGTCACCGACGCCCGGTCGGCGCCCTGGTGCTCGATCGCGCTCGGCCCCACGCTCTCCAGCTTCGAAGGCTCCCGGCCAGTACCGGTCATCTCGGCCCGATAGTCCCGCCATTGCTGCCGCAGCTCGTCATGACGCGCGCCAGCGAGCACCCGCGACAGCCCCACCTCTTCACCGGCGCTGAGCTTCAACAGCCACACCCGGGCCGCGGCCTCCGGTGTCGCCTCGCCGCGCTCTGCCTGCAGCTGCTTGCGCACGGCCCACGAGGCCGGCACCGCAACAAGGCCAGCGCAACTGATCACCACCAAAGCCAACAGCACCCAGTGCCACCGCCGGGGACTCCCAGCTTGTCGGACTCGACGCGACCGCCACCCTTGCGGAGCCTCCCCCAAGATCACTTATGTGAGTCTAGAGATGACCTTGGAGGCTTCGTCGGTCCGGGCTGCTTAGAACTGGGGCAGCTTCGCTATCCGCATGCCTGCCGAAGTCGCTCGACTGCCGCAAAGATCTGTTGCTCAGGGCCTGGCCGGCTCGGGCGCCATTCGGCGAGCACGGGACGAACCGCGTCGACGGTTGCGGCCAGATCCTCCAAGGTCTCGGGCTTGGGTAGCGCACTGAGCGCGGCGACAGCGTCCGCCGTCACTGCGTACCGGAGCGCGTTTGTTGGTGTCTCCTGCCAACCAGGGGCGTGCCGCCAGTCCTGGACACGTTCGCGCACCTCGGCTGCGGCGGCACGGATGCGGGCTGCATGCTCCTGGGGCGTGGGGGCGGTGTCGGCGTAACGGCGGTCGGCGGGTTCCTGCGGCGGCGTGTCGGCGTCGCGCATGCCGGCGATCGTACCGGCGCCATGATCCGGCCGGCATTGGCCGTCGAGCCGCCGTCGGTTGGTCAGCCGGCTTTGCTGCTCCACTCCTGGGCAAGGATGGAGTAGAGCAGAGAGTCGCGCCATGCGCCGTTGGTGAAGACGTGGTCGCGTAGGCGGCCCTCGTACCGCATGCCGAGTCTTTCGGCAACGGTGACGGAGGCGGCGTTGTCGGGGCCGATGGCCGCGGTGATGCGGTGGAGCTTCAGCGCCTGAAAACCGAAGTCAACCATCGTGCGGGCGGCGTCGGTGGCGTAGCCGTTGCCCCAGTGGTCGGCCCCGATCGCGTACCCGAGTTTGGCGGCCTGGTGGCCGGTGAGGCCGAGTCGCGCGAAGCCGATCATGCGGTCTGAAGTGTCGGCAACGGCAAGGTAGTACTCGGTGCGCGGGGTGACTTGGGCGCGTTGGATGGCACCTTCGACCATGGCGATGGCGGCGGTCTGGTCCCGGCTGTCGAACGAGAGCCACTGAGTGACGCGGTCGTCTCCGACGATTGCCCAAGCGTCGGCCGCGTCATCGGAGCGCATGTCGCGCAGGGTGATGACGCGGCCGGGGATGGTGATCGGCTCCATGCTTCGATCGTGCCCTATCGAGGAAGGGCGTTGGCTGGGGTGTGGGTGAAGTGTTCGATGTCGTCGACGAGTTCGCGGGCGTCGTTGGCGTGGCCGGCGCGGGTGATGGCCTGGTGGACCCGACGCACCGAGTGAACGATGCCGTTGATGCGCTGATCGGCGGGCAGGCCGAGCACGGGCGCCAGGGCGTCGGCTGCGGCGTCCAGGTCCCCGCCGGCCACCCGGGCGATAGCGAGGTTGGCGTGTGAGCCGGCCTGGTCACCGAAGGCCCATGCGGGGTCGTTGGGGTCGGCGTACGCCTGGGCGGCGCGCAGGGCGTACCGCTCGGTGTTGGTGGCCTCGCCGGGGAGCCAGGCCAGGGCGTCGCTGGCGTAGTAGAGAGTGCGGGGCTGGTTGAAGGTGCAGATGCCTCCCATCTCGTCCATCTCGTCGGGGTGCACCCGGCTCCAGGCTTCCTCGGCCTCGATGATGGCGGCCTTGGCCTTCTCGGCGTTGCCCAGGGCGGCGTACGCGCGTGCGGCGCTGGCGGGCAGCCACACGGCAGAGGTTCCGCCGGCCTGGGTGGCGTACTCGCGGCCGGCTTCGGCGTAGCGGACCGCCTCGGCGTAGCGGCCGGCCCAGTAGGCGACGAGGGATTGCAGGCCGCGCAGCCAGGCCTGGAGACCGGGGTGGCCGGCCTGCTCGGCGCAGAGAACCGCGGTGCGCGCCTGGAGCATGGCCGAGTGGGGGTCGGCCATGTCATGGGAGACCTTGGCGAGCAAGCCGCTGGTGATGCCCGCGAGGAAGTGCAGTTCTCTGGACTGGTTCGGGGCCTGGCGGCGCTCCAGGAGAGTGAACAAGGTGTCCTGTGTCTCGGCCAGGTCGGGCAGCACGTGGCTGATGGGGCGCTGCGGATAGGCGAGCGCCAGGCGCTGCACATCTTCGGCGAGCTGTTCGATGGCGGCTGGGCTGGTGGACTCGGCGGCGAGCATGGCGTACTGGCGGGCGCGTTGTGCGGCCATGGCGAGGAGGTTCCTTTCCGGGCCGGCGCCGGCGGGGTCGACAAGGATGTGTCGTTCCGGCGCAGGGGTCAACTGGTGGGGAGCCCAGGGGCGCTGTAGTTCGTCGATGGGTCTGCTGAACATCGCTTGTAGTGCCCGCCGGGTGGCGGGGGTCGATGAGGCCAGGTCGCGCTCGCCGCGTGCCAACCGCCCGAGGTGCCGGGCGCTGATCGCCGCCCGGTGATCCATCCGGGAGAACTCGTCGGCCAGTTCCTCGTACGTGCGGTCGCTCTGCTGGATCAGGTGCTCCAGCACAGTGCGAGGTTCGCGGCGTTCTCGTGCCATCCGTCTACGCCTTCCTAATGGGCTGTCTCCACGCTCGCCCGGGTGAGGTCCTTCCGGCAATGCAGGTCCTCGTGGTGTCCGCTCGATGTCTCCCAGAGGTGTCCCTACGGGTCCTCGATCGGTCCGGTAGGTCCCGTGCAATCTCTCCTACATGGACGGCTCACCCACCGCAATTGTGCATGTGCATCCCGTCGATGCACATGGGCGGCAGCGTCGGCGCGGACACCGGGAGGTGAGCTCAGCGAGGAGGGGCGCTGAGCAAACCGGGGTCCGGGTCGTCCGGTGCGTGGATGGGCCGCGTCCGCAGCGGGGGCCACATCGGTCCTCGCCGTCCCCGCCGGCTGCGTGTCCCGCGTGCGAGGGGCGGGGCTGGAAGATGGCCAGCCCTCGGCGCTCGCTCCGGGCACCCGGTGACCCGAACCGGTTGCAACGGCGTGACTGCCCAGACTGCGTGGGCACCGGCACCCAGGGGCAGTGGGCGGGGCTGGCGGTCGTCTGACAGCGACGACCGCCAGTCCTCCACGATCACGCGGCGTTCCGCCGTGTCCTGAGTTGGCCCGGGGCGGGTGCTGGTGAAAACGCGGTGTCGGCCGCGTCCGGAAGCCCGCCCGCCTCGGTGCCCGCTCGTCCAAGGTGTGGAAGGCGGGGCGGCCATGATTCCGAAACCGGGAGACGTGCTCCACGTCGGTGGCGGCGCGTCGGTGCAGTTCGACGGCGACAGAGCCTTGATCTTCCGAGTCATCAAGGTCTCCGGCGAACTGGCTTTCCACGACTGGATCTGGCTGACGGGCTACGTCCTCGACCAGAAGGGCAACGCTCTGGCCCGTCGAGAGATCTTCGTGCAGAAGGCAGGCCTTTATCGGGCGGATCCGCCGCGGGCCGTGATCCGCCAACCAGGCAGGAGGCCAACAGCGGTAACGCGAGCCTGGAACGGCCCGATGCAGGAGATACGCGTGACAACTTGATGGGAGATTTCAATGGCAGTGGGAGTCTTTCGCGTGGCGTCACGGCTCGTGCCGATGGCTCCGGACCAGGTGCGCCGACAGCGATTCCGGCGGACCGGGTTCGGTCGGCGGGGCCTGGCCGAGGAGCACGTCTATGCGTTCCTGCGCCGGGTCGTCGACGAGCTGACCGCCAGGGATGCGGTCGAGGCGTGCCTCCGGGAGGAGAACACCCGGCTGAAGAACGCTCTCCGAGACTGGCAGGGCCAATTCGCACCGAGGCCTAGTCGGATGGACGGCAGCGCATGGACAGGGGATCAGCAGCGCAGATAGCCTGTTGACAACTTGAGTTTTCATCTGGGGTGACAAGGTGCCGATCGAGGTTGCGCCGCCGAAGTACGTGGTGATCGTCAACGCGGTGCAACAGCGCATCGAAGATGGCACCTACGCGCCGGGTGCGATGCTGCCCAGCGAGACCGAACTCATCCGCGAGTTCGGCGCATCCCGGCCCGTCGTGGTCCGAGCCTTGGAGCTACTACGGCAGGGCGGCTGGATCGAGAGCCGCCAGGGCAAGGGTCGGTTCGTCCTGGGCCGTCCGGGCGGTACTGACCGGCGATCACGTGAACGGCGTTATGGCCTACTCGATGACGACGAGCGGGCCGGGTCGACGCTGTTGGCCGCCGGCACCGTTCCCGCTCCCCCACGAGCCGCTGCCGCCCTCGGCGTAAAACCTGGAACTCCGGTCGTGGCACGTCGGCGCCTCATCACCGTCGATGACGTCGGGCCGGTGGAACTGGGTACGGCGTTCCTGCCCGTCGAGCTGGCCGAAGGCACTGGCGTGGGCTCTCAGGACGTGATGCCGGAGGGCTTGCTCAGGCACGTGGCCTCCCGCAAGCGCCGCAAGCTCGACCACGTGACTGAACGCATCTCGGCACGGCTGCCCAGCACAGAGGAAGCCGAGCTTTTGCAGGTCCGCGAAAGCGATCCGGTGCTGACCGTGCTCCTGGTCATCTGCGATCGGAGCGCCACACCGCTGCTGGCGGTGGACGTACTCCTTCCCGCCGCCCGGCACGATCTGGAAGACGTCTACCCGCTCGACTAACCAAAGTGGATCAGCCACTTGACAAGGCAAGTTGACACTCCCTACCTTCGATCTAACTTAACAAGTCAACCAGTTGAGTTGGCTTGTCGACTTGGAGGTCTTGACGTGGTTCCGATGACATTGAAGGTGCCCGTTCCGTCCGAGTACGTCTTCCCCGCCGGGGCGCTGTGCCTCGGAGTGTCGCCGCAGATCGACTTTGAGCGGCGTGGCGAGGCGGACAACCAGGCGCGGGATAAGGAGACCGGCGAGCGGGTCTGGGTGGTGCGGGTGATGGACCTGGACCCGGAGGCGGGGAAGTTCGGCCGGTCGACCGAGGTGAAGGTCAAGGTTGTGGCTCCGCAGCAGCCGGTGCCGCCGCCGTCGACGGTGCCGGGGTATCCGCCGGCGGTGGAGTTCGAGGGCTTGACCCTGACCCCGTACGTGGACTCGCAGCGGTGCAAGCCGGGTCGGTCCTCGGGTGACTGCCGGTCCCGGATGGCGTACTCGCTGCGGGCCACTGCGATCCGTCCGGCGTCGATGGTGCCGGGGTCGGTGGCGGCCTGACCGCTGCTCTGTGCGCGCGGGGCGGGTCGTTTCCCCGCCAAGAGTCCCGACCCGTCCCGCGCTCTCCCACCCCTCATCTGGTGAAGGAGGGCGTGATGCCCACCGTAATTCCCCCTGCCCTGTTCATCGCCGTGCCCCTGCTGCTCGGCGCGGCCCTGGCAATCGGCCGCGCCCGCCTGACCGGTCTGCGTCACGCCTACCGGGAGGTGGAGGCCGCCGTCCGGTCGGCGCTGGGGTTGCCGCCGGCTTCCGCTCGGGTGTGCGCGATCCGCTGTCCCCATTGCTGCCGGTGGGTGAAGCCGCGCCGGTTCGACCTGCGCCGTATGTCCTGCCACTCGTGCATCGCGACGCTGGGGCGTCCGCACTGGGGTGATGACGTGTGCCTCTGATCAACGTCATTCCCGGGGACAAGATCCCCATGGCGCCGATGAACGTGCGCCTTCCGGCGTGGCGGGTTCCGGGTTGGCTGCTCGTGCTCTGGTGGCTGGCCCGGGGCCTGTTCCGCGCCTCCGTGCTGGCGGTCCGGTACTGGTGGCTCACCGCCCCCGCCGCGCTGGCGCTGTGGATCCGGGCGGAGTTCGGCGGCCTGGTCCTGGCCGGCGTCGTCCTGACCGTCGCCGGCGGCTGTGTCGGGTGGTGGCGGTGGCATCCGTCGTCGTGGTTGCGGTTCGGCTGGTACCCGCTCGTCAGCCGGGTCCGCGCGCTGGTCGTCTACCGCCGGCGGTGGGCATCCGTGATGGCCACCTGCGGGCTGGCGACGGCGTTCGCCGGTGACCGCTATGTGCCGCAACTCCTGCGGGTGCGGTGCGACCGGTTCGGCGACGAGCTGACCGTCCGGCTGCTGCCGGGGCAGATCCCCGATGACTGGGGACAGGCCGCGGAACGCCTCGCCTACGCGTTCCACCGCCGCAGCGGACAGGCACGCTCCACAGACCGGCCGGATCGGGTGGTGGTGCGCTTCGTACGCCGAGACCCCCTCGCCAACGTCGTGGCGCCGCTCCCCGTGGCTGAGGTCCCGAACCTGGACGGGCTCACCCTCGGCGTCGACGAGGACGGCCAGCCCTACCGGCTGCGGCTGGCCGGGTCACATGTCCTGATCGCCGGGGCGACCGGGTCGGGCAAAGGGTCGGTGCTGTGGTCGCTGCTGCGCTCCCTGGCCGGCGGCATCCGCTCCGGGCTGGTGGAGGTGTGGGCGTTCGACCCCAAGGGCGGGATGGAGTTGGCGGCCGGGGTGCCGCTGTTCACCCGCTTCGCCTACGACGACCCCGACAGCATGGCCGGCGTCCTCGAAGAGGCCGTCAAGCGGATGCGCCTGCGCGCGGCCCGGCTACGCGGGGTGACCCGCCAGCACGTGCCGACCCCGGAGGATCCGTTGCTCGTCCTGGTCGTCGACGAGCTGGCCGCGCTCACCGCGTACATCACGGATCGGAAGGTCCGCGACCGGATCAAGGAATCACTCGGGCTGCTGCTGTCGCAAGGCCGGGCGGTCGGCGTGCATATGGTCGCCGCGTTGCAGGACCCACGCAAAGACGTGCTGCCGTTCCGCGACCTGTTCCCCACCCGCATCGGACTGCGGCTGACCGAGCCCGAGCAGGTGGACATGGTCCTCGGCGACGCCGCCCGCGACCGAGGAGCCCTCTGCGACCGCATCCCCGAATCCATGCCGGGGGTGGGGTTCGTGGTCCTCGACGGCGTCCGTGAACCCGTCCGGGTCCGCTTCGCCTACCTCACCGACGACGACATCCGCCAGCTCGGCCGCGACTACCGCCGGCTGTGCGACGACACCGAGCGGGAGGTGACCCCGTGAAGGCCGATACCGAGCGTGTGGAAGGGCTGGCCCTGGTGCTCATCGTCCTCACCGTCGGCGGCCTCGCCGGCGCCGCCTCGTTCACCCACGTCCACGACTGGACCATGGCCAACTCGCCTACCGGTACCGGTGACTGGTTCGGCTGGGCCAACGCTGCCATCTCCGAACTGCTCCCGTTGGCGGCGCTGCTGACCATCCGGCGACGCCGCCGCACCGGCGGCCCGATCGGCTACCCGCTGTTCCTACTCGTCTGCGCCGTCGCCCTGTCCCTCGCCGCGCAACTCGCCGTGGCGAAGCCGAGTCCGTCAGGGTGGCTGCTGTCGGCCGTGCCCGCGCTGGCGTTCCTCGGCCTGTCCAAGCTCGTCTTCTCCACCGCCCCGGCGACGCCAGCCGAGCCGGCCGGCGACCGGGGCGAGGTGCCGCCCGGCTACGACCCGATCGAGGACCACCGGCCCGTCGTGGTCGACGCCATCGACGAGGACCAGGCGGTCACTCACGAGCCGGTCCGGCCGGCGGCGGTGGCGGTGCAGCGGCCCGGCCTGGTGCCCGTGACCGCAGCAGCGTTCCCCGCCCGCAACGGCACCCCGTACGGCGCGGAGCGTGACCAGTGACCCAACTTCCCCTCATCCCCGGGACTCCGACAGAGGCGCAGCCGCGGCCCGGGTCGCGCGCCGACCGGATGCGCAAGCCCCTCGCCAAGGACGCGCTCAAGCAACTCGCCGAGTCCCACGGAGTCTGCGTCCGCCCCCTCGCGCTACGCCGCACCGACACCACCACCGGCCTTACCGAGGTGGTGGAGGTGCCGTGCGGGGCGACCCTGGCCGTCAAGTGCAAGCCGTGCGCGGAGAAGGGCCGGCGGCTGCGCATCCAACAGATCCGGGAAGGCTGGCACCTCGCCGACGAACCCGCCATCCGCCCCGACAAGCCCGGTGAGGACGCGCTCGCCCTCGTTCGAGTCCGGGCGCACCTGGAGTTCGAACGCGAAGCCGTCCAGTACCAGCCGATGACCCCCGACGAGCGGGCCGCCCAGGTGGCCGAGATCGACGCCGCGATCGCCGACCTGGACGAAGCCCTCGGCGCAACCAGCCTGCGCGGGCACCTCACGCCGAAGGAACGCGACGAACGGCCCCGCCGCAAGCGGTCCACCCGGCGGCGTCAAGACTCACCGGACCTGCCCCGGCTGCCCGTCGACCCCCGCACGGTGGGCCGGGCCTACTCGGGTAGGACGGGAAAGACCCACCGGCCGTCGATGCTGGTCACGCTGACGTTGGACTCGCACGGGCCGGTGCACTCCCACCTCCGCCGCGGCGCCTACATCGCTCCCTGCAAGTGCGGCACCCGGCACGGCCCGCACGACGACCTCCTCGGCACCCCCGTCGACCCCGCCGGCTACGACTACCGGCGCGCAGCGTTGGATGCGATCCACTTCGCCCGGGTCCTCGACCGGTGGTGGCAGAACGTCCGCCGCGCCGCCGGCTGGAACGTCCAATACGCCGGAGCCGTCGAACTGCAACGCCGCCTCGCCCCTCACGCGCACTTCGCCATCCGGGGCACTCTCCCGCGCCGGTTGCTCAAGCAGATCGCCGCCGCCACCTACCACCAGGTGTGGTGGCCACCCTTCAACGAGCTGGTCTTCCGCGTGGACAAGCCGCCGGTCTGGGACGTCGACCGTCAGGCATACGTCGACCCGACGTCCCGCGAGCCGCTGCCCACCTGGGGCGAAGCCCTCGACGCTCTGGAGGAACCCGACAGCCGACCCGCCTACGTCGCCCGCCTCGGCCGCATCGACGCCCGCGGCATCGAGCAGGGCACCAAGGACGCCGAACGGTCCATCCGCTACGTGACCAAGTACGTCACCAAAGACCTGACCGACCAGGCCAAACCCCGCTCCGACCCACAGAAGGCCCACTTCGACCGCCTCCACGCGGAACTGGCGGTCCTGCCGTGCTCCCCGACGTGCGCCAACTGGCTTCTCTACGGCGTCCAGCCCGACGGCGTCAAGGCCGGCTTGACCCCCGGCCGGTGCACCGGGAAGGTCCACCAACGCTCCACCCTCGGCTTCACCGGCCGCCGCGTCCTCGTCTCCCGCCAATGGTCCGGAAAGACCCTCGCCGACCACCGCGCCGACAACCGCGCGTGGGTACGCGCGATCCTCGCCGGCGGCATGGCCGACACCGAGGACCACGACCAGGCGGCCGATGACGCGGACGGATCCAAGCGGTACCGGTTCGAACTCGCCCGACCCGAAGACCCCGACGTGCCGCCACTGGAACACCGACTCCTCCGCGCGATATCCGCCCGCATCCGCTGGCGCACAGACCTCGACACCGCACGCCTACGAACAACCGCCACCGCGCTGGCCAACCAACCCACCGCGCTCGCGGCCTGCGCCGGCGAGAAGTGATCGCCCTTGCCGGTCCGACTATCCGCACCCACCCCTCCGCACACGAGGAAGGCCAGGCGATGAACCCCTCCAGCTCGATCACTCGTCGGGTGCTGCGCGTCGAGGAAGCCGCCCAGGCGCTCGGCATCGGCCGCTCGCTCGTCTACGACCTCATCCGCTCCGGCCGGCTTCGCTCCTTCAAGGTCGGAAGCCGCCGGCTCATCCCCGCATCGGCCATCGACGAGGCCATTGCCACGCTCATGGAGGAAGCCGCCTGATGCCCAGAGAACCGAAGCAACGACAGTCGGCCGCCCGCCGCAACCCCAACGGGGAAGGCTCGATCTATCAGCGCTCCAGTGACGGCCGGTGGGTCGGGCAGGCGTACGTGCTCGCCACCGACGGCACTCGCAAGCGAAAGTTCGTCTACGGCGCCACCTGGGACGAGGCACACGCCAAGCTCATCGAGTTGAAGGCGCAGTCTCAGCGCGGCATCCCCACCCCCGACCGGGCCTGGAAGTTGGCCGATTACCTGCCCTACTGGCTGAAGACGTACGTCAACGACTTGAAGCCCACTACCCTTCGTGGCTACGAGAGCGCCGTACGGCTGCACCTGGTGCCGGCGCTCGGCACGAAGCGCCTTGACGGCTTGCAGGTGCAGCACGTCAAGGCGTTCATGGACGGCTTCCGCCGCAAGTGCCTCTGCTGCACCAACGGTCTCGACAAGATCCGCCCGGCTGACCGGCGGTGCTGCTCCGTCGGTCGCTGCTGCCAGAGCTACCCGAGCGCTCGTCAGGTGCAGTTCGTGCACGCGGTCCTGCGCAACGCGCTGCAACACGCGATGCGGGAGGAGTTGGTGTCGCGCAACGTGGCGAAGCTGGTGCGTGTCCCCTCGCCGCGCTACAAGATCGGCAAGGGCCTCTCCGTCGACCAGGTGCGCAAGATCCTCGCCGCCTCCACCGGTCACCGGCTCCACGCCCTCTATGTCGTGGCGGCCACGATGGGCCTCCGCCGCGGGGAGCTGGTCGGGCTCCGCTGGTCGGACGTCGACCTCGACGACGGCACCCTCCGGGTGCAGCAGACCGTTCAGCGGGTCGCCGGGACGCTTCACGTACTGGACGCCAAGACCGAGGACTCCGAGGCTGTGTTACCGCTGCCCGAGTTCACCTGGCTCACGCTGATGGAGCACCGGGAGCGCCAGCAGGCGGAGCGGGCCGCCCTCTCCGAGGTCTGGGAGGATCACGGGCTCGTCTTCCCCTCCGAGCGCGGTACGCCGATGGAGCCGACCAACCTCAGCCGCTCCTTCGCCCGGCTCCGGGAAACCGCCGGCCTACCCGGCGTCCGGCTGCACGACCTACGGCACACGGTCGTTTCCCTGCTGATGGAGCTGGGCGTGCCCCCGCACGTTGTCCAAGCCATCGCCCGGCACGCCGACGTCAAGGTCACGCTCAAGGTCTACGCTCACGCCAACCTCGACGCGATGCGCCAGGCGCTCGGCAAGCTCGACGGACGGCTGTCGTGACCCCCGTTGCTGTCAACGTTGCTGTCAACCGGGGAAATCACGACGACCACCGGCAGGGATCGCCTTGTGGAATTGGAGCCCCCGGCCGGGATCGAACCGGCGACATCTCGCTTACAAGGCGAGTGCTCTGGCCAGCTGAGCTACAGGGGCACGTGTGACGGGCTCAGCATAGCGAGTGGCCTCCGGAAATCCCGCCTGGCAGGGCTCCCGAGCACGGAAAACGTCAATTTCCCGACCGGCGGCGCCGACGGATCCTCGGGCGGGCGCGCTCCCAACCGGGAGATTGATGCCTCGCCGTGCCCGGGTGACCGAAATGTGTATGCCGTCCGTCCCACCCGCTGTTCCTCGTCTTGGCACGGCCGCGAAAGCCGTTTACGGTGCAGTGACACGGACGACACTCCGGCCGGCCTCGGCTGCCCGGGCGACGACCCCGTTGGCCGGTGCCTTGGGCGCCGGTCGCTCCTTCACTCGGATCGTCCGGCACGTTCCTGCCGGTGAAAGGAAGCGCTCCATCATGGCTACGGTCACCTACGCGAAGGCGTCCCGGATCTATCCGGGCACCGAGCGCCCCGCCGTCAACCAGCTCGACCTCCAGATCGGTGACGGGGAGTTCCTCGTCCTGGTCGGCCCGTCCGGCTGCGGCAAGTCCACCAGCCTGCGGATGCTCGCCGGCCTGGAGGACGTCGACGACGGCGCGATCTACATCGACGACCGGGACGTCACCCACCTCCCGCCGAAGGCCCGCGACATCGCGATGGTCTTCCAGAACTACGCCCTCTACCCGCACATGACGGTGTACGAGAACATGGCGTTCGCCCTCAAGCTGCGCAAGACCTCGAAGTCGGAGATCGACCGGCGGGTCAAGGAGGCGGCCGGGCTGCTCCAGCTGGAGGAGTTCCTCAGCCGCAAGCCGAAGGCGCTCTCCGGCGGTCAGCGCCAGCGTGTCGCCATGGGCCGCGCGATCGTCCGCGAGCCGCAGGTCTTCCTGATGGACGAGCCGCTGTCGAACCTCGACGCGAAGCTGCGTGTGCAGACCCGTACGCAGATCGCCTCGCTCCAGGCGAAGCTCGGCGTCACCACGGTCTACGTCACCCACGACCAGGTCGAGGCCATGACCATGGGTCACCGGGTGGCGGTCATGCTGGACGGCGTGCTCCAGCAGGTGGACACCCCCCGGGCGCTCTACGACACCCCGGCCAACGTCTTCGTCGCCGGCTTCATGGGCTCCCCGGCCATGAACATCAAGACGGTGCCGCTGGCCGAGCAGGGCGCCGCGTTCGCCGAGATGACCGTGCCGCTGACCCGCGAGCAGGTCGCGGCGGCCCGGGCCGAGGGCGGCGACGGCAAGGTGACCGTCGGCTTCCGTCCGGAGGACTGCGACCTGGTGAGCCCGTCCGAGGGTGGCATGCCGGTCGTGGTCGAGCTGGTCGAGGACCTGGGCTCCGACGCCAACATCTACGGCCACGCCGCGCTGGAGGGCCACAACGAGCGGTTCGTGGTCCGCACCGACCGGCGCAGCATGCCGAACATGGGTGACACCGTGTTCGTCAAGCCGCGTGCCGGGCGCAACCACGTCTTCCACGCCACCACCGGCAAGCGGATCTGACGTCAGCGACAGAGAAGGGGCGGTCCGCCGTGGCGGGCCGCCCCTTCGTCGTACGTGCGGTCAGGCCTCGACGGACCGACGGCGGGCGACCTCGGCGAGCGTGACCGCAGCGGCGACGCTGGCGTTGAGCGACTCCACGTCCGAGACCATCGGGATGCTGACGGTGAGGTCGCAGGTCTCGCCGACCAGGCGGGACAGCCCGCGGCCCTCCGAGCCGACCACCACGACCAGCGGGCCGACGGCGGCCTCCAGGTCGTACAGGTCGGTCTGTCCGTCGGCGTCGAGGCCGACCACGACGAAGCCGGCGTCCTTGCACGCCTTGAGCGACCGGGTCAGGTTGGTGACCTGGGCGACCGGCACGCGCGCGGCCGCGCCGGCGCTGGTCCGCCAGGCGGTCGCGGTGATCCCGGCGGCGCGCCGCTCGGGTACGAAGACACCCTGCGCGCCGAACGCGGCGGCCGACCGGATGACCGCGCCGAGGTTACGCGGGTCGGTGACCCCGTCCAGCGCGACGAGCAGCGGGGCGGCCTGCTCCAGCGCGGCGGCGACCAGGTCGTCGAACGGCTCGTAGGCGAACGGCGGCACCTGGAGGCCGACGCCCTGGTGCAGCACGCCGCCGGTCATCCGGTCCAGCTCGGCGCGGCTGACCTCCAGGATCGCGATGCCCCGGTCGGCGGCGGTGCGGACGATCTCCTTGACCCGGTCGTCCACGTCGATGCCCTGCGCGGTGTAGAGCGCGGTCGCCGGCACCTGGGTGCGCAGCGACTCCAGCACCGGGTTCCGCCCGACCAGCAGCTCGGGGCTGTCCTTCGCCGGGTTGGCCTTGCGCCCGGGCGCCACCCGCGGGCCACCGCGGCCGCCGGGCTTGCCCTTGCCGCCCTTCAGCGGCACGCCGGCCCGGGTGCCCTTGCCCCAGGTGGTGTCCTTGGTGCCCGGGTTACCGATCTTGGGCGCACGCCCCTCCTCGGCGGCGGCGCGGCGCTCCTTGTCCTGCTTCCAGGCGGTGCGCTGGGGCAGCTTCTCGGTGCCCGAGTAGGCCTTGTGCCAGGGCCGCTCGTCCGCCGGCAGGGTGCGGCCCCGCCCGGCGAGGGAGTCCTTGTTCTTGCCACCGGTGCCCTTGGGGGCGCCCGACTTCGACGTCAGTCGCCGGCCACGGCGCTGCGAGTTGCCGGCCATCAGTCCTGCTCTCCAATAGTCCAACGCGGGCCCTGGGGGGTGTCCTCGACGACCACGCCGGCCTGCTTGAGCTGGTCGCGGACCGCGTCGGCGGCGGTCCAGTCCTTGCGGCTGCGGGCCTGGGCGCGCTGCTCCAGGGCGAGCGCGATCAGCGAGTCCACCACGCCACGCAGGTCGTCCGTGTGCCCGCCGCCGGTCCACGCCGGGTCCAGGGGGTCGACGCCGAGGATATCCAGCATCGCCCGCACGGCGGCGAGCGTCGTGCGGACGGTCACATCGTCACCGGCGGTCAACGCCGTGTTGCCGTCCCGAATCACCTCGTGCAGCACCGCCAGCGCCGCCGAGGTGTTCAGGTCGTCGTCCATCGCCGCCGCGAACCCGGCCGGCAGGTCGCCGGGCCGGCCCGCGCCGACCCGCTCGACCGCCCGCTGCACGAAGCCCTCGACCCGGCGGTACGCGACCGCGGCCTCGCGCAGCGCGTCCTCCGAGTAGTCGATGCGGGAGCGGTAGTGCGCGGCGACGTAGTAGTAGCGCAGCTCCACCGGACGCACCCCGAGCGAGGCCACGTAGTCGAGGTCGAGCGTGTTGCCCAGCGACTTGCCCATCTTGGTGCCGCCGATGCCGAGCAGCCCGTGGTGCACCCAGTAGCGGGCGAACGGCAGGTCGGCGGCCTGGGACTGGGCGATCTCGTTCTCGTGGTGCGGGAACGTCAGGTCGAGCCCGCCGCCGTGGATGTCGAACTCGGCGCCCAGGTAGCGCCAGCACATGGCCGAGCACTCGATGTGCCAGCCGGGTCGGCCGCGACCCCACGGCGACAGCCAGTAGGCGTCGGCCGGCTCGTTCGGCTTGGCACCCTTCCAGAGCGCGAAGTCACGCGGATCCCGTTTGCCCCGGTCGGGGGCGTCCCCGGCGGACTGCATGTCGGCCGGCGACTGGCCGGACAGCGACCCGTAGGCCGGCCAGGAGGCCACGTCGAAGTAGACGTCGCCGGAGCCGTCAGTGGCCGGGTAGGCGTGCCCGGTCTCGATCAACCGGGCGATCAGCTCCTGCATCTCCGGCACGTGACCGGTGGCCCGCGGCTCGTACGTCGGCGGGAGCACGTTCAGCGCCCGGTAGGAGGCGGTGAGGAGCTGCTCGTTCGCGTAGGCGATCGACCAGAACGGTCGCCCCTGCTCCATCGCCTTGGCCAGGACCTTGTCGTCGATGTCGGTCAGGTTGCGGATGAACGTGACCTCGAAGCCCTTGCTCAGCAGCCAGCGGCGCAGCACGTCGTAGTTGACGCCGGAGCGAAGGTGACCGATGTGCGGCGGGGCCTGGAGCGTGAGACCACACAGGTAGACCCCCACCTTGCCGGCTTCCCGCGGGACGAAGTCCCGCACCGATCGGGTGGCGGTGTCATACAGGCGTAGCGTCACCTCACAAGGGTAGCCGTCCGCACATTTCCCGGTTGGGCGGAGCCGGGTCGTACGCTGCGTGCGTGGACACGGCGGCACGCCCGGGCGAGACGGCGCAGACCCTGGACCGCGGGCTGCGTCTGCTGCACCTCGTGGCGGACGCCCCGGGCGGGCTGACCGTCACCGAGGCGGCGCAGCGGCTCGGCATCGGGCGCGCGGCGGTCTACCGGTTGGTCGGCGCGCTGACCGGGCACGGCATGCTCCGGCGCGACGGCGAGGGCCGGTTGCGGATCGGGGTGGGCGTGCTGCACCTGGCCCGTCGTGCCCAGCCCCTGCTCGCCGAGGGGGCGCTGCCCGCGCTGCGCCGGCTCGCCGAGCGGACCGGGGCGACCGCCCACCTGACCGTCGTCGAGGGTGGCGAGGGGGTGGCGCTGGCCGTGGTCGAGCCGAGCTGGACCGCCTTCCACGTGGCGTATCGCACCGGCTCCCGGCATCCGCTGGAGCGGGGCGCGGCCGGCCGGGCGGTGCTGGCCGGGCGGGCCGGCGAGCCCGGGCCGGTCAGCACCAACGGCGAGTTGCAGTCCGGCGCGTACGGGGTGGCGGCGCCGGTGCTCGGGGTGCCGGGGCTGGAGGGGAGCGTGGGGGTGGTCTCGCTGACCCCGCTCGACGTGACCGAGGTCGGCGCCCAGGTCACCGCCGCCGCCGAGGCGGTCGCCACCGCCCTCTCCTGACCCGCCCGTCAGTCCGGCCACCACGCCGAAGTGGCGGTATCCGCACTCCCCGGACACCCCCGCCTCCCCGAAGTGGAACCGATCATCGAACGGCACGAGCGTGATCGGCGGTCATAGCACGAACCTGGGTCGGGCGGGGGTTGTCCACAGGGCACGGCCGTCGGGGCCGTCGGGACTGTCCACAGGGGTGTCGGGGGCCGCCCGGGCGCGGCCACGCTTTCTCGTATGCCACCTCATCCTCATCGACCGCCGGAGTTGGCCTGGCAGGTGTTCCGCGGCTCGGACGCGATCCGCCGCGGTCTGCTGTCCCGTCACCAACTCCGGGGCGCGTCCTGGGTTCGGCTCCGGCAGGACGTCTACGCCGACGCCCGGCTCGACCGCGACCACGCCCTGGCCTGCCGCGCCGTGCTGCTCCGCATGCCACCTGGCGCGTTGATCGCCGGCCCGTCGGCGGCCTGTCTGCACGGCGTCGAGCACGCGGCCGACTTCACCGACGACGTGCACGTCCTCCTGCCGGCCACGGTTCGGGCCGACTCGCAGCCGGGGGTGCGCGTGCACCACGCACCGGTCGCGAGCACCCGGGACGTCCTCCTGGCCCCCGCCGGCACCGCCCTGCCCGCCGGCTCCCGCGCCGCCGCGAGCACCCTCCCGGCCGCCCGCATCACCTCTCCCCCGGGCACCGGCACGTCACCCCTGACGGACCGCCCGCCCGACACGCCGATGATCCTGGCCGGCCCGCCGCCGCGTACCGATCCGGCCACCTGCGCCTGGGAGACCGCGGTCTGGGCCGACCCGGTGAAAGCGGTCGGCGTCATCGACGGCCTGCTGCGCACCGGTGTGGTGGGCCGCGCGCAGCTGGCCGGCGAGGCGGCCCGGAACGCCGGTCGTCCGGGTGCCCGGCGGGCGGCCTGGGTGTTCGGGCTGACCGACGGGCTGGCCCAGTCCCCGCCCGAGTCCCACCTGCGGGTGCGGTTGATGTTCGCCGGCCTGCCGCGTCCGGCGGCGCAGCATCCGGTGCGCGTGTCGACCGCCCTCGTCCTGCATCCCGATCTCGCCTGGCCGGAGTTCCGGGTGGCCGTCGAGTACGACGGCCAGTGGCACGCCGACCCGGACCGGACGCACCTCGACCGGCGCCGGCTCAACCAGCTCGTCGGGGCCGGCTGGCTCGTGCTGCACGTGACGGGCCGCCGCCTGCGCACGGAGTTCCCCGCCCTGGTCCGCGAGGTCCGCGCCGCCCTGGTGGCCCGGGGATGGCGACCGTGAGCGACCGCGCCGCCGGGGCCGCGCCCCAGCCGACCTAGTGGCCGTCACACCGACGACAACGCCCGCCGCAACTCATCGAGCGGCCCCGACACGGGCCGCAACGCCGACGTGGCGGCGTCCGGGAACTCCGGACACCGCCACGACGGTCGAACGGGTGTTACGGGCGAGCGTTGGGCTTCAGCGGGGTCTTCACCGCGGCGTAGGCGTCGACGATGCCGTAGCCGTAGAAGCCGTTGAAGTTCAGCGAGCCCGCGCAGTACGCGTTGAACTCGGCGTCCCGACCCTCGTTGGTGTAGGTCTGCAGCCGCGGCTCCGGGCAGGCGTGCTCGGCCGCCGTCCGGTAGAGGTGCTGCTCGACCAGGTCCGGCGACATGCCGAAGCCGTTGCGGCCCTGCTGCTTGCCGTAGCGGCTGACGATCAGCGCCGCCACGCCCGCGGCGTGCGGGGACGCCATCGAGGTGCCCTGGAGGTAGGTGTAGTAGCCACACTCACCCTTGGCGGTGCACTGCTTGAACACCGAGTTCTCGAAGCCGGCGACGATGTTGCCGTCCTCGTCGACCGAGCCCTCCTCCTGCAGCACCTTCTTCGGGTACGTGGAGAGGATCATGTTGGCGTCGGCGCGGTAGGTGTCGGTGCCGAAGCCGTCCCGGAACCAACCGCCCGGAGCCGCCACCGAGATCTGCTCGGTGCCGTAGTTCGAGAAGTCGGCCTTCTTGCCGGACGGGCCGACGGCCGACACGCCGATCACGTGCGGGCCCTCGGTGGGCAGGTCCCAGCAGCTCGCGTTGTCGATCGGCCGCGGGTACGGGTCGGCGCCGTAGTCCGGGCTGCTCACGTCGGTGCGCGGGTTGCCCAGGTCCTCGTGGTTGTTGCCCAGCGCGCCGACCAGCGTGACGCCCTTGCGGTGCGCGAAGGTGAGCGCCCGCTTCATGGCCTCGATGATGGTCCGCTGCTCGGCCTGCGCCTCCGGCGAGTCGGCCGGGTTGGCGGTGCAGTTGTAGAGCCACGGGTCGACGTAGAACGACATGTTGACCACGTCCAGGCCGGAACGGCCCGCGTAGACCAGGGCGTTGACCACCGGGTTGAGGAAGAAGTAGCCGCTGTCCTGGCCACCCTTCAGCTCGACCAGGGAGACCTTCGGCGCCACGCCGGAGAGGCCGAAGCCGTTGGCGGCGGCGCCGATGGTGCCGGCCACGTGCGTGCCGTGCCCGCCGTCGTCGGTGCCGACCGGGTCGAGGCAGCTCGCCACCTCGCACGGGCCGTCGACGTCGACGAGGTCCGGCGCGAAGTTGCGCGACAGCGCCCAGTTGAAGTTGGGGGCCAGGTCCGGCTGGCTGGCGTCGACGCCGGTGTCCAGCACGCCGACGGTCACCCGACGGTCACCCGGCTCGATCTTGCGGGCCTTGTCGGCCCGGATCATGTCCAGACCCCAGAGCTTGTCGTCCAGGGGGTCCATCTTCTTGGCGTTGCCCTTGGCGGCCTTGCCCTTGCTCGCGACGGCGGCCAGCAGGTGCTCCTGCTCGACCCGGTCCAGCTTCGGCTTGCTGCCGATCGCCTTCTCCTCGGCCGCACCGAGCAGCGCGCCGGCGGCGGTGGCCCGGCTGGCGAAGTCCGCCCGGTCGCTGGTCACCTGGAAGAGGCCGACGTCGTCGGTACGGGAGACGACCTTGCCACCGGCCGCGGTGATCGCGGCGATGGCGGCGTCGTTGGAGACGCCGCTCTCGGCCAGCACGGTGAAGGTCCGGGTGCTGGACGGCGCGGCGGCCGCCGGAACGCCCAGGCCGGTCACCGTGAGTGCCAGCGAGGCCGCAGCCGCGACCGCGCCGGCGGTGAAGCGCTTGCTCACCACATCAGATCCTCTCGTTGAGGGACGTGGTGTCATCCCACATCACGGGAGCGAGTTCCGCCAGATCCCCGTCCGGTATAGACCGCAATCAGGCATTCGCACTTGTCAACGCGGTGATGACCTCGGGCAACTCGGCCAGCGTGGACACCTCCGCGTCGGGGTCGAGCCCGGGCGGGCGGGGCAGTCCGCCCCGGTTGAGCCAGACCGCGCGCAGCCCGGCCCGCTGGGCGGCGACCACGTCGTGCTCCGGCGAGTCGCCGACGTGGACGATGCGCGCGGCGGGCAGCCCGGCGGCCGCGACCACGGCCGCGAAGAACGCCGGCGCCGGCTTCTTCGGCAGGCCGCCCTCGTGCGCGTACAGCTCGAAGGCGAACTGGCCGGGTAGGCCGCAGCGTTCGGCGCGGCTGTTGCCGTTGGTGGCGAAGCCCAGCAGGTGGTGCGGGCGCAGCGCGGCCAGCGCCGGCAGCGCGTCGGGGAACGGCCTGCTCAGCGCATACCGGCGGGCGAAGAACAGCGTCGCGAACTCGTCCAGGTGCGCGTCCAGCCCGGCCCGGGCCAGCGACCGGGCCAGCGCGGCCCGTCGGATCTCCTGCACCGGTGCGGCGCTGAGCGCGCCGAAGACCGCACCCCAGTCCCCCTCCAGGTCCGCGAGGGACACGTCGGCCGCCGCCGGGGTCCGCCGCCGCATCTCCTCGAGTACGGCGACCAGCCCGCCGGTGACCGCCGGACGCAGGTCGATCAGGGTTTCGTCGGCGTCGAAGACGACCGCGGCGCGGGGTGCGCTCATCGCTCGCCGGCCAGTGCCGGCGCGGGCGGAGCGGGTGCCGCCGACTCGGATCCGGGCCGCAACTCGTCCATCCGGACCAGCGCGACGCCGCCGACGATGAAGACGCCGCCGACCAGTTGGATCCCGCTGGGCAACTCGTTCAGCACCAGCCAGGCGATCAGCACCGCGAACATCACCTCGGTCAGCCCGATGAAGGAGGAGAGCCGCGCGCCGAGCAGCCGGGCCCCGGCGACGCCGGCCAGGTAGGCGACGACGGCGGCGATCAGCGACAGCCCGACGATCGGCACCAGCCAGCTCATCCGGTGTCCGGCGAAGCTGACGTCCCCGGTGCCGGCGGCCAGCGGCAACGCCCCGACCGCGCCGAGCAGCAGCAGCACCAGCGCCCCGACGGCCATGCCGCCGCTGGCCATCACCACCGACGGCAGTTCGGCGTCGACGCGGCCGGCGATGACGTAGTAACCGGCCAGCCCGACGCCGGCGCCCAGGCCCCAGAGCACGCCCACCGGGTCGAGGCCGCCGGCGCCGGTGAGGTCGAGGACGAGCGCCAACCCGCACAGGGCGGTCAGCGAGCCGGCCACGGTCAGCAGCCGCGGACGTTGCCCGTGGACCAACCACATCCATCCGACCACCATCACGATGCCGAGGTACTCCAGCATGAGCGCCACCCCGACCGGCAGATAGTGGACCGCGTTGTAGAAGCAGGCCTGGGCCAGCGCCACGCCGAGCAGACCGAACAGCACCACCGCGACCCCGTTGCGGCGCAGCACCGGCCATCGGCCGCGCAGCGCGAGCAGGGCGGGCACGCCCAGCACCAGCGCGGCGACACCGACCCGGGCGATCACCACCGCGGCGGCCGACCACTCACCGGCGAGCAGGGGGCGGGCGAACGTGCCCGAGGTGGCGAACGCGAGCGCGGAGAGCAGGGCCAGACCGAGCCCGGCGCGGGGCCGTTCACGCATGGGCAACTCCTGGTCATGAGTAAAAAGGCGTTATGCTGATGACGCTAGGCGGAACCTCCGACAGGAGTCAAGGTGCTCTTTGCTCATGACACGGAGTGCGCGCTGGTCGCCGCCGCCGCACTGGTGAACACGGCGGGTCCGGGCGGGGACGAGCTGGCCGACGTGGCCGCCCTCGACGACTTCGTCAGCGTCCACGGCTTCAGCGGCCGGCACGAGCACACCGACGTCGAGCTGCGTCAGGTCCGCGCCCTGCGGCCCCGGTTGCACCGCGTCTGGTACGCCGACGCGGACGAGGTGGTGGAGATCGTCAACGGCCTGCTCCGCGAGTCGCACGCGCTGCCGCAGCTCATCCGGCACGACGACGAGCCGTACCACCTGCACGCCGTGCCGCGGGACGCGCCGCTGGCGACCCGGATGGCCGTCGAGGCCGCGATGGCCCTGGCCGACCTGATCCGCATGAATGAACTGCGCCGGCTGCGGCACTGCGACCACCCGGACTGCGCCAACGTGCTGGTCGACCTGTCGAAGAACCGCTCCCGCCGGTTCTGCGACGCCGGCTGCGGCAACCGGGCCGCGGTGAGCGCCTACCGCGCCCGCAGGGCGGCGTCCCACTCCTGACGCGCCGCGGGCCACTCCTCGCGGCGCAGCTCGTACTCCACCTCACCGTGCTCCGTACCCGGGATCGGGTCGTCGAACGTCAGGTGGAACGTGCGCACGTAGCGCAACCCCGCGCGGGCCATCACCGCGCGCGAGCGGTCGTTGACCGCCATGGTCTCGGCCCACACCCGCCGCACGCCGACCGTCTCGAACGCGTGCCGCACCAGCGCCCGCGCCCCCTCGGTGGCCAGGCCGTGCCCCCACGCGGCGCGACGCAGCCGGTAGCCAAGCTCCCCCTCGGCGCCGTCGTCGGACGGGTCGAGCGCGAGCCAGCCCAGGAACTCGCCGGTGAACCGGTCGAGCGCCGCCCAGCGGCCGAGCCCGGGGTGACGGCCGTACTGCCCCAGCAGCCGGGGCACCACCTCGTGCCGGATCGTCCCGGCGGGCGTCGGCTCACCGTTGGTGAGGAACCGCATGACCTCCCGGTCGGCGTCCAGCTCGACCAGCCGGTCCACGTCGTCCATGGTGAACCGGCGCAGCGTCAGCCGCGCGGTCTCCAGCAACACCCCGTCGTCAGGCACGGTCGGATCATCCCGCGCACCCGGTGACGGGGCGAGGCAATTACCGGCGTCGCGGCGTCCCGCTCAGGGGTGGGTCATCCGGAGCAGGTCCAGCGCCTCGTCGAGCTGGGTCTCGGTGAGCGTGCCCGAGTCGACGTGCCCCCGGGAGATCACCACCTCCCGGATGGAGACCTGCTTGGCCAGCGCCTCCTTGGCGATCGAGGCGGCCTCGTCGTAGCCCAGGTGGCGGTTGAGCGGGGTGACAATCGACGGCGACCCCTCCGCGTACGCCAGGCAGACCTCGGCGTCCGCGACCAGGCCGACCACCAGGCGCTCGGCGAACAGCCGGCTCGACGCGGCGATCAGCTTGATCGACTCCAGCAGGTTGCGGCCCATGACCGGAAGCATCACGTTCAGCTCGAAGTCGCCCTGCGAACCCGCGAACGCCACCGCCGCGTCGTTGCCGATCACCTGGGCGCAGACCTGGCGCATCGCCTCGGCCACCACCGGGTTCACCTTGCCCGGCATGATGGACGAGCCGGGCTGGAGGTCGGGGATGCGCAGCTCGCGCAGGCCGGCGCGCGGCCCGGAGCCCATCCAGCGCACGTCGTTGGCGATCTTGTAGAGGCCGACCGCGATGGTGCGGAGCTGGCCGGACGTCTCCACCAGCGCGTCCCGGGCGCCCTGCGCCTCGAAGTGGTTACGCGCCTCGGTCAGCGGCAGGCCGGTGGAGTCCCGCAGCCGGCCGATCACCTTGCCGGCGAAACCGAACGGGGTGTTGATGCCGGTGCCCACCGCGGTGCCGCCCAGCGGCAGCTCGGCCAGCCGGGGCAGCACCGACTCCAGTCGCTCCACGCCGTAGCGGACCTGGGCGGCGTAGCCGCCGAACTCCTGCCCGAGCGTGACCGGCGTGGCGTCCATCAGGTGGGTGCGGCCCGCCTTGACCACCGTCTCGAACTCGGCCGCCTTCGCCTCCAGCGCACCCGCGAGCTGCGTCAGCGAGGGGATCAGGTCCTCCACCACGAACTGCGTGGCGGCCAGGTGGATCGAGGTCGGGAAGACGTCGTTGCTGGACTGCGAGGCGTTCACGTGGTCGTTCGGGTGGACGTCGCGGCCCAGCTCCCGGCCGGCCAGCGTGGCGATGACCTCGTTGGTGTTCATGTTGGACGAGGTGCCGGAGCCGGTCTGGAAGACGTCCACCGGGAACTGATCGTCGTAGCCGCCGTCGGCGACGTGCGCGGCGGCGGTGGCGATCGCCTCCGCCACGTCCGCGTCGATCACCCCCAGCTCACCGTTGACCTGGGCCGCCGCCCCCTTGATCTGCGCCAGGGCCTTGATCTGGGCCGGTTCGAGCCCGCGCCCGGAGATCGGGAAGTTCTGCACCGCGCGCTGGGTCTGCGCCCGCCACAGTGCCTCGGCGGGCACCTCCACCTCGCCCATCGAGTCGCGTTCGATCCGGTAACCGGTCGCCTCTGGAGTCGTCACGCATACCATCCTGCCGCGCCGGCCGCCGGCGTGCAGGGAAAGCGGGGGGCGCTCAACCCAGCTCGGCCAGCAACTCCTCGGTGCCCACCGGTCCGGCGACTCGATCTGACGGAACACCGCCACCGCCCGGTTGGCGTACCGCCGTGCCTGGTCGGAGTCGGTGTACCGCAGGCACCGGGCCATGCCGTCCAGCGCCCGGGCCTGCTCGTAGCGCGCGCCGAGCCGGGTGGCGTCGGTGAGCACCCGGCGGTGCAGGTCCGACGCGCTGCTGACGTCGCCCTGGTCGAGGATCGCCCGGGCGAGCAGGTTCCGGGAGGCGCACTGCCCGACCAGGTCCCCGGCGTCGGTCATCGCGGCGAGCGCGGCCCGGTGCCGGCCGGCCGCCCGGTCCGGGAAGCCGGCCTCGCGTTCCAGCACGCCGATCTCGTTGAGCACCTCACCCTCGCCGTAGCGGTTGGCGGCCCGGCGCTTGAGGCGCAACGCGACGTGGAGCAGCCGCCGGGCCGGGCCCAGGTGACCCAGCCGGTGCCGGGCCATCGCGACGTGCCCCACGGCCTGACTGAGCTGCCGGAAGTCACCGGTCTCCCGGGCCAGCACGAGATGCCGGCGGGACACCTCCAGCGCCTCGTCGTACCGCCCCCACAACAGCAACGACAGCGCCGTGTTGTTGAGCACGTTCGCCAGCGCCGCGGCCTCGTCCAGCTCCCGCGCGAGCTGCGTGGCGGCCGCGTACGTCTCGATCGCCCGCCGGTGGTCGCCGTTGTGGGAGTAGGCGGTGCCCAGGTTGTTCAGTGAGTTGCGGAGCGCGTGACGCCGGCCGAGCCCCCGGTAGACCTCGACGGACGCCTCGGTGAGCCGCACGGCCTCGGCGAAGCGGGCCCGACGGAAGTGCGCCGAGGCGAGATAGTTGAGCGTCATCGCCACGGCCTCGTCGTCCTGGAGGGACCGGGCGGCGCGCAGGCCGATCGTGTGCGCCTCGACCAGCTCGTCGAGGTGACCCCCGTCGAAGTGCGCCTTCCAGCAGGCGCGGGCGAGCTGCCAGCAGTACCGCGGAAATCCTTCGACCTCCGCCAGCCGGATCAGGGCGAGCAGGGCGGCCCCGTTCTCGTCGAACCAGGGCCGGCCGAGGGGGGCGGCGGTGGCCACGAGGTCCGGCCGGGCCGGCTCGGGCAGGTCGAACAGGTGACCGTTGCCGGGCAGCTCCATCACGCGGGCGATGGCGAGAGCGACCTGAAGGTGGTATTCGAGGAGCCGTTCCAGCGCCGCCCGCCGCTCCGTCGCGGTCTCCCGGTCCGCGCCGAGCGTGCGCCCGTACTCCCGGATCAGGTCGTGCAGCCCGTAGCGGCCCGGCTCCACCTCCTCGACGAGGTGCGCGTCGACCAGGTCGTCGAGCGCGTCCTGCGCCTCCGGCAGCGACAGGTCGGCGAGCGCCGCCGCCACCCGGTTGTCGACCCGGGCGCCCGGGTGCAGCCCGATCAGGCGGAAGACACGCTGCGCGTCCGGTGCCACCTGCTCGTACGACAGGGCGAAGGCCCGGGCCACCGAACGCTCCCCGGCGGTCAGCTCGGCCAGCGGATCCGCCGCGGTCGCCAGCCGCTCGGCCAGGTCGGCCACCCGCCACCGCGGCCGGTGCGCGAGCCGGGCGCCGGCCAGTCGCAGCGCGAGCGGGAGATGACCGCAGCGACGGGCCACCTCCGCGGCGGCGTCGGGCTCCGCCCAGACCCGCTCCGCGCCGGCCACCCGGGCGAGCAGTTCGACCGCCTCGTCGGCGTCGAGCACCGGCAACGAGGACGGCCGACCGCCGTCCAGGCCGATCAGCCGCCGACGGCTGGTGATCAGCACCAGGCAGTCCGGGCCGTTGGGCAGCAACGGTACGACCTGGGCGGCGTCCGCCGCGTTGTCGAGCACCACGACGGCCCGCCGTCCGGCCAGCTCGGAGCGCCACATGGCCAGCCGGTCCGCCAGATCCACCGGTACGCGTTCGGCCGGCACACCGAGCTGCCGGAGCAGGGTGGCCACCGCGGCGGCCGTGCTCAACGGGCTGCGTTCGCTGTGCCCGTGCAGGTCGACGAAGAGCTGCGCGTCCGGGAAGCGCTCGCCCAGCGCGGTCGCCACCTGGACGGCGAGCGTGGTCTTGCCGCTGCCCGCCATGCCGTCGACCAGGTGGACCCGCACCCCGTCCTGGTCGATCTCCTTGACCAGCCGGGCCACGGTCTGCTGCCGGCCGGTGAAGTCGCTGATGGCCCGGGGCAGCGCCCGCACCGGCGTGGCGGCGCGCGTCTCCGACCCGCCCAGCGCCAGGTCGCCTGCGAGCACCCGCTGGTGCAGCTCCTGCAACGCCGCACCGGGTTCGATGCCCAGCTCGTCGGCGTAGATCCGCCGGCCCTCCCGGTAGACGGCGAGGGCGTCCGCCTGGCGTCCGAGGGCGGACAGGGCCAGCATCAGCTGCCCGCGCAGCCGCTCGCGCAACGGGTGGCGTTCGACGTTCTCGGTCAGCTCGTCGACCAGGTCGGCCGCCCGCCGCAGCCGCAGCTCCACGTCGACGCACTCCTCCAGCACCGCGAGCCGCTGTTCGTCGAGCGTCTGGGCCCGCCGACGGACGCTCCGGGCCGGAACCCCCGCCAGCGCCGGGCCCCGCCAGAGCGCCAGGGCCGCCCGGTAGTGCCGCCGCGCGTCCACCACCCGGCCGCCGGCCGCCGCCGCGCGGGCCGTCTCCACCCCGCGGGCGAAGACCTCGGCGTCGAGGTCGTCCGGCTCGACCCGGATGCCGTAGCCGGCCGGGTCGGTGACGATGGTCTCGGCGGGCAGCCCGAGCAGCGCGAACCGCTGCCGCAGTCGGGACACGCAGATCTGGAGCTGGGCCCGCGCGGTGGCCGGCGGACGCTCCTCCCAGACCGCGTCGACCAGTTCCTCGGTCGACACCACCCGCCCGGCGCGCAGCAGCAGCATGGCGAGCACGATCCGGTCCCGACCCGCGGTGACGGTGGCTTCACCACCGCCGACCCGCAGGGGTCCCAGGATCCCGAAGCGCATCTGTGCCACCACCCGCCCCCGTGAGTGCAACTTCCAGCAGCGTAGCCCGACGGTCACGGAACGCCCTGTCGAGGCGATAGCGATGTGATAGCGGATCGACAGCGGCGGCGACCAGACTCGTCCCGGGTTGTCGGTGACGACATCCGACGGGGGCGGTGCGCCCGTCCGGCCGTCCAGCCGGGCGGGCGCACCGATGTCGGTGCACAGCGGACACGCGGAGGGGCGCCCGGGAGGATTCCCGGGCGCCCCTCGCGCCGTCAGCGGGTCAGCGCCGGCCGACCGTGAGCACTGGCTTGGTGACCTCAGCGAAGAAGTCGTTGCCCTTGTCGTCGACGACGATGAACGCGGGGAAGTCCTCCACCTCGATCTTCCAGACCGCCTCCATGCCCAGCTCGGGATATTCGAGCACCTCGACGTGCTTGATGCAGTCCTGGGCGAGGCGGGCCGCCGGTCCGCCGATCGAGCCGAGGTAGAAGCCGCCGTGCGCCGCGCAGGAGCGGGTGACCTGGCCGGACCGGTTGCCCTTGGCCAGCATCACCATCGAACCGCCGGCGGCCTGGAACTTCTCCACGTAGGCGTCCATCCGGCCGGCCGTGGTCGGGCCGAACGAACCGGACGCGTAGCCCTCGGGCGTCTTGGCCGGGCCGGCGTAGTAGACCGCGTGGTCGCGCAGATATTGCGGCATCGGCTCACCGGCGTCCAACCGCTCGGCGATCTTGGCGTGGGCGATGTCCCGGGCGACCACCAGCGGGCCGGTCAGCGAGAGGCGGGTCTTCACCGGGTATTTCGACAGCTCGGCGCGGATGGAGTCCATCGGCCGGTTCAGGTCGACGCGGACGACCTCCTCGGTCTCCAGCGTCTCGTCGGTGACATCGGGGAGGAACCGCGCCGGGTCGGTCTCCAGCCGCTCCAGCCAGACACCCGACGGGGTGATCTTGGCGACCGCCTGTCGGTCGGCCGAGCAGGAGACCGCGATCGCCACCGGGCAGGAGGCGCCGTGCCGGGGCAGCCGGACCACCCGCACGTCGTGGCAGAAGTAGCGCCCGCCGAACTGCGCGCCGATCCCGAAGTTGCGGGTCAGCTCCAGCACCTCGGCCTCCAGCTCCAGGTCACGGAAGCCGTGGGCGCTCATCGAGCCCTGCGTCGGCAGCGCGTCCAGGTATTTCGCGGAGGCGTACTTGGCGGTCTTCAACGCGTATTCCGCGGAGGTGCCGCCGATGACGATCGCCAGGTGGTAGGGCGGGCAGGCGGCGGTGCCGATCAGCCGCAGCTTCTCCTCCAGGAACTGCATCATCCGCGTCGGGTTCAGCAGCGCCTTCGTCTCCTGGTAGAGGTAGGACTTGTTGGCCGAACCCCCGCCCTTGGCCATGAACAGGAACTTGTAGGCGTCCGGGTGGCCGTCCGGGTCCTCGGCGTAGAGCTCCACCTGGGCGGGCAGGTTGCTGCCGGTGTTCCGCTCGTCCCACATGGTCAGCGGCGCGAGCTGGGAGTAGCGCAGGTTGAGCCGGGTGTAGGCCTGGTAGACGCCGCGCGAGATCGCCTCCGCGTCGGCGCCGTCGGTGAGCACGTGCCGGCCGCGCTTGCCCATCACGATCGCGGTGCCGGTGTCCTGGCACATCGGCAGCACGCCGCCGGCGGCGATGTTGGCGTTGCGCAGCAGGTCCAGCGCGACGAACCGGTCGTTCGGCGAGGCCGCCGGGTCGTCGATGATCGACCGGAGCTGGGCCAGGTGCGCCGGGCGCAGGAAGTGGGCGATGTCGTGCATCGCCTCGGCGGTCAGCGCGGTCAGCGCGGTCGGCTCCACGGTGAGGAACCGGCGGCCCCCCGGGCCGTTGACGACGTCCACGCCCTCGTCGGTGACCAGGCGGTACTCCGTCTGGTCGGGACCGGTCGGCAGCAGGGGTGCGTACGAGAAGGCGGCGGCACTGCTCATGACCGAAAAGCCTAGGGCAGAGCCGTCGATCGGTGACACCCGCAGGTCGGTCGTGGGACGGCGCTCTCACCCGGCGTCACTTGCCGTCGGCGCAGAGTTCCCGCTTCGGACCGCAGCTGCCCTGGTCAGTCGGCGGACGCCAGGTGTCACCCGGGTCGGGCGCCGGCACGGCGTCCTCGTTCGGCGGCGGTGCTCCGGGGGACCCGGCGCCCCAGCGCACGTACCCGATCTCCCGCCCCTCACCGATGATCATGCCGTTCGGGCCGACCGCCAGCGCGTTCGCCGACGTGCGCAGCTCGGCCAGCACCCGACCCCCACGCGGCTCGACCGCGACCAGCCGGGACGGCTTCTCCTCGCTGATCACCGCCGCGTACGGGGTGAGCGCCGCGCCGCTCTTGCCGCCGGACGGCCGGGTCCACCGGGTCCGGTCGGCGGACAGCTCCCGGCCGAGCAGCGAGTCCTTGTCGGCGCTGCGCACCACCGCGTACCGGTCGTCGACCGCGAGCAGCTTCTCGCCCTCGGCGCCGACCTGGAGCAACCGGCCGTCGTAGCCGTCGAGGACCGCCTCCCGACCGTCCGGGGCGACGCCGATGAGCACGTTGCGGGCGCCCTGCGGATCCTCCCGCTGCACGCAGCCGGCGTAGTCGGCGGTGCGCAGGTTGATCCCGGTCCGCCGCCACACCTGCTGCCCGGTGGCCGGGTCGACGGCGGTGACCACGAAGTAGCAGCTGCCGTCCCGGGAGGTCGCCGCGATCCGGAGCAGGCGCCCGCCGACCACCGCCAGCCGCTCCTCCCGCCCGGGCTGGACGTTCTGCAGCACCCGGCCGGTGGCGGTGTCGACCACGTGCACCCGACCGTCGACCGGGAAGCCCAGCAGCGGCGGGACCGACTCCGGCCCGGCCACCCCGCCGTCGATCCGGGTCGCGCCCAGTCGCCGGGTGCCGAGCAGTTCGGGGTTGTCGGCGAGCACGCCGCTGTGCACGCCGGGCAGGAACGCGCTCCACAGCGGAGTCGTCCCGCGCGGCTCCCAGGCCCGCAGCGTGCAGTCGGTGGCCTGCACGCAGTACGCGTCCAGCAGCAGGTTCCGGTAGGTCCAGACGGCGATGGCCCGCTCGTCCCGGCGGCGGGTCACGCCGGTCACCGGGTCGAGCACCTCGTACCCCTTGTCCAGCAGCTTGCCCACCGCGACGACGGACTCCCGGCCGCTGCCCGCCACCGCCGACCAGTCGGCCTTGCGTTCCCAGAGCTGGCTGCCGTCGGCGAGGGTGCGCGCCTCGATCCGGGTGCGCTGCTCCACGATCACGGTGTCGCCGGCGATGGTGACGCTGCGCGGGGTGCCGCCGACGCGCTGCTGCCAGACCACGTCGGGCTCGGAGATCGGCTTGCTCCGGTCGACCCAGTCCCAGAGGCCGGGGAACGGGTTCCAGACCCCGGTGGCGGCGAGCACGACCACGGTGACGAGCCCGAGCAGCAACCAGCCGCGTACGCCTAGGCCCTTCACACCGCACACGGTAGCGACGATCACCGCTCCCCCGGGCCGCGCGCGGGGCGTGTCGCGCCGCTTCTTGCCCGGGTTCGGATGTTAAGAGGGGGCCCCTCCTCTACCGGAGGCGTTAAGCGGGGGCCCTTCCTTCTCCCCGGGCGGCGGAGCGGACGAGGGGGAGCGTGCGGTAGGGGATCTGCTCGGCCAACGCGATGATGGTGGAGGCGCGCCGGATCCCCTCCGAGGCGACGATCTGGTCGATGACCCGCTGGAGGTCGGTGTTCGACCGGGCCACGATCCGGCAGAGCAGGTCGCTGGAGCCGGTGATGGTGTGCGCCTCCAGCACCTCCGGGATGGCGGCCAGGTGCGCGGTGACCTGGTCGTGGCCGTGCCGCTGGCTGATCTCCAGGGTGACGAAGCTGGTCACCCCGAAGCCGATCGCGGCCGGGGAGATCTCCGGCCCGAACCCGCCCACCACCCCGCGACCGACGAGCTTATCCAGCCGTGCCTGGACCGTGCCCCGGGCCACGCCGAGCCGCCGCGAGCACTCTAGCACCCCGATCCGGGGCTCCTCGGCGAGCAGTTCGATCAAGCGGGCGTCCAACTCGTCGAGCTGTACATCCTGACCAGTGTTCATGGCGACCAACCGTACCGAATGCGCAACCTGACCAGGAAAATCGTCAACTATTGCCCACCCCGCGGTCGGCCGTAGATCCTCGCCGGAAGAGCACATCCACGGCGGCCCACGAGGCCGGCCGGTACGCGAGGGAGGCCACCATGACCCAGGCGATCGACCGACCCCAGTCGACCGAGGACGTCGACGCCGACGTTCTCGTCGGCGCCGTCGACCACGACATCAGCCGGGACCCGTTCCCGGTCAAGGGCCTCGACCACCTGCACTTCCTGGTCGGCAACGCCAAGCAGGCGGCGCACTACTACTCCACCGCCTACGGCATGACCTGCGTCGCCTACCGCGGCCCGGAGCAGGGCTACCGGGACCACGCCCAGTACGTGCTGACCAGCGGCTCGGCCCGGTTCGTGCTGACCGGCGTGGTCCGCCCCGGCGCCGACGGCGAGGCGCACGTGGCCAAGCACAGCGACGGCATCTCCGACATCGCGCTGGAGGTGCCGGACGTGGACGCCGCGTACGCGCACGCCACCGCGCAGGGCGCGACCGGTCTGGTCGAGCCGCACGACGTCAGCGACGAGCACGGCACCGTCCGGATGGCGTCCATCGGCGCGTACGGGGACACCCGGCACACGCTGGTCGACCGGTCCCGCTACACCGGGGTGTTCCTGCCCGGCTTCGTCGCCCGCGGCCCGATCGTGGACCGGCAGCCGATGATCGACGCCGGCCTCCAGCCGAAGCGCTTCTTCCAGGCCGTCGACCACGTGGTCGGCAACGTGGAGCTGGGCCGGATGGACGAGTGGGTCGAGTTCTACAAGCGCGTCATGGGCTTCACCAACATGGCCGAGTTCGTCGGCGACGACATCGCCACCGACTACTCGGCGCTGATGAGCAAGGTGGTGGCGAGCGGCACCCGCAAGGTGAAGTTCCCGCTCAACGAGCCGGCCGTGGCCCGCAAGAAGTCGCAGATCGACGAGTACCTGGAGTTCTACCAGGGCCCGGGCGCCCAGCACGTCGCCGTGGCCACCAACGACATCCTGGCCAGCGTGGACGCCATGCGGGCGGCCGGCGTCGAGTTCCTGGACACCCCGGACTCCTACTACGAGGACCCGGAGCTGCGCGCGCGCATCGGCAACGTCCGGGTGCCGATCGAGGAGCTCCAGTCCCGCAAGATCCTGGTGGACCGGGACGAGGACGGCTACCTGCTCCAGATCTTCACCAAGCCGGTGCAGGACCGCCCCACGGTCTTCTTCGAGCTGATCGAGCGGCACGGCTCCCTCGGCTTCGGCAAGGGCAACTTCAAGGCCCTGTTCGAGGCGATCGAGCGGGAGCAGGAGAAGCGCGGCAATCTGTGACACTGTCCGCGTGACGCAGCCTCCCCCGAACACGACGCCGCCGCCCGCCGGGCCCCCGCCCGCGGGCGGCGGCTTCGCGCCGCCCACCGCCCCCGCGGTGCCCGCGCAGCACACCCCGCCGGCGTACGCCGCCGGCTACCCGCCCCCGGGGTACGCCCCGCACGCCGGGTTCGTGCCGCCGGCCGTCGCTCCGAACGGCCAACCGCTGGCCGGCTTCGGGGAACGGCTGGTGGCCTGGTTGATCGACACGGCCCTCGCGTCGGCGGTGCTGATGGTGCTGTTCGCGCCGGTCCTCATCTGGCTGTTCGTCCGGTTGATCGACCGGATGTCGACGGTCGCCCCGGACGGCACCGTGACCGAGCCCGACCCGTCGGTGATCTTCGACGACGTCTTCCTGCCGCTGCTCCTGGCCGAACTGGTGCTGTTCCTGCTCCTGCTGGTCTTCTACTGGCTCTACCACGTCGAGTACGCCCGCCGGACCGGCCAGACGCTCGGCAAGAAGGTGATGAAACTGCGGATCGTCCCGGCACAACCCGATGCCCCGCTGACCCGGGGCATGCTCGGCCGGCGCTACCTCGTCGAGTTCGTCGCCGGTTCGCTCGTGCCGTTCCTCAACTACCTGGACGGCTTCTGGCAGCTCTGGGACAAGCCCTGGCAGCAGTGCCTGCACGACAAGGCGGCCGGCACGGTCGTCGTTAAGGTTGCACCGTGAGCGCGAGGAGTGAGCCGGGCCTGCGAGCCCCGCAGTCGGGAACCAAGGCGAGCGCCGTGAGCGCGCACCCGAGGGCACAGCTGTGAGTGTGGAACCTGGCTGGCACGTCGACCCGGCCGATCCGGAGACCCGCCGGTGGTGGGACGGTGAGGGCTGGATCGGCGCGCCGATCCCGGTCGACGTCACCCCACCCGACGGCCCACCGCCCGCCGAGCCCGAGCCGACCCCGGCGGGCATCGACGCCACCGCCGCCCGGCCGACCTCGGGCGCGGCCGGTGGCGTGGCCGTCCCGCCGGTCTCCGGGCCGGGTGCGGGCCAGCCGCCGGCCGGGCCGTACCCGCTCCCGCCGACCGCCGCCCCCGGACCGTCGGGCCCGACCGGGCCGTGGCCGGGGCAGCCCGGGCAACCGGGCCAGGCGGGGCCGGGGCCGGGGCCGCAGGGGCCGCCGCCGGGCTGGCCGTACCCGCACTGGCCGGGCCGTCCGCCGGCGCCGCGTCCGCACGGGTTGCCGCTCGCCTCGTACGGCTCGCGACTGGTCGCCCGCCTGATCGACCTCGGCGTGGTGTTCCTGCTCAACGCCGTGGTCAACGGCTGGTTCGTCTGGCGCTACTTCGAGGCGGTCTCGCCCTACCTGCGCGAGTCGATGCGCCGGGCCCTGAACGGGGACACCTCCACCGAGGGGCTGCCGCAGATCGACCAGCAGGCCGGCGGGTTGCAGATCGCCATCCTGCTGATCGCCACCGCGCTCTGGTACGCGTACGAGGTGCCGTCGATGGCGGCGCGCGGGCAGACCTTCGGCAAGCGGCTGATGGGCGTACGCGCGGTGCCGATCGAGGCGGACCAGCCGCTCGGCTTCGGCCGGGCCACCCGGCGCTGGAGCACGATGGGCCTGCCCACGCTGCTCTGGTACTGCTGCGGGCTGGGCCTGCTGCTCCAGTTCGTCGACGCGGTCTCGCCGCTGTTCGACCAGCCGCTGCGTCAGGCGCTGCACGACAAGCGGGCGCAGACCGTGGTGGTCCAGCTCCCCCGCGACCGGACCGACCCCCGTACCGCCCCGCGCGACCGCGCCGACCCCCCGGGAGACACCCCATGACCGACACCGGACGTCACCAGCCTCCGCTGCGGCTCACCCGCGCCGACCTGGACGCGCTGCCCAACTACGTGCCCGGCCGTAGCCCGGCCGACCTGGCCCGGGAGCTGGGCCTGCCCGAGGCGATCAAGCTGGCCAGCAACGAGGTTCCGTACGGCCCGCTACCCGGCGTGGTGGAGGCGGTCGCCGAGGCGGTCGCCGGTTCGCACCGCTACCCGGACATGGGCGTGGTGGCGCTGCGCCAGGCGCTCGCCGAGCGGTACGGCGTGGACGCCGACCGGATCGCCACCGGCTGCGGTTCGGTGGCGCTGGCCGAGCACCTGGTGCGGGCGACCTGCCTGCCCGGTGACGAGCTGCTCTACTCGTGGCGCTCCTTCGAGGCGTACCCGATCATCGCGGCGACCAGCGGCGCGACCAGCGTGCGGGTGCCGAACGACGCCGGACACGGGCACGACCTCGACGCGATGGCGGCGGCGGTGACCGACCGGACCCGGATGGTCCTGGTCTGCAACCCGAACAACCCCACCGGTACCGCGGTGCGCCGGGCCGAGCTGGACCGCTTCCTCGACGCGGTGCCGGACGACGTGCTGGTGGTGATCGACGAGGCGTACCGGGAGTTCGTCACCGACCCGGAGGTGCCGGACGGCCTGACCTACCTGGACCGGCCGAACGTGGCGGTGCTGCGCACGCTGTCCAAGGCGTGGGGTCTGGCCGGGCTGCGGATCGGCTGGCTGGTCGCCGCGCCGTCCGTGGCCGCCGCCGTGCGCAAGGTGGTGACGCCGTTCTCCACCAGCATGGCCGCCCAGGCCGGCGCGCTGGCCGCGCTGGCGCAGGCCGACGAGGTCGAGCGGCGCTGCGCGCTGGTGGTGGCCGAGCGGGACCGGGTCACCGAGGCGCTGCGCAAGTTCGTCCCGGACGTGCCGGAGAGCCAGGCCAACTTCGTCTGGTTGCCGCTGGGCGAGCGCGCGGTGGCGTTCGGGAAGGCGTGCGAGGCGCGCGGCGTGATCGTCCGGCCGTTCCCGGGCGACGGGGTGCGGGTCACCATCGGCACCCCGGCCGAGAACGACGCGTTCCTGGCCGCCGCCGAGGCCGCGCTGGCCTGACCGGAGCGCGTCCGGGGCCGGTCCGTCAACCCCCTACGGACCGGCCCCGGACGTCTCGTCCGACGACCATCGGATGAGAGAACTATAGTGGCTTTTGTCCGTTTTGTTGGGCGGATCCGGTCACGTGGCGGCGAGCAGCACCGGCTCCGCCATCAGGAAGTAACCCTGGTCGTCGTCCTCCGGGCGGGCCCGCTCCCGCAGCCGCTCCACCGCGACGTAACCGTCCACCGCGTACGCCCGGCCCGGTCGCCAGGCGATCCCGTCCCGCCCGAGGTCCAGCACGGACGTCGACCGCGTCGCGCCGGTGATCGGATCCACGGTGACCAGCTCCCGCCGGTCGGTCAGCAGGTGCACCCGCCCCGGCTCGACGGCCAGCACCCGGGCCGGGTGGATGTCCGCCCGACGCCACAGCTCCTCGCCGGTGCGGGGCGACCGCCCGACCACCACCCCGCCGGACGTGTCCACCACCCGCTCGCCGTCCAGCGCCGCGTCCGGGGCGTCCAGGCCGGGCGCCGGGACCGGCTCCCCCGGGCCGGTCACCAGCCAGCCCCGGCTGTTCTCACCGCCCGGCCCGGCGGTCCGCAGGCCACGGCACCCGGAGAGCCCGACCCGGCAGCCCAACGGAGTCACCACGAGCTGCCCGGGCGCGTCCGGCGGCCGCCACCGGGTCCGCACCACGCCGGTCGCGACGTCCCGCAGCTCGATCGCGGCCGGTCCCTCGCACCGGTCCACGCCCACCAGTTCGCCGCCGGCAGTGGTGCCCACGTCGCCCCGGCAGTCCCGGTCGACGTCGACCCGCCAGAGCCGGCGGCCGTCCGCGAGGTCGTACCCGCCCAGCGCGCCCGGACCCGTTGCCAGCAGCACGGTTCGGCCGGTCCCCGCCCGTCCGACGTACAGGCCGGCCGGGTCCCAGACCGTGCCGGCGTAGGTGCGGCGCGGCTCCGGCACCGACCCCGGCTCCGGGCCGTCCACGCGCCAGACCACCCGGCCGGTACGCGCGTCCAGCGCCACCAGCGTCCCGTCGGACCAGCGGCTGACCACCGTGTTGCCCTCGGCGAGCACCCCGGCAAGCGTCGCCGGCCAGCGGCGGTAGGACCAGAACGGGGTGACCCGGTGCCGCCCGGTGACCGGCTGGTCCGCGTACACCTGGCGGGCGCCGGCATAGACCCGGAGCCGGCCGTCCACGACCAGCGGCGCCACCGGCAGCCGCGCGATCACCCCGGCGGTCGGCGCGGGCGCTGCCGGGTACGGGTCCCGGGCGACGGTCTCGACCTCGGCGGGCGCCAGCACCCGGACGACCACGGCGACCGTCGCCGCGACGGCCAGCACCGCCAGCAGCGTCGTCAGGATCCGCCGCCTCGCGGCCTTCGCCATCCGCCACCTCCGCCCCGGCACCCTACCGGCCGGGTCCGGGCCGGGGTGCGGCGAGCGGTCGGGTCGGCTCAGGCGGCTTCGGCGGAACGGGCGGGGCCGGCGGCCAGCGCCAGGTCGGCCAGGTCACGCCGGAGCGCGCCCTCCACCGCGCGGGCGGCCAGGCCGCCGAGGATCAGGGCCAGCACCCGCCCGTACGGCCGGGTCGGCACCGCCTCCTGCACGACCGTGACCTCGGTGCACCCGCGCCGCCGCCGCTCGACCGTGCGCAGCGTCCAGGTGATCCGGTAGTCGACGCCCGCGCCGCGGGAGTCGAGCACCAGGCGGGCCGGCGCCAGCGCCTCGACCACCTCGTATTCCTCCGGCTCGGTGCCGCCGTCCGGCCGCAGGCGGGTCTCCCGCCAGAGGGTGCCGGGCGCGAAGCCGCCGGCGCCGAGGACCTCGACCGCGCCCACCGCCGAGAGCCAGTCGGCGCGGGCCGGGAGGTCGGTGAGCAGGCGCCACAGGTCGTCGTCCTGCGCTTCGATGAATGCGGAAACCGTCACCGTCGACATGGCACCTCCCGTGTCGTCCACGGTACGGGCCGTCACCGGAAACCGGGAGCCTTGCGGTGACATTTCCACCACCGGTGCCCCGAGCGGGGCACCGGGGCATCCGACGAGCGGTCAGCCGCGGAGCGTTCCGCCCCGCAGTGCGGTGACGAACGCCGTCCAGCCCGGCGGGCTGACCGCGAGCGCCGGACCGTCCGGGTCCTTCGAGTCGCGTACGCCCACCACGCCGTGCGCGGTGACCACGTTGGTCGCCACCTCGACACAGAGGCCCTGATCGTTGGAGCGGCTGCTGGTGCGCCAGACGGCTCCGGTCAGCTCGGTCATGCTCGGTCCTTCCTGTTCGGCTTCTTCCGACTCGGGCGCGCCCCGGAGTGGCCGCCCGGGGCGTACGCGATCCGAGTCGATCAACGCAGAAGGAAACGGCCTCGATCGCACCCGATGTGCGATCGAGGCCGTCCGCCGACAGGTGGTTCAGCGGGCGGGGAGGACCGTCCCGGTGACCTCGCCCAGCGCGATGGTGGTGCCGTCCGGGCCGGGCGCGGTGGCGGTGATCGTCACCGTGTCGCCGTCCTCCAGGAACGTCCGCTCGCTGCCGTCGGCGAGCTTGACCGGCTCGGACCCGCCCCAGGTCAGCTCCAGGAACGAGCCGACCTGAGCGCGCTCGGGGCCGGAGACGGTTCCGGAGGCGTAGAGATCGCCGGTGCGCAGCGAGGCGCCGTTCACGGTGAGGTGGGCGAGTTGCTGGGCCGGGGTCCAGTACATGGTGGCGAACGGCGGCTCGGCGACCCGCTCGCCGTTCCACTCCACCGACAGGGTCAGGTCCAGCCCGAGGTGCGGGGTGTCCCGCAGGTAGTCCTGCACCGGCGGGTCCTGGTCGGGCGCGGGCACGAACGCGTCGGCGAGCGCCTCCAGCGGGGTGATCCAGCCGGAGACCGAGGTGGCGAACGACTTGCCCAGGAACGGGCCAAGCGGCTGGTATTCCCAGGCCTGGATGTCCCGTGCGGACCAGTCGTTGACCAGCACCACGCCGAACACGTGGTCGGCGAAGTCGGCCGCCGGCACCCGCTCGCCGAGCCGGCTCGGCACGCCGACCACGAAACCCACCTCGGCCTCGATGTCCAGGCGCACCGACGCGCCCGTGGTGGGGCCCTGCGCGCTGGCCCGCTGCCCGGTGGGGCGAACCACCGGGGTGCCGGAGACGACCACCGTGCCGGCCCGGCCGTGGTAGCCGATCGGCACGTGCTTCCAGTTCGGCAGCAGCGGCGGCTGGCCGGGCCGGAAGATCTGCCCGACGTTGCCGGCGTGGTGCTCGGAGGAATAGAAGTCGACGTAGTCCGCGACCTCGAACGGCAGCAGCAGCTCGACCTCGCGCAGCGGCACCAGCAGCGGCTCCGCCGCCGGACGGTGCGCCGGGTCGGTGAGCAGCTCGACGACCCGCTGCCGGACGGCGGTCCACTGCGGGCGGCCGAGCGCCAGAAAGGCGTTCAGCGTGGGTCGGCCGAGCGCCCCGCCGGCCAGCACCAGCCCGGCCGACTCCGCGCCGGCCAGGTCGAGCACGAAGTCGCCGATGCGGACGCCGATCCGCGGCTCGCGGTCGCCGTGCCGGAACACCCCGTACGGCAGGTTGGTCACCCCGTACGGCGAACCCGTCGCACCCGAAACCCAACTCACGTCGCGCTGGCCGGGCATGGCCTCACGGCCCTCGCTCCGCTCGGTGCGTTCGCTCATGCCGAGCCGGCCGGGCATGCCCTCACGGCCCTCGCTCCGCTCGGTGCGTTCGCTCATGCCTCGAATCCCCCGTTCACCAGCCCCAGCCGGATCAGATCGGTCAATGGTTCGGAGATGCTGCACGAGCCGTAGCCGACCCAGAGCGGTCGCGCGGACTCGCGGCGGGCCCGGGCCGACTCGACCACGCGCAGCGGGTCGGTGGCGGCCAACAGCTCGGCGACGGCGTCCACCTGGGCGCCCTCGACCGCCGCCAGCGCGGCGGCCAGCACGTTGACGAAGCCATGGTGGGTGAAGCCGGTCTCCGGGTCACGGTGCCGGATCGCGTGGTGCAGCCCGGCGGTGAGCTTGAACGGCAGCTCGCGGTCGCGGCAGGCGCAGATCACCGCGGCCAGCTCGACCGGCGTCGGGAACAACTCGGCGGCCAGCCCGCCGGTGCGGAACTTGGCCGCCACCGGGAGCCCGTCGGCCCGGGCCCGGGCGAGCGCGTCCAGCGCGTCCATCAGGCCGAGCGTCAGCGGGATCTCCGCGTACACGGAGACGCCGTCGAGCCGGCCGGCGAGCGCGACCAGCTCGGCCACGCCGGGGGCGGGGTCCTCACCGCGCTTGGCCACCGGCGCCTCGACCTGCCGGGCGGTCACGCCGTTCGGCGCCAGGGCCGACAGCGCGGCGGGCAGCCCGTCGAGGCCGGTGTCGCCGATCAGGCCGATGACGAGGCCCTCGGCCGGGTCGACCAGGCCGGTCAACGCACCGGCCTGGAGGTCGGAGGCGGGCAACAGCAGCGGGCCGACCAGGTCGGCGTACCAGGCCGCGCGGTGCCGGCGGTGCGCGGTGACCGCGTCGGGCAGCGCGGCGTTGCCGGGCGGGAAGACCGCGGCGTCGTCGACCAGGCCGGCGAGGAGGCGGGGCACCTGCGTTGACACGAGACAAGAATGTACGGGACGCTACGAGGAACGGACAACCGCGTCCGATTATCGGACGCCACCGGCCGGAGAACGGGACATAACGGGAGGCGAGATGCCGTACTACCGCAGCGTCGGCGAGGTGCCCCGCAAGCGCCACACCCAGTTCCGGCAGCCCGACGGCACGCTCTACGCGGAGGAACTGGTCGGCCAGGAGGGCTTCTCCTCCGACTCGTCGCTGCTCTACCACCGGCACGCGCCGACCGCGATCCTCGCCGCCGAGGAGTTCGCCCCGCCCACCGTCACCCGGGTGCCGAACCTGCCGCTCAAGCCGCGCCACCTGCGCACGCACAAACTCGACGGCGCCGGCGCGGACCCGGTGCTCGGCCGGCAGTACCTGCTCGCCAACGACGACGTCCGGATCGCGTACGTGCTGGCCGACCGACCCTCACCGCTGTTCCGCGACGCCACCGGCGACCACTGCCTCTACCTGGAGTCCGGCTCGCTGCGGGTGGAGTCACCGTTCGGCGTGCTCGACGCGGTGGCCGGCGACTACGTCGTCATCCCCACCTCGACCATCCACCGCCTGGTGCCGACCGGAGACGAGCCGACCCGGCTGCTCGCGGTGGAGGCGTCCGGCCACATCGGCCCGCCCAAGCGCTACCTCTCCGTCCGCGGGCAGTTCCTGGAGCACTCGCCCTACTGCGAGCGTGACGTCCGGGGACCGGACACCCCGCTGCTGGTCGACGGCGAGGAGGTGGAGGTGCTGGTCCGGCACCGGTCTCGGGCCGCAGGCCCGGGTGGCAGCGGCACAGCCTGGACGCGTCATGTTTATGCCAACCACCCGTTCGACGTGGTCGGCTGGGACGGGCACCTGTACCCGTGGGCGTTCTCCATCCACGACTTCGAGCCGATCACCGGGCGGATCCACCAGCCGCCGCCGGTGCACCAGACGTTCCAGGGCCCGAACTTCGTGATCTGCTCGTTCGTGCCGCGCAAGGTGGACTACCACCCGGCCGCCATCCCGGTGCCGTACAACCACCACAACGTCGACTCCGACGAGATGCTGTTCTACACCGGCGGCAACTACGAGGCCCGGCGCGGCTCCGGGATCGAGCAGGGCTCGATCTCGCTGCACCCGTCCGGCTTCACCCACGGCCCCCAGCCGGGCGCCGCCGAGCGGTCGATCGGGGCGGACTTCTTCGACGAGCTGGCGGTCATGGTGGACACGTTCCGCCCGCTGGACCTCTGCGACGCGGCGACCGCCTGCGAGGACGACGGCTACGCCTGGACCTGGGCGCGCAAGCCCTGACGTACGCCGAAGGGGCCGCGCCCGGCACGGACGCGGCCCCTTCGCACGGAGTCTTCAGAACGTCGAGGCGTCGATGACGAACCGGTAGCGCACGTCGGACCCGAGCACCCGCTCGTACGCCTCGTTGATCTTGTCGGCCGGGATCACCTCGATCTCTGCGCCCAGCCCGTGCTCGGCGCAGAAGTCGAGCATCTCCTGGGTCTCGGCGATGCCACCGATCATCGAGCCGGCGAACGACCGCCGGGCCGGGATCAGCGAGAACGCGCGCACCGACAGCGGGTCCTCCGGCGCGCCCACGTTGACCAGCGTCCCGTCCACGGCCAGCAGGCCCAGGTACGCGTCCAGGTCGATGGTCGCGCTGACCGTGTTGACGATCAGGTCGAACGAGCCGGCCAGGTCGGTGAACGTCGCCTCGTCCGAGGTGGCGTAGTAGTGGTCGGCGCCGAGCCGCAGCCCGTCCTCCCGCTTCTTCAGCGACTGGGACAGCACGGTCACCTCGGCGCCCATGGCGTGGGCCAGCTTGACGGCCATGTGGCCCAGACCGCCCATGCCGATCACGGCCACCCGCCGGCCCGGCCCGGCGTTCCAGTGCCGCAGCGGCGAGTAGGTGGTGATGCCGGCGCAGAGCAGCGGCGCGGCGGCGTCCAGCTCGATGCCGTCGGGGATGCGCAGCACGAAGTCCTCGGTGACCACGATGGCCTGCGCGTAGCCGCCCTGGGTCGGCTGGCCGTCCCGGCCCACCCCGCCGTACGTGCCGATGTTGCCCTTGAGGCAGTACTGCTCCAGGCCCTTGCGGCAGTTGTCGCACTCCCGGCAGGAGTCGACCATGCAGCCGACGCCGACCCGGTCACCGACGGCGAACTTCGTCACCGCGGAGCCGACCTCCCGCACCACGCCGGCGATCTCGTGACCGACCACGATCGGGTAGGTGGTCGGGCCCCACTCGCTGCGCGCGGTGTGGATGTCGGAGTGGCAGATGCCGGAGAACTTGATGTCGATCGCGACGTCGTCCGGTCCGAGGTCCCGCCGCTCGATGGTGGTCGGGACGAGCGGTTCGGTCGCGGACGTCGCCGCGTAGGCATTGACGGTGAACACGGATTCCCGCTTCCTGCAGCCGGTGGTTTCCTTCCGCGCCGGGACACGCCCGGCCCGCGACACAGCCTGTCGCTCCGGTTCTCCTACCCCCGGGCCACCCCGGTCGACACGTTCCCTTCCTCACCCCGGGGAACGGGAATAGCGGCCCGGATCAGCGGCGGGCGAGCACCGTGAAACCCGCGAGGACGCTTGCGGTGACCGCCCCCACCAGCGGCCACGGGCCGCCGACCAGCGCGTACACCGCCAGCAGCAGCGGCGCGGCGACCGCCGCGTAGATCGCCGGGGCCAGGCCGCGCGCCATCGCGTCGCGCAGCCCGGGCAGCCGGGACGCGGGCCGCCAGAACAGCAACCCGGCACCGACCGTGGCCAGCACCGCGAGCAGACGGGACGCGCCCGGGGCGGCCGGGGCCAGCACCGCCACCAGCACGGCGGCGCCCAGCGACCAGCCGGCGGCGGACAGCACCAGCCGGCGCAGCCCGGAGTCCGTGATGCGGGCCGGATCGACCCGCGCCGGGGTCAGGTCGACCACCTCGGTCAGGTCCTCCAGCGTCTCGGCGTAGCGGCGCCGCTCCAGCCGGGCCACGCCGGTGTCCTGCCGCGCCCCGGCCAGTTCCGGGTCCAGCCGCAACGCCTCCCGGTAGGCCCGCTCGGCCAGGTCGAACAGTTCGAGCCGCACCGCGACCAGGCCGAGCACCAGGTGCGCCTCCGGCTCGTCCGGCGCCAGTTCGACACCCCGCCAGGCCGCGTCGAGCGCCGCCTGCCCGTTCCGCGAGGCGGACAGGATCGCGGCGGCGCCGCGCTGCGCGTACGCGTCGGTCGGACCGAGCGCGAGGATCTCGTCCGCGGCGGCCGCGGCGGCCTTCCAGCGCTCCAGGTCGAGCAGCGCGAGACCGCGTACCACCAGCGCCGGCACGGTGCCCGGTGCGGTCGCCGACGCCGCCTCGGACGCGGCGAGCGCCTCCGCGGGACGGTCGGCGGCGAGCTGCATCCGGGCCAGCATGGTCAGCGCCTCCAGATGCGCGGGCTGCGCCGCGATCAACGCGGTGAGCTCGTCGATCCCCTCGTCGTAGCGACCCAGCTCGGCGAGAAGGTGGGCACGCTGCAGGTAGCCGTCGGCGGCGGACTGGTCGGAGGCGGCGTCACTCGGCATCCCGGCGAGCGTAACCGCCGTCACCCCGCCGCGCGGAGCGGGTCAGTCCGCCGGCGCCTCGTAGACCAGGGCCACCGCGATGCCGGTCAGGCCCTCACCGCGGCCGGTGAAGCCGAGGCCGTCCGTGGTCGCCGCGGACACCGTCACCGGCGCGCCGGCCGCCTCGGAGAGCACCCGCTGCGCCTCGTCCCGGCGCGGGCCGATCTTGGGCCGGTTGCCGATCACCTGGACCGAGACGTTGCCGATCCGGAAGCCCGCGGCACGCACCCGGCGGGCGCTCTCGGCCAGCAGCGCCACCCCGGACGCGCCGGCCCACTCCGGCTGGTCCACCCCGAAGTTCGCGCCCAGGTCGCCGAGGCCGGCCGCGGAGAGCAACGCGTTGCAGGCGGCGTGCGCCGCCACGTCGGCGTCCGAGTGACCGGCCAGGCCGTCCTGGTCCGGCCAGTGCAGGCCCGCCACCCAGCAGGGCCGCCCGGCCTCGAACGCGTGCACGTCGGTGCCGACGGCCACCCGAGGAACGATCATGACCAGAGGGTACGCGGGCCCGTCGTGCCGGAAACCAGCCAGGGAGAAATCGTGGAAGCGAATGGCCCGCATAGGGCCGTTTCCTGCCAGGATCGCAGTCAGGTGAGGGTCAGGAGGTGTTCGGCCAGGGCCAGGTCGAAGGGGCGGGTGATCTTCAGGGCCAGCTCGGAACCGGGTACGCAGACCACCGCGACGCCCTGCTTCTCCACCAGGCCGGCGTCGTCGGTGAGCGGATCTCCGGCGGCCCCGTGCGCGGCGGTCAGCACCGACCGGCGGAAGCCCTGGGGCGTCTGCACCGCCCGCAACGCGGACCGGTCGACCGTGCCGAGCACCCGTTCGGCGACGTCGACCTCCTTGATCGTGTCGACCACCGCCAGCACCGGGATCACCGCGTCGTGCCCGTCGCGGACCGCCGCGGCCACCGACTCGACCAGGTCGGGCGGGGTCAGCGCGCGGGCCGCGTCGTGCACCAGGACGATCTCCGGCCCGGTGGGGACGGCGGCGAGCGAGGCCGCCACGGAAGCCTGGCGCTCGGCGCCTCCCGGCACCACGGTCACCGGCGCGACCGTGCCGAGCATCGCCCGCACCGACTCGACGTCGGCGGCCGGCGCGGCCACCACGATCGTGTGCACCGAGGGTGCGGCGGCGATCCGGCGTACGGCGTGCACGAGGAGCGGCTCGCCGGCGAGCAGCCGGAGCGCCTTCGGGGCGCCGGGACCGAGGCGTACCCCGGCACCGGCCGCAGGAACGAGGACCGCGACGTCACCGCGCGGATTGAGCTGCGCGGTCACGTCGCGGTCCTCGGATTCGTTCGCTGCGGGACGGGTAGAGGCAGAGGTGTGGATCAGGCCTCGGTCAGCACCTTGTCGAGCAGAGTCTCGGCCTCGTCCTTGGTGCTCTTCTCGGCCAGTGCGACCTCGCCCACGAGGATGTCACGGGCCTTGGCGAGCATGCGCTTCTCGCCCGCCGACAGGCCCCGCTCCCGCTCCCGGCGCCACAGGTCGCGGACGACCTCGGCCACCTTCAGCGGGTTGCCGGAGGCCAGCTTCTCCAGATTCGCCTTGTAACGCCGCGACCAGTTGGTCGGCTCCTCGGTGTGCGGTGCACGGAGCACGTCGAAGACCTTGCCCAGGCCCTCTTCGCCGACCACTTCGCGCACACCCACGATCTCGGCGTTCTCGGCGGGCACCCGGACCGTCAGGTCACCCTGCGCGACCCTCAGGACGAGGTATTCCCTGGGCTCGCCCTTGATGACCCGAGTCTCGATTGCCTCGATGAGTGCGGCCCCGTGGTGGGGGTAAACAACGGTCTCGCCGACACTGAAAACCATAGGTTCGAAACCCCTTTCGCTGTGTCTAGGGTAACACGCTCAGGCAGCGATGTCTCACCGCTGTCCTGACCGTTGGCGCAGCTCAGGGGCCCTGTGAGAGGTATTTCTTCGGCTTGACAGGCGGTCAAGTCGATGGTTTCAACACGCTCCGTGACGAACAGATGACAACCCGGTACGGGTGACGGGAGCGTCCAGATCTAGGGCAATGCGCTCCTTCCATGGTAGCTCCGTAACTCCACTCGCGCCCAGGTGTGGCGGTACGGCCCCCGGTGCGGGACGCTGGTGGAGGACGCGACGTCCGCTCACCGAGACGTTCCTGGGGGTCCGATGGGCGTGCCTGACGCAGACGGCCAGGGGCCGCCGGACGGGCTGCCCGGGCTCCCGCCGGAGTGGGGCCGGGTGGTCGTCCCCGACGATGCCTCCGCGCTGGCCGACGAGGCCCGGCAGGTTCGCCGGGAGCTGCACCGCGACCCCCGGCGCGCGCCCCGGCCCGGCCCGGTCCGGATCGGGCTCCCGGCACTCGCGCTGCTGGTCTCGGTGCTGGTCACGCTCGCCGGCCTGGCGGCCGTCACCTGGCCCCGGTCCAACCGCTCCGGCGCCCCGACCGTGCTGCCCCGGACCACCGCCACGCCGTTGGCGGTCGGCCCGCTCCCCGCGCTCGACCTGGTCGGCGGCGACGACACGCCGGTGCCGCTGCGCAGCCTGCTGCCCGCCATGATCATCCTGGTCGACGCCTGCACCTGCGCCGACCAGGTCGGCACGGCGGCCGCCGTCGCACCGCCCGGGGTCACCGTGGTGACCGTGACCGAGGGCCGCAGCGCCGGCCCCGCCACCGTCCCCGGCGTACGCCCCCTCGGCGACCCGGCCGGCGGGCTGCGGTCCTACCTGCACCTCGTCGCCCACCCCGGCACCGCCGCCGCGCTGCTGGTGGACCGGCGGGGCACGCTGGTGCGGCTGGTGCCGGAGCTGGGCCCGGCGACCGACTACCGGGACGACCTGGTCCGGCTCGGCGGCTGAGGCGGGCTCAGTAGAGCGCCTCCAGCCGGGCGTCGAGCGTGGCCTGACCCCGCAGAACGGCGAACCGCACCATCATCGGTGTGCCGTTGCCGTCCAACAACGGGATGTCCAGCCGCCCACCGCAGCGCAGCACCCGCTCGACATCGCCGGACTGCGTACCGGACAACCCCACGGTGACGGTCCCGTCGCCGGAGCAGCCCACCGACAGCCGGTACTTGTCGCCCTGCGACGGGTTCGCCTGCCGGACGAGCGGCGACCCGCCGGGCGTCAGCCGGGACGTCTCCCGCCACACCACGTGCGAAACCTGGAGCGGACGCGCCGCCCCGTCGGGTTCCACCTGGATGATCAGCGAGCGGTCCGGATCGGAGCGCAGCTCGCCGGACCGGGGATCGACCGCGACCACCGTCGCGTCCGATCTGCTCGACGGTTCCGGCCAGTCCTTTTCGGTCGCGGCATCGACGCGGGACCGGACGAGGTCGTCGGCGGACCCGCCCGGGGTCGCGCCGACCCAGGGCGCCGTGGACCGCCACCACCACGTGCCGAGGGCCAACGCCAGCACCGTCAGGCCGGCCAGCAGCGCCAGCCGGGTCCGCTCCTCGGAGGCCATGCCCGCCAGGCTATCGACGCGACGGCGGTCCGTCAGCCCGCCCGTTCGAGCAGTGCCGCGTAGAGCGTCAGCCCGGGGCCGAACGCCAGCATCACCACCCGCCGGGGCGGGTGCTGCGCACGGCACAGCCGGTCCAGGATCAGCAGCACCGTCGGCGACGAGCAGTTGCCGTGCTCGGCCAGCGTCTCCCGGGACGCGGCCAGCGCCGTGGGTGGCAGGTCCAGCTCACGTTCCACCACGTTGAGGATCCGCGGGCCGCCCGGGTGCACCGCCCAGCCGTCCACCTCGGAACGCTCGCACCCGTGCCGGGCCAGCAGGTCGTCGACCAGGTCTCGGACGTAGCGGGACAGCACCTGCGGCACCTTCGGCGACAGGCCCATCCGGAAGCCGGTGTCGGTGACGTCCCAGGTCATGTGGTCGGCCGTGGAGGTGTCGGTGATCGAGGTGACCTCGCGCAGCGCGTACCCCCGACCGCCGGGCACGACCACGGCGGCGACCGCGGCGTCGGAGAAGAGCGCGTGCGAGACGATCTGCTGGGTGTCCACCCGGGCGCCCGGCGGCTGAATGTGCAGGCTGGTCAGCTCCGCGCAGAGCAGCAGCGCGGGCCGACCCCGGGCGGTGACGAAGTCGCTCGCCGCGCCGAGCCCGGGCAGCGCCGCGTAGCAGCCCATGTGCCCGACGAACATGCGCTGCGTGCCCGGGGCCATGCCGAGGTCCCGGGCGAGCAGGATGTCCAGCCCCGGGGTCGCGTACCCGGTGCAGGAGCAGACCACGAACAGGCCGACGTCGGAGGCGTCCAGGCCGGCCGCGGTGAGCGCGCGCCCCACCGCCTCCTTGCCCAGCGGCAGCGCCTCGACCTGGTAGCGGCGCATCCGCCGTTCGGTCGGCCACTCCGAGACGTCCTCCAGGAGCGGGTTCACCGCCGCCTGCCGGCGGGTCACCCCGGAGTTCGCGAAGATCCGTTCGGCCAGCGCCCGGGTGGTCCCGGAGAAGTGCCGCGCGAAGAAGCCCGACCACAGCTCGTCCTGCGCGGCGGCCGGCGGCTGCGCAACACCCAGGCCCGCGATCACCGGTACGTCCACGTCCCCCACCTCTCGGATCCGTCAGCCCTCGCGCTCAGCGGGCCGTCCTTCGTTCGCGACTGCGGGGCTCGCAACCCCGGCTCACTCCTCGCGCTCACCGGGCCGTCCTTCGTTCGCGACTGCGGGGCTCGCAACCCCGGCTCACTCCTCGCGCTCACCGGGCCGTCCTTCGTTCGCGACTGCGGGGCTCGCAACCCCGGCTCACTCCTCGCGCTCACCAGCGAGGGGTCGAGCCGTCGCGGTCCGGGTCGCCGCCGAGCGCCGCGATGCCGAGCCAGTCGGCGCAGACGTCGGACGTGGCCGGGTGCAGCGAGCCGCAGCGGGCGTCCCGGTAGAGCCGCTCCAGCGGGTGGCCCCGGCGGGTCGCCGAGGTGCCCGCGGCCTCCAGCATGGACGCCGCCACCTCGGCCGCCGTGGTACCGGCCAGCAGCTTGGCGCGCCACACCCAGCGGTTCGTCTCCGCGTCGCCGGGGGCCTCGTCGACCCGGCGGGCCGCCTCGGCGACCACCAGCTCGGCGGCGGCGGCGGCCGCGTCCGCCCGGCCCAGTCGGGCCCGGACCGCCGGCAGACCGGCCAGGTTGCGGGCGTTCAGGTGCTCGGCGGCGGCCTCGATGGCGGCCCGCGCCACCCCCACGTAGACGGCCGCGTAGCTGGCCACCAGCCAGTGCGGCATGAGCTGGGCGACCACCAGGGCCAGCCCCTCGACCCCGCCGAGCAGTCGGTCGGCCGGGACCGTCACGTCCAGATGCAGGTCGTGCGAGGAGGTGGCCCGCATGCCCAGCGAGTCCCAGGTGGGCTCGACCGTGATGCCCTCGCCCGCCGGGACCAGGAACTGGGAGACCACCGACTGGTCGGTGGCGCTGCGGGCGGCCACCAGGTAGCCGTCCGGATGGCCGGCGCCGGAGCAGAACGTCTTGCTGCCCTTGATGTGCCAGCCGCCGTCCACCGGCTCGTAGACCGTGCTGAGCTGGGACAGTCGCGCGCCGGCGCCGCGTTCGCTCATCGCCACCGCGTACCAGGACCCGTCGGCCGCCGCGCGCAGCAGCCGGTCGCGGGCGGCCAGCGCCTCGTCCGGTACGCCGAGCGCCTCGGCCAGTTCCTCGGTGACCGCGCCCAGCGCCCCGGTGACCGAGGCGTGCATGTTGAACACCAGCGCGGTCGCGCCGTTGCCCCGGGCCAACTCGGTGGCGACCGCCGCGTACTCGGCGAAGCTGGCGCCCCGGCCGCCCAGCGCCTGCGGCACCATCAGCCCGAACAGGCCGGCCGCCCGGAGGTCGGCGAAGTCGTCCACCGGGAACGAGCCGTCCCGGTCGTGCTCGGCCGCGCGGGCGGCCAGTCGCGGCGCCAACCGGCGGGCCGCCTCCAGCGCGTGCACACTCATGTCGCCCCCTTCTCGGCGTCCCTTTACCCCGGGCCGTCCCGGCTACCCGCTCCGGCGCCCCCTGCCCTGATAGAGCACGGCGGTGGACCGGGTCGGCACGATGCGCGGCTCCGTCCGGGCCGGACGGTCACCGCCGCGCCACCGGCGCAGCAGCCAGGCCAGCGTGCCGCCCAGCTCCGGCCGGACCCCGCGCAGCCGCAGCGACACGCCGTGCCGGGCGCACTCGGCGACCAGCGCGCGGGCGTCCACGAACAACCGTGGGTCGTGGATTCCGCGCGGCACGGTGGGCAGCCGCTCGCCCACCTCCACCGCGACCAGCCGGGCCAGCAGCGTGTCGTTGAGCGTGTCGAGCACCAGCAGGCCGCCGGGGCGCAGCAGGCGGCACGCCTCGGCCACCGCCCGACGCCAGTCCGGCACGTGCTCCAGCAGCTCGCCGGCGGAGACCACGGCGGCGCAGCCGTCGGCCAGGGGCACGGCGGTGGCGTCGCCCTGGAGCACCGTCACGCCGTGCGCGGCGGCCTGGTCGAGCGCGGAGCGGGTCAGGTCCACCCCGACGTGCCGGTAGCCCTTCCCGACCAGGTGCGGCGCCAGCAGCCCGGCTCCGCAGCCGAGGTCGACCAGCAGGTCGTCCGGGGTGGACGCGGGCGGCACCAGGGCCGCGCGGGCGCGGGCCAGCCAGTGCAGCATCGCGAACGCGCCGTCCGGCCGCCACCACTCCCCGGCCAGGTCGTCGTACTGCCGGGGGTCGTTCGGCGGCAGCACCCGGTGCGGTGTGGACACCGGGGACGCTTCTGGCATGGTCCGAGCGTGGCACGACTCCCCGGTAACGACCAGACTTCCCTTATGTCGACGCGGGTGTTAGGGCTGGTCAGGGCGAGCCATCCGGAGCCGGCGGCGGCGGTCGTCGTGGTCGCCGCGCTGCTCGCGGCCGGCGTCGGGCACTCCGCCGTCGGCGTCGCCGTGGTGGCGTTGACGGTGCTGGCCAGCCAACTCGCGGTGGGCTGGAGCAACGACCTGATCGACGCCGAGCGGGACGCCACGGTGGGGCGTACCGACAAGCCGGTGACCACCGGCGCGGTCGCCCGCCCGACGCTGGCCCGCGCCACCGCGGTGGCCGCGGTCGCCACCCCGCTGCTGGCGCTGGCCGGCGGACCGGCCGCGGCCGCGTGCGCCACCCTGGGACTGGTTTCCGCGCTGCTCTACAACCGGCCGCTGAAGTCGACGCCGGTGTCGGTGCTGCCCTACGCGGTCTCGTTCGGCGCGCTGCCCGCCTTCGTGGTGCTGGCCCTGCCCGGCTCGCCCGCGCCACCGGCCTGGCTGGTGGCCGCCGCCGCGCTGCTGGGCGCCGGGGCGCACTTCGCGAACGTCCTGCCGGACCTGGCCGACGACGCCCGGACCGGCGTGCGCGGACTGCCGCACCGGCTGGGGTCCGGGGGCAGCCGGCTGGCCGCCGCCGGGCTGCTCCTCGCGGCCACCGTCGCGCTGGTGTTCGGACCACCCGGGCCGCCGTCGTGGACCGGCCTGTCGGCGGTCGCCGCCGCCGTCGCGGTGCCGGCCCTCGGTTGGTACGCCGGACGCGCCGCCGCCCGGGCCGGTGACCGGCCCGTCACCGCCTTCCGGGCGGTGCTGGTGGTGGCGTTGATCGATGTGGTGCTGCTGGTGGCGAACGGCCGGGTGGTCTGAGAAGTCCCCTGCGCGGGGGGCATTGCCGGGTCCGCGTGCGGGCCTCGATCAGCTCCAACTACCCTGGAGCGCGGTCTGCGCGGGTATGGCCACCCCGTGCCCGGGGGTCGACCGGGCGGGGATCGTGACGAGGAGGACCGACGTGACGCGCTCGATCAGGGGTTCCCGGGGGCCGGCCCTGCTGCTGGCCGGCACGGCGGCGGCGAGCCTGCTGCTGTCCGGGTGCGGCGCCGGGCAGATCGCCGAGACCGCCAACAAGATCCCGTCGGTACAGGGCGTCAACGTCCAGACCTCCGACAACCTCTACAAGGTGCGCGGGCTCTACGTGCAGTTCCCGGGGCCGAAGGGCTACGAGGCGGGCGCGACCGCGCCGCTCAACGTCGTGATCTACAACGACAGCCAGGCCCCGGTGACCGTGACCGTCACCACCGACAGCGCCCGCGAGATCCTGCTCACCGGCGGCGCCGGGTCCAGCGGCGCGGCCACCCCGACCGGCTCGCCGACCGAGCCGGCCTCGGCCTCGCCGACCGCCGCCGACCCGAGCGCCTCGCCCAGCCAGTCGCTCGACGTCACCGGCTCGCCGTCGGCCGGCGAGTCCGCCTCGGCCAGCCCGTCGCCGTCGGAGAGCGAGTCGACGCCCGCCGGGCAGCCGGCCCGGATCGAGATCCCGGCTCTCTCCTACGCCCAGCTGAACAGCGGCAACCCGCAGTTCCTCCAGCTGGTCGGCCTGAACCAGAAGCTGCTCGTCGGCCAGCAGGTCAACCTGACCTTCGACTTCGGCGGCGGCAAGGTGATCAAGACCCCGGCGCCGATCGGCGTCCCGCTGACCCCCGCGGCCGAGCCGTCCGCGATCGTCAACCCGCGCGAGCACGCCGGCGAAGAGGGTGGCGTCGAGGGCGAGAGCCACGGCTGACGCCCTCCGTTCCGCCGACACCGCCGTTCGTGGCCAGCGCCACGCCGGCGGTGTCGCCGTCTGCGGTGGGCTTTCGTCGTACCGTCCGGTTAGCGTCCTGTGGTGACCTCGCCCCGATCGACCTCCCCCCGTGCCGGCGCCGGCCGCGGTCGCGCCGCCGCCCGCGAACCCCGCCCGGCCTACGAGTGCGACGCGTGCGGTCACCAGCCGCCGAAGTGGGTGGGCCGGTGCCCCGAGTGCGGCGAGTGGGGCTCGGTGGTCGAATGCACCGTCACCGGCCCGCTGGTCTCCGGCCGGGTGGTCAGCTCCCGGATGCCGGCCGAGCCGGCCCGGCCGATCGCCACCATCAGCGCCGCTCCGGCCCGCGCCCGGCCGACCGGGGTCAGCGAGCTCGACCGGGTGCTCGGCGGCGGGCTGGTCCCCGGTGCGGTGGTGCTGCTGGCCGGCGAGCCCGGCGTCGGCAAGTCCACCCTGCTGCTCGACGTGGCCCAGCAGTGGGCCGCCGGCGCGGGCAGCCCGTCGCTCGTGGTCAGCGGCGAGGAGTCGGTCAGCCAGGTGCGGCTGCGCGCCGAGCGGATGGGCACCCTGCACGACCAGCTCTACCTGGCCGCCGAGAGTGACCTGTCGGCGGTGCTCGGCCACCTCGACGCGGTCAAGCCGGGGCTGCTGGTGCTCGACTCGGTGCAGACCATCTCCACCACCGGCACCGAGGGCGTGCCCGGCGGGGTCACCCAGGTGCGCGCGGTCACCGCGGCGCTGGTCGCGGTGGCCAAGGAGCGGGGCATCGCCACCGTGCTGGTCGGGCACGTCACCAAGGACGGCCAGGTGGCCGGCCCGCGGGTGCTGGAGCACCTGGTCGACGTGGTGCTGCACTTCGAGGGCGACAAGCACTCCTCGCTGCGGATGGTGCGCGGCGTGAAGAACCGGTTCGGCGCGGCCGACGAGGTTGGCTGCTTCGAGATGCACGAGGGCGGCATCAGCAGCCTCGCCGACCCGTCCGGCCTCTTCCTGACCCGCTATTCCGAGCCGGTGCCGGGCACCTGCGTGACAGTGGCGATGGAGGGGCGGCGGGCGCTGGTCACCGAGGTGCAGGCGCTGATCGGGGCCACCGTCGCCGGTTCGCCCCGGCGCACCGTCTCGGGTCTCGACGGCGCCCGGCTGGCCATGGTGCTCGCGGTGCTCCAGCGGCGCACCGAGCGGCTGACGCTGCACGACCGGGAGGTCTTCGCCGCCACGGTCGGCGGCATCCGGGTGGTCGAGCCGGCGGCCGACCTGGCCGTGGCGCTCGCCGTCGCATCCGGCGGGCTCAACCTGGCGCTCAACGCGCACCTGGTCGCCATCGGTGAGGTCGGGCTGACCGGCGAGGTGCGCCGGGTCGGCGCGGTCCCCCGACGGTTGGCCGAGGCCGCCCGGCTGGGCTTCCGGCTGGCCCTGGTGCCGCCCGGCTGCGGCCCGGGCAGCAGCGGCGTCGCCCCGGAGAACATGCGCGTGATCGAGGTCACGGACGTGCGCGCCGCGCTCCAGGCTGCCGCCCGGGCGTCGGCGGAGTGACGGTGGGTAGCGCTGGGGCGGGAGCGGTCGGGCGAATCGGACAGGTCGCGCAGGCGGGCGGCGACCGCCGGAGCCGGGCATCGTGACACATCACAGTAACCACGAGAGCACCCACCGCACCGCAGTCCGTAGACTGTGCCCGTGCCGATCGACCGCGATGCCACCAAGCCCGCAACGGCGACGCCGCACGCCCGCACCGGCGCCGTGAGCGGAAACCCCGCCCGTGCCGCCATCAGCGTGACCGTCACCGGGAGCGTCGGTGGGGCCGGTGGCGACCCACTGCGGGCCAATCTCGCCCTCATGGCGCCGGGCACCGCGCTCCGGGACGGCCTGGAGCGGATCCTGCGCGGCCGCACGGGCGCGCTCATCGTGCTCGGCTACGACAAGGTGGTCGAGCAGATCTGCACCGGCGGCTTCCCGATGGACGTCGAGTTCTCCGCCACCCGGGTCCGCGAGCTGTGCAAGATGGACGGCGCCGTGGTCCTCTCCAGCGACGGCACCCGGATCGTCCAGGCCGGCGTGCACCTGATGCCCGACCCGTCCATCCCCACCGAGGAGTCCGGCACCCGGCACCGCACCGCCGAGCGGGTGGCCCGGCAGACCGGCTACCCGGTCATCTCGGTCAGCCAGTCGATGCGGATCATCAGCCTCTACGTCAACGGCCAGCGGCACGTGCTCGACGACTCGGCGGCGATCCTGTCCCGGGCCAACCAGGCCCTGGCCACGCTGGAGCGCTACAAGCTGCGGCTGGACGAGGTCTCCGGCACCCTCTCCGCGCTGGAGATCGAGGATCTGGTCACCGTCCGCGACGCGGTGGCCGTGGTGCAGCGGCTGGAGATGGTCCGGCGGATCGCCGACGAGATCGCCGGCTACGTGGTCGAGCTGGGCACCGACGGCCGGCTGCTGGCACTCCAGCTCGACGAGCTGATGGCCGGCGTGGACGCCGACCGCACCCTGGTCATCCGCGACTACCTGCCCGTCGGCCGCAAGTCGCGCACCCTCGACGAGGCGCTCGTCGAACTCGACCTGCTCACCGCCACCGAGCTGATCGACCTGGTGGCGGTGGCGAAGGCGATCGGCTACCCGTCCGCCTCCGACGCGCTCGACGCGGCGGTCAGCCCGCGCGGGTTCCGCCTGCTGGCCAAGGTGCCCCGACTGCCGGCGGCCGTGGTCGACCGACTGGTCGTGCACTTCGGCAGCCTCCAGCGGCTCCTCGGCGCCACCGTGGAGGACCTCCAGGCGGTCGAGGGCGTGGGCGACGCCCGCGCCCGGGGCGTCCGCGAGGGGCTGTCCCGGCTCGCCGAGGCGTCCATCCTGGAGCGTTACGTCTGACCCGGCTCAGCCGGTGACGGTCAGCTTCACCGGCTCGCTGATCCTGGTGCCCACCCGGGCGAAGACCTGGTACGTGCCGATCGGCGCGTACTCGCCGTTGGCCAACCCGCCCGCGCACCGATTGTCGAGCCGGCCGTTCCACCCCAGCTGGTAGGCGCGCTCGAAGTCTGGCGTGAACGACTGCACGTCCGACTCGTTGGCGGTGCCGCAGGTGTCCGACGACCAGATCTTCTCCGCGCCCGCCTTGATGTACAGCTCCTGGACCTTGGCGCCGACGTCCCGGCTGCACGTGCGGTCCGAGACGTTCTTGACCTTCAGGCGCAGGGTGACCACCGTGCCCCGCTGGGCGCTGGCCGGCACCGCCACCGGCGTCACCAGCAGTTCGGAGTCGGCGCAGGTGCCGTCGTCGGAGACCGGTTGCCCGGACGCCCCGCCGTCGCCCGTGCCCGAGCCGCCCCCGTCGCTCGTGCCGCCGCTGCTCGTGCCCCCGCCGTCCGAGCCGGTGTCGCCCGAGGCGCCCGGTGTCGGCGACGGGCTGCCCGACTGCGGGCTCAGCACCGAGCCCGACGGGCCCGGGGCCGCGCCCGCGGTGCCGCTGGGCGACGGGTTGCCGGACGGCGTGCCGGTGTTGCGGTCCGGGCCGGTGCAGGAATAGAGCAGGACAATCAGGAAGAGCAGCCCCGCACCGAGCACGACGGCACGACGCCGCCAGTACACGGCGGGGGGCAGGGGGCCGACCGTCAGACGCATGATGCGCCTACCGTATCCGCGCGGTGCGCGACGCGCGGGTCCGACGCGCCGGTGACACCGCGCCGCCCGGCCTGAAGCGTCCACAGTGGAAACCAATGTTCACCGAGCGCCGTCGCCGGACCACTCCCGGTCAGAGATAGACCTGGCGCTGGTAGACGGCGTGCGCCCCGGCCACCCGGTCGAGAAAGAGCAGCCCGGCGCAGTGGTCGATCTCGTGCTGGAGCGCGCGCGCCTCGAAGCCGTCGGTGACCAGTCGCACCGGCTCGCCGCTGCCCGGCAGCGCCCCCTCCACCACCAGGCGACTCGCCCGCTTCACGTCCCCGGTCAGATCCGGCACCGACATGCAGCCCTCGCGACCGGCCTTCCAGCGGGTCGCCTCCACCACCCGGGCGTTGCACAGCACGAACGTGCCGTGCACGGTGACCGCCTTCGGATGGCCGGTCACGTCCACCGCGAACACCTGGGCGCCCACCCCGACCTGCGGTGCCGCCAGGCCCACACAGCCCGGCGAGACCCGCATCGTGGCCACCAGGTCGGCGGCGAGCCGCACCACCTCGGGCGAGGTCGGGTCGACCGCCGGGCCCGGCCGGCTCAGCACCGGCTCCGGGGCGGCCACCACGGGGCGTACCTCGCCGGGGACGCCCAGCTTCTCCGGCGTCCAGCCGCCCAACCCGGCGTACTCCTCGGCGGTCACAGCAGGTCCGTGTCCGCCGGGCGCAGGCTGACCCCGACGCCCAGCTCCGCGGCGGCGCGGGTGAGCCGGCCGGCCACCTCGTCCGCGCTGCCCGGCGGCAGCTCGACCTCGGCGACCACCACGTAGAGCGATCCGGTGAGCCGGGTGCTCAGATCGGTCACGTTGCCGCCCGCGTCGGCCAGCACCCGGGTCATCGCCGCGACGATGCCCATCCGGTCCGCGCCGTGCACCGCCAGCACGTACGGCTCGCCGGCGGCCGTGCTGCCGCCGTCCGGCGTCACCGCGCGTACGGTGGCCAGCAGGTGCCCGTCGGCGGCGAGCGGGGCCAGCGCGGCCTCCACGTCGGCGGCGGCCGGGCCGACACAGATCAGGGTCATCGCGAAGTGTCCCCGCAACCGGGTCATCGTCGAGTCGGTGAGGTTCGCGCCCAGCCGGGCGAGGACCTCCGCGACGTCGGCGACGATGCCCGGCCGGTCCCGGCCGATGACGGTGATCGCGAGCTCGTTCATTCGGACATTCTGCCCCGCCGTCCATGATCGGCCGCGCCGGCCCACCCGGGTCGCCCAACCAGCGGGATCTTCGCCCGTGACATCATCGTCAGCGCCATGACTGAGCCCACCTTCGCCGCCCAGGTCAGCCGCTGGTACGAGCGCAACGCCCGCGACCTGCCGTGGCGCCGGCCCGGCATCGGCGCCTGGGCGATCCTGGTCAGTGAGGTCATGCTCCAGCAGACCCCGGTGGTCCGGGTGGTGCCGGCTTGGGAGGCGTGGCTGGCCCGGTGGCCGGAGCCGCGCGCGCTGGCGGAGGACACCCCGGCCGAGGCGATCCGGATGTGGGGCCGGCTCGGCTACCCCCGTCGGGCGTTACGCCTGCGCGAGTGCGCGGTGGCCGTCGTGGAACGGCACGGCGGCGTGGTGCCCGACCGGCTGGACCAGCTGCTGGCGCTGCCCGGTGTGGGCACGTACACGGCCCGGGCGGTGGCGGCGTTCGCGTACGGGCAGCGCCACCCGGTGGTGGACACGAACGTCCGGCGGGTGGTGTGCCGGGCGATCGCCGGCGAACCCGACGCCGGACCGACCACCCGCCCGGCCGACCTGGTCGCCACCGAGGAGCTGCTGCCGGTCGAGCCGGCCGCCGCCGCCCTGGCCAGCGCGGCCTTCATGGAACTCGGCGCGGTGGTCTGCACCGCCCGCGCGCCCCGCTGCGCGATCTGCCCGGTCGAGTCGAACTGTGCCTGGCGGGCGTCCGGACAGGCGGCGCCGGCCGGCCCGACCCGCCGCCCGCAGCGCTACGCCGGCACCGACCGCCAGGTACGCGGGCTGCTCCTCGCGGTGCTCCGGGACGCCACCGGTCCGGTGCCGCACCAGCGGCTGGACCAGGTCTGGCCGGACGACGTGCAGCGGGCCCGCGCCCTGGCCGGCCTGGTGACCGACGGCCTGGTGGAGCCGGCGGGCGAGGAGTCCTTCCGCCTGGCCGGCGACGGCCCCGCCGTCCCCCTCCTCTGACGCCCCGCCCCACGCCCCGCCCCCCGCCCCGCCCCGCGCTCCGCGCGGGGCCCGCCCCGTCGATCATGAAGTTAGCGGCGACAAATCGGACGCCACGTGCGGTCAACTTCATGATCAACAGGGCGAGGGTGGGCGGGAGAGCGGGCGTGCGGGCAGGCGGCGCCGGTAGCGAGGTGCAGTGGGCATGGGAAAGGCGGCGGCCCCGGTGGCTTTCGCCAGCCGGGGCCGCCGCCCTCGATGTTCCGCCCGGATCAGGCGGCGTCGTCCGCGCCGGTGGCGGCGGTGCCGCCGAGGTCCGCCGGGACCGCGTCCGGCACGGCGTCCGGCCGGTCCGCGCCCCGGAAGACGAGCTTGGACTTGTCGATGTTCTCGGGGTCGCCCTCGCAGTCCACCACCACGATCTGACCCGGGGTCAGCTCGTTGAACAGGATCCGCTCGGAGAGGTTGTCCTCGATGTCGCGCTGGATCGTGCGACGCAGCGGCCGCGCGCCCAGCACCGGGTCGAAGCCCTTCTTCGCCAGGTACTTCTTGGCGTTGTCGGTCAGCTCCAGACCCATGTCCTTGTTGCGCAGCTGGCCCTCGATCCGCTGGATCATGATGTCGACGATCGAGAGGATCTCGTTCTCGCGCAGCTGGTGGAAGACGATGGTGTCGTCGATCCGGTTCAGGAACTCGGGCCGGAAGTGCTGCTTGAGCTCGTCGTTGACCTTCTGCTTCATCCGGTCGTAGTTCGACTCGGAGTCCTCAGAGGCCTGGAAGCCCAACGACACCGCCTTCGCGACGTCACGGGTACCGAGGTTGGTGGTCAGGATGATGACCGTGTTCTTGAAGTCCACGATCCGGCCCTGGCCGTCGGTCAGGCGCCCGTCCTCCAGGATCTGCAGGAGCGTGTTGAACACATCCGGGTGGGCCTTCTCGATCTCGTCGAACAGGACCACCGAGAACGGCCGGCGACGCACCTTCTCGGTCAGCTGGCCGCCCTCGTCGTAGCCGACGTAGCCGGGAGGGGCACCCACCAGCCGGGAGACCGTGTAGCGGTCGTGGAACTCGGACATGTCCAGCTGGATCAGCGCGTCCTCGCTGCCGAAGAGGAACTCGGCAAGCGCCTTGGACAGCTCGGTCTTACCGACACCGGACGGGCCGGCGAAGATGAACGAGCCGGACGGGCGCTTCGGGTCCTTCAGGCCGGCCCGGGTGCGCCGGATCGCCTTTGAGACCGCCTTGACCGCGTCCTCCTGGCCGATGACGCGCTTGTGCAGCTCGTCCTCCATGCGCAGCAGGCGCGAGGTCTCCTCCTCGGTCAGCTTGTAGACCGGGATGCCGGTCCAGTTGCCGAGCACCTCGGCGATCTGCTCGTCGTCGACCTCGCTGACGACGTCCAGGTCACCGGCCTTCCACTCCTTCTCCCGCTGCGCCTTCTGGCCGAGGAGCTGCTTCTCCTTGTCGCGGAGTTGCGCGGCCCGCTCGAAGTCCTGCGCGTCGATCGCGGACTCCTTGTCACGACGCACCTGCGCGATGCGCTCGTCGAAGTCGCGCAGGTCCGGCGGCGCGGTCATCCGGCGGATCCGCATCCGCGCGCCGGCCTCGTCGATCAGGTCGATCGCCTTGTCCGGCAGGAAGCGGTCGGAGATGTAGCGGTCGGCCAGGGTGGCCGCCGCGACGAGGGCCGCGTCGGTGATGCTCACCCGGTGGTGCGCCTCGTAGCGGTCCCGCAGGCCCTTGAGGATCTCGATGGTGTGCGCCAGCGAGGGCTCACCCACCTGGATCGGCTGGAAGCGGCGCTCGAGGGCGGCGTCCTTCTCCAGGTGCTTGCGGTATTCGTCGAGGGTGGTGGCGCCGATGGTCTGCAGCTCGCCACGGGCCAGCATCGGCTTGAGGATGCTGGCGGCGTCGATCGCGCCCTCGGCCGCGCCCGCACCCACCAGGGTGTGGATCTCGTCGATGAACAGGATGATGTCACCGCGGGTGCGGATCTCCTTGAGCACCTTCTTCAGGCGCTCCTCGAAGTCACCGCGGTAGCGGGAGCCGGCCACCAGGGCGCCGAGGTCGAGCGTGTAGAGCTGCTTGTCCTTGAGCGTCTCGGGCACCTCGCCCTTGATGATCTTCTGGGACAGCCCCTCGACCACGGCGGTCTTGCCGACGCCCGGCTCGCCGATCAGCACCGGGTTGTTCTTGGTGCGGCGGGACAGCACCTGCATGACCCGCTCGATCTCCTTCTCGCGCCCGATGACCGGGTCGAGCTTGCCCTCACGGGCGGCCTGGGTCAGGTTGCGGCCGAACTGGTCCAGCACCAGGCTGGTCGACGGCGCGGCCTCACCCGGCGCGGCGCCGGCCGCGGCGGGCTCCTTGCCCTGGTAGCCGGAGAGGAGCTGGATCACCTGCTGGCGGACCCGGTTCAGGTCGGCGCCGAGCTTGACCAGCACCTGGGCGGCGACGCCCTCGCCCTCGCGGATCAGGCCGAGCAGGATGTGCTCGGTGCCGATGTAGTTGTGGCCGAGCTGCAGCGCCTCGCGCAGCGACAGCTCCAGCACCTTCTTGGCCCGCGGCGTGAACGGGATGTGCCCGCTCGGCGCCTGCTGGCCCTGGCCGATGATCTCCTCGACCTGCTGGCGCACGCCCTCCAGGGAGATGCCCAGGCTCTCCAGAGCCTTGGCGGCGACGCCCTCACCCTCGTGGATGAGGCCCAGCAGGATGTGCTCCGTACCGATGTAGTTGTGGTTGAGCATCCGGGCCTCTTCTTGGGCCAGGACGACAACCCGTCGCGCTCGGTCGGTGAACCGCTCGAACATGCCCTCGTGCTCCTCACGTGCCGTGCGCCTTGATGGTCAGATCTCGGCGGGGCCGGTGCGCGGACGTCCGGGACGGCGTCCGTGCCTCCTTACTCTATCGCCGCGGACCGTCTCCGCTGAGGTCGTGTGTCCCCGCGAATGACCGTTCCGACGTCGTTTCTGACAACCGTCCACGCTCAGGAGGTGTTCCGGGACCCCTACCTGTACGCGCAGAGCGAAATTCGACCGGCGGCGGAAAGTCCCGGTCGGGGGGTTCGGGCGGGGTGTACGCGCCCGCCACGGTCGTCCACAGCCTGTGGACGGAATCTCCACCGCCTGTGGACAACCGGTCCGGACGGGGTTTTCTTCCCCCCGGCGCGGGGTCGGCCCGGAACCGGACACGCGGCACCCCAGGGCGCAAAAGGCGACGCCGGCCCGGAGTCGCACTCCGGTCCGGCGTCGGGTCGCCCGTCTCGCGAGGGTCGGGGTCAGTGCCCCGCCTTCGCGTGGTACTCGTCCACGATCTCCTGCGGGATCCGGCCCCGGTCGGAGATGTCCTTGCCGGCCTTCTTGGCCCACTCGCGGATGGCACGGTTCTGCTCACGGTCGGCGGTGGCGCCACCCCGACCGCGCGCGGCCCGGCCGCCCACGACCACACCCCCACGACCCACCCGCGTGCCGTGCGCGATGTACGGCGCGAATACGTCGCGCAATTTTTCAGCGTTGGAGGCGGAGAGGTCGATCTCGTACTGCACGCCGTCGAGCGCGAACTTGACAGTCTCGTCAGCGTCCCCGCCGTCCAGGTCATCGACCAGCTTGTGAATGATCTGCTTGGCCACGTCCCACATTCCTTTCGAGCAGGGTCACGCTCCTGCGAATACTCGCAAGCACGATAACCCGCCCGATGCTTGCTCCGTCAATAGGACCGGGTAACGAGCCGGAGAAGGTTTGCGCCCCTACTCGGGCCGGACCAACGGGAACAGGATGGTTTCCCGAATTCCCAGGCCGGTCAAGGCCATCAGGAGCCGGTCGATTCCCATTCCCATACCACCGGCCGGCGGCATTCCGTACTCCATGGCCCGGAGAAAGTCCTCGTCGAGTCGCATCGCCTCGTCGTCGCCGCGCGCCGCGAGCTGCGCCTGGGCCACCAGCCGCTCCCGCTGCACGACCGGGTCGACCAGCTCCGAGTAGGCGGTGCCCAGCTCGAATCCGAGCACGTAGAGGTCCCACTTCTCGGCCAGGCCCGGCTCGCTGCGGTGCGCCCGGGTCAGCGGGCTGGTCTCCTCCGGGTAGTCGCGCACGAACGTGGGCGCCTGCAGGGACGGCACCACCAGTTCCTCGAACAACTCCTCCGCGAGCTTGCCCGGCCCCCACTTCGGGTCGACGGAGAGACCGACCTTGTCCGCGTACTCGACCAGGCGTGACCTTTCCGTGCGGACGGTGACCTCCTCACCGAGCGCTTCGGAAAGAACACCGAACAGCGTCACCGACCGCCACTCGCCGCCCAGATCGAACTCCCGGCCGTCGGCGTGCGTCACCACCGTGGAGCCGGCGACCGCGACAGCGGCCTGCTGCACGAGATTTCTCGTCAGCTCCGCCATCGTGTCGTAGTCGCCGTACGCCTGGTAGGTCTCCAGCATCGCGAACTCCGGCGAGTGCGAGGAGTCGATGCCCTCATTACGGAAGTTGCGGTTGATCTCGAAGACGCGGTCGACGCCGCCGACCACCGCGCGCTTGAGAAACAGTTCCGGCGCGATTCGCAGATACAGATCGGTGTCGAGCGCATTGCTGTGGGTCACGAATGGGCGGGCCGTCGCGCCCCCGTGCAGCAACTGCAGCATCGGCGTCTCGACCTCGATGAAGTCCTGCCCGTGCAGGGTGTCCCGCAGGCTGCGCACCGCGGTGGCCCGGGTGCGCACCATCTGCCGGGCCTGCGGCCGCACCACGAGGTCCACGTACCGCTGGCGGACCCGGGCCTCCTCGCTGAGCGGCTTGTGCGCCACCGGCAGCGGGCGCAGCGCCTTGGCGGTGACCGCCCACTCGTCGGCCAGCACCGACAGCTCGCCGCGCCGGCTCGTGATCACCTCGCCGGTCACACCGACGTGGTCACCCAGGTCGACCAGTCGCTTCCAGTCGGCCAGCCGCTCCGCGCCGACCCGGTCCAGCGACAGCATCGCCTGGAGCTCGGTGCCGTCGCCGTCGCGCAGGGTGGCGAAGCAGAGCTTGCCGGTGTTGCGGATGAAGATCACCCGGCCGGTGACCGAGGCCCGGTCCCCGGTGGCGGTGTCGGTGGGCAGCTCGGCGTAGCGCCCGCGGAGCCGCGCGAGCGTGGTCGTCCGCGGGAAGCCGACCGGGTACGGCTCGACCCCCTCGGCGAGCATCCGGTCCCGCTTCTCCCGGCGGACCTTCATCTGCTCGGGAAGGTCGTCGGCGGGGTCGGTGGGCAGGGCGTTCTGCTCGGTCACGGCACGCTTCCTCAGGCCTCGGGAACCAACGGCGGGGTCAGCCCATGAGCGTACTCAAGCGAATTGCGGACCGTTACGGGATAACCTGCCCGCCATGACCGACCCCACTGCGGCGCTCTCGTTCGGCGGCGCCGCCGCCGCGTACGACCGGTTCCGGCCCCGCTATCCGGAGGCGGCCCTGCGCTGGGCGCTGAACGGACTGGACACCCCGGCCCGGGTGGTGGACCTCGGCGCCGGCACCGGCATCCTCACCCGCGGCCTGCTGGCACTCGGGCAGCACGTAGTACCCGTGGAGCCGGATCCGGGGATGCGGGCCCAGCTGGCCGCCGCCACGCCGGACACGACGGCGCTGGCCGGCAGCGCGGAGGCGGTGCCGGTGCCGGACGGAGCGGCGGACGCCGTGCTGGCCGGTCAGGCCTACCACTGGTTCGACCGGGACCGGGCGCACGCCGAGGTCGCCCGCGTGCTGCGCCCGGGCGGCACGTTCGCGCCGGTGTGGAACCTCCGGGACGAGCGGGTCGCCTGGGTGGCCGAGCTGACCCGGATCGCCCACCTCGGCGACACCGCCGACGACGTGACCGGCCGGTACGGCGACTTCGGCCCCGCTTTCACCCCGGTCGAGGTGGGCGAGTTCGCGCACGCCACCACGCTCACGCCGGACCAGGTGATGAACATGCTGCACACCCGCTCGTACTGGCTGACCGCCACGCCGGCCGAGCGGGCCCGGATCGACGACGGGCTGGCCGAGCTGTTCGCCGACCACCCCGACCTGGTCGGTCGGGACACCGTCGAGCTGCCGTACCGGACGCTCGTGCTCCGGGCGCACCGGCGTTAACAGGGGGCCCTTCCTCTACCGGAGGCGTTAAGAGGGGGCCCTTCCTTACACCTCAGGTGTTGCGCTCGTAGACCATCCGGAGGCCGATCAGGGTGATCATCGGCTCGTGGTGGGTGATGGTGCGGCACTCGCCGAGCACCAGCGAGGCCAGGCCGCCGGTGGCGATCACCGCCCTGACGTCGCCCAACTCCTCGGACATCCGCTCGACGATCCGGTCGACCTGGCCGGCGAAGCCGAAGTAGAGACCGGCCTGGAGACACTCGACGGTGTTCTTGCCGATCACCGAGCGGGGACGGGTGGCCTCCACCTTGCGCAACTGCGCGGCGCGGGCGGCCAACGCGTCGAAGGAGATCTCGATGCCGGGCGCGAACGCCCCGCCGAGGAACTCGCCCCGGTCGCTGATCACGTCGAAGTTGGTGGTGGTGCCGAAGTCCACCACGATCGACGGCCCGCCGTAGAGCGTGTACGCGGCCAGCGTGTTCACCACCCGGTCCGCGCCCACCTCCTTCGGGTTGTCGATGGCGAGCTGCACGCCGGTGCGGACGCCGGGCTCGACGATCACGCTGGGCAGGTCCGCGTAGTAGCGGCCGAGCATGGTGCGCAGCGAGCGCAGCGCCGCCGGCACGGTCGAGCAGGCGGCCACCCCGGTGATCTCCACGGCGTCACCGGCCAGCAGCCCGCGGAACATCAGGCCCAGCTCGTCCGCGGTGGAACGGGCGTCGGTCTTGATCCGCCAGGAGTGCACCAGCTTGTCGCCGTCGAAGGTCGCCAGCACGGTGTTGGTGTTTCCGATGTCGATGCAGAGCAGCACAGCGGCAGCCTAGACGGCGCTCGCGCCGACGGTGAAGCGCGAGGAGTGAGCCGGGGTTGCGAGCCCCGCAGTCGCGAACGAAGACCGGATCATGTCATTGCTCGCGCAGGTCGAGGGCGATGTCGAGGATCGGCGACGAGTGGGTGAGCGCGCCGACCGAGAGGTAGTCGACACCCGTCGCGCCGTACTCGGCCGCCATCGGCAGGGTCAACCCGCCGGTCGCCTCCAGCTCCGCCCGGTCACCGACCGCGGCCACCACCTCGCGCAGCTGCGCCGGGGTCATGTTGTCCAGCAGCAGGAACTCGGCCCCCGCCTCGATCGCCTCCACCGCCTCGGCCAGCGTGTCCACCTCCACCTGCACCGGGACCTCCGGGAACGCCGCCCGGACGCGGCGGAACGCCGCCGCGATCCCGCCCGCGCCCACCTTGTGGTTGTCCTTGATCATGGCGACGTCGTAGAGGCCCATCCGCTTGTTGGTGCCGCCGCCGGCCCGGACCGCGTACTTCTCCAGCGCGCGCAGGCCCGGCGTGGTCTTACGGGTGTCGAGCACCATGGCCTTCGTACCGACGAGCGCGTCGGCCCACGCCCGGGTGTGGGTCGCCACCCCGGACATCCGGGAGAGCAGGTTGAGCGCCGTCCGCTCGGCGGTGAGCAGCAGCCGGGTCGGCCCGGTCACGGTGGCCAGCACGTCACCGCGCGCCACCCGCTGCCCGTCGTGGGCCACCAACGACACCTCGACCGTACGGCCGGCGCCGGTCACCTCGCCCGCCAGCTCGAACACCGCGGCCGCCACCGGCAGTCCGGCCACCACACCGTCCGCGCGCGCCACCAGGTCGGCCGTGTCCTGCTGCTCGGCCGGAACGGTGGCGACGCTGGTGACGTCGAGGAAGTCCGGGCCGAGGTCCTCGGCCAGGGTGTCGACGACGATCCGCCGGACCGACTCCGGGTCCAGGCCGCCGTCCCGCAGCGCCCGCCGCGTCGACTCGATCACGAAACACCCTCCCAGTTCTCGGTGAGCCGCCCGTCCGGGCCCACCTCGGCCACCAGGTGGCCCCGCCACCTGTCGTCGGCCGACGGGAAGTCCTCCCGCCAGTGGCAGCCCCGGGTCTCCCGCCGGGCGTAGGCGGCGGCGACCAGCGTCGACGCCACCGTGATCAGGTTCGTCGCCTCCCAGTCGGCGGTACGCGGCACGCCCCGACCCGCACCCAGCGCGGTGAGCGCGGCGGCGGTGCCGGCCAGCGTGTCCGCCGAGCGGAGCACGCCCGCGCCCCGGGTCATCGCCCGTTGCAGGTCCGGCGTGCCCGCGGCCGGCACCAGCCAGCCCGGCCCGCCGACCCAGGCGCCGGTCTCCGCCGGGCGGGCCTGCTCGGGCAGACCGGCGGCGATGTCCTCGGCGATCCGGCGGGAGAAGACCAGCCCCTCCAGCAGCGAGTTGCTGGCCAGCCGGTTGGCGCCGTGCACCCCGGTGCAGGCCACCTCGCCGCAGGCGTACAGGCCGTGGATCGAGGTGCGGCCGCGCAGGTCGGTCCGGACACCGCCCGACGCGTAGTGGGCGGCCGGGGCCACCGGGATCAGGTCGGTCGCCGGGTCCACGCCGATGGCCAGGCAGGACGCCACGATGGTGGGGAACCGCCGGGCCAGGAAGTCGCCGCCGAGGTGCCGGGCGTCCAGGTAGACGTGGTCCGCGCCGGTGGCGAGCAGGACCCGGTGGATGCCCTTGGCCACCACGTCGCGGGGGGCCAGCTCGGCCAGCTCGTGCTGGCCGACCATGAACCGCTTGCCGTCGCCGTCGACCAGGTGGGCGCCCTCGCCCCGCAGTGCCTCGGAGACCAGCGGCTGCTGGGCCAGGCCGGCGCCCGGCCCGCCGGCCGGCACGATCAGCGCGGTCGGGTGGAACTGGACGAACTCCAGGTCGGTGACGGCCGCGCCGGCGCGCAGCGCGAGCGCCACCCCGTCGCCGGTGGAGACCGCCGGGTTGGTGGTGGCGGCGAAGATCTGGCCCATGCCGCCGGTGGCCAGCACCACCGCGCGGCCGAGGACGGCGCCGACGCCGTCCTCGCTGCCCTCACCGAGCACGTGCAGGGTGATCCCGCAGGCCGGACCGAGGCCGCCCGGCCCGTCGCCGGGCGCGCGCAGCAGGTCCAGCACCAGCGCGTGCTCGACCAGCCGGATCCAGGGGTCGCGGCGTACCGCCGCGTGCAGCGCCCGCTGCACCTCGGCGCCGGTGGCGTCGCCGCCGGCGTGCACGATCCGGTCGGCCCGGTGCCCGCCCTCCCGGGTGAGCATCAGCGAGCCGTCCGGGTTGCGGTCGAACTCCGCCCCGATCCGCATCAGCTCGCGGAGCCGGGTCGGGCCCTCCTCCACCAGCGCCCGCACCGCGGCCGGGTCGCAGAGGCCGACGCCGGCCACCTCCGTGTCGTACGCGTGCGCGCCCGGGCTGTCCGTCGGGTCCAGCACCGCGGCGATGCCGCCCTGCGCCCAGCGGGTGGAGCCCTCGTCCATGTCGACCTTGGTGACGACGGTGACGTGCAGGCCGGCCTCGCGCAGGTGCAGCGCGGCGGTCAGCCCGGCGACCCCGGAGCCGACCACGATGACGTCGGTCGTCTCCACCCAACCGGGCGCGGGCGCGGCGAGCAGCCGGGGCAGCGCCGGTAGGTCGACGGGGGATAGGTCCATGCGGACAGTCAACCCGAAGCGTCCTCGCTCCGGGCCACGGGGGCGGGACGAGTGGTTTCGGCTACCTCGTCCGGAGCGGCAGCCCGCCCGGGCCGGCGCCCTTCAACGAGGCGGTCACGGTGCGGTCGCTGAGCCACAGGTAGCACCGGACGCCCCGGTCGCCCACCGCCCAGCGGGCCGCGCCGGGCGGGCGCACCACCACGCCGCTGCGGTAGCGCAGGACCGGGTCGGCGGGCACGCCGGTCCAACGCGCGACGGCGCCGTAGCAGCCGTCGTAGAGCGGCGCCCAGTCCGCCGGCCTGCTCGGGTACGGGCGGTCCGGCGCGAGCCAGACGCCGACGAACTCGGCGTCGTGCGCCACCGCGCAGTCGACCGGGGTGAGCGTCTGCACCCGCCGTCGGTCCTGCCCGGTGCGCTGGCAGCCGAGGCGCAGCGGGGACGGCGGCTTGAGCGCGTCCCGGAGGCTGCCGGTGCGGGTCACCACGGTGGCCGCCGCCTCGACCGTGTTCAGCTCGGTCAGGTCGCACCGGAACCAGCGGGAGCCGGCCGTCCAGCCGGCGCCGGTGGGCACCGCCACGGCCAGCCGGAGCCGCCCGGCCCGCCAGTCGTCGCCGACGAACCCGCTGGCCCGGGTGTCGCACTCGGCGAAGGCGGTGCGCAGCTCGGGTGAGTCGAGCGGAGGCGGCGTGGCCCGGCCGACGGTGAACGCCCCGACGTGCACGGTCTCCACCCGGTGCGGCAGGTCGCAGCCGACCGGGGCGTACGCGGCCAGGCCGACCGTCGGGGTGAAGTCGGCGACCTGGCACACCCCGGCCGCCGGGGTGAACGGACCGGGCCGACCCATCGGCGCCCAGTCGTCGGTGAGGTCCCCGTCCAGCCCGCCCGAGGAGGCGCACCCGACCAGCGCCGCTGTCGCGACCACGGCGGCGACGAGGCTCCGCAGCGTACGGCCCATCGCGCCTCCCCCAGCCCGACGACCGTCGATTCCGACGGTCCGCTCAGGGTAGCCGAAAATGACCTTCCGGTAACAGACCGCGCCGGCCCCCACCTCCCACCCCGCTGATCTTGCAGTTACCGGGCGGGCAAAGGGTTCAAAAGGGGCGAACAGGGGGCCGCAAGTGCAAGATCGCGAAGGAGGCGGGGTCAGTTCAGGGCGGCGGCGAGGGGGTTCGGGACGGGGTCGCCGGCGGTGCCGGGGGCGGCGGTGGTGGGGTCGGCGGTCAGGTCGACCACCTTGTTGTCCGCGTCGACGTGCACCACGCGGGGCTGCCAGGCGCGCGCCTCGGCGTCGTCCATCTGGCCGTACGAGATGAGGATGACCAGGTCACCGGGGTGCACCAGGTGCGCGGCGGCGCCGTTGATGCCGATCACGCCGCTGCCCCGCCGGCCCGGGATCACGTACGTCTCCAGCCGGGCGCCGTTGGTGATGTCCACGATCGCGACCTGCTCGCCGGGGATCAGGTCCGCCGCGTCGAGCAGGTCCTCGTCCACCGTCACCGAACCGACGTAGTGCAGGTCGGCCTGGGTCACCGTGGCCCGGTGGATCTTCGACTTGAGCATGGTCCGGAGCATCGGGGTGCCTTTCCGCATTCGTGGTGGGGTCAGGGACGCGGCGCGAGGTGCAGCGCCGTGTTGTCGATCAGTCGGGTGGCGCCGACCCAGGCGGCGATCAACAGCCGGGCCGGGCCGGAGACGGGACCGGGCTCCAGGTCGGTGTCGGTGAGCACCAGGTAGTCGAGGCGGGCGTCCGGCGTACCCGGGTCGAAGGCCCGGTGCGCGGCGGCCAGCACCGCGCCGGCGTCGTCGCCCCGCTCGGCCGCCGCCACACCCGCGCGCAGCGCGGCGGACAGGCTCAGCGCGGCCCGCCGCTCGTCGGCCGACAGGTAGCGGTTGCGGCTGGACAGCGCCAGGCCGTCCGGCTCCCGCACGGTCGACACTCCGACGATCTCGGTCGGCACGTCCAGGTCACGGACCATCCGGCGCACCAGGGTGAGCTGCTGGTAGTCCTTCTCGCCGAAGAAGGCCAGGTCGGGGCGGGTGAGCTGGAGCAGCTTCAGGACCACGGTGAGCACGCCGTGGAAGAAGCCGGGCCGGCTCAGGCCCTCCAGGTCCTCGCCGAGCGGGCCCGGGTTCAGGCGCACCGTCGGCTGGCCCTCCGGGTACATCTCGCTCACCGGGGGCGCGAACACCAGGTCCACCCCGGCCCGCCGGCAGATCTCCAGGTCGGAGTCGAGCGTGCGCGGGTAGCGGTCGAAGTCCTCGTTCGGGCCGAACTGCAGCGGGTTCACGAAGATCGTCACCAGCACGTGGTCGGCCCGCTCGCGGGCGGCCCGCAGCAGCGTCTCGTGCCCGGTGTGCAACGCGCCCATGGTCATCACCACGCCGACGGTGCCGGCCAGCCCCTCCCGGGCCGCCGCCAACTCCTTGCGCGTGTGCAGCACCTCGACCATCAGTGCCTCCCGGTTCGCGACTGCGGGGCTCGCAGGCCCGGCTCACTCCTCGCGCTCACGCCACGACCTCCATCCCGTTCAGCGCGTCCCGCAGCGGCGCGGCGTCCGCCGGGCGCAGCCGGCCCGCCGCGACGGCGCGGTCCGCCGTCCGTCGGGCCAACGCCAGGTAGGCCGGCACGGATTCCGGCGCGGTCCGCGCCAGCCGGTCCAGGTGCCGGCGTACGGTGCCCGCGTCGCCCCGGGACACCGGGCCGGTGAGCGCGTCGTCGCCGAGCCGCAGCGCGTTCTCCAGGGCCGCCCGCAGCAGCGGGGCGAGCACCTTCTCCGGCCGGTCCACCCCGGCGTCGCGCAGCCGGTCGGCCGCCTCGTTGACCAGGGTGACCAGGTGGTTCGCGCCGTGCGCCAACGCCGCGTGGTAGAGCGGCCGGTCGGCCTCCCCCACCCACTCCGGCACGCCGCCCAGGTCGGCCACCAACCGGGCCGCGAACGGGCGCAGCTCGGCCGGCGCGGTCACGCCGTAGGAGCTGCCGGCGATGCGGGACAGGTCGTCCGGCGTACCGGTGAAGGTCATCGCGGGGTGCAGCGCGAGCGGCCGGGCGCCGGCCGCGGCGGCCGGGGCCAGGACGGCCAGCCCGTGCGCGCCGGACGTGTGCGCGACCACCTGGCCGGGGCGCAGCGCGCCGCTCGCGGCCAGGTCGGCGACCACGTCGGCCAGGGCGTCGTCGGGTACGGCCACGATCAGCAGGTCGGTGGCGGCCCGGGCCACGGCGGCGGCGGAGCGGTGCGGGGTCTGCGGCAGGAGCAGCGCCACCCGGGCCCGGCTGGCGCCGGAACCGCCCGAGGCGGCCACCACGCGGTGACCGGCGGCGGCGAGGGCCGCGCCGAGCACGGAACCGACCCGGCCGGCGCCGAGCACGCCGACGGTGAGGGTGCGGGGAAAGGCGAGCGGGGCGCGAGTGGCCCGCGGGCGCAGCGGTGCGCTCATGGCAGCGATCCAGTCCTCGAAGGGGGTACCGGTCGATGGCAAGTATGCGCCCGGGTGACAGACCGGAAACAAGAAGGTGTGAAAACCTTCACCGACCGCCCGAAGCACCCGCTGCGGTGGCGGAGGAACCGCCCGTACGGGTACGTCCGCGCCGCTCGACGCCGGGCCGGCGGGTCACCGGACGGCACCGGCCAGGGCGGGCCGTAGGGTCGGCCCGGTGACGTCCGGGTACCCCGCGCTGCGCTGGCGCGACGCGATGGAACGGGCCCTCTACGGGCCGGACGGCTTCTTCGTGGCCGGCCCCGGCCCCGCCGCCCACTTCCGCACCAGCGTGCACGCCTCACCGGTCTTCGCCGCCTGCCTGCTGCGGCAGCTCGCCGCCGTCGACGAGGCGCTGGGACGGCCGCCCCGGCTGGACGTGGTCGACGTGGGCGCCGGCCGGGGCGAGCTGCTCCGCGCGCTGGTGACGCGGGCCGACCCGGACCTGGCCGACCGGATCCACCCGGTCGCGGTGGAACGCGCCGAACGCCCCGCCGACCTGCCACCCGGCATCGACTGGCGCCACGAGATCCCCGAGGGGATCACCGGCCTGCTGCTGGCCACCGAGTGGCTGGACAACGTCCCCCTGGACGTCGCCACCCCCACCCCGGACGGCTGGCGCCACCTCCTGGTCGACCCCACCACCGGCCAGGAGACCCCCGGCCCCACCCTCAGCCGCACCGACACCACCTGGCTCACCCACTGGTGGCCCCCCACCCCCGGCCGGGCGGAGATCGGCGGGACGCGGGACGAGGCGTGGGCGGAGGCGGTGGGACGGGTCGAGCGAGGGCTGGCGCTGGCGGTGGACTACGGGCACCTGCGGGACGCCCGCCCCCTGGACGGGACGCTGACCGGGTACCGGGACGGGCGGCAGGTCCCGCCGGTGCCGGACGGGTCCTGCGACGTGACCGCGCACGTCGCCATGGACTCGGTGGCCGCCGCCGGCGCGCGGGTCGCGGGGTGCGCGTACACCCTGGTGTCGCAGCGGGAGGCGCTGCGGGCGCTCGGAGCCGACGGCGGCCGACCACCGCTGGCCCTGGCCTCCCGGGACCCGGCCGGCTACCTACGCGCGCTGGCCGGCGCGTCGGCGGCGGCCGAGCTGACCGACCCGGCCGGCCTCGGCGGGCACTGGTGGCTGCGGCAGCCGGTCGGCGTCGCGCCCGAGGCGACCATGGCACGATGACGGGCATGACCACGGACGCCGGCGACCTCCGCGAGCTGACCGTCGGCACCGGGGCCGGCGGTGAGCAGCTCGGCACCGACATGGTGCTCAACATCGGGCCGCAGCACCCCTCGACGCACGGCGTGCTCCGGCTGAAGCTGGTGCTCGACGGAGAGCGGGTGGTCGCCGCCGAGCCGATCGTCGGCTACATGCACCGGGGCGCGGAGAAGCTCTTCGAGGTACGCGACTACCGGCAGATCATCGTGCTGGCCAACCGGCACGACTGGCTGTCGGCGTTCTCCAACGAGCTGGGTGTGGCGCTCGCGGTCGAGCGGCTGATGGGCATGGAGGTGCCGGAGCGCGCCACCTGGCTGCGGATGGCGCTGGCCGAGCTGAACCGGGTGCTCAACCACCTGATGTTCCTCGGCTCCTACCCGTTGGAGATCGGCGCGATCACGCCGATGTTCTACGCGTTCCGCGAGCGGGAGACCATCCAGGCGGTGATGGAGGAGGTCTCCGGCGGCCGGATCCACTACATGTTCAACCGGGTCGGCGGCCTGAAGGAGGAGGTGCCCGCCGGCTGGACCGGCCGGGCCCGCGCCGCCATCGCCGAGGTACGCCGCCGGATGCCGGACCTGGACCACCTGATCCGGCGCAACGAGATCTTCCTGGCCCGCACCGTCGGGGTCGGCGTGCTCTCCGCCGCCGACGCCGCCGCGTTCGGCGCGTCCGGGCCGGTCGCCCGGGCCTCGGGGCTCGACCTGGACCTGCGCCGGGACGAGCCCTACCTGGCCTACGACCAGCTCGACGTGCCGGTGGTGACCAAGACCGCCGGCGACTGCCACGCCCGCTTCGAGGTGCTGCTCGACCAGGTGTACGCCTCACTCGACCTCGCCGAACAGTGCCTGGACCGGGTGGACCGGATCTCCGGACCGGTGAACACCCGGCTGCCCAAGGTGGTCAAGGCGCCCGAGGGGCACACCTACGCCTGGACCGAGAACCCGCTCGGCATCAACGGCTACTACCTGGTCTCCCGGGGCGAGAAGACGCCGTGGCGGCTCAAGCTGCGCACCGCCTCGTACGCGAACGTGCAGGCGCTGTCGACGCTGCTGCCCGGGTGCCTGGTCCCGGACCTGATCGCCATCCTCGGCTCGATGTTCTTCGTGGTCGGCGACATCGACAAGTGAGCCCGGGGCGCGGTCAGCGCCAGCGGTCGTCGGCGTCGCGGTGCGGGTGACCGTAGCCGCCGGGCTCCGGCCGCCGCCGCTCCGGCTCGGGACGCTGCCACTCCGGCTCGACCTCGCGCCACTCCGGCTGGCCGCTGCGCTGCGTCGGCGGTCGCCACTCCTGCGGCACCGGGACCCCGCCGGCCGGCAGCGCCGGGTGGCTCTCCGGCGACCAGCCGCCGGCCGGCGCGCCACGGACGGAGGCCCACCGGTCCTCGACCCGGTACTCGGTGCCCCCGCCGTCCTCGTGCACCGCGGCCCGCCGCTCCCCGACCCGGATCTCCCGCCCCCGGTCGTCGTCGCGGACCGCCGCCCAGCGGTTGCCGGCGGCCCGCACCTGCGACCAGTGCGCGCCGTCCGGCTCGGCCACCCGCGCCCGCCCGGCCTGCTCCTCGGGCGGCCAGGAGCGGTCGCCTCGCACCCCGCCCGCCGCCCGACCGGTCCGGTCGTCACCCGGGCCGGACCAGTCGCGCTGCTCGTCCGCCGGCCGGTCCGATCCCGGGCCCCGCGACCAGCCGTCGTCCGCCGGCCAGCCCCGCTGCCCGCCGGCCGCCCGGCCGACACCGGCCCAGGGGTGCTCGCGCCCGTCGTCGGTCCGCCCGTATCCGTCGCCGGACGGGCTGGGTCGGTAGCCGTCACCGGGCGCGGCGGCCCGGTAGCCGTCACCGGACGGGCCGGTGCGGTAGCCGTCGCCCGACGTGGCGGGCCGGTAGCCGTCACCGGGCGCGGCGGCCCGGTAGCCGTCGTCGCGGGCGCCCTCGTCGCGGGGCCAGGTCCGTTCCGCGCCCGGGCCGGATCGCAGGCCGCCCAGCCAGCCGTCCTCCTCCGAGCCGGACCATCCGGATCGGGCCGGCTCGTCCCGGCCCGACTCGCGGTGTCCGACGCCCCGGTGGTCGGCCGCCTCCGCACCCCGCGGCCGCTCCTCCGCTCCCGGTGACCAGCGACCGGCGAACCCGCCGTACCGGCCGCCCGCCGGTTCGCCACCGTCCACGATGGTGTGCCGGGTGGTGACGTGCACCGTCTCGGTGTGGTGGACCACGCCGACGGGGCGGGGCTGCTCCGGCCGGGCCGGCTCGGCCACCCGCGCCGCGCCGTAGACACCGGCCGACGACCGGTCCTGGCCGTGGACACCGGTCGACGGCCGGTCCTGGCCGTATCCGCCGGTCGACGGCCGGTCCGCGCCCGGCGCGCCGGCGGACGGCCACTCCGTGCCGCGCGGGTCGGACCGGGCCGGGTCGGCGTCGTGGCCGGCGAACCCCGGGCGGTCCGCGCCGGAGCGGTCCGGGGCGGTCCGGTAGCCGCCGGGCTGCGCGCGCTCCCCGGCGTACGGGCCCGACGGGTCGGTCTCGTACGGCTCGGGCCGGCCCCAGCCCGCACCGGCGTGAGCATCGGGGCGGTCGACGTCGAGCCGGGACGCGTCGTCGGCGCCGTAGCGCGCGCCCGACGACCGGCCCGGTGCGTCCTCGTCGCGGTCGGCCGGGTGCGCCCGTCCCGCGTCGTACGCGCCGGCCACCGGCACCCGGGCCCGTCCGCCCGGGCGCTCCTCGGCGGGCGCGGCGGCCAGCCCCGCGGCTGCCGCGTCGAGTCGCTGACGCACCGCGCCGGCCGTCTCCTCCGCCCTGCGGGCCTGGTCGAGCGCCTGGTTGCCACGTTGGGCGGCGGCCACGATCTCGGACCGCAACTCGCGTCGGAGCTGCTCCAGTTCCTCGCGCAGTTCCTCGGCCCCGGCGTCACCGGAGCCGTTCTCGGCCCGCAGCGCGATGGAGAGGCCGATCAGCACCACGGCGAGGATCGCCAACACGGCGCCGAACCGCAGCGTGCCGTTGCCGTCGGCGACCAGCAGGATGAGCGCCGCCAGGGGCGCCAACCCCACGCCGATCCAGAACAGGACGGTCAGCGGCGTCGGGGTGCGCTTGTCGGCGGGGGCGACCGAGGCGGGCATGGCTGAGCAGATTACCGAGAGTTCCACCGGAGGGGAACGGGTCGGCGCGATCGGATGCACGGTCGCTGACCAGCGACCCCGCCCGGGATCGCCGCCGGCCGGCCGGTTCGACCGGCCGGCGGCGACGGATCAGCTCGTGGCGAGCGCCGCGTCCGAGGAGAAGACGAGCCCGACGCTGGCGGCGCCGGTCTTCAGCGCGTTCTTGGTCTGCGGGCCACCCGCGTCCAGCGAACTGAACGAGCCGGCCTTGAAGTCGTAGACCTCGACCAGCCCGGCCTGGCACTTCGGCCGCTGCGGGCACTCCGGCGGGCCGGCGAGCACGGTGGCCTGCCCGGAGCACTTCGCGGCCAGGTCGGAGAGCGTCGAGACGGCGTACTTGTCGGCGAAGGCCTTGGTCACCGCGAACGCGTTCTGGTCCTGCGCCTGGGAGGGCTGGCCGAACACCAGGCCCGCCTTGTCGCCCTCGGTCTTGAGCGCGGCGACGGTCTTCTCCAGCTCCGGGGACGAGACCGGCTGGGCGTCCTTGCCGTTGGCCTTGGTGTTGAGGAACTCGGCCATGGTGGCGGCGTATTCCGGGACGACCTGGACCTGACCCTTCTCCAGGGCCGGCTCGTAGAGCTCCCGGTTGCCGATGGTCTGCACCTTGACCTGGTAGCCCGCCGCGGTGAGCGCAATCTTGTAGAGCTCGGCGACGGTCTGGCTCTCGCTGAAGTTGCCCGCGCCCACCGTCACCTGGCCGCCCGGACCCTTCTCGATCCCGTCCGTCACGCCATTGGCGGCGGCGAACTCCTGCGCCGCCACCTGGGGCGTCTTCCGGTCGACGTCGACCGCCCGGTTGAGCTGGATCAGCTTGGGGGTGTCGAGCTTCGCCGACACCTTGTCCAGCGCGGCGACCAGCTGCGGCGTCGCCGCCTTCTTGTTGATCGCGGGCAGGACGTTGTCGGTGTTCTGCAGCTTCTTGTCGTCGGTGAGGACGACCAGCTGGTCACCCGCCACCGGGGCGCAACCGGCACCCGAGGCGCCCGCCTCGGGAGCGTCGGTGCCGGACGAGCCGGCGCCACCGCAGCCCGTGAGGAGAGTTGCCGCGGCGAGGGCGCCGAAGGCCCCCGCGGCCAGCCGTGCACGTGCGCGCATCAGTGCCCGCCTTCCGTGTCCCGGCGCGACCCCGATGGGCCGGCCGCGTGTCCGACGGGCGATCCGGACGGCCGCCCGCGACTTCACCCAACATCCTCCGGACCCGACCGACAAACTCGGAGCGGTTTTCGTCATCCGATCGTCACCGGGGGGCCGATATGCTGTGATGCCCGACTCACGGACGGGCCGGCGCCGGCCCGCCGGGCGGTCAGCCGCCGGCCGTGGCCGCGGCCGCGCGGCGGTTCGCCCGCCGGCTGACCCGCCGCAGCGGGCGCGGCGTGACCACCCGCTCCAGCACCGCGAGGATCCCCTCGACCAGCAGCGCCAGGCCCGCCACGAGCACACCGCCGGCGATGATCTGGCCGCCGCCGGCCGCGATGTCCAGCCCGAAACCGGCCCGGATGATCTGGCCCAGCCCGCCACCGTTGACGAAGGAGGCCAACGCCGCGGTCGCCACCACCTGTACGGCCGCGGTACGGAACCCCGCCGCCAGGTAGGGCACCGCGAGCGGCAACTCCACCCGGCGCAGCACCTGCCCGCCGGAGAGCCCCATCCCGCGCGCGGCGTCCCGGGCCTCCGGGTCGGCCTGCCGCACCCCGGTGTACGCGTTCGCCAGCAGCGGCGGCACCGCGAAGACCGCGAGCGCCACCACCACCGCCGACCGGCCGAAGCCGAGGAAGGTCAGCGGCAGGATGGTCAGCAGGGCCAGGGTCGGGATCGCCAACGTGACGTTGGAGACCAGCAGCACCAGCCCACCGCCCCGGCCGCTGTGGCCGAGCCAGAGACCGATCGGCCACGCCACCAGGCAACCCAGCAGCACCGCCAGGGCGGACATGCTCAGGTGCTCGCCGAGGCGGTCCAGCACGCCGCCGGGGTTGGTCCAGTTCAGCGGGTCGTTCAGCCAGACCACGGCCTGCTGCACCGGATTCACCGCGCCTGCCTTTCGCTCGCGACTGCGGGGCTCCGCTGCGCTGCACTCCTCGCGCTCACCGGACCTGCCTTTCGCTCGCGACTGCGGGGCTCCGCTGCGCTGCACTCCTCGCGCTCACCGGACCCGCCCGCGCAGCCACGGGGTGAGCAGCCGCCCCATCCCCGCCAGGACCAGGTCGAGCACCAGCGCCAGCAGCACGCAGAGCACCGTGCCGGTCATGATCTGCGCCTTGTAGAAGTTGTTCTGGAAGCCGGCGAAGATAAGCTGGCCCAGCCCGCCCCGGCCCACCACCACGCCCACCGTGACCAGCGCGACCGTGGAGACGGTCGCCAGCCGTACGCCGGTGAGGATGCCGGGCAGCGCCAGCGGCAGCTCGATCCGGACCAGCCGGCCCCAGCGGCCGTAGCCCATGCCCTCGGCGGCCTCCCGCACCTCCGGTGGCACCTGGTTCAGGCCGGCCAGCGTGTTGCGCACGATGACCAGCAGCGCGTAGAGCGCCACCACGGAGAGCACGGTGATCGCCCCGATGCCGAGGTAGGGCGCGAGGAAGGCGAACAGCGCCAGCGACGGGATCGTGTAGAGCACGCCGGTCAGCGCCAGGATCGACGCGGCGAGCGAACGGAACCAGTACGCTGCCACCGCGAGCGGCAGCGCCACCAGCGCGGCGATCACCACGGCCCGGGCGGTCAACCAGGTGTGCTCGCGCAGCGCGGCGAGGATGGTGTCAGAGTTGTCCCGCACGTACTGCCAGGAGAACCACGGATTGCCCGGGGCGGCCCGGTAGCTCAGGTGGAGGAACACACGTGGACGTTACCCCGGGCACCACCGCCGGTCACGGCGCCGCCTCGATCACGCTGGAGCGCATCCGCAAGCGCTACCCGGACGGCACCGAGGCGGTCCGCGAGCTCAGCCTGGAGGTCAGGGCGGGCGAGCTGGTGGTGCTGATCGGCCCGTCCGGCTGCGGCAAGTCGACAGTGCTGCGGATGATCAACCGGCTGATCGAGCCGACCGACGGCCGGATCCTGCTCGGCGACGACGACGTCACCCGCGTCGACCCGGTGACCCTGCGCCGCCGCATCGGATACGTGATCCAGAACGTCGGCCTGTTCCCGCACCAGACCGTCGCCGCCAACGTGGCGACCGTGCCGGGGCTGCTCGGTTGGCCGCGTGAACGCACCCGCGCCCGGGTCGGCGAGCTGCTGGAACTGGTGGGCCTCGACCCGGCGCAGTTCGGCCGGCGCTACCCGCACGAGCTCTCCGGCGGGCAGCGGCAGCGGGTCGGCGTCGCCCGCGCCCTGGCCGCCGACCCGGTGGTGCTGCTGATGGACGAGCCGTTCTCGGCCGTCGACCCGATCGTGCGGACCCGGCTCCAGGAGGAGTTCCTGCGGCTCCAGGCCGAGGTGCGCAAGACCATCGTGCTGGTCACCCACGACCTCGACGAGGCGGTCCGGCTGGGCGACCGGATCGCGGTGCTCTCCGAGGGTGGCGTGCTGGAGCAGTACGACCGCCCGGCCGCGCTGCTCGGCTCGCCCGCGTCGGCGTTCGTCCGCGAGTTCGTCGGCGCCGACCGGGGCATCCGCCGGCTGGCGGTCACCCCGCTGACCCGCGCGGTGCTCGACCCGCTCCCGGCCGACGGCGGGACCGGGCTGCCCACGGTGCCGCTCGGCGACTCGGCCTACGACGCGCTGGGCACGCTGCTCACCTCCGGCGCCGACCACGCGCTGGTCACCGAGGACGGCAGCCCGGTGGGGCTGATCGCGCGCAGCCGGGTGCTGAGCCTGGGCGCGGTGGACGGCGCCTGACCGGCCCGCGCGGCCGGCCAGACCGGTCACCGGAGGATCGGGCCCGACAGCCGTCCGGGCCCGGCGGGCAGCGAGTCAGGCCCGGCCGCCCAGGCTGGCCAGGCCGACGATCCAGCCGGCGAAGAAGCCGTACGTGACGCCGCCGCTCGCGGCCTGGAAGGCGGCGAAGAGCGTGCCGTGCGGTCCGAGGAGCGTGGCGAGCAGGGCGGTGATCCCGCCGGCCAGGGCGTACGCGCCCCAACCGGAGAGGAACTGGCTGCCCGAGGCGGCCACCCGGTCCACCTGCGGGCCGGGCAGCAGGTAGAGCAGCGCCGCGGCGACCACGAGCAGCAGGATCGCCCGCAGGTTGGTGGTGAGCAACCCCTCGTCGGCGTGCCACCGCCAGGCCGGCCAGGAGAGCAGCCGCAGGAACCAGCCACCGGCTCCGGTCGGATCGGTGTGGCCCTGCGCCCAGTCCCCGTACATCGGGCTGCCGCCGACCGCGACGAGCAGGAACGCGGCGAGCGTGCCGGTGCCGGCGGCCGTGCCGTACCGGGGGACGGCGCGGGGGCGGTTGGTGAGGGCCATGGAGCGGTCAGTTCCCGGGCCGCCGCGCCGGGCAAACCTGCGCGTCCGCGCGACCGCCGTCGGCCGGCGGGCGGCCACGGGTCAGTGCTTCATCAGGTAGTCGATGAAGGCGGCGCGCAGCAGCGGCGCGGACTCGTCGTAGCCGTGCCCGGTCAACTCCCGCCACAGCGCGTTGGCCTCGTCGATGGTCGGCCCGACCGAGTTCGGCGCGCCGTCCAGGGCGGCGGCCTCGTCGGCGTTCGGCAGATGCCGCAGCACCGACCAGAAGAACCCCACGTCGCGACGCTCCCGGGCCAGGTGGAACGCCTGCTCGCGCAGCTCCTCGGTGGAGAGCTTGTCGAGCTCGTCGAAGGTACGGCCGCCGGGGGCAGGAGTCTCGCTCATGCCGCCGAGCCTAACCGGCGAGATCAGCTCCGGCCCGCCGGACGCGACCCCCGCCGGACCCGACCCTCCTCGACGTCAGCGGTCGGCGTCCCAGCGCCGCGGCTCGCTCTCCCAGCGGGGCGCCTCCCAGGCGTCGACCGGGGTGTCGGTCTCGCGTACGGGCAGCACCGACGGCCAGGTGTCGGTCGACTCGGGCGTCGGGGTCGTCGTCCAGCCGGTGCTGATCCGGCCGTCCCCGACCGGGTGCGGCGGGCCGGGCACGGCCGTCAGGTGCGGGGCCGGGCGGGGCCGGCCGAACGTCTCGACCAGCCGGGTGACCAGCAGCCCGGCGCCGAGCACCGCCCCGCCCAGGGCCCACCGGCCGATCGACCAGCCGTGCGCCACGGTCCAGGCCAGGAACACCACCACCAGGCTGACCGCGATCAGCGTGCCGAAGACACCGCCGCGCCGGCCGTACGCGCTGGTGCCGCCGAGCAGCACCGTGCCGACCGCCAGCACCGTCCAGTCCAGCCCGGTGCCGGGGGTCACCGGACCGTCCCCGTTCGCGGCGATCAACACCCCGCCGAGCATCGCCAGCACCGTGGAGCCGACGAGCGCCAGCGCGGTCACCACGGCGGCGACCGCCCCGCGCCGCCGGGCCGGGTCGGCGACCGGACGGAACCGGCCGATCAGCCGGCGCACCGGTTTGATCGCACCGAAGAGGCCACCGAGGACGGCCACCGCGGCGAAGCCGACGAAGAGGTAGAGCGCGGTGCGCCGGGGGTCGTAGTCGCCCTGGACCGCGACCGGGGCGGTCCGCCGCTCCAGGTAGACGATCACACCGGCCGCGCCGGCCAGGCTCGCCGCCCAGCCCGGCACGTGCAGCACCACCACGACCAGGGCGAGCGCCAGCCCGCCGACCGCGGCCACCGCGAGCGCCGGCAGCAGCGCCTCCCGGGCGCCCCGGTCGCCCTGCTCGGCGACGTGCATCGCGGCGGCCAGCGCGACCGGACCGACCGCCAGGTTCACCGCGGCGGCCCGCAGGCTCAGCCCGGCGGCCAGGGTGAGCAGGCCGAGCCCGGCCACGTCGACGAGCAGTGTCTTGAGCGCGCCGCCGCGCAGCGCGTCCGCGTCCTCCCGCCAGAGCAGCCAGGTCACCGCGGCCAGCCCGGCCAGCAGCAGGAACTCCCAGACCACGTGCACCGCGATCCGGTCCCGGCCGGGTTCGCCGTGGGACGGGTCGTCGAAGACGTTCTCCAGCACGGCGGCCGGTACGCCGGAGGAGGTCTCCGGTGACGCGGTCCGGTCCGCCTCGTCGTACCCCATTGGCCGCGCCTCCCAGGTGGCCGCGTCCGGCCCACGGGCGGGCGGACCGGTGGCGGCCGTCGCTCTCCGGTCGCCAGGGACGGTACCTGCGGGCCGGGGTGTGGGGAACCCCCTGATCAGAGGCGCCCGCGCGGGGTCTCCCGGTCGCCCGGCTCGCGGTCGGAGTCGTCCTCCTGCTCAGGCACCCGGCACGACCGCTCCAGCCAGAGCGCCGCCGCGACCAGGGCCAGCGAGGCGACCGCCCCCGCGACCGCGGCGGGCCGGTCGCCGACGGCGGCGTTGGTCGGCTCGACGAAGAGCCAGCCGGCCAGCCCGGCGTAGAAGCCGGCGAAGATCGCTCCGGCCAGCGCGGACGCCTTGGCGAGCACCACGAAGCGGGCGACCAGCAGCGGGTTCACCGGCTCCCGTCCGGGTCGCCGTTCGATCCGGCTGCGGGTGTTGACCGCCGCGTAGCCCTCCAGCACCGCCAGCCCGGCCAGCGTGATCACCGGCAGCCAGGGCAGGTCGGCGGCGAAGTCGCCGTAGAAGTTGCTGATCAGCAGCCAGGCCACCGCGGCGGCGGCCAGACCGGCCACCACCAGCGTGGAGACCCGGGTCGGACCCATCCGGAAGCGGTCGGGATCCTGCGGGGACCGGGTCGTACTCATGTGTCCGACTCTAGCGTCAGATCCGGTCGCGGGCTCAGTTCCAGGGCGTCGGCGGCCAACGGCTCGGCGTTGAGCAGGTCGGTCAGCCACCCGTGCCCGGGCAGCCGGCCGTGCGGCTCGATGTCGATCCACGGCCGCAGCACGAAGGCGCGCAGGTGGGCGCGGGGGTGCGGCAGGGTCAGCTCGGGGTCGTCGCTGAGCACCGGCCGCCCGGCGTCGTCCCAGACCGCGATCACGTCCACGTCGAGCGTGCGCGGCCCGTACCGCCGGTCCGCGTCGCGGGTGCGCCCGGCCGCCGCCTCCGCGGCCCGGGCCCGCGCCAGCCAGTCGCCCGGCGCCGCCACCGGGTCCACCACCATCACCGCCGCGTTCAGGTACGCGGGCTGGTCCGCGTCCCCCCACGGTGGAGTCTCGTAGACGCCGGAGACCAGCACCACGCCGTCGCCGAGCGCGGCCACCGCGCCGCGCAGGTGGTCGAGGCGGTCGCCGAGGTTGCTGCCGATCGACAGCACGGCCCGGGTCACCGGGTACGCCGCATGGTGACGGCCACGTCCCGGAAGGCGTGCGGGATCGGGGCCTCCGGCTTGTGCACGGTCACCGTGGCGGCGGCGACCAGCGGCTCGGCCAGGCAGACCGCGAGCAGCCGGTCGGCGAGCGTCTCGATCAGGTTCACCGGCTCGCCGGTGACCACCGCGACCAGCCGCTCGGCCAGCTCGCCGTAGTGCACGGTGTCGGTCACCTCGTCGGAGCGGGCGGCCGGACCCAGGTCGAGTTCGAGCACGGCGTCGACGACGAACTCCTGGCCCTGGGCGCGCTCGAAGTCGTAGACCCCGTGCCGGCCGTGCGCGCGCAGGCCGGTCAGCTCGATCCGGTCGCTCATCGGTCGCCTCCCCCGGTCGCGCCGGCGCCCGCGGTGGCCAGCCGGGGGCGGCCGGTGGCACGCCAGACAGCGAGCGCGTCGGCGGTGCCCCGGACGTCGTGCACGCGTACCCCCCAGGCGCCGGCGGCCACGGCGAGCACGCTGGTCGCGATCGTCGCGGCCTCCCGGCCGGCGGTGGGGCGGGGCGCGCCCGCCGGGTCGGTGAGCAGCCGGCCCAGATAGGACTTGCGGCTGGCCCCGAACAGGACCGGGAAGCCGAGGTCGACCAGTTCGGGCAGGCGGGCGCTGAGTTCCCAGTTGTGCACGGCGGTCTTGGCGAAGCCGAGCCCGGGGTCGACGATGATCCGGTCGGCGGCCACGCCGGCGGCGAGCGCCGCGTCGACCCGCGCGCCCAGCTCGGCCCGTACGTCGGCCACCACGTCCGTGTAGTGCGCCAGGTCGCGCATCTCGCGGGAGTGACCCCGCCAGTGCATCAGCACCCACGGGCACCCGGCGTCCCGGACCACGCGGGCCATGTCCGGGTCGGCGAGCCCACCGGACACGTCGTTCACCACGGCCGCGCCGGCGGTGAGGACGGCCTCGGCGACCCGGGCGCGGCTGGTGTCGATGCTGACCGGGATGCCGGCGGCGGCCAGTTCCCGGACCACCGGCAGCACCCGGGCGGTCTCGGTCTCCGCGTCCACCCGGTCGGCGCCCGGTCGGGTGGACTCGCCACCGACGTCGACCAGGTCCGCCCCGTCGGCGCGCAGTCGCACGCCGTGTGCGACGGCGGCGTCCAGATCGGCGTATCTGCCGCCGTCCGAGAAGGAGTCGGGCGTGACGTTGAGGACGCCCATCACCACCGGGGTCTCCGCCCGTACCAGATCGGTCACGGACCCGACAGTACCGTTCGCCGGCAGGACTTCCGGCGGCCGGGCGAGCCCCGGGCCGAGGGCCCTGACGTGCTCATTAGAACAGGTGTACGATCGGTCGTCCGGGTCGTTACGGGTCCACTCTTCGCGGCTTGTCGCAAAGGTGGCCGGCCCGTACGCTTTGGAATTGCCCAGCATCGAGATGGCGAAGCCTGGAGGGAGGGCCGAAGCGGGACGAATCCCCCCAGAGCTCGCCACGCTCCGTGGTGAGTGACGGACCCAGCGTCGACGGCGCTGTCTCTGACGAGCACCATCCCGCCAGGCTTGCCTAACTGCACCACCGCGGCACCGCCGGCCGCGACCTTTGGGGAGGTTTCCAGTGATCGCCATCGAGCTCATGGCAACGGCGTCGACCGCCGTCGACCACGCGCTCCACACCCTGGCGTCGACTCCACTCGCCGAGCCGGCCCCGAAGGGCATCGACACCGACAACGTCGTCACCTTCTTCGCCAGCAAGGTCGCGCCGATCCTGCTCGCCGTGCTCGGCGTGATCTTCATCGGCCGGGCCAGCCGCGGTGAGATCTCCAAGGTGCTGACCAGCTCGGCCATCGCCATCATCGGGCTGGCCTTCATCGCCGGCGCGGCCACACTCTTCTTCGTCGGTGACTACCTGATCAACCTCATCTTCGAGTAGGGCGTTGGGCGACGATGCGGCTGCGCACCGACGACGACATCTACCGGGCACGCCTGGTCTACCTGGGCCCGCCCGGCTACACCCTTCCCGTCCACCTGCCGTACGCCCAGTACGGCCTGTTCATGCTGCTCGTACCCCTCTACGTGTTCATCCACTGGTTGTTCACGCTCCAGGTCGAGCTGTTCCCCGCCTGGGAGATCTCGCTCGCCATCGTGACGACCTCGTTCATCTTCCGGTACGTCGACCCGGACCGGCCGGCGCGCATGGTCATCCGGACCGCGCTGACCGACTGGCGACGCACCCGGGAGCCGGCCGCCGAGCTGCGGGACCCGCGCCTCGTCGCGAGCCGGATCAGGATCCGGGAGGAACTGGCATGACCAGGCGTACGCCGACGGCGCAGACGAACGACGCGGGTGAGGCGGTCGCATGAGTCGCTCTTCCACGCCGGGTTCCCCGGCCGGGCACCCGGGCGGATCGCCCGGTAACCGTGCGCGATCGTTCGACTACCCACCGGACGAGGACCTCGACGAGATCGTCCTCGACCCGGCGCTCGTCACCACTCCCGGCCACGGGCGGGTCGGCGTCTTCCAGCCTCCGCGTCCGCTCACCCCCCGGGGCGCCGAACCCCGCGAGCCGATCCGCCCCGAGGGCGACATCGACTCGCCCTTCCTCGACCTGTTCGGCGGCGCGCCGCCCCGGGTCCGTCGGCCGGCCGGCCCGCCCGCCGGGACGACCCCGCCCGCCGCGCCGGTCGAACCGGTGGTGGCGCCGCCCCGACGCGGTGTCGGCCGGGAGGCGCTGCCGATCCCGCACCAGCACGCCGCGCCGGTCGAACCGCCCCGACCCGAACCCGCGCCGCCGGCCCGGGAGCAGACCTCCGGCGTACGCGCGGTCGGCCGTCCCCGGCCGGAGCCGGCACACGCCCTGCCCGAGCCCGTCCAGCCTCCCGCGCTCGACCCGCCGCCCCCGCCGCGCACGCGGGTGCCGCAGCAGGCCGGTGACCGCCTCCCCGCGCTCCGGGCCCCGGCCGAGCCGGAGCCGCTCCACGAGGCGGCCGTCGCCCCGCCGCCGGTCGAGACGCCGGCCCCCGCGCGCCGCGTCGACCGGCGCGACCCGGACCACGACCTGCCGGACCCGTACGCGGCGGCGCCGGCGCCGACCCGCGAGGTCGAGCGGCCGGCGCACCGCGAGGTGGCGCCGCCCCGGCAGCGGTCCGCCGCCCGCCGCGACAAGCCCACCAAGCCGGTCCGGGTCCGCGCCCCGAAGATCAAGTTCGGCGACCGCGACCCCGCCGTCGAGCTGGCCATCACCGAGATCGCCGGGCACCTCACGTTCACCCCCAACACGGTCACCGCCTGGTACTGGCTGCCCGAGGTCCGCTGGGCGTTCCGGCCCGACGCCGAACGCGAGGCGCTGCTCTCCGCGATCTCGGAGCAGTACGCCGGCCTGGCCGGGTTCCGGCTGCACCTGCGCCGCACCACCCGGCCGTTCCCGGCCGACGAGTGGGCGCGCACCATCGACACGCACACCTCCGCCCCGCTGCCGGACGTGCCCGGCACCACCGGCTGGGCCGACCACCTGGTCGCCGCCCAGCGGCACCTGATGGCGGTCAACCACGCCGAGGGTCAGACCTACCTGGGCGTCACCTTCGCCCGCCGGTCGCTCGGCGACTCGCTCACCGAGCGGCTGCTGCGGACGTTCGGCCGGGGCACCGCCGACGGCGAGCGACGCCGGTTGGGCCGTACCGTCGAGCAGTTCGACGAGGTGCTCGGCGCGTTCGGCATGCGTGGGCGCCGGGTCACCGCGCCGGAGCTGGAGTGGCTGCTCTACCGCTCGGTGGCGCTCTGCATGGCGCCGCCCGGCGTGCTCTCCCCGATCACCAACGGCCGCTGGGAACGCGGCGACCTGCTGGCCCTGACCGAACAGGTCGAGCGCTACCGCACGCCCTACGGCTCGACGGTCAAGCTGGTCAACCGGATGACCGGCGAGGAACGGCACGTGGCCGTGCTCGCGGTCGGCCGGATGGAACCGCTGGAGATCCCCGAGCGACACGAGCCGTGGCTGCACTTCCACGAGCGGCTGCCCTGGCCGATGGAACTTTCCACCCGGGTCGACATCCTCGGCCCCAACGACTCCTTCCGGAACCTCGAACACCGGCTCCGGATGATCCGCTCCCAGCAGCTCGACTACGCCGAGCACGGCATCGACGCCCCGCCGGAGCTGGAACGCCTGGCCAAGCGCGCCCTGGTGATCGGCGACGAGATGACCACCGGGCTGCCGGTCGACTCGGCCCGCGCGCACGGGTGGCACCGGATCGCGGTCGGCGGCCGGACCCGGGAGGAGTGCCTGGAACGGGCCCGCCGGCTCATCCAGCTCTACTCCCGGGAGCTGCGGATCTCGCTGCAACACCCGAAGAACCAGGACTGGCTTGCCCGCGAGTTCATCCCCGGCGAACCGATCGCCAACACCGGCTACGTCCGGCGGATGCCGGTCAACCTGCTGGCCGCCGCGCTGCCCCAGGCCGCGTCCACCGTCGGCGACCGGCGCGGCGACCTGATCGGCCGCACCGCCGGCACCTGCCGTCGCCCGGTCTTCCTCGACCTGCACTTCCCGATGGAGGTACGCGAGCGCTCCGGCCTCGCCGTCTTCGTCGCCGAACCCGGCGGTGGCAAGTCCACGCTGCTCGGCGCGCTCGGCTACCTGGCCGCCCGGCGCGGCGCGCAGGTGACCCTGCTCGACCCGTCCGGCCCGCTGGCCCGGCTCTGCGCCATGCCCGAGCTGGCGCCCTACTCGCGGGTGCTCAACCTGACCGGCTCGGAACAGGGCACCCTGGCGCCGTACGCGCTGATCCCCACGCCCCTGCGCAGCGAGTTCGGCACCGGGGCGGCCGGCGACCGGGAGTTCGAGATCGCCGTCTCCAACGCCCGCGCCGAGCGCCGGATGCTGGTGCAGGACATCTGCATGATGCTGGTGCCGCCGCAGGTGGCCCGGGAGGCGTCCACGGCCACCCTGTTCCGGCACGCGGTGCGGCAGGTCCCGGCCGAGGAGACCTCCACCCTCGACGACGTGGTCGCCTGCCTCCAGGGGCTCGACGACGACGCCGGTCGCGAACTGGCCAACCTGTTGCTCGACACCGCCGAGATGCCGCTGGCCATGCTCTTCTTCGGCCGGCCGCCGGAGGGGCTGCTCGGCGCCGACGCCGCGCTCACCGTCATCACCATGGCCGGGCTCCGGCTTCCCGACCTGAAGATCGAGCGGGAATACTGGTCCGCCGAGGAGGCCCTCGCGCTGCCGATGCTGCACACCGCGCACCGGCTGGCGGTCCGCCGCTGCTACGGCGGCTCGATGTCCTCCCGCAAGCTGGTCGGCCTCGACGAGGCGCACTTCATGGAGGGCTGGCGCTCCGGGCGCTCGTTCCTGGTCCGCCTCGCCCGCGACTCCCGCAAGTGGAACCTGGCCGCGCTGGTCGCCTCGCAGAACCCGAAGGACATCCTCGGTCTCGACGTCCAGAACCTCGTCTCCACCGTCTTCGTCGGCCGGATCGCCGAGGACAGCGAGATCGCCTCCGAGGCGCTGCGGCTGCTGCGGGTGCCGGTGGACGACGGCTACGAGGCCACACTCGCCTCGCTCAGCCAGGCCGACAGCGGCTCGGCGTCCCGACTCGGCTTCCGCGAGTTCGTCATGCGCGACGTCGACGGCCGCGTGCAGAAGGTCCGGGTCGACGTGTCATACGTCAACGGGCTGCTGGAACACCTGGACACCACCCCCGGCACGGTCGCCCCGGCCGCCGGGCAACTGCCGACCGTCCTGGCTGATCTGGAGGCGTGACATGGCGAGGGCCCGGGCACGGATCGCGGCGCTCCTCCTCGCGCTCGGCGTACTCGCCGGGGCCACGATCTCTTGGCCGGTGATCGGAGGCGCCACACCGGCGTACGCCGCCGGCCCGACCACCCAGGCCCGGGCCGAGCTGTGCAGCACCAAGGAGTGGCAGGCCGACTTCCGCGCCTGCGTGAACCGGCTCCAGGCGGTCAGCGAGGACCAGATCGAGTGCCGCAAGCCGCCGGTGCCGGCAGCGCCGGACTCCGGCCTGGCCGGCTGGTTCGCGTCCCGCCCCGACTCGGCCAAGGAGCCCGGCCCGAAGGGCCTCTACAGCGACTACGGGTACGCCGGCTACAGCTACGTCACGTACGACGTGGACGGCGGCTGCGCCTCGTCCGTGCTCCACCCCGACTACCGCTTCACCACCATGGTGGCGAACGGCGAGTTCATGTTCGCCAACGCGGTCATCGGCGCGTCGAACGCGCTGCGCGAACGGGCCTGGGACCCCCGGACCATGTGGCGCTGGGCGGACCCGCTGGTCGAGCAGGCCACCAAGGCCGTCTACCAGAAGGTGTTCAGCGTCTTCGGCATCATCACCATCTGCGTCGTCGGCCTCTACCTGCTGTGGCGCTCCCGCCAGTCGGACATGAGCAACGCGATGACCACGGCCGGTTGGGCGCTGCTCGTGATGGTGGCGGTGACCGCGCTGGCCGCGTGGCCGGTCAAGTCCGCGAACATGGCCGACAGCACGCTGATCACGACGCTCGGCGTGGTGCACGACGCGGTCGGCCCGTCGTCGAAGGACATCCCGCCGGACAAGTGCGTCCTTCCGAACCCGAGCGCCTGCGTGGACAAGCGTCCACCGGCGGTGCGGGCCAGCGACACCGCCACCGAGACCATGCTCTACCGGAACTGGTTGCGCGGCGTGCTCGGCTCGGCCGACAGCGAGACGGCCAAGAAGTACGGCCCGGCCCTCTACGACGCCAAGTCGCTGACGTGGGAGGAGTCGGAAAAGCTCCGCCAGAACCCGGCGACTCGTGAGGGCACGATCAAGGCCAAGCAGCAGCAGTGGGCCAAAGTCGCCCAACAGATCAAGACGGAGGACCCGGAGGCGTACGAGTACCTGCAGGGCACCCGGGACATGGACCGGATCGGCGCCGGCTTCATCGCGGTGCTGGCCTCGCTGCTCTTCGCCATGTTCGACCTCACCGCGTCGCTGCTCGTGCTGCTCGGCTTCCTGATCTTCCGATGGGCGGTGATCGCCGCGCCCATTCTGGGCACCGTCGGCCTGATGCGCCCGGCCAGCGCCGGCCTGCGCCGGCTGGCGAACGCGGTGGTGGCCGCCGTGTTCAACATCGCCATCTTCGGCACCGGCGCGGCCATCTACCTCTTCGCGGTCGACCTGATCATGAACACCGCCACGCTGCCCGGCTGGCTCCAGGTGGTCCTGGTCTGGCTCTGCGGCGTGGTGGGCTGGCTGCTGCTGCGGCCGTACCGGCGGATCACCCAGCTCGGCGGCAAGGACAGCAGCGAGGCGGTCAGTTCGGCCGGCTCGTGGCACCGCCGCTTCTTCCGGGACATGCGGATCGCCGCCCGGCTGGACGTGGCCGAGCCCGGCGGCACCAACGAGCCGGCGTTCGGCCGGCGCCGTACCGTCACGGCCGACCAGCGCAGCCTCCGGCCGGAGGCCCGGCACGAGGACCCGGCGCACGCCGCCACCTCCGTCGAGCGGGAGCGGCCGGACGGGCGGGAACGGCCCGAGGAGGCGCCCGTGGTCGAGCGCCGCGGCGACCGTCCGGCCGCCGCGCCCCGGCCCCGTCGCGCCCCCTCCACCTGGACCGAACCGGACGTGCCCGAGGAGGCGCCCTCCTACGCGGTCTACCGGCCGGACTCGGCGGACCGCGCCGCGCCGCCTGCCCGCCCCGCGCCGCGGATCCGTTCCGAGGCCCGGTGAGACCGGTGCGACGGGCACTCGAATTCCTCGTCACCCGGGTCCTCCGGTCCCGGCTCGGCATCGCGCTGGTGATCGCGGTGCTGGTCTTCGGCGTGATCGGCGCGGCCCGACTGGTCTCCGGGCCGGTCGACTCCGGTCTCGGGCTGACCACCCGCCCCACCCAGCCGATCAGCACCGTGGATCCCGGGGCCGGTGAGGACGGCGTGCTGTCCAGTCCCCCGGCGACGGTCGCCCCGCGGACCCGGCCGGGCGAGGCCACCCCCGAGCAGGTCGCCGGCCGGTTCACCACGGCCTGGTTGACCGGGCCCGGCACCACCGGCGACGCCTGGCAGGCGAAGTTGCGTCCGCTCTCCACGCCCGCGCTGGTGGAGAAGATGACCGGCGCCGATCCGGAGACCGTGCCCGCCCGGCGGACCACCGGCCCGCCGACGCTGCGGCCGCGCACCGAGTCCTTCGTGGAGGCACTGGTCCCGCTGGACAACGGCACGCTCCGGCTCGAGCTGGTCGCCGAGGACGGTCCGTGGCTGGTGGACGCGGTCGACTGGGAGCGGTCGTGAGCGGCGAGCCGGCCGTCGCCGCGCAGGTCCGCCGCAAGCTGCGCGTCGGCGTCCTCGCCACCGCGGTCACCGTCGCACTCGCCCTGCTCTGTTGCGTCGGCGGCGCCGGCGCGTTCTTCCTCACGGAGCTGGGCGGCGACCAGGAGGATCCGAAGCTCGCGGCCCTCGACTGCGACCCCGCCTACCGGGTGAACCTGACCGGGGACATGCCGCGCTTCGCCGAGTACGGCGAGGCTCAGCTGCGCAACGCGGCCGTCATCATCAAGGTCGGCCAGGACATGAAGGTCCCGGCCCGTGGCTGGGTCATCGCGCTGGCCACCGCGATGCAGGAGTCGGCGCTGCGCAACCTGGCCAACAGCACGGTCCCGGCGTCGCTGGCCCTGCCGCACGAGGGCGTCGGCGCCGACCACGACTCGCTGGGCCTGTTCCAGCAACGTCCCGGCTGGGGCAGCGTCGAGCAGCGGATGACGCCCTCGTACACGGCGCGCAAGTTCTACCAGAAGATGGTCAAGGTCCCGAACTGGCAGCAGCGGCCGCTCACCGTGGTGGCCCAGCGGGTCCAGGTCAGCGCGTTCCCGGATGCCTACGCGAAGCACGAGGAGCTGGCCGGGCGGATCGTCGACGCGCTGGCCGGCGGCGCGGCCCGGACCGTGGAGATCGCCGGCAGGGCCGTCTGCGACGCTGCCGCCGGGGCCCGGATCGCGGCCTCCGGATGGACCGCCCCGCTGCCCGGCGGGGTGGTGTCCGGCTTCCGCACCGCCGCCCGCCCGAGCCACAACGGGGTGGACCTGGCCGCGGGGAAACGCACCCCCATCCACGCCGCGTCGGCGGGCCGGGTGCTGGTCGCGCGCTGCGATCCGGACCGCTCGGGGCGGCGGGACTGCGACCGGGACGGCTGGCCGGACAAGGGCGGCTGCGGATGGTTCGTCGACATCCTGCACGCCGGCGGGTTCATCACCCGCTACTGCCACATGATCGAACGACCTCGGGTCACACCGGGTCAGGCGGTGGAGGCCGGCGAGGTGATCGGGCTCTCCGGCAGCAGCGGCAACTCCTCCGGCCCGCACCTGCACTTCGAGGTGCACAACAGCGGCGACCGGTCCAGTCGCGGCGCCGAGGACCCGCTGCCGTTCATGCGCAAGCGGGGCGCGCCCCTCGGCAAGTCCGAGTGAGGCGCCCCGCATGAGCAACCCGCTGCCCGATCCCTTCGCCGACCGTCCCGACTGGGCGCCGCTGCCACCCCGGCCGGTCGAGATCGTGCCGGCCACCGGCGGAACCGACCTGCGCGGCCGCCGCGTGCTGGTCGGTCTGCCCGGTCTCGGCTGGCGTGCCGACCTGCGGGCCGACGAGCGGGTGGTGCAGGGCAGCCGCACCTACGTGCCGGTCATCCCGGAGCACGAGTGGTACCGGGCCGAGTCCGAGCAGGTGGAGGTGTTCGCGCCGCTGGTGCCGGTGGAGCGGGTCTGGGTGGAGACGATCGGTGACCGGCCGCAACCCGCCGCCGCGTCCGGGTCGGGCATCCGGCTGGTCTCGCTCGACGCGCCCACCCGCCGGCCGCCCACCCCGGCGTTCGAGGCCGACGCGGTGACCGGACGGCGCGTGGTGCACGTGGACGGCGGTGTGGAGCGACGCGACCTGCGTGCGGTCACCGAGACCTACTCCGGCGCGGACGGCGACATCTGCGTCCGGGTGACGTCGGAGCTCGAGTGGTACCGCTGGGCCTGGCGCGGCCAGGCACCGACCACCCTGGAGGTTCCCGTTCACCTGCTCTGGCTGGAGTAGACGCTCTCAGTCGGCGCGCCGGGCCGAGCACACACCCCAGCCGTCCTCACGCCTCGTCTCGAACCGCCAGCCCTGCCGGTCGCTCTGCGTTATCCCATCGACCGAGGCGGAGATGATGAGCTCAACCTCGACCACGGCGGTTTCGCCCGCCTGCCGACTGCTCAACGGGCCCCAACTCACCGAGATCCTCGCGTCGAACCGCTGTTCCCGGGCAACAAGATCGTCCCGCAGCGCTCGCAAGCCGTCTAGATCGGCCCGACCACCGCAGGTGAACTCCTGCGCCCTCGTGTCGCTGCGGTCCACTAGGAGGGCCCGCACATAGTTGTCGACCACGACGTCGGGGGCGCTGCGGTCCGGGGCTGTCGCCCGGTCGTAGAGGACGAACCCGACCACCGCTCCCCCCGTGCAGAGCAACGCGAGCACCCCCGCGACGACCATCAGCACGGTGCGCAGCGGGCGCTTGGGGCGTACCGGAAGCGGAGCCGGCGCGGGGGGCGCCATCTGCTCCGGCGGGGTCCGCTGCGCCGGTACGCGGGAGACCTGGGAACCGGCGGGGGGCTGCACTGATTCCACCTCCTGAGGCTATCGGCTGCGCGCCGCGTACCCAATGCCTCAGAACTGGCGGATCGTGGCGAACCGCCGGACGGACGCCGCCCGGCGGGCGGGCCCGCGCGGGGTGAGGCTGCTCACCGCCGCGCAGCTCACCGCGCCGACCGACATCCCGGTGGACGGCCCGCGCCTGGGTTACCGTCACTGATCGGGAGGAGATGTCGGCCTCGGGAAGAGAGGTGGACGCGGTGGCGACTCCGAAGGCGCGCGCCGGTCGGGCCGCCGCGCTGCACCGCCGGGCCGAGGCCGCCGCGACCGCGGCGGCGGGCATCCTCGACGAGATCCGGCCCGCCCCCGCCGATCACCACCGACAGTACGAGCTGGCCGAACGCCTGCGGGCGGCGGCCGAGCGGGCGGCGCCCGGGTGGGCCGGCGCGGCGGTGGAGGCCCTCACGCCGGCGACGCCGCCGGGCGACGGTCCGCCGGCCCGGGTCCGGGTGGGCGCCGCCGCGCCGCTGGACGACGCCCGCTTTCCCGCGCTGGTCCCGCTGTTCGGCAGCGGTCACCTGAGCATCGACGCCGACGCCGCCGACCCTCGGGTGGCCGGGCTGCTCCGGGCCCTGCTGCTGCGCCTGTTCGCGGCCACGCCGGCGGGCGCGTTGCTGGCCCGGGCGGTCGACGGCGGTCCGGGCGACACCTTCGCCGGATTCGCGGCGCTCGCCGACGCGGGCCTGCTGCCCCCGCCCACCGCCGACCTGACCGGGCTGCGGGCGGTGCTGGCCGAGGCGGAGCAGTGGGTGGCCGCCGGGACCTCGCGGCAGCGCGGGCACGACCGTACGCTGCTGCTCGTGGTGGCCGCCCTGCCCGAGGGCGCGACCACCGCCGACCTGGATCGGCTCGCCGACCTGGCCGACCGGGGGCCGCGCGCCGGGCTGCACCTGGTGGTCGCCGGGTGGCCCGACGGCAGTCCGTTGCCCCGGGCCACCCCACTCGCGGTGCGCACGGCGTACGCGCTGGTCGGTGACCCGCCGCTCACCGGGTTCAGCAGCCCGGGCGCCGAACCGCCGGGTGGTCTCCACTCGCCGGTGTTCCTGGACGAGGATCCGCCCACGGAGCTGGTCGCCGAGGTGTGCCGTCGGTTGGCGCGGCAGATCGAGGACGGTTCCCGGCTCGCCCTGGGCGACCTGCTGCCCGCCGACGGGCTGTGGACGGCGGACTCGGTCGACGGGTTGAGCACCACCGTCGGTGACGCCGCCGGGCGTCCGGTCAGCCTCGGTTTCACCGAGCTGACCCCGCACTGGCTGGTCAGTGGCCGGTCGCAGGCCGGCCGGTCGGCGTTCCTCACCGACGCGTTGTTCGGCCTGGCCGCCCGGTACGGGCCGGAGGAGCTGACGCTCTACCTGGCCGACCTGGGCGACGGCGAGTCCTTCGTGGAGTTCCTGCAGACCGAGCGGGACCGGTCCTGGGTGCCGCAGGTGCGGGCCGCCGGGATGGCCGCCGACCGGGAGTACGTCGCCGACCTGTTCGGCGAGCTGGAGGCGGAGGTGCGCCGCCGGGAGGAGGCGTCCCGGCGGGCCGGCGGGCAGCGCTACGCCGAGTTGCGCCAGCACCAGCCGCTGCCCCGGATCGTCTGCGTGATCGACAACTTCCCGCTGCTGCTGCGCGACCGGGACCGGCTCGCCACCGACGTGCTGGCCCGGCTGGACGCGTTGGCCCGCGCCGCCCGGTCGTACGGGGTCCACCTGGTGCTGGCCGGCGAGGGCGACCTGGGCATCGGTGGTCCGCGTGACCCGTTGCTGGGCCAGTTTCCGGTGCGGGTGGCGTTGCCGGGCGGCTCGGCGGTGCTGGAGCCGGCCAACGACTCGGCGGCCGGTCTGCCGGTGGGCAGCGCGGTGGTGAACACGGCCGGCGGGCTGGGCGGTCCACGGGGCGCGACCCGGGGGCACGAGCGGATGATCCGCTTCCCGGACCCGTACGAGGCTCCGGAGGTGCTCGCCGAGCTGCGGGGACGGCTCTGGTCGGCCCGGCCCGAGGACGCCGTCCCGCCCGTGGTCTTCGCCGGCTACGCCCGCCCGCAGCTCGCCAACGACCCTCGGCACCGGGCCGCCCTGGCCGGCCGGGCACACGGGCCGGCCGCGCTGCTGGGCCGGGCGGTGGACGTCCGGCGCGGCACCGTGGCCGTCCCGCTCGGGCCGGCCGCCGGCCGGAACCTGGCCGTGCTGGGTCGCGACGAGGAGGCCGAGCGGTTGTTGGTCACCGCGGTGCGCAGCGCGGCGGCGGCCCATGCGGGCGCGGCGCGGTTCGTGCTGGCGCCCCTGGCGAACGGTTCGGCCGAGCCGGCCGGCGTGCTCGCCGCCGAGCTGGCCGGGCGGCACCGGGTGGAGACGGTCGACGCGGCCGGGCTGCGGTCGGCCATGGAGTCGGACGAGCCCGGCTACCTGGCGGTGTTCGGGCTGGACGTGCCGGACGCCGCCGAGCTGCCGCCGGAGCTGCTGCGGTCGCTGCTGCTGGAGGGCCCGCCGGCCGGCCGGCACCTGCTCGGCTGGTGGCGGACGCCGGCGCCGCTGGCCGGGCTGCTCGGTCCCGAGGGCGAGGTGGACAAGCTCACCGCCGTGGCGGTCACCGACGTGCCGGGCGGTCGCCTGGAGCAGCTCTTCGACCGGCCGGTGTGGTGGCGGCCGCGGCCGGGCCGCGCGGTGCTCTGGGACGGCCCGGACGAGCAGGGCACGGTCTTCGTGCCCTTCGGCACCGGGGAGACGAGCTGATGAGCGAGACCGGCACGACGGTGCCCGGGCCCCGGGCCGGTGGCGCGACCGTGGCCGTGGACCCGGCCGAGTCGGCCTGGGCGGACTACGTGGCGGCGGCGCGGCAGCTCGACGGCGTACGCCGGGCGGCGGCCACCGCCGCCGGGGAGCAGGCCCGGTCGGTGGCGGCGGCCCGCGAGGAGTTGACCGCGGTACGCGAACGGCTGGCGCCGCAGCAGGCCCGGCTGCGTGAGCTGGGTGTACCGGCGATCTCCCTGGTGCCGACGCCGCCGGAGGTGACCGAGGCGGCCCGGTCGATGGCCGGCGGCCCGGCCGCGGTGCTGGCGGCGCTGCGTGCGGCCGGAGGGTGGGCGGACGCGGCGGACGACACGCTGAGCGCACGGGGTCTGCCCCGGCTGGCCCGCTGGCCGGCCCGCCCGCGCAACCTGCTGGTGTACGGGCCGCTGGCGCTGGTGGTGCCGCTGCTCCAGCTCGCCCTGTACGTGCTGGCCGGCGCGGGGCCGGTGACCGCGTTGGCGCTGCTGGTGGGGCTGCCGCTGCCGGCGGTCGCGTTCATGCTGGGCTGGCTGGCGGTGGGGCGGCTCTTCCGCCCTCGGCCGACCGACCGGGTGGACCGGACTCCTCGGTTCGGCGCCCTGGTCTGCCTGATCCCGGCGGTGCTCACCGCCGCCGGGCTGCTGCTGGCCATGCTGCCCGGCTGACTCTCCGGCGACGGCGACGGCCGCGCCTCCCGGGTGGGAGCACGCGGCCGTCGAGGTTGGCGGGTCAGCGGTGCATGATCAGCGCCATGGCCTCGGCCCGCGACTTGGCGTCGTTCTGCAGGCCGCCCCGGACCGCCGAGGTGATGGTCTTGGCGCCGGACTTCTGGATGCCGCGCATGGCCATGCACATGTGCTCGCACTCGAGCACCACGATGACGCCGCGCGGGGCGAGGCTGGACATCAGCAGGTCGGCGATCTGCGAGGTGAGCCGCTCCTGCACCTGCGGGCGGCGGGCGAACACCTCGACCAGCCGGGCCAGCTTGGACAGGCCGGTGATCCGGCCGTCCGGGCCGGGGATGTAGCCGATGTGGGCGCTGCCCCGGAACGGCAGCAGGTGGTGCTCGCACAGGCTCATCACGTCGATGTCCCGGACCAGCACGAGTTCCTCGTGGTTGGCCTCGAAGGTGGTGCGGAGGACCTGCGCCGGGTCGACCCGCAGGCCGGCGAAGAGCTCGGCGTACGCGCGGGCGACCCGGGCCGGGGTCTGTTGCAGGCCGTCCCGGTCGGGGTCCTCCCCGACGGCGATGAGGATCTCCCGGACGGCCTTCTCGATCCGGGCTAGGTCGACGCTCTGCTCCACCGGGCCACCGGTCAGCTTGCCGCTGATCAGGCGCGCGGCCACGTAGTCGAGCGCGTCGTCGCCGTCGGGTTCGGTCGCGGAAACGGCCGGCTCCCGGTGAGGGGAGCCGGCCGTCGGGTCGGTGCTCAGTGCGTACCGTCCGAGTTGTTGCTGGACCCACCGACCGAGATGCCGTCGGCCGTGGCCTGCTTCTGCAGCGCGTCCTTCTCGGCCGGGGTGAGCACGGGCGGCTCGGTCGAGGGCTGGCGCTTGCCGAAGCCGTGGTAGGGGGCCATCGGCGGGCGCTTGACCACCCGGGCGCAGATGCGGGCCATGTCGGCGGTGGAGAGGGTTTCCTTCTCCATCAGCTCCAGGACCATGTTGTCCAGGACGTCCCGGTATTCCACCAGGATCTCCCAGGCCTCGTCGTGGGCCAGCTCGATCAGCGCGCGCATCTCGCCGTCGATCTCGGCCGCGACCGCGTCGGAGTAGTCCCGCTCGTGGCCCATGTTGCGGCCGAGGAACGGCTCGTCGCCGCTGGTGCCGTACTTGATCGCACCGAGCTTGGAGCTCATGCCGTACTGGGTGATCATCGCGCGGGCCAGCTGGGTGGCCTTCTCGATGTCGTTGCCGGCGCCGGTGGTCGGCTCGTGGAACACGAGTTCCTCGGCCGCCCGGCCGCCCAGCGCGTACGCCAGGGTGTCGATCATCTCGGCGCGGGTCTGGGTGTACTTGTCCTCCGTGGGGAGGACCAGCGTGTGGCCCAGCGACCGGCCCCGGGACAGGATCGTCACCTTGTGCACCGGCGCGGCGTGCGGCAGCGCCCAGGCGACCAGCGCGTGCCCACCCTCGTGGTACGCGGTGATCTTCTTTTCCTGGTCGCTCATCACCCGGGTCCGGCGCTGCGGACCGGCGATCACCCGGTCGATCGACTCTTCCAGCGAGTCGTTGGTGATCGCCCGCTGTTCCTTGCGGGCGGTGAGCAGCGCGGACTCGTTGATCACGTTGGCCAGGTCGGCCCCGGAGAAGCCCGGGGTACGCCGGGCGACCGCGTCGAGGTCGACGTCGGGCGTGAACGGCTTGCCCTTGGCGTGCACCCGCAGGATGGCCTTGCGGCCCTCCATGTCGGGGGCGTCGACCGGGATCTGCCGGTCGAAGCGGCCCGGGCGCAGCAGCGCCGGGTCGAGGATGTCCGGCCGGTTGGTGGCGGCGATCAGGATGACCCCGCCCTTGGTGTCGAAGCCGTCCATCTCGACCAGCAGCTGGTTGAGGGTCTGCTCCCGCTCGTCGTGGCCGCCGCCCATGCCGGCGCCACGGTGCCGGCCGACCGCGTCGATCTCGTCGACGAAGACGATCGCCGGCGCGTTCGACTTGGCCTGCTCGAAGAGGTCGCGGACCCGGCTGGCGCCGACGCCGACGAACATCTCCACGAAGTCGGAACCCGAGATGGAGTAGAAGGGCACCCCGGCCTCGCCGGCCACCGCGCGGGCGAGCAGCGTCTTACCGGTGCCGGGCGGGCCGAAGAGCAGCACGCCCTTCGGGATCTTGGCGCCCAGGGCCTGGTATTTCGCCGGGTTCTGCAGGAAGTCCTTGATCTCGTGCAGTTCCTCGACGGCCTCGTCCGCACCGGCCACGTCCGCGAAGGTGGTCTTCGGCGTGTCCTTGGTGATCATCTTCGCCTTGGACTTGCCGAAGTTGAGCACCCGCGAGCCGCCGCCCTGCATCTGCGACATGAAGAACAGCAGCAGGAGCACGAGCAGCGCGATGGGGAGGAGATTGACCAGCAGGCTGACCCAGATGCTGTCCGACGACACCTTGGTGTCGACCGGGCCGGTGATCCGGTCCGCCGCCTCGGCCTCGCGCACCTGGTTCCACACCTGGCCGCCGACCTCGTACGGGAACTGCGCCTCGATCTTGTCGGTGTTGGTGTCGCCGAACTTGGCCTTGTCCTTCAGGTCGAGCTGGAGCGTCTGCTCCTTGTCCTGGAAGACGACCTTCTCGATACCGCCCTTGTTGAGCTGGTCGAGCGCGACGGACGTGTCCACGCGGTGGTAGCTGGGACCAGCGGTGAACAGTTGACTGAGCACAACGGCGCCGAGGATGACCAGGATGATCCAGACCACCGGTCGGCGGAAGAAACGCGTACGTTCCATGCTGTCGTCGGGCGCCGAGACGCCCGCATCCTCCTGATCGACGTCCTGACCGTCTGAATGGTGTCGCCGCCTCGGGCGGCGGCCGTGGCCGCCGTGCGGGCCGGCCCGACCCCCGGGGCACGCGAACTGCCGCACCACGGTCATTCGACGGTACACCGTGCGCGCGAGGAGTGAGCTTGCGAGCCCCGCAGTCGCGCACATTGATGACTCTGTGCGAGCGACGTGTGAGCTTGTGAGCCCGGCACTTACGCGTAGGGCGAACCAGGGTTTGAGCCGGCGTGGCGGGGAGCTCCGCACCCGACCCGCCCACACCGCCCGGTCACGCGGCTCGAGGGGTCGGGCGTGGAGGGTGCCTCCACGTCACCGGTCTCTACCGTAGACCGAAAGGCTGAGAGCCCGCTGAACGTCCGCTGACGAGTGGCCCGGCGGTGCTCAGGCGCGGGCGTAGACCTCGGGCTTGAGCACGCCCACGTAGGGCAGCTCGCGGTAGCGCTCGCCGAAGTCGAGGCCGTAGCCGACGACGAACTCGGTGGGGATGTCGAAGCCGACGTACTTCACCGGCACCTCGACCTTGACCGCGTCCGGCTTGCGGAACAGCGCGACCACCTCGACGCTGGCCGCCGAGCGCGACTCCAGGTAGCGCAGCAGCCAGGAGAGCGTCAGGCCGGAGTCGACGATGTCCTCGACGACGACCACGTGCCGGCCGGCGATGTCGCGGTCCAGGTCCTTGAGGATGCGGACCACCCCGGACGAGGTGGTGCCCTGGCCGTACGAGGAGACGGCCATGAACTCCAGCTCGGCGGGCGGGCCCTGGCGGCCCAGCGCGCGGGCGAAGTCGGCCATGAACATGACCGCGCCCTTGAGCACGCAGACGAGCAGGAGACCGTCCTCGACGTGTGCGTAGTCCGCCGAGACCTGCTTGGCCAGTTCCGCGGTCTTCTCGCGGATCTGCGCCTCGGAGATGATCACGTGGTCGATGTCGGCGTCGTACCAGGAGCCGTCAGCCATGCTCCTAGCCTGCCGTACGCCGGATGGCCTCCGTCGGCGGGGCCGCCCCTTTTGGCGCGGTCCCGCCGGGGATTTTCGGCGCGATCGAGGCAAATCACCTCAGCAGGTGCGGGAGCGCCAGCGCCGCCCGTCGTCGGTCGGCTTCCAGTCGGCCGAGTCGCGGGTGTCGGCGGTGAGCCCGAGGGCGCTGGCGCCGACGAGGAGGAGCAGGAAGAGCAGGAGCAGAAGAACGGTCATGGCGGCGCTCGCTTTCGCGTGGTTCGGATGGTTTTCGCCGCCGGTGCGCACCGGACACCACCTAGTTTCCGGCCCACCGTCCGGTCCGGACAGTGGCAGGAATGCCAGCGGGCATCGATTTCCTGCCACGTCTCGGGTTACCCTCGTCACATGCTCCGCTCCGTCGCCGTCATCGCCCTCGACGAGGTCGCCGCGTTCGAACTCGGCGTCGTCGCCGAGGTGTTCGGCACCGACCGCACGGTCGACGGCTTCCCCGGCTACCGGTTCGACGTCTGCACCGCCGACGGCGCCCCGGTCCGCAGCCGCTCCGGCTTCCTGCTTACCCCCACCGCCGACCTCGCGCCCGTGGACGAGGCCGACCTGGTGGCGGTGCCGGCGCACGCCGAGGGGACGCCGGTGCCCGAGCCGGTGCTCGCCGCGCTGCGCCGTGCCGCCGACCGGGGCGCCTGGCTGCTCAGCGTCTGCGCCGGCGCGTTCGTGCTGGGCGAGGCGGGCCTGCTCGACGGGCGTGACTGCACCACCCACTGGCGGCACGTCGACGAGCTCCAGCAGCGCTTCCCGGCGGCCCGGGTCCGGTGCAACTCGCTCTACGTGCAGGACGGCCGGCTGCTCACCAGCGCCGGCACCGCCGCCGGGATCGACGCCTGCCTGCACCTGGTCCGCCAGGCGCACGGCTCGGCCGTGGCCACCCGGCTGGCCCGGCGGATGGTCGTCCCGCCGCACCGCGACGGCGGGCAGGCCCAGTACGTCGAGGCGCCGATCCCCCGCGCGCCGGAGGCTCCCACGCTCGAACCGGTGCTGGAGTGGCTGATGGGCCACCTCGACCGCACCGTGACCGTGGACGAGCTGGCCGCCCGGGCCGACATGGCCCCGCGGACCTTCGCCCGCCGGTTCCGGGCCGAGACCGGCACCACCCCGCACGACTGGCTGACCAACCAACGGGTGCTGCTGGCCCGACGACTGCTGGAGGACACCCGACTCAGCGTGGAGAGCGTCGCCGACCAGGCCGGCTTCGGCGACGCGGCAGCGCTGCGGCACCACTTCACCCGCCGGGTCGGCACCACCCCGCACGCCTACCGGACCACGTTCCGCGAACGCACGGACGCCTGACCGCCGCCGGTTCGGCGGGGCTCCCGTCCCTCCGATGGCGTGGCGCGGCGGACCGGTCAGCCGGTCAGGCGGCCGGCCCGGCGGTGCACGAGGCGGCCACCGGGCAGGTGCACCGGCCCCTGCCCGCGCCAGCCGGTGACCAGGGCGTCCAACGCCGCCACGTGCCGCTGCGACAGGGCAGCCGGCGCGGCCCCCAGCTCCCGGGCCCACGCGTGCAGCACCCGGGTGCGGACCGCCGCGGGCAGCGCGGCCAGCCCGCCGACCGACAACCCCTCACCGCCGGCCCGGACGTCGGCCAACGCGGCGTCGGCCAACGCGTCCAGGGCGGCGGTGTCCGCCGCGAGCAGCCGGGCGGTCCGGGCCAGGTTCGCCACCACACCCGGCCCGAGCGCGGCGACGAGCGCCGGCAGCGCGTCGGCCCGGACCCGGGCCCGGGCGTACGCCGGGTCGGTGTTGTGCGGATCGGTCCACGGGTCGAGCCCGAGCGCGACGCAGGCCGCCCGGGTGTCGTCGCGCGCGACGTCGAGCAGCGGACGCAGCAGCGGCACCCCGTCCAGGTCGCGCCGTTCCGGCATGCCGGACAGGCCGCGCGGCCCGGCGCCCCGGGCCAGCGCCAACAGCACCGTCTCGGCCTGGTCGTCGCGGGTGTGCCCGAGCAGCACCCCGGCCGCGTGGTGCCGGCGGGCGACCTCGACCAGCGCCTCGTAGCGGGCCCCGCGGGCGGCCGCCTCGGGACCGCCGGGCCGCCCGTCCACCCGTACCCGGAGCACCTCGACCGGGTCGAGCCCGGCCGTGCGGGCCCAGGCGGCGACCGCGTCGGCCCGCTCGGCGGAGCCGGGCTGGAGGCCGTGGTCGACCGTCACCAGTCCGGCCGGGCGGCCGAGCCGGGGAGCCACGAACGCCGTGGCCGCGGCGAGCGCCAGCGAGTCCGGCCCACCGGAGCAGGCCACCAGGACCGGTCCGGCGACGGGCAGGTCGGTCAGCACCCGCCGCACGGCGAGCCGCACGGCCGCCACGGACGGCGCGGGCGCGGGGGCGTCGCCCGCCGGACCGGCCGGCGCGCGGAGAGCCGGAGCGGCCGGGTCAGCCGGCGGCCGGGGTGGCACCGGCCGGCCCGTGCACCCGGTTCACCCAGGCGTCCGGATCGCCCAGCTCGTCGAGCCGGGGCAGGGTGAGCGGGGAGGAGAAGATCTTGTTGAAGCCGGCCATGCCGACCCGGTCGACCACGCCGTGCACGAACTTGCGGCCCTCGGCGTACTGGCGCATCTTGACCTCGATGCCGAGCAGCCGGCGGATCGCCTTCTCCAGCGGGTTGCCGGACTCGCGGCGGCGGTTGAACGCCGCCCGGATCGCGCCGACGCTGGGGATGACCTCGGGACCGACGCCGTCCATCACGAACTCGGCGTGCCCCTCCAGCAGCGTCATCAACGCGGTCAGCCGGTCCAGCACGGCGCGCTGCGCCGGGGTCTGCACGATGTCGAGCACGCTGGCCCGGCTCTCCGGGTCCTTCACCGCGTCGGAGAGCGTCGCCACGCCGCGGCGCACCCGCTCCAGCAGGTGCTCACCGCCCTGCGAGGCGTCCACGAACGCCTGCACCTCGCCGAGGAAGTAGGCGCGCATCCACGGCACGGCGGTGAACTGGGTCCGGTGGGTCACCTCGTGCAGGCACACCCAGAGGCGGAAGTCGCGCGGGTCCGCGCCGAGCTTCCGCTCCACCTCGACGATGTTCGGGGCCACCAGCAGCAGTTGGCCCGGGTCGCCGGCGAAGACCTCGTACTGGCCGAGGACCCGGCCGGAGAGGTAGGCCAGCACGGTGCCGGCCTGCACGCCGGTGAGCCGGGAGCCGATCGCCTCGGTGAGCGCACCGGGCCGCTTGTCCCCGGAGAGCCGCTCGACCAGTGGCGTCACCACCTCGCGCAGCCCGGCGATGTTGGCCGCCGCCCAGTCCCGGCGGTCGACCACCCGCACCGGCGGGTGGGCCACCTGGGCGCGCAGCCCGGTGTAGTCGGCCACGTGACCGGCGGCCTCCTCGGTCAGCCGGCGCAGGTCGCCCACCACGTCGGTGGCCTCCGCGTATGACACGCGGGGGCCCGACTTGCCCAGCGCCCCCGCGGTCGCGGCGGCCAGATCCCAGTCCACGAACTGCGCCATGAACCCACCGTACCCGCGCCGCGACACCCCCACCCGGGCTCGCGTCGGCCGATCGACGTCGGTCGGTCAGCGGCAGCCGCAGCCGGCCAGCGCGGAGGTGATCCGGTCGAGCGCCTGCCGGGTCTCGTCCAGCGAGCCCTGCGTCCGGTCGGTGAGCACGGCGAAGGTGAGCAGCCGCCCGTCGGCGGTGAGCACCGTCCCGGCGATGGCGTTCACCCCGGTCAGCGTGCCCGTCTTGGCCCGCACCACACCGGCCCCGGCGGCGGTGGCGGCCGCCCGGTAACGCTCGTCGAGCGTGCCGGACCAGCCGCCGACCGGCAGTCCGCCGAAGATCGCCGCCAGCTCCGGGTGGCTGCCGTTCCCGGCGAGCGTGATCAGCTCGGTGAGCAGGGACGGGCTGATCCGGTTGGTGCGCGACAGCCCGCTGCCGTCGGCGAGGCTGATCTCGCCGGCCGGCAGTCCCAGCTCGCCGAGCACCTCGTCGGTGGCGGCCGCGCCCCCGGTGAACGAGCCGGGCTTGCCCTTGGCCAGCGCCACCTGGCGGGCCATCGCCTCGGCGATCACGTTGTCGCTGTCGCTGATCATGATGTCGACCAGCCGGATCACCGGCAGGGACTCGACCTTGCCCAGCTCGGTGCCGGGCGCCGGGCCGGCCGACCCGGAACCCCCGGCGGTCGGCGCCGCGCCCCGGGTCACCTGGGCGGCGCCACCGGTGAGCCCGAGCAGCTTGGCGAACTGCCGGCCGGCGGTCAGGTCCGGCTGGGGCACGCGCTCGGCGGCGTGGTTGGTCTCCTCGGCGGTGCGCCGCGCCAGCGCCGGGTCCTTGCGGGCGCCGTCGGTCATCAGCGCGGTGATCGCCGCGCCGAAGCCTCCGGTGGGGATGTCGGCGTCCCAGCCGGGCTCGAAGACCGGACCGCTGAACAGCGACGAGTCGACGATCACCTTGGTCGGTGCGGTGCCGCCGAGCGCGTCGCGCACCTGGGCGGCCAGGTCGTCCAGCCGGGCCGCGCCCGGGTAGAAGCCGTTCTTGTCCACCGCGAGCGTGGGGTCGCCGCCGCCGACCAGCACCACCTCGCCGGGGTTCGGGCCGGCCACCGCCCGGGTGGGGATCCGGTACGCCGGACCGCGCGCCGCGAGCACCGCGACACCGGTGGCGAGCTTGGTCACCGAGGCGGGCACGGTCGGCGCGTCCGGTCCCCTGCCGTAGAGCGCCTCGCCGGTGGCCACGTCCGCCACCGAGACGTTCACCCGGTCGCCGAGCGCGGCGGCGCCCACCAGCGGCTCCAGCGCGGCCCGGATCCCGGCCTCGGTGGGCAGCGGGGCGTTGGCGTCGGGACCGGCGAGCACGGCCGGCGGGTCCGGCTCGGGCGGCGCGGCGGTGGCACCGGACGGGGTGGCCTCGCCGCCCAGCAGACGGGCGACCGGACCCGGGCGGAGCACCGCCAGCCCGGCCACCGCGAGGACCAGCACCAGCACGCCCGCCAGCGCCGCGACCAGGCGGCCACGGCGGCGGCGCGGCGGGACGGCGGGCGGGGGCGGCGGCGGGGCGGCGCCGACCGGCGGGACCGGCGGGCTCACCGGAATCGGGCCCGGCGCGCCGGGCCAGCTCACCGGGGCCGCCGCCGGGTCACCGGCCGGGGTGACCCGGGCCGATCCGCTGGCCGGGGCCGGACGATGGGGAACGTTGGCGCCGGGGACGGACACCCGCCCGGTGGCTCCACCGGAACCGGATCCGACGGACCGTCGCCCGTCAACCCCCTCGGGGCGGTAGTGTGAATCTTCCCTCCCCACGGCCCCCTCCTCCCCGCTCGAAATCACCTTGGGTGACACTACTTCGGTCCGAACACTATGCGGCGGCCGGAGCCGGCGGGGGGCGTTCACCCGTGCGGGCGGCGAGCCGCTGGTTTCCGTTAGCCAGCGTGGGCAAACGAGGGAGCGTGGGAAATGGATTTCGACGTCACGGTTGAGATCCCCAAGGGTCACCGCAACAAGTACGAGGTGGACCACGCGACCGGCCGGATCCGGCTGGACCGCACCCTCTTCACCTCCACGCAGTACCCGGCCGACTACGGCTTCATCGAGGGCACCCTGGGCGAGGACGGCGACCCGCTGGACGCGCTGGTGCTGGTGCCCGAGCCGACCTTCCCCGGCTGCCTGATCCGCTGCCGCACCATCGGCATGTTCCGGATGACCGACGAGAAGGGCGGCGACGACAAGGTCCTCTGCGTCCCCTACGAGGACCCGCGCCAGGAGCACCTGCGGGACATCCACCACCTGGGCGAGTTCGACCGCCTGGAGATCCAGCACTTCTTCGAGGTCTACAAGGACCTGGAGCCGGGCAAGTCGGTCGAGGGCGCGACCTGGGTCGGCCGGGTCGAGGCCGAGGCCGAGATCGCCGCGTCCTACCGGCGCGCCAAGGAGGCCGAGGAGCGCGGCGAGACGCTGCACTGACGGTCAGGTTTCTCGAACGGCCCGGGTCGCACGTCGCGATCCGGGCCGTCGCGTACTCAGGCGAGCAGGCCGCGGGCCCGGTCGTAGAGGTCGAGCACCGCGCAGGCCACCGGGACCACCGCGACCACCAGGGCGGTGTCGGTCAGGTCGGCCAGCCGGCCGAGGTACGGGGACACCGGCCGCCGGGCGTACGTGGCGCCGGCGGTCACCGCCACCAGGGCCAGGGCCAGCCCGCCGACGGTCAGCGCGAGCCGCCCGCCCGGACCGGCCCGTTCCGCCAGCACCGCACCCAGCAGGGCGTAGCCGACCAACCCGGCGACGACGGCCGGCACTCGGTGCCGCACCGCCACGAAGAGCCGGGAGCGCAGCAGCAGCACCCCGCTGCCGACGGCGACCAGCAGCCACGCGGCGGTCCCGCCGGCCGCGACGAGCACCCCGATCGCGCCGACGGCCAGCGCGGCGTGCCCGAGCAGCATCCCGGTCAACACCTCCTCGGCGCGGGCCACGGCGGCGTGCACCCGTCCCCGGTCGGGCAGGTCACGGGTGCCGGCGGGAGCGGGCAGGGTGAGCGGCGGCAGCGGCAGCTTGCCGACCCGGATGGCCAGCAGCGGCAGCCCGCCGAGCGCGAAGACCAGGACGGCGAGCAGCACGGCCGCGGTGCCGGCCGGCGTCAGCAGCAGCCCACCGAGCGCGGCCACCGCCCCGGCCGCGCCCACTGTCACACCGGCCACGAAGACCCGGGACCGGCTGGCCACCCCGAGCAGGCCGAGCACCGCCACCAGCAGCAGCGCCACCGAGCCGACGAGCAGTTCGGGGGCGCCGACCCAGCGCAGCCCGGGGATCGGGCCGACCGGGTCGCCCGAGCCGACCGCCAGCGCGCCGGCCGTCGCCGCCCAGGGCAGCGCGTACCCGCCGAGGGTGGCGCCGACCGGGCCGTCCCCGTACGCCCGGGATGCCGCGGTGGCGGCGAGCACCAGGATCAGGGCGACCGCCGCGGCGACCGGCCAGTCCCGGCGCCCGGCGCCGGCGGTCAGCACGGCGACCAGCCCGACGGCGAGCGGCACGCCGGCCCCGGCCAGCGCGGCGGCCCGGGTGGCCGGGGCGGACCAGGCGGCGCCCCGGCGTCGGGCCCCGTCGACGATCGCCTCGACCACGTCGTCGTACTCCAGCTCGGGCCACTCGGCGCGGGCCGGCACGAGGTGCAGCACCTCGCCGTCCCGGACGCCCTGCGGCAGCAGCGCCTGGGCGGTGGCGAGCACCGCGCCGTCGGTGCGCCGCAGCAGCCAGCCGCCGTGCCGTTCCCCGTCGTCGGCCAGCCCCTCCCCGGCGTGCCGGAGCACCTCGGGCAGCAACTCGGCCAGGGGGACCTGCTCCGGCAGGGCCACGTCGACCCGGCGCCGCGGCGCGCTGATGGTGACCCGGGCGAGCCCGCTTGTCATCGACGTATCTCCATCCCGGACCGGATCGGTGGGCTGACGGACGAGAGGACTTTACCTACTATGAGCCAGGCTCGGGTTACCGAGAGCCATGGGAGGATCGTTGTCCACTGTCGTCATCAAGCGGCCGCCGCGCCGCCCGGCCCCGGAGATCCCGGTCGGCGAGCTGCCCGTCGAGGCGCCGCCGGAGATCCCGGTGGCGACCGGGGGGCGCTGGCAGCAGGCCCTGATGGTGCTGCCGATGCTCGGCGGGACGGTGGCCATGGCGATGATGTTCGGCCGGGGCGGCGGGGCCTACTCGTACGCGGTGGGCGGCATGTTCGGGCTCTCCTCGCTCGCCATGCTGGTGACCACCTGGGGCAGCGCCGGCCCGAAGAAGTCCGAGCTGATGGCCGCCCGCCGGGAATACCTGCGCCACCTGGCCACGCTGCGCCGCCGGGTCCGGGAGACCGCCGGCGCCCAGCGGGCCGGGCTCTCCTACCGCCACCCCGAGCCGGGCCGACTCTGGTCCACCGTGGACAGCCACCGGGTGTGGGAACGCCGGCCGGTCGACCCCGACTTCGCCGTGGTCCGGGTCGGTGTCGGGCCGCAGACGCTGGCCACGCCGCTGGTTCCGCCGGTCACCCGGCCACTGGAGGAGCTGGAGCCGATGACCGCCGGGGCGCTGCGGCGCTTCCTGGACGCGTACTCGGTGGTGCCGGACCTGCCGGTGGCGCTGTCGCTGCGCAGCTTCGCCCGGGTCTTCGTGCGCGGTCCGGCGGGCCCGGTGCGCGGGGCCGGCTCGCCCGCCGCGCAGGCCCTGGCCCGGGCGGTGCTCACCCAGCTCGCGGTCTTCCACGCCCCGGACGAGCTGCTGGTCGCGGTCTGCGCCGGTCCGGAGCGCCGGGACCGGTGGGAGTGGGTGAAGTGGCTGCCGCACGCCCACCACCCGACGCGTACCGACGCCCTGGGCGCGGTGCGCCTGGTCACCAGCTCCGCCGCCGACCTGGAACGGCTTCTCGCCGACGTGCTCGGCAGCCGGTCCCGGTTCAGCCCGCACGGCCCGGCCACGGACGGGCCGCACGTGGTCGTGGTGCTCGACGGCGGCGATCTGACCGGCGCCGCCGACCTGGCCGGCGACGGCGGCATCGACGCGGTCACCGTGCTCGACCTGGACACCCCGCCCCCACGGCTGCTCGACCGCTACGCGCTGCTGCTCGACCTGGTCGACGGCCGGCTGCACTCGCACTCCGCGGAGGGGCACGCCGAGGTCGGCGCCGCCGACGCGCTGCCGGCGGCCGACGCCGAGGCGGTGGCCCGGCGACTCGCGCCGCTGCGGCTGGCCGGCACGGTACGCGGGCCGGACGCGCCGCCCGGCGCCGAGCCGGGTCTGCCCGAGCTGCTCGGCCTCGGCGACCCGGAGGGCTTCACCGCCGAGCAGGGGTGGGCGCCCCGGGCCGCGCGGGACCGGCTGCGGGTGCCGATCGGGGTGGGCGCCGACGGCGGGGCGATCGACCTCGACCTGAAGGAGTCGGCGCAGGACGGGATGGGGCCGCACGGCCTGCTGATCGGCGCCACCGGCTCGGGCAAGTCGGAGCTGCTCCGCACGCTCGTGCTCGGCCTGGCCGCCACGCACAGCTCGGAGCAGCTCAACTTCGTGCTCGTCGACTTCAAGGGCGGGGCCACGTTCGCGCCGTTCGAGCGGTTGCCGCACACCGCCGCCGTGATCACCAACCTGGCCGACGCGCTGCCCCTGGTCGACCGGATGGTCGACGCGATCAACGGGGAGCTGATGCGCCGGCAGGAGCTGCTGCGCCGGGCGGGCAACTTCGCCAGCGTGCGCGACTACGAGCGGGCCCGGGCGGCCGGCACGCCGCTGGCCCCGCTGCCGTCGCTGCTGCTGATCTGCGACGAGTTCTCCGAACTGCTCTCCGCCAAGCCCGACTTCATCGACCTGTTCGTGCAGATCGGGCGGCTCGGCCGGTCGCTCGGGGTGCACCTGCTGCTGGCCAGCCAGCGGTTGGAGGAGGGCCGGCTGCGCGGGCTGGACACCCACCTGTCCTACCGGATCGGCCTGCGCACGTTCTCGGCGCTGGAGTCCCGGACCGTGCTCGGCGTGCCCGACGCGCACGAGCTGCCCCGCACCCCGGGCCACGGCTACCTGCGCTCCGGCACCGACCCGCTGGTCCGGTTCAAGGCCGCGTACGTCTCCGGGACGGTCCGCCGCCGTCCCGGCCCGGCGGGTACGGCCGGCGCCGGGAGCCCCCGCGTGCTCGCCTTCTCCAGCCACCTGGTCCCGGTGCCCGAGCCGGCCGTGCCGGCGGCCCTCCCGGCCGAGGAGGAGACCGGCGGGACCCTGCTCGACCTGCTGGTGGACCGGCTGGCCGGGCAGGGCCCGCCGGCGCACCAGGTGTGGCTCCCCCCGCTGGACGCCTCGCCGACGCTCGACGAGCTGCTCGGCGCGATCGGGAGCGACCCGGCGCGCGGGCTGACCGTGGCCAATCCGGAGCTGCACGGCGCGTTGCAGGTGCCGGTGGCCGTGGTGGACAAGCCGTTCGAGCAGCGACGGGACCTCTTCTGGCTGGCCCTCGACGGCGCGGCCGGGCACGTCGGGGTGGTCGGCACCACCCGCAGCGGCCGGTCCAGCCTGCTGCGCACGCTGGTCTGCGCGCTCGCCCTCACCCACACTCCGGCCGAGGTGCAGGTCTACTGCCTCGACCTCGGTGGCGGGACGCTCGGCGCGCTGCGCGACCTGCCGCACGTCGGCGGGGTGAGCGGGCGCACCGACGGCACCGCGGTCCGCCGGACCGTCGGTGAGGTCGTCAACGTGCTCGTCGAGCGGGAGCGGCGCTTCACCGAGTCCGGGGTGGAGTCGATGGCGGCCTGGCGTCGGCGACGGGCCGCGGGCGGGCCGGGCGGCGCCGACCCGTTCGGGGACGTGTTCCTGGTGGTGGACGGCTGGAACACCCTGCGCGGCGAGTACGAGGACCTGGAGCCGCTGGTCACCGAGCTGGCCACGCGCGGCCTCGCGTACGGGGTGCACGTGGTGGCGACCGCGTTGCGCTGGTCGGACTTCCGGCCGGCGATCCGCGACCTGTTCGGCTCCCGGCTGGAGCTGCGCCTCGGTGATCCGGCCGACTCGGCGGTGGTCAAGCGGGCGCTGGCGGCGACCGTGCCGGAGGAGCGGCCGGGGCGCGGGATCACCGCCGGCGGGCTGCACTTCCTCACCGCCGAACCGCGGGCCACCGTCCTGGGCGCCGAGACCGGTGACCTGGTCAAGGCGGTTGCCGGCGCCTGGGCCGGTCCGGTGGCGCCCCGGGTGCGGCTGCTCCCGCCGGTGCTGCCGTACGCCGAGCTGGACCAGACCTCGACCACCGGGCTGGCGTTCCCGGTGGGGATGGCCGAGGCGGATCTGTCCCCGGTGGTGCTCGACTTCGCCAGCGAACCCAACTTCGTGGTCTTCGGCGACGCCGAGTGCGGCAAGTCCTCGTTCCTGCGCGCGCTGGCCACGTCGATCGTCCGCCGGTTCACCCCGGAGCAGGCCCGGGTGATCCTGGTGGACTACCGGCGCAGCCTGATGGGCACGATCGACACGCCGCACCTGATCGGGTACGGCACGGCCGCGCCGCACACCACCGAGCTGATCGAGTCGGCGGCCGGCTATCTGCAGGGGCGGCAGCCGGGTCCCGGGGTGACGCCGGCCGAGCTGCGCGCCCGGTCCTGGTGGACGGGGCCGGAGCTGTTCGTGCTGGTGGACGACTACGACCTGGTGGCCGGCGGGCCGAGCAACCCGTTGCGCGCGTTGGAGGAGCACCTTCCGCACGCCCGGGACGTCGGGCTGCATTTGGTGCTGGCGCGGCGCTCGGGCGGCGCCGGCCGGACGTCGTACGAGCCGGTCATCCAGCGGCTGCGGGAGCTGTCCACGGCCGGGCTGGTGATGTCGGGCGGCCCGGAGGAGGGGCCGCTCGTCGGTCAGGTGAAGGCCGGCCCGCTGCCCCCGGGACGGGCCCGTCTGGTCACCCGCCGTGAGGGCGTACGTCTGGTGCAGTTGGCCCATCTTCCGCCCGGGTGACCAGGCGTGCGGAGTTGCCCCGTGACGGTCGGGACAACCGGTAATCTCCGAGCAGCATGTGTCGGACGCGACGGAATGGCTGGGGAATGTGACCAGGGAACGGCAGGGAGCTCCCGGCGTGCCATCCCGGCGTCGCACCGGACGGGTGCTGCTCGCCGCGGTGTCGGCGCTGGTCGTCGCGGGCGGCCCGCTCGCGCCACCGGCGCACGCGACAGCGGCTGTCCCCGTCGCCCGTCAGCTGCCGGCCCGGGCGCCCGACGCGGTGGTCCGCACCGACCAGGTCCGCGACGAGCAGTGGCAGTTGGCGGAGCTGCGGGCGAAGACCGCCTGGCGCACCTCGACCGGTCGCGGCGTGGTGGTCGCGGTGATCGACTCCGGTGTGGACGGTTCGCATCCGGACCTGGCCGGGCAGGTGCTGCCCGGCCTCGACCTGGTCGACCCGGACGGCGCGGACGGGCCGGACCCGGTCGGGCACGGCACCACGGTGGCCGGGCTGATCGCCGGGCGGGCCGACGACGACCGGGGCGTGGTGGGGTTGGCGCCGGACGCCCGGATCCTTCCGGTCCGCGTGCTGGACGCCGAGAACCGGTACGACGACGCGCTGATCATCGCGAAGGCCGTGCGATGGGCGGTGGACAACGGCGCCCGCGTGATCAACCTGTCGCTCGGTGGTGGCGGCGACAGCCCGGCCCTGGCCGCGGCGCTCGACTACGCGTTCGCGCGCGACGTGGTGGTGGTCGCCTGCACCGGCAACCTGGCCACCTCGACCAGCACCAAGGTCTGGTACCCGGCCCGGGAGCCGGGCGTGCTGGCGGTCACCGGGCTGGACCGCAACAGCGAGAACCTCTGGTCCGGCTCGGTCACCGGCCGCGAGACCATCCTCAGCGCCCCGGCCACCGCCCTCTACGGCGCGCGGCAGCAGGGCGGCTACTGGCGGGTGCAGGGGACGAGCTTCGCCGCGCCGCTGGTCGCCGCGACGGCTGCCCTGGTCCGGGCCCGCTATCCGCGGATGCCGGCCGGGGACGTGGTGAACCGGCTGACCAGCACCGCCCGGGATCTCGGCCCGACCGGACGGGACGACCGGTTCGGCTTCGGCATGGTGGATCCGGTGGCCGCGCTCACCGCCGACGTGTCGCCGGTGGGGCGCAACCCGCTCGACGACAACGCCTCCCCGGGTGTGGTGGGCTTCGGGCCGGCGCCCGGCGAGGGTCGGGACAGCCGGGCGGCGGGCGCGGGGCAGGGCGGCGACCCGCTCGGCCGTACGCAGCAGTCCGGCTGGTCGGCCCGCCCGGCCGGGCAGGCCGACGACTCCGCGCCGGAGCGGTTGTGGACCGGCCTGGCGTTGTTCGTCGCCCTGGTCACCGGCACCGCGCTGATGGTGCGCCGGTTCCGGCAGAGCCGCCGCTGACCGGCGCGGCCGGTCTGATCAGGCCGTGCCCTGGGTAGTGAACGGCGCATGAACACCACCGGTCCGACGTCCACGCGGGAGCGGTCCTGGCGGGCCCGCCGCCTCGACCCCGACCACTCGCTGGGTCTCCGGCTCACCCTGGCCGCCACCGCGGCCTTCCTGGTGCTCGTGCCGTTCGCGCTGCTCGCGCTGCTGGTGCTGGGGGCCTGGCCGCCGCTGCTCCGACTGGACGCGTCGGTCACCGACGCGTTCCACGGCTACGCGGTGGACCATCCGGCCTGGGTCCACGTGATGACCGTGTGGACCCACGCGTTGGGGCCGGGGCCGTTGCGGGTGGCCGCCGCGGTGGTGGTGGTCTGGCTGCTGTGTCGCGGAGCGCCGCGGCTGGCCGTGTGGGTGGTCGTCACCATGCTCGTCGGCGGGCTGCTCGGCGCGTTGCTGAAGCTGCTGGTCGGGCGGGACCGGCCGGAGCTGCTGGACCCGGTGGCGCGCGCGGCGGGCTACTCCTTCCCGTCCGGTCACGCGTTGAACGCGGCGCTGGCGGCCGGGGTGTTGCTGCTGGTGTTCCTGCCGTTCACCCGGGGCAGCCGGACCGGTCGGGTCGCGCTGTGGACGGCCGCCGCACTGGTCATGGTGGTCACCGGGCTGAGCCGGATCGCGTTGGGCGTGCACTGGACCAGCGACGTGGTGGGCGGCTGGGTGCTCGGGGTGGCCGTGGTGGCCGCCACGGCGGCCGCCTTCGCCACGTGGCGGACCTCGACCGGCCGGCGGACCACGCGTCCGCTGCGCGAGGGGATCGAGCCGGAGCTGGCCGAACCGGGGCCGGACGACCGTCGGGCGTAGTCCGGCGCGGATCTGGGTAGATGGCGGCCCATGTCCGATGTCGTGGTCCGGGTCACCCGGCGGGTCCTGCTGCCGCTGGCGCTGCTGTTCGCTCTCATGGTGGGGCTGGGACTCCTGGTCACCCGGGTCCTCGCGCACACCTGGCCGTTCACCGTGGAGGACGCGGTCAACCGCGAGCTGGCGGGCGACCGGACGGGTGGCTGGAACGACGTGTCGCTGGTCTTCAGCACGTTGGCCAGCACCCAGATGATCGTCGTGGTGACCGTGCTGGCCGCGCTGGTGCTGCGGTTGGTGCTGCACCGCTGGCGGGAGCCGCTCTTCCTCTGCGCGGCGGTGAGTGCCCAGGCGTTGATCTTCCTCTTCACCACCATGGTCATCGACCGGAACCGCCCGGCCGTCGAGCACATGGACGCGTCCCCGCCGACGTCCAGCTTCCCGTCCGGGCACACGTCCGCCGCGACCGCGCTCTACGTCGGCCTCGCGGTGCTGCTGGCGCTGCGGGCGCGCAGCACCCCGGCCAAGGTCACCTGGTGGGCGCTGCTGGTGCTGGTGCCGGTGGGGGTGGCGTTGACCCGGATGTACCGGGGCATGCACCACCCCAGCGACGTGGTGGCCTCGTTCCTCAACGGCGGCACCTGCGTGGCGATCATGGCGCGCGCGGTGCTCGACCGCACGCTGACCTGGGGGCGCGCGAAACTGCCGCTGAACCGCTCCGACGACGACGTGGCGCCGGCCGGCGCGCCGGCCGGGGGCTGAGCGCCGCGCCGCCCGGCCGCCGTCGGCCGGCTCAGGTGCAGTCGCCGGTGCCCACTCCCCGGGTACGCTCCGCGCCCGCCAGCGCCACCGACCGCGCCTCGGCCGCGGTCACCGCGAAACCGGTGTTCGGGTCGTCCGCGGCCGCCGCGAAGATCACCCCGAGCACCAGCCCGTTCGACGAGACCAGCGGACCGCCGGAGTTGCCGCTGCGCACCAGCGCCCGAATGGTGTAGATCTCCCGGGTCACGTCACCGGCGGAGTAGATGTCCGGCCCGGTGATCCGGTCGACGTCGCGGACCCGGGCCGGACGGGCGTCGTACGGGCCGTCGAGCGGGAAGCCGAGCACGATCGCGTCCGCCCCGCTGCCCGCCTCGCCGGCGGCGAAGCGAAGCGACGGCCCGGGCAGGCCGGGCACGTAGAGCACGGCCAGGTCGCGGTTCGGGTCGTAGACGACCACCTCTCCGTCGTACCGCTCGCCGCGCAGCTCCACCGCCACCGAGCGGGTGCCGGCCACCACGTGCGCGTTGGTCATCACCCGGTCGTCGGCGTAGACGAAGCCGGAACCCTCGATCCGGCGCGAGCAGCTCGGCGCGGAGCCGAGCACCTTGACCACGGACCGTTTGCTGTTCTGCACCACCTGCGAGTTGGCCAGCGCCGGGTCGGGTGGGGACACCTGCCGGGCGGTGGTGCGGTCGAGCCCGTTGAACACGTCGGGGAAGCCGTTGGTGTCGACCGTGTCGCGCAGCGCGGTAGACAGTTCCTGCGCCTGGTCGGGCAGCACCCGGTCGACGACGGTGAGCAGCGCGCTGTTCTTGACCGAGGCGGCCAGCCAGGGCACCGAGGAGGAGCCCAGCGGCACCGCGACGAGCCAGGCCACCAGCATGACCGCGATGACGGAGATGAACGCGCCGCCGACGTCGTCGATCTTTTTGCCGGCCGGCCCGGTGATGGCCGCGCGCAGGTTGGAGCCGAGCCAGCCGGCCAGCGCCTGCCCCAGCACGGCGAGCCCGAAGATCGCCACCAGGGAGATCAGCACCCGGGTGCCGCTCGCCGCGAACTGCTGGGCGATCAGCGGGCCGATCTGGAGGCCGAGCAGCGCACCCAGGAAGAACCCGGAGAACGACAGGGCCCCGATGACGAAGCCCTGGCGGTATCCGCTGATCGCGAACACGAGCATGAGCAGGAGCAGGACGAGATCCACGGCGGACACGCCCCAAGGGTACGGGCACCGGGCCCACGGGAGGCTCAGCGCTCGCTGAACGTGACCTGAGGGTGCGCCCGGGTGATCAGCGCACCCGGGTCTCGTCCGCCGCGTCGGTGCCGGCCGACGGGGCGGGGGTGGCGCCCACCGGCGGCAACTCCACCACGCGGCTGCGCGGCCACGGCCGGGCCCAGCCGCCCATCTGCAACAACGTGTCGATCACGCCGGCGGTGAAGCCCCAGACCAGCATTCCGCGCACCGAGAAGGCGGGGCCGATCCAGCCGCTGGGGTGGCGTACCCGCATGCGGTTGTCCGGGTCGACCAGCTCGGCGACCGGGAGCCGGGCGACGTGCGCGACCTCGGCCGGCTCGCGCGGGTGCACCGGGTGCGGGTCGTGCCACCAGGCGAGCACCGGGGTGACCACGAAGTCGCTGACCGGGATCCAGAGCCGGGGCAGCTCGGCGAGCACGGTGACGCTGCCCGGTTCGAGGCCGACCTCCTCGTTCGCCTCGCGCAGTGCGGTGGCGCGGGCGTCGGCGTCCTCCGGGTCGGCGGCGCCGCCGGGGAAGGCCGGCTGCCCGGCGTGGTTGCGCAGCGTCGCGGCGCGCTGGAGGACCAACACGTCCGGCCCGGCGTCGGGTTCCTCGCCGAGCAGCACCAGCACGGCGCTCTCCCGGCCGCCGCTGTCCGGGGTGACGATCCGGGTGAAGTCCTCCGCCCGGGCACTGCCCAGCCGGCCCAGCAGCGGGTCGATCCACGCGGGCGGCCTCCGGGTCACACCGTCACCCCGAGATGGGTACGGACCAGCGTCGCGAGCCGGTCGTCGTCCAACGCGCCGGTCGCGTCGACGTGCCGGATCCGACCGTCGGCGTCGACCAGGACGGTCAGCGGGAACGCGTTGCGTTCGAGCGCGCGCTGGAACGCGTCACCCTGGTCGACGAGCATCGGGAAACCGACGCCGAAGTCCTCGCCGATGGACTGCGCGCCGCCCCGGCTGTCCCGGCTGTTCACGCCGATGACCTGGAACCGCCCGTCGGCCCGCTCGCTGAGCCGCTGGAAGGCGGGCAGCTCCTTGCGGCACGGGGCACACCAGGACGCCCACACGTTGATCACCGCCGGGCCCCTGACGTCACGCACCCGCACCGGCGCGCCGCCGGTGAAGCAGTTCAACGTCAGCTCGGGCAGCTCGGCCCCGGTGGCGCCGGCCGGCGCCGGGGCGGCCGACGCGGGCGCGACGGTCAGCGGGGCGCAGTCGGCGAACGGCGACGGACGTTCGGCCCGGGTGGCCGGCGCCGGGCCGGCCGGCTCCTCGGCCGTGGCGGTGCAGCCCGCCGCCGCGAGCAGCAGCGGGACGAGCAGGTACGCGAGCCGGCGCGTCACGGCACGTCCGCCGCGGCCGCCTGCTGCGGCACCAGGTCGGGGTCGAGGCCGACGGCGACCGCCAGGTCCCGCGCGCGCGGGCCCTTCAACAGCTTGGCCGCGGCCGCCGGCTCGGTCGGCCCGGTGCCGTACGCGGGGCAGAGCTTCGCCAGCGTGCACGCGCCGCAGGCGGGCTTGCGGGCGTGGCAGACCCGGCGGCCGTGGAAGATGATCTGGTGCGACAGCATCGTCCAGTCGCGCTTCGGGTAGAGCGCGCCGATCGCGTGCTCGATCTTGACCGGGTCGGTCTCGGTGGTCAGCTGCCACCGCTGCACCAGTCGCTGGAAGTGGGTGTCGACGGTGATGCCGGGGACGTCGAAGGCGTTGCCGAGGATCACGTTCGCGGTCTTGCGCCCGATCCCGGGCAGCGTCACCAGGTCGACCAGCTTGCCCGGCACCTCGCCGTCGTAGCGCTCGCAGAGCGCGCGGCCCAGGTTGATCAGGGAGCTGGTCTTGTTGCGGTAGAACCCGGTGGGCCGGATCAGCTCCTCCAGCTCGCCCCGGTCCGCCCCGGCGTAGTCGGCGGCGGTGCGGTAGCGGGCGAACAGCTTCGGCGTGACCTCGTTGACCTTCTTGTCGGTGCACTGGGCGGAGAGGATCGTGGCGACGGCCAGCTCCAGCGCGTTGGAGTGGTCGAGTTCACAGTGCGCGTCGGGGTGGGTCTCGGTCAGCACCCGACCGATGCGGCGGGCGCGACGCGTACGACCGAGGTCGGTCTCGGGAGAGCGCGTGGTCACGCCGGCCAGCCTACGTCGCGGGGCCGACGCTCCGGCGGGTCCACGCGGGTGGCGTGCGCTCAGCCACCCGCCGGCGCGCTGATCTTGCCGCTCGGGTCGAGCTTCGCGCCGGTGTCCGGGAAGTCGGCCGCGGTCACCTCGCGGACCAGGCCGAGGCCACGGTCCTGCCGGTCGACCGACGGCTTGCCGACGCCGTTCATCGCGGTCGAGGTGAAGGTGCCGCCGACGAAGCGGCCCTCGGCGGTGAGCGACACCTTGAGCACGCCGCCCCAGCCGAGCCGGCCGGCGCTGTTCAGCGACTTCCCGCCGCCGGCGAAGTTGCCCAGGCTGTAGGCGATCAGCCGGCCCTTGTAGAACTCCATGCCCCGCAGCACGTGCGGCCCGTGCCCGATCACCAGGTCCGCGCCGGCGTCGATGACCGCGCGGGAGAAGCGCATCGGGTCGCCGCGGTTCTCGCCGACGTACATCTCGGTGCCCGGCTTCACCCGGGTGCGGTCGGCGCCCTCGGCGCCCATGTGCACCTGGACCACCACGAGCTGGGCCTGCTCCTTGGCCAACTCGATCACCTGCTTGGCGGCGTCGATGTCGATCAGGCTGTTCGACCAGGGGTACGACGAGAAGCCGACCACGGCCACCTTGACGCCCTTGACGTCGACCACGGTGATCTCGCCCGGCGCCCCGGTGTGCTTGAGCCCGTGCGCCTCCAGCGCCGACTGGGTGTTCTCGTAGCCCTGCTGGCCGTAGTCGTTGCCGTGGTTGTTGGCCTGGTTGAGCAGCTGGAACCCGGCCGAGCGCAGGTGCGCCGCATAGCCGGGGGGCGCCCGGAACTGGTAGCAGTTCTTCGGGTTCGGGCCGCACTTGCCGGCGCCCGTGTCGTCGGTGAGCGGCTCCTCCAGGTTGCCCATCACCAGGTCGCCCTTGAGCGCCGACTTCACGTCGTCGAAGAAGCCCTTGCCGCCGTTGGGGGGCAGCCGGTTCGGCGCGTTACCCATGATCACGTCGCCGGTGGCGGTCAGCGAGATCGCCCGGTCGGCCGCACCGTCCGCGGCGGGCTGGTCGGCCGTCGCGGGAGCGGCCGAGCCGGGGGTCCCCCCGCCCTGCCCGGTCTGCCAGCGCGGGTCGTCCCCGCCGGAGGTCGAGCAGCCGGCGACCAGGAGGACGGCGAGGAGCGCGGCGAGCCCGGCGAGGCGTCGACCGGGGACGGCGGGACGCGGGCCGGGGGCGGCGGCGCGGCGGGACCAGGGCGCAGAGCGGGCGGAAGCGTACATCGTCGGCGACGCTACCGTCCCGGGTTCGCTCCGACGAGGGCCGATCGGTCGGTTTACCCGTCGTGGCACGTCAGAGCCCTCTCCGGTCGGACCAGGGCACCACGGTGCCGGCGCCGCCCGCCCGGACGGCGGCGTGCACGGCCCGGGCCAGCGGGGCGCCCCAGGTCGAGCGGGGCCCGCCGTACGGGGCCGGGTCGCCGTCGGCGGGGCAGAGCACGGTGACCGCGTCGGTGGGGGTGCCGGTGGCCGGCAGGCCCAGCTCCCAGATCGCCTGCGCCTTCGCCTCGGTGGCCGTGGCCACCGCGTTGACCAGGGCGGCCTCGCCGAGCCGGGCCGGCACGTGTACGACGATGTTGACCGTGCCGACGCGCTGGACGGGCGGCGCGGGCGCGGGCGCGGCGGCCCACACCGGGGTGCCCAGGCCGACGGTGGCCCAGACCCGGACGCCGCTGTCCGCGCGGTGCACCACCTCGGTCACGTCCACGCCGGTGAGCAGCCCGACGCCGGGCCCGTCCAGGTCGAGGTCGCGGGCCATCTCGGCCAGGTGGGCGGCGGGGTCGTCCCGGTCGTACGACATCGGCACGGTCGCGTTCACCACCCACCGGCGGACGCCGATCCCCCCGCCCAGCGGGGCGGAGCCGACCGCCAGCAGCGGCGCCTCGGACCGCCAGACCAGGAGCGGGATGTCCCGGCCGGTTTCGGACCGGGTGGTCAGGATCGGCGCACAGAGCACGCCGGTCACCCTACGATCGCAGGTGGGAACGGGTGGCGCCGGCCCGGGCCGGAGGCGGGATCCTAGCCGCTCACCAGGTCGGGCAGGTTACGCCCAACGATCAAGATTCCAGGGGTGCGCCTCTGATTCCTGCTCATGTGCGCCTAGACTGGCGGCGCGCGAGGGATCAGCGGACGGCGGACCCGGCCGACGGACGGCACGCGCAGGCGGAGGTGCGCGATGGACGAGGTACTGGCCCGCAGCGGGATCTTCCAGGGTGTCGACCCGGAGGCTGCCGAGGCGCTCGCCAAGGAGATGGAGACGATCGAGGTCCGCAAGGGCGAGGTCGTCTTCAACGAGGGCGAGCCCGGCGACAGTCTCTACATCCTCCTGTCCGGCAAGATCAAGGTGGGTCGCCGCGCCGCGGACGGCCGGCAGAACCTGATCGCCGTGATGGGCCCGTCGGACATGGTGGGCGAGCTGTCGCTCTTCGACCCGGGCCCGCGTACGGCGACGGCCACGGCGGTCACCGACACCCGGCTGGTGCGGCTGCGCAAGCAGGCCCTGCGCCCCTGGCTCAACAACCGGCCCGAGATCGCCGAGCAGCTGCTGCGCGTGCTGGCCCGCCGGCTGCGCCGGACCAACGACTCGCTGGCCGACCTGATCTTCACCGACGTGCCGGGCCGGGTCGCCAAGAACCTGCTCCAGATGGCCGGCCGTTTCGGCACCCGCGACGGCGGCGTGCTGCGGGTGACCCACGACCTCACCCAGGAGGAGATCGCCCAGCTCGTCGGCGCCTCCCGGGAGACCGTCAACAAGGCGCTCGCCGACTTCGCCTCGCGCGGCTGGCTGCGCCTGGACGGCAAGAGCATCATCATCCTCGACCCGGAGCGCCTGGCCCGCCGCGCGCGCGTCTGACCTCCGCACCGGCTCTCCCGGCCCGGCCCGCCGCGCGCGGTCCGGGCCGGTGCCGTCTCTGCCCGGCGCAGAATTCCTGGACGGCCCGGCGGTCGGCGTCCAGGCTGGGGCGATGCGTGAACGTGTCGCCGTCCTCTCCGACATCCACGGCGTCCTGCCGGCGCTGGACGCCGTGCTGGCCGAGCCGGACGTGGCCACCGCCGACCTGATCGTGCTCACCGGCGACATCGCCGACGGCCCGCAGCCGGTCGAGGTGCTGGACCGGCTCGCCGCGCTCGGTGACCGGGCGTGCTGGGTGGGCGGCAACGGTGAACGTGACCTGGTGGCGGCCCGTGCCGGCCGGCCAGCCCCGTACGACGTCTCCAACTGGGCCGCCGCCCAGCTCCGCGACGACCAGGTGGCCCGGCTGGCCACGCTGCCGCAGCGCGTCACGCTGCCCGTCGCCGGCCTGGGTGAGGTGCTGTTCTGCCACGCCACGCCCCGCGACGACGAGGAGATGGTGCTCGTCGACTCCCGCCTGGACCGCTGGGCCGAGGTCTTCGCCGACCTCCCGGCCGAGGTCACCACAGTGGTCTGCGGGCACACCCACATGCCGTTCGCGCGGCTGGTCGACCGCCGCCTGGTGGTGAACCCGGGCAGCGTCGGCATGCCGTACGGCGGCGCGGGCGCCTGGTGGGCCCTGCTCGGCCCCGGCGTGCAGCTGCGCCGGACGGCCTTCGACGTGGACGCCGCGTGCGCCCGGATCGCCGCCGGATCCACCTTTCCCGACGCGGCGGCGTGGGCCGACGAGTACGTCCGATCCCGCCACTCCGACGCCGACGCGCTCGCCGCCTTCGGCCCCCGCGACGGCCGCTGACCGTTAACAAGGGGCCCTTCCTCTACCGGAGGCGTTAACAAGGGGCCCCGCCTTTCAAAAAAGTCAGGCTTGACTGTTTGTTTTGCGGGCGGCAGGCTGTCCCCGTGCCCGCCTCATCGACCCGCGTCCCTCAGCAGGACCGCAGCCGCGCCACCCAGGCCCGACTGCTGGAGGCGACCGTCGAGTGCCTGGTGGAGCACGGCTGGTCCGGCACCACCACGACGGTGGTGGCGGCCCGCGCCGGCGTCTCCCGGGGCGCCCAGCTGCACCACTACCCGACAAAGGCGGCGCTGGTCACCGCCGCCGTCGCCCATCTGACCGAGCGTCGGGCGGTCGAGCTGCGCACCGAGGCGGAGGCCCTGCCGGCCGGCCCGCGCCGGCTCGACGGGGTGGTCGACCTGCTCGCCGCCGCCTTCACCGGCCCGCTCTTCGTCGCCGCGCTGGAGCTGTGGGTGGCCGCCCGCACCGACGCCGAGCTGCGCGACGCGCTGGTCCCGCTGGAGGCCCGGATCGGCCGCGAGATGCACCGGCTCACCGTCGAGCTGCTCGGCGTGGACGAGCGCCGCCCCGGCGTCCGCGAATCGGTCCAGACCACGCTCGACCTGCTCCGCGGCCTCGGCGTGGCCAACCTGCTCAGCGACGACTCGACCCGCCGCACCACCCTGCTGCACGCCTGGAAGCGCCAGCTCGCCGCGCTGCTCACCGCGGAGGGCGAGCGGCACTGATCCCCTGACGGCCCGTCCCGCCCGGAGGCACCATGGTCGACCTGACAGCACTGCTCGCGGATCTGGCCGCCGAGTCCGAGCAGCTCGACGCGCTCGTCGCGGAACTGCCGCCGGCGGGGTGGGCACGGCCGACACCGGCCCCCGGCTGGACCGTCGCCCACCAGGTCGCGCACCTCGCCTGGACCGACCACGTGGCCCACCTGGCCGCCACCGACGAGGCGGCGTTCTTCGCCTCGGTCACCTCCGCGCCGGACCCGACGCGCCTGGTCGAGGACGGCGCCGAGTCCTTCCTCGCCCCGCCGCCGGCACTGCTGGCCCGCTGGCGGGCCGGCCGCTCGGCGCTCGCCGGCGCGCTCGCCGCCGTCCCGCCCGGGCAGAAGATGCCCTGGTACGGCACGAGCATGTCACCCGCCTCGATGGCCACCGCGCGGCTCATGGAGACGTGGGCGCACGGCGAGGACGTTTCCGACGCGCTCGACGTCCGGCGTACCCCGACCGCGCGGCTGCGGCACGTCGCGCACCTCGGCTTCCGTACCCTCGGGCACGGCTTCGCGGCCCACGGCCGCGAGGTGCCCACGGCGCCGGTGCGGGTGGAGCTGACCCCGCCCGTGGACGGTGAGCCGTGGGTCTTCGGGCCGGCCGACGCGGCCGACCGGGTGACCGGGCCGGCGCTCGACTTCTGCCTGCTGGTCACCCAGCGCCGGCACCGCGCCGACCTGGCCCTGGTGGCGACCGGGCCGGTGGCCGACGAGTGGCTGGACGTGGCCCAGGCGTTCGCCGGCCCGCCCGGCGACAAGCGGCAGCCGGCGAGCGGAACGCCCGCATGAGCGTGCTGCGGGTCGGGAACGCGTCCGGGTTCTACGGCGACCGGTTCGACGCCTGGCGCGAGATGCTCGACGGCGGCGAGCTGGACGTGCTGACCGGCGACTACCTGGCCGAGCTGACCATGCTGATCCTCGGCCGGGACCGGATGCGCGACCCGTCGCTGGGCTACGCGAAGACGTTCCTGCGCCAACTGGAGGGTGTGCTCGGCACCGCGCGGGAGCGCGGCGTCACGCTGGTCACCAACGCCGGCGGCCTCAACCCGGCCGGGCTGGCCGACGCGGTCCGGTCGCTGGCCGCCCGACTCGGCCTCGACGTGCGGGTCGGGTACGTCGAGGGCGACGCGCTCCAGCGGCCGGACGCGCTGACCGCGAACGCGTACCTGGGCGCGTTCGGGATCGCGGCCTGCCTCGACGCGGGTGCGGACGTGGTGGTGACCGGGCGGGTCACCGACGCCTCGCTGGCGGTCGGGCCGGCCATCGCCCGCTTCGGGTGGGGCCGGGACGACCTCGACGCGCTGGCCGGGGCGACCGTGGCCGGGCACCTGATCGAGTGCGGGGCGCAGGTCACCGGCGGCAACTTCAGTTTCTTCACCGAGCTGCCGGACGGCGGGCGCCGCCCCGGCTTCCCGATCGCCGAGCTGCACCCGGACGGCTCGTCGGTGCTCACCAAGCACCCGGGCACCGGTGGCGCGGTGACCGTCGAGACGGTCACCGCGCAGCTGCTCTACGAGGTGGGCGGGCCGGACTACCTCGGGCCGGACGTGGTGACCCGGTTGGACACGGTGCGGCTGGACCAGGAGGGCCCGGACCGGGTACGCGTCACCGGGGTGCGCGGCACGCCGCCGCCGGACACGCTGAAGGTGGGCGTCAACAACCTCGGCGGTTTCCGCAACTCGATGACGTTCGTCCTGTGCGGGCTGGACGTGCCGGCCAAGGCGGCCCTGGTCCGCAGCCAGATCGAGGAGTCGGTCGGCACCGAGGGGCTGGAGTTCACGCTGGCCCGCACCGACCACCCGGACACCGGCGACACCGAGGCGGCGAGCGCGCTGCTGCACGTCCACCTGCGCGACGGCGACAAGTCGCGGGCCGGGCGGGCGTTCTCGGCGGCGGCGGTGGAACTGGCGCTGGCCTCCTACCCGGGCTGCACGCTGACCACGCTGCCCGGCGACGCCACCCCGTACGGGGTGTTCACCGCCGACACGATCGCGCAGGACGCGGTGGAGCACGTCGCGGTGCTGCCCTCCGGCGAGCGCGTGCCGGTCCCGCCGCCCACGGTGACGAGCGGTTTGCAGGGGGCCCCTTTACAACACGAGGCGTTAACAGGGGGCCCTTCCTTGCACGCCACCCGGCGGGGGCCGCTGGGTGAGCTGGTGGGGGCGCGGTCGGGGGACAAGGGTGGCGACGCCAACCTCGGCGTCTGGGCCCGCACGGACCCGACCTGGGCCTGGCTGCGCGGCTGGCTCACGGTGGAGCGGCTGGCCGAACTGCTGCCGGAGACCGCGCCGCTGACCGTCGAGCGGTACGAGCTGCCGAACCTGCGCGCGGTCAACTTCGTGATCCGGGGGCTGCTCGGCCAGGGCGTGGCCGCCTCCACCCGGTTCGACCCGCAGGCCAAGGCGCTCGGCGAGCTGTTGCGCTCCCGGGTGGTCGACCTGCCGGCGGAGGTGCCGGCATGACCATCGTGGACACCCCCGAACGCCGCCAGCTGCGCGAGCTGACCCGCTCCTTCGTCACCCGCGAGGTGCTGCCGCACCTGGCCGGGTGGGAGCGGGCCGGCGAGGTGCCCCGGTCGCTGCACGAGACCGCCGCGAAGATCGGGCTGCTGGGCATCGGCTTCCCCGAGTCGGTCGGCGGCAGCGGCGGCGACCTGCTCGACTCGATGGTGGTCACCGAGGAGATCATCCGCTCGGGCGGGTCGTCCGGGCTGGTCGCCGCGCTGTTCACGCACGGGATCGCGCTCCCGCACATCGTCGCGGCGCGGAACGAGCACCTGACCGAGAGGTACGTCCGGCCCACCCTGGCCGGGACCATGATCGGCGCGCTGGCGATCACCGAGCCGGACGGCGGCTCCGACGTGGCAGGCATCCGCACCTGCGCGGTACGCGACGGCGACCACTACGTGGTGAACGGTGCGAAGACATACATCACCAGCGGGATCCGGGCGGACTTCGTCACCACCGCGGTCTGCACCGACTTCCCCGGGTCGGGCTCGCTGAGCCTGCTCGTGATCGACAAGGGCTCGCCCGGGTTCACCGTGGGCAGCCGGCTGGAGAAGCTCGGCTGGCACTGCTCGGACACCGCCGAGCTGTCCTTCGTCGACGTACGCGTGCCGGTGACGAACCGGGTCGGCCCGGAGGACACCGGCTTCCTCGCCATCATGCAGCAGTTCGCCATCGAGCGGCTCTCGCTCGCCACCCAGGCGTACGCGACCGCGCAGCGCTGCGTGGACCTGGCCGTGCGGTGGTGCCGGGACCGCTCCACGTTCGGCCGGCCGCTCGTCGGGCGCCAGGTCGTCCGGCACAAGCTGGCCGAGATGCACAGCCGCACCGACGCGGCGCGGGCGTACGTGCACGACGTCGCCGAGCGGGTGGCCGCCGGGCAGCCGGTGGTGACCGAGGTGGCCATGGCGAAGAACGTCGCAGTGGCCACCTGCGACTGGGTGGTCGACGCGGCGCTGCAACTGCACGGCGGGTTCGGTTACATGCGCGACGCCGAGGTCGAGCGGCACTACCGGGACGCCCGTCTGCTCGGCATCGGCGGCGGCACCACCGAGATCATGAACGAGATCATCGCGAAGGGCATGGGCCTATGAGCACGACTGTCCTGCAGAGCGCCGTCGACCCGTCCGCGCCCGCCTTCACCGCCAACCGGGAGGCGCTGCTGAAGCGCCTCGCCGAACTGGAGGCGTCGCTCGACCAGGCCCGGGCCGGTGGCGGCGAGAAGTACGTGACCCGCCACCACGGGCGCGGCAAGCTGCTCCCCCGGGAGCGGATCGAGCTGCTGCTCGACCCGGACAGCCCGTTCCTGGAGCTGTCGCCGGTGGCCGCGTACGGCACCGACTTCCCGGTCGGCGCCAGCACCGTAACCGGAATCGGCGTGGTCGAGGGCGTCGAGTGCCTGATCGTGGCGAACGACCCGACCGTACGCGGCGGCGCGATCAACCCCTGGTCGCTGGCGAAGACGCGGCGGGCGGGCGAGATCGCGCTGGCCAACCGGCTGCCGATGGTGAATTTGGTCGAGTCCGCCGGCGCCGACCTGCCCACCCAGGCGGAGATCTTCATTCCCGGCGGGCGGGTGTTCCGCGACCTGACCCGGCTCTCCGCGGCGAAGATCCCCACGGTCAGCGTGGTGTTCGGCAACGCCACCGCAGGCGGCGCGTACGTGCCGGGCATGTCGGACTTCACCATCATGATCCGGGACCGGTCGCAGGTCTACCTGGCCGGGCCGCCGCTGGTGAAGATGGCCACCGGCGAGGTCACCGACGACGAGTCGTTGGGCGGCGCGACGATGCACGCCACCACCTCCGGCCTGGCCGACTTCCTCGCCGAGGACGAGCGGGACGGCATCCGCCTGGCCCGGCAGTGCGTCCGCCGGCTCAACTGGCGCAAGCACGGCCCGCCGCCACGCACCCCCCACCCGCTGCCACCCCGGTACGACCCGGAGGAGCTGCTCGGCATCGCCAGCGCCGACCTGAAGGTGCCGTTCGACCCGCGCGAGGTGCTGGCCCGGGTGCTCGACGACAGCGCGTTCGACGAGTTCAAGCCCGGCTACGGCACCGCGCTGGTCACCGGCTGGGGTGAGCTGCACGGCTGGCCGGTCGGCGTGCTGGCCAACGCCCGGGGCGTGCTGTTCAGCGCCGAGGCGCAGAAGGCGGCCCAGTTCATCCAGCTCGCCAACGCGGCCGACACCCCGCTGGTCTTCCTCCAAAACACCACCGGCTACATGGTCGGCACCGAGTACGAGCAGCGCGGCATCATCAAGCACGGCGCCCTGATGATCAACGCGGTGTCGAACTCGACGGTGCCGCACCTGACGGTCAACCTGGGCGCCTCCTACGGCGCCGGCAACTACGGCATGTGCGGCCGGGCGTACGAGCCGAGGTTCCTGTTCACCTGGCCGAACGCGAAGTCGGCGGTGATGGGCCCGGCGCAGCTCGCCGGCGTGCTGTCCATCGTGGCCCGGCAGGCCGCCGCCGCCCGGGGCCGCGAGTACGACGAGGACACCGACACCGCGATGCGGATGATGGTCGAGCAGCAGATCGAGTCGCAGTCCGGGGCGCTGTTCCTGTCCGGCCGGCTCTACGACGACGGGGTGATCGACCCCCGGGACACCCGTACCGTCCTCGGGCTCTGCCTGTCGGCGATACACAACGGACCGGTGAAGGGCGCCGACGGTTTCGGCGTCTTCCGGATGTAGGGGGCTGCTCGATGATTACCAGGCTTCTGGTTGCCAACCGGGGCGAGATCGCCCGCCGGGTCCTCGCCACCTGCCGGGCGCTCGGCGTGGCGACGGTCGCCGTGCACTCCGACGCGGACGCCGACGCGCCGTTCGTCGCCGAGGCCGACCAGGCGGTGCGGCTGCCGGGGAACACGCCGGCCGAGACGTACCTGCGCATCGACCTGATCCTGGACGCGGCCCGGCGAGCCGGCGCGGACGCCGTCCACCCCGGCTACGGCTTCCTCGCCGAGAACGCCGAGTTCGCGGCGGCCGTCACCGACGCCGGCCTGACCTGGGTCGGACCGCCGGCCAAGGCGATCGCCGCGATGGGCGACAAGATGGCCGCCAAGGCGCTGCTCGCCGACGCCGGCGTGCCGATGCTGCCCACCTGGACCGACCCCGGGCAGGTCACCGACTTCCCGGTGCTGGTCAAGGCCAGCGCGGGCGGCGGCGGCCGGGGCATGCGGATCGTCCGCGACGCGGCCGGGCTCGCCGAGGCCGTCGCGGGCGCCCGCCGCGAGGCGGCGGCGGCGTTCGGCGACGGCACGGTCTTCATCGAGCGGTACGTCGAGCGGGGTCGCCACGTCGAGGTGCAGATCTTCGGTGACAGCCACGGCACGGTGGTGGCGCTCGGGGTGCGCGACTGCTCGATCCAGCGCCGCCACCAGAAGATCGTCGAGGAGGCGCCCGGTGTGCTTCCGGACGAGGTGCGCGAACGGCTGCACGAGGCGGCGGTGGCGGCCGGGCGGGCGGTCGACTACGTGGGCGCCGGCACGGTGGAGTTCCTGCTGGCGCCGGACGGCCAGGTCCACTTCCTGGAGATGAACACCCGCCTCCAGGTGGAGCATCCGGTCACCGAGCTGACCACCGGCCTGGACCTGGTCCGCCTGCAACTGCTGGTCGCCGAGGGCGAGCCGCTGCCGGTCACGACCACGCCGGCCCCGGACGGCCACGCCATCGAGGTGCGGCTCTGCGCGGAGGACCCGGCCCAGGGCTTCCGCCCGGCCACCGGCACCCTGCACCGGTTCGCGGTCCCCGGGGTCGGGGCCGAGTTCGGGCCGACCCGCGGGCTGCGCCTGGACTCCGGCGTGGTGGACGGCTCGACGGTGAGCGTGCACTACGACTCGATGCTGGCCAAGCTGGTCGCCTGGGGGCCCACCCGCGCCGAGGCGGCCCGCGCCCTGGCCGGCGCGCTGGCCCGGGCCGAGCTGCACGGCGTCGCCACCAACCGGGACCTGCTGGTCCGCGTGCTGCGCAGCAGGGAGTTCGCCGCCGCCGACGTGGACACCGGCTTCCTGGACCGGCATCCCGAGGTCTTCGCGCCGTTGCTGCCGGCCGCGCAGCTTCCGGTGGCGGCGCTGGCCGCCGCGCTGGCCGGGGCCGCCGCGCGCCGGGCCGCCGCGCCGGTGCTGGCCGGCCTGCCGGCGGGGTGGCGCAACGTGCCGGCCGTTCCGCAGGTCACTCGGTTCCACGACATCGAGATCACCTACCGCCTCACCCGCACCGGCACGCTCGCCGAGTGGGAAAGCAAGGGCCCCCTATTAACGCCTGAAGTAGAGGAAGGGCCCCCTCTTAACACCGAGCCCGAGCCGGAGCCACCGCAGGTGGAGCTGGTGAGCGCCGCGCCGGATCGGGTGGTGCTCGACGTCGACGGGGTGCGGCGCGCGTTCCGCGTACACCGGGTGGGGTCGTCGGTCTTCGTGGACGGCCCGGACGGGGCGGTGAGCCTCACCGAGCTGCCCCGGCTGCCCCGGCCCGCCGCGGAGCTGGCGGCCGGGTCGCTGCTCGCGCCACTGCCCGGCGCGGTGACCCGGGTGCACGTCGAGGTCGGCCAGCGGGTCGCCGCCGGTGACCTGCTGCTGACGCTGGAAGCGATGAAGCTCGAACATCCCGTGCTCGCCCCCGCCGACGGCGTGGTGGCGGAGCTGCCGGTGCCGGCCGGCGGCCAGGTCGAGACGGGTGCCGTACTGGCCGTGGTGGACCCCGAGGAGGACCCGCAGTGAACTTCGACCTCACCCCCGAGCAGGACCAGCTCCGCGACGCCGTACGGGAGCTGGGCCGCAAGTACGGCCACTCCTACTTCGTCGGGAAGGCGAAGGCGGGAGAGCACACCACCGAGCTGTGGCACGAGGCCGGCCGGCTGGGCTACCTAGGCGTGAACATCCCCACCGAGTACGGCGGCGGGGGCGGCGGCATCACCGACCTGGCGCTCGTCTGCGAGGAGTTGGCCGCGGCGGGCTGCCCGCTGCTGCTGCTCGTGGTCTCCCCCGCCATCGCCGCCACGGTGATCAACAAGCACGGTACGGAGGAGCAGCGCAAGAAGCACCTCCCCGGGCTCGCGGACGGCTCCCAGAAGATCGTCTTCGCGATCACCGAGCCGGACGCGGGCTCGAACTTCCACCGGCTCGGCACCGTCGCCCGGCGCGACGGCGACGACTGGCTGATCTCCGGCCGCAAGGTCTACATCTCCGGCATCGACGAGGCCGGGCACGTGCTCGTGGTCGCCCGCACCGAGGACGCCGCGAGCGGCAGGTTGAAGCCGGCGTTGTTCATCGTGCCCACCGACGCGCCGGGCCTGGAGAAGTCCAGGCTGGACATGGAGATCCTGTCCCCGGAGAACCAGTTCCTGCTCTACCTGGACGACGTCCGACTGCCCGCCGACGCGCTGGTCGGCGAGTCGCTCGACGCCGGGCTGCCGGCGCTGTTCGCCGGGCTCAACCCGGAGCGGATCACGGTCGCCGCGATGGGCGCCGGCACCGGCCGGTACGCGATCGAGAAGGCGTCCGACTACACCGCCACCCGCAAGGTGTGGGGCGGCCGGTCGATCGGCTCGCACCAGGGCGTCGCGCACCCGCTCGCCCACGCGGCCGTCCAGGTGGAGCTGGCCCGGCTGATGATCTACAAGGCGGCCACGCTCTACGACGCCGGTCGCGACCTGGAGGCGGGCGTCTCCGGCAACATGGCCAAGTACGCGGCCGGCGAGGCCGCCGCGCTCGCCGTCGACACCGCCGTCCAGGCGCTCGGCGGTGCCGGCATGACCACCGAGTACGGCGTGGCGACGCTGCTCGGCGCGGTACGGGCCGGCCGGATCGCCCCGGTCAGCCGCGAGATGATCCTCAACTTCGTCGCCCAGCACGTCCTCGGCCAGGACAAGTCCTACTGACCGGTCAGTCGACGGTGCGGCAGGCGGCGTCGATGCGGTGCACCGGGCGGACCCGGCGCCCCAGCCCCTCCAGCAGCGAGTCCTCCACGTGGAAGTCGCGCACCCGCAACTGCCGCCGGGGCAGTTCGTCCTCGCTCGGGCAGAGCACCTGGGCGCGTACCTGGTCGACCGGCAGGTAGCGCACGCCGCCGCGCTCCTGGAGCAGCACCACGTCGACGTCGTCCACGGTGACGACGTGGCCGCGCACGTCCTCGGTGACGCCCGGCGCGGACTCGACGGTGGTCACCGTCAGCGGCAGCACCGGCGTGCTGATCACCGGCAGCGCGGCCCAGACCAGCATGGCCAGCACCGCCGCCTCGGTGATCGACGCGAGTGGCCGGATCACCGCCGCCGGTAGCGGGCCGGTCACGAACAGGGCCAGGACCGGGGGTACGACCAGCAGCACCACCGCCAGCGCCTCCCCCTGCCGGCCGGCGTCGAGCAGCGTGGGCCCGAGCAGCCAGAGGTAGCCGACGAAGCCGGCGCCGAGCAGCAGCAGCCGGGGCACCCGCTGCTCGTGCAGCCGCTCCGGGCTGAGCTGGAACGCGGCCACGAACGCCGGCAGCAGCAACGGCAGGTAGAGCAGCGGCCAGGTGACCAGCGCGAGCAGGAAGCTGGCCACCGCGAACCAGGCCGGGGTGCTGTCCACCCAGCGCGCGAAGAGCGGGCGGCGCATTCCGGACGACATCCGGTCCACGCTGACCCGCAGCACCGCGCCGAGCGCGAACACCGCGACCAGCGCGGTGGAGAGCAGGGCGGCGGCCGTGGTGAGGAAGCCGGCCAGCAGGTTCACCGTGCCGACGTTGGCCACCAGCAGCAACGTGGTCTGCAACTCGCCGCCGGCCTCGACGCCGAGTCGCAGCACCGAGAAGACGGCGGGCACCCCGACGACAGCGGTCCAGAACGACTGGCTGGCCCGGGCCCGGCGTTCGGCGGGGTCGGCCGGCCGCGGCGCGGGACGGGTCGACTCGACGGTGTCCGGCAGTGTCGCCGGCGCGGTCATCGCCGGGGCGCCTTGTCGTCGAAGTCGACGAGCTTCGGCACGTCGAGCGGCTGCGGCTGGGACTTGTCCGCCTTCAGCCACGGCCCGAGCGTGCGGTTGTACGCGGTCAGCCAGGGGCTGCTGATCCCGTCCCGCCCCTCCAGGTAGCTCTTGTGGAGGAAGAACGCGACCAGGTCGCGCAGCGCCGGATCGCCGATCGGCACCCCGATGCCGAGCAGCTCGCTGGTGCCGAACGGCATGTCGACGATCTCGAACTCGGTCGGGTACTGGGAGAGGAAGCCGGCCAGGATGGTCTCGTCCGAGCTGACCGCGTCGTAGCGCCCCTCCCGGATGCCCCGGACGCAGTCGCCGACCTCCTTCACCACGTACGCCCGGACCTGGTGCTTCTCCAGCTCCGCCTCGGTGGTCGAGCCGCCGCTGGTGCAGATCTTCAGCTCGGGTCGGCGCAGGTCCTCGATGGTGCGGACGCGGTCGCGCAGCCGCTTCGGCACCATCACCTCCTGGGTGGTGACGAAGTACGGCCCGGCGAAGCTGACCAGCTTCTGCCGCTCCTCGGTGATGGAGAAGCTGGACACGACCAGGTCGACGGTGCCGCCCTGGAGCGCGGGGATGCGGTCCTCGGTGGCCAGCGACACCCACTCGATCCGCTGGTCCCCCTCGAAGCCGAGCGACGAGGCTACGTAGCGGGCGATCTCCACGTCGAAGCCGGTGTGCGTGCCGTTGCGCAGCTCGCCCATCAACGGCTCGGTGGTGGCCACCCCGATCTTGATCTTCGCCTGCCCGTCGATGTGCGACTCGCGCAGCTTGTCGAGGACCGAGGGCAGCGGCGGCTCGCGGCGGTTGTCGCAGCCGGCCACGGCGGCCAGCGTCAGCGTCAGCGCCACCGCCAGCGTGGTGGCGAGGGAACGGAACCGGTGGCGGGCAAGGACCTCGGGCATCGGGCGACCTCGATCGGGGACACGACGACGGGGGCACTCAGGGTAGCGGTCGGCGCACACCGCGCCGCGCATCGCCGGGCCCGGGGTACGGCGGGTGCCCGACCACCCGCCGTACCCCGGGGGTTCCTCAGCGCACGGTCAGCGTGCCGACCGCGGGCCGCGGCGTCGCCACCGGCGGCAGCCGCTTCGGCTCGCCCCGGCCGGGCTCGCCGGCCTTGGCCAGCGCGCTCTTGGACGCGTCCGCGCGGTCGGTCGCCGGCTCGTCCTGGAACGGCTGCGCGTCACCGACGCAGACCGTGCCCTTGGCCGGCAGCTTGCCGGTGAGCAGGTACGTGTCGATCCGGCCGGTCACGCACGCCGACGTGCCGTACGCGGTGTGCCCCCAGCTGTCGCTGCTCAGCAGCCGGCTGTTCGGCAGCAGCTTCGCCGAGCCGACCGCGCCCTGGTAGTTGGTCGCCGGGTCCCAGTAGTTGCCGACCACCAGCACCGGGGCGGCGGTGACGCGGTGGAACGGCCCGGTCCAGGCGTCCTCGTCGCGCACGGTCCAGGTGTTGCGGGCACAGGGCGCGGTGCCCCAGGCCCAGGCCCGCCCGAAGTACGGCGCCCGCTGGTCCTCCTTGGCCGACAGCGCCGGCCACGCGTCCGCGCTCTTCGGGTGGTACGCGTCGGTGCAGTCGACGGTCAGGAACGTCTCCAGCCCGTTGTCGTACGGGAAGTCGTACCCCCGCTGGTGGCGGGCCTGCGCCGCGCGGGCGGCGAGCGCCTGGCGGGCCGAGGCGGCGGCGGCCTTGCCGGCGGCCGGGTCGGTCAGGGCCAGCAGCTGGCTGGTCAGGTCCACCACCGAGGTCCAGCCGTACGGGTCGTAGAGCGCGCCGAGCGTGGCGCCGACGAAGTCGGCGTAGGTGACGGTGAACGAGCCGAAGTCCGGGTCGTCGATCACCGCCGGCTTCTTGCGCAGCCGCTTCGCCACGGTGTCGTACGCGGCGACCGGGTCGCCGGTGGCCGCCAGCGCGCACTGCTCGGGGCCGGCCTTGTCGCACCGGACGAGGATCTCGTGCAGCGCCTTGTACGCCCCGTCGGCGCTGCGCAGCCGGGTCTCCTGGAGCTGGTCGCGGGCCTTGCCCTGGCCGACCCAGGCGTTCGGGTCGAGCACCCCGTCGACGACGAGCGCGCGGAAGCGGTCCGGGAACATGTTGGCGTAGTACTGCCCGAGGGCGGTGCCGTAGCTGAAGCCCAGGTAGCTGAGCTTCCTGTCGCCGACCGCCCGGCGCAGCACGTCCATGTCGCGGGCCACCTCGGCGGTGGACGCGGCGCCGGTCAGCGGCTTGCCGGTGGTCGAGCACGCCGTGCCGACCGCCTTCGACGCGGCGACGTACGCCTTCTCCTCCGCCTTCGTCCACGGGAACGCGACGTTCAGCCCGGCGTACGCCCGGGTCTGGTCCTTCACCGACCGGAAGCACCTGATGTTCGAGCTGGCCTCGACGCCACGCGGGTCGACACCGACGATGTCGAAGCGGTCGAGCAGGTCGTCGCCGAGGAAGTAGGGCGCGGCGAGCGCGATGCTGGTGCCGGAGCCGCCCGGGCCACCCGGGTTGAGGAAGAGGCTGCCGACCTTGTGCTGCTGGTCGCGGGCCTTGACCCGGAGCAGCGCGACCTCGGTGGTTGCGCCCTTCGGGTTGTCGTAGTCCAGCGGGAGCCGGACCGTGGCGCACTCGGCGTAGTCGTAGCAGGCGTACCAGTCGAGCTTCGGCGTCGGCACGCGGTCCACCCGGCGTGCCTCGGCCGCGCTGGTGCGGTCGTACGCGGGCGGTTGCGGTGTCGCCGCCGCGGCGGGCGCGACGGCCGATCCGGCGAGGACGATGCCGGCGATCCCTGTTGCGGTCAGGGACCGGACTGCACGTGGCATGTGGCTGCCTTCCGGTGGGGAACAGGTCGGTCGAGGAGACCTCGACTCCCGTCACTTTAGGGAGGGACGGCCACCGGAGTTGCCCCCCAAACGCGGACCGACACCGCAAACAGCCAAGGAATGTAACGATTTTTTCTCGATCGACGCTTTTCGCCGCTCCGAAGTGGAGCGTGGGTGACGGGAAGCCGTCCCGGGCCGGCGGTTGACAGGTCGACGCGCTGGGCCATGCTTGTCGGGTGAGTTCGTTCCCGAAGCCCGATGCGCGGGCGAAGGCCGTCGTCGCGTCCGTGGCGACGGTCGTCGCGGTGGTGACGCTGGCGGTCTGGCGACCCCCCGGCATCCTCTCGGTCGTGTTGGCCCTGGCCTGTGTCCTGCTCGGCATGGTCGCCGGGGTGGCGGTCACCGCGGCCCGGCAGGCCGGCCCTCCGCCGGCCCCGGCGGACAGCGCCTGGCCGACCCAGGCCCCGGGGTACGGAGTGGACGCCGACACGCTGGAGGCGATCGACCCGCGGGCGGTGCGGAACCTGCGCACCCCCGCCGGTCATCCGGTGGACGCGGACACGTTGGAGGCGCTCGACCCCCGGGCCGTCCGGCAGCAGCGGACCGTGAACGGGCTCAGCGACCGGTGAGGGTGGGGCTGGCGAGCGCGTCCACGCCCCGCCCGGCCAGGCAGCGGTAGGTGCGGCCCGGCTCGGTCGAGGCGGGCGGCAGCACCTCCAGGTTCCACCCGGCCGCCAGCCCGATGCCGCTGACCAGCTGGAACGTACCGACGTTGCAGACCTTGCGGACGGCCGGGTCGGCGACGACCGTGTCGTGGCCCGCCCCGGTGAGCGCGACCGGCAGGTCACCGGCCGCGTAGGTCTCCCACGTGTGCCGACCGTCGCACGGCACCCGGCTCGCCTCGGCGCGGTCGCGCCGCAACCGCACCGGGCCGTAGCACTCCAGCTCGGCCGCGCAGTGCGCCCCGTCGGGGAGCCGGACGTCGGCGGAGGCACAACCCGGCACCGGTGTCGCCCCGACCACGCCGGTGGCCACCGGGGTGGGCGACACCACCGACGGCGCTCCGCCGGCCATCCAGGCGCCCCCGGCGGCAGACGCGGCCAGCGCGAGCACCCCGGCCCCGCCGAGGAACCAGCGCCGGGGCCAGCGGCGGCTCCGGGTCGGCACGGTCGGGTGGTCGTGCTCGGCCGGCGGTCGCGGGCTCGGCCCGCCGGCGCGGCCGTGCGGGCCGCCCGCGGCGCCACCGCCGGAAGTCAGGAACGGCACGCCGCTCGCCGGGGTGTTCGGGTCGAGCGGGAGCGTGGCGAGCAGGCCGCGGAGTTCCACCGCGGAGGGGCGTTCGCCCGGGTCGTTGGACATCCCGAGGCGGAGCACGTCGATCAGCTCGTCGGGGACGCCGGGTAGACCCGGGATCGGCTGCTGGAACATCTCCAGCACGGTGACCAGGCTCGGGTTGCGTTCGGACTGCCAGCGGGGCGGTCGGCCGTGCATCACCGCGTAGAGCGTGGCGCAGAGCGCGTAGACGTCGACGGCGGGGCTGGGCGGGCTGTGGCTGAACATCTCCGGCGGCGCGTACGCCGGGGTGAGCACCTCCAGCGTGACCGAGGCGTCGCGCACCTCGGCCAGCACCGCCAGGCCGAAGTCGGCCAGCACCGCCGAGTTGAACTCCGAGTGCAGGATGTTGGCCGGCTTGACGTCGCGGTGCAGCACACCGGCCGCGTGCGAGTGGGCCAGCGCGTCGGCGATCTTCACCCCGAGGTCGCGGGTCTCCAGCGGGCCCAGCGGTGACGTCTTCATGCGCTCCGCGTACGAGCCGTCGCAGAGCTCCATGATGAGGTAGGGATGCTGGTCGACGGTGACGCCGACGTCGAAGAGGTCCACCACGTGCGGGTGGGACGACATCCGCCCGGCCGCGCGCGCCTCGCGCAGGAAGCGTGCCTGGTCGCGCTCGTGGTCCAGCGTCCGGTTCTCCACCTTGACCGCCACCTCACGCCCGACGGAGATCTGGGTGGCCCGGTAGACGGTGGCGTAACCGCCCCGGGCAAAGACCTCCAGATCGGTCAGACCGGGCACGATGGGCAGCCGCAGGGCGCCGGGCGGGGTCTCGGTCACGGCTCGAAAATACCCAACGGTCCCGGTCGCTCAGCGCGCCGCGTCGGGGGCCGGCGCCGGCGCGGAGTCGTCGGGCCGGATCGACCCGGACGTGCCGGCGGCCGCCCGGCGGGCGTCCCACCACAGGCCGACGGCGGTCGCGACCGCGCCCAGCCCCTCCCACGCCGCCACCCCGAAGAACCGGTCCGGCGCCACGTCGGAGAGCACCGCGATGGTGAACACGGTGAACGTGACCAGCCGGAACCAGACGGTGAACCGGTAGAACGGGCGCCACTCGGTGGCGACCGCGAGCAGGTAGTAGACCCCCATGTTGAACGAGGCCATCGAGGACGCGGTGAGGAACGTGCCGGTGTAGTCACCGGGGGCGCGCTCCGCCGGCACCTCGAAGCCGAGCAGGCGCAGCTGCGTCTCCGGCCAGATCAGGCCCAGCGCGCCGAGCAGCAGCGCCAGCAGCCCGAAGACCGCGATCGTCCAGCCGGCGCCGGAGCGCGGCAACCTCATCGTTCCTCCCCAGCAACGGTCCGCCGGTGACCGCTCGGGCACACCGGTGGTGGCCGTCGATCCCGACGGCAGCCGCCCCACGCTAACCGGCCCCACCGACGAGCACATCCCCGGAACCGGCAGAACAGGGGTGGGTGGTCAGCCGCCGGCGAGACGGGCCCGCAGCGCGTCGGCGGCGGCCCGCTCGCTGCGCTGCTCGGTCGCGTACGCCAGACGCACCGCCTCCTCGGCGCCGGCCAACGCCTCCGCCGGACGTCCGCAGGCGTCGAGCGCCTCGGCCAGGACCAGCTGCGCCACCACCTGGCTGCGGACGTCCTCGGCCGGGGCGGAGACCGCCCGCCGCGCCCAGTCCAGCGCCTGCTCGCGCTGGCCGTGGGCGAGCAGCGCGGTGGCGTACCGGGCCATCGTCTGCCGGCGGGAGAACAGCAGCGACGGCGCGTTGGCCGCGCCGGTGGCGACCGGGGCGAGCAGCCCCACCGCGGTGCCCGGGTCGCCGGCCGCGACGCGGGCCATGGCGAGCAGCACCCGCGGCGCGACCTGGGCCGGAGCCTGCGGGTTGTGCGGCTCCACAGTGGTCAGCACCGACCGCGCCTCCCGCTCCGCGGTCTCGTGGTCGCCCATGTCCAGCGCCACGAAGCCGCGCAGCGTGCCGGCCATCCCGGTGAGCAGCGGGTGGGTGGTGCGGTCGGCGTAGGCCAGCGCGTCGGTGAACAGGTCGGCGGCGTGCTCCGGCTCGCCCAGCCCGCGGGCCACCACGCCACGCACCACCAGCGCGAAGCCCTGCCCCCAGTCGTCGCCCACCTCGGCGAAGTCCCGGTAGGCGCGGCGGGCCGCCCGGTCCGCCTCGGCCAGGTCGCCCAGTTCGGCGGTGGCGTACGCCTCGACCGCCCGCAACGTGCCCACCGCCCACGCCTCGCCGACCCGCTCCCCGAACGGCAGGAAGACCCGCGCCAGCCGGCACGCCTCCCGCAGCCGGCCGGCCAGCAGCCGGGCGAACGCGGTGGTGCCGCGCAGCCAGGCCCGCCCGTACGGGTCCTTCAGCTCGGCGAACAGCCGGGCGGCCCGGCCGAGCACCGCGTCGGTGCCGGCGAAGTCGCCGCGGGTGGTGGTCACCCAGGCCAGGTTCTGCAACGACCAGGCCTGCCCGCGCGGATCCCGCGCGGCGAGACTGACCTGGTAGGAGGCGGCCAGGCGGCTGCTCGCCTGCCCCAGCCGGCCGGCGATGAAGTCGGCCATGCCGAGCCGGCGCATCGCCGAGGCCCGCACCGTGGGCAGCTCGGCGTCGGTGGCCACCTGCAACGCCTCCTGCCAGCTGCGCTCGGCCCGCTCGGCGTCGCCTAGCGTCTGCTGGGCCTGCCCGGCGAGCAGCAGCGCGGCGGCCCGGATGGTGGGTTCGCCGGTGTTCGCGGCGATCTTCTCGGCCGAGGCCAGCGCGTCGGCCGGGCGACCGATCTGCAGCAGCGCCCGGGCGTGCACCACCCGGTCGGCCGGCGGCACCCCGTCGCGGGCCAGTTCGGCGGCGCGCTCGGCGTACTCGACCGCCATCGCCGGTTCCCCGGAGCGCAGCGACCGGCGGGCCGCCCGGCTCAGCGCGGCCACGCCCAGCGGGGCGACCGCCCGGGCCGGCGCGTCCGGGCGGAGCTTGACCGCGTCGGCGAGCCGGGTCGCCCACTCGACGTGCTCGGCGACGAAGTCGTCCCGGGCCGCCTCGGTGAACCCGCCGGCCGGCGGGCCGGTCCCGTCCACGCTCTCCGGCGCGGCCCAGCGGGCCAGCGCGGCGTGCCGCTCGGCCAGCTCGGCCTTGCTCACCCCGGCGTACGCGGCCTCCCGCATCAGCGGCGTGGCGAACGCGAACCCGGTGCGGGTGCGGTGCAGCATCCGGCGTTGCAGCAGCTCCTCGATCGCCCGGTCCAGCTCGACCGCGGCCACCGCGGCGGGCCGACCGTCCCGCCCGACCCGCTGTTCGCGCAGTGCCTCCAGCGCGCCGCCCGGCACGGTGTCACCGACCACCGCCGCGTCCCGCAGCACCGAGCGGGCGTCCGGCGGCAGCGCGTCGATCCGGGCCGCGAGCACGGCGGCGAGGTCCCGGGAGAGCAGCCGGCTGCCCAGCGAACCGGGGGCGAGGCGCCAGCCGACGTCCGCGCCGCGACCCGGCCCGGCGGTCAGCGCGCCGCGCTCCATCAGCAGCGTGACCAGCTCGGCCAGGTAGAACGCGTTGCCCTGGGCGGTGGCCAGCAGCCGGTCCGTGTCGGCCTGGGGCAGGCGGCCACCGGCCAGGTAGCTGGTGAGCAGCCGGGACGCGTCCGCGCCGCGCAGCGGCGGCAGCGCGTGCACCTCGGCGTCCGCGAGCCGGGTCAGCGCGCCGGCGGTCCGCACCAGCTCGGGCCGGCCGAGCAGGAGCACCAGCACCGGGCCGGAGAGCCGGTTGAGGGTCAGCGCCAACGCCTTGACCGTCTCGGCGGTGGCGTCGTGCAGGTCGTCCACCACGATCACCAGGGGCGCCTCGCCGGCGAGCGCGCTGAGCAGGTCCGCGACCGCGTTCGGCACCGCTTCGGCGTCCGGTGGCGGGGCCGCCGCGTTCCACTCGCCGGTCTCCGTCCCGGCGGGCAGTTCGGCGTACCCGAGCAGGGCCAGGAGCTGGTCGACGGCGATCGGCGGCAGGTCGCCGGGATGTCGGGCGAGGCGCTGCCCGAGCCGGCGCAGCCGTTCCTCGACGGCGGCCCGGGTGATCGCGGTCGCCGCGTCGTTGGGCAGGCCGACCGCCGCGCGGACCAGGTCGGCCAGAGGCGCGAGCCGGCGGCGCTCGCCGAACGCGGCGCAGCGGACCGAGAGCACCCGGGCGCCGGTGTGCGCCGCGTACCTGCCCGCGCCGACGTCGTAGCCGGCGGCGAGGCGTTCCACCTCGGCCGCGAACCGGGACTTGCCGATGCCCGCCTCGGCGGTCACCAGCAGCACCCGGGGCTCACCCCGGTCGATCACCTCGGCGAGCCGGCCGGCGACCCGGCCGATCTCGGTCTCCCGGCCCACGAAGGGAGCCTCGTCACCGAGTCCGGAGCGGGTGCCCGGCGCGTCCAGCAGGCCCAGCAGCTCGTACGCCTCGACCGGCTCGCGCTTGCCCTTGAGCCGCAACGGGCGCAGCGCCCGCCAGGAGGCCACGTGCCGGGTGGCGGCGGAGGTCCGCCCGCCGGCGTAGACCGCGCCGACCGCGGCGGCGTCGGCCAGCCGGGCCGCCGTGTTCACGGTGTCACCGATGACCGTGTATTCGATGGCCGCCTGGATCCCGGCGATCACGTCACCCGTGTTGAGCCCGACCCGCAGGCCCAGCGGCGCGCCGCCGCCCCGTTCGTCGTCCAGCACCCGGCGGACCGCCCGCTGCATGGACAGCGCCGCCCGCACGGCCCGCTCGGCGTCGTCCTCGTGCGCCACCGGCGCGCCGAAGACCGCCATGATCCCGTCGCCGGTGAGCTTGTCGACGTGCCCGCCGAACGTCTTGACCGCGCCGGCCAGCGCGGCCAGCACCCGGTCGGTGACCGCGCCGACCCGCTCCGGGTCCAGGTCCTCCGACCAGGAGGTGAAGTCGGAGAGGTCGCCGAAGAGCACGGTGACCACCCGGCGCTCGGCGGCCGGCAGCGTGGCGGCGGCCGGCAACGCGGCCCCGCAGTTGTGGCAGAACCGCGCGCCGGGCACGGCGACGGTCCCGCACACCGGGCAGGTCACGGCTGTTCCACCCCGAGGTATTCGAGCTGGGCGCGGACCGACCACTCGGCGGCCCACCACAGCGAACGGTCGACGTCGGCGTAGACCACCGCGACCACCTCTTGCGCGGTGGTGGCGCCGGCGGCCACCGCGGCACGCACCTGGTCGAGCCGGGCCCGCCGGTGGGCCAGGTAGAACTCGGCCGCCGCGCCGCAGTCGGCCAGCGCCGGGCCGTGGCCCGGCAGCGCCCGGACCCCGCGGTACGTGGAGAGCAGCTCCAGGCTGGACAGGTAGTCACCGAGGTCGCCGTCGGGGTGGGCGACCACGGTGGTGCCCCGGCCCAGGATGGTGTCGCCGGTCAGCACGACCCGCTCGTCGCCGTGCGCGGCCAGCAGGCAGATCGAGTCGGCGGTGTGCCCGGGCGTGCTCAGCAGCCGGACGTCGAGGCCGGTGTCGAACGTGCTGTCGGCGGTCAGCGGCGCCCCACCGGCGGTGTGGGCCGGATCGGCGGCGAGCACCGGCACGCCGCCGAGCAGCTCGCGCAGCCGGGGCGCCCCCTCGGTATGGTCCGCGTGCCCGTGCGTGATCAGCACCAGCCCGACCGGCCCGTGTGCCGCGATCGCGGCCAGGTGCGCCTCGTCGGCCGGCCCCGGGTCGACCACCACGGCCGGCGCGTCCGGGCCGGCCCGCAGCACCCAGGTGTTCGTCCCGTCGAGCGTCATCGGCCCCGGGTTCGGCGCCCGCAGCAGCGAGACCCACCCGGGCAGCTCATCCGCGAGCGCCCCTGCGGCCCCGCTCACACGACCACCCATGGCAGCGATCGTACGACCCCGCCCGCCACTCCCCGCGATCTTGCAGGCCCGGCCCCGGGTTTGTCCCCGTCTGGGGCTTGTGCCGGGGCGGGAACTGCAAGATCACGGGGACGGGGCGTTACGCCACCTCGACGATGACCTCGACCTCGACCGGGGCGTCGAGGGGGAGTTCGGCCACGCCTACCGCGCTGCGGGCGTGACGGCCGGCCTCGCCGAAGACCGACCCGAACAGGTCGGAGGCGCCGTTGATCACGCCGGGCTGACCGGTGAAACCGGACGCGCTGGCCACGAAGCCGGTCAGCTTCACCACCTTGACCACGTTCTCCAGGCCGACCAGCGCGTCGATCGCGGCGAGCGCGTTCAGCGCGCACCGCTGCGCCAGGTCCTTCGCCTGCTCGGCGGAGACGCCGTTGCCGACCTTGCCGGTGGCGAGCAGCTTGCCGTCGGCCATCGGGAGCTGACCGGAGACGTACACGTGCTGCCCGGACTGGACGGCCGGCACGTAGCTGGCCACCGGCGGCACCACCTCGGGCAGGTCGAGACCGAGCTCGGCGAGCTTCGCGTGGGGTCCGTTGCTCATGGTGCTCAGCCCTTCGGGCGCTTCAGGTACGCCACGAGCTGCTCCGGGTTCGGGCCGGGCACCACGGAGACCAGCTCCCAGCCGTCCTCACCCCAGTTGTCGAGGATCTGCTTGGTCGCGTGGACCAGCAGCGGGACCGTGGCGTATTCCCACTTCTGCATCGGAGGAAGGCTCCCTTGCCTGACTTGGACTTCGGTCAGGCACAGCCTACGGTCCGCCGCCCTCAGCGGGACGCGGGACGCTGCTCCGGCGCGGGCGGCTCGCCGCACGGGCCCTCGTGCTCGTAGCGCTGCGGGCAGCGGCTGCGGTCGGGCAGCAGCAGGTCGCAGAAGACGCGGTGCCGGTTGTTCTGGTCGTCGGCGGTGGAGACGGTGGTCTCGCCGGCGTCCAGCTCGACCAGGAAGCCCAGCGAGGTGGCCACCGTCCCGGCCAGCGCGGTGGCCGCCGCCAGGTCGGGCACCCGCACGGGCAGGTGGATGACGTAACCGGGCTCCTCCTCGTCGCGCCCCCGCCCGGCCGGCCGGACCAGCGTGCGGACCACCTCGACGGAGGGCCGGTACGACCGCTCGTTGAACGGCGTGCCCGCGCCGGGAACCTCGGCGTCGCCGGGCCGCCCGGCCCGGTCGCCGGGGAACTGGGCTCGGGGAATGTTCTCCGCGTCGCGCATCCGCTGCCTCCGGGCGTCGTACCTGTTCACCACCACCACCATCCGGCTCGGGACCTCCCCGGTCCGGCCCCCCGCGTCGCGACGAACGTAGGACCTGGAGCCAGTCCCGGCAACGGGACGCGCACGTCTGATCACGTGAAGTCACATATGCGACACAAGGCTGGTCCGGAACACGACCACGACGTGGCGCCCGGCACGGGCGTACGCGGGGCTGGCAAGCGGCCCGGCAACCGCTACCCTTCCGGACTGGGCGCGCGCCGTCGCTCGCCCGCACCTCGACCCCGTGCCCGTCGCCTGGGGCGGCGACGGGCGCGCCGCAACCCGGGGGAGACACATGACCCAACCGCCCGTCGGTGGCGCCACCGGCACGCCCGGCGACCCGATCCCGCAGCCGGCGCCCGCCGGCCCCACGCCGCCCGGGCCCGGCGTTCCGGCCCCCGGCACCACACCGCCGCCCGGGTCCGGTCCCGCTCCCGGCCAGCCGGCGTACCCGGCGGGGCCGCCGCCGCGCAAGCGTCCGACCCTGTTGATCGCCTCCCTCGTGCTGGCCGCGGCGGTGCTGCTCTGCGGCGGCGGGGGGACGGCCGCGTTCCTCGCCCTGCGCGACGGCGAGGACGGCCGCGGCGCGAAGGAGCCGCAGGTGGCGGTGGAGGGCTTCCTCAAGGCGGTCTACCAGGAGCGGGACGCCGAGAAGGCGGCCACGTTCGTCTGCCCCGCGGCCCGCGACGACCGGAAGATCGCGGCCAAGGTCGCCGAGGTGCAGAAGTACGCCGGGCAGTACCAGAACCCCCGGTTCCGCTGGACCAACCCGGTGGTCGACAACCAGACCGGCGACCGGGCCACGGTCTCCACCCGGGTCACCATGACCACGGCCGACGAGAAGGTCGCCGACCAGGAACTGCGCTTCACCGTGGTGCAGAAGACGGGTTGGTGGGTCTGCGAGGTCGCCTGATCCGCCGGGCTGGTTAGGCTCGACGGGTGGCAGCGAGTGAGCAGCCGGCCGAGAACGCCGGCAGATGGCCGGCCCGCCTGCACGTGGTGACCGGCAAGGGCGGCACGGGGAAGACCAGCGTGGCCGCCGCGCTGGCCCTCGGGCTGGCCGCCGGAGGCCGGCGCACCCTCCTGGTCGAGGTGGAGGGGCGGCAGGGCATCGCCCAGCTCTTCGGCACCGAACCGCTGCCGTACGAGGAGCGGCACCTCACCGACGCGCCGGGCGGCGGTGAGGTGCGGGCCCTGGCGGTCGACGCCGAGGCGGCGCTCCTCGAATACCTGGACATGTTCTACAAGCTGGGCGCCGCCGGCCGGGCGCTGCGCAAGCTCGGCGCGATCGACTTCGCCACCACCATCGCCCCGGGCCTGCGGGACGTGCTGCTCACCGGCAAGGTCAAGGAGGCGACCACCCGCACCAGCGGGTCCCGTCGGGCGTACGACGCGGTGGTGCTGGACGCCCCACCGACCGGACGGATCGGCCGCTTCCTCAACGTCACGGCGGAGACCGCGCGGCTGGCCAAGGTCGGCCCGATCAAGACGCAGAGCGAGGGCGTGTCCGCGCTGCTGCGCTCGCCGATGACCGCGGTGCACGTGGTGACGCTGCTGGAGGAGATGCCGGTCCAGGAGACGCTCGACGCGGTCGCCGAACTGACCCAGCTCGGCTTCCCGGTCGGCCGGGTGATCGTCAACGGCGCCCGCCCGCCGGTGCCCGCCGGCCGGGCGGTGAGCGCGGCGGAGCTGAAGCGGGGGTTGTCCGCCGCCGGTCTGCCGACCGACGCCCGGACCGTGGCCGGGCTCGCCGCCGAGGCGCGCGACCAGCGGGTACGCCGTGAGCTGGAGGACTCGCTCCGCGGTGACCTGGTGGAGCTGGGGCTGCCCCTGACCGAGCTGCCGCTGCTGCCCGGCGGGGTCGACCGGGCCGGGCTGGAGACGCTGGCCGAGGTCCTCGTCCGGGCGGATTGACTCACACCTGCGGCCGGCACGGAGCAGAGACGCCCTCGGGACCGATACGCTCGATTGGTGCCTTCCGAAGACGCGGCGCCTCCGCTGGACGTCGACCAGATCCTCGCCGACCCCGGCGTGCGGATCGTGGTCTGCTGCGGGGCGGGCGGCGTGGGCAAGACGACCACCGCGGCGGCGCTGGCGCTGCGCGCGGCCGAGCAGCACGGCCGGCGGACGGTGGTGCTCACCATCGACCCGGCCCGCCGGCTGGCCCAGTCGCTCGGCCTGACCGAGCTGGACAACACGCCCCGGCAGGTCAAGGGCATCGACGTCGAGTCCAGCGGCGGCGAGCTGCACGCCATGATGCTCGACATGAAGCGCACGTTCGACGACGTGGTGCTCCAGCACACCGACCCGGCCAAGGCCGCGGAGATCTTCGCGAACCCCTTCTACCAGGCCATGAGCTCCACCTTCGCCGGCACGCAGGAATACATGGCGATGGAGAAGCTGGGTCAGCTGCACGCCCGGGGCGAGTGGGACCTGATCGTGGTGGACACACCGCCGTCCCGCTCGGCGCTCGACTTCCTCGACGCGCCGGCCCGGCTGTCCCGGTTCCTCGACGGCCGGATGCTGCGGCTGCTGCTGGCCCCGGCGCGCACCGGCGGGCGGAGCATGTTCAGCCTGGTGACGGCGAGCTTCGGGATGTTCTCCAAGGTGGTGCAGAAGGTGCTCGGCGCGCAGCTGCTCACCGACCTGTCCGGCTTCGTCGCCGCGCTCGACTCGATGTTCGGCGGGTTCCGGCAGCGGGCCGAGCAGACGTACCGGATCCTGCAGGCCGGGGAGACGGCGTTCCTGCTGGTCGCGGCGCCGGAGCCGGACGCGGTACGGGAGGCGGCCTACTTCGCGGGCCGGTTGGGTGAGGAGCGGATGCCGCTGGCCGGGCTGGTGCTCAACCGGGTGCACGAGCCGGCGGTGCCGGAGCTGACCGCGGCGGAGAGCCTGGCCGCGGCGGAGCGGCTGGCGGCCGAGGGCGGGCACGAGGGCACCGTCGAGGTGTTGCGCGCGCACGCCGCGCTGGCCCAGCAGGCGGTACGCGAGCAGCAGGTGGCGGCCCGTTTCACCGAGGCGTTCCCGGCGGTGCCGGCGGTGTCGGTGACGGCACAGCCCGCCGACGTGCACGACGTCGACGGGCTGCGGACGATCGGTGAGGCGATCAGCGGGCGGTGATCCCGCCGACCCGCGTGGCGGTCAGGTGGCGGTGGTGACCAGGACCTTGTCCTTGCCGGCCTTCTCCTTGGCGTTCTTCTTCATGGCCGCCTCGAACATCTTGCGCCAACTGGTCACCTGCGGGTGCCGCCGCAGCAGCGCGCGTCGCTCGCGTTCGGTCATGCCACCCCACACACCGAACTCGATCCGGTTGTCGAGCGCGTCGGCCAGGCACTCGTACCGAACTGGGCAGCTCCGGCAGATCCTCTTCGCCACGTTCTGTTCGGCGCCCTGTACGAACAACGCGTCCGGGTCCCCGTTCTGACACGCCGCCAGTGACGGCCAGTCAGTGATCATGCCCATCTGTACACGTCCCCCCTTGCAGTACCTACCGACTTCGCGCGAGCAGCCAGCTCTTCGGAACCCCCCGGTCGTCCGGCCGGCCTCCCCAGGGCGGCGCGGACGACGTGTGGCTGCGGTCGCCGCCACCATCATGCTGGGTAGTCGTACGATTACGCAACGTTGTCGGCTAAATCCATCATTCCGGACACTCCCGGCTTCCCGGGCCTTCGCCCGCCGTCTACCCGGCTCGGGTACGGGAAAACGCTGCGCCGCGTCCGAAGTCCGGAGGACACTTCCGCGATCTCACGCAACCCCGCACCAGGGCTCGTGCGTTTAGCACAACGAGGCCGGCGCGTGCAGGAAATGGGGAAAGTTCCCCGCGCGCCCGCCGATCCCTGCTCGCGTACCCTGTCGAGGTGACCTGGATGCGGAAACGTGACCACAACGTGTTTACCAACGCCGCATCGCTACTGATCTGTGGCCTACTGGCCGGCGTGGTGGTCGCCGCGGCGGCCTTCCCCGCAGTGGCGATGTCCGGACTTGCCGCCAAGGCGGGTGCCGAGACATTCGGCGCGCTGCCCAAGGAACTGACGGTGGCCCGGGCCCCGCAGATCACCTACCTGCTGGCCTCGGACGGCAAGACGCCGCTGGCCACCATGTACGACGAGAACCGCAAGGACGTCAAGCTCAAGGACATCTCGCCGTACATGCAGAAGGCCATCGTCGCGGCCGAGGACCACGACTTCTACAAGCACAACGGTGTGGACCTCAACGGCGTGGCCCGGGCGTTCGTCAACAACCAGTCCGCCGGCTCGTCCCGGCAGGGCGCGTCGACGCTCACCATGCAGTACGTCCGGCTGGCCATCTCCTACTCGGCCACCCACCCGGCCGACGTGGTCGCCGCCACCGAGGACACCAGCACCCGCAAGCTGCGCGAGATGAGCCTGGCGCTCCAGGTCGACAAGGAGCTCTCCAAGGACGAGATCCTGGAGCGCTACCTGAACATCGCCGCGTTCGGCAACGGCGCCTACGGCATCTACGCCGCCAGCCAGGTCTACTTCGGCAAGCCGCCGAGCAAGCTCGACATCCAGGAGTCGGCCATGCTCGCCGGCCTGGTGAAGGCGCCGACCGACTTCAACCCCACCACCAAGGCCGGCTACCCGGACGCGGTCGGCCGGCGTGACTACGTCATCGACAACATGGCGCAGATCGGCGCGATCACCCAGGCCGAGGCGGACGCCGCCAAGAAGGTCAAGCTCGTGGTCAAGGGCAAGCGCACCCCGAACGGCTGCGTGCAGACCACCACCCGTTCCTGGGGCTTCTTCTGCGACTACTTCTACCGCTGGTGGCTCCAGCAGGAGACGTTCGGCGGCACCTCGTACGACCGCGAGCGGCGGCTGAAGAGCGGCGGCTACAGCATCGTCACCAGCCTCGACGTGCAGGCCCAGAAGGCCGCCGACAAGGCGGTGCGCAACCACCTGAGCGAGAGCAGCAAGGCGGCCCGGATGGTGGCCGTGATCGAGCCCGGCACCGGCCGGGTGCGGGCCGTGGCGGTGAACCGGAACTTCAAGCTCGACGACCCGGCCAACCCGCAGAACAAGATCTCCAGCGACCCGCGCAAGGCCAAGAAGAAGATCCGGGGCAACTACCCGAACACGGTGAACCCGCTGATCACCGGCGGCCCGGGCATCGCCGGCTATCAGGCCGGCTCGACCTTCAAGATCTTCACGCTGGTGGCCGCGCTGGAGAAGGGCTACCCGCTCAGCTACACCATCAACGCGCCGGATCAGTTCAAGTCCGACTACCCGGTCGAGTTCAACTCACCGGCCGCCTGCAAGGGCACCAGCAAGTACTGCCCGACCAACGCCAACAAGTCGATGGCCGGCACGCACACCATGTGGAGCGGCTTCGGCTTCTCGGTGAACACGTTCTTCATCGACCTCCAGCAGCGGGTCGGCGCGGAGAACGCGGTCAAGGCGGCGCAGAAGATGGGCATCTCGTTCCGCTCGTCCAGCGACGCACAGCTCGCCGCCAACCCGCACCAGTGGGGCGCGTTCAGCCTCGGCGTCTCGCAGACCACCCCGCTGGAGCTGGCCAACGCCTACGCCACGCTGGCCGCCGACGGAAAATACTGCGAGCCGATCCCGGTGCAGGAGATCCGCGGGCCGGACGGCGAGAAGCTCGACATCGCCAAGCCGCAGTGCGAGCAGCGGATCAGCACCGAGGTGGCCCGCGCCGCCGTCGACGCCGCCCGCTGCCCGGTCGGCGACCGCTCCTCCACCTCGAAGTGCGGCACCGCCACCGCCGGCAACGTCCGCGGCATCGTGAAGGCGCCGGTGGCCGGCAAGTCCGGCACCACCGACTCGGAGAAGACCTCCTCGCTGGTCGCCATGACCAAGCAGTACGCGGTGGCCGGCATCATGGCCGACCCGGACTGGGCCCAGACCACCCAGAAGATGGGCCACGACGTGCCGAACGGCATCAACCCGGCGGTCTACGAGACGCTGCGGGACGCCATGAGGGGCAAGGAGCGGAAGGACTTCACCCCGCCCAGCGGCAAGATCGTCCTGGGTGACCAGCGCTCGATCCCCGGCGTGAAGTGCGAGTCCGTCGAGACCGCGAAGTCCCGGCTGAAGGGTGCCGGCTTCGAGCCGGTCGTCTCCAGCAACAAGGTGCCGTCGGAGTGCCCGGCCGGCACCGCGGCCGGCACCAGCCCGGACGGGCGCACCATCAAGGGCGGCGTGGTCATGATCGAGGTCAGCTCCGGCCCGGGCGGGCCGGCGCCCGGCAACAGCGCCGGTCCGGGCGGGCCCCCGGCTCCCCCGGGCAACGGCAACGGCCGGCCGGGGCGTCCACGCGGCTGACCGGAGAGCGACGACGGGCGGGCACCCCAGGGGGTGCCCGCCCGTTTCGTCGGTCGGCGGCGGTCGGAGGCGGTCAGAGGCCGAGCTGGCGGCGCACCTCGGCGGCGACCCGGCCGCCCTCGGCCCGGCCGGCCACCGCACCCTGGGCCGCCTTCATGGCCGGGCCCATCTGCGCCTTGCCGGTGAAGCCGCCCGCGGCGAGCGCCCCCGCGACCAGCTCGGCCAGCTCCTCGTCGGAGAGCTGCTTCGGCAGGTAGCGCTCCAGCACCTCACCCTCGGCGGTCTCCTTGCCGGCCTGCTCGGCGCGCCCGGCGTCGGCGAAGGCGGTCGCCGCCTCACGCCGCTTCTTCGCTTCCTTGGTCAGCACCGCGAGCACCTCGTCGTCGCTGAGCTCGCGCTTTTCCCGGCCGGCGACCTCGGCGGTGCCGACGGCCGCGAGGGCCATCCGCAGCGTGGAGGTGGTCAGCTCGTCGCGCGCCTTCAGGGCGGCGCGCATGTCGGCGGTGAGACGGTCCTTCAGCGTGCTCATGGACGGTGAAACTACCCTGAACGCCATGCGAAAGCGCACACTATTCCGGCTCGCGGCCGGGACCGCCGCCGTCGGCGCGGCCACCCTGGCATACGCGTCGCTCCTCGAACGCAATCTGTTCACCCTCCGCCGGTACGACGTGCCGGCGCTCCCGACCGACGCCGAACCGCTGCGCGTGCTCCACCTGTCGGACCTGCACATGATGCCCGGCCAGCGCCGCAAGCAGGACTGGGTGGCCTCGCTGGCCGCGCTCGACCCGGACCTGGTGGTGGTGACCGGCGACAACATGGCCGACCCGGAGGCGGTGCCCGGCGTGCTGCGCGCCCTGCAACCGCTGCTCGACCTGCCCGGCGCCTTCGTCTTCGGCTCCAACGACTACACCGGGCCGGTCCTGAAGAACCCGTTCGCCTACTTCCTGCCCGACCGGGAGTACACCGAGGGCGTGGCGCTGCCGTACGAGGAACTGCGCGACATCCTCACCGGCGCCGGCTGGGCCGACCTGAACAACGCCCGCACCACGCTCAAGGCCGGCGGCCGGGAGATCGAACTGGTCGGGGTGGACGACCCGCACATCGAGCGGGACGACTACGACGCCGTGGCCGGTCCGGTCGGCGACTCCGCCGCGCTGTCGATCGCCCTGGCGCACTCGCCGGAACCGGCGGTGCTGGACCGGATGGCCGCCGACGGCTTCGGGCTGCTGCTCGCCGGGCACACCCACGGCGGGCAGGTCTGCGTGCCCGGGTACGGCGCGCTGGTGACCAACTGCGGGCTGCCCCGGTCGATGGCGCGCGGGCTGCACCGCTGGCCCGGCTCGGACTCGTGGCTGCACGTCTCCGCCGGCCTGGGCACCCACCCCACCGCCCCGGTCCGCTTCGCCTGCCCGCCCGAGGCGAGCATCCTGACCCTGATCTCCCGCTGACGGATCGCTCGGCAGATCTTGGTACGCGCCGGCCCGTGGGAGGGCGGCCGCGTACCAGGATCGGACGCCGGCGGCGAGGCAGGGGTACCGAGTTTGACCTCGGAGGCGGGTGGGCTACTATTTGTCGGCACGCCTCGGGGTGTGGCGCAGCTTGGTAGCGCGCTTCGTTCGGGACGAAGAGGTCGTCGGTTCGAATCCGGCCACCCCGACCAGAGGTCAGAGGGCACATCCGATCCATGGATGTGCCCTCTGGTGCATCCCCGCCCGTTCACTTCCGGAAGATCTGCAGCTCGTCTCCCCAGCCGTCGAAGACGGGGGTCAGCACCGGCCCGGAACGCTCGTCGTCGAAGGTCGCGCAGAGCCTCTCGACCCGCGCGAAGGTGGTCCGGATGGCGGCCGGATCGCCGTCCAGGGTGGCCTCCACCAGGGGCAGGAGTTCGCCCGCCTCCCACCCGGGCAGTGGGTGTTCACCCAGTTCCCAGGGCAGGTACTTGTGGTAGGGGCGCACCCGTCCGGCCAACGTGAAGATGACGTCCAGCAACCAGGGCACCGACTCGGCGGCATCGAGCCGGCATTCCAGTCCGCGCCCGTCCCGATCGCTCTTGAGGGCGCGGTAGGCATAGTTCAGCCACCCGTCCAGGCGGTCGTGCTCGACCAGGATCGCCTCCGCCTCGTCGGGCGTGACCGTGGCCGCTCGATGAAGCGCTACCGGCAACCGGCCCTCGGTGCGGTCAAGGAGGATCGGGACCCAGGCGAACGACCAGCGGAACCACCAGCCCCCGCTCCCGAACGGCGGCACCTCTTCCAGCTGGGACAGCGGGACCGGAATCTCGTCGACGTCAGGGGATCGGGTCGTCCTGCGGCCGCCCATGCCCTCGTCGGTGAGCACGACGTAGACGTCCAGGTCCGAGCGCTCGGTGGCGACACCCCGGCCCACCGAACCGGAGAGGACCAGGCCCAGCAGGTCCGCGCCGTGATCCGCGTCGTTCCGGGCCGCCAGCTCGGTCAGCAGGCGGCGGCGCTGAGGGGAGAGACCTGACGGGATGGTCAGGCCGAGGGGAGAGTGCGTCACGCGCAGCACCCTTCCCTCCCCGAACCGTCTGCGGCAAGCACGTTCCGCGTCTCCGGAGAAGGGCCGGAGTGACGGCGGTCGCCGTCTCAGTAGGATGCCCGCATGGCCCGGCCGGTGATCTTCGATCTGTTCCACACCCTGGTCCACGGGGCCGACGCCGAGCGCGACCGGGTGGTCGGCGAGATGGCGCTCGTCGTCGGGGTGCCGCCGGACGCGCTGGTCGCCGCGTACCACGCGACGTGGCGTGACCGGCTGGTCCGCTGGGACGTCGAGGAGACGATCCGGATCCTCGCCGGCAGGCTCGGCGGCACGCCGACCGACGAGCAGGTGAGCCGGGCCGCCGAGCACCGCCGGGCGCTCGCGCGCCGGGTGCTGGGCAGCGTCTCGCCCGCCGTCCTGGACGTGCTCGACGCGCTGCGCGCGGGCGGGCGGCCGCTGGCCCTGATCAGCAACGCGACCGCCGAGACCGCCGAGGCGTGGCCCGGGACCGCCCTGGCCCACCGCTTCGACGTCACGGTCTTCTCCAGCGACGTCGGGCTGGCCAAGCCCGACCCGGCGATCTACCGCCACGCGGCCGAGCGGCTGGGCGTCGCACCCGGCGACTGCTTCTACGTCGGTGACGGCGCGGACGGCGAGCTGGCCGGGGCAACCGCGGTCGGGATGACCGTGCTGCGGACCACGGAGCACCAGGACACCGACCCGGTTTGGGACGGGCCCTCGTTCGCGAGCCTGACCGAACTGCCCGCCCTGCTCAACGGTTCGCTCCCAGGTCGAGCACGACCAGCTCCGCCTCCGTCGTACGCAGGGTGAGCAACCTCGGGGGTGCACCCCGGCCGGGCCACGCCGCACCGAGCCGGGCGAGCGCCGCCCGACGTGCCCGGACGAACTCCTCGAACGCCGGTTCGGCACCAGCCATCGGCCACCTCCTGCCACCGGGGCGCCCGAGCGGTGTGGACTGTCGCACCGCCACGGCGGCGGGCGCTCGCGGCGTCGAGCGGGACGGGAACAAGCGGTGCGAAGGCGTCCGGCCACGGGCGGTTGATCGATTCACCTGGCATGGTTGACGCATGCCAGCGATGATCCGATCCCGCCTGACCGATTGGACCACTGTCGTACCCCTGGTCGCCGTGCTCCTGCTCGTGGTCACGTGGGGCCGGGAGCTGCCCGGTGTGCTCATCGCCGTGGTGGCCGCACTGCTCGCGGCCGCCGTGCTGGCGGCCGTGCACCACGCGGAGGTGGTGGCCCACAAGGTCGGTGAGCCGTACGGCTCACTGGTGCTGGCGGTCGCGGTCACCGTGATCGAGGTCGGTCTGATCGTCACCCTGATGATCAGCGGTGGGGACAAGACGCAGGCGCTGGCCCGGGACACCGTCTTCGCCGCCGTGATGATCACCTGCAACGGCATCCTCGGTCTGGCCCTGCTGCTCGGCGCGCTGCGCCGTCAGGTGGCGGTGTTCAACCCGGAGGGCACCGGCGGGGCCCTGGCGACGGTGGCCACCCTCGCCACGCTCAGCCTGGTGGTGCCGACGTTCACCACGAGCCGCCCCGGTCCGGAGTTCTCCCCCGCTCAGCTCGCCTTCGCGGCGGTCGCCTCGTTGGCTCTCTACCTGCTCTTCGTGATGGTGCAGACCGGCCGGCACCGCGACTACTTCCTCCCGGTCACCCAGGAGGGCAGCATCATGGCCGAGGACCGCGACGGCGACGGGCACGCCGAACCGCCGTCCACGCGTACCGCCCTGGTCAGCCTGGCGCTGCTGGTCGTGGCGTTGGTCGCGGTGGTCGGCGACGCGAAGACCATCTCCCCGGCGATCGAGTCCGCCGTCCAGGCGGCCAACCTGCCGCAGGCGTTCGTCGGCGTGGTCATCGCCCTGCTGGTGCTGGCGCCGGAGACGCTGGCCGCCGCCCGGGCGGCCCGACGGGACCGGGTGCAGATCAGCCTCAACCTCGCCCTCGGTTCGGCCATGGCCAGCATCGGCCTGACCATCCCGGCCATCGCGATCGCGTCGATCTGGCTGGACGGCCCGCTGCTGCTGGGTCTGGGCGGCACCCAGATGACGTTGCTCGCGCTGACCGCGGTGACCGGCGTGCTGACCGTGGTGCCCGGGCGCGCCACCGTGCTCCAGGGCGGGGTGCACCTGGTGCTGCTCGCCGCGTTCGTCTTCCTGGCCGCCAGCCCGTGACCGGCTCGGCCGGTCAGTCGTGCAGCTCGGTGCGGGCCACTTCGGCGAACGCCGCGTTCAGGTAGTCGGCGAACGGCCGTCCGGTGACCGCGAGCAGGTCGGCCACGAGCAGCGGGGCGTGCCGGGCGACGGCCGCCGGGTCGGGCGGGTTCTCGTCGTCGCCCGGGTCGTAGACGCCGAGCGCGCCGGCCAACAGCACCAGCAGCACGTGCGGGTCGACCTCGGGCCACCACGTGGCGGCCGACCGGGCGCAGCGCTCCAGGACCTGACGCACGTCGTCGCCGTCCAACCCGTCCGGGTGCCCGTCCTCCAGCAGCAGGCGCACCGCGCCGCCGAGCACCAGCCCGGCCCGGTCGGCCACGGCGAGCCGTTCGACGGCCGGGCGGTACGCGGCCCCGTCCCGGTCCCGGGCGGCGGCGACCGCGCCCGTGGCGGTCTCGGCGATCTCGCGGGCCGGGGCGGGCAGGTGACGCCAGGTCGTGCTCACCGGGCCAGCATGGCAGACCGGGTGTGCTTGCTCACCTTCCGGCTCCGCGCCCGTGGCGGGCGCGGGGTAAACGGGTCGCGGCCGTCGTACCCGCCGCACAGAATCCAGCCATGCTGCGCCGCGCCCTGCCCGCCCGTCCCGAAGCCCGCCGGATCCTCATCGGCACGCTGCTCTCCGCGGTCGGGCGCGGCCTCACCCTGCCGTTCCTGTTCATCTACCTGACGGACGTACGCGGGCTGACCGACGCCCGGGCAGGTCTGGTGATCGGCTGGTTCGGCGCGGTGACGTTGGCGCTCTCTCCGCTGGGCGGGACGCTGATCGACCGGTTCGGTGCCCGGCGGGTGGTGCTGCCGTGCCTGGTGGTCGAGGCGGTCGGCACCGGGTCGCTGGCGCTGGTCGACTCGACCGCGTCGGCGTTCGGGGTGATGACCCTGGTGGCGGTCGGCAGCTCGGCGATCTGGGCCGGGCAGAACACCATCCTCGCGTCGCTCACCGGCGACGGCGAGCGACAGCGTGTCTTCGGGTTGAACTTCGCCCTGCTCAACCTCGGCATCGGCGTCGGCGGCCTGATCTCCGGCGCGGTGGTCGACGTGGCCCGGCCGGCCACGTTCCAGGCGATCTACCTGCTGGACGCGGTGAGCTATCTGACCCCCGCCCTGATCCTGCTCACCCTGCCCCACGTCGGGCGTCGCCCGGCCGCGACCGCGGCCCCGGAGGGCGGCGTCACCCCGGTCAGCGGTGGCTACCTGACGGTGTTGCGGGATCGGCCGTTCCGCCGGCTGGTCGTCTTCGGCCTGGTGCTCACCACCTGCGGGTACGCGCAGATCGAGGTGGGCTTCGCCGCGTACTCGGTGCGGGTGGTGGAGGTGACGCCCCGCGTGGTGGCATGGGCGCTGGCCGCGAACACCGTGATGATCGTGCTCTCCCAACTGCTGGTGCTCCGCCGGCTGGAGGGGCGCAGCCGCACCGGCGCGCTGGCGACGGTCGGCGCGGTCTTCGCGGGCGCCTGGCTGGTGCTCGGTGCGGCCGGTGTCGTCGGCGGTGGCAACGCGGTGCTCGCGGCGCTCGGCGTGGTGGCCTGCTCGGCGATCTTCGGGTTCGGCGAGACGATGCTGTCGCCGGTGATGCCGGCCCTGACCAACGCGCTGGCCACCGACGAGCTGCGCGGTCGGTACAATGCCATGAGTTCGATGATCTTCGGGATCAGCGGGGTGGTCGGCCCGGTCACCGCCGGGCCCCTGATCGGCGCGGCCGACGGGCGGGTGTGGGTGGCCGTGGTGGTGGGCGGATGCCTGGCCGCCTCACTGCTCGCCCTGTCACTGCGCCCCCTGCTCACCGCCGCGCAGGACGGCCGCCCCACCCCCGCGCCGGAGTCCCTGCCCACAGCGGCCTGACGCCCGACCCGGACGAGCAACGGGCCCCGGAGCAGCGCTCCGGGGCCCGTTGGCGGTGCGGTGCCGTCAGGCGGCGGGAACCTCCGCGGTGGTCCGGATCCGGTCCAGCGCCGGCGCGGACACCGGCGACTTCTCGGTCAGGTACGCGGTGAAGGCGTCCAGGTCGATCTGGCCGGTCACCGCGTTGGTGCCTCCGGTCAGGACGCTGAAGCCGTCGCCACCACCGGCGAGGAAGTTGTTCACCGTGACGCGGTAGGTCGCGGTGTCGGTCACCGGGGTGCCGTTGATGGTGAGGCTGCCCCGGACCACCCGGGTGCCGGCGCACGGGGTGCCAGCCGGCGCGGTGGCGCCGTTGACGTCGACGACGTAGTTCACGGTCGAGGACGCGTAGAGCACCCGGGCCACGGTGAACTGCTGCTCCAGCATGCAGTAGAGCTGGGCGCCGGTCAGGTCCAGCGTCACCAGGTTGTTGGCGAACGGCTGGACGGTGAACGCCTCGGCGTAGGTGACCGGGCCGGCGTCGAGGTCGGCGCGGACACCACCGGGGTTCATGAACGCGGCGACCGCGTTCTGCTCGGTGTCGGTCGCGGCGAGCTGGGCGTCCGCGATCAGGTTGCCCAGCGGCGACTCACCGGTCTGGTACGTCGGCTTGCCGTTCGCGTCGACCCCGGTCTGGTACAGGTTCTCCTGGGTCTTGGTGATCGCGGTGGCGGTCTCGCCGACCACCCGGTCGGCCACCGGGCCGAGGGCGGTCTTGTACCGGTTGATCAGCTCGGTCGAGGCCGGGTCCTTCTCGACGGTCCGGGTGACCACGACGTTGTTGGCCGACGCGCTGATGACGTCCCGGGTACGCGGGTCGATCTTCAGGTTGATGTCGGTGACCAGGCGGCCGAACGAGCTGGCGCTGGTGACCAGCTTGCCGTTGATGTTGCAGTTGTACGCGGCGTGGGTGTGCCCGCTGACGATCACGTCGATGGACGGGTCCATCCGGTTGGCGATGTCGACGATCGGGCCGCTGAACCCGGTGCAGTCGTTGATGCCGCCACCGTTCTGCACACCGCCCTCGTGCAGCAGCACGACGATGCTCTTGACGCCGAGCAGCCGCAGGATCCTGGCGTACTTGTTGGCGGTGTCGGCCTCGTCGGTGAAGCGCAGGCCGGCGACGCCCTGCTGGCTGACGATGTTCGGGGTGCCCTCCAGGGTCATCCCGATGAAACCGATCGGCACACCCTTGACGATCTTGATGCCGAACGGCTGCATCAGCGGCAGGCCGGTCTTGGTCTTGAAGGCGTTCGCCGAGAGGTACTTGAACGTGGCGCCCTCGAACGGGGTGCCGTCGGCGCAGCCGTCCACCGGGTGGCAGCCACCGCGCTGCATCCGCAGCAGCTCGGCCGCGCCCTCGTCGAACTCGTGGTTGCCGACGCTGGCGAACTCGAGCCCGGCGAGGTTCATCTCCTCGATGGTGGGCTCGTCGTGGAACGCGGCGGAGAGCAGCGGCGAGGCGCCGATCAGGTCACCGGCGGCGACCGTGACCGTGCCCTTGCCCTGCTGCTGGGCGGCCGCGCGCATGGCCTTCAGGTGGCTGGCCAGGTATTCCGCGCCACCGGCGGGCTGACCGTCGATGGTGCCGCTGGACCCGCTCGGCGGCTCCAGGTTGCCGTGGAAGTCGTTGATCGCGAGCAGCTGGACGTCGACCGGCTTCGAGTGGGCCTCGGCCTGGTCGGGGGTGACGGCGACCGCGCTGAAGGCGGTCACGGCGAGTGCGGCCAGGCCGACGGCGGCCCGGCGGCGCATCCCGGGGACGGACATGGAACTCCTCGTGAGATACCGGCGCGTGGTGTCCGGACGATGGTTCGCCCGGTGACCCTGATCCGTGCCGTGACAGGGGTCGATCGCGGAAGGCGGCACTCGGGGGAACGCCGCCCCGCCGGGGGTAGCTTCTCATCCACCGGCCCGCAGGTCGACCGGGGCGGCATCCGGAATCCTCGCCCCGCTGGGCGACCCGTGCCGGTCTGCCCGACGAGTCCGACATGACGGTCAGGTGAATTCCCGCACGGGGCACGCTGTCGTTCCGCGGTGGCACCCAGGGCGCCGGCCCCCAGGGACCAGGGAGCCGGCGCCGTCGCTCATGTCACGCGGAAACCGTTGCGCTGGCAACCTTCCTAACCGGAAAAACTCCCGGCGGACCACCCGTCGCGAGCCGAACGGTCGTTCACACCGGACGGACCGGCACCCGAACCGAACTGTCCGAACTCGACTCACCGTCGGAGGGAGGTCCTCCGCCGGCCACCACGCGCAGCGCCGACCGGCTCCACCGACCGGCGACCCCGGGCCGGCCCGCCAGGTAGTCGACGGTCCGCGCGACGTCCCAGCCGTGCGCCTCCCGCAGCCCCCGCGCCAGCATGCCGAGGTAGACCGGCGCCGGCCGGGTCCACGGCACGTCCACGGCCCGGTGCGGGGCGGTGAACGTGAGCATCGGCAGGCCGTCGTGGGTGCCGACCCGCAGCAGCGTCTCGTAACGGCCCGCCCCGAGCGTGGCCCGGCCGGTGGTGATCGCCGCGCGGATGCCGCCCAGGTCCGCGCCCGGTGGCCGGTACATCTCCTGCGCCGCGATGTCGGCGAACTGTTCGACCGTCACCAGGTAGCCCCGCGCCGCCGCCCGGCCGGGCAACCCCGGGTCGTAGAACGCCATCCCGCCGGTCCAGGCCCGGGACTCACCGGCGAAGTAGACGCCGCCGGGGATCAGCGCCGCGACCGTCCGCTCCGGTGGTCGGCAGTCCCGGCAGCCCGGGTACGTGCGCAGCCCGCCCGGCGGACGCCCGCCGCGCAGATACCAGTCGAGCCGCGCCGCGTGCAGGTTGGAGCCGTACGCGACATACCAGAGGAGCGGCACTGCGGTTAGAACCAGCAGGTCCGCCCCGCGGCGTGGCTCACCTGGACGGTGTGCGTGACGCAGCCGCCGTCGGCCACCCGGTGCAGCAGGAACGCGGTCGGCTCGGCGACCAGGCCGATCTCCTCCTCGTCGGTCATGGTCAGGCTCGCCTGCACCCAGGTGCTCGGCGCGGTGGTCAGCACCGTGCCGGCGAACGCGCTGGCCACCGGGCGGTGCAGGTGACCCGCGGCGACGCGTACGACGTGGGGGTGCCGCGCGACCACGGCGGCGAGCGCGTCCCCGTCGGCGAGCCGGATCGCGTCGGCGGCCGGGATGCCCACCGCGATCGGCGGGTGGTGCAGGCACACGACGGCGGGCGCCTCCGGGCGGCCGGCGAGCACGCCGTCGAGCCAGTCGAGCTGCTCGTCGCCGAGCCGCCCATCGGAGCTGCCCGCGGTGAGCGAGTCGAGCACCACGAGCGTGGCGTCCGGATGGTCGACGTGGTAGTGCGCGGAGAACCCGCCGGCCAGGTGGGGGGTGCCGCCGAACGTGTCAAGCAGTGACTCACGGTCGTCGTGGTTGCCGGTGGCCAGGTGGACGGGCAGGGGGAAGCGCCCGACGATCTCGCGGAGGGCGAGGTATTCGTCCGGCCGACCGTTGTTGGTGAGGTCGCCGGTGATCACCACGCAGTCGGGCCGGGGACGCAGGGCGAGCACCGACCCGAGCGCCCGGTGCAGTCCGGAGGCCGGCTCGGCGGCGAGCGGACCGGTGGTCACGTGCGGGTCGCTGAGCTGGGCGATGAGCATCGGCGCCTCCTCGGGGGCCCGGGGTCTCCACGCTATCGCCGCCGGGCCGCGCCGCGCAGGCCCGCGGATACCCACAGGCCGCGTCCACAGCCTGTGGATAGCACATGTGTACGAAGGTCGACGGCCGCCGCGCTGAGTACATTTGATCGCACCCGACCCCCTCCGAGCAGGAACGACGTGGATCACGAGCGAGTTCTCCGCGACGTCACGGCACGCCTTCCCACAGCGTCGACCGTGCCGGAGGCGTGCCAGTGGACGGTCGGCGCGCTCGCCCGGCACACCCCGGCGACCGCGACGATCCTGCTCCGGGTCCACGACCGGCTCCGGTGCGTCGCGGCGACCGGCGCCTGGCAGGTCTTCTCGCACGTCCCGGCCACGACCGACGGCACGCCGGCCCACCACCGGCCCGAGCCGTCAGTGGTGCGACGGGTCTACGCCACCGGGGAGACCGCCGCCGTGCCCGACGTGGCCGCCGACCCGGACTACCTGCCGGTCCGGCCGGACGTCACCGCGGAGCTCTGCGTGCCGGTGCGCGACCCGGACGGCCACCCGATCGGCGTACTCGACCTGCAGTGGAGCGAGCCGGTCGGGCTCACGCCGTGGCGGGAGACCGCCGAGCACCTGGCCGACCGGCTCGGCGCCCGGATCGCGGCGCTCGGCGGCCCGCCGGCCGAGAGCCGCAGCGAGAAGCTGCTCCGGCACGCGGCCGCGTTCACCGCCGCGCCGACGGACTGGGACCTGACGACCGCCGCGATCGCCGCCGCCCGGGACGTGTCCGCGCTCGCCGCGGCCGTGCTGGTGCTCACCGGCCGGCGCGGGCCCCGGTTGAACGCGCCCACCGACACCCCGGGTGAGTTGGAGGCGCGGATCCGGGCCGAGTTGGGTGAGGCCGGGCCGGTCGCGCTGGACCGGATGATCGACCGCGCCCACCGGTACGGCTCGGCGTACACGCTGGGCGAGGCGGGGCACCCGCCGACCGGGGAGTATCTGCCGCTGACCCGGGCCGGCGCGCGCACGCTGGTGGCGGTGCCGGTCGGCACGCCGACCGCCGGCGGGGTGCTGCTGGTCGCCGACGAGCGGCTGCTGCGCCCCGACCCGACCACCGTCAACCTGATCGAGTTGCTGGCCGGGCAGGCGTGGACCTGCCGGGACCGGCTGCGTACGGTGGCGCGGCTGCGCGAGCAGGCCAACTCCGACCCGCTCACCGGCCTCCGGCACACCGGCCCGTTCGGGCGGCGGATCGCCAGCGCCACGCCGGGGCGTACCGCCCTGCTGGCGATCGACGTGGACGGGTTCAAGGACGTCAACGACACGTACGGCCACCAGGCCGGCGACCGACTGCTGGTGGGGTTGGCCCGGGCGCTGGAGGGCGCGCTGCGACAGGGCGACGAGCTGTACCGGACCGGGGGCGACGAGTTCGTCGCGGTGATCGAGGTGAGCCGCCCGGAGGAGGCCGTCCGGATCGCCGAGCGCCTGACCGAGGCGGCCCGCCGCACCGGCCGGACCATCAGCGTCGGCGTCGCACTGCCCCGCCCCGGCGAGACCCCCGAGCGCACCCTCCACCGCGCCGACCAGGCCCTCTACGCGGTCAAACGCCACGGCCGAGACGGCATCCACCTCTCCGCCGCCTGACCACCCCCACCCCCATCCCCCACCCGCCGTCGATCTTGCAGTTCCGGCCCCTGATGCGCGGCATATGTCCACGATGCCCGGGCACGAAGTGCAAGATCGCGCAGGAAGCGGGGGCAGGTCAGGAGGTCAGGGCCTTGGCGAGGAGTTCGGCGATCTGGGCGGTGTTGAGGGCGGCGCCCTTGCGGAGGTTGTCGCCCGTTACGAAGAGGTCCAGGGCTCTCGGGTCGTCCACGGCGCGGCGGATGCGACCGACCCAGGACGGGTCGGTGCCGACCGCGTCGATCGGCATCGGGAACTCCCCGGCCGCCGGGTCGTCGACCAGGATCACGCCCGGCGCGTTGCGCAGCACCTCGCGGGCGCCCTCGGCGTCCACCTCGGTGGCGAAGACCGCGTGCACGGCGACCGAGTGACCGGTCACCACGGGCACCCGGACGCAGGTGGCGGAGATCTTCAGGTCGGGCAACCCGAGGATCTTGCGCGACTCGTTGCGGAGCTTCATCTCCTCGGAGGACCAGCCGCCGTCGGCCAGCGAGCCGGCCCACGGCACCACGTTCAGCGCCAACGGCGCCGGGAACGGGCCCAGCTCGTCGCCGACCGCCTGGCGCACGTCGCCGGCGCGGGACCCGAGCACCCGGTCCCCGGCGATCTTGCCGAGCTGGAGGTGCAGCGCGTCCACCCCGGCCTGCCCCGCCCCGGACACCGCCTGGTAGGAGGCGAGGACCAGCTCGCGCAGGCCGTACTCGCGGTGCAGCGGGGCGATCGCCACGATCATCGCCAGGGTGGTGCAGTTGGCGTTGGCGATGATCCCCTTCGGCCGGTTGCACACCTGCTCGGGGTTGATCTCGGGGACCACCAGCGGCACGTCCCGGTCCATCCGGAACGCGCCGGAGTTGTCCACCACCACCGCGCCGCGCGCCACCGCGACCGGCGCCCACTCGGCCGCCACGTCGTCCGGCACGTCGAACATCGCCACGTCGACACCGTCGAACGCGTCGGCGGTGAGCGCCTGGACAGTCAGCTCCTCACCCCGGCACAGGATGCGCCGACCGGCCGACCGCTCGGAGGCGAGCAACCGGATCTCACCCCACACGTTGCGGCGGGAGGAGAGGATCTGGCACATCACCGTGCCGACGGCACCTGTCGCCCCGACCACGGCGAGGGTGGGTAGCGACGCCATCCGCGCTACCGCCCGGTGCCGGCGTAGACGACGGCTTCGGTGTCACCACCCAGCTCGAAGGCGTCGTGGATGGCCCGGACCGCCTTGTCGAGGTCGGTGTCCCGGCAGACCACGGAGACCCGGATCTCCGAGGTGGAGATCATCTCGATGTTCACCCCGGCGGCGCCGAGCGCGGCGAAGAACCCGGCGGCGACACCCGGGTGCGAGCGCATGCCGGCTCCGATCAGCGAGACCTTGCCGACGTGGTCGTCGTAGAGCAGGCCCTTGAACTTGACCGACTCCTGGATCTTGCTGAGCGCGGCCATCGCGGTCGGGCCGTCCGCCTTGGGCAGCGTGAACGAGATGTCGGTGCGGCCGGTGCCCTCGGTGGACACGTTCTGCACGATCATGTCGATGTTGATCTCGGCGCCGGCCACGGTGTCGAAGATCCGCGCGGCGGCGCCCGGCTCGTCCGGCACCCCGACGATGGTGATCTTCGCCTCGCTGCGGTCGTGGGCGACCCCGGTGATCAGTGCCTGTTCCACAGGAAGGTCCTCCATCGATCCGGTGACCATCGTGCCGGTGTTGGTCGAGTATGACGAACGGACGTGGATCGGCAAGCCCGCGCGCCGGGCGTACTCGACGCTGCGCAGGTGCAGCACCTTCGCGCCGCAGGCGGCCAGCTCCAGCATCTCCTCGTAGGTGATCTGCTTGATGTGCCGGGCGTTCGGCACGATCCGCGGGTCGGCGGAGAAGATGCCGTCCACGTCGGTGTAGATCTCGCAGACGTCGGCGTGCAGCGCCGCGGCGAGCGCCACGGCGGTGGTGTCGGAGCCGCCCCGACCGAGCGTGGTGACGTCCTTGGTGTCCTGCGAGACGCCCTGGAAGCCGGCGACGATGACCACCGCGCCCTCGTCCAGCGCGCCCTTGAGCCGCCCCGGGGTCACATCGATGATCCGGGCCCGGCCGTGCACCGAGGTGGTGATCACGCCGGCCTGGGAACCGGTGAACGAGCGGGCCTCGTACCCCAGGTTGTGGATGGCCATGGCGAGCAGCGCCATGGAGATCCGCTCCCCGGCGGTGAGCAGCATGTCCAGCTCGCGGCCGGGCGGCAACGGGCTGACCTGGTTGGCCAGGTCGAGCAGCTCGTCGGTGGTGTCGCCCATGGCGGAGACCACCACCACCACGTCGTCGCCCGCCTTGCGGGCCGCCACGATGCGCTCGGCCACCCGCTTGATCCGCTCGGCGTTGGCGACGGAGGACCCGCCGTACTTCTGCACCACGAGTGCCACGACGGTGCACTCCCTCCCAGCGACGACCCTGAGCGTGCCGACGCCGCCGGGCGTTTCGTCCGGCGGCGTGTGTCAGACCTCCTCAGGGTATCGGGCGGGCCACGACGCCGGGTCGGGTGATCCCACCATCCGGCCCCGGCGTGGGGCGGCTCACCAGCCCCGCGGACCACGGACACGCCAAGCGGTACAGCCGTACGGTGGGCTGACCCGGGCCACCACCAGCCAGCAGAATGAGCCGGTGCACGCTCATCGACGCGCGGTTCCGAGGCGGACCGGCGTACTCGCGCTCCTCCTGCCGACGGTGCTGGCCGGCTGCGGCGCCGACCCGCCGGCGGTGATTCCGGCGGGCGGCGCCGACCCGGTTCCGGTGCAGGTCGACGCCGCCCGCGACGAGCTGGCCGGGGTGGCCGCCGCCGCGCAGGACCGACACTTCACCGCCACCTACGCCTTCACCCCCACCGGCGGCACTCCCCGCACCGTCGCGGTGACCAGCGCCGACGACGGCAGCTGGCGGGTCGACGTGCCCGGCTGGGGGCACGACGGCACGGTGGACGTCTCGCTCGCCGCCACCTCCGACGGGCTGTTCCAGTGCGCCCTCCCCTCCGCCGGCCGGGCGGAGCCGGCCTCCTGCGCCCGCCTCGGCGACGCCGACGACGCGGTGCCCCGTCGGCTGGACCCCCGGGTGCAGCACCCGTTCACCGACTGGCTGGAGGTGCTCACCGACCGGCGGGCGCCGCTGGCGGTCTCCCCCGCCGCCGCGCCGACCGGCGTCACCGGCAGGTGCTACGCCGTCGACTCGACCTCGGCCTCGATGAACGCCCCGCTGGACGTCGGCATCTACTGCTACCGGGAGGACGGCACCCCGGTGGCGGTCCGCGCCGCGTTCGGCATGCTCACGCTGACCGGTGAGCCGGGCCCCGCGCCGGCGACGGTGGAGCTGGCCGGTGCGGTGGGTGACGGCGAACCGGTCGGCCGGGACGCGCCGGAGCCGACAACGTCATAGCGCTTTGTCCGTTACGGGTGCCCTTGACCACATCTGACGACCCCGGGGCGGCCCGATGACACACCCCTGGGGAAGTCTGTCCCCCATGGCCGACCTGACCCCGCTGCTCGCCTTCCGGTGGAGCCCGCGCGCCTTCGACCCCGACGCGCGGCTCAGCACCGACGAGGAAGCCACCCTGCTGGAGGCCGCCCGGTGGGCCCCCTCCGCGGGCAACGCCCAGCCGTGGCGGTTCGCCCTCGGGCACCGGCAGGACGAGACCTGGAAGCGCATCCTGGTCGGCCTGCCCGACGCCGACCAGGGCTGGGCCCGGCACGCCGCCGCCCTGCTGCTCGCCGCGCACGCCGGTGACGACCCCGAGCGGAGCGCCTACGACCTGGGCCAGGCGGTCGCCCACCTCACCGTGCAGGCCACCGCGCTGGGCCTGCACGTACGCCAGCTCACCCGGCTCGACCGGCCCCGCCTCGCCACCGAGCTGGACCTCTCCGACGACGTCCGGCCGCTGGTGGTGGTCGCCGTCGGCCGCCTCGGCGACCCGGCCACGCTCCCGCCCGACCTGTACGCCCGGGAGACCGCGCTGCGCCGCCGGCGCCCCCTGCCCGCCCTGCTGCTGCGCTGAGCCTCCGACGATCGACCGCGTCCGCCACCGAAGGCGGCCCGGTCAGGTGCCGCGGGCAGCCCGAAGCAGAGCGGCGCCGACGTCGGTGTTGCGGTAGAGCACGTGCCGCCCAGCCCGGGAGCGGGCGACCAGCCCGGCCGCGTGCAGCGCGGTGAGGTGCTGGGAGACGTTTCCCGCCGACATCCCGGTCAGCCGGGCCAAATCGGTCGTGGTCACCGCCGAGTCGAGCAGGTGCAGCAACGCGGCCCGGCCGGGGCCCAGGACCCTGGCCAGCGGGTCGCCGGGCGGCGGTGTGGCCACCTCCCAGAGCGTCCCGACCGCCCGGACCGGATACGCCCCGGCCGGCAACGAGTCTTCCAGCAGGTTCCACAGCACCCGCCGGTCGGTGAACACCGTCGGGTTGAGCGCCAACCCGCGACCGCGCAGGTCGAAGTCCCGCTCGAACGGATCGTCGCTGACCAACCGATCGCCGAGCCAGCGCAGGCTCGGGTGGAGCTGCTCGAAGAACCGGCCGGCGCCGCTCTCGGCGAGCTGGGCCGCGCGGTACGTCACGTCGGCGTCGAGCAGCGCGCGCATCCGCGGCCAGTCCGGGGCGATCGCCTCGTCGTACCAGACCCGCACCGCGTCGACGAGCTGCGGCAGCAGCCCACGGGGGTCGGCGAGCAGCGCCAGCCCGAACGGACTCAGCGGCCGGCGCGGGGTGGTCGCCATCAGGTCCTGGACCACCACGGCCGGCGGCGTCGCCGCGATCTGGTCGAGCTGCTCGGCCATCTCCACGTTCGGGCGGGCCGCCGGGGTGAGGAAGTCGGGCAACGGGCAACCCCGCCAGGTCAGCTCCGTCAGCGGTCGGACCCGGGTGGCGACCTCGGGACGGCGCAGGGTCACCCGCGCGCGGTCGATCCAGGGCAGGTGCACCGGATAGCGGAGCGGGTCGGCCAGCGCCCACATGCTCATGACCGTCTCGTTGACCGGCGACACGGCGAGCCGCACGCCCGCCACGTCCGCCAGGCTGAAGCGCAACTCGGACACAGGCACCCCCGGAGCAGGATTCGGCCCAGCCTAAAAGGCTCGACCGATCCCGTGGGGGACGGTTCACTTCCGAGCCATGGGGGCCAGAGACACCATCCGTACCGCTGTCCGAAACGTCGTACCGCCGGCCGGGCTGACCCGCGCGCTGGCCGTGCAGGCCATGGTCGGAGCCGTCGGCAGCGGCCTGTTCCACGCCGGCAGCGCCGTCTTCTTCACCCGGGCCCTCGGGCTCAGCGCCGCCCAGGTCGGGCTGGGTCTGTCCATCGCGGCAGGCGTGTCACTGCTCGGCACGGTGCCGCTCGGCGGGCTCACCGACCGGTACGGGCCGCAGCGGGTCTGGGTGGTCGGGCTGGTGCTGAACGCCGCGCTCTTCGCGACGTACCCGTTCGTGGGCGGCTTCGCGGGCTTCCTCGCCGTGGTGGTGGCGCTGGCGGCGGTGGACGCGTCGACCGGGGTGGCCCGTCAGGTCTACTCGATCAACGCGCTCCCGCCGGCCGAACGGGTCACCGCGATGGCGTACCAGCGGTCGTCGTTGAACGTCGGCTTCGGGCTGGGCGCGGTGATCAGCGGCCTGGTGCTGGCGGTGGACACGATCGAGGCGTACCGGGGAATGGTCTGGTTCATCGCGACGGTCTTCCTGGTCACGGCCCTCTTCATTCGACGGCTGCCCCGACTGCCGCAGGTGACCCGGCCGGTGGAGCCGGTGGGTCGGCTCGCCGTACTGCGGGACCGGCCGTTCATGGCGGTGTCCCTGCTGTCCGGGCTGCTCACCGCGCACGGGGTGCTCTACCTGACGGTCATGCCGCTCTGGATCCTCACCCACACCGACGCCCCGAAGACCGTGATCGCCGCCCTGGTGCTGCTCAACACGGTCCTGATCGTGCTGCTCCAGGTACGCGTCAGCCGAGGTGCCGACACGGCCGCGGGCGCGGCGCGGGCCTCCCGCCGCGGGGGCCTGCTGATCGCGCTCTTCTGTCTGGTCCTGCCGATCTCCGGGGTCACCCGGGGCGCACTCACCGTGGTGGTGCTGGTGGCCGCCGCGACGCTGCTGATCCTGGCCGAGCTGATCGAGTCGGCGGGCACCTGGGGGCTCACCGCCACGCTTCCGCCGGACGACCAGCGCGGCGCGTACGTGGGGGCGCTGCGGCTCGGTGAGCAGGTGCAGTACCTGATCGCCCCGGCGGGGCTGACCGCGCTCGGTGTGACGACCGGCGGCTGGGGCTGGTATCCGACGGCGGCGATCTTCGTGCTGGTCGGGTCGGCGATCGTGCCGGCGGTGGCCTGGGCGGAGCGGACGCCCCGGCTGGGCGGAGTGCCGGAGTCCACCGAAGCGGTGACTCCGGTCCCATAGTCCGGACCAGCCTTCCCACCACCCGTCCCACCACGTAGGGTGACCCTGTCATGTGGCAGGCGTACCTTCTCCTTGGCTGCCGCGACGAGGCCTGACCGGCCGGCACCTCGTCGCGGAGTTGAACCGCGCCGTCCAGCACATCCGATCTTCTTCTCGGCATCGCCGCGCACCGTCGCCCGGCATCTCGCCGACACCGTCCGATCTGCTGACGCCACATGTTCCAGGGAGCACTCCGAGATGGCTCAACCTGTCACCGAGACCGATCCGTTCGCCCGCCAGCGGCCCAGCCGGATGCCGGTCCACCGTTACCTCCCGTACGACCGGCAGTTCCGGGTCGACCTGCCCGACCGCGCCTGGCCCACCCGCCGCGTCGAGACCGCGCCCCGCTGGTGCGCGGTGGACCTCCGCGACGGCAACCAGGCGCTGATCGACCCGATGTCGCCGGAGCGCAAGCGCCGGATGTTCCAGCTCCTGGTGCAGATGGGCTACAAGGAGATCGAGGTCGGCTTCCCGTCGGCCAGCCAGACCGACTACGACTTCGTGCGCCAGCTGATCGAGCAGGACCTGATTCCCGAGGACGTCACCATCCAGGTGCTGACCCAGTGCCGGGAGCACCTGATCGAGCGGACGTTCGAGTCGCTGCGCGGCGCCCGCCGGGCCATCGTGCACTTCTACAACTCGACCTCGACGCTCCAGCGCCGGGTGGTCTTCGGCCTGGACCGCGACGGCATCGCCGACATCGCCACCCAGGGCGCGCGGCTCTGCCAGAAGTACGCGGAGATCCACACCCCGGACACCGACATCCACTACGAGTACTCGCCGGAGTCCTACACGGGCACCGAGCTGGAGTACGCGCTGGAGGTCTGCGCGGCGGTGATCGAGGTCGTCGATCCCACCCCGGACCGGAAGCTGATCGTCAACCTGCCGGCCACCGTCGAGATGGCGATGCCCAACGTCTACGCCGACTCGATCGAGTGGATGCACCGGCACCTGCCCCGGCGGGACAGCCTGTCGCTGAGCCTGCACCCGCACAACGACCGGGGCACCGGCGTGGCCGCCGCCGAGCTGGGCCTGCTGGCCGGCGCCGACCGGATCGAGGGCTGCCTGTTCGGCAACGGCGAGCGCACCGGCAACGTCGACCTGGTGACGCTCGGCCTGAACATGTTCTCCCAGGGCATCGACCCGATGATCGACTTCTCGAACATCGACGAGGTCAAGCGCGCCGTCGAATACTGCAACCAGCTGCCGGTGCACGAGCGCCACCCGTACGCGGGCGACCTGGTCTACACCGCGTTCTCCGGCTCCCACCAGGACGCGATCAACAAGGGCTTCGCCGCGCTGCACGCCGACGCGGCGGCGGCCGGGGTGGCGGTGGACGAGTTCACCTGGGCCGTGCCCTACCTGCCGATCGACCCGAAGGACCTGGGCCGCACCTACGAGGCGGTCATCCGGGTCAACTCGCAGTCCGGCAAGGGCGGCGTCGCGTACATCATGAAGAGCGAGCACCAGCTCGACCTGCCGCGCCGCCTCCAGATCGAGTTCTCCGGCGTGGTCCAGGAGGTCACCGACCACGACGGCGGCGAGGTCGAGCCGGGCACCATGTGGGAGATCTTCGCCCGCAACTACCTGGTCGACCACCAGGTCGACCCGGCGGTCACGCTGACCGGCTACACGATCGGCACCGTCGACGGCAAGGTCGAGATCGACGCCCGGGTCGGCGTCGACGGCGAGACCCGACCGCTCACCGCCGTCGGCAACGGCCCGATCGACGCGTACGTCAACGCGTTGCAGTCGCTGGGCGTGGCGGTACGCGTGCTCGACTACCACGAGCACGCGCTGTCCTCCGGCGGTGACGCGCAGGCCGCCGCGTACGTGGAGTGCGAGGTGGACGGCCGCACGGTGTGGGGTGTCGGGGTGGACGCCAACATCGTCACCGCCTCGATCAAGGCGGTCACCAGCGCCGTCAACCGCACCCGCGCCTGAGGTGCAAGGAAGGGCCCCTTCTTAACGCTTCGCGCAGAGGAAGGGGCCCTTATTAACACCCCCGCGCCCTTTGGGCGTCGGCGTTAACAAGGGGCCCCTCCTCTACCGGAGGCGTTAAGAGGGGGCCCCTCCTTTCACCGGGCGGTGGATGAGCACCACGGCGAGCAGGGCGCCGGCGAGCAGCAGCCCCGCGCACCACGCCATCGCCCCCCGGTACGCGTCGGCCAACGCGCCCTTCTGCTCGTACCCGGTGCCGGAGAGCCCGACCAGCAGCGGCAACGCGGCCACCGCGAGCAGGCCGCCGGCGCGGGAGGCGGCGTTGTTGAAGCCGCTGGCCACCCCGGCGAACCGGTCCGCCACGGCACCGAGCACCGACGTGGTGAGCGGGGCGACCACCAGCGTGAGCCCGGCGCCGAACAGCGCCACGCCGGGCAGCACGTCCACCCAGTACGAGGCGCCCGGCCCGACCCGGCGCAGCAGCAGCAGGCCCGCCGCGGCGACCACCGGGCCGACGGTGAGCGGCAGCCGGGGGCCGATCCGGGCGGACAGCGCGCCGGCCCGGGGCGAGCCGACCAGCAGCAGAAGCGTCATCGGCACCGTGGCCAGGCCGGTGAGCAGCGCCGACCAGCCGACCACGTTCTGCAGGTAGACGGCGAGGAAGAAGGTGAACCCGCCGAGCGCCGCGTACACCACCACGGTGAAGACGTTGAGCACCGAGAAGAGCCGGCTGGAGAACAGCCCGGTGGGCAGCATCGCGGTGTCTCCGCGCCGCCGCTCGACGAGCACGAAGACCACCACCGCGACCACCCCGACCACCGCGGCGGCCAGCACCGCCGGGGAGGCGCCCTGCGCCGGGGCGTCGATCAGCGCGTACGTGACGCCGCCGAGCGCCAGCGCGCCGAGCAGCGCGCCGGCCACGTCGAACCCCCGCCCTCCCCCGGTACGCGAGGCCGCCTCGTCCCGGCTCTCCGGCACCCAGCGCATCGCGGCGAGCACCACACCCACGGCCAGTGGCAGGTTGACGAAGAAGATCCACCGCCAGGAGAGCGTGTCGATCAGCCAGCCGCCGAGCAGCGGCCCGAGCGCGGTGGACACACCGGACAGGCCGGACCAGGTGCCGATCGCCTTGCCCCGGTCGTCGGGATGGAAGCTGGCCTGGAGCACGGAGAGCGACCCGGGGGTGAGCAGCGCCCCGCCCGCGCCCTGGAGGAACCGGGCGGCGACGAGCCAGCCGGTGCCCTGGGCCAGCCCGCAGAGCACCGACGCGACGGCGAACCAGGCCACCCCGATCAGGAAGACTCGTCGCCGGCCGAACCGGTCGCCCAGCGCGCCGCCGAGCAGGACGAACGCGGCCAGCATCAGCAGGTAGCCGTTGACGGTCCACTGGAGACTGGCCACCGTGGCGTCCAGCTCCGCGCCGAGACGCGGCAGCGCGACGTTGACCACGGTGCTGTCCAGGAACACCATGCCGGAGGCGAGGATCGCGGCGAGCAGGGTGCCACGCCCGGCGGCCGAGCCGGTACGCAGTGCGGGAGCGGGTGCGGTCACGGCTCTCCACTCTGCCCGGCGCCGCACCCTCGACGCCACGAATCACGGAAACCGCCGCCGGGTACTGTGCGGACTCGCCCGGAGCCCGCAAGCTGGAGAGGTGTCGTCTGTGCGTACGAGATCAGGATTCCGAGCCGGGCTGACCGCCGCGCTCGCCGCGGTGCTCGCCCTCGGCGCGGCCGGTTGTGACCCCGCCGTCACCGAGCCGGACGCGCCACCCAGCGCCGCCGGGAACGTGAACCAGCAGCTCGGCGAGCTGACCGTGGCCGCCGCGGGGTCGATGAAGGGCTACAGCCGATCCCACTTCCCGCACTGGCGGGACACCGGCAAGAACTGCGACGTCCGGGACACCGTGTTGCAGCGCGACGGCGAGGGCATCAAGCTCTCCGGTTGCAACGTGGTCGGCGGGCGGTGGGAGAGTGCCTACGACGGGGTGGTGCTGACCGATCCCTCGGACGTGGACATCGACCACATCGTGCCGCTGGCCAACGCGTGGCGTTCCGGCGCGGACGAGTGGGACGACTCGAAGCGCGGTGACTTCGCCAACGACCAGACCCGGCCGCAGCTCATCGCGGTTTCTCTGCGCTCCAACCGGGCAAAGGGTGACCAGGACCCGTCCCAGTGGAAGCCGGCGAACCGGTCGTACTGGTGCCAGTACGCGGCGGACTGGGTGACGGTCAAGCACTACTGGCGGCTGACGGTGACCAGTGCCGAGAAGGCCGCCCTCACCGACATGCTGGAGGGCTGCACATGGGCGAGCAAGCCGTGACCGGGGCGGGTGGCACACCGGCGCCGGAGAGGACGCCGGACGCCACCGGCGACGACGCCGCGGCGGCCGGCGGCGACACCAGCGCGACCGGGCCGGCCTCGGCCGGGATGACGGCGGACGGTCGGCAGCCGGAGCCCGCCGACGTCTCCGGGGCGGGCATGTCCGCGGACGCCGTGCCGGGCGCGCCGGCCGGGGGCGCCCCGGCCGGGCCGGCCGCCCGGACGGCCGACATCACCGCCGGTCCGGGCGGGGTGATGACCGACGAGGTCGGCGTGGTGACCGGCGAGCTGACCCTGCGCACCGAGCACGCCGACGGCCGGGTGACGCTGCGGGTGCAGTACAAGGACGCCGACGAGTGGTACGCGGTGACCGGCGGCAGCGCCCCGCTGGCCGACCCGGCCTCGGTGGACGCGGTGCACACGATCGCGGTGGGCCTGCTCAACCGCCCCGAGGGCTGAGCGGGCGGCGCGTCCCCGTCCGGATCCGGGTGGGGACGCGCCGCCGCGCGGTCAGACGTACGAGCCGGGCTCGCTGGGCGCGGAGACCACGCCCGGCTCCTCGCCCTCGCCCTCGGGCCGACTGATCGTCGCGGTCACCTCGTGCGGGCGCAGCTCGCCGGCGGCGATCTGCTCGGCCCAGTGGCAGGCCACCCGGCTTCCGCCGATCGGCCGCAGTTCGGGTCGTTCGTCGGCGCACCGGGTCGGCTGGGCCCAGGGGCAGCGGGTGTGGAACCGGCAGCCCGACGGCGGGTTGGCCGGCGACGGCAGGTCCCCGGCGAGCAGGATGCGCTCGCGTCGGTCCTCGACGTCCGGGTCCGGGACCGGCACGGCCGACATCAGCGCCCGGGTGTACGGGTGCAGCGGCTCGGTGTAGAGCCGCTCGCTCGGCGCCTCCTCGACCAGCGCGCCCAGGTACATCACCCCGACCATGTCGGAGATGTGCCGCACCACGGCCAGGTCGTGCGCGATCACCAGGTAGGTCAGGCCGAGGCTCTCCTGGAGTTCGTCCAGCAGGTTGACCACCTGGGCCTGGATCGACACGTCCAGCGCGGAGACCGGTTCGTCGGCGACGATCAGCTCCGGCCCGAGGACCAGCGCCCGGGCGATGCCGATGCGCTGCCGCTGGCCGCCGGAGAACTCGTGCGGGTAGCGGGAGAGCGCCCACTTCGGCAGGCCGACCGCGTCCAGCGTCTCGCCGATGATCCGGCGCCGCTCGTCGCGGTCGGCGCCGATGCCGTGCGTCTGCAGGCCCTCGGTGAGGATCGACTCGACGTTCTGCCGGGGGTCCAGGCTGGACATCGGGTCCTGGAAGATCATCTGCATCCGGCGCCGCATCGACCGCAGCTTGCCGGCGGGCAGCGTGGTCAGCTCGACGCCGTCGAACGTCACCTCGCCTGCGGTGGGCGGGGTGAGCTGGAGCAGCGCCCGACCGAGCGTGGACTTGCCGCAGCCCGACTCGCCGACCAGGCCGTACGTCTTCCCGCGCGGGATGCTCAGGTCGACGCCGTCGACCGCCTTGACGTGGCCGACGGTCCGGTCGAACAGCAGCCCCCGCCGGATCGGGAAGTGCACCTTCAGGTCGCGGACCTCGACGAGGATCTCGTTGTCACTCATGGGGTGTCTCCTCCTCGCGCGCGGCCGGTCCGAAGCCCGGCACGGCCGGCGGGTCGGCGGGTTCGGCCTGGGCCGGCACCGCGCCGGGCGCGGCCTCGGTCGGCACGGTGGCCGCGACGTCCGCACCGGGGGTCAGGCCGGGCACCGGCACCGGGTTGACGCACCGGTAGCCCCGCCCGTCGTGGGCGATCACCAGCTCCGGCGGCTCACCCACGCAGTCGTCGACCCGGCGCGGGCAGCGCGGGGCGAACGCGCAGCCGTCCGGCCAGGGCAGCAGGTCGCGCACCGAGCCGGGGATGGGGTTCAGCCGTTCGCCCCGGCCGGCGTCCAGGCGGGGCACCGAAGCGAGCAGACCTTCGGTGTACGGGTGCCGGGGCTGGCGGAACAGCGGACGGCGGGTGGCCGTCTCCACCACCCGACCGCCGTAGAGCACGTTGACGGTGTCGCACATGCCGGCCACCACGCCGAGGTCGTGCGTGATCATCACGAGTGCGGTGCCCGAGTCGCGGACCAGGTCCTTGAGCAGTTCCAGGATCTGCGCCTGGATGGTGACGTCCAGCGCGGTGGTCGGCTCGTCGGCGATCAGCAGCCGGGGCTGGCAGGCGACCGCCATGGCGATCAGCGCGCGCTGCCGCATGCCGCCGGAGAGCTGGTGCGGATACTCCTTGAGCCGGCGGCGCGGGTCCGGGATGCCGACCCGGTCGAGCAGCTCGGCGGCCTCCCTGGTGGCCGCCTCGCCCTTCATCCCCCGGTGCCGAGTGAGCACCTCGGTCACCTGGAGCCCGATCGGGATGACCGGGTTCAGCGAGGAGAGCGGGTCCTGGAAGATCATCGCGACGTCCCGGCCGCGGATGTCGCGGCGGGACCGGTCGTCGAGCTGGAGCAGGTCGGTGCCGTCGAAGACCGCCTTGCCGCCCACCCGCAGGCCCGGCTGCTTGGGCAGCAGGCCCATGATGGCCAGCGACGTGACGCTCTTGCCGCAGCCGGACTCACCGACCAGGCCGACGACCTCACCGGCGTCGACCGAGAAGGACACCCCGTCCACCGCGTGCACGGTGCGCTGCCCGCGCCGGGCGAACGTGACGGAGAGGTCGTTGACTTCAAGAAGCGCCATGCTGTGCCGACCTTTCGTTCGCGACTGCGGGGCTCGCAAGCTCACTCCTCGCGCTCACGGGTACCTACTTCCGCAGCTTCGGGTCGAGGGCCTCGCGCATCGCCTCACCGAGCAGGGTGAATCCGAGCGCGGTGATGATGATGCCGAGCGCCGGATAGACCGCCAGCCCGGGGCGGATGCCCAGGTAGGGCTGCGCGTCGGCGAGCATGACGCCCCACTCCGGAATGGCCGAGTCGGGGTTGCCGAGGCCGAGGAAGGACAGCGCGGCCGCCTCGATGATCGCGGTGGCCAACGTCAGGGTGGCCTGCACGATGACCGGGGCGATCGAGTTCGGCACCACGTGGGTGAGGGCGATCTTCGACCGCTTCACCCCGAGCGACGTCGCGGCCAGCACGTAGTCGCTGTTGGCCTGGGCGATCATCGAGCCGCGCAGCAGCCGGGCGAAGATCGGCACCGACACCACGCCGACCGCGATCATCACGGTGGTCAGGCTGGCGCCGAGCAGCGCCGCGATGCTCACCGCGAGGAGCAGGCTCGGCATGGCCAGCAGCATGTCGATGAAGCGCATCAGGGTGGTGTCGATCCAGCGTCCCCAGCGCCCGCCGAGGCCGGCCGCGGCGCCGGCGACGCCGCCGATGAACGCGCCGACCGCGAGGCCGATCAGGGTGGAGACCACGCCGACCAGCAGTGTCTGCCGGGCGCCGACGATCAGCCGGCTGAACTCGTCCCGGCCCTGGTGGTCGAAGCCGAGCCAGTGGTCGGCGGAGGCGCCCGGGATGATGCCCTGGCCGGACTTGACCAGCCCCTCGCGGATGCCGATGGAGTCCGTCGGGCTGTACGGGACGAGGAACGGCCCGATGACGGCGACCAGCACGAAGACCGCCAGGATCACCACGCCGATGACGGCGGCCGGGTTGCGCCGGAGCCGGCGGAACGCCTCCTTCCAGAGGCTCACCCCCTGCTCGTCGTCGCGGGCGGCCAGCTCGGCGAGCCGGTCGATCTTCTCGCGCTTCTTGCCTGTGGTGATGGTCATCGCACCCTCACCCTCGGGTCGATCACGCTGTAGGAGAGGTCGACCAGGAGATTCACCAGCACGTACACCACCGCAATGATCATGATGAAGCCCATCAGCACCGGATAGTCACGCTGGCTGATCGACTCCGCGACGAACGCGCCGATGCCGCTGAACGCGAACACGGTCTCGGTGAGCACCGCGCCGGAGAGCAGGAGACCGGTCTGCAGACCGATCGAGGTGGCCACCGGAAGCATGGCGTTGCGCAGCACGTGCCGGCGGCGGACGGTCCGCTCGGTCAGGCCCTTGGCCTCGGCGGTCCGCACGAAGTCCTCGTTGAGCACCTCCAGCACGCTGGCCCGGGTGATCCGGACGATGATCGCGAGCGGGATGCTCGCGAGCGCGATGCCCGGCAGCACGAGGTGCCAGAGCGCGTCGGCGGCGGCGTCCCACTCGCGGGTCATCAGCCCGTCGAGGACGAAGAAGTTGGTGACCCGGGTCGCCCCGATGGTCGGGTCCTGCCGGCCGCTGGACGGGAACCAGCCCAGGTTCTCCGCGAAGATCGCCTTGAGCACGTAGGCCAGGAAGAAGACCGGGATGCAGATGCCGATCAGCGACCCGCCGACGGAGGCGTGGTCGAGGAACCGGCCGCGCCGGCGGGCGGCCAGGTAGCCGAGCGGGATGCCGATGCCGACCGCGAGGATCATGGCCATGATCGTCAGCTCGACGGTGCCGGGGAACCGTTCCACGAACTCCGTGGTGACCGCTCGCTTCGTACCGGTCGAGGTGCCCAGGTCGAGCCGGATCATCCGCCGCAGGAAGCGGGCGTACTGGACCAGGATCGGCTCGTCGAGGCCGAGGTTGCGCCGGATGGCGGCGCGCGTCTCGGGCGTGCCCCGTTCACCGAGGATCGCGGTCTCGGGCCCGCCGGGAAGTCGGTGGAGCCAGATGAACAGCAGGACGGAGAGCCCGAACAGCGTGGGTATCAGCTGTAGCAGGCGTCTGACGATGAACCGGAACACGGGCGCCTCGGAGGGGGTGCGGAGGGGTGCGGGCGGGCGCTGTGGTCACAGCGCCCGCCCGCGTCAGTGCCTTCAGATCACTTGAACTCTGCGGTCGCGTACCGCTCGTCGGTGAGCGGGCTCGCCTTGATCCCGGTCACGTCCTTGCCGAACACGATCGCCGGCGGGGAGTGCGAGATCGGCACACCCGGCAGGAAGTCCATGATCGCCTTGTTGAGGGCCTTGTACTTCTCCGTCCGAGCCGCCGCGTCGGCGGTGGTGTCGGCGTCCTTGAACTGGGCGAAGAGCGCGGGGTTGTTGAAGCCCCACTCGTCCTTCGGCCGGTCGAAGAAGGTGCCGATGAAGTTGTACGCGTCGCCGTAGTCACCGGTCCAGCCGAGGAAGTGCAGGTCGTGCTTGCTGCCGGAGGTGGTGGCGTTGAGGTAGTCCGGGCTCCACTTGAGCGGGATGGCCTGGACGTTGATGCCGACCGCCTTGAGGTCCGCCGAGAGCAGCTCGAAGATGTCCTTCGGGTTCGGCATGTACGGCCGGGTGACCTCGGTCGGGTAGTGGAACTTCAGCGTCAGGTTCGTCGCGCCGGCCTCGGCCAGCAGCTGCTTGGCCTTCTCCGGGTTGTAGTCGTACTTGGTGACGTCGCCGTTCCAGCCCTCGACGGTGTCGGGCATGAAGTTCATCGCGACCTTGGCGCCCGGGGGCAGCTTCGAGTCGACCAGCGCCTGCCGGTTCAACGCGTACGCGATGGCCTGCCGGACCTTGATGTCGGCCAGCTTCGGGTTCCCCTTCTGGTTGATCGCCAGGTAGAGGATGTTGAAGGCCGGGCGGGTGAGGACGTTGAAGCCCTCCTTCTTCAGCGGCTCCACGTCCGCCGGACCGACCAGGTCGTAGCCCTGGATGTCACCCGAGCGGAGCGCCTGCTTGCGGGCGTTCTCGTCGGAGATGGTCTTGAAGATGATGGTCTTCAGCTTGGCCTTGTCGCCGTAGTAGTCGTCGTTGCGCTCGATGGTGAGCGTCTTGTTGGCGACGTCCCACGACTTGAACTTGAACGGCCCGGTGCCGGTGGGGTGCTCCATCGCGTACGACGGGTACTTGATGTCCTCGGCGGTGCCGGTGACGTTGCTGGCGTCGTACTGCTCCAGCGCCTTCGGGCTCTGGATCGAGAACGACGGCAGCATCAGCGCGGCCGGGATCTTGCTGGAGACCCGGGTGAACGCCAGGTCGACGGTGGTGGCGTCCTTGGCGGTGCAGGACTTGAAGAGGCTCGGCGGCAGGTCCGGGTTCTCGTTCTTGGCGAACCCGCCCATGACGTCCTGCCAGTACGCGGTCACGTCCGGGCTCTGCATGAGGCCCTTGGCGTTGTACCAGCGGTTGAAGTTGACGCAGACGGCTTCCGCGTTGAAGTCGGAGCCGTCGTGGAACTTGACGCCCGAGCGGAGCTTGAAGGTCCAGGTCGTGCCCGCCGCGTCCGGGGTCCAGGACTCGGCGAGGCCCGGCGTCACCTTGGTGCCACCCTCCTCGGGGCGGACCAGGGTCTCGAAGACCTGGCGGGCCACGCGCAGCGACTCACCGTCGCTGGCGAAGCTGGGGTCGAGCACCTTCGGGTCTCCGGCGACGCCGAAGACGAGGGTGTCCTTCTTGCTACCTCCGGAGCCACTGTCGCGGTCGCTCTCGGCGCAGCCTGCTACCGCGAGGGCCGCGACCGCGACGGCCGCGATCGCGACCTTCGGCCTGGGTGCACGCATGGTGCTTCACCTCGTCCTTGGGGGTACGGACAACGTGGTGACAGGGGTCACCGATGTGCGGTGACCTTAGCCCCAGGGCGGAGCATGCGGAAACGCCAGGGGGGCGGGTTGGTATCGGATCGTGTCTTTTCCGCAGCGAGGCATTGGATTCGAAGGAGATCGCTGCCGTTCACCGAATGTTCGTCGGCCTAAGAGCCGAATTTGTTACGTCGATCCGGTCCCGGAGGCTCGTACCTGTCAGATCGACGAGCGTCGGGAATCTGGTCCGGAGACACCGCCGGCGGGCACCCGAAGGGCACCCGCCGGAGGCGACACGACAGTTCTCAGACCGCTCGACGGCCCTCGAAGGCACGACCCAGCGTGATCTCGTCGGCGTACTCCAGGTCGCCGCCGACCGGCAGGCCACTGGCCAGCCGGGTGACCGCGATCCCCATCGGCTTGACCATCAGCGCCAGGTAGGTCGCCGTCGCCTCGCCCTCGGTGTTCGGGTCCGTGGCGAGGATCAGCTCGCGGACCGTACCGCTGCCCAGACGGGTCATCAGCTCACGGATCCGCAGGTTGTCCGGGCCGATGCCCTCCAGCGGATTGATCGCGCCGCCGAGCACGTGGTAGCGGCCGCGGAACTCGCCGGTCCGCTCGATCGCCACCACGTCCTTCGGCTCCTCGACCACGCAGAGCACCTCGTCGGTGCGCCGGGGGTCGCGGCAGATCCGGCACTGCTCGGACTCGGCCACGTTGTAGCAGGTCGTGCAGAACCGGACCAGGTCCTTGACCTTGCGCAGCGCGCCGGCCAGCCGGTTGACGTCGGCCGGATCCGCCGACAGCACGTGGAACGCGATCCGTTGGGCGCTCTTCGGGCCCACGCCCGGCAACCGGCCCAACTCGTCGATCAGGTCCTGGATGGCACCCTCGTACATCTGCCGACTCAGAACCCGGGCAGGCCGAGGCCGCCCATCCCACCCGCGACCGGGCCCATCTTCTTCTCGGTCAGCTCGCGGGCCGCCTCGGCGGCGTTGTGCACGGCCGCGACGACCAGGTCCTCCAGGGTCTCCACGTCCTCCGGGTCGACCGCCTTCGGGTCGATCTTGATCGCCTTCAGCTCACCGGTGCCGGCGACGGTGGCGGTGACCAGGCCACCGCCCGCGGTGCCCTCCAGCTCCGCCTCGGCCAACTCGGCCTGGGCCTGGGCGATCTGCTGCTGCATCTTCTGCGCCTGCTTCAGCATCTGCTGCATGTTCGGCTGTCCACCTGGGCGCACGGACCGCTCCTTCTCGCACTCGTCTGCTCGGCCGCGCCCAGCCTAGTCGGGCCACGGCACCGCTCCTCCGGGTCGACCCGCGCTCAGCGCGCGTCCACCTCGTTGATCTTCTCGGCCCCGAACGTCTCGCGCAGCAGCTGCACCGCCTGCTCCTCGCTGGACTGCCGGGCGGTCCGCTCGTCGATCACCTCGTCCAGCGGCTCGTCGCCCGGGTCGAAGCCCTCGTACGCCGGTGCCGCGGCCGCCGGCGCCCGACCACCCCGGACCGGCCCGTCGAAGTCCGGGTCGTAGGGCGGCTCACCGGCCCACTCCGCGTCTGCGGTCTTCCGCGCCGGCTGCGCGGCCCGCGTCCCCTTGCCGGGCCCACCGCCGGCCGCCGCGGCCGCCGCGGCCGCCCGGGCCGCCGCGATGGCGCTGTTCTTCGGCCCACCGCCGCCGGCCGGCGCCGCCGGGGGCGCGGCCGGCTTCGGTACGGCCGGAGCGGCGGTCGCGGTCGCCGTCACCCCGCCCGGACGGGCCGCCGCCGGCCAGTCCTCCCCGTCGACGGCGGGCGTTGCGGCGGGGGTACGCGCCGGCCCGGTGGCGCCACCGGGGCGCACCGGCTCCGGCCAGTCCTCCTCGTCGTCCTGCTTTCCGGCGCCCGGCGCACCCGCCGGCCCGCCGGCGCGGGTGCCATGGTCGTCGGCACGGTTGCCGTGCGCGGACCGGGTGCCCGAGTCACCGGTCGAGCCGGCCGGTGCGGCCCCGCCCGGCCCGGACGCCGGACGCGCGGCCCCGCCGTTTCCGGAGTCCGGACGGCCGCCGGCACCGTCGGACCCACCGGAGTCGGAACGTCCACCGGCACCGTGCGGGCCACCCGGGCCCGGACGCCCGTCGGCGGCGTCCGGCGTCCCGGAGTCGGGGCGCCGGCGGGCGGCGTCATCCGGACCGGAGGTGGCGGGGGCCGGGACGGCGTCGGCGGGGGCGCGGCTCGCACCGGACGGTCGGGACGGGCCGCCCAGCGAGGACGCGCCCCGCTCGCCGGCCACCTCGCACCGGATCTGCCAGCGGCCGCCCAACTCCTCGTAGAGCGCGTCGGTGAGCACGGCGGCGTGGTCGGCCATCATCTTCGCCAGCACCGTCGACTTCACGGTCAGCACCAGCGTGTCGCCGTCCAGGTCACGCACCACCGCGTCGCGCATCAGCGCGGCGATCCGCTTGTTGCTCCGGTTGACCTTGCCGACGACCTCCGGCCAGACCCGGCGCACCGCGACCGCGTCCAGCGCGCCGGGGTTCGCCGCGCCCGGCCGGGGCGGCTCGGGGGTGGCCGGGTCGGGCATCACCGACGAGGGCGGCACCGGGCGGCGGGCCGGGGCGGCCGGCGCACCGGCATCGGCCGTCGGGCCACCGGATGCGGCACCGGCCGCCGGGGCACCCGCCGCGGCACCGGAGGGAGCACCGGAGGCGCCGGGAAGGCCACCGCCCGCGGCGGCACCACGGGTGGAGCCGGCGGCCAGGGCGGCGGCACGGGCGGCGGCCGCACCGGTCGGGGCGTCGGCAGCCGCCGGCGCGCCGGCGGTCTCCGGGTGGACCGCGGCGGCAGCCGCGCCCGGGGCGGGCGTCGCCGGGCGTACCTCCGGGGTTCCGGTGGCGTGCGCGGCGGCCGGCTCGGCGCCGCCCAGGGTGAGCCGGCGCTCCATCCGCTCCAGGCGCTGGAGCAGGCCGCCGGACGAGTCGTCGACGCCGGGCAGGAGCATCCGGGCGCAGATCAGCTCCAGCAGCAGCCGGGGCGCGGTGGTGCCGCGCATCTCGACCAGGCCGTTGTGCACGATGTCGGCGCAGCGGGACAGCGTGGCCGGACCGAGCTGTTGGGCCTGCGCGGCCATCCGCTCGATCTGGTCGGCCGGGCCGTCGATGAGGCCCTTGGCTGCGGCGTCCGGCACCTGCTGGAGCACGATCAGGTCGCGCAGCCGCTCCAGCAGGTCGGTGGCGAACCGGCGCGAGTCGTGGCCGGCCTCGGCGACCCGGTCGACGGTGGCGTACGCGGCCGCGCCGTCCCCGGCGGCGAGCGCGTCGCACATCTCGTCGATCAGCGCGGAGTCGGTGACGCCGAGCAGCGCGGCGGCCCGGGCGTAGCCGACCCCCTCCGGACCGGCGCCGGCGATGAGCTGATCGAGCACGGAGAGGCTGTCCCGCATGCTGCCGCCACCGGCGCGCACCACCAGGGGGAAGACCGCCGGCTCGACGGTCACCCCCTCCGCCTCGCAGAGCTGCTCCAGGTAGGGCCGGACCACCTTCGGCGGGTAGAGCCGGAACGGGTAGTGGTGCGTCCGCGACCTGATCGTGCCGAGGACCTTCTCCGGCTCGGTGGTGGCGAAGATGAACTTGACGTATTCCGGCGGCTCCTCGACCAGCTTGAGCAGGGCGTTGAAGCCGGCCGACGAGACCATGTGCGCCTCGTCGATGATGTAGATCTTGAAGCGGCTGCGGGCCGGCGCGAAGAACGCCTTCTCGCGCAGCTCGCGGGCGTCGTCGACACCGCCGTGGCTGGCCGCGTCGATCTCGATCACGTCGATCGACCCGCCGCCGTCGGGGGCCAGCCCGCGGCACGAGTCGCACTGCCCGCACGGCTCGGGTGTGGGACCCTGCTCACAGTTGAGCGAGCGGGCCAGGATCCGGGCGCTGGAGGTCTTGCCGCAGCCGCGGGGGCCGGAGAAGAGATAGGCGTGGTTGAGCCGGCCGCTGCGCAACGCCTGGGACAGCGGCTCGGTGACCTGCTCCTGGCCGATCATCTCGGCGAACGTGCGCGGCCGGTACTTGCGGTAAAGGGCCAGTGCCACCCGTCCCGCCTCCTCTCGACCGAGCCATTCTGCGCCGGTCGGCTCCGGGTGACCACCCACCACCCCGTGACTCGACCCGAGGCGACGTTACCGGGACCCGGAGACAGAAAGGCCTCCCGTGCACCCGGCAGAGCTCGCTTATCCTTGCTGCCTTCCGGCCCTGGGGAGGTTCACGAGATACCGCCGCACGGGAGGTGGGACCAGCCTACCCGACGCCGTGTGGATCTTCCGGGAGGGTGGGGTGGCCCGCCGTCGGGGGACCTGTATCCTGGCTCGCGGAGGATTCGCCTAGAGGCCTAGGGCGCACGCTTGGAAAGCGTGTTGGGTTCACACCCTCACGAGTTCGAATCTCGTATCCTCCGCCGTCGACGAAGGGCCGGCACCTCGGGTGCCGGCCCTTCGTCGTATCCGGGCGCGGCCACCGTGCGACGGCGTCTTGACCGGTTCACAAACCTTCCCGTTCGACGACCGTTCGACAGGCATTGACAAAATTAACCGGTTAAGAAGACCATCGTTGATATCTTCGCCGGGTCGACCGCCGGAAGGGCAACCGACGGTCCGGCCCGTCCGGGCGGCGAGGACTCCCCGCACCCACCACCCGTACGGGAGTTCCTCATGAACCAGCGCACCCGCACGCGGGCGTGCCTGGCCGGGGCGGCGGCAGCCGTCACCGCGCTGGCCACCGCCCTCGTCACCACGCCACCCGCCCGGGCCGCCGCCGGCGCCTGCTCGGTGACCTGGCAGGTCACCAACGACTGGGGCGGCGGCGCCACCACCAACGTCACGATCACCAACACCGGTGCCGCCGTGAACGGCTGGACGCTGGGCTGGGCGTTCCCCGGCAACCAGGTGATCGGCGACATGTGGAACGCGACGAAGACGCAGTCCGGCGCGAACGCCACCGCCACGAACGTCTCCTACAACGCGGCCGTTCCGGCCGGCGGCACGGTCAGCTTCGGCCTCAACGTCACCTACACCGGGTCGAACCCGACCCCGACCGCGTTCACGTTCAACGGCGCGGCCTGCGGCGGCACCGCGCCGCCCAGCCCGACCGGCAGCCCCACGCCGAGTCCCACCGACGGCCCGACCCCGAGCCCGACGGTGGACCCGGACCCGACCACCACCCCCACCGGCAACCTCGCGCTGAACCGGCCGGTCACCGTCTCGTCGACGGAGAGCCCGAACGCCGCCGGCCAGGCGGTCGACGGCAACGGCGGCACCCGCTGGTCCAGCCTCTACGCCGACCCGCAGTGGATCCAGGTCGACCTCGGCGCCACGTACCCGATCACCACGGTGCGGCTGCGCTGGGAGGCGGCGTACGGCAGGGCGTACCAGATCCAGACCTCGACCGACGGCGCCACCTGGACCCCGGTGTTCAGCACCACGACGGGCGACGGCGGCACCGACGACGTCACGCCCGCCGGGGCCAGCGGCCGGTACGTCCGGATGTCCGGCACCGCACGCGGCACCGCCTGGGGCTACTCGCTCTACGAGTTCGAGGTCTACGCGGTGAAGCCGCCCGCCCCGCCCGGCCCGGACTGCGGCCAGGCGCCGGCCGACCCGCAGGCGAACTCGAAGGCCCGCAACCTGATCTGCTACCTGCGGACGCACACCTACGTCAGCGGCCAGACCGACCTGCCGGACGCGGACCGGGTGCAGCAGCTGACCGGCCGCTACCCGGCGATGGTGGCGTTCGACTTCATGGAGTACACCCGGGGCAGCATCCAGACCCAGCAGGTCATCGACTGGGCGAAGACGCGCAACGGCATCGTCGCGTTCCAGTGGCACTGGTACTGCCCGCGCGGCGGCAACTACTCCGCGCCCTGCGACTTCCAGCCCGACCTGAACAACCCGTCGTCGAAGCTCTACCAGGACATCGACCTGGTGGTCCGCGAGCTGAAGAAGATGGGTGACGCCGGGGTGCCGGTGCTGTTCCGCCCGCTGCACGAGGCGAACAACAACTACATGTGGTGGGCGAAGAAGGGTCAGGACGCCTACAAGCAGCTCTGGCGGCTGATCTACCAGCGGGCCCAGCTCGCCGGCGCGCACAACATCGTCTGGGTGTTCAACGGCATGGCCAGCGGCCAGGGCACCTCGCTGGCGTCCTGGTACCCGGGCGACGGCTACGTCGACCTGGTCACCTCCGACTACTTCCAGAGCGCCTCCGACTTCGCCACCACCAGGGCGGTCAGCGGCGCCAAGACCACCGGCGTCGCCGAGACGTTCAGCCCGCTCAACCCGAACTCCGACCCGGCGTGGCCGTACTTCGTGGTCTGGGCCTCGCGCGACTGGAACGGCAGCGGCAAGGACGTGGCCGGGCTGTGGCGCACCGCGATGGCCAACCCGAGGACCATCTCCATCGACCAGCTTCCCGACATGTCCGCGTGGTGACGACCTGACCGGCAGGGGGCCGGCCCGTCGAGGGTCCGGCCCCCCTGCTCGGGTACGTGACGTGACGTCAGCCGCCGAGGTGGCGGAGGACGGCCAGGACCCGGCGGTTGTCGCCTTCCGAGGACGGCAGCCCGAGCTTGGCGAAGATGTTCGCCACGTGTTTCTCCACCACGCCCGGCGTGATGACGAGCGCCGCCGCGATCCCGGCATTCGAGCGCCCCTCGGCCATCAGCGACAGCACCTCCCGTTCGCGCGCGGTCAGCGACGCCAGCCCGACGGTGTCCCGTCCGGCCCGCATCAGGTGGCCGACCACCTCCGGGTCCAGCGCGGTCCCGCCGGACGCCACCCGGGTCAGCGCCTCGACGAAGTCGGCGACGTCGGCCACGCGGTCCTTGAGCAGGTATCCGACGCCGGTCGGCCGGTCGGCGAGCAGACGGGTCGCGTACCGCGTCTCCACGTACTGCGAGAACACCAGCACACCGACCCGGGGATGGTCGCGTCGGACGTCGATCGCGGCGCGCAGCCCCTCGTCGGTGTGCGTCGGCGGCATCCGGATGTCGACGACGGCCACGTCCGGCTCGAACGCGGCGACCGCGGACCGCAGCGTCTCCGCGTCGGCCACCGCCGCGCACACCTCGAAGCCGCGGTCGGTGAGCAGCCGGACCAGTCCCTCGCGCATCATCGCGGCGTCCTCCGCGATCACCACCCGCATGCCGTCGCCTCCGTTCACGCGTGTGTGGGCAGGTCGATCTCGACCCGGGTGGGGCCGCCGGCCGGGCTGTGCACGCGCATCCGGCCGTCGACCACCGCGATGCGGCGGGTCAGGCCGGTCAGGCCGGGGCCCTCCGGGTCCGCGCCGCCCACCCCGTCGTCGACGACGGTCAGCCGCAGGCGCTCCTCGGAGCCGGCGACGCCGAGGCCGACCCGGCTGGCCCGGCTGTGCTTGGTCGCGTTGGCGAGCAGTTCGGCGGCGCAGAAGTAGGCGATCGTCTCGATCGCGGGCGCCGGGCGCTCGGGCAGGTCGACCGTCGTCTCGACCGGGACGGCGCTGCCCGTGGCGAGCGTCGCCAACGCGTCGCCGAGACCGTTGTCGAGCACCGGCGGGTGGATCCCGCGTACCAGGTCGCGCAGGTCCACGAGCGCCTCCTTGGCGCCCCGGTGGGCCAGCGCGACCAGTTCCCGGGCCTGCGCCAGGTCGGGGGGTGGGCCGTCGGCGCCGAGCTTCTCGGTCGCCATGCCGAGGTTCATCGCCAGCGTGGCCAGCCGGACCTGCGCGCCGTCGTGCAGGTCGCGTTCCAGCCGGCGCATCATCGTGGCCGCGTCGTCGATCGCGCGGGCCCGGCTGGCCTGGAGTTCGCGTACCCGCTCGGCGAGCCGGCGCGGGCCGAGCAGCCACCGCATCGCGGCCACGTCCGCCGCCGTGCCCGCCCGCATCAGCCAGGGCGCGACGAGCAGCATGGCGAGGCCGGCGGCGGCGATGAGGAACGAGCCGGCGAACGTGCGCGCACCCAGGGGACCGAACGGGGTCAGCGCCCACACCGGCCCGAGCCGGGTGCCGGGCGGGTGGTTGCGGAACAGCGGCCACCACAGCGGGTAGCTGAGGTTGACCGGGCCGACCAGATAGCAGAACGCCCCGTACCCCTGGGGGACGGCCAGCGGCACCTTGAGCAGGCCGTATCCGACAGCGCGCCAGCCGGGCCCGTCGGCGACCAGGGCGCCGATCCGGTTCGAGGGCCGCGGCGGCGGGGCGTCCACCCGCACGCCGAGCAGCCGGTACGCGAGCCGTCGGTGCACGTTTCCCGCCGCGCGTCCGATCGGGGCGGCCAGCACGACCAGGAGCGCGACGGTGAGCGGGAACAGGACCAGGAACAGCGGCGCGACCGTGGGTGCGGGCTGCTGGGACATGCCGCCGGTCGCCCAGAGGACGAGGGCGCCCAGGGCCGGCACGAGCGCCGGCGCGGCCAGGATCGCGACCGCGCTGACCACGCCGGTCACGCAGAACACCGCGTGGCGCAGCGCCAGCGTGGTGAACGGGGCTCGCAGCGCGGTCATCGGCCCATTGTCGCCTGTCACGAGTCGCGCCGGCGGAGCACGACGCCGCCGCAGACGACCGCCGCCACCGCGTAGCCGCCCATGAGCAGCACGCTGACCCACCCCGCGAACAGCCCGGGGGTCGGCGAGGTGACCGCGACGGAGTTGAGCAGCATCAGCAGCGGCACGAACCTGCCGACCGCGATCCCGCTCTCGCCGAACAGCCCGACCGCGAACGACGGTACGAAGACCAGGCCGAACAGTACGCCGATCGCCGCGCCGGAGTGCCGGAGGACCGCTCCGACGCCGACGCCGATCAGCGCGGTGGCGGCCAGGTAGCCGCCGGTCAGCAGGACCGCGCCCAGGATGTCGGGGTCGCTGAGCGGGGCGCCGGGGATGGCGGTGCCGCGGATCGCGAGTTGCCCGCCCAGGTAGCCGGCGAAGCTGGCCGCGAGTCCGACCGCGAGAGCCGCCCCGCCGGACACCGCGGCCTTCGCGGCCAGCACGGTCCGACGCCGGGGTACGGCGGCGAACGTCGACCGGATCTGCCCGGTGCCGTATTCACCGGTGACCGTCAGCACGCCGAGCGCGCCGAGGAGGAGTTGGGCCAGGATCGCCCCGCTCAGGCTGTTGTTCAGGATCTGGGCGGCGGTGGCAACCGGGGTGTGCGACCGGTAGCCGACTCCCACCCCGATCCCGGTCGCGGCCATCGCCACGACGGTCACCGCCGCCAGCCACCACGTGGACCGGACGCTGCGCAGCTTGACCCATTCCATCCGGGCCACGTGCCGGAATCCGTAGCCGGTCATGACACCTCCGTTCCGCGGTAGTCGGTGGTCTGCGAGGTGAGCCGGAGGAACGCGTCCTCCAGGTTGTCGTGCCCGGCCGCGAGGGCGGCGACGGTGGTCTCGGCCAGCAGCCGGCCCTGGCCGATGACCACCAGCCGGTCCGCGGTCAGTGCCATCTCGGCGATCAGGTGACTGGACACGAACACCGTCCGACCCTCGGCGGCGAGCCCGCGCAGCAGGTCCCGGATCCACCGGATGCCCTCCGGGTCCAGCCCGTTGACCGGTTCGTCGAGCAGGAGCACACCCGGGTCGCCGAGCAGGGCCACCGCCACGCCGAGACGCTGGCGCATACCGAGCGAGTACGTCCCGGTGCGCCGCGCCGCCGCATCGGACAGACCGACCGTGCGGAGCACCCGCTCGACCCGGGATCCGGGGATGTCGTTGCTCGCGGCCAGCGCGGCCAGGTGTGCCCGGCCGCTGCGGCCGGGGTGGAACGCCCCGGCGTCGAGCAGCGCACCGACGGTCCTCAGAGGCCAGGTGAGGTCCGCGTACCGGACGCCGCCGATCAACGCCTCGCCGTGGTCCGGGGAGTCCAGGCCGAGGATCATGCGCATCGTCGTCGACTTGCCGGAGCCGTTCGGGCCGAGGAAGCCGGTGACGACCCCCGGTCGAACCTCGACGGTCAGCCCGTCCACGGCGACCCGGCCCCCGTAGCGTTTGGTCAACTCACGTAGTTCGATCATGTCATTGACGCTAGGCAGCGCCATCGGTCGCCAGAAGGCGGAAACCATCCGACTCCGTCCGGGGGTTTTCCACCCCCCGCCCCCGGTAACGTCTCGGGACACGCGGAAGGAGGCGGTCGTACACATGTTCTATCCACAGGCTGTGGATGCCGAGGGGATCGGATGAGTTACCAGCTCAGCGCCGTGGTCGCCGACGTCGAGCTGCTCCGCGAGCGGACCGCCGACCTGGACCACGCGGTGCTCGCCGCGCTCCGCCAGGACTTCGCGCTGCTGCCGGTCACTCCGCAGCTGGTCGAGGAGCTGACCGGCCGGCTGCCGGACTTCGCCGCCGACGACCCGTGCGCCGAACGCCCGTTCCGGCTGGTCCTCTCGCCCGCGCTGGCGGAACTGCTGGCCGGCTGGTCGAACAACGGGCCGGTGGCCTACCTGGAGGCGGAGTTCGCCGGCGGGCTCGGCCACCAGTCCGCGGTGGTCTGGCTGGGCGGCGACGTGAGCTGGGGGCCGCGCTACGACCAGGCGCTGGACCGGCCGCGCGTCGAGTGGCCGATCAACACGGCGCTGGCCCGGCTGGGCGCCGAGCCGGGCGCGTGGATCGACCCGTTCGCCGAGCTGGGCCTGCACCTGGAGCGCGACACCGAGGGCTGGCTGGCGCACGGCCGGCGCGGGCTCTCCGCCGACTACTGGGACGAGCTTGCCGAGGAGTGGGAACTGCGCCAATCCGACCCGCACCAGCAACCTCGACGCCCCGGTCCCGTTGTGGACTGGGGGATTGCATGAAACTACGACAATTCGGCTTTATTGCCACACTGACGGCAGCCGCGTCCATCGCCGGCAGCGGTGTCCATCCACAGTGGCCGGTCCGGCCGGTCGGCGCCACCGAGGTGGTCAGCCTGGACGGCCTGCGCAACGCGGAGTTCGGCGACACCGAGGAGGACCTCACCCGGCGCGGCCTCCTGCACACCGACGAGGAGGCCTGCGGGCCCACGCTCACCGGGCTCGGCTCGGTCAGCCCGATCTTCGTCGACGACCGGCTCGTCCTGCTCTGGCTCGACGACCCGATGAGCACGCCGGAGGGGATCAGCGCCGGCACACCAGTCGCCGACGTCCGGTCCGCGTACCCCGGCGCGAACGCGCTGCCGGCGCCGCCCGGCAGTCACCGCTTCGCCGGGCTGCTCGCCCGCGACGGCGATCGCGCGTACCTGTTCCTGCACGACGGCGTCACGGTCCGAAAGATCATCGCCGGGTACGCGGACTGGGCGCGCCGCCTCTTCGACGAGGGCTACGGCCCCTGCTGACCCGGATGTGACCGATTCGGCATCCCGACCAGTCCTTTGAGAGGGAAGCCATCGGACACCAGGAGCGAGCTGTGGACCAGAACCTGCACGTGCTCTTCGAGCGGGCACTCGGCGTCGAACCCGCGCCCCCGACCGGGGAACTGGCCCGGGAGGTCATGGTGGCGGGAACCGCGCTGCGGCGCAGGCGTGGTCTGCTCGCGGGCGGTGCGGCAGCCGGCTTCGTCGCGGTCGCCGCGACCCTGGTCGCCCTGAACCTTGCGCCCTCGTCGACGGAGCCGGTGTCGCCGGTGGTCGCGGCGGGCGCACTGATGCCCTCCACGGGGCCCACCTGTGACCGGCGATGGGGGTACGAGGCGGCCGACGTCCGCGTTTTCCTGCGGCAGGAGATCACCGATCAGCAACGCATCGACCTGCAGGAGGCGCTCCGCGCGGATCCGCTCGTGCGGAGCGTGACGTTCCAGAGCCACGACGAGGCCTACGCCAGGTTCAAGGAGATCTACAAGGACAGTCCGGACCTCGTCAACGCGGTCAAACCGGAGCAGATACCTGAGTCGTTCCAGGTCACCTTGGCCAGAGCCGCGGACTTCCCCCGGCTCGTGGCGAACTTCCGCGAGACCGGCGGCGTCGACCAGATCCTGGGCGGTCCGTGCCCCAGGCGCTCCGGTTCCGGGGAGGGTGAGTGAGCAGCGGGCACATCGACGTGTGCGCCACGCCACCCACCGAACGGCCGGCCGGTCCGCTGGCCCGGTGGAGCGCCGCCCGCCGTCGTGAGCGCAGCACCCGGGACGAGGACTTCAGCGCGTTCGTCGCCGCGACCGCACCCCGGCTGAGACGGACCGCCTACCTCATGTGCCGGGACTGGCACCTCGCCCAGGACCTGACCCAGATCACGTTTGTCAAGATGTACGCCTCCTGGGGCCGGATCCGGCACGCCGCGAACCTCGACGCGTACAGCCGTCGGGTGCTCATGAACGCCGTCTTCGACCAGCGAAGCCGGCGCAGCGACACCGAGGTGGTCTGCGCCGACCTGCCCGAACGGCCGCAACCCGTAGCGACGACCGACCTGCACGTCGCATTGATGTCCGCACTGGCGACACTGCCGATCCGGGACCAGGCGATCGTGGTGCTGCGGCACTGGGAGGACCAGAGCGTCGCCACCGTCGCCAGGATCCTGGGGATCTCCGCCTCGGCGGTGAAGATGCGCGACGCCCGGGCACTGGGACGGATCCGCACACTGCTCGGCGACGACTTCACCGGGAGCTGACCCGGAACGCGGAACGCCCGGTGCGATCCTCACGGATCGCACCGGGCGTTCTCGCCGTTCACGAGCGGTGGCGGCGGGATTTGAACCCGCGGAGGGCGTAAACCCTCACACGCTTTCGAGATCTGCGACCACACGTCCGGACCAGTTCGACAGCGCACATGACCAGCAGTTCGGCCGCCCGTCGGACTGTCGTGAACGCCCGTGTACGGCAACGAATGAGACCGCAGCTGAGACCGCCCATCTCGGCGGCTTCTGAGCCACGATTAGTGATCGGGCGCTTGGCGGTTGCACGTCATGACCTCACTTGGCACTTCACTTACGAGCCTCCCGCGCGGGTGGCAGGTAGGAGAATCAGGTGCCCGAGACGGTGAACGGCTCCACGGATCTCGTCAACAGGGAGACGGCGGGCGAGCCGGCCGAGTCGCAGCGCGAGGGGCGCGACGATACCGGCAAGCTCGTGGTGGTGATGAACGCGGCGTTGGTCGGAGTGCCGTCCGCCTACGCGGTGTCGAACTCGCTGGCCGTCACCGCCGTTGCCGCCGTGTTGGCAGTCGTCATGGTCATCGCGCTCGCGGTCCGAGTCCGGTGACCTCCAGTGCGGCCAAGATTTCTTGTCGAGCCGTTGCACGCTGAGCCCTCGCGCGGTACTCAACTGACGAAGACCAGGTAGCTGGCCATTGGCCGTCGTCGCGCACGACGACCGATGGGCGCCGACCTGGGCGCTTGCGCGACCGGATGGCCCGGTCGCAGAAATGAAAGGTGATCTATATGCGCAAAGCGGAGCAAACTCTCTGGACTCGCCAGAGAGAACGGAGGAGCGAGACATGCCGTCGCAGACCGACATCCAGCACACCCTGCAGCAGTTGGCCGACTTCCCCGTCTACTACGAGGGCGACTACAAGCCCCTGGTCGGGCTGCTGATTCGTTGGGGTGCCTCTCAGCATGAGGCCGAGGACGTCGCCCAGGAGGCGATGCTCGCTACGTTCACGAGCTGGCTGACCATCCAGTCACCGAAGGCGTTCGCTCGCAAAGCCGCTTACCGCATCCTGCTCCGTAGCTGGAAGGTCTCTGAGCGTGAGGACTGTGCGGCGAGGCGCGTCGCGCAGGACGCCATCGTGGAGGCGTTCGATGCCAACGAGGACCTGGCGGAGTACCAGCGCATGATGCGGGTACTGCCACACGCCCAGCGTGTGGTGTTCGAGCTGCACCACGACGGCTACGGCTACGCCGAGATCTCGGAGATCACCGGGCAGCAGCGCGAGACGGTGCGCTCGAACGTGCGCCATGCCCGTCAGAAGCTCGTCCGCATGATGGAGCGTGAGTCGCCCCGGAGGGAGGCAACCCATGGACCATGACAAGGAGCAGAAACTCGACCAGCTCATGGACGGGGCGTCCACGTCCATCTTGAAGTCCCTGGACGCCACGGTCGACGTCGAGCAGCGCCTGCGGGAGCTGTTGCGCCGAGCCGGCGTCGACCCCGACTTGGTGCCGGCGACCAGGCGCAGCCGGTAACTGCACCACTGATTGCAGGGCCCCGCTCGCGCGGGGCCCTGCAGACCGCCGGCGGGGCATGTCTCCGACGCACCCTCCCGCTAGATTGCTCTCCTAGGGACGGGGAGGGGTGACCGAGGGTGGCTGTCTCTGATGGTCAGCCGAAGGCGTGGCTGATGCTCGCCGTGGGTGCGGATCGACAGCACGGTGGTAACGACGGGTACGACGACGACCCGGACGCTCACTACAGCTGGGACGCCACCGTTCCGAACGCCCGAGCCGTAGCTGTCGGCGACCGGATCGTCCTGTGGGACAAAGAAGCGGTCATCGGCGCATCCGTCATCGAGGGAATCGAGACGGGCCAAGCGGAGAAGATCCTCTACCGGTGCCCACGCTGCAACGGGGCGAACATCAAGAGACGCAAGCGCGAATCACCCCCGTTCCGGTGCTTCCCGTGCTCGGACACGTTCCCCATAGCCTCGACCCGGGTGGAACGGGTTGAGACCTTCAGGTCACGCCACGACGCCAACTGGGTTGACCTCGGGCGCTGCCTCGACGGACCAACCCTGCGCAGCCTCTGCGTCTCCCCGAAGTCCCAGCTCAGCATGCGGCCACTGCGATGGGACGCATTCTCTGAGGCACTGCGCAGCGTCGGCAGGGCGCGAGGGGCGGCGTTCCTCGATGAGGCAGCGCCTTGGGTGCAGTCGCAGCCAGGCGGGCACCGACAGGCCAGGGTGCGTGTCCGCGTCGGCCAAGGCGGATTCAGGGAACGCCTGCTTGCGGTGCAGGGGACGGTATGTGCATTCACCGGGCCAGGCCCCGCCGCTGCACTGGAAGCAGCTCATCTGTACAGCTACGCAGCCGTCGGCCAGCACCACGACGACGGTGGCCTGCTGCTGAGACGAGACGTCCACCGGCTTTTTGACCAAGGGGACATTGCAGTGGACCCGCGCACCCTGACGATCAGCCTGCGGGATGAACTACTCAGCTATCCGGGCTACGCGCCTCTGCACGGCCAGTCGCTCGCGACGAAGCTGGACCGCGGACAAGTGGCCTGGATCGAGAAGCACTGGAGCCAGCACCGGCCGGACGGGCACTGACCAAGCGGAGATATGCGAGGCGGACGATTAGGAGCGGCCGGCCTGGCTCGCCGGCCGCCACCACTCTGCGTCTCGGTCCTAGCTGGACCAACCCGGTTTCCAAGTCTGCTCCTGTCCGTTCAGTCCAGTTCCAGAGCGGGCGTGAACAGGATGGATGGCCTCTGAGCCGTCTGCTGCGGACGTCGCTGCACAGGGCGCCGAACGAGACGGAGGTTGAGACGGAACCGGGCTCGCTTGCCGCCCCGTTTCCCGCTGGCCCGGCTGGACGCGTTGCTGACCGTCCTAGGTGTAGTGCCTTCTTGACTCCAACCGGTAACGTATCGAAGACCCAAGGTAGATGCCCTCGCGGCCTCGATGCTGCTCGCCTTGATCGGAGTTGTTGTGCCCCGCTACGGCTACAGGCTCTTCACTGTCAGGCTACGTGCTGGCAGCCGCCACGCCGATCTTGACTTCGGTAACCTGGAAGAATCGCACTTCCTTGACGTGCTGAAGCCCGACCTTACTTCGCGCCTCAGTGAGAACGTCAAGTTGCCAGATCCGCCCAAAATCACTGAGGACGGCAGCCAGGTCCCGCCGAGCGGAAATGTGATCCGTTATACACAGGTCGACAGGGTGTCCAACAATTTGAAATTTAAGTTCCTGTACGGAACCTATGGCGAGGACGGCACCCTAATTGACCCTGACGGGGTTAACGGCGATCAAGACATCACCAACCTTGCGGTCACTAACCCTTATCGCAGCGTGCTAGTCACGCCCGATTCTGGTTTCGTCGCGTTGCTCGCGGTCGAGGTGCGGGGGCGCACCTGCCCGTACAGGCGGGTCATCAAGGGTTTCGACGTCATCGGAGAAGGACGATACCGGCTCAAGGTAGAGGAGGGCATCGCGGATCAAGCCGCCGTGGCGGACTTTATCCGCAACGGAATCGTCAAGGAACTTGAAGTTGTCCGCTACTCGCGGGCAAGCGATGACGACCCCGTAGTGGAAGACATCACACTGAAAGTCGGCATTTCTGGAGGCTCGTCGCTGCAGACAAGCTTGCAGCAGAGAGCCTTGGACTGGTGGCAGCGCCGTAGAAACCAAGACAGCGAAGCATCTGACCTCGGTCAGCTCGCCAACGAATTAGCGGCAATCGCTGTCGGGAGAAGGATACCGGTCGAATTTGAGGACAGCGTCCTACGAGTGGAGGGCGCCAATCAGAGGAGCAAAAGCCTTCGCCCAGCGCAGGACATCACGGAGTGGATCTACGATCTAGGTGCGTCGCCGGTATCGGACGATAACTTTTATCGGCAAGTGATTGATACGGCCGAAGTGTTGCTTCCGAACCTAGCATTGGGCTCAGGTGTCGTACCCCCAGAGTAGGCTCTAGAAGGCCACTGGGGAGGTACGCCATGCGAGAGAGCATTCTCGACCGATTCGACCTTCGCCCGCTAATTCGCGATCATTTCCGATCGATGCAGCTACCCAATGCTTCGCCCGACTGGGCAGCACGGTCGATCGTGGTTCTCGTGCCCGTAGTCGTGGGTGTTCTGTCGTATCTCAGAGGGTGGCGTCTCACGGACCCGAGCGCCATTTCAGGGGCAAGTGCGTTGATTGCAGGAATTATGTTCGGCGCATTTACGCAGCTTGCTGCTTTCCGTGATCGAATCGAGGGTCGACGGCCGTTCGACGCGACAACGAGGAGGCACTTCCGCGAAACGGCCGCTCACCTGATGGCGGGGGCCCTAGCGTCAGCACTAGAGGCTGCCGTGCTGGTAGTCGCCTCGGGCATCAGGCCCAACCCGGACGCCAAGTTGGACCGCGTCGCAACCTGTGTCGTTTTGGCGCTTGGTAGCTACGTCCTAGTCTTGTTCATCATGGCAATTCGTCGGATGTACTCGGCATACCTGAGGGTTTTTGAAGGTGGTCAGTACCTTCGTTCGGATAAGGCGAGGGCGAGGCAAAGGCGAGAGCAGCTTCAGGAGCAAGCGCAGGAGCAGGCAGCCATTGCGGATATTGATGCATCAGCCTCTAACTTGCGGCCCGGCGACCTTTGATTAAAGAGTGATGCAGTATCTCCTACTTGCGAGGCGATTCAGCTGCCTGAACGACTCCGCCGCCCAGCCGTCATCAACCGGTAACCCGCGATGCCGTTTGCCCTTGGACCGTTCTGCCACTAACCCCCCGGGCGTTCAATCAGCAGGCGTGCGAGCTCGCCCATGCTAGTAATGACTACGTCCGCTCCGGCCGCCTGGAATGCGGCAAGCTTGGCCGGCCGGTTGGCGTATCCAATTACCCGCGTCCCGGCCGCCCGCGCCCCCTCGATGTCCGACATCGAGTCACCAACTAAGAGGCACCGGTGCGGCGGCTCCGCGAGGGCTTGCACAGCTTCCAGGATCGGCGCAGGGTTCGGCTTCATACGGGCCGGATCGGCGTAAGCCCGGCCAACTACCAGAGACACATGCGCGGCGAGCCGGCGTGCTGACAAGTAGGCATCTACCGCGCCCGCCGAGTTGTTGCTGACCATCGCCACCGGTAAGCCGGCCTGCCGGGCCGCCACGACCGCCTCTCGGCCATACGGCGTCGGTTCAGCAGTCTCGACGGCGCGGCGCTCGGCCGCACAAAGAGCAGCCTCTACCGCCCGAGTGACGCCCTGGTCGCCGGTCGCCCCGGTACGGCGTAGCACCTCAAGCGGGTCCGGCTCGCTGGCGAGGTCCGGCGGTACATCGACCCCGCACCGCCGCAGCACGTCGACCAGCTCAGCCGCAACCTGCGGCGCCGGGTATCCGGCGAAGATGCTGCACACCGGGCCGTCGAAGTCGAGCAACACCGCGCCCACCTCGCCGAGCAGCCGGCCGAGGTCGGCGCTCATCCGTCGTACCGGTAGGCGATGGTCGACCACACGGAGTCGAACCATTGGCGGGACGCCTCCAGGAACTGCGTGCCGTGCGAGGCGTCATCGTCGGTCACCGCGTAGTGGAACAGCGGCACGTCCTTGCCCATCAGGTCGTAGATCGCCATGGGCTCGCCCTTGATCGAGACGGTGCGCTCCACGACCGGGTAGAAGCCGTAGAAGACCTCCTCGTTGTTCAGGATGTAGAGCTTGAACAGCGGGGACGCTCGGTGCACCCGCACCTCAACCGTGGCCGACCGAATGAGGCCGAGGTCGCCCAGCTCGGCGACCTGGTCGATGATGCCGTCTGCCGCCCGCCGCGTGATGCGCTCCGCACGCTCGCGTACCGCCGGGTCATCGGCCTGTGTCTCGGCCCGCGACGGCAGCGCCATCGGGACCGTCATGTCGGAGATCAGGACGCGCACCGCGATCGTCTCCGGCGCGAGGCGGCCGACGCGCACCTTGTCGAGCGCTTCGGCGAGCGCATCGCGCAGTGTCTCGCCGGAGAACCCGGCGAAGTCGATCGTGACGTGCGGCCGCTCGAACGCGGCTTCAATGTGTGGACGCAGCTCAACGGCTCGCTGCGTCTGCGCCCGTACGAACGCGCCGCTGCCCTGCCGGGTCACGATCAGCCGCTCTGTCCGTAGCAGCTCCAATGCCCGCTTGACCGTCTCCCGCGCCACGCCGTAGCGGGCGGCTAGCTCGGGCTGTGAGGGCAGCTTGTCGCCTGGCAGAAGCCGGCGCGTGAGGATGGCCGCCCGCAGCTTGTTCGCGATCTGCTGCGAAGCCTGTTTGGGGTCGTCGGGATCTAGCTGACCGAGGAAGTCAAGGTTCTCGCTCACCCGCTCACGGTAGCGCTGACTAGCCAAGTTAGGAAAGTTCGCCGCGCTCTCTTGACCTGACTAGCCAAGCCGGCCTACCTTCATGGCGTCGAACCTGGCTAGCCAGGAACGACAAGCCGAGCGGAAGCCGGGGAAGGTGGCGCATGCGCTGCACGCCCACGGGCCGGTCGTGTGGTCGTTCATTCAGAACTTCACAGCAGAAGCGCCGCGTAGATCCGTCTGCGGCAACCCCGCCTTGAGCCACACGGTGGCCGACCCCGGTAGATCCCGGGCGAGCGGGGCGAGCGGGCCGGATCTTGGCGCGCGGCTTGGGCTTCTGCCTTTCCTTGTTCGTCCCGGGTACGGCCGGTCTGGTCGCACCCCGGGGCTTCCGACTTCAACGACTCCCCCGGAGGTTCCCCGTGCGGAAGCACCTCGCCCCCGTCACCGCCGAGCCGACCGCCGCCGACTTGGCGGCCATCGAGGCGGAGTGGCCGCTGATCGCGGCCGAGCTGGACGTACTCGACGCCGAAATCACCCTGATCTACGCCGAGGACCACGGCGGCCCGACCGTGCTGGACTGGCGGAGGCTGCGCCGGGCCGAGGCCCGAGTCACCCGCGCCGCCGCCGAGCTGGCCGCCCACCTGACCCCGCACCGCGCGGCCTGATGTCGCGCATCCGCGCCGCCTACTGGGACCCGGACGGGGCGCGGTACGGCATCCCCACCTACTGGTGGCGAGGTGCCCCGCCCGGCTACGCCACCCGCCGCCAACTGACCGCCGCCGGCCTACGGCCCGGTGGTCAGCCGATCGCCGCTCAGGTGCTCTGGCGCGGCGTCGGCGGCACCCGCGCCGCCTACCTGTACCGGGTCGACCTGGCCCGCTCGAAGCGCACCGCCACCCCCGCTCAACGGCGCGCCATCGCCACCGCGCTGACCGCCCGCCGCACCTGCCCCACGTGCGGCACGGTCCGGCCCTACTACATCCCGCGCTCGCTGGGCGAATGCCTCGCGTGCGCCTTCCCCCAGGAGGACGCAACATGACTGCCCCCACCATCAACGGCACCCGCTACCCCCAACCGGTCGAGGACCTGTTGCCCGCCGCCCGCAAGCTCACCGCCGACCTCGGCGCGGTCCCGTCGCGGAACAAGCTGATGACCGAGTTCCGCATCGGCGCGCCGAAGGCAACCGAACTGCGAGCACTGCTGCTGCCCACCCCCGCCAAGCCGGTAGCGCCTCGGCTGGACTACGCCGAGCCGATCGACCCGAACCCGCTGCCGGCCCCGGTCGTACCCGAGCCCACGCCGCCGGTCATCGCGGACCCGACGCCCGAACCGGAGATCACTCCGGCCGACCCGCCTGCCGAGGCCAGCATGGTCGGTCACCCGGACACGCCCACCCTGCCCACGCTGGCCGCGCCGGACCGTCCGGCGGTGGTGTGGCCGGTCGTGCTGCTCGCGCTGCCGGCGTTCGTGGCTATCTGGTCCGGGTGGGTCGGACTCGGCGGACTCACCGGATTCGGCGTGGTCCACCCGCTACCGGGGATCTGGGACAGCTTCTCCATCAACAGCGCGATCACCCTGCCGATCGGGGTGGAGACCTACGGCGCGTACGCGCTCTACGTGTGGCTGTCCGGTCGAATGCCGGAGCGGGCACGCCGGTTCGCCAAGTGGTCCGCGATCGCGTCGCTGCTGGTCGGCGCGCTCGGTCAGGTCGCCTACCACCTGTTGGAAGCCGCCGGGGTGGCCTCGGCCCCGTGGTGGATCACCACCGCCGTGGCCTGCCTCCCGGTGGCGGTGCTCGGCATGGGCGCCGCTCTCGCGCACCTCGTCCGCTCGCACGACTAGCCCCGCCCGGCGGCACGGCCCCTGGCTTCCCAACCTGCGCCGTGCCGCCGGTCCCCATCCGATCTGCCGACCGTTGGAGGAACCCCCATCATGACGTCCCCCCGAGACGATGACCGTTTCGACTGGCAGGCCGCCGAGCGCGACCTGACCGACCCCACCACCGGCGGCCCGGATGCCGAGGTGGTCGACCTGGACGACGCCCGCGCCCGCCGCGTGCCCCGCCCCCGCCCCGCCAACGTCGACGACACGGCCGAGGACGACGACACCGGCGACGCCGAGAGCATCGAGGACGGGCCGGGACGCCTCGGCGGCCCCGTCGACACCGCCGACGAGATTCCGCGTGACGTGCTCGCGCGGCAGCGGGAGCGTCGGCCGATTCTGGCCGAGTGGGCGCGGTCGTGGCGCGGCCTCAACGCCGCCGTGCGGCACCAGTGCAAGGACCTCGGCTATGTGCTCGCCTACCACGGCGTGCGCCTGCCGAAGTACGCCGCGAAGACGGCCGTGTGGGCTCCGGTCGGTCTGTTCCGCGGGCTCGGCCGGTCGCTGCACTGGGCCACTGCCGAAGAGGGCAACTGGCACTTGCGGCAGGCCGCCGCCTCCCGTGGTGACGCCGACACCTGGCTCAAGCTCGACGCTCGCCGCCAGCGCCAGAGCGTGTGGCGGTGGTGGGTCCTCGGAGCGGGCGCGGCCGGCACCGTGGCGGGCCTGATCGTGCTGGCCGCCGGCCCGGTGTGGTGGCGCTACGCCACGTTCGCCGTCGCGGTGCCGCTGCTGGCCACGCTCGGCCGACCGGCGGACAAGCCGATCACCGACCGGGTGTCGGAGGGCACCCGCTACCGCAAGCTCACCGCCGACCTCGTGCGCCGGGCGCTGACCTCGCTGCAAATGGCCGGCATCAACAGCGCGGTTGCCAAGGACCCGAAGGCGATCAGCTTCCCGGTCGACATTCACCGCGACGGCCCCGGCCACCTGGCCGTGGTCGACCTCCCGTACGGGGTGGAGGCCGCCGACGTTGTGGCCCGGCGGGGCAAGCTGGCCTCGGCGATGCGGCTGCCGCTGGATCAGGTGTGGCCCGAGCCCGCCCCCGGCCACACCGGACGCCTCGCGTTGTGGGTGGGGTATGAGCCGGCGGGGCAGATGAAGCAACCCGCGTGGCCGCTGCTGGGCAGCGCCGCGAAGGTGGACGTGTTCAAGCCGTTGCCGTTCGCCACCACCCCCCGGCTCGACACCGTGAGCGTTGACCTGATGTTCCGGAACTACCTGTTCGGTGGTCAGCCTGGCTCGGGGAAGACGTTCGCGTTGCGGGATCTAATCCTGGCCGCTGCCCTGGACGCCCGCGCCGAGATCCGCGGGTATGAGCTCAAGGGTGTCGGGGACTTCGCCGTCCTTGAGCCGGTGATGGCCGAGTACGGCAACGGCTTCGATGACGACACCCTTGCCCGGTGCTTCGCGTTCATCGAGTGGCTGTACGAGGAGTGCCGCCGCCGGTCCAAGCGGATCGAGCACTACGCGAGGTTGGGCAAGGCTCCGGAGAACAAGGTCACGCCGGAACTGGCGTCGCTCAAGGGGTCCGGCCTGCATCCCCTCGTTGCCTGGTTCGATGAGCTGCAAGAGCTGATGACCAGCAAGTACGGCAAGGAAGCCGGCGAAATCCTGGAAAAGGTCATCAAGCTCGGCCGAGCGCTCGGGGTGATCATCCTGATCGGTACGCAGATCCCCGACAAGGACAGCTTGCCGACCGGCATCACCCGCAACGTCAACAGTCGCTTCTGCCTCAGCGTCGCTGACCAGACGGCGAACGACATGATCCTCGGGACGTCGGCGTACAAGAACGGCTACCGGGCGACCGTCTTTCAGCCGGTGGTGGAGGCCGGGTGGGGCATCCTGCGCGGCTTCGGGCCGAAGGCGTCGGCGGTGCGGTCGTTCTACGTCGACACGACCGCCGCCGGCCGCATCGTGGCCCGCGCGGTGGCGCTGCGGACCACGGCGGGAACCCTGCCGAAGCTGGACGAGCAGACCCGCGACGTGGCCCCGGTCGCCGACGTCCTCGGGGACCTGGCGCGCGTGTGGCCGGGTGACGAGAAGGCGGCGTGGAACGAGACGCTGTGCGCGCTGCTGGCCGAGCTGCGGCCCGACCTGTACGGCGGGTGGGAGGCCGCGCAGCTCACCACCGCCCTCAAGCCGCACCCGGCGGTGAAGGTCGGCGACGTGGGTCGGCGGATCGACGGCAAGGCCACCACCCGGCGGGGCATCAAGCACGCCGACCTCCTGTCGGCGATCGCGGAGCGTGACCGCAAGCGGTCCGCCGGCTGACAACCCGGAGGGTGCTAGCGCGAGCGGCCCGATCTGCTAGCGCTAGCACCCTCGCTAGCACCCCATCCGAAACCTGAGCTGCGCGCTAGTAGCTAGCAGCTCACGGCCTCGTGCACCCGAAAACCGGCTTGGGAGGCCCTTGTGAACCCCCACCTCACCGCCGCTATCGTCCTCACCGGCATCCCCGCCACGATCACCCTCGGTTACGCGGGGCTGTGCTGGATCAGCCCGTTCAAGAAGTGCCAGCGGTGCGCCGGGAGCGGCCACACCACTACCCGCGTCCTACGTCGGCCGCGTGCCTGCCGCCGCTGCGACCGGGGACTCAGGCTGCGCACTGGGCGGCGCATCGCCAACTACTTCCACCGGCTGCGCGCTGAGGCCAACCGATGACCCGCCGCACCGGGCACACCGCGTGGTGCGGGCGGGACCACCGCTGCAACCTCGGCGAGCACCGATCCGACGAAATCGTGGTCGACGCCGGCCACGCCCGCGCCGTCCTCGTCAGGGTGCGCACCGCTGCCGGGCGCGAACACGCCGAGGTGCGAGTGCGCGTGGCGCTCGCCCCGACCGAGTTGGCGGCGCGCCGTCAGTTGGTGGGGTTGCTCGGCGACATGCGCCACGCCGTCACCGCTGCCGCGATCGCGGCCAGGCCCCGGCCGAGGCGGGCCGGGCGTTGACCGCCCGGTGGTGCGGCCACTGGGACGGCACCGCCGGCCGCTACTGCCACACCCCGGACAACCTCCGCCCCTACCTGCAAGGGCTGCGCTGCCCCGCCCACACGCCCGCCGCAGTGGCGGGGCGGCCCGAACCCCCGTCAACACCGATTCACCCGCTGATCTCCACGGAAGAGAGGCACCCCGTGCCGACCACCGACCGACTCGCCACCGCGCTCGCCCAAGCCGAACGCGGATGGCACGTCTTCCCTCTGCGCCCCGACGACAAGCGACCCGCGTTCCCCGACCACCCCGCCGACAGCTGCGCCGGCCGCGACCCCCGGTGCCGCAACGCCGGTCACCACCTGGGGTGGGAGGCGCGCGCCACCACCGACCCCGACCGCATCCGCCGCGCATGGTCGACCCGCCCCTACGGGATCGGCATCGCCTGCGGACCATCGCGGCTGGTGGTGGTCGACCTAGACGTGCCCAAGGACGACACCACCGGCCCAACCGGGCTGGACACCCTCGCCGACCTCGCCGCCCGGCACGGGACCAGCATCGAGACCACCTACACCGTGACCACCGGCCGAGGCGGCACCCACCTCTACTACCGCCACCCGACCGGCGGCCGCGACCTGCGCAACACAGCCGGCACCCTCGGGCCGATGGTCGACACGCGCGCCCACGGCGGCTACGTCGTCGCCGCCGGCTCGACTATCGCCGGACGGCCGTACATGGTCGACCTGGACACCGATACGGCGCCGCTGCCCCGGTGGCTGGCAGACCGGTTGACGCCGGCACCGCTGCCACCGCAGCGGCCGGTGGTGGTGGTCGACCTGCCCACCGACCGCACCGGCGCCTACGTTCGTGCGGCCGTGAACCGCGAGGTTCAGCGGGTGACCACGGCCGGCGAGGGTGAGCGGAACCGGTCGCTATACATCGCCGCCGTGGCGCTCGGCCAGTTGGTGGCCGGTGGGGCGCTCGCCGAGGACGATGCCCAAAGCGTGCTGGAACAGGCAGGCGTGACGGCCGGGTTGGGCACCGCCGAGGCGTTCCGCACCATCCGCTCCGGCATGGCCGCCGGCAGCAAGCGGCCTCGGCAGGTGGCGGCGTGAGCGGCCCGCGAAGCGACAACCGGTCAGTCGAACAGGGAGAGTTGGCCATCTACCTCAGGGATGACCTCCGGCTCACGGTTCGAGTCCGATCCCCTTGGTCGGATGGCCAGAGCAGGCGGAAGGTTCTGAGCCTCCTCAAGAATCAGAGCGGCCAATTCCATCGTCTGCCTGATCGAGCGAGCGTAAATGACAAGCAGGTTCTCGCGCCAAGGATCGATGGCGAATCCGCACGAAGTGCGCTGTACGAGTGGTCGCAACCATTCGGCATGTGGTCGATCAATCGCCACGAAGACGGAAGGGTGATCCGACCAGGCGTGTTCACCCACGTGCCCGCGGCAACTGGCAGCTGGAACGCAGCCAATCGAGCCCAAGACGTGCGAAAGGCCGGAAACCCCGACCTCAAGACCCTCCAGACTGAACGAACTGAGATCCATATGCTGGGCAAGCAGTTCCAGAACCGGCACGTCCTCGGGGTCTTCCGACGGGAAATCCGGGTTGTGCTCCTCAAGCACCCTGGCCAGTCGATCAAACGTCTCCTCATCGGGCGACAGCGCGTCGAGAGCCTTGGCCGCCGCCTGTTCGTCGGCGACTACTGCGGACGCCACGTGCCGCGGGACGTCGAGGATGGCCCAGACTCCACGAAAGAAACCGATGCCCTCATCATCGATATCGTCGTCGCCGGGCATCCAGTACTCGGCGTTTTCTGGCAGATCAGGGATGACGTCCAGTTCAGTCTCTGGAATCAACCGCCTCACCCCATCCAGGCCGCCCGTCAGCGCAGTCAACCACCTACCCGCCATCACATCAACCCTGGCGTCCGTTCGGGCGCTTCGGCTTTCCCGGTGGAGGTGAAGGCGGCATGAACGTGCTCGATCTGTTCGCCGGTATCGGCGGGCTGTCCCTCGGATTGCAACGGGCCGGGATGCGGATCGTCGGTCACGTCGAGATCAACCCGTTCTGCCGAGCCATCCTGCACAAGCACTGGCCGGAGGTGCCCTGCCATGACGACGTCCGCACCGCCATCACCTGGTGGCACTCAGAGCCCCGGCCCCGCGTCGATGTTGTCGCCGGTGGCTATCCCTGCCAGCCGGACTCCCTCGCAGGGCCTCGGCGCGGCACCGACGACGAACGGTGGCTCTGGCCGGAGATGGCCCGGGTTATCCACGCCCTGCGCCCCCGATACGTCATCGGGGAGAACGTCCTTGGTCACCGCACCCGGGGACTTCGTTTCGTGCTCCGAGACCTCGAACGACTCGGATACACCGTCCGCGCCGGCGTTGTCCGAGCTTGCGAGATGGGCGCCCCACACCCACGACCCCGCCTGTTCGTCCTGGCCCACGCCAACAGCCAGGGACGGCCGGCGCGGCGCTGGCTGGAACCAGCCCGGACGGCCCCTGTCCGAGCGAGCAGGTGGCCCGCTGAACCCCGAGTGGGTCGAGTGGTTGATGGGCTTCCCGGCCGGGTGGACCGAGTTACCGCCCTCGGAAACGCCGTCGTCCCCGACGTCGGCGAACGCGTCGGCCGCATCATCCTCGACCAACATGAAGGCAGGTGACCCCGTGACGCCAGCACGTCTGCACCTGGTCAGCGACCAGTCGGACAGCCGGGACGAGCCTTCCGCGGGCGGCCCGCTGTGGGATGTTCCAGTGCCCCTGACGGGGCCGAACACCGCGCCGCCGCCGTTCCCGGTCGACGTGTTCCCGCGCTGGCTCGCCGACATGGTGACCGGCACCGCCCGGTTCACCCAGACCGACCCGGCGATGGCCGGCACCCTCGCCGTCGCCGTGCTGTCCGCGTGTGCGGGTGGCCGGTTGGAAGTCGAACCGGTGGCCGGGTGGCGGGAGCCGGTGAACGTGTTCGCCGCCGTCATCGCCGGCCCCGGCGAACGCAAGTCGCCCGTGCATCGCGCGATGACCGCGCCGTTGTTCGCGGCACAGTCGACGCTCGCCGAGGCGATGCAGCCGCGCATCGCCGAGGCGGCAGCGCTGCGGGACATCGCCGACCGGCACGCCGAACAGGCCAAAGCCGCAGCGGCCAAGGCCAGCGATCCGGGCAAGCGGGATGAGGCCGCCGCCGAGGCGGTTGCCGCCGCGATCGCGGCCGAGGCGATCACCGTTCCCGGCCTGCCCCGGCTGATCGTGGACGACGCCACCCCGGAGGCATTGATTGGGTTGATGGCTGCCAACGGCGGACGCATGGCGATCATCTCGGATGAGGGGGGCATCTTCGACACCCTCGCCGGCCGCTACTCGGGCGCACCGAACCTTGACCCGTACTTGAAAGGGCACGCGGGGCAGCCGATGAGCAACGAACGGCAGACCCGCGAGGGTGCCGCGGTCGACAAGCCGGCGCTGACCGTGTGCGTGATGGCGCAACCGACCGTGCTGCGCAAGTTCGGTAGCAACGCTGACCTTGCCGGCCGTGGCCTGCCGGCCCGGTTCCTGTTCGCTCTCCCGCGATCCCTGGCCGGGTATCGGGCGGTGGACAGCGAGCCGGTGCCCGAGGCGGTGACGGCCGGCTACCGGCACCGGGTGCACGACCTGGCCGCGACGCTCGCCGAGTGGGAGGACCCGGCGGTGGTCGTTCTCACTGAGGAAGCCGGCAAGGTGCGGCGTGCCGCCGCTGAGGCCGTGGAGACGGAGCTACGGCCCGGCGGCAGCCTGCACGACATGCGGGAATGGGGCAACAAGCTCTCCGGCGCAACACTCCGGTTGGCCGGGCTGCTGCACGTCGCCCACCACCCCACCGACGCCTGGCGCCGACCGATCGACGCCGATCGGATGGCCGATGCCGTGAGACTGTCCGAGTTCTTCGCCGCGCACTACCGGGCCGCCATGACCACCATCGGCACGGATACCGCGATGGAGAACGCCCGGTACGTGCTCGGCGTGCTCACCGCCAAGGGCATGACCACCTTCACCCGCCGGGAACTGCACCGCCGCGTTTCGCGGCGGCTGCCGAAGTCGGATGAGGTGTCGGCGGTGCTCGGCGAGCTGGCCGCGCTCGGGTGGGTCCGCAACGGTGCGGGCGGTCGGTACGAGCTGCACCCCCGCGCCGTGGCAGAGGACCCCGGAAGCGTCGACACGTTGACACCCGCCCCCGGCGGAGACGTTTTCGCAGCTCAGAAGACCCGAGAGGGTGTCAGCGGGCCGCGTTGACAGCCGTTGACAGGTGTTGACAGTCCCGCCGCAGGCCCGCCCGGTGTCAACGGGTGTCAACGCCTGCCAACAGGCGGCGTTGACACCCACACATCGGCCCTCACCTGCGGAAATGCGCCAGTGTCGACCGGTTGTCAACGTGTCAACACTTCCCGACCCCTTCCCCGGCAGCGTCCGGCCCGCAGGCACCCCGAAACGGCCCGCTGAGAGCGCCTGAGACGAACACGCCCTACGCCTCACACCGAGGCACCCCAGATCTTGGCTCTACGGCGCTCTCAGCGAGCCGCTATAAGCCCTTCTGTGGCAATACCTTCCTGTTTCTCCACAAGCCACCCAGTCGCACCGAAAGGCGCTCACGGTGCGAATCAGGCCGCAGGGCACATCCGCTGAAACAGCCGCGGCGCTCACCGCCATCGCCCAAGTGCTGCACATCCAGCAGGTCAACCGTCCATACCCCGACCGCCGATCCCCGATGTTCCAGCGCATCTACCTCGACGCCACCCCGAGGAAGGACACCCACCGATGACCAGCCCCGACAACCGAGTGGTCTTGACCATCGAAGAGGCCGCGCAGCGCCTCGGCATCGGCCGGACCACCATGTACGCCCTCATCAAGGCCGGTCAGATCCGGACCGTCACCATCGGCCGCCTCCGGCGAGTTCCCACCTTCTGCCTTGACGAGTACGTGCGGAGCCTCCTGTCCGACCCGACGCAGCTCAACCGCGCCGCCTGACGAAAGGAACCCGACGGATGGGACGCAGACCCAACGGAGCATCGAGCATCTACCTCGGTGCCGACGGTTCGTGGCATGGCCGGGTGACCGTCGGCGTGAAGGACGACGGTTCGCCGGATCGTCGGCACGTCCGAGGAGAAACAGAAGCCGCGGTCATTAAGAAGGTGCGGGCGCTGGAACGGGAGAGAGACAGCGGCACCGTCCGCAAGGCCGGCCAGCGCTGGACGGTGAAAACCTGGCTGGCTCACTGGGTGGAGAACATCGCCGCCCCGGCCGTACGGGAGAACACCCTCGCGGGATACCGGGTCGCCGTCAACCGACACCTCATTCCGGGTCTCGGTGCTCATCGAATAGAGCGCTTGGAGCCGGAGCACCTGGAACGTCTCTATCGGCGCATGCAGGAGAAGGGCAGCGCCCCGGCAACCGCCCACCAGGCCCACCGCACGATCCGAACCGCGCTCAACGAGGCGGTACGCCGGGGGCACCTAGCGAAAAACCCTGCTGCGCTCGCCAAGCCTCCGCGACTGCCGGAGAGCGAGGTCGAGCCGTACACCGTCGCCGAGATACAGCGGTTCATGGCCGCCACCCGCGGCCGGCGCAACAGTGCGCGGTGGGCGGTCGCGCTCGCCCTCGGCCTGCGCCAGGGGGAAGCGCTCGGGCTCCGCTGGTCGGATGTCGACCTGGACGCCGGGACGCTGACCGTCCGACGCGGCCGGCAGCGGCCGAGGTGGGAGCACGGGTGCCGCTCACCGTGCGGCCGCAAGCACGGCGGCCACTGTCCCGACCGCCGCCAGATACGGGCCGATACCGCAGAGACCAAGTCTCGGGCCGGTCGGCGCAGCATCGGTCTCCCTGACGAGCTAGTGGCGCTGCTCCGCAAGCACCGCGACGAGCAGGACCAAGAGCGCGCCACCGCCGCCCAACTCTGGGCGGGAGGCGACTGGCTGTTCGCCACACCGACCGGCGGCCCGGTCAACCCGCGCACCGACTACGACGAGTGGAAGCGACTGCTCAAGCTCGCCGGGCTGCGAGACGGCCGACTGCATGATGCCCGGCACACCGCCGCCACGGTGCTGCTGATCCTCGGCGTGGCCGAGCGGGCGGTGATGGGCATCATGGGCTGGTCGAACTCAGCGATGGCGGCCCGGTACCAACACCTCACCGCCCAGGTGCGCCGGGACATCGCCCAGCGCGTCGGAGGGCTGCTGTGGGATAGCCCGACAGAGGACCCGAAATCGACCTCTTGAGCAGCAACTGAGACCGAAACTGAGACCACAAGCGGAACGCCCGGCCGATCCTCGCGGATCGTCCGGGCGTTTTCGCGTTTCACGAGCGGTGGCGGCGGGATTTGAACCCGCGGAGGGCGTAAACCCTCACACGCTTTCGAGGCGTGCTCCTTAGGCCACTCGGACACGCCACCGCCGACGAGGGTACAGGACCACCGGTCTGGACGCCGAACCGGTATCCCTCCGGCCGGCCTGGCAGGATCTTTGCCATGAGTACGCACATCGGCGCTGAGCCGGGAGAGATCGCCGAGCGGGTCCTGATGCCGGGCGACCCGCTGCGGGCCAAGTGGATCGCGGAGACCTACCTCGAGGAGGCCCGCTGCTACACGACGGTGCGCGGCATGCTGGGCTTCACCGGGCGGTGGAACGGCGTCGACGTCTCCGTCCAGGGTTCCGGCATGGGCATGCCGTCCGCCTCCATCTACGCTCACGAACTGGTCAACGAGTACGGCGTGAAGTCGCTGATCCGGGTCGGGTCCTGCGGGGCCCTGACCGAGGACCTGGCGCTGCGCGACGTGGTGGCGGCGATCGGCTCGTCCACCGACTCGAACATGAACCGGATGCGGTTCGACGGGCTGATCGACTACGCCCCGGTGGCCGACTTCGGGCTGCTGCGTACCTCGGTCGAGGTGGCCGAGCGGCGCGGCATCAGCATGCGGGTCGGGCCGATCCTGGCCGCGGACGCCTTCTACACCGACCGGCCGGACCTCTACGACACGCTCGCCGACTACGGCGTGCTGGCGGTGGAGATGGAGTCGGCGGCGCTCTACACGATCGCCGCCCGGTTCAAGGCCCGCGCGCTGACCATCCTGACCGTCAGCGACCACATCAAGACCGGCGAGAAGACCACGTCGCAGGAGCGTGAGCAGACCTTCGGCCAGATGGTCGAGATCGCCCTCGACACCATCATCGCCTGACCGATCCGTTCCGCCGACCGCCCCGCCACCGCCCGGTGCCGGGGCGGTCGTCGTCCGTGCGGCGACGGGTTCCGGTTCGAGCGTCATGACTCAGCGGTATAAATATGCCTCAGAGTCATACCGCCGAAAACCAGCATGCCCGACGGGCCGCGACACGCCGCGACCGACGCCGGGCACACCGGCACGACCGGCCCGGCGCGGCGCACCCGGTCAGCGGAAGAACGCGCGCAGCACCGCCGCGCTCTCCGTCTCCAGCACACCCCCGTACACCTCGGGGCGGTGCGTGACGCGGCGGTCGCGCAGCACGTCCCAGAGCGAGCCCACCGCACCCGTCTTCGGCTCCCACGCCCCGAACACCACCGTCGAGACCCGGGCCAGCGCGATCGCACCGGCGCACATGGTGCACGGCTCCAGCGTCACCACCAGGGTGCATCCATCCAGCCGCCAGCGGCCCAGCCGCCGCGCGGCCCGGCGCAGCGCCAGCACCTCGGCGTGCGCTGTCGGGTCGCCGGTCAGCTCCCGCTCGTTGCGCCCGATCGCCAGCTCGGCGCCGTCGGGGGCGTACAGCACGGCGCCGACCGGCACGTCGTCGGCGTCCTCGCCGGGGGTGTCGCTGTCCGGGCCAGTCACCGCGACCTCCAGGGCCCGACGCATCCACAGCTCGTGCCGCTGCCGGCGACCCAGCTCGCCGAGCCCGGCCAGCCACTCGTCGGCACCCGGCCCCGCGCCCGGCGGCCCCACCGTCTCCAACGCCGGATCGGTGGCGTCGACCGGTTCCGCCGCGCCGGGGGTGACCGACCCGCCCGGCTCAGACCTCACGCAGCTCCTCGACGTCGTCCGCGCAGCCGAGCACCTGGCAGATCTCGGCGGTGACGTCCGCCGGCATGGAACCCTCGTGGGCGCAGAGCGCGAGCAGCTTCTGCGCCGGGATGCCCAGGTCGGCGAGGAGGTCGGCGTCACCCACCGGGTCGGCCTCCGGGTCCACGGCCGGCTGCTCGCTGTCCTCGTCGCCGCCGGTCGGGCGCGGCTCGTCGACGTCCTCCAGCCCGGTGACCGAGGTCTTCAGGTCGCCCACCAGCAGCGCGCCCAGCCGGGACTCCTCCGCGTAGGCCGAGTCGGAGCCGAAGACCCGCAGGTCCTCCCCCTCGTCCAGGCGCAGGATCACCAGGTACGTGTCGTCCGCCTCGACGAACAGCAGGGAGAGGTCGGCGTCCGGCTCGACGTCGCGCAGCCGGTCGGCCGCCTCCTCGATGTCGGTGACGCCCCGCAGGCTCACCTCGCCGGCGGTCCAGCCACCGTCGACGCGCGCCACGGCAGCAGCGAAGTACGACACGGTCCCCCCAAGTTGGCCTCGGCAGCACGCCGACACGTCACGCGATGCACGTTAACCGGTCGGGTCGGCGGGCGACCGGTCAACGCCCCGTAAGGGGCCGGCCGTTCCTGGAGAAAGTGGTTCAGCCGGCGACGCGGCGGCGGGTGGCGATCAGCTGGCGCAGCCGCTCGGAGCGCGCCCGCTGCGGCCGTTCGCGCTGCTGTACCGCGCGGGCACCGGCCAACTCGGCGAGGAGCTGCAGGCGACGGCGGCTCCGCTCGGGGTCGAGCCGCGGCGGTGTGGTCCAGGCCATACCGCGAGCGTGAACCGTCACCACGCGTTCGTCAAGATGGTCTTCGCTACGCAGCGAAACCGGCACCCAAGGTCACCAGAGCGGCCAGTCGCCGGACTGCGCCCACCGCACCGCGACGACCGCGGCGGCGATGCTCCAGCCGCCCGCGGTGACGATGGCCACCCCGGTCGCCACCCCGCGGTCGCCGTGGCGGACCAGCGCCGCGGCGGCCGCCCAGGCCACCCCGCCGGCGAACAGCGTCCACCACGCGTAGCCGGGCACATCGCGGCCGACCAGCCCGAACAGCAGCAGCCAGGCGAACGCGGCCACCGCGCCGACCGCGACGCCCCCGCCGGTGACCGGGTGCGGTTCGCGGTAGCTGGGCCGCATCGGCCCGCCGGACGGGAAGAGCCCCGACGGCGTACGCGGCGGCGGGTGCGCCACCCCCGGACCGGGCCCGTCGGATACGCCGTACCACCCGTTCGCCACCGCTGCCCCCTTCCCCGACGCCCCACCTCGGCAATCACGCACAGTCACCGATCGATGCGGCCGGCTCTCGGCGTTCGTCCCCACGGTAGTGGTCTGCCAGGATGATCGGATGCGCTCGCCATCGATCGGACGCCGCGCGCGTCCGGCGTACCCGGTCCTGCTGCTCGTGGCGGCGCTGGCCGCCGGGTGCGACCGCCCCGCCGCGCCCGCCGACGCCTGGCGGGACCCGAGCCCGATGGTGACCGCCGCGCAGCCGGCCGAGCCTGCGAGTCCCCGCCCGATCCCGCCGGCCGCCTCCTCCGCTGCCCCGACGCCGACCCGCACCGACGTACGGCGGGTCTTCCCGGTCCGGGCCGGCAACGTCGACTACCACCCGACGCACGGCGGCTATCCGGGCACCGACCTCTTCGCCGACTGCGGCGAGCCGGTCGTGGCGGTCACCGACGGCGTAATCCTGGAGGTCAGCCGGGTGGACCGGTTCGACAAGCGTGGGCCGCTCGGGCCGAACAACGGCGGACTGTCGGTGTCGCTGCTCGGCGACGACGGGGTGCGCTACTACGGCTCCCACCTGAGCGCGATCACCGCCGGCGTCGACGCCGGCGTCCGCGTGCGCGCCGGCCAGCAGCTCGGCAAGGTGGGCCGCACCGGCAACGCCAACAACGTCTGCCATCTGCACTTCGGGCTCTCGCCGAAGTGCACCGGCACGAGCGACTGGTGGATCCGGCGGGGTGTGGTCTGGCCGGCGCCCTACCTGAACTCCTGGCGTAAGGGCGGCAACCGGTCGCCGGTCGCCGAGGTCACCGCCTGGCAGCGCAAGCACGGCTGCCCGACGTCGCCCGGCCGGTCGACCACCGGCGGCTGACCCCGACGCGCGGTGCGGGGCCACCCGGCGGGCGGCGCGAGCGCGTAGGTTCCAGGGCATGACTGCCCGGGACCCCATCGCCGACCTGCGCCGGATCGCGTTCCTGCTGGAGCGGGCGAACGAGGCCACCTACCGGGTGCGGGCGTTCCGGTCGGCCGCCGCGGCGCTCGGCGCGCTGCCCGCCGGGGAGGTGGCGGAGCGGGCCCGCGCCGGCAAGCTGACCGAGCTGGCCGGCGTCGGTGACGTGACCGCCCGCTGTGTCGTCGAGTCGCTGGCCGGCGAGGAACCCGTCTACCTGCGCCGGCTGGTCGCCACCGAGGGCACCGACCTGGACGAGGAGGCGGCGCGGCTGCGGGACGCGTTGCGCGGCGACTGCCACACCCACTCCGACTGGTCCGACGGCGGCTCCCCGATCGAGGAGATGGCGCTGGCGGCGGTCGAGCTGGGGCACGAGTACGTGGTGCTCACCGATCACTCGCCCCGGCTCAAGGTGGCCCGGGGTCTCACCGCCGACCGGCTGCGCCGGCAGCTCGACCACGTGGCCGCCGTGAACGAGGCGCTGCCGAAGGGCTTCCGCATCCTCACCGGCATCGAGGTCGACATCCTCGCCGACGGCTCGCTGGACCAGGACGACGAGCTGCTCGCCCGGCTGGACGTGGTGGTCGGCTCGGTGCACAGCGGCCTGAGCGACGACCGGGCGCGGATGACCCGCCGGATGCTGGCCGCGATCGGCAACCCGCACCTGGACATCCTCGGCCATTGCACCGGCCGGATGGTCTCGTCCCGGCCGGCGGGCGTGACCGGGCCGGGCGACCGGGGCCACCGGGCCCGCACCCGCAAGGAGAGCGAGTTCGACCCGGACGCCGTCTTCGCCGCCTGCGCCGAGCACGACGTCGCCGTCGAGATCAACTCCCGGCCGGAGCGGCAGGACCCGCCGAAGCGGTTGATCCGCCGGGCGCTGGAGGCCGGCTGCCTATTCGCGATCAACACCGACGCGCACGCGCCCGGGCAGCTCGACTGGCAGCGCTTCGGCTGCGAGCGGGCGGCGCGTTGCGGCGTACCGGCGGACCGGGTGGTCAACACGTGGACGGCCGCCCGCCTGGTGAAGTGGACGGCGGGCCGGGGCTGAGCGGTCAGCCCCGGGCGGCCGGCTCGACCGTGCGGGCCGCGGGGGCCACCGGTTCCGGCCGGCGTCCACGCCTGCCGAACAGGCCCTGCGCGACCGCCACCCCGACGAGCACCACCAGCGCGCCGACCGGTTGGTGCCAGTTCATCCGCTCGCCGAGCACCACCGCGCCGACCAGCACCGCGAACACCGGGATCAGGTAGGTCACCGTGGACGCCGTGCTCGCCCCGGCCAGCCGGATGTTGCGCATGTTGATCACGAAGGCCAGCCCGGTGCCGAGCGCGCCGAGCGCGAGCACGCTGGCCACCACCCGCAGCGACAGGCCGGTCGGCATCGGTGGTGCCCCCGCCACCAGCGGCGCGACCAGCGCGAGCTGCGCGGTGGCCACGAGCAGTTGCGCCGCCGACAGCGACAGCCCGGAGTGCGCGCTGCCCGCGATGAACTTCTTCTGGTACGGGATCGCCAGGCCGTAGCAGGCCGCCGCCCCGAAGCACATGAGCTGGCCGGTGAAGTGGGCGCCGCCCACGCCCTCCCAAACGCCGAGGACCACCAGCACGCCGATGAAGCCCAGCCCCAGCCCGACGGCCCGCCGAGCGGTCAGCCGCTCGGTGCGGAACACCAGCACGGCCAGCGGCAGCACGATCAGCGGAGTGGTGGCGTTCCAGATGCCGGCCAGCATCGACTCGACCCGCTGCTCGCCGAAGCCGAAGAGGGTGAACGGCAGCGCGACGCCGAACGCGGCCACCACCGTCATGTGGGCCCAGACCCGCGGCTCGCGGGGCAGCCGGTCGCGCAGCACGGCCAGCACCACCAGAAGCGTGACCGCGCCGGTGGCGACCCGGAAGAGGGTGAGGTGCACGGGGTGCAGCTCGGTCACCCCCACCTTGATGAACAGGAAGCTGGAGCCCCAGATGGCGGCGAGCGCGACGAACCCGGGCAGCCAGCTCCGCAGCGGCGCACGGTCAGGAGTGGTCTCGACTGTCACCCCTGACACTCTGCCCCCGGGGTACGACGATGTCGCGCGAAATTCAGACGCCGTGTCGACCACCACAGCAACCGTCGGGTCGCCCCCGACGAACACGGCAAACGCTGTCGACACCGGGGTGGCCCGGTCACGTAGGGTTCGCCCGTGGGACGAATCGATGACCTCGCCAACCGGTACGTGGCCGAGTGGGCTCCGCTGAGCCCGACCGGTGCCACCTACGTCGGCATCGCCGGCTACGACGACCAGCTCGACGACCTCACGCCGGACGGCTACGCGGCCCGGGCGGACCTGGTCCGGCGCACGCTGGGCCAGCTCGACGTCGCCGAGCCGGAGACCGAGGCGGAGCGGACCGCCAAGGAGGCGATGCAGGAACGCCTCGGCCTGGAACTCGCCCGGCACGACGCCGGTGAGACCACCAGCGAGATCAGCGTGATCGAGAGCGGGCTGCACGAGATCCGGATGGTCTTCGACCTGATGCCGACCGACGGCGAGGAGGCGAAGGCCAACGTCGCCACCCGGCTCAACCGCTTCGCCTCGGCACTGGACGGCTACAAGCGCACGCTGCGCGAGGCCGCCGCCGAGGGCCGGGTCAGCTCGCGGGTGCAGCTCGTCGAGGTGGCCAAGCAGTGCGACGTCTGGGTCGACCCGGAGGGCGACAACTTCTTCCACGGCCTGGTCGAGCGGCTCGACGCGGACGGCGCGCTCGGCGCGGAGCTGCGCAAGGGCGCCGCCGCCGCGACCGCGGCCACCGCCGAGTTCGGTCAGTTCCTCCGCACCGAGCTGGCTCCGGTGGGGCGGGAGAAGCAGGCCGCCGGCCGGGAGCGCTACGAGCTGGCCTCGCAGTACTTCCTCGGCGCCAAGGTCGACCTGGACGAGACGTACGCCTGGGGGTTCGCGGAGCTGGCCCGCCTGGAGGCCGACATGCGGATCGTGGCCGGGCAGATCGCCGGTCCGGGCGCGACGGTCGACGAGGCCGTCGCCGCGCTCGACGCCGACCCGGCGCGGACCGTGCGCGGCAAGGAGGCGTTCCGCGACTGGATGCAGGAGCTCGCGGACAAGGCGATCACCGAGCTGAACGGCACCCACTTCGACATCCCGGAGCAGGTCCGCCGGATCGAGTGCCGGTTGGCGCCGACGAGCGACGGGGCCATCTACTACACCGGCCCGAGCGAGGACTTCTCCCGCCCGGGTCGGATGTGGTGGGCGGTGCCGCAGGGCATCACCGACTTCTCCACCTGGCGCGAGGTGACCACCGTCTACCACGAGGGCGTGCCCGGCCACCACCTCCAGGTCGCCCAAACCGCCGTCCGGGCCGACCTGCTCAACCGCTGGCAGCGGCTGCTCTGCTGGGTCTCCGGGCACGGTGAGGGGTGGGCGCTCTACGCCGAGCGTCTGATGGACGAGCTGGGCTACCTGGCCGACCCGGGCGACCGGCTCGGCATGCTCGACGGGCAGGCGCTGCGCGCGGCCCGGGTCATCGTCGACATCGGCATGCACCTGGAGCTGGAGATCCCGGCGGACAACCCGTTCGGCTTCCACCCGGGCGAGCGCTGGACGCCGGAGCTGGGCTGGGAGTTCATGCGGGCGCACTGCCGGGTGCCGGACGAGAACCTGCGGTTCGAGCTGAACCGCTACCTGGGCTGGCCGGGTCAGGCGCCCTCGTACAAGGTGGGCGAGCGGATCTGGTTGCAGGCGCGGGAGGAGGCGAAGGCCCGCAAGGGCGCCGACTTCGACCTGAAGGAGTTCCACCGCCAGGCGCTCGACCTGGGGGCGCTGGGGCTCGACCCGCTGCGCCGGGCGCTGGCCCGCCTCTGAGCACGGCGACGGCCGGGAGTCGGAGTTTCCTCCGGCTCCCGGCCGTTCCGCTGTCCGCGCCGGTCAGGCCAGGTCGACCCGGAGCACCGGTCGGGCGGTGAGCGACTTGGAGTTCTCGTACGCCAGCTCGATCACCGGGTCGGTGAAGCTGATCGGGATCGGCGAGGTGATCGGGATGCCGTCCGGGAAGGGCAGGTCCGGCGTCAGCGTGATCTTGATGCCGAGCAGGTAGCCGACGAACCGGGTGGCGTAGAAGGCGACGTCGCCCTCGACGGTGAGCCGGTCGGTCACGTACCGCTGCTTCTTGCCGGCCGGGCCGCTGGCCAGCAGCGTGAAGTCGTCGGTGACCGCCTTGTCCATGGTGAACTTCAGGCACTTGAGCGTGCCGTCGCGGGTGGGCAGCTCGACGATGCCCTCGAAGCGCAGCCCGGTCATCGTGACCTTGGATCCGGTGAGCCGGGACGGCGGGTCGGCGACGAGCGGCTGGTTGGGGTCCGCGGCCAGCTTGGGCAGCGGCTTGCCCTCCTCGACCGGCTTCGGCTTGGTCGGGGCCGGCTTGTCGTCGTCGCAGTCGGCGCCCGGCTTGGCCGGGGTCGACGGCTTGGCGCTGCCGCTGGGCTTCGGCGTGGCGCTACCACTCGGGGTCGCCGCGGCGGCGGCCACGGCCGACGCGGACGGCGACGGCGACGCCTTGTCGTCGTCACCGCCGGTGAACAGGCCGGTGATGCCGTCGACGATGTCGGTCAGCAGGTTGCCGTCGTTCTCCTCCGCCGGCTCGGCCGGCGCGGCCGGCGCGGTCGTGCTCGGACTGGCCGACGGGGTCGCCGTCGGGGTCTTCGAGGCGGACGGCTTGGGTGCCGGAGCCGAGGTGGTCGGGCAGGCCGCCGGTGCCGCGATCGCCGGCCGTTCGTCGCGGATCGCGACCAGCCCGGCCACGGAGACGGCGAGGACCAGCAGGATCGCGTACGCCCGGGGCGGCTGCCCGGGGCCGCGCGGCGTGTCCACGGGCGGCGTGTCCACAGCCGGTTCCGCCGGGGCCGATTCGCGCAGCGGGTTGCGCGGCTCCGGCAGGGTGTCGGTGAGCACCCCGGTGGTGTCGTCCTCCCGCTGCCGGGGCAGCAGCTCGTCGACCAGGGCCGGCTCCGGCTCGTCGACGGGCTCCTCGACCGGCTCGTCGTCGGCCGGTTCCGCCGGGGGCACGTCGGCGGCCGGAGCCTTGCGCGGCACCCAGGCGAAGCCGAGCGCGCTGCCGACCATGCCGAGCAGCAGGCCGATGAAGAAGCCGCCGAGGTTCACGCCGATCAGCGAGTAGAGCGCGGTGATCGCCGCGACCACCGCGTAGAACATGCGCTGCGCCGGGCTGAACCAGAGCAGCATGCCGCAGGCCACGAGGATGGTGGGGATGAGCCAGGACAGGAAGCCGGTGGGCCCCATCTGGAAGGTGAGGCCGTTGAGGCTCAGCTGGGTGGTGGCGAAGATCTCCAGGCCGGCCAGGGTGGTGAAGAGCCCTCCCCAGAACGGCCGCGCCCGGCGCCACCGGCGGAAACCACGCCACGCCTGGCCGAGCCGACCGGGCCGGGCCTGTTGCGTTTCGGCGGTTGTCACGTACTCCTCCTGGCGGTGCTGACGGGGTGAGACATGGTCGAGGCCCGCGGAGGGCGCCCTCCGCGGGCCTCGAGTTCAGATCAGAAGCATTCCTTGGCGTCCTTGCCCACGTTGACCTTGAGCTTCAGGCCGTTGAGGGTGAAGACGCCGGCACTGGTGGAACGGGCCACCTGCTCCAGGTCCGTGATGGTCACCGAGTCGGCGCTCTGGCCGAAGGACTTCGGCACGACCGGCTGCGCCGGGTTCATGTCCGCCGCGTCCCGGCCGATCTTGATGTTCTCGAACCGGGCGTCGCCCGCGAGCGAGTCCATGTCGATCAGCAGGTTGGTCGCGGTGGCCGGCTTGCCGCCGCCACCGGCGTTGATGGTCAGCACGATCGGCACGCCGGGGATGCTGGCGTTGACCGACTGGCAGAGGTCGTAGAGCTTGGCGTCGGCGATCTCGGAAACGGCCACCGGGTGCTGGGTGCCGTCCGACTCCTTGGCGATGCCGCCGTACTGCTTGAAGCCGGTGCCCTCCAGCTTCGAGGCGCCGACCTTGAAGGTCTGGCCCGACACGGCGAACGAGGCCGCGATGGCGCCGTTGGCCATGCCCAGCACGATGCCGCCGGCCACGACGGTCGCCGGCACCATCACCGCGGCGAAGCGCCGCCAGCGGGTGCCGCCACTCAGCTCGCGGTTCTCCGATTCACTCACAAGGTCCTCCTCGACGGGGGTGCGTCTCCGGACGCGGGACGCGACGCGGGACGGGAAAGCTGCGGGGCGGCGCGGGTGCCGTTGTGCCGAACGGGCCGCGCGGTCGCGGATTGGATGCTCTCGCGAAGCGACAGACCTCACAAGCCCCTTGCTACTGGCGGGTAACACAGCTGTGGTATCAAGATCGCCTACGGTTACCATCGGTTAACGTCCCGGCGACAAGCGGGCCAGGGCAAACCGGCGCTATTACGACACGATGGCGCAGAGGTTTCACCTGTGGTAGTGGCCACCGGCAAACATCACAGTTCGGTAACGGCGAGCTGACAAGCCGCTGAGGGTGAGGTGCCGATCACCCTTCCGGCCGGCCTACGCCGACGACCGGAGACCGGTCAGCTCCGGCCGTCCAACCACGACCCCAGCAGGTGGCGGTCGATCGAGTCGATCCGGCCGAGCGAACGACCGGCGGCGGCCCGGGCACGCAACTCGTCCCGGGTGAACCAGCGCGCCTCCACCACTTCCTCACCGTCGACCCGGATCCTCGTCGACGCCGCCGTCGCCCGGAAGCCGACCATCAGCCCGGCCGGGAACGGCCACGCCTGCGAACCCTGGTAGACCACCCCGCGCACCGCGATCCCGGCCTCCTCGACCAGCTCCCGCCGAACCGCGTCCTCCAGGCTCTCGCCGATCTCCACGAAACCGGCCAGCAGCGACCACGAGTCCTCGCCGGCGCCACGATGCCGGGCCAGCAGGCAGCGCTCCGGCTCACCGGACGCCTCCACCAGCATGATCACCGCAGGTTCGATCCGGGGAAAGAGCAGCCGACCGCACCCGGCCGGTGCAGGCCCGGGTGTGCCCGCCCGCCCCGGCGACCGTCGCCGCACCGCACGCACCGCAGAACCGCTGACCCCGGTGCCAGTGCAACAACCCCTTCGCGTACGCCTGGACGGCCGCCTCGGCCGCCCCCAGCCCGCCCACCAGGGCCCGGACGTCCACCGCCTCGACGGCGCCGGCCAGGTCGCGGGCCTCGCCCTCGGCGCGGCCGGAGAGGTCGGCGGCGAAGACCGCCCGGCCCTCCGCCAAGCCGAGGAAGACCGTCTCGTCGGCGGCGGCGAGCAGGCCGGCCGCACCGACCACCGCCGGTCGCACCGGCGTCCGCCCGGCGTCGACGAGGCACCGGTCCCGCCACAGCGGCAGCACCACGCTCTCCGGATCGGTCAACCGACCGGCCAGCCAGGCCGGGTCGCCGCGCAGCGCCGCCGCCCGGTCCAGCCACCCACCGCCGTACGCGGCCACCACCCGGTCATCCGTCCGCACCCGCCCACCGTGCCACGACCAGCCATGGAGCGGGGACCCGAAACGGGTGACAGGTACGACACCGGCACTCGCCCGACACGACTGCCGGCCGGAGACTCCCGACCGGCTCGACCGTTGGTTACCGTAGGTGTCTCCCGCGGGGGAAGCGGTCCCCGCGTGTCTTTCCGATCGAGGTTGCAGTGACGATGTACGGCGAGAAGATGCCGGCTGCCGACGACCGGCCCACCATCAAGGTGGCGGCGGTGAGCTGGCCCGGCGTCGAGCTGGAGCCGGTCGCCACACCGCCCGACACGGGCGGCGGGAAGAAGCCCGGGCGGTCCCGGCGCGGCCGGCTGCTGCTGGCCGGCGGGCTCACCGCCGCCGTGCTCGCCGCGGGCGTGGGCGTGGGCGCCTACGCCTACGCCGGCGACGTGCCCCGCGGCACCACCGTGCTCGGCACCGAGCTGGGCGGACGGAGCCGGGCGGACGCGGCCCGGGCGCTCCGCGCCGAGCTGGAGCGCCGCGCCGACACGCTGACCGCCCCGCTCACGGTAACCGTGGGCGAGAAGAAGACCGAGCTGAACCCCGCCGACGTCGGGCTCGCCATCGACGTGGACGCCACCGTCGCGGCGGCCGCAGCCGCCGACGCACACGCGGTCAGCCGGCTCGTCGGGTCCCGCACGGTCGAGCCGGTGGTGACCGTCGACCCGGCCCGACTGGAGGCCGCCCTGCGCAAGGCGATGGGCTCCCAGGGCCGGGAGATGACCATGCCGGCCATCATCTGGACCGGCACCACCCCCAAACCGGTCTACCCGAAGCCGGCGCTGACCGTGGACGCGCCCGGCGCGACCGAGGCGGTCAAGTCCGGCTGGCTCGCCGCCCGGCCGGTCACCGTGCCGCTGGTGGAGAAGTGGCCGGCGACCACCCGCGAGGAGGTCGACCGGCTCGTCGCCGAGCTGGCCCGGCCGGCCGTCTCCGCACCCGTCACGCTCACCACCGACGGCGGGTCGGTGACCATCCCGCCCGCCGCCATCGCCCGGTCGCTGCGCTTCTCGGCCGACGACGCCGGGACGCTCACCCCCCGGGTCGACGTCAAGCGGCTGCGTGCCGCGCTCGGCGGCAAGCTGGCCACGCTCGAGGTGGAACCGCGCGACGCCGGGCTGACCATCAGCGGCGGCAAGCCCAAGGTGGTGCCGAGCCGCGCCGGCCGCCAGGTCGACGCCGCCGCGCTCGGCCCCGCCCTGCTCGCGGTGCTGCCCAGGTCGACCGGCCGCTCGGTCAGCGCCGAGCTCAAGCCGGCAGCGCCGGAGCTGACCGAGGCCGCGCTCGCGGAGCTGGGCATCACGGAACGCGTCTCCACCTTCACCACCCAGTTCACCGGCGGCCTCTCCTCACCGCGCAGCCAGAACATCGTCCAGGCCGCGAAGGACGTGGACGGCACGATCGTGAAGCCGGGGGAGACCTTCTCGCTCAACGGCCACACCGGTGAGCGTGGCTACGACCAGGGCTACCAGGACGCGCCGACGATCGTGGGCGGCAAGCTGGTGCCGGGGGTGGGTGGCGGTGTCTCGCAGTTCACCACCACGCTGTTCAACGCGACCTACTACGCCGGGATGCAGGACGTCGAGCACAAGCCGCACTCGTTCTACTTCAGCCGCTACCCGGCCGTGATCGAGTCGACCATCTACTGGCCCCAGCTCGACTTCAAGTTCCGCAACAACACGCCGCACGGCGTGCTCATCGACACGTCGTACACGTCCAGCACGATCACCGTGTCGATCTGGAGCACCAAGATCTACGACAGCGTGAAGACCGAGTACGGCCCGCGTCGGAACATCACCCAGCCGAAGACCGTCTACCTCAAGCCCGGACCGGACTGCATCGCCGCGGCGGGCAGCGTGGGATTCGCGCAGGACGCCTACCGGGTCATCAGGAAGGACGGCAAGGTGATCAAGCGGGAGAAGTTCAGCTGGCGCTACGACCCGGAGCCGCGCTTCATCTGCGCGCCCGAGCCGGGCGCCTGACCCGCACACACGACGAGGCCCCGCCCGGCATGGCCGGCGGGGCCTCTCGCTGTCCTCAGTGGTTCTCAGGGCCGCGCCGCGGCCAGGCCCTCCCGTACGCCGTCCGCGTCGCGGTCGGTGCCGTAGACCGGCGTGTCCGGCTGCTGGCGCCAGCTCTCGTCCAGCGTGCCGGCGTCCACCGGGTCGAACCCCAGCTCGTCGACCAGCCCCATGACGATCCGCTTGGCGTCCGCGTCGTCGCCGGCCACCGGCAGGGCGATGCGGCCCGCGGCGCCCGCCGGCTTGCCGTTGTCCATCAGGTGCGCGGCCTGGATGTTGTTGAAGACCTTGACCACCCGGGCGCCCTTGAGGTGGTCCGCCGTCCAGCGGCTGGAGCTGAGGCTCCGGTCCAGCAGCTCCGGGATGTCACCGTCGCGCTGGGAGTAGTAGTTGTTCGCGTCGACCACGAGCTTGCCGTCGAAGAGCGCCGCCGGCAGCTGCGGCACCGCCTTGAGCGGGATCGCGATCACCACCAACTCCGCACCCTGCACGGCTTCCTCCAGCCCGGCCGCCCGCGCGCCCGTCTCGGCGGCGAGGTCGGCGAGGCTCTCCGGCCCGCGCGAGTTGGCCACCGTCACGTTGTGGCCCAGTGAACTCAGACGACGGGTGAGGGTGCCCCCGATGTGCCCCGACCCGATGATTCCGATCTCCATGACCACTCCTGTACCCCGGCCGGTCCGTCCCGATCACGAACCCGCCGTACGCCACGTCACGTTTCCTCAAGCCGCCAGGAGCGGCAGGGCGCACGGAGGGATCCCTGATCGACGGTACGAGACACCCCGGGCCGGCCGTGGTGATTCCGGTCGGACCGGCGGGAGAAATGCGTCAGGGCCACCCCGTGCGGGGTGGCCCTGAGCTGAAGATTGTCCGGCGGTGTCCTACTCTCCCACACCCTCCCGAGTGCAGTACCATCGGCGCTGGAGGGCTTAGCTTCCGGGTTCGGAATGTTGCCGGGCGTTTCCCCTCCGCCATGACCGCCGTAACTCTATGAACATGTCAACCAACCCACACAGGTGGATGGTGTTTGTTCAGAGTTGCACAGTGGACGCGTAGCAGCTTGGTAGTCAAGTCCTCGGCCTATTAGTACCGGTCAACTGAACCCGTTACCGGGCTTACATTTCCGGCCTATCAACCCAGTCGTCTAGCTGGGGGCCTTACCCCACAAAGTGGGTGGGATACCTCATCTTGAAGCGAGCTTCCCGCTTAGATGCTTTCAGCGGTTATCCCTTCCGAACGTAGCTAACCAGCCGTGCCCCTGGCGGGACAACTGGCACACCAGAGGTTCGTCCGTCCCGGTCCTCTCGTACTAGGGACAGCCCTTCTCAAGTATCCTACGCGCACGGCGGATAGGGACCGAACTGTCTCACGACGTTCTAAACCCAGCTCGCGTACCGCTTTAATGGGCGAACAGCCCAACCCTTGGGACCTGCTACAGCCCCAGGATGCGACGAGCCGACATCGAGGTGCCAAACCATCCCGTCGATATGGACTCTTGGGGAAGATCAGCCTGTTATCCCCGGGGTACCTTTTATCCGTTGAGCGACACCGCTTCCACATGCCAGTGCCGGATCACTAGTCCCGACTTTCGTCCCTGCTCGACCTGTCAGTCTCACAGTCAAGCTCCCTTGTGCACTTGCACTCAACACCTGATTGCCAACCAGGCTGAGGGAACCTTTGGGCGCCTCCGTTACCCTTTAGGAGGCAACCGCCCCAGTTAAACTACCCACCAGACACTGTCCCTGAACCGGATAACGGTCCGAAGTTAGATACCCAAATCAACCAGAGTGGTATTTCAAGATTGCCTCCACCCATACTGGCGTATGGACTTCACCGGCTCCCACCTATCCTACACAAGCTAATTCAGATACCAATGTCAAGCTATAGTAAAGGTCCCGGGGTCTTTCCGTCCTGCCGCGCGTAACGAGCATCTTTACTCGTAATGCAATTTCGCCGGGCCTGTGGTTGAGACAGTGGGGAAGTCGTTACGCCATTCGTGCAGGTCGGAACTTACCCGACAAGGAATTTCGCTACCTTAGGATGGTTATAGTTACCACCGCCGTTTACTGGCGCTTAAGTTCTCCGCTTCGCCCCGAAGAGCTAACAGGTCCCCTTAACGTTCCAGCACCGGGCAGGCGTCAGTCCATATACATCGAATTACTTCTTCGCATGGACCTGTGTTTTTAGTAAACAGTCGCTTCCCCCTGCTCTCTGCGGCCATACAACGCTCCACCCGCGCGGGGCTTCACGTCTCCGGCCCCCCTTCTCCCTAAGTTACGGGGGCAATTTGCCGAGTTCCTTAACCACAGTTCGCCCGATCGCCTCGGTATTCTCTACCTGACCACCTGTGTCGGTTTGGGGTACGGGCCGCTCAGAACTCGCTAGAGGCTTTTCTCGGCAGCATAGGATCACTGACTTCACCTGAATCGGCTCGGCATCACGTCTCAGCCTCAATGCACCGCGGATTTGCCTACGGTACGGCCTAC
>NZ_CP114911.1:3900000-6462133 GCF_027497375.1 Micromonospora sp. WMMA1998
CGAGCGGCTCCCCGGTGGCGGCGTCGTGGATCGGGTCCTGGTCGACGGCGGCGTAGCCGGGGCCGCAGAGCGCCTCGGGGAGCGACGTCGGGGTGGCGCCGGTGAGCGCGACCAGGGCGACCGCCGCGGCCGTCGAGACACCGACGCGTCGAATGAGCCGTTGCATCTGCACTCCTTTGTTCGCTGCCACCGATGCGGGCAAAGAATGGTCGACGTGGCGACTGCCGCCGAATGTGCGCCGGTCACACCACCGGTGGTCAGCCGGTGTGCCGACCGACCGTCGCATCGGCCCTGAGCTGGGGCGGAGACGACACGGCGCGGGCTATGAGCTATCTCGCAGGAATGAGGTGAGGTGAATTCGAAATTGCGTCCGCGTTTCCGGCGGCGCTCGGTGGGGCACCGTCGAGAGTGCCGAGACGACGATCCGGAGGTGCCGTGATGCAGCCGTTCAACCCGTGGTCCTGGCGGGATCCCGCCGCTCTCGCCGGCGGTTACCAGCAGACCGACCCGGACGACGTGCCGCAGCAGCGGTCCGGGGACGCGGACGACCGACCGGACGCGCCCGGCCCGGGCACGCCGATCGACCTCACCGGCTACCGGGTGGAGGCGACCGACGGCCGGATCGGCTCGATCGACGAGGCGAGCGAGGACGCCGATGCCCGGTATCTGGTGGTGGACACCGGGCCCTGGATCTTCGGGAAGAAGGTGCTGCTGCCGGCGGGCACCGTCGCCCGGGTCGACCACCTGGAGCGCGTGGTGCACGTGGACCGCACGCGGGATCAGGTGAAGGAGTCCCCGGCGTTCGACCCGGACGACTTCGGCCGGCCCGACTACCGGGACCGGGTCGGCACCTACTACACGGAGAGCTACCGGCAGCACTGACCGCCTGAGGGGCAGCCGGTGGGGCCGGCGAGCCGCTACCGTGTCAGACATGCCCCGGTCGAACACCTGCGACCCGGAGACCCCCGTCGGTCTCCGGGGTCGCCGTGCCGACGACGGCCGGGAGCAGATCCTCGACGTCCTTCGTGCCGGCGGGCTGCGGTTCCGCGCCGGCGGGCGATGGCGGCGCTCGCTCTGACGAGCCCGCCTCCACCGATCCGGGCCACCCGGGTCGGCCCGCGCATCCGCGCGTCCCCGCCAGCAACCGGCACGAAAGGCGTACCACCATGTCCTCAGCACGCATGCTCACCGGCGACCGCCCGACCGGGCGGCTGCACCTCGGTCACTACGTCGGCAGCATCGCCAACCGGGTGCGGCTGCACCAGCGCTACGAGAGCTTCTTCATCATCGCCGACCTGCACATGCTCACCACCCGCAACAGCCGCGCCGACATCGAGCGGGTGGCGCACAACGCCCGGGAGATGGTCACCGACATCCTCGCCGTCGGTGTCGAGCCGGACCGGGCCACGTTCTATCTCCAGTCGGCGATCCCCGAGGTCGGCGACCTGAACACCCTCTTCCAGAACCTCATCACGGTGCCCCGGCTGGAGCGCGTGCCGTCGCTGAAGGAGATGAGTCGGGACGCGGGCAAGGACGAGATGCCGTACGGGCTGCTCGGCTACCCGGTCCTCCAGGCCGCCGACATCCTCTGCGTGAAGGGGCAGGTCGTGCCGGTGGGCAAGGACAACGCCGCGCACGTCGAGGTGACCCGCGAGATCGCCCGCCGGTTCAACCACCTCTACGGCGAGGTCTTCCCGGTGCCCGAATTGATCATGTCGGAGACACCCACGCTGGTCGGCACGGACGGCGCCGGGAAGATGAGCAAGAGCAGGGGGAACGCGATCGCGCTCTGCGACGAGGCGGCGACCGTGCGCCGCAAGGTGATGGGGATGTACACCGACCCGAACCGGGTCCGCGCCGACGTGCCCGGGACGGTCGAGGGGAACCCGGTCTTCGAGTTCCACGACATCTTCAACCCGGACCGGGCGCAGGTCGAGGACCTCAAGACCCGCTACCGGGCCGGCCGGGTCGGTGACGTCGAGGTCAAGGAGGCCCTGGCGGCCGCGCTCAACCGGTTCCTCGACCCGATCCGGGAGCGCCGCGCCCGGTTCGAGGCACAGCCCGGTCTGGTCGACGAGCTGATCGTCGCCGGCACCGAGCGGACCCGCGCCGAGGTGCGTCGCACGCTCGTCGAGGCCCGCCGGGCGATGGGCCTGACCGGCGCGTACACCCAGGTGCGGCGACGGGCCGAGCGCTACCGCAAGGCCGCGGCCACGCCGGCCTGACGACCCGCCGGTCCGGGGTACGCGGTTGCGCGTACCCCGGACCGGCCGGTTACGCTGCCCACATGACCAGCGCGCAGGCGTACCCGACGGCGTCCTCCGACGTCCGGCTCGGCGCGCTGCGACGCCGGCGGTCCCGCGACCGCCTGCGCTGAGCCTTCCCCTCCTGCGACCGGCGGATCGAGCCGCCGGTCGTCGTCGATCGTCCTCGTTCCGCCGCAGTCCCGACCGGTGATCCGCGCGACGGATCCGAGCGAGATCGGCGTACCGATGGATCTTGAAAAGTTGTTGTCCGACCGGCTGGCGCCGGCGTTCGCGGCGGTGGCCGGCGTACCGGTGGACCCGGTCGTGCGGCGCTCGCAGCACGCGGACTTCCAGTCCGACGCGGCGCTGGGCCTGGCCCGGCGGCTCGGCCGGCCGCCGCGGGCGGTCGCCGAGGAGGTGCGGGAGCGCGCGGAGCTGGCCGACCTCTGCGCGGCGGTCGAGGTCTCCGGGCCGGGCTTCCTGAACCTGACCGTGGCCGACCGGACGCTCGGCGGGATGGTCTCCGCGCTCGCGGTCGATCCGCGGCTCGGGGTGCCGGTGGCCGCCGCGCCGGAGACCGTGGTGGTCGACTACTCGGCGCCGAACGTGGCCAAGGAGATGCACGTCGGGCACCTGCGGTCGACGGTGATCGGGGACGCGGCGGCGCGGACGCTGGAGTGGCTGGGGCACCGGGTGTCGCGGGCCAACCACCTGGGCGACTGGGGCACCCCGTTCGGCATGCTGATCGAGCACCTGGTCGACCTCGGCGAGGCCGAGGCGGCGCAGGAGCTGTCGATGGGGGACCTGGACGCGTTCTACACGGCGGCCCGCGGGAAGTTCGACGACGACGCGGCGTTCCGGGACCGGTCCCGGTCGCGGGTGGTGGCGTTGCAGGGCGGCGATCCCGCCACGCTCCGGCTGTGGCGGCTGCTGGTGGCGCAGTCCGAGAGCTACTTCCTGACCGTGTACGACCTGCTCGACGTGACCCTGTCCCGGGCCGACTTCCGGGGGGAGAGCAGCTACCACGATCTGCTCGCGCCGACCGTCGACGAGTTGGAGCGGCTCGGGTTGCTGCGGCGCAGCGACGGCGCGGAGTGCGTGTTCCCGCCGGGTTCGGTGGGGCGTGACGGCGAGCCGCTGCCGCTGATCGTGCGGAAGTCCGACGGCGGGTACGGCTATCCGGCGACCGACCTGGCGGCGCTGCGGCACCGGACCGGCACGCTGGGCGCGACGCGGCTGCTCTACGTGGTCGGGCTGCCGCAGCGGCGGCACTTCGAGATGGTCTTCGCGGCCGCCGCGCAGGCCGGCTGGCTGACCCCGCCGGCGCGGGCCGAGCACGTCGGGTTCGGGTCGATCCTGGGTGCGGACGGGCGGATGCTGCGCAGCCGGGCCGGTGGGTCGGTGAAGCTGGTCGGCCTGCTGACCGAGGCGGTGGAGCGGGCCACCGCGTTGGCCCGGGAGCGCAATCCGGAGCTGGGCGAGGCGGAGGCGGCCGAGGTGGGGCGTGCGGTCGGCATCGGCGCGATCAAGTTCGCGGACCTGTCCGGCGACCGGCACAAGGACTACGTGCTGGACTGGGAGCGGATGCTGGCGTTGGACGGCAACACCGCGCCGTACCTGCAGTACGCGTACTCGCGGATCCGGTCGATCTTCCGGCGGGCCGGCGTGGCCGCGCGTCCGGACGCGGGGATCTCGCTGGCCGAGCCGGCCGAGCGGGCGCTCGCCGTCGAGCTGATCGGGTTCGCGGCGGTGGTCGACGCGGTGGCCGGCAGCCTGGAGTTCCACCACCTGGCCGCGTACCTGCACCGGCTCGCCGCCGCGTTCAGCGCGTTCTACGAGCGGTGCCCGGTGCTGCGGGCGGAGGGGCCGGTGCGGGAGAGCCGGCTGGTGCTGTGCGACCTGACGGCCCGGGTCCTGCACCAGGGTCTGCACCTGCTCGGCATCCGCACCCCGGAGCGGTTGTGAGCGGGCCCGCTCATGCTCGGACCCTGACGGCCGGTGCCGTCCGTTAACCGATTCAGGCGTCCGCTCGGACGAGCCCAGGCTCGTGACGTCATCGATAACGTTCGAATAACGCGGTGTTTCCAGCGCTTGACGCTCGATACCTTAACCGGTTCAGTGAGCGGTGGCGACGGCCGGACATCGACGGACGCCGTCGCCGCTCGGTCGCCGCCGTCCCCGGCGGCACAGCTGCGGAGGTTTCCGATGACACTGCGCATCCGCCGGACCGTCGTCGTCGCGGTCCTCGCCGCGCTGGCGACGACCGCCCTGCCCGCCCCACCGGCAGGGGCCGGCGCCCGGCAGCAGGCACCCGACGAATCGGCCCGACGCGCCGACCACACGTTCGTGGTCCGCGACGGCACCCGGCTGACCCTCGCCGGGCGGCCCTTCCGGTTCACCGGACCCAACATGTACTGGCTGGGCCTGGACGAGAACGTCGGCGGCACCGACCCGGCCGACCCGCCGGCCGTCGACCACCCCACCTACTTCCGGATCCGCGACGGGCTCACCACGGCCCGGCGGATGGGCGCCACCGTGGTCCGCGCCCACACCCTCGGCGTCTCCACCGGACACCCACGGTCGCTCGAACCCGCGCTCGGCGAGTTCAACCCGGAGGCGTTCGACCGGATCGACTACGCGATCGCCGAGGCGCGCCGGCAGGGCCTGCGGCTGATCGTCCCGCTCACCGACAACTGGCAGTACTACCACGGCGGCCGGTACGACTTCCTGCGCTGGCTCGGCCTGAGCACCGACGACGACGGCGCGGCGTTCTACACCGACCCGGCGGCGCGCGCCGCGTTCAAGCAGTACGTCCGGACGCTGCTCACCCACAAGAACCGCTACACCGGCACGGCGTACACCGACGATCCGACGATCATGGCGTGGGAGTTGGGCAACGAACTCAACGGGATGACCGCCGACTGGGTCGACGACCTCGCCGGCCACGTCAGGACACTCGCTCCGCGCCAACTGGTCGCCGCCGGCAACCAGCACGGCGTCGACCCCGCCGTCCTGGCCTCGCCGCACGTCGACATCAGCGACTCGCACTACTATCCGCCGACCGCGGCCGGCATCGCGGCGGACGCCGCCGCGGCCACCGCCGCCGGAAAGGTCTACATCGCCGGGGAGTTCGGCTCCGGACAGGCCACCGACGAGCTGCTGGACCAGGTGGCGGCCAACCCGGACGTGACCGGCGCGCTGTTCTGGTCGCTCTTCGGCCACCACGACCACCACGGTTTCGTGCCGCACGGCGACGGCTTCACGGTGCACTACCCGGGCGACACCCCGGCCATGCGGACGGCGGTCGCCGCCCTGACCCGCTTCGCCGGCCGGATGTCGGGCCGTCCCGCGCCGGCGGTGACCGGGGACCGACCGCTGCTGACCGCCGTCGACGCCGACTACGGCATCAACACGCTGCGCTGGCGGGGCACCGCGGGCGCCGCCGGCTACCTCGTGCAGCGGCGCGGCCCGGGCGGGGCCTGGGCCACGGTCAGCGGCACCGAGCCGGTGGGCGCCGACGACGCCCCGTGGTTCGACCTGACCACCCCGACCGGCCCGATCTCCTACCGGGTGGTGGCGGTCGACGCCACCGGCGCCGCCCTGGCCGTGTCCCGGCCGGTCGGCACCACCCCGTCCCAGGACCAGGTGTACGACCCCTTGGAGGACTGGTTCGTCAGCGCCGGGCACAGCGACTCGTTGCGCCGGACGCCGGCCGGTGACGGCGTGCTGGTCGCGCCCGGGCGGGGTAGCTCGGGGGAGCTGCGGTACCGGCGCGCGGACCTGACCGCGGCCACGGTCACTGTCGCCTCGTCCGGGCGCCCCCGCGCTGTGCTCCAGGTGTCCGCCGACGGCACGAGCGGTTGGCGTACGGTGCGGCCCCGGATCGACCGGGTCGGCCCCGGCCGGTACGCGCTCTCCGTCTCCGGCCTGCGCGGGGTGGACGGGATGCGCGTGGTGTGGGGGCGGGACGCCCGCTTCGCGGTCGCCTCGGTGGCGCTGACCGCCCGCTCCGACTCGACGGCCAGCACCGCGCCGGGCGCCTTCGCGCTGACCGCGCCGGCGCCGGACGCGACCGGGGTGAGCCGGCTGGCGGCGCTGGACTGGTCCGCCGCGCCGGGTGCCGCGTACTACTCGCTCACCGTCTCCGCGCACTCCGACCTGAGCGCGCCGCTGGTGGCGGCGTCGGGCCTGCGTAGCCCCGGGTTCACGCCGACCACGGCGTGGCCCGCCGGGACCACGCTGCACGTGCGGATCACCGCCACCAACGGGTACGGCTCGACCACCGCGACCGCGGCGTTCACCACCCGCGCCGACCTGCCCGGCGTGGTCGTCGACGACTTCGACACCTACCCGTCGGACGCCGCGCTGGCCGCCGCCTACCCGCGCAACACCGGCGGCGACCCGATCACCGCGACACTGGCCCCGGCCGGGGAGGGCAGCGGGCACAGCATGCGGCTGGACTGGACGCCCGGCGCCAGCGGATACGCGGGCGTCATCCGCAACCTGTCCGTGCCGCAGGACTGGCGCGGCACCAGCGGGCTGCGGATGTGGGTCGAGCCGGGCGCGGACGGGCAACAGCTGACCGTCCAGTTCGTGGCGTCCGGCTTCTACTGGGAGAAGACGCTCACGTTCGCCGGGACCGAGGCGCGGGTGGTGGAGGTGCCGTTCGGCGACTTCGCGCCGCCGCCGTGGGCCACCCCCGGCCCGCTCGACCTGGGCTCGGTCACGCAGGTGTCGCTCTACCCGGGCGGGACGACCGGCGCGAGCGGCCTCCGGATCGACTCGGTCACCGCGTACGCGTCCTGACGCCGAGGCGCCGGGTCGGGGAGTCCTCCGGCCCGGCGCCCACCCGGGGTCGGCGACGATCTCCTACGCGGAAGCCCGTGCCGCCTTGCCGTCGAGCCACAACGTGTCGGTGGCGTCGCGGTGCGAGCCGGTGGAGCCGACGTGCTTGGCGCTGATCGTCGGGCCCTTCTTGATCACATGCACCAGTGCCATGGCGTGCCCCCGGCCCAGGCCGTACTCCTCCTTCAGCCAGTCGACGATCACGCCGGCCTTCACGTCGGTGCGGTCGTAGCCGCGCTGCCTGGCCTCGTCGACCAGGACGCGCGGGGTCTTGCCGGTCCGGTCCTCGATCGCGTCGAGGTATGCCTGGAAGGACATCTGGTCAACCCCCGGTGTCGTTCGTTCTCCGTTGCCGTCGACAACCAGTCTCGGCCGGCAGAACCCGGGTGATCAATGACGATCCGATGGACGATCGTTGCCTGAAGGGCAACGATCCCACCGCGCGGGGAGCCTGACCCGCGCGGTCGCGGGCCAGGCTCCCGATTCTCTGCTACGTCAGCGCTGGAGGGTGAGCAGGCCGGGACGGTAGGGCAGGAGGCCGTAGTCGCCGCCGGAGTTGGTGGCGCGGCCCTGGTAGAGCAGTTGCAGGTTGCAGGGGTCGACGGTGAAGGTCTGGTCGGCGCTGGTGCGGATCAGCTCGCCGTGGCTGATGTCGTTGGTCCAGGTGGCGCCGCTGTTGGCCTTGCCGGCGAACGGGTTGCTCTCGGTCGCTGCCTGTGGGGTCCACGAGCCGTTGAGGCTGGTGGCGGTGAAGGAGCGGAAGTAGCGGCCCTGCGCCCCGATCGCCTCGACGATCATGAGGTAGCGGGTCTGGCCCTGCAGTTTGTAGACCTGGACGGCTTCGAACAGGTTGTTCGTCGAGTCGCTCATGATCGTGGTGTAGGACGAGCCGAAGCTGCCGGGGAAGTTCCCGATCGGCATGCTGGCCCGGTAGATCTTGCCGTTGTCACCGGCGAAGAACAGGTACATGTTCTGGCTGTCGGCGATCAGCGTCTGGTCGATCGGGCCGGTGCCGGAACCGGAGATGCTGCCGGTGAACAGCGGCTGCGCCGCCGACCAGCCGTTGGGGTTGGTCGGGTCGGTCGAGGTCTTGTAGGAGAACGCGGTCGGACCCCACTGGTAGGCCAGGACCCAGATGTTGCGCGGGGCGAAGTAGAACAACGTCGGCGCGACGGTGCCCTGCGACATGCCGTTCTGACTCGCCGAGGCCATCTCCGACCAGTTGGTGAACAACCCGAAGTTCATCGACCCCCACGACGACCCGTAGTCGTGCGTGGTCGCGTAGACCAGATGCCGACCGTTGTACGGAGCGACCGTGAAGTCCTTCAACGACACCCAACCCGACCGCGGGTTCGCCAACGGACCGGTCGAACTCCAGCGGTAACTCGACGGGAGACTGCACCCGCCGCTCGGCGGCGGCGTGGTGGGGTTGCCCCCGCCGTCGACGCGGACGAGCTGCCACTGCTGGTTGCTGCCGTTCCAGTCGTCGTACTGGACGATGCTGCCGCCGTCGGCGGTCGAGGCGCCCTGCACCTCCACCACCTTGTTGCTGTTCCGGTTGATCAACCGGACGTAGCCGCTGTCCGAGTCGGCGAGCCGGAACTGCTGGTTGACGCCGTTGGCGTCTGACCACTGCACGATGTTGGCGCCGTTGGCGGTGGAGAAGTTGTAGACGTCCAGCACCTTGCCGGACAGCCGCGACCGCAGGCGGTAGTAGCCGCCACCCGAGTCCACGAACTGCCACTGCTGCTGGTTGCCGTTGTTGCGGGCCCACTGGACGATCCGCGCGCCGTCGTTCGTGGCCAGGTTGTAGACGTCGAGGGCCTTGCCACTGTTGCGGTTGACCAGCACGTACCACGCGCTGGTGTCGACCGTCGCCGCGGCGGCGGGGGTCGACACCACCGCCGTGGCGCCGACACCCGCCAGCACCGCCGTTACGCCGGCGGCGACGAGCCGTGGCAGCCACCTGCGCCGTCGGGGCGACGACACGATCGATGGGGACCTATCGAGGGCGAACATGATCCTCCTCCGGTGAACAGAGCCGTGCGGTCCGCCCGGGGCCGGACGGACCGGGACGTGGGTCAGGACCTGTTAGCGCTAACACTCGGCACCACGCATGGTGAGGCACGTCCGACCCAGGGTTCGACGAAGCAGGGCCTGCCCGGTAAGCCACAGGCGTCGCCGTCCTATGGCATCGACTGTGAGCGATAACACGCTGTTCGTCAAGACGTAACGTCTTCGCGGCCCGTGCCGGAGGGACGCGAGCCGGACACACGCATGTTGCGACGAGGTGGCCGATTTCTGTAAAAGTCTGGACTTTTGAATCATGCCTGATGCCCAAAAAGGGGCATAATATTGATCCCTCGCCGCACGCACGACGCCACCGCCGACACTCGCCGCACTCAGTCTTATGAGGACCGTGTCGCACCGGTGGGTTGATGGTGATCAACCTATGGACGCACTACGGTAGGCCGTCGCTTCATGTGCCCGCACGGCGCGCACACGAATACCTAAGGAAGACTCATGACAACCGCACCCATGCCCCAGGATGAGCCCCCGGTGTCGCTGGGCAGGGTTCGCGCGGAGCCGCTGGACCGCCTCTCCGCCGCGGACATCTCGCCGATCGTGCGCCGGGTCATGGCGGCTCACCTCGATCAGTCCAGGATCCCCGCCGCGAAGTTCTCGTCGTTCATCTGATCCGACGATGTCCCCCGGGCCGGCCCCCGCGGCGCTGACCGAGTTCGTGTTGAAGGTCCACTCCAGATGCGATCTGGCGTGCGACCACTGCTACGTCTACGAACACGCCGACCAGAGCTGGCGCCGGCGCCCGGCGCGGATGACGCCCGAGGTGCTCCGGGCCGCGGCCGGCCGGATCGCCGAGCACGCCGCCGCGCACCACCTGCCGCGCGTCTCGGTCATCCTGCACGGCGGGGAGCCGCTGCTGCTGGGCCCCGAGTGGATGCGCCGGGTCCTCGCCGACCTCCGGGCCGCCGTCGCCCCGGTCACCGACCTGCGGATCGGCATGCAGACCAACGGGGTGCTGCTCTCCGAACGGTTCTGCGACCTGCTCGCCGAGTACGACGTCGCGGTCGGCGTCTCACTTGACGGCGACCGCGCCGCCAACGACCGGCACCGGCGGTTCCGCAACGGCGCCAGCAGCCACGACCAGGTGCTGCGGGCCCTCGCCCTCCTCCGCCGCCCGGCCTACCGGCGGCTCTGGTCCGGGCTGCTGTGCACGGTCGACGTCCGCAACGACCCGCTCGCCGTCTACGAGTCGCTGCTCGCCGAGGGACCGCCCCGGATCGACTTCCTGCTGCCGCACGCCACCTGGGACAGCCCACCCCCACGGCCGGGCGGCGGCGCCGCGTACGCCGACTGGCTCCGCGCGGTCTACGACCGGTGGCGGGCGGACGGACGTCCGGTCCCGGTCCGCCTCTTCGACTCGCTCCGGTCCACGGCCGGCGGCGGTCCCAGCGGCACCGAGTGGCTCGGCCTCGACCCGGTCGACCTGGCCGTGATCGAGACGGACGGCGAGTGGGAGCAGGCGGACTCGCTCAAGACCACGTACGACGGCGCGCCCGCCACCGGCATGACCGTCTTCTCGCACTCGGCCGACGACGTCGCCGGCAGCCCGGAACTGGCCCGCCGCCGCGCCGGCCGCGCCGGGCTCAGCGACGAGTGCCGGCGCTGCCCGGTGGTCGCCCAGTGCGGTGGGGGCCTCTTCGCCCACCGCTACGGCGACGGGCACTTCGACCGTCCCAGCGTCTACTGCGTCGATCTGAAAGAGCTGATCGTGCACGTGAACGAGAACCCGCCGGCGTCCGCGCCGGCCCCGTTGGCCGCCGAGCCGGCCGACGACCTGATCGACCGTCTCGCGGCCTCGACCGGCGACCGGTCCGCCGTCCGCCGGCTCGTGGAGGCGCAGACCGCCATCGTCCGCGCGCTGCTCGGCGCGGTGGCCGCCGGCCTGCCGGGCCCCGGTCCGGGAGCGGACGGCTGGGCGGCCCTGACCGACCTCGACCGGCACGCGCCGGAGTCGGTCGCCCGGGTCACCGCCCACCCGTACGTCCGCGCGTGGGCCGTCGAGTGCCTGGCCGGCGCCGGCACCGGCGCCCGGTACGGAGCCGACTACCTGGCCGCGATCGCCGCCGCCGTGGCGCGCGACGCCGGCATCACGCTCCGGCTCGCCGTGCCGGTCCGGGCCGGCCGCCTGCACCTGCCGACCGTCGGCACCGTGCTGCTGCCCGAGGTCGGCGACGGCGCGGCGGAGGTCCACGTCGGCCCCGGGTCGCTGCGGGTGACCGCCGGAGCGGTGACGGTACGCGTCGACGCGGCCGGGGACGAGCCCCGCTGGCAGCCCACCCGGGCTCTGGTCGCGGACGACGTGACGGTCCTGATGGAGGACGGCGACCCGCACCGCGACTGCCACCGGCTGCCCGCCGCCGGGCGGCTCGACGACGCGGCCGCCGCCCACTGGGCGACCACGTTCGGCGCCGCCTGGACGATCGTCCGGGACGAGACGCCGGGGCACGCCGAGGAACTGCGCGCCGGCCTGCGGGCCCTGGTGCCGTTGCGACGCAGCGGCGCCGGTGTGAGCGAGGCCTCGACCGCGCGGCAGGCGTTCGGCGGCGTCGCGGCCACGGAGACCGACGCCGGCTCCCTGGCGGTGCTGCTGGTGCACGAGTTCCAGCACAGCAAGATGAACGCCCTGCTCGACCTCTACGACCTCGTCGACGGCACCCGGCCGGTCGGGATCACGGTCGGCTGGCGGCCCGACCCGCGCCCGCCGGAGGCGGTTCTGCAGGGCATCTACGCGCACGCGGCGGTGGCCGACATCTGGCGCGTCCGGGCCGACCGCCACGTCGACGGGGCGCGGGCGGTCTACCGGCGGTACCGGGACTGGACGGCCGAGGCCATCGGCGCCCTGGAGCGGGCGGACGCCCTCACCCCGGTGGGTTCGCGGCTGCTCCGGCAGGTGGCCCACGCGGTGGCCGGGTGGCCGTCGTGACCACCGCCGTCCGCGCCGGGCACCGACTCGGCACCCTCACCGCCGAGCTGCGGGCGTTGGGGTTGGGCCCCGGCGACGTCGTGCTCGTGCACTGCGCGATGCGCGCCGTCGGCCCGGTCACCGGTGGCGCGGCCACCCTGGCCGGGGCGCTCCGGGCGGCCGTCGGGCCGGCGGGCACCGTCGTGGTGCCGGCGCAGACCCCCGACAACTCGGTCAGCAGCGCGGCCTACCGCACCGCGACCGCCGGGATGACCGACGACGAACGCCGGGCGTACGAGGAGCGGATGCCCGGCTTCGACCCGGCCACCACGCCGTCGTTCGGGGTGGGCGCGCTCGCCGAACACGTACGCCGGCTGCCCGGCGCGGTGCGCAGCCGCCACCCGCAGACGTCGTTCAGCGCGTGGGGCCCCCGGGCACAGGCGCTGATGCGCGTCCACGACCTCGACTCGCACCTCGGCCAGCGCTCCCCGTTGGCCGCCCTGGAGGCCGCCGACGCGCGGATCCTGCTGCTCGGCGTCGGCTGGTCGTCGTGCACCGCCCTGCACCTGGCCGAGTACCGGTCGCACCGCCCGCCGATGCTCCGCCCCTACCGCTGCTACGTGCTCCGGGACGGCCGCCGGGAGCGGCTCGACTTCGTCGCCCCGCACCTGGACGCGGCCCCGTTCGCCGCGATCGGCGAGGACCTCGACCGGGCGGACTTCACCCGCCACGGATCGGTCGGGGACGCCGTCGCCCGTCTGCTGCCGATGTCGGCGGCGGTGCACACCGCGGTCGGCTGGATGGATCACCACGCCGGACGGTGAGCCCTGTTCACCGGTGGGCACCGTCTCTTACTCTGATCGATACGCACAACGTGTCGACTGGAGAGCAGCGCGTGATCATTACCGGTTGGCGGTCGGAGGTTCCGTCCACGCTGGACGGGTCGTGCCGACGTGAGTCCTGAGAGGCCCGTCCTCGCCGGCGCACGCTACTTCTTCCTCAGCTACGTCCCCCCGCCGACACACAGCGACCGCACCCTCGGCGACCACTGGGTCCGCCGCTTCTACCACGATCTCAACCTCGCCATCGACGGGCGCCCGGGTGCGCGACTGCGCCGGCGGGGCTTCGCCGACTTCACCGTCCGGCTGTCCGAGGACCGGGCGGAACAGAAGCGCGTGGCGCTCGCCGAGGCCGAGGTGTTCGTCCCGCTCTACTCACCGGACTACCTCAACCGGGACGACTCGCGCCGGGAGCGGGAGTGGTTCCGGCAACGGCTGCTGCGGGCCGGCCGGCCCGCCGACGGGGACAACATCCTGCCCGTGCTGTGGACCCCGTCACCCGCCGCCGTCCACGCGACCGACCAGGCCCGGGCGCTGGCCATGGCCGCCGACGTGGAGGCCTACGCCGCCAACGGGATGAGCGCGCTCTGCCGCCTGCAGATCTTCCAGCGCGACTACCAGGAGGTCCTGGGCCGGCTGGCCCAGCACATCGTCGACACCGCCGAACAGACCCCGCTGCAACCGGCCGAGCCGCCGACCGGGCCGACCGACGTGCCCTCGTCCCCGACCAGCGAGGTGCCCTTCCTGGCCGTGGTCATCGCCCCCGGCCAGCCGCCGGAGGCGGGCCGGCTCAACGGGCGGCCCGACACGCACGCCGGTCGGTGGCGACCGTTCCGCGACCGACCGCCGGTGGTCGACGACGTGACCGACGCGGTTCAGCGGCTGCGGATGCCCATCGACGTCCAGGACTTCGCGCCGGACGAGGGCCTGTTCCGCGGCTGCCCGGGTGTCCTGATGGTCGACCCGCGGGTGGTCGAGACGCCGGACGGCACGGAGGCGGTCCGCGCGGCCGTCGGCTGCCTGCACAGCTGGGTGGGGGTGGTGGTGCTCATCGACGACTCGGCGCCCGGTCGCCGCTCCCACGCCACGGTGCTGCTCGACCGGGCGGTGGCGATGTTCCCCCCGACGGCCCGGCCGCTGGCAGTCACCACGTACGACGACTGGCGGGCCGGGGTGCACGGCCTGGTCGACCGGATGCGACGCCGCTACCTGGACGCGCGACCGGCCTACCCGCCGCCGGGACGGCCGATCAGCAAACCCCGGCTCTGGGAGAACCCGCCGTCCGACGAAGGAGTGGAGCCATGACCCGACCCGAGGGACAGGTCGTCACCTTCTACTCCTACAAGGGCGGCACCGGCCGGACCATGGCCCTGGCCAACGTGGCGTGGATCCTCGCCGCCAACGGCAAGCGGGTCCTGGCCGTCGACTGGGACCTGGAATCCCCCGGGCTGGCGCGCTTCTTCGCGCCGTTCATCGACCGCGACGCGCTGGAGAGCACCGGCGGGGTGATCGACCTGATCCGGGAGTACGAGTGGGCGACCACCACCACGCAGGACAAGGGCGACGACCGCTGGCACGAGCAGTACGCCCGCGTGCACAAGTACTCGTTCTCGCTGAACTGGTCGAACTTCCCCGGTGACGGCACGCTCGACTTCCTCTCGGCGGGCCAGCAGAACAACGACTACGCCGGCGCGCTGGCCGGGATGAACTGGGACGAGTTCTACGAGCGGCAGGGCGGCGGCCACTTCTTCGACGCGCTGCGCGCCGACATGAAGCGCAACTACGACTACGTCCTGATCGACAGCCGCACCGGCTTCTCCGACGTCGCCGACATCTGCACCATCCAACTCCCGGACGTGCTCGTCACCTGCTTCACCCTGAGCGAGCAGGGCATCACCGGGGCGGCCAAGGTGGCCCGACTGGTCGAGCACCGCTACGGCTCGCGGCGGATCCGGGTGCTGCCCGTGCCGATGCGGATCGACCCGGCCGAGAAGATCAAGGCGGACACCGGGCGGGCCGTGGCCCGGCAGCGCTTCAGCGGCCTGCCGAGCGGGATGAGCGAGGCCGAACGCGACCGCTACTGGGCCCGGATGCAGGTCCCCTACCAGGCCTACTACGCGTACGAGGAGTTGCTGGCGACCTTCGCCGACCAGCCCGGCGTCAACGGTTCGCTGCTGTCGGCGTACGAGGTGCTGGCCCGGGAGATCACCCGGGGCGAGGTGGAGTCGCTGCCCCCGATGAGCGGCGCCGTGCGCGACCGGGTCAACGCCCGGTTCACCCGCACGTCCACCTCGGTGGAGAACGAGATCCTGCTGCGGCACGACCCGTACGACCGGGTGTGGGCGGAGTGGATCGGCAACCTGCTCGCCTCGGCCGATGTCCGGGTGACCGACCCCTGGTTCGCCGACGACGAGGCGCCCCGTACGGCCCGGGAGCTGATCATCGTCTCGGAGGCCAACGCCACCGAGGAGGCCGTGCTCGCCGCGCCGGACCGCTCGCCCGACCAGGTGCCGCTGGTCGTCTACGTCGCGGACGTGCGGCGGCTCGCCAACGTGCCGGCGGCGCACAGCGTCTCGGTGGCCGGGCTGGAGGCCCGGACCGCGGCCGCCCGCATCCTGCGCCTCGTCGGGCGGGAGGGCGCGAGTGCCGACGTCGAGCTGCCGACCGGCCCTCGGTTCCCCGGCCGGGACAACAGCGTCTTCGAGGTGCCGGGCCGGAACAAGCGCTTCACCGGCCGGGAGGCGGACCTGCGGGAGCTGCGGACGCTGCTGCGCAGCAGCCCGAAGGTGGTGCTGGCCGGCACCGGACCGGTGGCGTTGCAGGGCATGGGCGGCATCGGCAAGAGCCAACTGGCGTTGGAGTACGCCCACCGCTACCGCGCCGCGTACGACATGGTGTGGTGGGTCGACGCCGACCAGGTGCCGTTCATCGAGTCCGCGATCGGCGACCTGGCGCCCTATCTGGGCGTGCAGGCGTCGGAGTCGAACCGGGAGAACGCCCGGCTGGTCCTCCAGGCGTTGCGCCACACCGACCTGCGGTGGCTGCTCATCATGGACAACGCCGACGAGGTCGAGGGCGTGCTGCCCTACGTGCCGGACGGCAAGGGCCACGTCCTGATCACGTCCCGGAACCTCCAGTGGGTCGAGCGGGCCACCACCGTGCAGGTCGACGTGTTCAAGCGGGCGGAGAGCATCCAGCACCTCACCGAGCGGGTGCCGAACATGCGGCCGGACCAGGCCGACAAGATCGCCTCCCTGCTGGGCGACCTGCCGATCGCGGTCACCGCCGCGGCGGCCTGGCTGGCCGACACCGGCCACTCGGTCGACAGCTACCTCACCGAGATCGCCCGCTTCGGTCCGGGCGCGGTGATGGAGCCGAACAGCAACGTCTCGGTGGAGGCCACCTGGGAGTTGTCCCTCAACCACCTGCGCACCCGGAACCCGGCGGCCTACCGGGTGCTCCAGCTCTGCTCGGTGTTCGCGCCGGAGATCTCCGCCGATCTGGTCTACAGCAACAAGTTCGCCGAGGCGCTGGTGCCGTTCCACCCGCAGGCGAAGGAGCGCCTGGTCCGCCAGCAGTTGGTGCAGCAGGCCAACCGGCTCGCCCTGGTCCGGGTCGACCTGCGGGCCGACAACCCGTCCGGCGGCGAGCGGAGCCGGGGCGGGCTCGTGCTCATGCACCGCCTGCTCCAGCACGCCGTCCGGTCCCGGATGACGGAGGAGGAACTCGACGAGGCGCGCGCCCAGGTCCACCTCGTGCTGGCCGCCTTCCGGCCCGAGGGCGAGGTCGACGACCCGGTGAACTGGCCCAAGTTCCGGGTGATCTGGCCGCACCTGGAGCCGTCGAAGGCGGCGCTCAGCCGGAAGGTCGAGGTGCGGGCGCTGATGATCGACCGGGTCCGCTACCTGCAGTTGCGGGGCGACCTGGAGACCGGCCGCCGGCTCGGCGAGGAGGTCGTCCGGACCTGGAAGGCAATGCTGGCGAAGGAGACCGACGAGCGGGCGCGGGAGGACCTGCGCCGGCAGTTGCTGCACCTGCAGTTCAACCTCGCCAACATCCTCGCCTTCCTGGGGCAGTTCAAGGATTCCCGGGCGCTGGACGAGAAGGTGCTCGCGGCCCAGCGGGAACTGCTCGGCGACGACCACCCGCACACCCTGATGACGGCGGGCGGGTTGGCGCGCGACCTGCGGGGCATGGGCATGTACAGCGAGGCGCTGCGCCTCGACGAGGTCACCTTCAACGCCTGGAAGCGACTGTTCGCCGAGGACCATCCGCGTACCCTCGCCGCCCTGAACAACCTCGCCAGCACCCAGCGTCTGATGGGCAATTTCCGGGAGGCGCGCAAGAACGACGAGATGGTGCTGGAGGGGCGTCGCGGCACCCTCACCGAGACCCACCCGGACACGCTGGCCTCGTCCGCGTACGTCGGCATCGACATGCGCGACGCAGGCGACTACGAGCAGTCGATCGCCCGGCTGCGGGCGGTCCACCGGGACCTGCTGCACACCGCCGGCGCCGAACACCTGATCACCCTGCGGACGCAGACGAACCTGGCGGTGTCGCTGCGCGCGGCCGGGTACGCGGTCGAGGCGGGCAAGCTGCTCGAGGCCGCCTACGAGCTGCTGACCGAACGGTTCGGGCCGGACAACCCGGAGACCCTCACCTGCCGGCTGAGCCTGTCGATCAACCTGCTCACCGTCGACCTCCACCAGCGGGCCAGCCGGGAACTCACCGAGGTGCACCGCATCTACCGGCGCAACCTCGGCCCCGAGCACCCGTTGACGCTGGTCTGCCAGGTCAACCTGGCGATGGTCGCCCGTCGCGCCGGGGACTTCGTCGAGGCCCGGCAGCTCGCCGGCAGCTCGGCGGACGCGCTCGCCGCCGTGCTCGGCGACGCGCACCCGTACCCCCTCTCCGGCTGGATGAACCAGGCCATCTGTCTCGCCGAGCAGCCGGACCCGCCGGAGGGCCGGGAGACGGCGGACCGGGCCGCGCTGGACCTGTTGCAGCGTGCCTCCGACGGTCTCGACCACGTGCTCGAACCGGAGCATCCGAACGCGCTGCGCTGCCGGGCCAACCTGGTGCTGATGCGGGAGCGGATGGAATCCGGCCGGCGGGCCGAGATCGAGACGGTCGCCGACAAGCTCGCCCGCCGGCTGGGCGAGCACCATCCGGCGGTCGAGGCGCTCCGCCAGCACCGGTTCCAGCGGCGGATCATCGACCCGCATCCGATCTGACCGGGGTCCGCTCCGACGGGCGGGTCAGCCAGGCCAACATCTCCGGCAGCACCTCGACCGCGCCGAAGTGCGCGCTGCGGTGCTGCACGTGCAGTTGCGCGCCGGGGATCCGACCGGCCAGCCACCGGGTGTGGCTGGCCGGGGCGAAGTTGTCGTCGGCGCCGTGCCACAGCCGTACCGGCATCCGGATCTCCGCCAGCGAGATGCCCCAGTCGGCGCGCAGCGCGAGGACGTCGTCGATCCAACCGTCCGGCCCTCGCCGCAGCGCCTCGGCGTAGGCGTCGGTCAACTGCCGGCGGATCGGCACCCCGGCCACCACCCGACGGTCGGCCTCGGTCATCTGCTCGACCAGCAGCGCCAGCAACGAACCCGGGTCGTCGATTGTCCGCTCCGCCCGCAGGCGCAACTGCTCGGCGAGGACCACCTCGTCGTGCTCGGCGGTCCCGTAGTCGCGGACGTTCGCCTCCGTCATGCCGCCGAACCAGTCCAGTCCGGTCGCGCCGGCCGGGGCGAGCCCGACCAGCACGGCGGTGCGCCGTACCCGCTCCGGCAGCAGCGCCGCGCAGGCCAGGGCGTGCGGGCCGCCCCCGGAGCGGCCGACCACCGAGAACTCGTCCAGGCCCAGGTCGTCGGCGATGGCGGTGACGTCGGCGGCGGCGTCGGCCACCCGGCGGCCCGGCAGCCGGCTGGAGCCGCCGTAGCCGGGCCGGTCGTAGGAGATCAGCCGGACGCCGAGCCGGTAGAGCACACTGGACCGCGGGCGCGGCCCGTTGCGGCTGCCCGGAGTGCCGTGCATCAGGAAGACCGGCCAGCCGCGCTCCGCGCCGGCGACGTCGACGGCCAGGCTGCGCCTTCCGGATCGGACGATGTGCTCGCGGTGCGTGGGCGGGTGCGACAACCGGGCCTCCGGGACGGTGGTGGCGGCGGGGGGTGGCGGGCCGGCCGGGCGCGCGGTCAGACCGCATCGACGGCCGGGCCCTGATCGGTCGCGGCGAGGACGCGCAGCGTGTCGAGGGCGGCCGTCAGCGTGACGTCGGCGGGCACCCGGCCGTGTGCCCGCAGGTAGTCCAGGAGCAGCCGGCACAGGCTCGTCTCATCGAGGAACTCGTCGGGCAGCCGGTGCGCGAGCAGGGTGGCCATGGTGCCGGGCCGAATTTTCCGCCAGGCCAGGTCGGCGTACTCGCTCAGCGCCATCAGCAACCACAGCGCGGTGCGGTTGTCGACCCGCGCGGCGGCGAACTGCTCGGCCATCTCGGCGGAGACCACCCCGTCCTCCAGGGGCAGCTCGGCGAGCCGCCCCTCGATGTCGGCGAGCACCGCCCGCACCCGGGGCACGTACTCCGCCGGCAGCCGGCCGAGCCCGTGCCGGAGGATCAGCGCGTGCAGGACGGCGTGGTCCTCCGGCGTGCCGATCGAGTCGAGCAGCTCGGGAAACTCGTCGATGAGGTACGGGCACGAGATGATCAGCTCCGGAGGCGCGGTCACCGACCGGGGCAGTCGGTCCAGCGCCACCCGGGTCAACCCGCAGACCACCTCGCGGGGCAACTGCGCGCCGTCCTCGGCGAGGCATTCCAGCAGCACCGTGGCGCTGGTGCTGGACACCGCCCCGGGCGATTCGACGGCCCGTTCCCACAGCCGCCGGTAGCTGCGCTCGTCGTAGAGGATGAGCTGGTGCAACGACGGCACCGGCCAGCGCCGGGTGGCCAGCGACACCAGGTCCGCGTGGAACCGGCCGGCCTCGAAGCTGTCCGGCTGCCGGCCGCGCCACGTCCGCGCGCCGGCCTGCAACTGGCCGTACGTGGTGATGTCGCCGAGCAGCCGAGCCTCCTCGGCGGCCACGCTCACGGTCTCGCCCCGGCGTTCGCGCCGCCGTTCCGCGGTGATCCGGCCGTCGGCGTCCCGCCCCAGCCAGCTGATCATGGCGAGCTGGCCCTTCTCGTCGAGCCCGGCCCGCCACAGCCGCACCGTGGAGACCCAGGTCTCGTCGTCCATCAGGTCGGTGTGCCGTACGCCGTCGGGCGACACCAGCGCGGCCAGCGCGACCAGGTTGGCGGTGTACGCGGCGAGCAGCCGCACCGGGTCGTAGGGGGACGGCCGGTAGCCGTCCACCCCGGCGACGTTGCCCCGCTGCCGCGCCTCGGCCAGCAGCTCGGCGACGGTCTCGATGATCGCGCCACGCTCCTCCGGGTGCCGGGCGCTGAGTTCCCGGGCGAACCCGACCACGGCCTCCCGTTTCACCAGGGGCTGGTGGGAGAGCAGGGCGCGGAACTGGCCGGTGTCCAGCTGGTAGCCGAAGCCGGCCGGGGTGCGGGTGCGCCGCCGCAGCTCGGCCAGTTCCCGCAGCGACCCGATCACGTATTCCGCGATCAGGAAGTCGCCGATCGTCGCGTGCAGGAACTCGTAGGTCCGCCGGGCGTCCTCGCCCTGGAGGTCGTCCGGGCCGTACACGACGAAGAAGGCGGCGGTGACCAGTTGCTCCGGCCCTAGCACGTCGCCGAGCTCGAACCGGGTGCCGTCTCCGGAGCCGGAGCCGAAGCAGCCCAGGTCGTCGCGGAGCGCGGCCCGGTTCACCAGTTCCCGGTTGCGGTTGAACATGGCGAACGCGGTGATCGCCAGGTCGCGCCGCAGTCGGTGTTCCCGGGCCTCCCGCTCGCGTTGCGACAGGTCACCCGGCGCCTTCTCGCCGATCTGCCGCCGGATGAAGGCGGTGAGCAGGCCGGTGAACAGGTCGGACCGGGAGATGCCCAGGTCGGGAGGCCCTTCCACCCGGTGCTCGTCGTAGTAGATGGCCAGCAGGGTGAGCAGCAGCGGCTGCCGGGCCAGCTCGCCGTGCGACAGCAGGTCGCGGGCGGACAGGCGACGGTAGCCGGACCGGTCCTCGTTGGCGCCGTTGACGGCCGACACCCAGGTCGTCACCTGCGCGTCGGTCAGGTCCTCCAGCCGGACCAGCACGGTGCCCTGGGGCACGCTGGCCCGGTCCATCACCAGCATCCGTGAGGTGATCACCGGGATGACCGAGTAGCCCAGGTCCCACTGGGCCTCCTGGAACTCGGCCACCCGGTCGATGTACTGGGAGTGGGCGGTGCCGGTGACCTGGACGAGTTCGTCGAACCCGTCGAAGACGACCACGACCGTGGTGGTGCTCGTGGCGCGGCGCAGGTCCGCCCACCGGATGCGCTCGTCCATCAGCTGCTCGATCGCCGACTCGATCTGCTCGGTCGGCGAGGTGTCCCCGGACATCCGGCGCAGCGGTACGACGATGGCGGTGAACCGGTTCGCCGGCAGCCGGGCCGCGATCACCCGGGTCAGCAGCGTCTTGCCGGCGCCGGGCTGACCGAGGACCAGCAGCGGACGGTGCAGGCTCGCCGGGTCGGTCAGGTAGTCGGAGAGGAACCCGACCAGGTCGCCGCTGCGCGGCTGCTCCTCCCACCAGCGCTCCCGCTCCGGCGCGGCGCGCTTGTCGTATTCCGCGACCCGGAAGTCGGGGCTGATGAACCCCCGCTCCACGGTGGGCAGTCGCAGGTGGAAGTCGATGTCCTTGATCCGCAGCAGCGGCTGCCGGAACACCGCGCCCAGCGAGCCGGCGAGCCGGTCGAGGGATTCCCGGAGCCGGTCCGGTTCGGGCGCGGCCGGGCCGGCCAGCCCGGCCAGGTTGCGGGACAGGTCCGCCAGCGCGTCCAGCCGTTCGGCGACCTCGGCGGTCAGCTTCCGGTTGTCGACCAGGTTGTGCTCGATCGCCTGCCGGACCATCCGGAACCCGAACTCAGGCAGGTCGGTGGCGAGCCGGTCGAAGCGGTCCTCGTAGTGCCACATGCTGCGGGCGACCACGCGGGACCGCAGCGAGGTGAGGTCGAGCCCGCGCCGCACCGCCGGCCAGGCGGCGAGACCGTCGCAGAAGGCGATGGTGGCGTCGTAGAGGGTGACGTAGGCCGCCTCGACGTCCCGCCGGGTGTCGTCCATGCCGTGCACCGACGACGGCAGCGGAAAGTATCCGGCGTCGATTTCCTGGGGCAGGGTGTGTCGACGTCGCTCGGCCGGCACCATGGCGACCTTTTCCGCGTCGGTCAGTTCCAGCCGGTCGAATCCCGGGCCGACCTCGTCCCGGAATCCGTCGAAGAACGCGGAGAGCGCCAGCACCGTGTGGCTGGCCTCCAACAGTTCGTAGTACGCCTTTCCGCCGGAGGCGCGTATCCGGCCGGCCTGGTTGCCGGTGGCGTCCCGGACGAGCTGCATGAGCGCGTTCTTCGGACCGAGCAGGGCCAGCGCCGCACCGTGCGAGAGCGCACCCGCGCCCAGGATTCCCGCGTTGACGACCTTGTCGGTCTCGGTGATGCGCGTGCTGCCGGGAGCCAACAGTCGTAACGCATCTCGATAGCTGAGGCTCGAACGGCGCGGCATGCCGCCCCTTTCGCTGCGGGCGATCGGATCCTTCAAGGATAGAAACTTCACTGACGGAAAGCTATCGATTCCGCACCGGGGCGAAGGCTTTAGCACGACTTGCCGCTCATTCATTTCATTCACCCGATAAATGGGAGGCAAGGGGTTGAAGGCGGTCATTTCATCGCGCACACCGGGGGCCGAAGGTTTGGCGGAAGCCGCGATCGGTGAATGACGGTCCATGTCATCGCTGTCCGCGCGGACGCGCGGAGCCGCCTCCCGTGCCGCCGACAACTCCTGGCTGGAGCGCCTGACCCGGGCCGGCTTCGTCGGCTACGGCATCCTGCACCTGCTCTTCGCGTACGTGATCATGAAGGTCGCCCTCGGCGGCCCGGCCGCCGACGGGGACCAGTCGGGCGCCATGCAGCAGATCGCCGACGAACCGTTCGGCGCGGCGCTCATCGGGGCGATCGTCGTCGGGTTGGTGGCCATGGCGCTCTGGCAGGTGCTGGAGATCTTCCGCGAGCGCCGGTGGGGCGAGCGGGCGGCGTCGGCCGGCCGGGCGGCGTTCTACCTCTACCTCGCCTTCAGCGGCGTCAAGGTGCTGCGCGGCAAGAAGTCGTCCAGCGCCGACACCCAGCAGGACGCCGCCGCGGGGCTGCTCGCCTCGGACGCCGGCCGGGTCGCCGTCATCACGGCGGGCCTGGTCCTGGCGGGGATCGGCGTCTGGCTGGCGATCGTCGGGATCACCAGACGCTTCGAGAAGCACCTGCACGTCGGCCGGATGGCGGCGGCGACGCGACGACTGGTGGCCCGGCTCGGCACCGTGGGCTTCACGGCCAAGGGACTGGCGTACGCGATCGCCGGCATCCTGTTCGTGGTCGCCGCCTGGCGGTACGACCCGGAGAAGGCGCGCGGGCTCGACGCGGCGCTGCGCGCGCTCGCCGACGAGAGCTACGGCACCTGGCTGCTGCTCGTGGTGGCGGTCGGGTTCACGGCCTACGGCCTGTTCGCGGTGACCGAGGCGCGCTACCGCAAGGTCTGACCCCGGCGCAGTCCGACGGGCGTATCCCGATGATCAATGCCGGGTATCGTCCGGGGACCGACCGGGAGGTGTGATGGGCGCGAAGACGGCGCTGGTGGCGTTCGCCGACGGCGACCTGCGGCCGGCGTTGCGGGCCATGGGGCCGCCGCGAAGATTCCGCCCGGGGCCGGACGCGACGCTGGCGGAGGTCACGCCGTGACGTCACCGCGGCACATTCGCGCCGTGGCCGTCGCCGTGGTGCGACGTGGGGACGACCTCCTGGTCTTCGAGGCGCACGACGCGACGAAGCGGGAGACGTTCTACCGGCCGCTGGGCGGTGGCGTCGAGTTCGGGGAGTCGGCCGCCGACGCCGTGCGGCGGGAGCTGCGGGAGGAACTGGCCGTCGAGCTGTCCGGGGTGGAACTGCTCGGCGTGCTGGAGAACATCTTCACGGCGTTCGGCCGCGCCGGTCACGAGATCGTGTTCGTCTTCTCGGCCGACCTGGCGGACCCGTCGATCTACGAGCGAGACGCCGTCGGGATCGTCGCGGACGAGGGCAGCCCGGTCAGCTGGCAGCCGCTGCGCCGCTTCGCCGGCGGCGAGGCGATCCTCTACCCGCACGGCCTCCTGGACCTGCTGTCCCCCGCCCGCTGGTAACCACCCGATCCTCAGCGTCGCCGCTTTCGCTTGTGCCTGATGCGGACGGTGCCGCCCGGCACGGGCGCGGCGGACCGACGCGGTGGCGTACGCCGGCGTAACCGGCTCGGCAACCGGAGCCGGGACAACGTCAGCGGAATCGCGACCACGAGGAGCATGAAGCCCGCCGCGCCCAGCCCGCCCTGGAGCCGGCCCCGGTGTCCGCTCAACTGGCCGAAGTCGGTGACGAAGTCGCCCGGGTCGGTCCGGTTCACCCAGATCGGCACCTCGTCACCGATCGACCGGCACACCTCGACACAGGCCACCTCGCGCTCGTACGTGCGGCCGTCCACCGCGTAGCGGAAGTGCATCGTCTTCGACGTGCCGCCGCGCTTCGTCACCAGGTCGTGGACCTGCGCCCGCGCCGGCACACCGTGGGCCCGCAGGTCGACCGCCCAGTCGTCGAGCGCGTTCTGGGTGTGGAACGGCAGCCAGAGCAGTGCACCACCGGCCACCAGCAGGAGCACGCAGCCGAGGGTGGTCAGGGCCGGCGACCGCCACGGCCTGGTCGGGAGACGCACCGGGCCATCGTGCCGACCCGACGCAAGCAGCCCGTCCGGAGACACGGCCGGGAAGCCTCCCGCACCTCGGGAGCGGAGCGGTTCCTGCTAGTCGTCGGCCGCCTTCCGGCCGGTGCAGGCGCCCTCCGACGGCGACGATCGACTCTCGGGCGGCGACGAGAAGCCGCCCGCCAGGAGTTACCCGGCCGGGTTGCCGAGGACGCAGTCGACGGCCATGTAGAGAGTTTCGGTTTCCGCCTTCAAGATCGAGTCACCGGCGGGCAGGGCTCGTTCGATCGAGAGCCCGTTGAGGACGGTGAGCAGGAATCTCACCCGGCGCCCGTGATCCTCCTTGGGCAGCACACCCTCGTCAGCGAGGACGCCGAGCCAGTACTCGACGCGGCGCTGACCTTGCCGCTCCACGGCGAAATACGCGGCGCGCACCTTCTCGGTCGGATCGGGCGCGATATACGCCCGATGCGCATTGGTCCATGCCTCCCGCGCCTGCTCGCCGACCCCGGCCGGGGCGAGCACCTGCCGCAGACAGTTGACGAGCCGGTCCCGCGGGGGCGCCGACCGGTCCCGGATCGGGTCGTCCGGGAGCATCTCGCCGTAGATCCTGGCGAGCACGGCGTCCCGCAGCGCGAGCTGGGTCGGAAAGTGGAACCTCAGCGATCCGGTGCTCACCCCGGCCCGCGCCGCCACCGCACGCACGCTCAGCGTCGTTGTCACATCTTCGGCGAACATCGCCGCCGCGGCCGCGAGGATCCGTTCCCGCGAGCCGGCACCTGCCTGGTCGTGTGTCACGTGCCACCTCCTAGTACATCGTACTAGTACGCCGTGCTAGCGTCGTCACTAGTACGGCGTGTTAGTGACCGGCGGCGGTGAGGGCGGGGGACCAGACATGATCGAAGGCTGGCGGCGACGGCGGGCAGTCAGGCGCATCACGAGCGGAGACGGGCGAGCGTTGAAACGCCTGCGATGGTGGCAGTTGCCCTTCCGCGCCCTGTTCTACCTCCCACTGACCCACCGGGACGGCCGACAGACGCTCTATGCCGTCGACATTCCACGCCGAACCAATACGGACGGCGGCAAGGTGAAGGCGCACCTGTACCTCGACGGCCGACACCACGCCGAGTCCAAGCTGCCGGCGGCCTTCCCCGTCGAGGGCGGCACCATCGAAGTGGCAAACAGTGCGTTCGGCCTCAAACGCTGCCATTACGTCACCGCCGCCGGTATGGAGAACCCACTCGTTCCCGACCCGAAATCGGCCGAGGGACGTCGTGCCCACTTCGCACGTGACCACCCGGCGCTGAGCCGCGCGTCCGTTCTCCTCTCGGCATCGATGCTCCTGATCGGCGTGGGCCTGAACCTGTTGCAACTCGCGGAACCGATATCGCAGATCTCCCCGGTCGCCGACCGCGTCGGCACCTTCCAGTCACCGATTCACCTACCCGTCTGGCTCAATCTCGCCTTCGCGGTCGGCGCCGTTCTGGCAAGCATCGAGCGGGCACTTCGCCTGCGTTTCAGCATGCTCGACCGCATCGGGAGATAGCCGCATCCACCAGAGGAAGCCATGACCACGATCAAGAATCCCAGCTGGCTGCCGCCCACCTCGGACGAGCCCCGCGACGGACCGTCGGTTCCCGCCACGGTGGAGTACCACCGGGTCCTCGCCGGCGACAAGCGCCGGATCGGGCGCGGAATCTTTGCGATCTTCCTGCTGGCAGTGGGGCTCGTCATCTTCCCGACGGCCATCGGCAGGGCGGCCGCGCTCATCGACGTACAGATGGGCAAGACCCCGCCGATCCTGGGCGGCACCGACTACACACCGCTCTCTCACGCCAGTTCGATGATCGCCCTCGGCCTGCTCATCCCGTGGAGCATGGTCATCCAGCGATGGCTCTACGGCGTACCGGGCGCATCCCTGCACTCCGTGACCTCCCGGTTCCGCTTCGACCTGCTCGGCAGGTCGCTGCTGTTCCTCGGTCCCGCCTGGCTGGTCGCGAATGCCGTCCCCGCGCTCACCCCCGGGGACGAGTTCCCGTGGTCGCACTTCGACCTCATCGCCCTCTTCGTCGCCACGGTGCTCTTCACCCCGCTGCAGTCCGCGGGCGAGGAGTACGGTGTCCGCGGACTGATCTTCCGCGTCGTCGGAAGCTGGACCCGCAACCGGCGGGCCGGACTCGTCGCCGGGGTACTGGTCTCCAGCCTGCTGTTCACCGCCGTGCACGGCGCAACGGACCCGTACATCATCGTCTGGTACTTCACGCTCGCGACCGGCCTGGCCGTCATCACCTGGCGCACCGGCGGGCTCGAGATCGCGGTCATGCTCCATGCCGCGCTCAACACGTTCACCTTCCTTCTCGCCCTGGTCCTGCACGTCGACCTGGGCACCGCGACGCAGGACCGCTCGGCTGGAACCGGGACGCCGTACCTGCTCGTCCCCACTCTCACCGTCGTGGTCATCACCGCCGTCGTCTGGTGGCGCACGCGCAGGTCAGGACCGGTACGCACGGCGGGCCCCGATCAGCCGTCACCTCTTTCGAACTTCCCGATCAGCGCTCCCGGACCAGATGCAGTATCTCGCTGACCGAGGCGGCGGGATCGGTCACCGGAAACTGGACGGCACGTACCGTGCTGGTCGGGTCGAGCAGCGACGTGGTGCGCTTGAACCGGTCGGTGCCGGCGGCGCGGAAGGTCGGCAGCAGCAGCGCCGTGGCGAGCCGCCCGTCGGCGTCGGGAAGCAGCGGAAACGGCAGCCCGGCGTACGCGGCGAAGGCGGCGAGTTGATCCGGTGGCTGGGTGCTGGGTGCAGCCGAGAGCGCCGGGGATGTCCGCCCAGTGCGGCGGCGGGCCGGGCGTGCCGGGCGCGAACGCGCCGGGGAAGAGGTAGAGCATCGTCCACGCTTCGGGCGTGGTCGGCGGCACGGGAACGCCGTCGTGGCGCACCAGGGTCAGCTCGGGCAGCCGGCGCCCGACGAGGGCGTGGACCCGGCGCGCCTCCGCCGACGCGGCCGTCGCGGTGGCGGTGAGCGAACCGTCGCCGAGCAGGTAGCGGTCGCCCCACTCCTGAATGTCTGGCGTCGCTCGCTGCGACGCGCACGTTGTCCAGACGGCGTGGTCATCCCAAGCTCGGGCTGGGTCACCACCGTCCCAGCAGACGGGACCGGCGGTCAAGAAATGGGAAGGAAGAAGGCCGTGACCCCTGTTCTAGCAGGTCACGGCCTTGATCTCTTGTGCGCCCGAAGGGACTCGAACCCCTAACCTTCTGATCCGTAGTCAGATGCTCTATCCATTGAGCTACGGGCGCCCGGTGCTCGGCCAGTCTACACACCCGGCTTTCGCGCGGAGACTCCGGGATTCGAACCCGGGAGGGGCTTTAAGACCCCAACCGCATTAGCAGTGCGGCGCCATAGACCAGACTAGGCGAAGTCTCCCTGGTGGCCCGGAGGTCACCGCGCCCGAGAATACAGGTCCCCACCCGCCCGGAGCAAAGCGACTACCGGTACGCGCCCCGGCCACCGTGTTTCCACCGTGTGCCAGATCACCTCCACGGCTACGCTCCATCGATATGCAGGAGCATCCGCCGAGCGATCCGCCCCGTCGCGAGCCCGCCGCCCCGGCCCGGCGCAGCCGCTCCCCCCGACCGGCCTTCAGTCCGCCACCGGCACCGGAGCCCGCTCCGGTGGAGGCGACGGAGGACACACCACCGCGCGGGCGATCGCGTCGGACCCCGCCGACCGTCGTCTTCCAGCCGCCGGCCCCGGTCACCGAGCCGCCGCCAACCCCTCGTCCACGCGCCGGCGACGCCCCGTCCGGGCCCGATCCGGCCTCGCGTCCCGGCGGGGCCGCCGCCGAACCGGGCGACACCGGGCCGGGCACGCGTCCCGGCGGGGCCGCTGCCGAGCCGGACGACACCGGTACGCCGCCGGCCGGGCGCCCCGGCGAGCCGGTGGTGCCCGCTCAGCCGCCGGTGGCCGGCGGCGCCACGCCGGGCGAGGTTCCCGCCGGGAGTACGACGTCCGGGGAGTCCCCGGTCGGGGCCACGGCGACCGGGACGGCCCCGGTCGCGAAGGGGACGCCGAAGCGGGCGCGACGCGCCTCCACCGCGACGCCCGCCACCGAGGACAGGACCGCTGCCGCTGTGGAGGTCACCCCGGCCGGGAAGAGGACCGCCCCGGCCGCCAAGAAGGCGGCGCCCGCCGCCCGGAAGGCGGCCGGCGCGAGCCGGAAGACCTCCGGCGCGCCCGAGTTCACCGCCCCGGCCGGGACCGAACCGTCCACGGCCGGGCCGCGGCCCGACGACGCCCGGCCGGTCACGGCCGAGGAATCGGGGACCACGTCCCGCCCCGCGCGGGCCCGCCGGACCACCAAGGCCGCCCCGGCGGCGCGGAGCAGCCCGACGAAGCGCACCGCCGAACAGGCCGCCGCGGACGTCGCGCCGGACGCCGAATCGGGCGCGGACACCGCCGGGCCGGAGCGCGTCGGTGGAGACGTCGCGCAGCCGACCCCGGCGGTCACGGGTGCGCGGAGCACCGGGCCGGCCGGCGGGTCGGCGGCGGTGGCGCGTACCGCGGTGGAGGGCTGGCGGACGGTGGGGCCGAGGTTGCGCGACCATCCCGGATTCGCGCCGGAGTTGCTGGCCCTGGCCGCGGTGGACGCCCTCGGTCCGCGTGCCCGGGACTGGGTGGAGCAGGTCCGCCGGGCCTACCCGCAGGCGGACGCGGACGGGGTGGCCCGGCTGGCGACCCGGCGGTTCGTCCGGATGGCCGGCACGGGCGGCGCGTTGGCGGCAGGCGCCGGGCTGTTCGCGCCGGTCGCGGAGCTGACCGCCGTGCTCTGGACCCAGGCGAATCTGGTGCTGCACCTGGCCGCCGCCTACGGGCGGGAGCCGGCGCATCCGGACCGGGCGGCCGAGCTGCTGGTGCTGACGTCGGTGCACCCGGACGACGGCACGGCGCGGGCGGCGCTGGCGGCGGCCCGGGCGGCCGACGAGCCGGCGGACGGGCCGTGGGGGCGGGTGGCCGAGGCGGCCTGGCGGCTGGCCACGCCGGTGGCCGCGCAGGCGGGCGGGTGGCTCGGGCTGCGGCTGGCCGCCCGGTTGCTGCCGGGCGCGGCGGCGCTGGCGGCCGCGACCGGCGGGACGGCCGCCGCCGAGCGGCTCGCCGCCCGGGCGGTCGCCCGGTATCGGCCCACCCGCGCCTGATCGACATCGGCCCGGCGAGGTGGCGGCATCACCCGCCACCTCGCCGACCTGGCACAACGCTCAGAGCCAGCCGAACCAGGACCTCGGCAGCAGCGCGTAGCCGACGAAGGCGACCACGTCGAGCAGGGTGTGCGCGACGATCAGCGGGGCCACCCGGCGCGTACGCAGGTAGAACCATCCGAAGATCAGCCCCATCACCGCGTTTCCGACGAACGCGCCGAAGCCCTGGTAGAGGTGATACGAGCCGCGCAGCACCGCGCTGGTGGCGAGCACCGCGCCGAGCCGCCAGTTGAGCTGCCGCAGCCGGGTGATCAGATAGCCGACCACGATCACCTCCTCCTGCACGGCGTTCTGCACGGCGGCGAGGATCAGCACCGGCACCGCCCACCAGAGGTCCGGCAGGGCGGCCGGGACGAGGGTGGCGTTGATGCCGAGCTGCGCCGCCACCCAGAACAGCGCCAGGCCGGGCAGTCCGATGAGTGCCGCCAGGCCCGCGCCGCGGACCAGGTCGGAGCCGGGCCGGTGGAGGTCGACGCCGAGCGTCCGCGCCGGGTCGCCGGGGTCGCGCGCCAGCAGGTGTACGGCGAGCAGCACCGGCAGCAGCGCGAAGACGATCCCGAGCAGCTGGTAGGCGAGGTCGAGGTAGGGCCGGGCGGACGCGGAGGTGTTCAGCGCGGCGGTCTGCTTCGACAGCCCGCCCGACGCGGTGAGCTTGGCGACCAGCGAGACCAGGGCGTACACGGCCGACTGGCCGAGGGAGAGGCCGAGCACGAGCAGCGTCTCGGTGCCCAGCACCCGGCGGGAGACCGGCCGGGCCAGCTCGTCAACCGTCACCGGACCATGAAACCACCTCGGCGACGAGGTGGGCCGGTCGCACATCGTGTGCGACCGCCGGACACGCTCCGTGGACATTCTATGGGGGCCGATCCGCCCGTACGGAGAAGGAGCGTGCCCCTGTGGAGAACTTCGCGCGGCTGCTGAAGGAGAGCTGGGCCCTGGTGGAGGAGCACCGGGAGCGGCTCAGCGGCCACTTCTACGCCCGCCTGTTCCTCCTCGACCCGGAGCTGCGCAAGCTCTTCCCGGTGCAGATGAACGGGCAGGGCGACCGGATCCTGGAGGCCATCGTCACGGCCACCCAGACGGTGGACGACCCGGAGAGCTTCGACGAGTACCTGCGCGCGCTGGGCCGGGACCACCGGAAGTACCACGTGTCGTCCGGCCACTACGAGACCATGGGCGTCGCCCTGCTCGACGCGCTGCGCAGCACCGCCGGCGACGGCTGGAACCTGGAGTACGACCAGGCGTGGCGGGAGGCGTACGCGAGCATCAGCGAGCGGATGCTCGCCGGCGCGGAGGCGGACGGGAACCCGCCGTTCTGGCACGCCGAGGTGCTCACCCACGAGCGGCACGGCCCGGACACGGCGGTGCTGACCGTCCGCGCCCTCCAGGATCCGCTCCCCTGGAAGGCCGGTCAGTACGTGAGCGTGGAGGTGCCCCGCTACCACCCCCGGGTGTGGCGGACGTACTCGGTGGCGAACGCCCCGAACGAGGAGAACGTGCTGGAGTTCCACGTCCGGACACCGGCCGGGGCGGCCGGCTGGGTCTCCGGCGCGCTGGTCCGCCGGACCAAGCCGGGTGACCTGCTCCGGGTGGCCGCGCCGATGGGTTCGATGACGCTGGACCCGGACTCCACCCGGGACATCCTCTGCGTGGCCGGCGGGGTCGGGTTGGCCCCGATCAAGGCGCTGGTGGAGGAGCTGGCCCGGGTCAACCGCACCCGCTGGGTGCACGTCTTCTACGGCGCCCGCCGCCCCGAGGAGCTGTACGGGCTGGCCGGCCTGGAGGAGCTGGTGGCGACCCACCCCTGGCTGTCGGTGACGCCGGCGTGCAGCGAGGACCCGGACTACGCCGGTGAGCAGGGTGACGTCTCCGAGGTGGTCACCCGGTACGGCCCGTGGACCACGCACGACTGCTACGTCTCCGGTTCGGCGGCCATGGTCCGGGCGACGCTGCGGGCGCTCGCCGCCGACGACGTCCCGCCGGACCACATCCGCTACGACACGTTCGGCAACCTCTGAGCCTTTCTCCCCCCGAGCCGGGTCGCGTGCCCCCGCCCCCTGGGGCACGCGACCCGGCCCCCCGTGTCAGTAGCGCCAGGGGGTACCGGTCTCGCGGTATTCCTCCACCGGCACCAGCGGCACGCCGGGGGCCATCCGGTCGACGTACAGGCGCCCCTCCAGGTGGTCGATCTCGTGCGCGACCAGCCGGGCCATCGCGTACTCGAAGGACGTGATCACCCGGCTGCCGTCCCAGAGGGCGTGCTCGACGTCGATCCGCAGCGGCCGGGGCACCAGACCGCGGTGGTCGAAGTAGGAGAGGCAGCCCTCGTACTGCTCGTCGGTCTCGGTGGTGGCGTCCACCACCCGGGGGTTGAGCAGCACCACCGGTTCGGCCGCCCGGTCGGCGGGGCGGACCAGGGCGGCGGACCAGCCGAGGCCGAGCTGGGGCGCGGCGAGGCCGACGCCCTTGCTGAACGGGTGCAGCTCGTCCAGGCGGACCAGCATGCCGGCGAGCCGGTCGACCACCTTCCGGGCGTGCGGCTCCTCGGCCGGCAGGTCGAACGGGCGGGCCGGTTGCCGGAGCAGGTCGTCGCCGCGTTGCACGATGCCCACCGCGCGCATCCGGTCGCTGGCCCGCACCCGGCCGCCGGCCGGCGGGCCGTCCGGCTCGGCCTCCGGCGCCGGACTGCGGAACCGCCACTGCAACCGGTAGCGGGCGTTCAGCGGCGGGTCGTCGGTCCCCCAGTCGAAGATCAGCCGGTCGTCGGCCGCGGTGCGCTGGATCGGCGTCCGCAGCGGGCCCTCCTCCGCCGACAGCGAGGTCTCCGCGCCCCAGACCTTGGGGTCGAGGTCCGTGGGCAGGTCGAGGCGCACCGCCAGGTGCCGGGTGGGCAGGCGTACGGCGCGCTGGAACCAGGGGCCCCACTTGTCCCGGCCGACCTGGTACGCGTACTCGATGGTGACCCGGTCGCCCGGGTAGAGCGGGAAGCGACCCTCGTCGTTCTCGAAGAGCAGCCAGATCTCCTTGAACGCGTCCCGGTCGTGTTTGGCCCGCCAGTGCATCGGCTCCCGCCCGCTGCCGTCGTCCCGGTACGCGGTGAGTTGCAGCTCGGCGAAGGTGAGTGGGTGCTCCCGGTGGTGCCGGTTGGAGCGCCCCGGATCGTTCGGGTAGCGGTCGACCGCGACCCGGACCAGGTAGCGGGTGACCGGCTCGGTGCCGGCGTTGTAGAGCTCCCGGCGGATGGCGCAGTGGTAGCCGTCGCCGGTGTGGGTGAGCGTGGCGATTTCGCGCTCGACCACCAGGCCGGTGCCGGGCGGCAGCCACTGGCCGGGTACCGGCGGGTCCCGGTGCGCCCCGGCGGCCCGGCCGTGCCGCAGCTCGTCGTACTCCCGGAAGCGCTGCCAGATCGCGCCGCTGGCCTCCAGGACGGCCTCGGCCCGGCGGGCGAAGTCCTCGGTGGGCCGGTGGCGGCGCCCTTCGACGTGGCTGACGTAGGACGGGTCGAAGCCCATCAGCGTCGCCAACTGTTTCTTGGACAACCCTCGGCCGGTCCGGTGCCGGGCGAGTTCGGCCGCGAACGAGTCGGCGGCACGCTCGATCGGTGAGGTCGTCATCAGCTTCCTCGTAGCCGGGACGACCATTTTCACGTTGGGTGGCCGGACGTGTACGGAAACTGCCTCGTATTCGACAGTCGTCTTGACAATTCAACGGCACACGTCGATGCTTGCGCCACCCGCCCGGCCCGCCCGGCGGCGTTTTCCGCCCACCCCGCCGGGTAGTACGCGACGGCGACGGAGTGACCGGGACCTCCCCCTGAAGCCCGTGGCACCACTTTCCCTCCGCCGGGGCATGTGGTTAGGCTAGCCTTAGCTTCGGTCGACGGCACGCGCCGGCCGGCAGGGCGACCAGACAGGGGACGGCCAGGTGACTGCGGTGATGCCGGGGCGCGACGTCGCCACCCCGTTCGCCCCGGTGACCGCGACCCTGCGCGCCATGTTCGGCACCGACGACCTGCCCGGGCTCGCGCCCGGCCTGCTGGTCCGCGACGAGCTGGGCCGCTGGAGCCCGGCCGCCCGCCTGGTCGACGGCACGCTGCTGCCCGACTTCCTCGCCGCCGCGGGCCGACGCTGGGGCGGCACCCCGCACGCCTGCGCCGCGCTGGCCTGGAAGTCCTACAGCTACTGGACCGCGCTGCCGGCCGTGCTCGGCTGGGCCTCGGCCCGCCGGGTGCCGCTGCTCGACCCGGCCCACGTGCTGGTGCACTTCGAGGACCACCACCAGTTGCTCACCCTGGGGCTGCGCGCCTCGACCCCGGTGGCGGTGCTGCCCGGCGACCCGCTCGCCCTCACCGGCGCGCCGGGGGTCCGGGTGGTCGCCGACGAGACGGCGCTGCTCGGCGAGCTGCGCGCGTCGCTGCTCGACGCGCACTTCGCCCCGCTGATCACCGCCATCCAGGGCGAGGTCCGAATCGGCACCCGTACGCTGCTCGGCTCGGTGGCGTCCGGCATCGCGCACGGCATCCTGCGCGCGGCGGACGCGCTGCCCGGCTCGTCGGCCGCGACCGTGACCACGCTGCTGGACGCGCTCGACCTGGGCGACCTGGTCGAGCTGGTGCCCGGCCCGACCGGCGAACCGACCGTGCAGCGGCGCACCTGCTGCCTCGCGTTCACGCTGCCCCGGCCCAAGGTCTGCCAGGGCTGCTGCGTCCGTCAGGGCTGACCGTTCACTCGACGAGCGGCCGCACGTCCCACAGCCACACCCCGCCGGAGCGGGTGGGCGTGATCCCGGTCAGCTCGGTCATCGCCCGGCGCAGCGCCTCGGCCTGCCGCAGCCGGGGGTCGAGGACCACCACGCCGGCCCGCCAGTACCGAAGGTCGTCGACGGCGGCCACCCGGTCCTGCGGAGTGATCGGGGGCACCGCGTCGGTGCGCCGCACCGTGTCGAAGAACGTGCTGGTGGGACGCGGTGGCGCGGTGAAGAGGGCGATCCGGTCGCCGCCCGGGCGAGTGTCCGGATAGAGGAAGTAGCCCCGGGCCAGCGGCATGTCCAGCCCGGTCTCGGCGGACCAGCGCAGCGGGACCGCGTACGTGGTGTCGGGCAGGGGGAGCGTGACGACGCTCCGCCCGTCGGCGACGTAGGGACGCCAGGCCCCGGAGGTGACGAACGCGGGGGTCGGGTCGAGTCGCTTGGCCGGCAGCGGGGTGGGCAGGATCGGCAGCAGCGCCATGGCCAGCACGGTGCCGGTGGCGAACCGGATCTGCCCGCGCGCCGCGGGGTGACGCGCGGCGAGACGTCGGGCCCGGTCGGCCCCGAGCGCGAGCAGCACGCCGACGATCGGGGTGAGCGCGAGCGACCAGCGGGTGGGCACCACCGAGTGCAGGACCGGCAGGTTCTCCAGCGCGGCCCACGGGCCCGGGACGCCGGTGTCCCGCCCGTCGAACCGGATCTCCCGGCCGAGCGAGAAGAGCGCGAACACCAGCCCCACCGCGGCCAGCCCGAGCACCACCGCGTCCCGGCGCAGCCACCAGACCAGCGCGGCCACCAGCACCACGAGCGGCCACCCGAAGAACGCGTTCTCCTCGGTGGCGTTCTTCACCAGTGGTTCGCTGCCCCGGGCGTCGCCGGCCACCGACTCCCGCGACCACGCGACGTACGCGGCGAGGTCGGTGGAGTAGCCCCGGATCAGGGTGGAGAGCCCGCTGTAGGCGCCGGGGCCGAAGAACTGCACCCAGAGCGGGTACGCGAGCAGCGCCCCGGCGACCACGGCGGCCACCCCGAGCCCGGCGGCGAACGGGCGGGCCGCCGACCGCAGCGCGGGCCGCCCGAGCGCGAGCGCCAGCACCACCACGCCCAGGCCGATGGCGGTCATCAGGAGGATCTCCAGGTTGAGGAACGCCTGCCAGACGATCACCAGGCCGAGCAGCACCCCGTTGCGCAGCCAGCGGCGGGGCTGCGCCAGCCGCAGCGTCCGCCAGACGATCAGGGGCACCACGAACTGGCTGACGATGTTCGGGTGGGCGTTGGCGTGCGACACCATCGCGGGCGCGAACGCGCAGAAGCCGGCGCCCAGCCAGGCCGGCCCGCGGGCGCCGATCACCACGCGGGAGAGCAGGAAGTACCAGGCCGCTCCGGTGGCGGCGAGGCCGAGGGTGAGGAAAATGAGAAAGGACCACCGCGGCCCGCACCACAGCGTTATCGGCGACAGCGGCACCGAAATGGATAATACGGACGTATTGGCCATGAGATTGACCACGTCCGGCACATTCATGCGGTCCGAGGTGAACGGATAGGCGAAATCCGTGACGACGCGCGCACCGTGCGCCATCATCCATTCGAATTGCGCCTGATCGGTGCGATTGTCCCGGACCCCGTTCGCCGGATCCACCCACAGGCGAGCGGTGACCCAGAACGCGAGCAGCACGAAGCTGAGCACGGCGAGGGCGTCGAACCGCCGACCCCGTGGGCCCACGTCCGATTCCGGAGTAGTCATGACATTTCAGAGCGTAGTCAGGGTATGACGGGCCCGTGACATGTTTCCGGGACTCACGTACTATGTGCCGAGTTCGCCGACCGCCGATCACGTGCCCCACCCGACCGCAATTCGGCCACCCCGGTGCCCCGATTTCCCCACCAGCCATCCAGATGGTTGACTCTGACGGTCCAGGCGCGGGTCAGTCATATCGTGAGGAATCGACGCATGGCAGAAATCACTGGGGATCAGCGCGTCCAGTCGGAGGTGCTCGAAGGCCTGGCGACGGCGGTCAACCACCGACGGTGGTTCGTCGAGCTGGCCGTGCCCTACCTCGGTGACAACCCCATCGAGATCGGCAGCGGCCTCGGCGACTACGCGTTGGAGTGGGCCGAGCACCTGCCCCGGATCACCGCGACCGAGGCCGACCCGGAGCGGCTGATCAAGCTCAAGGAACGGCTGGCCGACCACCCGGGCGTCGAGGTCCGGCAGATGCTGCTGCCGCACACCGAGCGGGGCGACTACAGCGCCGCCGTCTCCTACAACGTGCTGGAGCACATCGACGACCACGTGGGCGCGCTGCGCAGCATGCGCGACCTGGTCCGCCCCGGCGGCGCGGTGGTCATCATCGTGCCGGCGTTCCAGTTCGCGATGAGCCCGGCGGACATCGCCACCGGCCACGTGCGGCGCTACACGAAGAAGACGCTCGGCGCGGCGATGACCGAGGCCGGGCTCACCGTGGAGAAGATCCACTACGCGAACGCGCTCGGCCTGATCGGCTACTTCATGGCCACCAAGGTCTTCCGGCTGATGCCGAAGGAGGGCCCGATGGTGAAGGTCTACGACACGCTGGTGCTGCCCGCGACCAAGGCCGCGGAGCAGCGGGTCCGGCCGCCGTTCGGCCAGTCCGTCTTCGCCGTCGCCCGCGTCCCCGCCTGAGGCGCAAGGAGGGGCCCCGGTTAACGCCTCCGGTATAGATGGGGCCCCCTCTCACACCCACGCGTTAAGAAGGGGCCCCTGCTTACCTCTGGTCAGTCCTTGACCTGGTAGGTCGGGCGGATCACCGCGCGGGCCAGGGTGTGGAACGCCAGGTTGAAGCCGACGAAGGCCGGGCTGGCGTCCTTGCCCACGTCCAGGCGCTCCACGTCGACCGCGTGCACCGCGAAGACGTACCGGTGCGGTCGGTCACCCGGGGGCGGCGCCGCGCCGCCGTAACCGGTGTCGCCGTAGTCGTTGCGGATGCTGAACGCGCCCCCGAGGTCGGCCTCCGCCACCCCGGTGGGCAGCTCGGTGACGGACGCGGGCAGGTCCACCAGCACCCAGTGCCAGAACCCGCTGCCGGTCGGGGCGTCCGGGTCGAAGCAGGTGACCACGAAGCTCTTCGTCTCCGCCGGGAAGCCGGACCAGGACAGGTGCGGCGACACGTTCCCGCCGCCGGCGCTGCCGTGCGCGTACCGCGCGTCCATCGGCTCGCCGTTGTGCACGTCGTCGCTGGTCAGGTCGAACGCCGACACCGTCGGCAGCAGCTCGTACGGGTCCGGGGCGATCGGTCGTTCCAGGGTCATCGAAACGGTCCTTCCGGGTGCGCGAAATGTTCTGCGCCCCTTCATACCCCGCTCTCGTGCTGCCGGCGCACCATCTCGGTGATCCAGATCGGCGCGTACGGCGACGTGCAGCCCGGCGGCGTCGGATGGTCCTTCAGCACCGCCAGGCGCTCGCCGACGGCGATCGCCCGGTCACGGTGCTCCGCGTGGTCGATCCCGATCTGGGCCAGGCAGTGGTTCATCGCCCACTGGAGGCGGTCCGGGGCGTCCCGCATCTCCGCCTCGATCACGTCCAGCAGGCCGGCCAGGTCGAGCCCGTCTGGCTTGCGCGCCACCCGCTCGGTGGTCAACGCCCAACCGGCGCTCGCCACCACCGGATCCGGGTCGGCGAGCCAGGCCAGCCGCAGCCGTTCGGCGTGCGGGCTCTTCTTCACCACGTAGGCCACGAGCCAGTCGTGCACCTTGGGCGTACGCGCCTCGCGCAGCATGTCGTCCAACTCGTCCGCACCGAACGCCTTCGGCCGGCAGACCAGCAGCGCCAGCAGCCGGGCCGCGCTGTCCCCGGTGCGCCACAACGCGTACGCCAGGTCCTGCTGGGTCTTCAGGCGCTTCGCGACCGCCCGCAGCCCGCCCAGGTTGACCCCGTGGTCGTCGCCGTGCCGCTCGTTGACCGCGCGGATCCTCGGGTCCTCCAGCGCGGCCAACTCGGCCATCACCTCGGCCAACGCCGCGTCCGTCACCTCGGCCTCCTGGGCGTTGCGGGCGGAGGGTGTGGGATTCGAACCCACGAAGACATCGCTGCCTTACCGGTTTTCAAGACCAGCGCCATCGGCCACTAGGCGAACCCTCCCGACGTGCTCCCCGAGGGGAACCCGACCGCGCATAGTCTGCCACGAACCCGGGATCGGGTAAGACTGAGCCATGCGCGCGATCACGATCACCGAACCCGGCGGACCCGAGGCCCTCGTCTGGACGGAGGTGCCCGACCCCGAGCCCGGCCCCGGCGAGGTCGTCGTCGAGGTGCGGGCCAGCGCGGTCAACCGGGCCGACCTGCTCCAGCGGCAGGGCCACTACCCGCCGCCGCCGGGCGCGCCCGCGTACCCCGGGTTGGAGTGCTCGGGGACGGTCCGCGCGCTCGGTCCCGACGTGACCGGCTGGGCGGTGGGTCAGGAGGTCTGCGCGTTGCTGGCCGGCGGCGGATACGCCGAGCAGGTCGCGGTGCCGGCCGGGCAGCTGCTGCCGGTGCCGGCCGGGGTGGACCTGGTCGACGCCGCCGCCCTGCCGGAGGTGGCCTGCACGGTCTGGTCGAACGTGGTCGACCTGGCCCGGTTGGCCGAGGGTGACACGCTGCTGGTGCACGGCGGCGGCAGCGGGATCGGCACGTTCGCGATCCAGCTCGGGGTGGCGCTGGGCGCGACGGTGGTGGTGACCGCCCGGTCGGCCAAGCACGACCGGCTGCGCGAGCTGGGGGCCGCGCACACGATCGACTACCGCGAGCAGGACTTCGTCGAGGAGGTACGCCGGGTCACCGACGGGCGCGGCGCGGACGTGGTCCTCGACATCATGGGCGCGTCCTACCTGCCCCGGAACGTGGCGGCGCTGGCGACCGGCGGGCGGCTCGTGGTGATCGGCATGCAGGGTGGCCGCAAGGGCGAACTCGACCTGGGGATGCTGCTGGCCAAGCGCGGCTCGGTGCACGCCACCGCGCTGCGGTCCCGTCCGGTGGCGGAGAAGGCGGCGATCACGCGCGGCGTCCGCGAGCAGGTGTGGCCGCTGGTGGAGGCCGGTCGGGTGCGCCCGGTGGTGCACGCCCGGGTGCGGATGGCGGACGCCGCCGACGCGCACCGGCTGGTGGAGACGAACGACCACCTCGGCAAGGTGCTGCTGGTGCGGTGACGCCTCAGTCCCGGGGGAGCACCAGGCGCGCGCCGGGGCCCTCGGCGGCGAGCGAGTCGCCGGGGTTGTAGAGCGTGCAGCGCTGCAACGACAGGCAGCCGCAGCCGATGCAGCCGTCCAGGTCGTCGCGGAGCTTGCCGAGCAGCCGGATCCGTTCGTCCAGCCGGTCCCGCCAGGCCCGGGAGAGCGCGGCCCAGTCGTCCGGGGTGGGCGTACGCCCGGAGGGCAGCGAGTCCAGCGCCTCCCGGATCTCGTCCAACGAGACGCCGACCTGCTGGGAGATCCGGACGAAGGCCACCCGGCGCAGCTCGGTGCGGGCGTAGCGACGCTGGTTGCCGCCGGTACGGGCGGCGTGGATCAGGCCGAGCCGTTCGTAGTAGCGCAGCGCGGAGGGCGCCACGCCGCTCCGGTCGGCGAGCTGGCCGATGGTCAGGGTTGCCTCATGCATCACAGGGCCTTGAGTTGAAGTTCGCTTCAGGTCCGAGGCTATCCGTATGACGACGACCACCGCCACCGAGCTGGCCGGGCTGCTGGACCGGGTCCGCGCCGGCCGCGAGTTCGGCCCGAACGTGTACTCGACGCTGGACGTGCTCCAGGTGCTCTACGACCGGGTGCTCCGGATCACCCCGGCCACCGTGGACGACCCCGACCGGGACCGGTTCCTGCTCTCCAAGGGGCACGCGGTCGCCGGCTACTACGCGCTGCTCGCCGCCCGCGGCTTCGTACCGGTCGAGTGGCTCGACGACCAGGGCGGCCCGGCGAGCCGGCTCGGCGACCATCCGGACCGGACGCTCGTGCCGGGGGTCGAGATCGGGTCCGGCTCGCTCGGTCACGGCCTCGGGTTGGGCGTCGGCACCGCGCTCGGCCTGCGGGCCCAGGGCCGGACGAACCCCCGGGTGTACGTGCTACTCGGCGACGCCGAACTGGACGAGGGATCCAACCACGAGGCGATCGCGTACGCCGGAGCGACCGGCCTGGCCGACCTGACCGCGATCGTGGTGGACAACCACTCGGCCACCCACGGCTGGCCGGGCGGCGTGGCGAGCCGGTTTACCGTGCACGGGTGGAGCGCCGCCACCGTCGACGGGCGCGACCACGACGCCCTGCACCGTGCCCTCACCGGACACGACCACCACCGGCCGCACGTCGTCGTCGCGGTCGTCGACAACGGGGAGTGACCATGACCACGACCATGCGCGAGGAGTTCGTCCGCACGGCCGAGGAGGTGCTCGCCGACCCCCGGAGCGTGATCGTGCTCGCCGACATCTCCGCCGCCGCCTTCGAGCCGGCCGCCGCCCGCTACCCGGACCGGGTGGTCAACGTCGGCATCCGGGAGCAGCTCATGATCGGCGTGGCCGGCGGACTGGCGTTGACCGGGCAGCGGCCGATCGTGCACAGCTACGCCCCGTTCCTCGTCGAGCGCGCCTACGAGCAGATCAAGCTCGATCTCGGCCACCAGGGGGTGGGCGCGGTGCTGGTGGGCATCGGCGCCTCCTACGACCGGGCGGCGTCCGGGCGCACCCACCTCGGGCCGGCCGACGTGGCCCTGGTCGACACGCTCGACGGCTGGACCGTGCACGTGCCGGGCCACCCGGACGAGGTGCGACCGCTGCTGCGCGCGGCGGTGTGCGGGCCGGGTTCGGCGTACCTGCGGTTGTCCACCCGGAGCAACGCGACCGCGTACCCGGAGGCGGGTGAGCTGCGGGTCGTCCGGGACGCCGGACCGGGCGCGCCGCTGCTGGTGGCGGTCGGGCCGACGCTGGACGCGGCGCTGGAGGCGGTGGCCGACCGGCCGGTCACGGTGGCCTACACCCACCGGCCCCGGCCGTTCGACACCGCCGGGCTGCGGGCGCTGGCCGGCGGCGAGGTGATCCTGGTCGAGCCGTACCTGTCCGGCACCTCGACCCGGGTGGTGAGCGAGGCGCTGGCCGACCGGCCGCACCGGCTGCTCGCCCTCGGCGTCGGCCGGGCGGACCTGCGCCGCTACGGCGGGCCGGAGGACCACGACCGCTGGCACGGACTGGACGGTGCCGGGCTGCGCCGCTCGGTCGACGCGTTCCTCGGACCCACCGCCTGAACCCGGATACGACCGGACCCCGCGACCCCGGCCGGCGCCGGGATGCGGGGTCCTCGTGTCGTTCGGGTCAGTGCGCGGCGGCGGGGCCGACCGGGCGGCGCCGGGCGCGCTCGCGGGCCAGGATCCAGATCGCCTCGACGCCGTCCTTCCAGGTGATCTTCTTGCCCTCCTCGCGGCCCCGGGCCCGGTAGCTGATCGGCACCTCGTAGGGGCGGATCCGCTGGCGGAGCAGCTTGCCGGTGACCTCGGCCTCCATGCCGAAGCCGCGCGAGCGCACCTGGAGCGAGCGGTAGAGCGCCAGCGGCATCAGCTTGAAGCAGGTCTCCAGGTCGCCGATGTACGAGTTGTAGAGCACGTTGGCCGCCAGCGTGACGCCCTTGTTGCCCATCACGTACCAGAAGCTGTAGGAGCTGTGGCTGCCGAAGGTGCGATTGCCGTAGACCACGGTGGCCCGGCCGTCGAGCACCGGCTCCAGCAGGCGCGGGATGTCCTGCGGGTCGTACTCCAGGTCGGCGTCGAGGATGACCATGTACTCACCCTCGGCGTTGTCCACGGCGGTCTTGATGGCCGCGCCCTTGCCGGCGTTACGCGGGTGGGTGATCACCCGCAGGCGGGCGTCGTCCACCCGGCCGAGCACCTCGCCGGTGCCGTCCCGGCTGCCGTCGTCCACGACGACCAGCTCGATCTCGCAGGGGTAGTCCACCGCCAACGCCTGCTTGAGGGCGTCCGCGATGCGTTCTTCCTCGTTGTAGACCGGCATGAGGATCGAGAGCTTCACGGGTTCTCCACAAAGGCGGCGGCAGGTCGGGGCATAGCCTAGCCTGGTAAATCCCTGAGGTCACCCACAGGCCGCCCGGTCAGCCCTGCTTGGCCGGAACGACGATCAGTCGGGCCACCCCGCCGTCACCCTGCGTGGTCCCGGCGACGCCCACCGTGGCGCCGATCTTGATATCGCTCGCCCGAACGGTGGAACGGCGCTCCACCACCCGCAGCTTCTCGTCGTACGTCCAGGTCTTCGTGAAGCCGTCGGTGGACTTCACGGTCATCGAACGGTCATCGATGGCGGTGACCTCGCCCCGCTGCACCGCGACGGTCTTCGTGCCCTCCTTGGTCTGCACCACGACCTCGCCGTGCAGGGTGTTCTTGCGCAGCAGCACCCGGGCGCGGTGTCGCTTGCGCCACTCCTGCGCCCCGGCCTTGCGGTCCGGTCGGGCCTGCTCGTCCGGCGTGCCGGAGGCGGACGGCGCGGGCGCGGCGACCGGGTCGACGTCCAGGTCGGCGGCGTCCACCCCGAGCGCGGCCAGCGCCTGGCCGTCCGCGCCCATCGCGGCGGCCACCTCGACCGCGGTCTCCCGGACCGGCTCGGCGCCGACCTGGCCCGCGCCGCACCCGGACAGGCCGAGCGCCGCGGCGGTGAGCAGCGCGGTGGCGCCGGTGACGATTCGCTGGCGTGCCATCTGTGTTCCTCTCGTCGGTGGTGACGTCAGCGTTCCCCACCCCCACGAGCGGATCGTCAGGCCGATGTTCGAGCCAGGTAAGGATCTCCGGGCAGCCGGACGGTGAAGGCCGCCCCGCCCTCCGGGGCGTGCGCGGCGGTGATGTCGCCGCCGAGCCGGCGTACCAGCCCGGCGGCGAGCGCCAGCCCGAGGCCGCTGCCCACCTTGCGCACCCCCCGGTAGCGCTGGTGCAACGCGCCCCGCTCGAACGCCACCGCCAGGTCGTCGTCGGTGAAGCCAGGGCCGCCGTCCCGGACCTCCAGCACGCCGCCGGCCGCCGGGTCCGCGCCGGCGGCCCGGACCGCGAGCACCACCGGCGCCCCCGGGGGTACGACCCGCAGCGCGTTCTCCAGCAACCCGTCCACCACCTGCCGGATCCGACCCGGATCGGTGTACGCGGGCACCGGCACGCCCGGCGACTCGATCCGGAACGGCACCCCGACCGCCGCGCACCGGTCCGACCAGGTCCGCTCCGCGTCGGCGGCGAGCCGGGTCAGGTCCACCGGCCCGGGATCCAGCGGGAAGTCGGCGGCCTCCAGCCGGGCCAACGCGAGCAGGTCGCTGACCAGTCGGTCCAGGTGCTCCGCCTCGGCGAGCACGGTCCGGCCGGTCGCCGGCACCGCGTCGGCGTCGATCACGCCGTCGGCCAGCGCCTCGGCGTAGCCCCGGATGGCGGTGAGCGGGGTGCGCAGCTCGTGCGAGACGGAGAGCAGGAACTCGCGTTGCCGGCCCTCGCTGGTGGCCAGCGCGGTGGCCAGCCCGTTCAGCGCGTACGCCAGGTCGGCCACCTCGTCGGGCGGCTCGACCGGCACCCGGACCGCCCGGTCACCGGCCCGGAGCCGGGCGGCGGCGGTGGCCGCGACGCGGATCGGTCGGGCCAGCCGGCGGGCGAGCAGCAGCCCGGCGGCCGCGCCGGCGGCGAGGCCGGCGAGCAACGGCAGCCAGAGACCGCGCAGCACCTGCCGCCACGGGCCGGTGGTGGCGGCCCGGGTGAGCACCACGCCGTCCCCGCCCGGCAGCGCCCGCGCCTCGACCAGCCGGCGTTCCCCGTCGACCAGCCGTCGGCCGGAGACGTTCTTGCCGGCGGTGACCCGGGTGACCAGCGGTGCGGGCAGGCCGGGGCGGTCGACCCGGCCGCCCCGGATCACATACACCTCGACCTGCTGCTGGCGGAGCTGGCGGATGAGCCGGTCCCCGGCGCTGTCACGCTGGCGGACCGGCCGGACGCGGAGCACCTCGGCGGCGAGCCGGGCCTGGGCGGCCAGCGCCTCCTGGTCCCGCCGCTCGGCGCCGCGCACCGCCAGGGGAACCGCGACAAGCGCGGTGACCAGCACCGAGACCAGCGCGACGGCGCAGGTGACGAGCATCGCGCGGGCGGTCAGCGTGTGCGCGCTCCGGCGGCGGGCGGGTGGCGTCGGCGGGCCGACGACCGGCAGCGCGACGGTGGGGTGGTCAGGCATCGGCCGCGTACCCGACGCCGCGGTGGGTGCGGATCACGCTGGCCGGGCCGAGCTTCGCCCGGACCTGCGCCACGTGCACGTCGACGGTTCGGGTGCCGGCGTGCGCCGCGTACCCCCAGACGCCGGCCAGCAGCTCCTCCCGGGTGAACACCCGGCCGGGGCGGGCCATCAGGTGGGCGAGCAGGTCGAACTCGGTGGAGGTGAGCTGCACCGGAACGCCCCCGGCGGTGACCGTGCGGCGGCCCGGGTCGAGGGTGACCGCCCCGAGCACCCGTGGTCGCTCGGCGGCGGCCGGTGTGCCCGAGGTGCGGCGCAGCACCGCGCGGACCCGGGCGACCAGCTCGCGCGGGCTGAACGGCTTGGTGACGTAGTCGTCCGCGCCCAGCTCCAGCCCGACCACCCGGTCCACCTCGTCGTCGCGGGCGGTGAGGAAGATGACCGGCGTCCAGTCACCCGACGCGCGCAGCCGCCGGCAGATCTCGGTGCCGGCCAGGCCGGGCAACGCGATGTCGAGCACGCAGGCCACCGGGCGCAGGCGCCGCGCGGCGGCCAGCCCGGCGTCGCCGTCCCGTTCCAGGTGTACGCCGAAACCGTCCCGGGTCAGGTAGAGCCGGACCAGGTCGGCGATGGCCGGCTCGTCCTCCACCACGAGGACGAGCCCGCGCTGTGCGGCGTCGGCGGTCACCGGCCCATGATGACCGCTCGGTGGTCCCCGGGAAGGTCCGGGGAACGTTCGGGTCAGGTAAGAAGAACGTCAGCGCGCCGGCGCCGGGTGGAGCACGGCGGGCCGAGCGGCGGTAGGGGAGTCGCCGATGGTGGCGACGAGCCGTTCCGCCGGCGTCCGCAGCCGGGTCCGGAAGGCGTGGTTCAGCAGGGCGTCGAGCTGCCACACCTGCTTCGGGTGGTGGGTACGGATGAGGAACCGTTCACGAACCCCGTCGATCGCGGTGGCCGCCAGCTCCAGGCTGTGCGCCCGCGGGTCGGGGCTCCAGGTGACGTTGCTCAGCTCCCGCAGCTCGGTGTTGAGATGCAGGCGGAGCCGGTGCAGCACCCGGGTCTGCCGGGTGACCACCAGCCGGCGGTGGGTGAGGAGCATCAGGTACTCGCCGCCGACCGGGTGGTCCGGGCGGCTGCACCGGGTGACCAGGATGGTGGCGTCGCCGGAGCCGACGCACCGGCGGAACACCGGCATGTGTCGGGTGACGGTCTGGGTGGCCAGGCCGGTCTCGGCGGCGGCCGGAAGGAACGTTCGCGAGAACACGTCCATGCCCGGTGCAACGAGCGGCTGACCAGGGGTGATATGGGTCACGCCCGATTTTTGGAACTTCCACTCGTGCAAATCGCACCTGCGGTGCGACTCCGCCGACTCCGGCTCAGAGCAGTTCGACGATGGTGGCGTTGGCCATGCCGCCGCCCTCGCACATGGTCTGGAGGCCGTAGCGGATGCCGTTGTCCCGCATGTGCTGGAGCATCGTCGTCATGATCCGCGCACCGGACCCGCCGAGCGGGTGGCCGAGCGCGATCGCGCCGCCCCGGGGGTTGAGCCGCTCCGGGTCGGCCTCGGTCTCGGCCAGCCAGGCCAGCGGCACCGGGGCGAACGCCTCGTTCACCTCGTACACCCCGATTTCCTCGATGCCCAGCCCCGCGCGGCGCAGCGCCTTCGCGGTGGCCGGGATGGGCGCGGTGAGCATGGCGACCGGGTCGTCGGCGGCGACCACGGCGGTGTGCACCCGGGCGAGCGGACGCAGGCCGTGCCGGCTGGCCCACTCGCTGGTGGTCACCGCGAGCGCGGCGGCGCCGTCGGAGATCTGCGACGCGGACCCGGCGGTGACCACGCCGTCGGGGCGGAACGGGGTGGCCAGCTCGCCGAGCTTGGCCAGCGAGGTGTCGCGACGGATGCCCTCGTCGGCGGCGAACTTGGCGCCGTCGGCGAGCGCCACCGGCGCCAGCTCCGGGTCGAACGCGCCGGCGTCCTGCGCGGCGGCCGCCTTCTCGTGGCTGGCCAGCGCGAACTCGTCCAGCTGGGTACGCGAGAACCGCCACCGCTCGGCGATCAGCTCGGCGCCGACGCCCTGGTTGAACGGCAGCGGCGAGTCTTCGGCGACGCCCTCGACGCCGCGGTAGCGCTCCAGGATCGCCGGGCTGAACGGCATCCCGCCGGCCACGCTGGAGCCCATCGGCACCCGGGTCATCGACTCGACACCGCCGGCGACGACCAGGTCGGCCTGGCCGGAGAGGACGGTGGCGGCGGCGAAGTGCAGCGCCTGCTGGCTGGACCCGCACTGCCGGTCGAGCGTGGTGCCGGGGACCGACTCCGGCCAGCCGGCGGCCAGCACCGCGTTGCGCGCCACGTTCCAGGACTGCTCGCCGACCTGCGACACGCAGCCCCACATCACGTCGTCGACCTGGCCCGGGTCGATGCCGGTGCGCTCGGCGAGCGCGCGCAGCACGTGCGCCGACAGGTCGACCGGATGCACGCCGGCGAGACTGCCCTTGCGTCGCCCGACCGGGGTCCGCACCGCGCCGACGATGACCGCGTCACTCATGTCTACTCCCCGGTAACCTCGCTTGCCCCGATCCTACGTGCTGACCCGACCGGTCGTCCTCCCCCGCCCTGCGGACACCGGCGGCTGGCATGCTGGTCGGATGGATCCACGGTCGTCACCGGCCCGACAGTGGCGGGTGCCGCGCACGTCGCCGGTGGTCAAGGCGCTCGGCGCGCTGCTCCTGCTGGCCCTGGGCCTGCTGCTCGCCGCCGGCGACCCGGTCCGCCCGGCGCTCGCCGGCCTGGCCGCCGCCGGGCTGCTCGCCTGGGCGCTGCGCGACGTCGTCGCGCCGGTCCGGCTCGCGGTGGACCCGGAGGGCATCACCGTGATCCGCGGGTTCGCCGGCCGTCGCCGGCTGCCCTGGGCGGCCGTGGAGTCGATCCGGCTGGACCGGCGCAGCCGTCGCGGGCTCACCGCCGAGACGCTGGAGATCGACGCCGGGGAGTCGCTGCACCTGTACGGCCGGCGCGACCTGGACGCCCCACTGGACGAGGTGGCCGCCGCGCTCACCGCCGCCCGCGCCGCCGCGCGCTGAGCCACGCCCCGACCGTTCCGCCGCGCCGCCGCGCCGCCGTCATGCGCGGGCCCCGCCGGGCCGCGCCGGGTCGGGCCGGGCCTGGCCGGCGCCGCGCTGGCAGACGGGGTGGTTGCAAGTCGCCGGAGCAGGGGCGGGAGCGTCCAGGACAGATCATTGCTGAAGAGTGTTATACCGCCCAGTCATATATATGACTAGGCGGTATATCGCTTTCAGGCCCACTGCCGCCCGAGACACGACACGCCCGAAGAGCCACACCTCGACGGCCGCGCCGAACGGGCTGTTCCTCCTGAGCACCCTACGAAGGGTGATCGGGTAGAACATCGCCCAAGTCCGAAGGGAACAGCCTCGAAGCCGACCTGTCCGAGAGCAAGCTGACCGAGCGATACCCGCGCCACGCGGCCCGCCGCGCAGGCGCACCCCGACCGCCGGACCTGCTTACGGAGACGGCGTCGTCAGCCGGCGCGGCGGGTCAGCCGAGCAGCGCCGCGGTGCGGACGACGGCCAGGCCGATCAGGGCCACCAGCAGGATCGCGCCGCCCGCCGCCTGGAAGACGGTCCGCCGCATCCGCGGGGCGTACGCCAGGACCAGGGCCATCACCGCGCCGACCACCAGCCCACCGAGGTGCCCGGCCACGGAGATGCCCGGCACGGTGAACGTGAAGATCAGGTTGATCACCAGGATCGGCACGATCGCCGAAGTGTCCCGGCCGAGCCGACGCATGATCACGAAGATGGCGGCGAACAGGCCGAAGATGGCCGTCGACGCGCCGACCGCGGGCTGGTTCGGGGCGCTGAAGAGATAGACCGCGACGTTGCCGCCGAGCCCGGCGATCAGGTAGAGCGCCAGGAAGCGCAGCGGCCCGAGCACCGCCTCCAGCGTTCGGCCGAGCACCCAGAGCGCCCACATGTTGAGCAGCAGGTGCACCAGGCCGTAGTGCAGGAACATCGCGGTGACCAACCGGTACCACTGGCCCTCGGCCACCCCGCCGACCGTGCCGTCGGGGAACATCGCCTGGCCGAGCACCGCACCCCAGTTGGTCAGCGGCGTCGAGCCGCCCATCAGGCCGCCGAAGCCGGAGCCGCCGGCGGCCGCGTCACCTCCCCGGTCGGAGGCGATGGAGAGCAGCATGACCAGCACGTTCAGCGCGATCAGGACCTTGGTCACATAGCCCTGGCGGCCGGCGGCACCGCCACCGAAGGCGGTACGCGCCGGCCGCACGCTGCGGCGTCCCTCGGCGACGCACTCCGGGCACTGGTGGCCGACGGAGGCGTCCCGCATGCACTCGGGGCAGATCGGCCGGTCGCAGCGGGTGCACCGGATGTACGTCTCCCGATCGGGGTGCCGGTAGCAGACCGGAGTGGTCGGCACCGGCCCTTCGGTGGCGTCACCTGCCTGCCCGGAGCGCTCAGTCATGCGAGCAAAGGTACCCGCGTGACGCTCAGGACGGCTGCCGCTCGATCTCGACGCGCTCGATCACCACGTCCTGCAGCGGCCGGTCGCTCGGCCCGGTCGGGGTGTTGGCGATCGAGTCGACCACCTTCGCGGACTGCTCGTCGGCCACCTGGCCGAAGATGGTGTGCCGGTTGTTCAGGTGCGGGGTCGGCCCCACGGTGATGAAGAACTGCGAGCCGTTGGTGCCCGGCCCGGCGTTCGCCATCGCCAGCAGGTACGGCCGGTCGAAGCGCAGCTCCGGGTGGAACTCGTCGGCGAACTTGTAGCCCGGGCCGCCGCGCCCGGTGCCGGTCGGGTCGCCCATCTGGACCATGAAGCCGCTGATCACGCGGTGCGAGATGGTGCCGTCGTAGTAGGGCCCGCTGCCCGGCTGACCGGTCCGCGGGTCGGTGTACTCCCGGGTGCCCTCGGCCAGCTCCACGAAGTTGCGGACGGTCTTCGGCGCGTGGTTCGGGAAGAGCTCCAGCCGGATCGGGCCGGCGTTGGTGTGCAAGGTGGCGTAGACAGCCTCGGCCACGGGTACTCCTCACTCGTTGGTCAGTTCCTTGCGGATCCTCCCATGTGCCCGATCTGGCCATGCGGAGGCATCCGAAGGTGGAGGATGACGAAGGAACAACTCCCAGGAGGTGGGACCGTGTTTGGAATCGGGCGGCGAAAGACCCAGGGCCAGCTCGCGAAGGCCGAGCTGAACCAGGGCATCGGTCACCTGCGGCAGGCCGCCACGCACGCGGCGAAGGGCGCCGGGGCCACTGTCGGTCCGCGGGTCCAGGCAGCCCGGGTCGCCGTCGCACCCACCGCCGTCCTGGTCCGGGATCGGGCGTCCAGCGGGGTCGCGTCGAGCGTCGCCGCTCTCGCCCCGGTGGTCCTCGCCGTGCGCAACGCGCGGACCGAGGCTGCCGGCAAGGCGTCGACCGGTCGCCGGGCCGTGGCGGCGAAGCAGTCCGCGATGACGAAGAAGGCGAAGAACATGAAGGTGGGCAAGAAGAAGCAGCGCAGGTCGCGGGGCATGACCACCGGCCTGCTGATCGCCGGCACCGTGGCCGGCCTGGCCGGGGCGATGGCCATGCGCCGCCGCCGCGAGCAGCAGGAGTGGGCCGAGTACGACCCGACCGGCACGCTCGGCCCGACCGGTCAGGACAAGCTGGAGCCGATGCGGGAGGACGTGGACACGATCGTGGTGGAGACCCCCGACGCGACCGCGAAGGTGACCCAGGCCGGCCCGACCGGCGCCGGCAGCTCCGCCGTCGCCAACGGCAGCAGCTCGTCGACCACCGCCCCCGCCGGTGAGCCGGTGATCCACCCGAACAGCAAGGTCCCCTCGGTCGCCGAGGGCGCCCGGGACGTCAGCGGCCGTCCGGCCGACGACATCACCAAGGCCACGCAGAACGGCAAGAGCGCCGCGAAGGCCAGCGGTCGCCGCTGACCCCCGGTTCTCGGAGCAGCGCCGGCGCGCGGGTACGTCCCGCGTGGCCGGCGCTTCCCGTTGCGGGCGGCGTGCCTACAGCCAGCCGTTGCGGCGGAACAGGCGGTAGAGCGTGAAGGACGCGGCCAGCATCAGCGCCCACACGCCCGGATAGCCGTACGTCCACCTCAGCTCGGGCATGTTGTCGAAGTTCATGCCGTAGATGCCGGCGATCGCCGTCCACACCGCACCGATCGCGGCCCAGGCGGCGATCTTGCGCATGTCGTTGTTCTGGTCGACGGTGACCTGGGCCAGCCGGGCCTGGAGGATCGAGTTGAGCAGGTCGTCGTAGGAGTTCACCTGCTCGACCGTGCGGCTGAGGTGGTCCTGCACGTCCCGGAAGTAGCGGCGCACCTCCTGCGGCACCGCGCGGTTGACCTGGGAGGTGAGCGTCATCAGCGGGCGCTGCAACGGCACCACCGCCCGCTTGAACTCGACCAGCTCCCGCTTCATCTGGTAGATCCGCTGGATCCGGCCGCTGCTCTGGCGGTCGAAGACGTCCGCCTCCAGCACGTCGAGGTCGTCCTCCAGCCGGTCGGCGACCTCCAGGTAGAGGTCGACCACCCGGTCGGTGATCGCGTACGCGACCGCCCACGGCCCCTGCCGGAGCAGGTCCCGCTTCGCCTCCAGGTCGGCCCGGACCGGCGACAGCCGGCAGGCGTCCCCGTGCCGGACGCTGATCACGAAGTTCGGCCCGATGAAGAGCATCACCTGGCCGGTCTCCACCACCTCGGAGTTCTCGGTCAGCTCGGTGTGCTCGCAGTAACGGGCGGTGCGCAGCACCAGGAAGACGATCTCCCCGAAGTGCTCCAGCTTCGGGCGCTGCTCGGCCTTGACCGCGTCCTCCACCGCCAGTTCGTGCAGGCCGAAGGTGGCGGCGATCTCGGTCATCTCGGCCAGGTCCGGCTCGTGCAGGCCGAGCCAGACGAAGCCGTCCCGCTCCCGGCGGGCGGCGGCCAGGGCCTCGGCGTACTGCGGGCGGCCGGGCTGCCGCTCGCCGTCGACGTAGAGCCCGCAGTCGACGATGCCGCTGCGACCGGGACCGGCCGGCTGGGGCGTACGCGGGGAGCCGTCGGCGTTGAGGATGCGGGACATCGCGCGTACCGGGGCGGCCCAGGCGCGTGGCCGGAGTGCCCGGCCGCCGTTCTCCCCGGCGGTGCGGTCGCGTGCCACCCGGTCCGTCATCTCTCGCCCCCTCTCCGCGAAGCTGCGGCTTGCAGGTTACGCCGATCGGGAGCGGACGCGGCGCGGGCGGACGCGGGCCCGGACGGGCGGGTGCGACGGGCGTCACGCGGTGTGGCGCCGGGCGGGCCGGGCCGCGTCAGGGGGGTGAGGGGCGACACGGCCCACCCGGCACCCCTTGGGGGCGGGAGTGATGCCTGGGCGCGCCCCCGGCCCGGCCCGGGGCGAAGAACTGCCGCCCGGGACGTGCGGGCCGGTCACCGGGGAAAGGTGAGCGGCGCTCGCAGCATTGTGGGCCGCCGGCCGGCCCAGCGGGAGAGCCGAGCCGGCCAGCAGGGCCGTTCTGTCAAAAACCCGACAGAAAACTAGCCGCGAACCGCAGCCATCGCCTCGGCGAGCCGCCGGACACCCTCGTCGATCCGGTCCGCCGTCACGGCGGAGTAGGCCAACCGCAGCGCGCGCCGGCCGCCGTCGACCATGAAGTCGCTGCCCTTCACCACCGCGACGCCGCGCTCGGCGGCGGCCGGCGCCAGCCGGTCGACCTCGACGTCCTCCGGCAGCTCGACCCAGAGGAAGTAACCACCGTCCGGCTCGACGAACCGGGCCTCCGGGATGTGCCGGCGCAGCGACTCGGCCAGCACCGCGGCCCGCTCGCCGAGCGCCGTGCGGACCGTCCGGATGGACTGCTCGATCGATCCGGAGACGCAGAACTGGTGCACGATCGCCTGGGCCACCATGCCCGGCGAGATGTAGAGGTTGGTGGCCCGCTTGGCGATCGCCGCGATCAGCTCCGCCGGGCCGACCAGGTAGCCGACCCGCACGCCCGGGCAGACCGTCTTGGTGAAGCTGGACGCGTGCACCACCACGCCGCGACTGTCCATCGACAGCATCGACGGCAGCGGCTCGCCCCGGAAGCGGATGTCCGCGTACGGGTCGTCCTCAAAGATGGTGAACTCGTACTCGGCGGCGAGATCGAGCAGCTCACGGCGCTTCTCCAGGGAGAGCGTCACGCCCGCCGGGTTCTGGTAGTTCGGGATCACGTGGGCCAGCTTCGGCCGGACCCCGGACTCCAGCAGCTTGCGCAGCTCGGCGGTGTCGAGGCCGTCCGGCTGGATGGTCACGCCGTGCACCTCGCCGCCCATCTGCTGGAGGTTGAGCAGCGTGCGGTCGTACGTGGGGCGCTCGACGACCACCGCGTCACCGCGCCGGACCAGGTGGTCGAAGAGGAACGCGTCGGCCTGCAGCGAGCCGTTCGTGACCAGCACCTGATCCGCCTCGACACCGTGCTTCTCGGCGATCCAGCGACGGAGGGGCGGGTAACCGACGGAGGTGCCGTACGCCGTGACCCCGGCGGGGTCGGCGTCGAAGGCGCGGACGGCGGCGGCCTTGAGCCCCTCGACATCGACGATGTCCAGCGAAGGAGCCCCACGGGCGAAGGAGATCAGCTGCTCGGCGGTCATGCGCAGAGCCTAGGGCCTGCGTCCGGCGGTCCGACCGGCATACACGCGAAGTTCAACATGCGGGCAGAACTCGGTGGGCCGGGCGTACCGTTTCCGCCCCCGTACTTGTTGTCCACTCGCCCCACCGGCCAAGATGGTGCGGTCCGGGCGGCGGGCACCCGCCGGCCGCCCGTCGACATCAGACAAGGTGGTGGATGGCAAGGTGTCCGACGACATCGACCGGCTCGACGATCAGGCCTTCGCGCGCTGGCTGGCCGGACGCGCCGGCGAGGCGCTGACCGCGCTGCGCGCCGGCCAGGGCTTCGCCGACCCGCGGGCGCTCAAGGACGCCGGCGACCAGGCCTCGCACGAGCTGATGCTGGCCGCGCTGGCCCGCTACCGGCCGGCCGACGCGGTGCTCTCCGAGGAGCAGGCGGACTCCCGACAGGACTTCTCCACCGGCGACCGGGCGGCCCGCCTCGACGCCGACCGGGTGTGGATCATCGACCCGCTGGACGGCACCCGGGAGTTCTCGGAGGAGGGGCGCACCGACTGGGCCGTCCACGTGGCCCTCTGGGAGCGCTCGGCCGGACCGGACGGCGGGCTGACCGCCGGCGCCGTCGGCATGCCGGCGCGGACCGGCGCGGACGGCACCCCGCTGATCCTGGGCACGGGCGAGCCGACGCCCGCCGCGGTCGACGGTCCGCTGCGGATCGCGGTCAGCCGCAGCCGGCCCCCCGCGTTCGTCCCCCAGCTCATCGAGGACCTCGGCGCGGAGGCGGTGCCGATGGGCTCCGCCGGTGTCAAGGTCTGCGCGGTGGTGACCGGCCAGGCCGACGCGTACGTGCACGCCGGCGGGCAGTACGAGTGGGACTCCGCCGCCCCGGTGGCGGTCGCGCTCGGGGCGGGGATGCACGCGTCCCGGATCGACGGGTCACCGCTGCGCTACAACGCCGCCAACCCCCGCCTGCCCGACCTGCTCGTCTGCCGACCCGAGCAGGCCGAGCAGCTGCTGAAGGCCATCGACCGGCTGCTGTGACGGTCACCGCACCGGCTCGCCGCCTCGCTCGTTGCACTATGCGGTGACGCCGGTGCTGAGCCGGGAGACAGCTGACACGCCGATCCGGAGGAGGATCATGGGACCCGGCCCGTCAATCGCCCCCGTTCGCGATGCCCACCCGGCCCCGACCCCACCCCCGGGCCGGCGGCCACGCCGCCTCTACCGGCGCGGTTGGCTGGTCGCCGTCACCGCGACCGTCGTCCTGCTCAGCACGACGGTCGCCGTCGCGGTCACGCAGGAGCGGGAGCCCGCACGGCAGCCGGCCCCGGAGGCGAACGGGCCGGGAAGCGTCGCGGCCACGCCCGGCGGGGCCGCGTCCCTGTCCGCCCGTCCGACCGGTGGGGTCGCCGGGCTCGGCGCCAACCCGAGCCTCTCGCCCGGCCGGTCCCCGTCGGCCAAGCCCGGATTCCAGCCGTTCCCGGCGCCGCGGGCCACCCTGCCCGGGGCGAGCATCCACCTGGTCGGCGGCGAGAGTTTCAGCGCCGGCGTGGCCCGATCCGACCGCACCTACGGCCCGTTGCGGATGGTCCGGGTGTTCTACCCGGGCCTGCCGCCCGCCTGGTCGGGCAGCCGCGCCGACGTGGTCAACCGGACCGTGGTGGTGTCCTTCAAGGCGCCGCCGGCGGAGGTCGCCGCCGGCAAGCACGACGCCCGGCTGACGCAGTGGTTCGCCTCGATCCCGCGCGACCACGACGTCTACTGGTCGTACTTCCACGAGCCGGAGAACGACGTGGAGAGCGGCAACTACACCACCGCCCAGTTCCGGGCCGCCTGGCGCCGGGTCGCCGGCCTCGCCGACCGGGCCCAGAACCCGCGGCTGCGGGCGACCCTGATCCTCATGTGCTGGACGCTGAACCCGAACTCCCGGCGCAGCTTCACCGACTACTACCCCGGTGGCGACGTCGTCGACGTGCTCGGTTGGGACTGCTACAACAGCGGCGGCAAGTACAACCGCTACACCGAGCCGGCCAAGGTCTTCGGGCCGATGATCAGCAAGTCGAAGGAGCTCGGCAAGCCCTGGGGCCTCGCCGAGACCGGCAGCGTGCGGATCGCCGGGGACAGCGGCACCGGCCGCGCCGCCTGGATCCGCTCGATGAGCAGCTACCTGAACGGGCAGCGCCCGCTCTGGGTGGCGTACTACGACTACCAGGTGTCCGGCGGAGACTTCCGGCTCACCGACCAACCCAGCAAGGACGCCTGGCGCGCCTGGTGCTCGGCGGCCGCCTGAGCAGTCCCGGTCAGATGCCCCGACCGCGCTTGTGCAGCGTACGCAGGACGCGGTCGGGGTCCACGGCCTTGCTGGCCACGGCGAGCGCCAGGTAGGCGCGGGCCTCCTTCGGGTTGCCGGCCAGCGTGCGGCGGGCCCAGCGGACGGCCTCCCGACGGTTGCCCATCGCGGCCTGCGCGAAGGCGATCTGCCCGGCGACCCGGGCCTCCCCCGCCGGCACCGTCGCGAACTCGGGGTAGCGCTCCAGCAACCACTGCAACGCGGTCGAGATGGTCTCCCAGCGCTGGGCGAAGTATGACCGCTTGTGCCAGCGCACCGTCACGTACGGCTCGGTCAGGTTGACCAGCGGCGCGTGCCGGGCGGCCCGGAGCAGGAACTCGTAGTCCTCCGCGTAGCTGCCCGGGATCTCCTCGTCGACCAGCCCGATCGCGTCGACCAGCGCGTCCCGCCGGATCAGGAACGTGGACGGGTGCAGTTCGGTGTGCCGGTCGCGCAGCAGCGACGCCAGCGGCACCCGCTCCATCGACAACGAGCGGTCGACCTGGCGGCCGTCGTAGTCGACCCGGATGCCGCAGCTGACGAACGCGCCATCCGTCGTCGCCTCCAGCGCGGCGACCTGGGCGGCCAGCTTGCCGGGCAGCCACTCGTCGTCGTCGTCGCAGAACGCCACCAGCTCGCCCTGCGCGGCGAGGATGCCGGTGTTGCGGGCACCCGCGAGGCCGGGGGTACGGCTGTTGGTGATCACCCGGATCCGCGGGTCCTCGGCGAGGGTGTGGTCGGGCTCGGACTGGTCGTAGACGACCACCACGTCGATCCCGCCCGGGTAGTCCTGGCCCAGGATCGCGTCGAGGGCGGCGCGCAGCAGCACCGGCCGGTCCCGGGTGGGGACCACGGCGGTCACCTGCGGTGGGTTGCTCCCGGTCACGACGCCTCCGTGCTGTTGGTTCGGCCGCCGCCGAGATATCCGTAACGCAGGCGCAGCGGCAGCGTCGCGGCGCTGACCACGGCCCGGCTGCGCGTCGGCAGGTTCTCCCGCCAGGCGTTGTCCTGGCGCACCTTCAGCGGACCCGCGCTGAACCGCAGCGGGTTGCCGGCGATGCTGTGCGCCCGGACCAGCGGCACCGGCGGCTCGTCGAGCACCCGCAGCGCGTCCGGGGTGTCGGTGAGGCCGGCGAACCGGCGCACCCGGGTCACGGTGCCGCGCGGGTCGGCGGTGAAGTCCTCGTAGCGCAGCCGGACCACCGGCGCCCGCTGGGCGAGCAGGTGGAACGCCGCGTTCTGCGCGGTCCACAGGCTGCTCACCGTGAACGGGGAGAAGGTCGGCATGTAGGCCTCGCCGTCCACCACCTCGGGGCGGCGGACCTGCTTGGCCCAGGAGTAGGCGACCGCCCGGCTGTCCCGGACCAGGTGGACGACCCGCAGGTCGAGATCGGGCGCCCAGCGCAGGGCGAACGCCGTCGAGGCGTGCTTGCTGGAGTCCACCACCACCTCGGCGCCGGTGACCTCGGTCGCCGCCCGGTAGATGCGGGTGTAGAGGTCGGCGTAGCGGCGCACGGCGGCCAACTGCTCGGCCGGCAGGTCGCCCCGGGCCAGCTGCGGGATGTGCCGGGTCCGGTCGACCTCGGCCTTGAGCGCCAGCACCTCGTCCCGGTCGACCGCGTCCCAACCGCCGAACGCGTGGTCGCCGACCTGCTGCCAGAAGCCGCAGACCGTGAAGCGCTCGCCGCAGCCGCAGCGTTCGTCGCCACCGAGGGCCCGCTCCCAGAGGTGCACCACCTCACCGACGGCACAGACGTCGGGGTGCTGGGCGAGGATCAGCTCCAGCAGGGTGGAGCCGCTGCGTCCGAGGCCGCCGACGAAGAGCACGCGGACCGGCGCGGTCACCGCCACCACCGGCGTCGTCCCGACGCACGCTGGCGTACCAGGTCCTCGACGATCTGGCCGACGCGCGCCGCCGCGGCGGCGCGGGGGTCGGGGCGGTCCGGGTCGGCGTCCAGCCGGAAGGTCGCCGGGTCGACGAGCGCCTTGTCGAGCGCCTCGACCAGGTCGGCCTCGGTCTCGACCAGCCGCACCATGCCGGCGGAGCCGAGCCGGCGGGAGAAGAGCTGCTGGTGGTTGTCGACGTGCTCGTGGTGGGCGGGGTCGCGCGGGACCACGATCGGCAGGTGGCCGTTGCGTCGGGCCTCGGTGATGGTGGCCGGCCCGCCGTGGCAGACCACGACGTTCGCCTCGGCGATCGCCCGCTGCAACTCGTCGTGGGCCAGGAACGGCACCGCGTCCGGCAGGTTCGGAGGGGTGCTGCTGCCGTACTGGAGGACGAGCCGGACCTGCCGCGGACCGTCGGCGCGCGCGGTCCACCAGCGTTCCAGCCAGCCGACCAGCCGGTCGAACCTGTGCACGTCGGTGCCGACCATGGCCAGCACGGTGTCCGGCTCCGGGTCGGTCTGCCGCTGCCGGGGGATGAACGAGGTCACAGCAGATTCCCCACCACGGTGCCGTCGGGATAGAAGCGGCGCTGCTCCTCCCACTGCACCAGCATCGCCGAGAGGAACGGACGGCAGAGCCGGGCGGTGAGCGTGGGGCTGTCGATCCGGTCGTACACCTCGATGTAGACGGTGGGGATCCCGCGCAGCCGCGCCACCACGACGAACGGCAGCGCGACACCGGCGCCGGTGGTGACCACCGCGTCGACGTTGCGGCGCTTGAGCGTCCGGACCGCGAGCAGCATGTTCCGGGCCAGGTTCTTCACGTTGCGGGTGGTGGGGTGGTGTGCCCACACGACCTGCTCCCCGTCGAGCAGCGAGCGCGCGTCCGGGGTGTCGAAGGTCACCCAGGAACGAGCGCGGTCGCGATACCAGGGTGCGAGCGCCAGCAGCTGGGCAAGGTGCCCGCCACTGGAACCCACGAGCATGACTTCACCGGGCTCCACGTCTCCAACCGCCTCCCCCACCGCACACCCGTGCCACTTCCGTGGGACGGTCAGCTGAGCGCCGGAACAATCTAACGGCACCGCACGCGGAACAGAAGTGGGAGTCACGATTCACGTCCTGCCGGCCGGATTCCTTCACGCATTCCGCCAATCCCCGGCTCCTCCGATCGCGCCTACACTGCCGCTTGACATCCACCGGGGACGAGGAGAAGCGATCGATGACGGCCCAGCAGCCTGCGGCAGCGGACGGATCCGGGGCGGGCGCTCCGTCCGGCACCGACCGGGTGACGGTGCTCTACGTCTGCGGGATGCCGCGCAGCGGTTCCACCCTGCTCGACCTGATGCTCGGCCAGTTCGTCGACCACTGCGACGTCGGTGAGCTGTTCTACCTGTGGCAGTCCGGGGTGGAACGGAACTTCCGCTGCGCCTGCGGGGAGCACTTCGACGAGTGCCCGTTCTGGGGTGAGGTCGGCCGGCGCGCGTACGGCGGCTGGGCGAACATCGACGTGCAGGAGGTCCGCGCCCTGCAACGCCGGGTCGACGCCACCGGCAAGGTGCCGATGATCAAGGGCGCCCGGGTCGTGCCGGGCTTCCGGCAGGACCTGGAGCGCTACACGACCCTGATCACCAAGCTCTACCGGGCGATCGCCGAGGTGTCCGGCGCCAAGGTGGTGGTCGACTCGACCAAGCGACCCTCGCTGGCGTACATCCTGGCCCGCGCGCCGGAGATCGACCTGCGGCTGGTGCACATCCTCCGCGACCCGCGCGGGGTGGCCTACTCCTGGAGCCAGCTCGTCGAGCTGCCCGAGGGCACCTCCACCAAGGGCCGGATGAACCAGCGCTCGGCCCGGCTGACCGCGCGGCGCTGGGTCACCGTCAACGCGATGATCTCGTCGCTCGCCCGGTCCGGCGTCCCGCGGGCGGTCGTCCGGTACGAGGACCTGGTCCGCGACCCACGGACGGAGCTGGGCCGGATCGCCGCCCTGACGGCCGACGTGACCGGCCAGGTCGACCCGCTGTCGTTCCTGCACGGCACCGAGTTCGAGCAGGCCGGGTCGCACGCGGTGGCCGGCGGACGGATCCGGATGCGTACCGGGCCGATCGCGCTCAGCCTCGACGAGAAGTGGCGTCGGGAGTACGCGCCCGGCCGCCGCCGGATGGTCGGTGCGATGACCTGGCCGCTGCGTCGGCGGTACGACTACCGCTGAGCCGCCGAGGTCCGGCGGGCCGGTCACCGGCCCGCCGGAACCGGTCAGGCCCTCGGGGTCGCCGCCGCGGCCAGGTGGGCGTCGAGGACGTCGAGCAGCTCCGGGTTGCGCTCGTAGTCGAACTTGCGGGCGAAGTGGGCGCCGCTGGCCAACGCCCGGGGGAGGTCGTCGGCGGTCAGCGACTTCGGGTGGTTGAACGTGCTGTTGCGGAAGTCGAAGTAGCGCTTGCAGTCGGGCACCAGGTTGAACCGGTCCGCGCTGCACACGATGGTCTGGAAGACCGCCTCCACCGGCGAGAGGCAGTGCCGGAAGTAGTCCACCACATCCGGCCGCCGGTCGAAGTAGTCCCGCAGGTACGCCACCACCGGCCAGGTCAACGACGAGAACGCCGACCCGCCGTGCAGCCGCAGGTCGGGCCCGAACGGGGTGCGGGCCCGCCGACCCACCACCAGCCCGTACGACACGTGCACCCGCATCAGCGGCTGGATCCGGTTGACCGCCTGCACCGGCCGGAGCAGCTTCTTGGCCCGCGGGCTGAGCCCGCGCAGCCGACGGTGCTGGAAGTGGTAGCGGGAGCGGACCCGACGTTGCGGCCAGTGGCTCTCCGGACCGAACGCGTCCCAGTACTCCATGAACCCGTCGGCGCCGGAGCCGATCAGCTCGGCCTCCGCCTGGTCGAGCGGACGGATCGGGTAGTCCTGACCGGTGATGTTCACCAACCAGTCGACCTGCACACCCTCACCGTTCAGCCAATCCACGGCCGCCATGTAGCGATCGACGTGACTGAAGTCGCCGTAACCACCCTCGTGGTACTGGACCGTCACGTCGCGTAGTGTGCGCAGCTCGGAGAGGTCGAGCGGAGCCCCGTTCACGTCGTGGCTGATGTGCACGATACTGTCCGGACTGTACCGCTTCACCGCGTGGACCAGCCTGGTCAGCTGGTCGGGCGAACGGTGACTCTGGATGTGATAGCAGAAGCGCACCAGTGCATTATCGTCCCGGCACCCTCCGGGCAGAAGTGGCGGACCCTCGGCGACTTCCACTCTCCGCTCCGATCAGGGAGACTCAGAATTCACCGTGGCGCGGACGTCCCACGGCTGACTGGCCGGTCCGGTCGAAAGGGAGCGACACACTCCGATGCCCTCACCTCACCGCCCCGATGTGCAGCACGACGCGGACGGGCCCACGCTGATGTCCTACCTCGAGTGGCTCCGCCGCCGATGGTGGATCCTCGCGCTCGCGGCCGTGCTCGGCATCGGATCGGGTCTGCTCGTCACCAAGCTGCAGACGCCCACCTACACCTCCACCACGTCGGTGCTGGTGCGCCAGGTCGGCCCCGACGCGGCGCCGGGCACCAAGGTCAACCTCGACACCGAGGCGCAGGTGGTCCGTTCCCTGGTGGTGGCCGAACGGGCTCGCGCCCTGCTGAAGACCAGCACCAGCAACGAGGACCTGGTGCGGTCGCTGTCGGTCACCGTGCCGCCGAACAGCCAGGTGCTCCAGATCGCGTACGAGGGCACCACGCCGCAGGCGGCGCAGAACGGCTCGCACTCGTTCGCGCAGGCGTACCTCGACCTGCGGCTCGCCACGGCGGCCAAGGCGGTGGAGAACGAGATCACCTCGATCAACCAGCAGATCGCCGAGGTCAACAAGCAGCTGAGCGCGGCTGTCGGCAAGATCGCCGCGGCGCCGGCCAACTCCGCCGCCCGGGCCCAGGCCGAGGCGAGCAAGCAGGTCCTCACCAACCAGCTGACCCGACTCAACGAGCGGCTCAGCCCCCTGCAGGACAACGCGCCCGACGCCGGCCAGATCATCTCCGACGCGGCCCTGCCCCGGAAGCCCAGTTCGCCGAACCGCACGCTGAACCTGGCCAGCGGGATGGGCGCCGGGCTGCTCTTCGGCATCGTGCTCGCCCTGGTCCTGGACCGGCTCGACACCCGGGTCCGGCGCGGCCGCGACGTGACCGCCCGCACCGGCCTGTCGACGCTGCTGGAGCTGCCGCTGCGCGCGCCGTCGCTGAGCATCCTGCCGCCCACCCACCGGGTCTCGCGTGAGTTGGGCCGGCTGCGCAACGTGCTGCTCTCGATCATGTCGGAGCCCCGGCCGGGGCGCGGCCGCCAGCTGCTGCTCACCGACACCTCGCCCGGTCCGGTGGCCGGTTTCGTCGCCGGCAACCTGGCCGCCGCCTACGCCCGCACCGGCGCCCAGGTCGCGATCGTCACCACCCGGCCCGACTCGCCGCTGACCGCCATGTTCGGCGGGGCGAAGCCCCGGCACACCCTCGCCGACGTGCTGCGGCACGACGTCGGCGGGCTCGCCGCGCTCACCCCCGCCCCCGGGCTCAACACGCTGCGCGCCCTGCTGCCCGGCGAGCTGGACACCGACGTGGAGCTGCCGGTCGCCACCATGCTGGGGATCCTCGACGAGCTCGCCGACCGCTTCGACCACGTGCTGATCGAGACCGCCCGGCCCACCCAGGCCGTCGAGGCGCAGGCCCTGGCCCGGCACGTCGACGGCGTGATCCTCGTGATCGAGAGCGGACGGACCCGGACCAGCGAGATCACCGCCGCCCTCCAGCAGTTCGAGCAGGTGGACGCGCCGGTGCTGGGCAGCGTGATGGCGCCCCGCCTGCCGGAGCAGGCCGGCGGTCCGGCCGCCGGCGGTGCCCCCGCCGGTGACAACCAGCGGGACGAGCGGCGGCCGTCGCCCCGACCGCGCCCCGAGCCCGTCTTCCGCCCGGGTGGCGGCCAGCCGACCAGCGACAGCACCATGATCCTGCCCCGGCCGGTCAGCTCGTCGTCGGGCGGTTCCGCCCCGCGCAAGCCGGCCCCGGGCCCCCGCAAACCGACCCCGACCCCGACCCCGAACCCGGCCCCGAGCGCCGTGCCCGCCGCCAAGCCCGGCTCGCCCGCGCCGGTCCAGGCCGGCGGCGCGGTCCGGCAGCCGCCGTCCACCGTCTACCGGTCGAAGCGTGACATCGACGGCGTCGACGGCCAGGGCCGGCTCTCGATGGCCTTCGACCCGGTGGAGGACCAGGAGTGAGGCTCCGACGGTCTGTCGTGGCGTCGGCCGTCGGGGTGCTGATCGTCGCGCTGGGCGCCGCGTGCAGCGACCCGCCGCCCCCGGGTGCGACCGACCTGGTCGACCCCGGCACCCCGGCGCCGAAGCCCAGCCCGACGCCCAGCCTGCCGGCGGGGCCGCTCTCCGGGCAGCCGCTGACCCAGCCGGGCGTGGAGGCGCGGCAGGCGCTGGCGGTGCCGATCCGGGTGAGCGAGTCCGGCACCGCGACCGGCCTCGACGCGGCGGACCTGGTCTACCAGGAGTTCGCCGAGTCGGGCAGCCTGCACCTGAGCGCGGTCTACCAGTCCCGCGACGCCGCGAAGATCGGCCCGGTCGCCGAGATCCGTCCGGTCGACGTCCGCAGCGTCGGCGTGCTCCGTCCCTGGCTCGGCTACGACGGTGGTCCTACCGGTTTCGTCAGCCAGCTCACGGCCGCCGACCTCAGCGGCGTGACGCCGGCGCAGCGCAGCTCCGCGTTCCCGGGCGGAAACACCTCCACGACGGCACTGCGGGCCACCGCGCCGAAGGGCGGCGCCGCACCGGCGCCGCTGTTCGACTACGCGACCACGGGCACGCCGCTGGCCACCCGGGACGTGACGCCCGCCGGGAAGCTCACCGTCTCGGTGTCCGGTCACCGCACCCAGACCTGGACCTACGACCAGGCGAAGCAGCAGTGGTCGGGGCGGGTCGGCAAGACCACCGTGACCGCCGCCTCGGTGGTCGTGCTCACGATGGAATACCGGACGCTCACCGTCCGCAAGCCGAGCCCTCGCTCCCTGCCGAGCGCCAACGTCTACGGCAAGGGCGCGGCTCTGGTCGTGTCCGGGCCGTCGAGCGCCAAGGCGCAGTGGAGCAAGCCCGGGCAGAAGCTCGTCTGCAACGTCACCGACCTGGCCGGTTACCAGGTCCGCCCGCAGCCGGGCACCACCTGGATCGTCTACGCCCCGACGACGGCCCGGGTAGCGGTCACATGAAGACGCTCGTCCCGCTCCAGCCCTCGCGGCCGGAGCCGGTGCCGAGTGATCCGGTGCCGACGGGGGCGCCGGCCGGCGTACGCGCCGCCGGACGCCGAGGTCTGCCCACCGCGTGGCCGCTGATCGCGCTGTTCGTGCTCTACCCGGTGTGGTGGGCGCTCGGCCTGCCGTCGTTCATCTTCGCCATCCTCGCCGTGCCGATGGCATTCCAACTGCGCCGGCGCGACCGCATCCGGGTGCCCCCCGGCTTCGGGTTCTGGCTGATCCTGCTCGGCTGGGTGGTGCTCTCCGGGCTGATGCTGGACGTCACCGCGCCGAACACGCTGACCCCGGACGGTTTCGGCCGGTACATCGGCTGGGGCATCCGGGTGATGAACTACACGGCGCTGACCATCACGATGCTCTACGTGCTCAACCTGAGCGAGAAGGAACTGCCGCGGATCCGAATGCTGCGGCTCTTCGGGTTCCTGGCCGTGGTCACCGTGATCGGCGGCTACGTCGGCGCGCTGCTGCCCGACCTGAAGTTCACCGCCCCGCTCAACTACATCCTGCCCGACGTCATCGCCAAGGAGCCGTTCGTCAACCGGCTGATGCACGTCGAGGTGGCCCAGGTGCAGGAGGTGTTGGAGGGCGAGGCCAGTTCCCCGCGCCCGGCCGCCCCCTTCGAGTACACGAACACCTGGGGCGAGAACATGGGCATCCTGCTCATCTGGTTCCTGGTCGGCTGGGTGGTGTACGGCCGCGGGCTGCGCCGGCTCGGCGGATACCTCCTGGTGGCCGCCGCGATCTTCCCGATCGTGTTCTCACTCAACCGCGGCCTCTGGATCGGGCTGGTGATCGCCGCCGTCTACGTCGCCCTGCGGCTGGCGCTGCGCGGCCGGATCGCCGTCCTCGCCGGCATGGCGCTGGCCACCGCGCTGGCCGGGGTGCTGGTGCTGGCCTCGCCGCTGGGCGGACTGCTCGACGAGCGGATGCAGAACGGGCACAGTGACGAGATCCGGGCCACCCTGTCCAACGGGGCCGTCGAAGCGGCCAACCACTCGCCGGTGCTGGGCTACGGCGCCAACCGGGCGCTGATCGGCAGCAACCGGTCGATCGCGATCGGCAAGTCGGCCGACTGCCAGCAGTGCGGCAACCGGGAGCTGGGCAGCAACGGGCAGGTCTGGAACCTGCTCGTGGGCCAGGGCTGGGTCGGCGCCTTCTGCTACAGCGCGTTCTTCCTCTGGTGCCTGTGGCGGTTCCGGCGCGACCATACGCCCATCGGCATCGCCGGCAGCGCGGTGCTGATCCTGATGCTGTTCTTCCAGTTCCTCTACGGCGCCCTGAACACCACGCTGGCGTACGGCCTGATCAGCGTGGCGGTGCTGGCCCGCAACGACTGGCACCTCCGGACGCTGCGCCGGGAGGCGCTGGCCGCGGCGGCGTCCGCCGTGCCGACCAACCGACGGGAACGGACCCGCTGATGACCGCAACCCCACGAGTCGATGACGCGCGCGCGGCGTACCTGCCCGAGCTGGCGGCCGTGGTCTGGCCGGAACCGGCCGGCCCGACGCTGCGCCGCGGCGGCGCCGGCTACGCCGTGGTGCCGTCGGCCGCGCGACCCCGGCTGCTGGTGCCCGCCGGCTCGCGGCGGGCCGCGGCCAGCGCGGTGCGGCACTCGACGGAGGCGGTGGGTACGAAGGCCCGGCTGCGCCGGTCGCTGCTGGCCACCGCCTTCCGCACCGGTCTCGGCCGGCTCGCCTTCCGGGACCGTCTCCAGGTCGGGGCGACCACCGGGACGCTGGAGGAGCACCTGACCGAGGTGCTCGGTCGGCCGGCGTTGCTGAGCGTGCACATCGGTCCGGCCCGCGCCAACCGCAAGCCGGTGATCCAGCTGCTCGACGACCACGGCCGGCCGCTGGGCTACGCCAAGCTGGGCGTGGACCGGCTCACCCGCGGCCTGGTCGACGCGGAGGCCGAGGTGCTGCGCCGGCTGGCCACCGTCGACCTGCCCGGGATCGTGGTGGCCGACGTGTTGCACCACGGCGTCTGGGGCCCGCACGCCCTGCTCGTGCAGAGCGCGCTTCCCGTGGGGCTGCCCCGGGCGACGCCGCCGGCGGCCGCCGGCCGGGAACGCGAGGCGATGGTGGCGGTCAGCCGCTGCCTGGGCGTCGACCGCCGGCCCTTCGGCGGCAGCGGCTACGCCGAGCGCCTCGCCGCCGACGTCGAGGCGCTGGATGACCGGCCGGAGACCGCGCGGCTGCGCGCGGTCCTGGCCACCGTCGTCGGCCTCGATCCGACGCTCGATCTCGGCGCCTGGCACGGCGACTGGAACGGCGGCAACAGCGCGGCACTGGCCGACGGGCGGATGCTCATCTGGGACTGGGAGCGGTTCGCGGCGGACGTGCCGGTCGGCTACGACGCGCTGCACCGACGGCTCCAGACGGCGATCACCAAGGCCGGGGTGGAGCCGACGACGGCGGCCCGCGAGCTGCTGGGCGGGGCGGCGGACACGCTCGCGCCGTTCGCGCCGCCGGCCGGCACCGAGGACCTGGTGGCGGTGCTCTATCTGGTCGAGCTGGCCGCGCGCTACCTGCGCGACCGGCAGGCCGAGGCCGGCGCCCGGCTGGGACACGTGGCCGCCTGGCTGTTGCCGGCGGTGGAGGATCACCTGGCGACCCGGCCGGGTGCGGGAGGAGTGCTGAGATGACGCTGGCCAAGGCCAAGGCCCGACGGGCCGTGCGGTCGGTGACGCGGACGGTCGGTCGGTGGACGGCGAACTCGCGGATGACCCCCGACTTCCTGATCGTGGGCGCCCAGCGGTGCGGCACGACGTCGCTGTTCAAGACGCTCTCCCAGCACCCGGGCGTGCTCCCGGCGGTCTACCACAAGGGCGTCCACTACTTCGACACCGGCTACGACCGGGGCATGGACTGGTATCTCGGGCACTTCCCGACGAACCGCCGGGCCGAGGCGGTGCGCGCGCAGCTCGGCGTGCGCGGGGTGACCGGCGAGTCGAGCCCGTACTACATGTTCCACCCGCTGGCCGGCGAGCGGATCGCCGCCGACCTGCCCGAGGTCCGGCTGCTGGTGCTGCTGCGCGACCCGGTGGAGCGGGCGTACTCGGCGCACGCGCACGAGTCGGCCCGGGGCTTCGAGTCGGAGACGTTCGAGCGGGCGCTCGAACTGGAGCAGAGCCGCATCGCCGGTGAGCGGGAGCGCCTGCTCGCCGACCCGACCGCGCACAGCCACCACTACCAGCACAACGCCTACCTGACCCGGGGGCAGTACGTCGAGCAGCTGGAGCGACTCGAGTCGATCTTCGGGCGGGACCGGCTGCACGTGATCGACGCCGACGACTTCTTCGCCGACCCCCGACCGGCCTTCGACGGGGTCTGCGACTTCCTCGGCCTGCCGCACTGGGCGGACATCTCGTTCGGCAAGCACAACGCGCGGTCCCGCTCGGCGATGGACCCGGAGCTGCGCGCCCGGTTGGAGGCGCACTTCACGCCGTACGACGAACGGCTCGCCGCCTGGTGGGGACGCGTACCGTCGTGGCGACGGTAACCCCCACCCGACCGGCGGCGGGCGCCGAGCTGGGCGGGGCCGCCCGGCACGGGGTGCTGAACCTGCTCGGCGTGGCGGTGGCGGCGGTCGCCGGCTTCGGGCTGAACATCGTGGTCACCCGTGGCTGGTCGATGGCGGACGCGGGTCTGTTCTTCGCCGCCACCAGCGCCTTCATGATCGCGTACGCGGCCGCCCGCCTCGGCACCGGCATCGGCTCCGTCTACTTCATCAGCCGCTACCGGACGCTGGGGCAACCGGAGCGGATCCGGGCCTCGGTGCTGGCCGGGCTGCTTCCGCTGCTGGTCATGGGCGTTCTGCTCACGACGGTCGGCTGGCTGTTCACCCCGCGGATCGTCGAGCTGACCTTCGCCGAACCGGTCCCGGGCGCGGTGCCCGCGCTGCGTGCGCTGCTGCTCTTCGTGCCGGTGGCCGCGCTCTGCGACTTCACGCTGTCCGCCTGCCGGGGCTTCGGCAAGATGCGTCCGCTGCTGCTCATCGAGCGGCTCGGACGCACCCTGCTCCAGTTCCTCGCCGTGCTGGTGGTCGCCGTGCTCGGCCTCTCCGCCACCACGGCGCTGCCGCTGGCGTGGGCGCTGCCGTACGTGCCGGCCGCGCTCGCCGCCCTGTTCTGGCTGACCCGCCTGGTCCGGCGGGCGGAACGCGCGGCCGGACCGGGCTCGCCGCGGCCGGTGAGTTGGCGGGAGGTGTTCGTCCCGTACTGGCGGTACAGCGGGCCGCGCGCGTTGAGCGGGCTCGCCCAGATGGTGGTGCAACGGCTCGACATCGTCCTGCTGGGCGCGCTGCGCGGGCTGTCCGAGGCGGCGCTCTACACGGCGGCCACCCGGTTCCTGACCCTCGGTCAGCTCTCCGGTCAGGCCCTGTCGACCGCCGTCCAGCACCGGCTGGCGGAGCATCTCGCCCGCGACGACCGGGCCGCGGCCGGCCGGCTGTACCAGGCCGCGACCGCGTGGCTGGTGCTGCTGGCCTGGCCCGCCTACCTGCTGTTCGCGTCGTTCGCCGAGCCCATGCTGTCCCTGTTCGGCTCCGGCTACGACGCCGGGCGGACAGTCACCGTCTACCTGGCCCTGACGATGCTGGTCGCCACCGGCTGCGGCATGGTCGACACCGTGCTGAACATGGCCGGGAAGACGGCCTGGACGTTCTACAACGCGCTCTCCGGCACGCTGGTCAACGTGGTCGCCAACGTGCTGCTCATCCCGCGCTACGGCGTGATGGGTGCGGCGATCGCCTGGTCCGCGTCCATCCTGATCACCAATCTGGTGCCGCTGGTCCAGCTGCACCGCGCGTTCCGGCTGCATCCGTTCGGTCGGGGCACGCTCACCGCCGCCGGGCTGGCGCTGGCCTGCTTCGGTGTGCCGTCGTTGGCGCTGCACGCGGTCACCGATCCGGGTATGGCGTCCCTGCTGGTGGTCGCCGCACTGGGCGGCGCCGGCTACGCCGTGGCGGTCTGGCGGCTCCGGGGCGTGCTCCGACTCGACGCCCTCCGGGCACTGCGGCGCAACCGGGGGCGATGACCGGCGACCGCACACGACATCGATCACCGGCTCGGCCGGTGGCACCGAAACGGGGAGGCACGGCAACCATGAAGTGGGTCCGAAGCTCGACGGCACTCCTGATGGGCGCGACACTCGCCCTGACGGCCTGCCAGGGTGAGACACCCGCACCACTCACCCCGGCCCCGTCGACCGGCAGCCAGACCGCGCCGGTGAAGCCCCGACCGGTGGGCGGCCTGGAGACCACCGGGCGGGGCCCGGAGATGCCGGCGCAGGGCGCCTGGCTCGGCGCGTGGGTGAAACCGACCTGGCAGACGCCCGACGGTCGGGTCGGCGCCCTCACCGCCTTCGGCGAGCAGACCGGCGGCAAGGTGACGCTGGCGCACATGTTCCACGAGTGGGAGGACGACTTCCCCGGCCCGACCGAGAACGCGTTCCAGGCCGCCCAGATGCTGCAGATGATCTCCTGGTCCGGCGCGGACACCCGGTCGATCACCGACGGCGTGTACGACCAGCTGATCCGGCAGCGGGCCAAGAAGATCAAGGACTTCGGGGTGCCGGTACTGCTGCGGTGGCGGTGGGAGATGGACCGGCCCAACCTGCGCCAGAGCGTCCGGTCGCCGGAGGACTACGTGGCCGCGTGGAAGCACATCCGGGCCATCTTCACCGAGGTGGGAGCCACGAACGCCGGCTGGGTGTGGTGCCCGCACGTGCTCGGCTTCGTGGACTCCAGCCGTAACGCCGCCGCCTACTACCCGGGTGACGACCAGGTCGACTGGCTGTGCACGGACGTCTACCCGGGCAAGAACTACGACGGCTTCGCCGAGCAGATGGACACCTTCATGGCCTTCGCCCGACAGCGGCCGCGACCGGTGCTGATCGGCGAGTTCGGCGTCACCCACGACGGCGGGCCGGGCCAGCGGGCGGCGTGGCTGCGGGAGGCGCGCACCTACATCAAGCAGCACCCGCAGATCAAGGCGGTGGTCTACTTCTCGGCCAAGCAGACCAAGGGCACCACGTACGACAGCACCTTCGACGACGACCCGGAGGGTCTGGCCGCGTACCGCGAGTTGGCCGGGGACCCGTACTTCTCGGCGCCCGCGCCGACGGCCACGCCGGGGGGCCCGGTGAACTGACCTCCACCGTTCGTGTGGCCGGTTCACCTCTCCCGGTATCCGTCAGGTCGTGTGGACGGGTATAAAGGTCATCCGGGGTGGACGCCATAGCTGAAATGCGGAAGTGTGTGCCCATCACGCGTCAACCGGCCGTGCGCCCCCGATCGGCGACCCCTGCACCCCTCGCCCGATCGGCCGGGCCGGCCATCTCGTTCTCCGTCACTCCTCCGGAGCTGCCCGTGCTAAATCTTCCCGCGACCACGCGCCGATCATTCGCGCTGGTCACCGCCGCCTTCCTCGGTGTCGGTGGTGTGCTGTCGGCCAGCCCCGCGCTGGCCGCACCGGACCACAGCACCATGGTCAGCAGCGCCCCCGCCACCACCACGCCGAACATCAAGGACGGCGCGGTCTACGCCATCTACGACGCCGGCAGCAAGGTGATCGCGGGCGGGTCCTTCACCGAGGTGCGCAACCGCGACACGTCCAAGGACATCGCGCGCACCAAGCTGCTCTCCTTCGACAAGGCCACCGGCATCGTCGACCCCGCGTTCGCGCCCGTCATCGACGGCGACGTCTCGGCCGTCGTCGCCGGCCCCACCGCCGGCACGGTCTACATCGCGGGTTCGTTCAACACCGTCAACGGCGTCAACCGCCGGAAGCTGGCGCTGCTCAACATCGCCGACGGCTCGCTTGTCACCACGTTCAAGGGACCGGCCTTCAACGGTCTGGTCAACGACATCGTCAAGGTCGGCAACCGCCTGCTGGTGGGTGGCATCTTCACCACCGCGGGCACCGGCGTGAACCGCGGCGGCCTGGCCTCCATCGACGCCGACACCGGTGCGGTGGACGACTACCTGACCACCAACCTGACCGAGAACCACAACTGGACCGAGGGCAGCACCGGCACCGCCAAGGCCGGTGTGGGTCCGGAGAAGCTCGCCGTCTCGCCCGACCGCAAGCAGATGGTCGTCATCGGCAACTTCAAGAAGGCCGACGGCGTCGTGCACGACCAGATCGTGCGGATCAACCTGGGCGACAGCGGAGCCACCGTCGCCGACTGGAACACGGACGGCTACTCGGGCGCCTGCAAGTACGCCGCGTTCGACTCGTGGGTCCGCGACGTCCAGTTCTCCCCGGACGGCAAGTACTTCGTGGTGGTCACCACCGGCGCGTCCTACCCGGGCACGCTCTGCGACTCGGCCGCCCGCTGGGAGGCCGACGCCACCGGTGGCGGCCAGCAGCCGACCTGGACCAACTTCAGCGGCGGCGACACCTTCCTCTCCGTCGGCATCAGCGAGAAGGCCATCTACGTCGGTGGCCACTTCCGCTGGTCGAACAACCCGATCGCCCGCGACAAGGCCGGACCGGGCGCGGTGCCGCGGGCCAGCATCGCGGCCCTCGACCCGGCCAGCGGCCTGCCGCTGTCCTGGAACCCGGGCCGCCACCCGCGCGGCTACGGCGTGACCGAGATGATGGTCACCCCGCAGGGCCTCTGGCTCGGCAGCGACCAGGACTACATCGGCGCCGGCGAGCACCTGCGCAAGAAGATCGCCTTCTTCCCGCTGGACGGCGGCGACGCGCCCCACTCGACCAGCACCAAGGGTCTGCCGGGCGACGTCTACCAGGCCGGCCGGGCGGCGCAGACTGAGGTCCTCTACCGGGTCAACGCGGGTGGCCCGGCCATCCCGGCGACCGACGGCGGCCCGGACTGGGCGGCCGACACCGACGCCGCGCCGAGCCCGAACCACAACAGCGGCAGCAGCGCGAAGGCCTACCCCACCAACGCCACGTTCGACAGCACCGTGCCGGCGAGCACCCCGGCGACGCTGTTCAACACCGAGCGGTGGGACCAGACGACCGCGCCGGACATGCAGTGGGACATCCCCGTCGCGGCCGGCACCCGGGTCGACGTCCGCCTCTACCTGGCCAACCGGTACACCGGCACCGCCACCGTGGGCAAGCGCAAGCTCGACGTCACCATCGACGGCGTGCTCAAGCTGAACGACTTCGACCCGGTCGCCTCCGCCGGTGGCACCGACCGCGGCACCATGCGGTCCTTCTCGCTGGTGAGCGACGGCGTGGTCGACATCGACTTCGGCCGCGTGCTGGAGAACCCGCTCATCCAGGGCATCGAGGTGGTCAAGACCGCTCCGACGCCGGACGCCTCGGACGTGCTCTACCGGGTCAACGCCGGCGGGGACCAGCTGGCCGGCGCGAACGGCCCGGCCTGGGCCGCGGACACCCTGGCCGCGCCGAGCAGCCTGCACAACGACGGCAGCACGGTCACGACGTACACCACGAGCGCCTCGGTCGACGCCACCGTCCCGGCCGGCACCCCGGTCGAGCTGTTCAACAGCGAGCGGTGGGACCAGACGACCGCGCCGGACATGCAGTGGGACTTCCCGGTCCCGGCCGGCACGCCGGTGCAGGTGCGCCTCTACCTGGCCAACCGGTACGCGGGCACCGCCACCGCGGGCAAGCGCAAGTTCAACGTGAGCATCGACGGTGTGCTCAAGCTGAACAGCTTCGACCCGATCGCCGCGATCGGCGCCACCAACAAGGGCACCATGCGGGCGTTCCCGATCACCAGCGACGGCAACATCGACATCGACTTCGGTCGGGTCCTGGAGAACCCGCTGGTGCAGGGCATCGAGATCGTGAAGCTTCCGCCGGTGCCGCCGGCCACCACGGTGGACAGCATCACCAAGCGGTCGTACGACGGCGCGACCACGGTCGGCAACGCGATGTCGGTGGCGAACCCGGACAACACCCGCTGGTCCACCGTCAAGGGCGCCTTCTGGGTCGGCGGCGACCTGTTCTACGGCGTCGGTGGCGACCTCTACAAGCGCTCCTTCGACGGTGCCGAGTTCGGCAGCCCGAAGAAGCTGGACCCCTACCACGACGCGAAGTGGGACACGGTCATCACCGGCTCCGCGCCGGAGGGCCAGACGTACGCCGGTATGACGGTCAACTTCGCCGCCGAGCTGCCAAACGTGACCGCGATGTTCTACAAGAGCGGCCGGCTCTACTACTCGCTGGCCGGTCAGAGCACCCTGTTCTGGCGCTACTTCACGCCGGACACCGGCACGGTCGGCGCGGAGCGGGCCACGGTCGCCGGCACCACGGCGTTCGCCGACGCGGGCGGTCTGATCCTGGACGGCGACAACCTCTACGTCGTCTCCCGGACCACCGGCAACCTGTCCTCGATGGCGTGGTCGGACGGCGTGCCGACCGGCTCCGCCACGGTCCGCAGCGGTCCCGGCGTGGACAACGTGGACTGGCGCGGCACCGCGGTCTTCGTCGGCCCCTGACCGGGGCGGACACGACCTGACAGCACCGCAAGCGACGATGGCCCGGCCGGTATCGGCCGGGCCATCGCCCGTTCCCGGACCGGATCAGGTCCCGGTCGGCGCGTGCTCCCGCGCCCACACCCGCATCAGGTCCCGCACCGAGATCACCCCGGCGACCTCCCGGCCGTCGAGCACCACCAGGTGGCGGAATCCGCCCCGGGCCATCGCCGCGGCCGCCTCCTCCACCGTCCAGTCCGGGCCGGCGTAGACCACGTCCCAGGTCAGGTGGGCACCGGTGCGCTCGACGTCCGGGTCGAGCCCGGCGCCGATCGCCTTCAGCACGTCGCGCTCGGTCATGATCCCGACCCCCTCGGAGTCCGGGTCGATCACGACCGCCGACCCGACACCGCGGGCCGACATCATCCGGGCCGCCTGGCGGAGCGTGTGCTCCGGGCCGACCACGAGAACCTCACTGGACATCGCTTCCCGAACCTGCATCACACATCACTCCTGTGGGACGGCGACTGGGTACGGACATGGTGGGCCATCGATGCGTACCGGGACAAGAACGGGCATCGCCGGAACCGGTGCGGATGGCTACTGTCGGAGGGTGCCCACCGAGCCCCTCCGCTGTGCCGGCGCGCTGATCGTCGACGACGACGGCCGCATCTTCATCCAGCGCCGGTCCCCCGAGCGGCGCATCTTCCCCAACTGCTGGGACATCGTCGGCGGCCACCTCGAACCCGGCGAGGAGATCGACGACGCGTTGCGTCGCGAGGTCGCCGAGGAGACCGGCTGGGCGGTGTCGCACGTGCTCGGCCTGGTCGGCGAATACCGGTACACCGCCGACGACGGGCTGGCCCGGGTCGAGACCGACTTCCTGGTCCGGGTGGACGGCGACCTCAGCCGGCCCCGGCTGGAGGCCGGCAAGCACACCGAGTTCCGCTGGCTGGCCGAGTCGGACGTCGCCCTGCTCGACGAGCACCGGAACGTCAACGACGGGTTGATCCGCCGGATCGCCGAGGACGGCTTCGCCGCCCTCCGTTCCATCGGGCTGTAGGGCGATCACGGGCTGCACCACGGCCGCCCGGCCGCCGACGATATCCTCGCCACGTGGAATCCGGTCGAGAAGAGGAGCGTGTCGGCATGATCGGGATGGTGCTCGCCGCCGGTGCGGGGCGCCGGCTGCGGCCGTACACCGACACCCTGCCCAAGGCCCTGGTGCCGGTCGACGGGGAGACCACCATCCTCGACATCGCGTTGCGCAACCTCGCCGAGGTGGGGCTGGCCGAGGTGGTGATCGTGGTCGGCTACGCGGCGGACGCGGTCCGGCAGCGGCAGGCCGACCTGGAGCAGAAGTACGGCGTGACGCTCACGCTGGTGCACAACGACAAGGCCGAGGAGTGGAACAACGCGTACTCGCTCTGGCTCGCCCGGGAGCACTTCGCCCGCGGCGTGCTGCTGGTCAACGGCGACACGGTGCACCCGGTGAGCGTGGAGAAGACGCTGCTGGCCGAGCGTGGCCCCGGCATCCTGCTGGCCGTCGACACGCTCAAGACGCTGGCCGAGGAGGAGATGAAGACCACCTTCGACGCCGCCGGCCAGCTCACCCGGATCACCAAGCTGATGGACCCGGGCGAGGCGTACGGCGAGTACATCGGCGCGACGCTGATCGAGCCGCAGGTGGCCGACGCGCTCGCGGACGCGCTGGAGGCGACCTGGCGGCGCGACCCGAACCTCTACTACGAGGACGGTTACCAGGAGTTCGCCGACTCCGGCGGCGAGGTGCGGGCGGCGCCGATCGGTGACGTCTCCTGGGTCGAGGTCGACAACCACGAGGACCTGGCCCGGGCGCGGGAGATCGCGTGCCGCTACTAGCCCGTAGCGTCCTCACCCCGCTGCACATCGACGTGCGGCGGGGCGCGGTGGCGGACCTGGCGGCGATCCTCTCCGACGGCCGGATCTCGGCCGGCGGCGACGTCGCCGTGGTGGTCGGTCCGGGGCAGGGCGAGAAGATCGCCGAACTGCTCCGACCGTCGCTGCGTTCGGCGGACGTGTTCACGGTGGCCGGGGGCACCCTGGACGCCGCCGACGAGTTGGGCGGCAAGCTGCGCGCCCGCTCCTACGACGCGGTGGTCGGCATCGGTGGCGGCAAGACCATCGACGTGGCCAAGTACGCGGCCACCCGGCGCGGGCTGCCGATGGTCTCGGTGGCGACGAGCCTGGCCAACGACGGCATCGCCTCCCCGGTGGCGAGCCTGATCACCGAGGGCCTGAAGGGCTCCTACGGCGTGCACATCCCGATCGCGGTGATCGTCGACCTGGACTTCGTGGAGGCCGGCCCGGAGCGGCACAACCGCGCCGGGGTGGGCGACGTGGTGAGCAACATCAGCGCCCTGGCCGACTGGGAGCTGGCCCGTACGGTCCGCGGCGAGCCGTTCGACGGGCTGGCCGCCTCGCTGTCGCGGGCCGGCGCGGAGGCGGTGCTGAACCATCCGGGCGACATGACCGACGACGGGTTCGTCACGGTCCTCGCGGACGCGCTGATCTCCAGCGGTCTGGCGATGGCCATCGAGGGCACCAGTCGCCCGTGCAGCGGCGGCTGCCACGAGATCATGCACGCGGTCGACGCGCTCTTCCCCGGCACCGCCTCGCACGGCGAACTGGCCGGGCTCGGCGCGCTGTTCTGCACGTTCCTTCGTGGCGACGAGCGCCGGTTCACCGAGATGTCGGCCTGCCTGGCCCGGCACGGGCTGCCCCGGCTGCCGGCCGAGGTGGGGTTGACCGACCACCAGTTCGTCGAGGCGGTGCAGTTCGCGCCGGCCACCCGACCGGACCGCTACACCATCCTCGAACACCTCGCGATGTCGTCTACCGAGACCCGGGGGCGGCTGGCAGACTACGCCGGTGCCCTCCGCGACCACCTTGGCTGAGCCCCGTCCCACCGTCGCCGACTTCCACCGGGTCAACCGGGGCGGCGGCCTGTTCAGCGAGTCGATCAGCCAGTGGATCGGGGCGGCCTTCGCGCTGGTCGCCCAGCGGCTGGGGCTGCGCCCGACCGCGCTGACGCTGACCAACCTGGTGTTGGGGCTGGGGGCCTCGGTGGCAGTTGTCGCGCTCGCCGACGAGGTGGCCGCGGGCACCGTCCCGGCCTGGCTGGTCGGGCTGGTCGCCCTGGTCGGCTGGCAGGTGGCGTACGCGCTGGACTGCGCCGACGGGCAGCTCGCCCGGGTCACCGGTCAGGGCAGCGCGGCCGGCGCCCGGGTCGACGTGCTCTGCGACGTGGCCGCCCAGATCGCGCTGGTGGCCGCGTTGTCCGCCACGGCCGTGGCGCAGCGCCCGTCCACCCCGGTCTGGCTGGTCGCGGTCTTCGCCGGCACCTGGATGGTCAACCTGGTCACCTCGGTGATGCAGGCCGGCCCGAACGCGGCCAGCATGGTCACCTCGACCTCGTTCCCGGTCCGCGTGGTGAAGCTGGTCCGCGACTACGGCGCGGTGATCTTCCTGGCCGGGCTGGTGCTGGTGTTCGCGCCCGCGCTCGCGTTCTGGGTGATGGTGGCGTTCACGGTCGTCAACGGCGGCTTCCTGCTGGCCAGCATCGCCTTCTCCGCCCGCGCCTCGCTGCGCTGAGGGGTAAGGAGGGGCCCCTTCTTAACGCCTCGTACATAGGAAGGGCCCCCTTTTCACAGCGGTCAGCGCGAGAGCCGGCGGCCGGCCAGGCCGGCGTAGACGTCGATCAGGCGCTTGGTGATCACGTCGGGGTGGAAGGCGCGCTCGTAGCGGCTCCGCGCCGCGCCCGCCAGCACCGGCGCCTCCGCCGTGGCCAGTGGCAGGGCGGCGGCCAGCGCCTCGACCTCCGGCGCCACCACCCAGCCGGCCTCGCCGCGCTGCACCCCCGACGGCAACGCGACCCGGCCGTCGCCCGGGGCCGCGGTGGCCACCTCGGCCGGACCGGTGCCGGCGGGCTCGCGCGGGGTGTCCGCCCCCACCAGGTACGGGATGCCGCCGAGCGCGGTGCCGAGCACCGGCCGACCGGCGGCCAGCGCCTCGATGATCACGGTGGGCAGCACGTCGTGCCACGTCGAGGTGGCCAGCACCACGGAGCTGTCGGCCAGCGCGGCGCGTACCCCGGCCCGGTCGAGCTGGCCCAGGTAGTGGACGTCGGGCCGCTCGGCGGCGGCCGCCTCGGCCAACGGGCGCAACTCGCCGTCACCCGCGATGCGCAGCGGGCCTAGCGTGCCCACCGGGTGCCGCCGCCACGCCGCCAGCAGCAGGTCCAGCCCTTTCTCCGGGCTGAGCCGGCCCATGAAGAGGAAGCCGTTCCCGACCGGCGCCGGGGCGCCCGGGTCGGGCACGGCGTTGGGTTTCACCACGATCCGCTCGTCCGGGATGCCGTAGTCCCGGAGATGGTCGGCGACCGCCGTGGTCAGCGCGATGAAGCGGTCCACCGACTTCCAGGTGGGCCGGTGCACGGCGAGCGTGGTCGCCATCAGCGCGCTCTGCGCCCGGGAGTTGCGGTAGCAGCGGTGCACGACCGCCGGCACGCCCAACGCCCGGCCGCGGCAGTCCTGGCAGATCACGCCGTCGCGGAAGTAGAGGCCGGAGGAGCACACCTGCCGGTAGTTGTGCACGGTCTGCACCACCGGCACGCCGTGCCGGTGCGCGGTCCGCACCACCCAGGGCGAGAGCAACGGGTACGGGTTGTGCAGGTGCAGCACGTCCGGCCGGTGCTCGGTCAGCAGGCGGTCGAGGTCGTGCTGGGCCTTCGGGGCCCAGATCGGCGAGATCGGCAGCAGCGCCTTGGCGGCCCTGGACATCGACGGGATCTCGTCGGAGCTGCGCAGGAACGGCAGCACCTCCACGCCGGCGGCGGTGAGCTCGGCGATCTCCGCGTCGACGATGGTGTTCTCGCCGGAGGGCTGAGCTTCCCGGTACCGGTTGTGCGCCACCACGATTCTCACGGGAAAGAAGGCTACCGTTGTCCCGTGCCTGAACTACCGGAGGTGGAAGCGCTCGCCGGTTACCTGCGAGAGCGGGCGGTGGGCCGGCGGGTCGACCGCTTCGAGGTCGCCTCGATCAACGCGCTGAAGACGTACGACCCGCCGCCGAGCACGGTCGCCGGGCGGACGGTCACCGGAGCCGGTCGGTACGGCAAGTTCCTCGACGTCCGCTTCGACGAGGGTCTGCACCTGGTGGTCCACCTGGCCCGGGCGGGCTGGCTGCACTACCGGGAGGCGTTCGCGTCCACGACGCCGCTGCGGCCGGGCAAGGGACCGATCGCGGTGCGGCTCCGCCTCGACGACGGCTCCGGCTTCGACCTGACCGAGGCCGGCACGCAGAAGAAGCTGGCCGCCTACCTGGTCACCGACCCGGCCCAGGTGCCGGGCGTGGCGAAGCTGGGTCCGGACGCGCTGGAGGCGGACCTGCCGACGTTTGCCGAGCGGCTGCGCAGCCGCCGGGGCCAGGTCAAGGGCGTGTTGACCGACCAGGCGGTGCTCGCCGGCGTCGGGAACGCGTACTCGGACGAGATCCTGCACGCGGCGCGGCTCTCCCCGTTCGCGATCACCGACCGGCTGACCGACGACCAGCTCGCCACCCTGCACGCGGCGACCCGGACGGTGCTCGGCGACGCGGTGCGGCGGTCGATGGGGCAGCGGGCCGCGGAGCTGAAGGGTGAGAAGCGCTCGGGCCTCAAGGTGCACGCCCGGAAGGGCCTGCCCTGTCCGGTCTGTGGCGACACGGTGCGGGAGGTCTCGTTCGCCGACTCGAGCCTCCAGTACTGCCCCACCTGTCAGACCGGTGGCAAACCGCTGGCTGACCGAAGGTTGTCCCGCCTCGTACGGTGAGTAACCGCACCCGCCGATTACTGAGCGGAATCGTCCGGCGATCGCCGAAGGTCCCGGTCGCCGGCTCTACCCGAGCCGCCATCCATCGGTATAGTGGCTCGGTCCCCGGCTTCACAACTGACTCGGAGCCGGCCAGATCCCTACGGGCAACGTGGGAGACTGGGACGGTGAGCGACCCGGGACCTCACGGCGAGTGAGGGCGCGGGTCATGCGGGAGGACATGGGTTGAGGTGACGACAAGCCTCCAGCGCCCGGTAACCGACACAGGCCGGAGCAAGAGCGTGCGGCACGTCGACAGCTTTGAGATCCAGCCGCCGACTCCGCCGTCGCACAACGGCGTACCCCGGTTGGCGTGGGCTCGCGCCCGGCGTCGGGTTTCCCGCTGGCACCGCCCCTACATCGCGATTCTGCTGCTGCTCGACTTCGGGGCGGCGGCTCTCGCCAGCTTCCTGGCGGTGCAGATCTTCGAGCAGGCCGACTCCGGTTTCAAGAATTCGCCGCAGGCGTGGTTCTACACCGTGGCGTTCCTGCTCCTGCCGCTCGGCTGGGTGCTCATTCTCTGGGGCAACCGGACGTACGACCGGCGTTACCTGGGGCTCGGGCCCGACGAGTACAAGCGGGTCATCCGCTCCGGCGTGGCGGTGGCCGCCACCGTCTCGTTCCTGGCCTTCGCCACGGTGACGTCACTGTCCCGGTGGACCGTCGGGTTCGCGCTGCTCGGCGCCATGCTGCTGATCCTGCTCGGCCGGATGATCGCTCGGGCCGGTCTGCACACGCTGCGCCGCCGCGCCGGTCACGCCGGGCACCGGATGGTGCTGGTCGGCACGCTGCCGGAGTGCCTGGAGGTCTTCACCACGGTCACCCGTCACCCCGGCGTCGGGCTGGTGCCGGTGGCCATCCACCTCACCGACGGGTACGCCGCCGCGCGGGGCATGGAGACACCGGTGCCGGTCTACGCCGGTCGTGACGTGCTGGCCCTGGTCCGGGAGGTCGGCGGCGACACCATCGCGGTCTGCGGTTCGGCCAGCGCCGAGCCGGGCGAGCTGCGCCGGCTGGCCTGGCAGTTGGAGGGCTCCGGCGTGGACCTGGTGGTCGCACCCCAGCTCACCGACATCGCCGGCCCGCGGGTGCACATCCGTCCCATCGAGGGCCTGCCGCTGCTGCACGTCGAGGAGCCGACGCTCTCCGGGCCGGCGCTGCTGCTCAAGAGCCTGATGGACCGGGTCGCCGCCGGCCTGGGCCTGCTGCTGCTGAGCCCGCTGTTCGCCGCGGTCGCGCTGGCCATCCGGATCTCCGACCCCGGGCCGGTCTTCTTCCGGCAGCCCCGGGTCGGGCACGAGGGGCGCACCTTCCGGGTCTGGAAGTTCCGCACCATGTACGTGGACGCCGAGGAGCGGCTGGCCGGTCTGGTCGACCAGAACGAGACCGACGGCATGCTGTTCAAGATGAAGCAGGACCCTCGGGTCTTCCCGGTGGGCCGTTTCCTGCGGGCCTCGTCGCTGGACGAACTGCCCCAGCTGATCAACGTGCTCTGGGGCGAGATGTCGCTGGTCGGCCCGCGCCCGCTCCCCGCCGACGACGGCGACTTCCTGGGCGACGTCCGGCGCCGGCTGCTGGTGCGCCCGGGCATGACCGGGTTGTGGCAGGTCTCCGGCCGCTCCGACCTCTCCTGGGACGAGGCGGTCCGGCTCGACCTCTACTACGTCGACAACTGGTCGCTGGCATACGACCTGAGCATCCTGTGGCGGACCGTCGGGGTGGTGCTGGCGCGCAAGGGCGCGTACTAGCCTTCGCTGCGTGGGTGGCAACCTCTCGGCCGTCTTCGCCGTCGTCTCGCTGGTCACCGCGTTGGCCGCGGCGCTCTGGGCGGTGCTGCGGCTGCGCGCCCGGCGGGGCATCGCCACGGCCACCCAGCGGGCCACGTACGAGGTGCTGCACACGGCGGGTCTCGCCGCCGAGCCGCTGCGCGCGGGCCTGAGCACCGCGGACGCGGCGAAGGCCGTACGCCATCTGCGCGCCCTGGTGGGCGCGGCGGGCCTGGCGCTGACCGACCGGGACGCGCTGCTGGCCATCGACGGGCGCGGCGCGCACCACACCGACCAGCTGGTCGCGGCGGCCCGGCGGGCGGTCGGCAGCGGACGCTCGACCGTGCTGCACGAGTCGGAGTTGCACTGCGACCTGGTCGACTGCCCGGTGCGCGGCGCGGTGGTGGCGCCGCTGAGCGCGGACGGGCGGGTGGTCGGGGCGCTGGTGGCGGTGGCCGACGAGCGGCCGGCGCCGGGCCTGGTGCAGGCCACGCTGGAGACCGCGCACTGGGCGGGGGACCAGCTCGCCCTGGCGGAGCTGGACTCGTCGCGGGAGCGGCTGGCCCGGGCCGAGGTCCGCGCGCTGCGCGCGCAGATCAGCCCGCACTTCATCTACAACGCGCTGACCGCGATCGGCTCGTTCGTACGCACCGACCCGGAGCGGGCCCGGGAGCTGATCCTGGAGTTCGCCGAGTTCACCCGCTACTCGTTCCGGGCGCACGGCGAGTTCACCACGCTCGCCGAGGAGCTGCGCTCGATCGACCGCTACCTGACCATCGAGCGGGCCCGCTTCGGCGAGCGGCTCCAGGTGCGTCTCCAGATCGCCCCCGAGGTGCTGCCGGTGACGTTGCCGTTCCTCTGTCTCCAGCCGCTGGTGGAGAACGCGGTCCGGCACGGGTTGTCCCGCAAGCCGGGCACCGGCATGGTGAGCATCGAGGCCCGGGACGCGGGCGCCGAGTGTCACATCACGGTGGAGGACGACGGAGTGGGGATGGATCCGACGACGCTGACCGCCGGCATCGCCGAGGTGTCCGGCGCGGGCAGTGACCCGGCCGACGACCCGGGGCAGCACGTCGGCCTCTCCAATGTCGACGAGCGACTCCGGTCGGCCTTCGGGGACCGGTTCGGCCTGGTCGTCGAGACCGGCCTCGGCTCGGGTACGAAGGTCAGCATGCGGGTGCCGAAGTTCCACCCGGGCGTCCGGGTGTCATCGTGAGCGAGCGAACCGGGTCGGCGCCGGTGAGCGCCTCCGGATTCCTGCGGGTGCTGGCGGTCGACGACGAGCCGCCGGCGCTCGACGAGCTGGCCTACCACCTGCGCGCCGACCCCCGGGTGGCTCGGCTGCACACCGCCGGGGACGCCACCGAGGCGCTGCGGGTGCTCCGCGACGACGACGTGGACGTGGTGTTCCTCGACATCCGGATGCCCGGCCTGGACGGCATGGAGCTGGCCCGGGTGTTGCGCCGGTTCGCCCGGCCGCCGGCGATCGTCTTCGTCACCGCGTACGACGACGGCGCGGTGGACGCGTTCGACCTGGGCGCCACCGACTACGTGCGCAAGCCGGTCCGCGCCGAGCGGTTGGCCGAGTCGCTGCGCCGGGTGATCGGCTCGCGGGTGGTGCCGTCGCACCCGGCGGCGCTGGCCCGGGCGGAGGAGGATCCGACCATCCCGGTGGAGCTGGCCGGCACCACCCGGATGCTGCCCCGGTCGGCGGTGCGCTGGGTGGAGGCGCAGGGCGACTACGCCCGGCTGCACACCGCGGAGGGGTCGCATCTGGTCCGGGTCTCGCTGGCCACGCTCGCCGAACGCTGGGCGGACGCGGGGTTCGTCCGGATCCACCGCTCCTACCTGGTGCAGCTGCGGCTCATCGCCGAGTTGCGGTTGGTCAACTCCGGTTACGTGGTGGTGATCGACGGGAGCGAGCTGCCGGTGAGCCGCCGGCACACCCGCGAGCTGAAGGACAAGTTGGTTCGCGCCGCCAAGCAGGACTGGAGCCGCTGACGCCCTGACGTACAATGTACGGCAGACGGTACGAGAGAGCGGAGAACGCATGACCGACGACCGCTTCGATCCGGGCGCCGAATTCGACCGCCAGCTCGACCACCTGATCCGGCTCGGTTACCCGGCCCTCGCCGGGCGCACCGAGGAGGCGTTCCGCTCCCTGCTCAGCCCGCTGCGCGACGCGGCGGTCGCCGGTACCGTCGGGCTGGCCGTCCCCACCGACGCGCGAACGCCGTTCCTGCTGGTGACCACACGGGAGCTGACGCCGGTCCCGGAGCGGATCGCGCTCACCACACTCGCCGGCAGACGCAAGCCCGGCGTGCTGGACCGGAACTTCCCCGCCGACGACCTGCCCACGTTCCACCCGATCAAGGAGCTGGAGGTGCCGCCCGGGCCGGCGTACCTGCTCTTCGACGTGGACCGCGGCGAGGAGTACCGCAACCAGCCACCGTCGGCCGCGCTGGAGGACATGACCGCGAAGGGCCGGCTGCCGATCACCATCGACGAGGGCCTGGCCCTCGTCACCCTGCGCCCGCAGGCGCTGGCCAGCAACCGGTGCTTCTCGCTGGTCGGCTCGCGCTGCGGCGACAAGCGGGTACCGGCGCTCTGGATCAGCCAGGGCGCGCCGAAGCTCGGCTGGTGCTGGTTCGGCAACCCGCACACCTGGCTCGGCTCCGCCACCGCCCACCCGGTCCGGGTCGGCCTGGCGTGAATCCACAGTCGATTCCGCCGATACGGCTGATCGATTCCTGTCACACCATGTCGCTATCCTTTCCGAGCCGATCCCGGACGGGGCGCGGGGGGCGGTGTGGGCGGAGCCTGCGTGGGGTCGCCCCGACCACTCTCACGTTGGGACGCAGATGCGTTTTGCCCCCGCACGTCGTGCCGCCGCGGCGGCCGTCGTCACCGGCCTCCTGGTCCTGCCCGGGGTCACCCCGGCGCAGGCCGCGGAGACCAGCACGGTCAGCGGACGACTGACCACCAGCGCCGGCGCCGGTGCGGCCGATGCCCAGGTCGAGGTGTTCGACGCCGACAGCTACGCCACGGCGGGCTGGACCACCACCGACGACGACGGCCGCTGGTCGGTCGGCGGTCTGGACGCCGGTCGCTACATCGTCGGCTTCCACCCGGTCGACCGTCCCAACCAGTACTACCGGCAGAAGGCCATGATCTGGGACGCCGACCCGGTGACGGTCGGCAGCGGCGAGAGCGTCACCGCCGACGACCAACTCCGGGCCACCGGGCTGCTCACCGGGCGGATCACCGACGCTGCCGGCGCACCCGTCGCCTGGCTGAGTGTCTTCGCCGACGAGTCCGACAACTCCGAGCACGCCTACGGGTCGACCGACGAGGACGGCCGCTTCCGGATCGCCGCCGTCCCCGGCAGCTACACCCTCTCCTTCCGGCCGATCGAGGGCTCCTACCAGACCCAGTACGTCCCCGGAAAGCTCGACGAGGTCGACGCCGGCCGTTACCGGGTGACCGCCGACGAGGAGACCGTCGTCGACGAGACGGTGCTGCCCACCGGCAGCCTCACCGGCCGTTTCACCACCGCGGCCGGCGAGCCGCTCGCCTCCGCCCAGGTCGCGGTGAACACCGCCAACATGTACGGCGGGGTCGACACCCAGACCGGGGCCGACGGCACCTTCACCGTCCCGGCGCTGCTGGCCGGCTCCTACAAGGTGCGCTTCGAGGCCGGCGACCGGACCCAGTACTACCGCGGCAAGCTCGACTACACCGACGCGAACCTGGTGGTGGTGCGGGGTGGCCAACGGACCCGGATCACCGACGCGCTGGTCGGTACCGGATCCGTGCGGATCCGCGCCGTCGACTCGGTCAGCGGCGCCCCGGTGACCGACTTCTGCGTCAACTCGGACGAGACGTGCAGCGGAGGCACCGGCGTCGTCACCCTCACCGGCCTGCCCCAGGGCCGGCACGACCTCTACCTCCACTCACCCGACTCTCTGCACTTCGCCCGCCAGCTCACCGGCGTGAAGGTGGTGGCCGGCCAAACCACCGACCTCGCTCCGAAGCTGCGGCCGGGCGCGGCCATCAGCACCACCATCGTCGACCGGGCCACCGGACGGCCGGTGGCCGACGTCTGCCTCGACGCTTTCCTGCCCAAGCAGGCCAGGCTGGTGGACGGGCACGGGAACTGCAGCGACCAGGCCGGTCGAATCCGTGTGGGTCCGCTGGCCGCCGGCACCTACCGGCTCTTCGCCGACCCGGGCCAGACCGCATACGGTCGGCAGTGGGTGGGCGCCGACGGCGGCACCGGTGACGAGCGGCAGGCCGCCACCATCGCCGCGACTGTCGGCACGGTGACGGCCGGGCCGCAGGTCCGGCTCGATCCGGCCGGCCGGATCGCCGGCACGGTCACGGACGCGTCCACGGGCAAGCCGGCGAACTCGGTCGACGTCTCGGTGCTGACCGGTCACCCCGGTGTGGGTGTCAACGATGCCACCACCGACGAGCAGGGCCGGTACACGCTCGACCGGCTCGGCCCGTACGACTGGCCGGTGGTGTTCAGCGCCCACCCGTACGCCCCCCACTGGTCCGGGGACGCGGTCAGCCGCTACACCGCCACGCCGGTGACGGTGACCGCCGGCGGCACCGCGACCCACGACACCACCATGCGGCCGGGCACCACGGTGACCGGCACGTTCACCGACCCGGACGGCGCACCGTTCACCAGCGGCTGGGTCATCGCCCGCAGCGCCGACACCGGCGATATCGCCGGGGCCGGCTCGATGTCGGACGGACGGTTCACCATGCGGGTCACCGGCAAGCAGCGCGTCTACTTCACCTACGACGTCAGGCTCGCCGACCAGGACTACTCCGGCCGCTACCTGGTGACCGGCCCGGACGGCACCCGCAAGCTGGGGCTGTTCGTCGTGCCGGCCACCGGCACGCTCACCGCGGACCTGGTGGTCCCGACCAGCTGATCCGCACGACCACCGCGAGGGCCGGTCCGGTGGGACCGGCCCTCGCGGCGGCTCAGGGGGACGCTAGTAGGAACCGGTACCAGGTTCGCCCCACCTGCCCACTCACGGGGCGGCAGGAAGGTTCCGGGCGACGCTCAGAAGATGTCGGCGATCGGCAGGACGAGCGGGAACGGTCGATCGGTGCGGTGTTCGTCCGTCGCGGAGAGGACCGCCGCCTCGCGGTAGCCGGCACCGACGTGTTCCAGCACCGTCAGGGTCTGCTTGCGCGGCTCCGCCAGCCAGTAGTGCGGAATGCCGGCCACGCCGTACTCGTGGCGCTTGAGCACCAGGTCACGCCCGGCGTTGCCGGGTGAGACGACCTCGACCACGAGCAGCACGTCCGCCGGAGCGAGCGCCGCGCCACCCCGTTCCAGCGCCTCCTCGTAGGCGACGAAGACGTCCGGCACGAAGTAGGACGAGCGCTTGGCGCTGACCCCGACGTCCTGCCCCACCAGCAGACCGGCCGGGGCCTGCCGATCGAGGAGCCTGCGGAGGCGGTTGGCGATCGCCCCGTGGCGGACGTCCGCGTGTGGGGACACGAGCAGGCTCCCGTCGAAGATCTCGTAGTCCTGGCCGTCCTGGGGGAGGTCCTGGAGGTCGTCCACCGTCCAGAAGTCACCGCTGCTGGGCCGTGCCGGGCTGGTCACTGTCACACCTCCTCTCTACCGGGTCACCCTGACATCCCGCCCGGTCGTCCACAACGACTCCCGGCTCATCCACCGGCTTGTCCACAGGTGTGGAGCGTTATCCACAGGTTGTGCACAGGGGTGGCCGGCATGCTCTTGACATTCGGGCTGAGCAGGCGAGACTGCCGGGGGTGACCGGAGCCGAGGAAGAGCGTCGGCCGGGGCGGCCCGTCGAGGCGACCCCGGTGCCCGGCCCGCGCCCGCCGCGACCGGCCGACCCGCCGCGGCGGACCCGGATCGTGCTGGCCGAGGTGTCCCGTTCCGGCAGCCGGGCCGACCGCACCCGCTCCGAGCTGACCCAACAGACCAGGGTCGGCGAGACCCTGGTGCAGGGGCTCATGCGGGCCCAACTCTCGCTCGCGTTGCGGCTCAGCCTGCTGGTGCTGATCGGGCTGGGCGGGCTGCCCTGGCTGTTCGCCATCGCGCCGTCGGTCGGCCGGGTCACCGTGCTCGGGGTCAACCTGCCGTGGCTGCTGCTCGGCGTGGCCGCGTTCCCGTTCCTGATCGTGGTCGGGTGGGCGTACGTGCGGCTGGCCGAGCGCAACGAGCAGGACTTCGTCGACCTGGTCCACCGGCCGGAGCGCTGATGTCCAACGGCTACGTGGTCCCGGCGATCGTGGCGGTCACCCTGGTCACCGTCGGCATCGGCTTCTACGGGCTGCGGCTGGCCCGCACGACCTCCGACTTCCTGGTCGCCTCCCGGGCGGTCAGCCCCACCTGGAACGCCGCCGCGATCGGTGGCGAGTACCTGTCCGCGGCCAGTTTCCTGGGCGTGGCCGGGCTGATCCTCAAGTACGGCGTGGACGTGCTCTGGTACCCGGTCGGTTTCGCCGCCGGCTATCTGGCGCTGCTGCTGTTCGTGGCCGCGCCGCTGCGCCGGTCCGGCGCGTTCACCCTGCCCGACTTCTGCGAGGTGCGGCTCGGCTCGCGCCGGCTGCGCACCCTGGCCACCGTCTTCGTGATCTTCATCGGGTGGCTCTACCTGGTGCCGCAGTTGCAGGGCGCCGGGCTGACCCTGGCCACGCTGACCGGCGCGCCCTACGCCGTCGGCGCGCTCCTGGTCGCCGTGGTGGTGACCGCGAACGTGGCGCTGGGCGGGATGCGCGCGATCACCTTCGTCCAGGCCTTCCAGTACTGGTTGAAGCTCACCGCGCTCGCCGTACCCGCGATCTTCCTGGCGTTGCAGTGGCAGGCCGACGCCCGTCCGGCGGTGGCCCCGCCCGACGGGCCGACGTTCCGGACCGCGACCACCGTGGTGGTCGAGCACCGCGCCACGCTCACCCTGCCCGACGGCGACGTCCGGGAGGTACGCCCCGGCGACCGCCTCGACTTCGCCGCCGGTGACCCGGTGCCCGAGGTGTCCGGCGCGGCGACCGCCGCCGTCGACTGGCTGCTGCCGGACACCGCCGGTGACGACGACCGGAGCCTGTTCGCCACATACTCGCTGATCCTGGCCACGTTCCTGGGCACCATGGGGTTGCCGCACGTGCTGGTGCGCTTCTACACCAACCCGGACGGCGCCGCCGCCCGCCGCACCACGCTGGTGGTGCTGGCCCTGGTCGGCGTCTTCTACCTGCTACCCACCATCTACGGCGTGCTGGGCCGGATCTACACCCCGCACCTGCTGGTCACCGGGCAGACCGACGCGGTGGTGGTGCTGCTGCCCGGCGCGGCGCTGGGCGACGGCACCACCGGCCGGCTGCTCGCCGCGCTGGTCGCCGCCGGCGCGTTCGCGGCCTTCCTGTCCACCTCGTCCGGCCTGCTCACCAGCGTCGCGGGGGTGATCTCCACGGACGTCCTGGGCCGGGGCTCGGTACGCGGCTTCCGGATCGCCACGGTGATCGCCGGCGGGGTGCCGGCGGTGCTCGCGTTGAACGTCTCCGGGCTGGACGTCTCCCAGGTGGTCGGGTTGGCGTTCGCGGTGGCCGCGTCGAGCTTCTGCCCGCTGCTGGTGCTGGGCATCTGGTGGCGCGGCCTGACCGACCTGGGCGCCGCCGCCGGGGTGCTGGTCGGCGGCGGCGCGGCGATCGGCGCGGTGCTGCTCACCGTGCTCGGCCCGCCGCTGAGCGGCTGGCCCGCGACGCTGACCACCCAGCCGGCCGCGTGGACGGTGCCGCTGGCGTTCACCGTGATGGTGGTGGTCTCCATGGCCAGCCGGCGGCGGCTGCCCCGGGACGTGGGCGCCACCATGCTCCGCCTGCACACCCCGGAGTCGCTGCGCCTGTGAGGCGGGCCACCCCCACCGGCCGACGGGGGCGGCGACCACGGATCAGCAGGCGTCGGTGCCGGCGCAGAGGCGGTCCGCCACCGACGACGCGGTCCGGCGGGCCTCGGCCGGGGTCGTCTGGTGGTCGACCCGGAGTTGTGCCACCAGGTCGCCTCGGCGGACGACGAGCCACCGGCTGGGAGTCCCCTCTATCTCACTGCCCACCAGCAGGGCGTCGTCCCCGCCCAACGATTCGGCGAGGATCGTCAGCGAGTCACCGGGGCGGGTCGGCGCACAGCCGGTGACCAGTTGGCGGACCCGCTGCATGACGGTGGCGGCGGACGTGCCCGAGTGCCGGGTCACCCGCTCGACGATCCAGTCGCTGGGCGAGTCGAACTGCACCGACCTGCTCGCCACCTGCCCCACCTGGAGCGACGGCGATTCGTTCCCGCAGTAGATGGTCACCGACTCCAGGGACCAGTCGCCGTCGACCGCCGTCGTCATGGTGAAGCCGGTGGGCAGGTCGGCGAGTTGCAGCATCGCCGCGGCGGGGACCGCCCGGCTCGGCGGCCGGGCGGAGGGCCCGCGGCTGGTGGCGGCCGGCGTGGACGGGGTGGTGCGGCTCGGGCTCCCGCTCGGCGTCGGCTCGGCCGACCGGGTGGGGCTCGGCGCGGGTGTCGGCGTGGTGGGCTCGATGGTCGCCGGGGGCACCGGCGGTGCGGTCTTCTCCGGCGGGCCGGCGAGCGCGACCACACCGGTCGCGACGACGCCGACCGCGACCGCGGCGGCCAGGCTGGTGGCGATCCGGGCACGCCGGGCACGCTGCCGGCCCCGGCGGCGCACCTGCTCGATGGGCGCCCAGACGAGCTGGTCGGTGTCCTGGTAGAGGCCCGAGAAGATCGGATCAGGCATTGCGGACCTCCTCCGGGAGGGTCACGTCGAGGAGGGCGGCGAGGGCCCTACGCCCCCGGGAGAGGCGGGCCTTGACCGTGCCGGTCGGCACGCCGGTCTGCGCGGCGATCTCCGCGACCGACAGGTCGGCCAGGTGATGGAGGACGATGGCCTCCCGCTGGTCGGCGGACAACTGCCGCAGCGCGGTGATCAGCACGACCGTGTTCTCCGACGGTGGGCCGACCGCAGGTTGCGGGCCGTGCCGACGGTAGGCGACGACACTGTTGCGCACCTTCCGCCACCGGTTGATCAGGAGCCGGTGCCCGACGGTACGCACCCACGCCTCCGGGTCGTCGTAGGCGCTGATCCGCGGCCAGCGCTGCCAGGCCCGCGCGTACGCCTCCTGGGCGGCGTCCTGCGCCTCGCCGCGGTCACCGCCGAGCGCGTACAGCACCGTGACGACCCGTTGCCTGCTGTTGCGGTAGAACTCCTCGAACCCACCGTCCGGATCCATCTCTCTCCCCGTTGCCGTCCCTGCGCCTGACACCCACCAGCCGGGACTCCGGTTGCATCCGGTCCGTGATCCGACTCGTACCCCTCAGGTATGACGGGAAGATCGTCCTTCGGCCGGAGTGCGCGGTGGTCCGCGCGGGCTACGGTCGGACCATGACCGATCAGCACCCGGCGCTCTCCCTGCGTGGCCTGGCCAAGCGGTTCGACACCAAGGTCGCGGTGGCGGGCGTCGACCTGGCCGTGCCGACCGGCTCGTTCTACGGCCTGCTCGGCCCGAACGGGGCCGGCAAGACCACGACCCTCTCGATGGCCGTCGGCCTGTTGCGGCCCGACGCCGGCGAGGCTCGGGTGCTCGGGTACGACGTCTGGGCCGATCCGGTACGCGCCAAGAGCCTGCTCGGCGTGATGCCGGACGGGGTCCGCCTCTTCGACCGGCTGAGCGGGGCGGAGCTGCTGGCGTACCACGGTCTGCTGCGGGGCATGGACCCGAAGGTGGTCGACCAGCGGGCGGCGGAGCTGCTCGACGTGCTGGCGCTCTCCGACGCCGGCCGCACGCTGGTGGTCGACTACTCGGCCGGCATGAAGAAGAAGATCGGGCTGGCCTGCGCGCTGCTGCACGGCCCGCGCCTGCTGGTGCTCGACGAGCCGTTCGAGGCGGTCGACCCGGTGTCGGCGGCGCTGATCCGGGACATCCTGCACCGCTACGTGACCGGTGGCGGCACGGTGATCTTCTCCAGCCACGTGATGGAGGTGGTCGAGCGGCTCTGCTCCCACGTGGCCATCCTGGCCGACGGCCGGATCAAGCGGGTGGGCACGCTGGCCGAGGTGCGCGGCGACCGGTCGCTGGAGGAGGTCTTCGTCGAGGTGGTCGGCGGCCGGACCGCGACCGGTGAGGAGTTGTCGTGGCTGTCCCGGTGACCGCCGTCGAGCCGCCGGCCCGGGCCGTCTCGCCCCGGCACTTCGTCCGGCTCAAGCTGCGGGTGCTGGGCAACAACTTCCGCGGCCAGGCGTGGCGGATCGCGCTGTTCGTGCTGGGCGTCCTGTTCGGGCTCTGGTTCGCCGGGGTCGGGTTCTTCCTGCTGGCCGCGCCGGGCCTGGCCGGCGAGTCCCGGTACGCGCTGATGGCCGCCGCGTTCGGCGGCGGCGTGCTGACGCTCGGCTGGCTGCTCCTGCCCCTCGTCTTCTTCGGCGTGGACGAGACGCTGGATCCGGCCCGGTTCGCGCTGCTCCCGCTGTCCCGCCGCACCCTGGTCACCGGCCTGCTCGCCGCCGCGCTGGTGAGCGTGCCGGCACTGGCCACCGTGATCACGGTGGCCGGGCTGGTGGTCACCGCCGGCGCGCTGGGCGGATGGTCGGCCGCGCTGGTCGGCATGCTCGGGGCGCTCGGCGGGCTGCTGGTCTGCGTGGCCGGGGCCCGCGCGGTGACCAGCGCGTTCGCCACCATGCTGCGCTCCCGCCGGGTGCGGGACCTGGCCGCGGTGCTGCTCGCGGTGCTGGCCGCGCTGCTCGGGCCGTTGCAGCTGTTCGTGGTCGCCGCCGTGCAGCAGGCCGACTGGGACCGGTTGACCGGGGTGGCCCGGGTGGTCGGCTGGACGCCGTTCGGCGCGCCCTGGACCGCCGGCGTCGACGTGGCCGAGGGCCGGGCCGGCGCGGCGGTGGCGAAGCTGCTGATCACGGCCGCGACGCTCGGCGTACTCCTGCTCTGGTGGTCGCGGTCGCTGGAGTCGGCGATGGTGGGCGCGGCGAGCGCCGGGCCGGCCCGCGCGCCCCGGGGTGCGGTCGGCGGCGCGGTCGCGCAGCTCTTTCCCCGTGCGGTCGGCTGGACCCGGCGGGACCGGTTCGGCGCGCTGGTCGCCCGGGAGTGCCGCTACTGGTGGCGGGACGCCCGGCGGCGGGCCAACCTGATCACGGTCGCGGTGGTCGGCGTGTTCGTGCCGCTGATGGTCAACCTCGGCGGGGCCAGCTTCGTGGTCGAGGGCGGCGCGGCGTTCGGCGAGGCCACCGCCGACGCGAGCCCCGTGCTGGTCAGCCTCTCCATGGTCTTCGTCGGGGTGCTCGCCTCGGTGACGCTGGCCAACCAGTTCGGCTTCGACGGCAGCGGGTACGCGGCGAACGTGGTGGCCGGCGTGCCGGGGCGGGTGGAGCTGCGCGCCCGGATGGCCGCGTTCTCGCTCTACGTGGTGCCGATCCTGGTCGTGGTCGCGGTCGTGCTGGCCCTGGTGCTGGGTCGCCCGCAGTGGCTCGGCGTGATGGCCGGCGGGCTGTTCGCCGCGTACGGGTGCGGGCTGGCGATCAACGGGTTCATCTCGGTGCTGGGCGCCTACTCGCTGCCGGAGACGAGCAACCCGTTCGCCATGAACACCGGCGCGGGGATCGCGAAGAGCCTGCTCACGCTGCTCTCCATGGTCGGCTCGACGGTGGCGGCGGTGCCGTTCGTGGTGGCCGCCGCGCTGCTCGGCGACGTCTGGCTCTGGCTGGCGCTGCCGCTCGGCCTGGCATACGGGGCGGGGGCCGCGCTGCTCGGCGCGTACCTGGCCGGGGACGCGCTCGACCGCCGGCAGCCGGAGCTGCTGGCCGCGGTCACGCCGAGGCGCTGATGCCGGTCGTCGAGGCGGTCACCACGGTTCCGGTCCCGCCGGACCTGGCGTTCGCCGTCTCGCAGACCGTCGCCCCGGTCCGCTACCGCTGGGATCCGTTCGTCCGCGAGCAGCACTTCGTCGACGGGGCGACCCGGCCGGGCCGGGGCGTGCGGACGTACACCCGCTCCCGGCACGGCCTGGTCATGGTCAGCGAGTACGTCTCCTGGGCACCGCCGACGAACGTCGGGATGAAGATGGTGCGGGGGCCGTGGTTCTTCGAACGGTTCGGCGGCGGGTGGCGCTTCGCGCCCGGGCCGGACCCCGGCACCACGGTCGCCACCTGGCGCTACAACTTCCGCTGCCGCCCGGCGTTCCTCCGTCCGGTGGCCGACCGGATCGGTGTCTGGCTGCTCGGCCGGGACATCCGCCGCCGGATCGCCGGCTACGCGGCCGGCTGCGCCGACCCGGAGGTGCTGGCCGCCGCCCGCCGGTCCCTCTCCGCATGACGGGCACCCGAGTCAGCGCGTCAGCGCCAGGTGCTCCTCTTTGCGATATGACTGGCAGTCATAATTATGACGCTCAGTCATATCGCAGAAAGCTGGACCTTCCTCCGGCGGCGGTCGTGCTGCCCGGAGCGATCTTCACGTGGTGCGGCGCACGGCCGCGTAGACGTGGTGGCCGTCGCCGACGCTGAGCACGTTGACCAGTTCCCAGCCGTAGTTCGACAAGTGCTCGACCGCCTCCATGAGCGGCGGGAACCCGCTGCTGCCCCACCTGTGCCGGGCGATGACCATCAGGTGCTTGTACGGGTAGGCGCGCAGGTCGACCTGCCCGCCGAGGACGGCGTCGGCGGTGACCACCCGGTCCTGGGCGAGCTTCTGCGGTGGGACGAGAGCCATGCCGGCAGGGTAGGCCGATCAGTCCAGCCTCGCCCGCCGCAGGTGCGCGACCAGGGATCGCCAGGTGTCGGCGGTGAGGGTGAGGGTCGGGCCGGAGGGGTCCTTGCTGTCCCGGACCAGCACCACACCGGGAACGTTGTCCGCCACCTCGACACAGTTGCCGCCCGAGTCGGTCGATCGGGACGACGTGCGCCAGCAGGGCTCGTCGGAGGTCATGGCGTCACCTTCAACTTCCGGACCAGATCCAGGGATGCTCCTGTGGACAGCGATTCGCCGAGGAGGCTATCCCACTTCCGCTCGATCAAGCCGATTGTCTCCGGGTCGTCGACCACGTGTCCCCGCGCGGCATTCTCCAGGTAGAGCACCCGCTCGGAGTCCGCCAACTCGGCCAGCACGAAACCGCCACCGAGGCCGGCGTGCTCCCCGACCGCCAGCGGCACGACGTGAAGTCGCACAGCCGGAAGCTCGGCGAGTTCCAGCAACCGGGCGAGCTGTCGGTCGAGTACCGCCGGTCCACCGACCGGCCTCCGGACCGCAGTCTCGTCCAAGAGAAAGACGCAGTGCGGCGGTGCGTCCCGGTGCAGCAGTCGCTGCCGTTCCATCCGCAGGGCCACCAACTCCTCGATCACGGCCGGTGGGTGCAGACCGCCGGTGGAGACCACGGCGCGGGCGTATTCCTCGGTCTGGAGCAGACCCGGAACCAGGCACGCCTCGAACGCGCGCAGCCTGACCGCCTGCTGCTCGTATCCCCGCCACGGCACGAACCACGACGGACCGCGCTCCTGATCGGCGGCCTTGAGCAGTTGCGCGAGGAGGCCGCCGGTGGAGAGGGCCTGGTCGGCGGCGACCGCGAACTCCATGGTCGGTCGGCGGCGGCCGGTCTCGATCGCGGCGACCGTCGACGGACTCCAGCGGATGCTGGCCGCCAGCGCCTCCTGGGAGACGTCCGCGCCGGCCCGGGCGGCCTTCAACGCCCGGATCCACACCTCGATGTTCATCCTTACCTCTCCGGTAAGTACGTGACCGCGCTGCGTAGTAAGCCCTGGAATCCTCCCCCGCCCACACGGCCGAGTCCAGGGTGGAGGCATGCCGAACGAACGCGGAGACCTTGGAAGGAAAGGGCCCCTGGAGGGGCCCGGAGCTTCCAAGATCTGGGCGGGGCGGGCACACCTGCCGATGCGGCCGGCGTGGCGGTGCCGGGCGTGCGGGGCGCCCTGGCCCTGCCAGCCGGCCCGACTCGGGCTGCTCGTCGAGTTCCGGGGCGACCGGACCGGCCTGTTGTTCCACCTCGGCGGGTTGCTCGCGGAGGCGAATGCGCAGCTCACCGATGCCACCGACCTGCACCGGCGCTTCCTCGGCTGGGCCCGGGTCCGGGGCGGCACAATGTTTCACGTGAATCATGAGCCGGGTGCCGAGATCCACCACACCGATCCGTTCGCGGTGCCGGCCGGGCAGCGCTCGCCGGTACGCCGGCTGCGCGGCCGGCTGGCCGCCCCGGTGACGCTCTGGACCGCGCCCGGCCCGGCCGGGCTGACCGTCTCGTCCACGCTGGTGGCCGAGGGGGAGCCGGACAAGCTGCTCGGCCTGGTCGACCCGGAGTCGGACCTGTGGGCGGCGGTCGAGGAGGCCGGACGGTTCGCGGTCACGCCGCTGGGCCCGCACCACCGGCAGCTCGCCGACCGGTTCGCCGGCCTGTTCCCGTCGCCCGGCGGGCTGTTCGCACTCGACGCGTGGACCGAGACGCCGTACGGGCCGGTGCCGGCGGACGCCGGCGGCTGGGCCGGGTGCCGGCTCGACACCGCCCGGGAGTACGGCTGGGGCCTCCTGGTCGAGGCCACCATCGAGGCGGTCGACCTCCCCCAGGACACCCCGCCCCTGCTGCACTACCGAGGCCGCTACCGCGAGCTGACCGACTGACCCGTCGATCATGAGGTTGGCGGTGACAAATCGTACGCCCACTGCCGTCAACTTCATGATCGACGCGGAGAGGGCGGACCGGTTAGCGGAGTGACGTGGGTCACTCGGCGCAGTGGGGGTGCCGTTCGGCGCAGGGGTCTGCCGCCTCTCGGCCGGGCCTTCCGGGGCGGGGAGCGCGCTCTCTAGCGTGCGCGGAAATTCCCCACGCCTGCGAAGGTGGTGATCCACAGATGTCCACGGACACACCCGCGTCCGCACCCTCCGAGTCGACGGCGGACCGGTATCTCGCCGTCCAACGGTCGGACGAGTTCGCCGGGTTGCGGCGCGCGCTGCGCGGCTTCATCTTCCCGATGACCGTCGCGTTCTTCCTGTGGTACGCGCTCTACGTCATCCTCTCCGCGTACGCGCGGGGATTCATGGGGACGAAGGTGATCGGCAACATCAACGTCGCCCTCGTCTTCGGCCTGCTCCAGTTCGTCTCGACGTTCGTCATCGCCTGGCTCTACTCGCGGTTCGCCAACCGGCGAATCGACCCGGTCGCCGACCGGATCCGGGCCGAGATGGGGGAGGTGACCCATGAACACGGTCCTCGCGGCTGAGGCGGGCAGCACCACCGCCCGGAACCTCACCATCACGCTGTTCCTGGTGTTCGTGGCGATCACGCTCGCGATCACCGTCTGGGCCAGCCGGCAGACCAAGACCGCCACCGACTTCTACGCCGGCGGCCGGTCCTTCTCCGGTTTCCAGAACGGCATGGCGATCGGTGGCGACTACATGTCGGCGGCGTCCTTCCTGGGCATCGCCGGCATCATCGCCCTCTACGGGTACGACGGCTTCCTCTACTCGATCGGCTTCCTGGTCGCCTGGCTGGTGGCGCTGCTGCTCGTGGCCGAGCTGCTGCGCAACTCCGGCCGGTACACGATGGCGGACGTCCTGGCGTTCCGGATGCGGCAACGGCCGGTCCGGACCGCGGCGGCGGTCTCCACCATCACCGTGTCGATCTTCTACCTGCTGGCCCAGATGGTCGGCGCCGGCGCACTGGTGGCCCTGCTGCTCGGCATCAAGCCCGGCACCACGTTCCTCGGCATGGACGCGGACACCGCGAAGGTCGCCACCATCATCCTGGTCGGCGCCCTGATGATCATCTACGTCACCGTGGGTGGCATGAAGGGCACCACCTACGTGCAGATCGTCAAGGCGTTCCTGCTGATGAGCGGCGCGCTGGTGATGACCCTGCTGGTGCTCGCCAAGTACAAGTTCAACCTGTCCTCGCTGCTCGGCGACGCGGCCGACGCCTCGGGCAAGGGAGCGGCCTTCCTCGAACCCGGGTTGCGCTACGGCGTGGAGACACCCGGCGACGCGCTGAAGACGTTCTACAGCAAGATGGACCTGCTCTCGCTGGGCATCGCGCTGGTGCTCGGCACGGCCGGCCTGCCGCACATCCTGATCCGCTTCTACACCGTGCCGACGGCGCGGGCGGCCCGCAAGAGCGTGCTCTGGGCGATCGGCATCATCGGCAGCTTCTATCTGCTCACGCTGGCCCTCGGCTTCGGCGCGGCGGCCATCGTCGGCGGCCAGGCGATCACCGCGCAGGACAAGGCCGGCAACACGGCCGCGCCGCAGCTCGCCGAGGCGCTGGGCGTGGACTTCCTCGGCGGGAGCCTGGGCGGCGCGACACTGCTGGCGATCATCGCGGCGGTCGCGTTCGCCACGATCCTCGCCGTGGTCGCCGGACTGACCCTGGCGTCGTCGTCCAGCCTGGCGCACGACTTCTACGCCAACGTCATCAAGAACGGGCAGGCGTCGGAGCGGCAGGAGGTGACCGTCGCCCGGGTCTCCGCCCTGGTGATCGGCGCGGTCTCGATCGTCCTGTCGATCTTCGCGCAGAGCCTGAACGTGGCGTTCCTGGTCGCGCTCGCGTTCGCGGTCGCCGCCTCCGGCAACCTGCCGGCGATCCTCTACAGCCTGTTCTGGAAGCGGTTCAACACCTCGGGCGCGGTCTGGGCGATCTACGGCGGCCTCGTCTCCGCGGTGCTGCTGGTGTTCTTCTCCCCGGTCGTCTCCGGGGCGCCGACGGCGATGTTCCCGGACCACGACTGGCACTGGTTCCCGCTGTCGAACCCGGGCATCATCTCGATCCCGATCGGCTTCCTGTGCGGCTGGCTCGGCACGATCCTGTCCAAGGAGAGCGACGACGACAAGTACGCCGAACTGGAGGTGCGCTCGCTGACCGGCGCCGGCGCGCACTGATCGACACGATGGACAGGAGGGGCCCCCGTCATGGGCGGGGGCCCCTCCTCACCTGTATAGGCTGGCCGGCATGAACGTCGCTCCCCGCTTCGGTGCCGGACACCGCATCCTCGTCACCGGCGGCGCCGGTTTCGTCCCGTCCCACCTGGTCGACCGGCTCGTCGAGCGCGGCTGCACGGTGGTGGTGCTGGACAACTTCGTCACCGGCTCCAAGGACAACCTGGTCCACCTGCTGGAGGAGCCGACCTTCACGCTGGTCGAGGCGGACATCTCGGACGGCCTGCCGACCGACCACCCGGCGGTGGCCGAGCGGTTCGACGCGATCCTGCACATGGCGTCGCCGGCCAGCCCCACCGACTTCGAGAAGCTGCCGGTGGAGATCCTGCGGGTCGGCTCGGTGGCCACGCTGGCACTGCTGGAGCGGGCCACCGCCGACGGCGCCCGGTTCCTGATGGCCTCCACCTCCGAGGCGTACGGGGACCCGAAGGAGCACCCGCAGCGCGAGACGTACTGGGGCAACGTCAACCCGATCGGCATCCGGAGCGTCTACGACGAGGCGAAGCGCTTCTCGGAGGCGGCCACCATGGCCTACCACCGCAGCCGGGGCACCGACACCGCGATCGTGCGGATCTTCAACACGTACGGCCCGCGGATGCGCCCGGACGACGGCCGCGCCATCCCGACCTTCATCTCCCAGGCGCTGCGCGGCGAGCCGATCACCGTGCACGGCACCGGTGACCAGACCCGCTCGATCTGTTACGTCGACGATCTGGTGCGCGGCATCCTGCTGCTGCTCGACTCGACGCAGACCGGCCCGATCAACTGCGGCACCGAGCACGAGATGTCGATGCGACAACTGGCCGAGACGATCGTGTCACTCACCGGAAGCACGTCGGAGGTGAGCTACATCACTCGAGCCTCGGACGACCCGGAGATGCGCCGCCCTGATCTGACGCTCGCCCGGGAGCTGCTGGGATACGAGCCGACCGTGACGCCCGAAGACGGCCTCCGACGCACGATCGAGTACTTCCGCGGGCGGCTAGGGTACTGAACCCGGCTGGCAGCCGGCTGACACCGGTGCGCGCCTGAGGGCGACGGTGGCCCGGCCGACCTACCCTCGGTTACATGTCAGCGACCTCGTCTGCCGGCGCTCCGTTCCCGCGTCCCCTGAACCGCGGAGCGGGCCGCGCCCAGGTTCCCGGCTCCGGCCGGGGCGCCACCGCGCGCGCCCGCGCCACGGATGCCCGCTGGTACCCCTCGGCCGACGAGGCGCCCCGCTCGGGCGGCCCCGGCGGCCCGGTGGGACCGACCGGGCCCGGCGGATCCGGTGGCGGCCCGGGCGGACCGGGTCGGCGCGGCCCCCGCCCGCGTTGGGGCCGGATCGGCCTGGTCGCCGGCATCGCGGTGCTCGTGCTGGCGCTGCTCGGCGGCGTCGGCGCCTGGCTCTACGCCCGCAACCTCGACGGCGACCTGGCCCGCACCGACCCGTTCTCCGAGATCACCGGCGGGCGGCCGGCGAAGCAGGTCGACGGCGCGCTGAACATCCTGCTCGTGGGCAGCGACTCCCGGGACCCGGACGCCCCGGTCGACGGCGCCGGCAAGTGGCGCGCGGACACCGTGATCGTCATGCACATCCCGGCCGACCACAAGAGCGCCTACCTGGTCTCCATCCCGCGCGACCTGTACGTGCCGATCCCGGAGAACGCGGGCGCGACCTGCGACTCCGGCTCGCGCAACAAGATCAACGCGGCGTTCGCGTTCGGCGGCCTCCCGCTCGCGGTGAAGACCGTGGAGTGCTTCACCGACGTACGGATCGACCACGTCATGGCGATCGACTTCGCCGGTTTCAAGGACGTCACGGACGCCCTGGGCGGGGTCGACCTCAAGGTGGAGCGGACGATCACCTCGATCCACAAGCCGTACCGGACGTTCACCAAGGGCGTGAACCACATGAACGGCGCCGAGGCGCTGGACTGGGTCCGGCAGCGCAAGCAGTTCCCCGACGGCGACTTCGCCCGGATGCGCCACCAGCAGGAGTTCCTCAAGGCGCTGATGGACAAGGCGGCGAGCACCGGGACGCTGAGCAACCCGAAGAAGCTGAACGACTTCCTCAAGGCGGTCACCGCCGCCGTCACGGTCGACCAGGGGTTCTCGTTGACCGACATGGCGGTGCAGTTCCGCAGTCTGCGCGGCGAGAACCTGACGTTCGTCACCAGCCCCAACCTGGGCGGGCAGACCATCGACGGCCAGTCGGTGGTGGTCTCCGACCGGGAGAAGGCGCTGGCGATGTACCAGGCGATCGTCGGGGACAAGATGGCCGAGTGGATGCGGGCCAACCAGAAGAGCGCGGGCGACTGACCCCACTGCGGGCGCCACACCGGCCAACCGTCGTCCGGTCGCTCTCCCTCGCCCGTTCGGCCACAACTCGGGGAGATCGGCCGGTATTGACGGGAATAGCCGCCTCAGGAGGTCGCGAGAACGGCAACAGATACGTACAGTGGTCCCGCCCCCGATCATCGAGCTGGAGCACGCATGTCGGTCCAGACCAGCCGCCGCCCGCACTCACTGGAGCCCGGATCATCCGGGCGGGTCCCCCCGATCATCCCCACCCAGCCCGGCCCCGGTGGCCGTGGACCCGGTGGCGGGAAGAAGAAGCGCACCAAGCGCCGGGACCCGCTCTGGGCCAAACTCACCCTGGTTCTCGGCGCCGTCCTGATGGTGACCAGCGGGATCGCGATCGTCGGCAGCAAGGCGGTGATCGGTCAGGCGACCAACAACATCGCCCAGCGCAACCTGCTCGGCGAGGCGGGCAAGAGCGAGGCCGAGGGCGGCAGCAGCCTGGAGGGCCCGATCGACATGCTGCTGCTCGGCGTCGACGCCCGGGCGCGCTGGGCGGCCGACGACGTGCGGTCGGACACGATCATCATCCTGCACATCCCGGCCAGCCACGACCAGGCATACCTCATCTCGATCCCGCGGGACACCGAGGCGCGCATTCCGGCGTTCAAGGACAGCGGCTACAAGGGCGGCACCGACAAGATCAATGCCGCCTTCTTCCACGGCGCGCAGAACGGCGGCGGCTGGGAGGGCGGTGCCCAGCTGATGGCCAAGACCATCAAGGGCATGACCGGGATCAGCTTCGACGGCGCCGCGATCATCAACTTCGGCGGGTTCAAGAACGTCATCGACGCGCTCGGCACCGTGCGGATCTGCGTCAGCCACGAGGTTCCCTCCCACCACATGTCGATGGTCGAGGGCAAGCCGATGTGGAACGCGGACGCGAAGAAGACCGGCAAGCCCTACAAGCCCGTGGTGCACAAGAAGGGCTGCCGGGAGATGGAGGGCTGGGAGGCGCTCGACTACTCCCGCCAGCGTTACGGCCTGCCGAACAGCGACTACGACCGGCAGCAGAACCAGCAGCAGCTGATCAAGGCGATGGCCAAGAAGGCCACCGAGGGCGGCATGCTGACCAACCCGATCAAGCTGAACTCGCTGATGAAGGCGGCCGGCAAGGCGTTCGTCCTGGACACCGGCGGCGTGCCGATCGCCGACTTCATCTTCACGCTCAAGAACCTCAGCGGTAACGACCTGGTCACGCTGCGCACCAACGGCGGGACGTTCGCCGGCAACGGCAACGGCCGGGAGACGTTCAACGCCACGACCATGGAGATGTTCCAGGCGGTCAAGAACGACAAGCTGGCCGACTTCATCGTGGCCAACCCGACCGTTCTCTCCACCCGTAAATGACCGAAGCCGGCATCCGCCGGCCGATCCCCCCGTAGCCTGACGTGAGCGGGTCTCATGTCGCGACCACGGGGGGATCGTCACGTCCAGGCCAGCACGGAACCGACGCGGGCCGGCCCGACCGGCCCGCTGGCCCCGGTTCCTGCTCGGCGCCGGGCTCGCCCTGGTCCTGCTCGCCGCGCTCGGCGTGGCCGGGCTGAACTGGCTCACCCACCGCTACGACCGCACGGTGGCCAAGGAACAGTTGCTCGACCCGACCGCCCGCAAGAAGCGGACGGACCTGGACGGGGCGCTCAACTACCTGCTGATCGGCTCCGACCACCGCCCCGGCGCCAACCCGGAGGACCAGCGCTCGGACAGCATCCTGATCGTGCACGTGCCGGCCGGGATGCGGCAGGCGTACCTGATCTCCGTCCCGCGCGACCTGCTGGTGGCGGTCCCGGCCGCGCCCGGCTTCCCGGGCGGCCAGGACAAGGTCAACGCCGCGTACGAGCACGGCGGCGGGGGCGAGGGCGGGGCCCGCCTGCTCAGCGCCACCCTCACCCGGCTCACCGGGATCCGCTTCGACGGCGCCGCGCTGATCGACTTCTCCGGCTTCAAGCAGGTGATCGACCAACTCGGCGGCATCACCATGTGCGTGGACACGCCGGTCCGCTCGATCCACACGAAGACCCGGTTCGACGTCGGCTGCCAGCGGATGGACGGGGCCCGGACGCTGGACTACGTCCGGCAGCGCTACGACCTGCCCGGGGGCGACTTCGACCGGCAACGGCACCAGCAGCAGATGTTGCGGGCCGTGCTCGACCGGGCCGGCGAGACGCACCTGCGCACCGACCCGGTGAAACTGGACCGGGTGCTGCGCGCCGTCGGCGGGGCGCTGACCGTGGACACCAACGGCGTACCCCTGGACGAACTGCTGTTCGCGCTCCGCGGCCTGCCCGCGGACGCCCTGCGCGGCGTCCGGGTCCCCTCCTACCCGCAGACCATCGACCAGGTCTCGTACGTGGTGCTGGACAACGGCGGCGACGGGCTCTTCACCGCGCTGCGCGACCGGCGGGTGCCGGAGTGGGCCGGCGCCAACTCCCGCTGGGTCACCCGGCTCTGACCGGTCCGGGCGGCTAGGCTTGGCAATCGTGTTCGGAGCCCAGCTTCCCAGCGTCCCCGCGTCGGCCGTGCCCGACGACGTCTACCTGCTCGACGTCCGTGAGGACGACGAGTGGGCCGCCGGTCACGCGCCGGCCGCCCATCACCTGCCGATGACCGAGCTGCCGGCCCGGCTCGCCGAGATCCCCGACGACCGTGAGGTGGCGGTGATCTGCCGCTCCGGCGGGCGCTCCGGCCAGGTCGTCGGCTACCTGCTCCGCAACGGCTGGGACCAGGTCCGCAACGTCGAGGGCGGAATGGGTGACTGGGCCGCCGCCGGCCGCCCGGTGGTCACCGACGACGGGCAGCCGGGCCGGGTCGCCTGAGGCACCTCCCGGCCATGACCGCCCCCCTGGTCTTCGCCCATCGCGGCTCCTCGCACGACCTGCCGGAACACACCCTCGCCGCCTACCTGCGGGCGCTCGACGAGGGTGCGGACGGGCTGGAGTGCGACGTCCGGCTGACCCGCGACGGTCACCTGGTCTGCGTGCACGACCGCCGGCTGGACCGGACCAGCAACGGCAGTGGACTGGTCAGCGCGCGTACGCTCGCCGAGCTGGAGGCGCTGGACTTCGGCTCCTGGCACCCCGCCGCGGCGGTGGCCGAGGGCGCCGCGCCGCTCGACGAGTCGCACACCCGGCTGCTCACGCTGGAACGGCTGCTCGACGCCGTGCTGTCCGCCGGGCGACCGGTCCGGATGCTGATCGAGACCAAGCACCCGTCGCGTCACCGGGGCGACGTCGAGCGTCGCCTGGTCGCCCTGCTGCGCCGGCACGGCCTCACCGAGCCCGGCCCGGACGACCCGGTCCAGGTGACCGTGATGTCGTTCTCCCCGTTGGCCGTTCGGCGGATCCGGGAACTCGCACCGGCGCTGCCCACGGTGCTGCTGCTGGAGGTGCTGCCGCGCTGGCTGCGGCTGGGCCGGCTGCCCTTCGGCAGCCGGATCGCCGGGCCGGGGGTGGAGCTGGTGCGGGCCCGCCCGCAGCTCGTCCCGGCGCTGCGGGCGGCCGGGAACTCGGTCTACGTCTGGACCGTGAACGAGCCGGAGGACCTGGAACTCGTGCTCGCCGCCGGGGTGGACGGGGTGATCACCGACCGGCCCGCCCGTACCCTGGCCCGGTTGGGCCGGTGAGCCTCGTCGATCCGTCCGGCGGACGGTCGCCCGGGCGGGGGTGTCCACGGCGCGGACGGCGCGGCACACTCGGGACATGCCGGAGCGAACCGACTACCCCGCCCTCATCGCCGGTCACACGTCCGTGATCAAGATGATCAACTCGGGCGAGTCCGGCCTCGCCGTGCTCACCAGCCTGCTCCGTGAGGTCGAACCCGCGATCGGCGCGGCGGGCCTGGTCTTCGTGGAGTTCACCCCGGCCGGCGGTCGGGTGATCGCCGCTACCGGCAGCGCCGAGTTCGTGATCGGCCGCCCGCTGCCGGCCACCGACCCGGCCACCGTCTGCCTCCTGGCCGGCCCACCGGTGCGGGAGGTCCGGGTGGACGCGATCCCCGGCGCGCTCGCCGACGAGGTGGCCGGCCGGGGTCTGAGCCGGATGATCGTGGCGCGCGCGGAGATCGGCGGGCTGACCGTCGGCAGCCTGCACGCCCTCTACCCGGCGGGCGAGCCGCTGGACGCCTCGCAGCGCGCCGTCGTCGGCTACGTCGCCGCCTGCATCGCGCACATGTACGGCGACCAGACCGGCCTGCCGGTGCACGGCGACGGCCCGGTCGTGGCGGCGCTCGCGGACGGCCTGGCGGTGGTCGACCGCGACCACCGCGTCCGGCTCTGGAACCCGGCGGCAGCCCAGGTGACCGGCCGGCCGGCGGACGAGGCGCTGAGCCGGCCGCTGCCGTTCCCGCTGCCCCCGCCCGGCCAGGTGCTGGACCACCGGATGGTGGACGGGCGCTGGCTGCGGATCACCTCGGGCGAGCTGCCCGGCCCGACCGCGCTGCGGGTGGTCACCTTCCGCGACATCACCGACCAGCAGCGGCGCGACCACGACCGCGACCTGTTCGTCGCGGTGACCAGTCACGAGCTGCGTACCCCGGTCACCGTGATCAAGGGGTACGCGGACACGCTCACCGACCACTGGGAGTCGCTCAGCGACGACGACCGACGGCAGGCCGCCCGGATCATCGGGCAGCGTGCCAACGAGCTGGCCCGGCTGGTCGACAGGCTGCTGACCGCCGCCACCGAACACCGCTCCGGCGGTGAGCCGACCGCCCCGTTCGACCTGGTCGACGCGCTGCGGGCGGCGGTCGCCGACCTGCCGGCGGACATCCGGCACCGGGTCGTGCTCGACCTGCCGGCCGACCTGCCGAAGGCCCTCGGCGACCGGCACAGCCTGACCACCGTGCTCACCGAGCTGGGCACCAACGCGGGCAAGTACTCGCTGCCGGACACCCCGATCGAGATCCGGGCCGAGGCGAACGAACGGACCGTGTCGTTCCGGGTCGCCGACCGCGGCATCGGCATCCGACCGGAGCACGTGGAACGCGCCTTCGACCGGTTCTGGCAGGGAGAGTCCGGCGACCGTCGGCGCTATCCGGGGGCCGGGTTGGGGCTCTATCTCGTCCGCCAGATCGTTGAACAGCAGAATGGATGGGTATCCCTCCGACCCAGGGCCGGTGGAGGTACGGTCGCGGAGGTGCGGCTGCCCCGGGGTTGACCCGGGCGCCCACGGGGGTGGAAGGAACGACGTGTCGACGGGTTCGGCCGAACGATCGTGGTGCGTGGTGGTGCCCCACCACGCGACCGGTGCGCGCCTGGCCCGGCACCGGCTCGCCGACGAGCTGACCGGCCTCGTCCCCGCGGCCCTGCTGGCCGACCTGGTGGCGGTCCTCGCCGAGCTGGTCGGCAACGCGGTCCGGCACGCCGACCCGCTGCCCGGCGGGGTGGTGCGGGTGGCCTGGCGGCTGCGGACGACCGAGCGGGGGCCGAGCGTCCAGCTCCGGGTGACCGACGGCGACTCCGGCGCCGGCCCGCGGATGCGGATCGCGTCCCCGGACGCGGTCGACGGGCGGGGTCTGCACATCGTCTCCGGGCTCTCCAGCCGGTGGGGCGTCGACCGGGACGGCCTCGGTCAGAGCGTCTGGGCGGAGTTCGACCCGGCCGGATCGCACCGACCGGACCTGGTCGCCGCCGGCTGAGCCGGCCGGGCCCGCGGGTCCGCCCCCGGCGGGTCCGGATCGGCATCTAGGCTGTGGGGCCGTGAGCAAGCGTCGAAAGAGCCAACGGGCCGCAGATGCCACCCCGAAGCGGGAGAAGGTGCGCGACGTCTTCGTGCCCCGACCGTTCGAGGGTCTGGCCGACGAGCCGGAGTGGATCGCCCTCCGCGAGCTGGTGCCGGCCGCGTCCGCGCCGCTGCGGCTGACCCCTGAGCTGGTCGGGGAGTACGGCGACCGCCCGGTCACCCTGGCCACCGTCCTGCCGATGGCCGCGCCGGCGATGACCAAGCCGGACGGGCGGGTCTTCATCGGCCTGCAGCGGCACCAGCAGTCCGGCGACGTCTCCCGGGACCTGGCCGACGCGCTGCTCAGCGCGCTGCGCACCGAGCCGGGCGGCCAGGTGAGCGTGCCGCCGCTGCCCGGGCCGGGCCCCCGCCTCCAGGACGTCCTGGTGGACGGCCCGCTGGAGATCAGCATGCACGACGGGTTCGAGTTCTGGCTGGACCCGGGTGCCGCCGACGACCCGAACGTGCAGGCGTCGCTGGAGCGGGCCAACGCGGCGATCTACCCGACGGTCAAGCTGGCGGCGGCCCGGGCCGCGTACTGGTGCCAGGTCACCGAGAAGGCACACGTGCGCTGGGTGCTGCCGGAGGATGAGGACACCGCGCTGGACGCGCTGTCCCGACTGTCCGCGGCCGGCTCGCTGCGGCTGGGCGACGACACCCGGTTCGCCGGCATGTTCCGGGCGCACGGCCGGCTGGTGCCGGTCTGGGACCTGCCGGAGGAGACCCCGGCCGCCGAGTGGGAGGCGCCGGTCGCCGAGTTCGCCAAGCGCTACGCCGAGGCGGTGGCGGAGCGGGAGCCGCTGGACGCGGCCGGGCGCCGCGCCCGGCAGGGCCTGCTCGGTCGCCAGTTGACCCTGCGCTGAGCGGCTCCGGCCGGGCCGGTCTCACCCGCGCAGCGGCTCGCGTACCAGCGGGCAGGACATGCAACGGGGGCCGCCCCGGCCGGAGCCCAGCTCCGAGCCGGCGATGGCGATCACCTCGATGCCGGCCCGTTCCAGCTGCGCGTTCGTCTCCACGTTGCGTTCGTAGCCCACGCAGAGGCGCGGCGCGAGCGCGAGCGTGTTGTTGCCGTCGTCCCACTGTTCGCGCTCGGCGGTGACCGGGTCCAGGCCGGTGTCGATCACCCGGAGCTGGTCCAGGTCCATCGCGTCGGCGGCGGCCCGCAGGAACGGCGCCGGCCCGTCGACCCGCGGCTCGTCGCCGTCCGCGCCGGCGATGACCGTGTACGCGGACAGCTCGCTGGCGATGTTCGGATACATCAGCACCGCGTCGACGTCGACCATCGTGCAGACCGTGTCCAGGTGCATGGTGGCGCGTTCCTGGGCGATCGGCACCACCAGGATGGTGTGCGCCAGCCCGGCGGCGAACACCTGCCGGGCCAGCCGCTCCGCGCCGGCCGGGGTGGTGCGCTCGCCGACGCCGACGGCGAGCACGCCCGGGGCGAGCAGCAGCACGTCGCCGCCCTCCAGGTGCTCCAGACGCGGGTGGTAGACGAACTCGGTGCCGACGAAGCGCGGGTGGTGGCGGTAGATCGCGTCGGTCAGCGTGGTCTCCCGCCGACGCGCCGGCATGGCCAGGCTGGTGACCCCGACCCGGTCGCCGATCCACACCGACGAGTCGCGGGTGAACAACAGGTTCGGCAGCGGGTCGATGACGAAGTCGTGCCGGTCCATCAGCGTCCAGACCAGACCGCCGGGCCGGTCGGCGCCGACGCGCAGCTCCTCGTGGGCGAGCCCGGCGACGAAGACGTCGGCCAGGGCGGCCGGATCGAGGTAGGCCAGGTGGTCGGCGACCCGGCGGCGGAGGGTGTCGCCGAGCCGGCGGGACCGCAGCACCTGCTCGGTCAGCTCGGCCCGGGCGTCCGGCACGGCGAGGGTCTCGGCGAGCAGGTCGGCCAGGTAGAGCACCTCCACCCCGCGCGAGCGCAGGGCGGCCGCGAAGGCGTCGTGCTCCTCCTGCGCCCGTCCCACCCATGGGATAGCGTCGAACAGAAGGCTGTCGTTGTTGCGTGGGGTGAGGCGGGCGAGTTCCGGTCCCGGGCGGTGCAGCAGCACCGTGCCGAGTCGGGCCACTTCGCTGTCCACGTAGTGGGTCACCCTCGCAGCGTAGGGCAGGCTTCCGCACCATCCGGAAAAGAAGTGTGAATGAATATGGCATTCATCCGCACTCACTCCGGCGCTCCAACTTGCCGAGCCCCCCGGGGTTCAACGTAGGGTAGTGGAGACATAACTTCGAGAGACCTTTTGCCGGAGGTCGCGATGACTGTCTTTCCCGCTCGTCGAGCCGTACCGAGCCGGGCACTGCCGCCCCGCTCGGTGCCGCATCCCCGGGTCGAGGCCACGTCGGTGCTCGAGCCGGCCCGACCCACTCCCCTGGAGTGGGCGCGCCGCCGTCGGGCCGAGCGGGGCGCCCGCCGGTTGGAAGCGGCCGGGGCCCGTGCCCTGGGGCAGCTCGACCACCTCGGCCCCGCGTGGCACGTGATCGAGTGGCCCCGGACGGATCCCGCCGACGCCCTCTTCGACCACGGCCACGACGACCGGGCCGGGTTCCTCGCGATCGGGCCGAGCGGGCTCTTCGCGGTCACCATCGCCGACCACGGCCGGGCCCGCGTCCTCGTCGCCGGCGACGTGGTGCAGATCAACGGCAAGCGTCCGCCCTATGTGGCGGAGGCGCGCCGCGACGCCAAGCGGGCCAGCAAGGCGCTCTCCGACGCGGTCGGCCTGCCGATCCCGGTCACCCCGGTGCTGACATTCGTCGGCTCCGGGGTGATCAGCGTCTACGGCCTGCCGAAGGACTGCCTCATGGCCACCCACCGGGAGCTGGACCGGCTGCTCGTGGCCGCCGGCAACCGGATCAGCCCGGCCACCGCCGAGAAGTTGTCCCGGGTCGCCCAGGCGCCGTCGACGTGGCTCAACGGCACGTACCGTCCATCCGCCGACTACCGGTGGTATGACGAGGGCCGAACGGCCGCTGACAAGCGGGCCGCCCGCCGGTAACGTCTCCGACGACGCCACGCGGTCCACGGCTCCGCCCCGACCGGTTCCGTCGGTCCGCGTCGTCGCCGGCCGCCCGGCCCCGGGGTTCCCGTCGCACCGACGCCTGTCCCCCGGTCCCCGAGCCGTCCGAACCACGGGTGGCACCGGCGACCGGCAGCGCAGCGCGGCCGGAAGGCCGCCGTGCCGACCGGCTAGCGTGGACAGACCGTCGGTGTACATAGGAGGCGCGGTGGCCCACGTCGAGCTCTCACTCTCGGAAGTGTTCGGGGAGGCACCGGCCGAGCAGGGGTCCGACAACGTCGGGCAGTGGTCCGGCACCGTCTCCCGGGCCGCCGAGCCGTGCCTGCTGATCGACGCCGACACCTGCGTGGTGGCGATCTCCTCGTCCGGCTGCGACCTGCTCTGCCTGGGCGCGCCGGAGGACGTGATCGGCCTGCCGCTGCTGGAGGGCGGCCTGCGCCTGGTCGACTTCACCGCCAGCCCGAGCGAGCTCACCGAGCAGGAGACCGACAAGATCCCGCCGCTGCTCGCGCTGCACTCCGGCCGCCTCGCCCGCGGGCTGCTCCGGGTCCGCCGGCCCGGCTCCGACGCCGGCACCACGGTCGACGCGATCTCCACACCGGTGCTGACCGGCGCCTCGGTGGCCGGGTCCCTCACGTTCTTCTCGGTGGTCTGACCACCGGGCTTCACCCCGGCGGATGATCCTCCTACGATGGGCTCGGCCCTCGGGCCGCGTCGACGCCCCTCGATGTCGAGGACTGCCCAGTGCCCCGCACCGCACCCCGCCGCCGGTCCGCCCCGGTGACGCTGCTCGCCCTGCTCGCGCTCACCGCGTGCGGCACCCCGCCCGAGCTGCGTGAGCCCGTCGCCACCGCCGGCCCCCGCGCCTCGGCGTCCGCCACCCCCACCGCGAGCGCGCCGCCGATCCCACCGGTCACCCCGGCCGCGCCGCCGCCCACCACCCGGACCCCCGATCCGGCTGCCACACCCTGCCGGGGCAAGCCGTCCGGCGACCGGATAGTGGCGCTGCTGCGCGGTTCCGCCGGGGTGCTGCCCCGGGACGTGAAGGTCACCGTCCGCACCGGACCGCTCTGCGCGCAGGGCTGGCACTACACCGTCCTTGCGGTCACCGGGCACGAGGAACTCCAGGTGGTCACGCGCGGCCCGTCCGGCGCACCCACCCTGGTCACCGCCGGGACCGACGTGTGCGGCGTCGAGGTGCGCGCCGCCGGTCCGCCCGGCATCCGCACCCTGGCCTGCGACGGCGCCCCGGGTGCGTAGGCTGGTCGCCATGCCGGGAACACCGCCGACCCGCTTCGTCTACCTGGGCCCCGAGGGCACCTTCGCCGAGCAGGCGCTGCGCACCGTGCCCGCCGCCGAGCGGGGGGACCGGACACCGGCCCGCAGCGTCGGCGAGGCGCTGGACGCCGTACGGGCCGGGGAGGCGGACGCCGCCCTCGTGCCGCTGGAGAACTCGATCGGCGGCGCGGTCGGCGTCACGCTCGACGAGCTGGCCGAGGGGGACCCGCTGGTGATCACCCGCGAGGTGGTCCTACCGGTGGAGTTCGTCCTCGCCGGCCGACCCGGCGTCACGCCGGCCGACGTGCGCAGCGTGGCGGCCCACCCGCAGGCGTCCACCCAGTGCCGGGGCTGGCTCCGCGACCACCTGCCCGACGCCACCGTGGTCGACGTGCTCTCCAACGGCGCCGCCGCGGCCGGCGCGGCGAGCGGCGAGTACGACGCCGCGATCTGCGCCCCCATCGGCGCCGCCCGGCACCGGCTCAGCGTCCTCGCCGACAAGATCGCCGACCATCCGGACGCGGTGACCCGGTTCGCGCTGGTCTCCCGCCCCGGGCCGCCCCCGCCGCCCACCGGCGACGACCTCACCTCGCTGGCGGTCTACATCGCGCACGACCGGGTGGGCGCGCTGCTCGGGGTGCTCATGGAACTGGCCGTGCGCGGGGTCAACCTGACCCGGATCGAGTCCCGCCCGACCGGCGAGGCGCTCGGCCGCTACGTGTTCTTCCTCGACTGCACCGGGCACGTCGCCGACGTACGCCTCGGCGAGGCGCTCCGCGGGCTTCGCCGGGTCTGCGCCGACGTGCGCTTCCTCGGGTCGTACCCCCGGCACCGCTGGGGCACGGCGGCGGCCGACCGGCCGACGCCCGCGCCGGCCGGCCTCTCCGACGCCGACTACGCCGACGCCGCGGCCTGGCTGGCCCGGCTGCGCGCCGGCGAGCTGAACTGAGACCGCGCCGGGTGCTCCCCAGGGCGCACCCAGCGCGGCCGGTCACTGCAGCAGGCCGCCGAGCAGGCCACCCTGCTGCTGCTGGGCGCCACTGCCGGCCACCGGCGGCTCCTCCGACGGCTGCACCACCACGAAGCCCTGCCCGGCGAAGCTCATCGTGAACGCCTCGCCGGTGCTGCGCCCGAGCAGCGTGCCGAGGCCGAGCTGCTCGGCCCGGTGGTAGCCGGTCTGGAGGTTGGCCGACCAGCAGACCGCCGCCTGCGGGTCGACGTACGTCGGCGCGTCCACGTTGAGCACCACCGGAGTGCCCTTGGTGGTGATCGCGATCCGGCCGTGCCCGCTGAAGACGCAGTTGAACAGGCCGGACGAGGATGCCATCCCGGCGCCGCCGACCATCTTGATGTCGTACTGGAGGGTGGAGTCGAAGGCGAGCACGCTGGAGCCGTTGATGGACAGCGCGTCGCCGGGCTCCAGGTCGATGATGTGCACGTCCTTGGCCAGCTCGGCCAGGAACACGTCGCCGCGCCCGGAGAGCTTCATCAGCGGGACGCCCTCACCGGTGAGCCGCTGCTTGATGAACTTGCCGATGCCGCCCGAGCCGAGCGCCTGGAACTGCACCTGGCCCTGGTACGCGACCATCGACCCGACGCGGGCCATCGCCTCGCCGTTCAGCTCGATCTTCAGCATCTTGGAGTTCTGCAGCCGCATGCCCGGCTGCTGGGACTCCTTCTCGAGGTTCTCCGCGGAGAACAGCGCGCTGCGCATGGGGTTTCCTCCTGCATCGGGATGTGCCTGATCCGGAGGTTAGGGGACCGGCGCAACCGACGGGATCAGCCGAGCGGGGACGCGCCGGGGACCGGTCAGCCCCAGCCGAGGGCGTGCAGGCGCTCGTCGTCGATGCCGAAGTGGTGGGCGATCTCGTGCACCACGGTCACCGCGACCTCGTCGACCACGTCCTCGTCGGTGTCGCAGATCGCCAGGATCGGGTTGCGGTAGATCAGGATGCGGTCGGGCAGCACGCCGGAGTAGTCCCAGCCGCGCTCGGTCAGCGCGTGCCCCTCGTAGAGACCGAGCAGGTCCTCGCCCGGGGGTGGATCGTCCTCGACCAGGATGACCACGTTGCTCATCAGCCCGAGCAGTTCCTCGGGCACCTCGTCGAGCGCCTCGCCGACCAGTTCCTCGAACCGGTCCCGGCTCATCTCCACGGCCACGCGGCCCGGTCACTCCCTCGCGGTCGGCACGCGGTGCGGCGGGGGCGCCCCGGAGGACACCCCCGCCGTCCGTACGTGGTGTCAGGCCAGACGGGCGTTCAGCGTGATCTGCGCGCCCGGGGAGAGCAGCCGGGAGATCGGGCAGTTCTCCTTGGCCGCCTCGGCCAGCTTGGTGAAATCCGCCTCGTCGAGGCCGGGAACCTGGCCGACGGTCTCCAGGTCGATGCGGGTCACGGTCATGCCCGCGTCGGTCTTGTCGAAGTGCACCTTGGCGGTCGTCTCCACCGACGTGTCGGTGGCGCCCGCGTCGGCGAGCTGCTTGGAGAGGGCCATCGAGAAGCAGCCGGCGTGCGCGGCGCCGATCAGCTCCTCGGGGTTGGTGCCCTCGCCCTCCTCGAAGCGGGACTTGAAGGAGTAGTTGCCGGACAGGCCGCCCTTGCCGGTGCGGACGGTGCCCGACCCCTCGGTCAGGTTGCCCTGCCAACGAGCGGAAGCGGTACGGATAGGCATGGCACCGACGCTAACCGAAAGCGGGCCGCCCCGCACCGGTCCGGCGGCTCGCGGTCCGGGTGCCCGGGTGCCGGCTGTGCCATGATTCGACGCAGGCCCGCGCACGGGAAGGGTGGCCGATGTCGCAGGATCTCCCCATCCCCAGGCAGGACGACCGGCACGACGGCACCACCGTCGTGGAGTGGGGTGACGCCGACGAGGCCCCGCCCGGCCGGGTCGGCCGGTCGTTGGCCGGCCTGGGCCGTGACCACCGCCTGCCGCCGGTGCTGGTCGGGCTCGGCGCGGTCGCCGCGCTCGCCTCGCTGATCGGCGAGTGGGTGGTGATCGCCATCCCGGCCGACTCGCGGGAGGAGGGCGCGCCGACCCAACTGGCCAACGGCATCGCCGAGACGGGCGCCTTCGGGACGGCGTACCTGGTGGGTCTGCTCGGGTTGTCGGTCGCGCTGGCGTTGACGCTGCGTGGCGCCCCGCCGGTCCGGCGGCACGCCCGGATCGCCGGCCTCGGTCTCGCGGCGCCGCTGTTCGGCGTGCTGGTCGCGACCGCCGCGTCGCTCCAGCAACTCGCCCGACGCATCCTCTTCTTCCCGACGGAGCAGAGCCTCCAGGTGGAGCACGGGCGGGGTCTGGTCACCGCGTTCCTCGCCGTCGCGCTGCTGGCGTCCGCGCTGCACCTGAGCGGCCGGACCGGCGACCGGGGTACCGATCCGGTGGAGGGCGGAGCGGCGCCGGCCGACGAGCCGCCGGGAACACCGGCCGGCCGGCGGCGGCGGCCCGCCGACGACGAAGCACCCCCGGCGCCCGCCGACCTGACCGTGGAACCGACGCTGCCGTTCGCCGGCCCCGAACGCTCCCGCTGACGGGTCCGGCCCTCACCGGGCGGCCACCTACCGGCCGCCGGGGATTGGCGGCCGATTCGCCGGAAAGCCGTGGTTGCCGCCCGTTTCGCGAGATACGGTTGCTGCCCGCCGTTCGAGGGTCGCGGCACCGAGGACCTGGCGGCCGACGTGACGGCGGCGGGCGAAGGAGGAACCATGACCCGCCCGGGCCTGCCCAAGCTGATCGCCACCGACCTCGACGGCACGCTCGTCCGCAGCGACGACACCGTCTCCGCGTACACCCACGGGGTGCTGGACCGGGTGCGCGCCGCCGGGATCCCGGTGGTCGGCGCGACCGGGCGCGGACCGCGTCTGACCGAGCTCACCCGCAACGACATCCGCGCCGCCGACTTCCTGGTGATGGCCGGCGGTGGCCGGGTGGTCGACCAGAGCGACCCGGCCGGGCCGCTGGTGCTGCGGGACGAGCGCCTGCGCGGTGAGGTGCTGGCCCAGCTCCTGACCGACCTGGAGGCCGCCGTCGGGCCGCTGACCGTGATGGTCGAGGCGTCCGACGAGCACGACGCGCCGCTCTGGGGCGACTACCACCCGAGCTGGCCCTACCCGGACCGGTTCGAGGCGCGCAGCCGCGCCGAGTGCCTCTCCTGCGACGTGATCAAGGCGTTCGCCCGGACCGCCGACCACCACGTCGACGACCTGCTGGCGGCGGCCCGCCGGATCGTCCCGCCGGAGGTCGCCACGCTCACCCAGGCCGGGCTGGGCTTCGTCGAGATCTGCCCGCCGGGCGTGGACAAGGCCACCGGGCTGAGCGTCATCGCCGACCAGCTCGGGGTGGACCCCGCCGACGTGCTGGTCTTCGGCGACCAGCCCAACGACCTGCCGATGTTCGGCTGGGCCGGCTGGGCCCGGGTGGCGGTGGCGAACGCGCACCCCGACGTGCGCGCCGCGGCCGACGAGATCACCCTGCGCAACGACGACGACGGCGTCGCGGTCTACCTGGACCGACTACTCTCCCGGTGATGGGAGATCCACCTCGGCTCGTCGCGACCGACATCGACGGCACGCTGCTGCGCGACGACCGGACGCTCAGCCCGCGCACGTCGGCGGTGCTGGCCCGGCTCGTCGCCGCGGGCACGCCGGTCGTGCTGGTCACCGGCCGTCCGATCCGCTGGCTCCAACTCGTGTACGACCAGCTCGCCGCGCCGCTGCCGGCGATCTGCGCCAACGGCGCGGTGGTCTACGACCCGGTCGCGGACGAGGTGCTGCGCGCCGATCCGCTCGCCCCGGAGCTGCTGGCCGAGGTGGCCCGGCGGCTCCGGGCCGAGGTGCCCGGGGTGAGCTTCGCGGTGGAGATCGTGGACAGCCGGCAGATGCGGCACGAGGCGCACTACCCGCTGCGCTGGGACGCCGACGCGGAGGCGATCCGGGCGGTCGAGTCGCCCGAGGAACTGCTCGCCGCGCCGGCGGTGAAGCTGTTGGTCCGCGCCGGTGAGCAGGACCCGGACCTGTTCGTCCGGGTGGTGGCCGGCGCGCTGGAGGGGCTGGCCGAGGCGACCCACTCGTCGTACAGCGGGCTGATCGAGATCTCCGCCGCCGGCGTGACCAAGGCGGCCGGCCTGGCCTGGTACGCGGCCCGCCTGGGCATCGACGAGCGGGACGTGCTGGCCTTCGGCGACATGCCCAACGACGTGCCCATGCTGACCTGGGCCGGCCGGGCCGTGGCCGTGGCCAACGCCCACCCGGCCGTGCGGGAGATCGCACACGAGGTCACCGGGCCGAACACCGAGGACGGCGTCGCCGCGTACCTGGAAAAGGTCTTCGGGGTGGACTGACCGGCCGGGGCGCACGAGGCGCCCCGGCCGACGGGTCACAGGTACTGGCCGGGCGCGTGGCCCTCGTTGTTCCCGGGCATCCCCGGCATGCCCGGGATCATCCCGCCCGGGCCGCTGGGCAGCGCCTGCCGGCCGGACCGCATCTGCTCCAGCTGGACCCGGGCGGCCATCTGCTGGGCCACCAGCGCGGCCTGGATGCCGTGGAACAGCCCCTCCAGCCAGCCCACCAGCTGGGCGTGGGCGATGCGCAGCTCGCTCTCGCTGGGCGCCTGCTGCTCGGTGAACGGCAGCGAGATCCGCTCCAGCTCCTCGCGCAGCTCGGGGGCCAGACCCTCCTTCAGCTCGACGATCGAGCGCTCGTGGATCTCCCGCATGCGGTGCCGGCTGGCGTCGTCCAGCGGGGCGGCCTTCACCTCCTCCAGCAGCTGCTTGATCATGCTGCCGATCCGCATCACCTTGGCCGGCTGCTCGACCAGACGGGTCGGGTCCTCGCCCTTGCCCTCGTCGGTCTGCACCGTGCCGACCGGGCGGCCGTCCGGCCCGACCACCACCACGGTGCCGGGGATGCCATCGTTGCCCTGTTCGTCGTCGTGTCCGGCGGAGTGCGCTTCGGTCATGGCACCCATCTTTACCCACCCCGACCACGCGCACGCGCCCGGACCGGGGGCAGGCTACCGTCGCCGCATGTCCAGCGACCCGCGCGACGTGCTGACCCGGCCGGCTCCCCCGCCGGACGCGACCGTCGCCTACGGCGACCACCCGGACCAGTGCGCCGACCTGCGCCGACCGGCCGGCGACGGGCCTGCCCGTCCGCTGGTGGTCGTGGTGCACGGCGGCTTCTGGCGGGCCGGGTACGACCGCGCCCACACCGGCCCGATGGCGGCGGCGCTGGCCGCGCTCGGCCATCCGGTCGCCCAGATCGAATACCGCCGGACCGGTCAGCCGGACGGCGGTTGGCCGCACACGCTCACCGACGTGCGCATCGGGGTCGCCGCCCTGCCGGCGCTGGCCGCCGCCGCGCTGCCCGGCCGGGTGGCGCCCGGCCCGCCGACCCTGGTCGGTCACTCGGCCGGTGGGCACCTGGCGCTGTACGTGGCCGGACGCGCCCCGGAGACGGTCGGCGGCGTGCTGGCGCTGGCACCCGTCGCGGACCTCGCCGAGGCGTACCGACTGGACCTGGACGCCGGGGCGGTGGCCGCGCTGCTGGGCGGCGGCCCGGCCGACGTGCCGGATCGGTACGCCGAGGCGGATCCATCGGCGTTGGTGCCGATCCGAACACGCACCGTAGTCATGCATGGTCTTCTCGACCGTCAGGTCCCGGTCGCGATCAGCCGCGGCTGGGTGGCTGCGGACCGGGCCGCCGGAGGCGACGCCGCGCTGGTTGAGCTGCCGGAATGCGAACATTTCGGGTTGATCGCGCCGGACTCCGCGGCGTGGCCGCGGGTGGTCGCGGCGTTGCGGTCCCTTCACAATGATCATGCGGGCATTGACGCAGCGTTGCCGACCAGGTAGAACGCCGGAGGGGTGTGCATCATGGCCACCCCGTCGGGAAGGAATTTCGGTGGCACAGATGAACCGCAGGCGGGCGCTGCAACTGCTGGCCGCGCTGGGCACCACCGGGCTCGCGGCGGGCTGCGGTTCCGGTGACGACTCCACGGAGCAGGCCCCGGCCGGCAGCCCGATCAAGATCGGTCTGATCGTGCCCGGCGGCGGCCCGAACAAGGTCATCGGCGAAGAGATCACCAACGGCTTCCAGCTCTTCCTCAGCCTGCACTCCCAGCAGCTCGGCGGCCACCCGGTCACGCTGGTGCCGGCCGAGGAGGGCAACAGCGCCGCGACCGGCAAGGCCGCCGTCGACCGGCTGCTCAAGGAGGGCGTGCTCGCGCTCACCGGCGTGGTCGACCCGGTCGTCATGACCGGCATCAGGGACACCGTCGAGCAGGCCCGGGTGCCGCTCATCGGCTCCAACGCCTCGCCCGCCACGTTGCAGGGCGTCGTCTACATCTGGCGCACCTCCTACGTACTCGACGAGCCGGGCGTGGCGCTCGGGCAGTACCTGCGACAGAACCTGGACGCGTCCAGCCGGATCGCCATCTTCGGCACCCAGGGCCCCGGCAGCCAGGACGTCGTCGCCGGCTTCCGGCGCGGCTACGAGCAGGGCCGCCGCCTCACCGAGGACCCGATCTACACGCCCGACTACGCCACCCCGAGCAAGCGGGCCTACTCCGGCCCGATCCGCAAGGCGCTGGAACGCAAGCCGGACGCGGTCTTCTGCCACTACTCCGGCCCGCAGGCGGTGCAGTTCGTCAAGCAGCTCTACGACGAGGGCTACCGGGGGCCGATCTACGCGCCCGGGTTCCTGACCGAGGGCACCGTCCTGGACCAACTCGACGACGGCGAGAAGGGCCGCGACCGGCAGCTGATCGAGAAGTTCGGCATCGAGACCGCGCTGAACTACTCGGCCGACCTGAACAACACCGCCAACCGGGTGTTCGCCTCCGCGTACCGCAAGACGTTCAACGCCTCCCCGACCACCTACGCGATGGCCTCGTACGACGCCGCGCTGGTCCTCGACAAGGCGATCCGGCTGGTCGGCAGGGACCCGTCCCCGCAGCAGGTCAACCTGGCGCTCGGCAAGATCGGCCAGGTCGACAGCCCGCGCGGCTCGTGGCAGTTCAACCAGCCGCGTACGCCGCAGCAGAAGTGGTACCTGCGCAAGGTCCAGCTCGACGGCCGGATGCTCTCCAACGTGGTGATCAACGAGCTGGCCACGCTCGGCTGACACGCGAGAAAGGGCGGCCTCCCCCAGGGGAGGCCGCCCTTCGTGCGTGCGGAGGTCAGTGCCGCAGCTCGGCGATGCAGCACTTCACGCTGCCGCCGCCCTTCTTCAGCTCGGCCAGTTCCACCGGCACCGGGTGGTAGCCGGCCGCCTTCAGCTTGCCGGCCAGCCGGGTCGCCTCGTTGTTCAGCACCACGTTGAGCCCGTCGCTGACCAGGTTCAGGCCGAACGCCAGGGCGTCCTCGTCGTCCGCCACGACCGCGTCGGGGAACAGCTGGGTCAGCACCCGCTGGCTGGCCGCGGAGAAGGCCCCCGGGTAGTAGACGATGTTCTCGTCGTCGATCGAGGCGAGCGCCACGTCCAGGTGGTAGAAGCGCGGGTCGACCAGGCGCAGCGAGACCACCGGCCGGCCGAGCGCCTCCTGCGCCTCGGCGTGCGCGGCCGGCTCGGTCCGGAAGCCGTGGCCGGCCAGGACCAGCCCGCCGTGCGCCTCCGGCAGGTACGCGAAGTCGCCCTCGCCCTCGTTGGTCTCGCTCGGCGCGATGAACCGCCAGCCCCGCTCCTCGTAGAACGCCCGGTGCGCGGCGGCCTCGGCGGCCCGCTGCTCGTGCTTGAACTGGGCGCCGTAGACCGTGCCGTCGACCACGAACGCCCCGTTCGCCGCGAAGACCATGTCCGGCAGGCCGGCCTCCGGCGTCAGCAGGTGCACCTCGTGACCGAGCCCGACCAGCGTCTCGCGCAGCCGGTCCCACTGCTTGACCGCCAGGTCGGCGTCGACCGCCGTGGTCACGTCCATCCACGGGTTGATCGCGTACTCGACCGCGAAGTGCTCGGGCGAGCACATGAGATATGTCCGCTTTCGCGAGACTCGCTGCTGGTTCACGGTCACCAAGAGTAGGTACGGTAGAACTTTGGTAACAGCCACAACCATTGCTTCCCAGAGGCGGAACGTTGCAGATAGACGCGGTCGACCAGCGAATCATTGCGTTGCTCGTGGCGGACGCCCGCGCCTCGTACGCGGACATCGGCACCCGGGTGTCACTCTCCGCCCCCGCCGTCAAGCGACGCGTCGACCGGCTCCGCGCGGCCGGGGTCATCCGCGGATTCACCGCCGTCGTCGACCCGGCCGCCGTGGGGTGGACCACCGAGGCGTTCGTCGAGCTGTTCTGCGCCGGCCGGACCACCCCGGCGCAGATCGGCGCCGCCGCCCGCCGGCACCCCGAGGTGGTCGGCGCCTACACCGTCTCCGGTGAGGCGGACGCGCTGGTGCACCTGCGCGCCGCCGACATCTCCCACCTGGAGGAGGCGCTGGAGCGACTGCGGGCCGAGTCCTTCGTCACCTCGTCCCGCAGCACCATCGTGCTGTCCCGGCTGGTCGAGTCCCCCGGCGTCGGACCCTCCACGCCTTGACCTCAACCCGACTTCATGTCGTCCACTGGTGACCGGCTTGACGCAAGGGGGCGGTATGCGTGCGGTGTGGCTGCGGGAGTTCGGCGGACCCGAGGTGCTCGTGCCCGGGACGGCACCCGACCCGGCACCCGGACCGGGCCAGGTGCTCGTCGACGTGGCACACGCCAACATCACGTTCGTCGAGACGATGTTCCGGGCCAGCGGCTTCGGGCCGTTCGGCGCCGAACTGCCGGTGATCCCCGGTAACGGGGTCGGCGGCACGATCACCGCGCTGGGAGCGGGCGCCGACCCGGCGCTCGCCGGCCGCGTCGTGGTCACCGCCACCGGCCCGGGAGACACTGGGCAAGACGCTGCTCGACGTGCGCTGACGCGCGGTTAGAGATACATGCCGGTGCGGTGCTCCTCGGCCCGCGCCGGCTTGTCGCCCTCGCCGAAGAAACGCTTGCCGCCGAACTCGCCGTGCAGCCGGTCGTCCAGCTCGTCGGCCAGACCGGTCATCACCTGCACCGCCAGCATCAGGTGGGTGGCCTGGAAGTTGCGGCCGAAGACCGGGATCGACGCCCAGACCGTGTCGTCGGCGCAGTAGAGCCGGCCGATCGGCATCCGGTTGGTCAGCTCGGAGAGCTTCACGTAGAGCCGCTCGGTCGGCTCCACCTCGGTCAGCACCGGTGAGAAGACGTCGACCAGGGGCGGGTTGTCGCGCACCCGCACGAAGACCATCGCCGAGCCGGCCCGGATGTTGATGTCCCCGTCGGAGTCGACCTGGACCTGGTCGGAGTTCGACTTCAGCATCGTCGACACGACGGTCCGGACCCGCTCCTCCAGCGCCAGCACGTCGTTCTCGCCGGCCTGGGCCGCCGCCGCGGCCGCCAGTGCCTCGTCCAGGTCCGCCTCCACGTCCCGGTCCGGGCCGAACTCGCTGCGGGCCGTGCCCAGCGGCTCCACCGGCAGCGGCTCACCCTCGGCGTCGTGCACCAGGTAGACCAGGAAGGCGGGGTGCGGGGCGCCGTAGACGTCGCGCAACGTGCGGGAGAGCACAGCGGACAACCGGGTCGCCTCGTCGACGCCGCAGTCCAGGCCGAACTGCTCGCCCGAACCGGGCACCACCCCCGGCGGCGACCAACCCAGCGCGACCATGTCGGCCACCGCGGCCCGGTCCAGCCGGTAGCCCTGCGGCAGGGTGGCGTTGCCGACCGCCCGGGCGGACAGGCGACCCTCCTCGCCGGCGTCCGCGCTGACCGAGTAGACGGCGTCACCGGTGCCGGAGGCGGTCGGGTCGAGCGTGACCTCCAGGTGCCCGCCGGCGGGCAGCCCGCGCAGCCGGTCGGCCAGCGCCCGGGCGAACTCCCGCCAGGCCTCGGTCACCTTGGCCCGCAGATCGGCCGTGGTCGGCTCGTCGAGCAGGATCGACTCGTGCTGCTCCGGCGTACCGCCGGAAGGCTGGTCGACCGGCGCCGAGGGGTGGTCTGCCGTCATGATCGCCTCCGTCCGTTCCCGCCACCCTACCCATGGGCGGTGGGCGTCGAACCGCGCCCGAGGGCGGCTACTCCGCCGGTACGGTCCCGTCCAGTTCCACCGGCCAGGAACCGGCCAGCGCGCTGAGCCGCGCGGCCGCCGCGGCCGGGTCCGCGCCGCGTCCCACGGCCACCCCCAGCAGGTACGCGGTGACCGGCGCCCCCGGCCGGAGCACCTGGTGCGCCACGTCCCGGGCGACGTCGAGCACGCTCGACACCGGCACCTCGGTCGGATCCAGATCCAGCTCGGCGCAGGCCGCGGTGACCCAGTCGTCCAACACCGTCATCTCGTCCACTCCTCGGCCCGGCGTACGTCCTCGTCAGTGTCGCAGTCGAACCAGGGCGGCGGTCCCGAGCCGGTCCACGCCACCTCACGGACCGCGACACCGGCCAGCAACCCGCGTACCGACGCGCCGTCGACAGTGCCGCCCCGCTCCGCCGCCAGGCGGTCGAGGGCCGCCCGCACCGCCGTGGCCCGCCACACGCCGCAGAGCTGCTGCCGACGCCCGTCACCGTCGACGTAACAGGCCAGCCCGGCCCGCGACCCGTCGAGCGCGCGCCGCAGCCCGTCCACCGCCGAGGCGGTGAGCAACGGCAGGTCCGCGGCGAGCAGGGCGACGGTGGTCGTACCGGGCCCCAGCAGCGCCAGCCCGGCCGCGGTGGCGGCCACGGGTCCACCGCCGGGAGGCTCCTCGCGGGTCACCCGCACCCCTGCGGGTACCGGACCGGCCGGGCCGACCACGATCCGCTCGTCCGCGCCGGCGACCGCCTCCAGCACCCGGTGCAGCATCGGTCGCCCACCGACCAGGCGGGCGGGCTTGTCCACGCCGCGCATCCGTCGGGCCGCGCCGCCGGAGAGCAGCACCGCCGCGTACCCCGTCACCGCCTCACCCTACCCACGGGCACCGCCCCGAACCGGTCCCGCGCCGGCGGAACGGGTCGGGGTGCGGGGGCGGGCCGGCACGGGAGCGGGACCGGACCACAGGGCCGTCGGGGGCGCGGACGCCGCGAAGGTGCGGGTGGGGCGGCGCACGGGGGAGGATGGCGGCATGGGACGGGCGACGGACCGGCGGAGCGTGCTGCGGATCGACCTCGGGGCGGCGGCCGACGGCCGGGCCCGGATCCGCCGGCAGGACACCCTGTCCGTGGAGGAGCCGCTGGAGATCCGGGTCGGGCCGGGCGGCCCCGGGCGACGCCGGCCGCTCGCCGTCACCATGCGTACGCCCGGCGACGACCTCGACCTGGCGATCGGCTTCCTGCTGACCGAGGGGCTGATCCGGTCGGCGGAGGACGTGCACACGGCGCAGCTCTGTGCCGGGGCGGAGACCCCGAACACCTACAACGTGGTCGACGTGGTGCTGTCTCCCGGCGTGCCAGAGCCGACCACCGACCCGGCGCGCAACTTCTACACGACCAGCTCCTGCGGCGTGTGCGGCAAGGCGAGCATCGAGTCGGTCCGTACCCGTTCCCGGTTCGCGGTGCGGGAGGACCCGCTCGCGGTCACCGCCGAGCTGCTGGCCGCGCTGCCGGACCGGCTACGCGCCGCCCAGCGCGCGTTCGACCGGACCGGCGGCCTGCACGCGGCCGGTCTCTTCACCGCCGACGGCGAGCTGGTGGTGCTGCGTGAGGACGTGGGCCGGCACAACGCCGTGGACAAGGTGATCGGCTGGGCCGTGCGGGAGGACCTGTTGCCGCTGGCCGGGCACGTGCTGCTGGTCTCCGGTCGGGCCAGTTTCGAGCTGACCCAGAAGGCGTGGATGGCCGGGGTGCCGCTGCTCGCGGCGGTCTCCGCGCCGAGCACGCTCGCCGTCGAACTGGCCGAGGAGGCCGGGATGACGCTCATCGGTTTCCTGCGCGGGCCGACCATGAACGTCTACGCCGGGGCGCAGCGCGTAGCCGGGTGAACGGCGCCGGCTCACCGGCGCGGACGGCGCCGGCGGCGGCGCAGCACCGACGAACCGGTGACGACGGGCCAGCCGTCCAGCTCGGACGGGGCCAACCCACGGCGGAGCGCGTCGTCGAGGATCACCGCTAGCGAGTGGTCGGGGTGGGCCGTGAGCACCCGTTCCAGGGCGACCGCCGCCAGCGCGCCGTGCCCCGCCCGCCAGGCGGCGAACGCGAGCAGGCTGCCCGGCGCCCCGATCAGGTCCGGCTCGGCCCGGCGCAGGACGTCGGTCCAGAGGCTGATGTCGGTGTCCCGGCCGTCGGTGCGGGACCAGGCGTGGTCGCGGACCGGGATGTGGGTGAGCAGCACGGTCAGCCAGGCCACCTCGTCGTCGTCCAGCCGCTCGCCGCGCCGTTGCCGCCGGAACGCCGCCCGCACCGCCGCCACGCCGGCCGCGCGCACGGCCCGCGTCGCGCCGCCGGAGCCGACGACCACCACGGGGCCGCCCTCGGCCGGTGGATCCTCCGCCGGGGTTTCCCCGGTGGGCGGGACACCGACCGCGACGTCCTCGGGCGGGGCGCCGTCGACGGGTGCGCCGGCGAGCACGGCCAGCCGACGGCGGGCCCGTGCGGTGGCCCGGCGCATGGCGAGCCGGACCGGGCCGTCGAGCGCGGACACCTGTGCGGCCAGCGCGGCCCGGTCGGGCAGGGCGACCTGACCGGCGAACACCGCCGCCGCGCCGACCTGGCTGGCGACCGGGTCGTACGGGGTGCCGTCGGCCGGGCAGCAGGCCGGCTCCACGCAGAGGTACGACCACCACCGGCCGTCGGTAACCCGCAGGGCGTCCAGGACGGTCAGCCCCGCCGCGTCCAGCGCGTCGCCGACCGCGTCCACGGTGCCGGTCACCCGGGCGGCCGGCCCGTAACCGACGACCGTGGCGGCGTCGACCTCCTGTCGGGCCACCACCTCGGCCAGGTGTCGGGCCGCCGGGGCGGGGTCGACGCCGGCCCCGGGCAGGTCGCCCCGCGCGGCGAAGACCACCCGCCGGCCGCGTACCGCGACCACCACGATGCTGTCGGCCGGGTGGAAGCCGAGCAGGTAGGGCACGGCCGCGACGAGATCGCCGGGCGAGCGGACGGACAGGCGTGGGCGCTCGGTGGAGTTCATGCCGGGAGCTTCGGTGGTCGCCGGGGCCCGCGTCCGACCCTGTGGACGACACGCGGTCCGTCCCCAGATACGGAGCGTATCGGCGCAGGTGGCCGGCGATCGACGGCCGCCGCGGTTCCGCCACGGTCCCCGGCTGTCCCAGGTACCGGCTACCTTGCGCTCATGGACCTGGCATACCTGCGGGCACACCCGGAGCACCTGCCGACCTTCCTGACCCACCAGCGGATCCGGGAGACGCCGGTCTCCGGTGGCGACATCTGCACCGCGTCCCGGCTCACCCTGGACGACGGGCACTCCGTCTTCACCAAGACCTGGCCGGAGCGGTCGGCGCGGCCGATTCCGGAGGGGTTCTTCGCCACCGAGGCGGCCGGCCTGCGGTGGCTGCGCGAGGCCGACGCCGTGCCGGTGCCGGAGGTGCTGGTCGCGCTGCCCGACCTGCTCGCGCTCGACTGGGTGGAGCCGGGCGAGCCGACGCCGGAGGCCGCGGAGGCGTTCGGGCGCGACCTGGCCCGGCTGCACGGGTCCGGCGCGACCGCGTTCGGCGCTCAGTGGACCGGGTTCATCGGCGCGCTGCCGCAGGACAACACGCCCGATCCCGGCCCGTGGCCGGACTGGTTCGCCCGCCGCCGACTGCTGCCCTACCTGCGGATGTCGGTCGACCGAGGGGCGCTCGACGGCGCCGGGGCCGCCCTGGTCGAGCAGGTCGTCGACCGGATCGACGAGTTCGGCGGCGACGAGCCGCCGGCCCGGGTGCACGGTGACCTCTGGCCCGGCAACCTGCTCTGGGGCGCCGACGGCCGGGTCTGGCTGGTCGACCCGGCCGCGCACGGCGGCCACCGCGAGACCGACCTGGCCCAGTTGGCCCTCTTCGGTGGCCCGCCGCACCTGGAGCGGATCCTGGCCGCCTACCGGGAGGCCCGGCCGCCGGCCGACGGGTGGCGGGAGCGGGTGCCGCTGCACCAACTGCACCTGTTGCTGGTGCACACCGCGCTTTTCGGCACGGCGTACGCGGACGCGGTGGTCTCCGCCGCCCGTGGCGCGCTGCGGGGCGTCCGACGCGCTACGGTCGACGGATGACCGCCCCCCGGACGCCGGCCGACGGGGTCCTCGCCGACCGGTACGGTCGCGTCGCCCGGGACCTGCGGGTCTCGCTGACCGACAAGTGCAACCTGCGGTGCACCTACTGCATGCCGGCAGAGGGCCTGCCCTGGCTGGCCGGCCCGCAGCTGCTGACCGACGACGAGATCGTCCGGCTGGTCGGCGTCGCGGTGGGCCGCCTCGGCGTCACCGAGGTGCGCTTCACCGGCGGTGAGCCACTCATCCGACCCGGCCTGCCCGGCATCGTGTCCGCGGTCGCCGCGCTGACGCCCCGGCCGCGCATCTCGGTGACCACCAACGGGATCGGGCTGGCCCGTCTCGCGCCGGCGCTGCGCGCCGCCGGTCTCGACCGGGTCAACGTCTCGTTGGACACGCTCGACCCGGCCCGGTTCGCCACGTTGACCCGGCGGGACCGGCACGCCGACGTGCTCGCCGGGTTGGCCGGCGCGGCGGAGGCCGGGCTGACCCCGGTGAAGATCAACGCGGTGCTGATGCGCGGTGTCAACGACGACGAGGCGCCGGCTCTCCTCCGGTTCGCCCTGGCGCACGGCTACGAGCTGCGCTTCATCGAGCAGATGCCGCTGGACGCCCAGCACGGCTGGGACCGCTCGACCATGGTCACCGCCGACGAGATCCTCGCCGCCCTGCGGAGCGAGTTCGCGTTGCGCCCCGATCCCGCCGAGCGGGGCGCCGCACCGGCCGAGACCTGGCTGGTGGACGACGGGCCGGCCCGGGTCGGGGTGATCGCCAGCGTGACCCGGCCGTTCTGCGGCGACTGCGACCGCACCCGGCTCACCGCCGACGGCCAGGTGCGCAACTGCCTCTTCGCCACCGAGGAGTCCGACCTGCGGGCGGCGCTGCGCGGCGGTGCCGACGACGACGAGTTGGCCCGGCGCTGGCGCGCCGCGATGTGGGGCAAGCGGGCGGGCCACGGCATCGACGATCCGACCTTCCTCCAGCCCGCGCGGCCGATGTCCGCGATCGGAGGGTGAGCGTGGAACTGACCGTCCGCTACTTTGCCGGGGCGCGGGCCGCGGCCGGCCGCGCCGAGGAGACCGCATCCGCCGGCCGGTCGCTGGACGAACTCCTCGACGACCTGGCCGCCCGGCACGGCGAGCGACTGTCCGTGGTGCTGAAGGCGGCGAGTTTCCTGGTCGACGGCGTGGCCTGTCATGATCGTCAGGCACTGTTGCCGGCCGGGGTGACGGTGGACGTGCTGCCGCCCTTCGCGGGCGGCTGAGGAGGCCGACGTGCTGGCGATGGCGACATTCCTGATCTTCGTCGTGCTCGTCATCGGCCTGATCCACTTCTACCTGTGGAAGCGGCTGGTCCGGGACACCACCCGGCCGGGTCGGTGGCGCCGGCTCGGCGCGGCCGTGGTGGCGTTGCTCGCCCTGCTCGTTCCGGCGACCATGGCCGGCACGAGGGACGGCTGGTTCTGGCTGGCCTGGCCGGGCTACCTCTGGCTGGCGCTGATGTTCTACCTGCTGGTGCTGCTGCTGGTGCTGGAGGTGCCGACCGCGGTGGTCCGGCTCGTCCTGCGCCGCCGCGCCCGCGCGGCCGCCACGGGCCCCGAGCCCGAGCCGGCGCTGATCGGCGCCGGGGCCGGGGCCGTCCCGCCCGGGCCGACCGGCGACGCCGTCGGCACCCCGTCCGGCGGGACCGCCGACGGTGGCGACGCTCCGCCGGCGGGCACCGTGCCCGCCGACCACGACCCGTCCCGCCGGTTGCTGCTCGCGCGCGGCGCGGCGATCTTCGCCGGGCTCACCGCCGCCGGCGTCACCGGGTACGGCGTCCGCACCGCGATGGGCCCGCCCAGACTGGACCGGGTCCGGATCCCGCTGGCCAAGCTGCCCCGGAGCATGGACGGCCTGCGGATCGCCACCGTCTCCGACATCCACCTCGGGCCGCTGCGCGGACGGGCGCACACCGAGCGGATCGTCGCCATGATCAACCGGCTGGACGCCGATCTGGTGGCGGTGGTCGGCGACCTGGTCGACGGGACGGTGGCCGAGCTGGGCTCGGCCGCGGAGCCGCTGCGCGACCTGCGCTCCCGCTACGGCAGCTTCTTCGTCACCGGCAACCACGAGTACTACTCGGGCGTGGAGGAGTGGGTCCGCGAGGTGGACCGGCTCGGCCTGCGGGTGCTGCAGAACGAGCGGCAGGAGATCCAGGCCCGCGGCGGGGTGCTGGACCTGGCCGGGGTCAACGACGTGACCGCCGCCGGCACCGGTCTGGCCGCGCCGCCCGACTACGCCGCCGCCCTCGGCGACCGTGACCCGAGCCGCCCGGTGGTGCTGCTGGCCCACCAGCCGGTGGCCGCGCAGGAGGCGGCGAAGTTCGGCGTCGACCTGCAACTCTCCGGGCACACCCACGGCGGCCAGATGGTGCCGTTCAACCTGGCGGTGAAGCTCCAGCAGCCGGTGGTCTCCGGTCTGGGCGAGGTGGACGGCACCAAGGTGTACGTGACCAACGGCGCCGGTTTCTGGGGTCCGCCGGTGCGTGTCGGCGCCCCGCCGCAAGTGACGCTGGTCGAGTTGCGCGCCCCATAGCGTGCCGGGGGCGCCGCGTCCAGCACCGCATTGCTCAGGTCACGCGTACGCGTGGCGGCGGGCGGGCGGGCAACCGGACGTGACAGGATGCGGCGTGCCTCCGTTCAGCGCCGCACCCCCCGGTGGCCTCCCGCCCTACGTCGCGGATCTGCACATCCACTCGAAATACTCCCGCGCGTGCAGCCGCGACCTGACCCTGCCGAACCTCGGCTGGTGGGCCCGACGCAAGGGCATCGGGGTGCTCGGCACCGGAGACTTCACCCACCCCGCCTGGTACGACCACCTGCGGGAGACGCTGCATCCGGCCGAGCCCGGCCTCTACCGGCTGTCGCCGGAGGCGGAGCGGGACATCGCCCGGCGGCTGCCGCCCCGGCTGGCGAGCGCGGCGGAGGCGGACCCGGTCCGGTTCATGCTGAGCGTGGAGATCTCCACCATCTACAAGCGGGACGACCGGACCCGGAAGGTGCACCACCTGATCTACCTGCCGGACCTGGACGCGGTGGGCCGGTTCAACGCCGCGCTGGGCCGGATCGGCAACCTCGGGTCCGATGGCCGACCGATCCTCGGGCTGGACTCCCGCGACCTGCTGGAGATCACGCTGGAGGCCAGCGGAGACGGCTATCTGGTGCCGGCGCACATCTGGACGCCCTGGTTCTCCGCGCTCGGCTCGAAGTCCGGCTTCGACGCGATCGCCGACTGCTACGCCGACCTGGCCGAGCACATCTTCGCGGTGGAGACCGGCCTCTCCTCCGACCCGGAGATGAACTGGCGGGTCGGCAGCCTGGACCGCTACCAGCTGGTGTCGAACTCCGACGCCCACTCGCCGCCGGCGCTGGCCCGGGAGGCCACGGTCCTCACCGCGGCCCGCGACTACTTCGCCATCCGGGAGGCGCTGCGCACCGGGGACGGGCTCGCCGGCACTGTCGAGTTCTTCCCGGAGGAGGGCAAGTACCACGCCGACGGGCACCGGCTCTGCGGGGTGAACTGGTCGCCCGAGCGCACCCGCGAGGCGGGTGGGCGCTGCCCGGAGTGCGGCAAGCCGCTCACCGTCGGCGTACTGAGCCGGGTCGAGGAGCTGGCCGACCGTCCGGTGGGGCACCGCCCGGCGCACGCCCGCGCGGTGGCGCACCTGGTGCCGCTGGCCGAGATCCTCGGCGAGATCAACCGGGTGGGCGCGCGGTCGAAGAAGGTGGAGGGCAAGCTCCACGAGCTGGTCGCCGCGCTCGGCCCGGAGTTGGAGATCCTGACCCGCACCCCGGTGGAGGAGATCGGCCGGGTCGGTGGCGAGCTGCTCGCCGAGGGCATCGGCCGGCTGCGCCGCGGTGAGGTGCGCCGGGTGGCGGGCTACGACGGCGAGTACGGGGTGATCACACTGTTCGATCCGGCGGAACTGGGCGCCACGGCCGGCGGGTCGGGGCAGGACGCGCTCTTCGACGTACCGGTGCCCGCGCAGCGACGGCCCGCGGAGCCGGCGTCGAAGCCGAGGGCCAAGCGCCCGGCGGCGGCCCGGTCCGAGCCGAAGCGCACGCCGCCGCCGGCTCGCCCGATCGCGCCGCCGCCCTCCCCGCACGAGCCGTTCGAGCCGATGCTCGCCGGCATGGAGGAGGTCGGCACCGGCCTGCTGGACCGCCTGGACGCGATGCAGCGGGTGGCCGCGTCCGCGCCGGGCGGTCCGCTGCTCATCGTGGCCGGGCCGGGCACCGGCAAGACCCGGACGTTGACCCACCGGATCGCCTACCTCTGCGCGGAGCTGAACGTCTTTCCCGACCAGTGCCTGGCGATCACGTTCACCCGCCGGGCGGCCGAGGAGCTGCGGCACCGGCTGGACGGGCTGCTCGGCCCGGTCGCCGAGGACGTCACCGTGGGCACGTTCCACTCGCTCGGCCTGACCGTGCTGCGGGAGAACGCGGCGGCCGCCGGGCTGCCGGCGGACTTCCGGATCGCCGACGAGACGGACCGGGCGGCGGCCCGCGCCGAGGCCGGCGAGGACGACGAGCGGTACGTCGCGCTGCTGCGCAAGAAGGACCTGGTCGACCTGGACGAGCTGCTCACCCTGCCGGTGGCGCTGCTCAAGGGGGACCGGAAGCTGGTCCGGGAGTACCGCGAACGGTGGAAGTGGATCTTCGTTGACGAGTACCAGGACGTCGACGCGGTGCAGTACGACCTGCTGCGGCTGCTCAGCCCCGCCGACGGCAACCTGTGCGCGATCGGCGACCCGGACCAGGCGATCTACTCGTTCCGGGGCGCCGACGTCGGCTACTTCCTGCGCTTCTCGCAGGACTTCACCGACGCCCGGCTGGTGCGGCTGAACCGCAACTACCGCTCGTCGGCACCGATTCTGGCCGCCGCGGTGCAGGCCATCGCGCCGTCGTCGCTTGTGCGCGGTCGCCGCCTCGACCCGGCCCGGCTCGACCCGGAGGCGCCGCTGGTCGGCCGCTACGCCGCGACCTCGGTGGCCGACGAGGCCGACTTCGTGGTCCGCACCGTCGACGAGCTGGTCGGCGGCCTGTCCCACCGCTCGCTGGACTCGGGCCGCATCGACGGGCGGGCGACATCGCTCTCCTTCTCCGACATCGCGGTGCTCTACCGCACCGACTCGCAGGCCGCGCCGGTCGTGGACGCGCTGGCCCGGGCGAACATCCCCGTGCAGAAGCGCTCGCACGACCGGCTGCGCGACCGGCCCGGCGTCACCGCCATCGCCCGCGAGCTGCGTCAGGCCGGTCTCGACGGATCCCTGGCCGCCCGGGTACGTCAGGCCGGTCAGCTCCTGGCGGAGCGCTTCGCCGTGCCCACGCTCGACGGCACCGGCGCGGTACGCCCCGAGGACGTCCGCACCGCCGTGGACCTGCTCACGCCGCTGGCCCGGCGCTGCGGTGACGACCTCGGGCTGTTCCTCAACCAGCTCGCGACCGGCGCGGAGGTGGACGCCCTGGACCCGCGCGCCGAGGCGGTCACGCTGCTCACGCTGCACGCGGCGAAGGGACTGGAGTTCCCGGTGGTGTTCCTGGTCGGCGCCGAGGACGGCCTGCTGCCGCTGCGCTGGCCCGGCAGCGAGCCGGACGAGGACGCGGTGGCCGAGGAGCGCCGGCTCTTCTTCGTCGGTCTGACCCGGGCGCAGGACCGGCTCTACGTCAGCCACGCCGCGCGGCGCAACCGGCACGGCACCGAGCGGGAGACCCGGCCGTCGCCGTTCCTCGACGTGATCGACCCGGCGTTGTTCGACCGGCTCGGCACGGCGGAGCCGCGCCGTCCCCGGGACCACCAGCTCCGGTTGATCTGAGAAGGGCGGGACCCCCGCCTGACACACGAGCGGGGGGCCTCAGGTGAGCAGGACGGCGAGCCAGGCGCCGGCGAGGATCGCCGGGCCGAACGGCAGCGGCGTGTCCCGGCGTACCCGGCCGGCGGCGAGCAGGACCAGCACCGTCACCCCGGCGAGCACGTGCGGGAGGAGCAGCCCGAGCCGGAGCGTCGGCCAGCCGAGCCAGCCCAGCGGGAGCCCGAGCGCGGCGGCGAGCTTCACGTCGCCGAAGCCGAGCCGGGCGCCGGGCAGCAGCGCGAGCAGCAAATAGCCGGTGAGGGAGAGCGCGGCGCCGGCGCCGGCGGCGGTCAGTCGACCCGGCTCGCCGGTGGCCAGCGTGGCGCCGGCGAGGCCGAGCCCGCCGCCGAGCGCCAGCGCGCCGACCAGCGGGTCGGGCAGCCGCAGGGCGGTCAGGTCGGTGACCACGAGCAGCAGCCCGACGCCGGCGACCAGCAGCAGGGCCGGCAGCGCGGGCCCGGCCCCGTGGGCGGCGGCCAGCCCGCCGAACACCACCGCACCGGTCGCGGTCAGGACCGTCCGGCGCGGAGCGGGGCCGCCGCCCACCAGGGACCGACCCACCGGTACGGCCGCCAGCCCGGCGAGCGCGCCGAGCAGCGCCACCCCGGTCACCAGCGCCGCCGACACGGGCCGGGACGCTACCGCTCCGCCGCCTCCCGGGCCGTCCCGTCCACGGCAGCCGGCGCGGTCCGGCGCGGACGCTCGGTGCTCACCACCACCGCCACGCCGGCCACGATGACCGCGCCACCGAGCAGCACCTGCGCGGTGACCGGCTCGGCGACGAGCAGCGCGCCGAGCGCCACCGCGACCGCCGGGTTCACGTAGGCGTACGTGGACACCAGGGAGAGCGGCGCGTGCGCGAGCAGCCAGACGTACGCGGTGAAGGCGACCAGCGAGCCGGCCACCATCAGGTAGACCAGTGCCACCCAGGACCGTGTGGTCACCTCGGTGGGGGAGAAGTCGGACAGCTCCCCGCGTGCGGCCGCGACCACCGCGAGCGCCACCGCGCCGGCCACCATCTCGTAGACGGTGGCCACGAACGGGTCGGCGGGCATCCGGATGCGTCCGGACAGGAACGAGCCGACGGACCAGCTGACCGCGCCGGCCACCACGATCAGCGCGCCGACCAGCGGCACCCCGTCCACGCCGTCGCGGGGCAGGACCAGCAGGACCAGCCCGACGAAGCCGAGCGCCACGCCGGCGAACGTCCAGGCCCGGGGCCGGTCTCCGCCGGCCGTCCGCAGCACCACCACCAGGAGCGGGACGGTGGCCACCAGCAGCGCGGCCACGCCGGAGGGCACGGCGCTGCCCGGCGGACCGGACTCGGCGAGCACCACCAGCCCGTTGCCCCCGGCGAGCAGCAGCACGCCGACCAGCGCGGCCGAGCCGAGGCGGCGGGCCGGCACGCGGAGCGCCCCGGGCCCGCGGCGCAGCCGCAGCACCAGCGCGAGCACCACGGCGGCCGCGGCGAACCGCATCGCCGCCGAGGTGAGCGGCGGCAGGGACTCGACCGCGACCCGGATGCCCAGGTAGGTCGAGCCCCAGAGCAGGTAGACCAGGGCGAGGGCGGTCCAGATCAGGGCGGGACGGGCCGACCGCGCGGAGCCGTCGGCGGCGGTCGTCGCACTCTCGGGGCGTGAGCTCATCGGTGGACCACGCTACGGTGACCACGGCGTCGGCGTCCCGTGTTGGTGGCCGGCCTCTCAGCACTGGCGTACGCAGGAGGCGTTCATGTCGAACTTCGGACCACCGGGCGGCGGCTCACCCGAGCCGTGGGGGGGACGGCGGCCCGACGACGGGTACGCCCCGCAGCCGGCCGACCCGCACTACGGCCCGGCGCCCGGCGGTCCGCAGTACGGGCCGCCGCAGCAGTACGGCGCTCCCACCGAGCAGTACGGCGTCCCGCCCCAGCAGTACGGGCCCCGCACCCAGCAGTACGAGCCGGCCGCGCCGGGATGGGCGCCCGGTCCGCCGCAGTACCAGGGATACCCCGCCGACCCCGGCTACGGCGGGCAGCCGCCCTACGCCGGCGGGCAGCCGCCGTACGCCGGCGGGGAACCGCCCTACGCCGGCGGGGAACCGCCCTACGCCGGCGGGGAACCGCCCTACGCCGAGCCGACGCCGCCGAAGCGGGGCAAGGGTCCGCTGCTGGTGGTGATGGTCGTGCTGGCGGTGCTGCTGCTGGGCGGCGCCGGGGCCTACTGGTTGCTCGGCCGGGACGAGAAGAGCCCGACGGCCGGGACGACGGCGGCCACCGCGCCGGCCGCGGATCCGACGGCGGCGGCGCCGAGCGACCCGACGGAGGCGACGCCCACCGAGCCGGCCCCGGCCTCCTCGACCGACCCGCGCTTCGTCAAGGCGGGCCAGTGCGTGGCCAACGAGGGCGGGGGCGGCCAACCCAAGCTGGTGATCGCCGACTGCGCGCCGAAGACCTACGAGGTGCTGCGCCGGATCGACGGCGCGACCAGCGGCAAGAAGGACGCCGAGGCGAAGTGCGGCAAGGTGACCGGCTACACCGACTGGTACTTCTTCGACAGCGAGCTGGACACACTCGACTTCGTGCTCTGCCTGAAGCGGCGGTGAACGGGCGCCGGTAGGCAAAACTAGGGCTGTCTAGCGTGGATGCTAGACAGCCCTAGTTTTATGTCGAGGCCGACACACGGTAGCCACCTCTACGCACGTCTAGCCTGGCCGCTAGACGACCCGATACTGTGCGATTCGTGGATCCGGTCCGCAACCCGTACGCGCCGGGCGCCGGCCAGCGCCCGCCCGAACTCGCCGGGCGGGGGCGGGAGCTGGACGTCTTCGACGTGGTCCTGGAACGGATCGCCCGCGGCCGGCCCGAACGCAGCCTGATGCTCACCGGGCTGCGCGGAGTCGGCAAGACGGTCCTGCTTAACACGCTGCGCTCGGAGGCGATCAGCCACCTCTGGGGCACCGGCAAGATCGAGGCCCGACCGGACCAGTCGCTGCGCCGGCCGATCGCCGCCGCACTGCACATGGCGGTCCGCGAGCTGGCCCCCCGGCACCGGGCGCCCGACCGGATCGACGCCTTCCTGGGCGTGCTCAAGGCGTTCGCGCAGCGGTCCACGCCGCCGAGCGGCCGGGGTGGCGCGGCGCCCAAGCTGCGCGACCGCTGGCAGCCGGGCATCGACGTGCCGGCCAGCAGCGGCCGGGCCGACTCCGGTGACATCGAGATCGACCTGGTCGAGCTGCTCAGCGACGCGGCGGCGGTCGCCACCGACGTGGGCACCGGCATCGCCGTGTTCATCGACGAGATGCAGGACGTCGGCGCCGAGGACGTCTCGGCGCTCTGCGCCGCCTGCCACGAGCTGTCCCAGCTCGGCGCGCCACTGATCGTGGTGGGCGCCGGGCTGCCCCACCTCCCGGCCGTGCTCAGCGCCGCCAAGTCCTACTCCGAACGGCTCTACCGCTACCAGCGCATCGACCGGCTCGACCGGATCGCCGCCGACCAGGCGCTCTGCGCGCCGGCCGAGCGGGAGGAGGTCGAGTACGAGCAGAAGGCGCTCGACCTGCTCTACGAGAAGTCCGGCGGCTATCCCTACTTCGTCCAGGCGTACGGCAAGGCCACCTGGGACCACGCGCCGCGCTCACCGATCACCGCGGCGGACGTGCGGGTCGCCGCACCGGAGGCGGAGGCGGAGCTGGCCGTGGGGTTCTTCGGCTCCCGCTTCGAGCGGGCCACGCCGGCCGAGCGCGAGTACATGCGGGCGATGGCCACGCTGGCGCTGGTGGACGGCGAGGAGGGCGGCCGGGACGACATGGACGCCGCGGTGCCCACCGCGGAGATCGCCCGGGCGCTCGGCCGCAAACCGGCCAGCCTCTCCCCGGCCCGGGACGCGCTGATCAAGAAGGGCCTGATCTATTCCGGCGAGCGGGGCACCGTCGCGTTCACCGTCCCGCACTTCGGTCGTTACCTGCGCACCCAGCCCACCTGAGCGACGCTCACACGCGTGACCAGGGCGGCGGGAAGACCACCTCGCCCGCCGGGGGCGGCGGCTCCTCGCCGGTGGACGGCGGCAGCACCAGCGCCTGCCACGGCTCCCCCAGCCCGGACCACGGGCTGGTCAACCCCAACCGCTCCGCCGGGCCGAACCCGAACCGCCGGTAGTACGCCGGGTCGCCCAGCACCACCACGAGCCGCTCGCCCAGCTCGGTGGCGGCGTCGAGCGCCGCCTGCACCACCGCGGTGCCGTGCCCGACGCGTTGCCGGTGCGGGGCCACCGCCACCGGTCCGAGCGTCAATGCCGGCCAGGTGCCGCCGTCGGTGCGTACGCCGACGCGGGTGAGCAGCGCGAAGCCCACCACCTCGCCGCCGTACTCGGCGACCATGGCCAGCTCCGGAATCCACGCCGGGCCGTGTCGCAGCTCCTCGACCAGGCCGACCTCGGGCGGGGTGGCCACCTCCGGCCGGGCGAAGGCGGCGGCGAGCACCCGGGCCACCGGCGCCTCGTCCGCCGGGTCCTCCGGGCGCAGTCGCAGCGTCGTCACCCGCGCGACCTTACCGAACGCGGCCGGTCCATCCGCGACGGTCGCTGAAATCGGCGTGGCCGGACGTCCACGTCGGCCGATACCTTTCGTGTGTTGCGGGGGTGACGACGCCCGCGACGGGGTATGACTGAGCCATGAAGCCCGTGCGCTCCCTCGCCCGAGTCATGTTGAGCGGCATCTTCGTGGTCAGCGGCGCCCGCAACCTGCGCAACCCGGAACGGTTGGTCCCCGCCTCCGAACCGGTCACCGACAAGATCGCCCCGCTGATCCAGAACCTGCACCCGCGCATCCCGACCGACACCGCGACGCTCATCCGGGCCAACGCCGCCACCCAGCTGGTCGGCGGCCTGATGCTGGCCACCGGCCGGTTCGGTCGCCCGGCCGCGCTGGTCCTCGCCGCCACGCTGGTGCCGACCACCGCCGCCGGCCATCCCTTCTGGAACAACGACGACCCCGCCGCGCGCAACAACAACCAGATCCACTTCCTGAAGAACCTCGGCCTGCTCGGTGGGCTCCTCCTCGCCGCCGCGGACACCGAGGGCAGGCCGGGGCTGCGCTGGCGCGCCGGCCACCGGATCGACCACTCGCGCCGGTCGGTCAAGCGCGCGGTCCGCACCGCCCGGCGGGAAGCGAAGATCGCCGTACGCTCCGCGGCGACCGCCCGCCGAATGCCCGGCTGACCCGCACCCGTACCGCCACCACCCCCCGCAAGGCCACCAATCACCTGAACCGTCCGACACCCGTTAACGCGGCGGAAATGTCGCAAAGACGTGTGGGATCGGACACGGTCGTGTAACGCGGGAGGCAGCGACGTGAGGCACCGTTCTAGGCTCCGTTCTGGACCTGGACGGGCACGACGATCTTGGTACGGGGGTGGCCACGCCATGCCGACGACAGTCGGTAGACGGACGGACCGCCTCGCCCCGGCCTCCCGTGTCCCGCGCGGTGTCGACCGTCGAATCGTCGTCCGGGTCGGCGTCGTGGCCGCCGTGTCGTACGCCGCCTGGCTCGCCGTCGGCGCGTTCGGCCGCCCCTACAACTTCTTCGACATGAAGATCTACCACGGTGCCGTGCTGTGGTGGGCGGGCGGCAACGAGCTGTACGACTTCGTCGCTCCCTCGACCACCCTCGGCTTCACCTACCCGCCCTTCGCCGCCCTGGTCATGTTGCCGATGTCCTGGCTGCCGGTCGACGGGGCCGGGTTCGTCAACGCGCTGGCCAGCACCGCCGCGCTCGCCGTGGTGCTGGCCGCGTTGCTGCGCCCCATCGTGGACCGGCTCGGCTGGCCGCTGTGGTTCACCGTCGCCGTCGCCACCCCGGTCGCGCTGGCCATCGAGCCGTCCCGGGAGACGCTCGGCTACGGTCAGGTCAACCTGCTGCTCTTCGCGCTGATCATGGCAGACCTGGTCGGGCTGCGGTGGCGGGCCAAGCGGGGCACCCACCACGAGACCGCCGACTCGCCGCTGGCCCGGTTCGTCTACAGCGGCGCCTGGGCCGGGGTCGGCATCGGGCTCGCCACCGCCGTGAAGCTCACCCCGGCGCTGTTCGTGTTCTACCTGATGCTCACCCGACAGTGGCGGGCCGCGATGATCGCGACCGGCACCGCCGTCGGGGTAACGCTCGGGACGTTCGGCGTGCTCGGCGCGGAGTCCCGCGCCTACTTCACCAGCGTGCTGTGGCAGACCGAGCGGGTCGGCGCGGCGGACATGACCGCCAACCAGTCCCTCGCCGGCCTGCTGGCGCGCCTCTACGACTCGATCGAGACGCCTGGGCTGCTCTGGCTCGCCTTCTCGGTGCTGGTGCTGGCGCTGGGCCTGTCCCGGGCGCTCAGCGCGCGCGCCGACGGCGACGAACTGACCGCGTTCACGCTGGTCGGGCTCACCGCCAACGTGATCAGCCCGATCTCGTGGTCGCACCACCTGGTCTGGGTCATCCCGGCGATCATCGTGCTGGCCGACGCCGCGGTACGCCGCCGTGACGCCAGCCGCCGCCTGCCGCCGCGCGGCAACGGCATGCTCTCGGCCAACGGCGTGCCCACGCTGCGCCCGCCGATCTGGTACCCGACGTTGACCGGGCTCCGGCACGGCGTCGGCGCGCTCGGGCTCTATCTGCTCTTCCTGATCTCGCCGATCTGGCCGTACGAGCACCAGCTCCCCGAGGTGTCCCACTACCAGGACGGCCTGTTCGGCGCGCTGATGGAGAACTCCCTGGCCATCGCGCTGATCGTGCTGGTCGCGGCGCTGCCGTGGCGCCCCGGCGCGGAGCCGGCGTTCTATCCCGACCGGCTGGCCCGCACCGCCCCGCTCGCCGCCCGGCGCTGAGCCGCCCCGCTCAGGGGCAGTTCACCCACTCCTCGGTGCCGTCGTCGAAGACCTGCCGCTTCCAGATGGGCAGCCGTGCCTTGACCTCGTCGACCAGGCGGGCGCAGGCATCGAACGCCGCCGCCCGGTGCGCCGTGCTGACCGCCGCCACCAGGGCGACGTCACCGATCTCCAGGGGTCCGATCCGGTGCGAGACAGCCACCGCGTAGACCGCCGGGTCGGCGGCGATCTCCGCCGCGACCTCGCGCAGCACCGCCTCGGCGCTGGGGTGACCCTCGTATTCCAGCCGGGTGACCGCACGCCCGTGGTCGTGGTCGCGGACCACGCCCTGGAAGGAGACCACCGCACCGGCCCGACGGTCGCCGACCGCCGCCTCGTGCGCGGCCAGGTCGAGCGGCCGGTCGGTGACCGCCCCGAGCACCATCCCCACCGGATCGATCACGACCGCTCCCCGGGCATCAGCGGCAGCGGAACGAGCGGCACCCGGTCGCCGGCCGCGCCGCTCGTGCCGGGCCGGATCACCGCGAAGCCGTCCGCGCCGGCCAGACCCCGCAGCATCGCCGAGCCGACGTGCCGCACCGGGTGCGCGGTGCCGGCGACCCGGTCCCAGCGAGCCAGCGCCAGGTGGGTGTGGTCGCCCCGGCCGGACACCGGCTCGGCCAGGGTGACCTGCGGAAGCACCGGCATCGGCCGGCCGGTGAGGCCGGCGAGCAGGGGCGCGACGAGTGAGACGAGAGCCACCACCGCGGACTGCGGGTTGCCGGGCAGGCCGGCCACGAAACGCACCCGGCCGTCGCCGTCCACCAACCGGGCGAGCAGCATCGGGAAGCCGGGACGCACCGCCACGGTGTTGACGACGTAGTCGGCGCCGAGCGCCTCCAGCGTCGGGTGCAGGTGGTCGACCGGGCCGTGCATGGTGCCGCCGGTGGTGCAGACCAGGTCGGCGTTGGCCAGCGCGCCGCGCAGCGCCGCCACGTGCGCGGGCAGCGTGTCGGCGACCGGGCCGACCACGTCGCCGCCGCGCACCTGGCAGCCGTAGCGGCGCAGCCAGCCCGGCACCGAGGGGCCGAGCGCGTCGCGGACCCGGCCGGCGCCCGGCGGGCCCGAGGTGAGCAGCTCGTCGCCGAAGACCAGCAGCGCCGCCCGAGGTGGGCGGCGAACCCGCAGCGTGTCGTGCCCGCAGGAGGCGGCCAGGCCGATCACCGCCGGGTCCACGGGCGTGCCGGCCGGCACCAGCTCCTCCCCGAGGTGTGCCTCCTCGCCCGGCTCCCGCCACTCCGGCTGGGAGCGGGGCGTGCCGGCGACCAGACCGTCCGCGGTGCGGGTCGACTCCTCGATGCGCAGGATCGCGGTGGTGCCCGCCGGGACCATCGCGCCGGTGGCGATCTCCACGGTGCTGCCGTCCTCGCCCAGCGGGGACGCGGTCTGCCCGGCGAGCACCCGTCCGGCCACCCGCCATGGCCCCGCCCCGCGCACCGCCCACCCGTCCACGCTGGAGGTGGGAAACGCCGGCAGGTCGGTACGCGTGGTCAGCGGCTCGGCCAGGGTGTGCCCGTCGGTGTCGGCCAGCGGCCGGACGACCGCGGGGAGCGCGGCGGAGAGACCGACCGCGTACACCCGGGAGCGGGCCTCCTCCCACCCGGCCGGTGGCGGCGTGCCCACCTCGGCCCCGGTGGTCTCGGTTTCGGTGCTCATCCGGCGAGCCTAGCGCCGGGGCACGCGCGCCGCGGGCTCAGTGGTCGCCCCCGCGGAGCTGGTCGACCGCGTGCCGCAGGATCGGCCCGAGCACGGCCAGCCCGTCGCGGGCCCCGCCGCGCGAGCCGGGCAGGTTGACCACCAGCATCCGGCCGGCCACCCCGGCCAGGCCCCGGGACAGCGCGGCGGTCGGCACCGTGTCGCGGCTGTGCGCCCGGATCGCCTCGGCGATGCCCGGGATCTCGTAGTCGAGCAGCGAACGGGTCACGTCGGGGGTGCGGTCGGTCGGGGTGATGCCGGTGCCGCCGCTGGTCACCACCACGTCGACGCCCTCGTCGCGGGCCGCCCGCAGCGCGGCGCCGACCGGCTCCCCGTCCGGCACCACCACGGGCGCGTCGACGGTGCAGCCCAGCTCGCGCAGGCCGGCGACGAGCAGCGGACCGCTGGTGTCCTCGTAGACCCCGGCGGCGGCCCGGTTCGAGGCCACCACCACCCGGGCCCGGATCACGGCCGGTCCTCCGGGCGCAGCCACTCGCCGGTCTTGCCGCCGGACTTGCGGAGCACCCGGACGGCGTCCACCGAGGCGGCCGGGTCGACGGCCTTGACCATGTCGACCAGGGCCAGCCCGGCCACGGCCACCGCGGTGAGCGCCTCCATCTCCACCCCGGTGCGGTCGGCCGTCCGCGCGGTGGCGGTGATCTCGACGGTGTCGGCGGTGAGGCGCAGGTCGACGGTGACGCCGTGCAGCGCGATCGGATGGCAGAGCGGGATCAGGTCGGGCGTGCGCTTGGCCCCCATGATTCCGGCGAGCCGGCCGACCGCGAGCGCGTCGCCCTTGGGCAGGCCGTCGCGGCGCAGCAGCTCCACCACCTCGGCGGTGGTGCGGAGCCGGCCGGCGGCGACCGCGAGCCGGCCGGAGACCGGCTTGGCGGAGACGTCGACCATCCGGGCCGCGCCGGCCGGATCGACGTGGGTGAGCTGCGCGGGTTCGGTCACCGCTCGACCCTATCCGCCGGGTACGACGACGGGGGCCGTCGGCGCCGCTCGGGCCGTCGGCGGGGAGGGACGTCGCGGCGGGTGCCGATGTACCGGGCGACGCCCCTCCCTCACCTGCCCACCGTCGATCCGCTGGGGTGGATCGACGGTGGGGGCCTGGTCGGCCGGGTCCCGCTCGGGCGGGCACCCCCCGTTGGCCGATGACGGGACGCTAGACGGTGCCGCGATAAGAAATCGATAAACCGGTTCAGGCGACTGTCGGCGGCGGTTCGGCGAGACGACGGCGGACTTCGTGGCGCTCGGGCACGCCCATCCGTTCGAAGATCGCCAACGCCCGCTGCCGGTACCGGCGCGCCTCGGCCGGCTGGTCGTGCTCCAGGTGCTCGGCCAGGCCGCACAACGCCCGACCCTGCTCGTACGGGTGCGCGATCCGGGTGGAGATGGTCAGCGCCTCCTGGAACATGGCCGCCGATTCCTTCCACCGCCCCGTCGCCCGGAGGGTGAGGGCCAACTCGTTGCGTGCCTCTGCCTGGACGTGACGCTCCCCCGACACGGTGGCGGCGTCGATCGCCGCCTCGTGGTGGCGCAGGGCGTCCTGGTAGCGACCGAGCTGCCGACACGTGCCGGCGAGGTCACTCAGGGTCTCGGCGCGGGCGAACCCGCTTCCGGTTCGGTCGCGGAGCGTCAACGAGGCACGAAGCAGGCGCTCCGCCTGGAGATGCTGACCCAGGCGGTACCGAACGCCGCCGAGGTGCCCCAGGGCGTTGGACATGTGGAAATGGTCGCGTCTGATCCGGGCGACATAGAGATGGAGCCGGTGCACGGCCATCGACTCGTCGTAGCGGCCCAGGTATCGAAGCGTGAGGCCGAGGTTGGGCAGAACGGGGATCGTGTCCGACACATTGCGCAACGCGCTGAGGTTGGCGTCGAGGGACTGCTGGAGCCGCCCGGTGAGCCAGTGCACAACTCCGAGGTTGACCCGGGCGCGCTGCGCGCCGTCGGCGTCCCCGAGTGCGGTACGGATGGACACGACCGCGTGCAGGTGGGCGGAGGCCTCGCGGTAGGAGCCGGTGCGGACGCAGGCGGAGGCCAGGTAGTTGTGCATCAACGCGATGGCGTGCTCGTCCCCCGATCGGCGCGCCGCCGTCAGCCCGATCTCGTGCGTGGCGGTGATGTCGTCGTAGTAACTGCGCGTATAGGAGAAGCGCCAGCTCGCCCGGGCCAACCGCCACGCCATCGACTCGTGACCCTCCTGAGCGGCCTGCCGGACCAAGCCGTCCAGGTTCAGGCGCTGATCCTCCAGCCAGTTCAGATCACCGATGGCGCGCCCGTCGAGCAGATCGGGCCGAAGCGGGGCTTCAAGTCGTAGGTGCGCAGCGATCAGCTGTGGGTCCTCGATGAGCGCGGAGGCCCGGACCACCGAGTGCAGGACGTGGTCGAGCAGGCCCCATACGGCCTGCCTGCCCAATGTCGCCTGGTCCTCCCGGCGGGCGAGCTCGGTGGCATAGCGCCTCATCAGGTCGTGCAGGCGATAGCGCCCGGGGGTGGCTTCCTCCACCAGGTGGCGGTCGACAAGTTCGTCCAGCAGGTCGGCCGCCTGCGGCAGGCGCAGATCCGTCAGAGCCGCCACCATGGCGCTGTCGAGGTGGTTCCCGGCGACCAGGCCGAACGACCGGAAGACGCGCCTCGCAGCCTCGCCGAGCGGCTCGTAGGACTCGGCGAAGGCTTCGGCCACGCTCCGCGCCTCGGCGCGCAGGCCGGGAAGGAACAACGGTCGCCGGCTCAACCTGTCCACCAGCTCCGACACCCGCCAGTCAGGCCGATGGGCCAACCGGGTCCCGGCCAGCCTGACGGCGAGCGGGAGGCAACCGCAGATGCTGACCAGTCGCCTCGCACCCTCCGGATCCGCTGCCAACCGTCGCCTACCGATCAGCGTGCCGAGCAGTTCGAGCGCCTCGGACTCGGTGAGCACCGCGAGAGACACCGGTGGTCGCTCGGTGAGGGCCAGCAGACGTCGCCGACTGGTGACGAGCACCGCCACGGAACCGTGGCTGGGCAGCAACGGCTCGACCTGTGCGCTGTCCGCTGCGTTGTCGAGCACCATCACGACGCGCCGCCCGGTCAGCTCCTGCCGCCAGGTCTCCAGCCGATCGGAGAACCGGGCCGGGATCCGACCGGCCGGTACACCCAGCTGGCGGAGCAGGATATCCAACGCCGCAGCGGGTCGGATCCGGGTCTGCCGCGCGTGACCCCGCAGGTCGATGAAGAGCTGTCCGTCGGGAAAGGCGTCGGCCAGGTGAGCCGCCACGTGCAGGGCGAGGGTCGTCTTGCCGCACCCCGCCATTCCGTCGATCATCCGCACCGTCGGGCCGGAGTCGTGGGCCTCGGCGAACTCACGCAGCAGCGCCTCGACAAGTGCCTCACGGCCGACGAGGTCCGAGACCGCCCGCGGTAGCCAGTTGGTCTGCGCCTGGCTCCTCTCCGCCGCGCGGGCGGCCTCCGGCGGACCACGTCGGGCGTCGGTCGCCGCAACCCGGAGGTGCTCCAACTCTTCGCCGGGTGGCAGTCCGAGCTGCTCGGTCAGGGCGTCCCGCGCCGCGTGGTACACGGTGAGAGCACCACTCGCGTCGCCGGTCTCGATGAGCGCCCGCATCAGAAGGACCTGCGCCCGCTCTCGCAGGCGTTGGCGTACGGCGTGCTCGCGCAGCAGCGGGACCGCAAGCTCCGCGCGGCCCAGGGCGAGGTATGCCTCCGCCAACAGTTCCAGCGCGGACTGGCGTTCCTGTTCCGAGGCCTCACGATGGGCGGTCAGCGCCGGACCCACGGCGAGTCCGGCCAACAGCGGAGCCGGACCGGGGTCGACCACGTCGCTCAACCCGGCGATCACCTGCGAGGGCTTTCCGGCGCGCATGAGTTCACGGGCGCGACGCCACCGGGCGCCGAACCGGTGAATGTCGATCAGCTCCTCGTCGGCCACGAGGCGGTAGCCGCCCGGTTCACGGACGATCCTCAGTCGGCCGCCCCCAGCGGAGTCGAGACCTCGACGAAGATTGGCGGCGTACGTCCGGACATTGGGAACTGCGGACCGGGGCGGATCGTCGGGCCACAACTCGTCCACCAAGTCGTGCAGAGTGACCAGTTGGTTGACCCGAACGGCGAGTAGCGCCAACACCAGCTGCTGCTTGGGTGTCCCGAGGGCGAGGTCGGCTCCGTCGAGCCGTACCGACAGGCCACCTAGCACTCGTATTTCCACGCCGCGTTTCCAGCCTTGTTCGGCACTCGTCCCAAACCGAACGCCAGGGTAATCCACTCGTCACTCGACCGTTGTCCCACGGCCCGTGGACGCACTCGGCACGACTCGTCGAACCGACAAGGGATCCGGCCAGAAGCACGGTTGTAATGTCTCCCCGCCCAGACGACGCTACAGACGGCATGCGGTACCGCGCGATTTCGGATGGCACTGAGCGACAACGCGGGTACGCAAGGGAGACGGTCCGTTCCGCTCCGCATACAACTTGTGGACAGAACGTCATTTAAGCCGTGATAGTTCCTTATATTGCGCATAAGGACATTAATTCTTCCTTACCACTCACTCCTCCGCCTAGCCTGCTCTTCAACCGGCTGGGCACAGATACGCGCAGAAGCGATATCCGAGGAGGGTCGCGACAATGCGGCGCACCGATTGAGAGCGACGAACTCGGTCCGTGGCGATTCCGACCCGAAGCGATATCCGAGGAGGGGTGAACAATGCGCAGCACCGAATGGGGATGAGAGTTTCCCGGCCAGGAGCGACGCGGTAGGCTGCCGCTCATCGCGTACCGACGGTGAGCGGCGGGTGACTCCGGTTGAGCCGAACGACGGAAGGCCGAACGGCTGTCGACCCGGCCCTGCGCGGACTCGTCTACACCCTCGTCCTCGGGGCGGCGACCATCGCGCTCGTCGCGATCCTCGCCGCCCGCAAGCAGCCTCCCGACTCCGTGCGGGATCTCGTCACGGTAGCGACGCTCGTGGTGACGGTCGCACTGGCCACCGTCATCAAGACCCGGCTACGGATCCGGTCGACGACCTTCTACTTCGCCTGGGTCGAGACGGCGATCGTCATCGGCCTCGCCGTCGCCCCGCCCTCCTGGGTCGTCCTGGCCACCGGCATCGGGGTGGCCTGCGGGTCGATCACCCGGCTGGCGCCGATCAAGGTGGCGTTCGCCATCGCGAAGCACACCCTGGTGGCCGGTGGCACCGCGGCCACCACACTGCTGCTCGGAGCCGCCTGGCCACCACGCGAACCGGTCGGCATCATCGTGCTGCTGGGATTCGTCTACCTGGTGGCCGCGGTCCTCGACGACGTGCTCGCGATCCCGGTCATCGCGCTCGCCTCCCGTACGCCGATCCTCCGCCAGTTCCGCAACGATCTCGACCTGCGGATCGCCGGCTTCGGCGTGCGCTTCCTGGTGGCCGTCGCCACCGTGCTCATCTTGCGGATCGATCCTCGACTGCTGCCCGCCGTGCCGCCACTCGTGCTCAGCCTGCACCTGGCCTACTCGTCCAGGATCCGTACCCGCACCGAACAGCAGGCGTGGCAACGCCTCGCCCGCGCCACCGACGCCCTCAACGTGGTCGACCTCGACCAGGTGCTGACCACCGCCGTCACCGAAGCCGCCGAACTTTTCTCCGCCGACGAGGTCGAGGTCGAACTGCGCGAGGGTGGACGCACCGTGCGGGGCAGCGCCCCCGCGGTCGCGTACGACGGCACCGCGCCACCGCCCAGCGAGGTGGACGGCCGGATCATGCCGGTCACGCTGGAAGGTCACGACCGGACCGACAACCTGGGCATGCTGCGGCTCAGGTTCGCCGGGCCGGTGGAACTCTCCGAACGCGAGCAGTACACGCTGCGCACCTTCGCCTCCGCCCTCTGCACCGCGGTGCGCAACGCCCAGGCGTACACCGAGCTCGCCCGCATCGCCGACGCCCACGCCTACGCCGCCACCCACGACGCCCTCACCGGCCTGTCCAACCGCCGCCACCTGCTGGACGAGGGCACCACCCACCTCACCACCCGGCACGCCGACGGCGTCACCGCCCTGGTGCTGATCGACCTCAACCACTTCAAGGAGGTCAACGACACCCTCGGGCACGGCGCCGGCGACCGGGTGCTGATCCAGGTCGCCGAACGGCTGCGCGGCGCGGCCCGACCCGACGACCTGGTCGCCCGGCTCGGCGGCGACGAGTTCGCGGTGCTGCTGCGCGCCCTGCCCGCCCCGGCCGTCGCCGGCCACCGGGCCGAGGCCCTGCTCGCCGCCCTGCACGACCCGCTCGACCTGGACGGCATGCGGATCAGCGTGGAGGCCAGCGGCGGCATCGCCGTCGCCCCCGCCACCGGCGGGATGGCCGAGCTGCTGCGCCGCGCCGACGTGGCCATGTACCAGGCCAAACGGGCCGGCCAGCGGATCGCCACCTACGCACCCGCCCGCGACACCGCCGACCTGGGCCGGCTCACCCTCGGCGGGGAACTGCCCCGGGCCGTCGCCGACCACGAGTTCACCGTCAACTTCCAGCCCATCGTCGACCTGGCCAGCGGCGAGGTCACCGGCGCGGAGGCGCTGGCCCGCTGGCACCACCCCACCCACGGGCTGATCGACCCGCTGCGCTTCCTCGAAGCGGTGGAACGCTCCGGGCTGCTGCCCGCCTTCGCCGAGGCGATCCTCGACCAGGCGCTGATCGCGGCCGGCACCTGGCGCGACGCCGGCTTCGACCTGCCCGTCTCGGTGAACGTCTCGCCCCGCAGCCTGCTCGACGCCCGCTTCCCCGGCGCCGTCCTGGCCCGGCTGCGCGCCCACGACCTGCCACCGGACCGACTCGTGCTGGAACTCACCGAGACCCTCACCCTCAGCCAGCTCGACGTGGTCGACCGGGTGCTCAGCCGGCTCCGCGACTCCGGCGTCCGGCTCGCCCTCGACGACTTCGGCACCGGCTACTCGTCCCTCTCCCTGCTCTCCCGCATCCCGGTCCACGAACTCAAGATCGACCGCAGCTTCGTCACCGCCATGGAGACCGCGCCCGAGGCCGCCGCCGTGATCCGCTCCACCCTCGACCTCGGACGCAGCCTCGACCTCACCGTGGTCGCCGAAGGCGTGGAGAGCGAACCGCAACGCCGCGCGCTCTGGGAGTTGGGCTGCGCCGCCGGGCAGGGCCACCTGTTCGCCCGCCCGCTACCCGCCGGCGCGCTCCTCGCCGCCCTCCAGCGCGGCGCCGGCGGCCGACCCGGCGCGCTCGCGCCGCCCCTGCACGACACCGGCGCCGTCATCCGCCTGCCCGGCCGCCGCACCGGCGGCCCGCGCACCCGCCCCGCCGCGCCCGCCGCCGACTCCCGGCAGCCCTGACCCGGCCGGGCCGCACCGCCGGTCTGCCAGACTGGCCCGCGTGACCGCCCACGCCGACCCGTCCGGCCCCGCCTCCCGCCGCTGGTCGGCACTCGACACCGCCGCCGGCGGCCTCGCCCTCGACCTGGGGCTCTACGCCGCCGCCACGATCTTCGCCGCGATCACCGCCGCCACCTCCACCCTGCCGCCGCACCGCGCCTGGGGCGCGATCGCCACCGTCGGGTACGCCCTCGCCACGCTCGCCGCCACCACCCAACTCCTCGCCCGCCGCCGCGACCCCGACACCACAGTGGCCGGGCTGCCCGCCCGCTGGACGGTCACCGGACTCACCTGGGCCACCACCGCCCTGCTGCCCGTCGTCGTGCAGAGCGTCCAACGGGCCGGCGGACGCACCGACCGGGCCCAGGAGGAGGTGATCGTGGTCGAACACGCCGGGACACGCCTCGCCGAGCACGGCACCCCCTACCTCGGACCCGACGCGATCGCCGCCCTGCCGCCGGGAGAGCAGCTCCTCGGCTACACCCCCTACCAGCCCGGCATGGCGCTGTTCGGGCTGCCCCGCGCCGCCGTCGACGCCTGGTGGACCGACGCCCGCGTCTGGTTCGCCGTGGTCACCGCGCTCGTCCTCGCCGCCCTGGTCATCACGCTGCGCACCACCGGCGGCCCGACCACGTCCCGCCGCACCGCCGCCGTGCTGCGCGCCGTCCAGGCCGCCACCGTGCTGCCCGTCTGCGCGCTCACCCTCGCCACCGGCGGCGACGACCTCCCCGTACTCGCGCTCTGCCTGCTCGCCCTCGCCCTCGCCGCCGCCGACCGACCCGGCCGCGCCGGCCTCGCGGTCGGCGCCGCCGGCGCCCTGAAACTCTTCGCCTGGCCGGTGGCGATCGTGCTGGTCTGCTGGGCCGCCACCCGCCGCGCCGCCGGCCGCACCGCCCTCGGCGCCCTCGGCCTCCCCGTCCTCGCCCTGGTGCCGGTCCTGCTCGTCGACCGCGACGCCCTGGTCGAGAACGTGCTGCGCTTCCCCCTCGGCCACGGCCTGGTGACCAGCCCCGCCCAGTCCCCGTTCCCCGGCCACCTGATCGCCGAGACGCTGCCCGCCGGCCGCGCCGTCGCCGCCGCCCTGCTCGTCGCGGTCGGCCTGGCGATCGCCGTCCGGCTGCTGCGCCGACCGCCGCGCACCGCCGCCGCCACCGCCACCATCTGCGGGTACGGGCTGCTCGCCGCGATCCTCCTGATGCCCTCCACCCGCTTCGGCTACCTGCTCTACCCGGTCGCGCTGCTCGTCCTCGCCCCGGCGCTGACGCTCACCGAACGCCCGAACCGGGACCTCGGCGCCCCGCCATTCCCGGCAACCGCCCGCCGCGACGCGGCCGGAGGGCGTACACCTGAGGGATGACCACCTACCGCGACCGGACCGAGGCGGGACGCGACCTCGCCGAACGACTCACCGACCTCGCCGGCCGACCCGACGTCATCGTCCTCGGCCTGGTGCGCGGCGGCGTACCCGTCGCCCGGGTGATCGCCGACCGGCTCGGCGCCCCCCTCGACGTGCTGGTCGTGCGCAAGCTCGGCGTGCCCTGGGCGCCCGAGGTCGCGTACGGCGCACTCGGCCCCGGCGGCGTGCAGGTCCTCAACGACATGGTCGCCGGCCGGATCAGCGAGAACGACCGGGCCCAGGTCCGCCGCCGCGAACAGGCCGAACTGGAACGCCGCGAGCAGCGCTACCGCGCCGGCCGCCCACCCCTGGACCTGACCGGACGCACCGCGGTCGTCGTCGACGACGGCCTCGCCACCGGCGCCACCGCCCGCGCCGCCGTCCAGGTCGCCCGCCACCTCGGCGCCACAGGCGTGATCGTCGCCGTCCCGGTCGGCTCCGAGCAGGCGTACGAGATGCTCGCCGCCACCGCCGACACGGTCGTGAGCTGCCAACTCCCGCCGGACTTCGCCGCCGTCGGCGCCTACTACGACGACTTCCACGAGGTCTCCGACGACGAGGTGACGCAGGCGCTGACCGCCACCGCGTGAAATCACCCGGTACCGTCGATGTCATGCAGCTCACTTGTCCCAAATGCCGTGGAGAGATGCGCCAGTACGAGCGCAGCGGAGTAGTCATCGACCAGTGCGGCGAGTGCCGCGGAATCTTCCTCGACCGTGGCGAACTCGAGAAGCTGTTCGAGGCCGAGGCGAACTGGAACCGTCAGCAGGGCGGCGCCCCGCAGGCCGCACCCGCCGGCGCCGGCTACCCGCCGCCACCCCCGCCCGCCGCCGCGCCGCACCAGCCCGGCTACGGCGCCGTCCCCCCGCCCCCTCCGCCGCCCCCGCCCGGCCACGGGTACCCGCAGCCCGCGTACGGCCACGGTCAGCAGCAGCACTACGGCTACCACGGTCACTACCGGCGCAAGAAGAAGCACGGCTTCCTCGGCGAACTGTTCGACTGACCGCTCGCCGCTCCTGTCGGCGGGGGTCCTTCCGGTCGTCCCTACGGCCTGGAGAGCCCCCGCCCGACGCCTCGCCGCCGTGCCGACCGTCCCGCGCCGTGGCAGGCTGCTCGGCATGAGCCCGATCCGGCCGCACGAGGCGCTGGCCCAGGCCTACGACGGCATCACCGCGGTCGTCGCCCCACTCGACGACGCCGACCTGCAACGGCCCACCCGGTGCCGTGGCTGGCTCGTCGCCGACCTGCTCTTCCACGTGCTCTGCGACGCCCAGCGCGCACTCGTCGCCCTGGCCAGCCCGGCCCCCGGCCCGGCCGACGTGGACGACGTCAGCTACTGGCGGGCGTTCACCCCCGACGACGACGGGGCGGGCGCGCGACACGCCTGGTGGGCCCGGCGCTCGGCCGCCGCCTTCGACCGGCCCACCGGCATCGTCCGGATCTGGACCGACACCGCCCCCGCCGCCGTCCGCGCGGCCGCGACGGCCGACCCCGACGGGTACGTGACCACGCAGGGACACGTGCTGCGCGTACCCGATCTGCTCGCGACCCTGACCACCGAGGCGGTCGTCCACCACCTGGACCTGGTGGTGGACCTGCCCGACGCGCCGCTGCCGGCGGCGGACCCGACCCGGGTCACGGTGACCACGATGGACGGCCTGCTCAGCGACGAGGCGGTGCGGCCGGCCGGGTGGGACGACCACGAGTATCTGCTGAAGGCCACGGGGCGGGTGCCGCTGACCGACCGGGACCGGGTGGAGCTGGGCGAGGCCGCGGGGTGGTTCCCGCTGATGGGCTGACGCCGTCAGACGATGGCCATGTCCACGAACCGCGACAGGTGCAGCTGGGCCGCGACGGTGACGGTGTCCGTCGGCCCATTTCTGTGCTTGGCGATTATGAAGTCCGCCTCCCCAGCGCGGGGTGACTCCTTGTCATAATAGTCATCGCGGTGCAAGAGGATCACAACGTCAGCATCCTGCTCAATAGATCCCGACTCGCGCAAATCAGACAGCTGTGGTCGCTTGTCGGTACGTTGCTCCGGGCCACGGTTCAGCTGGCTCACCGCGATCACCGGGCACTCGACCTCCTTGGCCAGCAGCTTCAGGCCACGGGACAGGTCCGCGACCTCCTGCTGCCGGCTCTCGGTGCGCTTCGGTGAGGTCATCAGCTGGAGATAGTCGACCACGATCAGCTTGAGGTCGTGCCGCTGCTTGAGCCGCCGCGCCTTCGCCCGGATCTCCATCAGGTTCATGCTCGGGGTGTCGTCGACGAAGAGCGGCGCCTCGCTGATCTCGCCCATGCAGCGCGCCAGCTTGGTCCAGTCGTCGTCGGAGAGCTGCCCGCTGCGCAGCACGTGCAGCGGTACGCGCGCCTCGGCCGAGAGGAGTCGCATGACGATCTCGACCTTGCTCATCTCCAGCGAGAAGATGGCCGCCGCCTGGTTGGCACGAATAGCCGCATTTCGGGCAAAGTCCATCGAAGCGGTACTTTTTCCGAGACCAGGCCTGCCTGCCACAATGATCAATTGACCGGCGTGCAGGCCGTTGAGCAGACGGTCCAGGTCGGTGAAGCCGGTCGGCACGCCGGTCATCACCCCGCCCTGGGCGCCGACCGCCTCGATCTCGTCCAGCGTCGGCTGGAGCATGTCGGCCAGGACCGCGAAGTCCTCGCTGACCCGCTTCTCGGTGACCTCGTAGACGGCCTGCTGGGCGAGATCCACGACGTCGTCCACGTCCCGGCTGCCGCCCTGGCCGGTGCCGTAACCGAGCTGCACGATTCGGGTGCCGGCCTCGACCAGGCGGCGGAGCACGGCCCGCTCGCCCACGATGCGGGCGTAGTAGGCGGCGTTCGCGGCGGTGGGCACGCTGGCGATCAGCGTGTGCAGGTAGGGCGCGCCGCCGATGCGGGCGAGGTCGCCGGAGTCGGCGAGCGCCGCCGCCACCGTGATCGGGTCGGCGGGTTCGCCTCGGCCGTAGATGTCGAGGATGGCGTCGAAAACGGTGGCGTGCACCGGGCGGTAGAAGTCGTTGGTCTTGAGGATCTCGACGACGTCCGCGATGGCGTCCTTGGAGAGCAGCATGCCGCCGAGGACACACTGCTCGGCGGCCACGTCCTGGGGCGGCGTCTTCTCGAACGGCGCGTCGCGCGGCGGTGGTTCGGACGGAGGCCCCCCGGCCCGTTCCGCCCGTGTCTCGTCGGTGACCGACACGGGTCCCCCCTTGTTGCGTCGGGTCGAGTCCAGCTCTATCGCCTGGGTACGACAACAACTTCCGCCGACCCCTCCGGTCGATCGGGGGTCATCGTCCGGCGGTCGGTGGCCACGATACGGAACCCGAGGTCAGCCACCAACAGGGCCGGTGGACGAGCCTTGGGACAACCTGTGGACGCACGGGGGGCGACATGTGCGCAGGGTGTGCACAGGGGTGTGGAAAAGTGACGGGGAATTCCGGGCCTATCGCTCCTGAACTGGGCTTTTCCCATCCCCACCCTGTGGACGGAAGATTTCGGGTCGAGCCTTGCCGCCGATCGTCCCGTACTATCGCTGCGAACGGCTACACCTGGACAGCGGGTTGCACTTTCGGGTTGAGAAGGGTCACGCTCCGGCCGTGAGACACCGGGACTGGGGAAGCGGGGAGGACAGCCCGCGCGAGCGCCGGCCGAGCGGTTCCTGGGACGATCCCGCCGGTCCGCGCGGTGTCGAGCCGTACGCGTCGGAACGTTCCCGCACCCAGAGCCGGCGGCGGGCGATCGAGCGTGGCCAGGACGAGCCGGTGGACGCCTACCTCCCGCGGTGGGCGGTGGAGTCGGGGATCAGTCGGGCGGACGGCGGCGGGCGGCATGCCGCGCCGGACGACGACGAGGTCGAGCCCTACTCCGCCGGTGACCGGCGGCCGGAGGCCGACCGGCGTCGGGACGGCGGCCGGCGTGAGCTGCGGGCGATCGGCGCGGGCCCGGTTTCGGACCACACCGCCGAGTGGACGATGGACGCCCCGCAGGAGCAGGGGTATGTCGGGAGCCGGCGGGCCGAGGGGGTCGAGGACGGGCCGGTGTCGGGGGTGGCGCCGCGGGCGCGTCCCCGTCGTGCGGCGAGCCGCAAGCCGCAGGTGACCTGGTCCGGGCTTGCGGATGAGGCCGGTCCGGTCGATGACTCCGGTGGGTGGGAGGCGGAACGGCCGACCCGGCGGAGCCGGCGGGCGGGTAGCGATTCGGCCTGGTCGCCGCAGCCCGCGGCGGAGCCGTCGCGGTCTCGGCCGGCGGCGGTGGAGCCGTCGTGGCTGCAGCCCGCGGTCGACCCGTGGGAGCGGGGCCGGGCGGTGGAGCCGGGTCCGGCGGAACCGCCGGCGGTGGATCCGTGGGACGCATCGGGTGTGCACGCGTGGGGTCGGGCGGCCACCGGGAGCAGGTGGGACCGGTCGGAGAGCCGGTGGGACCGCACCGAGCACACGGGCGAGTGGGACCGGTTCACCGACACGGGCCATCACGAGCGGGTGCGCGACGGCGGCGACCGCTATGCGGGCGTCGATCCCTGGGATCGGACGGCGCCGCCGGTCCGGGAGGGCTGGGCGTCGCCGGAGCGGGCCGAGGAGTTCTGGTCGGGTACGCGGCTGGCGGGTGACGATCCGCGCTGGATGGAGACGCCTCCGTCGGCGCCGAGGTCACCGATGGTGGCGTACACCGCTCCGCGTCCGCGTGCCGCGCCGCGCCGGCGGCCGGTGGAGCCGGTGCGGTCGGGCGGGTCGGCGCTGCGGCAGCGGGTGGAGACGATCGGCGCCGGCTCGTGGAGCCGGCGGCTCGAGGACGACCTGCTGGACCCGGACCCGGGTGGTCCGTTGCGGCCGCTGGTCTACACGGCCGCCTGCTATCTGGTGCCGGCGGTGTTGCTCTTCCTGGGTCTGGTGTTCCTGAACGGGCAGGCTCCCGCGGGCTGTGTCACCGACCTCACCGGCGGGGGTTGCGACTCGCCGCGGGCGCATGCGCTCGCGTCGTTGTTGGCGGCGGCGCCGCGGTTCGGGCTGGCGATGGTGAGCAGCCTCGTGGTGGCGGTGCTGTTGCGGCAGGTCGGCACGACCTGGCGGTCGGCGACGGTGGCGTTGGCGGCGGCCGTGGTGGGTGGCGGGCTGTCCACGGTGGTGATCAGCGCGGTGACCGGCCAGCCGATCGGTTGACCTCGGCGCGGGGCGCGGTGGGATGCGGAAGGGCCCGCACCGGTGTCCGGTGCGGGCCCTCGCGTCGTGCTGGTGGTGTCAGCCCTTGACCACGTTCAGGTCGAACTTGGCGGTCACCTCGGGGTGCAGCCGGATGCTGACCGGGTAGGCGCCGAGCGACTTGATGTGGCCGGGCGTCTCCAGCCGGCGACGGTCCAGGGTCGGACCGCCGGCGGCCTTGACGGCCTCGACGATCTCGGCCGGGGTGACCGAGCCGAAGAGCCGGCCGCCATCGCCGGCGCGAGCCTTGAGGTTGACCTTCAGGCCCTCGAGCTGGCCCTTGATCTCGTTGGCGTGGCCGAGGTCGCGGACCTCGCGGGCCGAGCGGGCCCGCTTGATGACCGTGACCTGCTTCTCGGCACCCTTGGTCCAGGCGATCGCGAAGCCCTGCGGCAGCAGGTAGTTACGGCCGTAGCCGTCCTTGACCTCGACGATGTCGCCCGGAGAGCCGAGGCCGGACACCTCCTGAGTCAGGATGATCTTCATGTCCGTGCCTCCTCTCAGCGGGTCGTGGCCGTGTACGGCAGGAGCGCCATCTCGCGGGCGTTCTTGACCGCACGGGCGATCTGCCGCTGCTGCTGCGAGGTCACGCCGGTCACCCGTCGAGCGCGGATCTTGCCGCGGTCGGAGATGAACTTGCGCAGCAGCGCGGTGTCCTTGTAATCGATGTAGGTGATCCCGTCCTTGTCGAGCGGGTTCACCTTCTTCTTCGGCTTGCGCAGTGCCGCAGCCTTCGCCATTGCTCGTGCTCCTGGTTTGCGATCGCGGGCGCTCGGCGCCATCAGAACGGGGGCTCCTCGTCGAAGTTTCCGCCGCCCGAACCACTGCGGGAGGGGGCCGGGGCAGCCGAGGCCCAGGGGTCGTCGAAGTTGCCTCCGCCGCCACCCTGGCCGCCACCACCACCGAAGCCGCCGCCACCGCCACCCGAGCGGGACATCTTCTGCACCTTCGCCGTGGCGTAGCGCAGGGACGGGCCGATCTCGTCGACCTCCAACTCGATGACGGTGCGCTTCTCACCCTCGCGGGTCTCGTACGACCGCTGACGAAGCCGGCCGGACACGATCACCCGGGCGCCGCGCTGCAGCGACTCGGCGACGTTCTCGGCGGCCTGGCGCCAGACCGTGCACGAGAGGAACAGCGGCTCGCCGTCCTTCCACTCGCCGGACGCCTTGTCCATGAACCGGGGCGTCGAAGCGACCCGGAACTTGGCGACCGCAGCGCCGGAGGGGGTGAACCGCAACTCGGGGTCATCGGTCAGGTTGCCGATGACCGTGATGGTGGTGTCTCCTGCCATGACCATCTCCTCGCGCACTCATCGTTGTGCCGTACAGGCTCTCAGAGCCGTACGACAGCGTGGATGAGGCTTGTGATCCGGACGAGCCGGGTCTAGATGCTCAGCGCATCTCCGGGCGGATGACCTTGGTGCGCAGCACCGACTCGTTGAGTCGGAGCTGACGGTCCAGCTCGGCCACGGCCTCCGGCGACGCCTGGAGGTCGATGACGGCGTAGATGCCCTCGGCCTTCTTGTTGATCTCGTACGCGAGGCGCCGGCGGCCCCACACGTCGGTCTTCTCCACCGAGCCACCCGCGGTCCGGATCACGTTCAGGTACGTGTCGAGCGACGGGGCGACGGTGCGCTCCTCGAGGCTGGGGTCGAGGATCACCATGACTTCGTAATGACGCAAGACGTGCTCACCTCCTGTGGGCTAAGCGGCCACGGTCCTTCCGTGGCAGGAGGTCGTGCGTCGCTGCCCGGCCCGGTGCCGGGGGAACCCGGCCGGACGCGGACAACCGGACCAGGATAGCCGGTCCGGACGATCATCACCGGGGCGGTGGCCCGGTGACGGCCCGGACGCGGTGACAGGGGCCCACCGTCGGCGTCGCGCGCCGTGCGGTGGACCCCTGTCCACGGGGCCGCGGGGCGTCCCGTCCGCATTCCTTGGGTGGGACCTGGGGAGGAACGACCACACCGATGAGGTTGGATCGAGGACGCCCCGCGGAGCTTTATCGTGTTGTCGCCTGGTCTGACCATACAGCGGCTCTCGTCACCACTTGGGGTAAATGGAGGAATTCGTCCACTTGGCTCCGGGTGGTGCCGGCGTACCGGCGGATCCCGCCCCGTCGTGCCGGGCCGCACGGCGGGGCGTCCCGTTACCGGGGGTCTCCGCTCACCCGTCCGTGCTGTGGACCACGTCCGGCGGAGCGTCGACCATCGATCCCACCTCGGACAACGACCGCCGGGGCGGGTGGTGACGCGTCCACCGGCCGGAACCCCCGCGCGCGTGCGTACCGCGCGTCGCAGGCGAGACGTAGGCTGCCCTGCATGCGAATCGGAGCCCACGTCGATCCGACCGACCCGCTGGCCGAGGCGGCCGCCCGGGACGCCGAGGCGGTGCAGTTCTTCCTCGCCGACCCGCAGGGCTGGAAGGCCCCGAAGCCGCGGGAGGACGCCGAACGCCTCCGCGCCGCCGACGTCGACCTCTACGTCCACGCGCCGTATGTGATCAACGTGGCCACGCTCAACAACCGGATCCGCATCCCGAGCCGCAAGCTGCTCCTCGGCCACGCCACCGCCGCGGCGGCCGTCGGGGCCAAGGGGCTGATCGTGCACGGCGGCCACGTCAACGCCGGTGACGACCCCGCGGTCGGCTTCGACAACTGGCGCAAGACCTTCGCGTACGCGGCGGACTCCGGCGGCTTCCCGCTCCCGGTGCTGATCGAGAACACCGCCGGCGGGGACAACGCCTGCGCCCGGCACCTGGACGCACTGGCCCGCCTCTGGGACGCGCTCGGCGACCACGAGGTCGGTTTCTGCCTCGACACCTGCCACGCCCACGCCGGCGGCGAGGAGCTGCTGGGCCTGGTCGACCGGGTCAAGGCGATCACCGGCCGGATCGACCTGATCCACGCCAACAATTCCAAGGGCGCCTTCAACTCCGGCCAGGACCGGCACGACAACCTGACCGGCGGCACCATCGACCCGGAGCTGCTGGTGGCGGTGATCCGGGCCGCCGGCGCGCCGGTCATCGTGGAGACGCCCGGCGGCGTCGACGGGCAGGCGGCCGACATCGCGTTCCTGCGCGGCCAGCTGGGCGCCGCGGCATGACCACCGAGCAGTCCGGCGCCGGCGGCCGGTCCGACGCCGACTCGCGACCGGCGCCGGAGGAGACCAAGGCGGAGAAGCCGGCCGCGACCGGCGACACGCCGCCCAATGCCAGCTCGCGACCCGGCGGGACGGCGGCGTCCACCGACGCGGCGCGGGCCGACGCCGAACCCGGCACCGGGCGGCGGGCCGGCAGGAAGCGCCGGGCCCGGAAGAAGAGCCCGGCCGTGACCGCCACCGTCGCCGGCGGCGGCGCCACCGGCGACGAGGGCAGCGGGACGACCGCCGGTGACCGGGCCGAAACCGGCGACGACGCCGCATCGCGGGCCGGCGCCACCGGCGCCACCGACGACGACGCCGCAACGCAGGCCAGCGCCACCGACGACGCCACCGGCGACCACGCCACCACCAAGGCCGACGGCACCGGCGACCACGCCTCGGACACCGACGACGCCGAGGACGAGGACCGCGACGACAAGCCGGCCGATCCCTTCTCGGCGTTCGGGCCGGCGCCCGAGCCGGTGCTCGGCCGGGTGCGCCGCGCCACCCGCGCGGTGGGTCGGTTCCTGGTGCACGAGTGGACGCTCGCCGCCGTCGCCGCGCTGGCGGTGGCCGTGGCGATGACCTGGCCCACGCTGCGCTACCCGCGCTACACGCTGCCGCAGGACTACTGGGACCCGAGCCTGCAGGCGTGGCAGATGGCCTGGTCCGGGCACATCCTGCGCACCGACCCGGCGATGCTGTGGCACTCCAACGCGTTCTTCCCGGAGAACTGGAGCTTCGCGTTCTCCGACACCCTGCTCGGCTATGCGCCGGCGGGCCTGATCGGGGTCGGCCCGGAGCACGCCGTGCTCCGCTACAACATCATGTTCGTGCTGGCGCACGCGCTCGCCGCGTTCGGGGCGTACGCGTTGGCGCGGCAGCTGGGCGCGGGCCGGATCGGCGGCGCGGTGGCCGGGGCGAGCTTCGCGTACGCGCCGTGGCTGCTGGCCCAGGCGGGCCACCTGCACATCATCTCCAACGGCGGCATCCCGCTGGCGCTGGCCATGCTGGCCCGGGGGCACGGCTGGTCGCTGCGGTACGGCTACCGGCCGCGTCGCCGGCACGCGGGGTGGGCGTTCGCCGGCTGGCTGGTGGCTGCCTGGCAGCTCAGCCTGGGCTTCGGCATCGGGTTGCCGTTCGCCTACCTGCTGGCCGGTGTCGTGCTGGTCGCGGTGGTGCTGTGGTTCGTCCGGCGACGCCGGGCGAAGCCTCCGTTCGGTCGGCGGCTGTTCCTGGCCGACCTGCTCGGCGGGCTGGTTTTCGCGGTGGTGGGCGGGTTGCTGGCGATCCCGTTCTTCAAGGTCGCCGAGCTGCACCCCAACGCGGCGCGCACGCTCGCCGAGATCCAGCTCTACTCGCCGCCGGCCAGCGGGTTCTTCACCGCGCCGGCCGAGTCCCGGGTCTGGGGCGAGCTGCACGAGGGGGCCCGGGCCGTGCTGCCCTGGAGCCCGGAGATGACGCTGCTGCCCGGCTTCGTGCTCTACGCGCTGGCCGCCGGTGGGCTGTTCTTCTCGGTCTGGCGGGTCCGGCACCGGCTGTTCCTGCTCGCCGGGGTGCTGGTGACGATGGCGCTGGCCATGGGCACCCGGTTCCTCGGCGGCCGGTTCACCTACGTGCCGCTCTTCGACTACCTGCCGGGGTGGAACGGGCTGCGCACGCCGGGCCGGATGATGCTGTGGACCACCCTGCTCCTCGGTCTGCTCGCGGCCGGCGCGGTCACCGCGTTCTGCATGCGGGTGCGCGAGCTGGCCGCCGAGCGGGTCCCGCCGTGGCCCGGCCCGTGGCTGCGGCTGGCCACGCTGGTGCCGCTGCTGCTGGTGCTGGCGGAGGGGCTGAACGTCACCCCGCACCCGGTGGTGCCGCAGCAGCCGGCGGTGATGCGGATCGCCGACGGCCCGATGCTGGTGCTGCCGAGCAGCCAGAACCTGGACCAGCCGGTGATGCTCTGGTCGACCGACCGGTTCCAGCCGATGGTCAACGGCGGCAGTGGTTTCACGCCGAACTCGCAGACCCAGATCCGCGAGGCCACGGTCAGCTTCCCCGACTTCGCCAGCATCGACTACCTGCGGCGGGTCGGGGTGAAGACCGTGGTGGTGCTCCCCGAGCGGCTCGGCGGCACCCCGTGGGAGGGGATGCTCGACCGGCCGGTCGAGGGGCTCGGGGTGAGCCGGGAGCAGGTCGCCGGGTCGGTCGTCTACCGGCTGTAGGGCCGGGCCGGCTCCGCTCAGACGGGGACGGGTTCGACGGGGCGGTCGACGGCGCCCGAGCGCCAGCGTTGGTGCCAGGGCGCGTCGGGCGCGCCGTCGAGCAGCCCGCCGTCCGGGTCGTCGGCGTAGGTCTGGCGGACCGCGTCGCGCTCGGGCCGCAGGATGTCCCGGATCACGAAGCCGCAGAGCACCGCCACGGTGACCAGGCGCAGGCTGGACGCCAGCACGAACACGCCCTCGGGGAAGACCGGCCGGGACGTGGCGGTGCCGAGCAGTTCGCCGTAGAACGCGGCGAAGTAGCAGACCTCGGCGAACTGCCAGGCCAGGAACGCGCCCCAGCGGGGCCGGGCGAGCACCGCGAGCGGCAGCAGCCAGAGCACGAACTGCTGCGACCAGACCTTGCTGAAGATGAGGAACGCGGCGACCACCAGGAAGGCGAGCTGCGCCAGCCGGGGCCGGCGCGGGGCGAGCAGCGCCAGCGCGGCCACGCCGAGGCAGGCCGCCCCGAACAGCAGGTACGACACCCAGTTGAGGGTGGAGATGTTGGCGTTGAGCCACTCGAACGGCCCGAGTTCGCCGGGCGCGGAGGGGCTGATCCGGCCGTCGAGGTAGCGGCCGATGTACCAGAGCGTGCCCCAGTCGATGGGGCGGGTGGTGTTGAGGTCGAAGAAGCGTTCCCAGTTCTCCCGGTAGGGGATGGCCACCGGCAGGTTCACCGCGACCAGGGCCATCAGTGCGGAGCCGGTGGCGACGAGCCCGGCCAGCAGTCGACCGGCCCGTGCGCAGAGGACGAGAATCGGCCCGAGGAGGAACAGCGGCCACATCTTCGCCGCGCCGCCGAGCCCGATCAGCACGCCGGCCAGCCCGGGCAGCAGCATGCCGTACCGGTCGGGTCGGGTGCGCGCCCAGGCCAGCAGCCCGAACGCGGCCAAGCCGACGGCGAGCAGGTCCCAGTTGACGGTGGCGGTGAGCACCAGGGCCGGGGAGAGCGCGAACAGCGCCGCGTCCCAGGGTCGTCGGCGACGCAGGCTGAGGATGACGGCGACGGTGGCGACGGCGAGCGCGCCGAGCACCAGCGCGTTCAGGTTGTAGAACCACTGGCCCTGGTTGATACCGGGGTTGTCGACGCCGACGGCGTGCACCGGCAGGCCGAGCGCGCCCATGAAGTAGCCGGTCAGCACCGGGTATTCCACCGGGTGGTCGGCGTAGGGCACCTTGCCCTCGTTGAGCCCCTCGGCGTAGTAGAGCGCCAGCACGTCGGTGTAGCACATCCGGGTGTACTGAATGTTGTTCTGCCAGGCGCCGTCCTGGCAGGGCGACTTCTGCACCCAGTGCAGGGCGAGCGTCAGGCAGACCAGCGCCAGCACGATCCGCGCGGCGGTCCAGAACCGGCCCTCCCGGCCGGCGGGCCGGTCCAGCGCGGCGGCGTGGTCTCCCAGCGGCCCGCCGATCAGACCGGACGTGCCCCGGACGAACCAGTCCGATCGGGACGGGTGGTCCACGGCCGTTGCGGGTCGTGGCACGGCCCCGGACTCGCCGGGCTCGTCGATGCCTGCGGGCGACTGGGTGCTCATGGAGAGGCATCCTGCCGTACGCCGGGGGTCGCCGTCCCGTCGCGCGCGGAGAAATTCCGGTCCGCGAAACGGCGGCGGCGGCCGGACCGCTGGGGTCCGGCCGCCGCCGTCAGGTGGTACGCGTCAGTTCGTCTGTCTGGTCGGTGGGGTGCTCGGCAGCACGCCGCCACCCCGACCGCCGCCGCCCGGTAAGCCGGGGAGACCGCCGCCCTGGTCGCCGCCGCCCGGGTTGCCGCCACCCGGGTTGTTGCCACCCTGGTTGCCGCCGTCGGGGCAGAACAGGCCCAGCGGGTCGCAGGCGGGGCCGCCGCCCGTCGGGGGCGGCGGCGCGGGCATCTCGCCGTTGCCGACATCGTCCTTGCCGACGTTCGCGGCCGGCGGGAACTCTTCCTTGTCCTTGCCCTTGAGTGCGTCGTTCATGAAGCGCTGGAAGATCTCACCGGGCATCTTGGCGCCGCTGATGTCCGCGCCGCCCTTGTACCTGATCGCCTTGCGGTCCTTGACGTTGCCGACCCAGACGGCGGTGGCGAGCTGCGGCGTGTAACCGATCATCCAGGCGTCACCATTGCGGGTGCTGCCGTCGCCGAGCTCCCAGGTGCCGGTCTTCTCGGCGGCCTGGCGGCCGTCGTCGAGCCGGCGGTTGACCTGGCCCGGATACTGCTTCAGCACGGACGTGACGTCGGCGACGATGTTCTTGTCGATCCGCGGCTGCCCATCGAGCTTCTCACCGCCGACGGTGTCCCACTTGCCCGTGTCCGGGTTCTGCTTCTGCACCTTCCGGATGAAGTGCGCCTTGTTGTAAACGCCCTGGTTGGCGAAGGTGGCGACGCCGTTGGCGTGGTCGAGCACGGTGATCGGGTACTGGCCGTAACCGACCACGTTGAAGAATGGGTCCGGCGCGACCTCCTTGGTGTCCTTCACCTTGGTCAGGTCGTAAGCCTGGGCCGGGTTCGTGTCGGTCCGCCACATGGTGGTGACGCCGGCCTGCTTGGCCATGTCGACGACCTTGTCCGGGCCGATCTTCTCGGTGATGTAGTAGAACGGCACGTTCAGTGACTTCAGCGTGGACAGTTCGAGCGTGCAGGAGTCACCGCAGGAGACCTTGTCCGCGCCGGCGTTGCTGACCTTGAACTTGGTGTCCTTCGGGGTGAACGCCGAGCCCTTCCAGCGGGACTTGATCGAGATGCCGGCCTTGAGCGCCGCGGCCAGCGTGTAGATCTTGAAACTCGATCCTGGTGAGTGGCCACCGCTGACCACGCCGTTCTCCACGTTCTTGCCGGCATAGTCGGTGCCGGTGCCGTTGTCACCGCCGTAGTAGGCGAGCACGCGTCCGTTCGCCGGATCGATCGACACCACGGCCGCCATCAGGTTGGACGGCTGTCCGGCGAGCACGGAGGTCTTCTTGGCCCGTTGGGCCACCTTGAGCGCCGCCTCCTGCATCTTCGAGTCGATGGTCGTGGTGATCTTGTAACCGCCCCGGCTGAGAGCCTTGGCGCAGAGCGGCTTCTTGTCGGTCACCTCGGCCTCGTTGTCGGTGCAGAGGTTCATCTCGCGCAGTTCCTGCGAGACGTAGTTGACGACGTTGCCGTACGGCGTGTCGATGCCGAAGCCACCGGCGCTGTTCTTCGACGGCGGCTGGAGCGTCTTGGTGGGGTACTCGGTGGGGTGCTGCGGCATGTTCGGCGCGTCGAGCCACTTCTCGGTGATCATGCCGTTGACGACGTAGTTCCACCGGTCCCGCGCGGCGTCCTTGTTGATCGCCGGGTCGTAACCCTTGTGCGTGGTGCTCGGTTCGGGCTGCTTGATCAGCGCGGCCAGCACCGCGGCCTCGGCCACGGTGAGGTCCTTCACGTTCTTCTTGAAGTAGGTCTGCGCCGCCGCCTGGATGCCGTACGCCCCGCGACCGAAGTAGATGACGTTCAGGTAGTGCTGCATGATCACGCGCTTGTCGTACTTGTCGTTCAGCTTTGAGGCGAGGATCGCCTCCTTGACCTTCCGGCCGTACGTGTCCTGGTTCAGGTTGTCGAACGCGTTGCGCGCGTACTGCTGGGTGATCGTCGAGGCGCCCTGCTTGTCGCCGCCGGTGAGGTTGTTCCAGGCGGCCCGGGTGATGCCCTTGTAGTCCACTCCGGAGTGGCGGTAGAAGTTCCGGTCCTCGGCGGCCGCGACCGCGTGCTGGACGTGCTCAGGGATCTGGTCGATGGTGACGAGCTGCCGGTTCTGGTCGCCGATTCGGGCGATCTCCTTCGTGCCGGACTTGTCGTAGATGGTGGTGGAAAGGGGCGGGATGGTGTCCTCGGGGAGCAGCACCTTCTGCGAGTACCAGGTGAAGCTGACCACTCCGATACCGGCGAGCATGATGAACACGGCGAAGCCAGCGATCAGCATGTTGAGCCGACGCCGCTTCTTCGCCCGAGCCGGGTCCCCACCGCGACCGCTCTGGCCGGGACCGGTCGGGCCGCCCGGACCGCCGGGGCCACCCGGACCGCCGCCGCTGAAGCCGGGCACCCCGGCCCGCGCCACCGCGGCGCGGCCGCCCGGCGCCGCGCCGACACTGGCCCGCCCGGCGCCGCCGACGCTCGCCGCGCCCACCGAGGCGCGACCGGCCGGACCGGCCGGGGAGATCGGCACGGACGCCCGGCCCGCGCGCCCGGGCGCGCCGGGAGCCGGCGAGACCGGCACCGAGGCCCGGCCCGCGCCGGCCCGGCCCACCGAGGCCGCGCCCGAGGCGCCCCGCGGCGCCGGCGCGGCGCCACCGACCGAGGCCCGGCCGCCGGTGCCGCGCGGTGTCACCGAGGCGCGCGCCGAGGCGCCGCCCTCCGGTGCGCCGGACCAACCGTTTCCGCGCGGACTCCGCTCGGAACCGGGGTCGCCGTTCGGGCCCGGGATCTGGGCCCGCCCACGCGAAGAACTGGGATCGCCGTAGTTCATTCCTCACACCCTGCCGGTCGCGGTGGGGCGCGGGGGCGCCACCACCGGGTTGCCGTGAGCTGGAACACGGGACGTTACCTGCCGGCCGCGCCGGCGTACGCCCGTCAAATCCGACCTATTCGGACCAATTACGCTTAATGGCTGTCGCTCGTGCCGCCCGGTCACCGGGCCGGCAGCGGTCGGGACAGCCGCGTTCACCGTTGCGCCTCTCGCCTTCGCCGAGGGGTGGAGCCGTTGGCCGCGACCGACTCGCCCGCGTCCTCCGCCTCGCCCGCGAGACCGTCCCGACCGAGCAGGAACTGCTCGACGAGATGGTTCCAGTCGCAGCCGGGGCACACCTCCACCACGAACACCTGGAACTCACGCAGCGTCATGGCCAGGACGGGCAACTCGGCCCGGGTACGCGCCTGGCCGGCCGACTGCTTGAGTTCGTCACCGTAAATGTAGTGGACGTGGATCAGGTTCTCGCTGCGGCAGATCGGGCAGCGGTGGTCGGTCGGCTCACCGTGGAAGCGGGCGGCGTTCTTCAGGTACGGCGACGCGTCGCAGACGTCGTACGTGCCGATCCGCCCGGCGAGGAGCTCACGCAGCACCGCCCGCTTCTGGAGCGAGTAGTCGACGACCTGGCGCTGCGTACGCATGCGGCAAAGGGTACGCGCTCCGTCGAACCGAGGCGACCATGGTCACCATCGGTGACGACGGTGTCGCGTAACCCGGGGTTTGCCCTGCCCACCCCTCTCCGCTACCGTGCGATGTATCGGTCCGATACATCGCGGTGGTTAGCGCTCCGCGCAGGGGGAAAGAAGGGATGGCCCGTGCTCGAATTCGCCATCCTGGGCCTCCTGCAGGAGGCTCCGATGCACGGCTACGAGCTGCGCAAGGAGTTGACAGCCAAGCTCGGCGCCATCCGGGCGGCGATCAGCTACGGCACGCTCTACCCGACCCTGCGCCGGCTGCAGGCGGCGGGATGGATCACCGAAGCCGCCGAGACACCCGCGACCGCCGAGGAGGTTCCCGCGCTGACCAGCCGACGCGGTCGGGTGGTCTACACCATTACCGCGGAGGGCAAGGAACGCTTCGCCCAGCTCATAGCGCAGGCTGGACCCGAGACGTACGACGACACGGGCTTCGGGGTGCACTTCGCGTTCTTCGCCCGGACCGACCAGGCCACCCGGCTCCGGATCCTGGAAGGTCGTCGTCGAAAGATCGAGGAACGCCGCGAAGGTCTTCGCGACGTGCTCGGCCGGGCAGCCGAGCGTCTCGACGCGTACACCCTGGAACTGCAACGCCACGGGCTCGACGCCTGTGAGCGTGAGGTCCGCTGGCTGGAGGAGCTCATCGCCAACGAGCGCTCCGGCCGGGCCCCGACCGCCCCGCGACCCGGGACGACCGGTGGCCGAGGAGACAACGACAGCCCGCCCACGCCTGGCACGTCCAGGTCAGAGCGGCCGTGATGAAGAAGAAGGAGGCAGACGCTATGGGCTCCGTCCGCGTCGCCATCGTCGGTGTGGGTAACTGCGCCTCGTCCCTCGTACAGGGCGTGGAGTACTACCGGAACGCCGACCCGAACGACCGCGTCCCGGGTCTCATGCACGTCACCTTCGGCGACTACCACGTCTCCGACGTGAAGTTCGTCGCGGCGTTCGACGTGGACGCCAAGAAGGTGGGCATGGACCTCGCGGAGGCGATCGTCGCCAGCGAGAACAACACGATCAAGCTCTGCGACGTCCCGCCGACCGGCGTGACCGTGCAGCGCGGGCCGACCTTCGACGGTCTCGGCCAGTACTACCGGGAGATCGTCGAGGAGTCGGACGCCCAGCCGGTCGACGTGGCGCAGGCCCTGCGCGACGCGCAGGTCGACGTGGTCGTCTCCTACCTCCCGGTGGGCTCCGAGCAGGCCGACAAGTTCTACGCCCAGGCCGCGATCGACGCCGGCTGCGCGTTCGTGAACGCCCTGCCGGTCTTCATCGCCTCCGACCCGGAGTGGGCGCAGAAGTTCACCGACGCCGGCCTGCCGATCGTCGGTGACGACATCAAGAGCCAGGTCGGCGCCACCATCGTGCACCGCGCCCTGGCGAAGCTCTTCGAGGACCGCGGGGTCGAGCTGCTGCGCACGTACCAGCTCAACTTCGGCGGCAACATGGACTTCATGAACATGCTGGAGCGCAACCGCCTGGTCTCGAAGAAGATCTCGAAGACCCAGTCGGTCACCTCCCAGATCCCGCACGAGATGAGCAAGAGCGACGTGCACATCGGCCCGTCCGACCACGTGCCGTGGCTGGACGACCGCAAGTGGGCGTACATCCGCCTGGAGGGCCGCTCCTTCGGTGACACCCCGCTCAACGCGGAGCTGAAGCTCGAGGTGTGGGACTCGCCGAACTCGGCCGGTGTCATCATCGACGCCGTCCGGGCCGCGAAGATCGCGCTGGACCGGAAGATCGGTGGCCCGATCCTCTCCGCCTCGTCCTACTTCATGAAGTCCCCGCCGGAGCAGTACGCCGACCACGACGCGCACGCCGCCGTCGAGGCGTTCATCGCCGGCGAGGTCGAGCGCTGACGCGCTGAACGACACCGAGGGAAGGCCGGGTCCGCACGGACCCGGCCTTCCCTCGTCGGTACGTCAGGACCAGGCGCGCCGCAGCGCCGAGGCCGCCTCCAGCTCCAGCAGGGTCACCTTGCGCGGCAGTCCGCCGCCGAAGCCGACCAGCTTGCCGCCCGCGCCGACGATCCGGTGACAGGGCACGATCACCGGCACCGGGTTGCGGTTGCACGCCACCCCGACCGCCCGCGCCGCGCCCGGGTCGCCGAGCGCCCGGGCCACCTCGCCGTAGGTGGTCGTCTCGCCGTAGGGGATGCCTGTCATCTCCCGCCACACCGCGCGCTCGAACTCCGAGCCCCGGGGCGCCGACACCGGCACGCTGAACTCGGTCAGCTCACCGGCGAAGTAGGCCCGCAGCTCGGCCACGGCGAGCCGGGCCAGGTCGTCGCCGGGCTCGTCGGCCGCCGACGCCACCCGGCCGAAGTGCGCGCCGCGCACGGCGTCGTCGTCGGTCCCCACGGAGAACTCCCCGATCGGCGAGTCGAGCACGGTCCAGCGCATGCCACCCATTGTCGCGCGGCGGGCAAAGTTCTCCCCGCCCCGGGCGTCGGAGAGACGGAGGTGGACGGTGGCGGAGGTCGACCGGGAGTTCACCGCGTTCGTCAACGAGCGCGGTGCGGTCCTGCTGCGGGTCGCGTACGCGCTCGCCGGCAACCAGCACGCGGCGGAGGACCTGCTCCAGAACGCGCTGGCCAAGGCGTACGCCCGGTGGCCCCGGATCCGCGGCGACGCGGAGCCGTACGTGAAACGGATCCTCTACCACGACCAGGTCTCCGGCTGGCGACGGCGGGCGCGACGGGCGGAGGTGCCGGTGGCGGAGCTGCCGGAGCGGCCGGCGGCCGGCGACGACAGCGACCTGCGGCTGCTGCTGCGCGACGCGTTGCGCGCGCTGCCGCCACGCCAGCGCGCCGTGCTGACGCTGCGCTACCTGGAGGACCTGAGCGTCGAGCGGACCGCCGCGCTGCTCGGCTGCCGGCCCGGCACCGTGGCCAGCCAGAGCGCCAAGGCGCTGGCCCGGCTGCGGCACCTCGTGCCGGCGCTCGACGAGCTGACCACCCGGTCGGAGGTGACCCGATGAACACGTCGCTGGACGAGGCGCTCCGCGGTGCCGTACGCGATCTCGCCGACGCCGCCGCACCCGCACCGGACCTGGCGTCGCGGTCGCTCGGTCGGGGCCGCCGGCTGCGCCGCCGCCGGCGCGTCACCGCGACCGCCGCCGCGCTGGTCGCCGTGCTGGCGGTGACCCTGCCGTTCGTGCTGCTGCGTCCCCGCACCGCCCCGCCGCCCACCACGCCGCCGGTCACCGCCACCCCGTCGCCGGTGATCCGGTCGGCGCCGGGCCCGAACTGGTCCAATGCTCCGCTGGTGCTGCCGGGCGGCTGGGTGGTCACCAGCCTGAGCGAGGTCGCGAGTTCGATCGGGAAGTCTTATCTGCTCGACCGGGACCGCGGCCGTTACATCGCCAACGGCCGCTACGACGCAGTTCTCCCCGCCCCGACCGGGTCGCTGGTCGCGGTCTGGGACGACGACCGGCCCCGCCAGGTCGGCCTCGTCGACCTGGCGCGCGGGACGACCCGCTGGTACGAGCCGGGTCGCGCGCTGGGCACGCCGAACTGGTCGCCGGACGGCCGGCGCCTGCTGTTCACCAGCCAGCGGGTCGACTACTTCGGCTTCGTCGTGTTGGACGCCAAGGGCACCACCCGCAGCCACGCCGTCGACACCGACGAGTTTTTCTGCACCGACCACTGCTTCTTCCTCTGGAGCCGAGACGGACGCGAGGTGCTGCTCCAGCAGACCGACCCGGGTCGTCCCCGGTCCGAGTCGGCCCGGCACCCGCGCCGGGGTGTGCAGTTCTTCTCCACCGCCACCGGCCGGCCCACCCGCCTTGAACCGTTGCCCGGCGATCCGGCCGGGCCGTGGGCCTGGTCGCCGGACGGGAAGCTGGTGGTCATCCAGGGGCAGCGGGAACCGTTGCTGGCGGAGACGGCGACCGGCCGGGTGATCAACGCGCTGCCCGCCGCCGACGCCGTCTGGGCCGGCACCGATCGGCTGCTCTACCGGCGGCCGAACGGCTCGCGCGACTTCGTGTACTCCGACACCACCGGGCGGGAGTTGGTCCGCCAGCCGCTGCCGGAGGAGTTCCGCCTCGCCGATGTGACGATCGCGCCGCGCTGAGCGGTGGCTCGGCGGAAGCTGGGCGTTCGCTGCACGCAGTCGATGTTGCGCGACGTCGATACCGTGCAGGTCGTGGCCACGGGAACGCTCATCTTCCTGATCATCGGCGGAGCCGGGGTCGGCGTGCTGACGCTGGCCCTGCTCGGCTCGGGAGTGCTGCACCTGGGCCACCCGGACGTCGACGGCCCGGTGTCGCTGGAGGCGGTCGCCGGGTTCACCGGAGCGTTCGGGTTCGGCGCCGCGATCGTCAACGAGCTGCTCGGGGGGCGTACCTCCGGGACGGTCGCGGTGGCGGCGGCCGGCGGCGCGCTCGCCGCCGTGCCCACCGCCTGGCTGGCGGCCCGGTTGAGCCGCGCGGCCCGCACCATGCGCACCGATCCCACCCCCACCCGCGACCACCTGGCCGGCGCGATCGGCCTGGTGGTCACGCCGATCCCCACCGGCGGTTACGGCGAGGTCCGGGTACGCCTCGCCGGCCAGCCGGTGAAGCTCAACGCCCGGGCCGACCGGCCGATCCCGATCGGCGCCCGCATCTTCGTGGTCGAAGCGCTCAGCGAGACCAGCGTGCACGTCGAGACCTACTGATCCCTCAGCACAGACGGGAACCCCCATGCCCCTGCTCGTCGCCATCGGCGGCGCGGTCCTCCTCGCCGTCCTGCTCGTCCTCTTCGTGCTCTCCCGGATCAAGGTGGCCGGGCCGAACGAGGCCTTCATCGTCACCGGTCGCAAGGGCCGGACCACCCAGACCGCCGACGGCCAGCGCTCCACCGACATGTCCGGGCAGAAGGTCGTGCTCGGCGCCTCGGTCTTCGTGCTGCCGGTGGTGCAGAAGCTGCAGTCCCTCGACCTGTCCAGCCGGCGGATCGACGTCGGCATCCGGGGCGCGGTGAGCAAGCAGGGCATCCGCGCCGACCTGCACGGCGTCGCGATCGTCAAGGTCGGCGGCACCGAGGACGCGATCCGGGCCGCCGCGCAGCGGTTCCTGCACCAGCAGGACGAGATCGACAACTTCACCCGCGAGGTGCTGGCCGGCGCGCTGCGCTCGATCGTCGGCCGACTCACCGTCGAGGAGGTCATCCGGGACCGGGCCGCGTTCGCCAGCGCGGTCGCCGAGGAGGCCGAGCACTCGATGACCAACCAGGGCCTGGTGCTGGACACGTTCCAGCTTCAGGACATTCTGGCCGAGGGCTCCTATCTGGCCGACCTGGGCCGCCCGGAGGCCGCTCGGGTGCTCAAGGACGCGGCCATCGCCGAGGCCCGGGCCCGGCAGGCCGCCGAGCAGGAGCGGCTGCTCGCGGAGGAGGCGATCGCCGAGGCGAACCGGAACCTGTCGCTCAAGCAGGCCGGCATCCAGGCCGAGATCGACGCGGCGAAGGCCAGGTCGGCAGCGGCCGGCCCACTCGCCCAGGCGGAGCGGGACCAGGCGATCCTCTCCGAGCAGCAGAAGGTGGCCGAGCGCAACGCCGAGCTGAAGCAGCGCCAGCTCGACACGGAGGTGCGCAAGCCGGCCGACGCGCAGCGGTACAAGGTGGAGCAGGAGGCCGAGGCGGCCCGCAACGCGGCGGTGCTGCGCGCCGACGCCGAGCGGCAGGCCACCATCGCCGCCGCGCAGGCCGTCGCCGAGCAGTCCCGGCTCACCGGTGAGGGTGAGCGGGCCCGCCGCGCCGCGCTGGCCGAGGCGAACGCAATCGAGGGCGCCAAGGAGGGTGAGGCGGAGCAGCGCCGGCGGTCCGCGATCGCCGAGGCGGTCGAGCGGGAGGGCCAGGCCGAGGCCGCGGCCATCCTCGCCCGGGGCCAGGCGGAGGCCGACGCGATGGCCCGCAAGGCCGAGGCGTTCGCCGCGTACGGCGAGGCCGCGGTCCTGGACCTGTTGGTCAAGGTGCTGCCCGAGGTGGTCGGCGCGGCGAGCGCCCCGATCGGCGCGATCGACAAGATGACCGTCATCTCCACCGACGGCGCGTCGTCGCTGACCAAGTCGGTGGCCGGCAACGTCGCCCAGGGTCTCCAGCTCGGCAGCGATCTGACCGGCATCGACCTGGCCGGGCTGCTGGCCCGGCTGGGCAGCGCGCACACCAACGGCAAGAGCACCGTGGACGGCAGCACCGTCAACCCCTGACGACGACGGCGCCCGCCGGTTCCCCGAGGGGAGCCGGCGGGCGCCGTGGCGGTACGGGTCAGAGTGCGCTGAAGACGAACTGCTCGCCGGCGCTCAGACCGAGGGTCTCGCTCTCCCAGTCGATGACGCGGCTGGCGATGAGCTGGCTGGTGCCGGTGCTGCCCGCGGTGACCGCGTTGCCGTTGGCGTTGGCCCGCACGTAGACCGAGCCGTCGCCGTTGTAGTCGAGGAAGTCGAAGGCCTCCCAGGCGCCGACGACGGTGGCCTTGGCGATCAGGGCCCGGTTTCCGCCGGCGTCCGCGGTGACGAACTGGTTGTTGATCAGCGCGCGCAGGGCGAAGAAGCCGTCGCCCAGGCTGACGACCTCGTACTTCTCCCAGGCACCGACCGTCGCGGACCGGGCGATCAGCGGCTGCTTGCCACTGTTCTCGGCGGTCACGTACTTGCCGTTGGCCACCGCCTTGATGCCGACGACCGGGGCGGCCGCGTCGAAGTCGAACTTCTCCGCCGTGCCGATGGTGGTCTTGCTGGCGATCAGCGGGGTGGTGGCGTTCGAGGCGGTGACGTACTTGCCGTTGGTCACGGCCTTCAGGCTGACGGTGCCGTCGGTGTTGGTGACGATCTGGAACTTCTCCCAGTCGCCGATCGACGCGGACCGGGCGATCAGCGGCCGGTTGCCGCCGCTCTCCGCGGTCACGAACAGGTTGTTCGTCACCGCCCGCAGACCGACGTAGCCGCTGCCGGCGTCCACCACGTCGTACTTCTCCCAGGCGCCGACCTCGACGCCGCGAGCGACCAACGGCCGGTTGCCGCCGCTCTCGGCGGTCACGTAACGGCCGTTGCCCCGGGCCTTCAAGCCGTACGACTCGCGTGCGACCACCGGGGCGCCGATGTGCAGGAGCCGGTCGGCGGAGCCCATGGTGTCGTGCACCGCGCCGTCGACACCGGTGCTGACGACGGAGTTGCGCACCTGCTGCGGCGTCCAGGTCGGGTGCTCCTCCAGCAGCAGCGCGGCGGCGCCCGCCACGTGCGGGGAGGCCATCGAGGTGCCGCTCATCGAGGTGGAGCCGGAGGTGGTGCCGGCCTTCGCCGAGACGATGCCGGCGCCCGGCGCGAACGTGTCCAGGCAGCTGCCGTAGTTGGAGAACCAGGCCCGCATGTCCAGCCGGTCGGTGGCGCCGACCGTGATGGCGGCCGGCACGTTCGCCGGCGAGGAGCCGCAGGCGTCGGTCCAGCTGTTGCCGGCCGCGACCGCGTAGGTGATGCCGGAGGCGATGGAACGCGCCACCGCGTCGTTGAGCGCCGGGTCGTTCTCACCACCGAGGCTCATGTTGGCCACGGACGGTCCGCTGGCGTGGCCGGTGACCCAGTCGATGCCGGCGATCACGCCCTCGGTGGTGCCGTTGCCCTCGCAGTCGAGCACCCGGACCGCGACCAGCTTGACCTTCTTGGCCACGCCGTAGGTGGCGCCGCCGAGGGTGCCGGCCACGTGCGTGCCGTGGCCGTCGCAGTCCTGCGCGACATCGTCCTGGTCGACGGCGTCGTAGCCGTTGCTGGCCCGGCCGCCGAAGTCCTCGTGGTCGATGTCGATGCCGGTGTCGATGACGTACGCGGTCACCCCGGCGCCGGTCGACGAGTAGGTGTACTCGCCGTCCGTTCTGGTCCTGGTCTGGTCGAGCCGGTCCAGGCCCCACGGCGGGGTGGTCTGGGTGTCGGTGGCCGTGTAGCGCTGGACCTGCTGCACGTACGCGACGTCCGGGTCGGCGGCGAGGCGCTCGGCCTGCCGACGGTCCATGCTGGCGGAATAGCCGTGCAGCGCCTTGCCGAAGACCCGGCGGACGGAGCCGCCGTGCTCACCGGCGAGCGCCGACGCGGCGGACTTCACCTTGGCCGGGGTGGCCTTGCCGTCCTTGAGGACGACGATGTAGCGGCCGGGAACGGCCCCGGGCAGGTCGGCGCCCCGGACCGGGGCCCGCTTGGCGTCGCCCGGGTCGGCCGAGGCGGCGCCGCCGGTGGCCGCGCAGATGATTGAGGTGGCGGAGGTGAGGGCGAGCCCCACCAGCGCGGAGCGGCGCAGCGCGCCGGAATGTGACACCGAATTGTCTCCCCGTGTCCAGCGACCGTCCGGATCGGACGGGCGGATGTGATCAGGACAGCCACACCCGTCGATCCGGGGGGCTGGTGATGACCAACATCATGCGGGAGACATCGACCGGAACGCTTCAACCGTTCGGTCGACACGCCGGCGTATCGTCGTCGTTTTTCCGGCGCAGGATCAGCCGACGATGCCCTCGGCGCGCCCCCAGCGCAGCAACTCCGCCTCCGCCTCGTCGCGGTCCAGCGGACCGCGCTCCAGGCGCAGCTCCTTCAGGTGCTGCCAGGCCCGGCCGACCACCGGCCCGGGCGGCACGCCGAGCAACTCCATGATCGCGTTGCCGTCCAGGTCGGGCCGGACCCGGGCCAGGTCCTCCTCGGCGGCGATCCGGGCGATCCGCTCCTCCAGCGCGTCGTAGTCGGCCGCGAGCTGGGCCGCCTTACGCCGGTTTCGGGTGGTGCAGTCGGACCGGGTGAGCTTGTGCAGCCGGGACAGCAGGTCACCGGCGTCGGTGACGTAGCGGCGCACCGCCGAGTCGGTCCACTCGCCCCGGCCGTAGCCGTAGAAGCGCAGGTGCAGCCCGACCAGCTTGACCACCTGGGAGGTGATCTCCTTGGAGTAGCGCATCGCCTTCATCCGGGCCTTGGTCAGCCGGGCGCCGACCACCTCGTGGTGGTGGAAGCTGACCCGGCCGTCCGGGCCGACCGCCTTGGTGGCCGGCTTGCCGACGTCGTGCATCAGCGCGGCCATCCGCAGCACGAAGTCGCAGCCGTTCTCCTCCAGCGACATCGCGTTGCTGACCACGGTGAGCGTGTGTTCGTAGACGTCCTTGTGCTGGGCGTGTTCGTCGATGGTGAGCTTCAGGCCGGTCAGCTCTGGCAGGAAGCGCTCGGCCAGGCCGGTGTCGACCAGCAGCCGCAGCCCGGTGATCGGGTCGGCGCCGCAGAGCAGCTTGGTGAACTCGTCCCGGATCCGCTCGGCGGTGATCCGGTCCAGGTCCGTCGCCATCCGGGTCATCGCCGCGCGGACGTCCGGATGGACGGCGAAACGCAGCTGGGCGGCGAACCGGGCCGCCCGCAGCATCCGCAGCGGGTCGTCCCGGAACGACTCCTGCGGCGTGCCGGGGGTACGGATGATCTTGGCGGCCAGGTCGGCCAGGCCGCCGTACGGGTCGGTGAACCGGTGGTCCGGCAGGCTCACGGCCATCGCGTTCACGGTGAAGTCGCGGCGCTTCAGGTCCTCGGTCAGGCTGGTGCCGTACTGCACCACCGGATTGCGGCTGACCTGGTCGTAGACCTCCGCGCGGAACGTGGTGATCTCCAGGTTGAGGCCGTCGCGCTGGCAGGCGATGGTGCCGAACTCCCGCCCGGTCTCCCAGATCGACTCGGCCCAGCCCCGGATGATCCGGACGGTGTCGTCCGGGTGCGCGTCGGTGCAGAAGTCGAGGTCGTTGCCGAGGCGGCCGAGCAGCGCGTCCCGCACCGATCCGCCCACCAGGTGCAGTTCGTGACCGGCCCGGGCGAACCGCCGACCCAGCTCGTCGGCGACCGGGGAGACGCGGAGCAGCTCGGCGACGGCGTTGCGCTGTGCGGTGGTCAGCTCACGGCGGTCGGCGGCAGCGGAGGCGGAGGCTTCGGACATGGGAGCGCCAGCCTATCGGGCCGGGGGTGGATCGACCGCGCCGGGCGCGGGTAACGGGTCGAGGTTGACTAAGGTTCCGGTTGTGCGGGGCCGGCGGGGCCCGGTTCCGGCGTACCCCTTGGAGGCTGTGGAGATGAGCGGCGGCGGGCTCTACCGCAGCGCGAACGCGCACGACGGCGGCCTGCCGCCGGACGACGGCGCGACCTTCATCTCGGCGGAGCCGCTGAACCAGCCCGGCGTGGAGTCGGTCGCGCCGCCGCAGGAGGTCGTCGGCGAGACCAGCGCCGCCGCGAACAGCGCGGTGATGGCGATCGGCAGCCTGGTCAGCCGGGGCACGGGCTTCATCCGCAACCTCATGATCGGCGCGGCGCTGGGCGGCGCGCTCGTCGGCGACGCGTTCACCACCGCCATCTTCCTGCCGAACCAGGTCTACGAGTTCCTGCTCGGCGGCGTGCTCACCAGCGTGCTGATCCCGGTGCTGGTCCGGCGGCGCAAGTCGGACCCGGACCGGGGCGAGGCATACTCGCAGCGGCTGCTCACGCTGGCCGTGCTGGCGCTGGCCGCCGTCGCGCTGATCGCCATGGCGGGGGCGTCGGTGTTGACCGCCATCTACGCGGGCGGCAAGGACCAGGACTATCAGGGCCTCGTCACCGGCCTGTCCTACCTGATGCTGCCGATGCTGTTCTTCACCGGCGTGAGCGCGCTGATCGCCGCGGTGCTGAACACGCGCGGGCACTTCGCCGCCCCGATGTGGGCGCCGATCCTGAACAACCTCGTGGTCATCGGCGTCTGCGCGCTCTACATCGCGGTCTTCGGCGCCAAGATCATCAAGCCCGGCGAGATGGGCTGGGACCGCATCCTGCTCATCGGCGGCGGCACGCTGCTCGGCGTCGCGGTGCAGACCGCCGGCCTACTGCCGGCGCTGCGCAAGGTCGGCTTCCGGTGGAAGTGGCGGTTCGACTTCCGCGCCCTCGGCCTGAGCGAGCTGGCCCGGCTGGGCGGCTGGATGTTCTGCTACGTCGGGGTCAACCAGCTCGGCCTCTTCGTGGTGGTCAACCTGCTCACCCGCGCCGCCGGCGGCGACAACGCCGGCCTGCTGATCTACAACAACGTCTTCCTGCTGCTGATGATGGCGCACGGCATCATCGCGGTCTCGATCATCACCGCGCTGATGCCCCGGATGAGCGCGGCCGCCGCCGAGAACCGGTTCGGCGACGTCACCGCCGACCTGTCCCGGGGCACCCGGATGGTCACCGCGGTGCTCGCACCCATCGCGGTCTGCTACGCGGTGCTGGCCGCGCCGATCTCCGTGGTGGTGTTCCGCTACGGCGCGTTCACCGGCGACAACGCGGTGGCCACCTCGACCGTGCTGCTGGTGGCGGCGCTCGGCCTGGTGCCGTTCGCGGTCAGCCAGCTCTTCACGTTCGCCTTCTACGCGCTGCCGGACACCCGCACCCCGGCCCTGGTCAACATCCCGGTGGTGATCCTGCGCGTCCTGCTCCAGGTCGGCCTCTTCCTGCTTTTCTCGAACACGTTCGCGGCGGCCGGGATGATGCTCGGCAACGCGGTGTCGTACCTGGCCGCGGCGATCATCTCGGCGATGCTGCTGCGGCCCCGGGTGGGCCGGATCGGGCTGGGCCGGATCATGCGGACGCTGGGCCGGGTGGTGGTGGCCGCACTGGGCGCCGCGCTGGTCGGCGTGCTCGTGGTGGCGGTGCTCCCCGGCGACCCGGCGGACCTGAGCTGGGCCGCCGCCGCGGTCCAGTTGGCGATCGGCGGCGCGGCGATCGGCGCGACCTACCTCGGGCTGGCCATGCTGCTGCGGATCGGCGAGATCACCGAGGTGGTCGGGATGGTCCGCCGGCGGCTCGGGCGCTGACCCGCCGCCGGTGACCGACGGTGAACGAGGATCACCAGCCTGGGGATACGGCTGTGGATAACTCGGAATTCCGCCGTCCAGTGGGCCTCTCGGCCTGTGGACAACCAACCGTACGGACGAGGGTGCCCAGGCCGGAGCCGGGAAACTGACCGGCCGCCACACCGGTGCGGCCCCTGCGTCGGCTACTTGCCGTCAACCTCTAGATTGGCGGTGCGTGTCCGGGTCGGGCGCCGGCGCGGGTGTTCCGACCTGTTCGGAACCGCGGTGACTGGCTTCCCACCGGCCGCAGCGGGAAGATGACATGTCGGAGAACCGGGCATCCCGGGTAAGGTCGCTCTCGACGGGTACGGCAGGTGCCGACGTGGGCGTCGACGCCGGCGTGCCGGTTCCACCGAGGCCAGAGCGGGAAACACATGCCCAGCAACACGGGTCCATCGATCGACACGATCACCGAGGGAGGACGGGTGACCCAGGTCGGCGAGGGTCAGGAAGCGGAGGAAACCTCTCCTGCGGTCGTGACCTTCGGTGCTCCCTCGGTCGGTGAGCTCCTCGCCGAGCGCTACGAGCTGGTCGAGCACATCAACAACGACAGCGCGGGCCGGCTGGTCTGGCGCGGGGTCGACGTCATCCTGCGCCGTCCCGTCGCGGTGGTCCTCCGCTACCCGGGTGGCGACTCCGCCACCGAGATGCTCCAGGCCGCGGTCGCGGCGAGCCGGGTCATCCACCCCAACCTGGTCGGCGTCTACGACGCGATCGACGAGGACGACCGGGCGTACGTGGTCCGCGAGTGGGTGGACGGGCAGTCGCTGCGCGAGATGGTCGCCGCCGACGGCCCGATGGACCCGACCCGGGCCACCGCGATCGGCAACGCCGTCGCCAGCGCCCTCGCCGCCGTCCACGCCACCGGCATGGTGCACGGCAACCTCCACCCCGGCACCGTGATGATCAGCGACGACGGCCGGGTGGTCCTGGCCGACGCGCGCACCGACGGGGCGGACAGCCAGGAGAGCGACCTGCGGGCCGTCGGCGGAGTGCTCTACTTCGCCCTCACCGGGCACTGGCCGCACGGCGAGGCCCCGCTGCACGGCGCCACCGCCGGGCACGGCCGAGCCGCCCTGCCGGACGCCGTCCGGGACGCCGGCGGCGTCATCGCCGCGCCCCGGCAGGTCCGCGCCGGCGTGCCGGCCTACCTCGACGACCTCACCATGGACCTGCTCGACCCGGAGATCGCCCCGCCCTCGTCGGACGTGCTGGCGGCCGAGCTGAGCCGGCTGGACATTCCGGCCGACGAGCAGTTCCTGGAGCAGGCCGGTCCGCTGCGCTTCACCGCCGACCCCGGCGAGGAGCCGTCGCCGCTGGCCGCCGCCGGCGGACGCCGGGTGGCCCTGGGCATCGCCGGCCTCCTGGCGGTCGCCCTGATCGGGCTGCTCATCGGCGTCAACGCCCTCGGTGGCGGGGACGACGGCGACAAGGAGCCGGTGGCCCAGCCGTCCAGCAGCGCGCCCGCCGGCGGCGGCAGCAGCAGCGAGGCCGCTCCGCCGGTCCGCAAGCTCACCATCCAGGACGTCCGGGTGATCGACCCGGACAGCAACGACCGCGCCGAGGTGCGCGACGCCGAGAAGGTGATGGACGGCAGCGACGACGAGGGCTGGGAGACCCAGACCTACAAGAACAACGGCAAGTTCGGCGGCCTCAAGGACGGCATGGGAATCTGGATCGACCTCGGTGCCCCGCACACGGTCAAGTCGCTCCAGGCCAGCCTGTCGTCCACCGGCGCGTCGGCCGAGCTGCGCGCCGGCACCAACGGTGAGTTCCCGTCCACCTCCAAGGGCGACAAGGACCTCGTCGCGGCGTACCCGACCGTGATCGGGCAGCCCTTCGAGGACCACACCGGCACCACGATGACGTTCGACGGCTTCGAGCCGGACAAGAAGTACCAGTACCTCCTCTTCTGGATCACGGAGCTGCCGAAGAAGGACGACGGCCCCGGGTGGAAGCTCGGCGTCCAGGAGATCACGGTCCAGGGCTCGTGATCCGTCCGCCGTACCCGTCGCGCCACCTCCGCCGGACGCGGTGATGGCGGGCTCCGGCGGCGGCGAGCCGGGCAGGTCCGACCTGGAACTGCTCCGGGCCCACGTCGCGGGCGACCGGGACGCCTTCACCGAGCTGTTCCACCGGCACCGGGACCGGCTCTGGGCGGTGGCCCTGCGGACCATCGGCGACCGCGAGGACGCGGCCGACGCGCTCCAGGACGCCATGCTGTCGGCCCACCGTGCCGCGGCCCGCTTCCGGGGCGACTCGGCGGTCACCACCTGGCTGCACCGGATCGTGGTGAACGCCTGCCTGGACCGGATGCGTCGGCGTCAGACCCACGCCACCGTCCCGCTGCCCGACGGGGTGCACACCGACGGCGAACCGGGCCGGCACACCGGTGGGATCGAGCCGGCCGCGCCCGCCCGGGACCACGAGACCGCGCTGGTGGTCCGGCAGGCGCTCGCGGCGCTGCCGGTGGAACAGCGGGCCGCGCTGGTCCTGGTGGACGTGCAGGGCTACCCGGTGGCCGAGGCGGCCCGGATGCTCGACGTCGCCGAGGGAACGGTGAAGAGCCGCTGCGCCCGGGGTCGGGCCCGACTCGCCGTGCTTCTCGGGCACCTGCGCACCGGCTCGGACGACGCCGTGGACGTGCCCCGGGTCACGGCGGGGAACCGCCGGCCGTCGGAGGGCGTCGGATTCTCGTCGGGAGCGTCCCGGCACTCGGTCAGCCAGGAGGAGCCGTGACGTCCCGGGAGTTCAGCGAGGTCGACCACGACCTGCTCGCCGACTACCTCGGCGGGGCGCTGGACGGCACCCCCGAGCAGGCGACCGTCGCCCGGCTGGTCGAGCGGGACCCGGCGTGGCGCGACTCGTACGCGAGCCTGACCCAGGCGGTCGACCTGGTGCACGCCGACCTGGCCGACTGGGCCGCCGAGACCGCGCCGGAGATGCCGGTGGCGGTGGCGGACCGGATCACCGCCGCGCTCGCCGGCGCCGGACCGGCACCGGCCACCGACCCCGACCGCGCGCTGCGGGACGTCGTACCGGCACAGCCGGGCCGGGCGACCCGCCCACCGGGCGCGGCGGAGCGTCCCGGGCGGAGCACCGGTCCGGGCCGGCGTTCCCGGCGCTGGGCCCGACTGGCCGGTCCGGTGGCGCTGGCCGCGGCCTCGGTCGCGGCGGTGGGCCTGGGTGTGGGCCGGCTGGCGGACGTCGGCGGCGACAGCTCCGGCGGCACGGCCGACCGGGCGGCCGGGGAGGCGGCACCGATGGCCGCCGCGCCCTACCGGACCACCGGGCCGGCGCTGCGCAGCGGCACGGACTGGACCCCGGAGCGCCTCGCCGGCAGTCGGGCCGCCGCCGCAGCCGGCCCGTCGGCGAAGTCGATGCGGCCCGACATGGCCGGGCCGTCGGGTGCGCCGGACGGCGGCCGGGAGACCCCGTTCTCCGCCGAGAAGAACCGCCTCGGTGCCGTCGGCGGGCTGGACCGGCTGGAACGGCCCGAGGCGCTGGCCGCCTGCCTGACCGCGATCGGCGCCGAGCACGGCGCCACGCCCCTCACCGTCGACCTGGTCGACTACGCCCGGTTCCAGGGCGCACCGGCGCTGGTGGTGACGTTCTCGGACGCCGACGGCACCCGATGGGGGTGGGTGAGCGGCCCGGAATGCGGCGTACCCGGGTCCGGCGCGGACACCCGGTTCCGTACGCGGGTAGGGTGAAACCGCGGTCACCGAGCCTGTCCCGCCACGTGACGTGACCCACCGGATGACCGGCTCGGGAATCCCCGCTTCGTACGATGGCGTTCTGCAAGTCAGGCGCCGGCGCCTCGGAGAGCCGTCGGCACTAGGGATCGACATCGGTGCGCACCGGTGGCGAACACACACATCGGGAGACGGCAGTGGACGAGGTCCGCAACCTGATCATCATCGGCTCCGGGCCGGCCGGTTACACCGCGGCGGTCTACGCCGCGCGTGCCAACCTCAAGCCGCTGGTGATCGAGGGCGTGCAGTCCGGTGGCGCGCTGATGACCACCACCGAGGTGGAGAACTTCCCCGGCTTCGCGGACGGCATCCTCGGCCCCGAGCTGATGGACAACATGCGCAAGCAGGCCGAGCGGTTCGGCGCGGAGTTCCTCACCGACGACGTGACCCGGGTCGAGCTGAAGGACACCGGCGAGATCGGCTCCGACGCGGTGAGCACCGTCTGGGTGGGCGAGACCGCCTACCGGGCCCGGGCCGTCATCCTCTCCACGGGCTCGGCGTGGCGTCCGCTGGGCGTGCCGGGCGAGCAGGAATACCTGGGCCACGGTGTGTCGTCCTGTGCCACCTGCGACGGCTTCTTCTTCCGCAACCAGCACATCGTGGTGGTCGGCGGCGGCGACTCGGCCATGGAGGAGGCGAGCTTCCTCACCCGCTTCGCCGAGTCGGTGACGATCCTGCACCGCCGCGACTCGTTCCGCGCCAGCAAGATCATGGCCGAGCGGGCGCTGGGCAACGAGAAGATCAAGGTCGAGTGGAACACCACCGTCGAGGAGATCCTCGGCGAGGACGGCAAGGTCAGCGGCGTCCGGGTGCGCAACGTGCACACCGGCGAGAGCAAGGTGCTCGACGTCACCGGCGTCTTCGTGGCGATCGGCCACGACCCGCGCAGCGAGCTGTTCCGCGGCCAGGTCGAGATGGACGACGAGGGTTACGTGAAGGTCCAGGCGCCGAGCACCCGCACGAACGTGCCGGGCGTGTTCGCCGCCGGCGACCTGGTCGACCACACCTACCGGCAGGCCATCACGGCCGCCGGCACCGGGTGCGCCGCCGCGCTGGACGCCGAGCGCTTCATCGCCACCCTGCAGGGCTGAGAATTTTCACGAGGAGGAGGGGTTCATAGTGGGAGCCACCAAGGCGGTCACGGACGCGAGCTTCGCGAGCGACGTGCTGAAGTCCGACAAGCCGGTTCTGGTCGACTTCTGGGCGGAGTGGTGCGGTCCGTGCCGCAAGGTCTCGCCGCTGCTGGAGGAGATCGCGGGCGAGATGGCTGACCAGGTCACCATCGTCAAGCTCAACATCGACGAGAACCCCGAGACGGCGCGCACCTACCGGGTGATGTCCGTGCCGACGCTGACCATCTTCAAGAACGGCGAGCCGGTCCAGTCGATCGCCGGCGCCAAGCCCAAGGGCGAGCTGGTCCGACTCATCGAGTCGGCGCTCTGACCCGGACCCACACCGTCGGAAGCCCCGTCCCCCCACCCGGGTGGCGGGGCTTCCGCCTTTCCTGACCTGCGCGAACACGAACCCGCACGGTAACGGCTCACGGTACGCTCCGTAAGCGTCCGTCGGAGTTCCCGGTCCGCCAACGTCCGTGCAGAGGGGGTCGTCGTGCGTCCGATCCGACCCGGTGACCGGGGACCCGCGGTGGCCGAGATCCGCACCGTCCTCGCCGGCCTGGAACTGCTCCCGGCCGACGGCCCGGGCCACGACGACTACGACACCACGACGGAACGCGCCGTCCGTGCCTTCCAGCAGTCCCGCGGCCTCAGCGTCGACGGGCGGGTCGGCGCGGAGACCTGGCGGGCGCTGGACGCGGCCCGCTGGCGGTTCGGCGCCCGCGCCCTCTACCACGCCGTGCCCGAGCCGCTCACCGGCGAGGACGTCCGGGCGCTTCAGGAACGTCTGCTGGAGATGGGGTACGACGTCGGCCGGGCCGACGCCATCTACGGCATCCGCACCTCCCGGGCGGTGGCCCAGTTCCAGCGCGAGATGGGGCTCAAGCCGGACGGCTCCTGCGGCCCGCACACCGTCAACGCGCTGCGCCGCCTCGGCCGCAAGGTCGTCGGTGGGCGCCCGCAGTGGCTGCGCGAGTCCGACGCCATCCGCCAGGCCGGCCCGACCCTGGTCGGCCGGACCGTGGTGATCGACCCGGGACACGGCGGCACCGACCCCGGTGTGGTGGTGCCGGACGGCACGCTGCGCTGGACCGAGGCGGACCTGGTGCACGACCTGGCGAGTCGCCTGGAGGGGCGGCTCGCCGCCGCCGGCGTACGGGTGCAGTTGACCCGCGGCCCGTCGCCGGCGACCTGCCTGCCCGACGCGGACCGGGCCCAGCTGGCCAACTCGCTCGGCGCCGACGTGTTCATCTCGCTGCACGCCGACGGGCACGCCAACCCGGAGGCCGACGGCGTGGCGACCTACCACTACGGCACCGACAACGGCGTCACCTCGGCCACCGGGGAACGCCTGGCCGGGCTGGTCCAGCGGGAGATCGTGGCCCGCACCGGGCTGCGCGACTGCCGCACCCACGCGAAGGCGTGGGAGCTGCTGCGCCTCACCCGGATGCCGGCGGTCCGCGTCGAGGTGGGCTACCTGACCTCCCCGGACGACCTGGGCCGGCTGGTCGACCCCCGGTTCCGGGACCGGGTCGTCGAGGCGATCGTGGCCGGGGTGCAGCGGATGTACCTGCCGATCGAGCGGGACGTGCCGACCGGCTCGATCGACGTGAGCGAGCTGCGGGCGATCGTGGCCGCCGGCACCGTGGTCGACTGAGGCGGTCAGCTCGTCGAGCGGGTGGCCGGCGCCGGCCGCACCGGGCGCAGCAGCGTCTCCGGGCTCATCGAGCCGAGCAGCTTCTCCAGCGCGTACTCGACGTCGGACTTCCAGCTCAGCGCCGTGCGCAGTTCCAGCCGCAGCCGCGGGTAGCGCGGGTGCGGGCGGACGGTCTTGAAGCCCACCGAGAGGAAGAAGTCGACCGGCGCGAGGCAGGCCCGGGTCGGGCTGTCCGCGTCGTCGCCGAACTTGGCGTCACCGAACGCCTCGATCGCCTTGATGCCACGCTTGGTCAGGTCGCGGGCCACGCCTTGGACGAGCATCCGGCCCAGGCCGCCGTCGGCGAAGGCGGGCACCACGTGCGCCGTCATCAACAGCGCCGCGTCCGCCGAGACCGGCGAGGTGGGAAAGGCCATCGAGCGTGGGACGTACGCCGGTGGGGCGTACATGACGAAACCGGCCGGCATGCCGTCGACGTAGACCAGCTTGCCGCAGGAGCCCCACTCGAGCAGCGTCTGGGAGACCCACGCCTCCTTCTCCAGGCCCGGGTCGCCGGCCGCGCACGCCCGTTCGGCGGAAACCGGATCCAGCTCCCAGTAGACGCACCGCCGGCAGGATCGGGGAAGGTCCTCCAGGGTGTCCAGGGTCAGGCTGACCAGACGTCGCGACATGTGCGCACCCCACCAACAGTCTCGGAGCGTCGGCCTGCGCGGTGTCCCGCAGCCCTCCTGCCCCCGACGAGCGATCGTACGCCGCCGCCCGCCGGTGCGGGAGAGGACGCGCGAACCCCCACCCGGGCGGCGGACCGCCGGTCCGGGATGTGGACGTGTCCACACGGTGGGTCCCGTGACGGTCACCAGGGACTACGATCGACCAACCGGCCGCGTGCGCCGCCAATGGATGCCGGCATCGCGGGTACCACACCGGGCGGCAGCCCCGCCGACACCCGATCGAGGTGATGTCATGACCGGCACGACGCTCGACGACTACACCGACCGGTACGCCCGGCGCGTCCGGGGGATGACCGCGTCGGAGATCCGGGCACTCTTCGCGGTCGCCAGCCGCCCGGAGGTCGTCTCGCTCGCCGGTGGGGCTCCCTACATCGCGGCGCTGCCGCTGGACGCGGTCGGCGAGATGCTCGGCCGGCTCGGCGCGGAGCACGGCGCCACCACCCTCCAGTACGGCATCGGTCAGGGCACCCCGGAGCTGCGCGAGCGGATCTGCGAGGTGATGTCCCTGTCCGGGATCGACGCGTCGTGCGGCGCCTCCCCGGAGGACGTGGTGGTGACCGTCGGCGGCCAGCAGGCGCTCGACCTGGTGGCCCGCCTCTTCCTGGACCCGGGTGACGTGGTGCTCGCCGAGGGCCCGACGTACGTCGGCGCGCTCGGGGTGTTCCAGGCCGCGCAGGCCCAGGTGGCCCACGTGCCGATGGACGACGAGGGGCTCATCCCGGAGGCACTGGAGGTGGCCATCGCCGACCTGGCCCGGGCCGGCCGGCGGGTGAAGTTCCTCTACACCATCCCGACCTACCAGAACCCCGCCGGCGTGACGCTGAGCGAGGAGCGGCGCGAGCGGGTGCTCGACATCTGTGAGCGCGCCGGGCTGCTCGTGGTGGAGGACGACCCGTACGGTCAGCTCGGGTTCGAGGGTGAGGCGCCCAGGCCGCTGCGGGCCCGGCGACGCGACGGGGTCTTCTACCTGAGCACGTTCTCCAAGACGTTCGCGCCCGGCCTGCGGGTGGGCTGGATCCTGGCCCCGCACGCGGTCCGCGACAAGCTGGTCATCGCCAGCGAGGCGCAGATCCTCTGCCCCAGCGCCTACGCGCAGTCGGCCGTCTCGACCTACCTGGGCACGATGCCGTGGCGGCAGCAGCTCAAGGTCTACCGCGAGATCTACCGCGAGCGCCGGGACGCGCTGCTCGACGCGATGACCGACCTGATGCCCGAGGGCACCACCTGGACCACGCCGGCCGGCGGCCTGTTCGTCTGGGCGACCCTGCCCGAGGGCCTCGACTCCAAGGCGATGATGCCGCGTGCCGTGGCCGCCCGCGTCGCGTACGTGCCGGGAACCGGCTTCTACGCGGACGGCACGGGCGCCGGGAACATGCGGCTCAACTTCTCCTTCCCGTCCCCGGAGCGGATCCGGGAAGGTGTCCGCCGGCTGTCCGGCGTGATGGAGCAGGAGATCGCGATGCGGAAGGTCTTCGGTGCGGTCGGCGACGCCGGCCCGCGCCGACGCCGGGGCGGCTCGGACGCGCCCGGCCCCGACTTGGCATGATTCCCGCATGGCCGACAGCCCTGCCGCACCGACTCCCGTGACCGGACCCACCTCCGACGAGCTGCGCGTGCTGGTGCTCGCCGGCGGACTCTCCTACGAACGGGACGTCTCGTTGCGGTCGGGCCGCCGGGTGCTCGACGCGCTGCGTGCGGTCGGCGTGGAGGCGGACCTCCGGGACGCCGACGTCGCGCTGCTCCCCGCTCTGACCGCCGACCCGCCGGACGCGGTGGTGATCGCCCTGCACGGCGCGACCGGCGAGGACGGCTCGCTGCGCGGCGTCCTCGACCTCTGCGACGTGCCCTACGTCGGCTGCGACGCCCGCTCCTCCCGGCTCGCCTGGGACAAGCCGTCGGCCAAGGCGGTGCTGCGGGAGGCGGGCATCCCCACCCCCGACTGGGTGGCCCTGCCGCATGACCGTTTCTCCGAGCTGGGTGCGGTGGCGGTGCTGGACCGGATCGTCGACCGTCTCGGGCTGCCGCTGATGGTCAAGCCGGCGCAGGGCGGGTCGGGCCTGGGTGCCGCCGTGGTCCGGGAGGCCGCGTCGCTGCCGGCCGCGATGGTCGGCTGCTTCGCCTACGACCAGACGGCGCTGGTGGAGCGCTACGTGCCCGGGATGGACGTCGCGGTCTCCGTGCTCGACCTGGGCGAAGGCCCGCGAGCCCTGCCGCCGGTGGAGATCGTGCCGCGCAACGGCGTCTACGACTACGCCGCCCGCTACACGGCGGGGCGCACCACGTGGCACGCTCCCGCCCGGCTCGACGCCGCGACCACCGCTCAGGTGACCGAGGTGGCGCTCGCCGCGCACACCGCCCTCGGCCTGCGCGACCTGTCCCGGGTCGACCTGATCGTCGACGCGGAGGGCCGGCCGCACGTGCTGGAGGTCAACGTGTCGCCGGGCATGACCGAAACCTCGCTGCTGCCGCTCGCCATCCAGGCGGCCGGGCTCGACTTCGGCCGGGTGCTCGGCACGCTGGTGACCCGGGCCGCCGGCCGCCGCCGCTGACCGGAGTCAGCCGGCGGTACGCGCCGACGCCGCCCGCCCGCCGTTCCCGGAGGACCGGCCGTCCTCGTCCGTCACGGCGCTGCCGGCCGACGGCTCGCCGCCCTCGCACTCCGGCTCGCCGCCCGAGTCCGCGCTGCCGGCGGTTCCGGCCTTGACGCTTCCGCTCGCCTCGCCCACCGGATCACCGGCGGCGTGCTCATCGTCGGCGGCATCGGCGGGGTGCCCGCTGCGCATCTCCAGGTCTTCCGCGGCATCCGCCTCGTCGGTCTGCTCCGCGGCCTCCGACTCGGGGATCTCGTCCGCCGCCTCGATCACCGACGCGGACTCCTCCTCGGGCTCCTCGGCCACGCTCGTGGGCGACGGCGAGAGGGTGGACGGCGCCTCCCACCGGATGCGGGGCGGCTCGGCGAGCGGACGGCCACCGAACTCGGCGAGCCACGCGGCGACCATGGCGAGGTTCTCCCGCCATTGCTCCTCGGAGATCGGCGGCAGGATCGAGTCCCAGAGCGACAGGAACGTGCCCCGCAGTTGCAGTCGCCCGTACGGCCGGGCCAGGAACCACATGTGCAGGTGCGCCGAGCCGTCGCCCCACCGGTTGACGTGCACCCGGGCGACCCCGTCCAGCGAGCGGACGGCCCGCTCCAGACGGACGGTCATCACGCCCAGCTCGGCGGCGAGGAGGTTCGGCAGGTCACCGAGATCGAGGTGGGAGCGGGACTCCAGGATCAGCACCATCGGCAGCCCGGTCGGCCGGTCCATGGCGCGCACCCGCCACCGTTCGCCGACCCAGATGTACGCCTCGTCGGGCGCGTTGCAGGCGGTGCACTCGCGGTCCGCCTCTCCCCGGCGGGGAGGTTCGACCGCGACGGGATCGTCGATCTGCTTGACGCGGAGATCGCCCTCGAAGGGGAAGGAGGGCCACTGGGTGAAGTCCGGGACTGAGGGAGGGGTGTCCTGCACGACGCTGACCCTAACCGAGTTGGCGACGCCTGTCCCTACCCGTTCCCCCCGGGTCATCGGTGGACGGGCGACGATCCGCAGCGCTTGTCCACCACGTTGTCCACAGGGCGCCGAGATCACCTGTACGGACCGTCATCCACAGCTCAGCAACGGTTTTCGCGCCGTGTTTCACGTGAAACGGGGCCAGCCTGTGGACAAAGCCTGTGGATAACCAAGAGAGATCCTTCGGATCCTCGGCCCACCCTTCTCAACGAGCGACGCATCGATCCGTGCCGGCGTTGTCGGTCCGGACAGCAGGCGGTCGTCGCGCGCCCGGGACTCCGGGCGCTTCGTCGTCGGCCGCCGGCTGACGCGGCGTTCGTTTCACGTGAAACCGAGCCATGGAGTGGCTAGGCGAAGCGGCTGCCGGCCCGATCCGATCTCAGACCCGGTGCGGCGGCCCGGTCAGGGTCGGCACGGGCAGGAGAAGCGTTGGGTCCGGGCTCCTCTCTTGTTTCACGTGAAACGGCGGCCTCAGGGGCCCAGGAAGGCCATTCCGGGGCGGGTGCCTCCTGGGACCCCGGCTCGGCGATCTCGCCTGCCTGGTGACGACTCAGGGGCCTGGGCGCGCCAAGGCGGCGGCGGAGGTCGGGCGACGCAATCTCTGGAATGAGGGCGAGGGGCGGGCGAGCGCTGACGACGTCGGCTAGCTCTCTGCCGTTGGCGGTTCGTTATTCCCGAGGGTGCCGGAGCGACGCCGTCCGCCCGCCCGATCGAGAGCACGCGCGTGACGGCGGACTGCGGACGGCGAGCAGTGACGCCGACGTCGGACGGGAAGAAGTGACGGCGGACGGCGAGCGGTGACGGCGGAACGGCCTCCGTGCCGGGAGGGCTGGCCGTCCGCCCTCACCGGTCTGGCTCCGCAGGAGGTGTGGGGTCCTGGGCGGAGCGGCGGTCGGTCGACGATCGGGCCCGGCGGCCCGGCCTTTACGCGACACCCCGGCCGATGAGCCGCCGGCCGGCCGCCTGACACAGGACAGCTCGACGCACGGTGGACCGCCAGATGTCGGCCCGACCGCTCGGCGACGTCACGGACGTGGTGGCCGGCGACGGTCGGGGCCGGGAGCCGCGATCGCCCGAGCCGCGCCAACCACCCGGCCCCCGAAGGCCAGGCGATCCAGGACGGTCCGCGAGCGGCGAACCATGCCCCGGCCGCGACCCCCTGTCAACCGCCCGGGCGCAGTGCCGGCCTACTCCCGTCGGTGGCCTCGGACCGTCGGACGCCGTCACGGACACCACTATCGTCGGCTGACCGTCGCGCCCCGCCGACAAACCCCTCTCCCTGGTTCGAGCCCGGGTTGGCCGTTTCACGTGAAACCGGCCGGCGGCGAGGGGACCAGAGCCGCCGTTCACCCTGGCCGCCGGTCGCGGATACCGGCTCGCCGGCGAGGACCCCGCAACGCGGAGACGCACGAGACGCCGGACGGAACGAGTCCGGCCGCACCTCCCTGACGGGTGGTGCGGCCGGGAAAGATCGAGGGCCGGAACTCAGTCGCCGGGTTGCTCCTCCTCGCCGACGCCGATGATGCCGACGATCCGCTCCAGGTCGTCGACGGTTGCGAACTCGATCGTGATCTTGCCCTTGCTCCGGCCGATGTCGACCTTCACCCGGGTGTCGAACCGATCCGAGAGCCGGTCGGCCAGATCGGAGAGCGCGGGAGCGTGCGGCTTGGTCCGCCGCTTCGCAGCGGGTGCCTTCGCCGGTCCGTCCGCGAGCGCCAGCGCCACCAGTTCCTCGGTGCCGCGTACGGAGATGCCCTCGGCGACGATCCGGGTGGCGAGATGCTCCTGGGCGTCGGCGTCCTCCAGGCTGAGCAACGCTCGGGCGTGGCCGGCAGAGAGCACACCCGCGGCGACCCTGCGCTGTACGGCGGCCGGGAGGTTCATCAGCCGGATGGTGTTGGAGATCTGCGGGCGGCTGCGTCCGATCCGCCGGGCCAACTCCTCGTGGGTGGCCCCGAACTCCTCCAGCAGTTGCTGGTACGCGGCCGCCTCTTCGAGCGGGTTCAGGTTGGCGCGGTGGATGTTCTCCAGGAGCGCGTCCCGGAGCATCGCGTCGTCCTTGGTCTCCCGGACGATCGCCGGAATGTTCTCCCGGCCGACCGCCTGGGCGGCGCGCCAGCGCCGCTCGCCCATGACGAGTTCGTACTTCTCCGGGTCGAGCTGCCGGACGACGATCGGCTGGAGGAAGCCGACCTCCTGGATCGAGGTCTTGAGCTCCTCCAGCGCGTCCTCGTCGAAGACGTGTCGGGGCTGCTTCGGGTTCGGCACGATGGCGTCGACCGGGATCTCGGCGAAGCGGGCACCCGGCACCGGGCTCAGCTGAGGCTCCGGCGCGACGGCGGGGGACGCGGTCCCGCCGCTCGCTCCGGTCACTGCTGCCGTGGCGCCGTTGGCGGAGGCCACCGGCGCGGGGGCCGCCGCCGTCGACTCGCCACCTTCCGGGTCGGCTCCTGCCACCGGCCCGGTGGGGATGAGGGCGCCGAGCCCTCGGCCCAGACCGCCGCGGGGACGGTTCTTCATGCGACGCCTCCCAGCGACATCTCCGCACTACGCATTCCGGCTCACCGGCTCCTTGACGCCTCGCTCGGCGATCTCCTGGGCGGCCTCGAAGTAGCTCGTGGCACCCCGCGAACCGGGATCGTAGGTCATCACCGACTGGCCGTAGCTCGGCGCCTCGGAGACCCGCACGTTCCGGGGGATGACGGCCTGCAGCACCTTGTCCCCGAAGTGGTTCCGGACGTCCTGCTCCACCGCGTCGGCCAGCCGGGTGCGCCGGTCGTACATGGTCAGCAGGATGGTCGAGACCTCCAGCTGCGGGTTCAGGTGCTGGCGTACCAGGTTGATGTTGTTGATCAACTGGTTGAGCCCTTCCAGCGCGTAGTACTCGCACTGGATGGGGATCAGCACCTCCTGCGCGGCCACGAGCGCGTTGACCGTCAGGAGGCCGAGCGAGGGCGGGCAGTCGATGAAGACGTAGTCGAAGTGACCGGGGTACGCGGCGATGGCCCGCGCCAGGCGGGACTCCCGGGCGACCACCGAGACCAGCTCGATCTCGGCCCCGGCCAGATCTATGGTGGCGGGCACGCACCACAGGTTGGGGATGCCCTCCACCGCCTGGGCCACCTCCTCCAGCGGCACGCTGTCGATGAGGCAGTCGTAGACGTCCGGCACGCCGGTGTGGTGGGGCACGTTGAGCCCGGTGGACGCGTTGCCCTGCGGGTCGAGGTCGACCACGAGCACCCGGTTGCCGTGCAGCGCTAGCGCCACCGCCAAGTTCACGGTGGTGGTGGTCTTACCCACGCCACCCTTCTGGTTGGCGACGCACATCACCCGGGTCCGGTCGGGGCGCGGCATGGTGACCTCGCCACTGGGATTCAGGATCTGCACGGCGCGCATCGCCTCCATAGCCAACGGTGGGTCATCCTCTTCGCGCGTCGGGGTTTCACGTGAAACGTACGTGGTGGCCCCGGTGTCGTCCCCGTACCCGGCCGCCGGTGGCGTGTCGGCCGGATCGGCCGACACGGGGGCGGAGTCAGGGGTGGGCTGGTGTGGCACGGCGGACACCGGCGGTTGGGGCTCGAACCGGCCCGACACCGCCGCGTTCCCGCGCGCGACCGCCGGACGTGGGGTCGGCGCGTTCACCGGGCCCTCGCTCGGGTCGAGCGGGTCGCGGGCCGGCGGCACGTTGACCGGAACGGACGACACCGGGCGTACGGCGCCCGCCGCGGGAGCGTCCCGCCGCGGCGTCGGGTCGACGGGGTGATGCGGTGCCGCGTCGTGGGGATCGTTCACCACCCACTCCTGGTAGCTGGTTTCACGTGAAACGGGATCACCGGTGGGTTGCCCGTCGGGCCCGGTCAGCCGTGGATCGTCGTACCTGCCGTCGTCATGCACCTGTCATCCCTACCCGCTCCGGATGGTCGGTCCGCACCCCGTCAATCAGGCCTCGCGCTTCGCGCGACGTCATCGGCCCGGTGGGAGCGGTCGGGTTCGGACGCCGCCCGGCACCGCCGCTCCACACTATCGACGCGCGGTCAGCCTACGGCCGACGGGCGCGGCGGGTCCACGTCGGGTTGCGATCGATCAGGTCACGCCCACCCGGTCCAACGACCGGGTGGGGTGCCGGGAAAGCCCGCCCGGGTCAGCGATCCCGGTTACGACCACCGCGATTGCGGCCACCGCGCGACCGCTTCGGCTTCTTCGCGCGCGGCGGGTTCACCACGCGCTCCCGGACCACCTCGACCACTGTCGCCGCCGGCTCGATGACCCCGGCGCCGCACCGGTGAAGTTCGGGTGTCCCGCCACCCAGGCGGACCACCGCGTCGGTGTGTTCGGCGATCTCGTCCGCCGCCGAGGCGCCCTTGAGCGCCAGGAGTCGACCACCCGGCACCGTCAACGGCAGGCACCAGGCGGCGAGCCGGTCCAGCGCGGCGACCGCACGGGCGGTGACGATGTCGGCGGCCAACGGGTCCCGGTCCCGCGACCCGGCTGCCGCCTCCTCGGCCCGTCCCCGGAAGACGCGAACGGACCGGGTGAGGCCGAGCCGCTGCACGGCCTCGATCAGGAACGACACCCGCCGGGCGAGCGGTTCGACCAGGGTGACGGTGAGATCGGGGCGCGCGATCGCCAGCACCAGACCGGGCAGTCCCGCTCCGGAGCCGACGTCGATCACGCTGGCCCCCTCCGGGATCCGCTCCGCCATGACCGCGCAGTTGAGCAGGTGCCGGTCCCACAGCCGGGGCGCCTCGCGAGGTCCGATCAGTCCACGCACCACGCCCTCCGTGGCCAGCAGCTCGGCGTACGCCGCGGCGAGGTCCAGCCGCTCACCGAAGAGCGTCCTGGCCGCCTCCGCCAGCTCGGGTGGCAGGGTCGCCTCGGCCGGATCGGGCGCCGCCTCCCCGACAGGCGGGTCCGAACCGTCCACCGAGGACGGTGCCGGTTCGGCGAAGACCGGGCCGACCGGGCCGGACGGGGCGTCGGACGCCGCGTCCACCGGTGGTTCACCGGAGAAGGCCGGCGTCACGTCGGCCGCCGGATCGGTCGCCACGGTGTCGCCGGTCGCCGCCGGCTCGCCGGAGAAGGCGGGCTCGACCGACGCGGCGGGAAGGTACGCCGGGTCGGCCGACCGGTCCTCGTCGGAGAAGACCGGATCGGCGCTCGGGTCGGGCCGCACAGCGGACGGCCCGGGCGGCGTACCGCCCGGGCCGGCCACGGCGTCAGCCGTCGTGTCGTCGGAGACCACTGCCTCAGTCCGCCACCGGGCGGACGACGATGCGCCGGTTCGGCTCAACACCCTCGGACTCGCTCTCCACGTCGGTCATCGCGTTGACCACGTCGTGCACGCACTTGCGTTCGAACGCGGACATCGGCTCCAGGCGCACCGGTTCGCCGTGCTCCTTGACCTTCTCGACCGCGTTCTTGGCCACCGCCGCCAACTCCTTGCGCCGGGCGGCCCGGTAGCCGCCGACGTCGAGCAGCAGTCGGCTCGGCGTACCGGTCTGCCGGAACACCGCCAGGCGGGTCAGCTCCTGGAGCGCCTCCAGGGTGGCGCCGCGCTGGCCGACCAGGTTCTGCAGGCGGCCACCGACCACCTCGACGACCGGGCGGCCGCCGGAGACCAGTTCGTCGATGTCGCCGTCGTAGTCGAGGATGTCCAGCAGGCCCTCGACGTAGTCGGCGGCGATCTCACTCTGCCGGAACAGGTCGCTGTCGGCCGGGGCCTTCTTCTCCCGGGCCTCGGCCGTGCCCTCCTCGGTCTCGGTGGCGGTGGCCGTGGGGGTCTCCTCGTCCAGGGACTGGTCGGCGCTGGGGATGCTGGTGTCGGTCACGGTCTCATCTCCGTACTCGCTCGGCCGGACCGTCGGGGTCCGCTGGTCTCCCGGGGGCCGGCGGGAGGTTCGCCGGGTGCCCACGGGCACGTCTGTACGGGCCAGTCTCGCCCGTGGCCGCGCTGCGCGCGGCGGTTCCGGCGCCGACCCTCGGTGGCAGCTCGGGAACCGGACGGGCCACCGCCGGGTGGCGGTGGCCCGGCGGGGCTCAGCCCTGACGCTTGGCCGGCCGGCCGGCGCCCTTCTTCGGGTTGACCGGCTTGGCGCCCGGCTTCGGGCCGGCCACCTTCGGCGCGGCGGCCGGCGCCTTGACCGCGGGCTGGGCGGTCTTGCGGCCGAGCAGCCCGGTCTTGGCCGGCTGGACGGGGCTCTTGCCCGGGGTGGCGTTCTTCTTCGGCGGCACCAGCGGCGGGAACTTCCGCAGCACCCACTGCTGCTGGCCCAGCGTGAACAGGTTGTTGGTGACCCAGTAGATGATCACACCGATCGGGAAGATCGCGCCCGAGACCAGCAGGGAGAGCGGGATGCCGTAGAGCATCAGCCGCTGCACCATCCGCTGCTGCGGGTCCTCGGCCCAGCCGGTCTTGAGGATCATCTGCCGGCTGGTCAGGTAGGTGGTGGCGATCATGATGAGCACCAGGATCCCGGCGACCACCTTGACCGTGCCGGTGTTCGCGCCCAGCCGGGACAGCTCCTCGGCGGTGGAGCCGAACTTGCCGGAGATCGGGGCGGTGAAGAGACTCGCGTTGGACGCGCTGTTGAACTGCTCGACGGTCCAGCCGTAGAGGGTCTTGCCCGGGTTGTCGGGGTTGAGCCGCTTCAGCGTGTGGAACAGGCCCAGGAAGACCGGGATCTGGAGGAACATCGGAAGGCAGCCCATCAGGGGGTTGGCCTTTTCCTTCCGATAGAGCTCCATCATCTCCTTCTGGAGCGTCTCCCGGTCACCCTTGTGCTTCTCCTGGAGCTCCTTCACCTTGGGCTGGAGCGCCTGCATGGCACGCTGCGACTTGATCTGCTTGACGAAGACCGGGAACAGGATCACCCGGACCGTCACCACGAGGAAGATGATGGCGAGGATCCAGGCCCAGTTCGTGCCGATCACCGCGTCGACGGGCACCCCGATGGCGTCCCAGGCCGAGTGCCAGGTCAGCAGGATCCACGAGATCGCGTAGTAGATCCAGTCGAGACTCAATTCTCAGGCTCCAGTCACGTCGGCACGGCGGCGATCGCCCGGCTCCGGCACCGGGTCGTGACCACCTGGGTGAAAGGGGTGGCAGCGCGACAGCCGCCGGACCGTCAGCCAGGCCCCCCGCAGCGCACCGTGCCGGGACACCGCCTCCACGGCGTAGGCACTGCACGACGGGTAGAACCGACAGCGGGCCGGCAGTGCCGGACTTATCCACCGACGGTACGCGATGATGGGCGCCAGCAGCATGCGGGCACCGGTAGTCGGCGGCGAGGTCGGGGGCGCGCCGTTCACCGCGACCGCCGTCCCCGGGGCGCCCGCGCGGCGGCGATGGCGGCGTCCAGGTCGGCTCCGAGCCGGACGTACGTGGCGTCGGCGGCCGGGGGCAGGGCGCGTACCACCAGGGTGGTGCCGGCGGGGAGCTCGGCCAGGCGTTCCCGGACCAGGTGCCGGAGACGGCGGCGGACCGTGTTGCGGACCACCGCGCCGCCGACGGCCTTGGACACGACGAAGCCGGCGCGGCGGGGTGCGGAGTTCTCCGCACCGCTGCTCCGCGCCGGCTCCGGCGAGTTGGTCCCGGTGGGGCCGGTCGGTTCGGGGACGGTCAGGTGGACCACGACGGCGCCACGGCCGACGCGTCGGCCACCGCGAACCGCTGCGGCGAAGTCGCTACTGCGCCGCAGTCGCTGCGCGGCGGTCAGCACGACTGCCCACGTCCCCGGACCGGACCGGTCGGCCTCAGGCCGACAGGCGGGTGCGGCCCTTAGAGCGACGGGTCGAGATGATGGCGCGGCCGGCACGGGTGCGCATGCGCAGCCGGAAGCCGTGGGTCTTCGCGCGCCGGCGGTTGTTCGGCTGGTAGGTGCGCTTGCTCACGTCAGGCTCTCCGTTGTCGTACGCCCCGCGCGGCGGATCGCCCGGGGTCGTGTGCTGGTCCAGATCACCTCGGCGGTGACCTCCGATCGGCGCTGCCCGGTGACGCGAACCCCGACGGTGCGGGGGCGACAGCCACGGACAACAAGCATCCATCACCCTAGCAGAGGGCGAGAGAGCAGCCGCTCCAGCCTACGCAGGGGCGCAATGACCGTCAAACGTCACACTCCGGCTCCGACCTGCGCCGGGATGGCGACCGAAGGGGCGGTTTTCACTGATGTTGCCAACGCCGCCAGGGTGTCGGCGGTTGATGGTGTGGGGTCCCCGCTGTTAGCGTGCGCGATTGCGGTCGGCGTCGGGGGTCCGAGTTTGTCGCCGACCGGCAAGACCGGACAAGCTGTTGAATCGTTCGGCACGGTGAACCCGCTTCAGCGCCTCCGCGAACCAGGGGGCAGGTCCGACCCGCGTCCGGTGGGCGGCCACAATCGGTCGGTACACACAGGCTGTGGATAACTTGTGGATGACGACCGGTCAGCCGTCCGGGCGGGCGTGAGGATCAGGCGAGGGGGTGGCACGACGGTGACCGGAGCGAACGACCTCGCCGCGGTGTGGACGGCGACCACCGAGGAACTCGCCGACGAGATCATCTCCGCGCAGCAGCGGGCGTACCTCCGACTCACCCGGCTCCGGGCGATCGTCGAGGACACCGCCCTGCTCTCCGTCCCGGACGCCTTCACCCGGGACGTGATCGAGTCCCGTCTCCGCCCCGCCATCACGGAGGCCCTGAGCCGCCGGCTCGGCCGGCCGATCCAGGTGGCCGTCACGGTGCGGGTCGCCGAGGACCCGGCCGGACGCCCGGCCGGCACGGTGTACCGCAGCGCTCCGGAGCCGCTCGCCGAAGCGGACGGCCCCGCGGACCTGCTTCCCGGCTTCGACCAGCCGGCCGCACCGGCCTATCCCGCGCCCCGCCAGGAGCCCGGGTACGCCGAGGCGCGGCCGGAGCAGCCGGTGGACGAGCCCGCCCCCCGGCAGCGGACCGCCGACGGCGGGCGGCCCCAGCTGATCCCGGCCGGCCGGGACGGGCAGGACACCCTGTTCGGCGCCGCGTTCGCCGAGCCGATGCGGGCCGCGCCGGAACGCCGCCCCTACGACGAGCGGCCCCGGATCGAGCCGGCCGCTCCCGACGCCGGCGGGTACGAGCCCCGCTACCGCGAGGCAGCGGGACCGGTCGACCCTCCCCCCATGCGCGGCCTGCCCCGCGACGGCGCGACGGACAGCGGCCCGGGTCGCGGCGGCGCCGACCACCACCGTCCCGGCGGCCAGGCCGACCGCCGGCTGCCCGGGGCCGGGGACAGCGGCGGCAACCGGCTCAATCCGAAGTACATGTTCGAGACGTTCGTCATCGGCTCGTCCAACCGCTTCGCCCACGCGGCGAGCGTGGCGGTGGCCGAGTCGCCGGCCAAGGCGTACAACCCGCTGTTCATCTACGGCAGCTCGGGGCTGGGCAAGACCCACCTGCTGCACGCCATCGGGCACTACGCCACCACGTTGGGCAACGCCCGCTCGGTCCGGTACGTCTCGACCGAGGAGTTCACCAACGACTTCATCAACTCGTTGCGGGACGACAAGACCAGCGCGTTCCAGCGTCGCTACCGGGACGTGGACATCCTTCTGATCGACGACATCCAGTTCCTGGAGAACCGGGAACGGACGCAGGAGGAGTTCTTCCACACCTTCAACACGCTGCACAACGCCAACAAGCAGATCGTGATCACCTCCGACCGCTCGCCGAAGCAGCTGGCGACGCTGGAGGACCGGCTGCGGACCCGCTTCGAGTGGGGCCTGCTCGCCGACATCCAGCCGCCGGACCTGGAGACCCGGATCGCGATCCTGCAGAAGAAGGCGGCTCAGGAGCGGCTCTACGCCCCGCCGGACGTGCTGGAGTTCATCGCGTCCCGGGTGTCGAACTCGATCCGGGAACTGGAGGGGGCGCTGATCCGGGTCACCGCGTTCGCCAGCCTCACCCGTTCCTCGGTCGAGCTGTCGCTGGCCGAGGAGGTGCTGCGGGACTTCATCCCGGACGGCGCCGGCCCCGAGATCACCGCCGACCAGATCATGGTCTCCACCGCCGACTACTTCGGGGTGAGCCTGGAGGACCTGCGGGGTCACTCCCGCTCCCGGGTGCTGGTCAACGCCCGGCAGGTGGCCATGTACCTGTGCCGGGAGCTGACCGATCTGTCGCTGCCCCGGATCGGCCAGGCGTTCGGTGGCCGAGACCACACCACGGTGATGCACGCCGACCGCAAGATCCGTCAGCAGATGGCGGAGCGACGCTCGCTCTACAACCAGATCGCCGAGCTGACCAACCGCATCAAGCAGAACACCTGACCCACCCTCCCGCGCGCACCGCACCACCCGAGCCCGACCGGCCACCCCGGTCGGGCTTCTCCGTCCCCGGACCGCCACCGCGCGCCCCGGCCCGCACCCCCTCCGGTCGCCACCCCCGGCTGATCAAGGAGTTCGCGTCCGGAGGCGGGCGATCGGTGACGTCAACTCCTTGATCGTGTGCCGACGACGCGCGGGCCGGAGGGGGAGGAAGGCAGGGGGTTGACCCTCGAGCTTGTGGAGGGGTCAGGATCGGGAGCGTGCTCGTCCACAGCTCGTGCCCGTTGTCCACACCCCCTGTGTCACAGGCGGTGGAAAACCACCCTGTGCATTCGGCCGGTTACCCACAGACTGTGGACAACTCCTGGGGACGACGCTGTGGATGCCTGGGGACGACGGCTCCGTTGTCCACCGACGACGGTCCGCCTGTGGGTGGCCTGTTGAAGGTTCTGGGGACAACCGCGGTCGACGCCGTCGGCGCTGTCCACAGCACTGGGGAGAAACCCGGTGGATTACCGGTGGACAACCGGTGGACAGCCGTGGAAAACCCGGGAGCTGGCGACGGCTGTGGACCGGGACACGGGTTGTACCCCTGGTTCTCCACAGCCAAACCACCGGTGGATAACCTGTCTGACCTGCGCGGACGCGGGTTCTCCACAGTTTGCACAGGTGCGATGAAGACGATGAGTTATCTCTTCTAAACAACAAAAACCAATCATCACCGTTGGACTTCCTGTGGATCGGGCCGGAGCACTGCCGCCGGCAGTCGCCCGGGCACCTGGATCCACGGGGTCGGGCGCACAGCCGATGCCCACGCGCCCTAAGGTGCGATGGGTACCCGCACGGTCGGGCGGGACGGGTGGCAGCGGTCGGCATGAGAGAGTTGTCGCTGACGTCGACGCGGAGGCATTGATGAAGTTCCGAGTGGAGCGCGACGCGCTCGCCGAGGCGGTCGCGTGGACCGCCAAGAGCCTGCCCAACCGACCCTCCGTACCGGTGCTGGCCGGGGTGATGCTCCGGGTGACCGACGGCAACCTCCAGGTCTCCGGCTTCGACTACGAGGTCTCCAGCCAGGTGACCGTCGAGGTGCAGGGTGACGCGGACGGCGCCGCCCTGGTCTCCGGTCGACTGCTCGCCGAGATCACCAAGGCCCTGCCGGCCAAGCCGGTGGACATCGCCGCCGTCGGCGCCCACCTGGAGCTGGTCTGCGGCAGCGCCCGGTTCACCCTGCCGACCATGCCGGTGGAGGACTACCCGACCCTGCCGGAGATGCCGGAGAGCGCCGGCACCGTCGACGCCGCCGCCTTCGCCGCCGCGGTGGCCCAGGTCGCCGTGGCCGCCGGCCGGGACGAGACGCTGCCGATGATGACCGGCGTCCGGCTCGAGCTGTCCGGTGGCACCATGGCGATGCTCGCCACCGACCGCTACCGCCTCGCGCTGCGCGAGATGGAGTGGAACCCGGACGACCCGGAGATCAGCCTCAACGCGCTGGTTCCGGCCCGCACGCTGCACGACACCGCCAAGGCGCTCGGCCCGCTCGGCGGGCACGTCACCATGGCGCTCTCCGCCGGCGGCGCCGGCGAAGGCATGATCGGCTTCTCCGGCGGCACCCGCCGGACCACCAGCCGGCTGCTCGACGGCGCCAACTACCCGCCGGTGCGGTCGCTCTTCCCGGCCGACCACAACGCCGAGGCCCGCGTCCCGGTCGCCACCCTCATCGAGGTGGTCAAGCGGGTGGCGCTGGTCGCCGAGCGCACCACCCCGGTGCTGCTGAGCTTCAGCTCGGACGGGCTCGTGGTGGAGGCCGGCGGCACCGAGGAGGCCCGGGCCAGCGAGGCCATGGAGGCCACCTTCAGCGGCGACCCGCTCACCATCGGCTTCAACCCGCAGTACCTGATCGACGGCCTGAACAACCTGGGCGCCCAGCACGCCCTGCTGCGGTTCGTCGACGCGTTCAAGCCCGCGGTCATTTCCCCGGCCGGCGAGGATGGCGAGGTCATCCCGGGGTACCGGTACCTCATCATGCCGATCCGCGTGTCCCGCTGATCGCAGGCAGCACGACCCTGACGTACGGAGGTAGGAGCAGATGCAGCTCGGCCTGGTAGGACTCGGCCGGATGGGCGGCAACATGCGCGAGCGGCTGCGCGCCGCCGGGCACGAGGTGGTCGGTTTCGACCGTAACCCGGAGCTCAGCGACGCCGCGAGTCTCGCGGAGCTGGCCGAGAAGCTCGACTCGCCGCGCGCGATCTGGGTCATGGTCCCCGCCGGCGTCACCGACGCCACCATCGACGACCTCGCCGGCGTGCTCGGCGAGGGCGACATCATCATCGACGGCGGCAACTCCCGGTTCAGCGACGACGCCCCGCGCGCCGAGCGGCTGAACGAGCAGGGCATCGGCTACGTCGACGTCGGCGTCTCCGGCGGCGTCTGGGGCCGGCAGAACGGCTACGGCCTGATGGTCGGCGGCGCCCAGGAGCACGTCGAGCGGCTCATGCCGATCTTCGAGGCGCTCAAGCCCGAGGGCGAGTTCGGCTTCGTGCACGCCGGTCCGGTCGGCGCCGGCCACTACGCCAAGATGGTGCACAACGGCATCGAGTACGGCCTGATGCACGCCTACGCCGAGGGCTACGAGCTGCTCACCGCCTCCGAGCTGGTGACCAACGTCCCCGGCGTGTTCAAGTCCTGGCGGGAGGGCACGGTCGTCCGGTCCTGGCTGCTCGACCTGCTCGACCGGGCGCTGGACGAGGACCCGGAGCTGGCCGAGCTGAGCGGCTACACCGAGGACACCGGCGAGGGCCGGTGGACGGTCGACGAGGCGGTCCGGCTGGCCGTCCCGCTCAACGTCATCACCGCCTCGCTGTTCGCCCGGTTCGCGTCGCGGCAGGACGACTCGCCCGCCATGAAGGCCGTCGCCGCGCTGCGCCAGCAGTTCGGCGGCCACGCCGTCCGCAAGCGCTGAGCGCTGTCCACAGCCTGTGTACGTCCGCCGGCTCGAACTGGTCGACTTCCGCTCCTACGAGCGGGTCGGCGTCGACCTGGAGCCGGGTCCGAACGTGCTCGTCGGCGCCAACGGCGTCGGCAAGACCAACCTGGTCGAAGCGCTGGGCTACGTGGCGACCCTGGACTCGCACCGGGTCGCCACGGACGCCCCGCTGGTGCGGATGGGCGCCACCTCGGCGGTGATCCGCTGCGCGGTGGTGCACGACGGCCGGGAGCTGCTGGTCGAGCTGGAGATCGTCCCGGGCAAGGCCAACCGGGCCCGGCTCGGCCGGTCCCCGGCCCGGCGCGCCCGGGACGTGCTGGGCGCGTTGCGCCTGGTGCTCTTCGCGCCGGAGGACCTGGAACTGGTCCGCGGCGACCCGGCCGAACGCCGCCGCTACCTGGACGACCTGCTGGTCACCCGCCAGCCCCGCTACGCCGGCGTGCGCGCCGACTACGAGCGGGTGGTCAAGCAACGCAACGCGCTGCTGCGGACGTCGTACCTGGCCCGTAAGACTGGCGGTACGCGCGGCGGTGACCTGTCCACCCTCGCCGTGTGGGACGCCCACCTGGCGCAGCACGGGGCCGACCTGCTCGCCGGCCGGCTGGAGCTGGTCGCCGCGCTCACCCCGCACGTGGCGAAGGCGTACGACGCGGTGGCCGCCGGCCGGGGCGCGGCCGGCATCGCGTACCGGCCGTCGGTCGAGCTGCCCGAGCCGGCGGCCGACCGGGCGGCGCTGGCCGAGGCGCTCACCGCCGCGCTCGCCGCGAACCGGTCCGCCGAGATCGAGCGCGGCACCACGCTGGTCGGGCCGCACCGCGACGACCTGGCCCTCACGCTGGGCCCGTTGCCGGCCAAGGGGTACGCGAGCCACGGCGAGTCCTGGTCGTACGCGCTGGCGCTGCGGCTGGCCGGCTACGACCTGCTGCGGGCCGACGGGATCGAGCCGGTGCTGGTGCTGGACGACGTCTTCGCCGAGCTGGACGCCGGCCGGCGGGAGCGGCTGGCCGAGCTGGTCGGCGGCGCCGGCCAGCTCCTGGTGACCTGTGCGGTGGACGACGACGTGCCGGCGACGCTGCGCGGAGCCCGCTACGCGGTTGCGGAGGGGACGGTGCGACGTGTCGGATGACGAGGTGCGACTCCCGCCGGCCCGGCTGGGGCCGGGACGCGACGCGCGTACCCCCGGGAAGTCGGCGGACGGCGAGCCGGCCGCGGGCCCGCCGGAGGGCGCGAGCGGGCCGGAGCTGGCCCGGGCGGTGCTCGACGCGGCGAAGGCCCGGCGTCAGACGGCGGCTCCCCGGCGGCGTGCCGCGGTGCGCGGCGACGGCGAGCGGCGGCTGCGCGGCTACTCCGGTGCCGGCCCGGACCCGCGTGACCCGCAGCCGCTCGGCGCGGTGCTGGACAAGCTGGTCAAGGCGCGGGGCTGGCAGCAGCCGGCGGCCGAGGCGACCGTCTTCGGCGCCTGGGAGAAGGTGGTCGGGCCGGAGGTCGCCCAGCACAGCCGCCCGGTGAAGCTGGAGAACGGCGAGCTGACCGTGGAGGCCCGCTCGACGGCGTGGGCCACCCAGCTGCGCCTGCTGGCCGGCTCGCTGCTCAAGCAGATCGCCCGTGAGGTCGGTCACAACGTGGTGCGCAAGCTGCACATCCACGGTCCGGCCGCGCCGTCCTGGTCGCGGGGGCCGCGCCGGGTGCGCGGCCGTGGACCGCGCGACACCTACGGCTGACCGGCCTGCCGCTGGCCGACCGGCGGCAGTTGCACGACGCGCTCACCGAGGTGAGCGCCGCCGCCAACTGGGCCACCACCGCGCCCGGCGGGGCGGGGAACCCGGGTCAGGCGTCGGCGTAGACCGCGAAGCCGCGCTCGGCGCACCGCCGGTAGAACGCGGCCAGCACGCTCAGCTCGGCGCAGGTGAAGTTCCACTGCGGCGGATCGCCGCTCTCGTCCCGCAACCGGTCCAGCCGGCTGTCCAGCCAGCGGAGCTGCTGCTCGGCGAGCCGACCGTCGCCGAGCAGCGCGCGCAACACCTCGCTGACCGACTCGAACGTGACCGCCTCGCCGTACGGGCGGTGTCGGGCGACGAACTTCTCCACGCCCTCGGCGATCCAGGAACACCCGTCCGGGTCGATCACCGGATCCTCGTCCTCGGCCGCGTTCTCCGTGGCGTAGAGCACATTCTCCAACCCGAGGATCAGGTCGACCAGCTCCGTGTACACGGTCGCCCGCACGGTGCCGGTCTTCGCGATCAGCTCGGCGAGCGCGGCGGTCGGTGCGGAGATCCGTGGCATGTCCACGATCTCGCCGAAGTCCACGAACTCAGCCGGCGCGACCGGGTCGTAGAAGCGGCCGGTACGCGGCCAGTGCACCGCGACGTTGTCCAGCCCCATCTGGCGTCACCTCTCACCAAGCGTCGTCGGACCATCTCCGGCGATGGTCCCCGGTCCGGGCGCGAAAGATCAAGACCGCAACGGCGGCGCCGCAAAAGGTACGGCACGTCGAGTTCCACCGCGACCCCCGGTCGGTGCCCGTCGTCGGCCGGGCCGGCGAGCGGCCACGGGTCGCGGCGGCCGATGGCGCGGCACGGCCCCAGTGGCGTGTAGGGGGAGTCGCGGGCAGCGAGGTTCGTCCGGCTACGGCATTCTCAGCCGCCTCGGAGAGGGTGCCGAGTGGCGGTTTGGTCGGCTCCGCACAGTAAGATTGGGGGCGAGACGAAAGACCCGGCACGGAGCGACGGACACGGGCCCCCAGGGCCCTTGATCATTGTCCCGCATCGGGTCCGAGCCGATCGCGATCCGCGGGCATCCGCGGCGACCGGCGTACACGATCCGTGACCTGGCGATCCCGGGGGCGGCCCGTGCGCGCCGACGTCGCGTCCTGTCCGCCGAACCCGCGCCCCGCGCCCACGCGCGGCCGGTGCGAGAAAGTGGCCGAGGGTGGCAGCGGAGGACAACAAGAAGTACGGCGCCGAGTCCATCACCGTGCTGGAGGGCCTGGAAGCGGTCCGGAAGCGGCCCGGTATGTACATCGGGTCCACCGGCGAGCGCGGTCTGCACCACCTGGTGTGGGAGGTCGTCGACAACGCGGTGGACGAGGCGCTGGCCGGGCACTGCGACACCATCGACGTGGTGCTGCTCGGCGACGGGGGGGTCCGGGTCACCGACAACGGCCGTGGCTTCCCGGTCGACCTGCACCCCAAGCTGAAGAAGCCGGGCGTCGAGGTCGCGCTGACCGTGCTGCACGCCGGCGGCAAGTTCGACGGCAAGGCGTACGCGGTTTCCGGCGGCCTGCACGGCGTCGGCGTCTCGGTGGTGAACGCCCTCTCCACGAAGATGGCCGTGGAGATCCACAAGGACAACTTCGTCTGGCGCCAGCGCTACGACCACTCCAAGCCGACGCCGCTGGAGAAGGGCGAGCCGACCGACCGGACCGGGTCCGCGGTGTCGTTCTGGCCCGACCCGGACGTCTTCGAGACCGTCGACTTCGACTTCCACACCATCTACCGGCGACTGCAGGAGATGGCCTTCCTCACCCGCGGACTCACCATCCACCTGCTCGACGAGCGGGTGCCGGAGGACGAGGAAGGCAAGATCCGCGAGGTCACCTTCCACTACGAGGGCGGCATCGCCGACTTCGTCCGGCACCTCAACGCCTCGAAGAACCCGATCCACAAGACGGTGGTCGAGTTCGGCGCCGAGGAGACGGGCATGTCGGTCGAGATCGCCATGCAGTGGAACGAGTCGTACGGCGAGTCGGTCTACACCTTCGCCAACAACATCAACACCCACGAGGGCGGCACCCACGAGGAGGGCTTCCGGGCCGCGTTGACCAGCGTCGTCAACCGCTACGGCGCCGAGAAGAAGCTGCTCAAGGGCGACGAGCGGCTCTCCGGGGAAGACATCCGCGAGGGCCTGGCCGCGATCATCTCGGTCAAGCTCACCGACCCGCAGTTCGAGGGTCAGACCAAGACCAAGCTGGGCAACACCCCGGTCAAGGGCTTCGTGCAGCGGGTCTGCAACGAGTCGCTGGTCGACTGGTTCGACCGCAACCCGGCCGAGGCGAAGACCATCATCCAGAAGGCGTCCCAGGCCGCCCGGGCCCGCATCGCCGCCCAGCAGGCGCGCAAGCTGGCCCGCCGCAAGTCGCTGCTGGAGTCCGGCTCGATGCCGGGCAAGCTGGCCGACTGCCAGTCGACCGACCCGCGCGAGTCCGAGGTCTTCATCGTCGAGGGCGACTCGGCCGGCGGTTCGGCCAAGCAGGGTCGCGACCCGCGTACCCAGGCGATCCTGCCGATCCGTGGCAAGATCCTCAACGTGGAGAAGGCCCGGATCGACCGGGTGCTGAAGAACAACGAGGTGCAGGCGCTGATCACCGCGCTGGGCACCGGCATCCACGACGACTTCGACATCGAGAAGCTGCGCTACCACAAGATCGTGCTGATGGCCGACGCCGACGTCGACGGCCAGCACATCCAGACGCTGCTGCTCACCCTGCTGTTCCGGTTCATGCGGCCGCTGGTCGAGCTGGGGCACGTCTATCTGGCCGCCCCGCCGCTCTACAAGATCAAGTGGAACAAGAAGGGCGACGACGCCCAGTACGCGTACTCCGACCGGGAGCGGGACGGGCTCATCGCGCTGCGCCAGCAGAAGAAGCCCAACGCCCGGCCGGACGACATCCAGCGGTTCAAGGGTCTCGGTGAGATGAACTACCCCGAGCTGTGGGAGACCACGATGAACCCGGCCACCCGCACCCTGCGCCAGGTCACGCTGGACGACGCCGCAACCGCCGACGAGCTGTTCAGCGTCCTCATGGGTGAGGACGTCGAGGCGCGCCGCTCGTTCATCCAGCGCAACGCCAAGGACGTGCGGTTCCTGGACATCTGACGGACCTGTCCGGGCCGGCCGGAGATCCACCGGTCGGCCCGGCGATCCACAGAGTTATCCACAGCCTGAACGCTTTCCACAGCCGTTATCCACAGCGAGACCACGACTGAAGAGTCTGATAAGGGTTAACAGTGACCGATACTCCCGAGTCCACCCCGAACGAGCCGGAGACCCCGGAGACACTGGCCGCGGTCGTCCAGCACGACCGGATCGAGCCGGTCGGCCTCGAGGTCGAGATGCAGCGCTCGTACCTCGACTACGCGATGAGCGTCATCGTCGGGCGGGCCCTGCCGGACGTCCGGGACGGGCTCAAGCCGGTCCACCGCAAGATCCTCTACGCCATGTTCGACTCCGGCTACCGCCCGGACCGCGGCTACGTGAAGTGCTCCCGGGTCGTCGGCGACGTGATGGGCCAGTTCCACCCGCACGGTGACTCGGCCATCTACGACGCGCTGGTCCGGATGGCGCAGCCGTGGTCGCTGCGCTACCCGCTGGTCGACGGCAACGGCAACTTCGGCTCGCCGGGCAACGATCCGGCCGCCGCCATGCGCTACTGCCTCACCGCAGACGCCCGGATCCGTACCGTCGACGGCACGGTGCGAATCGGCGACGTCGTGCCGGACGCCGCGCCGAGCAGCGAGACCGACGTCGACCTGAAGGTCCGCGACCGCAACGGCGACCTGGTTCGCGCCTCCAAGTTCTTCCACTCCGGCGAGCACCCCACGCTGCGGCTGCGCACCCGCGAGGGGTACGAGCTGACCGGCACCCACAACCACCCGGTGCTCTGCCTGGTGAACGTGGCCGGCGTGCCGACGCTGCTGTGGAAGCTGCTCGCCGAGATCTCGCCCGGTGACCGGGTGGTCCTCCAGCGCAGCGTGCCGGACGAGATCGGCTACCCGATGCTGGAGCACGTCGAGGCGGCCGTCCTGGCTGGCGCGTTCGTGTCCGAGGGCTGGGTGTCGGAGCAGCGGGCCGGTTTCAACAACGTCGACCGGGACTTCTTCGTCCGCGTCGTGGCGGCCTACGACCTCGCGGTCGGCGGCCCTCGCTACGTCGCGGAGCGCGTCATCGCCTCCGGCAGCACGCTGCACGAACTCGACGTCCAGGACCTCTCCGCACTCCGGGCGAGCGTGCTCGGCGACATGGTGGGCGCGCGCAGCGCCGCCAAGTTCGTGCCGGAGTTCGTCTGGCGCGGACCGGCCGCGGTCAAGCGGGCCTTCCTCCAGGCGCTGTTCGAGGGCGACGGCTCGTCGTCGCTACTGCCGCGCCACACGATCCAGGTCTCGTACTCGACCCGTAGCGAGCGCCTGGCCCGCGAGGTGCAGCAGCTCCTGCTGGAGTTCGGCGTCGTCAGCCGCCAGTGCCGGTACGACGACGGTGAGATCAAGGTCGTCGTCACCAACCGGCGGGACGCCCGGATCTTCGCCGCTCACGTCGGCTTCCTCGGCCGCAAGCAGGCCAAGCTGGAGTCCGAGCTGGCCCAGGTGCCCCCGAGCAGCACCGCGCTCTCCGGCGACCACGTGCCGTTCGTCGGCGACTTCATCCGTGAGCACGGCGCGAGCCGCTGGACCGAGCGTGACTGGCTGCGCCGGCACAACGTCGACCGGATCGAGCGCTGGGAGCGGGACCGCGACGCGATCGCGGCCCGGATCACCGAGCCGGGCATCCTCGACGTGGTCGAGCCGCTTGTCGACGGACGCTTCTACTACGCCGAGGTGACCGGGATCACCGACGCCGGGGTGCGGCCGGTCTACAGCATCCGGGTGGACACCGACGACCACTCGTTCGTCTCCGACGGTTTCGTCAGCCACAACACCGAGTGCAAGCTCGACCCGCTGGCCATGGAGATGCTGCGGGACATCGACGAGGACACCGTCGACCTGCAGGACAACTACGACGGCCGGGCCAAGGAGCCCACCATCCTGCCGTCGCGGATCCCGAACCTGCTGATCAACGGTTCCGAGGGCATCGCGGTCGGCATGGCCACCAAGATTCCGCCGCACAACCTGCGCGAGATCGGCGCGGCCGTGCAGTGGTGCCTGGAGCACCCGGAGGCCGACGAGGCGACCACGCTGGAAGCCCTGCTGGAGATCGTCAAGGGCCCGGACTTCCCGACCCACGGCCTGATCGTCGGCCAGGCGGGCATCCAGGACGCGTACCGGACCGGGCGTGGCTCGATCCGGATGCGCGCGGTGGTCGAGGTCGAGGAGGACAAGCGGGGCCGGCCGGCGCTGGTGGTCAGCGAGCTGCCCTACCAGGTCAACCCGGACAACCTCGCCGAGCGCATCGCCGAGCTGATCAAGGAGGGCAAGCTCGCCGGCATCGCCGACATCCGGGATGAGTCCTCCGGACGTACCGGCATGCGGATCGTGCTGGTGCTCAAGCGCGACGCGGTCGCCAAGGTGGTGCTGAACAACCTCTACAAGCACACCCAGCTCCAGGAGACGTTCGGCGCCAACATGCTGGCGCTGGTCGACGGCGTGCCGCGCACGCTCAACCTGGCCCAGTTCATCCGCTACTACGTCGAGCACCAGATCGAGGTGATCCGCCGGCGGACCGCGTTCCGGCTGCGCAAGGCGGAGGAGCGCGCGCACATCCTGCGCGGTCTGTCCAAGGCGCTGGACGCGCTGGACGAGGTGATCGCCCTGATCCGGCGTTCGCCCACTGTGGAGGACGCCCGGCAGGGGCTGATCCGGCTGCTGGACATCGACGAGGTCCAGGCGACCGCGATCCTGGACATGCAGCTGCGTCGCCTGGCCGCCCTGGAGCGGCAGCGCATCCTGGATGACCTGGCCAAGCTCGAGCTGGAGATCGCCGACCTCAAGGACATCCTGGCCAAGCCCGAGCGGCAGCGGCGGATCGTCTCGGAGGAACTGGGCGAGATCATCGCCAAGTGGGGCGACGAGCGCCGCACCAAGATCGTGCCGTTCGACGGCGAGGTCTCGATGGAGGACCTCATCGCCCGCGAGGACGTGGTCGTGACGATCACGCGCACCGGGTACGCCAAGCGGACGAAGGTCGACCTCTACCGGTCGCAGCGGCGTGGGGGCAAGGGCGTCAGCGGGGCGACGCTCCGGCAGGACGACATTGTGAGCCACTTCTTCGTATGCTCTACCCACGACTGGATCCTGTTCTTCACGAACAAGGGTCGGGTCTACCGGGCGAAGGCTTACGAGCTTCCCGAGGCCAGTAGGGTGGCCAAGGGCCAGCACGTGGCCAACCTGCTCGCGTTCCAACCGGACGAGCAGATCGCGCAGATCATCGAAATCCCGAACTACCAGGTGGCGCCCTACCTGGTACTGGCCACGAGAAACGGCCTGGTGAAGAAGACGCGGCTCGAGGAGTTCGACTCCAACCGTTCCGGCGGCATCATCGCGGTCAACCTGCGCGATGAGGACGAGCTGGTCGGTGCGGTCCTGGTGGCTCCGGAGGACGACCTGCTGCTCGTGTCGAAGAACGCGCAGGCGATCCGCTTCAACGCCACCGACGAGGCGCTGCGTCCGATGGGCCGGGCCACCTCCGGTGTGATCGGCATGCGCTTCAGCGGCGAGGACGAGTTGCTCGCCGTCGAGGTGGTCCGGGAGGGTCTGGACGTTCTGGTCGCGACGAACGGGGGTTACGCGAAACGTACCCCGATCGAGGAATACCCGGTCCAGGGCCGGGGAGGTAAGGGCGTGCTGACTGCGAAGATCACCGAGCGACGCGGTGGTCTGGTCGGCGCGGTCGTGATCGATCCGGAGGACGAGCTGTTCGCCATCACCAGCAACGGCGGCGTCATCCGGACTCCGGTGAAGCCTGTACGCCGTACGCGTGACCGGAACACAATGGGGGTCAAGCTGATGGACCTCCCGGACGGCGTGACTATCGTGGCGATTGCTCGCAATGCCGACGAGCCTGACGAACAGGACTAGTTGATGACGGAGACACAGGCGAAGTCGGGGAACAAGGGGACCTCGGCCACCCCGGTCGACGAGGAGGCCGCGCAGGGCGGTACACCAGCGACCGGCCGCGCGGCCGTGGGTCGGGCCACGGTCCCCGCCGACGCGCCTGCCCCGAAGTTCACCCGGGCCCCCGGCATGGCCCCGCCTCCCGACAAGCCCGGCGAGGACTCGGGGACAAGCGACGCCACCGAGACCAAGGTCGACGCGCCCACCTCGGCCGACGGCCTGGCCGCCCCGGCCGCGGCGAAGCCCGCCACGAGCACACCGCCGACCACGCCGACGGCGGCCGCCCGGCCGTCCCCCGGGACGACCGGCACCCAGCCGCGCATCGGCGCCGGTCTGGGCACCGCGCCCAAGCCGGCGCCCGACGCTGCCCGGCCCGCCGGCGGCACCCAGGCCCAGCAGCCCCAGGGCCGCCCCGCCAACGGCGGTGGCCTGCCGCCGGGGATCAGCGGCGCGGCGGCCGTCGGTGCCGCGCGCGTCGGTGAGGCGGTACGCGCCGCGCGTACCTCGGTCAGTTCGGCCGCGTCGCGCGGGCCGCGCCGGGCCCGGCTGAACCTCAAGCGGATCGACCCCTGGTCCGTGATGAAGTTCGCGTTCGCGGTCTCGGTCGTGCTCTTCATCGTCGTGGTCGTGGCGACCTCGGTGCTCTACCTGGCGCTCGACGCGATGGGCGTGTTCAAGAGCGTCAACGACAGCCTGACCGACCTGGTCAACGCCGGCGGCGGCTCGGGCGGCGGGGGCGGGTTCCGGATCACCGCCAAGGGCGTGATCCTGACCTCCGCGCTGATCGGCCTGGTCAACGTCGTGCTGTTCACCGCGCTGGCCACGCTGAGCGCGTTCGTCTACAACGTCTGCGCCGACCTGGTCGGCGGGATCGAGCTGACGCTCGCCGAGCGGGACTGAACCGGACGACGCCGGGGCGCCGCCGCGTAAAGCGGTCGCCCCGGCGTCGTGTCTCCGGGTAGGTTCCGTCATGGGCCCCCCGATTTGGGGGCGAAGAAGGCGATGGGTTAACCTTGCTCGTCGCTACGCGGGGCTATAGCTCAGTCGGTTAGAGCGCAGAGCTGATAACTCTGAGGTCGCTGGTTCGATTCCAGCTAGCCCCACCGCACACCGTCCGACGGTCGTCGAGCGCGAGGGGTCAAGCCCATGTTCAAGAAGCTGCTGATCCTGGCCGGCATCGTCGGTGTGGCCGCCGTCGTGGCCAAGAAGGTCAAGGCCTCGAACGATGAGCGCGCCCTGTGGCACGAGGCCACCACCGCGCCCGACCTGCGCTGAGCTGACACCGGGCGGTTGCCGCCCGACACGGGGCCCTAGCTCAACTGGCAGAGCACTGCCTTTGCAAGGCAGGGGTTAGGGGTTCGAGTCCCCTGGGCTCCACCAGCACAAACACCGGTTGATCTCGGTCCCGAGTGCAGCCATTCGTACAGCCAAGCGGTCACGCCGTCCCTCCTCGCCGAGGACCTGGTCGATGGCCGAGGCAGCCTGACGAGCCCGCGCCGGCAGGACGTGCCCGTAGGTGTCGGCCGTCGTCCGGATCGTGGAGTCCCCGAGCAGCTCCATCACCGTGCGCAGCTCCTCGCCCCGGTCGAGCAGGAATGTGGCGAAGGCGTGGCGCAGGTCGTGCAGGTGCAGCCAGCCCAGACCGGCCGCCGCGCGGAGCTGCTCGAAGTGCCGGTTGACGTTCCGCGGCTCCATCGGCGTGCCGATCGTGCTGGCGAACACCAAGCTGACAAGGCCCGCTGTGATCCGCCAACTGATCCGCTACACATCTCCGCCAGGTGAGGTTCGACAGGGGAACCTATGGCCTAGCGGCCGGTCGGCGGAGCGTGGGCGCACGGATCTGCCGATGAGCGCCCGTGCCCTCTGAGATGTTCGTCGCTCAGGCGTCAGCCTGAACACTCTCGATACCCGTCAGGCCACCATCCGCCGTCGTGCTTCGTCACCTGGAACGCGCGGAACACGGAGCCGTCGTCACGAATGCCGAACACGGTGATGCCCTCAGCGCTCTCCTGCTCAACCAGGGTGAGCGCACCGGCATGGGGAGCGACCGCCTGGATCGGGGTGGGCTGTCCCGGCCCTGCGAGGTCCCACATCACCAGCGTCTGCTCGGTATCGTCGCATGGCAACGACAAGGTTGTTGGCGACGGTTCCGAGGCGTTCGCTGCATTCGTGGCGCTATCACTGTCACAGGCGCTCCCCATCGTGGCCAGTAGGGCAACAGCCCCTATGTGTCTATAGCGCATGCCTCCGCCTCTCCCCGTTAGCCGATTGGACGCCCTTGCCCGTCTTCTGGTTCCGCCGGCGGCCAATCAGTATCCGCTCATGCCGCCGCCCCCCCTCCTCGCCCAGCTGTTGATCGACGGCCGAGGCAGCCTGAGCCTGGGTCGGTGGTAGGCGGGCGGGCGAGGCGTCAGCGGCGCGCTGTTCAGCGCGACCCGCATCGCTTGAGGATGTCGATGACGATCGCCGTCTTGCCCCGGACGTACAACGCCATGTCCATCGGGTGTTCCTGGGCGACTCGGTGCTTCTCGGCGGCGCAACGGCGATGAGTTTCGTTGCGGTGTCCGGTCTGTACTCCCGGGAGCACCTGATCTCCCGGCAAGGGACACGGCCGCTACGTACAGGAGGCAAGCGTGAAACTTCTTCTCACGTCCGCGGGCGTCATGAACCCGAGCATTCGCGATGCGCTGGTCGACCTGCTGGGCAAGCCGATCGCCGACTCCAGTGCCCTCTGCATCCCCACGGCGACGTACCCCATGGGCGGGCCGGCCTCGGCCTGGCGCTTCATCACAGGGCAGACGCCCCTACCCATGTGCGACCTGGGCTGGAAGTCGCTGGGCGTCCCTGAGCTGACAGCACTGCCCAGCATCGGTGACGAGCGGTGGGTCTCCTGGGTTCGGGAGGCCGATGTCATGCTCGTGGGCGGCGGTGATGCGACGTACCTGTGCCACTGGATGCGGCAGTCCGGGCTGGCCGATCTCCTGCCGTCGCTGCGGGACACCGTCTGGGTGGGGTTGAGCGCGGGGAGCATGGTGCTGACCCCCCGGGTCGGCGCGGACTTCGTCGCGTGGCAGGCAGCGCCCGACGACCGCACGCTGGGGGTCGTCGACTTCTCGATCTTCCCCCACCTGGGTCTTGAGCCGGACAACACCATGGCTGGTGCGGAGAAGTGGGCGGCCGAGATCGGGGGGTCGGCGTACGCCATCGACGACCAGACGGCGATCAAGGTGGCCGACGGCACCGTCGAGGTCGTTTCCGAGGGGCACTGGAGGCAGTTCCCCGCGTAGCCGCTTCCTCGTCGCCGAGGTCCAGCATGAACGGCGATCCCGGACGAGTCGGCTGCCATCCGCGTCCGAGCGCCTGGCGTACGGCGGCGGCGACCGTCGAGGGCAACACCGTGGAGCCGGCGGCGTTCATCCAGTTGTCCGGTCGAGGGGACGCCAGGCGGACGACGAGGGTGGCGCAGCCAGGTGGGTCCGTCCGCTCGACGGCGAAGCTCAGCGGTGACCAGGCCAGACCCTGGCCGTACGTCGGCTTCCGGCGGACCGACCAGCGATAGCTCTCGCCGTCGACGGCGATCGGCCTGACCGCGGCGAGGTCGACCACCGGAACGATCATGTCGCCCTCGTTGTATGCAAGCGGTGACTTGCCTATTGTGGTGGACGTGGGCGATCTCTTCCAGGCGCTGGCCGATCGCACCCGCCGCCTGATCCTCGACGAGCTGACCGAGCGCGACGGTCAGACCCTGTTCGAGATCTGCGGTCGGTTGGCGACGCGGCACCAGGTCGGCTCGTCCCGGCAGGCGATCTCGCAGCACCTCGACGTCCTGGAGACCGCCGGCCTGATCGTCACGCGGCGGCAGGGTCGCTACAAGTTCCACCACCTCGACACCCGCCCGCTGCGGTCCATCACCGAGCGATGGCTCAGGTCCGAACCCACCGAGGAGACCCCATGAGGATCAACCTGACGAGCGTGTACGTCGACGACCAGGAGAAGGCGCTGCGCTTCTACACCGAGGTGCTCGGCTTCGTGAAGAAGACCGACGTGCCGACCGGGGAGCACCGCTGGCTGACGGTCGTCTCGCCCGAGGCCCCGGACGGCGTCGAGCTGCTGTTGGAGCCCGACGCGCACCCGGCCGCCAAGGCGTTCAAGGAGGCGCTGGCCGGCGACGGCATCCCGCTCACGCAGTTCGCGGTGGACGACGTCGCCGCCGAGCACGACCGGTTGCGCGGGCTCGGTGTGTTGTTCACGCAGGAGCCGGTCGACATGGGCCCGGTGGCCACCGCCGTGTTCGACGACACCTGCGGCAACCTGATCCAGATCGCCCAGTACAAGTAGGAGTGGACACGGCCGGTCACGCTGACGGCATGACCCGGTGGCAGCGGCCGTACTCACTGGACCTGGAGACCGCCGGCGCGCTTCTCGGTGTGCTGCTGGCGGCCGGCGTCGGGGCGTTCCTCGTGGTCGGCGGCCTGCGCGCGGTGGTGCCGGCGCCGGTGGCCGTGTTCGGTGGGGCCTGGCTCGCGCTCGGCCTCGTGGTGGGGGTCCGGCAGGCGATGCTGGGCGTCTACGTGAGCGACGTCGGCGTGCGCTCCCGTGCGATGTTCCGCACGACGACGGTGCCGTGGGCGTCGGTGGCGGAGATCCGCAGCGGCACGGGCTCGATGGCCGGGCTGGACATGGGTCGGCTGGCGATCGTCATCGACCGGGTCGACGGCGAGCCGGTGCAGACGCCGTTGCAGCGCGGCCACTTCCGGCTGTTCTCACTCAACCCGGAGTTGGGCCGACTGGCGACCTGGCCGGAGCACTACGACGAGATGCTCACCACCCTGCGGGCGCACCACCGGGCCGCCCGACGGGCGGGGCCGCCGTCCCCGCTCGGGCGGCCGTCCCCGCCGGCCGGGGCCGGGGCGGCCGGTTCGCCCACGCTGAGCGCCGACCAGCGCCGGGACCTCCACGTGCTGGCCCGCCAACACCAGCGGGGTGCGCTCACCGACGCCGAGTACGCCGCCGCGGTGGCGCGGCTGCGGGACGCCGGCTGAGTGGTCAACCGAGCCGGGCGAGGAGGTCGTGGCTGCGGCTCACCACCTGCGCGGTCGCGTCGGCGTCGTACGACGGGAGGGAGCGGTCGGTGAACAGGTGCCGGTCGCCCGGGTAGACGAACAACTCGCCGCGCTCGGGGCCGACGATCGACACCAGTTCCCGAGCGGCGTCGACGTCACCCTCCAGACCGAAGAACGGGTCCTGCTCCATGCCGTGCACCTGCACGGCCACGCCGTCGGGCCAGGGGCCGATCGCCCACTCGCCGGTCACCGGCAGGCATGCCTCGTAGAGCAGGGCGGCCCGTGCGCCGGGCCGTGTCTGGGCGAGCCGCTGGGCGATGGCGGCACCCCAGGAGATGCCCGCGTAGACCAGGTCGGGGCGCAGGTCGGCGGCGATCCGGTCGGCCCGCTGGTCGAGGACGTCGCCACCGATCCGCTTGATCAGCGCCGAGCCGTCCTCGAGGCTGGCCGGCCGCTCGCCGTCGAAGAGGTCGGGGGCGTGAACGGTGTGCCCGGCGGCGCCGAGCGAGTCGGCGAGGGCGCGGACGCCGTCGGTGAGCCCCCGCAGGTGGTGGAAGAGGAGGATCTCGGCCATCCCTAGACTCCTGACTGTCGGACCAGAATCATCGAACGAACCAGAATCTTAGAACGGTCGAGAAATGTCGGTCAATCAGCGGATCCCGGACTACGACCTCGACGACCTGCTCGTGGTCACCGCCCCCGAGCAGTTGCGCGCGCTCGCCGACCCCCTGCGTGGCACCCTCCTGGAGCTGCTGCTGGAACGCGCGGCCACGGTGAACGAGCTGGCCCGTGCCGTGGACCGGCCCAAGAGCAGCGTGGCCTACCACGTGAACCAGCTGCTCGACGCGGGACTGCTGCGGGTGGTGCGCACCCGCCGGGTCCGGGCCATCGAGGAACGCTTCTACGGCCGGGTCGCCCGCACGTTCTACGTCGGCGCTCTCCACCGCGCCGAGGACAAGCAGGTCGTCGCCCGGATCAACGGCCTGGCCGAAGCCGCGGCCGAGGCGGCCGCCGCGCACGCCGCCGACGAGCTGCGCTGCACGCTGGTGCACGCCCGCATCCCGATCGAGGACGTCCGCGAGTTCTGGACCGAGGTGCAGGCGCTGGCCCGCAGATTCGCCCAGATCCCCCGCGCCGGCGACCAGGTGTACGGCTTCGCCGCCGGCCTCTACCCCACCGACGCGCCCAGCCTCCCCGACGCCGCCGACGAGCGGGACTGATCCGGCCGGGGTCCCGCCGGGTCGGCCTCCGGCGCAGGCTAGCGTCGGAGCGTGAGCACCGGAACCCCGCGCGTCCTGCCGGCCGACAGCGGCATCGACGAGGCCGCCGCCGTGCTGCGCGCCGGCGGGCTGGTCGCCTTCCCCACCGAGACGGTCTACGGGCTGGGCGCGAACGCGCTGGACGCCCGCGCCGCCGCGCGGATCTTCGAGGCGAAGGCCCGGCCCAGCTTCGATCCGCTGATCAGCCACCTGGCCGACGCCGCCGACCTGACCGCCCTGGTCGGTGCGGTGCCGGCGGCCGTGGCCGCGCTGGCGGACCGGTTCTGGCCCGGCCCGCTCACCCTCATCGTGGACCGACCGGCGGCGATCCCGCCGATCGTCACCTCCGGCCTGGAGACCATGGCCGTGCGGGTGCCCGACGAACCGGCCGCCCGGGCGCTGATCGCCGCCGCCGGCGTGCCCGTGGCCGCGCCGAGCGCCAACCGGTTCGGCCAGCTCAGCCCCACCCGCGCCGAGCACGTCGTGGCCGGGCTGGGCGGCGCCGTGGACGTGGTGCTCGACGGCGGACCCACCCGGTGTGGGATCGAGTCGACCATCGTGGACGCGCGCGGCGACCGGCCGGTGGTGCTGCGGCTGGGCGCGCTGCCGGTCGAGGCGCTGGTCGAGGCGGTCGGCCCGGTCGACGTCCGCCTCGGCAGTTCCGGCCAGCCCGTCGCGCCCGGGACGCTGGCCGCGCACTACGCCCCGCGTACCCCGTTGCGGTTGGGCGCGGCGGGCGAGCGGGACGGCGGCCGGCGCGGGTTCCTGGCGTTCCGGGAGCCACCGGCGGAGGGTGACTGGGCGGCGGTGGAGGTGCTGTCACGGGACGGCGACCTCACCGCGGCGGCGGCGCGGCTCTTCGACGCGCTGCACCGGCTCGACGCGGCCGGGGTGACCGAGATCGTGGCCGAGCCGGTGCCCGACGAAGGGGTCGGGCGGGCCGTCAACGACCGGCTGCGCCGGGCCGCCGCCACCTGGCACTGAGGGTCAGGACGAGCCGGGCTGCGGCAGGCGGTCCACCAGCCGGGTCAGCGCGCCGTTGGCGAACGTCGCGCCCAACGCCGAGCCGGTGGCGATGGTCCAGCCCACCGGGCCCAGCGGCGTACACCCGAAGAACTGGCTGACGCCCGGCGTCTGCACCACCACGACCAGCACCCCGACCGACGCGGCGGTGGCCGCCAGCACGGTCGGGCTGGTGCCGCCGGCCAGCACGGTCTGGCCGAGCTGGGTGCCGATCAGCGAGGCGAGCGCGACGGTGCCGGCCCGGCGTCGGGTGCCGGTCCACCGGGCGATCGTCCAGCCCGCCGTCGCGCCCAGCGTGGTCGCCGCCGCCCGGAGCCCGATCTCCCGGGTCATGGTGGCGCCGAGCGAGGAGTCCGGTCCCTCGCGCAGCAGATGGTCGGCGCGGTCGTCGGCCGGCGGCCGGACCGCGATGGCGAGCGCCGGCGCGAGGTCGGTGAGCAGGTTGACCAGCAGCAGTTGGCGTCCGGTCAGGGCGGACCGGCCGGTCGACGCGGCGGTCAGCACGCTGAACGCGATCTCGCCGAGGTTGCCGCCGACCAGGATGCTGAGCGCGTGGCGGACCGACGACCACATGGCCCGCCCCTCGACCAGCGTGGCGATGATCGTCTCCAGCCGGTCGTCGGTCACCACCAGGTCGGCGGCCGCCCGGGCGGCCGGGGTGCCCCGCTGACCGAGGGCGATCCCCACGTCGGCGAGGCGGATCGCCGGAGCGTCGTTGGCGCCGTCACCGGTCATCGCCACCGTGCGGCCCCGGCGCTGCAACGCCTGGATGATGCGGACCTTGTGCGCGGGCGTGCACCTTGCCACCACGTCCGTGGCCATCAGCCGCTCCGCCAGCGCGGCGTCGTCGAGCCGGTCCAGATCAGTGGCGGTCACCACCCGCTGCTGCCCGTGGTCCGGGCTGATGGTGGCCGCGATCGCCTCGGCGGTCGCCGGGTGGTCACCGGTGATCATGACGGTGTGCACGCCGGCCGCGCGGATCCGCTCCACCGACGGCCGGGCGCTCTCCCGCACCCCGTCGGCGAGCGTCAGGAAGCCCACGAACACCAGCCCGTCGACCTGCTCGTCGCTGACCGAGTCGGTGGCCACGGGACACTCCGCGACGGCGAGGATGCGGTGCCCGGCGCCGGCCCGAGCGGCCAGCATGGCCTGCACCTCGTCCCGGCCGGCCGCGTCCAACGGGCGGTCGCCTCCGGCGGTACGCCGCGACGCGCAGCGCGGCAGCACCGACTCGGGCGCGCCCTTCACACTCAGCAGCAGGCCGTCGGCGGTCCGCCCGACCGTGGCGCTGTAGCCCCGGGACGGCTCGAACGGCAGCCCGCCCGTCGCGGTCCAACCCGCCGCGCCGGTCTGCTCGGCCACCCCGGCCGCGTTCGCGCCCCGGCGTACCGCCCGGTCGGTCTGCTGCGGCAACTCGTCCGGGTCGGCGGCGAAGGGGGTGGCACGCAGCGCGGCCGCCAGCGTCGCCCGCAGCGGCTCGTCGAGCCGGTCCGCCGGGCCGTACCGGTCGTCGCCGGTGCCCACGCCGGCCAGCAGCAGCTTCCCCTCGGTGAGGGTGCCGGTCTTGTCGAAGCAGAGCACGTCCACCCGGCCCAGCGCCTCGATGGTGCGCGGGTTACGCACCAGGGCGCCGTGCTCGGCCAGCCGTCGCGCCGCCGCCAGCTGCGCGGCGCTGACCAGGAACGGCAGCCCCTCCGGCACCGACGCCACGGCCAGGTTCGCGGCGGTCGCCGCCGTCTCGGCCAGGGGTACGCCCCGGAGCAGCCCCGCCCCGGCCACCGCGATCGCCGAGCCGGCAGCCAGCGGCACGGCGCTGCTGGTCAACCTGCCGAGCCGCGCCTCCACCCCACTGGTCGGCGGGGCCTCCCGGGCCATCGCCATGCTCCGCCCGGCCTCGGTCTCCGCGCCGGTGGCCACCACCACGGCGGTGCCGTGCCCGGCGGCGACCGTGGTCCCCTCGAAGAGCATCGAGTGCCGCTCCGCGATCGCGGCGGCGACCACCGGCTCCGGGCTCTTCGCCACCGGCAGGGACTCGCCGGTCAGTGACGACTCGTCGGACTCCAATCCGTCGCTGGTCAGCACCCGGCAGTCGGCCGGTACGGCATCCCCGGAGCTGACGCTGACCACGTCACCGGGCACCAGCTCCTCGGCGGGCACCACCCGTTCCACGCCGTCCCGCAGCACCCGGGCGGTGACCGCGGAGCGGGACAGCAGCTCGGCCAGCGACCGTTCGGTGTTCCGCTGGTGCACGGCGCCGACCAGCGCGGAGCCGCCCACCAGGCCGCCGACCAGTGCCGCGTCGACGAGCGAGCCGAACGCGGCGGAGAGCACCGCCCCGGCGGCCAGCACCGGGGTGAGCGGGTTGGACAGTTCGTCGACGAACGCGCGGAGCAGGCCGGCCGGTCCGTTCCCGGCCCCGCCCGCCGGGCCGCGGCGGCGGGTCGCCTCCTCGTCGGTCAGCCCGGTCGGGTGGGTGCCGAGCTGGTCGAGGACCGTCTCCACCGGCATCAGGTGCCACGCGGTGAGCACGGGCACCGGCGCGCCGGTCCGGTCCGGCAGGCGGTGCGCCCGGAAGACCCCGTGCGCGAAGGCGGCCGCGGCGGCCCCGTTCACCGCCGCCATCGTCCGACCGGGCAGCTGCCGGGGGGCTGCGGTGAACGCGCCGAGCGCGCCGAGTCCGCTGCCGGCCATGGCGATCCTGAGGTTCTGCCCGGTCATCCGGCGAGCGACCCCGGCCGCGTCGATCAGCAGGGCGGGGATGCGCAGGTCGTCGCCGACGAGCAGGTGCGCGCCCCACGGGGGCAGGTCGTCCGGCGCGGCGACGCCGAGCCCGCAGTCGGCGGCCGCGAGAGCCGACCGCTCGCCCGAGACCACCATCACCACGGCACCCTCCCGTTGCAGGTCACGGACCGCTTCGGCCAGCCGTGACCCACCCGGTACGCGGCGGTCGGCGAAGTCGTACCGGCCGTCCTCGGCGCCGGCGACCACGAGGCGTAGGCCGGCCTGGCGGGCGGCGGACGCCAGCGCGTCCACCCCGGGTGCGGGTTCCGGCTCGACCCGGAGCACAGCGGCGAGCCGGCCGCCCCGGGCCAGCCCGAGCAGCCGTCCCCCGTCGGCGCGCAGCCACCCACTGTCCGGGGTGTCCCCGGGGTCCTCCGCGTCGATCCGGTCCAGCGGCCCGATCCGCCAGTCGTCGACGTCCCGTACGGCGTCCGGTTCGGCCGGGTCGAACAGCGCGAACGCCCGGGCGGCGACCTGCCCGGTGTCGGCGCCGGCCAGCGGCGCCAGGTCGGCCAGCACCCCACGGTCGGAGCCGAGGACGGCCGCGTCCAGCACGACGGTGTCGATCCGGTCCAGCTCCCGCAGCACGCTGCGGTCCATGGCGATCACGCCGCGCCGGGCGAGCATCCGGCCGAGCTGGGCCGCGTACCCCTCGCGGCCGCTGCCCGGGGCCTTCGGCAACGAGGAGAGCGCCAGCGCGGCGGCCCGTTTGCCGCCGGCCACCGGGATCGCGGCGGCCCCGGCCACCGCGCCGGCCGCCAGCATCCGCTTGATGTAGCGCTCGGCCTGGCCGTCCGGGACCGGGCAGGGTCGTTCCCCGTCGGGCACCCGGGCGACAGCCCGCTCCGGGTCGCCGGTCAGCGCCGGCTCGGCCCGGCTCCACGCGGCGAGTTGGGCCCGCGCCTCGCCCCACTGCACCACCCGCTGCGCGCCGTCGAGCACGATGCCGGCCCAACCGCCGGTGAGACCCTGCACCACCGCCTCGGCGAGCGGGAAGAGCACCTCGGCGCGCGGGTCGGCCCGCAGGCCCCGACCGGCCAGCGCGTGCAGCTTCGGGTGCAGGTCGACAGCGGTCAGCAGGCCCGCGACCTCGCCGGGGACCGGAGTGAACGGCAGGATCCGGGTGGCCGCGGAGATGGTCAGGCCGAGCGCGTCGGAGGCGAGCGCGCCGAGCGTACGAGGGGTTCGCGGGCCCTCCTCGGGCGGATGCGGCGGCGGGATCTCCGGGTCCGGCTCGTAGGGGCACGCCCGCTCGGCGCGCGCCACGGTCGCGATCAGGTCGCGCAGCTTCGGCGCCGGTTCGCCGGTCGCCACCACCACCCGGCCGGAGGGCGCGTTCACCCGCGCCCAGGTCACCCCCGGCACCGCCTCCAGCGCCGCCTCGACCTGCCGGGCCAACCGGTCTCCGCCGTCCTGACAGACGCCGTGCACCTCGATGTGGTGCCGGCCGTCCCGTGACCAGACGCGGCGTCGGGTCAGCCCGGCCAGGCGGGCCAACCGGCTGGCCGCCGTGCCCACGCTCCCGGCGGCCTGCGCGACGGTCGGCGGCACGGGTGGGCCGGGCAGGGCCGACCCGACGGTACGCGCGACCCGCGCCATGGCGTCGGGTACGGCGGCCGGCGACAGCAGGAGACCGGCGAACCCGTACGCCATGTCGCCTCCCGGTCTCGTCTCGGCGGCCCGACTTCCCGGCGCGGCGTCCGTTATGCCCCTCGGGTGGGGGAAGTTTCCCCGCTGCCCGGGGCATGGACGCCGGGGGCGGTGGAATGCCGGTCGGGTCGATGCCGTCGCAACCGGGGAGGCAGGGATGAGCACGCTGACACGACACCTGAGCGGATCGCGGGAGATGGTGCGGGCCTACTGCCGCCGGGTGGAGGTTCCGCTGCTGGGCGAGGTGGCCGTGCCCCCGCCGGACAAGCTGGCCTACTACGCGGGCATCGGCGTGCTCGCCGCGTTGCAGGTCATCGAGTGGCCGCTCGCGTTGGTGATCACGGCCGGCCATGTGCTGGCCGACCAGCACTTCTCCGGGCTGGTGAAGGGCGTGGGCGAGGCGCTGGAGACCGCCTGACGAGACCGGGCACACAGTTGACCTCAACCGGGGTTGAGGTCCCAGGCTGGTGCCCATGACGACCGCCGCCGCCGCACCGGCAAGCGACCCGCTCGACCTGTGGTCGCCGCGCCTGCGGGCCATGACCGTGGGCATCGTCGCCCTGGTGTCGCTGCTCGCGTTCGAGGCCCTCGCGGTGGGCACCGCGATGCCGACCGTGGCGCGCAGCCTGGACGGGCTCGGACTGTACGCGCTGGCGTTCGGTGGTCCGTTCGCCTCCGGCGTGGTGGCGATGGTCGTCTCCGGCATCTGGTGCGACGCGCGCGGGCCACGCCCGGCGATGTGGCACGGGGTGGCCTGGTTCGTCGCCGGGCTGGCGGTGGCGGGCGCCGCGTCCACCATGGGGACCCTCGTCGCCGGGCGGATCGTGCAGGGCTTCGGCTCCGGGCTGCTGTCCGTGGCGCTCTACGTGATCGTCGGGCAGGCGTACCCGGAGCAGTTGCGGCGGCGTATCTTCGCCGCCTTCGCCGCGGCCTGGGTGGTGCCGTCGCTGGTCGGGCCGGCGGTGGCCGGGCTGATCGTCGAGCACCTGGGCTGGCGCTGGGTGTTCCTCGCGGTGCCGGCGATCGCGGTGCCGGCGGTGCTGCTGGTTCAGCCGGGCCTGCGCGCACTGGCCGCACGGGTGCCGACCAGGCCGCCGGCCGGCGCGCTGGCGCGGATCGGCTGGGCCTGCGGGGCGGGGGCGAGCGCCGCGCTGCTGCACCACGGGGGGCAGCAGCGCGGCGTGCTCGCGGCCGGCCTGGTCGGGGCGGCACTGGCCGGGCTGCTCGTTTCCGTGCCGCGCCTGCTGCCGGCGGGCTTCCTGCGGGCGGCGCGTGGACTGCCGACGGTGATCGGGCTGCGCGGGTTGGCCTCGGCTGCGTTCGCCGGCGCGGAGGTCGTGATCCCGCTGATGCTCTCCCGCGAGCGCGGGTTCTCGCCCACCGGAGCCGGGCTGGTGCTGACCGTCGGCGCGCTCTCCTGGTCGGTGGGTTCGTGGATCCAGGGCCGGATCCCCGCGCCCCGCTCGGCGGCGAGCCTGCCCCGGGCCGGCCTGGCCTGCATCGCCGTCGGCACGGCCGGCGTCACCCTGGCCCTGCTGCCGGGGGTGCCGGTCGCGCCGGCGGTGCTCGCCTGGTCGGTCGCCGGACTCGGCATGGGCCTGCTCTATCCCTCGCTGTCGGTGCTCACCCTGGAGTTGTCCGCCCCGGCCGAGCAGGGCCGGAACAGTTCGGCGCTGCAACTGGGGGACTCGCTGGCCGCGGCCACCGTGCTGGCGCTGACCGGCGCGGTGCTGGCCGCCGGCTCGTCGCCCGGCCCGGCGAGCTACGCGAGCACGCTGGCCGTCGCCGCCGGCTGCGGACTGCTCGGCCTGCTGCTCGCCGGCCGGGTCGTCCCCCGCCCGACCGCCTGACCGTCCCGCCCGTGCGGGTTCCCGCCCCCCGGCCCGGGTTCCCGCCCCCCGGCCCGGGTTCCCGCCCCCCGGCCCGGGTTCCCGCCCCCCGGCCCGGGTTCCGACCCTGCCGTCTCCGGGCTCTCAACCTGCCGTGCCCGGGGGTCCCCGCCGACTCCCAGTTCGGAGTGCCCGGAACCCGAAAGGTGGCCCACCCTTTCCGCCGCTCCGGCGCGGACACGCTCCGTGACCCCTGACAAACGCCATCCACCTGTAGGCGTTATACCGCTAGGTCATATTTATGACCCAGTGGTATATCCCCTATCCGAGGAACCACGCTCCGCTCCGGTGATCAAGGAGTTTGCGTCAGATGCCGGGCCTCGCTTGACGGAAACTCCTTGGTCAACAGGGGGAGGGTCCGGGGAGTGAAGCGGCCGGTGAGGCGGGCGCCGTGCGGACCGATCCGGGCCAGGATGGTCGTCGGTGGCGCAGGATCGGGTGGGAGGCACCGTTTGCCCGGACCGGGCGGCGGTGGTCCGTCGGGCTGTCACGATCGGAGCCGCCGCCTCGTCCCATCGCCGGGCCGAAGTGGGTCGGCCGCGCACGGCCAGCCCGTCACGCGGCATGAACAGTTACGTGGAGTGAGGGCGTGAACGGGTTCCGCGCAGCGTGGTTGGGCTCCGCGCAGCGTGGTTGGGCTGCGCGGGGCGCGGGCGTGAACGGTTGTGCGAAGCGTGGGCGGGTTGCGCAGCGCGCGGGGGCGTCAACGCGTCGCGTGGGGCGTGAACGCGTCGCGTGGGGCGTGAACGCGTCGCGTGGGGCGTGAACGCGTCGCGTGGGGCGTGAACGCGTTGCGCGGGGGCGTGAACGCGTTGCGTGGGGCGTGGGTGCGGCGTGGAGAGCGTTGCGTGGCGCGTGGACGGGAAGCGCGCGGGCGTGCGTGGAGTCGCATGGACTGGTGTGGACCAAGGCGAGAAGGAGTGGCGATGCGGGTGCTGGTGACCGGGGCGACCGGACGGCTCGGGCAGGTGGCGGTGCCGCGGCTGCGGGACGAGGGTTTTCTCGTCCGGGCGGTGAGCCGCCGGCCGCATGACGGCGCCGGCGTCGAGTGGGTGACTGCCGACCTCGGCACCGGCGCGGGGCTCGCGGAGGCGGTCGACGGGATGGATGCCGTGCTGCACCTGGCCTCGTCGCCGAACCGGCGTACCCACGAGATCGACGTGCTCGGCACCCGACGGTTGACCGTGGCCGCCGGGCACGCGGGGGTGCGCCACCTGGTGTACGTCTCGATCGTCGGCGTGGACCGGGTGCCGCTCGGCTACTACCGGCACAAGCTCGCGGCCGAGCAGGTGGTCGCCGCCGGCCCGGTGCCGTGGAGCGTGCTGCGGGCGACCCAGTTTCCCGGGTTCCTGGCGGACCTGCTGCGCGGCGCGAGCCGGCTCGGCCCGGTGCTCGGGGACCCGGCCGTGCTCGCCCAGCCGGTCGATCCCGGTGAGGTCGCGGACCGACTCGCGGTGCTGCTGCTCGCCGGACCGTCCCACCGCACCGAGGACTTCGGTGGGCCGGAGGTGCTTCGCTTCGACGAGGCGGCCCGGGCCTGGTTGGCCGCCCGCGGATCGCGTCGTCCGTTGGTTCCGCTGCGGATTCCCGGGCGGCTCGGCCGGGAACTGCGTGCCGGCGGTCTCACCACGTCCGCCACTCCTACCGGTGTCCGGACCTGGGCCGACCATCTCGCCGACACGTACGGGGGAACTGGCGGAAGGTGAGACCTGGTCGGTTCCGGTCCGACCTACCGTGACCGCATGCTGGTCTTCGTCGCCACCGTGGTGCTCTACGTCTTCGGCTTCGTCTTCCTCTACGGCGTGATCCGGGTCGGTGTCCGGCACGGCATCGAGGACGCCGAGGCGAACCGACCCGAGGTGCTGCGCCGGCGGCAGCTCGGCGCCACCGAGAACCGCGACTTCGCCCAGGAGAACGCGTTCCTCACCAACCCCAACTGAGCGCGTGGCCGGGCCTCCGGCTCGACGGATCCGGGAGCGGACGGGGTCTCGCCCACCAGGCGGGCCGACGAGCGGATGGCCGGCGTGGGTGCGAGGATCGCATCCGTGATGGGGACGTTGAAGACCGAGCCGGCCCGGGCGCGGCTTGACCTGCTGGCTCCTCCGGTCGCCGCGGCGGTGGAGCGGTGGCCGGACGAGGCTCCGGTGGACGTGGACGAGGTGCTGGTCGCCCCGATCGACGCCGAGCTGGCCGACACGGCGGCCTTCTGCGAGGCGTACGAGGTGGGGCTGGAGGAGTCGGCCAACTGCGTGGTGGTCGCCGGCAAGCGGGGCGGCGAGACGCGCTACGCCGCGTGCATCGTGCTCGCGACCACCCGGGCGGACGTCAACGGCGTGGTGCGCCGGCTGCTCGACGTCCGCAAGGCGAGCTTCGCGCCGATGGCCGAGGCGGTGGCGCTGACCGGGATGGAGTACGGCGGGATCACGCCGATCGGGTTGCCCGAGGAGTGGCCGATCCTGGTCGACTCGCGGGTCATCGCCAGGCCCCACGTGATCATCGGGTCGGGCGTACGGCACAGCAAGATCGCCCTGCCCGGGCCGGCGCTCGGCGCGCTGCCCGGGGCGAGGGTGGTGGAGGACCTGGCCAGGCCGGCCTAGGGGCTCATCCGCATCGATCTTGTTCCACGTGAAACATCACGCGGCCGCTTCGCGCTGCGCCACCTCTTGCAGCGCGGCGAGCAGTGTCTCCGGCTCCTGGGCGCCGGTCACCGAGTACTTCCCGGCGAGCACGAAGGTCGGCACGCTGGAGACGCCGAGCTGGTGTGCGCCGCTCAGGTCGGCGGCCACCTCGCGACGGCCGAGGTTGGACTCGAGGTAACGCCGCGCCTCGGTCTCGTCCAGACCGACCTCGCCGGCCAGCGTGACCAGCGTGTCGACCGAACCGACGTCCAGTCCGTCGAAGAAGTGTGCCCGGTAGAGCCGCTCGACCGTCTCGGCGGCGCGGCCGTGCTCGGTGGCGAAGCGGACCAGCCGGTGCGCGTCGAACGTGTTCGCCGCGATCGCGCGGTCGAACCGCAGATCGAGGCCGGCGCCGGCGGCGACCTTGGAGACGTGGGCGGCCATGCCCTCGGCCTTGTCCCGGCCGCCGAACTTGTCACCCAGCGCGTCGAGCAGCGGCTTCGGCTCGGTGACCGGCGTCGGGTCGAGCTGGAACGGCCGGTACCGGACGGTCACCTCGCCGTCGTACGACTCCAGGGCCCGTTCGAGCCGGCGCTTGCCGATCCAGCACCACGGGCAGACGACGTCGGCGTAGATCTCGATCTCCATGACCAGCGACAACCCGCCGGTCAGGAAATCTGTTCCCGCACCTGGCGCTTGAGCCGGGCCAGGATGGCGGTGCCGCCGCGTACGCGCAGCGGGCTGATCGCCTGGGCCAGGCCCATCCGTTGGTAGAGGTCGTCCGGTACGGCCAGCACCTGCTCGGCGCTCGCCCCGGCCAGCCCTTCGGCGAGGATGCCGGCGAAGGCGCGCGTGGTGGGCGCCTCCGGCGGGCAGTCGAAGAGCGTGCTCACCGTCTTGTCCGCGTTGACCTCGGCGCGCAGGAAGAACGCGGTCTGGCACTCGGGGACCTGCTCCAGTTCGGCCCGGTCCACGCCCTCGGGCAGGGGCGGGATCACGTCGGCGAACTCCAGCAGCATCTCCAGCACGACGTCGCGCGGTGCGGCGGCGAACTCGTCGACGATCTCGGCCAGCTTGGTCGGCATCTCGGGCATGGGTCGAGGCTATCCGCCGCGTCGGGCGCGAGCGGGTGGGGTGTTAAGAGGGGGCCCCTCCTCTACCGGAGGCGTTAAGAAGGGGCCCCTCCTTTCACACGTTCGGGGCTGCTTCGCTGATGTCGCTGAGTGCCGACTGGGGGTCGAGCTGCATGGCCAGGTCGCCGAGGGAGACGATGCCGACCAGCTTCCGGTCGCTGTCACAGACCAGCACCCGCCGAATGTTGCGCTCGCGCATCAGTGCCGCCGCCTCGTTCGCCGTGCAGTGCTGCTCGATCATGACGACCTCACGGGTGATGATCGACCCGATCGTGGTGGTGCCCGGGTCGGCGCGCTCGGCCACCGCCCGGACCACGATGTCCCGGTCGGTCAGCATGCCGGCGAGGGTGGCCCCGTCGGTCACCACCACGTCGCCGATGTCCGACTCCTTCATCACCCGGGCCGCCTCGTCCAGCGGGGTTTCCGCCGGCAGGTAGACCACCTGTCTGGTCATCACATCACTGACGCGGTACATGAGAGCCTCCGAAAAAACGCCTCGGTCGATCCTCCTGCGGTACCCGGTGGCGCATTCGCTACACCCGGTCGCGGCGCGTCGCGCCAACCTCGTCGCGCAGACGCTCGACGAGCCCCTCCACCGGCATCTCGGTCCGCTCGCCGGTGGCCCGGTCGCGCAGCTCGACGTACCCGTCGGCGAGGCGGCGGCCGACCACGACGGCGCGCGGGATGCCGATCAGCTCGGCGTCGGTGAACTTCACCCCGGCGGAGACGTGGGTGCGGTCGTCGACCAGCACCCGCAGGCCGTCGGCGGCCAGCCGCCCGCCGAGGTCGAGCGCCGCGTCGAGCTGCGGCCCCTTCCCGGCGGCCACCAGGTGTACGTCGCAGGGCGCGACCGCGGCCGGCCAGACCAGCCCTCGGTCGTCGTGGTGCTGCTCGGCTACGGCGGCGACCGCCCGGGACACCCCGATGCCGTAGCAGCCCATGGTCGGCCGTACCGGCTTGCCGTCGGGGCCGAGCACGTCGACGGCGAAGGCGTCGGTGAACCGCCGGCCGAGCTGGAAGATGTGCCCCACCTCGATGCCCCGCCGCATGGTCAGCTCGCCGTCCGGGCAGGCCGGGCAGGGGTCACCCGGGCGCACCTCGGCCGCCTCGATCGTGCCGTCGGCGACGAAGTCACGCCCGCACACCACGTCGGTGGCGTGCCGTCCCGGCTCGTTGGCCCCGGTCAGCCAGGTGGAGCCGGTCACCACCCGGGGGTCGACCAGGTAGCGGATGCCGTGCTTGGCCAGGATCTGCGGCCCGAGGTAGCCACGGACCAGTTCCGGGTGCGCGGACCAGTCGTCGAAGACCGCCACGGTGGCCGGGTGCAGCACCGCCTCGACCCGCTTCAGGTCGACGTCGCGGTCGCCGGGAAGGCCGACGACCAGCAGTTCGGCCTCTTCGGCGCCGGGCCGGCGGACGGTCAGCACCACGTTCTTCAACGTGTCGGCGGCGGTCCAGCCGGTGCGCCCGCCGAGCGCGCGGGTGTTCGCCAGGTCGACCAGGGACGCGATGGTCGGCGTCTCCGGGGTGTCGTGCACCTCCGCGGCGCGGTGCGCGTCCGGGTCGCCGGCCGCCGGGGCGCGGGTCACCACGGCCTCGGTGTTGGCCGCGTAGTCGCAGGCCGTGCAGCCGACGTAGGTGTCCTCACCGACCGGCGTGGCGGCCAGGAACTCCTCGGACGCGGAGCCGCCCATCGCCCCGGACGTCGCGGCCACCACCGTGACGTCCAGCCCGAGCCGGGCGAAGACGCGTCGGTAGGCCTCCCGGTGTCGGTCGTAGGCCGCCTGGAGCCCGGCGGGGTCCAGGTCGAAGGAGTAGGCGTCCTTCATCAGGAACTCGCGCCCGCGCAGCACGCCGGCCCGGGGCCGGGCCTCGTCCCGGAACTTCGTCTGGATCTGGAACAGCGTCACCGGGAAGTCCCGGTAGGAGGTGAACAGGTCCTTCACCAGCAGCGCGGCCATCTCCTCGTGGGTCGGCGCGAGCAGGTGCTCGGCGCCCTTCCGGTCGGCGAGCGTGAAGAGCAGATCCCCGTACTCCGTCCAGCGGCCGCTGGTGCGGTAGGGCTCGGCCGGGAGCAGCGCCGGGAAGTGCACCTCCTGGTCACCGATCGCGGTCATCTCGTCCCGGACGATCGCGGTGATCCGGTCCAGCACCAGCTTGCCCAGCGGCAGCCAGGTGTAGCCGCCGGGCGCGGCCCGGCGCACGTAGCCGGCGCGGAGCAGCAGCCGGTGGCTCGGCACCTCGGCGTCGGCCGGGTCCTCGCGCAGGGTCCGGAGCAGCAGGGTCGACATGCGCAGCAGCATTGGCGCAGCGTACGACCACGGTCACCGGTCGGCGATCCCTTTCCGGTTCCGGTGACCGTCGTACCGTCGGCGTAGGAAGGCCACATGGAACAGCGACCACGGTTCTCGTTGACCACCACGGTGCTCGACGCACCGTCCGCCCAGGACCTCGCCGCCTTCTACGAGCGGCTGCTCGGCTGGCCTCGGAGTGAGGACGAGCCGGAATGGGTCGTCCTCACTCCGTCGGGCGGTGGCGCCGGCCTCGCCTTCCAGGACGAGCCGGCATACGTGCGTCCGGTCTGGCCGGCCGGGCCGGGTGACCCGCCGATGATGCTGCACCTGGACATCAAGGTCGACGACCTCGACGCGGCGTCGGCGTACGCGGTGTCGCTCGGCGCGACCGTGCCGGACTTCCAGCCGCAGGACGACGTGCGCGTGCACCTCGATCCGGCCGGGCACCCGTTCTGCCTCTACCTCTGAGCGGTGACGGGCGCAGCGCCGCATCCACGGATGCGGCGCTGCCTCCCGTACGACTGGTCAGCTGACCTTTTTCCGGTAGATCGCGGTCGCGGCGGCGTAGGCGGCGACGAGCAGGCCGGCGCACCAGGCGAGAGCGATCCAGATGTCGGTGCCGACGGGCTGCTCCGCGAACAGCGCGCGAAGGGTGTTCACGATCGACGTCACCGGCTGGTTGTCGGCGAACCACGCGACCGGGCCGGGCATCGAGTCGGTGGGGACGAACGCCGAGCTGATGAAGGGCAGGAAGATCAGCGGGTAGCTGAACGCGCTCGCGCCGTCGACGGTCTTGGCGGACAGGCCGGCGATGACGGCGATCCAGGTGAGGGCGAGGGTGAACAGGATCAGGATGCCGGTGACGGCGAGCCAGTCGAGCACGGACGCCCCGGTGCGGAACCCCATGGCCAGCGCGACACCGGTGACGATCACGAGCGAGGCCAGGTTGGCCACGAGCGAGGTCAGCACGTGCGCCCAGAGCACCGAGGGTCGCGGGATCGGCATCGACTGGAAGCGCTCGAAGATGCCGCCCTGCATGTCGAGGAACAGCCGGTACGCCGTGTAGGCGATGCCGGAGGCGATCGTGATGAGGAGGATGCCGGGCAGCATGTAGTTGATGTAGGAACCGCCGGATCCGATGTCTATGGCGCCGCCGAGCACGTACACGAAGAGCAGCATCAGCGCGACGGGGGTGACCGCCGTGGTGATGATGGTGTCCGGGCTGCGGAGGATGTGCCGCAGGGAGCGGCCGGTGAGGGTGCCGGTGTCGCTGAGGACGTGGGTGGTCATCGGGGTTCCCCTCCGCTGTTGCCGACGAGGGCGAGGAAGACGTCCTCGAGGGTCGGCTGCTTCTCGACGTATTCGACCCGGGCGCTCGGAATGAGCTGCTTCAGCTCGGTGAGCGTGCCGTTCTGGATGATCGTGCCCTCGTGCAGGATCGCGATCCGGTCGGCGAGGTGTTCGGCCTCGTCCAGGTACTGGGTGGTCAGCAGGATGGTGGTGCCGTCCTCGGCGAGCTGCCGCACGGTCCGCCAGACCTCGATGCGGGCCTGCGGGTCGAGGCCGGTGGTCGGCTCGTCGAGGAACACGACCGGCGGGTTGCCGACGAGGCTCATCGCGATGTCGAGCCGCCGGCGCATGCCGCCCGAGTACGTCCCCGCCCGGCGGTTCCCGGCGTCGGTGAGCGAGAAACGGGCGAGCATGTCGTCGGCGACCGCACCGGGGTTCTTCAGGTGGCGGAGCTTCGCGACCAGGACCAGGTTCTCCCGGCCGGTGAGCACCTCGTCGACGGCGGCGAACTGGCCGGTCAGGCTGATCGACTCGCGTACCTCGCGCGGTGCCGAGGCGACGTCGAAGCCGTGCACGGTCGCGGTGCCGCCGTCCGCCTTGAGCAGCGTCGAGAGGATCCGTACCAGCGTGGTCTTCCCGGCGCCGTTCGAGCCGAGCAGGGCGAAGATGCTCCCCGCCGCCACGTCGAAGTCGACGCCCCGCAGCACGTGCAGGTCCCGGTAGGACTTGGTGACGCCCCGCACGCTGATCGCGGGTTCGCGCGTTCCGGTGGTCATGCGTCCTTCTCCTCGCTGGTGTCGCCGGCGGCGGCGTCGATCGCCGTCCGGAGTCGCTCGCGCTCCTTGTCGATCCACTGTCGGCCGGAGTACGCCCGCAGGAACGTCTCGGCGAACTCGACCGGGTCGTCGCCGACGATCGCGCGGACCGGCGTGCCGTCGGCCGCCGCGCGCTCCCAGAGGTCGACGAAGTCGCCGAGCATCGTGATGAGCGTGTTCCCGTCGACGATCCCGCCCTGGTACATGAAGTACCGCTGCAGGGCCTTGGCCGCGCCGCGGTGCGGCTCCGGCAGGGCCTCCATCCGGGCCATGTGCTGCTTGTACTGCTTCTTCTGGTCGAGCGATCCGACGAGCGTCTCGATCCACTTCGCGGCCATGGTCATGCTCCTTCGTCGTGTGCGTTGTCGGTGTCGCGAAGTTGCTCGATGCGCTCCGTGAGGACGCTCCACGTCCCCCAGAACTCGGCGAGTTGCTCCCGCCCCTTCGCGTTGAGCGAGTAGACCTTCCGCGGGGGCCCCTTCTCGGAGGGAACCTTCTCCACGTCCACGAAGCCGCGTTGCTCGACGCGGACGAGCAGCGCGTAGATCGTGCCTTCCGCGATGTCCGAGAATCCGCGGTCGCGCAGCCACGCGGTGATCTCGTAGCCGTACGCGGACCGGCGGGCCAGGATCGCCAGCACGATGCCTTCGAGCGTGCCCTTGAGCATCTCGGTCATCTGGTTGCCCACGTCGTCATCCCCTCGCTACCAAGTGACGCTGACTACCGCTAGAAAGTAGCACTAGGTACCGGTAGATAGCAACGCTGAATACCGAGGTTCTGTCCTACCGTCGACGGGTGACCACCACACCGTCGGCTCGCGCCGTGAGCCAGTACGCGACGACGACCGGCAACCTCACCGCGCGCATCGCGCTGCACGCGTACGGGACGAACCCGCAGGACTGGTACTCCTGGCTCGGTGAACGGCTGCCGCTGGCCGGCGAGGTGCTGGAGGTGGGCGCCGGCACGGGCGAGCTGTGGCAGCGGGTGGAGCGCCCCGCGGTCGGGCTGCGGCTCACCCTGACCGACTTCTCACCCGCGATGTGCGCCCGGCTGCGCGAGGTGCCCGGGGCCCGGGTGCAGCGCTGCGACGCCGGCCGCCTGCCCTACGCCGACGCCGCCTTCGACGCGGTGATCGCCAACCACATGCTCTACCACCTCGACGACCCCGACGCCGCGCTGCGCGAGTTCGCCCGGGTGCTGCGGCCGGGCGGCCGGCTGGCCGTGGCGCTCAACGGTCGCGACCACCTCGCCGAGCTGGACACGCTCGGGCCGGCGGTCGACCGCGCCCAGGTGGCCGCCGGGTTCCACCAGGACGGCACCACCGCCGAGGAGGCGCCCGCCCGGATCGCCGCCCACCTGGGCGACGTGACGGTCGAGCGCTACCCGGACGAGCTGGCGGTGCCCACCGTGGAGCCGGTCCTCGCCTACCTCGCCAGCATGGTCGGGCCGCTCACCGCCGCGCAGGAGTCGGCCGTCCGGGACCGGGTCCGCGCCCGGATCGAGGCCGAGGGCGCCTTCCGGGTACGCAAGCAGACGGTGCTGATCAGCGCGACGCGCGGCCCCCGCTGACCCGGACGAAGGCGCGCCAGGCGGCCGGACTGAAGGTGAGGACGGGACCGGTCGGGTCCTTGCTGTCGCGCACGCCGACCACCCCGACAAGATTGTCCGCCACCTCGACACAGTCGCCCTGGGTGCCGCTTCGGGTGGACTTGCGCCAGGTCGCGCCGGTCAGCTCCACGAGGTCATCACGTCCTTCATCAGCTCGACCGACTGCTGGCGCGGAAGAGCCTCACTGCGGACGCTCTCCCACCTGGACAGCAGGATAGCCACGTCCTCGTCGTTGTCGACCACCACGCCGCCGAGCTGGTTCTCCAGGTGGCCGACCCACCCGCCGTCCGCTCCCCGGGCGAGTGCGAACGGGCCGACGAGGCCGACGTGCACGGTGACGCGGGTCGGCACGATGTGAACGTCGATGTGCGGACGTTCGGCGCACGCGATCAGGTGCGCGATCTGCTCGGCCATCAGTCCGCGGTAGCCCTCGTCCGCTCGGCGCAGGACCGACTCCTCGACCACGGCGATGTATTTCGGATGGTCGGCGCTCGACAGGATCGACTGCCGATCCAGTCGCACCCCGAGCCGCCGCTCGACCTCGTCGTCGCTGATCAGATCATCCGTGCGGATCATCGCGCGGGCATAGTTCTCGGTCTGAAGCAGCCCGGGCACCAGAGTCGGTTGGTAGGTGCGCAACTGCTGGGCCTGGCGTTCGGCGTCGAGCCAGGGGCGGAACCAGCTCGGCTGGCCGTCGCGCTCGGCGAGCTTGAGCAACGACGTCAACAACCCGCCGGTGCCCAGTACCTCGTCGGCCCGCTTCAGGAAGAACCGGTCCAGCGGTCGCTGGCCCAGCTCGACCGCCGACACCTGCGAGTTGGAGAAGTGCACAAGCCTCCCGAACTCCTCCTGGCTTAGCTCGGCCTTGAGTCGCAGCCGCCGCAGTTGGGCGCGGATCAGCTCGGCGGTCGGCTCGTTCTCCACCCGTCCTCCTCGCTCACCGGCCGGCTTCCCGACCCCTTCCCGGGCCGGCGCCGACGACTTCCGAGCGTAATGGTGTCCTCAGCAGACTGTCACGCATGATCCTCCCCGTACCCCGGCTCGGGCCGCACCCGGACCGGCCCCGCCCCTACCCGCCGGACCACCCGGCCCACCTGCCGATCCGGCCGCTGTGGCTGTGCCGGGCGTGCGGCGCGCCGTGGCCCTGCGCCCAGGCGCGCCTGCTGCTCAAGGTCGAGTACGCCGACCACCCCGTCGACCTGGCCGTCTACCTGTCCGGGCTCTACCACGAGGCCACCCACGACCTGTTCCGGCTCAACCCGCACGACGGGCCCACCCCGCGCGAGCTGTTCGACCGGTTCGTCGGCTGGGGGCCGTACCGGCGGGGCGTCCGGGGCTGACCACCGGTTGAGGCTTTCCGACGCCGCCTAGCGCCGAGGTCGGTGCGAAGCGTCAACCGAAGTTCAACGATACGATTCAAGGGCATGGCAACCGGAGACTTCGACCTGACCATGGACGAGCTGCGTGAGGTGACCCGCTACGTGGCCCGGCACGCGGAGGACGTCCTGCCGGTCTACGAACGGGCCGTACCCGGCGACAGGCGTCCCCGCGCGGCGATCGAGGCCGCCCGCGCGTTCGTCGACGGCGCCGACCGGACGAACCGGCAGCGGGTCACCTCCGTCGACGCGCACCGGGCCGCCCGGTCCGCGCCGTCCGAGGCCGCGCGCCTGGCCGCCCGGTGCGCCGGGGACGCCGCGTCGGCCGCTTACCTGCACCCGATCGCCCGGGTCACCCAGGTCGGCCACATCCTGCGCGCCGCCGCGAGCGCCGCCCGGATCGGCGAGTTGGCGGCGGGCGACGCCCCGGCGGTCGGCGAGGCGCTCCTGGAGCGGCCCCGACGGTGGGCCACCCCGACGCTGGTCGACGTGCTCCGCCGCTACCCGCCCACCAGCGGTGGCGGCAGTCGGGTCGCCAGGTTGACGAACGCCCTGGACGCGGCCCTGCGGGCCACGCCGATCGCCGGGCCGGAGCGGCGGTCGTGATCCTGCCGACGGTGCGGGACCCGCGCTTCACGACCATCCGTCGGGGCGGGACCCTCACCGACGCCGACCACCACCTCCTCGCGCTCTGGGCCGCTGTGTGCGCGGAGCACGTCCTTCCGCTCTTCGAGGCGGTGCGGCCCGAGGACCCGCGCCCGCGCGAGGCGATCGAGCGGGTCCGCGCCTGGGCGCGGGGCGAGGTCACGATGACGGCCTCGCGCACCGCGGGCGGGCACGCGATGGGCGCGGCCCGGCCGCTGCGCGGGGCGGCGCGCCATGCCGCGTACGCCGCCGGCCAGGCCGCCGTGGTCGCCCACGTCGCGGCGCACGAACTCGGCGCGGCCGCGTACGCGATCAAGGCGGTGCGGGCGGCGGCGCCGGCCGACCGGAGCGTGGCGGCGGGGCGGGCCGAGTGCCGGTGGCAGCGCGACCGGTTGCCGGCGGCGATCCGCGAACTGGTGCTGGACGACCAGCGGTTGCGCAACGACATCTGCTGGTCGGTGTTCGACTGCTGAGGGCGCCCGGCCGGGCCGTGGAAAAGGCGACAGACCACATCGGCAACCATCGGGCGGCGGGGTGACGTCTGCGCCCTCTGGTGCATCGTCATCACCCGCCTGGCCACCGACCCCCGCCCTCGCCACCACCACGACCGCAGAACCAAGCAAGGACTCAGCAAACCCCAGATCATCCGATGCCCCAAACGCTACGTCGCCCGAGAGACCTACCAACTACTCACCCAACCGACTCGGCGCCTTGACGAACGATAGGAGCATCCTTCCCGGTGACGGGCCCCCGTGCAGTACGCGCGGGGGCCCGTCACATGTGTTGAACTGATGTGGCCCCTATTGGCCGGACACCTCGATTTAGAGCGCTGAAAGAGCTGCTCCGAGCTGCACTAGCAGTTGGGGGGATACTTTATCCCTTGGTACTCCCCAGTGTGAAGCATTCCATCGATGACTTCTTGCCAGCCGTAGTCAAATACCTCATGGTTAAGAAGGAATTTGCACCGATCTGGAACGTCGTCGACGGCGATTTTGACAAAACGACCAATGCCGCAATGCGCAACAGTAACATGCACGGTTCTCGAAACTACGGAAGGAGTGAGCACTCCGCCTGGAATCCAAGGGCCGTAGGTAACCTGTGACCCACACTCCGGTATGTCTGTCTGATCAGCTGCCGCCGGAGTGGCTGGGCTTAAGGCTGCCCCTGCAAGGAGTGTCGAAAGCATCGTTAAGGCCGTTAATCTGCGGCGAAGATGGGGCACGAATCCTCCTATGGGATAAATAAAGATGAATTTACCCTAAATCCTGCATCAATGCCTGTCAAGGGTTACTGCGTCGGCTCCCATCAATGTTCATGCTAGTGGACCAGAGAAGTCGACCCTGGAGGCCAGCCCATCCTTGGGGTACCGCCCCGCGGCCGTTCACCGCAGGACGGTGACCGCCGCGTCCGCGCTGACGTGCTTCCACGGCACGAGCACCACCGTCCCGTCCCGCTCCAGGACCTTCGCGTCGGTGCCCTCGGTGCCGGCCGACCGGGGACCCTCGGCGAGCACCGTGACCTTTCCGCTCGCCAGGTCGATCCGGACCAGCCGCGGGGCGAGGTCCCGGTGGTCACCGACCTCCCAGGCGAGCACCCCCTGCTCGTCGAGGCGGATCAGCTCCACCTCGCTGTCGGTGTGCCCGGTCGAGACCCAGCGCCGCTCCCCGGTGGCCAGGGCGATCGCCACCACCTGGTTGGCCTGGCGCATCTTGCCCGGCACGTTGGCCGCCTCGGTCGGCAGGTAGAGCGTGTCGGCGTCGGCCAGGTACGGCCGGACCGCCGGACCCTCCACCGTGTTCGAGCGGTTGACCGGCAGGTCGCTGAAGCGCGTACCGCCGACGGGGTTGCCGAACGTGGCCCGCGCCGCGCCGGCGGCGTCGCGCGCGACGAACGTCCGGCCCTCCAGGCCGGGCAGGCTGACCAGCGGGTCGACGCTGAGCACACCGTCGCTCTGCTGCGCGTCGGGCAACTGCTGCCGCCAGCGCACCGCGCCGGTGGCCGGGTCCAGGCCGAGCAGCGCGCCCCGGACTCCGTCGCAGCGGGCGGTCACCACGGCCTGGGTGCCGGCGGCCTGTGTGTCGGTGATCCGGCAGTCCCGGCCGGGCAGCAGCCGGTCGGCGTCGGTCTGCCAGAGCCGCTTGCCGTCGGCCAGCGAGTAGCCGAGGACGCGCTGGTCGGAACGGACCACCACCTGCCCGCCCGCGACCGACAGGTCCGGCGCGGTGAGCAGGCCCCGCCCCTTCAGACGCTCGGCCGGGATCTTCACCTGCCAGGTCCGGGTGCCGGCGGCGGCGTCGAAGCCGACGAGGGTGTCGCACGAGTCGGCGGAGCCGAGCGCCACCACGCCGCGCCCCTCGGCCAGGGTCTGGGCGGCGCCGCAGAGCGAGCTGCCGGGCGGGGCCGGCACGCCCCACGCCTGCCCGCCGTCGCTCAGCCGGTAGGCGATGACCCCGTCGGGCTGGGCGCGCGCCACCGCGTCGCCGATCAGCCAGGCGCCGAACATGTCCTGCCCGTCGAACGTCTTCAGGCCGTTGCGCTGCCGCTCGGGGAAGTCGAGCACCCAGGCGGTGCGCAGCTCCCGTCCGTCGTCGTCGCCGCCGACCAGCCGGGACACGCCGTAGGCGGTGCCGCCGGCGACCGCCAGCACGGCCACCAGACCGCCGGCCACGAGCAGCGCCAGACGCCCGCGCCGCTTCGGCGCCGCGGGCGGCGGACCGGCCGGTCCGGGCCAGCCCGTCGGCGGGTACGCGGGCGGCGGCTGCTGGTGCTGGTAGGTCATCCGTCGTCTCCGATCCGGCTCAGCGCGCCTGGGCGCGGACGTAGGAGGCCCAACCGGCCTGGAACTCGTCGAGCGACACGCCCAGCACGTCCCGGGCGGCGCGGTCGGTCGGGGTGCCCGCGTAGACGGCGTCGACGAAGCGGAACAGCTTCGCCTCGCCGTACTTCTCGGCCAGGTGGTTCATCGCCGCGTGCCCGAGCCAGTAGTGGAAGCTCACCCGATCCGGCTGGTTCCAGCCGCCGTTGTCCGGCAGCCTGCCGTTCCACCCGTCCGCGACGAGCCGGCGCGCCGCCGCGGTGCGCTCGCTCGTGCCCAGCGGGCGGCCGTGGAAGGCGACGTACTCGGCGAAGCCCTCGACCACCCACTCGTCGAGCCGGTCGAACGCGTCCACCTCGGCCAGGTCGGTCCGGGGGGTCATCAGCGAGTGCGCCACCTCGTGCCGGAACACCATGCCGGCGTCGTTGCCGCCGCCGGAGCGGGTGAAGTAGTCCTCGTCGGTGTCGACGACCACGCGGGTGCCGCCGATGGTGAACGTTCCGTCCGTGCGCTCGGCCGCCACCATGCCCAGCGAGAATCCCGCCTCGGTGGCCTTCTCCTTGCCGACCCGGTAGAGCGAGGTCATCTCGTCCTTGCCCTTGGCCAGCGCGAGGACGAAGCCCTTCGGCACCGGGCCGGGCAGCCCGCCGGCGCGCCACACGGCCAGGTCGTGGACGATCGCGGCCTCGGCCGCCGGGGCGAGCCGCTTCGCCGCCGCGGCGCGGCCGGCGTCGGTGACGATCAGGGCGTGCGGCGTCCGCTCGACGTGGATGTCCCGCCACTTGTCCCACGGGCCGGGGTGGTAGACCGTCTTCGAACTGCCCCCGGCGGCGGCCGGCGCGCCGGTGACGGCGATGACCCGGATCGGCGCGTCCTTGCCGGTGCGGACGATCGTCCAGCGGTACCACTCGGTCACCGGCGCCAGGTCGAAGCCGTCGAACTGGTGCACGAAGGAGACGTCGAGCTGGAACGTGACGCCCTGCCCGAACGCGTCGCTGGCCCGGCCCTGCTGCTCGACGGTCTCGTAGCGGGCCACCGACAGGGGCAGCTTGGCGAGGTTGCGGAAGAGCTGCGTCTGCCCGGCGACCAGGTCCTTGCGGGCCGGGTCGAACGCGGCCAGGTAGCCGTCCAGGTCCTTGTCGGCCAGCGCCCTGGTGTGCCGGTCGAGCAGGGCGGCCAGCTCGGCGTCGGTGACCGTGACGCCGTTGGCCGCGGCGGCCGCCTTCGGCGCGGCGCCCTCCTCGTCGTCGCCGCGCAGGCCCAGCCCGACGCCGACCAGCGTGCCAGCGCAGACCGCCAGCGCGAGCGCGCCGGCCGCGAGCCCGATCCAGAGCCCTCGGCGGGACTTCGGCGGCGGCGGTGGTGGTGGCTGCGCCCACGGCGGCCCGGGTACGGGCGGCGGGCCGGCCGGGGGATGAGCGTTGCCGGGCGGTGGCCAACCTGCCGCCGGTGGGTGCCCCTGCGTCATGTGGTTCCTCGCTCGTGCCGTACGCGGGACCGGCCGGGCGGCTCGCCCGACCGGATGACGGCGAACATCATCCCCGGTCCGGCCGACGGATTCTGCCCCGCCCGGACGTGCCGGGGGTTTTGTCCGGCCGGCGGGCTGTCGGGAACAGGACGTCGAGACGTCCGCCACGTCCGGCCCCCAGGGGCGTCGGGACCGGCCCGGACGGTGACAGACTGAGCGACGCGATTCTGCCGGGACGTCTGAGGGGGAGGCGCCGTGCGCTGGCGCAGCTTTGTGGCGGTGGGCGACAGCTTCACCGAGGGCATGGACGACGCGTATCCGGACGGCAGCTACCGGGGCTGGGCCGACCTGGTCGCCACCCGGCTCGCCGCCGAGGCGGGGCCGGACTTCGGCTACGCCAACCTGGCCATCCGGGGCCGGCTGTTCCCGAACGTCGTGGCCGAGCAGGTGCCGTCCGCGCTGGCCATGAAACCCGACCTGATCAGCTTCGCGGCCGGTGGCAACGACGTGCTGCGGCGCAACTTCGACCCGGACTCGTTCGTGCCGCGCTTCGACGCGGTGGTCGGGCGGCTGCGCGGCGGCGGCAGCGACGTGGTGCTGTTCCGGTTCGCCGACGTGATGGCCCGGCTGCCCGGCCAGCGGCTGGTGGCGCCCCGGGTGACCCTGCTCAACCGGGTGGTCGGCGAGGTCGCCGAGCGGCACGGCGCCATCCTGGTCGACCTCTACGCCGACGAGGCCTACCTCAACCCGATGCTGTGGAGCACCGACCGGCTGCACCTGTCCGCGGCCGGGCACCGGCGGGTCGCCGCCCAGGTGCTCGACGCGCTCGGCATCGGCTGCGACGAGCAGTGGCTGATGGTGCCGCCGCACCCGGCGCCCACGCCGTGGCTGGCCGCGCGCGCCGCCGACCTGCGCTGGGCCGGCCAGCACCTGGCCCCGTGGATCCGGCGGCGCCTGACCGGGCGGTCCTCCGGCGACTTCGTCACCGCCAAGCGGCCGATGCTCGGCCCGGTCGAGGCCGACTGACCGGTGCGCACCGTGCACGCTGCCGACCTGCTGCGGCTCACCCTCGACGACGAGCCCCGCGCCGGGCTGGCGGTCCTGGTCGCCGGCGACCGGGTCGAGGCGGTCGCCTCGCCGGAGGAATTGTCCGGCGCGTACCCCGGGGTGCGGGTGCGGCGGTGGGCCGGCACGCTCGGGCCGGCGCTGGTGCACGACGGGCCGCTGCCCCCGGCCCCGACGCCCCGTGAGCGGGTGCACGCGCTGTTCCGCCTCGGCGTCGCCGCGGTGCTCGACGCGCACGTCGCCGACCCGGCGCTGCGGGCCGCCGCGGTCCGCAACGAGGTGGCCGTGCTGCCCGGGGCGCGACCGGCCACGCTGGTGGTCGGCGGCCGGGCCGATCTGGCCGTGTTCGACGCGGACGGCTCGTGCCGGGCCACCGTGGTCGCCGGCCGGCTGGTGCACCGCCGGGCCTGACCGGCGCCGCCGCCCGTTGATCCGGCGTACCTTGGGGATCATGCCTGTGCCGAGCGATCCGCATCCCCGCCTCCAGTCGTACGCCGACCCGCAGCGCCTGGTCACCACGGAGTGGCTGGCCGAACACCTGGGCGACGAGGGCCTCGTGGTGGTCGAGTCCGACGAGGACGTGCTCCTCTACGACACCGGCCACATTCCCGGCGCCGTCAAGGTCGACTGGCACACCGAACTGAACGACCAGGTCACCCGCGACTACCTGGACGCCGCGGCCTTCGCCGAGCTGTGCGCGGCCAAGGGCATCGGGCGCGACGACACCGTGGTCTTCTACGGCGACAACTTCAACTGGTGGGCCGCGTACGCCCTCTGGGTCTTCTCCCTCTTCGGCCACGCCGACGTGCGGCTGCTCGACGGCGGCCGGCAGAAGTGGACCGCCGAGGGGCGGGAGCTGACCCGGGAGAAGGTGAGCCGGCCGCGCGCCGACTATCCGGTGCCGGCGCGGGACGACGCGCCGATCCGGGCCTACCGGGAGCAGGTGATGGCGCACGTGGCGGCCGGTCGGCCGCTGGTCGACGTGCGGTCGCCGGGTGAGTACACCGGCGAGATGCTGCACATGCCCGACTATCCGCAGGAGGGCGCGCTGCGCGGCGGGCACATCCCGGGCGCGGTGAGCAAGCCGTGGAAGTCCGCCGCGAACGACGACGGCACGTTCAAGTCGGCCGACGAGCTGCGCGCGATCTACGCCGACCAGCTCGGGTTGAGCCCGTCCGACGACGTGGTGGCCTACTGCCGGATCGGCGAGCGGTCCAGCCACACCTGGTTCGTGCTGCACCACCTGCTCGGTTTCCCGCAGGTGCGCAACTACGACGGCTCCTGGACCGAGTGGGGCAACCTGGTCCGGGCGCCAGTGGTCAAGGGCGACCAGCCCGGCGGCCTGACCCGCTGACCGTCCCGGCCGGCCCTCCCGAACGCGCGGCAGGGCCGGCCGGTCAGCGGGCGGGCAACGACACCGGGCCGATCACGTCGCGGGCCACCAGGTCGACCTCGCCGGTCCCCGGCCGCCAGCGGGCCAGGCCGGTGGGGTCGGAGCGGAACAGCACCGCACCGTCGGCCGACCACCCGAGCACCTCGCAGCAGGCCTTCGCCCGGTCCTCGCGGCCCAGGTCGAGCAGGCGGGTCACCGCCCCGGTGCGGGCGTCCACCACCGCCACGCCCTCCGCCCCGCCCATGGTGCCGGTGGTGGTCCAGCCCGCCTGGGCGATCCGGTCGCCGCGCTGCCAACCCCGCCCGTAGACCTCGTCCAGCCGGTAGCCGGGCGGAAGGTCGCCGGTGCCCACCTGGTGCTGCTGCGGTGCGCCGCCGGTGCCGGGATAGCGGCGGACGGACAGGCCGTCCTCCGCGCCGAGGGCGAGCAGGTCGCCGGGTCGGGTCGGCTCGGGCACGACCAGGTCGCCACGCGCTCGGCACGTCAGCACTTGCATACGCATCAACTGCGCTTGATGGTCAATTCGAGCGCACTCCGGGGCCGGATGAAGGTCCCGACGAAACTCGCCGCTCTTCCTCCGGCAGTTACCTCAATCGTGACGGCATCTCCGGCCTTGAGGTCTAGAGGAAGTGGCGAGCTGCGGAGCCAGTCAAGACGTGCTTGGAGAACATGTCTCCCCTCGGCAACGTCTAACAGAATTCGATCCGTTGGCCCCAGGTTGGTGAATAATTCGCCGTCCAAGTACATGCGAAGCCTTCTGCTGCCGCCTATCGCATCTACCCCTCTGACAAAAGTCAGTTCCGCCATCACTGCCACCTTTCATGCTCGCTTAACCTTCAAGGTCGGGGGCCCTCCTGCAATGCTCGCTGAAGGGCTTCCGATCCTTTGTCTAGTTGTCCAACCCGAGCTAGCTGGTCAAGAAGCTTGCAACTCTCCAGGCCGCCTGCTGGGCGGCGTCACCCCAATTAATCGATTCGCCCTTCTGTGTACTCTCGCAGCCCGTCGTCCGCGGCACGCCCCATCCGGCTCCTCCCTCCGTCACCTCGCAGACGCGTGGGACGGGGGGAAAGGTTGGGTCAGGTAACGCTGGATCGTCGGGCCGACCCAGGCGGCCAGCTCCTCCGGGTCGAGGTCGACCACGGGCGGCAGCCGGACGACGTACCGGGTGAGGGCGAGGCCGAGGATCTGACTGGCCACCAGTCCGGCCCGGCGGGCGGCGGTGGCCGGGTCGGCGCCGGAGCGGGCCACGGCGGTGGCGAGCTGGTCGGCGAAGATGCCGCGCATCCGTTCGGCCGCGCCGGGGTTGGTGCTGGCGGCCCGGAGTAGGGCGACCAGTGTCCCGTCCGCCTCCCAGCGGCGCACGAAGTGCCGGGTCAGCGTCTCACCGAGCCGGTCCGGCGGCACCCGGGTCAGGTCGGGCAGGTGCAGGTCGAACTCGGCCGCCGCCGCGAAGAGCCCCTCCTTGCTGCCGTAGTAGCGCATGACCATCGACGGGTCGATCCGGGCGTCGGCGGCGATGGCGCGGATGGTGGCGCGGTCGTAGCCGTCGGCGGCGAAGCGGGCCCGGGCGGCGCGCAGGATGGCCGCCCGGGTGGCGTCCGAGCGGCGGGTGCGGGGGGCCGTGTCGGTCATGTCCACGACTGTAGGCCAACAGGCGTTGACATCGACGCTAGTGTTGGGTCAACAAGCGTTGGCAAACAGTTGTTGACCCAGCCGGAGGTGGAGCGATGCTGCCCGAGTCCACGGACGTCCTCGTGGTGGGAGCCGGGCCGACCGGCCTCGCCGTGGCGGTGGCCCTGGCCGGTCACGGCATGACCGCGACCGTGGTCGACCGGCTGGCCGAGCCGCCCGTCACCTCCCGCGCCGCCGTCGTCCACGCCGGCACGCTGGAGGTGCTGGACCGGATCGGGGTGGCCGCCCCGCTGGCCGCCCGGGGGCTGCACTCGACCCGGTTCACCGTCCGCGACCGGGACCGCGTCCTGGCCGCCGTCCCCTTCGACCGGTTGCCGTCCCGCTACCCGTACGCGCTGCTGATCTCGCAGGCCGAGACCGAGGCGGTGCTCACCGACCGGCTCAGCGCGCTCGGCGGGCGGGTGCGGCGGCCGTACGAGCTGACCGGCCTCGACCTCGACGACGACGGCGCCACCGCGCGGTTCGCCGACGGCGGCACGGTCCGGGCCCGCTGGGTCGTCGGCGCGGACGGCATGCACAGCCGGGTCCGCGAACTGGCCGGCATCGGGTTCGGCGGCCCGGCCGACCCCGGCGAGTCGTTCCTGCTCGCCGACGTGCGGGTGGACAGCACGCTCCCGCGCGACCAGGTCACCCTCTTCCTGTCCCGACAGGGCCCGCTGATCTGGGCGCCGCTGCCCGACGGCACGGTCCGGCTGGTCGCCACCGTCACCGACGCACCGCGCGAGCCGCAGGCGCGGCACTTCCAGGCGCTGCTCGACGAGCGGGGCCCGGCAGGCCGGCCGGACCGGGTCACCGACGTGGCCTGGGCGTCCCGGTTCCGGATCCACCACCGGATCGCGGACACCTACCGGTCCGGCCCGGTCCTGCTGGCCGGCGACGCGGCGCACGTGCACAGCCCCGCCGGTGGGCAGGGGATGAACCTCGGCCTGCGGGACGCGGTCGCGCTCGGCGACGCGCTCGCCGCCGGCCCGGAGGCCCTCGACGCGTACGCCGCCGAGCGCCGCCCCCGGGCCGAGGAGGTGCTCGGCTTCGCCGCCGGGCTCACCCGGCTCGCCGCCGCACCGCCGGCCGTCCGGCCGCTACGGGACCTGCTGCTCCGGGTGGTCTCCGCGCTCCCGCCGGCCCGGCAGCGGCTCGCCGTCCGGCTGGCCGGCTTCGAGCCCGGCCGGGGGTGACCCGACGCCGCCGTCCCGCAACGTCACCCAGGCGGCGACCGTCACCAGCGCGAACACCGCCGCGGCGGCCCAGCCGACCGGCGCCAGCCCGTACGCCCGGCCGGCGAACCCGGCGAGCGCCGCGCCGACCGGAGCGGCGGCCAGACCGAGCGTCCGTTGTGCCGCGCCGACCCGGCCGAGCAGGCCCGGAGGGACGTGCCGCTGCCCGTACGCGGACCAGAGGCTGTTCCAGATCGTGGTGCCGGCGGCCACGCCGGCCAGCGCCAGCCCACCGGTCAGCGGGTGCCGGGCCAGCGCGAACCCGGTCAACGCCAGCGTCTGCCCGAGCAGCACCCCGCGCAGCGCCGGCAGCGTGCCGAACCGGGCGGCCAGCCGGCCGGCGAGCAGCGCGCCGACCAGCCCGCCGGCGATCACGCCCGCCGAGAACAGCCCGTACGCCGCCGCCGGCACCCGCAGCACCTCCAGCGCATAGAGCACAAGCACCGCCGCCAGCCCGCTGATCGCCAGATTCGACCCCGCCGACGCGAGTGCCAGCCCCCGCAACCCCCGATCCCCCCAGACCCACCGCACCCCCTCCCACCCCTCCCGCCACACCCCGACTCCGCCGATCTTGCGGTTGCGGCCCGCGAGCCGTCCGCTTTCCGGGGTTTCGCCCGGGTCGAAAGTGCAAGATCGGCGGGGGATCGCGAGGACGAGGGCGGCGGCCAGGGCGAAGGTGAGGGCGTCCACGGTGAACGGGAGGGCGGCGGCGGTGGCGAAGAGGACGCCGGCCAGGGGGGCGCCGACGAAACCGCCCGCCACCGTGGTTCCGGCCTGGAGGTGGGCGTTGGCGCGGGCCAGCGCCGCCGGCCGGACCACGGCGGGCAGCAGGGCGAACGCGGACGCGTCGAAGAGCGTGCCCAGCAGGGCGAGCAGCAGCGCGGCGGCGGCCAGCGTGGTGATGCCGGCCTGCCCGGTGGCCACGAGCCAGGCCAGCGCCGCCACCACCACGGCCCGGGCCCCGTCCACGACGGCCATCGTCCGCCGCCGGTCCCACCGGTCCGCGTAGACGCCGCCGAGCAGGCCGAGGAGCAGCGGCGGAAGCTGTCCGGCCACGGTCACCGCGGCGACCGCCCGGGGATCCCGGGTGAGCGTCGCGGCCAGCAGCGCCAGGGCCGGCGTACGCAGCGCGTCGCCCAGCCGGGAGCAGACGGCGGCGGACCAGAGCAGCCGGTAGCTCCGGCCCAGGGCGGTGGTGGTCATGCCGACGGACGGTGCGGCCTGCACCGGGTCGAGGGTCAAGCCGACCGACGGAAAGGGGGGCGGACACTGTCGGCCACGGCCGGTACGGTGAGCGCCGAAATCCGGCACCGGGAGCGCGATTGGACCGCACCTTCCAGGTCGACCTCCGTGGCGTGGTCGACCTGCTCAGTCATCACCTCTACGGCAGCCCGCGGGTCTACGTGCGCGAGCTGCTCCAGAACGCCGTCGACGCGATCACCGCCCGTCGGTCCACCGAGCCGGACGCCCCGGCCCGGGTGCGGATCGAACCGCCGGAGCTGACCGGCGACGGGACGCTGCGCGTGCACGACACGGGCATCGGCCTCACCGAGTCCCAGGTGCACGAGCTGCTCGCCACCATCGGCCGCAGCTCCAAGCGGGACGAGCTGGGTTTCTCCCGGCACGAGTTCCTCGGTCAGTTCGGCATCGGCCTGCTCTCCTGCTTCCTGGTCGCGGACGAGATCCGGGTGGTCACCCGGCACGCCGACCAGCCGACCGTGCTCTGGACGGGCTGGTCCGACGGGCGCTACGCGGTGCGGCTCGCCGAGCCGGAGCAGGCCCGCACCGAGCCCGGGACCACGGTGACGCTGGTGCCCCGGCGCGACGCCGACCAGTGGTTCGGCACCCCCACCGTCACCGAACTGGCCCGCCTCTACGGCAGCCTGCTGCCGGTGGACGTCCGGGTCGGCGACACGCCGACCACCGCCGGCCCGCCGCCCTGGCCGACCACGCCCGGCGCGGCCGTCGACCGGGCCGGGCTGGCCCGCTACGCCCGTGACCTGCTCGGCTTCGTCCCGTTCGACGTGGTGCCGCTGTCGGTGCCCGAGGCCGGCCTCACCGGCGTGGCCTTCATCCTGCCCACGCCGGTGAACCCGGCCGGGCGGACCGGGCACCGGGTCTACCTCAAGCGGATGCTGCTCGCCGAGCACGCCGACGGCCTGCTGCCCGAGTGGGCGTTCTTCGCCCACTGCGTGGTCGACGCCGGCGAGCTGCGCCCCACCGCCAGTCGCGAGGCGCTCTACGAGGACGCCCTGCTCGGCACCGTCCGGGAGTCGCTCGGCGACCAGATCCGCGGTTGGCTGGTCCGGCTCGCCACGCACGACCCGCACCGGCTCGCCGAGTTCCTCCAGGTGCACCACCTCGGGGTCAAGGCGCTGGCGCTGCACGACGACGAGATGCTGCGCCTGGTCGACCAGTGGTGGCCGATGGACACCAACGTCGGCACGCTCACGCTCGCCGAGTTCCGCAGCCGGCACGGCCTGATCCGCTACGCCGCCAGCCTGGACGAGTTCCGCCAGCTCGCCGCCGTGGCCGCCGCGCAGGACCTGGCCGTGGTCAACGGCGGCTACACCTACGACACCGAGCTGATCGAGCGGTTGCCCACTGTGGACCGATCGGTGCTGATCGAGCGGTTGGAGCCGAGCGACCTCACCACCCGGTTCGAGATCCTCGACCCGGCGACCGAGCTGGCCCTGCGTCCGTTCCTCGCCGGGGCGCAGCGGGCCCTGGAACGGCTCGGCTGCGAGGTGGTGGTCCGGGCGTACGACCCGGTCTCGCTGCCGGCGCTCTACCTGGTCTCCCGCTCGGCCGCCTTCCACGACCAGCTCGCCGCCAGCCGCGACAAGGCCGACGAGCTGTGGGGCGGGGTGCTCGACGCGCTGGCCGCCTCCGCCCCGCCGGACCGGCCGCAGCTGGTCCTCAACCACCGCAACCCGCTGGTCCGCCGGGTCACCACGCTGACCGACCCGGAGCTGGTCGGGCTGGCCGTCGAGGCGCTCTACGGGCAGGCCCTGCTGCTCGGCCACCATCCGATCCGGGCGGCCGACGCCGCGCTGCTGAACAGTTCCTTCCTCGGCCTGCTCGGCCGGGCCGTACCGGGACAGGAGTGACCTCGTGACCGACGAAGACCTCTGGCGGATGCTGCGCGAGATCGAGTCCATGCCGTACGGCCCGGGGCAGATCGCGGCGCTGGAGCAGTTGCTGCGCCGGGCCGACGCGGGCGAGGACCGGCACCTGGCCTTCGCCGCCCGGATCACCGCGACCCCGGCGTACGTCCACGGTGGGGAGCCGGCGAAGTCGTTCGTCACGTTCTCCTGGTGCCTGGCCGAGTTCGACCGGGACCCGCAGCCCTACCACCAGGGCTACACCCACCAGCTCCTCTGGTACTTCAAGTACATGGTCAACGCCATGCTGAAGTTCCCCGAGCTGCCGCTGGACCGGACGTACGCGGTGCTCGACGACATGGAACGGCGTTACCGGGAGTCCGGGCACTCGCTCCAGGCGGTCCACAAGCACCGGTTCCTGGTCGCCGACCACCTGGGCGACGAGTCGGCGGCCGCCGAGGCGTACCGGTTGTGGATGACCACCCCCCGGGACGCGCTCTCCGACTGCGCCGGCTGCGACCCGACCACGCAGGTGGGCTACCTGGCCGACATCGGCCGGCACGACGAGGCGGTGGCGCTCGCCGAGCCGGTGCTCGCCGGCCGACTGAACTGCGTCGAGCAGCCGCAGGGGATCCTCACCGCGCTGCTCGCCTCCTACCGCGAGACCGGTCGGCGGGAGCAGGCGCGGGACGCGCACCGGGAGGCGTACCGGCGGTTGCGCGGTCGCCTCGCCGACCTGTGGGAGATCGCGAACCACGTCGAGTTCTGCACGGTCACCGGCAACGGGGCACGCGCGCTGGAGCTGGTCGAACGGCACCTCGACTGGCTGGACCGGGCACCCACCCCGGCCGCCGGCATGCACTTCGCGGCCGCCGCCGCGGCAGCCCTGCGGCAGGTGCCGGCCGAGCTGACCGTGCACCGTCGGGCCGCCGGTGACCGGCCGGCCGCCGACGTGCCGGCGGGCGCGCTCGCCGACGAGCTGGCCGACTCGGCCACCGCGCTGGCCGAGCGGTTCGACGCCCGCAACGGCACCACCCACCAGTCCGAGCGGATCGCCCAACGGATCGCGGCCGAGCCGGACGGCGAGCACCTCCCGCTCTCGGCGAGCCTGCGCCGCCCGCCGGTGCCCGCCCCGCGCTCCGGCGGCGGGCCGGTGACCGCCGCACCGGTCACCGTGCCGGCCCAGGCCGACCCCGACGAGCTGCTGGCGCTGGCCGAGGAGTGCTGGCGCACCAACCGGCGGGACGGGCTGGTCGCCGCGCTGCGCGCCTACGACGAGCGGTTCGGCGACACCGAGCTGCCGGCCGCCACCCGGGCCCGGCGGCTCGAACTGCGGGCCGGTGAGGTGTCCCAGGACGACGACGGCGTGCCGGTGGCGATCGAGGTCAACCGCGCCGCGCTGGCCGCCTGGCGCGAGGTGCCGGACCCGCTCCGGGCCCAGGTGGTGGCCGGTCGGCTCGGCGCGCTGCTCAGCACTGTCGAGGAGAGCGCCGAGGAGGGGCTGACCCTGGCCCGGGAGGCGGCCGAGCACCTGGCCGCGCACGGTGAGCCGCGCGAGCGCGCCGCCGCCTGGGACCGGCTCGCGCTGGCCCACGTGCACCGGGAGCGGTGGGCGGAGGCGTTGGACGCGCTCGACCGCGCCGACGCCGACGCCGGCCTCGACCCGTGGCTGGACGGCCGGGTGGCGTTGCACCGCACGCACGTACTGGAGCAGTTGGAGCGGGCCGACGAGTTCCGCGACGCGGCGGTGCGGGCCCGTCGGCTGGCCGGCGAGGTGGGTGACGGCGAGATGCTGACCGCCGCCTGCCTGGCGTACGTCCGCGCGACGGAGGACCCGGCCGATGCGGTGGCGGCGTGCGACGAGGCGTTGGCGGTCGCGCCGGCCGGCGCCCGGCTGCCGCTGCGGGTCACCCGGGGGCGGGCGCTGCTCGCCGGCGAGCGGCCCGCCGAGGCGGTGGAGGATCTCGCCGAGGCGGTCACCCTCTGCGTCGAGCAGGGGCTGCCGGGCGACGCGTTGCTGCGCTGGGAGCTGGCCGAGGCATACCGGGCCGCCGGTCGGCTGACCGAGGCCGCCGAGGTGGCGGAGGAGGCGGTGCTCGGCCTCGACCGGGCCGGCGCGCAGGCCGAGGCCGACCGCTGCCGGCACCTGCTGGCGGGGATCTACGAAGGGCTCGGCGAGCCCGACCTGGCGCTCGGGCTGCTCGACCAGCTGGCCGAGAACCTGGACGGGCCGGACAATCTCCCGCAGCGGGCGCAGGTGCTGGAGGAGGCCGGCGGCATCCTCTACGACGCCGACCGGGACGCGCTGGCCGCGCAGCGGTTCGCCGCGGCCGCGACCGCCTGGCGGCTGGCCGGATACCCGGTGGACGAGTTGCGGGCCCGACGGCGGGAGATGCTCGCCCTGCACTGGTCCGGTGACCTGCCGGCGGCGGTGGCCGCGATCGAGCGGGTGGACGAGGCAGTCGGGGCGCTCGCCGGGCTGCCCGACGAGCCGCCCGTGGTGACGTACGAGCGGGCGATGGCCGCCGACGCGGTGGCCCGGGTGCTGATCGCCGAGGAGCGGATCACCGCCGCGCTGGACCGGGTGGACGGCGTGCCCGACCGGCTCCGGTCGATCGAGGCGTTCGGCGAGGCGGCGCAGGTCGAGGTCCTCACCGGTGAGCTGCTGCTGCGCGACGGTCGACCCGACCAGGCCGAACGTCTGCTGGGCCCGGTGCTCGCCGGGTTGCCCGCCGGTTCCCGTCCGGCCGCCCAGGCCGCCTGGTTGCTCGCCCGGGCGCTGGACGACCAGGACCGCCCGGCCGAGGCGGCGAAGATCCGGGCGGAGCACGGCATCGGGGAGGAGTGAGAGCGTGCCGGTGTGAGGCGACCGACGGGTAACCACGGCTGCCTCACCCGGGACGCGAGGTCTAGGCTGGCCCGGTGGCGGTGGAACAGCAGGCGCGGGGTGCGGCGGGCGCGGCCCGGCGTCGGTCCCGGCGGGACGAGATCCTGGAGATCGCGGTCGGCCTCTTCGCGGCCCGCGGCTACCACGGCGTGTCGATGGACGACATCGGCGCGGCCGCCGGCGTCACCGGCCCGGCGCTCTACCACCACTTCGCCGGCAAGGAGGCGATGCTCGTCGCCGCGCTGATCCCGGTGAGCGAGGGGTTGCTCGCGGGCGGGCGGGAACGGGCCGCCGGCCGCCCGGACGACGCGCGCGGCGCGCTGGAGTCGCTGATCGACTTCCACGTCGAGTTCGCGTTGGCCAACCCGGCGGTGATCGCGCTGCACCTGCACGAGCTCGACCGCCTCCCGGACGAGCCGCGCCGCCGCATCCGCCGCCTCCAGCGGATGTACGTGGAGGAGTGGGTCACCGTGCTGACCGCGCTGCACCCCGGTCTGCCGGACGGCGCCGCCCGGGTGCTCGCCCACGCCGCGTTCGGCCTGATGAACTCCACCCCGTTCCTGGGTGGCGAGGTGGACCGCCGGCGGCGGGCGGAGCTGCTGCGCGGCGCGACCCTGGCGGCCCTGCTCGCGCCCACCGACCCGACCTGACACGCCGCACGCACCTTAACGCGTGTTAAGAAGGGACCCCGGCTTTGCGTCGAGAAGGGGTCACGTCCGTGCCGCACATGATCGAATCGTTGTTGGTCGCCAACCGTGGGGAGATCGCCCGGCGGGTGATCCGCACCGCCCGCCGGCTCGGGATCCGGGCCGTCGCGGTGCACTCGGAGGCCGACGCCGACCTGCCGTTCGTCACCGAGGCCGACGAGGCGGTCTGTGTCGGGCCGGCCAACCCGGCGCTGAGCTACCGCAACGTGGAGGCGATCCTCGACGCGGCCCGGAGCACCGGCGCGCAGGCGATCCACCCCGGCTACGGCTTCCTGTCGGAGAACGCCGACTTCGCCCGTACCGTCGAGGGGGCCGGCCTGATCTGGGTCGGACCCGGCGCGGACGCGATCACCGCGATGGGCGACAAGATCAACGCTCGTAACCTGATGGCGGCGGCCGGTGTCCCGGTCGCGCCCGGCACCACCGAACCGGCCGCCGACCTGGACGCGGCCGTCGCGGCCGCCACCGAGATCGGCTACCCGGTGATGGTCAAGGCCGCCGCGGGCGGCGGCGGCATGGGCATGGGCGTGGCCGCCGACGAGGCCGCGCTGCGCACCGAGTACGACAAGGTCCGCGCGTTCGCCGAGCGGATGTTCGGCGACGGTTCGGTGCTGATCGAGCGCTACTTCCCCCGGGTGCGCCACGTCGAGGTGCAGATCCTCGGCCTGGCCGACGGCCGGGTGGTGGCGCTCGGCGAGCGGGAGTGCTCAGTGCAGCGGCGCAACCAGAAGCTGGTCGAGGAGTCGCCGTCCCCGGCGGTCTCACCCGAGCTGCGGGAGCGGTTCCTGGCCGCCGCGGTCCGGGCCGGCGAGGCGGTCGACTACCGCAACGCGGGCACCGTCGAATGCCTGCTCGACCCGTCCACGCAGGAGTTCTTCTTCCTGGAGATGAACACGCGGCTCCAGGTCGAGCACCCGGTCACCGAATACGTCTACGGCGTCGACCTGGTCGAGGAGCAGCTCCGGGTGGCGTCCGGCCTGGCACCGACGTTCGACCCGGACGCGCTCACCCCGCGCGGCCACGCCATCGAGCTGCGGATCAACGCCGAGGACCCGAAGCGCTTCCTGCCCGGCCCCGGCGCGATCACCACCTGGAACGAGCCGTCCGGCGCCGGAGTGCGGGTCGACTCCGGCTACGTCGCCGGCAACACCGTCACCCCGTTCTACGACAGCCTGCTGGCCAAGCTGATCGTCAGCGGCGCGACCCGGCAGGAGGCGGTCGAGCGGGCGCGCGCGGCGGTCGCCCAGTTCGAGATCGTCGGCCCGAAGTGCAACCTGCCGTTCTTCGCCGAACTGCTGGAGAACCCGGAGTTCCTCTCCGGCGACTACGACACCGGCATCGTCGGCCGCATGCGCTGACCCGCGCTGGTGCCGGACGGCCGTGCCGTCGCTACCGGCCGTCCGGCACCGGGACGGGGTCGCCGCCGAGCTGGTCCCGGCGGCGGGTCAGGTAGGCGCGCTCCGCGGCGTTGCCGGCGAGACCGATCGCCCGATCGTACGCCGGCCGCGCGTCGTCGCGTCCGAGCCGACGCAGCAGGTCGGCGCGGGCGGCGTGCAGGGCGTGGTAGCCGTCGAGGGCCGGGGCGAGCCGGTCGATCTCGGCGAGCCCGGCGCCGGGGCCGTCGACCTCGGCGACCGCTACCGCGCGGTTGAGCCGCACGACCGGCGAGGGGTCGAGCAGCGCCAGGCGGTCGTAGAGGGCGACGATCGTGGACCAGTTGGTGTCCGCCGCGCACGTCGCCTCCATGTGGACCGCGTTGATCGCGGACTGGAGCTGGTAGCGCCCGGGTGGGTCACCGCCGGCGGCGAGCGCCCCGATCCGCTCCCGGATCAAGGCCCTGCCCTCGGCGGCGCGGGCCCGGTCCCACGCGCCACGGTCCTGCTCGGCGAGGGTCACCAGCTCTCCGGTGCGGGACACCCGCGCGGGCCGCCGGGCGTCGACGAGGAGCATCAGGGCGAGCAGCCCGGCGACCTCGCCGTCGTCCGGGAGCAGGGTCCGGAGCAGCCGGCCGAGGTGGATCGCCCGGTCGCTGAGGTCGACGCGGAGCGGGTCGTCCCCCTCGCCGGCCAGGTAGCCCTCGTTGAAGACGAGGTGGACCACCGCGAGCACGCCGTCGAGCCGCTCGCGGATGTCGTCTGCCGAGGGCACCCGGTACGGGATGCCGGCGGCTCTGATCTTCTCCTTGGCCCGGGTGATCCGCCGCGCCATCGCGGTCTCCCGGACCAGGAAGGCGCGGGCGATCTCGGCGACGGTGAGGCCACCGACCAGGCGCAGGGTGAGCGCCACCCGGGCCTCCATGGCGAGGGCCGGGTGGCAGCAGACGAAGACCAGCCGGAGCCGGTCGTCAGCGATCGGGCCGGTCGGTCGGGGAGGGGTGTCGTCATACATGACCAGGGCCGCCCGGTGCTTGGCGTCGCGCTGCGATTCACGACGGAGCCAGTCGATCGCCTTGCGGGTCGCCGTGGTGGCGAGCCAGCCACCGGGACTGGGCGGTACGCCCTCGCGCGGCCAGCGTGCCGCGGCCGCCGCGAACGCCTCCGCCGTCGCGTCCTCGGCGACGTGCAGGTCGCCGAAGCGACGCGTGAGGTCGGCGACCACCCGCGCCCATTCCTCGCGGTGGGCCCGGGTGAGCGCCGCTTCGGCGGTCACCGCCGAGGGTGCGTTCACCGCTTTCCGGAGGCGGCGCGCCGGGCCTGCCCGGGGCCGTGGAACCGGTGCACCTCCTGCGGCCAGCCGAGCACTGTCGCGAGCCGGCCGGCCCAGTGCTGGGCCGCCTCGTCGTCCGCCACGTCCACGACGACGAACCCGCCGAGGTGCTCCTTGGTCTCGGCGTACGGGCCGTCGGTGAAGACGGGCCTGCCGTCGACCGACTCGACCGCGCACACCACGGTGGACCGGCCGAGCCCGCCGTTGGCGAAGATCAGCACGTCCTCCGCCAGCATCTCGTCGATCACGGCCCGCACCGCGACGTCCTTCTCGCGCATCTCGTCCGCCGTGTGTTCGTGCACCCACTCGTCGTTGAACGCGATCAGGTACTCCGTCATGTGGTCCCCCTCGGTCCCGGGCCGCGGCCCGATCGGCCGCCCCACCAGCTCCACGAACGGCGGTGGCCCGATACGACACCATCACGGATCCGCCGGCGGGGCGACCCCCGCCGGGGTGTCACACTTCGGGGAGACGAGCCACGAACGACGTCACAGCGAGGTGACCCCAATGGCGGAACTGCCGGACCACGTCAGCATCCGTGAGGTAGGCCCCCGGGACGGGCTCCAGAACGAGGAGCCGATCCCCACCGACGCCAAGGTGCGGCTGCTCGACGCGCTGTCCCGGACCGGGGTGCGGCGCATCGAGGCCGTCTCCTTCGTCCACCCGAAGGCGATCCCGCAGATGGCCGACGCCGACGAGGTGTGGCAGCGGGCGGAGAAGGTCGACGGGGTGCGCTACTCGGCCCTGGTGCCCAACACCCGGGGCGCGCAGCGGGCGCTGGCCGCCGGCTTCACCGAGATCGAGGTGGTGGTGTCGGCCAGCGACACGCACAACCGGCGCAACGTCAACCGCTCGACCGAGGAGTCGCTCGACGACATCGCCGAGCTGATCGACCTGCTGCACGGCGCGGGCGCCACCGCCGAGGTGATCGTCGCGACCAGCTTCGGCTGCCCCTACGAGGGCGACGTCGATCCGCGGCGGGTCGCCGCGATCGTCGACCGAGTCGCCCGCGACGGCGCGGACCGCGTCGCGTTCGGCGACACCACCGGCATGGGTACGCCCCGACGCGTCCGCGAGCTGGTCACCGCCGTCCGCGACCGCAACGCCCACCTGCCGGTGCTGCTGCACTTCCACAACACCCGGGGCACCGCCCTGGCCAACATGCTGACCGCCATGGAGCTGGGTGTCACCGAGTTCGACGCCAGCGTCGGCGGGCTCGGGGGCTGCCCGTACGCCCCGGGCGCCAGCGGCAACCTGGCCACCGAGGAGGCGGTGCACATGCTGCACGACATGGGCGTCGTCACCGGCATCGACCTGGACGCCCTGATCGAGGCGGCGGAGTTGGCCGAGACCCTGGTCGGCAAGAAGCTCCCGTCGGGCGTCCTCCGCGCCGGCCCTCGCACCCGCCTCACCCCCCTCCCGTCCTGACCCGGCCCCCTCCTTGATCCCGGGGGTGGACGGGAGCGAGCGACACGGCCGGGGCCGCCGGGGGGTGCGGCGGGTGGTGGGTCGCCGGAGGGGGCGGGGGTGGGGTAGCCTAACGATCGTTCAGGTCGGTGGGGTGCAAGGGAGTCGGCGTGACGCTCGACGGTGAGGCTCTGGAGCAGCTGCGCAAGCGCGCCCGCGCCGGCGGTGCGGACAAATACCATGCGGCCAACGCCGCCAAGGGCAAGCTGTTCGCCCGCGAGCGCGTGGCCTACCTGGTCGACGAGGGCTCCTTCGTCGAGGACGGGCTCTACGCCAACGCGATGGCCGACGGGCTGCCCGCCGACGGCGTGGTGACCGGCACCGCGACCATCGACGGCCGGCAGGTCTGCCTGATGGCGAACGACTCCACGGTCAAGGCCGGCAGCTGGGGCGCGCGCACCGTCGAGAAGATCATCCGGATCATCGAGCGGGCCTACTCGACCGGTGTGCCGATGGTCTACCTGGTCGACTCGGCCGGCGCCCGGATCACCGACCAGGTCGACCTGTTCCCGGGCCGGCGCGGCGCCGGCAAGATCTTCTGGAACCAGGTCCGCGCCTCGGGTTCGATCCCGCAGGTCTGCGCGCTGTTCGGGCCGAGCGCGGCGGGCGGGGCGTACATTCCGGCGTTCTGCGACGTGGTGGCCATGGTGGACGGCAACGCCAGCATGTACCTCGGCTCCGACCGGATGGTCGAGATGGTCACCGGTGAGAAGACCACGCTGGAGGCGATGGGCGGCGCCAAGGTGCACTGCACCGAGTCCGGCGTCGGGCACTTCCTCTGCAAGACCGAGAACGACGCGCTCGACGTGGTGCGGACCTACCTGTCCTACCTGCCGTCGAACTGGAAGCAGCAGCCGCCGGCCGCCGAGGTCGTGGACGCGCCGGCGAAGGCCGACCTGGCCGCGCTGGTCCCGGCCAGCGAGCGGCAGGCGTTCGACATGCGCCGCTACGTCAAGGGTCTGCTCGACGAGGGCAGCTTCTTCGAGATCCAGGCGCTGTGGGCCAGGGAGCTGACCGTCGGGTTCGGCCGGCTGAACGGCGAGGTCGTCGGCGTCGTCGGCAACAACTCGATGTTCAAGGGCGGCGTGCTCTTCGTCGACTCGGCCGACAAGGCGACCCGGTTCGTGCAGCTCTGCGACGCGTTCAACGTGCCGCTGCTGTTCCTCAGCGACGTGCCCGGCTTCATGGTCGGCAGCGCGGTGGAGAAGCAGGGCATCATCCGGCACGGCGCGAAGATGATCACCGCGATCTCGGAGGCGACCGTACCCAAGATCTGCGTGGTGGTCCGCAAGGCGTACGGCGCGGGTCTCTACGCGATGGCCGGCCCCGGCTTCGAGCCCGACGCCACGATCGCGCTGCCCACCGCGAAGATCGCGGTGATGGGCGCGGAGGCCGCGGTGAACGCGGTCTACGCCAACAAGATCGCCGCGATCGAGGACGAGGCCGAGCGGGCCGCGTTCGTCGCCGCCAGGCGCGAGGAGTACGAGCGCGACATCGACGTGGTCCGGCTCGCCAGCGAGCTGGTGGTGGACGCGATCGTCGAGCCGCACGAGCTGCGCGCCGAGCTGGTGCGCCGGTTCGCCGCCGCGCGCACCAAGAACCGCGACTTCTCCCACCGCAGACACGGCGTCACCCCCGTCTGACCGTAAGGAAGGGCCCCCTCTTAACGCCTGGTGCATGGAAAGGGGCCCCTCCTAACGCTTCAGCCGCTCCCGGCGTCACGAGCGCCCGGCGGCCCGCCTTCCAGGAGGATCGACATGGACTTCCGGCTCGACGAGGAGCAGCAGGCGCTGCGGGAGAGCGTCCGGGACTTCGCCCGCGAGGTGGTCGCCCCGGTGATCGGCGAGCACTACGAGCAGCACACCTTCCCGTACGAGATCGTCCGGCAGATGGGCAAGATGGGCCTGTTCGGTCTTCCCTTCGCCGAGGAGCACGGCGGCATGGGTGGCGACTACTTCGCGCTCTGCCTGGTGCTGGAGGAGCTGGCCCGGGTCGACTCCAGCGTGGCGATCACGCTGGAGGCGGCGGTCTCGCTCGGCGCCATGCCGATCTACCGGTTCGGCACCGAGGAGCAGAAGGCGCGATGGCTGCCGAAGCTGCTCAGCGGTGAGGCGCTGGCCGGCTTCGGGCTCACCGAGCCGGGCACCGGCTCGGACGCGGGCGGCACCCGGACCCGGGCGGTGCTGGACGGCGACGAGTGGGTGATCAACGGTTCGAAGGCGTTCATCACCAACTCCGGCACCGACATCACCGCGCTGGTCACGGTCACCGCGGTCACCGGCACGAAGCCGGACGGCAGCAAGGAGCTGTCCACCATCATCGTGCCGTCCGGCACGCCCGGCTTCACGGTCGCGCCCGGTTACTCCAAGGTCGGCTGGAACGCCTCGGACACCCACGAGCTGACCTTCGACGACTGCCGGGTGCCGGCGGCCAACCTGCTCGGTGAGCGCGGTCGGGGTTTCGCGCAGTTCCTGCGCATCCTGGACGAGGGCCGGATCGCCATCGCCGCGCTGGCGGTCGGGCTGGCCCAGGGCTGCGTCGACGAGTCGGTGAAGTACGCGAAGGAGCGCCAGGCGTTCGGCCAGCCGATCGGCAACTACCAGGCCATCCAGTTCAAGATCGCGGACATGGAGATGAAGGCGCACACCGCGCGGCTGGCCTACTACGACGCCGCCGCCCGGATGCTCGCCGGTGAGCCGTTCAAGCGGCAGGCGGCGATCGCCAAGCTGCACGCCAGCACCGTCGCGGTGGACAACGCCCGGGAGGCGACCCAGATCCACGGCGGCTACGGCTTCATGAACGAGTACCCGGTGGCCCGCTTCTGGCGGGACTCCAAGATCCTGGAGATCGGCGAGGGCACCAGCGAGGTGCAGCGCATGATCATCGCCCGCGACCTCGGTATGTGAGCGACGCCCCGTTTCGGCCGTCTGTCGGATATCGGCGATGGACGGTCGGGTGGTTGACGATGGGCTGTGGAGCGTCGGACCCGATCCGTACTCTTCGTGCCCATGACTCCCGATCATGATCGTTCGCGGAGCCCCGGTGGTCGGACCCCGCTGTCCGATCTGGTACGCGGGCACCGGCTCGCCGCCGGCCTGACCCAGGCCGAGCTGGCGGGCCGGGCCGGCGTGGGCGTGCGCACGGTCCGTGATCTGGAACGGGGGCGGGCGACCCGACCCCAACGCACCACCGTCGAGCTGCTGGCCGACGCGCTCGGGCTGACCGGAGACGACCGCCGGGAGTTCGTCACCACCGCCCGGCCCGCACCGGCCGATCCGGCGCCGCGCGTCCCGGCCGCCGACGACCCGGGTACGCCGACCGCGTTGCCGAAACCGGTGGCGCTGCTCGGGCGGGACCGGGACGTGGCCGAGGTGTCCGACCTGATCGGCGCGCATCCGGTGGTGAGCCTGGTCGGGCTGGCCGGCGTCGGCAAGAGCGCCCTCGCGCTGACCGTCGCCCACGCGGTGGCGGCCCGCCATCCCGCCGGTGTGGTCGGGGTGCTGGTCGGCGAGGGCTCGGACACGGCCGACGTGCTGGCCGCCTCGGCGGCGGTCTTCGGCGTGAGCCGGCTGGCCGACCTCTCCTGCCGGCTCGCCGGCCGCCCGGCGCTGCTGCTGGTCGACGCCGTCGAGCGGGCGCCCGGGCCGGTGGCCGAGGCACTGCGGTCGCTGACCGCCGCCGCGCCGACGCTGCGGGTGCTGGCGACCGGTCGCCGGCCGGTCGGACTCCCCGGCGAGCTGGTCCGGCCGGTGGCGCCGCTGGACGTGCCACCGCCGGGCGCGCGGCCGACGGAGCGGACCGACCTGGACCGGTGGCCCGCCGCGGCGCTCTTCGCCGCCCGGCTCACCCAGGCCCGGCACGCGCCGCCCACCCCGGCCGAGCTGCCGGCGCTGGCCGCGCTGGTCCGCCGGCTCGGTGGACTGCCGCTGGCCGTCGAGCTGATGGCGGCCCGCGGCCGCATCCTCGACGTCACCGAGCTGCTCGACCGCTACGGCGACCGCGTCCTGGACCTGGCCGACGTGCGGCCCGGCGGGCAGCCGGCCGCCGGCACGGCGACGTTGCGCGAGGCGGTGGCGACCAGCTACCACCTGCTCGCCCCGGCCGAGCGGGCGGCGTTGCGCCGCCTGTCCGCCTTCCGCAACCGCTGGTCGGTGGAGCTGGCCGAGGAACTGCTCGCCACCGGCGCCGACCGGTGGGACGCGGTGCCGCTGCTGGACCGGCTGCGGGAGCTGGGCCTGCTCAGCGTCCGGGGGACGGGCCCGTTCCGGTTCCGGCTGCTGGACGCGGTGCGTGACTTCGCGGCCGAGCAGGCCGACGCCGAGGGCGAGACGGACGACATCCGGCTCCGGCACGCGACGGTGGTCGCCGGGCTGGTCCGGCGTACCGCGCCCGGCCTGGTCGGCGCGGAGCTGCCCGGCAGCGTCCACCTGCTCGACGAGGCGACGAGCGACATCACCGCCGCGCTGGCGTACGCGGGCGAGCGGGCCCCGGCGACGGCGCTGCTGTTGGCCGCCGCGCTGCCCCGCTGGTGGCGGCTGCGGGGGCGGGACGTGTCCGGCCGCCGGTGGCTGCGTCGGCTGCTGGACGATCCGCGTACCGCCGGGGTGCCGCCGGTGCTGCGCGCCTGGGCGCTGCTCGGTGCGGCCCGGCTGGCCGTCGAGCACGGCGCGGGGGCGGAGGAGTTGCCGGCGGCGCGGGCGGCGCTGGTCACCTTCACCGAGGTCGGCGACGTGACCGGGGAGCTGTCCGCCCGGTCGGTGCTCTGCGCGCTGCTGCGCGGTCTCGGCGCCCACGACGAGGCGCGTGAGCAGGCCGAGGCCGCGCTGTCGTTGGCCACCCGGCACGGCCGGGCACGCGAGATGGCCGTTGCCCAGCACCACCTGACCTGGCACGACGTACGGGTGGGGCAGCTGGCCGGGGCCCGGCGGCGGCTGGCCACCGTGGACCGGCTGGCCGCGCAGTGCGGCGACCAGCGCCTGCGCCTGCTGGCCCGGGCCGATCTGGCCGAGCTGACCCGGTGGGAGGGCCGCTACGCGGAGGCGGTCGAGCAGGGGCGGCGGGCCGCCGCGGCGCTGGTGGAGCTGGGCGATCCCGGGCGGCGTCGTCGGGTGGTCGGCACGGTCGGGCTGGCGCTCGCGCTCCAGGGGCGCGTCGACGACGCGTCGGCCGTGGTGTCGGAGCTGTGGCCGGCCGGGCCGGTGCCGGCGCCCCGTCGGCCGTCGGCCGCCGAGCGCTGGGACCCGCCCGGCACGGGTCGGGACGTCCGCACCGAGGATGCGCTCCGCGGACTGATCGAGGGTCAGGTGGCGCTGCACCGGGGGGATCGTGAGCTGGCGGCGGAGTGGTTCGCCGCCGCGGCCGATGCGGCGTCCGGCGGTGCGGACCGGCGGGACCTGGTCGAGGCGCTGGTCGGGTTGGCCGCCAGCACCGGTGAGGTGGCCGTGCTGGACCGGCTGGACCGCGCCCGGCAGGCCACCGGGGTCAGCCTGCTGCCCCGGGAGGAGGAACTGCTCTACTCCCTGGTGGCGCAGCGGGATCGCGCGCGGCGGGGCTGAGCGGAGGGCGCGGGGGTGGCGCGAGCGAAGTAGCCCCCTGGTGCTGCCCCTCGCTCCACGCTCGCGCCAGCACCCCCCGGTGCCCCCCGCTGCCGGAAGCCTATCCGTGTGGGCTGGACGTTTCGCTGGCTTATGCTGGACTTTGTCCCGATCTCAGGACGGTTCTGCCGGTCATTCTGCCGGTGACCGACCGGTAGGCACGCCTCAGCAGGCGGGGGTGCCGGCCGGCTCGGTGCTGCCGGCGGTGGCGCCCGGGTGGACCGCGTCGCGAACCCGGCGCAGGCCGTCCAGGAGCCCGTCCAGCTGGGCCGGGTCGAGCTGGCCGGTGAACCACTGCTCGATGATCTTCAGGTGACCGGGCAGGATCTCGTCCAGTCGGCTCAGGCCGGCGGCGGTCACCACCGCGAAGGAACTGCGCCGGTCGGACGGGCAGGCCCGTCGGCAGATCAGGCCGTCGCGTTCCATCCGGTCGACCACCCGGGTCACGCCGCTGGTCGAGAGCGAGGTCTGCGCCGCGAGGTCGGTCATCCGCAGCTGGTTGTGCGGCGACCGGGCGAGGCGGGTGAGCACCTCGAACTCGACGGGTGACAGGCCGTGCTCCTCGAACTGGGCGGCGAACCGGGCGGACAGCCCGGCGTGCGCCTCGACGAGCAGGCCGACGGCGGTGATCCGGGGGTCGTCGAACACGTTCTGGTCCACGCCACCATCCTAGCAACACTTGACACAGGGAATATTGCCGTAGCTATAGTTGCTCAGTCAGCCGTTGGGCTACTCAACAATCTTCTCCGGAGGAGAGCATCATGACCAGCAGCACCGAGGCGACTACCCGCGACTGGGAGGGCCTCACCATCCCCGCCCCCGGCACGTACCTCCTGGACGCCGCGCACAAGCGGGTGGGTTTCGTCGCACGGCACATGATGGTCAGCAAGGTACGCGGTGAGTTCGCCGACGCCACCGCCACCATCACGGTCACCGACGACCCGCTGGAGTCCGCGGTCACCGCCACCATCCAGGCCGCCAGCATCAACACCGCGCAGGCCGACCGGGACGCGCACCTGCGCAGCCCGGAGTTCCTCGACGCCGAGCAGTTTCCCACGCTGGAGTTCCGCAGCACCGGCGTGACGTCGCGCTCGGGCAACGAGTTCGTGCTCTCCGGTGACCTGACCATCAAGGGCGTGACCCGCCCGGTCGAGCTGGAGGTGGAGTTCGAGGGCGTCGGACGCAGCCCGTTCGGGCAGGACATCTTCGGCTTCTCCGCGTCCACCGAGATCGACCGGGAGGACTTCGGTCTGACCTGGAACGTCGCGCTGGAGACCGGCGGCGTCCTGGTCGGCCGCAAGGTCAAGATCGAGATCGAGGGCGAGGCCGTCCGCCAGGGCTGAGCCCACCAGGCCCACGGGCCCGCGCCGTCTCCACGGTGCGGGCCCGTTCGCGTACGCGGGGTCGTGCGAATTGTCACGTGTTGTTCTTCGGTCCCGGGTGCTGCGCGACGTCTCCGCTGGGTACAGGTGCAGACCTGCGACCGAGCGACGGACACCACCGGACCGGACGCACTTACGCACACCACGTGGATGGTTCACAATGCGTTGCGGAACGGTACGGTTCCGTCGCACCGGCGCCGGGAGGACACATGGGTAGGGACGTCGAGCAGGGCGCCTTCTCCCGGGAGGATCGGGTCCGCTACCGGCAGAAGGTCCGGCGGTGTCTGGACGTGTTCGCGCTGATGCTGGACGACTTCGGCTTCGACGCGGACCGCCCGATGACCGGGCTGGAGATCGAGCTGAACCTGGTCGACGCCGCCGCCGAGCCGGCCATGCGCAACGACCAGATCCTGGCCGACATCGCCGACCCGCTGTTCCAGACCGAGCTGGGACAGTTCAACCTCGAACTGAACGCCTCACCCCGGCTGATCGAGGGCGGCGGCTTCGCCGACTACGAGCAGGATCTGCGCAGCAGCCTCAGCCGCGCCGACGAGCGGGCCGCCAAGTCCGACGCGACCATCGTGATGGTCGGCATCCTGCCCACCCTCACCGAGCGCCACCTGGTCGCCGACAACCTCTCCACGGACGAGCGCTACCGGGTGCTCAACGACCAGATCGTCGGCGCGCGCGGTGAGGACATCGAGCTGGACATCAACGGTGTCGAGCGGCTGCGTACGCACACCGACTCGATCGCGCCGGAGGCCGCCTGCACCAGCCTCCAGTTCCACCTCCAGGTCGCGCCGGACAGCTTCGCCGACTACTGGAACGCGTCCCAGGCGATCGCGGGCGTGCAGGTCGCGGTGGGGGCCAACTCGCCCTTCCTCTACGGCCGGCAGCTCTGGGCGGAGACCCGCATCGCCCTCTTCGAGCAGGCCACCGACACCCGCCCGGACGAGCTGAAGGCCCAGGGCGTACGCCCCCGGGTCTGGTTCGGGGAGCGCTGGATCACCTCGATCTTCGACCTCTTCGAGGAGAACGTCCGCTACTTCCCGCCGCTGCTGCCGATCTGCGAGGAGGAGGACCCGGTCGAGGTGCTGCACGCCGGCGGCGTGCCCCAGCTCGGCGAGCTGCGGCTGCACAACGGGACCGTCTACCGCTGGAACCGCCCGGTCTACGACATCATGAACGGCCGCCCCCACCTGCGGGTGGAGAACCGGGTACTGCCGGCCGGCCCGACCGTGGTGGACATGCTCGCCAACGCGGCGTTCTACTTCGGCCTCGCCCGTGGCCTGGCCGAGTCGGATCGTCCGATCTGGAGTCAGCTCACGTTCAGCTCCGCCGAGGAGAACTTCCACGCGGCCGCGCGGCGCGGGATGGACGCGGTGCTGCACTGGCCCCGGGTCGGCGACGTGCCGGTCACCCGGCTCGTCCTCGACACGCTGCTGCCCGTGGCGGCGCAGGGGCTGGACCGGTTCGGCGTCGCCCCGGCCGAGCGGGACCGCCTCCTCGGCGTGATCGAGGGTCGCTGCCGGACCGGCCGTAACGGCGCGGTCTGGCAGACCGAGACGGTGTGGGCGGCGGAGCGGCACCAGGGCATGGACCGGAAGGCCGCGCTGCACCACATGGTCCAGCGTTACGCCGAGTTGCAACGCGGCAACGAGCCGGTCCACACCTGGCCGGTCGACTGACCCAGCCCGCCCGGTCGATGCCGCCACTTCGGGGAGGTGGTGGCATCGGACCGCCTCTGTTCCCGCCACGTCGGGGAGGTTGCGGCGGGACCGGGGTGGTCAGGGCTTGCGGCGGGTCTTCGGCTCGTCGGTGCGCGCGGGCGGGGTCGCGTCCGAGCCGTTCCCGCCGTCGGGGGCGTCGGTGGCCGGTAGCGCGGCGTCGGGCTGCCGCTGGGGCGGTATGGCGCGGCCGGCACGGTCGGCGGCGGCCCGCGCGGAGCGGCCCCCCGAGCCGGCGCGCGTGCCGGACGACCGACTCGTGCGGCCCGCCGCCGGGGGCGGCCGATCCACCCGGGTGGACTCCGCGCCGGTGCCCGGAGTCGGGTCCGGGTCGGCACCGGAGTCCGGGCCCGTTCCCCCGGTCGGCTCGTCGAGGCGACCGGCCGCCTTCTCCGGAGTGGTGGATGCCGGCTCGCTCGTCCGTGCCGGCGCGGTTGCGGCGTCGGCGTCCGGCGTGGCCCGGCCCGCCCGGCGGCCGAAGAACCTCCGCGCCGGCTTGTCCTCCGTGCCCGGTGCCCGCTCGGCGCCGACGACGTCGGACCCGGTGGTCGACTCGGCATCGCCACCGGATGACGTGGACTCCGACCCGGTGACGTCGGTCCGCCCCGCCTGCGGATACCCGGCGAGGGTCGACGCCGGATCCGGCTCCCCGGCGCGCTGGCGGGGCACCGACACCGGCGGGCGATCGTTGGCTCGGCGGTCGGCCCGCTGGGCGAGCGCGGCCACCAGGACCGAGCCGGCCAGGCCGGCGATGACCGCGTACGGGGCGATCAGGTGGGCGGACAGCTGCTCGGCGGCGATCCCGGCGAGTCGCGGCACGGCCAGCAGGTAGGCCAGCGCGACCAGCAGCGGGCCGGCCGCGCCGGACGCCGTCGCGCCGACCCGAGCCTGCGGGTCGCGGACCGCGCGGCGGGCGGCCAGCAGACCGATCACCAGGGCGGAGCCCAGGGAGAGCAGGGCCCCGGGCCAGTAGAAGTAGTCCCGGATCCAGAATTCGGCCCGGTCCGCGCTGATCTGCCAGATGCCGAGCTGGGCGGTGCTGAGGCCACGGCCGGACAGCACGCCGTCGACCACCGACACCACGGCGAGCAGCCAGAGCCAACCGGTGGTGGCGATCAGGTTGGTGGCGGCGGCGCGGGTGTGCAGCGCCCAGGTCGCCAGCAGCACCCCGAGCACCAGACCGACGGCCGCGTACGTCGCCGCGACGGTCTGCGGCGAGGACGTGTCGGGCACCCGGGCCGCCCGGGCCGGCACCGCCACCAGCAGCACCGTGACCAGCGCGCCGGCGCCGGCGGCGAGCGCGAGACCGAGTCGGGGCAGGGTGCCCACCGGTTCGTCGCCGCCACCCCGCAGTCGTTGGGCGCAGACCGCGCCGGCGATGACCGAGGTCGCCGCGATCCAGGTGGCCCAGGCGAGACTCGCCACCCAGGCCGCCTCGACGCGCACCGAGCCGGTCGGCGCCCAGTTGATGATGCCCAGCCCGTAGCCGAAGCCGAGCTGCGCGGCGCCCGCACCGGCGGCGACGCCGAGTGCGGCGGCGGTCGATCCTCCCCAGCCCCGTCTGGCCATGCGGGGCAGCGTAGCGTCCCGAGGTCGCCCCGGCGAGTCGTGGGATCCGGCGACCGGTCGCGGACGGTTTGGCGACACCGGCTACGGTCGCCGACGAACGAGGCGGGGGACGCGATGACGGACGATCGACAGCCGGTACGCGACGACGGGACCGGCCCGGGGCGTACCCGGCTCTTTCTCGGCGGCGCTCTGGCGGTGGTCCTGCTGGCGGTGATCGGGGCCAGCGGCGGCTGGGTGCTCGCCGGTGAGCCGGACCCGCCCGCCGCCTCCTCCGGGTCCACGCCGACCGGTGCCGTGCCGACGTCCGCCCCACCGGAGACGCCGAGCGCACCGTCCCCCCGGCCCGCCGACGACCGCCCCAGCGGTCCGCGGCGTACCCCGTCCGGCCTCACCGTGCCGGATCTGGTCGGCGCCGACTTCGCGCGGGCCCGGCAGGAGTTGCGCGACCGCCGGCTCGGCTGGCGGCTGGTGTTCGGCGCCGGCTCCGGTCGTACCGTCGAGCGGACCTCGCCGGGCCCCGGCGAGCCGGTCAAGCGCGGCGTCACGGTCACCGTCTGGGTCGCCGGGCCGGCCCCGGCCGTCACCGTGCCGGAGGTCGGCGCCCTGTCCTGCGCCGACGCGGCGGACGACCTGGTGGAGGCGGGGCTGTATCCGCGCTACCGCAGCGGCCGGCAGGGGCCGGTCACCGGGCAGGAACCGGCCGCCGGCAGCGCCGCCCGGTGGAACGACCAGATCGCGCTCACCTGCGGGGACGCGCCGACCGCGAGTCCGTCGCCCACTCCCTGACGACGGGCTCGGGCAGCACGGCGCGCTGATGCGGGCCGGCATGGCCGCGGACCGCTACCGTGGACGATCGAGGGCCGTGTGCCCCCGTCCCGGTGGGGAAAGGACGTGTGCCATGAGCGACGACCGTCAGGATCCACCCGCCGGTGACGCGGACGCCACCCGGGCGCTGCCCCCGCACGGGGGCGACGCCGACGCCACCCGCGCCATGCCGCGGGGAGCGGGCGGCGAGGACGCCGACGCCACCCGCGCGATGCCCCGGAACCCGGGCGCGGCCGGCGACGATCCCGACGCGACGCGGGCGGTGCCCGGCGGGGCGGACGGGGACGCCACCCGGCCGCTGCCCGGCGGGGGTCGCCGGCCGCTGGACGCCACCACCCGCCAGGAACCGGTCGGCGGCGCGGCCTGGTCCGGGCGCGCCGGCGTGCCACCGCCACGACCGGCCGGCTACCCCGAGCCGGGCGCCGAGTGGTACGGCGACGAGCAGGCCGGACGCCGCTGGTGGATGCCGATCCTGCTGGGCATCCTGGCGCTGGTCCTGCTCGGTCTGATCGCGGCCGGCGTGTGGCTGGCGCTGCGTGCCGCCGAGCGGAACGACGGTCCGGGCCCGACGCCGTCGGCGGTGCCCAGCACCTCGGCGCGGACCAGCGCCGCGCCGACCAGCGCGTCGCCGAGCAGTTCCCCGCCGAGCACGCCCCCGACCACGACTCCGCCCGCCGAGGTGCCGATGCCGCCGCTGGTCGGGCTGCCCGAGTCCGCCGCCCGGGCGGCGCTGGACCGGTTGGGTGTCGACTACCGGGTGCAGCGTCGGCCGTCGGACCGACCGGCCGGCACGGTGATCGCCACCGACCCGGAGGCCGGTTACTCCGTCGGCGACGGCGACCGGGTCACGCTCGTGGTGGCCGCGGCGGCCCCGCCCACCACCCGCGCGACCACGCCGAGTTCCGCGCCGGCGACCACCACCACACCCTGACGGTCACCACTGCCGGCGTCGGGTGCCCACCAGGCCGAGCCCGGCGAGCGAGATGGCGAGCCCGAGCAGGCCGGAATAGAACAGTGACCGGCTGAGGTCGGTCGAGTCGGTGGGGCGGTCCGCGAGCGCGCCCTCCCCGGCCCCGGAGCCCGCCTGATCATCGTCGGTGTCGTCCGCCGTCGCCGACCCGGCCCCGTCCCGCTCGTCCTCGTCCGGCTCGTCCCCGTACGGCTCGGCCTCCACCGGCTCGCCGACCGACCGCGCGCCCTCGCCGGCCACGGTGATCTCCGGGGCGGGCACGGGTTCGGCGAGTTGCTGGGTGGCGGAGAAGGCCGGATGGCGGACCGCGAGCGCGAGCACGGTGGCGAGGCCGAGGAAGAGGAAGAGCCCGAAGGCATAGCCGACACGGGACCGGTGGTGCCGCCGCGCGGCGGGCAGATTGACCATGACCATCCCAGGTTCAGGGTCCGTGGCGCGCGGGGTGGAACGGTGCCGGGGTGGGCGTACCGATTCTATGGCGGCGGCACGCCCTCCCGACCGGGAATCGTGAGGTCAGCCCACCCGGACCGGAGTCCGGACCACCGGACGTCGGGCCGTCCGTACGGTGTGCTGACGAGGGGCCGGTGCGGCCTGGACCTGCCGCAACCCCTCCTGAAGTACGAAGATCGACCGTCGGTTGACCGCGTCCCCCGCCGCGTTCAACTCGTAGCCGTCGAGCCAGAGCCAACCGTCGTAGGTCGGCCAGTCGAGCACCCGGATCACCCGGAACATGATCGGTCGGAAGAACTGGACACTCGCCGCGCGAGTCACGTGCAGTACGTCACCGGAGCGGGGAAGCACATGGGCTCCTGGGAAGGTTCGGCCGGCGGTTTCGGGCCGGCGAGACGGAACGGGGTCGGTGCGGTCCGGTGACGGGGGGTCTACCTCGGTGGACCGGCGGTCGGTGGGTCGGTGCTGGTCGGGCCGTACCCGCGGTGGCGGACCGCCACCCGACCATCACCCGGCTGCTCCCGGTTACCGCTCCCGCCGCCGCAGCCGAGCCGGCGTGCAGCGGCGGGGTCTTCACCCCGGGGCAGGTCTCGCGGCGCGGGACGGCTCCCCTCCGGCCGTCCCACGGACCGTGGTGTCACCACGCCCGGAGATCATGCGAAGACGGTGAGTAACCCGTGCCATACCGACAGAGTGCATCAGCGACCTGCCGGATGCAAGTTGCACGTCGACTTTTGCCGATAGGTGAGGGGGACACGTGAACGGGGCGCTTGAACCCTCAGGTACCCAAACGGCACACTGGACGCCGGTTTCGCCCGTCGCGGCCGGTCGACGACCGGCACCACCCCTGCCGCGAACGCTCGCCCGCCGCCCCCGGGTCGCGCCCACGGCGGGTGCCGAACCGGGGCGCGACCGACCGGAGGTAGCCGGGTGTCTGTGAGTCCTGGTCCCGCGAGCCGGTGGGCGGCGTCATGAGTGAACGGCGCAGCCCGACCATCCGCCGGCGCCGGCTGGGTGCGGAACTCCGCCGGCAGCGGGAGGCCGCCGGCATCACCATCGAGGTGGTCGCCGAGCAACTGGAGTGTTCGGCGTCCAAGATCTCCCGGATCGAGACCGGCCACACCACCGCGACGCCCCGCGACGTACGGGACATGCTCCGGATCTACGGGGTGGTCGGCGCGGAGAGCGACGAGCTGGTGCAGATCGCCCGCGAGGCCCGGCAGAAGGGCTGGTGGCATCCCTACAGCACCGTGCTCGTCGGGGCGTACGTCGGCCTGGAGGCCGCGGCCAGCTCGATCCGCGCGTACGAGCAGCAGGTCGTGCCGGGGCTGCTGGAGACCGAGGAGTACGCCGGGGCGATGATCCGCGCCGCCCGGCCGGACTTCACCGCCGAACAGGTCGAACAACGGGTGCGTGTCCGACTGGGCCGTCAGTCGTTGTTGACCCAGGACGATCCGGTCGATCTGTGGGTGGTGCTCGATGAGGCGGTGCTGAGCCGGCCGGTGGGCGGCGACGCGGTGATGCGTGGCCAGCTCAAGCGGCTGGTGGAGGTGGCCCAGCTGCCGAACGTGACGGTGCAGGTCCTGCCCTTCGAGGTGGGCGCGCACGCCGGCATGGACGGCACCTTCACCATCCTCAGCTTCCCCGAACCGAGTGATCCCGATGTCGTGTACGCGGAGAACGCCACGGGTGGGCTCTTCCTGGAGAAGAGCGACGAACTGCAGAAGTACAGCTTCATCTTCGATCACATTCGAGCAGCGGCCATACGCCCGGAGGAATCCATCGCACACATCGCGAAACTGGCAGAGGAGCCACTGTGGAAATGGCGACCAAGGAGTTCCCCGTGGACCTGACGCAGGCGACGTGGTTCAAGAGCTCGAAGAGCGGGCCGAACTGCGACAACTGTGTCGAGGTCGCGTACGTGACCGGGGCGGTCGGAGTGCGGGACTCGAAGGACAAGGCCGGCCCGGCCCTGGTCTTCGCCCCGGGCGACTGGCACGCCTTCGTCGCCCGCGCCAGGGGCGGTGCGTTCGGCCGGAGCTGATCGTCACCGAAAGCGTGGTCCCGCCCGGCAGCGTCGCCGGGCGGGACCGTTTCGTTCGCGCGCCGGCCGGTGCCGGCCACCCGTCGCCAGTTCCGTTCCGCCTCGTTGAACCGCACGGATCGGCAACCGAACGAGGCAGGCGAGACGGATGACGACGATCGGTTCAGAGAACCTCACCAGCGGCCCGGGAAAGCCGGAGCGGTTCGGTGGCAAATACCGCGGGGCGCGCCGGGACACCGTCCTCACCGAGGTGGTCTCCACCGAGGGCGAGGAGATGGCCACCGCGCCGGAGCAGTCCGCCGGGCCACTCTCCCTGCCGTCGCTCGACCCCAACCCGCTCACCGAGCCGTCCTTCCCGCCCAGCGGTTGGCCGATGGAGCAGCAGGAGTCCCTGGTGGACCACCCGCTCCTGCGCGGCCTGCTGATGGAGCTGCCCCCGAAGGGCAGCGTCCCCCCGCCCGGCTGGCTGGACCGCTGGTTCGAGGCGACCCGGGCGATCCTGGAACTGCTATACGTGCAGGGCGCCGGCCGGACGCGCTGACACCGCCGTCGCCCGCGCGGGCGGCAACGCCCGCTCGGCGAGCCGGTTGTGCCGCAACGCGTGCCGTACCCCGATCGCGGACACCGCGAGCACGGCGACCGTGATCGCCGGGCCGGCCAGGCCCGGTGCGGCGAAGAGGTCGACCCCGGCGGCCGGGAGCACGGCGACGAGCACCGCGAGCGCGGTCGCCTGCAACGGCAGCGGGATCAGCGGGTGCGCGGCGGCGGCCCGCAGACCGTGCGGGGCCGGGATCCCGGGCGCCGCCGCGAAGGCACCCGCGCCGGCCCGCACCCGCCGGACCCGGCGTACCGTGCAGGCCGCGACGACCGCCGCCGGGACGGCAGCGACGGCGAGACCGGCGGCGGCCCGGTCGACCGCCGTGTCGCCGGCGCTCTGCAGGCCCGCGGCCAGGACCGCCGCGGTGAGCACGAGGCCGGTCAGCACCAGGGCGGACAACCATCCGGTACGCCGACGCAGCGCCCGGGCCCGGTCCAGCCCGGGCAGGCCCTCGGCGACCAGGCCGGCGGCCAGCCAGACGGCGGCGACGGGAAGCAGCACGGCGAGACGGTCATCCATGGACCCAGCCTTGCCCAGTTCGACGCCCGCCGAATCGGGGACGGCCCCCCGGTTCCCCCGGTACGCGTTCCCGTAGGGGTCATCGCGCCGGCGTTATGGCGGTTCCGGAATGTTCACAGTGGTCGTGCCGGCGACCTAGCATCGTGTCGACCGGTCTCCCGGAGCCTCACCCGGGCGACCGTCACCACCGCAGCCAACCTCTCCCACCGGCGTCCGGCGGTCCCCCTCACGGGTGGCCGCCGGACGTCGTCGGGTCAGACGTCGAAGGTGGCGGGGCGGCCGGTGGCCGGCGCCGGCGGGGTGGCCTTCCACAGGCCGGTCTTCTGCGCCGCCAACCGGGCCAGGTAGGCCGGGTTGAGGATGACGTAGCGGCGCCACAGCCGCTTCGGCTCCAGGCCGAGCCGCCAGAACCACTCCAGCCCGGCGCGCTGCATCCACGGGGGCGGATTGCGCAGCAGGCCGGCGTGGTAGTCGAACGCCGCGCCGACCGCCATCAGCGGCATGTCCAGCAGCGGCCGCATCGCGTACGCGAAGACCTCCTGCCGGGGGCAGCCCAGCCCGACCAGGACGAGGCGGGCGCCGCTGGCCCGGATCCGGTCGGCGATCTCGGCGTCCTCGCCCGCCGTGACCGCGCGGAACTTGGACGGCTCCACGCCGGCGATCTTCAGCGCCGGGAACCGGCGCTCCAGTGCCGGGACCAGGCGGGCCAGCGTCTCCTCGGTGGAGCCGTAGAGGTAGACGGGCAACCCTTCGTCGGCGAACCGGGACAGCACGCGCAGCGTCAGCTCCGGCCCGTAGACGCGGTCGGTGAGGCCGGCGCCGTGCAGCAGGTTGAGCGCCCAGCGCACCGGCTGCCCATCGGGGGTCACCACGTCGAACGAGTTGAGCCGGGCGTTGTGCGCCGGGTCGAGCACCCCGGTCATCACGCCGTGCACGGCCAGCGCGGTCAGCGCCATCGGGCGGCGCTCGTGCGCGGCCGCGACCACCGCCTCGGTGGCCCGGGCGTAGTCGGTCGCGTCGACCCCGACGCCGAGCACGTTGCGCTTGGTGTCGCCGGTCATGGCTTCGGCACCCACTTGTCGACGTTCGCCTCGTAGATCTCCCGGAGGATCATCGGCACGTCGTAGGTGATCTTCCAGGCCGGGTAGTGCTCCTCGAAGCGGGCCATGCTGCTGACGTACCACTGGTGGTCGCCGGTGCGGGCCTGCTCGACGTAGTTGATCTGCGCCTCGCGGCCGGTGATCTCCTGGGCGATCCGGAACGCCTCGATGTGCGAGGTGTTCGAGTGCCGGCCGCCGCCGAGGTTGTAGACCTGGGCGGAGCGCGGCTCGCGGAAGAACGCCTCGAACGCGGTCAGCACGTCCCGGGAGTGGATCGCGTCCCGGACCATCTTTCCCTTGTAGCCGAAGAGGTTGTAGGTCCGGCCCTCCATCACGCACCGCATCAGGTACGCCAGGAAGCCGTGCAGCTCGGCCGCGGAGTGCGCCGGCCCGGTCAGCGTCCCGCCCCGGAAACAGGCGGTCTTCATGTCGAAGTACCGGCCGTACTCCTGGACCATCACGTCCGCCGCCACCTTCGAGGCGCCGAAGATCGAGTGCAGCGACTCGTCGATCGACATGTCCTCGGTGATGCCGTCGTACCAGTGGTGGTCCTCGGGCAGCTCGTAGCGGGTCTCCAGCTCGACCAGCGGGAGCGAGTTCGGCCGGTCGCCGTAGACCTTGTTGGTGGAACAGTGGATGAACGGCGCGTCGATCGCGTGCCGCCGGGTGTTCTCCAGCACGTTGAGCGTGCCGCCGGCGTTCACGTCGAAGTCGGTGTACGGCTCCTTCGCGGCCCAGTCGTGGCTCGGCTGCGCCGCGCTGTGGATCACCACGGCGATGTCCCGGCCGTACCGCTTGAAGACCTGCTCCAGGCCGTCCCGGTCGCGGATGTCCACCGCGTGGTGGGTGTACGCGGTGCCGAGGTCGGCGGCGAGGCGGTCGAGGCTCCAGGCGGTCGAGCCGTCCTCACCGAAGAAGTACCGCCGCATGTCGTTGTCGATGCCGACCACGTCGAGACCCAGCCCGGCGAAGTGCCGGGCCGCCTCGGAGCCGATCAGACCGCCCGAACCGGTCACCAACGCGACACTCACACGCCACTCCTGGTCCATAGGAGGCAGGGAAACCATCGGAGCATAGCGTGACGTCCGGTACGCCCCGATACGGCGCGAGGGCCCCGCATCCTGCGGAGCCCTCGTTCTGGTGGGGATGGGGGGAGTTGAACCCCCACGTCCTTTCGGACACACGGACCTGAACCGTGCGCGTCTGCCATTCCGCCACATCCCCGTGGCACGACCCGCAACACCATATCGCACCCCGCGCCCGCCATCTGCGGCGGGTGCCGGGACATATTACGCTGTCCACTGGTCACGCCACGAACGATCACCGCTCGTGGCGGGCGAAACTGTAGCACGCTCGCGGGCCTGGTCACGAACGGGCCGACGGCAGCCGGCCGAGCGGCGTGTGAGCTGCGGAGGCGGTGTCCGGATACCATCATTGCCTCGGGACCCGAGGAGGAGCCGGTGAGCGTGCTGCAACGCTTCGAGAAGCGTCTGGAAGGCCTGGTCGAGGGGGCCTTCGCCAAGGTCTTCAAAGGGGTGGTCCACCCCGTGGAGATCCTCAACGCCATGCAGCGGGAGGCCGAGGCGCACAAGGCGATCCTGGCCGGTGGGCGCACGTTGGTGCCCAACCGCTACGTGATCGATCTCTCGCCCTACGACCACAGTCGGCTGGCGCCGTACGCCGCCGCGCTGGCCCAGGAGCTGGCCCAGTCGCAGGCGGAGTTCATCGGCGAGCAGGCCTGGACGGTCTACGGCGACGTGATCGTCGAGGTCGAACGTGGTGAGGGGCTGGACACCGGCATGTTCCGGGTCACCGCCGAGGTCTACACCGGCGGCGACGTCGCCCCGGTCTCGGCCCCGGGCGGCTACGACGCCGGCCCGGCCTACCCGGCGTACGACCAGGGCGGCGGCTACGGTCCCCCGCCCGGCCACGGCGGCGGCCGCAACGTCCGCCTGGTCTCCGGCGACGGCCGCACCTACCCGTTGCAGATGGGCTCGACCGTGATCGGCCGGGGCGACCAGGCCAACCTGCGCCTGCCCGACGTCGGCATCTCCCGGCGCCACGCCCGGCTCGACTTCGACGGAGGCCAGGTCGTGCTGACGGACCTGGGCTCCACGAACGGCACGATGGTCAACGGCCAGCGCGTCTCGGCGGTCGCCCTCAACCCGGGCGACATGATCCAGCTCGGCACGACGACGCTGACCTTCCGCGTGGACGGCTGATCCCCGTTGCCGGAGCTCGTCATCACCGTCGCCCGGTTCGGGTTCCTCATCCTGCTGTGGATCTTCGTGTTCACGGTGGTCGGCGTGATCCGTCGGGACCTCTTCGCGGGGGCCCGGTCGGGTCGACTGGTGGCCGCGCCGCGCGGGGTCGGCGCCTCCACCGCAGCGCCGCCGGCGGGAAAGCCGGCGAAGGCCAAGCGGGGTCGGGCCGCCCACCAGCTGGTGGTCACCGCCGGTCAGCTGGCCGGCACCCGGATCACCCTGGGCGAGGCCCAGATCACCATCGGACGGGCGGAGGACTCCACCCTGGTGATCACCGACGACTACGCCTCGGCGCGACACGCCCGGCTCGTGCCGCGTGACGGGCAGTGGTACGTCGAGGACCTCGGATCGACTAACGGCACCTACCTGGATCGCGCTAAGGTCACCGGACCAACCCCCGTCCCCCTCGGCGTGCCGATCCGGATCGGCCGCACTTCCCTCGAATTACGGCCATGACTCTGACCCTGCGCTACGCGGCCCACAGCGACCGCGGTCTGATCCGAGACGGCAACCAGGATTCCGTCTACGCCGGACCGCGGCTGCTCGCCGTTGCCGACGGCATGGGCGGCATGGCCGCCGGTGACGTCGCCAGCAACATCGTCATCGGTGCCATGGCGCCGCTCGACGAGGACGTCCCCGGTGACGCCCTGGTCGACGCGCTCCGCTCCGCCGTGGGCACCGCCAACCAGCAGCTCCGCGACACCGTGGACGCCAACCCGCAGCTGGAGGGGATGGGCACGACGCTCACCGCGACCCTCTTCTCCGGCAGCAAGCTCGGCATGGTCCACATCGGTGACTCGCGGGCCTACCTTCTGCGCAACGGTGAGTTCGCGCAGATCACCAAGGACGACACCTACGTCCAGATGCTCGTCGACGAGGGCCGGATCAGCGCCGAGGAGGCGAGCAGCCACCCCCAGCGCTCGCTGCTCACCCGCGCGCTGGACGGCCGCGACATCGACCCGGAGTACAGCGTCCGCCAGGTGCTGCCCGGCGACCGCTACCTGATCTGCTCCGACGGGCTCTCCGGCGTGGTCAGCGCGGACACCATCGGTGACACCCTGCGGGAGTACACCGACCCGCAGCAGTGCGTGGAACGCCTGGTGCAGCTCGCGCTGCGCGGCGGCGGTCCGGACAACATCACGGTGATCATCGCCGACGCCACCGACCGCGACATCGTCGAGGCGTCCCCGATCGTCGGCGGCGCCGCCGCCCGGGACCGGGGCATGGCGACCTCCGCCGACGACTCCACCCCGGCGGCCCGCGCGTCGGCGTTGTCCGCGCCCCGGCCGCCCGCTCCGGAGGAGCCGGTCGACACTCGCGACGACGAGCCCGAGCGACGCCGGCGGCACCCGCTGCGCACCGCCGCGATGGCGCTCGCGCTGGCGGTCATCGTCGCCGGCGGCGTCTTCGGCGGCTGGAGCTACACCCAGCGGCAGTTCTACGTCGGCGCCACCGACGACGGTCAGCTCGCGGTCTTCCGCGGCGTGCCCGGGCAGGTCGCCGGGCTCGACCTGTCGAACGTGCACGAGCGCAGCCCGGCGCGGCTCGACGACCTGACGTTGGCCGCGCAGGAGCGGGTGAAGCAGGGCATCCAGGCCAAGAGCGAACCGGACGCCGAGCGCCGGCTGGCCGAGCTGACCAGCGACGACCCGGCCAACCCGAACCTCAAGCCGCTCTGCCCGCCCGCTCCGACGGCCGGTTCGGTCAGCCCGACCCCGGTGACGACGGCCGGAGCGCTGACCCCGGTCATCACCGGCAGCGCCGTCCCGCCGACCCCGGCGGCCGGCACGCCGACGCCCACGCCGACGTCGACCACCACGCCCGACGCCGTACCCTCCGACACCGTCGCGCCGGCCGACCCCGCCGGCTGCCGGTCGCCGGAGTGAGTGTCGGCTCGATCCTGAGGACGCATCCGTGACCGCAGCCGCCGTACCGGCAGCCTCGCCCGCCTCGACGGGCGAGCAGTCCGGCGTACGCCTGGCCCGGTCCCGGCGTAACGCCGAGCTGTCCCTGCTCCTGCTCGCCATGGTGCTGGTGGCGGCGTACGCGGCGATGATCGAGGCGAAGGCGCTGGACACGGTCACCCCGGACTTCTGGATCCCGGCCGCCGCGCTGGGACTGGTCTTCCTGGGGCTGCACCTGGTGATCCGCTGGCTGGCGCCGTACGCCGATCCGGCCCTGCTGCCGGCGGTGGCGCTGCTCAACGGCATCGGCGTCGGCTTCCTGCGCCGGTACGACCTGGCGCAGGCCGCCCCGGCGGAGCGGGCGGACCTGGCCATCTTCGCCGGCACCGGCGGCCGCCAGCTCGCCTGGACGCTCGCCGCGGTGGTGCTCGCCGCCGCTCTGCTGGCGATCCTGCGCGACCACCGCTCGCTCTCGCGCTACGCATACACCCTGGGCCTGGCCGGCATCGTGCTGGTGATGATCCCGGCAGTGCTGCCGGGGCGGTTCTCCGAGATCAACGGCGCGAAGCTGTGGATCCGGGTCGGCGGGTTCCAGATCCAGCCGGGTGAGTTCGCCAAGCTGGCCCTGCTCACGTTCTTCGCCTACTACCTGGTGCGCAAGCGCGAGGTGCTCTCGCTGGCCAGCCGGCGGGTGCTCGGCATCGACTTCCCGCGTGGGCGCGACCTCGGCCCGGTCCTGGTGGTCTGGCTGGTCAGCATCCTGGTGCTGGTCTTCGAGAAGGACCTGGGCACGTCGCTGCTCTACTTCGGCATGTTCGTGGTGACGCTCTACATCGCCACCGAGCGGGTCAGTTGGCTGCTCATCGGTCTGATCCTGTTCTTCGGCGGCGCCTACCTGGCATACGTGCTGGGCAGCACGGTGGGCGGGCCGTTCGCCAACTTCTACGACCGGGCGCAGATCTGGCTCGACCCGTTCGCCGAGCCGTACGACCGGGGCTACCAGCTGGTCCAGGGCCTGCTCACGCTCGGCACCGGTGGCCTGTTCGGCGCCGGTCCGGGTGGAGGCCAGCCGACGCTGCTGCCCGAGGTGCAGACCGACTTCATCTTCGCCGGCATCGGTGAGGAGATCGGCCTGTTCGGCCTCTCCGCGCTGCTGGTGGTCTACCTGCTGATCGTCGAGCGGGGCCTGCGCGCCGCGCTGGCGGTGCGGGACTCGTTCGGCAAGCTGCTCGCCGGCGGCCTGGCGTTCACCCTGGGTCTCCAGGTCTTCGTGATCGTCGGCGGGATCAGCAAGCTCATCCCGCTGACCGGCCAGACCACCCCGTTCCTGTCCGCCGGTGGCTCCTCGCTGATGGCGAACTGGCTGCTGATCGCGGTGCTGCTGCGGGTGTCCGACGGCGCCCGCCGGCCGGTCACCGGCGGGGGTGGCCCGGCGGCGCGCCCCGCCGGCGGGCCGCCGGAGCAGCTGCACGGCGCCCCGACGGAGGTGATCCGGCCGTGAACGCACCCCTGCGCCGCGTCGGTGTGGTCGTGATGGTCCTGTTCGGGCTGCTCTTCGCGAACCTGAACTGGATCCAGGCCTACAAGGCCGACGAATACCGCACCAGCGACTACAACGGTCGGGTCCAGGTCGCCGAGTACGACCGTAAGCGCGGCAACATCGAGGTCGGCGGCACCGCGTACGCGGTCAGCAAGGAGACCGGCGGTGAGCTGAAGTTCCAGCGCACCTATCCGGGTGGGAAGACGTACGCGCACGTGCTCGGCTGGAAGCCGGTCAACGGCGGCGCCAGCGGCATCGAGCGGGTGGAGAACGACTTCCTCGCCGGCACCAGCGACGCGCTCATCGCCAACCGGATCAAGGACATGTTCACCGGTGACGAGACCGGTGGCGGCAACGTGCTGCTGACCCTCTCCAAGCGGGCCCAGGAGACGGCGTACAAGCAGCTCAACGACAACCAGGTGGGTGCCACCAAGGGCGCGGCGATCGCGATCGACCCGCGTACCGGGGCGGTGCAGGCGCTGGTCTCCATGCCCAGCTTCGACCCGAACCCGCTGGCCAGCCACGACAGCACGGAGGCCGACCGGGCCTACAACGCGCTGGAGAAGGACAAGGACCGGCCACTGGCCAACCGGGCGCTGTCCGAGGTGCTGCCGCCCGGCTCCACCTTCAAGATCGTCATGGCCGCCGCGGCGTTGGAGAACGGCATCGGCCAGCAGACCCAGATCCCCGCGGGACGCAGCTACACCGCGCCGGGCGCGGGCGTGCCGATCCGCAACGCCGCCGAGTCCATCTGCCCCGAGGCGCAGGTGACCCTGCGGGAGGCGGTGACCGAGTCCTGCAACACCGGCTTCGCCCAGCTCGGCGTCCGGCTCGGCGCGGACAAGGTCAAGGAGAAGGCCCGGCAGTTCGGCTTCGAGCAGGAGGACCTCGCGGTCGGGCAGGACGGCGACGGCGGCCTCCCGGTCGCGGCCAGCCGCACCGGCGACATGCAGAACCCCGACGGCAGCACCGACCCGGCCGCGCTGGCCCAGTCCTCGATCGGCCAGAACAACGTGCGGATGACGCCGTTGCAGGGCGCGCTGATCGCCGCCGCGGTGGCCAACGACGGCAGCCAGATGCGCCCGTACCTGGTCAAGCAGCTGCTCGGCCCGGACCGCACCACCGTCTACGACGCCGCCAAGCCGCGCGAGCTGCGCCGCCCGGTCAGCAGCCAGGTGTCGGCGGACCTGCGGTCGATGATGCAGAACGTGGTGAAGGAGGGCACCGGCCAGCGGGCCGCCATCGACGGCTACGTGGTCGGCGGCAAGACCGGCACCGCCCAGTCCGGCCCGGAGACGCCGGACCACGGCTGGTTCATCGGCTTCGCGCTGGCCAAGGACGGCACGCCGCTCTCCGCGGTCTGCGTCGAGCTGGAGCAGGCCGGCAGCGGCGGCAGCGCCGAGGCGGCCCGGATCGCCGGCCGGATCATGGCGGCGGCCATCGCCGACTCCGGGAGGCGCTGACGTGCTCAGCCCGGGTGTGCAGCTCGGCAACCGCTACCGCCTGGACGAGCGGATCGCCAGCGGTGGCATGGGCGACGTCTGGCGCGGCACCGACCAGGTGCTGGGCCGTACGGTCGCGGTCAAGAGCCTGCTCCCCGCGCTGCTCGACGAGCCGGGCTTCGCCGAGCGGTTCCGTGGCGAGGCGCGGACCATGGCCACCATCAACCACCCGGGCGTGGTCGACGTCTACGACTTCGGCAGCGACCAGCAGATCGCCTTCCTGGTGATGGAATACGTGGAGGGCGACGCGCTCTCCGCCACGCTCAGCCGGGTCGGCCGGCTCACCCCGGCCCGCACGATGGCGTTGCTGGCCCAGGCCGCCGACGCGCTGCACGCGGCGCACGAGAAGGGCATCGTGCACCGGGACGTGAAGCCCGGGAACCTGCTGGTGCGGCCGAACGGCACGCTGGTGCTCACCGACTTCGGCATCGCGCGGTCCGAGCTGGTCGGGCAGCTCACCGCCGCCGGCTCGGTGCTCGGCACCGCCTCGTACATCTCTCCGGAGCAGGCCACCGGCGCGGTCGCCACCCCCGCCTCCGACGTGTACGCGCTCGGCGTGGTGGCCTACCAGTGCCTGGCCGGTCGGCGCCCCTTCGAGGGGGACAATCCGCTCGAGATCGCCATGAAGCACGTACGCGACGCACCCCGGCCGCTCCCCGCCGACATCCCGCCCCAGGTGCGCGCGATCGTCGAGCGGTCGATGGCCAAGGACCCGGCGGCCCGCTGGCCCAGCGCCGCCGCGCTGGCGAGCGTCGCCCGACAGGCCAAGCTCGCGCTCTCCCAGCAGGCGCGCGCCGGGCACCCGATCTCCGGCGCGCCGGCCTCACCCGCCGCGCCCGTCGCGCGGGCCCAGGTGCCGACCGCCGCCCCGCGCCCGCAGCCCCGCCCGCCCGTGGCCCCGGCCCGCCCACCGGTGGCGCCGCGTCCGACCATGGTCGCGCACCCCGCCCCGCAGGCCCGCCCACCGGTGGCGCCGCGCGGGGCGGCCCCCGTCCCACAGCCCCGACCGCAACACCACCCCCAGGGGTACGCCCGCCCGCCCGCCGCACCGCCGCCCCCGCGCCGTTCCCGTTCCGGGCTCTGGACCACGGCGATCGTGGTGGCCGTGCTGGTCATCCTCTGTTCGGGCGTGATTTCTTTCTGGTACCGGAAATACGTGGCCGGTGCCGCCGGCCCGCCGGTGCCGGCGAGTGTGACCGTGACGTCCGGCGCGGTGCGGGCGTACGGGGGCGACTATCCGGTCCGCACGTCGTACCGTCGTGAGGTACGCCTCCAGCCGGCCGGCGGCGGTTCGACGACGAGCGAAGGACGAGAGACGCGATGACAGCGCAGGCCCGCCTGCTCGGTGGCAGGTACCAGGTCGGCGAGCTGCTGGGCTACGGCGGCATGGCGGAGGTGCACCGCGGTCGCGATCTCCGGCTCGGGCGGGACGTCGCGATCAAGATGCTTCGTGCCGACCTGGCCCGCGATGCCACGTTCCAGATGCGGTTCCGCCGGGAGGCGCAGAACGCCGCCTCGCTCAACCACCCGGCCATCGTCGCCGTCTACGACACCGGCGAGGAAACCGCACCGACCGGCGAGACGCTGCCGTTCATCGTGATGGAGTTCGTCAACGGACGGACCCTCAAGGAGGTCCTCGGCGTCGAGGGGCGGCTCCAGCCGCGCCGGGCGCTGGAGATCTGCGCCGACATGTGCGCCGCCCTGGAGTTCAGCCACCGGCACGGCATCATCCACCGGGACATCAAGCCCGGCAACGTGATGCTCACCCAGACCGGCCAGGTCAAGGTGATGGACTTCGGCATCGCCCGCGCGCTGGCCAGCGGCGCGACCACGATGACGCAGACCAGCGCGGTCATCGGCACCGCCCAATACCTGTCCCCCGAGCAGGCGCGCGGCGAGGCGGTCGACGCCCGGTCCGACGTCTACGCCGCCGGGTGCGTGCTGTTCGAGCTGCTCTGCGGGCACCCGCCGTTCGTCGGCGACAGCCCGGTCAGTGTGGCCTACCAGCACGTACGGGAGCAGCCGCCGACGCCCAGCACGATCAACCCGGACGTCAACCCCGCGGTCGACGCCATCGTGCTCAAGGCGCTCTCCAAGAACCCGCTCAACCGCTACCAGAGCGCCGGCGAGATGCGGGCGGACCTGCTCCGCGCCGCCGCCGGCCGGCCGGTGCTGGCGACCCCGGTGATGCCGTCCGAGGAGACCATGCCGATGGCGGCCGCCGGAGGCGGCTACCACCAGGCGCAGCAGACCCAGATGATGGGCCCGCAGACGCGCCAGCAGGCGCCCGCCCGGGTCGGGGACCCGCGCAAGCGCAAGTCCTCCTCCTGGGTCATCGCCACGTTCGCCGCGCTCGGTGTGCTCGCGGTGATCGCGCTGGGCACCGCGCTCTGGCTCAACCAGACCGGGGCCGAGAAGGTCTCCGTGCCGAAGCTGGTGGACGGCACGCAGGCCGAGGCGCAGGCGGCGCTCACCCAGGCCGGGCTGCGCTACGTCAACGGAGACCCGGTGCAGAACACGGAGTGCAAGCCGGGCACCGTCGTCAACCAGAGCCCGGGCCCGGGCCTGCGGGTGGAGAAGAACACCGCGGTCTCGGTCCAGCTCTGCACCGGCCCCGGCCAGGCCACCATCCCCAAGAACCTGGAGGGGTCCCAGGTCGCCAACGTGCAGGCGCAGTTGGAGGGCCTGGGTCTGAACGTCGAGACCGAGAACATCGACAGCAGCGCCCAGAAGGGCATCGTCGTCAAGGTCGACCCCGCCGAGGGCAGCACGGTTCCCAAGGCCTCGACCGTCAAGCTCCAGGTGTCCCGGGGCAACATCACCGAGGTTCCCGACGTGGTGGGGCTCTCCGAGGACCAGGCCGTCCGGCAGTTGCAGAACGCCGGCTACAAGGTGCGCACCCTGGATGGCGACGAGGTCACCGAGCCGGACAAGGTCGGCAAGGTCAGCAAGCAGAGTCCGAAGGGCGGCGCTCCCCTCGCCCGGGACAAGCAGGTGACGATCTACGTCGACATCGCCGCGCCGGAGGAGAGCGAGAGCCCGTCCCCGCCGGCGAGCCCGACCCCCAGCGGTTCGCCCAGCACGCCGGGTGGCCGCGGTGGCGGCTTCCCGTTCCCGACCGTCCCGCCGACGCGAAGCAACGGCTGACGCTGCCAGCGCACACGTGGCGGTGCCCCGGACGACCGGGACACCGCCACACTGCTTCTCCGGACGCTTGAGTCGGGGCGGAACACCACAGGCACATCCCGGCGCAGGAAACACCCACCACGTTCCACCCGTTCCGTCCCCCGTCGAGATCTTGGTACGGCCCCGCCCCCCTGAGGGCGGCCCCGTACCAAGATCTCGACTACGTGTCGTCCCCTCCTGAGCCCGTCCCCTGTTGACCATGAAGTTGGCGGCGACAAATCGGGCGAGACCTGCCGCCAACTTCATGATCGGCGGGGTGCGGGGTGCGGGGTGCGTCAGGCTGCGGCGAAGGCGGCGCGGCGGCGGGCGTCGACCTCGGCGGCCAGCTCCGGGGCGCGCTCCAGCGCCTCCGGGAAGCCGCACGTGGCCAGCCAGTTCGCCAGCATGACGTGACCGCCCTCGGTCAGCACCGACTCGGGGTGGAACTGCACGCCCTCGATCGGCAGCGTGCGGTGCCGCATCGCCATCACCACCCCGGAGGCGGTACGGCCGGTGACCTCCAGCTCGTCCGGGAGCGTCTCGGGCAGCACCGCGAGCGAGTGGTAGCGGGTGGCGGTGAACGGGTCGGGCAGGCCGGCGAGCACGCCGACGCCGTGGTGGTGCACCTCGGAGGTCTTGCCGTGCAGCAGCTCCGGGGCCCGGGTCACGGTGGCCCCGAACGCCTCACCGATGGCCTGGTGGCCGAGGCAGACGCCGAAGAGGGGGAGCGTGCCCGCGTACTCGCGGATGACGTCCAGGCAGATGCCGGCCCGGTCGGGGCTGCCCGGTCCGGGCGAGAGCAGCACGCCGTCCGCGCCGACGCGGCCCACCTCGGCGACATCGATCTCGTCGTTGCGCCGTACCTCGCAGTCCACGCCGAGCTGGCCGAGGTACTGCACGAGGTTGAAGACGAACGAGTCGTAGTTGTCGATCACCAGGACGCGCATCGGGGTCACCTGTTCGGGGTGGAGGGCGGGGCGTTGTTGGTCTCGGTGCTGTAGGGGAGTTCCTCCTCCTCGCCCGGCAGCCCGGTCGGGTCGGTGAGCCCTCCCCCGGGAGCGTCGCCCGGTACGCCGGAGTCCTGCGTGACCTGCACGTCGTCGAAGGGCAGCAGCGGCTCGGCCCAGGGGAAGACCACGAGCCAGAGCAGGACGACCGTGGCGGTGGCCAGCAGCACCGAGCCGATCAGCTTCCCGGGCAGGCCGAACGGCAGCTTCCGCCAGATCCACGAGTACACGGGTCAGGCCTCCAGTTCGGCCGGGCGGCCCGCCGACTTCGCCTGGGCGTGGTCCAGCCGGGCGTGGACGATGAGCCGCTGGTAGTTGTCGAACTTGGGGTTGCAGGTGGTCAGCGTGAGCAGCTTCTCGGTCGCCTTCCGGTCCTGTTTGCCCGGCACCGGCGCGACCACCTCCACCTGGGAGGGCTTGACGATCCGCTGCTGGTAGACCCGGTAGACGAGCCAGTCGGTCTTGGTCTCGACCACGATGACGTCGTCGGCCTTCAACTCGTCCAGCCGCCAGAAGGTGGAGCGGATGCGGTGACCGGCGACGGAGAAGTTGCCCACCTCGCCCGGCATGGCGCTGTCCGGGTAGTGGCCCGGGGCGTACCGGATGTCGTCCGGGCTGACGCCCTCCACCACCACCCAGTGCTTGTCGAACTTGGGGATGTAGAGGCCGGCGACGGGCTTCCCCTCGGCCGGCGGCTTCGGCTTGACGCTCGGCCCGGTGGTCGGGCCGACGGTCGGGTCCGTCTCCCACTCCCGGGCGAGCTGACCGCTCAGGTCGCTCTGGTGGGCGTCGACGATGACCGACTTGCCCCAGATCTCATAGCCGGCGAAGAGCAGCACCACCAGGCCGAAGGTGATCAGTACCTCGCCGGTGCCGCGAATCACCGAGCGCAGCCGGGAGCCCGTGGTCGGGCGGGTCAGTTCGGAGTAGACGCTGCGGTAGCCCTCGCCGGTCTGTTCCGGCCGGAGCTGCACCACCCGCTCGCCGCGCCGTGGGCGCGGCGGCTCCGCCGGTGGCTCGTCGCCACCGTCGCTGGTGTCCTGCACCGGGGGTACGGCGCCCATCAGCGCTGTGGAGTCCAACCGCGGATCGGCGGGCGGGCGGCTGACCGGGCGCAGCACCGCCGTCGCACCCGGGTCGCCGGGCTGCTCGGGGCCGGCGCCGTGCCGTTGCGACGCGCGGGCACGCGGCTCGGACGCGCCGGCCCGCTCTCCCACCGGCGGCAGGAAGTCGGTCGGCCCGTCGGCGGGGGCGGCCGGTCGGATCGGGCCGGGAGCACCACCGCGAGCGCCGGACGGAGTCGCCGGCGCGCGATCCGGGTCGGCGCGCTGCTCGGAGGGGCCGACGGGGCCCGGCGGGGATTGGTCGGTGCGGGCCGTCGGATCGAACCGGTGGCCGGAAGGCCCCGAGAAACGCCGGTCCTCGGGGGTGGCCGGGCCGCCGCCTCCGCTGCGGCTGTCGGAGCGGTACGGGTCGGCGGGCCTGGCCGGTGCCGCTGCGGGCCGGGCATCCGCGGGCCCGGACGGCCGGTTCTCGACAGCTCGCCTCCCCGCCGTCCCGGGGCCGTCGGGGTGCTGGCCGTCCGGACCGGTGGGCGGGCGGCCGAGGCCGCGCGCCGACCGCGGGGCGTCCTCGTGGGGCGGAGGCGGGTACGCCTCGACGCGCGGCGCGGACCGGGTCCCGGCGTGGGACGACGGCGGATACCCCTCGGCGCCTGCCGGCTGACGGGTCTCGGGGCGGGGCGACGACCGGTACGCCTCAGCGGGCGACGGGGGGCGGGTCTCGGTGTGGGGCGTCGGTGGGTGGCCCGCGGCGCGCGCCGGCCCGTGCGGCTCGGCCCGGGCCGCGTTGCTCGGCGGACGGGCCTGGTTGCCCGGCCAGGCGGGCGGGGGCGGGGCGCTGGGCCGGCCGCCCGCGTCGCCGTGGCCGTGGTTGCGACGTCCCGGCTCCCGGCCGCCGGTCTCCGGGCGGGCGGGTTCGCGGCGGGTGGGTGCGCGGTCGTCGACGCCACGGCCGTCGGGTGCACGGCGTCCGACATCCCGGCCGGCGGGGTCGCCTCGGTCCGGCCCGTGGCCACGGGGATCCCGCCGGTCGGGTACCCCACGGCTCGGGTCACCGGTGCCCGGGTCACGACCCGGCCCACGGGCGCCCGGGTCACGGCCCAGCCCACGGGCGCCCGGGTCACGGCCCAGGTCGCCGGCGTCAGGGCCACGGCCCGGGCCACGGGCACCCGGGTCACGGCCGCCGATGCCGCGACGGGCCGGGGACGAGTGGGTCGGGCCGGCGTCCGGCCAGGGCAGGTCGAGCGGGGGCCGCGCCGGGGCGGGCGCCGGACGGTCGACGGTGGGGAGGAACGCGGTCGGCTCCTCGTGCGGGTCGTCGGGGCGACCGTGGCGTTCCGCGGGGCGGTCGCCGGTCACCTGGGCACCGTCGCCGATTGCAGCGCGGTGGAGTCCTCGAACGCCGGCACGGTGACGGTGGAGACCCGCTCGACGTAGCCGAGCTGGTAGTGGTCGGCCACTTCCTTGAACACCCGGACTCCCTCAGAGGCGGCGAGCGCCCGCTGGAACTCCGCGGGATCGCCGATGGCCACGATCTTGAAAGGAGGGGAGTAAACCCGGCCGTGCAGCAGCAGGGTGTTACCGACGCAGCGTACCGCGCTGGTGCTGAGGACGCGGACGTTCATGATTGACATGGCCTCCGCGCCGCCGGCCCAGAGCGCGTTCACGACCGCCTGCACGTCGCCCTGGTGCACGACCAGGTCGTCGTTGCTGGCGCCCTTGGGCAACGGCTGGCCGGGGCCCCAGTCGGCGTCGTTCAACTCGATGGTGATCCCGGTGCCGGTGAGCGCGGTGAACCCGGCGGCCTGCCGGCTGGCGGCGGCCCGGTCCCGCTGGAGCTTGACCGGCCCGTCGGTGCCGGCCAGCGCCTCGGTCTGCTGCTCGACCTCGTCGCGCAGCCGCGCCGCCTTGGCCTCGCTGGCCGCGACCTGCTCGCGCCGGTCCTCGATGAGCTGGGTGAGCTGTGGCCGCCGGTCCTCGCGCAGCGAGGTGCCGCCGGCGGTGGTCGCGGTGGTGGTGAAGAGCAGCCCCGCGGCGGCGGCGATCAGGGGCACGCCGATCGACCAACCCGGGCGGCGCTGACGCGCTCGTCGGGGCAGCAGACCGGCGACCGCGCGGCGGAGGACCTTCTGCCAGGAGGCGGCGCCGGACGTGTACTCCACCGGGCGTTCCCTTTCCCGTCGTCTCGTTCCGGCCCGCGCCGATGCGAACCGACCTGCTCGACCCGAAAAGTCCCGCTCTTTTCGGTCACTCCGTGCACCGGCCCGACCCCATTCGTGGCCTGGACGGTCCGTCGGGACTACGCTAGCTGTCGAACATTATTGGCCATGGACCGTCGCCCCCGCGCCCGGTTGTCAGGCCGGACGAGGTCGTACCCCCCTCTGGAGAGCGTCGTGCCCAAGTCTCAGGTCCGCAAGAAGAAGGTGTACACCCCGCCGACGGACGTCCGCCCGACGGCGACGGCGGCGACGCGCAAGCCTAGCCCGGTCTGGCTGCCGATCACCGCCGTCGCGCTGATCGCGGTGGGCATCGGCTGGCTGGTGATCTACTACCTCTCCGAGCAGGCCTACCCGGTCGCCTCGTGGGGTTACTGGAACCTCGCGGTGGGCTTCGGCGCGATGGTCTCCTCGCTGATCCTGCTCTCCCGCTGGCGCTGAGTCGCCCGGTCGCACGTCACGCCACGCCGCCCCTGCCCGGCACCCGGACTCCGCTGCACCTAAGGTGTCCGCAGGGCGGCGTGGCCGGTGCGAGAAGACTCACGTTACTGCTGGGTAACCTTCCGCGTAGGCTGCACTGACAAGCAGCAGACCGGGAGGCCAACTCGATGGGCAGCGTCCAGATCGTCACCACGATCCTCGCGGCCGCCATCACCGCCGTTGCGGTGTGGCTTGCGGTGCGCGCGGTCATGAAGATGACGGCCGTCATCCGGCTGGGGCAACCCGCGCCGGAGCGGTTCGCCGACAAGGGCGCCCGCACGAAGAAGATGCTGGTGGAGACCGTCGGTCACACCCGCATGCTGAAGTGGAGCGTGGTCGGCGCCGCGCACTGGACCGTCATGGTCGGCTTCGTCGTGCTGTCGCTGCTGGTGTTGGAGGCCTACTTCGAGGTCGTCACCCCGACCGGTGGGCTGCCGATCATCGGGTCCTGGACGATCTTCGGTCTGGTCACCGAGTGGATCGGCATCCTCGGCCTGATCGGCATCGTGGTGCTGATGGCGATCCGGCTGCGCAACCGGCCCGGTCGCGCCGAGAACCGCTCCCGCTTCACCGGCTCGACCATGTGGCAGGGCTACTTCGTCGAGTGGATCGTGCTGCTGGTCCTGATCTTCGGCTTCGTCATCCGGGGCTTCAAGGTCGCCACCGACCACTTCGAGTACCCCGTGTGGGCCACCCCGCTCAGCCACGCCGTCGGTGCCGTGCTGCCGGGCTGGGAGAACGGCGCGAGCGTCGCCGCGCTCATCAAGATCGTCATCTCGATGACCTGGCTCATCGTGATCTCGCTGAACGTCACGATGGGTGTCGCCTGGCACCGGTTCCTGGCCTTCCCGAACATCTTCTTCAAGCGCGACCCGGAGAAGCCCGCCGGTTCCGGCCTGGGCCCGTTGCGCCCGATGACGAGCGAGGGCAAGCCGCTCGACTTCGAGGAGGCCGACCCGGAGAAGGACCAGTTCGGTGTCGCCCAGGTCGAGCAGTTCAGCTGGAAGGGCCTGCTCGACTTCAGCACCTGCACCGAGTGCGGCCGGTGCCAGTCGCAGTGCCCGGCCTGGAACACCGGCAAGCCGCTGTCGCCGAAGCTGCTCGTGCTCAGCCTGCGCGACCACGCGTACGCGAAGGCGCCCTACCTGCTGGCCGGCGGCGGCAAGGACCTCACCGGCGAGGAGAAGGCCACCGAGGCGCAGCTCGCCCACATGGACGTGCTGGCCCTGGCCGAGGCCGACCGACCGCTGATCGGCACCGCCGAGGAGGGCGGCGTCATCGACCCGGACGTGCTCTGGTCCTGCACCACCTGCGGCGCCTGCGTCGAGCAGTGCCCGGTGGACATCGAGCACGTGGACCACATCGTCGACATGCGCCGCTACCAGGTGCTGATCGAGTCGAGCTTCCCCTCCGAGGCCGGCGTCATGCTGCGCAACCTGGAGAACAAGGGCAACCCGTGGGGCGCCCCGCAGAACACCCGCGAGGACTGGACCAAGGGCCTCGGCTTCGAGGTGCCGCGGGTCGGCGAGGTCGACGACTTCGAGTACCTGTTCTGGGTCGGCTGCGCCGGCGCGTTCGAGGACCGGGCCAAGAAGACCACCCGCGCGGTCGCCACGCTGCTCAACGAGGCGGGCGTCTCCTTCGCCATCCTGGGCGAGGGCGAGACCTGCTCCGGTGACCCGGCCCGGCGCATCGGCAACGAGTTCGTCTTCCAGATGCTCGCCCAGCAGAACGTCGAGACGCTGAACGAGGCGTTCGAGGGCCGCGAGAAGAGCAAGCGGAAGATCGTCGCGACCTGCCCGCACTGCTTCAACACGCTGGGCAACGAGTACGGCCAGCTCGGCGGCGAGTTCGAGGTGGTGCACCACACCCAGCTGCTGGCCCACCTGGTCAGCGCCGGCAAGCTCACCCCGGTGCAGCCGGTCGACGGTGGCGTGACCTACCACGACCCCTGCTACCTGGGCCGGCACAACCGGGTCTTCGCCGCTCCGCGTGAGGTGCTCGGCGACTCCATCCAGGGCGAGCTGACCGAGATGCCGCGCAACAGCGAGCGCTCCTTCTGCTGCGGCGCCGGCGGCGCCCGGATGTGGATGGAGGAGAAGATCGGCAAGCGGATCAACGTGGACCGGGTCGAGGAGGCCATGTCCACCGGCGCGAAGACCATCGCGGTCGGCTGCCCGTTCTGCTCGACGATGCTCAACGACGGGGTTAACGGCAAGGGCGCCGGCGAGGACGTCGAGGTGGTCGACGTGGCCAGCGTGCTGCTGCGCTCGGTCAAGCCGGACGCGCCGGCCGGCGAGAAGGAGACCGCCCCGGCGGCCGGCTGAGGCGTACCCCGGCGGGAAGCCGGACCACGACGGCGGCGGCACCCACGCGGGTGCCGCCGCCGTCGTCTCAGCTGGTCGTGGTGACGCTGATGGCGGCGGTGGCGGTGGTCGCGACGATCACCGCGGCCTGCATCTCCTCGATCGCCTTCTTCACCGCGGCGGAGGCCCAGTCACCGGCGGCGATCTCGGTCATCCGGGCCTTGACCCGGTCCTTCGGCAGCTCGCGGAAGAGCTTGCGGTCCAGGCCGACCGCGCGGGTCAGGGTGAGCAGCGCGGCGGTCCGGGCGTCGACCGGGCCGTCGCCGACCAGGGCGTCCACCATCCGCCGCCGGGCCGCCGTCTCCACCGCCGGCTCCGCGCCGGTCGGCGAGGGATAGCGGGTACGCGGGAAGACCAGCAGCACCCGGTCGGAGTCGCGGCGCAGCACCCCGGAGCCGACCAGACCGTCGAGCACCCGGTCCGGCAGTCCCTTGGCGAGCTTGCCGATCCAGTCCTTCGGCTTGCGGGGCCGCCCGGCCCCGACGGTGGCCAGCGCCTCGTCGAGCAGGGGCACGCCGGTGGGGGCGGGGTCGCTCACCACGAGCCGCTTGTCCGCCACCTCCACCCGGCCGGCCAGGGCCAGTTCCAGCAGCACCGCCCCGGCTAGGCCGTAGCCGAGGTGCGGACTGCCGAGCCGATTCGTGCCGGCGTCGTCGTAGGCGAGCAGGACCAGTTCGTCGGTGAGCAGCAGGCCGTCCATACCCGCCACGCTACGGGTGACGCACCACCGGCGCCCACGTGCCACAATCACGCCCATCGACGGCCTGTTGGTTCTGACGCTGTTGCCCCTGGTCGGCTTCGTGCTGCTGACCGCGGGCAACGCCTTCTTCGTCGCGGCCGAGTTCGCCCTGGTCACGGTCGACCGCGCGGAGATCGACCGGCGGGCCGACGAGGGCGACGGACGGGCCGCCACGGTACGTCGGGCGCTGCGGGACCTGTCCTTCCAGCTCTCCGGCGCGCAGCTCGGCATCACCATCACCGCGCTGCTCACCGGCTATCTGGCCGAGCCCGCCCTGGCCCGGCTCGTCGCGCCGGCCCTGCACCCCTTCGGCGCGGCGGACCGCTTCTCCGGGCTGCTCGCCCTGGCGCTGGCCACGCTCCTCTCGATGCTCTTCGGCGAGTTGGTGCCGAAGAACCTGGCGCTGGCCCGCCCGATGCCGGCGGCCCTGGCCACGGCCGCGCCGATGCGGGGGTTCTCCCGCGCCTTCGGATGGCTGATCCGGCTGCTCAACAACTCGGCCAACCGGCTGGTGCGCCGCCTCGGCGTGGAGCCGCAGGAGGAACTCGCCAGCGCCCGTTCCCCGGAGGAGCTGGGACTGCTGGCCGCCATCTCGGCGCGGGCCGGCGCGCTGCCGCCGGACACCGCGATGCTGTTGCGCCGCACCATCCGCTTCGGCGACAAGCGGGCCGCCGAGGCGATGACCCCCCGGGTGGACGTGATCGCGTTGCGGGCCACCGCCTCCGTCGCCGAGCTGCTGGAGGCGTCCCGGCGGACCGGCCGGACCCGGTTCCCGGTGTACGAGGAGACGCTCGACCTGGTCACCGGTGTCGCCGGGGTGCCGGACGCGCTCGGCGTGCCGCTGGCCCGTCGGGCCGGCACCACCGTCGCCTCGGTCGCCCGGGAGCCGGTGTACGTGCCGGAGAGCCTGGACCTCGACGGGGTGCTGGCCGCGCTGAAGGACGCCGGCGCGGACCTGGCCATCGTGGTCGACGAGTACGGCGGCACGGACGGCGTGGTGACCGTGGAGGACCTGGTCGAGGAGCTGGTCGGGGAGATCGCCGACGAGTTCGACCCGGACGCGGTGGGCGGCTTCGGGCCGGCGGAACTGACCGTCCCCGGTGGCGAACGGACCGTCCTGGTCGACGGCGTGCTGCGGGCCGACGAGCTGGTCGAGCAGACCGGCTTCCGGCTGCCCGAAGGGCCGTACGAGACGTTGGGCGGGTTCCTGATGGCCCGGCTCGGCCACATCCCGGTCGCCGGTGAGACGGTTGACGAGTCCGGCTACGAGTTCACCGTGGTGGAGGTCGACCGGCACCGGATCGAGCAGGTCCGGGTGGTCCGCCCCGAGGAGCCCGACGACGGTGCCTGAACTGCTGGTCGCCCTGGTGCTGCTGCTCGGCAACGCGTTCTTCGTGGGCAGCGAGTTCGCGTTGATCGCGTCCCGGCGCACCGTGATCGAACCGCTGGCGGCGACGTCGAAGCGGGCGCGCTGGGCGCTGGCCGCGATGAACCAGATCCCGCTGATGATCGCCGGCGCGCAGCTCGGCATCACGGTCTGCTCGCTGGGCCTGGGCGCGATCGCCGAGCCGGCGCTGGCCCACCTGCTGGAGGTGCCGTTCGAGGCGCTCGGACTGCCGGCGTCGGCGGTGCACCCGGTGGCGTTCGTGATCGCGCTGGCCGTGGTGGTGTTCCTGCACACCGTGGTCGGCGAGATGGTGCCGAAGAACATCACGCTGGCCGGGCCGGAGCCCTCGGCGCTCTGGCTCGGCCCGGCCATGCTCGCGTTCTGCCTGGCCACCAAGCCGCTGCTGCTGGCGATGAAGTGGTCGGCGCGGCAGGTGCTGCGGTGGTGGCGGGTGGAGGCGACGGACGCGGTCAAGACCGTGTTCACCGCCGAGGAACTGGCCGGGCTGGTCTCCCAGGCGCGGACCGAGGGGTTGCTGGACGCCGAGGAGCACGCCCGGATCACCGGCGCGCTCGCCCTGCACAGCCGTACCGCGGCCGACGCCCTGCAACCCTGGTCGACGGTGACCACGGTGGCCGAGGACGTCTCCCCGGCCTCGCTGGAGGTGCTGGCGACCCGCACCGGCCGGTCGCGTTTCCCGGTGGTGCAGCGGGCCACCCGGCGGGTGCTGGGTTTCGTGCACGTCAAGGACGTGCTCGGGTACGCCGGGGCGAGCCGTCGCGCGCCGGTGCCGGCCGACGTCTACCGACCGCTGGCCGTGGTGCCGCCGGACCGTACGCTCGCCGATCTGCTGCTCGCGATGCGCCGCGAGCGCCGGCACATGGTGCTGGTCAGCGACGGTCGTCGGCCCCTCGGCGTGGTGACGCTCGACGACGTATTGACGGCGATCGTCGGCAAGTGAATGAACACCCTTGGTGTGCAACCGATTGCGGATACGTGATTGAACGAAAGGTCGCCTTGATTCCACCCCGGTGCTTTCCCTAATGTGGGGCACCGACCGCTGTGGGTCGTCTGCCTCGACCTTCCCTCTCGCGAGGCGCCCGGCGGTCGGTTGCAAAGGAGTCCGTGCCGGTGGCAACCATGCCCCCTGAACGTCACGCCCCGAGCGCTCCACCCGGCCGCCCCGCCGGGTTCCACCGGGTGGTACGCCGTCTCCTCACACTGGTCGCGGCCGCCGCGGTCGGCGCCGGGATGCTGGCGGCCCCGGCGCACGCGGCGCCCTCGGTGGACGAGATCGACGCCCAGATCGACAAGCAGTGGGAGAAGCTCGAGCCCACGATCGAGCAGTACAACAAGGTCCGCTCCCTGCTCAAGGTCAACAAGAAGAAGTCCGACGACCTGCGGAACAAGATGGTGCCGCTGGAGCTGGCCTCGACGCTGGCCATGAACAAGGTCGGCGACATCGCCGCCCGCTACTACATGCGGGGCCCGTCGCAGGAGATGGGCGCGCTGCTGGTGAGCACCAAGCCGGGCACGCTCGCCGAGCAGCTCGTCATGCTCGACCGGATCGCCGACGACCAGCGCAGGCAGATCGCCGGTGTGCTCGCGGCCCGCGACAAGTTCAACCGGGAGAAGCGCAAGCTCGACCAGCTGATCGAGACCGAGCTGAAGCAGGAAGCCCAGCTGGCCACGCAGAAGAAGCAGATCGACGCGGAAATCAAGCGGCTGACCGCGATGCTGCCGGTGACCTCGATCCGGCCGGCGGGCTGCCCGGCCATCGACGGCGTGGTGAGCAGCGCCGCGCGTACCGCGATCAAGACGGCGTGCGCCCAGGTGGGCGACCCGTACGTGTGGGGCGCGACCGGCCCGAACTCGTTCGACTGCTCCGGCCTGACCCAGTACGCCTACAAGGCGGCGGGCATCTCGCTGACCCACTTCACCGGCGCCCAGTGGAACGAGGGCCGTCGGGTCTCCCGGTCCGAGGCCAGACCCGGTGACCTGGTCTTCTTCGGCAGCGACCTGCACCACGTCGGGCTCTATCTCGGCAACGGGGTGATGGTCCACGCGCCCCGGACCGGCAAACCGGTCCAGGTGTCGAGCATCAGCACCCAACCGCTCGCCGGCTTCGTCCGGGTCAGCTGACCCGTCCGCGCCACCGAAAGGCCCCCGGTCCAGCTGGACCGGGGGCCTTCTCGTGTCGGTGGGACGTTACCGCGGCGCGCCGATCGGCGACGGCAGGACCAGCACGTCGTCGAGGTTCACGTACATGATCCGGTGACCGAACTGGACCTGCACGTAGCGGTTCTTCCCGCGCACCACGGTCCGGTCACCCGGGGCCGAGCCGTCGAACGAGACCGCGCGGTAGTACTCGCCGGGCAGCACGCCGCCGACCGCGTACCGCTGGCCCGCCGCGAGCGTGTACTGCAACGGCGAGATGGTCTGGTACGGGATGGTGTCCGGGTAGGCGGCCTGCTCCGGGTAGGCGCGGCCGTACACCGGGATCGTGGCCCGGCCGGGACGCGGCGTCACCACGAAGCCGGTCGCCCACTTCGCGGTCGGCGCCGACGCCGGGTTGAGGAACCACGCCTTCTGGCCGAGGTACCAGATCGCCGTCCAGTCACCCTGCCGGCCGGCCACCGCGTACGTCTGGCCGGCGGAGGCCCGGGCGCCGTGGTCGGAGATGTACATCGTGTCCGGCGTGCCGTCCGGGCGCAGCCCGAGGTCGTTGACCAGCGGGGCGTCCGCGCTCGGCGCGGTCCGCAGGACTACCGCGGAGGAGCCGCGCGACGGGCAGGTCTCGGCCGGCGGGGTGGGCGTCGGGACGCCCGGCGGCTGCTGGTTGCAGCCGACGAACGCCGGCCGGTTGGTGGCGAAGTCCGGGTCGATGGTGACCAGCCCGGTGCGGGCCGTGCCGGTGCTCCGGAACGGCGCCTTCATCAGGTCGAAGTAGTGCGACCAGTCCCAGTAGGGGCCCGGGTCCCAGTGCATGCCCTTGACCGTGCCGGCGACGGTGCCGGGCACGTTGTCGTGCCCGATGATGTGCTGCCGGTCCAGCGGGATGCCGAACTTCAGCGCGAGGTGGCGGACCAGCTTGGCCGAGGCCCGGTACATCGCCTCGGTGTACCAGGTGCCCTGGCCGGCGAAGCCCTCGTGCTCCAGGCCGATGGACTTGGCGTTGACGTACCAGTTGCCGGCGTGCCAGCCCACGTCCTTGGCCTTGATGTGCTGGGCGACGTAGCCGTCCACCGAGCGCAGCGTGTAGTGCCAGCCCAGGTAGTCGGCCCGCTTGACCAGGTCGACGCTGGGGGCGAAGTAGCCCTCGGTGTCGTGGATGACGATGTATTCGATCTTCTGCTGCTTCGGCCGGTTGCCCAGGTCGTGGTTGCCGTAGTCACCCGGGTCGGCGCTGAGCTGCTCGTACGGGGCGGGGATCCACTCGCAGGCCAGCCGGACCGGGCACTCCACGCCGTCCGGCCGCTGCGCGTGGCGCAGGCCGAGCCGGGCCAGCCGGGACCGGTCCGGGCGCGCGGTGGTGGCGGCCAGCGTGACCCGCTGCCCGTCGTCGGTGGTCCGGGTCGCGCCCTGGCCGAGTTGGTCGTAGACCTCGTCGGCGAAGGCCGCCGCCGCGTCGGCGGTGTCCGCGCCGGAGTAGCGGGCGACCGCGCCGTACCAGGCCGCCGCGTCGGTGCCGGCGCCGACCGGCCCGCCCAGGGCCTTCTGGTACGACGCGAGCAGCGCCGCGCCGCCGCGGATGTTCGCCGCCGGGTCGGTGCGCAGCGTCTGCGCGTCGAGCCCGGTGAGCGTCGCGGCGGCGTCGATCGTCTGCAGCGAGGCGGGGGGCAGCGGGGTCTCCCGGGCCGGCGCGGCGGCGGTGGCCGGGTCGAGGGTGAGCGGGCGGGAGTCGTCGCCGCGCGGGTCCTCGTCCTCGTCGACGTGGGCGCTGCCCGGGGTGGCGAGGACGTGCGCGGCGTCGGTCAGGTGCATCGGGCCGTAGCCGCCGCTGGTGCTGGGTTGGCCGGGGTGGGTGTCCCAGCGGGACTCGAGATAGGAGACGCCGAGCAGCACGTTCGGCGGCACGCCGTACTCGGTGGCCGCGGCGGCGTACTGCCGCTGCCTGTCGGTGGCGGGTCCGGCCGTCTCCGGCGCGGCGGTCACCGGGCCGGTGACGGCCAGCGCGGTGGCGGTCGCCACGGCGGCGGCCAGCAGTATCCGTCCGCCCGACGGTGGGGTGGAGAGGTGCATCGAACCTCCTGGACAGGGATGGGGGTCACTGCGTTCCCACCCTCACTCCGCACACCCGCGAGGGTCAATACCTTTCCAGCAGGTAATCCTTGATGAAAGAAAACTTCATCCCCGGCTTCGGTACGGAGTGTCACGGCGTCCCGAGTTGCGGATCGATAACGACGGCTCCTACTCTGGTCAATCGTCGGCCGCCAGTCTCACCGTCCAACCCGGTCGGTGACGGTCCGACACCGCCGAGTCGCCCACGGGCGAGCCGGGGAACCAGGTACCTGGGGTGAATCCGCAGCTCCGCTGCGGTAGGGCGGCTCCCTTCCCGCCCGAATCCGTCAGCTAACCCGGTAGGCGGTCAGGAAGAAGGAGTACGGACGCCCGGTGGCACTCCATGCCCCGCGGCCGTCGTCGAGCCGGTCGGTCGACCGGCACGTCGTCGCGCCGCGTTCCCGCTGGTCCCGCTTCACCACCGCCCTCGCCGCCCTGGTCGGCACCGCCGTCGTCCTGACCGGCGGCGCCACGGCGGCCCACGCCGAACCCTCGGTCGCCGAGATCGAGGCCCAGATCGACCGCGACTGGAACAAGCTCGAACCGGTCATCGAACAGGTCAACGCCGTACGCGAGCAGCTCGCGGTGCGGCGCAAGCAGGCCGACGCGCTCGGCCGGCAGATCGCCCCGCTCCAGGCGCGGGTGGACGCGGCGTTGGGCCAGGTCGGCGGGCTCGCCGCCGACGCGTACAAGGGCGACAACCTCTCCACCGTCAACGCCCTGCTGGGCAGTCGCTCGCCGGGCGACCTGGTCAGCGGCCTGGAACTGCTCGACCGCTTCGCGCACCACCAGCAGGAGCAGGTGCGTACCGTCGCCGCGCTGCGCGACGAGCTGGCCGCCAAGAAGCGGCCGCTGGACCAGATGGTCGCCGACCTGAGTCGGACCGAGGCGCAGCTCGCCGCGAAGAAGAAGCAGATCGACGGCGAGATCGCCCGGCTGCAGAAGCTACGTCTGAAGGTCTACGGCAACGGCGGCGGCGGCCCGCTGCGCCCGGCGCCCTGCCCGTCCGGCTACCCCGGCGGCGCCGCCGGGGTCGCGGTCAAGTTCGCCTGCGCCCAGATCGGCAAGATCTACGTCTGGGGGGCGGCCGGCCCGGACCACTTCGACTGCTCCGGCCTGACCATGGCCGCGTGGGCGAAGGCCGGGGTCTCGCTGCCGCACAACGCCCGCCAGCAGCACGACGTGACGAAGCGGGTCAGCCGGGCCGAGCTGCGCGCCGGTGACCTGGTCTTCTACTACGGCGACCTGCACCACGTGGGCATGTACGTGGGCGACGGCTGGGTGGTGCACGCCTCCCAGTCCGGCAAGCCGATCACCATGAAGCGCGTCGACGACGGCGACATCAACAGCTACGGCCGCCCCGCCTGAGGTGTAAGGAAGGGCCCCCTCTTAACGCATTCTGCATAGGAGGGGGCCCCTCTTAAGAACTCCTAACTCTGGGTGCGTTGGAGTTGGCGCCAGCAGATGAGGGAGCAGGCGAGGCTGAGGAATGCCTGGTGGATGTCGTCGCGGATTTCCCAGCGGATGCGTAGGCGGCGGAACCAGTGCAGCCAGGCGATGGTGCGTTCGACGACCCACCGTTGGGTTCCCAGGCCGGAGCCGTGAGGTGTGCCGCGCCGGGCGATGACGGGGGTGACGCCGCGGGCGCGCACTTGTTGGCGGTGGCTGTCGTAGTCGTAGCCCCGATCGGCGTAGAGCCGGTCGGGGCGCCGCCGTGGTGGGCCAGGCTTGCCGCCGATCGCGGGGATGGCATCGAGCAGGGCGGTGGTCTGGGTGGAGTCGTGTCGGTTGCCGCCGGTCAGCGTGACCGCGAGGGGGATTCCGCCGGCGTCGGTGATGACGTGGTGCTTCGAGCCAGGCTTGCGGCGGTCGACCGGGCTCGGACCGGTTTTGGGCCGCCCTTGAGCGCCCGGATGTGGGAGCCGTCGATCACCGCCCTGGACATGTCCAACTGGCCCGCGCCGCGCAGTCTGGCCAGCAGCACCTCATGCAGCCGCTGCCACACCCCGGCGTCATTCCAGTCCCGCAACCTGCGCCAGCAGGTCATCCCCGACCCGAACCCGAGTTCCTGGGGCAGGTACTCCCACGGAATCGCGGTGTAGAGCACGAACAAGATCCCGCACAGCACCTTGCGGTCATCCAGCGGCTTACGCCCTGGGTACCGACTCCGCCGCGGAGGGCGGGGTGGCAGCAGCGGTGCGATCTCGGCCCACAACTCATCCGAGACCATCCACGGCGGCTGCTCACCCCTCCTCACGTTCAGACGAAACGACCCTCACGTCCAGTCGGTTACGCCCAACATCATTTAGTTAGGACCTCTAACAAGCGGCGCTCGGCGTCAGCGGGTCGGCCAGGTGCGCCAGCTCTGCCAGGACCGGCTCGGCGTCGGGCCGCGCTGGCCCTGGTAACGCGATCCGTAGACGGCCGAGCCGTACGGGTGCTCGGCCGGCGAGGAGAGCCGGAAGATGCAGAGCTGGCCGATCTTCATCCCCGGCCAGAGCGTGATCGGCAGGTTCGCCACGTTGGACAGCTCCAGCGTGACGTGGCCGGAGAAGCCCGGGTCGATGAAGCCGGCGGTGGAGTGGGTCAGCAGGCCGAGCCGCCCCAGGCTGGACTTGCCCTCCAGTCTCCCGGCGAGCTGGTCGCCGAGCGAGATGACCTCCAGCGTGGAGGCGAGCACGAACTCGCCCGGGTGCAGCACGAACGGCTGGCCCTCCGGCACCTCCACCATCGAGGTCAGGTCGTCCTGCTGCACCGACGGGTCGATGTGGGTGTAGAGATGGTTGTTGAAGACCCGGAACAACCGGTCCAGGCGTACGTCGATGCTGGACGGCTGCACCAGCGTGGGCTCGAAGGGCTCCAGCGCGAGCGTGCCCGACTTGATCTCGGAGACCAGGTCGCGGTCGGAGAGCAGCATCGGAACACCATAGCGACCGGTACGGGTGACCTGCGTGTCGCACTACTTCTTCGTACACGTGTTCGATAGAATGTCCGCATGGCTTCCTGGTCCGAATTCGCCGCCGACGAGCCCCGCCTCGCCGACGAGATCCGCCTCCTGATGCAGCAGTACGGGCCGGGCTTCGGCTACCTCGCCACGGTCCGCGCCGACGGCGGCCCCCGGGTGCACCCGGTCTCCCCGGTGATCACCGCCGACGGGCTCTGGTGCTTCGTCATCGACTCCCCGAAGCGCCGCGACCTCGAGCGGGACGGCCGCTACGCGCTGCACTCCTTCCCGCCGGAGGAGAGCGACGACGAGGCCTACGTGGCGGGCCGGGCCCGTCCGGTGACCGATCCGGCCACGGTGGCCCGACTGGCCCGGTTCGCCCGGGCGGCGCCGCAGGGTGACTGGCGGCTGTTCGAGTTCACCGTCGACGTGGCGATGCTGACCCGGCGCGACCCGGTCGCCCAGCCGGGCGCCGGCCGGCCGCAGATGCGGGTCTGGCTCGATCCGCGGGGCGCCACGCCGGCACGCCGTGACCCGCTCGCCGCGGACGGCCGGCGCGGCCGGCACGGCTTCGACACCCGCCGCCCGGCCGCCTGAGCCGCCCTCCGGAACGACAGGTGCCGGCCCCGTTCGAGAACGGGACCGGCACCTGTCGTGTGGTGCGGGTGAGGTCAGGCCGCGCGGTAGGCGTTCCACGCGGTGAGCATGCGGCTCGCCTGGCCGGCGGTGAACTGGTACATGCAGGAGTCGTAGGTGTAGTCCATGAAGTTGGTGATCGGGTCCTTGCCGGCGGTGGAGCAGGTGTCCCGGCCGGTCGGGCACTCGTACGCCGGCGACGCCTCGGCCGGGGTGTCCGAGACGCTGTCACCCGAGCCGGAGCAGCCGCCCTGGAAGGTGTGGTAGAGGTTCAGCCAGTGGCCGACCTCGTGGGTGCCGGTGTCACCCTGGTTGTAGTTGGTCGCCGTGCCGCCGGGCAGCGACTCGCTGAGCACGACCACGCCGTCCATGCTGTCCAGCTTCCGCTTCGGGAAGGTCGCCCAGCCGAGCAGGCCGTCGCTCAGCTCGCCCAGGTAGATGTTGAGCGTGTTCTTGCCGCCCGTGCGCAGCGAGGTCTTCATCGAGCGCTCGGCCGAGGAGCCCTGCACGATCGGGTACCACGACGGGTTCGTCACCCGGTTGATCTTCGTGAGCTGGAACGCGAACGCGGTGGCCGCGCCGCCGGTCGAGCCCGCGTACGACTGGTTGAGCACGCTGATCTGCTGGGTGATCAGCGAGTCCGGGATGTTGCCGCCGGCCCGGGTGCTGTTCTCCTGGATCACGTGCACCACGACCGGGATGGTCACGGAGGCCAGCGGGGCGACGGTCGGGCCGGTCCGGAAGTTGGCCCGCTCACGCTGCGCGGCGGCGAGGTCGGCCTCGCGCTCGCGCACCTGCTTGGCGGTCAGGTGGTTCGGGTCGAGCTTGGCGTGGCCGCCCTTGGCGACGCGGGCGTCGGCGTGGGCGTCGGCCGGCTCGGCGCAGACGCCGGCCGGGGCGGCCGAGAAGGCCGAGGCAGCGGGGACGACGCCGACGGCGGCGGTGCTGAGCAGCAGCGCCAGGGTCGACGTCGCGACACCGGCGGTACGCCGGGTCAGCAGGTTGGGACGGTGTCCCATGGGCCCACCTCTTTCTGACGGCGTGGCAGGGGGTGTGTCACGCCGGGTCGGAAACGTGGAGCAGACGTTACATCCCATCGACGGATTTGAGAACGCCCATATGTTGCCGGCACGCAACATCCTTGATCCACTCCGGCGCGGCGGCAGGGCGGGGGTGCCTGGGTGCACGGGGGTGGTGGCCTCAGGTACAGTGGTGCCGCCTGCGGGTGTAGTTCAATGGCAGAACATCAGCTTCCCAAGCTGACAGTGCGGGTTCGATTCCCGTCACCCGCTCCAACGTGAAGGCCCTGGCCAGGACGCGAGTCCGAGCCAGGGTCTTCGACGTTCCACCGGCCATCAGCGCCCGTCCGGCCGCCACGGGCCACTGGCCACCGCCGTCATCAGCACGGCCCGCAGCAGTCAGTACGCCTTCGCGGCCATCGTCTCCGAGACGCCGTTGCCGAGCAGCCTCGCCCACCACTCGCGGATCATCGGCGTATCCAAGCGGCTCAGCTCCACCCCGCCCGGGTACGGGGTGATGCCCCTGCCGAGGCAGCCCGGACGCACCCGGTTGTGACCGCCCACTGCCGGCGTCAGGGCAGCGATCGGAATGGGCGAGTGTCCGGAGACCTGCAGCTCGATGCTGAACCCATCGATGCGGACTCATGTTGAGCGGATCATGCGGCTCGACTATGCCGACGAAACCGAACTGAACAACTGGCTGGACAGACTCGATCGGGACCTCGTCTATCCCGCCGTCTCCGAGCTGATCTTCACGATCACCCCAGAGTTGACGGCCACCGAGGTTGTCGACCGTGCTCTGGCTTACCGGCCGATCGGAATGCGTGCCGTGGTCCGAGCCACCGGTCAGCCAGTGCCGTGACCACGAACGTTGACCGGAGATCGCGTTTCGGGCGACGACGACGCCTCCCGGCCGGGGCTGGGCCTGGCGCGCGGATCGTCGATGATGTCGTTGCGGGTGCTCATGGGGTCTACGGCGCTCGGCGTTGTCGCGTCACATGAATGGAGGTCGGAGGTGCCGATCGACATGAACGAGGTGCGCGTGTGGCGACTGGGTCTCATAACGAGGGTCTTCGCCGGCCTGCTGTTGGGCGTCATGACCATTGTGGCGGTAGCGGTCTTCGCCTACCAGGCTTCCACGCCCGACGGCGACCTGCGGTCGGCGCTCGCCATCGCGGTGCCGTACGGCTTGCTGGGATTTCTTGTGTGGCGGCAGATATTCCATCCTCGGCTGTGCATGGATGCCGAAGGACTGGTCCTGCGCGGCCCGTGGCGTACGACGCGTGTTCCATGGTCAGCCGTGGTTCGGTGTGATCCGGGCTATTTCGGAATCGCCATCACCTGCACCGACGGCAGCTGGGTGATGGCTCCCGCGCCGCAGAAGTCGAACCTGAGCCGCTGGCTCGGACGTCGGACCCGAGCGGACGACGTCGCCGACTACCTCGAACGGCGTGCTCGTGAGCACCGACGGGAGACGAAGCAGCTGGCGTACCGGGTGAGTGACGACCTGGGCGAGGACAGGTAGGGACGGCCGCCGTACCTGCTCCAGGGTGGGGCCCCGGCCGGGACGCGCGTCCCGGCCGGAGCCTTCGATGGTCCGCTCACCTCACCCGGCGGCCCTCAGGTGTCGGGCGAAGAACCGGTTCCCGTCGTCCCCCTCGTGTCGCGGGACGCCGGTGTGCCCGCCCATGTTGGCGTGCAGCGTCTTCTCCGCGGAGCCGAACGCGTCGAACAGGTCCAGCGCCAACTGCCTGTGGTTCCCCTCGTCGTCCCACTGCAGCAGCACCAGCAGCGGGATGCTGACCTGCCGCGCCTCCTCGAACATGATCCGGGGCACGTAACTCCCGGCGAACAGCGCGGCGGCCGAGATGCGCGGCTCGACCACCGCCAGCCGGACGCCGATGGCGATCACGCCGCCCGCGTACCCGACCGGGCCGTCGATCTCGGGCAGCGCGAGGAGCGTGTCGAGGGCGGCGCGCCACTCGGGGACCGCCTGGTCAACCAGGGGGAGGACGAGCCGTTCGACGATCTCGTCGGCGACCGGCTCGCCGGCCTGGATCGCGCGGCGCAGGTCGGCGCGGGCCTGGTCGGCGGCGGCGGAACGGGGCCGGTCGCCGGCGCCGGGCAGTTCGAGGGTGGCCGAGGCGTAGCCCGCCGCCGCGGCGTGCCGAGCCCGGGCCGCCAGGCGCGGGTACATCCGGCGCAGGTCGCCGGGGTGGCCCTGCAGGATCAGCGGCGTCGGCCCGGATGCCGACGGTGGCGTCCACAGGATGCCGGGGATCTCGTCGAGGGTGAACTCGCGCTCGCGTACGCCGTCGTCGAGGCGTCGTTCGGAGATGAATCGCACGGTCGTGCCTTTCGGGAGTGCGCTGAACGGCGCTCCCGGACGATCTATCGCCCGACCGTGACCCCGGAGGGGAGCACCCACGTCGATACGTTCACGGGTACCACCTCCTCGTCAGCTGCACGGCCTCCGGCACGGTAGCAGTGGCCGCCGAGGGCCGCCAACGGTTTTCCGCGCGGGTCAGGGCGCGTAGTCGGGGTGGGCGACGGTCTCCGCGATGCGGGTCAGCCAGTGCAGGTCGTTGGCGCGGGATTCCGGGCCGGCGCCGGAGTTGAGGATGCTGTCGAGGAACGCCGCGACGTCGTCCAGGTGCCGCTCGGCGCGGTAGTAGCTCAGCGTCGTCGGGTCGGGTTCCCAGGGGCCGTAGCCGCGGCGGAAGAGGTCGGCGCGGCGCGCGTCGATCGGGTGGTCGCCGAAGTCCTGGCTGAGGACGAACATCAGGTCCCGTTCGCGGGGCGCGAGGATCGGCCCGTCCCAGTCCACGACATGCAGGGGACCGTCGCCGTCGGCGATCAGGTTGCCGGGGTGGATGTCGGCGTGACAGATGACGTGTCGACCCCGGTGGACCCGGGCGGCGAGGTCGTCGACCAGTGCCGACAGCCGGTGCAGCGCGTCGCCGTACCGGTCCCAGAACGCGCCCAGGTCGGGGCTCGCCGCGGCCTGCCCGCCGAGGGCCCGCAGCCGCTCACCCGCGCTCGACCGGTACGTCTCCGCGGGCAGCACCGCGGCGACCTCGGCGCTAGGCGTGACCGCGTGCAGCCGGCCCAGGAACTCCCCGTACTCGGTCCACTGCCGGTCGGTGAGCCCTCGACTCCAGAGGCTGCCGCCGTCGTGGAACGGGTAGAGCAGCAGCCGGTAGTCCCCGAACTCGCGTCCGCCCCCACCGTCGGGCGGGTCGATCGGCGCGACGACCTGCCGGAGGCCGTGCGCGCGGAGGAAGCCCGGCAGTAGGACGGCCGCCCGGGTGAACGCGCCGTGCCGCAGTTTCAGGAAGTGGCGCTGGCCGTGGGCGGTGTCGACCCGGTACGCCCAGGCGCGCCCGTCCAGCCCGACCGGCAGGAACACGAGGTCGGTGACGTCCACCGCCCAGGCGGCACCCACCTCGGCGGCCAGTGACCGCTCGTCGACGTCCGGCTTGTCGATCACGGGCAGAGCGTGGCAGCCCGTGCCGGGACCGACAACGTGATTTCGCCGGCCGTCAGGACGCCTGGCGGACGGGCATGTCGGCCAGCCAGACGTCGGCCAGCTCGGCGAGCGGGACGCCGAGGGCCTGGCTGAGGCCGACCACGGTGCCGAACGCCGGCGCGGGGAGACGGCCCGCCTCGATCTTGCGCAGTGTCTCGGGGGAGATGCCGGCCGCCAGCGCCACCTCGCCCAGGCTGCGCCCGGCGCGCGCGGCCCGGAGCGCGACCCCGAGGCGTTGGCCCGCGGCGATCTGTTCGGCGGTGAGCGGTTGGCGAACCATGCGAGCAGGATATCCCTCCGGGAGGCGGCGCCGGACCGGCGTGGTATAAAAATACCGCATCGGAGAGGGAGGCTGTCGTGATCGAGCTGAAGTCCGTCGAGGAGATCGACCGGATGGCGGTGACCGGCCAGTTCGTCGGCGAGCTGCTCGCCGAGCTGGGTGCCGTCGCCGACGTCGGCGTGAACCTGATGGACCTCGAACACCACGCCCGGCGGCGGATCAAGGAGCGCGGCGCCGAATCCTGCTACTGGGACTACGCCCCGTCGTTCGGCCGTGGGCCGTTCCGCAACGTGCTGTGCCTGTCGGTCAACGACGCGGTGCTGCACGGCCTCCCGCACGACTACGTCCTGCGCGACGGCGACCTGCTCAGCATCGACATGGCCGTCGGCATCGACGGCTGGGTCGCCGACTCCGCGCTCTCCGTCGTCGTCGGCACCCCCGACCCGGCCGACCTCACGCTGATCGAGGCCACCGAGGTCGCGCTGGAGGCCGCCATCGCCGCCGCCCGCCCCGGCGGCCGCCTCGGTGACGTCTCCGCCGCCATCGGCGAGGTCGCCGGCTCCTACGGCTACGGCGTCAACGGCGAGTTCGGCGGCCACGGGATCGGTCGCACCATGCACGAGGCCCCGCACGTGGCCAACAGCGGCCGCCCCCGCCGCGGCCTGCGGCTCGACCCCGGCCTCACCATCGCCATCGAGCCCTGGTTCTGCCGCACCACCGACAAGATCAAGTTTGACGAGGACGGCTGGACGATCCGCTCGGCCGACGGCTCCCGCACCGCCCACTCCGAGCACACGGTCGCCATCACCGAGGCCGGACCCCGGGTCCTGACCCGGCGCCCCGCCTGACGGAATCCGCTTCCGTAGAACTCGACCGGGTCCCGTGCCACCGGGCATCGACTCCAGCTCGGGGAGGTGGCGGGGTCGCGGCCCGTTGGATACCGCCACCTCGGCGGGCCCGCAGGTGACGACGCTGCCGGTCTTCCTCGACGAGCTGGCGGCCGGCTGGGCCGGGTGGCCGGGGGTCAGGACGTGGCGCTCGCTGGGTGGGCAGCTCGCCCTCGACGCGCGGCACGACGGACGCGGGCACGTCACGCTGGGCGTGACCCTGCGCCGGCCCGGTCACGACGCCGACGACACGGGCTGGTCGGCCCGGTGCGTCTTCCTGCTGGAGGCGGGCGAGGAGACCACCCGTTTCGCCCGCGACCTCGGCGCCCTGCTCGAAGCGTGACCGGAGCGGCGCACGGCCGCCCCGGTCAGACCGGAGATTCCCGGGTCAGCTCGCGGACGTGGCGTAACCCCGGCTCACCGGCCAGGTCCACCTCGCCGACCGGCACGAATCCGGTACGCCGGAGCACGGCCAGCGAGGCCGGGTTCGCCAGCGCCGCCGAGGCGACCAGGCGGCGCAGGCCGTACTCGTCGCGGGCCAGCTCGCAGACGCGCCGGACGCCCTCCTGGGCGACGCCGCGCCCGGCGGCGCGCTCGGCCACCCGGTAGCCCAGCTCGGCGCTTCCGTCGGCCACGCCCACCAGGTTGAACCGTCCGATCACCCAGCCGTCGTCGTCCACCAGCACGTGGAAGTGGCAGGTGCCCCGGTCCTGCTCCAGGAGCAACGCCAGCTGCCGATCGGCGAACTCGTCGAAGTAGTCGTCACCCCGATCGGGCACGTACCGGGCGAAGTAGGCCCGGTTCTGCCACTCGAACCGGTAGACGAGATACGCGTGGCGGGCGGCGAGGCGTTCGAGCTGCGGCACCGCGCCAGGCTAGCCAACCTCGCCCGGCGGGTAGGTGCGCAGTTCGACGGTGTTGCCGTCGGGGTCGCGGACGTAGATCGAGGTGCCGGTGCCCCGGGCCCCGAAGCGCGGCACCGGCCCGGTCAGCACGGTGAACACGCCCGACTCGACCACCGGCTGCCACTCGATCGGCTCCACCACCAGGCAGAAGTGGTCCATGGTGGAGCCGCCCGGATCGCCCCGGACCAGGTCGATGACGGTGCCGGCGTCGACGCGTACCGACGGGAAGGGCACCTCCCCGGCGCGCCACCGGTCGACCCGCACCGGGGCCAGCCCGAGTGTGCCGCAGTAGAAGTCGAGGGAGCGTTCGACGTCGCTCACCGTGAGCACCAGGTGGTCGAACCCGGTCACCCGCATCGTCATCAGATCCTCCTGCATCGTGTGTGCGAACACCGTCGAGCCTGGTCGGAGGCGGGCGCGGGACCAAGCCCCGATCGCACTACCATCGTTGACCGGCAGTCAACGACGGGAGCGCCGGGTGCTGGAGCGGTACGAGATCGAGGCGTTCCTGACCCTGGCCTCGGAGCTGCACTTCGGGCGCACCGCCGAGCGGCTGGGCGTGACCACCGGGCGGATCAGTCACGTGGTGCGCCGGCTGGAACGGCGGATCGGCGCGCCGCTGTTCGAGCGCACCAGCCGCGTCGTCCGGCTCACCCCGATCGGCGCCCGCCTGGCCGAGGAGATGCGCCCGCTGGTGGTCGGCATCGAGGAGGCCGTCCAGCGGGCCGTCGACGCCGGTCGCGGGCTCACCGGCGAGCTGCGCGTGGCGTACGTGGGCGAGTCCGCCGCCCCGGTGCTGCTCCGCGCCGTGGCCCGGTTCACCGAACGGCACCCGGACTGCGCGGTGCGCGTGCACGAGGCCCCGCTGGCCACCACCCGGTCGAGCCTGGTGGACGGCACGATCGACGTGCTGATCGCCGCGTACCCGTTCGACGGGATGGCGAACGGCCCGGCGCTGCTGCACGAGCGCCGGATGCTCGCGGTGGCCGCGGACCACCCGCTGGCCCGCGCGGAGTCGGTGTCGCTGGAGGTGCTCGGCGACCATCCGGTGGTGCAGTACCCGGCGGTCACGTCGGCCGCGTTCAAGCAGGACCGCACGCCGGACCGGACCCCGGCGGGCCGGCCGGTGCCGAAGGGCCCGGCCGGCGGCACGTTCTCCGAGATGCTCGCGCTGGTGGCGCTGGGCCGCGGGGTCCTGCCGGTCGGCGAGCAGACCCGGCACTACCACGCCCGGCCCGACCTGGCGTACGTGCCGATCCACGACGCGCCGCCGATCCGCCGGGGGCCGGTCTGGCTGGCCAGCAACACCACCACCCGGGTACGCGAGTTCGTCCGCGCCGCGGTTGACGCCAACCCGCTCCCGGCGGCCTGACAGCGTCGTACCCGGCTGGCACCATCGGCGGGATGCGGGACGAGATCAGGGCTGTGGTCGAGGAACTGCCGCCGGGCGACGAGCTGGAGGCGCGGCACCGGGAGGTGGCGTTGGCCTGGCTGGCCGGCACGGAGGACATCTTCCGCCGCGCCAAGCCGCGCACCCCGTCGCCGCACCTGGTCGCCTACTTCCTGCTCCGCGACCCGTCCGACGGCGCGGTGCTGCTGGTCGACCACCGCCTCGCCGGCATGTGGCTGCCCAGCGGAGGTCATGTCGAGCCGGGCGAGCACCCGGCCGAGACGGTGCGCCGCGAGCTGCGCGAGGAGTTGGGCGTGCCGGCCGTCTTCGCGCCGCCGTTCGGCGAGCGGCCGGCGTTCCTCACGGTCACCGAGACCGTCGGCCCGCCGGAGCAGCGGCACACCGACGTCAGCCTCTGGTATGTGCTGACCGCCCACCGCGACCAGCGGTTCACCCCCGACCCGGTCGAGTTCCGGGGCGTCCGCTGGTGGACTCCGGTCGAGGTGACCGACGCGCCGACCGGCACGGTCGAGCCGCACCTCGGCCGGATGCTGGCCAAGCTGGCGGCCGTCGCGGCTTGACCCGTCCCCTGCGGCAGGGCCCAGCGTGGTCCGTGCCGGCCACCGGGGCCGGCGCGAGGAGGAGGGCGCCGTGCGGCTGATGACCATCGGGGCGTTCGCCCGCGCGGCCCGTCTGACGTCCAAGGCGCTGCGGCTCTACGAAGACTCCGGCCTGCTGCCGCCGGCGGCGGTGGACCCGCACTCGGGCTACCGCTACTACGCGCCGGAGCAGCTCGGCCGGGCGCGGATGATCGCCGCGCTGCGGCGGGCCGGCATGCCGTTGGCCGAGATCGCGACCGTCTGCGACCTGCCGTCGGGTGCCGCCGCCGAGGCGTTGGACGCCTGGTGGCGGCGGGTCAGCGCGGACACCGCGACCCGCGGCCGGGCGGTCGCGCTCCTCGTCGACCAGCTCACCGAGAGGGGCACCACCATGTCCGACACCCGATTCCGGTACGCCGTGCGGTGCGAGACCGGCACGGTCCGGGACTCCAACGAGGACACCGCGTACGCCGACGACACGCTGCTCGCGGTCGCCGACGGCGTACGCGGTCCGGCCGGGGCCGCCGCGAGCGCCGCCGCGGTGGACGCGCTGCGGTCGCTGGAGCCGGCCGACGCGTCGGCGGCCGACCTGCTCGCCGCCCTGGCCGGGGCGGTGACCCACGCCGACCGGGCGGTACGCGGCCACGCCTCCGGCGACGACCGGCCGGCCAGCACGCTCACCGCGCTCGTGCGGCGCGGCACCCGGCTCGTGCTGGCGCACGTCGGGGACAGCCGGGCCTACCTGTTGCGCGGCGGTGAGCTGTCCCGGCTCACCCAGGACCACACGTACGTGCAGACGCTCGTCGACCAGGGTCGGCTCACGCCGGCCGAGGCCGGCGCGCACCCGCGGCGGGCACTGCTGGCCCGGGCGCTCGGCGCGGGCGGCGAGGTCGAGGCGGACCTGGCGGTGCGCACCGCGCTGCCCGGCGACCGCTACCTGCTCTGCTCGGACGGCCTGTCGGCGGTGGTCGACCCCGGGGCGGTGCACGCCGCGCTGGCCGGGGCGGACGACCCGGAGAGCGCCGTCGGGCGCCTGGTCGACCTGGCGTACGCGGCGGGCGCGCCGGACAACATCGCCTGCGTGGTGGCCGACCTGGTGGCCGCGTAGCCGGTCCGACCCGGGTCGGGGTGTCCGACCCGGGTCGTACCCTGGCGCTCATGCGAATTGGCATCGTGATCCTGCCGGACCAGCGCTGGTCCGAGGCGCGCCGGCGGTGGGCGCAGGCCGACGAGTGGGGCTTCGACCACGCCTGGACCTACGACCACCTGGGCTGGCGTGACCTGGTCGACGGGCCCTGGTTCGACTCGTGGACGACGCTGACCGCGGCGGCCACGGTGACCTCCCGGGTCCGGCTGGGCACGCTGGTCGCCTCGCCGAACTTCCGCCACCCGGCGGCGTTCGCCCGCCAGGTGACCGCGCTGGACGACGTCTCCGGCGGCCGGGTGCTGCTCGGGCTGGGCGCCGGCGGCATCGGCTTCGACTCGGCGGTGCTCGGCGGCGAGACGCTGCCACCCCGGCAACGGGTCGACCGGTTCGCCGAGTTCACCGAGCTGCTCGACCTGGTCCTGCGGGAGGACGGCACCACCTGGCGCGGCGAGTGGTTCACCGCGGTCGACGCCCGCAACAACCCCGGCTGCGTCCAGCGGCCCCGGGTGCCGTTCGTGGTCGCCGCCAACGGGCCCCGCTCGATGCGGCTGGTCGCCCGGTTCGGGCAGGGCTGGGTCACCACCGGGCTCGACGGTGACGACCTGGAGGCCTGGTGGGGCACGGTGACGGAGCTGTCCGACCGGATGACGCGGACGCTGGAACAGGCCGGCCGTGACCCGGCGACGCTGGACCGCTACCTCTCCCTCGACTCGGCCCCGGTCTTCTCGCTGAGCAGCGCCGACTTCCTCGCCGAGCAGGTCGCCCGGGCGGCCCGGCTGGGCTTCACCGACGTGGTGACGCACTGGCCGCGCGAGAGCAGTTGGTATGCCGGCGACGAGGCCGTGCTGGTCGAGGCGGCGGCGATGCTGCCGGAGCTGCGCCGCGCCTAGGGACCTCAGGTGCCGACGCTGCCCTCGGTGGAGACCAGGCGGAACCGCAGGCAGACGATCTGGCTGTCGTCGGTGACCGGCGTGCCCAGCCGGGCCCAGTAGGCGCCGTGGCCGGCCCGCCACTCCTCGATCGACCGGTCGCCCTCGCCCTCGGCGCGGGCGAAGTCCCACGGCACGTCGGCGAAGCGCACCACCTCGACGCCGGTCACCTCCACGACGCCGACCAGCGCGTCGTGGTCGTCGACCAGGGCGAGCCGTTCGCCGACGTGCTCCAGCTCCTCGTTCTCCTCGGCGTACTCGCCGAGCCGGCCGGCGGTGGCGGTCTTCACGCCGGAGAGCACGAGGGTGTTGAGGTCGGCCCGCAGCTCGCCGGGGGTGCCGAGGGCGAGCGCGCGCAGTCCACCGATGCGGGGCCACATCCTGCCGAGGCTACGGCACGCCCGCCCGCGTCCGTCTCAGATCAGGTGGCCGGCGTAGCCGGGTGCGACCAGCACCCGCTCGTCGCCGGTCGCCTGGTGCGCCTCCAACACCGCGTCGGCCAGCTTCACCACGTGCTCGTCGCCGTGCCGGGCCGCCCGGGCGAACACCTCCGCCGGGTCGGCGGATCCGCCGGCCGGCGGCGCGGCGGCCGGCGTGGGTGAGGCGTACACCGAGGTCACGGCCGCCGTCGCGGCCCAGGCCGCGGCGACGCTCGGCGCCCGCAGTGCCGGGTCGAGAGCCGGCAGGGTACGCAGCACCGCGGTGGGCGCGGTGACCGCGTGCACCAGCATCACCGGCGCGCCGTGCCCGAACCGCAGGTAGTCCAGCGCGGCCCGGTGCACCACCTGGACGAGCGTGCGGGCGGCCCCGCCCGGGTCGGCCGGCGGGCGCAGCCCGGTCACCGCGCCGGACCACCCGGGTACGTCGGCCAACCGCCCCAGCCGCTCCCGGATCCCGCCCGTCTGGTCCGGGATCCGGGGTACGGCGGCCAGGGCGGAGGCGGCGTCGGAGCGACCGGTGAGCGGCCCGGCCCCGGGCACCGGCTGCCATCGGGCCGCCCAGTAGCCGAGCGCCTGCCCCAGTTCGGCCCGGCGCTCCGGCGTCTCCCCGTCGGTACGCAGCACCCGCACGGCGTGCCCGACCCGGATCACGCCGTGGGTGGCGCCGGCCGCGATCCCGGGCAGCAGCCGGGGCCACCACTCGCCGAGCACCTCCGTCCACTGCCGTTCCCGCAGTTCGCGGTCGAAGTGGATGAGCCAGTCACCGGCCCGCTTGGGGTCGCCGAGCGCGGCCCGCCAGTCGTCGATCGGCCGCAGCCCGCGTGGCAGTTCGTCCAGCCGGCGCAGGTAGCCGTCGAGCCAGCGGTGCACGCGTGCGCCCTGCCCGTGCCGGACCAGCGCCTCGGCGGCCATCGGTCCGTGGTTGGAGAGCCAGCCCTCGAACTCGGGGCCGGTGCGGTGCAGTCGGTGGTACGCCTCGTCGAGGATGCCGTCGTCCATCCGGCGATCGTCCGGGTTGAACCTCGCTTGAGGTCAACCCTCGGGCAACCGGTCCCCGCCGAGCAGGGCGCGCAGCCGCAACCGAGCGGCGACCTCGGGCGGGCACGTCGACACCAGCGCGGCGGTGCCGACGACCACGGCGCCGGCGTCGCGGACCACCCGGTGCAGCGCGTCCAACTGCGCCCCGGTGTCGACCCAGTCGTCGACCAGCAGCACCCGGTCACCCGGCTCCAGCCGCCGGTCGTCCACGCCGACGCGCAGCCGCCGGCCGCGGTGGTCCGGTGGCGTCTCGGCCCACCGCATCGCCCCGACCCGGTGCCGCTCCCCACCGTCCTTGTACGCGGGCACGAACCCGGCGCCGGCGGCGACCGCCACCAGCGGGCCGAGCAGCAGCCCGGTCACCTCGGGGGCGACCACCACGGTCGGCCGCGCGTCGGGGACGAGGGCGGCCAGGGCCGGTCCGACCTCGGCGAGCACGGCCGGGTCGCGCCACCAGCCGGAGAGGTCGCTGACGAGGTGGGTGCTGTCCGGCCCGGGGTCGATCCACCGGAACAGCTCGACCAGGCGACGGCTCAGCACGGCACCATCCTGCGGCATGGAGGCCGACCAGCGCACCTTCCGCCGTTCGGCCGAGTGCGGATGGCTTGATCGGCTACACGTACCCGGGTAAATGCGGGCATAGCACCATGATCACGTTGACTTCGGAAGTGCTTCTCTCGTTACGGTCCGGGCCGGTTTGTTCAGTTGACGAAAGGACCGGGCCGGTGGCTGCTAGGCACCTTCGTACCCGCAAGTTCTCCTCGCCCGCCGGCATCGCCGCCACCGCGGCGGTCGGCGTGGTGCTCGCGGTCGGCGGCACCGTCGGCGCCGTGCAGCTCACCTCCGCCGAGCCCCCGGCCGAGCCGGTCGCGGTCAGGGCCGCGCCGAGCACGCCCGCTCCCACCTCGGCCAGCCCGTCGCCGAGCGCGTCGGCCGCGCCGAGCCTCAGCCCGTCGCCGAAGGCCACCCCGAGCCCGACGTCGAGTCGTACGCAGGCGGCGTCGCGGGGCAAGACCCGGACCGCGCCGAAGCCCACGGCGACGAAGAAGACCACCGCCCCCAAGGTGGTGGACAGCGGATCCTGCGGCGCCTCGTTCTACGACGAGGGGCAGATGACCGCGAACGGCGAGACGTTCAACCCGAACGCGCTGACCGCGGCACACAAGACCCTGCCGTTCGACACGAGGGTCCGGGTCACCAACCCGGCCAACGGCAAGTCGGTCGTGGTCCGGATCAACGACCGTGGCCCGTACATCGACGGTCGGTGCATCGACCTGTCCCGCGCCGCGTTCGCGGCCATCGCCTCGACCGACCTCGGTGAGGTGGACGTCCGCTACGAGGTGCTGGGCTGACCGACCTGTCAGACAGAACTTCCGCGACGGACGGGCCAGGTTCATTCACCGCTTCACGTCCATCAGGCATGCTGTCCGATGTACGCACGCAACCCTTCCAGCCGGGCCACGGCCCGCTGAGCCCCGGATCCCGCGCCGGCCTCGGCGCGGCCCTCGCGCTGCTCGCGATCGTCTCGGCCGCGGAGCTGGCCGACGGCCGCCCGGCGCACTATCTCGCCCTGATGGCCGCCGCACCCGTCCTCGCCGGAGCGCTGACGTCCTGGCGGGTGGTGCTCGCCGTGGGCGCGCTGGCCACCGCCGCGGGTGTCGCCTTCGCGGTGGCCGAACGTGGCGCCTCGCTGGTGACCGCGGTCAACGTGGCCACCGTCGCGCTGGTCACCGTGATCGCGGCCGCGACGGCCGCGGTCCGCCAGCGCCAGGCGGAACGGATCAATGAACTGTCCCGGCTCGCCTCGGTCGCCCAGCAGGCGGTGCTGCGCCCGCTCGGCCCGCAGGTCGGGACGCTGGCGGTGGCGGCGCGCTACATCTCCTCCACCGCGACCGCCGAGATCGGCGGCGACCTGTACGAGGTGATGGACACCCCGTACGGCGTCCGCATGATCATCGGCGACGTGCGCGGGAAGGGGTTGGACGCGGTCCGGCTCGCCAGCATCGTGCTCGGCTCCTACCGCCACGTGGCGTACGAGCGGGCCGACCTGCGCGCGGTGGTGGCCGACCTGGACCGGGCGGTGGCCCGCAACGTCGGTGACGAGGACTTCGTCACCGCCGCGCTGGTCGAGGAGCGTGGCGGCACCCTCACCATCGTCAACTGCGGTCACCCGCCACCGCTGCTGCTGCGCCGGGGCGCGGTGATTCCGCTGGAGCCGCCGGCGCCCGCGCCGCCGCTCGGCTTCATGCCGGTGGTCCGGCCCCGGGTCGAGCGGCTGGAACCGGGTGACCGGCTGCTGCTGTTCACCGACGGGCTGGGCGAGGCGCGGCGCGACGGGGAGTTCTTCCCCACCGCCGACCGGGCGTGGCGGCTGCTCGGCCACGGCACGGTCGGCGACGGGCTCGCCTCGCTGGAGACCGCCCTGGTCGAGTGGGTGCACGGCCGGCTCGACGACGACATCGCGCTGGTCCTGATGGAGTACGCGGGCCCGCGCAGCGCCACCGCCGCCCCGGTGCCGAGCTGGGAGGTCGGCGCCGCCGACGGGTGAACCGGAGGTGTGTAATCGCTGTCACTTCCGAGATCGGCTTGTCGATGGCTACCGGTGAGTAATACAGTCTGGAGTTACTGATCGGTAACACCTGTCCGGAAGCGGGGCCAGCGAGCATGACCCACTACAAGAGCAACCTTCGGGACCTCGAGTTCAACCTGTTCGAGGTGTTCGGGGCGGACCGGACGTTCGGCCAGGCGCCGTACACGGACCTGGACGTCGACACCGCTCGCAGTTTCCTCTCGGAGGTCGACCGCCTGGCCCGCGAGGACCTGGCCGCCAGCTACGCGGACAGTGACCGCAACCCGCCGGTCTTCGACCCGGCCACGCACACCGCGCCGCTGCCGGAGTCGTTCAAGAAGTCGTACCAGGCGTTCATGGACTCGGAGTTCTGGCGCCTCGACCTGCCGGAGGCCCTCGGCGGCACGAACGCCCCGCGCGCCCTCTGGTGGTCCCTGGCCGAGCTGGTGCTCGGTGCCAACGCCCCGGTCTGGATGTACGCCTCCGGCCCGTCCTTCGCGCACGTGCTGCACGTCGAGGGCACCGAGGAGCAGAAGACCTGGGCCCGCCTCTTCATCGAGAAGCAGTGGGGCTCGACCATGGTGCTGACCGAGCCGGACGCCGGCTCGGACGTGGGCGCCGGCCGCACCCGCGCGGTCCAGCAGCCGGACGGCTCGTGGCACATCGAGGGCGTCAAGCGCTTCATCACCTCCGGTGAGCACGACCTGAGCGACAACATCGTCCACTACGTGCTGGCCCGCCCGGTCGGCGTCGAGGGCGTCGGCGGGCCGGGCACCAAGGGTCTGTCCCTGTTCGTGGTGCCGAAGTTCCACTTCGACGCCGAGACCGGTGAGCTGGGCGAGCGCAACGGCGTCTTCGCCACCAACGTCGAGCACAAGATGGGCCTGAAGGTCTCCAACACCTGCGAGGTGACCTTCGGCGAGCACGGCGTACCGGCCAAGGGCTGGCTGCTGGGCGAGAAGCACGACGGCATCCGGCAGATGTTCATGATCATCGAGTACGCCCGGATGATGGTCGGCACCAAGGCGATCGCCACGCTCTCCACCGGCTACCTGAACGCCCTGGAGTACGCGAAGAACCGGGTGCAGGGCGCCGACCTGATCCAGCAGGCCGACAAGACCGCCCCCCGGGTCACCATCACCCACCACCCGGACGTGCGTCGCTCGCTGCTGATGCAGAAGTCGTACGCCGAGGGCCTGCGCGCGCTGGTCTGCTACACCGCCAGCTGGCAGGACAAGGTCGCGCTCGCCGAGGCGGCCGGTGACGAGAAGGCCACCAAGCTGGCCAAGCGGGTCAACGACCTGCTGCTGCCGCTGGTCAAGGGCGTCGGCTCGGAGCGGGCGTACGAGCTGCTCGGCCACGAGTCGCTGCAGACGTTCGGCGGCTCCGGCTTCCTCCAGGACTACCCCCTGGAGCAGTACGTCCGCGACGCCAAGATCGACACCCTGTACGAGGGCACCACGGCCATCCAGAGCCTCGACCTGATCTTCCGGAAGATCGTCCGGGACAACGGCAAGGCCCTGATGGCGGTCGCCGGCGAGATCCAGGAGCACATCACCTCCGAGGCCGGCAACGGCCAGCTCAAGGAGGAGCGGCAGGCGCTGGGCAAGGCGCTCGCCGAGATCCAGAACATCCTCGGCGTGATGACCGGCTGGCTGGGTGAGGCGCAGGGTGGCGACACCCGCGCGCTCTACAAGGTCGGCCTGAGCAGCCGCCGGTTCCTGCTGGCGATCGGCGACCTGGTGGTCGGCTGGCTGCTGCAGAAGCAGGCGGACGTCGCGCTGAAGGCGCTCGCCAGCGAGGTCTCCGCCTCGGACAAGGCGTTCTACACCGGCAAGGTGGCTGCCGCCCGGTTCTTCGCCCGCGAGGTGCTCCCCCGTATCGGCGCCGACCGGCGGATCATCGAGGGCGTCGACCTGGAGATCATGGACCTCCCGGAGGAGGCGTTCTAAGCCCTTCTGGGGTCCTTATCCCTGAAGCGTCATTCTCCCCCTCACCGACGGCCGGCGGGCGACAGCCCGCCGGCCGTCGGTGTTGCCGGGCCAGGGTGGATAGGCGGCCGGAGGGCGGGTAACCGTCGCGGACCACGACCGGAGCACGCCCAAGGGCCATCGCACGGGGGAGTGCAGCGCACATGGGCATTGGTAGCGCCATCTTTCTCATCGCGCTCGGCGCGATCATGACCTTCGCCATCCGGGCCAACGTCTGGTGGATTGACCTGCGCGCGGTCGGCTGGGTCTTCATCCTCGCCGGGCTGGGCGTCCTGCTGACCACGCTGTGGTTCTGGCAGGACCGACGCAAGCGCGCCCGCACGCTCATCGTGGAGGAGAACCGCCTCTCCCACCCGACCGCGATGATGCCGCCGCCGCCCGACCCGCCCCCGCCGACGGCCCCGCCGTCCTGACGGGCTGCGCCGCATCGCGCCGGGCTGCGCTGCATCGCGCTGGGTGCGTCGGGTTGCTGGGCTGCGCTTCCTCGCGCCGGACCGCGTCGGGCCGTCCTGTCGTGCCGGGCCGCGCTGTCGACGCCGGCTTGGTGCTCCAGGCTGCGCCGTCCGTGCTGGGCCGCGACGTGCTCGCGCTGGTTCGGCTTGCTTCCTCGAACCGGGGCCCGGTGACTGTCCGTAGCCCGCACGGAGGATGCGCCGCTGAAAAGCGTTATACCGCTGAGTCATAAATATGACTCAGCGGTATAACGGTCTAAATTCACCTGCCGACCTGCCGACCTGCCGACCTGCCGACCTGCCGACCTGCCGACCTGCCGACCTGCCGACCTGCCGACCTGCCGACCTGCCGACCTGCCGACCTGCGGGCGGCCGGACCTGCGGGCGTGCGGCGTGCGGACCGGCGCTTGGCGGGCGTAGCCGCGTGCGAGGTCAGCCAAGCGCGAGGTCGGCAGCGAGTGCGGTCTGTTCCGCGGTGCCGCGGTGCGCGGGCTGGGGATCCGCGGCCGAGTCGGCGAGGCCGCCCTGCGACGGGCAGGTAGCGGCAGCGGCGACCGGGGCCGGCGTCGCTGGCTGCGGTGGGCGGACCGGAGCCGCGCCTCTCAGCCGCGAGCGGTGTGGCGGGCGGTGAGGGGCGCGCGGGTCAGGTCGGCCCAGCGGGTGGTGGGGCGGTGCACGACCAGGTCGGTGGTACGCAGGCCGTCCGGATCCGCCCGTTCCGGGTCGAGCAGCGCGGAGAGCAGCGAGATGCCCGGATTGTGCGCGACCAGGAGCACCGTGCCCGCCGCCGGGTCGACCGCCCGCACCAGGCCCAGCAGTTCGTCCGGGTGCGCCTCGTACGCCGTCGGCTCGTAGCGCACCGCGGGTGTGGACCCCGCCGGCCCGCCCTCGGGCGGGGAACCCGTCATGCCCATGGCCACGCCGTGCCAGGTCTGCCGGGTGCGCCGGGCCGGGGAGCAGAGGACCACGTCGGGAAGCAGTTCGTGCCGGGCCAGCCAGGCGCCGGCGGCCGCCGCGTCGGCGTGACCGCGCGCGGTGAGCGACCGCTCCGCGTCCGGGGCGTCCCGCTCCTGCTCGGCCTTGGCGTGCCGCAGCAGCACCAGCGTCCGCTCTCCGTTCCTGCCGTCCGTCATGCGCCCAGCTTGCCTGATTGGCGATCAGAGCGCCTGGGTATGTCGATGTGTGCCGCTACCTCATCCATGGCCGCGGCGGGCAGGAAACGCCAGCAGGACGCCAAGGAGGCGACGTCATGGGCATCGGTGCCAGCATCTTCCTCATCGCGCTCGGCGCGATCTTCGCGTTCGCCATCGACGCCAACCTGGGATGGCTGAACCTCAACGTGGTGGGCTGGGTGCTCATGCTCGCCGGTCTGGCCGGGCTGCTGACCACGCTCTACTTCTGGAACAGCCGCCGCCGGGTGGTGGCCGCGCCGGTGCGCGAGCAGGTCGTCGCCGAGCCGGTCGTGCCGGTGCAGGGCGACCGGGTCGTGCGCGAGGAGTACCGCGAGGTGCGCCGCCCGGGCTCGGGCTACCCGGCCTGACCCCCCAGACCCGAGGGCCCCGCAACGGCGCGGGGCCCTCGTGCGTGTCCGGGCGCGGTTGCCGGACCGGCTCAGGCGAACAGCGCGAAGTAGATCGCGATGTGGTGGCAGATCGCCGCGACCAGCGTGCAGGCGTGGAAGAACTCGTGGTGGCCGAAGACGGTGGGCCAGGGGTTCGGCCGGCGCAGCGCGTAGAACACCGCGCCCGCGCTGTAGATCGCGCCGCCCACGCACAGCAGCACCAGCGCGGTCACCCCGCCGCCGTGCAGGATCTGCGGCAGCATGGTCACGGCCACCCAACCCAGCGCCAGGTAGAGCGGGGCGGAGACCCAGCGCGGCGCGTGCGGCCAGATCAGCTTGACCGCGACGCCGGCCAGCGCGCCGCCCCAGACCAGGGCCAGCATGATCGTGGCGTGCCGGGTGTCCAGCAGCAGGGCGCAGAACGGCGTGTACGTGCCGGCGATGAACACGAAGATCATCGAATGGTCCATCCGGCGCATGATCTGGTAGCCGCGCTCGGACCAGACCCGCCGGTGGTAGAGCGCGCTGGTGCCGAAGAGCCCACAGACGGTGAGGCTGTAGATCAGGCAGCTGACCAGCGGCGCCCAGCCGGGGCGGGTGGCCGCGATCGAACAGAGCACGATGCCGCAGACGAGCGCGGCGAAGAACGCGTAGGCGTGCAGCCAGCCGCGCATGCGCGGCTTTCCGATGTCGGCCGGCCGGAGCCGGAGCGGTGCGGAGGTGGTCACCTCATCAGGTTACGACACCGTAGGTTACTTGCAAGTAGTGTGGACCGTCACGTCGGCTGACGCGAGGATGGCCAGATGCGGATCCGGCCCGTCGGGGCGCACGCCCTGCTGCTCGACTGCGACGACGCCGACCAGGTCGAGGCCTGGCGGGCCGAGCTGTGGCACCGGCGGGACGCCGGCGAGCTGACCGCCCGGGAGATCGTCCCGGCGGCCGTCACCGTCCTGCTCGACGGCGTGCCGGACCCGGCGGCCACGGCCGCGCGGATCGCCGGGTGGCGGCCACGGGACACCGTCGGCGGCGCCGACTCCGTCGAAGTCCGGGTGCCCACCGTGTACGACGGGGCGGACCTGACCGCCGTCGCCGACCACTGGGGCGTCGACGTGCCCGCCGTGGTGGCGCGGTTGCGGCGTACCGAGTTCCGGGTCGCGTTCTGCGGTTTCGCGCCGGGGTTCGCCTACCTCACCGGGCTGCCACCCGAGCTGGCCGTGCCCCGGCTCGCCACCCCGCGTACCCGGGTGCCGGCCGGCTCGGTCGCGCTCGCCGGCCCGTACGCGGGGATCTATCCCACCGCGTCGCCCGGCGGCTGGCTGCTGGTCGGGCGGACCGACCTGCCGCTGTTCGACGTGCACGCCGACCCGCCGGCCCGGCTCACCCCCGGCACCCGGGTCCGGCTGGTCGAGACCCGATGATCGAGGTGCTGCGGGCCGGCCCGCTCACCACCGTGCAGGACCAGGGCCGACCCGGCTGGGCACACCTCGGCGTACCCCGGTCCGGCGCGCTCGACCCGGACGCGCTGCGCCTGGCCAACCGGCTCGTCGGCAACCCCGAGCACGCCGCAGGCCTGGAGATCACCCTGACCGGCTGCGTGCTGCGCGTCAGCCGGGCGGTCACCGTCGCGCTCACCGGCGCTCCCGCCGACGTTCTGGTCGAGTGGCCGTCGACCGGCCCGGCCACCGTGTCCGCGCCGGTGGCGGCCGATCGCCGCACCGGCCGCGGGACCGTCGAGGCCGGCGCCCAGGTGACGGCGGGTACGCGGCGGTCCGGTGACGTGGCGGCGGGTGCGCGGCGGCCCTCTAAGGTGGCGACGGGTGCGCGGCGGCCCGGTGACGTGGGTCGGCCGCTGGCGCTGCCGGCCGGGGCGGTGCTGCGGGTCGGTCCGGCCCGCGCCGGGGTGCGTACCTGGCTGGCCGTGTCCGGTGGGATCGCGGTGGAGCCCGTGCTCGGCAGCCGGGCCACCGACACGCTCTCCGGGCTCGGCCCGCCGCCGCTGCGCGACGGCGACCGGCTGCCGCTGGGCACGCCGGCCGGACCGCCGGCCCCGGTCGACCTCGTCGTCACCCGGCCGGCGTCGGTCGAGGTGCGGCTGGCCGTGCGCCCCGGCCCCCGGCAGGACTGGTTCACCCCGGCCGCGTTCGACCTGCTGTGCCGCGACGCGTACACGGTGGGTCCGGACAGCAACCGGGTCGGCGCGCGGCTGGCCGGCGCGGCCCTGCCCCGCGCGGTGGCCGGCGAACTGCCCAGCGAGGGCCTGGTGCTCGGCGCGGTGCAGGTGCCGCCGGACGGCCAGCCGCTGGTCTTCCTCGCCGACCACCCCACCACCGGCGGCTACCCGGTCATCGGGGTGGTGGACGACGTGACCCCGCTCGCCCAGGCCCGCCCAGGGACTACGGTGAGGTTCCATGGACCTCAACGCTGACCTGGGTGAGGGATTCGGCAGCTGGCGGCTCGGCGACGACGAGGCGCTGCTCGGCCTGATCAGCTCCGCCAACGTGGCCTGCGGCTTCCATGCCGGCGACGCGGCCACCATGCACCGGGTCTGCGCCGCCGCCGCCGAACGTGGTGTCGCGGTCGGCGCGCAGGTCGGCTACCGGGACCTCGCCGGCTTCGGCCGGCGGCACATCGCCTACGACTTCGCCGAACTGCGCGACGAGACGATCTACCAACTCGGCGCGCTCGACGCGTTCTGCCGGCTGTACCGAACCCGGGTGCGCTACCTGAAACCGCACGGCGCGCTCTACCACGCGGCGGCGTGCGACGAGGCGCAGGCCGCCGCGCTGGTGGCGGCGATCAGCGGGTACGACCACGAACTGCCGGTGCTCTGCCAACCCGGCACGGTGCTCGCCCAGCTCGCGGCCGGCGCCGGCCTGCGGGTGGTGGCCGAGGGCTTCGCCGACCGCAACTATCTGCCGAACGGGACGCTGGTGCCCCGCAGCGCCCCGAACGCGCTGGTGAGCGACCCGGAACAGGTCGCCGTCCGGGCGGTGCGGATGGCGGTCGAGCGGACCGTGGTCGCCGTCGACGGCAGCGTGGTCCCCTGCCCGGTCGAGTCGATCTGCCTGCACGGGGACACGCCGGGGGCGGTGCGGTGCGCGGAGCTGGTGCGCGCCGCGCTCATCGACGCGGGGGTCACACTCACTCCGTTCGCGTGAAAGGAGGGGCCCCCTGTTAACGCATTCTGCATAAGAAGGGGCCCCTCCTAACACCCGTCAGGTCAGGACTCGTCGAGGCCGCGCAGCACCAGCGGGAGACGGGCGGCGCCACCGGCCACCACCCGCACCGGTACGCCCCAGTCCTGCCGGGTCAGGTGGCAGGCGGCGTGCTCGACGTCGGCGTCGCACGTCGCCGCCTGGGCGGTCACCTGCAACACGCCCTGCGCCACGTCCCCGCTGACCACCAGTCGACGGGACAGGTCGGTGGTCGTGCCCGCGCCCTCCACCAGCAGTTCCGGCGGGGACGCCGACACCACCAGGCGGGTCGACGGCCCGTACGTCTCGTCCAGCTTCTGCCCCGGCGCCGGCGTGAAGATCACGTCGAGCGTCAGCTCCCCGGCGGTCACGTCGGTGGGCTTGCGCTCCAGCCGGTGCCGTGGACCCTGCACCGTGTTCGCGCCCGCGGCGGTCAACGCGCCCGGCGCCAGCCGGGTCAGCCGGTGCGCGGCCGACTCGACCACCAGCACCTCGCCGTCGGCGGTGAGCACGAGGTCGCTCGGCTCGGCCAGCCCGTCGGCCACGGTGCCCACCTGCCCGGTCTCCGGGTCGAAGCGGCGCACCGCGCCGTTGTAGGTGTCCGCGATCAGCACCGAACCGTCGGGCAGCGCGCACACCCCCAGCGGGTGCTGGAGCAGCGCCTGGTCGGCCGGGCCGTCGACGTGCCCGAAGTCGAACAGACCCTGGCCCGCGGCGGTGTGCATCTCACCCGCCTCGACCCAGCGGATCGCGCTGGTCTCGCTGTCGGCGATCCAGAGCCGGGCGCCGTCGGCCGAGACGGCGAGTCCGGACGGCTGCGCCATCCAGACGTCCGGCAGCGGCCCGTCCCGCAGCGCCTCGACCGTGGTGCCGGCGTACATGCCGGCGGTCCGCTTGATCGGGTCGAACCACCAGAGCTGGTGGATGCCGGCCATCGCCACGACCACCCGGTCGTCGTACCAGGCCACGTCCCAGGGGGAGGAGAGGTCGACCGAGCGCGCGTCGTGCGCGTGGTCGTCGACCGTCGAGCGCCACTGCCGCCCGGTGCCGGCCACCGTGACCACTTCGCCGGTCTCCAGCCGTACGCCGCGCAGCAGGTGGTTGACCGTGTCCGCGACGACCAGGTCATAGCCGGCGACCTCGGCCACGTGCGGCGGCAGCAGGCAGAGGCCCTGCGGCTCGGCGAACGTCGCGCCGGCGGCGGGGCCGTCGGTGCGGCCACGGGTGCCGGTGCCGATCCGGCGGACCACGGTCTCCGCGTCCGGGGCCAGCTCGACCACTGAGTGTCGGGCGGAGTCCGAGACCAGCAGGTTGCCGCCGTCGAGCGGCACGGCCTTGCCGGGGAAGCGCAACGCCGTCTCCGGCTCGGCCGGCGGCACGTACGGGCCCTCGCCCCGGTGCAGCGTGCCCTTCGCCTCGTGCGTGGCGATCAGGTCGTCGACCAGCCGGGCCAGGCCCTCGGCGTGCCCCTCGCCGGCCATCGTGGCGACCACGTAGCCCTCGGGGTCGACCACCGAGAGCGTCGGCCACGCCTTGGCGGCGTACTGCTGCCACATGTCCATCTCAGGGTCGTCGAGGACGGGGTGGTGCACGCCGTAGCGCTCGACGGCGGCGGCCAGCGCGTCCGGGTCCTTCTCGTGCTCGAACTTCGGCGAGTGCACCCCGATCACGACCAGCACGTCGCCGTACTTCTCCTCGAGCGGGCGCAGCTCGTCGAGCACGTGCAGGCAGTTGATGCAGCAGAAGGTCCAGAAGTCCAGCAAAACGATCTTGCCCCGCAGGTCGGCCAGCGTGACGGCCCTGCCGCCGGTGTTCAGCCAGCCGCGACCGCGCAGTTCGGGTGCCCGTACTCGTGCGCTCATGCCCCCATCGTGCCGCACCGCCCCGGCCGACTCCCCGGGGACGGCCGAGTGAAGACGCACACCGCGCCCGGGCGGACAACGCGAGGCGCCCGCCCCCGGGTGGGGACGGGCGCCTCGGAAACGTGGGTTACTGACCGGCCGGCTTCAGGCAGAGCACCCGGTTGGTGCCGCCGCCCTGGAGGTCGACAGTGGGCTGGGACAGGTCGGCGCACTTGTCCTTGTTGTCCACCTTCGACACGACGGTGAACGCGCCCTGCTCGCCGCAGTCCGCGGCCACCGCGCTCTGCCCCGACTGCTTGATGCAGGAGCCGACCGCCGGGTCGAAGCCCGCCGGCTTGTCGTCACCGACCTTGCCGAGCAGGGTGAGCAGGCCGAGCGGCACGGCGAGGATGAGCACGGCCGCGACCAGCACGGCGGCCAGCACCCGGCCGTTGCGCACCTTCGGCGTGGGCGCCTCGGTCTTCGGCTCGGCCTCCGGCTTGAACGCGTCGAACCGGCCCTGGTCCTGATCTCCGGACGGACCGTCGGGGGACCAGGCCGGCGGGGCCTGCTGCGGCGGCGGCGGGAACGCGGGCGGGAAGCCGCCCGGCTCGCCGCCCTGACCGGGCACCGCGACCGAGGCGCGTCCACCGGCCGGCGGGCCGTAGCCGTCCTGCGGCCCGCCGAACGGGTCGGGACGCCCACCGGGGCCGCCGAACGGATCCTGCTGGCCTCCGGGACCGCCGTACAGGTCCTGGTTGCCGTACGGGTTCTGCGGACCGCCGGTGCCGCCGAACGGGTCGCGCGGGCCGCCGGGCTGCTCGCCGTGCGGGTGGACGCCGTTGGCGGGACGGTCGTTGCCGGGTGGGTCGACGAAGGACGGTACGCCCATCGGGAAGGGCGGCGGGGCGGCCGGTGACGATTGCGGCGCGTCGGCGTATCCGTGTGGCCCGTCGTCGTCCGGCCGCGACTGCGGCCCGGCGAACCCGGACGGACCGTCCTGCCGCGGGCCGTCCGGCCCGGGGTAGCCGGACCGGTCGTCCTGCCGCGGGAACCCGGGACGGTCGTCGTGTCCGGGGAACCCGGGACGGTCGTCCTGCCCGGGGAACCCGGAGCGGTCGTCGTGTCCGGCGAACCCGGAGCGGTCGTCCTGCCCGGCGAACCCGGGACGGTCGTCCTGCCCCGGGAAACCGGGACGGTCGTCGGGCCCGGCGAAGCCGCGCGCGTCGTCCGGGCGGGACTGCGGGCCACCGAAGGCGGGAGCCTCGTCCGCCTCGGGGGCCTCGTCGGGCTCCGGTCGGGCCGGCCGGCCGTACACCCGGGGCTGGGGCGCCGGCGTGCCGGTCGGGTGCAGGGGCTGGTCGGACGGCGGGGTGACCCGGCTGGTCGTCGGCACCGACGCGCTGGCCGAGACCGGGCCGGACTCGGGCGACGTACGCGGGCCCGGAACGGCCGGACCGGCGGGTGACTGCGGCTCCTCGTGCCCGGGGCGGGCCGCGCCCCAGCCGGCGTCACCGTGCTCCGGCTCGTACGCCTGGGGTTCGCGCTCGGCCGGTGCGTAGGGCGCGGCCGGGTGGTCGGCGGGCGGCGAGGCGGCCAAAGCCGCGCCCGGCACCCGCCGCTGCTCCTGGGCGGGCAGCGGCACCGCGTTGCCGGCGGAGATGCCCGGCGCGGGCGCCGGCTGGTAGACCGGCGCGCTCTCGGGCTGCCAGCCCGGCGACGCCGCCTGACCACTCTCGTCGGCCCGTCCCCAGGCCTCGTCCGGCGACCACGGCTCGGCGTCCGGCACGGCCGGGCGCTCGGCGCCGCGCTCGTCCTGGTGGCCGCGCCGGCCGTCCGGCGTCGGCACGGACACGCTGGCCCGGGCCGACGACTCGCCAGCGGCTCCCCAGGCCGGCTGCGCCGGCTCGTCGGTCGGCCGCTCGGGCTCACGCTGCTGCGGCACGGCGGAGGCGCCGCTCCACCCGCCCGCGGAGCGGGACTGCTGCTCCGGACCGCCCCAGGCCCCCGGCTGCGGTGCTTCGGCCCGGCCGCCGGCGGCCCAGCCGCCGGAGCGGTCCGGGTCGTCGTCGCGGGTGGACTCGTCCCAGCCACCGGACCGGCTCTCGGCCCGCGGAGCGGGCCATCCACCGGAGCGGTGCGGGTCGTCCTCGGCGCCGGTCGGGCGGTTGTCCTGGTCGGACTGCTCCTGGTTGGACCAGGCGTCGGGCCGGGCGGTGCCGGGCACGGAGACCTTGGCGGCGGCACGGGCGGGCGGCTCGGCGGGCGGCCAGGTCGCGCCGGTCTGCGGGCCCGGCGGGGTCCAGGCCGGCTGGCTGTCGCGGGGCGTCCAGCCGCCGGAGCGGTGCGGGTCGTCGCCGGCGGGCTGCTCGTCGCGCGGCGTCCAGCCGCCCGAGCGGTTCGGGTCGTCCGGCTGGGCAGCGGCGCCGACGGCCCAGCCGCCGGAGTGGCCCGGGTCGTCGTCCTGCTGCCCGACGCCCGGGGTGAACCCGCCGGAGCGGTGCGGGTCGTCCGCGCCGGCCGGGGTGGCCCAGGACTCGTTCGGCACGGTGGCCGGGGCCGGGACGTAGCCGGTGCCGCGGGCACCCGCATCGCCGGACTGGGCCCACGCCGGCTGCTCGCCGGAGGATCCGCCGGCGTTCCACGTCGGAGCGTTCTGCTCGGCGGCCCAGGCCGGGGGCGCCGGCTCGGCGGGACCGCTCGGTGGCGCGGTGGCCCATGCCGGCGGCGCCGGTTCGGTGGACCGCTCCGGGCCGGGCTGCTCGGGCGTGGCCCACGTCGGGTTGCCCGGGCCGGACGCGGCCCAGGCCGGCGCGCCCTGCTCGGGGGCGCCCCAGGCGGGCTGCTGGCCCCGGCCGCCCTGGTCGGCGGGCGGCGGAACCTGGGCGCTGGCCCGGCCGCTGACCGGCTGGCCCGAGGGCGGGCCCCAGGCGGGTGGCTGGTCGTCGGGCGCGGCCCAGGCGGGGGCCGGCTGGGTGGGCCGACCGGCCGGCGGGGGCGGGGCCCAGCCGAGGTCGGAAGACCCGTTGTACCCGTTGTCCTGCTGCGCCGGCTGATCGCCGTACGGCACCGGTCCGCCGGTGCCCGGCGACACCTCGCCCGGCTCCTGGCCGGGGCGGTGCGGAGCCTCGGACGTCATGGGTGCGCCTCCTCCATCACAGGTCGGCCGCCGATGCCGGTCGGGAACCGTCGGCATGGCCACCGGCGTCGCCGGCGGGTACCGGCCGTGCGGGCTCCCCGCACCGTATCCGGTGGTCGCCCGAAGGCGCTCAGGGGAGCCTCAGTCGCCACCGAGAGTCACCGGGCGACGTCGATGGGTTTCGCTTCCCGCGTCGGTCCGGAGGCAGTCGGTTGGCGACCGTGCCAACCGTACCGGGCGGTGCGGCGGGGTGGAATCCCGGTGCCGACCGACCCCGGTTACGCCGAAGACCCGCCCGGTGTGCCGGGCGGGTCTTCGAACTGGAGGAGGTGAGAAAGGTCGGTGGCGTCAGCTCATGTGACGCTGGGCGATGGCGAGAAGCTCGTTCCGGACCGCGGGCGAGTTGGCGGAACGCAGGGCGTGCTCGATGGCACGGGCCCGGCGGTTGGCGTCGCGGCGGGTGCGGATTCGCTCGATCATGCTCATCTTGGGTCTCCTCCTGGCTATTCGGTTGTCAGCCCCTTGATGTCTCTATTGAAGCGCATGACGCCGCCGAACGCCATCGATTATTAGGTGAGCTGAACCACGCACCTAAGGATCGTAGGTCAGATGCCCTCGTGGGCCGATGATTTCGCCTCCCAACGGCAACGGCCGGTGTGCCGGGCGTTCACCCGTGGCACACCGGCCGTCGACCGGAGCGGTGGTAGGTCAGGTCCAGGCGAGCAGCGCCGCCTCCGGGTCGGCCAGGAAGTCCCCGATGTCGCGGAGGAACTTCGAGCCCAGCTCACCGTCGATGATCCGGTGGTCGAAGGAGAGCCCCAGCGTGGTGACCAGACGCGGCTTCACCTTGCCCTTGTGCACCCAGGGCTGCTCCCGGACCGCACCGAAGGCGAGGATCGCCGACTCGCCCGGGGGCAGGATCGGCGTACCGGTGTCGACGCCGAAGACGCCGACGTTGGTGATGGTGAGCGTGCCGCCGGACATGTCCGCCGGGGAGGTCTTCCCCGACTTCGCGGTCTGCACCAGGCCGGTCATCGCGTCCGCCAGCTCGCGCAGCGAGAGCCGGCCGGCGTCCTTGATGTTCGGCACGATCAGGCCCCGCTCGGTGGCCGCCGCGATGCCCAGGTTGACGTACTCCTTCACCACGATCTCGTCGCCGGCCCAGGTCGAGTTGACCATCGGGTGACGCTTGACCGCCAGCAGCACCGCCTTGGCCACCAGCAGCAGCGGCGAGACCCGCACGTCGCGCCACTCCCGCCGGTCGCGGAGCCGGTCCAGCGCCTTCATCGCCCGGGTCACGTCGACGGTGAGGAACTCCGTCACGTGCGGGGCGGTGAACGCCGAGCGGGCCATGTTCTCCGCGGTCAGCTTGCGTACCCCCTTGACCGGGATGCGCTGCTCGCGGTCCGCGCCGAAGCTCGCGACCGACGTCGCCGGCGCGGTGACCGTCAGCGGCTCGGCCGCCGCCGGGGTCCCGCTCGCCGCCCGCTGTACGTCCTCCCGGGTGATCGAGCCCAGCGGACCCGAGCCGGTCAGCGTGGCCAGGTCGACCCCGAGGTCCTTGGCGAGCTTGCGGACCGGCGGCTTGGCCAGCACCGGACCGGAGACCCGGCCGTTGCCGTTCACCGCCGGGGCGGGCGCGGGCGGGGCCGGGGCGACCGGAGCCGGGGCGGCGGCCTGGGCCGGCACGTCGCCCTTGCGCGCCCGGCGCTTGGCCGGCGCGTTGCGCGGCCCGTAGCCGACCAGCACGGCGGTCCGCCCGCCGGGGGCCGCGCCGCCGATCAGGCCCGGCTCGACCATGCCCTCGGCGGGCGCGACCTCGACCGCGGCCAGCGAGGCGGCCGACGGCGTCGGCAGCGCCGACGCCGGGGCGCCGGTCGTCGACTCCTCCACCGGCCCGGCGCCCGGGTCGGTGTCGATCGCGATGATCGGCACGCCGACCTCGACCGTGGCGCCCTCCGGGTGGAAGATCGCCTGCACCCGGCCGGCCCACTTCGCCGGGATCTCGACCGCCGCCTTCGCGGTCTCCACCTCGACGATCGGCTGGTTCAGCTCGATGTCGTCGCCCACCTTGACCAGCCAGGCGAGGATCTCGCCCTCGGTCAGGCCCTCGCCCAGGTCGGGCAGGTTGAACTCCTTGATCCGGGACATGTCGCTCACCAGCCGAAGGTGCGGTCGACGGCGTCGAGCACCCGGTCGAGGTCGGGCAGGTACTCCTCCTCCACCCGGGAGGCCGGGTAGGGGGTGTCGAAGCCGGTCACCCGCAGCACCGGGGACTCCAGGGAGTAGAAGCACTCCTCGGTGATCCTGGCCGCGATCTCCGACCCGAGGCCCAGGTTGCCCGGGGCCTCGTGCACGACCACGCAGCGGCCGGTGCGGCGCACCGACTCGTACGCGGCGGTCAGGTCCAGCGGGGACAGCGTGCGCAGGTCGACGACCTCCAGCTCCCGGCCGTCCTCGGCGGCGGCGGTGGCCGCGTCCAGCGCGGTGCGCACCATCGGGCCGTAGGCCAGCACGGTGACGTCCGTGCCGGGCCGCGCGACCCGGGCCGAGTGCAGCGGGTACGCGTCCGCGACCGGCGCGTCCAGGTCGACCGGACCCTTCTCCCAGTAGCGCCGCTTCGGCTCCAGGAACACGATCGGGTCGTCCGAGGCGATGGCCTGCTGGATCATCACGTACGCGTCCTGCGGGTTCGCGCAGGTGACCACCTTGAGGCCGGCGGTGTGCGCGAAGTAGGCCTCGGGCGACTCGGAGTGGTGCTCGACCGCGCCGATGCCGCCGCCGTAGGGGATCCGGATGACCATCGGGATCCGCACCTTGCCCTGCGAGCGGTAGTGCATCTTCGCCACCTGCGACACGATCTGGTCGTACGCGGGGTAGACGAAGCCGTCGAACTGGATCTCACAGACCGGCCGGAAGCCGCGGATGGCCAGGCCGACCGCGGTGCCGATGATGCCGGACTCGGCCAGCGGGGTGTCGATCACCCGCTGGTCGCCGAAGTCCTTCTGCAGGCCGTCGGTGATGCGGAACACGCCGCCGAGCTTGCCGACGTCCTCGCCCATGATGACGACCTTGGGGTCGTTCTCCAGGGCCCGCCGCAGGCCGGTGTTGAGCGCCTTGCCGAGGGTGAGCGTCTCCGTGGCCATCAGTGGGCGCTCCCCTCGAACGACTCCATGTACTGCGAGAACCGGGCCCGCTGCTCGTCCAGCTCGGGCGACCCGTGCGGGTAGACGTGGTCGAACATGCTGACCGGCTGCGGGTCGGGCATGGTGAGCACCCGCTCGCGCAGGTGCACCGACTCGGTGCGGGCCTGCTCGTCGACCTCGGTGAAGAACGACTCGTCGGCGATCTGCTGCTTGAGCAGGAACGCCTTCATCCGGGTGATCGGGTCTTTGGCCTGCCAGGCCTCGACCTCGCTGGCGATCCGGTAGCGCGTCGGGTCGTCGGAGGTGGTGTGCGCGCCCATCCGGTAGGTGTACGCCTCGATCAGGCTCGGGCCCTGGCCGTTGCGCGCGTTGTCCAGCGCGTGCCGGGTCACCGCGTACGACGCGAGCACGTCGTTGCCGTCCACCCGGACACCGGGGAAGCCGAACCCGCCGGCCCGCCGGTAGAGCGGGACCCGGGTCTGCCGCTCCAGCGGCTCGGAGATGGCGTACTGGTTGTTCTGGCAGAAGAACACCAGCGGGGCGTTGAAGACGCTGGCCCAGACGAACGACTCGTTGACGTCGCCCTGGCTGGTGGCGCCGTCGCCGAAGTAGGCGATCACCGCCTCGCCGTCCTCGCCGCCGGTCTTGCCGTCCATGGCGACACCCATGGCGTAACCGGTCGCGTGCAGGGTCTGCGCCCCGATCACGATCGTGTACATGTTGAACTTGAACTCGTTCGGGTCCCAGCCGCCCTGGTCCACGCCGCGGAACAGGCCCAGCGGCATGATCGGGTCGATGCCGCGGCAATAGAGCACGCCGTGCTCCCGGTAGGTGGGGAACGCCATGTCCTGCGCGCGCAGCGCCCGGCCGGAGCCGACCTGGGCGGCCTCCTGGCCCAGCAGGCTGGCCCACAGGCCCAGCTCGCCCTGGCGCTGGAGCGCGGTGGCCTCGGCGTCGAGCTTGCGGACCAGGACGAGGTCGCGGTAGAGCCCGCGGTACTCCTCGTCGGTGAAGTCGACGCGGTACTCGGTCCCGTCCGGGCCGAGCGCGGTCTCGATCCGCTCGCCCTCGGGAGTGAGCAGCTGTACGAGTTCCGGCTCGCCGGTCGCGGCGGCGCGCCTGGTTCGGGGTGCGGCCCGCTTGCTGCGGGTGGCGGCCCCGGGGTCGCCCTTTGCCATCCGTCTCTCCCTGTCTGTCTGCGCCGGCGCCGGGGGGTGACCCGAGCCGCGCACCTCGTGCGCCCGCCCGGCTGCTGCCGGGTCGGTCCCTGGCGACCGCGCCTAGCCCCGGTGAGGGTTGCCGCGCGGCGTGAGCCGGGGTCCGTCGGGGGACCCAGGCCCGGGAGCGCCGGCGCCGTACCGCACCAGCCGCGGGGTGCGCGGAGGTGGCGGCTGCGTTGCCGTCGTGCCTGAATGATTGCAGAGGAGGTGAGCGGGCCCACAGTATGGCCTCCCCCGCCGGTGACGTTCGATCGGGTTCGCGACGCATAGACGTTTTTGCCCGATGTGTCAGGTCGGGCCGACGGACAAATTGTGTGTCGACACGCGGTGGTGGCTGGTGAACTGAGCGTCACTGGTCCAAGCTGACGGTGAGCCTTCGCGCGGCATTTGTCCGAATATTCGCGCGTGCTCTCCGTCCACGTCGACGCGTACGAGGAGTGTGCCCGGTGTCCGAGCCAGAGGGTCCTCCCGGTGCTCCCTTCCTCGGCCGGCACCGGGCCCTGCCCGCCGCCCGCTACCGCCGCGTGGTCGGCGCGCACCGGGCTCCCGGAGCCGGCGGACCGAGCCGCGGCTACCTGCTGACCGTGGCGTTGCTCGCCGGCACCGCGTCGATGCCGATCCTGGCCGCGATCAGCGCCGGCTCCGCGACCGTGGGGAACAGCGCCCTCCCGGACACCAGCACCCCGTTCCTCCCCACGCCCTCGGTCGGCCCGGTGGTCGTCCCGCTGCCGCAGACCACCCAGGCCCCGGTGCTCCCCGCACCCACGCCCGTGGCCGGCGCCACCACCGTGCCCCCGCGACCGGTGCTGCCGGCCGCCCCGGTCCCGGCCGACGACAGCGACCTCGTCCGCGAGCGTCGGTCCCGGCCGGCCACCGCGCCGACGCCGCCGGCCACCCCGACCCGCCCCACGCCGGTCCGGCCGCCACGCCCGTCGCCGGTGCCCTCGCCGTCGCCGTCACCGTCCGACCCCGGGACTCCCGGTCCGAGCCCGAGCCCCGAACCGTCCGGCTCGTCCGCCGAACCGACGCCCGGATCGTCGGGCGGTTCGTCGGAGCCGACGTCCGAGCCGAGCGAGGAGCCCGCGCCGAGTGGCGGCCCCGCGCCGAGTGGCGGCCCCGCGCCGAGTGGCGGCCCCGCGCCGAGTGGCGAGCCGGACGATACGCCGCTCCCGAGCGCGACGGTCGCGCCCAGCCGGTCCGCGCCGAGCCCGTTCTCGCTCGGCCAGCCCGCGCCGGGGTGGTTCGCGTCACCGACGGTGCCGGCTCCGGCCACCGCGTAGCCCGTCCACCCGCACTGCCTGGCGCGCTCGGTCGGCTGCGGCCTGGGCGGCTTCGGTCGATCCGGCCGGGCCTGGCCTGCGAGCGCCTGGTTGTCCGGCCGGCCCGCCGCCGGATGGACCGACAGGTCACGAGCGATATGACCAGGAGTCATATTTATGACTCTCCGGTATATCGCTTTCTTCCCGAGGCTTCGCCTCTCGCGTCACGCAGGGTCACGCGAGAGGCGCGCAGGCGCCGGCACGCGGACCGGTCAGGCGGGGTCGTCGGTGAGGCGGTGCCGGTTGGCCTCGATCCAGGCGTTCAGCGCCTCCGGGTCGTCCGGGTCCACGCCGTCAGCCATCAGCTGAGCCACCGCCGCGGTGGCCGGGCTGCGCCGTTCACCGGTGCTGTAGAGCCGGGCGAACTCGGGCACCATCTCGGTGATCGTCTCGTCCGTCCGGTCGGCCGCCGGCTGCGACAGCCCTCGCTGCCGGGCCGCGTACGCCGCCCAGGCGCGGAGCACCCGCGGCAGCATCGCGGCGTCGTCCATGTCCAGCACGGCCCGACGGTGCACCCAGTCGAGCAGGAACAGCTCGGCCACCATCGGGCTCCACCGCATCGGGTCCGCGTCCGGGAAGCTCACCGCGTGGTCGAGCAGCAGGCCGAGGCAGAAGTGCAGGGAGGCCAGCTCGCCGTCGGCGACCTGGGGCAGGCCGAACCGGGCGGCCTCGGGCGAGTCGAGGAAGGCGCGTACCAGGCGGGTCCGTTCCTCGTCGGTGGGCGGGAGCACGACGGCCGGTCCGGCCGGCGGGGCCTGCCCGGGCAGGACGGCCAGCCGGGCGCCCACCAGGGCCCGGTCGGTGGCGAGCGAACCCTGGGCGGGCAACTCGGCGAGGTCGTCGGTGACCGCCAGGTGACGGCTCACCTCCGCGTGCATCCGGGCCGGGTCCTCGGTGCGGAACCAGGTGAACTCGTCCTCGGTGCAGATCTCCCGGGCCTGCTCGACGATCCGGGCCGCCGGGCCGCCGACGAACACGTCCTTGGTGATGCCGATGTTGTGGTCGACGAGCGCCACCAGGGCGTGCTCCGGGCCGCCCTGCTCCTCGTCGTCGTACGCGAACGTGGCGAGGTAGGAGGTCTGGTCGCCGTACACGTCGCCGTACGCCCAGGCGCCGGTGACGCGCACCCGGCCGAGCTGGCCGGCCCACGCCGGGGCGTGCGCGCCGGGCCGGACCCGGGCGGCGCCCTCGGCGTCGGGCACCAGGGTGGCGAAGACGGCGCGGATGGTGGTGGCGGCGGCGCTGCGCCGGCGGGACGTGGCGGCGAGGAAGCCGGCCACGAACTCGCGGACGGCGTGCTCGCGGTCGTGCTCCGCGACGGCGTAGACGCTGCCCAGCAACGCGGCGCCGAGCATCTCCGCGTCCAGGGCGGAGTCGAGCCTCGTCACGTCGCGCGCGGCGTGCAGCACCGCGTCGTAGGGGGTCTGTGGCGTGGCCATGCGTCGACCCTACGCCGCGCTGCCGGCCGCCACATCGGCCAGCGCGCCGGGTTCAGCGTCGCCCGGCGTCCCGCACCGCGTCGCGCGCCGTGCCGTAGCGCGCCAGCACCGCCCAGACCGGGTCCAGCACGTACTTCTCGCCGACGCTGCCGACCGAGGTGAGCAGGCGCTGCTCGGCCCGACGCCGGGCCCGCCGGGCCGCCCAGCCGACCACCGGGCGGGTCAGCGCCGCGACCAGCAGCCCGGCCAGCAGGCCGCCGAGCAGCAGCACGGTGGGCCAGGGCACCTCGCCGAGCTTCGGGTGCTCCAGCGGCGGCAGGCCGAGCAGGCGCAGCGCGTATCCGAAGACCAGCCAGAGCAGCCCGCCCAGCGCCGCGAGGGTGACCAGCCACTGGAGCCCGCCGACCACCCGCCACCAGCCCGGGCGGCGGTCCATGCCGAGGTCGGTGGCGGCCACCGCGTGGTCGAGCGCGCCCGGCAGCTCGCCCAGGCGGGACCGGGCCGCGCTGGTCACCGCGGTCGGCCACGGCGCCGGCAGCTCGGCGCTGGACCGGTCGGCCACCGCCCGGATGGCCAGGTTCAGCGCCGACCGCTGCGCGGCCGTCGGATCGGGTACGGAGGTGGCCGCGACCAGGCTCTCCGCCGGCGCGTCCGGGTCCCGCCCGGGCAGGTGCAGCCGGCGCAACGGGTCCGGCCGCAGCTTCCGCCACCCCCGCACCAGCGGCCAGCCGGTGCTGGCGACGGCCCGGTGCCGGTAGGCCCCCTCGACCGCGTGCGCGACGGTCGCCACCCCGGCCGCGCCGGCCAGCGCCCGGGTGAGTTCCTGGGCCGAGGCGTCACCGGGCCGGGTGGCCGGTGGTTCCGGCCCGACCAGCGGTTCGAGATCGGCCACCACGGCGTCCACGTCGCCGGAGAGCCGGCGCAGGGCGGCCTGCCGTTCGGCGACCGTACGCTCCAACTCGCCCCGCAGCCCGTCCAGCCCGGCCGGATCCACCGCCACGGTGGGCAACAGCGGCACGCCGCCCAGCCCGTCGGCGTCGAGCAGCTTGCGCAGGTCGTCGAGGACCCGGGGCAGCTCGGTCGGGGGCAACCGGTCGGCCTGGTTGAGCACCACGACGGTGACGTCCTTGTGCCGGTGGAACTCGCGCAGGTAGCTGGTGTGGATCACGCGGTCGGCGTACTTCTGCGGGTCGACCACCCAGACCACGAGGTCGACCAGGCCGAGCAGCCGGTCGACCTCCAGCCGGTGGGAGTGCTGGACCGAGTCGAAGTCGGGCAGGTCCAGCAGGACCAGCCCGTGCAGGGTCGACTCGTCGTCGCCGTCGAGCGGGCTCTCCCGGACGAACCGGTGTCGGGGCAGCACCCCGACCCAGTCGAGCAGCCGGACCGCGCCGTCGAGCGGGCCCCAGACGCAGGCGTGGGTCACGCCGGTGGTCGGGCGGCGGACGCCGACCGGGGAGAGGTCCATCCGGGCCAGCGCGTTGAACAGGCTGGACTTGCCGCTGCCGGTGGCGCCGGCGAGGGCGACCACGGTGTGGCGGCCGGAGAGGGCGAGCCGGTCGCCGGCCCGCTCGACCACGGTGTGCGCGGCGACGAGCTGGGCGTCGGGCACCTGACCGTCGACCGCGCCGAGGAAACGCTGGACCGCCTGCAGGCGCGCGATCAGGACGTCCGGGTCGACCCGCTGGTCACCCCGGAGCGCCTCGCGCATCCGCCCCACGATGTTGGTCACTGTGCCGTCCTTGCTCGCGACTGCGGGGCTCGCAAACCCGGCTCACTCCTCGCGCTCACGATGCCGTCCTTGCTCGCGACTGCGGGGCTCGCAAACCCGGCTCACTCCTCGCGCTCACGGGCGACCGTCCTGCTCGGTGGTGGGCAGCGCGGCCCGGTCGGCGCGGGTCAGGCCGCTGCGGTGCCGGGCCCGCTCGACCTCGGCCGCGGCCCGCCGCAGCGTCCCGCCGGCGTCGGCGGCCGGGCGGGCCGCCTCGGTGCGGGCGAGGAAGCGGCCGGCCTCCTCGGCCAGCAGCGCGCCGACCCGGTCGAGCAGGTCCACCCGCGCCGTGCGGGCCAGGTTGCGCACCGCCTGGTCGCCGAAGATGGCCTGGAGCACGGTCTGCCCGGCGACCGCCGTGCCGGTGCCGGCGGCCACCTCCAGCCCGGTCGGGATGAACGCGGTGGAGGCGAAGACGCCGATCATGACGGCCAGGCCGGTGGCGTTGACCGCGTACGCGGCCGTGCGGGCCACGAACCGCCGGTCCGCGCCCTCGACCCGGACCAGTTCGAGCACCCCGCGCTGCCAGTCGCGGACGAGTTGCTCGGCGCGGGCGGGCAGGTCGGCCGAGGCGTGCGCCAGGTCCGGCTCCAGCAGCGCCGCGCCGGCCGGGTGCGCCTTCCACCCGGTGTACGCGTTCTCGGCCGCCTCCGCGGCCACCCCGCGCAGCAGCGTGACCAGTTGGGACTCGATCGCCGTGCGCAGCTCGGCCGCCGGCGCGGGCCGTCCGGTGACCGCCGCGACGACCCGGTCGCGAAGCCTGCCGATCCGCGCCTCCAGGCTGCGGAAGAACTCTCCGGTGCCGACGAACTCCTGCCAGCGGGCGAGCACCTCGCCGCGGAGCAGCCGGCCGTCCTTGAGCCCCTGGTCGACGGTCCGCTCGGCGCCCCGGTAGGCGGCCCGGACCCGCTCGTCCAGCGCGTCGGCCGAGCTCGCCTGCTCGTCGGCGGCGTCGGCCAGCGCCTCCACCACCGGGTGCAGGGCGGCCAGTGCGCCGTCGAGCGTCTGCCGGACCACCGCCGCGCGGGCGTCGGCGTCGGCGGCGAGCCGGGCGAACCAACCGCTCAGCGGGGCGGTCATCCGGTCGGGCAGCAGCCCCTGCCCGTCGACCCACGTCTCCGGCAGCACGAACAGCGGCGCGGCGCCCAGGTCCTGCGATGCGAGCATCTCCGACAGGTGGGCGGCGATCTCGTCGGCGGCCTCCGGCGGGACCCGGTCGAGCACCATGGCGACGGCGGTGCCCCGGGCCCGGGCGCTGCGCAGCAGCTCCCAGGGGACGGCGTCGGCATAGCGGGCGGCGGTGGTGACGAACAGCCACAGGTCGGCGGCGGCCAGCAGTTGCCCGGCCAGCGCGCGGTTGGCGTCGACCACCGAGTCGATGTCGGGCGCGTCGAGGAAGGCCAGGCCGGGCGGGAGCGCCGGGGCGGTGACCAGCTGGAGGGTGCCGGGCTGCTCGCTCGGCTCGGTGGTGCGGGTCAGGCCGGGCAGCAGGTCGCCCTGGCGGAACCAGGCGGCGTCGCTCGGGCTGCAGACCAGCACCGGCGACCGGGTCGTCGGGCGGAGCACGCCGGCCGCGCTGACCCGTGCCTGGACCAGGCTGTTGACCAGCGTCGACTTGCCGGCGCCGGTCGAGCCGCCGACGACCACCAGCAGCGGGGCGTCGAGCCGGGCCAGCCGGGGAAGCAGGTAGTCGTCGAGCTGGTCGGTGAGGCTGCGGGCGGCGTGCCGGGCCGGCTCGGCCGACGGGAGCGCGAGCGGGAAGCGAGCCGCGTCGATCGCGGCCCGCAGGCCGGTGAGCGCGGCGGGCAGGCCCGCGGCGGCGTCGGCGGGCTGGTCCTCGCCGTGGGGAGGTCCGGTGCGGGCTGCGACGGCGGGCGCGCCGGCACGGGTGGCGGAATCGCCATGCGTCGTCACCGCTAAAGCGTGCCCGACCGACGCAAGGTAAGACAACCGGACGGTAATAACGGTCAGGTTGCGCCGGGTCGGCTCAACCCCGACTTGCGGATTGGCGATCGCGTGGCACTATTGAGTCAAGTTCACTCAACTTGTGGTGCGGTCGCTTCCGGGCGACCCGCCGGGCAGGCCACCTGACCTGCTCACCCGTTACGAAGCGAGGAAGCGAACATGGCACGTGCGGTCGGCATCGACCTCGGCACGACGAACTCCTGCGTCAGCGTTCTCGAGGGCGGTGAGCCCACCGTCATCGCCAACGCCGAGGGCTCGCGTACGACTCCCTCGATCGTCGCGTTCGCCCGCAACGGCGAGGTGCTCGTCGGTGAGGTCGCCAAGCGCCAGGCGGTGACCAACCCCGACCGGACCATCCGCTCGGTCAAGCGGGAGATCGGCACCAACTGGACCGTCGACATCGACGGCAAGAAGTACACCCCGCAGGAGATCTCGGCCCGCACGCTGATGAAGCTCAAGCGGGACGCCGAGGCCTACCTGGGCGAGCAGATCACCGACGCCGTGATCACCGTCCCGGCCTACTTCAACGACGGCCAGCGTCAGGCCACCAAGGAGGCCGGCGAGATCGCCGGCTTCAACGTGCTGCGGATCGTGAACGAGCCGACCGCGGCGGCGCTGGCGTACGGCCTGGACAAGGGCTCCAAGGAGCAGACCGTCCTGGTCTTCGACCTCGGTGGCGGCACCTTCGACGTGTCGCTGCTGGAGCTGGCCGAGGGCGTGGTGGAGGTCAAGTCCACCAGCGGTGACAACCAGCTGGGCGGCGACGACTGGGACCAGCGCATCATCGACCACCTGGTGAAGACGTTCCGCGGCGAGCACGGCATCGACCTGTCGCAGGACAAGATGGCCATGCAGCGTCTCAAGGAGGCCGCCGAGAAGGCCAAGATCGAGCTGTCCGCCGCCACCACCAGCAACATCAACCTGCCCTACATCACCGCCGGTTCGGCCGGCCCGCTGCACCTCGACGTGACGCTGAGCCGCGCCGAGTTCCAGCGCATGACGCAGGACCTGCTGGACCGCTGCAAGGGCCCGTTCGAGCAGGCCGTCAAGGACGCCGGGATCAAGATCTCCGACGTCGACCACGTCATCCTGGTCGGCGGCTCCACCCGGATGCCGGCCGTGACCGACCTGGTCAAGCAGCTCACCGGCCGTGACCCGAACAAGGGCGTCAACCCGGACGAGGTCGTCGCCGTCGGCGCCGCCCTGCAGGCCGGCGTGCTCAAGGGCGAGGTCAAGGACGTCCTGCTGCTCGACGTGACCCCGCTGAGCCTGGGTATCGAGACCAAGGGCGGCATCTTCACCAAGCTCATCGAGCGCAACACCACCATCCCGACCAAGCGCTCCGAGGTCTTCACCACGGCGGACGACAACCAGCCGTCGGTGCTGATCCAGGTGTTCCAGGGCGAGCGGGAGATCGCGGCCTACAACAAGAAGCTCGGCACCTTCGAGCTGACCGGCCTCCCGCCGGCGCCGCGCGGCGTGCCGCAGATCGAGGTCACGTTCGACATCGACGCCAACGGCATCGTCAACGTGCACGCCAAGGACCTGGGCACCGGCAAGGAGCAGAAGATGACGATCACCGGCGGCTCCTCGCTGCCGAAGGACGACATCGAGCGGATGCGCCGGGACGCCGAGGAGCACGCCGACGAGGACAAGCGTCGCCGCGAGGAGGCCGAGACCCGCAACGTGGCCGAGGCGCTCCAGTGGCAGACCGAGAAGTTCCTCGCCGAGAGCGGCGACAAGCTGCCCAGCGAGAACCGGGACCAGCTCAACGAGGCGCTCGGCGAGCTGCGCAGCGCTCTCGGCGGCCAGGACATCGAGAAGATCAAGTCGGCCCACGAGAAGCTGGCCCAGGTCTCCCAGCAGGCCGGCTCGCTGCTCTACGCCCAGCAGCAGGAGGGCGAGCAGACCGCCCCGGGCGCGGCCGGGCCGGGCGCCGGCGCGGGTGCGGCCGGTGGCCCGCAGGCCGGCGGCGCCGACGACGTGGTCGACGCGGAGATCGTGGACGAGGACAAGAAGTGACAGTCGGTCCCGGGCACGGTCCGCTTGGCAGAGGGATGAGGTAACCGCATGACGGACAAGCCACGAGCGTCCGACCCGGGTTCCACCGGGTCGGCGCCGGGCGGCTCCGCGGGCACCGGCACGGACGCCGGTGACGAGCCGCGGGTCGTCATCCGCGACAAGCGCAAGCTCGGCAAGGTGACCGAGCAGCCGGCGAACGACGCCTCGGCGGCCGACGCGGCCGCCGACGCGCCCGCCGAAGGGCTGGTCGAGGAGGCCGAGGTCGTGGTCGACGAGATCGGCGGCGAGGCCGAGGTCTCCGGCCCGCCGGTGGTCGACTCACCGGCCGAGCCGAGCGGGGAGACCGGCAAGGCGGCGCCGCTCGGCGCCGAGCTGGAGGCCCTCCGCGGGGACCTGGAGGAGCGCACCCGCGACCTCCAGCGGGTCTCGGCGGAGTACGCCAACTACCGCAAGCGGGTCGACCGGGACCGCAGCCTGGTCCAGGAGCAGGCCACCGGCACGGTGCTCACCGCGCTGCTGCCGATCCTGGACGACCTGGACCGGGCCCGCGAGCACGGCGACCTGGTGGGACCGTTCGGCAGTGTGGCCGACCAGCTCACCGCCGCGCTCGGCAAGTTCGGCCTGACCGCGTTCGGCGAGCAGGGCGAGCCGTTCGACCCGACCCGGCACGAGGCGGTGGCGCACCAGACCTCCGCCGACGTCACCGAGCCGACCTGCGTGCAGGTCATGCGCCGGGGCTACCAGCTCGGCGAGCGCCTGCTGCGGCCGGCTCTGGTCGCGGTCGCGGACCCGGAGTAGTGCCCACCCGTGACGTCCCGTCCGCCCCTGTCGGGCGGGCGGGACGACCGGGATCGGACCCGTGGAAGGGGGTGGACCGGTGAGTTCCAAGGACTGGATCGAGAAGGACTACTACGCCGCGTTGGGCGTGGACAAGTCCGCCTCCTCGGACGAGATCAAGAAGTCGTACCGGAAGTTGGCCCGGGAGTCGCACCCGGACCACAACCCCGGTGACCCCAGGGCCGAGGAGCGGTTCAAGACCGTCTCCGAGGCGTACGCGGTGCTCGGCGACGAGAAGAAGCGGCGCGAGTACGACGAGATGCGGTCGCTGTTCGGCTCGGGCGCCTTCCGACGCAGCGCCCGGGGCGCGGGCCAGCCGGGCGGTGCGCCGTTCGACGTCTCCGACCTGTTCGGCGGTGGCGCCGGCGGCGGCGACACCCGCTTCGGCGGCGGTGGCTTCACCGACCTGTTCAGCACGATCTTCTCCGGTGGCGGCGGTGGCGGTGCGGCGCGTCCGCGCGGCCCGGCCCGTGGCCGGGACGTCGAGGCCGAGGTGGCGCTGGACTTCTCCGACGCGGTCCGCGGCGTCACCCTGCCGCTGACGTTGCGTGCGCCGGGCGTCTGCGACACGTGTCACGGCAACGGCGCGAAGCCCGGCACCCAGCCGGTGGCCTGCCCGGTCTGCCACGGCGCCGGCGTGACCACCCGCAACCAGGGGTCGTTCAGCTTCTCCGAGCCGTGCCGCAACTGCCAGGGCGTGGGCACGGTCGTGGAGGAGAAGTGCCCGGAGTGCCACGGCACCGGCGGCGTCACCAAGACCCGCACGCTGAACGTGCGCTTCCCGGCCGGGGTGGCCGACGGGCAGCGGATCCGGCTGGCCGGCCGGGGCGAGCCGGGTGAGCGGGGCGGTCCGGCGGGCGACCTGTTCGTGCACGTCAAGGTCCGCCCGGACGAGCTGTTCGGGCGTACCGGGGACGATCTCACCCTGAACGTCCCGATCACGTACGCCGAGGCGGTGTTCGGCACCGATCTGCGGGTGCCGACCCTGGACGGCACGGTGACCCTGCGGGTGCCGCCGGGTACGCCCAGCGGACGGGTGCTGCGCGCCCGTGGCAAGGGCGTCGTACGCAAGGACGGCCGCGCCGGTGACCTGCTGGTCACGCTCGACGTGGTGGTCCCGGCGAAGGTGTCGGACGAGGCGCGGGCGGCCTTGGAGACCTTCGCGGAGCAGACCCCGCCCGCCGCGCGGGAACATCTGGACGCGCGGGTACGTCGGTTCGGTTGACGGCGGCAGCGGAGGTGAGCGGGCATGTCGGAGGAGTACGTCGGCGCGGGTGACCCGGCCTACGAGGCCAAGGTCCTGATGATTTCGGTGGCCGCGCGGATGGCGGGCATGCACCCCCAGACGCTGCGCCAGTACGACCGGTTGGGCCTGGTCCAGCCGGGCCGGGCGGCCGGTGGCGGTCGCCGCTACAGCGTCCGGGACGTGGTGCTGCTGCGCGAGGTGCAGCGGCTCAGCCAGGACGACGGGATCAACCTGGCCGGGGTCAAGCGGATCATCGGGCTGGAGCGCCTGCTGGAGGAGGCGCAACGGCGGGTGGCCCGGCTGGAGGCGGAGCTGGACGCCGCGTACCGGCGGATCGCCGAGCTGGAGTCGCTCGGTGGTTTCCCCCGTGGGGACCTGGTGCCCACCAACCGCACCTCCACCGCGCTCGTCGTCTGGCGACCCCGCCGCACCCCCGACCGCTGACCGCACGAAGGCCGGCGCCGCCCCTGCCCAGGGGCGCGCCGGCCTTCGCCGTTCCCGCGCGGGCCTCCGGCGGGGTTGACGAAAGCACGGTGCGACAGGGGCGGGGTCGACTACGCTTTTCAGCAGGGCAAAAGCCCCTAAATCGCACTCCGGGCTGGCGGGGGGAGCCATGGCGGAACCGGCGAAGAAGGTGGCGGAGCGGGCGGAGGAACGGCTGGAGAAGGTGGCCGAGAACGTCCGGGAGCGATTCGACCGGGTCACCGAGGGTCGTTTCAGCGACAAGGTCAAGGAAGGGCGCTTCGCCGACCAGACCGACCACGGCGTGGACCGGGCGAGGGACGACGAGCGGCGCAGGAAGCAGGGCGGGGCGACCTGACGATCCGTCGACGTGCGGGCCGGGACCCACGGGGGGTCCCGGCCCGTTCGCCGTCAGAGGCGGCGGTTCTCCCGGACCAGGCCGCCCTCGCACCAGTCGCGGTAGACGAAGAGATCGGGGCGGGCGAGCAGGACCCGGCTGTTGTGCGCCCAGTTGCGCATCAGGTCGTCGCCGGCCCGCTCGGCCTGCTCCACCAGCTTCCGGAAGCGGCGCTTCGGGTGGGCCCGGAAGTTCGTCCGGATGCCGTCGGCGGCGTAGATGTAGAGGCAGTGCAGCGCGAACCGGCGGGCCGGGCAGGAGCCGTCCATGGCCAGGTCGAACAGGGTCTGCACCAGGTGGTCACCGGCGACCAGGAGGTCCCAGTCCGGCGGCATCGAACTCAACGGCACCGAGTCGGGCTGGTAGGCCCAGGCCCGCAGCTCGGCGGGCGAGGGGTCGACCGGGTTGGCGAAGCCGTGAAACGTCTCTTCCTGCACGCTCACCGGCCGACCTTCCGCTTGCGCTGGCGGGGGCACCGGCCACCCGCGGACCCTGGCTGCTGGGGCGACACGTTAACGCGGTTGGGCGGAGCAGTGGTAGACCTTCCCGGAATCAATTTGACAACCGTTGGCCGGGCCGGATCCGCTGTGCGGCCGATCCGACCCGGCCGAGGTCAGTCGCCCACCCTCACCGGCGCGGGCGGCCGGCTGGCGGCGGCGCGGCGGCGCAGCCACTGCTTGAACCAGGGCATGTCCGGCAGTCGGGCGAGCAGCGGCCCGGTCACCACCGTGATCAGCACGTACGCCGTGGCGAGCGCGGCCAGCCTGGGCTCCACCGGGTAGACGGCGGCGACGGCCAGCCCGGCGATGACGATGGAGAACTCGCCGCGCGGGGTGAGCGCCAGCCCGGCCCGCCAGCGACCGGGCTCGGCGATCCCGGCCCGCCGGGCGGCCAGGTAGCCGGTGGCCACCTTCGTCGCCATGGTGACCACGGCCAGCAGCAGCGCGGGCAGCAGCACCGGCGGCATGTCCAGCGGATTGGTGACCAGCCCGAAGAACACGAAGAAGACCGCGGCGAAGAGGTCCCGCAGCGGCGAGAGCAGCTCGGTGGCGTGGTGTGCCACCGGGCCGGACAACGCGATGCCGACCAGGAACGCGCCCACCGCGGCGGAGACCTGGAGCTTGGCCGCGATGCCGGCGACCAGCAGGGTCAGGCCGAGCACCCCGAGCAGCAGCGCCTCCGGATCCTTGGCGGAGAGCGCGGCGGAGATCAGGTGCCCGTACCGGATCGCCACGGCCAGCACGACGACCACGGTGAACACCGCGACGGCGAGCGCGATGCCGCCCTTCACCAGGCCGACCCCGGCGAGCAGCGCGGTGACCAGCGGCAGGTAGAGGGCCATGGCCAGGTCCTCGATCACCAGGACGGAGAGGACCACCGGGGTCTCCCGGTTACCGACCCGGCCCAGGTCGCCGAGCACCTTGGCGATGACCCCGGAGGACGACACCCAGGTGACGCCGGCGAGCACCACGGCGGCGACCCAGCCCCAGCCCAGCAGCAGCGCGAAGGCGAAACCGGGCAGCGCGTTGAACACCGCGTCGATGAGCCCGGCCGGCGCGGCCGAGCGGAGGTTGCCCACCAGCTCGTTCGCGCTGTACTCCAGGCCGAGCATGACCAGCAGCAGGATCACGCCGATCTCGGCGCCGACGGCGAAGAACTCCTCGCTGGCGTTGAGCGGCAACAGCCCGCCGTGCCCGAAGGCGAGGCCGGCGAGCAGGTAGAGCGGGATGGGCGAGACGCCGACGCGACGGCTGAGCCGGCCGAGCAGGCCGAGCAGGAGCAGCAGCGCGCCGACCTCGACGAGCAGGATTTGGGTTTCGTGCATACGCGTCAGCCGTCCGGATCGGTCTCGGCGAGGATCGCGGTGACGCCGTCGAGACCCTGACGGGTTCCGACCACGACGATCACGTCGCCGGCTTCGAACCGGAAGGTGGGGTCGGGCGAGACGTTCACCTCGCCCTGACGCAGCACCGCCACGATGGAGGCGCTGGTCCGGGTGCGTGCCTTGGTGTCGCCCAGCCGCCGGTTGACGTACTTCGAGCCGGCCGGGATCACGATCTGCTCGGTCAGCAGCCCGGCGGCCTGCTCGCGCAGCCCAGAGAGCTGGCCCAGCATCAGCGACGCACCGAGGATGTCGGCCAACGCCTCGGCCTCGTCGTCGGTCAGCGGTATGTCGTGCTGGCAGGAGTCGGGGTCGTCCGGGTCGTAGAGGACCAGGTCGCGGCGGCCATTGCGGTGGGAGACCACACCGAGCCGGCGACCCGACTCCGTCATCAGGTCATGACGGACGCCGATCCCCGGTAAGGCGGTCTGTTCGACACGTACTCGCACGCAGGCGAGGCTACCCGTGCCGGGACGCCGGGCGGCTCCGACCGGACGTGGTGACGCAGGACTTCGGGTTGCTGCTGGAGGGGTGCGCCGCGATTCGCGTACCCGATCCGGACCGGACCCGGCAGCTGCGCCGCCGGCACCTCGCGGTGCTGCTGGCCGGTCTGGCCGTGTCCGGGCCGCCGCTGCCCGGGCCGCCGCCGGCGGCCGGGGAGTTCGACTGGCGGTGGCGATCGAAGTAGTGACTCGGGTCACACTGCTGGAGTTGAGCGGAATAGACTCAAGTCTGGTTGTGTCGTTCCCAGTGGACACGCCGATCCCGGGGGAGCCCATGAACACGGAACGCCTCACCACCAAGAGCCGCGAGACCATCACCGGTGCCGTCGCGCTGGCGAACCAGCGCGGCCACGCCACCGTGGAGCCCTGGCACCTGCTGCTGTCACTGCTGGACACCGACGGTTCGACCGCCGCCGGACTGCTGCGCGCCGTCGGGGCCGACCCCGCCGAGCTGCGCCAGGTCGCCCAACGTTCGGTCGACGCGCTGCCCGCCGCACGCGGGTCCAGCATCGCCGAGCCGACGCTGGCCCGCGAGTTCGTCAACGCCATCGGCGCCGCCGAGCAGATCGCGCGGCCGCTGGGCGACGAATACACCTCCACCGAGCACCTGCTGGCCGGGCTGGCCCGGGTCGGCGGAGCGGTCTCGGTCGCGCTGAAGAACTCCGGCGCCACCGAGGAGAACCTGGTCGCCGCGTTCCCCACCGTCCGGGGCGGGGACCGCCGGGTCACCACGGCCGACCCGGAGCAGACTTACCAGGCCCTGACGAAGTACGGCGTCGACCTCACCGCCAGCGCCCGCGACGGCAAGATCGACCCGGTGATCGGCCGCGACTCGGAGATCCGCCGGGTGATCCAGGTGCTGTCCCGGCGTACCAAGAACAACCCGGTGCTGATCGGCGAGCCGGGTGTCGGCAAGACCGCGATCGTCGAGGGCCTGGCCCAGCGGATCGTGGCCGGCGACGTGCCGGAGTCGCTGCGGGACAAGAAGCTGGTCTCGCTCGACCTCGGCGCGATGGTGGCCGGCGCGTCCTACCGCGGGCAGTTCGAGGAGCGGCTGAAGTCCGTGCTGGAGGAGATCAAGAACTCCGACGGCCAGGTCATCACGTTCCTCGACGAGCTGCACACCGTGGTCGGCGCCGGCAAGGGCGAGGGCTCGATGGACGCCGGCAACATGCTCAAGCCGATGCTGGCCCGGGGCGAGCTGCGGATGGTCGGCGCGACCACGCTGGACGAATACCGCGAGCACATCGAGAAGGACCCGGCGCTGGAGCGTCGCTTCCAGCCGGTGCTGGTCGGCGAGCCGACGATCGAGGACACCATCGGCATCCTGCGCGGGCTCAAGGAGCGCTACGAGGTGCACCACGGCGTACGGATCACCGACGCCGCGCTGGTCGCCGCCGCGTCCCTGTCCGACCGCTACATCACCGACCGGTTCCTGCCGGACAAGGCGATCGACCTGGTCGACGAGTCCGCGTCCCGGCTGCGCATGGAGATCGACTCGCGCCCGGTCGAGGTGGACGAGATCGAGCGCGCGGTACGCCGGCTGGAGATCGAGGAGATGGCGCTGGCCAAGGAGCCGGACGCCGCGTCCGCCGAGCGTCTGGAGCGGCTGCGCAAGGAGCTGGCCGACAAGCGCGAGCAGCTCACCGCGCTGTCCGAGCGCTGGCAGACCGAGAAGAGCCACATCACCAAGCTCTCCACCGCCAAGGAGGAGCTGGAGCGCCTCGGCGGCGAGGCCGAGCGGGCCGAGCGCGACGGCGAGCTGGAACGTGCCGCCGAGCTGCGGTACGGCCGGATCCCCGCGCTGCGCGCCGAGCTGACGCAGGCCGAGGAGGAACTGGCCCGGCTGCAGGCCGACGGCGCGATGCTCAAGGAGGAGGTCGGCGCGGACGACATCGCCGCCGTGGTCGCCTCCTGGACCGGCATCCCCGCCGGCCGGCTGCTCGAGGGCGAGACCGCCAAGCTGCTCCGGATGGAGGAGTCGCTGCGCGGCCGCGTCGTCGGTCAGGCCGAGGCGGTCGGCGCGGTCTCCGACGCGGTCCGCCGCGCCCGGGCCGGCGTCGCCGACCCGGACCGCCCCACCGGCAGCTTCCTGTTTCTCGGTCCGACCGGCGTCGGCAAGACCGAGCTGGCCAAGGCGCTCGCCGAGTTCCTCTTCGACGACGAGCGGGCCATGGTCCGCATCGACATGAGCGAGTACGGCGAGAAGCACTCCGTGGCCCGCCTGGTCGGCGCCCCGCCCGGCTACGTCGGCTACGAGGAGGGCGGCCAGCTCACCGAGGCGGTGCGCCGCCGGCCGTACTCGGTGATCCTGCTGGACGAGGTGGAGAAGGCCCACCCGGATGTCTTCGACGTGCTGCTCCAGGTGCTCGACGACGGTCGGCTCACCGACGGTCAGGGCCGCACCGTGGACTTCCGCAACGCCATCCTCATCCTCACCTCGAACCTGGGCTCCTCGGTCATCAGTGACCTGACGCTGAGCGAGGAGGAGCGTCGGGAGGGCGTGCTCGCGGTGGTCCGGTCGCACTTCAAGCCGGAGTTCCTCAACCGCCTCGACGACATCGTGGTGTTCGCCGCGCTCCAGGGCACCGACCTGCGCGCGATCGTCGACATCCAGCTCGACCGGCTGCGGCGCCGGCTGGCCGACCGCCGGCTGGGCCTGGACATCACCGACGCCGCCCGCACCTGGCTGGCCGAGCACGGGTACGACCCGATCTACGGCGCGCGCCCGCTGCGTCGGCTGGTCCAGTCGGCCATCGGTGACCAGCTCGCCAAGGCCCTGCTGGCCGGGGAGATCCGCGACGGCGACACGGTCCACGTCGACCTCGCCGACACCAAGGAGTCCCTGACCGTCACCCCCGCCTGAGCCGTAGCACCCCGCGAAGGCCCGGCCGTCCAGGCCGGGCCTTCGCCATCCGGTGGGACGGACAGCGCCGCAGGCGTCGGCCGAATATCCTGCCCGGAACGTCAATCGACAGTTAGGAGCCGCAGATGCGCCTCGGCCTGCTGACGGTCCCCGCTTCGCCGCGAGAGCACACCGCTCGCTGACGCTTCGCCGCCGGGTCCCGGCGGCGTGGTGCTCCTCGCCGCGAAGCGGTCCCTCATGACCGTTTCCCTTCCTGGCTCGAGGAGCTGTTCTTGCGTGCCCTTGTATCCGCGCGTCTCGGCGCGGACTTCACCAGACTGTGGACCGCCTCCGCGGTCTCCAACATCGGTGACGGTGTCACCATGGCCGCCGGCCCACTGCTGGTGGCCTCGGTCAGCGACGATCCGGCCCTGATCGCCGGTGCCGTCTTCGCCCAACAACTGCCCTGGCTGCTGTTCGCCCTGGTCAGCGGCGCCTACGTCGACCGGCTCGACCGTCGGCGGCTGGTCGTGGTCGTCAACCTGCTGCGCGCCGCGGCACTGGCCGGTCTGACGCTCAGCGTCGCCACCGACACGGTGACCGTGGCCGTCATCTACGCGGTGCTGTTCCTGCTCGGCGCGGGTGAGACCGTCACGGACACCGCGATGGGTGTCCTGCTTCCGGCGGTGGTCGCACCGGAGAGACTGCCCGCCGCCAACGCCCGGCTCTACGCGACGTTCACCGTCGGCAACCAGTTCGTCGCCAAGCCGCTGGGCGCGTGGCTGTTCGTCGTCTCCGCCGCCGTGCCGTTCGGGGTCGACGTGTTGACCTTCGTGGTGGCAGCGGCTCTGGTCGCCGGCATCCGACCGACCCCCGTACCCGTGCCGGAGGAGCCTCGTCCGCGCGGCTCGCTGCGCGGCGAGATCGGCCAGGGCGTACGCTGGCTGTGGCGGCACCGCCTGGTGCGGACGCTCGCGGTGAGCATGGGCCTGGGCAACGTCGCGTTCGGCGCCGCATTCGCCGTGTTCGTGCTCTACTGCCGGCAGCGACTGGGCCTGTCCGACGTCGGATACGGCTTCCTGCTGACCTCGTTCGCCGTCGGTGGCCTGTTCGGCACGACGGTGGCGACCCGACTCACCCGGACCCTCGGTGCCGGAGCGGTGCTGCGGGGCGGCCTGGTCGTCGAGGTCGTCACCCACGTGACCCTGGCCGTCACGACGACGTCCTGGATCGCCGCCGCCGTCCTGATCATCTTCAGCGTCCACGCCATGGTCTGGGGCATCACCGCCGCGTCGGTCCGGCAGCGGATCGTGCCGGCCCACCTTCGCGGGCGGGTCGGCAGCGTGTACGCGCTGCTCGATCTGGGCGGGGCCGCGCTCGGTGCGCTCCTCGGCGGTCTGCTGGCCGGGACCTGGCAGATCACCACACCGTTCTGGGTCGCCGCGGGGACGATGGCGGTGATCGCCGTACTCGCCTGGCGTCCGTTGCGCGACGCTGGGCGTCGTGGGTGTTAACAAGGGCCCCTTCCTCTACCGGAGGCGTTAACAGGGGTCCCTTCCTTTCAGGGGTGAGGGGTGGGCGGGGTGGGCACATAGTGGGGCATGAGCGGGAAGTGGGAGCGGGAACTCGAGGACGCGGACACCCTGGCCTTCGGCGGGGTCGGGTTCGCGGGGCAGATACTGCCCGCGACCGAGGCGTACCGGCAGGCGGAGCAGGCGCTGCGCGAGCACCCGGAGGCGGCCCGGAAGAAGGTCGACCGGCTGCTCCGGAAGGGTTCGCCCGCCGGGAGGGCCTACGCGGCGACGTTGCTGGAGGCGGTCGACCCGACGGCCGGTCGGGCGGCCTGGGAACGGCTGCGCGACGACGACGGGGAGTTCACCACGTTCAGCGGGTGCGTGATGGGTCGCGCGACGCTGCGTGAGTACGCCGCCGAGCGGCTGGCCGGCGGCCGGGAGTAGCTGACCGCACACTCAACGAACGGCACTTCGGCGGGGGTGCGCGGGGTTGTTACCGTCTCCGCCGATGCATGTTGGGGGAGGCGCTCGTGAACGGTTCGGTGGCGTACCTGGTGACCACGCTGGGGTGCCTGGTCGGGGTGGCCGGCGTGGTGATCGCCGTGATCGCGCTGCGCCGGTCCCGCTCGGCGGCCCGCCCGCAGACGGCGACGCCCGGTGACCCGTTCCGGGACCGGGACACCGACGCGCTGCGGGGTGACCCCCGTGCGCTCAAGCCCGGCGACATCGTCGAGATCCGGCAGGTCCCCTACACGGTGCGCGGCTCGGTGCACCTGGTCGAGGGCGGCTGGAGCTGGGCGGAGCACCTGCTCGACGACGCGGGCGGGGTGAAGCGCTGGCTCTCCGTCGAGGCGGAGCCGGACCTGGAGATGGTGCTCTGGACCAGCGAGCCGGGCGCCACGGTGACGCCGGGCGCCCCGACGCTGGAGATCGCCGGCCGTCGCTACAACTGGGACGAGTCGGGCCAGGCGCGCTACACCGCGACCGAGGGCACCGGCCTCGACCCGCGCGGCACCATGCGCTACCACGACTACCAGGCGCCCGGCGGGGCCCGGCTGTCGTTCGAGGCGTACGGCGAGGCCGGCTGGGAGGTGAACCTCGGCGAGGAACTGCGCCGGGCCGAGGTGATGATCTACCCGCAGGGCGGCCCGGACCAGGTGAAGTAGGCGTGCTCGTCGCCCTGCACACCCCGTACGTCGACAGCCGCGCCGCCGACCTCAGCCTGACGCTCGGCGGCCCGGAGCTGCCGGCGCTGGCCGTACGCGACGTCGACCTGCCGGACGGCACGCGGGTGCGGCTGCGCCTGCTCGGCGCCTCCCACCAGGTGGTGCTGGACGGGCTGACCGAGACGGTCGCCTGCCTGCCCGGCCGCCCGCCGCACCTGCCGGACACGCTGCACGACGAGACCGCCGGCTACCGGTTCACCGCCACGGTGCTCCGCCCGGCCGGCGACGGCCTGCGTACCCGGGTCGCGGCGCTCCGCGCCGAGCTGGCCGACGACCCGTACGCGCTGGTCGGCGTCTTCCCCGGCGACGAGGACGCGGTCACCGCGCTCGCCGTCCGCCCCGACCCGCCCGGCGGCACGCTCGCCTGGCGCACCTGGCACGCCTACCCCCAGACCAACGAGCTGGTCCTGACCGAGACGGTGGTGGAAGAGCTGTGACGTACCGACGGTGGTTCGTGGTCGGGGTGGCGGTCGCCGTCGTCGGCGCCCTCATCGCCGCCTTCACGATCTTCTACGGCAACTTCTCCCCGCGCGGCTACGTGGAGGACCACTTCTCCCGCGCGTCGGGCCGGGACATCGGCGCCCAGGCGGTCGCCTACACGTCGAAGCAGTCACCCAGCCAGGTGTCGAAGGAGATCACCGACGCGTGGCAGCCGGCCGACCAGTACGTCGACGGCAGCGGCGTCTACCTGCGCTACGACGACGACTCGGTGGTGATCCTCCCGCTCGCGGTCGGCTCGGTGATCCTGCTGGAGAAGATGTCCACCGCGTACCCCCGGTACCACCGCGTCGTCGGCAACAGCTGGGGCTGGGGCCGAGGCAGCACCGTTCGGGGCGGCGGCCCCGGCGCCGGCAAGTAGCCCGTCCGACCCCCCTCACCCTGGAGTAGTCCCTGTGGAGCATCTCGTCACCGATCTGCTGGTCACGCTCGCCTACGGCGTGCTCGGCGTCGTCCTGATGGCGATCGGCTACGCGCTCGTCGACCTGGCCACCCCCGGCAAGCTCCACGAGCTGATCTGGACCGAGCGCAACCGCAACGCCACCGTGCTGCTCGCCTCCAACCTGCTCGGTGTCGGCACCGTGGTGGTCGCCGCGATCGTGGCCAGCGACGACGACTTCGCGCTCGGGCTGGTCGGCGCCGCCGCGTACGGGATCCTCGGGCTGGTGATCATGGCGGCGGCCTTCGTGCTGCTGGACGTGGCCACCCCCGGCAAGCTCGGTGAGCTGCTGGTCGACCCGGAGCCGCACCCGGCGGTCTGGATCTCCGCCACCGTGCACGTGGCCACCGGCGCGATCATCGCCGCCGCGATCAGCTGATGGCCGGAACGGCCGCCACCCCCAAGAACAAGCGCCAACAGGCGCTGATCTGGACGGTGATCATCGGCATCACGGTCGGCGCCTGCGTCCTCGGCGCGATCACCGGCGACTCGGACACCGACGTGCCCGCCCCGGCCGCCGACGAGCGCTCCGGCACCGTGCCCATCCTCCAGGCCGCCGCCGACAGCCAGGGCATCTGCTACGGCTGGCAGCTGGTCGACACGTACGACCCGGTGAGCGTCGGCTCGAACCTCGGCGACGGCACGGCGGTCGCGGACGCGCCCGGCTGCGCCCGATGGATCGAGGTCTACGCCAACGTCAACTACACGTCGTCCAGCAGCGAGTCGAACGACTCCGCCAGCATCCGGGTGAAGGGGTCGGACGACATCGAGTTCAGCGACCTGGCCGCGATCGAGTCCGGGCTGGGCCGTTTCGGGCTGGACGAGGACGCGTTCGTCGACGACCCGGGCTGGGCCGTCACCCGGGCCGCCACCATGCTGCCGCTGCTCGCCACCGAGCGGGGGCTGGCCGACCCGGCCGCCACCCCCACCGCCGGACCGGCCACCCCGGCCGCCCCGCTGCCGGACGCCGGCAGCGACTTCTGGCGGGACCGGTGGATCCTGCTGCTCACCACGGCCGGGCTGTTCCTGCTCGCCGCGCTCTTCATCGGCGTGGGCGTGCGGCAACGCCGCCGGCAGCGCGGGGGACCGGTGCCCGCGCAGCGCGCCGGGGCGGACGCCGCCGGGCGTACCCGGGAGAAAGCGTGACCGTCGACGCGCCCGCACGGCCACGGTGGCGCCCGGCCCGCGCGGCGGTCCTGCTGGCGGTCTTCGTCTGCGCGGCCTGCGGCCTGGTCTACGAGCTGGCCCTGGTCGCGCTCGGCAGCTACCTGATCGGCGACGCGGTCGGCCAGGCGTCGATCGTGCTCGGCGTGATGGTCTTCGCGATGGGCGTCGGCGCGCTGGTGGCGAAGCCGTTGCAGTCCCGGGCGGCGGCCGCGTTCGCGGCGATCGAGCTGACCCTGGCGCTGCTCGGCGGCCTCTCCGTGCTCGGCCTCTACGCCGCGTTCGCCTGGCTCGACCTCTACGGCCCGGCGCTGGTCGGCACCGCGTTCGTGCTCGGCCTGCTGATCGGCGCGGAGATCCCGCTGCTGATGGTGATGCTGCAACGCATCCGGGAGCAGTCCGCGGGCAGCGCGGTGGCCGACCTGTTCGCCGCCGACTACGTCGGCGCGCTGCTCGGCGGGCTGGCCTTCCCGTTCCTGCTGATGCCGATCTTCGGCCAGCTCAAGGGCGCGTTGGTGGTCGGCGCGGTGAACGCCGTGGCCGGCCTCGCGCTGGTCTTCACCGTGTTCCGCGCCGAACTCGGCCGTCGGGCGCGGGTCGTGCTCGGCGCCGGCGCCGTCGTGGTCGGCCTCCTGCTCGGGTACGCCTGGGTGACCGCCCACGACTTCGAGGTGACCGCCCGCCAGCAGCTCTACCGGGATCCGGTGGTGCACGCCGAGCGCAGCCGCTACCAGGAGATCGTGCTGACCCGCTCGGTGCGGGAGGTCGGCCACACCGACACCGACCTGCGGCTGTTCCTCAACGGCGACCTCCAGTTCAGCTCCGTGGACGAGTACCGCTACCACGAGGCGCTGGTGCACCCGGCGATGCGCGGGCCGCACGGCGACGTGCTGGTGCTCGGCGCCGGCGACGGGCTGGCCGCGCGGGAGATCCTCAAGTACCCGGACGTGCGCTCGGTGACCCTGGTCGACCTCGACCCGGCCGTCGTCGCGCTGGCCCGCAGCGAGCCGCAGCTGCGCGAGCTGAACCGTCGGTCGCTCACCGATCCCCGGGTCCGGGTGTTGAACCTGGACGCGTTCGGCTGGCTGCGGACCGCCACGGAACGCTTCGACGTGGTGATCGCGGACCTGCCCGACCCGGACGAGACGGCCACCGCGAAGCTCTACACGGTCGAGTTCTACGCGCTCGTCCGGCCGGTGCTGGCCCCGGGCGGCCGGCTCGTCGTCCAGTCCGGCTCGCCCTACTTCGCGCCCCGGTCGTACTGGTCGATCGAGCGGTCGGTGCGGGAGGCGGGCTTCGCCACCACGCCGTACCACGTCGACGTGCCGAGCTTCGGCGACTGGGGCTTCGTGCTCGCCGCGCCGGGCGACGCCGCGCCGGAGCTGGCGCTGCCGGCCGACGTGCCGCCGCTGCGCTTCCTCACCCCGCCGGTGCTCGCCGCGGCGTCCGCCTTCCCCGCCGACCGGGCCCGGGTGGACGTGCCGGCCTCGACGTTGTTGCAGCCCAGGGTGCTGGAGTACGCCCGCGAGGAGTGGCGCGGCTACTAGGTTTCGGGGCATGCCACCCGGACCGTCCCACCGCCCGCCGGGGCTCGGCTGGCTGGTCCGCCGGCTGCCGCCCCGGGCGATCGGCGCCGCCTCCCACCTCCAGGCGTTCGTGCTCTCCGGCGTGGTCACCGTGCTGGCCGTCCGCGCCTACCTCCAGGCCGCCGACTACCCGCAGCTCGGCGGCGGCGGGCTGCACATCGCGCACGTGCTCTGGGGCGGCCTGCTGCTCGCCGTGGGCCTGGGGATCCCGCTGGTCTTCCTGGGCGACGGATCCCGCACCGCCGGGGCGGTGGTCGGCGGGATCGGCTTCGGGCTCTTCATCGACGAGGTGGGCAAGTTCGTCACCGCCCGCACGGACTACTTCTACGCCCCGGCCGCCGCCATCATCTACGTGGCCTTCGCCCTGCTCGTCCTGCTCGTGCAGGCGGTACGCGGGCGCACCGGCCGGTCCCGGCTGACCCCGGCCGAACGCACCGCCAACGCGCTGGACGTGGTGCTCAGCGCGCTGCCCGGCGGGCTCACCGACCGGCGACGGGCGGCCGTGCTGCGCCTCGTGCAGGGCACCGGGCCGGCCACCGAGGCGGCGCTGGCGCAGCTGCTGGACGCGGTCCCCCGGCGGGAACCGCCGCCGGTGCGGTTCTGGCAGCGGGGGGCGGAGCGGGCCCGCCGGCTCGGCGCCTGGGCGGCCGGCAGGCGCTGGCTGGTCTGGCCGGTGGTGGTCTACCTGGTGGTGGAGCCGCTGGTGACGGTCGTGGCGGTGCTGGTCGACGGCGTCACCGGGGAACTGGACCAGGAACGCGAGTGGGGCGCGGTGCTCGGCGTGAGCGCCACCGCTCTGGTCACCGCCGTGCTGAGCCTGTGGGCGGCCTGGCTGCTGCGGCGGAATCGCACCGAGGCGTTCCGGTTGTTCAAGCTGGCGCTCCTGGTGGACCTGCTGTTCGGGCAGGTCTTCAACTTCACCGTCAACCAGTTCGGCGCCGTCTTCACGGTCGCGCTCGACCTGGCCCTGCTCGGCGTGGTCACCGCCGAGCACCGCCGGCTGCGGCGCGCCGCGGACCGGTGAGCCTTTCCGACGTGCCCACCTGGTGTGAGATCGCTACGGTGGTCATCTCATCGAGGGAGGGAGAATCATGGTCGATGCTCCGGGCACCACGCCCCGCGCGCGTCCCAGTGTGGTGACGCTTTCCAGCTGGCTGCTCATTCTCGTCGCCGTCATCCAGGTGCTGAACCTGATCGTGACGCTGTCCGTCATCGGCACGATCCGCGACGTCCTCAAGGACGCGTACGCGGGCACCTCGGCCGAGTCGGCGGGCGACATCGCGTACGCCTTCACCATCGGCTCGTCGATCCTGACGCTGCTGCTCGCGGCCGGTCTGGTCGTGCTCGCGCTGCTGAACAACCGGGGGAAGAACGCCTCCCGGATCACCACCTGGGTGCTCGGTGGCATCCTGCTCTGCTGCACCGGCGGCGGCCTGCTCAACGGCGTCTCCGGCGGCACGATGGGCGGCGGTGGCAACTCCAGCGGCGACCTGCCCAGCGGTCAGGAGATCCAGCGCCGGCTGGAGGACGCGCTGCCGTCCTGGTACGGCCCGGTCAGCCTGCTGCTCGGCATCGTCGCGCTGCTCGCCCTGCTGGCCGCGCTGATCCTGCTGGCGCTGCCCAAGGCGAACGAGTTCTTCCGCAAGCCGAAGGCGGCGTGGGAGCCCCCGGTGCCGGGCGGCGCCTACCCGGCGTACCCGTCGACCCCGGGCCAGTCGACCGACCCGGCCTACCCGTCGACCCCCGGCCAGCAGCCGACCGGCGGCACGCCGCCCACGGCCCCCGGTGACCAGCCGCCGGCCGGGCCGACCGGTCAGCCCGGCGAGCGCCGCGACCCGGAGCCGCCACCCGGAAGTTGACGGCAGGATTTCAGCGACGCCGACGATCCCTCCGAGTAGGTTGCAAGCCGACGCCTACCGGAGGGATCTGTCGTGTCCAACCCCGATCGGGTAGCCCCGCGCCGACCGGGCACGGTCGTCGCCGCGGCGGCGGTGCTGCTGCTGATGGCGGTCGGCGCCGTGGCGTACGCGGTGACGAACCTGGCCGTCGCGGGCGGCACGGTGGACCGGTTCCGGGGCGCGGCGGAGGACACCGGCGCGGGCGGCGGCGACATCGACCGGGTGGCCGGTCTGGTGCGCGGCTCGACCGTGCTGGCCGCCGTGCTCGGCGTGCTGGCCGCGCTGCTGCTGCTCGGGCTCGCGCTGGGCCTGCTCGCCGGCCGCCCAGGGGCGCGGGTGGCCACCTGGGTGGTCGCCGGGCTGGGCCTGCTCTGCGGCTGCTGCGGGCTGGCGGTGCTGGTCGGGCAGCGCGCCGCCCCGTTGAAGCTCGGCGCCGACGACCGGGTCACCGCCGACCTGCTGGGGCTGGTCGGTGACGCCTACCCGTCGTGGTGGATCCCGCTGAACGCGGCGCTGTCGGTGGCGCAGATCCTCGGCTACCTGGTGGTCGCCGCGCTGCTCACGCTCCCCTCGGCGAGCGCCTTCCTGCACCGCCCGGCCGCGCCGCGTTCCGGCCCGGCGACCGGCTACGGCGCGACCGTGTCCGGCGCTACGGTCTCCGGGCCGACGCCGTGGGGCCCGCCGGTTGGCCTGCCGCCGTCGTCGGCCCCGCCTGGGCCGATGCCGCCGTACGCCCCGCCCGGGCCGATGCCGCCCTCGTCCGCCCCCACCGGGCCGACGCCACCCCCGACCGCCCCGCCGGTGACGCCGCCGTCCGGGCCGACGCCACCCCCGGAGGATCGCCCGTGACCGCTGACCCCCACCCCTCCCGGCCCTGGGCCCTCGTCACCGGCGCCAGTCTGGGCATCGGCGAGTCGTTCGCCCGCCGGCTGGCCGCGGACGGTTGGAACCTCGTGCTCGTGGCCCGCGACTTCGCCCGGCTCGACGCCCTGGCGACCGAGCTGGCCGGCCGGCACGGCGGCGAGGTGAAGACGATCCCGGCCGATCTGTCCACCGACGACGGTTGTGCCGTGGTCGAGCGCCGGTTGACCGCCGGCCCGCCGGTGGAGCTGCTGGTGAACAACGCGGGGATCAGCTTGAACACGCCGTTCGTCCGGTCGGCCGTCGTGGACGAGGCCCGGCTGGTCCGGCTCAACGTGCTGGCGGTGCTCCGGCTGACCCACGCCGCCCTCGGTCCGATGATCGAGCGGGGGAAGGGGGCAGTGATAAATGTCTCTTCGGTTGCGGGTTTCGGCGTTCCCATGCCGGGGTCGACGTACTCGGCCAGCAAGGCGTGGGTGACGAACTTCAGCGAGTCGATCGGCCAGTCGGTGGCCCCGCTCGGTGTGCGCGTGATGGCGCTCTGCCCCGGCTACACCCGCACCGGCTATCACGAACGCGCCGGCATCGACATGTCGCGCACGCCCGCGTGGATGTGGCTGCGGGCCGACGACGTGGTCGACGAAGGGCTGCGTGACCTGGGCAAAGGCAAGTTGGTCAGCGTGCCGAGCTGGAAGTACAAGCTGGCCGTGGCCGGGCTGCGGCACGCGCCGAAACGGTTGCTGCGCGGCGCCGTCCGGGACACCCGGGGAAAGGTCGACCGGGCGCGCGGCTGACGGTCGGCGGTCCCGCCGCCGGCCCGGCCGCGCCGCCCGCCCTGGATGGACGGTCGCGCAGCGTAGCCGGACATTGCCAATCATCGGTTGCCCGCCGGGTGATCGGGGCGGACCCCACAGACGGCGTCCAGACTTGCGAAGTACGCTCTATCGCCATGGGGGACCACGACGACCTGCGCAAATTCATCAGTGACCTGGCCGTGGTCCACGGTCGGGTGGTGCTCTCATCGGGCCGTGAGGCGGACTGGTACGTCGATCTGCGTCGCGTCACGCTCCATCACCGGGCCGCCCCGTTGATCGGCCGGGTGATGTGTGACCTCACCGCCGACTGGTCGTACGACGCGGTCGGTGGACTGACCCTGGGCGCCGATCCGGTGGCGGGCGCGATGCTGCACGCCTCGGCCGGCACCGACCGTCCGCTGGACGCGTTCGTGGTCCGCAAGGCGGGCAAGGCGCACGGTCTCCAGCGCCGGATCGAGGGGCCGGACGTCGTGGGTCGCCGGGTCCTGGCGGTGGAGGACACCTCGACCACGGGTGGCAGCGTGTTGACTGCGGTCGAGGCGTTGCGTGAGGCCGGGGCCGACGTGGTGGGCGTGGCGGTTATTGTTGATCGAGGCGCCGGCGACGCGGTGCGAGCCGCCGGATTGCCGTATCGGGCGGCCTATACGTTGGCTGACCTCGGCCTTGTGGCGTAAAAGTTTGCCGATTCGGATCTGCTGATATGCAGGCGGATCGATGCTGCTGGTGGAAGGATGGAATACGTGGGAACTGCGTTGGCTGAAATGACCATGCCTCAGATCTCGCCGCTTGCCGGCGAGCCGATCGAACGCGCCGACGCCGAGCGGCTGGCGGGGGTCCTCAAGGCCCTCGCCGACCCCGCCCGGCTCCGGCTGCTCAGCCTGATCCAGTCGGCTCCCGAGGGGGAGGCGTGCGTGTGTGACCTCACCGCGCCGCTCGGCCTCTCGCAGCCGACGGTCAGCCACCACCTGCGCATCCTCACCGAGGCCGGCTTGCTGGAGCGGGAGAAGCGTGGGGTCTGGGCGTACTACCGGCTGGTGCCGACCGCGATCGCCACGATCGCGGATCTGCTCACCCCGCCGCGGAAGCGGGCCACCAAGAAGGCTCGCTGAACCACGGCCCGTCCGAGGACGGGCCGGCCGGCCGAGGCCCCGGCGCGATGGCACGCGCGCCGAACCCGGCAGGCCGTCCTGCCCCGGTGCGGGTGACCGGTGGCGTGCCAGGGGTGGCGTCACCAGTCGCACGGCGACGGCTGAGGCCGTCCGTGGTTCGACAGGTCGTGCGCGCGAAGGCCGGCTCCCGCACGGGGGCCGGCCTTCGGTGTAGTCGCGGTCAGCGGCGGTGCTGCCCGCCGTGCCCGTGCGGGTGGTCGTCGCCGTCGACGGCGTCCCGGGCGGCCTCCACCGCGCCGGCCGCGGTCGCCGCCGCGATCACCGCCACCGCCTCGCCGCGCTTGCGCGCCTTCCGGTCGCGGAGGAACTCGAAGAAGATCGGCAGCACCGAGATCACGATGATCAGCGCGACGACCGGCAGGATGTACCGGTCGATCTTGTCGCCGATGGCGTCGTAGATCTGGCGGGCCAGCAGGTAGCCGATCAGCAGGATGCCGTCCACCCAGAGGATCGCGCCGACCACGTTCCAGACGAAGAACTGCCGGGCCGGCATGCCGAGCACCCCGGCCACCGGGTTGAGGAACGTCCGCACGATCGGGATGAAGCGGGCCAGCACCACGGCCTTGGCCGGGCCGAACTTCTGGAAGTAGTACTCCGCCTTCTCCACGTACTCCCGCTTGAAGAGGCGGGAGTTCGGCTTGTCGAACATGCGCCGGCCGTAGCGCGCGCCGAGCCAGTGCCCGAGCTGGGCGCCGGCGATCGCGCAGATCGGGCCGCCGATCATCAGCCCGGCCAGCGATAGCCGGGTGCCGTCGCCGAAGATCGCGTCGGCCACCGGGGAGGCGGCCACCCCGGCCAGGAAGAGCAGCGAGTCACCCGGGAAGAAGAACCCGACCAGCAGACCGGTCTCGGCGAACAGGATCGCCCAGACGCCGATCATCCCGAAGGTGTGGATGAGGTCCTTCGGGTCGAGCGGGTTCAGCGCCACGTTCTCGGAGATCATCCGGGTCTTCTCAGCTGTGTCCACGGCCACACAGGTTACCCGGGCCCGGTCCGGCGTCGCGCCGGACCGGGCCACCGTCGTCTACAGGCGCGGGTCCACCGGTTCGGACTCGCAGGCGAGGATCGCGAAGACCAGCTCGTGGCGGCGCCAGAGCGGGGCGTCCTCGGCCAGCGCGTCCAGGGCGGCCAGGCCCAGGCCGTGCTCGCGCAGCGCCAGCCCGCGCTTGCGGCCCAGGGAGCGCCGCCGCAACGCGGCGAGCTGACCCGCCCCGGTGTAACCGGGGCCGTAGATGATCCGCAGGTACTCCCGGCCGCGGCACTTGATCCCCGGCTGGAGCAGCGAGCCCTTCGGCGAGCGGGCGGCCGGGCCGGCGTACGGCTTGACCACCATGCCCTCGCCGCCGGACCCGGTCAGCTCCAGCCACCAGTCCGTCGCGGCCGCCACCGCCGCCTCGTCGGCCAGCTCCACCACCAGCCGACGCGTCGGGGTGAAGAACTCCGGGTCGGCCGCGCAGAGCCGGTCGGCCAACGCCAGGTGCCACCCGTGGTCCCGGTCCGCGTAGCTCGTGCCCGCGCCGGCCAGCACGGCGAACGGCGCGAGCGTCACCCCGCGCAGCCCGTCGGTGCGACCCACGTACGCCCGGTACGCCCCCGAGTAGGCGGTCACCTCGGCCGCCCGCTCGGCGGTCCGGGCGTGCAGCTCCGCCACCGGCAGGCCGCGCCCCGCGGCGGCGTCCAGCGTGGCGAGCACCGCCGGCAGCGCCGCCCGGCCGGCCGCGCCGACCCCCGCGTACTGCTCGCGGATCAGCCCGCCCGCCTTCGCCGACCAGGGCAGCAGCTCCGCGTCGAGCAGCAGCCAGTCGGTGTCCAGCTCGGCCCAGAGGCCGGCGGTGGTGACCGCCGCGCGCACCCGGGCCAGCAGCTCGTCGTCGAGCGGCGGACCGAAGAACGGCCGACCGGTACGGGTGTGCACGGCGCCGCCGCCGAACCGGCCCGGCTCCCGTTCCACCAGCACCACGGCCCGGGAGCCCATGTGCTTCTCCTCGCAAACCACCCGGTCGACGCCGGCCGCGCGGTAGTCGGCGAACGCCTCCGCCGGGTGTTCCAGGAACCCCTCGACGGTGGACGTCGAGCAGGGCGCCATGGTCGGCGGCAGCCAGACCAGCCGACCCGGGTCCACCGCGTACCGGCTCATCACCTCCAGCGCGGCGGCCGCGTTCTCCGCCGGCACGGTCAGCGACCCGTACGCGTGGGTGAGGTGCCGCCGCCCGGTCACGTCGGCCAGGTCGAGCACGGTGTCCGGGCGGACCGGCGTGGGCGGCACCAGCGGGCGGGCCGGGGCGTACCACTCCTTCACCGCCGGGACCGCGACCAGCTCCTTCTCCGGGTAGCGCAGCGCGGTCAGCTTGCCGCCGAACACGCAACCGGTGTCCAGGCAGATGGTGTTGTTCACCCACTCCGGCTCGGGCGTCGGCGTGTGTCCGTAGACGACCATCGCCGAACCCCGGTAGTCGCGCGCCCACGGGTAGCGCACCGGCAGGCCGTACTCGTCGGTCTCGCCGGTCGTCTCGCCGTACAGCGCGAACGACCGCACCCGGCCGGACGTCCGGCCGTGGTAGGCCTCCTTCAGCCCGGCGTGCGCCACCACGAGCCGCCCGCCGTCCAGCACGAAGTGGCTGACCAGACCGTCGATGAACGTCTCCACCTCGGCGACGAACTCCGGCGGCTCGGCGGCGAGCTGCTCCATCGTCTCGGCCAGGCCGTGGGTCAGCCGGACGTCCCGGCCGCGCAGCTTGCGCAGCAGCTTCTGCTCGTGGTTGCCCGGCACGCAGATCGCGTGGCCGGCCGACACCATGCCCATCACCAGGCGGAGCACGCCGGGCGAGTCCGGGCCGCGGTCGACCAGGTCACCGACGAACACCGCGGTACGCCCCGACGGGTGCGCCGCGTCCACCGGGCGGCCGGCGTCGTCGTGGCGCAGCACGTAGCCGAGCCGGGACAGCAGCGTCTCCAGTTCGGTGCGGCAGCCGTGCACGTCCCCGATCACGTCGAACGGGCCGGTCAGCTCCCGCCGGTCGTTGAACAGCCGCTCGAAGCGGATCTCCGCGGCGTCGATCTCCTCCACCCCGCGCAGCACGTGCACCTTGCGGAAGCCCTCGCGGGCCAGCCGCCCGTACGACTGCCGCAGGTCGCGCCGCATCCGGGTCAGCACCTGCCGGCCGTGCGTCCGGTCGGCGCGGGCCTCGGTGCGCTCCCAGGCCACCGTCTCCGGCACGTCCAGCACGATCGCCACCGGCAGCACGTCGTGCTCCCGGGCCACCCGGATCAGCCCGGCCCGGGCGTGCGGCTGGAGGTTGGTCGCGTCGACCACGGTCAGCCGGCCCCGCCGCAGCCGGATCCCGGCGACGTGGTGCAGCGCGTCGAACGCGTCGGCGGACGCGGACTGGTCGTTCTCGTCGTCCGCCACCAGGCCCCGGAACGTGTCCGAGGAGAGCACCTGGCTGGGCGCGAAGTGCCGGCGGGCGAACGTGGACTTGCCGGAGCCGGAGACGCCGACCAGCGCCACCAGGGCGAGTTCGGGAATGTCCAGGACGGTCATCGGTTCGTCTCCTCCTTCCGGTCGTCACGGGTCAGCACCGCCATCTGGGTGGGCGCGCCCAGCCCGGGGTCGGCGTCGCCCACCCCGGTGATGGTGGCCGTGTAGCCGTGCGCCGCCGCCACCCGCTCCACCCAGGCGGCGAACTCCGCCCGGGTCCACTCGAACCGGTGGTCGGCGTGCCGGAACCGGCCCGGCGCCAACCCCTCGTAGCGGACGTTGTACTCGACGTTCGGGGTGGTAACCACCACGGTGCCCGGTCGGGCGTGACCGAACACCGCGTCCTCCAGCGCCGGCAGTCGCGGCGGGTCGAGGTGCTCCACCACCTCCATCAGCACCGCCGCGTCGTAGCCGCGCAGCCGGTCGTCCCGGTAGGTCAGCGCGGACTGTCGCAGGTGGATGCGGTCCCGCTGCCGCTCGGGCAACCGGTCCAGCCGCAACCGGCGGGCGGCCAGACCGAGCGCCCGGTCGGAGACGTCGACGCCGACCACCTCGGTGAACCGCCGGTCGGCGACCAGCGCGGTGAGCAGCGCGCCGCCGCCGCAACCCAGGTCCACGACCCGGCTCGCGCCGCTGTCCCGCAGCGCGGCGAGCACCGCCTCCCGCCGCCGTACCGCCAGCGAGGCCCGTCGCGGGTCCGCCTCCCCGGCCGGGCCGGCGTCGTCGGCGGTCGGGTCGATGCTGTCGTCGGCGTCGGGCTCGTCGGCCAGGCGCAGCTCGGCGAGGCGGGCCAGCGCCGCACCCGCCAGGGCCCGCCGGTGCGCCAGGTAGCGCCGGGTGATCAGGCCGCGCTCAGGGTGGCCGGCCAGCCAACCGGATCCGGCCCGCAGCAGCTTGTCCACCTCGTCCGGCGCGACCCAGTAGTGCTTGGCGTCGTCCAGCACGGGCAGCAGCACGTACAGGTGGTTCAGGGCGTCCGCGAGCCGCAGCGTGCCGGTCAGCGTCAGGTCGACGTACCGGCTGTCACCCCACTCCGGGTACGCCTCGTCGAGCGGGATCGGCGTGGCCGTCACGGTCCAGCCGAGCGGGGCGAACACCCGTACCGCCAGGTCCACGCCGCCCCGGCAGCGCAGGACCGGCACCCGTACGGTCAGCGGGATCGCGGTGGCCGCCAGCTCGGCGCGGTCCCGCGACTCGCCGCGCAGCGCCGAGCGGAAGACCTTCGCCAGTGCGGAGGAGAGCAGGCTGGACGCCGCGTACGGGCGGTCGTTGACGTACTGCCCGAGGGTGAAGCCCTCCGGCGCGGTCGCCTGCCGGCGGCCCCGACCGGCGCCCAGCTTCAGCGGGTCGACCTCGACCAGCAGCGCCGCCGTGCACCGCGCCTCGTCCGCCTCGGGGTAGAACACGTGCGCGGCGCCGGCGGGCAGGTCGAAGCTCTGCACGCGGTCCGGGTGCTTCACGAGGAGGTGGCCGAGGTCGGTCGCGGGACGGTGGGTCGTGGTGAGGGTCAGCAGCACGTGGTTGATGGTCCCTTGATCTCTTTGCTCTGTCGTGGGGGTTTCCGGGGAGCCCGACCCGCTCCGGGCGGTCAGGCTTGATCCCTGCGCGGGTCGGGCTCCCCGGAAACCTGACGTGGTCGTTCTTCGCGCACCCGTGCTGCTTCTTGGTCTTCTTGTGTGGTTCGGATACGGCGGTGCCCCGCCGACGGGGTGGTCGGCGGGGCACCTCGGTGTGCTTGGTCAGGCGACGAAGCGGGTCTTGCGGCGGCGGGCCACCACGTAGCCGCCGAAGCCGGCGGCGAGCAGCAGCGCGCCGATGCCGGCGATCAGGCCGGTGGAGGAACCGGTGATCGGCAGCGTGCCGCCGTCACCGCCACCCTGGCCGCCGTCGCCACCCGGAGCGGCGTTCACCACGAGCTTCGCGGCGTCGTTGGCCTTGTTGGTGTCGTCCTGGAAGCCGTCGCACTCGCACTTGGCGTTGATGACCACGGCGCCGGTCGCGTTCGGGATCACCTTGTCGATGCGGAGGCCCACCTCGACGGTCTGCTCCTCGCCGGCCTTCAGGAAGATGCCCGGGTAGCAGCGGTAGGCCTTGGCGCCCGGGGTGCCCGGCTCCTCCCAGTCACCCTCGTTGTCCTTGAGCGGCACACAGTTGTCGGCCACCTCGACCGCGGTGGTCCCGGCCGGGACGGTGAAGTCGATCTTGGTGACGGACGAACCGCTCCGGCCGAAGTCGAGCGTGGCGGGACCGTTGTTGCGGACGCCCACGGTCGCCTTGACCACGTCGCCGGCCTTGCCGGTCACCGAGTCACCGATGGCGGCGAGGTCGACGCCGTTCTTGCCGGTGATCTTGACCTCCATGCCGGACCAGTTGTTCTCCGGGTTCGGGTCGGCCTGGAAGGACCGCGCCTGCACGGAGGACTGCTTGGTGAGCACCAGCGGCCCGTCGGTGCCCGGCTCGCCGACGGAGACGTCCTGGCTGTCCAGGTAGTCGACGAAGTCGTCGAACTCCGCGACCGTCATCCAGTTGTGGTACGCGTAGTCGGCGCCGGGGGCGTACGCGTCCTTGGCCACCGTGTAGGGCACGGTCGCCGCGAAGGTCTCGCCGGCCGCCACGGAGAGGTCGGGGAAGCTGCACGTGCGCAGCCAGTCCTCGGCGTAGGTGCAGTTGCTGTAGTGCTTGCTGGTCCGGATGCCGTAGTCCTGGTCGAAGACCACCATGGCGCCCTTGGCCGTCGTCTCACCGGCGTTGCGCAGGGCGAGCGGCGCGGTGAAGGAGCCACCCGGGGCGGCGGTGCGGGTCACCTCGGGGCCGCCGGCGAGGTCGACGCTCTCGCCGACCTTCACCTTGGCGGTGTGGCTGGCCGAGGTCACGCCGTCGGCGCTGACCGTGACCTTGAGGTCGCCGGAGTCGCCGTCCTTCGCGCCGTCGGCCGGCGCGATGTTGACACTGAGCAGGCCGGCCATGCCCCACTCGTCGATACCGACCTCGAAGTGCTCCTGGCAGAGCAGGACGTTCTTCTCCGGAGTGGTGCAGTCGCCCGCGATCTCCGGAGTGATCTTCGCCTTGCCGGCAAGCCCGGAGTAGTCGTAGCGGACGGTCAGGTTGTTCACCACGACCGGCTCGCTGGCGTAGATGTAGGGCGTCTCGACCTTGCCCTCACTGTCAAGGGCGACGGTGGTGTTCGGGAAGTAGAGCGCAAGCTGAACGGCCGGATCCGCGGCCGCGGCGGAGGTGGCGGAGGCGGCGACGAACGCGCCTGCGACGCCCAACCCGGCGAGCCAGCGCCGGGTGGAGTTGCTGAGCATGAGGGGGGTCCTCCCGTGGGGGTGATCAGGTGGAGCCCGTGGAGCTTAAAGATTCCTTAAGTCGACCCGCTGCCCCGGTCGGCGAACATTGACCGAACGGTTGATCACGGTTGCCGCAACGTTCCGGCCGCCCGTACCCGTCCACCAATCGGGACACCGGGAGGTGCAGTGACGTACGAGGAGTTCGCCGACGCGCGGCTGGGCGCCCTGCTGCGGTACGCGGTCATGCTGACCGGTGACCCGCACCAGGCCCAGGACCTGGTGCAGGAGACCATGGTCCGGGTCCAGCTGAACTGGCGTCGGGTGGCGCGCAGCGACGTGCCGGAACGGTACGTGCGCCGGATGCTGACCAACCAGTTCGTCGACTGGCGGCGCGGCTCGTGGGCTCGTCGGGTGCTGCTGCGCGGCGAGCCGGACGTGACGGTGCCGGCCCCGGCGGACCACGCGCAGTCCGCGGTGGACCGGGACCAGGTCTGGACCTGGCTGGCCGGGTTGCCGCGCCGGCAGCGCGCGGCGCTGGTGCTGCGCTACTACGAGGACCTGCCCGACGCGGAGATCGCCGAGCTGCTCGGCTGCGCGGTCGGCACCGTCCGGTCCAGCATCTCGCGCGCCCTGGCCACCCTCCGAGCCGAACACGTGGAGGTCTGCTCATGATCGAGGACGAGATGCGGGCCGCGTTCGCCCGCCACGAGGCGCTGGCCCCGCCGACCGGCCCGGTCCGCGCCGCCATCGACCAGGCGGCGGTGCGTCGCCGCCGCCGTCGCCGGGTGCGCCTCGCCGGCACCGCGCTGGCGGTCACCGCGACGGCGCTGGTCGGGTTCACCGTGGTCGCGCCCCGGCCGCCGGCGCCCGCCCCGCCGGCCGCGGCGCCGACGTCCAGCCCCACGGGGGCGATGAACGTGCTGCTGCTCGGCGTCGACCAGGCGGGCCCGGACCGGCGGGCCGACTCGATCCTGCTGGTGCACGTGCCGGCCGACCGGAGCCGGATCTACCTCGTCTCCATCCCGCGCGACCTGCTGGTGCCCATGCCGGACGGCGCCGCCACCAAGATCAACGCGACCTTCTCCCGGGCCGCGGCGTCGGGGGACCTCGCCGCCGGCTACCGGGCCACCCGCCAGGCGGTCACCCGGCTGACCGGGGTACGCGTCGACGCCGGCGCGGTGCTGACCTACGCCGCGACCCGCGAGCTGACCGACGAGGTCGGCGGCGTACCGGTCTGCCTGCCGGCGGAGGTGCGCTCGGTGCACACCGGCCGCCGGTTCCCGGCCGGCTGCCAGCGGCTCGACGGCGCCCGGGCGGTGGACCTGCTCCGCCAGCGGTACGGCCTGCGCGACGGCGGGCTGGACCGGGACCGCAACGCCACCCGGTACGCGGCCGGCCTGCTGCGGCAGGTGCGGGAGCGGGGGACGCTGACCGACCCGGCGCGGCTCGGCCGGTTGGTCGGTGAGATCGGTCCGGGGCTGACCGTCGACACCGGTGGGACGTCCCTGCCGCTGCTGCTGTCGGTGGTCGCGCGGGCCACCGCCGCTGAGCCGGTCGCGCTCGGCCTGCCGGTCCGCTACGACGACTGGACGGACCGCGGCTTCGAGCAGCCGGACCCGACGCTCGCCCCGGGTTTCCTGGACGCGCTACGCGCGGACCGGGTGGCCGGCTGGACCGCCGCCCACCCGGACCACGTCACGCCGCTGCGTCAGCGGTAGTCGTCCTCGTCGGCGGTGACCACCCGGGCCTGCTCCATCGCGTCCCAGTCGGCGACCTCCAGGCCCCGGTGCGGTTCGCCGTCGGTGTCGTCCGGGGTGGCCGAGGCGGCCTGCTCGACCGCGTCGGCCGGCTCCGCCTCGAGATCCCGCTCCTCCGGAGCGAGGTGGTGGCTCGGGGCGAAGTCCTCGTCGGGCTGACCCATCGTCCCTCCCTGCGTCTCGTGCGGGCGTCTGCCACCACCACCGTACGGGCTGGTCCGGGCCTCCGCTCGGCGCCGGGCGGAACGGTGGAGTCGGCGATTGTCCCCTCCCCGGCGCGTGGCCCCTGCCAGGATGGTCACGTGGGCTTCCTGATCCGACTGGCGATCACCGCGATCGCGTTGTGGGTCACCACGCTGATCGTGCCCGGGGTGGAGGTGACCGGTCGCAACGGTGGCACCACCGTGTTCACCCTGATCGTGGTGGCGCTCGTCTTCGGCGTGGTCAACGCCGTGCTCAAGCCGCTCATCAAGGTGTTCGGCTGCGTGTTCTACCTGCTCACGCTCGGTCTGTTCGCGCTCGTGGTGAACGCCCTGCTGTTCCTGCTCACCGACTGGATCGCCGGCCTGTTGAAGCTGCCCTTCCACGTGGACGGCTTCTGGGCCGCCTTCTGGGGGGCCATCGTGGTCGCCGTGGTGAGCTGGCTGATCAGCGTCGTCGTGCCGGACCGCCTGGAGGAGCGGTGAGCCGGCGCCGGGTCGGTTGTGCCCTGCCGGCGCTCCTACGGGATACTGCCCGCGGTGGACAGCGCGGTCCGGCGTACCCGTGGAAGTCAGCGGCCGGAACGGCCGCCTCCATGGAAGACAGCGGCCTGCACGGCCGAGAGCGGTAAGTAAGGAGCGTTCGACATGCCCATCGCTTCCCCCGAGGCTTACGCGGAGATGCTGGACCGGGCCAAGGCCGGCCGGTACGCGTACCCCGCGATCAACGTGACCTCCTCGCAGACGCTGAACGCGGCGCTCAAGGGCTTCGCCGACGCGGAGAGCGACGGCATCATCCAGGTCTCCACCGGCGGCGCGGAATACCTGTCCGGCCCGTCGATCAAGGACATGGTGACCGGCGCGAGCGCGTTCGCCGCGTACGCGCACGAGGTGGCCAAGAAGTACCCGGTGAACATCGCGCTGCACACCGACCACTGCCCGAAGGACAAGCTGGACAAGTTCGTCCGGCCGCTGATGGCGATCTCCCAGGAGCGCGTCAAGAACGGCCAGGAGCCGCTGTTCCAGTCGCACATGTGGGACGGCTCGGCCGTACCGGTGGCGGAGAACCTGGAGATCGCCGAGCAGCTCCTCGCCGAGGCCGCCAAGGGCAAGATCGTCCTGGAGATCGAGGTCGGCGTCGTCGGTGGCGAGGAGGACGGCGTCGAGAACGCCATCAACGACAAGCTCTACACCACCGTCGAGGACGGCCTGGCCATGGTCGAGGCGCTGGGCCTGGGCGAGAAGGGCCGCTACATGGCGGCGCTGACCTTCGGCAACGTGCACGGCGTCTACAAGCCGGGCAACGTGAAGCTCCGCCCCGAGGTGCTCAAGCAGATCCAGGACGCGGTGGGCGCCAAGTACGGCAAGGACAAGCCGCTCAGCCTGGTCTTCCACGGCGGTTCCGGCTCGCTGCTGTCGGAGATCCGGGAGGCGCTGGACTACGGCGTGGTGAAGATGAACATCGACACCGACACCCAGTACACGTTCTCCCGCCCGGTCGCGGACCACATGTTCCGCAACTACGACGGCGTGCTGAAGGTCGACGGCGAGGTCGGCAACAAGAAGATGTACGACCCGCGCGTCTGGGGCAAGGCCGCCGAGGCCGGCATGGCCGCCCGCGTGGTGGAGGCCTGCGAGCACCTGCGCTCCACCGGCACCACCATGAAGTGACACCCCGCATGTAAGGAAGGGCCCCTTGTTAACAGCTCGCTGTTAACAAGGGGCCCTTCCTTTACCGGAGGCGTTAATAAGGGGCCCTTCCTTGCGCGGTCAGCGCACGAGCAGCGCAACGGCCTCGCGGACGTCGTCGGTGAGGTGGATCGTGTGCGACAGGTCGCCGAACGGGGAGGCGGCGAAGAGCGGCCGCAGCAGCGACTCCACCGGCAGCTCGGCGGTCCAGAACGCGCGGTCGAGGAAGACGTACGCCCCGCTCGCCCCGTCGGTGCCGTAGAACGTCTTGGTGGCCGCCTGGAACACCTCCTGCACCGTGCCGGCCCGGCCGGGCGCGAACACGATCCCGCCACGGGCCAGGCGCAGGATGGTGTCCTCCCGGATGGCGTTGGAGAAGTACTTGGCGATCCGGCCCGCGAACAGGTTCGCCGGCTCGTGGCCGTACAGCCAGGTGGGGATGGCCAGCCCGCCGGACCGGGCCCACTGCGTGTCGGGCGCCGCCGGTCGGGGTGAGGGCAGCGACGGGCCGTCCGCGTACCGCTTGCGCACCGCCAGCGCCGCCGCCGTGTAGCGGTCGTGGTCGGTGAAGTCCGGCGCGACGGCGAGCAGGTCGATCGCGGCGGACAGCTCGTCCGCCGGCCAGGCGGCGAGGAACGCGCCCAGGTTCGCCGCTTCCATCACGCCCGGGCCGCCGCCGGTCACCACCAGCCGGTCGGCCCGCGCCAGCTCCCAGCCCAGCACCGCGGCCATCCGGTACGCGACGCTGCCGCGCGGGACCGCGTGTCCGCCCATCACCCCCACCACCGACTGCGGGCCGTGCACGGCGAGCCAGGCGCGGGTGGCGTCGGCGAGCGCGTTGTCCACGCCGTGGTCGTGCAGCCGTTGGCCGAGCGCCTCCCGGACGTCGGGCAGGGCCCCGCCGTGCGCCCGGAAGTGCGCGTACACCCGGGTGTCGTACATCTGGGTGAACCCGCCCTCGGCGAAGCCGGCGGCCAGTTCGTCGGCCGTGTAGAGGTGGGACGGCTGGGTCGGGTAGGGCAACCCGGAGAACGGCGGGACCACGTTGGCGCCGCGCCGGACCAGGTCGGCGCCCACCTCCCGGTCGGCGAACCGGCAGCCCACGAAGAGCGTGCCGGCGACGTCCACGGCGCGCAGGTCGGGGACCGGGTCCAGGTCGAGGCGGAGGCCCTGCACGGTCAGGCCGGCGAGGGTCCCCCCGGCCAGCCGTCGGTCGAACTCGGTGCGGGTCTGGACCTCGTCGACGTGAGGCGCGTGCGGCTCGATGACGTCCGCGGGTGGTGGGGTCGGCACCCGATCATCCTGCCCCGGCCGGGCAAGGTCGCAAACCCGGGCGGTACGGACAGGAGCCCGGCGGGCACGCCGCCGGGCTCCTGCGTAACCGGGTCCTGGGGAGGCTCCGGATCTGTAGTTGTAGTGCAAGAACCACGCCGGCGGCATGGGCCGCGGGTACGTGAGCTCCCGCCCACGCGTGACGAAACCCTCAGCCGTTCAGCCACCCGACCCGCCCGACCCCCTCGCGCGCCCCAGGGCGAAGCGGGTTGAATGGGGCGATGCAGAACCTGTTGCCTGAGCCCCCGGCCACCCTGCTCCCGGCCGACGAGGAGGCCGACGCCACGCTGGCGACGGCGGTCGAGCAGGGCACCGACGAGGCGTACGCCGAGGTCGCGGCCCGCTTCCCGACCTACAGCGCGGCGTGGGGGGCGCTCGCCGGTCGCGCGCTCGCCGCGGGCCAGGTCGTCCCGGCGTACGCGTACGCCCGCACCGGCTACCACCGGGGCCTCGACCAGCTGCGTCGCAGCGGCTGGAAGGGGCACGGCCCGGTGCCCTGGTCGCACGCCCCGAACCAGGGCTTCCTGCGCTGCCTCTACGTGCTCTCCCGGGCCGCCGGCGAGATCGGCGAGGCGGACGAGGCCGCCCGGTGCGCCCAGTTCCTCCGCGACTGCGACCCGGCCGCCGGGGACGCGCTGGCCAGCGCCTGACCACCACCGCGACGGCCGGTCCCGACCCGGGCACCGGCCGTCGCGCCCGTCCTACAGCCCTTCCGCCACCGACGCGGCGATCTTCAGCCAGGCGTCCCGGGTGGCGGAGGAGAGCTGGCCGTACCGCAGCGGCTCGCCGGTGTCGATGAGCCGCTCGTAGGGCGCCAGCAGCACCGCCCGGGTACGCGCGGCGAAGTGCGCCTGGATGGCCGGCAGGTCGATCTCCTTGCGGGACGGCGGCATCGAGACCACGGTGACCGCCTGCCGGACCAACCGCTGCCGACCGCTCTGCTCCAGGTGGTCGAGCATCCGGGCGGCGGTCTCGGCCGAGTCGTTCCGCGCCGACATGGTGACCACGAGCTGGTCGGTGGCGTCCATGGCGGCCTGCCAGTTCTGCGCCCGGACGTTGTTCCCGGTGTCCACGAAGATCAGCTTGTAGAAGCGGCTGACCACCTCGCGGATCTCGGCGAACGCGGCGGCGGTCAGCATCTCGCCGCCGGTCGCGGACTCGTCCGAGGCGAGCACGTCGAACATGCCCTCGCCCTGCGAGCGGACGTACTGCGACAGGTCGCCGACGCGACCGTGCGGACCCTGGAACTGGGCCAGGTCACGCAGCATGTCCCGCACCGTCCGGGCGTGGAAGTCCTGCTGCGCCCGCATGCCGAGGGTGCCCTGGGTCTCGTTGTTGTCCCAGGCCAGCACGTACCCGCCGCGCTTCTGGCCGAACGTCATGGCGAGCAGCAGGATGGCCACCGTCTTGCCGGCGCCGCCCTTGGGGTTGACCACGGTCACCTGGCGCAGTCCGCCGAAGTTGCGGCGGACCATCTCGATGTCCCGCTTCACCTCCTGCTCGTGGCGGCCCGGCGCGAGCCGGACCAGTCCCATCCGGTTCACCACCGCGCGTACCCCCATGGTGGCCACCGGGTCGACCGGTCGGGCCTGGCGGCGGCGGGCGAAGTCCTCGGCGGTCGGCGGCGCGGCCTGCTGCGGCGTCCAGCCCTGCTCCGGGTACGGCGGCTGCGGGTGCGCGCCTGCCGGTCCGGGAGCCGGCGGCGCGTGCGGCGGCTGGACGGGTCCGGCCTGGTGCGGCGCCACGGCCGGCTGCGGCGCTGCGGCCTGGTGTGGCCCGGGGCTCTGGTGTGGCAGCGGGCTCTGGTGCGGCGTGGGGTTCTGGTGCGGCCAGCCGGGCGGGTACCAGCCGGGCTGGCCGGGTTGCGGCGGGTACCCCGGCGGCGGATAGGCCGCGCCGTTGCCGTAGGGCGGCTGCTGCATCGGTACGCCCGGCGACGGCGGGAACGGACCGAGCCGGGGCGCGGCCTCCTCCGCGGACCCGCCGGGCCCGTCCGTCGACGGCGAGGGGACCGGAGCCGAACCGTTGGCCGGCCGTGCGCTGACGGGTCCGGGGGGCACCGGCCCGGCGGTCAACGGTTCCGTGCCCGCGGGTCCGGGTCCGGGTCCGGGTCCGGGTCCGGGTCCGGGTCCGGGTCCGGGTCCGGGGCCGGGGCCCGGAGGGCCGGGGTTCGCGGGGTCAGGGCTCGCGGGGCCGGGATGCGCGGGGACCAGGGCTGTCGGTCCGGGACCCGCCGTCGCCGGCCTGGGGTTCGGGGCTGCCGGTCCGCCGGCGGCGGTTGCGGGGTCGGAGGAGTTCGTCGGGCCGGCGGCCTCGGACGCGGCGCGCTGGGGCGGCTGCGCCCACGGGGACTCGGCCCGTCCGTTCACGGCCGCGTCGCTGTCGGTCCCGGACGCGGGCGCGGCGGGCGGTGCATCGGTCCCGGATGCGGGCGCGGCGGGCGGCGCGTCGGTCCCCGGCGCGGGCGCGGCGGAACCGGGCGGGGTCGGCGGCTCGTGGGCGGCCGCCGCGGCCGGGGCGTCGACCCGCGGCGCCGGCGGGGTGCCCGGGGCCGGCGGGTCGAGCGTGAACGGGAGGTCCAGGTCGACCGGCGGCGGGCGGGTCGCGTCGGGCGCCGGGACGACCGGCGGCGGAACCGGCTCCGCCGGGCGGGTCACCTCGGGCGCCGGGACGACCGGTGGCGGCGGGGGAGCCTCGCCGAACGGGAGCGGCCAGGGCATGTTCGGCTGGACCGGCGCCGCCCAGGGCGGCGCGGTGACCACGCCGTCGGTCTCCTCGGGCGGCCAGAGCGGTTCGACGTCCCGCTCCGGCACCTGCGGTCGGCCCGGCACGTGTGCCCGGTCGTCGTTCTCGTGCACCACGGTTCCTCCCCATTCCCCCTGCCGAGGATAGGCGGTCCGGTCAGCCGGGCCACCCGGGCGAGGATCGACCGGGGTCAGCCCGCCCAGACCGCCCAGGCGCCGGGCTCGGTCCACCAGGACCGCTTCCGGCTCAACTCGCCCTCGACACCGTCGTCGAGGAAGGGCACCTTCTCGTCGCGGGGCACGACCGCCACCGCCCGTCCCCGGGCCCGGCGTACCTCCAGCCGGACCTTCTTCCGGCCCAACGCGGACCGGGTCACCACGGGCACGGCCACGGCCACCGACACCCGGCCGTCGGTCGGGTCCGGGTCGGCCAGCAGGTCCACCTCGCCGAGGCGCGCGTAGCCGCCGGCGTTCCCGATCGCGCAGGCCGTGATCGGCTCGCTGCCGTCGCTGAGCACCGTGCCGTCGACCTCGACGCGGCCCCGCCAGTGCAGCGGTCGGCCGGCGTCGTCGGCGGCGCCGAGCAGCGCGCCGTCCAGCGTCACCGAGCCGCCGTCGTTGCGCAGCAGGTCCAGCCGGCGGGCCGTACCGTCGAGCACCGCCGTGGCCACGGCCGCCGGGTCGCGCGGCAGCCCGAGCTGCGCGGCCAGGTCCCGCGCCGTGCCGGATCGGGCCGGGTCCAGCGGGAGTACGCCCACCGGGGGCAGGTCGGGCAGCGTCCGGTTCCCGGCCAGGTCCGCCGGGCGGCGGCTGGGCGGCGGGGCGTACCGGCGCACCAGGCGGCGCAGCACGGCGCGCAACTGAGCGTCACTGGCCGTGGCCACCACCAGCCGGGTCTTGCCGTCCTGGTCGGGCCAGGTGAGGCCGTCGGCGCGGGCCGGGCCGTCCAGGCGGGCCAGCACCTCGTCGATCTCGGCGTCCGAGCGGGCGGTCACCGTGGTCACCCGGGCACCGCGGGCGGTCAGCGCGTCCGCGCAGGCCAGCACCGGCACGCGGGGCGTCTCGCAGCGTTCCGGGTCGGTCGTGGCGACACCGTCGTCCGTGCCACCGCAGCAGGCCCCGCCACTGCCACAGCCTTCGCCGGGAGCGTCCCGCTCCGAGCCGAGGGTGAGCAGCACCACGTCGTACACGAAGGAGCCTCCTGCTTCTCGACGAACCCCTGCCGGTCCCGTCGTCACTACTTGTTAGCCTGACACCCCGGGCTCGCTGACCGGTCGCCGCCTGGCACCCGAGCCTTCTGGAGGCGAGAAGATGCCAGCGATCGTGCTCCTCGGCGCCCAGTGGGGCGACGAGGGCAAGGGCAAGGTTACCGACCTGCTGGGTGAGCGGGTCGACTACGTCGTGCGCTACTCCGGCGGCAACAACGCCGGCCACACGGTGATCACGCCGGACGGCCAGAAGTACGCGCTGCACCTGATGCCGTCCGGCGCGCTCTCGCCGAGCGCGATGATCGTCATCGGCAACGGTGTGGTCGTCGACCCGAAGGTGTTGCTGGAGGAGATCGACGGGCTCGCCGAGCGCGGCGTGGACGTCTCCCGGCTGCGCATCTCCGGTGACGCGCACCTGATCATGCCGCACCACCGGGCACTGGACCGGGTGGTCGAGCGCTATCTGGGCAGCTCCCGCATCGGCACCACCGGTCGGGGCATCGGCCCGGCGTACGGCGACAAGGTCGCCCGGATGGGCATCCGGCTCCAGGACCTGCTCGACCCGGGCATCCTGCGCAAGAAGCTGGAGCTGGCGCTCCGGGAGAAGAACCAGCTGCTGTTCAAGGTCTACAACCGCAAGGCGATCGACGTCGAGGAGACCGTCGAGGAATACCTGCGCTACGCCGAGCGGCTGCGGCCGTACATCGCGGAGACCCGGGTGATGCTCTGGGACGCGCTGGACCGCGGCGAGACCGTGCTGCTGGAGGGCGCCCAGGCCACCATGCTCGACATGGACCACGGCACCTATCCGTTCGTCACCTCGTCGAACCCCACCGCCGGCGGGGCGTGCGTGGGCGCGGGCATCCCGCCGACCGCGATCACCAAGGTCATCGCGGTGAGCAAGGCGTACACCACCCGGGTGGGCTCCGGTCCGTTCCCGACCGAGCTGTTCGACGAGAACGGGCAGCACCTGCGCAAGATCGGCCACGAGTACGGCACCACCACCGGCCGGGAGCGCCGCTGTGGCTGGTTCGACGCCGTGGTGGCCCGCTACGCGTGCCGCCTGAACGGCGTCACCGACCTGGTGGTCACCAAGCTGGACGTGCTGACCGGTCTGGCCAAGGTGCCGATCTGCGTCGGGTACGAGATCAACGGCGAGCGCTTCGACGACATGCCGATGACGCAGACCGACTTCCACCACGCGACGCCGGTCTACGAAGAGCTCGACGGCTGGTGGGAGGACATCACCAAGGCGAGGACCGAGCAGGAGCTCCCCGAGAACGCGAGGCGCTACATCGCCCGCATCGAGGAACTCACCGGCACCCGCGTGAGCGTGGTAGGCGTAGGCCCAGGCCGAGAAGAAAACGTCCTCCGCCACCCCCTCCTCCCCTAACCCCCCACCCCCACCCCCACCCCCACCCCCCCCGGGGGCCCCTCACCCCGCCTTGTTGATCAAGGAGTTCGCGTCGGATTCCGCGCGGAGTCAGACCCAAACTCCTTGATCAACGGATCGGGCCGGGACCGGGTGGGCAGGGCTTTCCACAGGGTTGCCCACAGGGGTTTTGATGGGTGGGCGGCCTGCGGGAATGTGCGCGGGTGGGTGAGTTCGACGAACTGAGGCGCGCGGTTGTCCGGCAGGGCGGGTTCGTGACGGCGGCGCAGGCTGTGCGGCTCGGCTTCAGCCGGGACCGGGTCCGTCACCTGGTCCGGTCCGGGCGCTGGATCCGGCTGTCGCGTGGCTGCTACCTGCCGATGGCAGATCCGCCGGCGGCCGCCCTGCGGCGCACCCGGATCCGCGCCACGGTCGCGAGCCTGGGTCCGGGCGCGGTGGCCGTGCTGGACACCGCCGCCGAGCTGCACGGCATCGGCGGCCTCCAATCGGCCGCGACCATCCACTGTGCGCGGCTGATCGCGGAGGCCGATGGCCGGGTGTCGCATCTGAGTCCGGACGCGGTATTCGCCGATCGGTTCCGACAGAACCGTCTCGTCAACGCCGGCTGGCGCATCCTGCGCTTCACCTGGGCCGACACCCTCCGCCCCGACTACATCCCGGCCACGGTCCGACAGGCCCTGCGCCGAGCCTGTTGACCAAGGAGTTCGCATCGGCAGGAGCGGGATTCTGGGACGCAAACTCCTTGATCGACGGGGTGGGAGGTGGGGGTCAGTAGGATGCCGGTCGTGCGGGTTCTTCTTGTGGGTGGTGGTGGGCGGGAGCATGCGCTCGCGCTCGGGTTGGCGGCGGATCCGGCCGTCGAGGCGCTCGTCGCGGCTCCGGGTAATCCGGGGATCGCCGAGGTCGCGTCGCTGCGGGAGGTGACAGCCACCGATCCGGCGGCCGTGGCGGCGCTCGCCGTCGACGTGGCGGCCGACCTGGTGGTCGTCGGGCCGGAGGCGCCGCTGGTGGCCGGGGTGGCCGACGCGGTACGCGCCAAGGGCATCGCGGTGTTCGGCCCGAGTGCGGAAGCGGCCCGATTGGAGGGCTCGAAGACGTTCGCGAAGGACGTGATGACCGCCGCCGGCGTGCCGACCGCACGTGCGTACACCTGCGCCGACGCGGCGGCCGTCGCCCGGGCGCTGGACGAGTTCGGCGCGCCCCACGTGGTGAAGGACGACGGGCTCGCCGCCGGCAAGGGCGTGGTCGTCACCGACGACCGGGCGGCCGCCGAGCGGCACGCCGCCGAGTGCGGCCGGGTGGTGATCGAGGAGTACCTCGACGGTCCCGAGGTCTCGCTCTTCGTGGTCACCGACGGCGAGGCCGCCCTGCCGCTGCTGCCGGCGCAGGACTTCAAGCGCGTCGGCGACGGCGACACCGGGCCGAACACGGGCGGCATGGGGGCTTACACGCCGTTGCCGTGGGCCCCGCCGGGCCTGGTCGACGACGTGATGCGCGACGTGGTGCACCCGACGCTGGCCGAGTTGCGGCGCCGGGGCGCCCCGTTCGCCGGCCTGCTCTACGTGGGCCTGGCGATGACCGCCAAGGGCCCCCGCGTGATCGAGTTCAACGCGCGCTTCGGCGACCCGGAGACCCAGGTCGTGCTCGCCATGCTGGAGACGCCGCTGGCCGGGCTGCTGCACGCCGCCGCCACCGGCACGCTGGCCGGGCATCCGCCGCTGCGGTGGCGCGACGGCGCGGCGGTCACCGTCGTGGTCGCGGCCGAGGGCTACCCGGCGGGTCCGCGTACCGGTGACGTGATCACCGGCGCGGACCGTGCCGGGATCATCCACGCCGGCACCCGCCGGGACGCCGACGGCACGCTGCGGTCCGCGGGCGGCCGGGTCCTCTGCGGTACGGCCATCGGCGCGGACCTGGCCGCCGCGCGCGACGCCGCGTACGCGCTGGTACGCGGCGTCGAGCTGGCCGGCGCCCACCACCGGGGCGACATCGCGTCGGCGGCGGTGGACGGCCGGATCACGATCCCGGGCTGACCGTGGGCCGTGGCGCTGCGGGCGGCAGCATGCCGAGCGCCGCGCCGATGACGGCCTGGGCGGTCCGGCTCAGCTCCCCGCTCTTCGCGTCCGTCGCGGTGATCGAGTATTCCACCCGGAACCGGCCGTCCCGGGTGGCGGCGACGCCGGCGAGGTAGCCGTAGCGGCTGCCGGTCTTGAGCCACAGGGTCTGCCCACCCACCGGCATGGCGGTCAGTCCGGCGCTGTACTCGCCCGTGCGATCGTCGGCCAGCACCGGCAAGGTGAACATCTCGGTCAGCCACGGCTCGGGCACCACCCGGCCGGCGAACAGCGCGGTCATGAAGGTGTCCAGGTCGGACAGGCTGGAGATCAGGTTGCCGGCGGCCGGGGTGAAGGTCTGGCTCCACACCGTCGCGTCGACCAGCTCGGTCCGGCCGTCGCGGACCACGGCCTGGTATCCGTGGGCGTGCGGCCCACGGATACGCGGGTCGTCGCCCGGCGCGTACGTGTCCCGCAGGCCGAGCGGCCGGGCGATGCGCCGCCGCACCTCCTCGGCGTACGGGTGTCCGGTGACCTTCTCGATCAGCATGCCGGCCACGATGTAGCCCATGTTGGTGTAGTGCTGGTCCGTGCCGGGCTCGAACTCGCGCGGGTTGCGCAGGCCGAGGCGGACGATCTGCTCCGGGGTCCACCGGTCGTAGCGGTGGGCGAGCTGCCACTCGATCCCGCCCGGCAGCGTCGGGCTCGGTATCCCGTTGGTGTGGTTCAGGAGTTGGCGGACGGTCACCGGCGGGTAGTCGGCGGGCAGCAGACCGGGCAGGTACCGCTGCACCGTGCCGTCCAGGTCGAGCCGTCCCTCGGCGACCAGTTGCAGCGTCACCGCGGCGGTGAACACCTTGGTGACGCTGCCGACGCGGAACCGGGCGTGCGGCGGCACCGGGGCGGCCCCGCGCAGGGCGCGTACACCACTGGTGCCGGTCCAGCATCCGTCGGGAGTGATGATCCGGACCTGGGCGCTCGTGGCGTCGCCGGTGGGTAATCCGGCGATCGCCTGCCGCATCGGGGTCGGGTCGAGGGTGCCGACGGCGCAGTCGGGCCGGTGGGCACCGGACGGCGCGGCGAGGGCGACGCCCGGTACGACGGTGGCGACCAGGGCTCCTGCCAGCGCGGCGGCGACCGCGCGGCGACGGGTGACATCCATGATCTTCATGTCGTCGATCCTGTCGTCCCCGGTGGGCGGGGGCATCCGGGTGACACCCGCACCGCACCCCGGTCGGTCCTCGGTGGAACCCCGCGACCGGACCCCTAGGTGGTGCGGCTCGGCCGAGCGGACCACGAGCGGCCGCGGGCTCAGCCCGATGCCGTTGTACCGCACCCCGAGCCACGCCTGCTCGGGTCGGTCGAGGTCGCGCCGGGTCACCGTGGGCCACGCCCGGTGCCGGGACGGGTCGAGCCGACCGGAGTGCAGGTCGAGACTGGTCACGTAGCTGACGTCGTAGCGGTTGCGCTCCCGCCAGCGGATCGCGTCCTGGTCGCGGTCGGCGTGGATGGGCAGGCCGCCCCGGAGGATGGGCGGTCGAAGGAGACCGCGCGTGCCCACAGCGCCGGATCCCGCTCACCCGCTGAAACCGGGGAGAACGTAACACCGGGGGTCATCCGGTGTCCGTCCCGTGTGGTCAGCCGATCAGCCGAAGTACCGGCGCAGCTCCCGTCCGAGCACCTTGCCCGTCGCGTTGCGCGGCAGGTACTTGACGAAGACCACGTCGCGGGGCACGGAGAAGCGGGCCAGGTAGTGCCGGACGTACTCGCGGACCGCCTCCGGATCGAGCGTCTCGCCGGGCCGCAGCGCCAGGAACGCGGCCAGTCGCTGGCCGTACTCCGGGTCGGGCACGCCGATCACCGCGACCTCGCGGACCTGCGGCAACCGGGCGATCAGATCCTCCACCTCGGAGGGGAAGACGTTCTCCCCGCCCGAGACGATCATGTCGTCGGCGCGCCCGTCCACGAAGAGCAGGCCGTCCGGGTTCAGTCGCCCGAGGTCACCGGTGTCCAGCAGGCCGTCGCGGCTCTCCCGGCCGGCGCCGGAGGTGTAGCCCTCGAAGAGCATCTCGTTGCCCACGAAGATCCGCCCGACCTGGCCGTCGTGGACCGGCTGGCCCGCCTCGTCCAGGATCTCCAGCCGGGTGCCGTGCGGCGGTCGGCCGGCCGTGGTGGGCGCGGCCCGCAGCTCGGCCGGGCCGGCGATGGACGCCCAGGAGACCTCGGTCGAGCCGTAGAGGTTGTAGAGCACGTCGCCGTAGCGGTCCATGAAGGCCGTGGCCAGGTTGCCCGGCAGGGCGGAGCCGCTGACCGCGACCACCTTGAGCGGCGGCCGGGGCTGCGGCGGCGCCACCTCCATGAGCCGTTGCAGCATCACCGGTACGGCGAAGAGCGCGTCGCAGGGCTGCGCGGCCAGCGCGGCCACCGTGGCGGCCGGGTCGAAGCGGCGGTGCAGCACGACCGTGGCGCGCAGCGCGAAGGAGACCTGGAGGGCGGCGTATCCCCAGGTGTGGAAGAGGGGCGCGGCGATCATCACGGTGTCCCGGGCGTGCAGCGGGATCCGGTCGATGATGGACACCAGCGGGCCGAAGCCGTGCGGGGTGGGCCGGCGGGCGCCCTTGGGCGTGCCGGTGGTGCCGGAGGTCAGCACGATGGTCCGGCCGTCGCGCTCCGGGGGCTGGAGCCGGTCTCCGGGCACCGCGCCGGCGATCAGCTCCTCCTGCCGCCGTTCGTCGACGCGGTGCAGCTCGGCCGGGAGACCGAGGACACGTTCGGCGAACTCGGTGTCGTGCACCAGGACCCGCAGGCCCTGCTCCTCCGTGACGGTGGCCAACTGCGCGGCGGAGAGGCCGGTGTTGACCAGGACGGCGTCCGCGCCGAGCAGCATCGTCGCGACGATCGCCTCGATCAGCCCGTGGTGGTTGCGGCAGAGCAGGCCGACCCGGTCGCCGGTCCGCACGCCGAGGCCGGCCCGCAGGGACCGGGCCAGCCGCTCCGACCGGTCCAGCAGGTCCTGGTACGTCAAGGCGGCGCCGTGCTCGTCGACGACGGCGACGCGCCCGGGGTCGCGGGCGGCAGCCTGGCGCAGCTCGCCGGCGAGACTCCAGCCCCAGCGGCGCAGCGCGTTCAGTTGCGAGGCCACCCGGATCGGGCGGCCCGGGGTCAGCAGTCCGCGTCGGGTGAGCGTGGCGACGATGAACGGCAGGTCCAAGGCGCAGCCTCCTTCGCGTTCGTGGTCTCCCGATCATGCATCCGGGCGGTTCGTCCGCCCAGCCGGCGTGATCATCAGCCCAACCTGCGGACACCCGCGGTCGTGGCCACGCCGGTCACGGACCGGCGGCCCGACCCGCGACGGGGTACGCCCGGCACGGCGTGCCGTCGCGGGTCGGGCGGGGTCCGCCGGCGATCAGCGGATCTGCATCCCGGAGATGGCCCGGGAGATGACCAGTCGCTGGATCTCGGAGGTTCCCTCGAAGATGGTGTAGATCTTGGCGTCCCGGTACCAGCGCTCGACCGGGTGGTCGCGCAGGAAGCCGGCCCCGCCGAGGAGCTGGACCGCCCGGTCGGTCACCGAGACCGCCACCTCGCCGGCCTTGAGCTTGGACATCGAGCCCTCACCCGCGGTGAACGGCCGGTTGTTGCGGCCCATCCAGGACGCCCGCCAGACCAGCAGCCGGGCGGCGTCGATCTCCATCTTCATGTCGGCGAGCGCGAACGCGACCGCCTGGTTCTCGATGATCGGCCGACCGAACTGGACCCGGTCCTTGGCGTAGTCGAGGGCGTACTCGTACGCGGCGCGGGCCACGCCGAGCGCCTGCGCGCCGACGGTCGGGCGGGACAGTTCGAACGTCCGCATCGCGGCCTGGCCGGAGGCGCGCTGTCCGGACCGGGCCCGGGCCAGTCGCTCGTCCAGGGCGTCCTTGCCGCCGAGCAGGCAGCGGCCCGGCACCCGGACGTCGTCGAGGAAGACGTCGGCGGTGTGCGAGGCGCGCAGCCCGAGCTTGCGCAGCTTGCGGGTGGCGTTGAGGCCGGGCGTGCCCGGGGGTACGACGAACGCGGCCTGCCCGCGCGAGCCCAGCTCCGGCTCGACCGAGGCGGTGACCACGTGCACGCCGGCGATGCCGCCGTTGGTGGCGTACGCCTTCTGCCCGTTGAGCACCCACTCGTCGGTGGCCTCGTCGTAGACGGCGCGGGTCCGCATCGACCCGACGTCGGAGCCGGCCTCCGGCTCGGTGGTGCAGAACGCGGCGACGGCCGGGGAGTCGACGTCCCCGAAGCACTGCGGGACCCACTCGACGAGCTGGTCGGGGGTGCCGGCGCCGTATATCCCGGCGACCGCGAGGGCGGTGCCGAAGATGCTCAGGCCGATGCCGGCGTCACCCCAGAAGAGTTCCTCGCTGGCGATCGGCAGGGAGAGGCCGGTGGGGTCGGCCCAGCAGGTGGCGAGGAACTCGAACCCGTACAGGCCGACCTTCGCCGCCTCCTGGATGACCGGCCAGGGAGTCTCCTCCCGGGCGTCCCACTCGGCCGCGGCCGGGCGCACGACCTCGGCGGCGAAGCCGTGCACCCAGTCGCGAAGGTCCCGCTGTTCCTCGTTCAGGTCGAGCGAGAACTCGGCCATGGTCAGGCCTTGGGGATGTCGAACAGGTTGGCGATGTTGGCGGCCAGGCCCAGGTCGCCCTTGGCCTTCAGCTTGCCGGTCATGAACATCATCACCGGGTTGGCGCCGCCCGAGACGATCTTCAGGAACTCGACCGGGCCCATGGTGAGGCTGAGCTTCGGGTCCCGGGTCGGGGTCTCCGAGACGGTGCAGGTGCCGTTCTCGATGACGATCTCGTAGGTGTCGGTGCCGCCGTCCGGACGACCGGTGATGTTCCAGTGGATGACCGCGTTGGTGGAGCCGGCGCGGTCGGCGCGGAACAGCGTGGGCATCCGGTTGAAGACCTCGCTGAGGATCTTGCCGCGCGCCTCGCCGGACATGATCTCGGCGATCTTGTCGTCCGGGGTGGACTTGACCAGCTGCGCGAACTCCTTCGGGCCGACGTTCGCGAAGTTGGCCGGGTCGAAGTCAGTCATGGGGGAATGCACCTCTCGGGCGGGGCCGACTTTGGTTACTCCCGCGTAACCTTACGCACGAGTAGGTATGCTCGCAAGGGTGTCCAGCACACCGACCTTCAAGCGCCTCCCCCGGGCCGTCCGTGAGCAGCAGATGCTCGACGCGGCGGTCAAGGTGTTCTCCCGCCGGGGCTTCCACGCCGCCAGCATGGACGAGATCGCCGACGACGCCGGCATCTCCAAGCCGATGGTCTACGCCTACCTCGGCACCAAGGAGGAGCTCTTCGTCGCCTGCCTGCACCGCGAGGGCACCCGGATGATGGAGGCGATCGCCGGGGCCGCCGCCCCGGAACTGCCCGCCGACGAGCGGCTGTGGCGCGGGCTGCGCGCCTTCTTCGGGTTCGTCGGCGCGCACCGCGACGGCTGGGCCGTGCTCTACCGCCAGGCCCGCGGCTCCCAGCCGTTCGCCGCCGAGCTGGCCGCCATGCGCGGCCGGCTGGTCGAGGTGGTCGCCGGGATGCTCGACCACGCGCTGCGCGCCTCCGGCCGTGAGGTCGGCGCCACCGACCTGGAGGTGGTCGCGTACGCCCTGGTCGGCGCCACCGAGTCGCTCGCCGACTGGTTGGCCGACCACCCCGAGGCCGACGCCGAGAAGACCGCCACCCGGATGATGAACGTGGCCTGGCTCGGCGCCGACCAGTTGCTGCGCGGCGTCACCTGGCACCCGGGGGAGGTGTAAGGAAGGGCCCCCTGTTAACGCCTGCGGTAGAGGAGGGGTCCCCTCTTAACACCCGCGCCGCGCGGATCCGCGCCGCCCGGCGGCCCCGGACCCAGCGCACCACCTCCACCACCAGCGTCACGGTGAGGGCCAGCCCCAGCCCGAACAGCAGGCCGCGGATCGGGTCCTGCTCGAAGGCGAGCCCGCCCAGGTAGCCCACCGACGCCGAGTAGGTGCCCCAGGTGGCGGCGGCCAGCGCGTCGAAGGCGAGGAACCGCCGCCGGGGGAACCGGGTCGCCCCCATGGTGAGGGTGACCGCGGTCCGGCCACCCGGCACGTACCGGGCCACGGTGAGGATGAGGCCACCCCGTACCGCGATGCCCCGCCGGGCCCGGTCCACCGCGGCCCGCCGGCGACCGTCCGGGGGCACACGGTCCAGCAGCCGGGCGCCGCCGTGCCGGCCGATCGCGTAGGAGACGTGGTCGCCGACCAGCGCGCCGAGCGCGGCCACGCCGATCACCAGCGGCAGGTCGGGCTGGCCGGTCGCGGCGAACACACCGGCGGTGATGACGGCGGTCTCGCTCGGTACGACGGGGAAGAACCCGTCCACCACCGCGATGGCGAACAGGGCCAGGTAGACCCAGGGCGACGAGATCGTGTCGTGGAGCAGTTCGAGAGCGGCATCCATGACGTCGATGCTGGTCGGGGCGGTGGCGGGTGGAATCTGTCGACGGTCTGCCCCGGGGGTCCACTTTCGTCGTGCCGTACCCCGAGGTGGTCTCGGGGTCGGCACCCAACCCTCCCCGAGCCCGGTCCCGTCGCGGGCCGACCGGGCCTAGGCTCGCGGGGTGACCACCTGGCCGGGCGCCGTCCGGCGCGTCGAACCGCACCTGCCGGTGCTGCTGGCCGGGGCGGTGGCCGCCGCCACCTGGGCCTCGGCGACCGGTGGGCTCGGCGTCCGCTCGTCGCTGCCGACGGCGGTGATCGTCCTGCTCGCGCTGGCCACGGGCGCCTCGGTGCTCTCGTCACGCCGCTGGGTGCTCCCCGCCGCGGCCGCCGTGTGCTGGCTGGTCCTGGCCGCCTGGGCGGCCGTCGTGGTCGCGTCCTGGCGGGCCGGCACCGGCCTGCGCGGCCGGCAGCTCGCCGCGTACCTGCTCGGCACGTTCCCGGTCATGCTCGTCGGCGTGGCGGTCGGCAGCGCGGTGGGTGGCGAACGCCGCCTGGTGATGGCCACCCCCGGGAACGCGGTGGTGTTCTACGCCTGGCTGGTGATCGCCCCGGCGATCGTCGGGCTCTGGATCCGGGCGCGGCGAGACGCGCTGGCCGCCCTGCGGGACCGGGCCGAGCGGCTGGAGCGGGAGCAGGAGGCGCGAGCCGACCGGGCCCGCGCCGAGGAGCGGGCCAGGATCGCCCGGGAGATGCACGACGTGGTGGCGCACCGGGTCTCACTCATGGTGGTGCACGCGGGCGCGCTGGAGGTGACCACCGCCGACCCGGCCACCGTCGAGACGGCCGCGTTGATCCGGTCCACCGGCCGGGCCGCGCTGACCGACCTGCGGGAGGTGCTCGGCGTGCTGCGTCAGGAACCGCCGCTGCCGCTACCCGGTCGGGACGCGGTCGGCGAACTGGTACGTGAGTCGCGCGCGGCCGGCCTCCGGGTGAGCCTCACCGACGAGGTGGCACCCGGCCCGGTGCCGGGCGCGGTGGCCCGGACCGTGCACCGGGTGGTCCAGGAAGGGCTGACCAACGTGCGGAAACACGCCCCGGACGCGGCGGTCGCCGTCCGCCTGCGGCACCTGCCCGAGGGGATCGAGGTCACCGTCCGCAACGACCAGTCCGCCCGTACCGGCCCGGTGCTGCCCGGTGCCGGGCTCGGACTGGTCGGCCTGCGGGAACGGGTCGAGCTGACCGGTGGACGTCTGACGGCCGGACCCACCCCCGACGGGGGATTCCTGCTGCACGCGCTGATGCCGGCCGGGGAGGCGACGTGATCCGGGTCGTGATCGCCGACGACGAGCAGCTCATCCGTGCCGGGCTGCGGCTGATTCTGGAGGCCGCGCCGGACATCGCCGTGGTCGGCGAGGCCGCCGACGGGACCGAGGCGCGGGCCGCCGCCGAGCGGCTGCGGCCCGACGTGGTGCTGCTGGACGTCCGCATGCCCGGCCTCGACGGGCTGGCCGCGGCCCCCGCGATCGTGGCCGCGGGCCCGAAGGTGGTCATGCTGACCACCTTCGACCTGGACGAGTACGTGCACGAGGCGCTCCGCGCCGGCGCGGTCGGCTTCCTGCTCAAGGACACGCCGCCCCGGGAACTCGCCGCCGCGGTACGGACCGTCGCCGCCGGGAACGCCATGCTCGCCCCGTCCGTGACCCGGCGGCTGATCAGTTCCTTCGCCGAGCGCGGTCCGGCGCGGCGGGAGGCCGCCCGGCAGCGACTGGCCCGGCTGACCGACCGGGAGGCGGCGATCGTCCGCGAGGTGGCCCGGGGTGACGGCAACGCCGAGGTGGCCCGCCGGGTCGGCGCCAGCGAGGCGACCGTGAAAACGCACGTCAGCCGCGCGTTGGCCAAGCTCGGCGTGGCCAATCGGGTGCAGCTCGCCATCCTCGTGCACGACGCCGACCTGCTGGAGTGACGGCACCGGTCAGCGGCGGGCGGCCCCGGCGCGGGCCCGACGGCGGGCCCACCGGGCCGCCTCGAACAGCCCGGTGACCGCCAACGAGAGGCCGACGCCGGCGAGCAGGGCGGTGACCGGGTTGTGCTCGAACGCCAGCCCACCGAAATAGCCGAGCAGCCCGCAGTAGATCCCCCAGGTGCCGCAGGCCAGCGCGTCGTAGAGCAGGAACGAGCGCGTCGGGTAGCGGACCGCGCCCATGGTGAGCGTGACCGCGGTCCGGCCGCCGGGGACGTACCGGGCGGTGGTCAGGATCATCCCGCCGCGCCGGTCCACCGCCCGGCGGGCCCACTCGGAACTCGCCCGCCGCCGGCTGTCCGCCGGCAGCCGGGCCAGCCGGTGCGCGCCCCCACCGCGCCCGATGGCGTACGAGACGTGGTCGCCGATCAGCGCGCCGAGCGCGGCGGTCACGATCACCAGGGTCAGGTTCGGCTCGCCGCCGGCGGCGAACACCCCAGCGGTGATCACCACGGTCTCGCCCGGCACCGCCGGGAAGAACGCGTCGACGGCGGTGACCGCGATGATCACCAGGTACACCCACGGCGAGGTCACCGTGTGGTGCAGCAGGTCGAGCACGTCCCCCATGCCTCCCATGCTCGGCGCTGGGGTGTTAAGCGGGGGCCCTTCCTATACAAAAGGCGTTAACAAGGGGCCCTTCCTTCTCCTCGGCGGTGGGGCCGTGCGACGTGAGCAGCACGGGCGCGCCGAGCGCCGCCGAGACGGCCGCCGGCCAGTCGTCCGGCGCCTCGTCCAACACCGGCCGGGCCCGTATCAGCCGGGCCGTCAACGCCGCCTGGCGCCCCAGGTCACCGGCCGGCCCGGGGACGAGCCGGTCGACCCCGTCGTAGCGGCGGCAGATCCGCAGCTCGGGGCCAGCCAGGTCGAGGTGGGTCAGCGCCAGCCCGTCCACGCCGCCGGTCACGTCGAGGGCGTACCGGTGGGCGACCGCGTCGAAGTGCCCGAACCGGAACCGCCCCTGCCACGGGTTGGTCGGATTGCGCGGGTCGGCGAACGGCAGCGCCGGGTCCTCGGTGACCAGCGGCCCCGGGCCGTGTCGGGTGGTGGTCACCCGCAGCACCCCGAGCCGCTGCGCGGTGCCGGCCATCCCCGCCTCGGCGAGCAGCGTCTCGGCGTTGGCGAACGTCGTGGTGCTCCACGTGGTGTACGGGTGGAACCCGTGCCACTCGTCCAGCAGCACCCCCTGCGCGCCCTCGAACACGCAGGTGCCCGCGCGCAGCGCCCCGGCGAGCCAGTTCCGGTCGACGATCGCCACCCGGTCGGCGAACGCGGCGTACGCGGGCAGGCAGTCGTCCACCGGCGGCGCGTCCAGCGGCCCCAGCTCGGCGGTGAGCCGGTCGCGCAGCGCGGCCAGCCGACGGCGCAGCACCGCCGGGTGGCGGCAGTCCGCCACCCGGGGCGCCTCGTCGGGGTGGGCGAGGCCGTACGCGACCGCCTCGCCCACCCCGAGTCCGCAGGAGCCGTGCCGGTCGGCTCCCCGGGCGATCTCCCGGGCGCGGTTGGCGGCCCGGTGGTACGGGGTGGCCAGCAGCGCCTCCCCGTCCACGGTCAGTCGGTCGAGCGCGTCGGGCACTCCGACCGCCGCGAGGTGGTCGGCCTCGGCGGCCAGCGCCAGCGGGTCCACCACGACGTGCCGGGCCAGGTGGGTCCGTACGCCGGGGCGGAACGTCCCGGCCCCGAACTGCGCGAACGTGTGCGTCCGCCCGTCGCGCAGGACGACGTTGTGCGCCGCCTGCGCGCCCCCGTTGAACCGGACCACCGTGTGCACCGGCCGGGTGGCGCAGAGCAGGTCGACGACCGTGCCCTTGCCGGCGTCGCCGTAGCCGAGGTCGACCACCATCACGTGGTTCACAGCCGGGTGACCCCGCTTCCGCCGTTGGTCGGGGTGAACGGCGGCAGCGTGGCCACCGCCCGCCGGCCGGAGCCGAGCCGGGCCAGCGCCCGGGAGACCGTCCGGGTGGCGGTCGAGCCGGCCCGGTCCAGGTCGCGCAGCCCGTCGTCCAGGTCGATGGCCTGTTCGCCGAGGCCGACGGTGAGCGCGATCGTCTCGCAGACCGCGTCCAGGTCGTCCAGCTCGACCGCGTTCTGCCCGAGCAGGCCGCGCCAGAAGTCGAGCACCTTGCGGTTGCCGGCGTAGTGGCTGCCGGCGGGCAGCAGGTAGTAGGTGTCCCAGCGGGCGGTCACCTCGTCCACGATCTGCCGGACCGGCACGTCCTCGCGCAGGTCGTCGCCGATCAGCCGGGCCACCTCGCCGGCCTTCACCCGGGGGTACGCCAACTCGTCGCCGATGATGAACAGGTAGCCGCGCCGGCCGCGCTTCTCCCAGCTGTCGGTGGCCGTGTGCCGGGCCATGAAATAGAGCGCCAGCTCGTACGACTCCATCATCTGGCCGCCCCCGCCGCCCTCCAGCACGATCCGGCCGAGGTCGTCGTCCATCCGGTTGTCGGACTCGAACTGCCCGACCTGCAACGGCACCCGGTCGCAGGTGGCGTCGCCGATCGCGCCGAACATGACCTGCGGATCCTTCGCGTACCCCTGGCGCAGCAGCAGGCCCAGCAGCTGCGGCAGCTTGCTCTGCAGCACCCGGGGCACGTGCCCCATCGAGCCGGTGACGTCGAACAGCACGGCGATCGGCGTCGACTGCGGGTGCTCGGCCGAGTCACGGCTCTGCCGCAGCGCGTCGCGCGGGTCGAGCGCCGGGTGCACCGTGCGGGCGCCGCTGTCGCTGTAGGAGAACGCGCTCTTGCCGGTGCGGCGCCGGTAGCGGTCGGCGGCGTCGTACACGTCGGTGGACCAGATTCCACTGCCCATGGCAGCCTCCCTACGGGTTGAGGGTGAAGGGTCGGAAGGTGCGCGGGCCGTACAGCCGGTGCAGCACCTCGTCCAGTTCGCGCAGCAGCCGCCAGGCGTCGTCGGGCCGGGTGGCGAGCGCGGTGCCCTGGCAGCCGTCGGCGAAGGCGCGCAGCTCGCGCGGCGCGCGGTCGCCCATCAGCCAGGTCATGCAGCGGGCGGCCAGCGCGATGTCGGTGCCCGGGCCGCACTGCCGCTTGGCGGCGACCTCCGGCGGATACCAGTCCTCGTGGCCGGGCACCAGCGCCGGCACGAGCCCGCCCGGCTCGGCCGAGAAGCACCAGTCCACGAGCACCAGGCCGTGCGCGTCCGGCTCGATCAGCACGTGCCGGGGCAGCACCGCGCCGTGCACCACGCCGGCCCGGTGGGCCAGGCCGAGCGCCACGAGCAGCCGCCGCCACATCCAGGCCGCGTCGCGCGGGTCGACCCCGTCCGGGTACGCCCGGCGCACGTCCTCCAGGCTGCGCAGCCCGGGCGGGGTGGCCAGCACGTTGACCAGCCGTTCCACGCCCGTCGACGGGTCCCGCGCCGGGTGGGAGTCGACCAGCCGGGGCACGTACGCGAGGTGACGGGCATCGCCCCGCTCGGCGATCCGGCGCAACGCGCGCGCCTCGCGCGCCATCAGGTCGTTGTCGCTCGGGTGCCGGCAGACCTTGGCCAGGTGATAAGAAGGGGCCCCTCCTCTACCGGAGGCGTTAACAGGGGGCCCTTCCTTACGTTCGTGCAGGGTGGCGACGTCGCCGGTGTACGCGGGGGCGGGGGTGCGCCACCGGGTGGTGACGGTGAGGAACGCGTCGGCCGCGGCAGCGCGTACCAGCGGGTTGGCGGCGCCCAGCCGGTCGGGGTGCAGCGCGCCGACCAGCTCGCGGTAGCGACGGGCCGGCTCCCGCGTGCCGAACAGGTCGGCGTCGGTGCGCGCGGCCGTGACCAGCCGGATCGCCTCCTCGGTCCTCATCGCACCGTCTCCTCCCGGGCGGGGCGCAGGAGCGCCGGGTGCAGCAGCCGGGCGTCGCCGGCGCGGTAGAGCTTGGCGCGGGGGCCGCCGCGCGCGCCGCCGCGTTCGGTGCTGGCGCCGGTGCTCTCCACGAAGCCGGGCACGGAGAGCACCTTGCGGTGGAAGTTGCCGGCGTGCAGCGGGTGCCCCCAGACCGTCTCGTAGACCGCGCGCAGCTCGGTGATCGTGAACTCGGGGGCGAGGAACCGGGTGGCCAGCGGCGTGTACTCCAGCTTGGACCGGGCCCGCTCCAGCCCGTCGTCGATGATCCGGCCGTGGTCGAAGGCGAGCTGTCGGCTGGTCAGCGCGGTGACCGGCAGCCAGATCGCCTCGTCGGCGTCGGTGTCGGCCACCGGGTCGGGCAGGTCGGGGGCGAACGCCAGGTGGGCGATCGACACCACCCGCATGCGGGGGTCGCGGTCGGGGGCGCCGTAGCTGCCGAGCTGTTCCAGGTGCACCCGGCGCAGCCGGTCGCCGCCGAGCCCGGTCTCCTCGGCCAGCTCGCGCCGGGCGCCGGCGGTGAGGTCCTCGTCCGGGTGGACGAAGCCGCCGGGCAGCGCCCAGTGTCCCGCGTACGGCGGCGCGCCGCGCCGGATCAGCAGCAGGTGCAGCGCGCCCTCGCGGATGGTCAGCGCGACCACGTCGACGGTGACCGCGACCGCCGGGTAGTCCCGGGGGTCGTAGCCGGCGAGGAAGTCCTGCTCGTTCACGGCACTCACTCTCTCAGGTTGAGAACAACTCAATCTGAGAACAACTTAGCGCACGAAAGAGGGGGCCGACAAGCCCCCTCCTTCCTCAGCGGACGGTGCCGACCAGGTGCGGCCGTCCGTCCCGCGCGCCGTGCAGCCCGAAGTCCCAGCCCGCGCCGTCGCTGGTGGCACCGAACGCCACGGTGGACGGCAGCGGCACCGGCAGCTTGAACGCCACGTCCACGGTGTACGCCTCGGGTAGTCGACTCTCCAGCGCGGACAGGCAGCGGGCCTTGCTCCACATGCCGTGCGCGATCGGACCCGGGAAGCCGAACAGTCGCGCGCCCAGCTTCGAGGTGTGGATCGGGTTGTGGTCGCCGGAGACGCGCGCGTAGTCCGTGCCGACCCGGGGCGTCACCCGCCACTGCGCGGAGAAGGCCGGCGGCGCGGGTCGGTCGCCCCGGTCGCGCCGCGGGCCGCCGCCGGCCGCGCGCTCCTTCCCGAGGTACGTCGACACGCCCCGCCAGACCTCCTCACCGCCGACCGAGCCGACCAGCACCACGTCGAGCTGCCGGCCGCGTTCGTGCGGGCGCAGGTTCTCCGCGTACGTGCGGAAGTCGACGCTCTCGCCCACCTGGACCGGCCGGGCGACGGTGATCCGGTTGGCCACGTGCACCACGCCGGTGAGCGGGATCGGGAAGTCGGCGGCGGTCATCAGACGCAGCGACAGCGGGAACCCGAGCACGTGCAGGTACGTCGCCGGCAGCCGGTCGGCCAGCCGGAACCCGCAGACCCGGTCGTAGTCGGCCAGGTGCGCCCGGTCCACCGTCACCCCGGCCACACTCAGCTCCAGAGCGGGCAACTCCCGCCCCCGCCGCCCGCCCATGCCGGGCAGCGCCCCCAGCAGGGCCCGCCGATAGAGCGCCCCCGCCGCCGGCAGCCGGGGCAGGTCCACCCGCCGCCGCCCACCCGGCCCCCCACCCGGTCGATCATGAAGTTGGCGGCGTCGTGGATCTCCGGAAGTGCCGTCAACCTCATGATCGACGGGGCGGGGTGGGACGAGCGCGGAGAGGTCCTGGGTCGCCTCGACCGGTGGGGTGGCGCGGGCGGCCAGGGCCGCCCGGGCGGAGGTGAGGTCCTGGGTGGGGCCCTCGATCAGGTCGTGCAGGGTGAGGTCGTCCGGCTCCCGGTCGCTGGTCGCCATCACGCCCCCAGCAGGCTCTGGCCGCAGACCCGGACCACGTTGCCGCTGACCGCGCCGGTCGCCGGCCAGGAGAGCCAGCCGATCGTCTCGGCCACGTCCGCCGGCAGGCCGCCCTGGGCCAGGCTGTTCATCCGCCGCCCCGCCTCGCGCAGCATCAGCGGGATGCGCGCGGTCAGCCGGGTCTCGATGAACCCGGGCGCGACCGCGTTCAGGCTGATCCCGCGCTCGCGCAGCACCGGGGAGAGCGAGTCGACCAGGCCGATCACGCCGGCCTTGCTGGTCGCGTAGTTGGTCTGCCCCCGGTTGCCGGCGATCCCGGCGATCGAGGAGACCGAGACGATCCGCCCGCCGGCCGGGATCAGGTCGCGCTCCAGCAGCACGTCGTTGATCCGCTCCTGGCTGGACAGGTTCACGTCGATCACCGAGTCCCACCGGTCGGCGTCCATCCGGCCGAGCGTCTTGTCCCGGGTGATGCCGGCGTTGTGCACCACCACGTCGACCCGGCCGTGCCGGGACGCCAGGTGCTCGGCCAGCCGGGCCGGCGCGTCCGCCGCGGTCAGGTCGAGCTGCACCGCGCTGCCGCCGATCCCGTTGGCCACCGCCGCCAGCTCGTCGCCGGCCGCCGGGATGTCCAGCGCCACCACCTGCGCGCCGTCCCGGGCGAGCACCGTCGCCAGCGCCGCGCCGATGCCCCGGGCCGCGCCGGTCACCAGCACCACCTGCCCGTCCAGCGGGCGGTCCCAGTCGGCCGGCGCGGCGGCGGCGCCGGCGCCGACCCGGATCACCTGGCCCGAGACGTACGCGGAGCGGCCGGAGAGCAGGAAGCGCAGCGTGGACTCCAGGCTCACCGGGGTGCCGGCGTCGCCGTCGCGGGTGACGTACACGAGCTGGGCGGTGACGCCCCGGCCGAACTCCTTGCCGATGCTGCGGGTCAGCCCCTCCAGGGCGCGCTGGGCGGTCGCCTCCCGGGGTGAGCCGCACTCGGCCGGCGGCGTGCCCAGCACGATCACCCGGCCGCTGGGCAGCACCGACCGGGCCTGCGGGTGGAAGAAGTCGTAGAGCTGGCGCAGCTCGGCGGAGTCGGTGATGCCGCTGGCGTCGTACACCAGGGCGGCGCAACGGCTGTCGGCGGTGGTGGCGGCCGGGTCGGACAGCTCGACCCCGGCGGTGGCCAGGATCTTGCCGGCCGGCTCGGCGAGCCGGCCGCCGGTCGAGGAGCCGAGCAGGACCGGCCCGGGAACGAGCGGGTCGCCCGGCGTGTGCCGGCGCAGTCGGGGCGGGTCGGGCAGCCCGAGGCGCTTGACCAGCGCGCGACCGGCCCCCGTCTGGACGAAGCTCGCGTACCTGTCGGTCATAGGCGTAGCCTACTGGCGAGTAGGGTTCGGGCAACAGCTTCGAGGAGGCCGATCGTGCAGAGTGTCCGGCGGGTCGCGGTGATCGGCGGCAACCGCATCCCCTTCGCCCGGTCCAACTCGCGCTACGCGCACGCGTCGAACGCGGACATGCTGGGCGCGGCGCTCGACGGGCTGGTCGCCCGGTTCGGGCTGGCCGGCGAACGGCTCGGCGAGGTGGTGGCCGGCGCGGTGCTCAAGCACTCCCGGGACTTCAACCTCACCCGGGAGGTGGTGCTCGGCTCCCGCCTCGACCCGCACACCCCGGCGTACGACGTCCAGCAGGCCTGCGGCACCGGTCTGGAGGCGGCCATCCTGGTCGCCAACAAGATCGCCCTCGGGCAGATCGACGCCGGCATCGCCGGTGGCGTCGACACGACCTCCGACGCGCCGCTCGCGGTCAACGAGGACATGCGCCGCACGCTGATCCAGCTCAACTCGGCCAGGACCCTCGGCGAACGGCTCAGGATCGCGGCGAAGCTGCGCCCGCTCCAGCCGTTCAAGCCGGAGATTCCGCGTAACGCCGAGCCGCGTACCGGGCTGTCCATGGGCGAGCACGCCGCGCGCACCGCGCTGCGCTGGAACATCGACCGGGCCGCACAGGACGAGTTGGCGCTCCGCTCGCACCAGCGGCTCGCGGCCGCGTACGACAAGGGGTTCTTCGACGACCTGATGACCCCCTACCTGGGGTTGACCCGCGACCAGAACCTCCGCGCGGACACCAGCGCGGAGAAGCTCGGCTCGCTCAAGCCGGTCTTCGGCGCCACGGGCCCGGACGCCGAGCGGGCCACCATGACCGCCGGCAACTCGTCCCCGCTCACCGACGGCGCGTCGACCGTGCTGCTCGCCTCGGAGGAGTGGGCGCGGGAGCACAACCTGCCGGTGCTGGCCTGGTTCTCCTGGTCCGAGACGGCCGCCGTCGACTTCGTGCACGGCGACGAGGGGCTGCTGATGGCCCCCGCGTACGCGGTGCCCCGGATGCTGTCCCGGGCCGGGCTGACGCTTCAGGACTTCGACTTCTACGAGATCCACGAGGCGTTCGCGTCGCAGGTGCTGGCCACGCTGGCGGCCTGGGAGTCGCCGGAGTTCTGCAAGGAGCGCCTCGGCCTGGACGCGCCGCTCGGCTCGATCGACCGGGACAGGCTCAACGTCAACGGCTCGTCGCTGGCCGCCGGGCACCCGTTCGCCGCCACCGGCGGCCGGATCGTCGCCACGCTGGCCAAGCTGCTCGACGCCAAGGGGGGCGGGCGCGGCCTGATCTCCATCTGTGCGGCCGGCGGGCAGGGCGTGACCGCCATCCTGGAGCGCTGACCGGGCGACCGTCAGCCCGGCGGGTGGTAAAGCGGACTAAAGCTCACATAAGGCGCGAATGAACCTCACGATGGGAGCAACCAATCCTCATCGGGAGGTTCATCGTGAAAACTCGCCGCTGGTTGCTGGCCGCGCTGTCCGGCGCGGCCCTGACGCTGGCACCCGGGCCGGCGCTGTCCGCCCTCGGGCCCTCGGCAGCGCTGGCCCAGGCCACCGTGGTCGACGAGCGGACCGCCGGTCCGCAGCCCGGCCCGGTCGGCCCGAGCCTCTGCTCGCCCGGGCTGCCGCCGACGGCGCCACAGACCACCCAGTTCTACGACAACAACCGGCTCCTCGGGCCGGCCAGCCTGCCCACCGCCTCGCCGGTCGGTCCACTGCTCGCCGGCTACCAGCGGCTCGGCGCCCAGACCGAGACGGAATGGCTGAAGAACTGGACCAGCGGACCCACCACCCTGCTCTTCCCGCCGGAGGACGGCTTCGTCCTGGACCCGCACGGTGCGCCGGTCAAGACCCGGCAGGTCCTGCTCCCCGGCTACCGGGTGGACCGCTTCGGCAACCCGACCGGCGCCTTCCTGGCACCGCTCGGCACCCCGTTCAGCTCGCGCTCGCTGGCGCCGCAGAGCCTGAACACCCCACCGACGCCGCCGGCCACCACGCCGGCCGCCCCGCTGGCCAACTACCACACGTACTGCGTGGTCAAGCCGTTCCCGGTGGACTCCGGGCCGATCGCGCCGTGGTTCGCCCAGCCCGGCATGGGCACCCAGTTCGAGCTGAACCAGGCCTACTTCCCGCAGGCGTCGGACCCGGTGACCGTGCAGTGGCTGATCGACCACGGGTTCCTCGTGGAGGAGTATCTGGACGGCCTCTGCACCGACCCGACCGGGTGGGCGCAGTCGTCGCAGATCTGCTGAACCGATCGGAGGTCGGGCGTGGACCGGTACGAGTTGCGCGCCGCGCTGCTGGCCGCGGGGGTGTCCCCCGACGCCTTCCAGCTGGCGGACGCGCACGAGCACCAGCCGGTCCCGCCCGACTTCTGGTTCCTCCGGCCCGGCGACGGCGGCTGGGAGATCGGCCCCTACGAACGCGGCCGGTACAAGCTGTGGCGGCGGTACGCCACCGAGGCGGAGGCGACCGCCGCCCTGTTCCACATCCTCGCCGAGCATTCCACCTCCTGAGCAACCCGGACGGGGGCGTGCTCCGTCACCTGGGCATGAGGCGAACGAGGGGCTTCGGGACGTGAACCGGGCCGAGGAAGACGAGTACCGGCAGTTCGTCACCGCCCGGATGGAATCGTTGCGCCGCACCGCGTACCTCCTCTGCCGCGAGTGGCACACCGCCGACGACCTGGTCTCCATCACCATCGGCAAGCTCTACCGGCACTGGCGCCGGGTCCGCGCCGTGGAGAACGTCGACGCGTACGTGCGCGGGATGCTCACCAACGCGTGGCTGGACGAGCGGCGGCGACCCTGGCGGCGCGAGCACAGCACCGACGAGGTGCCGGAGACGGCCGACATGATCCTGCCGGAGCCCACACTCGCCGAACGCGACATGCTGCTCGCCCTGCTCGGTCAGCTGCCGCCCCGCCGCCGTGCCGTGCTGGTGCTCCGCTACTACTGCGACCTGTCCGTGGACGAGACCGCCCACATCCTCGGCATCAGCGCCGGCACGGTGAAGAGCCAGGCGGCTCGGGGCCTGGACGCGTTGCGCCTGCTGCTGACCGGCATCCCGTCGACCCGGGGGGAGCTGTCATGACGTACCGGCAGTTGTTCGACGACCTGATCGGTGAGACGCCGGTTTCCACCGTGGACGTGGACCGGGTGATCGGCGGACAGCGCCGGGCCCGGCGGCTGCGGATCGGTGCCGGCACGACGGCGGTCGCCGCGGTGGTGGCCGCCGTGCTGGTCGGCACCACCTCGCTGACGGGGAAGCCCCACTCGGGGCCCGCGCCGGCGGTCACCCGCTCGCCGGCGCCCGTCGTCAGCACGGTTCCCGGCACGGCCGAGGACGTCGCCCGCCTCAAGGCGGCGGCTAGGACGGCGATCGAACGTGCGGTGCCCGACCTGGTCTGGATCACGATGCCCGGTTCCACGGACAGCGTCGATCGGAATCCGGTGTGGGTGGAGGTCGGGCCTCCGACCCGGTCGAACCGGGACTTCTACCGCCTCCCGTTGGTGAACTTCCGGGTCGATCGCAAGGGGGTCTCGGTCAACATCGACATCGACCGGGACGGCGCGGCGGTGTGGCAGAAGCGCACACCCTGCCCGACCCGGGGGGTGGCCGCGGAGAACTGTGTGGTCTCGACCGGGTCCTCGGGGGAGCGCGCCCGGGTCCGGCGGGATGTCATCTCCTTCGGGCCGAAGTGGGACCACCCGTACGACCGGCCGGTGCCCGGAGAGGGCCAGACGGCCGAGGTGCTGCGTCCGGACGGCTCCCTGGTCACGGTCCGCACCTACGGCCTGGCGAAAGGGGTGACGGGTGAGACGTTGACCCGGATCGCCAGGGACCCCGCCCTCAAGCTGTCCGATCGGCCCCCGGCCGGCGCCGGCCCTTCGGCGGCGCGGCGCGACGGCTCGGACTGGTTCCACACCGTCGAGGCCCCGGTGCAGACCGCGCTGGGTTCGGCCCTGGCCGACGTGTCGACCACCGGACGGATCCACTTCTGGCTGAACACCGGATCCGCCGACCCGGAGCCCCGGATGTGGGGCCTGGGCTTCGTGATCGACCGCGGCGGCCTCGCCGGCGACGGCGAGGCGGTCGTGGAACGCGGGACCGTCGAGCTGAGCTGCGCCAGTCTCGGGAAGCTGTGGAACAACCCGCACCGGGAGCACAGCCACGACGGCGACTGCGTCCAGACCACGCGGCCGGATGGGAACCGGCAGGTCACGGTGGTCTCCCGGGTCAAGGGTGTGGTCACCTACATGGCGTTCGTGCAACGGCCCGACCGGACCTTCACCGAGGTGCGGCTGAACAACCGCCCGGAACGCAACGCGGGGCGGACACCGCGCAGCGCGTGGGCCTACGGGGTTAAGCCCGGTGGTGCGACCCCGCCGTTGACGCTTGACCAGGTGGTCGCGCTGGCCGCTCACCCGGACCTGCTGGGCGTGCTGCCCTGAGTCGGCGGATCGGGCGCCCGACGGCGATTGGCTGGGGCGCCCGATCCGCGCGGGCCAACGCTGGTCCCGCCCAGCCGTACGAGAGAATGGGCGCCGTGACGACGATCCCGAACGTGCTCGCCAACCGGTACGCCTCACCCGAGCTGGTCGCCCTCTGGTCGCCGGAGGAGAAGGTCCGGATGGAGCGCCGGCTCTGGCTGGCGGTGCTCAAGGCCCAGCGTGACCTCGGCGTGCCGGTGCCCGACGGGGTCGTCGAGGCGTACGAGCGGGTGGTCGACGACGTCGACCTGGCCTCGATCGCGGCGCGCGAGCGGGTCACCCGGCACGACGTGAAAGCCCGGATCGAGGAGTTCAGCGCGCTCGCCGGGCACGAGCACGTGCACAAGGGGATGACCTCCCGCGACCTGACCGAGAACGTCGAGCAGCTCCAGGTCCGCGCCTCGCTGGAGCTGATCCGGGACCGGGTGGTCGCCACGCTGGCCCGGCTGGGCTGGCACGCGGGTGAATACTCGGCGCTGGTGATGACCGGCCGGTCGCACAACGTCGCCGCGCAGGCCACCACGCTCGGCAAGCGCTTCGCGTCGGCCGCGGAGGAGTTGCTGATCGCGTACGAGCGGTTGGAGGACCTGATCGGCCGCTACCCGCTGCGGGGGATCAAGGGTCCGGTGGGCACCGCCGCCGACCAGCTCGACCTCTTCGACGGCGACGCCAGCAAGGTCGCCGAGCTGGAGCAGCGGGTGGCCGGGCACCTCGGGTTCGCCCGGGTGCTGGACAGCGTCGGCCAGGTCTACCCGCGCTCGCTGGACTTCGACGTGCTCTCCGCGCTGGCCCAGGTGGCCGCCGCGCCGTCGTCGCTGGCCACCACGATCCGGCTGATGGTGGGCCAGGAGCTGGTCACCGAGGGCTTCAAGCCGGGACAGGTCGGGTCCAGCGCGATGCCGCACAAGATGAACACCCGCTCGTCGGAGCGGGTCAACGGCTTCGCGGTGATCATCCGGGGTTACCTGTCGATGGTCGGTGAGCTGGCCGGTGACCAGTGGAACGAGGGGGACGTCTCCTGCTCGGTGGTGCGCCGGGTGGCGCTGCCGGATGCGTTCTTCGCCGCCGACGGCCTGTTCCAGACGTTCCTCACCGTGCTGGACGAGTTCGGCCCGTACCCGGCGGTGATCAACCGGGAGCTGGAGCGGTTCCTGCCGTTCCTCGCCACCACGAAGATCCTGGTGGCGGCCGTACGCCGGGGGGTCGGCCGGGAGGTGGCGCACGAGGTGATCAAGGAGCACGCCGTCGCCGTGGCGCTGGCCATGCGGGAGAAGGGCGCGGCCGAGAACGACCTGTTCGACCGCCTCGCCGCCGACGGCCGCCTGGGCCTGACCCGGTCCGAGATCGACTCCCTGGTCGCCGACCGCAACGCCTTCGTCGGCGCCGCCCCCGACCAGGTCACCAGGGTGACCGCAAGAATCACCAAGATCGTCGAAACCCACCCCCGGGCCGCCACCTACTCCCCACCCCCCATCCTCTGACGGCGACGGGGTAAACGGGTGGGTCAGGTGCCGGTGGGGGTTTCGGCGGCGGAACTCAGGTTGGGGGCGCTCGCGGGTTCGGCGATGCCGCCGGGAGCGGAGGCGATCTCCGGGTCGTGGGCGGTCTCGGCCGCGATCATCGGCTGGTCCGGCGGCATGACGTCGGGCATCTTGGGCGCGACGATCACCGCCGTGCCGTAGGCGCAGATCTCCATCCACATCTCGCCGCAGTCGCGGCTGTCGAAGCGCATCCCGATCACCGCGTTCGCGCCGAGCCGCTGCGCCTCCTCGCCCAGCCGGGCCACCGAGTCGGTGCGCCAGCGGGTGAGGTTGTCCGGCGCCATCGGGTCGTAGGCGCCGCCGCGCAGGTTCTTGACCCCCTCGCGGTACGGGTTGCGGGTCCTCGCCATGGAGGAGACCACTTCGCCGAGGATCTGGCGGATCTCGTAGCCGGGCAGTTGATCCGTCGTCACGACCAGCACGGTTCCGATGCTGTCAGGCACCGGCCGGGTGGTTCGCGACAGGTGTTCACCTGACCGGATGCTGCAAAACGGCGCGGCGCGGACGGTCGGGCGGCACCCGACCCATCCGCGCCGCAACGGCGTCATCGGTCAGACACCGGCCACCGAGGTGATCCAGGACCGGTTGTACGCGACACTGCCGTAGTTCTGGATGCTGGAGCCGTCGGCGGTGGAGGCCACCCCGACCTGCCGCCCGTTGTAGAACTGCGGGCCGCCCGAGTCGCCCCGCCAGGCGTTGCCGTTGATCCTGGTGCTCCGGATCGCCTGCCCGCCGTACGCGTCGGTGACGCTGGTGCTGGTCACCCTGACGCTCGCGGTCTTGAGCTGGGGCGACGCGCCGCAGCCGCTGTAGCAGGTCATGCCCCAGCCGTAGATCGAGTTGGTCGAGCCGACCGGCGGGTTGCTGCTGGCCAGCGTCACGGTGGAGGTGCTGACCGAACTGGAGAGCCGCAGCAGGGCCAGGTCGTAACGGGTGTAGGAGGCGCTCACCGTGCGGGTGACGCCGCCGGAGGCGTAGTAGACGCTGCCGACCCGGACCGACATGGCGCCGCTGACGCAGTGCCGGGCGGTGAGCACCCACTGGGACGCGATCACGCTGCCGGAGCAGGTGAACGAGCCGTTGCTGAAGACGGCCGCGGCCCAGGGGGCGGACGAGACGGTGCCGCCGCCGATGATCGGCTGCGGCCCGGCCGGTGCGGCGGCGGCGCCGGACGCGGTGGCCAGGACGCCGGCCAGCGCGGTGGTCAGCACGGCGAGCAGGGGACGGAGGCGCATGTGGGGGCTCCTTCGGCGCGGACGCCCGGGGTTGCCGGGCCGGTGGGGCCCGCCGGGCGGGTGGCCCGGCGAGGTACGTCGATCAATGACATCGACGTCTGACGATGCATGCTACGGGCGCGCCGGGCTCTGTCACAAGACGTGAATCGAGATGTGCCGATGGTTGGGCCGGTCTCGACGGCGTGTTGGACCGGCTGTCGGAAACCGGTCCCGCCACCCCGTCATTGAGGGCAAAATGCCTGGTGAGCGGCGTTCTGGACGGCTGTTGACCATGAGGTTGGGCAACAAATCCGTATCGACGCCGCAACGAACGCGCAACGGTCTCCGGGCCGGGCGGTCGGTCCCGCCGATCACCGCCCGAACTGTCCCCGGCCGGTGCGGGCGGGGCGATATCTGCCAGGTAGGCTGGCTGCGCTCGCCCGTTTGTGGGCCGGCACCCAACTGCGTACACAGTCAGGAGTGCCCAGTGCCTCGCGTCGTCGTCGACGTCATGCTCAAGCCCGAGATCCTCGATCCGCAGGGCCAGGCCGTCGCAAACGCGCTGCCCCGGCTCGGCGTCAGTGACGTCGCCTCCGTCCGGATCGGCAGGCGGATCGAGATCGAGTTCACCGGCGAACCGGACCTTGACCGGGCCCGCGAGATCGCCGACAAGTTGCTCGCCAACCCGGTCATCGAGGACTTCACGGTCCGCGTGGTGGACGCCGACGAGACCGCGGGCGCGCACTCGTGACCGCCCGGGTCGGTGTGGTGACGTTCCCCGGCTCGCTCGACGACGGGGACGCGGCCCGGGCCGTCCGGATCGCCGGCGCCGAGCCGGTCCGACTCTGGCACGGCGACCCGGACCTGCACGGGGTGGACGCCGTCGTCCTGCCCGGCGGTTTCTCCTACGGCGACTACCTGCGCTGCGGCGCCATCGCCCGGTTCGCCCCGGTGATGGAGACGGTCGTCGAGGCCGCCCGTGGTGGCCTGCCGGTGCTCGGCATCTGCAACGGCTTCCAGATCCTCTGCGAGGCCCACCTGCTGCCCGGCGCGCTCACCCGCAACCAGCACCTGCACTTCCGCAACCGGGACCAGGTCCTCCGGATCGAGGCCACCGGCACCGCCTGGACCAACGCGTTCCAGCCGGGGCAGGAGGTGCTGATCCCGGTCAAGAACGGCGAGGGCTGCTACGTCGCCGACCCGGCGACGCTGGACCGGCTGGAGGCCGAGGGCCGCGTCGTGGCCCGGTACGTCGGCGGCAACCCCAACGGATCGCAGCGCGACATCGCCGCGATCACCAACGAGGCCGGCAACGTGGTCGGCATCATGCCGCACCCCGAGCACGCGGTGGAGGCGCTCACCGGCCCCTCGCTGGACGGTCTCGGCTTCTTCACCTCGGTGCTCAAGCACCTGGTGGGAGCGCCCGCGTGAGCGCGGGCGAGCGCAACGAGGAGACGTCATGACCACCCATCCGGACCCGACCCTGCGCGAGCAGCAGGGCGTCGTGCCCCAGGCCGGCCCGACCGACGACTGGGCGCCCGGCGTGGACACCGTCCCCCGCGCCACCGGCACGCCGGAGGAGCTCCAGCCGTACGCCGAGCTGGGCCTCCGCGACGACGAGTACGACCGGATCCGGCACATCCTCGGCCGACGCCCCACCCAGGCCGAGCTGGCCATGTACTCGATCATGTGGAGCGAGCACTGCTCCTACAAGTCGAGCAAGGTGCACCTGCGCCAGTTCGGTGAGAAGGCGCCGCCGAGCGACCGGTTGCTGGCCGGCATCGGGGAGAACGCCGGCGTGGTCCGGGTCTCCGACGAGCTGGCCGTGACCTTCAAGGTCGAGTCGCACAACCACCCGAGCTTCGTCGAGCCCTACCAGGGCGCGGCGACCGGCGTCGGCGGCATCGTCCGGGACATCCTCGCCATGGGCGCCCGCCCGGTGGCCGTGATGGACCCGCTGCGCTTCGGCGCGGCCGACCACCCGGACACCGCCCGGGTGCTGCCCGGCGTGGTCGCCGGTGTCGGCGGCTACGGCAACTGCCTCGGCCTGCCCAACATCGGCGGCGAGGTGGTCTTCGACCCCTGCTACCAGGGCAACCCGCTGGTCAACGCGCTCTGCCTGGGCGTGCTGCCGGTCGACCGGCTGCAGAAGAAGGACGCCACCGGCCCCGGCAACGTCGTGGTGCTGATGGGCGCCAAGACCGGCCGCGACGGCATCGGCGGCGTGTCCGTGCTGGCCAGCGCCACCTTCGACGAGGGCAGCGAGCAGCGCCGCCCGTCCGTGCAGGTGGGCGACCCGTTCATGGAGAAGCTGCTCATCGAGGCGTGCCTGGAGCTGTACGACGCCGAGCTGGTCGTCGGCATCCAGGACCTCGGCGGCGCCGGCCTGACCTGCGCCCTCACCGAGACCGCCGCCTCCGCCGGCACCGGCATGCGGGTCTGGCTGGAGCGGGTCCCGCTGCGGGAGCCCTCGATGGAGCCGCACGAGATCCTGGCCAGCGAGTCCCAGGAGCGGATGCTGCTGGTCGTCACGCCGGAGAAGCTGGAGGCGGTGCTCAAGACCGCCGAGAAGTGGGGCGTCTGGGCCACCGCCATCGGCGAGGTCACCGCGCCGTCGCCGGACGGCCAGCCGGGCCGCCTGGTCGTCACCTGGCGGGACCAGCTCGTGGTCGACGTGCCGCCGGGCTCGCTGGTCGACGACGGTCCGGTCTACGCCCGGCCGATGCGGGAGCCGGCCGACCTGATCCTGCTCCAGGCGGACCGGGCCGAGACGCTGCCCCGACCGAGCACCCCGGACGCGCTGCGGGAGACCGTGCTGCGCATGATCGCGTCGCCCAACCTGGCCGACAAGACCTGGGTGACCGAGCAGTACGACCGCTACGTGCTGGGCAACACCGTGCTCGCCCAGCCGGAGGACTCCGGCGTGATCCGGATCGACGAGCGCAGCGGCCTCGGCGTCGCCCTCTCGGTCGACGGCAACGGCCGGTACGCCCGCCTCGACCCGTACCAGGGGACGAAGCTGGCGCTCGCCGAGGCGTACCGGAACGTGGCGGTGACCGGCGCGAAGCCGATCGCGGTGACCAACTGCCTGAACTTCGGCTCGCCGGAGGACCCGGGCGTGATGTGGCAGTTCGCCGAGGCCGTGCGCGGCCTGGCGGACGGTTGCCTGGAGCTGGGCATCCCGGTCACCGGCGGCAACGTCAGCTTCTACAACCAGACCGGCGCGGCGGCCATCCACCCGACCCCGGTGGTCGGCGTGCTGGGCGTGCTGGACGACGTCGCCGAGCGGGTGCCGATGGGCTTCGTGCCGCGGCCCGCCGGGGACCACGACCAGCTCTTCCTGCTCGGCGAGACGCACGTCGAGCTGTCCGGCTCGGAGTGGGCCTGGGTGACCCACGAGCACCTCGGCGGCATCCCGCCGCAGGTCGACCTGGCCCGCGAGCGGCAGCTCGCCGAGTTGCTGGCCGAGGCGGCGCGGGTCGGGCATCTCAGCTCGGCGCACGACCTCTCCGACGGCGGCCTGGCGCAGAGCCTGGTCGAGTCGAGCCTGCGCCGGGGCGTCGGAGCCCGGATCGCGCTCCCGGAGCACTTCGCCGACGGCTCGATGCCGTTCGTGTTCCTGTTCAGCGAGTCCGCCGGCCGGGTGCTGGTGTCGGTGCCGCGCGGTCACGAGAAGGCGTTCACCGCCCTCTGCGCCGAGCGCGGGGTGCCGTGGGAGTTCATCGGCGTGACCGACCCGACCGGCGGCGTCCTGGAGGTGCACGGCCAGTTCCGGATCGGCCTGGACGAGCTGCGCGAGGCGCACGCCGCCACGCTGCCGCGCCTCTTCGGCGACGCGGAGGCGCCCCGGGTGGAGGTGGCCGCGACCCGTACCGGCACCACCACCGTGCTGCCGGCGACCGCCGAGCAGCCGGTCGGGGTGGACCCGGCGCAGGTCGCCGCCGAGCCGATCGCCGAGCACGGCCCGGAGACGGCCGCCCCGTCGCCGGGCGCGGAAGCCCCGACGGGAGCCGACACCGCGCCGGGCGGGTCGACTCCGGCCGAGGGCGGGACCGGGACCGCCGCGGCGGACGACCCGTCCCGGCAGGTGACGGCGGCTACCGGGTCCCCGACCGACGGCGGGTCGACCGTCGAGGGCGACCGCACGTCGACGGACGACCCGGAGGGCGTCGCCCCGGCGGCCACGCCGGACGACACCGACACGGCCTCCGATGAGCCGGGCCAGCGATCCGCGCCGGACCAGCGCTGAGGCCCTGGCCCTGGCGGTCTTCGCCCAACCCGGCGCCGGTGCCCGGTTCGACTGGGGACTGACCGGGGCCGCGGAACTCGGCCGGGTCTGCGCCGCCCTGGTGGTGGTGGACGTGCTCTCGTTCACCACCACCGTGGAGGTGGCGGTGAGCCGCGGCATGCGGGTGCACCCGTTCCCCTGGGGCGAGCAGGCCGCCGAGTACGCCCGCCGGGTCGGCGCGGTCGCCGCGGTGGGCCGTCGAAGGACGACAGCGGAACATCCGTGGTCGCTCTCCCCGGCAGCGCTGCAAACCGCGCCGGTCGTCGCCGACCTGGTGTTGCCGTCGCCCAACGGCTCGGCGATCAGCGCCGCGGCGAGCGCCACCGGCATTCCGGTGGTCGCGGCATGCCTGCGCAACGCGCGCGCCGTCGGGCGGTGGCTCCGCGATCAGGGGTACGGCACGAACGACGCCCCGATCGGCGTGGTGGCCGCCGGGGAACGCTGGCCCGACGGGTCACTGCGCCCCTGTGTGGAGGACCAGCTCGGGGCCGCCTGCGTGCTGGACGCCCTGGCCGGGGTGCCCGGGGGACTCTCGGTGGAGGCGGCGATGGCGCTGGCCGCGCTGGCCAGCACCCCGGACGTGCCGGCGGCGGTCCGGGGTTGCGTCTCCGGCCGGGAGCTGGCCGAGGGTGGCTTCGCCGGGGACGTCGCGGTGGCCACCGAGGTCGGCGTCTCCGACGTCGTACCGGTGCTCCGCCAGAACTTCTTCGCCCCCGCCTGACCCCCGCGCCCGCTCGCCCCGCCCCGCGCTCCCGTCGATCTTGGGGTTGTGGTGCCCAGGACGGCGGATCTGGCCCGGTTTGGTAGGTGCCACAACTCCAAGATCGGCGACTGGTCGGGCCCCGGCAGCGGGATTGACGACAGTGGCCGCCCGCGGAGCGGGCGGCCACTGTCGGTCGTGCGGGGTGCGGGTCAGTCGTCCAGCCAGTCGAGGCGTCGACCGCCCCGCTCCGACGCGCCGTCCGGGCGGGCGCGACCGGCCTGGGCCGGGTCGTTGTGGTAGCCGCCCTGGTTGTCGTAGCCGCCACCGCGCTGCTGCGGCGGCTCCTGGCCGTAGCCGCCCTGCTGGCCGTAGCCGTCGCCGTAACCGCCGCGCTGGTCGTAACCGCCCTGCTGGTCGTAGCCGCCCTGCTGGTGGCCGCCGTCGTAGCCGGAGCCGTAACCGCCGCCGGCCGGGCCGCTCTCGTAGCCGCCCTGCTGCCGACCGTCGTAGCCGCCGCCCGGATTGTCGCCGTAGCCACCGGCGGGGTTGTCGCCGTAGCCACCGGCCGGCGCGTCACCGTAGCCGCCCGGGGCGCGGCCACCCTCGTAGCCGCCGACGGAGGCGTTGTCGTAACCGCCGGTCGGGGCGTCGCCGTAGCCGCCGGCCGGGTTGTCGCCGTAGCCGCCCACCGAGGCGGTGCCGTGACCGCCGGTCGGGGCGGCGCCGTGACCGCTCACCGGGGCGGCCCCGTAGCCGCCCGCCGGTCGGCCGGCGTAACCCGGGTCGTCGCCGTAACCGCCCGCCGGAGCATCGCCGTAGCCGCCCGGAGCGCCGGTGTAGCCGCCGGTGGGAACGTCGCCGTATCCGCCCTGCTGACGGCCGTTGTCGTAGCCGCCGGCCGGACCGTTGTCGTAGCCGCCCGACGCGGCGCCGTAACCGCCACCGTAGCCGTCGCCCTGCTCCGGGCCGCGGCCGTACTGACCCGGGCCGGCCTGGTCGTAGCCCCGGCCCTGCTCCGGCTGGTAGGTGCTGGTCGGGTACGGGTCGGCCGGCGGCGCGTACTGGGTGCTGTCACCGGTGTAGCGGCCGGTGGGCTCGTCGAAACGCTCGTTGCCGTAGCCGCCGCCCTGGGCCGGGGGGTAAGCCCCGGCGCCGGCGGCGTAGCCGGCACCGGAGGACGGGCCGTTGCCGTAGCCGCCGCCCGAGGAGGGCGCGTTGCCGTAGCCGTTCGCCCCGCCGTAGCCGCCCTGCCCGGGCGCCTCGTCGCCGTAGCCGTAGCCGCGCTGCCCCGCACCGACGCCGTACGCGGGTCCGGGCGGCGCGCCGTACGGGTCCGGCGGGACGTCGTCCACGACCGGCCGCTGCAGCATGGTCGGCGCGTCGCTGATCGCCGCGCCGCCGACCGCCGTCGGAGCGGGCCCGGCGCCCATGCCGTTGACCACGCGGGTCTGGTCGTCGGCGCCCCGGTAGGCGCCCCGGGCCGCGGGAACCGCGCCGGCCATGGCGGCCCCACCCGGACCGCCGGGACCGGTCGGCCCACCCGGGCCGTCGCCGTCGCCGTCGCCGTCGTCGTTCTTGCGCCGCATGTAGAGCAGCACGATGGTGCCCACGCCGACGGCCACGAACAGGCCGCCGAGCAGGATCAGCAGCCAGGAGCTGAAGCCGCCGGAGTCCTCGTTCGCGGTCGGCTGCTGGGCGGCGGGCGCCTCGGTGGCCGGCGTGTCGGTGACCTCGTCCTCGGTCGGCTCCTCGGACGGAAGGGCCGACTCACTGGCCGACGGGGTGGCGCTCGGGCTCGCCGAGGCCTTGACCGCGATGCTGAGCCGGAGTCCGGTCACGGACTGGCCGGCGGCCGCGTTGATCGACTTGGCGCTCGGGCTGGCGCCGTCGGTGGAGGCGCCGAGGTCGATCCGGCCGGGCAGGATCGGGTTCGAGGCGGAGCCGCTGAAGCTGAAGTTGCCGCTGCCGTTCGTGGTCGTCTGGCGCGGGTTGCCGGAACTGTCGCGCAGCATGACGAGCGCGCCGGAGATCGGCTCCCCGTCGGAGTTGACCACCTTGCCGGAGACCGTCTTCACGGTCTGCGGCTGCTGCGGCGAGGGCGGAGCGGCCTTGCCCTTGACCGTGAGGTTGAAGTTCGCGGTGGCCGGCCGGCCCACCCCTTGCACCCGGACCGTGACGGAGGCGTTGGCATCGCCCGCGTTGTCGTTCGCACGGAGGGTTAGGAGTTGGACCTTCGGGGTACCCGGAGGGTTGAACTCCACGCCGCCGCAACCGCTGGTGCAGCTGACCCCGGCGGGCAGACCACTCAGGCTGATGTCGCCGTTGGTGTCAGTGCCCTCGGGATTCACCGTCACGGTGATCGTGGCGTCACTGCCGGCGTTGATCGTGGTCGATCCGGGCGACACGCTGACGCTGGCCGCGAGGGCGGGTGTGGCGGGGACGGTGAGCAAGGCGCCGAAGACCAGCGCTACGACCACACCGGCCCGATGCTTCCAGGCACGTCGGTGTGTTGACACGTCCACCGCCTTCCGGGTCTGATCTCCCCGCTGGCCGCTCCGGCCGGGTTGATCACTCACGGTACGAAATACGCCGTCGGCAACTATGCCTTGTCTGACCGGATCATCTCTACCCAGGGCCGGCGTCATGCGGCCTTCTGCCGGGTCGTATCGTCCCGTCGTGTCCTCTCCGCACGCTTATTCCGACGTGGTGTCAGCCGCCCTGACGGCGCTGGACGAGGGGCGTACGCCCGAACGGCCGGTGCTCCGGGAGGCGGTCCGGACGCTCTTGGCCGCCCTTGCGGAGCGTGCCCCCGGCCGATCGGTGGAGGTGCGTGTCCCACCCTACGGCGCGGTGCAGTGCGTGACCGGTCCGCGACACACCCGCGGCACCCCGCCGAACGTGGTGGAGATGGACCCGGCGACCTGGCTGGCGGTGGCCACCGGACGCCTCGGCTGGGCGGAAGCGGTCACCGAGGGTCGCGTACGGGTCTCCGGGATCCGGGCCGACCTCTCCGCGTACCTCCCGATTTAGCCGGGCCGTCGTGGCAGCTCGGCGTCACGCTCGGCGGACGGTTCGTGACTGTCGGTGTCGACTCCTGTTCGCGTACACTGGTGCCCGACGACGGTCCCGGCCCACGGTGCGGAGCTGCCCCCCGACTCCGCCAGGCCAGTCCAGACCCCCACCATGAGGGAGCGGCAGGTGCCCCGAGGCGATGGCCGGCTGAGCCACGACCTTGACCCCCAGCGACCCGGCCCCCAGGACGCGTGCGGCGTCTTCGGTGTCTGGGCGCCCGGGGAAGAGGTCGCCAACCTCACCTACTTCGGGCTCTACGCCCTCCAGCACCGGGGTCAGGAGGCCGCGGGCATCGCGGTCAGCGACGGCTCCGGCGTGGTGGTCTACAAGGACCTCGGGCTGGTCGCCCAGGTGTTCGACGAGCCGACCCTGGCGAGCCTGCGCGGGCACGTCGCCATCGGGCACGCGCGCTACTCGACCACCGGCGGCTCGACCTGGGAGAACGCCCAGCCGACGATCCGGGCCACCACCGCCGGCACGACGATCGCGCTGGCCCACAACGGCAACCTGGTCAACACCGCCGAGCTGCGACGCGAGGTGTCCGCCCGGGGCGTCGACTCCGACGGCTCGACCAACGACACCTCGCTGGTCACCATGCTGCTGGCCAGCCGGCCCGACCTCTCGGTCGAGGCGGCCGCGATGGAGGTGCTGCCGCAGCTGCGGGGGGCGTTCAGCTTCGTCTTCATGGACGAGTCGACGCTCTACGCGGCGCGCGACGCGCACGGCGTGCGCCCGCTGGTCCTCGGCCGGCTGGAGCGCGGCTGGGTGGTGGCGAGCGAGACCGCCGCGCTGGACATCGTCGGCGCGAGCGTGGTGCGCGAGGTGGAGCCGGGTGAGCTGATCGCGATCGACGAGAACGGGCTGCGCTCCAGCCGGTTCGCCGCGCCGGAGCCGAAGGGCTGCCTCTTCGAGTACGTGTACATCGCCCGGCCGGACGCCACCATCGCCGGCCGCAACGTGCACGCCGCCCGGGTGCAGATCGGCCGGCAGCTCGCCAAGGAGCACCCGATCGAGGCCGACCTGGTGATCCCGGTGCCGGAGTCCGGCACCCCGGCGGCCATCGGCTACGCCGAGGAGTCCGGCATCACCTACGGCCAGGGCCTGATGAAGAACCCGTACGTGGGGCGCACCTTCATCCAGCCCTCGCAGACGCTGCGCGCGCTCGGTGTCCGGCTCAAGCTGAACCCGCTGCGGCAGAACGTGCGCGGCAAGCGGTTGGTCGTGGTGGACGACTCGATCGTCCGGGGCACCACGCAGCGGGCCATCGTCCGGCTGCTGCGCGAGGCGGGGGCGCTGGAGGTCCACGTCCGGATCTCGTCGCCGCCGGTGAGCTGGCCCTGTTTCTACGGCATCGACTTCGCCACCCGGGCCGAACTGCTGGCCAACGGGCTGGACAACGAGGGCATCCGGCGCTCGATCGGCGCCGACACGCTGGGCTACGTGTCCCTGCCCGGTCTCATCGCCGCGACCGAGCAGCCGAAGACGCGGCTCTGCCGGGCGTGCTTCGATGGGGAGTACCCGATCGAACTGCCGGCCGGGAACCTGATCGGCAAGCACGTGCTCGAGGGAGTGGGCCGCCGGGTCGCCGCCGAGGCGGCCGAGCCCACCGTCCCGCTCGTCGCCACACCGACCCACCACCCGTAGCACCACCGACGCGGGTCCGGCCGCTCCGGTCCCGCGGGAACCACAAAGGGGAGAACCGTGACGCACGTGTCCGAGCGCAGCGGCGCAGGATCCAGCCCGTCGGGCGCCGGCGGCGACCGCCAGCCCTGGACGGCGGGGTCCGGCCGGACGCAGCGCAAACGCTCGGTCTCGTACGCCGACGCCGGGGTGTCGATCGAGGCGGGCGACCGCGCGGTCGAGCTGCTCAAGTCCAAGGTCAGGGAGACCCGGCGCCCGGAGGTCATGGGTGACCTCGGTGGCTTCGCCGGCCTGTTCCGGCTGGACACCAAGAAATACAAGAACCCGATCCTCGCCTCCTCGACCGACGGCGTGGGCACCAAGCTGGTGATCGCCCAGCAGCTCGACATCCACGACACGGTCGGCATCGACCTGGTCGCCATGGTCGTCGACGACCTGGTCGCCTGCGGCGCGGAGCCGCTGTTCCTGCTCGACTACATCGCCACCGGCGAGGTCGTGCCGGACAAGGTCGCCGAGATCGGCGCGGGCATCGCGGACGGCTGCCGGTACGCCGGCTGCGCGCTGCTGGGCGGCGAGACCGCCGAGCACCCCGGCGTGCTGCGCCCGGACGAGTACGACATCTCGGCCACCGGTGTGGGCGTGGTGGAGGAGAGCGACATCCTCAGCCCGGAGCGGGTCGAGGTGGGCGACGTGGTGATCGCGATGCGCTCCTCCGGTCTGCACTCCAACGGCTACTCCCTGGTCCGGCACGTGCTGCTGGGCGCCGGCCGGATGCGGCTGGACGTGGTGATCGACGACTTCGGCCGCCAGCGCACGCTGGGCGAGGAGCTGCTCACCCCGACCAAGATCTATGCGCAGGACTGCCTGAAGCTGATCGCCGAGGCGGAGGTGCGGGCCCTGGCCCACGTCACCGGCGGCGGCATCCCGGGCAACCTGGTCCGGGTCCTGCCGGAGCACGTCGACGCGGTGGTCAACCGCTCCACCTGGAAGCCGCAGCCGATCTTCGACCTGATCCAGTCCAAGGGCCGGATCGAGGACCCGGAGATGGAGGCGACGTTCAACATGGGCGTCGGTATGTTCGCGATCGTCTCCGCCGAGGACGCCGACCGCGCGCTGGCCACGCTGACCGGCCGTGGCGTCGAGGCCTGGCAGGCCGGCGAGATCATCGAGGGCTCCGGCAACGTGCAGATGGTCGGGCAGCACACCCGGGGATGATCACGCTCCGCTGATCAGCCGGGCACCTGATCGGGGGTTCACCCGAGCGGCCACCGCCGCCTAGCCTGAAGGTTCGGTTTCCAGGCACGCGGGGGAGGGGTCGATGGCTGCGCGCACGCCCGAGGGAATGCGGGGCATCGCCGCCGTCCCCTCGTACGTGGTCATGCAGCCGACCACGCTCTGCAACCTCGACTGCGCCTACTGCTACCTGCCGCTGCGCGCGGCGGACCGGCGGATGCCGGTGGCGGTGGCCGAGGCGGTGGCGGCGTCGGTGAACCCCTGGTCGGCCGGGGGGCGCTTCTCCGTGGTCTGGCACGGCGGGGAGCCGCTCGCGGCCGGTCGGGAGCACCTGGCCGCGCTGCTGGCCCCGTTCGGGCCGGACGTCGAGCACCACGTGCAGACCAACGCGACCCTCGTCGACGACGCCTGGTGCGCGTTCTTCGCCGAGCACCGGGTGCGGGTGAGCGTGAGCGTGGACGGCCCGCGGGCGCGCAACGCCGAGCGGGTCACCCGGGGCGGGCGGCCGGCGTACGACCGGATCGTGGCCGGGGTGGCGGCGCTGCGTCGGCACGGGCTGCCCTTCTCGGCGCTGGCGGTGGTTTCCCGGCCGGAGCCGGGGCTGGCGACCGAGCTGTACGACTACTTCCTCGACCTGGGCTGCGAGGTGCTGGGCGTCAACATCGAGGAGACCGAGGGCGTCAACACCCGGACGAACGCCCGCGACGCGGCCGACGTCACCGGCTTCTGGGCCGAGCTGGTCGCGGCCTGGCGTCGGGATCCCCGGATCCACCTGCGCGAGGTGGAGTGGTCACTGCGGTACGCGGGGGCGGTCCTGGCCGGCACGGCGGGCGACCTGTTGCCCCGTCACCTCGACCCGATCCCGACCGTCGGCCACGACGGCTCGGTGGTGGTGCTCTCCCCCGAGCTGGCCGGCTTCAGCGACCCCCGCTACGGCGACTTCGGCAGCGGGAACGTGCTGACCACCCCGCTGAGCGAGATCCTCGCCGGCGCCGGGCGGACGCCCTGGGTCGGTGAGTTCCTCACCGGGGTGGAGGCGTGCCGGTCGTCCTGCGCCTACTTCGGGTTCTGCGGTGGTGGTCACGCCGCCAACCGCTACTTCGAGCTGGGGCGGTTCGACGGCACGGAGACCGAGCACTGCCGCAACAGCAAGATCCGCCTATTGGAGGGAGTGTTGGAGCATGCCCGAGATCACCAGTGACAACGACCGGGACGTGGTCGCCGACCGGGTGCGGGACGCGGCCGCGGGGCTGACCGCGCTGCTCCACGAGGCCGAGGCGGCGCGGCTGCTGCGGGCGGAGGTGTCGGGGGGCGACGGTGCCAGCGCGGTGTGCGCGTGGAACCACTTCGAGAACATCCCGACGTTCTACAACTGGAACAACCGACCGCGCTGAGGGAACGGTTCCGCGATCAAGGACCTGCCGGTGCGGCCGGGGGTCGCCCCGGTGCGGCAGGTCCCTGATCGTCGGTCGTACGCCGGCTCGGCAGAGCACATGCGTGAGCACGCGGGGGTTGCCGCGTGCTCAGATGTGATGGGAGGTCAGCGGGTCGGGCGGGCCCAGGTGTCCGGGTCGTCGTCCGCGTGGTCCTCGTCATCGTCGTCGACATACTCTTTGTAGTCGTCGTCGAAGTTGTGCTCAGACTTACCACTACCCGCCAGTTCGCGCTGCAAGGCGGTTAGGTCGGTGTTCGGGGAGTGGTACTTCAACTCCCGGGCCACCTTCGTCTGCTTGGCCTTAGCACGGCCGCGCCCCATGGCTCGACCCCCTCGCACAGAATGCGGGGCAGCCCGAAGGCGGGCCCCGATGACGTCAGGCATCTCTCGTGGCTCTTACGGTACATGGGGATGCCACCGTTCGGCACCTCGGGTCACCGTCGACCGGCCCTGCGCGTCGCAGTGTTCCAGCCGTCACAAAGTGTACCGGGTAAGGGGCGTCGGCCGGTGCCGGCCGTGACAGTGCGCAAACCGGACGAAATATCCCGAGGGTCAGCTTAACGCCGTACCCGGTCCGGCGTGTGCCCGGGGGCGGAGCCGGCGGCCCGCCCCCGGGTGACGTTCAGCGCAGGTGGATGGTGCGCAGGCGGCCGACCTCGGCCATCCGCCGCTCGGCGAGCCGGTCCGCGGCGACCGCCGGCGGGACGCCCTCGTCGTCGGCGAGCCGCAGGATCTCCCGCGTGGTGTCGAAGATCCGGGTGGCGCGCAGCTTGGCCCGATCGAAGTTGAAGCCCTCGATCTCGTCCGCGACCTGGATCACGCCACCGGCGTTCACCACGTAGTCGGGGGTGTAGAGGATGCCCCGGTCGGCGAGGACCTTCTCGATGCCCGGGTGGGCGAGCTGGTTGTTCGCCGCGCCGGTGACCACCTTGGCCCGCAGCACCGGCACGGTCTCGTCGTCCAGCGCGCCGCCCAGCGCGCACGGGGCGTACACGTCGATGTCGGACGCGACCAGGGCGGCGGTGTCGTCCACCAGGGTGACCTGCGGGTGGGTGGTGCGCACCCACTCCCGGGCGCGCGGGTTGACGTCCGTCGCCACGACCTCGGCGCCGTCGGACAGCAGGTGCGCGGTGAGGTACTTGCCGACCTTGCCCAGGCCGGCCACACCGACCCGCCGGCCGGCGAGCGTCGGGCTGCCCCAGACGTGCTCGGCGGCGGCCCGCATGCCCTGGAAGACGCCCCAGGCGGTGAGGATCGACGAGTCGCCGGCGCCGCCGTGCTCCACGCTGCGACCGGTGACGTAGCGGGTCTCGCGGGCGATGACGTCCATGTCGGCGACGTAGGTGCCGACGTCGCAGGCGGTGTAGTAGCGGCCGTTCAGCGACTCCACGAAGCGGCCGTAGGCGCGCAGCAGCGCCTCGCTCTTGATCTGCTCCGGGTCACCCCAGATGACCGCCTTGCCGCCACCGAGGTCGAGGTTGGCCAGGGCGTTCTTGTACGCCATGCCCCGCGAGAGGTCGAGCACGTCGGCGAGGGCCTCGGCCTCGCTGGCGTACGGGTAGAACCGGGTGCCACCGAGCGCGGGGCCCAGCGCGGTGGAGTAGATCCCGATGATCGCCTTCAGGCCGGACTGCTTGTCCTGGCAGAACACGACCTGCTCGTGACCCGTGGATACCGGGTCGTCGGTGCTGGCGAATACGCCCATGGCTGACTCCTGTGTCGGTGTGCGCCCTTGTGGGGTGCGGAACCTTCGGTGGCACGCCGGCGGGATGGTGCCGGTGCCGTTGAGCCTAATATCGGCCGGAACCGTACTGTCGCGCACGTCACGCCGCCGGCGTGACGGCGGCGACGGGGGGTCCCGTCTCGTGGGAGGATCGCGCCGTGCCGTCGCTCTTCGCTTCATACCTGCGCGTGTACGAGCCGTTGACCGCCTTCGACCGGGACCGGCAGTCGTACTGGCGCCGGTACGTGAGCGAGGGTCGGGCGATCGCCCCGCTGGAGGGGCCGGTGCGGCAGCGGACGGCGGTGATCGAGGCGCTCGGCGCGGGCTGGACCCGGCTGCCCGACCTGCCGGACGAGGCGTACGTCCTGGAGACCGACGAGGCGCTGCTGGTCTGCCCGTGGAACCTGCGCATCCGGGTCGCCGAGGCGGCGCTGAGCGCGCGGGACGGGGTGCCGTCGGTGCTCGCCGACGCGTTCGTGCCGCCGGTGCTGGCCGGGCAGGCCAAGGCCGTGGTGGAGGACTGGCGCAGCGGGGCCCGGGTGCTGGAGCACGGGGTGCCCCGGGTGCACGAGCAGATCGCCACCTGGGGTGTGCCGCTGCGCTGGTTCGTGCTGTTCGAGGCCGGGGAGCGGCATCTGGTCACCGAGCCGGAGCGGCGCGCGCTGCGCTTCCGCACGGAGATCTCCAAGGCGCGGCGCCGCTCCTCGCGGGCGCTGTCGGTGCTGCGCAAGTCGGTCGGGGAGGCGCCGATCACCGAGGCGGTCGAGGAGGCCGCCCGCTGGTTGGAGGAGTTCCACCCGCGGTCGGTGGTCGAGCTGGACTACGGCGGCCTGGTGCAGCTGTTGCCGGACGAGACGCTGGCGGACGACGACTCGACCGAGCTGGTCGCGGAGGGGCTGGCCGGGCTGGCCCGGGGCGAGGCGGAGGAGGCCTCGGCGGCCTACGACAAGCTGGTCGCGCGCTGGCGTGCGGTGCAGCTGCTGGAGCGCTGCAACTGACGCCCGGTTTGCCCCCTTTCGGGGGTCGTGATACGAGAGTGTCTCGTAGTTGACGCATCACGAACCGTGATCATGAGTCCGAATAAGGTAGTTTCTGCGGCATAAAAGTCGTAAAAATCGGGCATGCTTCATCCGTCCGTCTAGGGACCTTCAGCCGTTCGGCCCATGTCGGACATCGGGGACTAGCCGGACCATGGGAGACGCGTCGGCCGGCGGGACCCCGGCCGATGTCTATACATGTGGAGGAGTGACCCCGATGGCATCGCGAACGCACGAACCAGAGCCGCTACTCACACCGGCCGAGGTGGCGTCGATGTTCCGTGTCGACCCGAAGACGGTGACCCGGTGGGCCAAGGCTGGCAAGCTCAGCGCCATCCGGACCCTGGGCGGCCACCGCCGTTACCGCGAGTCGGAGGTTCGGGCCCTGCTGCAGGGGCAGATTCCCCAGCAGCGTCAGGGAGACTGACGGCCCGAAGTTCCTCAGGCAATCCCGATCAAGGGCGGTCGGCCGACGGGCCACCGCCCTTAATCGTGTCCGGGGGCCGGTCCGTCCAGGACGATCCGCAGCCCCACCGTGCCGCCCTCCCCCCGGCGCAGCCGGCTGCCCAGCAGGCTCAGCCGGCCGATCAGCCGGTACTTGTGCTTGAGCAGGCCCCGGATCCGCCGGGTGCTCTCCTGGTCGCTGATCGTCGCGTGGGCCGGCACCGCCTCACCGTGGGGGCGTCCGCGCACGTCGCACGGCGCGACCGTGACCCGGCCGTCGCGCCGGATCCGCTTCACCTTGCCGGAGTCGGACACGGTCCACACCGCCAGCGCGTCGCCGTCGCGCACCGCCCACACCGGGGTCGCCACCGCCCGGCCGTCCTTGCGGAACGTGGTGAGCAGGACGTACTTCTCCGCCGCAAGGCGGTCCAGGTCGGTCACGCCGCCCAGGATACGGCTGCGACAGCGGCGCCGAGCCCGGATAGCGTGCTCTCTCATGACCGGGGAACCCGAGATCGGCGACGTGTTCGGCGAAATGATCCGCGACGCGTACGCGGTGGCGACCGGCATCGGTCCCCGACCGATGGCCGGCGGGCGCCTGCCCCGCCCGGTCATCGAGATCATCGAGCGCGACGACGGGCTGGTCAACGGTGCGCCCGCCGGCCACTACCTCGACCCGCCGGACCGCTGGCAGCCACACGACCACCGGGCGGTCGACCGGGTCCACGGGCACGTGCTCGACGTCGGCGTCGGCGCCGGCCGGATCGCGCTGCACCTGCAGGAGCGCGGCGTGCCGGTCACCGGCCTGGACACCTCGCTCGGCGCGCTGCGGGTCAGTCGGCACCGGGGCGTACGCGAGCTGGTGCACGGCACCGTCGACGAGCACGTCGCCGACGGACGGCGCTACGACACGTTCCTGCTGCTCGGCAACAACCTCGGGCTCTTCGAGGGGCGGGAGCGGGCCCCCGCGCTGCTGGCCGCGCTCGCCGCGCTGGCCCGGCCGGGGGCGACGGTGATCGCGCACGGCACCGACCCGTACGGGACCACCGACCCGGTGCACACCGGCTACCACGAGCGGAACCGGCGGCGGGGCCGGCTGGGCGGGCAGCTGCGGCTGCGGCTGCGCTACCGGCTGCTCGGCACCGAGTGGTTCGACTACCTGGTCTGCTCGCCCGAGGAGTTCGCCGAGCTGGTCCACGGCTCACCGTGGCGACTGACCGACGTGGACGACACCGACCACCCCTACTACCTCGCCACGCTCGCTCTCAGGCGTTAGGAAGGGCCCCTTCTTATCGCTCAGGCGATAAGAAGGGGCCCTTCCTTGCATCTCAGACCTGGACGGTGGGCGTCGTCTGCTCCGGCGGCAGGCCACCGTCGCCGTCGACCACCTCGTCCGGCGTGCCGTCCTCGTCGATGTCGACCATGGTGATGTCCACCTTGCCGTCGCCGTCGGTGTCGAACTGGAACAGGTCGGCCTTGCCGTCGCCGTCGGTGTCCACCACCCAGACGTCGGTCTTGCCGTCGTTGTTGGTGTCCGCGCGGAGCAGGTCCACCCGCTCGTCGCCGCGCGTCTCGACCGTCTCGGTGTTCTGCGCGCTCTCCGGTGCCTGGCTCATCTCGATCCTTCCTTCGGCGTTGACGGCCGTCTGTACCCCGTCCGCTCCGCCCCCACGCATGCCCGGCGGCCCGGCCCTGCATAGGGTCGCATCCAGGAGCGAGCGGCCGGGCCCGGCGCGGCGGAGACCCCGCCCGCCCCCGCCGCGGCGAGGGGACGTCGATGAGTGGTCGTTTTGTGGTCGTCGGGGCCGGCACCATGGGCCTCGGCATCGCGTACGTGGCGGCCGGCGCCGGGTACGCGGTCGAGCTGGTCGAGGTCGACCCGGCCCGGGGCGCCGACGCCGTCCGGCGGCTCGGTGAGCTGTGGGAGCGCGGGGTGCGGCGGGGCAAGCTGACCGAGGAGGCGGCGACCGCCAACCGGGCGCGGGTCACCCTGCGCGCCGGCCTGGCCGAGGTGGCCGAGGGACCGGACGTGATCGTGGAGGCGGTGCCCGAGCGGCTCGACCTCAAGCGGGCCGTGCTCCGCGAGGCCGAGGGCCGCCGACCGGTGCTGCTGGGCAGCAACACCTCCAGCATCCCGATCGCCGAGCTGGCCGACGGGCTGAACCGCCCGGCGGACTTCGTCGGGCTGCACTTCTTCAACCCGGTCTGGGCGATGGCACTGCTGGAGGTGGTGGTCGGCCCGGCCACCGCGCCGGAGACCACCGAGGCAGCCGTCGCGCTCGCCGGCCGCTTGGGCAAGGACCCCGTCGTGGTACGCGACATGCCCGGCTTCGCCACCTCCCGGCTCGGCGTCACGCTCGGCCTGGAGGCGATCCGGATGGTGGCCGACGGGGTGGCCAGCCCGGCCGACATCGACAAGGCCATGGTGCTCGGCTACCGGCACCCGGTCGGGCCGCTGGAGCTGACCGACCTGGTCGGGCTGGACGTCCGGCTCGACATCGCGCGCACCCTCCAGGCCGCGTACGGGGACCGGTTCGCGCCGCCGCCGCTGCTGCTGGAGATGGTGGACGCCGGGAAGCTGGGCAAGAAGTCCGGCCAGGGCTTCTACACGTGGAAGGACGGCGTCAAACAGTGAGTGGGTTGCGGATCGAGGAACTGCCGGACCGGCTGGTGGTGACGCTGGACCGGCCGGAGAAGCGCAACGCGATCGACGCCGACCTGGTCGGCGAACTGCACGCGGTCTGCGCCGAGCTGGAGGCGCGACCCCGGCTGATGCTGCTCACCGGCGGCGCCGAAGGCATCTTCGCCGGCGGCGCGGACATCGCCCAGCTCCGCGAACGCGGCCGGCTGGACGCGCTGGCCGCGATCAACCAGGGCGTCTTCGCCCGGATCCGGGCGCTCCCGATGCCCACCGTGGCGGCGGTCGACGGCCCGGCGCTGGGCGGCGGCGCCGAGCTGGCGTACGCCTGCGATCTGCGGGTGTGCACGGGCCGTGCGGTGTTCGGTCAGCCCGAGGTACGGTTGGGCATTCTGGCCGGCGCGGGCGCGACCTACCGGTTGCCCGCCCTGATCGGCGAGGCCCGGGCGAAGGAGTTGCTGTTCACCGGCCGGCGGGTGGACGCCGACGAGGCGCTGCGGATCGGTCTGGTCAACCGGGTGGTGGCCGACCCGGTGGAGCTGCTGTCCACCGCACACGAGCTGCTCGACGAGATGGCCAAGGGCTCCGCGCTGGCGTTGCGGCTGACCAAGCTGGCCGTCGACGCGCCGCCGGCCGCGCACCCGCAGCTCGACCTGCTCAGCCAGGCGGTCCTCTTCGAGGACGAGGAGAAGCAGCGGCGGATGACCGAGTTCCTGGAGCGCCGCAAGGCCCGCTGAGACAGCGGGGGCCGCACCGGTCGTCCCGGTGCGGCCCCCGTCGTGCGCGTCTCAGCTGCTGAACTGGATTCCGGCGTCGGCCATCGCGGTGATCGACGGCATGGACTCACCGAAGCCGATCAGCAGCACCGCCTCCGGACCGAAGCCCTTGATCTCCTGGGCGAGGCCACCGAAGTCGACGGGCGTGTTCGGGTCCTCCGGCGGCAGATAGGTGAGCAGCTTGAGCCGGTCCGCGCCGACCCCGGCCTTCTCCAGTTCGGCCCGGACGTTCTCCTGGAGACCCTCGCCGTAGGAGTCCTTGCGGGCCAGGATCACGATCTTGCGAGGCCCGTCCCGCAGCATCACGTCGGCCAGGGCGCGGCCCTGGAGGCTGTCCGGCGGCGCGGTGCGGAAGTAGAGCCCCTTGTCGTCCACGGTGCTCAGGCCCGCGTCGGTGTTCGACGGCGAGAACAGGATCCGGCCGGCGGCCACCACGTCCGGCAGCACCGCGCGGGAGATGCCCGAGGCGCCGGCGCCGATGATGACCTGGACACCCTGCCCGACGTGCGAGGCCACCGTCGCCTTCGCCACCGCCGGGTTGGTGCCGTCGTCGCCGTCGACCCACTTCACCGGCTCGCCGAGTACGCCACCGGCCGCGTTGACCTCGGCGAGGGCGAGCGCCGCGGCGGCCGCCATCGGCGGGTACGCCAGCGCCAGGTCACCGGTCTTCGGCAGCAGGCCGCCGAGCACCAGCGGGGCGTCCTTCGCCTTGCCGTCGCGCACCTTGCGACCGCGCGGCGGCGCCTTGCTGCTCGCGCCCGAGTCCTCACCCGCGCCGACGAACTCGGTCTTCGCGTCGTCGATCTTCTCGTTGTCGAAGTGCAACGTGCCGTAGCTCGCGGTGGCCGGCTCGCCGGCGTCGGTGAACCCGGCCCGGGTCAGCGACACGCCCCGGTACTCGATGTCCTGCCCGGCGCGGGCGAGTTGGAGGCAGGCCGCCACCTCGTCGCAGCGCTGACCGCCGGTGGTCACCCCGACGATCTGCTTGGCGATCTCGGCCGGCGCGGTGGTGCCGGCGAGCTGGGCGGCCAGCGCGCTGATCACCACGGCGTCGTACGACTCCGCCGAGTACAGATAGTCGGTCAGCTTCGGGTCTACGTTGCGTAGCCGCTCCTTGAAGCTCTCCGGCAGCGGCGTGAGAGGGGTGGTGCCCTTCATGCCGTTGAGGAGATCCGCCCGGTCCTTGAGGGACGCGGCGTAGGAGTTGAGCATGTTGCCGTCGGTGCCGTAGAGGCGTACCTGGGTGGTGGCCGCGTCCTTCGGCTCGTCGCTCCCGCAGGCGCTGGTGGCGAGCAGGAGCGCCGCGCAGGCCGTGGACAGGGCCGCGCGCGACGTGCGTGTTCTCAGCATGGTCGTCCTTCCTCGGGCGAAGGTCCGCTGCGCACATTAGCGTGCCGGCGCGGCGGGCGGGACTGTGGAGTGGGCTCCGTCGGCACCCCGACTGCGGGAATCACTGTGCGTGATCGTCGGGCCGATCCGGGGTCACCGCTTGACCCCCGGCGCTACTGTTCCGCAGGTGACCGACGACGCACAGCAGACGCTGGACGACGCGACCGCCGTGCTCCGTTCGGCGCTGGTCGGGGACGGCGACGGCGTGGTCGGCGCCTTCGACGCGGTGGTCGGCCGCTCGGGGCTGTCCGGGGCGTACGGGGTGGCCTGGTGCCTGGCCGCCACCATGCTCGGCGACGACGCGCCGGCCGGTGCCGCCGCGCTCGACTTCCCCGGCATCGACCAGGCCGACTACGACACCCGCTGGGTGGCGCGCTTCGTCAGCGCGTGCGCCAACGACGACGCCGACACCGGCGAGGCGCTGTTCGGCGCGGCGGCGGCCGACGGGCTGCTGCCCGACTGCCTGCTCACCCTCGCCGGCTCGACCATCGCCACGCTGCGCAGTCGCGAGGACTGAACGCTCGCGCCCGACGGCCCTGTGATAGCTCTGGGGCATGTCCGAGGCGATGCTCAGCAAGGTGCGCAAGCTGCTCGCCCAGGCCGAGGACCCGGCCTGCACCCCCGCCGAGTCGGCCGCCTTCATGGCCAAGGCGACCGAGCTGATCGCCCGCTACGGCGTCGACCGCGCGCTGCTGGCCGCCGCCGACCCGACCCGTGACCCGGTGGGCGACCGGGTGGTCGAGGTCGTCGCCCCGTACGCCCGGGACAAGGCCGGCCTGCTCGCGGCGGTCGCCGACCCGCTGCGCTGCCGCTGCGTACGCCGCCGGCAGGGCACCGGGTTCGCCATGCACCTGTTCGGCTTCGCGAGCGACCTGGAACGGGCCGAGCTGCTCTTCACCTCGTTGCTGGTGCAGGCCGCCCACGGGTTGGCCGGGGCCGTCGTGCCGGACGGCGAGCATCCGGCCGCGTACCGGCGCACCTGGCTGGCCGGTTTCGCCCAGGTCGTCGCCGAGCGGCTGCGTGCGGCGGAGGCCGGCGCGGCCGCCGAGGCCGGGGCGTCGTCGGTGGCGCTGGTACTCGCCGACCGCTCCGACCGCGTGCAGCGGCGGCTCGCCGAGGTGTACCCGCGACTGCGTACCGCCCCGCGCCGCCGCCTCGCCGGAGGTGGCTACGGCTCGGGCGCGGACGCCGGCCGGCGGGCCGACCTGGGTGGTACGGGGGTGAGCGGCCCGGACATGAGCCGGGGCATCACCGGCTGACCGCCGGCTCCGTTCAGTCTCCGGTGCGGGCGACCGTGGCCAGGTAGCGGCAGAGCAACTCGTGCCAGCCCGCGGTGAGCGCCTCGCGGTAGCCCTCGGCGGCCGAGCCGTGCCGGTCGAAGTAGCGGTGCTCCACGTCCACCCGGGTCGACCCGTCGCCTTCCGGATGGAAGAGGACCTCCACCTCGCTGGCCCGCGCCGGATCCGGCACCGGCACCCGGTCCGGCCCGATCTGCCAGGTGAAGACCAGCCGCCGGGGCGGGTCCCAGGTCAGCACGCGACCCCAGTCGTTGCGGAAGCCGTAGGGGCCGATCTCGTAGAGCATGCCGCCGGCCCGCGGCTCGATGCCGAGCCCGGCCAGCGCCTGCGGCCCGGACCAGGTGTATTCGCGGACCCACCAGTCATCCAGCGCGCCGGTGAAGACGGCGTACGCCTGCTCCACGGGCACGGGGACCAGGAGGCTGCTGCGGAGGGAGAAGCGGTCGGATTCCTGCCGGACCTCATCCGGATCGGTCATCTCCTGTCCCATAGGCCCGGACCATACCGGCTCATGTCCCGCTGTGCAGCTTTCGTCGTGCCCGCTTCCGGAGAGCGGGACCCCGGGTTTCCGACAACCGGGAAGGGCATGGTCGTCGATCCACGAACCCGGCCGCGGCCGCGGCCGACGGATGCCGTACCGCAAAGCGGGTAACCGCCGCTGACCCGGACCGGACGGACCGGCCGACGGGGGAGCGGGGAGCATGAGCGAGAGTCGAGCCAGCGAACGCGTGCCGGAGCCTGCCGACGAGCGGCCGGAGCAGGGGGGCGGCGCCGGGCCGGAGCCGGACGTCCTGCTCGACGTGGCGGAGCTGTCGGTCGACGAGATCCGGCTGGCGGTCGACGGGCTGGACGCGGACCTGTCGTTGCGGGCCCGGCTGGCCAACCTGCTCCAGCTCGACGCGGGCGTCCGGGTGCACCTGGAGGGCGTCGAGCTGGACATCGCCGGCGTCCGGGCCGAGGCGCTGCTCAAGGTCCGGTTGGAGAAGCTGGTGCAGATCCTGGACCGGGCGCTGACCACCATCGACCGGAACCCACAGTTGATCGACGCGCTGGCCCGGTCGGTCGGGGCGACGGTCGAGGACGTGCACCGCGCGGCCGGTCAGCTCGGCGAACCGGTCGTGGACCGGGCCGCGGCCGAGGTCACCGCATCGGCGGTCCGGCCGGCCGCGGAGACCGCGGCGGAGTTCGCCGCCGGCTCGGGGGTCGGCAGCGGCCCCGTCCGCACCGACGAGGGCCGGGCGGACCGCCCCGGAGCCGGACCGGCCGGTGACGCGGCGCGTGAGGTGGGGGCGGGTCAGGGTTCCGGGCGGGCCGCGGAACCGGGTGGCGGCGACCCCGGATCAGGGCAGCACGGCGGCGGGACCGCCGAGGGCGCCGGTGCGGGGGGCGCGAGCGGTGCCGCCGATTCGGGCGGCGAGGGCGGTGCCGCCGGTTCGGGCGGTTCGGGCGGCGAGGGCGGTGCCGCCGGTTCGGGCGGTTCGGGCGGCGAGGGCGGTGCCGCCGGTTCGGGCGGCGAGGGCGGGGACACCGGTTCGGGCGGCGACCGGCCGGGCGGTGGGAGAGGCGCCGGGCCGGAGCCGGGTTCGGCCGGCGGGGCCGCGCAGTTGGCGGGTCAGGCCGGGCAGACGTTGCGGCAGGCGGGCCGGAGCGTGTGGGAGGCGATCCAGGGCGGCATGGCCCAGAACCGCCCCCCACGCCGGGGCCGCTGACGGATCCCGGTCTCAGGCGGGGTCCGCGCCGGGGTCGAGGGCCGTGTGGCGGATGAGCAGCGCCCGCAGGGCGGTGATCTCGGCGAGCAGGGCCCGCCGGCCCTCCCGGGTGATCCGGATCCAGGTTCTCGGCCGACGACCGTGGTAACCCTTCTCCACCTGGATCAGGCCCGCCTCCTCCAGCACGGTGAGGTGCCTCGACAGGTTGCCCGCGGTGAGTTCGAGGGCCTCCCGGAGATAGACGACCTCCACCCGCTCACTCTCCGCGGCGATGGTCAGGATGCCGAGCCGGTGCCGCTGGTGGACGGTGTCGTCGAGGCCGTTCGTCGGGTACGCCGGCGCGCTGCGGGGGCCGTCCTCGGTGCTCACGCGTACCCATTGTGCTGCTGCCTGGTGGCGGCGAGCGCGACACCCCCGCCGACCAGCAGGACCGGCACGGGAAGCAGGGCCGCCAGCATGAAGCTGAATCGGTCGAGGTCGCCCGGTTGCAGGTCGGCGACCTGGAACCAGGCGTTCACCGCGACGAGCACGGCGGTGTGGAGACCGACCACGATCCACAGGCGTCGGCTGCGTTCCAGGTGGGCGAGTACCGCCAAGCCGAGGGCGATCACGAGGTGCGGCAGCATGCCGCGGTTGGCGGCGCCGAGCAGCGGGCCGGTCAGCCACCGGGTGCCGTCCGACACCGGTGCCGCCGTGTTGAACAGCAGGAACTCCAGCACGACGGGGAGGACGAGGCCGACGAGCGTGCCGGCGATGCCGGCGACGACGTACGCCCGGGTCGGGGTCTGCACGCCGGAGCGCCGGCCGTGCCGCCGGTACCAGGCGAGGCTGAGCAGGTAGCCGCCGACGAGTGCGGCCAACCAGTACCAGCCGAGCGCGGCCGACCGTTCCAGGAAGTCGCCGCCGAGGCCGGTGAGCGGCGGGTTGTCCGGGGTGGCGCGCAGGGCGGCCGGTTCCGTCGACTCGACGTACAGCGGCGCGGCCGCGGCGGTCAGCACGCCGAACAGCAGGAGCGGGAACCAGTACGCCTGGCGGGCCGCCCGCGCTCTGCGGCGCAGCGTGGTCACCGATTCGAGCAGTTCCTCCGGGCTCTCCTCGCGGGGCGACGGTGCGGACGACATGGTTCCTCCCGGGGCATCGAGCTACTGTGACCCAAATAGGTTTGCATTACAAACCTTGAAGCGCAAGGGGGTTGACCGGTCTTCCTACGCTCGACGGCATGAGAGCGCTGGTCGGCTTGCTGGTGGTCATGGCGGTGCTGATGATCGGGGCGTTCGTCCTGGTGGCCCGGCGGGACCGGGCGCGGCTGTCCGGGCCGGAGGACGCGGCCGCCGCGCGCGCCGCGCGATTGGAGCAGGAGCGGCACGCCGCCGAGCGGCACGGCGTGCAGAGCGAGGTGTGGCGTCGCGGCCAGACGCCGCAGTGAGCCGCGTCAGTCGCGTCGGAGGCCGGCGACCAGCGCCGCGACCCTCGCCCTGATCTCGTCGTGCATCTGCCGCACCACGTCGAGGGGCTGCCCGGCGGGGTCGGTGAGCTTCCAGTCCTCGTACCGTTTCCCCGGGAACCCCCCCCGCTGAAGCTCGTCCTGCTCAAAGGGGAGCCCGGCCGGCCCACCGTTTTGGACCACCTCGGCGTCGAGGTGGCCAGCACCGACGAGGTCGCCGCCGCCATCGGCCGCCTCACCGACGCCGGCCCGGTCACGCTGGAGGAGAACGACACCGAGTGCTGCTACGCGCTCCAGGACAAGGTCTGGGTGCGCGGCCCGGGCGACGAGCCGTGGGAGGTGTACACCGTCAAGGCCGACTCCCCGCAGCTGGCCAAGGCCGCCGAGAGCACCTGCTGCGCCTGAGTGGCGGGTCGCCGGCGATGTGGCACGACGATCCCCGGCGGCGTTCGCGCCGGCCTGGGATCTCCGCGCGGCCCGGCGACGGTTACGCGCTCGGGTCCGACGGTCGCCGCGGCGCGGCCAGGGCGGCGAACAGCTCCTCTTCGTGCCGTACGACCAGGGCTCGGTCCGCCCGCGCCCACGCGACCGCCCACTCGGCGTGGCGACGCCGCGCGGGAGAGTGTCGCGGATCGCGCAGGTTGGCCTCCTCCACCTCGGCGAGCTCGGTCTGCCTGCGCAGAACGGCCCGGATCAGCGACTGGGGCTCGACATCGCCGTAGCCGTCGCGTAGCTCACGAAGGTGACGGGCCTGGTCCGCCACCGGTACGTGGCCCTGCGACTGGATGCACCAGGTCCACGCCATGTAACCGAGGTCGTCGAGCCGGTCGCCCGGGCGACACGAGTCCCAGTCGATGAAGGCAACCGGAAGGCCGCCCTGGAAGATCGTGTTGAAGGGACCCGGATCACCATGGACGACGCACTCGGCGCCAGCGGCCAGGGCATGACCGGAGGTGGCGTCGTGCAGGGCACGGAGCATCCTCCCGCCCAAGGCGTACGCTCCGGCCGCCCGCTGGCTGGGGTGGTCCGTGGTTTCCCCGGGGATGAAGGTGAGCATCTCCCGACCGTGCGGGTCGACTCCCAGGTGCCGTGGCGCGTACGGGTAGCCGACGGCTTCCAGGTGGGAGAGCAGCCGCACGCTGAGCGCGTTCTCTTCACCGCCTCGGCGGTGCACGGTTCCGCCGATCCGGACGACCTCACGAGCGATGTGCCCACCGGTCAGCGGAACCTCGGTCATGCCGCACCCTAACGTCCCCCGAGGAGTCGTCCAGACTCGCCGGGCGTAAAGCAGAACGCCGACCGGCGTTTCCGCTGGTCGGCGCTCCTGTAGCCCGGCGAAAGGCTATGTGGCCAGGGGCGGGGTCGAACCGCCGACCTTCCGATTTTCAGGCACCCGCATTTCCCCAGGTCAGAGAGTCGCCGTACCCCGTCGTGCAACGGCCCGTGCAACTAGCCTTGACATGCCCTGAACGATGGCCGCATGAGTGACACGAACGTGGTGTTGGTCGCCGTCCGCCTGGTGCTCGTGCTCTTCTTCCTCTTCCTGTTCATGGCCGGCGTCCGTCTCGCTGTATCACGACGGTTCCCCGCAGCCTGGACGCGCCCGGCCCCTCCGACGGAGAACCAGCAGGCCCGGAGAGTCCGCATCGGCGTCGGCCTCGCGCTAGTCGCGGCCGCGGTGCTGATCCTGGAGGCCACGTCTCTCATCCCCATGCCCTTCCTGATCTCCGGCATCTTGTTGGCCGTAGGACTGCTGCTTGCTCTAGCTGCGCTGGGTTGGTTCGTCGTATCGCGGGAGTAGCGCACCAACTAGCTCCGCATGGTGATGTGCCGGGGCAGCCGTGCAACATCGCCATGCGCGGCCAGCTCGGACAGGGCTTTGGCGATCTCCCGGTCACGCCCGTCCACGGCGTGCAGGTAGCGACGAGCTGCCGCCATGGACGAGTGACCCAGCCGCTTCATTAGGTCTGCCAGAGTCGCGCCGGTCTGTGCGGCGAGGGTCTGCCCCGTGTGCCGCAGGTCGTGGAAGGTGAGGTCATCCAGGCCCACCTTCGCCCGTGCGCGGACGAACGCCTGATACAAGGTGTCCCCCCGCAGGGGCGAGCCATCGCGACTGACGAACAGTCGATCTTTGCCCGCGTACTCATCCAGGTGCAGACGGATCACCGGGATGACGTGTGGCGGGATGGCGATGGTCCGTTTGCCCGCCTCGGACTTGGGGTCCTTGTCGAACGCCTTCCCCCGATCATGCAGCGGCTCGACCCGGGCCTTGCGGACTGTGATGGTGTGCTCGACCAGGTCGACGTCCGAGACGCGCAACCCCGCGATTTCCCCACGCCGCAGGCCACACCAGGCAGCGATGAGTACCGCCGTGCGGTAACGCGGATTGATGGCGCCGACCAGGGCGACGACCTGAGCCGGCGTAGCGACAGGACGCTCGGCGACGCGGACCGTGCCGGCCCCCGGAATCTGGCACGGGTTCCGAGCAATGATGCCCTCACGAACAGCGGTGTTCATGACCATCCGCAGGAACCGGTACGACTGAGAGATAGAGGTACGGCCACCGCTACCCCGTAGAGCGGCGGCATGCCACTCCCGGACCCTGCTCGCCGTCAGCTCCCGAAGGGGTACGCCCACCAGCGGTGCCAGGTGAAGTCGAAGATTTCGCTCGCACGTCTCCCGCCAACGGACACCGATCTTCGGACTGTCCCGCAGGATGGCCCGCGCGTAGTTGCCGAACAATTCGGCTGCCGCACGGTCGTCCATCCAGGTGCCACGCGAGATGTCCGCCTCCACCAACGTCAGCCAGCGGTGAGCATCGGTCTTGGTCTTGAAGGTGTGCGGCGCGTTCTGCCGAACGCCACTAGCAGGCGGCAGGAACGAGGCTTGAAACCGCCCCGATGGCAGCTTGCGAACCATGCCGAACTGACGACGCTTACCCATCAGGCCACCACCCTTCCGCTTGCCCACGTGACGGTGACCGGCTCGACTGTGCCGGAGGCGATGAACTCAGCTAAGGCGGGTTCAGGAATGCGGACGTGGTGGCCGCCGAGCTTCACGTAACGGATGCGCCGCTCAGCGATGAGCCGGCGGGGGAATCGCTCGGTGGTACCCAGGCGAGCCGCGGCTTCCTTGACCGTCAGCAGCTTCTCCACTCGGTAGCCTCCTTCCCGGTCGGGTTCGTGTCTGCGGTTGCCGAAACATCGGGCGAGTCGGCGGCACGTCTGGCGGCGTCGAGCTGGGCGCGCCATTGGATGCGTTCGGAGATCGCCCGGAGGACCCGGTGGCCGAGGGGGGCGACGTCGGGGTCGGTGGGCCGGGCGAGTTCCCAGGCGTGGCGTTGCTCGCCGCCGGCCGGGGCGGTGTCGGCGTCGGTGGTGACCCCGAGCAGCGCCTTGACCCAGTCCTTCCGGTCCGCGCGGTGGTCGGCCAGGGTCTTGCCGGACCACTGCCGGGAGATCAGCACGCGCCGGCCGCCGATGCCGAGGGTTTCCCGCTTGTGGACCTTGTTCTTGCAGTTGCCCGGCTTCAACCCGGGCCGGGCCTTCTTGGGTTGGATGCCGTAGAGCAGCCAGTTGGCGCACCGCTCCGAGCACGGCGTGTGCCGCAACTCCTGCCAGAGCCGTTCCAGATGCGCACGCTGCCGGCCGCTGGTCACGTCGTGGCAGTCGGCGGCCTGCTTGGTGAGGTACTTGGTGATGTAGCCGACGCACCGATCAGCGTCCTTGGTGCCGGCGAGGACGCCCTTGGCATCGACCTGGACGCCGAAGCGGACGACGTGCACAGGTTCGGCGTCGGGGTCGGCGTCGACCAGGTCCAGGGCGTCATCCCACGTCGGCAGTAGCTCCCCGGTGTCCCGGTCGGTGTAGCCGCCGGCGGCCGGGTTCCACTGCGGCGCCCTTCCCGGTTCGTAGACCAGCTCGTCGACGGGCGGCCACCACACCTGGTGGTAGGTGGCGGCGGCGACCTGCCGGACGAGAGCGCGGGTGATGGTGCCGCGCATGGCGAAGTGCGCGTGAGGGGCAAGCCGCCGCTGCGGCTCGACCGCGCCCGCGTACTGCACGTTCCAGCCGACCGCCCGGCGCAGGTTCTGCCAGAACCGGTCGAGGAGCCGGGGGAAGTGCACCGCATCCCAGGCGGCCCGCCGATAGTCGTACGCATCGGGGTCGACCGGCGTGCCGTCGGAGTGCACCCGGCCGTAGGAGCCGAGGGTGAGGGTCAGGAACATCGACGGCCGGAACACCACCCCGGCGTGTCCCTCGAACGTCCGCCCAACGGTGCGGCTGTCGACCGGAAGACGGGGCAGGTCCGGGGCGTCCTGCCGCCGCTTGGTCGAGCGGACCCGCCGCTTGCCGTCGCCCTCCTGGTCGTCGTCGGTGGCGTGCGGCGGAGCCGGCCGGCCGCGCATGCCCTCGGTCGTGATCTGGCCTTCCAGTTCCGCGATCGCGTCGTCCAGGTCCGCGACCTGATCCCACTGAGAAGCACGGGCGGCCTCATCGCGGGCAAATTCCAGGTGAGCGCGAGCCACGATCAGGCCGCGTTGCGCGTCGGTGGCCGGCTCAGGTCCGGGGTTGGGTTCGTCGTCACGGTGCCAGCCCTCGCGGATCTGCTGCTGCCGCAGACGCCGTGCGCGGGTGGCGCAGGCCGGGCACTTGGCCTCTTGGGTGGCCCCACACGGCATGTCGATGACTTCCGTCTGCCCGGAGTCGAGGTCGGTGCGGCGCAGGCTGACGGGGCGGGTGCAGACGCCGTAGTCAGCGGCCAGGTCCTTGACCACGTCGACGGAGCGGGGCATCAACATGCGGGCGGCCCGGGAGCCCGGCCTCGGCTCCACCGGGGTGGCAGGTTCGAGGCCGGGCAGCGTCGGGGTGAGAGTCATCGGCCCACCCCCAGCGACGGCGGGGTCAGGTCGCGAACCCGGAGGACGGGGCGGGGGTCGGCGGTGGGGGTGGTGTGGTCGTCGCGCAGCGGGTCGAAGGCCACGACCCCGGTGCGGGTGGTCTTGGCCCGGTACATGGCGGCGTCGGCGTTGGCCAGGGCGGCGGCGAGCCCGGACGGACTGGCCGGGGCGAGGCCGATGCTGGCGGTCACCGACACTGCCACGCCGGAGGGAAGACGGACCGGCGCGGCGATGGCGGCGGCGAGCCGGCGGGCAGCCGCGGCCGGATCGGTGTCCAGGAGCAGGGCGGCGAACTCGTCCCCACCGAGCCGCGCCGCCAGGCCGTGAGCGGTGCGCAGCCGGGCGGCGACGGCGGTGAGGACCAGGTCCCCGGCGGCGTGGCCGTGGGTGTCGTTGACCGGCTTGAAGCCGTCCAGGTCGACCACGACCACCCACGGGCGCAGCGGGGCGAGCTGGGTCCAGGCGTCGGCCAGGCCGGCGCGGTTAGCGAGGCCGGTGAGCGGGTCGCGGAGGGCAGAGCGTTGCAGGGCGGCAAGTTCGTAGCGGACGGCGTAGAGCCGGTACTGATCCCAGCAGAAGACGGCGAGGCCGGCGACCAAGAGCAGGCCGGACAGGAGTGCGTCGGTCATCGGGTCACCTCTCCGATCAGCGGGACACCATTGCGGCGGGCGAAGGCAGCCGGCGACACCGGAGCCAGCGGGGCGACCGGGGCCGGGCGAGCGGGCTCGACCGGGACCGGGTCGACGGGCTCAGCAACGGCCGGCGTAGGAGCCGGTGCGGTGGGCTGCGCGACCGGGCGGGCCGGCGCGGACTGCTCCACCGGTCGGGCGGGAGCTTGCTGCTCGACGGGGCTGGCCGGCGCACGGTCGGCGGCCGGGCTTGGGGCGGCGGCGGTGGTGAGGACGAGCTTGGACAGGCCCATGAAGGCCAGGGCGGGGACGGCGGACAGCAGCCAGCCGGACAGGCCGGGCTTGGCGACGGCGAGCTGTGCGGCGAGGGACAGGGCGACGGCGGCGACGAGCAGGAACATCGGGTAGCCGATCGGCCCGCCGGTGCGCTTGCGGCGGCGGATGGTCAGCAGGGCGGCGACGGGGACGAGTTCGGAGATGACGGCGTTGGCCCAGCCGAACCACTCGCCTGTGCCGTCCGGGCTGTTGTCGAGGGTCCAGTCCTTGACGTGGGTGAACGAGGCGGCTCCGGCGAAGCCGGCGACGAGCAGGAGGATGACGACGAGGACCAGGCCCTCAACGCGGTCGGCGCGGGTCGAGTTCGGGTGGGGCTTCATGCGGCACCGTCCAGGACTTCACCGTCGATCACGCGGAGCCGGCCGTAGGTGTGGGCCATGTCGCGGATCTCGTCATCGGTCAGGTAGGAGAACCGGACCCGCATCGGGGTCGGGTCGCCGTCGATGACCACGAACCCGACGCCGGGCAGGGACTGGGGGATGCGGTCGCACAGCGCGCCCCGGTCCCGCATCCCCTCACCCAGCACCAAGTCCACCTGCGCCGCCTCAGCCAGCCTTAGCCCAATGCGCGTGGGGAACAGGTCCCGGAACGGCAGGACTTCCTTGCGCGGGTCCTGAATCGCCGCCAGGACGTGCACGCCCACGGCGCGGCCTTGGGACAGCAGGATCGACAGGGCGGCCTTGATTCGGTCCTTCAACTGCCGGTCGGTCAGGTACGCGGTCAGGTTCGCCAGCTCATCGATCACCACGACGATCAGCGGCTCATCCGGGGTCGGCGTGTGCTGGCGGGTGCGGCCGTAGAGCTTCCCGGCGCGGTCCTTGGCGACGGTGGCGGCTTCCTCGATCAGCTCGCACATGGCGGCGTAGTCCTTGCGGGCGAAGCGGGCGAACATCGGTGCGCCCATCCCGAGTTCCATGCCGCCCTTTGGGTCCAGCCCCCAGAGCTGCACGAGGCCCGAGGTGACCCCGGCGGCGAGGGAGCGGACCACGGACCAGATGACCGAGCCCTTCCCCGACCCCGTGGCGCCCACCACGAGAACTTGTGTGCCGAAGAGGCGCAGGTCGTAGCCGTCGCCGTCCTCGCGCCGGCCGACCGGCAGGGCGGTGAACTCCGGCACCGCTGGCACCGGGAGGGGGCGGAGGAGCTTGGCGAGGGGGTCACCGCGGAACAGGTGCAGCAGCACCACGTCCGGCCGGTTGCCGGGGGTGGCCTTGACCTGGCGGACGCCGAAGGTGTGGGCGAGGCGTTCGGCCACCTTGGCGAAGTCGTCGGGAATCTGGCCGGTGACCATCCGCACCGTGACCACGTCGACGCCGGCCGCGCAGGTGACCCGGCGCAGGACGGGCAGGACGGTGTGGGAGTCGAAGGAGACGGCGAGGCGGGCGGTGACCATCGCGGCGTGCCAGTTCCGGCCGTACAGCCACCGCCGATACCGCGACAGCACCGGCCACCACCCGAACCGCAGGAACGACGGCCGGTGACCGAAGCCCCAGCCGGCGGCGACGACCGCGACCAGGACGATGACCCCGACCGGGCCGGCCCAGCCGAAGCGCAGATACAGCCAGCCGAAGAACGCGGCCGGGGCGGTGACGTACCAGAACCGCACCAGGACCACGGCCAGGCGAGCGAGGGCCTTGACCGTCCACCAAGTCAGGGCCAGCCACAGCGGGATGCGGATGAACGGGGTCCGCACGTTTATCGGGGCGGAGTCGATCCGGTCACCCCGGATCACGTTGACAAGCGGCATCGGTCAGCCCTCCCCCGCCGTCGCGGCGGTGAACAGGGAGCCCTGCCCCGGCGAACCGGGACGGCGACGCACAACGCGGCGACGCACGGCCGGGCGGGCCGGCATCAGCGCGGCCAGGTCCACCGGTCCCGACTCCGGGGCGGGGACGTGACGGGTCATGGTCGGCAACCACCGACCCCGACCGAGGACCGCCCGCAGATCGACGCGGTCGGAGACGTGCGGGGCGATCAGATCCGGGTCCAGGTGGCGCAGCTTCACCACCGTCCGCGCCAGAGCAGCGGCGGCGGCGGAAATCTCCACCAGCGCGGCCACTCTGACCGCGTCGGCGGGAACGGTGGTGTAGACGTTGCGGGCGGCCCGGATGCCCGCCCCGGCAAGGCGCATCACGGTGCGGCGGTGGGTGCGACGGTGCGGGGCGGGGCGCGGGTTCCCGGCGATGCGGGCAGCGTCAGCTAGCGTGGGCATCAGCCCAACTCCTTTCGAGGGAGAGCGGGTGAGGCGCGGGGCGCGAGTTGTCTTGGCGGGCGAGTCCCGCCCCGCGCGTCCAGATCTGGTCAGGCCGCCTGCTTCGTCGCGGCGGCGGGTTCGGTCATGGCACCGGCGCGGATCGACCACGCCTGCCGCGCCCGGCACTTCCCCGAGCCCTTGCACCGCTGGCTGTCGACGTACGGCGTCAGCGTCACGTCGGAGAACACCACCGCCGGCGGGTAACCCGGGATCTTCGACGCCGGCGGCACCGGCTGCACCGGCGCGGCGATCTTCACCTTGACTTCCTTCGACCCGCCGAACTTCCCGGCCTCCGGGTCCAGGTCCAGGACCTTGACCACCCACAGGCGCTCGCCCGTGTCCTTGTCGCGCGCCTGGTCGTCGCCCTGGCCGCGCTTGTCGAAGTCCGTCACCGGCTCCACCCCGAGGCACAGCGCACCAGCCGGGAAGACGTAGTCGAACGGAACCGGAACCTTGATCGAGTTGGGAACCATGCCCTTACCTCCGAATGAGTCCGCCGGGTAGACCAGCGCTAGACGTAAGACCTAGGTTACCTAGGTCTTTCAGTAACCACAATGGACGCCACCAAGATCCTTGGATCTGCTATCTCGCTCAGGCGAGCTAGGAAGGTTAGGTTTGGAAGCGTGGGTCTGGACATGGATAACCGGCGACCGCCGTACCAGCAGGTGGCCGACGCTCTCCGCGCAGCAATCCGGGATGGCGTGTACTCAGCAGGGGACCGGTTGCCCACTGTGGCCGAGCTGGCCGAGCAGTACGGCGTAGCCAAGATGACCGTGCAGCGGGCGCTCACGGATCTACGCGGCGAAGACCTCATCGTCTCGTGGCAGGGGCGCGGCACGTTCGTCCGCAGTCTCAGCGGTGAGACAGAGTCCACGTCCGGGACGGTCCACGACGAGATCATGAAGCGTCTCGACTCGATGCACGACGAGCTTGCTCGGCTGGATCAGCGGCTGCGTCGTCTTGAGGGCGGGCCGACGAGCTAGCGTCCAGCGCGTCTGCTCGTTGCGTCAGATTCGCCAGACGCGCCGCCAAGATGTCGAGTCGGGCAAGAATCCCGTTGGCTTCCTCCGGAGTAAGGGTCCGCTTCATGCTCCTAGGCTCCCGAGGACATGTCGCAACGTCGATACTTTGGATGTCGCCCAACATCAACTGAGGCGAGTGGGCGACAGCAGGGGAGGCCCATCCGTGGCAGCTTCAACGAGCGCCGCACAGCCGCCATTCGGCGCTGAACTACGACGCATGCGGGCCGAGCGCACCTGGTCGCTGCGCGATCTCGCGGAGCGCATCACCTACAACCGCGGCTACATCGGCAAGGTCGAGCAGGGCGAGAAGTTTCCGGACCGACAGTTCGCAGAGCGAGCCGACCAGGCTTTCGGCACGCGCGGCGCTCTGATCGAAGCTTGGCAGTTTGAGGCCAACCAGCGGCATGACGCCGAGCGGATGGGCAAGCTACTGACGGCCTCCGTCAAGGACTCCCTCCGGCTGCTCACCGCCGCCGAGGATCGCCACGACCTGGCCCAGATCAGCGACGGGGTGGACGGATTGGCGGTCGCCTACCTTGGAGCGCCACCGGGGCCGATGCTGCAAGATGCCGTCGAGTTGCGCGGCGAGGTCCTGCAACGGCTGCGCGACCGCCACCACGCCCCACACGAACTCAGGGATCTCTATCTCCTGCTGGGCAGGCTGCAAGGCGTACTGGCATACGCCGCCCTCGACCTGGGCAGCGCCGATGCAGCCATGACCCACGCAGATGCTGCATGGACCTGTGCGGAACACGCTGGAGACAACGAGCTACGCGCGTGGACACGCGGCACCCAAAGCCTGATCGCGCGTTTTAAGGGCGACTACGCCCACGCCCTGGACTACGTGCATGACGGACTGCGCTACAAGGCACGGGGCACCGGCCGGATACGGCTGCTCTGCGGCGTGGCTCAGTGCCATGCCAATCTCGGCGACTCCGCAGGCGCGAACCGCACCCTTGACTTAGCTCAGACGGAACGGGAGGAGCTTGCTAGCACGGACTCCGTCGATGGTCTCTTCGGCTTCTCGGTCGCTAAGCAGCACTACTACGCGGGGAGCAGCCTGATTTGGTTGGCGGGTGGGGCAGACGCGGAACGAGCTGCCCGAGAGGCGGGGCGGGCCATCGAGCTGTGGGAGGCGGAACCCCCGGAGAGCAGGTCCCTGGATGACGAGGCTCTGGCCCACGTCTATCAAGGAACCGCTCTCCTGCAAGTCGGGGACCTCGACGCCGCCACTGCCGCCATCCGGCCGATTCTCGATTTGCCAGCGGACCGCCAAATTTCCTGGATCAAGAAGCGGCTCGACAGGTTCGCCGCGATGCTTCGTGCCGAGCCATACCGAGGCGCGAGCGCGGCGGACGACCTGTACGAAGAGATCCGCAACCTAGACGGGTAAGCGGTCACTGCCTAGTCCCACCACATGCTTGACACATCCGTCCCAGCACATCCTTGACGCTTGGCCTAGGCGATCGATTACAAGCTCGGCGTTGTGCTCGATGCAGCGAACGCCTTGACGGCCTGGAGCAAGCGGTCGAGGAAGGTTGGCAGGTCCGGGGCGGCTACGTCGAAGCGCGGGTCTTCCGAGGTGTAGATGCCGCCGAGGACAGCGTCCGGTGGCAGGCGGTAGACGGGAGATCCTGCCGGCATGGCCAGCCCGTACTGGGTGCCGCCGCCATCGCTGGCGAATACGACAACATCGGCGTCGTGGCGGCCACGTACGTGCCAGAGGTTCCGTGACTCGTGGGCGTCAGCCACGTCAGAGGTCGTGTGCAGGAAGAACCCGTTACCGACGTCCGGTAGATCTACGGCACCGATTGCGGCGTACAGGTCTACGAGGTCGGCTGGGATGGCGGGACGAACAGCAGCGAGCCGTGCAGCAGCGGCTGCGTCGGGCTCGCTGACGGCGTTCTCGCCAGGTGGGTACCCGTAGCGGTCTTCGAAGTCGAGCACCGCGGAGGCGGTGGCCTTCCGCAGATCCTCGCGCCAGGTCTCCAGCCGGCCAGAATCCACCCATCACCTCCGGGTCGCACCGACGAGCCGGGCCGACTTCACACGCTCTCAGCCGGCGGTGTCAAGCATGTGGTGGGACGCGAGTGTCAAGCATGTCCCGTGACGGGACACGGGTAAGCGGTCACACACTGCCGAATTGCGCTCTATGAGATCAAGGCGGCCCGCAAGCGGGCCGCGCCGGTCCGGCCCCGGCCTGCTGGCGACCTCCGGCCGGCATCGGCCGGGCCGGCCGGCCACGCTTCGAGGAGCATGAACGAGGGCTGAGGCGGGACGATCGCCATCGGGGTTACTGGCCGTTGACGGCGGGGCGATCGCTGCCGCGCAGCAGAGCTGCTTGCCTTCGAGTCACGTGGGCGCTGTCCGCGGTTCGATGACGACGAGGACCAGGACGTGACCCATCCCCCAGGCGCCCAATCCTCTACGCCGCCCGCCCGGCGTCAAGGGCGCTGCGCGTCGGCACGCCGATGGCCTACGGCCACCCTTGACCCCGACCGGGCGCCGCAGTTGTCGGCACCTATTCGGGGGATGGGGACAGCGTGGCGACGTAGACCTAGCTAGGGATCATCTCAGGCCTGCCCTGCGTAGGATCTCCAACACGACCGCAGCCTTCTGGCTGGCGTATTCGGCCATGTACGACACCTTCAGCGCGGCGATGCGGCGCTTCTCTGCGGCGTACAACTCGCGATCCTCCGGGTGCTCGCGTAGCCAATCACGGAAGATCAAGTGCCTTAGGTGCTCGTCGCAGTCCGGGCCAAAGACATGCAGATTGACCGGCGGATCGAAGCCATGCAGGCAGCGGTGCTCGTACCAGTCAGGTTCCCGCACTTTGAGGACGTAGCCGGCCGCCTCCAACGCCGGCAGATACGTTCCCTCATCTGCAGGATCGGCCACGATCAGGTCAATATCCAGGCGAAACTTGGCGGCGAGGCCGGGTACGGCCGTCGATCCAACGTGCTCCACCGCAAGCGCATGCGAACCAATGGCTGCCCGGATGCGCTCGGCGTGGCGCTGGAACATCTGCGGCCACGCGGGGTCGTAGTCGTGGATCTCGATCGGCTCGGTCAACCGGGGAAGCACCCCTCCAATGTTGCGTTGCCGTAGCCACTCCTCCGTGACCGGCGGGGAGGGCTTGGGCAAGGGAGGCTTCCGCACTCGGCGGACCGTACACGATCCAGTGTCGTGCGTGTGTGCGCCCAGAGGATTGCTGCGGCTGCCACGAAGGTGCGATCTCCGCCACGAGATGGGCTCGCGCCGCTTCACGCACCCGGTCAAGGCGAGTCGTGCAATCCCCGTGCAACATCGGGCGGCCATCAGGGGGATTCCGGGGTCAACGAGGGCTAGACCGGACAGACAGACTCCCGGGGCGAAAAGCAGAACGCCGACCGGCGTTTCCGCTGGTCGGCGCTCCTGTAGCCCGGCGAAAGGCTATGTGGCCAGGGGCGGGGTCGAACCGCCGACCTTCCGATTTTCAGTCGGACGCTCGTACCAACTGAGCTACCTGGCCGTGGTGCTCGGCACATGCTACCGCATGGGCCGATACGCAGAACGCCGCGCATGAGGTGCGCGGCGTCAGCGCTTGCGGTCCTGACGGGACTTGAACCCGCGACCTCCGCCTTGACAGGGCGGCGAGCACTCCAACTGCTCCACAGGACCTGGCTGGTGTTGCATCCGGCGCGAGCCGGACCGTGCCCCCAACGGGATTCGAACCCGTGCTACCGCCTTGAAAGGGCGGCGTCCTGGGCCGCTAGACGATGAGGGCGGCCCCGCCATCATTGCACACTCGCAACTTCAAGCGGACTTGCTCCCATCCGGCCCCGCCGGAGGCATGAGAAGCATATGCCATGCCTCCTCGGACGGCCAAACCGGTATGGCCGTCGGCACACCGGCGGACAAGAGCGCAGGTCAGGCGTGGTTTCACCGGAGCCGGACGATCCCGTACCGCCGCTTGAGGTCCGGAATCAGGTGCCGGCAGGCGGCCATCGTCTGGGTCCGGTCGCCGCCCGCGTCGTGCATCAGCACGACCGAGCCGTGGCGGGTCGCCGACTCCACCCGCTTGATGATCGTCTTCGCCGGCGGGTGGTCCCAGTCCTGCGGGTCGACGCTCCAGTGCAGCGGACGCAGCCCGAGCTGCCGGACGACGGTGAGCTCCTCGGCGGTCCAGCGGCCGCCGGGCTGCCGGAACCAGGTGATCGGCGCGCCGGGGGCGGCCGCGTGGATGGCCCGGTTGGTCCGCTCCAGGTCGGCCCGGATCTCCGCCACCGGGCGCCGACCGAGGTCCACGTCGTGGTGCCAGCTGTGGTTGCAGAGCTGGTGACCCTCGCGGACGATCTGCGCGATCAACTGCGGGTAGCGCTTGGCCTGCCGGCCCACCACGCAGAACGTCGCGGTGACGTGGGCCGCCCGGAGCTGGGCCAGGATCTGCGGCGTGTAGCGGGGGTCCGGACCGTCGTCGAAGGTCAACGCCACCCCGGGGCTCCCACTGGCCCGGTGCAGGCCCGGCGGCAGCTTCTTCGGCACCGGCCGCAGCTTCGGCTTCGCCGGTGGGGTGGTGCGGCTCGGCCGCGGAATCGGGCTCGGGGTCGGGCTCGGCTCCGGCGTGGCCGAGGCCGAGGCCGACGGCTGGGCGGTGACCTTCTCCGGGGTCTTGCCCGGATCGCCGCAGCCGGTGACGAGGAGCACCAGGCCGAGGGCGAACGCCAACAGGGTGCGGGGACGCATCTGTCGCTCCCGGAGGGGTCGGGGTCAGACGGACTTTCCGACCGTAGTGGACGCCGCCCCGGAGCGGAAAGGCCCTCAGCCCGCGGCCGACTGGTCCAGCGAGTCCCGTACCGCCACGGCCAGCGAGAGCGCCTCGGCCAGATCCACCGGTCGGACCACCCCGGCCGGCAGCGAGTCGGCCCGCCACCCCGGCCCGGCGGCGAGCACCAGCAGCGGCCGGCGCGGGACCGCCAGCAGCGCGGCGAGTTGGTGCGGACCGGCCGTGGCCCGGGTGTGCGACCAGAGCACCACGGCCGCCGGCCCGGTCCGGTTGACCGCCTCGACCAGGGCGGCCACCGGCACCCGGGCGCCGAGCATGCGGTAACTCACACCGGCCTCCGCCAGCGCGGCGGCCAGCGCCTCCAGCGGCAGTGAGTGCTGCTCCTCGTCCGCGCAGGAGAGCAGGATCCGCGGCGGTCCGACGGTCGGGTGCGCCCGGGCCACCGAGGCGAGTGCCTCGGAGACGCACCGGGACATCAGGTGCTCCACCTCGATCAGCCCGGACGTGGCCGCGTGCCGCTCCCCGATCCCGGCGAGCACCGGTCGCAGCAGGCCCTCCCAGGTCGCCACCACGCCGTCGGCGGCGAGCGAGTCGCCGACGGTGCGGCCGATGGTCACCGAGTCCAGGCGCATGGCGGCCCGGGCCAGGCCGCGGGCGACCGGCCCGGCCCGGCCGACCGGGATGGTGGTGCCGCCGCCGTCGCGGACCGTCGAGGTACGGGCCTTCAGGCCGAGCCGGTCCGGCGGGAGCACGGCCGGCGCCTGGCGGGCCCAGCGGGCCGCCTCGGCCGGCGCGACGCCCTCCCCGGTGAGCCGTCGCATGATCTCCAGGCGGGCGAGGTCGGCGGGCGTGTAGCGCCGGTGGTGGCCAGGCACGTGTTCGCTCGGGCCGAGGCCGTAGCGCTGGTGCCAGGTGCGCAGGGTGGTGACCGCCACGCCCAGCCGGCGCGCGACCGCCCCCGCGCTCAGTGCCTCATCGGCCACCCGACCGCTCCGGTGCCTCGTCGGCCGGCGCGCCGGACCGGGCCACGCCCACCGGGTGCAGGAGCCGGTTCACCACGCCGCCCAACCAGGGGGCGTACGCCCGCGGGTCGGTGTCGAGGTCGGCCAGCACCGCGACCGGGTCCACCCAGCGCAGGTCGGCCACCTCGTCCGGGTCGGGCCGGGTCGGCAGGTCGGCGGGGACCTCGGCGCGCAGCACGTGGTCGTACTCGAACTCGACCCGACCGGTGGCCGGGTCCTCGGCGTAGTAGAGGTAGACGCCGACCTCGGTGAGGTCCACCGGGCCGAGGCCGAGTTCCTCGGCGACCCGGCGGTTGGCGGCGTCGGTCAACGACTGGCCGGGCAGCGGATGCCCGCAGCAGGAGTTGGCCCAGCGGAGCGGGAACCGGGTCTTGACCGCGGCCCGCTGCTGGAGCAGCACCCGGCCGGCCGGGTCGACCAGCAGCACCGAGAAGGCCCGGTGCAGCCGACCGGGCGGCTGGTGGGCGGCGGCCACGGTGGTCTCGCCGAGCACCCGGCCGCCGTCGTCCACCAGCTCGACCAGGTGTTCCTCCCGGCCCATCAGGAGTTCCCGGTGATGCGGGAGGCGGCGAGCTTGCCGCTGATCAGCACCATCGGCACACCCACGCCGGGCTGGGTGCCGGAGCCGACGAAGACCACGTTGCCCAGCGTCCTGTGCAGGTTCGACGGGCGGAACGGGCCGGTCTGGAAGAGGCTGTGCGCGGCGGCGAACGGCGTGCCGGCCGCCATGCCCTGCGCCGCCCAGTCCGCCGGGGTGACCGCGCGCAGCACCTCGATGCCGTCGCCGAAACCGACGTAGCCGCGCTCCTCGAGCGTCGCCACGAGCTGACCGGCGTAGCGGTCGGTGAGGTCACCGGACCAGTCGAACGGCGCCCGGTCGAGGTTGGGCACCGGGGCCAGCACGTAGTAGGTGTGCTTGCCGGCCGGCGCCACCGACGGGTCGGTGCGGCTCGGGTTCGTCACCAGCAGCGACGGGTCGGTCATGAGCTCGCCTCGCCGGATCACCTCGTCGAACGTGCCCTTCCAGGCGCGTCCGAAGTGGATGTTGTGGTGGGCGATCTTGCCATAGCCCTGCGTCGAACCGACGTGCAGCACCACGCACGACGGCGAGTAGGTGAGCCTGCGCTGCCGGCTCTCGGGCAGCAGCTCCTGGTAGGCGACGGGCAGATCGGGGTTGAGCACCACCACGTCGGCGGGCACGAACTCGCCGTCGGAGGTGACCACCCCGGTGGCGCGGCCGTGTGCCGTCTCCACCCGGCTCACCGTGGTGCCGTACCGGATCTGCACGCCGTGCTTCTCCGCCGCGCCGGCCATGCCCCGGGAGACCGCGTGGATGCCGCCGCGCGGGAAGCTCACCCCGGCCACCGAGTCGAGGTACGCGATGACCGTGTAGATGGCCAGCGCGTCGTGCGGCGACAGCCCGGCGTACATCGCCTGGAAGGAGAAGATCCGCTGGGTACGCGGGTCGCGGAAGAACTGGTTGATCTTCGTCTGGAGCCGCCGGAACGCGCCGTTGGCGAACAGCTTCAGCAGGTTCCCGGTGAGCAGGTCGGTGGGCGCGTCGAGGTTGCGTTCGATGAAGTCGGCCCGCTCCCACTTCCACAGGTTGCGGGCGTAGTCGACGAAGCGCAGGTAGCCGTCCGCCTCCCGGGGGCCGCAGACCTTGGCGATCTCGGCGGCCATCCGGGTGGTGTCGGTGATGACGTCCAGCGTCGACCCGTCCGGGTAGTAGGCGCGGTAGGCCGGGTCGAGCGGGGTCAGGTCGAGCCAGTCGGTCAGCTCCTCACCCACCGCGCCCAGCGCCTCGGCGATCAGGTCGGGCATGGTGAGGACGGTCGGTCCGGTGTCGAACTCGTACCCGTCGACGCTGAGCCGGCCGGCGCGCCCGCCCGGCACCGGCTCGCGTTCCAGCACGGTCACCTGCCGGCCGCTGCCGGCCAGGTGCAGCGCGCACGCCAGCCCACCCAGCCCGGCCCCGACCACGACCACCCGGTCGGTCCGCCCGTTCACGGTGCGCATTCCGGCTCCCTTGCTCGTGCTCACGAAGGTGCTCATCAGGACCGCCGCGCGGTGGCGGCGGTGGCGAGGCCGGTCAACGCGGTGCGCGCCGTCTCGTCGATCGGTGCGGTGTCGAGCGCGGCCAACGCGTCGGTGACCCGCTCGGAGATCATCCGTTCCACCCGGGCGGCGGCCCCGGTGTCCCGGACCAGGTCGGCCAGCCGGGCCACCTCGCGGTCGCCGGTGACCGTGCCGGCCCGGTCCAGGGCCCGGCGCTGGGTCGGGTCGGCGAGCTGCCGGGCCAGCATCAGCAGCGCGGTCGGCTTGCCGGTACGCAGGTCGTCCCCGGCCGGCTTGCCGGTGGTCTCCGGGTCGCCGTAGACGCCGAGCAGGTCGTCGCGGAGCTGGAACGCCTCACCGACGGCCAGCCCGTAGCGGGTGTACGCGGCGATCAGCGGCCCGTCCGCGTCGGCGCCGGCCAGGCAGGCGCCGAAGAGCAGCGGGCGCTGGACGGTGTAGCTGGCGGTCTTGTAGCGGGCCACCCGCAGCGCCCGGTCGACCGACCAGTTGGCCGCGTCGTGTTCGCCCAGTATGTCGAGGAACTGCCCGGCGACCGTCTCCACCCGCATCTGGTCGTAGCAGCGGCGCACGTCGAGCAGCCGGTCCGCCGGCACGGCGGCACGCGCCATCAACCGGTCGGCCCAGACCATGCAGAGGTCGCCGATGAGCACGGCGACCGCCTCGCCGTAGCGGTCGGGGTCGCCGGCGTGCCCGGCGGACCGGTGCCGCGCGGCGGCGGCCCGGTGCGCGGTGGGCAGGCCGCGTCGGGTGTCGGAGGCGTCCATCACGTCGTCGTGCACCAGCGCGAACGTGTGCAGCAGTTCCAGCGCGGACAGGGCGGGCAGCACGTCCTGCACCGCCGCCTCGCCGCCGATCACCCCGCGCCAGCCCCAGTACGCGAACGTCGGGCGGACCCGCTTGCCGCCGGCCAGCACGGCGTCGCGGGCCGTCGCGGCGAAGCCACCCATCGCTGCGTCGATCTCGGTGAGTGAGTCGACCTCGGTGGCCAGGAACCCCGCCAGGGTGTCGTCAACTCCCTTGATCAGGTCTTTCGTGAACGCGGCCAGTACGCCGCGGACCGGATCGTCCGTCGCTTCCGGCTGTGCCGGCGCGACGCGGAGCGCATTACCCGCAACTGCGTCGTTGGCCATGTGGGGGAGCGTACCCTAGGGTTACGAGTTGCGTCGATTGCTGCGTCGAAAACCGAGGAGGGCCGGTGGACACGGATCTCACCGCTGCCTATGACCGTTGCCGCGAGCTGCACCGGCGTCACGGCCGTACCTACTATCTCGCCACCCGCCTTCTCCCCGCATGGAAACGGCGCCATGTGCACGCGTTGTACGGATTCACCCGCTACGCGGACGAGATCGTCGACCGCACCGAGGACCTGCCGCCCGCCGAGCGCGCCGCCCGGCTGCGCGAGTGGTCGGACCGGTTCGTCGCCGGCCTGCACGGTGCGTCGGTCGACGACCCGCTGCTGCCGGCGGTGCTGCACACCATCGCCGTGTTCGACCTGGACCGCGACGACTTCGCGTCGTTTCTGCGCAGCATGGCGATGGACCTGACGGTCATGTCGTACCCGACCTACGACGACCTGCTCGACTACATGGAGGGCTCGGCCGCCGTCATCGGCACCATGATGCTGCCGATCCTGGGCAGCTCCGACCCGGCCGCCGCCCGCGAGCCCGCCCGCCAGCTCGGCTTCGCGTTCCAGCTCACCAACTTCATCCGGGACGTCGCCGAGGACCTCGACCGGGGTCGGACCTACCTGCCCGACGAGGACCTGGCCAAGTTCGACGTCACCCGCGACGACCTGCTCGCCGCCAAGGCCGCCGGACGCACCACGTCCCGGATCCGCGAGCTGATCGAGTACGAGGTGACCCGCGCCCAGGCGCACTACCTCGCCGCCGCGCCGGGCATCCCGCTGCTCAACCCCGCGTCGCAGGCGTGCATGCGCACGGCGTACGCGCTCTACGGCGGGATCCTCGACGAGGTGGCCGGGCAGGGCTTCGACGTCTTCGTCCGCCGGGCCCTGGTGCCGCAGCGGCGGCGGATGTCGGTGGCCGCCCGGGCGCTGCTCACCCCGGCCGGCACGCCGGTGCGGGTGCCCGGCCCGGCGCTCCAGCCGGCCCTGGCCGGATGACCGAGCGTACGGCGGTCGTGCTGTTCACCCGCGACCTGCGGGTGCACGACCATCCGGCGCTGGCCGCCGCCGTCTCGGCGTTCGACCGGGTGGTGCCGCTCTACGTGCTCGACCCGGCGCTGCAGAAGCTCTCCCCGAACCGGACCCGGTTCCTCCACCAGAGCCTCGCCGACCTGCGCGAGGCGCTCCGCAAGCGCGGCGGCGACCTGGTGGTCCGGCGCGGCGACCCGGTGGCCGAGACCGTGAGGCTGGCCCGGAAGGTCGGCGCCGAGGGGATCGGGCTCTCCGCCGACGTCAGCCGCCACGCCCACCGCCGGGAACGCCGCCTTCGTGAGGAGTGCGACCGGCACCGGCTGTTCCTGCGGCTCTTTCCCGGCCTGACGATCGTCGAGCCGGGCGCGCTCCGGCCGACCGGCGGCGACCACTACAAGGTGTTCAGCCCCTACTTCCGGGCCTGGCAGGGCGCGAAGCTCCGGGAGGAGTTGGCCGCGCCGAAGCGGATCCGGCTGCCCGACGGCGTCGACCCGGGCAGGCTGCCCGACCCGCCGAAGGGCGACAGCCCGGACGCCGCCGACGGCGGGGAGAGCGTCGCCCAGCGTCGCCTGAGGGCCTGGCTGCCCACCCTCGACCGGTACGACGACATCCACGACGACATGGCCGGTGACGACACCTCCCGGCTCAGCCCGTACCTCCGGTGGGGTTGCGTCTCGCCGCTGGCGGTGGCGAACCGGGCCGGCGACCGCGACGGGCCGTTCGTCCGGCAGCTCTGCTGGCGCGACTTCTACCACCAGGTGGTCGCCGGCTTCCCCGACCTGTCCACCACCGCCTACCGGCGGGGCGCCCGGGAGGACTGGCGCGACGACCCGCACGCGCTGGAGGCCTGGACCGAGGGACGGACCGGGATGCCGATCGTGGACGCCGGGATGCGGCAGCTGCGCGCCGAGGGCTGGATGCACAACCGGGCCCGGCTCATCACGGCCGGCTACCTGACCAAGCACCTCGGGCTGGACTGGCGGCCCGGGCTGGAGGTCTTCTTCCGCTGGCTGCTCGACGGCGACCGGGTCAACAACTCGGGCAACTGGCAGTGGGTGGCCGGCACCGGCAACGACACCCGGCCGTACCGCGGCTTCAACCCGGTACGGCAGGCCGAGCGCTACGACCCCGACGGCGCGTACGTGCGGCGCTGGGTCCCGGAGCTGGAGTCGGTGCCGGGCAAGGCCGTGCACCAGCCGTGGCGGCTGCCCGACGAGACGCGTCGGACGCTCGACTATCCGCCGCCGCTGGAGGTGCCCGGCGCCGACCCGGTCTGGTTGCGCTGACCCGGGCGACGGGTCAGAGGCAGGAGTGCAACGCCTCGACCAGCTCGTCCACCCGGTCGTGGTCGGCCAACCGCGCCGTCACGTACGCGAAGGTGTAGCCCCGCTCCGGGTCCGCCCAGGCGCTGCTGCCGCCGATCCCGCCCATGCCCCAGCTGCCGTCCGGATCCCACTGCATGCCGAGCGTCCAGTGCGCCGTCCGGTCCAGCACCAGGTCCGGGCCGGCGTACTGCACCCGGGTCGCCTCGGCGACCAGGTCCGGGCTGAACAGGCGTACCCCGTCGAGGATGCCGCCGGCGAGCAGCCCGGCGTAGAGCCGGGCCAGCGCGGACGCGGTGGCATGCAGGTTCACCGCCGGGATCTCGGCCGCCCGCCAGGAGTCGCCGTTCACCACGGCGACGTCCCGCCCGCCGGGCGGGTTGTCCAGTGCGCGGGCGCGCAGCGAGCCCGGCTCGCCGCGGACCAGGTCCGGCCAGCCGGGGTCGCCGTAGGACAGGTCGGCGCAGCGCCGCCGGTCCGCCGGTCCCAGGCCGAAGGCCAGGTCCAGCCGCCACGGACCGGCGATCTCCTCGGCCAGGAACCGGCCCACCGACCGCCCGTCGACCCGGCGGACCACCTCACCCACCAGGTGCCCGTACGTCCAGGCGTGCTCGCCCGCGACGGCGCCCGGCGTCCACTCGGGCTCGGCGGCGGCCAGGTCGGCGCAGAGCAGGTCCCAGTCGGTGATCGCGGCGGCGGGCCGGGGCACGGGGAAGGCGGGCAGCCCGGCGGTGTGGGCGAGCACCTGCCGCACGGTCGCCGGGGCGCGGAACCCGGGCCAGTACGCGGCCACCGGCGCGTCCAGATTCACCCGCCCCCGGTCGACCAGCAGCAGCAGGCAGAGCGCCACCACCGGCTTGCCCACCGAGTAGACGTCGACGAGCGTGTCCGGCCGCCACGGCCGGTCCGCGCCGACGGCCGGCACCACCACGCCCGGCGGGACCGCCGCCGAGGTGCCGCCCGCCAGCTCGATCACCGGTACGCCGTGGTGCCACACCGTCAGCGCGGCGCCGGTCTCCCGGCCGGTGGCGAAGAGGTCGTGAAAGCAGTCCCGGACCGGGACGAAGCGCGCGTGCATCCGGCGACTGTAGGACGTCGCGTGCGTCACCGGCACGGGAAATCCGGCCGGGTCCGGTGGCCCGCGACCCGGCGGTGCGGAATGCTGGCGGAATGGCGGAGCCGGAACTGGTGGACGTGGTCGTGGTCGGGCTCGGGGTCGGCGGCGAGGAGGTGGCCGGGCGGCTCGCCGAGGCCGGCCTCACCGTGGTCGGCGTCGAACGGGACCTGGTCGGTGGCGAGTGCCCCTACTGGGGGTGCGTGCCGAGCAAGATGATGATCCGGGCGGCCAACGCGCTGGCCGAGGCGCACCGGGTGAACGAGCTGGCCGGCTCCGCCCAGGTACGGCCCGACTGGGCGCCGGTGGCGAAGCGGATCCGCGAGGAGGCCACCGACACCTGGGACGACACGGCGGCGGTCGACCGGTTCACCGGCAAGGGCGGCCGGTTCGTCAGGGGCAGCGGCCGGCTCGACGGCCCGAACCGGGTCCGCGTCGGTGACCAGGTGTTCCAGGCGCGCTACGGCGTGGTCCTCGGCACCGGCACCCGCCCCTCGGTCCCGCCGATCGACGGGCTCGCCGACACGCCCTACTGGACCAACCACCAGGCCATCGAGGTGGAGGAGCTGCCCGCGTCGCTGCTGGTGCTCGGCGGCGGCGCGATCGGGCTGGAACTGGCCCAGGTCTTCGCCCGGTTCGGCGTCCGGGTGACGGTCGTCGAGGCGGCCGACCGGGTGCTCGCCGTCGAGGAGCCGGAGGCGTCCGCGCTCGCCGCCGAGGCGCTGCGCGCCGACGGGGTGGAGATCCACACCGGGGTCAAGGCGGGCCGGGTCAGCCACGACGGCAGCGCGTTCACCGTGCACGCCGACGACACCGCGTTCACCGGCGAGAAGCTGCTCGTGGTGACCGGCCGCAAGGCGCACCTGGAGGAGTTGGGGCTGGACACGGTCGGGGTCGACGCCGGGCAGCGCTACCTGCCGGTGAACGACCGGATGCACGTCGCCGAGGGGATCTGGGCGGTCGGCGACCTCACCGGCGAGGGCGCGTTCACCCACATCGCCATGTACCAGGCCGGCATCGTGGTCGCGGACGTGCTCGACCACATGCGGCGCACCAAGGGCGGCCCGGACGCCAGCGGCACCGCCAGCGTGGTCGGCGGCGCGGCCGGGGTGGTCAGCGCGGTCGGCGGCGCGATGAGCGCGGGCGGCTCGACGGTCGCGCCGGGCAGCGTCCCGGTCGCCGACTACCGGGCGCTGCCCCGGGTCACCTTCACCGACCCGGAGGTGGGCGCGGTCGGCCTCACCGAGCAGCAGGCCCGCGAGCGCGGCGTGAACGTCCAGGTCGGGTACACCGACCTGACCTCGTCGGCCCGCGGCTGGATCCACAAGACCGGCAACGCCGGCTTCATCAAACTGGTCGCCGACGCCGACAAGGGCGTGCTGGTGGGCGCCACCTCGGCCGGCCCGACCGGCGGCGAGGTGCTCTCCGCGCTGGTGGTGGCCGTGCACGCGGCGGTGCCGATCAGCCAGCTCCGGCACATGATCTACGCGTACCCGACGTTCCACCGGGCCGTCGAGGACGCGCTGCGCAACCTGAAGTGACGCCTCAGCCGGCCGGCGCGCCGTGCCGGCCGGCCCCGGCGGCGAACCGGCCGGCGCCGTGCACCCCGTCCACCGCCAGCGACTCCATGCCGTAGGCCAGCTCCGTGGCGAGCGCCTCCGGCTCGGGCCGACCGGCGCCGGCGAGCAGCGCCGCCCGGTCGTTGCGCAGGCAGGTCTGCGGATGCCGGGCGATCCCGACGGCCAGCCGCTCGGCCTCCGCGCGGGCCGCGCCGGGCGCGACCAGCCGGTTCACCAACCCCATCGCGTACGCCTCGTCGGCGGGCACCGGGCGGCCGGTGAGGATCAGGTCCATCGCGCGGCTCTCCCCGATCAGCCGGGGCAGCCGCAGCGTCCCGCCGTCGATCAGCGGTACGCCCCACCGCCGGCAGAACACGCCCAGCGTCGCGTCCGACTCGGCGACCCGCAGGTCGCACCAGAGCGCCAGTTCCAGGCCGCCGGCCACCGCGTACCCGGAGATCGCGGCGATCACCGGCTTGGACAGCCGCATCCGGGTCGGGCCCATCGGCCCGTCGCCCTCGGGCTCGACCCGGTTGCCGCGCGGGGTGCCGATCGCCTTGAGGTCGGCGCCGGAGCAGAACGTGCCGCCCGCGCCCCAGAGCACGGCCACCGACGCGTCCGGGTCGGCGTCGAAGGCGCGGAACGCGTCGGCCAGGGCCCGGGCGGTCGGCCCGTCCACGGCGTTACGGGCCTCCGGCCGGTCCAGGATCACCGTGGTCACGCCGTCGGCGTGCTCGACGCGTACACCCATGGGGTCAGCATGCCCCCGACGTTGCCCGGGGGCCAGCGGACGCGGGCCGGCTACTTGATCGTGCCGGGTGCGGCCAGCCACCGCATCGGTTGGCCGGTCACGGCGCCCACCTGGTCGAAGTCCCGGTCGTAGTGCAACAGCGAGAGCCCGTGGTATTCGGCGGTGGCGGCGACGAGGAGGTCGACGGCACCGGCTGAGCGGTGTGTCCCCCGGCCGGTCAGCTCCAGCTGTGTCTCGGCGGCGCGTCCGTAGATCCGGTCGGGCATCGCCACCCACCCGAATACGGTTCGGAGCTGCTGTTCCAGCTGGGCCCGGTCCGCGACGGAACGGGCGGTGTAGAGGAACTCCAGCTCGACCAGCGGACACACGGCGACCAGGCCGGCGGTCACCGTCTCCTCCCAGCGCTTTGCCACGTCGGGGTCGCGGAGCAGCCGGACGAGAGCGCTGGTGTCGATCAGATAGTCGGCGAGCTTCACGAGCGGTAACTGCCCTTGTCGAGCAACTCGTCGAAGTCACCGGCCCGGCCGCGTTCGGACAGCTCGGCTAAGGCCCGGGCGCGGCGTAGGCGGGCGGCACCCTCGCGAAGGGCGACGTTGACCGTCTCCTTCTTGGTCTTGGTGCCGAACGCTTCGGCGGCGTCCGCCAGTGCCTCATCGTCGACATCCACCAGGATCTTGGTCATCCACGCCTCCTATATACGGCAAGCGCCTGGAGTATATCTGGCGGCGGCTGTGACGGTGGCGGTTCAGCGTTCGGCGAAGTCGAGGCGGACCAGGGGGAGGCGGGCGTCCACGTCGGTCGGCAGCGGGCCGTCGCCGGTCAGCTCCGGGATGCCCAGAGCACGGCCCAACGCCGCAGCGGCCCGCCGGTGCCGCTGCCGGTAGCGCGCGAGCCGCTGCCGTACCTCCTCGCCGGCCAGCACGGTCGCCCGCGCCGGCACGCCCCGGTCCGGGCCGTTCCACACCCGCACCGCCGGATCCGCGGAGACGTTGCGGAACCACTGCGACCCCCGGCCGTAGCCGGAGGCGAGGAAGAGCGCGCCCGGCTCCCGGTCGACCACCTCCAGCACCACGTGGCGGGGCAGGCCGGAGCGGCGGCCCCGGTGCTCCAGCATCATCAGCCGGCGGCCGAGCAACCGGCCGAGGCCGTGACGGTAGAGCGGAATCGGCGCGCGGGCCAGCCAACGGGGGATGCGACGGCGTGCCATGCCTCCGACGGTACGCCCCGGCCCACCTGCGAGGGATTTCCCGGCCGTCCGGTTTGGGGGCCCGCCGGCCGGGAAGTCGGAACAGGTGCGCGAACTGATGACGAAGCTCGAACAGGCCTCCGGACTCGACCGGGTGGGCGACCGCCTGCAACGCGTCGTCCAGGGGACGCTGCGCTCGCAACGGGTCCGGGACGCGCTGCACGGCGTCTGGCTGGGGCACCCGCTGCACCCGGCGATGGTGCAGGTCCCGGTCGGCGCGTGGATCTCCGCCGCCGTGGTGGACCTGCTGCCCGGTCAGCGCCGGGCGGCCACCGCCCTGGTCGGGCTCGGCACGGTCAGCGCGCTGCCCGCCGCGGTCGCCGGATGGAACGACTGGGCCTCCCTCTCCCGGGACCAGCGCCGGATCGGCCTGGTGCACGCGGGGGCGAACATCGTCGGCCTGACCCTCTACGCCGGTTCGCTCGCGGCCCGGCTGAACGGGCGGCACGGCCTCGGCCGGGCGCTGGCCTACCTGGGCCTGTCCGCGGCGAGCGGCGGGGCGTACCTGGGCGGGCACCTGGCCTACAAGCAGGGCGCCCAGGTCAGCCAGAGCGTCTCCGAGATGCACCTGATCAGCGACGGCTGGCACGCCGTGGGCGACCTGGGCAGCCTGCCGCAGCGGGAACTGGTCACCCGGGAGATCGACGACGTCTCGGTGATCCTCTACCGGCACGGCGACGACGTCACCGTGATGCTGGAGCGCTGCCCGCACCAGAGCGGCCCGCTCGGTGAGGGCGAGGTGCGGCAGATCGACGGCCACGCCTGCGTGGTCTGCCCGTGGCACGGCAGCGCGTTCCGGCTCAACGGTGGCGAGGTGGTGCACGGCCCGGCCGCCAACGACCAGGTCGTGCTCCCCACCCGCGTGGTCTCCGGCCGGGTCGAGGCCCGGCTGCCCTGACCCGGGTCAGTCCCGGCGGTGTCGACCGCTGCCCAGCGCACGTGCCGGGACCGGCCGCCGGCGCAGGCCGAGGACCGCGCCGATCTGCGCGCCCACGATGCTCGCCACCGCCAGCACCGCCGAGATGGCCAGCGGGCGGTTGATGCCCTCCTCGGCCGTCGCCCGGGACGCCCCCGCCGACATGGCCGGCGGCTGCCCGTCCGGCGCCGCCACGGTCGGCGTCGTGTCCCGGGCCGTGGTGTGCGGCGCGGGCTTCGGCTTCGGCTTCGACGCCGTCGACGACGCGCCACCCCCACCCGGCTTCGCCGGCTTGGGCTGCGCCGACGTCACCACCAACCGTCCGGCGGCGTGGCGCTGGGCGCCGGAGTCCACCGCGCCCTCGGGCAGCCGGATGAGCTGGCCGGGACGGATCCGGTCCGGGTCGGCGAGCCGGTTCAGCCGGGCCAGCTCCCGGTAGCGGTCGAAGTCGTCCAGGTAGCGGTCGGCCACCTCGCCCAGGTAGTCGCCCTTCGCCACCCGGTACACCGCCGGGTCGGTGGTCACCGACGTGGACCGTACCGGCGTCGCGGCCTGCGTCGTGGTGGCCGCCGCCGGGGCGACGGCCACGGCCTGCGGGGCGGACAGGGCGGCGGCGCTCGCCGCGGCCGGGCTCGCGGCCAGGATCAGCGCCACCGAACCCACCAGCGCGGCGGCGGCCCGCTGCTGGCGGTGCATGCCGGGCAGCTTCGGCGCCGGCCGGCGCAGCGCCGACGCGCCCAACTCCACCAGGACGGAGAACGCGAACGTGGCCCAGCCGAACCAGCCCACCACGGCCAGCGCCCGCAGGAAGAGCTGCCCGTCGTCGCGACTGGTCAACGCCGTACCCACCTCGGCCAGGGTGGGCAGGTGGTCGGGGAGCGGGCTGCCGGCGAAGGCCAGCAGCGCGACCGGCCCGCCGGCCAGCACCCCGACGAGCACGACGAGGGCGCCGAGCCCGGTGAGGACCTGGCCGGTGCGGTGGACGGCGGAGCGTCGGGGTGCACCCATGATGGCCTTCCTTCCTACGGTGGCGGTGGCGGCGCGGTGAGCGCCCGAGCGGTGGCCTCACCGGTGACGGTGGCGGTCCGTGGCGCGCCGAAGAGACCGAGCAGGTCCCGGCGGTAGGTGATCCGCACGCGTACCCGGATCTGGGTCTCGGCGCCGACCACGGGAAAGTCGACCTCGTGGCCGCCCACCCCGCCGGCGGCGGCGAGGTAGTCGGCGACGGCCCTGCGGGCGGCGACCTGGTCGATCCGGGTCGGGCCGCCCTCGATGGCGCCCGCGCGGTCGATCATCTGGCCGCCGCTGCGGGCCGCCTCGGCGGCAAGGTTGTCCGCCCGTTGCAGGGTGCGCAGCTGCCCGGCGCCGTCGTAGGCGAGGCCGATGACGGCGAGCACGCCGGTCATCGCCACGGCCAGGAAGAGACTCACCCGGCCGCTCTCCGCCCCGCGTCGCCCGGTCATCCGCGGCTCCGGTAGGTGTCCAGCGGCGAGGTGAAGCTCGCCGCGACGGTCTTGCCGCCCGGCACTCCGGGCAGCCCGGGCGCGCTCAGGTCGTCGAAGGACACGGTGCAGGTCACCGTCACCGTGACGGTCGCCGGCACGCCGGGCGCGCTGCGGTACGCGGCGGCGAAGCTGGTCGCCGTCCCGGCCACCGAACCGGCCAGTTCGAGCCGGGGCGGCGCGGTGCAGCGCAGGCCGGACCAGTCGAGCTGGGTGCGGGCCGCGTTCTCGGCGGCCTCCTCGCCGTCGTCCGCGGTACGGGCCAGCGAGGCGGCCCGGGCGGCGTCGTGCGCGGCGGACTCCACCGCCTCGTCGGCGACGGCCGTCCGCCCGGCGACCCCGGCGAGCACCATCAGCCCGATGAAGGCGGGGGCGAGCACCGCCACCTCGATCGAGACGGATCCCCGGTCCCGTGGCACCGGCCTCACCCCGCGGTCCAGCGTTCGGCGGGGCCGTGCGCGGTCTGCGTGACCTCGAAGGAGACCCCCGGGATGACCGACAGGGAGCGGCCCCGCACCGTGCAGGTGACGCCGTCGCCGATCTCCGCGCAGGTCGGCCCGGTCCGCTCCCAGCCGACCAGCCAGTCCCCGGAGCGGCGCAGGAAGTTCGTGGCCCGCTCCCGGCCGGCGTCCGGACCGGCGTCGAACGTGCGCTGGGCGTTGACCCCGGTCTGCGCCGCGTTGAGCGCGGTGGACCGGGCGACGAACCAGACGGCGACCTGGATCGAGCCGAAGAGCAGCACCAGGATCACCGGCATCATCACCGCCAGCTCGACCGGGTTGGCGCCCCGCTCACGCCCGCCCGCGTCGAGGCGGGCGCGCAGGGCGGCGGCGATCCGCCCCGGACCGCGCGGGCCGGCGGGCCGGCCGGCGGGTGCCGGCCGGCTCCGGACCGTACGGGTGGGGCGGCGCATCACGGTGCCTGCGGCGCCGTGTTGTTCGGGATGGCGTTCATCCAGTTGTTCGCCTTGGCCAGGGCGAGCCCGGTGACCGCCATCGCCACCGCGACCAGGCCGAAGATGATCACGGCGGTCGGCACCGGGCTGTCGCCGCGCTCGGAGTCCCGGCGCAGCTCGGCGAGGCGGGTGCTCACCGTCGCGTACAGATAGGCGTAGAGGTGCATGGTCTTCTCCTTCTCGGGGTGGGATCACAGACGGGCGATGAACGGGTAGACGGCGAAGCCGAGCAGGACGAAGACCAGCAGCGAGCCGGGGATGTCCAACTTGCTGGTCACCCCCTCGGCCCGGGTCAGGTTGTCGGTGCGGATCTGGTCGCGCAGCGAGTCGGCGCGGGAGCGCAACGTCTCGTGCACCTGGGCGCCCTCGCTGCCCGAGGAGCGCATGATCGCGCCCACGTCACCCAGCTCCGGGATGCCGATCCGGTCGGCCAGCTCCTGCAACTCGTCCCAGGGCGAGTGCATCTGGAGCTGGGCGAGCCGCAACGCCTCCCGGATCCGGTCGAACACCCAGCCGTCGCAGACCGCCGCCGCGCGTTCCAGCGACTGCACCGGGCCGTGCGCGGCGGAGAGCTGCAAGGCGACCAGGTCGAGGTAGGTGCAGACCGCCTGGCGGAACTCGTCCCGGGCCGCGTCGGCCCGGGCCAGCACCGAGCGGTGCGCGAGCAGGCCGGCGGCCAGCGCCAGGCCCAGGCTGGCCAGCACCGGTACGGCCACCGGGAGCGCCACCCCGCCGAGGAAGAGCACGGCCGAGGCGACCGCCGGGGTGGCGAAGCCGACCAGCGCGGAGAGCAGCACGGACAGGGCGTACTGCTCGGGGGTCCGGTCGAGCAGCGCGAGCTGGCGGTGCGGCGGGCGCAGCCAGCGGGCGAAGCCGCCCAACCAGTCCGGCCCGGCGCCGGCCGCGGGGGCCTGGCCGGGCGGCTGGTGCAGCCGACGCAGGGCCGGGCCGAGCGCCGGGGTGGCCGGCAACGCCTCGCGGACCACCAGGAACAGCCCGAGCCCGACCGCGCCCCCGCCGAGCACCGCGATCGCCATCTGCCAGTTGAGGACCACTACGCGATCGCCTCCTCCAGGTCGGGCGCCGGCAGGAAGCGCGCCGGACGCGGCGGCTGGCTCATCGAGCGCACCCAGACCAGCAGCCCGATGAAGGCCGCACCGAGCACCGCCATCACGAGCTGCCCGGTGACGGTCCCGTAGGGGCGGATGTAGTCGCTGTTCACCAGCCCGTACGCGAGCGTCGCCAGGGTCATGCCGGTGAGGAAGCGGACCGCGAACCGGGGCTGGGTCCGCTTCGCCTCGACCTCGCGCCGGGTGGCCACCTCGGCCGACGCGGCGCCGGCGATCGACCCGAGCACGTCACCGAGGCGTTCGCCCCGGTCGGTGAGGTGCAGGATGAGCGCGGCCACCACCTGGTCGCCGACCGGGTCGGCGATCTCGTCGGCGAAGGCGAGCAGCGCGGAGCGCGCCAGCCAGCCGGCCTGGAGGCGGGCGGCCAGCGTGCGTACCTCCTCCTGGATCTCCTCCGGCGCGGTCGCGATCGTGCCGATGATGGCCTGCTGGAGCCCTTGCCCGGTGGCGGAGATGTCCTTGAGCCGCCGGGTCCACTCGCCGACCGCCTCCACCCGGGCGATGGCCCGCTGCTCGGCCCGGCCGACCGCGAACAGCCACGGCACGCCGGGCACCGCGAGCGCCACCAGCAGGCCGACCACCGGGAGGCCGGTGAGCAGGAACGCCGCTGCGCCGGCCACCACGGCGACGCCGAGCAGGAGCTGGTGTCGCTGCCGGTCGGCGCGGCTCGCCCCGGAGCCGTTCCAGAGCCGGCTCAGGCCCGGCCCGGCGCCGCCCGGCGCCGACCTCGGTGGCCGGCGGGTGCCGACCAGCGCGACCACGGTCAGCACCAGCCCGGCCACGCAGGCCGCGCCGGAGACCAGCGCGATCAGCTCGATCCGGGTCACGCCGGGCCCCCGTTCGGCCGCCGCCCGAGGCGGGTGTGCCGGGGCCGCCGCCAGGCGCCCATCCCGGCCTCGACGAACCGGGTGAGCAGCCGGGCGTCGTAGCCCACCCGCAGCAACTGGTCGCGGATCCGTTCGGGCAGGTGGCGGGGGACCGCCCGGCCGTCCGGTCCCGGGCCGAAGACCGTGGTGGTGGTGATCCGGTTGCCCTCGCCCACGCCGATGACCTCCTCGACGTGCGAGACGAACCGGTGCTTGCGCCCACCGATCGCGGTCTCGTCGTCGACCGTGACGTAGACGATCAGGTCGAGCGCGTTGCCGGCCATCCGGCGGGCCTGGTCGACGGTCATCTCCCGGCCGTGGGAGAGCGCCAGCTCGATGATCCGTTCGCTCACCCCCGCCGGGGTACGCGCGTGGATGGTGCACATCGACCCGCGGCTGGTCGTCATCGCCTGGAGCATCGGCACGATCTCCCGGGACCGCACCTCACCGACGATGATCCGCAGCACGCCCATCCGCAGCGAGACCGGGATCAGGTCGGCGATGCTGACCTCACCGGCGGGTCGCCCGTCGGCCCCGCGCTCGCCGTGCCCCTCGCGGGACTCGAAGCTCATCACCGCCCGGTGCTTGTGCCCGCGCCGCGCCGGCAGCAGCTCCCGGCTCTCCTCCAGCAGCACGTACGGCTCGTCGGCCGGGATCTCGTCCATCAGCGCCCGGATGACAGTGGTCTTCCCGGCCCCGGCCAGCCCGGCGACCATGATGTTCAGTCCGGCCCGCATGGACGCGCGGAGGAAGTCGCGCAGCAGCGGGTCGATCATCTCGTCCAGGTCGGCTCGGCCGCCCGCGATGTCCTCCAGGCTCACCGCGAGCGTGTTGTGCTTGCGGATCACCGCGTACGGGCGGTGGCTGACCAGGAACACGGCGGCCAGCCGGCTGCCGTCGGGCAGTTGCAGGTCGAGGGTGGGCTTGGAGGTGGAGAGCGACCGTTCGGTCGCCCCGGCCCGCCGGGCCGCCGCCTGGAGGATCTCCACCAGCTCGTCGTCGGTCTCGGCGATCGGCTCGGCCCAGTCGACGCCGCCGCCGTGCCGGGTGATCCGCACCTGGTCGCAGCCGAGGATGTGCACCTCCTCGATGGTGTCGTCGACCAGCAGCGTCTGGAGCCGGCCCAGGCCGACCAGCTCGGCGGTCACCTGGTCGAGCAGCAGTCGTTCCGCGTCGGCGGGCATCGGCGTGCCGCCCCGGCGGACCGAGTCCGCGTACGCGGAGACGACCGCGACGGCCAGCCGGGCCCGCTCGACCTCCTCGGCGTCGGCGTCGAACTCCCGCCCCCGCTGCCAGTGGGTGAGTCGTTCGCTCAGCTCCCGGCGCAGTTCGCGGACCACCGCGAAGTCGACCCGGGGGCGCGGCGGCGCCGGTGGCGCGGCCGGCGCGGGCGCGGTGACCTGGTGCCGACCGTTCGGCGGGGCCAGCGGCGGGACCGTGGAGACGACGCCGGGCTGCTGGCCGCGCGGGTCGTGGGAGACCGGCTCAAACCGCACCGGGCACCCCCGGCGCGGTCGGTTCGGCCACCGCGCGCGCGGCGGTGGTGCCGGGCCACGCCAGCCGGGCCCGTCGCCGGTCCAGCAGCGCCCGGATCGGCACCTCCAACGCGCCGGCCGCGCGCATCAGCGGCCGGTTGCCGCGCACGGTGCCGCCGTGGCCGAGCACCTCGGCGGTACGCGGGTCGTGCGGCAGCCGGGCGATCACCGGCAGCCGCAGCGCCTTGCTGATCTCGCTGGTGCCGTGCCCGTCCCCGACCACCAGCAGGCGCAGGGTGCCCGGGGGGACCCGGTGTTCGCCGAGGTCGCGTTCGATCGCCCGGACGGTGGCCCGGGTGGCGGAGAGGTCGGGCAGGTGCGCGCGGGTCACCAGCAGCACCACCGCGGCGGCCCGGAGCAGCGGCCACGGTGGACCGCCGACCGCCAGCCGGCCGCAGTCGACCAGCACGTCGTAGGGCGGCACGCCCCGCTCCAGGCCGGTGAAGTAGTCGGCGAACCGCTGCCAGAGCGGGATCACGCTGCCGGCCTGGGCCGGGTCGACCACGCCGGGCAGCAGCAGCCGCTCCCGGCGCGGCGCGTCCAGGTCGACCAGTTGGGACCAGAACGCGCTCTCCAGGCTGCCGTCGCGCAGTTCGCCGACGGCCAGCTCGCCGATGCCGCGCGGACCGTCCAGCGCTCCGCCCAGGTAGCCGGCGAGGATCGAGCCCCCGGCGGGGTCGCACTCGGCCAGCACCAGCCGGCGGTGCCAGCTCAGCGCCGCGGCCAGCGCGGTGGTGGTGACGCCCGGCGAGCCCTTCGCCGAGACCAGGGCGATGATCGCCATCAGGCGGCCTCGGTGAGCACGAGCGCGATCCGGTCGTCCGCGGCCAGCGCCACCACGGCCGGCACGTCCCGGACGGCCAGCGCCAGGTAGACGACCGTGTCGTCGTTCTGCGGCGTCGCGGTGTCGATCACGGTGCCCTCGAAGCGGGTACCGCCGGCGCGCGCCGCCGCGCTGCCGTTGGCGCTGCTGTCCGGCGTGCTGACCAGCAGCACCTTGTCGCCGGGGTGCAGCTTGCGGGCCGGCACCTGGTCGGGCTCCAGCCCGAGCGCGATCTGCTGCTGGCCGGGGCCGAGCAGTGGGGCGTCGGTGAGCTGGGCCGGGGTGAGCAGCGTGCCCGGGGTGAGCCGGACCGCGGCCCGCAGGCCCAGCACGTCCTTCACCCGGTCGGCCGGCACCGGCCGCAGCTCGCGCCCGCCGGAGACGCGGACCGGCATCAGGTCGTCGGCGGTGACCTGCTGGCCGACCTCGACCGGCCGGGCCACCGCCAGGTAGCTGCCGGTGGACCGCACCGAGGTGACCGCGAACGCCGCACCCAGCCCGCCGACCGCGATCAGCAGGATCGCCAGGCCCAGCAGGCCGGGCCGGATGCGCCGCTGCCGGACCACCTTGGGGGGCGCCACCGGCGCCTCCACCGGGGTCCCGTTCCGGGACGCCACCACACTCATCGGGTCACCACCTGAAGTTCGTTGATCAGCACCGGGACCACACCGCTGACCCGGCTCTGGGGGATCTGATCGCGCTCGCCGCCACTGGACGACCACTCGACGGTCCAGAAGGTGGTGGCGCTGACCCGGTACGTGCCGGCCTTCGGGTAGCCGTGGGGCAGGCCGCAGTCGGGCGAGGCCGCGCCGGCGTCCGGCCCGTCGGCGTCGTAGGGCGTGCCCGGCCCGTGGCACGTGACGTCGATGTCGTCGGACATGTGCCAGACGATCCGGTCCACCTTCGCGGTGATCTCGACGGTCAGCCCCCGGTCGGAGGCGGAGGCGGACAGCGGCCCGAAGTACGACGCGCCGGGGCTGGCCCACATCCAGACCGGCAGGCCGACCAGGCCGGGTCCCTTGCTGCGCCGGGGTGCAACCGCGACCCGGGGTGGCAGCAGCGAGATCGAGGCCAGCGCGCGGCGGGCCAGTTCCTCCGGGTCGGGCGGCGTGCCGAAGCCGGGCGGCGGGGCGGCGAGCAGGACGTTGCCCTGCTGGCCGGTGGCGCCCCCGACGCAACTGGCGGTGTACCACTGCTGGCCGGCCGGCGCCGGCAGCTGCGGCTCGGTCAGCTTGTAGTAGCACCCGTCGCTGTTGTTGAACCAGCCGAGCAGGTCGTCGTAGCACTTGACGACCTGGCCGTTCCACTGGCACTTCGCGGTGCCGCCGCCGTTGCCGCCCCCGCCACCGTCGTTCCCGCCGCCGCCCGGTCCGCCGCCGCCGCCCGGGACACCCGGGTCGTCGTCCCACACGTCGCAGTCGGTCTGGTCGGGCGGGCAGGAGCCGCCCGGGTCGGCGGCGTGCGCGGGTGCACCGGTCAGCGTCAGCAGCGCGGCCAGGCCGGCGGCCAGCAGCAGCCGTCGGGACGCCCCGGCCCGGGTCCGGCGGGCCGGGGCGCCCCCACCTCCCCAGGTCAACACGGCTGGTCCTGGTGCGCGGCGCCGGTGTTGACCAGCCACCGGCCGTCGGGGTAGCGGGCCGCGGTCGCGGTGGCCAGGTAGCGACCGCCGCGGGTGCCGGGCACGGTCTTGCGGTCCTTGACGGTGACGAGCCGGTAGTCGCGCGCGTCGAGGCAGTCCTGGATCTCGACGGTGGGCGGGTCGGCGGCCAGGTCGACCGAGACGACGGTGGGGTCGGAAACCAGTTTTCCGGTACGCATCGCGCCGTGCTCCTTCGCGTCACGAATTGCCAGCCGTACCCGGGTCAGCAGTGGATCGGCTAGAAAGCGGGGCAGTGCGGGATGCCCGGGATCGCTGCGCGCGCTCGCCGTCCGGGACGCGTCGAGATAGCCGGAATAGGCGGCGAGCGCGGCCTTTGCGGCGGCGTTCTCCTCGGCGTCGGAATGGGCGACGGGTGCGGCGGCGCGCCCGGTCAGCGGACCGGTCGTCGCCTCCGGCCCGCTGCCGCAGCCGGCCGCGCCGACCGCCAGCGTGAGGCTGAGCAGGCAGATTTCCCATCGACGGGATTGCCGTGTGCGCAACGCCGAGCCCTCCTCGGTGCCGGCCCGGTGTGGTCGATCCGACCCGCTCCGGGCATGCGGAAGCGCGCCCGGATCTGTCCGGCCGGGCCTCGACCGCCACCGCGTGCATTTACCTGTGCTGATCTTCAAGAATGGGGAACTGATGTCTTCGGTCGGCCTCCGACGCCTATTGATCGGGGGGTTGCGTCGTACCCAAGGGGCGAGCATAGGCTGACGTCAGCCGATGCAACAGAGGCAATTCACGTGAACACGGTGAGTGAAGACGGGTGGTGGCGACCGGTGGATGGCCGGACGGTGACGGGCGGGCGATCGTCGGCCTTCCCGGCGGCGGGAGTGCGCTCACCCGCACGCGTCGCCGGTTCCCCCGAGGTCGACGCGGGGGCCGCCGGTATGGGTGGGCTCCGACCCGGGAGTCCGATCCGTCCTGCCGCTCCGGCCGGCCCGGGAGGCGCCGCCGGCACAGGTCGCCCCGGTGGCGCGGGGGGCGCGCCGGAGACGGTTCGTCCCGCCGTCCGCCCGCCGATGTCCGGCCGGACATCACTCTGCGTGCTCCAGAGTGGAACGGTCGGCGACCGGACGGGAGCACGGATGTGACCACCGAACGGGTGCACCCCGCCGCCCCGGCGGCCGTCCCGTCCCGCCCGGTCGTCCGGCTGCTCGCCGTCCTCACGGTCGTGCCGCCGGTCCGGCTGGCGGTGGCCCGCTACGCCGTACCGCCGGACGCCCCCGACCGCGCGGCCTGCGACACCTGCGGCACCCCGATCAACCTGGACCGACCGCTGCCGGCGCTCGGCCCCACCGCCCGCTGCCCGGGCTGCCGGGCCCGGGTCGGCGCCCCACCCGCGCTGGTGGAGGTGGCGCTGCTGGCCGCCGTGGCGGTGCTCGCCCTGACCGGCGGGCCGCCGGCGGCGCGCCTGGCCCTGGCCTGGTGGCTCGGCTGGGCGGTGCCGATGGCGCTCGTGGACGCCGCCGCCCACCGCCTACCGAACCGCCTGACCTGGCCCGCCGCGGCCGGCACCTGGGCGCTTCTCGGGGTGGCCGCGCTGGCCGGGCCCGGTCCGTCGCCGTGGCTGCGGGCCACCGCGGCCGGGCTGGCCCTCGGCGCCGGCTTCGCGGCGACCACCCTGCTGCTCGGGCGGCGCGGCTTCGGCCTCGGCGACGCCAAGCTGGCGCTCGGCGCCGGCGCGCTGCTCGGCTGGTACGGCTGGCCGGTGCTGGTGGCCGGCCTGGTCCTCGCGGTGACCCTCTCCGGTGTGGCCGGGGTGGTGCTGCTCGTCCTCCGCCGGGTCCGCTGGTCGGCCCACCTGCCGTTCGGGCCGTTCCTCGTCCTGGCCACCGCGGTCACGCTGGTGCTCACCACCTGAGCCGTGTGCTCGGCCACCCTCGGGTGGCCGCGCGGCCCGCCGCGGGTACCGGGATCCCAGCCACCTCTCAGCCGGGTCTGGTTCGGTGGCGGTCCACGCACCGAGCCCGGGAGGACACGTGTCGCACGGCGGTTGGCGCATCCGGCGCACCAGCGCGGACCTGGACCGGCTCGGCGAGACCGAGTCGGTGTTCGCGCTGGCCAACGGCTGGGTGGGCTGGCGCGGCACGCTCGACGAGGGCCAGCCGTACGGCATGCCCGGCAGCTATCTCAACGGGTTCCACGAGCAGCACGAGCTGAGCTACCCCGAGGGCGGGTACGCCTTCCCCGAACGCAGCGACACCGTGATCAGCGCCCCCAACGCCGCGCTGGTCCGGCTCTGGGTCGACGGGGAGCCACTCGACCTGCGCACCGGCACGATCCGGCGACACCACCGGGAACTGGACCTGCGGGCCGGGGTGGTGCGCCGGGAGACCGAGTGGATCTCACCGGGCGGCCGGGGCGTCCGGGTCGTCAGCACCCGGCTGGTCTCGCTGCCCCGCCGGCCGGTCGCGGCCGTCGACTGGACGGTCGAGCCGCTGGACGGCCCGGTCCCGGTGCGGATCTGCTCCGACCTGCTCGCCAACGAGCGGGTGCCGGAACGCGCCGACGACCCCCGCGCGGCCTCGGTGATCCACGACCCGCTCACCGCCGAGACCGGCCGGCACGACGGCACCGACGGCGTGCTGGTGCACCGGACCGGACACAGCGGCCAGCGGGTCGCGGTGGCGGTCGCGCACCGGGTCGAGACCCCCGACGACACGGCCACCGACGCCGAGCTGACCGATGACCGGTTCCGGCTGGCGCTCACCGGGCCGCTGCGCCCGGGTGAGCGGATCCGGGTCACCAAGTTCGCCGCGTACGAGTGCGCGGACGTGGACGGCACCCCGGCCGACGAGCTGGCCGACCTGGTCGTCGCGGAGGCGGACGCGGCCCGGGCCGACGGCTTCGACGCCCTGCTCGACGCGCAACGGGCCGCCCTCGACGCGGCCTGGGCCACCGCCGACGTCGAGCTGGCCGGCGACCCGGAGCTGGAGCAGGCGATCCGCTTCGGGGTGTTCCACCTGATCCAGTCCGGCCGCGCCGACGGCGACCGCACCATCCCGGCGAAGGGCCTGACCGGCAACGGCTACGACGGGCACGTGCTCTGGGACACCGAGGGGTACGTGCTGCCGGTGCTGACATACCTGGCGCCGGAGCTGACCCGCTCGGCGCTGCGGTGGCGGCACGCCCACCTGCCCGAGGCCCGGGAGCGCGCGGCCGAGCTGCGGCTGACCGGGGCGACCTTCCCGTGGCGGACGCTCGGCGGCCGGGAGTGCTCCGGCTACTGGCCGGCCGGCAGCGCCGGCCTGCACGTCAACGCGGACATCGCGGATGCGGTGCTGCGCTACGTCGCGGCCACCGGGGACACCGCGTTCCTCGCCGAGTGCGGCGCCGAACTGCTCGTCGAGACCGCGCGGCTGTGGCACGGCTACGGCCACTGGGACGACGCCGGCGCCTTCCACCTGACCGGCGTCACCGGCCCGGACGAATACTCGGCCCTGGTCGACGACAACGTCTTCACCAACCTGATGGCCCGGCGGAACCTGCGCGGCGCCGCCGACGCCGTCCGGCGGTGCCCGGAGGTGGCCGACCGGCTCGGCGTCGACCCGGCCGAGGTGGCCGGCTGGCGGGCCGCCGCCGACGCGGTCCACGTCCCGTACGACGGCAAGCGCGGCGTGCACCAGCAGTCGGCCGGCTTCACCGAGCAGCCGGAGTGGGACTTCGCCGGCACCGGCGAGGACGACTACCCGCTGCTGCTGCACTTCCCCTACCTGGAGCTGTACCGCAGGCAGGTGGTCAAGCAGGCCGACCTGGTCCTGGCCATGCTGCGCTGCCCCGGCGAGTTCACCGCCGAGGAGAAGGCCCGCAACCTGGCCTACTACGAGGCCCGCACGGTCCGGGACTCGTCGCTGTCCGCGTCCGCGCAGGCGACCCTCGCCGCCGAGGTCGGCCACCTCGACCTGGCATACGACCTGCTCGCCGAGACGGCGTTCCAGGACCTGGCCGACCTGGGCGACAAGACCGCCGACGGGCTGCACCTGGCGTCCCTGGCCGGGGCGTGGCTGGTGGTGGCGCAGGGCTTCGGCGGGCTGCGCGACGACCGGGGCGTGCTCTCCTTCGACCCGCGGCTGCCCCGCCGGATCACCCGGCTGGTGTTCCACCTGCGCTGGCACGGGCACCGGCTACGGGTCACGCTCACCCCGGACACGGCCGGCTACGCGCTGCCCGACGCCGGCGGCGACGACGCGGTCGAGTTGTGGCACCACGGCGAGCGGCTGCGGGTCACCGGCGGCACGCCGGTCACCCGCCCGATGCCGCCGGTGCCGGACCCCGGCCCCGAGCCGTCCTCGCCACCCGGCCGTCGCCCCGCCCGGCGCGCTCAGGAGGCGGCGGGCGGCGACTGAGCGGGCACGCCGGACATCCGCTCGACGATCTCCTCCAGCGCCTCGAACGCGTACGCCCAGTTGTGGCACTTGAAGCTGCGCAGGCCGGTGATCGGGGTGCGGCAGTCGGCACAGTGGACACCCGGGATCGCCTCCGGCACCTCGGTGTTGACGTACTTCCGCTCGCCGAGCACCACGCGGGCGATCATCGCCCGGTCGTGCACCTCGTGCAGCGCCGAGGAAACGATGTCGTACCAGGTCACCCGCCGCCCGCACTTCGGGCAGTCCGGCTCGTCGCCGCTGACCCACAGCGGCGCGCCGACGCTGCGCGCCGGGATGTTCAGCAGCTTCTCCAGCCGCCGTACGTCCGCCTCCGGCGTGGTCCACCGGTGCCGCCCCGGCAGCGAGGCGGGCGAGTCGTAGACGGCGCGGAACACCACCGGGTCGACCTCCACGGTCTTCCGTCCACCGGTCATCGGTACCTCCTCGAATCGGCTGGTCCCACCGTCGTACCAGGTCAACCGCGTGGGCAAGCGGATCATGGACACGTCGGGTCAGCGGTGTGTCGCCCAGAGTGCTAGACATCAGGGCGTGACGGAGGCCGAGACGCGACCCAATGTCGCCCGGATGTACGACTACTACCTGGGTGGCTGCCACAACTTCGCCGCCGACCGGGCCGCCGCCGAGGAGATCCTGAAGATCTTCCCGGACACCGGCGTGGCGGCCCAGACCAACCGCGCGTTCCTGCGCCGGGCCGTGCGCTGGGCGGCCGAGCAGGGGATACGCCAGTTCCTCGACGTCGGGGCCGGCCTGCCCACCCAGGGCAACGTGCACGAGGTGGTCCGCGCGGTCGCCCCCGACGCCCGGGTGGTCTACGTCGACCACGACGAGGTGGCCGTGGCGTACGCCCGGCGGCTGCTGCCCACCGACGGCCGCACCGTGGTGCTGCGCGGCGACCTGCGGCGGCCGGACGAGATGCTCGCCGACCCGCTGCTGCGCGCCACCGTCGACCTTGCCGAGCCGGTGGCGCTGCTGCTGGTGGCGGTGCTGCACTTCGTGCCGGACGCGGACGATCCGTGGGCGGCCGTGGCGCGACTGCGGGACGCCACCGCGCCGGGCAGCGTGCTCGCGGTCTCCCACCTGACCCTGGACGGCGCGCCGCCGCTGCCCGCCCGGGCCGGCACGGCGGTCTATCGGCGCAGCAGCGCGCCGCTGATGCCCCGCACCCACGCCGAGGTGGCCCGCTTCCTCGACGGCTACGACGTGGTCGAGCCCGGCCTGGTCCGGTTGGCCGACTGGCGGCCGGACGGCGAGCCCCGGGCCGCCGTGTCGCACGGCTACGGCGGCGTCGGCGTCCGCCGCTGACCGGTCCGCCCGGATCCGCCGCGTCGTGGGGCCTGCGCGTCGCGCCGCCTCGGTCGCCCGGCGGCTCGCCGTGCGCGAGCGGCTCAGCCGAGACCGCGGTGTGCGGCCCAGAGCGCGCCGGCCCGGTCGGCCGCCGCCGCGACCAGCGCGGCCAGCTCCGGCCGGTCGGGCACCCGGAACGACACGTACGCGCCGCGCCCGCCCGCCGTGGGCCGGCCGTATGCCTTCGCCGCGAGGCTCCCGTCCGGCAGCAGCCGGATGTTGAGCGTGGTCAGCGTGAACTCCTCGCCGCGCCGGGTGTCGGTCCAGCGCAACGCCTCCGGGACGGTCACGTTGATGGCCAGGGCGCTCACGTCGGGCGGGACGTCGCTGCTCATCCGGGCATCGTCGCACGGCCCGCCGCTCACCGGCGCAGTGTGTTCTCCCGGTTCATGTGCGACAGCTTCTCCGGGTTGCGCACCGTGTAGAGCCCGCTGATCCGGCCGTCGTCGAGGCGGACCGCCACGACCGTGTCCAGCTCGCCGTCGAGCCGGACGACGAGCGCCGGATAGCCGTTGACCTGCGCCGGTTCCATCGAGGCCACGGGTGCGACCCGGCCCCAGCCGCCGGCCAGCAGCCGGGCCACCTTGTCCACGCCGACGACCGGGCGCGGGATCGCCTGCTTGATCCCGCCGCCGTCGCCGACCAGCACCACGTCCTCGGCGAGCACGGCGAGCAGCGACCGGAGGTCACCCGTCTCGACCGCCCGCCGGAACGCGTCGAGCGCGTCGCGGGTCTCGGCCGCGGAAACGGCCTGCCGGGGCCGGCGCGCCGCGACGTGGGCCCGGGCCCGGTGGGCGATCTGCCGCACCGTGGCCGGGCTCCGGTCGACCGTCGCGGCGATCTCGTCGTAGCCGACGTCGAAGACCTCCCGCAGCACGAACACGGCCCGCTCGGTCGGGGTGAGCGTCTCCAGCACGAGCAGCATCGCCATCGACACGCTGTCGGCCAGGGCCACGTCGTCGGCCACGTCGGGCGTGGTGAGCAGCGGCTCGGGCAGCCAGGACCCGACGTACGACTCCCTGCGGCGGCCCAGCGCGCGCAGCCGGGACAGCGCCTGGCGGGTGGTGATCCGCACCAGGTAGGCGCGCCGGTCCCGGACCTCGTCGAGGTCGACGCCGGCCCACCGCAGCCAGGTCTCCTGCACCACGTCCTCGGCGTCGGCGGCCGAGCCGAGCATCTCGTACGCGACGGTGAAGAGCAGGTTCCGGTGGGCGAGGAAGTCCTCGGTGGCCGGGTCCGCCATGGCTGGCTCCTTCGCTGCTCGGCTGCGTTCCCCACCAGACGCCGGCCGAAGACGCGGTGTGACGTCCCGTCGCTGTGTCGGTGGTCACCGGGCCACGCTGTCACGCCGGCGCGGCGGCCGGCATCTCGTGGTCGTCCGACACCACCCCAGCAGAGAGGCCGGAACGATGGAGACCCGAATCAACCTGTTCGAGAACGCGACCGCGGCGAAGTTCATGAAGCGGTTCGCCAACGCGGGCCTGGTGGTCCAGCAGTCGCCGCTGCCGCACGCCGTCCAGGAGTTGGTGTCGCTGCGGGCCAGCCAGATCAACGGCTGTGGCTGGTGCATCGACATGCACGTCAAGGAGGCGGCGGCCGCCGGGGAGAGCGCGGTCCGGCTGCACCTGGTCGCCGCCTGGCGCGAGTCGACCGTCTTCACCGAGGCGGAGCGCGCGGCGCTGGCGTTCGCCGAGGAGGGCACCCGGCTCGCCGACGCCCACCAGGGGGTGTCCGACGAGACCTGGGCCCGGGTGCGCGAGCACTACGACGACGACCAGATCGCGGCGCTGGTCTGCCTGGTCGGGCTGATCAACGCGGCGAACCGGTTCGCGGTGATCGCGCACCAGCGCGGCGGGGCGTATGAGGCGGGGATGTTCGCCGCCGCGCTGGCCTGAGCGGCGGGATCGGCCGGCCCGGGAGGTCCCGGGCCGGCCTGCCGGGCGCTCACCGTAGGCCGTCGAAGAAGGCGCGGACGTCCGCGACGAACAGGTCCGGCACCTCCAGGGCGGCGAAGTGACCTCCCCGGTCGAACTCGCTCCAGTGTCGGATCTGGTACGTCAGTACGGCGAGCGGGCGGACGGATTGGGTGATGTCGTGCGGGAGGACGGCGACGCCCACCGGCGGCGGGCAGGGCGCGGGCGGTCCGCCGAGCGCGCTCTCCCGGACCAGTCGGGCCGAGGACGCCGCGGTGCCGGTGAGCCAGTAGAGCGACACGTCGGTGAGGATGCGGTCCGCGCTGATGGTGGAACGCGGGTCGGCCCACTCGGTGAACTTCTCGGCGATCCAGGCGAGTTGGCCGGCGGGTGAGTCGTTCAGCGCGTACGACACGGTCTGCGGGCGTGCGGTGTAGAGCATCTGGTGCGGGTGCCGGTGCGTCATCAGGTGCCGGATCCGGGCCAGCCGGCCCCGGTCCTGTTCGGACAGGTCGCCCTCGCCCGTCCAGCCCGGCGGTGGGGGTGTGGGCAGGTAGGTGAGGTGCACGCCGACGACGTTGTCCGGGGCGATCCCGCCCAGGCGGGTGGAGATCACCGAGCCCCAGTCGCCGCCCTGGGCGCCGTACCGCCGGTAGCCGAGCCGGCGCATCAGCTCGGCCCAGGCGCGGGCGACGCGGGTGACGTCCCAGCCGCGTTCCCGGGTGGGGCCGGAGAAGCCGAAGCCCGGGATCGACGGGACGACCACGTGGAACTGGCGGGACAGCGGCCCGATCACGTCGAGGAACTCCACCACCGAGCCGGGCCAGCCGTGGGTGAGGATCAGCGGCAGCGCGTCCGGGTCGGCGGAGCGGACGTGCAGGAAGTGCACGTTCTGCCCGTCGATCTCCGTGGTGAACTGCGGGTACCGGTTCAGTTCGGCCTCGTGCGCTCGCCAGTCGTACCCGGTGCGCCAGTGCTCGGCCAGCTCGCGTACCCGGGCCAGTGGGATGCCGTAGTCGGCGCCGGCGTCCGGCAGCTCGTCGGGCCAGCGGGTCCGGGCCAGGCGGTCGGCGAGGTCGTCGAGGTCGCGCTGGGGGATGTCGACACGGAACGGCTCGATCATGATCTGCCTTTCGTTGGTCGTCCTAACGTTTGTGCGACCAACAGTATGGGGTCGCTTTGTTGGTCGCACCAACGTTTCTGGTTAGGCTGCTCACATGGACACTCCGGATCAGGACGTCGTGCCGGCCCGCCTGGCCGGCCTGCCGAGTTGGCTGATCAGCCAGATCGCCGTCCGCGCCGGACGGATGGTGAGCGAAGGGCTCGCCGCGGTGGACGCCCGCGGTTACCACTTCCGCCTGCTCGCCACGCTGGACGAGTTCGGGGCGGCCAGCCAGGCGGCACTCGGCCGCCGCAGCGGCATCCACGTCAGTGACGTGGTCGCGGCGCTCAACGAACTCGCCGACCGCGACTACGTGACCCGCGAGCCGGATCCGGCCGACCGGCGCCGCAACGTCGTCACCATCACCCCGGCCGGGCGGCGGCAGCTGCGGCGGTTGGAGACGCGGCTCGCGGTGGTGCAGGACGAACTGCTCGCGCCGCTCTCGCCGGAGGAGCGCGCGCAGTTGTCCCGGCTGCTCACCCGGCTGTTGCGTCACCACTCGGCCTGACCCTACCGTTATCACTATCAAGAGTGATAACGTTCGGCCATGGCGATGTCGAGGGAGCGGTGGGCCGAACTGGCCCTGCATCCGGTGCGGATCCGGATCCTGCGGGCGGTCGCCGGCACCCGGCTGACCACGCACGACCTGGTCGAGCTGCTGCCCGACGTGCCGCAGGCCACGCTCTACCGGCACCTGGCGACGCTGGTCAAGGCCGGGCTGCTCGACGTGGTCGAGGGGCGCCGGGTGCGCGGAGCCGTCGAACGGGTCTACGCGCTGCCCGCGCACGGCGCCACGCTCGACGCCGACGCCCTGGCCGCCGCCACGCCCGAGGACCACGAGCGCTACTTCACCGCGTTCGTGTCGAGCCTGCTCTCGGAGTTCTCCCGCTACCTGGCCCGGGACCGGGTGGACCTCGCCGCGGACGGCGCTGGCTACCAGCAGATCGTGCTCCACCTGACGGACGCCGAGCTGGGTGAGTTCGCGGCCGGGTTCACCGCGCTGGTCGGCCCGCTGCTCGGCAACCGGCCCGGCGACGGGCGGAAACCGCGCCTGCTGGCGACCGTCCTCATGCCCGCCGACCTGCCGCCGACCGGCACCGAAGACGCACCGGAGTCGGCGAACGACTCCGACCCGACGAAGGGGGACAGCTGATGGCCACCGTCGTGCTCACCGGCGAAATGATCGACGTCCGGTTCACCGGATGGGAGCGCGTCTGGACCGGGCGAGAGCGGTTCGTGCTGCCCGTCGGCGCGGTCCGGCACGCCGCCCCGGTGGCTGAACCGGTCCGGCTGGCCCGCGGCGCCCGGCGCGGCTTCGTGGTGTCCGGCCTCGCCAAGATCGGTGTCTGGGGCCTGTTCGGCGGTCCCCGGCAGCTCGTGGTGGCTCGCCGCGGCGAACCCGGGTTGCACCTCGTGCTCGACCGCGCGGCGGCCGGCGGCGAGTTCGACGAGGTCGTGCTCTCCACTCCGGACGCACCGGCGCTCGCCGCCGCGATCGCGCGTGGGACGGCGGCGCGACCGTGACCGGCGAACGGCTGGCGATCGAGGTGTCGCGCCTGACGAAGCGCTACGGCGACGCGACCGTCGTGCGGGGCCTGACGTTCACCGTGGCGCCCGGCGTGGTGACCGGATTCCTCGGTCCGAACGGCGCCGGCAAGACCACCACCATGCGGATGATGACCGGGCTGGTGTCACCCACCAGCGGCACCGCCACGATCGGCGGGCTGCCCTACGCGCGACTGGCCGAGCCGGCGCGCACCGTCGGCGCGATGTTCGACGCCAACGCCTTCCACCCCGGCCACACCGCCCGCGACCACCTGCGGGTCTACGCCGCGATGAGCGGCTGCCCGGACGGTCGGGTCACCGAGCTGCTGGACCTGCTCGGCCTCACCGGGGCCGCCGACCGCCGTACCCGTGGGTTCTCCACCGGCATGCGGCAGCGGCTCAACCTCGCCACCGCGCTGCTCGGCGACCCCCGGGTCCTGCTGCTCGACGAACCGGGCAACGGGCTGGATCCGGCGGGCATGTCGTGGCTGCGTGACCTGCTGCGCCGACTCGCCGACGAGGGACGCACCGTCCTGATCTCCAGTCACGTGCTCAGCGAGGTCCAGCAGCTCGTCGACGATCTGGTGGTGATGCGGCGGGGTGAACTCGTCGCCGCCGGGCCGCTGTCCCGGCTCGCCGGCCCGCCGACCGTGCTGGTCACCTCGCCCGACGCCGATGCGCTCGCCGCTGCCCTGCCCGCCGGCGCCGTCGAACCCGCCGGGCCCGGACAGCTGCGGGTACGCGGACTGGACGCGCCGGCCGTCGCCGACCTCGCGGCCGCCCACCGTCTCCGCGTCCACGAGCTGGTCACCGCGCACGCCGACCTCGAACGCCTCTTCCTGGACCTGACCAGCGACTCGGTGGCCGCCCGATGACCCCCCTGATCAGAGCGGAGTCGCGCCGGTTGCTGGCGACCCGGATGTGGCGCGGGCTGCTGCTCGCCGCCGTACTGCTCGGCGGTGGACTGGTCGGCCTCATGGCGCTGGTGGGCCCGGAGAACTTCGACCCGCCCATGCCCGGGCTGGACACCGAGGTCGGCCTCCGCTCGGTCCTCGGCATCCTCGGCTACACCGCGTTCGTGCCGGCCGCCGTCGGCACGCTCGCGGTCACGTCCGAGTACCGGCACGGCACCGCCGCCGTCACGTTTCTGTTCGCGCCGCGCCGCGGGCGCGTGCTCGCCGCCAAACTCGCCACCCACGCGGTCGTCGGCCTCGCCTACGGGATCGTTCTCGCCGGCTCTGCCGCGGCGGCGCTGTTCACCGTCACGGCCGCCCGTGGTGTACCGCTCGGGCTGCCCGCGCCGACCGTGCTGGCGCTGCTCGCCCGGATCGGGATCGCGATGACGGTCTACCTGCTCATCGGCGTCGGCGTGGGCGCGCTCCTGCGCAACCAGGTCGCCGCCCTTGCCGTCGTGGTCGGCTACCTCTACCTCGGCGAGCCGGTGCTCATGATGATCCCCGGGGTCAGCGCGCTCTATCCGGTCCTGCCCGGTGGGGCGACCGCCGCGCTGACCGACTTCACCTACCTCGCCGACGCCATGTCCGACCAGGTCGGCGGCGACGCCGTGCACCTCCTCCCGCCGGTCGGAGGAGCGCTGCTGCTGGCCGCGTACGCGCTGGCTGCCGCGGCGGTGGCGGTGATCGTCCCGATGCGCCAGGACGTCACCTGACCGACAGTGTCGGGGCATGCGAACCGCGCAGCGACGGGTGGCGCTCGAGGGCCGACCTCCGAAAGTTTCGGAGCCATTTCTCGAACCGGGTTCCGATGCTGCCCCGGGCCCTTCCCGCCGTGATCCGGGCGGCCATCGACGTTGACCGATCACGGACCCGCGAGTATCTTGCTGGGCAAGTTACCGGTACGTTTCCGGAAAGTTTCGGAGCCGGGGCCCGAGAATCTCGCGGCGCCGACTCCCGCACGGCAGGTACGCGGGCCCGCGTTTCCTCACGACCTTGCACATCCCCCGATATGCACAGGAGTGTCATGAAACGTCTACTGAAGCACGGCCGTTACCGTCTGGCTGCGGCCGCCGCCGCCGGCGCGCTGACCCTGGTCGGCGCGGCGCTGATCGTGCCGGGTCCGGCCCAGGCGGCGAGCACGCTGGGCGCGGCGGCGGCGCAGTCGGGTCGGTACTTCGGCACGGCGATCGCGGCGAACCGGTTGAACGATTCGACGTACAGCACGATCGCGGCGCGTGAGTTCAACATGATCACGGCTGAGAACGAGATGAAGCCGGACGCGACGCAGCCGCAGCGGGGTCAGTTCAGTTTCTCCGCCGGGGACCAGATCTACAACTGGGCGACGCAGCGTGGCCTGAAGGTGCGGGGTCACACTCTCGCGTGGCACGCGCAGCAGCCGGGTTGGATGCAGAGTCTCAGTGGCGGGAACCTGCGTCAGGCGATGATCGATCACATCAACGGGGTGATGGGTCACTACCGGGGCAAGCTGGCCGCGTGGGACGTGGTGAACGAGGCGTTCAACGAGGACGGCAGTCGCCGTAACTCCAACCTGCAGGGCACCGGAAACGACTGGATCGAGGTGGCGTTCCGCACCGCGCGGGCGGCCGACCCGTCGGCGAAGCTGTGCTACAACGACTACAACATCGAGAACTGGTCCTACGGCAAGACGCAGGGTGTCTACCGGATGGTCCAGGACTTCAAGTCCCGGGGCGTGCCGATCGACTGCGTGGGGTTGCAGACCCACTTCACCGGCGGTAGTTCCCTGCCGGGCAACTTCCAGACCACACTGTCGAGTTTCGCCGCGCTCGGTGTGGACGTGGCGCTGACCGAGGTCGACGTCACCAACGCCTCCACCTCGCAGTACGCCGGGTTGACCCAGGCGTGCATGAACGTGCCGCGCTGCATCGGCATCACCGTGTGGGGCGTGCGCGACAGCGACTCCTGGCGCTCGAACGAGAGTCCGCTGCTGTTCGACGGCGGCGGCAACAAGAAGGCCGCGTACACCTCGGTCCTCAACGCCCTCAACGCCGCCGGCCCGGCGCCGACCGGCACCGCGACGCCGACGCCGACCCCGACCACCACGCCGACCACGCCGCCGCCGACCAACGGCGCCAACCGGATCGTCGGCAACCAGTCCGGCCGGTGTATCGACGTGCCCAACGCGTCGCAGACCAACGGCACCCGGGTGCAGCTCTACGACTGCCACGGCCAGACCAACCAGCAGTGGACCTACACCGCGAGCAGGCAACTGACGGTGTACGGCGGCAGCCGCTGCCTGGACGCCGCCGGCTCCGGCAACGGCGCGGCGATCCAGATCTACAGCTGCAACGGCCAGACCAACCAGCAGTGGAACGTCAACTCCAACGGCACCATCACCGGCGTCCAGTCCGGCCGCTGCCTCGACGTCTGGGGCACCGGCAACGGGCAGCAGGTCCAGCTCTACGACTGCAACGGGCAGGCGAACCAGCGGTTCCAGCTCGTACCCATCAGCTGACCCGACCGTCCATCGTGGGTGACGGGCAGACGGCGAGCGACCGTCTGCCCGTCACTCCATCAGCCACGAGTGGGGCTCGACCGACCACGGCTGGCCGGGGTCCTCCCGGTGGGCCACCTGGCCGAGCGGGAGGCCGGCCAACCCGGCCACGGCCGAGTCCCGCTCGGCCACATGCTGGATGCACGTGACGACCACGGCACCCGGCTCGTTCGGGTCGTTCACGCCGTCGCCGACGATCCACGCGTTGTCGTTCGTGTGGATGACCTCCCGAGCCGGTTCCACGCCCTCCAGCACGGTCCGTTGCACGACCGCGCCGAGCTGGTCCGGGAACCGGTCATCGGTGAAGGGAAAGGGCAGGGACCGGAACACCTCGTGCTGGTCGCCGTGCTCGTGCGACTCGACTGCGTGATCGTTCACGGCGACACCCTAGACCCGACGTGGCCCGGCACGGGGCCGGTGTGTCGCTCGTCGTCGCTAGGGTGCTGCCCGTGCCTCCGCCGAGGAGGTCATCGCGGCGGCGAGGGCGGAGTTCCCCGACTTCGACGACATGATCGGCGCGTTGTGCCGCTAGGTGGCCCCACGTGACCAGGAGCGGGGGCATGCTTCCAGGCGCGAGACGATCCGCTGGAGCCCGTCCTCGCAGGCCACGCCGACGAGCTCGCGGTTCGCTACCGGTCGCCGTAGTGGTACCGGCAGGCGATGATCTCGACGTCTTCCTTGGCGATCCGATATACCAGCCGGTGTTCGCGATCGATCCGGCGGGACCAGAAGCCGGACAGCTCTCCCCGCAAGGGCTCCGGCTTGCCGATGCCCTCATATCCGTTGCGCATCACGTCGGCGATGAGGTCGTTGATGCGCTTGACCGACTTGCGGTCCGTGTGGCTGAGGTACTGGCTCCACGCCGTCGCGGTGAAGACCAGCCTCACGCGACGTCCCGCACGGTGGCCGGGTCGATCAGCTCCCGATCGGCCGCCTCACCCTTTTCCAGCTCAGCCATCGACCGACGAAGCGCGGCGGCGTTGCTCGGGTTACGCAGGAGGTACTCGGTTTCCTTCATCGACTCGTACTCCGCGAGCGGCACGATCACCACCGGCTCGTGGCCGGACCGGGTCACCACCACCTCCTCGGCGTCGTTGATCACGCTGTCGAGTTCGGCGGCGAGATTCTGCCGTAGCTGGGTGAAGTTCACGGTCCGCACGGTCACCTCCGGGCTAAGTACAGAAAATTGTACCTCAGGTGGCTCGGTCGACGAGGCGCACGCCGGTGGGGTGTCAGGCCGGTGTCTGCGGCCAGGGCCGCAGCGCCTCCAGCCGGGTGCCGAGCCGGCCGAGGAAGTCGCGGAACGCCGCCTCGCCGTGCGGCGTGTCGATCTCGTCGGTCAGCGGGCCGTCGTACCGCAGCGCCTGGACGATCGCGTCCGCGTACGCGTCGGGGCCGGCGCCGAAGTAGCGCCGCTCGACCATCGCCGCGGCCATCTGGCCGGCGGTGTCGTCGTCCAGCTGGGGGGTGAACATCAACCCGTACAGGATCTGGTTGACGATGCCCTTCCAGTCGTCACTGGCCACTCGCAGACACCCTTTCCGATTCCGACAGTCAGTTCAGCCGGGTACGGCCGTCGAAGCCGAAGAGCGGGACGTTGTCGACGCCGTTGCGGCCCAGTTCGTCGGTGACCTGTCGCATGTGCTGCGGAGTCGGCTGGTAGTGCCCACTCGCCGAGGTCACGTACTGCACCTTACCGTCGACCACCGCGATCTCCCCGGCCGCGGCGACCGGCTTGCCGTTGCCCAGCGTGGAGTGGTGTAACTTGCCGACCTCCTGGTAGGTCGACGCGTAGATGTTGCCGCGCTCGTCCATCACGAAGATCGCCCGTCCCCCGTCCTGGCTCCAGTGCGTGCTGGCGTTGCGGGTGTCGAACGGCTGCCCGTCCCGGGCACTGCGCATGATGCCGTCCGAGTCGACGTAGACCCGGTGCTGCTCCAGCTGCGCCTCGTCGAGTCGCCGTACGGAACTGGGCCGGAACGGGTTGCCCGGGTGGTCGCCCATGGTCTCGTACCGGTACTTGTCCAGCATCGGCTTGCCCTGGTAGCGGATGTCCCGCAGCGGCCCCGGCACCTTCGGCGGACGTCCCGGGCCACGGCCCGGCTTACGGGTGAACCGACGGAGCAGCGTCTTCGCGCGACGGAGCAGCCGGGGAATGATCTCGTTGACGACCCGGTCGATGACTTCCTTGATGATCCGGCGGATCGCGACCCGGGCCATGCCGATCGTCACCGGGATCTGCGCCAGCGACCCGCCCAGCGTGGGAGCGGCCGCCGCCAGAGCCATTGCGACCTGGACCACCACGATGATCAGCTGGACGATCGTGAGGATCTTCTGGGTCAGCGTGATCACGGCCATCACCAGCAGCGCGGCGGCGATCAGCTCGGCGGCCGCGGCGCCGTCCTCGATGCGCCGGGTCGGACCCTCCTCGCCCCGCCACATGGTGTCGAACGCGGTGACGTCCCGGCCCCGGTTGGCGACGCCGACCGTCGCGGCGCCGGCGTTCGCCTCGGCGCCCGCCGCGCGCAGCGTCCCGGCGAAGGCCGTCCACGCCTGGGCCGCCTCGACCAGCAGTTCCTCGTCGGCCTCGGGCCAGGTGAAGCCCACCCAGTTGAGGGCCTCGGCCAGCTCAGGTGGTAACTGCAGGCCCACCGGGCAACTCCAGTCCTTTGAACAGGGCGGCGTTGTCCAGGTCGGTGCGCTCGTGGTCGGCGGCGACCGTGTCGAGCCGCTCGGCCACGTCCACCAGCTGGTCGGCCATCGAGGCGTACACGTCGAGGGCGTGCTGGAGCACCTCGGTGTATGCCATCCCGAAGATGCTCCCGGCCTCGTCGCCACCCCACGGGTTGCCCGAACCGCTGACCGTGCCCTGGAGCCGCTGCACCTCGCCGGCGAGCCGCTCGCCGCCGCCCCGGATGGTCCGGGCCGCCGACCGCAGCGCGACGACGTCGACCTCGATCCCGCCGGTCAACCGGTCACCGCCGATCGCGATCGAGTCGGCGGACCATCGCGTCCAGGTCACCGATCATCCCGTCGAGCCCCCGCCAGGCCTGCTCGGCGACCCCCTCGAGCTGGCGGTGCAGCGCCGCCTGGTCGACCTCACCGCCGAGCGCCTCCTGGCGCTGCCGCCGTTCGTCGTCCTGGGCGGCGGTCACGGCCTCGACCACGTACTGGGCGATGGCCGTCGTGCCGGAGCGCAGCAGGGTCGGGTTGATCTCCAGCGACTCCAGCCGCCCGTAGCCGCCGACGACCGCCTCGACCAGGCCGTCCGCGCCGGTGCCGCGCCCGCGCAGCGGGGTCTCCTCGACCGGGGAGGTGGGATCCGCCGACCTGGTAGGTCCGGTCGCCTGGCCGAGCAGGCGCATGGCGGCTTCCAGGGAACGGCCGACCGCAGCATGATCCGTACGCTCTTGATCCGCCATTCGCACCGCCCCGATCTCCGGCTCGACGAGCAACCCGGCGGATCTTACCGACGTGAACGTCTCGATACGACCCCGGCTGCTTCGTCCACAGTGGCCATCGTGCAGGCCGCGATCGCCCGACCCTTGTGGAATCCGGTCGCCGCGCTACGTGATGGGAGGTCGCAGTGCGTCCATGACGAGGTCGAGCAGGTGGCTGCTGCGGGTCTCGAAGTTCTCGTCCGGGCTGATGCGCCAGAGGAAGCCGACCAGCAACAGGAGGTCGTCGGCGGTCACGTCGGTGCGGACTTCGCCGGCCTGCTGGCAGGCGTGCAGCAACGTGTCCATGGCGTCGACGACCGGGTCGTACCCCTCGGCGGCGAGCTGTTCTCTGGTGGAGCTGTTCAGGGCGCCGGCCAGGCCGTGCTTGATCCTGCCGTAGCTGCCCAGTTCGTCCAGCCATCGCCGTAGCGCGGCGAGCGGAGGGTTGCCGGCGGCCAGCCGGGGCGCGGCGTCGATGAGGTCGTGAACGTCGCGACGGTGTACTGCCAGGACGAGCGCTTCGCGGTTGGGAAAGTTGCGGTACAGGGTGCCCTGGCCGATGCCGGCGAGCTTGGCTATCGACTGCATCGAGGCGTCGGGGTCCTGCTCCAGGGCGGTGCGCGCGGCGTCGAGAATTCGGGTCCTGTTGCGCTCGGCGTCGGTCCGCCGGCTCGGTCCCCTCTGCGCTCCGGGTTTCGACTTGTCGTCGGTGCCGCGATCCATGTCACTCCTGTTCGCTGGCGAAGTGGACAGGTGTCCGCTAACGTGGAGGCCATGCGGACACCTGTCCGCTTCGGTTCCATCCTAGCCACCGGCCGTCGCCCCCAGGAGTGATGGGGCTGCGGAAGTGCATCCGATTCGAGCCGCCGCGAGAGGAGACGCGACGTTTTCCGTGCGGCCCGGTACAGCAACCCGAGGAGAACAAAGCCATGACAGGCACAGACAAGACCGGTACCCGGAACAAGGTCATCGCCATCACCGGCGCCAGCAGCGGAATCGGCCGCGCCGCCGCGCTGGCCCTCGCCGCCGGCGGGGCGACGGTCGTCCTCGGCGCCCGGCGGAGCGACCGCGTCGAGCGGCTCGCCGGTGAGATCCGTGAACGCGGCGGCCGTGCCGTCGCCCTGGCGACCGACGTGCGGCGGCGCGACGACCTCATCCGCATGGTCGACACGGCGGTCACCGAATTCGGCCAGCTGGACGTTCTGGTCAACAACGCCGGCATCGGCCCGATCTCCCCGCTGGACGACCTGCGCGTCGACGAGTGGGACGACATGATCGACGTCAACCTGCGCGGTGTACTGCACGGCATCGCCGCTGCGCTGCCGGTCTTCCGCCGCCAGGGGTTCGGACACCTGGTGACGGTGGCGTCCACCGCCGCGTACCGCACCGTCCCCGGGCAGGCGGTGTACGCCGCGACGAAGACGGCCGTGCGTACGGTCTGCGAAGGGCTACGGCAGGAGGTCGGCGACACGGTACGCGTCACCGTCGTCTCACCGGGCTTCGTACACACCGACTTCGTCAACGCGGTCGCCGACCCCGACGCACGCGCCACGCTGTTGGCCAGCCGCGACGCCATGGCGCTGGATCCCGCAGCGATCGCGGACGCCGTCGCGTACGCGGTCACCCAGCCGGACCAGGTCGACATCAACGAGATCGTGGTACGGCCCACCGCACAGCGGTGACGGCAAAACTCAGCGCAAGAGTCAACTGTGGGCCGCCAGGGACTCGAACCCTGAACCTATGGATTGCCGGCGAACTGGCTGGGTCGGGCGCGGTGCGAGGTCATCGGGTCTGTTGGCGCGCTTCTCGGCTTGGTTCGGCTGGCACGGTTGCTGTACTTCGCTGCTGTACTGCTGGCATCAGATAAGCCGCTGGATGCGGACCTTGGGGCGCTCGTTCCTGAGGTGGCCTTGCTTGTGCTGGCGGACCTGCTCCTCCCAGACCTCCTGGTCGTAGTCCAGGTCTGGCGGGGTCCACCGGTGGGAGCCGTCGCTGTAGTGGAACTTCTCGTCCCCGGGCCGAAGGATGCTCATCGGGTCCAGCCGAGGAATCGGTGGTGCAGGTGGCCGGCGGGGACGTGGGCCAGGTCCTGGGCGGCGTCGACGAGTTGGGCGGCCAGGTAGAGAGCCATCGACACCGGGGCGCGGTCGTACTCCGCTCGCAGCTCGCGCCGCCGCGTCTGGCAGGGCCAGTCGGCACCGCAGCCGCCGCAGCTCCAAGCCGGTGTGACCGGGAGGTGAGTCGTCATCTCCGCAGCTCCTTCGCCGCCTGGTTCGTTGGTCGGGCGTCTTGCCGGTCGTCCTCAGAAGGCCAGTGGCCTCGATTGATCGGTATCCGATGCGTCGTATGACAGGGCAGCTCGCTTCCGCATCGGCAGACCCTCCGCCATCGCTCCCATGACCAGACCGGCCGGTGCCGCCTGGCCAGAGTGAGCGCGACGGCGATCAGGTACTCCTCGTACGAGACACGAGGCATCGGGCCTCCCTCGGCTCTCGACCAAGGTCGCGGGTGTTCCCGCAGACCGGCTCAGCGCAATGCCGCAGCTCGCATCACCGTAACGACGTAGGACTGTAGATACAATAAGATGTAGAGCTGTTGGACACGTAGCGTCACTTTCGTGATCGACCCGAGTGCGGATCGCGCCGTGTTCCGGCAGCTCGCAGACCTCCTGCGAGACCGGATCACCTCTGGCGACCTCGCGCCCGGGGCTTCACTTCCCAGCGAGCTGCGGTTGGCTCAGGAGTACGGGCTGAGCCGCACCAGCGTCCGACAAGCGGTAGCACTGCTCCGGTCGGAAGGGCTCGTAATCGTGGAACCGCCGCGAGGCACGTTCGTTCGCGCCGTCGAACCAACCGAGACGGTAACGCTCCTCAAGGGCGACACCGCCACTGCTCGGATGCCTACCCCTGTCGAGCGGCGCGAGCTGGAGATGGGCGAGGGCATCCCGGTCATCGTGATCTTCCGTGCCGACGGTTCCCGCGAGCTGTACGCCGCCGATCGCATCCGCGTCGGCCGGTAGCAGCGGCTGATGACCCCTCGCTTGTAAGTTCTGGGCGCTCCGTCTGGCAACGTCCGTCCGCGCCCGTGATCTCGGGCTACGATCCATGCCCGGTCGCTGCCGGCTGTCCTCAACTCGGGCCGTTGCTGTCGCCGCTGCTGTCGACAGCGGTTCATGGGAAGGCGCGACTCGCCCTTCGGAGCCTAGAGTGGGGTCCGTGTCGGGCCGGCGGGAACGCATGCGTCGGGAGCTGGGCAACTTCCTCAAGGAGTACGGCCGCAGCTCTCGATCTCGCAACGGGATGGATCCGAACGATCGTCAGTACAGCCGCAAACTGGAAGCCCAAATCAAGCGGCTGAGCCCTGACGACCTCGACCGCCTGATGCGGGACGACGAGGACGACGACCGGTAGCCACGGACCGGCAGCTGTAAAGGTGCCACGATCTCACCCCTGCCCCCGACCGGTGTCAGACGTTGAAGCGGAACTAAGACGGGGGCTCCCGTGACCTGCACCGACGTGCCCGACGCGCTGGCGGCACCCCGTGCCGACCTCACGTCATTGGTGGCTGTTTGCCGACGTTTCACGCTGTCTTGTGCCCCGTGTGTGCCCCAAGCCCGACGAACGGTGCTTCCTCCAACGACGGAACCCCGCCGCCGTTGTGGCACCGCCGATCGCACCCAACAGCGCCTCGTTCAGCGGTCCCGGCTGTTCCATGTAGCCCAGGGCGACCATCAGGCCAGCCCCTGCCGTCATGACGCCAGCGCTCAGCAGTGCGAGGTAGGGAAGATGCCCGCGCATCTCGCCAGTAGATCAGGCCAAACAATCCGGCGTACAGGTCGTCTCGTCCATGGTGCTGCGTCGATCAGCCTCCCCTACGGGGATAGAAGTTTTCGATCGCGGACTGAAGGCTCCAGCCCTTCGCCACGGCCCCGCGAATGTCCATCAGACGCCTTCCATAGACCTTGTGTGCGTTCTGAGGGCTGGTGACGAGCGCCTCGGCTAGAGCCGTCCACGGGATGCCTAGTTCCTCAGCTTGCCCAACCAACAGCAAGAGCTCCCGATCGAGCCGAAGACGGGTGGCAGACATGATCGAGATCGCGGCGACGTGATACTGCGCATAGGGGCTCAACCTGCTGATTGACTTCTCGAACCGGCTGGCGCTGTCCTGCCACAGCTTGACGCGCTCCTGGCACTCCTCTTTGGTCCATGCCCGCAACCTCTGGTCTATCCAGCTCACGCTGCCGCCGGACTGCCAGTCGTCGTCATGCGGGATCCCAAGCTCTCGGAACATTCATCAACCGTAGTTGAAGGCGCGGCTCCAAGACAGTCGCGAGCATGTATGTGAACGGCAGGCCGCTTGCATAAGCGAACGGCCCCGGTGGCCGCCGGAGCCGTTCCCTCGTCCTGCCCGCCTGTCATCAGCATGGGAGAACGTCACCATGAGGATACGCCCGCGCCCTGTCCGACGGCCATTAAGCCGCCAAGCTCAACCGGAAGATTCCGGGCCTGGGACACGGTGGAGTGTCTCGGTGAACCACTGGGGAGCCGTCATCGCACTTACCTTGCTGGTGTTGATTGGAGCCGTGATCTTCGCTCCCTCGCCGGAGCCGTTCGAACGCCTGAGCAGCATATTGGCCCGCATAATGCCGTAGCGCTAGCTCGTTGTAGGTCAAGAGCAAGTTGACACAGCCGGCCACTACAGCCACGCGACGAGGTCGTGGTGGGGATGCGGCGCGTGAACCCCGGGCAGGCCCCCGCCTGCCGGCAACGCCGGCCCGAGGGGTCGCAGAGGCTCCGGGGTCAAGGGCGGCCCGCAGGGCCGTCGCGCAGCGACGCGAAGCGCCCTTGAGGTCGGAGGGGCGGCCCCGCATCCTCCGCGCCGCATCCCCACCACGGCCGGCGGAGACCCGCCCTACGGCGCGGCGGTACCGACGGCCGCCGCGCCGGCCGGCTGCCGGCCCAGCAACATCAACCATTCTCGGCGCTGCCGTCTGCGGCGGCCCCGGGCTTCCCGCTCTCCGCGCCAGCCGCCGGGCGTGTTGCGTGGCCGGCGTGGAGCGACAGCGGAGCGGCGGACGCGCGCCCGGGGGGCGGCGCGTGCGGCCCGCTCAGGGCCGCCTTGATAGACGTACAGAAAGTCCTCCCACACAGGCCAGCGGCGGGCTGTCCTGCGCCGGTTGATGTTTGACACGGCGGCCTCGGTTGATGTTTGACACCTGGTCGGCCTGGTGCTCGTTGCGCCTGTAACTCAGGCGGGAGGAGCACCGGGTGGGACTCGCGGAGTTGAGCGTCATGGAGCAGCGGTTTCACGCCGTGATGGAGTGCCTGGGCGGCACGCCGAAGACAGAGGTCGCCGCCCGGTATGGGGTGTCGCGGCAGACGATCCACAACTGGCTCGCCCGCTATGCGGCCGAGGGCATCAAGGGCTTGGAGGACCGGTCTCACCGGCCGCATGTCTGCCCGCACCGGGTAGACCCCTCCACGGAGGCGCTGGTGTGTGAGCTGCGCCGGGATCATCCGCGGTGGGGTCCGCGTCGGCTGCGGTTCGAGGCCGGCCGTCGCGGTGTCACTCCTGCGCCGGCTCGGGCGACGGTGTATCGGATCCTTCGGCGGAACAACTTGGTGCCGGCCGTGCCGCGTAAGCGTCGGCGGGAGGACTATCGGCGGTGGGAACGTCCGGAGCCGATGGAGCTGTGGCAGATGGACATCGTCGGCGGGGTACTGCTCGCTGACGGCACGGAGGCGAAGGTCGTCACCGGCCTGGACGATCACTCCCGCTACTGCGTCATCGCCACCGTGGTTCGCCGGGCCACCGGCCGGGCCGTGTGCGCCGCGTTCGCCGCCGCTCTGACCCGGTTCGGGACGCCGGGTGAGGTGCTGACCGACAACGGCAAGCAGTTCACCGGCCGGTTCACCAAGCCCCGCCCGGGTGAGGTGCTGTTCGAGCGGATCTGCAGGGAGAACGGCATCGTGGCTCGAAATACGAGACCCCGCACCCCGACGACCACCGGCAAGGTTGAGCGGTTCCACCAGAGCCTGCAAGGTGAGTGCTTGGACGGGCGGGTGTTCGCCACCGTGGAGGAAGCCCAGGCTGCGGTGGACGCGTTCGCCGCGGAATACAATTACGACCGGCCCCACCAGGGCATCGACGACGCCTTCCCTGCCGACCGGTTCCACCGACCGACTGCGGGACAGAGCCAGACGGCGGCAGACGTCCTGCCGCTGCGCCTGCCGGGTGGGCTGCTGCCCATCGCAGCACCGGCCCCCAGGAAGCCACTCCCTGTCGAGGTCGACACCGCTTCGGTGACCGTGTCCACCGGCCGGCCGCAGCCGGTGCAGCTCGTCCGGGTCGTTCCGCCGTCGGGAAACCTGACCGTCGCCCAACAGCAGGTGTGGCTGGGCCCCGTCCTCGCCGGCACCCCGGTCATGATCTGGGTCGACACCGACCGGCTGCACGTGTTGACCGCCGACGGCGCCCGGATCAAGTCCAGCCCGTCCCGGCTGTCCCAACGTGACCTTGCCCGCCTCCTGGCCGACGGCGGCGTCCCCGCCGGACCACCGCCATTGCCGCAGACCGAGCCGCAGACCACCGCTGTCGAGGTCGACCGGGTCGTCAACGCCTGCGGCGGGATCAGCATCGCCGGCCGGCAGATCAGCGTCGGCATGCCGCTTGCCGGTCAACGGATCCGCATCCGCGTCGACGGGGTCCTCCTGCACGTCATCGATGACGCCGGGCAGCTGCGTCGCACCCTGCGCTGCCCACTGCCGCCCACCGCGCTTGGCCGCATCCGCGATGCCCGACCCGCTTCCCCCATCCCACCACCGGCCACCGCCCCGACCGTTCAGCGGATCGTGTCCATAAACGGCAGCATCCAGGTCGCCGGACAGAAGATCCAAGTCGGGAAAGTCCACGCCCGCAAGCTCGTCACCGTCGCCCTCGACGAGCACACCGTCACCGTCTACGACGCCGACACCCCGATCACAGCCGTGCCCCGCCGCAGCACCACCGACCTGAACCGAACCAAGGCCAAACACCAGATAACTACCTCCCGGCGCTGACCTCGACACGACACCTAGTCTCGTCATCGGCACCATGCCCGCCGGCGCGTCCGTCGGCACCATACTGAGGAAACGGGAAAGAGCGCGTGGAGAACACCCTGGACGTCAATGGCCTGGTGCTGCCCACCTTGCTGACCGAACTGCTCAACGGTGGCCGCTGGCGACATCCAGGTGACGACGTCCTTCGTGATCTCATGCCCTGGTTCGAATCTCCGCTGGACTTCCTCACCAGCTCCGAACAGATACGCGGCGAGAGCAGATCGCTCACCCTGTTTGCCGACGACCCACCCTCCTCGCACCTGTTCCGGGAAGCACGGGGCAGCATCTCCACCGCGGGCGTCGAACTGCCCTGGCTCGACGCAGAACAGGCAGTCCTCATCGCGGTCAACCGCATCCCCGGCGATGACGTCGCGATGGCCCTCGACTACCGCACCGACCCCGCCGACCCCCGGGTCGTCGCCAGCGACTTCTGGACCGACCCGAAGCAATGCTCCTGGCGGACCGTCACCCCGACCTTCTCCCAACTCGTAGAGATCCTCCGGCTCGTCTAACACGACACCCAGAGCAGTCGGCCAGGCACACCACCGCCACGCCATACCATCGACGTCAGCACCAGATCACCAGTATTCGATCTAGACCTGACGTCAAGCGTCCTGCGACGCCGTTCCGTCAACCATCATGCGAGACCAGGCAAGGCCAGCGGCGGGCTCCTGCGTCGCTTGATGGGTCGCATGTCAGCGCGTAGAAAGCCGGTGGTTCGGTAACGGGCGATCGGGCTACGGTTCGCGTATGAGCATCCTGCCCGGCGCGACGAGACAGTCGTTTGCGGGTGGCGATCTTCGGCATCGCACCCTGGACGGGCACTCCTTCAAGTTCTGCGATTTTCGGGGCGTCGACCTTCGGGGCGCCTCTCTTCGAGGTGCTCACTTCGCTGGCTGCGATCTGCGGGATGCCGACCTGCGCGATGCGGATCTTTCTTTCGCGCAGTTCACCTACGGGAGAACGCACGATCCGGAGTACGGGCGCACAGACGTAACCGGGGCCCGGTGGGACGGGGCCATCCTCCGAGGCGTAATCACGGAGCGCGTCCTCGGGTGGCCGGATGGCCTCCCGGGCTCCGGCATTACTTCGGGTTGACGTGTCGGTACCCGGTGCTACTCTGACGTTCGTCGAGCACGTTAGCGCGGCCTTTCTGCCGGATCGCTGAACTCGACTCTGGAGATGCCGAGCGGCCTTCGTGCCGCTGATGCGGGCCATGTCCCGCCGGCTCTTGATCGCACCGGCCGCTGTGCCGGTTCCCCGAATCCGCTGAGCGGCCCAGCACGGCTTTCGCCTGCCGTCCACGATGGCCCGGATTCGCACGTCTCCACGGGTGGGGGCAGCCTGCGGCAGCCCGCCGGATGCCGACATCCCAGGCTCCCCACCCGTGCCGGCCCACATTCACAGGTTCACGAGCGCGAAAGGACATGACCCATCGGCGGGAAGTGGCATCACCACGATTCCGCCCTCCGGCGTCAGCCGCCCTCTCGGCGGTGCCAGGAGACACGACGAACACCACCAGCGGACAGGCGTCCACGGCTGGTGGTGCTTCGTCTCCCGTCCCTGCCACCCCCGCACGAGGAGACCGCCATCTTCACCACCTACCGCCCCGGCCTCGCCGCCGGTCGTGACGCCCAGGTCCTGCACCGCGCCGCTACGCCGGAGTTCTCCGGCTGGCTGGAGCACACCCGCCCCGCCGGCGGCTGCTCCCGCCCGATCCGCCTCACCGGCACCATCACCGCCGTCGACCGCGACACCGGCCGAGTCCTGAGCGAGCAGCACACCGACGAGCTGCCCGATCGGACGCTCTACAAGGCGTGCGGCAACCGCCGCGAATCGGTCTGCCGGGACTGCGCCTGGGTCTACCAGGGCGACGCCTACCAAGTCGTCTGTCGCGGCCTGACCGGCGGCAAGGGCGTCCCCGCCTCGGTCGGCCGACACCCGGTCGTCTTCGCCACCTTCACCGCCCCGTCCTTCGGCCCGGTCCACCACCGCCACGTCCCCCGCCACACCTGCCGCAACCGGCATCGCTGCGACTGCCGACCCGCTCCCTGCCTCGCCCGTAGGGCCGCCGGCACCTGCCGGCATGGGCAGCCCTCGGCGTGCTTCGCCCGCCACGACGCCAACGATCCGCGGCTGGGCCAGCCGTTGTGCCTCGACTGCTACGACCACGCCCACCAGGTCGTCTGGAACCACTTCTCCGGCGAGCTGTGGCGACGCACCAAGCAAGCCATCGACCGCCACGTCGCCGCGCGCTGCCGTCAACGCGGCATCCCGAAGGTCGGCATCGTCACCGCCTCCGGCAAGGTCCGCTGGGTGCCGCCCGTGCGGGTGTCCCACGGCAAGGTCGCCGAAATGCAGCGCCGGGGAGCCGTGCACTTCCACGCCCTGCTGCGCCTCGACGGCGTCGACCCCAACGCCCCAGGCGCGCTCGTGCCGCCTCCCGCCGGCATCACCATCGACGACCTGGAGGCCGCCGTTCACGCCGCCTCCCGGCAGATCACCGTCACCACACCCCCGCACCCCGACCGGCCGCAAGGCTGGCTGATCGCCTGGGGCGAGCAGGTCGACGTCCGACGCATCAACAGCAGCGACGGTGAGCTGACCGACGGCAAGGTCGCCGCCTACCTCGCCAAGTACGCCACCAAGGCCACCGAAGCCACCGGACACAGCTCCACCCGACTCACCCCCTCCGCGGTTGACGACTACGCCGACCCCGGAGGCGACCACGTCGCCCGCCTCATCGACGCCTGCTGGCACCTCGGCCGCCCCACCCACACCGACACGACCGGCGGCGCCGCAACCGCCGACGACCGTCAAGGCATCCTTGACGCCAAACCCAACGTCTACGCCGGGCTGCGCCGCTGGGCACACATGCTCGGCTACGGCGGCCACTTCCTCACCAAAGCCCGCCGCTACTCCGTCACCTTCGGCCAACTCCGCGAGACCCGCGCTACCTACCGCCGCACCGAAGACGACGAACCCGACGACACCCTCACCGTCGGCACCCTCACCTACATCGGCTCCGGCTGGCTTTCCGAGGGAGACGCCCTGCTCGCCAACACCGCCGCCCGCCAGCGGCGCGAGAGCAGACGCATCGGCCGAGAAGAACTCGCCCACGAAACCTGGGTAACCGGAGCCGCCGCATGACCCACGACCTCCGCCCCCGCTGGTACTCGCCCGCCGAGGTCGCCGTGCTGCTCGGCTTCGGCATCTCCAAGGTCAAGATGAAGATCGCCGCCGGCGAACTGCGCTCCATCAAGGACGGCAAGTACCGCCGCATCCTCCCCGAATGGGTCGACGACTACATCCGCGAACAGGTCGAGCGGCAGGAGGCCGCCTGATGCCTGGACGCGCAAGGGCCAACGGCGAAGGCTCGATCTTCCCCTACCGGAACGGGTTTGCCGCGTACGTCTGGGTCGAGAAGCCGGACGGCAAGCGGGGCCGGAAGTGGGTCTACGGCAAGACCCGCGACGCCGTCCACGATAAGTGGATCAAGCTGCACGGGCAGGCTAAGGCTGGCCCGGTGGCGACCCGCTCTCCGACCGTGGGGGAGTATGCCGGCTACTGGCTGCGCGAGATCGTCAAGCCGAACCTCGCCCCGGGCAGCTACGTCACCTACGAGGTGGTGGTCCGGCTCTACCTCGTCCCTGGGCTGGGCCGGAAGCGCCTCGACAAGCTCCGGGTCAGTGACGTACAGACCTGGATCAACGAGGTCGGACGGACCTGCCAGTGCTGCGCTCAGGGCAAGGACGAGCGGCGCAAGCCCACCCAGCGTCGCTGCTGCGCCCTCGGCCGCTGCTGCCAGAATCTGCCCTCGGCAACCAGCGTCACCCACCTGCGGACCGTGTTCCGGACGCTGCTGTCCCAGGCGATCACCGAAGGGCTGATCACCCGCAACGTCGCATCCTTGGTGAAGCTGCCACCGGTACGGAAGCGCAAGCGGAAGGCGTGGACGAGCGACGAGGCGCGGCGCTTCCTGGAGTCGGCCCGCGCCGACGACGACCCGCTCTACGCCGCGTACGTCCTGGTCCTGGTGCTCGGTCTGCGCAAGGGCGAGATGCTGGGGCTCACCTGGGCGGACGTCGACCTCGACGCGGGGGAGTTGACCATCGATCGGCAGCTCCAGCGGGTCGGTGCCGAACTGCTGCACCGGGAGACGAAGACCGCCGCCTCGGACGCCACCCTGCCACTGCCGGACATCTGCACCGTGGCCCTCAGCCGTCGCCGTGTCGCGCAGGCCGCTGCCCGGGATGCGGCCGGCCCCGCCTGGCAGCCGTCGGACCTCATCTTGACCACCCGCTACGGCCGGCCGGTCGAGCCACGCAACTTCAACCGCTTCTGGGACCGTCGCTGCGACACAGCCGGCGTCCGGCGGATCACCGTCAGGGACGCCCGGCGGACCTGCGCCTCGCTCCTGGCCGACCTGGACGTCCACCCCCGGGTGGCAATGCAGATCCTTCGGCACGCCCAGTTCGCCATCACCATGGAGATCTACACGGTGGTCTCCTCGGCGGCCACCCGCGACGCCCTCAAGCGGCTCGGCAGCGCACTGGACCGGTGAAGTGGCTACTGCTGTACTTCGCTGCTGTACCGGCCCCGATCACGGCAACAGCGGCCCAACAAAGGGCCGCTGAGCTGGAGCGGAGTGGGCCGCCAGGGACTCGAACCCTGAACCTATGGATTAAAAGTGAGCAGGGACCCGTGTCGCCCGGTGACGGACGATGACGGGTCCCTGCGTTTCTCCTGCTGAGCCGCAATGCGGCGTGTCGGATCATGACGCCGCTGTCGTGACCATCTCGGCGGGTCCGTGGCCAGTCTGTGACCACCTGGCGCAGCTACTCGCCGACCGCCGCCGGCGCCACGTCGGGCCGCTTCGGCAGCTTCGCGCCGGGAAGCCGCAGGTACCAGCGCATGAACTCGCGGATGAGCGAGGACCGATCCGCGCCCTGGCTCTTGGCCGCTACGCCGAACCGCTCCCATTCGCCCAGGTCCACCCGGACGGGTCGCGTCGGCGTGCCTCTTGTGGGTGCCACGTCATCTCCTCGGTCATCGAAGTTGACCAGAGATTATCCCCTTGCGGTGTAGCTACACAAGCGGCTACGGTGTAGCTACACCCGGACGACAAGTCCAGACAAGAAAGCGGCCCCCGGCAGCGTTCGCAGCGCTAACCGGAGGCCTTGATCGGGAGGAGTCCCCGACCCATGAGCATCATCGCATCCGCGCCCGTCCCCGCGTCGTCGCGTCTCGTCGACGCCGACACCACCGACCTGGCCGCGACCCGCAAGGCGGACAACGCCGGCCGCTTCCCGACCAACCAGCCGTACGCCGGCCGCGCCGCCGGCGACCTGGAGCTGGTCGAGCTGGCCCGGCTGCGCAACCCGGCCGCCGTGCAGCGGCTCGCCGAGGCGATCCGCGAGCGTGAGGCCGGGTTGCGCCCGCCCGCCTGCCCCGTCTGGTGCAGCCAGGACCACCGCGGGCAGGTCACCGAGGAGGACGGGTTCACCATCGGCCTGGTCCACGAGCTGAACCTGGCCGAGATCACCGCGCTGGACCCGCAGCACTTCCGCCCGCACCCGGCGACGGTCAGCGTCTACATCGAGTCGTCCAGCGAGGCCGGGGAGCCCACCGACCCCGCCCGCATCGTGATGACCGTGGCCGAGGGCGCCGAGGGCCAGTACCACGGCTCGCTGGACACGGGCGGGTGGACCGGCACGCCGGAGCAGGCCGAGCAGCTCGCCCACGCGCTGCTCGCCGCCGCTCGCATCGTCAAGGCCGACCGCTGATGGCCGCCCGGATCAACCGCCTGGTCGTGCGCACCGTGATGGTGTGCACGGCCCTGGCCGGGCTCGCGTTCATGCAGAACCACCACGACAACCCGTGCACCGGCGACCAGGTGGGCGCCGGCGGCATGTGCGTCTCGACGAGCTGGGCGGGCGGTGCGCGATGAACGACACCGCCGCCCTGGCCCTGACCGCCGTGCTGCTCGGCGGCCCGGCCGTGATGCTCGCGCCGTTCCTGCTCGCCCGGCGCAGCAGCGAGAGCCACGCCGACACCACCGCCGCCGAGATCCGCGCCCAGCAGCGCCGGCAGGCCGCCGGCCGCGAGAAGGAGCTGACCCGATGACCCTCTGGACCTGCAAGGCGTGCGGCCTGGTCATCGTCCCCGACGACGCCACCGCCGAGGCGCTGAAGAAGGCCATGACCGAGCACATCCAGACCTGCGCCAAGGAGAAGACCCGATGACCGCACGTACGAAGGCCCTGAGCGCCGTACAGACCGGCGTCCTGTGGGGCCTGCCGATCGCCCTGACCACGCTCGCGGTCGCATGGACCCTCGTGGCCGTTGGCGGCCTGCTCGCCACGCAGGCACCCGAGTGGGTCGCCTACAGCGCGGGAGCCCTGTTCGACCTGGTGTGGGTGTCCGCGATGCTCCACGAGCGGGCGCACCGCCGATCCGCTTCGGTGTCCCGCACGCCCACCCTGCTGGGCTGGCTGCTGCTGGCCGTGTCCGTCGCCGCGGTGCTCGTGCACGGGCTGGCCGCCACCACCGTGCCCATCGCGGTCATCGGTGCGGTGATCCCCGTGCTCGGCAAGCTGACCCTGCAGATGGCCCTGTCGACGGCCGGCGTGCGGATCACCCCCGACGCGCAGCGCAAGGTCGACATGGTCCGCTCCCGCGGGCGGGACGCCATCGCCGTGGCGCGGGCCATCGACGAGGTGAAGGCGGTCAGCGAGCAGGTCGGGGCGGAGCACACCGCCCGGGACTACCGCAGCCGGGTCCGGGCGCACGCCGAGGTCGACGACGCCCGCCGCTCCTACGAGGCGGCGCTGCGGGACCGTGCCGAAGAGGCCGGGACCGTGCCGGGCGGTGAGCTGCCGTCGTTCGGGCTGATCTCCGACGACGACATCCGGGCGCTGCTCGACTCGATGACCGCCCCGGCTATCGCCGCAGGTGGCACGCCCGGCGGCGCGGGCGCGGAAGGTTACGGCACGCCCGACGACAAGGCGCTGCAACTGCTGGCCGTCGAGGTGTACACCGCCGCCGAGGTCGACGAGAACCCGCCGAGCCTGCGGGAGTTCCGCCGGCGGATGCGGGAGGCGCTGACCGCGCGCCGGTGGAAGGCGTCGACCGCGCTGGTCGACCAGCTGTACCGGCACGAGAAGGCCCTCCGCACCGGACCGGACGCCCGATGAGCATCGTCGCCGCTGTCCTCGCCGCCGTGTCCGTGGCGGCCAACCTGACCGGGCACACCACCACCGCCATCCTCGCCGGGCTCGGCGCGGGCGCGGCCGGTGTCGCCTTCCACGTCCGCCGCCGGCGGCAGGCCAACCGTGGCTGACAACGACTGCACGCTGTGCCCCGAGCTGCTGGCGCGGCTCGGGGCCGCGGCCGGCGGACTCAACGCCCTGGCCGCGCTCATCGAGTCCGAGATGGTCGAGCCGACGATGCCGTGGCGCGACCTGCTGCCCCAGCTGGCCACCCAAGCCCGCAACCTCGCCGACCAGGCGCAAGGGAGGTACTGACCATGACCAGCATCCCGTTTGACGACGAGTACGACGCCGAGGCGTACGACCTCGAGGCCCTGCCCGCTGGCGGGCCGGTGGACCCGCCGGACCGTCGGGTCACGTTCGCCGACGTGGTGGGGCGCAGCGACCAGCGGCGCCCGATCGTGCCGGCGTCGCTGCGGTCCCCGGACCAGCGGTCGGCGCTGGCCCGCTGGGCGGCCGGGTACGGGCTGCACACCGCCGCCTATCACCTCACCCGCTCCCCGAAGTACCTGGGCAAGGTGCTCATGTACGCGCCGCGCGGCGCGTGGCGGGGCAGCTCGGCCGCCCTGTTCTGGACCCTCGGCGGGCGGGAGACGTTCCAGCTGCAGAACAGCGCCGCCAACCGGGACGACCCGCACACGTGGCAGTCGCTGGAGCGTGGCCGGGCCAAGCGGGCATCCGGCCGGCTGTGGGCCGCCGGCGCCGTGCTGGTGCTGCTCGCCGCCGCCGTCATCACCGCCGCGGTGGCCGGGATGCCGCCGGTCGGCTGGTGGGCGGCCGTCGTCGGCCTGGTCCTGGTCGCCGCGCACTACGGGCGGCCCGCCGACCGGCCGATTCTCGACCGAGTGACCCCGGGCCGGGCGTACCGCAAGCTCACCGCCGAGACGGTGCGGGCGGCGCTGCTGGCCACCGGCTACGGCAAGGAGCCCAGCGACTACCAGTTCCCCCGGGAGATCGTCCGCGACGGCCCCGGCTACTCGGCGCTGGTCAACCTGCCCGCCGGTGTCACCGCCGGACTCATCACTCAGAAGCGGGAGCAGGTCGCCGGCTCGCCGGCGCTGCGCCTGCCACTGGATCAGGTGTGGATGAAGCCAGGCGCGCACACCGGGCAGGTGGAGCTGTGGGTGGCCGACCAGCCGCTGTCGCAGACGCCGCAGCCGACGTGGCCGCTGCTCAAGGCCGGTCGGGCGGACATCTTCAAGCCGCTGCCGTTCGGCACCGACGAGCGGAACAACCCGCTGGCCGGTCTGGTCATGTTCGTCTCCCTGCTCATCGGTGCGATTCCGCGCATGGGCAAGACGTTCGTGCTGCGGCTGCTGCTGCTCGGCGTCGCCCTGGACCCCCGCGTCGAAGTGTGGGCGGCCGACCTGAAGGGCACCGGCGACCTGCGGATGTTCGAGCGGATCGCCCGCCGGTACTTCGTCGGTGACGACGACGACGAGGTTGACGCGCTGCTGGCCAGCCTGCGGGAGTTGGTCGTCGAGATGCGGCGCCGCGCGAAGGTGCTGCGCAGCCTGCCGGCCGATGTGTGCCCGGAGTCGAAGGTGACGCCGGAGCTGGCGGCGAACAAGTCGCTGGGTCTGCACCCGATCGTCGTGGGCATCGACGAGTGCCAGGTGATGTTCACCCACCCGAAGCACGGCAAGGAGTTCGACGCGATCTGCACCGACCTGGCCAAGCGTGGGCCGGCGTTGGGCATCATCCTGATGCTTGCCACGCAGCGGCCCGACGCGGCGAGCCTGCCCACCGGCATCTCCGGCAACGCGGGTGCCCGTCTGTGCCTGAAGGTGATGGGCCAGCAGGAGAACGACATGGTGTTGGGCCAGTCGATGTTCAAGAACGGGTTCCGGGCTACGCAGTTCGCGCTCACCGACAAGGGTCTGGCCATGGCGGTCGGGTTCTTCGACGCCCCGACGATCGTCCGCACGTACTACGTGGACGCGCCCACCGCCGAGCGGATCGTCGACCGGGCGATCGAGCTGCGCGGCGCCGCCGGCACGCTGCCCGACCAGCACGACGAGCGGCCGAAGGTGAAGGCGTACAACCTGCTCGCCGACGTCCGGGCGGTGTGGGTGTCGGGCGAGGCGGCGCTGTGGTCGGAACTGCTCGTGCCCCGCCTGGCCGAGCTGCGACCCGACGTGTACGGGCAGTGGGACGTGAAGACGTTCGGCGCGGCGATGAAGGCCGCCGGCGTCCCCACCGTGTCGATCCACCGCAAGCTCGACGGCGGCAAGGGTGCCACGAAGTACGGCGTGAAGTTCGACGTCCTCACCGCGGCGCTGCCCGCCGACAGCCGCCAGGCGATCGAGGACTGATAGCGCGGGGTGCGCTATCCGATAGCGCGAGGGCTAGCGCACCCCACCGCCTGTGACCTGCGGGATAGCCGATAGCGCGGCGGCCCGCCCGACCCCCGGAAACCACCCCAGGAGGCACCGTGAGAGCGTCCCTGACCGCAATCGCTATCCTCGCCGCCCTCGCCCTCGGCTACGCCGTGTCGTGCGCCGTGAGGCCCTACCGCGACTGCTGGCTGTGCGACGGCCGCGGCCACCACCGCAGCAAGCGCAAGCGGAAGCTGTCCCGCCCGTGCCGCTGGTGCTCGGCCACCGGCAAGCGCCTCCGGTACGGCCGCAGGCTGTGGAACCGCGCCCGCCGGGTGCACCGCAACGCCGGGGTGGCCCGATGAACCGGCACCGCCGCACCGTCGCCCTGGCGCTCGTCGCCCTGGTCGTCGCCGCCACGTTCGGCGCCGCCCTCGCCGACGCGCTCGCCGGGTAGACCGAAGACACCGAACGGCCCGCCAGGATCGCCCTGGCGGGCCGTTCTCGTCACTCCTGGCCCGGGCGGTCGTCGTCTTGCCGGCGCTCCGACTCGCGCAGCACGAACATCGCCCGCTGGTGCCGCCGGCGTAGCTCGGCCAGCGGTGACCGTGACGACACCACCATCACCAGCGCGGCCAGCAGCCACAGCAGGCACGGCACGCCGATCAGAAGCGCCAGCACATCCACGCCGCCGACAGTAGCGCCGCGGGCCCTGGTTGATCGATGGCGATACGTTGCCGGGATGACCCGAGCACGTATCGCCGCCCCGATGGCCGCCGCCGCCCTGCTGCTCAGCCTCGCCGGATGCTCTGCCGAGGACCAGCCCACCACCGCCTCGCCGGCGACCAGCTCGGCCGCCGCCCCGGCCACGTCCGCGTCGACCGCATCAGCCGCCATCAGCGATGAGGCAACCATCCGCCAGGTGTGCAACGAACTCGTCGCCCTCGGGAACGACTTCAACTTCGACCCGGCTGCCAACCTCGCCGCCGCCCGGAGGGCCGAGCTGATCGCCGATCCGGCGTTCTCCCGGGCCGGCCGGGAACTGGTGAAGGTGGCCAGCGCGGCAGCGGCGGCCCCAGGACCCGACACGAACCTCGGCATCAGCCAGACCCGCCGCGCCTTCCTCGACGTGTGCGGCGACAACTACGGCGACGGCCCTTGGTGAAACCGACCTGACACGCCGAACGGCCCGCCAGGGCGATCCTGGCGGGCCGTTCGTGCGTCCGGGGGTCAGCGGGGGCGGCCCACCCGGGCCAGCGCGTCCTGGCGGCGCTGCAACCCCTCCAGCTCGTGCACCGTGAAGTTCGCCTGCAACGGCTGCACCGTGATCCGGTTGTCGTACGTCACCGGCCCGCCGCCGGCACCACCACCGGCCGGCACCACCTGCTGGCCGTACCAGCGGGCGGCGTGCTCCAGGATCCCCAGCGACCGCTCCCGGTTGCCGTACCGCGGGATGAACGCCTCACCACCGGTCGCCGGCTCGGCGTAGGCGTAGCGCGCCGGCGCGACCGGCGACGCCACGTGCGCCTCCCGCAGCCGACCCCACTGGGCGTGCTCGACGATGCCACCCCACCGGCGGCCACCGATGCCGTCTCCGATACCCACGTTGCGGCCTTCAGACCGAGTCGTGATCTCGTTGTTGACAACCGTGATGACTACCCGCTTCGACTTGATCGCCGCGATCCGGGCATTGATCGCGTTGATGGTGGGCGTGGCCTTGTCCGTGGCCTTGATGTCCGTGTTCCAGTTCTTCGGAATCGACAGCACGCTGTCCACGTACGCCCACGCCGCGCCCTCGGACAGGCCGTACTGGCGGGCCTGCTTGTACAGCGCGTTCCGACCCTCGTCGATCTTCGCGTTGGCCTTGTCCACGCTGCCGGTCTGGTCGTAGATGGCCTGCGCCGACGTCTTCGCCGTCGAGGCGATCTTGTCGAGTGCCGCGCTGTACTCGCGGCCTCGCTCGGTGCCCAGGTTGATCGACTTGACCTTCTTGTCGAACGTGTCCCGCGCCTCGTCGATCGCGGCCTGGAACTCCCGCTCCGCCTCGTTCGCGTTCAGCTGTATTCCGTTGAGGATCTGCAACACGTCGACCAGTTCGAGCGCCTTACCCGCGGCCGTGGCCGCCGCGCCGCCCACGCCTCCGATCGCGTCGGAGAGATCGGTCGACGACCCGCTGGCGGTGTCCTGCGCCATGGTCGTCAGTGCGATGGCCCTGGGCAGGTCGCCGGTCAGCACCGCGCCGACGATCTCCGACGCCTGGTACAGCCGGGCCATGTTCTCCAGCGTGTCGAAGACGATCCCCACACCGCCGTTCATCACGGTGAACAGCACCTGCAACGCCCGCGCGCCCTCGTCGGCGTACGGCGCCAGATCCGACAGGCCCTCACCGACTGCGCTGCCGAGATCCCGGATGCCGTCAGCGACCACCTCGACGACCGGGCCGGCCGCGTCCATGGCGGCGATCAGCCCGGGCATCGCGTTGTCCGCCGCGTCGAACAGGCCGTCGACCAGCGGATCGACGTACCGGGACGCCGAGGTGAACAGCCGCTCGAAATCGTCCTCCATCCCCAGCGTCCGGCCCCGGATGGTGTCGATCGCGCCGAGCGTCACCGGCACGAACGACGACGAGGCGCGGCCCAGCATCGCCGACAGATCCTCGCCCAGCTCCGCGCCCGCGGCCTGCACCGCCGGGTCCTTCGCCGCGAGCTTCAGCCCGCCGATCACACCGCCGATGCCGACACCGCCGACGATCGCCCCGGCGGCCGCGGTGCCGAGCAGCGTGGCCACACCGGCGACCAGCGGCGCCCCGATCGCCAGCGCAGCCGGGTTCATGCCCGCCATGGGCGCCCGCGCGAGCAGCGGACCGAGCCGCTGCGAGAACGACACTGACACCCTGCCCGCCAGCTCCGCGCCCATGTCGGACGCCGAGTCGACGTCAATGAGCTTCCGCAGGCTCGTCTGCGTACGCAGGGCCCGTCGCTCCACGTTCAACTTCTTGTTCAGGTCCGCGCGCTCGGCCGCATCCGACGTTGCGGCGATCTCCCGCGCCAGATCACGGATGGTCCGCGCCGTGTCGTCGATCTGCCGGTCCAGCCGGGCGGCGTCCGCCCGCAGGCGGTCGAGCCCCCTGCCGGTGTCAGTCGCCGAATCGCCGAGGTCGTCGAACGACTCGGTGGCCTTCCCCGCCGCCGCGGCGGTGTCCCGGGCCGAGCCCTTGACGTCGCCGAGCGCGTCGTCGAGCCCCTCCGCGGCAGCCTCGGCCCGCTTCATGCCCCGCACGAACGGGGCCTCGTCCACCGCCAGGCCCACCTTCACTGTTCTTGCCACTGCCCACCCCCACTCAGTCACCGACAGCGCGGCAACGCCGGTCACTTTCCGCTACACAACCCGTGTCACACTCCGTGACGATTCACACCGATTGCATAGGAATTGCATAGTTATGCGGACCCCGGCACCCCCCAGGCCGGGGGGAGAGATTCGCGACTGCCCCGGTGGTCCTCTGACCTGCCGCTGGATTTTTTGGCACCCCACCTATGCAGGCCGGCTGCATAGTCATGCATCGCACGCCTATCACCCTGCGTGACCGCACCCGACGGCGCTCACTCAGAGTGGCGCTCGCTGGATTGGGTCGCGGGGCGGGCCGGGCGGCGCAGGCCGTGTCGCCGGCGGGGAAAGGAGAGTCCGCCTCTTCGACCTTCGATCCCGATGCGACCCGATCCGTGCTGGTCACTCGGGTGACGTTGACGCCCATCGGCCCACCCCTTCCGCTAGTCCCGCGCCGGGACCAGGCGACCCGTGGCCCGGTAGGGCAGGCCGGGCCGGTGGCCGTTGTCGGGTCGGCTCAGCTCGTCAACATCGACGAGCTGGTTGCAGCCGTCGCAGTGGACACGGCCGGCGGTGTCGATCAGCACGTTGCGTCCCCACAGACGGGCGACGCGCAGCACGACCAGGCGGTGCTGCCCGGTGTCGTCATCGAGGACGGGCGCCCGCTCGTGGCGGTCGCTGGCGCTCGCGGGCGGCGGCCAGGTGGTGACGCTCACCGGATGCGGTTGCCGCGCCGGAACGCGACGGCGGGCCGGTCTGGGCCGTAGCGAACGGCCGGGTCACGGCGGGCGGCGCGGGCCTCGTCGCCCTGCGCCCAGCCGAGCGCGGCCAGGACTTCCTCGGCGGTGAGGGCGGCACCGAGCCAGTTGCGGAACCGCTGCTCGTACTCGTGGTTGCCGCGGTGACCGCCGAGGTCCATTGCGGCCATGGCCGCACCCTCGCCGCCGCCGTACTCGTCCATCACCTTGTACGCGGCGGCGGCGGTCGTCGCCTCGGCGATCGGGTGTCGCGCCTGCCACGGGGCGTTGAGCAGGGCTTGCGGGTCGATGCCGGCGGCGGTGAAGGCGGGCAGGTCGCCGGTGGGGAACAGGGTCGGCGCCGGAGCGTTGGCCAGGGCGCGGGCGACGAGCTGCGGGTTGCTGGCGCGGGCCTCGTCGAGCAGCGGGTTGCGGGCGTATGCCGTGGCGTTGGCGGCGAGCACCGCTGCCGAGGGCCGCCGTACCTGGTTGTTGAGCTGCTGAAGTCGGGGCAGGTCGACCGGGGTCAGCGAGGCGAGGGTCTGCTCGACGGCCGGGTCGGCGGCGAGCCGGTCACGCCACGCCTGGGTGCTGGCGTCGCCGATCCTGCCGGTGTCGTGCGCCCACGCGATGACGTCCTCACCGGGGCGTCGCGGTCGGTCGGTCATGGTCAGCTCGCTTTCCGGGCCGCGCGCTGGTCGGCCCACGTCTGGACTTCGATGCGGTCGACCAGCCAGCGGCGGCCGTCCATGCGGGCGGTGGTGAACGTGCCCCGGCAGAGCCGGCGGGCGTACTGCTCGCTGACCTGGCCGATGCGCGCCACGTCTGCCACCTCCACCTCGTCGTGCTGGGTTGAGGATGGCTCGAACTCCGCGACCAGCGGTTTCGCGGTTTCGACGCCGCAACCCGCCGCCTGCTGGCGCTCAACGGCCACCCGCAGGGCGTCGGCGAGGCCGGGCACGTCCGGGGGGACGATGCCGTCGCGTCGGGCGGCGGCGAGGGCGTGGCGTACGGCCTGCTCGATGCGGGCGACGGCAGGTCCACGCACCAGCAGTTCGCCGCCGGCCAGGACGAAAACCTGCGGCCCGGTCACTGATCGCCCCGGGCGATCCGGTCGACCACATCCGTCCACTCCTCGACGGTCAGCACCGTCTCTGTGCGCCCCAGCAGCAGCGCGAGGGTGGCGGCGACGGCGAGCAGTTGCCCGATGGTGAGCTGCTCCAGCTCGGCTCGGGCGGCGCGATAGCCGGCGTCGGCGGTCGAGCCGGAGAGCGCGGCGTACACGGCGTGGCGCGCGAGCAGCAGGTCGGCGGCGCCGCCGGGGCCCGGCCTGGCTGCGGCGGTGGTCATCCGGTGACCTCCCGTCCGATGGCGTCGAGGTCGGCGGCGGTGGAGATGGACCGCAGCGCGACCTGGGCGCGCGGTCCCCACGCGGTGGCGGCCAGGCCACCAGCCAGGGCGATGACGGCGTTCATCGCCGCGTTGGGGTCGGCGTTGACCAGCTCGCCAACATGGTCGGGGTCGCCGTCGAGGTACGCGAGCAGGATCCGCGCGGCTAGGCCGTGCTCGGCGAGCTGGGCGGCGTCGTCGGTGGGTCCGGTCATCGCCGTGCACCTCGCCCCCGGCCGCGTCCGCGTGAGCCTCGCGGGCGGACCCTTGCCGTACCCCTCGGTCGGTCCCGTTCGGCCGTCTCCGGCCGCCTCAGCGGGCCGGGATCCGGGGTGATCGCCGGTCGGCAGTCGGTGCACGTGCCGTACTGGTAGATCAGGCTGCCCAGTTGCAACAGGCCCGGCCAGACGCCGTCTCCGTGTTCGACGCCGGCGCACACCCGGCCGCAGGCGTCGCACGTGCGGTCCCGCTCGCTGCCCCGCGGCAGGGCGACCAGGTACGCGCACGCCGGGCAGGCCACCAGGCCGGGCCGCCAGGCGGCGGCGACGACCGGCGCCGGCCGCGACGGGTGCGGGTTGTGCCGGCAGGTCGATGCCCGCCCGTCTACCCACGCGGTGAGCGCGTCGAGGATGCCCAGGCGCAGCCATCCGGGCGTACCGCCGGCGGTGATCGGGGTGGTCTGCTCGGCGCCGAGCACGTCGGCGCCGATGGTGGTCACGAGCCGCAGCGCGTCGGCCGCGGCGGCGTCGGCCTGGTCGACGATGTGCACCGGAGCGATCGACCGCAGCGCGTCGATCAGCTCGTCGTAGCGCGGGTGGAGCATGAGCTGCTCCAGCGCCAGGGTGGGGGTCATCGGGTGGCCTCCGGGGCGTGCTGCTCGGCTGCCTGCCGTGCCGCCGTCCGGGCGCCCACCACGTCGGCGAGCGCGGCGGCGAGGCGGAAGGCGTCGCCGAGGTGAGGCGAGTCCCAGGAGAACGCGGCGATGGCGGGGGTCACGAGGGCGAGCGCCGTGGACACGGAGAAGCCGCCGCTGCCGCTGCACGCCGGGAGCGTGCTCCGGTCGAGTTGGCCGAGTTCTCGCCGCCAGCGCTCGTTGTCCTTGATGGCCTGAGCGAGCGCGGCCTTGCGCTCGTTGGTCAGCTTGAACCGATCGGCTTCGGCGAGGAACCTCCGGTTCCCGTCGATCACGCCGGTGAGCGCGGCGCGCATGTGCGGGTAGACCAGGTTCCACGCCTCAGCGATGCGGCGAGCGGCGTCGGTGTCGACGCGAGTGTCGTAGCTGCGGATGTCGGCTACAGAGATCATCGGGTGGCCTCGCAGTTCTGGAAGTGAGCGGTGGAGTCGAGCGGCCAGTGGCAGGCGGGGCAGGTGTCGCTGTCTTCGGGCCAGAGCGGGGCGACAGGGGCGACAGAGGCGACAGGTTCGGTGTTTCCCCTGATCGGGGAGTGCGACAGGTTGTCGCCCGGGTTGTCGCCCGCCGGGGCGACAGAGGCGACAGCGAGGGGGGTGGGTTCGGGGTTGTCGCCCCTGTCGCCCGGCTGTGCGACAGCGGGGGCGACAGGGTGCGACAGGTCGTGACCAGCGGACACGCTCGGGTTGTCGCCCGTGTCGCCCGTGTCGCCCGTGTCGCCCGCCTTCAGCAGTCGTGCGGCGTGCGGGTGGACCTCCCACCCGCCGCCCTGGTGCTCGCGGATCCACCCCTTCTCGGCGAGGTCGTCGAGCACGGGCCGCGCGTCGGCGGCCTTGCGCAGCGTCTTCGGCCCGGTGCGCTGGAGGTCGCGCAGCTTGAACAGGGTGAGGCCCTTGTCGACGAGCCAGCTCAGCAGCAGCCGCGCGTCGGCGGTGGCCTTGTCGTCGCCACTGGCGGCCAGGGCGGCGACGGCGTGCGCCTGGTAGTAGTCGCCCAGCTCGACGGCGGCCCGCATGGTCGCCTCGCTGATCGGGTCGGCCAGCGAGGCGGTGGCAGCGTGCAGGCACCCGGCGATCCGGGCGACGGCGCCGGCCAGCTTGGATCCCCACTCGCGCACCAGGTCGGCGCCGAGTTCGCCGCCGCGGCGTAGCCGGTACTCGACGGCGCGGTGGTACTCCAGGTGCACCTTCCGCGCGGCCTCGCTGAGCGCGACCAGGGCGGGGGTGTCCCGCTCGGCCATGGTGAGCGCCAGGTCGTAGATGAGGTGCCGGTACGCCTCGCGGTCCCGCTCGGGCATCTCCGGCGGCTCGACGTCGCGGTGGCCGGTGTTGTCGACGGGCAGTGCCCACAGGATCCGGGCGAGCACGCCCCGGCCGCCGAAGTCGGGCCGCTCGACCAGCTCGCGCAGCGCGAACGGCTGGATGGATGCGACCAGCGTCAGCGCCGGGGCGTCGACCCGCTCCGGCTCCCGGCCGCGCCGGTCGACCAGGATCGCGTCTCCGGCGTGGGCCATGAGGATCGGGTCGAGGTTGGGCGACTTGCTGTAGCGGCCCGTCAGCGAGGTGAAGATCCCCGCCTCGGCGGAGATCGCGGCGATGCGTCCGCCCTGGTTGGCCAGCAGCGTGATGAGGGCTTCCGGGGTGGCGTCGCTGGCGGTGAGCCGGGGGTACGACGGGACCACCACCTGCTCGGCGACGCGTACCGCCTCCTGCGCCTCCATGATCTTCACCGGGTCGCCGTCCTTCGCTGCGGCCCGCTTGGCGGTGTCGGCGAGCTGCTCGCGGATCTCCCGCTCGGTGCGCCGGTCGCGGATGAGCTGCCCGACCTGCTCGGCGAGCGCCACCTCGGCCTCGGTCAGCGGGGCACGACAGACGGAGATGACGGCGCTCTTGCGTGAGCCGGGAGGCATGACCGGCACGACGAACAGGTTCGTCGGCTCGCGCCATCCACGGCGGACGACGACCACCACCCGGCCACCGACGCAGGCGGCGAGGATGCCGAGCACCACCGAGCCGGGCAGGTCCGCCGGCGTCTGCACCTCCAGCGCCAGGCCGCGAACGAACCGGGCCAGCGTCGGGGGCAGGGCGTCGATCGGGAACGGCGGCAGGTCGGCCTGCCACCCGAGCGGCAGCGGGTCATCCCACTGCTCGGCTGCGTCCATCGTGGTGCCCCTGTCTCCGCTGCCGATCGGCCCCGCGATGGCGGCGCGCTGCTCGGCGGCGGCGTTGCTGGTCGTGGGCGTGCCGTAGCCCTGGCGGCTCAGTTCCCGGGCGGCGGCCGAGTGGTCGCCGCCGTGGTTGAGCAGGGCGTACGCGCCGAACTTGGAGTAGGACTGCTCGGCCTCGAACGGCCAGCCCGAGGTGGAGAAGTTGTGGAAGCGGTCGGTGCCGCGGGCGTTGGTGGTGGCCGAGATGCCGAGCGTCTTCTCCGGCCGCCGCCAGTAGCGGATCTGACCGCCGCCGGGCCGGTGGACCTCGGTCCATCCGTGCGGCTCCAGCACGTCCGACCAGTCGACCTGCGCGGCGTACGCGTCGCCCGGGCTGACCGTGCCGTCTGTCCTGGGCCGGGGCACGCGGGGCGCGTCGGCCTGGCGCTCGGGCTCGGGCATCCGATCGAGGCTGCGGAACAGCCGGTGAAGCTGCTCGCGCTCGGCGGCGGTGATGGTCGGTACCTGGCCGGCCCGCCCGGTGGTGACCTCCCACGGCTGCCCGGTCGGGTGGGTCGGCCCGTGGGACGGGGCCACCACCACGTAGCCACCCTCGCCGCGCGTCTCGGCGAGCACCTTGATGCGCTCGCGGGGCGCAGCGGCCAGCTCGTCGGCGTTGGACGGACGTCGGGCAAGCGCGGTGTTCCCCGGCACCGGGGCGTCGCTGATCCGGTAGAGGATGTGCAACCCGCCGGAGGGGGTGCGCTCGACGTACGCGCCCTGCTCGGCGGTGAGGCGCAGCCACAGCCCGGTGAGGCCGGCGGCGGCCACCAGCTCGTCGAGTTGCGCGAGAGCACCCTCGGCGACGGCACGGCCTTCCAACTCCAGCATTTCCAGCCCGCCGGAGACGGCGCCGCAGACCAGCCCGACGCCGGCGGCGTTGGTGGCCACCAGGTTGGCCCGGGGGTACTGCTCGCCCTGGTACTGCGTCCAGGAGCCGACGCCGGGCCGCTTGCTGCCGTCGCCCGCCGCGGGCAGGACGCACACCCCGGCGTCGTGCCAGGCCAGCGCAGCGGCCCTGATCGCGTCGAGGTTCGTCACGCTCGGCTCCTTGCTTGCTTGCGACGCTGGACGGGGCCGAGCCGGTACATCAGGCCGGTGACCGGGCAGCACTTGTCGACGCGGTGGGAGAACAGCCGGGCCGTCTCGCCGACGCGGTGGGCGTGGGCCGTGCCGCAGCGGGGACAGGTGAGCACCACGACGAGCCACAGCGACCGGCCGCGGCACGGCGGGCCGGCGTAAGCGCGGGCGTGCGGAAGGTCCCGCAGGTCAGCTACGCTGACTGTGCTCGCCGACATGAGCTCTGATGAGGCCCGGGATCCCACCCCCGGGCCTTTTCGTGTCCGGGGCATCTCAGGCCGCCTCCGCCGGGTCCTCGCCGAGGTGGCGCAGCAGGTCGGCCCGCGCGACTCGGTAGCGGTTGCCGAGCCGGAGGACTCGGACGGGGAACTCACCGCGCTTGGCCAGGTCGTACGCCAACGTGCGGCCCACGCCGATCGCCCGGCCCGCTACGACCACATCGACGCTGACCGGCAGCGACAGCAGCTCGGCACGACTCATGCCGGATTGTGTCTTCACGTCACACTCCCTCACGGATCTGCGTGGTGACGACACAAGAGTGATGTGGCGTGTTGCCAGATGTCAAGTCGGCATGCCATTGTGCGTCCATGACACAACCGAACTGGTCCGCTCGCCTGGTCCGGTCGATCGCCTCTGAGGTGAAGCGGCACCGGGAAGCGCAGGACATGAGCGCGCAGCGGCTGGCCGATCGCTGCGCTGAGCTGGGGCAGCCCATCCCGCGGTCCGTGCTCGCCAATCTGGAAAGCGGGCGCCGGGAGGCACTCAGCGTGCCGGAACTTCTCGTGCTCGCCGAGGCGCTCGGGGTGCCACCTATCGCCCTGCTCGTCCCCGTGGGTCATGCCGACCAGGTGGAGGCGCTTCCCGGCGTGTCGGTGTCCACCAGCGACGCGCTGGCCTGGCTTACCGGCGACAAGCCGCTACCGGGTGCGGAGTGGCCCACCGGAGGCCCTAGCCTCGCGGTGGCTCTCTACAGGAGCCACCGCCGGTTCTTCACAGAGTGGACTCGCTGGCGCGAGCGGGAGCAGCAGATCCGGCTGGGGGCGATCGAGGGAACCGAAGCGGATGCCGAACAGCTCAGGCAGGCCGCTGCAGATGTCGCGCGGTCGATCCACCTCATGCGCGTGACGATGATGGAGCAGGGCATTCGGCCCCCGCAGGATGTGCCGGCGGAGATCGCCGCCTTGGACGGAGCCGACCTGTGAAGGGCAGCGTCTTCAAGCGTTGCCCGTGCGGGGTGACCGGCGTCAAAGGCAAGCGGGCGTGCCCGAAGAAGCACGGCACCTGGTACTACGTCGCCGACCTCGGCGAGGACCGCGACGGCCGCCGGCGGCAGCAGAAGAAAGGCGGCTTCCCCACCCAGGACGAGGCGTCCACCGCGCTGGCGGCGCTGGTGACCCGCGTCAGCGTCGGGCAGTACCACCACGACGAGCGGAAGACGCTCGCCGACTACCTGGCCGAGTGGATCGACGACAAGGTGGCCGCCGGACTGCGGCCGACGACGGAACGCGCGTACCGGCACCACATCCGCGACTATCTCGTGCCGTACCTCGGCAAGTTGCGGCTGCGCGACCTCCGCCCAGGTCACGTCTCGACGATGCTGCGAAAGATCGGCAAGGCTGACGAAGCTCCGTCACCGGCGACGGTGCGGCGGATCCACGCCACGCTGCGCTCGGCCCTGGCCAGTGCGGTCCGGGAGCAGCTCGTCACCTACAACGCAGCCCGGTCGGTCGAGCTGCCGGCGGCGCCGCGGCCGAAGGTGCGCCCATGGGAACCGAAGGAGCTGGGCGCGTTCCTCGACGCCGTGGCCGACGACCGGCTGGCGGCGCTGTTCGAGCTGGTGGCCGCGACCGGGTTGCGCCGCGGTGAGGCGTGCGGGCTGCGGTGGGACGACGTCGACCTGGCCGACGGGCAGCTGGTGGTGCGTCAGCAGATCGTGGAGGTTTCCGGGCCGCACCAGTGCCCGTACTGTGAGGCTGGGCATCGCGGTCTGCACTTCGGGCCGCCGAAGACGTCTTCGGGTGAGGCGCGCGTGGTGGATCTAGACAAGGGCACGGTGGCGGTGCTGACCGCGCACAAGGCCACTCAGGACACCGAGCGGGACGAGTGGGGCGAGGCGTACGTCGACCACGGCCTGGTCTTCGCTCACGAAGACGGCAACCCGCTGGTGCCGACCACCGCCGTCACGAAGCGATTCGCCGAGCTGGTGAAGGCGGCCGGCGTGCGCCGGGTACGGCTTCACGACCTCCGGCACGGCGCTGCGTCGCTGCGTCTCGCCGCCGGGGTAGAGATGAGCGTCATCTCCAAGTCGCTCGGCCATTCGTCCATCGCGATCACGGCCGACACGTACTCGCATCTCCTCGTCGGTGTCGGGAAGGCGGCGAGTGAGGCTGCCGCGGCCCTGATCCCGCGCCGGTCGCGTGACCAGTCTGTGACCACCTCGGCGAATCCACAGGCCGCCGAGGTGGCCGAAGACGCTGTTCACGCTGGTAAAGCTGGTGGGCCGCCCGAGACTCGAACTCGGAACCTATGGATTAAAAGTCCACAGCTCTGCCATTGAGCTAGCGGCCCGCAGAGCACAGGCTACCCGAAGCGGATGAGCCGGGCGGACATCGTACGCCGGGCCTCTCGATCTTGCCGACGCTGCCATCCAAGGCGCGCGGGGCCCTCCGGGCCGTACGCGGACGGCTACGCTTCGGCCATGTCGAGCTGGCGGTGGCGCGACCGCGCGGCGACGGTGGCAGTGGTGCCGGCCGTCGCCCTGGTGGCCCTGCTCGGCCTGCTGGTGCAGGCGGACGGCCTCGACACCCCGGCCGAGCTGGCGGCGTTGCTGGTCGTGCTGGTCGCCTCCGGCGCGTTGTACGCCCGCCGGCGCTACCCGGTGGCGGTGGGGGCGGTGGCGCTGGTCGCGGTAAGCGCCTACGGGGTGCTGCTGCACCGGCCCGGGCCGGTCATGCTGGTCTTCGTCGTCGCGTTGTACACGGTCGTCGACGAGGGGCACCTCGCCGTCGCGGTGGGGCTCGGCGTGGCCTCGGTCGTCTCCTTCGCGGTCGCCGACAGCTGGACGCGGGCCGGCGCCGGTGGGAACGGCGCGACGCTGCTGCACGCCGGGTGGCTGGTCGCGGTGATCGTCGGGGTGACCCGTAACCGCCGGGCCTACCTGGCAGAGGTGCGGGCCCGGGTGCGCGCCGCCGAGCAGGGCAAGGAGGAGGAGGCCCGCCGCCGGGCCACCGAGGAGCGGCTGCGCATCGCCCGCGAGCTGCACGACCTGCTCGGTCACCATCTGTCGTCGATCAACGTGCAGGCGAGCGCGGCGCTGCACCGCCCGGATCCGGAACGGGCCGAGGCGGCGCTCACCGCGATCAAGCAGACGAGCAAGGAGACGCTGCGGGAGTTGAGGACGACGCTGGGGATCCTGCGCGCGGAGGCCGTGCCGCCCGCCCCCGGGCTGGAACGGCTCTACGAGCTGGTCACCTCGGCCGGGCGGTGCGGGTTGGTGATCCGTACCGAGGTGGCCGAGACCCGGCCGCTGCCGGCGGAGGTGGACCTGACGGCGTACCGGATCGTCCAGGAGGCGCTGACGAACGTGACCCGGCACGCCGCCGCGACCACCGCGACCGTCCGGGTCCGGCCGGACCGCGACGACCTGCTGGTGGAGGTGGAGGACGACGGCGCCGGCACCTCGGCCCCGCCCGGGAACGGGATCCTCGGCATGGGTGAGCGGGTCCGGGCGCTGGGCGGTTCGCTGACCACCGGTGCCGGGCCGGCCGGCGGTTTCCTGGTGCGTGCCCGCCTCCCGCTGCCGCCGGGCCCGCAGCCGGTCCGGGTGCCGGCGGCCCGATCGGAGCCGGAGGGCGCGGCGTGATCCGGGTGCTGCTCGCCGACGACCAGAACCTGGTACGCGCGGGCTTCCGCTCCATTCTCGACGGCGAGGACGGCATCGAGGTGATCGGCGAGGCCGCCGACGGCGCCGCCGCGGTGCGGCTGGCCCGGCAGCTGCGGCCGGACGTCGTCCTCATGGACATCCGGATGCCGCAGCTCGACGGTCTGGCCGCCACGCGGGAGGTCACCACGCGCGGCGACGGCCGGGTGATCATCCTGACCACCTTCGACCTCGACGAGTACGTCTACGACGCGCTGCGGGCCGGGGCGAGCGGCTTCCTGGTCAAGGACACCGAGCCGGCGGAGCTGATCCACGGGGTCCGGGTGGTGGCGCGGGGCGACGCGCTCCTCGCGCCGGCGATCACCCGCCGGCTGATCGCGGAGTTCGCCGCCCGCGCCCGGCACCCGGAGCCGGGGCCACGGCTCAACGCGCTCACCGAACGGGAGCGTGAGGTGCTCGTCCTGGTCGCCGCCGGCCTGTCCAACGACGAGATCGCGGCCCGGCTGGTGCTGAGCCCGGCCACCGCGAAGACGCACGTCAGCCGGATCATGACCAAGACCCGGGTCCGGGACCGGGCGCAGCTGGTGGTGCTCGCGTACGAGTCCGGGCTCACCGTGCCCGGCTGGCTCACGTCCTCCTGACCGCCACGGTCAGGTGGTGCGGCGGGCGCGGGCCGACGCCCACCCGCCCAGGCCCGTGCCGACGACCCCCAGCACCACGCCGACGATCGCCCCGGCCCGTCCCTGCCCGTTCCCGAACCCGTCCGAGGTCAGGGCCAGGTGCACGGCGCTGAGCACCAGGCCGACCAGCCCGGCCGCCAGCGCCAGCAGGGCCCGGCCACGCCCGCCCGAGGTCGGGCGGGTCACCGCCAGCCCGCCGATGATCGCGCCGGCCAGGCTCACCGCGGCGAACGTGGTGGCGCCGAACCGTCCGGAGCCGCCGAGCCCACCCGCGGCGACCGAGACGTGCGCCGCGGCCGGGGCGGCGAACCCGAGCCCGCCGGCCAGGGCGCCGGCGGTGGTGGCAAGCAGGTGATGGACGGGCATCGGAACTCCCTCGGATCGGGGGCGACAGGTACAGGCGGCAGCGTATGGACGGGACCGGCCCCGGGTCGTCATGCCGGAGTTGCCGATCGGGTTACCACCCTGGGCGTACGCGCCCGGTCGTCCGTACCCCGGTGGTGGTGGTCCGCGCGAATCCCCGTCGGTGCGCGGTTGCTGTCCGCTTCAGCGGGTACCGCACCGAGTATGCGCATCGTGATCGTGGGGGCCACCGGCAACGTGGGGACCGCCGTGCTGCGTCGGCTGCGGCGGGAGGCGGGAGCGGAACTGGTCGGGGTGGCCCGCCGGCTGCCCGGGCCGGACGCCGGTGAGCCGTACGACGACGTGGAGTGGCACTCCTGCGACGTCGGGGCGCCCGGCGCGGCCGACGACCTGGTGCGGATCTTCGCCGGGGCGCGGGCGGTGGTGCACCTGGCCTGGCAGATCCAGCCCAGCCACGACCGGCGCACGCTCTACCGGACCAACGTCGGCGGCAGCCGCGCGGTGATCGAGGCCGCCGTCCGGGCCGGCGTTCCCGCCCTGGTGTACGCCTCGTCGGTCGGCACCTACGCGCCCGGCCCGAAGGACCACCCGGTCAGCGAGAACTGGCCGGCGACCGGGGTGGAGACATCGTCGTACAGCCGGGACAAGGCCGAGGTGGAGGCGCTGCTGGACGGCGTGGAGCGGGAGCACCCGGAGCTGCGCGTGGTCCGGCTGCGGCCAGGGCTGATCTTCCAACGGGAAGCCGGTACGGAGATCAGCCGCTACTTCCTCGGCCCGCTGGTGCCGGTGCGGCTGCTCCGCTACGGCCGGATCCCGCTGGTCCCGGCGAACCGGCGACTGCGGATGCAGGCGGTGCACGCCGACGACGTCGCGGACGCGTACGCCCGGGCGGTCGTGGGGGACGCGCGCGGCGCGTTCAACGTGGCGGCCGACCCGGTGCTGACACCGGAGCTGGTGGCCCGGCACTTCCACGGCTGGACCGTGCCGGTGGCGGTGCCGGTGCTGCGCGCGGCGGCGGCGGTGACCTGGCGGGCCCGGCTGCAACCGGTCGACACCGGCTGGGTCGACCTGGCGCTGAACGTGCCGCTGATGTCCAGCGAGCGCGCCGAGACCGAGCTGGGCTGGAAGCCCCGCGTCGACACCGTGACCGCCCTGCGGGACCTGATCGCCGGCATGTCCACGAGGGCCGGCGCCGACTCCCCGCCCCTGTCCACGGACCCGACCCTTCCCGGCCGTCCCGCCGCCCTCGCCAAGGGCCACCTCCCCGGCCACCCCAACCCCTACTGACCGCCCCGCCTCTCTGTTGATCAAGGAGTTCGCGTCCCGGCGGAGATCGACAGGGACGCAAACTCCTTGATCAACGCGGGCGAGGCCCGGGGGCGCGCGGGAGGCTCGGGGTCAGGAGAGGCGGGAGGCGGTGACCGTCGGGGGGCGGGCGCCGAGGAAGAAGATGCCGGGAAAACCCTTCGTCTCGAAGCCCCGGCTGGGGTTCTTCCGCAGGGTGCTGCCCTCGACGGTCATCGTGCCGGTGCGGTTGTTGCTGACGAAGAAGACCGCGCCGCCGCCCTCGTTGGCGCTGTTGTCCTCGATGACCGTGCCGGCGATCTTGACCGTGAACTCGTTGCCGTCGCAGTAGATCGCGCCACCGCTGCCGCCGCCCGGGGTGCCGCCCCGGGCCGGGTTCGCGCCGGTGCCCACCGCCCGGTTGTCGCGGAAGACGCTGTTCAGCACCGTCCAGGAGACGCCGATGCTGCTCAGCGCCGCGCCGTTGGCGCACACCCCGCCGGTGAAGGTGCTGCTCACCACGTACACCGGCTTGTTCTCGAACTGGCTCAGCACCCGCACCGCGGCGCCGCCCAGGTCGGGGCCGGTGCGGTCACAGCGGTTGTCGACGAACCGCGAGTTGACCACCTTGAACCGACCGCCCCGGACGAAGATCGCGCCGCCCCCGCCGCCCTCGGCGGTCACGCCCGTGGAGTTGCCGTCGGCGAACGTCAGGTTCTGCACGGTGAGCTGCGGGTGGTCCTGGTTCTGGCAGTGCGAGGTGGTCCAGCCCTGGGCCTGGTCGCAGGTGTTCATGTAGAGGATCCGTCGGCTGCCGCCGCCGCTCAGCGTGACCTTGCCGCCGCCGTCCAGCACGACGCGGGGGCCGTGCGAGTTCACCACCTTGGCGGTGGCCTTCATCGTGATGGTCACCGGCGCCGGGCCGCAGTCGAAGGTGATCACACCGCCGGCCGCGACCGCCTTCACCACCGCCGCGGAGGTGCAGCTCGCCGGCGTACCGCTGCCGACCGTGCGGGTCGGGCGCGACGTGTCCACCGCCCGCGCCTCGGCCGGTACGGCGGCGCGCCCGTCCGGGTTGCCGGCGCGGAACGCGACAGGGGCGGTGCTGGGGCTCGGCGTGGCGCTGCCGAGGCCGACCCGGGCGCTCGGCGAGACGGCCGGGGCGGCGGCCGGACCGGTCGGTGCGCCGGAGCCGGTGGCGGCGGCCGGCGCGGGCGTGCCGCCCGGGTCGTCGCCGCCGCACGCGGGCAGCGTCGCGGTGGCCAGGGCGAGAGCGAGCAGGGAGACAGCGGACTTCACGCGCACCGCCCGATGTTAGGAGGCGCGACCACCCCGGCACGACTCCACCGGCGATCCTTAACCCGCCGCTAAACCGTCAGGCGTGCGAGAGGGTGAACGCCACCAGGAAGCCGAGCACGGTGATCAGGCCGACCAGCAGGTGCGCGTCCTCGAACGCCTCCGGCACCATGGTGTCGGTGATCATCGCCAGGATCGCGCCGGCCGCGAGCGCGGTGATCGTGGCCAGCACCTCGGGCGGGGCGCCGCCGAGCAGCGTGTACCCGGCCAGCGACGCCGCACCGGAGAGCAGCCCGATGGCGGTCCACAGCCCGAAGACGTAGCGCCGGGTCCGCCCGGCCTGCCGCATGCCGGCCGCGCTGGACAGCCCTTCCGGCACGTTGCTGAGGAACACCGCGATCACCGTGACCAGGCTGACCGGCCCGCCGGCCAGCAGGCTCGCGCCGATCACCACCGATTCCGGTACGCCGTCGAGCAGCGCGCCGACCGCGATGGCCGACCCGGAGCCGGGCTGCTCCTGCTCGGACGGCTGCTCGTCGCCGGAGCGCTTGCGGTGTCGGGCACCGTGCCGGGCCAGCAGCACGTTCGCCCCGGTGTACGCGAGCGCGCCGGCCGCCGCCCCGATCGCCACCGGCAGCAGCCCGCCCTGCTCGTGCGCCTCGTCGATCAGCTCGAACGACACGGCGGAGAGCAGCACGCCGGCGCCGAACGCCATCACCGACGCGGTCATCCGGCGCGGTACCCGCGCGAAGAACCCGACGGCCGCCCCGATCAGCAGGGCGGATCCGGCGAGCAGGCCCCAGAATCCCGCTTGCAACCACTCCGGCACGCGCAGGACCCTACCCCCGGCCGGGTGCGGCCAACCGGGTCAGAAGTCGGCGAACAGGTAGGGCAGCTCACGGGGGAAGAGCCGGCGCAGCTCGACGGCGGCGTCCATCGGCACCTCGCCCAGCCCGCGTACGGCCACCTCGGCCGGATCGAGCACCCCGTACGCCAGGGCGGACAGCCCGGCGGCGGTCAGCCGGGCGACCGGCACGCTGCCCTCGGCGGCGGTCTCCGCCGGCAGCACCGCCAGCTTGCCGGTGGCGCCGTCGAGCAGGTGCCGGCCGGCGAGCCAGCGGTCACCGACCAGCTCGACGAGCGCCCGGCCGACGCCGACCGGCTGGTCGGCGAGCGCGTCCAGGCTGAGCAGGCGGGCCATCGGCGCGGTCGGGTCGGGTCGCGACACCCGCGCCTCGACGTGCACGTCGAGGTCGGTGAGCCACAGCTCGGGCAGTTCGTCGGGCGGCAGCTGGACACTGATCCGGGCCACCTGGTCGACGTGCCGGGCGAAGAACTGGAGCAGCGACGCCCGGGCGTACGGGTCGTCGAAGAGCAGGTCGTCGGCGATCAGCGTGCCGGCGTGGTCGTCGATCCGGTAGGTGACCGCGCCGACCGTCTCGCCGTCGCGCACCACGCTGGCCAGCCAGCGGTCGTCCCGGTCGCGCAGCCCGACCGCGCGGAAGTCGGGGAAGACCGCGAACCCGTGCCGCTCCCGCAGGCACCGGTCGGTGTAGGCGCGCCACCGCGGGTAGCCCGCGCCGATCCGCTCCCAGACCAGCTCGTCGGGCAGCTCGGCCCGCAGCAGCGGCGCCAGGTCCGCCGGCGGGAACACCGCGGTACGCCGCCGGGGCAGCCCGACGTAGCCGAAGCGCTCGTAGAACGAGGCGCGGAACGGGTGCAGCGCGGTGAGCTGGTGCCCCTCGTCCCGCATCCCGTCGAGGAGCTGGTGCATCAGCGTCCGGACGTGCCCGCGCCGGCGGGCCAGCGGGTGGGTGGCCACGCCGGCGACACCGGCCATCGGCAGCACCGCGCCGCGCAGGTTCTGCCGCATCGGGATCGCCGAGACCGCCGCCGTGGTGACGTCGTCCTCCTCCACCACGAGCGTGGTGTTCCCCGCGTTGTAGGGCAGGTAGGCGCGGAACTCGTCGGTCCGGCCCGCCGCCATGGGGGACGCCTCGAAGGCGTACGCCTGGAGCGGGAAGCTGGTGGTCAGTCGTTCCTCGGCGGCCAACCGGCGGATGCGCATCCGCTCATCCCAACCCGGGGCGGCGGGCGCCGCAACCCGAATCGGCGCGGATCAGGCCTCGGTGACGTCGGAGATGACCACGGTGACGTTGTCCGGCGCGCCGGCCTGGTGGGCCAGCTTCACCAACTGCTCGCCGCACTGCTGCCGGTCACCGTAGGTGGCGAGCGCCGCGGCGATGGCGGCGTCCTCCACGTAGTCGGAGAGGCCGTCGCTGCACAGCAGCAGCCGGTCGCCGGCGAACACGGTGAGCGCCCCGACCGCCGGTGGCGCGTCCGAGCCCTGCACGGCCCGGGTGACCAGCGAGCGCTGCGGGTGGTGCCGGGCCTGGTCGCGGGAGAGCGCGCCCTGGTCGACCAGCGCCTGCACGAACGTGTCGTCGCGGGTGAGCTGGGTCAGCTCGTGGTCGCGCAGCAGATAGCACCGGGAGTCGCCGACCTGGGCGAGGACCAGCGTGTCCCCGGCGAGCAGGGCGGCGGTCAGCGTCGTGCCCATGCCGTCGCGGGCCGGGTCGACCGTGATGGCGGCGCGGATGCGCTGGTTGGCGGTGCTGACCACGGCGCGCAGCGCGTCGGCTGCCTCGTCGGCGCCGGTGGGCGGGGTCAGCTCGTCCAGGATGCGGATGACGATCTCGCTGGCCACCTCGCCGGCGGGCAGACCGCCCATGCCGTCGGCCACCGCCACCAGGCGGTCACCGGCGAGGGCGGAGTCCTCGTTGTTGGTCCGGACGAGGCCGACGTCGTTGAGGATGGCCGAGCGGAGGATGAGCGTCATGAGACAAGCTTGCCAAGAACACCGGCCCCGCGTCTGCACGCGTTGGCTGGTCGGCTGAAAGAAATGTCATCCGTTTGCATCCTGGGTATGCGTCAACTGTCCGGTGTGGACGGACGCGGATAGCGGAGCAGGAGGCTCGCCCGGACCTCGTCGTCGCCCACCGCCGCGTAGCTGTGCGGCACGTCGGAGGTCCAGCGCAGGTATTCGCCCGGGCCGGCGGTGGACGGGGCGTCCACCGGCCCGGCGCGGAGCACGCCGGAGAAGACCGTCACGTGTTCGGTGACCCCGGCCTGGTGCGCGGGGGAGAGCTGGGCCGGCCCCGGGCTGACCCGCATCCGGTACAGCTCGTAGGTGGCGTCGCGGTCATGGAAGACCTCCAGCAGCGTGGCGCCGACCGCGGCCCCGCGTACGGTCGGCGTCCGCTCGGGCGCGGACAGCACGGCGGTCAGCGGCACGCCGAGCTGCGCGGTGATCGCGTACAGGGTCTCCAGGGTGGGGTTGCGGACGCCGTTCTCCAGGCCGGAGAGCGTGGCCTTGCCGACGCCGGCCAGCCGGGCCAGCTCGGACAGGGAGATCCCGCGTTCCATCCGGAGGGCGCGGATGCGCCGGCCGACGTCCATCGGGTTATCGTGCTACATCGCGTCGTTCCGTAAACGGAACACCCGGAGGGGGATGCATGGCCGGTCGACTCCAACCCGTCCTGGCCGGCGTGGTGACCGCCCTGGTCGGCTTCGCCAGCTCGTTCACCGTCGTCCTGGCCGGGCTGCGCGCGGTCGGCGCCGACCCGCGCCAGGCCGCCTCCGGCCTGCTCGCGCTCTGCGTGGCCAGCGGCTGCTGCGCGGTGTGGCTCGGCCTGCGCCACCGGCTGCCGCTCGCCATCGCCTGGTCCACGCCGGGCGCGGCGCTGCTGGTGGCCACCGGGCCGGTCCCCGGCGGCTGGCCCGCCGCGGTCGGCGCCTTCCTCCTGGCCGGCCTGCTGATCGTCGCGGCCGGGCTGATCCCCGCGCTCGGCCGCGCGGTCGCCGCCATCCCCGGGCCCATCGCCTCCGCCATGCTCGCCGGGGTGCTGCTGCCGCTCTGCACCGCGCCGGTACGCGCGCTGGTGGAGGTGCCCCGCCTGGCCGGGCCGGTGGTGCTCGTCTGGCTGCTGCTGCACCGGTTCGCCCGCCGCTGGGCGGTCCCCGGCGCGCTCGCCGTGGCCGTGGTGGCGATCGCGCTGACCACCTCCGGGCCGGCCCGGCTGGACGCGGCCCCGGTCGTCGCGCTGACCGCGCCGGCCTGGACGCTGCCCGCGGTCGTCGGCCTCGCGCTCCCGCTGTTCCTGGTCACCATGGCCGCGCAGAACGTACCCGGCGTCGCCGTGCTCGCCGGCTACGGCTACCGGGCCCCGCTGGGCTCCGCGCTGCGGGTGACCGGGTTCGCCACCGCCCTCGGCGCACCCGCCGGCGGCCACGCGGTGAACCTGGCCGCGATCACCGCCGCGCTCGCCGCCGGCCCGGACGCCCACCCCGACCCGGACCGGCGTTGGATCGCCTCGGTCACCGCCGGGATCGGCCTGGCGCTGCTCGGCCTGGGCGCGGGCGTGGCGACCGCGCTGGTGCTGCTCTCCCCGCCGGTGCTGGTCGAGGCCGTCGCCGGGCTCGCGCTGCTCGGCGCGCTCGCCGGAGCCGTTACGGCGGCGGTCGCCCAGCCGGACGCGCGGGAGGCGGCAGTGGTGACGTTCGTGGTCACCGCCTCCGGGGTGAGCCTGCTCGGGGTCGGTGGGGCGTTCTGGGGCCTGGTCGCCGGCTGCTTGATGCTGCTGCTCTTCCGCCGCCGGGCCGACCGGGCGCGACCTGGCGAGACACCGGCTGACGGGGTCGACCGCGAGGCCGTCCCCGTCCGCTCCGCCTGACGTGCGGCCGTCACTCCTCGGCGGGTAGCTCCGCGGCCGGGACGGTGAGGCGTACCGCGCCGTCGCTGACCCCGGCGATCCGGTCGGCCAGCACGTAGACCGCGCCGGTCGGGGTCAGCTCGGTGGAGACCTTGAGGTAGCCCTCGCGCAGCAGCCGGGCGGCCAGGTCGGCCGGCACCTCCGGCTCGTCGACGGCGGCCGACTCGATCAGCTCGTCGAGGCTGCCGCCCGGGTCGACCGGGGTGGGCGCCTGCACGGTCACCGCCGCCGGGTCACCGCGTTGGACGAGATCCACGGCGCCCACCTCGACGCCGGTGGAGTCGACCACCCGCATGCCGGTGGTGACCCGGGAGACGGTGTCCTGCTGCTGGCTCATGCAGGAGCGGTTCCCGGGGCGCGCGGGCGCTAAACGGATCGTGGGCGCCGGCCGCCGTCCCGTGGGGCGGTCGGGGCTGATGGAAGAGGGTCGGGTGAAGCGATATACCTGAGAGTCATAATTATGACTCTCAGGTATATCGCCCTCGGGTGACCGTTCCTCTGGCGTGGTCACGCACGGTCACCGGCAGCGGCTGATGCTCGTTTCCGGCACGTCTCGCCGTGGGCTCGGCCGAGGCCGGACCTAGGTGGACGGGGCCCAGCCGCCCGGCGGGCGGGGGGACAGCTCGCGCCAGGTGTCCGGCCCCTCCAGGAGCGCCCGGACCGTCTCCTCGGCCTCCTCCACGCTGGCGTGCTCGTAGAACCGGGAGACCCCCTCGGCGCCGCCGGCGCGCTGCTCCACGTGCCAGCGGTCGCCGTCCACCCGGAGGAAGACGTCCCGCCGGGCCAGCCGTCCCCACTTCCCGTTCCACCAGTGCCTGCGCTGCTCCATGTCGGGACTCTATCGAACATGTGTTCGATACGCGTCGGCCCCCGCGGGATTCCCACGGGGGCCGATCGGCTATGGCGTCACCGCGGGGTCGGCGGCTCCTGCCGGCGGCCGAGCACGTCGTCCAGCGCGCCGCGCTGCGCGGGCGTGCCGTGGCTGCCGGCGAGCAGCGCGTCCCGGATCTCGGTCAGCAGCTTCACCTCTTCGCTGGGCGCGGAGGGCGGGGGCTCCTCGCCGCGCTTGCGCCGCTCGGCGAGCCGGTTCATCGGGTAGACGACCAGGAAGTAGAGCGCCGCCGCGGTGAGCGCGAACGTGATCGCCGCGTTGACGAACGCCACCCAGTCGAACGGGATGCCCCGGAACTTGGGCGTCGAGCCGCTGAGGCCGTCCTTGCTGCCGGTGATCAGTGCGATGAACACCCGTACCAGTGGTTCCAGGAACGACTTGGTGAGCTGGGTGACCACCCCGGTGAACGCGGCGCCGATGACGACGCCGACCGCCAGGTCGACGACGTTGCCACGCATGATGAAGTCTTTGAAGCCCTTGAGCATCAGCTCTCCCGTGCTGTCCGAATCTGCGTCCGGGACAACCTATGCCCGGGAGGGTCCTTCGAGAAAAGCACCGGCCTCGATCGCCGCCCGCTGCGGATCGCCGGCCCGGATCGCCTCGATCAGTCGACCGTGGTCGACGTATCGCTCGGGGGTCAGCGTGCCGCCCATGGCCTGGGCGACGGTGCTGCGCAGCGCGGCGCCGACCGAGGCGTAGAGCTCGGCGAGCATGGCGTTGTGCGCGGCGGCCACCACCACGGTGTGCAGCGCGGCGTCGGCCTCGACGAACTCGTCCACCCGGCCGGAGCGCCACGCGGTCTCCCGGGCGGCGAGCGCGCCGTCGAGCGCCGCCAGGTCGGCCGGGGTACGCCGCAGCGCGGCGAGCCGGGCGGCCTCCACCTCGAACGCGCGCCGGACCTCGATCACCTCGGCCATCCGGTCGTCGGTGAGCCGGCGGGCCACCACCGGGGCCAGCTCGTCGGTCGACACCACGTAGGTGCCGGAGCCCTGCCGGCACTCCAGCACCCCGGCGTGCACCAGCGCGCGGACCGCCTCGCGGACCGTGTTGCGCCCGACGCCGAGCGCGGCGACCAGTTGCGGCTCGGTGGGGATGCGGCCACCCACCGGCCACTCGCCGCCCAGGATCCGCTCCCGGAGCTGCTCGATGGTCTGCCGGACCCGGTGACCGCGCGGTGGCACGGCGACGGAATCCACGGCGGGTGTCACCGGTTACACCTCCTGCCGAAATTCATCCCATGATTGTAGGTTCGAGGTCATGACCCCGCCACCCGTGCCCACCGCGACCGCGCCCACCACCGACGTCACGCCCGGTCCGGCGCCGGCCGCAGCCCCGGCTCCCGGCGTCGGTCCGGCGCGCGGTGGGCTGCTCGTGCTGGCCGGGATGCTGCTCGTCGCACTGAACCTGCGGGCCGCGGTGACCAGCCTGGGCGCGCTGCTCGACGAGATCCGCGTCGGGCTCGGCCTCTCCGGCGCCATGGCCGGCGTGGTCACCACCCTGCCCACCGTCGCGTTCGCCGGGCTGGGCGCGCTCACCCCGTGGCTGGTCCGCCGCTGGGCGGCGCCCCGGGTGCTCGTCCTGGCCATGGTCGCGCTCACCGTCGGGCAGGTGCTGCGGGCGGTCACCGGGTCGGCGGCGGTCTTCGTGCTCACCAGCGCGCTCGCGCTGGCCGGCATCGCGGTGGCGAACATCCTGCTGCCGATGCTGGTCAAGCAGCACTTCCCGCACCGCACCGGACTGGTCACCGGGGCGTACACGATGGCCCTGACCGTCGGCACGACGGTGGCCGCCGCGTCCGCCGTGCCGGTGGCCCACGCCTTCGGCTCCTGGCGGGCCGGGCTGGGCGTCTGGGCCGGGCTGGCCGCGCTGGCCGTGATCCCGTGGGTGCCGCTGGCGCTGCGGGCCCGCGCGGCGCGACGGGCCGCGCCCCCGGCGGCGGCGGTCGCCACCCCGACCCGGGTACGGCCCGGACGGACCCGGCTCGGCTGGGCCATGGCGGTCTACTTCGGGGCGCAGTCGCTCAGCGGGTACGCGATCATGGGCTGGCTGGCCCAGTTGTTCCGGGACGCCGGCTACCGGCCGGAGGCCGCCGGGCTGCTGCTCGCCGGCGTGACCGCGCTGGGTGTGCCGGTGGCGCTGATGATGCCCGCGCTGGCCGGCCGGTTGGCCACGCTGCGACCGCTGGTGCTGTCGCTGACGGTGTTCTCCACCGCCGCGTACCTCGGGTTGGCGCTCGCGCCGCGCGGCCTGGCGCCGCTGTGGGTGCTGCTGCTCGCGCTCGGTCAGGGCGCGTTCCCGCTGATCCTGACCACGATCGGGCTGCGCGCCCGGACCGCCGAGGGCACCGTCGCGCTGTCCGCCTTCGCGCAGAGCACCGGATACGTGATCGCCGCGCTCGGCCCGCTGCTGGTCGGCATCCTCTACGAGGCGACCGGCGGCTGGACCGCCCCGATCGGCTTCCTGCTGGTGGCGCTGGCCGTGCAGACGACCGCGGGCATGGTGATCGCCCGTCCCCGCTACATCGAGGACGAGCGCTGAAAGATTTCAGTCAGGAGGAGGCCGGGGTGGGGTCGCCGGCGACGGCCTGCTCCACCGTCGGATAGGTGTGCAGCACCTCGACCAGGCCGCTGACCTCGAGGATGCGCAGCACGCCGCGCTGCGGGGCGGCCAGCCGGACCACGCCGCCGGCCTCGTCGCAGCTGTTCTTGGCGCGGACGAACACCGACAGCCCGGTGGAGTCGCAGAACGACACCTCGGCCAGGTCGAACACGAGCCGGCTGCGCCCCTTGTCCAGCAGATCCGTGATCTGGTCCTGGAGCTGCGGTGCCGTGGCCATGTCCAGCTCGCCCGCGACCGACACGACGACCACGTCGCCGCGCTGTTCCGTGTGCACCGTCAGGGACATTCGTCGACCTCCTGTGTTCGGAGGAACGGTATCCCACGACGGGCGTCTCGCGCAGAACGGGAGCCGGCACAGGTGCCGTCGATCATCTCTTTGCTCCGCGACAACTAGTGCGGTGACCCCCGGTGATAGAGTCCGCCCGTCCAGATCAGGGAGGTCACCATGGCGTTGAGCGCCGAACAGGGTGGTCGGCTCGCCCACCTGCTGAACCAGCACGCCGACCGGCTGGCCGAGCGCTGGACGGAGATCGTCGCCAGCTCGCTGCGCGGCCGGCTGAGCCGGGCCGAGCTCAACCGCCAGGTGCAGGAACTCCACCGCGCGCTGGTCGACGCCGGCCAGCACGGCGTGACCGACCTCGCCGGCGAGCACGGCGGCGAGCTGCGGGCGGTGCTCTCCGAGCTGTCCACCAACCGGGCCCGGCAGGGGTTCAGCGCCACCGAGACCGCGATCAGCGTGTTCGCGCTCAAGGACGTCCTGCTGGAGCTGATGGAGCAGGGGCGGGACGACAACACCCTGCGCGACTTCGTCGCCTTCTCCGCGCTGATCGACCAGATGGGGCTGTTCACCTTCGAGACGTTCGTCCGCGCCCGCGAGAGCCTCATCGCCGACCAGGCGGAGCAGTTGCTGGAGCTCTCCACGCCGGTGGTCAAGCTCTGGGAGGGCGTGGTCGCCGTCCCGCTGGTCGGCACGCTCGACTCGGCCCGCGCCCAGGTGGTGATGGAGCGACTGCTGCAGACGCTCGTCGACACCGGCTCGCCGTACGCGATCATCGACATCACCGGCGTCCCGGCGGTGGACACCCAGGTCGCGCAGCACATCCTCAAGACCGTGGTGGCCGCCCGGCTGATGGGCGCCGACTGCATCATCTCCGGCATCCGGCCGCAGATCGCCCAGACGATCGTCGCCCTCGGCATCGAGTTCGGTGACATCGCCACCAAGGCGAGCCTGGCCGACGCGCTGCGACACGTGCTGCGCCTGACCGGGGTCGAGACCGCCTCCCGCCGCGCGCGCCGGGAGGCGTGATGGAGCGGGTGCCGATCCTCAAGATCGGCGACATCCTGCTGGTCTCGATCCAGGTCGACATGTCCGACCAGACGGCGGTCCAGCTCCAGGAGGACCTGGCCGAGCGGATCGTCGCCACCGGCTGCCACGGCGTGATCATCGACATCACGGCGCTGGACATCGTCGACTCGTTCGTCGGCCGGATGCTCTCCACCATCGCGTCCATCTCCAAGGTGCTGGACGCCGAGACGGTGGTCGTCGGCATGCGTCCCGCCGTCGCCATCACCCTGGTCGAGCTGGGCCTGTCGCTCAACGGCATCCGTACCGCGCTCAACGTCGAGCGGGGCATGGAGCTGATCGCGGCCAGCCGCGCCGACGACTGGGACGAGGCGCCCGGCGACGAGGACGCCGAGACGACGGCGACGCCATGACCACGGGCGTCGACCTGGGGGTGCCGGCGACGCAGGCGATCCGTAGCGACGAGGACGTGGTACGGGTACGGCAGTTGGTGCGTACCACCGCCGTCGCGGTCCGGCTCTCCCTGGTCGACCAGACCAAGCTGGTCACCGCCGCCAGCGAACTGGCCCGCAACACGCTGATCTACGGCGGCGGGGGCAGCGCCGAGGTGAGCACCGTCTCCGACGGCCGCCGGCGCGGGGTGCGCATCGTCTTCGCCGACCAGGGTCCGGGCATCCCGGACCTCGACCTGGCGCTCACCGACGGCTACACCACCGGCGGTGGGCTGGGCCTCGGCCTCAGCGGCGCCCGCCGGCTCGTCGACGACTTCGACATCCGGACCGCCGTCGGCGAGGGCACGACGATCACCGTCACCAAGTGGTCGCGATGACCGCCGACGTGGTCCCCGACCACGGCGTCTGGTTCCGGGTCGACAACGGCGCGACCGCCGGTGGCGTACGCCGGGCGGCCGAGCGCCTCGGTCGGCAGCTCGAACTGAGTGCGGACCGGGTCGCGGACCTGGCCATCGTCACCGCCGAGATCACCAGCAACCTGGTCAAGCACGCCCGCGAGGGCACATTGCTGCTGCGTCCGGCGCGCCGCACCGGGCGGGCCGGGGTGGAACTGGTGGCCATCGACGCCGGCCCCGGCATGGCCGACCTCACGCTCTCCTCGACCGACGGGCACTCCACGGTCGGCACGCTCGGCATCGGCCTCGGCGCGATCGTCCGGCAGGCGAGCCGGTTCGACGGCTACTCGCTCAGCGGCCGGGGCACCGTCCTGACCGTTCAGGTGTGGGACGGGCCGCCGCCGGAGCCGGACTGGGCCGGCGGGCTGGCCCGGCCGATCACCGGCGAGCAGGACAGCGGCGACGGGTACGCGGTGCGTGAGGTCGACGGACGCCGGCAGGTGCTGGTCTGCGACGGCCTGGGACACGGGCCGCTGGCCGCCGCCGCCACCGGCGCCGCGGTCGCCGCGTTCCGCTCGGCGCCGGCCGGGCCGCCGGACGTCGTCGTGCGGCACCTGCACGCGAGCATCTCGCACACCCGGGGCGCGGCGCTCGCGGTGGCCGAACCGGACCCGGCGGCCGGGCTGCTGCGCTACGCCGGCCTGGGCAACATCGCCGCCATGATCGTCGCGTCGGGCGAGCGGCGGCGGGGCCTGGTCTCGCTGCCGGGCATCGCCGGCCACCAGCGTCCGGCGGTACGCGGGTACGAGTACCCGTTCGCGTCCGGGTCGACCCTGGTCATGCACAGTGACGGCGTGGTGGACCGCTGGGACCTGGACGACTACCCCGGGTTGGCCGGGCGGGCGCCGCTGCTGGTCGCCGCCACCCTGCTCCGCGACGCCGGGGTCCGCCGTGACGACGCGTGCGTCCTGGTCGCCCGGGGCACGGCATGAGCGAACGCACCGAGCGCAGCGAGGGCCGTGAGCGCATGCCCGGTCGGCACGGCATGAGCGAACGCACCGAGCGCAGCGAGGGCCGTGAGCGCATGCCCGGCCAGCACGGCATGAGCGAACCGCTTCTGTACCTGGCGCTCCGGGTCGAGCAGGACATCTTCCTGATCCGGCAGCGCGGCCGGGAGGTCGCCGCGGCCGTCGGCCTGGAGCACCAGGACCAGGTACGCCTCGCCACCGCGCTCAGCGAGGTGGCCCGGGAGCTGCTGCGCGGGGTCGACGGCGCGGACGTCACGTTCGCGGTCGACCGGGACGTCGCCACCGGCCGACGGGTGCTCCGGGTGGACCTGACCCCGGTGCGCCCGCTCCCGGACGGCCGGTACGAGCCGCAGTCCGGCGCGGTGGCGCGTCTGGTGGACACGTTGCAGGTGGTGGCCGTCGAGAGCGATACCGTCGTGAGGATGTCCAGACGAGTACCGGACCACGCCGAGGAGCTGACGCCGGACCGCGTCGCCCAGCTCCGCGCCGAGCTGGCCGAGCGCGCTCCGGGCTCCGCGTTGGACGAGTTGGCCACGCAGAACGCCCAGCTCATCGCCGCGCTGGACGAGGTGCGCAGCCAGCGGGACGAGCTGGCGGTGCTCAACTCCGAACTCCAGGAGACCAACCGGGGCGTGATGGCGCTCTACAACCAGCTCACCGAGGAGCTGGAGGAGACCAACCGCGGCGTGGTGGCGCTCTACGCCGAACTGGACGAGAAGTCCGCCCAGTTGCGGGCCGCCAGCGAGTCGAAGAGCCGGTTCCTGGCCAACGTCAGCCACGAGCTGCGCGCCCCGGTCACCGCGATCATCGGCCTGGGACGGCTGCTGGCCGACTCCGCCTCCGACCCGCTCACCGGTGAACAGGCCCGCCAGGTGGGCCTCATCCGATCCTCCGCGGGCGACCTGCTGGCCCTGGTGAACGAGCTGCTCGACCTGGCCAAGGCCGAGTCGGGTCGGATCGAGCCGGACTGGTCCGAGGTCGACCTGCGCGCGGTGTTCGGGCAGTTGCGCGGCACGTTGCGAGCGTTGGCCACCCGGCCCGAGGTGGAGCTGGTGGTGGAGGAGCCGCCGACGCCGGCGACGGTCCGCTCGGACGAGGTGCTCCTCGCCCAGGTGCTGCGCAACCTGCTGCACAACGGCCTGAAGTTCACCGAGCGCGGCGAGGTGCGACTGCGCGCCGAGCGCCGCGACGGCACGTGGTCGCTGTCGGTCACCGACACCGGCGTGGGTATCCCGGCGGAGCTGCACGAACGGATCTTCGAGGAGTTCTACCAGGTCCCGGGCACCACCCGGGTCGGCGGCACCGGCCTCGGCCTGCCGTACGCCCGGCGGCTGGTCGCCCTGCTCGGCGGGACTCTGGAGCTGACCAGCGAACCGGGCCGGGGCAGCACGTTCACCGTCGTCCTGCCCGTGGGCGGAGCGTGACGGTGGACGGCGGGCCGGCGACGGTGCTGGTGGTCGACGACAGCGGCCCCAAGCGGTATCTGCTGGTGAACTGGCTGAACCGGGCCGGCTTCGTCACCGTCGAGGCCGAGAACGGCACGTCGGCGCTGGACCTGGTGGCCCGGAAGTCGGTCGACCTGGTGGTGCTCGACGTCCGGCTGCCGGACATGAGCGGTTTCGAGGTGTGCGAGCGGATCAAGGAGGCGCACCCCTCCACCCCGGTCATCCACGTCTCGGCGCACGCGGTGGACGTGGTCGACCGGGCGCAGGGGCTGACCCGGGGCGCGGACGCCTACCTGGCCGAGCCGATCGAGCCGGAGGAACTGATCGCCACCGCGCACGCGGTGCTGCGCTACTACCAGGCCCGGCGGCGGGCCGAGCAGCTCGCCGAGCGGCTCGCCGCGCTGGCCGACGCCACCGTGGAGATGCACGCCGCGCCGAACTTCGTCCGGCTGCTGGAGGCAGCCGCCAGTGGCGCTGCCCGGATCTTCCGGGCGCCGGCGGCGGTGGTCGCCGAGACGTTCGACGGGGACTGCCTGGCGGGCGTCGCCGCCGACCCGCACACGCCGGCCCGGATCGTGCCGTGGGTGGTGGACGACACCGGCGTGCCGATCGGCACCCGCGTGCGGGTCGACGAGCCGGGCGCCTGGGCGCTCGCCGACTGGCCGGACGGCGACACGGTGACCGTGGCCGCGTCCCGGCTGCGCGATGACCGGGCCCCGCTCTACGTGGTCGTGCCGACCGCCACCCAGACCGTCCGTACGCCGGTGCTGGTGCAGCTCGCCCAGGCGGTCGCCTCGGCGGTGGAGGCGCAGCGCTCGTTCGACGAGGAGCACCGGATCGCGGTGACGCTCCAGCGCAGCCTTCTGCCCCGGCGGCTGCCCGAGGTCGCCGGGCTGGACCTGGCCGTCCGCTACGAGCCGGCGAGCGCGCAGACCGAGGTGGGCGGCGACTTCTACGAGCTGGTGATGCTCGACGGGCACCTGCTGGTGGCGATCGGGGACGTGGCCGGTCACTCGCTACACGCGGCCACCGTGATGGCCGAGCTGCGGCACGCGGTGCGCGCGTACGCGGTGGAGGGGCACCAGCCCGGCGTGATCCTCGACCGGGTCAACGAGCTGATGCGGACGCTGCTGCCGAACGAGCTGGCGACCATCTGCGTGCTGCTGCTCCACCCCGGCACCGGGCTGATCCGGATGGCCAGCGCCGGCCACCTGCCGCCGCTGCTGAGCCGGGACGGGCGGGTGGAGTTCGTGTCGCAGTCCGCGCCGCTGCTCGGCGTCCGCGCGCCCCGCCCGCCCGACCTGGAGTTCGTGCTGCCCCCCGGGGCCACGCTGGTGCTCTACACGGACGGGCTGATCGAGCGGCGGGACGCGACCATCGACGACGGCATGGCGGCGCTCGGTGTGGTGGCCACCCGGGTCGACGACAACCTCGACGACTTCTGCCAGCGGCTGCTGGTCGAGCTGGCGCCGCCGGAGATCCACGACGACGTCGCGGTCGTCGCGGTCCGCCGCCGCTGAGGCGGTCGTCCGCCGGGCGTCACCGCCGCGCGGTGGCCAGCGAGCGGGCGTACGCCGCGGGCGAGACGCCGGCGACGGCGGTGAACTCGCGGACCAGGTGCGCCTGGTCGGCGTACCCCAGGTCGGCGGCGACCCGCGACCAGTCCAGCGGCCCGGCGGTGGCCTGCTCGATCGCCTCCTGGAGCCGGTAGCGACGGATCACCCACTTCGGACCGACGCCGACGTGGTCCAGGAACAGCCGCTGGAGCCGGCGGGTGGAGGCGGCGTGCCGCCGGGCGAGGTTGGCCACCCGCAGCACGCCCCGGTCGGCGCGGATCTCCTCGACCAGAGCGGTGACCTCGGCGGTCAGCGGATCCGGGACCGGTGACGCGGCGGCCAGCAGCTCGTCCAGCCGGCGGCACCGCTTGTCGTCGGTGCCGGGGCAGACCGGCTCGCCGGGCGCGGGCAGGCGCGTCGCGGCGAGCGGGACGCGGCGGCCGGTCAGCTCGGCCACCGGACGCCCCCAGAACGGGCGGAAGCCGCCGGGACGGAACTGGACGCCGGTGACCCGCCCGGCGCCGTGCAGCGTGACGGTGAACAGGCCGGTGTCCACACCGGCCACCACGCCGTGCTCGACCCCGCCCTCCTGCGCCTGGAACACCAGGTTGACGGTCGGGTGCGGCACCACCCGCTGGTCGAACGGCTCGGTCAGGTCCCAGTCGATCAGCCAGTAGTGCTCCACCCACTGACGCAGCGCCGGGGCGGGCAGCCGGCGCCGGAACCGGACCTGCCGCAGCAGCCGGTCGGGATCGAGGATCCCCCGGCTGTCCCGCCGCGGTTCGTGTCGCATTTCTTCAAGACCGTCCTCATACGCTGGCCCTATGAGCACGAAGACTAGTGAGCTGCTGTCCGTCGCGTCGCCGGGCACGACGGCGGTGGTGCGCGGCGTCGCCGACGACCAGCTCGGCCTGCCCACCCCCTGCCCCGACTACACCGTGCGCGACCTGCTGAACCACGTGACCGACGTGGTGGTCAACTTCCGGGCGATGGCCCGGCGGGCGGAGGTCGACTGGTCGGGCAAGACCGACCACCTGACCGAGGGCTGGCGGGACCGGTTCGCCACCGAGGCGGCGCGGCTGGTCGAGGCCTGGTCGGACCCGGCGGCCCTGGAGGGTGTCTCGCCCGGCATGGGCCTGCCGCAGGAGACGGTCGGGCTGATGGCCCTGATCGACCTCACCGTGCACGGCTGGGACCTGGCCCGGGCCACCGGGCAGGAGCTGGTGGTGGACCCGTCCGTGGTGGCGGCGGGGCACGACTTCATGGACCGGATGGGCGACATGGGGCAGCGGATGGGCGCGTTCGGCGCTCCGGTGCCGACCGACGCGGCCCCGACCACGCTGGCGGCGCTGCTCGCCCGCACCGGGCGCGACCCGGCCTGGGCGCCTCCTGCTTGACGGTTCTATTCACTGAGTGAATAGTAGGGGGCGTGTCCACCCAGCACGTCCTGCTCGGGCTGCTCGCCGCCGGCCCACGCCACGGCTACGAGCTGAAACGCGCCCACGACGAGCGGCTGCCCCGGGCCCGGCCGCTCGCCTTCGGGCAGGTCTACGCGACGCTGGCCCGGCTCCAACGCGACGGCCTGGTCGCCCCCGCCGGCCAGGCCCGCGAGGGCGGCCCGGACCGCACCGCCTACGCGCTCACCGGCACGGGCCGGGCCGCGCTCGACCAGTGGCTGGCCACCGTCGAACCGCCGATGCCCTACGTGGCCAGCACGCTCTTCGCCAAGGTGGTGGTCGCGCTCCTGGTGGCCGACGCCGACCAGGCGCGCGCCTACCTGGTCGCCCAGCGCCGCGCCCACACCGAGCGGCTGCGCGAGCTGACCGCGGTCAAGAGCGCCCCCGGTGCCCGCCTCGACGAGGTGGTCGCCGCCGACTTCGCCATCGCCCATCTCGACGCCGATCTGCGGTGGCTGCACACCACCCTGGACCGGGTCGCCGACTGGCACCGGGAGGTGCACTCGTGACGTTCCTGCAAGCGCGCGGCGTGGTCCGGGCTTACGGCCCGACACCGGCACTGCGCGGCGTGACGCTCGACGTGGCCGAGGGCGAGATCGTGGCCGTCACCGGCCCGAGCGGCTGCGGCAAGTCGACACTGCTGCACTGCCTCGCCGGCATCCTGCGCCCCGACGCCGGTCAGGTCACCTGGCGCGGCGAACGGATCGACCAGTGGTCGGAGGCGGCCCGGTCCCGGCTGCGCCGCACCGACTTCGGGGTGCTGTTCCAGTTCGGCCAGCTCGTCGCCGAGCTGACCGCGGCGGAGAACGTCGCCCTTCCGTTGCTTCTCGCCGGCACGGGGCGGCGAGCGGCACGGACGGCGGCGCTCACCTGGCTGGAACGGCTCGGCGTGGCCGAGGTCGCCGACGCCCGGCCGGGCGAGATGTCCGGCGGCCAGCAACAGCGCTGCGCGCTGGCCCGGGCGCTGGTCACCGAGCCGCGGGTGCTCTTCGCCGACGAGCCCACCGGCGCGCTCGACACGCTCGCCGGCGAGCAGGTGCTCACCCAACTGGTCCGGCTGGCCCGCGACCAACGCACCACGGTCGTGCTGGTCACCCACGAGCCGCGGATCGCCGCGTACGCCGATCGGGAGGTGAGCCTGCGGGACGGGATGGTCGACCACACCGGGCTGGGCCTCGACCCGGCGGTGCCGGGCGGCACGCGGTGAGGCCCGCGACGCTGCTGCGACTCGCGCTCGCCGGCACCCGCACCGACGGCGCGCGGGTGGCGTTGACCGCGCTGAGCGCCGCGCTGGCGACGCTCGCCGGGCTGGCCGCGCTCACCGTGCTGGCCGTGGCCAAGCCACCCGGCAACGCCTGGACCCAGTCCGAGCAGTACACCAACGCCCTGCTGCGGGAACCGGGCCTGCGCCCCGGCGTCGCCTTCGCCCTGCTGCTGCTCTGCATACCGGTGCTCGGGCTGGCCGGGCAGTGCGCCCGGCTCGGCGCGCCGGGCCGGGACCGGCGGTTGGCCGCGCTCCGGCTGGTCGGCGCCACGCCCGGCCAGGTCACCCGGATCGCGGTCGCCGAGACCGGCGTGGCGAGCCTGCTCGGCACCGTCACCGGCCTCGCCGTCTTCCTGGTCGGGCGCCGGCTGCTGCACCGGCCCGACGCCACCGGCCGGCTGCCCCTGCCCACCGACGTGCTCCCGGCCCCGGCGGCCGTCACCGCCGTCGTGCTCGGCCTGCCGCTGGTCGCCGCGCTGGCGAGCGCGCTGCTGCTGCGGCGGGTCACCACCACCCCGTTCGGCGTCGTGCGCCGGGTCCGCACCCGCGCCCCCTGGCCGTGGCCCGGCGTGCTCATCCTGGCCGCGTTGGCCACGTTCGCCGCGATCCGCCCGGTCCTGGTCTGGTACGAGCGGCGCGGCGTGGTGGAGCCCGACTGGCTGGTGCCACTGATGGTGATGGCCGGCGGGCTGACCGCGATGATCGGCGTGGTGTCCGGCACCGGCTGGATCTCGTACCAGACCGGCCGGGTGCTGCACCGGCACGGGCGCGGCGCCGCCGCGCTGCTCGCGGCACGTCGGCTCACCGCCGACCCGTGGGCCGGCAGCCGCACATTCGCCGCCCTGCTCGCCGCGCTCATCATCGGCGCCGGCGCCGCCGGGATGCGCGCCGACTTCCTGGCCGAGGCCGAACTGACCCGCCGCACCGGCGCGGGACTGTCCGACCCGGACTTCTACCTCAACGCGATGGGCCTGGTCGACCTGGCGATCGTGGTGGCGATGGCGATCGCCGGCGGTGGACTGCTCGTCGCCGTGGTCGAGGGCATCACCAGCCGGCGCCGGGCGTACGCGGCCCAGGTCGCCACCGGCGTGCCCCGCGCCACCATCGGCCGGTCGCTGCTCTGGGCGTCGCTCGCCCCGGCCGTGCCGGCGGTCGGGCTCGCGCTGACCGTCGGATACCTGCTGGTCCGGGGACTGCTCCCCGACCCGAGCGGCGGTGGCTACCGGACCACGGTCTGCGACGCCGGTCCCGACCTGTGCGGCGATCCGGCCACCAGCGCCCGTTACGCCCGTATCGAATGGGTGCCGGAGGTGGTCGTCCGGCCGGACGTGCCGTGGGAGCAGCTGGCCTGGCTCGCGGCGGGTGGGCTGGCGGCGGTGCTGGTCACCGTCGCCGCCGGCCTGCTGTTCCTGCGCGCCAGCACCTCCGTGGAGGAACTGCGCACCACCTGACGGGCGGTCAGCGCCCGCCGAGCAGACCGGCGGACCCGGCCACGGCCAGCCCGATCACCGTGGAGCAGCAGCAGACCGCCAGCGCGGCGGCGACCACCAGGAGGATCAACCAGGTCGGCCCGCGCCGCGCCGCCGGCTGCTCCTCGTCGGTCATCCCGGCAGTCTAGGTGCGGGCAGGATGGTGCGATGGAGCTGATCGCGATCGCTGACGTCCGGACCGCCGCCGACGACCTGGCGGGCACCGTGGTGCGCACCCCGCTGCTGCCGGCGCCCTGGGACGAGGAGCTGTGGCTCAAGCCGGAGAACCTGCAACCGGTGGGGTCGTTCAAGCTGCGCGGCGCCACCCACGCGGTGGCCCGGCTCGCCCCGGACGTCCGGTCCCGCGGCGTGGTCACCCACTCCTCCGGCAACCACGGGCAGGCGCTGGCGTACGCGGCCCGCGCGTTCGGGGTGCCCTGCGTCGTGGTGGTGCCCGCGGGCGCGCCCGAGGTCAAGGTGGCCCGGATGCGGGCGCTCGGCGCGGACGTGCGGACGGTGCCGCCGGCCCGCCGGCTCGCCGAGGCGGAGCGGATCGCGGCGGAGACCAGGGCGGCGCTCGTGCCCCCGTTCGACCACCCGGCGGTCATCGCCGGGCAGGGCACCGTCGGGCTGGAGATCGTCGCCGACCTGCCCGACGTCGACGTGGTGCTGGTGCCGGTGGGCGGCGGCGGGCTCGGCTCGGGCGTCGCCACCGCGGTCAAGGCGCTGCGCCCGTCGGCCGCCGTGATCGGGGTGGAACCGGAGCTGGCCGCCGACGCCGTGGAGTCGCTCGCCGCCGGCGAGGTGGTGGTCTGGGACGTCGACCGCACCTACCGGACCTGCGCCGACGGGCTGCGGACCAACCTGTCCGCGCGGACGCTGGCCCACCTGCGGGAGCGGCTCGACGGCATCGTCACGGTGACCGAGGACGAGATCATGGCGGCCACCGGACGGGTGCTGCGGGACGCGCGCCTGGTGGCCGAGCCGAGCGGCGCGGTCGCGCTGGCCGCCCGGCTGTTCCACCGCGACGAGCTGCCGGGCGGGCGTACCGTCGCGGTGGTCACCGGCGGCAACGCCGATCCGGCAGTGCTCGCCGCCGCGCTCGCGGTGTAAGGAAGGGCCCCTTCTTAACGTCTCCGGTAGAGGAAGGGCCCCTTGTTAACAGCTCGCTGTTAACAAGGGGCCCTTCCTTACACTCCAGGTTCAGGCGCGGCCGAGGCGGTCGAGGGTCCAGGCGTTGACGAACGCCTCCTCGCGCCAGGCGTCGTACCGGCCGCTCGGCCCGCCGTGCCCGGCGCCCATCTCGGTCTTCAGCAGGTAGTCGCCCTGCGGCGCGAGCGCGCGCAGCCGGGCGACCCACTTGGCCGGCTCGTGGTAGAGCACCCGGGTGTCGTTCAGGCTGGTCACGGCCAGGATCGCCGGGTAGTCGGCGGAGGTCACGTTCTCGTACGGGGTGTACGACTTCATGTACGAGTAGACCTCGGGGTCGTCCAGCGGGTTGCCCCACTCCTCCCACTCGGTGACCGTCAGCGGCAGCGACGGGTCGAGGATCGAGGTCAGCGCGTCCACGAACGGCACCTGCGCGACGATCCCGGCGAACGCGTCCGGGGCGAGGTTCGCCACCGCGCCCATCAGCAGGCCACCGGCCGAGGCGCCCCGGGCGACCAGCCGGTCGCTCGCCGTCCAGCCGGCCTTGACCAGGTGCCGGGCGCAGGCCACGAAGTCGGTGAAGGTGTTCTTCTTGGCCAGCAGCTTGCCCTCGTCGTACCAGCGCCGGCCCAGCTCGCCGCCGCCCCGGATGTGCGCGACCGCGAAGATGACGCCACGGTCGAGCAGACTCAGCCGGGCGATCGAGAACCACGGGTCCATGCTCGCCTCGTACGAGCCGTAGCCGTAGATGACCGCGGGCGCGGAGCCGTCGCGCGGGGTGTCGCGGCGGCAGACCAGCGAGATCGGTACGCGGGTGCCGTCGTCGGCCAGCGCCCAGTCCCGGTGCTGCTCGTAGTCGGCCGGGTCGTACGCCCGCCCGTCCGGCCCGGGCCGTACCGGCTTCTGCCGGCGCAGCGTCAGCTCCCGGGTGACCAGGTCGTAGTCGTAGACCGAGTCGGGGGTGACCAGCGAGGTGTAGCGCAGCCGAACCGTGCCCGTGCGGTATTCCGGGTTCGCGTCCAGCCCGACGCTGTAGATCGGCTCGGGGAAGTCGATGTCCCAGCTGTCGTCGCTGCCGACCGGCAGCACCCGCAGCCCGGTCAGCCCGTTGGCGCGCAACGACACCACGAGGTGGTTCTCGAACGCGTCGACCGCCTCCAGCCGGGTGCCCGGGGTGTGCGGGATCAGCGGCGTCCACTCGCCCGGCGCGTCCGCCGAGGTGTACGCCAGCGCGAAGTCCTCCGCCCCGTCGTTGTGCAGGATCAGGAAGCGGTGGCCGTGGTGCTCCACCGCGTACTCGACGCCCTGACGCCGCGGGGCCACGACGGCGGGTTCGCCGGTCGGGTTCGCGGCCGGGATCACCCGGACCTCGCTGGTGATCTTGCTGTGGATGTCGATGACCACGAAGCGTTCGGACCGGGTCAGCTCGACGCCGACCCAGAACCGCTCGTCGTCTTCCTGGTGCACCACCACGTCCTCGCTCGACGGGGTGCCCACCGTGTGCCGCCACACCCGGTTCGGCCGCCACGCGTCGTCGACCGTCACGTAGAACAGCGTGGAGGCGTCGGCGGACCACGCCGTGCCGTAGAACGTGTCCGGGATCTCGTCCGGCCGCACCTCGCCGGTGACCAGGTCCTTGATCCGCAGCGTGAACCGCTCGTCGCCGGAGAAGTCGGTGGAGTAGGCCAACCAGCGCCCGTCCGGGCTGACGTCGAACGCGCCCAGGGAGAAGAAGTCGTGCCCCTCGGCGAGCTGGTTGCCGTCGAGCAGCACCTCCTCACCGTCGAGCGGGGCGCCGTCCGCGCTGACCGGGGGCGCGGTCTCGTCCGGGCGGACCGCCCGCCGGCAGTGCACGCCGTACTGCTGCCCCTCGACGGTGCGGGTGTAGTACCAGTGGCCGTCCTTGCGGGTCGGCACCGACAGGTCGGTCTCCTGGGTGCGCCGGCGCGTCTCCTCGAACAGCTCCGCGCGCAGCCCGGCCAGGTGCGCGGTGCGCGACTCGGTGTGGGCGTTCTCGGCGTCCAGGTAGGCGATCGTGTCCGGGTCGTCCTTGGTGGCGAGCCACGCGTACTCGTCGACGACCGTGTCGCCGTGGTGGGTCCGCTCGGCCGGAACGCGCTTGGCGACAGGTGGTGGGGTCGTGGTCACGGCGCCACGTTACCGGTCGGCGGGCCGCCGCCGGGCGAGCGCGCCGCACCGATCCGCCACCAGGTCTTTCGAACATGTGTACGATAACCGCCATGGCGGCTGCTGCACGTTCCACCGACCGACCCGGAGCCCTCGACATCACCCGGAAGCTGGCCGAGATCTGCGGTCCGCCGTTCGCCCGTTTCGCCGGGCCGGCCGACGAGGTGGCCGGCCGCACCGCCCGGTGGGTGGCCGTGCCGGGCGGCCCGCACGCCGCCGCCGAGGTGCTACGGCTGGCCGCGGCGCACGAACTGACGGTGGTCCCGCGCGGCGCCGGCACGAAGATCGACTGGGGTGCCGCCCCGGGCCAGGTCGACATCCTGCTCGACACCGGCCGGCTCGCCGGGGTGTGGCACGAGCCGCAGGTCGCCGCCGTGGCCGAGATCGGCGCGGGCACCCCGTTGCGGGCGGTCCAGGCCGCACTCGGCCGCACCGGCCGGCGGCTCCCGATCGACGCGCCCTCACCCGGCGCGACGCTGGGCGGCGTGCTCGCCGCCGACGAGGCCGGCCCGTTGCGCCACCGGCACGGCAGCCCGTGCGCGCAACTCGTCGGCGTGCGCTACCTGGACGCCGACGGCGAGCTGGTCAGTGTCGGCGAGTCCGGCACGGTGCGGCTCGGGCGGGCGGCGCCGGCGGGTGCCTTCGACATCGGCGGCGGCGCGCTCTTCGGCGGCGGTTCGCTGGGTGGGGGTCCGCCGGGCGAGGGCTCGTCGGGTGGGGGCTCGTTGGGCGGCGTGGGTTCGTCTGCTCGAGGTGGCCCGGTCGGCGGGGGTGCGGTCGGGGGCGGCCCACTCCTGTTCGGTGGTGTCGTTGCCGGCGGTGATGCCGTGCTCGGTCGGGGGGACCTGCCCGGGCTGGACGTGGCCCGGTTGCTCTGCGGCTCACAGGGCGGGCTCGGCGTGCTGGTGTCGGCCACCATGCGGGTGCAGGCGCTGCCGGCCGGCCGGCTCTGGGTGTCCCGTCCGGTGTGGACTCCGCTGGAGGTGCACGACCTGGTCCGCGCGGTGCTCGCCGCCGGCGTCGAGCCGGCCGCCGTGGAGCTGGACCTGCCGGTGCCGGTGCCCCTGCCCCGTCGTCGGATCCCGGCGAGCCACCCCTCGGTCGCCGGTCGACCCGACCACCCGGCGGTGACCGGCCGGCCCGCGGCGGGCAGCCTGGTGGTGCTGCTGGAGGGCGGTCCGGCCGACGTGACCGAACGGGCCGAGCGACTGACCGCCGTGCTCGGGGTCGAGGCCGTGGTCAATCACCACGCGCCCGAGTGGTGGGGGCGCTACCCGTTCGCCCCGGGCGACACCGCGCTGCGCATCGAGGTGCCGATCAACGACCTGCACGCCGCCGTATACGCGCTGCGCGACGCGGCCGGCACGCCCGTGCCGGTACGCGGCTCCGCCGGGATCGGCGCCGTCCACGCCGCGTTGCCCGGCGCGCTGCCGCCCGCGCGGGTCGCTTCGATCCTCACCGCGGTCCGCAGCGTGCTGATCGCCCGGCAGGGCCGCTGTGTGGTGGTGGCGGCGCCCGCCCCGGTGCGCCACGCCGTCGACCTCTGGGGCGAGTTGCCGGCGCTGCCCCGGCTCCGCAGCGCCAAGGCCCACCTGGATCCGCACCACCGTCTCGCCCCCGGCCGGCTCCCCGGCGGCCTCTGACCACTCCGCAGCCACCTACCTCGGGCTCCTCCACCACCGCGCGGGACCTCCGCCTCCCGGCCCGTCGATCAAGGAGTTCGCGTCGGCCTCGGACGCCGCCCGACACCCAAACTCCTTGATCGACGTGGGGAGAGGGGGTCGATCATGAGGTTGGCTGGGACAAAAGGGGTGAATTGTGCGGTCAACTTCATGATCGACGGAGCGGAGCGGGGGGGGCGGAGCGGGGGGTTAGGGGGTGTCGTTGCGGAGGACCAGGACGGCTATGTCGTCGCGGGGTGGTTCCACCGAGAACGCGATGGTGGCGGCGCGCAGCCGTGCCGCGACCACGTCGGCCGAGTAGCCCGCCAGCGGCGCCGCCGACTCGCGCAGCCGCTCGGTGCCGAACAGCTCCCGGCCGCGCCGCCGCTCGGTGACCCCGTCGGTGTAGAAGATCAACGAGTCGCCGGGCTTGAGCGCCAGTTCGGCGGTGGGGGTGGTGATCGTGTCGAGCAGGCCGAGCGCGGTGCCGCCGGTGCCGACGAACGTCGCGCCGCCACCGCCGTGCAGCAGCACCGGCCGGTCGTGGCCGGCCAGGTGCAGGGCCACGTCGAGCTGGTCGCCGTCGCCGGGCGCGACCGCCGCCAGGGCCAGCGTGCAGTAGCGCCCGCCGCCGCGTTCGACGAGTGTCTCGTTGAGCCGGCCGAGCACCTCCGGCAGGGGCTTGCCGTCGCCCACCAGGACCCGGATCACGTCCCGGACCAGGCCGGTCACGGCCGCCGCCTGCACGCCCTTGCCGGACACGTCACCGACGACCACCAGCCAGCGGCCGTCCGGCAACGGCACCACGTCGTAGAAGTCGCCGCCGACCTCGGCGTCGTCGCCGGTCGGGACGTACTCGGCGGCGAAACCGATGCCCTCGACCACCGGGAGCACCGGCGGCAGCAGCGACTGCTGGAGCGTCTGCGCGACGCGGCGGCGTTCGGCGTGGATGCGCGCGTTCTCGATGGCCAGCGCGGCCCGCCGGGCCACGTCCTCCAGCACCGAGACCTCGTCCGGGTCGTGCCGGTGCCGTTGGTGCCGGCCCACCGCCAGGGTGCCGAGCCGCTGGCCACGGGCGATCAACGGTACGGCGATGCCGTCCACCGGGCCGCCCAGCGGCACCTGCGCGGCGCTGCGGGACGCCTCGCGCAGCCGGGACTGGACCGAGTCCGGGCCGGTCTCCTGCAGCACCCGGTGCAGGTGGGGCAGCATCGCCTCGTCGGCGTGGCTGGACGCGGCGAGGCGCAGCCGCCCCCACTCGTCGGTGGTGTGCACCGCGCACCACTGGCCGAGCCGGGGCACCACGAGCTGCGGGACGAGCGCCATGGTCAACTCGACGTCCAGGGACTGGGCGAGCAACTCGCTGGCCTCGGCGAGGAACGTGAGCCAGGCGGAGCGGCGTACGTCGGCCCGGCGCAGCCGGTCGTTCTCCAGGTGCAGCGAGAGTCGCTCGGCGGCGAGCACGGCCAGCGGCCGGGCGTACGTCGACGGCGCCGCGTCCAGCTCCAGCTCGCCGGCGTACGGGCGGTGCACGGCGAGCGGGACACGGAGCAGCTCGTTGCCCTCCCGGGGTTGCCGGCCGTAGCGGGCGAAGACCTGGGTGCCCTGCCCGTCGCCCCGGTCCAGCCGGACGGTGCCGCCGGCGGCGCCCACCATCTCGGCGACCCGGGTGAGCAGTCCGGTGGCGAACTCCGGCAGCGGGTCGTCGGCGTACGCGTCGGGGGTGGTCTGCATCAGCTCGCTCATGGCGGCGGCGCTCGGCGTACCGTCGTCGGACCGTTCCGTCCCGGCGGTCGCCACCCAGGCTCGGGCGGCGGCCGGCCGGCCGGGTCCGCGCGGGCCGGGGCGGTCGAGCCGGAACCAGACGCCCTTGCCGGTGGGGAGGTAGGTGGTGCCCCAGCGGCTGGCGAAGTGGTCGACCAGCAGCAGGCCACGGCCGCGAGCGGCCACCTCGGTGATGTCGGAGGTGGTGTTGCGCACACCGACGGTCAGCTCGTCGACCGGCCCGGAGGCGAAGTCGGTGACGGTCACGGTGAGGCCGGCGCGGTCGGCCTCGACCTCGATGTCCAGTTCGGTACGCGCGTGCTCGACCGCGTTGGTGGTCAGCTCGGTGGTGAGCAGCAGCGCCTCGTTGAGCAGTTCGGGCAGACCGGCCTCGAGGAGCATGGCGCGGACCAACGCCCGGGCGGCCGCGGGGGTGCGCCGGTCGGCGGGGAGGCGGACGCGTCGGACGTGCTCGTCCGTGCCGCCACTCAGGGTCGGCTCCACCTCCGCTGACACCTTCGTATCCTCTACCGCAGCCACCCCGGGTGCCAAGCGCCCCGGCCGAACCGACCAGTCGGGCGAATACGGCGCGTGACGCGCTGTCGGCGGGCGGTGACCTCGACGGAACGCGCGGCACAATGATGGGATGGCCGCGTGTCGGCACGAGCCGGTGGGCCCCGAGCTGAGCGAGGAATGATGACCACGGCGAAACAGTCGGTGACCGCGGATCCGTCCGCGTCCGACCACGAGGTGCTCCTCGGCGAGCTGGTCGAGGCGCTGCAGCGGGTGGCCCGCGGTGACCTCCGGGTCCGCCTGCCCCGGCGGGCGGGTCTGTCCGGCGAGGTCGCCGACGCGTTCAACGACGTGGTGTCGATGCAGGAGCGGCAGCACCTGGACCTGCGCCGGATCAGCCGGATCGTCGGCCGGGACGGGCGGCTCACCGAACGACTCGACGACGAGGGGCTGGACGGCTCCTGGGCGGAGGGGCAGCGGGCGATCAACTCGCTGATCGACGACCTGGGTCGGCCGACCACCGAGATCGCCCGGGTGATCGTGGCGGTGGCCGACGGCGACCTGTCCCAGCACATGGCGCTGGAGATCGACGGGCGCCCGCTGCGCGGCGAGTACCTGCGCATCGGCCGGACCGTGAACACGATGGTGGACCAGCTCTCGTCGTTCGCCGACGAGGTGACCCGGGTGGCCCGTGAGGTGGGCACCGAGGGCAAGCTGGGCGGTCAGGCCGACGTGCGCGGTGTCGCCGGCACCTGGAAGGACCTCACCGACTCGGTGAACACCATGGCGTCGAACCTCACCGGTCAGGTGCGGTCGATCTCCCAGGTGGCGACCGCGGTGGCGAAGGGCGACCTGTCGCAGAAGATCACGGTCGGGGCGCGCGGCGAGGTGGCCGAGCTGGCCGACACGATGAACTCGCTCACCGACACGCTGCGGCTCTTCGCCGAGCAGGTGACCCGGGTGGCCCGTGAGGTGGGCACCGAGGGCAAGCTCGGCGGCCAGGCCGAGGTGCCGGGCGTGGCCGGCACCTGGAAGGACCTGACCGACAACGTCAACTCGATGGCGTCGAACCTGACCTCCCAGGTGCGCAACATCGCCCAGGTGTCGACGGCGGTGGCCAAGGGCGACCTGAGCCAGAAGATCACGGTGGCGGCGCAGGGCGAGATCCTGGAGCTGAAGGACACCGTCAACACGATGGTGGACCAGTTGTCCTCGTTCGCCGACGAGGTGACCCGGGTGGCCCGTGAGGTCGGCATCGAGGGGAAGCTGGGCGGCCAGGCGCAGGTGCGCGGCGTCTCCGGCACCTGGCGTGACCTCACCGAGAACGTCAACCAGTTGGCCGGCAACCTGACCAGCCAGGTCCGCAACATCTCCCAGGTCTCCACCGCGGTGGCGAAGGGGGACCTGGGTCAGAAGATCACGGTGGACGCGCAGGGCGAGATCCTGGAGCTGAAGAACACCGTGAACACGATGGTCGACCAGTTGTCGTCGTTCGCCGACGAGGTGACGCGCGTGGCGCGCGAGGTGGGCACCGAGGGCAAGTTGGGCGGTCAGGCGCAGGTGAAGGGTGTCTCGGGCACGTGGCGGGACCTGACCGACAACGTGAACTCGATGGCGTCGAACCTGACCAGCCAGGTGCGGAACATCGCGTCGGTCACCACGGCGGTGGCGAAGGGCGACCTGTCGCAGAAGATCACGGTGGACGCCCGGGGCGAGATCCTGGAGCTGAAGTCCACGGTGAACACGATGGTGGACCAGCTGTCGTCGTTCGCCGACGAGGTGACCCGGGTGGCGCGCGAGGTGGGCACCGAGGGCAAGCTCGGCGGTCAGGCCCAGGTGCGCGGCGTGGCGGGCACCTGGCGCGACCTGACCGACAACGTGAACTCGATGGCGTCGAACCTGACCGCCCAGGTCCGGAACATCGCCCAGGTGTCGACAGCGGTGGCGAAGGGCGACCTGTCGCAGAAGATCACGGTGGACGCGCAGGGCGAGATCCTGGAGCTGAAGTCCACCGTCAACACGATGGTCGACCAGCTGTCGTCGTTCGCCGACGAGGTGACCCGGGTGGCGCGTGAGGTGGGCACCGAGGGCAAGCTGGGTGGTCAGGCCCAGGTGAAGGGCGTGTCCGGCACGTGGCGGGACCTGACCGACAACGTGAACTCGATGGGGTCGAACCTGACCAGTCAGGTCCGCAACATCGCGTCGGTCACCACGGCGGTGGCGCGGGGTGACCTGGGCCAGAAGATCACGGTGGACGCGCAGGGCGAGATCCTGGAGCTGAAGAACACCGTCAACACGATGGTCGACCAGCTGTCGTCGTTCGCCGACGAGGTGACCCGGGTGGCGCGTGAGGTGGGCACCGAGGGCAAGCTCGGCGGCCAGGCCCAGGTGAAGGGCGTCTCCGGCACCTGGCGCGACCTCACCGAGAACGTCAACCAGCTCGCCTCGACCCTGACCACGCAGTTGCGCGCCATCGCGCAGGTCTCCACGTCGGTGACCCGTGGGGACCTGACCCAGCGGATCAACGTGAAGGCGCAGGGCGAGGTCGCCGAGCTGAAGGACAACATCAACCAGATGATCGTCACCCTCCGGGAGACGACCAAGAAGAACGCCGAGCAGGGCTGGCTCGACTCCAACCTGGCCCGCATCGGCGGCCTGTTGCAGGGCCAGCGGGACCTGGGCGAGGTCTGCCGCATGATCATGCAGGAGGTGACGCCGCTGGTGGACGCGCAGCTCGGCGCGTTCTTCCTGGCGGACAGCTCCGAGGGCAGCATGCGGCTGCGGCTCACCGCCTCCTACGGGTACGTGGCCCGGGGCCACGATGTCACGTTCGGCCCCGGCGAGGGGCTGGTCGGCCAGGCCGCGCTGTCCCGCCGGACCATCCGGGTCAAGGCCCAGCCGGACGGGCGGCTGGTGGTGCGCTCCGGGCTGGCCGACACGCCGCCGGCCGACCTGGTGGTGCTCCCGGTGCTGTTCGAGGGCGAGCTGCTCGGCGTGATCGAGTTCGCCGGCGTGACCACCTTCTCCGAGCTGCACCTGGCGTTCCTGGAGCGGTTGGTGCTCACCATCGGCGTCGCGGTCAACACCATCCAGGCCAACCGGCGTACGGAGGAGTTGCTGGCGCAGTCGCAGCGGCTGGCACACGAGATGCAGGACCAGTCGGCGGAGTTGCAGCGCACCAACGCCGAGCTGGAGGACAAGGCGAAGCTGCTGTCGGAGCAGAAGGCCAACATCGAGACGCAGAACCGGGAGATCGAACTGGCCCGGCTCGGCCTGGAGGAGAAGGCGCAGCAGCTGACCCGGGCGTCGGCGTACAAGTCGGAGTTCCTGGCCAACATGAGCCACGAGCTGCGGACGCCGCTGAACTCGTTGCTCCTGCTGGCCCGGCTGCTGGCGGAGAACCCGGAGCGCAACCTCAGCGCGAAGCAGATCGAGTTCGCCCGGACCATCCACGGCGCCGGGTCGGACCTGCTGTCGCTGATCGACGACATCCTCGACCTGTCCAAGATCGAGGCGGGTCGGATGGACGTGGAGCCCACCGAGATCCAGTTCGCCGAGATCCGTGGCTACGTCGAGCAGGCGTTCGCGCCGCAGGCCGAGGAGAAGGGCCTGGACTTCCAGGTCCGGGTCAGTCAGGACCTGCCGTCGGCGCTGGTCACCGACGCGCAGCGGTTGCAGCAGATCCTGCGCAACCTGCTCTCCAACGCGGTGAAGTTCACCGACAACGGCGCGGTGACGTTGCGCATCGGTCCGGCGGCCGACAACGCGGTCTTCGACGTGCCGGCGTTGACCAACGCCCAGCGGGTCATCGCGTTCACCGTGATCGACACCGGGATCGGCATATCGGACGACAAGCTGTCGCTGATCTTCGAGGCGTTCCAGCAGGCCGACGGCACGACCAGCCGCCGCTACGGCGGCACCGGCCTGGGCCTGTCGATCAGCCGGGACCTGGCCCGTCTGCTCGGCGGCACGATCACCGTGTCGTCCGCGCCCGGTCAGGGCTCGACGTTCACGCTCTTCGTACCGGACGTGCTGGCGCCGGACGCGGTGGTGGCGCCGTCGCCGCCGTCGCCGAGCCGCGCGGGCCTGCCGTCGTCGCTGCTCATGCCGATGGAGCTGCCGCAGCCGCAGGAGACGCCGACGACCCGGCGGTTGGACGGCGTGACCGTGCTGATCATCGACGACGACGTGCGGAACGTGTTCGCGCTGACGTCCGCGTTGGAACTGCACGGGATGACCGTGTTGTACTCGGACAACGGGGTGGACGGTGTCCGCCAGCTCGCCGAGCATCCGGAGGTGGACATCGTCCTGATGGACGCCATGATGCCGGACCAGGACGGGTACGAGACGACCGCGCAGATCCGCCGCAACCACCGGTTCGCGGACTTGCCGATCGTCTTCCTGACCGCCAAGGCGATGCCCGGCGACCGGGAGTCGGCGCTCGCGGCCGGCGGTAGCGACTACATCACCAAGCCGGTGGATCTGGACGAGCTGATCGAGCTGATGGCGTCCTGGATCGGCCGGAGTCGAGGCGAGGAGAACGCGTGACGCAGACGGCCAAGGCCCTGCTGGTGGACGACCGGCGGGAGAACCTGATGGCGCTGGAGGCGATCCTCCAGGGTCTCCCGGTGCAGTCGGTCGCGGTGGAGAGCGGGGAGGCCGCGCTCAAGCAGCTCCTGGTGGACGACTTCGCGGTGATCCTGCTCGACGCCCAGATGCCGGACATGGACGGCTTCGAGACCGCCACCCACATCAAGCGGCGGGAGCGGACCCGGCACGTGCCGATCATCTTCCTCACCGCGGCGGACAAGGACGCCCAGCTCGCGCTGCGCGGCTACGCGGTGGGCGCGGTCGACTACCTGACCAAGCCGTTCGACCCGTGGGTGCTGCGGGCCAAGGTGTCGGTCTTCGTCGAGCTGTGGGTGAAGACCCGGCAGCTCGCCGCCCAGTCGGACCTGGTGCGGGAGCGGGACCTGCAGTGGCGGCACCTCACCGACGCGGTCGACGAGGCGACGACGCTGCTGCGGACCGACGACGACCCGGCGACCCGGGAGCGCGCGGCGGACCTGCTGGAGCAGGCCCGCTGGGGCAACACCCGCTGAGGGCTCAGCCCTCGGCCGGGCCGCCGTGTCCGGTGGCGGCGCGTCGGGCCCGCCACCGGTCGCCGAGGGCCTCCACCTCCTCCTGGACGAAGAGGAAGAAGTCGCGCATCTCGGCGACCCGCTCGCCGGCCGGAGTGCTCCGGCCGCGCAGCGCGTCCACGCCGCCGCCGGCGATGTCGATGAAGGTCTTGTAGAGCGTGGTCTTGGTGATGGTCGCCTCGTACCAGGGGTTGTCGGGCATCCGGTAGCGGTCGCGCCGGGAGCCCTTGACCGGCTCGCGGACCAGCATGGCGAACTGGGTGAGGTAGCGCACCGCGCCGCTCACGGCCGCCGCGCTCACGCCCAGTCGTTCGCCGATCTCGCCGGCGGTGAGCGGGTTGTCGGCGCTCATCACGGTGAACAGCACCCGGGCGGCCATCCGGGGGAAGCCGACGTCGGCGAAGGCCATCGCCATCCGCTCGACGAAGAGGTGGACCTCCTCCTCGTCGTGGTGCGACGGCTGGCTCACGGTCGTCTCCTCGGCGCTCATCCCCGCGATCGTCTCTCACATCTCACTGTCTTCACAAGTTTATGAAATGAGCGTAGCTTCCGAAGCATGGAAACCACAATCGAGGTGTCCGGCCTCGTGAAGACGTTCGGGCGGACCCGGGCGCTCGACGGACTCGACCTGACCGTCCGCACCGGGGAGGTGCACGGCTTCCTCGGCCCCAACGGGTCCGGCAAGTCGACCACCATCCGGGTGCTGCTCGGTCTGCTGCGGGCGGACGCGGGGGCCGTCCGACTGCTCGGCGGCGACCCGTGGCGGGACGCGGTGACCCTGCACCGTCGCCTCGCGTACGTGCCGGGCGACGTCACGCTCTGGCCCAACCTCAGCGGCGGCGAGGTGATCGACCTGCTCGGTCGCCTGCGCGGCGGGCTCGACCCGAAGCGCCGCGCCGAGCTGCTGGAGTCGTTCGAGCTGGACCCGCGCAAGAAGGGCCGCACCTACTCCAAGGGCAACCGGCAGAAGGTCGGCCTGGTGGCCGCGCTCGCCTCCGACGTCGAACTGCTCATCCTGGACGAGCCGACCTCCGGGCTCGACCCGCTGATGGAGGAGGTCTTCCAGCACTGGGTCCGCCGGGCCCGCCAGGACGGCCGCACCGTGCTGCTCTCCAGCCACATCCTGGCCGAGGTGGAGGCGCTCTGCGACCGGGTGACGATCATCCGGGCCGGCCGTGCGGTTGAGTCGGGCACGCTCGGCGACCTGCGTCACCTGCACCGCACCGCGATCGACGCCGAGGTCGCCGCCCCGCTCGACGGCCTGGCCGACCTGCCGGGCGTGCACGACCTGCGGGTGGACGGGCAGCGGGTGCGCTTCGACGTGGACGCCGCCGCGCTCGACGCCGCGCTGCGCCGCCTCACCGAACTCGGCGTCCGCAGCCTGGTCAGCACGCCACCGACGCTGGAGGAGCTGTTCCTGCGGCACTACGAGACGACGCCCGAGGGGGTGGCCCGGTGAGCACGCTCACCGGTACCCGCCACCTGGCCCGGCTGGTCCTGCGCCGGGACCGCGTCCTGCTGCCGCTCTGGGTGCTGGTCCTCGCCGCGCTGCCGATGTCGTACGCGGCCAGCTTCTTCGAGCTGTTCCCGACCGCGGCCGAGCGGGCCGCGTACACCGAGGGCACCGCCCGCAACCCGTCCATCGTCGCGCTGCTCGGCCCGGTCTACGGCGACAGCGTGGGCGCGCTGACCGCCCAGCGCAGCGGCTTCCTGCTGGTGATCGTCGGCCTGGCCAGCCTGCTGACGGTGATCCGGCACACCCGGACCGAGGAGGAGGCCGGCCGGCGGGAGCTGCTCGGCGGCAGCGTGCTCGGCCGGTACGCCGGGCTGACCGCCGCGCTGCTGGTCACGTACGCGGCCGACCTGCTGCTCGGCCTGCTCACCGCCGCCGGCCTGGCCTCGACCGGGCTGCCGTCCGCCGGCTCGTACGCCTACGGCCTCGCCGTGGCGCTGACCGGGATGGCGTTCGCCACGCTCGGCGGGCTGGCCGCGCAGCTCACCGAGACCGCGGGCGGAGCACGGGGGATCGGCATCGCGGGTCTCGGCGCCGCCTTCGGGCTGCGCCTGGTCGGGGACACCGCCGGCAACGACTGGCCGAGCTGGCTGTCGCCGCTGGGCTGGGCGGCGCGGGTTCGCGCTTACGAGGGGGACCGGTGGTGGGTGCTGCTGCTGCCGCTGGCCGCCACGGTGCTGCTCGCCGCGCTCGCGTACCCGGTCTCGGTCCGCCGCGACCTGGGCGCGGGGGTGCTCCCGCCCCGGCTCGGGCCGGCCGCCGCGGGCGGCGCGTTGTCCGGCCCGCTCGGCCTGGCCTGGCGGCTGCACCGGGGGCAGATCCTCTGGTGGTCGGTCGGGTTCGGCCTGCTGGGGTTGATCCTCGGTGGCGCCGCCGAGGCGGCCGGCCGGTCGGTGGAGGGCAATCCGCAGCTGGAGCAGATCATGGCGCGGCTCGGTGGGGCCTCCGGGCTGGCCGACGCCTACCTGGGCGCCACGCTGAGCCTGGTCGGGCTGGCCGCGGCCGGGTACGGGATCCAGGCCGCGCTGCGGATGCGCGCCGAGGAGTCGGCCGGGCGGGCGGAGCCGGTGCTCGCCACCGGGACGCACCGGTCGACCTGGCTGCTCTCGCACGTGGTGTTCGCGCTGCTCGGCCCCGTGGTGGTGTTGGCGACGACCGGCCTGGCCACCGGCCTGACCTACGGGTTCAGCGTGGGCGACGTGCCCCGGCAGATGGGCCGGATGCTCGGCGCGGGTCTGGCCCAGGTGCCGGCCGCGTGGGTGCTGGCCGGGCTCGCCGTGCTGCTCTACGGCCTGCTGCCCCGGCTCGCCCCGGCCGCCTGGGCGGCGCTGGCGGTCTGCGTGCTGCTCGGCCAGCTCGGCGCGGTGCTGGAGCTGGACCAATGGCTGCTGGACCTGTCCCCGTTCACGCACACCCCGCAGGTGCTGCGTCCCACCTGGACCGCGACCCCGCTGGCCGCGCTCACCGTCCTGGCCGTGGCCCTGACCACCACCGGCCTGCTCACCTTCCGCCGCCGCGACCTCCCCGTCACGTGACACCAACCCCGCCGATCTTGCACTTGCCGCCCCGACAAAGGGGTGAACGCCCCGCACCGGGGGCTCAAGGTGCAAGATCGGCGAGGGCTGGAGGATCAGCGGATCATCAGGGCGCTGCGGAGGCCGGTGATGTCCAGGACGCGGAGCAGGAAGTCACCGACGTTGGTGAGGATCAGCAGGCACTGCGTGTGGCTGGCCTTGCGGCTGAGCACCACGAGCGTGCCGAGGCCCTGGGAGTCGCAGAAGGTGACGCCGCCGAGGTCGAGCACGATGCGCGGGGGCGCATCCGCCAGCACCTCGTTGACCACCGTCGAGAGCTGGGCGGCCGTGAGCATGTCGATCTCACCGGCCAGGCGAAGCACGGCTTCGTCACCCGTCCGGTGTACGGTGATGGACAGTTCGGCACGATCCACCCGGTCAGCCTATCGCGATCTCGACGACCGGGCCTGTCGAGCGGTCCGCCGGTCGGTCCGCCACGCCGGCCCGACCAGGCGTGAGCCGGGTAACCCCCGTTGCGGGGTGGCTGCCGGCCACCGGCCGGGCGCTGACACAATGGCCACATCGTGACCGAGACCTTTTCCGCCGGATCCGGCCGTTACCCGGCCGACGCCCCGGCCTCCGAGGCCCTGTTCGACCGCGCCAAGGCCGTCGTGCCCGGCGGGGTGAACTCCCCCGTGCGCGCGTTCCGTGCCGTCGGCGGCACGCCGCGCTTCATGGTTCGGGGGGAGGGTCCCTGGCTCTTCGACGCCGACGGTCGCCGTTACGTCGACCTGGTCTGCTCCTGGGGCCCGCTGATCCTCGGCCACGCCCACCCGGCCGTGGTGGAGGCGCTGCGCGAGGCCGCCGCGCTGGGCACCAGCTTCGGCACGCCCACCCCGGGCGAGGTCGACCTGGCCGAGGAGATCATCGCGCGCACGCCGGTCGAGCAGGTGCGCCTGGTCAACTCCGGCACCGAGGCGACCATGTCGGCGATCCGGCTGGCCCGGGGCTTCACCGGCCGCGCCAAGATCATCAAGTTCGCCGGCTGCTACCACGGCCACTCCGACGCGCTGCTCGCCGCCGCCGGCTCCGGCGTGGCCACGTTCGGGCTGCCCGACTCGCCCGGCGTCACCGGCGCCGCCGCCGGCGACACGATCGTGCTGCCGTACAACGACCTGCGCGCGGTCGAGGAGGCGTTCGCCGCCGAGGGCCCGCACATCGCCGCGATCATCACCGAGGCCGCCGCCGGCAACATGGGTGTGATCGCCCCGCGCGACGGCTTCAACGCCGAGCTGGCCCGGATCGCCCACGCGCACGGCGCGCTGCTCATCGTCGACGAGGTGATGACCGGGTTCCGGGTCTCCCGCGCCGGGTGGCACGGCCTCGACGCCTCCGACGCCGACCTGTGGACGTACGGGAAGGTCATGGGTGGTGGCCTGCCCGCCGCGGCATTCGGCGGGCGCGCGGAGATCATGGCGAGGCTGGCCCCGGCCGGCCCGGTCTACCAGGCCGGCACGCTCTCCGGGAACCCGCTCGCCTGCGCGGCCGGGCTGGCCACGCTGCGGCTGGCCGACGACGCGCTCTACCGCCGGCTCGACGAGACGTCCGCGGCGCTGGGCAAGCTCGCCACCGAGGCGCTGTCGGAGGCCGGTGTGCCACACCGCCTCTCCACCGCCGGCAACATGTTCTCGATCTTCTTCACCGACGCCGACGTGCGCGACTACGACAGCGCCCGCACCCAGCAGGTGCCGGCGTTCAAGGCGTTCTTCCACGCGATGCTCGCCGCCGGCGTCTACCTGCCGCCGAGCGCGTTCGAGTCGTGGTTCGTCTCGGCGGCCATCGACGACGCCGCGTGGGAGCAGATCGCGGCCGCCCTGCCGGGGGCGGCGCGGGCGGCGGCAGCGGCCGGACACGGGGGGTAACCAATGGCGGAGACGGTGGTACACGTGCTGCGGCACGGCGAGGTGCACAACCCGGACGGCATCCTCTACGGCCGGCTGCCCGGGTTCCGCCTCTCCGAGCTGGGCGTGCAGATGGCCAAGGCCGCCGCGCAGGCGCTGGCCGAGCGCACCGTGGTGCACGTGGTGGCCAGCCCGCTGGAACGCGCCCAGCAGACCGCCGAGCCGATCGCCGCCCAGTTCGGCCTCTCCGTCGGCGTCGACGAGCGGCTGATCGAGAGCGCGAACTGGTTCGAGGGCAAGAAGGTCTCGCCCGGCGACGGTTCCTTCCGCGACCCGCGCAACTGGTGGGTGCTGCGGGACCCGGTCACCCCGTCCTGGGGTGAGGCCTATCAGGTGATCGCCGAGCGGATGTTCGCCGCGCTGCACGCCGCCCGGGTGGCCGCCGAGGGGCGCGAGGCGGTGCTCGTCTCGCACCAGCTGCCGATCTGGACGCTGCGTCGGCACGTCGAGCGCAAGCGGCTCTGGCACGACCCCCGCCGCCGGCAGTGCGGTCTGGCCAGCCTCACCTCGTTCCACTTCGACGGGGCGAAGATCGTCGGCATCGGCTACTCCGAGCCGGCCGCGCACCTGATCGCGATCTCGCCGACCGCCCGGACGGCCAAGGGGGCCTGATGCTCACCCGGAGGCTCGCCGCCGCCCTGCTCGCCGCCGTCACCGCCGGTACGGCGCTGGTCGGCTGCTCCTCCGGCACGCAGGAGAGCCGGTGCACCGCCGACGGCTCCGTCGTCACCTGCGCCCCCGACCAGCGGTCGAAGACCCCGAAGGTCAGCGGTGAACTGCTCACCGGCGGCGGCTACGACATCTCCCAGGACCGGGGCCAGGTCGTGGTGGTCAACTTCTGGGGCTCCTGGTGCGCGCCCTGCCGGGCCGAGGCGGACGACCTGGAGGCCACCTACCAGGCCACCAAGGGAGCCGGGGTGACCTTCCTCGGCATCAACGTGCAGGACAGCAAGGACAAGGCGATCGCGTTCGAACAGGGCCGGGTCACCTACCCGAGCATCTTCGACCCGTCCAGCCGGCAGGCGCTCAACTTCGACCCCCCGCCGAACACCACCCCGGCGACAGTGGTGCTCGACCGGGACGGGCGGATCGCGGTGGTGATCCGTCGCGCGGTGACCCGGGACGAGTTGCGGCCGATCGTCGAGAAGGTCGCGGCCGAGAAGCCGGCCCCGAACGGCTCCCGCTGATGGGGGAGACGTTCGCCCGACTCGCCTCGTCCGGGCCGTTGCTGTTCGCGGTGGGGGCGGCGGCGCTGGCCGGCCTGGTCAGCTTCCTGTCCCCGTGCGTGCTCCCGCTGATGCCGGGCTACCTGTCCTACGTGACCGGCCTGGCCGGCGCCGACCTGGAGGGTGCAAGGAGGGGCCCCCTGTTAACGCCTCCGGTAGAGGAGGGGCCCCCTGTTAACGGCGGCGGTGGCGGCACCGCCGTGGCGGAGCGGGCGCCGGCGCGGACCACCGCAGCGGTGAAGGGGCGGGTGCTCGCCGGCACGCTGCTCTTCATCGCCGGCTTCACCGCCGTCTTCGTTTCCACCGCGATCCTCTTCTCCGGCGTCGGCCGGCTCTTCCTCCGCTACGACCGCACGCTCGAGATCGTCATCGGCGCGCTCGTGGTGGTGCTCGGGCTGGGCTACCTCGGGGTGATCCCCGGCATGCAGCGTGAGTTCCGCATCCGCGCCCTGCCCGCCGCCGGCCTGCTCGGCGCCCCGGTGCTCGGCGCGGTCTTCGCGCTGAGCTGGCTGCCCTGCACCGGGCCGACGCTCGGCGCGGTGCTCGGCCTGGCGGCCACCGAGGGCAGCGCCGGCCGCGCCGTGGTGCTCGCCGTGGCGTACTGCCTCGGGCTGGGGCTACCGTTCGTCATCTTCGGGTTGGGCTTCCAGCGTCTGCTCGGGGTGTTCCGCGCCGTCCGGCGCAACAGCCGCTGGGTCACCCGCATCGGCGGGGCCCTGCTGATCGCGATCGGCCTCGCGCTGGTCACCGGCGGCTGGCTGAACGTGGTGATCTGGTTGCAGACGCACGTGGGCGTGGGCGAGGTGAGCATCTGATGACGTCCGTGGACGACCGGCCGACCGCCCCGCCGGCCGAGGCGCCCCGGCGACGGGTCAACCCGGTGCTGGCCCTGCTGCGCAACTCGTGGCGGCAGCTCACCAGCATGCGTACCGCCCTGATCCTGCTGTTCCTGCTCGCGGTCGCCGCGATTCCCGGCTCGGTGCTGCCGCAGCGCGGGGTCAACCCGGAGAAGGTCAACGAGTGGTTCGCCGACCACCCCGACCTGGCGCCCCGGCTGGACCAGATCGGCATGTTCGAGGTCTTCGGCTCGGTCTGGTTCTCCGCGATCTACCTGCTGCTGTTCACCTCGCTGATCGGCTGCATCCTGCCCCGGGCCCGCGACCACGTGCGCGCGCTGCGGATGCGCCCGCCGGCCGCCCCGAAGCGGTTCGACCGGCTGCCCGAGCACGCGGTGCTGGAGGCCCCGGCCGCCGCCGATCCCGAGGCGATCGCGGCGGTGCTGCGCCGCCGCCGGTGGCGGGTCACCGTCCGGGGCAACGAGGTCTCCGCCGAGAAGGGCTACCTCAAGGAGACCGGTAACCTGCTCTTCCACGTGTCGCTGGTCGCCGTCCTGCTCGGGGTGGCGCTCGGTTCCTGGTACGGCTGGCACGGCAACCGGATCCTGGTCGCCGGCGCGGACAACGCGTTCTGCAACACCCGCCAGCAGTACGCCGAGGCGTCGCTCGGCCCCCGGGTGGACAGCGCCGACCTGCCGCCGTTCTGCCTCACGCTGGAGAAGTTCGAGGCCGACTACCTCGACTCCGGGCAGGCGTCCCGCTTCTGGGCCACGGTGTCGGTGGACGAGCCGGGCCGGGACGCCCGGAGCGCCGGTTTCTCGGTCAACTCGCCGCTGCGGCTGGGCTCGGCCAACGTCTACCTGCTCGGCAACGGCTACGCGCCGGTGCTGAAGTACACCGACCGGTACGGCAAGAGCCAGACCAGCGACGAGCCCTTCCTGCGCACCGGCGACCCGAACGCGACCGAGGAGGGGGTGGCGATCTTCCCGGACGCGAACATCGATCCGAAGACCGGCACCCGAGCCCCGGACCAGCAGGTCGCCTTCGACGGCCTCTACCTGCCCACCGCGCCGGAGAGCGCGCCGTTCGTCGCGTCGCGGTTCCCGGCCGAGCGGGACCCGGTGGTCAACCTGACCGCCTACCGGGGCAACCTCGGCCTGGACGCCGGCATCCCGGGCTCGGTCTACCAGCTCGACCAGCGGCAGGTCGCCAACGGCAAGCTCAAGCAGATCGGCACCAAGCTGCTCCGGCCGGGCGAGACGTGGACCCTGGACGACGGCAGCACGCTGGAGTTCGTCGGCACCGAGCCGTACGTCACGCTCGCCGTCCGGCACGCGCCCGGGCAGACGCTGCTGCTGGTGGCCAGCGGCACGCTGCTGCTCGGCCTGATGGGCTCGCTGTTCGCCCGCCGCCGGCGGGTCTGGTTCCGGGTTTCGCCCCCCGAGGGTGGATCTCCGACGAGCGGTAGTAGTTTGGTGGAGGCCGGTGGGCTGCCGCGCACCGAGCACCCAGGGTTCGCCGACGAGTTCGCGCAGCTCGTCGCCGCGGTCAGCGGCGGCGGGTCGGACGACCGGCGGGCGCGAGAAGGAGACGAGTGATGTCCGCACTCTCCGACCAGCTGGTCACGTTCGCGATCCTGGCGTACCTGGTCGCGATGATCAGCCACGCCGTCGAGTTCGCGGTGGGCAACGCCCGCAGGGTGGTCGCGGCGTCCCCGGCCCGGGAGCTGGTCGGCGCGGGCGTCGGCGGCGCCGGCGGGACGGTGGACGAGCCGGTCGCTCCGGCCGCGCCGCAGCGCCCCGACCGCTCCGCCGCGCGGGCCGCCCTGGCCGGGCGGATCGCCGCCTGGCTCACCACGCTCGCCGCCGCGCTGCACCTGGGCGCGGTGGTCACCCGGGGCCTCGCCGCCGAGCGGATGCCCTGGGGCAACATGTACGAGTTCGTGCTGACGGTCACCTGGATCGGGGCGGCCGCCTGGCTCGTGGTGCTCTGGAAGCAGCCGTCGCTGCGCCGGCTCGGGCTGTTCCTGACGCTGGTGATGGTGCTGCTGCTGGCGTTCGCCGAGCTGAAGCTCTATGTGCAGGTGCAGCCGCTGATGCCGGCGCTGCAGTCGTACTGGTTCATCATCCACGTCTCGACGATCATCTTCGCCTCGGGCATCTTCCTGCTCGGTGTGGTGCCCGCCGCCGCGTACCTGATGCGGTCCGGCTGGGAGCAGGGGCGGCGCAGCTTCCCGTACACCCTGGCCCGCCGGCTGCCGGCGGCGGCCGGCCTGGAGCGGCTGACCTTCACCCTGCACGCCTTCGCCTTCCCGATCTTCACCTTCGCGGTGATCGCCGGGGCGATCTGGGCCGAGGCGGCCTGGGGTCGGGCCTGGGGCTGGGACCCGAAGGAGACCTGGGCGTTCATCTCCTGGGTGGTCTACGCGGGCTACCTGCACGCCCGGGCGACGCCGAGCGTGCGGCGCAACGTGGCCACCTGGATCGCGATCGTGGGCTTCCTGACCATGCTGATGAACCTGTTCGGGGTCAACTTCTTCTTCACCGGCCTGCACTCGTACGCCGGCGTGAACTGATCCCGCTCAGTACCTCGTCCACCCGGCGGGTGACCTGGTAGGCCACCTCGGGCAGGTCGGCCAGGTCGAGGCGGTCGGCCCGCAGCGCGAACTGGGCGTGCAGCTCGCGGGCCACCGCGTCGCGGATCTCGGCCTGGAGCGGGGTCAGGCCGTCCGGATCTCCCACCACGTACGCGTCGTCCATCCGACCAGGATGACGGGCGGCGTACCGACCTCGCCACCGCAAAAGTTAGGACTACACTTCTAAGTAATGTAGTCCTACGAATTGTGGTGGACGTATGGCGCTTCCGACCAAACCGGCGGAGATCTTCGATCGGGACGTCGAGTGGAACGAGCTGGTCCGGTTCGTCGGTGACGAGCGCCCCGGAGCCACCCTCGGCGTGGTCAGCGGCCGTCGGCGTCAAGGGAAGACGCTGCTGCTCTACGAGCTGGCGCGGGCCACCGGAGGCTTCTACTTCGGCGCCACCGAGGCCACGGAGACCGAATCGCTCCGTCGGCTGGGCGAGGCGTTGGGCGGGCACACGGGTGCGCCTGGCCCGGTCCATCTGGCCGACTGGGGTGCCGCGGTCGACGCCCTGCTGGCGCTCGGGCGGGACCGCCCGGTGACCGTCGTCCTCGACGAGTTCCCCTACCTGGTGCGTGCCGCCCGCGACCTGCCGTCGATCCTTCAGCACGCGCTGACACCCGGGCGTCCGGAACGGACCGGGTCCCGTACCCGGATGCTGTTGTGCGGGTCGGCGCTCTCCTTCATGGGCGGCCTGCTCGCCGGCTCGGCGCCGCTTCGCGGACGGGCCGGCCTGGAACTACCCGTGCAGCCATTGGACTACCGTGCCGCCGCCGCCTTCTGGCAGATCGACGATCCGCTGCTCGCGGTGCGCGTCTTCTCCGTCGTCGGTGGGACCCCCGCCTACCGGCGGGAATACGTCCAGGACGACACCCCGGCCGGGCCCGGCGATTTCGACGACTGGGTGGTGCGGGCGGTGCTGAATCCGGCCCGTCCGCTGTTCCGCGAGGCCCGTTACCTGCTGGCCGAGGATCCGGACCTCCGCGACACCGCGCTCTACCACTCGGTCCTGGCAGCCGTCGCGGAGGGCAACGCCAGTCGCGGCGGCATCGCCGGTTACATCGGTCGGAAGGCGACCGACCTGCAACACCCGCTGACCGTCCTGGAGGACGCGGGCCTGCTGCGACGCGAACCCGATCCGCTTCGCAGCGGTCGGAGCAGCTACCGGATCACGGAACCGCTGATCACCTTCTATCAGGCGATCATGCGGCCGGCGTGGACCGCGCTGGAGCAGCGGCGCGGTGTGGACGTCTGGCGTGGCTCCCAGCGGCGGTATTCGAGCGCGGTCCTCGGGCCGCGCTTCGAGGAGATCGTCCGGCAGTGGACGGTGCGCTTCGCCGCACCCGACGTCCTGGGTGGCCTGGTCGCGGAGGCGAGCGCCGCCACGCTCACCGACCCGGCCAGCAGGACGAGTCACGAACTCGATCTGGTCGCCCTCGGCGAGCCTCCGCTCGGGGATGGACCCCGCCCGCTGCTCGCCGTCGGAGAGGTCAAATGGGGCCGTCCGTTGGGGCGGGCGGATCTGGAGCGGTTGGAGCGGATCAGGGCGCTGCTCCTGCGGAAGCCGGGATTCGACGCGACCGACACCCGGCTGGTGCTGGCGAGCGGTCAGGGCTTCGTCGACGGCCTGGCGGAGTCGGTGTCGGACCGGCCCGACGTGGTCCTGCTCGATCCGCCGCGCCTCTACGGACACTGACGGTGGTCACCCGCCGAACCAGCCGGGCACGTCGAGGCGGAACACGTCGGCCGGGACCATCCGGCGCAGGTCGTCCTCGATGCCGGTGACCCGGTCGGCGCCGAGCGTGGCGGCCCACCGCCCGCGCAACTGGTCGAAGACGGCCGCCGAGCGGAGCAGCCCGTCGTGGCCCTTCGCCGTCACCCGGACCAGCTTGCGACGCGCGTCCGCCGGGTCGTCGACCCGTTCCAGGTAGCCGAGCGCGACCAGCCGGTCCACCGTCTTCCCGGCGGCCTGCTTCGAGACGCCGAGGCGTTGCCCGAGGTCGGAGGCGGTGGTGCCGGCCGGGCCGACGGCCTGGAGCACGAAGCCGTGCGCCGGGCGCAGGTCGGGGTGCCCCTGGCGGGCGAGCTCGGCGTGCAGGTCGTCGACGAGCGTGCGGAAGCCGGCGAGCAGGAGCAGTGGCAGCGCGAAGCCGGGGCGGTCAGGCGTTGTCATGTTCGACAACCTCGTTTACTATTTCGTCAACCACGTTGACTATCTTACGAGAGGGGCCCTCCGATGTCCCACTTCACCGCGTACGAACTCGACACCGCGCCCGACGCCGCCCGCCCGGTGATGGCCGGCGTCCGCCGCGCCCTGGGCCACCTGCCCGCCGCCGTCGGCCTGATGGCCGGATCGCCCGAGCTGCTCAAGGGCTTCCTCGCCGCCAACGCCGCCTTCGAGGCCACCGACCTCGACCCGGTCGCCCGGGAGGTGGTCGTGCTGACCGTGGCCACCCGCAACGGATGCCACCTCTGCGTGGCCATGCACACCGCGACGCTCACCCGGCACGACGCCGACCCGGCGCTGATCGACGCGCTGCGCGACGGCACGACACTGCCCGAGCCCCGGCTGGAGGCGCTGCGCCGCTTCACCATCGCCGTGCTCGACCACCGGGGCGCGGTCGAAGACGCCGAGCTGGACGCGCTCCTCGCCGCCGGCTGGCAGCCCCGGCACGCGCTCGACGTGGTGCTCGGCGTCGGCACGTACACCATCTCCACGTTCGCGAACCGGCTCACCGCCGCGCCGCTCGACGAACCCCTCCAGGAGTACGCCTGGACACCGGCCGCGTAACGTGGTGCGAGCGCGGCCCCGCCGGCACTGACCTGCCCGGGCGCTCGTCAGCCCCGCAGGAAGGGCAGCAGCAGGGCGGCGAGCTTCGCCGGTTGTTCCTCGAAGAGCCAGTGGCCGCACTCCTCGACCACCTCGCCGGTGACCGTGTCGGCATAGCGGCGCACCTGCTCGGCCACCTGCCCGCCGAGGCTGGCCTGCGCGCCGACGGCGAGCACCGGCATCGGCAGCTTCGTGCCCCGGTACGCCGTGTTGTCCGCGATGTCCTGCGCGAACGCGCGGAAGTAGGCGAAGCTGGCCCGCAGGTGCGCCTCGTCGCGCAGGTGGCCCGCGTACTCCTCGACGTCGTCCGGGCCCAGGCTGCCCTTGTTGACCATGATGGAGTCGGTGAACCGGTCGACCCATAGCGCCTCCCGGCCGGCGACGAGCTGCTCGGGCAGGCCGTTGGGGACGTTGAAGAAACCGAAGTTCCACACCGCCGGGCCGGCGGCGGTCAGCGCGGGGATCGTGTAGATGCTCTCGTCGGGGATCGGCGCCTCGCTGAGCACCAGCCGGGCGACGGAGTCGGGGTGGGCGGCGGCGTAGGCGTACGCGACCATGGTGCCCAGGTCGTGGCCGACCAGCCGGATGTCCCGGGCCAGGTCGAGCCCGGTGAGCAGCCCGTGCAGGTCGGCGGCGACGGTCTTCTTGTCGTACCCGCCGGGCGGGGCGTCGCTGTCGCCGAAGCCGCGCAGGTCGGGGGCGACCACCTCGTACGACCGCGCCAGCTCCGGCAGCAGGTGCCGCCACATGCGCCAGCACTGCGGATAGCCGTGCAGCAGCACCAGCGTGGGCCCTCGGCCGCCCCGGACGTAGTTCCAGGTCACCCCACCGACCTGTACCCGTTGCTCGGTGAAGCCCGCTGGCACCCGTTCGCCCCCCATGGCGCGGACTACCCGGCTGACCTCCGTCCATGCGGTCGGGGTGTCAAGAGGGGGCCCCGCCTCTACCGCAGGCGTTAAGAAGGGGCCCTTCCTTGCACCTCAGGGGGGTGGGGGAGGATGGAGGCATGGCGGCTCGTGGCTTCCCGTACAACGATCTCAAGGACTTCGTCGCGGCGCTGGAGCGCGCCGGGGAACTGCGGCGGGTGAGCGTCCCGGTCGACCCCACGCTGGAGATCAGCGAGGTGGTCACCCGGACCGTCCGCGACGGTGGGCCGGCGCTGCTGTTCGAGCGGCCCACCCGGGGCGAGATGCCTGTGGTGATCAACCTGTTCGGCACCGAGAAGCGGATGGCCATGGCGCTCGGCGTCGAGCGGCTGGACGAAATCGGCGAGCGGATCGGCGAGATGCTCAAGCCGGAGCTGCCGCAGGGCTTCGCCGGCATGATGGGCGGGCTCGGCAAGGTCATGCAGCTCAAGTCCATGCCGCCGAAGAAGGTGAAGACCGCCCCCTGCCAGCAGGTGGTCTACCGCGGCGACGACGTCGACCTGAACCGCCTGCCCGGGCTCCAGGTGTGGCCCGGCGACGGCGGCATCTTCCACAACTTCGGGTTGACCCACACCAAGCACCCGGAGACCGGCAAGCGCAACCTCGGGCTCTACCGGCTCCAGCAGCACTCGCGCAACACGCTCGGCGTGCACTGGCAGATCCACAAGAACTCCACCGCGCACCACGCGGTCGCCGAACGGCTCGGGCAGCGGCTGCCGGTGGCCATCGCCATCGGCGCCGACCCGGCCGTCGCGTACTCGGCCAGCGCGCCGCTCCCGGCCGACATCGACGAATACCTGTTCGCCGGCTTCCTGCGCGGCGAGCGGGTCGAGATGGTCGACTGCCTCACCGTGCCACTCCAGGTGCCGGCGCACGCGCAGATCGTGCTGGAGGGCTACCTGGAACCGGGCGAGCGGCTGCCCGAGGGGCCGTTCGGCGACCACACCGGCTTCTACACGCCGGTGGAGCCGTTCCCGGTGCTGCACATCGAGTGCATGACCACCCAGCGGGACCCGGTCTACCACTCGATCGTCACCTCCCAGCCGCCGCAGGAGGACCACGGGCTCGGCAAGGCCACCGAGCGGATCTTCGCGCCGCTGCTGCGCTTCCTGATCCCGGACATCGTCGACTACGACCTGCCGGCCGCCGGGGTCTTCCACAACTGCGCGATCGTGTCGATCCGTAAGCGCTACCCGAAGCACGCGCAGAAGGTGATGAACGCCATCTGGGGCGCGCACATGATGTCGCTGACCAAGCTGATCGTGGTCGTCGACGAGGACTGCGACGTGCACGACTACCAGGAGGTCGCCTTCCGCGCCTTCGGCAACGTCGACTACGCCCGCGACCTGATGGTCACCGAAGGGCCGGTGGACCACCTGGACCACGCGTCGTACCAGCAGTTCTGGGGCGGCAAGGCGGGCGTCGACGCGACCCGCAAGCTGCCCGAGGAGGGCTACTCCCGGGGCTGGCCGGAGGAGATGCGGATGTCGCCCGAGGTGGTCTCGCTGGTCGACAAGCGCTGGAAGGAGTACGGGATCCGATGACGGCGGCAGTACAGGAGCGGCCCGGCCGGGTCTCGTCCTTCCTCAAGCTCGTCGCCATCGAGCACTCGGTCTTCGCGCTGCCGTTCGCCTACCTGTCGGCGCTGACCGCCATGCGGCTCGACGGCGGGCGGGTGCGCTGGGGAGACCTGCTGCTGATCACCGTGGCGATGGTGGGGGCGCGGACGTTCGCCATGGCCGCGAACCGGATCCTCGACCGGCGGATCGACGCGCGCAACCCGCGTACGGCGAACCGGGAACTGGTCACCGGTGCGGTGAGCGTGCGGACGGCCTGGACCGGCGCGGCCGTCGCGCTGGTGGTCTTCCTGGCCGCGGCCGCCCTGCTCAACCCGCTCTGTCTGGCGCTCGCCCCGCTGGCCGTGGTGCCGCTGGTGGTCTACCCGTACGGCAAGCGCTTCACCAACTGGCCGCACGCCATCCTCGCGGTGGCCCAGGCGGTCGGCCCGGTCGGCGCCTGGCTGGCGGTCACCGGCACGCTCGCCGGCTCCGGGCCGGCGTGGCTGCTCGGCGCCGCGGTCGGCCTGTGGATCGGCGGCTTCGACCTGATCTACGCCTGCCAGGACTCCGAGATCGACCGGCAGATCGGCGTGCACAGCGTCCCCGCCCGGTACGGCCGGCGGTTCGCGCTGCACGCCTCCACTGCCGCGCACGTCGTGACGTTCGCGTTGTTCATCTGGTTCGGCGCGCTGGTCGGCTTCGGCTGGCTCTGGTGGATCGGGCTGGCGCTCACCGCGGTCGCGTTCGCCTACCAACACCTGGTGGTCAGCCCCACCGACCTGAGCAAGGTCAACCGGGCGTTCTTCACCGCCAACGGCTTCGTCGGCATCGCGCTGTTCGTCCTCGCGCTGCTCGACCTCGTGGTGCGGCTCGGCCTGCGTCCGTGACCCGGCCGGCCGATCGAGGGGTGGCTCAGGTCGCCACAGCAGCCGGGTAGCGGGCGCTCTCCAGCGTCCAGTCGATGGTGCCGCGCACGGCGGCGGCCACCCCGTCGAGATGGGCGGTGACCGCCTCGTCCAATGCCGGGCCGAACGACGGGACCGCCGCGCGCAGCGCGCTGAACCGGCTCATCTCGGCACGCCAGTGCCCCGCGACCAGGTCGAGCGCCACCGGCAGCGGCACGCCCCGCTCGGCGGCCACCGCGAGCACCAGGTTGTGCCCGCCACCGGTGGCGCGGTCGCGTTCCAGCGAGGCGATGTCGTTGAACCACGACAACAGATCGTTGGCCAGTTCGGCGAGGCGGCGCAGCGCCGGATGGTGGTAGACCGCGTCGGGCAGCGGCCGCCGGGCGGCGAACTCGATCAGCGGGTACGACACGAACGCCGCCGAGGTGGCCCGGCGCAGCCGCACGTACTCCGCGACGCCCGGCGGCCGGCCCGCCGTGGTGGCCGCCGACTCCCGGGCGACGCCGTCGAGGTGGTCGGCGACGGCGTCGGCGAACCGCAGCCGCCAGCGCGCCGGCATCCGGCGACGCGGCTCGCGCCAGGCCTGGACCAGCAGCCGGCGCAGCGGGCCGGAGAAGCCGGGATGACGGGCCCGGGGACCCTCGCGCAGCAGCGCCAGCGTGCCGTCACGCAGCGCCCGGATCTGCTGCGCGGTCAGCCGGTCCGGCCCGTCGCAGGCGTCGTCGACGAGGAAGAACCAGGTGAACAGCGCGGTCAGCACCCGCAGGTCGGGCTCAGTGGCGTCCGGGTAGAGCCGTCCGGCGTAGCGGGCGAACCCGGCCCGGACCAGCCGCTGCCGGGTGACCGGGTCCAGCGGTAGGCCGAGCCGGTCGAGTTGACCGACCAGCCAGCCCTGCACGACGTCGGCGTGCGGCGAGATCCCGGGCGCGATGGGGCAGTCGGAGCGCAGCGCCCGCAGCACCGCCGCCGTCATCACCGGGCCCTTCCATGGATGTGGATCGCCGATCAGAGAATCCCATGCCGCGGAAAGGCCCGCCGACCCGGTGGACATCCGGGCCGGGCACGCCGAAAGCGGGACGGTCCGGGCCGCGGTTCCGGGGCCGCCTTCCGGCTGTCCCCGGCGACCAGGCAGGCTTGACGGCATGCGCGAACCATGGGTGGTGGGCGTCTCCGGCGCCTCCGGCACACCGTACGCGGCGGCGGTCGTCCGGGGCCTGCTCGACGCCGGCCACGCGGTGGACCTGATCGTGTCGCGGGCCGCCCGGCTGACCGTCCTGGACGAGACCGGCCGACCGTTCCGGGACGCGCACTGGGCCGAGGACCTGGCCGCCTGGCTCGACCGCGACCTCACCGGCGCGGACCTGCGGCACTGGCCCGCCGGCGACCTGGCGGCCGGCCCGAGCAGCGGCTCCTACCCGGTACGCGGGATGGCGGTCGTGCCGGCCAGCACCGCGGCCTGCGCCGGCATCGCGATCGGGCTCTCCAAGGACCTGCTCCAGCGCGCCGCCGAGGTGAACCTGAAGGAACGCCGACCGGTCGTGGTCGTGCCCCGGGAGACCCCGGTGACCCGCAGCCACCTGGAGCACCTGATCGCGCTGCACGACGCCGGCGCCGTGGTGCTGCCGGCCAGCCCGGGCTTCTACGGCGCCGGGGCGGCGGCTTCCGCCGCGCAGCTGGTCGACTTCGTGGCCGGCAAGGTGCTCGACGCGCTCGGCGTCCCGCACACGCTGTTCCGGCGGTGGTCCGGTGAACTGGCCGCGGCCCGGCGGGACGCCGACCCACCCTGACGGAGCCCGCGGACACCGGACGGGGCGCGGCCCGGCCCACCGGCCGCACCGCGCCCCGCTCGTTCAGTACATGCCGGCGTTCGCCGGGCCGGGGCCGGTGGAGGCGGTCGGACCCATGTTGCGGGCCTTGCCCATGTCGTCCGCCTCGTCCAGCATGCCCTCCCCTTCCAGCAGGGCTCGCACCTCGGATTCCCGAAACCGGCGATGCCCGCCTGGAGTCCGGATGCTGCCTATCCGGCCGGCCGCTGCCCATCTGGTCACGGTCTTCGGGTCAACCCGAAACAGCGCAGCGACCTCACCCGGTGTCAGCAGGCGATCTCCAGTGTCCACAGCCCCCTCCTCGCGTCGACGAAGCCCCCGGCTGAACACACTGCCCCCGGCCGGTGCGAGCCCAGAGCCGTCATGAGGGACGTATGGCAATTACAGCACCAGCGACCGGGCGTGTCCGCCAAACGCGAAAAACGCACACACTGAGAAGTTAGTAAATGGTACCGGCGTAGAACCCCCGTGACCGCACGTTTGTGAATGGCGACGTGACGTCATGTTCAACGGGTGCCGAGCGCGTCCGGTGACGCCCAAACGGATAGGGTCACTCTCCGTGGACACGATCGACCTGAGCCTCGTGGAGCTGCTGCGGGGCAACGCCCGCCTGTCGTACGCCGAGCTGGCCCGGCAGGTCGGCCTCTCCGCCCCGGCCGTGCACGAGCGGGTCGGCAAGCTGGAGTCCAGCGGGGTGATCCGGGCCTACCGGGCCGAGGTCGAGCCGGAGGCGATCGGGCTCGGCGTGACCGCGCTGATCGGCATCATCGAGGACTCCGACGCGGACACCGACGACGTGCTCGAGGCGTTCCGGCAGATCCCCGAGATCGAGTCCTGCTACTTCATGGCCGGTGTCGAGTCCTTCCTGCTCAAGGCCCGGGTGGGCACCATCGCCGAGCTGGAGCAGCTGATCGTCCGGCTCAACCGGACCCCGGGCGTCGCCTCCACCCGCACCGGCATCGCGCTGTCGACCAAGTGGGAGAACCGCCCGCAACCACTCGAACCGCCGACCGCCTGACCGCCACCCCTGGCCCGGAGGCGGTGCGGACGGCTACGGTGCGCCGATGACGACCTCGGGACGGGGCGCCGCCGTGGTGACCGGGGCGGCCGGCGGGCTGGGTCGGGCGACCGCCGCCGCGCTGCACGCCGACGGCTGGCGGGTGCTGCTCACCGACGTGGACGCCACGGCCGTGGCCGCCGCCGCCGAGCCGCTGGGCGGCTGGTCCCACCCCCTCGACGTACGCGACGAGGCCGCCTGCGCGGAGGTCGCCGCCGAGGCGGCGGACGCACCCGGTGGCCTCGGTCTCTGGGTGAACAACGCCGGCATCCTGGTCACCGGCCCGTCCTGGGCGCACGACGCGCCGACCCGCCGACGGGTGGTCGAGGTGAACACGCTCGGCGCGATGAACGGCACCCAGGCGGCGCTGGCGATCATGCGGCGGCAGGGCCGGGGGCACGTGCTCAACATCGTCTCGCTGGCCGGGCTGATCGCCGCGCCCGGGGAGACGGTCTACGCGGCCAGCAAGCACGCGCTGCTGGCGTTCAGCCTCGGCACCCTGGCCGATCTGCGGATGGCGGGCGTCCGGGGCGTACACGTGTCCTGCCTCTGCCCGGACGGGATCTGGACGCCGATGCTGCACGACAAGCTGGACGACCCGGGCGCGCTGGCGTCCTTCACCGGCGCGCTGCTCACGCCGGAACGGGTGGCCGCGCGGGCCGTACGGCTGGCCCGCCGGCCCCGCCCGGTGGTCAGCCTGCCGCGCTGGCGCGGCGCGCAGGTCCGTCTCCTCGACACCTTCCCCCGGTTGGCCCTGGCCCTCACCCCGGTGGTGCGGGCGACGGGTCGGGCCGGCCAGCGGCGGCAGGCCCGCCGGGTCCCGGCCGATCCGAGCCCACCTCGCTTGTAACGTTGCCGGCGTGACTCATCTCGACCGGTGCGACGAGGCCAGCCGGCGCTGGGTGACCGAGGCGATCGCCGCGGTCGAGGCGGACGCCAACCGCTCCGCCGACACCCACCTGTTGCCCTTCCCGCTGCCGCGGGAGTGGGGGATCGACCTCTACCTCAAGGACGAGTCGGTGCACCCCACCGGATCGCTCAAGCACCGGCTGGCCCGCTCGCTGTTCCTCTACGGGCTCTGCAACGGCTGGATCGGTCCGGACACCACTGTCGTCGAGGCGTCGTCCGGTTCGACAGCGGTCTCCGAGGCATACTTCGCGCGGATGCTCGGCCTGCCGTTCATCGCGGTCATGCCCGCCTCCACCTCGCCCGAGAAGATCGCCCAGATCGAGTTCCAGGGCGGGCGCTGCCACCTGGTCGAGGACCCGGGCAAGGTGGTGATCGAGGCGCGCTGGCTGGCCGAGGACGCCGGCGGCCACTACATGGACCAGTTCACCTACGCCGAGCGGGCCACCGACTGGCGGGGGAACAACAACATCGCCGAGTCGATCTACGCCCAGCTCGCGCTGGAACGGCACCCGGTGCCGGCCTGGGTCGTGGTGGGCGCCGGAACCGGCGGCACCAGCGCGACCATCGGCAGGTACGTCCGCTACCGCCGGCTGCCCACCAAGCTCTGTGTGGTGGACCCGGAGAACTCCGCGTTCTATCCCGCCTGGCAGGCCCGCGACTGGTCGGTACGCACCGACCGCGGCTCCCGGATCGAGGGCGTCGGGCGGCCCGGCGTCGAGCCGTCCTTCCTGCCCAGCGTGGTCGACCGGATGGTCCAGGTGCCGGACGCCGCGTCGCTGGCCGCGATGCGGGCCGGCTCGACGGTGCTCGGCCGTCGGGTGGGCGGCTCCACCGGCACCAACCTCTGGGGCGCCTTCGGGCTGATCGCGGAGATGCGCGCCGCCGGCCGCACCGGCTCGGTGGTCACGCTGATCTGCGACCCGGGCGACCGCTACGTCGACACCTACTATTCCGACCGGTGGGTGGCCGCGCAGGGGCTCGATCTCGCCCCGCACCTGGCCACCATCGACCGGTTCCTGGCCGACGGCGCATGGCCGGCCTGACCGCTCAGCGCGGGTCGGCCCGCTCGGCGAGCCCGGGATAGCGCACCACGAAGCCCTCCGGGTCGACCTCCAGCTCGGCGGTGAAGCCGTCGCCGGCATACCGGACCCGGCCTGGACCGAGCGAGGTGTAGACCTGCTCGGCGGGGATCACGGCCAGGGAGGGCAGCAGCACCCACGCCACCTTCACGCCGGTGGCCAGGTCGGCGGGGAGCCGGCCCAGCCCGATCCGGCGGATGGGCAGCGTGTTGGTCAGCGGGGAGCCGCCCAGGTCGACGTCGAGTGCCTCGGCCAACCGGTCCGGGTCGTCCGTGCCGGGCAGACCCGCCGTGGGATGCCCGGCCGCGCGCAGCGCCGCGTCCAGGTCACCCTCCTCACCGGTACGCACGCGCCACCCGTCGCCGGCCCGCTCCAGGCGCACGCTCCGCGACCAGCCGGCGCCGTCGGCGTCGACCTCCAACCGGCTGGTCGACCAGTCCGGCGCGAGCGTCAGGCGGTAGCGGCAGGTGTAGGGGATCGGGTCCACGGCCAGCGCCACACCGTGCGCGGTCAACCCCTGACGCTCGTCGAGCACGACGTGCTCGGAGCCGGCGGTGTCGGTCCGGACCCAGAAGAGCGACTTCGGCATGCACCGGACGTTACGCGAGCGGTCCGACACCGGCAGCGGATGCGCGAACGCCGCCGCCGAGCGGGTGCTCGACGGCGGCGTTCGCGGTGCTGTCTGTCGTCAGTGGGTGCGGGCCGGCGGGCGCCCGCCGAATCCACGCCGGTCGTCGCGCGGCCGGTCGTCCCGACCCCGCCCCTCCGGCCGGAATCCGCCCCGACGCTCCGCCGGCCGGAAGTCGCCCCGGTCGCCGTAGCGCCGCTCGCCCTGGCCGTCCCGGTCGCCGAAGCGCCGCTCGCCCTGCGGGCGGTCCTCGTGGCGGCGGTCGCCGAAGCCGTGTCCACCGCTCGGCCGGTCGTCACGCCGCCGGTCGGTGCGGGCGTCCCGGTCGTAACCGGGTCCGCCCGCCGGACGGTGCCGGTCGCTGCCGAACGGACGGTCGCCGCCGGCCCGGCCGCGCTCCGCCCGGTCGCCGAAGCGCCGGTCGTCGGACTGCCGGGCGCCGAACCGGTCGTCGGGCCGCCGGTCGCCGAAGCGGCGGTCATCCCGGCCCTCGGTCCGGTCGAAGCGGCGGTCGCCGCCGAAGCCACGCTCGCCGGTGGGACGGTCGTCGTAGCGCCGCTCGCCCGTGGGTCGGTCGCCGTAGCGCCGCTCGCCCCGCCCGTCCCGGTCGCCGGCACCCCGGCCGCCGCGGGCGAAGCCGCGTCCGTCGCGGTCGCCCCGGTCGAAGCCGCGTCCGTCGCGGTCGCCGAAGCGGCGCGGGCCGCCCCGCCGCGGCTCCGGCTCTTCCCGGACCGGCACGCCGCTGGGCTCGCGGGCGCCGGTCAGCTCGGCCAGCGCCGCGTCGCCCGCGCGGACCCGGGTCTGGGCCGGCTCGACGCCCGCCTTCTCCAACATGGCCAGCGTGGTCCGGCGCTGCTTCGGCAGCACCAGCGTCGCCACCGCGCCCGACTCGCCCGCCCGGGCGGTGCGGCCGGCCCGGTGCAGGTAGTCCTTCGGGTCCTTCGGCGGGTCCACGTGCAGCACCAGCGTGACGCCGTCGACGTGGATGCCGCGGGCCGCCACGTCGGTGGCGACCAGCACGTTCGTCCGGCCCTCGCGGAACTCGGCGAGCGTCTTGGTGCGCATCCGCTGGGTCTTGCCGCCGTGCAGTCCACCGGCCCGTACGCCCACCGCGGCGAGCTGCTCGACCAGCCGGTCGACGCCCAGCTGGGTGCGGGCGAAGAACATGGTGCGTCCCTCACGGGCGGCGATGGCCGCGGTGACCGCGAACTTGTCGTGCGGCGGGATCAGCAGGAGGTGGTGGTCCATGGTGGACACGGCGGCGGTCGCCGGGGCGGTCGAGTGGGTGACCGGGTCGGTCATGAACCGCTTGACCAGCGTGTCGACGTCGTTGTCCAGAGTGGCCGAGAAGAGCAGCCGCTGGGCGTCCGCCGGCGTCTTCGCCAGCAGCTCGGTGACCTCGGGCAGGAAGCCCATGTCGGCCATCTGGTCGGCCTCGTCCAGCACCGTGATCTCGACGTCGTCGAGCCGGCAGACGCCGCGCTGGATCAGGTCGCCGAGCCGGCCCGGGGTGGCCACCACGATCTCCACGCCGCGGCGCAGCGCGTCGATCTGCCGGTCGTAGGGCACGCCGCCGACGGCGGTCTTGAGGAAGATGCCGACCGCCTTGCCGAGCGGCATCAGCGCGTCGTTGACCTGCATGGCCAGCTCACGGGTGGGCACCAGGACCAGGGCGCGGGGGTGCAGCGGCCGGGCCCGGTTGCGGTCGGCGAGCCGGGCGATCACCGGCAGGCCGAAGGCGAGCGTCTTGCCCGAGCCGGTCTGGCCCCGACCGAGCACGTCGCGGCCGGCGAGCGCGTCCGGCAGCGTGGCCCGCTGGATCTCGAACGGGGTGGTGATGCCCTGGCGGGCGAGCGCCTCGACCACCGGCCGGGGCAGGCCGAGGGAGGCGAAGTCGGTGACCTCGAGGATCGGGTCGGTGGACGGGGACGTGCCGGGGGCAGCGAAGGTGGTCAAGAAATGCCTTTCGAGCGGGGCGCATCTTCGCGATGGCCGCCGCGGCAGTCATGCCGTCGAATCGCCCGCAAGATCGCCCATGGGCGCGTAGTCGGTCGCGCCGGGTCAGTGATCCCGACAAGTGTACGGCGCTCCGCCGAACCGGCCACCTCGACGCGAGGTGGTAGTGGGCGGACTCACCCCCGGGGTCAGCCGGTCAGGCCGCTCAATGCGTCGTTGGCCAGGAAGACCACGAGCAGGCTGATCGCGATCAGCATGGTCAGCGCGACGGCCAGCACGACGATGACCTTGGCGTTGCTGGCCCGGGTGGTCGGGGCGTCCTCGGCCCAGCCCTGGGCCAGGATGTGCCCGGTCAGCGAACCGGAGGTCTCCGTGGGACCGCCCTGCGGCAGCGAGACGGTGGCGAAGCCGGGGCCCTCGGTGCCGCCGTACACGGTCGAGGCCAGGTCCTGAACACCCGACTGCTGGCGTACCGGACGGGTCGGTTCGGCCTGGTGGGCGGCCGGCGGCGGCCAGGTCGGCAGCGCCGGCGCCGGCACCACCGGCGGCGCGGCGGGTGGTGGCGGCGCCGACACGGGCGCGACGGCCCAGGCCGGCTGTGCGCCGGCCATGGCGGGCGGCGGCGGGAACGGCGGCGCGGGCATCGGGCCGGGCGGCAGCGGGGGCGGGGGTACGGCCGGCCCCGGCGGCGGCGTGGGCGGCCCGGGGAGCGGCGGGACCGGTCCGGGCGGGTTCGGCCCCGGAACGGGCGCGGGCACCGGCGGCGCGGGCACGGGCGGCGCGGGCGTGGGCGCCGGGGGTGCGGGCAGCGGCGGCTCCGGACGCAGCGGCGGCTCCGGCTCCGGCCCGGGCGGCGCGGGCGAGGGAGGCGTCGGACCCGGTACCGGGGTCGGCGCCGGCTCGGGCTCCGGGCCGTGCGGCGTCGGGGGCTCCGCCGGCTCCGGCGGCTGTGCGGGCTCCGGCGGTTCCGGGTTGACCGGTCCCGCCCGGTAGATCCGCGCGGCGGCGGGAGCGGCCGCCACCGAGGCCGCGGCCTCGTCGGCCGAGACGGGACTCAGGCCGGGCACCGAGACGCTGGCCCGGGCGTGCGCGACGCCGGTCGGCGGCGGGGCCGTGGCGGTGGGGCCGGCCGGCTCGGGCGACGGGTCGCGTCCGGCCGGCACCTCGGCGTCGGCGGGGGAGGCCGGTTGGGTCGACCGGTCGGCGGTGGCCCCGGAGCCCGCCGGGGCGCCCCCGGCACTTCCCGGTCCGTCCCCCGCGGCCGGGCCACCGGTCGGCGTCTCCGCCCGCGGCGCGGGCACCCGGGCCGAGGCGGAGGCCCGCGGCGGCGGGACGGCGGCGGGCGGCTCGTCGTCGGGTGCGCCGGCCGGGTCGGCGGGCGGCTGGTCGGCCGGTTCGGTGGGCGTGACCGGGCGGTCGGCCGCCGCGAAGGCGGACCAGCTGGACGGCGGGACCGTCGCACCGGGGCGGCGTCGGTCCAGGGGCGGTGGCGCTTCCGCCGGGGCGCCGGCCCGGTAGGTGGTGGCGGTGGCCGGCGGCGCGGGCAGTTCCTCGTCTGGCGGCGGCACGGCCGAGCCGGCGACGCTCACCCGGGCCCGGGCGACGGCCACCTGGCCCGGCTGTGCCCGTTCGGCCTGGTCAACGGCGGGGTCGGGCGTGGATCCCGGGTGGACCGTCTCCGCCGGAACCTCGTTATCGCCCATCTCGCCCTCCGCACCCGCGCTCGGCCCCGACCGTGGCGTCGGCCGGAACTGCCCGGATCTCACCGTGCCACATTCCGGCCCGGGAGCACAGCCGGAGTGGACGGTTGGGTCAGTCGGCGCTGCTCGGGCTGGCGGATCCGCTGCCAGCCGCGGTGCGCGACGGCGCGGCGCTGCTCGTGCTCGGCTCCGCCGCGCTGCCGGTCGGCTCGGCCCCGGCGGTGCGGCTCGGCGTCGGGCTCGGCGAGTCGGACGGGCTGGCCGGCGGCGTGGTGCTGGTCGACGGCGTGGGCGACGGGCTGGAGGTGGTCGGCGTCGGCGTCGGCGTGTCGGTGGGCTTGGGCGAGCCGGTGGGCTTGGGCGAGCCGGTGGGCTTCGGCGTCGCCGTCTTCGTCGGCTTCGGCGTCGGGGTGGGCTTGGCCGGGGTGGTCGGCGCCGTCGGCACGGTCGGCGGCGGCACGGGCGTGGCCGGAGCGGGCACCGCGCCGACCACGCGGGTGGCGGCGTAGAGCCGGGACCAGCGGACCACCGAGATCTTGACGACATCGCCGGTGCGCGGCGCCTCGACCATCTTGCCGTTGCCGATGTACATGGCGACGTGGTGGATGCTCGTCCAACTGCCGCTGGAGGCGAAGAAGAGCAGGTCGCCGGGGAGGAGGGCGTTCGGGTCGACGGTGCGGGTGCGGGTCGCGAAGTATTGGTCCCGGGAGACCCGGGGCAGGCCGCGGTAGCCGGCCGACTGGTAGGAGGCGAGCATCAGGCCGGAGCAGTCGAAGCGGTCCGGCCCCTCGGCCGCCCAGAGGTAGGGGTCGCCGAGCTGGGCCAGCGCGAAGCGCACGGCGGCGAGCGCCCGGGGGTCGGCGACCATGCCGGCGATGCTCTGGTTGACCACGTAGGAGTTGCCGTTGCGCTGCTCGGCCACGTCCTCGCGGCGCTCGATCTCGAGCAGCTTGGCGGCGTTGTCCCGGCGGAGCTTGAGCAGCGCCGCCTCCTGCTTGTGCAGGTCCGTCTCGACCTTGGTGTATTCCGCGGTCTTCCCGGTGACCCGCCGCTGGACCGCGTCGTGCGCCTCGCGGGCGACCTGCTCGGCGGTGGTGGCCCGGAGCAGCTCGCCGGTCACCGACGTGGTGGCCGCGCCCTCGGCCCGGTCGCCGCGGGTGATCCGCTGGAGGTTGGCGAACTCACGCAGGCTGCTGCCGAACTCGCCGGGCGGCAGCGCCGCGTCGGCCTTGACCGCGTCGGCGGCGGCGCTCTTGGCGTTGTCCCGGGCGCGCACGAGCGCGTCCTGCGCCTCCTTGAGCCGGCCGGCGGCGGCGGTCAGTTCGGTCTGCGCGGCGTCGCGCTCCCCCTTGACCCGCAGGAGGTTGTCGCCGAGCTGGGCGACGAGCGCGTCGACCTGGTTGATCTGCGCGACGAGCGGGCCGTCGGCGGGATTGGTGACGCCGGTCGTGGCGCCCGGGAGGCCCGGCGTGCGGCCCGGGCCGGTGGCGCCGGGCAGGCCGGGAACGGCGCCGGGCTGGCCCGGAACCGCGCCGGGGACGGTGGGCAACTGGAGCGTGCCGGTGACCTGGGGACGGGAGCCGGTGCTGGGCACGGTGTCGGGGAGCGGGTCGGCCCAGGCGGGTGTGGCGAGCGCCGCGGCCGCGACCGCCCCCAGGAGGGCGGACCAGAGCGCCGGGCGCAGGACCGGTGAGATCACCGGCTGCCGACCTCGTCGCCGTCGGGCCTTGGTGCTGTCGACCATTCCGCTCCCCGTCCGGTCTGGTGCGCGCCACGCGTCGTGGGCGTGTTGGGACAGGACGGCCCCGGTGTGTGTTCCGCCCCACCCTGTCTTACCTCACCGACGCAGCGATGTCGATGTGCGGAGGGTGACGGGAGGTGAACCGGGTCGCTGCCGCCGACCGCGTGGGCGGTCCGTCCGACCCGCGACGTACGCTCGATCGGTACCCCAGGTGGAAGGACGTGGCTTTCGGATGGACGCCGGACTCAAGCGCGAGCTCGAAGCGAAGGTCTACGCGGGGGAGCGCCTGACCCGCGAGGACGGCATCGCCCTCTACTCCAGCGACGACCTGACCTGGCTGGGCCGGCTCGCCCACCACAGGCGTACCGAGCTCAACGGTGACCGGGTGATGTTCAACGTCAACCGCCACCTCAACCTGACCAACGTCTGCTCCGCGTCGTGCGCATACTGCTCGTTCCAGCGTAAGCCGGGCGAGAAGGACGCCTACACGATGCGGATCGACGAGGCGGTGCGCAAGGCCAAGGAGATGGAGGACGAGCAGCTCACCGAGCTGCACATCGTCAACGGCCTGCACCCGACGCTGCCCTGGCGTTACTACCCCAAGGTGCTGAGCGAGCTGAAGGCCGCGCTGCCGAAGGTCAACCTCAAGGCGTTCACCGCGACCGAGGTGCAGTGGTTCGAGAAGATCAGCGGGCTCACCGCCGACGCGATCCTCGACGAGCTGATGGACGCCGGCCTGGAGTCGCTCACCGGCGGCGGCGCGGAGATCTTCGACTGGGAGGTCCGGCAGCACATCGTCGACCACGCCTGCCACTGGGAGGACTGGTCGCGGATCCACCGGCTCGCCCACTCCAAGGGCATGAAGACCCCGTCGACGATGCTCTACGGCCACATCGAGGAGCCCCGGCACCGGGTCGACCACGTGCTGCGGCTGCGGGAGCTGCAGGACGAGACCGGCGGCTTCCAGGTCTTCATCCCGCTGCGCTACCAGCACGACTTCGTCGACTCGGCGGACGGCAAGATCCGCAACCGGATCCAGGCCAGCACCACGATGGCCTCGCCGGCCGAGTCGCTCAAGACCTTCGCGGTCTCCCGGCTGCTGTTCGACAACGTCCCGCACGTGAAGTGCTTCTGGGTCATGCACGGGCTCTCGGTGGCCCAGCTCTCGCTCAACTTCGGCGTGGACGACCTGGACGGCTCGGTCGTCGAATACAAGATCACCCACGACGCCGACTCGTACGGCACGCCGAACACCATGCACCGGGACGACCTGCTTCACCTGATCTGGGACGCCGGCTTCCGGCCGGTGGAGCGGAACACCCGCTACGAGACCGTCCGCGAGTACGACGCCGCGCCGTCGATGGCCGAGCGCCGCTCCGAGCCGCAGCAGGTCTGGGCCTGACCCGGCGATGAGCACGCGGGAGCAGCAGCGCGCGTTTCCCCGGCGGGACGCCGAAGGGCGCATCCTCACCCTCGGCGACCTGCTCGGGGTGACCCTCGCCGGCCTGGTGATCGGGCTGCTGGCGCTGCTGCTCTTCGAGTGGGCGTTCGCCACCCTGGGCGCCGGCGGTTTCGGGCGCACGAACGGCTGGCTGGCGGTGATCCTGCCGCTCTGGCTGTTCTGGGACGACTTTCGGGCGTGGGAGTTCGGCGCGGCCCGGGTGCTGGCCGCGCTGGTCGGCATCGCGGTCGGCGTCCTCGCCGGGCTGCTGGTGGCCGGGCTGGCCGCCGGCCTGCCGGCGCTGTTCACCGGCGCGCTGGCCGCGGCGGTGTTCACCGTGGTCTACGCGGTCATCTGGTTTCATGGCGTGCACTGGTTGGCCCGGCGGACGGGCTGAGGCGCGGAGAGAGTGGGAATTGCGGGCATGAGCGCGGCGGTCAAGTACACGCTGGGCCGGATCGGGCTGTTCGTCGCCGTGCTGGCAGCCCTCTGGTTCGTCGACATGAACATGTTCCTGCGGCTGATGCTGGCGTTGGTGTTCTCCGCCGCGCTGTCGTTCTTCCTGCTCAAGGGCTGGCGGGACCAGATGGCCGGGGAGATGGCCGACGCGTCGGAGCGTCGCCGCGCGGAGAAGGACCGGTTGCGGTCCGCGCTCGCCGGCGACGACCAGGCCGCGCCGGAGGGCGAGCGCCGGGACGGCTGACGCGCCGCCCGCCCGGAAACGGGGCAGCGGCGACCCGACCCGGCCGCTAGGGTCAGCCGCCGTGAGTTTCCTGAACAAGATCGACGGATGGCGGACCAAGGTGTTCGTCTGGATCGGCCTGCCGGTGATCGCCGGCATCGGGCTGATGATGGGTGCCACCGACCTCCTGCCCACCTGGCAGGCGCACAACGGTGGCGGCACGGCGGGCACGTTCACCGCCGTGTACGAGGACTGCGGCCGGCGCAACTGCGAGTGGCGCGGCACCTTCGCCGCCGACCAGGGTGACGACCGGCGCGCCGACGTCATCCTCTACGACGCCCCGGACGGCCTCGCCGTGGGCGGGACCGCCCCGGCGCGGGACACCGGCGCCCGGGCCGGCGTCTTCTCCACCACCGGCGGGTCGACCTACCTGCTGGTCACCGGGCTGACCCTGGCCGGCGTCGCCGCGCTGGTGGCGTGGGTGGTGATCATCGTGCGGACGGTGCGCAACCGCCGCGCCAAGCCCGAGGGCGAGCCTGTCTCGTTCGCCCCGTCCCTCTGATCGCGACGCACCGGGGCCCGGCGTGGGGAACGCGCCGGGCCCCGGTCCGGGTCACCAGTTGGTCGAGCCCGGGACCACCGGCCACCGGCGGTCGGTCGGCTTGATCAGGTACGCGATGCCGCCGGAGCCGGAGGCGACCGTGCCGTTGTCCCGGTAGCGCTTGGTGCGCAGCCAGATCTGCTCGAACTGCTCGCGCTGGTAGACGTTGCGGACCGCCTCGTTGGAGGAGGACGCGGGGTCGTTGACGATCACGTCACCGTCGGCGGTGAAGCCGACGATCACGAACAGGTGCCCGGAGGTGCCGTAGTTGGCCCCGTCCAGCTCGCTGGCCAGGAACGACTGCGAGGTGACGACGGGGATGCCGGCCTTGATGAAGCGCTCGGCCTCGTCCAGCGAGTGCAGCCGGGTGACCCGTGCCTCCAGGCCCGGGAAGCCGGCCGCGTACGCGGTGTTGAACGGCCAGTTGCCCGCGCCCTCGTACTCGTGGTCGTAGGTCATCCGGGCGGCGTGGTCGACGGTCGGGTCGGGGTAGGAGGGGTCGACCCAGGCGGTGTCCTCGGCCGAGGGCTTGCGACCCCAGTACTCGACCACCATTTCGGTGGAGGTGGGGGAGCACCACGCCTCGCCGCCGCCGTCGTACTCCGGGTACTCCCCGATGTGGACGTTCTGCGAGTAGCGCGGCACGGCCAGCTCGGTGCCCCAGGCGATGCCGCCCCGGCTCGGGGTGACGGTGAACCGGTCCGGCACGTTCGAGGCCATCGCGCCGACCATCCGGACCTGCGGCGCCGCGGCCTGCCCCGGCGCGCGGTAGAGGGTCAGCCGGAGCTGGTACGAGCGCAGCAGCACCCCGGCCGCCGCGTCGTCGATCGAGAACGTGTCGGTCCAGATGCTCGACCAGGGGTCACCCTGGCCGTCCAGCGTGGCGCGTTTGATGTCCTGGTCGCCGGAGGCCCAGCGGCCCATGACGTACCACGGGGTCTGCGCGCCGGTGTTGTAGGTGCCGTGCAGCTCGACCTGGATCCAGGTGCCGGCCGGGGTGCTGGCGTTCCACGACGCGACCAGTTCGGTGGCGTCGAACCCGATCCGCCGCTCGGGCGAGGTCCAGGTGGCGTACTCCCAGGTCCGGGTCGTGCCGGTGTGTTCGTCGGTGAACTCGGTCGTGCCGGCGGGTCGGGCGATGGTCAGCGCGGGGTGGCGGCCCGGGACGGCCCGGGTGCCCTGGTGGGAACCGCCGCGCCAGTCGGGGTAGCGGGAGAACTCCTGGAACGTGATCTGTTCGTCGTGGGTGACACCCGGCCGGTGGCCGTGCGCCTGGGCGGGCGCGGTGGTGGCGAGGAGAGTGAGCGCGGTGAGGCCGGCGAGGGCGACCGCGCGCAGGGGTCTTCCGAACATGGCAGCTCCACAGGGAAACGGCATCGTTGCCGTTCACTGTCGCGCTTGGCGGGAAGTTTCGCCAGATGTTCAGGCATGGAAAATCATTGCCGGCGTGACGATCCGGTCGGGATGCTCCGACAGAGAGACAGATGTTGATATGACCATGTGACTCCTGGTGAAGTGTGCGGACAACGGGATCTCCCGTACCCCCAGGAGGTTGTCGATGGCCTTCCGCACATCCCCGCTCCGCCGCCGGCTGGCGCTCGCCGCCGCCGTCGGCCTGACCCTCGTCACCGCGGCCGCCGGACCGGCCGCCGCCCGCCCGGCCCCGGAGCGGTCCGGTGAACCGGCCGCCGTCGCCTACCGGGTGCTCGGCCCGCGTACCGTCGCGGACCGCAGCGCGGTCGCCCGCACCGGCGCCGCGATCGACTACTCCGAGCACGGTGTGCTGCACGTCACGGCCACCGACGCCGAGGCCACCGCGATCACCCGGCTCGGCTTCCGGCTGGAGAAGGACGTCGCCCCGGCGCCGGCCGGAGGCGCGACCGCGTACGCCTTCCCGCCCGCCGACTCCAACTACCACGACTACGCCGAACTGACCACGGTGGTGAACAAGGTCGTCGCCGACCACCCGGGCATCGCCCGCAAGCTCAGCATCGGCACCTCCTACCAGGGCCGGGACCTGATGGCGGTGAAGATCTCCGACAACGTCGGCACCGACGAGAGCGAGCCGGAGATCCTCTTCAACGCCCAGCAGCACGCCCGCGAGCACCTGACCGTCGAGATGGCGATCTACCTGCTCAACCTGTTCACCGACAACTACGGCACCGACTCCCGGATCACCAACATCGTCAACTCCCGGGAGATCTGGATCGTCCCCACGGTCAACCCGGACGGCAGCGAGTACGACATCGCCACCGGCTCCTACCGCTCCTGGCGGAAGAACCGGCAGCCCAACAGCGGCTCCTCGTACGTCGGCACCGACCTGAACCGCAACTGGAGCTACCAGTGGGGCTGCTGCGGCGGCTCGTCCAGCTCGAAGTCGTCGGACACCTACCGCGGCCCGTCCGCCTTCTCCGCCCCGGAGACCACGGCGCTGCGCAACTTCGTCAACGGCCGGGTCGTCGGCGGCGTGCAGCAGATCAAGGCGAACATCGACTTCCACACCTACTCGCAGCTGGTGCTCTGGCCGTACGGCTACACGTACAGCAACACCGCCACCGGGATGAACGCCGACCAGTACAACACCTTCGCCACCATCGGCCGGCAGATGGCGGCGACCAACGGCTACACCCCGGAGCAGTCCAGCGACCTCTACATCGCCGACGGCACCAGCATCGACTGGATGTGGGGCGCCCACAAGATCTGGGCGTACACATTCGAGATGTACCCCGGCTCGGCCTCCGGCGGCGGCTTCTACCCGCCCGACGAGGTGATCCCGGCGCAGACCTCGCGCAACCGCGAGGCCGTGCTGCTGCTGTCCGAGTACGCCGACTGCCCGTACCGGGCGATCAACAAGCAGAGCCAGTACTGCTGACCTCACCACGAGGTGGGGACCCCGGTTCCACCCCCGCCGGGGTCCCCACCCACCCCGCCCGTCCGGACGATCTCCGCTGCTCGTGCGCTACCGTGGCACCGACCGTGCCACAGCGAAGCCGGTGCGAAACCGGCGCTGTCCCGCAACTGTGATGCCCCGTACGCGCGGCGTCGGCCTCCCGCCGGCGCCGACGGACGTGGGACGAGCCAGGTCGCCTGCGGCCCGGTCGCGACACGCGCTCTCGAGGAAGGGCGCCTCGCGGACGGGCCTTCCCTCCTGTCGGCGAAGCACCACGCTCCTCGACCGACAGGAGGATCGATGTCCCGACGTACCCCCCGGCTCTTCGCCGCCGCGCTCGCGGCCGGCGCGCTGCTGCTCGGCGGCTGCGCCGAGAAGACCGCCACCGACACCCCCGCCGCCGGCGGCTCCGGTGGCGCCTTCCCGGTCAGTGTGGGCAACCTGACACTGGAGAAGCGACCCGAGAAGATCGTCTCGCTCTCGCCGACCTCGACCGAGATGCTCTTCGCCATCGGCGCGGGCAAGCAGGTCACCGCCGTCGACGACCAGTCCAACTACCCGGCGGACGCACCCAAGAGCGACCTCTCCGGCTACCAGCCCAACGCCGAGGCGATCGCCGGCAGGAACCCCGATCTGGTGGTGATCGCCAACGACACCAACAAGATCGCCAGCCAGCTCGTGGCGCTGAAGATCCCGGTCCTGCTCACCCCGGCCGCGACCACGCTCGACGACACCTACCGGCAGCTCACCGACCTGGGCAAGCTCACCGGCCACCCGGCCGAGGCGGACGCCGTGGTGCGCAAGATGAAGGACGACATCACCGCGCTCACCAGGGACCTGCCCAAGCGCACCGAGAAGCTGACCTACTACCACGAGCTGGGTCCCGAGCTGTACAGCGCGACCAGCAAGACCTTCATCGGCACCATCTACGCGCTCGCCGGCCTGGAGAACATCGCCGACCCTGCCGACGCCGACGGGAAGAACGGCGGCTACCCGCAGCTGTCCCAGGAGGTCATCGTCAAGGCGAACCCCGACTTCGTCTTCCTCGCCGACACCAAGTGCTGCCAGCAGAACGCGGACACGGTCAAGGCGCGCAGCGGCTGGGGCGGCATCACCGCCGTGAAGAACAACCAGATCGTGGCGCTGGACGACGACATCGCCTCGCGCTGGGGTCCCCGCGTGGTCGACCTGCTCAAGGCGATCGTCGACGCCACCGCCAAGGTCCCGGCCTGACCGTGGCCCTGCGACCGGTGGACGCCGTGCCGGCCGGGACGCCCGACGCGTCCCGGCCGGGCGGCCGGCTGCCCGGACCCCGCCGGGTCGGACCACGCGCCGTCGCGGCGGAGGTGCCGGGCCGGCCGGCCGGGCTGCGCAAGCGGTGGCTGCTCGCCGGCTTCGCCGCGGTCCTGGTCGCGCTCGTGGCCGGCGTCTCGCTCGGCCCGGTCAGCCTGCCGCCCGGCAGCGTCGCGGCCGAACTGCTCAACCTGCTGCCCGGCGTGCACCTGGACAGCGGGCTCACCGAGCGGGAGGTCGCCATCGTCACCGAGCTGCGGCTGCCCCGGGTCGTGCTCGGCCTGCTCGTCGGCGCGCTGCTCGCCCTGGCCGGCGGCTGCTACCAGGGAGTCTTCCGCAACCCGCTGGCCGACCCGTACCTGCTCGGGGTGGCCGCCGGGGCCGGGTTCGCGGTCACCGTCGCGATCGTGCTCGGCGCCGGGGCCGGCGGCGCGCTGACCGGGCTGCCGGTCACCATCCCGCTCGCCGCGTTCGTCGGCTCGCTCGGCGCGGTCGTGCTGACGTACCTGCTCGGCGCGGCCGGCGGGCGGGACCGCTCACCGGCCGCCCTGATCCTGGCCGGGGTGGCGGTCTCGGCGTTCTTCTCCGCCGGGCAGACATACCTGCTGCAACAGCACTCCGACACCATCCAGCAGGTCTACTCCTGGCTGCTCGGCCGGCTCGCCACCGCCGGCTGGCACGACGTACTGCTGGTCCTGCCCTACTTCGCGCTCACCGCCGTGGTGGTGCTGCTGCACCGGCGCGAGCTGGACGTGCTCTCCGTCGGCGACGACGAGGCCAGCAGCCTCGGGCTGCACCCGCAGCGCTCCCGCTACCTGCTGATCGCCGCCGCCTCGCTCGGCACCGCCGCCGCCGTGTCCGCGTCCGGCCTGATCGGCTTCGTCGGCATCATCGTGCCGCACACCGTCCGGCTGCTCGCCGGCGCCAGCCACCGGGTGATCCTCCCGCTGTCGATGCTCTTCGGCGGCGCGTTCCTGGCCCTGACCGACGTGGTCGCCCGCACCGCCGCCGCCCCGGCCGAGATCCCGATCGGCGTGGTCACCGCGGTGCTCGGCGGACCGTTCTTCGTCCTCATCCTGCGTACCGCCCGTCGGGTGGGCCAGTGAGCGCGAGGAGTGAGCCGGGTTTGCGAGCCCCGCAGTCGCGAACGGAAGGTGGGCCAGTGAGCGCGAGGAGTGAGCCGGGCTCGCGAGCCGAGCCGGCCGCCGCGGTACGGGTCCGGGACCTGCGGGTCGAGCTGGGCGGCAGCCCGATCCTGGCCGGCGTCGACCTGACCGTCGCGGTGGGCGAGTGGGTCACCGTCATCGGACCCAACGGCGCCGGCAAGTCGACCCTGCTGCGCGCCGTCGGCGGTCTGCTCACCGGCGCGGGCGAGGTCGCTCTCTTCGGTACGCCGATCCGCGCGCTGCGTCGCCGTGACCGGGCCCGGGTGGTGGCCACCGTGGCGCAGTCCCCGGTGGTGCCGGCCGGCATGTCGGTCTTCGACTACGTGCTGCTGGGGCGCACCCCGTACATCCCGCCGCTGGGCCGCGAGTCAGCCACCGACCTCGCTGCCGTCCACGACGTGCTGGACGGGCTGGACCTGGGTGGATTCGGCCGGCGCGAGCTGGCCACCCTCTCCGGCGGCGAGCGGCAGCGGGTCTTCCTGGCCCGGGCCCTGGCCCAGGGCGCCACGCTGCTGCTGCTCGACGAGCCGACCAGTGCGTTGGACATCGGGCACCAGCAGGAGGTGTTGGAACTGGTCGACCAGCTCCGCCGCGAGCACGACCTGACCGTGCTCGCCACCATGCACGACCTCTCCGTCGCCGGCGAGTACGCCGACCGGCTGGTGCTGCTCGCCGACGGTCGGGTGGCCGCCGCCGGCCCGCCCGAGGAGGTGCTCACCGAGCGCCTCCTGGCCCGCCACTACCGCGCCCACGTTCGCGTCATCCCCGGCCCGCACGGGCCGCACGTGGTTCCGCTCCGCCGACGGTAGAAGGAAGGGCCCCTTCTTAACGCCTCCGGTAGAGGAAGGGGCCCCTCTTAACGCCACCTGTTAAGAAGGGGCCCCTCCTTACTCGCGGGCGGTCATCGGAGGGTGGAGACGGAGAAGAGGGCGCCCTGGGGGTCGCGGAGGGCGGCGCTGCGGCCGGCCGGGTTGTCGCGGGGCGGGACGAGAATGGTGCCGCCCAGCTCGGTGGCCCGGGCCGCCGTGGCGTCGGCGTCCTCCACCGCGAAGTAGACCGTCCAGTACGCCGGCAGGTCGGCCGGCAGCGGCTCGGCCTGCGGCAGCATGCCGGCGACGATGCGGGCACCGCAGCGCCACCCGACGTAGGCGACCGGCCCGGTCGGTCGCTCCTCGGGATGCCAGCCGAAGACCAGCGCGTAGAACTCCCGCGCGCCCTCCGGGTCGGGCGTGACCAGTTCGTTCCAGCACATGGCGCCGGGCACGTTGAACAGCTCCGCCCCGCGCATCGCCATCGGCTGCCAGACGCTGAACACCGCACCCGCCGGGTCGGCGAGCACCGCCATCCGGCCCTGCCCGGCGACGTCGAACGGGGAGACCACCACCTGCCCGCCGGCCGCCTCGACCCGGGTGGCCACCAGGTCGGCGTCGTCGGTCGCCACGTACGTCGACCAGATCGGCACCTGGTCCGGCGTCGCGGGCGGGCCGGCGCCGGCGACGGCCTTGCCGTCCTTCAGGAAGACCGTGTAGCCGCCGGCGTCCGGTTCGGTCGAGACCCGTCCGGTCCAGCCGAACAGCTCCGGGTAGAACCGTCTCGCGTCCTCCAGGCCGGGGGTGGCAAGGTCGGTCCAGCAGGGCGTGCCGGGCTCGACGCCGTTCACGGTTGCCCCTCTCGCCGGGGCGGCCCCCACTGGCCCGCCTGCCGGCATCGTGGCACCGTCGGATCGACCCTCGGGGCGGAACCGGACAAAAGGTCAGCTGAAGCGGCGACCCTCGTCCCGCCGGTAGGCCCAACCGGCCACCGCCGCGAGCGCCACTACCCAGACCACCAGCATCACCAGCGCCCGGGGATCGGGCTGCCAGTCGGTGACGGCCGCCCACATCAGCTCGACGGCGCCCCGGGTCGGCAGGTAGGGGGCGATCGCCTTGATGAAACCGGGTGCGTCGTCCGGCCCGGAGAGCAGACCGCCGCCGAAGGCGAGCGGGAAGAAGACCACCTGTGCCACCACGATCGCCGCCTTGCTCGGCAGGGAGTAGCCGATCGAGAGGCCGAGCAGCGTGAACGGCACCGAGATCACCGCGACGGCGCCGAGCCCGAGCAGGAACTGCGGCGCGGTCACCCGGGCCGCGGTCGCCACCGCGGCGATCACCACCACCGGGACCATCGACAGGTACGTCAGCACCAGGCCGGCCAGGATCCGCCCGGCCAGCCGCGGCGCCGGCCCGGCCGGCAGGGTCCGGGTGTACGGGTTCCAGGGCTGGTCGCGATCCTCGGAGACACCCACGCCGTACTGGAAGATGTTGGCGGTCATCACCGCGAACGTGACCATGGCGGCGGTGGCGTAGCTGGCCCCGGTGGGATCGTCGCCGGCGAACGGCACCACGAAGAAGAGCATCGAGGCGGCGGGGAAGAACGCACTGCCCACCACGGCCACCGGGACCCGGAGGATCTCCATCAGCTGGTAGCGGGCGTGGACGAGGGCGAGCGGCACGGCGGTCTCCTAGACGGCGGGGGTGGGCGCGGGCCGGTCGTCGGCCGTGATGGCGAGGAACGCCTCCTCCAGCGAGGTGGGGCGGACCTCCAGGTCGCGGAACGTCACGCCGGTGGTGACCAGGTCCCGGACGAGCTGGTCGGCGTCGGCGGTGAGCAGGTGGACGCGCCCGTCGACGCGTTCGGTGGCCACCACCCCGGGCAGCGCCGGCAGGTCGTCGGCGACCAGGCTGACCCGGCGTACGCCGACGATGCCGCGGACGGCCGTCACCGAGTCGTCGGCGAGCACCCGGCCGTGGCCGATCACCACCACCCGCTGAGCGAGCGCCTCCACCTCCTCCAGGTAGTGGCTGCTCAGCAGCACCGTGCCACCCTCGGTGTGGAAACCGCGGATCGCCTCCCAGAGGGCGTGCCGCGCCTCCACGTCCAACCCGGTGGTCGGCTCGTCCAGCACCACCAGCCGGGGCCGGCCGACGAACGCCAGCGCCACCGCCAACCGGCGCCGCTGGCCGCCGGAGAGGCCGCCGGTCTGCCGGCGCACCTGGTCGGTGAGGCCGAACCGGTCGAGCAGGTCGCCCCGGGGCACCGGGTCGGGGAAGTGCGCGGAGACGAAGTCGACCACCTCGCCGACCCGCAACGTGCCGGGCAGGCCGGTCTCCTGCGGGGTCACCCCGAGCTGCCGTCGGCTCGCCGGGTCGCGGGGGTCGCCGCCGAACAGTTCGACCCGGCCGGCGGTGGGGCGGCGCAGCCCCACCAGCAGGTTGATCAGGGTGCTCTTGCCGGCGCCGTTCGGGCCGAGCAGGCCGACCAGCTCCCCGGCCCGGACGGTCAGGTCGACCCGGTCCAGCGCCAGCACCTCGCCGTAGCGGCGGCTCACCTGTTCGGCGCGGGCCAGGATCATCGGCGGACTCCTCGGGCGAAGGAACGTGCCTCCTCTGTCTACCGTGTGCACGCCAGTCGCACCGCCCCCTGCCGGGGTGTGAGCATCACCTAGTCTGGTGGCGCCGTCGAGGGCGACGGTAGTTCCGACCGGACACTGGGGAGGGTCCGTGACCAGTCCGAGCAGGAATCTCGACGTCCAGCCGGAGGCCCTGACGGCGTTCGCCGCCGCCTCCCGGGACCGGGCCACCCGCTTCCGCGAGCTGCACCGGTTGTTCGGCGACGGGCACGTGGCCCGGCACTCCTTCGGCGTGATGCCCGCGTCGTTCAGCCTCGCCGCCGCGTACGCCGAGCAGTTCGAGGCCTGCCTGGAGGGGTTGGCGGACGGCGCCGAGGTGATGGCCGACATCGCCGAGGGCCTCACCGACACCGCCGCCGCCTACACCGGCACGGACGTGGCGACCACCGACATGTTCACGCCGGGCGCCTGAGGGGGCCTCGATGAGCACCGAGGCGCTCCAGCGCAACAAGACCTACTTCGAGCAGATCGTGTCGGGCACACCCGACCCGTTCAAGCCGCTCTCCAACGCGGTGCTCTGGCCGTTCGAGCAGCTGCTGGAGCTGGTCGCCGGAGAGCCGGACGACCTGATGCGGGCGGCACAGCTGGCGCTGACCACCGGCGAGGCGGTCCGGCAGATCGCGGGTGACCAGGTCGCCGACCGGGCCCGCCTGCGCGGCGCCTGGGACGGCGACGCGGCGGAGAAGTTCCACGCCTCGATGGAGTCCGTCGAGCAGGCGATCGAGGAGCTGGCCAAGGGGGTGGACGGCACCAAGGAGGTGCTGGTCGACGCCGCGAACGCGGCGGTCGACGCGTTCAACCTGCTGGTCGAGCTGATCCTCGAGTTCCTGCTCTGGTTCCTCACCGAGGTCATCATCGCCGCGGTGGCGGCGGCGCTGAGCGCCGGCGTGACGCTGGCCGCCACCGTCGTCCGGGTGCTGGCCCGGCTGGCCACCACCGTCGGTCGCATGGTCAAGATCGTGGCCCGATTCGCGGAGATCCTCACCAAGCTGGTCACCAAGCTGGAGAAGGTCGCCGAGCTGCTCACCCGCTACCGCAAGCTGGTGATGGAGCTGCGCAAGGCCAAGAAGGCGTACAAGGCGTGGAACAAGTCCGGCTACACGAAGGAGGCGTTCGCGTTCAAGATGAAGCGCACCGCCATCCTGTTCCCGGGCAAGTTCGCGATCAACCAGGCGTCCCCGGTGAACATCCCGGGAATCGGCGGCGCGCTGCTCGACACCGGGGTGGGCCTGCACGACGTCTCCGACGGCCACAAGGACCGCAACTACCTGGTGGACGGCACCTACCGCGAGGACCTCGGCCCGTACACCAAGGGCGTGCAGAACGTGTTCGACTCGATCGTGAACTGAGAGGCAGCCATGACGTTCCCGGCCCTGGACCGGATCGAGGCGCTGGCCCGCAACCTGGACGGGTGGCAGCGTGAGCTCGGCGCGCGGATGGCCGAGCTGGAGCAGAGCAGTGCCGAGGGCGTGAGCGACTCCGGCCTGGTCACCGTCGTGGCCGCCGCCGACGGCAGGATCCTCTCCACCGAGATCAACGCGCGGGCCATGCGCTTCGACTCCTACACGCTGGCCGAGGAGTTCACCGCCGCGGCGAACCACGCGCAGGAGGCCGCCGCCGCGCGGGTGCGCGAGATCGTCGGCGAGGTGATGGGCAACGCACCGGCCGCGGAGCGCCGCACCGACGACGGCTACGGCCACGACCGATACTGAGCCGATGGACGAGACCAGATACCGCGAGCGGATCGACCGGCTCGTCGAGCCGGGCGAGCACGTGCTGGCCCACGCCAAGGCCGACGTCGGCGGAGGGCTGACCCCGCCACCGCCGCCGGAGCCGTCGCCCACCACCGGGGCTGGTCGGCGGACCATCGGGTCCGTGCTGCTCAACGTCCTCCTGCCACTGGCCACCTGGGACCGTGGTGACCGCCTGGTCGACCTCGTCGGCTGGGGGATCGCCGGTCGCGGCGCCGCCGGCTCGGCCGCATCCCGCCTGCACCGGGCGATCAATCCGCCCCGCCCGGACGGCGCGGTCCGGGAGACCCTGCTCGCGGTCACCGACCGGCGGCTGCTGGTCTGCCGCACCGGCCCGGTGGCGGTGCTCGGCGGGCGCGATGCCGAGGAGCGGGCACTGGCCGAGACCGAGGTGGCGTGGTCGGCCGCGCGGTCGCAGGTCGCCTCCGCCCGGGTGGGCTGGCACCGGCTCAACCCGAAGCGGCTGCGGATCGATTTCGCCGACGGATCCTGGCTGTCGTTCACCGTGCCGATCGCGGAGTCGGGTCGCCCGCTGCGCGGGATCGCCGCCGCGCTGTCGGCCTGACCGCTCCGGGACGCGGTCGCCCGACGCCCGTCGGGCCGGCGGACGCCGGTCGGCTGACCGATGCCGGTCGGGCTGAGCGACGCCGGTCGGGCTGAGCGACGCCGGTCGGCAGCCACGGGCGCGGGTGACCGACGTCAGGCGACTCAGCCGACCAGCGGCGCGGGCAGCGGCTCGCGGTGCAGCACCGCCAGCCCGGAGACGGCCCGGGTCAGCACCACGTAGAGGCGGTGCAGGCCGCGCGGCTCGGCGGCCACGATGGCGGCCGGCTCGACGACCACGACGTGGTCGTACTCCAGGCCCTTGACCAGCGTCGCCGGGACCACGGTGACGCGCGCCGCGGCCTCAACGTCGTCGGCGGTCGCGGTCTCGACGCCCGCCTCGGCGAGGGCCGTGCGAAGCCGGTCGACCGTGTCGTCGGCGGCGATCACACCGACCGAGCCGTCGTGCGCGAGCGCCGCCCGCACCTCGGCCACCGTCGCGGCCGTCAGGTCCTCGGCGGTACGCACGTCGAGCGCGCCGTCGTGGCGCAGCGACCGGGCCGGCGGTACGTCGACGGCGAGCGCGGGCAGCAGCCGGTTCGCGAACGCCACCACGGCGGCCGGCACCCGGAAGCCGACGCTCAGCGGCACCACCGCGGCGTCCGGCTTGCCCAGGTGGGCCAGGGACTCCCGCCAGTCGGTCGCCGCCCACGGCGCGGTGCCCTGGGCCAGGTCGCCGAGGAGTGTGATCGAGCCGTGCTCGCTGCGCCGGGCGATGGCCCGGCACTGCATCGGGGAGAGGTCCTGCGCCTCGTCGACCACCACGTGCCCGAAGCCGGCGGGCCGCTCCAGCAGCCCGGCCACCTCGTCGACGAGCACCGCGTCGGCGGCGGTCCACCGGGTCGCTTTCGCGGTCCGCGCCACCTTCCCGGAGCGGAACAGCTCCTGCTCCTCGGCGGTGAGCAGGCCGTCGGCGGCGGCGGCGAGCGCGTCGGCGTCGGTGCGCAGCCGGTGCAGCAGCCCCTCCGGGGTGAGCGCCGGCCAGACCGCGTCGAGCAGGTCGGTGACCGGCTTGATCCGGCTCATCCGGCGCAGCCAGGCGTCGCTCGGCGACTCCGCCCGGCGGGCCTCGGCTTGGCGTTGCAGCAGTCCCACCACCCGGGCCCGGACGCGCTCCCGGCCGACGGCGTAGGGCAGCCCCTCCTGCCGCGTCTCGGCGACCAGCCGGTGCAGCGGGTCGAGCCCGATCCGCCACCGGAACGAGCCGTCCGAGACCATGATCGGCTCGGTCGGCGTACCGATGTGGGCGTCGACGGCGCGGCGCAGCACCTCGGCCATCCGCACGTCGTGCTTGAGCGTAGCGGCGGCCGGGTCGTCGACCGCGCGGACCGGCACGCGGGCGACCAGGTCCTCGACCGTGGCCTGCTCGACCTCGACCTCGCCGAGCGCGGGCAGCACCGACGCGATGTACGACAGGAACGCCCGGTTCGGCCCGACGATCAGCACGCCGGACCGGCGCAGCCGATCCCGGTGCAGATAGAGCAGGTACGCGGCGCGGTGCAGTCCGACCGCCGTCTTGCCGGTGCCCGGCGCGCCCTGGACGCAGATCGAGTCGGCCAGGTCGGCCCGGACGAGCTCGTCCTGTTCGGGCTGGATGGTGGCGACGATGTCCCGCATCGGGCCGACGCGGGGGCGCTCGATCTCGGCGGTGAGGATCCGGCTGGCGGTGCCGAGTTCCTCGCCCCGGTCCAGGTGCTCGTCCTCGAAGCTGGTGAGCAGGCCGGCGCTGAACCCGAACCGGCGACGCACCGCGACACCCTGCGGGTCGCGGGCGCTGGCCCGGTAGAACGACCGGGAGACCGGGGCCCGCCAGTCCAGCACCAGCGGCTCGCCCCGCTCGTCGGTGACGTGCCGCCGCCCGACGTGGTAGTCCCGCCCGGCGTGGTCCGGGTCCGCCTCGCCGAAGTCGAGCCGCCCGAAGAAGAGCGGGGTGGTGGGGTCGTCGGCCAGTTCCTTGACCCGGCGGGCCATGTGCCGGCCGAGCTGCTCGGCGGTGTACGCGTCGCCGGCCACCTTGTCGCCGGTGGCGAAGAGCGCCTCGGCGCGTTCCCGCATCCGGCCCAGCGCCGCGCGGGACATGTCCAGGTGGGCGCGCTCGGCGGCAAGATCGGCGTCGAGAGTCGTGCTGTCGTCCAGTTCTGTTGCGGGCACTGTGAACTCCCAGGGCTCAACATGATGCTCGCTCGCGTGTCCGGGGCGGTTGGCCTGCTCCCGGCGCGGGGACGTCCGCTGCGGTGCGTGCTCACCGCGGCCGTCGGGCGGCCGTCCACGTTACGGTGCCCCAGCCGCCGGCGCCACCGATTTACGGCTGGCGGACCGCGTCGTCTGTGACCTTCCGCCCTATTAACAATATGCTTAAGTTGGAGGTGGTGAAGAGATGGAGTGGGAGGTCCTCATGACCGGGCAGTCACGGCCTCCCGGCTCAGCAACCTGAAAGAGCTGAGACCACCCTCCGCCGGTCGCACCGAGATCAGGATCCTGTTCGTCTTCGACCCGTGGCGTTCGGCGGTCCTGCTGGTGGCCGGCGACAAATCGGGTCAGTGGGCGCGGTGGTACCGGAACGCCGTGCCGGAGGCTGAGCAGCTCTACGACAGATACCTCAAGGAGCGGAAGGAGGAGGCCAGATGAGCGAGGTCAAGCGGTGGCGCGATACCGCCCACCTGGACCGGGCGGTGGACACGGCCGGCGGCGAACGTGCGTTCGAGGCCGCGGTGGGGGAGATGCTGGATCATGCTCGCGGCTGGCGTCTCGCCGAGCTGCGGAAGCGGCGGGAGATGACGCAGGAGCAGGTCGCGTCGCGGATGGGCGTGTCAGTCGCCCGGGTTTCCCAGATCGAGTCGGGCAACGTGGCGACCCAGGAGGTGCTGGCACGTTACGTCGCCGCGCTTGGTGGCACCCTCAAGCTGATCGCTGACTTCGGTGACGAGCAGCTCAAGGTGGCCTGATGCCCTGCCCTGCGGCGGTCAGCGATGCGCGGATGCCCGCCCGTCCGGCCCGTACGGCGGTCGATAGACCAGGTCGACGACGTCCCGGCGCTGCTGGCCGATGCTCCAGTCGTTGACCTGGGTCAGGTCGGCGGTGACGCGCAGGATGCCGACTCGTCCCGGGGCGAGTTCGCCGAGCGCCTCGCCTCGCGGCGACACCACCATGCTGGGGCAGTGCTGTGCCGGGTCGGCGACGTTCACGGCGAAGACGAACGCGCCCACCCCGGCGCGCGCCAGGTACTGCCACTGCTCGGGGTAGCGGATCTCCCGGCAGAGTCACGCCGACTCCCAGCCTTCCCCCGGGCAGGGTGAGCGTGAGCGTGGGCAGTTCGTCGCCGGCCCGCAGGACGTCCCGCTCGTTCATCGCCAGGTTGATCTTCCGGTAGGTCCACCGCCCACCGTCCGGCGCGAAGTAGAGGGCGGTGTTCCACCACGCGCCGTCCTCGTGCAGCAGCGAGCCGCAGAAGAGGTGGACGGCGTGCTGCCGGGCGAGTGCCGCCAGCCGGGAGATGCCCCGTTCGAGAGCGTCGAGGTCGAGATCCGCCAGGGGGGAGAGGTCCGGGGCGTACCCGGAGAGTGCACCCTCGGGCAGGAGCACGATGTCGCCGGGTCGGGCGGCGGCCACGACCCGGGCGATGCCGGTGAGGCTGCGGGCGAGGTCCCAACCGGTGGTGACCTGGCCGATGACGATGGACGTCCGCATGATCGGTGCCTTTCGACGGTGATCGGTGAGCCTAGGTGCGCTGTGCCGACGCGCCGTCCCCGAATGTCGGCGGGGACGTGCGGGCGGCAATCATGGAGGCATGACGGAAGCGCGGCCGGAGCGGCGCCGGGTGACGATCAGCGACCCGCAGGTGATGCGGGCGCTCGCTCACCCGGCCCGTATGGCGATCGTGGAACACCTCAGCGCGGTGGAGGGCGGTGCGACCGCGACGGAGTGCGCCGAGATCGCCGGCCTGTCGCCGAGCGCGACCAGCTACCACCTGCGCGAGCTGGCGAAGTTCGGCCTGGTCCGGGAGGCGCCGGGTCGAGGCGACGCGCGGGAGCGGGTGTGGGAGGCCGTCAACGCGTCGTACTCGGTCGACGCGGGGCCGGACGCCGACCCGGACACCCGGGCGGCGGAGGCGGCGCTGGTCGAGGCGCACCTGGTGCGGGACGCCCAGCGGGTCCGGGACTGGCTGCGCCGCGCGCCGGACGAGCCGCGCGAGTGGTACGAGGCGACCTGGCTCAGCGACAGCGTGCTGCTGCTGACCGCCGAGGAACTGGTCGAGGTCAACCAGGCGGTTCAGGCGCTGATCGCGCCCTATCGGCAGCGGGCCCGGACCGATCCGCCGCCGGGGGTCCGCAAGGTCGCGATGCAGTATCGGGCGATGCCGATCGACTGAGCCAGGGGTCTTGCGCGCGGCAGTTGTGAAGGAATATTTTCGAAGTATGTCCTTCACATCTGGCGGCTCGCGCTGGTCCGACGTCTGGCTCGCCACCGTCGCCCGAGGCGTCTCCAGCTGCGGTGACTTCCTCGCGGCCACCGCGCTCACGCTCGCGCTCCAGTCCGCCGGCGCCGGTGGCCTGGCCGTCTCGGGGCTGCTGCTCGCCGCGACCCTGCCGCTGGTCGCGCTCGCCCCGCTGACCGGTCGCCTCGCCGACCGGGTGGACAGCCGGGTCCTGCTGGTCACCGCCGGCCTCGTCCAGGCGGGGATCTGCGTGGCGCTCGCGTACGCGCGGGACCCGGTCCTGGTCATCGCGCTGGTGGCGCTGCTCGCCACCGGGCTCGCGGTCACCCAGCCGGTGCTCGCCGCGCTGGTGCCGGTGATGGTCCGACCCGCGGACCTGCCCCGGGCCGGCGCGCTCAACCAGACCGCCGGCACCCTGGGCGCGCTCGCCGGGCCCGCGCTGGCCGGGCTCCTCGTCGGCCAGTTCGGCACCCGGGTGCCGCTGCTCGTCGACGCGGGCACCTACCTCGCCCTGGTGGTGGCCGGGTTGCTCATCCGTACCCGTCGGGGTGGGCGTGGGTCGACGGCGGCCGGGGCCGCGACGGCGGTCACGCCCGCGTGGCGGCTGCGTCGCGACCCGCTGCTGATGGTGATGGTCGGCAGCGTCGCCGCGGTGGTCGGCGCGGTCGGGGCGATCAACGTGATCGAGGTCTTCTTCATCCGGGAGACACTGGACAGCTCCACCACCGTGTACGGGCTGGTCACCGGCGCCTGGACGCTGGGCATCGTGGTCGGCGCCTGGGTGTTCGCCCGGGTCGCCCGGCGGCTCGCCGACGACGGCGCGCTGCTCGGGGCCGGGCTGGTGCTGCTCGGCGGCTGCTGCCTGGCGGTGCTCGTCTCGGCGGCGGTGCCGGTGGCGTGGCTGCTCGTGCCGGTCTGGCTGCTGGGCGGCGTGGCCAACGGGGGCAACAACGTCTTCGACCAGTTGCTGCTGGCGCGCCGGGTGCCCGAGGAGGCCCGGGGTCGGGCGTTCGCGGTCTTCGGCGGGGCGGTGCAGGGCGCCGGGATGGGCGGCTTCCTGGCCGGCGGCCTGCTCCTGGAGGTGGCCGGGCCCCGGCCGCTGGTCGCCGGCTGCGGGGTGGTCGGTCTGCTGGTGGTCGTCGGGCTCGCCGCACCGGTCCGCCGGGCGGTACGCGCCGACCGCGCCGCCACCCCCGCCGCCGCGCCGTCCCCGGCGGGGGTGGGCGGTTAACCGGGGTCCCCTCCTCTACCGAATGCGTTAAGAGGGGGCCCCTCCTTCCCCCTGGTGCGGGATGGGCCACTTACCGGCCGGCCCGTGGGGCGGGCCGGGGGCGGCGGGGATACGGTCGGGTCATGGCCGACCGCATCGCCCGCCCCCGGGTGGGGCACATCCAGTTCCTGAACTGCCTGCCCATCTACTGGGGTCTGATGCGGTCCGGCGCGCTGCTCGACGTCGACCTGCACAAGGACTCGCCGGACCGGCTCAGCGCCGACCTGGTCGCGGGCGACCTCGACATCGGCCCGATCACGCTGGTGGAGTTCCTGAAGCACGCCGACGATCTGCTGCTCCTGCCCGACCTGGCGGTGGGCAGCGACGGCCCGGTGCTCTCGGTCAACGTGGTGTCCACGAAGCCGCTGGGTGAGCTGGACGGCGCCCGGGTGGCGCTGGGCTCCACCTCGCGTACCGGCGTGTTGCTGGCCCAGGTGCTGCTCGCCGAGCGGCACGGGGTGCGCCCGGAATACTTCCGCTGCCCGCCGGACCTGACCCAGATGCTGCTGGAGGCCGACGCCGGGGTGCTGATCGGCGACGTGGCGCTGCGCGCGCTGTACGAGGCGCCGGGCAAGGGCCTCGCGGTGACCGACCTGGGTCAGGCCTGGCACGACTGGACCGGGCTGCCGATGGTGTTCGCGGTCTGGGCGGTGCGGCGGGAGTTCGCCGCCGCGCATCCCGGCCTGGTCAAGGAGGTGCACGAGGCGTTCCTGCGTTCGCGTGACCTGTGCCTGGCCGAGCTGGACCAGGTCGCCGAGGCGGCGGCCCGCTGGGAGCCGTTCGACGCGGCCACCCTGGCCACCTACTTCCGCACGCTCGACTTCTCGCTGGGCGAGCGGCAGGTGGCCGGGCTGCGCGAGTTCGCCCGCCGGGCGGCCGCGTACGGGGAGGTGCCGGCGCTGCCGGCGGACGGCCCGGAGTTCTTCCAGGGCTGAGTGCCCGGGGCGCGGGTCAGGTCGCCGGGCGCAGCAGCGCTTCGGTGATCTGCTCGCAGGCCTTCATGCCGTAGTCCCACCCGCCGACGCTGAACGGGCTCTTGACCATCACGCCCATGGTCCAGGTGTCACCGATCGCCAGGCAGTTGACGTGGTATTCCTTTTCCTTCTGCCGGTCGATCCAGCCGTTCTTGATGGCGATCTTCTTCTGCTCGCCGGCGGGGAACGCCTTGCGGATGCCGAAGTCGCCGGCGCCGCGGACCAGCCGCATCTCGTTGAGCAGCCACTTCGTCCACTTCGGCCCGGCCGCCCGGCCGTCGTCGATGCAGAGTCCGAGCCGCGCGGTGTCGCGCGGGGAGAGCAGCGTCCGGCTCCAGCCGCCGTCGGCGGCCACCTTGCTGTCGGTCAGCTTGCACATCGAGATGAGCCGTTTGATCGACGCCGCGCTGCCCACGCTCTCGTAGAACTCCTGGGCCCGGGTGTTGTCGCTGTCCCGGATGATCTTCGTGGCGTCCGCCAGCTTGGCGTCGCTCGGGGTCTTGCCCGCCTCGGCGCTGCGGCGCAGGTAGTCGGCGACCACCCACGCCTTGATCAGCGACGCGGTGGTGCTCGTCTCGCCCATGTTCGTCGAGCCGATGATCTTCCCGGTCCGCTTGTCCAGGACGGACCAGGCGTACCAGCCCTTGAGGTCGAGGTCGTCGAGGTCCTGGGCCGCGAACGGCAACGGTTCCAGGGACGGCGACGGGGCGGGTCGGGGTCGGGCGTTGCGGTCGGTGGCCTGGGTGGTGGACCGGTCGCCGGCCACGTCGGGGTGTGCGGTGGAGGTCGTCCGCAACGGCGAGCCGGGCACCAGCCGCAGCGAGAGGACCAGCAGGCCGACCAGGGCCAGGGCCACGGCGCTGAACGCCAGCGGCCGGCGGTGGCTGCCGGGCCGGCGGCGGGCGCCGGCCATCAGAGCTTCCCGACGGGTTGCTGCGGCACCTTGAGCGCCGCGCCGGGCTGCGGGGTGACGAGCTGCGTCGCCACGCTCGCGCACACCTTCGAGCCGTACGAGAGCCCGGCGCTGCCCGGGTAGCGCATCATCACCGCGAGGCTCCACTTGTCGGTGACCGCCAGGCAGTTGACGTGCCAGTTGTTGTCGTAGACGAGCTGGGTCCAGCCGTTCTTGATGTGCACCGGGCCCTGGGCCTTGATCGAGGCGGGCAGTCCGTCGACGATGCCCCACTTACCGCCGCCGGACTTCGCCTGCTGGCTCTTGATGCTGCCCCGGACGTTGGCCATCTCGTCGAGCACCCATTTGGTCCACTTGGGGCCCGCGGCCTTGCCGTCGGCGATGCAGTCACCGAGCCGCACCGCGTCCCGAGGGGACATCTGGGTGAAGCTCCACCAGCCCAGGTAGTCGGGGACGGTGCCGGCCCGGGTGTCGGTCAGCCCGCAGATCTTGACGGCGCGCTGGAGCACCGGGTTCAGCTTGTTGCCGGGCTGCGGCTTGTAGGACCCGCCGGCCGCCCGGTAGACCATGTTCGCGCCGTCGTCGTTGCTGTCCCGGATGGCCAGGCTCGCCGCCTTCTTCAACGCGGCGGTCGGCTCCTTGTCGCCGAGCTGGCGCAGGTAGTCCGAGACGATCCACGTCTTCAGCATCGACTCGGTGGAGCTGGTCCGGTTCATGTTCTGCGCGCCGGTGACCGTGCCGGTGGTGCGGTCCATCAGGGCCCAGGAGAAGAACTCGCCCTTGAAGTTCACCGAGACCGGGGCGTCGGCCAGCGTCGGGGGCGGCGGCGCGGTCGGGCTCGGCGCCGGGACCTGCTGGCCGCCGCCGATGCCGCCGAGGCCGCTTCCACCGTCGCCGCCGGAGAGCTTCGCGTACGCGGCGGGGACCAGCATGACGCCGCCGATGAGGACCGCCACGATGGCGAGCACCATGGTCACGCGAGGTCGCATGAGTGGGTGAGCTCCAGATGTCTGGCCGGGGGGACCGGCGCTTCCGCATGTCTTCGGCCCCGTCGCCACAAGGCCGGGGGACGGTGGCCTGAGCTGTGGCGATCAACGGCAGCCGATCGGTGTGCCGGGGGAAGTCTACTTCCGGACCGGCCGTACGCCAGACTCCGACGCCCGCCGACTCGCCGGGTGGGCGGGACATTGAACCGCTATGCCGCCCTTGGGGGGTTTCATCTTCGGCAAGTGGTCGACGTCACAGGCATTTTCCCAGGTCAGCCGCGACCACGGCCGGCGTCCGCCTGGTCACCGAAGGTGGCCGCGGAATCCTGTTACACCCTCTGGTGTCACGCGTCGCGAGCTGTAACACTGGCCTCATGTATGGCAACGACTTCGCCCCGCCCGAGGACGGTCCGGGCGGCGGCCTGCTCGGCGAGGTGGAGGCCGCGGAGGCGGCACTGCGCGAGGCGGCGGCGCGCGCCCGGCGCGGCGGCCCGGCACCGGACGAGGACGTCGAGGCGTACTTCACCGACGTCATCGGCGCGGACCAGAAGATCGAGCCCCGGGACTGGATGCCGGAGGCGTACCGGAAGACCCTGATCCGGCAGATCGCCCAGCACGCGCACTCCGAGATCATCGGGATGCAGCCGGAGGGCAACTGGATCAGCCGGGCGCCGTCCCTCAAGCGCAAGGCCATCCTGCTGGCCAAGGTGCAGGACGAGGCCGGCCACGGCCTCTACCTCTACGCCGCCGCCGAGACGCTCGGCATCAGCCGCGACGAGCTGGTGGACCTGCTGCTCGACGGCCGGCAGAAGTACAGCTCGATCTTCAACTACCCGACCCTGACCTGGGCCGACGTCGGGGCGATCGGCTGGCTGGTGGACGGCGCGGCGATCGTCAACCAGGTGCCGCTGTGCCGCTGCTCCTACGGCCCGTACGCCCGGGCCATGATCCGGGTCTGCAAGGAGGAGTCGTTCCACCAGCGGCAGGGCTACGAGATCCTGCACACGCTGGCGCACGGCACCCCGGCCCAGAAGGCGATGGCCCAGGACGCGCTGGACCGCTGGTGGTACCCCTCACTGGCCATGTTCGGTCCGCCGGACGGAGACTCGACGCACAGCGCGCAGTCCATGGCCTGGAAGATCAAGCGTTTCTCCAACGACGATCTGCGCCAACGCTTCGTCGACATGTGCGTCGGCCAGGCGGAGGTGCTCGGCCTGACCATTCCGGACCCGGACCTGCGCTGGAACGACGAGCGGCAGGCGTACGACTACACCCAGCCCGACTACGCCGAGCTGATGCGGGTCATCAAGGGCGACGGGCCGTGCAACCGGGAGCGGATGACGCACCGGCGGCGGGCCCACACCGACGGCGCCTGGGTGCGGGACGCCGCCGCGGCGTACGCCGCCAAGCAGGCCCGGACGAAGGAGAAGGTCGCCGCATGAGCAAGGAATCCTCGCCCCTGTGGGAGGTCTTCGTGCGGGCCCGGCGCGGCCTGTCGCACACCCACGTCGGCAGCCTGCACGCGCCCGACGCGGAGCTCGCCCTGCGCAACGCCCGCGACCTCTACACCCGCCGCCAGGAGGGCGTCTCCATCTGGGTGGTGCCGGCGAGCGCGATCACCGCGTCCAGCCCGGACGAGAAGGACGCGTTCTTCGACCCGGCGGCCGACAAGGTCTACCGCCACCCGACGTTCTACGAGGTGCCGGACGGGGTGGCACACCTGTGAGCAGCGTCTTCGGCTTCACGCTCGGCCTCGGTGACGACGCGCTGGTCGCGGCGCAGCGGCTCGGCGAGTGGACCTCCCGCGCGCCGGAGATGGAGGAGGACATCGCGCTGGCCAACATCGCCCTCGACCAGCTCGGCGCGGCCCGGCTGCTGCTCACGTACGCGGGCGAGCTGGAGGGCGCCGGCCGGGACGAGGACGACCTGGCCTACCTGCGCGACGACCGGGAGTTCCGCAACTGCCTGCTGGTCGAGCTGCCCAACGGCGACTTCGGCGTGACCATGGCGAAGCTGTTCTTTCTCGCCGCCTGGCAGCTCCCGCTCTACACCGCGCTGTCCGCTTGCGGGGACGACCGGCTGGCCGCCGTCGGCGCCAAGGCGCGCAAGGAGTCGGCGTACCACCTGGACCACGCCTCGCTCTGGGTGAAGCGCCTCGGCGACGGCACCGACGAGTCGCACCGTCGCATGCAGGACGCGGTGGACGAGGTCTGGCCGTACGTGCACGAGCTGTTCGTCCCGGACCCGGCCGCGCCGGTCGACCCGGCCACCCTGCGGGCCGACTTCGACGCCACCGTGGCCGCCGTGCTGGACGAGGCCACGCTGACCCGCCCGGAGACGAGCTGGACGCCGGGTGGTGGCCGGAACGGCGTGCACACCGAACACCTCTCGTACCTGCTGGCCGAGATGCAGGTGCTGCACCGCGCCCACCCCGGAGCACGCTGGTGAGCGATGTCAGGGCGGCCGTGGCGGCGGTGGTGGATCCGGAGATCCGGGTCATCACCATCGACGAGCTGGGCATCCTGCGCGCGGTCGAGGAGGAGCCCGGCACCGGTCGGGTCCTGGTCACCATCACCCCCACCTACACCGGCTGCCCGGCCATGGACGTGATCCGCGCGGACATCCGGCGGGCGCTCGCCGCGGCCGGGCATCCGGACGCCGAGGTCCGCACGGTCTACAGCCCGGCCTGGAGCACCGACTGGATCTCCGACACCGGCCGGGCCAAGCTGGCCGCCGCCGGCATCGCGCCGCCCGCCCCGCGCGACGACACCGTGGTGCCGCTGACCCTGGCGGTCCGCTGCCCACGGTGCGGGTCGCCGGACACCACGCAGGTCAGCCGGTTCGGCTCCACCGCGTGCAAGGCGTTGTGGCGCTGCCGTTCCTGCTCCGAACCCTTCGACCACCTGAAGGCGCTGTGACTGTCACCATCACCCGGCCGGTCCGTCGCCGGCCGGTCTTCCACCCGTTGCCCGTCGCCGCCGTCGACCGGCTCACCGACGACTCGGTGTCGATCACGTTCGCGGTGCCCGAGGAGCTGCGGGAGACGTTCGCGTTCTCCGCCGGGCAGCACCTCACGGTCCGGCGTCCGGCGAGCGCCGCCGACCCGGAGGCCGGGGAGGCGCGACGGTCGTACTCGATCTGCTCCACCCCGGAGGAGCTGGCCCGGCACGGCCGGTTGCGGATCGGGGTGCGCGAGGTCCCGGGCGGGGCCTTCTCCGCGTACGCCTGCGGCGCGCTGCGCGGCGGCGACACCGTCGACGTGCTGCCCCCGCTGGGGCACTTCACCTCCGCGTTCGCCCCGGACCGGGTCCGCCGGTACGGCGCGGTGGTGGCCGGCTCCGGCATCACCCCGGTGCTCGGCCTGGCCGCGACCGCGCTGGCCGTCGAGCCGGGGAGCACCTTCACCCTGGTGTACGGCAACCGCACGGCGAACACGGTGATGTTCGCCGAGGAGCTGGCCGACCTGAAGGACCGCTACCCGACCCGACTGCACCTGGTGCACGTGCTGTCCCGGGAGATGGGCGAGTCGGCGCTGCTGTCGGGGCGGATCGACGCCGACCGGCTGACCCGGCTGCTGGACACCGTCGTCCCCGGCGACGAGATCGAGGAGTGGTTCCTCTGCGGCCCGTACGGGATGGTGGTGGACGCCAAGGCGGTGCTGGCCGGTCGCGGGGTGCCCGACTCGGCGGTGCACACCGAGCTGTTCCACGTGGACGCCCCGCCGGAGCCGGTCCGCCGGGAGACCGACCGGCCCGGCGCCGGCGCCGAGGTGACGATCCTGCTGGACGGCCGCTCGTCGAGCTTCACCATGGGTCGGGACGAGCGGGTGCTGGACGCGGCCCTGCGGGTGCGTAGTGAGCTGCCCTACGCCTGCAAGGGTGGGGTCTGCTCGACCTGCCGGGCCAAGGTGACCGAGGGTGAGGTGACCATGGCGCGCAACTACGCCCTGGAGCCGGACGAGGTCGCCGCCGGTTACGTGCTGACCTGCCAGTCCAGCCCGGTCACCGACAAGCTGACCGTCGACTACGACGCGTGACACGTAGAACGCTGCGTTCTACACTTGGTGGATGGAGCAGATCGCAGTCCGGGAGCTGAACCAGCACACCAGCCGGGTGCTGGCGCGGGTGCGCGCCGGCGAGACGGTCGAGGTGACCGACCGGGGTGAGCCGATCGCCCGCCTGGTGCCGGTGCTGGCCGGTGACGCCCTGCTCGGCCGGATGGTCGCGGAGGGGCGGGCGACGGCACCGACCACGACCGGGCCGCTGCCCATGCCGCCGGTGCTCGGGGATCCCTCGATGGACGTCGCGGCGGTCTTGGCCGAGTCGCGCGACGAGGAGCGCTGGTGATCTACCTGGACTCGGCGGCGGTCATCAAGATGCTCCGGCGCGAGGAGGAGACGCCCGATCTGCTCGGCTGGCTGAACGACCGCGTCGGGACGTCCCTGGTGTCGTCGGTCCTGGTCGAGGTGGAGGTGCCGCGCGCGCTGCGCCGTGCCGCGCCGCAGGCGCTGGTCGGGATGCCGTCGGTGCTGGGCCGCCTCTACCGCGTCGAGATCGACGCCGCGGTCCGGGCGACGGCGGGCGCGTACGCGGAGCCGACGCTGCGCAGCCTCGACGCGGTCCACCTCGCCACGGCGGAGATTCTGGCCCGGCAGGCTGGCACGGAGTTCGTCGCGTTCGTGACGTACGACCGGCGACTACTGGAGGCGGCCAAGGCGATGGGACTGCCGGTGGCGAGCCCGGGGGCGACGTGACCCGGCGGTGGGGTCCTCGTCACCGGTGCGGGAGTGGCGTTTCCGCCGTCGGACCGGCGACGTAGGCTCGGGGATGTGACGGCGAACCGGGAGATCGACGACATCCTGCAACGCGGCGCGGACGGCGGGCGGATCACGCCCGAGGAGGCCCTGCTGCTCTACACCGACGCGCCCTTCCACGCGTTGGGCGAGGCGGCCGACGCGGTCCGGCGCCGCCGCTACCCGGACAACATCGTCACGTACCTGATCGACCGCAACATCAACTACACGAACGTCTGCGTGACGGCGTGCAAGTTCTGCGCGTTCTACCGGGCGCCCAAGCACGCCGAGGGCTGGACCCACCCGACCGAGGAGATCCTGCGCCGTTGCGGCGAGGCGGTCGAGCTGGGCGCCACCCAGGTCATGCTCCAGGGCGGGCACCACCCGGACTACGGCGTGGAGTACTACGAGGAGCTGTTCTCCTCGGTCAAGAAGGCCTACCCGCAGCTCGCCATCCACTCGATCGGGCCGAGCGAGATCCTGCACATGGCGAAGGTCTCCGGCGTGAGCCTGGACGAGGCGATCGCCCGGATCAAGGCCGCCGGCCTGGACTCGATCGCCGGCGCCGGCGCCGAGATGTTGCCGGACCGGCCGCGCCGGGCGATCGCGCCGCTGAAGGAGTCCGGCGCCCGCTGGCTGGAGGTCATGGAGCTGGCGCACCGGCAGGGCCTGGAGTCGACCGCGACCATGATGATGGGCACCGGCGAGACCAACGCCGAGCGGATCGAGCACCTGCGGATGATCCGCGACGTGCAGGACCGCACCGGCGGCTTCCGGGCCTTCATCCCGTGGACCTACCAGCCGGAGAACAACCACCTGAAGGGCCGCACCCAGGCGACCACGCTGGAATACCTGCGGCTGGTCGCGGTGGCCCGGCTCTTCTTCGAGACGGTGCCGCACCTGCAGGCGTCCTGGCTGACCACCGGCAAGGACGTGGGCCAGCTCGCGCTGCACATGGGCGTGGACGACCTCGGTTCGATCATGCTGGAGGAGAACGTGATCTCCTCGGCCGGCGCCCGGCACCGGTCCAACCTGCACGAGCTGATCGGCATGATCCGCTCGGCGGACCGGATCCCCGCCCAGCGCGACACCCTCTACCGCCGGCTCGCGGTGCACCACACGCCCGCCGACGACCCGAGCGACGACCGGGTGGTGTCGCACTTCTCGTCGATCGCGCTGCCCGGCGGCGGCGTCGGGAAGTCGCTGCCCCTGGTCGAGGTGAACTGACGCGGCTCCACCGTTCGGCTGGACGGTCCGTCGTTTCCGGTGAAGCTTCGGCGTGGATCTCGACGGGCCCGTCGGCGGGCCGCTAACGTGCCCGCTCGGCACCGTCCATCAGGGCCGCGAGCTGCCAGGTAACAGGTCGGCGGCGACCCGGTCGAGGGCGGTACCGCGGGCCGTCGCGGCGATTACGCTGGCGGCGTCCGGCGGACCGTCGTCCTCCATCGGCCCATGAGGGCCGTTCACATAACGCACCGCGGCAAGGGCGGGATGGGTGACCATCCCGCCCTTGCTGTCGGTGCCGAGCGGTGGGAATTCCATCCGTACGACGCTGGCGCGTCGATGCGTCGCTCCGGTACCGTCCGTTCGTTCCGTGCCTGATCGGCACGTCCCTACCCCCGGGGGAACCATGACCTTCCGATACCGCTCCACGCTGGCCCGCGCCGGCGTGGTGGCCCTGCTCTCCACCGCCGGCCTCGCCGCCGTCGGCGGTCCGGCGCACGCCGCCGACCAGGTCGACCTTCAGCTCATCCCGCTCAGCTACCAGCTGGCCAGGGGCGTCGAGGAGGCCAAGGCCAAGCCGTTCAAGTTCCAGGTGGACAACGCCGCCGGCACCGTCGACGCGAAGGACGTGCGGGTCACGGTCGAGACCAAGGGTCTCAAGGACCACAAGGTCGGCGTGCTGAAGCCGGCCGGCTGCGAGGGAACGGGCACCGCCTTCTCCTGCCTGCTCGGCGACCTGGCCGCCGGCACCACCGTGGACTTCGGCATCCCTGTCTTCTCCACCGGTGGCAAGGGCGACGCCGGCAAGCTCGCGGTCTCGGTCAGCGCGGCCAATGGCGACGGCGTCCTCGACTCCGTCAACCACAAGATCACCGTCACCGCCGCCGGCTACGACCTCAGCACCTGGGTGCAGGACGTGTACGCGGACGTGCAGGTCGACGGCGACGAGACCGGCGAGGCGAACCTGCGTCCGGTCCGGCCCGGCGAGACCGCGCCGCTGGACTGGGCGGTCTACAACGGCGGCAGCAAGCGGGCCACCGGCGTGGCCTACGGCATCGCACTGCCGGCCGGCGTCACCTTCGCGAAGCTGCCCGAGGGTTGCGTGGAGCAGGACCTCGGCGGCGTGCAGGCGTACTGCGAGGACAGCGGCGCCGTGCTCAAACCGGGCGAGTACTACACCGCCGACGTCCGGGTGAAGGTCGGCGCGGACGTGACCGAGAAGCTGCTCCGGCCGGGCTTCGTCTGGGCCGAGGGTATGGCCGCCGCCGCCGGGGAGCCCGAGGAGGCGCCGCGCGTCGCCAGCTCGGCCCAGCGGCGCACGTTCGCCGAGACCGACGACGGCGACAACATCGCCCAGTTCGACGTGTTCGTCGACCCGAGCGCGCAGCCGACGCCGAACCCGACACCCACCGCGACGCCGACCGCGGAGCCGACCCCGAGCGGCGGCGCGACCGCGGTCCCGACCCCGACCGCCGGCGGCGGCAACGGCGGTGGCTCCGGTGACGGCGGCCTGCCGGTGACCGGTGTGCAGGTGGGCCTGATCGGCGGCATCGGCGCGGTCGTCCTCGCCGCCGGTGCGGCGCTGATGATGCTGTCCCGGCGCCGCAAGGTGGTCCTGGTCGCCCCGACCGAGGAGCGCACCGAGGACTGACCGGGGACGGTTACCTGACGAGGGCGGGGTGGGCGACCACCCCGCCCTCGTCGCGTACCCGGGGCGAGCCGGGGCCGGCGTGGCTGGCAGAGTGGAGGGGTGAGCCGTACCCCGCAGGGCCAGCGCGCCAGCCTGGACAAGCAGCCGCACGAGGTCGCCGCCATGTTCGACGGTGTGGCGGCCCGCTACGACCTGACCAACACCGTGCTCTCCTTCGGGCAGGACCGGCCCTGGCGGCGGGCCACCCGGGCGGCGCTCGGCCTGCGCCCCGGCGAGCGGGTGCTGGACGTGGGCGCCGGCACCGGGGTGTCGACCGAGGAACTGGCCCACTCCGGGGCGTACGCGGTCGGCGCCGACCTGTCGCTGGGCATGCTGCACGCCGGCAAGCGCACCCGCCCGGCGGTGCCGCTGCTGGCCGGGGACGCGCTGCGGCTGCCGTTCGCCGACGCCAGCTTCGACGCGGTGACCATCTCGTTCGCGCTGCGCAACGTGAATGACACCGACGCCGCGCTGCGCGAGCTGGCCCGGGTGACCCGGCCGGGCGGGCGGCTGGTGGTCTGCGAGTTCTCCACGCCGGTCAACCCGGCGTTCCGCACGGTCTACCTGTCGTACCTGATGCGGTCGCTGCCGGCGGTGGCCCGCGCGGTGTCCAGCAACCCCGACGCCTACGTCTACCTGGCGGAGTCGATCCGGGCCTGGCCGGACCAGGCCGCGCTGGCGGCGCGGATCGGTGCGGCCGGATGGGGCCGGGTGGCGTGGCGCAACCTGACCGGCGGCGTCGTCGCGCTGCACCGCGCCGTCCGGGACTGATCCTCCGGTCGACTCAAATCGACCATTTCGTGAATATCCGGTTCTCGTCTACTTTGTCCCGTAGGCTCGCCCCCATGACGGGATCGGACCAGGTCGCCACCGACGACGACGCCGCCGAGCTGATCGCCCAGCTCAGGGAGTTGGCCGGGGCGGATCCCGCGGACGTCCGTCAGGTCGTCGCCGAGGTGCTGGCGGCGTTGGACCGCGCGGCCGGGGGCGCGCTGCGCGACCACCTGCCCGAGGCGATCCGGCTCGACGCCGGTCTGGGGCCGGCCACGCCGGCCCGCCCGTGACCGATATCCACACTCTTACCGGCGGGTTTCCGTGAAGTTAGGCACCCCTGGTCGCATACAGGTGTAACGCCGGTCATAGACTCCAACCCGATCGGCTTGTGAAGCATTTCACGAGCATGCGGGAGGAGGCGCGGATGACCGCGGTGGAGAACGACGCCGACGTCATCGTCGTGGGCGCCGGTCCCGGAGGATCGGCCACGGCGTACCACCTGGCGCGGCACGGCGTACGCGTGCTGCTGCTGGAGAAGACGGAGTTTCCCCGGGAGAAGGTCTGCGGCGACGGGCTCACGCCCCGCGCCGTGCGGCAGCTGATCCGGATGGGCGTGGACACCTCGCCCGAGGCCGGCTGGCTGCACAACAAGGGCCTGCGGGTGATCGGCGGCGGGGTACGCCTGGAGCTGGACTGGCCCGACCTGGCCAGCTTCCCCAACTACGGCCTGGTCCGGACCCGGCTCGACTTCGACGACCTGCTCGCCCAGCGGGCCGTCGCCGCCGGCGCGAAGCTCCGCACCGGGGTGAACGTCCTGACCCCGGTGCTGGACGCGGACGACCGGGTGATCGGCGTGCAGGCCGAGGTCGGCCCGGACAAGGAGCCGGCCACCTTCCACGCGCCGCTGGTGGTCGCCGCCGACGGGGTCTCCGGCCGCTTCCCGCTCGCGCTCGGGCTGACCAAGCGGGAGGACCGGCCGATCGGCGTCGCGGTCCGCCGCTACTACCGCTCGCCCGCCAAGCACGACGACGACTACCTGGAGTCCTGGCTGGAGCTGCGGGCCAAGGGCAACGACGCGCTGCTGCCCGGCTACGGCTGGATCTTCGGCCTCGGCGACGGCCGGGTGAACGTCGGCCTGGGCGTGCTCAACTCCTCCTCCGCGTTCGGCAAGACGAACTACCGGCGGCTGCTCACCGACTGGCTGGCCAACACCCCGGAGGACTGGGGGATGACCGACGAGGCCAACGCGGAGGGTCCGATCCTCGGCGCCGCGCTGCCGATGGGCTTCAACCGGGTCCCGCACTACACCCGCGGGGTGCTGCTCGTCGGCGACTCCGGCGGCATGGTCAACCCGTTCAACGGCGAGGGCATCGCGTACGCGATGGAGTCCGGCGAGCTGGCCGCGGAGGTCGCGGTGCAGGCGCTCGCCCGCCCGGCCGGCGCGGAGCGGGAGCGGGCGCTGATGGCCTACCCGCAGGAGTTGAAGGCCCGCTTCGGCGGCTACTACCGGCTCGGCGGCATCTTCGTGAAGCTCATCGGCCGGCCCGAGGTGATGCGGCTGGCCACCAGGCACGGCATGCCGCACCCGATGCTGATGCGCTTCGTGCTCAAGCTGCTGGCGAACCTGACCGACCCGCGCGGCGGGGACGCGATGGACCGGGTCATCAACGCGATGACGAAGGCGGCCCCGGCCGTGTAGGAGACCACCGCCCCGGGGGCGTGCCCACGGGACGGACGGAGATCGACCCCCGCCGACCGAGGTCGTGAGGGACGTGAATAGTGTGATTTTGGCCAACCACCGAGGTCAGGGAAGGACGAGCAGGGGACAACGATGACGCTCTCTCCTTACGCACCCATCATCGGGCTGTTCGCCCTCGCCGCGGGGTTCGCGCTGTTCTCCGTGGCCGCCGCCCGATTCGCCGGCCCCCGGCGTCTGAACAAGGCCAAGCTCGAGGCGTACGAGTGTGGCATCGAGCCGAGCCCGCAGCCGGTCGGCGGCGGCCGGTTCCCGATCAAGTTCTACCTGACGGCGATGCTCTTCATCGTCTTCGACATCGAGATCATCTTCCTCTACCCCTGGGCGGTCTCCTTCGACGCCCTGCCGATCTTCGGCTTCGTGGAGATGGTCCTGTTCATCGTCGCGGTCTTCGTCGCCTACGCCTACGTCTGGCGGCGCGGCGGCCTGGACTGGGACTGAGGAGGTAGCAGATGGGCATCGAGGAGAAGCTTCCCTCCGGCGTCCTGCTCACCAGCGTCGAGAAGCTGGTCAACTGGTCGCGGAAGTCGTCCGTCTGGGGCGCCACGTTCGGCCTGGCCTGCTGTGCCATCGAGATGATGGCGGCCGGCGGCCCGCACTACGACATGGGCCGCTGGGGCATGGAGGTCTTCCGCGCCTCGCCCCGGCAGGCCGACCTGATGATCGTCGCCGGCCGGGTCAGCCAGAAGATGGCCCCGGTGCTGCGGCAGATCTACGACCAGATGGCCGAGCCCCGCTGGGTCATCTCGATGGGCGTCTGCGCCAGCAGCGGCGGCATGTTCAACAACTACGCGATCGTGCAGGGCGTCGACCACGTCGTCCCGGTCGACATGTACCTGCCCGGCTGCCCGCCCCGGCCGGAGATGCTCATCGACGCGGTGCTCAAGCTCCGCGAGAAGATCATGTACGAGCCGCTGGGCCCGAACGGCCGCAAGATGCACCAGGCCCGCAAGGAGCGCGGTGACGTGCCCGTCGTGCCGTACGGCTCGATGCCGTCGTCGTACCGCAACGACAAGGCCCGGCGCGCCGAGTGGACGAAGGCGGTCCGCGAGGGGCGCGAGGAGCAGTTGCGGATCGAGAACTGGATGAAGGCGCAGAACCACCTCCAGACGCAGGGGGGCCCGAAATGACCTCGCCGAACGACCGGAACAACGACGGCGGGGTGCCGGTACCGACCACCCCCGCCGGGGCCAGTTCCACCGCGCCGGCCGAGTACCCGCCGGCCTCCCCGGCCGGTCGGGGCATGTTCGGCAACCAGGGCACCGGCGACGTCTCCGGCTACGGCGGCCTGGTCCGCCAGCGCAAGCCGATCGAGGAGGCCGCCCGGCCGTACGGGAGCTACTTCGACGAGGTGCGGGACGCGCTGGAGGAGGCGTACCCGCAGTTCGGCGATGCGATCGAGAAGGTCGTGGTCGACCGGGGCGAACTGACCCTGCACGTGCGGCCGGAGCGGATCGCCGAGGTCTGCCAGGTGATGCGCGACGACATGTCGCTGCGCTTCGAGCTCTGCTCCTCGGTGTCCGGTGTGGACTACCTGGGCGCCGACGAGCGCCGGCTGCACGTGGTCTACCAGCTGACCTCGATGACCTACCGCCGGACGGTCCGGCTGGAGGCCGCGGTCTCCGCCGAGGACCCGCACCTGCCGAGCGTCACGGCCGTCTACCCGACCGCCGACTGGCAGGAGCGGGAGGCGTACGACATGTTCGGCATCGTCTTCGACGGCCACCCCAACCTGACCCGGATCCTCATGCCGGACGACTGGGAGGGGCACCCCCAGCGCAAGGACTACCCGCTCGGCGGCGTCCCGGTGGAGTACAAGGGCGCCGAGATCCCGCCGCCGGACCGGAGGAGGTCTTACCAGTGACCACGTCGAACTACGCGACCGAGCGCGAGACCACCGAGGGCAAGGTCTTCACCGTCACCGGTGGCGACTGGGACCAGGTCGTCTCCGGCACCGACCCGATCAACGACGAGCGGATCGTCGTCAACATGGGTCCGCAGCACCCGTCCACGCACGGCGTGCTCCGGCTGATCCTGGAGCTGGAGGGCGAGACGGTCCGTGAGGCCCGCTCGGTCGTCGGCTACCTGCACACCGGCATCGAGAAGAACCTGGAGTACCGCAACTGGGTCCAGGGCTCGACGTTCGTGACCCGGATGGACTACCTCTCCCCGATCTTCAACGAGACGGCGTACGCGCTCGCGGTGGAGAAGCTGCTCGGCGTCACCGACGAGGTGACCGAGCGGGCCACCACGATCCGGGTGCTGATGATGGAGCTGAACCGGATCTCCTCGCACCTGGTCTGGCTGGCCACCACCGGCATGGAGCTGGGCGCGATCAACATGATGTTGTACGGCTTCCGCGAGCGGGAGTACATCCTCGACATCTTCGAGACCATCACCGGCCTGCGGATGAACCACGCGTACGTGCGGCCGGGCGGCGTGGCGCAGGACGTGCCGGACGACGCGATCCGCAAGATCCGCGACTTCCTGACGCTGATGCCGAAGAAGCTCAAGGAGTACGAGAACCTGCTCTCCGGCCAGCCGATCTGGATCGAGCGCACCACGAACGTCGCGGTGCTCGACGTGACCGCCTGCCTGGCGCTCGGTGTGACCGGCCCGGTGCTCCGCTCCGCGGGCCTGGCCTGGGACCTGCGCAAGACCATGCCGTACTGCGGCTACGAGACGTACGAGTTCGACGTGCCGACGCACACCGACGGTGACGTGTGGGGCCGCTACCTGGTCCGACTGGCGGAGATCCGCGAGTCGCTGAAGCTGGTCGAGCAGGCGCTCGACCGGTTGAAGCCGGGCCCGGTGATGGTGTCCGACAAGAAGATCGCCTGGCCGGCGCAGCTCGCCATCGGCGTCGACGGCATGGGCAACTCGCTGGAGCACGTCGCGAAGATCATGGGTCAGTCGATGGAGTCGCTGATCCACCACTTCAAGCTCGTCACCGAGGGTTTCCGGGTTCCGCCGGGCCAGGTGTACGTCGGCATCGAGTCGCCCCGCGGCGAGCTGGGCGTGCACGCGGTGTCCGACGGCGGCACCCGGCCCTACCGGGTGCACTACCGGGAACCGAGCTTCATCAACCTCCAGGCCCTCCCGGCCATGGCCGAGGGTGGCCTGATCGCCGACGTGATCGCCGGCGGCGCCTCGCTGGACCCCGTGATGGGTGGTTGTGACCGATGACCTTTACCGAAACGACTCGCGTGCGGGCGCGGGAGATCATCGCCCGCTACCCCGCGGACCGGTCGCGTTCGGCGCTGCTGCCGCTGCTGCACCTGGTCCAGTCCGAGGAGGGCTACGTCTCCCCGGCCGGGGTCGAGTTCTGCGCCGAGGTGCTCGGGCTGAACAAGGCCCAGGTCGGCGCGGTCGCCACCTTCTACACCATGTACAAGCGCAAGCCGAGCGGTGACTACCTGGTCAGCGTCTGCACCAACACCATGTGCGACGTGCTGGGCGGCCAGGCGGTCTACGACGCGCTCGCCGAGCACCTGGGCGTCGGGCACGAGGAGACCACCGCCGACGGGAAGATCACCCTGGAGCACGCCGAGTGCCTGGCGGCGTGCGACTACGGCCCGGTGATGACCGTCAACTACGACTTCTTCGACAACGTGGAGCCGCAGGGCGCGCTCGGCGTGGTGCAGGAGTTGCAGGCCGGTGGCCGGCCGATGCCGACCCGGGGCGCGCGGCTCTGCACGCTGAAGGAGATGGCGGTCCAGCTCGCCGGCTTCGCCGACGAGCGGGACGGCGCGGTGGCCGACGGTGGGCCGGGCGCGCCGACGCTGCGCGGCCTGCGCCTGGCCGAGGAGCACGGCATCGCGGTGCCGGGCTTCGACCCGAAGACGCCGATCCGCAGCAAGGCCGAGGCCGACCGGGCCGCCGCCGAGGCCAAGGCGAAGGCCGAGGCCGAGAAGCCGGCCCCCGCGCCGGAGCCGGCCAAGGCCGAGCCCGCCAAGGCCGAGACCGCCGGCAACGCGGGCGCGGCCGAGCCGGCGACGCCCGCGGCGGCCAGCGGCAGCACCGCGCCGGACGTGAAGGCGCCGGACGACAAGTCGCCGCAGGTGCGTACCGCCGAGACCCGGCAGCCCGACGCGAGCACCCCGGTGCCCGACGCGCCCGGCACCAAGGTCCCGGTGGACGGCCCGGCGCCGGCGCCGCGCGACGCGCGGGCGGCGGAGGCCGCCGGCGCGGCGGCGAACCCGCCGGCCGGCGACGGCAAGCCCGCCGGCGACGCGGCCGGCGCGCAGGAGCGCAACCTCAAGGAGGCGGAGGCCGGTACGGACGCCGACGGCGCCGACCCGGCGGACGCGAGCGGAACGGGGGTCCGGAAGTGACCACTCCTCGACCGGAGACGTTGGCCAAGCTCACGCCGGTGCTCACCAAGCGCTGGCTGTCGCCGGACGCCTGGCGGCTCGGCACCTACGAGAAGCTGGACGGCTACGCCGCCCTGCGCAAGGCGCTCAAGGCGCACCCGGACGACCTGATCCAGCTGATCAAGGACTCCGGGCTGCGCGGCCGGGGCGGCGCGGGCTTCCCGACCGGTCTCAAGTGGGGGTTCATCCCGCAGGGTGACGGCAAGCCGCACTACCTGGTGGTGAACGCCGACGAGGGCGAGCCGGGCACCTGCAAGGACCTGCCGCTGATGACGCACGACCCGCACGCGCTGGTCGAGGGCGTGATCATCGCGTCGTACGCGATCCGGGCCAACCGGGCGTACATCTACATCCGCGGCGAGGCCGTGCACGCCGCCCGGCGGCTGCGCAGCGCGGTGGCCGAGGCGTACGCCAAGGGCTACCTCGGCCGGAACATCCTCGGCTCGAAGTTCGACCTGGAGTTGGTGGTGCACTCCGGCGCCGGGGCGTACATCTGCGGCGAGGAGACCGCGCTGCTGGACTCGCTGGAGGGCTTCCGGGGCCAGCCCCGCCTGCGCCCGCCGTTCCCGGCGACCCATGGCCTGTACGCCAGCCCGACCGTGGTCAACAACGTCGGCACCATCGCCAGCGTGCCGTACATCGTGCTGGGCGGCGCGGACTGGTGGAAGACCATGGGCACGGAGAAGTCGTCCGGCCCGATGATCTACTCGCTGTCCGGCCGGATCGCCAACCCCGGCCAGTACGAGTGCTCGATGGGCATCACGTTGCGCGAGCTGATCGAGCTGGCCGGCGGGATGAAGCCCGGACACGAGCTGAAGTTCTGGACCCCGGGCGGCTCCTCGACGCCGCTGCTCACCGCCGAGCACCTGGACGTGCCGCTGGACTTCGAGGGGGTGGCGGCGGCCGGCTCGATCCTGGGCACCACGGCCACGCAGATCTTCTCCGACCAGGACTGCCCGGTCTACGCGACCTACCGGTGGCTGGAGTTCTACCACCACGAGTCGTGCGGCAAGTGCACCCCGTGCCGGGAGGGCAACTACTGGATGGTCCGGGTCTACCGGCGGATCCTGTCCGGCCAGGGCACCCACGAGGACCTGGACACCCTGCTCGACACCTGCGACAACATCCTCGGCCGCTCGTTCTGCGGCCTGGGTGACGGTGCGACCAGCTCGGTGACCTCGTCGCTGAAGTACTTCAAGCAGGACTACCTCGACTACATCGAGGGACGTACCGCGCCGAAGCTGTCGGACAAGTCTCTGGTGGGAGCCCACTAATGACCGACGTAGCCAAGCAGACCGAGACCGTCACGCTGACCATCGACGGCGTCGAGGTCACCGCGCCCAAGGGCGCGCTGCTGATCCGCGTCGCCGAGCAGCTGGGCACCGAGATCCCGCGCTTCTGCGACCACCCGCTGCTGGCCCCGGCCGGCGCCTGCCGGCAGTGCCTGGTGGAGGTGGAGGGCCAGCGCAAGCCGGTCGCCTCCTGCACCCAGACCGTCGCCGACGGCATGGTCGTGCGGACCCAGCTCACCTCGCCGGTCGCCAAGAAGGCCCAGGAGGGGGTGATGGAGCTGCTGCTCCTCAACCACCCGCTGGACTGCCCGATGTGCGACAAGGGCGGCGAGTGCCCGCTGCAGAACCAGGCCATGTCCACCGGCCGCACCGACTCCCGCTTCCACGAGCACAAGCGGGAGTACCCGAAGCCGCTGCCGATCAGCACCCAGGTGCTGCTCGACCGCGAGCGCTGCGTGCTCTGCCAGCGATGCACCCGGTTCTCCGAGGAGATCGCCGGCGACAAGTTCATCGACCTGATGGGACGCTCCTCGCACGAGGAGATCAACATCTACCGGGACGAGGAGTACGGCGAGGACGGCGACGCCGGTGACGTCCCGTTCAACTCCTACTTCTCCGGCAACACCGTGCAGATCTGCCCGGTGGGCGCGCTCACCGGCAGCCAGTACCGCTTCCGGTCCCGCCCGTTCGACCTGGTCTCCTCGCCCAGCGTCTGCGAGCACTGCTCGGCCGGCTGCGCCCAGCGCACCGACTGGCGCCGGGGCAAGGTGCTGCGCCGCCTGGCCGGCGACGACCCGGCGGTGAACGAGGAGTGGAACTGCGACAAGGGCCGCTGGGGCTTCCAGTACACCCGCGCGTTCGACCGGCTCACCACCCCGCTGGTGCGGGACGAGAAGACCGGTGAGCTGCGCGAGGCGTCGTGGAGCGAGGCGTTCGCCCGGGCCGCCGAAGGGCTGCGCGCGGCCCGCGACGGCGGGACCGGCACGGCGGTGCTGACCGGCGGCCGGCTCACCGTCGAGGACGCCTACGCGTACGCGAAGTTCGCCCGGGTGGCGCTGCACACCAACGACATCGACTTCCGGGCCCGCCCGGTCTCCCGCGAGGAGGCCGACTTCCTGGCCAGCGACGTCGCCGGGGTCACCGACGTGACCTACGCCGACGTGGAGAACGCGCCCGCGGTGGTGCTGGTCGGCCTGGAGCCGGAGGAGGAGTGCCCGATCCTCTTCCTGCGGCTGCGCAAGGCGTACCTGAAGAAGAAGCTCACCGTGTACGCGATCGCGCCGTTCGCGACCCGCGGCCTGGAGAAGCTCGGGGCGAAGCTCGCCCGGGTGGTGCCGGGCGAGGAGGCCAGCGTGCTGGCCGAGCACGCCACGGTGGCCGAGGCGCTGGGGCAGCCGGGCGCGACCCTGATCGTCGGCGAGCGGCTGGGCGCGGTGCCCGGCGGACTCTCCGCGGCGGCGGACGTGGCCCGGCGTACCGGGGCCCGTCTGGCCTGGGTGCCGCGGCGCGCGGGTGACCGCGGCGCGGTCGACGCGGGCTGCCTGCCCAACCTGCTCCCCGGCGGTCGCGTGGTCACCGAGCCGGCCGCCCGCGCGGAGCTGGGCGAGGCGTGGGACATCCCGGCCGGGGTCATCCCGAGCCAGGCCGGTCGCGACACCGACGGCATCCTGGGCGCGGCGGCCGACGGCCGCCTCGGCGCCCTGGTGGTGGCCGGGGTCGACCCGGCCGACCTGGCCGACCCGCGCCTGGCCGAGACGGCCCTGGACGCGGTGCCGTTCCTGGTCAGCCTGGAACTGCGGATGAGCGCGGTGTCCCGGCGGGCGGACGTGGTCTTCCCGGTCGCCCCGGTGGTCGAGAAGGCCGGCAGCTTCCTCGACTGGGAGGGCCGGCTGCGCACCTTCGAGAAGGTGCTGGACACCGGCGCGATGACCGACGGTCGGGTGCTCGACGCCATCGCGGCGCAGCTCGACGTGCGGCTCGGCGCCGGCGACGTGCCGAGCGTGCGCCGCGAGCTGGGCGCGCTGCCCCGAACCCGGGTCGAGCGGCCGTCCGCGCCCTCGGTCGAGCCGGCCACCGTGCCGCAGCCCGGGCCGGGCCAGGCCGTGCTGGCCACCTGGCACCAGCTCGTCGACCTGGGCAGCCTCACCGACGGCGACGAGCACCTCGCCGGCACCGCCCGCCCGCCGGTGGTCCGGCTGGGCAAGGGCAGCGCCGAGGCGCTCGGCGTGGCCGACGGGGACCCGGTCACGGTCGGCACCGACCGCGGCGCGGTCACCCTGCCGGCGGCGATCACCGAGATGCCGGACGGCGTCGTCTGGCTGCCGACCAACTCACCCGGCTCGACCGTACGACGCAGCCTCGGCGCGACGTCCGGTCACGTCGTGCAGGTGACCGCGGCGCCCATCGCCGCGGACGCCGCGGCGCGCCCGGGTCCGCTCCTCAACACCGGGGGTGTATCCCAGTGAACGCCGTCATCCTCGCGGCGCAGGACCCGACGCTCGCCGACTTCGGCAGGGACCCGTGGTGGCTGGTCCTCGGGAAGATCGTCTTCGCGTTCGCCTTCGGCCTGCTGGCCACGCTGCTCGGCGTCTGGTTCGAGCGGCGGGTCGTCGGCCGGATGGCGGTGCGGCCCGGCCCCAACCAGGTCGGCCCGTTCGGCCTGCTCCAGACGCTCGCGGACGGCCTGAAGATGGCGTTCAAGGAGGACATCCTCCCGCGCGCCGCCGACAAGGTGGTCTTCTTCTTCGCCCCGACCATCTCGGTGATCTCTGCGGTCACCGCGCTGTCGGTGATCCCGTTCGGCCCGAAGGTGAGCATCTTCGGCCACTGGACGCCGCTGCAGGTCACCGACGTGTCGGTGGCGGTGCTGGTGATCCTGGCCTGCTCCTCGATGGGCGTCTACGGCATCGTGCTCGGCGGGTGGGCCTCCGGCTCGACGTACCCGCTGCTCGGCGGTCTCCGGTCCAGCGCCCAGATGATCTCCTACGAGGTCGCGATGGGGCTGAGCATCGTGGCGGTGTTCATGACCGCCGGCACGATGTCGACCAGCGGGATCGTCGCCGCGCAGGGCGACGCCACCCAACTGAGCATCGGCGGGTTCGACCTGCCGGCCCCCGGCTGGTACGCGATCCTGCTGCTGCCCAGCTTCATCATCTTCTTCATCGCCATGGTCGGTGAGACCAACCGGGCCCCGTTCGACCTGCCGGAGGCGGAGTCGGAGCTGGTCGCGGGCTTCATGACGGAGTACAGCTCGCTGAAGTTCGCGCTCTTCATGCTCTCCGAGTACGTGGCGATGGTGACCATGTCGGCGGTCACCACCACGCTGTTCCTCGGCGGCTGGCGGGCCCCCTGGCCGATCACGCTCTGGTCGGGCGCCAACGAGGGTTGGTGGCCGATGCTGTGGTTCTTCGGCAAGGTGATCCTGCTGGTCTTCGTGTTCGTCTGGCTGCGCGGCACGCTGCCCCGGCTCCGCTACGACCAGTTCATGCGGTTCGGCTGGAAGGTGCTGCTGCCGATCAACCTGGTCTGGATCCTGGTGCTCGCCGGGCTGCGCTCGATCGAGGACTGGCAGACCAACGACCGGCTGCTCGCGACCGCCATCGGCGCGGGCGTGCTGCTGCTGGCCACGCTCTTCTGGCCCGGCAAGAAGAAGCAGCCGAAGCCGTCCCCGCAGGAGCAGGTGGACAGCCGGCCGTACGGCAGCTTCCCGCTGCCTCCGATGGATCTTCAGGTTCCGCCGAGCCCTCGTACCCGGCGCGTGGTCGCCGAGCGGGAGCCGGCCAACGTCGTCGCCGGCTCGGACTCCAGGGAGGTGTGACGTGGGCGCGATCACCGGAACGTTCAAGGGCTTCGGGGTCACCTTCTCGCACATGTTCAAGAAGGTCGTCACCACCGACTACCCGTTCAAGCCGCCGGTCTCGGCGCCGCGCTACCACGGGCGGCACATCCTCAACCGGCACCCGGACGGGCTGGAGAAGTGCATCGGCTGCGAGCTGTGCGCCTGGGCCTGCCCGGCCGACGCGATCTACGTGGAGGGTGGCGACAACACCGAGGAGCAGCGCTTCTCCCCGGGTGAGCGGTACGCCAGCACCTACCAGATCAACTACGCCCGGTGCATCTTCTGCGGGCTCTGCATCGAGGCCTGCCCGACCCGTTCGCTCACCATGAGCAACGAGTACGAGCTGGCCCGGGACAACCGGCAGGACCTGATCTTCACCAAGGAGCAGCTGCTCGCGCCGCTGCTCGAAGGCATGGAGCAGCCGCCGCACCCGATGCGGCTGGGCGACAGCGAGAAGGACTACTACGTCGGCGCGTTGACCAACCCGGGCACCTCGGCCGGCGCCGAGCACTCGCCGATGGGCCCGGGCCGGTACCAGGTGGAGGAGCACCCCGGCGTGACCTTCCCCGGCGCCGAGCAGGCCGCGCAGCGGTCCGAGGCGGGCAAGGGAGCAGGGGCATGACCACACAGACGGTGCTCGCCGCGGCGGGCGACGTGACCGGGGGTGAGGAGGTCACCTTCTGGATCCTCGCCCCGCTGGCCCTGATCGGGGCGCTCGGCATGGTGTGGGCCCGCAACGCGGTGCACTCCGCGCTCTGGCTGGTGCTGACCATGCTCTGCCTGGGCGTGTTCTACGTGCTCCAGGCCGGGCCGTTCATCGGCATGGTGCAGATCATCGTCTACACCGGCGCGATCATGATGCTCTTCCTGTTCGTGCTGATGCTGGTCGGCCGGGACGCGTCCGACTCGCTGATCGAGACGCTGCGCGGCCAGCGGGTCGCCGCGGTGGTGCTCGGGCTCGGCTTCGCCGGCCTGGTCGGCACTGGCCTCTACCGCGCGCTCGACGGCGTGCGGGCGGCCGGGCTCGACCAGGCCAACGCCGAGGGCAACGTGCAGGGCATCGCCCGGCTGCTCTTCACCAAGTACGTCTTCGCCTTCGAGCTGACCTCGGCGCTGCTGATCACGGCCGCGGTGGGCGCGATGGTGCTGGCGCACGTGGAGCGGCGCAAGGAGGACCGGATGGACCAGGTCGCCACCATGAAGGCGCGGTTCCGGCCCGGCAACTACCCCGGCCCGAAGCCCGGCCCGGGCGTCTTCGCCACCTCCTCCTCGGTGGCCACGCCGGCCCGCCTGCCGGACGGCCGGCTCACCGACCGTGGCATCCCGGAGATCATGCCGGTGCGCGACATGACGTCGGAGGAGACCGCACTGAAGGGTACGGAGAAATGACGCCGGACTACTACCTGATCCTCGCGGCGGTGCTGTTCACCATCGGCGCCGTCGGCGTGCTGGTCCGACGCAACGCCATCGTGCTGTTCATGTGCGTCGAGCTGATGCTCAACGCGGCCAACCTGACCCTGGTCACGTTCAGCCGGATCAACGGCGACCTGAACGGCCAGATCATGGCGTTCTTCGTGATGGTGGTGGCGGCGGCCGAGGTCGTGGTCGGTCTCGCGATCATCATGGCGATCTTCCGGACCCGGCGCTCGGCCAGCGTCGACGACGCCAACCTGCTGAAGTACTGAGGGGTCTGCGGTGGAACAGACTGTGGAATTCGCTACTGCGGATGGCCTGCTGGGCAGCGTCTGGCTGCTGGTGGCGATCCCGCTGGTCAGCGCGGCGGTCCTGCTGCTGCTCGGCAGGCGGGCGGACCGCTGGGGCCACTGGCTGGGCGTGGCGGCCATCGGCGCCGCGTTCGTGCTCGGCCTGACCTACTTCTTCCAGCTGCGCGGCCTGGAGAACAAGCAGGTCGAGCAGAGTCTCTGGCAGTTCATCACGGTCGGCGACCTGAAGGTGGACTTCGGTCTGCTCTTCGACCCGCTGGCCGCGGTGTTCGTCCTGCTGATCACCGGGGTGGGTTTCCTCATCCACCTCTACGCCGTGGAGTACATGGCGCATGACGAGGGCCGGCGCCGGTTCTTCGGATACTTCAACCTGTTCGTCGCCGCCATGCTGCTGCTGGTGCTCGGCAACAACTACGTGATGCTCTACTTCGGCTGGGAGGGCGTCGGCCTGGCGTCGTACCTGCTGATCTCCTTCTGGTACGGCCGGCCCAGCGCGGCCACCGCCGGCAAGAAGGCGTTCCTGATGAACCGGGTCGGCGACGCCGGCCTGGCCATCGGCATCTTCGTCATGTTCGCCATGCTCGGCACCACCCAGTACGACGAGGTGTTCAACGGGGTCGGCTCGCTGACCTCCACCACGGTGCTGGTGCTCGGCCTGCTGCTGCTCCTGGGCGCGGCCGGCAAGTCCGGTCAGTTCCCGCTCCAGGCGTGGCTGCCGGACGCGATGGAGGGCCCGACCCCGGTGTCGGCGCTCATCCACGCGGCCACCATGGTCACCGCGGGCGTCTACCTGATCGCCCGCTCCAACCCGATCTTCTCCGCCAACGAGACGCTCCAGCTCGTGGTGGTCAGCGTCGGCGCGCTCACCCTGCTGATGGGCTGCGTCATCGGCGCGGCGAAGGACGACATCAAGCGGGTGCTGGCCTGGTCCACGGTGAGCCAGATCGGCTACATGTTCCTCGGCGTCGGTCTGGGCGGCGGCGCGTACGCGTTGGCCATCATCCACCTGCTGGCGCACGGCTTCTTCAAGGCCAACATGTTCCTCGGCGCCGGCTCGGTCATGCACGGCATGAACGACCAGGTGGACATCCGCCGCTTCGGCGGGCTGTCGAAGTACATGAAGATCACCTGGCTGACGTTCATGATGGGCTGGCTGGCCATCATCGGCATCCCGCCGCTCTCCGGCTACTTCTCCAAGGAGCCGATCATCGCGTCCGCGTTCGAGCGGGAGGGCTGGACCGCCTGGCTGTTCGGCGGCGCGGCGCTCCTCGGCGCCGGGCTCACCGCGTTCTACATGACCCGGCTGTTCGTGCTCACGTTCCACGGCCCGAAGCGGTGGACCGAGGACATCGAGCACCCGCACGAGTCGCCGAAGCTCATGACGATCCCGCTGATCCTGCTCGCCGCCGGCTCGGTGGTGGCCGGTGGTCTGATGACGCTGAACGACGGCGTGGTGTCGTGGCTGACCCCGGTGCTCGGCGAGGAGGCGGGTGGCGAGGCGCACGGCGTGCTCTCGCACACCGTGATCACCATCCTCTCGATCCTGATCACCGTGCTCGGGGCCGGGCTGGCCTGGTTCCTGTTCCGCACCGGCACGGCCACCGAGCCGCAGCCGGCCGGTGTGGTGGTCACCGCCGCCCGCCGCAACCTCTACACGGACGCCTTCAACGAGGCGGTCTTCGAGAAGCCGGGCATCTTCCTCACCCGGGCGCTGGTGTTCCTCGACAACCGGGGCGTCGACGGGCTGGTCAACGGCCTCGCCGCCGCGGTGGGTGGGGGCTCGGGCCGGCTCCGGCGGCTGCAGACCGGCTTCGTGCGGTCGTACGCGACCTCGATCCTGACCGGCGCGCTGCTCGTGGTGGCGGCGTTCCTGGCGGTGCAGGCGGGGTGGCTGGCGTGATCGACAGCAACGCGGCCGCCCCCGCCGGCGGGCCACGCAGTCACGACGGAGGTAAGGCCGAATAATGTCCAACTTCCCGTTCCTCTCGGTGCTGACCGTGGCGCCGCTGGTCGGCGCCCTGGTGGTGGCGTTGCTGCCGCGCAGCCGGCCGGACCTGGCCAAGCTGGTGGCGTTCGGCTGGTCGCTGCTGGTGCTGGTGCTCTCGGTGGTGATGTGGTTCGCCTTCTCCGCCGGCGGTGACCGGTTCCAGTTCCGCGAGTCGTACCCGTGGATCCCGAACTGGGGCGTGCGGTTCACCTTCGAGGTGGACGGCATCGCGCTGGTCATGCTGATGCTGATCGCGATCCTGGTGCCGCTGGTGATCCTGGCGTCCTGGCACGACGCCGAGTCGTCGAAGCGCTCGGTGCCGGTCTACTTCGCGCTGCTGCTTGTCCTCGAGTGCACGATGATCGGCGTCTTCGCCGCCGCCGACGTCTTCCTGTTCTACGTGTTCTTCGAGGTCATGCTGGTGCCGATGTACTTCCTGATCGGCAGCTACGGCGGCCACCAGCGGCAGTACGCGGCGGTGAAGTTCTTCCTCTACTCACTGGTCGGCGGCCTGTTCATGCTGGCCGCGGTGATCGGCCTCTGGGTGGTCGGCGGGAAGACCTTCGACTGGCAGGCGCTGAGCCAGGCGGAGTTCGCCACGAATACCGCCCGCTGGCTGTTCCTCGGCTTCTTCATCGCCTTCGCGATCAAGGCGCCGTTCTTCCCGTTCCACACCTGGCTGCCGGACGCCGGTGGCGCCGCCCCGGCCGGGGCGGCCGCGCTGCTGGTCGGCGTGCTGGACAAGGTCGGCACGTTCGGCATCCTGCGCTACTGCCTCCCGCTGTTCCCGGAGGCGTCGCGCTGGTTCGCGCCGTGGGCGCTGGCGCTGGGGGTCATCGGCATCATCTACGCCGCGCTGCTGGCGGTCGGGCAGAACGACCTGAAGCGACTGGTGTCGTACACCTCGATCGCGCACTTCGGGTTCATCGGCGTGGGCATCTTCGCCTTCACCACCCAGGCCGGCACCGGCGCGGTGCTCTACATGCTCAACCACGGGCTCGCCACCGGCCTGCTCTTCCTGGTGGTCGGCATGCTGATCGCCCGGCGCGGTTCGGCGCTGATCAGCGACTTCGGCGGCGCGGGCAAGCTGGTGCCGGTGCTGGCCGGCGTGCTCTTCTTCGCCGGTCTGGCCTCGCTGGCGCTGCCCGGCACCGCGCCGTTCGTCTCCGAGTTCCTGGTGCTGATCGGCACGTTCACGGTCAACAAGCCGGTCGCGGTGATCGCCACGCTCGGCATCATCCTGGCCGCCGCGTACGTGCTGTGGATGGTGCAGCGCACCACCCAGGGCACGCTGAACCCGGCGCTGACCGAGGTCGAGGGCATGCGCCGGGACCTCACGCTGCGCGAGAAGGTCGTCGTCGCGCCGCTGATCGCGCTGATCGTGCTGCTCGGCTTCTATCCGAAGCCGGTCACCGATGTCATCAACCCCGCCGTCCAGGCGACCATGCAGGACGTCGGCAAGTCCGATCCCGCCCCTGAGGTCGGCAGCGTCCAGGAGGCTTCGAAGTGAGTGAACTGAAGCTGCCGTCGATCGACTACGCGGCGCTCGCTCCCATCCTGATCATGTTGGGCGCGGCTCTGGTCGGCGTCCTGGTCGAGGCGTTCGTGCCGCGCCGCCTGCGCAACGGGGTGCAGCTCGGCCTCGCCCTGCTGGCGGTGCTGGCCGCGATCGCCATGGTGATCCTGAACTCCGACGACCGGCTGATCACCGCCGGTGGCGCGATCGCGGTGGACGGGCCGACGCTGTTCCTCCAGGGCGCCATCCTGGTCCTGGCCGCCATGGCGCTGCTGCTCGTCGGCGAGCGCGCGGTGGAGCGGGGCGGCGCGTTCGTGGCGCACGCGGCGGTCACCGCCGAGTCGCCCGAGGACCGCAAGCAGGCCGAGGGCGTCGGCGGCGCCACCGAGGTCTACCCGCTGATGACGTTCGCGATCGGCGGCATGCTGATCTTCGTGGCGGCGAACGACCTGCTGACCATGTTCATCTCGCTCGAGGTCTTCTCGCTGCCGCTCTACCTGCTCTGCGCGCTGGCCCGTCGCCGGCGGCTGCTGAGCCAGGAGGCGGCGATGAAGTACTTCCTGCTCGGCGCGTACGCGTCGGCGTTCTTCCTGTTCGGCGTCGCCCTGATCTACGGCTTCACGTCCGGGATCCCGGGCCGGGGCGCCGGCGTCGACTTCGCCACCGTGCACGCGGCGGTCGGCCAGTCCTCGTCCAGCCAGGTGCTGCTCTTCGCCGGCATGGCGCTGCTCGCCATCGGTCTGCTGTTCAAGGCCGCCGCCGCGCCGTTCCACGTCTGGACGCCCGACGTCTACCAGGGCGCGCCGACGCCGGTGACCGGCTTCATGGCCGCCTGCACCAAGGTCGCCGCGTTCGGCGCGCTGCTGCGGGTCTTCCACGTCGCCTTCGCCGGCGCCGCCTGGGACTTCACCCCGGTGCTCGGCGTGGTGGCGGTGCTGACCATGCTGGTCGGCGCCGTGCTCGCGGTCACCCAGACGGACATCAAGCGCCTGCTGGCGTACTCGTCGATCGCGAACGCCGGCTACCTGCTGGTGGGTGTCCTGGCGCCGACCAAGTCGGGGCTCTCCGGCACGATGTTCTACCTGGCCGCGTACGGATTCTCGGTGCTCGCCGCGTTCGCCGTGGTGACGCTGGTGCGGGACGCCGACGGCGAGGCCACCCACCTGTCCCGCTGGGCCGGGCTGGGTCGACGCTCGCCGTTCTTCGCGGCGGTCTTCACGTTCATCCTGCTGGCCTTCGCCGGCATCCCGCTCACCAGCGGCTTCACCAGCAAGTTCGCGGTGTTCGGGCCGGCCCTGGAGGCGAACCAGGCGTGGCTGGTGATCGCCGGCGTGCTGACCAGCATGGTGCTGGCGTTCCCGTACCTGCGGGTCGTGGTGATGATGTGGCTCTCCGAGCCGGGCGAGACGACCCCGACGGTGGCCGTGCCGGGCGCGCTCACCTCCGCGGCCCTGGTCATCGGCGTGCTGGCCACGCTGGTCCTCGGCGTGGTCCCCGGGCCGCTGCTCGACCTGACCACCGGTGCCGCCGAATTCGTCCGATGACCGAGCGGATCCTCCGAGGGCCGGTATGCCGTGGCGTGCCGGCCCTCGGCCTCCATCCCCCTCGCCGAGCAGGTCGAACGGGTGTGGCATGGTTGAAGACGTGGTGAACCCGGCTGGCGAGCATTCAGGTCAGTTCGGCGCGCTCGGCCTGCACCTCGCCGACCCGCGCGTCGAAGCCTCCGTGCTGGGCGTGCTCGACCGGGTCGAGGCGCACCTGCGGGCCAGCGTGGCCAGCGCGGACCCACTCGTCACCGAGGCGGCCCGGCACCTGCTCCAGGCCGGCGGCAAGCGGTTCCGCCCGTTGCTGGTGGCGCTGGGCGCCCGGTTCGGCGACCCGGAGGCCGCGCAGGTCGTCCCGGCCGCCGTGGTGATGGAACTCACTCACCTGGCGACGCTCTACCACGACGACGTGATGGACGAGGCGGCCGTGCGGCGGGGCGCCCCGAGCGCCAACTCCCGCTGGACCAACTCGGTGGCCATCCTGGTCGGCGACTACCTCTTCGCCCGGGCCGCGGACATCGCGGCCGACCTGGGCCCGGAGGCGGTCCGGTTGCAGGCGCGCACGTTCGCCCGGCTGGTGCACGGCCAGATCGCCGAGACGGTCGGGCCGCGGGACACCGACCCGGTCGCCCACTACCTGCACGTGATCGCCGAGAAGACCGGTTCACTGATCGCCACCTCGGCCCGCTTCGGCGGCATGTTCGGCGGCGCGTCCCCCGAGCACATCGAGGCCCTGGCCGGATACGGCGAGATCATCGGGGTGGCGTTCCAGCTCTCCGACGACCTGCTGGACATCGCCAGCGAGTCGGTGGAGTCCGGCAAGACACCCGGCACCGACCTGCGCGAGGGCGTGCCCACCCTGCCGGTGCTCTACGCGCTCGCCGCCGACGACTCGGACGCGGCCAGCGTGCGGCTGCGGGAGATCCTGGCCACCGGGCCGCTGGTCGACGACGCGCTGCACGCCGAGGCGCTGACCCTGCTCCGCGAGTCTCCGGCGCTCAAGCGCGCCCGGGAGACGGTGCGCAGCTACGCCGAGGACGCCCGCGCCCGCCTCGCCCCGCTCCCCGAGAGCCCGGCCCGCCGCGCCCTGGAATCTCTCTGCGACTACATCGCCGACCGCACCAGCTGACCGGTCAGGCCGCTCCCGGGCCGCCGGGGTCACCGGGACCAGCGCCCGCGTCGCGCGCGTCGGCTCCTTCACTGTCACGGAACGTAGTCCCCGCTGGGAAGAGATCGCGTTTTGCACGATATACCGCTGAGTCATAAATATGACCAGGCGGTATATCGCTCGAACGTGGCGTCTTCCTTGCGGGGGGCTCGCCACCGGCAGCCTGCCCCCGCGGCGCCAGGGCATCCCAGGGATCACGCCGGGCCGAGGGCGCCACGGCGGCCCCGGGCGCTGCGGGCCGCGGCGCGACACCCGGGCGGCCGGTGGCAGGTCTCGCCGAATGCGCCGTACTGCCGGAGGGGCCGGTCAGGCGGTGCGGGACAGGCGGCGGGCGCCGAGGAGCATGAGCAGGGCGGCCAGGAGCATGGCCACGGCGGCGGTCAGCCACATCGCGGGGTAGCCGGCGGCGCCGGCCAGCGTGCCGAGGCCGAGCGGGCCGAGGCTGCCGCCCGCGTACACCCCGGTCTGGGTGATCGAGGTGGCGGCGGCCGGGGCCTGCGGGTGGAGGCGGACCACCGCGAAGGTCATCAGCCCGGGCCAGGCCCAACCGAGACCGAACCCGAGCACCACGCCGGCGACCAACGGCACCGGGCCGACCACCGACAACAGGGCCAGCCCCACGGCACCGGCCACCAGCAGCCCGGCGATCAACCCGACATGCCCGCTCGCCCGCCGGTCGGCGAACCAACCCACCCCGATCCGCGCGACCACGCACACCGCGCTGCCGAGCGTCAGGGTCAGGCCGGCCAGGGCGGGGGAGAGCCCGCGCGCGGCCGACGAGTCGACCAGGAACGTGCCCAGCGCGTTCGCCGCGGCCGCCGCCAGCGTCGCGGCCAGCCCCACCACCACGAGCGGCCCTCGCCCGCCTCCGCCGCTCCCGGGGGCGGCGCGGCCGTCCCGTTTCCGCTCGGACCGGGGTACGGCCGGGAGGGCGGCCAACGCCGCCCCGGCAGCCGCGACGAAGGCCCAGCGCCATCCCGCGGTCAGCGCGACCGTCGGCACCGCCACGCCCGCCAGCAGCGCGGAGACCGGGATGGCGGCCTGCTTCACGCCGAAGGAGAGGCCCTGCCGCCGCGCCGGCACGTGTGCGGCCAGCGCGGCATTGCTGGCGAGCTGGCCGAGGGCGTTGGCGGTGGCGCCGATCGCGAGCAGCGCCACCAGCACCGGGTACGACCGGGCCAGCGTCGCGACGGCCAGCAGCGAGCCGGCGGAGAGCAGGATGCCGGCCCGGGCGACCGGGGCCGGCCCGTACCGCTCGACCATGGCGCCCGAGGGCACCGAGGCCAGGGCGCTGACGCCGAAGTAGACCGAGACCGCCAGGCCCAGGCCGGCGGGGCCGAATCCCAGCTCGTCGCCGAGCTGCACGGCCAGGCCGCCGACCAGGAAGACCGGCAGGACGCAGGCGACGGTGGTGATGGTGGCGCCGGCACCGACCCGGACCGCTCCTCCGGCCGACGTCGGAGCGGTTCGCGACATTGTTTCGGTCATCGTCGCCAACCTACGCCTGCCGAGTTTTGGCTGCTGATCGTGTCTGTCGGTGCACGGTGGGTGTCCGGTGATCTGGCATCCTCGATCCGAACAGGCATTTCGCACTCGGCCTGTTTTTCATATGGTGTAAGTCCCCGGCGGCGGAGGTGGTTGTGCGCGACCCCCTGGCGGAACCTTCGGACCTGATCCGCAGCGTCTCCCGCGCGCTTCGAGTGCTTGAGTCGGTCGGCCGTGCGCCGAGAGGGCTCACCGTGAAGCAGATCGCCCGCCGCTGCGAGTTGACCGTCGCCACCACCTACCACCTGGTGCGCACGCTGGCCTACGAGGGCTACGTGATCCGGCGCGAGGACGGGACGTACATCGTCGGGCTGGAGGTGGCCGACCGCTACCGCGAGCTGGTCACCGCGTTCCGGGGGCCGCCCGCGGTGGGCGAGGCGCTGCGGCGCGCGGCCGTGGACACCGGCTGGAGCCACTACCTGGGCCGCTTCGTGGGTGGTCAGGTGGCGGTGACCGCGTCCGCCGAGGGGCCGCGCTCACCGTTCATGGAGGACCTGGTCCCGGGCTTCGACGAGGGCGCGCACGCCACCGCGCTCGGCAAGAGCCTGCTCGCCACGCTCACCGCCGAGCAGCGCTTCCGCTACCTGCGCGAATACGGTATGCGCCCGTTCACCACCGCCACCCTGACCACGGTCGAGGCGTTCGAGGCCGACCTGGCCGCCGGCGACCGGCGCGGCATGCAGTTGGAGCTGGGGCAGTTCCGCCAGGGCGTGGCGTGCGCCGCGGTGCTGGTCACCCCGGACAAGGACATCGAGCGGCGGGTGGTGCTGGCCTGCGCGCTGCCGGCCGGCGAGATGATGACCTCCGCCCGGGTGGTCCGGGCGAAGCTGCTCACCGCGGCGCGGTCCATCGCCGACGGGATCGCCACCGAGAACTAGGAGGGCCACCACCCTGGTGGGGTGGCGGCCCTCCAGCGGACGGTCCAGCGCCGGACCGCCCCGAGGTTGGCTCAGCTGCCGACCGGGCCCCCATCGAGGCGCCAGGTGACCACCACGCCGGGCTTGGCGAAGTCGCCGTCCGGCCAGGTGGAGGCCGGGTTCTCCACCGAGGCGCCGGAGATCTCGCCCGGGTGCTGCACGGCCACGAAGACCGACCGGTTGTCCTTGGTGATGAACGGACCGCAGGTCTCCGCGCCGAGCGGCACCGTGAGGAACTGCTTCAGGTGCCCCCGCTCCGGGCCCTCGACGGCGGTGGCGAAGAGCCCGTCGTTGCTGCCCAGGGCGTTGCCGTCGGTTGAGATCCAGAGGTTGCCGGTGGCGTCGAAGGCGACGTTGTCCGGGCAGGAGATCGGGGAGACCTTGGTCTTGTCGTACCCGGCGAAGTAGGTCGAGGCGTCCGCCGGGTCGCCGCAGACGATCGGCAGCGACCAGGCGAAGGTGTCGGCGGTGTTGTCGCCCCGGTCCTCGACCAGCTCCAGGATCTGCCCGTGCTTGTTGGCGTTGCGCGGGTTCGCCTCGTCGGCCGGCGCCTTGCCGGCCTTGCCCCGGTCGGTGTTGTTGGTCAGCGCGACGTAGACCTTGCCGGTGAGCAGGCTCGGCTCGACGTCCTCGGGCCGGTCCATCTTGGTCGCGCCGACCTTGTCGCCGGCCAGCCGGGTGAAGGTGAGCACGTCGGCGGCGGTCATGCCGTCGACGTACGAGCGGTTGCCGCTGACCAGCTTGATCCAGCGACCCCGGCCGCCGAAGCCGCCGTCCGCGGGAAGCGTGCCGCTGCCGTCGATCTCACCGGGGCTGTCGCCGGTCAGCGCCGCGACGTAGAGCGTGCCCGACTCCAGCAGCGTCAGGTTGTGCTTGCGGGCCACCCAGGAGTTGCCCGGCATGAACTTCTTGTCCGAGACGAACTTGTAGAGGTAGTCGAAACGCTCGTCGTCGCCCATGTACGCGACCACGTGTCCGCTGCGGGCCACGATGACGTTCGCGCCCTCGTGCTTCACCCGGCCCAGCGCGGTGTGCTTGCGCGGCCGGGCCTGCGGGTCGAACGGGTCGATCTCGACCACCCAGCCGAACCGGTGCGCCTCGTTCGGGTGCTTCGCCAGGTCGAACCGCTCGTCGGCCCGGTCCCACTTGCGGCTGCCGCTCGGGTAGCGCACGTCGGTGGGGATGCCGTAGCGGGCCAGCTTCGGCTTCAGCTCCTCCGGCGCGCCGTCGCCGCCGACGAAGTACTGGTTGAAGTTCTCCTCGCCGGAGAGCACGGTGCCCCACGGGGTGACGCCGCCGGCGCAGTTGTTCAGCGTGCCGACGACCGTGCGGCCCTTCGGGTCGGCGGCGGTCCGCAGCCAGGCCGAGCCGGCGGCCGGGCCGGTCAGCTCGAACTTCGTGGCCAGCGCGGTGACCCGGCGGTTGTACTCCCGCCGGCCGCGCCGTGCCGGCCGCCACTGTCCGGTGTTCTCCACCCGCTCCAGCTCGACCACGGACATGCCGTGGGCGGCCATCGCCACCCGCAGCTGCTCCACGGTCAGCGCGTCCTGGCCGGTGAAGCCGGGGAACATCAGGTCCTCGTTGGTGTACTCGTGGTTGACCACGAGCAGCGCGCGCTTGCGGTCGATCGGCAGCACGCCGACGAAGTCGTTGTTGTAGCCGAACTGCTTGGCCTGCGCGGCGGCGCTCTGGTGGCGCTCGTCGAACGCGGGCGCGCCGGGGACCACCTCGTCGCCCCACTTGATGACCACGGCGTGGTCGTACCCGTTCGGCACGACCAGCGTGTCCAGCTTGTTCGGCGGGATCGGCTTGAAGGTCAGCGCGCCGCTGCCCGGGCGTGCGGTCGCGGCGACGGCCTCGTCCGTGCCCGGGGCGGTCGGGGTGGCGGGCGCGGCGGCGGCCGGGGCGGCGCCGGCGAGCGCGCCGGCGGCGGCGCCGCCGAAGCCGAGCACCAGCGCGCCGACCGCGCCGGCCCGGACCACGCCGCGCCGGGTGACCTCGGCGTCGACGAGGTCGCCGAGGTACGGGTTGTCGGTGGGGTTGGGCACCGGGTGGTCGCACGCGTTGCCGCACCGGTACAGACAGGTCATCGCGTCGCGGCTGCCGTGGCGGGTGCCACCCAGCAGCGGGAGCAGGCGAGGACGGTCGCTCATGAGGTGGAGCCTCCTGATCGGACGTCGGAAGGCGCACACGGGCGATCGGCCCGCGCGCGTACCTGCCGGACGGTGCCAGGGCGCGGTGAGCGGGTGTCGGCCCGAATGTGAACCGGACGTGAACAGCTCCGGCGTGACCTGCGGCTGAACCGTTCGGCGTCACGGCACGTATGGAAGGGCGGACGCACCGCCCGCCACGGGCGGACGCATCGTCGGTCTCCCCGCCGCCGGAAGCGAGGTACCGCCATCAGTGACCACGACGCCCAGCTGCTGCGCGCGCTGCACGACGAGCATGCCGACGCGCTGTTCGCGCACGCCCTGCGGCTGGTCAACGGCGATCGGCCACGTGCCGAGGACCTGGTGCAGGAGACGCTGCTGCGGGCCTGGCGGCACCCGGAGTCGCTGGATCCGCGGCGGGGCTCGGTCCGCGCCTGGCTCTTCACCACGGCGCGGAACCTGGCCATCGACGCGTGGCGTCGCCGCTCGGCCCGGGTCGGCGAGGTCTACACCGACGAACTGCCCGAAACCGCCGAGACGGTCGACGAGACGGAGCGCGCGGTGGAGGCGTGGACGGTGGCCGAGGCGCTCAACCGGCTGAGCCCGACCCACCGCGAGGTGCTGGTCGAGTGCTTCTACCAGGGGAGGTCGGTGGCGGAGGCGGCCGCCCGACTGGGCGTCCCGCCGGGCACGGTGAAGTCGCGCACCCACTATGCGCTGCGCTCATTACGGTTGGTGCTGGCCGAGATGGGGGTGACCGGATGACCCGCTGCGAGTTCGCGCACGACGACGGGGCCTACGTGCTGGGCGCCCTCGCCCCGGCCGAGCGCGCCGCCTACGAGCGGCACCTGGCCGGCTGCGCCGCGTGCCGGGAGGCGGTCGCCGAGATCGCCGTGCTGCCCGGCCTGCTGGGCCGGCTCGATCCGGCCGGGCTGGAGCAGTTCCTGGAGGTCGGGCCGGAGACCAACCGGGTGCCCGCGCTGCTCGACGCCGCGCGGGAGCGGCGGCGCCGCGAGCGGTCCCGCTCCCGCCGGCGGTACGCGGCGACCGCGCTCGCCGCCGCGGTGCTGGCGGTGCTCGCGGGTGTCGGCGTGACGCTGGTCCGGCCGCCGGCCGAGCCGGCCACCCGGCAGGTGGCGCTGACCGCCATGCGACCGGTGGCCGGGACCGCGCCGGTGCACGCCGAGGTGGGGCTGACCGAGACGCCCTGGGGCACCGAGGTCACCATGCACTGCGGCTACGACCGGCGCGCCGGGCACCGCGAGGCGTACACGTTCCGGCTGGTGGCGCACGGCCCGGACGGCGCGACGGAGCAGATCGGCTCCTGGCTGGCCGCTCCCGGCGACGACCTGCGCTTCTCCGGCGTCACCCGCTTCACCAGGGGCGAACTGGTCCGCCTGGAGCTGCAACGAGGCACCGAAACCCCCGTCCTCGCCTACGACCTTCGCTGACCCTCCCACTGCGGCGATCTTGCACTTTCGGCCCTCGGTTCGGGTGCATCGCCCCTTTCGTCCGGGCACAAACCGCAAGATCAGCGCGCGGGGTCAGGGGTGGGGACGGGGGTGCGGGTGCGGTGGGTGTGTCGCAGGGCGTCGGCGGTGAAGACCAGGAGGGCCAGCCAGACCAGGGCAAAGCCGGCGAGCCGGGCGGGGGGCATCGGCTCGTGGAAGATCAGCACGCCGCAGCCGAGCTGGAGGATCGGGGCCAGGTACTGCAACATGCCCACGGTGGACAGCGGCAGCCGGTTCGCCGCGCCGGCGAAGAGCAGCAGCGGGATCGCGGTGGCGGCGCCGGCCAGCACCAGCAGCGCGGTGTGCCCGGTCGAGACGTGCCCGAACGTCGAGTCGCCCCGGGCCGACAGCCACGCCAGGTACGCCAGTGCCGGCAGCGCCAGCACCGCCGACTCGACGAAGAGCCCCTCCACGGCGGGCAACCCGAGCCGCTTCTTGACCAGGCCGTAGCCGGCGAAGCTGAACGCGAGCGTGAGCGCCAGCCAGGGCAGCCGGCCGTAGTCGACGGTGAGGACCGCCACGGCGAGCGCGCCGACGCCCAACGCCGCCCACTGCCCGGGGCGCAGCCGCTCCCGCAGCGCGACCACGCCGAACAGCACCGACACCAGCGGGTTGATGAAGTAGCCGAGCGCGGTCTCCACCACCCGGTCGGAGTTCACGCCATAGATGTAGGTGCCCCAGTTGACCGCGATCAGCGCGGCCGCGAGCGCGATGCCGGCCAACGCGCGGGGTCGCCGGGCCAGCGTGCGCAGGAAGCCGACGTGGCGCATCGCGGCCAGCACCAGCGCCACGAACGCCACGGACCAGACGATCCGGTGCGCCAGGATCTCCACCGGCCCGGCCGGTCGGAGCAGCTTCAGGTAGATCGGGAAGAAACCCCAGAGCAGGTACGCGCCGACGCCGTACAGATAACCGAGGCGGAGCTGGTTCACCCGCCCACCGTAAGTGGCGAATCGGGTCCCTGATCCTTTCCGGTGACCGGCGTCACCCGCTGGTCCAGCTCCATGTACCGATCCGCCGCCACGGGCTGGAAGCCGAGCTTCCCGTACACCCCGTGCGCGTCCAGGGTGGCCAGCAGGATCCGGCGCAGGCCCAGCTCGGCCAGGTGGTCGCGGACGCCGCCAGCCAGCCACGTGCCCAGCCCGCGACCGCGTTCGGCCCGGTCCACGTAGACGTCGCAGAGCCAGGCGAAGGTGGCCCGGTCGGTCACCACCCGGGCGACGGCGACCTGCCGGCCGTCACCGGGCCGGTAGACGCCGAAGCCGATCGAACCGGCGAACGCGCGGGCGACCGTCTCCCGCTCCCGTCCGAGCGCCCAGTAGGCGTCCGTGGCGAGCCAGGCGTGCACCCGGTCCAGGTCGAGCCGGTCCGGGTCGGTACTGAGCTGGTAGCCGTCTGCGCGGGTCAGGGTGAACACCCGGCCGACGTTAGTGCCGCCGCCCGGGTCGCTCGCCAGCCAATTCCCGCTCGCTGGCCCGGCCGGCGTCGTGGGCGCCGGCCGGGCTCGCCGGACCTCAGTCGCGGTCGAGGACGGCGCCGAGAATCCAGGTGACGATGCCGACGAAGAGCGCGCCCAGCACCGCCGCCGGCCAGAACCCGTCCACGTGGAAGGGCAGCCCGGCCTCACCGGCGATCCAGCTCGTGAGCAGGAAGAGCAGCCCGTTCACCACCAGCGCGATCAGGCCGAGGGTGAGGAGGTAGAAACCGCAGCCCACGGTCTTGATGATCGGCTGGAGCACCGCGTTGACCACGCCGAAGATCACCGCGACGAGGACCAGCGTGGTCACCGTCTCGGTGGCCGAATCGGAGTCGAGCGTGATGCCCGGGATCAGCAACGTGGCGAGCCAGAAGGCCACCGCCGTCGTAGCCACCCGGATCAGTAGACCCTTCAGGAAATCCATGGCGGGGATCGTGCCACGCCCGTTCCCCGCGCGGAACCCGTGCGACCGGCTCAGCGGCGGGTCGGACGACCGACCAGTTGCGACTCGACCGGCGTCGGCGAGAGCAGCGCCCAGCGCAGTGCCCGCCGGTTGACCACCGCCACCATGTCGTCTCGGATCCGGGTGAGCCAGTCGGCGGAGCCGCCGAGGCCGAGCGCGGTGCCCGCCAGGGCGGCCTCGGTGGGGTCGAGGGGTTGCAGGACGGCGAGGTCGGCGCGGGCCAGCGTCGGGGCGTCCGCCGGGATCAGCTCGTCGCGGACCACGAGCACGGACTGCCAGGCCGCCGCCGGACCGACCTCCGGCGGTACCGGGCCGGCGTCGACCACCAGCAGCAGCGGGTGCAGCGGCGACCCGGGCGCGCCGCCGGCCGGCCGCCCCGGCGGGAGCAGCGGCACCCCGCCGGCCGGCGCCCCGAGTCCGCGCACGAACCCCTCCCAGGCGCGCGGCCGCGCGGTCTGCACCGCCACCCGGGCGCCGAGGGCCAGCGCCCGCAGCACCAGCAGCTGCGCGGCGGGCACCCCGCCGACCAGCACCATCCGGGTCGTCGCGGGCCGGAACAGACGTACGGTGAGCGGGCCGCCGCGGCGGTTCGCGCCCACCACCAGCCCGCACCCCCCGACCGGCAGGTCCAGACCCGTCGGCGGCGACCCGGTCGCGGGTGCGCCGGCACCGCCGACCGCCAGTGGCAGGGTCGCGGCCAGCCCGGCCAGGTGCTCGCCGTCCAGTCGCCGCAACTCCGCGCCCGCGTCGCCGGCCACCCGGCGCAGCGCCCGCTCGGCCACCGTCAGCGCCGGCGCGTCGTCGGCGGCGACCCGCACGGTCAACCCGGCCGGCGCCGGTGCGGAGCCGGTGTGCGGGCCGACGCAGAGCGCGACGGTGGTGGCGGTGCCCGGAGTGGCCAGCAACCGGGACAGCAGGCCCCGGGCCGCCTCGCCGCGTGGATCGGGCCACCGGCGCAACCGCCAGGTGGCCTGCGGCAGCCCGCCCACGGTGAGCAGCGGCCACGTCTCCCGGACCGGTGCGCCGGCCTCGTGGTGGGCCATCTCGGCGATCACCCGCAGCGCCGCCGGCGCCCCCAGGGGATGTCCGCCGAGCGGGCCGAGCCGGTGGGCCGTGCGTCGGACGGTGCCGGCGAGCGCCCGCAGCAACTCGTCGTCCGACCAACCGTCGGCACGGAGCACCCGGATCGCCAGCACGACCCGGGTCCGCCCGGCGATCCGGCCGTCGGTGAGCTGCCGGTAGGACGTGCCGGCGGGACCGGCCGCGACGGCGGGCGTCGGTGCGGGCGACGCCGAGAGGATCAGTTGCAGCCGGACCGGCGGACTCTCCGGACCCGTCGGGGGAAGCAGGTCGAACGGGGACGGCAGTGCCTCCGGGCGGTCGCCGAGCAGATCGTCCGGATCGCCGAGCTCCAGCAGCGCGGTCAGCCCGGCCGCGTCGTGCAGCACGGCGGCGGGCCCGCCGGCCAGTTCCGCGGCCTGCACCACCGTGCCGGGAGCGACTAGGTCGAGCAGCGCCGCCGGATCGGCGGCCGGCGGCAGCGCACGCCGACGGCTCAGGTGGGCGGCGCCGACGCCGAGCCACTCGTGCAGCCAGCGGCCCCGGACCCGGACCCAGGCGGCGGGCAGCAGCAGCGTGGCCAGGAGCAGCGCGACGGCGGTCACCACCACGCCGCGCCCGACCGCGGCCACCAGCACGGCCGCCGCGATCTGGGTCGTCACGACCTGACCGGCGCGCACCACGGGTGCGCCCACCCGCGTCCACTGAGGAGGCGCGCTCGCCGAGGGCCGCTCGGTCGTGCTCGCGGTCACCGCACCTCCCCGCCCGGTCCGACCTGTGACGCCGCCGTGGCTCATCGTAGTGGGAGCGTTGTCCACAGGGGAGGCCCGGGGGGTAGCAGAACTGAAGTGAGACGGCTACCGTCAGCGACGAAATCGTCGTTCGCGCTCCCCGCCGTCCCTCTTCCCCCTCCGGGGACGGCGGGCGCGCACCGGCGAGTCCACGGTGGTCACACGGTGACCGACCACGACCGAGGAGACGAGGTGACGTCCGGGATGTCCCAGACCCAGGCAGAAGCCGCGGTGATGCAGCAGACCGCCGGGAGGTTCGAGCAGGTCGACCAGTCGCTGCAGACCATGTTGAGCGGCCTGATGGCCGAGCTGGAGGTGCTGCAGCAGGCCTGGCGGGGCGCCGGCGGGCGCTCGTTCGAGCAGGTCAAGCAGCAGTGGGCGCAGGACCAGGCGACCCTGCAGCGGGCCCTGCGCGAGACCGCCACGGCGATCCGCACCGCGGGCCGGCACTACGACGTCTCCGACACCGAGGCCGCCGGCCGGGTGGCGGGCACCAACCGCGGCATCCAGCTGCCGCTCTGACCATCGGAAGGATCGAACCCATGGAGCACGGTGTGCTGGTCGTCAACTTCGCCGCCCTGCAACAGGCCGGCGCGGACATCCAACGGGCGCTGACCACTCTGGAGAGCCAGCTCGGGCAGCTCGAACGGGACGCGGCGCCGCTGGTGTCGAGCTGGACCGGCGCGGCGCGGGAGGCGTATGAGCAGCGGCAGGCCCGCTGGCGGGCCGCCTCGCAGGACCTGCAGGCGATGCTGCGGGACATCAAGCTCGCCGTGGAGGACTCCGCGGCCGACTACCTCGACACCGAGAAGCGCAACGCCAACCTGTTCCAGTGAGCCCCGGGCGCGGCCCGGGTGCGGTCCCGGGCCGCGTCCGGTGATCAGGCCGGGCCGGCCGGGTGCCAGCGCCGCCGGGCCCCCCGGGGCAACACCACGGCCAGCAGCGCCACCAGCGCCGCCGCCCCACCGGTTACGCCGGCCACCAGCAGCGCCCGGTCGCGGGCCGTGGCGCGACGGGACCGGCGGTCGAGCGCGGCCGGATCCGGCCGGTCGGCCGGCAACGCCGCCCCGGCGCGAGGGCGGGCGGGCGCGTCGCCGGGCGACTCGGTCACCGCGCGGTACGGGTTGAGCACCCCGGCGCCGTAGCCGTCGCCCCGCCCCGGCGCCGGATCGGTGCCGGCCACGATCTGCCCGGCGACCCCGGCCGCGTTCAACCCGGGGCGATACTGCCGCAGCAACGCCGCGGTGCCGGACACGAAGGGCGTGGCATAGCTGGTCCCCTCCGCCCGGTGGTGGCCCCGCCGGGGCGCCGCCATCAGCACCTCGCTGCCGGGGGCGACCAGGTCGACGTAGGGACCGGCCTGGGAGAAGGCGGCGCGTGTGCCGTCCCGGCCGATCGCGCCCACGCCGAGCACCCCGTCGTACGCCGCCGGGTACGGTCGGGGGTCGCCGCTGTCGTGCAGGTTGCCGGCGGCGGCCACCACCACCACGTCCCGCCGCACCGCGTAGGCGATCGCGGCCCGGACGGCCGGGTCGTCCGCGTACAGCACGACCGACAGGTTGAGCACGTCGGCGTCGTGGTCCACCGCCCACCGGATCGCCCGGGCGAAGTCGGCCGCGTCGACCGTACGCCCCGACTCCCGCCCCTCGACCACCTGCTGCTCGCTCACCCGTACCGGGAGGACGCGCGCGTCCGGCGCGAGCCCGCGGAAGGCGACGCCGGGGCGTGGCGCGGCGGCGATGATGCTCGCCACGCCGGTGCCGTGCCCGGCGCAGTCCCGGGTGCCGTCGCCCCCCGGGTCGAGGAAGTCGGCGCCGTCGAGCACCCGGCCGGCGAGCTGCGGATGCGACCGGTCGACCCCGGAGTCGACCACGGCGACCACCACGCCGGCGCCGGTCGCGAGCGGGGCGAGCCGGTCCGGCGCGTACCGTTGCTGGGGCCACGGCTGCTCGGCCACCGGGCGGGCGGGCGCCGGCGGCGCCGCGCATCCGGACGGGGCGCGGGCCGCCGCCGGAGCGGCCGGCAGGCCGGCGACGAGGAGGGTCGCCAGGGTGGCCAGGACCGGGCGGACGAGGGGCCGGGACATCGACGACCTCCGTAACGTGTCGACTCCGGAACGGGATGTTAGCGCCTCGCCGAGGTCACGGCCGACCGTCGATGGCCAGGCATTGTGATCTTGTTACCACCTTGTAGGTTGTAGGCGATGCCTGTGGCCTGTTCGCGGAAGGAGAGGTGGCCGTGACCGGATGGAAGCCGGCCACCGAGGCCGAGGTGGCGATGCGGGACGCGCTGCGCGCGCAGGACCAGCAGCAGTACTTCCGCGTGCTGACCCGCGTCGATCTGGTGCTGCCGGTCGCCGGCGGCTCGACCGCCGGGTGGGGCACCTGGACCTCCGGGGGTCGCACCCACGTGTTGGCCTTCACCTCCGTCGCCGCGCTACGGGCCGCTCTGGGTGAGAACGCCGGGGCGACGCGCGTGGTGGCATACCCGGACCTGGCCGCCGGCTGGCCCAACCAGGAGTGGTGGTTGGCGGTCGATCCGGGGCTGCCGATCGAGGGCTACCTGCCCGCCTGGTACGTCGCGCAGCTCGCCCGGGGAGACGTCCGGCTGCCCGGGCGGACCATGGGCGCCCGAGCCCGCCTGGATCGGGTGGAGAGCGCGGCCCGGGCCGCCCGCAACGGGGTTCCGGAGACCACACGGGAGGCGCCGTTCCCCCGGGTGCCGGCCGCTCCCGCGCCGCCGCCCCCGGTTCCGCCGACCCGCGGTGGCCGGGTGGCGGAGGCCGAGGAGCCCTCCACCGTGCCGATGCGGACCGTGCCGGTCCTCGGTCGGCGCGTACCCACCGTGCCGCCCCGCCGGAGAACGCCGGAGGCGCCCGAGGTGGTCCGGCCCGCCTCGGGCGACGAGCCCGGCTCCGACGCCCTCGACGGTTGGCTCACCGACCTGCGTCGGCGACCGGACGAGCCGGACCCCTTCGCCGCCGGACGGGACGCGTCGGTGGACGATCCGCCGGCGGCTCCCGCGCCGCCCCCGGCCCGCTCCTTCTTCGAACCCTCCTCTGGGCGCTCCAGCCGGCGGCCCTCGCCGCTGGACGCGCCCCGCCGGTCCGCCGAACGGGCGACGCCGCCGTCCCGGTTCGCCGGTGGCCAGCCGTTTCCCCGCCGCCGGCCGCTGAACGAGCCGGTGCGGGAGGACCCGACCCGCGCCTTCCCGATCGGGGCGGACCAGCCGCCCCCGGCATCCCGTCCGGACGACCCGACCCGGCCGTTCCGGCCGGCCCGCCCGGCCGAGGACGCCACCGGCACGCTGCCCCGGCGCCACGCCGCCCCGGCCGCGCCCGGGCCGGACCAGTGGGCCGGGGGGAACCCGGTGGACGACCTCGCGGAGGCGGAGGAGTTGCCGCCGTCGGTCGCCGAGCCGGTGTCCGCGCCGCCGACGCCACGGCGTGACTTCACACCGATCGTCATCGAGGGCACCGTCATCGAGGCCCGCGACCTGACCGAGCCCACGCCGGCCTGGTCCCCACCGCGCGCCGACCCCGTGGTCCCGGTTCCCGGCGGTGACGCGGCGGCGGCCTGGACGGGTGGCACGGACCCGACCGTGCCGCTTCCCGTCGACCCGGTGGTCGACGACACCGCCGATCTCGCCGCCCACCTCGACGCCACCGGGGCGGGCGAGCCGGTCGACGGCACGTCGCCGTTCGACCGGTCCGGCGTCGGGGACGAGCCGACGACGCCGCTCTCACCGGCGGCCGCGCCTCCGGTGTCGCTCTTCGAGCCGTCGTCGGGGGCCGCACCCTCGTTCGCGTCGACGGCCCCGTTCGGGTCCACCGCTTCCGAGTCGACGACGGCGGTCGAGACCGCGTCGGCCTTCGAGCCCACGACGGCGCAGCCCACGACGGCGTTCGAGCCCACGACGGCGTTCGAGCCGACGACGGCGTACGGGGCCACGTCGGCGTTCGGGCCGGAGTCGACGACGGCGTTCGAGTCGCCGGGTTCGGGTGAACCGACGGTGTCGCTTTCCGAGCCGCCGCCGTCGTCGTCGGCCGAGCCGACGGTGTCGTTGTTCGAGTCCACGGCACCGCTCTCCGAGTCGTCGAACGGTGCCCCGGCCCCGCTGTTCGAGCCGCCGACCGAGCCGCTGTTCCCACCCGACCCGTCCGCCGCCGAACCGGACGCCGGGTCGCTGCTCGGGACGCCGACACCCGAGTCGACGCCAGTGCCGACCGAGCCACCGGCATCGTGGTCCGCTCGCTCCGATGTGGAGGACGGTTCGCCACGCTCCACCGCCTCCGAGCGGTCGGACGACGAGCCGACCTGGGCCGGCGCGACGACGCCGCCGACCGGGCGGCCGGAGTTCGTGCCGGCGAACGAGGTGGAGGAGGAACTGCTCGCCGCCACCGGCAGCGGAAACACGGACGGCTTCCTCACCACCCTGCTGCTGGCCCGGGTGCTGCTGCCGGTCGCGCCCGACTCGGCGCCCGGCGGTCGGCCGGGCGACCCCGGCTTCGTCTGGCACACCCGGTCGATCGACGGTGGCACGTACGTCGTGGCCTACACCTCGCCGGAGCGGCTCGCCGAGCACGCCGACGGGCCGGTCGACACTGTACGGGTCAAGTTCGTCCAGCTCATCCGCCGGTGGCCGGACGCCGCCTGGTCGTTCCTGGTCAACCCGGGCAGTCCGGTCGGTGCGGCGTACCCGGGGGAGCAGGTTCTCGCGCTCGCCAACTGGGCCGCCGAGGTGGGCCTCGGCGACGAACCGGAGCCTCCCGCCGCCGCGCCGGCCCCGGCGGCCGAGCCCCGACCGGCGGCGCCGCCGACGGACCCGAGCCTGCCGGTGACCATGCAGAAGGCGATCGCGGCGAGCCAGCTCGCCTACTACCTGGAGCGGGGCTACGACCGGGTGTCCGGGTTCGTGCACCGGGCCGGTGAACTTGCCCACCTGCGGACCCCGGCGGAGCTGTACGACGCGCTCGGCCTCGGCCATCCCGGCTCGCCGTTCTCCCGCGACGACGAGGAGGTCTACCTGCTGCGCTGGCCGGCCCACCGGCCCAGCCTCTACCGGATCCCGTACGGCGGGCAGAACGAGGCCGCCATGCGGGCGATGGAGGGCTGGGTGATCGAACGGCCCCCGTTCCGCGGCAACGGCTTCGCGCCGGGGGAGAGCACCGACGTGGTGGCGGAGTTCAAGGTGGACAGTGCCCGGCTGCCGCACGGGGCCGAGCTGTGGCGCGTCGGCGCCGACGCCACCGCCCGGCTGGTCGCGGTCCTCGACACGGACGCGCTGGTGTGGCGGAAGGCGGACGAGGCGTGACCCGCGACGGGTACGTGGCCCGCTGGCGGGGCCGGGAATACCAGGCCAGCCCGGACGGGACCGACGTCCGCCTCTACCAGCCCGAACCGGACGACGGCTTCGCCGAGGTGCGCCCCGGCCGGTACGTCCGGGTGGTGCCGGCCGCCGAGGTGGAGGACCTGGCGTACGTCCGGACCACCTGCACCTGGCAGGGGCAGCCGTTCATCGTGCTGGCCGAGCACGAGGGCTGGCTGCGTGTGGAGTACACCGGCGGACGCTGGCCGGTGGCTGAGGCGATGGGGCTGGAGGCGTTCGACTTCGGCGTCTACCAGGGGTGGGCGCCCGCGACCGAGGTGGCCGACCTGGGCGAGCAGCGGGTCTGAGTCAGGACTTCGCCCAGCGCAGGATCTCGCCGAGCACCACATCGCGGGCCTCCACGTGCGGGAAGTGGCCCACGTCGTCGAGCAGCCGCCACTCGTACGGGGCGGTGACGTAGCGGCCCGAGCCCTGCGCGGTGCGCGGCAGCGAGGCCCGGTCCAGCGCGCCGTGCAGTTGCAGCGTCGGTGTGACCAGCGGCTTCTGCATCAGCTTCACGAACCGGTAACCGTGCAGCCGCAGCACCGAGCGGAACGCCCAGCGGTAGCCCTCCATGGCGCAGAACGCGGCCTGCGGGATCTGCATGGCCACCCGGCAGCAGCGGGCGTAGTCGGCGAAGTCGGGTCCGTCGACCCAGCGCGGCCCGCCCCACCGGCGCAGCATCTCCTCCACCTCGGCGGCGCCGTCCCGGGTCAGCACGTGCTCGTAGCGCGGGAGCTGGAACTTCAGCGTGGCGGTGGCCGAGGTGAACTGGCCGCGCGGGTCGGCGAAGATGGCGGCCCGCAGCCGGAGCGGGTGCGGTGCGCCGAGCACCACGAGCCGCCGGACCAGGGTGGGGTGGAACGAGGCGGCGGTCCAGCCGATGAGCCCTCCCGCGCCGGTGCCGACCACGGTGGCCGACCGTTCGCCGAGCGCGCGGATCAGGCCGGCGACGTCGGCGGCCAGCGTGTAGCCGTCGTACCCCCGGGGTGGCTTGTCGCTCGCGCCGTAGCCGCGCAGGTCGACGGCGACCGCGCGGAAGCCGGCGTCGGCGACCGCCGGGAGCATCTCGCGCCAGGCGTACCAGTATTCCGGGAAGCCGTGCAGGAAGAGCACCATCGGGCCGGTGCCGGCCTCGACGACGTGGAACCGGCTGCCGTTGGCGCCGACGAACCGGTGCGTCCACGGCCCCTCGGGCAGGACGCAGGACTCGTCGGCGAACCCGCCGCGCTGGTCGGTCATGGGGCACAGCCTAGGGCCGGCGGTCGCCCGCCGGCCCCGCAGGTGCCCAGGATCAGGGGATTCTCCGGGACGGCACCGCGTCGACCCGCACCGGTAGCGGCTACGGGGTGACGATCCGCATCGGTACGCCGGGACCGCAGTCGACCGAGCGGTCGCGCGAGGCGAGCCGCAGCGTGACGAAGTCGCCCTCGCGCAGCTCACCGGCCTCCGGGCCGTGCACGGCGTACTCCCGGCCGTTCTCGTCGACCAGGCCGTAGCACGGGCCGGGACCGCCACGGGTGATCCATCCGGCGACGACCCCGGTGGGGCGGTTGTCGGTGGGCTTCTTCGGCGGCCCGGCGGGGCGCCGCAGGGTCGGCAGCTCGGTGGCGGAGAGCGGGGTGGGGCGGTCGGCGGGGGCTCCGCTGGCGGCAGGCGCGTCCACCGCCGGGGTGGGCGGCGCGGCCGGTGCGGCAGAGGTGGGCGGTGCGGCCGGGGTGGACGGCCGGGTCTCGTCGGGCACGGATCCTCCGTTCCCGGCGCAGCCGGCGGTGGCGAGCAGTGCCACCGCGAGGGCGGCCGGTAGAGCGGTGCGAGGCGTCACCCGGATGGGACGCGGGCGGGGGCCGGCCGGTTCCCTGCCGGAAAGGGCGATGCCCGGGCGGTGAACCGCCCGGGCATCGCTGTGGTGCGTCGATCCGTCGATCAGGAGATGCGGATCTTCATCGAGGTGCCGTTCTGCTCGACCACGCGGATCTTGACCCCGTTGTTCGGGACCTTGACGCCGTGGTTCGGCAGCTCCGGGAACCAGTACTGCTTGCTGTCGTCGAACACCGGAGCAGCGGCCTGACCGCGGATGTACTGCGGCTGGCTGTTGATGTGCAGGGTGAACGAGTCGGCCTTCTTCAGGCTGAACGGCGCGTCGTAGACCTGGACGCGGGCCCGCCAGGGCTGCCCGGTCAGGTTGTAGAGCGGCCGCGGACGCGAGTCGATGTACAGGTTCCGACCCTCACCCGGGTGACCACCCGGGTTGGCCGCCGACGCCGGAGCGGTGTTGTTGTCCGCCCAACGCAGGTTCCAGTACGAGATCAGCAGACCCTCCTGGTACGCGTAGTGGTCCACGTAGTCCGGGCGGGTGTTCGCGTAGCCGAAGTAGTACGGGCCGGTCTTCAGGTACTTGTCGTACGAGACGTACGACCGGTTGCCGGCGATGTAGTAGTTGTCGAACTTACGGGTGTAGGTCTCCTCGACGATGCTCCAGCCGGCGAGGGCCCAGTCGCCCGCACCCGCCTCGGCGCCGTCGCTGAGCAGCGTCTGCCCGTCGGCGGTCACGGTGATGGCGTCACCGAAGAAGCCGCCCTCGGAGACACCGCCGTCCGTCTGGTAGCGGAGCCGGAACTGCACGACCTTGCCGGCGACCGCGTCCATCGGGATGTTGATGTCGACCCACTGGTTGCCACTGGAGCCGTCCAGGGCGAAGCGCCCGGGCGAGATCTCCTTGAGCGCCTTGCCGTTGGCCGTACCGGGGAGCGTGGCCCAGGTCTGGCCACCGTCGGTGGACGCCTCGAAGAAGAGGTAGTCGTAGTCCTCTTCGATGCTGTAGCGACCCTTCATCGACAGCGCGGCACTGCTCTTCCCGGTGAGGTCGAGGGTGCGCGTCATCGTGGTGTTCAGGTCGTCCGCGTTGCCCGAGAAGAACTGCTTGGTGCCCTCGAACGGCTTGCCGTTGTCGAAGGTGTACTCGCGCTGCGGAAGCACGACCACGGCAGCCTGCGCCTTGGCCGAGTTGTACTCCTGCGGCCCCAGGTTCAGGGTCCGCTTCTGACCGGCGACGACCGTCTCGTAGTCGAGCCAGCCGAGCTGGAGCTTGTTCCAGGCGCCCAGGTCGCCACCGCGCTCGCCGATGCCACCGTCGTTCTTCGCGCCGAGCCGGCTCTGGGCCATCAGGGTCCAGTGCTCGTTGTTGTTGTCGGCGCTGGTGCCCACGTTGTAGTCGTCCGGCAGACCGAGGTCGTGGCCGTACTCGTGGTAGAAGACGCTGCGGCCGCCGTTCTCCGGCTGGATCGTGTAGTCGCCGATCCAGACGCCGGTGTTGCCGATCTGGGTGCCGCCGGCCGGGAAGTTCTCCGGGCCGGTGCTGCCCTGGTCGCTGGCGAACGCGTACCACCGGTGGCTCCAGATGGCGTCCTCACCCTGGTAGGGGTCACCGTCGGCCTGGTCGCCGCCGGCGTGGACGATCTGGAAGTGGTCGATGTAGCCGTCCGACTCGTTGAAGTTGCCGTCGCCGTCGAAGTCGTAACGGTCCCACTGGTCCATCGACTTGACGTCGGCCGCGATCTCCTCGTCGGAGCGACCCTGCGCCTTCTGGTCCTCGACCCACTGGTTGGCGGCGTCGCGGACCAGAGCCCAGGTGTTGGTGCAGACGTTCGAGGCGCACGGGTAGCCGTCGGAACGGCCGTAGCGAGCCTCGTTGTACTTCACCTTCACCCAGTTGGTGACCTCGCCGTCGACGCTGTACCGACCCGAGGACTGGGCCTCGTAGTACTGCTTCAACGACTCGTCGCCCGGCTTGGTGCCGAAGTACAGCTGCCGGTAGTGATCGGCGCTGAAGTCCGGCTGCCAGACCGTGGAGTTGTCCACCGCCCGGTTGGGCTGGGGGATCTGGTTGACGCGCGGACCGTCGAACCGGGACGGGCCCGGAGTGTCCGGGTCGGTGTCCTGGTCCGGGTAGTTCGGGTGCCGCTCGTCGCCGAACTCCGCAAGGATGACGAAGATCTTGTCAGTCTGCTTGCGGGAGAGCTCGACGTACTGGTCCTTCACGGGACCCTTGCCGGCCTTGGTGCTCTTGGCGGACCTGCCCGCCGCGGCACCCTCGGCAGCCTGCTCGCCAACCTTGACGACCGTGCTGCCGTTGATCTTCTGGGCCTTCGCCCTGCCGGAAAGGACCTCGCTCAGGCCCTCCTGGCGCAGCGCGCGCCGCTTCTCTTCGAGCGGGTTGGGCAGGTCGTGCTCAGCCTGCGCAGGCTCGGCCACCGACGGGGCGGCGGCCGGGAGCTTCGGCGTCGGCGCGGCGCTGGCGGACGTGCCCGCCACCAGCCCCGTCGCCGTCAGCGAAAGCCCGAGCAGACCCACTGCGACTTTGCGCACGTGGTACCTCCGGTGTGAGGGAACCGGCCCCATGGGGGTACGGGCCGGTGGAACGTCCCACAAGTGGGACCCTTGGTGAACATAGACACTGCTGGGACCGGTGGGAAGATGTGTGCGTCGATTTGTAGCAACTTTTTGTTGGTGACGCCGTTGCCCGTCACACGTCGATCTGTTGCCGGCGCGCTGACCAGCGCCGATGCCCGTTGAGGCGTGGGTAACGAAGGTCATGGATACAGAAGGGCCGGGAGCGCTTCCGCTCCCGGCCCTTCCGTCATCCGGCCCGTTCAGCTCATTTTTCGGTCATTCCGGTTCCGGTTTGACGTTCCCGATTCAGCCCTTCGGCGGGACCACCAACACGGTGGCGTACGCGTTGTCCTTGGCAGCCCGCACGAGCACGATCGAGGTGCCGTACGCGACACCCGCGTCACGCGGGTTGCCGGTGCCGAGCACGATCGCGCCGCCACCCAGCTCCTCGCCGTACCAGTCGGTCGCCGGGGAGCCGTCCGGGTTCACCACCCGGGTCGTGTACTGCTGGTTGCCCTTCGACGGGACGACCACCGAGGCGTCGTTGTCCCGGGCGTACGGCGAGCCGTCCCGGATCTCGATGCCCGGGTACCAGCCCTTGGCGTCGGTGAAGGCCCGCACCGGGGACTGCGCCGGGAACTTCGTGCAGTACGCGCTGTACGGCTCGTCCGCCGCCTCCAGGCACTCCTTGAACGGGTACGTCGGCTGGAGCGAGAAGGCCGCGTTGGACGACTGCGGACGGCTGGGCAGGTTGTCCAGCACCGACGGATCCTTCTCGGCCGCGGTCCACTTGCGGCGCAGCGGGTCGTTGTGCGAGTCGACGATCAGCAGCCCGCCCTTGGCGCCGTAGCTGGGCAGCGCGGTCATCTGCCCGGTGACGTGGTTGACGTCGCCGAGCTGGGTGTCCCGGTACCAGACCAGCATGCCCGGGGCGTTGTAGGCGATCCGGTCGACCTTCCACGCCTCGTGCGAGTAGACGGTGTCGTAGGCGTACTTCAGGCCCTTGTCGAAGCCGTCGAAGTTGCGCCACTCGGCCAGGTAGTAGTGCGACTTGACCTGGGTGCCCGAGTCGACGTGCCAACCCGCACCGCTGGTGTCGGTGAAGGTGCCACCGGTCTGGGTCCAGCCGGCCGTGCCGCCCTCGACGTCGTCGCTCCAGGTGGTGGCGCCGCCGCCGGTCACCGAGAAGTCGTCGGCGAACCAGCCGCGCTCCACGAACGCCTCGTCGGTCGCGTACCGCAGGCGCACCTGCACGGTCTGCCCGGCGTACGACGACAGGTCGACGTAGTCGTGCCGCCAGCCGTCGGTGGCGCCGGTCAGGCCGTACTTCTTGTTGCCGAAGTCGACCATCCGCCCGTTCGGGTCGGCGTAGCCGTCGTCGGTGGTCACCAGCGCGCCGGAGGAGTCGTACACCTTGCGCTCGGTCCAGGTGGCGCCGCCGTCGGTCGAGACCTCGACGAAGCCGTAGTCCCAGTCCTCCTCGATGACGTAGTTGTTCCACATCCAGAACTTCGCGTCGGCGGCGTTCGGGACGGTCACCGTCCGGCTCAGCTTGACGTCCGCCCAGTTCTGGTCGGCGCCGGAGTACCACATGTTTCCGCCGCTGTGCGGCTCGGCCAGCGTGATCACCTTGTCCGGCAGGTCGATCTTGATGCCGTCCTCGGTGCCGACCGGCGTACGCGAGGTCTGCCCGAGCTTGACCAGCTTGGCCCGGTCACCCGGCCCGAACGTCTTGGGCTCGGCCCAGCCGAGCACCCACTTGTCCCAGAGGCCCATGTGGGTGGGGAGCGCCTGGAAGATCTCGCCGGAGTGCGAGCCGGACGCCATCAGGTCCCAGAAGTCGACATCCGAGTCGGCGTTGCCCGAGGTGTCGTAGAGGTCCGGCAGACCGAGGTCGTGCCCGAACTCGTGGGCGAAGACGCCGACGCCGGCGTCCTCCGGCTGCACGATGTAGTTCGACACCTTCAGGTTCGTGCCGGGGATCGTGTAGCCACCGGCCACGGTGGAGGAGTGCGCCCATACCGAGTAGACGCCGATATCGCCGCCGCCCCGGGACTTGCCCTGGTTGGCGTGCACCAGCACCAGGTGGTCGATCACGCCGTCCGGCTCGTGGTAGTTGCCGTCGCCGTCGCGGTCGCTCTGGTCCTCGATGTCGTAGTCGGCCCACGGGAAGTCCGGGTCGGCGGCGGCCAGCGCGTCGATCGCGTCGGTGGCGAGGCGGCCGGGGCCCTGCGGGTTGTCCGGGTGGCCGTTCATCGACTGCTCACGCCCGGCGACCCAGTTGCCGTTCTCGTCCTGGAAGCAGCGTGAGGCGGCGTACCAGCCCTCCGAGTGCGGCACCGTGATCCACGGGCTGGCCTGCCCGTCCACGGTGTACGCGCCCTTGGACATCTCCAGGTACATGTTGTGCATGGTCCGCCCGGCGAGGCTGATGCCCGGCTTGCCGTCCGGCCCCTTGAGGTCCTTGCGGACCCGCTCGGTGATGCCCTTCTTGGTGTAGAGCATCTTGTCGTAGTGGGCCGGCGAGAAGTCCGGCACCCACATCGAGTTGTTGTCCTTGTGCGGCAGCGTGGCCGGGTTCGGGATGGTGTTGTGCCGCGGCCCGTTCTGCACCGTGCCGGGAACGCAGGTGCGGTCCTCGAAGACCGTCTTCGGGACCATCACGTCGGTGAAGTCGTCGTTGGCCTTGTCGTTGAACTCGACCAGCAGCGTCAGCAGCTTGGCGGTCTGGGTGCTCTTGGCCTGCTTGATCTTCCGCGGGCTCTGCCCGGTCCGGATCGACTTGGCCTCCAGCTTCGCCAGCTCCCGCGCGGTCATCGGGTTGCCGCCGGCGTACTTCCGGTCGTAGGCGCGGGCCTCGTCGGCCGGGGAGGAGAAGACCCCGTCCCGACCCTTGGTCTCCTTGCCGCCGGTGTCCGGCTGCACCTCGGGCTCGGCGTAGTTGATGTAGTACTCGTCCGCACCGATGGTGGCCGGCGCGGACCGGGACGGCTGGGCCGCCGCGCTGCCCGTCACGGTCAGCGACGTGGCCGCGAGGGCGATGGCGGGCAACGCGACGAGTAGGCGTCTGCGTGCCCTGGACTGCGAAATGGGGAGCATGCCACTCCGTTCGTAGGGAATGGTGAGGGACCGGCCGTCTCAGTGACAGATGTCGAATTCCGCCGGTGCGGCTGAACGTAGTCGACCGGGCGCGGCATAGACAGGGGTGAACAGGCCCTCTGCCCGTTCAGGTCAGTGCCTCCTCCGCCGATCGACCAACCCCGTCGTGGGTACGACGAGGGGCGGGCCGCCGTGGCGACCCGCCCCTGGTGTTCCGCGTCGGTCAGTCCTCGTCGGACTTGCCCCCACCCATCCCCGAGGAGATCATCTCCATCACCGAGGAGTCCTGCAGCGTGGTCACGTCACCGAGCGACCGGTTCTCCGCCACGTCCCGCAGCAGCCGGCGCATGATCTTGCCGGAGCGCGTCTTCGGCAGCTCCGGCACCAACATGATCTGCCGCGGCTTGGCGATCGGGCCCAGCGTCTTCGCCACATGGTTGCGCAGCTCGGCGATCAGCCGCTCACCCGCGTCGCCGGAGGTCTCCGCGCTGCCGCGCGGAATGGCGAACGCGACGATCGCCTGGCCGGTGGTCGGGTCGGTCGCGCCGACCACCGCCGCCTCCGCCACCGACGGGTGGCTCACCAGCGCCGACTCCACCTCCGTGGTGGAGATGTTGTGGCCGGACACCAGCATCACGTCGTCCACCCGACCGAGCAGCCAGATGTGCCCGTCGTCGTCCTTCTTCGCGCCGTCACCGGCGAAGTAGACCCACTCGTCGCCGGTGTTGGCGCCCGCGCCGAACCGGGACCAGTACGTCTCCAGGAACCGGTTGTCGTCGCCCCAGATGGTCCGCAGCATCGACGGCCACGGCTCCTTGAGCACCAGGTAGCCGCCGCCACCGTTGGGCACCGACTGGCCCTGGTCGTCGACCACGTCGGCGACGATGCCGGGCAGCGCGGACATCGCCGACCCGGGCTTCGCCTCGGTCACGCCCGGCAGCGGCGAGATCATGATGGCCCCGGTCTCGGTCTGCCACCAGGTGTCGACCACCGGCAGCTCACCCCGGCCGACGTGCTGCCGGTACCAGATCCACGCCTCCGGGTTGATCGGCTCGCCGACGCTGCCGAGCAGGCGCAGCGACGACAGGTCGTACCCGGCCGGCACGTCCTCGCCCCACTTCATCATGGTCCGGATCAGCGTCGGCGCGGTGTAGAGGATGCTCACCCGGTACTTGTCGACGATCTCCCAGAACCGGCCCTTGTGCGGGGTGTCCGGGGTGCCCTCGTACATGACCTGGGTGGCGCCGTTGGAGAGCGGGCCGTAGACGATGTAGGAGTGCCCGGTCACCCAGCCGATGTCGGCCGTGCACCAGTAGACGTCCGTCTCCGGCTTCAGGTCGAACACCGCGTGCGTGGTGTACGACGCCTGGGTCAGGTAGCCGCCAGTGGTGTGCAGGATGCCCTTCGGCCGGGCCGTGGTGCCGCTGGTGTAGAGGATGAACAGCGGGTGCTCGGCGTCGAACGGCTGCGCCTCGTGCTCCGGCGACGCCGTCTCCACCGTCTCGTGCCACCAGTGGTCCTTCGCCGACCAGGCGACCTCCTCGCCGGTGCGGCGGACCACCAGCACGTGCTCCACCGACGGGCAGTTCGCCACCGCCTCGTCCACCGTCGGCTTGAGCGCCGACGGCTTGCCCCGGCGGAAACCGCCGTCCGCGGTGATCACCACCTTGGCGCTGGCGTCCTGGATCCGGTTGGTCAGCGCGTCGGCCGAGAAGCCGCCGAACACCACGCTGTGGGTGGCGCCGATCCGGGCGCAGGCGAGCATCGCCACGGCGGCCTCCGGGATCATCGGCAGGTAGATCGCCACCCGGTCGCCGGCGGTCACGCCCAGCGCGGTCAGCGCGTTGGCCGCCTGACAGGTGAGCCGGTGCAGGTCCGCGTAGGTGACGGTGCGGGTGTCACCCGGCTCGCCCTCCCAGTGGATCGCCACCTTGTCGCCGAGGCCCGCCTCGACGTGCCGGTCCAGGCAGTTGTACGCCACGTTGAGCCGGCCACCGGTGAACCACTTCGCGAAGGGCGCGTTCGACCAGTCGAGCACCTGCTCCCACGGCTGGGCCCAGGCCAGCCGGCCGGCCTGGCGCTCCCAGAAGGCGAGCCGGTCGGCGGCCGCCTCGTCGTACGCCTCCGCGGTCACGTTGGCGTTGGCGGCGAGCTCGGCCGGCGGCGGGAACTGGCGCGTCTCGTTCAGCAAGTTGGCCAATGCCTCGCTCATGCGGTGACTCCTTCGTCGCGTGACCTGCGTCTCCTACTCCGGGGAAGGTTAGTCCCGGTCCCGCCCGGGCCGCGACCGCCCGCCCCGCTCCGCGCGCTCAGCGGCGCCCCCTCCGCGCTGAGGTGTAAGGAAGGGCCCCCTATTAACGCTTCCGGTAGAGGAAGGGTCCCCTCTTAACACCCCGGGCGTGCGAGGGGCCCGGCGGTCGCTAGCGTGACGAGGTGACCACCGATCCGCTCGCCCCGCTGCTCGCGCTCGCCGACGTCGCGCCCGCCGTCGAGCGGGCCCGCGACCTGGTCGACCAGGCCCACCGGCACCGGGCGCTGCGCCGCCAGGGCGGGCAGGTCGCCGCCGAGGTCAGCCTCCGTTCGGCCGTGGCCAGCGCCGCGCTGGAGGGCCGCGACCACGACCGCGAGGAGGTACGCGCCGGCACGGTCACCGACCCGGTGCTCCAGGGCGCGCTGCGGGTGGCCGGCGCGCTGCCCGGGCTGAGCGACCTCTGGACCAGGGCCCCTCGGCAGGTGCTGGCCCGGCTGCACGTGCTCGCCGCCCGGGACGTGCTGACCGAGGAGGAACTCGGCCGCCCGGTCGCCGACCCCGTGGTGGCGGCCCGGCTCGACGGCCTCGCCGGCCTGGTGGCCGGGGGCACGAAGGTGCCGCCGCTGGTGCTCGCCGCCGTGGTGCACGGCGAACTGCTCAACCTGCGCCCGTTCCCCGGCCCGTCCGGCGTGGTGGCCCGGGCCGCCGCCCGGCTGGTGCTGATCTCCACCGGGTTCGACCCGCGTGGGCTGGTCGCGGTGGACGTCGGGCACCGCGAGCGGGAACCGGAATACGTCGGCGCGGCCGGCGCGTTCGCCACCGGCACCCCCGACGGCCTGCGCTCCTGGCTGCGTCACTACATGGCGGCGGTCGAGGTCGGGGCGGACCAGATCACGCTCATCGGCGACGAGATCCTCGCCGCGTCCTGACCTCCGGCCCGGCGGCCCTCAGGCGGTGGGCGCGGCGGCCCGGGTGCGGCGGTGCCGGCCGTACCAGGCGATGCCGATGGCCACCCCGACGCCCACGCCGAGCGCCGCCGCCGCGACCGGCACCGCCGGCCGCTCGCGCAGCCGGCGACCCAGCGGGATCGGGTGCCGGAACTCCAGCACCGGCCAGGCGTTCTCCACCGCCAGCTTGCGCAGCGCCCGGTCCGGGTTGACCACCGTCGGATGCCCCACGCACTCCAGCAACGGCCGATCGCTGTACGAGTCGGAGTACGCGTACGAGTCGCTCAGGTCGTAGTCACGCTCCAGGGCCAGCTCGCTGACGCCCTCGACCTTGCTCGGCCCGGCCGCGTAGAACTCGACCTCGCCGCTGTAGCGGCCGTCGACCACGGCCATCCGGGTGGCGATCACGTCGGTGATTCCGAGCAGCTCGCCGATCGGCCGGACCATCTCCTCGCCCGAGGCGGAGACCAGCACCACGTCCCGCCCGGCCGCCTGGTGCTCCTCGATCAGGGCGGCGGCCTCGGCGTACACGTAGGGGTTGATCAGCTCGTGCAGCGTCTCCGCGACGATCTGGCGGACCTGTTCCACCGGCCAGCCCTTGCAGAGCGTGGCCAGGTAGTCCCGGGTCCGGGCCATGGTCTGCTCGTCGGTGCCGCCCAGCCGGAACATCAGCTGCGCGTACGCCGACTTGACCACGTCACGCCGAGTGATCAGCCCGTCCCGGTAGAACGGCCGACCGAACGCCAGGGCGCTCGACTTGGCGATGACGGTCTTGTCGAGATCGAAGAAAGCGGCACTGCGGCCCACGGCGCGAAAGTCTAGCCGGACAGGCCCGGTGGAGCCGCCCGGCCGGGGTCAGGAAGACCGAGGTGCACCCTTCGGAGTGACGGCGGTCACATCCGTTGCGGTGGGAATTAGCTTTGCGTGGAGTGAACACCACTCGACGTATAAGGGTCCGCTGCGGCATGCTTGTCCTCACGACAGGAGTTCACGTCCCGTCGCCGCAGGCCCTCGGCGGTTGCACCCCCCGTGACCGCTGAGTCGGTTCGGCTCGACCCCCCCGGAGCCGAACCACAGACGACCCCCGTCTCCCCCCGACGGGGGTCGTCCCTTTCCGGGCCGCACCGCTTGTCGCCTCCCGCCACTGCTCCTCCGAAGCCGGGCCGCGGTGGCGGACGGCTGTGATCCCGGTCCGGGTCTGTCACATCGTGGCGCGCTGTCTCGACCTGTGGGTGCACGGTTCCGCCGACACCAGGGAGACCCATGTTCGCCGCGTACGTCGCCGTCACCGTCGTCGCCGCCGTCCTCACCGGGGCCGCGGCCGTGACCTACCTGGTCGGTCACCCGTACCCCAAGGCCCAGTTGGACATGAAGCGCCTGCCCCGCTCGTGGGCGCCGGTGCTGGGCACGCTGCTCGCGGCGGGTTCGTCGGGGTTGCTGGCCGGGTTCGCCGTGCCGCTGCTGGGCACGATCGCCGCCGCCGGCCTCGTGCTCTACTTCGTCGGCGCGTTCGTCGCCCACCTGCGGGGTGGCTCCCGCCAACTCGTCGGACCGGCCGTGTTCCTCGCCGTCTCGGTGGCTGCCCTGGCCCTGGGCCTCGGTCACCGCGGCCCGTGGTGACCCGCCGCGTCAGGTGGCAACGGTGGTTGAGCACGACCGGATGACCCGACCGGTCGTCAGCGGACCACGGCGCGCAGCGTCTCCCGCGCGGGCTCGAAGCAGACCAGGGCCCGCCCGCGCTCGTCGGTCACCACCCACGGATGCCCCACGTACGTCTGCTGCCGGTGGGTCTGCCCCGCCTGGAGCACCGCGTACCGGCGGCGTTGGCCGTCGTAGTCGAGCCAGTACACGACGACGGGCGCCGTGCGGGCGTTGACGAAGTCGACGAAGGTCTCCGGCCCGCCGCCGCTGGAGCGGAGCGTGGACTCGCGGGACGCCGGGAGTGGGGTGAGTTCACCGGGCCGGGGCGCGGGCGGCCGGGCGCTGGTGACCGACGGCCTCGGCGCCGGCGGGCGGCCGGTCGGGGTGGCGCGGCGGGGTGGTGCCGGCGGCCGGGTCGGCAGCGCGGCGCGGGTGGAGAGCGACACCGGCGCCGGCGAGTACGAGTCGGTCGGCAGCTCGGCCGCCGACGTGGGGTGCTCCGGGGACGCCAGGATCGCCTCGCCGCCGATCGGCGGGGGCAGGTCGGGGCGGCGGGGCATGGCGAAGAAGGTGAGCGCCCCGGCCAACACCACGACCACGATCCCGACCGCCACGGAGGCGCGCGTGGCCGGCGACAGGTCCCGCAGCCAGGCATCCCTGTCGGCCGCCCGTGCTGCCCGGGCGTGACGCCGGGCGGGCGGGGTCCCGGTGCCGTGCGGTGGATCGGTCATGGCCTCGATTCCACGAGCCGGTGCCGTCCGTGTCGCGGCAGGGGGATCCGATTATGCGCGACGGGCGAGGGCGGACGTCAATGGCTGGCGGTGCCACCCGCACTGTCCGGTGGGTCCGGGTGGACCGACCGCCCGGCCAGCGCTTTCGGACGATCGCCGCCGTCGGGTAGCGCGCCCGTCCCTAGCAGATCCACTCGTTCGGCGCGGTCTGTCCACAACCACTTCCGTCATCCACAGGGAGCGCTGACGGGAGGCGCCGGCCCGTCCGGGTGGGCAGGCTCCTGCACGGCACGTCCGAGTCCGACCGATGGAGGCCGCCATGCCGCCCCGCACCCCGCTCCCGCCGTACCGTCGCCTGCCACTGCTCGTGACGGCCGACGGTGACCTGCTCGACGAACTGCTGCGGCTCGCGGCCGCCGGCGGCACCGAGGTCGAGCTGGCGGCCGACCCGGCCGCCGCGCGGGCCCGTTGGGCGCCGGCCCCGCTGGTGCTGGTCGGCGCCGACCAGGCGGCGGCCTGCCTGCGGGCCCGCCTCCCGCGCCGCCCCCGCACGGTCCTGGTCGGTCGCGCGGGGCAGCTCGACCCGGGTACGGAGCTGGCCGAGCTGCTCGGCGCCGAACACGTGGCGACCCTGCCCGCGGCGGAGCCGTGGCTGGTCGACCGGCTCGCCGAGTGCGCGGTCGGGCCGGCCGGAGCGGCTCCGGGACGGGTGGTGGCGGTGCTGGGCGGGCGTGGCGGGGCCGGGGCGAGCGTGCTCGCCGGCGGGCTGGCCGTCAGCGCCGCCCGGGCTCGGCTGCGCACGCTCCTGGTCGACGCTGACCCGTTGGGCGGTGGGCTCGACCTGGTGCTCGGGTGGGAGCAGCTCGACGGGCTGCGGTGGCCCGAGCTGGCCGGCGCCGACGGTCGGGTCGACCCACCGTCACTGGTCCGCGCCCTACCGAGCCGAGGCGACCTGGTGGTGCTCTCGTGGGATCGGGGCGACCTGCGGCACCTGCCGGCCGAGGCGATGGCCGCCACGGTCGACGCCGGCCGGCGCGGGCGCGACATGGTGGTGCTCGACCTGCCCCGGCACCTGGACGACGCGGCGGTGATCGCCCTCCAGGCCGCCGATCGCGCGTTCCTCGTGGTCCCGGCGGAGCTGCGGGCCACCGCCGCCGCGGCCCGGGTGGCCGCCGCGGCGGCCCCGCACTGCGTCGACCTGGCGGTGATCGTGCGCGGTCCGGCGCCGGGCCGGCTACGCGCGGCCGAGGTGTCCCGCGCACTCGGTCTGCCCCTGGCCGGCACGCTGCGGCCCGAGCCCGGTCTCTGCCGGGGGCTGGAACGGGGCGAGGCCCCGGGCGCCACCGGCAAGGGCCCGCTCGCCGCGCTGTGCCAGCGGCTCGTCGACGAGCTGACCGGCCGGTCCGAGGCGGGTGCGGCGTGACCGGGCCCGCCCGCCCGGCGGAGCTGGCGGTCCGTGTCCGGCATCGGTTCGTCGCCGAGGACGCTCCGGTCACCGCCGCCGCGGTCGTCTCCGCCGTCCGCGCCGAGCCGTCCGCCGGTGTGCTCGGCGACACCAGCCTGCTGCGGATCGCCGACCGGGTGCACGACGACCTCGTCGGCGCCGGCCCGCTGGCGCCGCTGCTGGCCGACCCGGAGGTCACCGACGTGCTGGTGAACGGCGTCCGGGTCTGGGTGGACCGGGGGCGAGGTCTGCACCAGGTGGCCGTGCCGCTCGGCACCGTCGACGACGTACGCCGGCTGGCGCAGCGGCTGACCTCGGCCGCCGGTCGCCGGCTGGACGACGCCTCGCCCTTCGCCGACGCGCGGCTGCCCGACGGCACCCGGCTGCACGCGGTGCTGCCGCCGGTGGCGACCGACGGCCCCTACCTCTCGCTGCGCACCTTCCGCCAGCGGCCGTTCACCCTTGACGAACTGGTCGCCCGGGGCACCGTGCCGCGCCCGGTCGCCCCGCTGCTCGACGCCGTGGTGGCCGCCCGACTCGCGTACCTGGTCAGCGGTGGCACCGGCTCGGGCAAGACCACGCTGCTCAACACGCTGCTCGGGCTGGTGCCCGGCACCGAACGGATCGTGCTGGTGGAGGACGCCGCCGAGCTCCGGCCGGTGCATCCGCACGTGATCGGGCTCCAGGCGCGCACCACCAACGTGGAGGGCGTCGGGGCGGTCGGGCTTGGCGACCTGGTCCGGCAGGCGCTCCGGATGCGACCGGACCGGCTGGTGGTCGGCGAGTGTCGGGGCGCCGAGGTGGTCGACCTGCTGGCCGCGTTGAACACTGGCCACGACGGCGGGGCGGGCACGCTGCACGCCAACGCCCCGGCGGACGTGCCGGCCCGGCTGGAGGCGCTCGGGATGCTCGGCGGGCTGCCACGGGTGGCGCTGCACGCCCAGGTCGCGGCCGCCCTGCAGGTCGTCCTCCAGGTACGCCGGACCGGCGAGGGCCGGGTGCTCGACTCGATCGGCCTGCTCCTGCCCGAGGGGGCGGACCGGGTGGTGACCGTCGTGCCGGCCTGGATCCGGGGACGGGGTCTCGGTCTGGCCGCGCGGGCCCTCGGCAACCTGTTGCGCGAGCGGGGCGTGTCCGTGCCGCCGATCCTCCGCGTCGCCTGGCCCGGCTCGGCGGGCCCGTCGTGACCGGCGGGCTCTGGCTGGTGGTCGTGCTCCTGGCCGGCGCCGCGGCGACCGTCGCGTGGCCATCGCGCACCGGCCAGGTCCGGCGACGCGCGATTTTCGGCCTGCCGCCCGGCCTCGGACGTCCGCCGGCCGGCGGTCGCATTCCACCGATGGTCGGCCGGGCTGCTGGCCCGCGTGGCCGCCGCCCGGCCACCGACCCGCACGCGTCGGGATCCGGCCCAGGTCCGACCCCCGTCCGGTGGCCGTTCGGTCCGGCGCTCCCCGCCCGGCACGCGTTGCCGGTGGCGGCGCTGCTCGGCGGCGGGAGCGGAATGCTGCTCGGCGGCCCGGTGGCCGCACTGGTGCTGGCCGCCTACGGCACGCTCGCGGCCCGGGCGGTGTTGCGACGGCGCACCCGCCGGGCGGCCGACCTCGCGCACCGCCGCGACCTCGACCGGCTCGGCGCGGTCGCCGCCGACCTGCGGGCCGGCCTGCCCGTCGACGGGGTGCTCGACGACGGCGAGGGGCGCACCGCCCGACTCGCCCGGGCCGCGGTGCGGCTGGCCGACCGGACCGGTGCGCCCCTTGCCGAACTGCTCGAACGCGTCGAGGCCGATGCCCGCGCGGCCGACCGGGGTCTGGCTTCGGCGGCGGCCCAGGCGGCCGGCGCCCGGGCGACGGCGTGGCTGCTCGCCGCGCTGCCGCTCGGCGGGATCGGTCTCGGCTACGCCATCGGCGTCGACCCGGTGGCGGTGCTCCTGCACACCCCGGTGGGCGGAGGCAGCGCCCTGGCAGCCGTCGTTCTCCAGGTCGGCGGGCTCCTCTGGGCGGAGCGGCTCGGCGCGGGGCCCGGGCGGGCGGCGTGATGCCCCGGCAGGCGGTCGCCGTGGTCTGCCTCGTCGGCGCCGCGTCACTCCTCGGCGTGGCCGGGCCGGTCGTCCGGCCGGTCCGGCGGCTGCGCCGGCTCGCACCCGCCCAGGTGGCGGCCCGTCCGCCCTGGTGGCCGGATCGGATCCGGCTCGCCGCGATCCTGGCCGGGGCGGCCGTGTCCGTCGTCGTCGCCGGCTGGGCGGGCCTGGTCGCCGGGCTCCTGGCCGGTGTCGCCGCCGACCGTCTGCTGCGCCGGATCGAGCCCCGCGCCGCGCGGGAGCGGCGCCTGCGCGAGGTCGCCGACCTGCCGCTCGCCGCCGACCTGCTGGCCGCCGCGCTCCGCGCCGGCGCTCCGGTCGACCGCTCGGCGCTCGCGGTGGCGGAGGCACTCGGCGGGCCACTCGCCGACCGGCTGGGCCGGGTGGGCCGCACGATGGGCCTGGGCGGTACGGCCGCCGAAGCCTGGGCGCACCTGCGCACCGTCGTCGGGGCGGAGAGCCTGGTCCGGGCGGCGATCCGCTCCTCGAACAGCGGCGCCGCGCTGGCCGGTGCGCTCACTCGCCTCGCCGACGACCTGCGGGCCGAGCGGTCCATTGCCGCCGAGGCGGCGGCCCGGCGTGCGGGTGTGCTCATCGTGCTGCCGCTCGGGCTGTGTTTTCTGCCCGCCTTCATTCTCGCCGGTCTGGTGCCGGTGATCGTCGCCGTCCTCGGCGACGTGCTCTGAACCATCGAGAAAGGACGTACGAGATGCGCAAACTCCTCGCCCGGCTGCGGGGTGACGCCGGCATGAACACCGCGGAGTACGCCGTGGGCACGCTCGCCGCGGTCGCCTTCGCCGGGATCCTGTTGAAGGTGCTCACCTCCGGGAACGTGCAGTCCGCGTTGACCGCGGTGATCGACCGGGCCCTGAAGTGACCGGACGCCGGTGGGCCGGCCGGCGGTCCGGTCGGCGTACGGGTGCTCCGACGCCCCCGCTGGTCGGTGTCACGGCGCCGGGCCCCGGCCCGGCCGGTCGGCGGCGCTCGCGGGAGCGCGGATCGTTCACCGCCGAGCTGGCGGCCGGCCTGCCGGCGTTGATGCTCCTTCTCGTCGCCGGGCTCACCGCGGTCGACGCGGTCACCACCCGGGCGGCGTGCCTCGACGCGGCCCGGGAGGCGGCGCTCGCCGCCGCGCGCGGTGGGTCGGGGTCGACCGTCGGCGCCCGTCACGCCCCCGCCGGCGCGGCGGTGACGGTGAGCGTTGCCGGCGACCAGGTGACCGTGTCCGTCCGGGCGTCGGTCCGGACGTTCGGCGCGCGACTGCCCGGGCTGACCGTGTCGGGTGTCGCGGTGGCCGCCGTGGAACCCGGCACGCCCGGGCCCGTGTCGTGAGACCGGAAAGGTCGTCGACGCCGACCCGACACGCGTCGGCCGAGCGGGGCGGCGCGACGGTGTGCCTGCTCGCGATCGGTCTGGTGTTCGTCCTCGTCGGGCTGTTCGGGGCCGGGCTCGGCGCCGCCCGGTGCGCGCGTCACCAGGCTCGCGTCGCAGCCGACTTCGGCGCGCTCGCGGGGGCCGTCCGGGTGCTCGACGGCGTCGACGCCGCCTGTGCGCGGGCTGCCGTGCTGGTCTCGGCCAACGGCGGCCGACTGGCCGCGTGCCGGGTCGACGGGCTCGACCTGATCGTCACGGCTCAGGTGCGGGTGGTGCCCCTGCCCGGGCTCGCCCGCGTCGCCGCGGCCACGTCGCGGGCCGGCCCGGTCCGGGCCGTCGACGGGTGAGAACCGGTCCGGCCGGCGGCGCGTGTGGTGGTGCCGCGCCGCCGACCGGGGCGGAGGATCAGCGGGACTGGAGGGCGTCCAGGCCGACCGCCATGGCGATGACCAGCCGACGGTCGATCTGCGGGTGCTGGATGTCGACGACGTAGCGGTCGCGCAGGCCCCACTTCTTGTCGACCGAGAACACCGGCTGACCGCCGGCCAGGAAGTCGAAGTGGTAGGGCAGCCAGGAGAGCGAGTCGACGAAGCGGCGCAGCAGCGCCACCGGCAGGCTGCGCTCCTGCCCGGTCGCCGCCGGCAGGCCGGGCTGCTCGACGTGCCAGGTGGAGCGCAGCAGCGACTGGGCGAAGTCCTTGCGGAACAGGCCGATGGGGGTGCCGGCGTGATCGGTCACGTCGTAGGTGGCGCCGAGGTCGAGCCGCTGGCGGGCCTTGAAGCCGAGGAGGGGGTACTGCTTGGTGTCGTCGGTGTAGATGGTCACCTGCTCCTTGAAGGCGAGCCGCTTCTGCTGCGCGAACGCGAGCAGCCCGCCCTCGGAGCCGTCCGGTGCCACGGCGTGCACCTCGTACTGGTTGACCATCATCCGGATCCGCTGACGGACGATGAACCGGTGCTGGGCCTGCAGGTTGTCGAGCGACATCTGATCTCCTTCGAGGGGTCGCCGGAGTCTCGCACAGCGCGGCGACCGCCGCCCGCCCGCACGTCGACCCGCCCGTCCGCGCCCGTCCGCGCCGGGTCTGCGCCCGCCGCGCCCGGGCCGGTCCGGCTCGGCGAGGCGGGGCGTCCGCCCTCCTCCCGCGACCGGTCCGGCCACGCGGTCGGGCGGTGTGGACGCCGCCACCGCGCGAACCGGCAGGTGACGGGGTGGGTGACTCGCAACTCGCGGTCAGCGTCCGCCGTCGACCGTGGCCTTCATGGCCCAGCTGTTCAGCACCTGGTGGATGCCGCGCAGGCGTTCGTTGATCTGTTCCAGCCGCTCGGCCTGGGCCAGGTTCGCCAGCGCCGTGCCCAGCGCGATCTGCTGGTCCGGGGTGAGGTTCTCCTGGTCGATGGTGTAGAGCAGCTCGACGGTCTCGGCGATCGTGTCGGCCACGGCGGCACCTCCGGCGGCGGGACGGGTCTGGTTTCCTCGGCGCTACTGAAATGATGCATGGAAGCGCTCCCATGCATCAATGCCCCGCCGGTGCCACGCTCATGCACGCGTCCCACCCACCAGACCTCGGTACGGCACTCGCATGATCCACACCGGCTCGGCGATGTGGCGGGGTTGGCGGCCAGTCGATGTCGCCATTTCCCCGAGGTGGCGGCCGGTGAGGCCGGTCAGTCCGAAGCGCCGGACCCGGTGGGTGAGGGGAGAACCGTCCGTTCGCCCTGCCGCGGCAGCGTTCCGCTCCGGCCGGCGCCCGGACCGTCACCCCCCGGCCGGGCCTCGCCCGGACCGTCGCCCCCCGGCCGGGCCTCGCCCGGACCGTCGCCCCCGGGCCGGCCCGCGCCCGGACCGTCGCCCCCGGGCCGGCCCGCGCCGGCCGTGGCGAGGTTGGCGAGCACCACGTCGAGGACCTTGACCGCCTCCGGCTTGGCCAGCGGGTTGTTGCCGTTGCCGCACTTCGGGGACTGGACGCAGGACGGGCACCCGGTCTCGCAGCCGCACTCGACGATCGCGTCCCGGGTGGCACGCAGCCACCCGGCGGCCGTCCCGTAGGCCCGCTCGGCGAAGCCCGCCCCGCCCGGGTGGCCGTCGTAGACGAAGACGGTCGGCGCCTCGGTGTCCGGGTGCAGCGCAGTGGAGAGGCCGCCGATGTCCCACCGGTCGCAGGTCGCCATCAGCGGCAGCAGGCCGATCGCGGCGTGCTCGGCGGCGTGCAGCGCGCCCGGCACGTCCGCCGCCTGCACGCCGGCGGAGGCCAGCGACCCGGGGGAGAGTGTGAACCAGACCGCGACGGTGCGCAGCTCCCGCGCGGGCAGGTCCAGCGGGCGGGTGTCGATGACCTCGCCGGTGGCGATGCGCCGCCGCTGGTACGACACCACCTGGCTGGTCACGTCCACCTCGCCGAGGAACAGCCCGACCGGGCCGGCGTCCACGTACGAGCGGACCGAGACCACGGACAGCGAGGTCACGTCGCGGGCGTGGGTGGACCAGTCCGGCTCCTCGGCGTGCACGAGCGCGCACCCGTCGGCCAGGTCGAGCGAGTCGACCACGTAGGAGACGCCCTGATGCAGGTAGACCGCGCCGGTGTGCAGCAGGAAGTGCGCCGACCCGCCGTCGACGGTGCCGAGCAGCCGGCCGGTGGACTCCTCCACCACGCAGACCGGTGCGCCGCCCTCGCCGCGCAGGTCGACCTCGGGCCGTTCCCGGTGCCGCCAGTACCAGCCGGTGGGCCGCTGCCGCAGCGCCCCCGCCTCGACCAGCGAGTCCACCGCCTCCTTCGCGCCCTCGCCGAACAGGTCCAGGTCGGCCGGGGTAAGTGGGGCCTCGTGGGCGGCGCAGGCGAGTTGCGGCGCGAGCACGTACGGGTTGGCCGGGTCGAGCACGGTGGCCTCGACGGGTCGCCCGAACAGCGCCTCCGGGTGGTGCACCAGGTAGGTGTCGAGCGGGTCATCCCGGGCCACCAGCACCGCCAGGGCCTCGTCCCCGGAGCGCCCGGCCCGGCCGGCCTGCTGCCACAGCGACGCCCGGGTGCCGGGCCAGCCGCAGATCAGCACCGCGTCCAGCCCGACCAGGTCGACGCCGAGTTCGAGCGCGTTGGTGGAGGCGAGGCCGAGCAGGTCGCCGTGCAGCAGCGCCCGTTCCAGCTCCCGGCGTTCCTCGCGCAGGTAGCCGGCCCGGTAGGCGGCCACCCGGCCACCCAGCCCGGGCACCGCCTCGTCGAGCGCCCGGCGGGCGTTCGCGGCGACCACCTCGGCGCCCCGGCGGGACCGGACGAACGCGAGCGTGCGTACCCCCTCGACCACGCTGTCGGCGAGCAGGTCGGCGGTCTCCCGCAACGCGGAGCGCCGGACCTGGACGAGGTCGGCGTCGACGGACGAGTCGGTGGGCGGCAGCAGCGGCGGTTCCCAGAGCGCGAACGTCACCCCGCCGCGCGGCGAGGTGTCCTCGGTGACGGCGGTGACGGGCAGGCCGGTGAGCCGCCCGGCCGCCGTCGCCGGGTCGCCCGACGTGGCCGAGGCCAGCAAGAAGACGGGTGAACGCCCGAAGCGGGCGCACTGCCGGCGCAGCCGCCGCAGCACGTGTGCGACGTGCGAGCCGAAGACGCCCCGGTAGGTGTGGCACTCGTCGACCACCACGTACGCGAGCCGGCGCAGGAAGCCGGACCAGTGCGCGTGCCCGGGCAGGATGCCGTGGTGCAGCATGTCCGGGTTGGTCAGCACGAAGCGGGCGTGCCGGCGGATCCACTCCCGTTCGGCGCGTGGCGTGTCCCCGTCGTAGGTGGCGGGGCGTACCCCGTCGAGTTCCAGGCCGGCGACGGCGCGCAGCTGGTCGGCGGCGAGCGCCTTGGTGGGGGCCAGGTAGAGCACGGTGGCGCGCGGGTCGGCCAACAGCGTGCCGAGCGCCGGCAGCTGGTAGGCCAGGGACTTGCCGGACGCCGTGCCGGTGGCCACCACGACGTGCTGGCCCGCGTACGCCAGCTCGGCGGCCTCGGCCTGGTGCCGCCACGGGGCGGCGACGCCGCGGCGCGCGAACGCCGCCCGCAGCTCCTCGGGCGCCCAGCCGGGCCACCCGACCGGCTCGCCCGCGCGGGCCGGCACCCGCTCGACGTGGGTGACCGGGTCGGCGGCGTGCCGCAGGCGCAACCGGTGCAGCAGCTCGGCCGGCGCGCGCCGGGGGCCGGGCCTGTCGTTGGTCACGTCCTGCACTCTCGCACTGGTGTTCGGAATTGGGAACCGCAGGGTGGGGGTATGGGGAGGGCCTCGACCGGTGACCCGAGGGGTCGCACGGCGGGGATGGTTAGATGCCCAGGAGAGTTTACCGAGGAGGGGCCGATGGAGCTGTCGCTGGCGACCCGCACCGTGGGGGAGCACACGGTGCTCGAGGTCGGCGGTGAGGTGGATGTCTACACCGCCCCCCGCCTGCGCGAACGACTCCTGGAGCTGATCGACGGCGGGGCCCACCGCGTCGTCGTGGACCTGGGTCGGGTCGATTTCCTCGACTCGACCGGGCTCGGCGTGCTGGTCGGCGCGTTGAAGCGGCTGCGCGCGGCCGGCGGCTCGTTCGCCCTGGTCTGCGACAAGGAGCCGCTGCTCAAGATTTTCCGGATCACCGCCCTGGACCAGGTCTTCCCGTTGCACCCGACGGTCGACGCGGCCATCGCCGCCGACACCACCGGCGCGTGATGGCGACCGTCAAGCTGTCCTTCTCCCCGGCCCCGGTGCACGTGCGCACCGCCCGTCTGGTCGGCGTCGCGGTGGCCCGGCGGGCCGGGGTACGCGAGGACCTGCTCGACGAGGTGCGTCTGGCCATCGGTGAGGCGTGCACCCGGGCGGTGGCGCTGCACCGGCAGTACGGGCTGGCCGAGCCGGTCTACGTGGAGATGTCCGACGGCGGCGGCTACTCGGTGCGGGTGGTGGACCGGGCCCCGATCGAGGCGGGCCTCGGGCTGGCCGCGCTCGGCCCGGACGAGCTGGCGAAGGAGTCGCTCAGCGAGGACGCGCTCACCACCGGGGTGGGCTTCGCCCTGCTCGCCGGTTTCGTGGAGGACCTCCAGGTCCGCCCGGTCGACGACGGTGTCGGCACCGAGGTCCGGATGGCCTGGCCGGCCGGCCGCGCCTGAACCTGTCCGCCCGCAGGCCGCGTTCCCCGTCGGGGAGCGCGGCCTCGTCGTGTCGACCGCCCTATATATCAGATTTCCTCGCATAACACAGTTACGAAGATCATCGAGACACGGTGCCCCCTCGGTGTGACCCTCACCACGCCGGAGGGCTACAGTACCCGGGTTGTCAGCAAGTGATCGCTGCCCGCGGCCAGCGGAAACGGGTGGATGGCGCGCGCTGGCGAGTTCGCATCCAGGCGTCGGCCCGTGCGTCTCCACGAGTCGGCGCGAGTGTTCGGTACAGGAGGACATAGATGTCCGGGACCTTGGCCGCCGACGGCGGCGCCCTGTCCCTTACCGGAGCCAACGTGACGTACGTCGTCATCGCCGCGGTCATCGCGCTGGTGGCGCTCGTCTTCGCGGCCGCCCTCACCAGGGCGGTCCTGGCAGCCGGTACGGGAACCACCAACATGCAGGAGATCTCCGGGGCGGTGCAGGAGGGCGCGTCCGCGTACCTGCTGCGGCAGTTCCGCACCCTGGCGATCTTCGTGGTGATCGCCGTCGTGCTGCTCTTCCTGCTGCCGGTGCACGACACCGACGGCAACGAGACCCTGGTGAAGATCGGCCGGTCGGCGTTCTTCGTGGTGGGTGCGCTGTTCAGCGCGTTCATCGGCGGCGCCGGCATGTGGCTGGCCACCCGGGCCAACCTGCGGGTCGCCGCGGCCGCCCGGGAGCGCGAAGGCGGGCGCGAGGGCGCCATGAAGATCGCGTTCCGCACCGGCGGCGTGGTCGGCTTCCTCACCGTCGGCCTCGGCCTGTTCGGCGCGGCGCTGGTCGTCATCCTGTTCCGGGGTGACGCCCCCACCGTGCTGGAGGGCTTCGGCTTCGGCGCCGCGCTGCTGGCCATGTTCATGCGGGTCGGCGGCGGCATCTTCACCAAGGCCGCCGACGTCGGCGCCGACCTGGTCGGCAAGGTCGAGCAGGGCATCCCGGAGGACGACCCGCGCAACGCCGCCACCATCGCCGACAACGTGGGCGACAACGTCGGCGACTGCGCCGGCATGGCCGCCGACCTGTTCGAGTCGTACGCGGTCACGCTCGTCGCCGCGCTGATCCTGGGTCGCGCCGCGTTCGGCGAGGACGGCCTGGTCTTCCCGCTGATCATCTCCACCATCGGTGTGCTGGTCGCGATCGTCGGCGTCTTCATCACCCGGCTGCGTACCAGCGACCGCAACGGCCTGACCGCGATCAACCGGGCCTTCTACCTCTCCGCGGTGATCTCCGCGGTGCTGGTGGCGATCGCCGCGTTCGCGTACCTGCCGGCGACGTTCGGCGAGCTGGAGGGCGGGCTGACCGACGTCGACCGCAACCCGCGGCTGGTGGCCATCGGCGCGGTCGTGATCGGCATCGTGCTGGCCGCCGCGATCCAGGCGCTGACCGGTTACTTCACCGAGACCAACCGGCGCCCGGTGCAGGACATCGGCAAGAGCTCGCAGACCGGCGCGGCCACCGTCATCCTCGCCGGCATCAGCGTCGGCCTGGAATCGGCGGTCTACTCCGCGCTGCTCATCGGCGCCGGCGTGTTCGGCGCGTTCCTGCTCGGCGGCAGCTCCATCACGCTCTCGCTGTTCGCGGTCGCGCTGGCCGGCACCGGCCTGCTCACCACCGTCGGCGTCATCGTCGCCATGGACACGTTCGGCCCGATCTCCGACAACGCGCAGGGCGTGGCCGAGATGTCCGGTGACATCGACGAGCACGGCGCGCGGACGCTGACCGAGCTGGACGCGGTCGGCAACACCACCAAGGCGATCACCAAGGGCATCGCGATCGCCACCGCGGTGCTGGCCGCGACCGCGCTGTTCGGCTCGTACACCGACACGCTGCGGACCTCGTACGCGGACGCGGGCGTGGGCGACGTCGGCGCCGAGATCCTCAATTCGCTGAACGTGGCCAACCCGCGCAACCTGGTCGGCCTCATCATCGGCGCGGCGGTGGTCTTCCTCTTCTCCGGCCTGGCCATCAACGCGGTCTCCCGCTCGGCCGGCGCCGTGGTGATGGAGGTGCGGCGGCAGTTCCGCGAGCTGCCCGGCATCATGGACCGCACCCAGCGGCCCGAGTACGGCAAGGTCGTGGACATCTGCACCCGGGACGCGCAGCGCGAGCTGATGACCCCCGGCCTGCTGGCCATCCTGGCCCCGATCGCGGTCGGCTTCGGCCTCGGCCCGGGCGCGCTGGCCTCCTACCTGGCCGGCGCGATCGGCGCGGGCACGCTGATGGCGGTGTTCCTGGCCAACTCCGGTGGCGCCTGGGACAACGCCAAGAAGCTGGTCGAGGACGGCGCCTACGGCGGCAAGGGTTCCGAGGCGCACTCCGCCACGGTCATCGGCGACACCGTCGGCGACCCGTTCAAGGACACCGCCGGCCCGGCGATCAACCCGCTGATCAAGGTGATGAACCTGGTCTCGCTGCTGATCGCCCCGGCCGTGGTGGCCTGGAGCGTGGGCGACGACAAGAACCCCGCGCTGCGTATCACGATCGCCGTGGTGGCCGCGCTGATCATCGCCGCGGCGGTGGTGTTCAGCAAGCGCAAGGGCGTCGCCATGGACAACTCCGACAGCGGTGCGGGCACCCCGGACCAGCGCCCGGAGACGGTCAACGCCTGAGTGACGCGACGGTTCCCGGTCGGCCCCGGCCGGCCGGGAACCGTGCCGTCCGGCGGTCCCGTGCACGAAACCTGACCGGTGGCAGTTCCTCCCTGAGGTCGTACGCTGCAACGCATGCGTACGCGCCGGGCGGCAACCGCCGGAAAGCTCACGGTGGTCCTGGCCACGCTGGTCCTCGTCGTCGCCGGGTGCGGCGGTCCCAGCCCGCGCGCCTGGGCGGCGTCGGTCTGCCAGGCGCTCACCCCCTGGCGGGCGGAGATCTCCAAGCTCACCAGCAGCACCCAGCAGCAGATGACCGCGCGGACCACCCCGGCGCAGGCCAGGGAGAACCTGGTCCGGCTCTTCGCCGGCGCCGAACAGGCCAGCGAGACGGCCCGGCGCAAGGTCGAGGAGGCGGGCGTGCCGGAGGTCGAGCACGGCGACGAGGTGTCGGCCGGGTTCCGTGGCTCGCTGAGCAAGATGCGGGACGCGTACGGGCGGGCCCGGGACACCATCGACGGGCTCGACACCGCCCAGGCCGGTCCGTTCTACGACGGCGTGCGCGCCGCCGTGGACACGCTCAACAAGGAGTACGACGCGAGCGCGCTGGACACCAGCAGGCTCAACTCGCCCGAACTGAAAGAGGCCTTCGACGAGGTCCCGGAGTGTCGCTGACCCCTCCCACCCCGAAACCGGCCCGCCAGCCCTCGCTCTTCTCCACCGAGGCGGCCGACCCCGCGCTGGCGGATCTCGCCGGCCTGCTCGCCGGGCCGGGCGAGGTGGTGCGGATGGGCGGTACCGCCCGGATCTCCGTGGTGGTGGACGCCGCCTGGCGGGTGCACGTGCTGGTGGCCGAGCTGGGCGCGCGGGGCGTGCCGGCGAGCTGGGAGCCGACCGAGGACGGCCGGCACCGGGTGCGCACCGCGTACTCGACCACGCTGGCACCGCTCGCGCGGGCCTGGCTGCGCGGTGCCGCGAAGCGACCACCGGCCCGGTTCCACCTGGACGGGCGGCGGCTGCGGCTCTGGGCGGCGGCGGCCGGGACGGCCGAACCGGCCGGGTTCCGGCTCCGGCTCGGTCCCGACGACGAGCCGTGCTGGCCGTCGGTGCGGGCGGCGCTGGCGGCGGTCGGGCTGCCGGCCGCGTTCGTCGAACCGGGCGAGGGCGGGCCTGCGTACCGGATCGGGGGACGGCGGATGAACCGGCTCGCGGAGCTGGTCGGGGAGCGTCCGTCGGCCGCCCCGGCGGCCGAGTGGCCGGGCTCGCACGGCTGATCCGCCGACGCAACCCCACCGGCTGTCCGATCCCGGACACGCCCGGCGGTGGTTTGGGCCGGAAAACGACGGGTGACCGCTCCGCCGGGGGTGCGCGATCGTCACAGTGACCCGCCCGGTGCCCTACCCACGGTGTACGGTGGCGCCGTCCGGCAGGGTGCGGCCGGGGCGCCGGGGGAGGCGGCCCGTTTGCCGCCCACGAAACCCGGGACGCGGACGGCGCGTTACGTTGGACATCCGGACCGCCGGCGGTCCGGATGGGCGAAACACGGCCCGAAGCGGGCGTGGCGTAGGAGTGAGGTCGGGGAGAGACGTGCCGAGCAACGCTGGAACCACCCGTCTGGTCATCGTCGAGTCACCGGCGAAGGCCAAGACGATCTCGGGCTACCTCGGCCCGGGGTACGTCGTGGAGGCCAGCTTCGGCCACGTCCGGGACCTGCCCCGCAACGCCGCCGACGTGCCGGCCAAGTACAAGGGTGAGCCCTGGGCCCGGCTCGGCGTCGACGTCGACAACGGCTTCCACGCGCTCTACGTGGTCTCCGCCGACCGGAAGCAGCAGATCAGCAAGCTGGTGAAGCTGGCCAAGGAGGTCGACGAGATCTTCCTGGCCACGGATGAGGACCGCGAGGGCGAGGCGATCGCCTGGCACCTGGTGGAGACGCTCAAGCCCAAGGTGCCGGTCAAGCGGATGGTCTTCCACGAGATCACCAAGCCGGCCATCCAGGCCGCGGTGGCGAACCCTCGGGAGATCGACCGCGACCTGGTGGACGCCCAGGAGGCGCGGCGGATCCTGGACCGGCTCTACGGCTACGAGGTCTCCCCCGTGCTGTGGAAGAAGGTCATGCCGAAGCTCTCGGCGGGCCGGGTGCAGTCCGTGGCGACCCGGATCGTGGTCGAGCGGGAGCGCCAGCGGATGGCGTTCCGCACCGCCGAATACTGGGACATCCTGGCCACCCTGGCGGTGGCGAAGCCGGGCGAGGGGCCGCGTACCTTCAACGCCACCCTGGTCGCGCTGAACGGCGACCGGATCGCCACCGGCAAGGACTTCGAGCCGACCACGGGCCGCGTTCGCGCCGGCGCGGGCGTCGTGCACCTCGACGAGAGCGGGGCCCGAGGGCTGGCCGCCCGCCTCGCGGACCGGCCGTTCACGGTCACCCGGGTCGAGGAGAAGCCCTACCGTCGCCGCCCGTACGCGCCGTTCATCACCTCCACGCTCCAGCAGGAGGCGGCCCGCAAGCTGCGGTTCTCGTCGCAGCAGACGATGCGCACCGCGCAGCGGCTCTACGAGAACGGCTACATCACCTACATGCGTACCGACTCGGTGAACCTGTCGGAGACCGCCATCACGGCGGCCCGCCGGCAGATCGTCGAGCTGTACGGCGAGCGCAGCGTGCCGCCGGAGCCGCGCCGCTACACCGGCAAGGTGAAGAACGCCCAGGAGGCGCACGAGGCGATCCGCCCGGCGGGGGACAACTTCCGCACCCCGGGCGACGTGGCCAAGGAGCTGTCCGCCGAGGAGTTCAAGCTCTACGAGCTGATCTGGCGGCGCACCATCGCCTCGCAGATGACCGACGCGGTCGGCTCCAGCGTCTCGGTGCGTATCCGGGCCGTCTCCTCCGCCCAGGAGGAGGCCGACTTCGGCGCCACCGGCAAGACCATCACCGACCCGGGCTTCCTGCGCGCGTACGTCGAGTCCAGCGACGACGAGAACGCCGAGGCGGAGGACGCCGAGCGGCGGCTGCCCACGCTGGTCAAGGACCAGCCGCTCACCGCCGACGAGCTGGCCGCGCAGGGCCACCACACCCAGCCGCCGTCGCGCTACACCGAGGCGTCGCTGGTCAAGGCGCTGGAGGAGTTGGGCATCGGCCGCCCCTCCACGTACGCGTCGATCATGCAGACCATCCAGGACCGTGGATACGTGGTCAAGCGCGGCCAGGCCATGATCCCGTCGTTCCTGGCATTCGCGGTGATCGGGCTGATGGAGCGGCACTACCCGCGCCTGATCGACTACGACTTCACCGCCAGCATGGAGAACGAGCTGGACGAGATCGCCGGCGGCGACCACGCCGCCGTCGACTTCCTCACCTCCTTCTACTTCGGCAGCGCCAACGGCACCGGCGACCAGGCCATCGCGCACGCCGGCGGGCTGAAGAAGCTGGTCACCGAGAACCTCAGCGAGATCGACGCGCGCAGCGTCAACTCGATCCCGCTGTTCACCGACGACGAGGGCCGCGAGGTCGTCGTCCGGGTCGGCCGGTACGGGCCGTACCTCCAGCGCGAACTGCCGGGCGGCGAGCAGGTCACGCCCGCCGGTGAGGGCGAGGAGGGCGGCCCGCAGGGTGACCGGGCGCCGATCCCGGAGGGCCTGGCGCCCGACGAGCTGACCCCGGAGAAGGTGCACGAGCTGTTCCTCGGCGGCGGCGGTGAGCGCAAGCTCGGCGACGACCCGTCGACCGGCGAGCCGATCGTGCTCAAGTCCGGCCGGTTCGGCCCGTACGTGGCCAGCGGCGATCGCAAGTCGTCGCTGCTGCGCTCGCAGTCGCCGGACAGCCTCACCCTGGACCAGGCGTTGCAGCTGCTCAGCCTGCCCCGGCTGGTCGGTGTGGCCCCGGACGGCGTGGAGGTCTTCGCCAACAACGGTCGCTACGGGCCATACGTGAAGCGGGGCGAGGAGTTCCGCTCGCTGGAGTCCGAGGACAAGATGTTCACGGTCACCCTCGACGAGGCGCTGGCCCTGCTCGCCGCCCCGAAGACGCGTGGTCGTCGCGCCGCCGCGCCGCCGCTGCGGGAGATGGGCGCCGACCCGCTGACCGAGAAGCCGCTGGTGATCAAGGACGGGCGCTTCGGGCCGTACGTGACCGACGGCGAGTTCAACGCGTCGTTGCGGCGCGGGCAGACGCCGGAGGAGCTGACGCTGGAGCAGGCGTCGGAGATGCTCGCCGAGAAGCGGGCGAAGGGTCCGGCCCCGAAGAAGAAGGCGGCGAAGAAGGCCGCCCCCGCCAAGAAGACCACCGCCGCGAAGAAGACCACAACCGCGGCCAAGAAGACCACAGCCGCCAAGAAGGCCCCCGCGAAAAAGGCCGCCCCCAAGAAGGCGACCTCAACCCCGAAGGAGTGACCCGTCCCCAAGATCTTGGAAGGAAACGGCCCCTATGAGGGCCCTTTTCTTCCAAGATCTTGCGGTTGTCCACGGGGGCGGCGGAGAAGGGCACCGGGCGGGCAGTGTCGGGTGGGTGGCGGGTTCCTGGGCGGGGATGCGGCGGGCGCTGCCGTCGGATGACGCGGACGAATTGACCTGGATTCTCTTCCGGCAGGAGGACGTGCTCAGCCTCCAGCAGGCACGGGCGCATCTCACCCGCAGGGCGATCCGTCACCGGGTGACGACCGGGCGGTGGCGGCAGGCGCATCGCGCGGTTCTCGTCGCGCACAACGGTCCGGTCGGTCCCGCCCAGCTCCGGTGGATCGCGGTGCTGGCGGCCGGTCCCACCGCGCTCCTGGCGGGCATGACCGCGGCTCAGGCGGGCGGGCTGCGTGGATTCCCGGACCGGGTGGTCCATCTGCTCCTGCCCGCCACGACCCGTCGATCCCCGCTGCCGACCGGTGTGCTGGCGCACCGGACGACCCATCTGCCCGACACCGATGTGGTGCCGGTCGTGGCGCCGCCCCAGACGGCGGCGGCCCGATCGGTGATCGACGCGGCGCAGTGGGCGTCGACCGACACGCAGGCCCGCACGATCGTCGCGGCCGCCTTTCAGCAGCGGCTGGTGGGTGGCGACGACCTGCACGAGGTGGTGGAGCGGATGCCCAGGATCCGTCGCCGGCGTCTGATCCTGTCCACCGCCACCGATGCGGCCGGCGGTGCACACTCCCTCGGCGAACTGGACCTGCTCGGTCTCGTACGCGACGCCGGCCTGCCCGAACCGACGCGCCAGGTGATCCGTCGCGACTCCTCCGGCCGCCGGCGCTACCTCGACGCATACTTCGAGCAGTGGCGGGTGCACGTCGAGGTGGACGGCGGGCAGCATCTGGATCCGGCGCACGCCTGGGCGGACATGCGGCGGCAGAACGATCTGTGGGTCGAGGGCGACCGCGTGCTCCGCTTCCCCTCGTGGGCCCTGCGCGCCGATCCAACAACAGTTGTCGCCCAACTCCGCGCCGCCCTACGGGCCGCCGGGTGGCCGGGATGACGACCGGAGCAGATCTTGGAAGATGAAGGCCCCCGGGAGAGCCCTCCGCTTCCAAGATCTGGTCAGGAGCCGAGGATCTGGCGCAGGTATGGGTTCGTGAAGAGGTTGTGGGGGTCGAGGCGGGTGCGGAGGGACTGGAAGTCGGCGAACCTCGGGTAGGCGGTGGCCAGGGACTCCGCGTCCCGCCAGTGCAGCTTGCCCCAGTGCGGACGCCCGCCCAACTCGGTCGCCACCTGCTCGAACGCGCGGAAGTACGGCTCGTACGGCATCCCCACGTACTGGTGCACGGCGATGTACGCGGAGTCCCGCCCGTAGGAGTGGGACAGCCAGATGTCGTCGGCGGCGGTGAACCGCACCTCGACCGGGAACAGCACCTTGAACGGCATCCGGTCGACGATCCGGCGCAGCTCCGCGAGCGCGGTGGGCAGCGCGTCGCGGGGCAGCCCGTACTCCATCTCCACGAAACGGACCCGGCGCGGGGTGCAGAAGACGCGGTCGGAGCGGCCGGTGTAGGTGCGTTCGGTGAGCGCGCGGGCGGAGACGGCGCTGATCCGGGGCGCGAGGGCGGGCACGGCCCGGCCGAGCCGGCAGGCGCCGGCGAAGACGGTGTTGGAGAGGAACTCGTCATCCAGCCAGCCACGCCAGCGGGGCAGCGGCCGGTCGTCGGCGGGTACTCGGTCGTTGGCCTTGACCTGCACCCGGTCCGTGTAGGGGAACCAGTAGAACTCGGCGTGGTCGTGCCGCTCGTAGAGGCCCGGGAGGTCGTCGAGCACCTCGGCGAGCGGGGCCGGCCGTTCGTGCGCGCGCAGCACGAAGGCGTCCACGCAGCGCAGCGTGACCTCGACCAGCACGCCGACCGCGCCGAGCCCGACCCGGGCGGCGTCGAACACGTCGCGGTGCTCCTCGGCCGAACAGCGCAGCACCTCACCGGTGCCGGTGACCAGCGTCAGCGCGGTCACGAAGGTGGAGAGGCAACCGAGCTTGCCGCCGGTGCCGTGGGTGCCGGTGGAGAGCGCGCCGGCGATGGTCTGGGCGTCGATGTCGCCGAGGTTGGGCATCGCCAGCCCGTGCCCGGCGAGCAGTTCGTTGAGCGTGTGCAGCGTCATCCCGGCCGGTACGGTGACCAGGCGGCGCGGCACGTCGACGGTGACGTCGGTCTCCAGGTCGGCGAGGTCCAGCCGGTGCCCGTCGGCCACGGCGGCGGCGGTGAAGGAGTGACCGCTGCCGATCGCCCGGACCGTCCGACCGGCGGCGCCGGCCTGGCGGACCGCCTCGGCGACGTCGTCGACCGTCCGCGGACGCACGGTGAGGAGCGCCGTGCTGTGCTGGTTGCCGGCCCAGTTGGACCAGGCGACGGGGGTACCGGTCATGACGGCCACTCCTCGACATGAATATGAACTGAATTCATATCAGGAACGTTGTGCCTGGTAAATACCGCAATCGAGCCCGGCTCGTTGTACCGGTAGTCACAGACTCGTGACGTGCAGATATGTTCATCCGTCGAAGGGGGGTGGCGCCGAGTGTCCACACCAGCCGCCACGACCGGGCCGCTGCGTCGGGTACCGGTGCAGGGTCGAAGTGTCGCGCGGGTCCAGCGGATGCTGGACGCCTGCGCCGAGCTCGTCGACGAGGTGGGGTACGAGGGGCTGACCACGACCCTGCTCGCCGAGCGTGCCGAGGTGGCGATCGGGTCGGTCTACCAGTTCTTCCCGGACAAGCGGGCGATCGTGCAGGCGTTGACGCTGCGCACCATGGAGTCCTACCTCCAGCGGCTCGACGAGCGGTTCGCCTCGGACGACCTGACCCACTGGTGGGACGGCGTCGACGCGGCGATCGACGAGTACATCTCGATGCACCGCACCGTCCCCGGTTTCCGTACCCTGCACTTCGGCGACGTGGTCGACCTGCACCTGCTGGACGACCAGCGGGATAACAACGGCGTCATCGCGGAGCAGCTCGCCCGCGTGCTCACCGAACGGTTCGGTCTGGCCGGCGTGCCCGACCTGCGGTTCCACCTGGAGGTCGCGGTAGAGGCCGCGGACGCCCTGATCAAGCTGGCGTTCCGCCGGCGCACCGACGGCGACGAGCGGGTGCTGGTCGAGGCGAAGGCGCTCATCCGGGAATACCTGCACCGGCAGGTCGACGCTCCGACGGGGGTCGTCCACCAGGGCTGAGCGGCACGCCGAGCGGCGGGTTCTGCGAGTGCGCCGGGACCCGCCGTCGTCACGTCCCGGTCCGGTCAGAGGAAGGCCCGCCCCTCACCCCGGTAGGTGGGCACGGTCGCGACCACCGCGTCGCCCTCGACCAGGTGCACCTCGTTGACGTGCTCGCACACCTCACCGGCCTTGGCGTGCCGGAACCACACCCGGTCGCCGACCCGCAGGTCGCTCGCGGCGTCCCCGGCCAGCGGCGTCTGGACCTCGCCCGCGCCCTCAGCGCCGAGCAGCGTCAACCCGGCCGGCAACCAGGGCCGGGGCAGTCGGCTGTCCGCCGCCGGGCCGGAGGCGATCCAACCGCCGCCGAGCACGGTGGCCAGCCCCGGTGTCGGCCGGCGGACCACCGCGCAGGCGAAGAACGCCGCCGGGGTCGGCCGCCAGGCACGGTACGCGTCGAACAGCGTCGGCCCGTACAGGCCCGAGCCGGCGGTGACCTCGGTGACGGCCGGGTCGGCGCTGGTGGCGGCCACGCTGCCGGTGCCGCCGCCGTTGACGAACTCCAGGTCGGCGTGCTCGCGGACCGCGGCGACCGCCGCCGACCGGCGGGCCAGCAGTTCCCGGTACGACCCGCGCTGGGCGACCCGGATCGCCGAGCCGAGCACCGCCTTCCCGGGCGGGGCGTCGCCGAGGCCGGCGATCTGTGCCTCGTACGACATCAGGCCGACCAGCCGGAAGCCCGCCCGGCCGGCGACGGCGGCGGCGAGCGTGCCGGCCGCCCGGGCGCTGTGCACCGGGGAGCGGCGCACGCCGACGTGGACCCGACCCCGCAGCGGTCGCCAGGAGGCGTCGAGGTCGAGGCAGATCCGCAGGGCGGGGCGGCGGCCGGGCGGGCAGACCCGGTCGATCAGGTCGAGCTGTCCGGTGTCGTCGACCATCAGCGTCACCGCGTCGGCGAGGGCCGGGTCGGCGGCCAGCTCCGCGAGCGCCGCCCGGTGGGCGGTCGGGTACGCCACCAGCACGTCGTCGCTGACGCCGGTCCGGGCGAGCCAGACCGCCTCGGGCAGGGTGAAGGCCATCACACCGTGCCAACCGGGGCGCGCGAGCGCGCGGGTCAGCAGCTCGCGAACCCGCACGGACTTGCTCGCCACCCGCAGCGGCTTGTCGCCGGCCCGGCCGACCAGCGCGTCCGCGTTGGCGTCGAACGCGGAGAGATCGACCACCGCGTACGGCGGGTCGAGGTGGGCGGTCGCCCGGTCGAGACGATCGCGAAGTTCGGCACGGTCGATGGCCACGTCTGCACGCTAACTGTCTGGACGGCAATGCGAAATACCCTCGCGTCTGTCCGGGCTGCGGGCGGTGGTCCCGGCGGCCTAGGCTCGGCGAGCAGGTGAATGTCGCGGGGGGCGGCGCCCTCTGCGCGACTAGAGTGTTCCACCGGGGATGCCCACATCTGGGCCGGCACGTGGAGGTACGGCCATCGAAAGCCAGAAGAACGGCGAGTCGCCCGGCGTGTCGTCGCCCGGCACACAGGCCGACCGCTCCGGGATCGCGGCCATCCGCTCGGTGCTGCGCATCCGGCCGTTCCGCCGGCTGTGGATCGTGCTCAGCGCGGCCTCCTTCGGCGACTGGCTCGGCCTGCTCGCCACCGCGCTCTTCGCCGCCTCGCAGGTGTCCGGCAGCACCGCCCAGGGCGCGGCCTTCGGCGGCGTGACCGCCATCCGGCTGCTGCCGGCGCTGGTGCTCGGCCCGGTGGCGGGCGTCTTCGCCGACCGGTTCGACCGGCGGTGGACGATGGTCATCTGCGACCTGCTGCGCTTCGTGCTCTTCGCCTCGATCCCGCTCTACGCGCTCACCGGCGCGGCCGGTGGCCTGGTGGTCGGCTGGGCGCTGATCGCCACCTTCCTGATCGAGTCGATCACCCTGATGTGGATCCCGGCCAAGGAGGCGGCGGTCCCCAACCTGATCCCGCGTACCCGGCTGGAGGCGGCCAACCAGCTCACGCTGATCACCACGTACGGGCTGACCCCGGTGGCCGCCGCCGTCGCGCTGGCCGTGCTCGACCGGGGCGTACGCGGGGCGGTCGGTGGTGACCTGCCCGACTGGGCCGAGCCGGCCCAGCTCGCCCTCTGGTTCAACGCCTTCTCCCGGCTGGCCACCGCGCTCGTGGTGGCGTTCGGGATCAAGGAGATCAGCGAGGCTCAGCGCGGCGAGGGGGAGCGCGCCGAGCAGAGCATGTTCCGCCAGTTCGCCGAGGGCTGGAAGTTCATCGGCCAGACGCCGCTGGTGCGGGGCCTGGTGCTCGGCATCTTCGGCGCCTTCGCCGGCGGCGGCATCGTGGTCGGCACGGCCAAGTTCTTCGCCAACTCGCTCGGCGCCGGCGACGCCGCGTTCTCCCTGCTCTTCGGTGCCATCTTCGTCGGTCTGGCGCTCGGCATCGGGCTCGGCCCGATGATCGTGCGGGACATGTCCCGCCGCCGCTGGTTCGGCATGAGCATCGTGCTGGCCAGCGCGTCCGTGCTGGTGCTCGCGTTCGCCATCCACCTGTCCATGGCCATCGTCGGCGCGATCCTGGTCGGCGCCGGCGCCGGCATGGCGTTCCTGGCCGGCACCACGCTGCTCGGCGGCGAGGTCGCCGACGAGGTGCGCGGCCGGGTCTTCGCGGTGGTGCAGATCGGCACCCGGCTGGTGCTGATCCTGGCCATCGCGCTGAGCAGCCTCCTGGTCGGCGTCGGCGGCTCCCGCCAGCTCACCATCGCCGACCTGGGCATCTCCATCTCCTCGACCCGCCTGCTGCTGCTCGCCGCCGGCGCGGCCGGCATCTTCGCGGGGATCAGCGCGTTCGGGCAGATGGACGACAAGAAGGGCGTACCGGTCCTCGCCGACCTCTGGGGCTCGATCCGGGGCCGGCCGCTGATGCCGGCCGAGCCGTTCGTCTCCAGCGGCCTGTTCGTGGTCTTCGAGGGCGGCGAGGGCGCCGGCAAGTCGACCCAGCTCGCCGCGCTCGCCGAGCGGCTGCGCGGCCAGGGCCGCGACGTGGTGGTCACCCGCGAACCGGGCGCCACCGGCGTCGGCGAACGGATCCGCTCACTGGTGCTGGGCACCACCCACGACGACACGCCGTCGCCGCGGGCCGAGGCGCTGCTCTACGCCGCCGACCGCGCCCACCACGTCGCCACCGTGGTCCGTCCGGCGCTGGTTCGCGGCGCGGTGGTGGTCAGCGACCGCTACGTCGACTCGTCCCTGGCCTACCAGGGCGCCGGCCGGACGCTGCCGGTCGACGAGGTCTCCTGGCTCTCCTCCTGGGCCACTGGCGGCCTCAAGCCCGACCTGGTGGTCCTGCTCGACGTCGACCCGCGCACCGGGCTGGGCCGGGTGGAGGCCCGCAACGAGGGCGCCGACCGGCTGGAGGCCGAGTCGCTGGCGTTCCACGAGCGCGTCCGCTACGCCTTCCTCGACCTGGCCGCCGGTGACCCGAAGCGCTACCTGGTGCTGGACGCGTCCCGTCCGGTCGAGGAAATCGCCGACGTGGTCGCCCGGCGGGTGGACGAGTTCCTGGTCGATCCGGCCGCGATCGTGCACCCGCGCCCGGCGCAGGGCCCGGACACCTCGGTCCAGCCCGAGTTATCCGACGCGGAGCTGGTGACGATGGAGCAGACCCGCCGATGACGGATGTCTTCGGCGACCTGGTCGGGCAGGACGAGGCGGTGGCCACGCTGCGGCGGGCCGCCGCCTCGGCCGCCGCGCAGCTACGTGCCGCCGCGCCGGTCGCGGCCCACGCGGGCGCACCGGCCGGCGCCGGGGACTCCGAGGGGCACGACGACCTCGACGCGCTCGCCGAGGAGTTCGACGAGCCCGGCGCGGACGGCCCGGTGGCTTCCCCCGCCGCCGACCCGGGCGCCGGGATGACCCACGCCTGGATCTTCACCGGGCCGCCCGGGTCCGGCCGGTCGGTGGCCGCCCGCGCCTTCGCCGCCGCCCTCCAGTGCGTCCACGGCACCGGGTGCGGCCGCTGCCCGGGCTGCCACACCACGCTGGCCGGCACCCACGCCGACGTCCGGCTGGTGGTGCCCGAAGGGCTCTCCATCGGCGTCGGCGAGATGCGCGCGCTGGTGCTGCGGGCGGCGAGCACGCCGTCCGGCGGCCGGTGGCAGGTCGTGATCATCGAGGACGCCGACCGGCTGACCGAGGCCGCCGGCAACGCGCTGCTCAAGGCGGTCGAGGAGCCGCCGCCGCGTACCGTCTTCCTGCTCTGCGCCCCCTCGACCCACCCGGACGACGTCTCCGTGACCATCCGCTCCCGGTGCCGGGTCGTGCCGCTGCGCCAGCCGCCGGCCGGCGCGGTGGCCGAGGTGCTGGTCCGCCGGGACGGCATCGCGCCGGACGTCGCCGAGTGGGCCGCGGCGGCCGCGCAGGGGCACGTGGGCCGGGCTCGGCGGTTGGCCCGCGACCCGGAGGCGCGGCAGCGGCGGGACGCCGTGCTCGCGGTGCCGCGCCGGCTCACCGGCGTGGGCGCCGCGTTCGACGCGGCCTCGGCGCTGATCGAGGCCGCCGAGGCGGAGGCCGCCGCCTCGGTCGCGGAGGCCGACGAGGCGGAGCGGGCGGCGCTGCAGACCGCGCTCGGCGCGGGCGGCACCGGCCGGGGCGCCGCCGGCGCCATGCGGGGGGCCGCCGGCCAGCTCAAGGATCTGGAGAAGCGGCAGAAGTCGAGGGCCACCCGGGCCCAGCGGGACGCGTTGGACCGGGCGCTCGTCGACCTCGCCGGGTTCTACCGGGATGCGCTCACCATGGCGCTGCGGGCGCCGGTCGCCCCGGTGCACACCGACACGGCGGCGCTGGCCGGGGCCGGTGCGCAGAAGTGGGAGGCCGAGGGCACGCTGCGCCGCCTGGAGGCGGTGCTGGAGTGCCGGGCGGCGATCGAGGCGAACGTCAAGCCGCGGATCGCGGTGGAGGCGATGATGCTGTCCCTCTGGCGGGGCTGACCCCACCCCACCCCGGGCCTGTCCACAGGGCATCGACAGGCGCGATTGACGTGCGGTACGGTCCGGTGATGCCGCGGTGACGAAGGCGGCACGCTCAGTAAGGGCGACGCCGGAGGGCCGGCGCCGCCGACCGGCCGGGAGGAGTCCGCCGATGCCGCGGGGGGAGATCGACGAGGCCTGGATCGAGGAGGCGGTGCGGCGCTACCGCCGCATCGAGACCCTGCAGGCCGAGTTCGACCAGGCGGTGGCCACGGTCGAGGTCACCGTCCGCTCACCCGACGGGCTCGTCGAGGTGGTGGTGACCGCCGGGGGGCGGATTACCGACGTGCGTTTCCTCGGGCCGCTGCACCAGCGCAGCCCGCGCGACGTGGCCGGCTCGGTGCAGGCCGCGGTGACCGCCGCCGCCGACGCGGCGCAGTGGGCCCGGGAGAAGCTGCACAACGAGACCTTCGCGGCCTACCGGCCGCTGGCGGGAGCCTGACATGGAGACGCTGCGCGCGCTCGCCGCCCGCCTCGATGAGGCCGGCGCGACCCTCGCCACGCTGGCCCGCACGGTGACCGCCACCGACCCGCCACACCCCGCGTTCGGCGCCCACGCCGCCGGCCGGCCCGGTGAGGTGGGGCGCGCGCTGCACCGGCAGTGGACCGCTGCCACCGCCGACCGGGCGCGCGAGGCCCAGGCCGCCGCCACCCGGCTGGCCGCCGCCGCGGCCGCCCTGCGCAGTGCCGCCGACCGTTACGCGGCGGCCGACGACGCGGTGGCCCGCCGGCTGGCCCGGGAGGCCTGATGGACGCGCTCGACCGCCTGGCCGAGCCGGGCCTCGACCTGCTCACCCGGGTCGACACGCTGCTCGCCGCCGGCGCGCCCGAGGGGCACCGGCTCTGGCCGTTGCTGCGCCGGATGCAGGTGCTCCCCGGTGCGGCCGTGCGCGAGTTCCTCGACCTGCACCCCGCGCCGCTGACCGGCGCCGGCCACGCCGTGCGCCGGCTCGTCCGGGGCTACGACGACACCTGCGCCCTGCTCACCGACCACGTCGCCTGGTCCGGGTCGGCCGCCGCGGCCTACGACGAGGCCCGTGGCGCCCTGCTGCGGCACCTCGACGAGGGGCCGGAGAGCCTGGTCGGGCGGCTGGAGTCCACCGCGGGCTACGCCGACGCGCTGGCTGGCTGGGTGGAGAGCAGCCGGGCCGCCCTGGCCCGGGTGCTCGCCGAGGCGCTGGGTTCGGCCGAGGCGGTCACCGTGCACGCGGCCGGTCGGCCGGCCGGCGACGCGGGCCGGGTCGGGGCATCGGCGGCGGCGGAGATCGCCACCCGGGTGCTCTCGGTGCTCGGGGTGGCCTACGACGGCGCCGAGACGCTGCTGCGCCAGTGGGGGCCGAGCCTGGCCGAGACGACGTGGCGGGACCGGGCCGCCACCGCGCCGCGCTACGGCGGCACCACCCGGATCGGCTACTGACGGTCCACGGCGTCGCACGCCGATCCGGCCGTGGCCGGGCACCGGCGGCGACGCCGTGGCCTTCCCCTGCACCCCCCGCAGGTATGCCTTCACTCAACGCGGTCGGTCGGCGTTTGTCCCGCGCCCGGCCCAGGATTCAGCCGTCCGGGCGAGGCGTGGGAGACGCTTCGGTCGGGTTGATCGGGATGGATCGCTGCGTCGGGTGACCGGACGGTGGCCGGTCGGCCGTCCGCCGGCGAGCCTCCGCGTAGGGTGGGGCACATGGGCATGCTCTGCGCGGTCAGCTTCAACCGGTACGGGCGCCTCTACTACCTGGACCCGGGCGAACTGCGCCCGCAGGTGGGTGACCGGGTGCTGGTGCCCACCGACGAGGGGCCCGAGGTGGCCGAGTGCGTCTGGGCCGCGCAGTGGGTCACCGAGGACACCGACGGTTTCCCCAGGCTGGCCGGGCTCGCCGGCGACGACGACCTGCGCCGCGACGACCTGCTGCGCCGCCGCAAGGCCGAGGCGAAGGTGGCCGCCAAGCGGCTGATTCGTGAGCACGGCCTGCCGATGAAGGTGGTCGCCGTCGACCACGTCCTCGCCACGCCCGAGAACGGCAGCGACCGCACCACGATCTACTTCACCGCGCCGCACCGGGTGGACTTCCGCTCGCTGGTGCGCGACCTGGGCGCGACGCTGCACTGCCGGGTCGAGCTGCGGCAACTCTCCGCCCGCGACTCCGCGCGGGTGCAGGGCGGCATCGGCTCCTGCGGGCGCGACCTGTGCTGCGCCACCTTCCTCACCGACTTCGAGCCGGTGACGATCCGGATGGCGAAGGACCAGGACCTGCCGCTCAACCCGCTGCGGATCTCCGGAGCGTGCGGGCGGCTGATGTGCTGCCTGAAGTACGAGCACCCGCTCTACCAGCGGTTCCAGGAGTCCGCCCCGGCGGTCGGCAGCCGCGTCTCCACCCCCGAGGGTGAGGGCAAGGTGGTCGGCCACAGCGTCCCGCGGGACGCGGTGACGGTCCGGCTGGACGCCGACGGCTCCCGCTGCCAGTGCAGCCGCGCCTCCGTCTGCGCCCCCCGCCAGGCCCACGACCAGCACTACAACACCCCCTCCTCCTAGGTGTTGACCATGAAGTTGGCGGCGAAGTTGATCGCGTTCCGTGCCGCCAACCTCATGATCAACGCGCTTGGTCAGTGGAGGGTGACGGGGGGTTCGGCCAGGCGGGGGGTCAGCGGGGTCTTCGGGGTCAGCCAGGGGGCGGTGGGGGAGTCGTCGGGGTTGAGCTGCCAGGCGTGGGCCACCCGGTCCAGGGCGATCGGATAGATGGTCAAGGTGCCGTCCGGGTCGATCCGGAACCGGAGGAACGCCTTCGAGTCCTCGATGCCCTGGGCGGCGAACAGCTCGTTCAGGTTGACCCCGAACGCGCCCGCCACCAGCAGGTAGAGCGCCACGACCTGGCTGGCGACCAGCCCACTTGCCGGACCGTAGAGGACGACCGCGGCGACCGCCGGCCACGGCCACGGCCAGTCGTAGAACGGCAGGTGCAGCCAGACCCAGGTGCCACCGGCGGCCAGCGCCACCTGCGCCACCCCGTGTGTCACGCCGAGGATCCAGTGCCGGGCGTGCCGTTTCCCGCCCGCGCTGGGCGGCTTGGCGAAGAACGCCGCACCCAGCAACGTCACCACCAGCATCGCCACCAACGGCACGCTGAACAGCCGCTGCGCGGTGGAGTCGGCCCGCTGCGCGGCCACCCCGGCCATCGCCAGCATGAGCAGCGTGTGCACCGTGCCGAGCAGGGTGGTGAAGCCCGGGTTCCGGAACGGCAACCGGCCGAAGATGCCCCAGCCGTACCGCCGGGAACGGGCTCGGTCCGGGTAGCGGGCGGCCAGGTCGTACTCGCGGGTGCGGCTGGCGCGCCGGGTGAGCGTGTCGCGCGGCGGCACCTCCAACCGCTCCGGCAGGTGGTGGGTGGGGTAGAGGTAGGCGCCGCCGCCACCGCAGGTGATGAGCTGCCGCTCCGGGCCGGCGTAGCGGGCGTAGTGGTGCAGGTCGCCGGAGACCAGCACCCGTACCTGCGCCCCGGTGGGCGCGACGATGGTACGGATGAAGTAGTCGATCGAGTCGTACGCGTTGGGGTGGTCGACGGCCTTGACCCACGTCGGCGCCGGCACCGCCAGGATCACCTTGGACCGCGGGGTGAGCTTGCGGGCGACCTGGTCGAAGTAGGTGAGCTGCGGATCGTCCAGGTACGACCCGGACTGGTCGTCCAGGCCGAGCAGCCACCAGTCCGCCGGCAGTTCGACGGCGAAGTACGAGCGGGACTGGCCGGTGCCCCAGCCGGCGAAGTGCCGGTCCCGGGAGCGCACGAACAGCCGCAGGAACGCGGTGAGACCGTCGTACCAGTCGTGGTTGCCCGGCACCGCGAAGAGCGTCGGCCGCTCCGGCGGGGCGACCGGCAACGCGGCCTGGTAGGGGCCCTTGCACCGGTCCTCGTACGCCTCGTAGCCCGCCGACGGGTAGACCTGGTCGCCGCCCATCACCAGCGTCTGCGCGCGGGGCAGCCGGTGCCCGTCCACCGTCAGCTCCGGCTGAGCCAGCAGGTACGCGATCGAGTAGGTAGCGTCGAAGCCGTCCCCCAGGTCGGCCACGTAGTCGAGCCAGAGCCCGCCGTCCGGCCCGACCTGCCGGAACGTGTCGTCGCCGAAGGCGTTCTGCAGCTCACGCTTGTCCAGGTACGCGCCGAACAGCATGGCGAGCAGCGTCCGCAGGCCGGTGCTGATCAACAGCAGCGGCGCGAGCCAGGGGACCGGTGGGCGCGGGGTGAAGCCCAGCTCCCGGGGGTCCATGCTCAGCGGGCGGCGGGAGGCCCGCTCGCCCGGGTGCGCCGCGGGGGACGGTCGGGGTGGTTCGTGATCCTCGGTCACCCGCCGCAGGGTAGTCCGGTCCGGACGGGAAGTCTCTCCCGTGCTCGGGCAGATGTGCCCGATGTCCGGTTCCGGTGTGGGGGTATCCCGTTCGGCTCCCGGCGGGACGTGCCGTACACTTGACGATCGTTGCCGCCTTAGCTCAGTCGGCTAGAGCGACGCACTCGTAATGCGTAGGTCGACGGTTCGATTCCGTCAGGCGGCTCGGTACCGAAGCCCAGGTCATCGACCTGGGCTTCGTCGTTTCCCACGGTCGACGACCTCGCCGGCGAGTCCAGGGCAGGTGCGCAGAACGGCGCTACTCGCGGCCGACCCAGGTGGCGACGCATGCCTCGTTGCCCTCGGCGTCAGCAAGGACCCACCACTTCGGCGCGTGCGCGTCGGAGACGAGGTGGCCGCCCGCGGCCAGGGCGGCGGCGACGCGGGCCTCGGCCTGTTCGTGCGGGACGGCGACATCGAGGTGCATGCGGTTGCGTTGTGGACGCGCCTCGTCCATCTTCTGCACCCCGATGCCTGGGCCGCGGCGTGCCGGGTCGGCCAGGTAGTCGTCGCCGATCTGGCGGTAACCGAGCAGCGCCCGCCAGAACGGCAGCACCTTCGCGCTGACGAGTGCGTCGAGGGTGACGTTGATGAGCTGCACGGCGGTCGGGTCGGCGGGAATGTCGAGTGCCCTGGCGGCGGCCGAGATCCGGCGGGCCAGCCCGATGTCGCGCCGAGACAGGGACACGGTGACGCCGGCGTGGCGCAGGTCGAGACTGAGGTACTGCTGCTCGGTCTCGCTGGCGAGCTGACCGATCTCATCGACGAGCGCAACGCCGTCGGCCAGCGAACCGGTCCGGAAGTGGGCCGAGACCAGGTGGTAGAGGCACCGCCAGTCCTCGACACCGTCGGCCTCGTGGAACTGCCCGGCGGTGATCTGCTCAGCCATGCCAGCGAAGCTAACAGGGCCGCTGGTTACCGGGCCAGCGATCGTGACCGAGCCCTGAATCGGCTTCCCCGGTCGTGCCGCCACTACCAGATGACGACGCCACCACCGACCGCCCTGGCGCGCGTCACGGCGTGCCGCATGGTGGCCAGATACCGGAGGATCCCATCCGCGTCGTGTCCCGTCGCGGCGGACAGGTGCCCGACGTTCTCCGCCAGGAGCGCGCACTCCTGCTCGAAGGCGTCGAGCCGATCGGGTGGGACCTGGAGATTCCCGCGGTTCTCGACGGTGATGTCCGCCAGTTGCGGCAGGATCGTCGCGCCGAGCCGCCGGGCGGCTGCCGAACCCCACAGCTGATGGCGAAAGCTCTCGGCGCCCACCGCCGTACTGGTTCCCGGCGGATCCGCCACGACGACCCGGCCGGCGTGGGCGTCGTCGTCCGGCACCCACACGGCGATGTCGAGGCTCATTCCGTACTCCCGGCGGATCGGACCACGGCCAGTGTAGGCGGATCCTGCCCTGTTGCCGGCCCGGCCAGCCGCGAGGGCAGCCGGTCGACCGGATCGACGCTGGTCGGCGTGATCTGGGATCGTGGCCGCATGGAGAGCGTGGATCCGGACGGGCCGCCGTCGGCGGACCGGCGCGAGGGTTGGACGGTGTGGCGGCAGGACGACAACGGCAACCGGTATGAGGTCTCCCGGCACGCCAGCCGGGCGGAGGCGGACTCGACGGCGGCGCGGATGGAGGCCCGGGGCCACAAGCAGACCTACTGGGTCAGCCGATCAGGCTGACCATTGCGCCGGCGAGGGCCGGAGCCTGCCCGCGCCCGCCCGATGGGCGATCATGGATGGCGTGCAGGACACGGTCGCCGTAGCGCTGATCACCTCCATGTCCACTCTGGCCGCCGCCGGCATGACCGGGGTGATCGGTGCGTGGGCCGCCCGCCGCCAGGTCACGAGCCATCTCACGGGGGCTAGGGAGGAGCGGGCGGAGCAGCGGGCGACGGAGAGGGCGCAGCGGCGCCGGGACGCGTACGTCGGGTTCCTCGGCGCGTGCGACCAGGCGTACCGCAGTCTCGACCGGAACTGGCGGCAGGAGAGTGGGGCGGGCCACGGGGAGACGTATCAGGCGCTGCGCGGTCTCGACGAGGCGTACAACATCGTGCTGCTCGAAGGGCCGGAGGAGGTCGCCCGGGAGGCGGAGCTGGTCACCGCGAGCATCAACGGCGAGTCCCGTGAGCTGTGGCGACTGATCGGCGAGGCCGCCGCGGAGTCGGACGGCGTTCCGCCGGCTGACGTCCACGGGCCGCAGCGACGTACCGCGATCGAGGAACGGGCGAGGCGCCGGGACTCCTTCGTCGACGCCGCCCGGGCCGCCCTGGAGCAGACCAGATGAAGCTCGGCGGGCGTCAGGCTGTCCGGTTCCGGTACGCCCGGGGCGAGAGCCCGGTTACCCGCTTGAACGCCACGCTCAGCGCGCTCTCCGAGCCGTAACCGACGGCGCGGGCGATGGTGGCCACGGTGTCCTCGGAGCGGCGGAGCCGGTCGGCGGCCAGCTCGATCCGCCATCCGGTGAGGTATTCCAGCGGGCCGCACCCGACCACCTGCTTGAACCGGGCGGCCAGGGTCGAGCGGGACACGGTGGCGGAGCGGGCCACCGCCGCCACGGTCCACGGCCGTTCCGGGTGGGCGTGCATCGCCCGCAGGGCCGGGGCGACCACGGGGTCGGTCAGGCCGGCTAGCCAGCCGGACGGGGTTCCGTGGTCGAGGTGCAGGCGCAGGATCCGGATCAGCATGACCAGCGCGAGGTGTTCGGCGACCAGCCGCCCGCCGGGGCGGCCCTGGCGGAGTTCGGCGTCGATCTCCCCGACCGCCCACCTGACGGTTTCCGCCTCCGGCGTCGTCGCGGGCACGCGGATGACCGGTGGAAGGCTGTCCAGCAGCAGGCCGCGGGAGCGGTCGGTGAAGGAGAATCCGCCGCCGACCAGCAGGACCTCGTCGCCGGAGCCGGCCCGGGCCGGCCCGTCGACCGCCGCCCGGAAGATTGGTCCGGCCGGTTCGGCCGGCAGGTCGGGGTCGCTGGACAGGGTGTAGCCGACGGGCCGGGTCAGCAGGAAGCAGTCGCCCGCGTCGAGCGGCACCGGCTCCGGCGCGGCGTCCACCCGCAGCAGGCAGCGTCCGCGCCGTACGGCGTTGAACTTGACCCCGGTCGGCGGGTCGAAACGCACCGCCCAGCGCCCGCCGGCGGACAGGGCGGCCGAGACGTGGCTCGTCGTGCCGAGCAGCGCCAGCACGTCGTCCAGCGGATCCACGCGGCCTCCTTCCCTGGACGCCCGCTAAAGAGTGGCGGATTTCAGAGTACGGACAGTCCAGCGGGCCCGCCCCTAGCGTGGAGGTCATGACAGAGACCATCCGACTGAGCACCCCGTTCACGGCCCGCACCACGGCGGCCGAGATCCTCGACGGCGTCGACCTGACCGGCCGCCGGATGATCGTCACGGGCGGAGCCTCCGGTATCGGGACCGAGACGGTCCGGGCGCTCGCCGGCGCGGGCGCGGAGGTCACGGTCGCCACCCGTGCTCCGGCCCGGGCGGAGCCACTGGTGGCGGAGTTCGCCGGCCGCGTCCACGCCGCCGCGCTCGACCTGGCGGACCTGACCTCGGTGGACGCGTTCCTCGCCGGCTGGGACGGCCCGCTGCACGCGGTGGTCGCCAACGCGGGCGTGATGGCGATTCCCGCTCGGCAGCTCACCGCCGAGGGGTGGGAACTCCAGTTGGCCACCAACTACCTGGGCCACTTCGCGCTCGTCCGGGGCCTGCACCCGCATCTGCGGGCCGCCGGGTCGGCCCGGGTGGTACTGGTCAGCTCCGGCGCGCACCTGCGGGAGGCGTTCGACTTCGACGACCCGCAGTTCGAGCGGCAGCCGTACGACACCTGGGCCGCGTACGGCCGGTCGAAGACCGCCGAGGTCCTGCTCGCGGTGGGTATCGCCCGCCGGTGGGGCGGCGACGGGATCACCGCAAACGCGTTGAACCCGGGCTTCATCACCACGAACCTCCAGCGCCACATGGACGACGAGACGCTGCGCGCATTCGGGGCGATGGACGAGGCGGGCAACCGCATCGAGCAGCCCTACTACAAGACGACCGCCCAGGGGGCGGCGACGTCCGTGCTGCTCGCCGCGTCGCCGCTGGTCGAGGGCGTCACCGGTCGCTACTTCGACGACAACCAGGAGGCCGACGTGGTCGCGGGCGGTCCGGAGGCGACCGGCGGGGTGGCCGCCCACGCCGTCGACCCGGCCGCCGCCGACCGGCTCTGGGAGTATGCGGAGGCGGTGCTCGCCGGCCGCCGGTGACCGGTCACCGCCACCAGCGCGGTTCCCGGATCGGGTGCAGGGCGAGCCCGAGTTCCTCGGCGAACCACCGACGCAACTGGGTCTCGACGACCAGGTGCTCGCTGGCCGCGTGGGAGACCCCGATCAGGGTCATGGTGGTGGTGGCGGCGAAGGCCCGGACGGCGGCGAACTTGCCGCGCCCGTACTCGCCCTCGATCCGGACGTGCAGTTCGCCGGTGAGGTACGCCTGCGCGCCGAGTCGTTCGGCGAGCGCCATCTGCTCGACGTGGTCGCCGATGCCGCCGACCACCGCCACCCGGGTCACGACGTCCCGGGTGGCGCCCTCCACCTCGACGGTGGTCACGCCGAACAGTTCCCGCGCCCGCCGCACGAGCGCGGCGGAGCTGACCGGTGGGACGTCGGCCACCAGCCCGGCGTGGCCGTCGCCGTACGGCCAGAACCGGTCGACGACGGTGCCGTCCAGCGCCTCCACCACGGCGGCGGCCGTCCCGACCCGCAGCGAGACGTCCATCGGCGCGTGGCAGGAATACAGGGAGAGCCCTCGGTCGGCCACGGCCCGCAGCCGCGCCGGGTCGATCGGCACGAAGCCCTCCGCCCAGGTGTCGTCCTCCGGGGAGCCGTTGCGGACGTCGATCGGGTGGTGGGTGACCAGCAGGTCGCCCGGCTCGGCCACGGCCAGCCAGGCGTCGAGCACCTCGGCCGACGGGAAGCAGGCGCCGTACACGGTTCCGACGTCGGGCCGTCCGCGCCGCATCAACCCGTTGAAACGCTCGGCGAACCTGGGCTCGACGAAGCTCCGCCAGTCGGTGCCGACCTCCTCGTGGACGCGGGGCAGGTGGCGGGACATCGCGGTGTCCGGCGGCGCCGTGTCGAGTTCGAACAGGCTGTCCAGGGCGGTGACGATCCGGTCGAGATCCACGCCCCGGAGTCTCGCCGCCCGCGGCGGGAGCGGCAAGCGTGAATACGCGGAACGAAGCGGGCCCGGCGGAAACGGCCACGCGACCGGTCCGCCGGGCCCACTCCGGCAGGGAGGAAGAGAGGTCTATCGCGGACCGACGGCGCCCCGCGGGGCCGGGATCCGCGCCGTCGCCTCCTCGGGCTCGGTCTCCGGCGGTGGCGGTTCCTCGTCAGTGTCCGCACGGTGCCGCGCCGCCGGATCGGGCAGGTCGGCCTCCTCGGACGGGAGTCTGTCCGGAGCGATCGTGCCGCGCCACCCGCCGGACTCCACCTGCCGGCCCTCGATGTACTCCTTGAACCGCGCCAGGTCGGACTCGGCCTGCCGGTCCACCAGGTGCAACCGCTCGCCGGCCTGCTCGACCAGCCCTTCCGGCTCGTACTCCAGGAGCAGGTGGACCTGGGTGCGTTCGGTGTCGAGCGGCGCGAAGCGGACGGTGCCCGCGTTGGTGGTGCCGTCGGTGGCCGCCCAGGCGACCGTCCGGTCCGGCACCTGCTCGACGATGGTGGCGTCCCACTCGCGTTGCACGCCCGCGATCTCGGCGATCCAGTGCGTCCGCCGGTCGTCCAACTGGCGCACCTCGCGCACGCCACCCATGAACCGGGGAAACTCCTCGAACTGGGTCCACTGGTTGTACGCGGTGGTGACCGGCACGTCGACGTCGATGGACTTCTCGACCTTCCTGGTCATGACCACTCCTTGTCGTCCCGTCGTCTGCACCGGGATCGGTACCCCCGCAGATCCGGCCTAACCGGACGACCGGGAATCACCCGCGCGGAGGGGTCTGCCACGATCGCCACGCCGAGCATGTCGCTGACCCGGGCCTGCTGGTAGCGCTCGCCCCGGGCTCTGCCCGACGTCGGCGTGCCGGTGGTCTTCGCGCCGAAGAAGTGACTCAGACGTAGAGCTTGCGGGCGTAGTCCGGGCCGTAGTGCCGTTCCAGGTCGGCCAGACTCTCGGCCACCGCCTCCACCTCCTTGACCAGCCGGGGCCGGGACGGGAGCACGTCCGGCTGCCAGGTCTCCGGCTGCCACAGCGCGGAGCGGAGGAACGCCTTCGCGCAGTGGTAGAAGATCTGCTCGACCGCCACCTCCACGGCGAGTACCGGCCGGTGGCCCTTGACCTCCATGTCGGCGAACCAGGGCGCGTCGCCGACCAGCCGGGCCCGGCCGTTGATCCGCAGCGTGTCGGTGCGACCGGGGATCAGGAAGATCAGCCCGACGTGCGGGTTGGCCAGGACGTTGCGGTAGCCGTCGGCCCGCCGGTTGCCGGGCCGCTCCGGGATGGCGATGGTGGTGTCGTCGAGCACGAGCGCGAAACCGGGCGGGTCGCCCTTCGGCGAGACGTCGCAGCTGCCGTCCGCGCCGGCGGTGGCGATCAGGCAGAACGGCGAGGCGGCCAGCCACTCCCGGTCGCGTGGGTGCAGCGTACGGCGTTCCTTCGCCACCGCCCGGCCCGTCGGCGCGCCCAGCAGGTCGCGCAGTTCCTCGGGACTGGTGATCTCCCGTGTCGTCACGTCTTCCTCCCCCGTCCGTTGACCTTGACGACGGTTCCGGCCCGCGACGGGCCGGGATCCGTCAGGGTCAGCCTAGGAGAGCGCGTCGAGTGTCGGGTTTGCCCCCGGTGTCGACGGGTAGGGACCGGATCGCAGCGCGTGTCCGGACGCGACGGATGGAGGCCGTGATGGAGAGCCGACTCAAGGTGCTCGGCCATCCCGTGCACCCGATGCTGGTGATGTTCCCGGTCGGCCTCTTCGTGACCGCGGTGATCTTCGACCTGATCGACATCGTGGGCGGGCCGGACTTCCTCGGCGAGGTGGCGTACTGGAACGTCACGGTCGGGCTGATCGGCGGCCTGCTGGCCGCGGCGGCCGGCGCCTTCGACCTGCTGGCCCTGCCCACCGGCACCCGCGCCAAGCGGGTCGGGCTCACCCACGCCGCCGCCAACGTGGCGGTGATCCTGCTCTTCGCCGCGGTCTGGGCGGTCCGGCTCAACGCGGACTCGCGGGCGGCCGGCGGCGCGCTGTTCGCGATCGAGGTGGTCGCGGTGGCGATCCTCGGCATCAGCGCGTGGCTCGGCGGGGAACTGGTCGACCGGCTCGGCGTCGGCGTCGACCCGGAGCACGACCTCAACGCGCCGAGCTCGCTGCGACCCCCCTCGGCCACCCAGCGGATCGGAGACGTGCGATGACGGAGCAGCGGGGCTGGCGGGGACGCCAGCAGGGCTGGGACCCGATGGGCGAGTTGCAGTCGCTGCGCTCCGAGCTGAGCCGCCTGGTCGGCGGCCGGTCCGGCACCCCGGACGTGGAGATGGCCGAGGTCGCCGACGGCTGGGAGGTGGTCGTCCGGCTGCCCGGCGTGGCGCCCGAGGAGGTGGCCGTCGAGCTGGACGACCGCGAGCTGTGCGTACGCGCCCGGTCGGAGGCCGAGGTCAACGCCGACCAGGGCATCCCCGGCGGGTTCACCACCCGGGGCTTCGAATACCGCGTCGACCTGCCGTCCCGGGTGGACCCGGAGCGGATCGACGCGGTGATGGACCACGGCCTGCTGCGGGTGCACCTGCCCCGGGCGGCCCGGCCCGCGCCGCGCACCATCACCGTCGGCCGCACCGGCCCGCGCGCCACCTCCGGCCGTACGCCGAGTCCGGCCGACCCGGCCGCTGACCGGGAGCTGCACCACCCGGACACCACGCTCGACGAAATCGACCGGCCGTAGGGGCTGCGTGACCACCCCGCCCGACGACTCCAGCTCGGCGCGTCTGTCGCCGCGCCGCGACCTGGAGCCGTCGCCCGACGATCCCAGCTCGGCGCGTCTGTCGCCGCGCCGCGACCTGGAGCCGTCGTCGTCGTCCGTGCTCGGTTCGGTCGGCGCGCGCGTGCCGGACGTCGAGCGGATCGCCGTGCTGCGCGCCAACGCGCTCGGCGACTTCATCTTCGTGCTGCCGGCGCTGGACGCGCTGCGGGCCGCGTACCCGTCGGCGGAGATCGTGCTGCTCGGCGCGCCGTGGCACGCGGCGCTCTGGCGCGACCGGCCCGGCCCGGTGGACCGGGTGCTGGTGGTGCCGCCCGCGCCCGGCCTCCGCGACCTCGGCCCCGACGAGAGCCCGGCGGACCCGGCGGAGTTCCTGGCCGCCGCCCGGACCGAACGGTTCGACCTAGCATTGCAGGTGCACGGCGGCGGGGCCAACTCCAACCCGTTCGTCGCCGGGCTCGGCGCCCGGGTCACCGCCGGGCTGCGGGCGGACGGCGCGCCGCCGCTCGACCGCTGGCTGCGCTACGTCTACTACCAGCACGAGGTGATCCGCTATCTGGAGGTGGCCGCCCTGGTCGGGGCGCCGGCCACCACGATCACCCCGGCGCTGGCGGTGACCGACGCCGACCGGGCCGAGGCCGCCGAGGTGCTCGGCGCGCCCGCACGCCCCCGGGTCGCGTTGCACCCGGGCGCCACCGACACCCGGCGGCGCTGGCCGGCGGAGAGCTTCGCCGAGGTCGCCCGGGCGCTGACCGGGGACGGGTACGAGGTGCTGGTCACCGGCACCCCGGCCGAGCGGGAGACGGTCGACGCGGTGGTCGCGGCGGCCGGGGTGCCGGTGCGCCCGCAGGTCGGCACGCTCAGCCTCGGCGCGCTGGCCGCGGCCTACGCGGACTGCGCGCTGGTGGTCTCCAACGACACCGGCCCGCTGCACCTGGCCGCCGCGGTGGGTGCGCCGACGGTCGGGATCTTCTGGGTCGGCAACCTGATCAACGGGGCCTCTCCGCTGCGCGGCCGGCACCGCCCGATCGCCGCCTGGACCACGCTCTGCCCGGTCTGCGGCGTCGACTGCACGCCGGGGATCTACCCGCACCGCCCGGGCGACGGCGAGTGCCCGCACCGGGTGTCGTTCGTGGCCGACGTGCCGGTCGCCGAGGTGGTGGAGGCGGCCCGGGAGCTGCTCACACCTCCGCCGTCGACTCGCTGAGCACGACCTCCCACGCCTCCACGTCCCGCTCGGTGACGGTGGTCGGCGACTCCAGGTGGTAGGCCCCGCTGGGCAGCACCCCGGCGCCGCCGTGGCGCTCCAGCACGGCGAGTTGGGCGGCGACGTCCTCGCCCTGGTGCCGCTCGGGCAGCCGCTCCCAGAAGTCGAAGCCGCCGGACTCGACCAGCTTGGCCCGGTCGTAGAGCACGCAGCCGCCGATCCAGGAGACCTTGTACGCCCGCCACGCGCCCGCCGGCAGGTCCAGCTTCTCGGTGACGTGCAGCAGGTTCGCCGCCGGGTGGATCGACGCCCGGTGCCACTCCGGGGTGCCGGGGCGGATCCGCTCCGGCTCCGGCCGGCCCGGCCACTCCTCGTAGTGCCGGTGGGTGTCGGGACGGACGTCGTCGGTGTAGGAGAGCCCGTGCACGGCATTGCCGACGAACCCGCAGCCCAGCTCGTCCAGCGCGGTGACCAGGCGGGACAGGGCGCCCGGCTCCAGCCACACGTCGTCGTCGAGGCAGAGCACCGCCGCGGCCGCCGACCGGGACAGCAGGTAGGAGCGGTGCTCGGCCAGCCCGCGCCGGGGCAGCCGCCGGGTCAGCAGCACCGGGTGCCCCCGGTGGCGCAACGCCCGCACCATGGTGGCCGCCGCCGGGTGCGCGTACGCGGGTTCCCCGTCGGACTGGTCGCTGACCACCACCCCGAACCCGGGCACACCCTCCTGGGCGGCCAGCCCGGAGAGGGTGACCGCCAGCTCGGCCGGCCGGTTGCGGGTGGGGATCAGCACGTCCAGCCGGCGGGGCCGGCGGAACTGTTCGGGCGCGCCCGGGTCCAGCGGTCGGGTCACGCCGGCCTGCTCTCGCCCACCGCGGGGTGGTGCCGGTCGGGCACGGCCTCACGGCCCTCGCTCCGCTCGGTGCTCAACGACTGGGCGCGGATCCGGTCGATGATCGCCGAGGTGGAGCGGTCCGGCACGTACCCGAGGGTCCGCACCTGGCCGCCCAGCCGGCGGACCAGCGGCGCCTCCGGGACCATCTCCGGCGGGTAGTCGCCGCCCTTGACGTAGACGTCCGGCCGGACCGCCTCGATCAGCCGGGCCGGCGAGTCCTCCTCGAACACCACCACGTGGTCGACGCAGGCCAGCGCGGCCAGCAGGGCGATGCGGTCCTCGACCGGGTTGACCGGCCGGTCCGGGCCCTTGAGCCGCCGCACGCTGCCGTCCGAGTTGACCGCCACGATCAGCAGGTCGCCGAGCGCGCGGGCCTGGGTCAGGTAGCGGACGTGCCCGGGGTGCAGCACGTCGAAGCAGCCGTTGGTGAACACCACCGAGCGGCCGGCCCGGCGGTGGTCGGCGACGAGTGCGGTCAGTTCCTCGGCGCCGACCAGGGCCGGGTGCCCGGCCTCCTCGCCGCCGGTGCCCAGCGCGCCGAGCAGGTCCTCCCGGCGGCACACGCAGGTGCCGGTGTCGGCGACCGTGATGGTCGCGGCGAGCTGGGCGAGCTGGGCGGCGGTCGGCAGGCCCGCGTCGGCGGCGAGCGCCAGCGTCATGGCCGCCAGGTACGCGTCCCCGGCGCCCACCGCGTGGCTCGCCGGGACCGGGGTGCTGTGGCTGCGCCGGGGCGAGCCGTCGGCGCCGCCGACCACCGCGCCCTCGGTGTCCAGGGTCACCGCCACCACGTCCGCGCCGGTGTGGGCGCGCAGCTCGGGCAGGCGCGACTCGGCCAGCACCGCCCGGTCCACGCCCTCGCCGGCCGCCGCGTTCACCGTCACCCCCGTGCCGGTGACGCTGAGACCGTCCCCGGTGAACGCCACCCGTTCCTCGCCGGGCGTCGGCTCACCCGTCGGCCCGGCCGGACCGCCGGTGGCGGCCGTCGTGGCGGGCGCTCCGGAGGACGGGTGCGGGCCGCCCGTGGTGCGCTCGCCGGCCCCGCCGGGCGCGGCGCCCACCACCAGCTCGGACGGGCCGTCGGCCTCCGCCGGGTGGTCGAGGTGCAGGTCGCCGCCGCCGCGGACGGCACCCCGTTCGGCGTGCGCGAAGCCGGCGGCGGCGCGGGCCAGCAGCCGGGTCGCCTCGGCGAAGCTCGGGGTCACCACTGTCGGGTTGAGCCCGCGCCAGTCGGCCAGGTCGTGCGCGTCCAGCGCCACCGTGCCGTACCGGTCCCGGTTGGCGACCAGCCAGGCGCGTACCGCCGAGGGCAGCGCGCCCAGGCCGTAGTCGCAGACCACCAGCGTGAGCGGATGCCCGGCGGCCACCGCGCGCAGCTCCTCGGTGGCGCAGTGCAGCGCGGTCAGCAGGCGGGCCACCCCGTCTTCGTCGAGCGCGTCCTCCGGGCCGCCGGAGTCCTCCCGGAGCAGGATCTGGTTGCCGGCGAGCATCCGCCGCTTGACCGGGGTGGGACGGCCGGGCTGGCTCACCGTCCGGTCCCAGACCGCCGCGCGGTCCAGGCAGTCGTGCAGCTCGTCACCGGCCACGTCGGCGCCGACCGGGGCGACCAGCGCGGCCCGCCCACCGAGGGCGGCGACGTTGACCGCGGTGTTCGCGGCGCCGCCGGCCGCGGAGATCCGGCGGCGCAGGGTGAGGACCGGCGCGGGCGCCTCCCGGCAGAGCCGCTCCGACTCGGCGAACCGCCACTCGTCCAGCATGGCGTCGCCGACGACCAGCACGGGACGCCCCTGCCAGCTCGCCACCACGGTGGCCAGCCGGCGCTCTTCCGCTGCTGCTCCTGCCATGCCCCTCCGGGTCCCCCCGCTCCGACCGGCCAAACCTGCGCGGAGGTCGGGCGGGAGTGCGACGCGGGCCACCGGCGGCGTCCGGTTTCGGGGTATCGGCCGGGGGAACCGTGCAGACACACCCCGGAGAGGAGAGAGCAGCATGGCAGCGACACTTCAGGGCAAGCGGATCGCCTTCCTGGCCGCCGACGGCGTCGAGGAGGTCGAGTACACCAAGCCCCGGGAGGCGGTGGAGAACGCCGGCGCCCAGGTGGAGCTGGTCTCCATCGAGTCCGGCTCGATCCAGGCCTTCAACCACCTCGACCACGGCAAGCAGTACCAGGTCGACGTCACCACCAAGGAGGCGGACGCCGGGGCGTACGACGGGTTGGTGCTGCCCGGCGGCGTGGCGAACCCGGACTTCCTGCGGACGGACCCGGAGGCGGTCCGGTTCGTGAAGGCGTTCTTCGACGCCGGCAAGCCGGTCGGGGTGATCTGCCACGGCCCGTGGACGCTGGTCGAGGCGGACGTGGTGCGGGGCCGCACCATCACCTCCTGGCCGAGCCTGCGCACCGACCTCACCAACGCCGGCGCCACCTGGGTCGACCAGGAGGTCGTCACCGACAACGGCCTGGTCAGCAGCCGTAAGCCGGACGACCTGCCGGCGTTCTGCGCCAAGATCGTCGAGGAGTTCGCCGAGGGCCGGCACACCGCTCGCTGAAACCCGACCACCCACCGGGGGCATGATCCGCCCCCGGTGGGATAGGAAGCGGGATGACCGCCCAGGCCGCTCGTCCCGCCCTGCCCGCCCGCCAGATCCGCCTGCTGATGTTCGGTCTGATGACCGGCATGCTGCTGGCGGCGCTCGACCAGACCATCGTCGGTACCGCGCTGCCCACCATCGTCGGCGAGCTGGGCGGGATCAACCACTACTCCTGGGTGGTGACGGCGTACCTGCTGGCGTCGACCGCCTCGACGCCGCTCTACGGCAAGATGGCCGACCTGTACGGACGCCGGCCGGTCTTCCTCTTCTCGATCGGCACGTTCCTGCTCGGCTCGTTGCTGGCCGGCCTGTCGCAGGACATGACCCAGCTGATCGCCACCCGGGGGGTGCAGGGCCTGGGCGCGGGTGGCCTGATGACGCTGGCGTTCACCATCATCTCGGACGTGGTCTCCCCCCGGGAGCGGGGCCGCTACCAGGGTCTGTTCGGCGCCGTGTTCGGCCTGTCGTCGGTGGCCGGCCCGTTGGTGGGCGGCTACTTCGCGGAGACCAACTGGCGCTGGATCTTCTACATCAACGTGCCGCTGGCGATCCTCGCCATCGTGGTCTGCTGGCACGTCATGCGGCTGGTGCCGTTCCAGCGGCGCGAGCACACCGTCGACTGGGTCGGCGCGGCGCTGCTGGTCGCCGGCGTGAGCTGCCTGCTGCTGGCGCTGAGCTGGGGTGGCAACGAGTACGGCTGGGGCTCCGGCGTGATCGTCGGGCTGTTCGTGGCGGGCGCGGTGCTGGGCGTGCTGTTCCTGCTCCAGGAGGCCCGGACCCGGGAACCGATCCTGCCGCTGCGGCTGTTCCGCAAGCGGACGTTCGCGCTGGCCAACTCGGCCGGCTTCGTGCTCGGTCTGGTGATGTTCGGGTCGATCATCTTCATCCCGCTCTACCTCCAGATCGTCAAGGGCGCCTCGCCGACCCGCAGCGGTCTGCTGATGCTGCCGATGATGGCCGGCATCATCGTCACGTCGATCGTCACCGGCCGGGCGATGAGCCGGATCGGCCGGTACAAGTGGTTCCCGGTGGCCGGCGCGGCCGTGCTGGTGGTGGGCATGCTGCTGTTCCGGCAGCTCCAGGTGGGCACCTCGCTCTGGGCCGCGTTCGGCTACATGGTGGTGATCGGCGTCGGGCTGGGCCTGTGCATGCAGTCGTTGATCCTGGCGGTGCAGAACGCGGTGGACGTCCGCGACCTGGGCGCGGGCACCTCGTCGGCGACGTTCTTCCGGTCGCTGGGCGGGTCGTTCGGGGTGGCGATCCTGGGCGCGGTGCTGTCGTCGCGGCTCACCGCTGAGCTGTCCGACCGGCTGCCGGGCGCGATCGCCCAGCTCCCGCCGCAGCAGCGGGCGGCGGTGGCGGCCGGCGGTACGGAGAACATCTCGATCAACGACCCGGCGACCATCCTCGCCCTGCCCGGTCCGGTGCGCGCCGCGATCCAGGCGTCGTTCGTCGAGTCGCTGCACCTGGTCTTCCTGACCACCGGCCTGATCGCCGTGCTGGCGGTGCTGGTCACCCTCGCCATGCCGAACCACCAGCTGCGCGGTGCCGGCCCGCAGGGCTCGACCGGCGGCGCGGACCCGCTGGGTGGGAAGGCCGCCGCGCCGGGCGGCAAGCCGCTGCCGAAGGAGTCGAAGGACGAGGCCGCCGCCGACATGGAGGCGAAGTCGCAGACGATGCTGTGACCGGTGGGGCCGCCGGCGCGGCGCCGGGTCACTTGAGGATCAGGCGGTTGGTCTGCTCGAAGACGTCCAGGTCGGCGAGCGTCTCGTGCACGCTGGACGAGAGCGGGGTCGGGAACTCGTCCGGGTGGAAGAAGCCGGCGTCGGTGGTCTCGTCGGTGAAGCGCGACAGCTCCCCGTCCCACTCGTCGACCCGGAACGCGGTGGTGAAGACCTGGTAGGTGTGCCCGTACATGTTGGTGTGGGTGCGGTCCGGGCCGGTGTAGAGCGCGAACGCGCTGACCCGCAGCGCGCGCAGGCCGGTTTCCTCGCGGACCTCCCGGACCGCGCAGTCGGCGATCGACTCGCCCAGCTCCATCGCGCCGGCCGGCAGCGCCCACTGGCCGTTGTCGGAGCGCTGGATCAACAGCACCCGGGCGGCGTTGTCGCGCACCACGGCGCGGGCGCCGACGAACATCAGGGTGCGGTCACCAGCCAGGGCGCGGAGCTGCCCGACGTACGAGTCGGCCCACGAGATGCTCACCCGGACAATCTACGCACCGATCCCGGCCGGGCTCGGCCGATCCGGGGGTTCCGTTCGTGTGACCGGCGACACTACGTTGTTACCCATGCGTAGCACGATGATGGAAGCCCCCCTCCAGGTCGCCCGGATCCTCGAACACGGCTCCACCGTGCACGGCGCGGCGGAGGTGGTCACCTGGACCGGTGCCGAGCCCCGCCGGATGACGTACGCCGAGGTGGGGCGCGCGGCCGCCCGGCTGGCCCACGCGTTGCGCGACGAGTGCGGCGTGACCGGCGACGAGCGGGTGGCCACGTTCATGTGGAACAACAACGAGCACCTGGTGGCCTACTTCGCGGTGCCGAGCATGGGCGCGGTGCTGCACACGCTCAACATCCGGCTCTTCCCGGACCAGGTCGTCTACATCGCGAACCACGCCGAGGACCGGGTGGTGCTGGTCGACACCACACTCATCCCGCTGCTCGCCCGGGTGATCGGCGACATGACCACGGTGCGGCACGTGGTGGTGGTCGGCGGCGGCGACCCGGCCCCGCTGCTGGCCGCGGCCGGCGACCGGATCACCGTGCACCACTGGGACGCGCTGCTGGCCGACCGTCCGGACCGCTACGACTGGCCCGAGGTGGACGAGCGCGACGCGGCGGCGCTCTGCTACACCTCCGGGACCACCGGCAACCCCAAGGGCGTGGCCTACTCGCACCGCTCGATCTACCTGCACTCGCTCCAGGTGTGCATGCCGGAGGGCTTCGGCCTCGGCCCGAAGGACCGGGAGCTGGCCATCGTGCCGATGTTCCACGCCATGTCCTGGGGCCTGCCGTACGCGGCGTTCCTCTCCGGCGCCTCGCTGATCATGCCGGACCGCTTCCTCCAGGCCGAGCCGATCGCCGCCATGATCGCCGCCGAGCGGCCCACCCTGGCCGGCGCGGTGCCGACCATCTGGACCGACCTGCTGGCCTATCTGGACAGCCACGACGTGGACACGTCCTCGCTGACGGAGGTGATCGTCGGCGGTTCGGCGTGCCCGCCGGCGCTGATGCACGCGTTCCACGACCGGCACGGCATCGAGGTCATCCACGCCTGGGGCATGACCGAGATGTCCCCCCTCGGCTCGGTCTCCCGCCCGCCGGCCGGCGCGACCGGCGACGACGCGTGGGGCTACCGCTACACCCAGGGCCGGGTGCCGGCCGGCGTGGCCGCGCGGATCGTCGGCCCGCTGGGCGAGCCGCTGCCCGCGGACGGGACGTCCGTGGGCGAGCTGGAGGTCCGCGGGCCGTGGGTGACCGCCCGGTACGTCGGGGACGACGTGCCGGACGAGGAGAAGTTCCGGGACGGTTGGCTGCGTACCGGGGACGTCGGCACGCTCTCGCCGGACGGCTACATCACGCTGACGGACCGCGCGAAGGACGTGATCAAGTCGGGCGGGGAGTGGATCTCGTCGGTCGAGCTGGAGAACGCCCTGATGGCGCACCCGGCGGTGCTGGAGGCGTGCGTGGTGGGCGTGCCGGACGAGCGGTGGGACGAGCGTCCGCTGGCCACCGTGGTGGTCCGCGAGGGTGCCTCGGTCACCGCGGAGGAACTGCGCGACTTCCTGGCCACGTCGGTGGCCCGCTGGCAGTTGCCGGAGCGCTGGGCGTTCATCGACGCGGTGCCGAAGACCAGCGTGGGCAAGTTCGACAAGAAGGTCGTGCGCTCGCGGTACGCGGACGGCGGGCTGGAGGTGCGCGAACTGACCGCGCCGTAACACTTTCCGGCGTACCGTCGCCAACACGGGTAGGAACACGATCCCAACGGACATTCCTCCCAGAGGGCGGCCCCGGCGTTCGCACCGCGCCGGGGCCGCCCGTCCGTTACGGGGTGACCCGCACCGTCATTGTTGCGAAACTTGTTCGCCTCTGTCCCGATGTCGGGGAAATCCGGTTGCCTACTCGTCGGCGGTGCTCACGAGCACCTTGCCCACCACGCTGTCCTGCACCGCCTGCTGCGCGGCGGCGGCCTCCGCCAGCGGATACCGGTGCAACGGCACGCCCGCCTGTTCGCCGACCCGGACCGCGCCCTGCGCCACCGCCGCCGCGATGTCGGTGACCGCCTGCGCCTTGGCCACCTTCGGGGCGGTGTAGACCAGCACGAACTGCCAGCGCGCGTTCGGGCCCATCAGCGGCCGGATCGGCAACGTCACCTCGTCGCCGCCGTCGTCGGCGTACACGCAGACCGCCGCGCCGGTGCGCAGGATCTGCACGTCGGCGGCGGCGTTGCGGGCGGCCGATACCTCGACGATCGTGTGCACCCCGTCGGGCGCGACCTTGCGGACCTCCTCGACCACGTCCTGCTCGCGATAGTTGATCACGAAGTTGGCCCCGGCCGCCGCCGCGAGCTGCGCCTTCTCCGGACTGCTCACCGTGGTGATCACGCAGGCGTCGGCCCAGCGGGCGAGCTGGATCGCCGCGTTGCCCACCGCGCCCGCCCCGCCCTGCACCAGCACCACGTGGTCGCTCAACGCGCCGGCGTGCAGCTTGTCCGGCATGAACTCGCCGGCGGTCAGGCACCGGTGCGCGGTCATGAACGGGATGCCCAGCGCCGCGCCCAGGTCGAACGAGGCCGAGCCGAGCGGCACCGCGTGCCGGACCGGCACCACTGTGTATTCGCTGGCCGTGCCCCAGGGCCGCTGCCAGGCCGCCTCCCAGATCCAGACCCGCTCGCCGATCAGGATCCGGTCCACACCCTCGCCGACCGCCTCGACCACGCCGGCGCCGTCCTGGTGCGGAATCTGCCAGCCGGCCGGCAGGGGCCACGCCTGGCGGGCCTTCCAGTCGGTCGGGTTCACCCCCGACACCGCCATCCGCACCAGCACCTCGCCGGGGCCGGGCTCCGGCACCGGCCGGTCCACCAGTTGGAGCACCGAGGCGTCCCCGCTGCGCTCGTACACGATCGCCTTCATCGTCGTCCCTCCGCCGTCGTCGTGGGTGCGCTACCCGAAGGTCGCGCGAACATGCCGGCCCCGCCTCAGCCCAGGTCCGCCAGCAACTCCGGGGTGAGCGCGTCGATCGAGGGGAGCAGCACGGCCGCGAGCGCCTCGGCGTCCGGATCGAGCGGGTACGACCCGTGCGGCACCGCCACCACCCGACAGCCCGCCGCGGCGGCCGAGCGGACGCCGTTCGACGAGTCCTCCACCGCCACGCACCGGGCCGGGTCGACGTCCAGGCGTTCGGCCACCGCCAGCCAGACGTCCGGCGCCGGCTTGCCCCGGGCGGTCTCCTCGGTCGACAGCGTCGCGCCGAACGCGCCCGCCAGGCCCGTCGCGTCCAGCGCCGCGGCGATCAGCCGGGTCGGCGACGAGCTGGCCAGCCCGAGCGGCCACCGCGCGGCCGTTCGGCGCACCACCGCGTCCGCGCCGTCGATCAGCGGTACGCGTCGCGCGTACCGGTCGGTCATCTCGGCCACCACCTCGGCGGCGACCTGCTCGGCCGACCGGTCGACGCCCAGCTCGCCGCTGAGGTACGCCGCCCACTCGCCGGTGCTCATGCCCATCAACCGGCGCTGGGTGTCGGGCTGCCAGACGCCGCCGTGCGTCGCCACGTACGCCCGGCGGACCTCCTCCCAGACCGGCTCGGAATCCACGATCACGCCGTCGAGGTCGAAGAGCACCGCGTCCACCATGCCGTCATCCTGCCCCAGCCGGCGGCCCGGTTCAGCCCGGCAGGGTCACCCCGGCGGAGCGCTGCGCGGGCAGACCGATCGGGGCCTGCGGCGGGATGATCGTGCGGCACCGGGTGGCGATCGGGTCGAGCAGCTCCCGCAGCCGCGCGGTGCGCTCCGCGCCCAGTGCCCGCCACGGGCCCGACGCGGCCCGGTCGGTGGCGTCCTCGACGCTCCGGAACGTCTCGGTGGCGTACGCGGTGGGCTCCCGCTCGGTGGTCAGCCACCCCTTCTCGACCAGCCGCTCCTCCGCGGCGGACCACTGCTCGTCGGTCCAGCCCCGGGCCGGCTGGTGGAACTCGCGCGACTGGTCGACCCGGCACCGCCAGGCCACCACCTCGACCGGCTCCAGACCGGTGGTCACCAGCGCCGCCACGTGCCCGTCGCCCCGGTGCTCGCGCAGCGTGGCGGCCGCCTGCCAGAGGCGGGCCAGCGGGTACTCCCCGCGGGGCAGGGCGGCGTTGACCGCGCCGAGCACCCGACCCGCCGTGTCCACCCGCCCGGCCGCCTCCTCCAGCAGCTCGGCGGCCTCGACGAGGTGGGACTCGGGCAGCTCGTAGGTGAACTCGGCGAGCGCCTGCACCGCGCCGGTGAGCCGGGCGCGCAGCGCCTCCTCCGGCGTGGCCAGCCGCCACACCGACGGCAGCGCGCGGGCCACCATCGGCGGCGCGAAGCTGAAGAAGGCGGCCGTGACCGTCGGCGCGTCCACCGGCCCGAGCGGCGCGGCCCGGCCGGCGAAGTAGCCGCGCCAGTAGCCGCGCAGCCCGACCGCCTCGAACGCGGCCCGGGCGCGCGGGTGGAAGTAGGTCACCGCGTGGACCGGCTCGAAGAGCGTCCACATCCGCCGGGCCGCCTCGGGATCGTTCAGCGCCGCCACGTTGCACCTCCGCGTCGGTGGGCAGTCGCCGTGGGCGGACGTGCCGCCCACGGTGACCACGAACCTACTGCCGGTGGGTGACCGGGCGGAAGCCTGGAGTGATCTACTGCGCAGCCAGCACGTCGACGACGAAGCGCAGCGGCCCGGCCGGACGGCCGCCCGAGGCGTCGTTGCCGTAGGCCAGGTCGGCCGGCAGGTCCAGCTGCACCCGGCTGCCCACCGGCACGCCGACCAGGCCCTGGTCCCAGCCCTTGATGACCTGGCCCACGCCGATCTGGAAGCTGGCCGGCTGACCGTTGTCCCAGGACGCGTCGAACTGCTTGCCGTCCTTGTAGAAGACGCCCACGTAGTTGGTGGTGATGGTCTGGCCGGCCTTCACCGCCGGGCCGGTGCCCTTGACCAGCGTCGTGACGGTCAGCTTCTTCAGGTCACCCGAGCCGGCCTGGACGGTCGGCTTGGTCTTCAGCGCCGGGTCGGTGCCCGCGGGCAGCTCCGGGGCGGGCGGCGCGGCGGGCTCGACCGGGGCGCTGGGGCTGGCCGAGGTGGCGGTGGCGGGCTTGTCGTCGTCCCCGCTGTTCAGCCAGACCAGACCACCGACCAGGGCCACCACGGCGAGCACACCGGCGGCCGCGCCGAGCATCGACTGCCGGCGGCGGCGCGCCTCGGCGGCCTTCTTCTCGGCCAACTGGGCGGCCAACCGCCGCTGTGCCTTGGTGGCCGGGGCCTGGCCCGCCGTCCGGTTCTCCACACGCTCGCTCACGTCGACTCCCTGCAGGTGGGTGGATGCGCGCAAACGGTACCCGCCCACACGCCCACTGTGAGAAAAGGCGGGGGCCCTTCTTAACGCATTCGGTATGGGCGGGGCCCCTTCTTCACACCTCAGCCCTCGACGGGCACCACCATGAAATCGGTGACGAACCTCGCGACCCGGTCGTCCGCGTCCCGGCCGATCCAGGTGCCGTAGCAGCCGTCCCCCCAGCCCGACCAGACCGCCACCACGTTCGCGCCGGTCGCCTCGTCCACGACCGCGTCGACCAGGCCGGGCACCGGACCAGGGGCGGAGCCCTCGTCCTCGGCGATGAAAACCTCCTCGATCCGGTCGTAGTCCCAGTCCTCGATCACGGCGAGAGCGTCGCGGTCGGCCAGCGTGCCGGTGCCGGCGTCCACGCCGTACCCGAAGAAGCCGTCCGGTCCCAGCTCGCCGATGTCCTGGCCGTCGACGACGGCCATCTCCCACCGCGAGACCGGCTCGTCCCGGACGACGACCTCCAGCGCCGCGACCCGCCGGTCGGCTTCGTCGCCGTCGTGGCGGACCGACGACACCCAGGCACGTGCCGGATAACGGCCGGGCGCGACGGCGACCGTGTACGGGTCGCTCTCCGGGCAGACCAGCGGATCGCACCCCACCAGCCGGCCGGTCGGCAGCACGACCTCACCGGCAGGGTGCGCCTCGATCACGTGTACGGCCGTACCGTCCTCGAACCGGGCGCCGGGGGTGAGCAGCCGCTCGAAGTCTGGGGTGTACGGCATGGGAGGTGTCCTTTCATCGGCTGACGGCCGGCGGAGCGTACCGGCGGCGGCGGACAATCCACCGAGGTACGTTCTCGACCAACCCCGCACGTCGCCCCGGTCCGGGTGGACACCGACGGCGAGCACATCCTGTTCAACACGGCAAAGGGCCGGCAGAAGTACCTCAACATGGCGCGCAACCCGGTGGTCGCGGTGTCGGTGGTGGACAAGGCGGACGACTTCCGCACGCTCTGGGTGAAGGGCACCGCCGAGTTGGTGACCGAGGGCGCCGACGAGCACATCGACCGGATGGCGAAGAAGTATCTGGACCAGGACGCGTACCCGTGGCGCCGCCCCGGCGAGGAACGCGTCATCGTGCGCGTCACGCCGACGGAGAAGCTCGGCCGGGGGTGATAAGAGGGGGCCCCGCCTATACCGGAGACGTTAAGCGGGGGCCCCTCCTTACACCTCAGGCGGTCTTCTTCTTCGCTGCGGTCTTCTTGGCGGGGGTCTTCTTCGCCGCGGTCTTCTTCGCGGCGGTCTTCTTGGCCGGTTCGGCCTTCTTCGCCGTGGTCTTCTTGGCGGGGGCCTTCTTCGCCGCGGTCTTCTTCGCGGAGCGGGCCGACGAGATCGGGGTCGGCTCGGCCCCGCCGCCGGACGGCGCCTCGCCCCGGGCCGCCCGGGCCCGCTCGACCGACGCCTTCAGCGCGGCCATCAGGTCCACCGCGGCGGCCGGCGCGGCCTCTTCCTCCTCCGGCTGTACCACCTCACGGCCCTCGACCTTGGCGTCGATGACCTCCTGCAACGCGGCCCGGTAGTCGTCGGTGAACGCGTCCGGCTTGAACTCGCCGGCCATCGAGTCGATCAGTGAGCTGGCCATCGCCAGCTCCGGCGGGCGGACCTTCAGGTCCTCGTCCAGGAAGCCGAAGTCCGGCCGGCGGATCTCGTCCGGCCAGAGCATGGTGTTGAGCAGCAGCACGCCCTCGCGTACCCGCAGGGTGGCCAGTTGCTCCCGCTGGCGCAGCGCCACCTTGACGATCGCCACCCGCTCCGAGTCGGACAACGCGTCGCGCAGCAGCACGTACGGCTTTGTCGCCGTGCCCTCCGGCTCCAGGAAGTAGGCCTTGTTGTAGAGGATCGGGTCGACCTGCTCGGCCGGCACGAACTCCAGCACGTCGATCGCGTGCGAGGTGCTCAACGGCAGGTCGGCGAAATCCTCGTCGGTGAGGATGACCATCTCGCCGCCGCCGATGTCGTATCCCTTGGCGATGTCGTCGTAGGTGACCTCCTCGCCGCAGACCGAGCAGGTGCGCTTGTAGCGGATCCGGCCGCCGTCCTCCCGGTGCACCTGGTGGAACCGGATGTCCTTCTCCTCGGTGGCCGAGTAGACCTTCACCCCGATCGACACCAGGCCGAACGACACCGCTCCTTTCCAGATCGCCCGCATACCGCGCTCCTCTCCCCGGTTGACCACCAGAATCGCAAACGATCGAACGGGACGCACGCGCTTCCGCGCGCAACTACAGTCAGGAGGTGCCCGGCGCGCCGTTGAAGCCGATGCTCGCGATGACCGGGCAGCTCCCGGCCGGTGCCGCGTGGGCGTACGAGTTCAAGTGGGACGGGGTCCGCGCGCTCGCCGACATCTCCCACGGCGACCGGCACTTCTACGCCCGGTCCGGCGTCGAGATCACCACCGCGTACCCGGAACTGCTCAACCTGGCCGAGCAGGTCGACGACGCGCTGCTCGACGGCGAGGTGGTGCTCTTCACCGAGGGGCAGCCCTCGTTCACCGCGCTGGCCGAGCGGATGCACGTGCGCAACCCGGCCAAGGCGGCGCGGCTCGCGGCGACCGTGCCGGTCACGTACATGATCTTCGACCTGTTGCGGCTCGACGGCGAGGACCTGACCGCCCGGCCCTGGCGGGAGCGGCGGGCGGCGCTGGAGTCGCTCGGGCTCGGCGCGGCCCGGTGGGCGGTGCCGCCGGTCTTCGGCGACGGCCCGGCCACCTACGCGGCGGCCGGCGAGCACGGGCTGGAGGGGGTGATGGCCAAGCGGGTCGAGTCGGTCTACCGACCCGGGGTGCGCTCGCCAGACTGGGTGAAGGTCAAGCTGGAGGTCACCGGCGACTTCGTGGTCGGCGGCTGGCGACCGGGCGCGCGCCGGGTCGGTGGCCTGCTGGTCGGGGTGCCCGGCCCGGACGGGCGGCTGATCTACCGGGGCCGGGTCGGCGGCGGGATCGGCGCGGCGATCGAACGGGAGCTGCTGCGTGAGCTGGAGCCGCTGCGCACCGGCGCGTCGCCGTTCGCCGCCGGCGTGCCGCGCGAGGATGCCCGGGGCGCGATCTGGGTATCACCCCGGGTCGTGGTGGAGGTGAAGTACGGCCAGCGCACCCCGGACGGCCGGCTGCGCTTCCCGCGGATCCTGCGCCTGCGCCCGGACAAGCCGCCCGAGGAGGTCGACGATGCCGGCTGACCGCTTCAAGGTCGAGGTCGAGGGGCGCTCGCTGGAGCTGTCCAACCTGGACAAGGTGCTCTTCCCGCAGGCCGGCTTCACCAAGGGCGAGGTGATCGACTACTACACCCGGATCGCCCCGGTGCTGCTGCCGCACCTGCGCGAGCGCGCGCTCACCCGGATCCGCTTCCCCAACGGGGTGGACGGCGGCTCGTTCTTCGAGAAGAACGCACCCGCCGCGACCCCCGGTTGGGTACGCACCGAGAACCTGCCCGCCCCCGGGTCGAGCAAGGGGCGGGAGACCATCGACTACGTGGTCTGCGACGACCTGCCCACGCTGGTCTGGCTGGCCAACCTGGCCGCGTTGGAGCTGCACACGCCGCAGTGGAAGATCGGCGCCCACCCGGACATGATGGTGGTCGACTTGGACCCGGGCGCCCCGGCGGCACTGAAGCAGTGCTGCCAGGTGGCGCTGCTGATGCGCGACCGGCTGGCGGCCGACGGTGTCGAGGCGTATCCGAAGACGTCGGGCAAGAAGGGCATGCAGCTCTGCTGCCCGATCGCCGGCAGCCAGGACGCCGACATCGTCTCCGACTACGCCAAGCGGATCGCGCAGGAGCTGGAGAAGGCGCACCCGAAGCTGGTGGTGTCGAAGATGGCGAAGAATCTGCGGCCCGGCAAGGTCTTCATCGACTGGAGCCAGAACAACGCGGCGAAGACCACCGTCGCGCCGTACTCGCTGCGCGCCCAACCGGTGCCGGCCGCCTCCACGCCGCTGACCTGGGACGAGGTGGAGGCCGGCGCGGCCGGGAAACGGCCGGCGAGCCGGCCGTACACGGCCACCGACGTGCTCAGGCGGGTGGAGAAGCAGGGTGACCTGCTGGCGCCGCTGCTCGACGGCGGTCCCGAGTTGCCCGCGCGCTGACCCGCCACCAGGCGCCGCCGACCAGCAGCAGCACGATCACGCTGATCGCGACGTCACCGATCAGGGCCGCCGCCGGGCTCGCCGGGGCGTAGGTCGGCGCCGTGTACGCGAGCGCGGCCGCGACGACCAGGCCGGCCGAGCCGGTGGCGAGCACGTGCCGCTGCCCCCAGTCGGGCCGCCGGGACCAGCGCGTCAGCACGACGGCGGCGACGGCGGCGAGCGCGAGGGCGAGCGCGACTCCCGGCCAGCCCGGGGCGACCGTGGATCCCAGGTACGCCACCACCACGACCAGCGCGGGCCAGACCGGCCGGGGCGGGCCGGCTTCGGTGTGCCGTCGGCCGACGGGCGATGGCCCGGCGAGCGTCGGTCCGGCGGACGTCGGCGCGACGGGTGCGGGCCCGGCGTGCCGGTGGCGGAGCAGGGCGGCGGCGACCAGGGCCAGCGCCACGCCGGTGGCGAACGCCAGCTGGACCGGCGAGGCCAGGAAGCCCTTGCGGCCGCCGTCGTCGGCGAAGACCAGCAGGCTGCCGCCGAGCCAGAGCAGCGCGGCCACGACCAGCCCCGGTCGGCCCAGCCAGGGCCGCGACCGGCGGCCCGCACCGAGGTACGACTCGACGAGCGCGATCGGCGCGCAGATGGTCAGCGCCACGTGGTTGCCCACGTAGTCGACCGCCTGCCTCGCGCTGAACCCGAGGCCGGGCACCAAGGTGGCCTCCGCGACGGCCCGGGTGTCGGCGAACTCGGTGTCGTCCAGGAATCCGGGGTTGAACAGCGACTGGTCGACCAGGCCGGCCTGGACCACGCCGAAGGCGGCGGCGAGCAGCGCGATCCCCGGCCAGCCGAGCCCGAGCCGCCGGGCCGTCTCGCGGATCAGCAGCGCGGCGCCGCCGTACATCGGGGCGAGCACGAGCACGACGAACGGCATGCCGGTCAGTGTGAATCCGCCCCAGGAGCACTCGGCGGTCCAGGGCGCGAGCAGCAGGAGCGCGACCGCCGGCACGAGTCGCCGGCGCAGGGTCTCGGTCGTCATGCCCGTACCGTGCCGCGGCCACCCGGCCCGCCGATACGGCCATCGGCCGACCGGGCCCGCGACCAAAGTCGACGGTCGCGGACCCGGTTGGCGGCAGGCCCGGTCTAGAGCGCGAACAGCAGGGCGGCGTTGACGAGGACGACCACCGCGGTGGCGAAGTGGATGCCGAAGGCGACGGCCCGGGTGCCGCCGTTCCGCAGCACCACGACGGTGTCGCCCAACGGGTTGAGCGCGACGACCAGCATGTACCAGGCGACGGCCTCGGCGCTGGTGAACGCGATCAGCGCGAGGCCGAGCAGGCCGTAGCTGAGGTCGCGCAGGCCCTTGACGGTGAGGTAGGCGGTGCTGCCGTCCGGGGCGACCGCGACGCCGTAGCCGGCGGCGGAGGCGCGCGGTGCCAGGAGGAACCGGGCGCCGATGAAGACGCAGAAGAGGCTGAGGACGATGGCGAGCCCGTAGGCGACGGGGGTGAGCATGGTCGACTCCGAATCTAGCGACGCTAGGAATGATGGCGACGCTAGCAGAGCATCGACAGGTTGGCTAGCAGTGCTAGAGTCGGGGTCATGTCGATTCAGGCCCGCCGGGAGCGGGAGCGGGCGGAACGCGAACGGGCGATCATCGCTGCCGCCCGGGACCTGGCCGAGTCGGAGGGCTGGGACGCGGTCACCACCCGCCGCCTCGCCGCCGAGATCGAGTACAGCCAGCCCGTGCTCTACAGCCACTTCACGGGCAAGGACGCGATCATGGCGGCGGTCGCCGTGGAGGGCTGCGGCGACCTGGCCGCCGAGCTGGCCGCCGCCCGGGCCGCCGCGACCGACGCGCGGGAGGCGGTGGCCGGCATCGCCACCGCGTACGCGACCTTCGCCGAACGCCGGCCCGCGCTCTACGACGCGATCTTCACCCTCCCCGTCGCCCTCTCCTTCGCCAGCCAGGACACGCCGGTCGAGCTGGCCCGCGCCTTCGCCGAACTGGCCGAGACGCTGCGGCCGTTCGCCGGTGACGACGACCTGGAGACCTTCACCGAGACGTTCTGGAGCGGGCTGCACGGCCAGGTCACGCTGATGCGCGGCGGCCGGCTGCGGCGGGCGGAACACGAGCGGCGGTTGGCCCTCCTGGTCGAGCGGTTCACCCGGCTAGGGTGAGCTGACCGCCAGGGAGGAGCACCCCGATGGCCACCCACGCACCCGCCGCCGTCGCGACCGACGAGCCGCTGCTCAGCTATGTCGACGACGCCACCGGCGAACGCACCGCGCTGACCGGGCCCCAGTTGGGGGAGTGGGCGGCCCGCAGCGCGGCGCTGCTGCGGGACGGTTGCCGGCTGCGCCCGGGCGACCGGGTGGCGGTGCTGCTGCCGCCGCACTGGCGCACCGCGGCGGTGCTGATCGGCGCCTGGTCGATCGGGCTGACGGTCTCCTTCCGGCCCCGCGCGCTGGCCGGGTTGCCGGTGCTGGAACCGGGGGCGGACCGACCGTACGACGCGGTGTTCGTGACCCCGGAGCGGCTCGACGACTGGCTGGAGGACGTGCCCGAGGGCACGCACCGCTACCTGGTGGGCACCGGGCCGGGCCCGCTCGGCGAGGTGCCGCCGGGCTGGCTGGACTGGTCGGGCGAGGTGCTCCGGCACCCCGCCGATGCGCCGGACCACACCGCCGTCGACCCGGCCGACCCGGCGACGGCGGACGGCACCAGTTTCGGCGCGTGGCGGCGACTCGCCGCCGAGATCGCCGAGCAGATGCACCTGCGCCCGGGGGACCGTTTCCTGGTCGACCCCACCGAGCACGAGCACCCCCTCAAGTGGCTCCTGGCCCCCCTCGCCGCTCGCGCCACGATCGTCATCCACTCCCCGTCGCGCTGATCCCGCACGTGCCGCCCCTCGGCTGGGGATCGACGGCCCCTGCCAGGTGCCCGACCGCATGATCGACGGCGCGGTGGGGAAGCGGGCCGGATGACGGAGGCGTGGGGAGAGGTTCGGCGGGTCGAGGCCGGGGAGCTGAGCGTCGGATGCGTCGACGCGGGACCGACGGACGGGGACGTGGTCGTGCTGCTGCACGGATGGCCCTACGACATCCACAGCTTCGTCGACGTCGTGCCCCGGCTGACCGATGCCGGGCGGCGCGTGATCGTGCCCTACCTCCGCGGGTTCGGGCCGACCCGGATCCGGGACGCCGGCGCGCCGCGCAACGGCCAACCGGCGGCCCTGGCGCAGGACACCCTGGACCTGATGGACGCGCTCGGGGTGCGACGGGCGACGCTCGCCGGGTTCGACTGGGGCGCCCGTACCGCCGACGTGATCGCCGCGCTCCGACCGGAACGCTGCGCCGGGCTGGTCTCGGTGAGCGGCTACCTGATCGCCGGCCAGGAGGCGGGCCGTGTGCCCCTGCCCCCGCCGGCGGAACTGTCCTGGTGGTACCAGTTCTACTTCGCCACCGACCGGGGACGCGACGGGTACGACCGGAACCGGCGGGACTTCGCCCGGCTCATCTGGCGGACCGCGTCGCCGCAGTGGCACGTCGACGACGCCACGTTCGAGCGGAGCGCGGCCGCGCTGGACAACCCCGACCACGTCGACGTGGTGATCCACAACTACCGGTGGCGGCTCGGGCTCGCCGAGGGCGAGGCGCGGTACGACGAGTGGGAACGGCGGCTGGCGGCCAACCCGGACATCACGGTCCCCACCATCACGCTCGAAGGCGACGCCAACGGCGCCCCGCACCTCGACCCGTCCGTCTACGCGGCCCGCTTCACCGGCCCGTACGAGCACCGCACCGTCACCGGGGGCATCGGCCACAACCTCCCCCAGGAGGCCCCCCGGGACTTCGCCCAGGCCATTCTCGACCTCCCCTGACACCCGCCCCCGCCTCGCCCTGCCCCGTCCCGCTCTCGCCCGCCCTCGGGCTCGCTCGGCATTCGCCGATCTTGGACTTGTGGTACCTGCCAAGGTTGCGAAGCCGACATTCCAGGCGCCACAACTCCAAGATCGACGGCGGTGGGGTGGGATGGGGCGGGGGAATGGGGTTGACCTGGGGGAGGGGGTGGGGCCTACTGCCGGAGGGTCGGGCGTGACGGCGGTGGGTGACAGGGGCGGACTGTGGACGGGACGGACGGGCTGGTCTGGCGGAAGTTCGGCGACGGGGACCTGCCCGCGCTGACCGGCCTGGTGCAGGCGTGCCTCGCCACCGACGGCGGGTTGCCGCTGTTCGCGCGTACCCCGTTGCTGCGAGCGCGGCTGCTTCAGACGCGTACCCTCGGCGCCTGGTCCGGTGGCGGCCCGGTCGCGGCCGTCGGGGTCGGCACCGGGCGGGCACCGGCCACCGCCACCGGCCTCGTGCACCCGCGGTGGCGCGGACGTGGCCTCGGGAGCGCGCTGCTGGACTGGGCCGAGCGCCGGGCCGGCGACGCGGGCCTGCTGCACACCACCGAGACGCTGACCGCCGGCGCGGAGGAACTGTTCGACGCGCGCGGCTACACGCGGACGTTCCTGGAGTGGGTGCTGCGCCACGACCTCGACGCGTTGCCCGACGTCCCGGCGCCGGACGGCGTGACGGTGGAGCCGGCCACGCTCGGGCCGGAGCTGTTCGCCACCTACCGTGCCTCGTTCGCCGACCGGCCCGGCTTCGTCGAGCCGGACGCCGAGGAGTGGTTGGGCGACCTGCGGGACGACGAGGACCACCGGCCGGAGCTGACGCTGATCGCACGCGGGCCGGACGGCCTCGCGGCCGGTTTCGTCACCGTGCTCGACACCTGGATCGACCAGGTGGGCGTGGTGCCCGGGTGGCGCGGCCGGCGGATCGGGGCATATCTGGTGGCGCGCGTGCTGCGCGGGCTCGCCGGGGCGGGCGCGGACGCCGCGTGGCTCTGCGTCAACGACGACAACCCGGCGGCCGGGCTGTACCGGCGACTCGGCTTCACCGACGCCGGCCGCCGCGCCCGCCACCTGCGCTGTCGGTCCCGGTGAGATCCCGCGATCGAGCGGCAGCGGCCTCGTCCCGCCTGCCGAGGACTGTTGTGAACACCGGTGACGTGGTCTTATGTCGGGACGACGACGTCATCGACCCGCAGCGTTGACAACCCCGCGTCGCTTCTCCTTTCATGCCTTCCGAAAGGTGCAACGATGCACAGGAAACCGACGATCCACCTGGCGGTGCTCGCCGCTGCCGCCGCCACGTTCCTGACCTCCGGGGGAGCGTCCGCCACGGCCGCACCTGTGAGCCCCTCCGCCGAGGTCGCCGCCTGCGAGCCGGGCGCCGACGCGCACAGCGCCGCCCGGGTACGCGAGGGCGCCACCGCTCAGGAGCCGGAGCTCTACTCGAAGAACGAGGCGAACGCGTACGGCGTGATCAAGGACGCCCCGCGCCTGGCCAACGGCAGCGTCACCGTGCCGACCGTGTTCCACATGATCTCCGACCACGAGCTGAGCGCGGCCGAGAAGGCCCGGTGGAACACGCTCATCGCCGCGCAGATGACCGTGCTCAACGACTCGTACGCGGGTCGCACCGCGGCCGATGCCTCCGACACGCCGTTCCGGTTCTCGCTCGTCGACACCACCTGGACCGTCAACAGCGCCTGGTACACGGTGGTGCCCGGGAAGAACGAGCGCGACATGAAGAAGGCGCTCTACACCGGCGACTCCCGCACGCTCAACGTCTACGCCGCGAACATCGGCGGCGGGCTGCTCGGCTGGGCCTACTTCCCGAAGGGCTACAACAACGGCCGCGACTACATCGACGGCGTGGTGATGCTCGACGAGTCGATGCCGGGCGGCACGGCCGGCAAGTACGCGCTCGGCGACACGCTCACCCACGAGGTGGGGCACTGGCTGATGCTGGAGCACACGTTCGCGCACGGCTGCTCCGCCTCCGGCGACTTCGTCGCCGACACGCCGCGTGAGGCGGCGCCGCAGTTCAACTGCCCGGTCGGCGCGGACACCTGCACCGCGCCGGGGCTCGACCCGATCCACAACTTCATGGACTACACGCAGGACTCCTGCATGGACATGTTCACCCCGGGCCAGGCCGACCGGATGAGCGACGCCTGGGTCGCGTTCCGCGCCAGCGGCCAGGGCTGACCACGGCGCCGGGCGGGCCGCACGACAGCGGCCCGCCCGACCGCCGCGTCGGTCAGTCGACCGTCGGCAGCTTCGGCCCGAGCACGTCGTCGGCGTCCACGATGGTGTACGCGTACCCCTGCTCGGCCAGGAAGCGCTGCCGGTGCGCGGCGTACTCGGTGTCGATGGTGTCCCGGGAAACCACGGTGTAGAAGTGCGCCTGCCGGCCGTCGGCCTTCGGCCGCAGCACCCGGCCCAACCGCTGGGCCTCCTCCTGCCGCGAGCCGAACGTGCCGGAGACCTGGATCGCCACCGCCGCCTCCGGCAGGTCGATCGAGAAGTTGCCCACCTTCGAGATCACCAGCGTGCGGATCTCACCGGAGCGGAACGCGTCGAACAGCCGCTCGCGCTCCTTGTTCGTGGTCGAGCCCTGCACGATCGGCGCGTCCAGGTACTCCCCGAGCTGGTGCAACTGGTCGAGGAACCCACCGATGACGAGGACCTGCTCGTCCGGGTGCCGCTCCACCAGCGCCCGGACCACCGGGAGCTTCGTGCGGGCGGTCGCCGCCATCCGGTAGCGCTCCTCCGCCTCCGCCGTCGCGTACGCCATCCGCTCCGCGTCGGTCAGCGTCACCCGTACCTCGGTGCACTCCGCCGGGGCGATCCAGCCCTGCTGCTCGATGTCCTTCCACGGCGCGTCGTACCGCTTCGGGCCGATCAGGCTGAACACGTCACCCTCCCGGCCGTCCTCGCGTACCAGCGTCGCGGTGAGGCCGAGCCGGCGGCGGGCCTGGAGGTCCGCCGTGAAGCGGAAGATCGGCGCGGGCAGCAGGTGCACCTCGTCGTAGACGACCAGGCCCCAGTCGCGGGCCCCGAACAGGTCCAGGTGGGTGAACGCGCCGCCGCGCCGCGAGGTGAGCACCTGGTACGTGGCGATGGTGACCGGGCGGATCTCCTTGCGCTCGCCCGAGTACTCGCCGATCTCCTCCTCGGTCAACGACGTGCGGGCGATCAGCTCCCGCTTCCACTGCCGTCCCGCCACCGTGTTCGTCACCAGGATCAGGGTGGTCGCCTTCGCCTCGGCCATCGCCGCCGCGCCGACGAGCGTCTTGCCGGCGCCGCAGGGCAGCACCACCACGCCGGACCCGCCAGCCCAGAACGCCTCCACCGCCTCCCGCTGGTACGACCGCAGCGTCCACGGCCTGCCGCCGTCCTTGCCGGACTCGGCCAGGTCGATCGGGTGCGCCTCACCGTCCACGTAGCCGGCCAGGTCCTCCGCCGGCCAGCCGAGCTTGAGCAGCGCCTGCTTCAGCCGGCCCCGCTCGGACGGGTGCACCGCGATCGTGTCGTCGTCGAGCTTCGCGCCGAGCATGCCGGCGAGCTTCTTGCTCTTCGCCACCTCGATCAGCACCACCCGGTCCAGCGCGCGCAGCACCAGCCCGTGCACCGGATCGTTGGCGAGCTGGAGCCGGCCGTACCGGTCCATCGTCTCGGCCACGTCCACCAACAGCCCGTGCGGCACCGGGTAGCGGGAGTACTTGATCAGGGAGTCGACCACGCCCTCGGCGTCGTGGCCGGCGGCCCGCGCGTTCCACAGGCCCAACGGGGTGAGCCGGTAGGTGTGCACGTGCTCCGGGGAGCGCTCCAGCTCGGCGAAGGGCGCGATGGCCATCCGGCAGGCCTGCGCGTCCGGGTGGTCGATCTCCAGCAGCAGCGTCTTGTCCGACTGCACGATCAGTGGTCCACCGCTCACGCCAGCGTCCTCTCGCATCGCCCGGAATCTCTGCCCGCACCACAGCTGACCTGCCGAAGGCGGACCATCCAGTGTTACACGCCGGGGACGGTCCGAAAAAAGTCTTGCTGGACAGGCAACGTCATACTCGTCCCACACGTCTAGCAAGCGGGACAACTGTCCAGGGAGGGCCCATGCAGCGTGTCCGGTTTCTCGCCCGGGTCGCCGGCCTGGCGGTGGTCGTGCTGGTCGGCGTCGGCGCGTGCGCGCTCGATCCGCAGCCGGAAGGCGCCGGGGTCATCACCCCCGCGCCGGTCGGGCTGACGGAGGGAGCATCGGGGGCGAGCGCGCCGCCCACGTCCGAACGGCCGGCGACGTCCCCGTCGGCGCAGCCGAGCCGGACGGCCACGCCGAAACCCTCCCGGTCGCCGTCGGCGACCACCTCCCCGAAGCCCACGCCGAAGCCGAGCCGGTCCACCGGATGCCCGCAGGGGGAGCACCAGCGGGCCGTGGAGAGCTACCTGAGCCGGCTGGGCGGTTTCGGGACGCTGACCGTGGACGGCGCGCAGTCCGCCGCCGACTGCGCGGCGATCAAGAAGTTCCAGACCCGGTACGGCATCAGCCCGGCCTCCGGCCGCGCGGGCCCCACCACGTACGACGTGGCGAAGCGGCTGGCGACCACCGACGTGTCGCGCTGCCGCGCCGGTTCCCGGCTCACCTTCTGCGTCGACCTGACCCGGCAGACCGTGTGGGCGATGCGCGGCGGCACGGTGGTGATGGGCCCGACCGTCACCCGCACCGGCATGTCCGGATACGCCACGCCGGCCGGCACCTACTCGGTGGGGCGGAAGAACCCGCGCGAGTGGTCCAACCCGTACGAGGTGTGGCTGCCCTACTGGCAGCAGTTCAACGGCGGGATCGGCTTCCACGAGACCACCACCTACCTGCACAACGGGGCGATCGGCTCGCACGGCTGCGTCAACCTGCTGCACCGCGACGCGGTACGCCTCTGGGAGCTGGGCTCGGTCGGCACCCGCGTGGTGGTGGTCGGCCGCCGCCCCGGCACCTGAAGCCCTGCCCCGCCCGCACCCGTGACCGGACCGCCCGGATCAGGGTTTTAACCCCTGTCCGTGCGATCCGCTCGGTGTCACGCTGGAAGCCGGGTCCACCACGGGGCGGGGAGGGGCTGACATGACCGTCGACCAGGACGTGCTTCCCGAGGACGAGAGGACGCGGCAGCACGATGTCTCCACGGCGGTGCTGGTCGGCTACGCGGCCGCCGCCGCCGGCGTGCTCGGCTGGTTCCTGTTCGGGCTGCTGGTGCAGCGGCAGGGCTTCGTCGACTCGGTCGGGGAGTCCGCCGGCGCGGCCTTCGCGCTGCTGCTGGCCGTCTCGGTGATCGGCACGTTGCGCCGCAACGGGGAGTGACGCCTCACTCCTCCAGCACGGCGGCCGTGATCCGGTGCAGCGCGAAGGTGTGCAGCATCTCGGTGCGGTCGTCCTCGGCGCGCAGGTAGCCGGCGCCGATCGAGACCGGCCGGACCAGCCGGGACGCGGTCGCCCCGTGCGCGTCGACGTAGCCCACCCAGACCAGCGCCCGGTCCCGTACCGCCTGCTGGAGCACCGCCAACGCGTCGCCGTGCCCGGGCACCGGCGTCGGACCGCCGGGCGGCGTGCCACCGCGCACCACGGCCGGCGCCCGCCGCGCCGCCCGGGCCGCCGCGTCACCCCGGCGGATCTGCTCGACCACGCCGAGCAGGCGGGGCATGGGCAGCTTCGGGGTGGCCAGCGGGTCCACCGGGCGTCCGGAGACCGGCGTCCGGGCCGGCGCCCGCCGGGTCTTCGGCCGGGCCAGCACCGTCGCGCCGCTGGCGTCCTCGGGCACCGGCGCGTAGCCGGCGTCGCGCAGCGCGAGCAGCATCCGGTTGACCTGGTACGGGGTGACCAGCACCGTGGGCGCCAGCCGGCGGAACGCCAGCGACTCCAGCCGACGGTCCGACTGGACCTCGGTGAGCAGCGCCTCGTCGTCGCTGCGCACGTAGCCACCGGCCGAGCCGACGCGCAGCCCGCCGTGCTTGCGCGCCACGTCGTCCACCAGGTAGGTGAGGCCCTGCGGCACCGGGGTACGGGACCGGCGGCGGAACAGTGCGTGCAGGTCGTCGGCGGTGTAGCCGGCGTCCAGTGCCCGCCGGACGCTGGCCGTGGTGACCCGGTGCACGCTCGCCCCGCCCGCCGACTCGTGCTCGGCCACCACGTCCAGCTCGGCGGCGAGCGCCGGGTCGGGCGGGCCGGGCACCACGACGGTCAGGTCGGCCTGCACCAGGACGTGGTCGACCGGGGCGGGCAGCAGCCCGTCCAGCGCGCGCACCGCCGTCGACGGGTCACCCGACTCCGCGTCGCAGCGCAGCCCGAGCGGGTCGTCGCCCCGCTCGTCGGCGTCGTTCAGCTCGGCCAGCAGCAGCCGCCCGTACGAGGTGAGCGCGCCGAGCCCGGTCACGCCGAGCCGGGCGGCCTCGGCCAGCACCTCGCGGTGCGCCGCCTCGCGGCCCCGGGCCCGCCGGGGCGCCCGCCAGTCGAGCAGCTCCAGCACCTCGTCGGGGGTCGGCGCGGTGCCCTGCGGCAGGTCGGCGAGCACGGCGAGCACCGCGCGCCGGGCGGCCGGCGCCCCGGCCCGTTCCGCCTCGGCCGAGAGCACCGAGATCGGGCGGTCCCGGTCGTCCCGCTGCCCGACCAGGCCCACCTGGCGGGTCATCGCCAGCCAGGCGCGGGCGAGCTGCTCCCAGCGTTGGGCGAGCGACGCGGCACGCCACACCTCGTACCCGCCGGTGGGCAGGATCTGCTGGTCACCGCCGTACCGGGTGCTGGCCCCGCCGGTCAGTTCCAGCTCGCCGACGAGCCCCGCCGCGTACGCCACCTCGAACAGCATGGCGGTGGTCGGCTCGTCCTGGCCGAGGCCGCGGGCGAGTCGGCGCAGGTCGCGCACGCCCACCCCGCCGGAGCGCAGCACCGGCGCCGGCTCGACGACCAGCGCTTCCAGCAGTGCCTCGGTGTGCCGGACCACCTCCATGGTCTGCCCCGCGCCGGCCGAGTCGACGGCCTTGACCTCCCGGGGCGGGCCGGAGACCAGCGGCGGGCTGGTGCGCAGCGGGCCGAGCGGGCCGGCGTCTCGACGCAGCACCAGCCCCACCTCGCGGGGCAGCTCGACGGTGCCGCCCTTGCCGCCGGACATCCGCACCAGCAGCCGGTGCTCGACCAGCCAGCGGATCGGCGAGCCGGTGGGCGCGCCGCCGTTGACCAGGTCCGGCGGGAGCACGTCCTCGACGCCGGTGGCGGGCGCGTCCAGCGCACCCGGCGCCACCGTGCCGACCGGTGGACCGGCGGCGAGCCGGTCCAGCACCGCGCGGGCCGAGGGCGGCGCGGCGAGCAGCGTCCGCCGGAGCTTCGCCGGGTCCGCGCAGAGGGCCGCCGCGCGCGCGTCCAGCTCCGCCGCCGGCCGGCCCAGCCCCGCCGGGTACGGGGACACCTCGTCGACGCCGCCCACCACGCACAGGTCGTGCTCGGGGCCGTAGAGCAGGAACCGGGCCCGGAGCCGGTCCACCGCGGCGCGGACCGCGGTCGGGGCGGGCGGGTGCGGCCCGGCGGTGGCCATGGCCAGGATCTGGTCGGTGGAGGTGGCGCCCTCGGGGCCCCGGGTCAGCCGGGCGGCGTCGAGGATCTGCAGGGTGAACTGGTCCAGCCCGTCGAGCGCCCGGGCCACGGAGACCCGGGACTGGGCGCGCAGGGCGAGGGCGGACACGTCGGCCGGCACCGGCACGACGAGGTCCGGCCGCAGCTGGAGCAGCGCGGCCAGGGACTCGTCGGGAAGGGCCCGCAGGTGGTCGGCGAGTGAGGTGGTCATCGTCGTACCACGCTAGCCCGCTGGGTAGGTTCTCGGCATGTCTCCGCTGATGGTCGGCTTCGACCTCGACATGACCCTGGTCGACTCCCGCCCCGGCATCGCCGCGGCCTTCCGGGCGCTGACCGCGCGCACCGGCGTGCCGGTCGACGAGGAGCTGGCCGTCTCCCGGCTGGGTCCGCCGCTGCGCACCGAGCTGGCGTACTGGTTCCCACCGGAGCGGGTCGAGGAGGCGGTGACGCTCTACCGGGAGCTCTACCCCGCGTACGCGATCACCCCGACGGTGCCGATGCCGGGCGCGGCGGCGGCCCTGCGGGCGGTGCACGCGCGCGGTGGTCGGACGATGGTGGTGACGGCCAAGATGGGCCGGTTGGCGCAGCTGCACCTGGACCACCTCGGCCTGCCGGTCGACGAGCTGGCCGGTGACCTGTTCGCCGAGCAGAAGGCGACCGCGTTGCGCGAGCACGGGGCGACGCTCTACGTGGGTGACCACGTGGCCGACATGGCCGCGGCGCGGGCGGCCGGGATTCCCGGCGTGGCGGTGGCGACCGGCCACTGCACGCCGGACGAGCTGAGCGCCGCCGGCGCGGAGGTGGTGCTGGATGATCTCGCCGAATTCCCGGCGGCGGTCGACCGGATCATCGGGCTAGCCTTGGAGGGGTAGACGGTTCGAGTGGAGCGGGGTTCGACAGGTGCCGACGGGTCGAGTGAAGTGGTACGACGCGGCCAAGGGATACGGGTTCGTCACCAGCGACGAGGGTGGCGACGTGTTCCTGCCGAAGGGCGCGCTACCGGCGGGTGTCGCCGACCTGAAGGGTGGTCAGCGGGTCGATTTCAGTGTGGTGGACAGCCGGCGGGGCGCCCAGGCGATGGGGGTCAAGCTGCTGGAGGCGCCGCCGTCCGTGGCGGAGCTGCGCCGGCGACCGGCCGAGGAGCTGCACGGCCTGGTCGAAGACATGATCAAGGTGCTGGAGGCGAAGGTCCAGCCGGACCTGCGCCGGGGCCGCTTCCCGGATCGCCGGACCGCGCAGAAGATCGCTCAGCTGGTCCACGCGGTGGCGCGCGAGCTGGAGGTCTGAGGGACGAGCCCGGCGTCGGCAGCCCGGCCCAGCAGCGCCTCCACGGCGGCGAAGCCGGCCTCACCCAGGTCGGCGGTGAACTCGTTGACGTAGAGGCCGATGTGCCGGTCCACCACGTCGGGCTCCATCTCCTGCGCGTGCGCGAGGACGTACTCGCGGCTGGCCTCGGGGTCGGCCCAGGCCTGCCGCACCGACTCGCGGATCCAGGCGGCGGCCTCGACCGGGTCCACCGCGCCGCGGCGGGCCAGGATCGCGCCGAGCGGGATCGGCAGGCCGGTGTCGCCCTCCCACCACTCACCCAGGTCGACCAGGGCGGTCAGCCCGTGGCGCGGGTAGGTGAAGCGCGCCTCGTGGATCACCAGTCCGGCGTCGTACCGGCCGGCGGCCACGCCCGGCATGATCTCGTGGAACGGCACGACCTCGATCCGCGCCGGCGCCTGGTCCGCCGCCCAGAGCCGGAACAGCAGATACGCCGTGGTCCGCTCACCGGGCACCGCGACGGTCGCGCCGGACAGGTCGGCCCGGTCGCCCCGGGTCAGCACCAGCGGCCCGCAGCCCCGGCCCAGCGCGCCTCCGCAGGGCAGCAGGTGGTAGTCGTCGAGCAGCCACGGCAGCGCCGCGTAGCTGACCTTCACCAGGTCGAACGCTCCCCGCTCGGCGGCCGTGTTGGTGACGTCCACGTCCGCGTAGGTCACCTCGACCGGCGGTGCGCCCGGCACCCGGCCGTGGACCAGCGCGTCGAAGACGAACGTGTCGTTGGGGCAGGGGGAGATCGCCAGGGAGAGCGCCACGCCCCCACCGTAACCCCGGCCGCGTCGTCGGCTGCCACCCCGGCTGTCCGGGTGTGACCGGCGGAGCTGCGGACCGTTGGTTCCGGGGCCGGCGGTCGCCCGTCCGGCGGCCCGGCGGGATCCTGGTCGTGCGCCTAGAAACTTGATGACGTGGGCGAGTCAGCCGCTGCCCTGCGCCCCGCCCCGCTTGGCCCGAGTCATCCCCGTCATCAAGTTCCTAGTCAGCCCGAAGGACACCCTCATCCCCAGGAGCACCGCTTTTCCACATGGTTATCCACAGGTGGACGTGTGGGGTGGATGGCTGCGGTGCCCACCGTCGACCATGTCGTCGTGAGTGACCCTGGGCAGGCCATCGATCTGGGGGCGACGCTGCGGGCGTTGCGCCGGGCGGCCGACCTCAGCCAGCGCGAGCTGGCGGCGAGGTCCGGGGTACCGCAGGCGACCCTTGCGCGCATCGAGTCCGGGCGGTCGACCGGGCCGAACTTTCGCACGGTCGAGCGGCTGGTGGCCGCGGCCGCCGGTCGGATCACCATCGCGGGGCGACCGGCCGGTCCGGGCGACGCGACGGGTGCCGCGACGGGCGCCGCGACGGCGGCCGGGGTGCTGACCGCGGTGCCGCAGCAGGGGCTGCGCGACGCTGCCGGTCGGCACTGCCCCGCGCACCTGGACGCCCGGGAGGTGCGCGAGCCCAAGGACTGGCCCGGTGCCTGGTGGGCGCACTGGTCGAGCCTGGCGAGCGGCTACCGGACGCCGCTGCCCGCCGTCACCTACCGGCTCGACCGCGATCGGCGGGACCGCGACCGGCACCGGGAGTGGGTGCGTCGGGAGCACCGGGTCCGTCGGCACCTGCACCCGGTGCTCCCGACGACCTCCTGGCGGTTCGTCGCCGAGTTGCCCGACGGCACGCTTGTCGGCGAGTTGCACGCGCATGAGCCCGGCGACGGGTCGTTCGAGACGGGTCCGTCGCCGGAGGCGTGTCAGATCGTGGTGGACGGGCTGCGGGTCGCGCCGGCGTACCGGCTGCTCGGGATCGGTCGGGCGTTGGTCGCCGCGCTGACCGCCGAGATGGCCCGGCACGACGTGCGGCCGGCCCGTGTCGTCGCGGAGGGGGAGGGCGCGCGTTTTCTGTGGCTCTGCGGGTTCGAGGTCGAGTCGTGGTCGGCGGCGGTGATGAGATTCGAGCGGCCGGTCAGCGGAGCGCGGCCGCGGCGGTGGTGAGCGCGGTGAACGCCTCGCGCATGCGCCATGAGCTGCGGTCCCGGGGGCCGACCGGGTTCGAGATCGTCCGCAGCTCGGCGAAGGGGACGCCGGCCTGGGCGGCGGCGACGGCGACGCCGTACCCCTCCATGGCCTCGGCCACGGCGTCGGGGTGCCGGTCGGCGAGGGCCGCGGTGCTCTCGGCGGTGCCGGTCACCGTGCTGACCGTGAGCACCGTGCCGACGGTGGCCGCCGGCAGGGCGGCGCGCAGCGCGCCCAGCAGGCCCGGGTCGGCGGGCACGACGCGTCCGCCGCCCAGCAGCTCCGGGGGCATGCCCAGGTCCTCGACCGGGATGAACCCGGCCGGCGACTCAGCACCCAGGTCGGCGGCGACGCTGTGGTCGGCCAGCACGGTGCCGCCGACGGCGACCCGGCCGACGAAGCCGCCGGCGATGCCGGCGCTGACCACCGCCCGGTACGGCTGCCCGGCCGCCTCGGCCAGCGCCAGCACCCGTGCGGTGGCGGCGCCGGCGACCGCCGGGCCGACCCCGACCGGCAGCACCGTCACGCCCGCACCCGTGAGGCCGGCGCGGACCGCCTCGGCCTCGGCGGGCACCGCCGTGACCACCAGCAACCCGGTCACGCCACCGGCCCCCGAGGGTCGCGCCGGTTCTCGTCCTCCGCCGTGCCCGGCCCGCCGACCGACGAGGAGGGGCGGTAGATGTGGAATCCGGGCGGCGCGAGCTCGTCGTCGTCCGGTCGCGGTTCGACGCGCTGCGGCGCCGGCGAGGTCGGGGCCGGATCGTCGAACGAGGTCGGGGCCGCGTCGTCGGGGCGGCTGACCGGCTCGGCGCCCGGCCCGTCGGCGCCCAGTTCGTCGTCGCCCAGCGGTCGGCCGGCCAGGTGCTCACCGCGCAGCCGGCCGGCGACCAGCACCCCGCGCAGGGCCACCAGCGAGGCCACGGCGGCGGCCACCGCCACGCCGATCAGGCCGGTGAACGGCACCAGCCCGAGCCCGCCGCCGGCCACGAAGGCCAGCATCAGCGCGGTCTCCGAATGCGCGAAGGAACTGGCCCGCAGCCGCTCCGGGATGCGTTCCTGGATCGAGGCGTCCACCGCCAGCTTGGCGATCCCGCTCATCAGCGCGGCCACCAGACAGAGCAGCGCCACCATCGGCAGCGAGAACTTGAGCGTGGCGAGCACCGCCACGCCGGCGACGACGACCGTGCCGCTGGACTGGATCGCGGTCGGGCGGTGGATGCGCAGCCGGGTGCCGAGTGCGGTGGCCAGGAAGGTGCCCACCGCGAGCGCGCCGCCGACCAGGCCCAGCGCGGCCTGCGCACCCAGCTCCCGACCGAAGAAGTCGGTGGTCAGGTCGCCGCCCTTGATGGCGAACGCGAGGAAGAGCAGCAGGAAGCCGTAGAGCCCGCGCAACGCCGCCGCGCCGATCAGCGTGGCGATCACCAGCCGGCCGGCCGGGCGCCCCCGGCCCAGCGGGCGCTCGCCGTCGCGGCGGCGCATCGCCCGCAGCGGGTGCGGCAGCCGCTCCGGCGGCTCCGAGTCGGCCTTCGGTGGCAGCCGGAGCGAGATCACCATGCCGATCAGGAAGATCACCGAGGCGACCCGCAGCGGCCACTGCGGCCCGAACCAGAACGCGGCCAGACCGATCGGGGCCACCAGCGCGCCGGCCACCGTGCCGTAGACGCTGGCCCGCGCCCCGACCTGGGACAACCCCAGCCCGTCGGGAAGCAGTCGGGGCACCGCGGCTGACCGGGCCACCCCGTAGGCGCGGGAGAGCGCGAGCACCCCGAACGCCGCCGGGTAGAGCCCGAAACCGCCGATGTAGTCGGAGATCAACCAGGCCAGGAAGGCCCGGCCGAGCATGGTCGCGGCCAGGGCGTAGCGGCGGCCGTGGCGGAAGTGGTCGAGCAGCGGGCCGACCACCGGGGCGAGCATGGCGAACGGGACCATGGTCACCAACAGGTAGAGCGCGACCTTGTTGCGCGCCTCACCCAGCGGCACGTCGAAGAAGATCGTCCCGGCCAGGCCGATGGCGATCAGCGTGTCGCCGGCGCAGGACAGCGCGTGCAGGTCGAAGAGGCGGACCATGCCCACCTCGTTGCCGGCACTGCGGGCCCGGGCGGTGCCGGCCCGGCGGGTCATCCAGCGCCCACCGTGCACCGAGCCCCGCAGCAGCAGCCGGGTGGCGCGGATGCCGGTGCCGACGGTCCGCCCGAGAAAGGAGCGGCCGGAGCGGGAGGACAGCGCCATGTGTCCCATCCTCGCCCATCTGCTCCGCGCGCGCCGCATCACCCGGAGAGAACGACTCCGGGGAGTGCCTGTCACCGTTCCAGGGGCATGGGGAACAATGGACCGGTGACCAGGCCCGCCTCCGCCCGCGCTCCCCGGCTCGACCAGGTCTGCGCCGCCGCCGTCGAGGTGGCCCGCGACGCCATCACCGAGGTGGAGCCGACCGACGTCGGCGACCATCTCCAGGCCGTCGCCGAGGGCGACCGGGTCGTCACCCACTACTTCGACTGCCGGATGGCCGGCTACCGCGGCTGGCGCTGGGCCGTCACGGTGACCCGGGTGCCGCGCAGCAAGCACGTCACCATCTGCGAGACGGTGCTGCTGCCCGGCCCCGACGCGCTGCTCGCCCCGGGCTGGCTGCCCTGGCAGGAGCGGCTCAAGCCGGGCGACCTCGGCCCGGGCGACCTGCTGCCCACCCCGGCCGACGACGAGCGGCTCGCCCCCGGCTACCTGCTCTCCGACGACCCGGCCGTGGAGGAGACCTCCTGGGAGCTGGGCCTCGGCCGGGCCCGGGTGATGTCCCGCGAGGGACGTGCCGACACCGCCCAGCGCTGGTACGACGGCGACCACGGGCCGGACGCCCCGATCTCCGCCTCCGCGCCGGCCGCCGCCCGCTGCGGCACCTGCGGCTTCTACCTGCCGCTGGCCGGTGCGCTCCGGCTGGCCTTCGGCGCCTGCGGCAACTTCTTCGCCCCGGACGACGGTCGGGTGGTCAGCGCCGACCACGGCTGTGGCGCGCACTCGGAGACGCTGGTCGAGGCGGCGGCCGAGACGCCGGTCGACGAGCTGCCCACGATCTACGACGACAGCGCGGTCGAGGCCATGTCGGTCAGCCGCGCCCCGGGTTCGGTGGAGGCGGCCGAGCCGGCGGAGCCGTACGGCCACTCCTGACCGGTCAGCGCTGAGGCTGGGCGGCCGCCCGGCGGCGGCGCCGGTTGGCGTCGTGCCGCATCATCGTGGCCAGCCCGGGAAAACCCCACAGGAACCCGGCGAGGCAGGTCCAGAGCCAGTTCTGATGGCCGTGCGCGGTGAGCCAGTCGCGGAAGAAGAGCAGCAGCACCAGGCCGGCCACCGCCCAGGCGATCAGCCCGGCGACGGCGAACGGCACCATCGGCGGGTCGAGCGGCTCGGGCCGCGGCTGCTGCTCTCGGGGCACCGGTCCAGCGTACGTGATCGTCCTTCCCTGCCCGCCGGGTGATCTGGGACGATGCGCGCGACAAAACCGGTCGATGAACCCGATGAGGACCCGATGTCCATTGCTCCGCCGCCGGATCACGGCACGCCGCCCGACCCCGCGCACCCGCGCAACGCGTTCGACCGCTACTTCGAGATCTCCGCCCGCCGGTCCACCACCGGCCGGGAGATCCGGGGCGGGTTCGCGACGTTCTTCACGATGGCGTACATCGTGGTGTTGAACCCGCTGATCCTCGGCGGCGCGGAGGACGCCGACGGGCGCACGCTGGCCATCCCGGCGCTGGCCGCGGCCACCGCGCTGGTGGCCGGTCTGATGACCATCCTGATGGGGGTGGTGGCCCGGTTCCCGATCGCGCTGGCCGCCGGGCTCGGCGTGAACGCGCTGGTCGCCTTCGAGATCGCGCCGCAGATGACCTGGGCGGACGCGATGGGCCTGGTGGTCATCGAGGGTGTGCTGATCGGCATCCTTGTGCTCACCGGGTTGCGTACCGCGGTCTTCCGCTCGGTGCCGACGCAGCTCAAGACCGCGATCGGCGTCGGGATCGGCCTGTTCCTGACCATCATCGGGCTGGTCGACGCCGGCTTCGTGCGGCGGGTGCCGGACGCGGCGAACAGCACCGTGCCGGTCGGGCTGGGCATCAACGGCAAGATCGTCAGCTGGCCGATGCTGGTCTTCGTGGTGGGCCTGCTGATCACGGTGGTGCTGGTGGTCCGCCGGGTCCGCGGCGCGATCCTGATCGGCATCCTGGCCTCCACCGTGCTGGCCGTCGTGGTCGAGGCGATCGGCAACATCGGCCCGTCCTTCGTCGACGGCAAGCCGAACCCGAAGGGCTGGGCGCTGAACGTGCCCGAGCTGCCGAAGCAGGTGGTGGACCTGCCGGACCTGTCGCTGCTGGGCAACTTCAACGTGCTGGACTCGTGGACCCGGGTCGGCTGGCTGGTCCCGCTGATGTTCGTCTTCACGCTGCTGATCACGGACTTCTTCGACACCATGGGCACGATGGTCGCGATCGGCCAGGAGGGGGACATGCTCGACGAGCAGGGCACCCCGCCGCGGGCCAAGGAGATCCTGCTGGTCGACTCGATCGCCGCCGCCGCGGGTGGCGCGGCCTCGGTGTCGAGCAACACCTCGTACATCGAGAGCGCGGCCGGCGTCGGGGAGGGCGCCCGGACCGGCGTCGCCAACCTGGTCACCGGCGTCCTGTTCCTGCTGGCCATGTTCCTGGCGCCGCTGTCGGCGATCGTGCCGTTCGAGGCGGCGTCGACCGCGCTGGTGGTGGTCGGCTTCCTGATGATGACGGCGGTCCGCACGATCGACTGGACCGACTACGAGATCGCCATCCCGGCGTTCCTCACCATCGTGCTGATGCCGTTCACCTACTCGATCTCGAACGGCATCGGGGCCGGCGTGATCAGCTACGTGCTGGTGAAGCTGGCGAAGGGCAAGGCGCGGGAGGTCCACCCCCTGCTGTACGGCGTGGCCGCGCTCTTCATCCTCTACTTCCTGCGCGGGCCGATCGAGTCCGTGCTGCTCTGACGCTGGTGAGCCTGGTCATAACGCACGTCGTTAGCCAGGCTCATTAGTTAAGCTAACGAGTGTGACGGAGCGGACGGTGACGGCGAAACGCGTGCCACCGGCGCAGCTGGCCCCCCAGCTGCGAGATGCGATCACCCGACTCAACCGGCGGGTCCGACAGGCCCGGCCGGTCGGGGACCTCACGGTCACCCAGCTGTCGGCGCTCACCAGCCTCAAGCTGGCGGGCGCCCTCACGCCACGGGAACTGGCCGACGTCGAACGGGTGCAGCCCCCGACGATGACGAAGATCGTCGCGAAGTTGGAGGAGCGCGGCCTCGTGCAGCGCACCCCCCACCCGACCGACGGACGGCAGGTCATCCTGGCGGCGACCGAGGGGGGACGGGCCGTGCTCGACCAGTTCGAGCGGGCCCGCAACGAGTGGCTGGCCAACCGGCTGGCCGCGCTCAGCGAGGAGGAACGCGACACGCTCCGGCGGGCCGCGGACATCCTTCAGGCAATCGCCCGCGCCTGACACCGCGTCGCGCGGTTCGCTTCGTCCGTTGTGGATGAGGCGTACCCGACGCGAGGAGGCGCACCTAGAGTGCAGGCCAAGCTGAGCACGATGTTCCAGTCCCTACGAGTCCGTAACTACCGACTCTTCGCCACCGGGCAGCTGATCAAACTGATCGGCGTCTGGATGATGTTCATCGCCCAGGACTGGCTCGTCCTCGAGCTCAGCGACAACTCCGCGACCGCGCTCGGCGTGGTCACCGCGTTGCAGTTCACCCCCGTGCTCCTGCTCACGCTGCTCTCCGGCCGGCTCGCCGATCGCTACGACAAGCGGATGCTGCTCTTCGTCGCCAACGCGTTCTGGACCGTGCTGGCGCTCGGGATGAGCCTGCTGGTCGTCACCGGCGTGGTGCAGCTGTGGCACGTCTTCGCGTTCGCCGCCCTGCTCGGCGTCGCCAACGCGGTGGAGACCCCGGTCCGGCAGGCGTTCGTCTCCGAGCTGGTCGGCATGCCGCTGTTGCCGAACGCGCTCTCGCTCAACGCGGCCGTGTTCAACTCCGCCCGGATCGTCGGCCCGGCCGTCGCCGGTCTGGCCATCGCCGCGTTCGACGTCGGCCCGGTCTTCCTGGTCACCGCGCTCAGCTCGATCGCCCCGCTGGTCAACGTGGTCCGGATGCGCCCGGCCGAACTGCACCGCAAGGACCTGCCGCCGGCCGGCGAGCGGGACCAGGCGCGGGTGGTGGACGGCCTGCGCTACGTGGCGCGCCGCCCCGACCTCCTGCTGCCGATGGTCGTCATGTCGGTGATCGGGATGAGCCTGTTCAACTTCCAGCTCACCCTCGCCGCGCTGGCCAAGACCGTGTTCCACACCGGTGCCGCCTCGTTCGGCCTGTTCAGCACCGCGCTGGCGGTCGGCGCGCTGGTGGGCGCGCTGGCCGGGACCGGCCGGCGCAGCCGGCCCTCGGTCTGGCTGGTGCTCGGCGCGGCGATCGGCTGCGCCAGCTTCGGCACCCTGGTCGGGCTCGCCCCGGCGTACTGGATGGTGGTCTCGCTCCTGCTGCCCACCGGGTTCTTCATGGTCTTCTTCGCCCAGGCCGCCAACCAGCGCGTGCAGCTCGGCGTCGACGCCTCCTTCCGGGGACGGGTGATGGCGCTGTGGGTGCTGGTGTTCCTGGGGACGAACCCGGTCGGCGCGCCGATCATCGGGTGGGTGGCCGAGCGGTTCGGCGCCGGCGCGAGCATCTGGATGGGTGGCCTGATCTCGCTGGCCGCCGCGCTGCTGGCGCTCACCTGGCAGCTGCGCCGCTCCGGCGCCCGGCTGCGGATGCGGGTGCTGCCGATGCCCCGCTTCTACGTGGTGTCCCCCGGGGCCGAGTGAAAGGAGGGGCCCCCTCTTAACGCATTCGGTAGAGGAGGGGCCCCCTCTTAACACCCGTACCAGTCGGATTCCCGGAACGGGTGGCAACCGGGTGCGGCAGGGCTTAGCGTCGATGTGTGGGATTGGGGCAGGAGCTGCTACTCGCGCTGACGATCCTCGCCGTCTGCTGCCTGCCCGCCCTGATCGCGCTGGTCTTCTGCGCCGACGAGATCCTCGACCGGGTCGCCTGCGGCTGGGCCGACTGGCGCGACCGACGCCGCGAACGCCGCACCATCGCCCGACTCGACCGGGCCATCGAGGCCGAGGCGCTGACCCGCGACATCGACCTCACCGAGTTCGACCGGGAGGGCCGCCGCCCGCTGGAGCAGCTCGCCACCGACCTGCGCCGGCTCGGCGGCCACCGGCTCACCGCCGCCGACCGCCCGGTGGTGTGGCACGGCGCGGTCATCGAGGCGTACGACGAGCGGCTGCGGGCCGCCTGCCGGGCCCTGGGCATCGCCGAGCACCTGGCCGAGCTGGACGGCGTCGACCGGGAGATCGAACGGGTACGCGTCGAAGGGCTGCTGCACGCCGCCGGGCTGACGCTGCCCGCCGCGCGGGCGGCGCACCACCAGCGGCACCGCTGACCGGGTGCGTCTCTTCGCGGCGGTCTACCCGCCCCCGGCGGCGGTCGCCGACCTGGTCGAGCGGGTCACCCGGCTGCGGGTCGGCGCCGCCTCCGCCGCCGGCGTCGACGTCTGGCTCGCCGACCCGGACCACCTGCACCTGACGCTGGCGTTCCTGGGCGAGGTGCCGGACGACCGGCTGGTCGACGTCGAGAGCGCGCTCGGGCTGGCCGCGCAGGCGTTCCGGGACGGCCGGAGTGGTTCGCCGTTACTGCGTCTCGGCGGTGGCGGCAGCTTCGGCCGGGGGCGGTCCACTGTGCTCTGGGCAGACGTCCGCGGCGACGTGGAGGCGCTTGACGTCCTCGCCCGGCTGATCCGGGACGAGCTGCGCGGGGCCGGGCTCCCGTACGACGAGAAGCCGTTCCGGGCCCATCTGACCATCGCCCGCCCCGGCGACCGCATCCCGCCCGCCGACGTCCACGCCGACCGCGAGACCCTGCACCGGTACGCCGGCCCGGAGTGGCCCGCCGACAAGCTCACCCTGGTCCGCAGCCATCTCCACCCCACCCCCCACCACACCCCCCTCACCACCTGGCCCCTCTGACCCGCTTCCGTCCCCGGCGCCCCCGGCGATCTTGCAGTTGTGGCCCCGGCGTAACGCGCGAAACGGGCAGACCGAGGGCGCAAACCGCAAGATCGACGGGGGTTACCAGGCCCAGGCCTCGGGGCCGGGGCCGCCGTTGCCGATCGGGGGGAACAGCTCGTCGAGGCGGGTCAGGGTGGGGTCGTCCAGGTGGACGTCGAGGGCGCCGAGGTTGCGGTCGAGTTGGTCCATGGTGCGCGGGCCGACGATCGGGGCGGTCACGCCCGGCCGGGACAGCAGCCACGCCAGCGCCACGTCGGCCGGGTCCTGGCCGAGGTCCGCGCAGAGCTTCTCGTACGCCTCGATGGTGGTCCGGTGCTCGGCCAGCGCGTCGGCCGAGCGGCCGCTGGCGCCCCGGGCCGCGCTGCCGTCGGCCATCTTGCGGATGATCCCGGAGAGCAGCCCGCCGTGCAGCGGCGACCAGGGGATGATGCCCAGGCCGTAGTGCTGCGCGGCCGGGATCACCTCCAGCTCGACGTGCCGGGTGAGCAGGTTGTAGATGCTCTGCTCGGAGACGAGGCCGAGGAAGTTGCGCTTGCCGGCGGCGGCCTGTGCCTGCGCGATGTGCCAGCCGGCGAAGTTGGACGACCCGACGTAGAGCACCTTGCCCTGGGCGACCAGCGTCTCCATCGCCTGCCAGATCTCCTCCCACGGCGTGGTCCGGGAGAGGTGGTGCATCTGGTAGAGGTCGATGGTGTCGGTCTGGAGCCGCCGCAGCGAGTCCTCACAGGCCCGGATGATGTGCCGGGCGCTCAGGCCCTGGTCGTTGGGCCACTCGCCCATCTTGCCGTAGACCTTCGTGGCCAGGACGACCTTGTCGCGCCGCCCGCCGCCCTGGGCGAACCAGCGGCCGACGATCTGCTCGGTCACGCCCTCGCCGAGCTTCCAGCCGTAGACGTTCGCGGTGTCGAAGAAGTTGATCCCGTGTTCGAGCGCCCGGTCCATGATGGCGAAGCTGTCCGGCTCGTCGGTCTGCGGCCCGAAGTTCATCGTGCCGAGACAGAGCCGGCTCACCGACAGACCGGTGCGTCCCAGGTTCGTGTACTCCATGGGTCCACCCTGGCACGCGGGCACTTCGAGTGCCTTGTCGACGAGCCAGGGCGGACCGGAGGATCAGGAGGACTCGCGGGCCGCCGGGCCGCTGCCGAACAGCACGTCGTCCCAGCTCGGGAGCCGCTTGCGCGGCTTGCCGGCGGCGTCGGTGGACTCGTTGCCCGAGCCCCCGGACGCCGACGCCGGACCGGTGCGCCGGGGCCGCAGCACGGCCAGCGACGGCACGGCCGGGATTTCCTTCGGCGCGTCCGAGTCGTCGTCGAACGCCGAACCCTGCCCGCCGCCGAGGAGCGCGGCGGCGCCACCGGCGACCGCCCGCTGGCGGGGGGCGTCCGACCCGGCCAGCGCGGCCGGGGACCGGGTGTCGAGGCCACGGCCGGACGTGCCGCCGAGCGGCCGGTCCAGCGAGGCGAGCAGCGCGTCGCGGCCGGCGCGGATCGGGTCCCGCCCCGGACGGGGGTGGTCGGAGGCGGCCGGCAGGCCGTGCCCGCCCCGGCTCGGCTCACCACGCGACGGACCGGGCAGCGCGTGGCCGCCCCGCTCCGGTGCCGGCTCCTGGCCGAGGATCGGCGTCGGACGCTCGGCGCACAGGTATTGCGCCATGTCGTCGTGCGGGGCGACGTTCTGCCGGGTCTTGTCGAGATCCCACACCGCCTGGGCGGTGGCCTTGCCGGACGGCCAGGTGGCGATGATCCGCCAGGTGCCGTCGTCGCGGCGGTAGGCGTCCCAGGAGATCTTCTCGGTGTCGATCCCGTGCTGGGCCAGCCGACCGTTGACCACCTCGGCCAGTGGCGTGGGCTTCTCCGCGCCCTTGAGCCGGGTGCGGCGGGCGTGCTGGGCGAGCATGGCCCGCTCCTGGAGCACCGGGCCGGCGTAGCGCAGCACCCGGTCGACCGGCACGCCGGCGATGCGGGCGACGTCCTCAGCGGACTCGCCGGAGCGGATCCGGGCCTGGATGTCGCGCGGGGACAGGGACGGCGTCGGGTCGGTGGCGGACGGCACCACGGCGAGCGGGGGCGCGCCCGGCTCGGCGTGCAGCGCCGAGGCGATGCGCTCGTCTATGGGCAACGCGAGCAGGCGCCCCACCTCGTCGGCGAGCACCAGGGCCTGGCCGTCCTCGGAGAGGGCGACGAAGCGTACTGGGCGCATGGGCTTGCCTCCGTCCCGCTTCGCTGGCCGTCACGCCACGGGAGCCGGCCACCCGGGCGTCTCGCACCACCGTACGCTCATCTACCCGGACATGGGGACTGCGACACCCCGGCATGTCGCGACTGAGCTGCGGCAATGATCACGGTGGGTGGCCGCCGGAGCCCCGACGACCACCCACCGTGACGGAACGATCAGAGTCGCTCGACCACGTAGTCGATGGACGCGGTGAGCGCCTCGACGTCGGCCGGCTCGACGGCCGGGAAGAGCGCCACCCGCAGCTGGTTGCGGCCGAGCTTGCGGTAGGGCTCGGTGTCGACGATGCCGTTGGCGCGCAGCGCCTTGGCGATCGCGGTGGCGTCCACCCCGTCGGCGAAGTCGACGGTGGCGACCACGTTGGAGCGCAGCGCCGGGTCCGACACGAACGGGGTGGCGAACGACGAGCGCTCGGCCCAGCCGTACACGATGCCCGCGCTCTCGGCGGTGCGCTTGGCCGCCCAGGCCAGGCCGCCCTGGGAGTTCATCCAGTCGGTCTGCTCGGCGGCCAGGAAGATGGTGGCCAGCGCGGGGGTGTTGTACGTCTGCTCCAGCCGCGAGTTGTCGATCGCGGTGACCAGGTCGAGGAAGGCCGGGATGTAGCGACCCGAGGACTTGATCTCGGTGGCCCGGGCGAGCGCGGCCGGCGACATCAGCGCCAGCCAGAGGCCGCCGTCGGAGCCGAAGCACTTCTGCGGGGCGAAGTAGTAGACGTCGGTCTCGGCGACATTCACGTCCAGGCCACCGGCGCCGGAGGTGGCGTCGACCAGCAGCAGCGAGCCCTCGTCGGCGCCCGGCACCCGGCTGATCGGCACCGCCACGCCGGTCGAGGTCTCGTTGTGCGGGGTGGCGTAGACGTCCACGCCCGCCTCGGCGACCAGGGACGGCGCGCTGCCCGCCGCGGACTTGCGCACGGTCGGCTCGCCCAGGAACGGGGCGTCGGAGACCGACTTGGCGAACTTGGCGCCGAACTCGCCGAAACTGGCGAACTGGGCCCGGTCCCGGATCAGGCCGAACGTGGCGACCTCCCAGAACGCGGTGGTGCCGCCGTTGCCGATCACCACCTCGTAGCCCTCGGGGAGGGAGAAGAACTCGGCCAGGCCACGGCGCAGCCGGGCGACCTGGTCCCGGACCGTCTTCTGCCGGTGCGACGTGCCCAGGTAGCTGGTGGCGACGTCGGCGAGCGCGGAGACCGCGGCCGGACGGACCTTGGAGGGCCCGCAGCCGAAGCGTCCGTCGGCGGGCCTGAGGTCGTCGGGAATCCGGATGGTCGGTGCGTCAGCCACGGTTGTCTCGATCCTTCCGCATGGGCGAGGGCGGGCCCTTCCTGCGGGCGCGGACCGGCGACCGGCTCGTGCGTCGGGCGCACGGGACGGCCGGGATCCGAACCCGGCCGGCAGCGCTGCCGGCCTTCATCCTCGCACCCGACCGGCCGCGACCGGCCGCTGGTCCCACGCCCGGCCCTGAGGCGTACGCCACAGCGCGGGCGTTAAGAAGGGGCCCCGCCTATGCAGGATGCGTTAAGCAGGGGCCCCTCCTTACACCTCAGACGCCGTGCGGGATGGCGTCCCAGCCCTCGACCTGCTGCGGCTTGCGGGTGCCCGGGCCGACGTAGGTGGCGGACGGGCGGACCAGCCGCTGGAGCTTCTTCTGCTCCAGGATGTGCGCGGACCAGCCGCCCATCCGGGCGCAGGTGAACATCGAGGTGAACATGTGCGCCGGCACCTCGGCGAAGTCCAGCACCACGGCCGACCAGAACTCGACGTTGGTGGCGAGGACGCGGTCCGGGCGGCGGGCCTGAAGCTCGGCCAGGGCGGCCTTCTCCAGCGCCTCGGCCACCTCGAAGCGGGGTGCGCCCAGCTCCTTGGCGGTGCGCCGGAGCACGCGGGCGCGCGGGTCCTCGGCCCGGTAGACCCGGTGCCCGAAGCCCATCAGCCGCTCGCCCCGGTCGAGCACGCCCTTGACGTAGCCCTCGGCGTCGCCGCTGCGCTCGACCGCCTCCAGCATGGTCAGCACCCGGGACGGGGCGCCGCCGTGCAGCGGGCCGGAGAGCGCGCCGATGCCGGAGGAGATGCAGGCCGCGGCGTCCGCGCCGGTGGAGGCGACGATCCGGGCGGTGAAGGTGGAGGCGTTCAGGCCGTGCTCGGCGGCCGAGATGAAGTAGGCGTCGACGGCCTTGACGTGCCGCGGGTCGGGCTCGCCCCGCCAGCGCTTCATGAACCGCTCGACGATCGTCTCGGCCTTGTCGATCTCCTTCTGCGGCACGGCCGGCAGGCCCAGCCCACGCGCCGACTGGGCGACGAAGGAGAGCGCGGTGACCGACACCCGGGCGAGGTCCTCGCGGGCCTGCTCGTCGGAGATGTCGAGGAGCTGGTTGAGACCCCAGTAGGGGGCCAGCATGGCGACCGCGGACTGCACGTCGACGCGGATGTCGCCGGAGTGCACCGGCACCGGGAACGGCTCGGCCGGCGGCAGGCCGGGGCCGAACCGGCCGTCCACCAGCAGCGCCCAGACGTTGCCGAAGGAGACCTGGCCGATCAGATCCTCGATGTCCACGCCCCGGTAGCGCAGGGATCCGCCCGCGCGGTCGGGTTCGGCGATCTCGGTCTCGAAGGCTACGACGCCTTCGAGGCCCGGCTTGAAATCGGACATGTCGTCTCCTGGCTTGGGCTCGGTGCGCCCGGGCGGGCTGATCCGGCCCCGCAGCTCAGGCGACCCTCAGGGAAGTGGTTCGTGACATCTTGCCCGGTGGGTAACCAGGTGCGCGACCCGCTGGCGGTGTGCGCCACGTGACATCCCCGCCGGTGGACACCGAGGCGGGGAGGAGAAGACTGGGTGGCGGGGCCTGGCCAGCGTCGGGGGACGCCGGCACGCCCGGGAGAGGGACGGCGAGAGTGACAGGCGACACACCCGCCCCGGCCGGCATGCGTAACGAGTACGCCGCCGACCTGGGCCTTTCCGAACCGGACCTGGCACCGGACTGGCACACCCAGTTCGGCCGCTGGTTCGCCGACGCGGTGGCCCACCCGCTGCCCGAGCCGAACGCGATGGTGGTGGGCACCGCCGACGCCGAGGGCCGGCCCAGCGGACGCACGGTGCTGCTCAAGGGGTACGACCCGGAGGGGTTCGTCTTCTTCACCAACTACCGCTCGCGCAAGGGCGTCGAGGCCACCGCCAACCCGTGGGCCAGCCTGGTCTTTCCCTGGTTTCCGATGCAGCGGCAGGTGACCGTCACCGGTCGGGTCGAGCGGGTCGACCGGGCCGAGACCGAGGCGTACTTCGCCGGCCGGCCGCGCGGCTCCCAGCTCGGTGCGTGGGCCAGCGCACAGTCCGAGGTGGTGCCGGACCGGGCCGCGCTGGACGCGGCGTACCGGGCGGCGGCGGAGCGGTTCGCCGGCGTGGAACCGATCCCCGCGCCGCCGCACTGGGGCGGCTTCCGGGTCCGCCCGGAGACGGTGGAGTTCTGGCAGGGCCGGGCCGGCCGGCTGCACGACCGGCTGCGGTTCCGGCGTACCGGCGACGGGGTCTGGGTCGTCGAGCGGCTCGCACCGTGACGGAGGTCACGAAGACCCGGCCGCGCGGGGCGCGCCGCTGGGCGATCGACCTGCGCCCGCTGGGCGTGCCCGCGTACCGCCGGGTGTGGCTCGGCAACGCGGTGGCGATGTTCGGCTTCCAGTTCACCGCCGTCGCGGTGCCGGTGGAGATGTTCGACCTGACCGGCGGCTCGTTCTGGGTCGGCCTGCTGGGCATCGCCGGGTTCGTGCCGCTGCTGGTCTTCGGGTTGTGGGGCGGGGCGGTCGCCGACGCGCGGGACCGGCGTCGGGTGCTGCTCGCCGCCGGCGCCCTGCTCTGGGCCGCCACGCTGGGGCTGCTGGTGCAGTCGCTGGCCGGGGTGGGCAGCCCGATGCTGCTCCTGCTGCTGGTGGCCGTGCAGACGGTGGCGTTCGCGATCACCTCGCCGGCCCGCAGCGCGATCCTGCCCCGGCTGGTGCCGGCCGAACTGGTCCCGGCCGCCACCACGCTGAACTACACCACGTTCACCGCCGCGGCCGTCTTCGGCCCGCTCGCCGCCGGCCTGATCTTCGCGGCCTGGCGGGTCGACGTGGCGCTGCCCATCGCGTACGGGGTGGACGCGCTGCTGTTCACCGTCTCGCTCTGGGCCACCCTGCGGCTGCCGGCGATGCCACCGGAACCGGACCCGGACGGCGGCGTCCGCAAGGCCGGGCTGGCCAGCATCGTCGACGGTTTCCGCTACCTGGCCACCACGCCGGTGCTGCTGCTCTCGTTCGCCATCGACCTGATCGCGATGATCCTGGCGATGCCGCGGGCGCTCTTCCCGGAGCTGGCGCAGGAGCGGTTCGGCGGCGGCGCGGCGGTCGGCTGGCTCTACAGCTCGATCGCGATCGGCGCGATGCTGGGCGGCCTCACCTCCGGCTGGATCGGCCGGGTCCGCCGGCAGGGGCTGGCGCTCACCGTGGCCGTGGTCGGCTGGGGCGTGGCGATCGCGTGCGCCGGGCTGGCCGGCCAGCTCTGGCTGGCGGTGCTGCTGCTCGGTGTGGCCGGCGCCGCCGACCTGGTCAGCGCGACGCTGCGGCAGTCGATGCTGCTGGTCTACGCGCCGGACCGGATGCGCGGCCGGCTCCAGGGCGTGAACACGGTGGTGGTGGCCGGCGGGCCACGGCTGGGCGACCTGCGGGCCGGCACCATGGCCGCCGGTTTCGGCACCGGGTTCGCCATGGTCGGCGGCGGTCTCGCGGCGGCCGTGCTCGCGACGCTGCTGGTGGTGGCGTTCCCCGCGCTGCTGCGCTATCGCGCGACCACCCACTCCGACGACGGTCGCTGACGGTAGGGTCCCGGACATGGGGATCGACGTGCAGTCACCGTCCGGGACACAGTGGACCATCGCCGCCGCCGGCCACGAGGCCGTCGTGGTGGAGGTGGGCGGTGGGCTGCGGGCCTACCGGCACGACGGTCGGGACTACCTCGACGGGTACGCCGAGGACGAGCTCTGCCCCGGCTCGGCCGGGCACGTGCTCGCCCCCTGGCCGAACCGGATCCGCGACGGCGTCTACACGTTCGGGGACCGCTCGTTCCAGCTCGACCTGACCGAGCCGGAGCGGCACAACGCCCTGCACGGCCTGGTCAACTGGGTCCGGTGGGAACTGGTCGAACGGTCGGCGGAGAGCGTCACGCTCGGCTACGACCTGCCGCCCACCCCCGGTTACCCGTGGGCGCTGCGGCTGCGCAGCCGGTGGAGCGTCGGCCCGGAGGGTCTGCGCGCCGAGCACGAGGTGACGAACCTGTCCGCCGAGCCGGCGCCGTTCGGCTTCTCCGTGCACCCCTACTTCCAGCTGCCCAAGGTCGGCGTGGACGAGCTGCTGATGCGCGTACCGGGGCAGAGCCGGGTGCAGGTGGACGGCCGGCTGCTGCCGGTGGCGGCGAGCGCGGTGAGCGGCACCGAGTTCGACTTCACCGCCCCCCGCCCGATCGGCGACCTGGTGCTCGACATGGCCTTCGGTGACGTGGAGCGGGAGGCCGACGGCGGCTCGGCGGTGACGCTCGGCGCGCCGGACGGCTCGTCGTCGCTGCGGATCTGGGCGGACCGCGAGTTCGGCTGGTGGCAGGTCTTCACCGGCGACACGCTCGGCGGCGAGCGGCACCGTCGGTCGGTCGCGGTGGAGCCGATGACCTGCCCGCCGGACGCGTTCCGGTCCGGGCGGGACCTGATCACACTCGACGCCGGCCAGACGTGGCGGGGCGTCTGGGGCGTCCGGCCGGCGGCCTGACCGTGGAGTTCGCCGAGGTCGTCCGGCGACGCCGGATGGTGCGCAACTACGACCCGGACCGGCCGGTGCCGCCCGAGGTGGTGGACCGGCTGCTGGCGCACGCGCTGCGCGCGCCGTCGGCCGGGTTCGCGCAGGGCTGGGGTTTCCTGGTGCTGGAGGAGCCGACCGACCGGGCGCGGTTCTGGTCGGCGGCCACCCCCGACGGCGGCGGCCGGGAGCGCTGGCTGAGCGGCATGCGCCGGGCCCCGCTGATCGTGGTGCCGCACGCCAACCGGGACGCCTACCTCGACCGGTACGCCGAGCCGGACAAGGGTTGGGCGGACCGCGCCGAGGAGCGCTGGCCGGTGCCCTACTGGTACGTCGACACCGGCTTCGCCGCGCTGATGATGCTGCTCACCGCCGTGGACGAGGGGTTGGGCGCCTGTTTCTTCGGCATCCCGCCGCAGCGGACCGGGGCGTACCGGGAGGCGTTCGGGGTGCCGCCGGAGCTGCACCCGATCGGCGCGATCACCATTGGTTACCGAGCCGTCGACCACCGGTCACCGTCGCTGCGCCGGGGGCGGCGTCCGGTGCAGGATGTGGTCCGGCGGGGACGGTGGAGTTGAGCGGTTAGGCTGGCAGCCACATCGTCAGCCGGGCCTGGGGGAGGAGAGCGCGCCGTGATCTTCAGGGCGGTCCGGGACGGGCGTCCCTACCCGGAGCACAACTTCACGCTGAAGCAGTGGGCCGAGATCCCACCGCGCCCGCTGCGGCTGGACCAGCTCATCACCACCAAGCGGGAGCTGGCGCTGGACAAGCTGCTCGCGGAGGACTCCACCTTCTACGGCGACCTCTTCCCGCACGTGGTGCAGTGGAACGGCGGGCTCTACCTGGAGGACGGCCTGCACCGGGCGCTGCGCGCCGCGCTCCAGCAACGCAACCAGATCCACGCGCGGGTGCTGGTCCTCGGCGACCAGGGCGAGTGACGCCCGCCTGAGGCTTGGTTAAGGTGACGCCATGACTCCTCTCGACCTGCTCGACATCGACGCGTCGCTGAGCGAGGAGGAGCGGCAGATCCGCGCCGTCGTGCGCCAGCTCGTGACCGACCGGGTACGCCCGCACGTCGCCGGGTGGTACGAGGACGGCGAGGTGCCGGCCCGCGAGCTGGCCCGCGAGTTCGGCAAGCTGGGCCTGCTCGGCATGCACCTGACCGGGTACGGCTGCGCCGGCGCGTCCGCCGTCGCGTACGGGCTGGCCTGCCTGGAGCTGGAGGCCGGCGACTCCGGCGTCCGTTCGCTGGTGTCGGTGCAGGGTTCGCTGGCCATGTACGCGATCTGGCGCTTCGGCAGCGAGGAGCAGAAGCAGCGGTGGCTGCCGGCCATGGCGACCGGCGAGGCGATCGGTTGCTTCGGGCTGACCGAGCCGGACCACGGCTCCGACCCGGCCTCGATGGCCACCCGGGCCCGCCGCGACGGCGACGACTGGATCCTCACCGGCGGCAAGATGTGGATCACCAACGCGCCGATCGCCGACGTCGCCGTGATCTGGGCCCGCACCGACGAGGGCGTGCGCGGCTTCGCCGTACCGATGGACACGCCGGGGGTGACGGCGCGCGAGATCCGGCACAAGATGTCGCTGCGCGCGTCGCTGACCGGCGAGATCACCCTCGACGACGTGCGGTTGCCGGCGGAGGCCCAGATGCCCGGCGCGACCGGCCTGAAGGCGCCGCTGAGCTGCCTGACCGAGGCCCGCCACGGGATCGTCTGGGGCGCGCTCGGCGCGGCCCGCGACTGCCTGGAGACCGCCCTGGAGTACGCGACCACGCGCACCCAGTTCGGCCGGCCGCTGGCCGGCTTCCAGCTCACCCAGGCCAAGCTCGCCGACATGGCGGTGGAGTGGAACAAGGGCATGCTGCTCGCGCTGCACCTGGGCCGGCTCGCCGAGGCCGGGAAGCTGCGCCCCGAGCAGGTCAGCGTGGGTAAGCTGAACAACGTGCGGGAGGCGCTGGCCATCGCCCGGCAGTGCCGCACGATCCTCGGCGCGAACGGCGTCTCGGGGGAATATCCGGTGATGCGGCACGCCAACAACCTGGAGAGCGTGCTCACCTACGAGGGCACCTCGGAAATCCACCAGCTGGTCATCGGGCAGCGGCTGACCGGGCTCTCCGCCTTCGCCTGACCTACGGGTTCACCCGATCGGGTCGCTCGACGAGCGACTGTCGCACGGTGCCCGTACCGTCATTGTCAGTCGATGTGTCGGACGAGGACGGTGAGGGGCGATGGCCCGCGACGGTGACATCAACCAGCCCACCAGGGAGTTTCCGGAATACCCGACCAGCGAGTCCCTGCGCGACCGGGCGGATTCTCCGCCCGACCCCGAGCCGGGTGGTCGGGCGCCGGGCGGCGGCCCGGCTCGCGGCCTGCTCTGGGTGCTCGGCGCGGCCGCGCTGGCGGTGGTGGTGCTGCTCGGCGTGCAGGCGACCGGCCTGCTGCCCGACTTCCGCAATCCGTTCGCCAAGGAGCAGACCGACCGCAGCCAGCCGCCGCTGCTCAAGTCGATCCGTGACCTGAGCCGCTACGTCGCCGCGGAGGGCAACTTCCAGGTGGTGGTCGACGTGCAGAACGACCGGCGCAACGTGCCCGACTTCCTGCTCAACGAGCGCACGCTGTTCGTCGGGGCGGGCCGGGTCGAGGCGTACGTCGACTTCACGAAGATCGCCGACGGCGCCGTGGTGGCCTCCGACGACGGCAAGTCCGTCGAGATCAAGCTGCCCGCGCCGCAGCTCGGCGAGACCGACCTGGACATGGACAAGAGCTATGTCTTCGCCGAGGAGCGGGGCCTGATCAACCGGCTCAACGACCTGGTGGCCGGCGACCCCAACCGGCAGCAGCAGATCTACAAGTTGGCCGAGGACCGGATCACCGCCGCCGCCCGGGACAGCGGGCTCGGCGCACGGGCCGAGGCGAACACCCGCAAGATGCTGGAGGGGCTGCTGCGCTCCCTCGGCTACGAGAAGGTGACCGTCACCTACACGGCACCCTGACCTGTCACGACGCGCCCCGCCCCGGTTGTTCCGGAGCGGGGCGCCGTCGTGTCCGCCGCCCGCTCCGGACGCCGCGCGGAGGCCTGTCCCGTCCTCGCCGCCCCGGCCCTGGGCCCAGCCACCCCAGGCTCAGCGTGTGGGCCGCGCCGCCCCGGGCTCGGTGTCTCGGGCCCGCAGCCCCGTCTCCAGCGCCCCCGCCCCAGCGCCCCGGACCCGACGGCGCGGTCTCTGGCATCCCGCGCCCCGGCCGCTCGGTGTCCGGCGGCTCGGCCCTGCCGCGCGCGCGGCGGCACCTGGGTCCTGCCGCGCGCGGCGGCACATGGGTTCAGAGCGATATACCGCTGAGTCATAAATGTGACCTAGCGGTATATCGGTCTTTGGGGAATCGACCAGCCGACTGACTACTGACAGTGACCCGGCTTCCCGTCACCCGTTCTCAGTGGGCCGCGTAGTTCGGGCCGGGTGGCATCGGGTCAGCGGGTGGCGAGGTAGCGGTCCTCGTTCGGCATCAGGATCCACAGGACCAGGTAGACGATCACCTGGGTGCCGGGCAGCAGCAACGACAGCAGGAACAGCAGCCGGACCATGCCGGCCGACATGCCGAACCGCTGCCCCAGGCCGGCGCAGACACCGGCGATCATGCGCCCCTCGCGGGGCCGGACCAGTTTGCGACTCATCGTCGTCTCCCACTTCTGCGGCGATCCGCCGCGCTGATTCCACGGTAGAACGGGGTGCGCGCCGCGCCCTCGGCCCCGAGGAGGATCGGCGACCCGGGCACCCGTAGGTGCTTACCCCGGCGCACCCCCGCCGACGCGTCCACCGACTCAGCTCCGCGATCGTGCAGGTGGTGCGTGCTCGTTGTTCGCAAGATCCCGGGGCGGGAGTGCGGCCGCGGGGCATGCGGCGGGGTGGGGCGGGTAGTGAGCTGGGGAGGTAGGCTCGCCGGTCGGGCGCCCACACCCCGGGCGCCGGGCCGTCGAACCCGCCGAGCGGGCACGCGGCACGCACCGGTTCGGATCCGCACAACGGGGACGACGGCGAGGAAAGTGCAGCCATGATCAGTGTTTTCGATCTCTTCAGCGTCGGTATCGGGCCGTCCAGCTCGCACACCGTCGGGCCGATGCGGGCCGCCCGGACGTTCGTGGCGGGCCTCAAGGCCGACGGGCAGATGGCCGACGTGACCCGGGTGCAGGCGGAGCTGTTCGGCTCGCTCGGCGCCACCGGCCACGGCCACGGCAGCGACCGCGCGGTGCTGCTCGGGCTGGAGGGCGAGGCCCCGGAGACGGTCGACACCGACACGGTCGGGCCGCGGGTGGAGCGGATCCGTGCCGAGCGGCGGCTCCGCCTGGTCGGCAGCCAGGAGATCGACTTCGACCCGGACCGGGACCTCATGCTGCACCGGCGGCGTTCGTTGCCGTACCACCCGAACGGGATGACGTTCGCGGCGTTCGACGCGGCCGGGAACGAGGTGCGTACGCGTACCTACTACTCGGTGGGCGGCGGGTTCGTCGTGGACGAGGCGGCCGCCGGGGCGGACCGGATCAAGCCGGACAGCACGCGGGTCCGGCACCCGTTCCTCACCGGCGCGGAGCTGCTCGACGTCACCACCCGCACCGGCCTGGCGATCAGCGAGGTGATGCTCGCCAACGAGCTGTCCTGGCGCAGTGAGGCGGACGTGCGCGCGGGGCTGTTGGAGATCTGGCGGGTGATGCGCGAGTGCGTGGAGAACGGGTGCACCCGCGACGGCGTACTCCCGGGCGGGTTGAAGGTCCGCCGCCGCGCGGCCGAGCTGCGGCGCGGCCTGGAGGCGGAGGGTGAGGGCAGCGACCCGCTGCGCGCCATGGACTGGGTGACGCTGTTCGCCCTGGCGGTCAACGAGGAGAACGCGGCCGGCGGGCGGGTGGTCACCGCGCCGACGAACGGGGCCGCCGGGATCATCCCGGCCGTGCTGCACTACTACACCCGGTTCGTGCCGGGCGCCTCCGAGGAGGGGGTGGTGCGGTTCCTGCTGGCCGCCGGCGCGATCGGCGTGCTGTTCAAGGAGAACGCCTCGATCTCCGGCGCGGAGGTCGGCTGCCAGGGTGAGGTCGGCTCGGCATGCTCGATGGCGGCGGCCGGGCTGGCCGAGGCGCTGGGCGGCACGCCGGAGCAGGTGGAGAACGCGGCCGAGATCGGCATGGAGCACAACCTCGGGCTCACCTGCGACCCGGTCGGCGGCCTGGTGCAGATCCCGTGCATCGAACGTAACGCGGTGGCCAGCATCAAGGCGATCACGGCGGCCCGGCTGGCGCTGCGCGGCGACGGGGTGCACCACGTGTCGCTGGACAAGGTCATCAAGACCATGCGGGAGACCGGCGCCGACATGAAGGTCAAGTACAAGGAGACGGCGCGCGGCGGCCTCGCGGTCAACGTGATCGAGTGCTGACCCCGTTGGGGTGACCCCCGGTCGACGGCCGCCACGCCGACGATGAGCGGCGCGACGATGGCCCGGTGACGTCCGCCGTCGCGGCGCTCTGGTCCGCCCGCACCTCGCTGCGCATCCTGGTCCGGCGGGATCTCGCGGTGAAGTACCAGCAGTCGCTGCTGGGCTACTTCTGGTCGCTGATCGAGCCGCTGGGCATGGGCCTGATCTACTGGTTCGTCTTCGGCGTGCTCTATTCCGGCGCGACCCGACGGCACCTGGGCGAGGCGGCCGGTTCGTACCCGCTGTTCCTGATCACCGGGATCTTCGCCTGGATGTGGGCCAGTTCGGCGCTGACCGAGGCGGCCAACGCGCTCACCGGGCAGTCCCGGCTGATCACCACGATGAACCTGCCCCGGCCGATCTTCCCGATCGGGCGGGTCGCCGGCCGGTTCGCCGAGTATCTGGCCGGCCTGCCGATCCTGGTCGCCATCGCGGCGCTCTACGCGGCCCACGGGAAGATCCGCCCGGGGTGGAACCTGCTCGCCCTGCCGCTGGCCGTCGCGGTGCAGTTCACGCTGCTGGTGGGCCTGGCCCTGCTGCTGTCGGCGGGCAACGTGCTGATGCGGGACATCGAGCGGATCATGCGGCTGGTGATCCGGGTGCTGTTCTACGCCACCCCGATCATCTATCCGCTGAACCTGGTCCGGGACTCCGGCATGCCGGGCTGGCTCAAGGTCGCCTACGAGCTGAACCCGCTGGTCGGGATCTTCCAGTTGCACCATGCGATCTGGTATCCGGACGAGTTCCCGGACGCCCGGCTGCTCACCGTCACGGTGGTGGGCAGCGGGCTGGTCCTGGCGCTCGGCTGGTGGGCGTTCCACCGCCTCGAACCGGCCGTGCTGAAGGAACTCTGAATGACGGCGATCATCGAGGCGGACGGGCTCGGCATCCGGTTCGTCCGCAACCGGCGCCGCCAACTGCGGCTGCGGGAGCTGATCGTGCACCGGGGCGCGCGCGACCCGGACGCGGGCCGGTTCTGGCCGCTGCGCGACCTGTCGTTCCGGGTCGAGCCGGGTGAGACGGTCGGCGTGGTGGGGCGCAACGGCACCGGCAAGAGCACGCTGCTGCGGCTGATCGCCGGTGTGCTCATCCCGGACGAGGGCACGATCGCGGTGCGCGGCCGGGTGGCGCCGCTGCTGGAACTCTCCGCCGGCTTCTCCGGCGACCTGACCGGCCGGGAGAACCTCTACCTGGTGGGCGGGCTGCACGGGCTCTCCCCGACCTACCTGCGGCGGCACTTCGACGAGATCGTCTCGTTCGCCGGTGAGCAGGTGGAACGCGCCATCGACACGTCGGTGCGGCACTACTCGTCCGGGATGAAGGTGCGGCTCGGTTTCGCGGTGATCGCGCACCTGCCGCACCCGGTGCTGTTGGTGGACGAGGTGACCGCGGTCGGGGACGCGGAGTTCCGCGCGAAGTGCTATGCGACCATCGAGCGACTTCTCGCGGAAGGGCGCACGCTGGTGCTGGTGTCACACAACGACAAGGACCTCACCCGGTTCTGCCGTCGGGGGCTCTACCTCGACGCCGGACGACTGATCGTCGACGGGACGATCGACGAGGCGCTGGCCGCCTACGCCGACGCGGCGCAGCGGTGACGCTCGCGATCGTGCTCGCCGCCGGACCGGCGGCGGGCCGCCCCACCGAGGGCGGGGAAGCGCCGGCCGACCGGCTGGCCGCGCAGTGGCGCCGGGCCGGGGCGGACGACGTGCGGATCGCCGCCGACCAGGCCGAGCTGGCCGACCTGGTGGCCGGCGCGACCGGCCCGGTGCTGGTCAGCGGCATCGACCTGGTGGCGCACACGGCCGTACTGAAGCATCTCGCGACCAGCCCGGTCGGGCCGACAGTGGCGTTGGTGCTCACCGATCCGCCGGCGGCCGGGCAGGCGACGGTGCGTGAGGAGCGCGGGCAGGTGGTCGAGGCCGGCGCGGTCGCGGACGCGACCGGCGTGTTCGGCGGCGCGCTGCGGGTCGGCCCGGCCGACCTGCCGGCCTTCGCCGAGGCCGCCCGCCGGGTGGCCGGGGGTGGGCCGCTCGCCGACCTGGACCGGCTGGTGGCCGACCTCGCCGCCCGGGGCACCCTGATCTTCGCCCACCGGGTACGCCTGCTCGTGGCGCACCGGGCCGGCGACGCGGCGCAGCGGCGGGCCGCCGAGGCGCAGGTGGCGGCGGTCGACGAGGACCGGGCCGAGCTGAAGCTGTCGGTGAAGGAGCGGGACGACTTCTTCACCACGTTCTTCGTCAGCACCTGGTCCCCGTACGTGACGAAGGCCGCCGCCCGGATCGGGATCGGCCCGACCGGCGTCACCATGGTGTCGGTGGCGTTCGCGGTGGCGTCGGCGGTGCTGTTCGGCGTCGGCGGCCGGCCCGCGCTGGTGGCCGGCGCGGTCCTGCTCTACCTGGGCTTCGTGCTCGACTGCGTGGACGGGCAGCTGGCCCGCTACACCCGGCACTTCAGCGCCTGGGGCGGCTGGCTGGACACCATGGCCGACCGGTTCAAGGAGTACGTGGTCTACGCCGGCCTCGGCTACGGGGCCACGCACGCCGGGTTCCGGTACGGCTGGGCGCTGGCGCTGGCCGCGATGACGGTGCAGACCGTGCGGCACATGACCGACACCTGGTACGGCGCGCTGCACGACGAGGCGGCGCGCCGGCCGAAGGTGGTGACCGGGGACGCGGGCGGCATCGGCGGGAAGCTGAACGCGGCGTCGACCCGGGTGCAGGCGGACACCGGCTCGGTCTCGTACTGGCTGAAGCGGACCGTGGTGTTCCCTATCGGCGAGCGGTGGGCGCTGATCGCGTTGGCCGCCGCGCTGTTCGGCCCGCTGGTGGCGCTCTGCGCGGTGCTGGTCTGGGGCACGCTGGCGTTCGCGTACACCGGGGCGTTGCGGACGTTGCGGGCGCGCTGGATGAAGGTGCCGGTGCTGACCACCGTCGACGCCGGCCTGCACCGCGACGACGGCCTGTTGACCCGGACGCTGCCGACCGCGCGCCGGCCGCTGCTGACGGCGGTGGTCGCCGCGCTCGGCGCGGCGGCGCTGCTGGTCTGGGCGCTGTGGGCGGTGCACGGCGGGCGGGACCTGCCCGGCTGGGCGGCGGTCCTCGTCCTCGTGCTGCTGCTGGGCGCCGCACAGGGCGCGCGGGCGCCGCACGCGGGGGCGCTGGACTGGCTGGTGCCGGCCGCGCTGCGGGCCGCCGAGTATCTCTTCGCCATCGCGGTCGGGGTGGCCGGGCGCGCGCCGGCCTGGCTGATCTTCGGGTACGTCCTGGTGCTCACGCTGCACCACTACGACCTGACCGCCCGGCTGGAGAAGCGGCAGTCGGCGCCGCCGCTGCACGCCGCCACGCTGGGCTGGGAGGGGCGCTCGTTCCTGTTGGGAATAGCGCTGATCGCCGGAATTGTGAGTATCGCTCTGGCTACACTCGGTACGTACCTTCTTGTGGTTTTCGTCGCGAGTGTGGTCCTCGCCTGGGTGGTCCTGCCGGCCCGCGCCCACGGGGGTGTGCGCTCGCCGGGCTGACGGAGGGCGGGCCGGGATGACGCTGATCAGCTTCGTCGTGCCGGCCTACAAGGTGCAGGGCTACCTGCGGGAGTGTCTCGACTCGATCCTCGACCAGCCGTTCGGCGACCTCCAGGTGATCGGCGTGGACGACGCGTCGCCGGACGGCAGCGGCGAGATCCTGGCCGAGTACGCCGCCCGCGACCCCCGGGTCCGCCCGGTCCGGTTGACCGAGAACGTGGGGCTCGGTCCGGCCCGCAACATCGGGCTGGACCGGGCGGTCGGCGAGTACGTGTGGTTCGTCGACGGGGACGACTGGCTGGTGGCCGGCTGCCTGCCGCACGTCGCGGACCGGCTCCGCGACACCCGCCCGGACGTTCTGCTGGTGGACCACGTCCGGGCGCACTGGAACGACGTCGGCACCCGCAGCGCCATGCGCGATGTCTTCCCGGAGCCGCCCGGCCCGACCACGTTCGCGCTGCGGGACCGGCCGGAGACGCTGCGACTGCTGCACACCGCCTGGAACCGCCTGGTCCGCCGGGAGTTCCTGGTCGAACGCGGGCTCCGCTTCGAACCGGGCTGGTACGAGGACGTCTCGTTCAGCTATCCGGCGCTGATGGCCGCCGACCGGATCGGGGTGCTGGACCGGGTCTGCCTGAACTACCGGCAGCGCCGCACCGGGGCGATCACCCGGACCCGGGGTGACCGGCACTTCGAGGTGTTCGCCCAGTGGCACCGGGTGTTCCGGCTGATGGACCGGTGGGGTCCGGCGGTGGCCGGGTTGCGGCCGGCGATCTTCGAGCGGATGGTCTGGCACCACCTGACCGTGCTGGGCAACGGCGACCGGATCGCGCCCGAACTGCGGGCCCCCTTCTTCGCCCAGATGCACGCCGACTACGTCCGCTTCCTGCCGCCCGAGGGTTACCCGGTCCCGCCGGGCGTGGAAGGGCTCAAGCACCGCCTGGTGGCGGCCGGGCGGTGGCGGACGTTCAGCGCGTTGCGCGAGGCACACCAGGCGGGGGAGGTCGCCCGGCGGACCGCCGCGGGAACCCGCCGGCGGGTGGCGCCGGTGGTCCGGCGTACGGCCCGACGGGCCCGGGACACCGCGTTGCGCGAGTACTACCGGGCCGAGTTGCGCCGGCCGATCGACCCGACGCTGGCGGTCTACGCGGCCTACTGGTACCGCGGTTACTCGTGCAACCCGGCCGCGATCTACGAGGCCGCGCGGCGGCTCGCGCCGCAGGTGCGCGGGGTGTGGATCGTGCGGCGGGACCGGGTGGCCGCGTTGCCGCCGGGGGTGGAGTACGTGATCGCCGGGACGCGGGAGTACCACCGGGTGCTGGCCCGGGCGCACTGGCTGGTCAACAACGTCAACTTCCCGGACTTCGTCCGCAAGCGCCAGGGTTCGGTGCACGTGCAGACCCACCACGGCACGCCGGTCAAGGTGATGGGGCTGGACCAGCAGCGCTACCCGGTCGGCGCGATGGGGATGAACTTCGCCGGGCTGCTGCGCCGGGTGGACCGCTGGGACTACAGCGTCACCTCGAACAGCTTCTCCACGCAGATGTGGGAGCGGGCGTACCCGGCGGACTACACCACGCTGGAGGTCGGCTACCCGCGCAACGACCGGCTGGTCCGGGCGACGCCCGAGGAGTGCCGCCGGGCCCGCGCCGCGCTCGGCCTGGGACCCGACGAGTACGTGGTGCTCTACGCGCCGACGCACCGCGAGCACCTGCCCGGCTGGCGGCCACCGTTCGACCCGGACCGGATGCGCGACGTGCTCGGCCCGACCGGGCGGCTGCTCATGCGCAGCCACTACTTCCACGACCGGGAGCGTCACCCGGGGGGACCGGCGGCGGACGGCGTGCTGGACGTGAGCGCCCACGACCGGGTGGAGGACCTCTATCTGGCCGCCGACGTGCTGGTCACCGACTACTCCTCGGCGATGTTCGACTATGGCGTGCTGGACCGGCCGATCGTGGTCTACGCCCCGGACTGGGACGCCTACCGGGTGGCCCGGGGCGTCTACTTCGACCTGCTGGCCGAGCCGCCGGGCGCGGTGGCGGTGGACTTTCCCGGGCTGCTCGACGTGTTCCGCTCCGGCGCGGTCGACGACGAGACGGCCCGCCGGGCGCGGGCGGCGTTCCGGAACCGGTTCTGCGCGCTCGACGACGGGCGCGCCGCCGAGCGGGTGGTGCGGCGGGTCTTTCTTCACGAACCGGCGTGAAAAACGGTTACTGGCCGGTCACTTAACTGTGGGGCCCGGCGAATACCGCTTAATAGGACTGTCACGAGACGAACATGGCACGTTTACCCGATGTGCGGATCCGATGATCCTGGTCACAGTCATTGCCGGGTTCGGGCGAGCGACTGGGGAGGTGACGGTGACCACCGTCGCGCTCAAGGATGTCACCAAGGTGTTCCAGGACGGAACGATCGCGGTCGACACCATCAATCTGGACGTCAACGACGGCGAGTTCATGGTGCTGCTCGGCCCGTCGGGCTGCGGCAAGTCCACCGTGCTGCGGATGGTGGCCGGGCTGGAGGATCCGACCTCCGGCGCGGTCATGCTCGGTGGTGAACTCGCCAACGACCTGCCGCCGCGGGACCGGAAGATCGCCATGGTCTTCCAGGACTTCGCGCTCTATCCGCACATGACCGTCGGTGACAACATCGGCTTCCCGCTGCGGCTCTCCGGCGTCGAGCCCGGGCCGCGCGGCGAGCGGATCCAGGACGTGGCCGGCGCGCTGGGCATCGGCGACGTGCTCGCGCGCAAGCCCAGCCAGCTCTCCGGCGGCCAGCGGCAGCGGGTCGCCATGGGCCGGGCGATCGTGCGCCGCCCCGGCCTCTTCCTGATGGACGAGCCGCTGTCCAACCTGGACAGCGGGCTCCGCGCCGAACTGCGGGCGGAGATCTCCGGCCTCACCCGCGAGCTGGGCGTCACCACCATCTACGTCACCCACGACCAGGCCGAGGCGCTCACCATGGCCGACCGGGTCGCCATCATGCGCAAGGGCGTGCTCCAGGACGTGGGCACCCCCACCCAGGTGTACGGCCGGCCGGCCACGCTCTACGTCGCCGCCTTCCTGGGCAGCCCTCGGATGAACCTGCTGGAGGCGTCCGTCTACGTCCACCTCGACCGCTACGTCGCGCTGAGCCTCGGTGAGCAGGCGCTCTACCTGCCCTGGGACGACATCCGCAGCCGGGCCGTGGCGCACTACCACGGCGAGCGGATCGTGGTCGGCATGCGGGCCGAGGCGCTCACCCCGGTGGCCCCGGACACCCCGGGCGACGTGCTGCATGGCCGGATCCGCTACCTGGAGCACCACGGCCACGAGTCGCTGGCCTTCCTCGACATCGGCGCCACCGCGATCGTGGTCGACGAGATGGGCACCCCGGTCGAGCGGGCCGCACCCGGGCAGCGCAGCCTGCGCCGGTTCGGTCAGGTGATGCAGCGGCTGACCGGTCGCGCGGCGGAGTCGGCGGCCGACGCGCTCCCGGCACCCAACGGCGGTGGCGGTGGCAACCGCACCAGCGTGCTGCCCGACCCGGGCCGGCACCACCGCCGCCCGGCCGAGCTGGCGGTACGGCTGGCGCCCTACCCGCAGGTGGCCTCCGGGCACCCGCTCGCGGTGCAGGTGCGGATGGACGCGCTGCACTTCTTCGACGAGCGCGGCGACCGCATCGACGTCGGCTGGCGATGAAAGGAGGGGCCCCCTATTAACGCATTCTGCAGAGGAGGGGGCCCCGCTTAACACCCGCCGGGCGGTGGCGCAATGATCGGGCGGCGGTGCGGGCCCCAGGCGACGAACCGGGTGAACATCTCGGTCGGCGGCGGCGCGTCGTCGGGGTTGAGCCGGTAGAGGTCGCGCGTCGCCTCGTAGAGCAGCCCGCACAGGTAGACGGCCAGGCCGATCTGGTTGTCCTCGTACTCGTTCTTGAGCAGCAGGCGGGCCAGCGGGCACGGCCACGGCCGGCCGCAGGCCCGGCAGCACCACATCGGACGCAGCGGCGTGTGCGGGGTGGCGTGCAGGGGGTACGGGCGGGGGCGGTCCGCCGCCGGCCCGTCCGGTGGCTGGCCGAGCTGGTGGCTGATCACGGGTGCTCCTCTCGGTAGCGGGAACCGGACGACTTCGGCTCCACTGCGTGACAGTGTCGTCACCGCGTGGCTAGGGTCGGAAGGCGTTCCGCCCCCACCGTCCCGGCCGTCCGAGCGGCCGACGTCCGTGTGCAGCCGTGTGCAGAGGTGTGCAGATGATCCGTGTGCCGTTGTGGGAACTGTTCGCCGGTGAGCTGCGCCGGTTACGCACCGACCCGGGGCTGACCCAGGAGGCGCTGGGCGAGCGGGTGAGCTATTCCGCCTCGCTGGTCGCGGCCGTCGAGCAGTGCCGCCGCGCGCCGCGCGCCGAGTTCGCCGAGCGCTGCGACGAGGTGCTGCACGGCGGCGGCCTGCTGGTGCGCATCCGGGATGCACTGGTGCAGGAGGCGCTGATGCCGTGGTTCCGCGAGTGGGTGAGCATCGAGCAGGAGGCGTCCGCGCTGCGCAGCTTCCAACCGCTGGTGGTCCCGGGCCTGCTACAGACCGAGGAGTATGCCCGGGCGCTGCATGAGGGTGCGAGCCCGCTTGTCGGCGAGGCGCTGGAACAGCAGGTGGCCGCTCGTCTGGCTCGGCAGGCGGTGCTGGACCGGCCCGCGCCGCCGCAGTTCGTGGCGGTGCTCGACCACTCGGTCCTGGTCCGCCCGGTCGGAGGGCCGAAGGTGATGCGGGAGCAGTTCACGCATCTGGTCGAGATGGGCCGCCGTCCGCGGGTGCACCTGCACCTGGTCCCGGAGACGGTCGGTGCCTATCCCGGGCTCAACGGTGCGTTCGTGCTCGCCACCCCCGCCGACGGCGACGACGTCGGCTACCTCGACAATCAGCTGCACGGCACCATTGTGGAGCGGACCGTGGACGTAAACTCGCTGCGGCAGACCTGGGAGTCCGTCCGCGCGGAGGCGATGCCGCACGGGGCGACCCTGGCGGCGATCTCGGAGGCGGCGAAACGATGGAGCTGACCGGCGCGACCTGGCGTAAGAGCACCCGCAGCAGCGGCAACTCCGGTGACTGCGTCGAGGTGGCCGACAACCTGCCCGGCGTGGTCGGGGTTCGCGACAGCAAGGACCGGCAGGGGCCGGCGCTGACGTTCACGCCGGCGAGCTGGGCGGCATTCGTCGCGTACGCCAAGCGCGCCTGAACCGTGTCGCCGGTCGTCGCGGCGATCGTCAGCAGGAACTCAACCGGTCGATCGGAATCGTCATGCTCGCGCTCAGGACCATGGTGAGCACGGAGACCGCGAGCCACGGCCAGGGGTTCGGGAAGTGGCTCCACCTGCCGCCCCAGGCGAGCGCGACGGACAGGGCCGCCGCCAGCAGCATCACCACGCTGAGCAGAAAGAGGACGATCCGCGCCTGTTGGAAGGAGTCGGCCGTGTCGTTCGGACACGGTTCGGTGGGCGCGAGGAACGGCAGGCAACTGAGACAGCCGAGCAGGGTGAGCAGTCCCGACAGCAGGGTGACCACCGTCGCTGCCGTCGTCGCCGCGCGGGATCGCATTGCTCGGACGGTAGGCACCGAAGGTCTCGCGGGTGACACGACCGGGCAACGGTGTCGGCCTCACCCGGCGTCGGTGGTCCGCTGTTCCGGCGCGAACGGCCACTCCTCGAAGGACCTGCACCGACCGTCCTCGGTGAACCGCATGATCCACAGATCCTGCCACTCCTGGGCGGCGGGGTCGCCGTAGCGCACGTGCACCCGGGCCACACCGGTGTCGCCGTCGACGGCGATGACCTCTACGGTCATCTCGAAGACCTCGTCGGGTCCCTCGCGTTCGCTCTCCCACATCCGGGCGATGGCGGGAAGGCCGACGACCGGTTCCCGGTACGGCCCCTGCCGGTAGCTCGCATCGGCCGTGAAGATCGAGGCGAGCGCCGCCGATCCCGGTGTCCGCCACGCCTGTTCGTACGCCGCGATCCAGCCGGCCACCTGCTCCCTGTCCATGGTCGCCAGCTTGCCACCCGAGGAGCGCGGCGCGCGGGAGGTCCGGGTCTGCCAGGCCGGCCGCCGTGGGTCGTCGTTGTGCACGACGACGTCGGCGTGCTCCGTCGGGTGGGCCCGGGAGACGTAGAGCCGCTGGGCGGGGAGGTAGCGCTCGCGCCACCGCCGCTCGACGTCGGCCCGGGACGACACGTGGCGTTCCCGGACCACCGCACGATCGACGGTCCGGTCGGGCGCGGTCGACACGAAGACGCGCAGTTCCCACCGGTCGATCAGTTCCGGCCGCAGGAGGAAGACGCCGTCGACGACCAGCACGGCGTCGGCGGGGGCGGTCACGACCGGCGGGGCCAGCACCGTGTCGGTGCGGTGGTCGTAGACCGCGTGCTGGAAGCGTCGGTCCCCACCCGGGCCGAGCGGATCGAGCAGCACCCGGCGCAGCGCGTCGTGGTCGTGGGTGTCGACGTAGCAGCCCTCGGCCGAGTACTCGCCGCGCCGGTAGCGCAGCGCCCTGGGGAAGAGGAAGTCGTCGACCGTGGCCCGGATGACGATCCGGCCCCGTGCGCGCAGGACCGCGGCCAGTTCGTCGGCGAGCGTGGTCTTGCCGGTGGCGGGCGGTCCGTCGACGGCGACCCGGACCGGGTGCGCGACGGCGACGGCGCCGACCGCGTCGGCCAGGTGGCCGAGCAGGTCGCCACGGGTGCCCCGGTCCATGTCCCGCCCCGTCCCGGTCGCGCGAGTTGTCCTTGCCCAGTCGACTCTATGCGCCCAGCCGTAGGGCACCGGGGCGACAACTCCCCGAGTGGAACTGGGCAGCGGTCACCAGTGCCTCCGGCCGGCTCAACCGGGACATTCGCCGGATGGCCGTGCGCAAGATCGGTTCCCACCCCGTGCTGCCGCACGCCGCGCGGTTCATCGCTGACGCGGGCATTCACCTGTCACCCGTCGCCCCGGCCCCTGACTCCGCGCGACCCCTGTCCGGACGGCGTGGCTGCGACCCGAAAGGCGTTGCGACACCCGAAAAGGTGTCGCCTGCCGCGAACGGCGAGGTGGGGAAGGCCCGGCGACTGTCAGTAGTCAGCTGGCTGGCCGACCACCGAAGGACCGATATACCGCTGAGTCATATTCATGCCCCAGCGGTATATCGCTCGGAACTGACCTGTCGCTGTGCCAGCCGGGGCCGGGCCGCCGAGCCGCCCGGCTGCCCGGTGCGCCGGAGGGAGAGAATGGCCGGGTGGAGCAATCGGTGATCGACGCGGTGCGCAACGGCGACCTGGTCGCCGTCCGCCGGCACCTGTCGACGCTGCCCCGGGCGGCGCAGTGGGAGGACGACGGCCGTGCGGTCGCCGCCGAGGTGGTCCGCCGGGGCGGTCCCGGCTTCGCCCAACTGCTGTACGAGCACGGCGAGGTCGTACCCTCCGGTCCCTGGGGTGGGGTCGACCCGGTGGTGTGGGCGGCCGAGCACGGGGCGAGTGAGCTGCTGCGTCACCTGCTCGACCGCTACCCGGTCCCGGAGGCCACTCTGCGAGGTGCGCTCGACGCGGCCCGGGCCTGGCTCGGTGTGGACCCGGAGGCCGAGCTGCGCCGTCGATCGGGAGCGACGGACGGCGAGGCCGTCACGGTGACCCGGGACCAGGTCACGGCCGGTGAGCACTCGCCCCGGGCACTGCGGATCCGGCTGACCCGTGCCGACGGCCGGTGGGCGGAGGTACTCGCCGGGCACCGGGCCGTCGTCACCGTCGTCGAGGAACGGCTGGGCCTGCCCGTGTCCCGTGACGAACTGCTGGCGCGGGCTCTGTGGTCGGCCGACCCGGAGTCGTGCGACTGGCAGACGTCCCGCCACGCCGTCATGACCCGGTTCCCCCCGGAGGAGACGTTCCGGTGGGCGGTCGGCCGACTGGACGATCCGGAGGTGCCGGCGCGCCTCTTCACCGCCGAACTGCTGCACCACTGCACGATCGACGGCGAGTCGCCCGACGCGCCGTACGCCGCGGAGGCCCTGGAGGTGCTGCGGCGTCGGACGGCGGCCGAGACGGACACCGCGACGCTGTGCCACGTGCTGGGCGCCTACGCCGGTTTCCGCGAGATCGGCGCGGTCCTCGACGAGTTCCTCCCCTTCGTCCGGGACCCGCGCCCCGAGGTGCGCACCCGCGCGGCCGCCGACCTGCTCAACGGCGCCGGCGGGCGCGCCGACGACCCGCCGCCGCACGTCCTGGACGCGATGCTGGGGCTCGCCCGGGACCCGGACCCGACGGTTCGCCGGGTGGCGACGGCCCATCTCGTCCACTCCGCTGTCGACGCGCCGGCACTGCGGGGACTGTTCGCCGGCCTGACGGGCGGCGACGACCGCGAGACCCAGGTGTACGCGGCGACCGGCCTGGCCCTACGGGGTGACGCGCGGGCCCTCGCGGAGTTGCGCCGGATGGGCGACGAGGACGGTGACGAGTCGTTCGCCTGGTCGCAGTGGGATTCCGTGGAGCGGATGCTCGGGCGCCGCTAGGTCGGGTCACGCCCGGCGGCGTAGTTCGCGGAGCACGCCGTGCCGGCGCAGCGCCCACGCCAGCCGCCGTGCGCTCGGGTGCCGGACGAACAGCACCGCCGCCCGGCGGATCAGGCCGAACCGGTTGTCGCTCACCTGGTCGTCGACCGCCCGCCAGATCAGCTCGCGCACGTCGGCGCTGTCCAGCACGGCCCGCACCTCCCGCCGTACCGCGGGGTCTTCCGCCGCCGACGTGACGGCGGTGACCTGGGCCGGCCGGTCGGCGATCGGCTCCACCGCCGCGGCGACGAGCGGCCGGCGTACGGTGTCCCGCTCCAGCAGCAGCAACACCGCCTCCCGGACCTCGGTGGTCTCCAGGCCGGAGCGCAGCAGGCCCAGCAGGCTCCGCTCGACCTCGCGGTCGCGGTCGGGGAGCGACAGCGCGGCCAGCAGCACGGTCACCTCGTCGAGGTCGACGAGGTGGCGCAGTCCGTCGCGGAACTCCGGCAGTGCCCACGCCACCGTCAGCCCGCGTGCGAGATCGCGGTTCATGGGCATCTGGCTACCCGGAGGCGGCGGTCGCCGAAACGCCGTGCGGGCATTGCCATGTTGATTGACTGGTGTTCTACTAAACCATAACAATCTGACGGAGGGTCACCAGGGTGATCAACTTTCATGTCGACCGGTCCAGCAGCGTCCCCGCGTACGCCCAGCTGGTCCGGCAGGTCCGCGAGGCGCTGCGGGTGGGGACGTTACGACCCGGGGACCAACTCCCCACCGTGCGCAGCGTGGTGACCTCGTGCACGGTCAACCCGACCACGGTGCTCAAGGCCTACCGGGAGCTGGAGCTGTCCGGCCTGGTGGAGGCGCGGCAGGGCGCGGGCACGTTCGTCAGCGGGACGCTCGGCCACGCCGATCCCCACGTCATGGCCCGCCTGCGGGGCAGCCTGGCCCGGTGGCTCGGCCAGGCCCGGGAGGCCGGCCTGGAGGACGAGGACGTCCAGGCGCTGCTCGCCTCGGTGATCGGGGAGAACGCGGCGCTCCGGAACAAGGAGGGCGCGGCGTGAGCGGCCAGCCGGTCGCCGTCGAGGCCCGCGACCTGAGCCGGCGCTACGGCGCGGTGTGGGCGCTGCGGGAGTGCGGCTTCGCGTTGCCCGCGAACCGGATCGTGGCGCTGGTCGGCGCGAACGGCGCGGGCAAGTCGACGCTGCTGAGCATCATCGCCGGCACGTTGGCGGCAACCAGCGGCACGCTGCTCGTGCACGGCCGGCCCGTGGCGCGCGGCCGGTCCACCGACGGCGGGAGCAGGGTCGCGATCCTGGCCCAGGACAAGCCGCTCTACCGCGACTTCACCGTGGCGGACATGCTCCGCTTCGGCCGGTCGACGAACCGCGTGTGGGACCAGCGGCGGGCGCTGTCGTGGCTGAGGCGCTTCGACGTCCCCCTGGACCGGCGCTGCGGCAAGCTGTCCGGCGGACAGCGGGCACAGGTCGCGTTGGCGGTCGCGCTCGGCTCCCGCCCGGAGGTGCTGCTGCTGGACGAACCCCTCGCCAACCTGGACCCGGTGGCCCGCACCGAGGTGACCGGTGAGTTGATGGCGGAGGCCGCCGACGACGACATGACCGTCGTGCTGTCGACCCACATCATCGCCGAGCTCAGCGTCGTCGGTGACCACCTGCTGCTGCTCGACGCGGGTCGGCCCGTGCTCACCGGCGACGTCGAGGACCTGCTCGACGGCCACGTGCGGATGGCCGGACCCCGCGCCGACCAGCCGCCCGGCCCGGGTGTGGTCGTTCAGGCCCAGCACACCGAGCGCCAGTCCACCTTCGTCCTGCGCCGGCCGGCGGCACCGACGGCGCACGCCGTGGTGGCGCCCGGCTGGACCGTGCAGCCCGTCGCGCTGGACGAGCTGATCCTGACCTACCTCCGGGCGTCGTCCCGGGCGCCCCACGAGCGGGAGGCAGCCGCATGAGCCAGATGACCCGGGCGTCCGCCGCCACGAACCGCCAGGACGACCTGGGGTACGCCGGTGGCGTACGCGGTCTGCTGTGGCTGACCTGGCGACAGCACCGCTGGACCCTGATCGGCACGCTGGTCCTGGCCGCGGTGCTGGTGGGCTGGATGACCTACCTGTCGGTGGAGCTGACCAGCCTGTGGCACCAGTGCCACGAGACGTTCTGCCCGGAGGGCTCGCCGCAGGGCCGACGGCTCGGGGGATCGTCCCGCCTGGTCCTGACCCTGGCCGTCCTGTCGTTGGTGGTGCAGTGGATGCCGCTGCTGATCGGTGTGTTCGTCGGCGTCCCGGTGCTGACCAGGGAACATGAGCAGCGCACCCTGCTGCTGGCCTGGAGTCAGGACGTCTCCCCGCAGCGCTGGCTGTGGATCAGGCTGACAGTGCTCGGCCTGTTCGTGGCGGCCGTGACCAGTGCCGTCGCCGGCGTCAGCGACCATCTGGAGCGACTCCAGGCCCGGGTCGCTGAGGTGACCCTGTTCGACTACGGGCCGTTCGTCAACACCGCGATGCTGCCGGCCGTGATCAGCCTGTGCTGGTTCGCGGTGGGCGTCGCACTCGGCGCCGCGATCAGGCGTACGCTCCCCGCCGTGTTCGCCGTGGCGGCGGGTTTCGTCGGCCTGACCCACCTGGTCAAGTGGCGCTATCCCACCCTCAGAGAGTCGTTGTCCGCGCACCGGCCCATCGGCGGGCCGAACCTCGACGTGCTGCGCGACAACGCCCTGGTCGTCAAGGGTGGGCTGATCGACTACGGGGTGGACGGGCCGTCCGGCGCGTTCGACCCCTCGGGGCGTGAGCTGAGCGGCGTCGAGCTGCAGCAGCTCTGTCCGCCCGACAACGGCACCGGCCGGACGTTCGTCTGCTTCGCCGAGCACCATCTCCAGCAGCACCTGCAATACCAGCCGGGCAGCCGGATCCCCGAGTTCCACCTGATCGTCGCGGGCGGCTACCTGGCCCTGGCCGCGCTGGCGTTGGTCATGCTCTGGTGGATCGTCCGCCGCACCGACCTCAGCGCGGGTTGACCCTCAGGTCGCGGCGGGCCGCGGGGCGAAGAAGCGGACGATGTCGTCGGCGGCGGTGGGAGACAGCATCATCGCGTGCGCCCGTGCCGACATCTCGACGATCGGGCGGATCCGGGTGAACATCGCCTCCTCGTACGCCCGGATCGCCGCGTCGGGGTCGGCGGGCGCGGCGGCCAGGCGCGCGGCGAGGTCGGCGGCGTCGCGCATCGCCTGGTTGGCGCCTTCGCCGACCGGTGGCAGGAGATGCGCGGCGTCACCGATCAGGGTCACGCCCGGGCGGTGGGCCCAGCGGACGTCGGTGGACACGGCCTCGATGGTGCGTGGCGCCGGCGAACCGTCCGCGGCGTCGATGAGCGCGGTGAGGCGGGGGTGCCAGCCGTCGAACAGGTCGAGCAGGGCGCGCTTGCTGCGGTAGGTGTCGACCGGATGGTCCACTGCCGGGAGGGAGACGCCGACGCGGATGCGGCCGTCGCCGAGGCGTTGCGCGGACAGAACCTGCCGCACACCCATGGCCCAGAGGTTGCCGGGGCCGACCATCTCGGCGACGTCCGGGTGGTCCCGGTCCGCGTCCCGGATCGTCAGCTCCACCAGGGTCGAGATGGCGGACGGTGTCGCATCGGTCAGCAGTGACCGGACGACCGAGCGTGCACCGTCCGCGCCGATCAGGAGGTCGCAGTCGGCGCGGTGACCGCCGTCGAACGTCAACCCGAAGCCGCCGGCGGGGTGCGGCGACACGGCGACGAGCCGCCGGTGCCAGGTCACCGCGTCGGCGGGGAGCGAATCGAGCAGGAGGTCCCGGAGCGCCCCGCGGTCGATCTCGGGGCGGCCGGCGAAGGAGCCCGACTCCGGCGTGTGGTGCACGAGGGTGCGTCCGGTCGGGTCGAGGATGCGGTGTTCCTCGCCCTGCGGTCGCGCCTCGGACCGGAAGCGCTCGGTCAGCCCCGCGTCGGCCAGGGCCCGCTGCCCCGACTCCGGGTGCAGGTCGAGTGAACCGCCCGGGGCACGCGCGGACCGGGTCGCCTCACGTTCGTAGACCACCGCGCTGATGCCGTGCCGGTGCAGGATCCGGGCCAGCGTCAGGCCGCCCAGGCCGCCGCCGACGATCGCGATGCTCATCCGCGCCTCCTTGCCGTACACTGTATTTTGTGGATACACCGTACGGTAGCGTGCCGTTGCCGGTCTGGGAACGGCCCGAGCCTCGGCCGCGGGCGACGCCGGTGCCACTGACCCGCGCGCAGATCGCCGACACCGCCGTCCGGCTCGCCGACGCGGCCGGCCTGGAAGGGCTGTCGGTCCGCAAGCTGGCCAAGGAGCTGGGCGTCGGCCCGATGCGGCTCTACGACTACGTGGCGAACCGGTCCGAACTGCTCGACCTGATGGTCGACGCCGTCTACGCCCAGATCGCCGACGTCGACCGGCACACCGGGTGGCGCGACACGGTGCTGGCGGTCATGCGTCGGACCCGCGCCGCCGCGCTCGACCACGAGTGGTTCCCCGACCTGCTCGGCGCGCGGCCCCACCTGGGGCCGCACGCGCTCGCCGTGGCCGAGACGACCGCCGCGGCGCTCAGTCAGGCCCCGGGGGTACGCGACGTGGACGACCTCCAGCGGGCCCTCGGCGCGCTCAACGCGTTCCTCGTCGGTGCGCTCCGCCGCGAGATCGCCGAGCGGCGCACCGCCCGCGCGACCGGCGCCGACCTCTCCGCCTGGCAGGCCGCCCACGGCCCCTACCTGACCCGCATGCTCGACACGGGCCGCTACCCCACCGTGGCCCGACTCGTCGTCGACGGCGCCCACCTCGACGCCGAGGACACCTTCCAGCGCAACCTGACCACCGTCCTGGACGGCGTCGCCGGCCTGGAGCACCCGGCCTGATCCGCCGAACCGAAGGAGCGGAGGGCCGGGCTTGCCCGGGTTGTTACTGGCGAGTAGCGTTCGGGCATGTCCATCGACTCTCGCCAGGTGGCGGCCGGTCTCCTCGACGCCGTGCCGTTCGCCCGCACGCTCGGAATCGAAATCGTCGAGGTGGCGCCCGAGGCCGAGGGCGGGGTCCGGGCCGTGGTCCGCCTCCCCGACGACCCGGCGCACCACAACCACGTCGGCGGCCCGCACGCCGGGGCCATGTTCACCCTGGGCGAGACCGCCTCCGGTGCGGTGGTCCTGGCCGCGTTCGGGCAGGTGCTCGACCGGGCCGTACCCCTGGCCGTGACCGCGACCATCCGCTACCTCAAGGTGGCGATGGGGCCGGTGCGGGCCACCGCGCGGCTCGGGCGTCCGCCCGCCGACGTGCTGGCCGAGCTGGACGCCGGCACGCGGCCCGAGTTCCCGGTCGAGGTGGAGATCGGCACCGAGGACGGCACCGTCACCTCCGCGCTCACCGTCACCTGGACGCTGCGCCCCAACCGCTGACGCGTCGAATCGGGTTTGCCCGGCCGACGGCGTGGATAGATTCAGGCAATGCTGGGCCTACCCGCGCACGTGACCGCGTGTCTCTTCGATCTCGACGGTGTGCTGACGCAGACCGCCAAGGTGCACAACGCCGCCTGGGCCGAGACGTTCGACGCGTTCCTGCGACGCCGGTCGGCCGAGACCGGCGAGCCGTTCCGCCCGTTCGACAGCGGACCGGACTACAACCGGTACGTGGACGGAAAGCCCCGCGCCGACGGCGTGCGATCGTTCCTGGCCTCACGCGGCATCACGCTGCCCGAGGGCACCCCCGACGACCCGCCGGAGGCGGACACCGTCAACGGCATCGGCAACCGCAAGAACGTGGTGCTGCTCCAACGGATCGCGCACGACGGGGTCGAGGTCTACGACGGCTCGGTGCGCTACCTGGAGGCCGCGACCCGGGCCGGGCTGCGCCGGGCGGTCGTCTCGGCCAGCGCCAACTGCGAGGCCGTGGTGCACGCCGCCGGTCTGGACCGCTGGCTGGAGGCCCGGGTGGACGGGGTGGTCGCCCGCGAACGCGGGCTGCGGGGCAAGCCGCACCCGGACACGTTCCTCCAGGGCGCGCGGCTGCTCGGCGTCGAACCGGCGAACGCCGCCGTCTTCGAGGACGCGCTCGCCGGGGTGGCCGCCGGGAAGGCCGGCGGCTTCGGGTACGTGATCGGCGTCGACCGGGTCGGCCAGGCCGACGAGCTGCGCGCACACGGCGCCGACGTGGTGGTCACCGACCTCGCCGACCTGCTCACCACGGAGCCGGCCGCGTGATCCGGGAACGGTCCTACCCGGTCGAGCCCTGGCACATCCGCGAGGTGCGGCTCGACATGGACGTGCTGGCCCAGTCAGAGTCGGTCTTCGCGCTCTCCAACGGCCACATCGGCCTGCGCGGCAACCTCGACGAAGGGGAGCCGCACGGGCTGCCCGGCACCTACCTGAACTCGTTCTACGAGCTGCGGCCCCTGCCGTACGCGGAGGCCGGCTTCGGCTTCCCCGAGTCCGGGCAGACCATCGTCAACGTCACCAACGGCAAGCTGATCCGGCTGCTCGTCGACGACGAACCGCTCGACGTCCGCTACGGCGAGCTGCTCGACCACGAACGGGTTCTCGACCTGCGCGCCGGGACGCTGCAGCGGGAGGTGCACTGGCGTTCCCCGGCCGGCCGCGAGGTCAAGGTGCGCAGCACCCGGCTGGTGTCGTTCACCCACCGCTCGGTCGCGATGATCAATTATGAGGTGGAGGCGGTCGACGGGCCGCTGCGGCTGATCCTCCAGTCCGAGCTGGTGGCGAACGAGTCGCTACCGCCGCAGAGCCGCGACCCCCGGGTCGCCGCCGTGCTGGAGTCACCGTTGCAGGCCGAGGAGGAGCTGACCACCGACGACGGCGGCCTGCTCATCCACCGCACCAAGGTCAGCGGCCTGCGGGTCGCCGCAGCCATGGGTCACGACGTGACCGGCCCGGAACGCACCACCATCGAGTCCGAGGGATACCAGGACTGGGTCCGCACCACCATCGGCTGCGTGCTCAAGCCCGGCGAGAAGCTGCGGGTGGTCAAGTACCTCACGTACGGCTGGTCGAGCCGCCGGTCGCTGCCGGCGCTGCGCGACCAGGTCGGCGCCGCGCTCTCCTCCGCCCGCCTCGACGGCTGGGACGGAATGCGCCGCGCGCAGCGCGAATACCTGGACACGTTCTGGGATGCCGCCGACGTGCGCGTCGAGGGCGACCCGGAGGTCCAGCAGGCCGTCCGGTTCGGGCTGTTCCACGTGCTCCAGGCCGGCGCCCGCGCGGAACGGCGGCCGATCTCCGCCAAGGGCCTCACCGGCCCCGGGTACGACGGGCACGCGTTCTGGGACACCGAGATGTTCGTGCTGCCGGTGCTCACGTACACCCAGCCGGGCGCGGTGCGGGACGCGTTGCAGTGGCGCTACGCCACCCTCGCCCAGGCGCAGGAGCGGGCCCGAACGCTCAACCTCGACGGCGCCGCCTTCCCGTGGCGCACCATCGAGGGGCCCGAGTCGTCCGCGTACTGGCCGGCCGGGACCGCCGCGTTCCACATCGCCGCCGACATCGCCGACGCGTTGCGTCGCTACGTGCTGGTCACCGGCGACGAGGCGCTGGAACGGGAGATCGGGCTGGAACTGCTGGTGGAGACCGCCCGGCTGTGGCGGTCACTCGGCCACCACGACCGCGCCGGCCGGTTCCACATCGACGGGGTGACCGGCCCGGACGAGTACACCGCGGTGAAGAACGACAACGTCTACACCAACCTGATGGCCCAGCGGAACCTGCTCACCGCCGCCGACTGCGCGATGCGCTACCGGGACCAGGCGCTCGACCTCGGCGTCACCGAGGAGGAGGCCGCCGCCTGGCGGGACGCCGCGAACGACATGCACGTCCCGTACGACGCGGACATCGACGTGCACGAGCAGGTGGAGGGCTTCACCCGGTTGCAGGAGTGGGACTTCGAGCACACGCCGCCGGAGAAGTATCCGCTGCTGCTGCACTACCCGTACTTCGACCTGTACCGCAAGCAGGTGGTCAAGCAGGCCGACCTGGTGCTGGCCATGCACTGGCGGGGCGACGCGTTCAGCCCCGCCGAGAAGCTGCGCAACTTCACCTACTACGAGCGGCGCACGGTCCGCGACTCGTCGCTGAGCGCCTGCACCCAGGCGGTGCTGGCGGCCGAGGTCGGCTTCCCCGAGCTGGCCCACCGCTACCTGCGCGAGGCCGCGCTGATGGACCTGCACGACCTCAACGAGAACACCCGCGACGGGGTGCACATGGCGTCCCTGGCCGGAGCCTGGATCGCGCTCGTCGCCGGCTTCGGCGGGCTGCGCGACCACGACGGGACGCTCTCCTTCACGCCCCGGCTCTCCAGCCGGCTCAGCCGCCTGGAGTTCTCGCTCCAGTGGCGGTCCATGCGGTTGCGGGTCGACGTCCGGCCGCACCAGACCACATACTCGCTGCGCAACGGCGGCCCCGACACGGTGCTGGACCTGCTGCACCACGGCCAGCCGCTGCGGGTCACCTGCGCCCGGCCGGTCACTGTGCCGGTGCCGCCGGCCCACCCGTCCGGCCCGCAGCCGGAACAGCCGCAGGGTCGGGCCCCGCTGATGCACCTGCCGGAGCACCTGAGCTGAGCGGCCCCACCGCACCTGTCGGCGGGGCCGCCCGGTGCCCGTACCTCAGAACTGAGGGCCGTTGGACGGGCGCCCGCCGGCGTCCCGCGGCGCGGTCGCGCGCGGGTCGTCGGAGGTACGCGCCACGGCGGCGCGGTCGGCCCACTCCGGCGAGCGCTCCAACTCCTGCTTACGGCGTTCCTGGTCGCTGAGTTCCCGCTCCCGGGACCTGTCCTTCTTCGCCATCGGAGATCCTCACGATCGATCGGGGTCCGTGGTCACCCCGCGCGTTCCCGCCCGGCGGCGGCTCAACCGTCCGGGTGACCGGCGAAGCTCTGCCGGAGGTGGTTCTTCGGCCGCGAACCGACGATGGAGCCGACCACCTCGCCGCCGCGGAAGACCAGCATCGTCGGGGCGGACATCACCTGGTAGGCCCGCGTGGTGGCCGGATTCTCGTCGGTGTTGACGGTCACGAAGCGCAACGCGTCACCGAACTCCTCGGCCAGCTCGGCCAGGTGCTTCGACACCACCCGGCAGGGCGGGCACCACTCGGCCCAGAAGTCGACCACCACCGGCCGGTCGGCGGCCAGCACGGCGGTCGCGAACGTGGCGTCGGTGACCGCCGTCAACCGGCCGGTCTGCGTGTCCTGAGGCATGTTTCCTCCCGATGGGCGATCGCGCGGGCGAGCTGGTCGTGCAGGCGGCGGCGGACCACGCCGAGCCGGTCGAGGTAGTCGTCCACCTCGGCCAGCTTGCGGCGCAGCACCGCCACCGAGTCGGGACAGACGTCGCCGGAGTCGTGGCCGGCGCGCAGGCAGGCGACGAACGGCCGGATGTCGTCCAGACCGAACCCGATCGCCAGCAGGGAGCGGATCTCGTGCACGACGCGCAGCTCCGCCTCGTCGTAGACCCGGTATCCGTTGGCCGACCGGCGCGGCCGGACCAGCCCCTGCGTCTCGTAGTAGCGCAGGGTCCGGGCGCTCGTACCGGCCCGCTCCGCCAGCTCACCGATCCGCATGGGCGTTCCCCCGTCCGTCTCTGGTGCCGACGCTAGACCTTGCCGCCGACGTCAAGGCAACCCCGCGGTCGTGCCCCGTCGTCGACGGCGCGGCAGCGATTCGTCCCGCGCGTCGGGGCCGCCACCTCCACCCCTGCGATCCCCCTCGCCCACCCGGGGGACTCGCCGACCGTCCGACAGTGCGCGTCACCTGCCCGCGAACAGCAATGTGGGGAGGCCGCGGTCACCGTCAGTAGCCAGCTCGTGGGACGATCGCCGAATGACCGATATACCGCTGAGTCATTTTTATGACTGAGCGGTATATCGGTCGGAGGTGACGTGTCGCCGCGCGAGCCGGGGCCGTCGGCATGTGGCCGGTGTGCCGATGGCCGGCCGCGAGTCGGGTCCGGCCGCGAATCGTTCGTGATATCAGCTCGAAAGGCGGCGCGAACCCTTGTCCTCGTCCGAGCCGGGCAGCCCGGCCCGGTTTCGGGCCACGTCAGGTTCGGCGCGGAGTCGAGCCGCCGCCGCACGGCGGAGCTGGGGTTGACCTCATGATCGCGGGAGAGGGGGGTATGGGGGGACCGGGGGTGAGGGGTGTGCGTGAGGTTTCGGTGCCGGTTGTCGAGGGTGGGCTGGTGGGGGACGTGTCGGTGCCCTCGGGGGCCGGCGGGGTGGTGCTGTTCGCGCACGGGAGCGGCAGCTCCCGGCACAGTCCGCGCAACGTCGCGGTCGGGCGGGCGCTGAACGCGCGCGGGCTCGCCACCGTGCTGGTGGACCTGCTGACCGTCGACGAGGAGGCGCGCGACGAGGTCACCGCGGAGCTGCGTTTCGACATCGGGATGCTCGCCGAGCGGCTGGCCGGGATCGTCGACTGGATGAGTGCCGACCCGGAACTCGGGCGGCTCCCGATCGGGCTCTTCGGCGCCAGCACCGGGGCGGCCGCCGCCCTGGTCGCGGCCGCGACCCGACCCGAGCGGGTGGGCGCGGTGGTCTCCCGGGGCGGCCGACCGGATCTGGCGGGCAGCTCCCTGTCGGCGGTACGCGCGCCGACGCTGCTGCTCGTCGGCGGGCTGGACGAGCAGGTGATCCTGCTCAACGAGCAGGCCCGGGACGCGCTCGGCGAGGTGGCCGAGCTGCGGATCGTGCCCGGCGCCACGCACCTGTTCGAGGAGCCCGGCACGCTGGAGCAGGTGGCCGACCAGGCCGGCGCCTGGTTCGTCACCCACCTGCGCCAGCCGCACCCGGCCTGACGTCAGCCCCACCCGGCCTGACGTCAGCCGGTGGCCTCGGCCCGACGGGTGGTCTCGCCGGAACGGTGCCGTTGCACGGTGTCCAACACCCGCCAGAGCACGGCGGCGATCGGCACCGAGACGAACGCGCCGGCCACCCCGGCGACCAGCGTGCCGGCGGTGACCACGACCAGGATGACCGCCGGGTGCAGCTGCACCTGCCGCCGCATCACCAGCGGCTCCAGCAGGTTGCCCTCGATCTGCTGCACCGCGATCACCGCGGCCAGCGTGAGCAGCGCCGTGGTGGGACCGTTGGCGGCCAGCGCGACCAGCACCGCCACCGCGCCGGCGACGGTGGCGCCGATGATCGGCACGAACCCGCCGAGGAACGTGATCAGGGCCAGTGGCAGCGCCAGCGGGACGCGCAGCACGACCAGCGCCAGCCCGATGCCGAGGGCGTCGATCGCCGCGATGATCATCGTGCCCCGGCTGTAGGCGCCGAGCGTCCGCCAGCCGGCCCGGCCCGCCTCGGCGGTCAGCTCGCGGCGCGGACCGGCCAGCCGGCGCAGCACCCAGTGCCACATCGAGCGGCCGTCCTTGAGCAGGAAGAAGAGCAGCACCAACCCGAGCAGCAGCGAGCCGACCGCCTCGGCCGCCTTGCGCGCACCCGCGACCGGGTCGGGTGCGCCGCTGCTCAGCCCCTGGCGGACCTGCTCGATCAGCCGGTCGAGCTGCTGGTCGCTGACCGGCAGGGTGGAGGTGACGAAGTCGCGGCTGCGTTGCAGGCCCTCGTCGAGCTGCTGGCTCAACTCGCCGAACTGGCTGGCGGTGAGATTCCAGACCAGGGTGCCGACGCCGACCAGGATGCCGAGCAGCAGCAGGATGGAGAGCAGGGCGGCGAGCGCGGCCGGCACCCGCAGCCGGCGCAGCCGGACCAGGACCGGGTCGAGCAGCGCGGCGAGGAAGAGTGTGCCGGCCAGCGCCACGGCCAGCGGCGCCAGCAGCACCGCGACCTGCCCGAGCAGCCACAGCCCGGCCGCGATCACCAGGAGGCAGGCGCTCCAGGTGACCGCTGTGCGTACCGGCCAGGGCAGCCCGGCCCAGGTGTGCCGGGGTCCGGTCGTCGGAGCCGGCCTCGCCGGCTCGGGCGTACCAGCGTCGTCGTCCACGTCGCCTCCTCGATCGTGGCCGTTGGTACCCGACGCGCGCGAATCCGACACCCGGGCGGTGAACGCCCGCCCGGTGTTTGTGCCCTCGGCCTCAGGGAAGGCTTTCAACGTACCGAAGGGAGAACCGACATGAGCGACTTCATGGACAAGGCCAAGGACTTCGCCGACAAGCACGACGAGCAAATCGACAAGGGCCTGGACAAGGCCGGCGACATGGCCGACCAGCGCACCGGCGGCAAGTACGACCAGCAGATCGACAAGGGCGTCGACATGGCGCAGCAGCGCACCGGCGAGGGCGACACCGGCCGCTGACCACCCGACGGATCACGGGCCGGCCTCCACGCGGAGGCCGGCCCGTTGGGATCCGGTGGTCAGGAGCTGTAACCGCGGCCGGCGATCCAGTTGGCCAGCTCGGTCACGTCCATCCAGTACGTCGGCTCGTCCGGCCGGGCCGGGTCGGCGATCAGGACCCTGTTCCCGTCGTCCTCGTAGCGCACGACGGTCAGGTAGTGGCCCGGGTAGCTGTGCTCCACCCCGTCGACGTCCCGCGCGCCGCCCAGGATGTTCGCCACCACCGGCCGGTCCGCGTCCACGGCGGCCCGGATGTCCGCGCGCAGGCGCTCGACCTGCTCCCGGGTGGCCACGTCGTCGCGGATCTCGGTGGTCTTGTACTTGCCGCCGGTGTACTCGTTCAGCACCCGGGTGATGTCGATGGCCGAGTCGGTGCCGTTCTCGGTGGTGCCCAGCTTGGCCGCCAACTCGTCCTGGCTGACGTCCTTGCCCTCGGCCGACAGCGCGATCCGGGTCGAGGCCGGACCGCAGTAGAAGAAGTTCGGCTGCGCCTGGTACTCGAAGTCGGCGCTGCGGTCGCCCTTGCCCTTCACCGGGGCCGGGGCGGCGTGGGCGGCGGCCGGACCCGCCACGGCGCTGCCGGCGGCGGCCAGGCCGGCGACGGAGAGCAGGCACCTACGGATGATCGGATTCATGGCGAGGCTCCATTCGGGGGTCGACGCTCCGGTCGGGGAGACGCGGCACCGGGAGTGGCGCTCGGCGTACGGAGAGTGCAACCGCCCTGCTCGGCCGCCCATTTCCGGCCGTGGTCCGGACCACGGCGGAACCGGACAGACGACGCGCCCGGGCCTCAGTCGGGCAGGCTGCCCAGCAGTCGGGTCACCGCGATCTCGATGACCACCCGCTCGGGGTTCGGGCGCGGCGTGCGGTAACGCTCGGCGTACCGGCGCTCGGCCTCGGCCACCGACCCCGGGTCGCGACGCACCACCGCCCGGCCCTCCACGGTGAGCCACCAGCGGCCGTCGACCTGGCACACCGCCACCGGCGTGCCGGCCGCGCCGGCCGCCGCCACGTGCCGGGCCTTCGCCGAACCACCCGAGGTGATCACACGGGCCAGGCCCGCACCGGGGTCGAAGGTCACCCCGACCGGTACGACGTGCGGGGTGCCGTCGGCCCGCAGTGTGGTCAGCGTGGCGAGGTGCCGGTCGGCGAAGAAGCGGGCGACCCGCTGGTCGTGCGGATCCAACCGGTGGTCGCCGGGCATGCCGTCTCCTCGCTCGCCGTGCTCCTGTCGAGCTGATGATCGGTCATCGACGCGGCGTGGCACCCGGCGGGGCGGGCAGTGTGGCGGCCGGGGCGGGACCCGCCGCGCGCTGTGCCGCCCGGTGCTTCGCGGCCAGCCGGCCGAGGTAGAACAGCGCGCCGGCCAGCACGCCCATGTCGTCCAGGTAGATCGGGTCGGGGAGCAGGTCCACCGGCAGGATCGTGTAGATCAACGCGCCGTAGAACGCGACCTTGCCACCGGCGCCGAGCGCACCGAGCATGCGGCGGGTGCGGACCACCCGGACGGCGAGCAGCACCGCCCCGACCAGCGTTGCCGCCGCGACGACGGCGGCGAGTGCGACCAGCACCCAGGCTTCACGGGACACACCACCACGCTAGCCGAGCCGGGCCGGCGCCGCCCGACGGTCAGTACGCCGCCACGGCCGCCCGGCCCCGGGCCACCGGGCTCAGCTCCCGGGTGATCTCGGCACCCACCGCCCCGGTCGGCAGCTCCCGGGTCGTCTCCGGCCCGGCGAAGCCCACGATGGAGAGTGCGGCCTGCGGCTCGGCGACCGGGTGCAACGCCGCGAACGCCTCCTCGCGCAGGCTCCGCGCGGCGGCCGCGGCCGTCTCGGCGGCCCGCCAGGCGGCCTGTTCCCGCTCGGCGGCGGCGCGGTGGCGGGCGGCCAGGTTGTCCCGGACCAGGCGACGCAGCAGCAGCTCCTGCTCCACCGGGTGCCGGCTCGGATCCCAGCCGTTCCCGCCGAGGATGTCGCTGAGCTGCCGAACGGTGATCTCCTTGCGCCACTGGGCGTCGAGCGCCGCCCGGTGCAGCCAGCGCTCCCGGTCCGCGTACTCGGCCGGGGTGCGGGCGGTCCGGGGCAGCGGCAGCGCCGCGGCGGCGGCCAACCGGTCCATGTCCTTCTCCGCCGCCTGCCAGGACCGCCACGCCTCCTCGGCCTCGTCCTGGGCGGCCAGCCACTCGGTGCGGCTCCGCTCGGCGGTGGTGGCCGCGCGAGACGCGGCCACGGCCACCTCGTCCGCGTACCGGCGTCGTTCCCGGGCCCGCTCGCGGGCCTGCTCGGCCAGGTCGATGCTGCTCGGTCGGGCGGCCTCGCTGATCCGCTCGCCGAACACCGAACGGAACCGGGTCGGTCGGACGACCAGCGCGGCGATCACGACAGCCGCCACCGCAAGCAGGGCCAGCCAGATCACGGCGGCGGCGGGGACGTCCGGCAGGACGGTGGAGAAGACGGTCTGCATCACCAGCACCTCGGATGGAACATCGACGATCAACGGTTGGGCGCCCGGAAGTCGGGCGGGGAGCGTCGCGGCGGACGCGACGGGACGCGCGGAAGGGAGCGTGGGGCGGGGCGCGTCGGGGCGTACCGGAGGGGTGGCCCGGTCAGGCGCGCGGCGGCCCGCGTCGGCCGATGGCGGCGCGACCCGGCTCGATGGTGGCCGCGGCCCCGACGGCCGGGACCGGCACGGCCGCGTCGGCGGACGGGCTGGCGACGACCGGATCCGGGGCCGGACCGGTGGCGGAGCGCGGGGCGGTCTCGGCGGTGGCCGGCGTGGCGGCCCCGGCGGCGAAAGTCCCCGGCGCGGCGAGGGCCGTGGCGGCGTCGGCGGCGAAACCCGCCGGCGCGGCGAGTGCCGGCGCGGCGGCGGTGGTCACGGACGCCTCGGCCGCCGTGCCGGCGGAACGTGCGGGCGCGGCCGGGGCGGGCGTGACGGCCAGGCCCTGAAGGCCGGCGATGAGCACCAGGCTGGCCACGGCCGTGCGGGCGATCCGGCGCAGCGTCGCCGTCCAGGTGGACGGGGCGAACGCTACGGACAGCACCGTCTCAACCTATCGGGTGATGTCGGCTCCCGCAGCTCGACGATCTTGCGGGTTACGTGAGCCGGCCCACGGGTCGCTGTGGACGGACCTTCTTCTTCGCTCCGGGACGCCCCGCCGGATGCATCGACGACGATGACATTGGCGATAGTTTTCCGCCGTCCCGGTCGGGCACACTTCCGCCGTCGAGCCCCCGATCGCGAGGAGAAGCCATGGGAGCACGCCGCACCACGACCGCGCTGGTCGCCGCGCTGGCCGCCGCCACCGTCACCGCCCTGGGCGCCACCCCCGCACAGGCCGCGACCACGTCGGTCGACACCGGTCCGCTGCGCCCGGTGGCCGACGTCGACGTGACCCGGTACGCGGGCGACTGGTACCAGGTGGCCGCGATCCCGCAGTGGTTCGAGATCCAGTGCTTCAAGAACGTCAAGGCCCGGTACGACGTCCAGGCCGACGGCACCGTCGGCGTCCGCAACACCTGCCGGACGATCGTCGGCACCACCAGCACGGTCACCGGACGCGCCCGGAGCGAGAATCCGCCCGCCGACTCGGCGCTGACCGTCTCCTTCATCAACCTCGGCGGCCGGTGGATCTACCTGGGCGGCCCGAACTACGTGGTGATCGGGCTCGACCCCGACTACCGCTGGGCGGTCGTCGGCGACCCCGACCGCAGCAGCGGATTCGTGCTGTCCCGGGAGCCGTCGCTGGACGCGGCGCAGCTCGCCGACGTCAAGGCGACGCTCACCGACAACGGCTACGACCTCTGCGACTTCCGCACCACCCGACAGGACGGCGGCGCCAGGGCCGGCGCCTTCTGCTGACCCGCCGACGACGGCGCGGCTCCCGCCGGGGAACCGCGCCGTTCGTCCGTGTCGAGGTCAGTTGCCGCCGAGCACCGGCGGCGGGGCCGACCCGCCGTCGCCCCACACCATCTCGTCCTCGGTGAGCCAGGTCAGCCGGCCCTCCGACTCGTCGTCGTCCGCGACGCCGCGCCCACCCAGCACGCCGTTGCGGCCGGCCATGGCGGGCCGACCGGTGGCACTGGTGGTGCGGCCGGTGGACCTGCCCTCGGCGTCGACGGTGAGGCCGCGGCCAGACGTGAGCCGCCCGGTGCCGGCGGCCGAGCGGTTGTCCGCCCCGGGCACGCCGCCGAGTCGCCCGGAGGACGCCGCGTTCGCCGGGCCCGTCCCGGCCAACGAGCCGGTGCTCAGCACGCCGGGACCGCCGTAGAGCGTGCCACCGCCCCCGCCGGCCGTCATCGTCGGGTTGGCGCTGCCGGGACCGAAGCCCGGGCCGCCACCGATCAGCGGCCCGCCGGTGTTGGTGAGCGGGCCGGCGCCGGCCAGCGAGGTGCCGGTCGGGTCGATCGCGCCACCGGTCGTCACGGAACCCGGCGCGCCCGCGCTGGTGTGGCCGCCGGGGACGCCGCCGCCCGGGCCGCCGTCGCCGGGGGTGCCACTGGTCGGGGCGGTGTGGTGCACACCCGAGGTGGTCGCGGTGCCGTTCGCGCCGGGGCCGAAGCTGCCCAGGCTCGGGCCGGCCGACGGCGTCCGCACCGACGGGCCGTTCTGCAGCGTCGGATCGCTGCCGCCCGGATGGCGGAACAAGTCGTCGGGTGGCGGCTCCGGCACCACGATCCGACCGTACGCCGAGAAGTCGTAGCCCTCGGCCAGCTTCGCCACGACCTGCACCATCCGCTGGTGGGCCTTCTCCTGCTCGGCCTCGTCCTGCTGGTGGCCGACGATGCCGCCGATCAGCGCGCCGGGGGCACCGCCGATCAGGAAGCCCTTGCCGGCGCCGGAGAGCAACTTGTCGTTGTCGTCGGTCTTCTCCGGGCTCTCCGCCTTGGCCTGGGCGGTGCGCAGCTCGACGGCCATCATGTCGAGGCCCTGTCGGACACCCGTCATGCCCTCGGCCAGGTTGCCGGAGTAGCCGACCACCATGTCGAGCCGGCGGTGGAACTCGCGGGCGGCATCACCGGTCCAGGTCTTCGCCAGCGCGTCCAGGTCGGCGGCGAGGTCGCGGCCGAGATCGTCGAGGGTGCCCTTGAGCGACGTCCACTGGGCGCTGAGGCCCTCGATCTGCTTCGGGTCGCCGGCGTTGACGCCCTGGTAGAGCTCCTCGTGGCTGACGTGCTCGTAGCGCTGGGTGTATTCAGACACGCGGATCCTCCTTCGGCTGCTTCATCGCCTCGTTGAGCCCGGAGAGGGCGGCGGCGACGTCGGCCGCGACGGCGGCGTTGCGGGCCTCGGCGGTCTTGTAGTTCGTCATGATCGTGTGGGTCGCCTCGCGGGCGGCCAGGATCGCCCGGCGCAGTCGGTCGACGTGGTTGACGTAGCTCTGGTGCGTCTCGGAGTAGCGACGGGAGTTGTCGGTCGCGTCGGTGAACGTGCCGAGCGCCGGCGGGCGGCACTGCATCTCGGTGTTGAGCTTGCGCAACACCGACTCCGCCTCGTGCAGACGTCGCTCGAGCCGCTGGTGAAAGTCCTCCAAGGACAGTACGTCGACTGTCGTGCGCCCCGTCATGGCTGCATCCCCGTAGTCATCGTCCAGAACCGTTGGCCATGCTCAGGTTAGTCGAACCGGACCAACCCGGGCGACCCGTCGTCGCCCTCCTCCACTTCGGACCTCTCGCCGCCCGCTCAACCGCCCTGGACCTGGGCCGCCCCGCCGTCCGCCGGGGGCGTCGCGCCGGCCGTCGGGGCGTCCGCCGCATCGAAGTACGCCAACGCGTCCTGGCGGGCCAGCGTCGGGCCGGTCGGCACCAGCGCCAGCAGCGAGGCGGGCACCGCCAGCGGGGTCACGTCGCCGTAGCCGAGCGCGCTCCTCGCGTCGCCCCCGGCGGCGCCGAGCGGGTAGCGGATCCCCTGCGCGGTGATCAGGTAGACCGTCGAGCCGGCCGCCGGCTTGCCGCTCTCGCCGGCCGTCGCCTGCACGAGCACGCCCTTTCCGCCGGGCAGCAGCACGCTCTCGGCGGTGCGGACGGCGTCCCGGGCGCCCTGGCGCGCCGGCATCGCGGTCGTCCCGGCCAGCTCGGCCGGCGGCGAGTCGAAGACCTCCAGCGTGGTGGTCGGCGGCTGGCCGGCCGGCCCGGAGCGGTAGGTGGCGCAGAGCACCGTGCGCCCGGGGCGGACGTCGTGCAGCGTCGGCGTCCGGGCCGGCAGCCCGTCGGCGTCCAGCCGCTGGTCGGTGAGAAGCCGGCCGGCCTCGTCCGCCGTGATCTCGGTCACCGTGCCGCCGCCGCCGAGGAGCAGGCGGGCGGTGACCTCCCGGATCGTGGCCAGACCCTGCCGGGTCAGCACGTAGTACTGGCCGGCGGCCTGGTAGACCTGACCGATCCGGGCCGGCCGGTCGGCGACGGTGAGCCCGCTCGGCCCGCCGTCCCCGTCGATCGCGGGCTTGCGCAGCGCCGGGCCCACCGGCACCGCGTTGAGCAGTTGCTGCCCGACGGTGAGGTTGGTGGCGCCCGCCATCTGCAACGCCACCAGCGCCTGCTCGTCGCCGACCACGCGCAGGCGGGCGCCGCCGGTGAGCAGATAGCGCGCGTCGCTGGTGCGGACCAGGACGGCCCGGTCGGTGAGCGGGGTGCCGCCGGGCAGCGGGCGGTCGACCACCAGGCGGGTGGTGGAGCGCCGCGGGTCGTTCGGGTCGGGCACGTCGCAGACCGACCACGGCAGCCCGACCAGGGACTTGCGGTCCGGCAGGTCGTCCGGCGCGCCCACGATGCCCACCATCCGGCCCCGCGGCCGGTCCTTGATGGAGGCCTGCGACATGGTGCGGACCGTCGCGGCGGCGTCGTTCACGATCAGCCGGGCCGAGGCGTAGTTGAGCGTCGGGTGCAGCACCTGGTCTTCGCCGAAGTAGTAGGTGGCGCCGGTCTCCCGCTCGATCACCACGGTGTTCGCCTCGAGCGGCGCCGAGTTGCTGGTGAGCTGCCCGTACGCGCCCACGCCGCCGAGCACCACGGCCGCGGCGACGACGCTGCCGAACACCGCCATGCCGAGGCGGCGCATCGGCAGGTCGTTGGTCTCCGGGTCGCCGGAGAGCAGCGCGGAGACGATGCGGCGGGTGACGAAGCGGTACGCCTGCACCTGATCGCGGCGGGTCCGCATGACTAACCTCCGGCGGGGGTGGGTCCGCGGCGATCAGGTCCGAACAGCGCCGCGGGCTTCCCTACGATAAGGGGCCGTCGGGGGTGCGCCGGGACCCGTCCGCCACCCGACGACCCACCCCGCCGGCGGATGCCCAGGATGTCCAGAAGGGACGCTCACCGATGACGCAGCTCCAGGCGCCACCCGGTCGTACGGCCACCGCCCCCGCCGTGCCGGCGGACCGGCCGGTCACCCCGGCGGACCGGCGCCGGCGGGGCCGACTCGGTCCGTTCGTCGTCGGTCAGCTCGTGGTGGTGGAGTGCGCGGTGCTCGCGGTCTGGTTCGCCACCGCGGGCCCGGCCTGGCTGCTCGCCGTGGTCGCCGGGCTGGCGCTGCTGGCCGTGGTGGCCGCGTTCGCCCGCCGGGGCGGCCGCTGGTGGTACGAGGACCTGATGCTCCGTCGCCGGCTGCGCCGACGTCGGGACCGGTCCCGGGGCGCGGTGCCCGGCGGTGACCCGCGGCTGGCCGCGCTCGCCCCCGAGCTGACCGTGGTGGAGCTGACCGAACGCGGCACCCGTCTCGGCGTCGGGCAGGACGACCGGGGCTGGTTCGCCGCCCTGGCGTTGACCGGTCGACCCGGCGCGCCCGCCGGGTCGATCGAGGCGTCGACGGTGGACCGGGCGCTCGCCGTGCTGGCCGACTTCACCGGCCCGGTCACCCAGACCCAGGTGGTCTCGCACACCCTGGTCTGGTACCCGGCGCCCGGCGCGCCGCCCGCGGCGCACCGCACGGTGTGGGTGGCGCTGCGCCTGTCGGTGGGAGACGCGCGCGCCGAGACGGTGAGCCGTGGCGGCGGCCTGCGCGGCGTGCACCGCACCGTCGCGGCCGGGGTGGGCCGGCTCGGCAAGGCGCTCACCGCCGCCGGCCTCGGCCACCGGGTCCTGGGCCGGGACGAGCTGCACGCGGCCGTGGTCTCCGGGGCCGGGCTCGACCTGGCGCCGGAGTCCCCGGTCGAGACGTGGACCAGCCTGCGCGGGGGCGGCTGGACGCAGCGCTGCCTGGCCCTGCGGGTCCGCCCCACCGGCTCGCTGGGCGCGCTGGTGGACGCGGTCACCTCGACCTCCGCGCCCTCGCACACCGTGGCGGCCGTGGTGCTCCCCGGCGGCCGGCGGGTCCCGCCGCTGCTGCGCGTGGCGGCCATGGACGGGCACGCCGAGGCGCTGGTGAAGGTCGTGCGGGACATGGCCCGGCGGGCCGGTGTGCCGGCCCGCCCGCTGGACGGCCAGCACGGCCCCGGCGTCTACGCCACCGCGCCGGTCGGCACCGCTATGGGCACCGTCACGGTCGAAGGTTGACGATCCAGCCGTACATGCCGCAGACCCAGACGGCGAGCGGCACCAGCGCGACGATCAGCAGGATCTCGACGATGTCCAGGGTGCGGCCCCAGACCGGGGAGATCCGCTTGCCGGCCACGGTGAGGCCGTAGACCAGGCTGATCACGGCCACCACGGTCAGCCCGCCCAGGACCAGTCCGAGCCGGACCGGCGTGGAGCCGGCCGCGAAGACCGCCAGGGCGGTGAGGCCGAGGCCGACGGTGCCGGCGAGCAGCACCGGGGTGCGCTGGCCCCGGCCGAGGAACGGGCGCGCCCGCAGCAGCGACAGCAGGGCCAGCACCAGGCAGAGCAGGACGGCCGGGAGCCGGCCGTCGAGCGCGAGCACCACCTCGCCGCCGAGCACCAGCAGCGATACGGTCCAGAGCAGGCCGGTGAGGAATCCGTCGGCGCGCTCGCTGTCGCGCAGCACCGACGGCCCGTCCACCGACTCGGTGTCGGTCTTCAGGTCCTCCGGGCCGGTCGGGATCGACGGCACCGGCAGTCGGGCCAGTCGGTAGGCGAGCATCGGCAGCGCGGGCAGCGCGCCGAAGGCCACCGTCGCCACCACCGCCGCCGAGGCCGCCGCGCCGATGCCGAAGGCCAGGCTGAGCACCGCGCCGAGACCGACGGCCGCCCCCACGCCCACCGCGCCGAGGAACAGCGGCAGCCGGTCGCCGACGGCGAGCGCGGCCACCGCGCCGAAGACCACCACCGCGGTGGCGGCGAGCAGCACGTGCGGGCCGGCCAGGTCGTCGAGCGATCGGTCCCCGGCGAGCACGAGCAGGCCGCCGACCGCCGCGTAACCGACACCGACCAGGGCCAGCACCGCGCCGGTACGGCTGTCGCCGGCAGCCCGGGACAGCACGGCGGCGCCCACCAGCAGGGCGACCGCGACCACCAGGGCGGCCAGCGCGCCGGGGAGCTGCGGCGGCCCGGTGAACAGCGCCACGACCGCGCCCGCGGCCAGCGTCGACCCGGCGAGGAGAACGGCGAACGAGCGCGTGGTGCCCACCTGCCAGGCGCCGGCCCGCTGGGTGGTGGAGGTGGCGACCGCGTCCACCACGTCGTCGAAGACGATCTCGGGTGCGGTGGCGGCCCGGGGGTTGAAGTAGAGCACCTCACCGTCGCGGACGCCGAGCTGCGCGGCGGTGCGGCCACCGTCGAGCGGCTGCCCGCCCAGCCGGGACAGGCTCCAACCGCCGTGCCGCACACCCTCGTCGGCGAGGTCCTCGCCGGCGTAGCGCAGCAGCGTGGGCAGCAGGTCGGCCAGCGGCACGTCGGACGGCAGCGCCAGATCCATCCTGGTGCGCGGCGCCACGATGGTGATCCGGCTCAGCCCGCCGGTCGCCGCCTTCGTCGCCACTGTGGCCTCCTCGTGCTCGCCCTACGATCCACCCGGCCGTCGACGTCGCCCCCACGGGTCCACGACGCCTCCGGGAGATTACCTACGATGGCGGTCGCACAGGTTGCCCACCCGACGCTCACCGGCGGTGGCAGACCACGATCACTGCCACTTCTGGGGAGGGGAGAGCCGTGAGTACGGTGGTGTTCCGCCGACTTCCGCGTCAACCGGGACCCGCGCTGCCGCGCGGCGAGGTCCTGCTGGAGTCTCCGCCCGAGCTGCCGGAGCCGCAGGCCAAGGGCATGGGGCAGGTGTTGATGATCCTGCCGATGCTCTGCGGCGTCGGCGCGATGGCCTTCCTCTACGCCGGCCGTGGCGGCGGCATGATGACGTACGTCGCCGGTGGCCTGTTCGGGGTGTCCATGTTGGGCATGGCGATCGGCACGCTCGGCAACGGCGGCAACGACAAGGCGGAGCTGAACGCCCAGCGGCGCGACTACATGCGCTACCTGGCGCAGATGCGCAAGCGCACCCGGCGGGCGGCCGAGCAGCAGCGCGCCGCGATGACCTGGCGGCACCCGGAGCCCGACGCGCTCTGGTCGATCGCCGCCTCGCGTCGGCTGTGGGAGCGGCGGATCACCGAGGACGACTTCGGCGAGGTGCGGATCGCGCTCGGTCCGCAACGGCTGGCGGTGGAGATCGTGCCGCCGGAGACCAAGCCGGTGGAGGACCTGGAGCCGATGAGCGCGATCGCGCTGCGCCGGTTCGTCAGGGCCCACTCCAGCGTGCCCGACCTGCCCACCGCCCTGTCGCTGCGCGCGTTCAGCCGGATCGCGTTGCGCGGCGACCGCGAGCCGGTGCTCGATCTGGCCCGGGCCGCGCTGGGTCAGCTGGTCACCTTCCACGCCCCGGAGGACCTGCTGGTCGTCGTGGTGGCCGCACCGGACCGGCAGCCGGTCTGGGACTGGGCGAAGTGGCTGCCGCACGCCCAGCACCCGGGGCGTACGGACGCGGCGGGCGCGCGCCGGATGGTCTTCGCCAGCCTGGCCGAGGCGGAGTCGGCGCTCGCCAACGAGTTGGGCGGCCGGCCCCGGTTCGCCCCGGAGGCGAAGCCGCTCACCACCGCGCCGCACGTGGTGGTGGTGCTCGACGGCGGCGAGGTCTCGGCGACCTGCGCGCTGACCGGCGCGGGGCTGCTCGGCGCGACCGTGTTCGACCTGTCCGGCGCGGTCCCCCGGGACGCCGGCCGGTGGCTGCTCTGCCTGGACGCCGGTGACGGCAGCGGGCTCGACCTGGTGCGCGGCCCCACCTCCTCCCGGCTCGGCCGGCCGGACCGGCTGTCGCTGGCGGCGGCGGAGGGGCTGGCCCGGCAGATCGCCCCGTTCCGGCTCTCCCAGCAGCAGGGCGCCAGCACCGAAGAGCCGCTGGCCCGCAGCATGGAGTTGCCGGACCTGCTCGGCGTCGGCGACGCCGCCACCGTGGACACCCGGCAGACCTGGCGCCCGCGCGGCCACCGGGACCGGCTGCGCATCCCGCTCGGCCTGGGGCCGGACGGCAACGTGGTCGAGCTGGACTTCAAGGAGTCCGCGCACGAGGGCATGGGCCCGCACGGCCTGGTCATCGGCGCGACCGGTTCCGGCAAGAGCGAGTTGCTGCGTACGGTGGTCGGTGCGCTGGCCGTGACGCACTCGTCGGAGGAGCTCAACTTCGTCCTGGTCGACTTCAAGGGCGGCGCCACGTTCGCGTCGCTGGACGCGTTGCCGCACACCAGCGCCGTGATCACCAACCTCTCCGACGAGCTGCCGCTGGTCGACCGGATGCGGGACGCGCTGGCCGGCGAGATGAACCGCCGCCAGGAGGTGCTGCGGGCGTCCGGCAACTACGTCTCCCGCTACGACTACGAGAAGGCGCGGGCGGCCGGTGAGCCGCTGGAGCCGATGCCCAGCCTGCTCATCATCTGTGACGAGTTCTCCGAGCTGCTGGCCGCCAAGCCGGACTTCATCGACCTGTTCGTGATGATCGGCCGGCTGGGTCGGTCGCTCGGCGTGCACCTGCTGCTCGCCTCGCAGCGACTGGAGGAGGGCAAGCTGCGCGGTCTGGACACGCACCTGTCGTACCGGATCGGTCTGCGGACCTTCTCGGCGGTGGAGAGCCGGATCGTGCTCGGGGTGCCGGACGCCTACGAGCTGCCGAGCGCGCCGGGTCACGGCTACCTGAAGACCGACACGGCCACCATGCTGCGGTTCCGCGCCGCCTACGTCTCCGGCCCCTACCGGGCGCCGGGGCAGACGCAGCGTTCCAGCCGGGCGCAGGTGCAGCGCCGGATCGTCCCGTACGGCATCGACTACGTGCCGGTGCCGAAGCTGCCGACCCCGGCGGAGACCGCGCCCGAGCCGGAGCAGACCGGTGACGGCAAGGCGGTGGCCATGCTGGACGTCTTGATCGACCAGCTCAAGGGCCGGGGCCGGCCGGCGCACCAGGTCTGGCTGCCGCCGCTGGCGGAGCCGTCCGGGCTGGCCGAGCTGCTGCCCAAGCTGAGCGTGCACCCGACGTTCGGCCTGACCACCGCGGACTGGCCGGGCCGGGGCCGGCTCGCGGTGCCGGTCGGCATCGTCGACCGGCCGTACGAGCAGCGTCGGGACCCGATGATGGTCGACCTCTCCGGCGCCGGTGGCAACGTGGTGATCGTCGGCGCCTCGCTGAGCGGCAAGAGCACCATGCTGCGTTCGATGCTGGCCTCCCTCGCGCTCACCCACACGCCGCGTGAGGTGCAGTTCTTCTGCCTCGACTTCGGCGGCGGCGCGCTGCGCAGCCTGGACGGGCTGCCGCACACCTCCGGCGTGGCCGGTCGGCGCGACACCGAGGCGGTCCGGCGGACCGTCGCCGAGGTGGTCGCCGTGATCGACGAGCGGGAGAACCGGTTCACCCAGCACGGCATCGACTCGGTGGCGAGCTACCGCCGGCGGCGGGCCGCCGGGGAGTTCGCCGACGACCCGTTCGGGGACGTCTTCCTCGTGGTGGACGGTTGGAACACGCTGCGCCAGGAGTACGAGGAGCTGGAGCAGACCATCACCAACCTGGCCAACCGGGGGCTGGGCTTCGGCGTGCACGTGGTGATCACGGCGGTGCGCTGGGCGGAGATCCGGATCAACATGCGGGACCTGCTCGGCACCAAGCTGGAGCTGCGGCTCGGTGACCCGTCCGAGTCGGAGATCGACCGGCGGGCCGCGCAGAACGTGCCGGTCGGTTCGCCGGGTCGGGGCCTGACCCGGGACAAGCTGCACTTCCTCACCGCGGTCTCGCGGATCGACGGCAAGCGCGACATCGAGGACCTGACCGAGGCGTCGGTGGCGCTGGCCGGCCACGTGGCGGCGAACTGGCCGGGCCGGCCCGCTCCGAAGGTCCGGCTGTTGCCGCGCAAGCTGGCGCTGACCGACCTGGCCCAGGTGGTCGACCGGTCCGCCCCGGGCATCCCGATCGGGGTCAACGAGTCGGCGCTCGCCCCGGTCTACCTGGACCTGGCGAGCGAGCCGCACCTGACCGTCTTCGGTGACGCCGAGTGCGGCAAGACCAACCTGCTGCGGCTGATCGCCCGGGGGATCGCCGAGCGCTACACCCCGGCCCAGGCGCGGCTCGTCATCGCCGACTACCGGCGGGGCCTGCTGGGGGCGGTCGAGGGCGACCACCTGCTCGACTACGCGCCGTCCAACCAGGTGTTCAGCCAGGGCCTCGGCTCCATCCGCAGCGCGTTGCAGAACCGGCTGCCCGGGCCGGACGTGACCACCGCCCAGCTGCGCGACCGCAGTTGGTGGAAGGGGCCGGAGCTCTACATCCTGGTGGACGACTACGACCTGGTCGCCTCCGGCGGCAACAACCCGCTCAGCGCGCTGCACGAACTGCTGCCGCAGGCGCGGGACATCGGCCTGCACCTGATCGTCACGCGGCGGGTGGGCGGCGTGGCCCGGGCTCTCTACGAGCCGGTGCTGCAACGCCTGCGCGAGCTGGACTCGCCGGGCCTGCTGATGTCGGGCAGCCGCGAGGAGGGTGCGGTGTTCGGCAACCTGCGGCCGACCCCGCAGCCGCCCGGCCGGGGCACCCTGGTCCGCCGCCGCGACGGCCAGCAGCTGATCCAGACCGCCTGGACGGAGCCGGCCTGACCGGGCACCGTCCAACTCGTACGGTCCACGCCGGATCGCGGTGTCCTGTCGGAATTCGACGATGGGAAGGGAGGGCTGCGCGGGTTGGACGTCGTCCGCTACGGTTCGGATGAAGTGTCCGTCGGTGGGGTGTGTTCGCCTTGCCGCGGGGGAGGGCGCGGCGGAACCGCCGCCACTAGATGACGGAAGGGTGTGAAGCATGGCGTTCGAGGTCAGTGCAGCGACTCTGCACACCGCCGCGAGTGACGTGCGGTCCACGCGCAGCGACGTCGACGGCGAGCTCAAGAAGCTGTGGAACGTGGTCGACGACCTGGCCATGGCCTGGAAGGGCCAGGCCTCCACGGGCTTCCAGGGCCTGATGAACCGCTGGACCGAGGACACGGCGAAGCTGCTCACGGCGATGGACAACATCGCGGACCTGCTCGACAAGTCCGGCACCACGCACCAGGTCAACGACGAAGAGCAGCAGCAGATGCTGGACAAGTTCCACGCTGCGCTCAACCCGTGATCCGCGAAGACAGGCAGAGGAGGAATCGATGAGCATCAAGGTTGACTACGCTGTCCTCGAGAGCAGCAACCAGCAGATGCAGGCCATCTCGCGGACCATCGACGAGAAGCTGGACACGCTGCGGGCGATGCTGAGCAAGCTCGAGTGGGAGGGCCAGGACCGGGCCGCCTACGAGCAGCACCAGGCCCAGTGGGACGCCGCCGTGCGGGACATCAACAAGGTCCTCAACGAGATCGGCGGCGCGGTGGGCATCGCGCGCGAGAACTACATGACCACGGAGATGAGCAACTCCAGGGTCTGGGGCAACTGACCCGACCGGTCCACGACGGCTCCGCTCCGGCTCGCGCCGGGCGGAGCCGCTGCGTTTCCCCGTGCGGCGGGGAGGCGGCGCCCGCCGGGAGGTGACGGGGCCGGGTCAGGCGTCGTGGGGGAGGTCGCGACGGCCGGGGCGCCAGCCGCGCCGCCGCCCACGTACCAGGATCGGGCGCAGCGTGAGCAGGACGCCGGCCAGCAGCCCGCCGACGACGGCGACCCAGATCGCGACCGTGCGCTGCCGGGCCAGGGGGTCGGCGGCCGGCGCCGGCGGCGGCATCGCGCCCAGTGGGGGGTCGTCGCGGGTGCCCAGCAGGTTCGTCACCGCCCGGTAGGGATTGACCATCCCGTAGCCCACCTCCGTGTTGTGCCCGTCGGGCGGGTTGTCCGCCGTGCGGGTCAACCGGTAGGCCACCTCCTCGGGGCTGATCTCGGGGTGCGCGGCCCGCACCAGCGCGGCCACCCCCGAGACGTACGCGGTGGCGAAGCTCGTCCCGCCCTGCGGCTCCGCGCGGTAGCCCGCACCCTGCGGGGCGGGGCCGACGATGTTCAGGCCCGGGCCGGCGATGTCCACGTAGTCCGCACTGACCGAGCTGCCCACGTGGCCGCCCTGCTCGTCGATGCCGGCGACGGCGATGACCCCCGGGTAGGCCGCGGGGTAGGCCGGCCGGTCCTCCCGGTTCTCCTGCCGGTTGCCGGCGGAGGCCACCACGATCACGCCCTTGCCCAGGGCGTGGTCGACGGCCGACCGGAGGGCCGGGTCGTCGAGCGTGACCAGGGACAGATTGATCACGTCGGCGTCGTGGTCGACCGCCCAGCGGATCGCCCGGCCGATCTCGCCCGGCACGTCCGGGTCGAAGTTCTCCTTGTTCTCGGCCAGCACGCGCAGCGGCAGGATGCGGGCCTCGGGCGCGATGCCGGTGTACGGCGAGCCGGTGCCCTCCCGGCCAGCGATGATGCCCGCCACCATGGTGCCGTGACCGACCAGGTCGCACTGCCCGCGCAGGTGCACCAACTGGTTGAAGTCCTCGCCCGGCAGCACCCGGCCGCGCAGCAACGGGTGGCTCGGTGAGACGCCGGAGTCGACGACCGCGACCGTGACGCCCTGCCCCTTGCCGACCCGCCAGGCGGCCGCCGGGTCGAGCCGGCTCAACGCCCAGGGCACCTCGGTGGGGGCCGGGCCGCCGGTGGGCCCGCACGCGGGCGCCGCGACAGCCGGCGTCGGCACCGCCAGCGCGCCGCCGACCAGGGCGGCGACCGCCGCTCCGGACAGGACGGACCTGATCCGGTGTCCGGCACGGACGCGCCCCGTCGTCCCGTTCGCCAGCAAGCTGTCGCGCACGCGGTGAGATTACCGTCGCGGCCGTGGGCGCGGGGGAACGGGCGGTCGCGCGAGGACGGTCAGCGTTCGGCGGTGTCGCCGGTCGGCTCGGCGCCGAACAGGTCGAGCAGCGCACCCACCTGCTGGTCGGCCTCCGCCGGGTGCCGGAAGCGCCCGTGCGGGTTGACCGTGTATTCGTTGCGCCGGCCCACCCGGGTGCGGCGCAGGTAGCCACCGGCCTCCAGGTCGGCGACGATGGCCTGGGCCGCCCGCTCGGTGACACCCACCTCGTCGGCCACGTCCCGCAGGCGTGCGGTGGGGTTGCGCGCGATGGCCAGCAGGACGTGCCCGTGATTGGTGAGGAAGGTCCAGTTCTTGCGGCTCCCGTCCTCGGCCGGTGTGGTCGCCATGGTGGTCATCGTATGACTCCTTCCGTCGGCGCCCCGACCCGGCGCGATCCGCGACGGTGACGTATGAAATGCGTATCACGAAATCTTGACGTGCCATGGGTCGCGTGTGACGGTGGGTCGCGGGGCCGACACCGCCGCCGGCCGGCCTGACGGCTCCGCGCGAGGACGAGGTGAGCAGCATGATCCCGACCACCCCCGATGAGGCACTCGCCGAACTGCGTGCCGGTAACCACCGGTTCGTCACCGGTGTGCCCCAGCACCCGAACCAGGACGCCGGGCACCGGGCGGCGGTCGCCGACGGCCAGCATCCGTTCGCGGTGATCGTCGGGTGCTCCGACTCGCGACTCGCCGCCGAGATCATCTTCGACCGCGGCCTCGGTGACCTCTTCGTGGTGCGCACGGCCGGCCACACCGCCGGCCCGGAGGTGCTGGGCAGCGTGGAGTACGCCGTCACCGTGCTCGGCACGCCGCTCGTGGTGGTGCTCGGCCACGACTCGTGCGGCGCGGTCCAGGCGGCCCGTGAGGCGGTCCGCACCGGCTCCGCCCCGGCCGGGCACCTGGGCGCGGTGGTGGACGCCGTCTCACCCAGCCTGCTCCGGGCCGGCCGGCAGGGAGTCGAGGACCTCGACGGCATCATCGACGTGCACATCGCCCAGACGGTGGAGACCCTGCTGGCCCGCTCCTCGGTGCTCGCCGCGAAGGTGGCCGGCGGGGCCTGCGCGGTGGTCGGCATGTCGTACCGGCTCAGTGGCGGCGAGGTCCGGACGGTGGCGCAGTCCCCGGCCCCGCTGCCGGCGCCGGCCGCGTCGGCGGACGCGGCGCTCGCCGGCTGACCGGGAACGGATACGATAGGGGCCGCCCGTGGGCGGCCCCTATCGTCGTACGCGCGCGTCAGAGCAGCGACATGTGCACGTGATCGGTGTGGTTGGAGGGCCCGCTGTAGGAACTCCAGCCGGTCGCCGGGAACCAGATCTGCCGGTTCCAGATCACGTAGTAGATGCCCAGCCGGTCGGCGTTGCGGATGAGGAAGGCGGCCACCTCGTTGCCGTACCGGCGGGTGTCGTTGTTGTGCCACGGTGCGAAGCCGCTGTTCTGCAACGACCAGTCGCACGCCTTGCCCTTGGGGTGCTCCCACGGCCCGCCGGGGCGGTAGCAGCCCACGAAGCGGTTGAACCCGGCGCGCTTGACCTCCTTGTACGCGTGCAGGGTGCGCGGCGTGACGCAGCCCGAGGTGGTCGGGTCGTTCTCGCTGCACGACTCCGACTTCCACCCGCCGTCGGCGGTGCGGCCGGGGCCGATCTCGGCAACCTTCGAGGTGGCCGAGACCAGGCCACCGGTGAAGTCCAGCCCGCCGACCAGCTTCAGCGCCTTCTGCGCCTCGGCCTTCTCGCGGGCCATCGCGTTCGCCTGCTTCTCCTGCTCCCGCACCTCGGCGTCGAGCGCGATCTTGGCCCGCTCGGCGCGGCCCTTCACCTCGTTGATGGCGGCGAGTCGCTGCGCGTTGAACAGGTTCAGCTCGTCGAGGGCGCTGGCCCGGCGCACGAACGAGTCGGGGGAGTCGCTCTCCAGCAGCATCGCCATGGCGCCGACGCGACCGGTCCGGTAGGACTGTGCCGCGATCTCGCTCACCTGCGGGCTGAGCGCGTCGAGCTGGTTCTGCGCCGCCTTCACCTCCAGCGCGAGCTGGAGCTGCCGCTTGCGGGACGTGTCCAACTTCGACTTGGCCTGGAGGTAGGCGCGGTTGGCGGCGGTGACGGCCTCGCTGATCAGCGGTGGGTCGTCGTCCTCCGAGTGGCCCGAGGGGTTCGGGGCGGCGGTGCCGGGGGCCGCCGAGGCCGGCGTCGGCCCGGCCAGCACGGCGAGAGCGGCGAGCACGGCCACCACGGGTGTCAGCCAGCGGCGCAGGGGTGCCGTCACAGTGTTCCCTTCCGTCGACCGCCGACCGGGTTAGCTGACGGGTTCGGGACGGAAGTGGTCCCTACCGCTGGCGCGGATTCACCCCATGTACCTGGTTCCCCGGCTCGCCCGGAGGCGATTGGGCGGCGGCACCGCAGGCGCCGGTGCGCGCCTTCGGCGGTGACCGGCAGCGAGGTTACCCGAGACCACTCCCGGGGATCTACGTCCGGAAGCCGACCAATCGCGAGAATTCGCCACCGCCCAGCGTGACCAGCATCGCGTTTGGAATCGGCCGTCACGCTGCGGAGTGTCACCATGCGGCCTCCGTGCTCCTGCCCCCGCCGGACCGCCCCTCGCCGAGCGCCTCCCACGCGTCCTCCCGGGGCGACGGCGGCCGGGGCGTCGCGGGTCCGGCGGCCCGCGCGGCGCGGCCGGCGGTGGTCACGACCGCGGCCAGCGCGGTGGTCAGCGGTACGGCGGCGATCAGGCCGAGCGTGGCCACCGCGCTGCGGACGATCTCCTGGGCGAGGAACTCGCTGGTGAGCAGCTGACCCACCGGGCGGGAGTCGGCGACCAGCAGGAGCAGCAGCGGCAGCGAGGCGCCCGCGTACGCCAGCACGATGGTGTTGACGGTGGACGCGATGTGCGCCCGGCCCACCCGGGTGGCCGCCCGGTAGAGCTGTCGTCGGGACAGCCCCGGGTTGGCGTGCGCCAGCTCGGTGACGGTGGCCGCCTGGGTGACGGTGACGTCGTCCAGCACGCCGAGCGAGCCGATGATGATGCCGGCCAGCAGCAGTCCGTGCAGGTCCACGTCACCCTGGAACATCGACAGCGTGGTGGCGTCCTCACTGCCGAAGCCGGTCAGGTGGGTGGCGGCGGTGGCTGCCGTGCCCAGCACTCCGGTGATCACCAGGCTGCCGAGCGTGCCGAGCACCGCCACCGACGTCTGCGCGGTGATCCCGTGGGTCAGGTAGAGCACCACGAACATGATCAGTGCGGCGCCGACGATCGCCACCAGCAGCGGCGACTGCCCGGCGCCGATGCCGGGGAGCACGAAACCGAGCAGGATGGCGAAGCTGGCCACCAGCCCGCCGAGCGCGGCCAGCCCGCGCCAGCGGCCGAACGCCACGATCGCGGCGGCGAAGAGCGCCACCAGCCAGATCAGCGGCGTACCGCGCTGGTGCTCGGCGATGTTGTAGGTCTTCACCGACGGGTCGGCCGGGTCGACCAGCTCGACCAGGACCACCTCGTCACCGACCGAGACCCGGGGAGCGCCGGGTCCGGTGGGGACCGGCGTCTCGACCTGCCGGCCCGCGTCCGGCCCCTGCTCGGCGGCGACGGTCACGGTGCCGCAGGGGCCGCCGGTGTCGCCCTCGGGCGACTCGGGCGTCGGCGGGCAGGGCTCGGTCACCACCCGGGTCACCGTGCCGTGGTAGCGCGGCACGTCCGCGCCGCCGTCCACCGGGTCGCGGTCCGCCCGGGGCCAGAGCAGCAGCGCCGCGATCACGGTGAGCACGAAGAGCGGCACCACGGTGGCGATCAGGAGCCGGCGTACGCCCGGCGGCGCGGCGGCTGCGGGACGGGTGTGATCGGCGCCCACGGCGTCTCTCCCAACGGTCGCGGCGGAACCGGGTCACCGGACCGGTCGGGTCACCGGGACCGGCGCGGACGCGTGGGATCACGCCCGGGTCGTCGCCCGGCCATGGTAGCCAGGGCGGCCCGCGCCGCCGGTGGACGCCGGATCAGGCCAGGCCGGTCAGCCGCGCTTCATCAGGCGGCCGACGGCGGCCATCATCTCGGACGCCATCTCGTCGGCCCGGCCCTCGGCGGCCCCCTCGTGCATGCAGTGCCGGGCGTGCCCGTCCAGCAGGCCCAGGCCGACCTTGTCCAGCGCGGCCTGGATGGCCGAGATCTGGGTCAGCACGTCGATGCAGTAGCGGTCGTCCTCGACCATCTTCTCGATGCCCCGGACCTGACCCTCGATGCGGCGGAGCCGGGCGAGGAGCTGGTCCTTGCTGGCGGTGTAGCCCCGGGTCGGGGTGGGCGGCGTGGTCATGCCGCCGAGGATAGCGTACCCCTCGGGGGTATGCTAACGTGCGGTGGGTACCCCAGGGGGGTATGGGATCGGAGGGAACCCATGGAGACCACCTACCAGGTGCGGGGCATGACCTGCGGGCACTGCGTCACCGCGGTGAGCACCGAACTGCGCGCACTGCCGGGCGTCACCGACGTCCAGGTCGACCTGGCCACCGGCCGGGTCACCGTCACCAGCCCGAGCCCGCTGGACGCGGACGCCGTCCGCGCCGCCGTCGACGAGGCCGGCTACGACCTCGTCGAGGCGTGACGGGTCCACCGACCCGGAGCACACGAGGAGGCACCATGAACACGGCGACGAAGCTGAGCGGCTTCGCCCTCGGCCTCGCGGCGGTGTTCGGCGCGGCGTACGGGATCGGCCACGTGGTCGATCCCGTCGCCCCCGCCGCCGAGACCCGCCACGACGCCGACACCGGCCACGGCGACCAGGGCCACACCGAGGACACCGACGCCGGGGGCACCGACGCCCACCTGCCCGGCGGGCTGCTCGTCTCCGAGCGTGGCTACACGCTCCAGCCGACGGCCGCCCCCGACGGGCAGTTCGCGTTCCGGATCACCGGCCCGGACGGCCGCCCGGTCACCCGCTACGAGGTGGCCCACGACAAGCGCATGCACCTGATCGTCGCCCGCCGCGACCTCTCCGGCTTCCGGCACGTGCACCCGGAGCTGGCCGACGACGGCACCTGGCGGGTCGCCTCACCGCTCACCGGGCCGGGCGTGTGGCGGGCGTTCGCCGACTTCACCCCGACCGGCGGGGAGCCGTTGACGCTCGGCGTCGACGTCACCGTCCCCGGCACGCTGGCCGCGCGACCGTTGCCGCCACCGGCCACCAGCACCACTGTCGACGGCTACACCGTCACGCTCACCGGCGCGCCGGAGCCCGGCCGCACCAGCCGGCTCACGCTCTCGGTCAGCCGGGACGGCCGGCCGGTCACCGACCTCCAGCCCTACCTCGGGGCGTACGGCCACCTGGTGGCGCTGCGCCAGGGTGACCTGGCCTACCTGCACGTGCACCCGGAGGGCACGCCCGGCGACGGGCGGACGCCGGCCGGGCCGGCGGTCACGTTCGCGGCCGAGGTGCCGTCGGCCGGGGCGTACCGTCTCTACCTGGACTTCCGGCACGGCGACGCGGTGCACACCGCCGAGTTCACCGTCGTGGCCGGCGACCAGGCCCCGCCGACGCCCACCGGGCCGGCGACCACCACCGCACCGACCCCGGACGCCGGACACGGCACCCCGGGGCACGGGCACAGTTGACCGGGGAGGTGCCGCGATGACCACCACGGGAAAGACGCTCCCGACCGCGCCGAACCTGATCGAACTCGCGATCGGCGGCATGACCTGCGCATCGTGCGCCGCCCGGATCGAGAAGAAGCTCAACCGGATGGACGGCGTCGAGGCCACGGTGAACTACGCCACCGAGAAGGCCACCGTCCGGTACGCCGACGAGGTCACGCCGGACGACCTGATCGCCACCGTGCAGAAGACCGGCTACACGGCCGCGGTGCCACCGCCGCCCACCCGCGCCGAGGCGACCACGGCCGCCGGGCCGGTGGACGAGCTGCACGGCGCGCGTACCCGGTTGTGGGTCTCGGCGGTGCTGACGCTGCCGGTGATCCTGCTGGCCATGGTGCCGGCCTGGCAGTTCGACCACTGGCAGTGGGCCTCGCTCACGCTGGCCGCTCCGGTGGTGGTGTGGGGCGGGCTGCCGTTCCACCGGGCCGCGCTGGTCAACCTGCGCCACGGCGCGGCGACCATGGACACCCTGGTCTCGCTCGGCACACTGGCCGCGTTCGGCTGGTCCCTCTGGGCGCTCTTCCTCGGCGACGCCGGCATGCCCGGCATGACGCACCCGTTCCGGTTCGACATCACCCGGGGCGACGGCGCCGGCAACATCTACCTGGAGGCCGCCGCCGGGGTGACGGTCTTCATCCTGGCCGGGCGCTACTTCGAGGCCCGTGCCAAGCGCACCGCCGGCTCCGCCCTGCGCGCCCTGCTCGAACTGGGCGCGAAGGACGTGGCGGTGCTGCGCGGCGGGCAGGAGACCCGGATCCCGGTCGACCAGCTCGCGGTCTCCGACCGGTTCGTGGTCCGGCCCGGGGAGAAGGTCGCCACCGACGGGGTGGTCGAGGAGGGCACCTCCGCGGTAGACGCCAGCATGCTCACCGGCGAGTCGGTGCCGGTCGAGGTCGGGCCGGGCGACACCGTGGTGGGCGCGACCGTCAACGCCGGCGGCCGGCTGGTGGTCCGCGCCACCCGGATCGGCGGGGACACCCAGCTCGCCCAGATGGCCCGGCTGGTGGAGCAGGCGCAGACCGGCAAGGCGGCCGTGCAGCGGCTGGCCGACCGGATCTCCGGGGTCTTCGTGCCGATCGTGATCGCCCTGGCCGCCGGCACGCTGGGCTGGTGGCTCGGCACCGGCGCCGGTCCGACCGCCGCGTTCACCGCCGCCGTGGCCGTGCTGATCATCGCCTGCCCCTGCGCGCTCGGCCTGGCCACCCCGACCGCGCTGCTGGTCGGCACCGGGCGCGGCGCGCAGCTCGGCGTGCTGATCAAGGGGCCGGAGGTGCTGGAGTCCACCCGACAGGTCGACACCGTGGTGCTGGACAAGACCGGCACCGTCACCACCGGGCGGATGGCGCTGGCCGAGGTGCTGCCCGCCGACGGCGAGGACGCCGGGGAACTGCTCCGGCTGGCCGGCGCGCTGGAGGCGGCCTCCGAGCACCCGATCGCCCGGGCGGTGGCCGAGGCGGCGGTCGACGCCGGGCCGCTGCCGGCCGTCACCGACTTCGCCAACGCCGAAGGGCTCGGCGTGACCGGCACGGTCGACGGCCGCAGCGTGGTGGTCGGTCGGGCGCGGCTGCTGGGGGAGCGCGGTCTCGACGTACCCGAGGAGGTCGCGCGGGCGGCGACCGGCGCGGAGGCCGCCGGCCGCACGGCGGTCCTGGCCGGCTGGAACGGTCGGGCCCGGGGGGTGCTCGCGGTGGCCGACGCGGTGAAGCCGACCAGCCGGGCGGCGGTCGACCGGCTGCGCGACCTGGGGCTCACCCCGGTGCTGCTCACCGGCGACAACGCCACCGTGGCGAACGCGGTGGCCGCCGAGGTGGGCATCGACGAGGTGATCGCGGAGGTGCTGCCCGCCGACAAGGTGGCAGTGGTCGAGCGGCTCCAGGGCGAGGGTCGGGTGGTCGCCATGGTCGGCGACGGGGTCAACGACGCCGCCGCGCTGGCCCGGGCCGACCTCGGGTTGGCTATGGGCACCGGCACCGACGTGGCCATCGAGGCCGCCGACCTGACCCTGGTCCGGGGCGACCTGCGGGCCGCGGCGGACGCCATCCGGCTCTCCCGCCGCACCCTGGCGATCATCAAGGGGAACCTGTTCTGGGCGTTCGCCTACAACGTGGCGGCGCTGCCGCTGGCCGCCGCCGGGCTGCTCAACCCGATGCTCGCCGGCGCGGCGATGGCCTTCTCGTCGGTGTTCGTGGTGGCGAACAGCCTCCGGCTGCGGCGGTTTCGCCCGATCGGGTGACCGGTGATTGGGCCGGCGGCCGGCGGGGTAACCAGTTGTCGTCACGCAACTGCTGAGTGGAGGTTCACCATGGGTCTCGACGACAAGATCGACAACGCGTCCCAGGACACCGCGGGCAAGGTGAAGGAGGGCGTGGGCCGGGCGACCGACAACGAGCGCCTCGAGGCCGAGGGCCGCAACGACCAGGCCGGCGCCAAGCTCAAGCAGGCCGGCGAGAAGATCAAGGACGCCTTCAAGAGCTGACGTACGACTCGCACACCCCACCGGGCCGGCCTTCGGGCCGGCCCGGCGTGCGTCCGGGTCAGCGGCGTACCCGGTAGCGAATGTGGGTGACGGTGGGTGCGGTGACCACCCGCTCCGGCTCCAGGGTGACGTCCAGCGGCCCGTCGAACAACGGCGTGCCGCCGCCCAGCACGATCGGCACCACGTGCAGCCAGAGCGAGTCGAGCAGGCCCGCCGCCAGGTAGCCGCGCACCGTGCCGCCGCCGCCCGCCACGCAGACGGACCGGTCACCGGCCGCCGCCCGGGCCCGCTCCAGCGCCGCCTCGATCCCGTCGGTGACGAAGTGGAACTCCGTACCGCCCGCCATCGGCAGCGGTTCCCTCCGGTGGTGGGTCAGCACGAAGACCGGGACCCGGAACGGCGGGTCGTCGCCCCACCATCCGGTCCACCCGAGGTCCCACCGGCCCTCGCCGCCGCCGAACATGCGCCGGCCCATCACATACGCGCCGACGCCCTCGATCATCTCCTCGACCAGCTCGGCGTCGACGTCGCGCTCGCCGCCGTTCAGGCCGTGCTCCGCCCGCCAGCTCTCGGTGGCGAAGAGCCACTCGTGCAGCCGTAGGCCGCCACGCCCGAGCGGGTCCTGCAGGCTCTGCCCCGGGGCCGCCACGTAGCCGTCCAACGACATCGACAGTTGACTGAAGACCTCTCCCATGACGGGTGGACCTCCCGGGACGCCGGAACTCATCGGTCGGCGGCCAGGCGGGCGGCGCGTACCTCCAGGTAGCGGCGCTCGGGCAGGCTGGTGGTGGCCCGTGCGGCGGCCAGGTAGGCGGCCCGGGCGGCGACGCGGTCGCCGGCCAGTTCGAGCAGGTGTGCCCGGACGGCGGCGAGCCGGTGGTGGCCGGCCGTGCGGTCGTCAACGTCCAGCGGCGCGAGCAGCGCGAGGCCGGCGCGGGGCCCGTCCACCATCGCCACCGCGACCGCCTGGTTCAGCGTGACCATCGGGTTCGGGGCGATCCGGGCCAGCACCCGGTAGAGCGCCACGATCTGCGGCCAGTCCGTGGTGGCGGCGGTGGGCGCCTCCGCGTGCACCGCCGCGATGGCCGCCTGCACCTGGTACGGGCCCGGCGCCGACCAGGTCAACGCCTCGGTCACCAGCGCGATGCCCTCGTCGATCCCGGCCCGGTCCCAGCGGGTGCGATCCTGCTCGGACAGCGGCACCAGCTCCCCGTCCGGGCCGGTACGCGCCGCCCGGTGCGCGTCGGTGAGCAACATCAGGGCCAGCAGCCCGGCCACCTCGCCGTCGGTCGGGAGCAGCCGGTGCAGCTCCCGGGCCAGCCGGATCGCCTCCCCGGTCAGCTCGACCCGGTGCAGCGCGTCGCCGCTGGACGCGGTGTAGCCCTCGTTGAAGATCAGGTAGAGCACGCGCAGCACCGCGCCCAGCCGCTCGTCCCGGTCGGCCGGCGAGGGCAGCGTGAAGCGCGCCCCGCTCGCCTCGATCCGCTGCTTGGCGCGGCGGATCCGCTGGCTCATGGTGGCCTCCGGCACCAGGTACGCCCGCGCGATCTCCGCGGTGCTCAGGCCGCCCACCGCGCGCAGCGTGAGCGCCACCTGGGCATTCACCGGCAGTGCCGGGTGGCAGCAGAGGAACAGCAGTCGCAGCGTGTCGTCGCCGCTCGGCGGTTCCTCGTCGGCGGGCGGCGCGACGGCGGCGTACGCGGGCTGCCGGACCGCCACCGCGACCTCGCGTTCCCGGCGGGCGTGTTCGCTGCGCCACTCGTCGGTGAGCCGGCGGGTGGCCACCGTGACCAGCCAGGACCGGGGGTGGTCCGGGACGCCCTGCGCCGGCCACTGGGTGGCGGCGGCGAGCAGCGCCTCCTGGACGGCGTCCTCGCAGGCGTAGAACTGGCCGTGCCGGCGCACGAGCACGCCGAGGACCTGCGGCGCCAGCGTGCGCAGCAGATCCTCGACCGCCCGGTCGGTCACATCTCCGTCCCGGCCTGCTCCATCACCGCGCGCACCTCCAGCACGCCGAAGCCGTGCCGCACGTCCGGCCAGCGGGCGGCGATCTCGGCGGCCCGCTCCGGGGTGTCGCAGTCAACGGTCAGGTAGCCGGCGAACTGCTCCTTGCTCTCCACGAACGGGCCGTCGGTGATCTCGGTGCCGCCGGCCGCCGGCCGTACCGTCCGGGCCTGCGACGGGTGGGCCAGCGCCTCCCCGCCGACCAGCTCGCCGGACTCGGTCAGCTCCTTCATGATCTCGTCGACCTCGCCGAAGATCACGGTGCGCTCCGCCTCGGACAGCTCCTCCACGAAGCCGGGCCGGTTCCAGATCAGCAGCATGTACTTCACGTCTCACTCCTCCGATCGGGGCCACCGTCGGCGGCGCCTCGCAGACGGGTCGGAGCCGGGCCGCCCGATCCGACATCATCGCCGAGAAAAGTCAGCGGGCCCCGCGAAGCGGCCGGCGCGCCGGGGCGGTCGGGTCGAGGGAGGCGCGGTCCGCCGCGCTGGTGCCGGAGGTCCAGCCGTCCGCGTCGCGGACCTGGAGCCGGTGCCGGGTGGTGCCGGGGAAGAGCTGGTCCAGGCGCTCCCGGACGGCGTCCGAGCGGGCCGCGAGCACCGGCAGCAGACGGTCGTCGTCCCGCTCCTCGGCCGCCGCCGTGCTGGCCACCCGCAACCGCTCGCCGATCCGCAACGCGAACGCGTTGAGGAACGACTCGTCGTAGACCTTGGTGCGCCGCCCACCGGCCCGGCCGCGTTCCGCCCGCCCGCGCAGCATCGCGGCGGTGGCCTGCACCAGCAGCGAGGTGTGCAGCAGCTCCACCGCCGCCAGGTCGGCCGGGAAACCGAGCACGGTGGCGAAGCCCAGGTCGTCGGACCAGACCGACTCGCACCGGTTCGCCGCCGCCACCTCCTGGATCAGCAGCGCCTTCGCCGCCGCGTACGGGGCGTCGGTGCCGAGGCGTACCCCGCCGGGACGGTCCGGCCGGTCGGCCGCGGCGTCGAGCAACGCCGCGTCGATGCTGTGCCGGGCCATCAGCTCCTGCGCCTTGGCGGTGAACGCCTCCGCCTCCGCCGGGTAACCGGTCGACTCGGCCTTGGCCAGCAGCGCGCGTACCCGGTCGAGCATCCGGGAACCGGTGGCCGGGACGGCGGCGCGGGAGACGGCGGCCGAGCCCGGCGGCGGACGCAGCGACGCGATCGGCGGCAGCCCCTCGACCAGGACGAGCGCGTTGACGGCATCGCGCAGGGCGGTGATCCGGTCGCCGTCGGCGCGGCGGTCCAGCCAGCCGGCGTCCGTGTCCCAGCGGGCGCCCAGGTCGGTGACCTGCTCGTCGAACCAGGCCGGGACGGGGTCCGGGAGTGTCCGCCGCTGGGCGGCCACGCCGTCGCGCAGCAGCCGGGCGCCGCGCGGGGTCAACCGGCGTACGGCGAGGCGGTCCAGGTCGACCGGTTGCCAGCCGCGCGGCCAGAGCCGGCCGACGGCCCGGGTGAGCCGGGCCAGCAGGGCCGCGTCGACGTCCGCGCCGGCGCCCACCACCAGCCGGTCGAGGGCCCGCTCGGCGGCGCGTACGTCGGTGCCGCGCGCCGCCGCGAGGGCGGCGTCGAGCAACTGCTCGGCTGATGACACGGGTGGCTCCCCCTGAATCCGACAGGCGGCAGGTCGCTCACCCCGCCACCGACGGTACCCGGCCCGCGGGTTCAACCGTCCGGGCCCGGCATCCGTACTCCTGCCCGGAGCGGGGCGGCGCGACGGACGGAGATCGACGTGGGCGGGTACGACCGGGGTCTGCACCGGCGGCGACGACGGTCCCGGGCCGGGGTCCCGCTCCTGGTGGCGGCCCTCGTCGCGGCCGGTCTCGCGGCCGGCGGCGGATACGCCCTCCGCCGGCACCCGGACCTGCTGACCTCGGCCGGCGTGGAGCGGACCGTGCCGGCTCAGGTGCCCGCCCCGCGCCCGACGGCGACGACCGCCCCGGCGTCGCCGGTCCCGGCGGCCGGTCGGGTGCCGCCCGGCATCACCTACCCGCTACGGGGCGGCGGCGGCTTCCGGACCGCCGACACCACCGGCGCGGTGGCCGGTCGCTCCGGTGAGCTGCTGCGCTACCGGGTCGCGGTCGAGGACGGCATCCGCAACGTGGACGTGGAACGCTTCGCCCGGGAGGTCGCCGCGACGCTGGCCGACCCGCGCGGCTGGACCGGGGACGGCCGGTGGCGGTTGCAGCGGGTGGGCCGGGACGGGCCGGCCGACTTCACCGTGCTGCTCACCACACCGCTGACCCGGGGTGGGCTCTGCGGCGACCCCACCGACCGCTACACCTCCTGCCGTAACGGCGATCGGGTCGTGATCAACGTGGCCCGCTGGGTGTACGGGGTGCCGCACGTGGCCGACCTCGACCTCTACCGGCAGTACCTGCTCAACCACGAGGTGGGCCACCGGCTGGGCCGGGGTCACGAGCGCTGCCCCGGGGCCGGCGGCCCGGCGCCGGTGATGGTGCAGCAGACGCTCGGGCTGCACGGCTGCGCGCCCAACGCCTGGCCGCTGGTGGGCGGGGAGGCCCTGGTCGGCCCGTCCGGCCAGTACGACGACCCGATCCCGGCCGAGGACCACTGACCCGCCGGCCGGTCGGCCGCACGGGTGAATACTGGCCGGGTGGAGAGCCCCACCCGCCTGCTGCTGGTCGAGGACGACCGGGCCCTGTCCGGGCTGCTGGCCGACCTGCTCGCCGACGAGGGGTACGCGGTGGACGTGGCCGGCGACGGGCATCTCGGCCTGCACCGGGCGCTGACCCGGGACTACCAGGTGATGGTGGTCGACCGGGGGCTGCCGGCGCTGGACGGCCTGGAGCTGGTCACCCGGCTCCGGGCGCACGGGGTGACCTGCCCGGTGTTGCTGCTCACCGCCCGCGGCGCGGTGGACGACCGGGTGGCCGGGCTGGACGCCGGCGCCGAGGACTACCTGGTCAAGCCGTTCGAGGTGGCGGAGCTGCTGGCCCGGCTGCGTGCGCTGCGCCGTCGGCACCCGGTGGGAGCGGACTGGCTGCCGTTGGGCCGGGGCCGCCTCGACGTGGGCAACCGTCAGGTGGTCGACGGCGCCGCGGAGATCCCGCTCTCCTCCCGCGAGTTCGCCGTCCTGCACGCGCTGGCCGGGCGGCCCCGCAAGGTCTTCACCCGGGCCGAGCTGCTCAGCGTCGCCTTCGACCGGGCCGACGCGCCGGGCAGCGTGGACGCCTGCGTCCACCACCTGCGCCGCAAGCTGGGCCGCGACGCCGTCCGCACGGTGCACGGGCTGGGCTACCGGCTCGGGGGCGGCTGAGGTGGACGAGGCCCGGCTCACCCGTGCCCGCCGGCGCAGCGTGGTCCAGACCGCCGGGGCGATCGGGCTGGTCCTGCTGCTGGTGGGCGCGCTGATGTTCGTGCTGACCAGCCGGCAGGAGTCGCGGGCGCTGGACGACGAGCTGACCCGGGTGCTGGCCGCGGCCGAGGACGTGGACGATCCCCCGCCCGGACAGTTCCTGGCGCTCCGGCGTCCCGGCGGCACGGCCGTCGAGGTGACGCCCGGGGCGTCGCCGGCCCTGACCCGGGTGCTCGACTCGGCGGTACGGCGTCCGCCCGGCCGCCACGACGCGTCCGCCGGCGACGACCGGCCGGTCCGGGTGGTGGTGGAGCGGCGGCCCGACGGCAGCGACTGGGCGGTCGCCGCCGACCTGGCCCCGCTGCGTCGCCGGCAGGGCCAGCTCGGTCTCGCCCTGCTGGTCGCCGAGCTGGCCGGGCTCGCCGGCGCGCTGGTCACGGCCACCCTGCTGGCGCGGCGGGCGGTCGCCCCGCTGGCCACCGCGCTGGGGATGCAGCGCCGGTTCGTGGCGGACGCCTCGCACGAGTTGCGCGCCCCGCTGACCGTGCTGCACACCCGGGCGCAACTGCTCGCCCGGCGTGCCCGCGACCGGCCGGCGGGGCGGCTGACCGGGGAACTGGACCAGTTGGTGGCGGACACCCGGGCGCTCGGCGAGGTGGTCGAGGACCTGCTGGTGTCGGCCGCCGCGGAACACCAGCCGCTGCCGGACACCCAGGTCGACCTGGCCGAGGTCGCCCGCGAGGTGGTGGCGAGCATGTCCGCGTACGCCCGGGAGCGGGAGGTGGAGCTGCGGCTGGACGCGGCCGGGCCGGCACCGGTGCGGGGTGCCCGCCCGGCCCTGCGGCGGGCGGTGACCGCGCTGGTGGACAACGCCCTCGGGCACGTGCCGTCGGGCGGGCACGTCACGGTGACCGTGGCCCGGCGCGACGGTCGGGTCGCCGCCGAGGTCGCCGACGACGGGGTCGGGCTGGACCCGGCCGAGGCGGACCGGCTCTTCGCCCGGTTCGCGCACGGCACGACCGGCGCCGGCAGGCGGTTCGGTCTCGGCCTCGCCCTGGTCCAGCACGTGGCGCGGGCGCACCGGGGCACCGTCGAGGTGACCGGCGCGCCGGGTCGGGGTGCCACCTTCACGCTGCTGCTGCCGCCCGGCTGAGTTCCGGGCGGGCCGGCCGCAAGAACTTCGCAAGAAACGGCGGGCACTGTGAGGCCCGGACCGGCTTCCGCCCCGACCGCCGAGGAGACACCGTGCCCGACTCCGTGAACGGACTGCCGCTGCACCCGCTGGTGGTGCACGCCGTGGTGGTCCTGCTGCCCCTGGCCGCGCTGGGCGTGGCCGCGCTGGCCGTACGACCGGCCTGGCGGGGACGCTTCGGCTGGCTCGTCGTGCTGGTCGCCGCGCTGGCCACCGCCGCCGTTCCGCTCGCCACCGAGAGCGGGGAGAGCCTGGAACGGCGGGTCGGCGACCCGGGTCGGCACGCCGCGTTGGGCGACCAGTTGATCTGGTTCGCGCTGCCGCTGCTGGTGGCCGCGGGCGCGCTGGTCTGGCTGCACCGGCGGGCGCACCGTCCGGCCGGGGACGCCCGGACGGCCGGGCCGGGCGTGCTCGGGGTGGTCGTGGCCGTGCTCGCGGTGGTCGTGGCGGCGGCGAACCTGGTCCAGGTCTACCGGGTGGGTGACTCCGGCGCGAAGGCGGTCTGGGGCGACACCCCGGCAGCCACCGCCGGGTCCGGCGGCGAGGACGGCGACTGACCGCCACGCCCTGCGCTCCCTGCCCACCGGTGGTGGGATGGACCCCATGGATTACGTCAAGTTCGGGTCCACCGGCCTGGAGGTGTCCCGGCTCTGCCTGGGCTGCATGAGCTACGGCGAGCCGAGCCGGGGCGGCCACCCGTGGTCGCTGCCGGAGGACGCCGCCCGCCCCTTCATCCAGCAGGCGCTGGAGCTGGGCGTCACCTTCTTCGACACCGCGAACGTCTACTCCGACGGCACCAGCGAGGAGATCGTCGGCCGGGCGCTGAAGGACTTCGCCCGTCGCGACGACGTGGTGATCGCGACCAAGGTGCACGGTCGGATGGGGCCGGGTCCGAACCGGGGTGGGTTGTCCCGCAAGCACATCATGAGCGAGATCGACGCGAGCCTGCGCCGGCTCGGCACCGACTACGTCGACCTCTACCAGATCCACCGTCTCGACCCGGGCACGCCGATCGAGGAGACGCTGGAGGCCCTGCACGACCTGGTCCGGGCCGGCAAGGTCCGCTACCTCGGCGCCTCGTCGATGTACGCGTGGCAGTTCGCCAAGGCGCTCTGGCTCGCCGAGCGGCACGGCTGGACCCGGTTCGTCTCGATGCAGAACCACTACAACCTGCTCTACCGGGAGGAGGAGCGGGAGATGCTGCCGCTCTGCCTCGACCAGGGCGTCGCGGTGATCCCGTGGAGCCCGCTGGCCCGGGGGCTGTTGACGCGGGACCCGCAGGAGCGGACCGCGCGGGCGGAGACCGACGAGTTCGGCCGCACGCTCTACGCGCGTACCGAGGAGCACGACCGGGCGGTGATCGACGCGGTGGGCCGGGTGGCCCAGCAGCGCGGTGTGCCGCGGGCCCAGGTGGCGCTGGCCTGGGTGGCCCGCAACCGGGCGGTGACCGCGCCGATCGTCGGCGCCACCAAGCCGCACCACCTGACAGACGCGGTGGCCGCGCTGGAACTGGAACTGACCGACGAGGAGGTGGCGGCGCTGGAGGCGCCGTACGTCCCGCACCCGGTGGCGGGCTTCTAGTCCGGCGGGTCCGCCGGCGGCTCGGCGTCGGGCGCCGGCGGGCCCACCCGCCGCGCCGTCCCGTCGACCGGCCGTGGCGACCTCAGCGGGAGAACGACGCCCAGATGTTCTTGGTGGTGGCGGTGGAGTACCAGCCGACGTCGAGCGAGATCGACTGGGCCAGGAACAGCCCTCGCCCGCCCGAGTCCAGCGGATGGATGTCGGACAGCTCCGGCACCGAGCTGACGTCGTGGTCGGCCACCTCGAGCAGGAAGCAGTCGTCGGTGGCGAGCAGCGTGACGATGGTGGGCGGCCGGCCGTGCCGGAGCGCGTTGCTGGCCAGCTCGGTGACGACGAGCAGCACCATGTGCGGCACCTCGTCCAGGTCCTCGCCCTGCACCAGCCCGTGCCGGTTCAGTGCGTCGCGCAGCGAGGCGCGGACGACGCGCAGTTGCTCGGGGGTGTCGAGCACCCACCGCTCCAGCTCGGTGGCCTGCGGCGGCGGCGGCGAGGTGCGCAACTGTCCCATGATCTGGCTTTACCCTCCGTAGCGATCCGCTAAGCCCGGCCGGCGCGCGCCGACGTGTCGGCCGGGCGTCGGGCGGCGTCAGCGACGAAGCAGCGCGAAAACTCCCCAACCCAGATGTTCGCGCTGGAACCGGACGTACCGCAGCGGGTCCTCGGCGAGTTCCCGCCGCAGCTCCGGGGCCAGTTCGTCATCCGGGTCGGCGTCCAGCCAGCGGCGCAGGTTCAGCCAGTGCGCGGCGGCGTACCGGTCCCAGCTGTCCTGGTCGGCGAGGACCATCTCGACCAGGTCCCAGCCGCAGTCGCCGAAGAGTGCGACCAGGCCGGGCAGGTCACGGAACTCGTCCCGGGACCGGGCGTGCGACCCGGCCACCGTCTCCTCGTCGGGCGGGTCGATCCGCCAGTACGGCTCGCCGACCAGCGCCATGCCGCCCGGTCGCAGCGCGCGGTCGAGCAGCTCCAGGGTGCCCGGGACGCCGCCGCCGATCCAGGTCGCGCCGACGCAGCAGGCCACGTCGACCGGACGCGCCGGGACGTACGCGGCGGCGTCGCCGTGCACGAACCGGACCCGGTCGGCGACGCCCAGCTCGGCGGCGCGGTCCCGGGCGGCGGCGGTGAAGGCGGTGCTGATGTCGACCCCGGTGCCGGTGATCGCGTGGTCCCGGGCCCAGGTGCAGAGCAGCTCGCCCTTGCCGCTGCACAGGTCGAGCAGCTCGGCCCCGGGCGTGAGTCTGATCGCCCGGCCGAGCGTGGCCAGTTTGGCCTCGTCGATCGGGTTGAGGACGCGGAGGTCACCCTCGCGGATGGTGAAGCTACGTGGCAGGTCCATGGTGGTCGCTCCGAGTGCGGAAGAGGGTTGCGGGCGGGTCGGTCCGGTTCGGCGCGGTCGGCACGGGCACCAAAACACCCTCTTCACGGTCTCGGAGTGACGTCGTCCGGACGCTAGCCCGTGCCCCCGGCGGTGGTCCAGGAATTTCCGGCGTGGGCGGGCCACACCGCGACTCCGGGGGACGTGTCGACGGTGCGGATATCTGCTGTGGTCAATGTCACGCTACGGTGCCGGCACGCCGGTCGTCCCACCGGCACTCCGACGGGAGAACACCATGAAGACACCGTGGAAGGCCGTCACCGCCCTCGCCGCCGCACTCCTGCTCGTCCTGCCCGGTGGCGTCGCCGCCCGGGCCGCGAGCACCCCCTGGACCAAGACGCCGGTCGCCGGTTCGCTGCGCTCGTACCCGGTCTCCGCCGTCTACGTCGTCGGGGTCTCCTCCGGTGGCTACATGGCCACCCAGCTCCAGGTCGCCTACTCGGCCCGCGTCCGGGGCGCGGCGATCTTCGCGGCCGGGCCCTACTACTGCGCGCAGAACACCATCCCGCAGGCGCTCTACGGCTGCGGCGACAACATCTACCCGACGTACGTGGGCAACCTGGAGGCGTACACCCGCGCCTGGGCCGGGTACGGCTGGATCGACGGCACCGGCAACCTCTCCGGTCAGCCGGTGTACGTCTACCACGGCAACAACGACGCCACCGTGAAGAAATCGGTCACCGACGACCTGGTCCGGTACTACCAGGACTTCGGCGCCAGCGTCCGCTACGACTCCGGCAGCGCCGCCGGGCACTCCTGGGTCACGCCCTACGGCACGGTCGGCTGCACCGCCACCGCCTCGCCGTACCTCGCCGACTGCGGCACCGACCCGCAGGGCGCCTTCCTCGGCAAGCTGCTCGGCTCGGTCGCCGCGCCGAACACCGGCCCGCTCGGCGGCACCCTGATCCGCTTCGGTCAGGACAGCTTCGCGGTCAACGGCTGGGCCAACGGCCTGAGCATGGACGGCAACGGCTTCGCGTACGTGCCCAGCTCCTGCGCCGCCGGCACCACCTGCCGACTGCTGGTCGCCCTGCACGGCTGCGCCCAGGGGTACGCCAAGGTCGGCACCGCGTTCGTCGACCGGGCCAACCTCAACCAGTACGCCGACACCAACCGGCTGATCGTGCTCTACCCGCAGGCGACCGCCACCCCGGTCAACCCGAACGGCTGCTGGGACTGGTGGGGTTACCTCGGCGCCACGAACTACCCGATCAAGGGCGGTGCCCAGGTCGAGACCATCATGAACATGGTCCGACGGCTGGACGGCTGACCCCGGCGAGGTCCGGCCCGCGGATCTGGTGTGGGCCGGACCATACCGGCTGCGGTACGGTCACGTCATGGTGGTGGAGGAACACTGGTGGAACGGCGTCAGCAACCCGCGTGGTCGGCGCGACGTCTACATCCGCACCGACGGGAGCCAGTGGCAGGTGCAGGCGCAGATCGGCGGCGCCGCCGGCCGGTCCAAGATCCAGCAGTGCCCGAGCCGGGGCTCGGCGAGCATCCTCGCCGGGGCGTGGCGGTCGAGCGGCTCCGGCTGGCGCGCGATGCCGCGCTGATCGGCGACGGTCGCTCAGTCGCGACCGCCGTGCACCGCCCGGTCGACGAGTGACTCCGCGACCTCCCGCAGCTTCCGGTTGGAGTCCTGCGACACCCGGGCCAGGATGGCGAACGCCTCCTCGGCCGAGCACCGGCGCTGGCCCATGATGATGCCCTTGGCCTGCTCGATCACGGCTCGGCTCTGCATCGCCTCCTGCATCTGCTGTGCCAGCGTGGCGGTGCTCTCGTAGAGGTGGACGTTGGCCAGCGCGATGGCGGCGTACCCGGCGAGCGTCTGCGCGAGGTCGACCTGCTCGTCGAAGACCCGCGGGGCCGCGCCGTAGATGTTGAGCGCCCCGACCATGGCCTCCTGGATGGGCAGGCCGATCGAGAGGGAACTCGCGGCGCCCGCCCGGTGGGCCCGGACCGCCCACTCCGGCCACCGGCTCTCCGCCGCCATGTCCGGCACCAGCATCGCGGCGCCGGTGGTCGCGGCGTCCAGGCAGGGGCCCCGGCCCTGCTCGTACTGCCACTCGTCCAGGGTCAGGGCCAGCTCGCCGGTGTGCGCGGCGGTGTACGCCGTCGCGCCCTGGACCAGCGTGACCGAGACCTCGGCCGTGCCCGGGATCGCGTCCTTGGCGACCTGGGCGATGATCGACAACACCACGTCGACGTCGACCTCGTCGTACTTGATCCGCCCGAGTCTGATCAAGGCTGCGGCGAGGTCGGGGTGGGCCTGCGGCATGAGCTGTGACGTCCTTGTGGGAAGCGACGCCGTCGCCCCTGAACCGGGGGACGGCTGGTGGCGGGACGGCCCGCGACAACGGACCGTTGTCCCGATCCGGGGAGGATCGGGGCCGGCGCCGCTTCTTGACGCTCGTTCGTGACGCCCCGCTCGGGACGTCAGCTACCGGACAACTCTACGACCCCCGCTCCGCCGGGGGCGACCGGACGTGCCGGCCGGAGGTCGACCGCGTCCGGCGGGAAGCGGGTGACGACCTCGAACCCGGGAAGCGTGCCGGTGACGTCGAGCACGCGGCGCACCACCCGCGAGGGACGGCACAGCACCAGCCGTCCGCCCCGCTCGCGCAGCAGACGTCGGGCCCGCACCAGGGCCTCGGTGCCGTGCGCGCCGAAGAACGTGACCTCCGCGAGGTGGACCACCACCAGCGGCGCCCGCACTCCGGCGACGTTCTCCACCAGGTCGGCCAGCAGGTGGGCGTTGCTGAGGTCGACCTCGCCGGCGACCGACACCGTGGTCACGTCCCCATGGACCTCGCAGCTCAACCACATGATCGGCTCGTCCGGTCGCCACGATCCGGACGCGGTGGGAACGTGCTGACGGCCGAAAACCGGCAAATCCTCCAACATGGCACCTCCCACACGACGACTCGCGCGACGCCCCCGGCCGTGATGCGGCCGTGAGCGGGTGGAGGGCACACGTCTTGACCCGGTCTCCGACGTTACGTCGATCCGCGCGGCTTCGCACGTCCGGGTTCCCGTGCCGGCGTCGGGCGCGGCGGGTAGCTTGGTGGTGACAGCCGTCCTCGCATCGACAAGGATCCCCATGGCAGCCCCGAGCACGGACCCCGGCGAGGCTCTCGCCGAGCTGAGCCGGATCAGGCTGGACGAGGTGAGCCTGGAGGACGTCCTGCGGCGGGTCGCCGAGCTGGCCAACCAGACCGTCCCGGGCAGCGCCCACGTCACCGTGACGCTGGCCCAGGGCGGCCGGAACTCCAGCGCCGCCTGCACCAGCGACCTGGCCCGGCAACTCGACGAGTGGCAGTACCGGAACGAGCGGGGTCCCTGCCTGGACGCCGCCGCCAGCGCGGCCAGCATCTCGCTGCCCGACCTGGCCGTGGAGGGGCGCTGGCCGGAGTGGGCCGCACACGCCCGGGCGGCGGGCATCGGCAGCTCGCTGTCGGTCGGGCTGCCGATCCAGGAGGCGGTCACCGGCGCGCTCAACATGTACGGCCTGGCCCCGCACGCCTTCGACAGCGCGGCCGTCCGCAGCGCCGAGAACTTCGCCGCGTACGCCGCCGTCGCGCTGGCCAACGCCCACCTCTACGACAGCGCCGCCACGCTGGCCCGGCAGATGCAGGAGGCGATGCGCAGCCGGGCGGTGATCGAGCAGGCCAAGGGCATCATCATGGGCGAGCGGCGGTGCTCGGCGGACGAGGCGTTCGCGCTGCTGTCGAAGCTGTCCCAGGACTCCAACCGCAGGGTGCGCGAGGTCGCCGAGGCGCTGGTCGCCAACGCCACCGGCCGCTGAGTGCCCGCTCCGCCCGCCCGGCGTGCCGCAGGATTGCGCCGCCGGGGAGCGGGTACGCGCGGCCGTGGCCGGTGCGGGAACACGGGGAAGCGGTGGGTGGGCCGCCGGTGACCGGCCGCTCGTCCGCCGGCTGCGGTCCGCGCCGGCGCTGCTGGTCGACCGGTTCCGGCGGGTTCGGGCGGGCGCGGGGCTGGCCGCCCAGGCCGGGCTCGCCGCCGGCCTGTCCTGGTGGGTCGCGGACTCGCTGCTGGACATCCCGCAACCCGTCTTCGCCCCGATCTCCGCGGTCGTGGCGCTCGCCGCCTCGGTCGGCCAGCGGGTGCGCCGTACCGTCGAACTGATCATCGGGGTGGCGGTCGGCATCCTGATCGGGAACCTGCTGATCGGCGCGGTCGGGGTCGGCGCGTGGCAGCTCGGTCTGATCGTCGCGCTGGCCGTGGTGGTGGCGGCGTTCGTCGGACGTAGCCCGGCGCTGGTGGTCCAGGCCGGGGCGACGGCGGTGCTGATCGGCACGCTGACGCCGACGGTGCCGGACCTGGAGGCGCCCCGGGTGCTCGACGCGCTCATCGGTGGCGGGGCAACCCTCCTGGTGACCGCGGTGCTGCTGCCGCTGAACCCGTTGCGGATCATCAACCGGGCGGCCGGCCCCGCCCTGGACCTGCTCGCCGAACAGTTGGACCGCACGGCCGACGCGCTGCGCGAGCGGGACGCGGAGGCGGCGCGCGTCGCCCGCGACCGGTTGCGGGACAACAAGAAGGAGATGGGCTCCTTCGGCGAGGCGGCGCAGGGCGCACGGGAGGCCGCCACGCTCTCACCGGTCTACTGGACCGCCCGGGAGGGGCCGCTCGGCCGGTATGCCAAGGCGGTCGAGCCGGTGGACCGGGCGATGCGTAACAGCGGCACGCTGATCCGACGGGCGGTCACGTTGATCGCGGACGGCGAGCGGGTGCCGGCGCCCATGCCGGACGCGGTGTCCGCGCTGGCCGACGCGGCGCGCACGCTGCGCAAGGAATTCGCCCAGGGCACGCCGGAGCCGACCCGGTGCCGGGAGTCCGCGTTGCGGGCGGTCGCCGAGGCCGGTCGCGCCTACCGCGACGGCGTCGACTTCTCCGGGGCGGTGGTGGTCGCCCAGGTACGGACGGCGGCCAGTGATCTCCTGGTCGCCACCGACGTCGACCAGGAGGAGGCGAACCGCCTGGTGCGTTCGGCGTTCGGCCCGCTCGACCCGACCGGGACGGGCACGCCGACCTGATCCGGGGAGACCCGGCCGCACGGGTGGCGGTCAGCCGACGGCGTTCCGGATGTCGTCAAGGCAGCGTCAAAATCGGCCGCACGCGCGTAGCGGATGCGTCAAGGCCATCGACGCCGGGCGGCCGCCCCGGCTGGTATGGCGGGGAGGGCGGGCTGCGGGCCCGCGGTCGTGTCGCCGGAGGCGTGCTGTGGCTGTCGTACGAGATCAGGAAGTTCGGCCGGCGGGGGACCCCACTCCTACCGGGATCAGAGTGGCGGGCGGCGCGGCGCTCGTGGTCGGCGCGGCGCTGGTCGCGGCGGCGGTCTTCGCGCCGGGTGAGCTGCCCGTCCGGGTCCTGCTGATCGCCGGCGTCGTCGGCGGGTACGCCGCGGTGGTGGCCGACCTGCGTGCGGTCGCCGCGGTGACCGCACTGGGCGCGGCCACGTTCGTCGGCTTCCTGGCGAACCGCTACGGCGAGCTGACCGGTGCCGATGACGCCTGGTCCCACGCGGTGCTCATCGGGTTCGCCGCGGTGCTGGGCACCGGCTACCGGTACGTCCGCGCGATCAACCTCGACCACGACGACGTTCCCCGACCGCCGCTGCGTCGGGTAGCGAGCCCGCTCGCCGTGGTCGCACCGCCGGACCGTCCCGAGGATCGCCGTGCGGCCTGAACCGCAGGGCGTGTTGTCGATCGAGGTGGAGCTGGTGACGGGGCGGGGCCGCCGATGGTGGCCGCGCCCCGGTTGCGTCGTCAGCGCCGGTCCTGAGCACACGTTCGCGCAGTTGGCCGAGGCCGTCGACCGCGCCTTCGGGCGTCGGGACCTCGACCACCTGCGCATGGTCGTGCTGCCCGGCGGTGTCGAGGTCAGCTGGTCGGCCTGGCGTGACGGCCCGGCGTTTCCCGGCACCCGGGACGGCCGGCGCACCCGCCTCGGCCTGCTGGCGCCGGGGAGCGCCTTCGCCTACGTCTTCGACCTCGGGGCCGACTGGACCCACCTCTGCACGGTCCGCCGGGATCCCGCCCGTTGTCCGCCTGCGCTGCCGACCCTGCGGGGCGGCTGGGGCAGCGCGCCCACGCAGTACTCCCCGGAGGCGGTGTACGACGATCCCGGCTCCCGCCCGTCCGGCCTGCCACCGCTGCTTCCTTCCTGGCGGCAGCCCGCCCGACCTGGATTTCTGTGACCCCGTTCACCCGTCCGGTGGCTCGGTGTGAAAAGGGTGTCAAGAAAGCGCGGGCGGACGTGATGGTCGCGTTATAGCCCCTGTCCATTCGAGGGGTCGGGCGTTTTGATTGCCCGGCGCGACCGGGAGGCGGTCGCGAGGACATTTTCCGCTAGGAGAGGTCAGCCGTGTCTGACGTGCTGTTCGTGTTGCTGACGGTGGGGCTGTTCGCGGCTCTCGCCCTCGTGGTGAGGGGTGTGGAGAAGCTGTGAGCGCCGTCAACGCCGTCGGCCTGGTGCTGGCGATCGGACTGGGCGTGTTCCTGGTCGTCGCCCTGCTGTTCCCGGAGCGCTTCTGATGAGCATGACAACAGCCGGGGTGCTCTTCGTGCTCTCGCTGGTGGTGGCGCTGGTCGCCGTCTACCGGCCCTTCGGCGACTACATGTACCGGGTGGTCTCCGGCACCCGGTCCGCCCGGGTCGAGCGGGGCATCTACCGCCTGGTCGGGGTCAACCCGGCCGCCGAGCAGACCTGGGGCGTGTACGCCCGCAGCGTGCTCGCCTTCTCGGCCGTCTCGATCCTGTTCCTGTACGCGTTCCAGCGGCTGCAGAACCACCTCTGGCTCTCGCTGGGCCTCGACCCGGTGATCACCCACGGCGCCTGGAACACCGCGGTGTCGTTCGTGACCAACACCAACTGGCAGTGGTACTCGGGTGAGTCGACCATGGGTCACCTGGTGCAGATGGCCGGCCTGGCGGTGCAGAACTTCGTCTCCGCCGCGGTGGGCATCGCCGTCGCGGTGGCGCTGGTCCGGGGCTTCGCCCGCAGTCGCACCGGCGAGCTGGGCAACTTCTGGGTCGACCTGACCCGGATCACGCTGCGGATCCTGCTGCCGATCGCGGTGCTCGGCGCGCTCGCCCTGATGATCGGCGGCGCGGTGCAGAACCTCTCCGGTGGCACCGACGTGACCACGCTGACCGGCGGCACCCAGACGATCACCGGCGGGCCGGTGGCCAGCCAGGAGGTCATCAAGGAGCTGGGCACCAACGGCGGTGGCTTCTACAACGTCAACAGCGCCCACCCGTTCGAGAACCCGACCACCTGGACGAACTGGATCGAGATCTTCCTGATCCTGCTCATCCCGTTCAGCCTGCCCCGGGTCTTCGGCCGGATGGTCGGGCAGAACCGGCAGGGTTACGCGATCGCCGCGGTGATGGCGATCCTCGCGCTGGCCAGCATCACCCTGACCAACGTGTTCGAGCTGACCGGCCACGGCACGGTGCCGCAGGCGGTCGGCGCGGCCCTCGAAGGCAAGGAGGTGCGGTTCGACGTGTCGAACTCGGCCACCTTCGCCGCCGCCACCACGCTCACCTCGACCGGGGCGGTCAACTCGTTCCACGACTCGTACACCGCGCTCGGCGGCGGGATGCTGCTCGGCAACATGATGCTCGGCGAGGTGGCCCCGGGCGGTGTCGGCGCCGGCCTGTACGGCCTGCTGATCCTCGCGGTGATCACGGTCTTCGTCGCCGGCCTGATGGTCGGCCGCACGCCGGAGTACCTGGGCAAGAAGATCGGCTCGCGTGAGATCAAGTTCGCCTCGATGTACTTCCTGATCACCCCGGCGCTGGTGCTCACCGGGACCGCCGCCGCGTTCGCCACCGGCAACAACTCGACCGCGCTCAACGTCGGCCCGCACGGGCTCTCCGAGGTGCTCTACGCGTTCACGTCGGCCAGCAACAACAACGGCTCGGCGTTCGCCGGCATCACCGTGAGCACGCCGTGGTGGAACACCGCCCTGGGCCTGTGCATGCTGCTCGGCCGGTTCCTGCCGATCATCTTCGCGCTGGCGCTGGCCGGCTCGCTGGCCCGCCAGCAGCCCACGCCCGCGTCCGAGGGCACCCTGCCGACCCACAAGCCGCTCTTCGTCGGCATGGTCGTCGGCGTCACGGTGATCCTCGTCGCGCTCACCTTCCTGCCCGCGCTCGCGCTCGGCCCGCTGGCCGAAGGGCTGTGACCACCATGAGAGACAAGGACATGACGGCACCTTCCGACACCGCCGACGCGCCGACCCCCGGCACGCCGGCCACCCAGGGCGACCGGGTCGGTGGTGGCCTGCTCGACCCGAGGCAGCTGTTCCGCTCGCTGCCGGACGCGCTGCGCAAGCTCGACCCGCGGACCCTGTGGCGCAACCCGGTGATGCTGATCGTCGAGATCGGCGCGCTGTTCACCACCGTCCTCGCGGTCGTCGATCCCTCGGTGTTCGCCTGGGCCATCACGATCTGGCTCTGGCTGACCGTGGTCTTCGCCAACCTGGCCGAGGCGGTCGCCGAGGGGCGGGGCAAGGCGCAGGCCGACACGCTGCGGCGGGCCAAGCAGGACACCATCGCCACCCGCCTGCTCGGGTGGGCCCCGGGCGCGGCGGCCAACGTCTACCGCGACGAGGCGGTGCCCGCACCGCAGCTCAAGCAGGGGGACATCGTCCTGGTCGAGGCCGGACAGATCATCCCGGGCGACGGCGACGTCGTCGAGGGCATCGCCAGCGTCGACGAGTCGGCGATCACCGGCGAGTCCGCTCCGGTGATCCGGGAGTCGGGCGGCGACCGCAGCGCGGTCACCGGCGGCACCCGGGTGCTCTCCGACCGGATCGTCGTGAAGATCACCCAGAAGCCGGGGGAGAGCTTCATCGACCGGATGATCGCCCTCGTCGAGGGTGCCAACCGGCAGAAGACCCCGAACGAGATCGCGCTCAACATCCTGCTGGCCGCGCTGACGGTCATCTTTCTGCTCGCGGTCGTCACGCTCCAGCCGTTGGCGATCTTCGCCAAGGGTTACCAGGCCGCCGCGCCGGACACCCAGGCGATCACCGACTCCGGTGTCACCGGCATCGTGCTGGTCTCCCTGCTGGTCTGCCTCATCCCGACCACCATCGGCGCGCTGCTGTCCGCCATCGGCATCGCCGGCATGGACCGCCTCGTCCAGCGCAACGTGCTCGCCATGAGCGGGCGGGCGGTCGAGGCGGCCGGTGACGTCAACACGCTGCTGCTGGACAAGACCGGCACGATCACCCTGGGCAACCGGCAGGCCGCCGAGTTCCTGCCGGTGGCCGGCGTGGACGCGGCCACGGTCGCCGACGCGGCGCAGCTGTCCAGCCTGGCCGACGAGACGCCTGAGGGGCGCTCGGTGGTGGTGCTGGCCAAGAACGAGTTCGGGCTGCGCGAGCGCGAGCCCGGCCTGATCCCCCACGCCACCTTCGTGCCGTTCACCGCGCAGACCCGGATGAGCGGCGTCGACCTGGCCGGTGACGGCGGCGTCGGCGACCGGCAGATCCGCAAGGGCGCCGCGGCCGCGGTGATGAAGTGGGTACGCGAGAACGGCGGCCACCCGACCGAACAGGTCGGTGAACTGGTCGACGCGATCAGCGGCACCGGCGGCACCCCGCTCGTGGTCGCCGAGCACACCGCCGGCGAACCGGCCCGGGCGTTGGGCGTCATCCACCTCAAGGACGTCGTCAAGGCCGGCATGCGGGAGCGCTTCGACGAGATGCGCCGGATGGGCATCCGGACCGTGATGATCACCGGTGACAACCCACGGACCGCGAAGGCCATCGCCGACGAGGCCGGCGTGGACGACTTCCTCGCCGAGGCCACGCCGGAGGACAAGCTCGCCCTGATCAAGAAGGAGCAGGAGGGCGGCCGGCTGGTCGCCATGACCGGTGACGGCACCAACGACGCGCCGGCGCTGGCCCAGGCCGACGTCGGCGTCGCGATGAACACCGGCACGTCGGCCGCGAAGGAGGCCGGCAACATGGTCGACCTCGACTCCGACCCGACCAAGCTGATCGAGATCGTGGAGATCGGCAAGCAGTTGCTGATCACCCGGGGCGCGTTGACGACGTTCAGCATCGCCAACGACATCGCGAAGTACTTCGCGATCATCCCGGCCATGTTCGCCGGCATCTACCCCGCGCTGGACACGCTCAACGTGATGCGGCTGGCCAGCCCGGCGTCGGCGATCCTCTCCGCGGTCATCTTCAACGCGATCGTCATCGTCGCGCTGATCCCGCTGGCCCTGCGGGGCGTCCGCTACCGCCCGGCCAGCGCGTCGGCGCTGCTCAGCCGCAACCTGCTGCTCTACGGCCTCGGCGGCATCCTGGTGCCGTTCGTCGGCATCAAGCTCATCGACCTGCTCGTCCAGTTCATTCCGGGGATCTCGTGATGCGCCTTCCCAGTTGGCTCTCCCAGCACCTGGCCGCCCTGCGCGCGGTGCTCGTCTTCACCGTGCTGCTCGGCCTGGCCTACCCGCTCGCCCTGGTCGCCGTGGGTCGGATCCCCGGCCTCGACGGCAAGGCGGACGGGTCCCTGATCGAGGTCGGCGGCAGGACCGTCGGCAGCTCGCTGATCGGGCAGTCGTTCACCGACGCGGACGGCAACCCCGTCCCGCGCTACTTCCAGTCCCGCCCGTCCGCCGCCGGCGACGGCTACGACCCGACCTCCACCTCGGCCAGCAACCTCGGCCCGGAGAGCGTGGTGGACACGCTGGCGTCCGACCCCGCCGACTCCACGCCGAGCCTGCTCACCCAGGTCTGCGCGCGCAGCAAGGCGGTCGGCGAGTTGGACGGCGTGGACGGTCGTCGCCCGTACTGCACGCCGGACGGGGTGGGCGCGGTGCTGGCCGTGTTCCGCGCCGACGGTCTGACCGGCACAATCACCCGCGTGGTCAGCGTCAACCAGGTCGCGCCGGCGACGCCGTTCGTGTCGACGTGGCAGGGCGTCCCGGTCGAGCTGGCCCGGCCCGACCGGGACTACGTGGCCGAGGGTGGCGTGGTCACCCCGGTCCGGGGGGACGCGCTGGCGGAGCCGGCCGTGCCGGCTGACGCCGTCACCGCCAGCGGCAGCGGCCTCGATCCGCACATCTCCCCGGCGTACGCGGAGATCCAGGTGGCTCGGGTGGCGCGCGAGCGTGGCGCGGACCCGGCGGCGATCCGCCGGCTGGTCGAGGAGCACACCACCGGCCGGTCGCTCGGCTTCATGGGCGAGCCCGGCGTGAACGTGCTGGAACTCAACCTCGCGCTGGACGAGAAGTACCCGGCGCGCTGACGCCGGCAGCTGTTAAGAAGGGGCCCCGCCTCTACCGAAGGCGTTAAGCGGGGCCCCTTCCTTTCACTCAGGGAGGATGGGGGCGTGGGCAGAGGCGAGCTGCGGATCTACCTGGGCGCGGCCCCCGGCGTCGGCAAGACCTACGCCATGCTCGAGGAGGCCCAGCGTCGGGCCGAGCGCGGCACCGACGTGGTGGTCGGCCTGGTCGAGACGCACGGCCGGCCGCACACCGCGGCGATGGTCGGCGACCTGGAGGTGGTGCCGCGCCGGGCGATGACCTACCGCGGCGTGGACTTCACCGAGATGGACCTCGACGCGGTGCTGGCCCGTCGTCCCGAGGTCGTGGTGGTCGACGAGTTGGCGCACACCAACGTGCCCGGCTCCCGCCACGACAAGCGCTGGCAGGACGTCCAGGAGCTGCTGGACGCCGGGATCAGCGTGCTCTCCACGGTCAACGTCCAACACCTGGAGTCGCTCACCGACGTCGTCACGCAGATCACCGGCACCACCCAGCGGGAGACCGTGCCGGACCAGGTGGTCCGCGCCGCGGAGCAGGTCGAGCTGGTGGACATGACGCCGGAGGCGCTGCGCCGCCGGATGGCGCACGGCAACATCTACCGGCCCGACAAGATCGACGCCGCGTTGGGCAACTACTTCCGGGTCGGCAACCTCACCGCGCTGCGTGAGCTGGCGCTGCTCTGGTTGGCCGACAAGGTCGACGAACAGCTCGACGCGTACCGGGCCCAGCAGGGCATCTCCGACACCTGGGAGGCGCGGGAGCGGGTGGTCGTCGCGCTCACCGGCGGCCCCGAGGGCGAGACGCTGATCCGCCGGGCCGCCCGGATCGCCGCCCGCAGCAAGGGCGCCGACCTGCTCGCCGTGCACGTGGCCCGCAGCGACGGGCTGGCCGACGCGGACCCGGTCCAACTGGCCCGGCAGCGGGTGCTGGTGGAGAGCCTCGGCGGCACCTACCACCAGGTGCTCGGCACCGACATCCCCGCCGCGCTGCTCGACTTCGCCCGCGGGGTCAACGCCACCCAGCTCGTGCTCGGCGCGAGCCGGCGGGGCCGGTTCGCGCAGGTCCTCTCCCGCGGCGTCGGCGTGACCACCACCGCGCTCTCCGGGGCCATCGACGTGCACCTGGTCACCCACCCCGAGGCGGGGCGCGGGCGACGCGGGGCCGGGGTGCCCGCCGCGCTGTCCCGCCGTCGCCGGCTGCTCGGGTACGCGCTGGCCGTGATCGGCATGCCGCTGCTCACGCTGCTGCTGGAAGCCCTGCCCGACCTCACCCTGACCAACGACATCCTGCTCTTTCTGGCCGGCGTGGTCGGGGTGGCGCTGGTCGGCGGGCTGTGGCCGGCGCTGGTCGCCGCGCTCGGCGGATCGCTGCTGCTCAACTGGTTCTTCACCCCGCCGTACCGCACGCTGACCATCGCCGAGGCGGACAACCTGCTCGCGCTCGGAGTGTTCGTCGGCGTCGCCGTCGCGGTGAGCTGGGTGGTGGACGTGGCGGCCCGGCGTACCCGGGAGGCGGCCCGCGCCTCCGCCGACGCGCAGACGCTGGCCACCGTCGCCGGCAGCGTGCTACGCGGCGAGCGGCCGCTGCCCGCCCTGCTGGACCGGCTCCGGGAGACGTTCGGGCTGCGCGCGGTGAGCGTCCTGGAGCTGACCGCCGAGGCGGAGGGGCGGCCGGCCCGGTCCCGGGCGGAGGGCGCCTGGCGGGTGGTGGCCGGCGTCGGCGACGCCCCACCGGGCAGCCCGAGCGCCGGGGAGACGGTGGTGCCGGTCGACGACCGGCTCAGCGTGGTGCTCGCTGGCCGGCGGCTGGAGGCCGCCGACCGCCGGGTGGTCGAGGCGTTCGCCGCCCAGGCCGCGCTCGCGCTGCGCCAGGAACGCCTGGCCGAGGAGGCGGCCACCGCCCGCCCGCTGGCCGCCGCCGACCGGATGCGGACCGCGTTGCTCGCCGCGGTCAGCCACGACCTGCGGACGCCGCTGGCCTCGGCCAAGGCCGCGGTGAGCAGCCTGCGCAGCCACGACGTGGAGTTCGACGCGGACGACCGGGAGGAGCTGCTGGCCACCGCCGACGAGTCGCTGGACCGGTTGGGCCGGCTGGTGGCGAACCTGCTCGACATGAGCCGGTTGCAGGCCGGCGCGCTGGGCGTCACCGCCACCGCGGTCGGGCTGGAGGACGTCGTACCCCGGGCCCTGGACGAGCTGGGCGCGGCGGCGGCCGAGGTGACCACGGACATCGCGCCGGACCTGCCGGCGGCGCTGGCCGACCCCGGCCTGCTGGAGCGGGTGCTGGTCAACATCGTGGCCAACGCGCTGCGGCACAGCCCGCCGGGGCAACCGCCGACGATCACCGGCAGCGCGCACGCCGGCCAGGTCGAGCTGCGGGTGATCGACACCGGTCCGGGCATCCCCGAGGACCAGTGGGAGCACGTGTTCCTGCCGTTCCAGCGCCTCGGCGACCGGGACAACCAGACCGGGGTGGGGCTGGGCCTGGCACTGTCCCGTGGTCTCGCCGAGGCGATGGGTGGCAGCATCACCCCGGAGACCACGCCCGGCGGCGGTCTCACCATGGTGCTGCGGCTGCCGGCCGCGACCGAGCCGGAGGGGCCGCAGGAATGACCCGCATCCTGGTCGTCGACGACGAGCCGCAGATCCTGCGCGCGCTGCGGATCAACCTGCGCGCCCGGGGCTACGACGTCGAGGTGGCCGACACCGGGGCCGCCGCGTTGAAGGCCGCCGCCGCCCACCCGCCGGACCTGGTGGTGCTCGACCTCGGCCTGCCCGACCTGGACGGCACCGAGGTGATCCGGGGCCTGCGCGGCTGGACCGGGGTGCCGATCATCGTGCTCTCCGGCCGGGCCGGCAGCGAGGACAAGGTGGCCGCGCTCGACGCGGGCGCCGACGACTACGTCACCAAGCCGTTCGGGGTGGACGAGCTGCTCGCCCGGATCCGCGCGGTGACCCGGCGGCTCGCCCCGGCCACCCCGGCCGTGCCGGCGCTGCGGATCGGCCGCAACACCGTCGACCTGGCCGACCGGACCGTCACCCGGGACGACGGAGTCGAGGTCAAGCTCACCCCCACCCAGTGGGCGATGCTGGAGAAGCTGCTGCGCAACCCCGGCAAGCTGGTCAGCCAGCGGCAACTGCTGAACGACGTGTGGGGGCCGGAATACCAGCAGGAGACCAACTACCTCCGGCAGTACATGGCCCAGTTGCGCCGCAAGCTGGAGGACGACCCGGCCCGGCCCCGGCACCTGATCACCGAGCCGGGGATGGGCTACCGCTACCGGCCCTGACGTTTGCGCCGGCCCCGGCGGGGGACTCGGCGAGCCGGCCGAGCAGCGGGGGAGGGGCATGGCGGACAACCGGTCCTCGGAGGGGTTCGGCCGGCAGCTGGACGAGCACGCCATCGACGCCGGCGCGGCCGAGCCGGAGCGGCCTGCCGGGCTGGTCGACAGCGGGGTCTACGTCGACGGGGTCCGGCGGGCGTCGCCGGTCAGCCTCGCCGACACGTTCCGCTGCCTCCAGCAGCTCGACGCGGCGATGGCCTGGATCGGGCTGCGCCGGCCGAGCCGGGAGCAGGTCGCCTCGCTGGCCGCCGAGTTCCAGCTCCCCGAGCTGGCCGTCGAGGACGCCATCAACGCCCACCAGCGGCCGAAGCTGGAACGCTACGGCGACACGCTGTTCGTGGTGTTGCGCGCCGCCCGCTACCTGGACGCCCGGGAGGCGGTTGAGTTCGCCGAGCTGCACCTCTTCCTCGGGCCCGGCTTCGTGATCACCGTCCGGCACGGCGGCACGCCCGACCTCGTGGCCGTCCGCCGGCGGTTGGAGGCGGAGCCGGGCGTGCTGGCGCTCGGCCCCGAGGCGGTCCTCTACGCCGTACTCGACCGGGTGGTCGACGGCTACGCGCCGGTGGTGGCCGGGCTGGAGAACGACATCGACGAGATCGAGACCGAGGTGTTCGGCGGCGACCCGAACGCCAGCCGCCGCATCTACGAGCTGAGCCGCGAGGTGATCCAGTTCCAGCGGGCGACCCGGCCGCTGCTGAAGGTCGTCGACGCGCTCACCCACGGCTTCGAGCGCTACGGCACCGACGAGGAACTGCGCCGGCGACTGCGCGACGTGGCCGACCACCTCACCCAGGTGGTGGAGCGGATCGACGGATTCCGGCACCTGCTGCAGAACATCCTCACCGTCAACGCCACCCTGGTCTCGCAGGCGCAGAACGAGGAGATGCGCAGCCTGACCGCGGCCAGCTTCGAGCAGAACGAGGAGATCAAGCGGGTCTCCGCCTGGGCGGCGATCCTGTTCGCGCCCACCCTGATCGGCACCGTCTACGGGATGAACTTCACCCACATGCCGGAGCTGGGCTGGCGGTACGGCTATCTCTTCGCGGTCGTGCTGATGCTCGCCGTCTGCGGCGCGCTCTACCTGCTGTTCAAGCGTCGCGGCTGGCTGTGAGCGGCGCCGTCGTCCGGTCCCGCAGCGCGATCACACCCAGCGCGGCCGTGCCGAGCAGCGCGGCGATGGGCGCGACCAGCAGCCCGTACCGGACGCCGGCCGACACGCCGGTGAGCGCCGAGCCGGCGGCGCTGCCCACCACGAACGCCGTGCTCACCCACGCGAACGCCTCGGCCACCGTGCCCGGGCGCGCCAGCCGCTCGGCGGTGAGGAAGACGGCGGTCAGCACCGGGGGCAGCGCCAGCCCGCTCACCGCGAGCAGCGCGGCCATCGGGGCCGGCCCGGGCGCCAGCAGCAGTGGCAGGAACCCGGCGGTGAGCGCGGCGGCCAGCAACGGCAGGCGGCCCGGTCCGCCCGGACGGACCCGGGTCCAGAGCAGGCCGCCGACGAGCGCGCCGCCCGCCTGCGCCGCGAGCAGCCAGCCGCTGAGCCGCCGGTCGCCGGCCGCCTCGGCGTAACCGGTCACGGCCACCGCGATGCTGCCGACCGCCGCGCCGACGCCGACCACGCCGAGCAGCATCACCCCGAACCCCGGTACGCGCAGCGGCCCGGCCCAGTGCCGGACCGCGGCCACCCCGCGCCAGGCCCGGGCGGCCGGGCTGAGCGCGTACAGGGCGGTGCCGGCGAGTTGCGCCACGGCGGCGGCGAGCAGACCGGCGGTCGGTCCGCCGACCGTCACCGCGAGCAGGGTGACCAGCGGCCCCACCACGAAGATCACCTCCTGGAGGGCGATGTCCAGGGTGTACGCGGTGGGCACCGTCGCCGGCGGCAGCAGGGCCGGCCAGAGCGTCCGCAGGCACGCCTCCAGCGGCGGCGTGCCGAACCCGGCGACCGCCGCGCCGGTGATCGCGCCGGCCAGGTGCCCGCCGGTGAGCGCCACCGCGCCGAAGCCGAGGCCGGAGACGGCCGCGGCGGCCCACAGCACGGGCGGCTGCCGCCAGCGGTCCACCGCCCGGGCGAGCAGCGGCGTGCCGGCCGCCATCCCGGCCGTGTACGCGGCGACGAGCAGGCCGGCGGCGGCCAGGCTGAGCGACTGGCGGGCGAAGAGCAGCAGCGCGAGCGGGCCGCTGGCGGTGGGCAGCCGGCCGAGCTGGCTGCCGAGGAGCACCCGGGCGACCTGCGGCGCGCGCAGCACCGCCCGGATCGAGGTGTCGACGGACATGGGGCATCGCTCCCGGAGAAGGGGTCGGGTGAGAGAGGCGTGGCATCGGGGCACGCGTCTCAGGGAGCGAAGTCGGCCCGCTCGTGGTCGTCGCCGTAGAGCGGGAGGGCAGGGGTGATCCACTGCGCGTACGTCTCGGCCCGGATCACCCGCCGACGGTAACCCAATAGGGTGTCGGGATGGTCGACCGGCGAACCGACGTGCCGACCCAGCGGGGCGTACGCCGCCCGGGCGGCGCGGAACGGGGGCCGGCGGCCCGGTGCGCCCGGATCGTCGCGTCCCGGCCGTTCGAGGTCGCGATCGTCGTGCTGATCATGGCCAACGGGGTGGTGCTGGGCATCGAGACGTACCCGCACGCGGGCACCACCGCGTCGGTGCTGCGCTGGACCGAGTGGATGTTCCGGCTGGTCTTCGTCGTGGAGATCACCATCCGGGTGCTCGCGTACGGCCGCCGGCCGCAGGACTTCCTCCGGCACGGCTGGAACGTGTTCGACCTGCTGGTCACCGTCGCGATCTTCATACCGTGGCTGCACGGCGACCCGGCCGTGCTGCGGTTCGTCCGGGTGGCCCGGGTGCTGCGCCTGGTCCGCTTCTCACCCGGCCTGCGCACCATCGTCACCGCGCTGTGGCGCAGCCTGCCCGGCGTGGCGGCGTTCCTCGCGCTCGCCGGCGTCACCCTCTACGTCTACGGCATGGCCGGCTGGCTGATCTTCGGCGACCGCTATCCCGAGCAGTACGGCGACATCGGCCGCTCGCTGGTCACGCTCTTCGTGCTGCTGTCCCTGGAGACGCTGCCCGACCTGCTGGAACAGGGTCTCGAGGTGTCGTCGTGGACGCTGCTCTACTACGTCAGCTTCGTCATGATCGCGGTCAACCTGCTGCTGAACATCCTCATCGCCGTGATCGTCAACTCGATGGAGGAGGCGCGTCGGCTGGAGATGACCGAGGGGCTGTCGCCGGACTACGACTCCGACGGCGACGGGGTGCCGGACGAGGTGGACCGCATCGCGATCAGCCAGCGCCTGGACGACCTGCGTACCGTCATCGCCGAGTTGGAGCGGGAACTGCGGATCGACCGCGAGGACGCCCCCGGCGCGACCCGGCGGCGGTAGGCGCATGACAGTTTCGTGAAGAAACGATTCTCGCGTTTGGGCGGAAGGTTGATCGGGGCAACCACCGAGACGCCAACACATCCGAGGGAAAAGGACGGCTCTCGTGGAAGTCACGGGTTTCTTCACCGCGATCGTCATCGGCCTCGTCATCGGCGCGCTCGGCCGCCTGGTGGTGCCGGGCAAGCAGAACATCCCGATCTGGCTCACGCTGCTCATCGGTGTGGTCGCCGCGATCCTGGGCACCCTGGTCGCCGGCGCCTTCGGCGTCGACGACACGGCCGGCATCGACTGGATCGAGCTGGTGCTCCAGGTCGTCTTCGCCGCGATCGGCGTCGCCATCGCCGCGGGGGCCTACGGCCGCCGCCGCGTCTGAGGTTCAAGGAAGGGGCCCTTCTTAACGCATTCTGCATAAGAAGGGCCCCTTCCTAACGCCTACTCCCGCCAGCCGGTCAGCTCGACCCCCTTGGCCAGCTCCACCCGGAAGCCCAGGGCGATCTCGCCGCTGTCACCCGGCGCGAGCGACAACCGCCAGGTCAGTTCCCCCAACTCGGTCCGCTCGGCCGGCGACGGCGTCACCGTCGTCTCCCGGACCACCACCGCCTCGTCGCGGGACACCGGCACCTGGTCCCGTACCTCCACCGTCGCCGGCCGGGGCGTGTGGTTGGCGACGGTGATCCGGTAGTCCACCTCCCGCCGCCGCGTCGACCCCAGCGCGGCCCTGGTCTCCGACCGCCGGTGCAGCTTCCGCTCCACCCGCAGCCGGTCGTCCACCCCCAGCGCCAGCTCCGTCTCCTCGCCCGGCGCCCAGGTCGGAAGTCGGGTGGCGGCCACGAAGTCCGCCCCGTGGAACACCGCCGCCGCGCCGGGGAGCAGCGTGTGGTCCGACGTGTTGCGTACCGTCGCCCGGAGGTGCGCCTCGGCGGCGCGCACCGGAACGGTCACGTGGTCCAGCCGGGCCGGCAGCTCCAGCACGGCGATGGTGGCCCGGTGTTCGCTGCCGTCCGCCGGCACCGCCACCGCCCGGGCCGGGCGATAGGTGGCCGCGCTGACGCCCTGCTCGACCTCGGCGACGCTCTCCCGCATCCGCGGGCGGGGTGCCGCGGACCGGGCCGGCCCGCCGCCACCGGCCGGCGCCGCTCCCGGCGCCGGCGGCGGCATCCCGACCGGCATGGGCGCCGCCGCGGCCCGGGGTGTCGGGGGCCGGAACCGGTCGAGATACCAGGGCGACAGCTCGGGTACGCCGGCGGTCGCCGCCGGCCGCGCGGTCGAGAGCGCCAGCTCGCACTCCGGCCAGTCCTCCCCGGTGCTCTGGCTGACCAGCGCGAGCCAGGTGACGGTCACTGTGTCGTCGACGAGCCGCAGGTCGTAGGAGGACTGCCAGCGGGCGCCGTCCACCAGGTAGGTCAGCTCCAGCTCCACCTCCGCGTCGTCGGCCTCCACCGAGACGGTCACGTCGGCGGCCAACCGGTCCGGGGCGCGCTTGCCGTGCGCCGCGTCGAGGTCGCGCTCGACCGCCGCCATCTCCTCCGCCAGCTCGTCGCGCCGCCGGGCCAGGCCGCGCCGCCGGCCGCGTGACTCGGCGAGCTGACCGGCCACCGAGTCGGTGAAGGCCGCGACGTCGGCCGGCGTCAGGTCGCCGGCGGCCAGCGCCCGGGCGTACGTGCCGCCGGCGCGCTCGGCCAGCCGGGTGAGGAACTCCCCGCGCTGGTCCTCGATGCCGTCCGCGTCCCCGATCTCGACCAGTTCGTCGGCCAGCTCGCGCCGCCGCCGCTCCAGGCCGACCACCTGGGCGTCGGTGCTGCGGGGCCGCCGCCAGGCGTTGACGTCGACGCCGAGCACGGTGGCCGCGCCCCGCCCGCCGACCCGGATCGAGTCGCGGCGCAGGCCGAGGGGGAGGGGCGCGACGCGTACCCGGTGTTCGCCGGCGGTCAGCCGGACGCTGCCGCGACGGGTGACCCGGGCGCGGTCCGGATAGACGGTGACGCCGACGACGGGGGCATCGATCTCCGTGGTGTCCACGCCGGCGAGGGTAGTGCAGGCGTGCTCGGGTCCGGACCCGCCGAATTTTGCACTCGCAGTGCACTTGTCTCCGGTCTCGCGGCTGCCTACCGTCGGACCATGGCTGAGTCGTGGACGTTCGCCGTGGCCCGTGACGACCGCGCCCGTACCACGCTCGCCGACGGTCGGGTGCCGGCCCTCGTCGACGGGGAGGCGTTGCTGCGCGTGAACCGCGTCGGGCTCACCGCCAACAACGTGACCTACGCGGTGCTCGGCGAATCGATGCGGTACTGGGAGTTCTTCCCGCCCGAGCCGCGCGGGCTCGACCGGCGGTGGGGGCTCCCGCCACTGTGGGGCTTCGCCGAGGTGGCCGCGTCCGCCGTGGCCGGCGTCGAGCCGGGCACGCGCGTCTACGGCTACCTCCCACCCGCCGGCCACCTGGTGGTACGCCCGGAGCGGGTGGACGCTTCGGGCTTCCGCGACGCCAGCCCGCACCGGGCCGACCTGCCCTCGCCGTACAACGCCTACCGGTCGACCATCGGCGACCCCGCCTACCGGGCCGAGCAGGAGGACCTGCTGATCCTGTTCCGGCCGTTGTTCTTCACCTCGTTCATGCTCGCCGACCAGGTCGTCGACAACGACTGGTACGGAGCGCGGTCGCTGGTGCTGTCGTCGGCGTCGAGCAAGACCGCGTACGCCGCCGCGTTCGAGCTGCACGGCCGCGGCCCACGCCTGGTCGGGCTCACCTCGCCGGACAACCTCGGGTTCACCCGGTCGCTGGGCTGCTACGACGAGGTCCTCCCGTACGGTGAGGTCGCGGCGCTCGACGCCGTCCCGACCGTCTACCTCGACCTGTCCGGCGCACCCGCGCACCGGGCCGCCCTGCGCGCCCACCTCGGCGACCGGCTCGTCCGGGACATCGCGGTCGGTCTGACCCGGCAGACGCCGAACGCCGACGCCGCCGAGGAGGTCTTCTTCGCGCCGGTGCAGATGCGCAAGCGCGGCCGGGACTGGGGTCGTGACGGCCTCGACCACCGGTTCGCCGACGCCTGGCAGCGGTTCTCGCGGGTGGTGAGCGGGTGGCTCGACGTGCGGGTCGGCCACGGCCCCGAGGCGCTGCGGCACGCGTGGCTCGACGTCCTCGCCGGCCGTACGCCGCCGCGGGTGGGTCACGTCATCCAGCTCTGACGCGCCCGCCGTCGCCGGGCCGGTCGCTGACGCAGCGACAACTTTGCATATTGGCAGCGGTCCACGTCTCCGCTACCGTCTTGGGAACGCTCCCATGAAGACAGACACATCTATGTGATCAGGAGGAAACACGTCGTGGCTATCCTCTCCCCCCGGCGCCGCCGGTCGGCAGCGGTCAGCGTGGCGGCCGTCGCGGTCACCGCCGCGGCCGGCGTCGCCTTCGCCGTCGGCGGCGCGTCCGCCGGCACGGTGTCCGGCACGCTCTACCGTGACCCGAGTTCGGCCGTCGTCCGCTGGGTCGCGGCCAACCCCGGCGACTCGCGGGCCGCCGTCATCCGCGACAAGATCGCGAGCCAGCCGCAGGCCCGCTGGTTCGCCAACTTCAACCCGTCGACGGTGCAGTCCGAGGTCTCCGGGTTCGTCGGCGCCGCCAACGCGGCGCAGCAGATCCCGGTGCTCTCGGTCTACGAGATCACCAACCGGGACTGCGGCGGGGCCAGCGCCGGCGGGGCCCCGGACCTCAACCAGTACCAGACCTGGGTGTCCAACTTTGCCCGAGGACTCGGCAACCAGACCGTTCTGATCATCCTGGAGACCGACTCGCTCGCCCTCCAGACCTGCCTGAGCGGCGCCGAGCTGAACGCGCGCAACCAGGCGCTCACCACGGCCACCCAGACCATCAAGTCGGCCAACCCCAACGCCAAGGTCTACCTCGACGGCGGCCACTCCACCTGGAACAGCGCGAGTGACACGGCCAACCGGCTCCGCGCCGCCGGCGTGCAGTACGCCGACGGCTTCTTCACCAACGTGTCGAACTTCAACCCCACCTCCAGCGAGGCGAACTTCGGCCGGGCGGTCATCTCCGCCCTCAACGGCATGGGCATCTCCGGCAAGCGCCAGGTCATCGACACCAGCCGCAACGGCGGCGCCAGCGGGGACTGGTGCGCCGACGACAACACCGACCGGCGGATCGGGCAGTACCCGACGACGAACACCGGGGACAGCAACATCGACGCGTACCTCTGGGTGAAGCCGCCGGGTGAGGCGGACGGCTGCCGCTACGCGGCCGGTTCGTTCCAGCCGGACCTGGCCTACAGCCTGGCCAACGGCGCGCCCAACCCGCCCACCACCGCGCCGCCGACGACCACCCCGCCGACCACGACTCCGCCGACGACCACCCCGCCGACGACCACCCCGCCCACCACGACTCCGCCGACGGGTAACGGCTGCTCGGCGTCGGTGTCGCTCAACCAGTGGGCCGGTGGCTTCACCACGAGCGTGAACGTCACCGCCGGCTCCGCGGCCATCAACGGCTGGACCGTGACCATCACGCTGCCCGGTGGCGCCGCGATCACCGGCGCCTGGAACGCGCAGGCCAGCGGCACCAGCGGGACCGTCCGGTTCACCAACGTGAGCTACAACGGGCACGTCGGCGCCGGCCAGTCGACCAACTTCGGCTTCCAGGGCACCGGCACCGGCCCCGGTGCGACGGCCAGCTGCACGGCCAGCTGACCCGGCCCCCGGCCCGGCGTGGAGATCGACACTTCGCGCCGGGCCCGGGCGCGCCCGCCCGGCGCGTCAGTAGCGGCCGAGGCTGTCCAACGGTGACAGCACGATACGCGGCTGGGCCGCCGGGTCGAGCCAGCGGAGCACGCCGACCAGGTCGGCGTGGGACAGGCTGACGCAGCCCGCGGTGGGACCGGACGGCGTCCGGCTGAACTCGTGCAGGAAGATGCCGCTGCCCGCGTTCGGCACCGGCTTCGGCACGTTCGGCGGCATGTTGTAGGTGATCACCGCGAAGTGCGTGTAGGCCGGTTTCTCCTTCCACAGCGCCTCGCTCAGGCCGCCGGGGCTGGTGGCCGTGTGCTGGAAGGTGTTGTAGCCGGCCGAGTTCGGGTTCTCGTTCCACCAGTCGTCGGTGACGATCTGGTGGTAGGGGTGCTTGACACCCGGGTTCGCGGCGATGCCGTAGATCGTCGGACCGAACGAGTAGACGCCCGTCGGCGTGGTCGGCACCCCCTCGACGTGGTGGTCGCTGAAGAACTGGGAACCGATCCGCGCGGACAGCGCCGTGGAGACCGGGACCCAGCGGCCGTCGGTCTTCGTGAACGTCTCCAGCGTGGCGTAGCTCGTGCTCCAGCTCGCCGCCGTCACGATCACGACCTGACGGGTGGCCGTCGGCAGGGTGGTGAGGCCGCTGGCCTTGTTGGCCGGCGTCCAGGTGCGCGGCCGGGGGCGCGGCGGGTCGGTGCCGACGCCGGGTGCCGCCGTCGCGGCGCCGGAGGCCACGACGGGCGCGGCGACGCCGGCTGCCGCGCCGATGAGCAGAGATCTCCGTCGCATGGGCAGATCCTCCCACCCGGCGCGCCACAGCGCTGCCCGCTGCGACGCACGCTCAGCCGGACCGGCCCACCACCGACGCGCCCACGATGTCGCGCTCGGCCGCGGCGCGAGCGGGTCGGACCCGGGGCCGGCCCGTCACCGGGCGGAAGGGCTCGGACTCTGGCACCGTGGACCGGTACGCGTACTGGAGGAACACGCCGCACGTCGCGGGAGGGAGGTCGGATGGACCTGGTGCTGTCGACCCGGCAGGGAAGTGTCGGCACCGTGATCGAGGTCGCCGGTGACCTGGACATGAGCACCTCGCCCCGATTGCGCGACCGGTTGGACGAGGTCGTGCGGGGCGGCGCCCGGGTGGTGGTGGTCGATCTGACCGGCGTGGGTTTCATGGACTCCAGCGGCCTGGGCGCGCTCGTGGTCGCGCACAAGGACCTGCGAGCGCGGGACGGCTGGCTCGCGCTGGCCGGCGTCGGCGGGTCGGTCCGGCGGGTGCTGTCGGTCACCTCGGTCGACCGGGTCATCGGCGTTTTCGACACCGTGCGGGACGCCGAGGAGGCGTCGTCGGCGGTCTCGTGACGCCCTCACCGCTGTCCGGTGCTCGCGCGTGCGGTGTCCGCGCCGCCGGTGCTGCGTCGCCGCTCGTGCGTGCCGTACCAGTCGATGACGAGCAGGGTGGCGTCGTCGGCCAGCGTCGGACCGGTCGCGGCCAGCAACGCGTCGGACAGGGCACGCACCGCCTCGCGGGGATGCAGGCCGGTGATGCCGAGCAGGGCGGCGGACAGGTCGAGGTCGGCCGCGTTACGTTCGCGCATGCCGTCGGTGACGACGACCAGCCGGTCGCCGGATCGGAGGGTGATCTCGCCGGCGCGGCAGGGCTCCTCGGGGAACATGCCCAGCGGGAAGTTGGCCGGGAGATCCACCTCGGTCACCCGGCCGTCGCGGACCAGTAGCGGCGGGATGTGCCCGGCGTTGAGCAGCTCGCAGCGTCCGGTGCCCAGGTCGACCCGGCCGAGCACGGCGGTCACGTAGGCCCCGCGTACGTTGGCGTGCTCGGCGACGGCGCGATTCGCCTCCTCGGCCTGAGTGACCAGGGTGTGGCCCCGGCGTCGGGTGTTGCGCAGGCTGCCGACGCCGAGGGTGGCGGTCAGCGCGCTGGCCACACCGTGGCCCATGGCGTCGGTGACGCTGAAGTGCAGCAGGTCCCGGGCCAGGCTGTAGTCGAAGGTGTCCCCGCCGACGCTCGCGGCGGGCTCCAACCAGCCGGAGAGGGTGAACGCACCGGATTCACAGGTGAAGGCGGCGGGCAGCAGGCGGCGTTGGATCTCGGCGGAGAGCGTGAACGGGGTGCTGCGCTGCCCCCACTCGAACAGGTCCGTGTGTCGGCGGTTGGCGATCACCACGAATGCCAGCGCGTGCGCGGCCCGGGCGATCTGGGCGACCACGGTGGTATCCGGTTCGGCGGGCAGGTCGATCTCCAGGAGCCCCATGGCCTCACCGCGTTCGGTGACCGGAGCGAGCACCGTCCATCGTCCGTCAGCCGGGAGCACCTGGCTGGCCTGATGGCGCAGCGCCTGCTCGTAGGGCCCGCCGTCGAACGGCAGGATCTCGGCTGCCTCCTCACCGTGACGGCGGTCCGGCCCGTCGGCGGCCGGATGGTGGGTCAGCCGGACCAGCGCCCGTCCGCTGAGGTCGGCTACCAGCAGCGAGACGGCGAGCGCGTTCAACGCGGTGGCGAGCACGCCGGTGACGGCCTCGACGGCCTCGACCGGGGCGAAGTCCTCGGCCGACTGCAGCATCTCGGCCAGCACGGCCTGCTCGCTGTGCTCCACCCGACGAGCATAGGCATCACGCCCGCCGGACGCCTCGCAGGCCGGTGCCGGGTGGTCGGTCTGCGCCGCCGACGGAAGACGGACGTTTCACCGTCGCACGGTGGGTAAGCAGCCGGCCCGGTACAGGTCGGGCGGACGCGCACGGCTCCGCCGAAGCCAAGGAGCGGATGTCGTGCCAGATCAGGAACTCACCCTCGTCCTCGTGCACGGCGCGTTCGCCGAGTCGGCCAGCTGGAACGGGGTGATCGAACGGCTCGGTGCCGACCGGTCCGTCGTGGCCGCCGCCAACCCGCTGCGCGGAGTGGCCGGCGACGCCGCGTACGTGCGGGACGTGGTGCGCGGGATCGGCGGCCCGGTGGTGCTCGTCGGTCACTCGTACGGCGGCATGGTGATCACGGAGGCGGCGGCGGGGGAGTCGGCGGTGCGCGCCCTGGTCTACGTCAACGCGTTCTGCCCGGACACCGGCGAGTCGGCGCTGGCGCTGTCCGGGCAGTTCCCCGGCAGCACGCTGGCCGACACGCTGGTCTCCTACCCGGTCGCGACCGGCGGCAAGGAGACGGCGATCCGGCAGGACGCCTTCCACGCGCAGTTCGCCGCGGACGTGTCCGACGACCTCGCGACCCTGATGGCGCGGACGCAGCGGCCCGTGACCGAGCAGGCGCTCGGCGACGGTCTCGCGGCGACCACCCCACCGTGGCGGTCGCTGCCCACGTGGTTCGTCTTCGGTGACGCCGACCGGAACATCCCGGTCGCCGCGCACCGCTTCATGGCCGAGCGGGCCGGCGCCCGTGGGGTCCGGGAGGTCGCCGGCGCCTCCCACGCGATGGCGGTGTCCCGGCCCGACGAGGTCGTCCGGTCCGTCGTCGACGCGGTGCGGGGCGTCGGATCCGGGTCGTCCTGAGGCGTCGACGGGCCACTCCCGGCGTCCCCGGGTCGCTAGACTCAGCCCGCACGCCCTCTCCGCCGGGTGAGCGCGGTGGACCAACCCTCTTCGTCGGCGCATCCGCAGGCAGCGCAGGTCGGGGCAGACCAGGCCCGGCGCCACCCAGCGACGTCGAGGGGATCCATGGAACCAGCGACCACCACCACCCGGCACGCCGCAGCGGAAGGCCCCGACGCGGGCGGCCCGCCCGCGGCACTGCGACTGTCCGGCCTGCACAAGACGTTCGGCGCGAACACCGCCGTCGACCATGTCGATCTCGTGGTGCCGCGGGGCTCCTTCTTCGGACTGGTCGGCCCCAACGGCGCGGGCAAGACGACCTCGTTGTCCATGGCGGTCGGGCTGCTACGCCCGGACGAGGGCGCCTCGCAGGTGTTCGGGGTGGACGTGTGGTCCGACCCGGTCGGGGCCAAGGCGCTGATCGGCGTGCTGCCCGACGGGCTGTCCATGCCGGAGCGGCTGACCGGACGCGAGCTGCTGACGTACATCGGGCAGTTGCGCGGCATCGAGGCCGGCGTGCTGGCCGGCCGGGTCCAGGAGTTGCTCGACGTGATGGAGCTCGGCGCGGCCGAGCGCACCCTGGTGGTCGACTACTCGACCGGCATGCGCAAGAAGATCGGGCTGGCGACCGCGCTGCTGCACGGGCCCCGGCTGCTGGTGCTGGACGAGCCGTTCGAGGCGGTCGACCCGGTGTCCGCGGCGGCCCTCAAGGCGATCCTGACCGGGTTCGTGGCCGGTGGCGGCTCGGTGGTGCTCTCCAGCCACGTGATGCCGCTGGTCGAGCAGCTGTGCGACACCGTGGCCGTGATGGCCGGGGGGCGGGTCGTGGCGGCCGGTCCGCTCGCCGAGGTACGCGGCGACGGCACGCTGGAGCAGACGTTCGTCCGGCTGGTCGGCGGCGGCGAGCAGGGCCGGAGAGGGCTGTCGTGGCTGGCATCCTGATCCGGATGAAGCTGACGGTCGTCAAGAACTCGATGACCGGCGGCCGGGCCGCGTGGATGCTGGTCGGCGCGGTTCTCGGCCTGCTGTTCGCCGCCGCCACCATCTGGCTCTCCCTGGTCGAGCTGCCCAACCCCGTGGTGCTCGGCGACCTGCTCGCGGGCGTGTTCGGCCTGTGGACGCTCGGCTGGCTGGCCGGCCCGCTGTTCGGCGGCTCGGCGGTGCTGCGCGCCGACCACTTCACGTTGCTGCCGGTGCCGCGCCGCCGGCTCGCGCTGGGGCTGCTCGGCGCGGCCTTCGTCGGGATCACCACGGCGGTCACCGCGCTGGGCTTCGTCGGCCTGATCACGTACGGGGCCCGGCAGGGGCTCGCCCCGGCGCTGCTGGCGGTGCCGGTCGCGGCGCTGCAACTGATCTTCGTAGTGCTGCTGTCCCGGGTGGCCTACGCGCTGTTCGGCGCCGTCGCGGCGTCCCGGGCGGGCGCCGCGGTCACCGGCGTGCTGTTCGCGGCGATGCTCGTGCTCACCCAGTCCGGCTGGATGATCGTCGTGGCCGTCATGTACTCGGACATCCTCGAGACCGGGTTCTCCCACCCGACCACCGTCGCGCTGCGGTCGATCCCGTCGAGCTGGGGTGTGGTGGCGGTGGACGCCGCCGGCCGGGGGGACTGGCCGCTCGCGATCGCCGCGCCGGCCGGGCTGGCCGCGCTCTGCGTCCTGCTGCTGCTCGTCTGGTCGGTCGAGTTGGGCACCCCGCGCCGGGCCCGGGCCACCATCCGGGGCAGCGCCGACCGCGTCCCGGTGAGCGGCGGCCCGCTCGGCGGCCCGACCGGCGCGGTCGTCCGCAAGGAGCTGCGCACCTGGTGGCGCGATCCGTTGCGGACCACCACGGCGGTGGTGCCGATCGTCTGGGCGCTGGGCACCGCGCTGCTGCCGCTGACCTTCGACGCCCGACTCCTGCTGCCCTGGGCCGGCCCGGCGCTCGCGCTCTTCGCGATCACCTCGGCCTGCAACCTCTACAGCCAGGACGGCACCGCGCTCTGGCAGACCCTGACGATCGGCTCCCAGCGCGCCGACGTGCGCGGCCGGCAGTGGGCGTACCTGATCGTCTTCGCGCCGCCGGCGATCGTCCTGAGCATCGCCCTCACCTGGTGGAGCGGCTCCACGTGGACGTGGCCGTGGGTCGCCGCGGCGGTGCCCGCCCTGCTCGGCGGCGGCGCCGGCCTGATCGTCCACTCGTCGGTGTACGGCCTGGTCCCCGGCCCCGACGCGCACAAGCGGCCGAGCAACCCGCTGGAGCGCGCCGACACCACCGGCCGGTCCAACGTGCTGTTCTGGATCGGGCTGGTGCCGCCGGGGCCCGCGCTCGCCGTGGTCTACCTCGGCACGCGCCTGGGCCAGCCCTGGGTGAGCTGGGCCGCGCTGCCGGTCGGCGTGCTGACCGGCGTCGCCGTCGCTTGGGTGCTGGGCGGCCTGGCGATCCGGAAGCTCACCGCGGACGGGCCCGACCTGCTGCACACCATGCGCACCGGTCGGCCCACCCCGGTCCGGGCCGCCGGCGGCGCCGGGGCCACGACGGGCGGGACGGTCGAGGGACTGAGCTGGGCCCTCGGCTCGATCCTGCTCATCCCCCAGGGGATCGTCCCGCTGGTCTTCATCCTGTCCGACATCGACGTCAGGTCCTGGTTCCTGGCGATGTACGTGCGGCCCCTGCTCGGAGTGCCGATCGCCGTGGCCAGCATGCTGGCCGGCGTCGCGCTGTATGCCCGGGCCGTCATGACCAGGGTCGACAACCGGGCCGGACGGGCCGCGGCTCCCTCGCCGACCGAGGATCGCGAGTTGGAGTCGGTCTGACCGGCGGGGCAGGCGTGGTCATCCCTGCCCGCGTGTCCGCACGGCCAGCATGAGCAGGTCGGGGAGCCAGGGCTGATCGGTGAGCAGAAGCGAGGCGGCCTCGGCGACCGGCACTGCCCGGACCTCGACGATCTGTTCCGCGTCCGCCGGCATCGTCGGCGCCTGGACGATCGCGGCGTCTGCGGCACACCACAGCCAGGCCTTCTCCGGATGCGGCTGGTGCGGCCGGTACGGCAGCGGACGGTCGGTGACGCAGTGGTGCGCGCCGATCACGCTCAGCGGGCCGGTGAGCACCGCGCCCGCCTCCTCCAGCAGCTCCCGCCGGGCGCAGTCCTCGACGCTCTCACCGGGCTCGCGCGTGCCTCCGGGCAGGAACCACACGTCGCGGTCGTCGCGGCACAGGATGACCTGGTCGCCGCTGAACCCCACCAGGTGCACGTTGGTGACCAGCTCGTCCGGTGGCGCTCCGGTGCTGAACTGGGCGTCGAGCCCGCCCCACTCCCACCGCTGCGGGGCGAACAGCCGGGGGTACGCGGCGGCGAGGCCGGATTCGGTGGACACGGGCGGGATCTCCTTCTGGCGGGTGGGTCAGCGACTCGGCGCGTCAGGTCGCCGGGGACGCCCGGGGTGCGACGCGCCGGCGGGGGCCCGCGGGGGAGCGCCGCCGCCGGGCGCCCGCTGGGCGGGCGGCCGGGCCACCGCGCCACCGTCGCGGTGTCGAGCGGGGCGCCGTCGCGTACGTCGACCGCGCTGTCGTGCACGGCGAGCAACGCGGCCACCTTGCTGGCCTCGCGCACGGCGGGGTCGCGGTAGGGCTCGGCGATCAGCACAGGATCGCATCCCCACGTCCGGTCCGGGGTGTCGACCAACCGGGTCTGGTCCGGCGCATCGTCCCTGATCCTCTTCGGACTGCTCAGCGGGCCCTGCAACGCGTTCTCGATGACCCGGATCGCCGGAATGCTGCCGAAGGTCAGCGCGGGGTCGTCCGGCAGCGTCTTCAGGCCTCCGTCGAGGCCGCCCTCGCGGTGCAGGGCCCGGGAGAGCACCACGTTGTGACAGTGCGCGTCGAAGAAGTCGGGGTCCATCGCGCGGACGGCGACGCCGAGGCTGAACCCGTCCCGTCCGACGAAGACGATCCGCTCGTTCGGGTCGGCGTCGACGGAGGCCCGCGGGTCGTCCAGCATCTCCGCGGCGATCGAGGTGACATAGGGCCCGTGGTGCTCACGGAAGACGCCGTACGCCTCCGCGACCGCGGCGCGGTCGCTCGCGGACTCCAGCCCGTACGCCTCGTAGATCGCCTCCAGCCCGGAGAACTCCTCGGTGGCCGACACCCGGGTCACGCCCCCCGGTCCGGCCGCGACGGCTCGATGACCCGGCTGAGCCAGCGGACCAGCGGGTCATGGTCCTCGATCGTCCCCCACCACAGGGGCACCCCGTCGTGGCCGCGCCGGAAGACGCCCTCGCCGTCGACCGCCGTGCCGGCCTGCTCCACGTCGACGAAGGGCAGCATCACGGCGGCGCTCAGGACGACGGAGCCGCCCAGCACGGCAGCCGTGGCCGACGTGTCCACGGTGTCGTCCAGCGCCTCGACCAGCACCATGGCCCGCCGGCGGCTGTCATCGACCGACGACTCGTCGCCCTCCGGCCCGGTGACCACCAGGTCGAGCCGGGCGATCCGCGCCTCCCGCGCCGCGTCCAGCACCGTTCGCGCGGCGTCGGCGCTCGCCGACCCCTCGCTGTCGGAGGCCGAGTGCGTGACGCGCAACCGGCCGGCGAGCTCCGGAGCGTGCTGGATCACCTGCGCGAGGTGGCGAGGCTCGCCGAGGCTCGCCCAGCGGATCGGCTGCCCACCGGCGCCGCAGGCGGAACGGACGGCGGACGGCACCTCGGCGGGCCGGAACGCGACACCGACCTCGGGGCGGCCCACGCGGTCCAGGAGGCGGCGTGCGGCCGATCCGGCCGACTCGTCGCCCACGACCACCAGGGCGAGCCGCGGTACGCCGCGCGCGGCGGCCGCCACCGCGAGGACGGTGCCCGGGCCCCAGTCCGAGCCGGCGTCGACGACGAGCGGGGAGTCGCGCAGGTTCTCCGGCCAGTCGCCACCCCGTCCGAGTTGCCGGCTGCTCTCCGCCAGTGCGGTGCCGGGGAACAGCTCGCCGACCGCGCGCAGAGCGTCGTAGTCCTGTCGCGCCTCGTCGATGGCCTTGCCCTCGTGCGTCGGACTCTCCGATGTCATCGTCTGCCCCTCGATGGCTGTGGTGACGTCGGCGGACGGACCGCCGCCGTCGTCGGCTGGTACGGCTGCTGCTGGTGCCGGCGCGCGGCGGGCCTCGGCAGGTATGCGACGGCGGCCGGCCGTCGCTCGTGCAGCTCCGCCACGGACCTGCTCACCCGCGTGACCCGCTCGTGCAGGGCGTCCGGGCCGTCGCGTAGCAACTGATCGTAGGGGACCCGCTCGGCCTGCCCGTCGTGACCGAAGGCGACGGTCAGGTCGCTGGACGTGTCGCGCCGGTCGGCGCGGACGGAGACCTGCACCAGCGGGCCGGACGGGCCCAGCTGGATCGAGCGGTGGGTGCGTTGGATGTCCGGGCTGATGCCGAGGTCGGCCACCGCGGAATCGACGAGCAACCGGTGTGCCACGTACCACCCTAACGGGCGGCACCGCCCCCGGCCCGCCCGTGGGCAACGGCCGGCGGCGGACCTCGTCCCGGAGCAGCGCCGCCGCGCACCGGCAGCGCCCGCACAGGACTCCACGGTGGAGGGGGATGGCGTACCGTATGTCGACCGCGCCGCACCCGGTGCTTCCCGGAGGCGGCCGACGGGCCGTCACACGGGGAGGTCTGATGGCGCAGTTTCCCATGGGCGACTTCGCCGCCTCGACCGACCGGTTCGTGTCGTCCTGGGTCGCGGGCATCTCCGAGCGCGCCGCCCAGGCGCAGGCGTTGTCCGACGAGGTGGCGGCGATGTCGGCGAGCGCCGAGGGCGCGCAGGGCGCGGTCCGGGTGACCGTCGCCGCGTCCGGAGCCATGACCGACCTGCGGCTCGACGACCGGGTGCTGCGCTGGCGGCCGGACGAGATCGCCGCCACGGTGCTGGCCGTGATGCGGCGGGCGCAGGGCCGGCTGGCCGCGCAGGTCGCCGACGCCGCCGCTGGCACCGTCGGCGCGGACTCCGAGACCGCGCGCGCCGTCGTCGGCAGCTACGCGGCGCGCTTCCCGGAGGTGCCCGAGGAGGACGACCCGGGGTCCGCGGGCTGGAGCGGCAGTGGGCGCTGAGGCACGCGGCTTCGAGGTCACCGCGGCGGCGCTGACCGGGCACGCCCGCTCGGTCGACCGGATCGCCGGGGAGATCGGCACGGCACACGACGCGGGCGCGCACGTCCGGATGGGCGCCGAGGCCTACGGGCAGATCCCCGTCTGCCAGGCGATCCCCTTCCTGCTCGACTTCCTCCAGGGGCCGGCGGTGGACGCCCTCGCGGCGGCGCGGGAGGCGTTGCAGAGCGCGGCCGGGGCACTCGACACGACGGTCACCGCCTACCACGACACCGACGGGACGGTCTCCGCCCTCTTCCAGCGGCTGCACCGGTGAGCACCGCGGCGGCGAACCCGCTGGTCGCGGCCCGGCAGGACACCACCACCGGCTACAGCGGCATCGGCATCGTCGAGAGCCTCGTCGACCTGCGCAACGGCATCGAGAACGGCTCCTGGATCGATTCGACCATCGGCGGCGTGGGGACGTCCCTGGAGGTGCTGGCGACCTGCGTCGACCCGATCGGGTCGGTCGTCTCCTGGGGCGTCGCCTGGCTGATCGAGCACGTCAAGCCCCTCTCCGACGCGCTGGACTGGCTGGCCGGCGACCCGGACCAGATCACCGCGTACGCCCAGACGTGGCACAACGTCTCGCGGCACGTCGCCGACCAGGTCACCGCCCTGTCCGAGGCGGTACGCACCGAGATCGCCACCTGGACGGGCCCCGCCTCCGAGGCCTACCGCCGCTACAGCGACCAGCACGTGCGTCACCTCGCCGGCCTGGCGGACGCCTCGGGTCTGATCGGCACCGTCGTCGAGGGCGCGGGGCTGCTGGTCGCCCTGGTCCGGGAGCTGGTCCGGGACCTGATCGCCGACTTCGTCTCCGTCCTCGCCGTCCGGCTCTGGCAGTGGCTCGCCGAGGAGGCCCTCACCCTGGGCGTGGCCACCCCGCTGGTCGCGGCGCAGGTCTCCGCGCTGGTCGCCAAATGGGCGGCGAAGGTCGCCGGGCTGCTCACGGCGTTGGCCCGCAGCGTCAGCCGGCTCCGGCCGATCCTGTCCAAGCTCGGCGAGCTGCTCGACACCCTCCGTGCGGCGTTGCGGGGCCTTCGGCGTACCCCCGACGGGACCACCACCCCCGACGTGCCGGCTCCCGGCCCTCGGCCCCGGACTTACGACGGCCCCGCCGGGGGCGGCGGCCAGCCGCCGCCGTGGGCCTGGGCGGACCCGCCCACGTACGGCGGCCCGGGCGGTGGGCCCGCGCACGGCGGCGGGGGAGGGCCGGCGCCCGCCGGGCCGCCCGCATCACCCGGGCCCGTCGGCGGCCCGGCGCACGGGGGCGGCCCGGCACCCGACGGGGGCCCGGGGAACGGCGGCGGTCCGGCGCACGACGGCGGTGGGAGACACGACGTCGACGAGCCCGACCTCGACGGCGTCGAGCCACCCGAGTCCGGGTCCGGCACCGATCCGGCCGTGCCGCATCATGCGAGCGAGGCCGAGTTGCGGCTGCTCGGCAGGGAGGTGCACAGCATGGTCGAACTCAAACCCGGTGAGCACGTCAACGACGCCTACGACGCGACGTTCACCGACGGCACGCACGGCGTCTACAAGCCGAACGTGCCGGAGAACGAGTTCGTGCAGGTGCGCTCCACCATCCCGGAGAACCAGCTGGCCGCCCGTGAGGTCGCCGCCTCCCGCCTCGACGAGGACCTGGGCTTCGACCTGGTGCCGACGACCGCCCGGTGGGACGGTCCGCACGGCGCCGGCTCGATGCAGGAGTTCGTGGAGAACGCGCGCCCCGGCCGCCCCGTCACCGACTACACCGTGCCGGAACGGGAGCGGATGGCGGTGCTCGACTACATCAGCGGCAACACCGACCGGCACATGGGTAACTACCTCACCGGCCCCGACGGCCGCCTGGTCGCCATCGACCACGGCTACTCGTTCCCCGAGTCGAACGCCGAACCGCTGCGCTCGGACTTCGTCCAGCAGCAGATGAACCAGCCGCTCAGCCCCGACACGATGGCCCGGCTCCAGAGCACCGACCCGGCCGTGCTGGCCGACCGGCTGCGCGCCACCGGCCTGAACGAGAGCGCGGTCTCCGGGGCGATGGACCGCTTCAACGAGATACGCAGCCGAGGCATGATCACCGGCGAGGCGTGGGGGGCCTTCCGCCCGCCGAGCCCGTGGTGAGCGGACGAGTCGTGGTGATCGAGGAGGCAGACATGACCGAGCAGGCACCGACCCGCGTGGCGCTGTACACGTTCGCGCAGCACACCAGCCGGCGGGTGGCCGAGTTCCGCTGGGAGCCCGGCCGGACGGTGACGCTGTCCGTGTTGGATCCTGAGTGGGGGGCGCTGGCGCAGGACTTCTTCGACAACGGCGTACCGGCCGGGCCGGAACGGGTGCGACCGGAGACCGGCGCGGAGTTCATGCGTGCGTTGTTGCAGCGCTTCCGGATGAGCTACTACACGTTCGTCGACGAGAGCGACTGAGCCGGCTGCTCCCGTTTCCTCTCTCGGCGGGTCGACTCACCAACACTTCCATCCCGCCCCGGCGTCCGGGTGTCCGAGATCGTCGTCCCGGGCTGTCCGGCAGGGCTGGCCGGCCGTGACGTGATCAGCCGCCGGGCTGCCGTGGTGGGCGAGTTTGTCGCGGAGGGTGTCGGCGAAGCCTTCGGCCGTGGCGAGTTGGTCGCGGAGAGCGGTGACGCGGGTGGTGGCGGCGGTGTGGAACATGGCCAGCCGGTCGAGCAGCTCGGCGCGGGCGGCGCCGGTGGCGGTGTCGAGGGCGTCGAGAACGATCAGCAGGTCCCGCATCTCGTCGAGGGTGAACCCGAGGGGTTTCATGCGCTTGACCACGGCGAGGCGGTCGAGGTCGGGTCCGGTGTAGAGGCGGAAGCCGCCCTCGCTGCGGGCGGAGGGGACGATCAGGCCGGCTTCCTCGTAGTGGCGGATGGTGCGGATGCTGAGACCGATGCGTTCGGCGGCTTCGCCGATCTGCATGAGGCGGTCGGCGGGCGGCCCGGAGGCGTGCTGCTCCGCCCCGGTGCCACGGCTGGTGGCGGCAGCCATCAGTGGCCGACGCCGAGTTGGCCGGCGAGGGTGTCGTGGATGCGGGCGCTGGGCTTGTTCAGCTCGACGATCTCGACGGTCTTGCCGCGGGCGGCGTACTTGGTGGTGACGGCGTCGAGGGCGGCGACGGAGGAGGCGTCCCAGACGTGGGCGTGGGTCATGTCGATGACCACGTTCTCCGGGTCGTTCGCGTAGTCGAACTGGCCGACGAGGTCGTTGCTGGAGGCGAAGAACAACTCCCCGTGTACGGAGTAGATGCGGGTGCCGCCGTCGGGGTCGAGGACGCTGGTGACCTCGACCAGGTGGGCGACCCGCCGGGCGAAGATCACCATGGCGGTGAGCACGCCGGCGACGACACCGATGGCCAGGTTGTGGGTGGCCAGGGTGGTGACCACGGTGGCGAGCATGACGATGGTCTCGCCGTACGGCATCCGCTTGAGGGTGGCCGGGGCGACGGAGTGCCAGTCGAACGTCGACACCGCCACGATGATCATCACGGCGACCAGGGCGGCCATCGGGATGACGGCGACCACGTCGCCGAGCGCGACGACCAGGATCAGCAGGAACACGCCGGCGAGGAACGTCGACAGCCGGGTGCGGGCGCCGGACGCCTTCACGTTGATCATTGTCTGGCCGATCATGGCGCAGCCGCCCATGCCGCCGAAGAACCCGGTGACGATGTTGGCGACGCCCTGGCCCCAGGACTCGCGGGTCTTGCTGGAGGGGGTGTCGGTGATGTCGTCGACGAGTTTGGCGGTCATCAGCGACTCCATCAGCCCGACCAGCGCGATCCCGAGGGCGTAGGGGGCGATCACAGCGAGGGTGTCGATGGTCCAGGGGATCCGCGGCAGGCCGAGGGTGGGCAGGCTGTCCGGCAGCGCGCCCTCGTCGCCCACGGTCGGCACCGCCACGCTCGCGAAGACGGTGACCACCGTCAACACCACGATCGCGACCAGCGGCGCCGGAACGGCGCGGGTGAGTCGGGGCAGCCCGACCATGATCGCCAGAGCGACGGCGACGAGGGGATAGACCAGCCACGGTACGCCGAGCAGGTGCGGGACCTGGGCGGCGAAGATCAGAATCGCGAGGGCGTTGACGAAGCCGACCATGACACTGCGCGGGATGAACCGCATCAGCTTCGCCACCCCGAGCACCGCCAGCAGCACCTGGATGGCGCCGCCGAGGATCACCGCCGCGACCAGGTAGTCCAGCCCGTGCTCCTTCGCCAGCGGCGCCACCACCAGGGCGATCGCGCCGGTCGCGGCGGAGATCATCGCCGGCCGGCCGCCGCAGACCGCGATCGTGACCGCCATCGTGAACGAGGCGAACAGGCCCACCCGAGGGTCGACCCCGGCCAGGATCGAGAACGAGATCGCCTCGGGAATCAACGCCAGAGCGACGACCAGGCCGGCCAGGACCTCGGTGCGGAACACCTTCGGCGACAGCCAGGACGGACGGGACAGGCGCGGCCGGGAGACCGCGGACAGCACAGAAGACATACAGCCATTTCCACTCGGGGCCGCACGCGGACGCGTGCGGTTCCAACCCGCACCACCGGGTCGCAGTTACCACCACCGGCAACAGTGGGTCCTGCCGGCCGAGGGTCTCATCACCTCGACCCGGTCAGGGCCGCCGCGACGGCCGCCCGGACAGGCCCGGCGGCCGTCGCCGACCCTACCCTTCCGTAAGGGGAGAGTTGACCGATCGTGCTGATCATCACCATGTCACCTGAACCAGCTCCGCGCCGGCATCGCCGAGATCGCTCGGCTGATTAGGAGATGCCGGTCGCCGATTCGTCGCCGGCGAGTGTCGGTAGGCCGGTCGGCGTCGACGACAACGAGCTCAGCCGCTCAGCCCAGCCGGTGACGAGCCGCCATGACCAGCCGCCCACTCGAAGCCGTCGGGGTCGACGAAAGTGCCGGCGCCGCTGCCGATGACGAGTCGGTGTGATCCGTCGCCGTCGGGCGAGACGCCCGCGTCCTTGGCCGCGGCGCGGCGGCCGTACAGCGCCAGCTTGATGTTCGAGGTGGCGAACTCGACGTACTTGCGACCGAAGCTCTTGGCGACGGTCAGGCCGTGATCGACGTAGAACCGCTTGGTCACGGCGACGTCCCGCACCCCCAGCAGGAGCACGATCTCGTCGACGTGCCGGCTGGCCGGTCCGGTGTCCTTCTTCGACGATGTCGCGATCTTCCAGATCGTGCCGTACGGGTCGCGCAGCACCCCGCCGTAGCCCCAGAAGCTCTTCGCGGCCGGCTTCAGGGTGGCCGCTCCGCCGTCGAGGGCGGCGCCGAAGAGGCGGTCGACGGTTCCCGGCTGGGACACCACGAGCGACACGGCGAACCCGCGGAAGCCGGTCGTAGGTTCGCGTGACGCGTCGACGCGCAGGCGGGGGCCCAGGTCGAAGGCTTCGGTGTAGAAGTCCTGGGCGGTTGCCGGATCCGACACTTCGAGCGTGACGGAGTCGATGGCGAGCATGAGTGTTCCCTTTCGTGTGGTTCGGATCGAGGTCGGGCGGCTCGGGCGAGTCGGTCGCTCAGCTGTCCTGGATCAGGCCCAGCAGGTTGCCGTCGGGGTCGGCGACGGTGGCCACGAGGCGACCGCCGCCGACATCGTGAGCGGGCTCGGTCACGGTGGCGCCGGCGGCGCTCAGCTCGGCCAGCTTCGTTTCGACGTCCGGAACGTGCCAGTAGGCCACCGGCGAGGTCAGGCCCTGCGGTCCACCGCCCGGCACCAGGCCGATGTGCTGACCCGCGGCGTCGAAGCCGACGTAGTAGGACGAGTCGACCGTGGGCGGCACGCCGAGCAGAGCCGCGTACGTCGCCTTGGCCCGGCCCAGATCGGACACCGGATGCAGTACGGTCCTGATCCCCTGCGCGGAAGTACTCGCCATGATCACTCCTTCGGTCCGCGGGCCTCGGCCGGCCCGGACGGGTGCGTGTGCACAGCATTTCCTCGGGCAGGTCCCGCCCGGATCCGTGCCGGCTACGGAGTCGACCACGGAACCCGCACACGGAGGGACGTGCGACAGAATGGGGTGATGGTTGACGTCTCCCCTCGCGAAGCCGAGGTGCTTGCGCTGGTCGGAGACCACCTCAGCAATGCGGAGATCGGAGCGCGACTCTTCATCTCGGTGCGTACCGTCGAGACGCACGTCTCCTCTCTGCTGCGCAAGCTGGAGGTCCCGGACCGCCGTGCGCTCGCGCAGCGGGTGCCGGAGCTGACCGGCAGCGGCGCCGCTCTTCAGGCGCCGGTCCTACCGGCCCCGCTGACTCCGTTCGTGGGGCGGGCGCGCGAGTGCGCCGAGCTGACCGAACTGATCCGGGCGCACCGTCAGGTGAGCGCGGTCGGTCCGGGCGGAGTGGGCAAGACCCGGCTCGCGCTGGCGGTCGCCTCGCGGGCCGGTGGCGAATATCCCGACGGCGTGTGGTTCGTCGACCTGGTCCCGGTCGCCGACTCCGGCATGATCGCCGCCGCGGTGGGCGTGGCGCTGGGCCTGGGTGAGCAGCCCGGCCGGGACATGACCGAGTCCGTCGTCACCGCCCTGGCCGACCATCACGCGTTGCTGGTGCTCGACAACTGCGAACACGTGCTGGACGGGGTGGCGCTGTTCCTCGAGCGGCTGTTGGCGGCGTGCCCTGGCGTGACGGTGCTGGTGACCAGCCGGGCACGGCTGATGGTGCCCTTCGAGCGGGTCTATCCGGTCCCGCCGCTGTCGCTGGCCGTCGACGGCGAGTCGGACGCGGTCGCGCTGTTCGTGCAGCGGGCGGCAGCGGTGGGCTGGCCACTGGATCCTCCGCTGCGCGACCAGGTCGCCGCTATCTGCGAGCGGCTGGACGGGATGGCGTTGTCGATCGAGTTGGCCGCCGCGCGGTATCCGACGCTGGGGCTGGACGGCATCACCGCCGCCCTGTCCCACCCTCTGCGGATGCTCACCGGGGGCGCCCGGGCCGACGACCGGCACCGATCGGTGCGCGCGACGCTGGACTGGAGTCACGCCCTGTTGGAGCCGGCCGACCGGACGCTGCTGCGCCGGGTGTCGGTCTTCGTGGCGCCCTTCTCCGCATCGGCGGCGACGGAGGTCGCCGGCGCGGAGGAAGGCATCGTCGCCGACGGCCTGGCCCGGCTCGCCGAACAGAGCCTGCTGACGGTGCGGGCCTTCCCCGGCGGAACCGAGTACCGGGTGCCGGAAACCATCCGCCAGTACGGCACGGAACGGCTCGCCGAGGCCGGCGAGTTGACGGACATCCGGTCCCGGCACCTTCGCTGGTGCCTGACCAGGGCCGCCGACCTGACCGTGGTGCGGGCGGACTGGCGAGCCCGGTTCGACCCGGTGGCGGACGACCTCCGCGCCGCCCTGTCGTGGGCGATCGACCGTCCGGAGCAGCGCCCGGAGGCCTGCCGCCTCGCCCGTCACCTGGCGGAGATGACCTTCGTCCGTACCCTGATCGGCGAGTCTCAGCTGCGCTACGAGCAGGCGGCCGCGCTCGCCGGCGAGCCCGCCGCCGAGGCGGCGATGCTCCGGCACGCCGCAGCCGTGGCCGGATGCCGCATGCGCGGCGACGACATGTACCGCCTCCACCGGGCGGCCGCCGGGGCCGCCCGCCGAGCGGGAGACGACGCCGGCGCCGCCGCCGACCTGGCGACCGCCGCCACCAGCTCCTACCGGTTCTGGAGCAAGTTCGCGCAACTCCCGCCGGCGCAGGAGGCGATCGCGCTCACCAGCGAGGCGCGGGAGTTGGCCGGCGACGACCCGGCGGCCCAGGCCGCGGTGGCGCTCGCCGAGGCCGGGGTGCTCACCGACGCGTTCGGCGCCGCGCAGGGCCCACCCGACAACGACGTACCCGAAACGATCGCGCGTGCCGAGCGGGCGGTCGCACTGGCGCACCGCACTCGCGACCCGCTCGCCGAGTCCGCCGCGCTCGACGCGCTCACCGGCGCGCGGTGCTGGGCCGGCGAGACATTCGCCAGCGCGGCCACGGCGCGGCGCCGGGTCGCGCTGCTCGCGTCCCTGCCGGCTACTCCGGCCACCACCCACGAACTGCTCGACGCTCTCGGCAATGCCGCCGAGGCCAGCCTCGGGGCGGGAGACCTGCCGGCCGCCCGCCGGTGGGCTCGGCAGATCGCCGACCACCCGCTGCTCGCGGAGGTCGGTCACCGCGCCACGAGTTGGCTGCTGGTCGCCGACGCGCTCGCGGGCGACACCGACGAGGTGCTCAGCGGCAGTGTGCGGTTCCTCGACGCGTGGCAGCGCGCCGGCCGCCCCGCCAGGTCGGTGCTCGGTCCCGCGGCAGCCGGTGTCGCGATGATCCACGGGCTCCGCGACGACCGGGAGGCCCGAAGCGTCTGGGTCGATGTCCAGAGTCGGCTCGGCACCTCGCCGGAACACGTCCACGGCTACGGCGCGGTCTTCGACGCGATGCTCCTGCTGCACCGGGGGCAGGCGGCGGAAGCGCTGGAACGGATGGCGCCCGATCCCGGCTCGGTCTGGAAGTCGGTCACGTGGGTGTGGCTCCACTGGTATGTCGCGCTACGCGCCGAGGCGGCGGTGCTCGCCGGGAGCCCGAGCGCTCGTGGCCACCTGGCCGGGGCCCGGACCGTCGTGGCCGGCAACCCGGTCGCCGAAGCCATGGTGCAACGAGCCGGAGCCCTGCTCGACGGCGATCAACGGGCGCTGCTCAACGCGGTCGACGCGTTCGACGCCGCCGGCTGCCGATACCAGTCCGCACGAACCCTGGTGTTCGCCGGTGGCGCCGATGCCACGCGCGGCGCAGCGACAATCGGCGACCTCGGCCTCGCCCCGATGGGTTCCTGCCGACTCCGGATCGCCTCACCCTGAGTCAGTGGCGTATCCGTCGCGGTTCACCGTTGGTCGGCGTCGATAGGCTGCGGTTTTGTGAAGAATCACGACGAGCCGATGGAATCCGAGAAAGTGCCGACGGCGGCTGGCGGCCGGATTTCGTGGTTCAACCGCAACGGCGCCGGTCCTCAGGCAATCGCCGCGCTTACCGCCATTCCCGTCAGCGTCCTGGCGGCGGTCTTCGCCATGCGGAGAACTTCATCTGGGCGGGCGTCAAATCCCGGAACACGCTCAGCGGATCCCCGCTCATCTACTCGTCCTTCATCCGGAAGCGGGCCGACGTCACCGACTGCGGCGAATCGGGCTGACTCGTCACCGCAATTCGCCGTACGTCGTCGGGGACCCAACCGCTCAGCCGGCTGACTGCATGCCGACGGCCCGGCGGGCGGCCTCGTGGAAGGTGGCCGAGCGTCTCGGCGGGCGGCCAGACCGGCCAGGCGACGGCGACATCACGGCCGGCGTCGCCCGAGGATCATCAGGACTGCAGTGACGCCGGCTGTGGGCCACGCGGCGGGCGGCGAGGCCGAATCGAGCACGTGGTCCACAGCCGGCGAGTGTCAGAGCTGCCGAAGGACAGCCACCTTGTCGTACGCGACGGCGACGACGTCCGGCTTCCCGTCCCCGGTGACGTCCCCGATGGCCAGGGAGTCTGCCTGGGGCCCGACCCCGTCGACCCCGTTCGTCGTGTACCCGGCGAGCTTCCCGGTCGACCGCTGCAGATAGACGCTCACCGCGAGCCAACTGTTGTGTGCGACGACCAGGTCCTCGCGGCCGTCGCCGGTCAGATCGCCAACAGTGAGGCCAGAGGGACTGTCGTATGCGGGATATCTGGTCGGCGTCGTCGCGAGCCCACCGGCTCCCTGCGCGAAGACTTGGACGGCGGCGTCCGGCCTGTTGCCGTCAACGCTGGTCACCAGGTCGGCCCGGCCGTCGCCAGTCACGTCACCGACCGCCGCACCGGAGCCGACGCGGCGAAAGCCGCTGTCATCGGCCGGCGTCCGGTAGGTCGTCGCCGGCCCGAAGGATCCATCCGCGCGGCGCAGCCGCACCCACGTGCCGTGACCGTAGAACTGGGCGAGGTCGATGCGGGCATCTCCGTCGAGGTCGGCGGCGAACACCTGGTTCAGGGGGGCGCCGGTGATGAACGGCCCGGTGACCGTCCGATATGCCTGGAAACCATGCGCCGCGGTCTGCCGGTGGATCCTGACCTCGCCCTGCCGTGCGCCGACGACGAGATCCGGTCGTCCGTCCCCGGTCACATCCCCGATCGCCACGTCCCCGGCACCCCCGGAGACCAGCAGCGGCGCGGCGAGGCGCCCGCCACGCTGAAACAGCACATCGACGCCGGCGGAGGACGACATCGCCACGTCCGTACGGCCGTCGCCGTCGATGTCGGCGACGGCGAGTTGCACGTTGCTGTTGTAACCGCCGTGCGCCTTGATCCTGGTGGGAGCGCCGAAACTGTGGTCGGCTCGCTGGTCGAAGACCAGCACAGAATTCGTCTGCGAGCCGTCGACGGCATCAATGCCGACCACGATGTCGCGTCGCCCGTCACCGGTGACGTCGGCGACAGCGACGGCGTTGGTCGCGGTCGACCCCGTGGCGAGGTACGTAGCGGCCGCGAATGTCCCCGCACTCGCCGCCTCGGCGGGCATCGGCACCGCGGCCCCGGCCGCCATGGCCAGCGTCGCGGCGATACCGACTCTTGCACCTTTGTCCATCATGCCCCCGTTGCGTCGTGGCCCTCGATCGATGGCCGTTCACGCGCCACGTGCCCTGATCACCGGCGCAGCAAACCCCTGCCACGACAGGTGAACCGGTGCCAGCGCGGATCACCGCGACCGACCGCCGGTCGGAAGGCGGGGCTCGTGTGCTCCGGGTGTGGTCCTGGGCCGGCCGCGCAGGAGTGTCGTTGTGATCGCCCGCTGAGGCTCAGCGAAGTGCGTAAGCGCTGCTCAGCATGCCTTTCAACATGGATCGCCGAATCGGCCCGTGTGACGAGCCGCTGTGGCAGCGTCTCATCAACTGCAGCGCCTGGAGCGAACCTCCCGGGCGGGGCGGGTGCTGGCGAAGCTGGCGCGGGACCCGAACCGATTCCTGGCCACCATTCAAATCGGCATCACCCTCGCCGGGTTCCTCGCCTCCGCCGCCGCGGCGGTGTCGCTCGCGGCACCGATGGTGGGACCGCTGGGATTCCGGGGGTCGGCGGCGGAGCCGGTGTCGATCGTGCTGGTCACCATCGTGCTGACCTTCGTCACCCTGGTGCTGGGCGAGCTGGGGCCGAAGCGGATCGCGATGCAGCGCGCCGAAGGCTGGACGCTGCTGGTCGCCCGCGCCCTCGATGCGTCGTCGGCGTACTCCCGACCCGCGGTGTCGCCCAAGCCATCGACGTACGAGGCGTACCCATCGCCGTGGTCAGGTCCTGGCTGGCGCCGCCCTGTACGCCCTGGCCCGTAGCGACGGCTGTCGAGGGCTCGCTGCAGACGCTGGGGCTGGACCACATCGACCGACCTGATGCTTCGTGGATCGCCGGCGGACCCGGTGCGCGGCGTGTTTACCATGGCTTGCATGGGGCAATGGATCCGGCCGGGTCGCGTCGGCATCCTCGTTGCCACCATTCTTGCCGTCGCAGGTTGCGGTGCCGACGATTTTCCCTCGACTCCGGAGCCCGGGGTGGCGGCAAGAAAGGTCGCGGTCATCCGAGGGGACCAGACCTACCCCATGACCGCCGAGGTGATCGACTGGGAGACGGGACCTCACCCGCAGGTGCCCGAGCGGGGCATGGCGGTGCACTTCACCTACCGGTTTCGGTCTACCAGCTCCGATCCCTGGGCCACCCCGACGCGTGTCGAACTTCAGGCTTGCGCGGTCGACGGTCGTAGAGTCGTCATCTTGTGTACGTCGATCTTCAACGACTCACTCAAGGACTGCTGGCTCGGGCCCAGTGCAGATCCGGACCTCGCTCGCACAGCAGATGTCCTGATCCTGCCGTACCAGATGTACGCCGGACTCCACGCGGGTGATCCCAAGGACCACGATGGCTACGTTCCGCCGAGACATCTCGGACCAGGCGACCAGCTCTGAATCGCCGATCCCCAACCGACGCGTCGATGACTGGGTGGTCGACCATCCGATTGACCACGGCCGCGATCTGGCAGGGCGAGCACTGCCTGAGCTTCGGCTACCCGCGCGATCCGCTCGAGTGCCGGTTCAGACGCTGCGGGAGGTCGAAGTAGGCCAACGGTTCATGCCGGGATGGTAATTCGCCGACACGTTCAAGACCTGTGTCCGGCGGTTCGGGTCAAGAAGTTGGTCAACAGGGCTGCCGTCTCAGTCTCGCGCTCGACATGCGGTAGGTGACCGGTCTGGTCGAGGATCTGTATCTCGGCGCCCGGCAGACTCCTTCTGAGGGTGGAGTCTTCAGGTAGGGGTGCGATGCGGTCCCCGCGCCCCCACAACACCAATGTCGGGATGCCCCGGCCGCTGACGCGGGCATAGAGCGATGTCGCGTCCTGGATGGGCATCCGGCGGATCGACGACAGCACGGCCCGTTGGAATCCCGGTGCTGACGCGTACGGCCGGAACTTGTCCCGCAGCGCGTCGATCACGTCGGTGCGGTGCGAGTAGCGGGGCAGCCGGGACAGCAGGATCCTGGTGCCTGCGGCTTGGAGCAGGAGTTCGCCGACGCCGGGAAGGTTCATGAGGCGGCCGAACCGGGTGGTGTGGACGCCGAAGCCGTCCGGGGCCACGTAGGTCAGGCTCGCGAGTCGTTCGGGATGCCGGTCGGCGAAGTCCGCCGCGATGATCGTCCCGAAGGCCAGTGCCACCAGGTGGACCGGTCCCGCGACGGCCAGCCGCTGAAGGAGTTCGGCAAGTTGGTGGTGGTAAAGGTCCGCACCGTAGGCCACTCGCGGGCTTGCGGAGGCGCCACGACCGAGCAGGTCGTAACGCACCACGCGGTATCCGGCGTCGATGAGCGGTTCGGCGAGTCCGTCCCAGACGAACATTGGCAGGGTGGCACCGGGGATCAGGACGACGACGGGTCCGCTGGGGGAGCCGTCGACGCGGTAGTGGGTGCGCCCGCTGGGCAGGTCGAGGAACTGGTCAGTCAGTCTGGGCAACGCTTGGTCAGCTTTCGATGAGGTGGCGGGTGCTGGGTGGCGCGGCTGCGAGAGTGGACTCGGCGAGGTGGCGCATCACCGAACGCCAGCCGGCGAGAGCGGCAGGGCCGGCGACAGCCACGACTTGCTCGAGTTGTGCCAGCTGGGGACCGGTTGCCGCGCGTTCGACGGCTGCACCCGCCTCGGTGGTGGACGATGCCCGCTCACGGCCGTTTCTCGCAGACGCCGACCGGGTGACGTAGCCGCGGCTTAGCGGGCCAGACAACGGGCGGTGCAGGGGCTGCCGGCTGATGCCGAGCGCGCCAGCGAGTTCGCTGACGGTGATGCTCGCGCCCGACGGCAGCAACCGTTGAGCTGCGTTCTTGAACCTTCTCGGTGGCAACGGCGGAGGCGGAGAGAAGCGTCGCAGCGGCGAGGCTGCCCCAGAGGACAGCCGAACCGCGGGAGGCGAGAGCGGTGATGACGGCCGGGGAGACGGCGAGGCCGATGCCCGTGGAGAGTTGGAAGCGGGCGAGGGCGCGCCCCAGGACATGAGCGGGGGTGAGGGCGGTAACGAGCGTGATGGCGCTGCCGGCATAGATGATCTCACCGATCGTGCAGACCACGGACACCATGGCGACGGCCGGGGCGCCCCAGCCGTGTCCCAGTGAGGTGGCCGCCAGGAAGCCGAGGTAGGACGCGGTGAGCACCACGCCGGCGAGAATGAGCACGCTCCGCCGGGAGAAGCGGGACATCAGGACGGTGACCGGAACCTGCAGGGTGACCACCAGCACGGTGTTCGCCACGAAGATGGCCGCCGACCACGCCGGGGATGCGTGCAACTGAGTCACCAGTACCAGGGGAAGCGCGATTTCGGGGACGTTGAGACAGAAGACGTAGACGACGTTGGAGATCAGCAGCGCGCGCATCCGGGGTGCGGGCCCGTCGGCCCCGTCCCTGCCTGGAGTGGCGGCTGGATGAGCGTGCACGTGAACCGACCAGGCCAAGGCTGCCGCAGCGAGATAGGCGAGCCCGGTAACGGCTGCCAGGGCCTGCAATGCGGTGTTGCCGCCCGCCAGGCATGCGGTAGCGAGAAGGCCGCCCGCCCCCAGGCCGGCGTTACGCAGGGCGCGGCCTCCCGCGAGAGCGGCGTCGCGTTCGCGGCCCTGAGCGACCGTGGCCACGAGGGCCGCGTGGGCGGCCGGCCATGCCTGGTTGCCGATGCCGAGGAAGAGCGCCGCCGTCGCGAACAGCCACACGTTCCCCGTCGGGGTGGCCAGCAGCAGCGCCACGCCCAGCACCCGCACCAGCATGGACGCTGCCACGACCGTGCTGCGTGCGCCCCGATCGAGCCATCGGCCGACTGCCGGCATGCACACCAGGGCCATGATGGCGCCGACGGTCATGGTGATGCCGGTGGCCGACGCGGACAGCCTCAGCACCGTCACCCCGTAGAGCAGCAGGAAGGGCCGCAGCAGCCCGGTGCCGAGCGCGTCCACGGCCAGGGCGACGGCATAGCGGGGGCCACCTGAGGCGCGGACGAGGGAGCGGGGATCGATCTTGGTTCTGGTCGCCATGTCAGCGGTGCCGGGCGCCGCCGTCGACATGGACCGTCTCGCCCGTCACCCAGCCCGCACCCAGGAGCCACAGGGCGGTGTCGGTGACGTCCTCGAGCGTCCCGATCCGGCCGGCGAGGGAGGCTGCGGCGGCACTGTCGTACAAGGCGCGGCGACGTTCGTCCGGAAGCCGATCCCAGGTGCCGGAGTCGGTGAGGCCGGGGGCGATGGCGTTGACGCGCAGCGGCGCGAGTTCGACGGCCAGGTGGGTGACCAGCGCGGCCAGGGCAGCATTCGCGGTGCCTTTGACGACGGTGCCGGGCTTGGGCTGCCAGCCCACAATGCCGGAGAAGAACAGGAACGATCCGTCGGCAGGCATACGCGGGGCGAAGTGCTTGGCCAGCAGCAGCGGGCCGATGACCTTGGCGGAAAAGGCGGCCTGGATCTTGCCGTATTCCAGGTCGGGCACCGGTACGTCGTGGTGGGCCGACGCGGTGGAGATCACGTGGTCGACGGCGTAGAGCGACTCCGCGGCCCGCGCGATGCTGGTCTCGTCGGTGACGTCGATCTTGACCTCGAGTCCAGACCGTGCGGCGACGACGACATCCGCGCCGGCCTGCCCGGTGCGTCGGACGATCTCAGCGCCGATACCGCGGGCCCCGCCGACGACCAGGATCCGCTTGCCTTTCAGGTTCTCGCTCATGAGCGCGACGGTATAGATTTGCTACCGGTATCTTCAACGCTACCGAAGGGGCCCGATGAGCAAGGCCTACAACGTCATGGCGGCGACGTGCCCGAGTCGCACTGTGCTGCACCGGATCGGGGCGCGATGGACGGTGTTCGCCGTCAACGCACTGGAGGACGGACCGATGCGCTTCACCGAGCTCAAAGCGCATATCCGCGGAATCACCCCGAAAGCCCTCACCGAGACGCTGCGCGCCATGGAGGCGGACGGTCTGCTCGCCCGTACCGACCTGGGCGGCAACCCACCCCACGTCGAATACGCCCTGACCGAGCTCGGCCGTTCCCTGTTGGTTCCGCTGCGTGCCGTACGGCAGTGGGCCGAGACGCACGTCCCCGACATCCTCGCCGCGCGCGAACGAGCCGGCATTCGACCCCCAGGTTGACGATGCCCACCCGAGCGCCGGCGGCAGCGCCACCGGCGGGCCGTCCTCGCCCTCACCCGGCGACGCGTCTATGTCCGGCGACGGCGGCAGGCCCCGTGCCCGTGGGGCTGGCTGACGTGTGTTCCGTCGGGACCGCCGCTCGGGGCCCGGTCACCCGCGGTGGGGTTCGTCTTCGGCTCCGCATGGCGGGATCGTGAGGCGCCGGCGGTGGTCGCCGATGCCTTCGGTCAGCGCGTCTTCTTCGTTGCTCGCGTGCGGGGTGGGGTCAGCAGGTCGGCGATCGTGGCGATGGCGGACGGCACGAGGCGGTAGTAGGCCCAGACGCCGCGCTTGTCGCGCTCGAGCAGGCCGGCCTCGGTGAGGATCCGCAGGTGGTGACTGACGGTCGGCTGGGAGAGGCCGAGGGGCGCGGTGAGGTCACTGACGGACGCCTCCCCTTGCGGGGCGGACTGGATCAGGCTGAGCAGTCGCAGCCGGGCCGGGTCGGCGAACGCTTTGAGCACTCCCGCGAGCCGTTCGGCGTCGGCGCGGTCGATCGGCTCGCCGGCGAGGGGCGAGATCGCAGGTGTCGCACTCTCTACAGTTCCCACGTCAGGCATCGTTGCAGGTGACACCTTCGATCGGCTGCTGAACGAGGGCAGGATCACCGTGAGTTCACGTCTGGCCCACTGCTCCTGCTGTCCCGGCATGATGATCTGCGGATCGAGGGAGGTGTCGTGCGTGCCGGGGTCGTGTGACGTGGTGGTCGTCGGGGGTGGGCAGGCAGGTCTGGCGGCGGGTTACTACCTGCGCCGCGCCGGGCTGGACTACGTCATCCTCGACACCCGGCAGCAGCCGGGTGGCGCGTGGCGGCACGGCTGGGAGTCGTTGCGGTTGTTCTCTCCGGCGGAGTACAGCCCGTTGCCGGGGTGGGGGATGCCGCGGCAGGAGGGCGAGGATTTCCCGACCGCCGGGCACGTCGTGGACTACCTGCGAGCTTACGAGCAGCGCTACGACCTTCCGGTGCGCCGGCCGGTCCGGGTCCGGGAGGTGCGGCGGGCCGGGGAACGCCTGGCGGTGGACACCGAGGCTGGGACCTGGTCGGCCCGGTACGTCATCTCCGCCACCGGCACATGGGAGTGCCCGTACGTGCCCGACATCCCCGGCCGTGAACATTTTGGCGGGCGGCAGTTGCACACGGTGGACTACACCTCGCCGGAGGAGTTCCGGGGGCAGCGTGTCGTGGTCGTCGGCGGGGGTAATTCCGCGGCGCAGATCCTGGCGGAGGTGTCCCGGGTCGCCGAGACCACCTGGGTCACCCTGCGCCCGGCGCGGTTCATGCCCGACGACGTCGACGGTCGGGTGCTGTTCGGTGTGGCCACCCGCAAGGCTGCCGGTGGTTCCGGTGAGAGCGTCGGCGACCTTGGCGACATCGTGATGGTGCCCAGCGTCCGCGACGCGCGCGACCGCGGCGTCCTGCACTCCCGGCCGATGTTCGCGCGGCTCACCGAGCACGGTGTGCGCTGGGCCGACGGCATCGAGCAGCCCTGCGACGCCGTGATCTGGTGTACGGGTTTCCGGCCCGACCTCTCTCACCTCGCGTCGCTGCTGCCCGGTTGGCGGCAGGGGACGGTGGCGGTCGAGGGCACCCGGTCGGTGGACGAGGGTCGCCTCTACCTGCTGGGCTACGGGGATTGGACCGGGCCGGCGTCGGCCACGCTGGTGGGTGCCGGCCGGACCGCGAAGGCGACGGTCGCCGACATCGCCTCCCGCGTGCGCGAGTCACCGTAGGCCCGAGGCCCGGCCGCACTGGCCGGACCTCGGGGCGGTGCCGATCAGGCGAGGGAGGCCAGGTAGCGCTCGGCGTCGAGGGCGGCGGTCAGGCGGTGGGACGCAGCTCGGCGAGGAGCTTCTCCACCCGGGTGCGGATGTCGTCGCGGATCGGGCGGACGGCGTCGACGCCCTTGCCGGCCGGGTCGTCGAGCTTCCAGTCCTCGTAGCGCTTGCCCGGGAAGACCGGACACGCGTCGCCGCAGCCCATGGTGACGATGACGTCCGAGGACTCCGCGGTCTCGTACTCGAGGAGCTTGGGGGTCTGGTCGGTGATGTCGATGCCGACCTCGCGCATCGCCTCGACGGCGGCGGGATTGACAGTCTCTGCGGGTGCGCTGCCGGCGGAGCGGACCTCGACGGTGTCGCCGGCGAGGTGGCGCAGCCAGCCGGCGGCCATCTGGGAGCGGCCGGCGTTGTGGACGCAGACGAACAGGACGCTGGGCTTGTCGGACATCAGGTGCCTTTCGTGCAGTGCGGATTGCGGGACCGGTTGACCAGCGCCTCGTCGGAGGTCACGGGCGGGTGTGATTCGGGGTTGCTGTTGCGGTCGAGCGCGCAGTAGCGGCCGCCGGCGCGCGGTGGGTCAGCCAGGCCCTGGTGCGGCCTGCGCGCTCTAGCGTGCTCCGGCTCGACAGTCACGGGCGGTGGTCCAGCGCCGAGCCACTGTCGGCGGGAACGACCACCTGGTCGGCGGCCTGCCCGGCGTCGGGGTACAGCGCGGCCAGGAGACCGACGCCGACGGCGAGTCCGACGAGCTGGGCGATGACGAACCCGGGAACCGAGGTTGGGGCGATGCCGGCGAAGGTGTCGGTGAACGCCCGGCCGATCGTCACGGCGGGGTTGGCGAACGACGTGGACGAGGTGAACCAGTAGGCGGCGCCGATGTACGCGCCGACGGCGGCGGGTGCGACGGGGGCGCGGCCGGAGCGGGCGAGGGCGAAGATCAGCAGGATCAGGCCGGCGGTGGCGACGACCTCACCGAGCCACAGGTGCCCGGCGGCGCGGTCCTTTCCGGAGAAGTCGACCGCGGCGAGGTCGAACATCAGGTTCGCCAGCACCGACCCGGCGATCGCGCCCAGCACCTGCGCCACCACGTAGCCGCCCAGGTCGCGGGCGGTCAGGCCGGTACCGGCGCGGCGGCCGAGGAACCAGTCGGCGGCGGACACGACCGGGTTGAAGTGCGCGCCGGAGATCGGCCCGAAGATCAGGATCAACGCGCCAAGGGCGAACGCGGTGGCGATCGAGTTCTCCAGCAGCTGCAGGCCCACATCGCCCGGGGAGAGGGTGGCGGCCATGATGCCGGAGCCGACCACGGCGGTGACCAGCAGGGCGGTGCCGGTGAACTCGGCCAGCAGGCGCCGCCACAGGGTGGGGGTCATCGGTCTGTTCTCTCCCATGGTGTCGCTGTCCACGATGGTCGGGCAGCTCGGTTATCGGGTGATGGGGACGACATGCAGGTCGTCGAGGAGCCGGCGAACCCGGCGTTCGATCTCGTCGCGGATGGGCCGCACGCCGGCGGTGTCGAGGCCAGCGGGGTCGTCGAGGTCCCAGTTCTCGTAGCGGGTGCCGGGGAAGACCGGGCAGGCGTCGCCGCAGCCCATGGTGATCACGACGTCGGCGGCGCGGACGACCTCGTCGGTCCAGGGCTTCGGGAACTCCTCGCTGATGTCGATGCCGCGTTCGGCCATCGCGGCGATGGCGGCGGGGTTGACCTCGATGCCCGGTTCGCTGCCGCCGGACCAGGCGACGGCCCGGTCGTCGGCGAGGTGGATGAAGAACCCGAGCGCCATCTGGGAGCGGCCGGCGTTGTGGGTGCACAGGAACAGCACCACGGGGCGGCCGTCGCGGTGGTGACCCTCGACCCGGGCCAGGGCCTGCAGGCGTTGGCGGGCGAAGCGTTCGGCGAGCAGCGGCAGATAGTGCGGGATGGTGCTGGGGGTGGCGAACTGGTCGTAACTGGAGTGCAGGAACCGCTCGATGGTCTCCGAGCCGTAGACGCCGGTGAACTCCTCGGCGAGGCGGATCGCCGCGGTGCGCAGGGCGACCTGCTGGTCGATGGAGACCTCGTCGTAGGGGTGAGGGCTGATGTCAGTCATGACGGTCTCCCGGGGTGGTGACGGCGGGGGCGACCCGGTCGACGCGGGCGGCGAGGTCGGCGAACGCGGCCTCGAACGCCTCGTCGGTGTCGACGCGAACCGGGTCGGGCACCGACCAGTGCAGGCGGGGGCGCACGGGCCCGGTGAGGTCTTCGTGGGCGTTGTCGCACACGGCGATGAGCAGGTCGTCGTCGCGGGCGACGTCGGTGACGTGGGCGGTGGCGGTGGGGTCCAGGCGCAGCCCGTGCCGGCCGGCGACGGCCACGGCGCGAGGATGCACCCGGGAGGCCGGTTGCGTTCCGGCGGACGCGGCCGGGCTGTGGGTGCGGTCCTGCCACAGCGCGGCGGCCAGTTGGGAGCGGGCGGAGTTGCGGGTGCAGACGAACACCACCCGGCCGACGCCGGTCAGCGGCGGCGGGGCGAGCGCGGGGAGGGCTTCCGGCCGCAGCCGCAGATAGGTGCGCCGCTTGTCGCCCTCGGAGCGGCCCTTGATCACCAGGCCGGCTTCGGTGAGGACCTTGACGTGGTGGGCGACGAGGTTGGTGGGCAGGTCCAGGGTGTGGGCGATCTCGCCAGGGGACGCGTCGCCCAGGGTGAGCGCATCCACGATCGCCAGCCGCGCCGGATCGCCGAGCGCGGCGTGGATCCGCGCCCGCCCTGCCAGAGAAAAAAGCTCAGTCTTCATTGACTCAATCGTAGCTGAGCTAATTGGGGCTGGCAAAGGGCGGCTCTCGAGACGAGGCCGTCTGGGTGCCGCGTGCGCGGCATCGGCCGACCGGAGAGTTTCGAACTTCCCCGCCCGAACACGCCCGCCAAGGCGGGTGCGTTGCTACGAGCCGGTGGGCTCGACGGAGAGCAGGGACGCCAACTGGCGCAGGACGCCCGGTCGAGGGCGGTAGTAGACCCAGGTGCCGCGCCGCTCGGCGTCGACCAGGCCGGCCTCACGCAGCGTGCGCAAGTGGTGGGAGATCGTCGGGCCGGTGAGGTCGAACGCCGGCGTGAGGTCGCAGACGCATGCCTCCCCGCCCTCGGCGGAGGCGATCATCGACATCAACTGCAGGCGTACGGGGTCGCCGAGCGCCTTGAACGCCGCCGCGAGGGCCCCGGCGGCCTCCGCGGGCAACCGCCGCTGCGCAAGCGGCGCACAGCAGGAGGTGGCCGCGTTCAGGTCGATGGCGACGAGCGGCACCGGCTGCTTAGACATTCTTCTAGGTTGACATCCTTCTAACCAACGTGCAACTGTCTGATTTGACAGACGTCTAGACAGGGTGAGGGCGGGGTGCAGGATCATGATGGCTGGGGGCGTGGTCCTGATCGAGCGCCGCAGCCCCACCATCACCTGACCCACGTCTGGCCTCGGATGCCCAGGGCCCTGTCCGCCTGTCTGATTCGACAGTTATCAACACAGAGGAGTTGCCTGATGAGCACCCTGGACACCCTTCCGGTCGTGGTGATCGGTGCCGGCCCCGTCGGCCTGGCCGCCGCCGCCCACCTGCACGAGCGCGGCCTGCCCTTCCTCGTCCTCGAAGCCGGCGACACCGCGGGCGCGGCGGTACGCCAGTGGGGCCACGTGCGGGTGTTCTCCCCGTGGCGGTACGACATCGACCCCGCCGCCCGGCGACTGCTCGACGACGCCGGCTGGGTCGCCCCCGACCTCGACGCTCTGCCCACCGGCGCCGAACTGGCCGCCGACTACCTCCAGCCGCTCGCCGAGCTGCCGCAGCTCAAGCCGTACCTGCGTCACGGCGCCCGGGTCGAGGCGATCAGCCGGCTCGGCCTGGACCGGCTGCGTACCGCCGGCCGTGACACCACACCGTTCCTCGTCCGTCTCACCGACGGCGAGGAGGTGCTCGCCCGCGCGGTGATCGACGCCTCCGGCACCTGGGGCACCCCGAACGTCCTCGGCGCCTCCGGCCTGCCCGCCCGCGGCGAGGCCGACGCCGCCGCGTACCTGGAACACGCCCTCCCGGACGTGCTCGGCGCCGATCGCGACCGCTTCGCCGGCCGCCACACCCTCGTCGTCGGCGCCGGCCACTCCGCCGCCAACACCCTGCTCTCCCTGGCCGACCTCGCCGCCGAGCACCCGGGCACCGAGGTGACCTGGGCGATTCGCACCGCCTCGCCGGCGCGCACCTATGGCGGCGGCGACGCCGACGCCCTCCCCGCCCGCGGCGCGCTCGGCTCCCGGCTGCGCGCCCACGTCGACGCCGGCCGGATCCGACTGCTCACCGGCTTCTCCGTCCACGCCCTCATCCCCACCGGCGACCGGGTGACCGTCGTGGTGCGCCACGGCGACGGCACCGAGGAATCGGTCACCGCGGACCGCATCGTCGCCGCCACCGGCTTCCGCCCCGACCACGCCATCGCCGCCGAACTGCGCCTGGACCTCGACCCGGTCATGGGCGCCACCCGCGCCCTCGCCCCGCTCATCGACCCCAACGAGCACTCCTGCGGCACTGTGCCCCCGCACGGTGTGGACGAACTTGCCCACCCCGAGTTCGGCTACTACGCCGTCGGCATGAAGAGCTACGGCCGCGCGCCGACGTTCCTCATGGCCACCGGCTACGAGCAGGTCCGCTCCGTCGTCGCCGCCCTCGCGGGCGACTGGACCGCCGCCCGCGACGTCCAGCTCGACCTGCCCGAGACCGGCGTGTGCAACAGCAACCCCGACGACTCCGCCACCGGCGACAGCTGCTGCGGACCCGCGCCGGCCGCCGAACCGGTGGGACGCGGGCTGGCCACCGGCATCACCGGCGGGCTGCTCGCCGCCCCGCTGAACCTCGTCAGCCTCGACGCCGCACCCGCCGACACGCAGGCCGGTGGCTGCTGCGGCAGCTGATGCCCACCACCATGACGGTGCCCGCCGACCTCACCGTCGGCGGGCACCACGGTTGGCGGATCGCCGCCGCCCTCGCCGTCACCTCCACCATCGGCTACGGCACCCTCTACTACGCCTACCCGGTGCTGCTCACGCCGATGGCCGCCAGCATTGGCGCGTCCACCACCGCCGTCACCGGCGCGCTCACCGCTTCCGTGCTCACCGGCGCCCTCATGGCCATTCCCGTCGGCCGGTGGCTCGACCACCACGGCGGTCGCGCGCTCATGACCGCCGGCTCGATCACCGCTACCGCGCTGCTGATCGCCTGGTCCCAGGTGCAGACCATCGGTCAGCTCTACGCCGTCATGATCGGCATCGGGATTGCCGGTGCGATGGTGCTCTACGAACCCGCCTTCGCCGTCATCGTCTCCTGGTTCACCCCCGACCGGCGCGCCACCGCCCTGCTCGCGGTCACGATCGTGGCCGGGTTCGCCAGCACCATCTTCATGCCACTGACCGGCCTGCTGACCGCGCACCTCGGCTGGCGCGGCGCTCTGCTCGCCCTCGCCGCCATCCACGGCGCGGTGACCATCCCGCTGCACGCGATGGCCGTCCGCCAGCCCCGACCGGCAGGCACCGCACCGGCCGACCCGGCCCGACGCGAGCAGCCCGGACGACGGGCTGTCGCCCACGCCGCGATGCGCGACACCCGCTTCTGGCTCCTCACCGCGACCTTCACCGCCCACGGCCTCGCCACCAGCACCATGACCGTGCACCTCAACGGCTACCTGATCAGCCGCGGGCACCCCGCCACCTTCGCCGCCACCGCCGCCGGCCTGCTCGGCGTCCTGTCCGTCACCGGCAGGCTCGTCCTCACCGCCGCCCGCCGACGCCTGCGCGTGAGCACCGTCGTGGCCGTCGTATACGCCACCCAGGCCGCCGCCGTGCTCGCCATGCCCCTGCTCGCCGCCACCCGCACCGGCGCGATCATCAGCGTGATCGGCTTCGGAATCGGCTTCGGCATCACCAGCCTCGCCATCCCCGCCCTGCTCACCGACCGGTACGGGACCATCGCGTACGCCACCATCGCCGGGCGCCTCGCCGCTCCCGTCACCACCGCCAAAGCCACCGGCCCTCTCGCCGCCGCGGCGCTTCTGTACACCAGCGACGGCTACGCACCCCTGCTCGTCGGCGTGGCCACCTGCTGTGCGCTCGCCGCCATCGGCGTCACCACCCGAACGAAGGTCCCCGCACCGAAGCCCTCCACCAGACACTCCTGACCCCACCACCAACAGCTCCGCAAGGCGCTCGGACTGTCTCGCGCATCGGGTCCGAGGCACTGGCGACGGCGGCACGCCGGCGTCGACCGGATCACCGCCCTGCTCCAACGGGGTCATGTCAAGAACGCCGTTCAGCTCGCCGAAGCGATGGTCACCGCCGCACGGCAGCAGACCGTCACCGTCACCCTGCCCGGCATGGGGTGGAAAGAGCCACCGCCAAGCAACTCTCGCCCTCGCACGACGACGCGTCGACGTCCTCTGGGCGCTCGTACACGACCGCAGGACCTTCGGCCGACCAGCGGTAGCCGTCCGCGCCGCAGCCTGAACCAGCCCGCTACCCACCGACGCGAACCCCGTCGCGCCGGCCACTTCACCCTGCCCACCAAGATCACCCGGAGTCGCATGGAGACTCCTTACCCGACGCTCCGCCGGTCTCCGCAGGCCGACGACCTGCGGCTTTATATCTTCTGCCGTCGCGTGCCTGTCACTCCGCGGGCTTGCTGCGATCGCTTGTTGAAGATCAGCTGGAACTTCTTCGTCCTCCGGGTGCAGGCTCAACGCTGCCGCGAGTCAGGAGCCGAATCACCCTTCCTCGGCGTCGAGCAGATCGCGGCGCCACTGCGCGAATCGGCTACGGAGATTGTCCAGCGCTGGGCCGGTGACGCCGTACTGGGCGAAGTCGTCGGGGTCGAGCTGGGCGGCTTGTCCAAGCGCGTCGGCGAAGATGCGCGGGTCGAAACCGCGGTCGGCGCGCTGCGCGAGGGCTAGGAGGGCTTCGCAGGTGTAGCGACCGGATCGGAGCGCGGCGTCGATGTCGATGAAGTCACGGGCGAACGCCCGCCCGTAGAGGGCGCTCATCTTGTTCGCGACCGCGTCGTCGGGGTGCAGTACCGGTCCGATCGCCATGAGGATCGGTTCGTTGGCGCGCCAGTCCACGCCGAGTTCGACCTTGGAAACCCGCACTCCGTCGGTTACGGCCAGTCGGGCGAAGGTGTCGTACTGGCGCTCGGTCTCGACGGTCAGGCCGTCGTCTCGGTAGGTGTGCACGACGGCGGTGACCGCGGCGGTGAACTCGTTGCGGCGGTCCCAGGCGGTGAACAGGTCGACGTCCTCGCTGGGTCGCTCCAGGAGTCCGGCGGCCTGGACCGCGTAACCGCCGGCCAGCGCGAAGCCGTATCGATGGGCCGCGCCGAGCCCGGTCCGGGCGAGGCGTTCGTGGAAGGGGTCCACCGCTATGCCGCGTCGCTGCGGGTCGCGGCGAGTTCGGGGAAGGCTGCCTCCCAGCGCTGGCGGAGCTGGGGTGGCAGCCAGAGGGTGGGCCAGAGCCGCCGGAGGAAGTCGGCATCGAGCCAGGTGTTCAGATCCTCGGCCGTGCTGGCCTCGGTGAGCACCACCTTGTACATGCTGGCCAGGCGTGCGGGCCGGTTCAGGTCGTACTCGGCGTGCCCGGACCAGTCGAGGTGACGCGGAAGCGTCACCGTGCCGCCGGTCGGGCCATGCAGTGCGGCGAGGGTTTCGGCCACCACGTAGTGCTTCCGGTCGCCATAGGGCTGATAGTCCGCCGGCGGCTGGGGTGGCGTCCTGCGCCGGCTGAGGTTGGTCGCCCGCCGGACTTCCGGTCGTAGCGCCTGACGGATCGTCTCCCGGCTGTACCCCGTGACCCGCTGCAGATCCACCGGCCGCCACCCGGCCGCATGAAACGCCCGCAGCTGCTCGTCCCGCTCGGTCAACGCCTGCGCCCGCGTCGCCTCGTACCGGGAGACAACCGCGTGCAGCTCATCCTCGGAGAACCGAACCATGCCCGTCAGCCTACTACGCTAGGCCAAGCATGCTTGGCTCCTTGCGGCACCCTCGTTGTCGGTGTCATGAACCTGAGCCGGCTGTGGCGAGCATGCTGCACTGGGCTGGTTCAGATGTAGGGCTACCGGAAGTGGAACCTGACAGGCGCAACGGTCATAGGAGAGTGTGAGCGAGACGGCGGACATGATCCGGGCCGACGACGGCGAGCTGTGGCAGAGAGCGCGCCACGGGGAGGCCGAGTGCTTCGGTGTGCTCTTTGACCGGCACGGCGGGGCCGTCCGGGCGTTCTGCGCCCGCCGGACCGGCTCGATCGACGCTGCCGATGATCTGGTCTCCACCGTGTTCCTGGAGGCGTGGCGTCGGCGGGGTGAGGTCGAGCTGGTCGACGGCAATGCGCTGCCGTGGTTGTACGGGATCGCTCGCCGGACGATTCAGCATCGCTGGCGGACCGCGGTGCGGCATCGACGGGCGCTGGAACGGCTGGCTCCCGCTTCGGCCACGCCCGACCACGCCGAGGAGGTCGCCGGACGGCTCGATGACGAGCGACACCTCGCCCGGTTGCGGGCGGCCCTCGAGCGACTGAGGCCGCCCGACCGCGACGTGTTGCTGCTCTGTGTCTGGCAGGGCCTCACCTATGCCGAGGCGGCAGTAGCGCTCGGCGTACCGGTGGGCACCGTCCGATCACGATTGTCGCGGGCCCGGTCCCGGCTTGACGCCGAGACAGGCTCAATCGGCATTGTCGATCCCGCGACCTGCCCAGTCGCCACCCCCACACAGCGACAGGAGATGTCATGACTGAGCTGCGATCCCGCCTGGACCCACAGCGCCACACCGACGTCCGGCGAATGCTGGTTGCTCAGGCCTCGCGTGGGGCTGCGCCGATTCGGAACCGGCGTATCGCCATAGCCGGTGGCCTCACTGTCCTGACCGCGGCAGTCGGCTTCATCGCACTCGCGGTCGACCCCGAGCCACCGCAGCAGAACTATGCCGCTTGGACGCCCGTCCCGCAGGCCGCTCCACCACTGACCGCTTCGGATGAAGACATCGAGGGCTGGGCTTCGAAATGCAGCGACCTCGGCGTCGGCGGGGTGGGCGTCGGAGGTGTCCCGGCGCGCCGAGAGGCGGCGGACCGACGGGAGGTGCTGGTCGATCGACGCGGCGGTTTCACCTTCTGCGTCGATGTCTCCATGGGTAGCGGCACCTCCAGGGACCCTTTGATCGCCCTGTCCGGCCTGAAGGCCGACGGGCGCAATGGGCTCAACCTCATGGCGGCCACCGTTACCGACAAACCGTTCACCATGCCGCAAGACAGTGCCGTGCTGGTGCTCGGCGGCGTTTTGCAGCAGCCGTCAGAGGGCGGCATTCAAGCCTTTCAGATGTTCGGCCTGAGCGGTGCCGCGGTGACTGGCGTCGACGTGGTACTGGCGAATGGACTTCGAGTGAGCGCCACGCTGAGGAACGGCATCTGGGGTGTGTGGTGGCCCAGCGATCGTGGCAAGTTCGCCGGCAGCAAGCTGCACGTACGCACTGCCACCGGCTTCACGCTCGTCGACCCGTCTACCGTCCGGCTACCGATCCAATAACCGGAGATGTGCGAACTTTTGGACCGGCTCGGTCCTGGTTCAGTCGTCACTCGCGGGTCAGCCCCGGTGGCAGTGCGTCCTCGTCGGGTCGGACCTGGCAGGCATTGGCCACGGGATCGCGTTGGAGGGTGTGGATCACGGGTGTCGGACCGCCGACGCAGGTCCAGGTGTCGTCCCAGAGCGCGGAGACCAGCCATGACCGGTTGGCGGGGAAGAACAGGTCCGGCAGCGCGCCGTGCGGGTGGCGGATATGACCACCGGTGCGCCAGGTGAGGGCCTGCTCGGGGCCGGCCTCGAACAGAACTACGGCCAGTTCCAGTAGAGGAACACCCTCGGGGCGGGAGGGAAGCGGCTCACGCCGGCCTGGCGCCCGTTTCCCGCGACTCCGGCACTGTTTCCGGGAACCATCGGCCTGCCCGCCGATACCACCGGAGACTGCGCCACATTCCGTGGATGGCCGCGTTCACCGCAGCCAGAGAATGCCCCATCTCCCGCGCCTACTACGAGAAGGAACGCGCCGAAGGCAAGAACCACCGTCAAGCCATCCTCGCCCTCGCGCGACGACGCGTCGACGTCCTCTGGGCACTCATCCGCGACCCGCAAGACCTTCAGTCGACCGGCACCAGCGATCCGCGCCGCCGCCTGAATCAGCACGTTCTCCACCGACGCGAGCCCACTGCGCCGGCCACTCCACCCTGCCCGCCAAGATCAACTGGAGTCACATGGAGACTCGGGGTGTGGTCCTGGGCTGGGAGAACGGCGCTCCGGGGAACGTGGGTGAACGTGGGCCACTCCCTGCCACCCCAGGTGAACCCCCAGGTCGCTAGACTGGGCGCTCGCGCCCTCGTAGCTCAGGGGATAGAGCATCGGTTTCCTAAGACGACGCTCTATTTGTACCCATTGGCTTGCTACCTGCGCGTTCCTTTTCTGTTTGCACGTGGGTGTACCGGCAGTCGGACCACGCACCGTCCGAACGCGTCCGCATCCTGGCCGTCGAGCCGAAGAAGACCAGCGCCCGCCTCGAGATCAGATTCCTCGACGACCCCGACGATCGGGTGGAGAAGGCCCCAGGGTCGCGGCTGCGGGTGCCGTGGAGCGAGGTCGGGACCTTCGACGCGCTGATGGCGAACTGGCAACGCATCGACGATCTGAGCCTCGATAGCACCGAGGAGGCCTGCGTCGAGGAGATCTTCGGCCTCTTGATCAGCGATGACGTAGCCGAAGTGCTCTGGTCCCCGGTGTCATGCGCCACCGACATCCACGACAGGGTCCGGCTGAGCGAGATCATCGGCGGCCCGATCGACGACATCCTCGCCTCGGCTGAATGGTTCGACCACGACGGCCGGACCACCCTGTCACCGGCCGGCACCCTCCAACTGGCCGAGGCCGCGTGCCGTGCCCATCCGACCCAGGTCCTCGACCTCGTCATCGAACAGGAAGCCCAGTCCCGCCACAAATGCAAGTTCGGCGATGAGCACCGCGTCGGCCGCGACAACCGGTCGACGACACCGGAATGGGAGTACGACTGGTACCGCCGCCACGATCGGCCCCGTCACGAACTACTACGCCAGTGGTGCGGCCACCGGGCAGTGACCCACCACGAACGGTTCCTCGCCGCCGAAGCCGAAACTCACCGCCTCGACATCCTGGTGACCGACCTCCTCAAGGCCCTGGACAATCTTGGCGAACACGAACAGGCCGCCCGCTTCGCCGAGGAACACGAACGCGACCGCATCACACCCCACACGATGCGTCCCGTCGTCGAACGTCCCCTACACCCCTCCGAGATACCCGTACGCGAGATCAAGGTCAGGAGCCGCTGGTGGTGAACCCTCTTGAAGGCGTTGCCCCAGCTGGCTTTGGTCGGACCACGGCATTGAGGCCAGGCCTAGACCACGGACGCCTCCGACGCCAGGCAGCCCTGTCGTGCCGCCCACGCACTCAGGAGTTCCACCTTCGCGGCTCCCACCCCTTCTGGTTGAGTCCGATGGCGTCTAGGACCACCTTCTGCCGCCCGAGCAGAAAATCGATGGCGTCGATCTTGAAGTCGACACCATCGACGGGCAGGTCGGGAGAGGTGAGCGTGTCGATGACATCGTTGAGCGAGGGGGGCTTGCCGTGGCTGGCCATGTACCGGAAGGACGTCGCGTAGATTTCGTCGAAGGGCAGTGGCCGCAGACAGAGCTGCTGCGGCGTGGCCACCGCCCACGTCCAGCTGATTTCGGGGAACGAGGGCCAGCCCTTGGGCATCTCCACGACGGCACTGCCGGATGTCAGCTCCGTGCGGAGGCGGTTGACTTGGGTGGCGGCTGAACTAACCCAGTCCTCGATCTTGGTGACTTCGGGAAGCGAGATGGCGTCGATAGGCCACTTGATCTCGAGACAGAGGCCTCGCCGCTGGCCCGGGTCCACCGCCACCACATCAAGGTCGCCAGCCGTTCGGCGGTCTTGACGCCGGGCTCGTATCCGGTCGGCCACAAGGACTCCAGGTATCTGACCGAGCCAGTCCTTCCACTTCACTGCCCGGTTTCCCTGCCGTTGACCGACGGGCCCGTACCGGCCGGGGTCGTACGCGGAACTACGCAGGATGATCGCGTCAATGACCCGAGGCGTGATGAGCGGCGGGCACACGATGATGGTGTCCTCGAGCTTTGCCAGCGGTGATACGCGGCAGGAGCGGCCGCTAGCGTAGGTGAGACGTTCGATGATGGCGTCGATGCATGCTGTCGAAACCGTTGGAAGCAGCTCGGCCGTCATCTCCAGCAGCGTGGTCCGACGGAGGCTCGCCAGAGTCGTCTCGGTGCGCTTGAGCATGCGCGCCGCCGCCTCGCACAGTGAGGCGAATCCCATGACGACCGACAGCACATCAGCGACTTGGCCCACGGTCAGGCCGCCATCGAGTTGGAAGGAGTCGGGGAGGTTTCCCTCCGGCAGCGCGTGGCGGTAGGCGTCGACAGCCGTTTTTGCGCGTTGCGCCGCCGCGCAGAGGACATCCGCCGGGGGGAGTTCTCGGGATGCTCTTGGCCGGCTCCGGATCCACGCCCGTTCGACCGACGTGATTTCGGGAAGGTTAGCAGGGGCGATGGCGTGTTCGAGGAAGGCGTCGGCCGCCTCGACTGCGGGATTCCAGCGGTGTCGGATCCGGAAGGCCTCGCCACGACGGCGAACCTCGTAACCACCGGCCCTGAGGGTGCCGCGGAGGTTGTCGAGGCGGGTCGCTTCCAGGGCGGCGAGGCAGATATCCGCGGCCTCTACGTCTTCGCAGGGCCCTTGTCCCACGGGAATCTCGTGGTGCCACGTGATGATCTGGGCGAGGACGGACTCCCATGGCACATCGCTATCACGCGCTCGAGCAATCTCCATTGCACGGAGGCGAGTCGCATGCTGGAGCAGCGTGAGCAGCCGCTCCGGCGCGGACCGCCAGCCGGGAAGATCGCGCGCCGCCTGTCGACGGCTGTCGATGAGGCTCTGGAGCTCGTCGTCTGGTCTCACGTCGTCATCCCGAGTCTCCCCGTCCTCTCGCTCCTGTCGAATTGGCCTTGTCGATTGTTCAGCATTGGCCGAGCCGTGGCGACCCCCCAACGCCAGTGCTGCGGCTTCGCCGAGCCACAGTCCGATGCGCCATCAAGGGCGCCGGCCGGGCTTGAGGTCAGAGTCGGTACAGGATGCCACCATTGCCGAGCCAGGTTGTCGATGCCGACTGGTCAACTTGCCGGGCGACCGGATCCGTCAGGAGGAACGAGTCGCACTGGGTCCCGGACCTGTTCATGCGCTCGGTTCTCGTTCCGGTGCGTTCCGGTGCGTTCCGGTGTTAACGCCGGCTGAACTTTCGGGTGCGGCGGAGGGTTGCGTCCACGGAAGTGGTGCGGATGGGCGCGCTGACGGTGAAGGTCCGCGAGCACGGGCGGACCGTCGACGTCGACGCGCTGATCGCCGTCGGGGTCAACGCCGACGGTCAACGCGAGGTGTTGGGCCTGGACGTCGCCTCCGAAGAGGCTGGGGCCGGCTGGTTGGCGATCCAGCGGTCGCTGACCGCCCGCGGTCTGTCCGGAGCCCGTCTGGTCATCTCCGACGCCCACGCCGGCCTCGTGGCTGCCATCCGTGCGGCCCTGCCCGGGACGCCGTGGCAGCGGTGCAGGATCCACTACCTGCTCAACCTGTTGACGAAGGTCCCCAAGGCGGCACAGCCGTGGATCGCGACCCAGGTCCGCACGATCTTCGACCAGCCCGACGCCGACGCCGTCCGGGCCCAGTTCCGGCTGGTCGTGGCCACGATCGAGGCGAGGTCCCCCGCCGCCGAGCACCTCGATGCCACCCGAACGGGCCCGATTCGGCCTGCACCAGCCCAGGTCTGCCGGAATCAGCGGCATCGGACGTCCCGTAGCAACGCCTCGAGTGAGCGTGCCGAGCTGGGCAAGAGGGCCAACGCGGTTGGTCGCGGTCACGGCTGCGGGGAGAAGTCCGAACCAACATCGCGCCGCCAACCCGACACCTCGTCCCGCGACGCCCGAACAGCCACTCGCCGATGGTTGCGTGATGGCATCGCCGAGCCTTGGCTCCAGCCAGATCCCCTCAGCCAGCAAGGGACGTATGAGCGTGTGAAGTGACCCCCTGAGACCGGACACCTCCTGACTTGGCATCCTGCCGAGGAGGAGGAAACCGCTGTGGCTCGACAGAGCAAGTACCCCGAGGAGTTCCGCCGCCAGGCCGCGGCGTTGGTGCTCGACTCCGGTCGCACGATCCGTGACGTGGGTCGGGAGTTGGGCGTCAACCACGAGACGTTGCGCAACTGGGTCGACCGGATGCGGCAGGAACGTGACGGCGGCCGGCCCAGCGACTTGGCCGCGGATGAGCGGGCTGAGCTGGTGCGGTTGCGGCGTCAGGTCGCGCAGCTGGAGCTGGAGAAGGAGATCCTGAAAAAAGCCGCCGTCTTCTTCGCACGCGAGACGGAGCGGTGAACCGTGCCGACGTGTACCGGTTCATCGACGCGGAGAAGACCTCCTACCCGGTCCGTCTGCTCTGCCGGCTGCTCGGCGTCGGTCACAGCGCCTTCTACCAGTGGCTCCGAGCCGGCCGGCACCATGCCGCCGACCGGCATCGCCAGGACCAGCATCGGGTCGAGGTGACCCGGCAGGCGTGGTCGGAGCATCGAGGCGTCTACGGCGCCCGCCGGCTCACCGCCGAGCTCCATGACCGCGGCCACCGGTGGAACCGCAAAGCGGTAGCGAGACTCATGCGCCTGGCCGGCATTGAGGGCGCCCACCGCCGGCGACGCGGCAAGCCCCGCCGCAAGGCCGCAGCCACCGCGACCGCGCCGGACCTGGTCCAGCGCCAGTTCACGGCGACCGCCCCGAACAGGTTGTGGGTCGCGGACATCTCCTACCTGCGCACCTGGGAAGGCTTCCTCTACCTCGCCGTCGTGGTCGACACCTACTCCCGCCGCGTCGTCGGGTGGGCGATGGCCGACCACCTGCGCACCGAACTGATCCTCGACGCGGTCGGCATGGCCATCCAGCACCGCCGACCCGCCCGCGACCAGCTCATCCACCACTCGGATCGCGGAAGCCAGTACACCTCGTTCGAGTTCGGCCGCACCCTACGCTCCTGCGGCGTCCTGGCCTCCATGGGCTCGGTCGCCGACTGCTACGACAACGCCATGGCCGAGACGTTCTTCGCCACCCTTAAAACCGAACTGGTCTACACCCGCGCCTGGCCCAGCCGTCACGAGTTGGAGATGGAGGTCTTCTCCTACATCGAAGGCTTCTACAACCCTCGCCGCCGACACAGCCGTCTAGGTAACGTCAGCCCCGACACCTACGAGAAGATCCACCAAGAGCCCCTGACAGACATCGAGGTGTCCGGCCGATAGGGGTCACTTCACGTGGTCCTTGACGGACGCTCTCGTCGAACCGGTGAACATGATGATCTCTGAGTCGTTTACGATTGGCCGTCCCAGAGTCGACCAGCGGTTCGGACCTGGGGCGCAGGACCGAGGACAGCGATATCTGGGGGAGCACAGCGGGTGAGCAGCAGGTCGTCCTGATGTCCACTGCGACGGAATTCTTGCTTTAACGAGCGTGTCTGTGTTCTCCTGGTCGTGGTTGATGTCACGCGTACGAAGGGTTGTGCTGTGAAAAAGGGGCACTACGGCGTACCTCTTCAACGCAGTGACTACCTCAAGCTGGATCCGAACGAGAACAGCTGCACGCTGGAGGGGTTCCAGGACTGGCTGGAAGGCTTCGGCAAGGGCAAGAGGCTGGCTGTGGATCTCTTCTCTGGCGCCGGCGGCCTCAGCTCCGGCATCGAGCGGGCGGGATGGACCACAGCAGCAGCGGTGGACTTCGACGAGCGTGCGCTGGAAACCCACCGGGCGAACTTCCCGGGGCTCAGCCTGAAGATGGATCTCGGTGACCCCGCCGAGCGCGACAGGCTTGAAGGTATCCTCAGGCCCGCCAAGATCGATCTCGTTGCGGGAGGGCCTCCCTGCCAGCCGTTCAGCAGGGCGGGGCGCAACAAGATCCGCGACCTCGTCAAGAACCATGGCCGCGACCCGGAGGACCGCAGGAAGGAGCTGTGGAGCGCGTACCTTGACATGGTCAAGCGGATCAGCCCGCGCGTGGTCCTCATGGAGAACGTCCCCGACATGGGGCTCCACGACGACTTCTTCGTCATTCGGACGATCGAGGAGGAGTTGGAGGAGCTCGGCTACGCAACGCAGGTACGGCTCGTTGACGCGTGGCATTACGGCGTTCCTCAGCATCGGAAGCGTCTCATCCTTCTGGCGAGGAGGGATGTCGACGACTTCACGTGGCGGAAGCCCGACGCTGTGCGTACCAGCCTGCACGAGGCCATCGGCGACCTGCCCGAGCTGGAGGTCGTTCCGACGGAACAGGTCGGAGACCGGGAGCTGAAGTACCGGAAGCCTCGAGCCCCGTCTGCTTTCGCCGAGAAAATGCGCCAAAAGGCACCTGAGGGGGTCGTCTGGGACCATATGACCCGGAGAGTCCGGGTCGACGACCACCGGATCTTCGAGGTCATGGAGCCCGACACCAAGTACTCGGATCTCCAGGAGAAGCTGGCAGAGGAGGAGAGGGAGTACCAGCGCTACAGCGCGGAGAAGTACACGGACAAGTACAAGAAGCTGGCCTGGGACGAGCTCAGTCGTACCATCACCGCCCATATCGCCAAGGACGGCTACTGGTACATCCACCCGCAGCAACTTCGGACGCTCACCGTGCGGGAGGCGGCACGTGTTCAGACGTTCCCGGACCATTTCCGGTTTGCCGGTACCCGGAGTGACGCCTTCCGCCAAATCGGGAACGCCGTGCCTCCTCTGCTGGGCGAGGCCGCAGCGGAGGTGCTGAGGCCTCGTGACGACGCCACTGCCATGCCTGCCGGACTTCGGCCCCATTGGCGTCAGGTCAGGAGGGGTCTCACGGACTGGGCGAGGCAGAGGTTGGTCGGCGGGGACTGGTATCAGTTCCCCGGCGAGAAGCCCGTACCGCTTCATGCCGCCGTGGTGGCCATGGTCTCGGGCGCGAAGGCCAAGCCAGCCGTGATGGCGGAGTTCATGACGATCGTCAGGTCGTCGAAGACGCTCACCGCAGCCCTGTTCAGGAGGCTCGTTGACGCGGCGCCCTCGGTATCGGTCCAGGCCCGCGTGAACCGTTTGGCTCCGCTGGTGGACAGGTCCTATGACTGGCAGTGGAAGAAGCGGTTCGACGTACCCGCCAAGCTGACCATGAAGCCAGCCGAGGCTGCTCTCTACCGGCTGCTGATCGGAGAGGACCTTATGCTGGTAGGCCAGAGCACGTTGAGGGTCGCGGCTCGGGTGAACGGTATCGAGCCGGATCACGCCAACCGCCTCAGCGAGGGCCGCGTCAACCTGGTGAAGCTCGTGGGCGCGGGCGAGGACGCACCTCTACGCATGGCCGCGATACGGTTGATCGGTATGCACCTCTGCAGGGAAGACCAACCCGTGTGTTCGGAGTGTCCACTCATCGCTCACTGTGCCAGCCGGAAGAAACGGCCCGGAGACCTGCTGACTCTATCCTTCGGTCAGGAGTAGCCGGTCGGCGTCACTCCGCGCCGTTCGAGCCCGCGGTCTTGGCGATTCGCTGTGCGGCTCCCGCAACATCACGTCGGATCTCGCACTCCCAGATCCGAAGCACGGTCCATCCAGCAGCCGTTGCTTGCTCGGTGTTGCGCGTGTCCCGTTCTCTGTTGGTTTTGATCTTTTCTCGCCAGAGTGCCGCGTTAGGGCCTCGGAACTCCCCGGGGGTGTGGTCGGGGCAGCCGTGCCAGAAGCATCCGTCGACGAACACCGCGACGTGGTACTTGGGAAGTACAAAGTCCGCCTTGCATCGCGGCGTCACTTTCCTTTGCAGGCGGAACCTGAGACCGAGCCGGTGCACCGCGGTCCTGAGAGCGACCTCGGGCTTGGTATCCCTTACCCGCCGACCACGAAGGTGTTCCCCTTCCGCAGTGGTTACCCACTGTTGTCGCCCTATTGTCCCGCCACCTCCGGCCATGATCACACCCCCGGCCCGTGAACGTCATCCGAGTGCGAGAGTGCCACACTCTTCCCGCGGTTCGAAACCCACCCGAACCCGTCGCCCTGATGCGGAAGCGAGGAGGCCTGGCAAGTGCCGACGACAGCAAGTTGGCGGGCGTTGGTGGGCGCGTGACGAGCATGCCCAACGCGGGGCCTTACTTGCCAGGGTTGAATCCCAACCGTAGCGCCTCATTGCGAGCATGCAGTGCCTGAACGGCATGCGTCTCGGGAACCTCTTCTTCCAACTCGAGTCGCCTCCCCACGAACTGGGTCAACTGTCGCTGCCAGGGTTCGAGGCTGCGAGTCTCCTTGGCCCAACGTTCGATCGCGTACCACTCGTCGACCGAGATGAGAGCCACCTCTTCACGCCCTCCCTCTTCGTCACCGGCACCGCCAGCGAGCGCCGCATCGTCAAGTGCGTGATCCAACAACTCCACCGCCAGATCTCGGGGAGTCCTCCAGGGCACCCTGGACACGGCGTCCCAGCACGCTGCCTTCTTGGCCCACTCGCCGACGTGGTTTCCCTCGTCCGGATTGAGGACCGTCCCCATGACGCGGGGGCACAGGTCGTGGAGCGCAGCCTCCAGTGCGACCGAGATGCCCTGTTCTCGCCAGATTCGATCAAGGTCGACGCGGCGGTCGGTCGCCAGCGAGAGGCGAGCGACGGTATACGTGGTCACCAGGCTCTTGTGGCTGCCTGCCCGGTGGATGCTGGCAATCCGATCCACCGCCTTGAACAAGATGGCTATGGCGATCACTCTCTGGCAGTACTGGATGTCGACGCGTGGCGGCAGCCTGTCCACGTTGAGCATGAACTCGACGAAGTTTTTTTGTGCTCCTCGGCTCACGTGGTAGGGCAGTTGGTTCCATGAGTGAACGAACTTGGCGAGATCCGCCTTGGTGAACTTCTGCTTTGTGGGGTTCAGCTTCTTGAACTGCCGTTGCCTTGCTGGGGTGCGGGCCTTGGCCAGTTCGTCCGTGTACTGGCCTCGCGCACGCTCATAGAACCAGTGGGTCTCCTGGCCGCTGCCGTCGACCGCTGGGGCCCACAGGGATCGGGTAACCCGCTGCATGTCCACGTGGTAGTCGTGGTTGGAGCTGAAGTCGACCTGGGTCACCCGGTTCTGCGTGTTGGAGTACTCCGAGATTTTCGGAACAATCTCCGCGAGTCGCTGGGGCGCCACCTCCGTCAGCTTCATCTGTACTCGGACATGAGACAGGTCTGCCTTATCGCGGCTCAGGGCGTGATGAAGCGAGGCTGTCGTCTGGCCTCCGTTCACGATCTGGAGGCCGCGCACCGCGGCGATGTGGCTGGGCTCGCCGTCCGGGCCCGTTACGAACTCGACCTGTGAAGCGGTCGCGGTGATGCCGTTGTTGTAGGCGAGGAACCGTCCCGGTGCGTTCAGCAAGGTTTCCCGGATGCCCCGGTTGACGGCACCGCGGGTCTGGAGGAAGGAGCGAACGTTGAGTTCGAGGAGCCGGGTACCGTATTCGGCGTACAGTTCGGCGAGCATCTGACCGGGTAGGACTGCTAGGACCACTGAGTGGTCCTCCTCCGAACTTGGCGCGGAGACGCACGGCAGTGGAGGCTTGAAGGGCACAACTATGGGCTCGCCGAGAGCGCCCGACGTTGCGTGGCGGTGCAGTCGCGCCAGGTCCCACACCTCGTGGGTCACCGGCAGGCCGTCGAGCTCCGAGACTGGAACCTCGTTTGCGGTGCAGGCCCTGTTGCTGAGCAGGAAGAGTCTGATCCGACGCACCTCGGAGAGGGCCTTCTCGACCGCCTCGCACATGTCGTACACGTCGAACGACTCGTCGATATGCTGCTGCAGCCCGTCCCGGCAGCGCTGCACGAACACGAGAAGCCGTCGGAAGGACGTCAGAGTCTGGGCCTTCGTGAGCTTGGTCTCCAGGGGTTCCAGCTGGAAGTCCGTGATGAACAGGTCCAGGGACTCACCTGAGTCGCTGATACCGTATCCGTGAACCTCGTGGCCGTGCATCTTGTGGTAGGCGGTAAAGGTGTTGGACACGACGCCGGCCTGCTCCAAGTCCTCGAGAACACGGCGCGTGAACGCCTCAGGAGTGGTGGTCCCCTCAGCGTCAGCGGTCGCTTGAGTGTCAGCGACGACACCCCGCGCGAACTCGGTCAGGTCGAGTTCAGCCACGGGGTCCTCCGATCAGCTCCTTCACCGCATCGGGTGTGGTGCGGTAGGCGTCAAGACCCGAGGTGCTCACGTGGTACGTGCAGTTGCCGACGCCCTCTGGCAGATTCGACTCGACCAGTCTGGGGAAGCCCTCGCGTACATGCCAGAACCGCAGCTCTCGAAGGGTGTACCGGGGCTCTTCGTAGAGGTCAGAACGCCCGGGTAGGTAGCCGACCTGAATGAGCAGGGCGTCGAATCTCGCCCGGGCTGCGGGGCTCGTAAGCCGCTCTCGAATACTGCCGACCCTTTTGTTCAGGCTCTCTCCCGATCCGCCGCGTCGCTCGTCGAGGCTGGCGAGCGCCAAGAACAGCGCAGGCGTACCGGTTCCGTCCAGCTGCCTCTCACTGGCGATCCGTACGCTCGTCGGCCGTCTCGCGACGCTGGCCTTGGTCTCGATTGCGAGCTCAGGCAGTTGGAAGTCTTGGTTAGTTCCCGTGGGACCGGTCCACGCTCCGACCGCATCGGACTGGTTCAGGGAGGTCAGCAAAACATCCCCGAGAACCAGAAGCTCGCCGTAAAGCCCACGCCGTGCCTCGGCGCTCAGCCCGTCCTTGCTTACCGCACGTAGCAGTTCCTGCCACCTCTCGAACCTGTTCACGGCGGCTGCCAAAGCCTCCGCCGCCACGCTCGCGACCCTGGCGGTCTCGGCAACGTCGGTGACGAGCGGGCTGAACACCTCACGGAGCCCGTCCGCCGTCAGGATCACCTGCAGTTCGTACTCGGTCCGCGACACCGCGCTCAGGCTCATCTCGATCCCGGCCGCTGTGGGGAGACGACCGACCGACCGCACGATCGCGTCGACGGAACGCGCGTCCGCTCTGAACACCAGCATGCGCTGTCGGCCAGGGTGAGATACGGAGAGGAAGATGTCGAGGGGGGCATCCGGATGCAGACGGAGGCGGGACCGTCCCGGGACACTTTGTGGGCTTTCCAGTTCCCGCCACTCGTTCTCGGTGACGGTCACGCCTCGTCCTCCTCGGCGATGGTGTAGATGTCCTCTTGGAGCCAGACGGTATTGGCGATGTACTCGGTCTTCGACTGGTACTCGGAGTGCGGGAAGCTCACCTGGAAGCCGACAAGAACAAGAGGTGGTGTCGTCGGCTCCCCGTCGTCAGCCTGCGAGACCTTGATGGGGTAGATCAGTAGGAGTCCCTGGTCGGTCCGCCGCTGCCGTCGGATGTGCGGGCCCGCCGGCGTTTTCGGGACCGACGGCTTCTCCTTCTCCTCTGCGGCTCTTCTTGCGGCGTCGGATGCTGCAGCCCGCTGCGCGTCGTCGAGATCGATAAGCTCGTCTGGCGGGCTGAGCACTCGGCGAATCGTGTACCTGCCCTCTGCCCTGAAGCCGGGATTGAGAGGCTTGCGGGTCACGAGGCCGACGGTGTGCCCGGCGATGGGCAGTGGAGTGGCTTTCGGCGTCGTGTTACTGACCAGGCACACCGTCCAGTTGCTCAGCTCGCCCACCTTGGCGCACTGCTCCACGTACCTGGCAATGAGTCCCGGACGTACCCGCTGAGCCATGCGGTCAGGCTCGTAGGAGGTGAGGAACTCGGTAACGACGCCAGGGGGCACTCGTTGCCACCGCACATTACCCGCCTGGGGACCGGGTACAGACTCCGCGACAGCGTCCAGCCGGCGAACAAGGGCTTCGAGGGCCTTGAAGTTCTTCTCAACGGCTTTGTCCGCAAATTTGAAGATCACCGTCTCGGGTCCCTCCCCCGAGTAGCTTAGGAGGATCTTCGTCCCCTGCCGCATCTTGTTGGCCGCAGTCACGGTTAGTCCTAGCGAGGAGGACCGAACCTTCAGCCCAAACTCCCTCGGGGTGAGTCTGAGCGCCGCCATCTCCTCGACCTCCCTGCGAAGTTCGTCGGTCGCAGCCGTGACCTCCGCGTAGGCCGCCTGAAGCGCGGGCGTGGTGTAAAGACGGCACATGTCCTCATAGCCGGGCCGGTACCCGAACCACCGACCCATCTGCAAGAGCGTGTCGTATGTCTTCGAAACACGCAGGTAGTAGCTGACGGTCAGGCCGTCCAGGGTGAGGCCACGGGAAAGCTTCTGTCCCCCGATGGCGATCACGGACAGGCCATTCCGCCGGTTCTCGTAGTAGTCGAGTGCATCCTTGGACGCCCCGTTCACGGTCTTGACCTGGATCTTCCTGAGGGCGGGTAGGAGCTGTTCCGATACCTGCTCCCAGGTGAGGCGTTGGGCCTCATCGGCCGGGAAACAGGCTGTGGTGGCAACAAAGTCCTGCTCCCAGAGAGCCCTGAGTTCGGCTCGAATCGCAGGCCCTTTCCCGTACCGATCACGGAGTGTTTCCACGATGAGCCGTAGGTGATCGTCGACCTGGTCGCGTACCAGGGTCTGCACGGCGGTGAACCGGGTGACGTGCACCAGCATCGAGTTGTGGACCTTCGTCTGGCCCCGCGCCCGGCGAGCCGCGCAGGCGAGCACAAACGAGGAAATCGCGTCGCAAAGGGACTGCGGGAGTCTGTCGCCGGGGCTGTCACCGGACCTGTGCTTGGTCGGGAGCCACGTGTCGGTGTCGCTCACGTGCCGCACGAGCGGGAGCGGCTCCACATCGTCCTCGTCCTCGTCGTCGACCTGCAGACCGAAGACGCGCTCAGGACCCAGGTAGTTCGATGGGGACGGAAGAGTGCGGATAAAGCTGTACGGGAAGAGATCCTCCCCGACGGTGTGGTGGTCGACGTCTGGGTCGATGTAAATGTTGGCGAACGGAGTAGCCGTGTATCCGACGTACGCAACCTTGTCGAAGCTCTTCATGAGCCTACGGATCGCGTCGTTAGTCTTTGTCGGGTCTGCCTCGGGGTCACGGGCCGTGTTGATCGAGGCGTTGTCGGCCTCGTCGTCGATGACGAACAGGGGGAGGTCCTTCACCACCTTGTCGCCGTATTCGCCTTCGGTCCCGTGGACGTCCGTCACCCACTTGCGCAGGTACTCGAGAATCTTGTAGTGCTTCTTGACGACGAGGACGACGGGGAAGCTGCCAAGGGGGAAGTTGATGGCCTTGGCCGTAGCAAGGCCGAAGTCGCCCTTCTCAGCGCTGCTTGTCGGTGACGCGATATCAAGCTTCTTCGCGAGGGGCATGGCGCCCGCGCCGATCGCGCGAGAGCGGCCCTCCTCGTTGGACCTGCTCTGGTGCTGGGTGTCGAAGCCCAGAAGTCCCTCGTCGATCCGTAGCTGTGTCTGGCTCCGGAGATCGTTGTGGATGCCGGCAAGGACCACGATAAACCGGTATCCCGCGTCCACAGCCTTCGCGGCAAGCCCGATGTACTGGCCGGTCTTGCCCGACTGCACCTGGCCGATCACCAGACCCTGCCGACGCCAACGGCCAGGCCGACGCGGATCCTCGATCTGACTAAGCACCTCGTCGGAACTCTGGTCAAGCCGCCTAACGACCCATGGCGGAAGGTTCGAGACGTCCTCGAGGTACCGCCGGTAACGCTCCCAGAAGTCCCAGGCTCGGTCGTTTTTCGCCTCGGGCAGCCAGGGTTCGTGCCCCTTGGGATCGACAAGCGCCATGGACCGCTCCTGGAAAACGGCGGTCATTGCCTCTATCTCCTTGGCCAACTGGTCCCGGTCAAGGTTCTCACCCTGCGCGGCGAGCATTCCAAAAATCGCGTTGACCGCAGTCTGCACCTCCTCCGGCTTCGGCTGACGGTTCTGAGGCAGAAATCCGAGAACCAGGCGCGTGGCCTTGGCCATAGGCTCGTCGACAGGGGCACTCACGTGGCAACCTCCAGCGGAACGTAAGGAGCAGGAACGGCCGCCCACAACGGGTCAGGGCTCATCTATTCCAGAAGCCCTGCAGCTGGTCGAAAGGGGGCATAGTGCGCAACCTCTCGCGCGCGGCGGCGGGCGAGCGTCCGCCCGTAACGAGCGACTCGTAGATGCGCTGTGCTACCTCGGTCGCCGCCTCGCCAGCAGGCCCTGGTCCGCCGAACGGCTCCGGATCGTCGCTGGTGTCCGTCTCGTGCATCACGCGCAGGGCAGCGACGGGCACCGTCTCCTCCAGCAGTCGAACCAACGCGCGTACATCCTCGGTGTTGCTGCCACCAGGTCTCAGCGCGGCCTGGACCAGTGGATGGCTGCGGTTGATCCGACAGGTGACCCTGCCGTCCGATCGGCGCACGTTCCAAGCGTAAGAAAGAGGATCACCATGAGTACGCGCAGCGACCTGTCCACGGTGTCGCAACACGTCCGCTGCCGACGCCCGGGCCTGCCTCGCGATGCGGTTGAGGTGCTGCCGTAGAGCGACGGGCGGGACGACGCTGGACTTCCTCACGTCGACGCTCCACTCGGCGTCTGTTCCTGCTGGGATGTCGACGGCAATACGCGCGAGGTTGTACTTCTCCTCGCGGCGCATGCCCCTGTGCCCCAACCAGTCGCCCGCCAGAATGAGCCGATTGCGGCGGTAGACGTAGAAACCCTGCTGGTCGAGCCACCCCTGCGGTCCGGCAGCTGCCTCATACTCCTCCGGCGTGAGCCGGTGGGCGCTGGGGAGGATGAAAGCCTCGACCCGTGTGGAACCGCCCGCGAGAGGCAGGTTCTCAGTGGGGAGCCGCTGTACCGAGGGGTGGTTGCTCATGAACGGATCCCAGGGTTCCACCGCGCTCCCGGACACTCGCAGGTTCCGGCGATGACTCCCAGTGAGGAAACGGGCAAAGACCATTGCGAGATGCGACTCCGTCCGGGCTGCCTCGGCATAGAACTGCCTCTGGGTGCGCTCGTCGTCCTCCCTCACGTCATCGACGTGGTAACCGTTGAGCCGACGCCAGAGCACGATCGTGCCGTGGTCAGTGGCACTCCGGAGTCTGTCCAGCACGGTGGTGGTGTCGACATCCGCCCCGTGGAGCAGCCGCCATTCGCCAGTCTCCTCGACGACGTCGAGATCCCAGGTCCGTATGTGCCAGTCACCTGCCGTGGCGGTGGCCACGGAGAGCTGCCGCGACTGCGAGAACGAGGCCGACTTCAGGCCCACTCCGAAACGGCCCAAGTCAGTGGAGGCGCGTGACGTCGCAGGCCCACGAGCCGCTACGGTCATCGCCGTTACGAGCTCCTGGATGCTCATACCCCTGCCGTCGTCGACGACCGCGATCCACGAGTCTCGCCCCGCCCAGGTGAACTCGACGTCGATGTTACGAGCATCCGCCGAGACGCTGTTGTCGATGAGATCCGCGACAGCCGCCGGCAGCGAGTACCCCAGGGAGCTGAGCGAAGCAACCATGCCCGCGGGTTCGGGGGCCGCGATGTCGTACGTCATAGACCGAAACAGCCTGCTTCCCTGACAGGGTCCCTGCTCGGTGTGCGGCTTTCCCGGATACAGCGGACCATGCAAGGGGGCACCGCAAAGGGCGGGTGATGCCTCAGCATCGTCGGCCTACGCACGCGCACTCTCCTCACCGAGCCGATGGTAATAGAGACAAGGGCGCCTGGCGCTCTCCAAACCGGAGCGACCTTCATATCGAGAGGTCCTTTGAGGGCTTAAGTCCGATCCGGACGGCGCCTTCTGCACGCCTATGCGCCACGCACGCAGACAGCCAAGACTGCTCCGGCTATGACGTATGCCCGAACGGTAGTCGCCGCTCGTCTGGATTGCGGGCACGCCGCAGCTGCACCGCAGCGTTCGGGATGGCGAGGAGGTAGGGCAGCACCGCGCCGAGTAGCACGGCCGTCCGGCCGACAGTCCCGAGGGCGAGGCCGAGTAGCCCGGCAAGGCGGACATCCCCCATTCCCAGCCCGCCGCCGATCACCGCGAGCAGCAGGTACGAGCCGGCCATCAGCACGCCCGCGGCGAGGGACTTGCCCAGCGCCTAGGCCGTGTCTTCAAAGGTTCACAACCATTGGAGTAGTGCGGCGATGGTGACGGTGGCTTGGTACGAGGTTGCTGTCTTGTCGTAGCGGGTGGCGACGCTGCGGGACTGCTTGAGCCGGTTGAAGCAGCGCTCGACGACGTTGCGCCGTTTGTAGAGCTGCTTGTCAAAGGCCGGTGGCCGGCCTCCGCGGCTGCCTCGTCGACGGCGGTTGGCCTGCTGGTCAGCGCGTTCAGGGATCGTGTGCCCGATGCCACGTCGACGCAGGTCGGCCCGGATGGCCTTGGAGCTGTAGCCCTTGTCGGCGATGACGTGGTCCGGACGGACCCGGGGCCGGCCGGTTCCTACCCGCTCGACCCGGATGGCGGCCATGACGTGGGCGAAGCGGGTGCAGTCGTTGACGTTGCCGCCAGAGAGCACGAAGGCCAGGGTTCGGCCCAGGCCGTCGCAGGCGAGATGGAATACATGGTCTGAACTTTGCTGATCTTCGATGATGTGCGCGACGTGTGCTCTCCAGCCGGTGCCAACCGGGGTGAACCGGTGCCAACGCGGGTCACCCCGGGCGACCGGCGGTCGCAAACCCGGGTTCGTGTGCTCGGCGTGTGCTCCTGGGCTGCGACAACGGCGGTCCGGGGAACGTGGGTGAACCCGTGCCACTCCCTGCCACCCCAGGTGAACCCCCAGGTCGCTAGACTAGGCGCTCGCGCCCCCGTAGCTCAGGGGATAGAGCATCGGTTTCCTAAACCGTGTGTCGCAGGTTCGAATCCTGCCGGGGGCACCTCGATACACAGGAGAAACGCCATCTGAGCTGGCAATACACACGCTGTTCAATTAGAACAGGTGTGCAACCGTAGGTCACCGGAAGCCGCCGTTTGTCGCGGGTCGCGGAACAGACGCGGAATGACCTTGAAGTCGTCTTCCCAGGTCAGCCGACATAGCCGGGGCAAGATCCGGAACGACGACCATCATACGGGCCACGCAACGCCGGTCAGAGCCTCAGAGATCCGGTCGTTGACGGTGGCCTCCGCGCCGTCAATGCACGTGGCGTAGACCTTCAGCAGCACGTCAACGGAGTGTCCGGCCCGGTCGGCTACCTCGGTCGCCGGCACACCAGCGTTAAGCCACAGCGACACGGCGGCGTGCCGCAGGTCGTACGGGCGACCAGCGAGCGGAGAGTCAACTTGGCGCGGCGTCAACGCCAGCCGACGCGCCTCATCCCAGACGCGCGAGTACGTCGAGGCCGCAACGACGTTGCCGCGCTCGCTGTGGAACAGCCGGCCGTCCTTGGCGGCCCCGAACCGCTCGATGTGTGCGCGCAGGATCGCCACGAGCGCGGGCGGGATCGGCACGCTGCGCGGCTCATCCTCGGCTCGATGCTTCAGCCCTCGATCGTCGTGAACCTCGCCGCTGTCGGTCCATCGCTTGCCCGCCTGGGGGCGACTCTTGGCCAGCGTCAGCCGACCCCATCCCTTCTCGGGTAGGTCGCAGTCCTGCTCACGCAGTGCCAACGCCTCTGCCGGACGGAGCGCGGCGAAGTACAGGCAGGCGAAGAACGCCACCAGGCGCTCGCCACGCTTGGCCTTCCGCCCCCGCTGACCGACGTACGTGACAGCGATCAGCAGTTCCATCGCCTGGCGCTGGTTGACGACCACCCGGCGATCGACGACCTCGGCAATCTTCTTCCGCTGCGACCGCACCCGAAGCTTGTCGATCGGGTTGAACTCCAACTCTTCCAGCTCGACCGCGTACTGAAGCGCGTTGTAGAACACCGACCGCTTTCGACGCGCGGTGGTCGCTGCGGCCGGCTTGCCGTCGAGCTTCACCACCAGGACGTCAAGCGCATTCCGAACGGTCCCCGCCTCCCGGAGATCAGGCAGCGGCAGGGAAGCGTGGCGCAACCAGCGCACCGCGTCGGCGATGTCCGGCGGCATGTCCAGGCCACGAGCTGGTGGCGGCAACACGTAGTTACGCAGCGCTTGGCGAAGTAGCTCGACCGGCGGCCGTCCGGGAGCGTCCTTGACGAGCGCCGCTGTGACGGCGGCAAGCGCCTCCGTCATGCTGTCGCGGGTTTTGGCCGCAGCGCCCGCCCACTTCATGTCGACGTACTTGCTGACGAACTCCAACCAGCTTGTGGCCGCTGGCGTTTCCGTCATCGAGTCCGGTAGCCCGGTGTCGATGTCGAAAGCCTCTCCCTGGTTGGCTGCCTGCATCAGGTCGGAGCGGAAGCGATCGGCCAAGGCCCGCGTGACGAACGTGCGCGATTTCTCGCGGCCCGCCACCACCCATCGGACGGTGTAGGACCGCTTAGCCTTCTTGGACCCGGCAGCACCGGCGGCGTTGGCTTTGATCGCCCAGATACGGACGCGGCGAGACTTCACGCCGCCACCTCGCGCCGCTGCTCCAGCCAGATCCGGAGGTCTTTCCTCGAAATCCGAAGCTCCCCGTTGGGAAGCCGGATGCAAGCGGGGGCGATGCCGAGTTCACGCCACCGGTAGAACGTCCGGCGCGAGACGTTGTTGAGCGCGGCGAGCACCTCCGGCACGGTCATCAGGTCGTCATCCACGGTCAGGGTCCTTCCTCCTGTCGAATCAAGCGGCGACCGGCGTGGTACCAGCCGGGGTGGTGCCGAGTTCGTGGGCGAGTTCTTCTCGGCCGGTGGTTCGTCGCTCGCGGGCCATGGCGGCGGCGGTGTTGGCGAGGAGCGCGTCGCCGGTGGTGTGCCAGCCGACTCCGGCGAAGGTGAGGGTGCCGACGGTGAGCGTGGTTTCCTCGGCGAGCGGGTCGGCGGGTGGTCCGCCGGCGGTGGGGTGCTCGTGGTCCTGGTGCTCGTGGCGACGGAACTGCACGCGGGTGTCGCGCAGGAGTTGGAAGGTGACGGAGTAGCGGCGGGCTTTGGTGAGGAAGTGGCCGCCGTAGCCGAGCATGTGCGCCCACCGCCGCAGCCGGGTGTATGGGCTGTCGCTGGCCGGTTTCGGCGTTTCGGCGTCAAGGGCGGCTTGACGGTCGGCGACGCAGACGGGGCAGGCTGCGTAGCGGGTGTGGGTGCCGCAGTCGGGGCATTCCCAACGCGGGACGAAGCCGGGGCGTGGCCGGGTTTCGCGGGGCCGCTCGGACAGAGGGACGGGGGTGCCGGTGGGTCGGCCGATGCGCCAGCAGGCGTCGATGAGGCGGGCGGTGTGGTCGCCGTCGGGGTCGGCGTAGTCCCCGATGGTGTCGGCGGTCAGGCGGGTGGACGTGTGCCCGGTGGCCTCGGTGCTCTTGGTGGCGTACTTGGCAAGGTAGCCGGCGACGAGGCTGTCCGTGACCTCCCCCGTGCCGTCGGTGGTGATGGGTTCCAGGTCGAGTTGTTCGCCCCAGGCGATGGGCCAGCCATCGGGTCGGTCTGGGTGGGCTGGGGTGTGGAAGGTGACTTGCCGGGCGGCGTGCCGGAGCGCGTCGACGAGGTCGTCGACGGTGAAGTCGGCCGGCGGGGGGACGATGGCGTCGAGGTCGTCGGGTTCGACGCCGTCGAGGCGGGCGATGGCGTGGAAGTGCACTGCTCCGCGTGCTTGGAGTTCGGCGACTTTGCCGGGGGAGAGGCGGACCGGGGGCAGGTTGCGGAGCTTGCCGGAGGGGGTGCGGATCTCGACGCGGGGGACGCCGCGGCGGTGGGCGAGCTGCGCGAGCCAGCGTTCCGCGGCTTGTTTGGTGCGGTGCCACAGCTTGCCGGAGAAGATGTTCCAGACGACTTGGTGGGCGTGGTCGTAGCAGTCCAGGCACAGGGGGCGGCCGATGGCGGTGTCGCCCTGTTCGTGGCGGGCCCAGCAGACGGCGGGCCGGCTATGGGCGCACAGGCCGGCGGCCGGGTCATCGGCGCGGCGGGCGTGGCAGGGCTCGGCGCGGCAGTCGCAGCGGCGGCGGTTGCGGCAGGTGTGCCGCTTGACCACCCGGGCGTGCACGATGCCGAACGATGGTGCGGTGAAGGTCGCGAACACCGCCGGATGCGACGCGACGCTGTCCGGGACGCCTTTGCCGCCGACGAGGCCGGCGCGCAGGAGTTGGAAGGCGTCGCGCTGGTAGGTCTGCGCGCAGGCGGGGCAGACCCTTGACCGGCGGTTGCCGCACGCCTTGTAGATGGCGGCGTCGGGCATGGCGTCGGTGTGCCGGGAGTCGAGGATTCGGCCGGTGGCGGGTTCGACGGTGTGGAGGCTGCCGGCGAGGCGGATGGGGCGGGTGCAGCCGGCGGCGGCGCGGACGTGTTCGATCCAGCCGAAGTAGTCGGGCTGGGTCGCGCGTTGGAAGGCGGAGCCGGCGGCGGTGTAGCCGTAGATGGTGGCGGTGGTGTCGGCGTTCGAGCCCACCCCCCGGGCCGAAGCGCGGGGGGTGAGGTCCAGCGTCGACGCCATCAGGCAGCCTCGGTGTCGAGGTGCCGGGTGGTGATGGTGTGTTGGGTGACGATGATCCGGCAGGCTCCGCACTGGCGGTCGGCCGGTTCGTGCCGGTAGCAGGGAACGAGGGCGGTGGTGTCGCCGCAGCGGATGGTGACCGGGGTCCGGCAGGGACCGCCGGGGATGACGTCGATGACGGTCCGGCGGGTGTCGAAGATGTGCGGCACGGTGTAGGCCGGGCAGGTGTGGGTGACGTACTCGATGTCGACGACGTAGATGGTCATCGGGCACCACCGGCGACGGGGGTGCCGTTGACGGCCGTGCTGTGGCCGTTGATGGAGTGCAGCAGTTCCCGGGCGATCGCCGGGGTGACGGTGAGCAGGGCGGCGAGTTCGTCGGCGGTGATGGGTCGGCCGTTGGTCTGCTCGTGCTGGCGGATGGCGAAGCGGGCGGTGGGCACCAGGTGCGCGGGGACCTCGGGCCGGGCGGCCGGCATCGGGGTGAGCGCGGGTGCCTCGATGACAGCCGGCGCGGTGGCCGGCGGGGTGTCGACGACGGCGGTGGTGTCGACGGGCGGCGCGGTGGTGTCCGGCGTGACAGCCGGCGGTTCGGTCGGCTGCTCGGGGGTGGCCGTCAGGTTGCGGGCGGCGGTGAGCAGGGCGGCGGCTTCGGCTTCGATGGCGGCGAAGTCGGGGCGGATGCGTCCGGCGACGAGTTCCACGCCGATGACGAGGACGACGACCAGGGCGAAGACCAGGCGTAGGCCGAGGCTGCCGGGGGAGGCGAAGTTGATGGTGGCCGACAGCATGGCGGCGCAGGCGAACACGATCAGTGCTCCGCGCTTGGCGTCGCGGGCGATGCCGGAGGTGCGGACGACGGTCAGCATCGACACCATCGCGGCGTCGAAGATGAGGGGCACGAGGTAGGCGAAGTAGCCGGCCTCTTCGGTCCACAGGTAGTGGGCTTGGTGCAGGTAGCTGGTCAGCAGCGCACCGAGCAGAACGAAGCGGTTGTAGCGCTTGATGGAGCCGATCGCCTTGAGCATGGCGGGTACGGCGTTGCGGGCGTACTCGGCGGCGAACTGGTGGGTGAAGGTGCTCGGGTCAGTGCTCGACATGGGGAGTCACCTCCGGTGCCGGGATGCTGTCGAGGGGGATGAGGTCGACCACGCCGGAGCAATGGGCGCACATGATCGGGGCCAGGCCCTGGGCGGCGAGCTGCTGCCGGAAGCAGGGCAGGCAGGTGAAGTCGGCCGGGAACAGTCCGTCGCCCTCGCACAGGGCGCAGGTCCCGAGGCAGACGGGGCAGGGCTTGTAGACCGGGCCGAGGATGTCGTGGATGCCGGCGGGCGAGCTGCCCTCGATGCACCACAGGCACGGGTCAGAAAGCTGGAAACTCATCGCACGCCTCCCATGTAGGCCATGGCGATGCCGATGAGCAGGACGACGGCAAACGTGATCAGGACAGCCATCAGTGGCCTCCGGTGCAGTCGAGGCAGGAGCCGGTACGGCGGGGGATGTAGTAGGGCTGCACGACGCCGCAGTGGCGGCAGGTGCGACGGGCGCGAAGCGCCTTGGCGATGGCCTCGCGCTGGGCCGGGGTGGCGGTGCGCTTGGGCGCGGCCAGGTCCAGGCGGTAGAGGTAGGCGACCCGGCGCTGTTTGCGGTGCCGCCAGTAGATCTGCGCGATCGGGTTCTGCCCGTTGGGGCGAAGGCCGGCGGCGCGGAGCTGCCGCACGGTGGCCAGCCCGTCCGGGGCGGCGTGGTAGGGGAAGGTGGGGAACCCGTAGCGGGTGCCGTGCGGGTCGTAGAACTCGACCCGGATGCCGGTGCGCTCGGTGAGCGTGTCCAGCTCAGGAGAGCGGAGGTCGGTCACGGCTTCTCACCGCCCCAGCGCTGTTGGGCGGCTTGCTTGGAGATGCCGAGCCGGGTTCCGATCTCGGACCAGGAGTAGCCGAAGGCGCGAAGGCCGATGACGGCTTCTCCGATGGCTTCGTCGATGTTGGTCGACAGGGCGACCAGGTCGCGGAGTGCTTCGACGTCGCCGGCGGCGACGCGGCGGCCGTGGGCGCGGATGATGCGCCGGGCGAACGCGGCGAACGCGTCGTTCTCGACGACCTCGCGGCGCTTTTGACGGGGGATGCGCGTCAAGGACGCCTTGACGGTGAACATCAGCGCTCGCCTCCCTGGTTGTAGAGGCGGTCCCAGCGGTCGGCGGCGGCGTTAAGGGCGTTGATGACGTCGGCGGCCGTGCGGCCGGGGCGATCGTTCCAGCCGAACAGATCAGTGGAGGAGTCCAGGAACAGGAAGTCGACGAGCGTCCACACGGCGGCGCGGTAGTCGCCGCGTTCCGGGAGGTCTGCGAGGAACGGCAGGTCGATGGCCTTGCCGTAGGCGGCCATGCCGATAGCGCCGGAGACGCAAGCGCGGGGGGTGAGGGCGTCGAAAACGACGGTGTAGTAGTCGCCCTGGGTCCAGCCGTGCCGACGCAGGTAGAGGGCAGCCATCCGCAGCAGGTCAGCCGGGGTGACCTCAACGTCGATGGGTGGTTTTTGGGTAGCCTTCATGGCAGCCACGTCCTTTCGGGGCTGTTGGTGGAGGTCGGCAGGACCAGCTCTGCTGCCAGGCGAAGTCCTGGTCCTGTCGGCCGTTTCAGGTGGTGCGCAGCCGCAGGTAGCGGCGTTGGCGGGTGTCGTCGCCGCCCATCGAGCGCGGGGCGGACAGGTAGACGAGTCGGCCGCTGGCCGAGGCGACCTGGACCATGGCGGCGATGTCCTCGGGACGCCCGACGATCCACAGTTCGGTGAACTGAGCGGCCCGCTGGTTGTTGGCACGCGCGTAGGCGTGCTCGCGGGTGGTCACGCCGCCTCCCTGAGGTCGACCCGGCTGAGGTCGGGGATCGCGGTGGGAAGGGGTTGTCGGCGGCGGGTCCAGGCGGCGTAGTCAGCGATGTTGTAAATGTCGGTGTCGGTGAGGTAGGCGGCCTTGATGCGGCGGGGAACGCCGCCTTCGGCCAGGAGGTAGGCCGCGCCCTGGTTGGTGGGGGCGATGTCGGAGGCGGTGTAGCCCTGCTCGGCCCAGCCCTGGCCGAGGATGATGTTCGAGCTGTTCAGCGAGGTGCACCGGAACGCGGCCCGGTAACCGAACAGGTCCCGCAGGCTGGCGGGGATGATGTCCCACGACGGCCGCTGCGTTGCGGCGACCACCGGCATGCCGCAGGCGCGGCCGAGGGAGACGAGGCCGCGCAGGAGGGTGGAGAACTCCTCCTGCTGCGCCTTGGTCCCCAGCACGGTGGAGAACATGGCGAGTTCGTCGATGACGGTGAGGATGACCGACATGCCGTCGCCTTCGGCGAGCTTGCGGCGCCGGTTGGCCAGCAGCCAGGTGTAGCGGTTGGTGGCCACGACCAGGAGGCGGCGCAGGACCTCGATGCCTTGGTCGATGTCGGGGCCGATGAACGCATCGGCCAGGTCGCGCCAGGGGCCGAGTTCGACGAGCTTGGCGTCGAACAGCACGAGGCGGGTGTTGTCGCACAGGACGCCGTGGCCGCAGATGTTGTTGACCAGGCCGGACTTTCCGCCGCCAGGCTCACCGGCGGCGAGCAGGTTGTGGTAGACGACGTCGAGATAGACGGGCTGGCCGAACTCGTCGATCCCGATGAACACCGGGTCGAACATCGACAGGCCAGCACCCACCGGCACCGCACCAGCGGTAGTGGGAGACGTGGTGGTCATGATTGCCCTCCCGGGGCGTTGTGGGCGCGGGAAGCCACACGAGCGAGCCGGTGATGGCTCCCCGCGTCCGAGGTGGGTTAGGGGTCAGATCCAGTCGGAGGTGTCGTCATCCGGCAGGGACGACGCCGAGGAAGCCGCGGGCTTGCTGCCGTTGGCAGTCGTGGCCGGCTTCTTCGCCGGCTTGCCCTGGGTCGGAAGGGTGATCGTCGGAGCGTCCACGTCCGGCAGGTCCAGGGCGGTGGGCACCGTCAGCGGCGACGCCGACACGGGCGCGTTGCGGTCGATGGCGTCGACCAGCGGGGAGCCCACCCGGGCGTTGAGCACCTCGCGGCGCTTGATGTCGAACCGCAGATAGGCGGCGTTGCTCTCCCCGGCCCGCTCGATGAGCACGGTGGAGGCGTGGCAGGTCACGGCGATCTTGTCGAGCCGCGATTCCAGGTCCTTGGCCGACAGGCCCGGGCGCAGGTACACCCAGACCCGCTCACCGACCGGCGTGGGACGAGCCCACAGGATCAGCGGCAGCGAGCCGGACTGGTTGGCGATGATGAACTGCGCGAAGCACACGCGCAGCCGGTGGCGCACCACCAGGCACCATCCCCACGCCTTGACCTGGCGGCGGACCGGGCCGATGCCGGCCGGAACGCCGACGACCAGGGCGACCACGATCAGGGTCACCACGGTCGGGGTGTGGTTGGCCAACTGCACCCAGCCGGTCAGCAGACCGGCACTCAGCAGGGTTTCCGGGGTCCACCACCACAGCAGCCGGATGACCGGCCAGATCCGCACGAGCAGCCACACGAGGCCGCCGATGGGAACGCCGATCAGGGCACCAACGAACAGGGCCACGATCGGGTGCCAGTAGGCGGCGGCTACCACGGCCGACAGGACGCCGACGATGACGGCGGTGAGGATGAACGCCATGCGGGCGTTACGCGCGGAGGAACGGTGAACCTTGGCCTCGATGACCGTCACCGTTCCGGTTGACTTGCCGCCGAAGCGGCGAGGGCTAGACTTGGACACGACGAGTCCTCCCAATGCCAGTTGGGTCGGATGAGTGGCGGCACCGGGGTCGGCAGACGTAGGAGTCAGTACCGACCCCGGGCCATTTCCTTGGGGTCGTCACCACTGCCAGGTGGCGACCGGACCGGGAGAAGTAGGAGTCAGGAACAACTCCCGGAACCGCATGGGTTGGAGTTCAGCGGACCGTCAGGCCGCTTGGCGCGGTGGCCACGGACACCAGTGGCACACACAGCACGACGTGCGAAGTGACCTACTTGGCCGCAGAACCGTTCTTCGGCTTCAGGGACACCGCCCGGAACGCGACGCCGTTACGCCCGTTGGTCGCCCAGGGGATGGCCTCCAACTGCTCGACCGCCAGGAAGTCGCCCACCTTCACGTTCGGCTTCTCACCCGCCGTGGTGATGGTGATGACCTCCCCGCCCGTCTCGTCGAGAACGAAGACCTGGGTGGACCACATCAGCCGGCCCGTGTTCTTCTCGGACTTCTGGTTGCCGTTCTGGTCGTTCTTCGGCTCCGGATCCTTCGACGCCGTCACCTGCTTGCTCGTGGTGTCCACGTACAGCTTCATGAGCGTGACCCCTTCCTAGGTCTGGTGCTCTAGTCCTCTAGAGGACTTGCTTGCATCGAAGGTAAGCCGACCAGGTGAGCGCGTCAAGTCCTCTAGAGGACTAGAATTGGTGGCAGGAGGTCAACATGACCAGTGACCTGGGAGCAAAGGCTCCCAAGTACCAGCGCATAGCCGATGAGCTGCGGCGCGACATCAAGAACGGCACGTACGAGCCAGGGGAGCGGCTGCCTGCCGAGGCCGCACTACTTGAGCGCTTCCGCGCTACCTTCCCCAGCCTCTCGCTTGAGACCTTGAGAAGTGCGATCCGTGTCCTGAGGGCCGAGGGAATCGTCGAGGCGCGCCAGGGGGTGGGCACCTTCGTCAGCGCCAACCGCCGACTGCAACGCCGGTCCCGTGACCGCTACGGGCGTGCCCGAACCGACGGCAAGCTACTCACGGCCCACCTACGCCACGAGATTCCGTTTGCGGGGCGTGGCCCGGTTCCCGAGCACATTGCCAAGGCGGCGGACATGGAGCCCGGCGAGGAAGTAGTCATCCGCCGACGCATCCTGTCGGAGTCGAAGACCGGCAAGCCTCAGGAGGTCGGCGCTAGCTACATCCCGGTGGGGATCGCCGGCAGCACCTTCCTTGAAGAGCCCACCGTGGTGCCTAAGGCGCTCTTCCTATGCGTAGAGGACTTGAGCGGCAAGAAGTACACCCGGGCTAGGGACCACTGGCAATGGCGGATGCCGACGTCGGCCGAGGCCGAGACACTCCAAATCTCGGCGGGGACCGGGGTTGTGCACGTCGTCCATGTCGCTCGCGCCCAGGACGACACGGTGCTCGAAGTGTCCGAATCGGTGTGGCCAGCAGACCGGATCGAAATCATCGATGAGTACGACGTCACCCAGCAGCCCGAAGACGCCGCCGGCCGCTCAGACATCTAGGGGAATGACATGTCCGATCTGGTCGAGCACGTCGACAACATGCAGGACCACTGGTGGTGGCGGCCGGGATGGCAGAAGGGTCGCCACTTCTACGCCTGCCACTTCACCATGAGTCAGCACGCCGAGCTGGTGGAGCTGGTGCAGCTCTACCAGCAGGCATTGGAACCGTTTCCTGGCCTTGACGCCATCCCAGCGACGTGGCTGCACCTGACCATGCAAGGCATCGGGTTCCTAGACGAACTGAGCGGCGACCAGGCCGTGAAGCTAGAGAAGGCGATCCGTAAGAGACTGGCCAAGCTTCCGACACCTGTCGTGACGTTCCATCGGCCAGTCGTTCGACCGGAGGCCGTCTACTTGCCGGCGTCGCCGCCGGAGCCCATCGGGGCCGTGCGGGACGCGGTCCGAGTCGCGATCGGAGACGTCCTCGGGCAAGACCACGTCGAGTTGGCGCCCGAGCACGTCCCGGCGTACCGGCCGCACGTGAGCGTTGCCTACTCCAACTCAGCGCAAGCGGCGGAGCCGATCGCGGAGGCGATCAGCGGAGTTGAAGCAGCCCCGGTCACGGTCTCGCTCAACCACGTGGGCCTACTTGAGTTCCACCGTGACAACCGCATGTACGAGTGGACCTCTGCCGTGCAGATCCCGATCGGGCACTGACGGCAGCCAGCCCGTAAGGACGAGGCCGGCCGGCTGCCGGCGATGATGCGCAAAGTTTCTGTACGTCTTCAAGGCGGCCCTGAACGGGCCGCACGCGCCGCCGCCTGGGCGCGCGTCCGTCGCTCCGCTGGCGCTCCGACTCCGGCCACGCAACACGCCCGGCGGCTGGCGCGGAAGCGGGAAGCCCAAGGGGGCCGCCGCAGAACGACAGGACGGTTGACCGGGTAGTGGTGGGCCGGCAGCCGGCCGGGCCGCGCGGCCACGAGCCCGCGCGGCGTGGGGGAGCGCACGTCGGCCGCGTCGGCGAGCTGGCGGCGGTCGCGGGGTTGCGGTTACTGCGCCTCCGGCGGGGGCGCTCGGGCTCCGAGATGGTTGCAACCCCGTCGGCGGGTTGCGGTCCGTGGGTGGTTGCGCAAGCCATCCCGCCTGCCCTCAACCCGGGCAAGCCGAGCAGACCACCGCCCGGCCCGCCAGCGTCCGACCGTGCGTCAAGGTCCGCTTGACATGGCGGGCCGGGCGGCAGCCCGCTCCCAGGGAGGCGGGTCGACGGCAGACGGGATGGCGACACGTTAGTCGGGGGCTACCACTGCACGACAATGCCGCCGAGGATGCCGGATGCCTACCAGCGCGGCGACAGCGGCAAGCGTGCCCACCAGCGAACTTCGGTGGTGCTGTTCGGCTCCGGTGTGCCGACACGCCCCGGCCTGCTGGCGACCTCCGGCCGGCATCGGCCGGGTTGGTCGGCTGTACTGGCGCAATCGGGATTTCGAGACCTGGACAATCGCATCGCTCACGGCCGAGCGCTGCACGATCCACGTGAGCGCGCAATCGAGGTTGGAAGCTCCTGGAGGGCTGTAACCCCGGTGCATGACCTGGAAACAGGGTAGGTATGGAAGACGACCGGGCAAGATTCGTGGAGTTGTTCCAGCGGCATTACGGTGCCGTCATGCGATACGCGGCACGCCGCGTGGGACAGGACCGGGCGTCCGACGTTGTCAACGAAGCGTTTCTCGTAGCTTGGCGGCGGTTGGCCGACGTGCCGGTCACCGACTCGCTGCCCTGGCTGTACGCGACGACGCGTCACGTGATCGGCAACGAGATCCGGGGTCGAAGCCGGCAGGCGAGGTTGGCTGCCCGGATTGGCGAAAGTGCCGAGTTGGTGATGGCCGACCACGCCGACGTGGTGGTCGACCAGGTAAGAGTGCGCCGGGCGCTCGCCGAACTCCCCGAGCGTGACCAAGAGGCACTGCGGTTAGCCGCTTGGGAGGGCCTCGACGCCGGCGCTGCTGCCATGGTGATGGGGTGCAGCCGCGCTGCGTACAAGGTGCGCTTGTATCGCGCCCGGAGGCGGCTGGCGGCCGTTTTGGCTCCCGTCAAGGACCGAAAGACGGTGGATGCCACGTTTACCTCAGTGGCGAACGAAGGAGGATCAAGATGATGAGCGATCGGTCGTTGCGCGCCGCAGATCCCGCCGCCGATTGGCGCGTTGATCCGCAGTCGACCCGGGCCCAACAGATGCTGACCGGCATCCTCGCGACACCGCACGACGTCAACGCCGACCTGTCGCGCCGATTGCCGGAGAGGCAGCGCGGCACCACCCGGCGGGTATGGCGTCGGCGGATCGCGTTTGGCGGTGGCGCGGCCCTTGCGGTCACCGTTGCCATGTCGACGCTCTGGAACGGCGAACCGAACGGGGCCACTGCGGCATACGCGGTCACCGCAAAGCCCGATGGTTCCGTGGAACTCACCGTGCGGTGGGAACAACTACGAAACGTGGGCGGGCTCGCAACCAAGCTCCGCCAGGCTGGCGTACCCACGGTGGTCACGTCCAGCAGGCCAGACCGTGTCTGTGCCGCTCCCGCCGACCGGGACCGGGCGAGCGAGGCTTTGAACAAGCAGAACCCTAATGGGCAACCAGCCTCCCTCGACGGGTACGTCATGCGGCCAAAGCTGTTTCCCGAAGGCAGCACCCTGGTCATCTCGACCTTCTCCGACACAGCGACACAGCTGACCTACACGATGTTCTACCTTGCTCCGACCGGTTCGACCTCCTGCACGTTAAGCGGCACGCTGGGTAGCGTGCGCTACACGGGACCTGGGCCCCATCCCACTCGCCTCCGCATCACGTGGCCCGAACCGGCAGAGTGAGCATGGACCTTGCTACGACGCTCATGCTGACGAGGTCACCCCCTTGGATGGGGACAAGATCCGGAACATGCCCGGAATGAACAAGCGCATCGCTGAGGGGACGTCGAGTGTATGCCCTGGTAGACGAGGGATGGCCGTGCAGCCGCTACTCCCTTCCTAAACCGTGTGTCGCAGGTTCGAATCCTGCCGGGGGCACCAGGTCACCGCACTGATCAACGATCACAGCCGGGGTTCCGGGCCCGCGCTCAGCCGACCCTGGAGACGATCTCCACGAGGTTTCCGTCCGGGTCCCGCAGCAGGGCGTTGCGGTTGCCGTTGCCCGAGTCGTGCGGGTCCTGAACCGTCGGTACGCCGGCGGCGGCCAGCCGGGCGAAGGCATCGTCGACGTCGCGCGTCCACACGACCAGCGCCATGGCGGGCCGTCCGGGCTCGGCGGTGACGCCGTGGGCGCGCCGGGCCGCCTCGACGGTGCCGAGCCCGAGCGTGAACCCGCCGAGGCGGAACTCGACGTGCTCCGGGGCGCCCTCGGTTGGCGTCCGGAACGTCTCGACGAAGCCGAGCAGGTCGCGGTAGAAGCGGATGCCGGCCTCGATGTCGGAGGTGTAGAGATTGACGAGGGCGCTTTCGAACATGCGTCCGACTCTACCCACCGGCGAGGCGCTCCAGGTGCCCCACCACGCTCTCGACCGGCGCCGACGCGTCGACCTCGGCGGTGGCGGTGGCCCGCAGCAGGGGCTCGACCTCGGCGAGGTTGCGCAGGATCTCGGCCCGTTCCTCGGCCCGCTTGCCGTACGGGTTGTCGGTGCGGTCGGCGATGCGCGCCAGCAGCACCTCGGCCGGGGCGCTGAGCAACACGACGTGGTCGAAGCTCGGATAGAACCGGCCCTGCTTGCTCTTGCACCCGGCGACGAACAGGTGCCCGGCGCGGTGCCCGGTGAGCAGGTCGGCGATCGCGCCCTCCCGCCAGACCCAGTCGGGCGAACCGTCGGCCAGGGTCACCCACCGGCTCCAGCGGTCGGAGTCGGTGTCGACGGTGCGGTGGCCACGCGCGGCCAGCATCCGCAGCGCGGTCGACTTGCCGGTGCCGGACATGCCGGTGACGAGAACCTTCGCAATGGCCGGGAGCGTAGGTCAGCCGGGCAGTCGGTAGACCGACACGTGCGAGCGCGACTCGCCGGTGAACTCGGCGCCGGTCCAGTCGGCGTGCCGGCTCTCCAGGGCGAAGCCGGTCAGCTCGCCCATGAGGTCCAGTTCGGACGGCCAGACGTAGCGGTGCGGGGTGCGGAAGATCTGCGCCTCCCGGCCGGCGCCGAACCGGACGTGGTGCGACACCACCCGCTGCCGCAGCACGTCGTAGGTGTCCAGGCCGAGGTATCCGTCCTCGGTGTGCCACACGGTCGCCTGCCGGCCCGGGGGGAGCTGACGCAACTCGGGCACCCACAGCTCGATCACGAACCGCCCGCCCGGCCGGAGGTGGCGAGCGGCGTTGCGGAAACAGGCCACCTGCTCGGCCTGGGTGAGCAGGTTGGCGACGGTGTTGTAGACCAGGTAGACCAGGCTGAACTCGCCGGGCACGGTCGCGCTGGCCATGTCGCCGACCACCACCGGGATCGTGGCCGCGTCGACCTTCGTCCGCAGTCGCTCCACCATGGGTACGGAGAGTTCGATCCCGCTGACGGGCACGCCGCGTTCGGCCAGCGGTACGGCCACCCGGCCGGTGCCGACGGCGAACTCCAGGGCGCGTCCGTCACCGGCGAGCGCGGCGAGGCGGTCCACTGTCGGCCCGAGCACGTCCGGCGCGAACATCCCGGTGCCCGGGGTGTCGTAGCGCCGGGCTGCCTCGGCGTCCCAGATCTCCTCCTGGCGCATCCACCCACCATGGTCCCGCCCCGCCCGCCTGTCGACAGGGTTCACGACGTCAGCCGGCGAGGTGCGCCCGGACGTCCCGGTGCAGGTGCGGATTGGCGATGGCGAGGATCCGGTGCCGCCGCACCTCACCGCGCCCGAGGCCACGGACGATCGCGCCGAAGTCGATCGGTTCGCCCGCCGGGTCGGTCACCGTCCCGCCGGCCCGGGCCACCAACTCGTACGCCAGCGTCTCGTAGGACGGCTGGCCGAACTCGTGGTCGACGAAGCCGTCCACCTCACCGACGGCGATCCGGGCGGCGACGATGGCGCCGTCGACGGTGGCGAGCAGCTTCGGGCCGGCGAGCAGCGTCAGCGGCGGATTCCGCCGGCGGTTCCGCTTCAGGAGCGACACCACCAGGAACGCGTCCTCGACCCGCTGGACACTCGAGCAGGCCGCCGCCCGGGTGTCTCCGCCCAGGCTGGAGACGTGCGCCCCGGCGTGCGGGTCGGCCCAGACGACGCGCGGGATCTGGATGTCCGCGATCGCGCCGCTGAGGAACTCTCCCTCGACGGTGTACTCGTACACCGCCACCGCCGACTCCCGGACGCCGTGGAAGGTCAGGGTGGTGTTGCAGTACGGGTCGCAGACGATCATCCGGGGTTCCGCGCCCAGTCGCACCAGGCCGGCTTCCTCCGAGAAGACCTGGCCCTGGAAGCCGCGCCGGCGCAGGGCGTCGAAGAGGACCTGCTCGGCGACGTCGTCGACCTTGTGGGCGGTGTGCCCACCGCCCTTGTCCTGGGTGACCTCGCCGAGGTCGGTGGTCGCGACGGCGTCGGAGAGGGCCGGCCGCACGGTTTCGGCGATCTCGGCGGCCAAGTCGAACGTCAGCGGTAGGTGCGCCACTTCCTCAGCCTCTCGCCTGCTCGTCGGCTTCGATGTCCGCGAAACATCTCTGGCACACCGTACGCCTGCTCGCGCGGTGCAGCCGGCTCCGGCGCCGCCAGATCAACCGCGTCGTGCAGACGTCGCAGTAGTGCGGGGGCAGGATCTGTTCTCGCACGGCGACGAGGATCGCCGTGCCCAGCAGGCCGAGCAGCACACCGAACGCGTAGCAGACGAGCTGGCTCACCCGGCGCAGCTCGCTGAGGTCGGTGATGGTGAGGACGGCGAACAGCGTGGCCGGCGCGTACAGCGAGATGGACGTGGCGAAGATCCAGGCACCGGGGCTGCGGCTGTGGATGTCGGCCGACCGGTAGAAGCCGGTGGACGGCCGTACGGCCTGGAGGACGGGCGGCGCCAGGGCGAGCGCGAGGGTGACCGCGGCCATGTCGGTGTAGCCGCCGTAGACGAGCGCGATGGTCAGGGCGGAGGAGAACAGCCCGACGCATCCGGCGAACGGCAGCATCGCCAGGTTGCGGAAGCGCGATTCGCTGTGCAGCCCGAAGAGGTACGTGATTTCGGCCCGCCCGGACGGATAGAACCCGATCTTCCTTACCGTGCCGGGCCCCACTCCCTGTGCCAGCGAGTGGTATTCGGAGGAGTCCACCCGGCACCGCAGCGACAGTTCCGGAGAGTGCTCGAGGTTGATGACGGTGCGGGGGACCGAGGCGGCGCGGACGGCGAAGCCGAGCCGCCAGGTCTGCAGCACGCCGTCGCCGCCGACCAGGAAGAACAGGCTCGCGCTCGTGAAGGTGATGTGCAGATTCCCCGGTACGCCCCGCAATTCGCGTGACGGCACCTGGACGACCAGGCAGGAGTCCGTGGTGACCGGACGTGTGCTGAGGGCACGTCCGCCACCGGTGACGCTCAGGTCGGTGACGCGGGGCGGCGCCGTGCCGGTCGCCCGGAGGGCGTCCAGGGGAAGGGGTACCGCCAGTTCGACGAGTGGCGTCCACGGGCTGCGGCTGCGGGCCGGCACGGGCATGTCGATGTCGACGTGAACGGTGCCGACGTAGGTGGCCGGCGCGTCCGCCACGCGAAGGCGGACCACGGCCGCTCCGCGCTCGGCGTATTCGTGCAGGAGGTCGTGCACCCGAATTCCGTCGAACCGCTGCAGATTGGCGCTGAGGCCTGATGAGACAGGGGATGACACCATCGGCCTCCCTCGACCACGGAAACAGCCGGGCGGGTATTGACGACGGTAGCGCGGGACGCAATAACGTCTTCTCGTCGAACCATTCCAAAGTGGTAGGAGAGTGGCCGTGTCGGTCCGTTCCGTCGTGTTCGCCACCGCCGAGGACCTCGCGACCCAGACGGCACTGGAGATCGCCCGGGGCTTACGCGCCGCCGCTTCGGCAGGCCGGCGCTACCTTCTGGGCTGTCCCTCCGGACGCAGCGCCACCCGTACTTTCCGGCTGCTCGCCGAGGTGGTGGCGGAGCGGCGCATCCCCGTCTCCGGTCTCGTCGTGGTCGCGCTGGACGCGTACGTGCAGACCGCGGCCGGCCGCTTCGTGCCGGTGCCGGCGGACCGGCACCACAGTTGCGAGCGGTACGTCACGACGGAGATCGTCGGACCGCTCAATCGGGGACTACGCCCGGCGGATCGGATTCCCGCCGCGCAGATCTGGGTCCCCGGGCCCGATCGTCCCGCCGATCTCGACGCGCGGATCCGCGAGCACGGAGGCATGGACCTGCTGATCCTGGCGTCCGGTTCGGGCGACGGTCATGTCGGCTTCAACGGGCCGGGCTCGGCTCGGCTCGGCGTGACGCGTGTGGTCCGTCTGGAGGATTCCACCCGCCGGGACAACCTCCGCACGTATCCCGCCTTCGGGTCCGTGGGCGAGGTGCCCACGCACGGCGTCACGATGGGGATCGCCACCATGGCCGACCTGGCCCACCGGGCTGTGCTGCTCCTGCCCGGAGCGGAGAAGGCCGCCGCCTTCCGACGCGTGCGGCGGTGCCGGGACTACGACCCGGAGTGGCCCTCGTCGGTGGTCGCCGCGTGCGCCGACGGGGTGGTCTACGCGGACGTTTCCGCTGCCCACGGCCGCGACTGAGCGGCGGAGGCGATAGCCTGCGACCAGAAGGCTGCGTGGCGTGACGATCAGGGCTCGCGGACGCCGGAGGGTCACCGTCGGTACCCTGCTAGTCCTGGCCTGCCCGCGACGACATGAGGTGTTCGTGAACGATCTTCGAGTGGTGGCGTTCGACCTCGACGACACCCTGGCGATTTCCAAGTCCCAGATCGATCGTCGGATGGCGGATCTGCTCGGCCACCTGCTCACCGAGGTGGACGTCCTGATCATCTCGGGTGGGCGGTTCGAGCAGTTCCAGTCGCAGGTGCTGACCCACCTCGACCTCACCGAGGAGCAGCGCGCCCGCCTGCACCTGATGCCGACCTGCGGCACCCGCTACTACCGCTGGTCGGACGGGGACTGGCGGCAGGTCTACGCCGAGGACCTGACCGCTGCCGACAAGGCCCGGGTCGTCGCGGCGCTGACCGAGTCGGCGCAGGCGCTCGGCCTGTGGGAGGCGAAGACCTGGGGCGACATCATCGAGGACCGGGGCAGCCAGATCACGTTCTCGGCGTTGGGGCAGTCCGCGCCGCCGGCCGAGAAGTACGGCTGGGACCCGGACGGCGACAAGAAGAAGCGGCTGCGGGACGCGGTCGCGGCGAAGCTGCCGGACCTGGAGGTCCGTGGTGGCGGCTCGACCTCGATCGACGTCACCCGCAAGGGCGTGGACAAGGCGTACGGCATGCGAAAGCTGCTGGAGTGCCTGGACCTGAAGATCGACAACGTGCTCTTCGTCGGTGACCGGCTCGACGTGGGTGGCAACGACTACCCGGTCAAGGCCATGGGCATCCGCAGCGTCGCCGTCACCCGCTGGGAGGAGACGGCCGACTACGTGGAGAGCCTGGTCGACGACCTCGTGAAGCAGCGCGCCGAGCGCGCCTGAGCGACGCGGCGCGCCCGACCTCCGCCGCGGGCGGCCAGGCTCGCTCGGCCGGTGGTCAGAGCGCGGCGCGGATCGCCTCGGCCAGGGTGGTCGGCTCGCGGCCGAGCAGTTTAGCGAGGTCGTCGCCGACCTCCAGTTCGCCGCGGGCGATTCCCCGGTCTGCGTCGGCGAGCACTGCCGCTTCTCGGCGCCGAGGTCCTTCCCGGTTCCGGAACCGGCGGGCTCTGGCGGGATCGACGGCGATGAGGTAGGAACGGCCAGAGAGCGCTCTCCCCACCCTCACCGAACAGGCAGGCAGATGCGATCACCCGACCCCTCCCGCCGCCGTTTCCTCACGCTCGCCGCCTCGGCGGCCTCGCTCACCGCCCTCGGCCTCCCGGCCGGCGCCGCCGTCGCGTCCCCGCCGGCACGCCCGCCCCGGGAGCCCGACTTCGGGCCCCATGTGCGCGTCTTCGACCCGAGCACGCCGGTCGCGGAGATCCAGTCCACCCTGGACCAGATCTTCACCGCCCAGGAGCACAACGAGATGGGCTTCGACCGCTACGCCGTGCTGTTCAAGCCCGGCCGCTACGAGGTGGACGCCCGGCTCGGCTACTACACGACCGTCGCCGGGCTCGGCGCGCACCCGGACGACGTGGAGATCCACGGCGCGGTCCGGGTGATCGGGCAGCCCGACCCGAACTCACCCGCCGGCATCTCCGCGCTGACCAACTTCTGGCGCTCGGCGGAGAACCTCGCCGTGAGCCCCACCGACTGGTCGAACCAGTGGGCCGTCTCGCAGGCGTCCCCGATGCGCCGGGTGCACATCAAGGGCGTGCTGTGGCTGGAGCCCGGCAACGGCGGCTACTCCAGCGGCGGCTACATCGCCGACTCCAGGGTGGACGGGATCACCATCAACGGATCCCAGCAGCAGTGGCTCACCCGGGACAGCGAACTCGGCGGCGACTGGACCAACGGAGTCTGGAACCAGGTCTTCTCCGGTGTGGTCGGCGCACCGGCGCAGGGCTTTCCCGACCCGCCGTACACCACGCTGCCGACCAGCCCGGTGACCCGGGAGAAGCCGTACCTCTTCGTCGACGGCGCGGGCCGCTGGCGCGTCGCCGTGCCCCGCCTGCGCCGGGACACCGCGGGCACCACCTGGGGTGCCGGTGGCGCGCCGGTGCCCTCGCTGCCGCTGTCCGACTTCTACCTCGCCCGGCCCACCGATTCCGCCCGACGGATCAACACCGAACTCGCCCGGGGCCGGCACCTGCTGCTCACCCCCGGCGTCTACCACCTGGACCGGGCGCTGCGGGTCCGCCGGCCGAACACCGTCGTGCTCGGCCTCGGCATGCCGAGCCTCGTGCCGACCGGCGGCGACGCGGCCCTGCGGATCGAGGACGTCGACGGGGTTCGCATCGCCGGGGTGCTGGTGGACGCCGGGCCGGTCGAGTCGGAGGTGCTGGTCGAGGTCGGTGGACGGCACTGCCACCGGTCGCACGCCACGAATCCGATCTCGCTCCAGGACGTCTTCTTCCGCATCGGCGGCCCGTACGCCGGGCGCGCGGTGACCAGCCTGGTCGTCAACAGCCGGCACACGCTGATCGACAACATCTGGGCCTGGCGGGGCGACCACGGCCGGCCGGGCACCATCGGCTGGACCGTGAACACCGCGGCCACCGGTGTGGTCGTCAACGGCGACGACGTGACCGCGTACGGGCTCTTCGTCGAGCACTACCAGCGCTGGCAGACGATCTGGAACGGCGAGCGCGGGCGGACCGTGTTCTACCAGAGCGAGCTGCCCTACGACCCGCCGAGCCAGGCGGCCTGGCGCAGCCCCACCGGCAACGGCTGGGCCTCCTACAAGGTGGCCGACCACGTCCGCGCGCACGAGGCGTGGGGGCTCGGCGTCTACGCGTACTTCAACCAGGGCGTGGACATCCGCTGCGACCGGGCGATCGAGGCGCCTCGCCGGGCCGGCGTGCGGTTCCACGACGCGATCACCGTGTTCCTGAACGGCAGCGGCGGGATCGAGCGGACGATCAACGAGGTCGGCACCCCGGTGGTCGGCACCTACGGCACCAGCCCGGTGGTCAGCTACCCCTGACCGTGGCGGACGGCCCGGCCGGCGCGACCGGCCGGGCCGTCCGGCTCACGCGGCGAGCTGGTCGACGCGGGAGAGCACCTGGTCGACGAGGCCGTAGTCGCGGGCCTCCTCGGCGGTGAACCAGCGGTCCCGGTCCCAGTCCCGCTGGATCTCCTCCAGCGTGTGCCCGCTGTGTTCCGCGATCAGCTCCTGCATCGTGCGCTTCACGTGCAGCATGTTCTCGGCCTGGATGGTGATGTCGGCCGCCGTGCCGCCCATCCCGCCGGAGGGCTGGTGCATCATGATCCGCGCGTGCGGCAGCGCGAACCGCTTGCCCGCGGCCCCGGCGCAGAGCAGGAACTGCCCCATCGACCCGGCCATCCCCAGCGCCAGCGTGGCCACGTCGTTGTTGACGTACCGCATGGTGTCGTAGACGGCCATGCCGGCGCTGACCGAGCCGCCCGGCGAGTTGATGTAGAGGAAGATGTCCCGCTCAGGGTCCTCCGCCGCGAGGAGCAGGATCTGCGCGCAGATCTGGTTGGCCGAGGCGTCGGTGACCTCGGTGCCGAGGAAGATGATCCGTTCCTTCAGCAGCCGTTCGAAGACCCGGTCACCGAAGGCCGGCTGCCCCTCGTCCAGCATCCAGATGCCACCACCCATGACCGCCCACCTCCGTGCCGCCGGTGGGCGGGGAACCGCCCGGCGAGCCGGCGGTCTCCAGCGTCCGTCGGGCGCACCCCCGCGGCCCAGGCTTTCTGCCCGGGGCAGATTCGCCCTGGGCAGAAGCTACGCGGCGACCGCGCGCCGCCGGCCGGCTCGGGCCCGCTGCCGGGCCACCGCCGGCGAGGTACGCGGGCGCGGGCGGACGGTCGGGGCGGAGGGGGCCGGCCAGATCCGGATGCCGCCGCCGAACCCGATCGGCGTGGTGGCGTCGAGGGCGGGGCCGACCGGCCTCGGCCCGAGCTCCATGGGGCGCCGCGCGCCACCGAGCAGGGGCGTGGCGGTGACCGGCCGACGGACGACCGGCGGGCGGAGCGAGACCGTCGGCCGGTGGGCCACCGAGCTCCGGGGCGACGTGGTGGGCCGGCGGGTGACGGACAGCCGGGGCGGGCCGACCCGCAGGTGCGGGCCGGTGCGGGTGGCCGGCGCGCGGTCGAGGCGGGCCAGCGGAATGGCGGTGCCGACCGGCGTGGGCCGCTCCCGGCGCAGCTCGTCGCGCGCCTCCTCCAGCAGATCGGCGAGGTGGATCCCGAGCGCCCGGCAGATCGCGGCCAGCACCTCGGAGGACGCCTCCTTGCGGCCGCGCTCGACCTCGGAGAGGTAGGGCAGGGAGACCCCGGCGGCCTGGGCCACCTCGCGCAGCGTGCGGCCCTGACGCAGGCGGATCCGCCGGAGCACCCCGCCGATCACCCGTCGCAGCAACGACATGCCGGCCTCCTCGCGGTCGCCGTTCGCCGACGCCACCCATCATGCCCTGTCCCGGTCGGTCGGACCGGCCCGGTCGGCCCCCGTGGTGCCGACCGGACCGGTTCCGGTCACCGCCAGACGACCGCTCGACCGTGCCAGCTCGGCGAGACGTAGTTCGCCTGCCCGACGACGAGACCGGCGTCGTTGACGTTGATCGCGACGCTGCTCACCGCACCGTCCGGCAACGGCAGCAACTGCGAGCTCGCGGTCGGCGACGGCCAGATCATCGCCCGGCTGTCGGTGCCGTCGGTGCCGATCACCAGCCCGGAGTCGTTCACCGACTGTGCCGTCGGGGAGGCCGAGCTGGTGGCCAGCCGGCGCATCGTCGCACCGTCCCAGAAGAACGCGGCGAACTGGCCGTCCGCGGTCCAGCTCGTGCCGACCACCTGACCGAGATCGTTGATGCCGTTCGCGACGCTGGTGGGCCCGCCGAGCGTGCCGAGCGACCGGAGGACGCCGTCGCGCCAGACGAACGCCTGGTTGACGAACGGAGGGTCGGTCCAGTCCTTGAAGCCGTAGGTGCCGGTGACCGTGCCGGCCTCGTTGACCGCGGCGGCGCTCGCACCCGGCGGCGCGTCGATCGTGACCTCGGTGTTCCCGGTCCGGACGAAGGCCCGTCGCCCGGCGAAGCCGTCGGTCACGTGGTAGACGCCGACGATCCGGTCCCCGGCCGTGTCGCTCGCGGCGGAGAAGATGCCGCCGGTCAACCCGAGATCCTGGATCTTCCCGTCCACCCAGGCCACGGCGTGGGCGGTGCCGTCGGCGGCCTGGGCGAAGCCCACGATGCGCCCCCGCTCGTCGATCGCCTCGGCCTGACTGTTCAGCCCGCCGAGCGTGCCCAGGTCCTCGATCCGCCCGTCCACCCAGCGCACCGCGTGCCAGTAGCCGCTGGCCAGCTCCGCCGACCCGACCACCACCCCGGCCGAGTTGACGTCGTAGGCCGTGGTGCTCCAGTTGTCGTCCAGCCCCGGCAGCACGTCGGCGGTCCGCTTCGCCGTCGGCATCGGCGCCGGTGCGGTGGGGGCCGGCGTGCCGGACGGCGACGGCGAGGCGGTCGGCGTCGGGCGCGCGGTGGGCGAGGGGGACACCGTCGGCGTGGGCCGCACGGTGGGCGTCGGCGAGGCGGTCGGCCGGGGGGAGACGGTCGGTGACGGGACGGGCGTGGGTTTCGGCCGCGTGGGCCGGGACGTCTCCGGCGGGCGGTCCCCGGGTCGACCCGCCGTGGCGGGTGACGCGCCGGCCAGGGCCGTCCCGAGGACCACGGCCAGCGTGGTCAGTGCCGCACGTGTACGCATCCGACTCCCCCTCGTCACTATCGGTGCGTACGAGTCTTGCCCAGCGGCACGTCGATGAATGTGACGAGATCCTTACCGCTCGTGCGGCGGGGGCCGGTCCCCTGGCCCGGCCGGCCGGTTCGGGCCGTACCCGCTATCTTGAGGGCGTGCAGGCGACGGTGGCGGAGCGGGACCGACGGTGATCCATTTTCCCGCGCAACGGCGGGGGCCGCTGAGCGCGCTGAGTCTGCGCCTGCTCGCCGCCCTGGGGTTGGTCCTCGCCACCGTCTTCGTGGTCTGGCTCGACCGCGACGGCTACCGCGACGTCAACGGGGACGGCCTGACCCTCCTCGACTGCTTCTACTACGTGGTGGTGTCGCTCTCCACCACCGGTTACGGCGACATCGCCCCGTCCAGCCCGTCGGCCCGCCTGATCAACGTCCTGTTCGTCACCCCCGCCCGGGTGCTCTTCCTGATCATCCTGGTCGGCACCACCCTGGAAGTCCTGACCGAGCAGTACCGGACCGGCCGTCGCCTGTCGCGGTGGAGGAGAACCGTGAAGGACCACGTCATCATCTGCGGGTACGGCACCAAGGGCCGCAGCGCGGTCTCCGCGCTGTTGGAGAACGGGGCGGACAAGTCCAAGATCGTGGTGGTCGAGCGGAGCGGGCCGGCCCTGCGTCAGGCCACCTCGAACGGGCTGGTCACCATCGAGGGCTCGGCGACCCGCTCGTCGGTGCTGGAGGAGGCGCACATCCGCACCGCCAAGGCGGTCATCATCGCGACCGACAGCGACGACGCTTCGGTGCTCGTGGCGTTGACCGTCCGGCAGCTCACCGCCGGTCAGGTGCGGATCATCGCGGCGGTCCGGGAGGCGGAGAACGCGCCGCTGCTCAAGCAGAGCGGGGCGCACCACGTGATCGTGTCGTCGGCCACCGCCGGTCGGCTGCTCGGCCTCTCCACCTCGGCCCCGCCGCTGATCGACGTGGTGGAGGACCTGCTCACCCCGGGTCAGGGCATGGCGCTCGCGATGCGCTCGGCCGAGCGCAGCGAGGTGGGCCGTTCGCCGCGTGAGCTGGAGTCGCTGGTGATCGCGCTGGTGCGCCGCGGCAAGGTGGTCACGCTGAACGATCGTGCCGCAGCGACGATCGAGACCGGCGACATGCTGGTCCACGTCCGGGACGACCGGCCGCAGCCGACCACCACCGTCTGAGCCGGCCGCCGGGCCGGTCGTGTCCGGCCCCGCCGGGCCGCGGCACCGCCTGCGGTCAGCAGGCGTCCGGCCCACCTTCCGCGACCACCTCGGCGCAGGACGACGATCGACCCTGGCTGGCCCGTCGCAGCAGCTCGTAGAGCAGGTCCCGCTCGCCCGGCGCCAGCGCGCCGAGCACCTCCTCCTCCGCGCCGGCGAGCGCGCACTCGGCCTCGCGCAGCCGCTTCACGCCCACCTCGGTGAGGCTGACCACGTGCCGGCGGCGGTCCTCCGGGGAGCGACGGCGCTCGACCAGTTCGTCCGCCTCCAGGTCGTTGAGCAGCCCGACCACGTTCGTGCCGTCGATCTGGAGCGTGGCGGCCAGCCCCTGCTGGCTGATGCCGCCCGAGTCGCGTAGCACGGTGAGCGCGACCAGGTGCCGGGGGCGCAGGCCCAGCGGCGCCAGCACCGACTCGGAGCGCAGCCGCATCCGGCGGGCCAGGTGCTGCAGCAGCGGCCCGGATCGGCGCTCCGACTCGTCGGTGGGCACGGCGGACATGTGACCCAGTTTACGCGGCCCACGGAACATCGCCCTGCTATAAATGGTTGGTCCTACACGAACGATCCATGGAGGGGGAACAACCAATGGCACACCTGTTGCACATCGACTCGAGCATCACCGGCGAGCGGTCGGTCAGCCGGCGCCTCACCGCCCGCGCGGCGGCCGCCTGGCGCGCCGCCCACCCCGGCGGCACGGTCACCTACCGGGACCTCGGGCAGAGCCCGGTGCCGCACCTCGACGCCGCTGGCGGTCTCGCCCGGATGGTGCCGCCGGACCAGCACACGCCCGAGCAGCGCGCCTCCTGGCAGCTGACCGAGGAGCTGGTGGGGGAGGTGACCCGGGCCGACACGATCCTGCTGGGACTGCCGCTCTACAACTACGGCGCACCGAGCGTGGTGAAGTCCTGGGTCGACCACCTGATCGCCCCCGGCATCGCGTACGACCCGGCGACCCGGGCCGGGCTGCTCGGCGGTCGCGAGTTCGTGGTCCTGGTCAGCCGGGGCGGCGGCTACGGCGCGGGAAGCCCGAAGGAGGGCTGGGACCACGCCGAGCCGTGGCTTCCGCACGGCATCTCGATGACCGGCCTGGAGCCGCGGTTCATCTCCGCCGAGCTGACCCTGGCCCCGGTCAACCCGGCCATGGCCGAGCTGATCCCGCTGCACGAGCAGAGCCTGGCGGCCGCCGAGCGGGCGGTCGACGAGCTGTGGGTGCCCGCCGCGGCGGCGGCCTGACCGGGTGCCTCCACGCCAAAGGGCGGGCCGTTCCGCGGGGGAACGGCCCGCCCTTCGGCGTCGGCGGGTCAATGACCGGTCAGAGGATGGTCCAGGTGTCGCCGCTGCCGAGCAGCGCGGAGAGCTGCTGCTCCGGGGTCTGGTCGACAGTGGCGCGCGCCGCGGCGACCTGCTCCTGCACCACGCTGTCGTAGGACGGGCGGCCCACCGACCGGAACACGCCGATCGGGGTGTTGCGCAGGTCGAGCCCGGGCAGGCGGGACAGCGCGAACGCGTACGCCGGGTCGGCGACCGTGGCGTCGTGCACGACGATCTCCTCGGCCGGGGTGGCCGAGGTCTCCCGGACCTCCAGCCCGAAGCCGCCCGGCGGGTGGACGACGCAGAACTGCCCGTCCTTGCCGAACGTGATCGGCTGCCCGTGCTCCAGCCGGATCAGGAAGTCGTCCCGGGTGGCCGGCTCCTTGAGCGGGTCGAACGCGCCGTCGTTGAAGATGTTGCAGTTCTGGTAGATCTCCACGAACGCCGAGCCCTGGTGCTCGGCCGCGGCCCGCAGCACCGACTGGAGGTGCTTGCGGTCCGAGTCGATGGTCCGGGCCACGAACGTGGCCTCGGCGCCCAACGCCAGCGACAGCGGGTTGAACGGGGCGTCCGCCGACCCGGCCGGGGTCGACTTGGTGATCTTGCCGACCTCGGAGGTGGGCGAGTACTGACCCTTGGTGAGGCCGTAGATCCGGTTGTTGAACAGCAGGATCTTCAGGTTGACGTTGCGGCGCAGCGCGTGGATCAGGTGGTTGCCGCCGATGGAGAGCGCGTCGCCGTCACCGGTGACCACCCAGACCGACAGGTCCGGCCGGGACACCGACAGGCCGGTGGCGATCGCCGGGGCGCGGCCGTGGATCGAGTGCATCCCGTACGTGTTCATGTAGTACGGGAAGCGCGACGAGCAGCCGATGCCCGAGACGAAGACGATGTTCTCCCGGGCGATGTTCAGCTCCGGCATGAAGCCCTGCACGGCGGCCAGGATGGCGTAGTCGCCGCAACCGGGGCACCAGCGCACCTCCTGGTCGGACTTGAAGTCCTTGGCGGTGAGCTTCAGGGCGACGGGCTCAGACATTCTTCAGGACCTCTTCCAGCATCGTCTCCAGCTCCGCGGCGGTGAACGGCAGGCCACGGACCTGGTTGTAGCCGATCGCGTCGACCAGGTACTTCGCCCGGATCACGTGGGCGAGCTGGCCGAGGTTCATCTCGGGGACGACCACCCGGTCGTAGGAGCGCAGCACCTCGCCGAGATTGGCCGGCATCGGGGCCAGGTGACGCAGGTGCGCCTGGGCCACCGACAGCCCGCGCTGGCGCAGACCCCGGCAGGCGGCGCCGATCGGCCCGTACGTCGAGCCCCAACCCAGCACCAGCACCCGGGCGTCGCCGTCCGGGTCCTCCACCTCGACGTCGGGCACCGGGATGGTCTCGATCCGGGCCGCCCGGGTCCGCACCATGAAGTCGTGGTTCGCCGGGTCGTACGAGATGTCGCCGGTCTTGTCGGCCTTCTCCAGGCCGCCGATCCGGTGCTCCAGGCCCGGGGTGCCGGGCACCGCCCACGGGCGGGCCAGCGTCTGCGGGTCCCGCAGGTACGGCAGGAAGCTGGTGCCGTCCTCGCCGTTGGGCTCGGTGGCGAACTCGACCCGCAGGTCGGGCAGGGACTCCACATCCGGCAGCAGCCACGGCTCGGAGCCGTTGGCCACGTAGTTGTCGGAGAGCAGGATCACCGGCGTGCGGTAGGTGAGTGCGATCCGGGCCGCCTCCAGCGCCGCGTGGAAGCAGTCCGACGGCGACTTCGGCGCCACCACCGCGACCGGCGCCTCACCGTGCCGGCCGTACAGGGCCATGTTCAGGTCGGCCTGCTCGGTCTTGGTGGGCATGCCGGTGGACGGCCCGGCCCGCTGCACGTCGACGATGACCAGCGGCAGCTCCAACGCCACCGCCAGGGAGATCGTCTCGCTCTTGAGCGCCACGCCCGGGCCGCTGGTGGTGGTGATGCCGAGCGCGCCGCCGTACGACGCGCCCAGCGCCGCGCCGACCGCGGCGATCTCGTCCTCGGCCTGCATGGTGACCACGCCGAACTTCTTGTGCTTGCTCAGCTCGTGCAGGATGTCCGAGGCCGGGGTGATCGGGTAGGCGCCGAGGAACACCGGCAGCCCGGAGCGCACCCCGGCGGCCACCAGGCCCAGCGACAGGGCCGCGTTGCCGGTGATGTTGCGGTAGGTGCCCGGCAGCATCTTCGCCGGCTTGACCTCGTACCGGACCGAGAAGTCCTCGGTGGTCTCGCCGAAGTTCCAGCCGGCCCGGAACGCGGCCACGTTCGCCGTCACCAGCTCGGGGCGGGCCGCGAACTTGCGCTCCAGGAACCGCAGCGTCGACTCGTACGGGCGGGAGTACATCCAGCTCAGCAACCCGAGCGCGAACATGTTCTTGGCCCGCTCGGCGTCCTTCTTGGACACGTCGTGCGCGGCCAGCGCGCCGATCGTCATCGAGGTGAGCGCGACCGGGTGCACCGCGTAGCCGGCGAGCGAGTCGTCGTCCAACGGGCTGGTCGCGTAGCCGACCTTGGCCAGGTTGCGCCGGGTGAACTCGTCGGTGTTGACGATGATGTCCGCCCCGCGCGGCAGGTCGGCCAGGTTCGCCTTCAACGCGGCCGGGTTCATCGCCACCAGCACGTTCGGCGCGTCGCCCGGCGTCAGGATGTCGTAGTCGGCGAAGTGCACCTGGAAGCTCGACACACCCGGCAGCGTGCCGGCGGGGGCGCGGATCTCGGCCGGGAAGTTGGGCAACGTGGAGATGTCGTTGCCCAGCTGCGCCGTCTCCGAGGTGAACCGGTCGCCGGTGAGCTGCATGCCGTCGCCGGAATCGCCGGCGAACCGAATGACCACCCGGTCCAGTTGACGGATCTGCTTGGTCACGCCCGCACCTCGCTTCGCTGAGCGCCGTCGCCCTCACCGGCGCGGCCCGCTCCGTTTCTCACGTCAGAGCCTACGTCGCCCGGTTAGGGCCACCTTGGTGGAGGTCCGACGTGTGGGACCCGAACGGGCCGGTGTATGCCCCGCTTTGCAGCGTTTAGTACCGCCGGCCGTAATTCAGATCACCACCGGATTCGTCTCACCGCTCCGCGGTCGACGGCCCGGCCGGGTCGGGCGCGCCGATCTCGCTGCGACGTCGCAGCGAGCGCGTGGCCAGGGCCAGCGCCAGCACGACCAGCAACCCGGACACGGCGATCAGGGCGATCGCGGTGCGCTGCACCGACGACTCGTCGTCGTCGGCCCGGCTCTCCGCGGCCAGCACGCCCTGCGACCCGGTGGGGGTGGGCGCGCCGGCCGCCGGCGTGGCCTGCGCCGCCGCCGCGCTGATCCGGAAGCTCATCTGCACCTGCCGGTCCCGCCCGCTGCGCGGGTCCAGCCGGGCGATCACCGCGCCGGCGAGCGGCGCCATCCGCTGCGCCTCCGGCGAGGCGGTCACCGGCAGCCGCAGGGTGGCGGTCCGGCCCGAGGGCAGGCTGCCCAGCTCGCACCGCGTCCGGTCCGGCGCCACCGCGGCGCAGCCGGTGTCGCCAGCCCCGACGGTCACCCCGGCCGGCAGCAGCACCTCCACCCGGCCGGTGGCGTCCACCTCGCCGGTGTTGCCGAGCCGGACGGTCAGCGTGCTCGGCGCGCCACTGATGTCGAAGAGCACCTCGTCGGCCCGCAGCGAGATGCCCGGCACCGGGGGCCCGGGCGGGAACAGCACCGCGAAGCCCTCGTCGTCGTACGCCGCCCCTTCGGCCCCGGGCGCGACGGCGGTCACCTGGACCACGCCGCTCAGCGGCATGGCCCGCCAGGCGTCCGCGCCGACGCGTACCCGGATGGTCGCGCTGAACCGCGCGCCCGGCGCGGCGGCCCACTGCCCGCACCGGTGGTTGCCGCCGCCGGCGGGGGCGCAGCCCGGCGTGCCGGCGTCGGTCAGGCCGGGCGGCAGGCTGTAACCGAGGCTGATCTGCTCCGCCCGTCCGCCGGTGTTGGTCACCGTCACCCGCAGCGTGGTCACCGTGCTGTCGGCGTTCCAGTAGTCCGGGGTCAGCACCACGTCGTCGGTGGAGACCTGCACGCCCAGCGGACCGCCGGCCGGCTGGGTCGGCGGCGGAGGCGGGGGCTGGACCGGCGGCACCACGGGCGGAGGCGCGGGCGCGGTGGTGGTGGGCGCCGTGGTGGTCGGCGCCGGCACGACCGGGGCCGTGGTCGGCGCCGTCGGGGCGGTGGTGGTCGGCGCCGGCGGCGTGGTGGGCGCCGGGGCCTCCTCGGTCGGGGGCGCGGTGGTCGGCTCCGGCGCGGTGGTGGTCGGATCGTCGGTCGGCGTGGTCGGCTCGGTCGGGTCGCCACCGGGCTCGCCGCCCGGACCGTCCGGATCACCCGGATCGCCGGGTTCCGCCACGTGGACCACGCCGGCCAACGGGGAGGGGGAGGCCACGGCCCACCCCGGCGCCACCGCCACGACCGTCGCGGCCGCGGCGAGCAGCGCGGGAGCGAACAGCGCGAGGGTACGGCGGTGCGCGACCCGCCGAGCGGGTCGAACGCGGGGGCGGGTCATCTGTCCTCCGGACGTTTCAGCGAGGTCTCATTATTCGGCGACAGTTGCCATCCGGCACTAGTCCCGTCAGGAAACGAATTCGTAACGTGTCCGGGACGTCTGGACGGGACCGGTACGCTCCGCTCGTGACCGGATATCTCGGCTCGTACGCCACACTCGGTCTGCTGCTGCTCGCCGCCGTGCTCTTCTTCGTCACGGCGTTCTCGGCCAACCGGGTGTTACGTCCCCGCCGGCCGGCCGAGCCGTGGGGCAAGCGGGCCACGTACGAGTGCGGTCTCGACCCGGTCGGCGGCGACTGGGCCCAGATGCAGATCCGCTACTACGTCTACGCCTACCTCTACGTGCTCTTCGCGGTCGAGGCGGTCTTCCTCTTCCCCTGGGCGCTGGTCTTCGATCGGCCCGGGTTCGGGGCGACCACCGTGGTGGAGATGGGCGTCTTCGTCGCGATCGTGGCGCTCGGGATCCTCTACGCCTGGCGGCGCGGCGTCCTGCGCTGGACCTGACCCTAGGCCAGCCCGCGCCGCGTCGCCGCCGGGGGCCGGTCGCCCCGGATCGAGGCCACCATGTCCAACACCCGGCGGGTCTGACGCACCTGGTGGGCCCGGAACACCCGGGCCCCCAGCCACGCCGAGACCGCGGTGGCGGCCAACGTCCCCTCCAGCCGCTCGGGCACCGGCAGGTCCAGCGTCTCGCCGATGAAGTCCTTGTTCGACAGCGCCACCAGCAGCGGCCACCCGGTGTCGGTCAGCTCGCCCAGCCGGCGGGTGATCTCCAACGAGTGCCGGGTGTTCTTGCCGAAGTCGTGCGCCGGGTCGATCAGGATGCCGTCCCGCCGCACCCCCAGTCCCACCGCCCGCTCGGCCAGCCCGGTGACCGTGCCGACCACGTCCGCCACCACGTCGTCGAAGGCCGCCCGGTGCGGCCGCGTACGCGGGGCCAACCCGCCGGCGTGCGAGCAGACCAGCCCCGCGCCGGTCGCCGCGGCGACCCGGGCCAGCGCCGGGTCCGCCCCCGACCAGGTGTCGTTGAGCAGGTCCGCGCCGGCCGCGACCGCCTCCACCGCCACCTCGGCCCGCCAGGTGTCGATCGAGACGACGACGTCCGGGAAGGCGGTTCGGACCGCGGCGATGGTGTCCACCGTCCGGCGGATCTCCTCGGCCACGTCCACCTCGTCGCCAGGGCCGGCCTTCACCCCGCCGATGTCGATGATCTCCGCGCCCTCGGTCACCGCCCGCTCCACCGCGCGCAGCGCGCTGTCCTCGGCGAAGGTGGCGCCCCGGTCGAAGAACGAGTCCGGTGTCCGGTTGACGATCGCCATCACCACCAGCTCGCCGGGAGCGAAGGTCCGCCTACCGAGCCGTAGCGCTCCCGTCATGCCCGCCTCCTCGTCTCCCCGCCCCGGGTGGCCGTCGTCGCGGGCCGACCCGACGCTATCCGGTCCGGAGCCCCCGCCCTCCGCTGGTCCCACCGGCCCGTTCCGTGGTCGCCCCGCTCGGGGGGAGTGCGGCGTTTCCGAGTCGGAGGTGGCGGAGGGCTCGCCCGATCCCGGCCCGCATGCCACGATCTCTGCATGGGTCAGGTTCTGCTCCTTCTGGTGGTCGCGCTGACCGTCGCGGCGGTGGTGCTCGGGGTGACGGTGCTGGTCTCCGGGCGTGATCCGGGCCTGGTCCCGACCGAGCCCGACGGGCGGGCCGTGCCCCTGCCCGGCACCCGACCGCTCGACGAGTCCGACGTGAGCGAGGTCCGTTTCGACACCGCGCTGCGCGGTTACCGGATGGCCCAGGTCGACGCGGCGATGCGACGGGCCGCGTACGACATCGGCTACAAGTCCGAGCTGATCGGCGTGCTGGAGGCCGAGAACGCGGCGCTGCGGGAGGGGCGCACCGAGGAGGCCGACGCGCTGCGCCGGGCCCGCGAGGAGGCCGCGGCGACCAGCTCCGAGCCCGCCCCGTCCACGGCCGATCCGACGACCGCCGGGCCGGTGACCATCGACCTCTCGGCGCCCGCGCCCGGATCCGGCGTCGAGCCGGAGACCGGTGCCGGGGTCGCCCCGGCCGAGGCGGGCGTGGCGGAGGCTCCGGCCGCCGCGGCCGTCGAGGACACCACCTCGCCCGGCGACGGGATCATCACCGGACCGTCCGCCGGGAGCGTGCCGGCCGCCGGTGCCGACGACCGGGAACGCGGTCCGGTGGTCCGGTCGGAGTCGGCGTGACCGGCGCGGAGGGCTCGGCCGACTTCGCCGAGGCGGCCCGGCGCGGCGCGGCCGAGGTCACCGCGACGGTGATCGTCGACGCGCCGGCCGAGCGGGTCTTCGCGGCGCTGACCGCGTGGGAGCGGCAGTCGGACTGGATCCCGCTCACCACGGTCCGCGTGGTCGAGGGCGACGGCGGCGAGGGCAGCCTGGTCGAGGCGGTCACCGCGCTGGGGCCGGCCGTGCTGCGGGACGAGATGCGGGTGGTGCGGGTCGACGCCCCGTACGAGGTCGGGGTGGTCCACTGCGGCAAGCTGCTGCGTGGCCCGGGGGTCCTGCGCTGCACCCCGATGGACCGGGACCGGACGCAGGTGGTCTGGCACGAGTGGTTCCACCTGCCGGGCGGCGCGGCGGGCCGGGTCGCCTGGCCGGTGCTCTGGCCCGGCTCGAAGTTCAGCCTGACCCAGGCGTTGAAGAAGTTCGCCCGCCTGGTCGAACAGGGCCGCCTGCCCTGAGGCCCACCCCGACCGGCTGAATCAACCTGTCGGGACCGGCGCCCGCGCGCCGGCAGCCTGTCGGTGGGCTGACCTACCGTGTAGGGCGTGACTGACCTGGTGATCGGGGCCGACGGACTGGCCCGCTGCGCGTGGGGAGCGAGCACCCCCGACTACGCCGTCTACCACGACGACGAGTGGGGGCGGCCGCTGCGCGGCGACGACGCGCTCTACGAGCGGCTCACCCTGGAGGCGTTCCAGTCCGGCCTGTCCTGGCTGACCATCCTGCGCAAGCGCCCCGCGTTCCGGCTCGCCTTCGACGGGTTCCGGATCGAGACGGTGGCCGGCTACGGCGAGGCCGACGTCGCCCGGCTGATGGCGGACGCCGGGATCGTCCGCAACCGGGCCAAGGTCGAGGCGGCGATCGCCAACGCCCGGGCCGCCCTGGAGCTGCCCGAAGGGCTCTCCGCGTTGCTCTGGTCCTACGCGCCGCCGCCCCGGGCCGCGCGACCCGGCTCGTTCGGCGAGGTGCCCGCGATCACCCCGGAGTCGACGGCGATGGCCAAGGCGCTCAAGAAGCGTGGCTTCCGCTTCGTCGGCCCCACCACCGCCTACGCGCTGATGCAGGCGACCGGGATGGTGGACGACCATCTCGCCGACTGTCACGTGAGTGGCGACCGGGCCGGGGTGTGACGCGACGGCGTGATGGGATTGGGGCATGACCGACACCGAGCCGCGCACGAGCGCGACGACCGACGGTGACACCGGGCCGGGCGCCTGGGCGGTGCTGCTGCCCGCCGAGCGCTACGAGGCCGAGCGGCTGGTGCACCACGACGTGCTGGAGCTGACCGGCGTCCCGGCGGGAGCCGCGCCCCGGTCCGGCGACCGGGTGGCGGTGCTGGTCGAGGAGCCGCTGCGCCTGGTGGCGCTCGGCCGGGTGGCCCCGGCCACCGCCACGACCCGCGACGCCCCGGCGAGGCCGGCTTCCGGGCCCCGGATCGCCCCCGCGACGGCCGCCCCCGGGAGCCGGGACGCCGGGACCCCGGAGGCCCCGACCGCCGGGGGGAGCTGGGAGGACCCGGACGACCCGCAGTCCGACGCGACGGCGGGGCTCGTGGTGACGTACACCCGGCGGGTGCTGGACGAGCCGGTGCCGGTGGACGGCCCGGCCCCCGACGGCCCGGTGGCCGCGCTCGACCCCGCGCGGTGGCGGGCGCTGGCCGACCGGCTCGGCCCGCCGCCGGCGCGGCGCACCTGGCTGGTCAGCCTCGACCTGCCGATCGAGGCGGCCACCCGGGCCGAGGCGGTCCGGATCTTCTGGTCGTACGTGCAGGAGCTGGGCCCGCGTGAGCTGCCCGCGTTCGTCTCGCCCTCCGGCGACGAGCTGGCCATGCAGGCGTTCGTGCTCGGCGCGGAGGCCAACCAGGATCCGGAGGAGGACGACTGACCGGCCTCAGCGCCCCTCGAACACCGGCTTCTGCTTGTTGACGAACGCCATGGTGGCGGCGCGGTGGTCGGCGGTGCCGCCGCAGATCGCCTGCGCCTGCGCCTCCGCGGCCAGCGCGTCGGCCAGCGTGCCGGCGTCGGCGATGGAGAGCTGGCGCTTGATCGCCCCGTACGCGACGGTCGGCCCGGCCGCGAGCCGCGCGGCCAGTTCCTGCGCGGTCGGCAGCACCTGCTCGTCGTCGTCCACCAGGCGGGTGAGCAGGCCGAGCCGGCACGCGTCCTCGGCACCGACCGGTTCGGCGAGCATCAGCAGCTCGACCGCCTTGGCGTGGCCGACGAGTCGGGGCAGGGTCCAGGAGGCCCCGGTGTCGGCGGCCAGCCCGACCCCGGCGAACGCCATCAGGAACCGGGTCTTCGGGCCGCCGATCCGGAAGTCGGCGAGGAACGCCAGCGAGGCGCCGGCCCCGGCGGCCATCCCGCGCACCGCGGCGACCACCGGCTTGGGCAGGTTGGCCAGGCGGGCGGCGATCGGGTTGTAGTGCGCCCGGACCGTGCCGAGCGGGTCGGCGTCGGCCGACTCCAGCGTCTGCACGTGCTCCCGCAGGTCCTGCCCGGCGCTGAACGAGCCGCCCGCGCCGGCGAGCACGACCGCCCGGCAGGAACGGTCGGTCTCCAGTTCGGCGAGGGCGTCCCGGAGCGCCTCCTTGAGCGCCACGTCGAGCGAGTTCATCGCCGTCGGGCGGTTCAGCGTCAGGGTGACGACGGCGTCGGTGCGGTCGACGAGCAGCGGCTCGGTCACGTGTCTAACGACCCTTCTGTCGGGCGAGGCGGTTGCTGGCGTCGAGGCACTGCTCGACGTACCGGTCGGCGGCCGGCCGGAGCCGGGCCGCGTGCCGGTCGAAGAACCCGGCCGCGCTGGTGCCCGGCCAGCGCTCGGGGAGCAGCGCCGGGGGCAGCTGCGGGTCCTGGAACAGGAAGGTACGCCACGCGTGCACGAGCCGGAACCGGGCCGCGTACGCGTCCTCGTCGCTGCTGCGCACGGTGACGCCGGAGAGCAGCGGCTTCTGCTCGGCGACGAAGCGTTCGTACGCCCGGCCGATCTCGGACAGGTCCCAGGCCCGGCGGACGACACCCATGGCGCCGGGCGTGCCGGCGGCGTGCGCGGCGGTGAACCGCTCGTAGCGCACGCCGGCCTCGGCGAGCAGCAGGTCGACGTCCTCGCCGGGGCGGGTGGCCACCCAGGTGCAGTCGTCGAGGGTGCCGTAGCCGAGGAAGCTGAGGTTGGCGGCGAGCCGTTGCCGGTCCCGGCGGGACGGGGGCGCCGTCAGCACCAGGAGGTCGAACCGTCCGTCCCAACTGTGCCGACCGGTCCGGTAGATCCGGGAGGCCGCCTCGTCGAGTCGACGGCCCGCCTTCGGGGTGATCGAATATCCCGGTCCGGAGGCCAGCCGGAGCGGTTCCAGCCAGCCCTGACGGACCATCCGGGAGACCGCGGTGCGCACCGCCGGTGGGGCGATGCCGAGGGGTGCGAGCAGCTTGACCAGGGCGGCGACCGGCGCGCGGCCACCCCTGGCGCGGAGGTGGTCGCCGTACAGGTCGAAGAGTGCCGACCGTGCCTGCATGACCGCACATTGTGACAGGCCTATCCAAGATAAGCTAGATGCTGTTACATCAATGCTGCTTCGGTTTGGGTCCGGCGGTGTTCATCAGGGAAAATCGTTGGTCGACGCCTCCGCGACGCTTGCGGGTGGCGATGGCGAAGTGGCTGTGGGGCAACCCACCGACCCTGGTGTAGGTCTGAGGGGAGACAACATGGCGGCGATGAAGCCGCGGACGGGCGACGGTCCGCTGGAAGTCACCAAGGAGGGCCGGGGCATCGTCATGCGGGTCCCGCTGGAGGGTGGTGGCCGGCTCGTCGTCGAGATGACTCCCGACGAGGCCACCGCGCTGGGTGACGCGCTGAAGGCGGCTGCCGGCTGATGCGAGGAGCGGGTCGCGCGGCATTCGCCGCGCGGCCGGTTCGTCCTACCCTGAGCCACCGGCTTGGCCGGTGGCTCAGGGCCTTCATCGGCCAGTGAGCGCAAACTGTCCCGCTAAGAGCATTTTCGGAGGTACGGTCCAGCGTGCTGGCCATTCGTCTGGTGAGCGGGTCCGTGCGACCCGACACCCTCGTCCTGCCCGTTCGTCCCGGAGGGCCGGACTCCCCGGCCGCGCTGGTGCCGACCGCCGCCCCGTCCGCCGACGACGTCCGGGCCGAGGCGGGCGCGCTGCTGCCCGCCGCCCGACTCACCGGCGCCGCCGGCGAGGTACGCGAGCACCTGCGCCCCGGCGCCGCCCCGAACCGCCTCTGGCTGCTCGGTGTCGGTGCCGGCGACGAGCAGGACTGGCGGGTCGCCGGGGCCGCGCTGGCCCGCGCCGCCAAGGATGAGACGCAGATCACCATCGCGCTTCCCGACGACGCCGGGACGGCGCTGCGCGGCCTCGCCGAGGGCCTCTTGCTCGGCTCCTACCGCTTCCGCCTCACCGACGCCGGCGCGCGGCCGTCCCTGGCCGGGGTGGACCTGCTGGTGACCGACCCGGAGGCGCTCGAAGACACGCTCGCCGCGGCCCGGACCACCGCCGAGATGACCGTGCTGGCCCGGGACCTGACCAACACCCCCTCGTCGACGAAGCACCCGGAGTGGTTCGCCGACCAGGTGGCCGCCGCCGCGGCCGGCCGGCCCGGCCTGCACCTGCGCGTGCGTGAACCGCGGGAGCTGGCGGCCGAGGGCTTCGGCGGGCTCCTCGCCGTCGGCGGCGGCTCCGCCCGCGGCCCGCGCCTGGTCGAGCTGGACTGGCGCCCGGCCGGCGCGCGTACCCATGTGGTGCTGGTCGGCAAGGGCATCACGTTCGACACCGGCGGCATCTCGATCAAGCCGGTGCCCGCCATGAAGCTGATGCGCAAGGACATGGCCGGCGCCGCCGCCGTGGTCGCCGCGACGCTCGGCGCCGCCGCGCTGGGCCTGCCGGTACGGGTCACCACGCTGGCCCCGCTCGCCGAGAACATGGTCAGCGGCTCGGCGTTCCGCCCCGGCGACATCATCCGGCACTACGGCGGCCTGACCAGCGAGAGCACCAACTCCGACGCCGAGGGCCGGCTGGTGCTGGCCGACGCCATGGCGTACGCCGTGCGGGAGCTGAAGCCCGACCTGCTGGTCGACCTCGCGACCCTGACCGGGGCGAACGCGGTGGCGCTGGGTAAGCGGCACGCCGCGCTCTACAGCGAGAACGACGACCTGGCCGCAGGCCTGCTGGCCGCGATCTCGGCGGCCGGGGAGCGGGCCTGGCGGATGCCGCTCGCCGACGACTACGTGGAATACCTGGCCAGCGACATCGCCGACCTGCACAGCTCCCCGGCGCGGGGCGCGGGCTCGGTGGTGGCCGCGCTGTTCCTCCGCGAGTTCACCGGCGACCTGCGGGACCGCTGGGCGCACCTGGACATGTCCGCCCCCTCGTGGTCCGACGACGTGCACGGCGAGCTGGTCAAGGGCGCGACCGGCTGGGGCGTACGCGGACTGCTGCGCTGGCTGGGGACGCTGGGCTGACCGGCGGCGGGTCAGCTCCGCACGGCGGCGAGCAGGCCGTGACCGACCGGCAGCAGCGCCGGCACCCAGTGCTCGGACTCGCGGATCGCCTTGACGGTCTCCCGCACGGTGACCGTCTCCACGTCCCGGGCGGCCGGATCGCCGATCCGGCCGCCGGCCAGGGCGCCGTTGAGCGCGAGCACGCCGCCGGGCCGCAGCAGCCGCAGCGCCGCGTCCACGTACGCCGCGAAGCCGGTCGCCGCGGCGTCGGCGAAGACCAGGTCGTAGGCGCCGTCGGCGAGGCGGGGCAGCACGTCGAGCGCCCGGCCGGTGATGATCCGGGTACGTCCCGACGGGAAGCCCGCCTCCTGGAACAGCCGGCGGGCGAGGCGCTGGTACTCGACCTCCACGTCGATCGTGGTGAGCACGCCGTCGGGGCGCATGCCGCGCAGCAGCCAGACACCGCTGACCCCGGTGCCGGTGCCGATCTCGACCACCGCCCGGGCGTTGCCGGCGGCGGCGAGCAGACGCAGCGCGGCGCCGGCGCCGGGCGTCACCGCCTCGACGCCCACCTCGCGGGCGAGCGCCCGGGCGGTGCGCAGCACGAGGTCCTCGGTGACGTACGACTCGGCGAACTGCTGCGCCTGGGCCGTCGAACTGCCGTGACCGGCGACCGTGGCGATGGGACACCTCCGGGGGCGGGCTGGTGCGAGGGGTCGGTTGGCACTGTGAGCGTAGAGGCGACCCGGTACGGGCGCAGCCGCGAGTCGGCGGTGGGACGATCACGGGCGGCAACCCCTGACTCCACGCGGGGCATCCGTGCAATCCTGGAGGTGACCCGCGCGTCACGGTCGTCCGGCTCCGCCGGCGCCCGGCACGGGGCGTGCGGGACGGAGTGGGAGGCACGGACGTGACCGACGGCTGGGACTGGCGCCAGCCCGGCGGAGCGCCGGCACCGGCGGGAGGGCCGGGGTCCGGGCAGCCACCGCAGGGTGCCGCGGGTGGGACGACGTCGCCCTGGTGGTCCGACGCGCTGGCCGACCCGTGGCGGGATCCGTACGCGCCGGCGGCCGTGGTGGTCCCGGCCGGGGCGCCCGACGGGGCGGGTGAGCCGGAGCCGGTCACCGACCCGGACCTGCCGACCCGGCCGGGGCTGCGCCAGGTGGTGCTGATCTCGCTGATCACCGCGCTGCTGGCCGGCTCGCTGGGCAGCGCGCTGACCTACGCCCTGATGCGCGGCGGCGACGTGCCCACCCTGGGCGCGCAGGCCGGGCAGGCCCCGGCGCTGGCCCAGCGCAAGCCCGAGTCGCTCGCCGGGGTCGCCGAGCGGGTGCTGCCCAGCGTGGTCACCATCCGGGTGGCCAGTCTCGGCGGCATCAGCGAGGGCTCCGGCTTCGTGGTGAGCACCGACGGGCACATCGTCACCAACGACCACGTGGTCGCCGACGGGCCCGGCAAGGCCACGGTGATCTTCAACGACGGCAGCACCACCCCGGGGACGGTAGTCGGGCAGGACCCGGAGTCGGACATCGCGGTGGTGAAGGTGACCCGCAGCGGGTTGACCCCGGTGCAGTTCGGCGACTCCGACGCGCTCGCCGTGGGCGACCCGGTGCTCGCCATGGGCTCGCCGCTGTCGCTGGCCAACACGGTCACCGCCGGCATCGTCAGCGCGCTGGACCGCACCATGCAGGCCGGTGAGCCGGGCGGGCCGACCCGCTACTACGCGGCCATCCAGACCGACGCGGCGGTCAACCACGGCAACTCGGGCGGCCCGCTGGTGGACGGCGGCGGCCGGGTGGTCGGCGTGAACTCGACGATCAAGTCGTTGGTGGCGGACGGGCAGGAGGCCGGGAACATCGGCCTCGCCTTCGCCATCCCGATCAACCAGGCGAAACGGGTCACCGAGGACATCATCGGCACCGGCAAGGCCCGGCGTACGGTGATCGGCGCCCAGGTCGGCGGCACCGGCGCCACCGGCGGCGGCGTACGCCTCAACGCGGTCGAGCCGGCCGGCCCGGCGGCGGCGGCCGGGATGCGTACCGGGGACGTGGTGCTCCGGCTGAACGGGCATCCGATGACCGATCCGACGGACCTGGTGGCCCTGGTGCGCAAGTATGCGCCGGGTTCGGTGGTGACGGTGGAGTACCGGCGCGGGTCGTCGCGGCAGAACGCGTCGGTGACGCTCGCCGCCGACGCGAAGTGAGGAGGGGTCACCCCCTCCCCGTCGGCCACCTCACGTGCGTAGTCTTGCCCTGGACACGGACGAGGAGGCCGCGGTGTTCGAGAACCTGAACTGGTGGGAGATCGGCGTCCTGCTGCTCCTGGCGCTGTTGATCTTCGGGGACAAGCTGCCCAACGTGATCAACGATGGCCTCCGGATGGTCCGCAACCTCCGCAACATGGCGCGGAACGCCACCGGCGACCTGAGTCGCGAGCTGGGCACCGACATCCAGCTCGAGGATCTGCACCCCAAGGCGTTCATCCGCAAGCACCTGCTCAGCGAGGAGGACGAGCAGGCGCTCCGGAAGCCGCTGCAGAGCATGTACGACAACCTGCGCTCCGACGTCACCGGCGTGCACGACGATCTGAAGGACGTCGCGAGCGCCGCCGACCTGCGCAACCCGGGCCCCCGCCCCGCCGTCGCGACCCCGGCCGCCCCCACCCCGCCGGCCCCGCGCCCCTCCTACGACGACGCCACCTGACCCACCCCGGCCGGTGCCGACGTGAACCGCCCCCTCCCGGCGGGCCGGAAGGGGGCGGTGGGGGAGCGGTGGATCGAGGTCTAGCGGCCGGCCGGCTTCAGGCCGAGCGGCTTGCCGAGCAGTGACTCGCGGCGCACCGCGAGCCGGTCGGCCACCTGGAACAGGGCCTTCGCGGCGGGCGCGTCCGGCTGGGCCAGCACGATCGGCTGGCCGGCGTCGCCGCCCTCGCGGACCCGGGTGTCCATCGGGATCTGCCCCAGCACCGGCACCTGGGCGCCGATGGTCCGGGTCAGCGACTCGGCCACGGCCTCGCCGCCACCGGCCCCGAAGACCTCCATCCGGGAGCCGTCCGGCAGCTCCAGCCAGGACATGTTCTCGATCACGCCGACCACCCGCTGGTGGGTCTGCAGCGCGATGGCGCCGGCCCGCTCGGCCACTTCGGCGGCGGCCGCCTGCGGGGTGGTGACGACCAGGATCTCCGCGTTCGGGAGCAGCTGGGCCACCGAGATCGCGATGTCGCCGGTGCCCGGGGGCAGGTCGAGCAGGAGCACGTCCAGGTCGCCCCAGTAGACGTCGGCGAGGAACTGCTGCAGCGCCCGGTGCAGCATCGGGCCGCGCCAGACCACCGCGGCGTTGCCGGGGGTGAACATGCCGATCGAGATCACCTTCACGCCGTGCGACTGCGGCGGCATGATCATGTCTTCGACGCGGGTCGGCGCGCCGTCGGCGCCGAGCATCCGGGGCACCGAGTGGCCGTAGATGTCGGCGTCCACCACACCGACCGACAGGCCGCGGGCGGCCAGCGCGGCGGCCAGGTTGACCGTGACGCTGGACTTGCCGACGCCGCCCTTGCCGCTGGCGACCGCGTAGACCCGGGTCCGGGACCCGGGCTGGGCGAACGGGATCACCGGCTCGGCGGTGCCGCCGCCGCGCAGCTTGGACTGCAGCTCCTGGCGCTGCTCCGGGCTCATCACACCGAAGATGATCTCGACGCCGCTGACGCCGGGCACCGCGCCGACGGCGGCGGTGATGTCGGTGCGCAGCTTGTCCTTCAGCGGGCAGCCGGCCACGGTGAGCAGCAGTTCCACCCGGACCACGCCGTCGTCGTCGCGCTCGGCGGAGCGGACCATGCCGAGTTCGGTGATCGGCCGACGGATCTCCGGGTCGTTGACGGTGGCCAGGGCGGCCTGGATCGCGTCGGAGACGGTGCTGACGGGTGCTGACATGCCCGCAATGTTACGTCGGGCTCTCCTGCCGGCCGTCGTGGGCGTAATCACCGTCGAACTCGTCGCGGGGCTCGTCGAGCGGGTCGCCGCCGGCCCGGCGCCGAGTCTCCTGCCCCTGCTGCCGCCGCTCCAGCTTGCGCCGCCGCTCGGCCGCCTCGTCCAACTCCTCGGCCAGCCGGGCCAGCTCGGAGCGGAGGAAGTCGCGGGTCGCCACGTCGCCCATCGCGATCCGCAGGGCCGCGATCTCGCGGGCCAGGTATTCCGTGTCCGCCTTCTGCATGGTCGCCCGGCGCCGGTCCTCGTCCAGCGCGATCCGGTCCCGGTCCGCCTGCCGGTTCTGCGCGAGCAGGATCAGCGGGGCCGCGTACGAGGCCTGGAGCGAGAGGATCAGGGTGAGGAACGTGAAGGTGTACGGGTCGAAGCGCAGGTCGGCCGGGGCGAGCGTGTTCCACAGGAACCAGGCGGCGAGCACCAGGGTCATGTAGACCAGGAAGTTCGCCGTGCCCATGCCCCGGGCGATCCCCTCGGCCCAGCGGCCGAAGGAGTCCGCGTCGATCCGGGGCAGATGCAGGCCCCGGGGTGCGCGCGGCTGGTCGAGCCGTTCGCCGCGTCGCTGCTCAGTCATCGTCCACGGTCCCGTCGTCGGTGGCGGACGGGGTCGGCGCCGCGTCCCGGTCCCGCCAGTCGCGCGGCAGGGAGTGGTCCAGCACGTCGTCCACGGTCACCGCGCCGACCAGCCGGTTGTTCCGGTCCACCACCGGCATCCCCACCATGTCGTAGGTGGCCATCCGGCGGGTGATCTCGGTCAGCGGGGTCGACGTGCGGAGCGGGTCGATGTCGTTGACCACGATCCCGCCGAGCAGGTCGGCCGGGGGTTCGCGGAGCAACCGCTGGAAGTGCACCATACCCAGGTAGCGGCCGGTCGGCGTGGTCAACGGCGCCCGGGTCACGAAGACCTGCGCGGCCACCGCGGGCGAGAGCTGCACCTCGCGGATCCGGGCCAGCGCCTCGGCCACGGTGGCGTCCGGCGGCAGGATCACCGGCTCCGAGGTCATCACGCTGCCGGCGGTGCCGGAGGCGTAACGCAGCAGTTGGCGTACCGGGTCGGCCTCGTCCGGCTCCATCAGGTCGAGCAGCACGTCCTGCTCCGGCGGGGGCAGCTCGTTGAGCAGGTCGGCGGCGTCGTCCGGGTCCATCTCCTCCAGCACGTCGGCGGCCCGTTCCCGATCCAGCGCGGCCAGAATCTCCACCTGGTCGTGCTCGGGCAGCTCGCTCAGCACGTCGGCCAGGCGCTCGTCGTCGAGCGCGGCGGCCACCTCGTTGCGCCGGGCGTCGGGCAGGTCCTGGAGGGCGTTGGCCAGGTCGGCCGGGCGCATGTCCTCCAGCACGGCGAGCAGGTTGGCCGTACCCCGGTTGTCGCCGACCGCGCCCAGACCGCGGACCCGGTCCCACTCGACCTGGTGGAGGTGGCCGCGGCGGGTGAGCCGGTTGGTGTGCTCGCGGACAGCGACCCGGGTCAGCGCCCACTCGCCGCCCCGGCTGCACTCCATGGCCACGTCCACCACCGAACCGGCCGGACCGGAGTCGAGCTGGACCCGCCGGTCGAGCAGCTCCTGGAGGACCAGCAGCTCGTTCGGACGCTTCTCGAAGCGGCGCAGGTTGAGGGTGCCGCTGCCGAGCACGACGGCGTCCGGGTCGATGGAGGTGATCCGGTTGATGGAGAGGAAGATGCGTCGTCGCATCGGCATCTCGGCGACCAGCCCCACCACCTCCGGCGGTCGCTGGGTCGGACGCATCCGGGCCACGGCGTCACGGATCCGGCCGACCTGGTCGCCGTTCGGGTCGAAGACGGCGACTCCGGCGAGTCGAGCGATGTAGACCCGGTTCGGCGTGCTCACGGGCACCAGCCTAAGGGCCTAGTGTCTACCAACATGTCGACCCTGTCCTACGAGATCGTGGACGTCTTCACCGATCGCCCGTTCGCCGGCAACCCGCTGGCCGTGGTGTTCGGCGCGGAATCGCTCGCCACCGAGCAGATGCAGGCGCTCGCGCAGGAGTTCAACCTGTCGGAGACGGTCTTCGTGCTGGCGCCCACCCAGGTCGGCGCGACCTACCGGGCCCGGATCTTCACCCCGGTCGACGAGCTGCCGTTCGCCGGGCACCCGAGCGTCGGCGCGGCGGTGACGGCGAGCCGGCGCGGCGTGTTCGGTGTGGGCAGGGTCACCCAGGAGTGCGGCGCCGGGGTGCTGCCGATCGAGGTGACCGCCACCGGCGCGACGCTGACCGGCGGCACCCCCACCCTCGGCCCGGAGCTGGACCCGGAGCCGTTGCTGGAGATCGTCGGGCTGACCGCGGCCGACCACGCCGGGCCGCCACCCCGGGTCGCCGGGTGCGGCCTGGAGTTCCCGTACCTCCCGGTGCGGTCGGACGCGGTGGCCCGGGCCAGGCTGGACCCGGCGGCGGCGGAGCGGTACGGCGTGGAGCACGTCAGCCTCTTCTCCTGGGACGCCGACGCGCAAACCGCGCACGCCCGGGTCTTCGTGCCCGGCCTCGGCGTCCCGGAGGACCCGGCGACCGGTTCGGCCGCCCTGGGCCTGGGCGTCTGGCTGGTCGCCAGCGGCCTGCTGCCCGGGGAGGGACGCTCGGCCTACGCGGTACGCCAGGGCGTCGAGATCAACCGCCCCTCGTCGCTGGCCTGCACGGTGACCGCGGCCGGCGGGACGGCGGTGGGCGCGACGGTGTCCGGCCAGGTGGTGCCGGTGGCCCGCGGCGAGATCACCGTCCCGCCCTTCGTCGGCTGAGCCGTTCCGCCCTTCGTCGGCTGAGCCGTTCCGCCCGTCGTCGGCCGAGCCGTTCCGGTCAGGTGACAGCCGGACGCGGCCGGGGCGGACCGCCTCTCGGATGCCTTTCGAGCTGAGTCGATGGTGATATCAGGGCCTGTCGTCCGGTGGTCGCGGACGGGCGGCCGGCGCGCCGGGCCCGTGCTCCCGGTCTGCTTCCGGCTGAGTCGTTCCTGATATCAGCTCGAAAGGCGACGAGCGTCGCCCCATCGGACCCGGCAGGAGGGCGCCGGAGCCGGGCGGGGCCGCCGGCTCCGGGCTGTGCGCGCCGGGGCGCGGGATGCGGGAGGATGGCGGGGTGAGCGACGAGGTGGACGAGCGGGTGACCCCGCCACTGGTGGACGAGGCGGTGAAGAAGGCCGCCGTCTGCTGGGTGAGCGTTGCCGGCGGCCCGGCGTACGCGCTCTGGTGCCTGCCGCTGGACGGCGCGCTGCTGGTGGTGACCGGTCCCGGCGAGCAGGCCGCGCCGGGGCTGGCCGACGCCGACACGGCCGACGTCACGCTGCGCGGCGACCACGGCGGGCGGATCGTCAGCTGGCCGGCCCGGGTGACCCGGCTGCGGCCGGGCGCCGAGGAGTGGGACACCGCCGCCCCGCTGGTCGCGGCGAAGCGGCTCAACGCCTCCGGGTCGGCCGCCGACCTGGTGGCCCGGTGGGCGGCCGAGGGCTGTGCGCTCAACCGGCTGACGCCGGCCGGCACGGCGGTGACCGGAGCCGACCTGCCGGCCGACTCGTTGGCCGAGCAGCCCCGCCCGGCCTCGGCGGTCCGGGCCGTCCGCAAGCCGTTCCGCCTGCACCGGGTCCGCCGCCGCTGATCGTCCGCTCAGTCCTTCAGGGGCGCGGCGTCGGCCGGCACCGGGACCGGCTCGACCCGGCGACCGGCGCGCGCCCCGCCGAGCACGACCACGGCCACGCCGGCCAGCAGCAGCGCCAGTCCGGGCAACGCGAGCGGTCGGGGCAGCTGGCCCAGCCAGACCCAGCCGATCAGCGCCGCGCCGGGCGCCTCCAGCAGGATGAGCACGCTGACCGTGGTCGCGGAGACCCGGTGCAGGGCGTAGTTGAACATCGAGTGCCCGAGCAGTTGGGCGCCGACCACCAGGCCGATGATCGCCAGCCACGTCCCGCCGTCCCAGCCGTGCAGGCGGACCCCGCCGAGCAGGCAGACCACCAGCAGGATCACCGCGCAGACGCCGTAGCAGATCGTGGTGTAGGTGGTGGTGCTGATACTGGCCCGGGCACGCTCGCCGAAGGCGGTGTAGACGGCCGCGAACATGCCCCCGACCACGGCCAGCAGGTCACCGCCGAAGGCCCGGCCGGAGACGGCGAAGTCGGCGCCGGTGGCGAGCGCCGCGCCGAGCACCGCCACCCCGATGCCGGCCCAGACCGCGACCGGGAGCCGCCGCCCCTGCCAACGGGCGATCAACCCCTGCCACACCGGCTGCGTCGCGCCGAGCGCGGTCGCGGCCGCCACCGTGGTGAGCTGCGCGCTCGGCATCCAGGTGGCGAAGTGCGCGGCCAGCGCCACCCCGGAGAGGACGCAGTAGAACCCCTCCCGCCGGCCCGGCCCGACGGTGAGCGAGCGGAGTTCGACCCGCCGTCGGGCCAGCGCCACCGGGCCGAGCACCGCGACCGACAACGTGTTGCGCCAGAACGCGATGGCCAGGGCCGGGGCGGCGGCGAACGCCACCAGCGGCGCGGAGGAGGAGACGGCGGCGACGGCCAGGGCGAGCGCGCCGAGGGTCGGCGCGCCCAGCGGCGGGCGGTGCGGAGCGGTGGGCACGGAGAGCAATCCTCACACGGACACCCGACACCACGGAACGTCAGCGCTCCGTTACGATCACGCATCATGCTCAGGTTCCGCGCGGTGCTGTTCGACTTCTTCGGCACCCTGACCCAGAGCGTCCAGCGCGGAGCCGCCCACGGCATCATCGCGGAGCTGCTCGGCTGCTCCACCGAGGCGCTGGTCGAGGTGCTCGACGACAGCTTCTACGAGCGGGCCAGCGGGTTCTTCGGCGACGCCGAGTCGACCATGCGGTGGGTCTGCGCGCAGGTCGGCGTACGCCCCTCCGACGCGGCCGTCCGTGCCGCCGTCGCCTCCCGCCACCGGGCGGTACGGGCCGACACCCGGCTGCGCCCGGAGGCGGTGCCGGTGCTGGCCACGCTGCGCCGCCGGGGCGTACGCACCGGGCTGGTCAGCGACTGCACCCACGAGCTGCCGGCGTTCCTGCCCCAGCTGGCGGTCGCCCCGCTGCTCGACGCCCAGGTGTTCTCGGTGCAGGTGGGCCGCTGCAAGCCGGACGCGGCGCTCTACCTCGCCGCCTGTCACCGGCTCGGCCGCGCCCCGGCCGACTGCCTCTACGTGGGCGACGGCGGCAGCCAGGAACTCACCGGCGCGGAGCGGGTGGGGCTGCGCGCGTTCCGACTGGCCGCGCCGGACCTCGCCGGGCACATGGTCTTCAACGCCGACGACCGCTGGGACGGGCCGGAGCTGGCCTGCCTCACCGACGTGCTCGACCTGCTCGAACCGGTCGCCGTCGGCTGATTCCGGTCGGCCGAACTGTGGCCGTTCCGGCCACCGGCCGGGCCGGCGTGCACGACAGTGCGGGGGTGGGGGCGGACCGGCACGACGCGGCGGAGCAGGGCACCGTCGTCACGCCCTCGGCCGAGTTCCCGCCGCTGGACGACGCGGAACGGGCCGCGCTGGGCCGGATCGGCGCCCGCTGGCACGGCCCGCGCCGGGCCGACGACCTGCCCGTGGACCCGACGCCGGGCCGGCGCGCGGGCCGGCCGGCGCCCACCCGGTTCGGCCGGCTCGCCCCGATCGGCATGTTCACCGTGGCGCAGCCGGACGAACTGGTCGCCACCGGCGCGGCGCAGCTGCCCGGCAACCGGTTCGGCCGGGCGGTCACCCGGATCCGCCGGACCCTGGTCGGCCCGCCGCTGGCCAGCTCCTCGGTGCTCTACGAGCGGATGCGCAAGCTGGTCGCGCTGCCGGTGCTCTCCTCGGACCTGCTCAGCTCCGTCGCGTACGGGCCGGAGGCCATGCTCGTCGTGCTGGTCCTGGCCGGCAGCGCCGCGCTCGGCCTCGCCCTGCCGCTGGCCGCGCTGCTCGTCGTGCTGATGGTCGCGGTCGGGCTCTCCTACCGGCAGACCATCCCGGCCTACCCGCACGGCGCCGGGTCGTACATCGTGGCCGGGGACAACCTCGGGCGTACGCCGGGGCTGGCCGCCGCGGCCGGGCTGATGCTCGACTACGTGCTGACCGTGTCCGTGTCGGTGGCCGCCGGGGTGCACGCGGTCACCTCGGCGCTGCCCGGCCTCACCCCGTGGACCGTGCCGCTCGGGGTCCTGGTGATCGGCGTGCTGCTCGCCGGCAACCTGCGCGGCGTGCGCACCGCCGGCAACATCTTCGTGCTGCCCACGTACGCCTTCGTGGTGGTGGTCGTCGCGGTGCTGGCGGTCGGCTACGCGAAGGCCGCGGCGCGCGGCTTCGCGCCGGTGCCGCCGCCGTCGGTGCCCGCCACGGAGGGGCTGGGCCTGCTGCTGGTGTTGCGCGCGTTCTCCTCCGGGGCGGTGTCGATGACCGGCATCGAGGCGGTCTCCAACGCGGTGCCCGCGTTCCGCCCGACCGAGTGGCGCAACGCCCGCACGACGCTGGGCTGGATGGTCGCCATGCTGGTCACGCTCTTCGCCGGCCTGGTCGGGCTGATCCACCTCGACGGCCTGGTGCCGCGCGCGGACGAGACGCTGTTGTCCCAGCTCGGCCGGGTCACCTTCCCCAGCGGGCCCGGGTACGCGGTCCTCCAGGCCACCACCGCGCTGATCCTGCTGCTGGCGGCGAACACCGCGTTCAACGACTTCCCCCGGCTGCTGTTCTTCATGGCCCGCGACGGCCACGCGCCGCGCCGGTTCCTGCACATGGGTGACCGGCTGGCGTTCAGCAACGGTCTGGTCGCGCTCGCCCTCACTGCCGCGGTGGTCTTCGTCGCCTTCGGCGGGCACACCGAGCGGCTGATCCCGCTCTACGCGGTCGGCGTCTTCCTCGCCTTCACGCTGTCGCAGACCGGGATGGTGGTGCACTGGCGGCGCCGGCCGGGCCCGGGGCGGCGTCGCCGGCTCGCGGTCAACGCGGTCGGCGCGACGCTGTCCGGGCTGGTGCTGGTGACCGCCGCGGTCGCCAAGTTCACCGAGGGCGCCTGGGTGGTGGTGGTCGCGGTGCCGCTGCTGGTGCTGCTCTTCCGGCGGATCCACCGGCACTACGCCACGCTGCACCGGGCCCTCGCGCTGCACCCGCCCCCGCCGGGTCCGTCCGGCCCCGCCGGGTCCGCCGAGGGCGAGGAGCTGCCCCAGCAGGTACGCCACCTGGTGATCGTGCCGGTGGCCCGGCTGAACCGGGCCTCGCTGCGGGCCCTGGCGTACGCGACCTCACTCGGTCGGCCGACGCTGGCCGTGCACATCGCGCCGGAGGAGGCCGAGGCGGACCGGTTTCGCGAGCAGTGGCGGGCCTGGGGCGACCACCTGCGGCTGGAGACCATCGTGTCGCCGTACCGGTCGGTGATCGGGCCGCTCGCGCACTACCTGGAGGCGTTGCACAGCAGCCGGCCGGAGTTGACGCTGACCGTCATCGTGCCGGAGGTGGTGCTGCGCCGGCGCCGGCACCGGCTGCTGCACAGTCGGGCCGAGCAGCGGTTGCGGGCGGCGTTGCGGGCCCTGCCCGGCGTCGTGGTCACCAGCGTCCCGGTGCACGTGTCGCACTGACGTTTCACAGGTACCCGGCGAAGTGGTCGGTGACCAGCGCGGCGATCGCCGCGGCGTCCCGGCTGCCGTCCACCTCGACCACGCGGATCCCGAGCGAGTGCGCGGCGGCGACCGCGTCGGCGGCGACCAGCTCGTCGCGGGCGATCCGGTTGCGCCGGGCCCGTTCCGGGTCGCTCACTCCGGGGTGCCGGGCGGTCGCCCGGGGCAGCCGTTCCGCCTGGTACGCGCGGAACTCCGGCGTCGGCACCAGCACCACCATCTGCCGGGTCGACCCGACCACCGGCGCGACCAGTTCCGGACGCAGCCCCCAGCCCTCGGCGATCACCCGGCCTCCGCTGACCAGGGCGCTCAGGTCGTCCAGCACCCACTCGAAGCGGCGCGAGAACCCGGCGAGGGTCTCGGCCGCCATCCGCCGTGGGTCGGTCGTCACCCACGTCGCCTCCGGGTCGGGCCCGTCCGGCGGTTCTCCTCGGCGGACCCGGTCGGCGATCCGCCGGTCGTCGTGTCCCCGCGCGTCGTGGCGGTCGTAGAGGTAGGCGGTCAGCCCGTGCCGCAGCGCCAACGTGACGGCGAGCGTGGTCTTGCCGGCCCACTGCGCGCCGCCGATCCAGAGGGCGCGGCGGGCGGTGGCCAGGGGATCGAAGTCCATGCCCCGACCCTGCTCCCCGCCAGCGCCAAGATCAAGTCTTGTTCTCGGCGTCGGAGCGTGATGAAGTGAGGGAGGAGGGGGAGGTCAGACGTCGTGGACCTCCAGCACCCGGGTGGTGGGGGCGGCGTCGCCCAGCTCGGCCCGCAGCGCGGCGCGCCCCGGGTCGGCGAGGAACGCGTCCAGCCCGGCGCGGGCGGCGAAGCGGATGACGTGCACCTCGGTCTGCCCGTCCCCGGTGCGCAACCGCCGTTCCAGCCGGCCGCCGTGCCGGCCGAGCAGCGCCAGCACGGCATCCTCGTAGCGTCGGCCGGCCGGCGCGTCGGCGCTCAGGTCGACCAGCGCGACCAGCAGGACCTCGTTCCCCGTCGTCATGGGCCGAGTCTGGCAGCGCGGGAGACCCCGCGGCGACCCCGTCGGCGACGTGCCGGGCGGCGACGCCCCGGGCGGCGATCCGGTGGGCGGATCCGCTCAGGCGTCGATGCCGACCGCCTTCGCGCTGGCCGTCCAGAGCCGCGCCGCCAGCGCCGGGTCGGCCGCCTTCGGCCGGGGCCGGTGTGGCTTGCGGTCGGCGTAGTAACCGCCGTCCACCAGCCGGGACGGGTCCTGGCGGGCGAGCCAGACCAGCGTCTCCGCGCCCTTCTCCGGGCTACGGAACGGCAGCAGGCGCATGCCGAGCGCCACCAGGCGGCTCTCGTTGCCGAAGCGGGTGCGCACCACGCCGGGGTGGAACGCGTACGCCGGCAGCTCCGGCCAGCGCCGCGCGGCCTCGGCGGTGAACAGGATGTTCGCCTGCTTGCTGGTGCCGTACGCGCGGAACGGCCGGTAGTGGCGCAGCGACGCGTTCAGGTCGTCGGGGTCGAGGACGCCACTGCGGTGCGCGTCGGAGGCGGTCACCACCATCCGGCGGACCCGGTCGGCGAGCAGGTGGCTGAGCAGGAACGGGGCCAGGTGGTTGGCCTGCATGCTCAGCTCGAAGCCGTCGACCGTGGTGATCGGTTCCAGCACGATCGCGCCGGCGTTGTTGGCCAGCACGTCGATCCGGTCGTAGTGCTCGCGCAGCCGCTCGGCGAGCCCGCGTACGTCGTCGAGCACGGCGAAGTCGGCGCGGAACAGCTCCGGCTGCTCGCCGCAGGACTCGCGGACCCGTTCCCCGGCGGCACGCAACCGGGCCGGGTCGCGGCCGACCAGCACCACCTGGTCGCCACGGCGGGCCAGCTCGACGGCGGCGGCCAGCCCGATGCCCGAACTGGCCCCGGTCAGCACCACGATCCGACGCTCAGTGAGATCTTCCACAGGTCCATTCACCCCGGTCACGGCACGAGGTTACCGTGGCGTCACCACGCCCTTTGGGATCGTTAAGTTCTCGACATCCACCGCCCGCGTCGGCCCCGTGCGGCCGGACGCCGGAAGGAGCGCATCCATGGCCGTTGTCGGTCGCCCCCGCCGGTCCTGCCTCGCGGTACCCGGCTCCAGCGTCAAGATGCTGGGCAAGGCCCAGGGTCTCCCCGCCGACCAGGTCTTCCTCGACCTGGAGGACGCGGTCGCCCCGCTGGCCAAGCCGGACGCGCGCAAGAACATCGTGGCCGCGCTGAACGACGGCGACTGGACCGGCAAGACCCGGGTGGTCCGGGTGAACGACCTGACCACGCCGTGGACCTACCGGGACGTCATCGAGGTGGTCGAGGGCGCCGGGGCGAACCTGGACTGCATCATGCTGCCAAAGGTGCAGAACGCGGAGCAGGTGCACTGGCTGGACCTGCTGCTCACCCAGATCGAGAAGACGCTCGGTCTGGAGGTGGGCCGGATCGGCATCGAGGCGCAGATCGAGAACGCCGCCGGTCTGGTCAACGTGGACGCCATCGCGGCCGCCTCGCCCCGGGTGGAGACCATCATCTTCGGTCCGGCCGACTTCATGGCCTCGATCAACATGAAGTCGCTGGTGGTCGGCGCGCTGATCCCGGACTACCCGGGCGACCCCTACCACTACATCCTGATGCGCATCCTGATGGCCGCCCGGATGCACGACAAGCAGGCCATCGACGGCCCGTTCCTGCAGATCCGGGACACCGACGCGTTCCGCGAGGTGGCGAAGCGTTCCGCCGCGCTGGGCTTCGACGGCAAGTGGGTGCTGCACCCCGGCCAGATCGACGCGGCCAACGAGGTCTACTCGCCGGCGCAGGCCGACTACGACCACGCCGAGCTGATCCTCGACGCGTACGACTTCTACACCTCGGAGGCGGGCGGGAAGCTCGGCGCGGTGATGCTCGGCGACGAGATGATCGACGAGGCGTCCCGCAAGATGGCGCTGGTGATCGCGGCCAAGGGCCGGGCCGCGGGCATGACCCGTACCTCGTCGTTCACCCCGCCCACCGAGTGACCGCACGCCGCTGACGTGGCCGGGCCGCCCCCTTCGCCGGGGGCGGCCCGCTCGCGTCAGTAGCTGCTGGAGGAGCTGTCCGAGTTGACCGCGATCACGATCATCACGATGTAGAAGACGATGAGCGCGACAAGCAGGGCGGTCAGGATCCAGCCCACGATGATGGCCGCCTTCGCCATGCCCTCGCCCTGCTCACCGGTCTCCCGGATCTGCTTGCGGGCGACGTGGCCCATGATCGCGCCGATCGGCGCGGTGATGCAGGAGGTGAAGCCGACCAGCGAGAGCACCAGCGCCACGATGGCCAGCGAGTTCGTCTTGCTGGTCGGCGGCGCGTAACCCGGGTAGGCGCCCGGCGGCGGGTAGGCCCCGGGCGGCGGGTAGCCGCCGGGCACCGCGTACGGGTCTGCGGCGGGCTGCGGGTAGGGCGATTTCGCGACCGCGTACGGGTCGACCGGCGCGTACGGGTCGACCGGCGGGCTCGACTGCGGGTCCTGCCAACCACCGGGGGGTGGGGGATAGCTCATCTGATCATCTCCAGGTACGTGGTCCGGGTCAGGGTAGCCACCCGGGCGCAACACGGAGGACCCCCTTTCCGGGTGCCGCATTGCCCGGAAGGTCCACAGCGGGCAGGATCCTCGGCATGGCACTTGACGCGCGTGGTGGTCGGTCGCGACGGGACATGAGCCGGCCGGGGTCGGTGCGCCGCCCGCGCGGCGGCGAGCCCACGGGCGCCGCCGAGCAGGAACGGTCCGAGCCGCTCCCGGAGCCGGCCACCATGCGCCTGGACGGCCGGGTCGCCCTGGTCACCGGCGCGGGCAGCGCCGACGGGATCGGATACGCGACCGCGCGCCGGCTGGCCGACCTGGGCGCCCGGGTGGCGATCGTGTCGACCACCCGCCGGATCCACGACCGCGCCGGCGAGCTGGGCGTCACCGGCTTCGTCGCCGACCTCACCGACGAGTCCGAGGTGGGCGCGCTCGCCGACGCGGTGGCCGAGCAGCTCGGCGACGTCGAGGTGCTGGTCAACAACGCCGGCCTGGCGAGCCGGGCCAGCCCGGAGGTGCTGCGGCCGGTGGCCCAGCTGACCTACGACGAGTGGCGCGGCGAGATCGACCGCAACCTGACCACCGCGTTCCTGTGCAGTCGCGCGTTCATCGTGGGCATGGCAGAGCGGGGCTGGGGGCGGATCGTCAACCTGGCCGCCACGGCCGGTCCGGTCAACGCGCTGCCCACCGAGGCGGGCTACGCGGCGGCGAAGGCCGGCGTGGTCGGGCTGACCCGGGCGCTGGCGATGGAGATGATCGCCGACGGGGTGACCGTCAACGCGGTGGCGCCCGGCATCATCCATACCGCGGCGTCCACCCTGGCCGAGATCAAGCAGGGGCACGGCACGCCGGTGGGGCGCCCCGGCACGCCGGACGAGGTGGCCGCCGCCATCGCCTTCCTCTGCTCGCCGGCCGCGTCGTACATCACCGGGCAGATGCTGGTGGTCGACGGCGGCAACAGTGTGCGCGAGGCGCAGTTCCGCTGAGCGGTCAGTAGCCGGTGCTGTTGTCCGAGTTGGCCCAGATGGCCAGCCCGATCCAGCCGCAGCACGCGATCACGCCGAGCACGGTGAAGACGTAGCTGAGGATCAGGCCCCAGGTGGCGAGCTGGTCGCCCTCCTCGCCGGTCTGGCGGATCTGCCGCTTGGCCAGGTGGCCGCAGACGATGCCGGCCGGCGCGAAGACGAACGCGAAGACCAGGGACAGGATGGCGAGCACGTTCGGGCCGCCGCGGGGGCGTGGCCCCGGGCCGGACGGGCCGTACTGGCCGTAGGGCGGCTGCGGGGCGTACGGCGGTTGTTGTCCCCACTGCGGGTGCTGCTGCCCGTACTGCGGCTGCCCGTAGGGCTGGCCGTGGCCCGGCGGCTCGTACGGCGACGGTGGTTGCTCGTCGGTCACGTACGCCCCCCGATCGCAGGTCAACGACCCTCTCTCTTGCGGACGCTACCCGTAGCGGTGAACCTTTTCACAGCGGTTGTGTGGACTGGTCACCTTGGCGCGGCCGGTCCCGGGGCCGATACTGACCGAGCGTTCAGTTACCCATGAGTAATGCGCCGACCCCGGAGGCTGAGATGGCCCGACTCGCCCAGACGCCCGGCCTGACCGACGTGCAGCGGTCGATCCTGGAAACCGTCCGGGAGTTCGCCGACAAGGAGATCATTCCGCACGCCCAGCGGCTGGAGCACGCCGACGAGTATCCCGCCGACATCCTCGACGGGATGCGCGAGATGGGGCTGTTCGGCCTCACCATCGACGAGGAGTACGGCGGCCTGGGCGAGTCCCTGCTGACCTACGCGCTGGTGGTCGAGGAGCTGTCGCGGGGCTGGATGTCGATCTCCGGCATCGTCAACACCCACTTCATCGTGGCGTACCTGATCTCGCAGCACGGCTCGGCCGACCAGAAGGCCCGGCTGCTGCCCCGGATGGCGACCGGCGAGGTGCGCGGCGCGTTCTCCATGTCGGAGCCCGAGTGCGGCTCGGACGTGTCGGCGATCAAGTCGAAGGCGGTCCGCGACGGCGACTCCTACGTCCTGAACGGCCAGAAGATGTGGCTGACCAACGGGGCGTACTCCTCGGTGGTGGCCACCCTGGTCAAGACCGACACCGGGGCCGACTCGGTCTACGGCAACATGAGCACCTTCCTGCTGGAGAAGGAGCCCGGCTTCGGCGAGACCGCGCCCGGCCTGACCATCCCCGGCAAGATCGACAAGATGGGCTACAAGGGCGTCGAGACCACCGAGATGGTGCTCGACGGCGTCACCGTCCCGGCCTCCGCCGTGCTCGGCGGCGAGGAGAAGGTCGGTCGCGGCTTCTACCAGATGATGGACGGCATCGAGGTGGGCCGGGTCAACGTGGCCGCCCGCGCCTGCGGCATCTCGATCCGCGCGTTCGAGCTGGCCGTGGCGTACGCCCAGCAGCGCAAGACGTTCGGCCAGCCGCTCGCCCGGCACCAGGCGATCGCGTTCAAGCTCGCCGAGATGGGCACCAAGATCGAGGCCGCGCACTCCCTGATGGTCAACGCGGCCCGGCTCAAGGACGCCGGTCAGCGCAACGACGTCGAGGCCGGCATGGCCAAGTTGCTCGCCTCGGAATACTGCGCCGAGGTGGTCCAGGAGGCGTTCCGCATCCACGGCGGCTACGGCTACTCCAAGGAGTACGAGATCGAGCGCCTGATGCGCGAGGCGCCGTTCCTGCTGATCGGCGAGGGCACCTCGGAGATCCAGAAGACGATCATCTCCCGCGGCCTGCTCAAGGAGTACAAGCTGTAAGGAAGGGCCCCTTCTTAACGTCTCCGGTAGAGCAGGGGCCCCCTCTTAACGCGTCGGCCGGCGTGTGACGGGGTCGGTGGCGGGCAGGTGCCGGCGGGCGCGCTCGACCAGCGCGCCCGGGTCGTCGGCGTACAGCCGGATCTCCCGCACCGGCGCGCTCGGTCCCTTCGGCAGCGGCACCGACAGCGGCTCGCGCAGCACCACGTCGATCGCGGTCTGGCTGCCGACGCCGAGGTTGAGCACCGCCGGGTCGTCCGCGTCGTACTGGACGGCCCGGCTGGACGGCAGCGAGCGGCGACGGAACGACACCTCGGCGACGGCGGTCCACGGGATCGTGACGTCGATCGAGACGCCGTTGCGCACCCGCAGGCCGGCGTCGTCGACGACGTGCGGGTGGATCCGGAGGCTGGCCAGCAGCCCGACCATCCACAGCACGCCCCAGACGCCGAGCCCGATCGCCGCGTGCCGCACCGTCGGCTGGTCGACGGTGTGCCGCAGGATCACGTCGAGGACCGGGATCTCGATCGTGGACAGGACGATGAAGGCCAGCAGGATCGCCTGCACCCCGCCGACGTAGGCGTACGTCTCCGCGCCCGGCGCCACCGGGTACGGCCGGCGCAGGACCCACCGGGTGAGGCTGCGCCACATGCCCCACTCGTACGCCACCACGCGCCGCGCCAGCCGGAGCACTCGCCCCATCACCGCACCCCCTCTTTTCAATGCAGTCGCAATGTAAAACATCCTCGGTGGCGTGTCAATGCACTCGTATTGTGAAACCATGGGGGCATGCCGAAGCGGGTCGACCACCGGGAGCGTCGCGCGCTGATCGCCGACGCGTTGATGCGGGTCGCGGCCGAGCAGGGGCTGGAGGCGGTCAGCCTGCGCCACGTCGCCGCCGCGGCCGAGGTCAGCCCCGGGATGGTGCAGCACTACTTCCGTACCCGGGACGAGATGATGGTCTTCGCGCTCGCCGTGGTCCGCGAGCGCAACGAGGCCCGGGTCCGCCGGGCGGTCGAGCCGCTCGGCGCGACGCCGGCACCCCGGGCGCTGCTGCGGGCCATGTTGGCCGAGCTGCTGCCGCTCGACGACGAACGGCGGGCGGACGGCCGGGTGGCCCTGGCCTTCCTGGCGTACACCGCCGTCCGGCCGGCCGTGGCCGCCGCGCTGCACGACGAGACGGCCGCGCTGCTGGCGTTCGTGGCCGGACAGATCGCCGCCGGCTCACCGCTCGTGGCGGACGGCCGGCTGGACCCGGAACGGGCCGCGGTCGGGCTGCTCGCCGTGATGGAGGGGCTCGGCATCTACGTGCTCGGCGGCCACTATCCCCCGGAGACCGCGCTGGCCGCGCTCGACGCCCAGCTCGACCTGATCTTCGGCGCCGACCCGGCCCGGTGACCCGACCCTCACCCGACCCCGGGTCGGGCGGCCGGCTCGGGCGGTATGACCGGCAGCCCTACCGACAGCGTCCCCGGGGCCGCCCGGAACTGCTCGATCGCGGTCAGGAGTCGTTCGTCCGACACGGTGACGTCGCGTCCGCCGACGACCGGCCGGGGAAGCCGCTCGGGGAGCAGACGCAGCGCCACGCCGCCGTCCGGCTCGTCCCCAGCGAGCTCGGCCGCCCGGACCGTCGCCCAGGGATACCACGCCCCGCCGTCCCGGATCCCGCTCGCCGTCAGCGCGAGCGGGCCGGTGAACCGGGCTTCGCGGTGGACGGCCAGGCCGAGGCCGAGAGCCACCGCCACCACCCCGAACCGGTACCACCGGTCGGGCAGGAGCGAGACCGTCCCGACCCCGAACACCGTCCAGAAGACGAGACCCGCCGCCAGCCCCAGCAGGCCCGCCACGGACCGGCGTGCCACCAGCCCGGCCTCCGTCGCACGTCGCCCCACCACCCGGGTACGCCAGACCAACCGCCCGGTCCGCCGGGGTCGCCAGTGCCGCTGCGCCAGGTGCACACCGCCCGCCGCCCACGCCACGTCGCGGATCCGGTCCAGGCCGGCGGGGCCAAGCGCCACCAGGCCACGGGCGGTCGCCGCGGCCACCGCCGTTCCCGCCAGGAGCGCGAGCACCCGGCGTGTCCAGAGTCCGTCGCGGCCGGGCGTCGCCGGCCCCGTGGCCGGGTGGGAAAGGGACACGCCCGGAGGGTACGCGGCAGCCGCCAGCGCGCGACCCTGCCGATCAGCGGCGGGAGAGGCCCGCGGCGGCCCGCTCGACGATGAGGCACTTGTCCTCGACGTAGTCGATGCCGGCCTCCTCGGCGATCCGCCGCGCCTCGGCGGAGACGATCCCGAGCTGCAACCAGACCGCCGGTGCGCCGATCGCCACCGCCTGCCGCACCACCTCGACCGCGTCCCGCGCCGGCCGGAACACGTCGACCAGGTCAACCGGGTGCGGGATGTCGGCCAGCGTCGGGTAGGCCTTCTCGCCGAACAGCTCGTCCACCGTCGGGTTCACCGGGATGATCCGCCAGCCGTGCCGCTGCATCTCCAGCGGTACGCGGTGCGCGGCCTTGCCTGGGTCGCGGGAGGCCCCGACGACGGCGATCACGGCGGAGTCGGCGAGGAGCTGCTGGGCGGAACGCATTCGCCGAGACTAACCCGCCGACCCGGTCACAGCAGCGAGAGCTGCTCGGCGGCCGGGGCCGGCGGCGGCGTCTCCGGCAGCCGGCGGTTGTCGCCGGTCTCGCCCCGGTGCAGCCCGTGCCGGCGGGCCGCCATCCGCACCCGAGCCGTCACCTCCCGCTGGTAGGCCTGCGGCGCGTAGGCCCCGGCCCGGTAGAGCTGGCGGTAGCGGGGCACCAGGTGCGGGAACTCCCGGGCCAGCCAGCGCGCGTACCACTCCCGCGCACCCGGTCGCAGGTGCAGCGCCAGCGGAGTCGCGCCGGACGCGCCGGAGGCGGCGATCGCGGCCACGGTCGCGTCGATCGACTCCTCGTCGTCGCTGAGGCCGGGCAGGATCGGGGCCATCAGCACCCCGACCGAGAAGCCGGCGTCGGTCAGCCGGCGGACCGCGTCCAGCCGGCGGCGCGGGCTGGGCGTGCCCGGCTCGGCGACCCGCCAGAGCGCCTCGTCGACGAAGCCCACCGAGTAGGACAACCCGACCCGGGTCACCTCGGCGGCCTGGCGCAGCAGCGGCAGATCGCGCAGCAGCAGTGTGCCCTTGGTGAGGATGGAGAACGGGTTGGCGAAGTCGCGCAGCGCCTCCAGGATCGGCGGCATCAGGCGGTAGCGTCCCTCGGCCCGCTGGTAGCAGTCCACGTTGGTGCCCATGGCGACGTGCGCGCCGTGCCAGCGTGGGGCGGACAGCTCCCGGCGGACCAGCTCGCCCGCGTTGACCTTGACGACCACCTTGCGGTCGAAGTCCGCCCCGGCGTCGAGGTCGAGGTAGGTGTGCGTGTTGCGGGCAAAGCAGTTGTGGCTGACCACCCCGTTGGCGATGAAGTCACCGGTGCCGGTGGTGATGTCCCACAGCGGCAGCTCCAGGCCGAGATCCTCGACCGCTGTCACCTGGAGCCGGGCCGCGCACTTGAGCGCCGTGCCCTCGATCGAGCGGGGCCCGGTGACGGCCGGGTCGGTCAGGTGGAAGAAGCGCAGCCGCTCCGGCAGGCCGCCGGTCAGCCGGAGCTGGCACGACCCGGTGCGGTTGCCCGGCTCGTCGCGCACCCATCGGAAGTCGAACCGGTCGAGGGCCTCGGCCGCGTGGCGGCAACTCCGGTCGTCGGCGACGCCGATCCGGAACACGCCCCGGCGGCAACTCCCGGCGGCGTCGAAGAGGCCGGCGAGGAAACCCAGCCGCCAGTCGTCGGTCGGCTCGTCCGGCGGCCGGACCAGCCCGGCGACGGCCTCGACGCCGGCCGGCCCGGTGGTCCGCAGCGCGGTCGCTGATCGTCGACCCACCCGGGCGGCCGACCGCTCCACGACGATCCCGGCTTCGGCGAGGAACCGCTCCGCCCGCTCCAGCGCCTCGGTCGCGGAGGTGGCCAGCCGGAACCGGGTGCCGGGCCGGTCGGCGCCGCGCACCAGCGCGTGCAGGTAGCTCCGGCGGTAGTCGGTCGAGCGCTTCGGCGCGACGGCGAACCGCCCGGTGCCGAGCAGGCGGTTGCGGGTGGTCAGGTAGGGGCGTCGCGCGCCGCCCCGCATGCTGCCGGTGACGTGCTTCCAGCCGCGTTCGGTCAGGAACCGGTGGTCGCCGCTGGCCACCAGCGTGGTGCCGTCGGCCAGCGTGACCCGGTGGGCCCGCTTCACCGTCGACCACTTGGCGAGCACCGTGGTGACGACGTAGTGGCGGTAGGCGCCCCGCCGCTCGGTGCCGTAGATCCGGTCGCCGGGCTCCAGCTCGCTGATCGCCCGGGTGCGACCGTCCGCCATCAGGATCGGCGTGTCACCGGACAGGCAGTATGTGCACGCGTGCGAGCAGCCCCGGTAGGGATTGATCGTCCACTCGAACGGCACGCGGGGCTGGCCGGGCACCCGGTTGATGATCGACTTTGCCTGCACCTCGTAGAAGGTCATGCCGGCGAAGTCGGGGGTGTCGAACGTGCGGGCGACCGCGTGGGGCAGCGCCAGCGGCAGGGGTGGAGCCGCTGGCGCTGCCCGGTCAGGAGCCCCCTCGTCCGGGGGAGCGGAGAGGTTGTCCCAGCGCATGGGCCTCATTCGAACACGTGTTCGAACGATGCGCAAGTGACGCGCCGGACACCGGCCGCCGCCACGCCCGGGGCGGGTGCAGGATGGAGGCATGGAGACGTCGACCTTCGTCTACGACGGCGACTGCGCGTTCTGCACCAGTTGCGCGCAGTTCATCGAGCGTCGTATCCCCACCGGGGCCCGCGTGGTGCCGTGGCAGTTCGCCGACCTGTCGGCGCTGGGCCTGACGGAGGCCGAGTGCGAGGAGGCGGTCCAGTGGGTGGGCGCCGACGGCTCCCGCGCCGCCGGGCCGGACGCCATCGCCCGGCTGCTCGGCGACAGCGGGCCGCTCTGGCGGTTCGCCGGGGCCGGGCTGCGCCTCGCGCCGGTACGCGCCGCCGCCTGGCCGGCGTACCGCTGGGTGGCCCGCAACCGGCACCGGATGCCGGGCGGGACGGCCGCGTGCGCGCTGCCCCAGGAGGCCCGGGAACGGTTGTACGGCCGGTCCGGCCGACCCGACCCGACCTCCTGACCGGCCGGTCGCCGGTCAGCCGTGGGCGGTGGAACCGGCGGTCGGGTCCGGTACGGCGGCCCCGGCCGTCGAGGCGGACGCCGCCGGAGCCGGATCGGCCGACGGCGCGGAGCGGGGGCCGTCGGCGACGGCGGGACCGGCCGGGCGGTCGCGGCGGCCGAGCAGGCGCCGGGCCAGGAGCACCGGGCGGACCTTCTCCAGTGGCAGGAAGCCGGTCATCGCCACCAGGTGCGGCGCGAACGAGATGGTGATCGTCGCGATCGTCACCAGGTGGAACGAGTAGAAGAAGCCGACGACGGCCGTCCGCCACCGGGCGGGCACCACGAACACCAGCGGGCTGAGCAGCTCGAACGCCAGGATGCCGAACTGGGCCACGATCAGCAGGTGCGGGACCTGCGCGATCAGGTCGGCGAGATCGGTGCCGCGGCGGATGATCGCCCGGGCCAGCACCGAACCGGTGGCCCAGTCCAGGCCGCCGAAGCGGAACTTGGCCCAGGCGGCGAGGAAGTACGTGCAGATGACCGCGATCTGGGTGACGCGCAGCGCCCATCCGCCCGCCTCGGTGCGGGTCGGGTCGCCGTGGCGGGCCCGGCCGGCGGTGGGCAGCACGGCCAGCGCCACGAGGAGCCCGAACCGGTCGTGGTCGACCTTGCCGTAGCTCATCGCCACGATCATCCACTCGAAGTAGAGCGCGAAGACCGTCCAGCCGAGCAGCCGTGGCGCGCGGCCGGTGGCGGCCAGCAGCGCGGCGGCCAGCAGCACCCAGAAGACCACGCCGACCAGGGCGGGGGTGGGCGTGGGCAGCGGGAGCAGCCGGCCCACGAGCAGCGGCTGGTAGAGGTCGCCGGGGACGTCGACGCGGGTGCGTACCCAGGGGGTGAAGACGACCAGGTCGGCGGCGACGAAGAGGTAGACGAGGGTGCGGAAGGCGGCCACCCGGCCGCGCGGCACCGCCTCGGTGAGCCAGCCGGTCATCCGGTCTCCCACCGCACGGCGGTGCGGTCGGTCCACTCGCCGGTCGGGCGTCCGCCCTGGATGTCGTACCAGCGGACCACGATCCGCACCTCGACCAGCGCCGGGGCGTCGGGGTGGCGTTCTTCGTACGCCTCGGCGACGGTGCGCAGCAGACTCGGGTCGGTCGCGTACCGGTCCTGCTGGCCCTCGATCTCGGCCCGGCGGATGCCGGTTGCCTCCTGGCCGAGGGACACCACCGCACCGGTGCGGTCGACACCCTCCACCCGGGTGTCCGGCGCGGGCGCGTTCGGCGGGTCCGAGGTGGAGTACATCCGGAACGGCCCGAACGGGAAGTCGTCGTCGGTGCCGTACACCGTGCCGAGGAGGAGCAGTGCCGCCCCGAGCAGGGTGGCGCCCAACCGGACGGCGCGCCCGCGGGTGGTCAAGGTCTCCATCGCGTCGTGACGCTACGGGAGGAAAGCGCCCGAATCTGTCCCTCAATCGGCCAATTCTCGCTGCCCGTCCCGCCCGTGCCACGCGGACGTGACACGCCGCCGGCCGGGCCCGTGGTCGGGCCCGGCCGGCGGCGGAAAGTGCTCAGTGCTTGTGCTCGGCCAGCTTCTTGCGGACGTCGTCCATGTCCAACTGCTGCACCTGCTCGATCAGGTTCTCCAGCGCCGACTCGGGCAGGGCGCCCGGCTGGGCGAAGACGATCACGCCGTCCCGGATCGCCATCACGGTCGGGATGGAGCTGATGTTGAACTTGGCGCCCAACTCCTGCTGCGCCTCGGTGTCGACCTTGCCGAAGACGATCTCCGGGTGCTTCTCCGAGGAGCGCTCGTAGACGGGGGCGAAGCGCTTGCACGGACCGCACCAGTCCGCCCAGAAGTCGAGCAGGACGATGCCGTCACGCCCGGTCACCTCGTCGAAGTTGGCCGTGGTCAGCTCAACCGTTGCCATTGCTCTCTCCGATCACCGCGGATTGCTGTACGTCCGGTGGAACCAGGGTCGATCCATGGGAATTCCCGTGACCTGCGCGACGAAACGCTGCGCAGCCCGACGGTGACCCAGGGCACATCGAGGTCCATCTGTGTCGGCGGCCGTGCGGAACGCAAGTGCAGGCCGCATTTGCGTGACGGGACGTGATGGGAGCGTTTCCAAGGAGATCGCGCTCTGTTTCGGCTACGAATCGGTAACTTGCGCTCTGACGAGCGGGGATCGGGCCTGCGGAGATCGCTTCCCGGGGGGTCGACGGTGACGGTGAGTAGTGTTACGAAAAGATAAATGTGACGTCCGTCTCTGTCGTCACCGTACCCCCGTACGGCAGAATCTCTCACATCAGAGCGTGGGCGGCGGGTGCCGGGGAGGGCCCCGCCGCTCATTGCGTCTCCACCCAGGTGGCGCCCGGTGTGACTTTTCCGCCGGGGGAGCGCCCCCGTCCTCGCCTTAACAAGCGGTAAGGCATGCTGTGCCGAACTCCATCGCCGCCCGTCGAAGGGGACAAGGATGCAGTTCGGCCGCTACTACGAGGAGTTCGAGGTCGGCGCGGTCTACCGGCACTGGCCGGGCAAGACGGTCACCGAGTACGACGACCACCTCTTCTGCCTGCTCACCATGAACCACCACCCGCTCCACATGGACGCCCACTACGCGGAGTCCGCCTCCCAGTTCAAGCGCAACGTGGTGGTCGGCAACTACATCTACTCGCTGCTGCTCGGCATGTCGGTGCCCGACGTCAGCGGCAAGGCGATCGCCAACCTGGAGATCGAGTCGTTGCGGCACGTCGCACCGACCTTCCACGGCGACACGATCTACGGCGAGACCACCGTGCTGGACAAGCGGGAGTCGGCCTCGAAGCCCGACCGCGGCGTGGTCGCGGTGGAGACCCGCGGCTACAACCAGGACGGCACGATGGTCTGCGTGTTCCGCCGCAAGGTCATGGTCCCGAAGAAGGAGTACGCGGCCGCCGCCGTCCCGGACGGCGTCGACCCGGAGCGTCCGAGCTTCCCCGAGCCGCGCTGACCCGGGCACCCCGGCCGGCAGGGCCCCGTACCCGTTCCGCGGGGACGGGGCCCTGACCCTCTTTGGGGGCATATGCTCTGGCTGGAGGTCCCCATGAGCCACTCCGTCGCCGGAGAGCCGCCCTCTGCCGGTCGCCGTGCCGCACCGCTCACCACCGCCGCCTACTCGGCCGCGGAGTGGGACCTGCTCACCGACCTGCCGGGTCGAGTCCTCGTCGCCGCCGCCTCGCCCGGTCCCGGGCGTCCGCCCCGCGGCGTCGCCGGCGGACTGGCCGGCCTGGACGCGGTCGCCGCCGGTCGGGCCTTCGACAGCGATCTGATCCGGGCCGTGGTCACCGCCATCTACGCCCGCCACGACGGGGCCGCCGACCGGGACGAGCGCCTCACCGACCTGGTCGACCTGCTCGCCGCCGCCCGGGCCGCGGTACGGGTGCTGCGCCGCCGCGCTGATCCGGCGGACTCGGCCGCCTACCGGCAGTGGGTGGAGTCGGTGGCGGCCCGGGTGTGCCGGTCCGGCGACCTCCCGCCGAGCCCCGCCGACCGCCGGTTCCTGGACCGGTTGGGCGGGGCGCTCGACCTGCGCTGACGGCCGGCGCCGGCGGGCCGTACCCTCTGCAGACCGTGACCGACGACCAGCTCGACGTGGGTGTGGGGCCCTGGCCCGGTGACCCGCCGGACGACCCGCGCTACGACCCGGAGCTGCTCGCGGCCGGCGACCGGCGCAACGTGGTCGACCGCTACCGCTACTGGCGGCGGGAGGCCGTGGTGGCCGACCTGGACCGGCGGCGGCACGACTTCCACGTGGCGATCGAGAACTGGCAGCACGACTTCAACATCGGCACCGTGGTCCGCAACGCGAACGCCTTCCTCGCCGCCGAGGTGCACATCGTCGGGCGGCGGCGGTGGAACCGTCGGGGCGCCATGGTGACCGACCGCTACCAGCACGTACGGCACCACCCGACGATCGAGGAGTTCGTCGCCTGGGCGGCCGGGGAGGGGCTGCCGGTGGTCGGGATCGACAACCTGCCCGGCTCCCGGTCGCTGGAGAGCAGCGTCCTGCCGCGCCGGTGCGTGCTGCTCTTCGGCCAGGAGGGCCCGGGACTGTCCCCGGTGGCCCGGGCGGCCTGCGACGCGCTGTTCTCGATCGCCCAGTACGGCTCCACCCGTTCCGTCAACGCGGGCGTGGCCAGCGGCATCGCCATGCACGCCTGGATCCGCTCGCACGCGGGTCCGCCGCCGGCCTGACGCTCGGTGGTTCCGTCGTCTGACGGAAATCCCACGTGCCCCGCTTGACGCCTCGCCGGCCCGGGGTGACGGTGAAGGCGTGACTGTCGCGGTGAGTTGTCCGAAGTGCGCGGGCCCGGTACGCGAGCCCGACCTGATGCACGGCGAGTACCGGTGCCTGCGCTGCGGGCCGGTCGCGCCCCTGCATGTGCCGGAGCACATCGGCGCCGAGATCATGGCCAGCGTGGTGGAGCGGGTGGCCGCCGACGGGGACCCGGCCGACCGGCCCGGCATGCCGCTGTGGTGCCCGTGGCCACTGCCGCCGGGCTGGACGCTGACCGGGGTGGCCTGGGCCGGCGACGACCGGGCCGGGGTCCGCGCCACCGTGGTCGCCTGCGCCGGCCCGGCCCCGCTCGACGGCGGACCGGCCGACCTGATCTTCGTCGCCGAGGAACCCGGCGTCGGTCTCGGTTCCCGCTTCGCGGGACTGCCCGGCCCCGACCCCGGCCCGCAGGTGGAGGAGGCGCTTACCGATCCCGGCCCTGGTCACCCCGAGCGTCTGCCGCACGCGAAGATCCGGGTGGGCGGCCATCCCACTCCACTGTGGCTCGTCCGTTCCGAAACGGATCGAAGTGCGTACGCCGGCGAGGCTCGGGGAATGTGGCTCCATGCGATAGCCTGGCCGGCGAGTGCGGGTCACCTCCTCGCGGAAGAAGTCGTGCTGCACGACCTCACCGAGTGGACACCGCCCGAACTCGTGTACGGCGCACCGTCCCCGTACCTGCACGGGCAGGCCTGACCGGCCGGCACCGGCGAGTCGGGGAGCGGACGCAGATATTCACGGACAGACACCATGCTGATACTCTGGGTGCCGCTGCGGTAAACGGACCCGGCTCCGCGCGAGAGGATGGCCCGCTATGGTCAAGAAGGTCCTCACCTGGGCCGGCATCGCATTCTTGATCTTCTTCGTTGCGTACCGGCCCAACTCCGCCGCCGACGTCTTCAAGTCCCTGGGCGGCGGCATCATGGACATCGCCCAGGGCTTCGGCGACTTCTTCACCAACCTGGTCGCCTAACCGCACATGGGAAGCCCCTCCGGTCCACCCTACGACCCGGACGATCCCGACCGGGCACGCCGGGAGCGCGACACCGAGCCGATCCCCCGGATCGACCCGGACGACGGTCCCGGTTACGGCGCCGGCCCCGCCTACGGCGGCGGACCCTCCCTGTCGGACGACGCCGCCTTCGGCGACGGCCCCGGCTACGCGGGCGAGGGTCGCTCCGGTCGTGGCTGGGCGCGCGACCCGGAGGGCTACCCGGAGCAGCCGATCTCCGAGGAGGAGCTGGCCGGTCTCCGGGCCGACGCCTCCGGCATGGCGCCGCGCCGGGTGCTGCCGATGGAGGACGAGCCGAGCGCGCTGGCGGCCCGCTACCTCTTCCCGACCGAGCGCTTCCGCGGCGAGTGGAAGCGCCACTGGGTGCACCTGACCACGCCGATCATCGTCGGCGTGGCGGCCACCTTCGTGCTCGGCTACCTCTCCGGCTTCCTCGCCGGGCGGGACGTCGGCGCGCTCACCACGGTCGCGGTGCTGCTCTGGTTCGGGGTGATGGGCTGGGTCGCCTGGCGGGTCGCCGACTGGTGGTACGACCGCTTCATCCTGACCAACAAGCGGGTGATGGTCGTCAACGGGATCATCACCCGGCGGGTCGCGATGATGCCGCTGGTCCGGGTCACCGACATGAAGTACGAGCAGACGCCGACCGGCCGCGCCCTCAACTACGGCACGTTCGTGCTGGAGTCGGCGGGTCAGGAGCAGGCGCTCCGCGAGATCAAGAACCTGCCCAACCCGAACGAGCTCTACCTGCGCGTGGTCGAGGAGATGTACGAGCCGCAGGCCGTGGAGGCGCGGATCGGCAAGGAGCAGGACGAGGCGAAGGCCGACGACGGCGCCTGAAACTTTTCGTCCGAACATCGGATGAAGTGCACACCTTTTGCCGACGTGACCACCCGTCCAGCCATGGGAGCCTGCCAGGCAGGACGGGGGCGCGGAGGTGAGCGTGGCGAGCAGGGATCCGCTGGAGGAGGAGTTCCGCGAGTTCGTCGCGGCCCGCTCCGGCGCCCTGCTGCGCACGGCCTACCTGCTGGCCGGCGACTGGGCCACCGCCGAGGACCTGCTCCAGACCGCGTTGACCAAGACCTACCTGGCCTGGAAACGGCTCGGCGGGATCGACGCCATCGAGCCCTACGCCCGCCGGGTCCTGGTCAACACGTCCACCAGCTGGTGGCGCCGCCGGTGGCACGGTGAACGGCCGACCGAGGTGCTGCCGGAGCGGGCCGGTGTCGACGAGATCGAGCAGCAGCTCGACCGGGACGCGCTCTGGCGGCACCTGCAGGCGTTGCCGGCGCGGCAACGTGCCGTGCTGGTGCTGCGCTTCTACGAGGACATGTCGGAGGCGCAGACGGCGGCCCTGCTCGAGATCTCGCCGGGCACCGTCAAGAGCCAGACCTCCCGGGCGCTGAACACCCTGCGCCGCCGGCTCGGCTCGGAGGCGGCCCTGGGCCTGCCGACCGATCCGGTCGAGCAGTCCGCCGAACCGGTCGTCCGCGGCGCGCCCGCCCCGGGCGGGCCGCGCACCCGACCCGGAGCGACCCGCCAACCGGCCGCGCCGTCGGCGTCCCGCGTCCCGGCCGGTTCCGCCGGCCGCCCCGACGTGTCCCCGGCCCCCCGCACCCCGGCCCGAGCAGTCGGGGCCCCGGCGTCCCGTACCCCGGCCGAGCCGGTCGGCGCCCCGGCCGAGCCCGCCCGGCGACCCGCCGGAGCCGACCGTCCGGCGTCGCCGCCGGCCGCCGCGCCGGTCCGTCCCGCCGTCCCGGTCGCGGCGGAGACCTGATGAGCGGCATCCGGCAGCACGGCGACAACCGGACGGGCGGCCCGGAGCGTCCATTCCCCGTGAGCGAGGACGAGCTGGAGCGGGCGCTGCGGGACACGCTGTCCCGTCAGGTCGCCACGCCCCGACCTCTCGGCGTCGACCCGGCCGGCGTGGCGATGCGCCGGGCCCGCCGCGCCGGCCGCCGTCGCGCGCTCACCGGGCTGGCCCTCGCCGGCATGGCGACGGTCCTGGTCAGCGCCGGGATGGCACAGATCACCGGGCCGGCCGGGACCGGCGGCACGCCCACCGTGGTGCTCGGCGACCCGCCCGGGTTCTCCCCGTCCCCGTTCCCCTCGGAATCCACGCCGGCCACCCGGTCCGGCTCCGTCCGTGCCGAACTCGACCTGCTCGTCGACGGCTGGCTGGAGGCCAGCGGCGGCGAACGGCGGGCGCTGACCGGGGTGGACGGGGTCGAGCGGGCACAGCGTGTCCACGACCAGGGCGGCTGGCTGGTGACCTCGGCGGCCACCGCGGCCGGCCGTACCCTCTGGTGGGTGCCGCCGACCGACCGCAACACGCCGCAGGTCATGCTCGCCGCCGCGGACGCGGTCGCGATCTCCGCCGACGGTCGGCAGGTGGCCTGGCGGGACGGCCCGGAGCTGATCGCCGCCGGGGTGGTCGCCGGGCAGCTCATCGCGCCCGTCCGGGTGACCGCGCCGGCCGGCGTGGTGCCGGTCGGCTTCACCGGCGACGACGTGCTCCTCCGGCAGCCCGACCAGGGCGGGATGAGCGTCTGGCGGCGGGCCGCGGGCGGCCTGCCGGGCTCGGCGAACCCGGACGTCCACGCCGTCTACGGGGCCCGGCCGGACGGTCGGCTGGTCGGTCTGGTCACCGTCGGCGCGGCGCGGCAACCCTGCCTGGCGCTGCTCGACCCGGCACGCGGGCTCGCCCCGGTGCGGACGGGCTGCGGCGCGAAGCCGGCCGTCGACGGCCTCGGCGGGGTCTCGCCCGACGGGCGGTGGCTCCTGGTGAACGGCGCCGGACACGCCGCCCAACTGGTCGACCTGACCGACCTGGGGGCCACCCCGGCGGCCCACCCGGCGGGCCCCGCGCTCTCCGGCGCGGTCGCCTGGTCCCGGGCCGGCGTCGCGTTGCACGTGGACGCCGCTGGCGAGCTGGTCCGGGTCGAACCCAAGCGGGTGCTGGCCGGCGAGCAACCGACCCCGTCGGCGGTCTCGGGGGTGACCACGGGCACGCGACCCGTCGTGGTGGCCGACGTCCCCACCCCGCCCGACGGGGCGTAGCGTCGGGCGGGTGAGCGCCTTCGCCCGCATCGACCTGCACACCCACTCCACCGCGAGCGACGGCACGCTCCGCCCGGCCGATCTGGTCCGGGCCGCCGCCGACGCGGGCCTCGACGTGGTGGCGCTCACCGACCACGACACGACGGCGGGCTGGGCGGACGCGGTCGCCGCCCTGCCGCGCGGTCTCACCCTGATCCGCGGGGCGGAGCTGTCCTGTCGCTGGTTCGGTGTCGAGCCGGCGATCCCGCTGCACCTGCTCGCGTACCTCTTCGACCCCGCCGAGCCCGAGCTGGCCGCGGAACTGGCCCGGGTTCGGCGGGCCCGGGAGGAGCGGGGCGAGCGGATCGTCCGGCTGCTCCAGGCCGACGGCATCCCGGTGAGCTGGTCGGAGATCCTGGCCGGCGCGGCGGGCGGCACGGTCGGCCGCCCGCACATCGCCCAGGCGCTGATCCGCGCCGGCCTGGTCGCCACCACCACCGAGGCGTTCGGCCCGGACTGGCTGGGGGAGCGGTACCGGCTGCCGAAGGACGACATCGACGTGTTTCGCGCCGTGGCGCTGGTGCGGTCGGCCGGCGGCGTGCCCGTCTTCGCCCACCCGAGGGCCAGCCGGCGCGGCCGGATCGTGCCCGACGACCTGATCGTGCGGCTGGCGGCGGCCGGCCTGGCCGGCTTGGAGGCCGACCACGAGGACCACAGCCCGGCCGAGCGGGAACACGTCCGGCGGCTCGCCGCCGAGCTGGGACTGCTGGTCACCGGCTCGTCGGACTTTCACGGCACGCACAAGACCGTGCGGCTCGGCGCGTTCACCACCGGGCCCGAGGCGTACGAGCGGATCGTCGGGCTGGCCCGGGGGGTGACCCCGGTCGCTTCAGGCTGAAGCGTTCCGGCGGCACCGCTACCGTGTCCGCGTGGATCTCAAGCTCTTCGGCGAGGTCTTCGTGACCCTGCTGGTGATCGTCGACCCGCCCGGAATGATGCCCATCTTCCTCGCGCTCACCGGGCCGCTGCCCGCCCGCGACCGGAACCGGGCCGCCTGGCAGGCCGTCGCGCTGGCGCTCGGGGTCATCGTGATCTTCGCGGTGGCGGGGCAGACCCTCCTGGCCTACCTGCACGTCGACCTGCCCGCGTTGCAGGCCGCCGGCGGCCTGCTGCTGGTGTTGGTCGCGCTGGAGCTGCTGACCGGCAAGGCGGACGACCCGAGCCAGCAGGTCACCTCGAACATCGCGCTGGTGCCGCTGGGCACCCCGCTGCTGGCCGGCCCCGGCGCCATCGTGGCCACCATGCTCTTCGTGCAGCAGGCCGGCGGCGTCGCCGACTACGTCGCGATCGCCCTGGCCATCGTGGCCGTCATGGTCGCCGTCTGGGTGGTGCTGCGCTTCTCCGGCGGGATCGTCAAGGTGCTCCGCCCGGGCGGCATCGAGGTGCTGACCCGGATCGCCGGCCTGCTGCTGGCCGCCATCGCCGTGCAGCTCATCGCCGACGCGATCGCCGCCTTCGTGACCGAATACCTCAACAACGCCTGAGCCGGCCGGCCGCTGTCGCACCCGGATGGCAGGATCTCAGGCGTGCGACGACCCTCACCGACCGGACGACCCGCCGGCGGCCGCCCGCCCCGGCCCCGCGCCGAGCAGGCCGAGCAGCTCGGCTTCGAGGGCATGCCGGAGCGGCTCTTCGTCTGCACCCCCAGCAAGCTCGGCGCCTACGCCGACTGCCCCCGTCGCTACCGCTACGCCTACGTGGACCGCCCGGCCCCGTCCAAGGGGCCGCCGTGGGCGCACAACTCGCTCGGCGCGAGCGTGCACACCGCGCTCAAGAACTGGTATGCGTTGGCCCCCGACCGCCGTCGCCCCGAGGTGCTCGGCACGCTGCTCAAGGGCACCTGGGTCCGCGAGGGCTACCGCGACGACGAGCAGGAGCGCGACGCCTTCCGGCGGGCGCTGGCCTGGCTGGAGTCCTACGTGGCGGGCCTCGACCCGGCCGACGAGCCGGTCGGCGTCGAGCGGGTGGTCGCGGTGAAGACCGCCGTGCTCGCGTTCAACGGCCGCACCGACCGGATCGACTCCCGCCCCGGCCCGGACGGCCGGCCCGAGCTGGTCATCGTCGACTACAAGACCGGCCGCACCGGGCTGGACGCCGACGACGCGCGCGGCTCGCAGGCGCTCGCGCTCTACGCGTACGCGGCGGAGCGGGTGTTCCGCAAGCCGTGCCGCCGCGTCGAGCTGCACCACCTGCCCACCGGCACGGTCGCCGCGCACGAGCACACGCCCGAGTCGCTGCACCGGCAGCTCACCCGCGCGGAGGACACCGCCCGCGACATCATGGCCGCCGAACGGGCGGTCGCCGACGGTGCCGATCCCGACGCGGCGTTCCCCACCGAGCCGGGGCCCCGGTGCGGCTGGTGCGACTACCGGCGCACCTGCCCGACCGGCGCGCAGACCCCGGGCAAGGAACCCTGGTCCGCCGTCGACCGCCTCGCCGAGCCGGCCGGCGACGCCGACTGAGGCGTCTCAGGCCGCCGCGAGACGGGCGGCACGCTCCTTGGCGGCCTGCTGCAACGGCCCCTCCCGATAGCGGCGGGGCACCGCCGCCAGCGCGAGTCGCAGCGCCCGCACGCCCAGGTCCGCCGACATCGCGGTGGTGGGCAGGCCGAGCCCGCCGTAGAGCCGCAGCGCCCAGGCCGGCAGCAACCCCAGCGCGGTCCCCGCGACCCCCAGGTACGCCCAGCGCGGCGGACCGAGCGTCAGGCCGAGCTTCACCGGCAGGCTGAGCTTCCACGGGATCGGTGGCGCGGTGAGGAACAGCGCCGTCTCGGCCGCCTCCCGGGTCATCCGCAACTGCGGACGGACGTCCCGGTAGTAGGCCTCGACCTCGGCGGCGGTGCCCGGCACGTCGATCGGGTCCAGCCCCACCAGGGCCGCCGACCGGCGCTGCTCGGTGTAGTAGCCGTCCACCTCGTCGTCGCTCAACGCCAGCCCGGCCCGTCGGGCGGTGCTCACGAACGACTCCACCTCGGTGACGTGCACCCAGCGCAGCAGGTCGGGGTCGTCGACGCGGAACTCCGCGCCGGTGAACGGGTCGGTGGCGCGCATCCGGGCGTGCAGCGTGCGCAGCCGCCGGCCGGCCGCCTCCGCCTCGGCGGTGGTGCCGTAGATCGTCGTCGCCACGTAGGTCGCCGTCCGGACCAGGCGGCCCCAGGCGTCGGAGCGGTAGTTGCTGTTCTGCGCGACACCGGCCATCGCGCGCGGGTGCAACGCCTGCAGGTAGAGCGAGCGCAGGCCGGCGACGATCAGGATCGGCTCCTCGTGCACCTTCCACGTGACCGACCCCGGACCGAACAGGCCGAGATCCTCGGTGTCCACCGGTCAAGAGTGCCACGCCGGGCGCGGGCGCCTCGTCAGACGTCGGCGGAACGGCGGGACCGGCAGGCCGGGCAGAGCCCCCAGAAGGTCACTTCCGCCTCGTCCAGCTCGAAGCCGTGCGCCACGTTCGGGTCCAGGCAGGGCGCGCTGCCGACCGCGCAGTCCACGTCGGCGATCTCGCCGCACCCGCGGCACACCACGTGGTGGTGGTTGTCGCCCACTCGCGCCTCGTAGCGGGCCGGGCTCCCGGCCGGCTCGATCCGGCGGGACAGGCCGGCCCGGGACAACGCGCCGAGCACGTCGTAGACCGCCTGGGTGGAGACCGAGTCCAGCCGCTGGCGGACCCGCCGGGTGATCTCGTCGACCTCCAGGTGACCGCCGCCGGAGAGCACGTCGAGCACGGCGAGGCGGGGCCGGGTGACCCGCAGGCCCCGCGACCGGAGCAACTCCTCACCCGTGGACATGGATCCATGACAGCACGGGGTCGGCGGGCCGACAAGCGAGCGTTCTTCGCGGGTGGTCGGGGCCACAGCGTGAACCGGAACGGTGCGGAACGCGTGTGTCGAAGTAGGCCACGCTTCGTCGTACGCTGACCGCGCGGTTCCACCCACTTGCCGGAGGTGTCGGTGTTCAGGGAAGTCAACGGTCTCCCGGGCCACGTCCTGGTCATTCACGCCGCGGTGGTGCTCGTGCCGCTGCTGGCGCTGCTCACCGTCGCGTACGGGGTGCTGCCCCGCTGGCGGCCCCGTTTGGACTGGGCGGTGGGCGCGCTCGCCGTGGTCACCCCGATCGTCACCTGGGTGGCGACGGAGTCCGGCGAGGAACTGGAGGAGGCGCTGGAGGCGCGGGGCTACCCCGCCGAAGGGCTCCAGAAGATCCACGAGCATTCCGAGTACGGGGAGACGCTGCTCTGGTTCACGCTGGGCCTGGCCGTCGTGGCGCTCCTGCTGCTGCTGGTGACCAGCCGCTTCACCCGGGACCGGAACCTGCCCCGCTGGCTGCCCCTGGCGCTCACCGCCGTGGCGGCCGTGCTCGCGGTCTTCGCGCTGGTGTACGTCTACCTGACCGGCGACAGCGGCGCCAAGATGGTGTGGGACGGGATCGTCTGACGCCGGTCAGAACAGCACGCGCGAGCACAGCAGGCAGGTGAGCAGTACCAGCACCGCGCCGACGACCGCGCCGACGCCGTAGGTGACCCGCTGGGCGCGCTGCTCCGCCTGGTCCATGGCGGCCATGTCCTGCGGTGGTAGTCGTCGTGGCGGTGGCGTCCGCACGTGCACCGGCGGCCGCCAACCGGGCGGCGGAGGGGTGCTCGGCGGTGGCCCGGCGTACCCGGTCGGCGCCGGGTTCCCGGAGGGGTCCGGCAGTTCGCCGGCCGTCGCGGCCCAACCACCGGGCGCGGCCGGGTCCGGCCGGGCCCAGGGGCTCTCCATCGCGCCCTCGCGGGACCACGGGCTGGTGGACCGGGCCGGTTCGGCCTCCGCTGTGGCGGTCCCCGCCGCGCCGGTGGCCGGCTCCGGCTCGGCCGGAGCGGCACCCTGCCCCTTCCGAGGCGGGCCGGCTTCCGGTGGGCCGGCCGGCCGTGCCGGGACCGCCGTCTCGTCGGTGCCGGCCGGCTGCTCCGTCATCGCGGTCTCGTCGGCGTCGGCCGGATGCTCCGGGCCTCGCCAGGTCTCGTCGTCGGGGCTGCCACCGCTCGGCGTCGTCACGCCGTCCGACGCTACCAACGCCCCGGCCGCCCGGCCGCCCGACGCGGCGACGTCGGCTCGCCCGCCCGCGTCACGGCGGACCCGTCCGGCCGGGCGGCGGTATCGTTGTTGCTCGTGACCGACCCCGGCATCCGGGTCCCGCGCGGCGACGACGACCGCGTGGTCGACCTCAGCGACGATCTCGTGGTGCTGCCCGAGCAGACCACCGACGACACCGACCACGGCTGGGGCGAGCGCCCCGGCCGTGACGACGACTGGCTGCTCGCCGAGCGCCCGCCGCACTGGGGCTGACCCGAGAGCGGGCCCGGCCGGCGTCAGCCGCGTACGACCACGGCGAAGCGGCTGCCCTCGGGCAGGCCGACGGCGCGACGCGCCTGCTCCGGCGCAAGCGCCAGGTAGAGCGCCGAGGTGCCGTCGACCGCCCCGTCCGCGCCCACCACGTCGAGCACCAGCGCGCGCGGGGCGACCACCGTCGGCTCGGTCGACCCACCGGCCGGCACGACGAGCAGATCCACCCGGGCGCCCGGTCGCAGGACCGCGAGGGCGGCCGGCTCGGCCAGCCGGACCGGCACCCCGACCGCACCGGCGGGCAGTGTCGGCGCTCCCGAGGGCGGCGTGCCCGCCCCGGCCGTGGGGCCGGCGGCCGGCTCCGGACCGGGCGGGCAGCCGGCCGGGGTCTGGAACACGGCTGCGGCCAGCCCGAGCAGCACCGCGACCGCGGTCACCCGCAGCAGGGTTCGGCGCCGGGGCAGACCACGCCAGCGAACCGGACGCAACGTCCCCTCGTCACCCGCCACCGTCGTCCCTCCCGCCAACCGGACCGTCGCCCAGGAGGCTAGGCGCGGCCACCCGTCACGCGCCGTCCCTGTGGACAACCCGGCTCCCTGTGGACAACCGCCCGTCGCGCCGCTCGGCCGAGTGGGCGCGCGAACGTGGCCGCCCCCGGTACGGGAGCGGCCACGGTCAGGGAGCGTGGGTCAGGAGGAGCTGGACGCCGCCGGCGTCTTGCTCGCCGAGGAGCCCGACGTCGAACCGGACGACCCCGAGGACGACGAGCCGGACGAGGACGAACCGGACGACGAGGACGAGGAGTCGGCGGACGGGGACGACTCGGACTTCGCCGGCTTGCTCGCGGCGGCGGTGTCGGAACCGGACGAACGCGAGTCCGTGCGGTAGAAGCCGGAGCCCTTGAACACGATGCCGACGGAGTTGAAGAGCTTGCGCAGCCGCCCCTCACACGCCGGGCACTCGGTCAGCGGCTCGTCCGAGAAGGACTGCACCGCCTCGAGCTGGTGGCCGCACGCGGTGCAGGCGTACTGGTACGTGGGCACGTTCTCCTCCGGATCTCAGACGGCCTGACTGGCACTCGTGGTCTTCGAGTGCCAATGGTGCGTCATCGCACCCGGGTTCGTCCAGCGGAAGCGCCCGGGCCCACACCCGGCACCGCGACCAGCCCGTCGGACGGGGTGATCACCCAGTGCACCGGGCGGTCGTGCGGACCGGCGGGAACCGAGGTCACCAGCTCGCCGTCGTGCAGCAGCGCCACGGTCGGCACGCCGGCCGGCACCCGGGCCAGCGCCCGGTCGTACGAGCCGCCACCCCGACCGAGCCGGACGCCCCGGTGATCCACCGCCAGGGCCGGCACCACCACCAGGTCGGCCCCGGCCACCGCGGCGCGGCCCAGGGGCGGACCGGTCGGCTCGCGCAGGCCCCGCCCGGCGGCGCGCAGCGACTCCCGGCCGGTGTAGGCGGCCCAGTCCAGGTCCAGGTCGTCGCGGAGCACCGGCAGGAGCAGCCCGGCGTCGGCCGGCAGCGCCCCCCGCAGCACGTCGGGCAGGTCGTCGCCGCCGGGCTCGGAGGCCACCGGCACGTACGCGGTCATCCGGGCCGGGCGCAGCCGGCGTACCAGGGCCACCAGCTCGGCCTGCACGGACGCCGCGGCCTCGGCGCGGCGCGGCGCGGACAGCGACCGGCGCGCGGCGAGCAGCGCGACGCGCAGCTCCCGCTTCGCCTCGTGCACGTCATCCGAAAATTTCGGCATGCAACACTCCTGACGCAACGCTTGCCTACCGGTCGCTCTGTGTCAGCATCGCACCAAGGGGCGCGGAACTTCCGGGGGGAAGATGACGCTACGTGGGCGGTTGACGGCGGCGTTCCTCGTGGTGGTCCTCGGCCCCGTCCTGCTCGGCGCGTTCTTCGTCGGGGCCACGCTGAGCGCGGTCGACCGCAGCCGCGCCACCGAGCGGCTGGGCCTGGCCGCGGCCGGCGTGCGGACCTCGGTCGACGCGCTCTGCCAGCAACTGCGCGCGGCGGCCGACGCGGTCGCGCTGGCCGCCGACCCGCTCGGCCGGTCCCGCGTCGCCGACCAGGTGGTCGGCCGGGGCCTGGCCGCCGCCGTCCGCATCGCCGACCCGGCGGGGGACACCCGCTACGCCACCGCCGGTGGCCCGACCCGCCCGTGGCAGGACTGCGCCGGTCCGCCCGCCGGGCCGGTCGGCGCGCTCGCCGCCGAGGTCCAGCTCCGCGACCCGGCCGGCGCCGACCTGGGCGCGGTCGCCGCCGCGCAGCCCGTCGACCCGGCCTTCGTGGCGCGGCTCGCCGCCGTGACCGGCGTCGGGGTCACCCTCCTCGACGACCCCGGGCGGATCACCCACACGACCGAGGACCAGGGGGTACGCGCAGCGGTGCTGGCCGCCGCCCGCAACGCGGACGGGGACCGGGTGGCCGGGACCGGCGACGGCCGCTACGTGCGCCGGGTGGGGCCGTCACCGGGGCAGCCGTTGCCGCTGGTGCTCTCGGTGCCCGGCGAGCGGCCGCCCGGCCTGTACGGCGGACTGCTCGCCGCCGTCGCGCTGGCCGCCCTGCTGGCCGTGCTGGCCGCCTGGCGGCTGGCCCGGGTGACCACCCGGCCGCTGGTCGAGCTGGCCGGCGCGGTGGACCGGGTGGCGCACGGCGACCTGACCACCCGGGTGCCGGTGCGCAGCCGGGACGAGATCGGCCGGCTGGCCGACGCGTTCAACCGGATGACCCGGGAGACCGGCAGCTACGTGGCGGCGCTCACCAGCAGCCGGGATCAGCTCCGCAACCACCTGGCGGTGCTCGGCGACACGCTCGCCAGCACGCACGACCTGCAACGCATCCTGCGGGTGATCCTGGACAGCGCGATCGCCGCGACCGGCGCCCGGGCCGGCGCGGTGCTGCTGCTCGACGGCGACGGCGTGCTGGTCGGCCAGTGCGTCGAGGGGCTGACCGGACGCTGGCCGACGGGTGAACCAGCCGACCCGGCGACGCTGCGGGTGCCGGTGGGCGCCGGGGTGGTCGGCGCGGTCGCGGCCACCGGGGAGCCGCTGCGCGGCCGGTGGGCGCCGCCCGACGCGCCGACCGGGGAGCCGTCCTGCGAGACGTACGTGGCGGTGCCGTTCGCCGCCCCGGGCGCCGCCGAGTCGCGCGGCCCGGACCGGCCGGGCCACCCGCCGGCCGACGGCGACCCGCCCGCCCCGCCCGGCGGTGCGCTCGGCGTGCTGGCCCTCTACGACCGGCTCGGCGGCCACGAGTTCGACGACGACGACCTGGTCACGCTGCGGACCTTCGCCGGCCACGCGGCGGTGGCGGTGGAGAACGTCCGGGTGCACGAGGAGGCGCAGCGGCTCTCCCTGACCGACCCGCTGACCGGGCTGTGGAACTACCGCTACCTGCGCGAGTCGATCCGGCGGGAGGTGGAGCGGGCGAACCGGTTCGGCCGGATGCTCAGCGTGCTCGCTCTCGACCTGGACCGGTTCAAGGACGTCAACGACACCTGGGGGCACGCCGCCGGGGACGCGGTGCTGGTCGAGTTCGCCCGCCGGGTGCGCGGCGTGATCCGCGAGGTCGACCTGGCGTTCCGGCAGGGCGGCGAGGAGTTCGTGGTGCTGCTCCCGGAGACCGACGCGCGCGGCGCGACGATCGTCGCCGAGCGGTTGGGCGCGGTGGTGCGGGACCAGCCGGTGCCGGTCGAGGGGCACGACGACGAGCCGGTCCGGGTGCCGGTGACCGTCTCCATCGGCATCGCCGTCTACCCGGACCACGCCGCCGGCGGCCAGCAGGTGTTGGACGCCGCCGACGACGCGCTCTACGCGGCGAAGGCCGCCGGCCGGGACGGCTATCGCCTGGCCCCGGTCCCGGATCCGGCTCCCACGCAGGAGATTCCGGTGGTGGCGGCCACGGTCAGCCCGCCGGACGGACTGCCCCGGGCCGGCACGGCGGACCCGACGGGCACCGCGCAGGGCGGCGCGTCTTCCGGTCCTCACCCGCCGCGGCAGAGCCGTGGCCGATAGTCTCGCGGCATGTCGGAGCACTCAGCGAACCCCTCAGCGACCCCTGGTCGCTCCCGCGCGGTCAAGGCCGTCATCCCGGCCGCCGGCCTGGCCACCCGGTTCCTGCCGGCCACCAAGGCGGTCCCGAAGGAACTGCTGCCGGTCGTCGACCGGCCGGTGCTGCAGTACATCGTCGAGGAGGCCACCCAGGCCGGCATCGGCGACGTGCTGCTGATCACCGGGCGGGGCAAGACCTCGATGGTGGACCACTTCGACCGGCGGCCGGACCTGGAGGATCGGCTCGCCAAGAAGCCCGAGCTGCTCGCCGCGGTCAAGCGCACCGAGGAACTGGCCGCCGTCTACACGGTCCGCCAGCCGGAGCAGCTCGGCCTGGGCCACGCCGTCGGGTATGCCGAGTCGCACGTCGGAGACGCGCCCTTCGCGGTGCTGCTCGGCGACGAGTTCGTCAAGCCCTCCGAGCCGCTGCTGCCGGCCATGCTGGAGCTGCAGGCCCGCACCGGCGGTGTGGTGCTCGCGTTCTTCGAGGTCGACCCCGCCGAGACCAGCCGGTACGGGATCGCCTCCGTCGAGCCGGCGGAGTCGGAATACGCCGACATCGCCGAGGTCGTCAAGGTCACCGGCATGGTCGAGAAGCCCAGCCCCGAGGACGCCCCCAGCAACCTCGCCGTCCTCGGCCGGTACGTGCTCCCCGGGAAGATCTTCGACGCGATCCGGCGCACCGAGCCGGGCAGCGGCGGCGAGATCCAGCTGACCGACGCGATGGAGCTGCTGCGGACCGAGGGCATGCCGGTGCACGCGATCGTCTACCGGGGCACCCGCTACGACACCGGCATGCCGCTCGGCTACCTGCAGACCGTGGTGCAGATCGCCGCCGAGCGGGAGGACCTGGGCGCCGAGTTCCGCAAGTGGCTGGCCGAGTTCGTCAACAGGGGCGACGAGACGGTCACCGACGCCATCCTCAACGGCCTGCGCGACACGTCCGGCGGTGCCGATACATGACCGCGACGGCCGACGCCGAGGCGGCCGCGAACGAGTTGACGCCGCTCGCCGACTACCTGGGCAGTGTGCTGCGCAGGTTACGCGCGCTGCCTCCGCTCGACCTCGACCTGACCCAGGCGTACGGCAACGTGCTCGCCGAGGACGTGGTCGCCCCGCACTCCTACCCCGCCTTCGACCAGGCGGCGGTGGACGGGTACGCCGCGCGCTGGGAGGACATCTCCGGAGGGAGCCGGGGGCCGGGCTACGTCCCGGCCCCCTCCGGTATGCCCGGCGGGCGCAGCATCCGGCTCAACGTGGTCGGCGACCTGGGCGCGCCGAGCTGGCGACCGGTCCGGCTCACCCCCGGGTCGTGCTTCTCGGTGGCGGCCGGCGCGCCGCTGCCGATCGGCGCCGACGTGGTGGTGCCGGTGGAGTGGACAGACCAGGGCATGGCCGCGGTGGAGATCTTCCGCGCCCCCAAGCGGGGCTACGGCCTGCGTCGCGCCGGCGAGGAACTGGTCGCCGGCACGCTGCTGGCCCGCGCCGGCGCGTACGTCTCGCCGGCCCTGGTCGCCGTGTTCGCGGCCACCGGCATCGGCCACGTGGTGGTGCGCCCCAGCCCCCGGGTGGTCATCGTGGCCACCGGCGACGAACTCGTGGACGTGGGCCGGGGCAGCCAGCCCGGCCAGGTGGTCGACACCAACTCGCACGCGTTGACCGCGGCGGCGGCCGAGGCGGGCGCGCTCGCGTACCGGGTGGGGATCTGCGACGACGACCCGGAGGCGCTGCGCGGTCTGCTGGAGGACCAGACGCTGCGCGCCGACCTGATCATCACCACCGGCGGCACCGGCACCGGCCCCGGCGACATGGTCCGCCGGATCCTGTCCCGCCGCGACGGCGGCCGGGCCGGGCCGGTCACCTTCACAGAGGTGGCCCTCTATCCCGGAACCGCCCTCGGGTTCGGTACGGTCGGCGCCGAGGAGGTGCCGGTGGTGTGTCTTCCCGGTGAGCCAGGCGCGGCGCTGATCGGCTTCGAGGTGCTGGCCCGCCCGGCCATCCAACTGCTGGCCGGCGCCGAGCCGGTGTTCCGGCCCAGCGTCCGCGCGCACCTGCTGGAGACGGTCTCGTCGCCGGTGGGGCTGCGCGAGTTCCGGCCCGCGCACGTGGCCGAGCGACGGGGTGGCGGCTACACCGTGCAGCCGCTGGCCGGCGGCCCGTTCACGCTGTCTGGCCTGGCTGAGGCGAACGGCCTGCTGGTGCTCGGCGAGCGGGTCCAGACCGCCGCGGCGGGGTCCACCGTGGACGTTCTGCTCCTGGACAGACGCCGGTGAGCGCGAGGAGTGAGCTTGCGAGCCCCGCAGTCGCGAGCGGACGGCTGACGCGGTGAGGTTCCGGCGGGCGCCGGGGTGGCCGGCGGTGCTGGTGGACGGTCCGGTGGTGCTGCGGCCGTACCGGCGGTCCGACGCCCTCGCCTGGTCCGAGATCCGCCGGGCGAACCGGAGTTGGCTGGCCCCGTGGGAGTCGCACGTGCCGGGCGGTTGGGACGAGACGAACTCTCCGGCCGCGTTCCGGCTGGTCCACGCCGACCAGCGCAGGTCGGCGCGTACCGGTGACGGGATGCCGTTCGCGGTCTGCCTGCGCGAGGACGGGCGGGAACGGTTGGTCGGGCACCTCAACGTGGGCAGCATCGTGCGGCGGGCGTTCTGCTCCGGGTACGTGGGCTACTGGGTGGACTCCCGGGTGGCCGGTCGTGGCGTGATCCCGACCGCCGTGGCGCTCGCCGTGGACCACGCGTTCGGCCCGGGCGGCCTGCACCGGATCGAGGTGAACATCCGACCGGAGAACGTCCCCTCCCGGCGGGTGGTGGAGAAGCTGGGCTTCCGGGAGGAGGCCTACCACGTGCGCTACATGCACATCGACGGCGCGTGGCGGGACCACATCGGATACGCGATGACCGGCGAGGAAGTGGCCGCCGAGGGCGGCCTGCTGGCGCGGTGGCACCGCGTACGTGACACCCGGCGGTGACGCGTTCGGACCGTGACCGCCCGGCGCGGCGCACGGTGAACCTGGTCGGCGGCCCGTAACCTCTAGTAACTGCAAGCTGTGGCAAGCGCTGCCCGCCCGCACGATGTGCGCCGTTAACGACGGTCGACGGAAGAAGTTGCGGCCGTGTGGCGCTCGCCCCGAACTTGGTGACGGGAGGGGTGAGGGTGCCCACGTCGGTGCTCCTCGCCGTCCTCGCCGCCGCCGGTCTGCTCGCCCTCGCTCCGGCGCTGGTCCGCCGGTACGACGCCACCGAGCGGCTGGTGGCGGAGCGGGCGCAGTCGACGGCGCGGGTGCTCCAGCGCCAGCGTCGACGCCGCACCGTGCCCGGGCGGCGACCGCTGCACCCGCCGCGTGCCCTCGTGGTCACCCTCAGTGAAGACTTCGACACGGGCAGTCTCGCCCGGCCGGTCTCCGCGCCGCCCGTGCGGCGCCGCTCCGGCCGGCTCCGGCCCGTCTCGGCCGTCCCGGCGCAGTCCCGCCGACGGCACCCGCCCCGGCGTCGGCACACCCCCGCGGTCTACCGGCGCCGCCGGGTGCTCGCCGCGCTGCTGCTGCTCAACCTGGTCGAGCTGGTCGGCGTGGTGCTGGTCGGCCCCGGGTTCTGGATCAGCGTCTCGGTCACCGGCATGCTGCTCGTCGCGTACGTCGTGCACCTGCGCCAGCGCGCCCTGGCCGAGCGCCGGCGGCGGCGCGCGGAGGCCCGGGAGGCGGCCTGGCTGGCCGCCCGTCAGGCCGAGGTGCGCCGCGAGCAGGCCCGCCGTGCGGCGGCCCGCCGGGAGGCGCAGCGCCGGCTGGCCGCCCAGCGCGAGGCGGTCCGGCGTACGGCGATGGGCCTGGACCGCCCGGCGGACCTGCCCCCGGCGGCGAGCGGCGGCTCGGTGTCCTACCGCCGCGCGGGCGGTCTACGCGGCCGCCCCTACCAGTCCGGCCGCGGCGCCTGACCCCCGCCCCGCCCCGCGCTGCCTGCTCGTCGATCCCGTCTGCCTGCTCGTCGATCTTGGAGTTGTGGTGCCTTGGTTTGCCCTTTTCGGGCCGGTATCGGAGGTGCCATAACTCCAAGATCGACGAAGCGAGCGCGGGTGCGGTGGGGTGGTTCGCGTGCCGGGGGTGCGACCTGTTAGCCTTGTCGCCGGCCCGCCTGGTGAAAGCCAGGTGGGACCGATGCCGGTTCGCCGGCGGAGGGGCTGTGGCGCAGACCGGTAGCGCACCTCGTTCGCATCGAGGGGGTCAGGGGTTCAAATCCCCTCAGCTCCACCAGTTGAAAAGGCCGTTTCCGCTCGTCGGAGACGGCCTTTTTCGGCAGGCTTTCGGCGTGCTGATGGCATTGGCAGGTGGGGGTGCTGATCGCCGGCGGGTATCTGCTGCTCAGCGAGCGCTTGTAGCAACAAGGCGTTACGTGCGGCGGACGACCCATGAAGATGTCGTGCGGGTGGCCCCAGGGCCAGGCCCACGCCGTCGTCCCAGTTGGTGGGGCTCGACGCCCGGTCTGCTGAGCACGGTCACCTGACTGAACCGACTCCGTGGCCGGCAGGCATCTCCTCGACGGCGTCCAGTGGCGTCCGCAGCAACCGGAGTGACCTGGCGACGTGCCCGCCGATGGCGAACGGCACAAGGACCGCGGCGAAGCACAGGACCGCGACGCTCGCGCCCCAGGTGTTGGCGAGCCAGCCCGCCAGGATCATGCCCAGCCAGGTCAGCGACTGGGCGCAGAACGCCGACACGGCGCCGGCCCGACCGATCAGTTCGTCGGGGACCAGACGCGCCGTGTAGGACTCCCATACCGTGACGGTCGGCACCGAGGCGAAGGTGAACGCGGCGGCGGCCAGACCGATCTGCCACAGGGCGGGGAGGAGCGCGGCGAGCGCGAGGCTGACGACGTAGATCCAGCCGCCGAGTTGAAAGACGTGTAGGGCTCTCATCCGTCGCAGGACCGCGCCGGCGAGCAGAGCGCCCAGGATGCCACCGGCGAGTACTCCGGCGTTGGTCACGCCGATGATCCCGGGTGAGGCCCCACGCGCATGGAGCAGGGCTACCAGCAGCAGCATGAAGCTGTTGCCGACCAGGTTCGTCACCGCGACCCATCCGGTGGTGTAACGCAGGAAGTCGTGCCGGAGGACGACCCTGAAGCCCTCCCGGATGTCGTGTACGACGCTTGGGAGCTTCGACTCGTCGTCGGCCGGTTCCTCGGTGGCCGAGCGTTTCCGGTCCGGCCCCAGGGGGCGGCGGATGAGCATCGCGCCCACGGAGGCGAAGAAGTAGGACACCGCGTCCACTCCGAACGGCAGCCATCGCGCGACGGCGAACAGCAGCCCGGCCAGCGGTGAACCGGCGAGCTGAGCGGCCATTGCCAGCCCTTGCTCCTGAGCGGCGCGGGCGGCGAACTGCTCGCGGGGTACGATCCGGCGCAACGCCGGCAGCACCGCGCCCGAGCGCACGCCATTGATCAGACCGGAGAACAGCGCCGCGCCAGCCAGCAGGTCCACGCGGACCGGCCCGCTCAGCAACGACACGGTCACCACGCCCATCAGCAGGGCTTGAAGGGCCGGTGCCACGACCAGGATCAGCTTGCGTGACCGACGGTCCGCGAGCGCTCCGCCCCACAACAGTGTCAGCAGCCCACCTATGCGTCCGGCTGCCCCGATGATGCCGGCGTCCAGCACCGATCCGGTGCTGAAGATCGCTAGCAGTGGGAACGCCATGGTGGAGACGTTGCTCCCGAGCAACGACACCGCGTTGCCGCTCCACCAGCACATGTAGTCCCGATTGCGCCACAGCGACCGAGGCTGCTCGGGCGGATCAACCGCCCCACTCGGGGCCGGGGCGCCGCCATTGCCGCTGCGAGACCTGATCGGACGCCATCGGCGGACAGCCGCTCGCATGCCGGGACGCTAGCAAGGTGAACGACTTCCCGTCTGCCCTCGCTGGACACAACCCATCAGCACTACCGGATTCTGGGCTCGGACTACCGCCAGGAGGTCCGAGAGGAGCAGGTCAGTGGCCGTTCTCCACTCGCCGGAGTCGGCCTCCTCAATTTCGCGGCCCGCGGCTGTCGGCTCCGTCCGGCTGCCAGAGTTGGACGACGTTGTCCTCCGGATCGCGCAGACTGGCGAACCGGCCGTTCGGGTAATCCTCCGGGTCGACCTCGACGGCGATGCCCGCGCCGCGTAGTTGGGCGACCATGGCGTCCAGATCGGCGACGCGGAAGTTGAGCGACCAGGAGTGACTGGGGCCGCCGAAGTGCTCGGAGTCCGCAGGCATGGCCGCCAGGACGGTGGGGCCGGCCTGTTGCCACCAGGAGGAGACCTCGTAGGACTCCGGCGCCAGGTCGACCCCGAGGTGGGTGGCGTACCAGCGATTGACCCGGTCGGGGTCGTGGGCGTGGAAGAAGATCCCACCGATGCCCGTAACACGTTCCACGGTCTCTCCCCTCGATCGCGCCCCGTCCTCGCACCCTAAGGGGGCGGGTCGGGCGCAGTCGGTCAGGACCGCGCCGGCGGCGCGCCCCGAACAGCAACGCCCAGCCCGGCCGCACGCTGGCCCGGTCGCGCGGTTCACCCGAATCTCATCCATCGGCGCCGATTGACAATGTTTGGAATCCAAACTTACTCTCGCGCTGGGCGGGTGCGCGCCCCGCCTGTCCCGTCCACGCGCACACCCCACCACGAAGGAATCCCGATGCTCGGCTTTTCCCGTACCGCGAACCGGGCCCGATTGCGGGTCGCCCTGGTCGCGGCCACCGCCGCGACGCTCGTGGCCGGCACCGCCCTCCTGGCGACCAACGCCCAGGCGGCGGCCGGCTGCCGCGTGACCTACACGACCGCCAGCCAGTGGGGCGGCGGCTTCACCGCCAACGTCTCCGTCACCAACCTCGGCGACGCGATCAACGGCTGGAACCTGCGCTGGACGTTCCCGTCCGGCCAGCAGGTCACCCAGGCGTGGAACGCCGCGGTCACCTCCTCCGGCGCCCTAGTCACCGCCACCAACGTCAGCTACAACGCCGCGATCCCCACCAACGGCAGCGTCTCGTTCGGCTTCAACGGCTCCTGGTCCGGCGCCAACACCGCGCCGACCTCGTTCACGCTCAACGGGGTGGCCTGCACCGGCGGCGTCGGCGGAACCACGCCGCCGCCCACCACCACGCCGCCGCCCACCACGCCGCCCCCGACCACCCCGCCCCCCACCACGCCGCCGCCGGCCGGCAACGCGATGGCGGCGGTGGCCGCCATGCAGCCCGGCTGGAACCTCGGCAACTCGTTCGACGCCGTCGGGGCGGACGAGACGGCGTGGGGCAACCCGCGGGTGACCCAGGCGCTGCTGGACAACGTGCGCGCGCAGGGCTTCAACAGCATCCGGATCCCGGTGACCTGGAGCAACCACCACGGCGGGGCGCCGAACTACACCATCGACGCGGCCTGGCTCAGCCGGGTACGCGAGGTGGTCGGCTGGGCCCTCGCGGACGGCTTCTACGTGGTGATCAACATCCACCACGACTCGTGGCAGTGGATCAACACGATGCCCACCGACCGCACCACCGTGCTGAACCGCTACAACGCGCTCTGGACCCAGATCGCCGCCGCGTTCCGGGACAGCTCGTCGAAGCTCGTCTTCGAGAGCGTCAACGAGCCGCAGTTCACCGGCAGCTCCGGCGACGCGCAGAACGCCAGCCTGCTCAACGAGCTGAACACCTCGTTCCACCGCATCGTCCGCCAGTCCGGCGGTGGCAACGCCACCCGGCTGCTCGTGCTGCCGACCCTGCACACCTCCGCCGAGCAGGCCCGGGTCGACGAGCTGACCAGCACGTTCAACGCGCTGAACGACCCTAACCTGATCGCCACCGTGCACTTCTACGGCTACTGGCCGTTCAGCGTGAACATCGCCGGCGGCACCCGGTTCGACGCCACCGTGCAGCAGGACCTGACCGACCAGTTCGACCGGGTCCACAACGCCTTCGTCACCCGCAACATCCCGGTCATCATCGGCGAGTACGGCCTGCTCGGGTTCGACCGCCACACCGGCACCATCGAACAGGGCGAGAAGCTCAAGTTCTTCGAGTTCCTCGGCCACTACGCGCGCAGCCGCAAGCTGACCACCCAGCTCTGGGACAACGGCCAGCACTTCGACCGGACGTCCTTCGTGTGGAAGGACCCGGAGCTGTTCGCGCAGATCAGGTCGAGCTGGACCACCCGCTCCGGCACCGCGTCCAGCGACCAGGTGTACGTGCCGCGCACCGGCTCGATCACCGCCAGGAGCCTGACGCTCAACCTGAACGGCACCACGTTCCAGGGGCTGCGCCAGGGCACCACCGACCTGGTCAACGGCACCGACTACACGATCTCCGGCGCCACCCTCACGCTCACCGCGTCCGCGCTGACCCGGCTGGTCGGCTCCCGGGCGTACGGGGTGAACGCCAACCTCCAGGCCCGCTTCTCCACCGGCGTGCCGTGGCGGATCAGCATCATCACGTACGACCCGCCGGTGCTCGGCAACGCCACCGGCCCGGCCAGCGGGTTCACCCTGCCGGCGCAGTTCCGGGGCGACCAGCTGGCCACCATGGAGGCGAAGTACGCCGACGGCAGCAACGCCGGCCCGCAGAACTGGACGTCGTTCAAGGAGTTCGACGTGACCTTCGCGCCGAACTACAGCAGCAACACGATCACGCTGAAGCCCGAGTTCTTCGCCGAGGTCAACGACGGCCAGCGGGTCACCCTGACGTTCCACTTCTGGAGCGGCACCACGCTGACCTACCACGTCACCGAGTCCGGCGGCACCGTCACCGGCACGGTGAGCTGACCGCGACGGCGCGGCTCGCGGCGGTCGGCTTCGACACCGCCGCGAGCCGCGCCTTTCGCGCCGGCCGATGACTTTCCGGCCCGACGCCGGTCGACAGGGGCATGACCACACAGACGCTCCAGACACCCGAGGTCGACCTCGTCTACGACGTGCACGAACCCCGCGCGGCCGCCGGCGCGCACCGGCCCCTGTTCATGATCGGCCAGCCGATGTGCGCCGACGGCTTCACCGTGCTGGCCTCGCACTTCCCGGACCGCACCGTCGTCACGTACGACCCGCGCGGGCTTGGTCGCAGCGTGCGCAAGGACGGCCGCGTCGACGCCGTGCCCGAGGTCCAGGCCGCCGACGTACGCGCCGTCGTCGACGCCCTCGGCGCGGGTCCGGTCGACATGTTCGCCAGCAGCGGCGGCGCGGTGACCGCGCTCGCCCTGGTGGCGGCGTACCCGGGCACGGTGGGCACGCTGGTGGCGCACGAGCCGCCGCTGGTCGCGCTGCTCCCCGACGCCGAGGCCGCCGCGCGGGCCACGGCCGCCTGCCAGGAGGCGTACGACAAGAGCGGCTGGGGCGCCGGCATGGCCGCGTTCATGGTCATGACGTCCTGGCGGGGCGAGTTCACCGACGACTACTTCGCCCGGCCCGCACCGGACCCGGCCGCGTTCGGGCTGCCGACCGCTGACGACGGCACCCGGGACGACCCGCTGCTCTCCGACCGGTCCACCGCGATCACCTGCTACCGGCCGGACGTCGACGCGCTGCGCGCGACGCGTACCCGGGTCGTCCTCGCGGTCGGCGAGGAGTCCGCGGAGACCCTCACCGCGCGCACGACGGCGGCGGCGGCCGCGCTGCTCGGCGGGCGCCCGGCGGTCTTCCCGAGCCACCACGGCGGCTTCCTCGGCGACCAGGGCGGCTACGCCGGCAAGCCGGACGAGTTCGCGGCCCGGCTCCGGGAGATCCTCGACGCCTCGGCCTGACCGGGCTCAGGCGCGGCGCAGGTCGGCGACCATGACCGGGTAGGGGCCCGCCGGCGTGTCCGGGTCCGTCTGGTCGGCGGGCACCACGTTCTCCATCCGCAGTCGCACCGTCGTCGGGTCGGCGGCGTCGAGGGTGATCCGCCACCCCCAGCCGCCGCCGTACTCGGCGGACAGCTCGACCTCCGGCACCCCGCCCGCCGTGCCGGCGAGCGTCATCGCGGTGGGCTGCTGGTGCCACGAGTCGCCCCACCAGGCGGCCAGCGAACCCGGCTCGTCCCCGGCGGCGATCACGAGCAGCCCGTCCTGCGGCCCGTCCGTCGGATGCGCCCACGAGTACGACACCGTGGTCAGGTGGCCGCCGGCAGCCGTCGCCACGGTCAGCGTCGCGGGCGACTCGGCGAGCGGGTCGGCGGGCATCAGCCGGAAGCCGTTGGTGCCGGTCCAGGGCCCGGTGGCGTCAGCGAGAACCATCGGGCCAGCATAGGGGCGAGGGAGCCGCCCGACCGTCCGCACGTGCGCGACCCGGCGCGAGCGAACCGGTCAGGAGTTGTAGATGTGGACGGTCACCTTCGCGTTCGGGGGTGCTGTCGGTGTCGATGGACAACCACATCCCCTGGGGAGGCGGGCCAGCGCCGTTCGTGATGATCCACCACAGCCAGCCGTCGTTCCCGCTCACGGCTCCGATGGTCCTACCGCGCCTATGCGGCTCGCCACCTCGGTTGGTCCTCGCCGGCCTTGCGCGTACAGCGCATCAGGGTGCCCTTGGCCGTGCGGCCGTACGCGCCCTCCGGCTTGCAGAAGGCACCCGGGTGAACAGAGCCCTGGACGGTCCCGTTGGACGGCTTGGTGGTCCGGGGCGCGCTGGTGGTCCGCTTGGGCGTCGGCTTCGGGCTGGCCCGGGTCGGCTTCGGCCGAGGGCTCGGCTTCGCGGTGGTGGTCCGCGGCGCCGGCTCGGGGGAACGGGTCGTCGGGAGCGCCGACGGGGACTCGGCCGGGGCGGCGGCCGAGGGCGGGTCGGACGGGGGAGCGACGGGTGCCGAGCTGTCGGCGCGGGGAGTCGCGGACACCGCGACGGCGAACGAGGCCGGCTTCTCGTCCGACCCGCCACCGACGGCGGCGATCCCGCCGCCGCAGCAGCACAGCACGGCCACGCCCGCGGACACGATCGCGACCTTCGCTCCGCCGGAGAGTCGGCGCCACCATGACTGCCTCGGCGCCGGGTACGTCGGGCCGAACGGAACGGGTCCGGGGTGGTGCGGTGATGGGTTCGTCACGCACCACAGTCTGCTTGCGTGCGCAACGATTGCCAGCGGTCAATCGGAGCGCTCCCAGGCGACGCTCCGGCAGCAGGTCAGAACGATGAGTCGCGGGATCCGGACCAACCGGCGGACCCCAGGATGCGCCCGGCCCACCAGCCGCTCCAGCCAGTAGGACGTCTACCCCCGCCCGTGCGACACAAGCCCCACCGATCGGCCCAGCCAGCCACCCAATCCATCCCGATAGTCGCTTTCGCGGCAAGGGCTGCCGCAGATCTTGGTACGAAAGGGCCCTCATAGGGGCCGTTTCGTACCAAGATCTCAAGCGGACCGAGAAGAGGTCAGCTGGAGTAGTCGTCCCTCGCGTCGCGGGCGTCTTCCTGGGCGTGTTCGCCGGGACGATTGCCCCGGGCCTCGTCCAGCTTCCGCACGCGGTCGGCCTCGGCGCGTTCGTCCCGGTTGAGGTTGCCCAGCTGTGCCCGTGCCGGGCCGGCCAGGTCCTCCAGGTCGTCCTTCGCACGCTCGACGCTCATCGCCGCCTCCCCGGATCGTCGCGCGGCCACCATCGCCGCCTTTCCCGGCGCGTCCCCGCTGGCCCGGGCGGCAAACCCGCGCACCACGCGTCCACCACGCCTGGTCCCGGCGGTGCGGGCCGGGAACGGCTACCCGGGTGGCAGCGCGACGGCCAGGTCGGCGGCGTGCCGCAGCGTGTCGGCCAGCCGGTCGCGTAGTTCCTCGTCCAGCGGCACCGCCCCGGCCCGGCGCAGCCACTCCCGGGCATCCTCCGGCCGGTCGAGCAGCAGGGCCAGCTCGGCGCGGTAGACCAGCGCCTCGACCTGCGTGCCCGGGTCGTCGGCGGCGTCCGGTCGGGCCAACGCGCCGTCGAGGATCCGGACCGCCTGATCCGGTCGGCCGCGCGAGTCGGCCTGCACCACGGCGTTGCGCAGCGCGCGGGCCAACCCGCCCCGGTCGTCGTCGGTGTCGGGCGCGGTGGCGCGGCCCACGAACCGGATCCAGTTGCCGCCGGGGTCGACGATGCTGAACCCGGAGTGCCCGTCCTGGTTGGCGCGGGGCCGGGGCCGGGTCATCCGGGGCACGCCGGAGACGAGCACCTTCCCGTAGGCGGCCCGCAGGCCCGCGGCGAAGGCGCGGTGGATGGCGACCAGGTCGTCCACCACGACCAGACAACTGCCGTACGAGGTGGCCGGGTCGAACTCGGGCATGCCGAAGAAGTGCAGGTTCAGGTCGTCCCGGCGCAGGGCCAGGTAGGGGTTGGGGCGCGCCTGCCGGTGCGTGACCTGGAAGCCGAGGGCCTGGTAGAAGGGCGCCACGTCGTCCAGGGAACGGCACGGCAGCAGCGGGATCGTGGTCTCGTGGGCCATGCGCCGAGCGTGGCAACCGGCGGTGGGCACGCGCACATGGAAATGTCCGGACGGCCCGGCGGGACCGCCCGAACGGACACGGGGCCGGTCTCGGACGGGACCGGCCCCGGTTCGGGGTCACGCGGGGTCAGGGCTTCCAGGACCCGGCGGTACGCAGGTGGTGCTCGTACTCGACGACGCCGTTCTGGTCCTTCACGTCGAAGATCAGCTGGCCGCTGCGCTTGGAGCCGGCGGGCAGGTTGTTGCCCGAGGTCATCAGCTTGCCGCAGCCGGAGAAGGCCCCGCCGATGCCGTTCTCCTCGGTGCCGTCCGCCGCCTTCCAGGTGAAGAAGAACGGGTTGATCGACCCGGTGCCCTTGGTGACCTCGGCGGTCACGTCGGCGATCAGGAAGGTGCCGTTCTTCGGGCCCGGCATGAACTCCCGGCACGCGGCGCTCTTGGTCCGGAAGTTGCCGACCGTGATCTCGAGGGTGCCCTCGTCGTCGTTGACGATCAGCTTGTCGCCGGCCGGCATGTTGAAGGTCTTGTCGTCGGTCGTGCCCGGCTGCGGCGTGCTGGAGGTGTCGCCGGTCGGGGTGTCACCGATCGGGTTGCTGTAGGTGACGCCCGGGGTGGGCAGCGTGTCGATCGCTTCCTTGGTCTTCTTCGCGCCACTGTAGATCGCGAAGATGCCACCGCCGCAGCAGAGCAGCAGCATGACCGCCGCCACGATGCCGACCGTGATCCAGACGTTCTTGCTGGACTTCTTGGCCGGCGGCCCGAACGGCTGCCCCGGCGGGGGCGGGTACGGCCCGGACGCCGGGTACTGCCCGGGCGGCGGCGGGTAGGGCGGCTGCCCACCGGGCGGCGGGTAGCCACCCGGCGGCGGGTACGCGCCACCCGGCGGCGGATACGGCGCGCCCGAGGCCGGGGGCGCGGGCGGGTACGCCTCGGTCGGCGCGGGCGGCTGGTACGACGGGTACGCCTCGGTCGGCGCGGCCGGCGGCTGGTACGACGGGTACGCCTCCGTCGGCGCGGCCGGCGGCGGGTACGGCGCGCCGGAGGTCGGCGGCTGCGGAGCGTACGGCGCGCCCGAGGTCGGCGGCGTGCCCGGGGCGGGCGGCGGCGCGTACGGGCTGCCCGACACCGGCGGCATCGGCGCGGTGGGAAACGCCTGTGTGGGCGGTTCCGGCGGCTGCTGGTTCGGGTCCTGCGACCCGGACGGAGGCTGAGGGTGGCTCACCGTACTCCTTGGGCACCTTCGGGATTTTCAGTCGGAACGACGGTACAAGCCGGCGGCAACCAGACCGTCAGGCCCTCACCGACGTGGCAGAACGGCGGCGGTGCGGACCAGATCGTCGTCCACCGCGAACCGACCGGTCATCGAGGGCGGCGGATCGGCCACCGGGGCGGCGGCGAGCCGGGCCGGCGCGATCTCCGCCCGGAACGTCCCCGCGTCGAGGTCGAGGGTGACCCGCGCGTCGGGGAAGCCCAGCCAGGTGCCGACGACCGGGTGCCAGATCTTGTAGACGGTCTCCTTGGCGCTGAACACCACCGTCGGCCAGGGCAGTCCGGCGGGCAGTCGGGCCAGTTCCGCCTCCTCGTCGGGGCGGCACACCTTCCGCCGTACGCCGGGGGAGAGCGCCCGGTGCCGCTCGGCGTCGATGCCGACCGCGCGCAGGTCGGCGGCGCGGGCGACGGCGGCGGCGCAGTAGCCCTCGGTGTGGGTGATCGCGCCGACCACGCCGGGCGGCCAGACCGGCGCACGGTCGGGGCCGGCGGGCACCGGCGTGGGCGGCAGCCCGAGCGTGGTGAGCGCCCGGCGGGCGCACATCCGGCCGGCGGTGAAGTCGCGCCGGCGGCTGGGCACCGCCCGGCCGCCCAGCCCGGCCAACTCGGCCGGCAGCAGCTCGCCGGACCAGTCGGCCGGGCCGGCCACCGCCACGGCGACGGTGGACGGCAGCAGGTCACGCACGAGCGTCGGTGGGTGACGGGGACACTCGGTGAACGTACCGTAACGCGGGAGCGCGCTGCGGCGCTGAACCAACGTCGCGGGGGAGGCAGCGTCCACACACCACTGGTACGAACTGGAAGGAGTCGCCGATGACGCCCGGTGCGGAGGCGTCGGAACCACGGGCCGGCGAACATGTCCCCGTGACCCCCGACTGGACCTGCGGCTCGTGCGGCGACGACTGGCCGTGCGCCACGAAACGCCACCATCTGCTGCACGAGTACGAGGTCGACCGGGCGTCGTTGAGCGTCTACCTCGGCTCGTGTCTCGCCGCCGCCACGCACGACCTGCGCGCCGCGCCGGTCACCGCGCTCCAGGACCGGTTCATCGGATGGGTGCCCCGCGGCCCGCGACCGTTCTGAGCAGCCCCGGTGCTCCCGGTGGCCGCCGCGTCGGGTTCACGGCGGCCACCGGTCGCGGTCTGAGGGACCGTTTCGGTGCCTAGGGACGGCGGGGCCGCCGGGTGAGGGCGAAACCGGCCACGCCGGCCACGGCGGCGAGCACGCCGCCCACGCCGGTCCAGACCCAGCGCGAGCCGGCCTCGGGGAGCCAGCCGGTCAGGTCGGTCTCCTCCTCGGCCACCGGCTCGGGCGTCGGCTCGGCGGTCAGCAGCGTGCCGGCCCGCGTGTTCGGCACCAGGGGCGCGGCCAGCTCACCGTCGTCGCCGGAGGCGCCGCCGGAGTCGGTGGCGCCGACCAGCATGTCCACCTCGATCGGCAGACCGAGGTCCGGCTCGGGCAGGTCGGTGACGGAGAGCCGGACGTAGTAGGTGCCGGGCAGGGGGTCACCCGACCACGGCTCGGCCCACGGCCGCACCCGCCGCAGCGTGCAGCCGAGCGTCACGCTGGTCGCCGCCGGGTCCGCGGTGGGGGTCTGCGCGCCGGCCGTGCAGGCCTGCCGGCGGCGCAGTCCGTCGAAGACGTCGACCGTCCAGGTGGACGCGCCGCTGCGTCGCTTGGGGAAGGTGACCGTGACGCCGACCTCGTGGACCTGGCCGGCGTCGGCCCGGAACGACCAGTACAGGTGGTCGCCGGTGGAGGCGCCCACCCGTACCGGCTGGCCGGCCGTGACGGTGGCAGCGGTGAGGAACGAGGTGCCGGCCTTGGTCACGGTGGTCGCGCCCGGTGACGGGCTGGGGGCGGCGAGGGCCGCGGCCGGGGTGAGGGCCAGGCCCGCGGCGGCCGTCGCCGCCGCGAGGCGAATCGGGGTACGCATCCTCAGTTCTCCCTCCACGTGGCCACCCACCAGCGGGTGAGCAGGCCGGCGAGCAGCCCGGTGACCAGGCCGGCCACGGTGAGCAGGAGCAGCAGGACCCAGCCTCGGCCGAGGTCCGGCCCGTCCGGGGCGGGGGAGGCGGCGACCACGTCCACGGTCAACTCGACCGGCATGCCCGGTTCGGCCCGGGTGCCGGCCCGCGCCGCGAACGAGTTGCTGACCACCAGGCAGACGGTCCGCGCGGCCTGCGTCCCGCCGGGGGTCGGCTCCGGGCTCGCCGCGTCCTGCTCCTCGGCGGCCGACCAGCGCAGGCCGGCCGAGACCACGTCGGTACGCCCGCTGCCGGCGTCGACGCCGCGGACCAGTTCCCGCCCGTCCGGCGCGGTGGCCCGCAGCAGCACGCCGTAGTCCGGGTTGACCGGGCGGTCCAGCGCGACGCTGACCGAGGCGCGTAGCTCCTGCCCGGGGCGCACCGGCACGCGGTACCAGCGGTGCTCGGAGAACGCCTCCCGGTCGCTGTAGACGCCGGGTGCGAGCAGCGGCGCGCCGTCGCAGGCCGCCGCGCCGCCGACCACCGCCGGGGTGGCCGTGTACGTGTCCCGGGCCCGGTCGACCAGTTGCTTGATCCGGCCGGTCAACTCGTCGGCGCTCTGCGCCGCCGTGTACGTGCCGCCGGTCGCGCCGGCGATGCAGAGCAGCTGCCGGCGTACCTTCTCGTCCGGGGCCAGGCCCAGCGTGTCGACGACGAGCCGGGTGCCCTGGGCGGCCAGCTCGCGGGCGACCTCGCACGGGTCGGGCGGCGCGCAGGTGTCCTCGCCGTCGGTGATCAGCACGATCCGCCGGGCGGTGCTGCCGGTGCCCAGGTCCTGCGCGGCGGAGCGCAGCGCGAGACCGACCGGGGTGAAGCCGGTGGGTCGCAGCCCGGCGACCGCGGCCTTGGCCGCCGTGCGGTCCACCGGGCCGACCGGCACGATCTGCTGGGTGTCCAGGCAGCCCTGTTTCTTGTCCTTGCCCCGGTAGGTCGCGCCGAGCACCCGGATGCCGAGCTGTGTCTCGTCGGGCAGGCCGTCGACCACCTCGTCGAACGCCTGCTGGGCGACGGAGATCCGGCTGCGCCCGTCGATGTCGCGGGCCCGCATCGAGCCGCTGACGTCGAGGACCAGTTCGACCTTCGGCGGCTCGGCGGCGGGTTCGGGGGTCTCGTCGTCGGCCCCGGCGGGGCTCGGACCGATCATCGCGGTCGCCGTCAGCAGTCCGATGAGGACGGCCGTCGATCGTCTCTTGTTGATCACCGGGCGAAGTGTAGTGAGATCCACTTTGGAAGATCATCCGGGTCGGTGGCTCCCGGGACGCCCCTCCGTCGGCCCCGCTTCGCTTCCGGAACATGACCCACCGTTAGCTGCCCGATGTAAACCTTTCGGGGGGTGGCGCATTGGTCGGAAATCTGACGCACCTGCACCCGTTGTGCGGCTGCCGGACTGTAGCTAAGCTCTGTCTTGCACGCCCCAATCGCCCGCTTCCCCCGTGGCAGGCGATCGGGGCGTGCTTTTTCGTGCCCCCGTTCGGCCGGGGTCAGATCCAGCGACCGTCCAGCCACATCCGGGCGGACCAGTCGGCATAGGGCAGCAGCCGCCCGACGAACACCGGATAGAAGTAACCGAAGCAGAGCGCCACCAGCAGCACGTAGGCGCCCGCGATGATCCCGCCCACCAGCCGTCGGTCGCCGACCTGCTCGGTGCTCGGTGGCGGCGCCGTTGCGGAGACCGGTGCGGGGGTCGCGATCGCGCCGAGCACGTAGACCACCGCGAGCACGAGGAACGGCACCGCCGGCGCGGCGTAGAACGAGAACATCGTCCGCCCGTCCAGCGCGAACCAGAACCAGGGCAGCAGGCCGGCGGCCACGCTGAGCAGGATGGCCCCGGCCCGCCAGTCGCGCCGGGCCAGGCCCAGCCAGACGGTCGTGGCCAGCGCAGGCAGGAACGACCACCAGAGCAGCGGGGTGCCCAGCAGCAGCACCTCCGAGGCGCAGCTCGACGCGCCGCAGTTGCCGTCGCCGGACCAGTAGAACGCCACCGGCCGGCCGAGCAGCAGCCACTGCCACGGCCAGGACTGGTATTTGTGCGGGTCGTCGAGCTGGGTGTGGAAGCCGTACGCGGCCTTGTGGTATTCCCACAAATTGATCAGGGGACCGATGACCGGGGTGTCGCTCAGTCCGGGGGTGTTCGGGTAGCGGGCGGCCAGACGGTAGTAGCCGTCGTCGCTGAGCAGCCACCCCGACCAGGTCGCCACGTAGGTGGCCACCATCAGCACGCCGGCCACCAGAAGCCAGGGCAGCTCGTCGAGGACCGCGTCCCGCCACGGGTGACGGACCCCGGCCGACCGGCGGACCCCGACCTCCCAGAGCAGCACCAGCAACGCGAACGCCGGCACGAAGTAGAGCCCGCTCCACTTCACCGCGCAGGCGCAGCCGAGCAGCACCCCGGCGGCGAACCGCCACCACGGCCAGTCCCGCCAGCCCGACGCCGGCCGCCCGGCCCGCCCCCGCAGCGTCGGGTCGAGACCCGCCTCCAGCGCCCGCGCCCACCGCCGCCGTCGGGCGTCCCGGTCGAGCACCAGCGCGCCGAACGCGGCCAGCACGAACAGCAGCAGGAAGATGTCGAGGATGGCCGAGCGGGACAGCACCAGGTGGAAGCCGTCCAGCGCGAGCAGCAGGCCGGCCGCGCAGCCGAGCACCGTGGACCGGAACATCCGCCGGCCGATGCGTACCAGCAGCAGCACCGACACCGTGCCGGCCAGCGCCGCGCCGAAGCGCCAGCCGAACTCCGGGGCGGTCGTCACGAGGTGCCCCGGCACGGAGATGTTGGTCTCCGCGTCCTGGTAGCCGAAGGCCCACTCGCCGAGCCCGATCAGCCACTTGCCCAGGGGCGGGTGGACCACGTACGACGGGCCGTTGTCCTTGTAGTTCCACTCGACCCCGCGGTCGATGAGCCCGTACGCGTCCTTGGCGTAGTAGGTCTCGTCGAAGATCTTGCCCGGGGGGTGGCTGAGCCCGACGAAGCGCAGGATCGCGGCGATCGCCACCACCACCGCGGTGGCCAGCCAGGCCTGCCCCCGACCGATGCGGTCGTCGACGGTGGCGAGCCGGCGCCGGACGGCGGCCGGGATCCCACCCCCGCCGGTGTCGCCCGGGGAGCCGGTGGCCCGGTCGTCGGGAGAAAGCTCGGCGTTCGCGCTCTGTGCTGTCGACGCACTCGTCACCCGGCGATCGTAGGCTGCGAGGGTGCCCGGTGGCGTACGTCGTCTCCGAAATTGGTACGACCGTCGATGAGGGAGCGCACGCCGTGGGTGAAATGTCCGAGGTCGGGCGACTGGTGCTGCTCGGTGCGCCACTGGGCAACCCGGCCGACGCGTCCGCCCGGTTCCGCGAGGCGCTCGCCACCGCCGACGTGGTCGCCGCCGAGGACACCCGGCGGCTCACCCGGCTGGCCCGCGACCTGGACGTCACGGTGCCCGGCCGGATCGTCTCCTACTTCGAGGGCAACGAGGAGCGGCGTACCCCCGAACTGGTCGACGTGCTGACCGCCGGCTACACGATCGCCCTGGTCACCGACGGCGGCATGCCGAGCGTCTCCGACCCCGGCTACCGGCTGGTCCGCGCCGCGCTGGACGCCGGTGTCCCGGTGACCGCGGCCCCCGGGCCGAGCGCGGTCACCACCGCGCTGGCGCTGTCCGGGCTGCCCTGCGACCGGTTCTGCTTCGAGGGTTTCCTGCCCCGCACCCCCGGCGCCCGGCGGTCCCGGCTGCGTGCGCTCGCCGCCGAGGAGCGCACGCTGGTGCTCTTCGAGGCGCCGCACCGGATCACCGGGGCGCTGGCCGACCTGGCCGAGGCGTTCGGCCCGGACCGGCCCGCCGCGCTCTGCCGGGAGCTGACCAAGACCTACGAGGAGGTGGTCCGCCGGCCGCTCGGCGAGCTGGCCGAGTGGGCCGCGGCGGGCGACGTGCGCGGCGAGATCACGCTGGTGGTGGCCGGCGCCTCGGCGCAACCGGCGGCCCGGCCGGACGACGAGACGCTGCGCGCCGCGGTCGACGAGCGCGAGGCGGCCGGGATGTCCCGGCGGGACGCGATCACCGAGGTCGCCACCGCCTACGGGCTGCGTCGCCGCGAGGTCTACGCGGTCGTGCACCGCTGAGCGGCGGCACGCCTCACCAGGCGGCGGCGAGGAAGCCGACGGTGATCAGCAGCGGGCCGGCCAGCGCCAGCCCCACCGCCCAGCGCCGCTGCCGCTCGTCCGCGAGCCGGGTGGCGCCGGTCCACCGGGGGATCGCGACGGCGCAACCCGCCACCAGGGCCAGGCCGAGCAGCCACCGCAGGTGCCGGCCGGGCCCGGTGTCCGCGTAGGCGGTGGAGCCCTGCGGCCCGGTCATCCGGGCGGGCAGCGTGCTGCCGGTGGCGGTGCGACCGGCCGGCACGCCGCTGACCCGCACGCCGTGGGCCTGGAACCGGTCGCCGTCGGCCAGGAAGATCCCCCGGCAGCGCTGGGTGAGCCCGCCCCCGACACACTCGGTGATCATCACCGTGCCGCCGGTGGAGTGCCCCACCGCCAGCCAGAACGGCCCGGCGCTCACCCAGGCGAAGAACGCGGCGAGCAGGCTCAGCGTCAGCAGCGCCGCCAGACCGGCGGGCGGATCCGGCGGATGGGTCGGGCGGACCGGTTCGCGGCGGGCGCGGGTGCGACCGGCCCGGCGGCGCGGTTCGTCGCGCAGGGGCGTGCCGTCCCAGTGCACCTTCTCGATCGGCGCCCAGACGGCGGCGTCGTCGCCCGCCGGCGCGCCCCGGCGCTGCCACCGGGGCTGCCGCACCGGCACCCGGCGGGGCACGGCGTCCACCGGCGCCCCGGTGGTCGGCTCCACCTCGACCGGCGGGTCCGTCGGGTCGAGCCGGGGCTGCGGGGCGACCGGCGCGCCGGTCGCGGGCCGCGCGGCCCGCGCGGCGGCCGCCGACGGCTCCGGTGCCGCTGGTCTACTGGTCACGACGTTCATTCCACACCGCCGCACCGGGCTCGCCAGGCAGCTCAGGCCGCGTGTCGGCGACAAATCGGGCGTACGGCGGGAACGGCCGGCCTATTGGTTCGCGGGTGCCCCGGGGCACTCACTAGGCTTGACGCTCATGAGTCACGTTCTCGCCGCGGTCGCCTGGCCCTACGCCAACGGCCCGCGCCACATCGGCCACGTATCCGGATTCGGCGTTCCCTCCGACGTCTTCGCCCGGTACATGCGGATGGCCGGCCACGACGTGCTCATGGTCTCCGGCACCGACGAGCACGGCACCCCGATCCAGGTGCAGGCCGACGCCGAGGGCGTCACGCCGCGCGAGCTGGCGGACCGCTACAACCGGGTGATCGCCGAGGACCTGCGGGCGCTGGGCCTGTCCTACGACCTGTTCACCCGGACCACCACCCGCAACCACTACGCCGTGGTGCAGGAGCTGTTCACCGGGCTGCACCGCAACGGCTACATCGTCCCGAAGGTCACCACCGGGGCGATCTCTCCGTCCACCGGCCGCACCCTGCCCGACCGCTACATCGAGGGCACCTGCCCGATCTGCGGCTACGACAGCGCGCGCGGCGACCAGTGCGACAACTGCGGCAACCAGCTCGACCCGATCGACCTGATCGATCCCAAGTCCAAGATCAACGGTGAGACGCCGGAGTTCGTGGAGACCGAGCACTTCTTCCTCGACCTCCCCGCCTTGGCCGACGCGCTGCGGCAGTGGCTCGACAGCCGGGACGGCTGGCGCCCCAACGTGCTGCGCTTCTCCCGCAACCTGCTCGACGACCTCCAGCCCCGGGCCATCACCCGCGACCTGGAGTGGGGCGTGCCGATCCCCCTCGACGGCTGGCAGGACCGGTCTGACAAGCGGATCTACGTCTGGTTCGACGCGGTCATCGGCTACCTGTCCGCCTCCATCGAGTGGGCCCGCCGCTCCGGCGACCCCGAGGCGTGGCGCAGGTGGTGGTCGACCGACGCCGAGGGGAAGGACGCCCGCTCCTACTACTTCATGGGCAAGGACAACATCGTCTTCCACTCGGTGATCTGGCCGGCCCTGCTCGGCGGCTACTCCGGCGAGGGTTCCCGCGACGGCGAGCCCGGCGACCTGGGCCGGCTCAACCTGCCCACCGAGGTCGTCTCCAGCGAATACCTGACCATGGAGGGGCGGAAGTTCTCCTCCTCCCGCAAGGTGGTCATCTACGTCCGCGACTTCCTGGAGCGCTACGACGCCGACGCGCTGCGCTACTTCATCGCGGTGGCCGGCCCGGAGAGCAACGACACCGACTTCACCTGGGCCGAGTTCCTCCGCCGCAACAACGACGAACTGGTCGCCGGCTGGGGCAACCTGGTCAACCGGTCCGTGTCGATGGCGGCGAAGAACTTCGGCGCGATCCCGCCGGTCGACCCGGCCGGGCTCACCGACGCCGACCGGGCGCTGCTGGACACCGCCCGCGCCGGCTTCGCGGTCGTCGGCGACCTGATCGCCCGGCACCGGCAGAAGCAGGCCATCGGCGAGGCCATGAAGGTCGTCGCCGAGGCCAACAAGTACCTGTCCGAGCAGGCGCCCTGGAAGCTCAAGGGCGACGACGACAAGCCCCGGATGGGCACCATCCTGCACGTCGCGCTCCAGGTGGTCAGCGACGCCAACACGCTGCTCACCCCGTTCCTGCCGCACTCCGCCCAGAAGATCCACGAGCTGCTCGGCGGCACCGGCACGCACGCGCCGATGCCGGTCATCGAGGAGGTCGACGACCTCGACGGCGGGCCGGCGTACCCGGTGCTGACCGGGGATTACACGGTCGGGGCGCGCTGGGAGTCCGTACCCCTGGAGGTGGGCCGACCGCTCGCGGCGCCGAAGCCGGTGTTCCGCAAGCTCGACCCGTCCGTCGTCGACGAGGAACTGGCCCGCCTCGCCGGCTGACCAGGCACGCGTGACCGCGGCCCCGGGGGATCCCCGGGGCCGCGGTCGTCCGCCCGGTCAGGCGGTCGCCATGCTCGGCTTGCCGATGAACTCCATGATGGCCTTGTTGACCTCGGTGGGATGCGTCCACGGCGTGCCGTGCGGCGCGCCCTTGAGCGTGACCAGCTTGGCGTCGGACAGCATGTTCACCAGCCGCTGACCCGTCACCGGGTACGGCAGCACGTTGTCCTTGTCGCCCTGGATGATCAGCACCGGCACGTCGATGTTCGGCAGGTCACCGCGGAAGTCGGTCTGCCAGGCGTCCACCGAGTCGTGGGTGCCCTTGGCCGACGCCTGCGCGCCGATCTGCCAGTGCGCGTGGTACGCCTCGTCGCTGACCAGCTTGCCCCGGTTCTCGCTGGCGTTGAAGAACGCGTCGCAGAACTGGGTCAGGTAGGCGAAGCGGTCCTGGATGATCGCCTTCTGGAACCCCTCGAACAGGCTCTTGTCGACGCCCTCCGGGTCGTCGGGCGCCTTCAGCAGGTACGGCGCCAACGGCGCCATCATGACCGCCCGCTCCACCCGGTCCGATCCGTACGCGCCCAGGTAGCGGGTGACCTCACCGGTGCCCATCGAGTGCCCGACCAGGATCGCGTTGCGCAGGTCCAGTTCGGTCATCAGCACGTCGAGGTCGGCGGCGAACGTGTCGTAGTCGTAGCCGGACGCCGGCTGGGCGGAACTGCCGTAACCGCGCCGGTCGTACGTGATCACCCGGTATCCGGCGGCGAGCAGCGGCCCGCTGATCTTCTCCCAGGTCGCCCCGTTGAACGGGAACCCGTGGATCAGCACGATCGGCTGACCGGAGCCGTGATCCTCGTAGTACAGGTCGATGGGTGCGGAATTCTCCGTACCGACGGTGACGAAAGGCATGTCGGAAACATCCTCCTGCGTGGGGCCTCGGACGCCCCCGCCTTCCCGACCAGCCGCCGTCTATGCGCTCCGCTGCGGATACGGCAGATCCACCACCCGGTCGTCGGCCAACTCGGCGCCGGGCGCCCACACCTCGTAGACGCCCCGTTCGTGACACTGCGCCCCGGTCGCGGCCACCGCGTCCGGATCCGGACGGGACAGCCGCAACCGCGACCACCCCGCCTCCTCCCGCAGCACCAGGCAGGGCACCCCACGCCAGGACGCCATCCGCAGCCGCCGCGCCGCCGCCTCCACCGGATAGCGGGCCGCCCGGGTCATCGCCAGCACCCGGAACCCGCCCGGCTGGTCGGCCACCGCCTCGTACTCCGTTCCGCCGTACGCGCCGACGAGCTGGGTGGAGCGCGGCGCGTCACCGGTCGGCACGTACTCCTGGTCGGCGGAGAGGCCGGGCACCGCGGCCAGCAGGTGCCGCCACTGCGGGCCGGCCAGGCGCAACCAGCCGCGCTGCTCCGCCTGGTAGGTGTAGAGCACCACCTCCACCCCCTCGGCCGGATAGGCGAGCAGGGTGGCGTTCGCCGGCATCGGCAGGTCGGCGAAGTCCCGGGTGACGAACTCCGGCACGAGCTGGACGTTGCTCGGCACGAACCCGGTGCCCAGCACCGGCGGGCCGAGCCGGTCCCGGGGCGGCAGCGCGGTCAACCCCCGGTGGGCCGCGCCGACCGGGACGTCGTAGTCGGCCGGGTCGGCGGCCCGCCAGCGCAACGCGTACGCCACGTCGCCGCCTTCCGGGTCGCCGCGCAGCACCGCCATCCCCGCCGGCGTCCGCAGGTGCGCCACGTCGTGCTCCCGATAGCAGAAACCGTGCGGCAGCCAGCCCCGCACGTAACCGGCGAGCTGCCGCGCGGACAGCACCTTCACCATCCGGGTGCCGGGCCGGATCACCGCCGACGCCCGGACCGCCGCCAGCGTCGGGTCACCGGCCGCCCCCGGCTGCTGGCTGAGCTGGTGCACGTACGCCCAACCCCGGTCCCGGTGCAGCGGCATCAGCAGCGGCGCGTCCGCGTCCTCGCTCGGCTCGGCCGCCCCGTGCACCGCGCCGACCTCGGTCGCGTGCACGAACCTGCGCCACGGGTAGGCCAGCCCGGGCCGGGGGCACCACTCGAAGCCGGGGGCCTCGTCGGCGCTGAACAACTCGTACGCGGCGCCCCGGGCGATCTCCTCGGCCGGGTGCACGCGACCGTCGTACGTCACGCGCAACCCGGTCCGCTCGGAGGCGGCCCCGCCGGTCTGGTCGGTGACGGTCACCCCGGGACGCTAAGCCGGCCAGATGTTGACCGTGTGAACAGCCGGTGGCGGTCCGGGAACGTCGGCCCCGGCGGGTGTGTGATGCTGGCCGCGATGACCGAGCAGACCGAGACCCGCAAGCAGCGCGCCGCCCGCCGGGCCGGCGAGTTCCCGCCCGCCCCCGAGCCGCTGCCCCGGCCCGTGCTGGACAGCCACACCCACCTCGACATCACCGTCGGCGAGTACGGGACGCCCGGCGGCGCCACCGGCGACGATCCGGTCGCCGTCGCGATCGCCGTCGCCGCCCAGGTCGGGGTCGACCGGCTCGTCCAGGTCGGCGTGGACGTCGAGTCGTCCCGGTGGGGCGCCGACGTCGCCGACCGGTACGCCCCGGTGCTGGCCACCGTGGCGCTGCACCCCAACGAGGCGCCCCGCCTGGCCGACCTCGACGAGGCGCTGCGCGAGATCGAGGCGCTGGCCGGCCGGGACCGGGTCCGGGGCGTCGGCGAGACCGGCATGGACTTCTTCCGCACCGGCGACGCGGGGCGGGCCGCGCAGGAGGAGAGCTTCCGCGCGCACATCGCCATCGCCAAGCGGCACGGCAAGGCGCTGGTCATCCACGACCGCGACGCCCACGCCGACGTGCTGCGCATCGTCGACGACGAGGGCGCGCCGGACACCGTCGTCATGCACTGCTTCTCCGGCGACGCCGACTTCGCCCGCGAGTGCGTCCGCCGCGGCTTCCTGCTCAGCTTCGCCGGCACCGTCACGTTCGGCAGCGCCGCCGCGCTGCGGGAGGCCGCCGCCGTCACCCCGCCGCAGCAGATGCTGGTGGAGACCGACGCTCCCTACCTCACCCCGATGCCGCACCGGGGACGGCCGAACGCGTCGTACCTGATCCCGCTGACCGTCCGGTTCCTCGCCGAGACCACCGGCGCCGACCTGGACACCCTGTGCGCGGCCATCTCCACCAACGGTGACCGCGCATTCGGCCCTTGGTGAAAGGAGGGGGCCCTTCTTATCGCCAGGCGATAAGAAGGGGCCCCTCCTAACGGCAACGCCCAGGCGCTTACGCTACGGGGCGTGACCGGACTCCTCGGCCCGGCGGAGATCCGGGAACTCGCCGCGCGGCTCGGCGTCACGCCGACCAAGAAGCTCGGCCAGAACTTCGTGCACGACCCGAACACCGTCCGCCGGATCGTCACCGCCGCCGGGCTGACCCCGGACGACGTGGCGCTGGAGGTCGGCCCCGGGCTCGGCTCGCTCACCCTGGCCCTGCTGCCGGTGGCCGCGCACGTGCACGCCGTGGAACTCGACCCGACGCTCGCCGCCGCGCTGCCGGAGACCGCCGCCCGGTTCGCCGGCCCGGACGCCGCCCGGCTCACCGTGCACCCCGCCGACGCGCTGCGGGTCACCGCCGCCGACCTGGCCGACCCGGCGCCCACCGCGCTGGTGGCGAACCTGCCCTACAACGTGGCCGTCCCGGTGGTGCTGCACCTCCTCGCCGAGCTGCCCACCCTGCGCCACGGCCTGGTCATGGTGCAGAAGGAGGTCGCCGACCGGCTCGTCGCCGGCCCCGGCTCGAAGGTCTACGGCATCCCCTCGGTCAAGCTCGCCTGGTACGCCCGCTCCCGCTCCGCCGGCAAGGTCCCACCGAACGTGTTCTGGCCGGTGCCCAACGTCGACTCCGGCCTGGTCGCGTTCACCCGGCGCGAGTCGCCCCGCCCGGACGTACCACGGCCGGCCGTCTTCGCTGTGGTCGACGCCGCGTTCGCCCAGCGGCGCAAGACGTTGCGGGCCGCCCTGGCCGGTTGGGCCGGCGGCGCGGACCGGGCCGCCGCGGCGCTCACCGCGGCCGGTGTCGACCCGGGCGCACGCGGCGAGTCACTCACCGTCGAGCAGTTCGCCGCCATCGCCGCGTCGGCCCCGGACGGCTCCGCCGGCGCCCAGTAGGCTGGCGCCGTTGCCCGACCCCGCCGAGGAGCTGACCGTGCAGAAGCCGTTCGACATCCGCCTGCGCCCACGGGAGCTCACCCGGTGACCGAGGCCTGGCGACCGGAGGACGAGGACGGGCAGCGGCGCGGGGCCAGCGGTCCGGTCAAGGTGCGGGTGCCCGCCAAGGTCAACCTGCATCTCGGGGTGGGACCGCTGCGGCGCGACGGCTACCACGAGCTGAACACCGTCTACCACGCGATCTCCATCTACGACGAGCTGACCGCCCGCCGCGGCGACACGCTCACCCTGACCATGGAGGGCGAAGGCGCCGGCGAGCTGGCCCTGGACGACTCGAACCTGGCGATGCGCGCCGCGCACGCCCTCGCCGGCTACGCCGGTGTCGCCCCGCACGCCCGGCTGCACCTGCGCAAGCAGATCCCGCTCGCCGGCGGGCTGGCCGGCGGCAGCGCCGACGCGGCCGCCGCGCTGGTCGCCTGCGACGCGCTCTGGGGCACCGGCCTGTCCCGCGACGAACTGGCCGGCATCGCCGCCGACCTCGGCTCCGACGTGCCGTTCCTGATCCACGGCGGCACCGCGCTGGGCACCGGCCGGGGCGAGGCGGTCAGCCCGGTGTTGGCCCGCCCCACCTCCTGGCACTGGGTGGTGGCCGTCGCCGACGGCGGCCTGTCCACCCCGGCCGCCTACCGCGAACTCGACCGGCTGCGCGACGCCGGGACCGCCGGCGAGCCGCTGGGCAGCACCGACGCGCTGCTCGGCGCGCTGCGGCAGCGGGACCCCCGGGTGCTCGCCGCCACGCTCGGCAACGACCTGCAGGCCGCCGCGCTGACCATGCGCCCCACCCTGGCCGAGACGCTCAAGGCGGGCGAGGCCGCCGGCGCGCTCGCCGGGATCGTCTCCGGCTCCGGACCGACCTGCGTGTTCCTCGCCGCCGACGCCGCCGACGCCGGACGGATCGCCGCCGAGCTGACCGCCGCCGGGGTGTGCCGGGAGGCACGGGTCGCCCACGGCCCGGTCGCCGGCGCCCGCGTCGTCTGACGCCCCGTACCCTTGACCCAGGCGTCCCGGCCCCCGGGGCGCCTGAGTCATGAAGGGTGGGTCTGTGGCCAACATCGTCAACCTGGACCGGGTGTCCAAGGGGTACGGCGCCGCCGGGCCGCTGCTCACCGACGTCTCGCTCGGCCTCGACGACGCCGACCGGGTCGGCGTCGTCGGCCTCAACGGCGCCGGCAAGTCGACCCTGCTGCGGCTGCTCACCCGCACCGAGGAGCCCGACGACGGGCGCGTCACCCACCGCCGGGACCTGCGCGTGGCCTGGCTGCCGCAGCGCCTGGACCTGGCGCCCGACCTGACCGTGCGGGACGTCGTCCTCGGCACCGCCTGGCTGGACGAGAGCATGGGCGCCGAGCACGAGTGGGCCGGCGACGCCGGCGTCCGGGCCATCCTCGACGGCCTCGGCATGCCCCACCTCGGCCTCGACACGCCGGTCGGCCCGATGTCCGGCGGCGAGCGCCGCCGGGTCGCGCTCGCCGCGCTGCTGGTCCGCGACGCCGACCTGCTCGTCCTCGACGAGCCCACCAACCACCTCGACGTCGGCGGAGTCGACTGGCTGGCCCGGCACCTGGTCAGCCGCAAGGGCGCGCTCGTCGTGGTCACCCACGACCGCTGGTTCCTGGACGCCGTCTGCACCACCACCTGGGAGGTCGCCGACCAGACCGTCCGGGCGTACGAGGGCGGCTTCGCCGCGTGGACGCTGGCCCGCGTCGAGCGGCAGCGGGTCGCCGCGGCCACCGAGGCCCGCCGGCAGAACCTGCTCCGCAAGGAGATCGCCTGGCTGCGCCGGGGCGCGCCGGCGCGCACCTCCAAGCCCAAGTTCCGCATCGACGCCGCCAACGCGCTCATCGCCGACGTGCCGGAACCCCGCGACACCATGTCGCTGCAACGGCTCGCCACCGCCCGCCTCGGCAAGCAGGTGTACGACCTGGAGCACGTCCGCCTGCACGCCGGCCCCAAGGAGATCCTGCACGACACCACCTGGCAGGTCGGGCCCGGCGACCGGGTCGCCGTCCTCGGCCGCAACGGCGCCGGCAAGACCACCCTGCTGCGAATGCTGGCCGGGGTGACCGGCCCCGACGGCGGCCGGTTCGCCGCCGGGCAGACCGTGCGGCCGGCGTTTCTCTCCCAGGAACTCGCCGAGCTTCCCGGCCACCTGCGCGTCCTGGAGGCGGTCGAGGAGGTGGCCCGCCGGGTCCAGTTCGGCGACCGGGAGATCAGCGCCGCCCAACTCGCCGAGATCTTCGGCTTCGACGACCGGCGGCTCTGGACGCCGGTGAGCGACCTGTCCGGCGGTGAGCGCCGCCGCCTGCAGATGCTGCGGCTGCTCGCCGGCGAACCCAACGTGCTCCTGCTCGACGAGCCCACCAACGACCTGGACACCGACACGCTCGCCGCGCTGGAGGACCTGCTCGACTCCTGGCCCGGCACCATCGTGGTGGCCAGCCACGACCGCTACCTGATCGAGCGGGTCACCGACGTCGCGTACGGCATGTTCGGCGACGGTCGGCTCGTGCACCTGCCCGGCGGCGTCGACGAGTACCTCGCCCGCGCCGCCGCGGCCGGCGGCCCGGCGCCCGCCGACCTCACCCCCGGCACGGCCGCCCCGGCCCGCGACGGCATGTCCGCCGCCGAGGTACGCGTCGCGAAGAAGGAACTCAACCGGCTGGAACGGCAGATCGCCAAGCTGGAGCAGAAGGAGGCGGGCCTGCACGAGCAGCTCGCCGCCAACGCCACCGACTACGCGAAGGTGGCCGAGCTGGACGCCCAGCTCAAGGAGGTGCGGGCCGAGCGGGACCGCACCGAGGAGACCTGGCTGGCCCTGGCCGAGGAGCTGCCGGCCGGCTGAGCATGGGGGGTGTGCGGCGTCACTGACCGGCGTACGCGACAATCAGCGGCGGAACCCTCGTCCGAACGGTCTTTTGGAGACGCAGAGATGGCCCACACCCCCGTCAACCACCCCGCGCGGCCGATCTACCGGGCGATCGGCGGGCTCGTTGGTCTGTACTTCGTCGTCTTCGGCGGCCTCGGCATCATCGCCAGCGCCGGCAACGACTTCTTCGCGCAGGACGACACCAAGGTCCTCGGCCAGGGCACGAACATGGGCTTCTCGCTGCTGTCGGTGCTCATCGGCGTGGTGATCCTGGTCGGCACCGCGATCGGCCGCAACCTCGACGTGGCGATCAACCAGTGGCTGGCCTACACCCTGATGGCCATCGGCCTGGCCGCGCTGGCGTTCATCCAGACCGACGCCAACATCGTCAACTTCTCGATCATGACGGTGGTCGTGGTCATGACCCTCGCGCTGGTGCTCCTGATGGTCGGCATGTACGGCAAGGTCGGCACCGACGACGAGCACGAGGCCTGGCAGAAGGCCCGCCTGGTGCTCTGACCCCGATCCACCCCGAAGGCCCGGCGTGCGCGCCGGGCCTTCGGCGTTTTCCGGTACGGGAGCCGGCGCCCCGGGTGACAATTGCCCCGAATCAGTCAGATGGCTGGAGGGCACCATGGCGCATTTCCCGGTGAACCATCCCGCGCGACCGCTCTACCGGGTGCTGTCCGGGCTCATCGGTCTCTACATCCTGGTCTTCGGCGTCTACGGCGTCTTCCAGACCTGGGGCGAAGGACTGTTCGCCCGCAACAGCAACTGGGCCCTCGGGCTCCGCACCAACCTGGCCTTCTCGCTGGTCTCGGTGATCTTCGGTGCGATCCTGATCGTCGGCGCGTCCCGCCGGAACAACCTCGGGCACTACATGAACCTCACCGCCGGCGCGGTCTTCCTGGTCACCGGCATCCTGATGATGTCCGTGCTGCAGACCTCGGCGAACTTTCTGAACTTCTCGATGTCCACCGTCATCGTGTCGCTGCTGTTCGGGCTGATCCTGCTCGCCACCGGCCTGTACGACAAGGTCGGACCGCCCGAGCACGCGGACGAGGAACGCCGCCGCCGCTACCACCCGGTCGCCGAGAGGCCCTAACCCCTGATCGGGCCCGGCTTCGACTCCAGGTGCGACAGGCCGTTCCAGGCCAGGTTCACCAGGTGCGCGGCCACCGTCTCCTTGCGCGGCTTGCGCACCTCCAGCCACCAGCGCCCGGTCAGGGCCACCATGCCCACCAGCGCCTGGGAGTAGAGCTCCGCCAGCTTCGGCTCGTAGCCCCGGCTGGAGAACTCGGCCCCGAGGATGTGCTCCACCTGGTGCGCGACGTCGTTCATCACGCTGCTGAAGTTGCCCGTCGCCGACATCAACGGCGACTCACGGACCAGCACCCGGAACCCGCTGGTCTCCTCCTCGATGTAGGTGAGCAACGTCAGCGCCGCCTGCTCCAGCAACTCGCGCGGGTGGCCCGCGGTCAGCGCCGTGGTGATCCGGTCCAGCAGCGAACGGACCTCCCGGTCCACCACCACCGCGTAGAGCCCCTCCTTGCCGCCGAAGTGCTCGTAGACCACCGGCTTGGAGACCTTCGCCCGCGCCGCCACCTCCTCGATCGAGGTGGCGTCGAACCCGCGCTCGGCGAAGATCTGCCGAGCGATCGAGATCAACTGCTCGCGCCGCTGCGCCGCGGACATCCGCACCCGGGACGGCTTCGCCGCCGGGACGGCCCGTCGGCGAGAGCGGTCGCTACCGGGAACATCGGTCACCCGGCCCATCCTGCCAGGCGCTGCTCACCTGGGCCGACCGGTCGGTCGCTGTCGTACGTGCGTTCTAATCTGTCCGGGTGGCGCTTCCTGATGACTCGACGACGGAGCCGCGCGCCTACCGTGGCCGCAAGCCGAAGCTCTACGCCCAGGCGCTCGTGCTGCGGCGTGCCGGTTGTCCGGTCGGGGAGATCGCAGAGCGGCTCCACGTGTCCAGGTCCACGGCCTACCTCTGGACCCGGCATCTGCCGCTCGACCCCGAGTTGGTGCGGCAGCGGCGTGGGGCCGCCCAGCGGGCCCGCTTCGACGCGCAGTGGGGCGCGCACCGGGCTGCCCGAGACGCGGCCCGGGCCGAGGTGGTCGCCGCGGCGGCCGGTTGGGTCGGGCGGCTTGAGCGACGTGAGCTGATGCTCGTCGGGGCGGCCGTCTACTGGTGTGAGGGTGGCAAGGCGAAACCCTGGCGGCCGCGCGACTTCACGGTCAAGTTCGTCAACAGCGATCTGGTGCTGGTCGGCCTTTTCCTGCGCTTCCTGGATGCCGTCGAGGTGCCGGCCGATGACCGCCGGTTCCGGGTGAGCATCCACGAGACGGCGGACGAGGGGGCGGCGGTGCGGTGGTGGGCGGCGCACGTGGGCGTGTCGGCGGAGCGGTTCCAGCGGACCACGATCAAGAAACATCGACCGCTGACCAGACGGCAGAACGTCGGGGCCGACTATCGCGGCTGCCTGGTGGTCCATGTCGTAGGAGCCAGCCGGCTCTACTGGCGGATCGAGGGGATCATGAGGGGAATGAGCAATGAAGATCCACCCGGTGACCGGTAAGGTGTAGGCAGCCATCGGGCGGGTTCCTATTTGCCCGATTTCGACCTTCCCGGGTCGTCTAATGGCAGGACGTCAGGTTTTGGTCCTGATTATAGGGGTTCGAATCCTCTCCCGGGAGCTTCTGCTCTTTGCCCTCCGCCGCGTGGTTAGCATGACCGCGAGACTGTCGCCGTCCCGACGGGAGCACGTCGTGTCCCAGCCCCACCTCCGCACCGTTGTCGTGCTCGCCGCCGGTGAGGGCAAGCGGATGAAGTCGTCCCTGCCCAAGGTGCTGCACCCACTGCTCGGCCGTACCCTGCTCGGCCACGTCCTCGCCGCGGCCGGGCCACTGGGCGCCGACCGCACGGTGGTCGTGGTCGGCCACGGGGCCGACCAGGTACGGGAACACCTGACCCAGGTCGCGCCGGCGGCCACCCCGGTGCTCCAGGAGCGGCAGCTCGGCACCGGGCACGCGGTCCGGATCGCGCTGGACGCGGTGCCGGACGCGACCGGCACGGTCGTGGTGATCAACGGCGACGTGCCGCTGCTGCGACCGGCGACCGTCGAGGCCCTGGTCGAGGCGCACGAGGGCGCGGGCGCGGCGGCGACCGTGCTGGCCGCCGAGGTGCCGGACCCGACCGGGCTGGGCCGGATCGTGCGGGACACGCAGGGCCAGCTGGAGCAGATCGTCGAGGAGCGGGACGCCACGCCGCAGCAGCGCGCGCTGCGGGAGATCAACGCGGGCATCTACGCGTTCGACGTGGCCCGGCTGCGGGAGGCGTTGGGCAAGCTGTCCACCGACAACGACCAGGGCGAGGAATACCTGACCGACGTCTTCGCCCTGCTGCGGGACGCCGGCGAGCCGGTGGCGGTGCACTGTGCCGCCGACCACGTGGAGACGCTGGGTTGCAACGACCGGGTGGAGCTGGCCGGGCTGCGCCGGCTGCTGCGTGACCGGGTCAACGAGGGTTGGATGCGCGCCGGCGTGAGCATCCTCGACCCGCACACCACCTGGATCGACGTGACGGTGACCGTGGAGAAGGACGCGGTGATCGACCAGAACACCCAGCTCCAGGGCGCCACCGTGGTGGGCGCGGGCGCGCTGGTCGGCCCGGACACCACGCTCGTCGACACCGTGGTGGGTGAGGAGGCCAGCGTGGTGCGCAGCCACGCGGTGGGCGCCGAGGTGGGCCCGCAGGCCAGCGTCGGGCCGTACGCGTACCTGCGGCCGGAGTCGCGGCTGGCCCGCAAGGCGAAGGTCGGCACGTTCGTGGAGACCAAGAAGGCGTCGATCGGTGAGGGCTCGAAGGTGCCGCACCTGTCGTACGTGGGGGACGCGACGATCGGCGAGCACAGCAACATCGGCGCGGCGACGGTGTTCGTCAACTACGACGGCGTCAGCAAGCACCACACCACCATCGGCAGCCACGCGCGTACCGGGGCGGACAACATGTTCGTGGCGCCGGTGCGGGTGGGCGACGGCGCGTACACCGCGGCCGGTTCGGTGATCATCGCGGACGTGCCCCCGGGCGCGATGGCGGTGGCCCGGGGTCAGCAGCGCAACGTGGAGGGCTGGGTGGTGCGCAAGCGGTCCGGCACGGCCGCCGCGGAGGCCGCGCAGCGGGCCCGCGAGGGTGCGTCGGAGCCGGGTGCGGCCGCAAGCGAAGGTGACTGAATCCACGGGGACCGCCGGGCCGTGGGTGGACCGGTGAACCCGGGGGATACTGCAACCGAACAGTCCCCGGCCCACCGCCGCCGGGTACCACCGACATACGGGAGCAGACGGGCCCATGGGCAGCATCGTCGCCGAGAACCGCAAGAGCCTGATGCTCTTTTCCGGACGGGGTTTTCCGGAGCTGGCCAAGGAGATCGGTGAGGTGCTCGGCGTCGCGCCGACGCCGGCCGACGCGTACGAGTTCGCCAACGGTGAGATCTTCGTACGGTTCAAGGACTCGGTCCGTGGTTCGGACGCCTTCGTGGTGCAGTCCGTGACGCACGGCGTGAACACCTGGGTCATGGAGACCCTGATCATGGTCGACGCGCTGAAGCGTGGTTCGGCCAAGCGGATCACCGTGGTGCTGCCGTTCTACCCCTACTCGCGGCAGGACAAGAAGCACCGCGGCCGGGAGCCGATCTCGGCGCGGCTGGTGGCCGACCTGCTGAAGACCGCGGGCGCGAACCGGATCCTGACGGTGGACCTGCACACCGCGCAGATCCAGGGCTTCTTCGACGGCCCGGTGGACCACCTGTTCGCGATGGACATCCTGGCCGAGTACGTGGAGCACAAGTACGCCGGCCGTCCGATGACGGTGGTGGCGCCGGACTCGGGCCGGGTGCGGGTGGCCGAGCGCTGGACGGACCGCCTGGGCGGTTGCCCGTTGGCGTTCATCCACAAGACGCGGGATCCGATGAAGCCGAACCAGGTGGTGGCGAACCGCGTGGTCGGTGAGGTCGAGGGCCGGGTCTGCCTGATCGTCGACGACATGATCGACACCGGTGGCACGATCACCAAGGCGGCCGACATCCTCAAGGAGTCGGGGGCGGCGGAGATCGTGGTGGCCTCGACCCACGCGCTGCTGTCCGACCCGGCGACCGAGCGGCTGAAGAACAGCCCGATCAGCGAGGTCGTGGTGACGAACACGCTGCCGCTGCCGCCGGAGAAGCAGCTGGACAAGCTGACCGTGCTGTCGATCGCCCCGCTGCTGGCGCGGGCGATCCGGGAGGTCTTCGACGACGGTTCGGTGACCACCCTGTTCGGTGGCCTGAGCTGATGGTGGGCCCGGTCGCCGGCGTGGTCCGGCGGCCGGGCCGTTGCCCTGCGCGCCGGCCGGCGCGGTGATATGGGGGACTGCCGGAAAGCCCGGAATCCGCTCGGGTAGACTAGTGCGGTTGCCACGGCGAGGGTGCCCGGCGGGCTGCTGACAAGCACCGCACGGAGGCGCCGTCATCGACGCGGTGCTCCGGGCGGTCGTTCATGACCTTGAGCCCCAGCGAGCCCCTCGCCCAGCACCGCCAGACGACAAGCCGCCGCAGCGAAGCATCAGGAGTTTCCCCGTGTCCGAGGTAAAGATCAGCGCCGAGCCCCGTACCGAGTTCGGCAAGGGTGGTGCCCGTCGTACCCGCCGGGCCGGCAAGGTGCCCGCCGTGCTGTACGGCCACGGCGAGAAGCCCAAGCACATCGCGCTTCCGGCGCGTGACTTCGCCGCCGCGATCCGCAAGGGCGGCGCGAACCAGCTCTTCGCCATCGAGGTGAGCGACGGCACCCAGGTGCTGGCGCTGCCGAAGGCGATCCAGCGTGACCCGATCAAGGACACCTTCGAGCACGTGGACCTGCTGCTGGTCCGTCGTGGCGAGAAGGTCACCGTCGAGGTCCCGGTCCAGCTGACCGGTGAGGCCGCGAAGGACACCCTGATCGTGCACGACCACGACACCCTGTCGGTGACCGCCGACGCCACCAAGGTGCCGGACCACCTGGAGGCGTCGATCGAGGGCGCCGAGCCGGGCACCACGATCACCGCCGCCGACGTCGAGCTGCCCTCGGGCGTGGAGCTGGCCATCGACGAGGAGACCGCTGTCGCCTCGGTGACGGCCGCCCCGACCGCCGAGCAGCTCGAGGCCACCCTCCCCGAGGTCGAGGTTGCCGAGTCCGAGGCCGAGGCCGAGGTCGGCGAGGAGACCGCCGAGGGCGAAGAGGGCACCCCGGCCGAGGGCGAGCCGGCCGCCGAGGAGCCGAAGACCGAGGCCTGATCGGCCCGCAGGCTGTGCGACAGGCGTCCCCGGTTTCCGGGGGCGCCTGTCGGCGTATCGAAGGCGGGTCGTGGGGAAGAGCGGGAGGGACGTGGCGTGACGGACGAGGCGGGGCCGTGGCTGGTGGTCGGCCTGGGCAACCCCGGTCGGGAGTACGCGGCCAACCGGCACAACGTCGGTTTCATGGTGGCCGACCTGCTGGCCGCCCGGGTGGGCGCGAAGTTCGGCCGGCACAAGCGGGCGGTGGCCGAGGTGGCCGAGGGGCGGCTGGGGTTCGGCGGGCCGAAGCTGGTGCTGGTGAAGCCGTTGACCTACATGAACCTCTCCGGCGGCCCGGTGGCCGGGCTGGCCCAGTTCCACAAGATCCCGCCGGCCCGGGTGATCGCGGTGCACGACGATCTGGACATTCCGTACGGGCAGGTGCGGGTCAAGTGCGGCGGCGGCGAGGGCGGCCACAACGGGCTGCGGTCGATGTCGAAGTCGCTCGGCACGAAGGACTACGTCCGGGTGCGGTTCGGGATCGGCCGGCCGCCCGGCCGGCAGGATCCGGCGGACTACGTGCTGTCGGACTTCTCCGCCGCGGAGCGCAAGGAACTGGAGTTCCTGGTGGACCGCGCGGCGGACGTGGTGGAGTCGGTGGTCACCAAGGGTGTGGAGCCGACGCAGAACCTGTACCACGGGGGTTGACCGGCAGGTCGCCCGCCGGCCGGTAGTCTGCGCCTTTGCGACGGGAGCGAAGGCAGCGACGGGAGCGAAGACACCATGGGCAGTCCTCCGATGATCGACGGCGCGTTCGCGCGCTGGCTCGCGTCGCGGGCCGGGCAGGCGCTGATGGCCCTGCGCGCGGAGATGGGCTTCGCCGACGCCGGGGCGTTGCGGTCCGCCGGGGACAAGATCTCGCACGACCTGATCCGCACCGAGCTGGCGCGGTGGCGTCCGGCGGACGCGGTGCTGTCGGAGGAGGACGAGGGGTCGCGGCTGGCCTGGACCGCCGAGGTGAGCGACGAGGCGATGCCCCGGCTGACCGCGGACCGGGTGTGGATCGTCGACCCGCTGGACGGCACCCGGGAGTACGCCGAGGACGGGCGGGCGGACTGGGCGGTGCATGTGGCGCTCTGGTCGCGGCACGCGCCCTCGCCGCACGGTCTGGTGGCGGGCGCGGTGGGGCTGCCGGCGCAGCACCGGGTGCTGGGCACGGACTATCCACCGGCGTACCCGCCGATGCGGTTGGAGGCGGCGACGGCGGCCGGCGCGCGGACCATCCGGTTGGCGGCCAGTCGTAGCCGTCCGCCGGTTTTCCTGACCGATCTGGCAGAGGACGTCGGCGCTCATCTGGTCCCGATGGGCTCGGCGGGCGCGAAGATCGCCGCCGTGGTGACCGGCGAGGTCGACGCGTACATCCACGCGGGCGGTCAGTACGAGTGGGACTCGGCCGCTCCGGTGGCTGTGGCGACGGCCACCGGATTGCACGCTTCCCGGATCGACGGTTCTGCGCTGAAATACAACGGGGCCGACCCCCGGCTACCCGATCTGCTGGTCTGCCGCAAGGATCTCGCGGGTCGGTTGCTTGCAGCGCTGCAGCGGCATTCCGGGTAACCTGAGCAATCTTCTTCACGACTCCGACCGGAAAGGTCTGGAATCCCGATGTGCGGATCCGAGCGAATCGAGTTCGTGTCATGACGTCCCCCGCCGCGTACCAGGTGTCGCACCTCGACGCGCTCGAGGCGGAGAGCATCTTCGTGATGCGCGAGGTCGTCGCCGAGATGGAGCGGCCGGTGCTGCTCTTCTCCGGCGGCAAGGACTCGATCGTGATGCTCCGGTTGGCCCAGAAGGCGTTCGCGCCGGCCAACATCCCGTTCCCGGTGATGCACGTGGACACCGGGCACAACTTCCCCGAGGTGCTCGACTACCGCGACCAGCGGGTGGCCGAGCTGGGCCTGCAGCTCATCGTGGCCAGCGTGCCGGAGGCCCTGAACAAGGGCATGGTGCGCGAGTCGGCCGACGGCATGCGCAACCGCATCCAGACCCCGGTGCTGCTCGACGCGGTGGAGAAGCACCGGTTCGACGCGCTCTTCGGCGGCGCCCGGCGGGACGAGGAGAAGGCCCGGGCCAAGGAGCGGGTGTTCAGCTTCCGCGACGAGTTCGGCCAGTGGGATCCGAAGAACCAGCGCCCGGAGCTGTGGTCGCTCTACAACGGCCGGCACCACCCCGGCGAGTCGATCCGCGTGTTCCCGCTGTCCAACTGGACCGAGCTGGACGTCTGGCACTACATCGCGCGGGAGCGGATCCCGCTGCCGTCGATCTACTACGCGCACGAGCGCGAGGTGATCGAGCGCGACGGCATGTTCTACGCGGTCAACGAGTTCTTCCGGGCCCGCGCCGGTGAGCAGCCGTTCAAGGCCCAGGTGCGGTACCGGACCGTGGGCGACGCCTCCTGCACCGCGGCGGTCCGCTCGGACGCCGACACGGTGGAGAAGGTGATCGAGGAGGTGGCCGCCACCCGGATCACCGAGCGCGGCGCGACCCGCGGCGACGACCGGGTCAGCGAGGCCGCCATGGAGGACCGCAAGCGAGAGGGCTACTTCTGATGAGCGTCGAGACTGTGGCGCCGGCCGAGGCCGACGCGTCGGCCCGGCCGATGGACCTGCTGCGGTTCGCCACCGCCGGCAGCGTCGACGACGGCAAGTCGACCCTGATCGGCCGGCTGCTGTACGACACCAAGTCGCTCTTCAGCGACCAGCTCGCCGCGGTCGAGGCGGTCAGCGCCGCGCGGGGCGACGAGTACACCAACCTGGCGCTGCTCACCGACGGCCTGCGCGCCGAGCGGGAGCAGGGCATCACCATCGACGTGGCGTACCGCTACTTCGCCACGCCGCGGCGGAAGTTCATCATCGCCGACACCCCCGGGCACATCCAGTACACCCGGAACATGGTCACCGGCGCCTCCACCGCCGACCTGGCGCTGATCCTGGTCGACGCGCGCAAGGGCCTGGTGGAGCAGTCCCGCCGGCACGCCTTCCTCTGTTCGCTGCTGCGGGTGCCGCACCTGGTCCTGTGCGTGAACAAGATGGACCTGGTCGACTGGTCGCAGGAGGTGTTCGAGCGGATCGCCGACGAGTTCACCGCGTTCGCCGCGAAGCTCGACGTGCCGGACCTGACCGTGGTGCCGATCTCCGCGCTGCGCGGCGACAACATCGTCTCCCGCTCGGAGAACATGCAGTGGTACGAGGGCCCGTCGCTGCTGCACCACCTGGAGCGGGTGCACATCGCGTCGGACCGCAACCTGGTCGACGTGCGGTTCCCGGTGCAGTACGTGATCCGGCCGCAGTCCACCACCGTCACCGACTACCGGGGCTACGCCGGCCAGGTGGCCTCGGGCGTGCTCAAGCCGGGTGACGAGGTGATGGTGCTGCCGTCGGGCTTCACCAGCCGCATCGCCGCGGTGGAGACCGCCGACGGCCCGGTGGACGAGGCGTTCCCGCCGATGTCGGTGACGGTCCGGCTGACCGACGAGATCGACATCTCCCGCGGCGACATGATCTGCCGGCCGAACAACGCCCCGATGGTCGCGCAGGACATCGAGGCGATGGTCTGCTGGATGGACGAGAGCCGGCCGTTGCAGGTCGGCGGCAGGTACGCGATCAAGCACACCACCCGTACGGCGCGGACGATCGTGCGGGAGCTGCACTACCGGCTGGACGTCAACTCGCTGCACCGGGACGAGTCGGCCGGCGAGTTGAAGCTCAACGAGATCGGCCGGGTGCGGCTGCGCACCACCGTCCCGTTGCTCGCCGACGAGTACCGGCGCAACCGCACCACCGGCGGGTTCGTCATCATCGACGAGGCCACCAACCGGACGGTCGGCGCGGGCATGATCGTCGAAGCCGGCTGACCCTCTTTGCGTGCAAGGAAGGGCCCCTTATTAACAGTGAGTTGTTAATAAGGGGCCCTTCCTCTACCGCAGGCGTTAATAGGGGGCCCTTCCTTACAAGCGGGTCGCGCCGCCGGCGGGCTGGACGGTGAGCGTGCCCGGGGCGGCGAAGCCGCGCTCGGCGTACGCGGCGGCCACCGCGTCGGCCACCGTGTCGGCGGCGTCCGCGTCGAGCAGGGCGAGCACGCAGCCGCCGAACCCGCCGCCGGTCATCCGCGCGCCGTGGGCGCCGGCGGCGAGCGCCGCCTCGACCGCGGTGTCGACCTCCGGCACGGTGATCTCGAAGTCGTCGCGCATCGAGGCGTGCGACGCGGTCAGCAGCGGGCCGATCTCGCGGACCCGGCCGGCGCGCAGCAACGCGACCGTGTCGAGCACCCGCTGGTCCTCGGTGACCACGTGCCGGACCCGGCGGCGGGTCTCGTCGTCGTCGAGGCGGGCCAGCGCCGCGTCGAGGTCGGCGGTGGGTACGTCGCGCAGGGCGGCCACGCCGAGGGTTGCGGCGGCCCGCTCGCAGCTCTTGCGCCGGGCGGCGTACTCGCCGTCGGCGTGCCGGTGCGGGGCGCGACTGTCCACGACCAGCACGGCCAGCCCGGCCGCGGCCGGGTCGAACGGGATCTGCTCGACCTCCTCGGTGCGGCAGTCGAGGAAGAGCGCGTGCCCCTGGAGGCCCCGGATCACCGCGGACTGGTCCATGATCCCGGTGGGCGCGCCGACGTAGTCGTTCTCGGCCCGCTGGGCGAGCCGGGGCCGGCGCTCGGCGGGCAGGTCCAGCCCGCCGAGGTCGACCAGCGCGGCCAGCACGGCCGACTCGATCGCGGCCGACGAGGAGAGCCCGGAGCCGACCGGGACGTCGGAGGCGATGGCGAGGCGCGCGCCGGGGACGTCGAGGCCGGCGGCGCGGAGCGCCCACACCACCCCGGCCACGTAGGCGGCCCAGCCGTCGACCCGGCCGGGTTCGTCGGCCTCCGCGGCCCCGAACTCCACCGGCTCGTCGTCCAGTTCCGACCAGACCGTCCAGCGCCCGTCCGGGCCGGGCGCCGCGGCCACCACGGTACGCAGCGGCAGCGCGAAGGGCAGCACGAAGCCGTCGTTGTAGTCGGTGTGCTCGCCGATCAGGTTGACCCGCCCGGGAGCCGCCCAGCGGCCCGCCGGCTCGGTGCCGTACCGCTGCCGGAAGCCGGCGCCGGCGCGGTCGGCGACGTCGTCGCGGCCCTCGCCCACGACCGGGGTGCTCACGCCGGCCGACCGACGTGCTCGCGGTAGAACGCCCAGGCGTCGCCGACCATGTCGTGCAGCGTGGGCTTCGCCGGCGTCCACCCGAGTTCGTCGCGGGCCAGGGCGGACGACGCCACCAGCTCGGCGGGGTCGCCCTCGCGGCGCGGCGCCACCTCGACCGGCACCGGGTGGCCGGTGACCTCGCGGACCACGTCGACGACCTGCCGGTTGGTGAAGCCGTTGCCGTTGCCCAGGTTGTAGATCCGGTGCCGGCCCGGGGTGGCCGCGTCGAGGGCGAGCAGGTGGGCGCGGGCCAGGTCCTCGACGTGGATGTAGTCGCGCACGCAGGTGCCGTCGACGGTCGGGTAGTCGTCGCCGAAGAGTTGGAGCTTCTCCCGGCGGCCGGCGGCCACGTCGAGGGCGATCGGGATGAGGTGCGTCTCCGGTTCGTGCCGCTCACCGATGGCGAGCCCGTCGTGCAGGTAGGCCCCGGCGACGTTGAAGTAGCGCAGCGAGACGGCGCCCAGGTCGTGCGCGACCGCCTCGGAGGTCAGCGCCATGTCGACGGCCAGTTTCGTCGCGCCGTAGGTGCTGGTGGGGGCCTTGACGGCGGTCTCCGGGATGGGCAGCTCGGTGGGGTTGCCGTAGACGGCGGCGGTGGAGGAGAACACCATCCGGGGCACCCGGGCGGCGCGGACCGCGTCGATCAGGGCGAGTGAGCCGACGGTGTTGGTGTGCCAGTAGAGCTCCGGCTTGATCATCGACTCGCCGGCGGCGATCAGCGCGGCGAAGTGCAGCACGCCGTCGAACCCGGCGTCGGGGGTGAGCACCCGGGCGGCCTCGTGCACCGACAGCTCGACGTGGGTCGCCTCGGGGGCGAGCGCCTCGCGGTGGCCGGTGCGCAGGTCGTCCAGCACGGTCACCTGGTGGCCGTGGTCGAGCAGCATCCGGGTCACCACGCTGCCGATGTAGCCGGCGCCGCCGGTGACGAGCAGTTTCACGTGAGGTCCTCCTCTGCCTGGCCGCGTTGCGCGGCGGCCGTTCGTGATCACCCTACGGCCGGCGGCTGTGCCGCCGCTGCCGAGTGAGCCTCCCTCCATTCCATCACAATCCACCAGGATTGAACAGATCCGAACATCCGGGCGGGTGGACGGCGTCCGCTGTCTACCATCCTTGTCATGCGGGAGGCAGGTGGTCCCGGGCCTCGGCGGCGACCGCCGGGGCGGCCCCGGCGCGAACCCGGCCCGCTCGCCCGGACCGTGGCCCGCCTCGTGGTCCGCGCCGCCGACGGCGCCACCCGCCTGGTCACCGACCTGCTCGGGGCGAGCCCCACCGCCGGTCGCGAGCGGATCAGCGAGGCCGAGCTGCGCGACCTGGTCGCGGCGAACACGCTGCTCGACCCGGACGAGCGGCGGATCATCGACGAGGTGCTGGTGGCCGGCGCGCGGCTGGTCCGCGAGGTGATGGTGCCCCGCACCGAGGTGGTCTTCCTCGCCGCCGGCCTCCCCGTGGCCGAGGCGCGGCGGCTGGTCCGCGACGACCCGCACACCCGCTACCCCGTGGTCGACGGCACGCACGACGACGTGGTCGGCCTGGTGCACCTGCGCGACGTGCTGCTGCGCCCGGGCCCGGACGCCCGGGTCACCGTCGGCGAGCTGACCCGTGAGGTCAAGCGGCTGCCGGACAGCAAACGGGTGCTCGCGGCGCTGACCGAGATGCGCCGCGAGGGTCACCACCTGGCCGTGGTGGTCGACGAGTACGGCGGCACCGCCGGCATCGTGACCTGCGAGGACCTGGTGGAGGAGCTGGTCGGGGAGATCCACGACGAGGGCCACGGGCCGCCCGACGCCGAGCCCGCCGGCCTGCCCGCCGTGGTCGACGGTCGGCTCAACCTGACCGACTTCGCCGAGCGCACCGGGGTGCCGCTGCCCGCCGGCCCGTACGAGACGGTCGGCGGCTACGTGATGGCCGCGCTGGGCCGGTTGCCGGTGGCCGGCGACGAGGTGCCGGTCGCCGTCGACCCGGTCGACGGATCGGGACCGACCGATCCGGAGGGCTGGCTGCTGCGGGTGCTGGCGCTCGACGGCCGACGGGTGTCCCGCCTGGTGGTCTCCACGGCGCTGCTGCCCGAGCCCCGGCGCGAGGTCAGCGGCCCGTTGTCGTCCGTACCCGCCCGACCCGCCGGCCCGTCATGACGGACGCCGGGGCTTGCTGACAGAATTGCCGCCATGTCCGACGTACCCGCCCGGCCGCGCGTCTTCTCCGGCATCCAGCCGACCGCCGACTCGTTCCACCTCGGCAACTATCTGGGCGCGCTGCGGCACTGGGTGGCCCTGCAGGAGAGCCACGACGCGTTCTACTGCGTGGTGGACCTGCACGCGATCACCGCCGGGCACGACCCGAAGGTGCTCAAGCACCGCAGCCGGCTGGCCGCCGCGCAGCTCTTCGCGCTGGGCCTCGACCCGGACCGCAGCACCCTGTTCGTCCAGTCGCAGGTGCCCGAGCACCCGCAGCTGGCCTGGGTGCTCGGCTGCATCACCGGCTTCGGCGAGGCCGGCCGGATGACCCAGTTCAAGGACAAGTCGCAGAAGCAGGGCAGCGAGCGGGCCAGCGTCGGCCTGTTCACCTACCCCATCCTGCAGGCCGCCGACATCCTGCTCTACCAGGCGAACGCGGTGCCGGTCGGCGAGGACCAGCGGCAGCACCTGGAGCTCTCCCGCGACCTGGCCCAGCGGTTCAACTCGCTGTTCGGGCCGACCTTCACGATGCCCGCCCCGCACATCGTCAAGGACACCGCGAAGATCACCGACCTGCAGGACCCGACGGCCAAGATGTCGAAGTCGTCCTCCTCGCCGGCCGGGATCATCGACCTCCTGGAGGACCCGGCCCGCTCGGCCAAGAAGATCCGCTCGGCGGTCACCGACACCGGCCGCGAGATCGTCTTCGACGTCGAGGGCAAGCCGGGCATCTCCAACCTGCTCACCATCTACTCCGCGCTCTCCGGCCGCGGCATCGACGACCTGGTCGCCGCGTACGACGGCAAGGGCTACGGCGACCTGAAGAAGGACCTCGCCGAGGTGGTGCGGGAGTTCGTCACGCCGATCCAGGCGCGCACCAACGGCTACCTGGACGACCCGGCCCAGCTCGACAAGCTGCTCGCCCGGGGCGCGGAGAAGGCCCGGGCGGTCGCGGCCGAGACGCTGCGCACCGCGTACGAGCGGGTCGGCTTCTTCCCGCCGGTGCGGTTCGAGTAGCGGCCCGGGCGGGGCGGGAGTGACGCAGTCGGTGGCCGGAGGGATGGCGCGCAACGTGGCGGGCGGTGACGCGGCGCCGGACGGCGGCGACACGATCCAGATCGGGATCGCGGTCGACGTCCCCGAACCGTGGGGCGGGCAGCTCACCCGCCGCCGGATCTCCGCCGGCGACCCGCAGGCGGTGCCCGCGCACGTCACCCTTCTCGGGCCCACCGAGATCCCGGTACGCGCGCTGCCGGCCGTCGAGGAGCACCTGGCCCGGGTGGCCGCCACGCACCTGCCGTTCACCCTGCACCTGCGCGGCACCGGCACGTTCCGCCCGGTCACCCAGGTGGTGTTCGTGGCGGTGGCGGCCGGGATCAGCGAGTGCGAGCTGCTCGCCGCCGCCATCAACTCCGCACCCGAACTACGCCGGGAGACGCGCTTCCCCTACCACCCGCACGTGACGGTGGCCCAGGACGTGCCGCCCGAGGTGCTCGACAAGGCGTACGAGGACCTGGCCGACTTCTCCGCGCTGTTCGAGGTGGACGCGTTCACGCTCTTCTCCCACAGCGGCGCGACCCGGTGGCAGCCCCGCCGCGACTTCCGGCTCGGCGGCCCGCGCTGAACACCCGGCCGGCCGGGCCGCCTCCACCGGGAGCGGGGATCGGCGAGGATGACGGGGTGAACGTCTTCGGCCGGATCGAGACGGCCATCGGGCGCCGTATCGACGCGGCTCGTGGTCGCTCGTCGGTCTTCGACCACCTCTGGCTGGCCGGGACGCTCTACGCCGATTTGATGGCCGGCCGGCTCGCCGCCGCCATCGCCTACTACGGGTTCTTCGCCGTGTTCGCGCTCGCGCTGGTCGCGTACTGGATCTTCGGCGCGGTGCTGCGGGACAACGAGGAAGTCAGCCGCGCGGCGGCCGACTTCCTGCGGGAGAACCTGCCCTTCCTTGACCCGGCCCAGATCTCCGAGAGCAGCAACACCGTCGGCGTGGTCGGCCTGGTCATCCTGGTCTTCACCGGCATCGGCTGGGTGGAGGCGATCCGTTCCTCGCAGCGCCTGATGTACGGCTTCAACCAGCAGCCCGGCAACCTGGTGGTGCGCCGGCTGGTCGACCTGGGCGTGCTGGTCGCGGTCTTCGTGCTGCTCTTCGTCTCGGTCGCCGCCGTCGACGCGCTGGAGTCGCTGCTGCGGTTCCTGCTGCGCAGCACCGGCTCGGTGGGCCTGACCACGGTCAGCGCGGTGCTCAGCGTGCTGGTCAACGCCGTGCTCGCCGCCGCGCTGCTGCTCGCCGTGCCCCGCCTGCGGATGAGCCGGCGCCGGCTGCGCCCGGCGGTGCTGACCGTCGCGGTCGGGATCACGCTGCTCAACACCGTGGGGCGCTACTACGTCGTCCGCACCGAACGGAACCCGGCGTACACGGTGGTGGCGACCGCCGTGGGGCTGCTGCTCTACCTCTACCTGCTCAACCAACTGGTGCTCTTCGGCGCCGCGCTCGCCGCCACCAGCCGCTACGGCCGGGTGGTCGACATGGCCGAGGGCGGGGCGCGGGAGGTGGACGTGGAGGCCGACGTGCTCGACGAGGAGACCGACCCGGGCACCCCCGGAGGCGGCGGATGAGCGCCCGGATCCGGATCGACGCCGGGTCGGCCACCCCTCCGTACGAGCAGGTGCGCGCGCAGCTCGCGGCGATGGTGGGGGACGGGCGGCTGGCGGTGGGCACCCGGCTGCCCGCGGTCCGGCAGCTCGCCGCGGACCTGGGGCTGGCGGTGAACACCGTGGCCCGGGCCTACCGGGAGCTGGAGGCCGCCGGGCTGGTCGAGACCCGGGGCCGGCACGGCACCGTGGCGGCCCCGGGGCGGGACGACGCCACCGACCGGCTGCACCGCGCCGCCGCGGACTATGCCGCCGAGGCGCGTCGCCTGGGTGTCCCGCCGGAGCGGGCGCTCGCGCTGGTCCGTGCGGCGCTGGACGCCGGTACGCGTGGCTGAGAGCGGTCGCCTGAGCGGGGAGAGTCGGGGGATTGCGCTCCCGGGCCGTGCGGGCAACGACCATGATGGGCCGGTGGGCGCACTCGTGACACTGGACCTGCCGGACGACTCCCCGATGCTGGGCCTGCCGTGGATCATCACGTTCGCCCCGCTCGGCCCAGAGGACGAGTGGGAGCCGGTGGTCTGCGGACCGTACGAGCGGCCGCACGCGCTCGCGCTGGCCGAGGCCGTGGTGGCCGAGGAGCAGCTGATGGCGGTGGTGGAGCCGCTGCTGCCGGCGCTGACGCCGGAGGAGATCCGGGGCGAGATCGCCGCCGCGCAGATCGCCGCCGCGGACGAGGCGGCCCAGGCCGACCAGGCGGATCTCTACGGTGACTTCGAGGACGTCATCGACGAGGAGCTGGAACTGGCCGCCGAGCGCCGGCCGGAGCCAGAGCCGGCGAACCCGCCGGACCGCGACGAGGTGCGCGCCGGGTTCGCCCGGATCGCCGCGCTGCTCACCGCCAAGGGCGGCTGACGGCGCGGGTCCCCGATGGACACCGGCCCCCCGGGAGCGGACTCCCGAGGGGCCGGTACCACCTCACCCCCCACCACAAGGGGTCGGCAGCCCAGCCGCCCGTCGGCGCGGAGCACAACGGACGACCAGGTCGTTGGCGGGTTACCCGGCTCAGCGCCGTTCGAACCACGCAGCTGCGTCCACCGGCAGGACGTGCCCGTCGCCCTGCTCGGTGAGATCGGCGCTGGCGACGAGCGGCCGGCCGAAGCCGGTCACCGTCACGTCGGCGCCGCTGATGTTGACCACGCAGGTCAGCTCGGTGTCCCCGGCGGCGCGGCGGAACGCCAGCACGCCGGGCTCGGTCTCCAGCCAGGTGATGCCACCGAGGCCGGCCAGCGCCGGGTGCTCACCGCGGATCCGCAGCGCGGCCCGGTAGAGCTCCAGCGTCGAGGAGGGCGTGCCGGTCTGGGCGGCCACCGAGAGGGACCGCCAGGTCGCCGGCGCCGGCAGCCAGCTCAGCTCGCTGCCGTCCGGCCCGAAGCCGTACGGGGCCAGCTCGCCGCTCCACGGGATCGGCACCCGGCAGCCGTCGCGGCTCTCCCCGGTGCGCCGGAACGCCGGGTCCTGGCGCAGCTCGTCGGGGAGGTCCAGCACCTCCGGCAGGCCCAGCTCCTCGCCCTGGTAGACGTAGGCGCAGCCGGGCAGCGCGAACATCAGCAGCGCGGCGGCCCGGGCGCGGCGCAGGCCGACCTCGCCGTCGCCGTAGCGGGTGACGTGGCGCTGCCGGTCGTGGTTGGAGAGCACCCACGTGGTGGGCGCGCCGACGATCGTCGACTCGGCGAGCGCGGTGTCGATCACCTTGCGGAACGAGTCGGCCGACCAGGTGGCGTCGAGGAAGTCGAAGCTGAACGCCTGGTGCAGCTCGTCCGGGCCGATGTAGCGGGCCAGCCGCTGCGGGGTCTCGGCCCAGGCCTCGGCGACCGCCATCCGACCGCCCGGGTAGCTGTCCAGGATGGGCCGCCAGGCGCGGTAGATGTCGTGCACCTCGTCCTGGTCGAAGTAGGGCAGCCGGCCCTTGCCGAGCAGCTCCGACTGGCGCTGGCCGGTGGTCATCGAGTTGAAGCCGACGTCCGGCAGGCCCTCGGCCTTGATCATCCCGTGCGCCACGTCGATCCGGAAGCCGTCCACGCCGCGGTCCAGCCAGAAGCGCAGGACGTCCTCGAACTCGGCCCGCACCTCGGGGTGGCGCCAGTTCAGGTCGGGCTGGGCCGGGTCGAACAGGTGCAGGTACCACTGGCCGTCGACCACCCGGGTCCACGCCGGGCCGCCGAAGATGCTCTCCCAGTCGTTCGGGGGCAGCTCACCCTGCTCGCCCTTGCCGTCGGCGAACAGGTAGCGCTCGCGCTCCGGCGAGCCCGGACCGGCGGCGAGCGCCGAGGTGAACCACGGGTGCGCGCTGGAGGTGTGGTTGGGCACCAGGTCGACGATGATCCGCAGGCCCAGGGCGTGCGCGTCGGTGATCATCTCGTCGAAGTCGGTCAGGTTGCCGAAGAGCGGATCCACGTCCCGGTAGTCGGACACGTCGTAACCGGCGTCGACCTGCGGCGAGGTGTAGAAGGGGGTCAGCCAGAGCGCGTCCACGCCGAGGTCCCGCAGGTAGGGCAGGCGCTGCCGGATGCCCTGGAGGTCACCGACACCGTCGGAGTTCGCGTCGGCGAAGCTGCGGACGTAGACCTGGTAGACGACCGCGGACCGCCACCAGTCGTCGTCGGCGGCCAGCGGCGTGGGGGTGGGGGCGGAGGTCATCGGATGTCGATTCCCGTTCTGTGGTGGCGCAGGGTGTCTGAGCAGGATGCCGCGCCGGCTCTGCAAGAGTCAAGCATTCCTTGCGCAAGAAATGACACCGATCACCTCCCCGCCAGGAGGATCACGCTTCCGCCCCCGTCCCGCATCCCGAGACACCCACCCGCCCCCCGCGCTCCCGTCCGCCCGCGCGATCTTGCAGTTGCTGCCTCCGACGCGCGGCCTTCACCCCTTTTGTCGGGGCCGGAACTGCAAGATCGACGGGTGGAGGGGGAGGGAGGGGCGGGGAGGGGTCAGGCGGGGACGGCCAGGGAGGTGGGGGCGGGGCGCTGGCGCTTGGGGGAGGTCGCGGGGCGGGTGACCGCGGTGGAGCCGCGTACCACCAGCTCGGGGCGGAACAGGTACTCGGAGTTGGGGGAGGGGTGGCCGTTGATCTCGTCGACCAGCGCCCGGACCGCCGCGACCGCCATGGCGGCGACCGGCTGGCGCACGGTGGTCAGCGGCGGGTCGGTGAACGCCATCAGCGGGGAGTCGTCGTACCCGACCACGGAGATGTCCTCGGGCACGGACAGCCCGCGCTGGCGGGCCGCCCTGATCGCGCCGAGCGCCATCAGGTCGGAGCCGCAGACCAGTCCGGTGGCGCCGCGCTCGATGAGCCGGCCGGCGGCGGCCTCGCCGCCCTCCACGCCGAACAGGGACAGCTCGGTCAGCTCGGTCAGGTCCTCGTCGGAGATGTCGGTGAGGCGCCCCATCGCCGCCTTGTAGCCGGCGACCTTGCGCTGCACCGGGACGAACCGGTCCGGGCCGGTGATCAGGCCGATCCGCCGGTGCCCGAGCGCCACCAGGTGGGCGACGGCGAGTTCGGCGGACTCCCGGTCGTCGCAGGAGACGAAGGGCGCGGGGATGCCCGGGGCGTAGCCGTTGATCATGACGATCGGCAGCGGCCGGGCGAGCAGCGTGCGGTAGCGGTCGTGGTCGGCCGCGGTGTCGGCGTGCAGGCCGGAGACGAAGACGATGCCGGAGACCTGCCGGTCCAGCAGCATCTCGACGTACTCGTCCTCGCGGACGCCGCCGGGGGTCTGGGTGCAGAGCACCGGCGTGTAGCCGGTCGGGGCGAGGGCGGACTCGATGATCTGGGCGAACGCCGGGAAGATCGGGTTGTCCAGCTCGGGCACGACCAGGCCGACCAGCCCGGCGCTGCGCTTGCGCAGCCGGGCGGGGCGCTCGTAGCCGAGCACGTCGAGGGCGGTGAGGACGGCCTGCCGGGTCTCGGGGGCTACTCCGGGGCGGTCGTTGAGCACCCGCGACACCGTGGCCTCGCTGACTTCGGCCTGTTGGGCGATGTCGGACAGTCGAGCGCGCATGGCGGCACTTTAGCTCAACGGCAAAGTCTTGCGTACACTTCTGCAAGCCCTTCCATTCTCTGCAACCTCTTGCTAACGTCCCCGCAACATGCGAGAGCAGCGGCGCAGCACCCCCGCGCCGGTCAGCAAGAACTTTCAGAGGTTTCCACTGGTGGTCGCCCTTCCCCCGGCGGGCCACCATGACGACAGGAGTACCGATGCGCATCCGTACCGCGGGTGTGGTCGCCGTCCTCGGCCTGGCGCTCGCCGCGTCCGGCTGTGGTGACAGCGGCAGCGACAAGCCGGCCGCCGAGAAGTCCGCCGACAAGGCGACCGGCGGCAAGCTGGTCATCTGGGCCGACGACAAGCGCACCGCCGCCCTCAAGCCCTTCGCCGAGGAGTTCGGCAAGGAGAACGGCGTGACCGTCGAGGTCCAGGCCGTCTCCAAGGACCTGCAGACCAACTTCGTCACCGCCTCGCAGCAGGGCAGCGGCCCGGACGTCGTGGTCGGCGCGCACGACTGGATCGGCAACCTGGTCCAGAACGGCGCCATCGACCCGGTGCAGCTGCCGGCCGAGCAGAAGAGCGGCTTCAACGAGACCGCCATCAAGGCCGTCACGTTCAACGGCCAGCTCTACGGCGTGCCCTACGCCACCGAGAACGTGGCGCTGATCCGCAACACCGAGCTGGCCCCCGAGGCGCCGAAGACGATCGAGGACCTGGTCGCCACCGGCAAGAAGCTCAAGGCCGACAAGAAGGCCAGCGAGATCCTCTGCCTCCAGTCCGGCCAGAACGGTGACGCGTACCACATCTACCCGCTGTACACCTCGGGTGGCGGTTACCTCTTCGGCACCGCCGCGAACGGCGACTACGACCCGACGGACCTGGGCGTGGGCAAGCCGGAGTCGATCGCGGCCTTCCAGAAGATCGCGAAGCTCGGTGAGAAGGGCGACGGCGCGCTCAAGCGTTCCATCACCGGCGAGAACTCCATCGCCACCTTCACCGGCAAGAAGTGCGCCTACCTGGTCTCCGGCCCGTGGGCCATCGCGGACGCCAAGAAGGCCGGCATCAAGTACGACATCTCCCCGGTCCCCGGCTTCGCCGGTGGCAAGGAGGCCCAGCCGTTCGTGGGCGTCCAGGCGTTCTACGTGGCCGCCAAGGGCAAGAACAAGGCCCTGGCCCAGGAGTTCGTCACCAACTACGTGACCAAGCCCGAGCTGGCCGTCGCGCTGTACAAGGCCGAGCCGCGCCCGCCGGCGCTGACCGCCGCCTTCGACCAGGTCAAGGGTGAGGACCCGGACCTGGCCAAGTTCTCCGAGGCCGGCAAGAACGGCCAGGTGCTCCCGGCGATCCCGGCCATGGCCGCGATCTGGGACCCGTTCGGCAAGGCGGAGGCCGCCATCATCGGTGGCGCCGACCCGGCCAAGACGATCACGGCCGCTGGCAAGACCATCCAGGGTCAGATCAAGTAATGAGCGCGCCGCTGTCCGGCCCGGGGTCCGCCACGCGGACCCCGGGCCGGGAGCCCGCCCGCCCCGGGCTCCCGCGCACGTCCCGTACCGCGCGGAACCACGCGCCGATCACCGCGACCGGCCTCGTCGTCAAGGTGGTCCTGCTCGGCCTGGTGGCCGGGATCGCGATCTGGGCGGCGTTCCCGCTCATCGAGGCCGGACACTGGATCGGGCTGGGTGTCCTGGCGGTCACCACCGCCGGCCTGTTCTACCTCTACCTGAGCCGCCGGCACATCCCGGCCAAGTACCTGGTCCCCGGCACGCTCTTCCTCATCGCCTTCCAGGTCTTCCCGGTGCTCTACACCGCCAGCACCGCGTTCACGAACTTCGGCGACGGCCACCGCGGCAGCAAGGACGACGCGATCGTCGCCATCCAGACCTCCTCGGTGAAGCAGGTCCCCGGGTCGACCGAGTACAACCTCAGCATCGCCACCAAGGGCGACCCGGCCACCGGTTCCCTGGTCTTCCTGCTCAGCGACCCGAAGACCAAGGAGGTCTTCGCCGGGGACGCGGGCGGGCTGCGCAAGCTCGACGCCGCCGACGTCACGGTCAGCAGCCTCAGCGGCAAGGTCACCGCCGCCGACGGCTACACCGTGCTGAACATCGGCCAGGCCAGCGGCCGCAGCGACGCCGTCACCGCGCTGATCGTCCCCACCGACGACGGCGCCATCCGCTCCAACGGCCTCACCCGGGCCTACGAGGGCAAGGCGGCCCGGGCGTACGACGCCGGCTGCGACTGCGTCAAGGACAGCGAGACCGGCAAGACGTGGAGCGCCGACGAGAAGGTCGGCTCCTTCGTCGCCGCCGACGGCGAACGGCTCACCCAGGGCTGGAAGGTGAACGTCGGGCTGAAGAACTTCAGCGCGGTGCTCACCGACCCGAACATCTCCAAGCCGTTCTTCGGCACCCTGGCCTGGAACTTCGCGTTCGCGATCGGCTCCACCGGCTTCACCTTCCTGCTCGGCATGGCCATCGCGCTCGCGCTGCACTCACCCCGGATGAAGGGCACGAACTTCTACCGGGTGCTGCTGATCCTCCCGTACGCGATGCCGTCGTTCGCGATGCTGCTGGTCTGGCGGGACATGTTCAACACCGACTTCGGCCTGGTGAACAACCTGTTCGGGCTGGACGTCGACTGGTTCGGCGGATCCTGGTCGGCCCGGATCGCGGTGCTGCTGGTGCAGCTCTGGCTCGGCTACCCGTACATGTTCCTGGTGGCCACCGGCGCGTTGCAGGCCATCCCGCGGGAGCTGACCGAGGCCACCTCGGTCGACGGGGCGACGCCCTGGCAGTCGTTCCGGGCGGTCACCCTGCCGCTGCTGCTGGTGGCGCTCTCGCCGCTGCTGATCGCGTCGTTCGCGTACAACTTCAACAACGTCAACGCGATCCTGTTCACCACCGAGGGCGGGCCGTTCGCGCCGGACAACCCGCGTAACGGCGCCACCGACCTGCTGATCACCTACACCTACCGATTGGCGTTCGGCGCGCAGGGCGCCGAGTTCGGCCTGGCCGCCACCGTGTCGATCTTCATCTTCGCGATCGTGGCGACGGTGTCGGCGATCAGCTTCCGGCGCACCCGCAAGCAGGAGGAGGTGTACTCGTGACCAGCATCGCGGAAGCCCCGGTGGCCAACCGCAACGCGGCCGGCCGGGCGCGCAGCCGGTGGTTCGCCCAGGTGGGCTGGCGGCACCTGGTCGGGGTGCTGGCGGTCGTGTTCAGCCTCTTCCCGATCCTGTTCGTGATCTCGGCGGCGCTCAACCCGCTCGGCACGCTCTCCTCCACCGAGCTGCTGCCGACCGGGGCGTCGCTGGAGAACTTCACCAACCTGTTCGACCGCACCGCGTTCGCCCACTGGTTCCTCAACTCGCTGCTGCTGGCGGGCGTGGCCAGCTTCGCGTCGATCTTCCTGTCGGCGCTGGCCGCGTACGCGTTCTCCCGGATGCGGTTCGCCGGGCGCCGGGTCGGCCTGCTCACGCTGCTGCTGATCCAGATGTTCCCGCAGTTCCTCGCCATCGTGGCGATCTTCCTGATCTTCACGACGGTCACCGACCTGTACCCGGCGATCGGCTTCAACACCCCGTGGGGCCTGTTCCTGCTCTACATGGGTGGGGCGCTGGGGGCGAACACCTGGCTGATGAAGGGCTTCTTCGACACGCTGCCGAAGGAGCTGGACGAGTCGGCGACCATGGACGGCGCCTCGCACGTGCAGGTCTTCTTCCGGATCATGCTGCCGCTGGTGGCGCCGATCCTGGCGGTGACCGGCCTGCTCGCGTTCATCGGGTCGATCAACGAGTTCATCATCGCCAACGTGTTCCTCACCAACACCGAGTCGAAGACCCTCGCGGTCGGCATGTACGGCCTGGTGGCGGGCGAACGCAACAACAACTTCGGGATCTTCGCGGCGGGCACGCTGCTCACCGCGATCCCGACGGTGCTGGTGTTCCAACTGCTCCAGCGCTACATCGTCTCCGGCCTCACCTCCGGAGCCGTCAAGGGCTGAGCCTCCTCGGCTCACGCTGCGGCAAGGGCGTCGTGTCGGCGTACACCGGAGCGGTTCTCGGGCGGACCGCCGCGGTCGGGTGAAACCGACCGCGGCGGGTGCCCGCCCCACTCCCTGTCGGTACGACGCGAAAGGCGCCACCATGTCCCTGCGACCGCACCACGACGGATCCGCCACCTACGTCCCGGAGCAGGAGCCCGCGCTCGGGCAGACCGTTCCCGTCTTCGTCCGGGTGCCGGCCGGCGCCGGCGTCCGCCAGGTGCACCTGCGCACCACCGGCGACGGCGAGCCGCACTTCGCCGAGGCGGTGGTCGACCGCACCGCCGACGGTGACGTGTGGTGGCGGGCCGACGTCGAGGTCCGCAACCCGGTCAGCAACTACCGCTTCCTGCTCGACGGCGACCACGGTGCCCATTGGCTGAACGCGGCCGGCACGGCCGCCCACGACGTGCCGGACCACGGCGACTTCAAGCTGGTCAGCTACGCGCCGCCGCCGGCCTGGGCCCGGGACGCGGTGATCTACCAGATCTTCCCGGACCGGTTCGCCCGCTCGGCCGCCGCCGACACCCGGACCGCGCCGGACTGGGCCATCGCATGCGGCTGGGACACTCCGGTGATCGGCCGTGGCCCGGAGACGCCCCGCCAGTTCTACGGCGGCGACCTCGACGGGATCACCGAGCGTCTGGACCACCTGGACCGGCTCGGGGTCAACACGGTCTACCTCACCCCGGTCTTCCCGGCCCGATCCAACCACCGGTACGACGCGTCCAGCTTCGACACCGTGGACCCGCTGCTCGGCGGCGACGCCGCGCTGGCCCGGCTCGCGGACGCGGTGCACGCCCGGGGCTGGCGGCTGCTCGGCGACATCACCAGCAACCACACCGGCGACGCCCACGACTGGTTCACCGCCGCCGTCTCCGACGTGCGCGCGCCGGAACGCGAGCTGTACTACTTCGACCTGCCCGGACAGGACTACGAGTCCTGGAACGGGGTCAAGTCGCTGCCGAAGCTCAACTGGGGCAGCGCGGAGCTGCGCCGTCGGTTCGCCACCGCCGAGGACTCGCTGCTGCGCCGCTGGCTGCGCCCGCCGTACGGGCTGGACGGCTGGCGGGTGGACGTGGCGAACATGACCGGCCGGCGGGGCGCCGACGCCTACACCCACGAGGTGGCGCGGCTGCTGCGTGAGGTGGTCGCCGAGACCCGGCCGGACGCGTTGCTGCTCGCTGAGCACGGCCACGACCACACCGGTGACCTGGACCGGGACGGCTGGCACGGGACGATGAACTACGTCGGCTTCACCGACCCGGTCTGGTCCTGGCTGCGCGCGGGCGACGACCCGGTGCCGAACTTCCTCGGCACCCCGGGCGGGGTACGGCGGCGGGACGCGGACGCGGTCCTGGCGACCATGGACACCTACCGGTCGCTGGTGTCGTGGCGGTCGTACACCCACTCGTGGCAGCTGCTCGGCTCGCACGACTCGGCCCGGATCCGCACCGTGGTCGGTGACGCGGCCCGGCAGGAGGTGGCCGCCGGCCTGCTCGCCACCATGCCCGGCACGCCCGTGGTGTTCGCCGGGGACGAGCTGGGGCTGACCGGCACCAACGGCGAGGGCTCACGGACCCCGATGCCGTGGCACCGGCCGGAGAGCTGGGACCGGCGCACGTTCGACGCGTACCGGTCGTTGCTGGCGCTGCGCCGCGACGAGCCGGCGCTGCGGCACGGCGGCCTGCGCTGGGTGCACGCGGACGCGGACACGCTGGTGTTCCTGCGCGAGGCGCCGACCGGCACGGTGCTGGCCCTGGCCCGCCGCGCCCCCGGCGCCCCGGTCCACCTGACCGGCCTGCCGGCCGGCGAGAACCTCTACGGCGGCGCGCCGGCGCTGCGCCCGTCCGCCGACGGCACGGTGACGCTGCCGGCGGACGGCCCCACCTTCCAGCTCTGGCGCCTGTGACGAAAGGAGGGGCCCCCTGTTAACGCGTTCTGCATAACAAGGGGCCCCTCCTCACACCTCAGCGCAGGAGGGTGCGGGCGCCGTTCAGGTAGGTCTCGCGGTCGGGGGAACCGGTGAGGATGCGCTGGGTGAAGTAGCCGGGGACCAGGCCGAAGAGGGCCGCGCCGACCGCCTCCGGATCCGCGTCGGGGGGCAGCTCGCCGGCATCGCGCGCCCGCGTGGCGGCGGTGACGAAGTGGGCCCGCAGTCGGGTGTAGGTGGCCGCGACGAACTCCGCCAGCACCGGGTCCCGCTGCGCCTCGCTCCACACCTGCAACGCCAGCGGCAGTACCCCGTCCGGGCCGAGCTGGGTGTCGACGAAGGCCAGGGCCCGCTCCAGCACCCCGGTCAGCGGCAGCGGCGGATCGACGGTGGACAGGTCGGCGAAGGTCGCGTCCGCGGTGCCGATCACCGCCTGGGCGATGGCGGTGATCAGGTCGTTCTTGCTCGGGAAGTAGCGGTAGACGGCCCCGACCGAGAGCCCCGCCTCCTTGATCACGTCCTGCATCGAGGTGTGGTGGAAGCCGTCGCGCACGAAGCAGCGCCGGGCCGCGTCGAGGATCTGCTGGCGGCGGGCGGCGAGGTGCTGCTCGGAGACTCGTGGCACGCCCCACATCCTAAAACGAATGTTCGTTCTTGACGAAGGCCGCGCGGAGGTGCACGCTCGGTTCAAGAGAACGAACATTCGTTTTAGGGAGACGCCGATGCTCCGGTCCCGCTCGCCCTGGACCCTCGCCGCGCTGCTGGTCGGCCTGACGGTGGTCGCGCAGGCGCTGCTCGTACCCCTGTTCGCGGCACCGGCCGCGCACCTCGCGCCGCGCGACCTGCCGGTCGCGGTGGCCGGGCCGCCGCCGGCCACCGCGGAGCTGGCCGCCCGGCTCGCCGCCGCCCGGCCCGGCGGCTTCGCGGTCACCACGCTGCCGGACGCGGCGGCCGCCGACCGGGCGCTGCGGGACCGCGAGGTGTACGCCGCGTTCGTCGCCGGCCCGGACGGAGTCGCCCTGCACACCGCGCCGGCCGCCAGCCCCACCGTGGCTGCCCTGCTCACCGAGGCCGCCGGCCAGCTCTCCGGCGGCCGCCCGGTGCCGGTGACGCCCGTCGTGCCGGCCGACCCGGACGACCCGCGCGGCGCCGGGTTCGCCGCCGGCTTCCTGCCGCTGGCGCTCACCGGCATGCTGGCCGGCGCGCTACTCACGCTGCTCGTCGCCGGTCGCGTCGCGCGGTTCGCCGGCCTGATCGGGTACGCGGTGGTCGCCGGCGGCGCCGGCGTCGCGGTGCTGCACGGCTGGCTCGGTCTCGTCGACGGCGACCCGTGGCGGGAGGCCGGCGCGATCGGGCTGTTCTCGCTCGCCGCCGCCGGCACGGTGGCCGGGCTGGGCGCGCTGCTCGGCCGCGCCGGGATCGGGCTCGGCGCGCTGCTGGTCTTCCTGGTCGGCAACCCGCTCTCGGCGGTCGCCGCCGCGCCCGAGCTGCTGCCGCAGCCGTGGGGGACCGTCGGCCAGTTCCTGCCGGTCGGCGCCGGCGGCACGCTGCTGCGGTCGGCGGCCTTCTTCGACGGCGCGGGGGCCGCTCGGTCGCTGGCCGTGCTGGCCGGATACGCGCTGGTCGGGCTGGCGCTCGTGCTGGTCGGCCGACGGTCCGGCGCGCTCGGCGAGACGCCGGTGTCGCGCCCGGCCCGAGCCGAGGTCACGGTATGACGGCACCTCGGCGGGCCCCTACTACAAAGCGTCGTTGATGGGGGAGGATGGCCGGCGTGGAAGCTCTTCGTCTGATCCTTCTCTACGTCCATCTGATCGGCTTCGCGCTGCTGCTCGGCGGCGGGATCGCCCAGTACGTCACCGGTCGACTGCGGATCAACGCCGCGATGCTGTGGGGGGCGGTGATCCAGATCCTGACCGGTCTCGGACTGTCCGCCCCGCTGCGCGACGGGGACGAGCCCGCCCCGGCGAAGCTTGTTACCAAGTTGGTGCTCGCGCTGCTCATCTTCGTCATGGTCTTCTTCTCCCGTAAGCGGGAGTCCGTGAACCGTGGGCACTTCCTTGCGATCATCGGGTTGACGCTGCTCAACGCGGCGGTCGCGGTCTTCTGGCGGTAGTTCGCCGGGAGGTCGGGGAGACGCCGGAAACGGACGTTCGCGACACCGCCCATCAGGTCTGTCGGCACGAGAAGTGATCTGCCCCACCCAAGGGTTACACCGGGGTAACGGACGCTCAACAGTCGTGCACGATTGTCGGCCGGTGGGTGGGCGCGGGCGTACGCTCCCGTCCGTAACGTGGGACGCCGGCGGCACACCGCAGGCCGGCGCAAGGGCTGCGCACCGCGCACGACGCGGTGGGCAATGGGAAGGAGACGTCTTGCGCTCTGTGCGTGGGATGCGGATCGCCTCCGCCGTCGTGGCGGGTGGCCTCGTGCTGGGCGCCGCCGCGTGTGGTGAGGCTCCCGACGACGACAACAACGCCGGCGGCACCGGTGGCAAGAAGTACAGCGCCTGCATGGTGACCGACGTCGGTGGCATCGACGACAAGTCCTTCAACACCTCGGCCTGGAAGGGCCTCCAGGAGGCGCAGAAGGAAAACGGCGACATCGACATCAAGAACGTCCAGTCGAAGGCCGAGGCGGACTACGAGGTCAACCTCAAGGGCTTCGTCAACCAGAAGTGCGACTTCATCCTGGCCGTCGGTGGCCTGATGTCGGACGCCACCAAGGCGGCGGCGCAGGCGAACCCGAACCAGCAGTTCGCGATCGTGGACGCTGACCCGGGCGTGGACAACATCTACCCGATGCAGTTCGACACCGCGCAGGCCGCCTTCCAGGCCGGCTACCTCGCCGCCGGGATGAGCAAGACCGGCAAGGTGGGCACCTACGGCGGTCTGCCGATCCCGCCGGTCACCATCTTCATGGACGGCTTCGCCGACGGCGTGGCGTACTACAACAAGGCCAAGAGCAAGAACGTCCAGGTGCTGGGCTGGGACAAGGCCACCCAGAAGGGCTCCTTCACCAACGACTTCGTCAAGCAGGACGAGGGCAAGAAGGTGTCCGATGCGCTGGTCGCCCAGGGCGCCGACATCGTCATGCCGGTCGCCGGCGGCGCCGGCCTCGGCACCACCGCCGCGGCCAAGGCCTCGGGCGGCAAGTACTCGGTCGTCTGGGTGGACGTCGACGGCTGCGAGAGCACCCCGGACTGCTCGGCGATCCTCACCACGGTCGTCAAGAACATCCCGGAGGCCGTCAAGGAGGCCGTGCTGAAGGCCGCCGGCGGCGAGAAGCTGCAGGCCAAGCCGGGCTTCGTGGGCACGCTGGCCAACACCGGCGTCTCGATCGCGCCGTACCACGAGTTCGACAGCAAGGTCCCGGCGGACCTGAAGGCCGAGGTCGACAAGATCAAGGCGGACATCTCCGCCGGCACCATCACGGTCACCTCGAAGGCCCAGCCGACCAAGTGACCGCTCCGCCGGTCGCCGCGGTGAGATCATCGACGGCGGGGGCCGGCGGGCACCAGCACTGACGATCCGGCCGTCCCGGCGCACGGGGTCCGTACCCCGCGCCTCGGGGCGGCCGGTCACCTTGATCCCCCACACCCCCACCCGGCGCGGTGGCGGCGCGGCAGTGGCTACGCTGCACCATCGCTCGCACTCCAGGAGGTTGCGCTGAGACTCGAACTGCGCGGCATCACCAAACGGTTCGGTGAGCTGGTCGCCAACGACCACATCGACCTCACGGTGGAGCCTGGAGAGATCCACGCCCTGCTCGGCGAGAACGGCGCCGGCAAGTCGACCCTGATGAACGTGCTCTACGGGCTCTACCAGCCCGACGAGGGCGAGATCCTGGTCGACGGCAAGCCGCTGAAGCTGAAGGGCCCGTCGGACGCGATCGCCGCCGGTATCGGCATGGTGCACCAGCACTTCATGCTGGTGCCGGTCTTCACCGTGGCCGAGAACGTCATGCTCGGCGCCGAGCAGGTCCGGGGGCCGTTCGCCGGCATCCTCGACCGCCGGCGCGCCCGGCGCGAGGTCGCCGAGGTCTCCGAGCGCTACAACCTCCGGGTCGACCCGGACGCGGTGATCGAGGACCTGCCGGTCGGTATCCAGCAGCGGGTGGAGATCGTCAAGGCGCTCACCCGTGACGTCGACCTGCTGATCCTCGACGAGCCCACGGCCGTGCTCACCCCGCAGGAGACCGAGGAGCTGCTCACGGTCATGCGGTCGCTCAAGGCCGCCGGCAAGTCGATCGTGTTCATCACGCACAAGCTGGGCGAGGTGAAGGCCATCGCCGACCGGATCACCGTGATCCGGCGCGGGAAGACCGTGGGCACCGCCGAGCCGAGCGCCAGCCGGGACGAGCTGGCCGCGCTGATGGTGGGCCGCAGCGTCCGGCTGACCGTGGACAAGAAGCCCGCCGAGCCCGGCAAGCCGATCCTGGAGATCGCCGGCCTGGTCGTCGACGACGACCGCCAGGTACGCGCCGTCGACGGCATCGACCTGACCGTGCGCGCCGGCGAGGTGCTCGGCGTCGCCGGTGTGCAGGGCAACGGCCAGACCGAGCTGATCGAGGCGATCATGGGGCTTCGTCCCGCGCTCGCCGGCACGATCAGCCTCGACGGCGAGAGCGTGAACGGCTGGTCGACCAAGAAGGTGCTCCGCGCCGGCGTCGGCTACGTGCCGGAGGACCGCAGCGTCGACGGCCTGGTCAAGGAGTTCTCCGTCGCGGAGAACCTGGTGCTGGACATCTACGACCGGCCGCCGTTCGGCAGGGGCCTGTCGCTGAAGCCGAACGCGATCGCGGAGTCGGCGAAGGAGCGGATCGAGCAGTTCGACATCCGCACCTCCTCGGCCGACGCGGCCGTCGGCACGCTCTCCGGCGGCAACCAGCAGAAGGTGATCGTGGCCCGGGAGCTGTCCCGGCCGCTGAAGCTCTTCATCGCCGCGCAGCCCACCCGGGGCGTGGACGTCGGCTCGATCGAGTTCATCCACAGCCGGGTCATCCACGAGCGGGACGCCGGCACCGCGGTCATGGTGGTCTCCAGCGAGCTGGACGAGGTGATCGGCCTGGCCGACCGGATCGCGGTCATGTACCGCGGGCGGATCATCGGCGTCGTCGGCCCGGACACCCCGCGCGAGGAGATCGGCCTGCTGATGGCCGGCATCACGCCCGACACCGCCACCCCGACCGCTGACAGCCCTGCCAACGAGGACGAGGCATGACGAACCCGAATCCGGTCTCGGGCTCCCCGGACAAGGAGCCGGCGACCGAGGCGCAGGAGGCGCGCAGCGAGGCCCGGGCGACGCCCACCGCGCCGGCCGGCGACACCGAACGCCAGGTGCCCGCCACCGCGCCGAAGCAGCCGCCGGCCGGCGAGCCCCGGCCCACCCTGGGCAAGCTCTTCCTGGACAACCTCTGGGCGGCGAACACGGTCACCGTGACCGTGCTCGCGGTGGTGCTGGCCATGCTGGTCGGCGCGGTGCTGATCATCGTCTCCGACCCGGAGGTGCTGGCCACCTACAGCTACATCACCGCCCGCCCGGCGGACGCGTTGAACGCCAGTTGGACCGTGGTCAGCGAGGCGTACGCGAACCTGTTCAAGGGCGCGATCTTCGACCCGGACGCGGTCGGTTTCACCGCCGTCATGGGCCCGATCTCGGAGACGCTGACCTACACCGCGCCGCTGGTCTTCACCGGCCTGTCGGTGGCGCTGGCGTTCCGTGGCGGCCTGTTCAACATCGGCGCCCAGGGCCAGGCCACCATCGGCGTGATCCTGGCCGCCGTCGCCGGCTTCGCGCTGCCGCTGCCGCCCGGCGTGCACCTGCTGGTGGCGCTGATCGCCGGTGCGCTCGGCGGTGCGCTCTGGGGCTTCATCCCGGGCATCCTCAAGGCCCGCACCGGCGCCCACGAGGTGATCAACACGATCATGCTCAACTACGTGGCGATCTACTTCCTGTCCTGGATCATCATCCAGGGCGGGGTGCAGAACCCCGGCCGCGCCGACGCGATCAGCAAGCCGGTCGACTCCTCCGCGCAACTGCCCCGGCTGCTCGGTGACGACCTGCGGGTGCACGCCGGCATCCTGCTCGCGGTGCTGGTCACCTGGTTCGTCGCCTGGCTGCTCAACCGCTCCACGCTCGGCTTCGAGCTGCGCGCGGTGGGCGAGAACCCGGACGCGGCCCGGACCGCCGGCATCAGCGTGACCAAGACGTACGTGCTGGTGATGGCGACCGCGGGTCTGCTGGCCGGCCTCGGCGGCTCGAACATGGTGCTCGGCTCCACCGCCGACGCGCTGACCCCGCTGGTGATCGCGCAGATCGGCTTCGACGGCATCCTGGTCGCCCTGCTCGGCCGGGTGAAGCCGTGGGGTGTGCTGCTGGCCGCGCTGCTGTTCGGCGCGCTCCAGGCCGGCGGCAACCGGATGCAGTCCTACTCCGGGATCTCGCTGGAGCTGGTCACCGTGCTCCAGGCACTCATCGTCATCTTCATCGCCGCGCCCGCGCTGGTGAAGGCGATCTTCCAGCTCCGGGCGGCCCGCGCCGCCCGGCTGCAGACGAGCCTCGCGAAGGGCTGGTGAGCATGTCCACCACCGCTGTCCCCGAGGTCGCCGTCACCGCGGTCGACGAGGGCTTCTGGACGCGTACCCGCAAGGCCGGGGCCGTCCTGCTGGCGCTGGGTGTGCTCGCGGCCGTGCTGTTCGGCGCGCTCGCCACCGACGAGCACGCCCGCTTCACGCTCAGCGAGACCCAGGGCGGCGCCGCCCTGGAGATCAACGGCACGATCGGCGCGATCCTGTTCGGCCTCATCGCCACCGCGGCCGGGGCCGCGTTGCTGGCCGGCGTACCCAAGCGCTGGTTCACGCTGCTGCTCGGCGCCGGGCTGGTCGCCTTCGTGCTGAGCTTCCTCTGCTGGCAGGTCTCCGCCGCCCCCGAGGGCCGCAACTTCATGCCGCTGGTGAACATCGTCCGGGGCACGTTCATCCTGGCGTTGCCGCTGATCTTCGGCGCGCTGGCCGGCGTGCTCTGCGAGCGCTCCGGCGTGGTCAACGTGGCGATCGAGGGCCAGTTGCTGATGGGCGCCTTCTCCGGTGCGCTGTTCGGCAGTATCTCCGGCAGCGTCTGGGTCGGCCTGGTGGCCGCCGCGATCGGTGGCGCGTTCATCTCGCTGCTGCTCGCCGTGTTCGCCATCCGCTACCTGGTCGACCAGGTGGTCATGGGCATCGTGCTCAACCTGCTGGCGGTCGGCGTCACCGGCTTCCTCTACGAGCGGCTGATGCAGACCGACGCGGCGAAGTACAACAGCGCGCCGCGGTTCAGCAACTGGGAGATCCCGCTGCTGTCCGACATCCCGCTGCTCGGTCCGGCGCTGTTCCGGGGCAACATCTTCCTCTACCTCGGCCTGCTGCTGGTGCTGGTCATCCACCTGGCCCTGTTCCGGACCCGGTGGGGCCTGCGGACCCGGTCGGTGGGCGAGCACCCGACCGCCGCCGACACGGTGGGCGTGCGGGTGCTGCGGTTGCGCTACCGCAACGTGATCATGGCTGGGATGGTGGCCGGCATCGGTGGGGCGTCGTACACCCTGGCCCTCTACTCGTTCACCAAGAACATGATCGGCGGCAAGGGCTTCATCGCCCTGGCCGCGCTCATCTTCGGCCGGTGGAGCCCGACGGGCGCACTGCTCGCGGCGCTGTTCTTCGGTTTCGCCGACCAGCTCGCCACCTATCTGGGCGCGATCGGCAGCAGCATCCCGAGCCAGTTCCTGGCGATGCTGCCCTACCTGGCGACGATCCTGGCGGTGGCCGGGCTGGTCGGCAAGGTGCGGGCGCCGGCCGCCGACGGCAAGCCGTACATCAAGGGCTGAGCCCTCCGCGACGCGACGTGCCCGGCGGGGCGACCCGCCGGGCACCGTCGTCTCCGGCCGCGCCGGTGACCGATCGGCGTGGATTGGGCAGAATGGGAGTCGTGATGGAGATCGACTGGGATCGGCTGCGGGCCGCCGCCACCGAGGTGATGCGGCACGCCTACGTGCCCTACTCGAAGTTCCCCGTCGGGGCCGCCGCCCTGGTCGACGACGGCCGGGTCGTGGTCGGCTGCAACGTGGAGAACGCCGGCTACGGCGTGACGCTCTGCGCCGAGTGCGGCGTCGTCTCCTCGCTGCACGCCACCGGCGGCGGCCGGATCGTGGCGCTGTCCTGCGTCGACGCCACGGGTGAGCCGCTGATGCCGTGCGGCCGGTGCCGGCAGCTGCTCTGGGAACAAGGCGGGCCGGAGTGCCTGATCGAGGCGAAGAGCGGGCCGCTGCGGATGGCGGAGCTGCTCCCGCACGCCTTCGACGTGGCCGACATCGAGGCGGTGACCGGCGAACACCCGGTGCCGGTGGTGCCGGACCGGCTGGCCGCCTGGCGCGGCCGGGGGACGGTGTTCGTGCACCCCGACCTGTCCGGCGGGCAGCAGGTCTGGACGACCTACTGGGAGCGGTCGGCCGGGGACGCCGAGGGCGCCGAGACCGGCGTGCTGGAGGAGGGCCCGACCTGGGAGGACCCGACCGGGGCCATCGAGTGGGGGCTGGCGCGGACGCCGCGCGTGGTCGTGGTGGACGCGTCGGGCACGATCTTCTGGGCCGGTGAGGGTGAGCCTCCTACGGAGATTCCGGTCCGCTGGGGTTGAGGTTGGGGCCTGGGCCGACCGCGCCCGGCTCCGGGCGGTCAGGCTTGATCCCTCCGCCGGGCACGGTCGGCCCAGGCCCGACGTGGTCATCGTTCGCGGGTGAGTGCGACCATGCGCGATTACTGATTGGATCTTGATAGGTGAGTGCTTTCACGGCGGTTGACGTCATTCGGGCGAAGCGGGACGGGGGGGTGCTGAGCGACGGACAGATCGACTGGGTGGTTGACGCGTACACCAGGGGGTTGGTGGCCGACGAGCAGATGTCGGCGTTGGCCATGGCGATCCTGCTGCGCGGCATGACCGGCCCGGAGATCGCCCGGTGGACCGCCGCCATGATCGCCAGTGGCGAGCGGCTGGACCTGTCGTCGGTGGCCCGGCCGACCGTGGACAAGCACTCCACCGGCGGCGTCGGTGACAAGATCACCCTGCCGCTGACCCCACTGGTCGCCGCGTGCGGCGCGGCCGTCCCGCAGCTGTCCGGCCGGGGGCTCGGCCACACCGGCGGCACGCTGGACAAGCTGGAGTCGATCCCGGGCTGGCGGGCGGCGCTGCGCAACGAGGAGTTCATCGCCCAGCTCCGCGACGTCGGCGCGGTGATCTGCGCGGCCGGTGACGGGCTCGCGCCGGCCGACCGCAAGCTGTACGCGCTGCGCGACGTCACCGGCACCGTCGAGGCGATCCCGCTCATCGCCAGCTCGATCATGAGCAAGAAGATCGCGGAGGGGACCGGCGCGCTGGTGCTCGACGTGAAGGTCGGCTCCGGCGCCTTCATGAAGAACGTCGACGACGCCCGCGAGCTGGCCCGCACCATGGTCGAGCTGGGTGGCGCGCACGGGGTGCGCACTGTCGCCCTGCTCACCGACATGTCCACCCCGCTCGGCCTGACGGTCGGCAACGCGGTCGAGGTGACCGAGTCGGTGGAGGTGCTCGCCGGCGGCGGTCCGGCCGACGTGGTGGAGCTGACGCTGGCGCTGGCCCGGGAGATGCTCGACGCCGCGGGCCTGCCGGACGCCGACCCGGCCGCCGCGCTGCGGGACGGCCGGGCGATGGACGCCTGGCGGACGATGATCCGGGCGCAGGGCGGCGACCCGGACGCCCCGATGCCGACCGCGCCGGAGGTCGAGGTCGTCACCGCGGCCGAGGACGGCTGGGTGGCCGAGGTCGACGCGTACGCGATCGGGGTGGCCGCCTGGCGGCTCGGCGCCGGCCGGGCCCGCAAGGAGGACCCGGTGAGCGTGCCGGCGGGCGTGGTCCTGCACAAGCGCCCCGGGGATCGCGTGCGGGTCGGTGACCCGCTGTTCGAGCTGCGCGCCGAGCACGCCGAGCGGATCCCGCCCGCGCTGGCCGAGGCACGTGGGGCGATCCGGGTGGCGGCCGAGGCGCCGGCCGTCACGCCGCTGGTCATCGACCGGATCGGTTGACGGGTTCCGGCGCGGGCCGGCCATGGTGCCGGCCCGGCCGGAGCCGCTATCCTCCCAGGCCAGGGGGACCGACCGGCGGCGAGCCGGGGCGACCAGACAGGGACTGACCGTTGCGCGTATCCGCTCCCGATCCTCGGGCCGTCCGCGAGGCGAGCCTCGACGAGCTGTCCCGGCTGGGTCTTCCGCTGCCGCCGCCGCAGTTCCCGCTGGTGTGGGAGCCGGGCGACGAGATCGAGCTGCGCCCGACCCCGGAGATCGAGGCCCGGATCTCGGTGCTGCACCTGATTCTGGCCCGCTGCTTCGGCATGCCCGCGCAGGCCGCGATGAGCTGGCTGCTCGACTCGCACCTGGTCGAGATGCTGACGCCGCCGGAGTGGCAGTTCGTGATGGGCGGCCGGGGCGACCACCGGTCGTTCGTGCTGCACCACGACGCGCTCTTCTCGCTGGCCTGGGTGCTCGGCCTGACCAAGCAGCTGGACCCGACCGTGCCGGTCGACGAGCGGTTGGTCGAACGGATGCCGAACCTGGTCACCGGGGAGACGTTCCCGCAGTGGCGGGCCCGGATCCTGGCCGCACCGCAACATCCCGCCGACGCGGCGGCGCTGCTCGACCTGCACTACTGCCTGGACTGGGCCTACCTGGAGACCGAGCGGGCCGGTCGGGCGCTGCCCGGGCTGGTGGACGCCAACGCGATCGGCCAGCGCCGCTGGGCGTTGGAGTGGGCCGTGGTGCTGCGCGGGCCGTACCACGAGGAGCCGCCGGGCTGGGAAGAGGTCGACCTCTCCACCTGAGGCCGGTCAGCGCGGACGGTGCACGCCCAGCCGGACGGCGAGCGTGACCGGCATCGGTTCGGGTAGCGCGGCGATCCGCGCGGCCAGCCGTCCCGGGTCGGCGTGCCAGGCGCTGGGCCCCATCCCCACCAGCGTGCTGACCTCGGCGCGGGTCAGCGCCAGCCGGGCCCGGTGCTCGGTGACGGATTCCTCGGCGAAGTGGCCGCCCAGGCTGCCGGCCACCCGGTCGGCCTTGTCGGGGTCGACCCGGAGCAGGTCGAGCGCGTCGACCAGCTCGGCCAGGTGGTCGACGGCGGGGGTGACCACCAGCAGCGCTCCGGCCGGGTCGAGCACCCGGTGGAACTCCGCTCCGTTGCGCGGCGCGAAGACGTTCAGCAGCACGGTCACGGACCGGTCGGCCAGCGGTAACCGCTGCCAGGTGTCGGCCAACGCGGCGGCCGCGCGCGGATGGGCCCGAGCCGCGCGGCGCAGTGCCGGCTTGGAGACGTCCAGCGCCAGGCCGTGGGCGTTCGGCAGCGCCGCCAGCACCGCCGCGAGGTAGTGGCCGGTCCCCGCGCCGGCGTCCACCACCAGGGGGTACGGGTCGTCGGGCGCGACGCGCGTCGCGGCGGAGGCCAGCGCGGTGGCGACGGTGTCGTAGTGCCCGGCGGCGAGGAAGTCGGACCGGGCGGAGACCATGTCGGCGCTGTCCCCGCTGTGCGGGGTGCGGCCGGCGAGCAGGTTGACGTATCCCTGCCGGGCGGTGTCGAAGCTGTGCCCGCGCGGGCAACGCAGCGCTCGCGTGGTGCCGGCGGTGGCCTCGGCCAGCGGCTCGGCGCAGACCGGGCAGCGCAGCCGGCTCAGGATCCGGGAGTCCACGGCTCAGCCCGCCGCTTCCGCGCGTCGACCGGCGCCGTCGCCGGGTCGGCCGGCGAGACGGTCGACCACCCGCTGGCTGAGCGTGCCGAGCGCCGCCAGCTCGGCCGGGGTGAGCAGGTCGATCAGGTGGCGGCGGACGGCGGCCACGTGCCCCGGCGCGGCGGCCTCGACGGCCCGCCGACCGGCCGGGGTGAGGGTCACCACCGAGCCGCGCCCGTCGGTGGCGCACTCCTCCCGGAGGACCAGGCCGCGTTGCTGCATCCGGGAGATGTGGTGGGACAGCCGGCTGCGGGACCAGAGCATCCGGTCGGCCAGCTCGCTGAGCCGCATCCGCTGGTCGGGGGTCTCGGAGAGGTCGCTCAGCACGTCGTAGTCCGGCTCGGAGAGGCCGGCGTCCTGCATCAGCTCACGGGCCAGCTCCAGATCGAGCAGCCGGCGCATCCGGCGGTAGCCCCGCCACGCGCGGTCCTCCCGCTCGTCGAGCCAGCGCGGTTCTTCCATGCCCCGATCCTAACGGTTGGTTGACATGTCACCAACATGCCGCCTAGGTTGATGACATGTCATCGAAAATGTCGGCCCGGGTGGTCCGGCTGCTCGCCGGCCTGACCCTGTTCGGCGTCAGCGTCGCGCTGATGGTCCGCGCCGACCTCGGCCTCGCGTCCTGGGACGTGCTGCACCAGGGCCTCGCCGCCCGCACCGGTCTGCCGATGGGCGTGCTGGTCAACGCCGTGGCGCTGCTGGTGCTGCTGCTGTGGGTCCCGTTGCGGCAGCGCCCCGGCATCGGCACGGCGGCGAACGTCGCCCTGGTCGGGCTGGCCCTCGACGCGACGCTGGCCCTGGTCCCCCCGCTCGACCCGCTCGCCGGTCGGATCGGGCTGCTGGTCGCGGGCATCCTGCTCAACGGTCTCGCCACCGCGCTCTACCTGGGCGCCCGCCTCGGTCCCGGTCCGCGCGACGGGCTGATGACCGGCCTGGCCGCCCGCGGCCTCCCGCTCGGCCCGGTACGCACCCTGATCGAGGTGACCGTGCTGGCGGTCGGTTGGCTGCTCGGCGGGGCCGTCGGTCCCGGCACCCTGCTCTACGCGGTCGGCATCGGTCCGATCGTCGCCTGGTTCGTTCCCCGACTCACCGTGCCGACCCCGGCCGCCACCCCGACAGGAGTGACCCCACCATGCCCCGCCTGAACGTGATCGTCGCCAGTACCCGCCCCGGTCGGGTCGGCCGCCGCATCGGTGACTGGTTCGCCGCCGCCGCCGTCCGCCACGGCGGCTTCGACGAGGTGCGCCTCGTCGACCTGGCCGAGGTCGGACTGCCCTTCCACGACGAGCCGCACCATCCGTCGGAGCGGGTCTACCTGCACGAGCACACCCGCACGTGGAGCGCCACCACCGATGCCGCGGACGCCTTCGTCCTGGTGATGCCGGAGTACAACCACGGCTTCAGCGCGCCGCTCAAGAACGCGATCGACTACCTCTACCACGAGTGGCAGCACAAGCCGGTGGGCTTCGTCAGCTACGGGATGACCTCCGGGGGCCTGCGCGCGGTGCAAATGATCAAGCAGGTGGTGACGACCGTGAACATGACGCCGGTGAACGACGCGGTGGTCGTCTTCCTGCGGCAGGCGCTGGACGAGTCGGGTGAGCTGCGCGCCGACCCGGGCCGGGACGAGGCCGCCGCGCTGATGCTCGACCGGCTCGTCCGGCTGGCCGCCGCGCTCGCGCCGCTGCGGGTGACCGCATGAGCGCCCGGCTCTGGGAGCTGTTCGGCGAGCACGGGCGCGGGGTGCTGGCCACCCTGCGCCGGGACGGACGCCCGCAGCTGTCCAACCTCGACTACCTGGCCGAGCCGGGCCTGATCCGTTGCTCCACCACGGCCGACCGGGCGAAGGTGCGCAACCTGCGCCGCGACCCCCGGGCCAGCTTCCACGTGACCACCGCCGACGGCGGGGCGTACGCGGTGGCCGAGGGCACGGTGACGCTCACCCCGCCGGCCGCCGCGACCGACGACGCGACGGTCGACGAGTTGGTCGAGGTCTACCGGCGGATCCGCGGCGAGCACCCGGACTGGGCGGACTACCGGGCCGCCATGGTGGCCGACGGCCGCCTGGTCCTGCGCCTGACCGTCGAGCGGGTCTACGGCTGGCGTCCCTGAAGCCGGTCCGGTGTCGGACCGGCACCGCCGGTGACTAGGGTCTGAGCATGGTCGCAATCTCGTACGAGGACATCGTCAAGGTCCCCAAGGCGCTGCTGCACGATCACCTCGACGGCGGCCTGCGGCCCGCGACGATCGTCGAGCTGGCCGCCGAGGCCGGCCACGAACTGCCCACCACCGACCCGGAGGCGCTGGGACGCTGGTTCTCCGAGGCGGCGAACTCCGGCTCGCTGGAGCGCTACCTGGAGACCTTCGCGCACACCGTCGCGGTCATGCAGACCGGGCCCGCGCTGCGTCGGGTCGCCCGGGAGTGCGCGCTCGACCTGGCCGCCGACGGCGTCGTCTACGCCGAGGTGCGGTTCGCGCCCGAGCAGCACCTGGAGCAGAACCTCACCCTGGACGAGGTGGTCGACGCGGTCGTCACCGGGTTCCGGGAGGGCAGCGCGCTGGCCGCCGAGGCGGGCACGTCGATCCGGATCGGCACGCTGCTGACCGCGATGCGGCACGCGGCCCGCTCGCAGGAGATCGCCGAGCTGGCGGTGCGGCACCGCGACACCGGGGTGGTCGGCTTCGACATCGCCGGCGCCGAGGCCGGCTTCCCGCCCACCCGGCACCTGGACGCGTTCGAGTACCTCCAGCGGGAGAACTTCCACTTCACCATCCACGCCGGCGAGGCGTTCGGGCTGCCGTCGATCTGGCAGGCGATCCAGTGGTGCGGGGCGGACCGGCTGGGCCACGGCGTGCGCATCGTGGACGACATCACCCCCGGCAACCCGCCGGTGCTGGGCCGGCTGGCGGCGTACGTGCGGGACAAGCGCATCCCGCTGGAGCTGTGCCCGTCGTCGAACGTGCAGACCGGTGCTGCGGCGTCGATCGCCGACCACCCGATCGGGCTGCTGCGCGACCTGCGCTTCCGAGTGACGGTGAACACCGACAACCGGCTGATGAGCGGCACCTCGATGTCGCGGGAGATGGCGCTGCTGGTGGACGCCTTCGGCTACGGCTGGAAGGAACTCCAGTGGTTCACCATCAACGCGATGAAGAGCGCGTTCATCCCGTTCGACGAGCGGCTGCGGATCATCGACGAGGTGATCAAGCCGGCGTACGCCAAGCTGATCGGCTGATCAGGGTCGGCGCGGGTGGCCGGCGAGCAGGGCGGCCACCCCGCGCAGCACCTGCCGGGCGCGGGCGGCCTCGGCGCCCAGGCCGGTCTGCCGGCGCAGCACGGCCGGCTCGGTCCGCAGCAGCGTGATCCCGCGCCGGACCAGCACGCGGGGGGCCTTGCGTTGCTCGGCGAGATCGCGGGCGAGCCGGCGCAGGAAGGTCGCGCCACGCGGGCGCCGCAGCGCGTACGCCCCGGCGAGCAGCCCTCGGCGCCGGCACTCGGCGACGATCTCCGCGGCGAAGATCCCTTCGGCGACGAAAATTGGCGATCCGTCGACGTCGAATGGCCGGGTGGCCACCCGCCGGTCCGCGCCGATCGCATAAACCGGCACTTCGGCCTTGCCCTCCCGGGCCAGTCGGGCAATGGTTTCCACCGCCGTGTCCGCATCCCAGGACAAGGGGGACTCCCAGTCCACCTGTCCGTTTCGGCGTGGACACGTAGGGTCATCGCCGTCCTTGTAGAAGTCGTCCAGGCACAGCACCGGAAGTCCGGTTCGCTGGGCTATGTACGACTTTCCCGAGCCGGAGGGCCCGGCGAGCAGGACGACGCGATGCGGGTGTTCCATTACCTTCAGTGACTCCGGCCAGACGGATTGCTATCAAATTGCATCAACATCTCATCACACCTCCGGCGAGGGACAACCTGGGCTTTCTCTTTGCGAGGCGGCGTGATGGAATCTCGGAGGTCCGACCCGCCGGGTCGGTCGCTCGGCGTTGCCCTCAGGTGACGTCGGACGCGGTTTTGCGAGGGCGGTGACGTGAGCAAACGGCCAACGACGGCGGGCTCCTTCCTGTCGCGGCTGCGCCGGCCGGCGAGTCGGCTGCGCGACATGCCGATCTGGTCCAAGCTCGGTCTGATCATGATCGTGCCGACCATCGCCACGGTCGTGGTGGGCACCAGCGGTCTGGTCGACCACCTGGAGACGCTCAACAATGCCAACCGGGCCGGCGACCTCGCCAGCCTGATCGGCTACTCGGGTGACCTGGCCGACACGATGCAGGACGAGCGGGTCGGTTCGGTGCTCTTCCTCGGAGCGAAGGAACTCCAGACCCGGGCGCAGTACCAGGAGGCCTACAACCGGGCCAACCAGCGGGTGGACCAGGCCAAGGGCCCCTACCTGCGCCAGCGGGGCGAGATCGACGACCTGCCGCGCAACTTCGAGGCCCGGCTGGACGAGATCGACGACCAGCTCAAGGACCTGCCGGCCACCCGCAGCCAGGTGCTGAACGGCAAGCTCAAGATCGACGAGGCGGAGAAGGCGTACGAGCGCCTGATCAACGACCTGCTCTCGATCCGTGACTCGGCCACCCAGCTCGCCGGCGACAACGACCTGAGCGACCGGATGCGCGCCGCCGCCGCGGTCGCCCGGCAGAAGGAATACCTGGCCCAGCGCCGGGTGGTCGTGCACCAGGCACTCACCCAGGGGCAGTACAGCCCCGCGCTGCGCGAGCAGTTCATCGCCAGCGGCACCGCCCAGGCGCAGGCCCTCGCGACGTTCCGGTCGGTGGCCACCCCGGCCGACGCCGAGTTCTTCGACCAGACGGTCGAGGGACCCGACCTGCGCAAGGCCGACAACCTCACCGGCTTCATGTCGGCGAACAACAGCGGCTCGATGAAGAACGCGCCGTTCGGGCCGGACCAGTGGGACCAGGCGATGGTCGGCAACGCCAAGCTGATCCGCACGGTCGAGTCCCGGCTCGACGGCAACGTGGTCCGGCAGGCCGACGAGCTGCGGTCGGACACGCAGCGCCAGGTGTTCCTCGAGACCGGCCTGCTGCTCACCATGCTGCTGCTGGCCATCCTCTTCGCCTACCTGGTCGCCCGGTCGATGGCCCGCTCGCTGCGCGACCTGCGGCAGGGCGCCCTCTCGGTGGCCCAGTACGGCCTGCCGCAGGCGGTGGCCCGGCTGCGTGACCCGCAGGTGACCGGTCAGCTCTCCCCGGTGCAGCTGGCCAACCAGATCGCCGAACCGCTGCCGGTCCGCAGCAAGGACGAGTTCGGTCAGGTGACCGAGGCGTTCAACGCGGTCCACCTGGAGGCGGTCCGCACCGCGGCCGAGCAGGCCGCCCTGCGCGCCTCCGTCGCGACCATGTTCGTCAACCTGGCCCGCCGCTCGCAGATCCTGGTCGACCGGCTGATCGGCCACCTCGACCGGCTGGAGCGCGGCGAGGAGGACCCGGACCGGCTGGCCGAGCTGTTCCAGCTCGACCACCTGGCCACCCGGATGCGCCGCAACGACGAGAACCTCCTGGTCCTCGCCGGTGCGGACTCCACCCGTGTGCAGCGCGAGCCGGCCGCCCTGATCGACGTGCTCCGCGCCGCCCAGTCCGAGGTCGAGCACTACACCCGGATCGAGTTCGGGGTCATCGACCGCGACATCGAGGTCGCCGCGCACGCGGTCAACGACCTGGTGCACCTGGTCGCCGAGCTGTTCGACAACGCCACCGCCTTCTCGCCGCCGGACTCGAGCGTCATGGTCGAGGCCCGTCGGGTCGGTGACCGCGCCTCGCTCTACGTGGAGGACCGCGGCATCGGCATCAGCTCCGAGCAGCTGCGCGACCTGAACGAGCGGCTCGCCACGCCGCCGCAGGTGGACGTGGCGGTCTCCCGGATGATGGGCCTGGTCGTGGTCGCCCGGCTGGCGTCCCGGCACGGCGTCAAGGTCGAGCTGCGGCCCGCCGCCGACCGGGGCACCGTCGCCGACGTCACGCTGCCCACCACGGTCCTGGTGCCGCGCGCCCTCTCCGGCCGCGGGATGCCGGCCCCGGCGCTGCCCGCCGCCGGCCCGCAGCAGGGCGGCCCCACGCCGGCCTTCGGCGCCCTGGCCGCGCTCGGCAACGGCCCGCACACCCCACCCCCCGCGCCGCACCCCGGCGCCTCCGGCAACCAGGTCACGCTCGGCGGGCGTTCCTTCGACCCGGGCCACCGCAACGGCTCCGGCACCCCGGCCAACGCCGGCGGCGGTCGTGCCATGCCGGCCTGGTCCGACCTCACCGGCGCCAACGCCGGCGGTGGCGACGGCTACGCCCCGCGGGCCGCCAACGGCCAGCCGGTCGACCCGCTGCCCCAGCGGCGCGACCCGGCCGAGGGCAACCCGGCCACGACCGGTCAGCAGCCGGCCATCCCGCGGCAGCTGCCCAGCAGCCCGGAGGCGCGGCCCTACAACCCGCCGCCGGTGTCGGCCCCGCCGGTCCCGCCGGTGTCGGCCCCGCCGCTGCCGCCGGTCTCCGGTGCGCCGGTCTCGGGCAACCCGTACGCGAACAACCCGTACCCGGGCCGTCCCGTCTCGGCCGCTCCGGTCTCCGGTCACCCGGTCTCGGGCGACCCGTACCAGGGCCGCCCGGTGTCGGCCGCGCCGGTCTCCGGCTACCCGGTCTCGGGTCAGCCCGTCTCGGCCGCTCCGGTCTCCGGCCAGCCGACCGCGGGCTACCCGGTCTCCGCCCCGCCGACCGACCAGCTGCCGTCGCGCCCGGTGCCGTCGACGTCCGCTCCGCACGTGGGCGCCCCGCCGGTCTGGCCGCCGGTCACCCCGGCGACCCCGGCGCCGGCCCCCGCCATGCCGGAGCGGATGCCCGCCGGCATGGACATGACCACGGAGCTGCCGCGGGTCCCGCGCACGGAGACGCCGTCGATGGCGCCGCAGCAGCCGGCCACCCCGCCGGCCGCCCCTCAGCCGGCGGCGGCGCCCGCGCCGCGCCAGGCCGCACCGCAGCAGCCCGGCAACCGCCAGCGGTACGCGGACGAGACGATGGAGCTGCCGATCTTCCGGGAGCTCGAGTCGGCCTGGTTCCGCACCCGTCGGCCCGGGCCCAACGAGGAGGCGGCGGCCCCGGCCGAGCCGGCCAACGGCGCCGCGACCCAGCAGTTCGCCAAGGTGGACACCGCAGGCCGGGCCGTGCCGCAGACCACACCCGCAACGACAGGTAACACACCGATGGCACACACTCCGACGGCCGGCGGAGCCCCGCGTGACAACGGCACGGCGAACGGCAACGCGCGTCCGGCGTACGCCGGTGGGCTGCCCACCCGGCAGCCGGCGTCGCCGCAGCAGCCCTCGCCGTGGCAGACCGCGGCCGACGACGGTTGGCGGGCCGCCTCGGCCGCCACCGAGGTGCCGGTGGAGGAGACCACGCAGAAGGGCCTGCCGAAGCGGACGCCGATGGCACAGCTCGTGCCGGGCAGCATCGACAAGCCGTCGCCGTCGTCGCAGCGGCGGACGCCGGAGGGTGTCCGGGGTCTGCTCTCGGCCTACCATCGGGGCGTGCAGCGGGGGCGGAACACGACCGACAGCAACACGACCGGCCCGGAGGGCACTCCGGGCGGGCAGCAGTCCTCGCAGTCTGGCTCAGGCCCGGTGGCCGGGAGCGGGCAGAAGGAGCAACAAGGATGACTACTACGCAGGATCTCGGATGGCTGCTCGCCAACTTCGCCGACCGGGTGCCCGGTGTGGCGCACGCGGTCGCGGTCTCGGCCGACGGCCTGCTTCTCGCCTCGTCCCGTGACCTCCCGCGGGACCGCGCCGACCAGCTCGCGGCGATCGCGTCCGGCCTGGTCAGCCTGACCCAGGGCGCGGCGCGCTGCTTCGAGGGCGGAGCGGTGCTGCAGACAGTCGTCGAGATGGACAACGGCTTCCTGTTCCTGATGTCCATCTCGGACGGCTCGTCGTTCGCGGTGCTCGCGGCGCGCAGCTGCGACGTGGGTCAGGTCGGGTACGAGATGGCCCTGCTCGTGGACCGGGTGGGCGACGCCCTGACGCCGCAGCCGCGTACGGCTGTGGGGATGATGGGCTGAATGACGCGCTGGCCGGTGGGTCAGGAGCGGGAACAACTACGACAGCGACGGATGCCACCGGGGCGAGCCGGTGCCGGGTGCGAGGGAGGTGAGCGGCGACATGGCGGATCGTGACGAGCCGACCGGAGCGTTGGTCCGGCCGTACGCCGTGACCCGTGGTCGTACCCGTCCCCGGCTCGACATCGCCCTGGAGGCGCTCGTCGAGACGACGGTGCGCGGCCGAGCGGTTGCCACTGGCAATGGTGGTGGCCACGGTCGTGAACACCAGTACATAGCCGCGTTGTGTGACGGACGCGTGCAGTCGCTTGCCGAGATCGCGGCGCGGATGCAGCTTCCGCTCGGCGTGGCCCGGGTGCTCATCGCCGACATGGCGACGGACGGCCTGGTCGCGGTCCACGAGCCGACCATTTTGGACGACTCTGACGACGCGGTGGGCACTGAACTGCTGGAGAGGGTGCTGAGTGGACTTCGCAGGCTCTGACATGTCGCACCGGCCGCCGGTCCCGAGCGGGCGCGTGACGTCGGCGAAGATCGTTATCGCCGGTGGATTCGGCGTCGGCAAGACGACGCTGGTCGGTTCGGTCTCGGAGATCACGCCGCTGACCACCGAGGCGATCATGACCTCCGCCGGCGTGGGCGTCGACGACACCCGGCAGGTGCCGGGCAAGACGACGACCACGGTGGCGATGGACTTCGGTCGTATCTCGATCGACCGTGACCTGATCCTGTACCTCTTCGGTACGCCGGGTCAGACGCGGTTCTGGTTCATGTGGGACGAGTTGGTCCGGGGCGCGATCGGCGCGGTGGTGCTGGTCGACACCCGTCGACTCGCCGACTGCTTCGCCGCGATCGACTTCTTCGAGCACCGGCGGTTGCCGTACCTGATCGCCATCAACTGCTTCGACGGCATGCAGTACCACGATCCGCAGGACGTGCGGGACGCGCTCGCGATCTCCCGCGACGTGCCGGTGGTGCCGTGCGACGCCCGTAACCGGGAGTCGACGAAGCACGTACTGATCTCGCTGGTCGAGTACGTGCTCACCATGCGGCGCTCGCGGGCCGTCGCGCCCGCCTGACCGACGCGCGGAAGCGCCCGGCGGCCATGGGCCACCGGGCGCTTCCTGCCGTCCGTGGTCGAATGCGGTGCGCGGTCGCCCGGTGACCGCCCCGCCGGGACGGTCACCGGACGGCCGTCAGGCGTACCGGGTCCAGCTGCCCTGGGAGACCAGGTAGACGCCGAGCGAGTCGGCCTCCATGCCACCGTGCCGGCCCTCGGTGAAGGCGTAGCCGCCGGCGATGCCCTCGGCCATCTGGGTCTGGAGGAACGCCCGCAACCGGCCCCGGTCGAGGCTCGTCGCCTTCCGCGCCGACGCGGCCAGGAGCTGGAGCGCGTCCGACGCGTACGGGGCGAAGGCGACCGAGGTGCCGTGCTTCTGGGCGTAACGCCGGTCGAAGTCCTGGCGGGCCACCTGCGCGGTGCTGGTGGCGGTCAGCGGGGAGCCGCCCAGGCAGGCCGGGTGCACGGCGTACGCCCCCTCCACCGCTGTCGCGTTGGCGCCGCTCACGGTGTCGTCGGCGACCGCCCCGGCGTCGAAGAAAAGCGGGCCGCGGTGGCCGGCGCGCCGCAGCTCCCGTGCCGCGTCACCGGAGTCGGGCGCGGTGCCCCAGACGATGATCCCGTCCGGCTTGCCGGCGGCGGCGCGCTCGGCGGCGGACCGGAAGCTCCGCCCGGTCTCCGGCAGCCGTACCGTCCGGACCAGGTCCACCCCGCTGTTGTCGAGCGCGTCCCGTACGGCCCGCACGCCCGAGTCGCCGTGGGGTCCGTCCGCCGCGAGCAGGACCACCCGGCGGATCCGCTGTGATTCGAGCAGGTCCGCCATCCGGCGGGCCATGTCGGTGCCGTCCGGGGTGAGCTTGAAGCTGAACGTACGCTCCTGGAGCGGGAGCACGATGCGGTCCCCGTAACCCAGGGACAGGTAGGGCGTCTTGAGCCGCTGGGCCGCCGCCGCGAGGGCCGCGGCGGTCTCACCGAGGACGCCACCGACCAGTGCCTGCGCTCCGGCGCGGGTCAGCTCGGCGGCCTGTCGGGCGGCGACCTCCGGGCTGCCGCCGTTGTCCCGGATGTCCAACCGGATCGACCGGAGCAGGGTGCCGACCTGGATGCCGGTCCGGTTCAGCGACTCCGCAGTGATCTCCAGCGCGCGGCGTTGCAACACGCCGAGCGTCGCGCCGCGTCCGCTCAGCTCCAGGCTCGCGCCGACGATCAGGTCCTGGTCGCCCGGTGCGCTGCTGGTCCCGCCGTCACCCGGGCGCTGCCCCTGCGGCCCGCAGCCGGCCAGCAGCAGGCTGCCGGCCGCGGCGGCGAGAACGCCCCGACGGGTGAGCACGGTGGAGTCGAATGCCGGTGTCGCCAATGGAGTCGCCTTCCCACCCCGGCGAACAGGCGCCGCCGCTGGTCCGCCGGGTATGTTCCCGGCCGGCCGGACCCGACGTCAAATCGTCCGGGTGTGGGTAGGAACACGCCGAGGCGTGGTGGTCAGGACCGGTATCCGGCCGAGCGGTACTCGTATTCCCGCTCGTCGTCGCGGTCGCCGGTGTCCCGGCTGAAGTCCCAGCCGCCGGCCGCCTCGCGGCCCGGCCGACCGCCGACCGCGAAGCCACCGATCTCCTGCCCGCGACGCCAACCCCGGAAGTAGCCCGTGGTGTTCTCGGCGAGGCTGGCCGCGTTGCGGACGATCCGCAGTGGACGCTCCTCGCGCAGTGGCGAGCCCGGCACCAGGTTGGCCTGGGGGACCCGCTTCGGCAGGCCCGCCTTGGTCTCCGAGCCCACCGACGGGCGGGCGGCCTGCTCGGCTGCCTGCCACCCGGTGTCCGCGGTGCTCGACCACTCCAGGTCCGCCTCGTCGCCGTGCCCGACGAACCATGCCGACTTGGCCTGCGCGAAGATCAGCAGGTCACCGTCGCCCTCGTCCGACACCGGCGGCGGCCGGTGCTCCTTGGGCGCGGGACGCCGCTCCAACGGTGGGGGCAGCTCGGCGCGGGGTGCCCGACGCGCGGCGTCGGCCGGGTCGACCAGACGCAGCGGGGGCGTGTCGAGGCCCGGGTCGGTCGGCTGGTCCAGCTCGTTGCGCAGCGCCCGGTCGGCGAGCGGCGGCGGCTCCACCAGGCGCAGCATCGGCGGCTCCTGGGGCAGGTCGTCGGCGAGCCACGGTGGGGTGACCCGTCCCGGGTCGCTCGGCGCGTCCACGCTCCGCCCGTAGGGGTAGGCGGGCGCCTCCCGCTCCCGGTCGTTCTGGTCGTCCCCGGTGTTGACCAGCGGCCAGTTGGCGCGGGAGCCCGGCGGGGCGGGTTCCGGCGCGGACGGGCGCGGGCTCGGCACCGGAACGCTCAGGTCGGTGGCGCTGAACCCGCCGGTCGGCGGCTCCTGGTTGGTCTTGGGGCGCGGCGGGATCACCGTGCGCTGCCGCTCGGCCCGCGCCTTGTTGATCGCGGCGGTGGTCAGCGTCGGGCGGAACGGCTCGCCGGCGTCGGCGGGCGGCACGGCGCCGCGCTGGGACGGGGCGATCGGCGTGATGCCGGGCGGTGGCGGGGGCGGGGCGGAGATCGGCCGGTTCGTCGGACCGTCCACCCGCGACGGCAGGGGCGCACCGGTCGGCTCGGGTCGGCTCGGGGGAGCCGACATCGGCCGGCCCAGCGTCGCCGCCGGGGCGACCGGGGTGGGTGCGACCGGCGGCGGAGCCACCGGCGCGGGCGCGACCGGCGGCGGGCCAAGGGGCCGGGGTGACGGCGGTGCGGCTGGACCGGAGACGGGCTCCGGGCGGCTGCGCCGGCCACCGGGCACGGGCTCGGGGCGGGCGCGGCGACCACCCGGCTCGCCGGTGTCGGGGGCCGGCTCGGGGCGGGCCCGCCGGAGGGCGTGCTCGACGGTCGGCTCGGGTTCGGCCGGGCGCACCGGACGCAGCCCGGTCGACGCGGTCGGGGTCAGTTCGTCCACCTGCTCGCCCCGGCGGGCAGCGGCCCGGCGGCCGGCCACCGGCGCGGGGGCGGCCCGCTCGGCCAGCGCGCCCACCAGCGCGTCGCAGCCGGCGTCGCAGGCCCGGACCGACGCGACGGCCTGTCGCACCGTCTCGGCGACGGCGGCGGTGAGCGCTCGGTTGACAGTTGCCCGCCGGGGCGTCTCGGAGATGGCGACGCGCAGCGCGGTCACGGCCTCGTCGATCCGGTCGGCGTCGGCCAGGCCGTCGGCGGCCAGCTGCGCGGTCACCGCGTCGGCGGCCAGGCCGGCGTCGCGGCCGCGACCGGACGCGCCGGTCAGCATGCCCGGCTCGGGCAGCGCGTCGAGCACGGCCAGGGCGACCGGCTCGGCGGGATCCGGGTACGCGCGCAGCGCCGCCGGGTAGAGCTCGCGGAGGACCTCGCGCAGCGTCACCGCGGCCGAGTGCCGCCCGCTGGCCAGTGCCGCGTGCGCGGCCAGAACCTGCTTGTAGCCGGCGAGGTCACGCGGCGCCGGGAGGGTCACCGCGGACAACGCGCCCGCCTGCAGGGCCCGGGCCAGCCCCACCGCCCGGCGCTCGACCGGGGAGGACTGCATCTCCTCGAGGGAGTCGTCGTCGGCGAAGCGCTCGGCGAAGTCGTCGACCGAGTCGTCGTCGGCGATCGCCAGCGGCCGGCCGGCGGCACTGAGCAGCGAGGTGACGGTGTGGTCGTCGGAGTCGGCGGCGATCGCCACCCCACTCGGCCCACCGGACCGCTCCACCAGCAGCGCGACCAGCCGGGCGTAGCCGGCGGGCTCGTCACCGATCTCACAGACGTGCAGCAGACGGCCTGCGTCGTCGACCACAGCGGACGTCAGCGTCGTTCCGGCCGAAGCCGTTCGGTCGGCCGGATCTGCCGAGGCCAGACCGCAGTACACGCGCACGAGCGCCACGGCGTCGTCCTCCTCCCGGGACACAGGTCTTGTTCTGCCAGAGACTGATGCTCCCCGCTACGGGTCAGTCGCGCCAGTCCACAACCGCAGAGATCTTGCCGACAATGGTGCGCCAACCCAAACTTGCGGTTTGTGCCCCGATTTTCTTCAGCCGGCGCCGACCCAGGAAACCACCGATTCCGCCATTGACAGAAGCACGCAGCGCCTCGTCCAGATCGTCCAGGCTGGAGCCGGCGGAGAGCATGTCGAGCACGGCCGGTAGCCGCAGGGCGTACGACAGGTCACGGGCGATCTCGCCGGCTTCGATCAGCAGCGCGGGATCCCACGCGTCGTGGCCGCCGCGAAGGTTCTCCACCACCAGGTCGAGTTCGTAGGTGTCCTCGTCCAGCGGGGCGATGTCGGCCGGTTCCAGCCGTTCGGACAGTTCATTCCAGCTGTCCAGTTGGGACAGGTCGTTGGGCGCACCGGAACGGATGAAAGTGACAAGCGACTCGGGGGTCTTGAACAGCAGCAGCCGGCCCTTGTGGCTGAGGAAGACCGGCACCTCCTCGTCGCCCGCGTCGTCCTCGTCCTCGTCGTCCTCGTCCTCGGCTTCGTCGGCCTCGTCCTCGTCCGTCTCGGCCCCGGCGTCCCCGGCCTTGCCCCGGCGACGTCCCCCGGCGCGCCCGCCGTCCTTCTCCTCGTCCTCGTCGTCCTTCTCGGCGGAGAGGGCGGCGAACTCCTCGTCGAGGATCACCACCTCCTCGTCCTCCTCGGTCTCGACGACCTGACGGCGGGCCAGGAACGGGTCGTCCTCGTCGCGCTCGGCGACGTCGGTCGGGGTCAGCTCGCGCGCCGTCCGGTAGGCCCGGAGCGTGAAACCGGTGCCGGCGGGAAGGGCGATCTCCACCGGGTCGATCCGCACCTCGTCCCAGAGCGTGCGGTCAGCCGCCGGGCGGTCGACCTCGACCTCGTCTGCTGCGGCCGACGCGTCGGTCTCGTCGAGCTCGGGCTCGTCGGCGTCGGGCCGTTGGGGCGACTGGCGGGCCACGCTGACCTCCGTGTGCGTTCGGTTGCCCACCCGACGGCGTCGCGCCGCCGAGTGACTCTGCGCACATACCCTAGTGGGCGACCGGTTCCGGCCGGGAGCCGCACCCCGGTGGCGTCCCGCGCGCCCGACAAGTAGGCTCGCTACACATGAAGGCGCAGGCGCTGCACGGACACCTGGACGCGCTGCTGCTGGCCGTGTTGGAGCGGGGCTCCCTGCACGGTTACGCGATCATCGAGGCGCTGCGGGCCCGCAGCGGAGGCACGCTCGACCTGCCCACCGGCACGATCTATCCGGCGCTGCGCCGACTGGAGCGGGCCGGGCTGGTGGACAGCACGTGGAGCACCGTCAACGGCCGGGAACGACGCACCTACCAGCTCACCGATGCCGGCGGCCGGGCGCTGGCCGGGGAGCGCGCGGGCTGGCGCGAGTTCAGCGCCACCGTCGGCCGGTTCCTCGGCGCCGACGAGCCGCCGACCGCGCCGGCCTGACCCGTCACCCGGCCGGCCGCGGGACGCGGTTGCTGAGCAGCCACCACCGGGCCGCCCGGGCCAGCGCGAACCAGGCGGCCGAGACCACCACCGCGCCGACGATCATCGGAGGCCAGGTCAGCGCGGCGTCCCAGAGGCGGACCGACCAGCCGAACAGGGCGCCCCCGGCGAGCGCGCCGAGCAGCAGCCCACCGGTCAGTCCGAAGCCGACCGCGCGGGCCGACCGGACCAGCCGCGGCGAGCCCCGCCGGGCGGCCAGCGCGCCGAGCAGCAGCCCCAGCAGGGCCAGCCCGGCGACCACCGCCCAGATGACGTTCAACGCGGCGGAGAGCAGCAGGTAGCCCGACGGCGGCCGGGGTCCGGCGCTCCAGCTCGATCCCCGCCAGGTCAGGTCGCCGGCGGACATGAGCACCACCGCCACCGCCAGCGTGCGCAGGGCCAACCCGCGCAGCGCCCCGGCGGCCAGCTCGGCCTGGTAGCCCGGCACGAGCTGGGCGGCGCTGCCGAACTCGGCCACCGCCCGCCGCTCGGCCTCCGCCCGCGGCAGGCCCCCCTCCCGGTACGCCTCGACGGCGTCCTCCAGCGCGTGCCGCGCCTCGGTCAGCAGGTCGGCCTTGAGCCGGGTCGGCCCGTGCAGCCGCCCGGACAACTCGCGCAGCCGGCCGTCGACCCCTGCTCCCTGATCCACCCGCATGGCACCAGCCTGCCACCGGCGGGCGCGGGTGGCGTCGGGGAAATCCCCGGAACGCGTCAGGGGGCGAGCGCGAGGTAGCCGCGCTCGGCCGCCTCCTGGCGCAGCCACTGCTCCCGGTACCAGCCCGGGCGCGCCACCAGTTCCTCGTGCCGGCCGCGCTGCACCGCCCGGCCCCCCTCCAGCACCAGGATCTCGTCCAACCCGGCCAGGCCGCTGAGCCGGTGGCTGATCAGCAGCACCGAGTGCCCGGCGGGGGTGGCGGCCAGCGCGGAGTCGAGGACCGCGTCGGCCGCCGCCGGGTCGAGCCCCTCGGTCGGCTCGTCGAGCACCAGCACCGGCGGCGCGGCGAGCAGCGCCCGGGCCAGCGCCAACCGCTGCCGCTGGCCGCCGGAGAGCTGCCCGCCCTGCTCGCCGACCACGGTGTCCCAGCCCTCGGGCTGGTCGCGTACCCAGTCGAGGAGCCCGGCGGCGCGGGCCGCGGCGGTCAGGTCCGCCTCGCCGGCGTCGGGGCGGCCGAGCAGCAGGTTCTCCCGCACCGTCGCGTGGAAGACGTACGCCTCGGCGAGCAGGCCGCCGACGATCCGGGGAAGCCGGTCGGCCGGGTGCTCGGACACCGGCACGCCGCCGACGGTGACCCGGCCGGCGGCGGGGCGTACCGCGCCGGTGAGCGCGGCGGCCAGCGTGCTCTTGCCGGCGCCGCTCGGGCCGACCACGGCCACCCGGCGGCCGGCCGGCAGGTCGAGGTCGAACCCGGCCAGGGCCGGTGCGGCTCCGGCCCGATAGCGGACCGTCACGTCCTCGAACCGCACGTCGTGGCCGCCGGTGACGGGCTCCGTCGCGCCGACCGGTTCCGTCACGGCCGGTTCGGTGAGCAGGTCGGCGACGCGGGCCAGCCCGGCCCGGAGCTGGGTGCGTTGCCGGGCCGCCGCGACCAGGGCGAGCGCCACCTCGACGGCGGCCAGCGTGCCGACGGCGAGGACGCCGACCAGCACCCCGCCCACGCCCGCGCGCAGCGCCACGACCACCACCGCGGCGGCGGTGAGGCCGCCCACCAGCACGCCGGTGGCGTCCACCGCGAAGCCGACGGCGGCGAGCCGGCGCTCCAGCCGGGCCAGTCGCCCGGCCCGCCCCTCGGCGGCGGCCAGGGCGGCGTCGGTCGCGCCGAAGGCGGCCAGGTCGGCGGCGCCGTGGGTGAGGTCGACCGCGTCGACCGCGAGCGCGCCGCGCAGCGGGGCCACCTCGTCGGCGGCCCGGCGGGTGAGCCGGGTGGCCAGCGCGGGCAGTGCCACGCCGGCGACCAGCAGGCCCACCGCGAGCACGCCGGCGGCCGGCGGCGAGATGAGCGCCGCGCCTCCGACCGCGAGCAGGCTGACCAGGACCGCCGCCGCTCCCGGCACGAGCACGCGCAGCAGCAGGTCCTGGGCCGCCTCCACGTCGGAGACCAGCCGGCTCAGCGCGTCTCCGGTGCGTCGGTCGGCGCCCTCGCGTCGGGCGGCGAGCGCGGCGAAGACCCGGGCCCGGACGTCGGTGATCATGCGCAGCACGGCGTCGTGCCCGGCGAGCCGTTCGGTGTAGCGGAACACGCCCCGGCCGACCGCGAGCGCCCGCACCGCGACGATGGCCACTGTCAACCGGTCCAGCGGCGGCCGGCCGGCGGCGCTCATCAACAGCCAGGTCGCGGTCGCCATCAGCGCGAGCCCGGCGAACTCGGTCGCCGCGGTGAGCAGCCCGGCCCCGAGCAGCCGGCCCAGGTAGGGCCGGGCCAGACGCAGCACGACCCGCTCCGCGTCCGGGCGGGTGGGCGCCGGCGGTTCCGGCGCCGCGGACGGCTCCGCCGCGACCGAGGTCGGCCCGGCGGGCACGCGGCCCACCGGCGTCACACCGTCACCGGCGCTCACCGGGTCACCGCCGGGCCGGTCGTCGTCGGGCGGAGTTCGGTGACCCGGCCGTCCTCGACGCGCAGGATCCGGTCGGCGTCGGCCAGCAGCGCGGGCCGGTGCGCGACCAACAACGCGGTCCGGCCGGCGACCAGCCGCCGGGTGGCGGTCAGGACCACCGCCTCGCTGGCGCTGTCCAGCCGGGCGGTGGGCTCGTCGAGCAGCACCACCGGCGCGTCCCGGAGGAACGCCCGGGCCAGCGCGACGCGTTGCCGCTGCCCGCTGGACAGGCCGTGGCCGCGCTCGCCGAGCCGGGTGTCGAGCCCGTCGGGCAGCGCGTCGACCACCTCGTCCAGCGCCGCGTCGGTCACCGCGGCGGCCAGCACGTCGTCCGGGGTGTCCGGCGCGCCGAGCCGGATGTTGTCGGCCAGCGAACCGGCGAACAGGTGGGCCCGCTGCGGCACCCAGGCCAGCTCGCGGCGCCACGCGTCCGGGTCGACCTCGGCCAGGTCGGTGCCGTCGACGGTGATCCGCCCGCTGGTCGGGCGGACGAAGCCGAGCAGCAGGTTGAGCAGCGTGCTCTTGCCCGCGCCGCTGGGCCCGATGACGGCCACCCGGTCGCCGGGCCGGATGGTCAGCGTGACGTCGCGCAGCGCGGTCGTCCGGTCGTACGCGACGGTCACGCCCTCGAAGCGGATCTCGCCGCGGCCGTCCGGGGCCGTGCGCCCGGCGGCGGTGGGTGCGTTCGGCGCGTCGGTCGCGGAGAGGGTGAGCGCCTCGTCCAGCGCGGTGAGCCCCTCCATGCTGGCGTGGAACCGGCTGCCGGCGGCCCGCAACGGCAGGTACGCCTCCGGGGTGAGCAGCAGCACGAGCAGCGCGGTGGAGAGCGTGATCCCGCCGCCGAGCAGCCGGATGCCGACCGGCACCGCGACCAGCGCGACGGAGAGCGTGGCGACCAGCTCCAGGACCAGGGCGGACAGGAACGCGATGCGCAGCGTCCGCATGGTGGCCTGGCGGTGGCCGTCGGCCATCCGGCGCACCACGTCGACCTGGGCCCGGGCCCGGCCGAACGCGCGCAGTGTGGGCAGCCCGGCCACCATGTCGAGGAAGTGCCCGCCGAGCAGCGACAACCGCCGCCACTGCCGCTCGGTGGCGGCCTGCGCCTGCCAGCCGAGCAGCGCCCCGAAGATCGGGATGAGCGGGATGGTGAGCACGATGATCAGCGCCGAGCTCCAGTCCGCGAATACGATCCGGGCCAGCACCGCCGCCGGCACCGTCACGCTCAGCACCAGCTGGGGCAGGTAGCCGGTGAAGTAGGGGTCGAGCGCGTCCAGCCCCCGCCCGGCCAGCGTGGCCAGTTGCCCGGCCCGCCGGCCGGCGACCCAGGTGGGACCGTGCCGGCCGACCGCGCGCAGCAGGTCGGCGCGCAGCGCCGCCTTGACCGTGGCCGCGGCCCGCGCCGCCACCGTGCCCTGGGCCCAGCTGACCAGCGCCCGGGCGGCCACCGCCGCCACGAACCACGCCAGCGCGGGCCTGTGCAGCCGCCCGTCGATCGCGGTCGCCAGCAGCGTGGCCAGCGCGGTGGCCTGGGCCACCACCAGCAGCGCGGTCAGCCCGCCCAGCACCGCGAGCACGGCGAGGTCGCGCCGGGCCGCGGGGACCCGACGCAGCAGACGCGGGTCGAACGGGCGGCGGTTCACCAGTACACCGGTGCCCGGCCGTCGGTCCGTCCTCGAAACACCCACCAGCACATCGCCTGAAAGCCTAGTAGGGCCGGCACGAGCGGCAGCACCAGCCAGCCCAGCAGCGCCAGCGTCGGGCGGCTCGCCGCCGCGTCGGCGACCGCGAGCGAGGCCGCCGGGTCCGTCGTAGAGACCAGGATCCGGGGCCAGAGCGCGGCCCCGACCAGGGGGGCCGGGAGCGCCAGCGCCGTCGCGGTCGCTGCGAAGGCCACCACGGCGCGGCCCCGGCGCAGCGCCGCGCGGGCCACCAGCAACGCCGCCACCAGCGCCATCGGCAGGAGTGCGGCGACCGCCGGCCGCCCCACGGCGGCGCGTACCCGGTCGGAGAGCAGCCCCAGGACGGTGGTGGTGGCGATCGCGGTGAGCGCGGCGGGCACCAGCCCGCGGGCGACCCGGGCGAGCGCTGCGGCGTCGGCGGCCGGCAGCCGGAGCGTGAGGAAGGTCGCACCGTGCAGCGCGACCAGCGCCAGCAGGGTGAGCGCGGCGGCGGCCACGAACGGGGTGACGAGGTGGCCGGCGCCGGCCACGTGCCCGTCGGCGGTGAGCGGCACCCCCTGGAGCAGCCCGCCGAGCAGGGCGCCCCAGCCGAGCGCGGCCAGCACGCTGCCGACCACCACCACCCGGTCCCAGCCGGCGCGGGCGGAGCTGGCGACCGGCCGGCTGCGCAACTGCACCCCGGCGGTCACCAGCACGACGCCGGCCAGCGCGCCGAGCACCGCCGGGTAGAAGCCGGAGAGCAGCTCGCCCTCCAGCGTGGGGAAGGCGCCGAACAGGATGCCGACGGCGGCGACCAGCCAGACCTCGTTGCCGAGGAAGAACGGCCCCACGGCGGTGAGCGTCGCGCGGCGGGCGGCCTGGTCCGCGCGCCGGGCGAGCAGCAGGCCGACGCCGTAGTCGTAGCCGCCGAGCACCAGGTAGGTGGCGAAGAAGAGGCCGAGCAGGGCGTACCAGGCGAGTTCCACGGCGGGCTCCTCAGGCGAACACGGGCTGGTGGTCGGGATCGGTGTCGGGCGCGGGCGGGCGGCCCAGGGCGGGGTCGAGCGCGCCCCGGGCGGCGTGCCGGGCCATCAACGTCCAGTTGGTGACCGCGAGAGTGCCGAGCAGCAGGCTGAAGCCGGTCAGCGAGGTGAGCATGAGCCCGGGCGACACCGGCGAGACGGCCTGGGCGGTGGGCAACAGCCCGTACGCCACCCAGGGCTGGCGGCCCACCTCGCGGGCGATCCAGCCGAGCAGCACGGCCACGAAGGGCAGCGGCAGGCCGAGCAGGACCAGCCAGAGGGGGAACCGCAGCCGGATGATCCAGTCGCGCCAGAGCAGCGGCAGCAGGAGCCAGACGCAGCCCAGGGCGAAGCCGATCAGGATCATGAAGCCGAGCCCGACGCTGGACAGCACCGGCGGGTCCCAGTCGCCGGGGCCGAACCGGGCGGTCCAGTCGGCCACCGTCGCGTCCCGGGCCGGCCCGCCGCCGAACTTGGTGGGCTGGACCTGCCCGACCGGGCCGAACTGGGCGAAGCCGAAGCCCTGGAGCGCGGTCACCGCGAGCGCCGCGGTGACCAGGCCGATCCGCAGCGAGGTGCGGAAGAGCGCGAAGTCGGGGGTACGCCGCAGCAGGTGCCAGGCGCTGACCGCGGCCATCAGCAGGCCGCCGGTGACCAGGCCGGCCGAGACGACGTGGCCGAACGCCATGCCGAAGGTGGGATTGGTGAGTAGCGCGCCGAAGTCGGTGAGGTGGGCGACGCCGTCGCGGACCTCGTAGCCGACCGGGTTCTGGAGCCAGGCGTTCGCCACCATGATCCAGAACGCCGAGGCGTACGCGGTGAGCGCGACGCCCCACAGCAGCGCGAGGTGCACGCCGCGCCGGAGCCGGTGCCACCCGAAGATCCACATGCCGAGGAACGTGGACTCCAGGAAGAACGCGACGAGCGTCTCGATGGCCAGGGGCGCGCCGAACACGTTGCCGACGTAGCGGGAGAGGCCGCTCCAGTTCAGCCCGAACTGGAACTCCATCACGATCCCGGTGGCGATGCCGAGCACGTAGTTGATCACGTAGAGCTGGCCCCAGAACCGGGTCAGGCGCTCGTACACCGGCTTGCCGGTCAGGTAGCCGGCCGTCTGCAGCCCGACCAGGAGCGTGACCAGGCCGAGCGTGACCACCACGAACAGGAAGTGGATCGAGGTGGTGGTGGCGAACTGCAGGCGGGCGAGGAGCAGGGGGTCCATGGTCGTGTCTCCCACGGGTTGGCTCGCTTGTCGTAGGAACCCTACACGTAGCTTGCCTACCTATTGGCGTGCGCGCACCCGGAGAAGTCCCGTAGGGGACGCCTCAGCTCAGGAAGAGGGAGACCGGCAGGAAGACCAGCGTGCCGGCGACGGCCAGCGCGGTCGCGCCGAGCACCCGCGGCGGACGGTCCGCGACCAACAGCCGCTGCACCCGTACGTCGAGGTCGCGGTCGCCCAGGCCGAGCGTGCCGGCCGGTGTGACCCGGTGCCCGGCGGCGGCGAACCGGCGCAGCGCGCCGGCCAGCGGCTCCTCGGCGTGCAGCTCCCGGGCCTTGTCGTCGGCGCGCATCTCGACCAGCAGCGCCACCCGCGCGTGCGCGTCGCGCACCCAGCGGAACCAGGGCAGGGCCCGGCAGAGCGCGGTGAACGGCAGCAGCACCAGGTCGTGCCGCTCCTGGGCGTGTGCCCGCTCGTGGGTCAGCACCGCCGCCAGTTCCGCCGGGTCGAGCAGGTCGACCGTGCCGGCGCTCACCACCACCCGGGGCTTCACCCCGGGCAGGCAGTAGGCCGCCGCGCTGGGATGGTCGAGCACCAGCGCGCCGGGAATCGTCGGGTCCCGCCGGGCGACCAGGGTGAGCAGCTCGCGGTGCCGGCGCTGCGCCCGTACCGCGCCGTGCACGCTGCGCACGGTCGTGGTGAGCAGCACCGCGCCGATGCCGAAACCGACCCCGACCAGGCTGAGGTGCACCGCGCCCACACCGGCCGGCAGCGTGCCGTGGGCCAGGTCGTCGGCGAGCGCCAGCAGCGCGCTGCCGGTCGGCCGGTCGTACGCGGCGAGACCGACCGCCATCGGCAACCCCATCGCGGAGAGCCCGAGCGCCAACCCGACCGCCTGCCAGCAGACGATCGCCACCCGGGGGGCACGCCACGTCCAGCGCGCGGCGGCGAGGACCTGCGCGGTCAGCCAGCAGGCCAGGATGGTCGCGGCGAAGTGCACGGCGTACGCCACGGCGGCGGCCCTACCGGTCCGTCGCCTCGTCGAGCGCCGGCCCGGCGGGCCGCGGATCCTCGACGCGGTCGGTCAGCCCGGCTCCGGCGGCCCGATTCGGGTCGGTGAGGCCCGCCTCGGCGGCGAGGGCGGCGCGGAGCACGTCGGCCTCCGTGCCGGTGACCGACCGGGCGAAGCGCACCAGCGCGGCGTCCCGGCTGCCGCCGAGGTCGAGCGCGTCGAGCATGAGCTGGGCGATGTGCGCCTCCCGGGTGGCGGCCGGCCGGTAGCGCCAGGCCCGCCCCTCCCGCTCGCGCTGCACCATGCCCTTGCCGGCGAGCCGGTCGAGCACGGTCATCACCGTGGTGTAGGCCAACTCGCGGCCGTCCAGGGCGTCGGCGACCTCGCGCACGGTCACGCCGTCCGACGTGCCGGGGACCGAGTCCCACAGCACGTCCATCACCGCACGTTCGAGGTCACCGAGCCGAGTCACCCGTCAATCCTACCTCGCGTAGTAGAAGAGACTCAGACGCCCTTCGGATGCCAGACGGTCTTGGTCTCCAGCAGCGTGGTCATCCGGGTGAGACCCGGATCGGCGTGCCAGTCGTGGTCCGCCGGCGCCGGCCGGAGCACCCGCTTGAGGTTCTCCGCGGCCTTGACCTCCAACTCCGCCGCCAGCTCGGCGTCGGCGACACCGGTCAGGTCGACGGCGTTGACGTCCATGTGCGCGGCCAGCGTCGGCACCGTCTCGGCGAGCCGGCCGGTCAGGATGTTGACCACGCCGCCGGGCAGGTCGGAGGTGGCCAGCACCTCCGCCAGGGTCACCGCCGCCAGCGGCGCCGCCGGGGAGGCGGCCACCACCACCGTGTTGCCGGTGACGATCGCCGGGGCGATCACGCTGACCAGACCCAGCAGCGCCGGGGCCTCGGGGGCCACCGCGGCCACCACGCCCGTCGGCTCCGGCGCGGACAGGTTGAAGTACGGGCCGGCGACCGGGTTCGCGCCGCCGTAGACCTGGGGGAGCTTGTCCGACCAGCCGGCGTACCAGACCCAGCGGTCGATCGCGGCGTCGACCTCGTCGGCCGGGGCGCCGAGCGCGACGAACTGGTCGCGCCGGCCCTCCAGCATCTCGGCCACCCGGTACAGGATCTGACCCCGGTTGTACGCGGTCGCCCCGGCCCAGCCCTTCACCGCGGCGCGCGCGGCGACGACGGCGTCCCGGGCGTCCTTGCGGGAGGCCAGCGACACGTTGGAGTCCTGCACGAGATACGACCGTCCCGACTCGCTGCGCGGGAACTTCCCGCCGATGAAGAGCTTGTACGTCTTGCGTACCGCGACCCGCTCAGACATTGAGGTACCCCTCCAGCCCGTGCCGGCCGCCCTCGCGACCGTAACCCGACTCCTTGTAGCCGCCGAACGGCGAGGTCGGGTCGAACTTGTTGAACGTGTTGGCCCAGACCACGCCGGCGCGCAGCCGGTCGGCGGTCCACAGGATCCGGGAACCCTTGTCGGTCCAGATGCCGGCCGACAGCCCGTACGGCGTGTTGTTGGCCTTCTCGACGGCCTCCGCCGGGGTGCGGAAGGTGAGTACGGACAGCACCGGGCCGAAGATCTCCTCGCGGGCGATCCGGTGCGCCTGGGTGACGCCGGTGAAGATGGTCGGCGCGAACCAGAAGCCGCGCTCGGGCAGCTCGCACGGCGGCGACCAGCGCTCCGCCCCCTCGGCGGCGCCGATCTCGGACAGCTCGCGGATCTTCGCCAGCTGGGCGGCCGAGTTGATCGCGCCGATGTCGGTGTTCTTGTCCAGCGGGTCACCGACCCGCAGCTGGGCCATCCGGCGCTTGAGCGACTCCAGCACCCGGTCGGCGACCGACTCCTGGACCAGCAGCCGGGAGCCGGCGCAGCAGACGTGCCCCTGGTTGAAGAAGATGCCGTTGACGATCCCCTCGACCGCCTGGTCGATCGGGGCGTCGTCGAAGACGATGTTGGCGGCCTTGCCGCCCAGCTCCAGGGTGAGCTTCTTGCGGGTGCCGGCGACCGCGCGGGCGATGGCCTTGCCCACGTCGGTCGAGCCGGTGAACGCGACCTTGTCCACGCCCGGGTGCTCGACCAGCGCGCGGCCGGTGTCGCCGGCGCCGGTGACGATGTTGACCACGCCAGCCGGCAGGTCGGCCTGCTGGCAGATCTCGGCGAACAGCAGCGCGGTCAGCGGGGTGGTCTCGGCCGGCTTGAGCACCACCGTGTTGCCGGCGGCCAGCGCCGGGGCGATCTTCCAGGCCAGCATGAGCAGCGGGAAGTTCCACGGGATGACCTGCGCGGCCACGCCGAGCGGCTTCGGGTCCGGGCCGAAGCCGGCGTAGGGCAGCTTGTCGGCCCAGCCGGCGTAGTAGAAGAAGTGCGCGGCGACCAGCGGGAGGTCGACGTCGCGGGACTCCTTGATCGGCTTGCCGTTGTCCAGCGACTCCAGCACGGCCAGCTCGCGGGAGCGCTCCTGGATGATCCGGGCGATCCGGAACAGGTACTTGGCCCGGTCCCGGCCCGGCATCGGGCCCCACACCTTCTCGTACGCCGTGCGCGCGGCGCGGACCGCGCGGTCCACGTCCTCGCTGCCGGCCTCGGCGATCTCGGCCAGGACCTCCTCGGAGGCCGGGTTGACCGACTTGAAGCTGCCGCCGTCGGTCGGGTCGACGAACTGCCCGTCGACGAACAGCCCGTACGAGGGCTTGAGGTCCACCACCGAGCGGGACTCGGGGGCGGGGGCGTATTCGAACATCACGCTCAGTCCAGGGTGAAGTAGTCGGGGCCGGCGTAGACGCCGGTCGTCAGCTTGGTGCGCTGCATGAGCAGGTCGTTGAGCAGGCTGGACGCGCCGAAGCGGAACCAGTCCGGGTCGAGCCAGTCCGGGCCGACGGTCTCGTTGACCATGACCAGGTACTTGATCGCGTCCTTGGTGGTCTTGATGCCGCCGGCCGGCTTGACGCCGACCTGCCGCCCGGTGGCGGCGCGGAAGTCGCGGACCGCCTCCAGCATCACCAGCGTCACCGGCAGCGTGGCCGCGACCGGGACCTTGCCGGTGGAGGTCTTGATGAAGTCGCCGCCGGCCAGCATGGCGAGCCAGGACGCGCGTCGCACGTTGTCGTAGGTGGCCAGCTCGCCGGTCTCCAGGATCACCTTGAGGTGCGCGTCCCCGCACGCCTCCTTGGTGGCCACGATCTCGTCGTAGACCTCGGAGTAGCGTCCGGCCAGGAACGCGCCCCGGTTGATCACCATGTCGATCTCGTCCGCGCCCGCCTCGACCGCCGCGCGCACGTCGGCGAGCTTGATCTCCAGCGGCGCCTGACCGGACGGGAACGCGGTCGCCACGCTGGCCAGGTGCACGCCGGAGCCGGCCAGCACCTCGGCCACGTACGGGACCATCGACGGGTAGACGCAGACCGCGCCGACGTGCGGGCAGCTCGGGTCGGACGGGTCGGGACGCACCGCCTTGGCAGCCAGCGCCCGCACCTTGCCCGGGGTGTCCGCGCCCTCCAGCGTGGTCAGGTCGACCATCCGGATCGCCAGGTCGATCGCCTCGGCCTTGGCCGTGGTCTTGATGGAGCGGGTGCCGAGTTGTGCCGCCCGCTGCTCCGCGCCGACCTGGTCCACGCCCGGCAGGCCGTGCAGGAAGGTCCGCAGAGCGGTCTCGGATCGTCCCAGCTCGGAGAGGTCCGACCGGGCCGACGTCGCTGTCGCCGTCATGCCCCGAATAGTACGCACCCGCGGGCCGAGTGATCTTGCTCACGGCGGACCGATCGTGAGCGCCACACGTGAGCGGCGTCGCTGGTCGGGCCGCACCCGCCGTGCGCCGGGCCGGGGACCGGTAGGTTGAGCGATCGTGGACGTACACGTCATTGACCATCCGCTCGCCCAGTCGCGGCTGACCGCCATGCGGGACGCCCGGACCGACTCGGCGTCGTTCCGGGCCGCGCTGCGCGAACTCACCACCATGCTGGTGTACGAGGCCGCGCGCTCCTTCCCGGTCGAGAAGTACTCGATCCAGACCCCGGTCACCGACACCGAGGGCACCCGGCTGGCGAACCCGCCGCTGCTGGTGCCGGTGCTGCGGGCCGGCCTCGGCATGGCCGACGCCGCGCTCGACCTGCTGCCCGAGTCGTCGATGGGCTTCGTGGGCCTGGCCCGCGACGAGGAGACGTACGAGCCGCGCGCGTACATGGAGTCGCTGCCCCGGGACCTGAGCGGCCTGCCGGTGCTGGTGCTCGACCCGATGCTGGCCACCGGCGGCTCGCTGGAGCACTGCTGCCGGCTGCTCGCCGACCGCGGCTGCACCGACATCACCGTGCTCTGCGTGCTGGCCGCGCCGGTCGGCATCCAGCGGCTGGAGCGGTCCGGCCTGCCGCTGCGGCTGGTCACCGCGTCGATCGACGAGGGCCTGAACGACCGGATGTTCATCGTCCCGGGCCTCGGCGACGCCGGCGACCGGCAGTTCGGCGGCATGCCCCGCTTCTGACCCGTCGGCACCCGCGCGCAGAGGGCCCGTTCCGTCCCGGAGGGGCCCTCCGCCGTAGGAAACGGGCGGCACCGGCGAGTTGATGCGCGGGGGTGCGGGGAGGCGCTAGCGTTCCGGGCCATGACTGGTGTTGCGCTCGCCGAGGAGCTGCTGCTCCTCGCGTATGACGACGAAACCGGCAAGGCCACCATGCCGCGGATCAGCCTGGACCTGGGCATGGCCGCCGCGGTGCTGGTCGAGCTGGCCCTGGCCGGACGGGTCGCGTACGCGGACGGGAACCTGGCGGTGGTCGACCCCGCGCCGACCGGCGAGCCGATCGCGGACGCGGTGCTGGCCAAGATCGCCGCGGACACCCCGCACACGCCCTCGTCCTGGGTGCAGCGGCTGCGGCACGGGCTGCGCGACCGGATCCTCGGCGACCTCTGCGGCCGGGGCGTGGTCCGCGACGTGGACGAGACCGAGCTGGGCTTCATCCACGTGCACCGCTACCCGGTGGCCGACGCCTCCGTCGAGGCGGACATCCGCCGCCGGCTGGCCGACGCGCTGACCAGCGGGCAGCTCCCGGACGAGCGGACCGCCGCGCTGGCCACCCTCGTCGCGGTGCTGCGGATGGAGCCGGCGCTCGGGCTGACCGGCGCCGCCGCCGCCGACGCCGGCACCCGCCTGGAGGAAATCGCGGCCGGCGCCGGTTTCTCCGGCACGGTGAGCCTGGACGACAGCGTGGTACGCCCCTCGGTGAGCCTGGTCATCGCCGCCCTCGGCCAGGCCGTCGACGCCGCCCTCGGCAAGCGGTAAGGAAGGGCCCCCTCTTAACGCCTCAGGTAGAGGAAGGGCCCCTTGTTAACGCCAGGCGTTAAGAAGGGGCCCTTCCTTACACCTCAGAGGCCGAGGGTGGCGGCGATCTCGTTGCGCAGCTCGGTGACGGCGGCCCGGGCGCGGCGCCGGGCCGCGGTGACGTCGCCGTCGGTCACCGGCTCCACCACCTCCAGGTACGCCTTGAGCTTCGGCTCGGTGCCGGAGGGCCGGATCACCACCCGGGCGGCGTCGGTGCGCAGGATCACCACGTCCGCCTCGGGGAGCAGGTCGGTCGCCTCGGTGACCGGGTGCCCGAGCAGCGCGGTCGGGGTGGCCGCCCGCACCCGCGCCATCGAGTCCGCGATCACCCGCAGGTCCTCCACCCGGACCGAGAGCTGGTCGGTGTGGTGCACGCCGAACTCGGCGGCCAGCTCGTCCAACCGGTGGGTGAGCGTACGCCCCTGGGCCTTGAGCCCGGCGGCCAACTCGGCGACGGTCAGCGCGGCGGTGATGCCGTCCTTGTCCCGGACGTGCCTCGGCGCGACGCAGTAGCCCAGCGCCTCCTCGTAGCCGTACACCAGCGGCTCCCGGCCCCCGCCGGCCCGGACGATCCACTTGAACCCGGTGAGCGTCTCGTCGTAGGGCAGCCCTCGGGCCTCGGCCATGGCCCGCAGCAACGTCGACGACACGATCGTGGTGGCGTAGAGGCCGGTCACCCCGCGCCGCATCAGGTGGTCGGCGAGCAGCGCGCCCACCTCGTCGCCGCGCAGCATCCGCCAGGACCCGGCGTCGCGTACGGCGACCGCGCAGCGGTCCGCGTCCGGGTCGTTGGCGATGGCGATGTCCGCGCCGGTGCGGTCGGCGAGCGCGACCAGCAGGTCGACCGCGCCCGGCTCCTCCGGGTTCGGGAAGCTCACGGTCGGGAACGCCGGATCCGGCTCGGCCTGCTCCGGCACCACGCCGGGCACGCCGAAGCCGGCCCGGGCGAACGCGGCGGTCAGCACCACGCCGCCCACCCCGTGCAGCGGGGTGTACGCGACCTTCAGGTCCCTCGGCCCGGCCGGGTCCACCACCGCGGCGGCCCGGTCCACGTACGCGGCGACCAGGTCGTCGCCGAGCACCTGGCCGGCCGGGCCGAGCGGCACCTGCGCGAGCGGGCCGGCCGCGCGGATGGCCGCCTCGATGCCGGCGTCGGCCGGCGGCACGATCTGCGCTCCCGCGCCCAGCTCGCCGCCGAGCTGCGCGCCCAGGTAGACCTTGTAGCCGTTGTCCTGCGGCGGGTTGTGGCTGGCGGTGACCATCACGCCGGCGACCGCGCCGAGCTGCCGCACCGCGAACGCCAGCACCGGCGTGGGCAGCGGGCGGGGCAGCAGCAGCGCCGGGCGGCCCGCACCGGTGGCCACCTGCGCGGTGCGCTCGGCGAAGGCGCGCGACCCGCGCCGGGCGTCGTACCCGATCACCAGCGGGCCCTCGCCGCCCTGGGCGGCGAGCCAGCCGACCAGCCCGGCGGCGGCCTGGGTGACCACGGCGAGGTTCATCCCGTTCGGCCCGGCGCGCAGCGGGCCGCGCAGGCCGGCGGTGCCGAAGGTCAGCGGGCCGGCGAACCGGTCGGCCAGCTCGTCGGCGGTGCCGGGCAGCCCGTCGAGGACGGCACGCAGCTCGTCCCGGTCGGCCGGGTCGGGGTCGTCGGCGAGCCAGCTCTCGGCTCGCGCGCGAAGGTCGTCAAGGTCAGTGGTGTCCGCCGCCATGGCCTCTTGATAGCACGGCGACGGATCACCACTGGCCGTCGGCCTCGACTCAGTTGTCCGCCGTGAGCTGGAACGAGTCGACCATCGCGTCGAAGATCGGCTTGCTCTCGGCGAACCGCGCGTCGGTGGAGGAGAGGTAGAACGAGTAGACCTTGCCGTCCTTGACCAGGCCCCGCCAGATGCCGTGGCGCATGGACTCGCCCTCGCCGCAGGTGTATTCGAGCTGGCCCGCGGTCCCCCCGGCGAGCGGCTGCTCGGAGACGGACACCTCGGTGTAGGGAGCGGGGCAGGTCTTGCTCTTGCTGGTGTTTTTCCTCAGGTTCTTCGAGGCGAACTCGGCCCAGCTGATCGACGTGCCGCCCCACTCCTCGGCGATCACCCGCACCTTGCGGCCCTCGTCCTCCGGGTCGACGTAGTCGACGTAGAGCCCGCCGGTCTGCTGCTGCCACCCCTTCGGCACCTGGATGGTGACGCCCTTGACGGTCCGCTCCTGCATCTCCGGCGCGGCGGCGGCCGAGGTCGACGGCAGCGCGCCCACGATCGGCGGGGGAGCGTCGTCGTCGCCGCTGGTCAGCGCGATCACGCTGACCAGCAGCACCACGGCCAGACCGCCGGCGGCGGCGAGCTGCACCTTGCGCGGCCACGCCTTCACGCGGCCGAGCAGGCCCTTCACCCCGCCGGGCGCGCCGTCGCCGGGCGCGGTGGCCGGGGTGGTCCACGCCTGGCCGGTGCCCGGCACCGACCACTGGGCGCCGCCGCCGTACACCGGCTGGGTGGCGTCGACGCCGCCGCCGTAGGTGGCCGGCGTGCCGGTGGGGACGTGCTGGGTGGCGTCCGAGCCGGTACCCCGGCCGAGGCGGACGGTGGCGTCCGGGGAGATGCGTTGGGTGGCCTCGGGCGCGCCCGGACCGGACATCGCGCCGGTGGGCGTGTGCAGCGGCCCGGCCAACGCGTCGGCGCTGGTCTCGTCGAGCGCCGCGTCACCCGCCGTCGTGGCGCCGGGGCGCTCGCCGCGACGCAGCGCGGCCAGCCGGTCGGTCAGCGACTCACCCGGGCCGATCATCGCCCGGCCGCCGATCTGGCCGCTCGGCTTCGGCTCCGGGGCGACGGGCGGCGGGGTGGTCGGGCGCGGCACCGGCACCACGGCGTACGGGTCGGTGACCGAGTTGACCGCGGTCGCGGTGCTGGTCAGCGGGCCGGCGAGCAGCTCGCGCAGCATGGCCCGGGCCCGGTGCACGTCCATCCGGTGGGCCGGGTCCTTCTCCAGCAAACCCATCAGCACGCCGGTGAGCGGGCCGCTGCGCTGCGGCGTGGCGGGCGGGTCCTCGACCACGGCGTGCATGGTCTCGATCGGGTCGCCCTTGTCGAACGGGGGACGTCCCTCCACCGCGGTGTAGAGCGTCACGCCGAGCGAGAAGAGGTCGCTGGGCGGGCCGAACTCCTGGCCCATGGCCCGCTCGGGGGAGATGAAGTGGGGCGAGCCGAGCACCATGCCGGGCGTGGTGAGCTGCACGTCGGTGGGCATCCGGGCGACGCCGAAGTCGGTCAGCACGCAGCGGCCGTCGGTGCAGATGAGCACGTTGGCGGGCTTGACGTCGCGGTGCAGCACGCCGATCGCGTGCGCCACCTCCAGCGCGCCGAGCAACGCGATGCCGATCTTGGCGACCGCGCGCGGCGCGACCGGGCCGTCCTCGATCACCATGTCGGCGAGGCTGCGGGCGTCCAGCAGCTCCATCACGATCCACGGCCGGCCACCCTCGGTGACCACGTCGTAGACCTGCACCACGGCCGGGTGCTGGATCGCGGCGGCGGCGCGGGCCTCGCGCAGCGTCCGTTCGTACAGCGCGTCGCGGTCGCTGGGGGCGAGCCCCGGCGGGAGGACGACCTCCTTGACCGCCACGTCACGGCGCAACAGGGTGTCTGTGGCCCGCCAGACCGTGCCCATGCCGCCGTTGCCCACCGGGGAGCGCAGCGAGTAGCGACCACCGATGGTGGTGCCGGGCGCCGCGCGTCCAGTGGGGGGACTGGCCGGTCCGCCGCTCCACGTCGGAATCTGAGTCACAGAAAAGCCACCGGGGGATATCGAGGGGGCTGGGACACAACCCCTCTATCTTGCTGGTTCCGACGCCCGATGCGAAACCCGACGCGGCGGGCGTTTACCTACTCGACGGTATGTGGCCAGCTACTCACCTCCGGTGGGCCGCCACCGCCCGGTGTGCGGTATCCCTCACCCATCGAGCGGCGGCCGCGTCCTACCATCCGGTAATGAGCGATGCGCGGTCAAGCGAGTCGGGTTTCCCGATCAAGGGCGTCTACACGGCGGCCGACCTTCCGGCGGACCTGGACTCCCGGCTGGGCGAGCCGGGCGACTACCCGTACACCCGCGGGGTCTACCCGACGATGTACACGTCCCGGCCGTGGACCATGCGGCAGTACGCCGGCTTCGGCACCGCCACCGAGAGCAACGCGCGTTACCACCAGCTGCTGCGCGCCGGCACCATGGGCCTGTCGGTCGCGTTCGACCTGCCCACCCAGATGGGCTACGACTCGGACGACCCGATCGCGCACGGCGAGGTGGGCAAGGTCGGCGTCGCCATCGACTCCATCGAGGACATGCGGACGCTCTTCGGCGGGATCCCGCTGGACAAGGTCTCCACCTCGATGACCATCAACGCGCCCGGCTCGGTGCTGCTGCTGCTCTACCAGCTCGTGGCCGAGGAGAACGGGGTGCCCGGCACGGCGCTCAACGGCACCATCCAGAACGACATCCTCAAGGAGTACATCGCCCGCGGGACGTACATCTTCCCGCCGAAGCCCTCGCTGCGGCTGGTCGCGGACACCTTCGCCTACTGCCGGGCCGAGGTGCCGAAGTGGAACACCATCTCCATCTCCGGCTACCACATGGCCGAGGCCGGCGCCTCACCCGCGCAGGAGATCGCGTTCACGCTGGCCAACGGCGTGGAGTACGTCCGGGCGGCGCTCGCGGCCGGGCTGGCCGTGGACGACTTCGCGCCCCGGCTGTCGTTCTTCTTCGTGGCCCGCACCACGCTGCTGGAGGAGGTCGCCAAGTTCCGCGCGGCCCGTCGCATCTGGGCCCGGCTGATGCGCGACGAGTTCGGCGCGAAGAACCCGAAGTCGATGATGTTGCGGTTCCACACCCAGACCGCGGGCGTGCAGCTCACCGCCCAGCAGCCCGAGGTCAACCTGGTCCGGGTGGCGGTGCAGGGGCTGGGCGCGGTGCTCGGCGGCACCCAGTCGCTACACACCAACAGCTTCGACGAGGCCATCGCGCTGCCCACCGAGAAGGCCGCCCGGCTGGCGCTGCGGACCCAGCAGGTGCTGGCGTACGAGACGGATCTCACCGCCACCGTCGACCCCTTCGCCGGGTCGTACGTGGTGGAGGCGATGACCGCCGAGCTGGAGACGGCGGCGAACGAGCTGATGGACCGGGTGTTCGATCACGGTTCGGCGGTGGACGCCATCGAGGCCGGCTTCCAGAAGCGCGAGATCGAGCAGTCCGCGTACCGGATCGCCCAGGAGATCGACTCGGGCGAGCGGGTGGTGGTCGGGCTCAACCGGTTCCAGATCGACGAGGAGGAGCCGTACGAGCCGCTGCGGGTGGACCCGACGATCGAGGCGGCCCAGGCGGAGCGGCTGGCCAAGCTGCGCGCGGAGCGCGACTCGGACGCGGTCGAGCGGGCGCTGGCCGAGCTGCGCGCCGCGGCCGAGGGGGACACGAACGTGCTGCACCCGATGAAGGCGGCGCTGCGCGCCCGGGCCACGGTCGGCGAGGTGTGCGGGACGCTGCGCGACGTGTGGGGGGTCTACCGGCCGACCGACCGGTTCTGACCTGGGCGGACACCTTCTGGAGGCGTACCGTGGAAGCCTCCGGCGCACGCGTCGGGCGATGCGGCCCGGCGCGGATCCTGCCCCGGGCGACGCCGCCCGGGGCGATGCCGACGCGTCCGCGGGCAGTGTGGCCGTGACCGTCGCGCGTGTGCGATTCGGGAATGCGGGTAACCCGAACGGGGGAACGGGACGGACAGCCTGTGCGGTCGTTCGGCGGACAGTCATGTCACCGTCGGGAGTCGTCCGGCAGCCGACTGTTGTCGCGCAATTGTCGGAGCGGCAGTTAATTGCCGCGACTAATGCGACAATTCGGAACGACGACCGGTATTTGGTGACCGATGAATCGGTTACGCGTTGTAGGAGGTGGGGGGCAGATGACGGCGTCCGACCGCGATCTACCTGCTGTCCCGCAGATATTCGAGCCCTCCCACCAGGGCATTCGTGACGCTGCGCGGTCCGACCGCTACGCGAAAGATGTTGCGCAGCGTCACCGCCGGAGGTCTAGGCTGTCTGCTGTTCTCCCCGAAGATCCATCCATCTCTAGTGATCGAGAATTCGACGTGACGAGTGCGTTGACGCTGCCTTCCGGTGGCCCGCTGGCGTCGTCCCGGCCCGAGACGCCGACCGGTTCCCAGCCCCTGCCCTTCGAGCTCGACCATCTGCTCGCGCTGCGGGTACCCGGCCTCATCGAGACCCGCCGGCACATTCACTCGCACCCGGAACTGTCGGGCGAGGAATTCGAGACGGCCGCGCTGGTGCACCGGGAACTCTCGCTCGCCGGGCTGAAGCCGCGCCTGCTCCCCAAGGGCAACGGCGTGATCTGTGACATCGACGGTCGCCCGGACGGGCCGGTGATCGCGCTCCGCGCCGACATCGACGCGCTGCCGCTGAGCGACCCGAAGGACGTGTCGTACCGGTCCACCGTGGAGGGCGTCTGCCACGCCTGCGGCCACGACGTGCACACCTCGGTGATGCTCGGTGTCGGCATGCTGCTCGCCCAGTTGGCCGACCTCGGTCAGCTCGACGGCCGGGTGCGGCTGATCTTCCAACCGGCGGAGGAGATCCTGCCCTGCGGCTCGCTGGAGGTCATCGAGGCCGGCGGCCTCGACGACGTGGTGCAGATCTTCGCGTTGCACTGCGACCCGAACCTGCCGGTGGGCAAGGTCGGCCTGCGGGTCGGCCCGATCACCGCCGCCGCCGACAACGTCACCGTCCGGCTCACCGGCCCGGGCGGGCACACCGCCCGCCCGCACCTGACCGTCGACCTGGTCGACGCGCTCGGCCGGCTCGTCACCGAGGTGCCGACGCTGATCAGCCGCCGGGTGCCGGCCAACAGCGGGCTGCTGCTGGTGTTCGGCCACGCCTCGGCCGGCACCCGCTACAACGTGATCCCGTCCGAGGCGTGCGCCGCCGGCACGCTGCGGGTGATGGACCGCGACACCTGGGACCAGGCGCCCAAGATCGTGGCCCAGGTGGTGCGGGACGTGCTCGCGCCCACCGGCGCCACCGTCGACCTGGAATACCTGCGCGGCCGCCCGCCGGTGACCAACGACGCCCGGGCCATCGGCGTGCTCACCGCGGCCACCGCGTCGGCGCTCGGCCCGGACGGCATCGCCGAGACGCCGCAGAGCATGGGCGGCGAGGACTTCTCCTGGTACCTGGAGCACGTGCCCGGCGCGCTCGCCCGCCTCGGTGTCGGCCGGAGCGGGCCCAACGTGGACCTGCACCGGGCCTCCTTCGACGTGGACGAGCGCGCCATCGAGGTGGGCGTACGCCTCATGGTCCAGACCGCGCTGCGGGCACTGGCGGCGGCGCGCTGACCGGACCGCCGGTCGGCCCGACCGGCGCCGGCGGCTGCGGTCCGCCGGGCGGCGGCGTCCGGCGGACCCGCCGGCGTCGCCACCGCAGCAGCAGCCACAGCGGTACGCCGATCACCACGGCGAACGGCAGGACCGCGCCGAGCACGGTGAGCAGCACGCGTACCGAGGTGAGGAAGACCGTCCAGCCGCCGCCGAGCCCGGTCAGGAAGCCGAGGTCGGCCTCCTCCTCGGCGGTGCTGGCGTCCCGGCCCAGGAACGTCACGGTGATGGTGGAGAGCGCGGTCAGGTCGGCCAGCCGACGCTTGCGGGCCTCCAACGCGGCCAGATCGGCCTGCCGGGTGCCCACCTCGTTCTCCAGGGCGACGAGCTGGTCCACCGAGCTGGCCTGGGCCAGCAGCTTGCGGGCGCTCTCCACCCGGGCCCGCTGGGTGGCGATCCGGGCGTCCAGGTCGACCACCTGCTCGGTCACGTCCTCGGTGCGGATCTCCCGGCGCTCCTGCCGGCCGAACCCGGCCAGCTGGTCGATCACACCGGCGAACCGGTCCGCCGGCACCCGCAGGGTCAGCACCGCCCGCGCGTCCGCCGACTCGCTCGACCGCCGGTCGCCGCCGACGAAGCCGCCGGCCGCGGTCACCGCCGTGGTCGCCTCCCGTGCCGCGGTGTCCACGTCGTCCACCCGGACCTGCATCGTCCCGGTGTAGATGATGGACCGCTGGTCCACCCGCAGGTCGGCGCCGCCGGTTCCGCCCGGGGCCGCCTGGTCCCGCTCCGCGCCGCCCTCCGCCGCGCCGCCCGCCGCGTTCTGCGGCGCGGCCGAGTCGCTGCCACTGTCGCCGCCCGCGCTGCACGCCCCCACGGCCAGCACCGCGGCCAGGCCCACCGCCACCAGGGCCACGCCCCGGAGTCGTCGTCCGCCCATTCCCCGCTCCGATCGTCGACGGCCCCGCGCGCCGGGGCCGATACCTCGGACGCGACGCGTCGTCGCGCCGGTTCCGGCAGACTGCGCTGAGGACATCACGATTCGATAATCGAGGAGTCACGATGCAGGTCACCAAATTCACCCACTCCTGCCTCCGGCTGGAGCACGACGGAGGAGTGCTGGTCGTCGACCCCGGCGTCTTCAGCGAACCCGAGGCGCTGGACGGGGCGGACGCGGTGCTGATCACGCACGAACACCCGGACCACGTGGACGTCGCCGCGCTGACCCGGGCGCTGGAACGCCGGCCGATTCAGGTGAACGGCCCCGCCTCACTCGCCGGCGTGCTCGGCGACGCCGCCGAGGCGCTCGTCGTGGTCGCACCGGGAGAGTCGTTCACCGCCGCCGGCGTGCCGGTGCGGACGTACGGCGGGCAGCACGCGGTCATCCACCCGGACATCCCCGTGATCCAGAACATCGGCTACCTCTTCGACGAGGTCGTCTACCACCCGGGCGACGCGCTGTTCGTCCCCGACGACGTCCAGGTGGACACGCTCTTCGCCCCGATACACGCGCCCTGGTCGAAGTTCTCCGAGGTGCTCGACTTCATCCGCGCCGTGGGGCCCCGCCGGGCCTACGCGCTGCACGACGGTCTGCTCAACGCCAACGGCTTCGGTGTGCTCGACCGGCAGTACACCGCGATGTCGAACACCGACTACCGCCGTCTGGAACCCGGTACCCGGATCGACGCCTGAACCGTGCCCGGCCCCCCTGCCGACGTGGTCCGGCGGCTCTACGCCACGCCCCCGGACCGGTTCGTCGCGGCCCGGGACGCCGCCGTGGCGGAGGCGCGCCAGGCCGGCGACCCGCGTACCGCCCGGGAGATCGGGCGGCTCCGTCGGCCCACTGTCGCGGCCTGGCTGGTCAACCTGCTCGCGATCCGCCGGCCCGAGCTGGTCGCCGATCTGACCCAGCTCGCCGAGGCGCTCCGCGCCGCCCAACGCGACCTGCGCGGCGGCACGCTCCGCGAGCTCTCCGCGCAGCGGCGCGCCGTCGTGGGCGCGCTGGTCGCCGAGGTACGCCGGCTGGCCGCCGCCGAACCCGCCGCGCCCCCGGCCGGGAAACTGCCGCTGGGCGAGGTGGAGGCGACGCTCAACGCCGCGCTCTCCGACACCGAGGTGGCCGAACAGGTACGCGCCGGCCGGCTGCTGCGGGCCAGCCACTACGCCGGGTTCGGTGAGGTGCCCCGCCCCCAGCTGCGGCTGATCACCGGCGACGACGAGGAGCCCACCCGGCCCGAGCGCGCGGGCAGGTCCGGCGAACCGGAGCGGGCGGGGAAGTCCGGCGTACCGGACCGGGCGGGGAAGTCCGGCGTACCGGACCGGGCGGCCGAGGCGCGCCGGGCGCGCGAGGAACGGGCGGCGCGGGCCGAACGGGCGAAGCGGCGGCGGACGGCCGCCCGCGAGCTGGAGAAGGCGCGCGCGGAGCTGGGCCGGGCCGAGGCGGAGCTGTCCGGGGCCGAACGGGCCGAGCGGGACGGCGCCGCGACGCTGGACCGGATCGAGACCGAGCTGGCGGAGCTGGAGCGCCGTCGGGCGGCGGCCGAGCAGGAGCTGAGCCGGGCCCGGCTGGCCCGCCGGGGCACGGAACGGGCGCTCACCGCGGCCCGGCGTCGCGCCGGCGAGGTGGAGGCCGTGTTGGAGGCGCTCGACGCCGAAGAGGGGGATGCCGATACCGGTGATCACGAGGCAGACTGAGCGTGATGAGCGGCCACGGTGGACGGACGGCGGGGGGTCGCCGATGACCCCGGAGCAGGTGGCCGCCGCGTGCAAGCCCCTGGCGCTGGAGCTCGGGGAGGCGTTCTCCCGGTGTCCGTCGACGCTGCGCCGGGCCCGGCTGCTCGGCATCTCCGGGTGGGCCTTCTACATCACCGGCCGGGCCGGCGCGCTCGGCGACGTACGCGCCGAGACGGTGGCCGCCGCGCTCGGCTTCATCGCCCCCGAGGCGGTCGCCGACGGCTGGGACGCCGCCGCGCGGACCGTCCCGCCGCTGGAGGTCGCCGCCGCCAACCTCACCGAGTGCTGCCGCTGGGGCGCCGCCCGCCTCGGCGGGATCCCCGATGTGTCCCGGCTCGCCGAGCTGCTCGGCCGGGCGGTCGAGGCCGCCGACGGCAGCGCCATGCCGCTCTTCGCCGCCTGGCGGGCGATGCCGGTGCCCGACCCGGCCCCCGGCGCCCGGGCCGCCGTCGGCCTGCTGCTGCTGCGCGAGCACTTCGCCGGGGCCTACCTGCTGGCCGTGCGGGCGGCCGGGCTGACCCCGCTGGAGGCGGTGCTGGCCGGTCCGGAGGGGGAGGCCGGGGCCGCCGCCTGCGGCTGGGCGCCGCCCTACCCGCCGGTCGGGCCGCTGGTGCGGCGGCGGCTCTGGGCCGAGGCGGTGACCGACCGCCTGGTGTCCCCGGCGTTCCGCGCGCTCGGCCCGGTCGAGGGCACCGAACTGGTCCACCTGCTCACCGCCGCCCGGCCGCGCGCCCGGGTCGGATAAATGAGAGGCGCCCGGGCCGGCCCGACTGCCAGGATCTGCCCCGTGACGTTCCCCGCCGGCTGGACCGCCCGCCGCCCCACCCTCGACGACGTGCCAGCGATCCTGACCGTGGTGCACGCCGCCGACACGTTCGCCGTGGGCTACCCCGACTTCGACGCCGACGACGTACGGGACGCGCTGACCGCGCCGTTCGTCGACCCGGCCCGGGACTCCTGGCTGGTCACCGACCCGGACGGCGTGGCGGTCGGCTGGGCGATCCTGAGCAACCCGACCGGGGTGGGCCGGGAGTTCGTCGAGGTCTACGTCGACCCCGACGACGGCGCGGACCTGCGCGCCCCGCTGCTGGCCCGGCTGCTCGACCGGGTCGCCGAACGGGCCGCCGAGCGGGGCCGGCCCGCGCTGACCGCCCGCACCGCCGTCTTCGCCCCGGAGACCCGCTGGGCGGCCGAGCTGGTGGCGGCCGGGTTCACCCGGGTCAAGCGGTACGTCCGGATGACCCGCTCGCTGGCCGACCTGCCCGCCGAGCCGGCGCCACCGGCCGGGGTGACGGTGCGGCCGCTGCGCGCCGACGACGACAGCGACCTACGGCTGTTCCACCGGATCCACGACACCGCGTTCCGGGACACCCCCGACCATGAGCCGCTCGACTTCGCGCGGTGGCGGGAGCTGCTCCCGTCCAGCGGCAAGGTCTGGGACGAGTGGCTGCTGGCCGAGGTCGACGGCGAGCCGGCCGGTGCCCTCCAGTCCTCCGACCAGGCGGTCGACCAGGGCATGGGGTGGGTCCGGACGCTGTCGGTGCTGCCCGACCACCGACGGCGCGGGGTGGGTGCGGCGCTGCTGCGCCGAGCCTTCGCGATCTACGCGACGAAGGGCCGCGAGGGCGCCGGGCTGGGCGTGGACCTGGCCAACCCCACCGCCCCGGTCACCCTCTACCGCTCCGTCGGGCTGGTGGAGGAGCGCTGGACCGACATGTACGAGCGGAACGTGCCCGCCCCGCAGGTGTGACCCGGGACCCCCGCGTCGGGGTCGCCGAGCGGGCGGGTGTCCGTCCGGCGCACACTGAAGGGGTGGGAGACGCGCTACGCGGACGCGGTGCCGGTGGGCCGGGACCGCAGCTCGGTGACGTAGTCGTCCGGCGCGCCCGCCTTCTCCGCGGCGTTCGCGATCTCCGACAGGTACCACGACGTCGGCAGCCCGCCCTCGTAGCCGTCGAAGACGTAGACCCACGCGGTCACGTCCCCGTCCAGCGTCGAGACGCGCACGGTGAGCCGGCGGTAGGTCTCGGCGGTCACGCCCTCGATCTCGTCGAGCTGGGCCGCGTCGTACGGGTGGATGTCGTAGAGCGCTACGAAGACCCGGTCACCGGGGGACTCCACCACGGTGCTGACCGAGCCCTCCCAACCGATGACGTCCTCGCCCGCGAAGGTGAGCCGCCACCCCTCCAGCCAGCCGGTGCCCACCATCGGCGAATGCGGGCAGTAGGCGCGCATGCGAGCGGGGTCCAGGTTTGAGCCGTAAGCGGCGTAGAGACGCACGGCGACGACGATAGCCCGGTCGGCGGGTGGGGGAGAATACGACGGTGCGTGTCGGACGCGACGGGGAGAAGAAAGTCACTGTGAGCATCGACGAAAGGATGGCCCCGTGAGCCAGATCGTGATCATCGGCGGCGGGCCGGCCGGGTACGAGGCGGCCCTGGTCGCCGCCCAGCTGGACGCCGATGTCACAGTGGTCGAGGCGGCGGGTGCCGGCGGCGCCTGCGTGCTCTCCGACTGCGTGCCCTCCAAGACCTTCATCGCCAGCTCGGAGGTGGTGACCGGCTACCGGGACACCGAGGAGTTCGGGGTGCACTCCGACGGCCTGGAGGCGGTCACGGTCGACGCCCGGGCGGTGCACGAGCGGGTCAAGCGCCTCGCCCTGGCCCAGTCCGCCGACATCCACACCAAGCTGATCAAGGCCGGGGTCGAGTTCGTCGCCGGCACCGCGCGCCTCGGCGAGGACGCGCTCGGGCACACCCACCGGGTGATCGTCACCCCGGCCGACGGCGGCGAACCCTACTCGATCGAGGCCTCGACGGTGCTGGTCGCCACCGGCTCGACCCCGCGCCAGCTCCCCACCGCCGTGCCGGACGGCGAGCGCATTCTGACCTGGCGGCAGGTCTACGACCTGCCCGAGCTGCCCGAGCACCTGATCGTGGTCGGCTCCGGCGTCACCGGCGCGGAGTTCGCCAGCGCCTACCTGGCCATGGGCGTTCAGGTCACGCTGGTCTCCAGCCGTGACCGGGTGATGCCGCACGAGGACGCCGACGCCGCGATGGCGATCGAGCGGGTGTTCCGCAACCGGGGCATGAGCATCCTCAACAACTCCCGCGCCGAGGCGGTCCGCCGTACCGCCGACGGGGTGGAGGTCGTGCTCTCCGACGGTCGCCAGGTCACCGGTTCGCACGCGCTCATCGCGGTCGGCTCGATCCCCAACACCGCCGACCTGGGCCTGGCGGAATACGGCGTCGAACTGTCCCGGGGCGGTTACGTCACCGTGGACCGGGTGTCGCGCACCAACGTGCCCGGCATCTACGCCGCCGGCGACTGCACCGGCGTGCTGCTGCTGGCGAGCGTCGCGGCCATGCAGGGCCGGATCGCCATGTGGCACGCGCTCGGCGAGGCGGTCCGGCCGCTGCGGCTGCGTACCGTCGCGGCGAACGTGTTCACCGACCCGGAGCTGGCCACCGTCGGTGTCTCGCAGGACGAGGTGGACGCCGGCAAGACCCCGGCCCGCCAGGTGATGCTGCCGTTGTCCGGTAACGCCCGGGCGAAGATGGACGACCTGGCCGACGGTTTCGTCAAACTGTTCTGCCGGCCGGCCAGCGGCCAGGTCATCGGTGGCGTGGTGGTGGCGCCCAAGGCCAGCGAGCTGATCCTCCCGATCACCATGGCGGTGGAGAACAACCTCACCGTCAACGAGCTGGCCCAGACCATCACGATCTACCCGAGCCTCTCCGGCTCCATCACCGAGGCCGCCCGGCAGCTCATGCTCCACGAGCTGGAGTGAGCGCCGCCCGGGTCCGGGCGACGGTGAGGGCCAGGGTGGTCAGGAGGGCGGTCTCGGCGAGGATCAGGAGTCGCTCGGCCAGTCCGATCAACGCGCGGTCACCGGGGTAGGCGGACCAGATCATCGCGGTGGCCAGCAGCAGGCTCGCCACCGTCCACGCGCGTAGCCAACCGGCGGGCGCGGCGCCGAGCCGGCGGGCGAGCAGCCAGCCGGCGACCGGCAGGGCCAGGAACGACAGGACCGACGCGTACCGGTGCACGTAGGCCGCGGTGTCCATGGGCAGGCCCGGCTCGTTCGTGGGCACCACGGCGGCGGCCAGCAGCCCGGCCGACCAGGCGACCAGCAGCGCGACCGCCGCCCGGCCGGCGCCCGCCCGGCGCAGCGCGGGAAGGAGTACGGCGCTGGCCACCGCGAGGACCGCCATCGCGGTGTCGATGACGCCGCCCCGGTCGGAGACGGCGAAGTCGCTGACGGTCAGCGACCAGGGACTCAGGTCGTCGTTCACCTCGAGGTGACCGATCACGGCGAGCACCGCTGCCAGGGCGATCCCGCCAAGGGCCAGCAGGCCGCTTCTCCGGGCTCCACGCATGGGCCCAGCCTGTCGCCGGAACGACCCCAGGCGGATCCGGGACCGCCACCCACTTCGATCCCCGGGTCGTCCCCTAGCGGAAGCCGCCCGGCGTCACGCCACTCTGCCACTGCCCCGACTTGTCCCCGGCCACCAGGAAGACCACCTCGCGGACTCGGCCAGCACGGAGGGCCGAGGGGCGGCAGAGCGACGAGGGTCAGTCGGCGGGGGCCTCGGTGCGGGTCTGGCGGGTGCTGATCCAGGTCATGGCCCAGCCCGCCCCCGCGAACCCGGCCGCCGCCAGCCCGCCGATCAGCAGCAACCGCCACGCCGACTCGGTCAGCGCCGTGCCGCCGAGATGACCGACGAGCGTGCCGTAGCTGGCCCAGCCCGTGGCCGCGGCGGCCTCGTAGGTCAGGAACAGCCGGTACGGGTAGCGGCTGCGGCCGGCCGAGAAACACGCCGCCATCCGGCCACCGGGCACGAAGCGGCAGAGCAGGATCACCAGCGGTCCGGGCTCGCGCAGTCGGCGAGTGGCCCGGGCGACGGCACGGCGGGCTCGCCCCGGCGTGGCGTGCCGGGCTGCCCGGCGGGCCGGGGCGGTGCGACCGAGCACGTAGCAGGCCAGGTCACCGATGAAGACGCCGACCGCGCCGACCGCGATGGTGAGCGGCAGGTTGAGCCCGCCGTAGACGGTCAGCGCACCACTGGTGATCATGACGACCTGGGTCGGCACCACCGGAACGAAGGCGTCGGCGACCAGCAGCGTCAGCAGCAGCGCGTACGCCCACATGGGCGACGCGACGTCAGAGATGAGTTCGGCCACGACCGCCACCTCGCCGGAGTTCCCCGTTCGACCGCACCGAGCCTGACGCCGTGTCCCGCGTCACCGCGACCGACCCTGCCCCGTGGTGACCGTCGACACCGGTGGGCCGTCGATCTGCAACGAGGCGACCCGCCCCGGGGTGACGGACAGCCGGTGCGACGTGCGTCGAGCGGGGCGGCGGATTCACGCTCACCGGCGTACCGTTGGCGGGACGCGGCACCGGAGCCGTCGGGTCCCCCGTTCTCGATGCCCGGGCCGCCGCGGGTCGCCGGCAGGTCCCGTGCCGGCGACCCGCACCCGCTTTCCGAAACTCACGTGCGCCGTCGACGTCCGCGCGCCTACCGTCGGGGCATGCGCAGTGCTGAGGTGACCACGACGCCGGGTGTTCCCGGCGCGCCGCACTGACGTTTCCGTCGACGAGGCCCCGGGGCGATCCGCTCCGGGGCCTCGCGGCGTCCCGGTCCCGCTCGCCTCCGGGTCGTACCCGATCAAGGAGAGCGACATGATCGACCACCGCAGGCTCGGCCGGGAGCTGGAGCTGTTCGTCTCCGACCCGCTCGCGGGCGCCGGGCTGCCGATCTGGCTGCCGGCCGGCGCCGCCGCCCGGCACGCCGTCGAGGAGTACGTACGGGAGTTGGAGCGTCGGGCCGGCTACCGGCACGTCTACTCGCCGCCGCTGGGCAAACGGGAGCTGTTCGAACGCTCCGGGCACCTGGGCTACTTCGCCGACGACATGTTCCCGCCGATGCGGTTGAGCGCCGACGACGAGTTCGTGCTCCGCCCGGCGCTCTGCCCGCACCACGCGCTGGTCTTCGCCGCCCGGGGCCGGTCCTACCGGGAACTGCCGCTGCGCGTCGCCGAGCTGGGCGGGATGTATCGGGCCGAGCGCTCCGGGGTGCTCGGCGGGCTGTCCCGGGTGCGGGCCATCTCGCTCAACGACGCGCACAACTTCTGCGCCCTGGAGCAGGTCGGCGACGAGGTGCGGGAGATCCTGCGGCTGATCCGCGAGGCGCACGCCGCCCTCGGCGTCCGTCCGGCCGGGTTCCGGTTGTCGCTGCGCGGGCCGGACCAGCGGTACGTCGGCGACGACGCCGGGTGGGCGCGGGCCGAGGAGCTGCTCCGCGCCGCGCTCGACGGGGTGGACGTCACCGAGGCCCCGGGCGAGGCCGCGTTCTACGGCCCGAAGATCGACATCCAGATCGTGGACGCGGGCGGCCGGGAGTCGACCATCTCCACCGTCCAGCTCGACTTCGACAAGCCGGAGCGGTTCGATCTGTCGTACACCGACTCGGACGGGCGGCGGAAGCGGCCGGTGATGGTGCACCGGAGCCTGGTCGGCAGCATGGAGCGGCTGTTCGCCTACCTGATCGAGGTGCACGAGGGCGCGTTCCCGGCCTGGTACGCCCCGGTGCAGCTGGTGCTGCTCCCGGTGGACGACGCGCAGGCCGACGCGGTCCACCGGCTCCGCCACGAGGCGGAGGCCGCCGGCCTGCGGGCCGAGGTCGACGAGTCGGGCTCGCTGGGCGCGCGGATCCGGGACGCGGCCCGCCGACGCGTCCCGTACGTCGGGGTGGTCGGCGCCCGGGAGGCGGCCGACGGGTCGGTCTCGCTGCGCCTGCGCGACGGGCGGGGTCTCGCCCCGATGCCCGCCGCCGCGGCGGTGGGGCTGGTCGGCGCGGTGGTCGCGAGCCGGTCGCCCGACCTGCTCCCGCCGACCTGAGCCCGACCCGACGCCGGGGTCGCCCGGGTGACGTGCCGTCACCCGGGCGGCCGGTGTCGCCGGTTCCACGTCAGTTCCCCACCGGCGCGCCGGTGGGCCGGACCCCGGCCGGCGGACCGCCCGGCATCGGCGCGGGCACCTCGTCGGAGATCACCGCGCCGGTGAACTGGGCCCGGTAGAGCCGGGCGTACGCGCCACCGGCGGCGACCAGCTGGTCGTGGGTGCCCTGTTCGACGATCCGGCCCTGCTCCATCATCAGGATCAGGTCGGCGTCGCGGATGGTGGAGAGCCGGTGCGCGATGACGAAACTGGTCCGGTCCGAGCGCAGCGCCGCCATGGCGCGCTGGAGCAGCACCTCGGTGCGGGTGTCCACCGAGCTGGTCGCCTCGTCCAGGATCAGCAGCGACGGCTCGGCCAGGAACGCCCGCGCGATGGTGATGAGCTGCTTCTCGCCGGCGCTGACGTTGCTGCCCTCCTCGTCGATGACGGTGTCGTAGCCGTCCGGCAGGCTGCGGACGAAGCGGTCCACGAAGGTCGCCCGGGCGGCGGCGAGGATCTCCTCCTCGGTGGCGTCCGGCCGCCCGTAGGCGATGTTGTCCCGGATGGTGCCGCCGAACAGCCAGGTGTCCTGGAGGACCATGCCGATCCGTCCGCGCAGGTCGTCCCGGCGCAGGGTGCTGATGTCCACCCCGTCCAGCGTGATCCGGCCGGCGTCCAGCTCGTAGAACCGCATGACCAGGTTGACCAGGGTGGTCTTGCCGGCGCCGGTGGGACCGACGATGGCCACGGTGTGCCCGGGCTCGGCGACCAGGGAGAGGTCGTCGATCAGCGGCTTGTCCGGGTCGTAGCGGAACGAGACGTGTTCGAACTCGACCCGGCCGTGCGGGTCGGCGATCCGGGCCGGCTCGCCCGGGTCGGCGCTCTGCTCGTCGGCGTCGAGCACGGCGAAGACCCGCTCGGCCGAGGCCACCCCGGACTGGAGCAGGTTGGCCATCGACGCGACCTGGGTGAGCGGCTGGGTGAACTGCCGCGAGTACTGGATGAACGCCTGCACGTCGCCGAGGCTCATCGCGCCGGAGGCCACCCGCAGCCCGCCGACCACCGCGATGGCGACGTAGCTGAGGTTCCCGATGAAGAACATCGCCGGCATGATGATCCCGGAGACGAACTGGGCGCCGAAGCTGGCCTTGAACAGCTCCTCGTTCTTGGCGTGGAAGGCGGCCTCGACCTCCTTCTGCCGGCCGAACACCTTGACCAACTCGTGCCCGGTGTAGGCCTCCTCGATCTGGGCGTTCAGCTCACCGGTGTGGGTCCACTGGGCGATGAACTTGCGCTGCGACCGCTTGGCGATCTGACCGGTGACGATCACCGACAGCGGGATCGCGACCAGGGCCACCGTCGCCAGCAGCGGCGAGATCCAGAACATCATCCCGAGTACGCCGACGACGGTCAGCAGCGACGTGAGCAGCTGGCTCAGCGTCTGCTGAAGGGTCTGCGAGATGTTGTCGATGTCGTTGGTGACCCGGCTCAGCAGCTCGCCCCGTGGCTGCTTGTCGAAGTACGGCAGCGGCAGCCGGTTGAGCTTGTCCTCCACGTCGGCGCGGAGCCGGAACACGGTGCGCTGCACCACGCCGTTGAGCACCCAGCCCTGCGCCCACATCAGCACGCCCGCGGCGACGTAGAGCGCGACCGCGAACGCCAGCACCCGGCCCAGCCGGTCGAAGTCGATGCCCGCGCCGGGCACCACGTCCATCCGGGCCAGCATGTCGGCGAAGTTGCCGTTGCCCGCGGCCCGGGCCGCGGCCACCGCCGCCTCGGTGCTGGTGCCGGCCGGCAACTGCCGCCCGATCACCCCGTTGAAGATCAGGTCGGTGGCGTGCCCGAGCACCTTCGGCCCGATCACGCTCAGCCCGACGCTGGCCAGCGCCAGCGCCAGCACACCGACGAGCTGGATCCGGTACGGGCGCAGCCGCCCGAGCAGCCGCCGCGCGGACGGCCCGAACCGCATCGCCTTCTCGGCCGGCATGCCCATGTTCATGTGTGGCGGGCCGCCGGGTCGCCGTCCGGCCGGAGGCAGCCGCTTCGGCTCGCCCTTCTGCTGCGGCACGGCTCTCGTGTCACTCACAGGGTCACCTCCGCCGTCTGCTGGGACGCCACGATCTCGGCGTACGTGGGGCAGATCTCCAGCAGTTCCTCGTGCCGTCCCATCCCGACGACACCCCCGTCCTCGAGCACGATGATCTGGTCGGCGTCGACGATCGTGGAGACCCGCTGGGCCACGATCACCACCGCGGCGTCCGCGGTGACCGGCTTGAGGGCGGCCCGTAGCCGGGCGTCCGTGCCGAGGTCGAGCGCGGAGAAGGAGTCGTCGAAGAGATAGATCTCCGGCTTGCGGACCAGCGCGCGGGCGATGGCCAGGCGTTGCCGCTGGCCGCCGGAGACGTTGGTGCCGCCCTGCGCGATCGGCGCGTCCAGCCCACCCGGCATGTCGGCGACGAAGTCGCGCGCCTGGGCGATCTCCAGGGCCGCCCACAGGTCCGCGTCGGTGGCGTCCGGGTTGCCGTAGCGCAGGTTGCTCGCCACCGTGCCGCTGAACAGGTACGGCCGTTGCGGCACCAGCCCGATCCGCCGCCACAGCTCGTCCGGGGCCAGGTCGCGCACGTCCACGCCGTCGACCAGGACCGCGCCGGCGGTCGGGTCGACCAGCCGGGGGATCAGCGTCAGCAACGTGGTCTTGCCGGCGCCGGTGGACCCGATGATCGCCGTGGTGCGGCCCGGTCGGGCCCGGAACGAGATGTCGCGCAGCACCGGCGCGGTGGCGCCCGGGTACTGGAAGCCGGCGCCGCGCAGCTCCAGCTCGCCGCGTCCGGCGACCTCGGTCACCGGGTCGGCCGCCGGCACCACCGAGGAGTCGGTGTCCAGCACCTCCTCGATGCGTTCGGCGCAGACCGCCGCCCGGGGCACCATCATCAGCATGAAGGTGGCCATCATGACCGCCATCAGGATCTGCATCAGGTACTGCAGGAACGCGGTGAGCGCGCCGACCTGGATCTCCCCGGAGTCGACCCGGGCCGCGCCGAACCAGAGCACCGCCACGCTGGAGACGTTGAGCACCAGCATCACGATCGGGAAGATCAGCGCCTGGAGCCGGCCGATGCGCAGCGCGGTCGCGGTCAGGTCGGCGTTGGCCCCCTGGAAGCGGTCGGTCTCGTACGGCTCGCGGACGAACGCCCGGACCACCCGGATGCCGGTGATCTGCTCGCGCAGCACCCGGTTGACGGTGTCGATCCGGGTCTGCATGAGCCGGAAGCCCGGCACCATCCGGCGGATGATCAGGCCCAGCGCGACGGCCAGCACCGGTACGCAGACCAGCATCAGCCAGGAGAGGCCGACGTCCTCGCGCAGCGCCATCACCACGCCGCCGACGCTCATGATCGGCGCGGCCACCAGCATGGTGCAGCTGAGCAGCACCAGCATCTGCACCTGCTGAACGTCGTTGGTGTTGCGGGTGATCAGGGACGGCGCGCCGAAGCGGGCCACCTCGCGGGCGGAGAAGCGGTTGACGTGCCCGAAGATCGCCCTGCGGACGTCACGGCCGAAGCCCATCGCGGTCTTCGCGCCGAGGTAGACCGCGGCGATCGAGCAGGCGATCTGGAGCAGGCTGACCACCAGCATCCAGCCGCCCGTCCGCAGGATCTGGTCGGTGTCGCCGCGGGCGACGCCCCGGTCGATGATGTCGGCGTTGAGGCTGGGCAGGTAGAGCGAGGCCATCGTGCCGACGAACTGGAGCGCCACCACGGCGGCCAGCAGTCGTCGGTACGGGCGCAGATGTGTGCGGAGCAGGCGGATCAGCACGGATGTCTCCCCGTTGGCGACTCGGTGTCGGACTCGCTGTCCCGGTTCAACCGACGGAGGTCCCCGTCGGACATGCCGGTGATGATTTCGGTCAGGAATTCGCGGATGACGGCCCGCTTGGCCGGGTCGGCGTCGACCGACGTCAACGGCCGGTCGCTGTGGATCAGGTCGATGATCGCGCGGGCGTGCTCCTGGCCCTTGTCGGTGAGCGTGAGCTGGACGGCCCGGCGGTCCTCCGGGTTGCGCCGCCGGCTGACGAAGCCGTCGCGTTCCAGGGTGTCGACGATGCCGGTGAGGGTGGCGGGCCGGACGAAGCACAGCTCCGCCATCTCGCGGTGGGTGATGTCGCCGGCCCGCAGCAGGATCATCAGCACCCGCATGCCGGCGGAGGTGAGGCCGTGGTGCTCGGCCAGGTAGCGCCCCCAGTGCTGCTCGACGACGTGGCCGGCGATCGAGATCAGCCGGCCGAGCGGCGCCTGTTGCAGCGCGTCGGGGTAGCGGACGAGCGGTCCCATGTTCACGGGCGCCAGATTAGCCCCCGAACCATCAGGTCCCAAACTAATTTCTGAGAGTGCCCTCAGCTCCGCTCGGTCCGGGCGCGGGGCGGCTCGTCCGGCGCGGTGGCGACGTACTCCCGCATCACCTCGGCGACCTCGCGCAGGAACGTGGCGGTGGCCTCGGCCTGTTCGGGGGTGAGTCGGGCGACCGCGCGGTCGACGCCGACCAGCATGGGCCGGAGCGCCTCCAGCACCTCGCCGACCGCGTGCTCGGTCACCTGGAGGGTCAGTCGCCGGCGATCGTGCGGATGCGGGGCGCGGGCGACGTGTCCGGCCTGGACCAGCCGGTCGACGAGCGTGGTGGCGGAGGCGGACCGGATGCCCAGCCGGTTGCCCAGCTCGACCGGGCCCAGCGGCTCGGGGCTGGAGATCAGGTGGTCGATGGCCGCGGCGTCGGTCGCGCCGATGCCGAGGCGGCGGGCCAACGCGGCCCGGGTGTCCCCGGCGACCCGCAGCATCTCACGCAGCGCCCGGGCGGCCTCGCTGCTCGGCGGCCGGCCGGCGGGCGTGGCCTCTCCGGTTGACGGCGACCCCTCCACGGGTTAAAGCTAGCATCTCAGGTAGCTAGAAAATCTAGCTAAAGCGGGAGGGGTGCCATGCGCAGCGACGGGCGCGGACGCTGGTTCGGGCTGCTCGCCATCAGCCTCGGCGTGGCGATGATCATCGTGGACGCCACCATCGTGAACGTCGCGGTGCCGCAGATCATCCGGGACCTGGACATCACCTCGACCGACGCCCAGTGGGTGCAGGAGGCGTACACCCTGGTCTTCGCCGCGTTGCTGCTGGTCGCCGGCCGCTTCGCCGACCGGTCCGGGCGGCGGCGGATGTTCGTCGCCGGCGTGGGCGTCTTCGTGGTGGCCAGCGTGCTGGCGGCGCTCGCCGGCTCCGGCGAGGCGCTGATCGGCGCCCGGGTGCTGCAGGGCATCGGTGGCGCGATGATGCTGCCCACCTCGCTCTCCCTGCTCAACGCCAACTTCACCGGCCGTGAGCGGGGCATCGCGTTCGCCGTCTGGGGCTCGACCATCGGCGGCGCGGCGGCGCTCGGCCCGTTGCTCGGCGGCTGGCTCACCACCACGTACTCCTGGCGGTGGGCGTTCGGCGTCAACGTTCCGGTCAGCCTGGCCGTGATCGGGGCGACCCTGCTGCTGGTCGCCGAGTCCCGGGACGACCGCGCCGAACGCGGGGTCGACCTGCTCGGTGCGCTGCTCTCCGTGGTCGGCATGACCGGCGTGGTCTTCGCGCTCATCGAGGGACGCACCTACGGCTGGTGGGAGCGGGAACGGCCGTTCAGCCTCTTCGGCCTCGACTGGACCGCCTCGATCTCCCCGGTGCCGGTGGCCGCGCTGGCCGGGCTGACCGCGCTCGGGGTCTTCCTGGCCCAGCAGGTCCGCCGCAACCGCGCCGGGCGACCCGCGCTGCTCGACCTGTCGCTGTTCGGCATCGGCTCGTTCCGCAACGGCATCCTGGCCGCGGCGATCGTCAGCCTGGGTGAGTTCGGCCTGCTCTTCGCGCTGCCGCTGTGGTTCCAGAACGTGCTCGGCTACAGCGCCTTCCGCACCGGCCTGGCGCTGCTGCCACTCGCCGTGGGCAGTTTCCTGGCCAGCGGCATCGGTGCGCCGCTGACCCAGCGGTGGGGCGCGGCCCGGGTGGTCCAGTTGGGCGTCGCGGCCGAGCTGGTCGGCGTCGCCGGACTGGGCTTCGTGGTGGCCCCGGACACCCGCTGGTGGGCGCCGGTGGCGTTCCTCTTCGTCTACGGCATCGGCGTCGGGCTCGCCACCGCCCAGCTCACCGGCGTCTCGCTGGCCGAGGTGCCGGTCCGGCGCAGCGGACAGGGCTCCGGACTGCAGAGTACCGCCCGGCAGGTCGGTTCGGCGCTCGGCATCGCCGTGCTCGGCACCGTGCTCTTCGCCGGCCTCGGCGGCCTCCTCGGCGACCGGCTGGCCGACCAGCCCGGCCTCGACCCGGCCGGGCGGGACCAGGTGGTGAGCGCGGTGAAGGAGAGCGCCGGCGCGGCGATCGGCGGGCTGGCGGCGGATCCGCGTACCGCGCCGATCGCCGAGGAGGCGAAGGCGGCCTTCTCCGACGCCACCCGGTACGCCGCCTTCACCGCGGCCGGGTTCCTGCTGGTCGGCCTGCTCGCCTGCCTGCGCCTGCCGAGCGTGCGCGCCGGGGTGACGGGGGACGCCCCGCCGGCCGGGGCGGAGCCGGCGCGGGTCTGAGGCCGAGGCGTGCCTGCCGACCCGGGTCGGCAGGCACGCCGTTCTCCGGGCGGCCGGCGCCCCGCCCGCAGCCGTCGGGCGGCTGCCCGGCACCGGACCATAGCCCGGCACCCGGACCGCGGCGCGCGGACGGCGGATGTGTACCGGGCGCGGCCGAGGGTGCGGTCAGTCGCCCAGGGCGACCGCGAGCGCGGTGGCCACGAAGGCCAGCTGGAGCGCCGTCCGGGTGGCCAGCGGGGTGACCGGTCGGCCGGCGAGCGTCAGCCGGCGGCGGGCGGCCGAGACGTTGGCCGGGAACATGGCGAGCATCAGCAGCGCCAGCCCGGCGGCGGCCCAGCGCGCCGTCGCCGGCGGCAGGAGGGCGACCGCGCCGCCGAGTTCCAGCACGCCGGTGAGCGTGACCAGCAGGTCCGGCCGGGGCAGCGCCGGCGGAACCATGGCGATCAGGTCCGCCCGCCGGGACGCGAAGTGGGCCGTGCCGGTCAGCACGAGCATCAGCGCCAGGCCGACCCGCAGCGCGGGATGCCAGCCGTCGAGCGCGTCCACGCCGAGCAGGCCGACGATCCGGGCCACGGCGGCGCCGGTGAGGAGTGCGATCAGGGGTGCCACGGCTCATCCCTCCGTCGAGCAATCTTGTCGGCGACAAGATTGCCGGCGTGGATACCATCTTGTCAATGACAAGTTAGGGTGGGGGTCATGACGTCCTCCGGCTCCTACCACCACGGGGACCTGCGCCGGGCGCTGCTGGCCGCCGCCGTGGACGCGATCGCCGAATCCGGACCGGCCGCGCTGAGCCTGCGCGACCTGGCACGCCGGGCCGGCGTCTCGCACGCGGCGCCCGCGCACCACTTCGGTGACAAGGCGGGGTTGCTCACCGCGCTCGCCACTCAGGGCTTTGACAAGCTCGGCGAGGCGCTGCGGGCAGCGGGCGACGACTTCCGGGAGAGCGGCGTCGCGTACGTCGTCTTCGCGGTCCGGCACCGCGCGCACTTCGAGGTGATGTTCCGGCCGGACCTCTACCGGGCCGACGATCCGGAGCTGGTGGCGGCCCGGCAGCGGACCGGGGAGCTGCTGCGCGGCGGGGTGGCCCGGCACACCGGGCGGGAACCCGACACCGACGCGCTGGCCGCCTGGTCGATCGCGCACGGTTTCGCCGAGCTGTGGCTGGCCGGGGCCCTCCCGTCCCGGGTGGGCGCCGACCCCGAGCCGGCCGCCCGTGCGGTGGTCGGCCGGCTCTTCGCCTGAGCGGTCACCAACTGGTCGGCAGCGGCATCCCCTCGGTGTAGCCGGCGGTGCTCTGCACGCCGACCAGCGCCCGCTCGTGGAACTCCTCCAGGCTGCGTGCGCCCGCGTAGGTGAACGCGCTGCGTACCCCGGAGATGATCTCGTCGATCAGGTCCTCGACGCCCGGGCGGTTCGGGTCCAGATACATCCGGGCCGAGGAGATGCCCTCCTCGAAGATGGCCTTGCGGGCCCGGTCGAACGCGCTGTCCTCGGCGGTCCGGGCGCTCACCGCCCGCGACGAGGCCATGCCGAAGCTCTCCTTGTAGCGCCGGCCGTCGGCGTCGGTGTAGAGGTCGCCCGGGGACTCGTAGGTGCCGGCGAACCAGGAGCCGATCATCACGTTCGAGGCGCCCGCGGCCAGCGCCAACGCCACGTCCCGCGGGTGCCGGACGCCGCCGTCGGCCCAGACGTGCCGGCCCAGCGAGCGGGCCGCCGCGGCGCAGTCGAGCACCGCGGAGAACTGCGGCCGACCCACGCCGGTCATCATCCGGGTGGTGCACATGGCGCCCGGCCCGACGCCGACCTTCACGATGTCCGCGCCGGCGTCGACCAGGTCGCGTACGCCGTCCGCGGTGACCACGTTGCCGGCCGCCACCGGCACCCCCGGGTCGAGCTTGCGCACCGCCCGCAGCGCCTGGAGCATCCGTTCCTGGTGGCCGTGCGCGGTGTCCACCACCAGCGTGTCCACCCCCGCCTCCAGCAGGGCGGCGGCCTTGCCGGTGACGTCGCCGTTGATGCCCACCGCCGCGGCGATGCGCAGCCGGCCCCGGTCGTCCACCGCCGGCCGGTAGAGCGTGGCGCGCAGCGCGCCCTGCCGGGTCAGCACGCCGACCAGGCGGCCCTCGCCGTCCACCACCGGCGCGAGCCGCCGCCGGCCCGCCGACAGCCGGTCGAATCCGGTACGCGGGTCCGCGTCCGCCGGCACGGTGTGCAGCTCGGTGGACATCACGTGCCGCAGCTGGGCGAAGCGGTCCACCCCGACGGTGTCCGCCTCGGTCACCACGCCCATCGGCCGCCCGTCCGCGTCGACCACGACGACCGCGCCGTGGGAGCGCTTGGGCAGCAGGTGGATCGCGTCGCCGACGGTGTCGGTCGGACCGAGCGTGATCGCGGTGTCGTGCACCAGGTGCCGCTGCTTGACCCAACCGACGACGTTGGCCACGACCTCGATCGGGATGTCCTGCGGGATCACCGCCACGGCGCCGCGCCTAGCCACCGTCTCGGCCATCCGCCGGCCCGCCACCGCGGTCATGTTCGCCACCACCAGCGGGATGGTGGTGCCGGTGCCGTCGCCGGAGGACAGGTCGACGTCGAGTCGGGAGCCCACCTCCGAGCGGTTGGGCGCCATGAAGACGTCGTTGTAGGTCAGGTCGTGCGCGGGGACCGCGCCATGAAGGAACCGCACCCGCACATCATTCCCGCCCGGGCGCGCTCCCGCCCCCGGTGGTGGCAAGGACCACCCGGCCCCGCGCCGTTAAGAAGGGGCCCTTTCTCTGCCGCAGGCGTTAAGAAGGGGCCCTTCCTTACACCTCAGGCGATGGTGCAGATGGCGGCGCCGGCGGTGATCACCGCGCCCACCTCGGCGGCCAGCCCGCTCACCGTGCCGGCCTTGTGCGCGTGCAGCGGCTGCTCCATCTTCATCGCCTCCAGCACCACGACCAGGTCGCCCTCGGCGACCGTGTCGCCGTCGGCCACGGCGATCTTGACGATGGTGCCCTGCATGGGGGAGGCGAGCGTGTCACCGCTGACCGCGGCGCCCGCCTTGCCCCCGCCACCTCGGCGGGCGGGCTTCTTCGCGGCGGGCGCGGCGACCGCCGTACCCGCGCCGAGCCCGGCGGGGAGGACGACCTCCAGCCGCTTGCCGCCCACCTCGACCACGACGGTCTCGCGCTCGGCCGGAGCCTCGGCGGCGCCGGCGGCGGCGGTGAAGGCCGGGACGGTGTTGTTGAACTCCGTCTCGATCCACCGGGTGTGCACGGTGAACGGCTCGGCGGTGAACGCCTCGTCGCGGACCACCAGACGGTGGAAGGGCAGCGCGGTCGCCATGCCCTCGACCACCATCTCGTCGAGCGCCCGGCGGGCCCGCTCCAGGGCCTCGGTGCGGGTCTCACCGACGATGATCACCTTGGCCAGCAGCGAGTCGAAGTTGCCACCGATCACGTCACCGGCCGAGATGCCGGTGTCGACCCGGACACCCGGGCCGGACGGCAACCGCAGCGCGGTGACGGTGCCCGGGGCGGGCAGGAAGTTGCGGCCCGGGTCCTCGCCGTTGATCCGGAACTCGATGGCGTGGCCACGCGGCGTCGGGTCCTCGGTGATGCGCAGCTTCTCGCCGTCGGCGATGCGGAACTGCTCGCGCACCAGGTCGATGCCGGCGGTCTCCTCGGTCACCGGGTGCTCCACCTGGAGCCGGGTGTTGACCTCCAGGAAGGAGATGGTGCCGTCCGCGCCGACCAGGTATTCCACCGTGCCGGCGCCGTGGTAGCCGGCCTCCCGGCAGATGGCCTTCGCGCTGTCGTGGATCTGCGCGCGCTGGGCGTCGGTGAGGAACGGCGCGGGGGCCTCCTCGACCAGCTTCTGGTGCCGGCGCTGCAGCGAGCAGTCGCGGGTGCCCACCACGATCACGTTGCCGTGCTGGTCGGCCAGCACCTGCGCCTCGACGTGGCGCGGCTGGTCCAGGTAGCGCTCGACGAAGCACTCGCCCCGGCCGAACGCGGCGACCGCCTCGCGGGTGGCCGACTCGAACAGGTGCGGGATCTCCTCCATGGTGCGGGCGACCTTGAGGCCGCGCCCGCCGCCGCCGAAGGCCGCCTTGATGGCGACCGGCAGCCCGTGGTCGACGGCGAACGCCATCACCTCGTCGGCGTTGCCCACCGGGTCGGGGGTGCCGGGCACCAGCGGCGCGCCGGCGCGCTGCGCGATGTGCCGGGCGGTCACCTTGTCGCCCAGGTCGCGGATCGCCTGCGGGGTGGGGCCGATCCAGGTCAGCCCGGCGTCGAGGACGGCCTGGGCGAAGTCGGCGTTCTCGGAGAGGAAGCCGTAGCCGGGGTGCACGGCGTCCGCGCCGGCGCGGGCGGCTACGTCGATGAGCTTGTCGATGCGCAGGTAGCTGTCGGCCGCGGTGTCGCCGCCGAGCGCGTACGCCTCGTCGGCGAGCGTGGCGTGCAGGGCGTCCCGGTCGGAGTCCGCGTAGACGGCGACGCTGGCCAGGCCGGCGTCGCGGCAGGCGCGGATGACGCGGACGGCGATCTCGCCGCGGTTGGCGATGAGAACCTTGCGCACCTTGGGGGCTCCTCCCGGGAGGTCGATGCCGGGAGTGTATCGGCCGGCATGCTGGCCCTAACGATCGCTCAGTGTGGGATGTGGCACTGTAGTCAAACTTGGCTATTACGCTTGTCCGGTGTCGGCGACGCGGATGATGATTCTGGGCCTGGTCAGGTGGATGCAGCCGGTGCACGGCTACGACGTGCGCCGCGAGCTGCTGAGTTGGAGCGCGGACAAGTGGGCGAACGTCCAGCCCGGTTCGATCTACCACGCGTTGCGCAAGCTCACCGACGAGGGGCTGCTGCGGACCGTGTCGGTCGAGCAGGTGGGCGCCCGTCCGGCCCGCACGACGTACGAGGTGACGGCGAAGGGCGAGGACGAGTTCGAGACGTTGCTGCGGGCGCAGTGGTGGCAGGTCCAGGAGTCGCCGGACCCGTTCGTGGCGGCGTTCTCGTTCCTGCCGGCGATGCCGCGCGACGAGGCCGCGGCGGCGTTGCGCAACCGCGCCAACCTGCTCCGCGCCGGCGTCGAGTCGATGCGCGCCTCGTTGGACTCCGACTGGGTGCGCAACCGCAAGCCGGTGCACGTCGGATGGATGTTCGAGCTGTGGCTGGCCCGGGCCGAGGCGGAGACGGCCTGGTGCGAGCGGATCGCGGAGCGGATCGACTCCGGTGTGTCCTACCTCCCCGCGGGGATGGAGCAGGCGGAGGGCTGGTCGGGCTGGACGGACGGGGACAAGAAATAATCAACGTTGACTAGAAGAGTTATATCGCGTTAGCCTCGGCAGGAGCCGCGGGGGAGTCGTGCGTCCTCCCCGCGGACGATCGGTGGCCGGTCACGTCCGGCCCGGACGACCAGGAGCAGAAATGATCGAGACCAGGGGGCTGCGGAAGTCGTTCCGCTCCCGCGCGGGTCGCGAGACGAAGACCGTGGACGCGGTCCGTGGCGTCAACCTCGACGTCGCCGAGGGGGAGATCTTCGGCTTCCTCGGGCCCAACGGCGCCGGCAAGACCACCACGCTCCGGATGCTCGCCACCCTCATCGAGCCGGACGGCGGCCAGGCCACCGTCGCGGGGGCCGACCTGCGCAAGGACCCGGCCGGGGTGCGCCGGCGGATCGGCTACGTGCCCCAGGGCGGCAGCACCTGGGACGAGTCCACCGCCCGCGAGGAACTCGTGCTCCAGGCCCGCCTCTACGGCATCGCCAAGGCCGACGCCCAGCGGCGCGCCACCCGCGCGCTGGACGCGTTCCAGCTCACCGAGTACGCCGACCGCAAGTGCAAGACCTACTCCGGCGGCCAGCGCCGGCGGGTCGAGATCGCGCTCGGGATCATCCACGAGCCGAAGATCGTCTTCCTGGACGAGCCGACCACCGGCCTCGACCCGCAGAGCCGCGCCCACATGTGGGACGAGATCCGGCGGCTGCGCACCGAGGGGATGACCGTCTTCATCACCACGCACTACCTCGACGAGGCCGACGCGCTCTGCGACCGGATCGCGATCATGGATCACGGCGAGGTGGTCGCGGAGGGCACCCCGGCCGAGCTGAAGCGCGAGATCTCCGGCGAAGTGGTGATCGTCGGCCTGGACGCCGCGACCACCCCGCACGCCGCCCAACTGCTCGACACCGAGGCGTACGTGACCAAGCTGGAGACCGCCGACGAGGGCGGCCTGCGTCTCTACGTCGACGAGGGCGCCGTCGCCATCCCGCAGGTGCTGCGCCGCCTCGACCACGCCGGGGTGGAGCTGCGCTCGATCGAGCTGCACCGACCCAGCCTCGACGACGTCTTCCTCACCAAGACCGGCCGCTCGCTGCGCGAGTCCTGACCCCCGGAGAGACTGTCATGAAACTCGCCCGCGACACCTGGCTGATCTTCCAGCGCCAGGCGCAACTGCTGCTGCGCAACCCGGTCTGGGTCTTCGTCGGCGTCTTCCAGCCGGTGATGTACCTGCTGCTCTTCGCCCCGCTGCTCAAGCCGGCCCTGAACGCGCCCACCCAGGCCGCCGCGTACAAGATCTTCGTACCCGGCCTGCTCGTGCTGCTGGCCATATTCGGCGGCCTCTTCCAGGGCTTCGGCCTGATCGCCGAGCTGCGCGCCGGGGTGATCGAACGCTCCCGGGTCACCCCGGTCAGCCGACTCGCCCTGCTGCTCGGCCGCTCGCTGCGCGACGTGGTCTCGCTGATCGCCCAGGCCGTCATCATCACCCTCCTGGCGCTCCTGTTCGACCTGCGCGTCTTCATCGGCTACCTGCTGCTGGCCTACCTGATGCTCGCCCTCATCGCGCTGATGACCTCGGCCGTCTCCTACGGCGTCGCGCTCAAGGTCAAGAGCGAGGACGCGCTCGCCCCGCTGATGAACACGGTCGCCCAGCCGGTGCTGCTGCTCTCCGGCATCCTGCTCCCGCTCACCTTCGCCCCCGGCTGGCTCCAGGGCGTGGCCAAGTGGAACCCGTTCTCCTGGGCCGTCGACGGCACCCGCGCGCTCTTCGGCGGCGACCTCGGCAACGACAAGGTCTGGCAGGGGCTGGCGATCATCACGGTGCTCGCCGTGGCCGGTGTGGTCTGGGCCGCCCGCCAGTTCGCCCGCAGCGTGAGATGAAAGGAGGGGCCCCCTATTAACGCATTCGGTAGAGGAAGGGCCCCCTCTTAACGCCCGGGGAGAGCTGCCTCTCAGTCAAGGCGGGGTGCCGGTCGTGCGCGCGTAGCGTCGGGCCGGTGCCTCGCCTCACCCGTGACCGGACCACCAGGCTGACCTACGCTCAGCTGGGCCTCTGGGGCTTCTTCCTCTACGGGTTCGGCCCCGTCGTACCGCTGCTCCGCGACGAACAGGGCACCAGCGCCGCCGTCGCCGGCCTGCACAGCACCGGCATCGCGGTCGGCGCGCTCGCCGGTGGCGCGCTGTTCGCCCCGGTCGCCCGCCGCTACGGCCGGGGCCCGGCCATCTGGCTCGGCCTCGCCGGCGTGGCCGCCGGCGTCACCGCGCTCGGCCTGCTCCACCCACTGCCCGCCACCATCGCCGCCGTGGCGGTCGTCGCCACCTTCGGCATGATGGTGATCAGCGGCGTCAACGTGGTGCTCACCGCCCGGCACGGGCCGGCTGCGCCCGCCGCGCTCACCGAGGCCAACGCCGCTTGCGCCGGCATGGGCATCCTGGCGCCGCTGACCATCGGCGTCGCGGTGGACGCCGGCCTCGGCTGGCGACCGGTGATGGCCGTCGAGGTCGGGCTGATCACGCTGGTCGCGCTCGCCGCGTTGACCTTCCGGGTACGCCTGCCGCACGGCGCCCCCGCTACCGCGGCTGCCACCGCCCCCGTTGGCGTCGCTCCCGCGTCGGCCGCTCCCGCGCCCGTTGCCGCCGTTGTCGCTCCCGCCGCTGCGACTCCCGGCTCTGTGACTCCCGCCGGTGTTACTCCCGGCGCTGTGGCTCCGGCGGCGGGCGCCTCGGCTGTGGTCGCCCGCGGATCGGGCGAGGTTTCGGCGCGATCTCGTTGGAGCGGATCAGGACCTCGCCGAGGTCTCCGTGCGGGCACGGGGGTGGCGTCGGCGCGGTTGCCGCGGGCGTACTGGATCGCCTGGGTTCTGATGTCGGTCACCGGCTCGATCGAGGTCTGCCTGTCGCTCTGGACCGCCGACGTGCTGCGCGACCATGCCGGGCTGAGTGCCGGCGGCGCGTCGGCGGGTGTCGCGGCGATCGTCTGCGGCATGTTCGTCGGCCGGGCCGCCGGTGGCCGGGCCGCGCTGCGCTGGCCACCGGTGCCGCTGCTGCTCGGCGCCCTCACCGTCTCGCTCGCCGGGTTCACCCTGTTCTGGGCCAGCCCGATCGGCTGGCTGGCGGTCACCGGCCTGGTCGTGCTCGGGCTGGGCAACGCCCTGCACTACCCGCTGGCGATCTCCATCGCGCTCGCGGCCGCCGGCACGGCCACCGATCGGGCGGCGGGCTGGTCGTCGTACTCGATGGGGGTTGGTTTCGGGATCGCGCCGGTCGTGCTCGGCTGGGTGGCCGACGGCGTCGGCCCGCACCTGGCCTTCCTGCTGCTGCCCGCGTTCATCGCGGTGGCCGTGCTGCTGACCGTGCGGCTGGGGCGGGCCCTGGCTCCCGGTGTGGCGCCTGCGTGATCGACTCCAGTTCGCCGAGGTGGCGGTATCCGGCGTGCCTCGATACCGCCACCTCGGCGAACTGGTTCAGCGCACCCGGGCGAGCGTGACCCCGTCGGCGATCGGCAGCATGACGGCCTCCACCCGGACGTCGGCGAGGACCTCGTCGTTGAACGCGGCGATCGCCCGATCGTCCGCGTTGCGCGGGGCGAGCACCCGACCGGCCCGGAGCGTGTTGTCCACCGCGATCACCGCGCCGGGGCGCATCCGGGGCACCAGTTCGTCCCAGTAGACCGGGTAGCCGACCTTGTCCGCGTCGATGAACGCGAAGTCGAGGTGACGCTCCCGGGGCAGCTCGCGCAGCCCGTCCGCGGCCGGCCCGATGCGCAGCTCGATCCGGTCCTGCACCCCGGCGCGGGCCCAGTAACGCCGGGCCACGTCGGTGTACTCCGCCGAGATGTCGAAGCAGGTCAGCCGACCGCCGTCGGCCAGCCCCCGGGCGATCGCGAGTGAGGAGAGACCGGTGAACGTCCCCACCTCCACCGCCTGCCGAACCCCGAGCAACCGGGTCAGGAAGGTCAGGAACGCCGCCTGCTCCGGAGCGACCTGCATGTCCGCCTCGGCCGGAAGGGCCGCCCGGGTCTCCTCGGCCAGGTCGCGGACCACCTCGTCGGGGGCGGACCCGTGGGCCACCAGATAGGCGTGCAGTTCCGGGGTCAGCGGTAGCGGCTTCGTGCTCATGCCCGGACGTTAGCCGAGATGCTCGATCTCCTGGCCCCCCGGCGCGACCTTCGTCCACAGATCGACGATGCGAAGGTCCAACTCGGCGAGGAGCCGACGCAACAGGGGCAGGGACAGGCCCACCACCGTGCCCGGGTCGCCCTCGATGCCGGTCAGGAACGCGCCGCCCAGCCCGTCGATCGTGAACGCGCCGGCCACCGCCAGCGGCTCGCCCGTCGCCACGTACGCGGCGATCTCCTCGTCACTGATGTCCGCGAAGTGCACCGTGGTCGAGGCGACCGCCTCCGCGCGCGACTCGTGCACCACGTCGATCAGGCAGTGCCCGGTGTGCAGCACGCCGCTGCGCCCACGCATCCGCCGCCACCGCCGAGTGGCGTCCGCCGCGTCCGCCGGCTTGCCGAGAATCTCACCGTCGAACGCGAGCACCGAGTCGCAGCCGAGCACCAGCGTGCGCTCCTCCGCGGTGGACCTGAGGCGACCGAGGACGGCCTGGGCCTTCAGCCGGGCCAGCTCGAGACACAGGTCCTCGGCCCGCTCGGTGACCACCACCGACTCGTCGACACCACTGACCAGCACGTCGGGTTCGATCCCCGCGGCCTGGAGCAGCTTGCGGCGGGCGGGACTCTGCGAGGCGAGCACGAGACGCAACGGCACGGAGTTCAGCACCCCGCCGACGCTACCGGCTGATTCTCGGTGGCGGGTCGTCGGCACGTCGACGACGACGCCAGACGAGGTAGGCGCCGCCTGCCGCCAGCAGGGCGCTCAGGGTCGCGAGCCCTCGGGCGGTGCTGTTGTCGCCCCCGGCGTCGGGCGCGGCGGCGGTCGGGGCGGGGGCGGTGACGCCGGTCGACTCGAAACCGAGCGGAGGGACGTCGGCGGTCAGCGCGGCGACCAGATCGATCACCCCGTAGCCGTACTGGTCGTCGCGGCCGGGGGGTCCCTTGTCGACGGCGGTCGCGGTCAGTCGGTGCGCGACCTCTACGGCGGGGAGGTTGGGGTATTTGGAGCGGATGAGCGCGGCGGCGCCAGCCACGATCGCGGTGGCGTCGGACGTGCCGCTACTCCGGCGATACCGGCCGTTAGTGCTTGTGCTGTAGATGTCAACCGCTGGAGCGACGACATCCACTTCTGGGCCAGAGACTGAGAAGTCGGCATGGTTCCCCGTTCGGTCAACCCCGCCTACTGCGACGACGCCTGGCTCCGATGCGGGATAGCTGACCACACTTTCACGAGGGCTATTTCCGGCAGCGGCCACCACTATGATGTTGGCTTGCACCGCGGCCCTCACTGCTGCCTGTAGTCGAGGAGTGGGCATGCTCGCCGCAGAAACGCTTATGATGTCAGCATGACGCGCAACGGCAAATTCGATGCTGGCTGCTAAGTCGTCCGGCTGGCCAAGCCCATCCGGTGGTGTGTCGAGAATTGGGAGTATCTTCGCGAGCGGTGCGACGCCTAAAGCGCCTAGATTCTTGGGCTGGCCATGCGCTGCGATAAGGCCGGCCATTCCAGTGCCATGGCTATTCGTGTCGCTTTGACCATTTCCGGTCCCGCCCGGAATAACGTCCTCTCCTGCGAGCAGATTTCTTCTCAAGTCCGGATGTGGTTCTACCCCTGTGTCTGGTACGGCCACGACTACCCCTTGACCTTCGCTCAAGCGGTGGGCTGCGGGCACCCTAAGGTAATCCAGATGCCACTGGTCTCCCCGAACGCGCGCTGGGCCGTTGCCTATTCCCGGGTCCACTTGTGTTCCCAGGGGGTTCGTTGGAACTGTCGCTGCCAGGGAAATCAATATTGCAATTATTGGCCTATTCACCGATCGAATCCGATGGCTGGGCCAGGGTCGATTGGTCCTTCCTCCGGAGGGCCAAGTACGGGATCCACGCCACGGTTTACCTTCCACGGGTCGTCGGGATCCCAGTGCTGCTCGGAGGATTCGTCGAGGCCCTTAGCCGCCTGTCGGCCATACCCGGCCGGGAAGCTGGGAGCGCCCCCTAGCGGAGTTCCGCCGTGAGGTCCCAGGTGGGGTCCTCTGCCCGATCCAGGTCGCGAGCCTGCAGCGCCCGAGGGTGCAGTTCCGGCTCCGCCTCCTCCGATCACTCCGCCTAAAGGATTTACCCGTCGAGGAGAGCTTCCTCCGCCGGGCTGGCTGATGGCTGGAGGATTGCCTATCAAGCCGTTGGGAAGGGTTGCACGGGTTGGAGGCTGTTGGCCGACTCCCTTAGGTAGAGCTCGGTCGGGCCCTGCCTGGCTACCGCCGAATCCGCGAGTGGGCGCCGAGGGCGGCAGAGGGAGGTTCACTCCACCAGCCTGGCTGTTCTGCAGCGCGGCGGGTGGCGTAGGTCCCGCAGGCGGCGGCTGAATGGCAGAGCTGGGGGCAGCACCACCTAGAACTGGTCCATTACCGATAGCTGGCACTGAAGGCGACCCTGCTGGTCGGGCTGTAGGGCTGCCTGATGGGGCGGGTCGGCCCGTAGTGGCTTGGACAGATGGCGTAACAGGCACTGCTACAACGGGCGGAATTATGGGTGCCGGGACAGCGTCAACGTATGGGTCGGAGGGATGCTGATCAACTCGCGGACCTGGCCTGGCAGGTGCTGGTGGGCGCTGGAGCATGACCTGGGCTTGTTGGAGTTCTCCGCTCAATCCCGTCATCAACCCGCGCGCCCTGACGTTCAACCGCTCCAGGTCGTCGTCCGTCACCGGGGGTCGCTCCGGGAGCCGGCTGCCCGCCACCGCCTTCGGGTCGGCGACGGTCGTCTCGTACGCCTGCTTCTGTCGCAGCTTGGTCGCGTACTCGTCGTAGAGCGGGCGCAGTTCGGTACGGGCGCTGCCGATGGCGCGCGCGGCGGCGGCCAGCGCGTCGTAGTTCGCGGCGGCGGCGTCGTGGGTGTGCTGTACGCGGTCGATGAGCTGGTCGAGTTCGGCGACGTACGCCCGCGCGGCCGCGTTGGTCTCGGGTGGCCAGGCCTCGGCGAGCCCCCGTCGGTATTCGCGCAACCGGCTCAGGTGCGCCAGGGCCAGGTCGCAGACCTTCCGCCAGCCGGCGACCTGCTTCCACTGGCCGGTGGTGTCCTGGTCCTGCAGGCACGCCCACATGCTGGAGACGTCCATCAGCCGCCAGTCGGTGAGCCCGGAGGTGCGTCCGCCGCCCCGTTCGATCACGGCAGGACCACCTGCTGCCCCTGGTCGGGTGCGGTTGGGTCGGCCAGGGGCGGCATCGGCCGCGTGACCGCGGTGGACGGGGTGGTGAGCGCCCGTTCGACGTCGGCGACCCGGGCCGAGGAGAACGCGTCCGCGTCGCCGTAGTGGGCGGCGATCCGGCCGGCGGCGTCGGCCAGCCGGCCGGTGGCGGGGGCCAGGTCCCACACCGCGCTCACGGCGGCCTTCTGGGTCTCGTGGTGGGCCTGCATGAACTGCACCAGCTCGACGAAGGCGTCGGCCGGGTTGGGCACCGGGGCCTTCATGTCGTCGGCGATGTACGACAGGTGGGGGGAGTAGTTGCGCGTGACCTCGTCCTGCAGACGGTCGGCGAACTCGCGCATCTGTCGGATGTCGGCCTCGATGCCGCCGTAGTCGCGTAGCCAGCCGGCTGGCCGGTCGTCCTCCGGGATCATCGGACCTCCCTGCCCGTCACCGCACGGTTTCCCTGAGTGAGGTTAATGGCTCCGCGCGGATCCCGGCAGTCCCGGTACGGGTCCCGTACGCGGGGAAGGTTTCAGCGGGGGAGACCTGAGGCGCGCCACGCGCCGGGACCGGCGATCGGGCCCGCGACGGCCGGGCGGGCGCTGCGGGACCAGTGCGAGACGGCGGCCGGCGCGGCGGCCGCGACCGGGCGGCTGCGCACCACGATCGCGCCGACCAGAGCGGCCAGCTCCTCGGCGGTGGGCACGCCACGGACGATCCGGAACATCGGCTCTTCGGCAGACATGGGCCCAGGGTACGCGTCCGGAACTCGACCTTCGCCGGACAGTGGCGTGCCGGCGGTGTGTGCGTCGGGGCGGCCGGGTACGGTTTCAGCGATGTCGAACGCGCTCCCCCAACTCGTCGCCGACCGGTACAGGCTGCTGTCACCGCTCGGCCAGGGTGGCATGGGCCGCGTCTGGAAGGCGCGGGACGAGGTGCTGCACCGGGACGTGGCCATCAAGGAGCTGGTCCCGCCGCCCGGCCTCACCCCGGAGGAGCGCCGCGAGATGCGGGAACGCTCGCTGCGTGAGGCGCGGGCGATCGCCCGGCTCAACAACGTCAACGTGGTCCGCATCTTCGACGTGCTGCGCACCGACGGCGACCCGTGGATCGTCATGGAATACGTCGCGTCGAAGTCGTTGCAGGACACCATCGCCGAGGACGGCCCGGTCTCGGTGGCCAAGGCGGTCGAGATCGGCCTGGGCGTGCTCGGCGCGCTGAAGGCCGCGCACAAGGCCGGGATCATGCACCGCGACGTCAAGCCGGGCAACGTGCTGCTGGGCGAGGACGGCCGGGTGGTGCTCACCGACTTCGGCCTGGCCACCATCCCCGGCGACCCGAACGTGACCCGCACCGGCATGGTGCTGGGCTCGCCCGCGTACATCTCGCCGGAGCGCGCCCGCGACGGCACGGCGGGGCCGGAGGCCGACCTCTGGTCGCTCGGCGCCACGCTCTACGCCGCCGTCGAGGGCAAGTCGCCCTACGCGCGCCCGTCGGCGATCGCCACGCTGGCCGCGCTCGCCACCGAGCCGCTGCCGCCCACGCGCAACGCCGGGCCGCTCAAGCCCGTCCTTCAGGGCCTGCTGCGCAAGGACCCGGACGAGCGGATCACCGCCGAGGTGGCGGAGCGCATGCTGCGCAAGGCCGCCGGTCGGCGGGCCAAGGGGATCTCGCTGCTGGACGGCGTACGTCGGCCGGGGCCGAACGGTCCCCGCCTGCCGCGACCGCCGCTGGTGCCGGCGCCGCGCCCGGCCGACGAGGCCGAACGCGCGGACAGTTCGGCCGCCGGCGCGGTCGCCGCCACCGGGAGCGCGGCGGCAGCCGCCGCCGACCCGACGGCGAAGGTGCCGGCGCCCACCTCGGACGCCGGCCCGACCGCGAAGGTGACCCCGCCGGCCGCCGAGCCGACGACGAAGCTCGACCCCACCCCGCCGGTCGACGGGACCCGGGTGGACGACGCCGACCCGGCGCTGGACGAGACCCGCCTCGACGGCGAGCCCGTTCCCGCCGCCCCGGCGCAGCGTCCGGCCCCGCCGGTCAGCCCTGCGCCGCCGAGCGCCGCGCCGGTCAGCCCCGCCTCGTCGAGCGGGCGGGCCACCGTGCTGCCCGGGACGAAGACCGCGCCTAACCGGCGCAACCTGCTCGTCGGCGCGCTGGTGCTGGTGCTGCTGGTCGGCCTGGCGGTGGCGCTGCCGCTGCTCAACGACGGTGACGACTCCGGCGACGGCGGTCAACCGAACGCCGGCACCTCGGTGGGGTCGGCGGCCCCGCCCGCGCCGAGCGCCAGCGCCGCCCCGCCCAGCGCGAGCGCCTCGCCGAGCAGCCCGTCGACAAGTCCGTCCCCGTCGGCCAGCCCGTCCCCGTCGGGTTTCGTGCTGCCGACGGGATGGCGCTACTACAAGGGCTCCAACGGTTTCCAGGTACCGGTTCCAGACGGCTGGCGGGCCAAGCCCAGCGGCAACCAGGTCGTGCTCTACGAGGTCGGCGGCGCCCGTCGCGTGTTGTTCATCCAGTGGACAGACCGGCCCGAGAAGGACGCGCTCGCCGACTGGCAGAGCAAGGAACCGGCACGGCGCAACTACGTCGACGACTACAAGCTGGTCGGAATCACCCCGTGCGACCCCTACTTCCGCACCTGCGCCGACTGGGACTGGCTGGAGACGCGGGACAACGGCACCCGCTTCCACGTGCGCAACCGGGGCGTGGCGACGGCCAGCAACCGGGGCTACGCGCTGCGCTGGGAGGTGCCGGCGAAGGACTGGGAGGCCAACCTCGCCGCCTTCGACGTCATCACCAAGGGCTTCGTGCCGGACCGCAAGAACTGACCCAGGAATCCCGCCGTCACGAAACGTGTTCGCATGGCTTTCCGTCCTCGGGGGTATGGACACCTCTGACGACGGAAGGAGGTGCGACATGGGTTACCGACGCAGGGACACCGGCACCCGGCTGGCACTGTGGATGCTCGTCGCGCTCGGGGACGTCGTGCTGCTCCTGGTCAGCGCCGGCCTGTCCGCGCCGGTCGCGATCCTCGGCGTGCTGACGCTCACCCTCGCGGGGGTGGCGGCGTGGCGCTGGACCCGCCGCACGGCGGTGCCCGTGGCGGCCACCGCACGCCGCCGGGCCTGACCGACGACGACCACCCCGACGGTACGACGACAGCGGGACCGCCCCGTGACGAGGCGGTCCCGGTGACGACGGGTGCGGGTCAGGTGTTGTTGGCCAGGGCGATCAGTCGGCTCCGGTCACCGTTCCAGTAGTTGCGGTCGACGTTGCCGCTGATCCCGGAGACGCTGCCGGTGCTGGTGTACTGCCAGAAGCTCCACACCGGCGCGCCGGCCGGCAGGGTGCCGGGCGAGCTGGCCCAGCGGGCGAGCCACAGCGGGTGGTTGGCCCACGGGCCGGTCCAGCTTCCGGTGCACTGGTTCCACCAGCTCGTCGTGGTGTAGATGACCGCGTACCGGCCGGTGCGGGACCGGTAGGTGTTGAGGAAGTCCTGGATCCAGTTGCGCATGCCGGTGGTGCTCAGGCCGTAGCAGTAGCCGCCGCTGTAGGGGTTGCCCTCGATGTCCAGCGCGGCCGGCAGGGTGCGGCTGTCGGCGGACCACGCGCCGCCGTTGCTGGCCAGGTAGTTGGCCTGGGTCGAGCCGGCGGAGATGTTGGGCCGGGCGAAGTGGTACGCCCCCCGGATCACGCCCGCGTTGTAGGCGTTGACGTAGTTCGAGTTGAAGTTCGGGTCCTTGTAGCTCGTGCCCTCGGTGGCCTTGATGAAGGCGAACTGGATGCCCGCGTTGCGCACGCTGGTCCAGTTGATGCTGCCCTGGTAGCGGGAGACGTCGATCCCGGGCGTGGTCGCGGCGGCGGCCGGTCCGGCGGTCGCCACGAGGGCCGCGGCCGCGGTGGCGGCGACGGTCAGGCCGGCGGCGAACAGCCGGCGTACGGAGAACCTGGTGTGGGCCATGGATGCCTCCAGAGGACGTCTACTGATTGACGCTCATCTTTGGAGGTTAGTGCCCTAGATCGCAAGAGGGCGCAAGGAAATTTTCATCGACGGCTGTCGTTACCCCAGGTGGCGGGGTGGTTCCGGATCAGCGGAGGGTGCCCGGGTCCATCGCCCAGCGGAACGGCTCGGTGACGCTGAGCGTCTCACCCGCCTTGGCCACGGCGTCCTCGACGTAGTGCCCCCCGTCGAGCCGGTGCAGCCGCAGCGAGTGGCTGTCGCCGTCCTGCTCGACCAGCAGATAGAACGGGATCCGGGCGATCGCGTAGAGCTGCATCTTGACCAGGCGGTCCGCGGCGGCGTTACCCGGCGAAACGATCTCGCAGACAAGTTTCACCTCGCCGGCTTCGATCACCGCTCCCTCGTCGTCGGTGTCAGCCACGACGACGTCGGGAATGACCATGCGGTCGACGCCCAGCCGGACGTTCACCGCTTCGAACACCAGGAGCCCGAGCGGTCGGGCAGCCGGGCGCAGGCTGTCCACGAGATTCCAGGACACCAGTTGGTGCCTCTTGCTCGGAGCAGGGCTCACGATCAGGCTCCCGTCGAGCAGTTCGATACGGTCGAGGCTGTCGTCCAGCGCGAGGTAGTCGGCCTCGGTCCACGGCCTCGCATGCGACCTCGGCGGCTCCCAGGGAGCTGCGCTCACCGACCTCACCTCCGCTCCGTGGCCACGCCCGATCAGTCTCACACTCTACGAGGCCGGGCCGGTCGAACGACACGGCTCGGGGCGGTAGGCTCCCCGCCCATGCCCCTGATCGACGGCCTGACCACGCTCTGGGACACGCTGACCAGCGCCCAGCCGGACCCACCACCGCTGCTGGTGGTGCTCACCGCCGTCGTGGCGGTCGCGGTGGTGGCCGCCCGGGTGCCCTGGCGGATCGCCCGCAACGCGGTGACGATCGCGCACGAGGGCGGCCACGCGCTGATGGCGCTGCTCACCCGCCGGAAGCTGCACGGCATCCGGCTGCACTCGGACACGTCCGGGCTGACGCTCTCCGCCGGTCGTCCCGACGGGCCGGGCATGATCCTCACGCTGCTCGCCGGCTACGTCGCCCCGTCACTGCTCGGCCTCGGCGGCGCGTGGCTGCTCGCCGGCAACCGGATCACACTGCTGCTCTGGCTGGCGGTGGCGCTGCTGCTGGCCATGCTGGTGCTCATCCGCAACCTGTTCGGCGCGCTGTCGTTGCTGGTCACCGGCGGCATCGTGCTCGCCGTCTCCTGGTACACCCCGCCCGAGGTGCAGGCGGCCTTCGCCTGGACCTCGATCTGGTTCCTGCTCGTCGGCGGCGTGCGACCGGTCTTCGAGCTGCGCCGTCAACGCAGCCGGGGCCGCATGCCCCAGTCGGACGCCGACCAGCTCGCCCGGCTGACGCCGTTCCCGCCGCTGTTCTGGGTGGGGTTCTTCCTGCTGGTGGCGCTCGGCTCACTGGCCGCCGGCACGCTGCTGCTGACCGGCCCGCTCCTCGCCGACGTCGGCCTCACCGCCTGACCGGTCCCGGCCTGACACGGCACGGCGCGGTCCGGCCTGACCCGTCCCGGCCTGACCCAGCCCGGGACGGGCCGGCACGGTGGACGGCGATCACGGACCCGGACCGACCGCGCCGGACAGCGGCCTACGCCGCGACGGGGCAGAATCGGACGGATGCGATACGTGATCATCGGGGCGGGCGCGGTCGGCGGCACCATCGGCGTACTCCTCGGAGAGGCTGGTCGGGACGTGACGCTGGTGGCGCGCGGCGCGCACCTGGACGCGGTGCGGGAGCGGGGCCTGACGCTGCGGACCCCGAGTCGGACGGTGACCGGCCGGCTGCCGGCAATGGCCGGCCCGGACGGCGCGCCACTGCCGGCCGACACCGTGCTGGTCCTCACGGTCAAGTCGCAGGACACCGTGGCGGCGCTGTCCGCGTGGGCGGACGCCCCGGTCGAGGGCGGCGGGACGGCCGCCGAGCGGCTCCCGGTGCTGCTCGCCCAGAACGGTGTGGCGAACGAGCCGGCCGCGCTGCGGCTGTTCGCCCGGGTGCACCCGGTCTGCGTCTGGCTGCCCGCCACCCACCTGGAGCCGGGCGTGGTCGTCGCCAACGGGCACCCGCACCCGGGCATGCTGCACCTCGGCCGCTACCCGGGCGGCGCCGACGACACCAGCCGGGCGGTCGCGGCCGACCTGACCGCCGCCGGCTTCGTCGCCCCGGTCCGCGACGACGTGATGCGCTGGAAGTACGGCAAGCTGCTGGTCAACCTCGGCAACGGCCTCCAGGCGTTGCTCGGCCGGGACATGCCGGAGTCGCTGTCGACGCGGGCCCGCGCCGAGGGCGAGGCGGCGTTGGCCGCCGCTGGCATCCCGCACACCAGTCGGGACGAGGAGGCCGCCGAACGTGGCGACCTGGTGGCCTACCGGCCGGTCGACGGGGTGGACCGCGCCGGCGGCTCCACCTGGCAGAGCCTGGCCCGGGGCGCCGGCTCGGCCGAGACCGACCACATCAACGGGGAGATCGTGCTGCTCGGGCGGCTGCACGGGGTGCCAACCCCGGTCAACGCGGCGGTGCAGGTGGCGGTCCGCCGTGCCGTGCGCGACCGGATCCCGGCCGGTGGCTTCCCGGTGGCCGAACTGGAGAAATTGGTCGGCTGAGCGGGCAACCGCACCCGGTGCGCCAGGCGTCTCTCCTGCGACCGTCACGGGGGAGGTAGCAGGTGCCGGACGTCGACGGGTTCGACGAGTTCTACCGGGGGAGCCGGCAACGGCTGCTCGGTTTCGTCTACGTTCTCACCGGCAACCTCGCTGAGGCGCAGGACGCCGTGCAGGAGGCGTACATCCGGGCCTGGCAGCGGTGGTCGACCGTGCGCGGGTACGACGACCCGGAAGCCTGGCTGCGGGTGGTGGCCAGCCGGATCGCGGTGAGCCGGTGGCGCAGCCTGCGCAGCCGGGCCCGGGCCTACCTGCGGCACGGCGCCGAGGAGAGCGTGCCCGGCCCGAACACCGACACGCTCGAGGTGGTGGCGGCCCTGCGGCGGCTGCCGGAGGAGCAACGCGTCGCCATCGCGCTCTACTACCTGGTCGGCATGCCGGTCGCCGAGGTGGCCCGGGAGACCGAGGCCCCGGTCGGCACGGTCAAGGCCCGGCTGTCCCGGGGGCGTGCCGCCCTGGCCGAACTGCTCACGGTCGTGGATCTGGAGGAGCCCGCCGATGCGTGACGACGACCCCGCCCTCATCGAACTGCTGGAACGGGAGCTGAACACGGTCAGCTGGGCGGAACCGGGCGAGCTGCGGGCCCGCGCCCGGCGCCGCAGCCGCCGTACGGTGGCCGCCGCGGCCGCGGCGGTGCTGGCGCTCACCTCCGGGGCCGCGTTCGTGGCGGCCGACCGTGGGGGCCCACCGGTGCCGGTCGCGGCCAGCCCGTCGGCGACCGCCTGGCGCGCCACCGACGTGCCCGCGGACGCGCTGCTGCAACCGTCGGACCTGCGTCCGGCCGTCACCACGCCGTGGAGCGAGGCGTACCTCGGAGAGGAGATCCGGCTGGACCGGATGCTGGAGGTCTGCCGGCGGGACCAGGGCCTGGGGACGCAGTGGGCGACGTCCCGCTATTCGCGGTCGGTGAGCCTGGTCCGGGAGCGGCGGGGCACCGGCGGGCAACCGGAGGGGCAGGTGCTGGCCTCGCAGGACCTGCACCGGCTCGCGCCGGAGGACGGTGAGCGGCTGTTCGACGGGCTGCCCGCGCTGCTCGCGCCCTGCCGCACGTGGCGGTCCACCGGCCCGGTGCAACTGCGGGACCGGACGGTGCAGGCGGAGGCCGTCCACTCCTGGCAGGAGGTCGACCGGGGCTTCGCCGGTGACGAGTCGGTGATCCTGCGGCACACCGTCGAGCAGGCCCGGCGCCTCGACACCGGGGCACCGATCGGCACCGGCAGCGGGCCGAGGGAGCAGGCCGTGGTGCGGGTCGGTGACCTCGTCACCGTGCTCTCGACCAGGGTGGACGGCAGCGAGGCGGAGCTGCGCGAACTCGCCCGGGTCGCGGTCCGGCGGATGTGCGTCGCCGCCCACCCCGGCTGCTGACACGTCGGCGCCCCCGCCGCTCTCCCGGCGGGGGCGCCGACGGCGTGGTCACAGCGGGATGTTGCCGTGCTTCTTCGGCGGCAGCGTCTCGCGCTTGGTGCGCAGCACCCGCAGCGCCCGGACGATCTGGGTACGCGTCTCGTGCGGCGGGATCACCCCGTCCACGTATCCGCGCTCGGCGGCGATGTACGGGTTGGCCAGCGTGTCCTCGTACTCGGCGATCTTCTCCGCCCGGACCGCGGCCGGGTCCTCGGCATTCGCCAGCTCGGAGCGGTAGAGGATGTTCACCGCGCCCTGCGCGCCCATCACCGCGATCTGCGCGGTCGGCCAGGCGAAGTTCAGGTCCGCGCCCAGGTGCTTGGAGCCCATCACGTCGTACGCGCCGCCGTACGCCTTGCGGGTGATCACGGTGACCTTGGGGACGGTGGCCTCGGCGTACGCGTAGATGAGCTTCGCGCCGCGGCGGATGATGCCGTCCCACTCCTGCCCGGTGCCGGGCAGGAAGCCGGGCACGTCCACGAATGTCAGCACCGGGACGTTGAACGCGTCGCAGGTGCGGACGAACCGGGCGGCCTTCTCGGACGCGGCGATGTCCAGCGTGCCGGCGAACTGCATCGGCTGGTTGGCGACCACGCCGACCGGTCGGCCCTCGACCCGGCCGAAGCCGACCACCATGTTCTGCGCGTAGAGCGGCTGCACCTCCAGGAACTCGCCGTCGTCGAGCACGTGCTCGATGACCCGGTGCATGTCGTACGGCTGGTTGGCCGAGTCCGGGATCAGCGTGTCCAACTCCCGGTCGGAGTCGGTGATCGCCAGCTCGGCCGGCGCGTCGAACACCACCGGCTCGTCCAGGTTGTTCGACGGCAGGTACGACAGCAGCGCCTTGACGTACTCGATCGCGTCCTCCTCGTCCGTGCCGAGGTAGTGCGCGTTGCCGCTGCGGGCGTTGTGGGTGCGGGCGCCGCCCAGCTCCTCCATGCCGACGTCCTCGCCGGTGACCGTCTTGATCACGTCGGGGCCGGTGATGAACATGTGCGAGGTCTGGTCGACCATCACGGTGAAGTCGGTGACCGCCGGGGAGTAGACCGCCCCGCCCGCGCACGGACCCATGATGAGCGAGATCTGCGGGATGACGCCGCTGGCCCGCACGTTGCGGAAGAAGATCTCGCCGTAGAGGCCGAGCGAGGCGACGCCCTCCTGGATCCGCGCGCCGCCGGAGTCGTTGATCCCGACCACCGGGCAGCCGATCTTCATGGCCAGGTCCATCAGCTTGACGATCTTCTCGCCGAAGACCTCGCCGAGCGAGCCGCCGAAGACGGTGAAGTCCTGCGCGAAGACGCAGATCTGCCGGCCGTCCACGGTGCCGTAGCCGGTCACCACCCCGTCCCCGTACGGGCGGGTCTTCTCCAGCCCGAAGTTGATGGAGCGGTGGCGGGCGAACTCGTCCAGCTCGACGAAGGAGCCCTCGTCGAGGAGCATCTCGATCCGCTCCCGGGCGGTCTTCTTGCCCCGCGCGTGCTGCTTCTCGACCGCGCGTGCCGACCCGGCGTGCACCGCCTCGTCGAGCCGTCGCTCCAGGTCCGCCAGCTTGCCGGCGGTCGTGTGGATGTTGATCCCGGTCTCGGTAGTCACCCGTGGAATATAACGATGGTTCAGGTGCGTGAGGTTGTGCAGTGCGCCTCACCCCGGGCCGTAGGCTGGCGGGATGCCCGGCTCGCCGTACACCGATCTGGACCGACCGCCGCTGTCGGCGGCCCGGCTGCGCCGCGCGCTGGTCGCGCCGCACGGGCCGTGGCGCCGGCTGGAACTGCTGGCGGAGACCGGCTCGACCAACGCCGACGTGGTGACGGCGGCACGGGCCGGCGAGCCGGAGGGCCTGGTCGTGGTCGCCGAGCGGCAGACCGCCGGGCGGGGCCGGCGCGGCCGGGTCTGGCAGTCGCCGCCGCGCGCCGGCATCGCGGCCAGCGTCCTGCTCCGGCCGGGCGAGGCGGTCGCCGAGCGCGGCTGGGCGCCCGTGCCGGCCACCGGGTACGGCTGGCTGCCGTTGCTGGCCGGCGTCGCGCTGGTCGAGGCGGTACGCCGGCTGGCCGAGGTGGACGCCCGGCTGAAGTGGCCGAACGACCTGCTGGTCGACGGCGCGAAGTGCGCCGGCGTGCTGGCCGAGGCGGTGCCCGGCGACGCCGCCCAACCGCCGGCGATCGTGGTCGGGGTCGGCCTGAACGTGACGCTGCGCGCCGACGAGCTGCCGGAGAACCCGACCGGCCTGCCGGCCACCTCGCTCCGGCTCGCCGGCGCCACCGCCACCGACCGGGACCCGCTGGTGCGGGCGCTGCTGCGCGCGCTCGCCGACTGGTACGACCGCTGGCGCGACGCCGGTGGTGACGCGGTGGCCAGCGGGCTGCGCGAGGCGTACCTGGGCGGGTGCGCCACGGTGGGCCGCCAGGTGCGGGTGTTGCTGCCGGACGGTCGCGAGGTGCACGGCACGGCGACCGGCGTGGACCCGGACGGGCAGCTCCTGGTCGACGCGGCCGGCGAGACGCTCCGTCTCGCCGCCGGCGACGTGCTCCACCTGAGATGAAAGGAAGGGCCCCCTGTTAACGCCTCCGGTAGAGGAAGGGCCCCCTCTTAACAACCACGCGGCAGCCGCCCGCGCGGCCGATGCCGCCGGGGTGCGCCGACCGGTTACGGTCAGCGCGTCCGGTTCTGCGAGGAGGTTCCCGTGGCGTTCCCCGAAGACGTGCTCACCGAGGACGAGCACGTCGTGCTGCACCTGCACCCGCACTGGAAGGCCCTGATCCGGCCGATCCTGGTGCTGGTGCTCACCGTCGCGGCGGTGGTCGCGGGCTGGGTCCTGCTGCCCGACGGCGACGGCGGCACCATCGCGCTCTACGCCATCGCCGGGCTCGGCCTGGTGCTGGCCGTGTGGTGGGGGCTCTGGCCGTTCCTGGTCTGGCGCACCACGCACTACCTCTTCACCAACGAGCGGGTGCTGCTCCAGGAGGGGGTGTTCTCGCGCAACCGGCGGGACCTGCCGCTGACCCGGATCAACGACCACGCCATGCACCAGAGGTTCGTCGAGCGGATGCTCGGCTGCGGCACGCTCACCATCGAGTCGGCCGGCGAGCGGGGCCAGTCGGTGCTCGCCGACGTGCCGCACGTGGACAAGGTGCAGACGAAGCTCTACGAGCTGGTCGAGGCCCAGCACGACAAGCACAGCCTGGGTGACGGCGAGATGCGCGAGATCCTGGCGGACATGGCCGAGGGCAAGCCGCTGCGCGACCCGTCCTGACGAACGCCGCCGCCCCCGTCCGGGTGGGCGGGGGCGGCGAGGTCGGTCGGTCAGCGGCGGGCGCGCCGCGGCTGGAGCTCGGCGGCGAGTTCCGCGTCCAGGTCCGCGCCGAGGGCGCCGCCCAGGCCGGCGTCGGCCGGTGCGGTACGCCCCTGGGGCGGGGAGTAGTCGGCCACCGTCCGCCCTCCGGCGCCCAACGGCGGTTCCTCCTCCTCCAGCTCGCTCACGGACTCGGCCAGCTCGGCCACCGGGTCCATCTCGGCGACGTTGTCCCACTCGTCACGTGGCACCGAGTGCCAGGTCTCCTCGGCGTGCTTCGGCACCGGCTGGAAGACGAACGTGCGGTAGGACCAGAAACGGAAGAGCGTGGCCAGCAGGACACCGATCGTCTTCGCCACGTTGAGCGCCAGCAGGCCGTGGACGCCGAGGCCGTACTTGGCCAGGGCCAGCACACCGAGTTCGATGAGCAGGCCAGCGCCGTTGAACAGGAAGAACAGGGCGTATTCGCGCCTTAGCGCCGATTTCGGTCGATCGCGGTACGTCCAGTGACGATTCATCAGATACGACGTGATGGTCGCGACGACGGTCGCGATCACCGTCGCCTTCAGCTGGCCGTCGCGAAAAACCGTGAGTGCCAACGCATTGAACACCGCGTAATTGATGACGGTGTTGATGCCGCCGACGATGCCGAATTTGAGCGCCTCGTGGATGAACTTCTGCCAGCGCTCGGGCAGCAGACGGACTCCAGGCATGCGGAACACCTTAGGGCAGTGGGCAGGGCCGGCTGGGCCCGGCGGGTCGGGATGGGCGGTGGGTCACGCCCCGGACTGTCGGTCGTGGCTCGTTGCCGGAACGGGGGGAGTTCCCGCCTCGACGAAGACGAACCGTCGGTAGGACCAGAACCGGAACAGCGTGCCCAGGCCGGTGCCGACGATGAAGCTGGCGATGTTGTCGGCCAGCGGGGTCTGGAACACCCCGGGCCAGATCGCCCCCAGGCCGTAGTGGCTGATCGCCAGGCAGGCCACCGCGATGCCGAGGCCCACGCCGTTGAAGAAGAAGAACAGCGCGTACTCGCGGGCAGGATTGGACCGCTGGCGGTGTCGCCAGGTCCAGAACCGGTTGCCGAGGAAGGCGATGGTCGCGGCGATGATCGTGGAGATCGTCTTGGCCGCCAGGGGCGGCATGCCCCGACCGCTCGCCAGATAGTTGAAGAGGGCGAAGTCCACCAGGAAGGCGAAGCCGCCGACGGTGGCGAACTTGCTCAACTCGTGGATCAGGTGGCCGAAACGGTGGAGGAGGGCCCCGATCGGACCCCGACGGGTCTGCGGGGCACCCGGTTGGTCCCCGGTCATCGTCGCGGCCACCCGCCGAGAGTACCGGTTGCACTCCGGAGGGGCCGACCGCTACGGCGAGTCGGCCGGGGCAACTTGGGCGTCGGCGTTCCCGCCCGGTCGTCCGCGGCGGCGAGCGGCCGCCCTGTTCGGTGGTCCGTGAGCAGAGCGTAACCGACAGTACGAATGTGTGGAGCACATCACGGAATCGCCATTCGTGACATCTCCGTGTGTATCCGCGGATCGGACGGCGCGACCGGACGGGTGACGGACCGGGTCGGCGAAGGTTCACCGCAGGATTTGCGTGAAACTGCGCGCGAAAGCGGGTATCAGATCGCGATGCCGCAGCGTGGCCGTACCTTGTGCAGTTCTTCACAACCAGTCCCACTGACTGGCGAGGCAGCCCGGTTTACGCTGAGCCCAATCCCAGGTTTCCACGACGGCGGCGCCTCGCCCGCCAGAACTCGTGCATCCCATAGATCGGTCAGCGTCGACCACAAGGAGATGTGACATGGTTGCTCCGGCTACTGTTCGGGGTATCGATCAGGCCCCGACGTCCCACCCCAAACTGCTCTCCTGGGTACGTGAGGTCGCGGAACTGACCACCCCCGACCGCGTGGTCTGGGTGGACGGGTCCGACGAGGAGTGGCGTCGCCTCACCGACGAACTCGTCGACAACGGCACCCTGGTCCGGCTGAATCCCGAGAAGAAGCCGAACTCGTTCTACGCGCGGACGGACCCGACGGACGTCGCCCGGGTCGAGGAACGCACCTTCATCTGCTCCGTCGACGAGGCGGACGCCGGCCCCACCAACAACTGGATGGCGCCGGCCGAGATGAAGCGGACGATGACGGACCTCTACCGCGGCAGCATGCGCGGTCGCACCATGTACGTCATCCCGTTCTGCATGGGGCCGGTCGAGGCCGAGAACCCCATGTTCGGCGTCGAGATCACCGACAGCCCGTACGTGGTCGCCTCGATGCGGATCATGACCCGGATGGGGTCGTCGGTCCTGGAGGCGATGGGCGACGACGCCGACTTCGTGCACGCGCTGCACTCGATCGGCGCGCCGCTGGCCCCGGGCCAGCAGGACGTGGCCTGGCCGTGCAACGAGACCAAGTACATCTCGCACTTCCCGGAGACCCGGGAGATCTGGTCCTACGGCTCCGGCTACGGCGGCAACTCGCTGCTCGGCAAGAAGTGCTACTCGCTGCGGATCGCCAGCGTGATGGGGCGCGACGAGGGCTGGCTCGCCGAGCACATGCTCATCCTCAAGATCACCTCGCCCGAGGGCAAGGTCTACCACATCGCCGGCGCGTTCCCGTCGGCCTGCGGCAAGACCAACCTGGCGATGCTGGAGCCGACCATCCCGGGCTGGAAGGTCGAGACCATCGGCGACGACATCGCCTGGATGCGCTTCGGCCCGGACGGTCGCCTCTACGCGGTCAACCCGGAGTACGGCCTGTTCGGCGTCGCGCCCGGCACCGACTGGAAGACCAACGCCAACGCCATGCGGACGCTGGACCGCGGCAACTCCATTTTCACCAACGTCGCGCTCACCGACGACGGCGACATCTGGTGGGAGGGCATGGGTGAGCCGCCGGCCCACCTGATCGACTGGAAGGGCAACGACTGGACGCCGGAGAGCGACAGCCTCTCCTCGCACGCGAACAGCCGGTTCTGCACCCCGATCACCCAGTGCCCGATCCTCGCCGAGGACTACTACGACCCGAACGGCGTGCCGATCGACGCGATCCTGTTCGGCGGCCGGCGGCGGGACACCGTCCCGCTGGTGACCGAGGCGCGCGACTGGGTGCACGGCGTCTACATGGGCGCGACGCTCTCCTCGGAGACCACCGCCGCCGCGTCCGGCGCGGTCGGCGTGGTGCGGCGCGATCCGATGGCCATGCTGCCGTTCATCGGCTACCACGCCGGTGACTACTTCCGGCACTGGATCGAGATGGGCAAGGGCGCCGACGGCGACGAGGCCAAGCTGCCCAAGATCTACTACGTCAACTGGTTCCGCAAGGACGCCGAGGGCAGCTTCCTCTGGCCGGGCTTCGGCGAGAACTCCCGGGTGCTCAAGTGGGTCATCGAGCGCCTGGAGGGCCGGGCCGACGCGGTGGAGACCCCGATCGGCATGGTCCCGGCGCAGGACGCGCTGGACGTCGAGGGCCTCGACATGACGCCCGAGGACGTCCGGATCGCCCTGAAGGTGGACCCGGAGGAGTGGCGCAACGAGCTGCCGCTGGTCACCGAGTGGTTCGAGAAGTTCGGGGACAAGCTCCCCGGCGTGCTCTGGGCCGAGCTGGACGCGCTGCGCGCCCGGCTGGACGTGGAGCCGCAGAAGTAACAGGTGTGCCGGTTGCCCGCGCCGGGCAACATCGGATGCCATGAGGACGGCCGTCGAACCTGTCGAGGTCCGGCGGCCGTCCGCCGTCCGGGCGCTGACCACGCTGCTCGCCGTGACCGCGGCGGCCACCGTCGTGGTCGAGCTGCTCAACTACTGGTACGCCCCGGAGCAGGAGTTCGGCCTCGCGGTCCGCACGGGCTGGGCGATGCTCCGGTCGCTGGGCTTTCTGATCCTGATCGGGCACGTGAACCGGGGACGGGTCGCGGCCCGCCCGTTCGGGCTGATCCTCGCGGTGACCACCATCTTCGCGGTGGGCCGTCTGGTCGTACCCCGGGCCGGTGTGCCCGCGCTGCCCGGCCTGCTCGGCTTCGCCGCGCTCACCGCGCTCTGTGTCGCCGTGGTGGTGCTGCTCTACCGCTCCGACGCGGTCCGCGCCCACCTGGTCCGGCACCGCAAGGGCTTGGTCGTCGAGGGCGGCACCATCTCCTGGCGGGAGGTGGTGCCGAAGCGCCCGCAGGCGAACGGCTGGCTGCTCACCGCCCGGGTCGCCGCCTTCGCCTACAGCCCGCTGATGCTGGTGCCGGCGCTGGTGGCGACCGGGTCCGTGCTGGACGGGCGGATCGCCGCCGTACCCGCCCTGTTCCTCTGGTTCGGCGCCGGCATCGCGGTCAGCTACGCGGTGCTGTTCTGCACCGCGTTCCTGCTGCGCGGCCGGGGCTGGGCACGCCGGGCGCTGGTCGTCGTCACGCTCGGCGTGCTCGGACTCGACCTGCCGCTCTGCTGGTGGCTGCTCGGCGTCGACGGCCTGGTCCGCGACGGCGCCCCCCTCCTCACCGCCGCCGCCCTCACCCTCTACTCCCTCCACCGCACCACCCCCACCCCCTGACCCACGTCCCACCCGCCCGCCTCGTACCGGGGAGCGCGTCGATCATGAGGTTGGCGGCGGTCGGGGAGATCGAACTCGCCGCCAACCTCATGATCGACCAGAACGGGGGTGGCGCGGGGGAGGATGTGGGGGTGGTGGGCACGGTGTGGGACGTCGTGGTGGTGGGGGCGGGGCCGGCCGGGGCGGCGGCGGCGCTCGCGGCACGGCGGGCGGGCGCGGCCCGGGTCCTGCTGCTCGACCGGTACGACTTCCCCCGCGACAAGGCGTGCGGGGACGGCATCGCCGCGCACGCGTTGGACGTGCTCGCCGAGCTGGGCGTGACCGGCGCCGTCGACGGATACCCGCCGCTACCCGCGCTGCGCCTGGTCGGGCCCGGTGGCGGCACGGTGGCCCGGGCGCTGCCCCGGCCCGCGTACACGGTGCCCCGGAAGGTGTTCGACGCGCGCCTGGTCCGGGCGGCGGTCGAGGCCGGGGTGGAGCTGCGGCGGCACACCGTCCGCGCGGTGGAGGTGGGCGCCGACCGGGTGATGCTCGACGGGGACCTGGCCGGTCGGGCGGTGGTCGGTGCGGACGGCGCCGGGTCGGTGCTGCGCCGGGCGCTCGGGCACCCGGTGAACCCGGACCGGCATCTCGCGCTCGCCATCCGGGGCTACGCGCCCGCGCCGCCCGGCCCGCCCGAGCAGCTCATCGTCACGTCGGCGGAGCGCTGGCCCGCGTACGCCTGGGCCTTTCCGATCGGGGACGGGCGCGCGAACGTCGGGTACGGGGAGGTGTTGCGCGGTGAGCCGCTGACCCGCGCGCACCTGGTGGACCGGATGGCCGCCCTGCTGCCCGGCACCGACCCCGCCACGGTGACCGACCTGCGCGCGCACCACCTGCCGCTCTCCACCCACCGGCCGGCGCCCGGGCGGGGCCGGGTGCTGCTGGCCGGCGACGCGCTGTCGTTGATCAACCCGTTCACCGGTGAGGGGATCTTCTACGCGCTGCGCTCCGGCTCCCTGGCCGGGGCGGCGGCGGCCGGCGCGCCCGCCGACGCGGCCCGTCGGTACGCCGCCGCGCTGCGCGCCCGGCTCGGCGTCCACCTGCGGCACAGTTCGGCTGCGGCCTGGCTGGCCCGGCGCCGGTGGGTGGTCGACGCGGTGATCGGGGCCGCCGGTCGGGACGAGCGGGTCTACCGGACGGTGGTGGAGCTGGGGCTCGGCGACGGGCGCCTGGACGCCCGCACGCTCGCCGCCGTCGCGGCCGGGGTGCCGCGCCCGCGTGGGGCCGGGAACGACCGGCCGTCCCGCGATGCGCCACCGCGGCACTGATCTTTCCGCGGGGTCGCTACCCTGCAAGGTGATGACTCTGCGGAAACTTCTCTACTCCGTGTACGAGCGCCGGCTCACGGCGAAGCTCGCGGGCAGGCCCGTGCCCGCACACGTCGGCGTGATGTGCGACGGAAACCGCAGATGGGCCCGGGAGATGGGCTTCGTCGACCCGAACGACGGCCACCGGATGGGCGCCGAGCGGATCAAGGAGCTGCTCCGCTGGTGCGACGCCGCCGGCGTCGGGCACGTCACGCTCTGGCTGCTCTCCACCGACAACCTCTCCCGGCCGGCCGCCGAGCTGGACCCGCTGCTCCAGATCATCGAGGACCTCACCACCGAGCTGGCCGAGGAGGGCAACCCCTGGCGGCTGCGCATGGTGGGCGCGCTCGACGTGCTGCCCGCGCCGCACGCGGCGGCGCTGAAGGCGGCCGAGGAACGCACCCGGGACCGCGACGGCGGGGCCCAGGTCAACATCGCCGTCGGATACGGCGGGCGGCGCGAGATCGCCGACGCGGTGCGGTCGCTGCTGCTGGAGCACGCGGCGAACGGCGGCACGATCGAGGAGTTGGCCTCGTCGCTCGACGTCGACCACATCTCCGAGCACCTCTACACGAAGGGGCTGCCGGATCCGGATCTGATCATCCGGACCAGCGGGGAGCAGCGGCTGTCCGGCTTCATGCTCTGGCAGAGCGCGCACTCGGAGTTCTATTTCTGCGAGCTGAACTGGCCCGACTTCCGCAAGGTCGACTTCCTCCGTGCCCTGCGCTCCTACGCCACCCGCCAGCGCCGCTACGGCGTCTGACCCGCCCTTCTCCCGTCGATCTTGCACATTCGGCCCCAACGATGCGGCTTTTGTCCGTTATGCCGGGTCGGCAAGTGCAAGATCGACGATCGGGGGTGGTCGCGTCAGGTGAGGTGGGGGAGGGCGTCCGTGAGGAAGTCGCCCAGGGCGGCGGGGGAGTCCAGGGTGAGGTCGGCGGCGTCGGCCACCTCGTGACCCGTCTCCGGGTTGGCGACGGCAACGCACACGCCGAGGAAGTCCGGGTCGGTGGCGGCGCGGGCGCGCAGCGCGGCGAACGCCTTGATGTCGGAGACGTCGTCGCCGAAGTACCAGGCGCCACCGGCGTCCCGCACGGCCTCGCCGATGACCATGCCCTTGTCCCGGTCGACCGGGGGCTTCAGCTCCAGCACCATCCGACCGGCCTGGCAACGCAGGCCGAGTCGTTCGGCCTGGCTCCGGCCCCACGCCTGCACCAGGTCGCCGAGCTGCGGGGCGGTGCGCCAGTGCAGCGCGACGGAGAGCCGCTTGAACTCCACCAGGGCGCCCGGCGGCAGCTCGGTCCGGGCCTGCTCGGCCAGCTCGGCCATGGTCGGCACCCAGGGCAGCGCGGCCGGCTCGGTGACCGTCTCGCCGCCGGAGTGGCTGTGCTCCAGGCCGTAGAGCCCGTAGAGGTCCACGCCGTCGAGGCCGCCCAGGTGGTCGCGGAGGAACTCGACCGGTCGCGCGGAGACGATGGCGATCCGGCGTACGCGGGGGGCCAGCGCCTCCAGCGCGGTGAGCACCTTCGGCGCGGGGCGGACCGCGGTGGGATCGTCGTCGACCGGCGCCAACGTGCCGTCGAAGTCGAAGAAGAGCACGACGTCCCGCACGCGGGCGGCGGTCGCACGCCAGGCGTGCTCCGCGTCCAACGGGGTCTTCGGCTGCTGGTTGCCCAGATTCAACGGCGGCACGCGCGACAGCGTACCCCGCGCCGGGCGGCGTATTCGTGGCCGAGATGTGACGTCGGGACGACGTGGGAGGTCAGCGTTCGGCGGCTCCCCGTCCCCGGCGCCCGAACGGCACCACGGCCGCGTCCTGTCCGTGGCTGAGCAGGTAGCCCTCCACGAAACCGGTGTTCCGGTCGCCGGTGTGCGCCTCGATCTCGTTGAGCCGCGCCACCAGGAACTCGGTGAGCGCGCTGACCCGGTCGTTGAGCCGATCGTGCAGCTCAGCCACGACGGCGAGGACCACCGCGGTGCCGGCCGTGGTGAGCGCGAGAAGATTGGCGACCAGGGGAAGCTGCCCGCCGTTCAGTACGCCGACCACCACGTTGCCGGTCACGCACGATGTCACCGACACCACCGCGACCACGACTGCCAACCATTTCAGGGTCATGGACAGACCCCTCCTTCTGTCCCGCAGGGCTGGGTTCGGCTGTGTCCCGTCCCCCCGCCGACGACGAGCCCCTAGCAGTACAAACGTGGACGCTAGCCGGTCCGATCCGTCCCCGCGGCGAAACAATCGGGTCTGACCTTCCGTTCTTTCGCCATTTGAGGAACTACCCGGCCTGTTTACCCCTATTTCGGACAACGGCCGGGAGAGTCGGGCGATATGCGAGGTAACGAATGGTTTCTCGAATGTGGAACTTCTCCGCGTCGGAGACGTTCGGGTCGACCAGCCGGCGCAGCAGCGCCTCGACGTCCGGGTCCATCGGGGGCGGGGTCGGATCGGCGCGGGGGCCGGCGGCCCGGTCCCAGCCGAGCGCGACGAACGCGGCCGCCGGGTCGAGCCCGAGGCCCTCGCAGAAAGCGACCACGCGCTCCGCCTCGGGGTCGCTGGCCCAGTCGCCGCGCACCCAGCGGTTGATGGTCTGGCGGGAGACGCCGGTGCGCCGGGAGACCTCGGTGCCGCTCCAGGCCCGCATGGCGCGGGCGTCGTCCAGCGCGCGGCGGACGAAGGTGGCGAAGGCGATCTTCCGTGCGTTGGCCGTCTCGGTCACCCCGTGACGGTACGGCCAGTCGGCCGCGTCGGGCCGGCTCGGCACGCTGCTGTCACGCCGACGTGACGCTGTCGCGGGTTTTCCGGTAAACGATCCAGAGCTGCTCCTGAGGGGTGTCACCCGGGCAGAATAGATGGACACGAGTACGGCGGCAAACGGACGAAAAGCTGATACTGTCACGCTCATGAGACAACTTACGGTGTGTCACGTGCTTGAGACGACGAGTGCTCACATGCGTCACTCCGCGGGTGCCGAGGGGGTCTCGTGACCGAGCTCGCGACCCGCGCCCAGGCGTTCGGCCTGATCGCGGACGGGGTCTCCGCCGGGCTGAGCGCGCCGTGGCGCGTCTACCTCGCCCGGGGCTGTCGCTACCTCTCGCTCAGTGTCGGTGACCGGGAGGAGTGGGACGCCTGGCGTACCCACCTCGGCTGCCCCGAGCTGAGCGTGCGCGTCTACGACTCCGGCGGCGAGATCCGCCGGGCGTCCGTCGCCGAGGTCATTCTCGACGGCTGCCGGATCAGCGTCGAACTGGTCGAGGAGGTCAGCACCGCCGACCTGGAGCGGCTGCTGGTGGTCGACCCGCTGCCCGGGGCGGACGAGCGATGAGCCGGGGCGCCACGCCGTCCCGGACGGCGGAGGTGACCCGGTGAGCCCCTTTCTCGCCGTGGTCCTCGTCCTGGTGCTCGGCTCCACCTGCTACGCCGCCGGCCGGTTGCACGGTCAGCTCAGCTACCGGATCGGCTACCGGTTCGGCTACCGCCAGGGCTACTTCGACGGCGACCGGGGCGCCTGGAACCGCCGGCGCCGGGACGCGCAGGCCGCCATCGCCTCGGCGCTCGCCGGCCCGGCGCCGACCGTGGTGACGTCGGTCGGGCGCGCGGCCACCCCGTTCGCGGGCACCGCCGTCCCCACCGCGGTCACCGGGCGCACCGGCTCCGCCCCGGCCGTACGCGTCACCGCGACCGCCCAGCTCGGCGGCGTGGCGGCCCGGCCCGGCACCACGTACACCGGGTCCTCGTTCGGCGCCGCCGGCGCCGGGCCGAGGGGCGGGACGCTGGTGCGTCGGCAGGGCTGAGGCGACGGAGCTCCGGCCGGGGTGCGCGCAGGGGGCATGCATCCCGGCCGGTTCCGGGCACGTTCACCTCCCCGACGGGCGTGATCCACGTCCACCCCTAGCCGCGCGGCCCCGGTGCGATTAGCGTCTAGGCATGGCACGGGGTTTTCCCGGGCCAGCCGGACAGCCCGGACCTGCGACGACTCGCGCACGGGGCCCGCATCCGACCCCGTGCCCGCCGGGCGCCGGAAGAGGCGGAACTCGGGTGGCCGGGTGCCCATCCGCGGAGCAGGCCTGTGACCACTCGCCGTACCCCCGCCGGTGCCGACCAGACCCCGGCCGCGACCGCCCCGACCCGCCGGACCACCCGCGGCCGCCGCAGCGCCGCCGCGGCGGTCCCCGCCGCCGAGGAGCCCCGACCAGCCGGCCCGGCTTTCGTCCTGGACACCTCGGTCCTCCTCTCCGACCCCGCGGCGTTCCACCGCTTCGCCGAGCACGAGGTGGTGCTGCCGCTGGTGGTGATCTCCGAGTTGGAGGGCAAACGGCACCATCCGGAGCTGGGCTGGTTCGCCCGCCAGTCGCTGCGCATGCTGGACGAGCTGCGCGTGCGACACGGCCGGCTGGACCGGCCGGTGCCCGCCAACGACCAGGGCGGCACGCTCCGGGTGGAGCTCAACCACACCGACGACGGGGTGCTGCCGCCCGGGTTCCGTAACGAGTCGAACGACGCGCGGATCCTCTCGGTGGCGCTCAACCTCGCCGCCGAGGGGCGCGAGGTGACCCTGGTCAGCAAGGACATGCCGCTGCGGGTCAAGGCGGCCTCGGTCGGCCTGCACGCCGACGAGTACCGGCACGGCCAGGCCAGCGACCCCACCTGGACCGGAATGGCCGAGCTGGAGCTCTCCGAGGAGGAGATCGGTCGGCTGTACGCGGGCGAGGCGCTCGACGTCGACGCCGCCGCCGGCCTGCCCTGCCACACCGGCCTGGTGCTGCAGTCCGGGCGGGGCTCGGCGCTCGGCCGGGTGTTGCCGGACAAGACCGTGCGGCTGGTCCGCGGCGATCGCGAGGCGTTCGGCGTGCACGGGCGCTCGGCGGAGCAGCGGGTGGCGCTCGACCTGTTGCTGGACGAGTCGATCGGGATCGTGTCGCTGGGCGGGCGGGCCGGCACCGGCAAGTCCGCGCTGGCGCTCTGCGCGGGCCTGGAGGCGGTGATGGAGCGTCGCCGGCACAAGAAGGTGATCGTGTTCCGCCCGCTGTACGCGGTCGGTGGCCAGGAACTCGGCTACCTGCCCGGCTCGGAGTCGGAGAAGATGTCGCCGTGGGCCCAGGCTGTCTTCGACACGCTGGGTGCGGTGGTGCACGAGCACGTGCTGGAGGAGGTCACCTCGCGCGGGCTGTTGGAGGTGCTGCCGTTGACCCACATCCGCGGCCGGAGCCTGCACGACGCCTTCGTCATCGTGGACGAGGCGCAGTCCCTGGAACGGGGCGTGCTGCTCACCGTGCTGTCCCGGATCGGCCAGGGGTCCCGGGTGGTGCTCACCCACGACGTGGCGCAGCGGGACAACCTCCGGGTCGGTCGACACGACGGGGTGACCGCGGTGATCGAGGCGCTGAAGGGGCATCCCCTCTTCGCGCACGTCACCCTCAGCCGATCGGAGCGTTCTCCGATCGCCGCGATGGTCACCGATCTGCTGGAGGACATCCCGGGCTGACCGCCCGTCCCGCCCTGCTTTGCCCACATTTTTAGTGTGGCGCAGATCACATTTGTCGCCCGTGGTTTCCCACTGGCCTCACCCTGCGCGATGGTGTTCATCGAGCGCCACCGACAACTCCGGTGCCGAACACGGCCCGGAGCCCCATACGCACCGGCAGCATCGTCGAGCATTCTCCGCCACGACGGCGGGAGCCACGGGACGCCGGCGCGTCGGCCTCGACCGTCGGGTCGGGGCGCTCACGGCACCCGCACCCGGCCACACCCGGCCACGCGGCCGTGCCGTGTCCCTGCCCCCGACGAAGGGAAACTTCGTGAGTCGGCTGTGGAGCCGGTTCGGCGCCCGTACGGCCGCTGTCGCGCTGCTCTCCGTGGGCGTCGCCGGTGGTTTCTACCTGGGCGAGGATCGCCAGACCCAGCAGCAGGGCCTGACCGCGCAGGTCGGGCTCGAGGTCGACCGGACGGAGTACGCCTACCAGCGCGACCGGCAGGCCGAGCACCGTGTGGCGGCGTCCCGGCAGCGGGCCGCCGAGTACCAGGCCAAGCTGCGGGCCGCCGCGGCGGCGAAGGAAGCCGCCGAACGGGCCAAGCAGGCCGAGGCGGCCGCCGCCAGCCGCAAGAAGGAGCGGGACGCGGCCAAGGCGGAGGCCGAGGCCAAGGCCAAGCCGTACGACGGCCCCATCCCGGCCTCGTGCGAGGAGTTCAGCGGCAACCGCAAGGTCGGTTGCGCCATCATGCTCGACGAGGGCTTCGGCATCGACCAGTTCCCCTGTCTGGACAAGCTCTGGACCAAGGAAAGCGGCTGGAACCACAAGGCGTACAACGCGGGCTCCGGCGCGTACGGGATCCCGCAGGCCCTGCCGGGCAGCAAGATGGGCTCGGTGGCGGACGACTGGAAGACCAACCCGGCCACCCAGATCAAGTGGGGCCTCGGTTACATCGAGGGCCGGTACGACAACCCGTGCGGCGCCTGGCAGAAGTCGCAGAGTTCGGGCTGGTACTGATCGATCCGACGAGGGCGGGACATGGGGCCGAGCCCCGCGTCCCGCCCTCGCTCGTTGCGCCGCTCGAGTGGCGGACGGCCGCATTTGCTGATAGCTCTTGACAGGTGACCTGGCACGACGGCCCTCGCGGCGGCGACCCCCACCGGTTCGGCACCGATGCGTTCTACGCGGCGCTCGGCCGGGCCTTCGTCGCCATGTGCGCGGTGGTGCCGGTGCTCTTCCTCGTCGAGGCGCTCGACGTGGGCCTGCGCCTCGACCTCGACGTCACCGCGGGCATCATCCCGCACCGGATCCAGGGCCTGGACGGCGTCTTCTTCTCGCCGTTCCTGCACGCCGGCTGGAACCACCTCTACAGCAACAGCATCCCGCTGATCCTGCTCGGGACGTTCGTGCTGGCCGCCGGCACCCGCCGGTTCCTCTGGTCCACCATGGTGATCATCCTGGTCAGCGGCCTGGGCGTGTGGTTCACCGGTTCGCCCAACTCGGTGGTGGTCGGCGCGAGTGGCGTGATCTTCGGCTACCTCGGCATCCTGCTCACCCGCGGTGTGGTGGAGCGGAGCTGGTGGAACTTCGCCGTGGTGCTGCTGGTCGGCCTGCTCTACGGCTGGCAGCTGCTGGGCATCCTCCCCACCGACGAGCGGATCTCCTGGCAGGGGCACCTGTTCGGGCTGCTCGGCGGCGTGGTCGCGGCGATCCTGTTCCGCCGCCGCGTCGAGACCGGCACGCCGGACCGACTCGGGTCACCCCCGGTCACCCTGCCCTGACGACGCGTCGAACCGTCCGCGGGACGTGCTTGCCCGCGCCCGCCCGCCCGCCTACCGTCGGCATCAGCACGCGTTGATCCCTGGCGGAAAGTGACGGTACGCCATGCACGAGGTCGATGTCGCCGTGATCGGGGCCGGCCCCGCCGGGCTCTTCGCCGCCTACTATGCCGGGTTCCGCGGGCTCTCGGTGGCCGTGATCGACGCGCTGCCCGAACCGGGCGGACAGGTCACCGCCATGTACCCGGAGAAGCTGATCCTCGACGTCGCCGGCTTTCCCGCGATCAAGGGGCGGGAACTGGTCGCGAACCTGGTCGCCCAGGCCGCGCCGTTCCACCCCGACTACCTGCTCGGCGTACGCGCGGAGAAGCTCTCGTACCTGGACGGCCGGCCGGTCCTCGGGCTGGCCGGCGGTGAGCAGCTGCGCTGCGGCGCGGTGGTGGTCACCGGCGGTCTGGGCAGCTTCACACCCCGGCCGTTGCCGGCCGCGGACAGCTTCACCGGCGGCGGGATCGTCTACTTCGTGCCCCAGCCGACCGAGCTGACCGACCGGCACGTGCTCATCGTGGGCGGCGGCGACTCGGCCTTCGACTGGGCGGCCACGCTCGCCCCGCTGGCCCGCTCGGTGACGCTCGTGCACCGGCGGGACCGCTTCCGCGCGCACGCCGCCACCGTCGAGCGGGTCCGCGCGCTGCCGGTGCGGGTCGTGGTCAACGCCGAGGTGAGCCGGCTCTACGGGGAGGACCACGTCACCGGCGCCGAACTGACCGTGCGCGGTGGCGCGGCGGAGACGCTGCCGGTGGACACGGTGGTGGCCGCGCTCGGCTTCACCGCCGACCTGGGTCCGCTCGCCGAGTGGGGGCTGAGGCTCGACCGGCGGCACATCCTGGTGGACAGCGCCATGGCCACCAACCTGCCCCGGGTCTTCGCGGCCGGGGACATCACCGAATACCCGGGCAAGGTCCGGCTGATCGCCACCGGCTTCGGCGAGGCGGCCACCGCCGTGAACAACGCGGCCGTCGCCATCGACCCCACCGCGCACCTCTTCCCCGGCCACTCCTCCGACGGCACCTGACGCCGGATCCTCACCGCCACGTGGCCGCGCCGAGACCATCGGTGACCACGATGGACGGATGACACCCGCGGATCGGAGCACGCCCGACGGCGCCCGTGTCGCGCTGGCCTGGCTGGGCCAGCCGGTGACCGTGCTCGCCCTGATCGTGCTGGCGCTGAACGACCACATGCTCAAGGCGGCCCGGCCCGGTCACCGGCAAGCTGAGCGACGTCGCGGGCCTGGTGCTCGCGCCGCCGCTCGTCGCCGTGCTGGTCACGCTCGTCGTGCCCCGGCTCGGGGCCCGGACCGCCGCCGGTCTCGCGCTGGGGTCGGTCGGCGTCGGCTTCACCGTGGTCAAGACCAGCGGGTACGCCGCGACGGCCGCCTCGCAGCTGTGGAGCGCGGTGAGCGGGCCGTCAGTGGTCCGGGCGGACCGGACCGACCTGCTCGCCCTGCCGGCGCTCGCGTTGGCGGCCTGGGCGTGGCGTCGGGCTGGTCGCGACCCGGTGGGGCGGCGGGGGACCCGGCTGGTCCGCGTGCTGGTGCTGCTGCCGGCGGCGACGCTCGCGGTGGCCGCGACGAGCATGGTCGGGCACCACGACGCGGTCGACGCGGCGGTGGTCGACGGCCGGCTGGTCGCCGGCGTCGGGAAGAGTCAGGACGCCAGGGCCGACCCGCCCTGGCGGTGGCGGATCAGCGACGACGCCGGTGCGACGTGGCGCGACCCCGCTCCCGTCGAGGAGGAGGCGCTGCGCACCGGGTCGGAGCGTACGGACCGGCGGGCCTGCCTGCCGGCCGCCCCGCAGCGGTGCTACCGGTGGCTCCCCGGCCAAATCCGGGTCGAGGAGAGTGACGACGCGGGCCGGACCTGGCGGCTGTCCTGGCAGGTCACCGAGGACCAGCGGGAGCTGTTGCGGGCGCGCTACCCGGAGGCCGGGCCGGCCGGCGAACGGATCGCCGGTCAGGACCTCGCCGTGCTCGACGTCTCCGGCGGGCGGCACGTGGTGCTCGTGGCGAACGGCCGGGACGGTTTCGCGCTGCGCGACCCGGACGGCGACTGGCGCCGGATCGGCTTCGCCGACGACCAGGGGGAAGGGCCCCCGCCGCTGGGCGTGATCTCCCCCGGGGACCGGCACAACGACCCGCTCCGGGCGGCGCTGCTCGCCCTGGCGCTCGGCGCCCTGGTGCTCGTCGTCGCCGGTGCGCGGGCCGCCCGCACGTCCGGCTACGGCATCGTGCTGCCGCTGGTCCAGGTCGTGGTCCTGTTCCACGCCGCGGTGTTCCTGCTCGTGGTCTGGAACGTCGACGACCTCATCGTGTTCCCGCTCGCCGCCGGCTGTGCCCTGCTGCTGCTCGGCGGCGGGCTGCTCGCGGTGATCCCGCCGGCCGCGCGAGGGGTGCCCGGTCGGTGGACCGGCGAGGCGCTGCTGGCGGCCACGCTCACCGTGGTGCTGGCGGGCCTGCCACTGACCGGGTGGCTCTACGGCCGGCCGGTGCACGCCTCGACGGCGCTGACGCTTGCCGGGCTGGCCCTCGTGCCGGGGCAGCTGCTCGGCTGGCGGGCGGCCCGGCTGGTCGCGCCGTGGCGGCCGCCGGTCGCGCCACCCTGGCCGCCGCTTCCGCCCGATCCGCCGTACCCGCCGCCGGCGCCGGTCGCCGGGCCGGGACGTGCCCCGACGGGCTGATCCCGCTCAGGGCAGGCCGACCAGGTCCGCCATCAGGCCGATCTGGTGGTCGAAGTACTCGTCGCGGTGCGGCAGGGCCCGGTTGATCCGGCCGAACAGCTCGAAGCTGATCAGCCCGAAGAGCTGGGTCCAGCCGGCCATGCCGCGGGCCAGCAGCGCGGGCGGGAGGTCCATCCCGAGCAGCGCGACCAGTTCGGCGACGTCGGCGCGTAGCGGCTCGGGCAGGTCCTCGGCGGGCGGCGCGAGCCGGCCGGAGGCCACCCCGTCGCGCAGGATGCCGACCAGTGTCGTCGGGGGCCGCTGGGCCGGCGCGACCGTGTCGTCCGGAGCCGCGTAGCCGGGCACCGGGCTGCCGTAGAGCAGCGCGTACTCGGCGGGGTGGGCCAGCGCCCAGGTGCGGGCGGCCCGGCAGGCGGCCAGCCAGCGCCCGCGCAGGTCGGCCGGGTCGGCGCCGGCGTCGGCCGTCTCGACCGCGTCGCCCAGCGCGGCGTACGCCTCCAGGATCAGCGCGGTGAGCAGGTCGTCCCGGCTGGGGAAGTAGCGGTAGATCGCCGAGGAGACCATGCCGAGGTCCCGCGCGACGGCGCGCAGGGAGAGGTTCGCGCCGTCGGTGGCCAGGTGGCGGCGGGCGACGGCCTTGATCTCTTCGATCATCCCGGCGCGGACCCGGGCGCGGAGCGAGGGAGCGACCATGGCTCCCACTGTGCCACGGATGAGAGCGCCAATCAAAAGCGAGAGCACTGCTCTTGACGGAGCGGCCGATCCGCGTCATGCTCTTTTTCGAGAGCGCTGCTCTCGATTCAGACAACTGCTTCAGAACAGGTGGACCTGCCATGGCCCTGCACGTGATCGTCGGCGCCGGACCCGTCGGCACCGCCACCGCCCGGCTCCTCGTCGACCAGGGCGAGCGGGTGCGGGTGGTCACCCGGCGCGGCACCGGCCCGGAGCACCCGGCGGTCGAGCGGGTGGCCGCCGACGCCGCCGACACCGACCGGCTGACCGCGCTGACCGAGGGCGCGGCCGCGCTCCACAACTGCGCCAACCCGGCGTACCACCGCTGGCCCCTCGACTGGCCGCCGCTGGCCGCCGCGCTGCTCACCGCCGCCGAGCGCACCGGCGCGGTGCTCGCCACCGTCGGCAACCTCTACGGGTACGGCCCGGTCGACGCGCCCATGACCGAGTCGACGCCACTGGCCGCCACCGGCGTCAAGGGCCGGGTCCGCAACCGGATGTGGGCCGACGCCCTGGCCGCCCACCACGCCGGTCGGGCCCGGGTCACCGAGGTACGCGGCTCCGACTACATCGGCGTCGGCGGCACCTCGCTGGCCATGATGGTGCTGCCCCGGGTGCTCACCGGGCGACGGGTGTTCCTCCCCGTCGACTGGAACGCCCCGCACACCTGGACGTACGTTCCCGACGTCGCCCGTACCCTGGTCGCCGCCGCGACCGACCCGCGGGCCTGGGGTCGGGCCTGGCACGTGCCCAGCACGCCGGCGGTGTCGATGCGGGACCTGGCCGACCGCACGGCCGCCCGGGCCGGCGCGCCGGCACCGAAGCTGACCCGGATGCCCTACCCGGTGCTCTGGCTGGCCGGCGTGGCCAACCCGTTCGCCAAGGAGCTGCGGGAGACCGCGCACCAGTTCGCCCGGCCGTTCGTGCTGGACTCCACCGCCGCCACCGCCACGCTCGGCATCGAGGCGACCCCGCTGGACCGGGTCGTCGACGAGATCGTCGACACCCTGCACGCCCCGACCGCGCGTTAGGCGCGGCGGGGCGGGGAGAGGGCGGCGACCAGGACGGCCACCAGCGTCAGCGCCGCACCGAGCAGCGTGTTCACCCCGGGGTGCGAGGCGGCGGTCGGCAGCACCACGTCCAGCAGCACCGCGCCCACGATCTGCCCGGCGATGGTGGCCAGGCCGAGCAGCAGCACCCCGGTGAACCGCACGAGGGCGGCGGCCAGCGCGATGAACACGATGCCGATCGGGCCGCCGAGGTAGAGCCACGGCTCGCTCGGGAAACCGCCCGCCGGCCGGCCCCGCACCGCCACCTCCACCGCGAACGTGGCGAGCAGCGCCACCGTGCCGACCGCGAAGTTGACGAGCGTGGCGGTCATGGCGCTGTCCGCCGCCGCGCGGACCCGGCCGTTCACCGCCTGCTGCCAGGCGATGCCGATCCCGGCGGCGAGCGGCAGCAGGGCCAGTGCCAGCGCGCCCGGGTCGCCGAGGCGGTCGCCCACCGCCAGCAACACGGCCAGCACGGTGAGGACCGCGCCGACCAGCCGGTTCGGGGTGACCGCCTGGCGGCCGGTCGGCCCGATGCCGGCCCGGTCGACCAGCAGGCTGCTGCCGGACTGCCCGGCCACCACGGCGACGGTGAACACGGCCACGCCGAGCGCGCCGATGGTCAGTCCCTGCGTCGCCACCAGGAACGCGCCGCACACCCCGCCCAGGCACTGCCAGGGGCGCAGGGCGCCGGTACGCAGCGCGCCCCGCAGGGCGGCGAGTCCTCGCCGCCCTGCGGGGGTGGCCGGGACCAGCGCCAGCAGGATCAGCAGGCCCAGGCCGAACGAGACCACCGCGGCGGCGATCCCGTCGGCCAGGCGTACGCCCAACTCGCCGTTGATCCGGGACTGCACGGCCACCAGGACGCCGGAGCCGGTCGCCAGACCGACCCCCGCGATCCGCCGACCGGTCGACAGCGTGGGCGGCGCCGCCGTCCCGGTCGCGCTCACTCCTGCTCGGCCAGCGGGCGCCCGTCGAAGTCGACGGACGAGTAGAGGGCGAGCTTCTCCAGGCGGTGGTAGGAGTCGATGACCCGGATCGTGCCGCTCTTGGAGCGCATCACGATCGACTGGGTGTACGCCCCGCCGGCCCGGTAGCGCACGCCGCGCAGCAGGTCGCCGGAGGTGACCCCGGTGGCCACGAAGAAGCAGTTGTCGCCGGTCACCAGGTCGTCGGTGAACAGCACCCGGTCCAGGTCGTGCCCGGCGGCCAGCGCCTTCTCCCGCTCCTGGTCGTCCTTCGGCCAGAGCTTGGCCTGCATCATGCCGCCCATGCACTTCAGCGCGCAGGCCGCGGTGATGCCCTCGGGGGTGCCGCCGATGCCCATCAGGACGTCGATGTCCGACTCGCCGCGGGCGGCGGCGATCGCGCCGGCGATGTCCCCGTCGGAGATGAACCGGATGCCGGCGCCGGTGCGCCGGATCTGCTTCACCAGGTCGTCGTGGCGCGACCGGTCCAGCACGCAGACCGTCACCTCGGCGGTGTCGGTGCCCTTGACCTTGGCGATCCGGCGGATGTTCTCGACCACCCCGGCGTCGATGTCGACCACGTCGGCGTACATCGGGCCGACCGCGAGCTTCTCCATGTAGAAGACCGCGCTCGGGTCGAACATCGCGCCGCGCTCGGCCACCGCGAGCACGGCCAGCGCGTTCGGCATGCCCTTGCTCATCAGCGTGGTGCCGTCGATCGGGTCGACCGCCACGTCCACCTCGGGACCGGTCCCGTCGCCGACCTCCTCGCCGTTGAAGAGCATCGGGGCGTTGTCCTTCTCGCCCTCACCGATCACCACGACACCGCGCATCGGGATCGAGTTGATCAGCTTGCGCATGGCGTCGACGGCCGCGCCGTCGCCGCCCTCCTTGTCGCCCCGGCCGACCCAGCGCCCGGCGGCCATGGCCGCGGCCTCGGTGACCCGGACCAGATCGAGGGCGAGGTTGCGGTCGAGATCCTGGGGTGTCCGCGTCCTGGTGGTTGTCATGGCGGCTTCCTCCTCGCGACGTTGCGGGGTGGACCGGCGGGAGTGCGGCCGTCGCCGCCGCCGGTTTTGTCGCTGATCCTCACACGATCTCAGGTTCGCCGCCCCGGCGGGGCGGAGGAGGCCAGGATCACGCTCCCCGGACGGCTGCGACAATGGTGCGGTGGAGCCCGCACAGCCTGCCGACCGCCAGCCGACCGACGCGACCCCGCCCGAGGGTCAGCCGCCGGTCCGACCGGATGCCGGCCCGACCCCGCCGCAGGGGCAGCCCGCGCTGGTCGAGCCGCCCACCGACCGGGGCGAGCCGGCCCTGGTCGACCCGGCGGGGGACGACGCCGGCCCGGCCGAGACCGTCGCCGGGGACCGGCCCGCGCCGCCCGCCCGCAAGGAGAAGGCCCGCTCGGAGCGGTCGCCGAAGGACATGGTGCTGTCCCTGCTCGTGCTGCTGGTGCCGATCGCGCTGCTGATCGCGTTCTACCGGGGCTTCCTCGGCGGCGACTCGCCGGTCACCGTCGACCCGGCGCCCGCGCTGGAGCAGGCCCGCGCGGCCAACGTGTTCCCGGTGAGCCAGCCGACCGGGCTGGGCGACGACTGGCGTACGGTCAACGCCCGCTTCCGGACCGAGGCGGACGGCGCGACGCTGCGGATCGGATACGTGACCCCCGAGGGGCGGGGCGCGCAGCTGGTGGAGAGCAACGTGCCGGCGGAGAAGCTGCTGCCGGCCGAGCTGAGCGAGGGCCGGCCGCAGGGCCCCGCGGACCTGCCCGACGGGTTGAGCTGGCAGCGGTACACCGCCCGCGGCAACGAGCAGGCCCTGGTCCTGCTGGAGCCGAACCGCACGGTCATCGTGGTCGGCGACGCGGGGGAGACGGAGCTGCGCAAGCTCGCCACCTCGCTGCGCTGAGGCGCACCGCCGGGTGACGCGGGATTGCGCAACCCCTCTTCAGGGAACAGACGGGACATCGAGCCCGGACGACCCACCTGGAGAGGTTGACGTGAAGATACGACGCTTCAGCGCCACCGCGTTCGCCGCGGCGCTGCTCATACCCGGCCTGGCCGCCTGCAACAGCAACGGCGCTGGGACCTCCGACGCCTCCGCGACCCCGACCGCCTCCGGCAGCGTCGCCCCGAGCGCCGGCGGGTCCACCAGCGCGGCCAAGCAGGCCCTGCTGGACTCCACCAACGCGATCCGCGAGGGGAACTTCCGGTTCACCATGACGGGCGCCGGCTCCACCGCCGAGGGGCAGGTGCACGAGCCCAGCCAGAGCGCCGAGATGCGGATGACGATCGGTGACCCGTCGTCGGACCTGATGATGAAGCTGGACCTCATCCACGCCAAGCCGGACAGCTGGGTCAAGCTCGACCTGGGCGGCACTGCGGCCGCCAAGATCCCCGGGGTGAAGAACCTCAACCTCGGCAAGTACCAGCACCTCGACCAGAACCGGATCAAGGGCAACCGGGCGCTGGGCTTCGACTTCGAGAAGGTGGACCCGGCCGGCAGCGCCGTGCTCACCCAGGGCGTCACCGACGTCCGGCAGACCGGCGAGGGCGCGTACGAGGGCACCGTCGACGTGTCGAAGGCCGCCGAGGCGGGCTCGCTCGACCCGGCCGTGATCACCACGCTCGGCGCGCAGGCCCAGTCGGTGCCGTTCACCGCCAAGGTCGACCCGCAGGGCCGGCTCACTGAGATGGTGCTCAAGATCCCGGCCGCCGGCCAGAGCGCCGCGCAGGATCTGAAGATCACCTACACCGACTACGGCAACGCCGCCGCGGCCCAGAAGCCGCCGGCCGACCAGGTCGTCGAGGCGCCGCCGGAGTTCTACAACCTGTTCAGCTGACCGGCGCTCGCGGTCCCGGGAGGCGGGCCCGCCTCCCGGGACCGCTCGGCCCTCCCGGCGGAGGGCCGAGCGTCGCGCGCCGGCCGGCCCACGGTCACTCTTCGGTCTTCTGCCGGGCGGTGTCGATGCGGGCGCGAGCGCCGTCCAGCCAACGCTGGCAGACGCCGGCGAGTTGCTCGCCCCGCTCCCAGAGCGCCAGCGACTCCTCCAGCGAGGTGCCACCCGCCTCCAGCCGCTCCACCACCGAGGCCAGCTCGGCGCGGGCCTGCTCGTAGCTGAGCTGCTCGTAGCTGAGCTGCTCGTCCTTGGTCTTCTCAGTCATCCGTACCATTTCCTCAGCCGTCGACGGTGGCGGTCAGCTCGCCCTCGGCGAGGCGTACCCGCAGTGGATCGCCCTTGGCCACCTCGGACGCCGCGCGGACCACGTGGCCGTCGCCGCGCTGCACGATGGCGTAGCCGCGGTCGAGCGTGGCCGCGGGGGAGAGCGCGCGCAGCCGCGCGAGAGTGTGACGCAGGTCGTCGGCGGCGCCGCTCAACCGGTGGTCCAGGCACCGGCCGGCGCGGCCCCGCAGCGCGGTCACGTCGACGGCCCGCTGGTCGACCATCACCTGCGGTCGGGCCAGCACCGGACGGGAGCGGAACAGGTCGAGCCGGTGCTGCTCGCGGTCGACCAGATTGCGCACCGCCCGCTCCAGGCGCGACCGGGCCTGACCGATGAGGCGGACCTCCTCGGTCAGGTCGGGCACGATCCGCTTCGCCGCGTCGGTGGGGGTGGACGCGCGCACGTCGGCCACGTAGTCCAGCAGCGGCGCGTCGGTCTCGTGGCCGATCGCGCTGACCACCGGGGTGCGGCAGGCGAAGACCGCCCGGCACAGCGCCTCGTCGGAGAAGGGCAGCAGGTCCTCGATGCTGCCACCGCCCCGGGCGATGACGATCACGTCGACCGTCGGGTCGGCGTCGAGCACCTTGAGCGCGCCGACGATGTCGGGCACGGCGCTCGGCCCCTGCACCGCCACGTTGACCGTGCGGAAGTCGACCGCCGGCCAGCGGCGCCGGGCGTTGGTCAGCACGTCGCGCTCGGCCGCCGAGGCCCGCCCGGTGATCAGACCGACCCGGCCGGGCAGGAACGGAGGTCGCCGCTTGCGCGACCGGTCGAACAGCCCTTCCGCGGCGAGCAGCTTCTTGAGCTTCTCCAGCCGGGCCAGCAGCTCACCCAGGCCGACCTGGCGGATCTCGTCGGCGCGCAGGCTGAGCGTGCCCCGCGCGGCATAGAACTCGGGCTTCGCGTGCAGCACGACCCGGGCGCCCTCGCGCAGCTCCGGGGCGCCCGCGTCGAGCACGTCACGGTTGGTGGTGACGGTCAGGCTGAGATCGGCCGAGGGGTCACGCAGGGTGAGGAAGACGGTGGTGGCGCCGGGACGGCGGCTGATCTGCGCCACCTGACCGTCGACCCACACCCAGCCGAGTCGGGCGATCCAGGCGCCGACCTTCTGGCTGACCACCCGGACCGGCCACGGCTCCTCGGACGTGCTCCGCTCCGGGGGCGTGCCCCGCCCCACCTCACCCGCGCTCACCCGCCCACCCTACGGCCCGGGACCGACACCACCGGCCAGCCCCGACCGGTGCCGTGGTCGCGGCCGCTGCCGGCCCGGAGGGCGCCACGTACCATGGGCGGGTGACTGACGCTGAGACGACTCCCCGGACCGGCAAGCGCGTGCTCCTGGCCAACCCCCGCGGCTACTGCGCGGGTGTGGACCGCGCGGTGCAGACCGTCGAGGAGGCGCTGAAGCTCTACGGCGCGCCGATCTACGTCCGCAAGCAGATCGTGCACAACAAGCACGTGGTGCGGACGTTGGAGGCCAAGGGCGCGATCTTCGTGGAGGAGAACGAGGAGGTGCCGGAGGGCGCCACCGTCATCTTCTCCGCCCACGGCGTGGCCCCGGAGGTGTACGAGCAGGCCAAGGAGCGCTCGCTCCGGGCGATCGACGCGACCTGCCCGCTGGTCACCAAGGTGCACCACGAGGCCCGGCGGTTCGCCCAGCAGGACTACGACATCCTGCTGATCGGCCACGAGGGGCACGAGGAGGTCATCGGCACCGCCGGTGAGGCCCCCGCCCACATCCAGCTGGTCGACGGCCCGGACGGGGTCGACAAGGTCACCGTGCGCGACCCGGAGAAGGTGGTCTGGCTCTCCCAGACCACGCTGTCGGTCGACGAGACGCTGGAGACCGTGGCCCGGCTCAAGCAGCGGCTGCCGCTGCTCCAGTCGCCCCCCAGCGACGACATCTGCTACGCGACCTCCAACCGTCAGCACGTGGTGAAGGAGATCGCCCCGGAGTGCGACGTGGTGATCGTGGTCGGCTCGCGCAACTCGTCGAACTCGGTCCGGCTGGTCGAGGTGGCGCTGGACGCCGGCGCCCGCGCCGGTCACCTGGTCGACTTCGCCGACGAGATCGACGACGCCTGGCTGGAGGGGGCCCGCACCGTGGGTGTGACCTCCGGCGCGAGCGTGCCCGACGAGCTGGTCCAGCAGGTGCTCGCGCGCCTGGCCGAGCGCGGCTTCACCGACGTCGATGAGGTCACCACCGCCGACGAGCGGCTGACCTTCTCGCTGCCGCAGGAGCTCAAGCGCGACATGAAGGCCGCCGCGGCGCGCGGCTGACCGGGAACGGATCGGCCGCCCGCCGCGTCCAACCCACCATGAAGACTCCTCGGACGGTGCTCGTCGCCCTCCTCGCCGGTGTCGCGCTGACCGCCTGCGCCGGACCCGGCGACGAGCCCGCCAGCCCCAGCCCGACGGGAGCCGCCCCGGTGACCAGCCAGCCCGATCCCGTGCCCAGCGTGACGCCCAGCCGCCCGAATCCGACCTGGAAGGGCGGCCCGTCGACGCCACCCGGCGTCGGCGGCACCACCATCACCGGCACGATCCGGGCCGGGGTGGAGCCGAACTGCCTCCTGCTCGACGACCACCTCCTGGTCGGCGGTCCGCGCGACCTGCTCAAGGCCGGCGCCACGGTGGAGGTCACCGGCCGGCCCGAGCCCGGCATGATGACCACCTGCCAGCAGGGCACCCCGTTCGTGGTCGAGTCCGCCCGCCCGGCCTGACCCCGTCTCGCGTGAAAGGCGGAAGCCCGCCTCCCCCGTCGGGAGGCGGGCTTCCGTTCTATCGCGGTCGGTTCAGTTCACCGCGTTGATCTCCACCGAGCCGCGGCCGACGACCGCGCCCTCGACGGTGGTGACGGCCATGTCACCGAAGAGCTCCCGACCGGCGGCCGGGGTGTTCAGCGCGGTCACCGAACCGGTCAGGGTCGCGGTGCCGCCGTTCGGCAGGAACAGCGGCGTGGCCGGCGCGGAGAGCGAGCCCAGCGCCGGGGACGCGAACGAGTCCCGGTAGTCGTACGCCGTGCCGCCCGCGGCGACCGCGTAGCCCTCGATGACCACCCGGTACGTGGCGGCGACCGGGTTGTTCAGCGTGACCGCCTCCTCCGAGTCGCCGTCGGCCGACCGGCCCACCTCGGTGGCGCCGCGGAAGATGTACAGGTCCAGGTCGGCGCCCAGGTCGGAGGTGTTGCCGATCCGGGCGGAGAACGAGGTGGTCCCCGCCGGGATGTCGACCGTGTACTCCTGCGTGGCGCCCTCGGTGATGGTCGGCCGCTCGGCGCGGACGCTGGACAGCGGCCCGCCGACGCCGGTCACCCGGACCGGACCGAACGTGTTGGTCAGGCTCCAGCTCACCGGGGTCGGCGTGCCGGCGGTGACCGCCGGCAGCTGGACCACGGCCGGCTCGACCTTCACGCCCTGCACCCGCGCCTGCAGCTGGAACGGGTTGTCCAGCGCCGGCGACGTGCGCCGCGACTCCACCTCGATCTCCCAGACACCCGGGATCGGGTTCTGGTAGTCCCGCTCCTGCGGCTTGCAGGCGGCGGCGTCGGAGAAGTTGGTGTAGCAGGCGGTGCTCGCGGTGCTCTCGACCGGCACGCCGTACGGGTTGATGGCGATGAACCGGGTCTGCGAGCCGGTCGCGATGCCGGACAGGTTGACCTGGAGCGCGCCCGCACCCTGCGGAACCGTGACGAAGTACGAGGTGAAGCTGTTCCGCTCGACCGAGCCCTCGGTCGAGTAGGAGTAGGCCGGAGCGCTCACCGCGTTGGAGGCGACCACGACCGCGGCGACCTCGAAGTCGACCACCGAGGTGGCCGGGTCGTCGACGGTCAGGATCGCGCCGTGCGCGCCGGTGGTCATCGGCTTGGCCTTCACCTGGACGGTGACGGTCTTGTTCAGCGGCAGCCACACCTCCTTGCGGACGGAGAAGGTGCCGTCGTTGCCGCGGAGGCCGAGCAGGTGCTTGACGCTCTTGTTCGGGCCGCTGGTCCGGGTCAGCTTGACGTCGTAGGTGCGGCTCTTCTTGACCGTCTGGCCACCCCGGTCGGCGGCGCACCGGTTGTAGATGCCGGTGCCGACGTTCGGGTTCGGCACGAAGGTGCCGGAGTCCCGGTCGTAGCGGGTCAGGTTCGGCGACAGCTCGGTGCAGACCGCGGCCTCGGAGGTGTACGTGCGGGTCTGCACGCCCTTGGCCAGCAGGTTCCACGCGCCCGGCACGTTGAACATGCCGTAGCCCTGGGCGTACGTCGGGACGTCCGCGATCGGCTTGGCCGAGGTGTAGACGGCCCGGCGCAGCGCGGCCGGGGTGACGCCCGCGCCGGTCGCCTTGGCGGCCGACAGCAGCAGCGCGGCGGCGCCGGTGGCCTGCGGGGAGGCCATCGAGGTGCCGTTCAGCATCTGGTAGCCCGGGGGCAGCGGGTAGCCCGCCTCCGGCACCGGGTTGCCCGGCTGCCAGGTCGGCGCGGTGGAGATGGCCGAGCCGGGAGCGGAGATGTTCGGCTTGAAGCCGCCGTCCTCACGCGGGCCGCGGGAGGAGAAGTTGAACAGCGCGTTCTCCTTGCGGACCACCGAGCCGTAGTTGGCCAGCCAGGTGTCCTTGCTGACGCTGGCCGCGACGCTGACCACGTCGGTGGCGACCGACGGGTCGCCGACCGTGTTCACGCCCGGGCCGGAGTTGCCGGCCGAGATGAACAGCTGCACGCCGTAGGTGTTGATCAGGTCGTTGTAGAGCACCGCCCGGGCGTTGGAGCCGTCGTTCAGCGCCGGCAGGCCGCCGATCGACATGTTCACCACGTCGACCTTGCGGTTGACCACGAGGTCGACCATGCCGGTGGTGAGCGCCGCCGCGGTGCAGCCGCCACCCCAGGAGCAGGCGCGGGCGGAGACCAGCTTGGCACCGGGGGCGGCGCCGTCGAAGGCGCTGTTGCCCAGCATGTCGTTGGCGGCGGTGATGCCGGCGACGTGGGTGCCGTGGGTGCTCTCGATGATGCCGATGTTGACGTAGTCGACCAGGCCGGGGCCGCCGACCGGGGTGGTGTCGACGTTGCGCCGGAACTCGACCACGAACGGGATCTGCTCCCGGACGGCGGTGGCCGGGTTGTCCGTGCCGAAGTGGCCGACCTGGAACTTCTCCTTGTACGGCCGCATCACCTCGTCGTCGGTGAAGTCGCGGTTCTGGTTGACGTCCACCCGGATGTCGCCGTTGGCCGGGTTGTAGAGGATGCCCCAGGAGTCGGTGGTGTCGCCGTCGCGGTTGACGTCACCGGCCGGGTCGCTGCCCGCGGTGATGGACTCGCGGAAGGTGTTGAATCGGTAGGTGCCGGCCGGCGCGGTCCAGGTCAGGGCCGAGGCGCCGGTGCCGGTGGTGAAGGTGGGACCGTTCACCTCGGTGATCATCGCGCGCCAGGTGGCGTCCTCGAGCGGGTCGGTCGCGGTGACCCAGTCGACGATCTTGCGCTCGCCGGTGGTGGTCTTCTGCAGCGCCGGCTGGTCGAGGTCCACACCGGAGTCCATGATGCCGATGGTGACGCCGCGGCCGTCCCACGTCGGGTGCGCGGCCTTGAAGGCCTCCGCGCCGGTCTCGTTGGTCGGCATGTACGGGTTGACCGCGCCGGTGTCCCCGCCAGGGCCGGCCAACGTCTCACCCTGCTCGGCGGCCTTGGCGCCGTTCGGGGCCGCCTCCGGTGCCGGGTCGGGGAGCTTGATGGTCTCGTCGAGGTCGACGGCGGCGACGCCGGGCAGCGTGGCGGCCTTGAGCGCCTTCGCGGTCGGCACCTTGGCCAGCACGTAGCCGACCTGGTCGTACCGCTGGCTGACGGTGGCGCCGAGACCCTTGAGCCCGTCGACGACCTTCTTGGCCGAGCCCTTCCGGGCCGCGATGATCATCGTGACGGTCGGCGCGTTCTTCGCCTCGGCCGCGTCGAGCAGCTTGGCGTCGTGGGCGCCCAGGGCCTTCGCCGCGGTCGGCTGCGAGGGCTGGGGGGCGTTGGCAGGGGCTGCGCTCGCGGTCGCGGCGCCACCCCCGACGGTCATGGCGCCGGCCGCGAGGACCGAGGCGAAGAGCGCGGCGGAGGGGCGCCGGCTCCGATTGCGGGGTTGACTCACGTTCTCTTCCTCCAGAGAACAGGGCCCTTCAGACGACAGGGCACGTGTGACGCAGATCCTTCGTGCCGTGACGAGGTGTGTCACTACCCGGGATCGGTTTGTGACCACTCCGTGACACGGATCGGCCGTCGTCGTCACGTACGCCGTGTTAAACGTCGATGTCCGCTGACCGTTCGGCCGATGTGGACGGCCGGCCCAGCAACTCGGGCGCCTGCGGCTGGCGGGGCGCCAGCTCGACCTGCGCCGGCGTGGGCAGCTCGTCGTCGGAGACGCCCAGCTCGGCCAGCTTGCGGGCGCTGACCAGCACCCGGGCCTCCAGGGAGCCGACCGCGCGGTTGTAGGCCGTAACCGCGCCGCTCAGCGAACTGCCCAGCTTGCCGACGTGGTCGCCCAGGGTGGACAGCCGCCCGTAGAGCTCGCGGGCCAGCGAGTGGACGGTCGCCGCGTTGCGCGCCAGCGCCTCCTGCCGCCAGGAGTAGGCCACCGTGCGCAGCAGCGCCACCAGCGTGGCCGGCGTGGCCAGCACCACGTTGCGGGCGAACGCGTGCTCCAGCAGCGTCGGGTCGCGCTGCAACGCCACGTCGAGGAACGGGTCGGCCGGCACGAACAGCACCACGAACTCGGGGGTCTGGTCGAAGGCCGACCAGTAGGACTTGGCGGCGAGACCGTCGACGTGCGCCCGCAGGTGCCGGGCGTGCGCGTCGAGGTGGGTGTCGCGTCCGCGCTCGTCGCGCGCCTCCATCGCGGTCAGGTAGGCGTCGAACGGCGCCTTCGCGTCGACCACCACGGTGCGCCCGCCGTGCAGGCGCACCACCAGGTCGGGGCGGACCCCCTGCTGGTCGGTGGCGGCGGTGACCTGCTCGCTGAAGTCGCAGTGCTCCAGCAGGCCGGCCGCTTCGACGATCCGCCGGAGCTGGTGTTCACCCCACCGGCCGCGCACCTGCGGCGCGCGCAGCGCGGCGACCAGCTGCTTGGTCTCGGTGCGCAGCTCGCCGGAGACCGCGCTCATCGAGCGCACCTGCTCGCGCAGCTCGGCGTAGGCGTCGACCCGGTCGCGCTCCAGCTCGGCGACGCGTTGCTCATAGCGGCGGAGCGTGTCGTGCAGCGGCGCCACGGCGCGCGCCACCGCCTCCTGGGACTGCGCGGTCGCCTCGTAGCTGAGCGCCCGCATCGACTGCTCCAGCCGCCCCTCGCCGGCCTGGGCGGCGGCCAGCGTCGCCTCCAGGCGCGCGACGTCGGCCGCGGCCCGCCCGCGGGCCGCCAGCCAGCCCACCGCGCCGCCCGCGGCGAGGCAGAGCACCACCACGGCCAGCGTCGAGAAGCTCATGGCAGAAAGCTTGCCAAACGGGTACGACGTGCGCGCGCTGGGTACGTTCGAGGTCATGGAAGTTGCCCTGTGGGTGTTCCTGATCGTGATGCTCGGAGGTGCGCTGGTGTTCTGGCGGTGGGGGAGCAGGTCCCGGCGGGCCGACGAGATGGCTGACGCCCGTGCCGAGGCGCAGCGCTGGTACGAGCGGCTCGGTGGCCAGCTGATGAACCTGCACGGCGACGCCCCGGCGGTCCGGCAGGCGCTCGCCGACGCCGGCGAGCGGTACAACGCGGCCGGCTCGCAGCTGGAGCAGGCGCGCACCCCGCACCAGTTCGCGCTGGCCCGGGAGACCGCGCTGGAGGGGCTGGCGTACATCCGGGCGGCGCGGACCGCGATGGGCATCGACCCGGGCCCGGAGCTGCCGCCGCTCGCCGCCGCCCAGGGTGCCGGCTCGCTCACCAAGGAGCGCCAGGTCGACGTGCAGGGACAGACGTTCCGGGCCGGCCCGCAGCCGGGGAACGCGACGCCCTACTACTACCCGGGTGGCCGGTTCCAGGGGCGGCCGGTGCCGGCCGGCTGGTACTCCACGCCGTGGTGGAAGACCGCGCTCGGCGCGGGCGTCGGTGTGGTCGGCGGCCTCCTGATCGCGGACGCGCTGTTCTCACCCGCATTCGCCGATCCCGGGTACGACGCCGGTTACCAGGAGGGCTTCGGCGACGGCCAGGACTTCGGCGACCAGGGCGGCGACATGGGCGGCGGCGACATGGGTGGCGGCGACATGGGTGGCGGTGGTGACTACGCCGGTGGCGACTTCGGTGGCGGCGACTTCGGTGGCTTCGGCGGCGGGGACTTCGGTGGTGACTTCGGCGGCGGCGACTTCTAGCCGGCGCCGCCGCGTCGGGCGCCGCTCGCAGCGCGCCGGGCGCAGGCGTTAAGAAGGGCCCCCTCTTATGCACGAGGCGTTAAGAGGGGGCCCTTCCTTACGTCTCAGCCGGTGTTGCGCATGCCGGCGGCGATGCCGTTGACGGTGGTCAGCAGCGCCCGCTCCAGCGCCGTGCCGTCGTTCGGCGCCCGTCGGCCGCCCGGCGCGGTCGCCACCGCCCGCCCGGCGGCGCCGGACTCGCGGTACTGCCGCAGCAGCGCCACCTGGAGGTGGTGCAGCGGCTCCAGGTAGGTGTCCCGCACGGCGAGCGTGCGCTGCAGGACGGGCGAGTTCTCCAGCAGGGCCGGCGAGGCGGTGACCGCCAGCACCTCCCGCTTGGTCAGCTCGTACTCCTGCTCGATCGTCGAGAAGATCGGGTGCAGCTTCTTCGGGACCAGCGTCTCGACGTAGCGGCGGGCGATGCTCAGGTCGGTCTTGGTCAGCATCATCTCGACGTTCGACAGGAACGTGCGGAAGAAGTGCCAGTTCCGGTTCATCTCGGCGAGCACGTCGGCCAGGCCCGCCTCCCGCGCGGCGGCCAGCCCGGAGCCCACGCCGAACCAGCCCGGCACGATCTGCCGGGTCTGGGTCCAGCCGAACACCCACGGGATGGCCCGCAGGCCGGACAGGCCGGCGCCGGTGTTCGGGCGCTTCGCCGGCCGGGAGCCGATGTTCAGCGCGCCGAGCAGCTCGGTCGGCGTCGACGCCCAGAAGTACGCCGGCAGGTCCGGGTCCTCGACCAGCGACCGGTACGACCGGAACGCCGACTCGGAGACGACGTCCATCGCCGCGTCCCAGCGCTCCAGCATCTCGGCCGGCTGCCGGGGCGCGGTGTGCAGCAGCGTCGCCTGGAGCACGGCGGCCACGGTCAGCTCCAGGTTCTCCCGGGCCAGCGCCGGCAGCGTGTACTTGTCGGAGATGACCTCGCCCTGCTCGGTCACCTTGATCGCGCCGTCGAGCGTGCCGTAGGGCTGGGCCAGGATCGCGTCGTGCGTGGGCCCGCCGCCCCGGCCGACGGTGCCGCCCCGGCCGTGGAACAACCGCAGGTGTACGCCGTGCCGCGCGGCCACGTCCCGCAGCGCCCGCTGGGCCCGGTGGATGGACCACTGGCTGGTGGTGATGCCCGCCTCCTTGTTGGAGTCGGAGTAGCCCAGCATCACCTCCTGCACGTCACCGCGCGCCGCGACCAGCGCCCGGTAGGCCGGCAGCGACAGCAGCTCGTCGAGCAGCTCGCCGCCGGCGTTCAGCTCGGCCGGGGTCTCCAGCAGCGGCACGATGCCGATCCGGGCCCGCCCGCTGTGCACGTCGACCAGGCCGGCCTCCCGGGCCAGCACCACCGCGGCGAGCACGTCGTCCACGCCCAGCGTCATCGAGATGATGTACGACTCGATGACCTCGGGGCCGAACCGGTCCTGCGCCTCGCGGATCGCGGAGAACACGTCGAACGTCTTGCGCGCCGCCTCGGTGAGCGGGCTGTCCTGGGTGGAGAGCGGCCGGCGGCCGGCCAGCTCGTCGGCGAGCAGCTTGGTGCGCTCCAGCCGGGTCAGCGACGGATAGTCGGAGACCTCGCCGACCGCCTCGTAGAGCTGGGCCAGCACCTCATGGTGCTTCTCCGCGTGCTCCCGGATGTCCATGGTCGCCAAGTGCAGCCCGAACGCGGAGACGGTACGGATGGTCGAGGCGAGCCGGCCCACGGCGGTGAGCTGCCCGGAGTTGCGGGCCAGCGACGCGCGCAGCAGCTCCAGGTCGGCGATCAGCTCGGTCGAGCCCTGGTAGTCGCGGCCCGGTACGTGCGGGGTGCCGGCACGCAGCCGCTCCCGGGTGTTGGCCAGCTTGGCCTTCACGCAGCGCGCCTTGAGCCGGTAGGGCTCCTCGGCATTGACCCGGCGGAACCGGGGCGCCACCTCGGGCAGCGCGTCCAGGTCCTTGGCCAGGCTGGCGGAGAGGTCGAGCGAGACCGCGCGCAGCCGGCGGGAGACGCTGACCTCGCTGATCAGCTCGTCCATCGCCCTTTCGGTGGCCTCGATGCCGTGCTCGTGCTGGATCCGCAGCACCTCGCGGGTGACCGTCGGGGTGACGAACGGGTTGCCGTCGCGGTCGCCGCCGATCCAGGTGCCGAAGGTCAGCGGGCGGGCGGTCGGCGAGGTCTCCACGCCGAGTGTGCGCAGCGTGTCGGCGAGGTCGTCGAGGACCTGCGGCGCGGCCTCGGCGTGCAGGTCCCGCAGGTAGTAGATGGCGTTGCGGGCCTCGTCGGTCGGGTCCGGCCGGTCGAGCCGCAGCTCGTCGGTCTGCCACATCAGGTCGAGCAGCTCGGCGAGGCGGCGGTTGGCCGGGCCCTCGTCGCTGGCGCCGTAGAGGATCGCGTTGGCGGTCTCGGCGTCCAGCTCGTCCGCCACCGCGCGCAGCTTGGACAGGATGGAGCGGCGGGCCGCCTCGGTGGGGTGGGCGGTGAAGACCGGGCGTACGGCCAACCGGCGGGCCGCCGCGGCGATCTCCTCGGCCGGCACGCCGCGCTCGGCGATCATCTTGGCGGCCTGGTCCAGCCAGCCGCCGTGGGTGGCGCGCCGGCGACGCAGGTCACGGGCGCGGTGCACCTGCTCTGTGATGTTGGCCAGGTGGAAGTAGGTGGAGAAGGCGCGGGCCAGCTTCGTGCCGGTGGTGACGTCGAGCCCGGCGAGACGCTGGGCCGCGGCCGGCGCGTCGGAGCGGACCTGGGCGCGGATCTCCTCGACCAGGTCGAGCAGCGGCCGGCCCTCCTGACGGGCCAGGGTCTGCCCGAGCAGCGTGCCGAGGCGGCGGATGTCGGCCCGGAGAGCGGCGTCGGGGCCGTCGTGGTCGTGCTGGTCGGTCACGGTTGCGCTCCTTACGCGAGGACGAAGGACAGCGCTGTCCGACTCCCCTGGATGGTATCCGCGTGCGCCCCGACGGCAGGAGGGGGACGGCGTGATGATCTGCACTCTGGGACGGGCCGGCGGGTCAGCGCTCGGCGGCGGCGTGCCGTCCCGAACCGGTCCGCGCGGCCCGTCGGCGGGCCCGGAACATCGTGGCGGTGAGCAGACCGGCCAGGCCGACGACCACCCAGACCAGCAGCCCGGTCAGTGCCCAGCCGCCGCCCCGCCAGTCGAAGTAGATCGCCGACTTGAGCAGGTCGGTGGCGAGCCCGGGGACGTTCCAGCGGTGCATCCCGCGCAGGAACGGCGGCAGGAACTCGGGCGCGTAGATGCCCCCGGAGCCGGGGTTGCCGAGCACCACCAGCAGCAGGATCACGATGCCGGTGCCGAGCAGCCCGAGCCACGCCTGCACGGCCGCCGCGACCATCCCGGCGGCGAACGCGGCCAGCGCGCCCACCACCGCGATGGTGCCCACGTCGTGCGGGAAGACGTCCAGCACCGGGCCGACCAGCACCGCCCCGATGACGCCGAGCAGGACGGAGTGGACGGCGAGCGTGGCGATCCGCAACCCGGCCCGGCGCAGGCTGCCCGGGCTGGTGCCGAGCGAGATGCCCAGTGCCGTGGAGGCCAGGTAGCCGCCGAGGACCACGCCGACCGCCAGGTAGAACGGGACCAGGCCGCGCGGGTCGCCGCCGGAGACCGGCACCTCGTCGGTGACCGCCAGCGGCACGCCGGCCTGCCGGGCGGCCTCGGTGAACACCTCGGTGACGAGTTCGGTGGCGGCGGGCGCGCCGGCGCTGGCCGTGGCCAGGGTCAGGCCGCCGCCCGGGGCGGAGCCGAGCACGGCGTACACCGAGCGGTCGTTGAGGCCGCCGTCGGCACGTTCCCGGCTGTCGTACCCGACGGGTTTGACGATGTCGGTACGGGCGCGGACGGCCGACATCACGGCCTGCGCCTGCTGGTCGGTCGTCACCACGGCGACCGGCACGTCCTTCGGGTCCGGCTTGTGCAACGCGCCGACGTAGGCGGCGATGAACGCGCTGGCCAGCGCCAGGGTGCCGAGGACCAGCGCCGCCGTGCGGGGCAGCCAGTCCCGGGTACGCAGCTCCGCCTCGTCGTCCACGGGCCCAGCCTATTGCCGGCATATGCCCGACTCGTGGCGTTTCGCCGGGCGGAAATCGCTGGTGCCGGCCGATAGCGTGCGGATCATGACGCCGCCGCGCTATCCCACCAAGCCGAGGCCGGGCGACCGGGTCGCCGTCGTCTCACCCTCCGCCGGCCTGCCGGGCCTCTTCCCGCACGAGTGACGACCGCGCCTAAGACGGCGGGCCGTTTTTGCCGGGTCTACTTCGGTATAGCCGCTTACTGCGCCCTATCTTGACGAGGGAATTATGTGCCTCAAGCAGGCGGTCAGCTAGTCCTTCCAGCTCTCGTGCTTTCGCCTTGAACTGGCGATTCGATTCGAAACGGTCTCGCTTGAGGACGCGAGTGCCATCGTCGGGGTCGCCCAAATCTCTGAACGATTCACTGGCGACCCCTACACGAAAATCAGTACACTTTTCCTGAAGTGCTGTAAGCGCGGCCTGGACCTCCTCATCATCGAAAAAAGTGTTCAAAGACCATGTGGCGCAGAATTCGTATAGCTCGCCGAAGCGGTCTATGTCCCAACTCTCGCCGCTGAACCACTTCGTCAGGTATTCGACGGTGCCTCTGTCTTGCGGGAAATCGTCAAGGAAGCGCTGGAACAGATCGCAGTCGTGCGGTGTTGGCTCGGCCCTGAGTTCGGCAAGTTCCGTCTGCGACTTCTTCAGATCCGCCGCCACGCTCTCAAGGCGTTCGTCCCGTTCAGCCAACTCCCCCTGGTGCGTCTGGATCAGCTTTGACTCTCGCTTCTTTCCGTCGGTCACCATGCGGTGCAAGACAAGAACGTAGACTGTGAGGACGACAACAAGAGTTACTCCGGCCCAGAAGACAAGGAGGGAGTTTTCCTGAACCCAGCGTCGAAAGCCTGCCGAGAAGAGGAAAGTTGCCGCGCCGACGAGATCACTTACTGAGCCGGTGATCAGCAAGAGAAGAGCGACTGCAATACTTCCCGCGATGCCGGCCAGTCCGAGCCTTTTACGCATCTATCTAGGATAGATGGCTGTGTCCTCTATGGCGATCCCCGCTCGTTCAATGGGGCGGCCCTACGCCTTGCGGCGCAACACACCAGTTGACAGCCACTGCACCAGCAGCACGGCGAGGTGCACGGCGGCCTCAGCCTCGTCCTGGTTCTGCCGGCGCGACTTCGGCGCACCGCCGTGTCGGGAGAGCTGAGCCTCCCACAGCGTCTGCATCATGGAGACGATCGGTTCGACACCGCTCGGCTGGCCGTCCTTTCCCGGCAGCACCAGTTCCCACTTGTGCGGCGCGTTCTTGCCCAGCTCGCCGATGACCGTACCGAGGGTTGCGGACCCCGCCTCGGCCTTCTTCTCCTGAACGAGCGGGCAGGCCACCTCCTCCACGGCTCGGATCGCCTCGTTGAAGACCTTGTCCGGTTCCGGGTTCAGTCCGTAGGCCGCCACCCACGCCTCCCGCAGGTGATCGGCGGCAGTCTTGGTCGTGCTCGCGATCGCCGTGTCTGCTGCCTGCTGGGCCGTCTCGTCCACCCGCCGGACGAGGCAGCGGCCTTCGAAGTCGAGGCGATAGCGCGAGGCGCCGTCCGTCAGGGTCTGCTGGAGGTCAACCAGCTTGTCGGCGAAGCGGTCGATCCGCTCGTCGCTACCCCAGCCGGGCTCGTCAACCTCAGCCCACATGGAATGAAGCTGCAAGGTCGCGTCGATGACGCTCAGCAGTTCCCTACCGGATGGATCTCGAATGAGCTGGTGCGCCGGTGCCTTGTAGAGGCGCGGGTTGTGCACCATCCGCAGCCTCAGCATGACCCTCTTGCTGGTGCCGACATCGAGGCAGTCCCCCAGCCAGTTGCGAAGCGGTTGCTCCAGCCACTTCGGTACCCCGTCGTAGAGGGTGCTGTCCAGGGGCTTGCCGGCAAGTCGGTCATCGAGCGCCTGGAAGGAACGTGCTTCGCTCACGGAGCGAGGCTACCGGTCAGATACGACAAGTTCGAACCGCTTATTACGTCCGCCAGCAGCGGTGGCCTGTAGCGCTTTTCGCGGAGGCGGTAGCGGCTACCGCTCATCCGAGTGCTGGTTCGGTCGGTGCGCCTTGATCCACGCCTCAACGTCGGCGCGTGCCCAGATCCGGCCGGTCGCCAGGGTGTCGATCGGTTCGGGAAACGTCGGTCGCCAGATGATCTCGGACGCGCGCTGACGGGAGACGCCACCGAGTAGTTCGGCGATCGCTGCCAGACCAGCGAGCCGCTGACGCTCCATGCACCCGGACAGTAGGCACCGGCACCGCGCTGTTCACCTCCGGCTGGTACGACCTGGCCCCGGCGGCCGAGTGGGGCGACGAGCCGTGCGACTGGCGGGACCCGGCGGCGCTGGCCGAGGAGCCGCCGATGTACCCGTCCGAGGGCTGGCGCTGGCACGGGCCGGCCCGGGTGGTCCAGGGCCGCACCTGGGGCGGGTGCCTGGAGATCGTGCACTGGCTGATGGCGACCGACCGGGTGCCCTCCGCCGCCGCGCTGGCCGGCTCGGTGCTGGTGGTCGAGACCTCCAACGAGCTGCCACCGGCGCAGGAGGTCTTCCGGATGGTGCGGAACCTGGGCGAGCGCGGGCTGCTCGCCGGTTGTCCGGCGATCGTGGTCGGCCGCCCCAAGGCGTGGAACTTCGACCGCCGGCTGTCGGTCCCGGAGCGGCTGGCCTGGGCCGAGGAGCAGCGGGCGGCGATCCTGCGGGCGGTCGGGCCGTACGCCGACGACCCGGTGGTGGTCTTCGACGTCGACCTGGGCCACACCGACCCGCAACTGATCGTTCCGTACGGCGGGGAGGTCCGGGTGGACGCGGTCGAACGCCGCCTCGCGGTGCGCTACTGACGCCGCCCCGCTCCGGCCGGGTCAGCCGTCCAGGACGGCGAAGGCGCGGACCGGGAAGGTGCCCATGCCGGCCACCCTCGGCGGCGCGGCGGTGAACCGGAATCCGGTCGGCGGCAGCGCGCCCAGGCCGGTCAGGTGCTCCACGATCGGGATGCCGGCGGCCAGCAGGGCGCTGTGTGCCGGTCGTTCGCCGGCCGCCGCCGGGGTCATGTCGTCGATGTTGATCGAGTCGATGCCGACCAGCGCCGCGCCGGCCTCGACCAGCCAGTCGGCGCCGTCCGCGGTCAGGTAGGGCGCCTCCGGGCCGGCGTACCCGTCGGTGCCGAAGCGCGCGTTCCAGCCGGTGTGCAGCAGCACCGCCCGCCCGGTGACCTCGTAGGGGGCGAGGAGCAGCCGGTCCACCGCCCGGATGCCGGCGGGCACGCGCACCACCAGGCCGGGCAGGTCGGCCAGCCGGTCCAGCGGCATCCCGGTCAGGTCGGGCCCGTCGGCCCAGCGGTGCGACGGCGTGTCGACGTAGGTGCCGGTGTTGGCGATCATGTCGATCCGCGCCACGTGGAACTCGACCCCCGGGGCGTACCGCTCCCGGGACGCCTCCCGGGTCAGCCAGTCGCTGATCCGTGGCTCCGGCCAGCCGGGCAGTGTGACCAGGCCGTCGGTGATCTCGTGGCTCAGCTCGACCAGGCGCCGCCCACCGGGGGCCGCGGCGGCGACACCGCGCCCGCCCTTGTGCGGCTCCTCCACCACGGTCCGGTTGCTGATCCGCACCTCGCCGACCATGAGCAGCCCGAGGTGCCGGACGAACAGCTCCGCCACCTCGTCGTCGGTGATCTCCGGGCCCGGCACGTCCAGCCGGAAACCCTCGGTACGCAGCCCGCCGCCGTTGGCGAAGACGACCTCGGCGTCGAAGACCACCCGGTGTTCCCCCGTCATGCCTCCACCGCACCATGTCGGCGCGCCCCGGTCAAGATCATGGGGGAGGTGCCGCAGGGGGGAGTGCGGCACCTCCGCGGCACGCCGGGAAACCGGCGGCGCAGGACCGGCTTCGGGTGTCGGGCCTCCCCGAACAGGCCCGCGTACCCCTGGCCGGGTCGCCATCTCCCCATGGCGACCCGGACCGGGCTGACGGGATCCATCCTCGCCGGACCCGACCGGGCGGTTCTTGAAGAATCTTGCTCGGATCGCCGAGCGAACGTTCAGGCGGCGTCCAGGTCGGCCTCGCCGGCGGCGAAGAGCCGGCGCAGCCGGGCCGGCGGGTGCCCGACCTGCTCCCGGACCACCCGGGTCAGGTGCGCCTGGTCGGCGAAGCCGTACGTGGCGGCGACCTCGCCCAGCGGCGGGCCGTCGCCGTCGGCCAGCACGTCCAGCAGGGAGCGCACCCGCAGCCGGTTCCGGTATGCGGTGAGGCTCTGCCCGGTGACCCGCTGGAACACCCGGCTCAAGTGGTGCGGTGAGCAGCCCACCTGGGCGGCGACGTCGGTCAGTCCGAGCCGGGAGTCGGAGGCGGCCAGCACCTCGCGGGCCCGGTCGGCCAGCCGGCGGTGCGCGGCGAGCGTCGCCGGCCGGCGCCGGACTGCCCGTTCGATCTCGGCTCCCGGCTCGCCCGCGCCGACCGGGCTGGCCGCCAGCAGCCGGCCCAGGAAGCGGTGCACCCGCTCGGTGAACTCGAACCGGTCCAGCCCGGCCGCCGCCCGGGCGACCAGCATCCGGTGTTCCAGGTCGAGCCGCTCGTCGACGCTGCCGTCCCAGCCGCGCCGGCCCAGCCAGCGGTCGGTGTCCGGCCGCTCGCCGAGCAGCTCCGGGGACAGCTCCAGACAGGTGTAGACGTCGCCGTCACCCAGCGGGTGCGCGGCGTGCATCTCGTCGCCGGGGCGGGTGAGCAGGACCGAGGTGGCGTCCACCACGCTGACCTGGCCGTTGAGCCGGCGCAGGGAGACCCCCGAGCGGCCGAGGAAGACCCGGTGCCCCAGGTCCCGCGCCGGCCCGTGCCAGCCGGGGTCCTCGACCACGCACCGCACCTGGTAGAGCAGCATGCCGGGGGCGACCCCGAGGACCCGCCAGCGGCCCGGCGTGGTTCGGGTCCGGGGATCACTACCGACCTGTTCCGGCATTGTCCGTCCCCTTCCGGCCTACGCGGTGCCCCCGGAGATTGTCCCCGGCGCGGGATAGTCTCGACAGGTGCACCCCCCGTCCGGCTGGACGCGGGGTCCTCGTCGTGTCGAGCCGCTGGAAGTGATCACTGATGCTCACCGGACTCTTCTCCGCCGCCCTGGCCGACCCCGGGCTGGCCCGGGCGCGTGACCTGGCGCGCTCCGGTGCCGCCCGGGTCGACGGCCTCGACCTCACCGCCCCCGCCGCGCTGCGCCCGTTCGCGGTGGCCGCCGTCGCCGCCGACGAGCCGGCCGGCGGCGCGGGCCGGCCGGTGCTCGCGGTCACCGCCACCACCCGCGAGGCCGACGACCTGGCCTCCGCGCTGGGCAGCCTGCTGCCGCCGGAGCAGGTGGCGGTCTTCCCGTCCTGGGAGACGCTGCCGCACGAGCGGCTCTCGCCCCGCTCCGACACGGTCGGGCGGCGGCTCGCGGTGCTGCGCCGGCTCGCCCACCCCGACTCGGCCGACGCGCACGGGCGCACCGGGCCGCTGCGGGTGGTCGTGGCGCCGGTCCGCTCGCTGCTCCAGCCGCAGCTCAAGGGCCTCGGCGACCTGGAGCCGGTGCAGCTCGCCGCCGGCGACGAGGCCGACCTGGAGGAGGTCGCCCGCCGGCTCACCGACATGGCGTACGCCCGGGTCGACCTGGTCACCAAGCGCGGCGAGTTCGCCGTGCGCGGCGGCATCCTGGACGTCTTCCCGCCCACCGACGAGCACCCGTCCCGGGTCGAGTTCTGGGGCGACGAGGTGGAGGAGATCCGCACCTTCGCCGTCGCCGACCAGCGCACCATCGAGGGTGTCGCGCAGCTGTGGGCGCCGCCGTGCCGGGAGCTGCTGCTCACCCCGTCGGTCCGGAAGCGGGCCGCCGCGCTCGCCGCCGAGCATCCCGAGCTGGCCGAGATCCTGGACAAGCTGGCCGAGGGCATCCCGGTCGAGGGGATGGAGTCGCTGGCCCCGGCCCTGATCGGCGCCGACGCGCTGGAGTTGCTGGTCGACTGCATGCCCGCCGGCACCCACCTGCTGCTCTGCGACCCCGAGCGGATCCGCACCCGGGCGCACGACCTGGTGCGTACCTCGGAGGAGTTCCTCCAGGCCAGCTGGGCCGCGGCCGCCGTCGGCGGCCAGGCCCCGGTCGACCTCGGCGCCGCCGCCTTCAAGACCCTGGCCGAGGTACGTACGGCGGCCCGTGCCCTGGGCCAGCCCTGGTGGACGCTCGCCCCGTTCGGTCTGGTCGAGGCCGACGCGGCGCCGGCCCGGCAGCCCTGGGAGGACGCGCCGACGGAGGTCGACGTCACCCCGGACGACGCCATCGCGGTGACCCTGGCCGCCCAGCCGGCCCCGCTCTATCACGGCGAGACCGCCCGGGTGGTCGACGACCTGAAGCGCTGGGCCGGTGAGGGCTGGTCGATCGCGCTGGTCTTCGAGGGCCACGGCCCCGCCCAGCGGGCCGTCGAGGTGCTCCGCGACGCCGGTCTCGGCGCCCGGCTCACCGAGGAGGTGCCCGCCGCGCCCGCCCCGGGCGAGGTGCTCGTCTCCTGCGGCTGCCTCACCGCCGGGTTCGTCGACGAGGCGTCGACGTTCGTGCTGCTGACCGGCGACGACGTCACCGGCGGGCGGGGCACCTCCACCCGCGACATGCGCAAGATGCCCAGCCGGCGGCGCAACACCATCGACCCGCTGGAGCTGAAGGCCGGCGACTTCGTGGTGCACGAGCAGCACGGCATCGGCCGCTACGTCGAGCTGGTGCAGCGCACGGTCAACGGCGCCAGCCGCGAATACCTGGTCATCGAGTACGCGGCGAGCAAGCGCGGCCAGCCCGGCGACCGCCTCTTCGTCCCCACCGACCAGCTCGACCAGCTCTCCCGCTACGTCGGCGGTGAGCAGCCCACGCTGCACAAGATGGGCGGCTCGGACTGGCAGAAGTCGAAGGCCCGGGCGCGCAAGGCGGTCCGCGAGATCGCCGCCCAGCTGATCCAGCTCTACGCCGCCCGCAAGGCGTCCAAGGGGCACAACTTCGGTCCGGACACTCCCTGGCAGCGGGAGCTGGAGGACGCGTTCCCCTGGCAGGAGACGCCGGACCAGATGGCCGCCATCGAGGAGGTCAAGCGGGACATGGAGCAGACCGTCCCGATGGACCGGCTGATCTGCGGCGACGTCGGCTACGGCAAGACCGAGATCGCGGTCCGGGCGGCGTTCAAGGCGGTGCAGGACGGCAAGCAGGTGGCGGTGCTGGTGCCCACCACCCTGCTGGTGCAGCAGCACTACAACACGTTCGCCGAGCGGATGAGCCAGTTCCCGGTCAACATCCGGCAGCTCTCCCGGTTCCAGACCCCGAAGGAGTCCGAGCGGACGCTGGAGATGGTCGCCGACGGCAGCGTCGACATCGTCATCGGCACCCACCGGCTGCTCCAGGCGGCCACCCGGTTCAAGCAACTCGGGCTGGTCATCATCGACGAGGAGCAGCGCTTCGGCGTCGAGCACAAGGAGCACCTGAAGACGCTGCGCGCCTCGGTCGACGTGCTCGCCATGTCGGCCACCCCGATCCCCCGGACGCTGGAGATGGCGATCACCGGCATCCGGGAGATGTCCACCATCGCCACCCCGCCGGAGGAGCGGCACCCGGTGCTGACGTTCGTCGGGGCGTACGACGACCGGCAGGTGGCCGCCTCCATCCACCGTGAGCTGCTGCGCGACGGGCAGGTCTTCTACCTGCACAATCGGGTCGAGTCGATCGACCGGACGGCCCGCCGGCTCCGCGAGCTGGTGCCCGAGGCCCGGGTCGCGGTGGCGCACGGCCAGATGGGCGAGGAGGCGCTGGAGAAGGTGATGGTCGGCTTCTGGGAGAAGGAGTTCGACGTCCTCGTCTGCACCACGATCGTCGAGTCCGGCATCGACATCCCCAACGCCAACACGCTGATCGTCGAGCGCGCCGACCTGCTCGGTCTGGCCCAGCTGCACCAGATCCGGGGCCGGGTCGGCCGGGGCCGGGAGCGGGCTTACGCCTACTTCCTCTACCCGGCGGACAAGCCGCTGACGGAGAACGCGCACGAGCGGCTGGCCACCATCGCGCAGCACACCGAGCTGGGCGCCGGCATGTACGTGGCGATGAAGGACCTGGAGATCCGGGGCGCCGGCAACCTGCTCGGCGGCGAGCAGTCCGGCCACATCGAGGGCGTCGGCTTCGACCTGTACGTGCGGATGGTCGGCGAGGCGGTCTCCGCCTTCAAGGGCGAGAGCACCGAGGAGGAGACCGAGGTCAAGGTCGACCTGCCGATCGACGCGCACCTGCCGCACGACTACGTGGCCGTGGAGCGGCTGCGCCTGGAGATGTACCGCAAGCTCGCCGAGGCCCGCGACTCCGAACGGCTGCGCGAGGTGGTCGCCGAGATGACCGACCGGTACGGCGAGCCGCCCGCGCCGGTGCAGAACCTGGTCGCGGTGGCGCGGTTCCGGCTGCTGGCCCGCCGCTACGGGCTGACCGACGTGTCGATGCAGGGCAAGCACATCCGGTTCGGCCCGCTGCCGCTGCCCGACTCGAAGCAGATGCGGCTCAAGCGCTACCACCCGGACTCGGTCTACAAGCAGGCGCTCGACCAGGTCAGCGTGCCGCGGCCGAGCACCCGCCGGATCGGCGGCGAGCCGCTGCGCGACCAGGCGCTGCTGGAGTGGTGCGGTCAGCTCCTCTCGGATGTCCTGGGCGAGCCCGAGGAGCTGGCCGGTTCTGCCAGCCCCGCAGTGGCGAGCGGACGGTGACACAGCGAGCCGGCGGCGACGCAGCCGGCCGGTGCGGGGGCGCGGTGAGGTGGGCGGCGTCACAGGCGGGTACGGGGCGTGAGAGAGTGACCGTCATGCGTGCTCGTCGTCTCCTCGCCGCCACCAGCGTCGCGGCCCTCGCCGCGCTCTCCCTCGCCGCCTGCGGCCGGTCCGCCCCGGACGTCGCCGCCTACGTCGGTGACCGGACCTACTCCGTCGACCGGGTGGACACGATCCACGACGAGGCCCAGACCGCGTACGCGGCCTCGGTGCGCGACGCCGCGGCGCAGCAGGGCGCGACCCCGTCGCCGGAGCAGCTCAAGCTGAACGTGGACCGCCAGGACGTCCTCAACCTGCTGGTCGGCATCGACCTGGGCAAGCGGGTCGCCGAGGAGAAGAAGATCCCGGTGCAGGACCAGCTCACCGCCGAGCAGCTCGGCAAGGAGCTGGGCGTGCCCAACACCGAGTACGCGACGCTCGCCGCCGAGTGGTACGACCTCTACCTGGCCCTGGAGCGCGGCCTGCCGCCGGCGGAGCTGAGCGACGGGTCGCGGACCGACCTGTACGACGCGCTGGTCAAGGCCGGGGTGGCCCCGGCCGGGTGGTCGGCCGAGGAGCAGCGCAAGCAGTTCGCCGAGGCCGCCTTCACCCGGCAGGTCGGCGCGGTGAGCGTGGCGCTGCGGGACGAGGTGCGCAAGCTCGACGTGACCGTCAACCCGCGCTTCCCGACGTTGGAGATCCCGGCGCTGCTCCAGACGCAGGGCGGGTTCCGCCAGTACGACCTGCCGTACGTGGACGGCGCGGACCAGGTGACCGACGTCTCCACGCCGGAGCCGGAGTCGACCGGGCCGGAGTCGGTCGAGCCGAACGCGTCGGTGGCGCCCTGAGCATGACGGCACGCATCGTCCTGCTGGTCACCTCGCCCCGGCTGCCCGCCGGCCTGCTGACCTCGGCCGCCTGGGACGCCGTACGCGCCGCGCCGGTCTTCGCCGGCGCGGAGAGCGAGCTGACCCGGGTGGTCCGGATGGCCGGCGCCGAGGTGAGCGTGCTGACCGAGGGCGCGACACAGGCGCTGCTGGACGCGGTGTCGGCGCACGGTGGCGCGGTGTGGCTGGCCGGCCCGGCCGGTGACGAGTCGCTCGCCCGCGAGCTGGGGTTGCGGTTGGCCCGCGAGCCGGGCCTGGCCGAGTTGGAGCTGATGTACGGCTCGTGGGACCCGCCCGGCGCCCGGCTGCTCGACGCGGTCGAGGTGATGGACCGGCTGGCCTCGCCCGGCGGCGACCCGTGGAAGCGGGCTCAGACGCACCGCAGCCTGGCCGGGTTCCTGCTCGAGGAGTGCTACGAGGCGTACGACGCGATCAGCGCCGACGACACCGACGCGCTGCGTGAGGAACTGGGCGACGTGCTGCTCCAGGTGCTGTTGCACGCCCGGCTGGCCGAGAACCTGCCGGAGGGTGAGAGCTGGACCGTCGACGACGTGGCCGGTGGCCTGGTCGACAAGATGGTGCGGCGCAACCCGCACGTGTTCTCCGGCGAGCGGGCCGGCTCGATCGAGGAGATCGAGGCGAACTGGGAGCGGATCAAGCGGGCCGAGAAGACCCGGGACTCGGTGCTGGACGGCATCGCGTTGAGCCAGCCCGCGCTGGCCCTGGCCGCGAAGATCCTGGACCGGGCCGGTCGGGTCGGGCTGGCCGTGCCGCCGCCGTTGGCCGAGTCCCAGGTGGACGCGGAGGCGCGCCTCGGCGCGAGCCTGCTGTCCACGGTCGCCGCCGCCCGGCAGGCCGGCATCGACCCGGAGGCGGCGCTCCGGCGCGCCACCCTGGCCTACGCCGAAGCCGTCCGAGCCGCCGAACGCACCACCTCCACCACCAACCCTCCCGCCTGACCCCCCACCCCCACCCCCACCCCCACCCACCCCCGCGATCTTGCACTTGCGGCCCTCCCGATGTCGCAAACACCCCATTCGCCGGGGCGCAAAGTGCAAGATCGCCGAGGCTGTCCGCTCAGCCCGGCCCCATCGGCCAAGCCCCGCCGGGAAGCGAGACTCGCGCTCCACATCGCGGGAAAGGCGGTAGATCTTGGAACGAAAGTGCCCCTGGGGGGGCCGTTTCCTACCGAGATCTGCCGCGCTCGGCCGGCGCGGTGGCCCGATTCGGTGACCGAGGAGTTTGTGTCGGGAGGGGCGCCGACGGAGACGCGAACTCCTTGATCAAGGCGGCGACGGGGGCAGTGGGAGGGGGAGAGGCCCAGGGGCGGGGTCGGTAGGGTTTCGGTATGGAAGCGTTCGTGCCGCTGGCGGAGCGGATCGTCGAGGCGTTGCTGGAGAGCCGGCCCGGGCTGGCCACCACCGCCGGGGACCACCGCTACGACGACCGGCTGCCCGACCTCTCCCCCGACGCGCTCGCCGCCGACCAGGCGATGCTGAAGGACGCGGCCGACGCGCTCTCCGAGATCGACCCGGACACGCTCGACGTCGAGGAGAGCGTCGACCACGCGCTGCTCAGCAGCCTGGTCGACCGCGGGCTGTTCGAGGCGACCGAGATCCGCGGCCACGAGTGGGACCCGCTGCGCCACAATCCCGGCCCGCTGCTGCACGCGTTGCTGGCCCGCCCCTACGCCCCGGTCGAGGAGCGCCTGACCCACCTGGCGGGGCGTCTCGCCGCCGTACCGGACGCCCTGGCCACCGCGCGCGCGACGCTGCGCGACATGCCGCGGATCCACGCCGAGACGGCGGTCGGGCAGTTCACCGGCACCGCGGCCCTGGTCCGCGACGAGGTGCCCGCGCTGCTCGCCCAGGCGCCCGCGTTGCGTGACCGGGTCGGGCCGGCCGCCACGGCGGCGATCGCCGCGCTCGACGAGTTCGTGGCCTGGCTGCGCGCGGGGCTGGCCGCCGACGCCGGCCCCGGGCGTGACCCCCGGCTGGGCCGGCGGCGCTGGGAGGCGCGGCTCTGGCACACGCTCGACACCGAGCTGGGCGCCGCCGAGGTGCAGCGCCGCGCCTGGGCCAACCTCGACCGGGTCACCGAGGAGATCCGGGCGGCGGCCGTCGAGCTGGTCGGTGGTCCGGCCGACGACGAGACGGTACGCCGGGCGCTGGACCTGCTCGCGGCCGAGCGCCCCGACGACGCCACCATCGTCGACCTCGCCTCCGTCACGCTCGACGAGGCGAGTGACTTCGTCCGCCGGCACGACCTGGTGAGCCTGGTCGACGACCCGTGCGTGATCCAGGAGATGCCGGAGTTCGCCAGGGGGGTGGCGGTGGCCTACTGCGACTCGCCCGGCCCCCTGGAGACGGCCGACGTGCCGACGTTCTACTGCATCGCGCCCACCCCGGCGGACTGGCCGGCGCAGCGGGTCGAGTCGTTCTACCGGGAGTACAACGACCACATGATCCGCAACCTGACCGTGCACGAGGCGATGCCGGGTCACTTCCTCCAGCTCGCCCACGCGCGGCGCCACGCCGGCCCGACCCGGGTGCGGGCGCTCACCGAGTCCGGTGTGTTCATCGAGGGGTGGGCGGTCTACACCGAGGAGCTGATGGCCGGGCTCGGCTTCGGCGGGCTGCCGGTGCGCCTGCAACAGCTCAAGATGCAGCTCCGGATGACCATCAACGCGCTGCTCGACCAGCTCGTGCACTGCGACGACCTGCCCGAGTCGGAGGCGATGGCGCTGATGACCGGGCGCGGCTTCCAGGAGGAGGGCGAGGCGGCCGGCAAGTGGCGGCGGGCGTTGCTCACCTCCACCCAGCTCTCCACCTACTTCGTCGGCTACAGCGAGATGGCCGACATCGCCGCCGCGCGACCCGCCGACGTGCCGGTCCGGGACTGGCACGACGCGATGCTGGCGCACGACTGCCCGCCCCCGCGCCACCTGCGTACGCTGCTGGGGCTCTGACGGGTCAACCGCGCGCGACCACCGCGTCGATCAGCCAGCGGGACAGGGAGTAGGCCGGCGGCAGCTCGGCCGGTAACGCGTCCACCGGGAACCAGCGGGCCTCGGTCAGCTCCGCCCGGTCGACCACCGGCTCCGCGGCCGGATCGGCCACGGTTGCGGTGAAACCGGCGAGCAGTGTGCCCGGCCCGGACAGCGCCCACGGCTGGCTGTCCACGTACGCGGGGCGGTCCAGCGTCAGGCCGACCTCCTCGGCGACCTCGCGGTGCACCGCCGCCTCCAGCGACTCGCCCGCCTCGACGAAGCCGGCGACGAGCGCCCACAGCTCCGTCGGCCCGTGGGCGTGCCGGACCAGCAGAAGCTCGCCCGGGCGGGTGATCGCGGTCAGCACCGCGACGGACAGCGGCACGTACACGGTCAGCCCGCACGTCGGGCAGCGCCGCGCGGTCTCGCCCGGCACGTCGGCCAGCTCGGCCCGGCAGGCCCCGCACCACCGGTGCGTACGCCGCCAGGTGACCACGGCGAGTGCGCGCCCCGCCAGGTCCGCCGAGGCGGCGGGCAGTTCGGCCGCGAGGCCGCGCCAGCTCCGCCACCGGCCGGGCAGGGATTCCGGGTCGGTGACCTCGGTCGCCCAGGCCGGCACCCCGTCCAGCGTGCCGACCGCCACCCAGCCGGTCCCGGCGGGCAGTTCGCCGATCCGCGGCGGCCTCCCGTCGGCGCCCGTCAGCAGCTTCCGCCCGGCCACCGCGAGGGCCAGGTCGCCCGGTTCCGGCGGCCGCGCGTGGTCGGCGACGGGACGGAAGCCCGGTGCGTCGGCGGCGCGGGACGTGGGGTTTCCGGTGCCGCCGGGATTCACGACGTGGTGGTGCGGCGGTCGACCACGCCGGCGCCGGGCGGCACCGCGAACGCGGCGGCCTCGACCGTCTCGGTGTAGCGGCTCAGCGTCACCTCGGCCGGCTTGCCGTCGAGCCGGCCGGTGAAGCTGCCCAGCACCCCTTCGTTGGTCACGCAGGCGGCGAAGCGTTCCCCGGCGTTCGTGACGTCGACGCAGGTGGCGTGGTGCCCGGCCAGCGTGGTGTCGCTCTGCGTGATGACCGCCTCGGGCCGCAGCGCGGCGTCGGTGAGCAGCCGGATCACCGCCGGCGGGGTGACCAGGCCCTGCTTGCGGGCCTCGCCGTAGACGATCACCGACGGCTTGCCGGCGGTGAGCAACGGCGGGGACACGGTGCAGGAGGTGCGGGCGGCGGTGCTCGCGCACCGGGTCACCGCCTCCTGGGTCACCGTGATCTTGCCGCCGGGCCAGGTGTAGGTGGAGCGGAGCGGCTCCTCGGTCTGGGCGATCGAGGCGGTCCGCCCGCCGTCGAGCTGGTATTCGGCGGCCCAGGTCTGCTCCAGCGCCCGGTCCATCCGCGCGGCGAGGTCGTTGACCAGGTCGGCCCGGCCGAGGGCGACCCCCGCGTCGTCCAGGGCCTGGCATCCGGTGACCGAGAGCGACACGATGACCGAGGCGGCGAGCACACGGAGAGTCGTCGAGGCGGCTGGCATGATGCCCAGCCTTGTCGATCGGCGCAACCTCTCGCAAACCCGTTGCCGGTTGACGCCCGGTAATCCGGGAATGTCCGTCTCGGCGGGCGCCGTGGGGTCCGCCCCGAGCGGCGTACGGGAGGGCGGGGACCGATACGCTGCGTTCAACACCTGCCTCAGCCGCACCGTCGCGGCCCATACCGGACCGGAACCACACAAACGAGGAGCGACTCAGTGGCAACCATCGAGGGAATCGTCGCCCGGGAGATCCTGGACTCGCGGGGCAACCCGACGGTCGAGGTCGAGGTCGGGCTCGACGACGGCACGATCGCCCGCGCCGCGGTGCCGTCCGGCGCCTCCACCGGCGCCTTCGAGGCGGTCGAGCTGCGCGACGGTGACAAGGACCGCTACCTGGGCAAGGGCGTCGAGAAGGCCGTCGCCAACATCGAGGACCGGATCGTCGACCAGCTCATCGGCTACGAGGCCAGTGAGCAGCGGCTGATCGACCAGAAGATGATCGACATCGACGGCTCGGACAACAAGGGCGAGCTGGGCGCCAACGCCATCCTCGGCGTCTCCCTGGCCGTGGCGAAGGCCGCCGCCGGCAGCGCCGAGCTGAGCCTCTTCCGCTACCTGGGCGGCCCGAACGCGCACCTGCTCCCGGTGCCGATGATGAACATCCTCAACGGTGGCGCGCACGCCGACTCGAACGTCGACATCCAGGAGTTCATGATCGCGCCGATCGGCGCGCCGACGTTCCGGGACGCGCTGCGCTCCGGCGCCGAGGTCTACCACGCGCTGAAGACGGTGCTGAAGAAGAAGGACCTGTCGACCGGGCTCGGCGACGAGGGCGGCTTCGCCCCGAACCTGCCCACCAACGCCGCCGCGCTGGACCTGATCGCCGAGGCGGTCGAGAAGGCCGGCTACCGGCTCGGCACCGACATCGTCTTCGCGCTCGACGTGGCCGCCACCGAGTTCTTCGACAACGGCAGCTACACGTTCGAGGGCAGCGCCAAGAGCGCCGAGGAGATGAGCAACTACTACACCAAGCTGGCCGGCGACTACCCGATCGTGTCCATCGAGGACCCGCTGGCCGAGGACGACTGGAGCGGCTGGGCCACCCTGACCGCCGCGCTGGGCGACCGGATCCAGATCGTCGGTGACGACCTGTTCGTGACCAACCCGCAGCGCATCGCCCGGGGCATCGCCGAGCAGGCCGCCAACGCGGTGCTGGTCAAGGTCAACCAGATCGGCTCGCTCACCGAGACGCTGGACGCCGTGGACCTGGCCCACCGGGCCGGCTTCCGGTGCATGATGAGCCACCGTTCCGGCGAGACCGAGGACACCACCATCGCCGACCTGGCGGTCGCCACCGGCTGCGGGCAGATCAAGACCGGCGCGCCGGCCCGCTCCGACCGGGTGGCCAAGTACAACCAGCTGCTCCGGATCGAGGAGGAGTTGGCGGACGCGGCGCGGTACGCCGGCGCCGGCGCGTTCCCGCGTTACCGTTCGGCCTGAGGCCGACGCTCCGGGGGAGGGGTGTGACGATGCAGCAGCGCCGCACACCGGGTGGCCAGCGCCCCGCCCGTCGGCCGGGTCAGGCCGGCCGGGCGGGCGGTGCCCGGGTCCGGTCCACGGCCCGTGACGGCGTCCGCGCCGAGCAGCGGGCCGCCGGCCGGTCACCCGGCACGGCCCGCGCCACCGACGGCGTACGCTCCGCGAGCCGCCCGGCCGCGGCCCGGCGTACCGCGGCCGGTGGCGCGGTCAAGCGGCTCACCGCACCCCAACCCCGGCGCTTCACCGGGCGCGCCACCGTGCTGTTCGCGGTGCTGATCGCGCTCGCCCTGGCATACACCTACCCGGTCCGGGTCTATCTGGACCAGCAGGCCGACATCGAGCGGATGGAAGCCGCGCAGGCCGCGCAGCGGGCCGAGATCGAGCGGCTCACCGCCGAGGCGGCCAAGTGGAAGGACCCGGAGTACGTCAAGACGCAGGCCCGGGAGCGCTTCTTCATGGGCAAGCCCGGCGAGACGCTGCTGGTGGTGCTCTCCGACCCGGACGGCGCCGCCAAGGACGCCGGCAAGGGCGCGAAGGCGGGGGCGCCCAAGCCGCCCGACCCCTGGTACGACACCCTGTGGTCGAGCGTGCAGGCGGCCAACGCCGAGCGCCCCGACAAGTGAGCACCACACGAGAGGTCCTGTTGTGAGCGTCGAACCACCGCTGGAGCCGGCGGCGGACTCCGTACCCCTGCCGGAACGTCAGCCAGCCACCGAGGCCGACCTGGCCGCGGTGGCCGCGCAGCTCGGACGCCGGCCGCGCGGCACCCGGGCGGTGGCCCACCGGTGCCCGTGCGGCCTGCCCGACGTGGTGGAGACGACGCCCCGGCTGGCCGACGGCACGCCGTTCCCGACGCTGTTCTACCTGACCTGCCCGCGCGCCACGGCGGCGTGCAGCCGGCTGGAGTCGGCCGGGCTGATGAAGGAGATGGCCGAGCGGCTCGCCGAGGACCCGGAGCTGGCGGCGCGGTACCGGGCGGCGCACGAGGACTACCTGACCCGCCGGGAGGCGATCGGTGCGGTGCCGGAGATCGCCGGCATCTCGGCCGGCGGCATGCCGGGACGGGTGAAGTGCCTGCACGTGCACCTGGGCCACGCGCTGGGCGCCGGCCCGGGGGTGAACCCGTTCGGCGACGAGACGCTGACGCTGGTGGAGAAGTGGTGGGCCGCCGGCCCGTGCGTGGACGCGCCCGCGGCGGAGTGAGATGAGCACCGTCGACGAGGTCGTGGTCCGCCGGGCCCGCACCGGTGACGTACGCGGCATCCGCCGGCTGGTCGACACCTACACCGACGACCGGCGGCTGCTCAGCAAGGCCACCGTGACGCTCTACGAGGACGTGCAGGAGTTCCGGGTGGCGGTCACCGGAGACGGCACGGTGGTGGGGTGCGGCGCGCTGCACGTGATGTGGGAGGACCTGGCCGAGATCCGGACGGTGGCGGTCGACCCGTCGTGCCGGGGTCACCGGATCGGGCACCGAATCGTCGGCGAGCTGATCGACGCGGCGCGGGAGGTCGGGGTCGCGCGGATCTTCGTGCTCACCTTCGAGACCGGCTTCTTCGGCTCGTTCGGCTTCCGCGAGATCGACGGCGCGCCCGTCCCGCAGCCGGTCTACGAGCAGTTGCTCCGCTCCTACGACGAGGGCGTGGCGGAGTTCCTGGACCTGGAACGGGTCAAGCCCAACACCCTCGGCAACAGCCGCATGCTCCTCCGCCTCTGACCGGCAGGCTGCCGTAGGGTGGGCGCCGTGAGTGCGCGTGTGGCCGCCATCGACTGCGGGACCAACTCGATCCGACTGCTGATCGCCGACCTGCCCGAGGCATCGGCCGGGGACTCCGCGCCGCTTGCCGACGTCAGCCGGCGGATGGAGATCGTCCGGCTGGGGCAGGGCGTCGACCAGACCGGCATGCTCGCCCCGGAGGCGATCGAGCGGACCCGCGTCGCGCTCGCCGACTACGCGGCGGAGATCGAGAAGTCCGGCGCCGAGCGGGTACGCATGTGCGCCACCTCGGCCTCCCGCGACGCCTCCAACGCCGCCGACTTCCGCGCCATGGTGGAGCGCACGCTCGGCGTACCGCCCGAGGTGGTGACCGGCGACGGGGAGGCGCGGCTGTCGTTCACCGGCGCGGTGCGCGGACTGCCCGCCGAGGCCGAACCGCCGTACCTGGTGGTCGACATCGGCGGCGGCTCGACCGAGTTCGTCGTCGGCACCCGCGCCGACGGTGTGCGCGGCGCGATCTCGGTGGACATCGGCTGCGTCCGGATGACCGAACGCCACCTGCACGGCGACCCGCCGGCCGCGGCGCAGATCGCCGCCGCCGAGGCCGACATCGCCGCCGCCGTCGACCGCGCGCTCGCCGCCGTGCCCGGCCGCGAGGCCGCCACGCTGGTCGGGCTCGCCGGTTCGGTCACCACAGTGGTCGCCCTGGCGCAAGGGCTCCGGGAGTACGACCCCAGCCGCATCCACCACGCCCGGGTCTCGTACGAGCAGGTGGCCGAGGTGACCGCCGACCTGCTCGGCAAGAGCAGCGAGCAGCGGCTGGCGTACCCGGTGATGCACCCGGGGCGGGCGGACGTGATCGGCGCGGGCGCGCTGGTGCTGCGGGTGATCATGGAGCGGGCCGGGATGCCCTCGGTGGTCGCCTCCGAGCACGACATCCTCGACGGCATCGCCTGGAGCCTCGCCTAGCGCCAACTCCTTGGTCAACGGCGAGGGTCGGCGTCAGTCCGTCGCCAGATCGGGGCGGTGTTCCTTGATCCACTTTTCGACGTCCGACTTCCGCCAGACCTTGCCCATCGCCAGCACTGCGATCGGCTCCGGGAAGTTCCGTTGGTTGGCGATCACTGACGCGCGCTGACGCGACACGTTGCCGAGCATCGCCCGGATCTCCGACACGCCCACCAGCTCCACAGGTTGACGATGGCAGCGTTGCTGTCGGCAGACAGCGACAACTACGCAGGCTGTTGACAGCGACAACAGTAGGCGACACCATCGGGGGATGACCGCGAGGAACTGTTCTCCCGTACCCGATCGCGGCCGGCGGGCCGTGCTGCCGCACGTACCCATGCGGCCCCTGTGGTTGTGCCGGGCGTGCGCGGCACCCTGGCCGTGCCAGCCGGCGCGGTTGTTGCTGCTCCTCGACTATCGGCGTGACCGCGTCGCCCTGTCGATCCACATGGCGGGCTGCCTGTTCGATGCCACCGCCGACCTGCTGCGCGCCAACCCGAATCCGGCCGACCTGTTCGAGCGTTTCATCGGGTGGACCGCCCGCCTGTAGGTGCTGTGCCGTTGACGGTAGTACGCAATGCGCACTAGTGTGCGGAGCGTGGATACCACGCAGCTCCTCAAGGGCGTGCTCGACCTGGCGGTGCTCGCCGTCCTCAAGGACGAGGACGGGTACGGCTACGACATCCTGCGCCGGCTGCGCGAGGCGGGCCTGACCGAGGTCGGCGACGCCTCGGTCTACGGCACGCTGCGCCGCCTCTTCGCGGCCGGCCTGCTGACCACGTACGTGGTGCCGAGCGAGTCCGGACCGCACCGCAAGTACTACTCGTTGAACGCTTCGGGGCGGGACCAGCTCACCCGCTCCGGCAAGACTTGGCGCTCGTTCGCCACCACCATGGACGCACTGCTCGACGATCGGGGGATGGCGGCATGACCGTCACTGGGCAGGAGATCACGGACTACGTCGACCGGGTGCGGGCCGCGCTCGCCGACCTGCCGCCGGCTCGGCGGGACGAGTTGACCGAGGACCTTCCGGAGCACCTGGCCGAGGTCGCCGCCGAGGGCGAGGGCGCCCTGGTCGACCGGCTGGGCCCGCCGGAGGCGTACGCGGCGGAGCTGCGGACCGCGGCGGGCGCGGAGCCGGGCGGGCGACCGGTCCGCCTGCGCCGGCTGTCCGCCGCGCGCGACAACGCGGTCACCCAGCTGCGCCTGCTCGACCGCCAGCTCGGCCCGGTGCTCGGTCACGACACGGTGAGCGACTTCCTGCGCCCGCTACGCCCGGCCTGGTGGTTGGTACGCGGCTGGCTGGCCGCCCTGCTCGTGGCCGCGATGACGGACGGGCAGGTCGGCCTGGTGCCGCGGCTCGGCACCAACACCTCCGCCGGGTTGCTGGTGCTCATCGGCGCGGTCGTCGCGTCGGTGTGGTGGGGCCACCGTTCCGCCGGCCTCACCGGGTGGCCGCGACGGCTGCACCACCTGGGCACCGCCGCGCTGCTGTTGTTCTCGGTCGCCGTGCTCGCCGAGGTGGACCAGCGGGCCGGCGGCGTCGGCCCCGCCGACTACGAGCAGGTGGCGGTGGATCGCCGGTACGACCGGATCGAGGACGTCTTCGTCTACGACCAGCAGGGACGCCTGATCCGCGACGCGCAGCTCTTCGACCAGAACGGCGTGCCGATCCGCCTCGGTTGGCCGAACTGCCTGGACTCGTCCGGCGCCGTGCCGGCTCCGCGCAACGCCTACCCGTACTGCCCGGAACTGGCCCCGTTCGGGCCGCCGGAACCGCCGTCACCCGCCCCGCCCGCGCCCACCGCGGGCGGCACGCCCGCGCCGGCGGCGACCGGCCTGCCGTCCGCGCCCGCGCCGACCGGCCCGCCGGGAGCGCCGACGCCGACGCGCTGAGGCCGGCCGCGCCGTTCGGTCCCATCCCGGCATCCCCGATCCGCGCCTGTCGAGCTGAGTCGTCAACGACATCAGCTCGACAGGCGTCTCGCCGTGCACCCGCCGCGAGGCTCACCTGTCCGGCGGGTCGACAGGAGGTGAATGCCACTGTTCTTCCGTCTTCCCCGGGCCGGTGACCGCGTGGCACGCTACCGGCACGTAACACCCAACTGTGCGACCAGCCAACGATGACTGACCGCTAGGAGGACGGGCCCATGGGCGAGATGGTGAGCTTCACCGGCAACGGGGGGACGAGCGAGGGGTATCTCGCGATACCCTCCGGCGGTGCGGCGAGCCCAGCGGTCATCGTCATCCAGGACTGGTGGGGCCTGGTGCCCCACGTGCGGGCCGTGGTCGACCGCTTCGCCGACGCCGGCTTCGTCGCCCTCGCGCCCGACTTCCGGCACGGCGGCCCGGCCAGCAAGCCGACCGAGCCGCGGCAGATGCTGAACAGCACCCAGATGGACGAGGCGGCGAGCGACATCGCGGCCGCCGCCGAATACCTGGCGGGCCGGCCCGAGGTCGCCGGCAAGGTGGGCTGCGCCGGCTTCTGCGCGGGCGCCAGCCTGGCCCTGTGGTCCGGCACGTTCTCCGAGCGCATCGTCGCGACCGCCGGCTTCTACCCCCGCCTGCCCTGGGAGGGCATGGCCGACGGCAGCGCCGGCTGGGGCGGCTACGCCGGTAAGGCGGCGCTCATCCACTGCTCCGAGGCGGACGGCCTCTCCGCCGCCGACGGGGTGCAGAGCGTACGCCGGTCCATCGAGGCCGCCGGGGGGACCTGCCAGACGTTCGACTACCCGGGCACCGCGCACGCGTTCTTCAACGAGGACCGGCCGGAGCACTTCGACCAGCGGGCCGCCGCCACCGCCTGGGCCCGCACCCTGGAACTGTTCCGGGCGAAGCTTGGCTGAGTCGCGTACCCCCGGCGAGGTGGTCGCCCGCGCCGCGCGGGCGACCGACCTGACCGACCTCGACGGCGCGGTCAGCGACTGCTTCGCCTGCCCCCGCCTGGTGACGTGGCGGGAGGAGGTGGCCCAGGTCAAGCGGGCCGCGTTCCGCGACCAGGACTACTGGGGACGGCCGGTGCCCGGCTTCGGCCCGCCGGACGCGCGCATCGCGATCCTCGGCCTGGCGCCGGCCGCGCACGGCGGCAACCGCACCGGGCGGATCTTCACCGGGGACCGGTCGGGGGACGTGCTCTTCGCCGCGCTGCACCGGGCCGGGCTGGCCAACCAACCGACCAGTGTGTCCGCCGACGACGGCCTCGCGCTCCGCGACACCCGCATCTTCGCCGCCGTGCGGTGCGCCCCACCGGACAACAAGCCCACCCCGGCCGAGCGGGACACGTGCGCGCCGTGGCTGCACCGGGAGGTCGACCTGGTACGCCCCACCGTGCGCGTGGTGGTCGCGCTGGGCGCGTTCGCCTGGGCCGCGTGGTGGCCGGTGCTGCGGCACGTGTACGGGCAGCGCCCGCCCACACCGCGCCCGGCGTTCGGCCATGGGGCACACTGGTCCGGCGAGTCGGTGCCGACGTTGCTCGGCTGCTATCACGTCAGCCAGCAGAACACGTTCACCGGCCGGCTCACGCCGGCGATGCTCGACGACGTGTTCACCCGGGCGAAGCACCTGGCCGGGGTGGACTGACGAACACCTGAGGCGGTGGGATGGACTTCGGCGTACTGCGCCGGTGGTGGCCGGTCGCGGCGGTGACGGCGCTGCTCGCGGTCGCCGCGCTCGCCGCCGGGCACTCGGCCATCGGCGCCAGCCGGATCCCGCCCGTCTCGGACACCATCCCGTACGTGCCGGAGTACCCGTCGGAGACGCCCTCGTTCCCGGTCGAGCCCCGGCAGGCCGGCGAGCAGACCTCCGGCGGGATACCGGACTGGCTGGTCCTCGCCGCGATGGTGCTGCTGGCCGCGGTCGTGCTGGCCGTCGTCGGGTACGTGCTCTGGACGGTAGTCGGCGGCGCGCTGCGCCGGACCACCCGCGCGGTGCCGGTGCAACGGGCCCGACGGAGCGCCGCGGGCACCGCCCGCGAGGTGATGGCGGCCCTGGACGCCGGACTGGTCGAACTGGACGACCGGTCCACCGACCCGCGCACCGCGGTGATCGCCTGCTGGGTCCGCCTGGAGGAAGCGGCCGAGGAGGCCGGTGTGCCGCGGCACACCGGGGACACCCCCACCGACCTGGTCGGTCGGCTGCTGCGCGGTGACCCGGCGGCGGGCATCCCGGCCATCGCCAGCGCCGACGTGCTGGACGGATTCGCGCACGTCTACCGGGAGGCCCGCTATGCCACCCACCCGGTCGACGAGCGCACCCGGGACCAGGCCCGCGCCGCGTTGCGCCGCCTGCGCGGCGAGCTGACCAGCGTGGTGGCCGGGGAGGTCCCGGCATGAGCACCAGCATCGACGACCTGCTCGCGTTCGGCGACGAGCCCGCCGGGGAGGTCGAGCGACCCTCGGGCGGCCGGGCGCGCTGGCTGCTGCGGACCGCCGCGGTGACCGCCGCCGTCGTGGCGGTGGTCATGGTCGCGTTGAGCGCCGTCGGCCTGCGGGTGCCGATCTGGATCATCGTCGCGGGGGTGCTCGCCGTGCTCGCCGTACGCCGGGTCACCGCCGCGCTCTCACCCCCGCCCCCGCCCCGCGCCGGCGTCCGGACCCCCGTCGGGGAGGAACCGGGCACCTGGAACTGGTCCTCGCGGGACGCGTTGCGTACCGCCATCAACGGGTGGGAACGTCCGTTGGACTGGTGCGGCGGCAACCGCGAGCGGTTCACCGAGCGGGTGCTGCCCCGCCTGGGCGAGCTGGCCGACGAGCGGCTGCGCCAGCGGCACGGGGTGACCCGCGAGTCCGACCCGGCGCGGGCCCGCGCGCTGCTGGGCGAGCAGCTCTGGACGTTCCTCGGCACCCCCGCCCGCCGCCCCCCGACGCCGCGCGACCTCGCGGCGATCGTCGCCGAACTGGAGAAGATCTGATGAACGACGTGGACCGGAGCATGCCCCCCGCCGAGGTGGGCCGGCTCGCCCGGGCCGTCCTGGACGCGGTCGGCACCGTCGTGGTGGGCAAGCGCGAGGCGTTGGAGCTGGTGCTGGCCGGCATCCTCGCCGGCGGTCACGTGCTGCTGGAGGACCTGCCCGGCCTGGGCAAGACGCTCACCGCGCGCTCCTTCGCGCAGGCGCTCGGGCTGGACTTCCGCCGGCTCCAGTTCACTCCGGACCTGCTGCCCGCCGACGTCACCGGCTCCTTCCTCTACGACCAGCGCACCGGTGACTTCTCCTTCCGCGCCGGGCCGGTCTTCACCAACCTGCTGCTCGCCGACGAGATCAACCGGACGCCGCCGAAGACCCAGTCGGCGCTGCTGGAGGCGATGCAGGAGAAGCAGGTGTCGGTGGAGGGCGTGACCTACCGGCTGGACGAGCCGTTCCACGTGCTGGCCACCGCCAACCCGATCGAGTACGAGGGCACCTACCCGCTGCCGGAGGCGCAGCTCGACCGGTTCCTGCTGCGGGTCTCGTTCGGCTACCCGAACCACGACGAGGAGTGGGAGGTGCTGCGCCGACGGATCGCCCGCCGCCGCGAGGAGGCCGAGATCACCCCGGTGGTGGACGCCGGCACGCTGCGCGCCATGCAGGCCGCGCTGGAGGACGTGGTCGTCGAGGACTCGGTCGGCCGGTACATCGTGGCGCTCACCTCGGCCACCCGGGACCACCCGTCGGTGCTGGTCGGCGCGTCCCCGCGCGGATCGCTGGCGCTGCTGCTGCTGTCCCGGGTGCGGGCGGTGCTGGCCAACCGGGACTACGTGGTGCCGGAGGACGTGAAGGCGGTGGCCGCGCCCGCGCTGGCTCACCGGATCACGCTGCGGCCGGAGATGTGGCTGCGCCGGGTCGATCCGTCCTTCGTGGTCGGTGAGGTGCTGGAGTCGACGCCGGCCCCGGCCAGCGGCGCGCTGCCCAGCTACGCCGCCGGGCGCTGATGGACGCCCGGGCCGAGCCGGCGAGCGGTTGGGCGCCCACCTGGGCGCTCGGCCGGGCCGTGCTGCTCACCGGCGTCCTGCTCGTCGCCGGTGTGCTGCTCGGCCGGATCGACCTGGTGGTGCTGGCCACGCCGTTCGCGCTGGGCACCGCGTACGCGCTGCGCCGCCGCCCGGCCGCGCAGCCGGAGCTGGAGCTGGGCGTCGGGGACACCCACCTGGTCGAGGGCGGGCCGATGGCCGCCACCGTGTCGGTGGCCAATTCGGACCTGGTCGGCTACGACATCGCGGTGGTGCGCACTCGGATGTCCCGGTGGCTGCGGGTGGAGCAGGTCGGCTTCGGCGGCGCCGGGCTGGACGTGCGCGACTCCGGCGGCGCGGGCCGTCCGTTCGTCACCTCGGTGCCCCGGGGCAGCGCGGTCGACCTGGAGCTGACCGGCACCGCGCTGCGCTGGGGTCGGCACCCGATCGGCCCGGCCGGGGTGCGGGTCGCCGCCGCCGACGGGCTGCTGGTGTCCCGGGCGGTGATCACCGACCCGATCCGGGCCCGGGTCTACCCGCGGACCGAGCCGTTCGACGCGGTCGAAGCGATGCCCCGGGCCGCCGGGCTGGTCGGCGCGCACCGGTCGCGGCGCCCGGGGGAGGGCGGCGAGCTCGCCGGGGTACGCGTCTTCGCGCCCGGTGACCGGCTGCGCCGGGTCGACTGGCGGGTGTCCCTGCGCGCCCGTCAGCTGCACGTCGCGGCCACCCTCTCGGACCGGGACGCCGAGGTGGTGGTGCTGCTGGACGTGCTGGCCGAGGCGGGTCGCTCCGGTGGGGTGGGCGGCGCGGCGTCGGTGCTCGACACCACGGTCCGGGCCGCCGCCGCGATCGCCGAGCACTACCTGCACCGGGGCGACCGGGTGGCGTTGCTGGAATACGGGCCGTCCGCCCGGCGGCTGCGCCCGGCCACCGGGCGGCGGCAGTACCTGACCGCGTTGGAGTGGCTGCTCGACGTGCACGCCGACTCCTCCCCGCACGAGCCGTACGACCAGGTCTTCGGGCCGCAGGTGCTCTCCTCGGACGCGCTTGTGGTGGTGCTCACCCCGCTGCTCGACGAGCGGTCGGCGCAGATGCTGGCCCGGCTGGCCCGGGGCGGGCGGTTCGTGGTGGCGGTGGACACGCTGCCCACCCAGCTGCCGGTGCCGAAGGAGCGGGGCTGGGCCGAGGTGGCGTACCGGCTGTGGCGGCTGGACCGGGACACGATGATCGGCCAGCTCCGCGAGCACGGGGTGCCGGTGGTGCGGTGGGCCGGCGCCGGCAGCCTGGACGAGGTACTGCGGGACGTGGCGCGGCTGGCCACCGCACCGAGAGCAGGTTTCTCATGACCGACGCGCTGATCGAGCGGGTGCGGGCGGTGCGGTACGCCGCCGCCCGGGTCAGCCCGCTGCCGCTGCTGGTGCGCGGCGGCATCTTCCTCGTCGTGCTGGCCGGTTTCCTGCTCGCGTACCCGGTGCAGGCCCTGACGTCGCGGTCGCTGCTGGCGCTGACCATCGCCGCGGTGCTGCCGGCGGTCGGGCCGAGGCGGGTCTGGCCGACGTTCACCGCGCTGGTGACGGTCGCCGGCTGGCTGCTGGCCACGCTCGGCTTCGACCGGCCACCGGCGCTGTGGCGGTTGCTGGCGGTCGCCACGCTGCTCTACCTGGCGCACACCCTCTGCGCGCTCGCCGCGCTGCTGCCCTACGACGGGTTGATCGATCCAGACCTGGTGCTGCGGTGGCTGGCCCGGGCCGGCGGCGTGGTGCTGGCCAGCGCCGTGGTCGGCATCGTGCTGGCCTGGCTCGGCGGGGTCGGCGGGTCCGGTGGCTCGCAGGTGGCGACGGTGGTGGGGCTGCTGGTCGCGGTGGGGCTGAGCGCGCTGCTGGGGTGGCTGCTGCGTCGCAGATGACGGGACACCCCGGAACGTTGCGCAGGTCACACGGGTTGTGCTCCGTCACAGATGGGGGTCTCGCGCGGGATTACCGGAGCCCCCCGGGGAAAGATAGATGACGTGAATCCGAAGCGGATCCTTGTCGTGGGTGCCGGGCATGTGGGCCTGTACGCCGCTCTGCGCCTGTCCAAGAAGCTGAGCTCCCGTGAGGCCGAGGTCGTCGTCGTCGACCCCCAGCCGCACATGACGTACCAGCCGTTCCTCCCGGAGGCTTCGGCGGGCAACATCTCCCCGCGGCACGCCGTGGTGCCGTTGCGGCGGGAGTTGCGCAAGTGCACCGTGGTGGCCGGCACGGTCACCCGGATCGACCACGACCGGATGACCGCCGTGGTGCAGCCGATCAGCGGCCCGGCCCGGGAGATCCCGTACGACCACGTGGTGGTCGCCCCCGGCTCGGTGTCCCGCACCCTGCCGATCCCCGGCCTGCACGAGAACGGCATCGGGTTCAAGACCATCGGTGAGGCCATCTTCCTGCGCAACCACGTGCTGGACCGGCTCGACGTGGCGGCCGCCACGACCGACCCGGCGGTCCGCAGCCGCGCGCTGACGTTCACCTTCGTGGGCGGTGGCTACGCCGGCATCGAGGCGCTCGCCGAGATGGAGGACATGGCCCGCGACGCGCTGCGCTACTACCCGGAGCTGAAGCCCGAGGAGATGCGCTGGGTGCTGGTCGAGGCCACCAACCGGGTGCTGCCCGAGGTCGACCGCGACATGGGCGCCTACACGGTGCAGCAGCTGCTGAAGCGCAACATGGACATCCGGCTGGACACCCGGCTGGAGTCGTGCGTCGACGGCATCGTGAAGCTCTCCGACGGCGACAGCTTCCCGTCCGACACCATCGTCTGGACGGCCGGGGTGAAGCCGTCGCCGATGCTGGACGCGACCGACTTCCCGCGCGACGAGCGGCGCCGGATCACCTGCCGGCCGACGCTGCAGGTGGTGGACGGCGACCGGGTGGTCGAGGGCGCGTGGAGCGCCGGTGACTGCGCCGCGGTGCCGGACCTGACCAAGGAGCCGGGCAACTTCTGCTCGCCGAGCGCGCAGCACGCGGTGCGGCAGGCCGCCCGGATGGCCGACAACATCGCGAACGTGATCCGCGGGCGCGAGCCGGTCGACTACAAGCACAAGCACGCCGGCAGCGTGGCCAGCCTCGGCCTGCACAAGGGCGTGGCGCAGGTCTACGGCGTGAAGATGACCGGGTGGCCGGCGTGGTTCATGCACCGGACGTACCACATGTCGCGGATCCCCTCGTTCAACCGCAAGGTCCGCGTGGTGGTCGACTGGTCGCTGGCGTTCTTCCTCAAGCGTGAGGTGGTCGCGCTGGGCCAGCTGCACGACCCGCGCGAGGAGTTCGCCGAGGCGTCCGCCCCGCCGGTCGGCGCGGCGCGCGTCTGATCGCTCGCGGCAGGGCCCTTCCCGTACGGGAGGGGCCCTGCGCCGTGTGCGGGGTCAGAACCGCCAGGTCCACGCGTCGGTGATCCGGGTGCCGGGGCCGAAGAGCTGCTCCAGGGTGCGGCGCAGCAGTTCCGCGTGCGGCGCGTCGTCGGTCACCGCGACGCAGGACGCGCCCCAGGACTCGACGTCCCGGGCGGCCTGCCGGCGCTGCCGGTCACCGACCGCCGGCGCCACGCCGCGCCGGGCCACGTCGGCCAGCAGGGCCGAGGTGGGCCGCTTCCAGGTGCCCATGGTGGCCGTGCCGCCCTCGCCGTACGGGCCGATGAAGAAGCCCTCCGGCATGCCGAAGGCGACGTCGGTGGCGGTGGCCCAGCGCATCGGCCACGGGTCCTTCGGGGTGGCCGTGGGCACCGGCACCAGCACCCCGCCGGGGCGGACGCACTGCCGCCAGTGGCCGCCGGTGACGAACTCGGGCAGCGCCGGCCGGTCGACGGTGGGCAGGGGGGTGGGGAAGACGCTGAGCAGGGCGGCGCCGACCGCGACCGGGACCAGTCGGCGGGCGGGACCGGAGTCGTGTCGGGCCCGGTGCACGGCGAGCGTCAGCAGGGTGCCGACCAGCGGCAGCACCACCAGCGCGAAACGCATCGGCAGCGCGCCGTCCACCACCGGCAGGCCGGCCAGCAGCGCGTACGGGCCGGGCACGCCGGTCCGCTCCCCGCCGGCCACGACCTCCGGGCCGAGCGCGAGCGCGGCCGCCACCAGCCCCGCGGCCACCACGGCGACCACCAGCGCGCGGCGGCCCAGCCAGACCGCGCAGCCGATGGTGACCAGCAGCAGCGGCCAGCCCAGGAACGTGGTGAACTCGGCCGGCCCGGTGGTCAGCCGGACCGCCTCCGGGCTGCCGAACACCGTCAGCGCGGAGAGCCGGGTCCAGCCGGTGAGGTCGGCGGAGAAGTAGGCCGGGGGGAACATCCCGTCCGCGACGCCCTGCGGCCCGGCGAACTGCACCCAGAGCGGGTACGCCAGCACCACCAGCGCCAGCCCGCCGGCGCAGAGCAGACCGCCGGCGAAGGTGGGCAGCGCCCGCCGGAGCAGGTCCCGGTCGGCCAGCCCGTACGCCACCGCCATGACCGCCAGGGTGAGCGCGGTGAGGAAGAGCACCTCCTCGCCGACGAAGACCTGGACGGTGGCCACGACGGCCAGCCCGACCGCGGAGGAGGCCGCCCGCCGCCGGTCCGGCCCGTCCGGGCGCCCGGACGGGTCGGCGGCGCGCAGCAGCCGGACCACCAGCCAGACCAGCACCGGGACCAGCCACTGCGCGGTCATGTGCAGGTGGCCGTTGCTCTGCGAGACCATGCCCGGGCCGAAGCCGCAGACGGCCGCGCCGAGCGCGGCGGCGAGCGGGCCGGCCCGCAGCGTACGGGTGAGCAGCAGGTACCAGGCGAACGCGGTGCCGGCCATGTTCCCGGCGACCAGCAGGGCGAACGTGACCGGCGCGCCGAACGCCACAGTGACCGGGGCGAGCAGCACCCCGAGCGCGACGACCGAGGTGTTGGCCATCAGGTTCACCCCGTCTGGCGCGTTCAACCGGTCGGTGACCAGGCTGAACTCGCCGTGCAGGGCGCGCGCGTCGAGCGCCAGGAACCACTCGTACAGGGTCTGGTCGGCCGGGTTGAGGGCGAGCATCCGGGTGCCGGGCGACGGCCACAGGCCGTGGGTGAGCCAGCCGGCGAGCGCCACGAACAGGAACCCGACGACCAGGTCCGCCCGGCGCCGCCGGACGGTGGCCCGCAGCCGGGTCGCCCGGCCCGCGCCGGCCGGGGCGGGGTGGACCGCCTGGTCACGGTCGGGCCCGGGGGCCGTGCGGGCGGCGCTGCTCACGGCCTCGACCATATCGGCCGGGCCCGCCGGGGTACGCCGGGCGGCGGCGCAGCCGCTACGGTGAGATCTGCACCGCGCGTGTCGGCGCGCCGGTGTCACCCGCCCGGGTGGTGGAACGGCAGACACGGCCGCCTTAAAAGCGGCTGCCGCAAGGCGTGCGGGTTCGACCCCCGCCCCGGGCACGAACTCTCAGCTTTCCCACAGCTTGGCGCGACGTGCCGTGTTGTCGGCCCGTCTACCCTGGAGACGCACGTCTACGTGCGATCGACCTCTGAGGGAGGCCTGAGAAGTGAAGACCTCGAACCCGGTGCTCGCCCGGCTCGGCCAGGCGGCCGAGCGTGAGCGGGCGGCCGGGTACGCCCAGCCCGGGCCGTACGGTCAGCCCGGATACCCCCAGCAGTACCCGCCGCAGCAGCCCTACCCGGGCGGCTACGGCCAGCCGGTGGCACCGCCCGCCGTGACCCCGATGACCCTCGACGACGTGGTCGTCAAGACGGTCCTCATGCTCGCCATGCTCGGCGCTTCGGCCGCCGCGGCCTGGGTGCTCGTGCCGGACGCGCTGGTCGGCGTGGCCTGGATCGGCGCGGCCGTGGTCGGTCTGGTGCTCGGCCTGATCATCTCGTTCTCCCGGATGGCCAACCCGGCGCTCGTGGTGGCGTACTCGATCGTCGAGGGCGTCTTCGTCGGCATGGTCAGCAAGGCCTTCGAGACGCTCTACGACGGCATCGTGCTCCAGGCGGTGGCGGCCAGTTTCGGCGTCTTCTTCCTGATGGCGATGATCTACAAGGCGCGGATCATCCGGGCCACCCCGAAGTTCGCCCGGATCATGGTGGCGATCATCGCCGGCCTGTTCGGCGTGATGCTGGTCAACCTGGTGCTGGCGCTGTTCGGCGTCAACACGCACCTGCGCGACGGCAGCCCGCTGGCCATCGGGTTCAGCCTGGTCTGCATCGTGGTGGCGTCGTTGAGCTTCGTGCTCAACTTCGCCCAGATCGAGGAGGGGGTCCGAATGGGCCTCCCGCAGCGTTACGCCTGGACCGCCGCGTTCGGCATCGTGGTCGGCCTGGTCTGGCTCTACATCGAGATCCTGCGGCTGCTCAGCTACTTCCAGGGCGACGACTGACCGTCCCGTCCTCCCCGCGACGCCCGCCTGCCGCTCCCGCGGCGGCGGGCGTCGCCGTTTACCCGTCCCCACCGGCCAGCCCGGGGCAGAGTGGGATCCGGGTACGTCGGCGGGAGGGGGCCACGGTGCGCAGTGCCAATCCGGTGCTCGACCGGCTGGACGACGTCGGCCGCACCGAGCGGCAGGTGCTCGGCGTCGACGCCGGCGACACGATGACCGTGGCCGACGTGGTCGCCCGGACGGTGGGCCTGCTGCTGCTCACCGGGGTCACCGCGGCGGTGGCGTGGTTCGTGGTGCCGCAGGCCGCGTGGATCTCGGCGGCGCTGGCCGGCAGCGCCCTGGCCAGCCTCGCCCTGGTGCTGGTCATCTCGCTCAAGCAGATCACCAACCCGCCGCTCATCGTCGGGTACGCGGTGCTCCAGGGACTGCTGCTCGGGGTGGCGAGCCGGGCGTTCGAGCTGGTCTACCCGGGCATCGTGGCGCAGGCCGTGGTCGGCACGTTCGGCGTCTTCCTCGGCATGGCCCTGCTCTACCGGGCCCGGCTGATCCGGGCCACCCCGCGGCTGGCCCGGCTGGTCATCGGCACGCTCGTCGGGATCGTGGCGCTCGGCCTGGTCAATCTGCTCGCGTACCTGTTCACCGGCCGGCAGGGGGTGGCGGTCTACAGCCTCAGCGGCCGGGTGGGCTGGTTGCCGTACGTCTTCTCGGTGGTGGCGATCATCGCGGGCGCGCTCGGCTTCGTCCTCGACTTCGACCTGGTCGAACGGTCCGTCCGGAACCGGCTGCCCCGCCGCTACGCCTGGTACTGCGCGTTCGGGCTGCTGGTCGGTCTGATCTTCCTCTACTGGCAGATCCTCCGCCTGCTCAGCTACGTGCGTCGCTGACCTGGAGCCGTCGTAGACTCGGCGGCGATGAGCGCAGCGGAGCTGGACCGGGCGGTGGCCCTGCTGGTCCGACAGGTCGGGCACTGGCAGCAGCCGCGCTGGTCGGCGCCGGCCGAGGGGGGCAACGTGTCCCGCGCCGACCTGGTGCACAAGCTGGTCCAGGAGATCGCCAACCTGGCCGCCGACGCCGCCGGCGAGCCGCGCCGCGACGTGCCCCGGCTGCCCAGCGACCTGGCCCTGCCCGACCAGCTCCGGGTGGTCGCCGCCGACCTGGCCCTGGCCGGCCCACCGGAGCCCGTGCTGGCCGACGCCGCCGCCGCGGTGACCCGCACCCGCGCCACACTCTGATCGCCGTTCCGGGTGACCCGGCGCGCTTGCCGGATGGTCGCCGGTCAGTGCCTTTCGAGCTGATATCAGAAACGAATCAGCGCGGGTTGCGCCCCTGGCGGGAGCACGCGTCGCGCCGAGGTGGGCGCATGAGTCGCGCGCGGTGGGCGCATGAGTCGCGCGCGGTGGGCGCATGAGTCGCGCGCGGTGGACCGCGCGACGTCGGGACCGCGGTCGAACCGAGTCGTTTCCGATATCAGCTCGAAAGGCACCGAGAAGCGGGAGCGCCTCCTCCCGCCCCGGCTCGGCACCGGCCCCGGTCATCCCCGCAGCCAGCGGCGGACCTTGTGCCGTCGGGCCCGGTCCCGCGCCCGGATCACCGCCGGCCGGTCGTGCCCGGCCGCCTCGGCCTGCCGGGCGTGCAGCAGACCGTAGGTGAACGTGTTCTCGCCCTCGGCGTACGCCTGGAGGGCCTGCCGCCGCAGCACCTCCCGGGTCACCACCGAGTCCTGGTGCGTGCCGAGCAGGTCCTGGAGCGCCTTGAGCCGCTTGACCAGTCGGGCGGCCGGCTTGCCCACGGCGGGTTCGCGGACCTCGACCGCGTACCGGGCCGCCTTGTACTCCTTGCGCGCCTCGTGCAGCGCGAGGTCCCCGGCCGGCCCGGCGACGGCCGACGCCGCGTCCAGCCGGTCGTCGGCGCGCCGCAGGGCGCGGCGGATCCGACGGTCCACCCAGCGGCGGTCGACCTCGCCGGCCGGCGTCTCGACCAGCCGGTCCAGCCGGCCAAGCAGCTCGGGGTAGCGGTCGGAGTCCAGGGCCGCCCGCAGCGCGGTGGTCGAGCGGGCCAGGTCGGCGGCGAAGCGCTCGCCGACGCGCGCGGGGACCGGGCCGAGCACCAGATCGTCCGGCAGCTCGTGCACCGCCGTGTCGAGCCGGACGGCCATCACCTGGACGTCGCGTACCCGACCCAGCTCACCGCCGAGCCAGCGCAGCTCGGCGCGGACCGCCTCGCTCTCCCGCCGGTCCCAGAGGCCGCGGAACGTGCGCAGCGTGGCCCGCAGCCGGCGGACCGCCACCCGCATGTCGTGGACCGCGTCCTCGTCGCCCTGGTACGCCGCCGCGTGGTTGCCGACCAACGCGTCCCGCTGCGCCCGGGCGTACCCGAGGACCGGCCCCGCCGCGCCCTCGGGCGCGCGGTCGTCGCACCGTGCGAGCCGCGCGGCGACGGCGCGGTGGGACTTGCTGACCGGCACCTCGCGGGCGCCGGCGGCGCGCAACCGTTCCGCCACCGCGTCGAGCAGCCCGTCGTCGCCGCCGACCAGCTCGATCTCGATCTCGTGCCAGGTCTGCGTGGTGCCGTCCACCAGGTCCTCGGACCGGACGTCGTCCTCGGCCACCTCGGCCAGCACCCGACCGTCCACGTCCCGCAGCCGCCGCTCCCGACGGTGGTTCACGACCCGGGCGGCCGGGGCGACCGGCCGACCCCGGGACGCGCCCCGGATCAGCGCGACCAGCTCGGCGGGCGGCCCGGCGTCGGACTCCCCGGCCGGGAACTGGTGTTCGACGCGGGCACCGCCGACAGCGCCCACCTTGAGGTGCCAGCCGGCGTCGTGCCCGCCGGTACGCCTCCGCAGCGCGTGCCCGCCGCGGAGCAGCCGCAGGTCGTCGGTGTCCCAGTAGACCGCGTCCAGATCCGAGACGGTGGCGTCGGACATGGTCACGACGCCACCGCACCCGGTCAGGTCGGGCAGCCGGAAACCCTGGTCGCCGGAGTACTTGCGCTCGCGTTCCACCACGGTCGCCATGCGGCCTCCCGTACCCGGCCCGACCTCCGGCGAACCGGACTCAGCCCAGTCGTTCGAGCACCATCGCCATACCCTGGCCGCCGCCGACGCACATGGTCTCCAGACCGATGGTCTTGTCGTGCCACTCCAGCGCGTTGAGCAGGGTGCCGGTGATCCGGGCGCCGGTCATGCCGAACGGGTGGCCGACGGCGATCGCGCCGCCCATCACGTTCAACTTCTCCTCCGGGATGCCCAACTGCCGGTACGAGGGGATCACCTGGGCGGCGAACGCCTCGTTGATCTCGACCAGGTCGACGTCGTCGATGGTCATGCCGGCCCGCCGGAGCGCCTGCTTCGACGCCTCGACCGGGCCCAGACCCATGATCTCCGGAGAGAGCGCGGTGACACCGGTGGAGACGATCCGGGCCAGCGGGGTGAGCCCCAACTCGGACGCCCGCTCCGCGCTCATGATCACCACGGCGGCGGCGCCGTCGTTCAGCGGGCAGCAGTTGCCGGCGGTGATCCGACCGTCCGGGCGGAACACCGGCTTCAGGCCGGACACGGCCTCCAGGGTCACCCCGGGACGCGGGCCGTCGTCGGTGCCGACCACGGTGCCGTCCGGCGTGGTGACCGGGGTGATCTCGCGGGCCCAGAAGCCGTCCGCGATCGCCTTCTCGGCCAGGTTCTGGCTACGGACGCCGAACGCGTCCATGTCCTCGCGGGTCACGTCGTACACCTGGGCCAGGTTCTCCGCGGTCTGACCCATGGTGAGGTAGATGTCCGGCAGCTGGCCGGCGTCCCGCGGGTCGGTCCACACCTCGGCGCCGGCCTGGGCGCGGGCCTGCGACCGCTCGCGCGCCTCGGCGAAGCGCGGGTTCTCCCAGCCGCCGCCGACCAGCGCCTGCGCCTCCGGCGGCAGGGTGTCGGAGTTGCCCCGGGCGTACCGGGAGACCATCTCCACACCGGCGGAGACGAACACGTCGCCCTCGCCGGCCCGGATCGCGTGCATCGCCATCCGGGTGGTCTGCAGCGAGGAGGCGCAGTAGCGGGTCAGCGTGGCGCCGGGCAGCCCGTCCAGGCCCAGCAGGGTGGACACCACCCTGGCCATGTTGAAGCCCTGCTCGCCGCCGGGCAGGCCGCACCCCAGGTAGAGGTCGTCGATGGTGGTGGGATCGAGCCCCGGGACCTTGTCGAGGGCGGCCTGGACGATGGTGGCGGCGAGGTCGTCCGGGCGGACCTCCCGCAGGGAACCCTTGAACGCGCGGCCGATGGGGGACCGGGCGGTGGCGACGATGACGGCGTCGCGGGGCGACTCAATCGGCATGAACCAACGTTAACCCGCGGGTAACTTGCCGTGGAAGCCACGCGGCGGGCGGGAAATGTCACCCCGCCGGCGGGCGACGGTGGTGCCGGAACGCGACCGCCGCGGCGGCCTCGACCGCCGGGAGCAGCGCGTGCGCCCAGACCCGGTAGCCGTCGGCGGACGGGTGGAAGCCGTCGCGGCAGAGCGTGCCGGCATCGGCCCGGAACACCGGGCCGGTCTCGGTGCCCAGGTCGACCACGGTGCCGCCGGCGTCCAGCACGGCGGACGTCTGGGCGCGGGCCATCCGCCGACCGGACCAGGCGAGCACCTGGCGCAGCGGGGCGGCGACGGCGCGGACCGCGCCGAGATCGGGACAGGTGCCCACCACGACCTCGACGTGCGCCTCCCGCAGCCGGCGCACCGCCGAGCCGAGATAGGCCGCCGCGTCGGCCGGGCGGGCCAGCGCGGTCGCGTCGTTCGCGCCGATCAGGACCACCGCCACGTCGGGGCGCTCACCGAGCATGGCCCGGGCCACCTGGGTGGCCAGGTCCGTGGCGCGGGACCCGGAGACCCCGACGCTGGACAGGTGGACCCGGCGGCCGGTCGGCCCCTCGGCGAGCAGGTGGGCGAGCTGACCGCCGATGGTCTCCTCGAACCGGTCGACCCCCACGCCGAGCGCCGACGAGTCGCCGAGCAGCACCAGCCGCAGCGGAGGCGCGTCGGCCCGGCCGACCGTGGCGCGCAGCACCAACCCCAGCTCGGGCTGGGCGTACTCGCGGGTGCGGGCGGCGATCGCCTGGCCGGCGAGGACCGCCGCGCCGCCGACCGTGCCGGCCAGCAGCGACAGGGCCGCGGCCCGGCCCCACCGGGCCGCCGTCTGATCCGGTCCGCTCATGCCCTCACCTCCCGGTGTCCGACGTGGCGCTCGCTCATGCCGTTCCCTCCAGCGTGGCCGAGTCGGCGGCGGTGCCGGTCGAGGGCACCGCGCCGACGCCGAAGAAGGCCCGCCGCCGCAGCTGCGCCCACCGACCACCGGGCCCGCGGTCGCGACCCCGCAGCTGGGCGCCGCTGACCTCGGTGCCGGCGTGCCGGGCCGCCTCGTGGGCCGCCTCCGGGAGCGACCGTACGCCTTCCGCGCCGGCGAGCGAAGGGCGGCGTTCGGGGACGGCCCCGAGCGCGGACAGCACGGTCGGCAGCAGCGCCGCCGCCGCGACCGCGTAGCCCTCGGCGGAGGGGTGGAACCGGTCCCACGCGAACATCCGGCCGGGCTCGGCGGCGAACCGCGGCCCCAGCAGGTCACCGAGGGAGACCGTCCGCCCGCCCGCCTCGACCACCGCCACCGTCTGGGCGGCGGCGAGCTGGCGGCTCCAGCGCCGGGCCAGCCACCGCAGCGGCGGCTGGATCGGCCGGATCGTGCCGAGGTCGGGACAGGTGCCCACGACGACCTCGCAGCCGGCGGCGCGCAACGTGCGGACCGCGTCGACCAGGTAGCGCACGGCCAACGCCGGCGGCGTGCGGTTGGTGACGTCGTTGCCGCCGACCAGCACCACGGCCACGTCCGGCGCGACCTCCAGCGCGGACTCCACCTGCGGCTTCAGCCCGGCCGACAGGGCGCCCACCACGGCGAACCGGTGCAGCCGGACCGGGCGGTGCAGCCGCCGGGACAAGCCGGTGGCCAGCAGCGAACCGGGCGTCTCCCGGCGGCGGTGCACGCCGTAGCCGGCGGCCGACGAGTCGCCGAGGACGACCATGGTGACCGGCGGGCCGGGGAGCTTCGCGCCGTAGACGCCGTCGCAGCGGGGCGGCGGGGCCTCGGCCATCGGGATGGTGCGCCGGGCCTGCCGGGCCTGGCCGAGCAGCACACCGCCGGTGGCGGCCGTGGCCGCCACCGTGGCGCCCGTGCCGATCGCCGCGAGGCGGGCGATCTGCCGGGCGCGCTGCCAGCGGACCGGCGCGACGGAACCAGCGTCCCCCATGAGCCGACAGTATCGCGCCGCTACGACCACCGCTTCCCGTGATCGGGAGGCTGGGCGGGTGCCCGTCTGGGTACTCCGGGGAAAGCGGACGCGGGCTTGCCCCGGGGTCGCACCCTGGTCGGACGGAGAGGGGCGGAGACATGGGGAAGACGTTGAAGCGGAGCGCCGCGTTCGCCGCGCTGGCCCGGGCACTGGCGGCCGGCGCGCGCGGCGGGCCGTCACTGGGCGCCCGGCTGGCGGCGCTGCCGCGGATGATCCGGGCGACCGCCCGGGGCGAGTACGACGGCGGCGTCCGCCTGGCCCTGATGGCCGGCGCGGCGGCGTACGTGGTCTCCCCGATCGACCTGCTGCCGGAGATCCCGCTGGCGATCTTCGGGCTGGCCGACGACGCGGTGATGGTCACCTGGCTGGCCGGCAGCGTGCTCGCCGAGACCGAACGGTTCCTGGAGTGGGAGGCACGTCGCAGCTCCGTCGTCCCCGGGCACGTGGCGCCCTGACGGCACGTACGCTGGGCGGCGAACTGACGGCTGACCGGCCGCCGGAACGACGGCGGCGCAACGAAGGGCACAACGAGGTGCAGTACTACGACAACGTCGTCGAGCTGATCGGCAACACCCCGCTGGTACGCCTGCGCAACGTCACCGAGGGCATCCAGGCGACCGTGTTGGCGAAGGTGGAATACGTCAACCCGGGCGGATCGGTCAAGGACCGGATCGCGCTGCGCATGGTCGAGGACGCCGAGAAGGCCGGCATCCTCGGGCCGGGCGGCACGATCGTGGAGCCGACCAGCGGCAACACCGGTGTCGGGCTGGCCCTGGTGGCCCAGCTCCGGGGCTACCGGTGCGTGTTCGTCTGCCCGGACAAGGTCAGCCAGGACAAGCAGGACGTGCTGCGCGCGTACGGCGCCGAGGTGGTGGTCTGCCCGACCGCCGTCGCGCCGGAGGACCCGCGCTCCTACTACAACGTCTCCGACCGGCTGGCCCGGGAGATCCCCGGCGCGTGGAAGCCCAACCAGTACAGCAACCCGGCCAACCCGCGCTCGCACTACGAGACCACCGGGCCGGAGCTGTGGCGGCAGACCGAGGGGAAGATCACCCACTTCGTGGCCGGTGTCGGCACCGGCGGCACCATCACCGGCATCGGCCGCTATCTCAAGGAGGCGTCCGAGGGGCGGGTCCGGGTGGTCGGCGCGGACCCGGAGGGCTCGGTCTACTCCGGCGGCACCGGTCGGCCCTACCTGGTCGAGGGCGTCGGCGAGGACTTCTGGCCGGAGACGTACGACCGCTCGATCGCGGACGAGATCGTCGAGGTGTCGGACAAGGAGTCCTTCGAGATGACCCGCCGGCTGGCCCGCGAGGAGGGTCTGCTGGTCGGCGGCTCCTGCGGCATGGCCGTGGTGGGCGCGCTGGAGGTGGCCCGCAAGGCCGGCCCGGACGACGTGGTCGTGGTGCTGCTGCCGGACGGCGGCCGGGGCTACCTGTCCAAGATCTTCAACGACGGGTGGATGGCCCGGTACGGCTTCCTGGACGACTCGGGCACCGAGCCGACCGTGGCCGACGCGCTCGCCGGCAAGCCGGGCGGCCTGCCCGAGCTGGTGCACGTGCACCCGACCGAGACGGTCCGCGACGCCATCGACTACATGCGCGAATACGGCGTCTCCCAGCTCCCGGTGCTCAAGGCCGAGCCGCCGGTGGTGACCGGCGAGGTGGCCGGCTCGATCGCCGAGCGGGACCTGCTCGACGCGCTCTTCACCGGCCAGGCCCATCTGCACGACACGATCGAGCGGCACATGGGCGAGCCGCTGCCGATGATCGGCGGCGGGCAGCCGGTCAGCGAGGCGGTCGGGCTGCTGGAGAAGGCCGACGCGGCGCTGGTGCTGGTCGACGGCAAGCCGAAGGGCGTGCTCACCCGGCAGGACCTGCTCGCCCACCTCGGCGCCCGCTGAGGTGTAAGGAAGGGCCCCTTCTTAACGCCTGGCGTAGAGGAAGGGGCCCTTCTTAACACTCCTCACCGGCTGCCCAGCTCGGTCGGGACCGCCACCACGTCCACGTACGCCCCCTTGCGCAGCAGGGTGACCGGCAGCCGGACGCCGATGGCCGGTCCGAGCATCAGCCGTTGCAGGCTCTGCCCGTCCTGCACCGGCCGCCCGCCCGCGGACACGATCACGTCACCGAGGTAGATCCCGGCGACCCCGGCCGGGCTGCCGGGCACCACCTCCACCACCCGCAGCCCGCGCCGCTGGCCGGTACGCGCGGTCACCTCCGGCGGCAGCGGCACCGGCGCGCCGGCCACCCCCAGCCAGGCCCGGCGGACCCGCCCCGCGTCGGTCAGGTCGGCGACGATCTGCCGGGTGGTGGGATTGACCGGCACCGCCAGCCCGAGCCCGTACCCGGCGACCGCGGTGTTGACCCCGACGACGCGGCCGGTGGAGTCGGCGAGCGCCCCACCCGAATTGCCGGGGTTGAGCGCGGCGTCGGTCTGAATGACGTCCTCGATCAACCGGACCAGCCGCCCGTCCCGCGCGGGCAGCGACCGGCCCAGCCCGGAGACCACCCCGGCGGTGACCGAGCCGGCGAGCCCCATCGGGTTGCCGACCGCGACCACCAGTTGGCCGATGCGCAGCCGGTCGGCGTCGCCCAGCTCGACCGGCGGCACGCCCGATTCGTCGGCGCGCAGCACGGCCAGGTCCGACAGCGGGTCGGCGCCCACCACCCGGAACCGGGTCTCGGTGCCGTCGCCGAAGGCGGCCACGCCACCGTTCGCGCCCTGCACGACGTGCGCGCTGGTCAGCAGCAGCCCGTCCGGCCCGATCACGACGGCCGAGCCGGCGCCCGCGCCGCGCGCGGTCCGCACCGAGAGGGCCGCCACCGCGGGCAGCACCCGCGCCGCCACACCGGTCACCACCCGGGAGTACGCGTCGAGCGCGGCGTCCTCCGCCCGCCCGGTGTCCTCGGTCTCCTCCATGTCGCCACCAACGCCTCACCCGTCGGCGCCCATGCCCGACTCCGCTGACAGCGAACGGGCGCGGTGTTAACAGGGGGCCCTTCCTCTACCGAATGCGTTAAGAAGGGGCCCTTCCTTACACCTCACGCGCGTAGCGCACCTGGTCCACCAGTGCGGGGCCGATGCGGTCGACGCGGCTCGCGCCGGTGGCCCGCCAGCCGCCACCTTCGTAGAACCGGCGCGCGGAGGCGTTGTCGCGCAGCACCCACAGCACGGCCCGGGTCCACGAGCGGTCCCGCATCGCGTCCAGCGCGTCCACCATCAGCGCCCGCCCGGTGCCCCGGCCCCGCTCGTCCGGTTCGAGGTGGATCGCGTTGAGCAGCCCGGTCGCCGGGTCGCCCTCGTCGTCCGGCCCGAGGTAGCTGAAGCCCACCAGTCGCCCGTCCCGCTCGGCCACGGTCATCCGGTGGTCCGCGCCCTCCCAGGTCAGCCGCTCCACCCAGTAGCGCCCCATCGCCTCCGGTGTCGGTTCGGCGAGCGCCTCGGGTGGCAGGATCGACGAGTACGCCGCCACCCGCGAGCGTTGGTGCAGGGCGCCGACCGCCATCAGGTCGGCCTCGGTCGCGGACCGTAGGGATAGTGTCACCCGGGCGACGGTACCCGCCGGGGCGGCACCTGCACCGTCTGGAGATCCTCGGCGATCACCAGATCACCGGTGAAGTGCTCGCGGGCCTCGTCGTGGAAGCGGCGCGGGTCGGCGTACCGCTGGGAGAAGTGGGTGAGCACGAGCGTGCGTACCCCCGACTCGGCGGCCACCCGGGCGGCCTGGCCGGCGGTGAGGTGGCCGACCTCGGCGGCGAGGGCGGCCTCCGACTCCAGGAACGTCGACTCGATCACCAGCAGGTCGGCGTGCTCGGCCAGCGCGTACACGCCGTCGCAGAGCCCGGTGTCCATCACGAACGCGAACCGCTGCCCCGGGCGGGTGACGCTCACCTCGTCCCGGGTGACGCGACGCCCGTCGCGGTCCAGGTGGCCGTCGCGCAGCAGCCGCCCCACGTCCGGACCGGCGATGTCGTACGCGGCCAGCCGCTCCGGCAGCATCCGGCAGCCGTCCGGCTCGACCAGGCGGTAGCCGTACGTCTCGATCGGGTGCCGCAGCCGGCGGGCCTCCAGCGTGCCGATGCCCAGCGTGATCCGCTGCCCGTCGGTGTCGATCGGTTCGACGGCCAGCTCGGCGGTCTCGTAGAAGCTCGACGCGTGGCGCAGCCGGGCGAAGTACTCGGCGCCGCCGGCCGGGAAGTGCACGGCCACCGGGCGCGGTACGCGGTCCAGCGAGAGCCGCTGGATCATGCCGGGCAGCCCGAGGCAGTGGTCGCCGTGGAAGTGGGTGACGCAGATCCGGGTCAGGTCGGTGGCGGTGACACCGGTGTGCAGCATCTGGCGTTGGCTGCCCTCGCCCGGGTCGAAGAGGATCACCTCGTCGTCCCAGCGCAGCAGGTAGCCGTTGTGGTTGCGCTGCCGCGTCGGCGCCTGGCTGGCCGTCCCGAGCACCACCAGCTCCCGCATGGACAAGGTCTTCCCCCAGACATGAAGCGACCCCCGGGGCTTCCGCGCTCGCGCGCGGGCCGGCTGGACTGGGCCGGCACCCCGGGGGTCGGGTGGCTGTCGTGGTTTCGCCGCACCGCTGCCACACGGTCTCGACGATCGAGCTGTGCCCGCCTCGCGGCGGACGGTTTTCACTGTCGAGGACAGCGGCTAGCGGACAGCCACCTCACGAGTCCGATTGCTATACAAGTCTGGACCACCTCCTTTCCCGTGTACCGCCACGCTATCCACTTCCCGGCGGCCACGGCAACGGATTTCGATCACAGGGCGCACGAGAGCCCGGGACCGCGCTCAGAGGGCCGGCCGGGTGACGGTCACTCCACGCCGATCGGGCCCTCCCGGGGGCCCTCCTCGTGCGCCGGCTGCACCGCCAGCGACGGGAAGTCGGCCAGGTCGCCCTCCGGCTCGGCGTCCCACTCGGGAAACACCAGCGGACTCTGCAGATAGAGGCAGAGCAGTTGGGCGAGATGGTGCAGGCCGTCGAGGTGGGTGCGCTCGTGCCCGTGGGTGGCGTCCACGCCGAAGCCGAGCAGCGCCACCCGGGCGTGCGCCCCGGCCTCGACCGCCGAGGCGGCGTCCGAGCGGTAGTAGTCGAACACGTCCCGGACCAGGTCGACGCCGTGCTCCTTGGCGATCGAGGCCAGGTTGCGGGTGAGGTGGTAGTCGAACGGGCCGACCCCGTCGCCCATCGCCAGCGTGGCGGCGTTCTCCCGGGACTGCTGGCCGGGCGCGACCACCGCCGCGTCCACCGAGACGATCTCCGCCACGTCCGGGTCCAGCCCGTGGCTCGCACCGTGGCCGATCTCCTCGGTGACGGTGACCAGCAGGTGCGCGGTGACCGCCGGGGTGACCCCGGCGTCGACCATCGCCTTGAACGCGGTCAGCACCGCGGCCACCCCGGCCTTGTCGTCCAGGTGCCGGGACTTGACGTATCCGCTCGGGGTGATCGTCGGGTTGGGCAGCAGCGCGACGAAGTCGCCGGCGTCGACGCCGAGCGCGCGGAGGCCTGCCTCGTCGCGCACCGGCTCGTCGACCCGGACCTCGACCAGTTCCCAGCCGACCCCCTGGAGGTCGACCGCCTCGTTGTAGCGGTGCCCGCTGGCCTTGAGCGGCAGCACCTGGCCGGTGATCACCCGGTCCAGGTCGTCGGTGAAGATCCGCACGTGGGCGCCCTCGGCGAAGCGGGCGCTGTGCGTGCCGATCGGGTTGATCTCCAGCCGGCCGTTCTCCTTCAGCCGCTTCACCATGCCGCCGATGGTGTCGGTGTGCACCACGACCGCGCGGTCGGCGCCGGTCGACCGGGGGCCGGGCAGGCAGGCGCTCAGCGCTCCGCGCCGGGTCAGCGTGGAGCTGATCCCGAGCGCGGAGAGCCGCTCGCCCACGTACTGCTGGATGTGGTCGGTACGCCCGGACGGGCTGGGGATCTCCAACAGTTCCACCAGCACCTGGCGCAGGTATTCGAGGTCGAGCTTGAGCGGTTGGGGTTTCCGTGCGGTCATGCCCCTGAGCCTGCCGCACCGGCCGGCGACCAGAGTCGCTGCGGTGCCCGCGTGCCCGGGAAGAGCAGGTCGACGAAGCGTTCGGCGGTCGGCTGCGGCTCGTGGTTGGCCAGTCCCGGCCGCTCGTTGGCCTCGATGAACACGTGCTCCGGCGCGTCCGGGGCGGGGACCAGCAGGTCCAGCCCGGTGACCGGGATGTCCAGCGCCCGGCTGGCGGTCACGCACGCCTCGGCGATCGCCGGGTGCAGCTCGGCGGTCACGTCGTGGATGGTGCCGCCGGTGTGCAGGTTGGCGGTCCGCCGGACCGCCAGCACCTGCCCCTCCGGCAGCACGTCGTGCATCTGGTAGCCGGCCTCGGCCACCACCTCACGGGTCATGTCGTCGATCGGGATCCGGGACTCGCCGCCGGTGGCGGCGGCCCGGCGGCGGCTCTGCCGCTCGATCAACTCGGTGACGTCGTGCACCCCGTCGCCGGTGATCTGCGCCGGGCGCCGGACCGCGGCGGCGACCACCTCGTGGTCGATCACCACCACCCGCAGGTCCTCGCCCGCGCGCAGCTCCTCGATCAGCACGTCCGGGCAGAACCGGCGGGCCAGCTCGACCGCGGCGGTCAACGCCTCCGCCGTCCGCACGCCCACGGTGATCCCGTTGCCCTGCTCGCCCCGCGCCGGCTTGACCACCACCGGGCCGACGTCGGCCAGGAACGCGAGGTCGTCGGGTTCGCCGGTGGCGGTGCGACCGCGGGGCACGGACAGCCCCGCCTCGGTCAGGATGCGCCGGGTCACCCGCTTGTCGTCGCAGCGGCTCATCGCCACCGCCGAGGTCAGCTCCGACAGCGACTCGCGGGTGTGGATGGTCCGGCCACCGGTGGTCAACTTCAGCTCACCCCAGTGCGGGTCGGTGACCTCCACCCGGATGCCACGCCGCATCGCCTCGTCCGCGACGATCTTCGCGTACGGGTTGAGCTCGTCGTACCCCTCGGGCATGGCGGGCAGGAACAGGCGCTCGTTGATCGGGTTCTTCCGCTTGACGCAGAGCGTGCCGGTGCGGTGGAAGCCGAGCCGCTCGTAGAGCCGGATCGCGCCCGAGTTCTCGGCCAGCACGGACAGGTCCACGTACGCCCGGCCGCGCGTGTCGAGCTGGTCGGCGAGCGCGGTGAGCAGCGCCTGGCCGGTGCCGGGCGGCGCGGTGTTGAAGTCGACCGTCAGGCACCAGAGGCTGGCCCCGTGCTCCGGGTCGTCGAAGACCGCGACGTGGTCCACGCCGGTGATGGTGCCGACCACCTCGCCGGTGGCGTCCTCGGCCACCAGGTGCAGGAACCGGTCGGTGCCGGCGTTGTCCACCAGCACCTCGACCGGGGCGGTGACCATGCCGTTGCGGGCGTAGATCCGGTTCACCGCGTCCGCGTCGTCCGCGTCGCGCAGCGGCCGGATGGTGAGCCCGGGGATCTCGCCGCCCTCGGTGGCGGCCGGGCGGCGCTCGCCCAGCGGCAGCCGGTAGGTCAGTGACGGGTCGATGAACAGCTCGTCCGGCAGCCGGGAGACCAGCACGTGCGGGTCGCGCAGGTAGATGCAGATGTCCCGGGCGCCGACCGCCTCGGAGCGCAGCACGTCGGCCACGTGCACCTGGTCGGCGAACGTCTGCCCGAAGACCAGCCGGCCCCAGCCGCAGTCGAGCACCACGCCCGAGGCGTCGGCGGACCCGGTCTTCGGCTGCGGCGGCTCCGGCGTGCCCGGTGCGACCGGGTCACCGCCGGGGCCGACGCGTTCCCGGCGGCGCCCCAGCACCCGTTCCCGGTCGGTACGCGCCGTGCCGGTGGCGAGAGTGTCGGTCACGGTCAGTCGATTCCGTGGCTCTGGAGCCACATTTCCAGGAGTCCCAGTTGCCACAGCTTGTTTCCGTTCAACGGGGTCAGTTCGGCGTTCGGGTCGGCGAGCAGCGCGTCGACGTAGTCGCCGCGGAACAGGTCACGCCGGCGCGCCTCGGGCGCGGTGAGCGCGTCGCGCACCCGGTCGAGGAGCTTGCCCTCCAGGTGGGTGAGGCCGGGCACCGGGAAGTAGCCCTTGGGCCGGTCGATCACCTCGTGCGGCAGGACCCGGCGGCCGATCTCCTTGAGCACGCCCTTGCCGCCCTGGGCCAGCTTCAGCTCGGGCGGGCAGCTCGCGGCCAGCTCCACGAACTCGTGGTCGAGGAACGGCACCCGGGCCTCCAGGCCGTGCGCCATGGTCATGTTGTCGACCCGCTTCACCGGGTCGTCGGTCAGCATGACCTGGGTGTCGATCCGCAGGCCGGCGTCGACCGCGGTCTCCGCGCCCGCGCGGCCCAGGTGGGCGGCGACGAACTCGCGCGCCGGGTCGCCGTCGGCCAGCCAGTCCGGGTTGAGCACCCGGGCCAGCCCGGCCGCGTCCCGGTCGAAGAACGCCTTCGCGTACGTGTCGAGAGCCTGCTCCCGGTCCACCCCGGCCAGCGGCGGGTACCAGTGGTAGCCGCCCAGGATCTCGTCCGCGCCCTGGCCCGACTGGACCACCTTGACGTGCTTCGCGACCTCCTGGCTGAGCAGCCAGAACGCGACGCAGTCGTGGCTGACCATGGGCTCGCTCATGGCCGCGACGGCGGCCTCCAGCGGCGGCAGCAGGTCACCGGTGGGCACCCGGATCTGGTGGTGGTCGGTACCGAACGTCTTGGCCACCAGGTCGGAGTAGACGAACTCGTCGCCCTCCCGGCCGCCGACCGCGTCGAAGCCGATGGAGAACGTGGCCAGGCCGGACCGGGCCTGGCCCTCACCGGCGAGCAGCGCGACCACCAGGCTGGAGTCGAGGCCGCCGGAGAGCAGCACGCCCACCGGCACGTCGGCCACCATCCGGCGGCGGACGGCGGTGGTGAGCGAGTCGAGCAGCGCGTCCTGCCAGTCCCGTTCGGACCAGCCGGCCCGCTCGGCGGCGCGCCCGAAGGTCGGGTCCCAGTAGACCCGCTCCCGGGTGGTGCCGTCCGCCTCGTACACCCGGACCGTGGCCGGCGGCAGCTTGGTGACGCCGGCGAGGATGGTCCGCGGCGGCGGCACGATGCTGTGGAAGCTCAGGTAGTGGGCGAGCGCCACCCGGTCGATGGTGGTGTCCACGCCGCCGCCGGCCAGCAGCGCCGGCAGGGTCGAGGCGAAGCGCACCACGCCGGGGCTCTCGGCCAGGTAGAGCGGCTTGATGCCGAGCCGGTCGCGGGCCAGCACCAGGCGGCCGGTGTCCCGCTCGCTGATCGCCACCGCGAACATGCCGACCAGGTGGTCGACGAAGTCGAGCCCCCACTCGGCGTACGCCTTGACCACGACCTCGCTGTCGCCGGCGGAGAAGAAGCGGTGGCCCTTGGCCTGGAGCTCCGCGCGCAGCTCGCGGTAGTTGTAGATGCAGCCGTTGAAGACCCCGGTGAGCCCGGCGGCGGCGTCGACGATCGGTTGGCCGCTCGCCGCGGACAGGTCGATGATCTTCAGGCGCCGGTGTCCCAGCGCGGTCGGGCCCTGCGACCAGACGCCGCTGTCGTCGGGCCCTCGGTCACTCATCGTGGCCGCCATCCGCTCCACGGCCGAGACGTCGGCGCGTGAACCGTCACGGCGGAACTCTCCCGCAAGTCCGCACATGCGAGCCAATGCTGCCAGAGGTTGTTGCAGTTCGCCTGTTGAGACGATGACGAACGTGTGACAGGTTGCTACGATGCGCGGTTACCGAGTGTGGCGGTGAAGGAACGCGTCGGTTCCTGCCCGCTCGGTGTCGGATGCCCGAGATGAGCCGGGCCCGCGATGTGACGAACACCGCAGACCCGGCATCGGGCGTCAGCCGGCGGTGCGGGCGACGCCGACCGGGCAGCTCAGCCCGTTCGGGCCGTGGTTGCAGTAGCCGTTCGGGTTCTTCGTCGGGGCCAGGTACTGCTGGTGGTAGTCCTCGGCGAAGTAGTAGTCGCCGAGCGGCGCGATCTCCGTGGTGATCTCGCCCTTGCCGGCCCGCGCCACGATCGGCGCGAACGCGTCCCGCGACGCCTCGGCGGCGGCGCGCTGCTCGTCCGTCGTGGTGTAGATGGCGGACCGGTACTGGGTGCCCATGTCGTTGCCCTGGCGCATGCCCTGGGTCGGGTCGTGGTTCTCCCAGAAGACCTTGAGCAGGTCCTCGTAGGCGATCTTCGACGGGTCGTAGACCACCTGGACCACCTCGGCGTGCCCGGTCATGCCGGAGCACACCTCCTCGTACGTCGGGTTGGTGGTGTAGCCACCCGCGTAGCCGGCGGACGTGGTGAGCACGCCGGGGAGGGTCCAGAACAGCCGCTCGGCGCCCCAGAAACAGCCCATGCCGAAGACGGCTACCTGCGCGCCGTCGGGGAACGGGCCCTTCAGCGTCGACGGCAGCACCTCGTGCCGGTCGGCGATGGGCATGGCGATCGGGCGGCCCGGCAGGGCCTGGTCAGGAGAGATCATCTCGGCCTTCATGCGGCGGAGGAACACGGTGGGACTCCTCTCTTGGCTTTCCCAACGTGTGCAACAGCGTCGGTTCCCGGTTCCTTACCCGTCCACCCGACGCTCAGGCGAGCGCCGCCGAGATCCGGCCGGCGAAGCCGGTCGCCTCGGCGTCGTCGGCGTAGCGGGTGCGGGGCCAGAAGAAGCCCCGCAGCCCGTCGCCCTTCGTCCGGGGCACGACGTGGGTGTGCAGGTGCGGGACGGACTGGGACACCCGGTTGTTCATCGCCACGAACGTCCCACCGGACCCCAGACCGGACTCGACCGCCACGGCGATCCGCCGCACCAGCCGGAAGTAGCCGGGCGACGCGTCGTCCGGCAGGTCGGTCAGCGTCTCCACGTGGGCGCGTGGCACCACCAGCACGTGCCCCTTGAACACCGGCCGGGTGTCCAGGAACGCCACCCCGTCCGGCTCGTCGGTCACCACGACGGCCGGCACCTCGCCGGCGATGATCCCGCAGAACACGCACCCGCTCATGCGCTCAGGCTAGACCGCGTCACCCCCTGGGCCCGCCTCCGCAACGTCCGCCGATCATGAAGTTGGCGGCGACATGCCGCCGACCCCGTAGCCATCGTCAACTTCATGATCGACGGGTTGGGGTGAGGCGCTCAGGACTCGTCCAGGTATGCGTCCCAGTCATCGTCGGGGACGCCCACCGGGCCGGTCTCACCGTTGGCCAGGCGCGCCCGGATATCCGCCTCCCAGCCCAGGGCCCATGTCCGAAGCTCGTCGACCTGCGGCTCGGTGAGTCCGTATGAACGGAAGGTCCGGATGTCCCGCTCCGTCACGCCACCCAACCGGTCGGCCAACTCGTCTAGCGAGAAACCCGCGGTGTGGCGGGCGCCGAGGTGCTCCAGCTCGGTCCATGCGAGCCTCTCGTTCGCGGCGCGGACGTCGATGTAGTCCCGGTGGGCGGCGCGGTCGTGCAGCGCGCGAACCTTGAGCCCGACGGCGTCGTCGAAGGCAAGCACCGGGCCCAGAGCCATTCGGGCCGGCGGCGCGAGGGCCTCCTTGAGCAGGTCGACCTCGCACGACGACACGTCGTTCGAGATCAGCAGGCGAGCCATTCGGGGCGTCGACTCAACGATCCGAGCGGAGAACCCGGCCGCGATGTAGGCGGCGGCGAGGCGGTCCGTCACGGTGGGAAGCGGAATCGCGGCGGCCGTCGCGAAGTCGATGTCCTGAGAGGGGCGGTCGACCAGGTCGTGGGCGCACATGGCATAGCCGCCCGCGAGCATCAACCCCAGGTCGTCGCCGGCGGCGAAACCGATCTCCAGCAGTCGACGGTGCAGTTCGTCCATCACCCGGCGATGAGGTCTGGCAGTCGTTGCTCCCAGAGCCGGGTCACGCGGCGCGCGGTCAACCGGCGGATGCGAGGCCAGTCCTGGCGGAGCAGCGTGGCGTTGACGTATTGCACGATGTCGCTGCGCTGGCCGCAGTCGAGGAGGAGGCAGTAGAGGGTCAGTCGTTCACGCGCGTCGCCGATGTCGAAGTCGGCCGGGCCCGACCAGGCGAGTCGCACCGGCAGGCTGACCCGGCCCGATCGCGGACCAGCCAGGATCTCCAGCGAGGTGGGGATCCGGTCGATCGTGCCGAGCAGACGGGACGGCAGCGCTTCGGTCGAACTCACCGGCCCAGTATGGCCGACCCGGCCGACAACCTCGCGGCGGCGACGCGCGCCCGGGTTCGACGGCAGTCGGGTGAGCCGGCGGACTAACGTCTGCGGCATGAGTCACGGCTTCGAGACGCTCGCCATCCACGCCGGTCAGGACCCCGAGGCCCGCACCGGTGCGGTGATCCCGCCGATCTACCAGACCAGCACCTACGCCCAGGACGCCGTCGGCGCACCGCGCGAGGGCTACGAGTACAGCCGCTCCGGCAACCCCACCCGGGACGCGCTGCAGGAGTGCCTGGCCGCGCTGGAGGGCGGCCCGGTGGGGCTCGCCTTCGCCAGCGGCCTGGCCGCCGAGGACACCCTGCTGCGCACCGTGTGCAAGCCGGGCGACCACGTGGTCATCCCGGACGACGCCTACGGCGGCACCTACCGGCTCTTCGCCAAGGTGGCCGAGCGGTGGGGTCTGGCGTACACCCCGGCCAGGGTTTCCGACCCGGACGCGGTCCGCGCCGCGATCCGGCCCGGCACCACGAAGATCGTCTGGGTGGAGACGCCGACCAACCCGCTGCTCGGCATCGCCGACATCGCCGCCCTGGCCGCCGTGGCGCACGACGCCGGCGCGCTGCTGGTGGTCGACAACACGTTCGCCTCGCCGTACCTGCAACAGCCGATCGCGTTCGGCGCGGACGTGGTGGTGCACTCCACGACCAAGTACGTCGGCGGACACTCCGACGTGGTCGGTGGCGCGCTGGTCGCCGCGGACCGCACCCTCGGCGAGGAACTGCGCTACCACCAGAACGCGATGGGCGCCGTCAACGGACCGTTCGACGCGTGGCTCACCCTGCGCGGCATCAAGACCCTCGGGGTACGGATGGACCGGCACTGCGACAACGCCGAGCGGATCGCGGCCTACCTGGACGGGCACGCGAAGGTCGGCCAGGTGATCTACCCGGGCCTGCCGTCGCACCCGGGGCACGAGGTCGCGGCCAAGCAGATGCGCCGGTTCGGCGGCATGATCTCGTTCCGCGCGGCGGGCGGTGAGGAGCACGCCGTGCAGATCTGCAACTCCACCCGGCTGTTCGTGCTCGCCGAGTCGCTCGGCGGCGTGGAGTCCCTGATCGAGCACCCGGGCCGGATGACACACGCGAGCGCTGCCGGCTCGCCGCTTGAAGTTCCCGGCGATCTCGTGCGACTGTCTGTCGGCATCGAGACGGTCGACGACCTGCTCGCCGATCTGGAGCAGGCGCTGGGCTGACCGCTGGACGGGGAGGGTGGCAGTGCCGGACATCTTGCCGACGACCTGGGTCGGGGCGACCGCGAAGCAGATCGCCCGTGCGGTCCGCCGTGGTGACGTCTCCGCCACGCAGGTGGTGGCCGACCACCTCGACCACGCCGCCCGGGTCGACGCCGAGCTGGCCGCGTTCCGCACGGTACGCGGCGGCGAGGCGATCACCGAGGCGGAGAAGGTCGACGAGCAGGAGGAACTGGCCGACCTGCCGCTGGCCGGGGTGCCGGTGGCGGTCAAGGAGAACACGCCGGTCGCCGGGCTGCCCACCTGGAACGGGTCGGCCGCGATGCGTACCGGCGTGGCGGAGGCCGACCACGAGGTGGTCCGGCGGCTGCGCGGCGCGGGCGCGGTGATCCTCGGTGTGACCCGGATGCCGGAGCTGGGCCTGTGGGCCCTCACCGACGACGACACCGGCGTGACCCGCAACCCGTGGGACCTGTCGCGCACCCCCGGCGGCTCCTCCGGTGGCGCCGCCGCCGCGGTGGCCGCCGGGCTGGTGCCGATGGCCCACGGCAACGACGGTCTCGGCTCGATCCGCATCCCGGCGGCCTGCTGCGGCCTGGTCGGCCTCAAGCCCGGCCGGGGTGTGGTGCCCTGCCAACTCGGCGCGGACGACTGGTTCGGCCTCACCGAGCACGGCATGCTGACCGGGACGGTCGCCGACGCGGTGGTCGGATTCTCGGTGCTGGCCGGTCGCCGGCCGGACCGGCTGGTCCCGCCACCGCGGCTGCGGGTGGGCGTGTCGCTGCGCTCCCCGGTGCGCGGCGTCTCCCCGGACGCGCCGAACCGGGACGCCGTCGCCGCGGCCGGCCGGCTGCTGGCCGCCGCCGGGCACGACACCGTCCCCGCCGACCCGGTCTACCCGACCCGGCTCGGCCTCCAGGGCATCGCCACCTGGTTCGCGGCCGCCGCGGCGGACGTGCGGGCCGCCGGGGTGGCGCCGCGTCAGCTCCAGCGGCGCAGCCGCCGACACGTCGCGCTGGGGGAGTGGGCGCAGCGCCGGGGGTACGTCCGGGAGGCCGACCGGAGCGCCTGGCGCGAGCGGTCGGTGCAGTTCTTCGCCGACCACTCGGTCGACCTGCTGCTCACCCCGGCGCTGGCCGGGCCGCCGCCGCAGGCCGCCGGCTGGTCCGGCCGCTCCTGGCTGGCGAACATGTCGACCAACATCCGGTACGCCCCGTACGCCGCGCCGTGGAACATCGCCGGCCTGCCGTCGATCGTGGTGCCGGTCGGCCGCCGCCCGGACGGGTTGCCGGTCGGCGTGCAGTTCGTCGGCCCGCCCGGATCGGAGCTGCTGCTGCTCGGTGTGGCCGGGCAGTTCGAGATGCAGGCGCCGTGGACGCGGCACGCTCCCGGCTATCCCCGGGTCGGTACGGGGTCGCCGGCCACCGCATGATCGTCTAACGTGTGCGCACCCCTGTCGCGCACACCCTTCCGGACGGTTCCCGATGCACTGCCAGACCTGCGGGGACGTCGCGTCCCCGGTCGACCCCGACTGCCAGCGTTGCGGTACGCCGTTCGGCCAGCCGCCGGTGCTGCCCGGCGTGCCCACGTACCCGGTCCGTGGCCTGGGCACCGCGGCGGCGGTCGCGGTCGGCGCGGCCACCGTGCTCTACCTGCCGGGCGCGCTGTTCCCGCTGGTCGGCGCGCGGATGGCCCGCGCGGCGGCCGAGCAGGGCGACCGGGACCTGCTGCTGGGCGCGGCGGTCGCCGAACTGCTGCTCGGGCTGCCCTACCTGCTGGCCCTGCTGACCGCGGCGGTGCTGGTCATCATCTGGACCTGGCGGGCGCGGAAGAACACCGACGCGTTCGCGGGCGCCCTGCCGAGCCTCGGCCCGGGCTGGGCGATCGCCGGCTGGCTGGTGCCGTTCGCCAACTTCGTGGTCCCGGCCCGGGTGGTCGCGAACATCGCCCGGGACAGCCTGCTCCGGCGCACCACGCCGGCCCTGGTCGGCGTCTGGTGGGCGGCCTGGCTGGTCTTCTCGGTCGGCGACCGGTTGGTCAGCCGCGGTGACGACCAGCGGTACTCGCGGCTGACCGAGTGGCCGCAGAACGACGTGGAGTACGGCAGCTACGTCCGCTACTACCAGGACGCGCTCGGCGGCCGGCTGCTGCTGTCGGTGGCCTGCCTGGTCGCCGGCATCTCGTTCGTGGTGCTGGTCCGCCGGATCTCGGCCGCCCAGCAGGACCGCCTCGCCCGGGCCGTGCCCGTCTGGCCGGGCCACCCCGGCTGGCCCGCTTCCGCCGCGCCGGCCGCCCCCGCGCCGGTCGCTCCCGCGCCCGACCCCGCTGCGCCCGCGCCGGCCGGCGCCGGACCGGACGCGCCGTCGGTGACGTCGCCGCCGCCTCCGGCCGGGGCGGGTGGCACGATCGGGGCATGACGGAACTGGTCGGTCTCGCCGACGTACAGGCCGCGCGGGAGCTGCTCGCCGGCGTCACCCGCACCACGCCGCTGGAGCCGTCCCGTCCGCTCAGCGCCGCGCTCGGCGGGCCGGTCTGGCTCAAGTGCGAGAACATGCAGCGCGCCGGCTCGTACAAGGTGCGGGGCGCGTACGTGCGGATCTCCCGGCTCTCCGCCGACGAGCGGGCCCGGGGCGTGGTGGCGGCCAGCGCCGGCAACCACGCCCAGGGGGTGGCGCTCGCCGCCGGTCTGGTCGGCACGCACGCCACCGTCTTCATGCCGGTGAACGCGCCGCTGCCGAAGGTCGCCGCGACCAAGGGGTACGGCGCGCAGATCGAGCTGGTCGGCAACACCGTGGACGAGTCGCTGATCGCGGCGCAGACCTTCGCCGAGCGGACCGGTGCGGTGTTCATCCACCCGTTCGACCACCCGGACGTCATCGCCGGTCAGGGCACGGTGGCGTTGGAGATCCTCGAACAGTGCCCGGACGTGCGGACCATCGTGACCGGGGTCGGCGGCGGTGGGCTGGTGTCCGGCATGGCGGTGGCGGCCAAGGCGCTGCGTCCCGACGTACGGGTGATCGGGGTGCAGGCGGCGAGCGCCGCCGCGTTCCCGCCCTCGCTGCGGGCCGGCGAACCGGTCCGGCTGCCCTCGTTCGCGACCATCGCCGACGGGATCGCCGTCGGCCGGCCCGGCGAGTTGACGTTCACCCACGTCCGCAAGCTCGTCGACGACGTGGTGACGGTCTCCGAGGAGGACATCTCCCGCGCGCTGCTGATGCTGCTGGAACGGGGCAAGCAGGTGGTGGAGCCGGCCGGCGCGGTCGGCGTGGCGGCGTTGCTGGCCGGCGCGGTGGACGTGACCGCGCCGGTGGTCGCGGTCCTGTCCGGCGGCAACATCGATCCGCTGCTGATGCTCCGGGTGATCGAGCACGGCCTGGCCGCGGCCGGCCGCTTCCTGCGGATCACCGTGCGGTGCGTGGACCGGCCCGGTCAGCTCGCCTCGCTGCTCGGCGAGATCGCCGAGCACCGGGCCAACGTGGTGGACGTGGTGCACCAGCGGGCCAACCCGCACCTGCGGCTGGGCGAGGTGGAGGTGGCGCTGTCCGTGGAGACCCGTGGGGTGGAGCACTCGGACACGCTGATCAGCGCGCTGCGGGCCAGCGGCTACCAGGTCGTCTTCGCCGGCGAGGGGTGAACCGCGAACGCCCCGGCCGGATGGTCCGGTCGGGGCGAACGGGTGGGTGTGGCTCGGGGCCCGAGGAGCCTGTCAGCCTCGGTCGGGTCGGGACCCGAGCCGTCCGGCACGGGTCCGGAGGGCGGTCAGCCCGAGTAGGGCTCGAACGACACGACTGTCACCTTGATGTCGGCGCCGCTGGGGGCCGTGTAGGTGCAGGTCTGACCCGCCTTGCCGCCGAGGATCGCCTTGCCGAGCGCGGACTCGGGGCTGTAGACGGTGAGGTCGGTGGTGGAGGCGATCTCCCGGGAGCCGAGCAGGAACGTCTCGGTGTCGTCGGCGTCGTCGTCGAAGTAGATGGTGACGACCATGCCGGGCGAGACCACGTCGGCGGCCGGAGCCTCACCGACCTTGGCGGTGCGCAGCAGCTCCTTGAGATAGAGGATGCGTCCCTCGGCCTTGCCCTGCTCCTCGCGGGCGGCGTGGTAGCCACCGTTCTCCCGCAGGTCGCCCTCCTCACGCCGGGCGTTGATCTCGGCGGCGATGACCGGCCGGTTGGCGATCATCTCGTCGAGCTCGGCCTGCAGGCGGTCGTAAGCGTCCTGGGACAGCCAGGTGGCGGGCGCCTCGTTTCCGTTGGTGGACACAGGCGATCTCCTCGGTTGGTGCGGACTGGCTGACAGGTGAACCACCAAGTTACCAGTGCCGTGCCGGTCGAGGTGTGGTCGATCACCCCGGGTGCCGGTCGCGGGACCCGGGGTACGCGTGTTCCGGCAGCTCGCCGGTGCTCCGGCTCAGCCGGTCGGTCGGCAGCGCAGCACCTCGCCGATGAACGGCCGGGCGCTGGTGGGCACCTCCTGTCGGGCTCGGACGTGCCGCTGGCCGGACTCGGCGGTCACGGTGGCCTCGACGTGGCCCACCTCGGCGCCGTCGTGCGAGCGGGCCCGCAGCAGGCAGGTGGCCGAGCCGCCGGGTGGCACGGTGACCCGGAAGTCGACCACCACGCGGGAGTCGGTGATCCCGGTGTAGCTGATCATCTCGCCCTGGTACTCGGGGTCGCCGTACTGGCTGTAGAGCTTCGCGGCGGCCAGCCCGAGGACGGCCAGCAGGACGGTCACCGTCAGGGCGAGCAGGAGCGGCCGGCGGCGTCCCGGCTCCCGGCGACGGCCGTACCGGCCGGGCGGGAAGACCGGCGTACCCGGTGTGACTGTGGCGTGCGTCTCGCTCACCGGCGGGTATCTCCTGGCGTTGTTGTCGGCAGCATCGGCAAGAATGGCTAGGTCCATCTTCCCAGCCCGGCGCTGAGTCAAGGATGGCAGGTCGGCCTCGACCGGCCAGGGTGGTCCCGGCCACTCCGGCAGCGGTCCCGACGTGCCAGCACGGGGGCTTTCGCGGGCGCGGGGGGAGATTCCGGCAGGTCAGCCGGTCGGCCCTGGGCGGGTCGCCCGGCCGGCACAGACGAGGAGCGCCGAAGGTGGCAGAACAGCTGCGTCTCATGGCGGTGCACGCCCATCCCGACGACGAGTCGAGCAAGGGTGCCGCCACCATGGCGAAATACGTCGCCGAGGGGGTGGATGTCCTGGTCGTCACCTGCACCGGTGGCGAGCGGGGCAGCGTGCTGAACCCCAAGATGGACCGCCCCGACGTGTGGGCCAACATCGGCGACATCCGGCGCGCCGAGATGGACGCCGCCCGCGCCGTCCTCGGCGTCGAGCAGGCCTGGCTCGGCTTCGTCGACTCCGGTCTGCCCGAGGGCGACCCGCTGCCGCCGCTGCCCGAGGGCTGCTTCGCGCTACAGGAGGTGGAGGTCGCCGCCGCGCCGCTGGTGCGGCTGATGCGCCAGTTCCGCCCGCACGTGGTCACCACGTACGACGAGGAGGGCGGCTACCCGCACCCGGACCACATCATGACCCACAAGGTCACCGTGGCGGCGTTCGAGGCGGCCGGCGACCCGGAGCGCCACCCGGAGCTGGGCGAGCCGTGGCAGCCGCTGAAGCTCTACTACGACGTGGGCTTCTCCCGGGCCAAGATCATGGGCCTGCACGAGGCCATGCTCGCCGCCGGCCTGGAGTCGCCCTACGGCGAGTGGATGAAGCGCTGGGAGGAGCGCCCCGACAAGGGGGAGCGCATCACCACCCGGGTCGACTGCGCCGCCTACTTCCCGGTCCGCGACGACGCGCTGCGCGCCCACGCCACCCAGATCGACCCGGACGGGTTCTGGTTCCAGGTGCCGATGGAGCTCCAGCAGCGCGCCTGGCCGACGGAGGACTTCCAGCTCGCCCGCTCGCTGGTGGACAGCCCGCTCCCCGAGTCCGACCTCTTCGCCGGGGTGCGCGAGACGTGCCGTGCCCACTGACATCGGCGCGGGCTACCCTGGTCGTCAGCCGCACATCGGAGGAACACCATGCTGACCACCGCCCAGGTGCTCGCGGAGAACAACTTCGGTGACACCCGCACGGGTGGTCTGGCCGGCCCGATGGGCCTCTTCCTCATCGTCGCGCTGGCCACCGTCACCGTCCTGCTCATCCGCAACATGAACGCCCGCCTGCGCCGCCTGCCCGACCGCTTCCCGCGGCAGGGTGAGCCGGGCCGGGTCGAGTCGGCAGTCGTCGATCCGACAGACGGGGCCGTCGAGCAGGATTCACCGACGAGTGCTCCCAACGGCCCTCAGCAGCGCCGAAACAGCTGAACACCGCATGAATCACGCCCAAGCCGGTGGTCGCCCCCTGTTGCGGCCACCGGCTTTGGCTTAGCCTTCCGCCGGGGGGACCGTCAGGCCCCGCACCCTGCGCGGAAGGGGGGCGCCGATGTCGAGGGCAGCAACGGGCCCCGACCGTGTCCCGGTCGCACCCGCCGACGGGGCGGGTCCGTGACCTCCGAGCCGGCCGACCGGCCACCCGATCGGCTAGGCCTGCGGGGCACCCCGGTGAGCGTCGTGCTGCTGACCGTCGCGGTCGCGGCCACCGCGCTGCTGGCCGCGGTGCTCGGCCTCGCCGTACCGGCACACCTGCCGATGGACGACCCCCTGCCCGGGCCGGCCCGGTTCGGCCTCGCCACCGTCGCGTTCGCCGTGGCCCAGCTCGCCCGGCTCCGCTTCCGGGCCCCGTCGGGCATGGTCAGCATCACCTGGGGCGAGGCCGCGCTCCTCGTCTGCCTCTGGCTGGTCCCCGCCGGCTGGCTGCCGGCCGCCGCGCTGCTCGGCGCCGGTGCCGCCTGGACCACGATGTCAGTGGTCGCGGACCGCCGACCGGTGCTGGAGCTGGTGCGCATCACCACCTCGCTCACCGCCGCCACGGCGCTGGCCGCGGCGGTCGCGAGCGCCCTCGGCCGGCCGCTGCTCGCCGCGCCCACCCCCGAACTGGCCCTCGCGCTGAGCGCGGGCGCGGTGACCTACCTGCTCACCACCGCCTGGCTGGGCGCCGCCACGCTCGCGCTGCGGCACGGCATCCCGATCGGGCCGCCGCTGCTCGCCGCGCTCCGCGGCAAGCTGCTCATGTTCATCGGCAACGTCGCGGTCGGCCTGGTGGTGGTCGCGATGCTGGAACTCGACCCGCGCTGGCTGCTGCTCCTGCCGCCGCCGCTGTGGTTGTTGCAGCAGACCTACCGGCACCGGCTCCGGGCCGACGAGGAACGCCGGACCTGGCGGGCCTTCGCCGAGGCCACCGCCGCCCTCAACCAGCTCGACGAACGCGGCGTGGCGACCGCCGCCGTGACCGGCGCCCTCACCCTGTTCGGGGCCGAGCTGGTCGAGGTCGACGTGGCCCGCGGCGACGGGCGCTGGCGCCGATACCGGGCCGACCTCGGTGGGCAGGTGCGGGACCGGGAGGTGGAGCCCCCGGCGGATCGCGGCTCGGGCGAACACGAGCTGGTCCGGCGGCTCACCGTCGGACCCGCCGAGGTGGGACGGCTGCGGGTGCGGTTCGCCCGGTCCGCCCCGCCCACCGCCCGCGAACAGGACGGCGTGGCCGCCTTCTCCGACGCCCTGGCCGCCGCCCTGCACGACGCCGCGACCCACCGTGAGCTGCGGCTGGTCACCGCCCGCTCGTCGTACGACGCGGTGCACGACCAGCTCACCGGCCTGCTCAACCGGGCCGCGCTGCTCACCCGCGGCGACCAGGCGCTGCGGCAGCGGGCCCACGACCACCCGGTGGCTCTGCTGCTGCTGGACGTGAACCAGTTCAAGGAGGTCAACGACACGCTCGGCCACTCGGCGGGCGACCAGCTGCTGCGGCTCACCGCCAACCGGCTGGCCGCGCTGACCCGGCCGGGGGACCTGCTCGGGCGGCTCGGCGGCGACGAGTTCGCCCTGCTGCTCACCTCGGTCCCGGTGGTCGAGGACCGGACGGCCCCGCTGGCGTACGCGGTGCGCCAGGCCCGGGAGGTCGCCGAGCGGCTCGCCGCGCCGACCGAGGTGGCCGGGGTGCGGATGTCGATCGAGGTGGCGGTCGGCGTGGTGGTGGCCGACGCCGGCGTCGCCGACCTGACCGAGCTGTTGCGGCGCGCCGACATCGCCATGTACCAGGCGAAGGAGGGTGGCGGCAGCGTCGCCGCGTACGACAGCTCCCGCGACGCGGCGAGCACCGACCACCTGGCGCTGCTCGCGGAGCTGCGGGAGGCGCTGGCCACCGACGACCAGCTGGTGCTGGCGTTGCAACCGGCGGTGGACCTGGCCACCGGCGGGCCGACCGGGGTGGAGGCGTTGATCCGGTGGCGGCACCCGCGCCGGGGCTGGCTCGGCCCGGCCGACTTCATCCGCCCGGTGGAGAACAGCGAGCAGCTCGGCAGCTTCACCCGCTACGTGTTGGACAAGGCGCTGGAGGTGGCCGCCGGCTGGGCGCGGGAGGGGCTGGACGTCCCGATCTCGGTGAACCTGTCCGCCCGCAGCCTGCTCGACCCGCGGCTGCCCGCCGAGATCGAGGAGGCGCTGCGCCGGCACCAGGTGCCGCCGCACCGGCTGGTCCTGGAGATCACCGAGACGGTCGTGATGAGCGAGCTGGAGATCATCGACGAGGTGCTGGCGACACTGCGGGCGATGGGCGTGCAGCTCGCGGTCGACGACTTCGGCACCGGCTTCTCCTCGTTGACGTTCCTCACCCGCATCCCGGTGGACGAGCTGAAGGTGGACCGGTCCTTCGTCATCCGGATGGCCGACTCCCCGGAGGCGGCGGCGATCGTCCGGACCACGGTCGGGCTCGCCCACGAGCTGGGGCTGCGGGTGGTGGCCGAGGGGGTGGAGACCGCCGAGCAGCGCACCGCGCTGGTCGAACTGGGATGCACCGCCGCGCAGGGCTACCACTTCTTCAAGCCGATGCCGGCGGACAAGATCGGGGCGGTGCTGGGGTCGCTGCGCGACACCGCGCGGGGCAACGTCTTCCCGCTGCGCGCCGACGGCGCCTCCTGAGCGGTCCGCGCCGCCGGGCGGGCTCGACGGCGCGGGGGCGCGCTCAGCCGCGGGGCAGCACATCGTCGAGGACGGCGGGCAGCGTGGCCCAGTCGGCCGAGGCGATGCTGGCGTGGGCGCGGGCCAGCTGGGCGACCCGGGCCGCCGCCGCGTCGGCGTCACCGCTGCCGACCGCCGGCGGGACGTTCTGCGCGTCGGTCATCACCAGCAGGTAGTGGTTCGCGTCGTACCAGGCGGTGTCGACGCCGCCGGTGACGTACGCCGAGGCATCGCCGTCGAAGAGCACGAACCACTGGCGCAGGGCCGGGTCCGCGTACCGGGTCCGGGGGTCGCCGGCCTGGGCCCGGTGCACCGCCGGGAACGCCCGGGCGCTGCCCAGCGTGCCGGCCGCCGCCAGGCCGTTCAGGTGGCGGGCGTACTCGACGTCGGTCCAGAGCGTGTCGGTCGGGTTGCCCTCCTCGACGGTGCCGGGGATCAGCTCCACGATCACCCTGCCGGCGAGCTGCGCGCGGGTGGGCCAGGCGTCGGCGCGGGCGGCGGCGTCCAGGCCGGGGTGGTCGCCGAGCAGGTCGGCCGGGCGGAACACCCGGTCGCCGAGCCGGGCGGCGAGCACCGCGTCGAGCTGGGCCGGCCCCTGGCCGGTGCGGCCGCTGAAGCCGGTCTTGAGTTCCAGCTTGAGGATGAGCGGGCCGGCGTCGGGGTGGGCGCCCAGCCAGAGCCGGATGTCGTCCAGGCAGTGCTCCAGGTTCTTGTTGCGGGTGCCGGTGTAGAGCTGGGCGGCGCTGGTGGCGGCGACGCAGTTGTTGTCGTTGCCCAGCGGGTTGCCGTGGCTGACCCGCCACTGCCGGGTCAGCACGTCCGGCCAGACGTCCAGCTCGATCAGCCCGGGCCGGGCGTCGAGCGCCTGGGCCAGGTAGGTGTAGGTGCCACGCTCGTACGTGTTGTGGATTCCGACGCCGGTGGTGGCGGACCACCGGGTCTGCGGCGGGACCTCGGCGGACGCGGTGCCGGGGGCCAGCAGGGATCCGGTGAGGGCGGCGAGGGCGAGCAGGGCGGGGAGTCTGCGCATGGACCGTCTCCTTCGGACGCGCCGGCGGTGGACGACGCCGGCCATGCGCCGATTCAAATAGACAAAGGTGAATAGCGGAAGGACGGCTCGTGGCTCCGACCGGTCCGGGGGCGGCGGTCCGGCGCGGCGGATAGGGTCGGGTGGTGAACCGACTCGCCGAGGCCACCTCGCCCTACCTGCTCCAGCACGCCGACAACCCGGTCGACTGGTGGCCCTGGTGCGACGAGGCGTTCGCCGAGGCGAAGCGCCGCGACGTGCCGGTGCTGATCTCGGTCGGCTACGCGGCCTGCCACTGGTGCCACGTGATGGCCCACGAGTCGTTCGAGAACGAGGCCGTGGCCCGGCTCATGAACGACGACTTCGTCTGCGTCAAGGTCGACCGGGAGGAGCGCCCCGACGTCGACGCCGTCTACATGACCGCCACCCAGGCCATGACCGGCCAGGGCGGCTGGCCGATGACGGTGTTCGCCACCCCGGACGGCACCCCGTTCTTCTGCGGCACCTACTTCCCCCGGGCCAACTTCGTCCGGCTGCTCGGCTCGGTCGCCGCCGCCTGGCGGGACCAGCGCGAGGCCGTGCTGCGGCAGGGCGCCGCCGTGGTCGAGGCGATCGGCGGCGCCCAGGCCGTCGGCGGCGTGACCGCCCCGCTCACCGCCGAGCTGCTCGACGGCGCCGCCGGTCGGCTCGCCCAGGAGTACGACGAGACGAACGGCGGGTTCGGCGGCGCGCCGAAGTTCCCGCCGCACATGAACCTGCTCTTCCTGCTCCGCCACCACCGGCGCACCGGCTCGGCGCGCAGCCTGGAGATCGTCCGGCACACCTGCGAGGCGATGGCCCGGGGTGGCCTGAACGACCAGCTCGCCGGGGGCTTCGCCCGCTACTCGGTGGACGGCCACTGGACCGTGCCGCACTTCGAGAAGATGCTCTACGACAACGCGCTGCTGCTGCGCGTCTACACCCAGCTCTGGCGGCTGACCGGCGACCGGCTGGCCCGCCGGGTCGCCCGGGACACCGCCCGCTTCCTCGCCGACGAGCTGCACCGACCCGGTGAGGGCTTCGCCTCCGCGCTGGACGCGGACACCGAGGGCGTCGAGGGACTCACCTACGTCTGGACGCCGGCGCAGCTGGTCGAGGTGCTGGGGGAGTCCGACGGTCGGTTCGCCGCCGACCTCTTCGAGGTCACCGCCGACGGCACGTTCGAGCACGGCGCCAGCGTCCTGCGCCTGGCCCGCGACGTCGACGACGCCGACCCGGCGGTCCGGGCCCGCTGGCAGGACGTGGTGGGCCGGCTGCTGGCCGCCCGCGACACCCGGCCCCAGCCGGCCCGCGACGACAAGGTGGTGGCCGCCTGGAACGGGCTGGCGATCACCGCGCTCGCCGAGTTCCAGCAGGTCGCCGCGCTCTACGCGTCCCGTGAGGACGAGGACGCGAACCTGATGGAGGGTGTGGTCATCGTCGCCGACGGGGCCATGCGCGACGCCGCCGAGCACCTGGCCGCCGTGCACCTGGTCGACGGCCGCCTGCGCCGGGTCTCCCGGGACAAGGTCGTCGGCGAGCCGGCCGGGGTGCTGGAGGACTACGGCTGCGTCGCGGAGGCGTTCTGCGCGCTGCACCAGCTCACCGGCGAGGGACGCTGGCTGACGTTGGCCGGGCAGCTGCTCGACGTGGCACTGGCCCGGTTCGCGTCCGCCGACGGCGGCTTCTACGACACCGCCGACGACGCCGAGCGCCTGGTCACCCGGCCCGCCGACCCGACCGACAACGCCACCCCGTCCGGCCGTTCGGCGGTCGTCGCGGCGCTGGTCGCGTACGCGGCGCTGACCGGTGAGACCCGCTACCGGGAGGCGGCCGAGGTGACCCTGTCCACGGTCGCGCCGATCGTCGACCGGCACGCCCGGTTCACCGGCTACGCCGCCACGGTCGGCGAGGCGCTGCTCTCCGGCCCGTACGAGATCGCGGTGGTGACCGACGACCCGGAGGGCGACCCGCTGGTGGCCGCCGCCCGCCGGCACGCCCCGCCCGGCGCGGTGGTGGTGGCCGGCGCCCCGGACCAGCCGGGTGTGCCGCTGCTGGCGGACCGTCCGCTGGTCGACGGGCGGCCCACCGCGTACGTCTGCCGGGGGTTCGTCTGCCAGCGGCCGGTGACCTCGGTCGAGGACCTCGTCGCCCAACTGGGTTGAGCCGTCACGCGGCCCGGGAACCCTGCTTCCGGGGCCGGTCGCCGTCCCGTTTCCCGGTCGTGGGACGGGGACGGGCCCAGCGGCCGGGGGCGTCGCCGGCCCGGTTAGGCTGGCGGCGCTATGGACTCCCGGACCGGACTCCCCGTCGTGGGCATGGTGGGTGGCGGCCAGTTGGCCCGGATGACCCACCAGGCCGCCATCGCCCTCGGTCAGTCGCTGCGCGTGCTGGCGCTCGCCCCCGACGACGGCGCGGCGCTGGTCGCCGCCGACGTCCAGTACGGCGACCACACCGACCTGACCGCCCTGCGCACGTTCGCCAAGGGCTGCGACGTGGTCACGTTCGACCACGAGCACGTGCCGAACGACCACATCCGCACGCTGACCGACGAGGGCGTGAAGCTGTTCCCGCCGGCCGAGGCGCTGGTGCACGCGCAGGACAAGCGGGTGATGCGGGAGCGCCTCGGCGAGCTGGGCGCGCCCAACCCGGCCTGGCGTCCGGTGGAGTCGCCGGCGGACCTGGTGACCTTCGGCCGGGAGACCGGGTGGCCGGTGGTGCTCAAGGCCGCCCGGGGCGGCTACGACGGGCGCGGCGTCTGGATGGTGGACGACGCCGACCGGGCCGCCGAGCTGGCCGCGACGCTGCTCGAAGGCGGCACCCCGCTGCTGGTCGAGGAACGGGTGACGCTGCGACGGGAGTTGGCCGTGCAGGTCGCCCGGTCGCCCTTCGGCCAGGTGGCCGCGTACCCGGTGGTGGAGACGGTGCAGCGCGACGGCATCTGCGTCGAGGTGCTGGCGCCCGCGCCCGACCTGCCGGAGGAGCGGGCGGTCGCGGCGCAGCAGCTCGCCATCGACCTGGCCACCGCGCTCGGCGTGGTCGGGCTGCTCGCGGTGGAGCTGTTCGACACGCCCACCGGTCTGGTCGTCAACGAGCTGGCCATGCGCCCGCACAACTCGGGGCACTGGACCATCGAGGGCGCCCGGACCTCGCAGTTCGAACAGCACCTGCGGGCGGTGCTCGACTATCCGATGGGGGACACCTCGCTCGCCGCGCCGGTCGTGGTGATGGCGAACGTGCTCGGCGGTCAGCCGGGCGGGATGTCGATCGACGAGCGGCTGCACCACCTGTTCGCCGCCGAGCCCGGCGCCAAGGTCCACCTCTACGGCAAGCAGGTCCGACCGGGCCGCAAGATCGGTCACGTCACGGTGCTCGGCACCGACCTGACCGACGTACGGGCCCGGGCCGCGCGGGCCGCCCGCTGGCTCCAGGAGGGGACACAATGAGCACCGTCGGGCTGATCATGGGCAGCGACTCGGACTGGCCGACCATGCGGGCCGCCGCCGAGGCGCTGGACGAGTTCGGCGTGCCGCACGAGGTGGGCGTGGTCTCGGCGCACCGGACCCCGCTCAAGATGATCGAGTACGGCCGGTCCGCCGCCGGTCGCGGCGTCCGCGTGATCATCGCGGGCGCGGGTGGGGCGGCGCACCTGCCCGGCATGGTCGCCTCGGTCACCCCGCTGCCGGTGATCGGTGTGCCGGTGCCGCTCAAGCACCTGGACGGGATGGACTCGCTGCTGTCCATCGTGCAGATGCCGGCCGGTGTGCCGGTCGCCACGGTGTCGATCGGTAACGCGCGCAACGCCGGCCTGCTCGCCGTCCGGATCCTGGGCGCCTCCGACCCGGCGTTGCGGGACCGGATGGCCGCCTACCAGGCGAGCCTGGAGGACCTGGTCGCCGAGAAGGAAGCCGCGCTGCGCGCCTCGCTCGCCTGACCGTTCGTCACCCCGCGTGCTCACCCCGGCCGGTCACCGATCGCGGCCGACCGGGATGGCGCGTGTGCGTGCCCTCCGCCGCCGCGCCCGGACCTACCGCATGCCGCGCAGCGCGGTCTGCAGGCGCTCCTGGGCCCGACGGCGACGCTCGTTGCTCGCGCCCAGCACCAGCAGGACGATGCCGACCGGGATCAGCACCAGCCACGGGCCGAGACTGAACAACGCGTGCACCGCGGCGATCGCGGTGACCGTCGCGCCCACGATCACCGGCGCCTGCTGCCGGCTCGTCGAGCCGAAGATCAGCACCGCCACGGCGCCGAGCAGCAGCAGCACCTGCCGCAGCATGCTGGAGTCGGTCGCGATCACGATTGCCAACGTCGGCAGGAACGCGGTCACCAGGGCCGGCCCGTACGCCACCCAGCTCGACAGGTCGGGCCGGTGGCGCAGTTGCAGCACCCCGACCAGCAACGCGAGTGCCGCGAACGGCAACGTGTACGCCTCCGGGAGCGCCACGTCGGCCACCCGCATCAGGATCCACCAGGCGCTGATCTCGCACGCCACCACCGCCCAGAACAGCAGGTTGCGCTCCATCGGACGGCGGCCCGGACGGCTGGCCGCCACCCCGAGCACCGCGCCCCACGCGGCCAGCAGCGCGGCGATGTGCCGGGGCGAGTCGTACGCCAGCGCCAGCGCGATGAGGGCCGCCCCGTAGCCGCTCCACTCGACGGTGGCCGCCTCCCGGTACGCCTCCGGCCGGCGCAACCGGGGCAGCGTGGCGGCGAAGACCTGCAACGCCGCGCCGACCGCGAGCACCCCGAAGGCGGACCAGACCGCGGCGAGCCCCGCCACCAGCCCGAGCGTGAGCGCGAAGAGCTGGGCCATCAATGAGCCGAACAACCACCCGAGGATGCGGGCCCGCTGGGTGGCGCCGAACAGCGCGGCCACAACGCCCACGCCGACAGCGCCGCCCAGCGTGAAGAGGGTCAGGTCGCGGGTGGCGAGGCTGCCGCAGAGCCCCGCGCCCCCGGCGGCGAGCCCGATCGCGAAGACCAGCACCCGGGCGACCCGGATCGACCGGGCCGGCTCCACCAACGGCGGCGGTGGGGTCAGCGCCAGCCCGAGCATGGAGATGGTGAACACGGCCAACGCGGCCAGCGCGGTCACCGGCCAGCCCCGGCCCAGCGCCACCGGCGTGATGAGCAGGGTGAGCGCGGCCCCGGGCAGGACCACCGGCACCGCCCGGGACCGGCGACCGCCGCTGAACCCGGTCGCGGCCAGCGCCGCCGTGGCGGTGAGCAGCAGCGCGGTGAGCACATGGGTGGGGTCCACGGCGTCCGGCGGCGGGGTGAGCAGCTCCGGCGGCGGCCCCTGCCACACCCGGCCCAGCGCCGCGAACGGCGAGAACAGCGCCACCACCAGCGACGGGGCCAGCGTGGCCAGGGCCAACGCGGTGGGCAGCGCCGCCGCGGCGAGTGCCCCGGCCGCCGGGCTGACCCGCCAGCGCAGCTCCGTGCGGTCGCCCGGGTCCCGGCGCAGCGCCCCATCGAACAGCACGGACCAGCGGCGCACCGGGCGGGCCGAGCCGACCGGCGGGACGGTGGCCGCCCGGACCAGTTCGGCGAGCACGCCGAGCAGCGCCGCGGCGGCGGCGAACACACCGGCGGGCAGGCGCACGAGGAGAGCGGCCGCCGCGGTCACGGTGGCCGCGCCGACCACGGCGACGCTGGCGTACGGGAGGTACTGCGGCACCTGCCGGCGTACCGCCGCGACCACGGCCAGGCCGATGCTGGCGGCGGCCAACGCGGAGGTGAGGACCACCTGCGGCGGGCGGCCGAACTCGGCGGACAGGGCGGCCACCGCGCCGGGAAGGGCCAGCAGCGCCGCCCCGGCGCCCGCACCGCCCACCTGCACCAGATGCGGCGGCATACCCTCGGCGCGGATGTCCTCCACCAGCGTCGGCGCGAGCGTGCGAGCCAGCGCGGCCACCGTCACCCCGATCAACGCGATGCTGCCCAGCGCCAGCGCGGTGGTCCAGGGGCGGACCAGCCCGGCGCCGGCCGCGTGCAACGCCACCACGCCGGCCACGGTGGCCCGGGACAGCGCGGCCCGCGGGTCCGCCGCGGCCGCGGCCGCCATCCCGAAGACGGTGGCCACCATCGTGCCCACCAGCACCGGCGACCACCAGGGCAGATCGAACGCGGCCGGCGCGCCCACCGTGGCGAGCACCGCGGCCGCGCCCGACACGTCGTACTTCCAGGGTGGTGGCAGGAGGATGGCGGCGGTGACCGCGAGCAGCGCCAGCGCGACCGGCGCCTGCCAGGCGGACCCGCCGGTCGGCGCCGCCGGCCAGCCGCTCAGGTCACCGGCCCAGATCGGGCCGGGGGTGGCCAGCACACCGAGCCCGCCGCGCAGCGCGCTCCAGGCGGCGATCAGGCCGATCAGCGTGCCCCCGGCGGCGATGCCGAGGATCGGACCGCGCCGCCACTCCTCCGGCAGCGCCCGGGCGGCGACCGCCACCAGCAGCACCAGCGCGGCGGCCACCACGAGCTGACCGCCCGGCGCGAGGACCGCGGCGATCCGGGCCAGCGTGGCCACCAGCGCCACCGTGATCGCGGCGAGGGCCAGGTCCGAGCCGTCCAGCGACATGTCGGCGCGGCGGCCGGCGTCGATCCGCGGGGCCAGCGCCAGCAGCGCGGCCGAGATCAGCAGCAGGCCACCCACCCAGGCGTCCGCCGAGGTGGCGCCGGGCGCGCCGAACCCGGCGGCGGCGACGGCGACCGCGCCGAGCACGGTGCCGAGCGCGTGCGGCATGCTCAGCTGCCGCTGCGCCACCTGGACCAGGGCGGCGTAGCCGAGCGTCACGCAGACCGCGAGGAAGCTCGCGGCGAGGATCGGGACGGTGATCTCGCGGAGGTTCGCCGGGGTGGGCGCCGGCGGGGTCGGCACGGTGGCGGCGACGAACGCGGCCACCGCGCCGGGCAACGCGAACGCCGCGCCGCCGGCCGCCCAGGCGCAGACCCGGTCCGTCGCGGCGGCGGCCAGGCGGACCCGCGGCGCGAGCGACACCAGCGCCCCGGCCAGGAAGAGCAGCGTCAGCGCGGCGGCGGTGAGCGCGGGGCGGGCGAGCGCGGCCCCGGCCCCGACCAGGCCGAGCCCGGCGGCGGTCACCGCGTGCGCCACGGCGGCGCGCTCGGTGCCGGCGGTGAGCCCGAGCACCCCGATCGCGACGGCGGTGAGCAGCATCGGCCAGCAGGCCGCGGCCCAGCCCAGACCGAGCGAGGCCGGCACCGCCAGCGCGGTGAGCGCCGCGCCGACCACCGCGAACTCCCGGCGGATCTCCGGCGGCAGCGCGACCACGGCGGCGACGGTGAGCAGCAGCGCGGCGGCGGCGAGCTGCCAGCCGGTCGGTCCGACCGCCCGGGCCAGCTCGGCGTGCCACCCGCCGAGGTCGGCCGACCAGGCGGGCAGCGCCGCCCGGACCGGGGCCAGCCCGGCGCGCAACGCGCCGCCGGCGACCACCAGGCCGCTGACCGTGAGCGCGACCGCGGACGCCAGCTGCGGACCCCGGCGGGCCGCCTCCGGTACGGCCCGGACGGCGAACCCGGTGAGCGCGATGACCGCGGCGATCAGCAGCAGCGAACGCCCGGGCAGCGCCACCGAGGCGACCCGGCCGAGCGCGCCGATGACCGCGAGGGTGAGGATGCCGGCGCCCACGTCGGGCAACGGCGGCCGGCGCAGCACCAGCGTCCCGGCCAGCGCGACCAGCGCGGCGAGCAGCAGCACCGCGCCGGCGCCGGCGGCGGTCGGCACGGTGGCGGCGCGGAGCAGGGCGGTGACCGCGTACGCCAGGGCGACCGCGACCGCGGCCCCGTGCAGCAGCCAGGTCAGCTCCCGCAGCCACGGCACCGGACGGGCCGGCGCGGCGGCGGCCGGCCCGGCGGGCGACTCGCCGCCGAGCACCTCACCGGCCTCCTCCGGCGCCGACTCGGGCCGGTCCTCGTCGGCGCGCTGCCGGGGTGCGGCGGGCGCCGGCGGCACGGTGGGGGGCAGGTCGTGCCGGACCGGCCGTTCACGCACCACCACCGAGCGGGCCAGGGCCAGGTCCAGCACGGCCACCACGGTGAGCACCAACGCCCACCCCGCCGGGCCGGTGATCCGCTCGTACGCCAGCAGCGGCAGCACCGGCTGGGCGGCCAGCACGGTGGCGAACCGGGGCGCGCGCAGGCCCGTGCCGTACGCGTAGCCGAAGGCGACGACGGTGGTGACCAGGAAGATCGACCCCGCGAACGCGGCGCCCGACGTGCCGCCGCCGATCCGGTCCACGGCCCAGAGCGCGTACCCGGCCAGCGGCACCAGCAGCAACCCGACCGCCGCGATGGTCTCGGCGGTCGAGGTGAGCCCGCGCCGGGCCAGCACCGGCGGGGCGAGCAGCATCAGCACGGTCGCGACCAGCAGCACGCCGAGTCGCGCCAACGCGTCCATCGAGCTGGTGGCGACCGCGGCGAAGACCACCGCCGCGACGCCGAGCAGCAGCGCGCCCAGCCCGAGCGGGATGTTCTGCACCTCGCGTGACGACGCCTCCGGCGGATGCTCCGGGTCGTCCGCGTCGAGCCACTGAGGGCGGCCACGGGGCGGTGGCGGGGGGAGGTCGTCCGGCCCGGGCGGCGGGGTGCCCTGCCGGGGCACCCGGGGCGGCGCGCCGGTGGCGGCCGTGGGCGGGCGGCGTCCGGGCCGCCGGCGGAGCACCCGGCGGGGACGGGTGGCCTGCTTGATCCGCTCCTCCCCGGCGTGCGCCAGGATGTCGCGCTGGAAGAGGGCGGCCTGCATCTTGGCCGCGATCTGCCGCTGCTCGCGGGCGATCTCGGCGTCGCGCGCCTTCATCTCGGCGATCGACCGCTCGATGTCGGCCAGGTGCTCGGTCCACTGGGGCTGTTCCGTGCCGCAGTGGGGGCAGACGACGGCGGGCTTGATCTCCCGCCCGCACGAGGCGCACCTGAAGCTCTCCACGTCAGTCTCCCGTTCGCCCGCGCCCCCGCACTGTGGACCGCCCAGAGGCAGCATGCCCTGAGCGGGCCGGGATTTCGACAGTTGCCGGCGCGTTCCGGACAACAAAAAAGGACCGGCCGGTCGGGGATGCGATCCCCGGCCGGCCGGCCCGACGTCGACGGGTCAGGGGCGACCCATGCCGCGGTACTCCCACCCGGCCTGCGTCCACAGTGTCGAGTCCAGGCAGTTGCGCCCGTCGACCACCCGGCGGCCGTTGGCCAGCTCGCCCAGCGCGACCGGGTCGGCGTTGCGGAACTCGGCCCACTCGGTGAGCACGCAGACCAGATCGGCGCCGCGGACGGCGTCGGTCATGTTCTCCTCGTAGGTCAGCTCCGGCACGGCGCGGCGCGCGTTCTCGATCCCCTGCGGGTCGAAGACGTGCACGTCGGCGCCGGCCTTGCCGAGCAGCGCGGCCACCGCGAGGGCGGGGGCGTCGCGTACGTCGTCGGTGTTGGGCTTGAAGGTGGCGCCGAGCACCGCGATCCGGGTGCCGGAGAGGTCCGGACCGGCCGGGCCGGAGCGGCGGCCGAGCAGCTCGGCGGCGAGCTGCACCACCCGGGTACGGCGGCGCAGGTTGATCAGGTCGACCTCGTGCAGGAAGCGCAGCGCCTCACCGGCCCCCAGCTCCTGGGCGCGGGCCTGGAAGGCCCGGATGTCCTTGGGCAGGCAGGCGCCGCCGAAGCCGAGCCCGGCCTGGAGGAACCGGTTGCCGATCCGCGGGTCGTAGCCGATGGAGCGGGCGAGCTGCGTGACGTCGCCGCCGGCCGCCTCGCAGACCTCGGCCATCGCGTTGATGAACGAGATCTTGGTGGCCAGGAACGCGTTCGCGGCGACCTTGACCAGCTCGGCGGTGGCGAAGTCGGTGACCACCAGGGGCACCTCGCGGTCCTCGGTGGCGGCCAGGTCGAAGACGCCCTTGTGGGCGGCGAAGAGCATGCCGTTGGCCCACTCGCTCTTGACGCCGACCACGATCCGGTTGGGGCGCAGCACGTCGTCGACGGCGAAGCCCTCCTGGAGGAACTCGGGGCTCCACGCCACCTCGACCCCGAGGTCGGCCGGGCTGTGCTTGCCGACCAGCTGCTCCACCCACTCGGCGGTGCCCACCGGCACGGTGGACTTGCCGACGATCAGCGCCTTGCGGGTCAGGTGCTGGGCGAGGCCGGTCACCGACGCCTCGACGTACGACAGGTCGGCGCCCATGCCGTCGGCCCGCTGCGGGGTGCCGACGCAGATGAAGTGCACGTCGCCGAAGTCGGCGGTCTCGGCGATGTCGGTGCTGAACCGCAGCCGGCCGGCGGCCAGGTTGCGCCGCAGCAGCTCGTCGAGGCCGGGTTCGTGGATCGGCACCTCGCCCGCGTTCAGCTTCGCGATCTTGTCCGCGTCGACGTCGAAGCCGAGCACCTCGTAGCCCAGCTCGGCGTAACAGATGGCGTACGTCGCGCCGAGGTAGCCGGTGCCGAGGAAGGTGACCCGGGGCCGGGCGGCGCCGGACGGCGGCGTCACCGCGGCGATGGCGGGCGTCGGCTGGGAGTTCGGGTACGGGATCGTCACGCCTGTCTTCTCCGCTCGCACTGGCGGCGCTTCCTCGCGTCGCATTCTGCTGGGGGACGCCTGGGCCGGGCGCCGAGGGGACTGATGTCTGGTGTGAGGGTAGTGGGTCGGGTGGACGACGCTCGGGCGCGAGCCTACCCGCCGGTAAGGTTCGGCCGTAGCCGGTGGCTATCCTTCAGTTTGCGGCAGTCGGCAGCTTCCGGGCGGCACAGACTGCGCATGATAGCGGTGAAAGGGGAGGGCCGACATGGCCGCAGAGCAGTCGTTCGACGTCTACCGGTTGCCGGAGGAGCACGAGGCGATCCGGGAGGCGGTCCGTGAGGTCTGTGCGGCGAAGGTGGCTCCGCACGCCGCCGAGGCGGATGAGACAGGTGAGTTTCCCAAGGCGTCCTACGACGCCCTGCGCGCCGCCGACTTCCACGCCCCGCACGTCCCGGTCGAGTACGGCGGCGCCGGCGCGGACGCGCTGGCCACGGCCATCGTGATCGAGGAAGTGGCCCGGGCCTGCGCCTCGTCCTCGCTGATCCCGGCGGTCAACAAGCTGGGCACCATGCCGCTGCTGCTGGCCGGCTCCGAGGAGCTGAAGCGGAAGTACCTGACCGCGGTCGCCTCGGGCGACGCGATGTTCTCCTACTGCCTCTCCGAGCCGGAGGCGGGCAGCGACGCCGCGTCGATGACCACCAAGGCGGTCCGCGACGGCGACCACTGGGTACTCAACGGCGTGAAGCGGTGGATCACCAACGCGGGCGTCTCCGAGTACTACACGGTCTTCGCTGTGACCGATCCCACAGCTCGGTCCCGTGGCATCTCGGCTTTCGTGGTGGAGAAGGCCGACCCGGGTGTCAGCTTCGGCGCGCCGGAGAAGAAGCTCGGTATCAAGGGCTCGCCGACCCGCGAGGTCTACTTCGACAACGTCCGGATCCCGGCCGACCGCATGATCGGCGCGGAGGGCACCGGCTTCGCCACCGCCATGAAGACGCTGGACCACACCCGGGTCACCATCGCCGCCCAGGCGATCGGCATCGCCCAGGGTGCGCTGGACTACGCCAAGGGCTACGTCCAGGAGCGCAAGCAGTTCGGCAAGGCGGTCGCCGAGTTCCAGGGCATCCAGTTCATGCTCGCCGACATGGGCATGAAGCTGGAGGCGGCCCGGCAGCTCACGTACGCGGCGGCCGGCAAGTCGGAGCGCGGCGACGCGGACCTGACCTACTTCGGTGCGGCCGCCAAGTGCTTCGCCTCGGACGCCGCCATGGAGATCACCACCGACGCGGTCCAGCTGCTCGGCGGCTACGGCTACACCCGCGACTACCCGGTCGAGCGGATGATGCGGGACGCCAAGATCACGCAGATCTACGAGGGCACCAACCAGGTGCAGCGCATCGTCATGGCCCGGCAGCTGCTCAAGGGCTGAGCGCCGGCGTCGACGTTCGGGCGGGCGGGCCGGGGTGACCCGGCCCGCCCGCACTGGTCAACGGCTCTCGCTGGTGCCCTCCGGCCGGGCGGCGCCGCGCGGCGGCGCGGACCACGGCGACTCGCCGCCGGTGCGGCGGGGCAGGGGATCGGTGGGGTTTTCCGGGTAGGCCAGCGTGAGCGGGGCCGTGTCCGGGTCCTTCGGCGCGCCCGCCGGCGGCCAGTCGGTGAGCGCGGGCCGGTGCTCGACCGGTGTGACGGCCGGGGTCAGCTCCGCCTCGGCCGCCACGGGTCGCCGCCACCGCTGGGCGCTGAACACGGCCATCAGCAGCAGCAGACCGATGAGGAACAGCGTGCCGTTCTCCAGCGGCTGGCGCAGCGGCAGCGGGTCGCCGAGCACTTTCAGGTCGTCGGGCACCCGGTCCCGCACGGAGAAGGGCGCGACGAACAACCCGACGTACGGGGCGGCGAGCAGCAGGCCCGCCACGAGCGGGCCGAGCGGCGAGAAACGCAGCGTGCCGAGCAGGCCGAGCAGGACGCCGGCGACGCCCAGGTAGACGGCCGGCTCGATCAGGTTCGGTGTGCTGTACGTACCGATCTCCACCCAGCGGTTGACGGTCCGCCCAGATCCGTCCTGACCGAGGGTGACGAGCACCCAGGTGACGGGCGCCACCACCAACCCGGCGAGGAAGCTCCAGAGATGTCGCATCCGCGCACCGTACCGTTTCCGGCATGACAGATCATCCCGCGGTGCCGGCGGGTAAGCCGACCTCGTACTCCCGCGTCACGCTCAGTCGCATCATGACCGCTGTCGATGTCAATCTGTACGGCAGCGTGCACGGTGGGGTACTGATGAAGTTCGTCGACGACGTGGCCGGCGCGGCGGCGGCCCGGCACAGCGGTGGCACCGCGGTCACCGCCTCCATCGACGAGATCGTCTTCTCCGAGCCGGTCCGGGTGGGCGACCTGGTGCACGCGCACGCACAGGTCAACTGGACCGGCAACACCTCGATGGAGGTCGGGGTGCGGGTGGTCGCCGAGCGCTGGGACTCCGCCGAGGACGAGCCGGTGCGGGTCGCGACCGCGTACCTGGTCTTCGTGGGGGTGGATGTCGGTGGCGCGCCCCGGCGGGTCCGTCCGGTGCTGCCCGAGACGCCCGACGACGAACGCCGCTTCCGGGAGGCGGAGATCCGGCGCGCCCACCGCCTGGCCCGCCGCCGCGCCATCCAGGCCCACCGCGCCGGCTGAGGTGCAAGGAAGGGCCCCTTGTTAACGCCTCCGGTAGAGGAGGGGGCCCTTCTTAACATCCGGGCATTCCGGCGCTGCCCGCCATCGCCTGCGTTCGCCCGCGAGGCGTCAGGTGTTAAGCGGGGCCCCTTTCCATGCACGAGGCGTTAACAAGGGTCCCTTCCTTGCACGCGGCCCACATGGGTGGGGGGTTCGGGGTGTGGGGTGGGCACGCCCCGGAACCGCCACCCGGTGCGGAGAATGGCGGCACGAGGTAGGGCAAGATGGCGCCACGGCCCATGCACAGTGTCGTGACGGGCCTCAGGGAGGGTGGAACGTGTCTGACGTGCTGTGGACGCCGCCGGCCGACGTACGCGAACGGTCCCGGATCGGTGACTACCTGCGCTGGCTGGCCGAGCACCGCGGGCTGGAGTTCGCCGACTACGACGCGCTGTGGCGGTGGTCGGTGACCGACCTGGACGGGTTCTGGGGCTCGATCTGGGACTACTTCCAGGTGGTCGCGCACACCCCGCCGACCGCCACGCTCGCCGAGCGGGCCATGCCCGGCGCCCGCTGGTTCCCCGGCGCCACGCTCAACTACGCCGAGAACGTGCTGCGCATGCCGGGCCTCGGCGACGACGATCCGGCGGTGATCGCGCACGGGCAGACCCGCGCCCCGGAGACGCTCACCGCGGCCGAGCTGCGCGAGCGGGTCCGCCGGGTGGCGGCCGGCCTGCGCCGGCTCGGCGTCGGCCCGGGCGACCGGGTGGCCGCGTACGCGCCGAACATCCCGGAGACGTACGTCCTGCTGCTCGCCACCGCCAGCCTGGGGGCGATCTTCTCCTCCTGCGCGCCCGAGTTCGGCACCCGCAGCGTCACCGACCGGTGGCAGCAGATCGAGCCCACGGTGCTGGTCGCGGTGGACGGCTACCGCTACGGCGACAAGCCGGTCGACCGGCGCGCCGAGGTGGCCGCGATCCGGGCCGCGCTGCCGTCGCTGCGGCACACCGTCGCCGTCCCGTACCTCGATCCGGCCGGTGAGACCCCGGCGGGTGCCCTGGCCTGGGCGGAGCTGGCGGCGGAGACCGACGAGCCGTTGACCTTCACGCCGGTCGCCTTCGACCACCCGCTCTACGTGCTCTACTCCTCCGGCACCACCGGCCTGCCCAAGCCGATCGTGCACGGCCACGGCGGCATCCTGCTCGAACACCTGAAGATGCTGGCGCTGCACCACGACCTGGGTCCGTCCGACCGGTTCCTCTGGTTCACCACCACCGGCTGGATGATGTGGAACTTCCTGGTCTCCGGGCCGGCGGTGGGCGCGGCGATCGTGCTCTTCGACGGCAACCCGGGCCACCCGGACCTGGGCGCGTTGTGGCGGCTCGCGGCGGAGACCGGCACCACCTACTTCGGCACCTCGGCCCCGTTCCTGCTGGCCTGCCGCAAGGCCGGGCTGGTGCCACGGGAGATCGCCGATCTGTCCGCGTTGCGCGGGCTCGGCTCGACCGGCGCGCCGCTGCCGGCCGAGGGCTTCACCTGGGTGTACGAGAACGTCGGCGACCGCCTCCAGCTCCAGTCGCTGTCCGGCGGCACCGACGTCTGCACCGGTTTCGTGGGCGGGGTGCCACTGCTGCCGGTGCACGCGGGGGAGATCGCCTGCCGGGCGCTCGGCGCGAAGGTGGAGGCCCGTGCGGCCGACGGCTCGGCGGTGATCGGCCAGCTCGGCGAGCTGGTGATCACCGAGCCGATGCCGAGCATGCCGGTCGGGTTCTGGAACGACCCGGACGGCGCCCGCTACCGGGAGGCGTACTTCGAGGTCTACCCCGGCGTCTGGCGGCACGGCGACTGGATCACGGTGAACGAGCGCGGCGGCTGCGTGATCACCGGCCGCTCCGACGCCACCCTGAACCGGGGCGGGGTGCGCCTCGGCACGGCGGAGTTCTACTCCGTGGTGGAGGGGCTCGACGAGGTGGTCGACTCGGTGGTGGTGCACCTGGAGGACGACGAGGGCGGCGCCGGTGAGCTGCTGCTGTTCGTGGTGCTCGCCGACGGCCTGGAACTCGACGACGCGATGCGGAGGACGATCTGCCGGGAGCTGCGGACCGCGCTGTCACCCCGGCACGTGCCGGATGAGATCCACCAGGTCCGGGCCGTGCCGAGAACGCTGAGCGCGAAGAAGCTGGAGGTCCCGGTCAAGAAGATCCTGACCGGCACCCCGGTCGACTCGGCCGCGGCCAAGGGCGCCCTGGCCAACCCCGAGTCCCTGACGGCCTTCGCCACCCTGGCCCAACGCCGCGCCAACTCCGACCACCCCACCCCGGCCTGACCCCGCGCCTCCCGCCCCCGCCCCGCTGATCTTGCACTTTCCGCCCCGACGAAAGGGGCGAATGCCCCGGACCCGGGGCCGCAAGTGCAAGATCGCCGGGGTGGGGTCAGGGGAGAGTGTGGGTGGTTCTTTCGGTGGTGGCGCGGTGGGCGTGGCGGGTCGGGTCGGGGTGGGCGCAGGGGACCACGGAGGCGCCGGCGGTCAGCGGGGCCAGCAGCCAGTCGACCGGGTCGGGGTGCCGGGTCACGTCGACCAAGAGGCGGTCACCGGCGCGCAGGCCCAGCTCCGCGGCGCGCGCCTCCGCGCGGGCCAGCAGCGCCGCGTCCGCCTCGCCGCCCGAGGGGTACGGCGTGAAGTGGTCGCCGTGTCCGCGTACCGCGCCGACGAAGTCCGTGCAGCCGGCCGGCGCCTGCCGCATCGGCAGCGCGAACGGGTCCAGGGCCAGCGCGTACCGCTCGCCGGCCGGCCAGCGGGCCGCCTCGTCGACCCGGTCGACGGCGGTGAACAGCACGTCCACCGGGGTCGGCCGGTCGACCACCGTCGTCTTCGCCGACCAGCAGCCGAGCAGCACCGCGGCGGTCTGCCAGTGCGGCGGCAGCAACACGCCGACCGGGTCGCCCGGCGCGGCCCCGGCTTCGTCGACGAGCAGGTTGGCCGTCTTGGCCACCCAGTTCGCCAGCGTCGCGCCGGAGAGTTCGGTGCGCTCGCCGGTGGCGTCGTCGTACCAGGTGAGCAACGGTCGGGCGGGGTCGGGCGCGATCGCGTCGGCGAAGACCCGGGCAATGTTGTCGGCCATCGGCGCGAACGATACGCGCCCCCGGCGCGTACTCGATGACAACGACAAGTCGGCGTACCGTCGGGTCGCAGTCAGCGTCGGGCACCCGGCCCGGCGTAGGCTTGCCGACAGTGTTCTTCCCCACAACCGCGCCATCTGAGGAGCCGCCCCGTGACCGCCGGTCGTCCGCCCCGCGTACTCATCGACGCCACGAGTGTCCCCGCCGACCGAGGCGGCGTCGGTAGGTACGTCGATGGCCTGCTCGGCGCGCTCGGCCGGGTCTGCGGCTCCGGCGTCGACCTGGCCGTGGTGAGCCTGCGCACCGACCTGGAGCGCTACACCCGGATGCTGCCCGGCGCCGAGGTGATCCCCGCCCCGGCCGCCGTGGCGCACCGCCCGGCCCGACTCGCCTGGGAGCAGACCGGCCTGCCGCTGCTGGCCCAGCAGGTCAACGCGGAGGTCCTGCACTCACCGTTCTACACCTGCCCGCTGCGGGCCGGCTGTCCGGTGACGGTCACCGTGCACGACGCGACCTTCTTCACCGAGCCGGAGCACTACGACAAGTCGCGCCGGACGTTCTTCCGCAGCGCGATCAAGACCTCGCTGCGCCGGGCCAACCGGGTGATCGTGCCGAGCAAGGCCACCCGGGACGAGCTGATCCGCCTGCTGGACGCCGACCCGACCCGGATCGACGTGGCCTACCACGGCGTCGACCAGGCCGCCTTCCACGCGCCGGGCGACGAGGAGAAGGCCCGGGTCCGGGCCCGGCTCGGGCTGGGCGACAGCAGCTACATCGCGTTCCTCGGCGCCAAGGAGCCGCGCAAGAACGTGCCCAACCTGATCCGGGGCTGGGCCCGGGCGGTGGCCGACCGACCCAACCCGCCCGTGCTGGTGGTGGCCGGCGGCCAGGGGCACGACGACGACATCGACCGCGCGGTGGCCGAGGTGCCGTCGCACCTGCGGCTGCTGCGCCCCGGCTACCTGCGCTACGCCGACCTGCCCGGCTTCCTCGGCGGCGCGCTGGTCGCCGCCTACCCGTCCTACGGCGAGGGTTTCGGGCTGCCGATCCTGGAGGCGATGGCGTGCGCGGCCCCGGTGCTCACCACCCCGCGGCTCTCCCTGCCCGAGGTGGGCGGCGACGCGGTGGCCTACACCAGCGAGGACCCGGACCAGATCGCCACCGACCTGGGCGCCCTGCTCGACGACGAGCAGCGACGGCTCTCCCTGGCCAAGGCCGGGTTCGACCGGGCCAAGGAGTTCACCTGGGAGTCCAGCGCGGAGGTGCACATCGCCGCCTGGCGCCGGGCGCGTTCCTGAGCGTCCGCTGCGGGTCGTCGGCGACCGACCCTGGCGCTCGCCCGCTTCGGGCATGATGTGCTGATGTTCTACGCCGTCATCCCGGCGGGCGGCAGCGGCACAAGGTTGTGGCCGCTGTCCCGCGCCGGCCATCCCAAGTTCCTCCACCCGCTGACCGGCACCTCCGCCTCACTGTTGCAGGCCACGGTCGACCGGTTGTCGCCGTTGACCACACCCGAGCGCACGCTGGTGGTCACCGGGGCCGCGCACGCCGCGGCGGTGGCCCGGCAACTGGCCGGTGTGCCGGAGGAGAACATCCTGGTCGAGCCCTCCCCGCGGGACTCCTGCGCGGCGATCGCGCTGGCCGCGGCGGTGATCGCCGAGCGGGCGCCGGACGCGGTGATGGGCTCGTTCGCCGCCGACCACCTGATCGGCGACCCGGCCCGGCTGGCCGAGGTGGTGCGGCAGGCCATCGGCGGGGCCGAGCAGGGGTTGCTGATGACGGTGGGCATCACCCCGACGCGGCCGGAGACCGGCTACGGCTACCTGGAGACCGGCGACCCGCTGGGCGACGGGCCGCTGCGCCCGGTGCGCGAGTTCAAGGAGAAGCCGGCCGCCGAGGTGGCCGAGGGCTACGTCCGGTCCGGCCGGCACCTCTGGAACGCCAGCATGTTCGTCTGGCGGGTGGACGTCTTCCTGGCCGAGCTGGCCCGCCAGCAGCCGGCGCTGCACGCCGGGATCACCGCCATCGCGGCGGCCTGGGGCACTCCGGAGCAGGACGACGTGCTCGGCACGGTCTGGCCGACGCTGCCGAAGATCTCGGTCGACTACGCGGTGATGGAGGGCGCGGCGACCGCCGGGCGGGTGGCGACCGTACCGGGTGACTTCGGGTGGAACGACGTCGGCGACTTCCACACCCTGGGCGAGGTGCTGCCCGGTGACGCCGACGGCAACGTGGTGCTCGGCGGCGACGCCAAGCCGGGTGTGCTGCTGCACGACACCACCGGGACCGTGGTGGTGCCGCACTCCGGCCGTTTCGTCGCCACCGTCGGGCTGCACGACCTGATCGTGGTGGACACCCCGGACGCGCTGCTGGTCTGCCCCCGCGACCGCGCGCAGGACGTGAAGAAGGTCGTCGACCAGCTCAAGGAGCGTGGCGAGGAGAGCCTGGTCTGATCCGGCGGTCCGTCGGTCGCCGGCGTGGGTCAACCGGCGGCGCGACGGGCCAGCGCGGCCAGCGCCGGCGCCACTAGCTGGCGGGTCCCGCCGGCCAGCGGCGTGGGCAGCCGGTCCGGCGGGAACCAGCCCAGCGCGTCGGACTCGGCGCTGACCCGTTCGGTCGCACCCCCCGGGGCGAACACCGCGTACCGGACGTCGTAGTGCAGCGACCCGCCCTGGCACGAGACCGCGTGGACGTCCACGTCGATCGGCTCCGGGCCGATGGTCAGGCCGGCGATCCCGGACTCCTCGGTGGCCTCGCGCAGCGCCGCGCCGACCAGGGTCCGGTCGCCGGGCTCGCAGTGTCCACCGAGCTGCACCCACTTGTGGAACTTGCCGTGCAGGCAGAGCAGCACCCGCTCGCCGGTCGGGTCGAGGACCAGCGCGCTGGCGGTGAGGTGCCCCGGCCGGTGCGTCCGTGTCATCGCGACCGGCCCGGCGGCCAGCAGCGCCAGGGTCCGGTCCCGGTTGGCGGCGGCGGCCGGGCTGGTCGCCGTCCAGCGGCGCAGCGCCGCGACGGCGTCGGCGTGCAGCTCGGCGTACGCGGTGAGGTCGGTGGGGTCGGTGTCGGGCACCCGGACACTCTACGAGCGCCGCCTCCGTACCCTGGCCCGGTGACCCTGCGACTCGTCGAGTTCCTGGTGGCCGGCAACGAGGCCAGCGATCTGCTGCCGGTGCGCTCGCCCGCGTTGCTGCGGGCGCACGGCGCGCGGCGCGGCTTCTGGACCGTGCTGGACGAGGGACCGGTGGAGCACTGCCTGGCCCTGCTGCTGGAACGCGACGACGGCGAGTGGGTGGCGCACCACGTGTCCGCCGACGCGGGCCGGGAGAACGGCCGCACCGAGGACGGCGAGGCGCTCGCCCACCACGACGGCTGGGTCTACGTCTTCGGCTCGCACTTCGGGTCGAAGGGCGGGCCGCTGCGCCCCCGCCGCGCCTTCGTGGCCCGCTTCCGGGAGGACGACGCGGCGACCGGAACGCTTCCCGTGCACGTGGTGCGCAACCGCTTCCGGCTGCACCGGGCGGTCAACGACGCGCTCGCCGCCGCCCCGCTGGTCCCGCTGCCACCGGGCGAGCGGGTCCGACAGCGGTTCATCGTGGAGACGGTGGCCCGGGGGACCGCCCGGGCCAAGAGCTGGGTGACCCGGCTGGCCGAGGACGACCTCCCGCTCAACGTCGAGGCGGCGGCGTTCACGCCGGACGGGACCGTGCTGCTCGGGCTGCGCTTCCCGGTGACCACCGACGGTGAGCCGATCTACGTCGAGCTGACCGGGGTGGCGGAGATGTTCGACGACGCGGCGCGCTGGCCGTGGGCGCTCGGCGCGTACGCGCTCACCGGGGTGACGCCGGCCGGGGCGTTGGCCGGTTTCCGCGCGATCACGCCGACCGACGACGGCGGCTACGCGGCGGTGATCGGGTCGATCGACGCGCTGGGCAAGGGCTCGGTGCTGCTGGACGACCACCCGCACGGCGGCGACGTGACGTCCCGGCACGTGCGGTTCCGCCACGCGGCGGTCGACGACGCGCGGGTGGCCGGCGAGCCGGTGGCGGAGCTGGCGCCGTTCCACCACGTGGAGGGCCTGGCCGAGGTGGCGGGACGCTGTTACTTCGTCACCGACGAGGACCACCGGGTGGCGCTCTGGATCGGATGAGCGAGGGCCGGACGGCACCCCTGCGGAGCGGATCCGCAGACCCTCGTGGTGCCGTCCGGCCACGCCCGTCGGCCGGCGACCGGGTCGACACTGCGCCCCGGCGTCGGCGGGCAAGGACGAGTCTGCCGAACCGGCCCGTCACGCGTCGAGGTTTTTCACGTCACGCTTAAAGATGGAGATTAGTACCGACGGGTAAAGTGCCAGGGGTGGCGTGCGCCCCCGCCGTCCGCCCAGGAGCGCTCCATGTTGAAGATCATTTTCTCAAGTGAGGACATACTGCGGACCCGGGTCGCCCCGGCCGCGGACCCGCTCTGGGAGTTGGTCCTCAGTGTGCACCTGCTCCAGGGTCGCGGTCGTGACCCACTGATGACGACCTGGCGACGTACCGTGGCGCACGGGCTGCGATCCGACACCGGCGCCGAGCGCTACCGCCTGCTCCTCGCGCTCAACCCGCCGCGTGGCTACTTTCCCGACTTCCTCACGCCGTCCGCCAGCCGGGACGGCTTCGAGGCCGGGCTGGAAGCCGTCCGGGGCACGCCGGCCGACATGCTCCGCCGCGACCTGACCCTGCTCGCCAGCGAGAACCCGCTACCCCCCTCGGCGACGGCGCTCGCCCGGGGCGAGCCGGACATGCTGCACCACCTCACCGAGGCCATGGCGCGCTACCAGTCGCTGGCGGTCACCCCCTACTGGACCCGGGTGCAGGCCGCGGTCGAGGCGGACCGGGCGCGGCGCGCCCGGGCCATGCTCGACGGTGGCGCCGAGGGGCTGCTGGCCAGCCTGCGACCCAGCATGCGCTGGGGCGACGGGGTGCTCGAGGTGCTCGACTATCCGGACACCCGGGAGCTGCACCTGGACGGCCGGGGCCTGCTGCTCGTGCCGTCGTTCTTCTGCTCCCGCACGCCCGTGGCGCTGGTCGACCCGACCCTGCCCCCGGTGCTGGTCTACCCGGTCGACCGGCTCGGCGGCCTCACGCCCGGCGGGGGCGCCGCGCGGGACGGTGGCGCCGGCCAGAGCGAGGCGCTGGCCGCCCTGCTCGGCCGCACCCGCGCCTCGGTGCTCCAGGCCGCCGACGAGGGCTGCACGACCGGCGAGATGGCCCGCCGACTGCACATCTCCGCCGCCGCGGCCAGCCAGCACACCACCGTGCTGCGCAACGCCGGGCTGCTGGTCAGCCACCGCGACCGCAACACCGTCCTGCACACGCTGACCCCGCTGGGCCGAGCCGTCCTGGAGTCCTGACCGGCCGTGGCCCGCGGAGGGCGCCGGTCAGAGCGCCAACGTGGCGCTCGCCGTGCTGCCGGCCGGCGGGGGCAGCAGCGTGGACCCGATCCCCTCGGCGGCCAGCGCGGTGCGCAGGCGTTGCAGGTCGGCGCCGAACCGGACCAGGTCGGCCCGGTCGACCGGGGTCGGCGCCGCGCCGAGCACCAGGCCGGCGGCCGAGGCCGGCCAGCCGGGCACGGTGGCGGCGAGACCGGCGCGTACCTCGTCGTCGGTGACGTGGGTGAAGACGGTGCCGGGGGCGACCACCTCGGCCACCGCGGCGACCGCCCGCGCCACCGCGTCCGGGTCGGCCGGGGTGGCGCCGGTGGTGTCGGGGAGCGTGGCCGCCGCCCGCAGCCCGTCCGCGCGCGCCTCGGCCGTGCCGAGCGAGAACAGGTCCATCGAGGCGTCCCGCACCAGGGCCCGGGCGCCCTCGTCGTCGTCGCCGGTCGCGGTGAGGTAGCCACGGACGACGGCGACCGGGACCTGGTCGCACTTGCCCTTGATCAGCTCGCCGGCGGCCGCCAGCTCGTCGACCACGGCCATCTGGGTGAGCTGGAGCTCGTTGCCGTACGGGTCGACCTCGCCCCGGTGGTCGCGGATCGCCGGCATGCCGGCCACCCCGAGCGCCACGTCGGTGAGCCCGTTGCGCCACGGGCGGCCCATGGTGTCGCTGACGACGACGGCGACGTCGAGACCGTGCCGGTCGCGCAGCGCGGCCCGCAGCGCCCGGGCGGAGGCGTCCGGGTCCACCGGCAGGAGCACCAGCCGGGTCTTGTCCACGTTGGAGGCGTCGATGCCGGCGGAGGCCATCACGAACCCGTGGTGGGTCTGCACGATCCGGGTCGCGCCCCGGGTGGCGACCACCCGGGCGGTCTCCCCGGCCAGCACCCGGTCGCGCGCGGCGAGCCGTTCCGGGCCGTCGGCCGGCACGTCGACCAGCCGGCCCTCCGCCTTCGACACGATCTTGCTGGTGACCACCAGCACGTCGCCGTCGCGCAGCCAGGGCGCCGCGCCGGCGATCAGGGCGGCCAGGTCGTCGCCCTCGGCCACGTGGCCGATGCCCGGCACCGGCAGGATCTCCAGCCTCACATCAACTCCAGCGCGGCGCGCACCATCGCGGCGGTCGCCGGTTCGTCGGTCATCCGCAGCGGCGCCGAGCGGACCGTCACGCCCGGCACCGCGGTGCCCTCGTCCTCCGGGGCGACCAGCCAACCGTCCAGCAGGCCCCCGTCGGAGCGGGCGCCGTAGAGACCGCCCACCCCGGCCGCGCTGCACTCGACGCCGAGCACGGCCAGGCAGCGGTCGGCCATGCCGCGCACCGGCGCGCCGCCGATGACCGGGGAGACCCCGACCACCGGGGCCGGCCCGCCGGCCACCGCCTCCCGCAGGCCGGGCACGGCCAGAACCGGCGCGATGCTGACCACCGGGTTGCTCGGCGCGATCAACACCACGTCCGCGGCGGCGAGCGCCTCGACCACGCCGGGGGCGGGCTTCGCCGTCTCCGCGCCGACGAACACGAACCGGTGCGTGGGTACGTCCGCCCGGTAGCGCACCCACCACTCCTGGAAGTGGACCGCCCGTCGGCCCTGCTCGTCGGCAGTGCCGGCACTGTTCGCGAGTGCGGGGCTCGCAAGCTCACTCCTCCCGCTCACGATCACGTGGGTCTCCAGGCGGTCGTCGGTCGCCGGCAGCAGGCGTACGCCGGGCTGCCAGCGGGTCGCCAGCGCCTCGGTGACCTGCGACAGCGGGTAGCCGGCGTTGAGCATGGTGGTGCGCACCAGGTGGGTGGCGACGTCCTTGTCGCCGAGGCCGAACCAACTGGGCTCCGCGCCGTACGCGGCCAGCTCCGTCTTGATCGTCCAGGTCTCGCCCGCCCGGCCCCAGCCCCGCTCCCGGTCGGCGCCGCCGCCGAGCGTGTAGAGCACGCTGTCCAGGTCCGGGCAGACCTTCAACCCGTGCAGCAGCAGATCGTCGCCGACGTTGACCACGGCGGTCACCTCGGCGCCCACCTGGCGGGCGTACGCCCGCACGCCGAGCAGGAAACGGGCGCCCCCGATGCCGCCGGTCAGAACCACGATGCGCATGCCGTCCATCCTTCCGCACGTGCCGCCGTGGGTCGCCGGGTGGCCGGAGAGACTACGCTCACGTCGGCAACTGTCCGCTTTCGTCCCCTGGGGGAGTCCGTGACCAGCCCCGCCGAGCCCGCGTCCGGTGACGCCGCGCAGGCCAGCCAGATGACCAAGCCACTGCGCGAACTGGCCGCGCTCGTCCTGCTCGGCGCGAACGCCGTGCTGCTCTTCGTCGGCCTGCTGCGCCTGCTGGTGCCGGTCGACGACTACAGCACGTTCAGCGGTCGGGCCGGAAGCACGTTCTTCGCCTTCGTCGGGCTGGAGTCGACGGTGCTGCCGGTGCTGGCGGTGCTGCTCGCCACGCACGTCCGCCCGGTGCTGCCGAAGGCGAAACTGATCACCCAGGTGTCGTTGATCGAGTACGGCGTGGCCGCCGTCTTCGGCGCGCTGACGTTCCTGATCTGGCTGGTCGGCCGGCTCGCCGACGGCGAGGTGCTGGACGCGTTCCTCGGGCTGCTCACCCGGGTGGCCTGGTTCGCCGTCTTCGCGATCGCCGCGTACGTGGTGTTCACGGTCTGGCGCCGGCTCTACCACGTGCCGAAGCCCAAGCCGCAGCCCGGCGTCTACGGCCAGGCCCAGCCGGGCTGGCCGCAGCAGCCCGGCCAGCCCGGCGGCTACCCGGCGCCGGGCGGCTACCCGCCGGCCGGTGTGCCGCCGCAGCCGGGTCAGCCCTCGGCCGGCTACCCGCAGGCGGGCGGCCCGCCGCAGCCCGGTTGGCCGCAGGCCGGCCCGTACGGCCCGCCGCAGTCGGCGCCGCCGTTCAACACCGCCCCGCCGCACGCCCCGCAGTCGAGCCCGCCGTTCGGCCAGCCGCCGGCCGCCCCGCAGTCGAGCCCGCCGTTCGGTGGGCCGCAGTACGGCGCCCCGCAGCCGGCCCCGCCCTTCGGCCAGCCGCCGTCGGCGGACCCGACGCAGGCGATCCCGCGTCAGCCCGCCGAGCCGGGCCAGCCCGCGTCCCCGGCCGGGGACGAGCGCACCCAGCGTTTCGACCGCGAGGACCCGAACCAGCCGCGCTGAACGCCGGGCGGGCGGCGGCGGAAGCGCCGCCCGCCCGGCGGGCCGGTGTTAAGAGGGGCCCCCGCCTCTACCGGAGGCGTTAAGCGGGGGCCCCTCCTTGCACTCGAGTGAACCGCGAGCGGCACCGCATAGGCTGGGCCGATGGTTGATCGCAGTGAGCCCGTCCCGACCGAGGCGAGCGTCCGGCGGGCGCTCGGCCGCGCCGCCACCGGCCGGGCGTTGGACGCGGACGAGGCGGCGGCACTGCTGACCGCGCGCGGCCCGGCGCTGGACGAACTGCTCCGCGTCGCCGGGGACATCCGCGACGCCGGCCTGCGCGAGGCCGGCCGACCGGGCGTGGTGACCTTCTCCAAGAAGGTCTTCGTCCCGCTGACCCGGCTCTGCCGGGACCGCTGCCACTACTGCACGTTCGCCACCGTGCCGCACCGGCTGCCCGCCGCCTACCTGGAACGCGACGAGGTGCTGGCGATCGCCCGCGAGGGGGCCGCGCAGGGCTGCAAGGAGGCGCTGTTCACGCTCGGCGACCGCCCGGAGGAGCGCTGGCCGGCGGCCCGGCGGTGGCTGGACGAGCGGGGCTACGACTCGACGCTCGACTACCTGCGCGCCTGCGCGGTGGCGGTGCTGGAGGAGACCGGCCTGCTGCCGCACCTCAACCCGGGCGTGCTCTCCTGGTCGGAGTTGCAGCGGCTCAAGCCGGTCGCGCCCAGCATGGGCATGATGCTGGAGACCACCGCGACCCGGCTCTGGTCGGAGCCGGGCGGCCCGCACTTCGGCTCCCCGGACAAGGAGCCCGCGGTGCGGTTGCGGGTGCTCGACGACGCCGGCCGGGTGGGGGTGCCGTTCACCACCGGCATCCTGATCGGCATCGGCGAGAACCGGGCCGAGCGGGTGGACGCGTTGTTCGCCATCCGCCGCGCGATGCGGGAGTACGGCCACCTCCAGGAGGTGATCGTGCAGAACTTCCGCGCCAAGCCGGACACCGCGATGCGCGGCATGCCGGACGCCGAGCTGCACGACCTGGCGGCCACCGTGGCGGTGGCCCGGGTGCTGCTCGGCCCGCGGGCCCGGATCCAGGCCCCGCCGAACCTCATCGCCGGCGAGTACGACCTGCTGCTGCGCGCCGGCATCGACGACTGGGGCGGCGTCTCGCCGGTCACCCCCGACCACGTCAACCCGGAGCGTCCCTGGCCGCAGCTGGACGAGCTGGCCCGGCGCACCGCGAAAGCGGGTTTCACGCTGCGCGAGCGGCTGACCGTCTACCCGGAGTACGTGCGGGCCGGCGCGCCGTGGCTGGACCCGCGCCTGCTGCCGCACGTCACCGCGCTCGCCGACCCGGCCACCGGGCTCGCGGTCGAGGCGGCCCGCCCGGTGGGACGGCCCTGGCAGGAGCCGGAGGAGGTCTTCGGCGGCCGGACCGACCTGCACGCCACGATCGACGTGACCGGCCGCACCGAGGACCGGCGGGGTGACTTCGACAGCGTCTACGGCGACTGGTCCGAGGTGGCGAACAAGGTCACCCGTCCGGTCGGCGTACCCGGATCCGGCGGCGCGGACGCCGACCTGCGCGCGGGCCTGCGGCTGGCCGCGGACGACCCGGCCGCGCTGCTGACGCCGGCGCACGAGGCGACGGCGCTGGCGTTGTTCGGCGCGGACGGCGCGGCGCTGGACGCGTTGTGCCGGATCGCCGACGACGTGCGCCGGGACGCGGTCGGCGACGACGTGACCTACGTGGTCAACCGCAACATCAACTTCACCAACGTCTGCTACGTGGGCTGCCGGTTCTGCGCCTTCGCCCAGCGGGAGAGCGACGCCGACGCGTTCCGGCTGTCGCTGGAGCAGGTGGCCGACCGGGCCGAGGAGGCGTGGACGGCCGGCGCCACCGAGGTGTGCCTCCAGGGCGGGATCGACCCGAAGATGCCGGTCACCGGCTACGCCGACATCGTCCGGGCGATCAAGGCGCGGGTGCCGGGCATGCACGTGCACGCGTTCTCCCCGATGGAGATCGTGACCGCGGCGGCGAAGGCCGGCGTGCCGGTGCGGGAGTGGCTCGGCATGCTGCGCGAGGCCGGGCTGGACACCATCCCGGGCACCGCCGCCGAGATCCTCGACGACGACGTGCGCTGGGTGCTCACCAAGGGCAAGCTGCCGGCCGCCGCCTGGGTCGACGTGGTGAGCACGGCCCACGAGCTGGGCATCCGGTCCAGCTCCACGATGATGTACGGCCACGTCGACCAACCGGGCCAGTGGCTGGCCCACTTCCGGGTGCTGGCCGGGGTGCAGGACCGTACCGGCGGGTTCACCGAGTTCGTGGCGTTGCCGTTCGTGCACACCAACGCGCCGATCTACCTGGCCGGCATCGCCCGCCCTGGGCCGACCTGGCGGGAGAACCGGGTGGTGCACGCGATGGCCCGGCTGCTGCTGCACGGCCGGATCGACAACATCCAGTGCTCCTGGGTGAAGCTCGGCGACGCGGGCACGGTGGAGATGCTGCGGGGCGGCTGCAACGACCTCGGCGGCACGCTGATGGAGGAGACGATCTCCCGGATGGCCGGGTCGGGCAACGGTTCGGCGCGCACCGAGGAGCAGTTGCGGGCGATCGCCTCGGCGGCCGGGCGACCGTTCCGCAAGCGGACGACCGCGTACGGTCACACCGGCGCCTGACGTCGAACCTTTCCCCGCCGCCGGCCGTACCTGTCGATGCCGGCGGCGGTTGCGGCGAGGACCGCCGCCGGTGACCCCCAGCCCGGGGACCCGGCGGCGTCCGGGTGCCCGCCCCCGCGGCGCCGCGGCGCCGGCCCGGAAAGGTTGCCGATGAGCACTGACGAGACCACCGACGCCCCGAAGCGGCGGCCCTGGCCGCGGCTGACCCGGCGGCAGACGTTGACCGCCGCCGCGAGCGCCACCCTGGGCGCGGCCGCGCTCACCGTGCCGGGCCTGTCCGCCGCGCAGAACGCCCCGACGGCGAGCCGGCGCGACGAGCCGATCGTGGTGCATCTCCGCGACGCCGCCACCGGCGCGATGGACGTCTTCGTCGGCACGACCCGGGTCCAGGTGCGCGACCGGGGTCTGGCCGACCGTCTGGTGCGCGCCGCCGGCCGCCGCTGATCCCGCCCCTCCCGGCGCGGGCTCCCGGCGCCGGTCCCGACTTCCGTTCACCCGACGAAGGTGTGGTCCGCCATGTCCTCTCACCGTGAGGCCCCGGAGATCGCCAAGGATCCGGTCGCCGACAGCTCCGATCTCTACGCGTTCGTCAGTCCGAGCCAGCCGGACACGGTCACGTTGATCGCCAACTACGTGCCGGTGCAGCTCCCCTCCGGCGGCCCGAACTTCTTCGAGTTCGGCGACGACGTCCGGTACGAGATTCACGTCGACAACGACGGTGACGGTTATCCGGACGTCACCTATCGTTTCGAATTCACCACCGAGATCACGAACCAGAACAGTTTTCTCTACAACACCGGGCCGATCGAGTCGCTGGAGAGCAAGAACTGGAACCGGCGCCAGTTCTACCGGCTGACCCGGATCGCGGACGGGCGTGAGCACGTGCTGGCGCACAAGCTGCCCTGCCCGCCGTGCAACGTGGGCCCGCTGTCCACGCCGAACTACCAGAACCTGGTGAAGCAGGCGACGTTCAAGCTGTCCACCGGGGAGAAGGTCTTCGCCGGCCAGCGCGCCGACGGCTTCTTCGTGGACCTGGGCGCGGTGTTCGACCTGGGCACGCTGCGGCCGTTCCAGCAGCTGCACGTGGCCGGGAAGAAGCTGTTCAAGACCGAGGGCGAGCCGGTCAACGCGCTGGACCGGCTGAACGTGCACAGCATCGCGGTGCAGGTGCCGCTGAGCAAGGTGCGCCGCCGGGCCAGCCGGTACGGCTACGCCGACCGCGCCTCCACCATCGGCGTCTGGACCAGCGCGTCGCGCCAGCAGGTCCGGGTGCTGGGCGACCGGGTGGCCGCGGACACCGCCGCCGGCCCCTTCACCCAGGTGTCACGACTCGGCAACCCGTTGTTCAACGAGGTCATTGTGCCGATGTCCAAGAAGGACCTGTGGAACACACTGCCGCCGTCGGAGGACAAGCGGTTCGCCGGGTTCGTCGAGCGCCCCGAGCTGGCCGCCCTGCTGCCCACGCTCTACCCGGGCGTCTTCCCCAACCTGGACGCGCTGAACAAGGCCAAGAAGCCGCGGGCCGACCTGGTGGCGATCCTGCTCACCGGCGTACCGGCCGGGCTGATCGACGGCTTCGCCAACACCACCGGCGACGTGCAGGCCGACATGCTGCGCCTGAACACGGCGATCCGGCCCAGCCCCAAGCCGGACCGGTTCGGCGTGCTCGGCGGAGACCTGGCCGGCTTCCCGAACGGCCGCCGGGTGGGCGACGACGTGGTGACCATCGCGCTGCGGGCGATCGCCGGGCTCACCGTCCCGCTGGTGGACAAGACGTTCAAGCCGGACGCCGCCGCGGCGGCGGTCACCCCGGGGCTGGACGCGGGCGACGTGACCGCGCCGTTCCTCGGCGACTTCCCGTTCCTCGGCACGCCGTACGACGGGTTCAACAACCCGCCGGCGAAGAAGTCCTGACGGGAGCGGGGGATGCCGCACCAGCACCACGACCTGGGACCGTCGTTCAGCGGCACGGTCGTGCTCGACCTCGGCGGCGACTCCGGCGCGCTGATCATCCACACCGGCCGGGAGCTGCACGGGCACGAGATCGAGATCAGCCGCGCGGACCGGGAGGGACCCCGTACCCACTCCGCCGTCCGGGAACGGCACGTGCGCGACGGCGTCTTCCACAGTGCCGTCTACCCGGACCTGGAGGCCGGCCCCTATACCGTCTGGTGGGACGATGTCACGCCCGCCGGCGCGATCTCCGTCACCGGTGGAGCGATCGCCGAATTCGCCTGGCCGAGCAGTCCACCGCCCCGGTTGGACTGACCGACCGCCGCGCCGGCCCCCGCGCCCCGTCCACATGATGGACGGGGCGCGGTCGGCGTTGACCGGCTCGACGGGCGGTACCGCGACGGGCGCGTTACCCTTTGGCCCACCAATTCTGATCTTGGAACGACGGCCGGCGGGGGCGTCCGGCCGGCCCACCCGACGGTGCGCCACGGCAGAAAACTTGGGGCAACTCGCCGGGGAGGGCGTTACTCGTCCGGGGTCTGAATCGATAGGGCAGGTTGCGAGGCTACGGGCGGCCGCAGCGGTCGTCCCGGTCGTGTCGGGAGGGCGACTCCATTATCAAGTTTGGCTTGACGGCGCACGCATTACACGCGTGTAATTTGAATGGGGTTGTTCGCACGGAACGCAACAAAACAGGTCCGTACGGACAGGCACGCCTTTCGCGTGGGGGGTTGCAGCGGCGAATGACGCCGGTGCGCGACAAGGAGGCAATCGATGGACGGCCAGCTCGAGGTGGCCGACCTGCTCGGGAACGCGCCGGAGTGGCAGGAGCGGGCGCTCTGCTCGCAGACCGACCCGGAGGCGTTCTTTCCCGAGAAGGGCGGCTCGACCCGCGAGGCGAAGCGCATCTGCTCGCGGTGTGAAGTGAAGACGGAATGTCTGGAGTACGCGCTCGGCCACGACGAGCGGTTCGGGATCTGGGGCGGCCTCTCCGAACGGGAGCGGCGCAAGCTCAAGCGGCGGGTCGCCGCCTGAGGAGCGTACGGACCGGGGCGGTGGGGGCCGCCCGGGTCCGCGCGGTCGGCGTCCGGCCGGTCAGGCCAGTTCGTCGGGGTCGACGCCGAGCAGGTTAGCCACCTGCTCGATGATCACGTCGTGCACGAGGTCGGCGAGGTCCTCCCGGTCCATCGCGCGGAACTCCAGCGGCCGCCGGTAGAGCACGATCCGGGGCGGCACCTCCTGGCGGCCGGGCCGGCCCGGCAGCAGCCGGGCGAGCGGCACCTCGCCGTCCTCGAGCACGTCCGAGTCGTAGACGTTCAGATCCGGCGGGACGTCCTCGACCGCGAACTCCACCCCGGCCAGCTCCTTGGCGAACCGGCGTTCGAGCGTCTCCACCGTGTCGAGCACCAGGTCGTCGAAGACCTCGGCCTTGGTCCGGGCCAGCGGCACGGTGGCCGGCACCAGACGCCCGCGCAGCCCCCGACCGTGCCGGTCGCGGTGGGTACGCCGGCCGGAGCCGGGACGGCGGTTCTGCGGGCTGGTCATGAGGCACAGGGTAGCCCGGCCACCGGGCCGGACCGCCGTGGCGCGGTCGGCCGGCGTGCCGGTGCGCCGATCGGACGAATTGTGATCACCATGACGGGCGTGTCGTAACGCGAAGCGGTGCGCCGGACCCGGTAATGGGGATACCCTGCCGCCGTGAGGTCACCACGGCGCTGCTCCCGTAACGGCTGCCCCCGGCAAGCGGTCGCCACATTGACCTATGTCTACAACGAGTCGACGGCGGTGGTGGGCCCGCTCGCGGCGTTCGCCGAACCGCACACGTACGACCTCTGTGAGCCGCACGCCCGCAACCTGACCGCCCCGCGCGGCTGGGACGTGGTCCGGCACGAGGGTGAGTTCGAGCCGCCGCCACCCACCACGGACGACCTGGTGGCGTTGGCCGAGGCGGTCCGTGAGGCGGCCCGCCCCGCCCCGCCCCGCCCTCCGTCCGACGACCAGCCCTCCCCCCAGCCCCCGCACCAGCAGGGCCGCCGGGGCCACCTCCGGGTCATCCCCCCAAACCACTGACCCCTCGGCGCCCCACCCTCCGCCCGGCCGTCGTCGCGGCGATCATGAAGTTGACGGCGATTTCGATCTCTCTGGGTGCCGCCAACTTCATGATCAACCGGGTGGGTGGGGACCGGAGGCCGGGAGTGGGTCAGTGGCCCAGAAAGCGGTTGAAGGTTTGGGCTCGGCGGGAGGGGCGATTTATGCGGTGCTCGCTCCGGTCCGCTGAGGACATGATTTTCAGGCCGGCGTTCATCGCGAGCCAGCGCAGCGGCTCGGGCTCCCAGCGCGGGGAGCGGTGCCCCACCCAGGGCAGCGCGGTCAGGTCGCTCTCCCGGCCCGTGATCAGGTCGGCCAGCGTACGGCCGGCGAGGTTGCTGGTGCCGACGCCGTCGCCGACGTAGCCCCCGGCCCAGGCCAGCCCGGTGCGGCGGTCCAGCCCCACCGAGGGGGCCCAGTCCCGGGTCACCCCGAGCGGACCGCCCCAGGCGTGCGTCACCGGCACGTCCGGCCCGAGCACGGGGAACAGCTCACCGAGCGCCCGGCGCAACGCCGCGAACACCCAGGGCTCCCGGTCGAAGTCGGGGCGCACCCGGGAGCCGTAGTGGTAGGGGGCGCCCCGACCGCCGAAGGCGAGCCGCCCGTCGGCGGTGCGCTGGCCGTAGACGATGACGTGCCGGTGGTCGGAGAACGTCTCCCGCTCGGCCAGGCCGATCCGGGCCCACGCCTCCTCCGGCAGCGGCGGGGTGGCCACCATCAGCGAGTAGACCGGCGCGACCGACCGCCGGTGCCCGGGCAGCGCCGGGGTGAAGCCCTCGGTCGCGCGGACCACCACCGGCGCCCGCACCACGCCCGCCGGGGTCACCGCCGCCCCGGGCCGCAGCGCGGTCACCGGGGTGCGCTCGTGCACGCGTACGCCCCGGCGCTCCACCGCCCGGGCCAGCCCTCGGACCAGCTTCGCCGGGTGCACGGCCGCGCAGTGCGGGGTGTACGTGCCGCCGCGTACCCCGTCGGCGGCGCAGCGGGCGGCGGCCTCGGCGGCGTCGAGCAGCACCAGGTCGTCGTCGGTCAGCCCGTACGCGTGGGCCTCGGCCACCGCGGCCCGGGCCCGGTCGAGTTGCGGCCCGGTGCGGGCCAGCACCACCGTGCCGCCGGCCCGCCAGTCGCAGTCGACGCCCTCGGCGGCTACCACCCGGCCCACCTCGCGGACCGTGTCGTGCATGGCCCGCTGCATGGCGAGCGCCCGGTCCCGCCCGTGCCGGCGGGCCAGCGCCGGCAGTGAGGTGGGGAAGAGCGCCGAGCACCAGCCGCCGTTGCGGCCGGAGGCGCCGTACCCGGCGATCTCCCGCTCCAGTACCACGATCCGCAGCGTCGGGTCGGCCTCGGCCAGGTAGTAGGCCGTCCACAGCCCGGTGTACCCGGCGCCCACGATCGCCACGTCGGCGTCCGTGTCGCCGGGCAACCCGGGTCGCGGGGTCAGCGGCTCGTCCAGGCTGGACAGCCAGTACGACAGGTCCTGGTAGCCCACGGTCTACAGCCGCGACCACGCCTCGGTCAGCACCGCGCGCAGGATCTGCTCGATCTCGTCGAACTGCTGCTGCTCGGCGATCAGCGGCGGGGCGAGCTGCACCACCGGGTCGCCCCGGTCGTCGGCCCGGCAGTAGAGCCCGGCGTCGAACAGGGCGGTGGAGAGGAAACCGCGCAGCAGCCGTTCGGACTCGGCCTCGTCGAACGTCTCCCGGGTGGTCTTGTCCTTGACCAGTTCGATGCCGTAGAAGTAGCCGTCGCCCCGCACGTCACCCACGATCGGCAGGTCGTGCAGCTTCTCCAGGGTGGACCGGAACGCGTCCTCGTTGGCCCGGACGTGCCCGACCAGGTCCTCCCGGGCGAACACCTCCAGGTTGGCCAGGGCCACCGCGCAGGAGACCGGGTGGCCGCCGAACGTCACGCCGTGGGCGAACATGCCGGTTTCGGTGAGGAACGGCTCCATCAGCCGGTCGCTGGCGATCATCGCGCCGAGCGGGGCGTAACCGGAGGTGATGCCCTTGGCGGTGGTGATGATGTCCGGCTGGTAGCCGTACCGGGTGGCGCCGAAGTACTCGCCGAGCCGACCCCAGGAGCAGATCACCTCGTCGCTGACCAGCAGCACGTCGTACGCGTCGCAGATCTCGCGCACCCGCTCGAAGTAGCCGGGCGGCGGCGGGAAGCAGCCGCCGGAGTTCTGCACCGGCTCCAGGAAGACCGCGGCGACCGTGTCCGGCCCCTCCCGCTCGATCGCCCGGCCGATCTCCTCGGCGGCCCAGCGGCCGAACGCCTCGGCGTCGTCGCCGTGCTCCGGCGCCCGGTAGAAGTTGGTGTTCGGCACCTTGATGCCGCCGGGCACCAGCGGCTCGAAGTCGCTCTTGATGCCGGGCAGGCCGGTGATCGACAGCGCGCCCATCGAGGTGCCGTGATAGGCGATGTAACGGCTGACCACCTTGTGCTTGTTCGGCCGGCCGGTGCGCTTGAAGTAGGCCCGGGCCAGCTTCCAGGCCGCCTCGACGGCCTCCGAGCCGCCGGTGGTGAAGAAGACCCGGTTCAGGTCGCCCGGGGTCAGCGTCGCGATCTTCTCGGCCAGCTCGACCGCGGTCGGGTGGGCGTACGACCAGAGCGGGAAGTAGGCCAGCTCGCCGGCCTGCTTGGCGGCGGCCTCGGCCAGCTCGGTCCGGCCGTGGCCGGCGTTGACGACGAAGAGCCCGGCGAGCCCGTCCAGGTAGCGGCGGCCCTGCGCGTCCCAGACGTAGGCGCCCTCGCCGCGAACGATGGTCGGGACCTCGCCGGCGGAGTAGCTGGCCATCCGGGTGAAGTGCATCCAGAGGTGGTCGGTGGCGTTGGCCATGGCAGCCCCATCGGGTCTCGGGCCGGTCAGGGGTGACACCGGCCGCTCTGCCCACGGTTATCCCACAGTCATTGCTGATAACGCAACTTTCGTCGGATAGATGCAACGGATTCAGCGACCTGGGTACGCGTAGGCGACGGATTTCGCGGCTGTCCCGGGCGGGCCCGGTGGCGGATCGAGCGCCTTTCGAGCTGAGTCATTGGTGATATCGCCGCCGACGCACGCACGCACGGCCGGCCCGCCACCCGGACCCGCCGGGCCGCTGGGCCGGCTCACCGAGGTCTCCGCCGACGTGTTGCCGGACGACGCGATCGCCGCTCCGGCGCTACGTGCCTCCGCGCGGCGCCCTTCTCCGCGCCTCGCGCTCACAGCTCTGAGTCGTCGGCGATATCAGCTCGAAAGGCTTACTGCGGGGGACTCCGGCCGGTGGAGGCTGGACAGCTGCGGGGCCTTCCCCGCGGCGCTGCTGGGCGACAGCAGCGACCACGCGGCCTGACTTCACCGGCTCAGGCGGTGCCCCAGCTGTAGGTCTGCTTGCGCAGCTTCAGGTAGACGAACGCCTCGGTGGAGACCACCCCGGCCACCCCGCGCAGCTTCTGCAGGATCTCCAGCAGGTGCGCGTCGTTGCGGCACACCACCTCGGCCAGCAGGTCGAACGAGCCGGCGGTGATCACCACGTAGTCGATCTCCTCGAACTCGGCCAACCGGTCGGCGACCGTCTCCAGGTCGCCGTCGGTGCGCAGCCCGATCATGGCCTGGCGCGGGAAGCCGAGCTGGAGCGGATCGGTCACCGCGACGATCTGCATGACGCCGGCGTCGAGCAGCCGCTGCACCCGCTGGCGTACCGCCGCCTCGGAGAGGCCGACCGCCTTGCCGATGCTCGCGTACGGGCGTCGTCCGTCCTCCTGGAGCTGTTCGATGATCTGCTTCGCCACGTCGTCGAGCAGCGCGTGGCTGGCGCCGTCACGCACCGTCACGCGACGGTTGCCGTTGCCGTTCTCCAGGTGCCGGTTGGCCATCGCCGCTCCCCATGTCCGAATCTCCGTGCTGAGCGTAGTGCCCCGGCGCAGTCTGGCGTATTTCGTGGTGCATGGCTATTCCGGCAACGGAATCCCTTGTAAGGGAGGGGTTCTCATGTCAGGATCAGGCCTCCATCGCCACTGACCCCTCCGCCGGCGAGCCAACCCCCGTCCCGCCGCCGACGATGCCCCCAAGGAGTCGTCACATGCGTAGTCCCCTCCGGACCCTCACCCGGCGTGGTCTGCTCACCGGGACCCTCGGCTCGGCCGCCCTGCTCGCCACCGCGGGCACCCTCGCGGGCTGCGGCACCAAGGGCGCCCAGCAGACCGAAGCCGGTTGCCAGAGCGACGACGTTTCCGCCACCGAGAAGAAGCTCGCCTTCTCGAACTGGCCGCAGTACATGGACACCGACGAGAAGGACGAGTCGAAGCGGCCCACGCTCGACGCGTTCGTGGCCGCCTCCGGCATCCAGGTGACCTACACCGAGGACGTCAACGACAACAACGAGTTCTTCGGCAAGGTGCAGAACCAGCTCGCCGGCTGCCAGAGCACCGGCCGGGACATCATGGTGCTCACCGACTGGATGGCCGCCCGGATGATCCGGCTCGGCTGGATCCAGAAGCTGGACAAGGCGAAGATCGGCAACGTCGAGGCGAACCTGCTGCCGTCGCTGCGCGGCCGGTCCTTCGACAAGGACACCCAGCTCGCCGTCCCCTGGCAGTCCGGGCTGGCCGGCCTGGCCTACAACGCCAAGGTGACCAAGGAGATCCGCACCGTCGACGAACTGCTCACCCGCCCCGACCTCAAGGGCAAGGTGACCGTGCTGTCGGAGATGCGCGACACCATGGGCCTGCTGCTCCAGGCCGGCGGCCACGACCCGGCCAACTTCACCCCGGCCCAGTTCGACGACGCGCTGACCAAGCTCCGCAAGGCCGTGGACAGCAAGCAGATCCGGCGCTTCACCGGCAACGACTACGCCCCCGACCTGGCCAAGGGTGACATCGCCGCGTGCATCGGCTGGTCCGGCGACGTGATCCAGCTCGGCTTCGAGGACGAGAAGATCAAGTTCGTGGTGCCCGAGTCCGGCGTGATGCTCTGGTCGGACAACATGCTGGTGCCGAACAAGGCCACCCACAAGGCCAACGCCGAGGCGCTGATGAACCACTACTACGACCCGGCGGTGGCGGCGAAGCTGGCCGCGTACGTCAACTACATCTGCCCGGTGCAGGGCGCACAGGCCGAGATGGAGAAGATCGACCCGGACCTGGCCGAGAATCCGCTCATCTTCCCGGACGACGCGATGCTGGCGAAGTCGAAGGTCTTCATGGCCCTCGACGAGCAGCGCGAGAAGGAGTACGAGACCAAGTTCCAGCAGGTCATCGGGGCGTGAGGCAGATGACGCAGGAAACCCCGGCCGGCGATCTGCGACTGGCCGACCTGACCAAGCGGTTCGGTGTCTTCACCGCCGTCGACGACCTCAGCCTGACCGTTCCGCAGGGCTCGTTCTTCGCCCTGCTCGGCGCGTCCGGCTGCGGCAAGACCACCACGCTGCGGATGATCGCCGGGCTGGAGGCGCCGACCAGCGGGCAGGTGCTGCTCGGCGACCGGGACATCACCGGGTTGCGGCCGTACAAGCGGCCGGTCAACACCGTCTTCCAGAGCTACGCGCTCTTCCCGCACCTCGACATCCACGAGAACGTGGCCTTCGGGCTGCGCCGTCGCGGCATCCGCAAGGTTGGCGAGCAGGTCGAGCGGATGCTCGCGCTGGTCCAGCTCGACGGGTACGGCCGACGCCGGCCCGCCCAGCTCTCCGGCGGCCAGCAGCAGCGCGTCGCGCTGGCCCGGGCGCTCATCAACCACCCGCAGGTGCTGCTGCTCGACGAGCCGCTCGGCGCGCTCGACCTGAAGCTGCGCCGGCAGATGCAGATCGAGCTGAAGCGGATCCAGGCCGAGGTCGGCATCACCTTCCTGCACGTCACGCACGACCAGGAAGAGGCGATGTGGATGGCGGACACGGTCGCGGTGATGAACGCCGGACGGATCGAGCAGCTCGGGGCGCCCGCGGACATCTACGAGTACCCGGCCAGCCCGTTCGTGGCCAACTTCCTCGGCCAGTCCAACCTGATCGAGGCCGAGGTCAGCGGCCGGGACGCGGACGACCTGCTGGTCACCGGCCACGGCAACCGGTTCGCCGCCCCGCTCGGGCGGGCCCGGTCCCGGCAGGGGCAGGTCTGGCTCGGCGTACGGCCGGAGAAGCTGCACCTGGTCGCCGAGCGCGCCGACGTGCCGGCCGGCCGCAACGCGGTCAGCGGTGTGCTGACCGACATCTGCTACGCCGGCGTGAGCACCGAGTTCCTGCTCCGCACCGCCTGGGGGCAGGAGATGTCGGTGTTCACCGCCAACAGCGAGCCGGACGCCCGGCTGGTGCCCGGCGCCGAGGTCACCGCCCACTGGCATCCGCGACACTCCTTCGTCCTGTCCCGCGACGGCGACTCCGTCGGGGCCGGTGACGAGCCGGCGGACGGCGGTGTCACGGCGGCGGCGGAGCGCGTGGAGGCCGCCACATGACGGCGTTGGCCCACCTCGGCGGGCCGGCGCCGACCGGGTCCGTCGCGCCGGACCGCGCCCGGCGGCGGCACCGCCTCCTGCCGTACCTGCTGCTGTTGCCCGGCGCGGCCTGGCTGCTGGTCTTCTTCGCGCTGCCGCTGCTCCAGCTCGCCGCCGCCAGCCTCTACGACCCGGCCGGCTCGCTCTCCACCGGATACGCGATGACCTGGGCGGTCGGCAACTATCCGGACGCGTTGCAGGCGTACTGGCCGCAGTTCCTGCGCTCGTTCCTCTACTCCGCGATCGCGCTGGTGCTGGCGCTGCTGATGGGCTACCCGCTGGCGTACGCGATCGCGCAGAAGGCCGGCCGGTGGAAGAACCTGCTGCTGGTCGCCGTGGTCGCGCCGATGTTCACCAGCTTCCTGGTACGCACGCTGGCCTGGAAGACCATCCTGTCGGACAACGGCGCGCTCGTCGGGCTGCTGCGCGACGTGCACCTGCTCGGCCCGGACGGCCGGCTGCTCGCCACCCCGATCGCGGTGGTGCTCGGCCTGACGTACAACTTCCTGCCGTTCCTGGTGCTGCCGCTGTACGCGAGTCTGGAACGGCTCGACCCCCGGCTGCTGGAGGCGGCCAGCGACCTGTACGCGAGCCCGCTGCGCGCGTTCGGCAGGGTGACCCTGCCGCTGTCGATGCCGGGCCTGATCGCCGGCACGCTGCTCTTCTTCATCCCGGCCACCGGCGACTACATCAACGCTGAGCTGCTCGGCACCCCGAACGAGTACATGATCGGCAACGTCATCGACTCGGCGTTCCTGGTCCGGCTGGACTACCCGCAGGGCGCGGCGCTGTCCTTCCTGTTGATGGCCGCGATCCTGGCCATCGTCTTCGTCTACCTGCGCAAGGCCGGCACGGAGGAGGTGCTGTGAGGTTCAGGCGCTGGCTCGCCGACCGGTGGGTGATGGGTGTGGCCCTGCTCGTCCTCGGCTACCTCACGCTGCCGATCGTGGTGGTCGCCGGGCTCTCCTTCAACCGGCCGTCCAGCCGGCTCTCCTACGACTTCAACGAGTTCACGCTGGACAACTGGGCCCGCCCCTGTGCCACCGCCGACATGTGCGACGCGGTGGTGCGCAGCATGGAGATCGGCCTGATCGCCACCGTCGTCTCCACCGTGCTCGGCACGCTGATGGCGTTCGCCCTGGTGCGGCACCGCTTCCGGGGGCGGTCCGGCATCAACGGCCTGATCTTCCTGCCGATGGCCACCCCGGAACTGGTGATGGGCACCTCGCTGCTCGCTCTCTTCGTCGCCGCCGGGGTGCCACAGGGCTTCTGGACCATCGTCATCGCGCACGTGATGTTCTGCGTGTCGTTCGTGGTGGTCACCGTGAAGGCCCGGCTCGCCGGCATGGACCGGCGGTTGGAGGAGGCCGCCATGGACCTCTACGCCAGCGAGTGGCAGACGTTCCGCCGGATCACGCTCCCGCTGGTGCTGCCCGGCATCGTGGCCGCCGCGCTGCTCGCCTTCTCGCTCAGCTTCGACGACTTCATCATCACCAACTTCAACGCGGGCACCACCGTCACGTTCCCGATGTATGTCTGGGGCGCCGCCCAGCGGGGCATCCCGCCGCAGGTCAACGTGATCGGCACGGCCATGTTCGGGATAGCGCTGCTGCTGGTCGGGGCCAGCTCGCTGCGCGGCCGGCGGTCCCGACGGGCCGCCCTCGCGGTGATCGCCACCCCGGCGGGGAAGCCATGACGCTCCCGCATACCGGCCGGGCGCTGGCCGACGCCGCGCCCGTCCCGTACTGGCTGGACCGCCCGGAACGCCCCGACCCGCTGCCGCCGCTGGCCGGCGCGCACGCCGCCGACCTGCTGGTGGTCGGCGGCGGGTACGCCGGGCTGTGGACCGCGCTGCTGGCCAAGGAGGCCGATCCGGACCGGGACGTGCTGCTCGTCGACGCCGGCACCTGCGGCTGGGCGGCGTCCGGGCGCAACGGCGGCTTCTGCGCCGCGTCGCTGACCCACGGGCTGGCCAACGGCATCGAGCGGTTCCCCGGCGAGATCGGTGAGCTGGAACGGCTCGGCCGGGAGAACCTGAACGAGATCGCCGCCACCGTGGCGACGTACGACATCGACTGCGACCTCGAACGGACCGGCGAACTGGCGGTCGCGGTCGAGCCGTACCAGCTCGACGGGCTCGCCGCCGACGCCGAGCTGGGTCGCCGGTACGGCCACGACGTACGGCTGCTCGACCGCGACGAGGTCCGCGCCGAGGTGGCCTCGCCGACGTACCTCGGTGGGATGTGGGACCGGGACCGCACGGCGCTGCTCGACCCGGCGAAGCTCGCCTGGGGGCTGCGCCGCGCCGCGCTCGGCCTGGGCGTCCGGATCCACGAGCACACCCGGGTCACCGGCCTGGTCACCGACGGGGCCGCGCTGCGCGCCACCACGGCCGGCGGCCCGGATGCCGCGCCCGGCACGGTACGGGCGAGGCGGGTGGCCCTGGCCACCAACGCGTTCCCGCCGCTGCTGCGCCGGCTGCGCGCCTGGACCGTGCCGGTCTACGACTACGCGCTGACGACCGAGCCGTTGAGTCCGGCCCAGCGGGACGCGATCGGCTGGCGCCACCGGCAGGGGCTGGCGGACACCGGCAACCAGTTCCACTACTACCGGCTCACCGCCGACGGCCGGATCCTGTTCGGCGGCTACGACGCGGTCTACCACTACGGCAACCGGGTGGCGCCCGCGCTGGAACGGCGCGAGGCCACCTTCACCACGCTCGCGTCGCACTTCTTCGCGACCTTCCCCCAGCTCGACGGGCTGCGGTTCAGCCACCGCTGGGGCGGCGTGATCGACACCTGCACCCGGTTCTGCGCGTTCTTCGGCACCGCCTACTCCGGGCGGCTGGCGTACGCCGCCGGTTACACCGGGCTCGGCGTCGGCGCCACCCGCTTCGGCGCGCGCGTCACCCTCGACCTGCTCGCCGGCGCGGACACCCCGCTGACCCGGCTCGACCTGGTGCGCCGCAAGCCGCTGCCGTTTCCGCCGGAGCCGTTCCGGGCCGCCGGCATCAACCTCACCCGCTGGTCGCTCGCCCGCGCCGACGCGCGGGACGGGCGGCGCAACCTCTGGCTCCGTACTCTCGACCGCTTTGGACTGGGGTTCGACTCCTGATGCGTATCCTGCTCGTCGGCGCCGGTGGCGTCGGCTCCGCCGCCGTATCCATCGCCGCCCGCCGTTCCTTCTTCGAGACCGTGGTGGTCGCCGACCACGACCCGGCACGCGGCGCCCGGGCGGTCGCCGGCCACGGTGACCGGTTCGTCGCCGCCACCGTCGACGCGTCCTCCGCCGAGGCGGTCGCCGCGCTCTGCCGGGAGCACCGGATCACTCACGTGTTCAACGCGGTCGACCCGCGCTTCGTCATGCCGATCTTCGACGGCGCGTTCGCGGCCGGGGCCGACTACCTCGACATGGCGATGTCGCTGTCCCGGCCGCACCCCCAGCACCCCTACGCGGAAACCGGGGTCAAGCTCGGCGACGAGCAGTTTGCCGTCGCGGACCGGTGGGCCGCCGCCGGCCGCCTGGCGCTGTGCGGGATCGGCGTCGAACCGGGCCTGTCCGACGTCTTCGCCCGCTACGCCGCCGACGAGCTGTTCACCGAGATCGACGAGATCGGGGTACGCGACGGCGCGAACCTCACCGTCGCCGGTTACGAGTTCGCCCCCTCGTTCTCCATCTGGACCACCATCGAGGAGTGCCTCAACCCGCCGGTGGTCTGGGAGGCCGGGCGCGGCTGGTTCACCACCGAGCCGTTCAGCGAGCCGGAGGTGTTCGACTTCCCGGCCGGCATCGGCCCGGTCGAGTGCGTCAACGTCGAGCACGAGGAGGTGCTGCTCATCCCGCGCTGGGTGCCGGCGAAGCGGGTCACCTTCAAGTACGGCCTCGGCGCGGAGTTCATCGAGGTGCTGCGCACACTGCACAAGCTCGGGCTGGACGCGACGGAACCGGTGCGCGTGCGCGGGGTCGACGTGTCACCGCGCGATCTGGTGGCCGCCGCGCTGCCCGACCCGGCCACGCTCGGCGACCGGATGAGCGGCAGGACGTGCGCCGGGACGTACGTCACCGGCACCGGGCCGGACGGCCGCCCGCGTCGCGTCTACCTCTACCACGTGGTCGACAACGAGTGGTCGATGGCCGAGTACGGGCACCAGGCGGTGGTCTGGCAGACCGCGGTCAACCCGGTCGTCGCGCTGGAACTGCTGGCCAGCGGCGCCTGGTCCGGCGCGGGCGTGCTCGGGCCCGAGGCGTTCCCGCCGACGCCCTTCCTCGACCTGCTCACCGACTACGGTTCACCGTGGGGGATGGAGGAGCGATGACCCGGTACGGCCCGATGTACGGCCCCGACGTGACGTTCCTCGGCGTGCCGCCGTGCACCGTCGAGGAGCCGGTCACCTACGCCGACGCCGACGTGGTGATCATCGGGGCGCCGTTCGACGGCGGCACCTCGCACCGGCCGGGCACCCGCTTCGGCCCGTCCGCCATCCGGCAGGCCTGCTACCTGCCGCACGACGGCTCCCGGCCGTCCCTGGCGCTGCGCGTGGACGCGCTGAAGGACCTGTGCGTCTACGACGCCGGTGATGTGGAGATGTTCGGCGGCGACATCGAACGTTCGCTGGCCGCGCTGGAGACCGCCGTGCACGCGGTCGCCGCCGCCGGGGCGATCCCGGTGGTGCTCGGCGGCGACCACTCGATCGCGTTGCCGGACGCCACCGGGGTGGCCCGACACCACGGGCTCGGCCGGGTGTCGCTCGTGCACTTCGACGCGCACGCCGACACCGGCGACGTCGAGTTCGGGTCCCTGCACGGCCACGGCCAGCCGATGCGCCGGCTCATCGAGTCCGGCGCGGTACGCGGCGACCGCTTCCTCCAGATCGGCCTGCGCGGCTACTGGCCGGGCCCCGAGACGCTGGCGTGGATGGCCGAGCAGCGGATGCGCTCGTACGAGATGACCGAGATCGTGGCCCGGCGCCTGGACACCTGCCTCACCGAGGCGTTCGGCATCGCGACCGACGAGTGCGAGGGAGTGTTCCTCTCCGTCGACGTGGACGTGGTCGACCCCGGCATGGCCCCCGGCACCGGCACGCCCGAGCCGGGCGGGTTAACCTCCCGCGAGCTGCTCGACGCGGTCCGCCGGGTCTGTTACGAACTGCCCGTGGTCGGCCTGGACGTGGTCGAGGTCGCCCCGCCGTACGACCACGCCGACATCACCGCCTACCTGGGCAACCGCGTGGTCCTGGAGGCGCTGTCCGCGATCGCCCGCCGCCGCCGAGACGCCGAAACCGGAACCCCGTGGAACCCGCACCAACCCCTCCTCGACTCCCGCTGACCCTGGCCCCGCGCCTGCGTCGATCTTGCACTTTCGGCCCCGACATCCCGGCCCTTTCGGGCGTACCGAGGGCACGAACTGCAAGATCGCGTGGGCGTGTGGGACGGCTAGCACAAGAAGGGAGTTGGGGTGGGGGTTTGCACATGGGGGGTGTTGTCCACAGGGGGGCGGGTTGCCGGGGTGGATGGGGGTGGAGGGGGCGGCATGGTCTGCTCATGTCGACGGAGTTGTGGCGTACGCGGGAGCTGATGCGGGTGCTCACCGTGAAGCGGGTACGGACGCAGGTCCAGCGGGAGGAGCTGATCCGGGTTCGGCGCGGTGTCTACGCACCGACCCCGTGCGATGACGAAGGCGAGCTGCGGGCACTGCTGCGGTGTCTCCCCGAGGGCGCGCTGCTGGCCATGCACACCGCGGCGCGTCGTCACGGATTCGGCGTACTCCGGGAGTCCGCGGTGCATGTGCAGTTGCCGCCGAGCATCCCCAGGCCCCGGCTGCCGGGTCTTGTCGTCCATCACTCCGTCCTGCCGATTCGGCCGGTGTCTGTCGGGGGCCTGCCGTGCGTGCCTGCCGACCAATGCGCGGTCGACCTGGCCAGGACCGTTCGTCGGATGGACGCCCTGCCAGTCCTCGACGCCGCACTGCGCTGCGGTGCGGTGACCGTCGACGCCCTCATGGCGGAATTGCCCCTGCACCGGGCCCTTCGTGGAGTTCGGCAGGCGCGCGATCTCGTGCCGCGAGCCGACGGTCGATCCGAGTGCCGGCAGGAGAGCCAGTTGAGACTGTTGCTGATCGACGGTGGGCTGCCCGCTCCGGAGCCCCAGATGTGGATTCACGACCAGTACGGCATCCCGCGTTACCGAACAGATCTGGGCTACCGCGAGCGCCGGGTGGGAATCGAGTACGACGGTCTTTCCCACCTCGACCGGGACCGCATGCGGTACGACCGGGACCGGATCAACTGGCTGGACGCGAACGGGTGGCGAATGCGCTACTTCACCGACCGCGACCTCTACCGACGCCCGTCCCACATCCTCGCAACCCTCCGCGCCGCCCTCACCCCGTAACCCGAGTCCCCGGGCCCCAGGGTCCCCGGGGCCTCCAGGAATCCCGCGATCTTGCACTTACCTACCCGACAGAAGCCACCATTGCGACATTTCCGGGGCGCAAACTTCAAGATCGCGGAGAGGGGAGAGGGGAGGAAGAGGGTCAGTGGCGGGTGCAGTGGGGGCGCAGGCGCAGGGGTTCGGTGGTCTCGGTCAGGGAGTTGGGTTCCACCACCAGACGCGCGATGGCAGTGGCCGGGCCTGGGCGGAATCTGCTCTGGTCGGCGGGGATCGTGGCGGTCCACGTACCGGCGGTGCGGTCGTCGGTGCACGCGCCGATCACGCCGAACCCGAAGCCGGTGACCGACCCGCGCCGTACCCGCTGATCGAGGTGTACCTCGATGTACGCGAGGCCGCGTTCGGCGCCGCAGTCGAACCGGCCGCCGACGGTGGCGGTGTGCGCCCGCACGTCGGCGGTGCCGAACCAGTTGACGGAGATGCGGGGCGAGGCCGCCGGGGCGGCGACCGCGGTGCCCGGCGCGAGCCCGAGCGTGGCGACGGTGGCGGCCGTGGTGAGGCCGGCGGCGAGCAGGGCGGGTCGGGCCGGGTGCATGGGCGGGCTCCTGTCGGGCGGTGGCGGGATACTGCTCCGATGTGGACGGCGTCAGCATCCCACCGCCGCGATGCCCGCGAGCTGCAAGATCTCGGACAGATCAGCCGGCCAGGTGGGAGCGGATGAGGAAGCGGACCCCCTCCGGCGCCTCCAGCGAGAAGCCGCTGCCCCGGCCGGGCACTACGTCGACCGTGAGCCGGGTGTGCTGCCACAGGTCCCACTGGGCCCGCGACATCCAGAACTCCACCGGCTCGGGCACGCCGTCGACGGCGAGCGAGGCGAGCAGCACGTCCGAGCCGCCGGTGCGGAACTCGCCGGCGGGGTAGCACATCGGGGCGCTGCCGTCGCAGCAGCCGCCGGACTGGTGGAACATCAGCGGACCGTGCTGCCCCCGCAGCGACCGGATCAGGTCGGCCGCCGCGGGGGTCAGGGTCACCGGGTCACCCATCAGAAGAAGCCCAGCTTCTGGGGCGAGTAGCTGACCAGCAGGTTCTTGGTCTGCTGGTAGTGCTCCAGCATCATCTTGTGGTTCTCCCGGCCGATGCCGGACTGCTTGTAGCCGCCGAACGCCGCGTGCGCCGGGTAGGCGTGGTAGCAGTTGGTCCACACCCGGCCGGCCTGGATCGCCCGTCCGGCCCGGTACGCGGTGGTCATGTCCCGGGTCCAGACGCCGGCGCCGAGCCCGTAGAGCGTGTCGTTGGCGATCTTCACCGCATCGTCCAGGTCGGCGAAGGAGGTCACCGACACCACCGGGCCGAAGATCTCCTCCTGGAAGATCCGCATCGAGTTGTCGCCCTCGAAGATGGTCGGCTGCACGTAGTAGCCGCCGGACAGCTCGCCACCCAGGTCGGCCCGCTCGCCGCCGGTGAGCACCTTCGCGCCCTCCTGCCGCCCGATGTCCAGGTAGGACAGGATCTTCTCCAACTGGTCGTTGGACGCCTGCGCGCCGATCATCGTGTCGGTGTCCAGCGGGTGTCCCTGGCGCACCTGACGGGTCCGGTCCACGGCGGCGGCCAGGAAGTCGGCGTAGTGGCCCTGCTGGATCAGCGCCCGGGACGGGCAGGTGCACACCTCGCCCTGGTTGAGGGCGAACATGGTGAAGCCTTCCAGCGCCTTGTCCCGGAAGTCGTCGGAGGCGGCGCTGACGTCGTCGAAGAAGATGTTCGGGCTCTTGCCGCCCAGCTCCAGCGTGACCGGTTTGATGTTCTCGCTGGCGTACTGCATGATCAGCCGCCCGGTGGTGGTCTCGCCGGTGAACGCCACCTTGGCCACCCGGGGTGAGGACGCCAGCGGCTTGCCGGCCTCGACGCCGAAGCCGTTGACCACGTTGACCACGCCCGGCGGCAGCAGGTCGCCGACCAGCGACAGCAGGTGGTGGATCGAGGCGGGCGTCTGCTCGGCCGGCTTGAGCACCACCGCGTTACCGGCGGCCAGCGCCGGGGCGAGCTTCCAGACCGCCATCAGGATCGGGAAGTTCCACGGGATGATCTGGCCGACCACGCCCAGCGGCTCGTGGAAGTGGTAGGCGACGGTGTCGTCGTCGATCTCGCCGAGCGAGCCCTCCTGGGCCCGGATCGCACCGGCGAAGTAGCGGAAGTGGTCGATCGCCAGCGGGATGTCGGCGGCCAGCGTCTCGCGTACCGGCTTGCCGTTCTCCCACGTCTCGGCGATCGCGAGGGACTCCAGGTTGTCCTGCATCCGGTCGGCGATCTTGTTGAGGATCAGCGACCGCTCGGCGACCGACGTGCGGCCCCACGCGTCGGCCGCGCCGTGCGCCGCGTCGAGTGCCTTCTCCACGTCCTCGGCGGTGCCCCGGGCCACCTCGCAGAAGGTCTGCCCGGTCACCGGGGTCGGGTTCTCGAAGTACTTCCCACCGTGCGGCTTCACGTACTCGCCGCCGATGTAGTGGTCGTAGCGGGACTGCCAGTGGGTGGGGGCGTCGTAGCGCGTCATCGGTACCTCCGCCGTCCGTCAGGGGTGGATGGCGGGAGGCTAGTTTCCGCGACGTTGCAGGAACGTTGCGCGCGGCAGCGCGTACTCCTCGGCGAGCTGGCGGGCCCGGGCGACGGCGAGCGGCCGGCGGGGCGCGCCCGGCGGCAACGCCCGGGCCAGGGCCTGCCAGGCGGCCAGGTCGTCGGCGCCGGGGGCGGTCGCGGTCCAGGCCGCGAGCAGCCCCGGGTCCCCGCCGGCCAGCACCGCCGCGCGCAGCTGGCCGTCGACCAGGCGGCGCAGCCGCGCCACCCCCGGCGCGTCGGAGGCGGGCAACAGGGGCCCGGGGTACGCGCGCAGCGCCGCCGCCGGATCGCCGTGTTCCAGCAGTTCGGTGACGGTACGGAAGTCGGCGCGCACGGGTGCCCGCAGCCGGTAGGGGCGGGAGTCGAGCAGCTCGTCGCCGAGCGCGCGGCGCAGGCGGGACAGCTCGGCGCGCAGGGTGACCGGGTGCAGCCGGTCGTCGCCGTAGAGGTCGAGGCCGAGCTGCTCCCCGGTGCGCCCCTCGGGGTGCTGGACGAGCAGCACCAGCAGCTCGCTGTGTCGCCGGCCGAGCCGGACGCGCCGGCCGCCGACGCGCAGCTCCGCCTCGTCCCGGCCGAGCGCGGCCACGTGCGGCACCTCCGGCGCGGCGGGGGCGGCGGCGGCCAGGAACGCCTCGGCGGCGCGGGCGGTGGCCCGCACCAGCGCGAGGCTCTGCGGGTTGGCCAGGTGGTCGCCGCCGGTGATGTCGACGGCGCCGAGCAGCAGGCCGGTGGCCGGATCGTGGATCGGGGCGGCGGCGCAGGTCCAGCGCTGCACCGGCCGGACGAAGTGCTCGGTGGCGAAGATCTGCACGCTGTGGTCGACGGCCAGCGCGGTGCCGGGCGCGTTGGTGCCGGCGTGGGCCTCGTCCCAACGCGCGCCGGGGACGAAGTTCATCCGCTCGGCGTGCCGGAGCACACCCGGGTGGCCCTCCACCCAGAGCAGCCGGCCGCCGGCGTCGCAGACCGCCATCAGGTGGGCGCCGTCCTGCGCGATGCCGCCGAGCAGGTCGCGGAAGAGGGGCAGGACCCGGGCGAGCGGGTGCGCCGACCGGTAGCTCTCCAACGCGTCGTCGGTGAGGTCGACCGGCGCGGTGGCCTCCGGGTCGAGCCGGGCGGACCGTTCCCAGGACCGGCGGATGACCTCGCGGACCCGGCCGGAGGCGGTGCCGGCGGTGAGGAACGCCTCGTGGGCGGCACCGACCTGCGCGATCCGCTCCGCCGGATCCGCGCCGAACTCCAGGGCGAGCCACGGGTCAGTCACCACCGACCTCCTCCCACCCATCGTGACCCACGTCACCCCGGACCGCCAAGGGCGGAGCGGGCCGAGTGCCGGACGTGATCCGGGTCACGGGGACGGCCGTTCCCGGCCGGACGAACGCCCCAGACGGGACGCGGACGTCCCGCGCCTGGTTGTCGGCGTCCCGCCGCTGAGGAAGATGGCTGCGACGGGCGCTTACGGAACCCTTATCTCCGACCTGCGACCGTGTGCGGGACGACCAGGGAAGACACGGGGAGCGGACAACGGTGCGGGTGCTGGTGGCGGACGACGAGCGGCTGTTGGCGGACACGGTCGCCGAGGGGCTGCGGCGGTTCTCCATGGCGGTCGACGTCTGTTACGACGGCGACGGCGCGCTGGAGCGGATCGGCGTCAACCGCTACGACGTGGCGGTGCTGGACCGGGACATGCCCGGCGCCACCGGCGACGAGGTGTGCCGGAGCCTGGCCGGGTCGGACGCCGGCACCCGGGTGCTGCTGCTCACCGCCGCCGCCGGCATCCGGGACCGGGTGGCCGGCCTCGGGCTGGGCGCGGACGACTACCTGACCAAGCCGTTCGCGTTCGCCGAGCTGGTGGCCCGGGTGCAGGCCCTGGGCCGGCGGTCCACCCCGGCGGTGCCGCCGGTGCTGGAACGGCACGGCGTGGTGCTCGACGCGGCCGCGCACACGGCCACCCGGGACGGGCGCCCGCTCGGCCTGAGCCCCAAGGAGTTCGCCGTCCTGCACGTGCTGATGCGTGCCGGCGGCCGGGTGGTCAGCGCCGAGGATCTGCTCGAACAGGCCTGGGACGAGTTCGCCGACCCGTTCACGAACGCGGTCCGGGTCACCGTCATGACGCTGCGCAAGAAGCTCGGCCAGCCGTCCGTCCTGCACACCGTGCCCCGGGCCGGCTACCGGATCGGCGAGGCGGCGTGAGCCCCCGCCGCCGCGTCCTGCTGGTCGGGGTGCTCGCCCTGCTCGCCGGGTTCCTGCTGCCCAACCTGGTCAAGTGGCTGCTCGAACTGGTGTGGTGGCGGGCCCAGCAGTTCTGCGGGCTGGCCACGATCGGCGCGGTGTGCGAGCCGGGACGGCCGTTCGTCCCGCTGCTCCCGACGCTCACCGAACTGCTGGTGCTGGTCGCCGCCGGTGTCGCGGTGTGGGTGGGGGCCCGCTGGTGCCTGCGCCCGGTGCGCGACCTGGCCGACCCGATCGCGAACCTGGGACCGCAGAACCTCGGCTACCGGATCCGTCGGGGCGGGCGGGACGAGCTGGCCCGGCTCGCCCGCGCCATCGACGCCATGATGGACCGGGTCACCGCCGGTTACGAGGGGCAGCGGCGGTTCGCCGCCAACGCCTCGCACGAGCTGCGGACGCCGCTGGCGGTGCAGCGCACCCTGATCGAGGTCGGCATGGCCCAGTCGCTCAGCGGTGAGCAGTTGGAACTGCTGACCGCCCAACTGCTCGCCACCAACGAGCGCAACGAGCGGCTGATCGAAGGGCTGCTCGCGCTCAGCGAGAGCGACCAGGGCCTGCGCTCGTCCACCCCGCAGCGTCTCGACGAGATCGTCGCCGCCGTGCTGGCGGCCTACGCCGACCGGGCGGCCGGGGCCGGCGTGACGGTGCAGAGCCGGCTCGCCCCCCGGATCGTGCCGGGCGAGCGGGTGCTGCTGGAACGCCTGGTCAGCAACCTGGTGGAGAACGCGATCAAGTACAACCGGCCGGACGGCCGGCTCGTCGTCGCCGTCGGCGGCGACCCGGCGCTGACGGTCACCAACAGCGGTCAGGCCGTCCCCGGTGAGGCGGTCGCCGGCCTCTTCGAACCCTTCCGGCGCCTCGCCCGGGACCGCATCAACCAGGGCGGCGGCGCCGGGCTCGGCCTGGCCATCGCCCGCTCCATCACCCAGGCGCACGGCGGCCTCATCGCCGCGCGTCCGGGCGAGGACGGCGGCCTGCGGGTCGACGTCCACCTGCCCACCGTGCGCTGACACCCCTCCGCACACCACGGGATCCGCCGTCGCGGCGTCCCGCGATGCCACCTGCCCGAACGGGCCCCGGCGACGCCGCCGTACCCGAACCGAGAAGGAGGAACCATGTCCCGAACACACGCGCCGGTGCTGCCGACCCGGGCCGACGTCGAGGAAGCCGCCCGCCGGCTGGCCGGCCGGGTGGTGCGTACCCCGGTGCTGCACAGCCCGACGATCGACCGCCTGGCCGGCGCCCGGATCCTGCTCAAGGCGGAGAACCTCCAGGACGGCGGCTCGTACAAGATGCGCGGCGCGATGCTGGCGGTGGGCCGGCTCGCCGATGCCGGACACACCGGCGTGGTCGCGCAGAGCACCGGCAACCACGCGGTCGCGGTGGCGCTGGCCGCGCGCCGGCACGGGCTGGCCGCGACGGTCGTGCTGCCGGAGGACGCCGCGCCGGTCAAGGTGGACCGGGCGCGGGCGGCCGGCGCCCGGGTGGTCCGCGCCGGCACCACGGTCGAGGAGCGCCTGGCCGTCGCCCGGCGGATCGCCCACGAGGAGGGCCATCCGCTCGTCGACGCGTACGACCACCCGGACGTGGTGGCCGGGCAGGGCAGCGCGAGCCTGGAACTGATCGAGGAGGCGGCGCGGAGCGGCACGCCGCTGGACGCGCTCGTGGTGCCGGTGGGCGGGGGCGGTGGCATCGCCGGCGCGTGCCTGGCGGCGGCCGGCACCCCGATCGAGGTGTACGGCGTGGAGCCGGTGGGGTGCGACTCGCTGGCGCGCAGCCTGGCCGCCGGACGGCCCACACCTGTCGCCCCGGCGCCGAGCCTGGCCGACGGACTCCGCCCCGGCTGCGTCGGCGGCCTGCCGTTCGCGGTGGCCCGCAAACGGGTGCGCGGGGTGGTCCGGGTCGACGACGACGCGATCGTCGAGGCGTTCCGGCTGCTCCTGCTGGACCTGAAGGTGCTCGTCGAGCCGTCCGGCGCCGCCGCCCTGGCCGGTGCTCTGCGGCTGGGCGAGGTCGCCGCTCCCAGCGGCTCGGGTGGCGGGCGGCGAAGGACGGTCGGCGTGGTGCTGACCGGGGGAAACGTGGAAGCGGACCTGGTGGCCCGGCTGGCGGGCGACCGGATGACAGTGGGAGCGGCGGCATGACGGCGACAGTGCGGATCGGTGTCCTGTTCGGAGGCCCGTCGGCGGAACACGAGGTCTCCTGCGCCTCGGCGCTCGGCGTGGCCCGGGCCCTGGCCGAGCGGGGCCACCACGTGGTCGCGCTCGGGATCACCCGCACCGGCGGGCTGCGGATGCTGCCGGAACCGGTGCTCGCGCGGCACCTCGGGACCGTCGCCGCCGGCCGGGCCATCGACGACCGGCTGCCGGTGACCGGGCCCGCGGTGGAGTTGCGCCACGGGACGGCCGCCGGCACCGTCGCGGTCGGCGCGGCCGACGCGCCCGCGACGGTGCACGCCGAGCTGGACGTGGTGTTCCCGGTGCTGCACGGCCCGTACGGCGAGGACGGCGTGGTACAGGGCCTGCTCGAATCGCTCGGCGTGCCGTACGTCGGGTGCGGCATCCTCGCCTCGGCCGTCGGCATGGACAAGGTGGCGATGAAACGGGCGCTGCGGGCCGAGGGCGTGCCGACCACCCCGCACGTCTGGTTCGACGAGCCCGCCTGGCGGGCCGCGGAGGACCCGGAGAAGCTGGTGGTCGGGCTGCGCCGGCCGCTGTTCGTCAAGCCGGCCCGGATGGGCTCCTCGATCGGGATCTCCCGGGTCGCCGAGGGCGACGACCTGGCGGCAGCCGTCGAGGAGGCGTTCCGGCACGACCACGTGGTGCTGGTCGAGCAGGGGGTGACCGGCCGGGAGTTGGAGTGCGGCGTGCTCGGCGGCTGGCGGCCGGAGGCGTCGGCGGTCGGCGAGGTGCGGGTCGCGGGTGGCTGGTTCGACTACCGGCAGAAGTACTTCGGCGACGCCGACCCGATGATCGTCCCGGCGTCGCTGCCCGACGAGGTCACCGAGCGGATCCGGGAGCTGTCCGTGCGGGCGTTCGCCGCGATCGGCGGCTGGGGTCTGGCCCGGGTCGACTTCCTCCACGACGAGGCCACCGGCGACCTGTTCGTCAACGAGCTGAACACGCTGCCCGGCTTCACCGCGCACTCGATGTACCCGAAGGTGTGGGCCGCGTCCGGCGTCGCGTACCCGGAGGTGGTGGACCGGCTGGTCGCGCTCGCCTTCGCCCGCCACGCGGCCCGGCCGTCCGGCGCGCACCCGGGGGGTACGCCGTGATCCTGCTCTCCGACCCCCGGGTCGCCGCGGTGTCCAGCCGGGACGACGGCGAACCCCTGGTCGACCTTCGGGAGGTGCCGGAGCTGCGGGTGGACGGGCGGGCCGCCGACCCCGCCGGGGCGTACGCGCGGGTGCGGCGCGGGGTCGCGGACCGGCTGCTGGCCGCGCAGCGGGCGCTGCCGCCCGGCCTGCGCCTGCTCGTGGTCGAGGGCTACCGGCCGTACCGGGCGCAGCTCGACATCTTCACCGGCTACCGGGACGAGTTGCGTCGGCGGCACCCGGACTGGTCGGCCGGGCGGCTGCACCGGGAGACCACCAAGTTCGTCTCGCCGGTCGAGGTGGCCCCGCACAGCACCGGCGGCGCGGTGGACCTGACGCTCTGCGACGCCGACGGGGTCGAGGTGGCGATGGGCACGGCCCTGGACGCGACGCCGGAGGAGAGCGCGGACGCCTGCTTCACCGCGGCCCGGCACATCCCGGTCACCGCGTGGCGCAACCGGCAGGTCCTGGTGTCCGCGTTGAGTGGCGCGGGGCTGGTGAACTATCCGACCGAGTGGTGGCACTGGTCCTACGGCGACCGGTACTGGGCGCTCCTCACCGGAGCGTCGCACACCCGTTACGGTCCGCTGTGATTCCCGGTCGTCGCTGAACGGTTGGCCGCTCCCGTCCGTACCAGCTGTCGAACGACACCGACGACGGGAGAGAACGTGAGGGTGCAGCGCAAGCACGTGTTGGCGGCGACCGTGGCGGTGGCCGCGAGCGTGGTCGTCTCGGTGGGCACCGGAATGGGTTTCGCGGAGACCGCGCCGGCCGCACGGTCGGTCTGCGCCGGGTCGGTGACCTTCTCGGCCGAGGGCGGGGCGCCGGCGGCGACCAGCGACCGGTTCCCGGTGGGCACCCGGCTGCGGGTCACCAACCTGGACAACAACAAGGTGGCGACGGTGACCGTGACCGGGCCGTCGGGCAGCTGCGTGCTGCTCAACGCCGCCGCCATGGACCTGGTCCGGGAACCGGGCAAGAACGTCGTCCGGCGCAACGTGGTGGAACGGCTCGACGGCGTGGCAGCGCCGGCACCCGGCGGCGGCGCGCAGCCGGGCGAGACCCGTCCGGGCAACGCCCAGCCGATCGGCGGCAGCGTCTGCACCGGGTCGATCACGTTCTCCGCCGAGGGCGGGGCGCCGGCCGCCACCAGCGGTCAGTTCCCGGTCGGCACCCGGCTACGGGTGACCAACCTGGACAACGGCAAGGTGGTGACCGTGGCGGTGACCGGTCCGTCGGGCAGTTGCGTGCTGCTCAACGCCGCCGCCATGGACGCGATCCGCGAGCCGGGCAAGAACCTGGTCCGCCGCAACACGGTCCAACTGCTGCGCTGACGACGCCGTGGCGCACCACGTTCGGACCCGGGGGTCCCGTGGTGCGCCACGACCAGGGCCGACCGGTCAACCGAACGCGGCGTCGAGGATGTCGAGACCCCGGGCCAACTCGTCGTCTCCGATGACCAGCGGCGGCAGGAACCGCAGCACGTTGCCGTAGGTGCCGCAGGTCAGCGTGAGCAGCCCGGCCGCGTGGCAGGCCGCCGAGACCGCCGCCGTGGCCGCCGGGTCCGGGGTCAGCGTGCCCGGCACGACGATCTCCACGGCGAGCATCGCGCCCCGGCCGCGTACCTCGGCGACGCGCGGATCCCGGGCGGCGATCGTGCCCAGCCGCGCGCCCATCACCGCGCCGATCCGCCGCGCGGCGGCGGCCAGGTCCCGCTCCCGCATCGTCTCCATCGCCGCCAGCGCGGCGGCGCAGGCGATCGGATTGCCGCCGTAGGTGCCGCCCAGGCCGCCGACGTGCACCGCGTCCATCAGCTCGGCCCGCCCGGTCACCGCCGCCAGCGGCAGGCCGCCCGCGATGCCCTTGGCCAGCGTGATCAGGTCCGGCTCGACGCCCTCGTGCGCGCAGGCGAACCAGTCGCCGGTGCGACAGAAACCGGTCTGGATCTCGTCGGCGACGAACACCACCCCGGCCGCCGTCGCCCACTCACGCAGCGCCGGCAGGAAACCCTCGGCGGGTACGACGAAACCGCCCTCGCCCTGGACCGGCTCGATCAGCAGCGCGGCCACGTTCTCCGCGCCCACCTGCTTCTCGATCATCTCGATCGACCGGGCCGCGGCGGTCGCCCCGTCGAGCCCGCCGTCGCGCAGCGGATACGACATCGGCACCCGATAGACCTCACCGGCGAACGGCCCGAACCGGTGCTTGTACGGCATGTTCTTCGCGGTCAGCGCCATGGTCAGGTTGGTCCGGCCGTGGTACGCGTGGTCGAACACCACCACCGCGGGCCGGCCGGTCGCGTGCCGGGCGATCTTCACCGCGTTCTCCACCGCCTCGGCGCCGGAGTTGAACAACGCCGAGCGCTTCTCGAAGCCGCCCGGGGTCAGCGCGTTGAGCTGCTCGCAGACGGCCACGTACGACTCGTAGGGCGCGACCATGAAGCAGGTGTGGGTGAACCGCTCCACCTGGGCCCGGACCGCCTCGACCACCCTCGGGGCGGAGTTGCCCACGTTGGTGACCGCGATGCCGGCGGCGAAGTCGATCCACTCCCGGCCGTCCACGTCGGTGATCGTGCCGCCGCCCGCCCGATCCACGTAGGCGGCGATCGTGCTGCCCACGCCCCGCGCCACCGCCCCGACCCGGCGCTTGTGCAACTCCTCGCTGGTCGCCATCGCCGATCAGCCCCCGATGTGGTGCATGACGTGCTTGACCCGGGTGTAGTCCTCCAGGCTGTAGACCGACAGGTCCTTGCCGTGGCCGGAGTGCTTGAAGCCGCCGTGCGGCATCTCCGAGACGAACGGGATGTGCGTGTTCACCCAGACGCAGCCGAAGTCCAACCGCCGGGTCATCCGCATGGCCCGGCCGTGGTCGCGCGTCCACACCGAGGCGGACAGGCCGTACTCCACGCCGTTGGCCCAGCGCACCGCCTCGTCCTCGTCGGAGAACCGCTGCACGGTGATCACCGGACCGAACACCTCGTCCTGGATGATCTCGTCGGCCTGCCGGACGCCGGAGACCACCGTCGGGGCGTAGAAGAAGCCGCGCTCACCGACCCGGGACCCGCCGGTGGTGACGTCCGCGTGGTCCGGCAGGCGGTCCACGAAGCCACTCACCCGGGCGAGCTGGTTGGCGTTGTTCAGCGGGCCGTAGAACACGTCGGCGTCGTCCGGCGCGCCGGTGCGGGTGTTGCGGGCCTGCTCGGTCAGCGCCGCCACGAAGTCCTCGTGGATGCCCGGCCCGGTGAGCACCCGGGTTGCCGCGGTGCAGTCCTGGCCGGCGTTGAAGTAGCCGCCCACCGCGATCGCCTCGGCCGCCGCCGCCACGTCCGCGTCGTCGAAGATCACCACCGGGGCCTTGCCACCCAGCTCCAGGTGGGTCCGCTTCAGGTCCGGCGCCGCCGCGGCGGCGACCTCCATGCCCGCCCGGGTCGAGCCGGTGATCGACACCAGTTGCGGGGTCGGGTGCGAGACCAGCGTACGGCCGGTGTCGCGGTCGCCGCAGACCACGTTGAACACGCCCGGGGGCAGGTGCTCGGCGGCGATCTCGGCCAGCAGCAACGTCGACACCGGCGTGGTGTCCGACGGCTTCAGCACCACCGCGTTGCCCGCCGCCAGCGCCGGGGCGATCTTCCAGACCGCCATCATCAGCGGGTAGTTCCAGGGCGTGACCTGGGCGCAGACGCCGATCGGCTCGCGCCGCACGTACGAGGTGTGCCCGGCCAGGTACTCGCCGGCCGAACGCCCCTCCAGCAGGCGGGCCGCCCCGGCGAAGAAGCGCAGCTCGTCCACGGCCGGCGGCAGCTCCTCGTCGGCCGTGAGCTGCCGGGGCTTGCCGGTGTTGCGGACCTCGGCGTCGACCAGCTCGGCGGCCCGCGACTCCACCGCGTCGGCGAACCTCAGCAGCGCCCGCTGCCGCTCGGCGGGGGTCGCGTCCCGCCAGCCCTCGAACGCGGCGGAGGCGGCCCTCATCGCCGCGTCCACGTCCGCCGCCCCGGACACCGGCGCCTGGGCGAAGACCTCGCCGGTGCACGGGTCGATCAGGTCGGCGTAGCCGCCGTCCACCGGGTCGACGTACTCGCCGTTGACGAAGTTGCGCAGCTGCTGCTGGTCGCTCATCAGAAGTCTCCGAGAGGGGTGGCCGGGAGGAGGGTCAGCGGAGGTTCTCGCAATCTGACTGCCATCTTGGCTACTGAATCCGAGGCAGACAAGGGTTTGAGCAACTGTTTCCGCGCGGGCGTCCGTGGTCTACGCTGCCGAGCGTGGAGCCGAGAGCCTTCTATGTCGCCGGCCGCCCCGCCCACGGCGAGCGGGAGTTGACCGTCACCCACCCGTACGACGGGCTGCCGGTGGGGCGTACCACGCTCGCCACGGCCGACCAGGTCGAGGCCGCCGTCGCGGGCGCCGCCCGGGTGGCCGCGCAGGCCGCGGCCCTGCCCGCGCACGCCCGCGCCGCCGCCCTGGACCACGTGTCCCGCCGGCTCGCCGAACGGGCCGGCGAGGTCGCCGCGCTGATCACCGCCGAGAACGGCAAGCCGGTCAAGTGGGCGAAGGCGGAGGTGGGGCGCGCGATCTCCACGTTCCGCTGGGCCGCCGAGGAGGCCCGTCGCTTCTCCGGCGAGCTGCAACGCCTCGACACCGATCCGGCCGCGACCGGGCGGATCGCGCTGGTCCGGCGCGTGCCGCGCGGGCCGGTGCTCGGCATCACCCCGTTCAACTTCCCGCTCAACCTGGTCGCCCACAAGGTCGCCCCGGCGCTCGCCGTCGGCGCCCCGATCGTCGTCAAACCGGCCCCGGCCACCCCGCTCACCGCGTTGCTGCTCGGCGAGATCCTCGCCGAGACCGACCTGCCCGAGGGCATGTTCTCGGTGCTGCCGCTGCCCAACGAACGCGCCGCCGACCTGGTCGCCGACCCCCGGCTGCCGGTGGTCTCGTTCACCGGCTCCGGGCCGGTCGGCGCCGCGATCCGCCGCGCCGCCCCGGACAAGCACGTCACCCTGGAACTGGGTGGCAACGCCGCCGCGGTCATCTGCGAGGACTGGTCGGCGGACGAGGACCTGACGTTCGCCGCCCACCGGATCGCCACGTTCTCCAACTACCAGGCCGGGCAGTCCTGCATCGCGGTGCAGCGCGTCTACGTGCACGAATGGCTCTACGACGGTTTCCTGCCCCGGCTCGTCGCCGCCGTCGAGGAGTTGCGCACCGGCGACCCCCGCTTCGAGGCGACCGACGTCGGCCCGCTGGTGTCCGTCGAGGCGGCGCAGCGCGTCGAGGCGTGGGTCGACGAGGCGGTCGCCGCCGGGGCCACCATCGAGGTGGGCGGCCGGCGCGACGGCGCCACCTATCCGGCGACCGTGCTCAGCGGCGTGCCCGCCGACGCGAAGGTCTGCGCCGAGGAGGTGTTCGGGCCGGTGCTGGTGGTCACCCCGGTCGCGGCCGACCGGGCCGCGTTCGCCGCGGTCAACGACTCCGCGTACGGGCTCCAGGCCGGCGTGTTCACCCACCGGATGGACGTGGCGTTCACCGCTGCCCGGACGCTGGAGGTCGGCGGCGTGATCATCGGCGACGTGCCGTCCTACCGGGCCGACCAGATGCCGTACGGGGGCGTGAAGGGCTCCGGGGTCGGACGGGAGGGGCTGCGCAGCGCCATGGAGGACTACACCGAGCCGCGCGTCATGGTGCTCACCGGGGTGGCGCTGTAGGACCGGTCACCAGGTGCCGTCGTCGCGGACCCGGGGGGCGGCGCGGCCGAGCAGCAGGGTGGTGAGAGCGGCGTCGACGTCCGCGCCGAGGAACCACTCGCCGGCCTGGTCCAGGGCGAAGACCCGGCCGTGCTCGTCGACGGCGAGGATGCTCTCCTGGCGTTCGCTGCCGAGGGGGAAGAGGCGGGCGCCGAGGACCGCGCCGAAGTCGGCGAGGGTGTCGGCGGTGTGGGCGACCTTCCGTGGACGCACCTCGAACCGGGAGATCCACGCCGCCTCGCCCGGTCCCTGACGGGCACTGACCAGACCCGGGAAGGCGGTCAGGGTCGCCAGGGCGGCCGGGAACGACGAGTGGCTGTGCCTGCTCCCGTTGACCTCACCGACCTTCCGGACGGAGGTGGCCGCGGACACCTCGTCCCCGAAGTGGGGCCGCCAGCCGGCGACCACGAGCGCGTCGGCGACCTCGGCGGGGAACCGGTCGGGGTCGGGAGGTGTCTGGGGTTCCGGGTGCCACTCCTCCGCGTAGGCCAGCTCGGGCCAGGGCAGTACGCCGACGTGCACGAGGAATCGGATGCACGACTCGCATCGCAGGTCCGCCGGCCCGCCGGCCGGATCGCCTGCCTCGCGGATGCGGAAGAACTCGATCCGGCTCGTGCCCAGCAGTCGGCGTGCGTCCTCAGGGGTCAGCGGCGGCAGCCCGTCGGCGGCGCGGCGGTGGTCGTGGTCGTGCAGCGCGTCGGAGACGACGATCATCTCGGCGTGCCGCTCCCCGCCGCGCACCAGGTGGCCCGGGGGCAGCTCGTCCAGGTAGGCCCGCACGAGCGGATGGTGTCGCAGCTCGACGTCGCCCTTCGCGCCCTGCGCGACGTGCAGCCGGCCGTCCAGCGTGAGGTGCGCCGCCGCCCCCGGTTTGGGCAGCCGGACCAGTTCGCGCAGCAGTTGCGCGGCCGGGTCGACGGTGCGGGGAGCGCGGGGCTCGGCCGGCCGGCGTTGCCGGTACATCTCCTCGACCGCCACCGCCGGGATCCGGGGCCAGGTGGACACCTCGCCGGTCTCCTTGTCGATGACCGTGGTCGGCAGGTCGCCGGGCAGGGCCCGGGCGTCGGTGGAGACGGTGGAGAGCACGACGTAACCCAGGTCGAACTCCTCGACCACCGGGGTGCAGGGGAAGCCCAGGCGGTCGGAGTCACGCCGGGCCCACACGGAGGCGATCTGCTCGGCCTGCTGTCGCTCGATCACCACCTGAAATTACCGGACCCCACGGATTTCGTGGCACCCGGTATGGTCGGCCCTACCCACGGTGACGGAAGGGATTCGGCGGTGGCTGAGAGTGCGGACCGGGATGCGAACCGTGCGCTGCGCACGCGCTTCGACGAGGTGTACGGCCAATACCAGCGACTCCGGTCCGGTCTGGAGGAACTTCAGTCCAAACTGGCCGAGTTGCGGGTGACCGAACGCTCCGACGATGGTCAGGTCACCGCGGTGGTGGGGGCGCGAGGCGAACTGATCAGCGTCGAGGTGAGCCCCGCGGTGTTCCACGACCGGGACGCCCGGGCCCTGAGCCGCAAGATCACTGAAACGGTGCTGCGGGCGTCCGCATCCGCGACCAGCGCCACCCGCGAGCTGGTCGCCGGCTACCTGCCGCCCGGTTCGCCGTCGGTCGAGTTCCTCCACACCCATGACTTCGGTGCGCTGCTCGGCCGGGCCGACACCGTGCTGTCGCGTGGGGACTGACCGGTGGCCGGGGGAGAGATCTGGCTGGACCCGGACCGGGCCCGTCGCGGTGGCGCCGACCTGAGCCTCGCCGGCAAGGCCGTGGCCGGGGCCCGCCGGGAGACCGGCGACCCGATCGCCGCGGCGAGTGGGCAACGGCCGTGGGGGCGGGACGACATCGGCGCCGCGTTCGACAAGCACTACCAGCGCTACGCCGAGACGCTGCTGCGCGCGTGGGAGCTTCTCGGCCGGTCCCTCGAAGGGATCGGGTCGGACGTGGTGCGCTCGGTCGCCGCCACCGTGGAGACAGATCTGAGCAACGCCCGTGACCTCGGCAAGATTCCGCACCAGAGGCACGACCCGCACCGGCCCTGGCGCTGACCACCGGAGGATCCGCGCGTGAGCATGCTGCCCAGCCCGATCCCGCACCCGCTCGACTACTGCCCCTGGGACGTGCCCGGCTGGATCTACGAAGCGCTCGACTGGGTGGTCGGCGTCGAATGGCCGGAGGGCGACGAGCGCGCCGTCTGGGACCTGGCCGACCAGTGGTACGGCGTGGCCGGCGTCCTGGCCGGGCCGCGTGACGACGCCACCACCGCCGCCGGCGAGGTGAAGAGCGGGTACGGCGGCGTCGGCCTGGTGGCGCACGCGTTCGACACGGCCTGGCACAGGGTGGCCGGGGGCGAGGACGCCCCGCTGCACGTCCTGGTGTCGGCCACCGACGAGCTGGGTCGGCTGGTCGACTCCTGCGGCTGCGACATCGAGGGCGCGAAGCTGGAAGCCTGGATCGAGCTGGGCATCCTGGTCGTGGAGCTGCTGTCCCTGGCGGTCGTCACCGTCCTCACCGCGGGCGCCGCGTCACCGGCGGCCGGTGCCGCGATCACGGCCACCCGGATGGCCGTGCAGCAGATCTTCCGGCGACTGGTGGCCGATCTGGCCCGCAAGGCGGTCCGGGAGGGCCTGAAGGAGGCGGGTGAACGGGCCGCCAAGGAGGTCGCGAAGAGCGGCGCCAAGGGCCTCGCGCGGCGGGCGGTGCTCGGCGGTCTCGTGGAGGCGGGGCAGGAGGCGAGCACCAGCCTCGCGACCCAGGCGTACCAGAACACCACCGGCCGCCGCGACGGCCTGGACCTCGCCGACGTGGGCACGTCCGGGCTCGGCGGCTTCGCCGGCGGCGCCGCCGCTCCCCTGGCCAGTCTGGGGCGGCACGCCAGCGGTCGGTTCGCCGAGATCGGGGAGCGCTTCGGCCGGGAGATGGCCGGCGAGAGCCTCGCGGAGACCGCCGCCGGCCTCGCCACCGGCCACGGGCCGTCCTTGGAGGATCTGGCACGCGCCGCCGCCTCCGGGGCGACCGGCTCGGCCACCGGGCAGGCCGACACCGCGCTGCACCACCGGCTCGACGCGAAGCTGGGCGGATTCACGGCGCCACCCGTGGGCTTCGACGTGCCACCGCCGCCCGACCCGGTGGGGCTGGTGCCGAGCCAGCGGACACCCGAACCGTCCCCGTCGGGTTGGGGTGGCGATCAGGCGGTCAGCCACCCACGGACGAACCCGGAGGCAGTGACGCCGGCCCCACCGCCGGCCATGGCCGACGCCCCGCTGTCGCGGGCCCTGACCGGCGCGGACACCGAGCCGGTCGTGTCGGCAGAACCGGCGGGCGCGGCACCGGACGTGACCGCCCGGCCGCCGTCTCATCCGGCCGACCACCCGTCCCCGAGTGTCCTGACCAGCGACTCGGCGCACCCGGCCGTCGCGACGAGCCCGACGCTCTCCTCGGTCGCGGTAGAGGTGCCCGCCGCCGGCACGTCGGTCACCGCTCCGACCGAGCCGCGAACCGGCTCGCCTCCGGCGACGGTCGACGTAAGTCGTCCGTCCCCCGCTGCGCCGGTGCACGCGGCGGCGGCGCCGACGCTGTCCCCGCCGCCGGCGGTGGACGCCGCGCACCCGGCCGCGCCGTCGACGCTGGACCGTCCGGCCCTCGGAGTCGGCGGCGGGCAACCCGGTTCGTTGCCGACCCCACCGGTTCACCCGCAGGTCGGGCCGCACCCGGCCACGCCCGGTGCCGGGCCGGATCCACGGCCGGCGCCCAATCCCCGCTTCCCGTTGCTGGAGACGCTGGCCCCCGCCCACTCCGCGAACCCGCCGCCTGCCGTCTTCAACCCGCTCGACTCGCCTCCGCCCAATGTGGAAACCCTGCGGGAACGAGTTGCGCGCTTGGTGGCCGACCGGGAGGCCCTCGATCGGCGCCGCTACGGCGGTTACCTGCGGTCCCAGCGTGAGTGGTTCGAGGACCGCCGGCGCCAGACCAGGGCGGACTGGCTCCGCGAACGTGCCGACTATCACGAGGAACGAGCCAGTGACTGGGCCGCCCAAGCCACGGCACTACGCCGGGACGGTCGCACGTTGGCAGCCGAACAGTGGCACCGGGAAGCTCACGAAGCCGCACTGGAAGCGTCGGAGCTGCGCGACGAGGCGCGGAACGTCCTCGCCGGAAGAGTCGTGCCTGAGCGGGTGATGGTCGAGGACGACCTCGACTTCTACCGGATCAACGACGATGTGGCCGACCTTGCCCTCGGCGCGGTGGAGACGCCCGACCACTCCGCGCTCACCGGCAACCGGCACCCTCCTTCGGTCGACCAGTCCCGTCCCTACGGCATTCGTGGTGGCCTCCGGCCTCCGCTCGCCCTGCACCAGACGGACCTCGAACGGCAGATGCCGCGCAACCCGGACGGCAGCGTGGTACGCACGGCCGACCCCCGACGTGGCGGATGGTTCCGGTTGGCGAACGACGGCGGGCCGAGCGCGGACGCCACCCGCGGGATCAACTGCCTCGACTGCACGCTCTCGTTCTACGACACCTGGGTGCACGGCCGGCCGCGGGTCGCCGCTCCTCGTACGTTCGACGGCTACCTGGCGGGAGACGTCCGCCGCCCGGTGGGTGGCGAGGTGGACGGCCCGTTACGGGTCGAGGAGACGACCGGCGGACGCTTCCAGAACCTGACCGCACCCGGTCGGCCGGGCGTCACCGGGGCGGCCCGGCGGACGCTGGTCGAGGGCGGCTACCGGGACCTGCACGCGCAGTTGGCGGCTGGGGGCCACGGCAGCTACGCGTTCCTCATCACCAGCTTCGAGGGTGGCGGCTCGCACGCCTGGGTGGCGCTGAACCAGAACGGCACGGTCCTCTACCTGGACCCGCAGACGGGCGCGGTCGCCGACCAACCGCTCTACCGGCACGGCGGTACGTCGTTCGCCGGCAACGTGGTCGGCGTCGACGCGCTGGTGCTCGGCCCGGACGGCCGTCCGATGCCGCTCGCCGGCCGGCCGCCCGGCACCTTCAACGTCCTGCCAGAGCCCTCGCCCCGGCCGGCGCCGCCACGCCCGCCGGACCCACCGCCGTCCGACGGCGGGAACCCACCGGACTTCAACCGCGTCCACCTGCTCGGCGAGTCCACCACCTTCCACCGACCGAGCGACACCTCGCCGCCCGGCAGCGCGCCCCCGATCGAGCCGGATCCGGCTGACATCCGTCGGGCGCACCGGGAAGCACACGCGGCCCGCTTCGCCGCCGGGATCTACGTTCGGGACGCGCTGGCGACGAGCGGCAGCCTGGACGACGCGTTCGCGGTCGGGGTGACGCCGCTGGAGTTGGCCCAGCACGCCGACGGGCCGACGCTGCGACGGCTGGTGCCGGGGCTGGAGGAAAGCGCGGCCGCCGACCTGAAGCGGCTGTTCGCGGACCCGCGTGCGCAGCGGATGCTCGACCAGAGCTGGGAGGCGCCGCCGCGGCGGGAGGAGTTGCTGGCCGAGACGCTGGTAGGGCAGCTCGCGGAGCGGCCCGACCTGGTACGGATGATGCTCGCGACGCCCACACTCGCCAATTCCCTGACCGCGCGCCCGGTCACGCTGCATCACTTGGCAAGCCACCAGAAGGCGATCGACGTTCTGGACGACGTCCTGCATGAGATTCGTGAGCGTGGCGCCGAAGCCGTCTCCGCGGCTCCCACACCTCCGGTCGAACCGACGCCTCTGACACCGGCGCAGATCAGCGTCAGCGAGCGATTCGAGGCTGAGCGCCCTGTGGCCCTTCAACCGGGTTTCGACAGAGCGCGTTCTGTCGACTCGCATTACCAGAAGCAGTATCTGGATCAGCTCTATCGGGCGGCGTCGATAGCGCAGGGCGAGCTGGACTCGTTGGGACGTGAGTTGGCGGAGCGGTCGGCGAACGGAGCCGAGTACAAGCCGCGGCCCGGCCCCAAGGACCGTGTACGAGCCGAGGACAAGATCGCCCGGAACGGCGGAAATGCCGCCCGCCTCCGGGATCTCGCCGCGGGCAGGGTGTCGTACCGGACACTGAACGATCTCTACGCAGGCTTGGCGAGTCTGAGCACCGATCCCCGTGTTCAGATAGCGGACTTCGACGATCGATTCCGCAAACCCCAGGACAGCGGCTATCGAGACATCCAGTTCTCGCTGCGAACCTCAACCGGGCACATCGCCGAGTTCCGACTTCACCTTGCCGCCATGGACGACGTCGCGGAATGGGAGCACTCCCTATTCGAGGTGTGGCGTGACCTGGAGGCGGTGTCCGGGAGTGAGCGACGTACCCTCTCGGTCGAGGAGGCGGCGATCCGGAAGGGCATCGTTCGGCGGCAGCGCGAACACTTCTGGGCTGCGCTCCAATCGACCTTGAGTGGTGGGCAGCGATGACGGAAGCAGCGAACAGCCTCGGCCTCGCCGGCTACTACGACTACTACGACAACCCCGTCAAGATCGTTCCGACGGCTGACGGTGGACTCGCTGCCTGGCGGCTGGACCGTGGCACCGGCGGCTGGCACCCCGCCAACGACATCATCGACGAGATCATCTTCGCCATGGGTGGCGAGATCTTCGTGCGTTCGGCCGACCGCTTCGTGCAACGAGTCGAAGAAGAGCGCGGGCTGAGTCTCCGGGGCGATGGCCCGGTCTTCGCGCTCTACGAGACCGTGGCTGCCATCGCCCAGCAGGCCATCGCCGAGAACCGGGCCTACACGCCGGAGGAGGCGGCGCTCATCAAGGGAATCCGGCGTAGGACCTTCGTGATGTTCGAGGAGCAGCTTCAACAGGCCGGTGACCCCGCCGCCGACCCGACCATCGCCTCGACAGCTCCTGAGACGTGACGGAACACCCCCGCTCCGACGGTGCCCCCGAAGGGGAGCGGAGCCTGCTCATCACCCACCTGGAGCACCAGCGCCTCACTCTGGAACTCGCCTGCGCCGGGCTCGCCCCGGAACAGCTCGCCCGCCGGTCGGTGCCGCCGTCGACGATGTCGCTGCTCGGTCTGGTCCGGCACCTCGCCGAGCTGGAGCGGCACTGGTTCCGCCGCACGCTGGCCGGCAAGGACGTGGTGCGGATCTGGCCCACCGGCGACCCGGACGAGCCCTTCACCGGTGCCGTCGCCGAACCGGCCGTGGTCGAGGAGGCCTGGGCGGCGTGGCGGGCCGAGGTCGCGTTCGCCGAGCGGTACGTGGCCGCCGCGCCGAACCTGGAGGTGAGGGGTCACCGGGGGGACCGGATCGTGACGTTGCGGGAGGTGTTGGTGCACGCGATCGGGGAGTATGCCCGGCACAACGGGCACGCCGACCTGCTCCGTGAGCGGATCGACGGGCGCGTGGGTCGGTGACGGCTCGGACGTCGCGGCGGGGCGAGCCCGGTGCGGAGCGGTCGTGACGGTGCGCTACCGGCCACCGGCCGACGAGGCGGAGGCGCGCCGCGTACAGGAGGAGTTGCGGTCCCGGGTGGACCTGGTCGGGCCCGGCCCGGCCGCGCCCGCGACGGTCGCCGGCCTGGACGTCGCGTACGCGACCGGCGGCGACCGGCTGGCGGCGGCCGTCACGGTCCTGGACGCCACCAGCCTCGCCGTGGTGGACGAGGCGGTGGCCGTGGGACGGCCGGCGTTCCCGTACGTGCCGGGGTTGTTCGCGTTCCGCGAGATGCCGGCGTTGCTGGCGGCGCTGGACCGCCTCACCGTCCGCCCCGAGCTGCTGGTCTGCGACGGGCACGGGGTGGCGCACCCGCGCCGGTTCGGGTTGGCCTGCCATCTGGGTCTGGTGACCGGGTTGCCGGCGATCGGGGTCGGGAAGACCTCGCTGGTCGGCACCTGGACCGGGCCGGGGCCACGGCGGGGGGAGTGGTCGCCGCTGCGCGACCGCGACGAGGTGGTCGGGCGGGTGCTGCGGACGCGGGACGGGACCAGGCCGGTCTTCGTCAGCGTCGGGCACCGGATGGGGTTGGACAACGCGGTGGAGCGGGTACTGGCCCTGACACCCCGGTACCGGCTTCCGGAGACGACCCGGACGGCGGACCAACTCTGCCGCCGGGCGCTCGCGGCGGGTGGCGACCGGGGCTGACCGTGGCGGCGTGTCGCGGCACACATGTGGAGCGCTCGATGGGCGGGTGCCCGGGTGGCCGGGTAGTAACCTCACCGGCGGATCCCGTCCGGGACGGAAACGGTGAGGTGGAGATGTCGGTGAGGCAGCACGCGGCGCGCTGGGCCACGGTCGGCGCGTTGCTGGGTGGCCTGGTGGCCGCCCCGGCTGCCCCGGCCCTGGCGGAGGGTGACCGGGTGGGGTTGCGCTCGGCGGCCAGCTTCACCGCCGGTGGGTCGCCGGGCGTGGTGGCGATCGAGGTGCGGAAGCGGACCGAGGGCTGCGTCCTGCTGCGTACCGCGCTCGGGTTGCGGGTCGAGGGCCTGCGCGCGGACCAGGTCCGGGTGGAGGTGGCGGCCGGTCGCCGGTGGACGCCGGTGCCGGTTTCCGGCGGCGGGGGCGCGGTCGCCACCGCCCAGGTGGCGCCGGTCGACAAGCCGCTGTGCAAGGGCAAGGGCGCCACGGTGCGTTACCGGGTGGCCTTCGCGGACGGCGTCGTCGGTGGGCGGCTGGAGCTGGCCGGCGAGGCGAGCGCGGCGAACGGCCAGGTGCTCGGCCGGGCCGGCCGGTCGGCCCGGTTGGTGGGCGCGCAGCCCACGCCGAGCGCGAGCCCTTCCCGCAAGCCCTCGCCGACCCCCACGCCCAGCGCGGCAGTGACCACGCCGGCCGAGACGGCCGGCAGCGCGCCGGTCGTCGCGGCCGTCGACCCGGCCGCCGGGGCCGCGGCCGACGACTCGTCCTTCGGAGGTTCCATGATCATGTGGTTCGGCATCGGGCTGGTGCTCGTCGGCGCCGCGTTGATCGTCCTGCTGGTGCGGCGCAGCCGCGCGGACCGGTCGGACGCCGTGCCGGCGGCCGACCATCCGCCGGTTCCGCTGCCGCGCAGCAGCAGCACCACCTACCGCTCCGGGACGCCGGGGCCCGCCCCGACGGTGTACGGGGGCGCGACGCTGCCCCGGCCGACCGGCAACGTGTACGGGGCGCCGCCCGCTCCCGCACCCACCTCGCCGGCGCCTGGTGGCGCCCCCGAGGGCGCGGACGCCACCAGCGTGTTGCCCCGCATGCCGGACTGAGCCGGAACCTGACGGGTGCCCGGGGTTACCGTGACGAAGAGTGATGGCGGCGTGACCCGGTCGCGAGGTCGGTCGCCGGGTGCCGAACGGGACCCGGTGCCGGGGCCGGTTCGCCGATAAGATCGCGTGCGCCGGACGGCACCGCCGACCGGTGAGACCACATACGTGGAAGGAGCCGCGCCGTGGCCCTGGACCCGCAGTTGCTCGAGATCCTCGCCTGCCCGGACACGCACCACGCCCCGCTCGACTACGACGCGCAGGCGCAGACGCTCACCTGCACCGAGTGCGGCCGCGTCTTCGAGGTGCGCGACGACGTCCCGGTGCTGCTCCTGGACGAGGCGCGCGGCGGCCCCGCCGGCGACGACGCGCGTGGCGGGTCGTCGCGGTGATGGAGGGTACGGCCGGGGTCAGCGGGCACCGGCACGCGGACGAGGCCCTGCTGGACGATCCGGCGCTGCTGTCCGAGCGCGATCCGGGCGGGATGCTGCGGTTCACCGCCTCGGCGGGCGCCCAGGTGCGGGAGTCGGCGGCGCTGGCGGCCGAGGCGAACCTGTCCGTGCTCGGCGACGACGGCCGCCCCCGCGCGGTGGTCATCGCCGGCATCGGCACCGCCGGGCGCACCGGGGACGTGCTGGCGACCGTGGCCGGTCCGCGCTGCCCGGTGCCGGTCATTCCGCACCGCAGCGCCGGCGTGCCCGGCTGGGTGGGCGCGGCGGACGTGGTCATCGCGGTGAGCGCGTCCGGCCGCAGTCCCGAGGCGTTGGGCGCGGCCGAGGCGGCGCACCGGCGCGGGGCCCGGCTGGTCGCCGTCGGCGCGCCGGACTCGCAACTCCAGTCGGTGGCCGAGCGGGCCCGGGCGCCGTTCATCCCGGTGCCCCGGCGCGCCCCGGCCCGGGCCAGCCTCTGGGCGCTCACCGTGCCGGTCCTGCTCGCCGCCCGTACGCTCGGGCTCGTGAAGGTCAACGAGGCGGACCTGGCCGAGACGGCGGCCCGGTTGGACGCCGACGCCGACCGGTGCCGGCCGACCGCCGAGTCCTTCGTCAACCCGGCGAAGTCGCTGGCGCTGGGCCTGTCCGGGTCGATCCCGATCGTCTGGGGCTCGTCCCCGCTGGCCACCGTGGCCGCCCGCCGGTTCGGTGACACGCTGTCCGCCAACGCCCGCTATCCGGTGGTCACCGGCGCGCTGGGCGAGGCCGGCCGGGGTCGGGTGGGCCTGCTCGACGGTGTCTTCGGTGGGCTGGCCGAGGGCGAGCGGGACATCTTCGCCGACCCGGGCGACGACGACCCCGACGGCACCCGGCTGCGGTTGGTGCTGCTGCGCGACGGCGGGCTCAACGCCGACGACGACACCGACGAGCCGCTGGCGGTGGAGGAGCGCCGCGCGGACGCGGTGCAGACGCTCGCCGAGCGGCGCGGGGTGCGCTGCGACGTGGTCACCGCCGAGGGCGGGTCCGCCCTGGAGCGGCTCGCCTCGCTGGTCGCGGTCCCCGACTTCGCCTCGATCTACCTCGCCCTGGCACACGGGCTGGACCCGATGGCCGTTCCGGCCGTCACGGAAATGAAGGAGCTGGCAAACCAGTGAGCACGTGCGGCATCGAGCGAGGCGGGGAATGAGCGCAAACGGGGGCACGAAGGCGATCGTCGCCGCCCTGACGGCGAACCTCGGCATCGCCGTCACCAAGTTCATCGCGTTCCTGCTGACCGGCTCGTCGTCGATGCTGGCCGAGTCGATCCACTCGGTGGCCGACTCCGGCAACCAGGGCCTGTTGCTGATCGGCGGTCGGCGGGCCAAGCGGGAGGCCACGCCGCAGCACCCGTTCGGCTACGGCCGGGAGCGCTACATCTACGCGTTCATCGTGGCGATCGTGCTGTTCAGCCTCGGTGGCCTGTTCGCGCTCTACGAGGCCTACCACAAGGCCTCCGACCCGCACGCGATCACGGAGTGGCAGTGGGTGCCGGTGGTGGTGCTGCTGGCCGCGATCGTCATGGAGGGCTTCTCCTTCCGCACCGCGATCAAGGAGTCCAACCTGGTCCGGGGCAAGCAGACCTGGGTCCGGTTCATCCGCCGGGCCAAGGCCCCGGAGCTGCCGGTGGTCCTCCTGGAGGACTTCGGCGCCCTGGTCGGTCTGGTCTTCGCGCTGTTCGGCGTCGGCATGACGTTGATCACCGGCAACGGCATGTGGGACGCCGCCGGCACCGCGATGATCGGCGTGCTGCTGGTGATCATCGCGATCACGCTGGCGGTCGAGACCAAGAGCCTGCTGCTCGGTGAGGGTGCCGAGCGCAGCGAGCTGGCCAAGATCGAGCAGGCCGTCACCGGCGGCCCGGAGGTCGAGCGGATCATCCACATGAAGACGCTCTACCTCGGCCCGGAGGAGCTGATGGTGGCCGCGAAGATCGCCGTGCCGGCCTGCGAGAGCGCCGAGGAGCTGGCCCGGGGCATCAACGCGGTCGAGGCGCGGATCCGCCGCGAGGTGCCGATCGCCCGGGTGATCTACCTGGAGCCCGACATCTACAGCGCCGCGGCGGAGCGGGCGGGCACCGGGCAGGCGGCCGACACGGCCGTGCCGGAGGCCGCGACCACCGACGCGCTGGCGGCCGACGAGGTGGCCGGGCGTTCCGGGAGCTGACCGATGGAGTTGCTGCAGGGGCGGATCCGGGACTACGCCTGGGGCTCGCGGACCGCGATCGCCGCGTTGCAGGGGCGACCGGTGCCGAGCGACGGGCCGGAGGCCGAGCTGTGGCTCGGCGCCCACCCGGGCGCCCCGGCCACGGTGGACCGGGACGGCCGCCCGGTCAGCCTGACCGAGCTGCTGGTCGCCGAGCCGGGGCACTGGCTCGGTGAGCGGCTGGTCGGCCGGTTCGGCACCCGGCTGCCGTTCCTGCTGAAGGTGCTGGCCGCGGACGCGCCGCTGAGCCTGCAGGCCCATCCGGACGCCGAGCAGGCGCGGGCCGGGCACGCGGCCGACGTGGGGCGGGTCAACTACGTCGACCCCTACCACAAGCCGGAGCTGCTGGTCGCGCTCTCGGAGTTCGACGCGCTCTGCGGCTTCCGTGACCCGGCCGCGTCGGCGGCGGCGATCGCCGCGTTCGGCGTAGCCGCGCTGGAGCCGGTGGTGGCCGCGCTGCGCACCGGGCCGGCGGGCCTGCGGGAGGCCGTACGCGCGTTGCTGAGCTGGCCGGACGCGGAGCGCGCCGGGCTGGTGGCGGCCGTGTCGGCGGCGGCCGCCGGCTCGACCTCGCCGGACGCGGCGCTGGTGCGGGCGCTGGCCGCCGGCTATCCGGCCGACCCGGGCGTGGTGGTGGCGTTGCTGCTGCACCACGTCCGGCTGGCGCCGGGCGAGGCGATCTGGATGCCGGCCGGCAACCTGCACGCCTACCTGCGCGGCACCGGTGTGGAGATCATGGCGGCCAGCGACAACGTGCTGCGCGGCGGGCTGACCCCGAAGCGGGTCGACGTGGACGAGCTGGTGCGGGTGCTGCGGTTCGAGGTGCTGGCCGACCCGGTGGTGCGGCCCGAGCCGGTGGCGCCCGGCGTGCTGACCTGGCCGGTGCCGGTGGAGGATTTCGCGCTGCACCGGGTGGAGGTGGCCGCCGGGTCGCCGGGGGTGCGGCTGACGCTGCCCGGCCCCCGGGTGGTGCTCTGCCGGTCCGGCAAGCTGACCGTGGACGACGGGGTCGGTGTGGTGACGCTCGGCGCGGGCCAGGCGGCGGTCGGTACGGCCGCGGGCGGCCCGTTGGCGCTCGGCGGGGACGGGGAGGCGTTCGTGGCCACCTGTGGCCTGCGCTGACCGGAGCAAGTCCGACTTTCCCGAAACGCTTGACGGAGTGGTTGCTCAGTGTGACTCTATGGGTACGCAGCGTTGTCGCGACGAAGGTCCGGGAACGCGCGGGGAACCAAACCGGGGGGATGCACGGGGCGGCCGGGCCGTGGGCGGAAAGTCCGTTCACGACCGACCGCCCCGTGCGCTGTCCGCCGCCCGCCCGCTGTCCCCGTGCGCCAACCGGCACCGGGTGAGCGGGCCCACGCGCGTAAGGTGGAAGGCTGCGCAGCACTTCCTTCGACAGGAGCTTCCATGACCAGCACCCTTCCGGCGGCCACCAGCGGCTCGTCGTCCGGCGCCCGGCCGAGCACCCTCGCCGAGGGCGACTACAAGGTGGCGGATCTGTCGCTCGCCGCGTTCGGGCGTAAGGAGATCCGGCTCGCGGAGCACGAGATGCCCGGCCTGATGGCGATCCGGCGCGAGTTCGCCGAGGCCCAGCCGCTCGCCGGCGCCCGCATCACCGGCTCGCTGCACATGACCGTCCAGACCGCCGTCCTGATCGAGACCCTGGTCGCGCTCGGCGCGCAGGTCCGGTGGGCGTCCTGCAACATCTTCTCCACCCAGGACCACGCCGCCGCCGCGATCGTGGTCGGCCCCGAGGGCACCCCCGAGGCGCCGGCCGGCGTCCCGGTCTACGCCTGGAAGGGCGAGACCCTGCCGGAATACTGGTGGTGCACCGAGCAGGTGCTCGCCTGGCCGGACGGCCAGGGCCCCAACATGATCCTCGACGACGGTGGCGACGCCACCCTGCTCGTCCACAAGGGCGCCGAGTTCGAGAAGGCCGGGGTCGTGCCGCCGGTCGAGTCCGCCGACTCCGAGGAGTACGCGGTCATCCTCGACCTGCTGCACCGCTCGCTCGGCGAGGACAACCAGCGCTGGACCCGGATCGCCGCCGGCATCAAGGGCGTCACCGAGGAGACCACCACCGGCGTGCACCGGCTCTACGAGATGCACCGCGCCGGCACCCTGCTCTTCCCGGCGATCAACGTCAACGACTCGGTGACCAAGAGCAAGTTCGACAACAAGTACGGCTGCCGCCACTCCCTCATCGACGGCATCAACCGCGCCACCGACGTGCTGATCGGCGGCAAGATGGCCGTGGTCATGGGCTACGGCGACGTGGGCAAGGGCTGCGCCGAGTCGCTGCGCGGCCAGGGCGCCCGGGTCGTGGTGACCGAGGTCGACCCGATCTGCGCGCTCCAGGCGGCGATGGACGGCTACCAGGTCGCCACGCTGGACGACGTGGTCGAGCAGGCGGACATCTTCATCACCGCGACCGGTTGCTTCGACGTCATCACCAACGAGCACATGGCCCGGATGAAGCACCAGGCCATCGTCGGCAACATCGGCCACTTCGACAACGAGATCGACATGGCCGGCCTGGCGAAGCGCAGCGACGTCACCCGGGAGAACATCAAGCCGCAGGTCGACGTGTGGCGCTTCGACGACGGCCACGCGATCATCGTGCTCTCCGAGGGCCGCCTGCTGAACCTGGGCAACGCCACCGGCCACCCGAGCTTCGTGATGTCGAACTCGTTCGCCAACCAGACGATCGCCCAGATCGAGCTGTTCACCAAGACCGACGAATACCCGATCGGTGTCTACGTGCTCCCCAAGCACCTGGACGAGAAGGTCGCCCGGCTGCACCTGGACGCGCTCGGCGCCAAGCTGACCACGCTCACCAAGGAGCAGGCCTCCTACCTCGGCGTCTCGCCGGAGGGCCCGTTCAAGTCGGACCACTACCGCTACTGAGTCCCACTCCCGGAGGGGACCGGGGTCGGCCGCCGCGCGGCCGTCCCCGGTCCCTTTCGCGTACGCGGGTGGTCCGGCGGGTGTCGGGCATCGGTCGACCAGGGTGACGTTGTCCTGAACAACTTGACGTCACCCCCGGATCAGGAGCAAGGTATGGCTGCCCTAAGTTAACTGAGGCATGCCTGACCGACTACGGAGTAACCGATGTTCGCCACGTACCTGATCGGCCTGCGGGAGGGCCTGGAAGCGACCCTGGTGGTCAGCATCCTGATCGCCTTCCTGGTGAAGTCGCAGCGGCGTGACCGTCTGCCCCAGGTCTGGGCCGGTGTCGGCGCGGCCGTGGCGCTCTCCGTCGTCTTCGGCTCGCTGATCCAGTACACCTCCACCTCGCTGCTGCGCACCTCCGAGTCGCGGGAGTTCTTCGAGGCGGTCACCTCGGTCGCGGCCGTGGTCTTCGTGACCTGGATGATCTTCTGGATGCGCAAGGCCGCCCGCTCGATCGCCGGTGAGCTGCGCGGCAAGCTGACCGAGGCGCTGGCCGTCGGATCGCTGGCGGTGGCCGGCATGGCGTTCCTCGCGGTGGTCCGGGAAGGGCTGGAGACCGCGCTGATCTTCTACGCCGCCGCCGAGAGCGTGGCCGGCGGCACCGGCGCCGGCTCGCTGCTCGCCCTGATCGGCGGCATCGTCACCGCCGTGGTGATCGGCTTCGGGCTCTACCGCAGCGCCCTGAAGATCAACCTGAGCCGGTTCTTCACCTGGACCGGCGCGCTGCTGATCCTGGTGGCCGCAGGCATCCTCAAGTACGGCGTGCACGACTTCCAGGAGGCCGGCGTGCTGCCCGGCCTGAACGACCAGGCCTTCGACATCTCCGCCACGCTGGACCCGAACGCCTGGTACGGCGCGCTGCTCGCCGGCATGTTCAACATCACCGCCGCGCCGACCGTGCTGGAACTGGTCGCCTGGGTCGCGTACGCGGTGCCGGTGCTCGTGCTCTTCCTGCGCAAGCCCGCCCAGCCCGCCCAGCCCGCCCAGCCCGCCCAGCCCGCCCAGCCGGCCCAGCCGGCCCAGCCCGTCGAGCCTGCCCGGCCCGCCGCGACCCCGGCCGAGCCCGCGCCGGTCGACGCCGCCGCCGTCCCGTCCCCGCGCGCCTGACCCGCCCGTTTCCGAGGAGACCCGCACCGATGCGTACCACTCGATTCGTCGCGCCCGCCGCTGCCGGGCTGCTCGCCGTCGCCGGACTGGCCGGCTGCGGCGGCGGTGACGACGCCGACGCCACGGCCGGTGGGCCGATCGCGGTCAAGGCCACCGACACCGCCTGCGAGGTCGGCAGCACGGAGATCGACGCCGGCCAGGTCACGTTCAAGGTGACGAACACCGGCTCCAAGGTCAACGAGTTCTACGTCTACGCCGCGGGCGACCGGGTCATGGGCGAGGTGGAGAACATCGCGCCGGGACTCAGCCGCGAGCTGCGGGTCGAACTGCCCGCCGGCACGTACGAGACCGCCTGCAAGCCGGGCATGAGCGGCCGGGGCATCCGGGGCGCGCTGAAGGTCAGCGGCACCGCCGCGAGCGTCGCCCCCGACGCCGCGCTGACCGAGGCCACCGCCAGCTACCAGCGCTACGTGCAGAGCCAGACCGCCGCGCTGCTGACGAAGACCGAGGAGTTCGTGGCCGCGGTCAAGGCCAACGACGTGGCGAAGGCGAAGGCGCTCTACCCGGTGGCCCGCACCTACTGGGAGCGGATCGAACCGGTGGCGGAGAGCTTCGGCGACCTCGACCCGAAGATCGACGGCCGCGAGGAGGTCGTCGAGGAGGGCATGGAGTTCACCGGCTTCCACCGGATCGAGAAGGACCTCTGGACCAGCGGCGACGTCAGCAAGGACGGCCCGATCGCCGACCAGCTCCTGGTCGACGTCAAGGCGATCGTGGCCAAGGCCAACGCCGAGAAGCTCACCCCGCTCCAGCTCGCCAACGGCGCCAAGGCCCTCCTCGACGAGGTCGCCAGCGGCAAGATCACCGGCGAGGAGGAGCGCTACTCGCACACCGACCTGTGGGACTTCAACGCCAACCTGGAGGGCTCGAAGGCGGCCGTCGCCGCGCTCCGCCCCGCCCTGGAGCAGCGCGCACCCGACCTGGTCAAGCAGCTCGACAGCGAGTTCGCCAACGTCGAGGCGGCGCTCGGCAAGCACCGCGCCGGCGACGGGTGGAAGCTGCACACCCAGCTCAGCAAGGCGGAGCTGAAGGAGCTGTCGGACAGCATCAACGCGCTGGCCGAGCCGGTCAGCAAGGTCGCGGCGGCCGTCGCCCGATGACCACGCCGACCGGCGGCGACGCGACGCGCGAGCCGAACAGCCAGCAGGCCGCTCGGGGGGTCTCCCGGCGACGGGCGATGACGCTGGCCGGTGTCGGGGTGGCCGGCGTCGCCGGTGCGGCCGCCGGCGCCGGCGCGCTGCTCGCCGGTGGCGACCGGGCATCGGCCACCGAGACGGCCGCCGGGGCGGTCCCGTTCCAGGGCGAGCACCAGGCCGGGATCACCACCCCGGCGCAGGACCGGCTGCACTTCGTCGCGTTCGACGTGGTCACCAAGGACCGGGACCGGTTGGTCGCGATGCTCCAGGAGTGGACCGCCGCCGCGGCCCGGATGACCGCCGGCAAGGACGCCGGGCTGATCGGCGCCGTCGGCGGCATGCCGGAGGCCCCGCCCGACGACACCGGCGAGGCGCTCGGGCTGCCCCCGTCCCAGCTGACCGTCACCGTGGGCTTCGGCGCGTCACTGTTCCGCGACGCCCAGGGCCGGGACCGGTTCGGCATCGCCGACCGGCGGCCCGCCGCGCTGGCCGAGCTGCCGCACTTCGCCGGCGACGCGCTCAAGCCGGAGCTGTCCGGCGGCGACATCTGCGTCCAGGCCTGCGCCAACGATCCGCAGGTGGCGGTGCACGCCATCCGCAACCTGGCCCGGATCGGCATGGGCGTGGTCAGCGTCCGCTGGTCGCAGCTCGGCTTCGGGCGTACCTCGTCGACCTCACGCGACCAGGCGACGCCGCGCAACCTGTTCGGGTTCAAGGACGGCACCGCCAACCTCAAGGCCGAGGACGCCGGCCTGCTGCGCGAGCAGCTCTGGGTGCAGCCCGGCGACGGCCCGGACTGGATGGCCGGCGGGTCCTACCTGGTCACCCGCAAGATCCGGATGCTGATCGAGACCTGGGACCGCAGCCCGCTGGCCGAGCAGGAGATGATCACCGGCCGGACCAAGGGCAGCGGCGCCCCGCTGGGCAGGCGCGACGAGTTCGACGAGCCGGACTTCGCCGCGACGGGCGACGACGGTCAACCGGTCATCGCGGAGAACGCCCACGTGCGGCTCGCCCACCCGGACCAGAACGACGGCGCCCGGCTGCTGCGGCGCGGCTACAACTTCGTGGACGGCTCGGACGGGCTGGGCCGGCTCGACGCCGGGCTGTTCTTCATCGCCTACCAGCGGGACCCGCGCAAACAGTTCGTGCCGATCCAGACCCGGCTGGCCCGCAACGACGCGATGAACGAATACCTGCGGCACGTCTCCAGCGGCCTGTTCGCCTGCCCGCCGGGCGTGCGCGACGCGGCCGACTGGTGGGGGCGCGCGCTGTTCTCCTGAGCCGGCTCAGCGGCGTACCCGACCGGCGGGTTCCGGGGCGGCGCGCCGCAGTGCGGCCGGAGGCGGCGCGGCCGGGGCCAGCTCCGGCCAGAGCGTCGCGGTCACCGCGCGGGCGCGACCCAGCCGGTACGCAGCCCGGCGCGCCCGCTCGGCCAGCACCGCGGTCAGGTACGCCCACTCCGGCGCGGCCCACGGCGGCGGCGGCGACGTCACCGCGGCCACCTCCGCCCACAGCTCCCGGCCCAGCCGGACCCGGTCCGGCGCGGCGAGCTGGTGCAGCCGGTCCAGGTACTGCCGGACGGCCAGCGCCAGCGCGTCGTCCACCCGGGTCAGGTCGAGCGTGCCCGCCCAGGCGATCAGCGGCGGCGCGGCCGGCGGCAACGGCCGCCACACCCCGGTGGCCCGGGTGTGCACCACCAGCGTGCCGGCCACCAGGTCACCCAGTCGCCGGCCCCGCGGGTCGGTGAGCATCACCGTCACGCTCGCCGCCCAGCTCAGCAACGGCAGCACCAGGCCGGGCCACTCCACCGCGACCCCCACCAGGGCCCGGGTCAGCGACTGCCCCACCCCGACCGGGCCGCCGTCGGCGCGGACCACCCGCAGGCCCACCGCCAGCTTGCCCACCGTCCGGCCGCCGACGAACCGCTCCATCACCACCGGGTAGCCGACCAGCACCAGCACCACGAGCACGACCTGGAGCCCGCCGGCCAGGGCGGCGTCCACCACGTCCCGGGGGAGGGTGAGCACCAGCAGCGACAGCGCCGCACCGAGCACCAGCGCGAGGCCGACCTGGACGACCAGGTCGATCAGCAGGGCGAGCAACCGCGAGCCCAGCCGGGCCACCCGGACGTCCAGCTCCACCGCCTCGCCGCTGACCAGACCGGCGTCGGCCCACCGGGGCGGTGGGGGAGGTTGCGCGCGCACCCCGACAGTGAACACCATGGACGCCTCACGGGGGAGGACGAGTGGATCTCGACGCGTACGTGGCGGAGCACGGCGCCGAGTGGCGGCGGCTGGAGCAGTTGACCGGCCGGCGTCGCCTGGACGCCGCCGAGGTCGACGAGCTGGTCGGGCTCTACCAGCGCACCGCCACCCACCTCTCCGCGGTCCGCAGCCGGGCCCCCGAGCCGGCACTGGTGGGGCGCCTGTCCCACCTGGTCCTCGCGGCCCGCGCCCGGATCACCGGGCGCCCCCGGCCCTCCTGGGCGGCGCTGCGCCGGTTCCTGCTGGCCGACCTGCCGGCCGCGCTCTACCGGGCCTGGCCCTGGTGGTGCGGCGTCGCCACCGGGTTCAGCGCGCTGACCGTCTTCCTCATCTGGTTCGTCGCCGGCCACCCGGACACCGCCGCCGCGTTCGTCGGCGCCGAGTCGGCCCGGCAGCTCGTCGACTCCGGCTTCGCCGGCTACTACACCGAGTTCGCCGCGCCGACGTTCGCGTTCCACCTGTGGACGCACAACGCCTGGCTGGCCGCCCAGTGCCTGGCCGCCGGCGTGCTGGTGGTGCCGGTGTTCTGGCTGCTGTGGCAGAACGCGCTGAACATCGGCGTGGTGGGCGGCGTGATGGTCGCCTACGGCCGGGCGGACGTCTTCTTCGGGATGATCACACCGCACGGGCTGCTGGAGCTGACCGGCATCTACGTCGCCGCCGGGGTCGGGCTGCGGACCGCCTGGGCCTGGATCGCCCCGCCCGCGCACCTCGGGCGCGGCCGGGCGGTCGCCGAGGCGGGACGGGCCGCCATCGTGGTCGCCGCCGGGCTGGTCGGGCTCTTCGCCGTCTCCGCGCTGCTGGAGGCGTTCGTCACCCCGGCGCCGCTGCCGATGCCGGTCCGGGTGGCGGTCGGCGCCGCGGTGTGGGCGGCGTTCCTGGCGTACGCGCTGGTGCTGGGCCGGCGGGCGGTCAGAGCTGGCCGAGGGACTTGAGTCGCAGATAGGTGTCGGCGACGGTGGGGGCGAGCCGGTCGGCGGCCACGTCCACCACGGTCACCCCGTGCCGGGACAGGGCGGCGCGCACCCGGTCCCGTTCGGCGAGCGCGCGCCAGGCCGCAGCGGCCGTGTACGGGTCGTCCGGGCCGGTCGGGGTGGCCGTGGTGAGCCCGGTCAGCACCGGGTCGTGGGTGGCCGCCAGCACCACCCGGTGCCGGGCGGCCAGCCGGGGCAGCACCGGGAGCAGTCCCTCCCGCAGCGCCCCCGCGTCCAGCGCGGTGAAGAGCACCACCAGGCTGCGCTGCCGTTCCCGGCGCAGCACCTCCGCGGCGATCAGCTCGAAGTCGGTCTCGACCAGCGCGGGCTGGAGCGGCGCCATCGCCTCGACCAGCCGGGGGAGCAGCGCCGGTCGGCCGCTGCCGGTCACCCGGGCGCGCACCGCGGTGTCCACGGCGAACAGGTCCACCCGGTCGCCGGCCCGGGCGGCCAGCGCGGTCAGCAGCAGCGCCGCGTCGATCGCGGTGTCCAGCCGGGGCTCGTCGCCGAGCCGGACCGCCGAGGTGCGGCCGGTGTCCAGCACGCAGACCAGCCGCCGGTCGCGCTCCGGTCGCCAGGTGCGGACGAGCACGTCGGCGCGGCGGGCGCTGGCCCGCCAGTCGATCGACCGCACGTCGTCGCCGACGGCGTACTCGCGCAGGGTGTCGAACTCGGTGCCGTGCCCGCGCCCCCGGGTCACCTGGACGCCGTCGATGATCCGGAGCCGGGCCAGCTTCTCCGGCAGGTGCTTGCGGGAGTCGAACCGGGGCAGCACCCGCAGCGTCCACGGCGGCGTGGCGGGACGTTCGGCGCGCTGCCGGAAGCCCAGGCGCATCGGCCCGAGTGAGCGTACGGTCAGTGCCACCGCCGGCCGGTCGCCGCGCCGCGTCGGGGTGAGGCGGACCGGCAGCGCGGCCGTGGCGCCCGGCGCGACGGTGAGCACCCGGCCCGGCGACAACTCGGGCCGCGCCCCGGCGGACGGCACCCACGCGTCGCGTACCTGGGCGTGCAACGTCGCGTCGGTGGGGTTGGCCAGGTGCAGGGTGACCGTGGCGGTGCCGCCGAGCCGGACGGTCCGGTCGCCGGTGCGGGTCACGGTGAGCGCGTGCGGCGGGGCCGCGAGGAGCCGGTCGACGGCGACCAGCAGCAGCACCGCCGCGGTCAGCACGGCGACGCCGAGGAACGGGGCCGGCCAGACCGGCAACGTCGCCGCGCCCGCGGCGAGCAGCAGACCCGCCCGCCAGGTCATCGCGGGGTCGGCACGGTGGCCAGCACCGAGTCCAGCACGGCGTCCACGGTGACGCCCTCCAGCTCCACCTCGGGGCGCGGGCGCAGCCGGTGCCGCAGCGTGGGCCGGGCCACCGCCTTCACGTCGTCCGGCGTGACGTGGTCCCGCCCGGCCAGCCAGGACCACGCCTTCGCGGTGGCGAGCAGCGCGGTGGCGCCCCGGGGCGAGGCGCCCAGCTCCAGGGCCGGGGCGACCCGGGTGGCGCGGCAGAGGTCCACGATGTAGCCGAGCACCGGCTCGGCCACGTGCACCGCGTGCGCCTCCGCCCGGGCGGCGGCCAGGTCGGCCGCGCCGGCCACCGGGCGTACGCCGGCCGCACGCAGGTCGCGCGGGTCGAAGCCGGCGTGGTGCGCGCGCAGCACGCCCAGTTCCTCGTCCCGTTCCGGCAGCGGCACGGTCAGCTTGAGCAGGAACCGGTCGAGCTGCGCCTCGGGCAGCGGGTAGGTGCCCTCGTACTCGACCGGGTTCTGGGTCGCCGCCACGATGAACGGCTCGGGCAGCGGGCGGCGCCCGCCCTCGACCGAGACCTGCCGCTCCTCCATCACCTCCAGCAGCGCCGACTGCGTCTTGGGCGGGGTGCGGTTGATCTCGTCGGCGAGGAGCAGGTTGGTGAAGACCGGCCCCTCCCGGAACGTGAACGCGGCGGTGCGCGGGTCGAAGATCAGCGAGCCGGTGACGTCGCCGGGCATCAGGTCAGGGGTGAACTGCACCCGCTTGGAGTCCAGGTCGAGCGCGGCGGCCAGGGTGCGCACCAGCAGCGTCTTGGCCACGCCCGGCACGCCCTCCAGCAGCACGTGCCCCCGGCACAGCAGCGCGATCACCAGGCCGGTGACCACGGCGTCCTGGCCGACGACGGCCTTGGCCACCTCGGCGCGCAGCCGGTGCAGGGCGGCCCGCGCCTCGGACGGGGCGGTGGGCGACGCGGCGGCGATGACGGGTCCGGTCACCGGGGTTCTCCTTCGCTCGGATGCGGGGCCAGGGTACGGGTGAGCGTGTCCAGGTCGCGGCTCAGCGCCAGCAGCTCCCGGTCGTCACCCGGCTCGGGGCCGTACAGCAGGTCGGTCACGTGCTCGGGGTCGCCGCCGACGGCGGTGGCGATCCGGGCCGCCACCTCGTCGTCCGGCGCGTCGGGCGGCAGGTTGAGCCGGGGCAGGAGGCGGTCCAGGGCGGCCCGGCGCAGCGTTGCGGCGACGGTGTCCCGGGCGCCCGCCCGGCGGTAGAGCCGGGCCCGACCGCGTACGGTCTCGGCGGACCGGACGGTGACCGGCAGCGGCTCGGCCACCGGCGGCCCGAGCCGGCGGGCCCGCCAGAGCACCACCAGCAGTCCGGCCACCGCGAGCTGCACCAGGATCGCCCAGAACCACTGCGGGAAGGCCGACCAGAGCGGGTTGTCGCGACGCGGCGGGTCGGCCCGGTCGGGGCGCTCGGTCCGCTCGGGGCCACGGCCGGTCGGCGGCGCGCCGGTCTCACGCTCCCCGGTCACGGTCGGCCGGGGCGGCGCGGGCGCCGGGCCGGGCAGGTCCAACCAGACCAGCGGGCGGCCGCCGCCGAGCAGACCGGTGGCGAGGTCCTCGTTGCCCCACTCGGCGATCCGGTCGTTGCGGAACGGGTCACTGGCCCCCACCAGCACCACCTCGGTGTCGCTGGGGATCCGGAGGAGCGCGCCGCCGTAGCAGCGGTCGGCGCTCTCCGGCCCGGCGTACCGCTGGTGGTCGACGGCGGCGGTGCCGGCGCGGAGCGCCTCGGGCAGCCGGCAGGTCTCGTCGCCGCCGTCCGGCGGCACCGCACGGGTGGCCCAGCGGCGGGTGGTCGGCTCGGCCGGGGCGTGCAGCTCGACCAGGACTCGGCGGGACGGATCGACCAGCACCAGCCGGCTGCCGGGGGGCAGCGCGGTCAGGCCGGCGAGCGTGTCCGGGTGGACCAGGCCCGGGGCGGGCACGAACAGTGTGCCGGGCGCCGCGCGGGCGGTGCGCAGCGCGGCCTCGACGTCGGTCTCCCGGCGTACCGGCACCCCCTGTGCGCGCAGCGCCTCGGCGAGCCGGCTGCCGCCGTCGTCGCCGGTGGCGACGGGGGAGAGGAAGCCGCGCTCGTCCGGGTCGGGCTGGTCCACCTCGTGCAGCACCAGGGTGGCGACGATCAGCAGGACAGCCAACCCGAGCGGGACGAGGAGGCGGTGCCGCCGGCGTGGCGACGCGGGCGGGACGGTGGGGCGTTCCGGGGCCCGGGTGTCGGTCACCGCTCCTCCTCGCCGGCCAGCTCGCGGCGCAGGTCCGCGGCGAGGTCGCGCATCCGGTGGTCGTGGCTGGCGGTGGCCGGGCGCTGGGCGTACCAGAGGTCGGAGAAGATCGTGCCGGCGGCGTGCAGGGTGGGCCGGACCGTCGGCCGGACCCGGGCCGCGGCCTCGGTCAGCTCGGTGACGGTCAGTCCGGCCCGTGGCTCCACCAGCCGTCGGGTGACCAGGAGCCGGACCATCTCGCGCAGCCGTTCCCGGACCGCCTCGGCATACCGGCCTTCGGCGGCCAGCCGGTCGGCCAGCCCGGCGTCGGCGGCCGGCGCGGGTGGCGCGGCCCGGGGGGTGGGCACGCGCGCCGCCGGCAGGTCCGGCCGGCGGCGCGCGCGGCGGCGCGGGCGGACCCGTCGGAGTCGGGGCAGCCGGAGCCGCCACCGCAGCCGGGGCAGCCGGAACCGGGGCACTGCCGGCCGGGGCAGCCGGCGGGGCACCCAGGTCGGGAAGTAGTACCAGGCCAGCGCCGTCACCAGCGCGGCGGCCAGCAGGATCAGCACGACCAGCGGCAGGGCGACGACGTCACCGAGCGCGGCGACCGCCTCGGTCCACCACCGGCTCACCGCGGGGCCGCCAGCAGCACGGGCTCGGGTACGCCGGCCGGCGCCCGGGAGAGCCGGATGTCCAGCCCCTCGGTGCGCATCCGGGTCTCCAGGTGCAGCACCGCGTCCAGGCAGGCCAGCGCCGGGTAGGCGAGCGCGTTCACCGCGACCTGGGCGGCCACGGCCAGCGGCAGCGCCCACGCCGACACGTCGAACAGGCCCAGCAGACCGAGCCCGTACGGGACGCCCAGCCCGATGCCGACGCGGACCAGCCACCAGCCGAGGTAGCCGAGCAATCGGATGCCGGCGGCGCGCCCGCCGAGGCGCCCGGCCAGCCGGACCGCCCGCCCCGCCGCCCGGTGCGCCGGCATCCCGTCCAGCACCAGCGCCGGCACCACCAGACCGAGCAGCCCGTAGGCCACGAACCAGGCCGGTCCGGCCAGCCCGGCGGCGCCGACGGCGAGCCCGACCGCGGCCGCGGCCAGCAGGGTCGCGCCCGGACGGGCCCCGCGGAGCAGCTCGGCCGGGCCGGGGCGACGGCCCAGCAGCGCCGCCGCCCCGCCCCGCGCGGCCGGGTTGCCCAGCAGCGCGACGATCGCCGCCTCGGTGCCGGCGCCGACCGCGAGCAGCAGCCAGTACCAGCCGAAGCGTTGCTCGTCGGTGGGCCACCAGCCGGGCGGGTGGACGTCGGCCAGCGTCCGCAGCGGGTACAGCAGGGCCTGCTCGGCCAGGGCCAGCGCCACGGCGAGCGGGAGCAGCACCCGGGCCTGGTCGCGCAGCAGCAGCACGGCGGCGTCGAGCAGCTCGCCGACGGTCAGCGGGCGGCGCGGGAGCACCGCGATCGGGCCGGCGTCGGGCACGCGTACTCCTGGGCGGGCAGGGTAGAGGTGGCGGGCGACGCGGCGCCCGGGGGATCATGGTTGCACGACGGGTCGGCATCCGGTTGACCCGTCCGCCGCGGCACGCCACGCGGGGCGGCCACGCCGTCGGCTGTGGTGCGCGGGCCCGCTCGGCGCTACCGTGCCGGTGAAGACGCCGAACCCTCCAGACGAACGGGGATGGAACGATAAACCCCATGAGAGCCCGGGTACTCGTGGTCGACGACGACCCCGCCCTCGCCGAGATGCTCGGCATCGTGCTGCGCAGCGAGGGCTTCGTGCCGTCCTTCGTCGCGGACGGAGAACGGGCACTGGCCGCGTTCCGCGACAGCCGGCCCGACATCGTCCTGCTCGACCTGATGCTGCCCGGCATGAGCGGCATCGACGTGGCCCGCGCGATCCGGTCCGAGTCCGGCGTGCCCATCGTGATGCTGACCGCCAAGAGCGACACCGTCGACGTGGTGCTGGGGCTGGAGTCCGGCGCCGACGACTACGTGGTCAAGCCGTTCAAGCCCAAGGAACTGGTGGCCCGGATGCGGGCCCGGCTGCGCCGCGGCGAGGACGTCGCGCCGGAGCTGCTCACCATCGGGCCGGCGGGCAACCAGATCACCATCGACGTGCCGGCGCACACGGTCAGCCGGGACGGCGAGGAGGTGAAGCTGACGCCGCTGGAGTTCGACCTGCTGGTCGCGCTCGCTCGCAAGCCGCGCCAGGTCTTCACCCGCGAGGTGCTGCTGGAGCAGGTGTGGGGCTACCGGCACGCGGCCGACACCCGCCTGGTCAACGTGCACGTGCAGCGGCTCCGGGCCAAGATCGAGCCGGATCCCGAGCGACCCGAAATCATCCTGACCGTCCGGGGCGTGGGCTACAAGGCGGGCACCGGATAGCCTGGTCAGCACTGTGGTGACCACCCCGCTGCCCGACCCGCCGACCGCGCCCCGCCGGCCATCCGCCGTGTGGGCGCTGTGGCGCGTCCTGGCCGGCCGTTCGGCGCGGTTCGCTGCCGGTGTGCACCAGGCCTGGCGGCGGTCGCTCCAGGTCCGCGTGGTCACCATCACACTCGTGGCGTCGAGTCTGCTGGTGGGCGGTTTCGCCTACCTGATCGCCGACAAGATCACCAACATCCTGCTGGAGAACGCCGAGACCGACGTGCGGGCCCGGCTGAGCAACGGCAGCGAATACGCGGCGAAGCAGTTCAACCTCTACCGCCAGCCGCAGGAGGCACAGCTCCAGGACACCATCGACGGCACGGTCAATTACCTGGCCGGCGGTGACCCGGCGCAGACCAGCGGGGTGGTGGTGGCGATCACCGCCGACAACTTCGCCGAGTTCATCGAGCCGCGCACCTCACCGGACGTGCCGGTGCGCCCGGTGATCGGCGACGAGCTGCGGGCCGCCGTCTCGTCGGGCAAGGTCGCCCACCAGATCCGCACCGGCACGCTCGGCGGCGAGCGGACCAAATACCTGGTCTACGGCTCCCCGGTGCCGACCCGGTTCGGGCAGGTCGAGCTCTACTACCTCGTACCGCTGGCCCGGCAGGACACCACGGCGGCCGACGCCCGGGCCACGGTGGTCGCCACCGGGGTCGCGTTGGTGCTCCTGCTCGGCCTGCTGGCGGCCCTGGTCACTCGGCTGGTGGTGACCCCGGTCCGGGTGGCCGCGCGCACCGCCCAGCGCCTCTCCGCCGGCCTGCTCGACCAGCGCATGGTGGTCTCCGGCGAGGACGACCTGGCCCTGCTCGCCGCCTCGTTCAACCAGATGGCGACCAACCTGCAACGGCAGATCCTCCGGCTGGAGGAGATGTCCCGCCTGCAACGCCGGTTCACCTCGGACGTCTCGCACGAGCTGCGCACCCCGTTGACCACGGTCCGGATGGCGGCCGACCTGATCTTCGCGGAGCGGGACGAGTTCGACCCGGCGGTGGCGCGCAGCGCCGAGCTGCTCCAGGCCGAGCTGGACCGGTTCGAGGAGCTGCTCACCGACCTGCTGGAGATCAGCCGGTTCGACGCCGGCTTCGCGGTGCTGGACAGCGAGCCGACCGACCTGGTGCCGGTGGTGCACCGGGTGACCGAGCGGCTGGCCGGGCTGGCCGAGCGGGTGGGGGTGACCATCGAGCTGGAGCTGCCGGACACGCCGGTGATCGCCGAGGTCGACCCGCGCCGGGTCGAGCGGGTGCTGCGCAACCTGGTCGGCAACGCGGTCGAGCACGGCGAGGCCAAGCCGGTGCGGATCACCCTGGGCATGGACCAGAGCGCCGTGGCGATCACGGTGCGCGACCACGGTGTCGGCCTCAAGCCGGGCGAGGAGAAGCTGGTCTTCAACCGGTTCTGGCGCGCCGACCCGTCCCGGGCACGGCAGACCGGGGGCACCGGCCTGGGCCTGTCGATCAGCCTGGAGGACGCCCGGCTGCACGGCGGCTGGCTGGAGGCGTGGGGCGCGCCCGGGCAGGGCGCGCAGTTCCGCCTCACCCTGCCGGCCCGGGCCGGGGACCGGCTCACCACCTCACCGCTGCGGCTGGTGCCGGCCGACGCCACCCTGCCGTTCGGCGGTCCGCGCGACGGTGGCCTGCTCGCCATCGGCCCGGGCAGCGGCGCCGGGGCGCTGGCCATCGGTCCCGCCGACGCCGACCGAGCGGAGGTGGCCCCGTGAGCGCGAGGAGTGAGCCGGGGTTGCGAGCCCCGCAGTCGCGAGCAGAGGTGACCCCGTGAGGAGCGAACTTTCCCTGAGGCGGCGGGCGCTGGCTCTGCTGCTGGGCGGCGTGCTGCTGCCGGCCGGGCTGATCGGCTGTGGGATCCCGAACGAGACCGAGGTCCAGGTCGACGGCTCGGGTCCGGCCGCCGAGGCGGGCGCCTCCAACGGCAGCCCTGCGCGGCCGCCCAGCCCCGAAGACAGCAACGAGCCCGGTCCGTTCATCGAGAACTACCTGCGAGCGGCGGCCGCCGGCGAGCGTGAGCAGGCGTACGCCCGGGCCAAGGAGTTCATCGCCCAGGAGGCGAAGAGCCTGCTCCCGGAGAAGCAGAAGAGCAGCGAGATCGGCCTGACCGTGGTGCGGCTCCGCGAGAAGCTCGAGGTCACCCCGCCGAACAACCAGGGCACCAGCGTGGTGACCGTCAAGGTGCAGCAGGTCGGCGTGCTGCGGGCCAACGGCGTCCTGGCGCCGCCGGAGACCAGCGAGACCGAGTACGTGTTCCAGCTTCGCCGGGCCGATCCGAGCGGGCCCGGGCTGCTGCTCACCGCCGTACCGAACGTGCTGCTGGTCAGCGACAGCGCGCTGGGGAAGTACTACCTGCCGCACACCATCTACTTCTGGAACGCGGACCAGTCCCGGCTGGTGCCCGATCTGCGTTACCTGCCCTCGTCGGTGCCGACCGAGCGGCTGGTCACCGAGGTGGTGAGATGGCTGACCGGCGACCCGTCCGACTGGCTGGAGACCGGCGTGACCGGGTTGCCCGACGGCACCCGTCCGATCAACAACGCCACCGGCGCCGACGGGCGCTGGGAGGTCAACCTCACGATGCCGGGAGCCGACGACAAGAAACTCGGCCTGCTCGCCACCCAGCTCGCCTGGTCGCTGCCCGATCTGAGTGGGCAGCTCGACCTGAAGATCCAGAACCAGAAGCGGCGCACCGTCGACCTCCAGCAGGAGCGGACGGCGCACGCCGCGTACCCGGCCGGCGGCGTCCCGGCGCGGTTCAGCGTGTACGACGGCGCGATCCGCCCGCTGGCCATCGGCAACGAGCCGCGGGCCGCCGTCCCGCTGGCCCCCGCGGACAACCGGAACGTGGCCTCCGCGGCGCTCGCGTACGCCGGTGACGGGACGCGGGCCGCGCTGGTGGTCACCGGCGCGGACCGGCGGCAGCGGCTGCGGGTCGGCTTCGGCGCGGCCCCGGTCACCGGGCTGGCCACCAGCGCCCGTTCCTACCGTGCCATCAGCCGGCCCACCTGGCTCCGCTCGTCGGATCAGAACCGCCCGGCCGGCCTGGTGGCCGCGGACGGCAAGCTCTACCGCTTCGACGGTGCGGCCGCGATGAGCGAGGTCCCCCTGGCCGTCCCCGGTCCGGTGGTGGCGGTCGCCGGGTCCCTCGACGGCCACCGGATCGCCCTCGTCAGCGGGGGTGCTCTCTACGTGGCCGCGGTGAGCGTCGACGGCGGCGTGGTGGTGGGCCAGCCGCGTCCGTTGGCGACCGAGCTCACCGGCGTCACGGCGGTGGACTGGCTGCTGGAGAACGACCTGGTCCTGGCCGGTAACGAGCCGGACCTCCGGCCGGCGATCCACCAGCTCAGTGTCGACGGCGGCCGGGAGATCGCACTCAAGCGGGACATCGGCGCCGAGGTGTCCCAGTTGGCCGCGTACCCGGGGGCGTCAACGGGTGGACCACCGTCGCAGTCGTACATGTACGAGGCGAACCGGGCGGCCTTCCGGAACAACCCGTTCGACATCATCAAGCCGGAACAGGTGCTGGACGTGCCGGCGGGCAGCCGGGCGACCAACCCGACGGCGCCGTTCTTCCTCTACTGAGGGCTGCCGGTGCCGGACCTGGGCGGGCTCTGGGCGGACCTGACCGACCTGGTGCTGCCCGCCGGGTGCGCCGGCTGCGCGGCGCGCTCGCCGGGGCTGCGGCAGGGCTTCTGCCCGCGCTGCGTGGACGAGCTGGAGTCGTTGCGTCCCGCGCCGACCCGCCCTGATCCGGCCCCACCGGACCTGCCGCCCTGTGTCGCCCTCGGGCCGTACGGCGGCGCGTTGCGCGAGGGGTTGCTGGCGTACAAGGAACGGGGTCGGCACGGGTTGGCCCGGCCGCTGGGGGCGTTGCTGGCCGAGGTGGTCGCCGAGGCCGTGGGGCCGCCCGGCCCGGTGACGCTGGTGGCGGTGCCGGACACCGCCCGCGCGGCCCGGGCCCGCTACGGCGACCACCTGGAGCGGCTGGCCCGCCCGGCGGCGGCCCGGCTGCGCGCGGCCGGCTGGCCGGTCCGCGTGCTACGGCCGTTGCGGGCGCTGCCGCGCCCGGACTCGGTGGCGCTGGACAGCGCCGGTCGGGCGGCCGCGGCGGACGCGGCGTTCCGACTGCGGCGTACGGTCCCCGCCGTCGGCACGGTGGTGCTGCTCGACGACATCGTCACCACCGGGGCCACGCTCGCGGCGGTGAGCCGGATATTGCATCGCGCGGGAATGACGCCAAAGGCCGCGGCGGTGCTCGCCGCAACGCAAAAGCGGCGGCTTCGGTGACGCTTCGTGTATCCGTTTCACCCCATGGTGTATGAGCTGTTAAATTTCGCGACCGCCTTCGGCAACCGGGGGTGACGGGTGGCCGAACAGGAGTTAGCGTTTCGGTGTCGGGGGTAGTGAGGATGCCAACCTTCCCCCGGCACTGGAAGGAGGCGTAGCCGTACATCACCGGTGGACGCCGAGCGGGGCCCTCCCCGGGTGCGTCGACCGGAAGATCCGGACCGAACGACCGTCCGAACAAGGGAGGTCACGTGGACATCGTGGTCAAGGGCCGTAACGTCGAAGTGCCGGACCATTACCGGGTGCACGTAGCCGAGAAGCTCGCGAAAATCGAACGCTACGACCACAAACTCATTCGCGTGGACGTCGAGCTGTTCCACGAGCGCAATCCGCGCCAGGCCGACCACTGCCAGCGGGTGGAGATCACCTGCGTCACGCGGGGTCCGGTGATCCGGGCCGAGGCCTGCACGAACGACTTCTACAGCGCGCTCGACGCCGCCATCGCCAAGCTGGACACCCGTTTCCGCCGGGCGGCCGACCGCCGCCGGGTGCACCGCGGGCGGCACGCGCCGCTCTCCGTGGCCGCCGCGACCGCCGGTCTTCCGGTGGCCGACCTGGACGGGCCCGGCCTGGCGGTGCTGAACGGCCACGGTGCGGCCACCGCCGTCGCCGACCGTCCGGACGAGAGCGGCTTCGAGGAGCCCGACGACCAGCCGTGGCACATCGCCCGGGAGAAGGTCCACCCCGCCGAACCGATGACCGTCGACGACGCGCTGTTCCAGATGGAGCTGGTCGGCCACGACTTCTACCTGTTCCAGGACAAGGAGTCCGGCCGTCCGAGCGTGGTCTACCGACGGCGCGCGTACGACTACGGGATCATCTCGCTCGACACCTGACCCCTTGACCGGCGATCCGGGCCCCCGCGCGTCGCGGGGGCCCCGGATCAGTCCCGGTCCGAGGCCAGCCGGCCGAAGATCACCGAATCGGTACGGGTGCCGTCCCCGCCGGGCAGCCGCCCGCGCAGCAGCCCCTCCCGCCGGAAGCCGGCGCGTTCCAGCACCCGCTGGGAGGCGACGTTCTCCGGCCGCGTGCCGGCCCAGAGCCGGGCCACCCCGACGTCGAACGCCCACGCGGAGACGAGCCGGACCGTCCGGGCGGCCAGCCCGCGCCCCCGCGCCTCGGGCAGCAGGCTGTAGCCCAGCATGGCCTGGCCGGTCGCCGGCTCGTCGTACACCAGGGCGCAGCCACCGACGAACCCGCCGGTCACCGCGTCGATGATCGCCAGGTCGGCGGCGTCGCCGACCAGCCAGTGGCTCGCCGCGAGCCGGCAGCGGCGAGTGACCGCCTCCCGGTCCGGCGGCGTGGGCGGAACCCGGTTCGCCACCACCTCCGGCAGCGTGTGCAGCCGGTGCAGCGCGTCCGTGTCCGCCGGTTCCACCCGGCGCACCGTCACGACGCCGTCGGTGAGCCGGCCGTCGGGCAGGTCCGGCAGCGGGCGGGCGGTCGGCCCGGGCGGGTCGTCGGCCAGCCGCACCCAGGCGACCAGGTCGTGACGTGCGCCGGCGAGGCCCGCGCCCGCCGCCCGGCGCACTCCCTCGTGCCGGTAGCCGCAGGCCAGCGCGATGCGCTGGCTCGGCACGTTCTCCGCGCGGGTGAGCAGCTCCAACCGGCCCGCCCCGGCCGCGAACGCCTGCTCACTCAGCAGCCGGGTGGCGGCGGTCGCCACGCCCCGGCCGCGTACCCACGGGCCCACCCAGTAGCCGATCTCGTACGTCGCCCGCTCCGCGCTGAGCCGGGTCAGGCCGATGCTGCCGAGCAGCCGGTCGGTGGCCGGGTCGGCGATCGTGTAGGCGGCTCCGCCGGCCGCCCGGGCCGCCGGTGCGCCCTCGGCGATCCACCACCGGGCGGCGTCGGCGTCGTACGGGTCGGGCAGGAAGGGCATGAACCGGCGGGACTCCGGGTCGGTCAGGCCGGCCACCGTGCCGGGTACGTCGGCCGGAGCGCACGGCCGCAGCCGTACCCCGTACCCCTCGATCGTCTCCGGGGTCACGCCAGGTCTCCCGCCAGCAGCCCGCCGACCCACACGTCGTGCCGCTCGCCGCGGTGCTGGACGCCGCCGCGCAGCGTGCCCTCGACGGTGAAGCCGGCCTTCTCGGCCGCCCGCCGGGACGCGGTGTTGCCCACGTTGGCCCGCCACTCGACCCGGGCCAGGCCGAGCGTGGTGAAACCCCAGGCGCAGACCGCGGTGAGCGCGGCCGGCAGGTAGCCCCGGCCCCGCGCGTGCGGGGCGGTCATGAAGCCGACGTCGGCCACCAGCGGGTCGCCGGGGAGGATCCGCTGGTCGAGCGAGGCGACGTAGCGGTCCTCCGGGTCGGCCACCGCGAACATCGCGGCGGTTCCGCGCGCCCACGCCGGGCGCACCAGGTCACGCAGGTAGCCCTCGGCGTGCTCGGGCCGGTAGGGGTGCGGCACCGTGGTCCAGCGCACCGTCTGCTCGTCCTGGCAGGTGCGGGTGACCTCGGCCAGGTCCCGCTCCTCCAGCGCGCGCAGCCGCAGCTCGGTGTCGCCGGCGGTGGCGAACAGGACCGGCTGCGGGCGGCCGAAGACCGCCGCCCGGCGGGCCTGGAGCGTCTCCGGGCCGAAGGGGACGGGGTCACCCGGCGCGGCCAGCTCGGCCGGGAGCAGGGAGCCGATCCACCCCTCCGGCCGGCCGCCCCGGGCCGGGTGGGCGAGCCGTAGCTCGCCCTCGACCCGGAAGCCGGCCCGCAGCGCGACCAGCCGGGACGCGTGGTTGCCGATCTCGGCCTGCCAGGTGATCCGGCGCAGCTTGAGCGCGTCGAAGGCCCAGCGGGCCACCGCCCGGATTGCGCGGACCGCGACGCCCCGTCCCCGGGCCCACGGCGCGGTCCAGTAGCCCACCTCGCCCGAGTCGAGCGCGTGGTCGACGGAGACCAGACCGCACGAGGCGAGCAGCTCGCCGGTGGCGGCGTCGCAGACCGCGAACGGCGCTCCGGTGCCCTGCGCCCAGGCGGTGGCGCTGACCGTGGTCACGAACGCGACGGCGTGTTCGGGCAGGTACGGGCGAGGTACGGTGGTCCAGCGCCGGATGTCCGGATCCTGGCAGGCGCGGTGCACCGCGTCGGCGTCCTCGGCCCGCCAGGGGCGCAGCACCAGCCCGTCCTCGATGATCTCCACAGGCTCCACCCGAGCCATCGTGCCGGATCGTTCGCCGACGGCGTAACCCGATTGGCGGCCCCCGACGTGTGGTCGCGGTGTTATGTCGGTTTCGCAGACCCGGACCGCCGCCACCAGTGACCATCGCCGCGCCGGAGCGCCTACGATGGTTCGAGACCGTCTAGGGGAGCGTTGATCCGTGTCGATTCTGGAAAAGGTCCTTCGCGCCGGCGAGGGCCGCATGGTGCGTCGGCTGAAGGCCATCGCGGCCGCCGTCAACTCGATCGAGGACGACTACGTCAACCTCGACGACGACGAGCTGCGCGGCATGACCGACCAGTTCAAGGAGCGGCTCGAGGATGGCGAGACCCTCGACGACCTGCTGCCGGAGGCGTTCGCGGTGTGCCGGGAGGCCGCCTCGCGGGTGCTCGGCCAGCGGCCCTACGACGTCCAGGTGATGGGCGGCGCGGCGCTGCACTTCGGCAACATCGCCGAGATGAAGACCGGTGAGGGCAAGACGCTCACCTCGGTCATGCCGGTCTACCTGAACGCGCTCGCCGGCAAGGGCGTGCACGTGATCACGGTGAACGACTACCTTGCCGAGCGCGACGCCGCCTGGATGGGCCGGGTGCACGAGTTCCTCGGGCTCACCGTCGGCGTGGTGCTGCCGAACCGGCCCGCCACCGAGCACCGCGCGGCCTACGAGTGCGACATCACCTACGGCACGAACAACGAGTTCGGCTTCGACTACCTGCGCGACAACATGGCCTGGTCGAAGGAGGAGCTGGTCCAGCGCGGCCACTTCTTCGCCGTGGTGGACGAGGTCGACTCGATCCTCATCGACGAGGCCCGCACCCCGCTGATCATCTCCGGCCCGGCCGAGCACTCCGCCCGGTGGTACCAGGAGTTCGCGTCCGTGGTGGCCCGCCTCCAGCCCGGCACCGACGGCGAGGGCGACTACGAGGTCGACTACGCCAAGCGCACCATCGCGATCACCGAGCGCGGCGTGGCCAGGGTCGAGGACCGGCTCGGCATCGACAACCTCTACGAGTCGGTGAACACGCCGCTGGTCGGCTACCTGAACAACGCGATCAAGGCCAAGGAGCTCTACAAGCGCGACAAGGACTACATCGTCAGCGACGGCGAGGTCCTGATCGTCGACGAGTTCACCGGCCGGATCCTGCACGGCCGCCGCTACAACGAGGGCATGCACCAGGCGATCGAGGCCAAGGAGGGGGTGGAGATCAAGCAGGAGAACCAGACCCTGGCCACGATCACCCTCCAGAACTACTTCCGCCTCTACGAGAAGCTCTCCGGCATGACCGGCACCGCCCAGACCGAGGCGGGCGAGTTCAACAAGGTCTACAAGGTCGGCGTGGTGACCATCCCGACGCACCGGCCGATGGTCCGGCTCGACCGGCCCGACGTCATCTACAAGACCGAGAAGGCCAAGTTCAACGCCGTCGTCGAGGACATCGCGGAGCGGCACGAGCAGGGCCAGCCGGTGCTGGTCGGCACCGTCTCGGTGGAGAACTCCGAGATCCTGTCGCACATGCTGCGCCGCCGCGGCATCCCGCACTCGGTGTTGAACGCGAAGTTCCACGCCAAGGAGGCGGAGATCGTCGCCCAGGCCGGGCGCAAGGGCGCGGTCACGGTCGCCACCAACATGGCCGGCCGGGGCACCGACATCCTGCTCGGCGGCAACGCCGAGTTCCTCGCCGCCAACGACCTCCGCCAGCGCGGTCTCGACCCGGTCGAGCAGCCGGAGGAGTACGCCAAGGCGATGGAGGAGATCCTGCCGACCTGGAAGCAGGCCTGCGACGTCGAGGCGGAGGAGGTGGCCGCCGCCGGCGGGCTCTACGTGCTCGGCACCGAGCGGCACGAGTCCCGCCGGATCGACAACCAGTTGCGCGGTCGTGCCGGCCGGCAGGGCGACCCGGGCGAGTCCCGGTTCTACCTGTCCCTCCAGGACGAGCTGATGAAGCGGTTCCGGGCCGGCGCCGTCGAGGCGGTCATGGACCGCTTCAACATCCCGGAGGACGTGCCCATCGAGTCGAAGATGGTCACCCGCCAGATCAAGAGCGCGCAGGCCCAGATCGAGGGCCAGAACGCCGAGATCCGCAAGAACGTCCTCAAGTACGACGAGGTGCTCAACAAGCAGCGCCAGGTGATCTACGCCGAGCGCCTGCGGGTGCTCAACGGCGAGGACCTGTCCGACCAGGTTCGCAACATGATCGACGACGTGATCGGCGCGTACGTGGTCGGCGCGACCAGCGACGGCTACGCCGAGGACTGGGACCTCGACCAGCTCTGGTCCAGCCTGAAGCAGCTCTACCCGGTCGGCGTCACGGTCGAGGAGCTGGAGGAGGAGGTCGGCTCCCGGGCCGGCCTCGACCAGGACTTCCTGCTCGCCCGCCTGAAGGAGGACGCGCACTCCGCGTACGACCGGCGGGAGGAGAGCCTCGGCGAGGAGGCGGTGCGCCAGCTCGAGCGGATGGTCCTGCTCCAGGTGATCGACCGCAAGTGGCGCGAGCACCTCTACGAGATGGACTACCTCCAGGAGGGCATCAGCCTGCGGGCGTACGCCCAGCGCGACCCGGTCATCGAGTACCAGCGCGAGGGCTTCGACATGTTCGCCACCATGATGGACGGCATCAAGGAGGAGACGGTCGGCTTCCTCTACAACCTGGACGTGCAGGTCGAGGAGGCGGAGCCGGAGGCCGAGGAGGTCCAGCTGCTGGAGAAGCCGGTGGAGATCCGGGCCAAGGGTCTCAACCGCGCGCCGCAGCAGCAGGGCCTGCAATACTCGGCGCCCGCCGTGGACGGCGAGGCCGGTCGGGGGGCGCCGGTGATCGAGCGCGCCGAGCAGCAGGCCCCGGCGCTGGGCATCGGCGAGCCGACCTCCGAGCGCCCGGCCGCCTCGGCGCCGCGCCGGACCCCGGCCGCGGCCGGCGGGGCGAGCGGTCAGGCGATGGCCTCCAGCACCGCCCGGCGGGCGACGCCGGGCCAGGTGGACGGTGGTGAGGGCCCGTCCCGTAACGCGCCCTGCCCGTGCGGTTCCGGCCGCAAGTACAAGCGCTGCCACGGTTCGCCCAACGGCGGCAACTGACCCAGGTAGCCCGACGGGCCCCGGCCACCTCGGTCGGGGCCTGTCGGCCGTCCAGGCACGGTTCGTCTCGACGCCACTTCGGGGAGGTGGCGGTATCCCGGCCGGTTGACACCCCCACCTCCCCGATCTGGTGGGGATCGAGGTCAGAGGACGTCGAGGACGAGGCAGAACCAGTTGCCGCGGCGGTGTTCCAGGCGTAGGGCGACCGCCCAGCTGACTCCGCCCGAGCCCACGAACACGGCGGTGGCTTCGACCGCCCCGGCCCGCGGCTCGCAGACCCGTAGCCGGAGCAGGTGCAGGGCCGGCCGGCTGGTGCGCCGGCGTACCGGCGTGACCCGGCGGGCCGCCCGGCTGACCTCCGCCGACACGCGGCTGACCGCCTCGGGCAGGCAGAGCGGCCGGAGTTGCCCGGGTGGCCGGAACCCGTTGACGATCTCCAGGAACGTGCGGACGAAGCGGTGCGCTGCCCGCGCCGCCTCGGGCCGGGCGGCGCCGGGCGTCTCGGCGGGCGGCCGGACCGCGGTGCCGGGTGTCTCGGACAGAGGTCGGGTCAGGGTGTCGCTCGGCGCTGACGGGGGCCACGCGACCGGCGCGCGCGGACCGAAGGAGGACCAGCGCGGCCACCCGTGCGCCCGGTCCGGCGGGCGGCCGGCGGGGCGGGCGGGATCCCGGGGTCGCCGGTCGACCAGGTCGAGCGCGAGCTGGCCGACCTGCGCCCAGGCCGGATCCTCGTCGGTGCAGGGCGGATCGAGCGGCGGGGCGGGACGCAACCGGACCGGTGGACGCGGTGCCGGTGGACGGCGGGTGTCGACCATGTCAGCCCTCTAATTCTTGCGTTTGCCTTCGTTTGCCTCCGACTGAGTCTCATCTTCGTTGATGGCATGGCTTCCCGTCAATGCTCAGGGTCGCCGGAGGCTCACTCGGTGTCGCGCTCACCCAGCGGGTTCCCGCGCACCCACTCAGCGGTCTCGGCGTACTTGCGCTCGATGTACTCCTCCAGTCGCGCCCGCTCCACCCGCCACTGACCCCGTCCGCCGATCTTGATGGCGGGCAGCTCTCCGCTGCGGACCATGTGGTAGACCTGCGAGTCCGAGACATTCAGCTCGGCGGCGACGTCGGACAGCAGCAGGAACCTGGACTCCACGGTGACTCCCGAGGTTGTTTTCGTTTGCCTCAGTTTGCCATCACCGGCGGACGTTCCCGAGTCCCGCTTCGGCGGACACACCGGCGGAAGACTTCTCCCGGGCGGGTGCCGGGTGTATGACGGTCACGGCGTACGGCATGATCGGCGCCCGGAGCCGGCGTGGGCCGGCCGGCGGCCTGAGTGCGGGGGAGAGACCGGTGACCGACGAGCTTGTCCGGGTGTACCTGCCGGCGACCGTGCCGATGCTCGGCCGGCTGCGGGACGAGGGCCTGTCCGCCGAGGCGGCGCACTCGGTCACCCCGGAGCTGCGCGAGTGGTACGCCGAGGGCGACGAGGAGGAGCTGGAGTACGTCGCCTTCACCCGGGCCGCCCAGGACGCGTTGCTCCTGCTGCGCGCCGACGCCGAGGCGCCCCGCCGGCGCGTGGTGGTCTCGGTGGACCTGCCCGCCCGGGCCGTCGGTCGGGCCGGCGGCGAGCTGGGCTCCAGCGTGGTGGGGCTGGCCGGCCCGGTGCCGGTCAGGTCGGTGGCCGCGATCCACGTGGACGGCGCGGAGGCGGTCGAGGACGTGACCGCGGCCGTGGCGGTGGTGGCCGAGGCGCAGGCCGGCGACCCCGACGCCCAGTTCACCGTCGACGGCGTCGAGGACCACGAGCTGGAGTGGTACGACGTGACCGAGCTGGACCTGCTGCTGCGCGAGGTCGGCTGAGGCCGACCGGCTCAGGAGGCCGGCTCGTCCTCCTCCTCGACCGGGCGCGGGCCGAGCGTGCGTCCGAAGACGATGAGCGTGGTCAGCGCGCCCACGAAGAGCACCCAGATGCCGTTGTCGACCCGCGACGTGCCGAGCGCCGTCTGCGCCACCTGGTCGGCCTCGCTGAGCGCGGCGGCCAGGTCGAGCAGCCCGCGCCCGCCGATCCGGATGATCACCTCGGTGAGCAGCAGGAGCAGCCCGGCGCCGGCGCCGGCCACCAGGTACGCCGGCCAGCGCAGCGGCGCGGCCGCGCCGTGCCGACGCTCCGCGCGGCGGCGGGACCAGGCCAGGTAGAGGTAGGCGACCAGCCCGGCGACCAGCCCGGCGAGCAGCGACTCGGTGCGGGACACCCACTTGGCGGCGTCCAGCACCGACTGCTGGGTCTCGCCGGCGCCGAACAGGTCGGAGAGCGGATCCCGGGCCCGACTGAACAGCACCACGAAGACCTGCGCGGCGAGCGTGGCGGCGGCGATCGCGGCCACCACCCGGGCCTGCCGCGCCCCGGCCGCCGCGCCGCCGATGATCGCGGCGGCGGCCGTGGTGCCGGCGATCGTGTTGGTGGTGGCGTTGTCCGCGTACGTGAGGTTGATCGCCACCGCGGCGACGAGCCCGACCAGCAGGCCGGCGCCGACGGTGGCCAGGAAGCGCAGGGTGGCGCGGCCCAGCCGGTTGGTGGCGGCCAGCGCGACCGTGGCGCCGGTGACCAGCGCCGCGGTGATCACGCCGGGGAGCGCGTACGCGGAGAGGCTGATCGCGGTGACCCCGGCGGCGGTCGAGGTGATCGCCTCCCGGGTGGACCAGAGCATGGCCGCCAGCCAGGCGATCGAGAGCAGGGCCAACGGCAGCGCGCCCGGCGCGTACTCGGGTCGCCCGACCGCGGGGGCCACGTCGACGACCTGGGGCTGGTCCGGCTCCGCGGCCGTGGAGCTGCCGGGCTGGTTGCTCATCGTCTCCCTTTCGACGGACGCCGGATCGGCCGCGCCGGGCCGGGCGGGTCACCGGTCATCCAGCGTACGCGGCGCGGCCCGCCCTCCCGGACGGGCGGGCCGCGCGCCCCGGTGCACGTCACCCCGGCCGACGTGGCGGGTGCCGACGGTGTCGACCGGGGCGCGAGGGCGGGCCGAGGCCGCCGATGAATCGTCGACCGCGCGCGACCTGTGCCGACGTTTCGTCGGTTCCGGGCGGGAATGGACCGACGGTCCGAAGAGGGGGAGTCCGTCCGGTGTTCGGTGCCGCACCCGGGGAGCCCGGGTCGGCGACGGCGCCGCATGAAACAATCGGCCCAGGTCCCGCCGCCGCGACCGGTCCACCACGCGGTGTCCGGCGCCGGCCGCCCGGCCGCGCTCGCGGGACCGGTTTCGCCACCGCCGTCGAGATCGCACAGGAGCCTGTGATGGACGCCGTGTTCTCCGTACCCGAGCCGCGCAACGAGCCGGTCCACACCTACGAGCCCGGCAGCGCCGACCGGGAGCGGCTCCAGCGGCGGCTGGCCGAGTTGGCCGCCGACCGGATCGAGCTGCCGATGACCATCGCCGGCGAGCAGCGGATGGCCGGCGGCGAGTCGATCGACGTGGTGCAGCCGCACAAGCACGCGCACGTGCTCGGCGTCACCGGTCACGCCACCCACGACGACGCGCGGGCCTCGGTCCGGGCCGCCAAGGACGCCGCGCCGATGTGGCGGGCGCTGCCGTTCGAGGAGCGGGCCGCGATCTTCCTGCGCGCCGCCGACCTGCTCGCCGGCCCCTGGCGGGACACGCTCAACGCGGCCACCATGCTCGGCCAGTCCAAGACCGCGGTCCAGGCCGAGATCGACGCCGCCTGCGAGCTGATCGACTTCCTCCGCTTCAACGTCCACTTCGCCCGCCGGCTCCTGGCCGAGCAGCCGATGTCCTCGTCCGGCGTGTGGAACCGCTTCGACCACCGGCCCCTGGAGGGCTTCGTCTACGCGGTCACCCCGTTCAACTTCACCGCGATCGCCGGCAACCTGCCGTCCGCCCCGGCCATGCTCGGCAACACCGTGGTCTGGAAGCCGGGCCCGACCCAGCAGTTCGCCGCGCACTTCACGATGCGCCTGTTCGAGGCGGCCGGCCTGCCGCCCGGTGTGATCAACATGGTCACCGGCCGGGGCGAGGAGGTCTCCGACGTGGTGCTCGCCGACCCGGATCTGGCCGGCATCCACTTCACCGGCTCCACCAAGGTCTTCCAGCACCTGTGGAAGACCGTCGGCGACAACATCGCCCGCTACCGGGGCTACCCGCGCCTGGTCGGCGAGACCGGCGGCAAGGACTTCGTGGTCGCGCACACCAGCGCCGACGTGGACGCGCTGCACACCGCGCTGATCCGGGGCGCCTACGAGTACCAGGGCCAGAAGTGCTCGGCCGCCTCGCGGGCCTACGTCCCCCGGTCGCTGTGGGAGGGCGGGCTGCGGGACCGGCTCGCCGCCACCGCGGAGTCGCTGACCTACGGCGACGTGACCGACTTCAGCAACTTCGGCGGCGCGGTCATCGACGACAAGGCGTTCGGTCGGCACACCGCCGCGCTGGAGCTGATCAAGGGCGACGACAGCTGTCGCGTCCTGGCCGGCGGCACCGCCGACGACTCGGTCGGCTGGTTCGTCCGCCCGACGCTGTTCGAGTGCTCCGACGCCGCGCACGAGACCTTCACCACGGAATACTTCGGCCCGATCCTCGGCGTGCACGTCTTCGACGACGCCCGCTTCGACGACGTGGTCGCCCAGGCCGAGTCGATCGCGCCGTACGCGCTGACCGGGTCGATCTTTGCGAACGACCGCCGGGTGGTCGACCAGGTGGCGGAGAAGATGCGGTACGCGGCGGGCAACTTCTACATCAACGACAAGCCGACCGGCGCGGTGGTCGGGCAGCAGCCGTTCGGCGGCGCCCGGGCCAGCGGCACCAACGACAAGGCGGGTTCCTGGCACAACCTGGTCCGCTGGACGTCGCCGCGGACGATCAAGGAGACCTTCGTCCCGCCGACCGACCACACCTACCCGCACATGGGCTGAGGCGTCCGGAGAGGCCCGTTCCGACGTGGGGCGGGCCTCTTCCTTACCCGACAGTGCACATCGGACCCGCCATCGGGTGGCGAAAACGGCAAATCCTGGACGCCAGAGCCGACAAAGTGGCAGCTTAGAGGGCATGGCGGAATCCGGAGTCAACCCGACGGCGGCGGCCCTGCTGGGCCTGCTGCACGACGGCCCGATGACTGGCGGCCAGTTGATGGCCGCCGCCGAGCGCCGGCTGGCGCCGTACTGGTCGATGACCCGCAGTCAGGTCTACCGGGAGCTTCCCGTCCTGGCCGAGAAGGGTCTGGTGCGGCTCGGCAAGCCCGGGCCGCGGATGAGCCAGCCGTACGCGCTGACGGCGGCCGGGAAACGGACATTTTCCCGCTGGCTGGCGGAGAATCCCGGCAAGGACACCATCCGTAACCCGATAGCGCTACGGATGGCGTTCGGCAACCTGCACTCGGCGAGCCAGCTCAAGAACCTGTACGCCTCGGCGAACGAGTACCACACCGAGGCGCTGGCGGCGGTGCGGGAGCAGGTCAAGAACGCCAAGAAGGAGGGCGACAACTACGACGCCAGCGCGCTGGAGTTCGCGGTCGCCTACCACAAGGCGGCGCTCTCCTGGCTGAAGACCGCGCCGGTCGGCTGACCACCTGCAACAGGTTGACGGACCCACGCAGTAGTGTTGTGTGCCGTGACCGCTGCCGATTACGCCGAACAGCTCAAGGAACTCGACGCCACGCTGCGCAACATCGAGGCCGTGCTCGACCTCGACAAGCTGCGCGAGCAGAAGGCCCGCCTGGAGCAGGAGGCCTCCGCGCCCGACCTGTGGGACGACCAGGCCAAGGCGCAGCAGGTGACGTCGCAGCTGTCGTACGTCAACGGTGAGATCACCAAGCTGGGCGACCTGCGCTCCCGGCTCGACGACGCCGGGGTGCTGCTGGAGCTGGCCCAGGCGGAGTCCGACCCGGGCGCGCTCACCGAGGTCGAGTCGGAGATCACCGGGCTGACCAAGGCCATCGAGGAGATGGAGGTCCGCACCCTGCTCTCCGGCGAGTACGACTCCCGGGAGGCGCTGGTCGCCATCCGGGCCGGTGCGGGCGGCGTGGACGCGGCGGACTTCGCCGAGATGCTGCTGCGGATGTACCTGCGCTGGGCGGAGCGCCACGGCTACCCGACCGAGGTCTACGAGACCTCGTACGCCGAGGAGGCGGGCCTGAAGTCCGCCACGTTCACCGTGAAGGTGCCCTACGCCTACGGCACGCTCAGCGTGGAGTCCGGCACCCACCGACTGGTGCGGATCAGCCCGTTCGACAACCAGGGCCGCCGGCAGACCAGCTTCGCCGGGGTCGAGGTGCTGCCGGTGGTGGAGCAGACCGACCACATCGACATCCCCGAGAACGAGATGCGGATCGACGTCTACCGGTCCTCCGGCCCGGGTGGCCAGTCGGTCAACACCACCGACTCGGCGGTCCGGATCACCCACATCCCGACCGGCATCGTGGTCACCTGCCAGAACGAGAAGTCCCAGCTCCAGAACAAGGCGTCCGCGCTGCGGGTGCTCCAGGCCCGGCTGCTGGAGCGCAAGCGGCAGGAGGAGCAGGCCAAGATGGCGGGCCTGAAGACCGACGCCGCCGGCTCGTGGGGCGACCAGATGCGGTCCTACGTCCTGCACCCTTATCAGATGGTGAAGGATCTGCGTACCGAACAGGAGACGGGCAATCCGTCCTCGGTCTTCGACGGCGAGTTGGACAGCTTCATCGAGGCGGGAATCCGCTGGCGGAAGCAGCAGCAGCTCACCGCTGACGGTGCGTGATCACGGTCGGACGCAGCGCGTCATCGATCTCGGTCTGACCGGGTAAATCGATGACGCGCACCGCATCCCCGGGGCGGGGGGCTTGGCTCTGCGGTTACACCGCGTAGACTACCGACCCGTGATTCAGCTTGAGCAAGTGACGAAGACGTACCCGAAGGCGTCCCGGCCTTCGCTCGACAACGTGTCCGTCTCGATCGAGAAGGGCGAGTTCGTCTTCTTCATCGGTCCATCCGGCTCCGGCAAGTCCACCATCATCAAGTTGCTGCTGCACGAGGTCACGCCCAACAAGGGTCGCGTCGTCGTCAACGGCAAGGACGTCACGTCGATGCGTTCCTGGAAGCGACCCCACTTCCGGCGTTCCATCGGCTGTGTCTTCCAGGACTTCCGGCTGCTGCCGAACCGCACCGCGTACGAGAACGTGGCGTTCGCGCTGGAGGTGATCGGCAAGACGAAGGCGGTGGCCCGTCGGGTCGTGCCGGAGGTGCTGGAGCTGGTCGGTCTCGGCGGCAAGGAGCACCGCTACCCGCACGAGCTGTCCGGCGGCGAGCAGCAGCGTGTCGCGGTGGCCCGGGCGTTCGTGAACCGGCCGCTGATCCTGCTGGCCGACGAGCCCACCGGAAACCTGGACCCGGACACCTCGATCGAGATCATGCGCCTCCTGGACCGGATCAACCGCACCGGCACGACCGTCGTGATGGTCACGCACGACTCCAACATCGTGAACCAGATGCGGCGCCGGGTGATCGAGATCGAGAGCGGCCGCATCGTGCGCGACCAGGCCCGCGGCGTCTACGGCTGAGCCGCTGACGATCCGTAGACCCTGACGACGAACACCTCACGCCGGAGAGCCGGAGGAATATCCCGATGCGGATGAAGTACGTCCTGTCCGAGGTACTGGTCGGACTGTGGCGCAACGTCACCATGACGGTCGCCATGATCATCACCATGGCGGTGTCGCTGTTCATGCTGGGCGGCAGCGGCCTTCTGTACCAGAAGGTCGGCGACATGAAGGATCTCTACTACGAGAACGTCCAGGTCTCGATCTTCCTGAAGACCGACATCCAGGAGCAGCAGCGGACCGATCTGAAGACCAAGCTCGACGCGGACCCGCTGGTCAAGAACGTCACGTACGTCAACAAGGACGAGGCGTACAAGCGCTTCCAGCAGATGTACGCCGACGCGCCCGACCTGGTCAACGCGGTCAAGGCCGACCAGCTGCCGGAGTCGTTCCGGATCACGCTGAACGACCCGCAGCAGTACAAGCAGATCTACGACCAGTACAAGACCGCCGAGGGCATCGACACGATCGTCGACCAGTCCAAGCTCCTCGACAAGGTCTTCGGCGTGCTCACCGGCATCCAGAACGGCGCGCTCGCGCTCGCCATCGTGATGGCCGCCGCCGCCCTCCTGCTGGTCGCGAACACCATCCAGGTGGCCGCGTACAGCAAGCGGCGTGAGGTCGCGGTCATGAAGCTGGTCGGCGCGTCCAACTGGTTCATCCAGGCGCCGTTCGTGCTGGAGGCGGTGGTGGCCGGCCTGATCGGCTCCATCCTCGGCCTGGTCGCGCTGATCGGCGTGAAGACGCTGGCGGCCGGCAGCTCGATGGCCGCGCTGGAGGGGCTGATCACCCCGATCTCCTGGTCCGAGATCTTCCTGACCTTCCCGCTGATGGCCGCCGTCGGTGGCCTGGTCAGCGCGATCACCGCCTGGGTCACGCTCCGCTTCTACCTGCGGGTCTAGGTACCGGTACGGCTCTCCAAGGGCCCTCCCGCGCCGGAATAAACGGCGCGGGAGGGCCCTTGTGGTTCCGGTAGCATGATCTCCGCTTGCCTGCCGCTGGCCGGGAGCCGATCAGGAAGGGGGTGGCGCCGATGCCACGGGAAAAGGGTCGCAAGGTGGTCGCCTCCAACAAGAAGGCGCGGCACGACTACGCCATCCTCGACACCTACGAGGCGGGCATGGCGTTGACCGGCACCGAGGTCAAGTCGCTGCGCGCCGGGCGGGCGTCGCTCGTCGACGCGTTCGCCCAGGAGAGCGGCGGCGAGCTCTACCTGCACGGCATGCACATCCCGGAGTACACCCAGGGCACCTGGACCAACCACGAGCCCCGGCGCACCCGCAAGCTGCTGCTCAACCGGCTGGAGATCGACCGGCTGATCGGCAAGACCCGGGAGGGCGGGCTGACCGTCGTGCCCTTGCAGGTCTACTTCTCGGACGGCTGGGCCAAGGTCGAGATCGCCCTGGCCAAGGGCAAGAAGTCGTACGACAAGCGGCAGGACCTCGCCAAGCGCGACGCCGACCGGGAGATCCGGCGCGTCGCGGGTCGGCGTGGCAAGGGCATGGGCGACTGATTTGTCGGCTTTGTCCGGGTCGGCGCGCCTGGGCCGGGGCTCGGGATGAAACCCGTTGCGGCAGGCGTTAGGCTTGTCAGTGCCACCAGCACGGTGGCCTGTCGAGGGGGTGACTGGTTTCGACTTCGTACGCAGCGACAGGGGAAGCGAGCCGAGGAAGCCGACGTCGTCTCGAGAATCGGTCGTCGGAAACCAATAAGCGCCAAGAACAATCGCGCTGACTTCGCTCTCGCCGCCTGAGGCGAGTAGCAAGTCTGTCGGCCTGGGAGCGCCTTCGACCCAGTTAGCCGGCATCAGCTAGAAGGCTGGCCAATCGGACCCGGTCGCGGGGTCCGTGCGGCGAGATCAATCAGCGACTGGGCCCGTCACACCAACTTGCTCGCGTGAGCGGTGGGGCCGAGTAGAGGCACAGCGAGCTGCGCTCGGAGAAGCCCTGACAAACCGGCGAAGGACCCGGGTTCGATTCCCGGCACCTCCACCACCTTGACCTGTGCGCCCCGGTCCTCCCGGACCGGGGCGCACAGTCGTCTCCGCCCCCGGCCGGGTCCCCTGAGGTCCCTGGGGCGGATGAGGCGAATGAGGCGTCGCCGGCGGCTGGACAGGACGGCCGGCCGGGTTCACCATCGCGGTATGCGATAGCACCGCAGGCCGGGAGGTGCCCCATGGCCACCAGTCCGATCCACCAGCCGACCACCGTGCTCGGGCGGGCGTTGACGGCGACCGGGGAACCCCGCTGGCGGGAGCGGTTGATCGTCCATCTCGGTCCGGTCCGGCAGGGCTTCACCGAGCACGTCCGGATCACCGAGGGCCCGGCCGGCCGCTACGCCGACCTGCTGCGCACCGCGCCCCGGCTGCACCGGGGCGTTCGTCTGCTGGTGGACGAGCACGCCGCGATCGTCGCGGCGCTGGCCGCGCTCCAGCACGCCGTCGGGTCGTCCGCCGTCTCCGCCGAGGAGGTGCGGGAGCAGGCCGGCAACCTGTTGCGCGCGCTCGACCGGCACCGGCGGCGCGGCGCGGACCTGCTCTGGGAGGCCTACCAGGCCGACCTCGGCGGTGGGGACTGACCGGGAACCGGCCGGGAGGCGGCGTCGTCCAATCCGCATGCGCCGATCGCTCGCCCTGCTCGGGCTGCCGATGCTGGTCCTCGCCGGGTGCGCCACGCCCGACGCCGGTCCGGGTGGCACCACGTCCACCGAGCCGGGCGCGACGACGTCCGCCGTGCGGAACCAGCACCCCGCGTTCGACCGGCGGGCGCAGGAGGTGGCCGCGCGCTGGCGCCCCGCCCCGAGGTGGCGCACCGGCTACGTCCCGCTCCAGGACGCCACCGTCCTCGTCGGCGACCCGGGCTTCACCCCGGAGACGGACCTGGCGTTCGCCTCCGGCTGGTACCGGGACCAGATCCCGATGCCGACGGCCGTTCCGCCGGACGGCTCGATCCGCTTCCCCGACGGCGAGCTGCGGGTGCCGCTGGTCAGCGCGGCCGACGCGTACGCCCAACTGGACCAGGGCGACCCGCCGCCGTGCGACGGCCGACCGCGCGAGCCGCGGCTGGGCCAGCCCGGCTGGCCGGAGCCCGGTGGCCCGACCGTCGAGCCGGGCCCGGACGACCCGGTGTCGACCACCGCGCCGACCCCGTGCGTGCCGCTCACCGTGACCGCGGTCCGCCTGGGCAGCGCGCCGGTGTGGACCAGCCGGGGCGCGGCCGACGTGCCCGCCTGGCTGTTCACGGTGGAGGAGCTGGCCGTACCCGTCGCCCGGCTCGCGGTCGCGCCGCGCGCGGTCGGCACCGTCGGCGGCGGCGCGGCGGACACCGGGCCGCTGCCGGCCGGCCTCGTCGCGGCCCAGGAGCTGCGGGCGGTGGACGGGAACCGCCTCGACTACGTGGTCGGCGTCGGCGCCTGCGACGGCGCGCCCACCCCGCTCGTGCGGGAGGGCCCGGACGCGGTGGTGGTCGGCGGCTCCGTGGTCCCCGCCACCGGGGTCTGCACCATGCAGCTCGTGCAGAAGCCGGTGAGCGTCACGCTCTCCGCGCCGCTGGGCGGCCGGGCCGTGCTGGACGTCGGCACCGGCGCCCCGCTGGTCGCGCGGCCCGGCTGAGGTCACAGGATCCGGGGCACCTCGGTGCTGATCGGCACCGGCAGCACCGTGGGGCGGTCGGCGGCGAGCGCGGCGGACAGCGCCGGGCCGAGCGCGTCCAGCGACGTCACCACCTCGGCGGCGCAGCCGTAGCCGCGCGCCACCGCCGTCACGTCCAGCCCGGGCAGGTCCAGCGCCGGCACGCCCGGGGTGTGCTTCAGCTCGGCGAACGCCTTCAGGATCGCGTACTGCTGGTTCACCGGGACCACCACGGCCAGCGGCAGGCGCAGCCGCGCGGCGGTCCACAGCGCCTGCACCGAGTAGTGCACCGAGCCGTCGCCGACCACCGCCACCACCGGGCGGCCGCGCCCGGTGTCCCGCTCCGCGAGCGCGAGGCCCACCGCGGCCGGCAGCCCGAACCCGAGGCCGCCGCTGGCCATGGTGAAGTACGAGCGGGGCCGGTCGACCCGCAGCCGCCGGCGCAACGCGGCCAGGTTGGACGGTGACTCCTGCACCAGCACCCCGTCCGCCGGCCAGACCGCGGCCAGGGCCGCGAACAGCGCGTCGGCGTCCGGCGGCTCGCCCGGCTCCGGCGGGGCGGGCTGTTCCCGGGGCGGCGGCGCGGGCCGGCCGACCGGCGGCAGCATCTCGATCAGCGCCGTCATGGTCAGGCCGGGATCGCCGAGCAGGCTCTCCCCGACCGGGGCCCGGGCCGCCTCGTCGGGGTCGTCGGTGACGTGCAGCAGCCGGGCGTCGCCGGGCAGGTAGTCGCCGGGCACGTGCGGGTAGTAGCGAAACACCGGAGCGCCGACCACCAGCACCGTGTCGTGGCCGCGCAGCGCCTCCGACAGCGGCCCGATCGCGTACGGGAGCACGCCCCGGAAGTGCGGGTGGCGCTCCGGGAAGACGGCCCGCTCCGGCGCCGGGGCGGCCCACACCGGGGCGGCCAGCCGCTCGGCCAGCGCGACGGCGGCCGGCCAGGCGTCGGCCCGGTCCACGGCCGCGCCGAGCACCAGCACCGGGGCGCGGGCGTCGGCCAGCGCGTCGACGAAGCCGCGCAGCCGGTCCGGGTCCGGCGCGATGCGGGTGGCGACGGTCCGCACCTGCGGCGGCGGGTCGGCGTTCCGGTCCCAGTCGTCCATCGGCAGGGAGAGGAAGACCGGCCCGGCGGGCGGCTGCACCGCCGAGGCGTACGCCCGCATGAAGGCCGCGGGGATGTCCTGCGCGCGGGCCGGCTCGTGGGCCCACTTGACGTACGGCTGGGCCAGCTCGACCGCCCGGGGGCTGGCCAGCCGGGGCTCGATCAGCAGCATCTCCCGGGTCTGCTGGCCCGCGCTGACGATCAGCGGGGTCCGGTTGTGCCAGGCGGTCACCAGGTTGCCCATGCCGTTGCCGGTGCCCGGCGCGGTGTGCAGGTTGACGTGGGCGGGCCGGCCGGTGCCCTGCGCGTAGCCGTCGGCCATGGCGACCGCCGACGCCTCCTGGAGCGCGTGCACGTAGTGGAAGTCGGCGGGGAAGTCCTGGAGGAACGGCTCCTCGGTCGAGCCGGGGTTGCCGAAGACGGTGGTCAGCCCGAGCGCGCGCAGCAGGTCGTAGGTCGCCTCGCGCACCGTCGCCATCGCCGGCTGCCTCCGTCCCGGGCCGGGCCGCCTCCCGACCCACCGAATCTAACGGGCGGAAGCCGACTTTTCGGGCGCTTCGCCGGGGCTCAGGGCAGCGGGAACGGCAGCGTGATCCCGTCCAGCGCGCCACCGCACGGGCAGTCCCGCTCGGTCGGCAGCGCGGCGACCGCGTCCAGCAGCAGCCCGCGCAGCCGGTCGGTGTTCTCCGCGAAGACCCGGAACACCTCCTCCTGGGTGACCGACTCGCCCGCCTCGACGCCCGCGTCCAGGTCGGTGACCAACGCGATCGACGTGTAGCAGAGGGCCAGCTCGCGGGCGAGCACCGCCTCCGGGTGGCCGGTCATGTTCACCACCGTGCCGCCGATCGAGGCGAACCAGCGCGACTCGGCCCGGGTCGAGAAGCGCGGGCCCTCGACCACCACCACCGTCCCTCCGTCCACCGCCGGCACGCCCCGACCCGCCGCCGCGTCCAGCAGCGTCCGCCGCCCGGCCGGGCAGTACGGGTCGGCGAACGACACGTGCACCGCGCCCCGGTCGTAGTAGGTCTGCGCCCGCCCGCTGGTGCGGTCGACGAGCTGGTCCGGCACCACGAACGTGCCCGGCCCCAGCTCCGGCCGGAGGCCGCCGACCGCGCACGGCGCCAACACCTGGCGTACGCCCAGGGAACGCAACGCCCAGAGGTTGGCCCGGTAGGGGATCCGGTGCGGCGGGTGCCGGTGGTCGCGCCCGTGCCGGGGGAGGAACGCCACCCGGCGACCGCCCACCTCGGCGACCGTGATCGGGTCCGAGGGCGCGCCGTACGGGGTGTCCACCACGTGCTCCACCCCGTCCAGCAGGGCGTAGAGACCCGACCCGCCGATCACCGCCAGTTCGGCCTCCGCCGTCATCCGGCCCTCCCTCGATCCGTCGCGATCACCCGCCGGTCAGACCTTAGCCAGCGGGCGGGGCGCAGGCTATGGTGCGTGACATGGCGTTGACAGCGTGGACGGTCGACGGCGTCGGGCCCGCGCGGGCGCACGGCTGACGGGTGTCGGACATGCAGGGTGAGGGGCAGGCGATCGGTGGCCGAGCCATGGAGTCGATGACCGGACGGCTGCTGGTCGCGACACCCGTGCTCAAGGATCCGAACTTCGACCGCACCGTCGTGCTGCTGGTCGCCCACGAGCCCGGCGGCGCCCTCGGCGTGGTGCTCAACCGGGCCACCGAAGTGCCGGTGGCCGACGTGCTGGGCGACTGGAGCGACCTGGCGCGGGAGCCGGCGGTGCTCTTCGAGGGCGGCCCGGTCCAGCCCGACTCGGCCATCTGCCTGGCCCGGATGCGCCACCCGGTCAAGCCGGTCAAGGGCTTCCACCGGGTCTCCGGCGCGGTCGGCACCATCGACCTCTCGGTCGACCCGGCGAAGCTGCGGGACGCCGTCGGCGGGATCCGGGTCTTCGCCGGCTACTCCGGCTGGGGCGCCGGGCAGTTGGAGCGCGAAATCGAGGAGGGGTCGTGGTTCGTGCTCGACGCGCTCCCCGGCGACGCCTTCGTCGACCGCCCGGACGATCTCTGGCCGATGGTGCTGCGACGGCAGGGCGGCATGATGGCCGCGGTGGCCCACTTCCCGCCCGACGTGGCGCTGAACTGACCGGGCCCGGGGGTGACCCCCCGCGAGATGACCATGCCGAACGGCGTGTGTATAGTTCTTCCCGTGCCCGGGCGACCGGGGACGACCGCAAGGGGCCGTGGCGCAGCTGGTAGCGCACCACACTGGCAGTGTGGGGGTCAGGGGTTCGAGTCCCCTCGGCTCCACCTTGTGTTTGTGCAGGTCAAGCGGCACTTCTCATCGAGAGGTGCCGCTTTTCTTGATCTTTTGGTCACAGATTTCGTCACGGCTGCGCCCCACACCCCACCCGGGCGACACGATCGACCACCGGTTCCGGGCCGCGCCCTACCTGGTACAGATTGCATCTGTCCGGTTCTGGGCGCGTCGTCCTCACCACTTGTGTGCGGGTCTTGACGCCGAGAGATGGTGATCTTAGCGTCCTCGATCACTTGGCTCGTGGATGCGGGGGCGGGACCCGGCTGCCGCCCCGGCCCTGGGTGGGGGGCGGCAGGTCCGCGCAAAGTCGTCGACCCATGGATGGTGAGAGGGCGGTGGGCTGCGCGCGCATCTGCGTCCTCCCACGGATCTCGCCATCGCGGACTGTGCCTGGCCACAGATGCGCCGACGAATGTACTAGCGTCGAGGGAGTGAGGAACCGCGCTGCGAGGTACGAGCCACTGACGGTGGCGCGCCTGGGTGCTTTGCTCGTCGGGTCCGACGAGACGCGACGATGGCGGCTGGTGGCGGAGTTTCTCGAGGAGTACCGCTGGGAACCAGCCGAGAAACGCACCGTGCTGCTGGACCAGGAACCAACGCCTACCGGTGACGAGCGTTGGGATGTATTCCTCGCGGCACTGACGGAGCACTTGGCGGCCGGTGACGGGCGGGGTGCGCCGTCATGGGTCGAGACCCGGTCGCTCCGGCGGTTCTGGTTCCCCTTCAACACCCGTGCCGCTCGGGTCGACGCGGTGGTGCACGCGCCGGCAGCGTTCCGTCGTCGGGGCGTGTACGTGTCGGCGCAGGAGTTGAACGTCGCGTGAGCCTTGATGATCCACTGCTGGACCGCTCGGCGATCGAGGATGCCTTCCGCCGACTCGGGGACCGGCTGGCGAGGCGGGGCGTCGTGGCGGACCTCTACATCTTCGGCGGGGCGGCCATGGCACTCGCCTACGACTCCCGGCGGGCCACTCGGGACATCGACGCCGTGTTCCAACCCCATGGCATCGTGCTCGACGAGGCTCGTGCGGTAGCCGATGAACTCGGCCTGCCGCACTGGTGGCTCAACGAGCAGGCGAGCGCCTATGTCGCTCCGGGAGGCGACGCGACGGCTCCGCGCGTGTTCGACCACCCGGGCCTGCGCGTGGCGGCGGCCTCTCCGGAACATCTGTTGGCCATGAAGGTGCTTGCTGCACGGCGGCGGGACGCCGAGGACATCCGCTTCCTGGTCAACCATCTCGGGTTGACCAGCACGGAGCAGGTCCTCGCTCTGTATGCGGAGATCTTCCCGGAGGAGGAGGTCCCTGGCCGGGCAAGACTCGTGCTCGACGACGTCTTCGACGACTCGTAGCTCTGCCATCGTGCTTCGAACGCCGTACGGGAACTGCGTGGACCCGGCTGCGTCGGCTCGTCGGCGATCGTCGCGGTGTGGTTTGCACGGCGGTGCCTCCGGTCCACCCTTGAGCCGACTCGGTCGGGGGTGCCCCAGTTTTGACTGATGGACGCGTGGAGCGCAGAACTATCCGTCGCTCCGATCTGCTCCCGTATGTTGTCGGTGCACTGCTGGCTCCGATCTTTCCGATCGCGATGGTTGTGCACACGGTGGCGCGTGAGCAGCCCGGGTATGGGCTTGCTCTGTCGCTGGCGATTTCTGTCGGTGGACTGTGCATCGCCTACCTTGCAGGACCAGCCGCTACGTTCACCGTGCTGCCAACGTCCATCCGGGTGGCAAATCCATTCATTCGATTTGAGGTGCCTAGGCATCTATTCGAAGGGTTCGACTTGTTGGAGACCGTTTCCGTGCGCCTGCTGGTGCAGGGAAGTGAACCAATAACGGTCCAAGCGGCCCTCCCTGGGCTCAGCACCGCGCACAGCAGAAAGCGCCTACTGCGCGGTCTGTATGGTCTGCAGGGCTGCATTGATGATATTCCTCCCCGGCCATCCTGCGGAGGTATTTCGAAGCGCATGAGGCTGGGAAACATTGCCGCAGCAACGTCGGCGCTGGCAGCATTTTTCGGGGCCGCCTGGTATGTGGTCGCAAACGCCGCCTTGGGGTAGAGGTCGTAGCGGGTCCTCGGCGTGAGATGGCCGTTTGAAAAAAAACTTGATCTGATACGTGCGAGGTTCCCCCGGTAGCTGGCCGATGCGAACCAAGACACGAGGAGGGCCGGTAGTGGAGAGCCCGTTCGGCCGGCGAGAGGTGAAGCTGGTCCTCTGGGTTGTCCTGGGCACCCTTCTCGTCGGCGCAGGTATCCTGCTCACTGTTCGGCTGCGCGAGGCGATCGACGAGCGGGTTCGCGTCGGCGCCGAGACGACAGGCGAAGTGGTCCACATCGAACGGTTCAGGATCACGCGTTCGTTCTCCGCCAACAGGCTGACGGTGGACTACACGTTCGACGGCGTGCGGCACCGGGAGCGGTTCTCCAGCGAACTCGACGAGAGTGAGTTCCGCGTCGGGGAGTTGCTCGACGTACGCGTCGACCGGACGGATCCGACCCGGGCTGCCACGCCCGACGGGTATGCGACGGAGGATCTGCTCCTGCAGGTGCCGACCCTCCTGGAAGGCCTCGGCATCGTCGTGATCTTGATCTCGCTCGCGTTGATCAGAACAGGCCCCCGGCGCGATTAGGTTGGCGGGTGGAACTCGACTGCCGCCCCGGCCCTGGGTCGGGGCGGCAGGTCCGCGCGGAGTCGTCGACTCATGGCAGGTTTCGGTACGGTTCGGGCCTGGCCGTGATGAGACTCAGTCGCCGGCACGGCCGGTGAGCGCCAGGGCCCAGCAGAACGCCGCGAACCCGCCCGTGCTCGCCAGCGCGCGGACCACGTTCCCGGCGACCCAGGTGGCCTCGAAGCGCGCCCGTACGGCACCGGGGTCGCCGAGCCGGTCCGCCGGTCCGGCCGCCGCCAGCGCGTCGTTCAACGGGACGTTGACGGCGACCGTGATGCCGACCGCCACCAGGTAGAGGACGAGCCCGGCGATGATCCACGGCAGCGCCGGGCGGCCGGCGCCCCGCCAGGCCAGCACCACCGACAGGGCGGCGAGCAGCGGCGTGCCGAGGAACGCCAGCAGGAACCAACCGTTGACGATGGTCACGTTGATCCGCTGCATCGCGTCCACGAACGTGCGGTCGTCCGCGCCCCGCAGCGCCGGCATCACGGCGTAGGCGAACGCGGCGAAGAGCCCGGCCATCAGCCCGGCCCCGACGGTGGCCCCGACCAGCGTCAGGTGCTGTACGAGTCGCATGTGCCCAGTCAACCGCCGCCCGGTGAGACGGCACATGGCCAGGACGCGCGAATGTGTGTGTAATCGTCTTCGTGGACGCCGTTGCCGGACTGCTCGACGGCCCCCGGGCCCGGGGCGCCTTCCTGCTCCGTTCGATCCTCACACCGCCCTGGTCGATGCTGGTCCGGGACGAGGCGCCGCTCACCGTGGTCGCGGTGGTCCGTGGTGACGCCTGGGTCGCGCCGGAGCAGGCCGAGACCGCGCGGCTCGGCGCCGGGGACGTGGCGATCGTGCGCGGCCCCGGTCCCTATCTCGTCGCCGACGACCCGGCCACGCCGCCCCAGGTGGTGATCCTCCCGGGCCAGCGCTGCACCACGCCGGACGGGCGCGAGCTGTTCGGGACGACCGGGCTCGGCGTCCGCACCTGGGGCAACGGTCCGGACGGCCCGACGATGCTGCTCACCGGCACGTACGCGGTGCAGGGAGCGGTCGGCCGGCGGCTGTCGGACGCGCTGCCCCCGCTGGCGGTCGTTCCGCGTGACTCCTGGGACACACCGCTGGTCCCGCTGCTGGCCGCCGAGATCGTGAAGGACGAGCCGGGCCAGGCGGCGGTGCTGGACCGCCTGCTCGACCTGCTGCTCATCGCCGCGCTGCGGGAGTGGTTCGCCCGGCCGGGCGCGGCGGCACCCGCCTGGTACCGGGCACACGCCGATCCGGTGGTCGGCCGGGCCCTGCGGGCGCTGCACCACGACCCCGCCCGACCGTGGACCGTGGCGGTGCTGGCCACCGAGGCCGGGATCTCCCGGGCGGTCCTGGCCCGGCGGTTCACCGCGCTGGTCGGCGAACCGCCCATGTCGTACCTCACCGGGTGGCGGCTGGCGCTCGCGGCCGACCTGCTCCGCGAGCCGGGCGCCACCGTCGGGGCGGTGGCCCGCCGGGTCGGCTACGGCAGTTCCTTCGCGCTGAGCGCCGCGTTCAAGCGCCGGTACGGCGTGAGCCCTCGCCGGCACGTGGACGCGCCTACCATGGCCGGATGACGGTCGACCTGTTCGCCGGCGTCCCGGTCCGCGACCGCGCGGTGGCCACCGCCTGGTACGACCGGCTGCTCGGCGGTCCGCCGGCGTTCCTGCCCAACGACACCGAGGCGGTCTGGGAACTCGCCGAGCACCGCTACCTCTACGTCGACGTGCGGCCGGAGCACGCCGGGCACGCCATGCACACCGTCTTCGTCGGCGACCTCGACGCCCGTCTGGCCGGGATCGCGGCCCGCGGACTGACGCCGGCCGACGAGGAGACCTACGACAACGGCGTCCGCAAGGTCGTCTTCCGGGACCCGGACGGCAACGAGATCGGCTTCGGCGGGGGGCCGGCCTGACCGACCTGCCGGGCGGGTGTGAGCTGCCCGACAGGGCCCCTGTTCATCCGGCGGTCGGTGGGTCGCCCCGCCGTGCCCGCGGCGGTACCGTCTCCCCGGGCCCGTCGGTCGGCCCTCGTACGGATGAGGGAGGGCGGGGTGCGGGATCGGGTCGGGCGCACGGTCGACGACGGCAGCGGCCTGCTCCCGTCCGACGTCCTGCGCCGTACCGGCGCCGAGGTGGCGGTCCTCGTCCTGCTCGACCCCGCCGGCACGCAGCTGGACCTGATCTACTCCGTCGGCATGGTGCCCGAGCTGGCCGAGACCTGGGCCCGTTTCCCGCTTGCCGCGCCGGTCGGCATCTCCCGCGCCGCCCGCACCGGTGAGGTGGTGGAGGCGGGGTCGTTCCGGGAGCGGCTGATCCGCTTCCCGGCGACCGCGAGCCTGCCCACTGCCGACGTCGAGGGCCTGGTGGCCGCACCGCTGTGGCACCCGGACGGCGACGGGACGGTCGTCGGCGCGCTCAGTCTCGGCTTCCGGGGCCACGTGCCGCCGGGCACGGTGGAGGCGGCGACCGGCCTCGCCGCGTACGCCGCCGGGCGGGTGCGCGCGGCCGGGCTGCGGCACGGTGCCCACGTGCCGGTCGCCGAGGAGCCCGGACCACCCGGCCCGTCGCCGGTGGCCACCCTCGGGCACGGCCCGGCGGTGTCCGCCATCGACCAGGCGTTGCTGGAGACGATCCTGCTCCACCTGCCGGTCGGGGTCAGCGTGCTGGACCGGGACCTGCGCTTCGTCATGGCCAACCAGCGGGCCGCCGAGATCAACGGCCGGCCGGCCGCCGAGCACCCCGGCCGGCACCTGCGCGAGGTGCTGCCGGAGCTGCCCGAGTCGTTCGCCGAGCAGCTCCGGCAGGTGATCGAGACCGGGCGTCCGCTGGTCAACCTGGACGTCGTCGGTCCCACCCCGGGACGACCCGGCCGGCGGCGGTGGCGGGGCAGCTACTACCCGGTGCACGGGTCCACACCGGTGGGCCCGGTCGGCATCGCGGCCGTCTTCGACGAGGTGCCCGACGAGGCGACGGTCGGCGTCGAGCAGCTCACCGCGGACCGGGCCACCATGCTCACCGCCCTCGACACGCTGGTGGAGAACGCGCCGGTCGGGGTGGCCCTGCTCGACACCGACCTGCGCTACCTCAAGATCAACCCTGTCCTCGCGGCGTGGAACGGTCGCCCGGTCGGCGACCACCTCGGCCGCCGGGTGCCCGACCTGTTCCCCGAGCTGGGTCCGGTCGTCGAGCCGCTGATGCGGGAGGTCGCCGAGACCGGCGCGGTCCGCGACGTCGAGGTGGTACGCGCCGGCCGGACGTACCTGAGCAGTTTCTTCGCGGTGCCGGGCGGCGGCGGGCGGGCCGGCGCGGTGGCCGTCCTCATCACCGACGTCACCTCGCGGCGGCGCGAGGAACGGCGGGCCCGCCGGGTGCAGGAGTTCACCGCCGCGCTCTCCCAGGCGGTCTCCGTGGCCGAGGTGGTCGCGGCGGTCCGGGACGGCGCCGGTCCGGCGGCCGAGGCGACCGTCGCGGCCGTCGCGCTCCTCGACGAGGCGGGCCGGCAGATCCGTTTCCCGCCCACCGGCCAGGAGCCCCCGTCGCGGTGGAAGGCGGTCGGGCGGGACGCCGTTCACCCGATCGCGGCCACCTTCCGGGCCGACGAACCCAGCTTCTACCCGGAGCTCGAACCTCTCCTCGACCGGTTCCCCGACGCCGCCGACGCGATCCGGAACAGTCCCCACCGGTCGTGGGCGATGGTGCCGCTGCGCGGACGGGGGACCGCCGCCGGGGTGCTCGTCTTCGGGTACGCCGAACCGCAGGAGTTCGAGCCGGCGCGACGGGACTTCCTGGTCACCCTGGCCGGTCTGGCCGGGCAGGCGCTCGCCCGGGCGCAGCTCTACGAGCGGGAGCACGCCACCGCCGTACGCCTGCAACGCAGCCTCCTGCCGTCGCGGCTGCCGGCGGTGCCCGGAGCCGAGCTGGCGGCGGTCTACCTGGCCGGCGACGCGGTGGGGGTCGGCGGCGACTTCTACGACGTGTTCCCGGTCGACGGTGCCGCCGGCCGGGAGTGGGTCCTCGTGGTCGGCGACGTCGCCGGCCGGGGCGTGGACGCCGCCTCCGTCACCGGCCTGGCCCGGCACACGCTGCGGATCACCGCGGCGCTGGCGGAGCCCGCCACGGCCCTGCGCCAACTGCACGCCCGGCTCCGGACCGACCCGGACGTGGACCGGTTCCTCAGCGTGGTGTGCGGGCGGCTGCGGCTGCGCGACGGCGGTGCCGACCTGGACGTGGCCTCCGGCGGCCACCCGCCCGCGCTGGTCCGCCGGGCCGACGGGCGGGTCGAGGTGATCACCGTGCCGGGCGTGCTGCTGGGCGCCTTCCCCGAGGTGCGGCTCGGGCGGCGGTCGGTCGCCCTCGAGGCCGGCGACACCGTGCTGTTCTACACCGACGGGGTGATCGAGGCGCGCGGGCCGGGCGGGCTCTTCGGCGAGGAACGCCTGGTGGAGCTGCTGCGCGACGCGCCGGACAGCACACCGCGGCAGCTGGTGGAGCTGGTGCGCGACGGGGTGGCCGCCTACCAGAGCGGCCCGGTCGCCGACGACATCGCGATCCTGGCGCTGCGCGTCGGCGGCTGAGGAGGGGCCACGTGGGCCCCTCCCCGCCCCCACCGCTCAGCGCGCCCGGTACGCCTTCGGCAGCCGCATGCCCCGCTCGGCCATGAGCTGCCGGACCCGGTTCGGATAGTCGGTGATGACGCCGTCCACGCCGAGGTCCATCAGCGCCGCCACGGTCGGCATGTCGTCGCAGGTCCACGGCACGACCTTCAACCCGCGTGCGTGCGCGTCCGCGACCATCTTCCGGTCCGGGTAGAACCGGAAGGCCGGGTCGGCGATCGTGCCGTTCTGCGGGAACCCGTAGTTCGGCGAGAGCGTGGTGACGCCCGGGATCGCGTCGGCGGCCCGGACGAAGTCGCCGCCGAAGTCGTCCACGTCCAGCCCGCCCAGCCACGGCGACGCGCCCGGCTTGCCGACCTGGAGGAAGTCGTAGTTGGTCAGCGCCACCAGCGGCCAGCGCGGCGCGAGCCGGTGCATCACCCGCAGCGCTCCCCAGTCGAACGACTGGATGGTGACCTGCCGCTCGATGCCCGAGCGCCGGATCTCCTCGAAGACCCGCCGGACGAACAGCTCACGCGGCGCGGTCTGCTCGGGCGCCCCCGCCTCCACCTTGGTCTCGATGTTGAGCGTGATCCCGTGGGCCCGGTAGCGCTTCACCAGGTCGAGCACGTCGCGCAGCTCCGCCATCCGGGCGCCGGCGACCTGCTCCTGCTCCGGGAAGCCGGGCAGCTGCTGGTAGCCGCAGTCCATGGTCCTGATCTGCGCCAGGGTCAGGTCCTTGACGTACTTCCCGACGTACGGGTACGCCGGGTCGCCCGGACGCACCGGCGCGGTGTCCCGGCACTTCTGCGCGCTGACCTGGCGGTCGTGCGTGACGACGACCTTCTCGTCCCGGGTGACCTGGGTGTCCAGCTCCAGCGTGGTGACGCCGAGGCGCATCGCCTTGGCGAAGCCGGCCAGCGTCTCCTCGGTGGTCATGCCGATGCCACCGCGATGGGCCTGCAGGTCGAAGTGGGTCCGCTGCGGCGGGACGCCGGGACGGTCGGCCGGCGTCGCGTGGGCGGCCGCCGGCACGGCCAGCGCCGCGCCGGTGACCAGTGCCGTCAGCACCTGACGGACGGACATGGAGGAACCTCCGCTACCTCGGTTGACGTTCGCGCAGCCGAAGGTAGGCGCGGAGACGGTGGCGGCCGTGGCGGCGAGGTGAGGGACGGGTGAACGGTCGCGGGCGGGCCGGTCCGTGCCGGTGGCCGGGCCGCGGCGTTCGCGGCCCGGTCACCGGGGACGTCAGCGGGGTCGGCGGGTCTTCGGCAGGTCGAACTGGTCCGCCCGGCGGCAGTCCTTCGGACCGCCGACCGCCGTCGGCCCGACCCGGTCCAACGCCTGGCGGGCCCGCTGGCGGCCGAGGTTCCAGGCGTACCAGGGGTCGCGCTGGTCGAGCTCGTCGGCGATCCAGCTCAGCGTGCAGCGGCGCACCGGGTCGGGCAGCCGGGTGAGCGCGGGCGTGGCGTCGGCGGACAGCGCCCGCAGGTACCAGGCGTCGATCTTGCCGGTTTGCTCGTACCGGAGCGTGTTGCGCCGGGCGGCGTAGTCCTCCGGGTTGAGCACCGCCAGGCCGAGCAGCATCGCCACGGCCAGCGCCACGGTGGTGCCCGGGATCCACCGGCCCCGCCAGCGCACGCCCGCCGCCAGGATCATCAGGAAGACCGCGCCGAGCAGCAGCTCGAACGCCATCACGAAGATCCGCTCACCGGTGAAGCTGTAGACCTTCTGGTAGGTCCACATCCGGGACAGCGCGGACACCACGATCACCACGCTGAGCGAGCTGAGCAGCCCGAGCAGCACGCGCAGCAGGACGCGCTCGACCGGCCGCTCCCGGCCGGCCCAGCGGCCCACCCCGCCGAGCACCGCCACCGTCAGCAGCGTGACGAAGAGCAGCTGCCAGAAGCCGCTGCGGGCGTACTCGGCGTAGCTGAGCCCGGCGACCTTCTGCACGTGTCGCTGGCCGCCGAAGAGCACGGTGAACTGCACCACCACGAAGCCGGCGAAGAGCAGCGTCAGCGCCCCGATGGCCGGGGCCCACTCCAGCAGGCCGAGCCGGCGCTCGCCCTGCCGGTCCACCGTGGACAGATCGGGCGGGGCGGCCAGCGTGTAGACGGCGGCGACCGCGATCAGCCCACCCACCGCGGCGAGGAAGAGCCAGCCGACGACCGTACCGAGGTCGACCTCGGGCACGAGCGCCCCCAACGCCTCGGAGAACGCCGCGTCGGCCGACGCGAGCAGGCTGCCGAAGACCACCAGCACGGCCAGGGTGGCGACCACCGACACGGTGACCTTGCGGACCGTCGTCGCCTCCGCCGAGGCGGCGACGTGCCGGCGTACCCAGGGCAGGCCGCGCAGCGCCGCGAACGGCGTGGCGACGAGGCCGAACAGGATCGAGCGGACCAACCGGCCGCCGGCGATCGCGAGCGTGGCGCAGCCCAGCGCGCCGAGCACGCAGAACGTCACCAGCCACCAGGCGTTGCGGACCGCCGGCACGGCGATCAGGGCCAGGGCCGCCACCGCCCACCCGAGGCGGATCAGCCGGTCGGCGCGGGGCAGTTCGGCGGTCTTCGTGCGGACCGCGAGCAGCACCGCGACGGTGAGCGTCAGCCAGCCCAGGAACCAGCCGATGCCGACCCGGCCGAGCGGCACGAAGACCGCGCTGCCCAGCGCCCCGGTGAGCACCGCGAGCGGCACGGCCCGGCCGGTGGCCGGCTTCGGACCGGGCCACCGGACGCCGAGGAACGAGGTGCGGGGCACCCGGGGCCGGGGAGCCCAGCTCTGCGGCGGCGGGTAGGTGGCCCAGGGGCGCATGTCCTGGTACGGCGGCGCGGCGGGCGGGTGCGGGCCGGGGCCGGCCGGCGCCACCGCGGTGCCGGCGTTGACGGGCGCGGGCTGCGGCCCGGCCTGGCCCGCCGGCCCGGCGGCGGTCACCGCGGATGGGGAGGGTTGCACGGCCGTGACCACCGGCGGCGACGCCGTGGCGTTCGAGCCCGTGGCATCCCCGGACATCGCCCGCGCGGCATCGGCGTCCGCCGCCACCAGGACCGGACCACCGTCACCCGGGCCGCCGTCGGCCTTACCGGCCGCGCCCGGCGCGGTCGCGCCCTCGACGGTCGGTGGACCGGCCTGGGCGGGCACGCCGGTGGCCGGCTGGCCGGCCGCCGGCACCAGCGGCACGAACAACGCGTAGCCCTGGGTGCCGGCCGGCACGGTGACCGGGATCGCCCACGCGGGCTGCCCCTCCGCGCCGGGCCACGGCACCGGCGGAGGCGCGCCCTCCATCGTGGGCAGGACCAGCAGGTACGGCTGGGGGGCGGGCGGGACGACGCCCGCCGACGACCCGTCCGCCGGGGCGGCGCGGGGCGGTTCGGGGGGCTGTGCCGGCTCGGGCAAGGCTCGCTCCTTGATCACAGGGTGTCGTCACTGTAGGGCCGGCCCGGGCCGCCCCGCCGCCCCGATTGTCCGTTCGGTCAGCCGAGCCTGACCGGTCGGGGTGTCGACGCGGATCGAACCTTTGCCGCCTCCCGCCCGTACCAGTGCGCGGGAGGTCGATCACATGGACACACGTCGCGCGCTCGCCGCGCTCGCCGCCGTCGCCGCGACGCTGCTGTTCACCGCCGTGCCGGCGAGCGCCCACGGGGCGCCGACCAGCCCGATGAGCCGGGCGGCGGCCTGCGGTCCGGAGGGCGGTCGGGCACAGACACCGGCCTGCCGCGCCGCGATCGCCGCCGGCGCGGCGGTACGCGAGTGGGACAACATCCGGGTGGCCCGGATCGACGGGCGGGACCGGGAACGCATCCCGGACGGGGAGCTGTGCAGCGGCGGGCTCTCCGCGTACCGGGGACTGGACCTGCCCCGGGCCGACTGGCCCGCCACCACGCTCACGGCCGGGGCCCGGCACACGTTCCGCTATCGCACCACCATCCCGCACGAGGGCACGTTCCGGTTCTACGTCACCACCCGCTCGTACGCGCCCGAGCGTCGGTTGACCTGGGCGGACGTGGAGGAGAAGCCGTTCCTGGAGGTCACCGACCCGCCGATCCGGGCCGGCGCGTACGAGATGCCGGGACGGTTGCCGACCGGGCGCACGGGCCGGCACCTGATCTACGTCATCTGGCAGAACTCCAGCACCCAGGACACCTACTACTCCTGCTCCGACGTGATCTTCCGGGCCGCCCCGAGCGGCTCCGGGAGCAGGAGCAGGCCGTCGGCGAGCGCGGCGGCCCCGCGTACCCTCGCCGTGCCGGCGACCGGCGACGAGCCGGCGGCGGGGGTGCCGGTGGCGGCGGTGACCGACACCGGCCCGCTCTCCCGGCCGCTGGTCGTCGGCGCGGCGGCGGTGGTCACCGCGCTGCTGGCGACAGTGGTCGGCCTGCGGCTGCGACGGGCCGGCGGCCCGCCGCCCGGGCGGCCGTGCGGGGTGCGCAACCACCGCGTCGGGCGGCGCCGGATCTGGTGAGCCTCAGCCGAGCAGCTGCTCGATCTCGGCCAGGTCCTCGCCGGCCAGGTCGAGGTCGTCCAGCGCGGCGACGTTGCCCTCCAGCTGGGCGACGCTGCTGGCGCCGACGATCAGGCTGGTCATGCGCGGGTCGCGCAGCGCCCACGCCAGGGCGAGCTGGGCCAGGGTCTGGCCCCGCCGCTCGGCCACCGCGGCGAGCCCGCGGACGGTCGCCATCCGCGCCTCGTCCAGGTCGCTCTCGTTGAGGAAGACGCTGGTCCGCACGCGCGAGTCGGCCGGGATGCCGCCCAGGTAGCGGTCGGTGAGCAGGCCCTGGGCCAGCGGGCTGTAGGCGATGCAGCCGGCGCCCACCTGGGCCAGCGTGTCGAGCAGACCGTCGGACTCGGTCCAGCGGTTGAGCATCGAGTACGACGGCTGGTTGATCAGCAGCGGGGTGCCCAGGTCACGGAGGATCTCGGCGGCCCGGGCGGTCTGCGCCGAGTCGTAGTTGGAGATGCCGACGTAGAGTGCCTTGCCGGACCGCACGACGGCGTCCAGCGCGCCCATCGTCTCCTCCAGCGGGGTGTCCGGGTCGAACCGGTGCGAGTAGAAGATGTCGACGTGGTCGAGGCCCATCCGGCGCAGCGACTGGTCCAGCGACGAGACCAGATACTTGCGCGAGCCCCACTCGCCGTACGGGCCGGGCCACATCAGATAGCCGGCCTTGGTGGAGACGACCAGCTCGTCGCGGTACGGCTTAAGGTCGGTGGCGAGCAGCCGACCGAAGTTCTCCTCCGCCGACCCCGGCGGCGGACCGTAGTTGTTGGCCAGGTCGAAGTGGGTGATGCCGAGGTCGAACGCGCGGCGGACGATGTCGCGCTGCCGCTCGAAGGGCCGGTCCGGCCCGAAGTTGTGCCACAGGCCGAGGGAGATGACGGGCAGCCGGAGCCCGCTGCGGCCGCTGCGTCGGTAGATCATCTCGTGGTAACGGTCGTCGCTGGCGAGGTAGGTCACCTGATCATTCTGCCGCCACCGGCGAACACGCGTGCGGTCACGGCGGCGCGGGTAGCGTCGGATCCATGCGTTTCGTGCGGCTCGACACCCCCAAGCCCATCTCCAAGATCGGCCTCGGCACGTGGCAGTTCGGCTCCCGCGAGTGGGGCTACGGCCCCGACTACGAGCGCCGGGCGGTCGAGATCGTGCGCCGGGCGCTCGACCTCGGCGTCACCCTCTTCGACACCGCCGAGCTCTACGGCTTCGGCCGCAGCGAGCGGATCCTCGGCGCGGCGCTGAGTGACGACCGGGCCAAGGTCGTGGTGGCCAGCAAGATCTTCCCGCTGCTGCCGGTCGCGCCGGTGGTGCAGCAGCGGGCGGTCGCCTCCGCCGCCCGGCTCGGCGTCGACGGCATCGACCTCTACCAGGTGCACCAGGCCAACCCGGTGGTCGCCGACACCACCACCATGCGCGGCATGCGCACGCTCCAGGACGTCGGCCTGGTCGGCGAGGTGGGGGTCAGCAACTACGACCTGCGCCGGTGGCGGTTCGCCGAGGCCGCGCTGGGCCGCCGGGTGCTCAGCAACCAGGTCCGCTACAGCATGATCGACCGCGGCCCCGAGGAGGACCTGATCCCGTACGCGGAGCAGGCCGGCCGGATCGTCATCGCGTACAGCCCGCTGGCCCAGGGCTTCCTCTCCGGCCGCTACGACGCCAGCAATCCGCCGGCCGGGGCGGTGCGCCGGGCCAACCCGTACTTCCTGCCGGAGAACCTGGAACGCGGCGCCGAGCTGATCGCCACGCTGCGCGAGGTGGCCGACGCGCACGACGCCACGCCGAGCCAGATCGCGCTGGCGTACGTGCTGCGGCACCCTAACGTGGTGGCCATCCCCGGCGCGTCCGGAGTGGAGCAGGTGGAACGCAACGCGGCCGCCGCCGAGATCGACCTGACCGACGACGAGTACGCCGCCCTGGTCGCCGCCGCGCGCGCGTTCCGCCCGGTCACCGGCCTGGCCGCCGTGCCCAAGATGATCCGCGCCCGACTGGGGAAGTGACCGCATGGACGACATCACCGCACTGATCCTGGACGACCACGCCGCCTTCCGGCGCGGGTTCGCCCGGCTCGACGACGCCCGCGACCCGGCCGAGATGCTGGCGATCTGGGAGGCGCTCGCCCTGCACCTGGACATCCACGCCGAGGCGGAGGAGGCGATCCTCTACCCGCACCTGGTCAAGCACGGCGACGACGGCGAGGACGAGACCGCCGACGCCATCGGCGACCACAACAAGATCCGTGACGCGGTCGCCGAGTCGAAGCGGCACGAGGTCGGCTCGGACGCCTGGTGGGCGGCGGTGGGCACGGCCCGCAAGGAGAACAGCGAGCACCTGGCCGAGGAGGAGGACGAGGCGCTGCCCGACTTCCGCCGGCACGCGAGCGTGGAACTTCGGGCCGAGCTTGGGGCGCGGTGGCTCACCTTCTACGGCGAGCACAAGAACGGCCGGAACCTGCGTTTCCGCGACAAGGACCCGGAGGCCTACGTGCGCGACCACCGCTGAGGACATCTCCCCGGCGCGGGGGAGTCGCGCGACGGCCGGCGGCGGGACAATGACCGGGTGACGGTCCGGGGTGTCCTCGCGCCGCTGGTGCGCGGCAGCACCTGGCGGCGCGCCGTGTTCCTGCTGCTCGGCGGTGTGCTCGCGCTGCCGTACGCGCTGCTGGCGGTGGCGTTCGCGCAACTGCTGACCAGCACCGGGGTGCCGCGTCCGCCCGGCGTCGGGCTGCTGCTGGTCGGCATCGGGCTCGCGGTGGTGCCGGTGTTCCTGGCCGGCAGCCGGGCACTGGAGATCGCCGCCGCCCGCGCGCTGCTCGCGGTCGACCTGCCGGAACCCGCCCCCGGCCACCGGATCGACCGGGAGACCCGGCTGCGCGCCGCGCTCTGGATCGCGCTGCACCTGGCCACCGGCGCGGTGGTGCTGTTCGCCGCGATCAGCGCGTTCCCGATGGCGCTGGTCTTCGTCGCCGGCCTGACCGGGCTCGACGTCGGCGCGGTGTCCGACGAGCGGCTCGGCCCGTTCGACCCGGCCCGTCCGGTGACCGCCGGCCTGGCCGGCGCCGCCGTGCTGGTCGCGCTCGGCTACGCGGTGGCCGGGTTGGGCGCGCTCGCCGCCTCGATGGCCCCGGTGCTGCTCGGCCCGGCCCAGGCCGAGCGGATCGCCGCGCTGGAGGCCCGCGCGGTCCGCCTGGCCGAACGCAACCGGCTGGCCCGGGAGCTGCACGACTCGGTCGGACACGCGCTGACCGTGGCGACGCTCCAGGCCGGCGCCGCCCGGGAACTGCTCGACACCGACCCCGAGTTCAGCCGGCGGGCGCTGCGGGCCATCGAGGAGACCAGCCGCCGGGCCATGGACGACCTCGACCACGTGCTCGGGCTGCTGCGCGAGACCGACGCCGGGCCGATGCCCGCGCCGAACGCCCCGCAACCCACGCTGGTCGGGCTGGACCGGCTGGTCGCCGCCGCCCGGGCCGCCGGGCTGGTCGTCGAGTCCCGGGTCGACGGGGCGCTGGACGCGCTGCCCGCCGTGGTGTCCCGCGAGGGCTACCGAATCGTCCAGGAGGGGCTGACCAACGCGGCCCGGCACGGCCGGGGACCGGTCACGCTGCGGGTCGCCGTACCCCCGCAAGGGTTGGAGATCGAGCTGGTCAACGCCGTGCGCGGCACCACCGGGCCGACCGGCGGCGGGCGCGGGCTGGACGGCATGCGGGAACGGGTGCTGCTGCTCGGCGGGCACCTCGACGCCGGCCCGCGCGGCGACCGCTGGCGGATCCGGGCCACCCTGCCCGCGCCCAGGGAGGAGCCCGGGTGACCATCGACGTGCTGATCGTCGACGACGACGAGCTGATCCGGGTCGGCCTGCGGGCCATCGTGGACGCGCAGGCGGACCTGCGCGTCGTCGGCGAGGCGGCGGACGGGGCCGAGGTACCGCCGCTGGTGGCGAAGCTGCGCCCGGCGGTGGTGTTGATGGACGTGCGGATGCCGGCCATCGACGGCATCCAGGCCACCCGCCGGCTGCTCGCCGCCTCCGCCGACCCGCCCCGGGTGCTGGTGGTCACCACGTTCGCCAACGACGAGTACGTCTACGAGGCGCTGCGCGCCGGGGCGAGCGGCTTCCTGCTCAAACGGGCCCGGCCGGCCGAGGTGGTGGAGGCGATCCGGGTGGTGGCGGTCGGTGAGTCGCTGCTCTTCCCGGCCGCGATCCGGCAGCTCGTCGGCGCGTACGGGCGGCGCGGCGGGGACCGGCTGCACGCCGCGCGGCTGACCGACCGGGAGGCCGAGGTGCTGCGGCTGATGGCGGCCGGGCTGTCCAATCCGGAGATCGCCGCCCGCCTGGTGGTCGGCGTCGAGACGGTGAAGACACACGTCGGGAACGTGCTGGCCAAGCTCGGGGTGCGGGACCGGACGCAGGCGGTCGTCGCCGCCTACGAGTCCGGGTTCGTGGTCCCGACCGGCTGACCCGGTCCCTCCCACGGGGGAGCGGGTCCACCCCGGCGCGGGAGGGTTCCGGCGGCCGTCCGGCCGAGGCTGAGACACATGAACCTGCCGCTTCGTGATCGACTCGACCCGGTTGCTCCGCTCGCCGCCGCCTGGCTCGGCGGCTGGGGAGTGCTCGCCCTGGTGTCCACGCTGACCGGCGCCGGCTACCCCTTCGGCGCGAACGACCCGCACGGCGGCGACGCCGCCGGCCTGCTCCGACTGGTGCCGGTCTCCGTCGGCCCGCCGCTGTTCGCGGCGGTGCTGCTGACCGGCGCGGTTGCCGCCCTGGCCATGACCGGCACGAGCATCCGGCCCTCCCGGCCGCTGCGCGCCCTGATCACCGGGTACGCGGCGACCGTCGCGCTCGCGCTGGCGGTGGTGGTGCCCGGGATGCGGGTGCTGGCCCTGCTCGGCTACGCGCCGATGCTGATCATCGGCGCGCCGTTCGGCTGGCCGCCGGTGGACTACGCCGAACTCTTCACCTGGCCGCTGTTCGCCCGGTTCGCCGCCCTGGCCGGCGGGATGCTGCTGGCCGGCGCGCTGGTGCGCTGGCGGCGGCGGGTCGCCGACGGGCCGGCGCCGGCGTGGACCACGCCCGCCTCGGCCGCCCGCTGGGGGCGGTGGGCGGCGTGGACCGCCGCCGTGATCCCGGTGCTCTACGCGCTCACCCGGTTCGCCTGGCTGTTCGACATCCCGCTCGGCATGACCCGGGAGACGCTCGCCGAGATGCGCGCCGACGGCGCGGTCTGGGCGGGCGCCGGGCTGGGCGCGTTCGCCGTGGTCGGCGCGGTGCTCACGCTGGGACTGGTGGCCCGCTGGGGCGAGCGGTTCCCGCGCTGGCTGCCCGGTCTGGCCGGCCGCCCGGTGCCGGTGCTCCTCGCCGTCGTCCCGGCCGGGCTGGTCGCCCTCGCCGTGCTGGCGGCCAGCCTCGACCTGCTCGCCGCGCCGGAGTTCGCCGACCTGATCCGCGAGGGCAACTCCGCCGCCCTGCCGATGGCGCTCTGGCCGGTCTGGGCGGTCGCCCTGGCCGCCGCCGCGTACGCGTACCAGCTGCGTCGGCGGGCCTGAGCGCCCCCGGTGGTCGGTCCCGGTCACGGGGCGGGACCGACCACCGGGCGGTGCGGAAATTCTGAGCTAGCGTGGGTCGGGTGACCGCTCCCAACCAGGTTTCCCCGGTCCCGCCCGCCGAGCTGCCCGGCACGCTCGGCGCGTTGCGCGCGACCGGCCACCAGTACCGCACGGTCAAGCAGGAGATCCGCGACAACCTTCTCGCCCGGATGCGTGCCGGCGAGGACCGCTTCCCCGGCATCGTGGGTTACCAGGACACGGTGCTGCCCGAGGTCGAGCGGGCGCTGCTCGCCGGCCACGACATGGTGCTGCTCGGCGAACGCGGGCAGGGCAAGACCCGGCTGATCCGCGCGCTCGGCGCGCTGCTCGACGAGTGGACCCCGGTGATCCCCGGCTCGGTGCTCAACGAGCACCCGATGCACCCGCTCACCCCGGCGTCCCGCGCGCTCGTCGACTCCGCCGGCGACGACCTGCCGATCGGCTGGCTGCACCGCTCGATGCGCTACGGCGAGAAGCTCGCCACGCCGGACACCAGCGTCGGCGACCTGATCGGCGACGTCGACCCGGTCCGGCTCGCCCAGGGGCGCACCCTCGGCGACCCGGAGACCATCCACTTCGGGCTGGTGCCGCGCACCAACCGAGGGGTCTTCGCGGTCAACGAGCTGCCCGACCTGGCCGAGCGGATCCAGGTGGCGCTGCTCAACGTGCTGGAGGAACGGGACATCCAGGTCCGCGGCTACCAGCTGCGGCTGCCGTTGGACCTGCTGCTGGTGGCCAGCGCCAACCCGGAGGACTACACCAACCGGGGCCGGATCATCACCCCGCTCAAGGACCGCTTCGGCGCCGAGATCCGCACCCACTACCCGCTCGACCTGGAGCTGGAGCTGGCGCTGATCCGGCAGGAGGCCGACCTGGTCGCCGCCGTGCCGGAGCACGTGCTGGAGGTGCTGGCCCGGTTCGCCCGCGCCGTGCGGGAGTCGCCGTCGGTGGACCCGCGCTCCGGCGTCTCCGCCCGGTTCGCCATCGCCGCCGCGGAGACCGTCGCCGCCGCCGCGCTGCGCCGCTCCGGCCTGCTCGCCGGCGCCCCCGCCGACCGGGCCGAGACGCCCGTCGCGCGGGTCGGCGACGCGGTGTCGGTGACGTCCACGCTGCGCGGGAAGGTCGAGTTCGAGAGCGGCGAGGAGGGGCGCGAGACCGAGGTGCTCGGGCACCTGCTACGCACCGCCACCGCCGACACGTTCCGGGCCCGGCTGGCCGGGCTGGACCTGTCCGGCTTCACCGCGCTGGTGGCCGAGGACGAGGTGGTCGAGACCGGGGAGCTGGTCTCCTCGGCCGAGCTGCTGCGCCAGGTCGGCACCGTGCCCGGGCTGGCCAAGGTGCTGGACCGGCTCGGCCTCGGCGACGCGCCCAGCCCGGAGGAGGCGGCCGCCGGCATCGAGTTCGTCCTCGAAGGGCTGCACCTGACCCGCCGGCTGGGCAAGGACGTCACCGAGTCCGGGCGCACCGTCTACGGCGGCCGGGGCTGACGGTGGCCGGCAACCGGTTCCGGTACGGGCAGTGGCGTGGCGGGCCCGACCCGCTCGCCCCGCCGTACGACGTGCGCGCCGCGGTGGACGCGGTCGGCGCGGAGGTCCTGGCCGGCGGCAGCCTGCGGGAGTCGCTGCGCGACCTGCTGCGGCGCGGCCCGCAGGGGCGCGGCGGCCTGGACGACCTGGCCGCCCGGGCCCGCCGGCTGCGCCGGGAGGCGTTGCGCCGGGGCGACCTGGACGGCGCTGTCACCCGGGCCCGGGCCCTGCTCGACCAGGCGATCGCCGCGGAACGCGACGAGCTGCGCGGTCGTGACGGCGACGACGCGCGGTTCGCCGAGGCGGTGCTGGACAACCTGCCCGGCTCCACCGCCCGCGCGGTGGCTGAGCTGGAGGGGTACGAGTGGGCCAGCGCCGAGGCGCGGCAGACCTACCAGCGGATCCTCGACGGGCTGCGCGGCGAGGTGCTGGAACAGCGCTTCGCCGGCCTGCGCGACGCGGCCCGTGCCGCCGCCGACCCGGCCGCCCAGCGGCAGCTCGCCGAGATGATGCGCGACCTCAACGACCTGCTCGCCCGGCACGCCCGCTCGGAGGACACCACCGACGCGTTCGCCGAGTTCATGCGCCGGCACGGGGAGTTCTTCCCGGAGCGCCCCCGCGACGTCGACGAGCTGGTCGACGTGCTGGCCCGTCGGGCGGCGGCCGGGGAGCGGTTGATGCGGTCGCTGTCGGACCGGCAGCGCGAGGAGTTGGCCGGGCTGATGCGCCAGTCCCTCGGCGACCGGCTCGCCGGTGAGCTGTCCCAGCTCGACGAGCACCTGCGGTCGTTGCGCCCCGACCTGAACTGGCAGCGCGGCGAGCGGGTCCGGGGCGACCAGCCCCTCGGGTACGGCGAGGCCGCCGGCGCGCTCGACGAGATCGCCGAACTCGACGAGCTGCTGGACTCCCTCGACCAGGACCAGCCGGGCGCCACCCTGGACGACGTCGACGTCGAGGCGGTCGCCCGGACGCTCGGCCGGGAGGCCGCCGACGACGTACGCCGGCTGCGCGAGCTGGAGCGGGAACTGCGCCGCCAGGGCTGGGTCACCCGGGACGCGGAGGGGCTGACGCTCAGCCCGAAGGCGTTGCGCCGGCTGGCCGGCACCGCGCTGCGCCGCGTCTTCGCCGACCTGACGGCCGGCCCGCGCGGCCAGCACGACCTGCGCTCGGCCGGTGCCGCCGGCGAGGTGAGCGGCGGCTCCCGCCCCTGGGAGTACGGCGACGAGCAGCCGCTGGACGTGGTGCGCACGCTCACCCGCGCGGTACACCGATCCGGTACCGGGGTGCCGGTGCAGCTCGCGGTCGAGGACTTCGAGGTGATGGAGACCGAGCGCCGGGCGTCCGCCGCGGTGGTGCTCTGCGTCGACCTGTCGTACTCGATGATCTCCCAGGGGCGCTGGGGGCCGATGAAGCAGACGGCGCTGGCCCTGTCCCACCTGATGGCGACCCGGTTCCCCCAGGACGCGTTGCAGATCGTCGGCTTCGGGCGGGAGGCGATGCCGCTGACCCAGCAGGAGTTGGCCGCGGTGGAGCCGGACATGCAGCAGGGCACCAACCTGCAGCACGCGCTGCGACTGGCCGGCCGGCACCTGCGCCGCCACCCCGGCGCCGAGCCGGTGGTGCTCGTGGTCACCGACGGCGAACCCACCGCCCACCTGGACCCGGAGGACGGCGAGGCGTACTTCCACTGGCCGCCACTGCCGGAGACCATCACGGCGACGATCCGCGAGGTGGACAAACTGACCCGCTACGGCGTCGCGCTCAACCTGTTCATGCTCGGCGACGACCCCGGGCTGCGCCGGTTCGTGGACGCGGTGGCGCGGCGGTCGAGGGGCCGGATGTTCACGCCCGACCTCGACGATCTCGGCGAGTACGTGGTTTCCGACTACCTGCGCGCCCGCCACGGCCGCCGCTGACCCGCTCCCGGGCCCGCGTGCGCGCGGCTCGCTCGGCCCGCCCGGTTGACCAAGGAGTTCGCGTCGGGTTCCGGCGCGAAGCCCGACGCAATCTCCTTGATCAACGCGGAGTGGGCGGGGGCGTCCGTCGTTCCGGACGGTGGGTGCAACGCGGTGGGAGCCTCTCAGGCCGTGAGGCACCCATAGCGTTCCACCGACAAGGCTCGTGGGCGTTGGGTGGAACACCATGGGTGTCTCCCGTGCCTCGAGGCACCCGTGGTGTTCCACCGACAGGGTTGGCGGGCGGTGGGTGGAACGTCATGGGTGACTGCCGGGCCGCGGGGCAACGCATGATGTTCCGCTGACGGGTTTGACGGGCGGTGCGGCCAGCCCCGCGCCCCGCCCTGCGCCCGCGCCCCCGCCGTGCGCCCGCGCCCCCGCCGTGCGCCCGCGCCCCCGCCGTGCGCCCGCGCCCCCGCCGTGCGCCCGCGCCCCCGCCCTCGAGCCGCGTCGATCTTGGAGTTGTGGTTCCTGTTTCGGGGTGATTCGCACGGCTTGTCAGGTGCCACAACTCCAAGATCGACGAAACTGGGCCAGGGGTGGAACGCGGTGGGTGTCCTCCCGGGCCTGGACACACCCAGGACGTTCCACTGACGGGGCTGGCGGGCGGTGGGTGGAACGTCATGGGTGTCTGGCGGGCCCTGAGGCACCCATTGCGTTCCACCGACGAGGTTCGCTGGCGCTGGGGTGCAACGGGGTGGGTGTCTCCTGGCGTCGCGAATCCACCCGTGGCGTTCCGTCCGGCCGGCTCGGGAGGGGTGGGTGTCTGGTCATGGGGTGGGTGTCCGGTTCGCCGGTGGTGGGCGGCACCCCGGGCGCGGAATCGGCGGGCGGTGGGCGGCGTTGTAGGCCGGTGAACGACCGAGCAGGGTGAACCACCGCGCCGCCCGTGCCCCCCGCCCCCGGCGGGAATGACGGCCGGTAGCCGGTCGTTACACCTGGACCCGGCGCCGCGCGGCCAGCCACCCGGCCGGCCCCGCGAGCAGCCGAACCCCGGCCCTTTCGTGATCCGCCCCGGGCCCCACGTGACCCGCCTCCGGGCCTACGTGACCCGCCCCCGGGCCCCACGAGCCGGCCCCCCCCGCGAAGACTTTGTGCGCCTGACGGTGCCCACACACCCCACCCCTGGGTGTGTGTCGACCCCCGAATGGAGCCCTCTGATGAACACGATCCTGCGTAAGAGCATCCTGGGTATCGCTGGTCTGGCCTTCACCGGTGGTGTGTTCGCCGGCCCCGTCGCCGCCCACGCCGCCACCCCCGCGCACGCCGGGAAGCCGATGGCGGCTGTCGCCAGTGTGCAGGGTGAGCAATCGACCATCACGCTGAACGAGGAGCAGACCGCCAACGCGAAGGCGATCATCGCCGCGACGAAGAAGGCCGGCATGAACGAGCGGGCCGCGGTGATCTCGATCGCCACCAGCCTGCAGGAGTCGAAGCTGGAGAACCTCGGGCACCTCGGCGACCGCAATGACCACGACTCGCTGGGCCTGTTCCAGCAGCGCCCGTCGAGCGGTTGGGGTACGCCGGAGCAGATCACCGACCCCGAGTACTCCACCCTGGCCTTCTTGAAGGGTCTGAAGCAGGTCGACGGCTGGGACAAGATGCCCCTGACCGAGGCCGCCCAGACCGTGCAGGTCTCCGCCTACCCCGACGCCTACGCGCAGTGGGAGAAGCAGGCCACCGACATCGTGGCCGAGCACTGGAGCAAGTAAGACGTGAAGGCCGGCACCCCGAAACCGGGGTGCCGGCCTTCGCGCGTACCCCCGTCCGGGTGAACCGGGCCGGGTAGCCGGGGCGTGGGCGGTGGCGGCAGGGGTTGGATGCGGGCATGGACGAGGTGGACGCCGCGGAGTTGCGGCGGGCGTACGACGCGGTGCTCGCGGAGGTGGACGCGGGCGGGTTCGGGCCGCCGCCGGAGGGCCAGTTGAGCGCCGAGCAGATCGTCGCGCATCTCGCCGCCAACGACGAGTTGATGAGCGAGGCCACCGAGGCGGTCCTGGCCGGCTCGCCGTTCGCGTACTACGACCTGGACACCATCCACCGGCCGCAACTCGACGCGCTGGTCTCCGAGTGCGGCGGCCTGGACGGGCTCGCGACGCTGCTGCGGGCCACCAGCCAGAAGCTCTGCGCGCTGGCCGAGCGGCTGGGTCCGGCCGCCGAGACGCCGGTGGAGACCGTGCTGCGCGAGGGCTTCGACCTTGACGTCGACGATTCGCTTCCCTGGGGCCGCGCCCTCGACCTGCACATCCGGGTCCACCTGCCGCTGCACCTGACCCAACTGCGCGCCCTTCGCCGCCAACCCCACCCGGCCTGACCGCCGATCAAGGAGTTGTGGCGGGCGGGGCGGCAGGGGCGGGATGGCGGAAGGTGCGGCGGTAGGCGGTGGGGGGTACGCCCAGCCGGGCGTGGAAGTGCTGGCGCAGGGCGGCGGTGGTGCCGAAACCCGCGTCGCGGGCGATCCGGTCGACGCTCAGGTCGGTGCTCTCCAGCAGCACTCGGGCGTGTTCGGTGCGCTGCTGGAGCAGCCACTGCGCCGGGCTCAGCCCGGTTTCCGAGCGGAAGTGCCGGGTGAACGTGCGGACGCTCATCCGGGCGTGCGCGGCCATCTCGCGCAGCGCGACCGGCTCGTGCAGCCGCTGCCTGGCCCACTCCCGGGTGGCGGCCGTGCCGGTCGTGGTGGCCTTCGGCACCGGCCGCTCGATGTACTGCGCCTGGCCGCCCTCCCGCCACGGCGGCACCACGCAGCGCCGGGCCGCCCGGTTGGCGACCGCGCTGCCGTGGTCGGTGCGGATGACGTGCAGGCAGAGGTCGACGCCGGCGGCCACCCCGGCGGAGGTGAGCACCGGCCCGTCGTCGACGAAGAGCACGTCGGGGTCGAGCCGTACGGCCGGGTGCAGGGCGCGGAAGCGGGAGGCGTACGCCCAGTGGGTGGTGGCCGGTCGGCCGGCGAGCAGGCCGGCGGCGGCGAGCACGAACGCGCCGGTGCAGATGGACATCACCCGGGCGCCCCGGGCGTGGGCGGCGCGCAGCGCGTCGGCCACCTCGGCGGCCACCGTGCCGTCGTGCAGCGGCGGACCGGAGTGGATGCCGGGGACGATCACGGTGTCGGCGGTCTCGAGGAGTTCCAGGCCGTGGTCGGGAAGCACCTGGAAGCCGGCGGTGCTGCGGACCGGTCGGCCGCCGGGCGTGCAGGTGGCGACCTCGTACAGCGGGGTCTGGTGCTCGTCCCGGGCGGTGCCGAAGACCTGGGCCGGGGTGCCGAGGTCGAGGGCGACCACGCCGTCGAGGGCGAGGACGGCGATGCGGTGCGGTACGGACATGGCCCGATTATTGCGCACGATGGCTTTCCGGCCACTCGTCGCCGGGCATCGTGGCGGCCGACACTCGGTGCGTGATCCGATCCCGCCTGCATCCGGCCTGGCTCGTCGCCGCGGTCGCCTTCGTCGCCCTGGTGGGCGCGGCCGGCTTCCGCGCCACCCCCGGGGTGCTGCTGCACCCGCTGCACGCCGAGTTCGGCTGGCCGCTGGCCACCATCTCGGCCGCCGTCTCGGTCAACCTGCTGCTCTACGGCGTCACCGCCCCGTTCGCCGCCGCGTTGATGGACCGCTTCGGCATCCGGCGGGTGGTGGCCGGCGCGCTGGTGCTGGTGGCGGCCGGCAGCGGCCTGACCGTGGTGATGACCGAGAGCTGGCAGCTCATCCTCTGCTGGGGCGTGCTCGTCGGGCTGGGCACCGGCTCGATGGCGCTGGCCTTCGTGGCGACCGTCACCGGCCGCTGGTTCGTCCGCCGCCGGGGCCTGGTCACCGGTGTGCTCACCGCCGGCGGCGCCGCCGGGCAGCTGGTGTTCCTCCCGTTGGTCGCGGTGCTGGTGCGCGACCACGGCTGGCGGACGGCGGCACTCGTCGTCGCCGGGGCCGCGCTCGCCGTCGTACCCCTGGTGGTCTGGTTGCTGCGCGAGCACCCGGCGGACCTGGGCCGGCCCGCCTACGGCGCCACCGAGGTCGTGCCGCCGGCCCGGCCGGAGGGAGGCGCGGCGGCCCGGGCGGTCGGCGCGCTCGCCGCCGCCGCCCGGACCCGGCCGTTCTGGCTGCTCGCCGGCGGCTTCGCGATCTGCGGCGCGACCACGAACGGGCTGGTCGGTACGCACTTCGTGCCCGCCGCGCACGACCACGGCATGGCGGAGACCACCGCCGCCGGCCTGCTCGCCCTGGTCGGGCTCTTCGACATCGTCGGTACGGTCGCCTCGGGCTGGCTCACCGACCGGGTCGACAGCCGGCTGCTGCTGGGCGCCTACTACGCGCTGCGCGGCGCGTCGCTGCTGGTGCTGCCGAGCCTCTTCGCCGGCCGGGCCGAGCCGAGCATGCTGGTGTTCATCGTCTTCTACGGGCTGGACTGGGTGGCCACCGTGCCGCCGACGGTCGCGCTGTGCCGGGAGTATTTCGGCGCGTCCGGGGCGGTGGTCTTCGGCTGGGTGTTCGCCGCCCACCAGGTGGGCGCCGCGCTCGCCGCCACCGGCGCCGGCCTGGTCCGGGACCGCCTCGGCGACTACGCGCTCGCCTGGTACGTGGCCGGCGCGTTGTCGATCGGCGCGGCCGGGCTGTCAGTGCTGCTGCGCCGGCGCGCCGCCGAGGAGCCCACGTTCGTCCTGCCCGTGGCGGCCGGCCGGCGGGCCTGGAGCTACCGGGGCTGACCGGTCAGCCGACCGCCCACTGCTGCTCGGGGGCGCCGCCGCACGGCGCCTGCTCCAGCTCCCGGCCGGGCTCGGTGCCCGCGTCGTCGACCTGGGCGCACTTGCCGCTGTGCACGGCGACCAGCAGCACCGGCCCGGCGCCGGTCGGGTTGGCCTTCCACTGCTGGTTGGCCTGCCCGTTGCAGGACCACTGCTGGATGTCGGCGCCGTCGTCGGTGCTCGCCTCGTTGACGTCGAGGCACTTGCCGCTGGCCGCGTTGACCAGCAGGTAGGTGTCGGCGGCGACCGGCGTCACCACCCACTGCTGCTCCGGACCGCCGGTGCAGTCGGCCAGCGCGGCCTGCGCGCCCTCCGGGTCGTCGCCGGTCACGCCCAGGCAACGCCCGGACGGCACGCCCCGGATCACCTTCGGGGTGGCCACCGGCGCGGCCGGGGTGGTCGGCGCGACGCTCGACGGCGTCGGGCTGGGTGCGGCCGCCGTGGTCGGCGGCGGGGCCGACGTCGGCTCGGCCGCCGCCGGGGTCGGCACGGCCGCCGCGGGCACCACCGGTCGGCCGTCGCCGCCGCCGAGCACCCCGGTGGCGAAGAAGACCCCCAGGAGTACGCCGACCGTGGCGACGCCCAGCGCGATCCGCATCAACGGGTCCTGCGGCAGCCGGACGGCACGGGCGCGCCGGGCGCCGTAGACGGTGCCGGACGGGTCGGTGTGCGGGTCGGCCATGGGGGCATCCTGACCCACCGGGGCCGCCGGGGGCCAGTCGCCCCGGGCGGCACGGTGCCTCAGTCGACGACCCGGACGTCCTTCCAGAACGCCACCCGGTCGCGCACCATCTCGGCGTCCGGCTTCGGGTCCGGGTAGTACCAGACCGCGTCGGCGCTGGTGGCGCCGCCGTGTTCCAGCGTGTAGTAGGAGGCGGTGCCCTTCCACGGGCAGACCGTGTGGGTGTCCGACTCGCGGATCAGGTCGTCGCGCAGGGCCGCGCGGGGGAAGTAGTGGTTGCCCTCGACCAGCACGGTGTCGTCGCTCTCCGCGACGACGAGGTCGTTCCAGACGGCTTTCGGCATGTCCTCCACGCTATGCCGGCGGCCGCCCGCCGGCCACCGCTCAGCGGGTCGGTTCCGGATCGGTGACGTCGGCGACGGTCGCGTCGAGCGCGGACAGCGCGGCGTCGGCGTCCAGCGCCACGGCCGTCCCGTGCTCGCCCGCGCCGAGCGTGATCTCCCGGCCGCGCAGCCGCTCGTCGGCGACCACCGGCCAGGCGGTGCGCGACCCGAACGGGGTGATGGTGCCGCGCGCGTAGCCGGTGGCGGCCTTCGCCGCGTCGGCGTCGGGCAGCGACAGCCGGCTCACCCCGAGCAGGGCGCGCAGCTTCGGCCAGGAGACGACCCGGCCGCCGGGCGTCAGCACGAAAAGGTGGTCGCCCTCGCCCCGGCGCACCACGATCGTCTTGACCACGTCGGGCACCCCGACGCCGCGCGCCGCGGCCGCCTCGGCGAGGCTCGTCACCGGCCCGTGCCGGATCACCCGGTACGGCAGGCCGGCGGCGTCGAGGGCGGTGAGCGCGGAATTCGCCATGGCGGTCACGGTAACCCGCGGGTCGTCGGCGGGTCGCCGGAAGGCCACCGTGGACATCCCACGAATTGTCGTACCCGGGCGTAAGGTGATCTCATGCACGCTGTCCGTGATCATGAACGGGCGGTGGACACGCTGCGGCGCTCCTACGCCGCGGTGCCCGCCGGGGAACCCGTACGGCTGGCCAAGCAGACCTCGAACCTGTTCCGCCCCCGATCCGCGCCGCGCACGCCGGGCCTGGACGTGAGTGGACTGACCGGCGTGCTCGGCGTCGACCCGGCGGCCCGCACCGCCGACGTGCAGGGCATGTGCACCTACGAGGATTTGGTCGACGCGACGCTGCCGCACGGTCTGATGCCGCTGGTCGTGCCGCAGTTGCGCACGATCACGCTGGGCGGCGCGGTGACCGGCCTGGGCATCGAGTCCACCTCCTTCCGCAACGGCCTGCCGCACGAGTCGGTGACCGAGATGGACCTGCTCACCGGCGCCGGGGAGATCGTCACCGCCCGGCCGCAGGGCGAGCACGCCGACCTGTTCCGCGCCTTCCCCAACTCGTTGGGCAGCCTCGGCTACGCCACCCGGCTGCGCATCGAGCTGCAACCGGTCCGCCGGCACGTGGCCCTGCGCAACATCCGGTTCAGCCGGCTGGAGGAGCTGGTCGACGCGGTGGCCGAGGTGGTCGCCAAGGGTGCCTGGGCCGGCGACCCGGTCGACGCCATGGACGGGGTGATGTTCAGCCCCGGCGAGTCCTACCTCGTGCTCGGCACCTTCACCGACGAGGCCGAGGGGCCGGCCTCCGACTACACCGGCCAGGAGATCTACTACCGCTCGCTGCGCCGCCGCACCCGCGACGTGCTCGGCGCGTACGACTATCTCTGGCGGTGGGACACCGACTGGTTCTGGTGCTCGGCGGCGTTCGGGGTGCAGCACCCGGTGGTGCGGCGGCTCTGGCCGCAGCGCTACCGGCGCAGCGACGTCTACCACCGCATCGTCCGGCTGGAGCACCGGCACCAGGTGGCGGCCCGGATCGACAGGTGGCGGGGTCGGCCGGCGCGCGAGCGGGTGGTGCAGGACGTGGAGATCCCGCTGGACCGCACGGCCGAGTTCCTGCGCTGGTTCGCGGCCGACGTCGGCATGACGCCGGTCTGGCTCTGCCCGCTGCGGCTGCGTGAGCCGGCCGGCCGGGGATCGGCCCAGGCGTGGCCGCTGTATCCGCTCCAACCGGGCGAAACGTATGTGAACATCGGCTTCTGGGGGAGCGTGCCGATCGCGGCGGGAGCCGCCGACGGCGACGTCAACCGCCAGATCGAGCGCATGGTGTCGGAGGTCGGCGGCCACAAGTCGCTCTACTCCGACGCGTACTACGACCGGGCGGCGTTCGACCGGCTCTACGGCGGGGACACCTGGCGCGCCGTGAAGGACCGCTACGACCCGGACCACCGACTCACCGGACTGTACGAGAAGGCGGTATCCCGAGCATGAGTCTGACCGACCGAACACCGGGGGCGGCGAGCGCCCCCGCCGGTCCGCCGGCGGGCGGCCGGCGCACCGGACCGACCGTGGCGGACGTGATCCGCGCGGTCACCACCCGCGACCTGCCGGTGCGCGTCACCGGATACGACGGCAGCGCGGTGGGCCCGGCCGACGCCGGGATCACCTTGGCGATCCGCACCGAGCGGGGCCTGTCCTACCTGCTCACCGCGCCCGGCGACCTGGGCATGGCGCGGGCCTACGTCAGCGGCGACCTGGGGTTGGAGGGGGTGCACCCCGGCGACCCGTACGAGGCGTTGCGCGTGCTCAAGGACGAGATGCCGCTGCGGATGCCGCCGGTGGGCGAGGCGCTGGCCCTGGTCAAGGGCCTGGGCTGGGAACGGTTGATGCCGCCGCCGCCTCCGCCGCAGGAGGCGGCGCCGCGCTGGAAGCGGGTGGTGAACGGCCTGCGCCACTCGCGGACGCGGGACAGCAACGCGATCTCCCACCACTACGACGTGTCGAACGCCTTCTACGAGAAGGTGCTCGGGGAGTCCATGACGTACACCTGCGCGGTCTTCCGCAGCCCGGGCGACACCCTCGAAGAGGCGCAGCGGGCCAAGTACGACCTGGTCGCCGGCAAGCTCGCGCTCACGCCGGGGATGCGGCTGCTGGACGTCGGCTGCGGCTGGGGCGGCATGGTCCGGCACGCGGCCCGGGAGTACGGCGTGAAGGCGCTCGGTGTGACGCTGTCCCGGGCGCAGGCGCAGTGGGCGCAGGCCGCGATCGAGCGGGAGGGGCTGGGTGACCTGGCCGAGGTTCGGCACCTCGACTACCGGGACGCGCCGCGCGAGCAGTTCGACGCGATCTCGTCGATCGGGTTGACCGAGCACATCGGGGTGCGCAACTACCCGGCCTACTTCGGCGCGCTGCGGTCCCGGCTCAAGCCCGGCGGCCGGCTGCTCAACCACTGCATCACCCGCGCCGACAACCGCGCCCCGCACCGCTCCGGCGCGTTCATCGACCGGTACGTCTTCCCCGACGGAGAGTTGGCCGGTCCGGGCCGGCTGATCAGCGAGATCCACGACGCCGGGTTCGAGGTGCACCACGAGGAGAACCTGCGCCAGCACTACGCGCTGACGCTGGCCGGCTGGTGCCGCAACCTGGTCGAGCACTGGGACTTCTGCGTCGGCGAGGTGGGTCCGGGCACCGCCCGGGTCTGGGGCCTCTACATGGCCGGCTCCCGGATGGCGTTCGAGCGCAACGGGATCCAGCTGCACCAGGTGCTCGCCACGCACAACGGCCCGGAGGGGGTCAACGGCTATCCGCTGCGCCCCGACTGGACGCCCTGACACCCGTACCGACGAGAGGCCGCACGGATCGTGCGGCCTCTCGTCGTCCCTATTGACAAGCAAGTTTTTTACGTACAAACTTGTTTTTGCCATGAGAGACGTCCTGTATCTGGAACAGCGCGAGCAGGCCGAAGCCCTGCTCAAGCCGCAGCGCATCGAGGTGCTGCGGCAACTGGCCGAGCCTCGCACCTGCACCGAGGTCGCCGCCCGGCTCGAGCAGACGCCGCAGCGCGTCTACTACCACGTCAAGCAACTGGTCGCGGCCGGGCTGGCCGAGCAGGTGGCCGAGCGGCGGGTGCGCGGCATCAACGAGGGCATCTACCGCGCCGTCGCCCGGTCCTACTGGCTCTCCCCGCGGCTGGTCGGCCGGATCGGCGGCGCCCGCCGGGCGCAGGACGAGCTGAGCCTCGGCTACCTGCTCGACCTCATGGAAGAGGTCCAGGCCGACATCGCCGGGCTCGACCGCACCGCCCCCGAACTTCCGTCGATCGGCGTCTCCGGCGAGATCCGGGTGCCCGCCGAGCGGCGGCAGGAGTTCCTGCACGACCTGCAGTCGACGCTGCAGGACCTGTTCACCCGCTACGGCGGCGCCGAGGGAGACGCCTTCAAGCTCGCCGTGGCCTGCTACCCGAAGGGCAACCAGTATGAGTGACCCGATGACCGTCCGCGCCCGTCTCGCCGCGCCGGTGGCGACCGTTCGCCGGGCGCTGACCGATCCCGCCGAACTGCGCGTCTGGCTGGCGGAACACGCCGAGGTGGACCTGCCCGGGCGGTACGAGTTCTGGGGCCGTCACACGCCCGAGGGCGACGTGCCGCACCAGCGGCTGCTGCACGCCGACGAGAAGACGCTGCGCTTCGCGTGGACGCTCGACGGGGTGGAGACCACCACCGAGTTCGAGCTGGAGCCCGACGGCGACGCCACCGTCCTGACGCTGCGGCAGAGCCACTTCTCCTTCGAGGAGGCGATGAGCGGCAGCAGCATCCGGGGCGTGCTCCAGACGTTCTGGGCGTTGGCGATCGCCAACCTCAACGCCCACCTGGAGGGGAAGCCGCTGCTGCCGCGGACCGACTTCACCTCCGCCGATCTGCGCGGCGAGATGCTGATCGACGCGCCGATGGACAAGGTGTGGACCTCGCTGACCGACTCCGAGCAGGCGAGCGCCTGGTTCGGCTACCCGATCGGCATCGAGCCGTGGACGGGCGGTCGCTACGCGATGGGCGGCTTCGACGCCGGCTACGCGGCCAAGGTGCTCGACGTGACGCCGGGGCAGGCGATGTCCGTCGACTGGGGACCGACCGGGGTCACCTCGTGGGAGCTGGCCGAGTCCGGCGTCCGGACGAAGCTGACCTTCGTGCAGTCCGGCTTCGACGAGGGCAACCCGCCGTACGCGGCCTGGAGCGGCACCGTCGCGGGCCTGGCCGAGCTGCGGCGCTTCCACGAGGTGCCGAACTGGCAGCCCATCTGGCTCTGAGGTGTAAGGAGGGGCCCCCTGTTAACGCCTCCGGTAGAGGAGGGGGCCCCGCTTAACACGTGCCCTGGGTGGGTAATGGCGGGCGATGTTCTTCATCTTCGGGCTGCGGACCAAGGTCGACCGGTCCGGCGTCGTCACCCAGGTCTGCCGCCACTGCGGGAACAAGGCCGCCCAGGTGATCACCCGGCGGGTCACCAAGTTCAGCCTCTTCTTTATCCCCCTGATCCCGGTACGCACCCGGTACGCGCAGCAGTGCACGTTCTGCGGCGCCGAGTACGAGATCTCCCGCGCCGACGCCGAGCGCCTCCCGGTCGGCTGACCGTGACCCGTTTCCTCTGCTGGCTGATCGGGCGGCAGCCGGTGCCTCCGCCCGCCGTACCGGTGCACACCGCCGCCCGCCCGCCGTGCACGCCCGGTCGCCGGCGCCGTCGTCGCAGTCGACCGACGGCGGGGGCGCTGTCTCCGCGGTCCCCGTGGAACCGCTCCGCCGGCCGCTGACCCCTGGGCTTGTTAATAAGGGGCCCCGCCTCTACCGGAGGCGTTAAGAGGGGGCCCTTCCTTACACTTCATCGGGTGGAAGATCGGCTGAGCGAGATTCGGGGTGGGGGGCCGCCCCGGCGGCACAACGCCCGCACCGTCGCCGCGTTGACCGGTAACCCCGGCTGCACCCGCCGCGCCGTGCTGGACAGCGCCGGGGCGGACAAGCCGGCGCTGGCCGAGCGGCTCGGCTTCCCGGCCCGCTTCGGGCAGTCCCGCTTCGCGATCACCCGGGGCAACGCGTTCGAGGCCCAGGTCAAGGCCGACGGCGGGGCGGAGTTGCTGCGCCTGGTGGCGGAGCGGCTCGGCGTACCGGTGCCGGCCGGCGCGACCTGGACGGACCTCGGCGCCGACGACGACCGGCCGGAGCGGTCCCGGGCGGCGTTGACCGCGAGCGGCGACGGTCCCGCGCTCTTCGACCATCCGCTGCTCGGCCTGGACGTGGCCGGCCGGCGGGTGCACCTGGAACCGGACCTGGTCGCCGCGCGGCTGGCCGGCCGGTTCCACGTCGTGGAGATCAAGTCGTTCCCGGTGATCGACGGGCAGGCCGACCCGGCCAAGGTCGCCGCCGCGGCGATCCAGTCCGCCGTCTACGTGCTGGCGCTGCGCGACCTGCTCGCCGCCGAGGGCCGCGACCCGGAGCTGGTGTCGCACGAGGTGGTGCTGGTCTGCCCGCGAGACTTCACCAACCAGCCGGTGGCCAGCCTGCTCGACGTGCGCCGGCAACTGCTGGTGCTGCGCCGCCAACTGGCCCGGATGGCCCGGGTCGACGACCTGCTCGCCGCCGTGCCGGCCGGGTTCACCGCCGACCCGGCGGCCGACCCGGCCACCCTCGCGGCCGCGTTGCACCAGGTGCCGGCCCGCTACGCGCCGGACTGCCTGGCCGCCTGCGAGCTGGCCTCCTTCTGCCGGCACGAGGCGCGCGGCCACACCGGGGCGCTGGGCCGGCCGGTCCGCGAGGCGCTCGGCGGCGTCGTCGAGGTGGCCGACGTGCTGGCGCTCGCCGAGGGCGTCCGCACCCCCGAGCCGGAGCAGGCGGAGGCCGCCGCGCTGCTGCGCGCCGCCGCGCGCCTGCGCGCCGAGGTCCTGACCGGCAACCCCGCGTGAGTACGCTGCGCGCGCTCGCCCGGGCGCAGGCGGTGGCCACCGGGCGGGCCCAACCGGTGGCCACGGTCCGGCACCTGCACCTGTCCGACCGGCCGCTGGTGCTGGTGCCGCTCGCGCTGGCCGGTGAGGCGAACGCCCCGCTGGCCGCGCTCGTCGGCGCCGCGCCGGACCAGGCCCGGCTGCTGGTGGTGCCGCAGCCGCGCAACCGCGACCAGCGTTTCGCCTTCGCCGCCGAGCTGGCCGGCGTCGTCCTGCCCTACCTGGACTCGTTCCGCACGGTGACCGAGGCGGTGGCGGTGGACCGGGGCCGCGACGTCCGGCACCGCTACGTCGACGCGCCGCAACTGCTGGTGCCGAACCCGGCCGGGGTCACGTTCCTGCGCCTGTTCGGTCGCTCCACCCGGTTCCGCCGGGTCGACGGGGACCACCCCGTGCACCCGTCGGTGCCGCTGCTCGGCCGCTGGGCGACGTTCTTCGCCGAACGCGCCGAGCAGCCCGGATCGGCCGCGCTGCTGGCGCTGACCGACGCGTTGACGCTGCACTGGGCCACCGGCCAGAGCGTGGTGGAGGATCTGCACCTGCCGGCCGTGCTCGGCTGGCTGGACCCGCCGGCCGGACTGACCGGTGCCGAGGCGGCGGTGGCGGCCGAGGACCCGGCGCGGTGCCCGCCGGCGGGGCCGGCCACCGACCCGGACTTCGACAACCATCGGCTCGCCCCGGCGATCGAGGCGTACGCGCGCTCCGCGGACGACCCGACCGCCCGCGCGGCCGCGTACGACGAGCTGGCGGGGTTGCTGCGTGACCAGCTCGCGCCCACCTGGGAGCTGATGTGGCGCGGCGTCGGGCTGCTGCGGGCGCTGCCGCCGGGTGCCCGGGTGGCGGCTCGGTGGGCCGGTGACCGGGACGCGTTCACCGCGTACGCCGAGCACGTCGACGCCGGTGGCGGCCCGCAGCCGCGTCGCGACGGCGCGGTGGCGGCGGCGCTGCGGTTGCAGCGGCTGGAGCGGGCGGCGACCGCGTGGGCGGTGCAGCGGGCGTACGACGACCCGCTGGTGATGGCCGAGCACCGGCTGGTCGGGGAGGCGTTCGTCGGCGAGGTGACGCTGGCCGACCCGAAGCGGGTGGACGACTCCGGCCGGCGGCCGGTGCTGCGTCCCCGGATCCAGGTGGTGACCACCGAGCCGGTGTCGATGCCGGTGGGCGCGACGTTGTGGTCGCCGGCCCGCCCGGGGCAGAAGGCCAGGATCGTCTTCCTGACCCCGGGCGCGGACGGCAAGACGGAGGTGGTGCTGGAACTCTCCGGTGGGATGGGCCGCGGGTTGTCCGCCCCGGCGGGCAGCGTGCCCGAGGTGGGGGAGCGGATCTGCCTGACCAGCCTGTCGGACGGTTTCCTGCCGGGCGGCGCGTTCCCCGCGCCGGAGGAGACGCCGTGGACGCACGGCGGCCCGCCGGAGCATCACGAGGAGTAGTTGTATCAATTCATTTACATGCTTGAAACTTAATCGGTTCAGTAGTGCACTGGTGGCAGCCACACCACCACCGCCCGCGAATCGAAAAGGTGACCCATGCGAAGCAGCAGGTTCCGCCTCGCGTCGACCGCCGCCGCCACCGTCCTGGCCGCCGTCACCGCGCTCACCGTCGTCACCCCGGCCGACGCGCACACCGTCTCCCCGGTCAACGCCAACGCCTCCACCGCCACCCGCAACGTGCTCAACTGGCTCGCCCACCTGCCCAACCGGAGCGGCAACCGGATCGCCTCCGGCTTCTTCGGCGGCTACAGCAACAGCGGCTTCTCGCTGGCCCAGACCGAGGAGTTGCGCGCCGCCACCGGCCAGTACCCGGCGATCCTCAGCTGCGACTACGGCTCCGGCTGGGCGACCAACTCCGACATCACCGCGCTCGTCGACTACTCCTGCAACTCGTCGCTCAAGTCGTGGTCCGCCGCCGGCGGCCTGGTCACCATCAGCGTGCACCTGCCCAGCCCGGCCAACGCCAACGGCGGCGGCCTGAACACGCCGATGGGCAACTTCGCCGACCTGCTCAACCCGTCCACCGCGGCCGGCGCCCGCTGGCGGCAGCTCCAGGACAAGATGGCCGCCGGCCTGCAGGACCTGGAGAACGCCGGGGTTCCGGTGCTGTTCCGGCCGTTCCACGAGGTCAACGGCGACTGGTTCTGGTGGGGCAACCGCGACCCGAACACGTTCAAGCAGGTCTGGCAGCAGATGTACACCTACCTCACCGGCACCAAGGGGCTGGACAACCTGCTCTGGGTCTACTCCGCCGACTTCAGCCGCGGCAACCGCACCGCCTACTACCCGGGCGCCTCCTTCACCGACGTCGTCGGCATGGACGCGTACGACGACAACCCGCAGGTCTCCGGCATCCAGTCCGCGTACGCCGAGCTGGTCGGGCTGGGCAAGCCGTTCGCGTTCGCCGAGATCGGTCCGGACAGCCAGGGCTCGTTCGACTACGGGCGCTGGGTCACCGCGTTCCAGCAGAGCTACCCGAAGACGTCCTACTTCCTGGCCTGGAACGACGGCTGGGGCCCGGCCCGCAACTCCGGCGCGAGCACGCTGTTCAACAACTCCTGGATCGCCAACCGCGGCGAGGTCGACCTGGGCGCCGTGACCGAGCCGGGCGGCGGTGGCACCACCACCCCGCCCCCGTCCGGCGGGACCCTGCTCAACGGGTTCGAGTCGGGCACCGAGGGGTGGACCGGCGCCAACGTCACCGGCGGGCCGTGGCAGGTCACCGAGTGGGCGTCCCAGGGCACCCGCGCGCTGAAGTCCGACGTGAACCTGGGCGCCGGGGCCGCGTACCTGAAGAAGACCGCGACCACCAGCCTGAGCGGGCGGACCACGCTGCGCGCCACCGCGCGGGTCGCGCCGTGGGGGAGCTTCGGCGCCGGCAGCCAGGCCAAGCTGTACGTCAAGACCGGCGCCGGCTGGCAGTGGTTCGACGGCGGGACGGCGGCGGTGACCTCGGCCGGGGTGAACCTGTCGCTGTCGCTGTCCGGCGTGGCCAACCTGGGTGACGTCCGGGAGATCGGCGTGCAGTTCGTGCCGGGCAGCGGCGCGGGCGGCACCTCCGCCGTCTACGTGGACAACGTCACCGTCCAGTGAAGACCGCGGATCCGGCCCGGCGTCCCCGCCGGGCCGGACCCGCCCGGCTCACCGGTCCGGTGACCGACAACGAACGACCCTGGCGGCGGCCCTCGGCGCTGGCTAGGCTTGCGCCGTTCGTCGTCCGCCGTCCGGTCCTCGTCACCGAGGGTGCACGTCTGGAAGAGAGCCGGAGCGCATCGTTGTCCCCCAGCACGACGTGAGCCTCGCCGTCGCGGCGCCGGCCCGTCACCCGCTCGCCGGCCGTGTCGGACTCGTCGCGGCCGTCGTCGTCGTACTCGGGGAGATGATCTGGCTGGTCGCCGGCCTGCCCGGCGCGGCCCTGGTCAGCGACCTCGGCGCGATGGCGGTGTCGAGCTGGGCGGCGGTGCTCTGCGTCGGCGCGGCCCGCCGGCACCCGCACGCGCTGCGCCGGTTCTGGAGCCTGCTCGCCGCCACCATGATGCTCGCCGCGCTCGGCCGTACGGTGTGGACGGCCGAGCGGCTCGGCGGGATCGACCTGCCGCACACGCCGCTGGTCGGGGGGCTCTTCACCGCCGGCATCGTCACCGGCACCGCCGCGCTGCTCTGCTCCCGGTCCGGCCCGCGCAGCCTGATCGGGCAGGCCCGCACGCTGCTCGACGGGGTGATCGTCGGGCTCGCGCTGATCCCGATCGGCTGGCTGCTGGTGTTCCGCGACGTGGCCGACGCCGACCTGACCGACCCGCTGCGCACGTTCGGGCTGCTCTACCCGATGTTCGACCTGATGCAGCTGACCATCCTGGTGGCGGTCGCCGGGCCGGGCCGCCCGATGTGGCGCTCACTCACCGTCATCGGCGCGGGCCTGGCCATCCGGGCCGGGGCGGACACCGTCTACGTCTCGCTCGTCGCGCACGGCAGCTACGCGCCCGGGCACCCGGTCGACGTCTGCTGGCCGCTGAGCTACCTGCTGGTCGGCCTGGCCACCCGCTACCCGCCCCCGGCCTGCGGGGACGGGGAGGAGGACGTCGAGTCGCCGCTGCCGCCGTGGTGGCGGGTCGCGTTGCCGTACCTGCCGGTGGGTGGGGCCATCGTCGCCGTGATGCTGTCCCGGCGGCCCACCGGCCAGACCCCGCACCTGGTCTTCGTCGGCATGATGGCGCTGCTCGGCGTGCTCGCGCTGCGGCAGGGGCTGGCCGCCAACGAGAACCTGCGGTTGGTCGGCCGACTGCGTCGGCTCGCCTACTCCGACCAGCTCACCAGCCTGCCCAACCGGCTGACGTTCATCCGGCGGCTGCGCCGGGCGCTGCGCGCCGGCGGGCCGGTCGCCGTGGTGCTGCTGGACCTGGACGGCTTCAAGCAGGTCAACGACCGGTTCGGGCACGCCGCCGGGGACCGGTTGCTGACCACCACCGCCGAGCGCATGCGGGACGCGGTCGGGCCGGACGGGATGATCGCCCGGCTCGGCGGGGACGAGTTCGCGGTCCTGGTCGCCGGGGAACGCCCGGTGTCGCCGGAGCGGCTCGCCGTGCGGCTGCTCGCCGCGCTCGAACCGCTGCCCGGCGAGGAGGACCTCGGCGTCCACCCGTCGGCCAGCATCGGCATCGCCGAGTACGGGCCGCAGCACACCTCGCACACCGATCTGCTCCGCGACGCCGACATCGCCATGTACGCGGCGAAGGCCTCCGGCAAGTCCGCGTACCGGACGTGCACGGCGGAGCTGCGCGAGTCGGCGGTCGGCCGGGCCGAGCTGATCGCCGACCTGCGGCGGGCCGTCGACGAGGGTCAGCTGCTGATGGAGTTCCAGCCCATCGTGGACCTGGCCACCGGTACCGTCCGCAGCGCGGAGGCGTTGGTGCGCTGGCGGCACCCCCGGCTCGGGGTGCTCACCCCGGCGAGGTTCCTGCCGCTGGCCGAGGAGACCGGCCTGATCCTGGGCATCGACCGGTGGGTGATCCACGAGGCGTGCCGCGCGGCGGCCACCTGGCGCGAGCACGCGCCCGAGGTGACCGTGGCCGTCAACATCGCCGCCGCCCACCTGTGCCGACCCGACCTGATCGCCACGGTCACCGGCGCGATGGGCGCGGCCGGCCTGCCGCCCCGCGCGCTCACGCTCGAACTCACCGAGTCGGCGCTGATCGAGGGCAGCGAGGCCGTGCTCGACCGGCTGGCCCAGTTGCGTGACCTAGGCGTCCGCATCGCCATCGACGACTTCGGCACCGGCTACTCCTCGCTGAGCTACCTGCACCGCATCCCGGCCACCGAGTTGAAGATCGACCGCTCCTTCGTGTCCCGGTTGGACGCCGGCGACGCCCGCGCGTACGCCACGGTCGAGATGGTCAACCGACTGGCCGGCGCGTTCGACCTGGCCGTGGTGGCCGAGGGGGTGGAGACCGGCGCCCAGCACGCGGCGGTCACCGCGATCGGCTGCCGGCAGGGCCAGGGCTGGCGGTACGGCCGCCCGACCGCGCTGTCCGACCTGCTCCCCACGCTGGTCCCGGTGGACGCCGCCCGCTGACCGGCCCCACCGTCTCCGGGCCGAAGGTCCCGGGCGGGACAGGGGGTTCGGCCCTGCTCCCGGCGTACCGGTCGCCGCCACGATGGTTCTCGTCAACCAGCCGGCACACACCCCCCTCCGGGAGCCAGAGATGAAGCGACGGACGCTCGACCTGTTGTTCAGCATCGGTGGGCTGGGCCTCGCGGTCCTGCTGCTCGTCGTCGGCGTCGTCCTCACGACGAACGCCAACTTCGCCAACAACTACGTGCACGACCAGCTCGCCGCGCAGCACATCAGCTTCACCCCGCAGGACAAGCTGTCCGACGAGGAGAAGAAGTCGGACTGCCTGCGCGAGTACGCCGGCCAGCAGCTCACCACCGGCAAGCAGGCCGAGTGCTACGCCAACGAGTACATCGGCCTGCACCTGACGTCGATCGCCGGCGGCAAGACGTACGCCGACCTCGGCGCGCCGCAGAGCGCGCTGCGCGAGCAGGTGGCGCAGGCCGAGCAGGCCAAGGCCGCCAACCTGGCCGACCTGCAGAAGCAGCTCGCCGAGGTGAGCGCCCAGCGGGACACCGTGTTCAAGGGCGAGACGCTGCGTGGCCTGCTGCTCACCTCGTACGGTTTCAGCGAGTTCGGCCGCAAGGCCGAGCAGGGCGCCCTGGCCATGTACCTCGGCGCGGCCCTGCTCCTGCTGCTCTCGGCCGCCGGCCTGCTGCACGCCCTGCGCACCCCGGCCAGCGCGACGTTCGCCGCCCCGGAGCACGAGAAGATCACCAACTGAGCCCGTACCCGCACACCGCCCCCGGCCGTTTCTGGTCGGGGGCGGACCATTGGGCTTGACCCTCACGCTGCGGGAGGCGGCAGCCTTGGTCGCGGAAGGGAGGGAACCATGGCGTACACGGTGGGTCAGGTGGCGCGGGCGGCCCGGGTGACGGTCCGCACGCTGCACCACTACGACGAGATCGGGTTGCTGCGGCCGAGCGGGCGCACGGCGGCGGGTTACCGCCGCTACGACGACCGCGACCTGGACCGCCTGCAGCTCATCCGCTACTACCGCGAGCTGGGGTTCCCGCTGGACGAGATCGCCGAGATCCTGGACGACCCGGACGCCGACCCGGCGGCGCACCTGCGCCGGCAGCACGAGCTGCTGTCCGGGCGGATCGGCAAGCTCCAGGAGATGGTCGCGGCGATCGAACACGCGATGGAGGCGAGGACGTTGGGGATCCAGTTGACGCCGGAGGAGCGGTTCGAGGTGTTCGGGGACTTCGACCCGGACGAGCACGCCGACGAGGTCGAGCGGCGCTGGGGCGAGACCGAGGCGTACCGGCAGTCGCAGGAGCGGGCCAGCCGCTACTCGAAGGAGGACTGGCTGCGCAACAAGGAGGTGAACGAGGACTGGGGCCGGCGGTTCGCCGCCCTCATGGACTCGGGTGCGCCGGCCGACGGCCCGGAGGCGATGGCGCTGGCCGAGGAGCACCGCCAGCTCATCACCGAGTGGTGGTACGACTGCCCGCTGGAGCTCCACACCGGGCTGGCCGACATGTACGTGGCCGACCCCCGGTTCACGGAGTACTTCGAGACGATCCGGCCCGGCATGGCCGCCTACCTGAACGAGGCGATCCACGCCAACGCGATCAGCCGGGCCTGAGCCGCCGGCGGTGGCACGATGACCGGCATGCTCATCGTCGCCGGCACCCTCTACGTCGATCCGGCCCGGCGGGACGCCTACCTGGCGTCCTGCGCAGAGGCCGTCCGCGCGGCCCGGGCCGCGCCCGGCTGCGTCGACTTCGCGGTCAGCGCCGACCTGGTCGAGCCGGGCCGGATCAACGTGTACGAGCGGTGGGAGTCCGACGAGCAACTGCTCGCGTTCCGTGGCTCGGGGCCGGACGCGGAGCAGGTGACGGCGATCCTCGGCGCCGAGGTGCACAAGTTCCGCATCTCCGGCGTCGAGGCCCCCTGACCGGCTGTCGCACCACCCGCCCGGCACCACCCGCCCGGTTCCCGCCGCCCGGTTCCCGCCGCCCGGTTCCCGCCGCCCGGTTCCCGCCGCCCGGGTCCCGGCCGCCCGGGTCCTCGCCGCCGGGTTGCCGCCGACCGGATTCGCGACGTTTCGCCGCCCGGTCGGCGCCGTCGGAGTGCCGGGCGGTGAATGCTTCTGTCTCCCTTTCGAGCTGAGTCGTTGGTGATATCACCGGCTACAGCCGCAGCCGGCGGTCGAGGGTCACCGGCGACCGGCGCGTGAGTCGTTCCTGATATCAGCTCTAAAGGGAGTCGCCGGAAGGATCGTCAGCCGCAGCCGCAGCCGCAGCCGCAGCCGCAGCCGCAGCCGCACGCACCCCGAGTCGGCCCTCCGCGACCCGTAGCCGCGTCCGGCAGACCCCCGCGACCCGCGAGCCGCGAGCCGCGACCCGCGACGCGCGACCCGCGACGCGCGACCCGCGACGCGCGACCCGCGACGCGCGACCCACGAGCCGTAGCCGTGCCTCCCGCGACCCGCGCAGCCGTGTCCGGCAGGCCCCGCACCCCGCAGCGGTGACCGGTGAGGGCGACCGGCGCGTGAGTCCTTTCTGATGTCAGCTCCAAAGGGAGTCGCGGGGAGGTGTCCGCCCGTCGCCGGTGGGCCGCTAGACGAAGACGTCGAGCAGGAGGACGCCGAGGAAGCCGACCACCGAGATGATCGTCTCCATCACCGACCAGCTCTTGATGGTCTGCCCGACGGTCAACCCGAAGTACTCCTTGACCAGCCAGAAGCCGGCGTCGTTGACGTGCGAGAAGAACAGCGAGCCGCAGCCGATCGCCAACGCCAGCAGCGCCACCTCGGGCCCCTGGAGCGTGGCGGCCAGCGGCGCCACGATGCCGGCTGCGGTGATGGTGGCGACGGTGGCCGAGCCGGTGGCCACCCGGATGCCGACCGCGACCAGCCAGCCGAGCAGCAGCGGCGACAGGTTGGCGCCCTCGGCGGCGTCGGCGACCAGGTTGCCCACGCCGGCGTCGACCAGCACCTGCTTGAAGCCGCCGCCGGCGGCCACGATCAGCAGGATGCCGGCGATCGCCGGCAGCGAGCCGCCCAGGAAGCCGGAGACCTGGGTACGGCTGAACCCGGTCCGGTAACCCAGGAAGATCATGGCGAAGATGACGCCGGCCAGCAGCGCGACGATCGGGGTGCCGATGATGTCCAGCGCCTTGCGGCCGGCGGTGCCCTCGTCGAGGGCCAGTTCGCCGATCGCTCGCAGCAGCATCAGCACCACGGGCAGCAGCACGGTGACCACGGCGGCCCAGAGCGCGGGCGCCCGGCGCGAACGCGGCCCGGCCGGCTCGTCGATCGACGCGCCGGGACGGCCGGTGCCCGGGTTGACCAGGTCGTCCGCGGTGACCAGGTCGCCGTCGGCGTCCAGCCGGCCGTCGCCGGGGCGGGTAGGGCTGCGGTCGACGGCGACCGCGCCGTCGCGCCGGGTGGGCAGCAGCGCTTCCGGGGCGGTGGCCGGCACGTACCGGGCGATGATGTTGCCGAAGACCGGACCGGCGATGATCACCGTGGGGATCGCCACCAGCAGGCCCAGGGCGAGCGTCTGACCGAGGTTGGCGCCGAGCGCGTCGATCGCCACCAGCGGGCCGGGGTGCGGCGGCACCAGACCGTGCAGGACCGACAGGCCGGCCAGCGCCGGGATGCCGAGCTTCATCAGCGGCACGTCCACCCGGCGGGAGACCAGCAGCACGATCGGCACCAGCAGCACCACGCCGACCTCGAAGAAGAGCGGCAGGCCGATGAGCGCCGCCACGCCGGCCATCGCCCAGGGCAGCGCGCCGCCGGAGACCCGACCGACCACCCGTTCGACGATGCTGTCCGCCCCGCCCGACTCGGCCAGCATGCCGCCGATCATCGCGCCGAGCGCGATCAGCAGGCCGACGCCGCCGACGGTGGAGCCGACCCCGCCGCTGAACGAGGTGACGATCTTGTCGGCGGGCACGGCGGCGACCACGCCGAGCACCGCGGCGCCGAGGATCAGCGCCAGGAACGGGTGCACCTTGCCCCAGGCGATGAGCAGCACCACGGCGGCGATGCCCAGCAGGGCGGCGACGACGAGTTGGGTGTCACCGGCGTTCGTGAGTGGTTCCGCCGGCGCGGCGAGCAGTGAGACCACGGCGATCACGACCTTCGGTTGGTCATTGGGGAGCAGCGGTGGGTGACGGTTCCGGCGGCAGGCTCGGCGCCAGCCGCCGCAGCGAGGCGAAGGTGGGCACGAGTGCGTCGTACAGCTCGGAGAAGAGCGGGAGCAGCGCCGCGTAGGTGGCGGCGGAGGCGGGATCCGGGCGGACCGTCTCCTCGATCCGGACCAGGTCGGCGGCCACCTCGATCGACTCGATCAGGCCGAGGGCCTGCATGCCGAGCAGCGCGGCGCCGAAGCCGGAGCCCTCGTGCCCGGCGGGGAAGCGCACCGGCATGCCCAGCGCGTCGGCGAGGATCTGCCGCCACAGCGGGCTGCGGGCGAACCCGCCGCTGGCGCGGATCTCGCGTACCTCGTTGCCGGCCGCGCGCACCGACGAGAGGACCAGGGCGAGCTGCTGGCAGACCCCCTCCAGCGCGGCCCGGACCAGATGCGGCCGGCCGTGGCCGTGGGTCAGGCCGACATACGCCCCGCGGGGCAGCGCGCTCCAGTGCGGCGCCCGTTCACTGAGCAGGTACGGCAACATGATCAGGCCGCCGGAGCCGACCGGGGCCTGAGCGGCCAGGTCGAGCAACTCCTCCTCGGCGTGCTCGCCCAGTTCGGGGGCGAGCGCGTCGTTGGCCCACTGGAGCACGATGCCGCCGTTGTTGATCGCCCCGCCGACCACCCAGCGGTTCTCGGTGAGCGCATAGCAGAAGACGCCGCCGAGCGGGTCCACGCCGGGGCGTTCCACCATCACCCGCATCGCTCCGCTGGTGCCGATGGAGCAGGCCACCACGCCCGGCCGCACCGCGCCGAGCCCGAGGTTCGCCAGTGGCCCGTCGCCGGCGCCGACCACCAGCGGCGTGTCCGCCGGCAGGCCGGTGGCCCGGGCGGCCTCGGCGGTCAGGCCGGGCAGCACGTGCGTGGTGGGTACGAGTTGGGGGAGTTGCTCCTCGGTGATGCCGGCGACGCGCAACGCCTCGCTGTCCCAGGCCAGCCGGTGGATGTCCATCAGCCCGGTGGCCGAGGCGACCGAGTGGTCGGTGACCAGCGCCTCGGCGAGCCGGCGCAGGACGAGGTCCTTGATGCCGACCCAGTGGGCGACCCGCTCGTGCAGCTTCGGCTCCTGCTCGGCGAACCACACCAGCTTCGGCAGCGGCGCCATCGGGTGCACCGGGGTGCCGGTGCGCCGGTGCAGCGCCAGCCCGGACGGCGCGGCCCGCAGTCGCTCGGCCTGCGCGCTGGCCCGGCTGTCGGCCCAGGTGATCGACGGGGTGAGCGGGTTACCGTCGGCGTCCAGCCCGATCAGGCTGTGCATGGCGGTGCTGAACGACAGGCCGGCGACCGGCCGGCGCAGCTCGTCGACGACCGCCCGGATCGCCCCGAGCACCGCCTCGTAGATGAGGTCCGGGTCCTGCTCGGCCCAGCCCGGATGCGGCTCCTCCAGCGGATAGCCGATCGAGTGGCTGGCCAGCTGGCGCCCGTCGGTGTCGAACGCGACCGCCTTGGTGCTGGTGGTGCCGATGTCCACGCCCACCACGACGGCCGGGTCGCCCACCGGTGCACCTCCTCGCCGCCGGGGGGCCGCTCGCTGCCCCACCCTGCGGCTGACGTTACCGACGTGGCCGCCGCCGCGCATGGCGAAGCGCGGCCGGCGGGAACCGGGTAGCGCGGAACGTGAATCGACGCAGGAGTTTCCGCCGATAGTGCCGGTCAATCAGCCGATCGGTCGAATTGGCGACTTTCGCGTGTCTTCGTACCCCTACGCCGCCGTTGACATGAATGACACCCCGATTGGTGGGCTCGCGCGGCGGAGGAGTCGGCGTGGCGATGACTGATTCGACGGGTTCCACATGGCGTTACCGGTGGGCGCACCGGCAGAACGAGCGGCGGCAGCGCGTCTTCCGCGCCGCCGACGAGGCGTGGCGCCGCCGCGACGACGAGCTGCGGCGGCTGCGTACCCTCGCGGTGTCCTTCCACGGGTCGGTGCAGGCCGGCGCGGGCCTGCCGATGGAGCTGGACCCCGGCGAGGTGGTCTTCTGGACGCTGCCGGCCGCGCAACTGGTCGAGGTGCGGCACACCGCCGTGCTGCCCGCCCCCGAGCTGACCGTCGACCCCGACCCGCCGCCGCTGCGCCCGCGCCGCCCCGAGGGGGTGCGGGTGTCCGACGCCGGGCTGGCCGTGCTCACCAACCGGCGGCTGGTGCTGCTCGGCGGGCGGGGCCGGCGCGACTGGGCGTACGGGAGGATGACCGGGCTGTCCCACGACCCGGGCGCGCCGGTCACCCTTATCCAGGTGCTGGACCGGCGCCGTACCTCGGGGTTGCTGCTGCCCACCGGCGCGGTGGCCGACTTCCGGTTCAAGCTGACGCTGGCCTTCGCCGACGCGATCGAGCAGCGCGCCGCCGTCGTGGCCGAACTGGACGAACTGTTGGAGGAACACGCCGCGCTGCGCCCGCTGCGTCCGGCCGTGCTCACCCCGGCCCAGGCCCGGGTGTCCGCGCTGGTGCCCGGCGGCCGGCGGACCGTCGCGGTCGGCGCGGCGCTGGCGCTGATCGTGCCGGCGATGCTCTTCGAGTCCAACCCGCCCACCCGGGCCGGCTCGGAACGGGCCGCCGCCGCCACCCCGGCGGCCACCGGCACGCCCGCGCCCCCGGTGGTCGCCCCGGCCGTCCAGGTACGGCCCAGCACCAGCGCGACGCCGCGGCGTACCCGGCCGACGCCGTCACGCACCGCCGTCCCGCAGCCCGCCGCCGAGCGGCGCTGCGGCGCCCCGGCGAACCCCTTCGGGTACGACTTCTGCGGCGGCGCACGGATCCGCAAGCCGGCCGCCGGGGTCTGCGACTGGTTCGCGTGCGTACCCGGGTTCTGGTCCGACCGGGGCTGGCTGGTGCAGTGCCGCGACGGCGCGATCAGCCGGACCGGCGGCCAGCGCGACGTGTGCACCGGCCACCAGGGGCTGCGGCGCACCGTCTGGAGCTGACGGGTCCGTCAGGCGGGTTATCGGGTCGCACCCGGCGGGTGTCGCCGGTTAGCGTCCGGCCGTGTCCCGCACCGTCACCGTGATCCTGGTCGACGCCGCCGGGCGGTCGCTCGGCGCGCTGCCCCCGTTCGCCGTGCCCGATCCGTGGTGGCAGCAGGTCGCCTCGATCGTCGACGGCGTCCGGCACCGCTACCACCTCGACATGGCGGTGCTACGGCTGCTCGACGCCGACCGTCCCGCGCCGCCCGGCGGCCACGTCCGCTATCTGGCGCAGGTCGCCGACGTTCCTCCCGTACCCCTGGAACCGGTCGTCGTGGACCTCGCGCCGCACCCACTGCGCATGCCGTGGGCGGAGGTCGGCGGCCCGGCCCGCAGCGTCGCCTGGGCCACCGAGGAGCTGCGGCGCCTCGGCCGCCCGGTGACCGCCGTGGCCCAGCAGCGCACCTGGAACCTCTCCGCGATCTGGCGCCTGGACACCCCCACCGGCCCGGCCTGGCTCAAACAGCTCCCCCCGTTCGCCCGCCACGAACCCACGGTCCTCCACTGGCTCCGCTCCACCCCCGACCGCACCGTCGATCAAGGAGTTCGCGTCGGCGTCGATCTCCGCCGTGACGCGAACTCCTTGATCGACGAGGCGGCGGGCGGGGTGCCGGTGCTCGCCGTCGGTGGGCATGGGCGGGTGTTGGTGGGGCACGTGCCCGGGGAGGACCGGTACGGGGCCGGCGAGGGTGAGCGGATGGCGATCGCGGCCGGGCACCACGCGGTGCAGGCTCGGGCCGTGGGCGAGGTGGACCGGCTGGTCGCCGGCGGCGTACCCGATCTCCGGGGGGCGGGGCTGGGTCGGTGGATCCGGGGGCGGCTGGCGGGACACGACGCCACCGCCGCCAGCCGCCTGCTCGACGGGCTCGACGACCGGCTCGCCCGGGTGCGCGACTGCGGGCTGCCCGACACGCTCGTGCACGGCGACCTGCACCCGGGCAACGTGCGCGGCGACGAAAACCGGCGGGTCGTCATCGACTGGGCGGACGCGTTCGTCGGCCACCCCGCCTTCGATATCCTGCGCCTCACCGAGGACCTCGACCCGGCCGCCGCCGACCGCCTCGTCGACGCGTGGGCCGCCCGGTGGCGGGCCGACGCGCCCGGCAGCGACCCGCGCCGGGCCGTCGACCTGCTCCGGCCGGTCGCGCCGCTGCGGCTGGCCGCCGTGTACGCGATGTTCCTCGCCGGCATCGAGCCGAGCGAACACCCCTACCACGTGCACGACGTGCCGGCCGCGTTGGCGCGGGCCGGCGCCGCAGCGCGACCCTAGGCTCGGCGCACCGGGATCCACAGCTCCGCGTCGGCGGTGCCGCCGCCCTCGGCGACCCGCACCCGGGAGATCTCCGGCCCGGGCCGGATCTCGTACGGGTTCGACGGGAACCACTGGGTGAACACGTCCCGCCACAGATACTGCAACGCCTGCGGGAACGCGCCGGAGCTGCGGAAGACCGCCCAGTCGCCGGCCTCGACCGGCAGGCTGTCCAGGTCGTCCGGCACCTCCGCGCCGGTCACCACGCCGTGCCAGTAGTCCAGCTCGGCGCCCTCCTCCCGGGACCCGGCCAGGTCGTCGCTGACGTTGACGATCCCGTGCGGCTCCTGGTCGGAGAGGGCCTCGATCCGGCGTACGGTCGCCGGGTCGATGCCCTTGACGAACGCCACGATGTGCGGGTTCATCCCCTCGTGGACCAGCGGCACCCGGGCCTTCAACCCGACGAGCCGGAAGGCGTCCTTGGTCACGATTCGGTAGTCCATGGTGGTGCTCCCTTCGACGACGAGTCGGAAGGACATCCGCGGCTGGGAACGCAGCACCGCCCCGGTGCGCCGTGCCTCGGCCGGGCCGACGCCGTGCACCGAGCGGAACGCGCGGGCGAACGCCTCGTTCGAGCCGTAGCCCCAGCGCACCGCCACGTCGAGCAGCGACTCCCGGCCGGCGAGTACGTCGGCGCCGGCGAGGGTGAGCCGGCGTCGGCGCACGTACTCCGACAGCGGCACCCCGGCCAACGCCGAGAACAGCCGCCGGAAGTGGTGCTCCGACACGCAGGCGATCCGGGCCAGCTCCGGCACGTCCAGCGGCTGGTCGAGCCGCTGTTCGAGGTGGTCCATGGCCTGGTTGAGGCGGTCCAGCACGCGGGTGCTCCTTCCTGGTTACGCCTTCGACGCTAGGGTGCCGGCCGCCCACCGACCCGATCCCGCCGGACCCGTTCCGGTCGGCCGGTCACCGGCTGGCGGCGGTGTCGCATCATGACCTCGTGATCATGCGGAAGCGACGCCACAAGAAAAAGAAGAAGGACCGGGACTGGTGCGACTGCGACTGCGACCTGCTCGACTGTGACGGTCCCGGCTGCTGCGACCTCGGCCTGTTCTCGACGCTGCTCATGCTCGGCTCGGTGACCGCCGGCGTGGTGCGCGCGCCCGCCGTCGACCGGGCCGGTCGGGCCGCCATCCTCGGCTACCGGCGGTGGCTCTCGCACCGCTGGCCGGGGACGTGCCGCTACACGCCGACGTGCAGCGCGTACGGGCTGGCGGCGGTGGAGCGCCACGGGCTGGCGGTGGGCGGTCGGATGGCCGCCGACCGGGTGCGCCGCTGCCGCCCCGACGTCCCGCACGGCACCCCCGACCCGCTGCGCTGACCTGATCAGGAAACCCGGGTGGGGCCGCCGAACACGACCGGCACGCCGGGGGAGTGCAGGACGCTCACCGGCGGCCCGTCCGGCGCGGGCAGGCCGGCGGCGGTGACCAGCTCGTCGTCCAGGTGCAGCAGCTCGGCGCGGTGCAGCGGCCACCGGGGGTGCCAGTTCGGCAGGTGCCGGGTGGCGCCGTACGCCCGGGTGTGCAGGCCCCAGCGCGCGGTGAGGAAGTGCTCCAGCGGCGTCGGTTCGGGGATCGGCCCGCCGACGCGGACGGTCATCCGGCTGGTCGCGCCGGCCGGGCCCGGCCAGCGGCGGCGGCAGCGGTAGGTGAGCGTGTCGCCGGACCGCTCCAGCCGCATCGCCGACCACTTGTAGGGCAGGCGCAGGCTGATCTGGGCCACCAGCACCGGCACCAGCCGGGACGCGTCCAGCGAGCGGAACACCACCGCCCGCCGGCCCGCGCCGTCGACCGAGTAGAGCCGCACGTTGGTCTCCCAGAACGTGCCGAAGTAGGGCACGCCCGGCCCCCGACCGAGCCCCAGCCCGACCATCCGGAAACCGATCAGCCCGACGTAGGTGAACCCGTCGAGCGTGTCGGGTCGGGTGCCGGCCGGCAGCAGCGGCGCGACCCGCTCCGGCGGGACGGCCCAGTGCAGGAAGGTGAGATCGTGCCAGCGCTGGGCCAGCCAGGCCCGGCGGATGGCCCGGACGGGCGAGTGCTCGACCGGCTCGACCTCCACCGTCTCACTCCGGCCGGTGGCAGACCGCCTCGACGTTGTTGCCGTCCGGGTCGCGGACGAACGCGCCGTAGTAGGCCGCGTGGTATTCCGGCCACACCTTCGGCGCGTGCAGCACCTCGGCGCCGGCCGCCAGCGCCGCGTCGTGGAACGCCCGCACGGCGGCCCGGTCGGGCGCGGTGAACGCGATGTGCACCGGCACCGGGGCGGCGTCGGCCGGCGCGGGCTCGACCCAGAAGTCGGGCGCGTCGACGCCGTAGCCGATCGGGCCCGGCTCCATGATCCGCCGCCCGCCCAGCGGGGCGAGCACCGCGTCGTAGAAGGCGCCGGCCGCCCCCAGGTCGCGCACCGCTACGGAGAAGTGGTCGAGCACGTCGCCTCCCTGCGATCGTCGATGACCGCCCCAGGCTACGAGCCGCCTGTGACATTCCGCGTCGATGACGGTCAGGCGCCGCGCGCCGCCCCGCGGCGGTACCGTCAGGCGATGCGGCTCACAGTGCTCGGCGGGTGCGGGGTCTGGCCCGAGGCGGGTCAGGCGTGCAGCGGCTTCCTCGTGGAGGAGGCCGGATTCCGGCTGCTGCTCGACCTCGGCTACGCCACGCTGCCCCGGCTGCTGGCGCACGTCACCGCCGATCAGGTGGACGCCGTGTTCATCAGCCACGGGCACCCCGACCACTGCGCCGACCTGAACCCCTTCCTCCGGGCCCGCGCGCTGCGGGACGACCCGCCGCCGCCGGTACCGGTGTACGCGCTGCCCGGCGCGCTGGACGCGGTGCTGGCTCTGGACCGCCCGGGGATGCTCGACGCCGCGTACGTGCCGCACGAGTTCACCGCCGGGGACGCGCTCGACATCGGACCGTTCCGGGCCGAGACCCGCCTGCTGCCGCACTGGGTGCCCAACGCCGGCATCCGGCTCACCGCGGGCGGCCGGGTGCTCGCGTACACCGGGGACACCGGCCCGAGCCCCGACGTGGTGGACCTGGCCCGGGACGCGGACCTCCTCGCCGCCGAGGCCACCTACCTGCGCGAGGTGCCGGAGGACTCGCGGGACCATCAGTCGAGCGCGCGCCAGGCCGGCCGGCAGGCCGAGGCCGCCGGCGCCCGACGCCTGCTGCTGACACACCTGCGGCCCGGCACCGACCATGCCGCCGCCCGTGCCGCGGCCGCCGAGGAGTACGCCGGTGAGATCGCCGTCGCCACCGCCGACCTGGTGGTGGACGTCGCCTGACGGGGGTGTCTACCGCTCCCGGCCGTCTCCACCGGCGGTCGCCCGGGCCCCCGCTGCGGCCCGCCGGCGCGCGGTCTCCCCGACGATCAGCAGGCCGGGCAGCGCGCCGACCAACCAGATCAGTCCGACCGGCCAGTGGATCAGCGAGCCCACCGCGCCCCGGATGTCCGGCACGTCACCCACCACGTAGGACGCCTCCGCGTCCGGGCCGCGGCAGTCCAGCGTCCACACCCCGGCGGCCGGCACCCGGACCGTGGCCACCCAGGCGTACGACGCGGCGTCGCCCCCGTAGTCGCCGGGTGGAACGGACACCGGCTCGGCGGCCCCACCGACGCCGTCGACCCGGCACTCCGGGTCCGTCGACGCGAACCCCACCGAGAAGATCGCGTACGCCCCGGCGGCCGGCACCGTGAACCGTCCCGCCGACGTCGCGTACGGCCCGACCCCGCCGTACTCCGTGGGGGGTTGACCGACCGTGCTGCCCTCGGCGCCGAGCCGGACCGTGGTCTGCGCCAGCACGGCCCCGAGCAGCACGGCGAGCCCGCCGATCAGATAGCCGCGCCGGGGCGCCGGCCGGTCGGCGCGGGGGAAACGCCCGCCGGCGGCGTACCCGAGCAGCGCGCCAACCACCGCGAGCGCCAGCCCGCCGAGCAGAGCCCGCCCCCAGCGGGCCTCGCCGGTCAGCGGCACCACCCAGCGGAAGAACGCCAGCGGCCCGGCCAGCAGCACCACCGTGACCAGCGTGGATCCGGCCACGGCGAGCGGAAGACCGGGCACACCAGGCCGGCGGAGCCGCCCGGCGGCCAGCAGGCCGGCCAGCACCGGTGACGCCAGCACCGGCCACCACAGCGCGGACGCCAGCTGCTGGTCCTCCTCCCACCGGTGCGTCCACTCGAACCACACCAGCGGGGCCGGCACGGTCGCCAGGAACCACGCCGCCAGGACTCCGGGAAGGCGGGGGCGCTCGGTCATCCACCGATCCTCGACCAGCGGGAACACCGACGCCAGGCCGCGTGACGTCCGAAAAGGATTGCTCACTGAGGGTAGGATCCTGCGCGAGGCAGTCGACACACGGGGGAAACGATGTTCGAGCGACTGGGCAGATTCGTCGTCGGCAAGGCCTGGTGGGTGATCGGCGGCTGGATCCTCGCCGCGATCGCGATCGTCGTCACCAGCCCCTCGCTGAGCGACATCACCTCCGCCGACCAGGAGAGCTTCCTGCCGCGCTCCTACGAGTCGGTGCAGGCCACCGAGCTGGCCACGAAGTCGTTCCCGCAGGCGGCGACCGCCACCGCCACCATCGTGGTCAAGCGCAGCGACGGCAAGCCGCTCACCCCGGCCGACGAGGCGCGCGTCGGGCAGCTCGCCCAGGCGCTCAAGGCCCGCGACATCCCGCAGACCTCCGGCTACCTCACCGGCCCGCAGGCCGTCGCGCCGGACAAGTCGGTGCAGATCATCTCCGTCGGCCTCGACGCCGACACCCCGGACGACCCGAAGCTGCTCGACGCCGTCCGCGACCTGCGCGCCGACCTCGGGCCGGACCTGGCCGGCAGCGGCCTGACCGCCGGCGTGGCCGGCGACGTGGCCAGCTTCGTCGACAACGAGGACACGTTCAACTCCGCGTTCGCGGTCGTCGGCGTCGCCACCATCATCCTCATCATCGGGCTGATCCTGATCATCTTCCGCAGCCCGATCGCCGCGCTGCTGCCGGTCGTGGTGATCAGCGTGGTCATGTCCGTGACCACCGGCCTGGTCGCCGCCGCCGGCAAGGCCTTCGACCTCAACGTCAGCCAGGACCTCCAGACCATCCTGCTGATCGTGCTGTTCGGCATCGGCACCGACTACATCCTGTTCCTGCTGTTCCGCTACCGGGAGCGGCTGCGCGCCGGCGACGACAAGCGCACCGCGATGATCGTCACGGTGCAGCGGGTCGGCGAGGTCATCACCTCCGCCGCCGGCGCGGTCATCGTCGCGTTCCTGGTGCTGCTGCTCGCCTCGCTGGGCTTCTTCGGCTCGCTCGGCCCGGCGCTCGCCATCGCCGTCGCCGTCATGCTGGTCACCTCGCTGACCCTGATCCCGGCGCTGGTGTCGCTGCTCGGCCGGTGGGTGTTCTGGCCGTCGAAGGCGTGGCAGCGTACGCCGAAGGCAAGCCTGTCCCGACGGCTCGGCGCCGCCGTCGGCCGCCGGCCCGCCGTGGTGGCCGCGGCCTCCGGCGCGCTGCTGGTCGCACTCGCCGCCGGGGTGCTCGGCTACAAGGCCGACTACGACTTCAGCGCCGGCTTCCCGCAGGACACCGAGTCCGCGCGGGCCGCCAAGGACCTCCAGCGCGGCTTCGCCGCCGGGGCGCTCGCGCCCACCGAGGTCTACCTGACCACGGGCAACGGCACCCCGCTGACCGACCAGCAGGTCAACGACTTCGCCGCCGCCTCGGCGAACGCGCCCGGCGTCGCCCGGGTGCAGCCGCCGGAGCGCAGCGCAACCGACCCGGGCGTGGCCCGGATCAACCTGCTGCTCGACGAGAACCCGGTCTCCAACGAGGCGATCAGCCTGGTCCGTGACGACCTGCGCGACGACCTGCACGCCAAGGCCCCGGAGGGTACGAAGGCGCTGGTCGGCGGGCCGACCGCGATCTTCGCCGACATCAACTCGGCGAACAACCGCGACCTGTCGGTGATCCTGCCGGTGGCCGCCGGCCTGATCGCGCTGATCCTCGCGCTGCTGCTGCGCAGTCTCGTGGCACCGATCTACCTGGTGGTCGCGGTGCTGCTCAACTTCGCCGCCACGCTGGGCGCGACCGTCTACGTGTTCCAGGGCCTCCAGGGCAACCCGGGCGTCACGTTCCAGCTGCCGATCATCCTCTACCTGTTCGTGGTGGCGATCGGCACCGACTACAACATCCTGATGATCGCCCGACTACGCGAGGAGGCCCGGGAGGGCCACGAACCCCACCAGGCTGCCGCCATCGGCGTGGAACACGCCGGCCCGACGGTCGCCGCGGCCGGGCTGATCCTGGCCGGCACGTTCGGGGTGCTGATGCTCGCGCCGATCTCGTTCCTCCAGCAGATGGGGTTCGCGGTGGCGATCGGGATCGTGCTGTCCGCGTTCGTGATGTCGATGTTCTTCGTGCCGGCGTTGACCGGGCTGATCGGGCACACGGCGTGGTGGCCGGGGCACGGGGACGAGCGGCGTAACGGCGGGGGACGGCACGCGGCGCCGGAGCCGGCGGGCGAGGCGCAGGTCTGATCGCGCCTCAGCGCTCGCCGGGGCGGACCAGCCCACTCTCGTACGCGATCACGACGAGCTGGGACCGGTCGCGGGCATTCAGTTTCTGGAGCAGCCGGCTCACATAGGTGCGGGCGGTGTCCGGGCTGAGGAACAACGCCTGCCCGATCTCGGTGTTCGACCGCCCGGCGCCGACCTGGGCGAGCACGTCCCGCTCGCGGGCGGTGAGCCCGGCCAGTCGCGCCGAGTCGGTCACCGGGCTGTGGGCCGCCGCCGCCAGGACGCGTCGGGTGACAGCGGGGGAGAGCAGCGCGTCGCCGCCCGCCACCACCCGGACGGCCTCCCGCAGCGCGTCGGGCGGGGTGTCCTTGAGCAGGAAGCCGGCCGCCCCGGCGCGGATCGCCTCGAACAGGTACTCGTCGTCGTCGAACGTGGTCAACATGACCACGCGCACGCCGGTGAGCCGCGGATCGGCGAGGATCCGCCGGGTTGCCTCCAGCCCGTCCCCGCCGGGCATCCGCACGTCCATGAGAACGACGTCGGGCCGCTGCTCCCGGACGACCGACAGCCCGGCACCGCCGTCACCGGCCTCGCCCACCACCTCGATGTCGGCGGCGCGGTCGAGCAGCGCCCGCAGGCCGGTGCGGACCAGGTGCTGGTCGTCGACGAGCACGACGCGGATCGCGGTCACGAGGTCACCCGCGCCAGCGGCAGGTGGACCGACACCCGGAAGCCGCCCGTCGCGGCGGTGCCGGTGTCGACGCTGCCGCCCAGCAGGGCGACCCGCTCCGCCATGCCGCGCAGCCCTTGGCCCTTCCGGCCCGTCGGCCCGGCGGGCGAGCCGCCGCGACCGTCGTCCACCACCTCCAGCGCGAGCCGACCGGGTGTGGCACGCACCGTGACGGTCACCCGGGTGGCCCCGGCGTGGCGCAGCACGTTCGTCAGCGCCTCCTGCACGACCCGGTAGACCGTGCTGCCGACCACGGCGGGCAGCGCCTCGACCGGGCCGTCGACCCGCAGGTCGACCGCCAACCCGCCCCGGCGCACGCCGTCGACGAGCGCCGGTAGCTGGGCGAACCCGGGCGCGGGCTCGTGCGGCCCGGGCTCGCGGCGCAGCGTGCCGAGCGTCGCCCGCAGCTCCGCCATCGCGCTGCCGCTCACCGAGTGGATGGCCGCGAGCGCGTTCTCCGCCTGCGCCGGCTCCCGGTCGGTCAGGGCCTCCCGCGCCACCGCCGACTGCAACGTGATCACCGACATCGTGTGCCCCAGCGTGTCGTGCACCTCCCGCGCGATGCGCAGCCGCTCCGCCTCGACCTGCCGGGCCGCCTCACGGTGGCGTTCCTCGTCGGCGGCCATGGCCTGGCGGACCAACGCCGCCCGCAGCGACCGCCGGTTGCGTACCGCGTCTCCGAGGGTGATGACGGCGAGGGCCAACGCCGCCTCCGAGCCCAGCTCGGCCCCGACGACGACCGCGACGTCGTCGCCCTCGACCAGCCGGACCGCCACCGACACGGCCAGCAGCCCTGCGGCGACCAGAGCGGCCGGCGTGACCCGACCCCGCTCCGCGACCCGGTAGAGCACGGCGGCGGCCGGCGCGACCACCCCGACCGGCGGCAGGTCCAGCGCGTAGTAGAGGAGGATGCCCGCCGCCGTGGCCAGTAGCGCGGGCAGCGGCCAGCGGCGGGCGGCCAGCACCAGGCCCCCGAGCCCGATCGCCACGACGCAGGCGAGCACGGCGCGGGCCGGCGCGGTCCCCTCGGCCGCCACGGCCACCACGACCAGGGCGGGAGTGGCCGCCGCGAGCAGCGCGTCGGCGCGGGTGGGCGAGGTGTCGGGCACGCCTTCGAGCCTAGGTCCGCGCGGGCCTTCGGCGCTGTCGTCCGCAGGCGTCAGGGGCAACCCCGAGGTGTACGTCGACAGGCGATCCCCGGTCGCGCGGCGGCGCGGACGACGGCGGGCGAGCACCGACCTAGCGTCGATGACATCCCCACCTACGAGGAGAAACGCTCATGTCCCGTACCAAACTGACGTGGATCGCCCTGATCGTGATGGTCTGGGCGGCGATGATGTCGTTCGGCGGGGTCGCCGCCGAGACCGTCATGCTCTATCCGAACATCTTCAACGACCCGCCCGCGTCGCTGGAGCGGGCCCGCGCGTTCCTGGTCGACGGCGGCCCGCACGACTACTTCCCGCCGCTGGGCGCGTCGGTCGTGCTGAGCAGCGTCGCCGCGACGCTGCTCACCTGGCGCGATCGCCGGCTGCGCTGGTACGTGGCCGGCGCGACCGTCGTCTTCGTCGCCTGCGAGTTCCTGTTCTCCGCCGTCTTCTTCTGGCCGCGCAACGAGATCATGTTCGTGGACCCGGTGGGAACGCACTCCCCCGAGTACCTGCGGCAGGTGGCCTCGGAGTTCGTCGCCGGGCACTGGGTGCGCTTCGCCGGTGGCGCGGTGACCGCCGTGCTGGCGTTCGTCGCGCTTCTGAAGTTCGTCCGGTCGACCGCGCCGTCGGCGGTCGGGCGATGAGCGCCCGTCGTACCCTCGGGTTCTCCTGGCTGGCGCTGGTCGGACTCGCCGCGCTGGCCGCGCCCCGGGTGGCGCTGCACGACCTGGACGTGGTGCCGGAAGGCACGGTGGCAGCCGCGCTGCTGGCGGTCGGGCCGCCGTTGGTCTGGGTGGCCGCCGTGCTGTGGCGGCGACCACCGCGCCCGTTCCTGACGCTGGTGGTCGTGGGCGCGCTGTACGGGGTGTTCCTCGCGATCGGTCACCAGGTGTTCTGGGGCTCGTCGCTCGGGATGGACGCGCCGGGGCTGGCCAACATCTCGCCGGGGGCGCGAGAAGCCTTGTTGCGGGCTTCGGCGGCCGTATCCAGCCTGGTCACCGGGACGATGGTCGGGGTTATCGCCGGCGGGGTAACGGCGTTGCTGTGCCGCTGGACGCGTCCGGCGGACCGGCGTCGGAATGCCGGCTGAGTGGGGTCCCGCCCGCTGGGTGCCTGTCGAGCTGAGTCGTTGGTGATATCGGGTGGGTCGACTTCGTGGCCACGAAGGCGTCGTGCGCAAGCAGGAAGATGCCGTCGACGATCAAAGTTTGACCGAATGTGGCAAATCCGACTGAGCCTTCGACAAGTAACCCGAATTAAGCAGCTCGCATCCTCACCACATCCGCCACCCTGGCAAGAGCCTCCTGTGAATGCGCGTCATCCAACTTTCGCCGGGCAGATGCCTGGATGGCATCACGAATCTCCGGTAGGGCTGATTCCCACTCATTCACATGCCATCGAATCGAGTTGACCAGAAACCGCTGTGCGTCCACAGAGCCCCATGCTGCCAGCGTCTGCCATCCTGCATCGATCCGTTCGAAGCACCAGAGCAGAGTGAAGTAGGCGTCCATCGCCTGGGTGGCGGCATCCGGGGTTGCTAAGGTCTTCCCGCGCTGAAGGCCGCCCAGTATGCTCCGAGCCTCGAACACCGTGCCGGTCGTCAACTCTGCGTGTAATGCGCGAGCTAGCTCAAACCCCTCCCGCCGCCGCTGCCGGCGGGCGACATATACGGAGAGCGTGAGCGCCCCAGCGGAGAGCAGCACGGATATGACGGTCACCGCATCCCGAATCATGGCCAGATTGTGCCATTCAGTCGCAATACTGTGTTAAAGCGCAGGTGCAGCGACTGGGATCGCCGTTAGGTTCATCCGTATCAGGCGGCGATCGCCCGGGCGGCGGCGTACATGTCGGTGGGGAGGGCGTGCCGCAGTTCCCAGAGGACGCGCATCGGCCGGTTGCCGCTGTGCTCCTGGTAGGTCATAGGTCCGGCATACAGGTAGGGCGGTGCGCCCAGGTCGCGGTCGGCAACCCGGGTCTCCCGCACGAACAGGTGCACTGTCGATCCCTGGGCGACGTGGTCGACGTACCGCCGCCCGGTCGCCGAGGCCGACGAGGTGGTGCTCTGCGACTCCCACTGGAACAGCCGGTCGGTGATAGCCCGGTCGGCGTACATGGTGGTGGGGGAGTAGTGCTCCTTGGACTTGACCAGCGTGACGAAGAAGAGGTCCGCCTTCTCGTCCGGCAGCCACTTCACGCCCTCTCGCAGCGAGCCCGGGTTCGCCATGCCGAAGGCCGCGCACGCCTCGTTGCGGCTGTAGCGGGCGTGCACCCGCAACGGCACCCGCTCCGAAGCGGGTCGCTGGGTGACCCGGTGGATCCGATCGCGCAGCACCTCCGCGACTTGCCGTAGCTCCGCGCAGCGCGCCGGCTCGGCCCAGAGCCGCTTGAGCCGGGTGTCGCGTTCGTCTAGCGGCACCGACGGCCCCCACAGACTGAAGTGCAGCATGTCGAGCAGCCGCCCGCCGGCGGGCGATCGACCCGCCGCCACCTCGCTGATGAGGTCCAGCCGATCGACGTCGTCGACGTGCAGCATCCGGCCGACAGCCCGTCCGAGGTCACGATCGTCCAGGCCACCCGGGGCCGCGTCGAGCCCGGCGAGACGCCGAAGCCCCGCCCAGCCGCCCACGGTCGCCGACCGGTACACGTCCTCGATCTCCAGCCCGGTCTCCCGCAGGAAGTCGGACAGGCTGACGTCACCGAGCTGCCGCAGCTCACCCACCAGCGCGTTCTTCGATGTCGGCAGCGCCGACCTCAGGTTGGCGAGCACGATGTCCTTCGCCACCCGGTCCAGCTCGATGTGGCAGCCGCTCGGCAGCGACGGGAAGTCCTCTCGGACGGCCGCCTCGACGGATCGCCGGCTCACCCCGGCCAGCGCTCGCCAGCGGAGGTCGAAGCGGAAGTTGGCGTGCTGCCCGCCGATGAAGTCGAGCACGGTCAGGCACGGCTTGTCGTCGTCCAACCGCAGCCCTCGGCCAAGCTGTTGCAGGAAGATCGTGGCGCTCTCGGTCGGCCGCAGCATGAGGATCGTGTCGACCATCGGCAGGTCAACACCCTCGTTGAACAGGTCGACAGTGAACAGCACCCGCAGCTCCCGCTTGCGGAACCGGTCGATCAACGTGTGCCGCTCGCTCCGATCAAGCGTCGACGTCACCGCCGCCGCCGGCACGCCGTGTTGAGTGAACCAGTCCGCCATGAACTCGGCGTGCCCGATGCTGACGCAGAAGCCGAGCGCCCGCATCCGCCCCACGTCGGCGATCCGACTGACCGCGTGCAGGATGAGCCGCGCCCGCGCGTGGTTGCCGGTGTAGACGCCGTCCAGGTCGGCTTTGTCGTAGCCCTGCCCGCGCTTCCACCGCACCCGCGTCAGGTCCACCTCGTCGTGCAGCCCGAAATACTGGAACGGGGCCAGCAGTTGCCGCTCCAACGCCTCCCACAGGTGCAGCTCCACCGACGCGCGGCCGTCGAACCACCGGCGCACGTCGCCGCCGTCGCTCCGGTCGGGCGTCGCGGTCAACCCCAGGAGTACGCGCGGCCGAAGCCGCCCCAACAGGCTCGTGTACGTCGGCGCCTCGGCGTGGTGGAACTCGTCCACGATCACCATGTCGTACGCCTCGGGGTTGATCTCCTGCCGGTGCAGCGACTGGATCGACGCGAAGACGTGCTTCCACCCGTCCGGTCGATCGCCGCCCACCAGGGTCTCGCCGAAGGTTCCATCACCCATCACCTGGCGGAACACGGATCGGCTCTGCCGGAGAATCTGTTCCTGGTGGGCGACGAAGAGCAGGGAGTCGACCTGCCCGGCCCGGCGGAGCCGGCGGTAGTCCAGCGCCGCCACCACCGTCTTGCCGGTGCCGGTCGCCATCACCACCAGGTTCCGCCACCGCCCGTGCACCAGCCGCTCGGCGTCGAGGTCGTTCAGGACCTCCTGCTGGTACGGGAACGGCCGGACGTCCAGGTTCGCGATCTCGGTCGGCGCCTCGTCGGCGCGCTCCCCGCGCAGCGCGACGCGTAGCCGCTCGGCGTCCTTGGCCGGGTCGTACGTCTCGAACGCCGAGTCGTTCCAGTAGTCGGCGAACGTCGCCTCGAACGTGTCGATGACGTGCGGCTGCTCCAGGTTGGAGATCCGTACGTTCCACTCCACGCCGTCGACCAGCGCGGCCTTCGAGAGGTTGGACGAGCCGACGTACGCGGCGCCCGCCGCGCGAGGGCAGCGATATGCCGCGTCAGGATGTCGTGCGAGTCGGCCGGGTCAAGCTTCTCGTCCTGGACCAGTGAGCGGTCAACGCCCCGGATCCGCGTCGCTAGCTCCCGCGTGATCAGGTGCTCGTAGATGCCCTGCTCAAGATCCCCCACGTCGGCAAGCTAACCGCGATTTCGACCCGGCGGAAGTCGTTGCAACCTTGGATTCGGGAGCTGTCGGGCGCTTTTCCGTCCGGATGTCAGATCATCGACACGGTAACGGACCTTACGACCCGATCGGCTTCGTGCGGACCTCGAACAGGGGCGCGCCTCCCCACGATGGGCGGAGACGTCCGACCGGCTGCCATCCCCAGGCGTTGTACGCGTGCTGGGCAGCGATGTTGTCCGGCCGGACGAGCAGCACGGCCCGTTCCTCTTCCCGGTTGCGGAGCAACTCGTCGTGCAGCGCCCGCGCGACACCCCGACGTTGCCAGGAGCGCCGGACCACCAACTCGCTGACGCCGAAGGTCCGTCGACCATCTTCGTCCAGGAAGCCCTCCGGCACCGGCCCCTGAATGCCGTCCCACCAGTGGGTGTCTGCCTGGAGTGGAAACCCGTAGATGTAGCCGACCAACTCGTCACCGGTCCAGGCCGTCACCGAAGCCCAGCCCGGCCTGGGCATATGCGCGGCGAGTTGCTGTTCGTAGCGCTCGGCCGTGTAGAGCGGCCCGTCGTCGGCGTGGGCATCGAGGTACACGTCGACGAGTTGAGCCAGCACGTTCTCGGCCTCGGCTGCCGAGTAGTGGCGCAAGCGCACGTTGTCCGTCATCAGGCCCGCGATTCGTCGCACATGTCGAAGAACTGCCGAGCCTCGGGCACGGCGCGGTGAGCATTAAGCCCGGACCGTACCTCGGCGAGCACGCGAATGGTCCGCCCGGAGCGCACCTGGCGCAGTGCCGGCAGCACGGCTGTCGCGGCGCGGGCGGCGCCGGCCACATCCCCCTGCCGGATCGATGCCCGGGCGAGCTGGGCCGTGGAGTAGACCCGGTTGCGGCGGTACGCGTCCGGTGCGCTGGCCGTGATTGCCCGGAAGCATGCTGCGGCTCGGTCAGGCCGGTCAAGCGCGAGGTACGAGAGACCGGTGATGGCCGTTACCTCCTGCTCCGTGACGAACGAGATGAACGGCAAGTCGTCTTCGTGGCTTCCCCCGTCGAATGCCCGACGTGCCCTGGTCATTTCGCGCTCGAAGCCGAACGTGTCCCGGAGGACGGCGTAGGCGTGAGCCGAGCGAAGATGCAGCAGCGTCGTCAGGCGGGGCGTGGCCCATCCGGCGGCAGCACGCGATGCCGCTTCGGCGCAGTGCAAAGCTTCACCGGGCCGGTCCTCACGGAGTAGAAGCGACATGCAGGCGAGCGCGCGTACCTCGACACGCGCATCGTCGGCGACGCGTGCGCGGGCGATGGCCTCGTTCAGGTAGGGCCTCGCTTCGGGACGACGGTCTGCGTCGATCGCGAGCCACGCCGCCTGGATCGCCAGGTGGGCTAGTGCACTTTGCAGCGCCTCACCCACCGACCGGCTGTACCCAGCATGCTCAGCCCAGGTGGACAGACGTCGGTGTATCTGCATGGTGATGTCGCAGAGCGCGTCTGCGCCCACGGCGGCGTCGGCCGAGCGGAGCTGGTCCACGAGTGAGGCCGCATACCGCACCTGTTCCATGCCGAGGTTCGGCGGCGGTTCCGCACCTGCCGTCAGCAGGTCCAACCCGCCGCCGGCCTGAATGCCAGCCAAGGCGGCCAGAGCGTGGAATTGCCGGCGATTCGTACTACCACCTTCTTCAACGCGTGCGCCTGAGAACACTGTAGGTGTCGGCTCGCCCGGCAGGGCGAACCAGAGGCGCGCCGGAGGGATCTTGAGCAGCGCGGCCCAGTGGGCCAGCCGGTCGAGGTGCACCAACGCGGGCCCATTCTCGACCCGGCTCAACTGGGCCTGCGTGATGCCCAGCCACCCCGCCACCACGCTCTGCGGCAACGGGTTCCGCCCGTGGTACGGGTGGTAGCGGTACGCGCGGATCACCCGTCCCAGGTGCCGTGACGCGAGCGCCTGCCGCACCGGCTCGTGCTCCCAGAACGACTCCGGCACCACCGGCGGCGCGCTGAGCCGGTCGCGCTCGGCGGCCTGGCAGGGCGCGCACCGGCCGCTGTCGTTGTCGCGGGCCAAGCGTCCGCCGCAGCGGGGGCAGTTCGTGGATGTCACCGGCAACCTCGCTCCGCGCGGGTGGCTGTGTCCGACATCGAGCCTAACCATTCAAGCCGTTCCAGAGCGTGACGGTATGCATGCCCCGCATATCGAAGAAGGTGACGCCTCCATGCGGAGCGTGCATGTCGACGACGATCACCAGGACATACGGCCAACGGCGGCCACGGTCGACAGTCGGCGTACGGCCCGGGGCGGGTGCTGGGCTCCGGCGGTGCCGCGTCCCCCGATCGCGGCTGTCCGCCGACCCCGCCCGCCCCGGCGCCACTCCACGACACCCGACCCCGGAGGCGCCCACCGATGTCCGCCGACCTCCCCGTTCCCACCCCGGTCACCGACGAGGACCTGCTCGTCGCCGCGCTCGCCGTGCGCGTACACGTTCCGGAGCGCTGGCCGCAGGGGCCGCTGTGCCGCAGCGAGCGCGTCCCGTACCCCTGCCGGTTGGCCCGGTGGGGGAGGGCGACGCTCGCCGCGGCCGGCGTTCCCGACGAGGCCATGGGGGTGGCCCGGTGATCTGGGTGACCGGCGAGCGGGTGCGGGCCTGGCAGGTACGCGCGGCCGTCTTCGACACGCGCTGGCGGGGGCTCGACCGGGCGCAGGTGCACGACTACCTGTGCTGGGTGGCCGACGAGATGGACCGGCTGGACCGGGAGCTGACCACCGCGCGCACCGAGTCGGAGCGGATCCGGCAGGCGTTGCGCCAGTGGCAGTCCCGCCACAACGGCTGCCATCGGCGTGGCCACGATGACTGAGCCGCGCTGGATCATCCACCTGCCCACCACGCTGACCAGCCGGGACGCCGCCACCGAGCTGGCCGCCGCGCTCGCCCGGTCGCTGGGGCACCTGGACGCGGTCGACTTCGGCGAGACCACGCTCAGCGAGGAGGACGCCCAGCATCTGCGCCACCGGATCTGGTGCGATGTGCGGCTGCCCGACGGTGGGCGCTGCCCGCTACCGGACGGTCACGCCGGGTCGTGCGGGGCAACGGAGCTGCGCGGACACCGGTAGCGTCGCCCGGGTGCTGGACACCGAAGACCTGCTGGCCGGGTTCACGCCGGCCCTGCCGTACACGATGGAGGTCGTCGCCGGCGCGCCGGCCGCGCCCGGCGTGCACCTGGTGCTCGACGGCGGTGTGGTCGTCTACGTCGGCTACACCGGCAACCTGCGCGCCCGGCTGCGCCAGCACCTCACCGGCAACCGCGACTCGTCGGTGCTGCACGACCAGGTCGGCCAGCTCCTCGACACCCCGGGCCACGCCGCGACCCGCGACGACATCGCCGGGTGGCTGGGCCGGCGCGAGGTCCGCTGGCAGGAGACCGACAACCCCGAGGGTACGAAGGAAGCGCTGGTCCTGGCGCTACGCCCCCGGTTCAACCGGCAGGTGCCCCGACCTCGCTGACGCAGTGGCACCTCGTCAGCGCAGCCTGCCCTCGCGGTACCACGAGAGCAACTTCGCTTCAGGCGCTCCCGGGCGGAAGGTCTTGTAGTCAGCAACGACGTCGATCAGCTGATCGATGAATCCCTCGTGCGCGCCGTTCTTCGGATCCTCCGACGTACCCCTGATGTAGAGGACGACGAACGTCGCCGGTCGCCGATCGTGCTTGGGCCGGATGACGCGTCCCATCCGCTGGATCATCTGACGCCTGCTCTGGGTTCCCGCCACGACGACCCCGACCTCCGCCTGGGGCAGATCGATCCCCTCGTCGAGGACCCGAGGCGCGGTCAGCACCTTTATCCTTCCCTGCTTGAACTCGGTCAAGCGGTGCTTGCGCGCGGTCCGGGGGAGTTCACTCGTGAATTCCGAAGCCGGCACGCCCCGTCCACGCAGCACGTCCGCCGCCTGCTCGGCGCTGGCCGTGGTCTCGCTGAAAACCAATCCGGCGTCCGCCTCGGTGAGGATCGGCGCGAGTGAAGCCAACGCCTCGTGTTTCCGCCGGCAACCGGCAAGCAGCTGCCGGCGCTTGCTGAACGCGTTGAGGTATCGGCTGGCGTCCATCATCGCGCGAAGATCGCCGTGACCCCCTCGGCTGAGCTCGTTGACGTGCGTCATGAATTCCCCGAAGGGCTCCGCAGGACAGTCGTGGTCGAGGACCAGCCGGCGTCGGAGTGCCCTGACCTGCTCGTCGTACTGGTCGTACTGTTCGCGCTCGTTCCCGGCGAAGTCAGCTCCCAGGAAGGCAACGCGGAATGGGGCCAGAATGTCGTCGGCCAAGCCGCGCTCGTAAGTGCACCCCGCCACCACCTCGCCGAAGTAGGGCTGCAGATGGTCAACCAGGCCATTATCCGTTCGTTCGTACGTCGCAGTCAGGCCCAGCCGGGCTCCGTAGCTCTGGTTGAGGGCACGCGCGAAGGTCATCGCGCCGTAGCGGTGCACCTCGTCGGCGATCAACAGTCCGGAAGCGCCTCCTAGGAGGATGCGCTCCTTCGCGGCGGAATGAACGGTGGCCACCAGGATCGAATGATGGGACAGCGAATCCCGGTGGCCGTCCCCAAGACGTCCTACCCGCGGGATCCGAAGATCGCGTTGTAATACAGCGTGCCACTGGTCGAGCAGCTCACGTCCGGGAACGAGTAGGAGCACCTTCTCGCCGGCATCCACCGCAGCTGCGGCCGCCAACACCCCGACCGTCGTCTTGCCGGTGCCGGTGACCGCCTCCACAACGCCTCGACGGCCATTGGTGTGCCAGTCGGCCAACGCCTCGCTCTGCCAGGCACGTGGTTTTCTGCCGATGTAGCAGCGGGGTTGCGTGAGCCTCCCCCTAGCTCCCCGCTCCGCCCCAGACGCCAGTCGCCATCGCGGCGGAGTGGCGCCGTCATGGGCGAACGTGCCACGTCCGGAATACAACACGCGGTTGACGTCGGTCGTGGTCAGCCCGTCGAGGCCCAGGCTCCGCAGTCCGGTCAGGAGATCCCGCTTGTTCTGGCCCGGCCACTCCGCCAAGAGTTGCCGCAGTGCCGTCCGCGTCTGGATCTGCTGCACGCCGATTCCTCTCGTCAACCGCTCGGAACCGAACAGTCCGGGTTCGTACTCGTCGCGCGATCGTATGGTCCCGTCTGCGGGAATCTGATCACCCGGCTGGACCTAGCCCTCAACCAGGATCGCGTTGCGGAGCGGGCGGTCGGGCCCCTCCGCCGGCCCGTTTGTGCGACGTCTACCCGCACATCGTCCACCTACAGTGCACGGATGATTCAGATTGATGGCCGCGAGGTTCTGATGCGTGCAGACCCAGAGAAGCAGGAGAGGTTCGCGGCCCTCGCCGCCGGTCCCTACCTCCACCAGACCGTAGCGGCGAATCGGGCCTATCTGACGGCGGCAGTCCCTGACCCGACCGGCACCGAATATGTGGCTTGGGCGCTGTCCTGCCTGCCGAAGACCGGAGCGGGGCGCCTCTCCACCCTCAACATGAAGCGGATGGAGACCTTCGTACTCTTCCCGCCGGAGGATGTCGACAGCGAGGACGTGGGTGGCTTCATGGTCGTCCGAGAGTCGGTGCTGCACCGTCATGCCGGCTCGGGGCAGGGCGTCGAGGAGCGGTATCCGCATCTGGAGTTCGATCGGAGTAACCCCTACCGGGACGCCGGGCAGGATCAGGTGCGCGTCTGGGGTTGGTACGACGAGCTGATCGAGGCGCTGTCCCAGGAGCCGTTCGCCATCGCCGCCCGGGATCTGGCGTCGTCGCTCCTGTCCGGCACGACCAACCACGGCCGGCATCACAACTACCAGCTCGCGGATCGCGTACTCGACCGAGTCGTTGACCTGGCTGACCTTCGCTGAGAGCTCTCAACCCGGGAGGCGCGCCAGGCGCAGCGCGTCCACCACCGCCGCCCAGCGGCTCGGCGTCATCTCGTCCGGTGACCGCAGCACGTCCCCGTCGTGCACCACCACCCCCGCCTCGCGCAGCCGCCGCAGGTTCGGCCGGTAGGCGGGATGCGCCGACAGCGCGGCGTTGACCCGGGGAAACACGTGGATCGGCGGTCCCGCGCCGAGCATCTCGTTGAGGACGCCCAGGGCCAGCGTGTCGCTCGCCCCGACCGCCCACTTGTTCAGCGTGTTGAAGGTGGCCGGCACGACCGCGACGGCGTCGGCCGGCGGGTGCGGCTCGGGGTCGCCGGGGCGGCGCCACTCGGCGCGTACCGGATGGCCGGTCTGCGCGGCGAGTTCGTCGCGGTCGAGCCAGGTCGCGGCGATCGGGGTGGCGATCAGGCAGACTCGCCAGCCGTCGGCGGCGAGCAGTTCGGCGAGTTCGCCGATCCGCTGGGCCGGGGGAGCCGCGCAGACGATGAGGTAGAGCACCGGTGCTTCACTCATGCCCGCAGTCTTACCCCGGGCGTGTTAAGAAGGGGCCCCGCCTCTACCGGATGCGTTAAGAAGGGGCCCTTCCTTGCACGTGGTCGAGAGTGTGCTGCGCGACGTGCGCGAGGGCGCGCACCGCGGCGTGGTGGTGGACTCGCCGCCCGGCGCGGGCAAGTCGACCCTCGTCGTCCGCGCGGCGATCGAACTCGCCGTCACCGGTGACCCGCTGATGATCGTGGCGCAGACCAACGAGCAGGTCGACGACCTCATCGACCGGCTCGGCCGGAAGGCGCCCGAGCTGCGCGTCGGCCGGCTCTCGGCGGCCGACTACCGGCCCACCGAGCGGGTCACCGCCCACCCGGCGGTCCGGGTCGCGGCGAAGGTCGCCGACCTGGGTGGGCCGGCGGTGACCATCGCCACGGCGGCCAAGTGGGCCACGGTCACCGAGGGCACCTGGCCGTGGGCGATCGTGGACGAGGCGTACCAGATGCGCGCGGACGCGCTGCTGCGCGTGGCCGGGCGGTTCGAGCGGGCGCTGTTCGTCGGCGACCCGGGGCAGCTCGACCCGTTCTCCACCGTCGAGACCGCCCGGTGGACCGGTCTGACCTGGGATCCGATGCAGTCGGCGGTGGCCACGCTGCTGCGGCACAACCCGGAGCTGCCGGTGCACCGGCTGCCGGTGTCGTGGCGGCTGCCCGCCTCCGCCGCGCCGGTGGTGTCCGCCGCGTTCTACCCGTTCACCGGCTTCCGCGCCGGCACCGGGCCGGCCGACCGGGCGTTGACGTTCACCGAGCCGGGGCCGGGCGACGCCTACGACGCCTCGGTCGAGCTGGCCGCCACCACCGGCTGGGCGTTGCACGAGCTGCCGGCGCGGCACACCGTGCGTACCGACGGCGAGGCCGCGGCGGCGTGCGCGGAGCTGGCGCTGCGGGTGCTGCGGCGCGGCGCGGTCGCGGTCAGCGAGGCCGCGCCCGGCGGCGCGCCGGTGAGCGCGGACCGGATCGCCGTCGGCGCCGCGCACCGCGACCAGGTCGCGGCCATCCGGTCCCGGTTGGGCGCGGCCGGCGCGGGCATCACGGTGGACACCGCCAACCGGCTCCAGGGCCGGGAGTACGACGTGACGATCGTGCTGCACCCACTCTCCGGCCGGCGCGACGCGACCGCGTTCCACCTGGAGTCGGGGCGGCTGTGCGTGCTGGCGTCCCGGCACCGGCACGCCTGCGTGGTGGTGGCCCGGGCCGGCATCGGTGAGCTGCTGGACGCGTACCCGTCGACCGAGCGGGTGCACCTGGACGTGCCGGTGAAGTTCCCGGACGGCTGGGAGGCCAACCAGACCGTGCTCACCCACCTGGACGCGCACCGGGCCTGACCGGTCGAGGTGGCCGGTCCGAGCGGATCTTCCGGCGGCAGCGGGTGGTGGGCAGGATGTGCGGGTGCATCCTCACGACCCGTACCAGCCGGATCCGTACCAGCCGCGCTATCCGCCGCAGTACCCGCCGCCGGGGTACGCGCCGGAGCCGGAGCCGGACGGGATCAACTGGACGACCGTCCTCTGGGTCGCGGTGCCGGCGATCCTGGTGATCCTGTGCTGCGCCGGGTGCGTGGTGTCGGGGATGGCGGGCGCGTTCATGGACGGCTTCCAGGAGGGGTACTCGTCGGCGTCGCTGGCGGCGGTGCGTTAGACAGGGATCATGACCTTGAGCGTGCTGCCCTGGCTGGGCGGGGGTGTCGTGGCGGTGGCCGCCGGCTTCGTCGCCGCGCTGCTGCCCCGGCGCCGCGCCCGCGCCGAGGACCGGCGGGTGGCCTGGTCGTCGGCGCGGGCGGCGATCCACGACGCGGGCGTCAGCCGGGACGCCGCCCGGACGCCGGTGCCCGAGGCGGAACGGCTGCTGGCCCGGGCCGAGCTGCTGGCGGCCGCGCGCGGCCGCGCGGACGCGGCCCACGAGGCCGCCGACCACGCCCGCCGCGCCGACGAGCTGTGGCGGGACGGCCGGTGACCGTACGGCGGGAGGTGCTGCGCTGGTCGCTGCTGGTGGTCGCGGTGGCCGTGCTGGCGGTGTTCCTGGTGGCGCAGCGGCAGAGCGTGACGGTCAGCTACGGGCGCTCGCCGTCGTCGGCCACGCTGCCCGCTGAGGGTTCCGCCGGTGAGTTGAGCGACGCCACGGTCCCGTCGGTCGAGGAGATGACCGCGTTGGTCGCGGCCGACCCGGTGGTCCGGCTGCCCGGTGCGGTCGCGCGCTGGGACGAGGCCCGGGTCCGGGCCGCCATCGGCGGTGACGGCACCCGGATCCTGGTCGCGCCGCCCGGCCTGGACGAGGCGGAACGCAAGCGGGTGAAGGACGTGCAGAACGCCACCGTCCGGATCGTCGGCACCGAGGTCAGCGGCGGCCCCTACCTGGCCACCCCGGACGACCTGCCGGGCTGGCGGGCGCAGTTCGCCACCGGCGACGTGACCGGGCAGGTGCTCGCGCTGCTCGCCGGGCTGCGCGAGCAGCCCGCCCCGGCGGACCGCGACGACCTGCGGTGGCGGGAACCGACCGCCGCCGAGCTGGCCCCGGTCACCGCCGCGCTGCGCGCCACCGGCCGGTACGTCGGGCCCGGCGCCACGCTGCCCCGGCTGCCGGAGGACGACGCGCGGGACGCGTTCCCGGGCGGGGCCTGGTTCGTGGTGCTGCCGGCCCAGCCGTACGGGACGCCGCTGCCGGCGTACGGGCCGGCGCTGCACCGGCTCGCCCCGGATCGGCCGGTGGTGGTGATGTACGGCGGCTGGATCGAGTACCACGGTCCCGGCGCGGCGGACTTCGCCGAGGTGGCCGGCGTCAGTTTCTACGCGCAGTACGGCGGCCGGCTCAGCCGCTACGACTATCCGCAGCTCAACGTGCTCGGCGCCTACCTGGCGCGGGTGACCGACGTGCGCTACGCGGGGCTGTTCGAAAGGCCGCTGCCGTACCGGCCGTTCGACCCGCTGCGGGTGGCGCTGCCGGCGCTGCCCTGGCTCTTCGCCGGCTGCGTGGCCGGGTTCGTGGTGCTGTCGATCCGCACCGTGCGCGGCGCGGGCCGGAGCCGGCCGGGCGACGTCGGGCCGGGTGGCACGCCGGCCCGGCTGGCCGGGCTCTCCGCGCTGGCCGTGGAGCTGTCAGTGCTCACCGACGCCCGCAGCGACCCGGCGCTGGTGCGGGGCGTCGGCCGGCTGCGCGCGGCCCGGTACGCGCTCGACGACGGCCTGCCCGACCGGCACGTACGCGGGCTGCTGGCGGACGCGGCGGCCGAGCTGGACCGGGTGGCCCGGGACGTGCGGATGCCCGGCTACCGCCCGGACGTCTACCTGCGGGGGAGGCTCTCGTGACCGCCGTCGCGCGCCGGCTGCTCGGCCGGCTGGTCGGCACCGCGTTCGGCCGGGCGGTGCTGGCCTGCCTGGCGCTGGCCGGGTGGGCGCTGTGGTCCGGCGGCGTGTTCGACGGCCCGGTGGCCCGGCACGTGCGGGCGTCGTCGGTCTACGCGGCGCCCGGCGTCGACCTGGACCGGACCGCGGCCGAGCGGGTCGTCGGCAACCGCCGGCTGGTGGTGCTGCTGATGTCGCCGGGAGCGGACCTGCGCGAGGCGTGCGCCGACACCGAACGGGTTACCGGGGGCACGCTGGTGCTGGCGATGAGCCGCGACGGCGACGACTGGGACACCTACGGCTGTTCCCGGGTCGGTGGCGACAGCCCGCGCGACATCGGCCGGTCGATGGTCACCGAGACCGTGATCAGTCAGGGCGCGGACGCGTTCGTGGACCGGCCGATCGAGGCGCTGAAGGTGATCGTGCTCAACTACGACCGGCTGGTCCGCACCGGCCTGCTGCCCGACGGCGCCCGGACGATCAGCCCGTCGCTGCCCCGCTACCTGCTGGCCGGCGGCGCGGTCGTCGGCGTGGTGGCCGGCGCGGCGGCGCTCTGGCTGGGCGGTCGGCGGGCCGGGCGGCTGGCCGACGCGCGCCGGGCCGGGCGGGACGCGCGCGCCGATGAGCGGGCCGCGCTGGGCGCCGCGACGGCGGTGCTGGCCCAGCAGATCATCGATCTGGACCGGACCGGCGGGCCGGGCTACCTGCGGTTGGCCGGGGACTACGTGGGGCTGCTCGACGAGGTGTCCGACCCGGACTCCGGGGACTCGGTGGGCCGGCTGCGCGACCGGGTCGAGGAGCTGAGCCGGCGGGCGTCGGACCTGGCGGCCGACGCGGCGGCCGGCGGGACGGCCGGGAGGAACCGGGCACGGACGCGCGGACGGGGCCGGCGGTGACCCGCCGACCCCGTCACCGGTGCGTCGTCAGCGACCGGCGCCGACCACGGTGGCGGCCGGCCAGCTGCCGCTGAAGACCTGGGCGGGCGTCGCGCTGCGGGCCGCGAAGCCGAACAGCGAGTCGACCCGGGCGGCCTCGGTGGAGCTGGGGTACGGGTTGGTGCAGCTGGTGCCGGCGCTGCCGCCGGACATCAGGATGGCGCAGTTGCCGTTGTAGTTGTCCGGCAGGCCGAGGATGTGGCCGATCTCGTGCGTCATGATGCGCAGCGGCGAGTACTGCTGGGCCTGGTAGTAGTCGATGACCACGCGGCCGTTGCCGAGGCTGGTGCGCTGGGCGTACGACCCGCCGCCGTAGGTGTAGTAGATCATCAGGTTGGACCCGCACTGGGCCATGTTGATGTTGTTGGTGCGGTTGTTCCAGATGGACGCCGCCTGCACCGCGTAGCTGGCGAACGGGCCGGCCTGGCTGGTGTTGTAGCAGACGTTGCGGACGGCGGCGGAGGCCGGTGCCGGGTTGACGGCGACCGCGCCCAGCGCCGCGAGCGTCGCGGCCGCGAGGGTGGCGAGGATCCGGGACAGCTTCGGCGTACGCATGGTTCACACTCCTTGGGGTGGGGGGTGAGCGGAACGCCGCCAGCCTATAGATAGGCATCCATCGATATCAAGGTCTGGGCTGAACTGATCGGGGTCGATCGTCCGTACCCCTGGTCGTGCGGACGACGGAGCTGGTGACCTGTTCCCGCGAGCCCCGCGACCGGCTCGGCCCGGTCGCCGTACGCGAGGCGGTACACCGCTGGATGCGGCTGGTCGCGGCCGACGCGGAGCTGGCCCCGTACCTGCTCGGGGTGGACCGCCGGCGGCTCGCCGCGGTGCTCGCGGACCGGCTGGGCGCGGCGCTCGGGGTGGTGCGGCGGGGCCCCCGCCCCACGCTTCCGGTGGAGGCGGGGGCCCCGCTCGACCACCGCGCGCTGACCGAGGAGCAGCGGTGGCGGGTCCTCGACTACCTGGCCGCCGCGCTCTGGGTGCTCGACCTGCCGGTCGGTGCGATCGTCGACGCGCAGCGAGCGGTCGCGGGTCTGCTCCGGGCCTGACCGGGCTCAGGTCGCGGCGTGCGGATCCGCCGCGTTGAGCGTGGCCACCACCTGCGCGTAGTCGCCGCGCGCCTCGGCGTGGCGGAGGAACTTCACCCGCTCGACCTGGATCTCGGTGGCGTCCGGCCGCGCCTCCAGCAGCGCCACCACCTCGGTCACGAACTCGTCCAGCGGCATGGCGAACTCGCTGGTCTCCTGGCCGGGCAGCAGCCCGGTCCGCACGGCCGGCGGGACCAGCTCCAGCACCCGTACGCCGGTGTCGGACAACTGCAACCGGATCGACTCGCTGAGCATGTGGATCGCCGCCTTGGAGGCGTTGTAGCTCGGCGTCACCCGCAACGGCACGAACGCCAGGCCGGAGGAGACGGTGACGATGGTCGCGTTCCCGCGCCGGGTCAGGTGCTCGACGAACGCGCCGATCAGCCGGATCGGGCCGAGCACGTTGGTGGTCACCACCTCCTCGGCCGAGGCGAGGAACGTCTCGGGCGAGCGCCAGTCCTCGATCCGCATGACGCCGGCCATCGCGACCAGGACGTTGAGGTCGGGGTGCCGGGCCAGCACCTGGTCGGCCGCCGTCGCGATGCTCGCCGGGTCGGTGGTGTCGATCGCGACGGTGTCCAGGCCGGGGTGTTCGGCCGCGATCTCGTCGAGCAGTTCGGTACGCCGGCCGCCGACGATCACCGTGTTGCCCCGGTCCTTCAGGGCGAGCGCCAGCGCCAGGCCGATCCCGCTGGTGGCGCCGGGGATGAAGATCGTGTTTCCGGAGATGTCCATGCCGCCAGCATGGTGCGGCCGGACCCGGGCGGGGAAGAGATCCCTGATCGGGGGATCGGGGATCCCTGGTTCGCGTCCGACGGCGGCCGGATACTCGGATCATGGACCGCCCAGCCCTGGCCGACTTCCTCCGCCGACGCCGCGAGGCCCTGCGTCCCGGCGACGTCGGGCTGCCTGAGGGCGCCCGGCGTCGCGCGCCCGGCCTGCGGCGGGAGGAGGTCGCCGCGCTCGCCGCGATGTCCACCGACTACTACACCCGGCTGGAACAGCGGCGCGGGCCGCAGCCGAGCCCGCAGATGCTGGCCGCGCTGGCCCGGGCGCTGCGACTGACCGGGGACGAGCGCGACTACCTGTTCCGGGTGGCCGGACACAGCCCGCCGGAGCGGACGGCCACCGGCACGCACGTCGCGCCGGCGCTGCTGCGGGTGCTGGACCGGCTGGCCGACACCCCCGCCCTGGTCCTGTCCGACCTGGGCGAGACGCTGGTGCAGAACCGGCTGGCCGCGGCGCTGCTCGGCGACCGGACCGGCCACACCGGCCTGGCCCGCAGCGGGATCTACCGGTGGTTCACCGATCCGTCCGAGCGGGAGCGCTACCCGGAGGACGACCGGGAGCGGCAGAGCCGCGCCCAGGTCGCGAACCTGCGCGCCGCGTACGGGTCGATGGGCGCCCGGTCGCGCGCCGGCGAGCTGGTCCGGGCGTTGCGGGCGGTGAGCCCGGAGTTCGCCGAGCTGTGGGAGCGGCACGAGGTGGCCCAGCGCTTCGCCGACCACAAGACGCTCGTCCACCCCGAACTCGGCCCGATCGAACTGGACTGCCAGGTGCTCTTCACCGAGGACCAGTCGCAGGCGTTGCTGGTGTTCACCGCGTCGCCGCGCAGCGAGGCCGCCGAGAAGCTGCGGCTGCTCGGCGTGCTCGGGCACGAGAGGTTCCCGTCCTCCGCCGCGTGAACCCGGCACAGGAACGGTCGTTCACGCCGCCGGGAATCCCCGGCTTTCCTGTCAACCTCCCGTCACGCAGCGTGTTTTCCTGATCCCTTCCGGTCGATAGCGTCGGGGCACTGCCGTCGACGAAGGGCCGACGATGAACGACAACGGACACCCGCTCGACCGTCGGCGACTCCTCGCCGGCGCGGCGGCGGCCTCGGCGGTCACCCTGACCGGCCTGGCCGTCGCCTCCACCACCGGCGCCGCCGCGGCGGCGCCGGCCCGTCCCGGATCGCCGCTGATCACCCGGGACCGGATCGCCACCGCCGCGCTGCGCGCACCCGACGGGTCCGCGCCCGCGGTCGCCGTCCAGGCCGACTTCCACGCCCGGCTCACCGCCTGGCTCGCGTTCTGGTCGGCGAACTCACCCCGCGCCTGGAGCGCGCCCGTGCACGTGGTCGCCCGGGTCGAACCGGCCGGCGACGCGCTGGTCCTGCACGCGATCCGCCACCGGCGCGACGACGAGCTGCACGCCGGCTTCGCCGCCGCCCGGCGGGACGTCGCCCACCTGGCCACGCTGGCCAGCCTGCACCACCACTTCCCGAGCGTGCGGGTCCGGCCGGACGGCACGGTCCGCGTCGGCGACGGGACGGCCGGGTTCACCGGCGCGTCCGAGCAGGTCGCCTTCGCGGTCGCCGCCTGCCGGCAGCTGTGGGGCGACGCGGCGGCCACCGCCGCCCGCTGGCCGGAGCACGCCGGCCGGGTGCTCGCCCGCGCCGGGCAACCCGCCGACCCCGCCTCGCACGTCGGCTGGGCGGCCTTCACCCGGACCAGCCTGCGTCGCGGGCTGGGCACCGAATCGTACGAGTGACCGGAGGTAGCACATGGCCCGCAACGAGTTCCGCTTCGTGGTCGACGGCGTCGACCTGACACCCGACCAGCAGACCCTGATCGCCGGCGAGATCCAGAAGGCCGGCCTGGCCGCGCTGGGCACCGCCAACGCCAAACTGACCAACCCGCTGACCCTCGGCCACGGCAACATCAAGCTGCGCCCCGAGTGGTACGGGCTCTGGGTACTCGACGGCGTGCTGGCGCAGGACCTCGGCCAGAAGATCAACGACATCGGATTCTGGATCCAGCGGTGACCGACGCCGCCCGACCGGCCGGTCCGCCGGAGCGGATGTGCCCGAGCACCCCGGCGTCCAACGCCACGGTGTTCCTCGGCATGATCACTCCGGCGGGCCGGGTGGCCTACGTGACTCCGGCCGTACCGGCCGAGGTGGCGCTCGCCGGGGCCGACGACTCGGACGAGCCGATCGAGAGCCGGGTCCGGCTCGCCGGCCCCTGCGTCACCTCGTCCTGCGGCTTCTGGACCGGCTCGCACTGCGGGCTGGGCGCCCGAATGGCCGCCTCGTACGCCGAGACCGCGCCGCCCGCCGAGGAGACGCTGCCGAAGTGCGCGATCCGGCGTACCTGCCGGTGGTTCGCCGAGCAGGGGCCGGCGGCCTGCCCGGCCTGCTCCCACGTGGTCACCGACGCCCGCCAGCCGATGGGCTGAGCGACGCCGCGATGTCGGACCTGTCGACTACCGTCGGGAGGTCATGGAGCCGCGGTTCGGCGAGGGGATCATCGGGCGGGAACATCCCGCGGGTCTGCTGCGCGCCGAGGTCGACCGGGTTACCACCAGCCACGGCGGCCTGGTCCTGGTCACCGGCGAGCCGGGCATCGGCAAGACCACGCTGGTCGGCGCCGCCGCCGACCAGGCCCGCCGGCGCGGGGCGCTGGTGCTCGGCGGCGCCTGCTGGGAGTCCGACACCGCCCCCGACTACTGGCCCTGGATGCAGGTGCTGCGCCGGCTGGCCCGCTCGGCCGACGACTGGGCCCGCGCGCAGGAGGCCGCCGGCGTCGGGCTGGCCGCCCTGCTCGGCGGGCCGGCCGCCGACGACCCGGCCGGGCCGGGCGACGACGGGGACCGGGCGGAGTTCGACAAGCACGACGCGGTGACCACCGCCCTGGTCGCGGTCGCCCAGCACCGGCCGGTCGTGGTGGTCCTCGACGACCTCCACTGGGCCGACCCGGCCTCGCTGCGGCTGCTCCAGTTCGCCACCCAGCACACCTGGTTCGAGCGGCTGCTGCTGATCGGCACCTACCGCGACGCCGAGGTCGAAGCCGGCGACCACCCGCTGCGGCCGCTGCTGCTGCCGCTGACCGCGAAGGCCACCACGATCACGCTCACCGGCCTCGGGCGCGACGAGGTGGCCGCCCTGATCACCCGCACCGCCGGTCGCGAGCCCGACGCCGGCCTGGTCGACGAGGTGCACCGGCGCACCGGCGGCAATCCGTTCTTCGTCGAGCAGACCGCCCGGCTCTGGCACACCGACGGGCTGGCCGACACCATCGCCCCCGGCGTGCGGGAGGCGGTGCGCCGCCGCCTCGACCAACTGCCCGCGCCGGTGGTCGAGGCGCTCACCGTGGCGGCCGTGCTCGGTCGCGAGTTCCACCGGCAGGTCCTCGCCGCCTGCGTACCCGCCCCGGCCGCCCAGGTCGACCGGCTGCTCGACCGGGCGGCCGCCGCCCGCCTGGTGCTGGCCCGGGGCGGCGGCCGGTTCGCGTTCGTGCACGACCTGGTCCGCGAGACGCTCTACGACGGCCTCGCCGAGGACGAGCGGCGGGCCCGGCACGCCGCCGTGGTCCGGGCCGTCGACCGGTCCGCCGCGGTGACCGACCGGCTCATCCCGGCCGACCTGGCCCGGCACGCCTGGCTCGCCGGGGCCGAGCTGGAGCCGGTACGCGCCGGTGACCTGCTGCTGGCCGCCGCCCGCGACGCGAGCGGGCGGCTGGCCGTGGAGGAGTCGGTGCGGCACTTCCGGCGTGCGCTCGACCGCACCGACGAGCCCGCGCGCCGGGTGCGGGTGCTGCTGGAACTGGCCGGGCTGCTGCACCACGCCGGCGCGCCGGAGGAGGTCGAGCGGCTGCTGGTCGACGCCGCCACGCTGGCCCGGGGGCTGGACGAGCCGGCCGTGCTGGCCCGGGTGGCGCTGACCGCCCACGGGCAGCACTCGGCCACCCGCCGCCGGCTCGACGCCGCCGCGCTGGTCCGGGAGGCGTACGGGCGGTTGATCGGCGAACCGGAGCCGGAACGGTCGATCCGCGCGCTGGTCACCGACCTCATCACCGCCACCGAGACGCTCGCCCGGCACGGCCGCGACGACGAGGCGCTCACGTTCAGCCTGTGGGCCCGCCACGACACCACGTGGGGGCTCGGCACCGCCGAGGAACGGGCCGTGGTCACCGCCGAGATCCGGGAGGTGGCCCGCCGCAGTGGCGACCGGGACACCGAGCTGTGGGCCACCTCGCTGCGCTGGGTCGCGCTGCTGGAACTGGGCGACCCGGCATACCGGCACGAGCTGACCGCGTTCGTGGCCGGCTGCCGCGAGGGCGACGTGGCCCGCCAGCGGATGGCGGCGACCGTCGACAGCGGCATCATCGCCGCCCTCCGGGGCGACTTCGCCGGCGCGGAGTCGTGCTACGCCGAGATGGAGGGCTACGGCGAGTGGGAACACTCGGACCACGCCTTCATGGCACACCACCTGCGCTGGGCGCTGCTGCTCCTGCGCGGGCGTCTCGCCGAGGCCGAGGCCCTGCTCGACCAGGCCGGCGCGGGGCACCCGCAGGTCGAGCTGCTGCGTGGGATCACCGCCGCCGAACGCGGCGACACCGCCACGGTGCTCCGGCTCACCGCCGAGATCGAGGCGGCCGGCACCACGTACCCCCGTCCGGTGTCGCCGGTGTGGCTGCGCCTGCGCGCGCAGGCGGCGGCGGTCGACGGCGACCCGGGCCGCTGCGCCGAGGTGCGGCCGGCCCTGGCCCCGCACCGGGGCCGGTGGATGGTCGCGCTGTTCGGCTGCGACGTGGCCGGCCCGGTCGACCTGTGGCTGGCCGGTGTGGACGCGGCGCTGGGCGGGTGGGACGACGCGGTGGCCGGCTACGCGGCGGCGCGCGACGCCGCCGACCGGCTGGGCGCGCGTCCCTGGTCGGTGCTGGCCCGGGCCGGGCTGGTCACCGCGCTGACCGGGCGCGGCGGGCCGGGCGACGCGGCCGAGGCGACCCGGCTGCGCGCCGCGGTGGTGGCCGAGGCGCGGGCGCTGGGCATGCCCCAGGTGGTCGACCGGCTGGGGCCGGCGGATGCCTTCGGCGACATCTCCGCCCGGACGACGGGGTTTTACTCGGGTGACGCTGCCCTCCCCATGACGGAGCCGTCCGGGGGCGGGCGGGTTCAGGAGGCGGGCCGCGACAGGCCGACGCCGGTTGTCGGTGGCACCGGCGTAGCTCCCTCCGGTGTGGACGGAGTCGACCCGGGGTGGCCGGAGTTCCGCCCGGACGGGCCGGTGTGGCGGCTCGGGTGGGCGGGTGTCGTGGTGCACCTGCCCGACGCCAAGGGCCTGCACGACCTGCGGCTGCTGCTGGGCCGGCCGGGCGTGGACGTGCCCGCGATCGACCTGCTCGACCCGGCGGCCGGGCCGGAGTTGGTCGCGGCCGGTCGGCTCGGCGCCGATCCGGTGCTCGACGACGAGGCGAAGGCCCGCTACCGGCAGCACCTGCGGCGGCTCGACGACGAGATCGACCGGGCCGCCCGGCGTGACGACGAGCGGCGGTTGGCTGCCCTGGACGCCGAGCGCGCCGCCCTGCTCGACCAACTGCGGGCCGCCGCCGGCCTGGCCGGGCGCAGTCGCCGCCTCGGTGACCAGGCGGAGCGGGCGCGCAAGGCGGTGACCGGCCGGATCCGTGACTCGCTGCGCCGGATCGACCAGCGGCACCCGGCACTGGCATCCCACCTGCGCGACTCGATCACCACCGGCACCACGTGCCGCTACCTACCGCCCGACCCGATCTCCTGGCGTCTCTGACGCCTCCCCTCGGCCCCGGCCGTCACGCGCGGCGAGCCCGCGTCCGCCGCCCCGGTGGTCCGGCCGGGGCGGCGGAACGGACGTCAGCGGCGGTTGTAGCGGTACATGGTCAGGGAGCCGAAGACCGCGACGAAACCGGCGCTCCACAGCAGCAGCCACATCGTGTTGGTGGCGTCCATCGAGCCGCCCATCGCGGCGCGCACCGAGGCGACCAGGTGGGTGATCGGGTTGACCTTGACGAACGCCTGCAACCAGCCCGGCATGGTGGACGGGTCGACGAACACGTTGCTCAGGAACGTCAGCGGGAACAGCACCATCATGCTGACGCCCATCACCGACTTCTCGCTGCGCAGCACCAGGCCGAAGAACGTCCACACCCAGGAGAACGCGAACGAGAAGACCACCAGCAGGCCGATCCCGGCCAGCACGCCGGGCACCCCGCCGTCCGGGCGGAAGCCGAGCACCAGGCCCACGGCGAGAATGACCAGGGCGGCCAGCACGTAGCGCAGCACGTCCCCGAAGATCATCCCGACCAGCGCCGCCGGCCGCCACACCGGCAGGGTGCGGATCCGGTCGAAGACACCCTTCTCGATGTCGTTGTTCAGGCCCACCCCGGTGTACATGGTGATCATCACGACGCTGGTCACCATGATGCCGGGCAGGAAGAACTGCAGGTACGCACGCGGGCTGTCGGCGAGCGCGCCGCCGAACAGGTACGTGAACATCAGCACCATGATGATCGGGAACGCGGTGACGTCGAACAGCTGCTCGGGCACGTGTTTGATCTTCAGCATGGCCCGCCAGCCGAAGGTCAGCGACGCGGCGAGCGGCCCCGGCCGGGCCGGTCGCTCCCCGGGGGCGAGCACGGTCGCCAGCGCCTCGGCGGAGGGCACGTAGACGGACGGCGCCCGCCCGGCGGTGGTCGTCGCGGTGTCGCTCATCGGGCCGCCTCCAGCTCGTCGTCCCGCTCGTCCGTCGAGACGGCCGGGTGGTCGGTCAGGGCCAGGAACACCTCGTCCAGGCTGGGCTGGCCGAGGGAGAAGTCGTCGACGACGATGCCGGCCCGGGCCAGCTCGCCGAGGGCGCGGGCGGCCTGCTCGCCGGCCTCCAGGTCGGTGCCGTCCTCGCCGACCCGCGCGGTCAGCGCCACCGGGTCCGCCGCGAGTTGCACCGGCACGCCCAGCGTGGTCCGCAGCACCTGCTCGGCCCGGGACCGCTGCCCGGCGTCGCGCAGTCGCACGTGGACGGTGCCCGAGCCGACCGACGACTTCAGCTCGCCCGGGGTGCCCTCCGCGATCACCCGGCCGTGGTCGACCACCGCGATCCGGCCGGCGAGCTGGTCCGCCTCGTCCAGGTATTGTGTGGTCAGCAGCACGGTGGTGCCGTGCGCCACCACCGCCCGCACGATCTCCCACACCTGGTTGCGGCTGCGCGGGTCGAGCCCGGTGGTCGGCTCGTCCAGGAACAGCAGGTCCGGCGTGTTGAGGATGCTCGCCGCGATGTCGATCCGCCGCCGCATCCCGCCGGAGTACTTCTTCACCTGCCGGGCCGCCGCCTCGGTCAGCCCGAACGCGGCCAGCAACGCCTCGGCCCGGTCCCGCGCGGCCGGCCGGCCCAGCCCGAGCAGCCGGCCCAGCAGGACCAGGTTCTCCGCCCCGGTCAGGTCCTCGTCCAGCGAGGCGTACTGGCCGGTCAGGCTCACCCGGGCGCGGACCGCGTCGGCCTGGGTCACCACGTCGTGGCCGAAGACCCGGGCCGTGCCGCCGTCGGGGCGCAGCAGCGTCGCCAGCACCCGCACCGCGGTGGTCTTGCCCGCGCCGTTCGGCCCGAGCATCCCGTACACGGTGCCGGCGGGGACCCGCAGGTCCAGCCCGTCGAGCGCCCGGGTCGAGCCGAACGACCGGACCAGGCCGTCGGCCTCGACGGCCAGGCCGGTGTTCCGGTTACTCATGATCACTACCTCTCTCCGTGGGTGTTCTCAGCAGGCGTACGGGCGGGCCGCGCGACCGTCGCGCAACGCCAGGCCCCACCAGCAGAGCTCGTCGAGGAGCAGCCGGACGTCCTGCCGGAGCCGTTCCTCGGCGTGCCCGGTGGGCTCGCCGTCGAGCAGGTCGACGCCGACGGTGTCCCGTACGGTCGTCGCGTGCAGCGCGGTGAAGACCGTCCGGAGCTGGTCGACCGCGTGCAGACCGACCGACCGGCAGCCGTACGAGACGAAGCCGACCGGCTTGGCCTGCCACTCGTCGTAGGCGACGTCGATCGCCTGTTTCAACGAGGCCGGGAAGCTGTGGTTGTACTCGGGGGTGACCACGACGAACGCCTCCGCCCGCGCCACCCGCCCGGCGAACTCCCGCATCGCCGGCGTCGGCTCGGCGGGCAGGGCGGTCGGGAGGTCGAACCCGGCGAGGTCGATCTCCTCGACCACCAGCCCGTCCCGGCGGCGGGCCTGTGCGGCGAACCAGCGCCCGATCCGGTCGCCGACCCGTCCCTCACGGGTGCTGCCGATGAGCACGGCGAGCCGCAACGGCGTCATGCTGCCCTCCCTCACTGCCGGCCTCACCCTGACGGCGCCAGACGGCCCGCCAGATCCGATCTGGCGGGCGCCGCCCGGGTCGACTGACTGACCGATCGGTGACAGCACGTGACGCATCGATGACCGTAAGCTGCGGGCGGCACTGACGCACGGGGGCGTGTCTCGGCCATGCAGGCACAGGAGCCCTCGCTGCGCACCGACCGGAGGAGTCGCCTGTGTCCATCGCCCGAAGAACGCTCACCGCGCTCGCCGTGGCGGCGCTCGCCGCCGCCGCGCTGCCCACCACCGCCGCCCACGCGGCCGACGACCCCGCCGGGGTCCTGCACCTGACCGTGACCGCGCCGGACGGCACCCCGATGCAGGGCAGCGTCGACGTGCTGGCCGCCGACAGCAGCTACAGCCGCGGGCTCCAGCAGCTCGACGAGTCCGGGCAGCTCAGCCTGGAGCTGCCGGCCAACGACTACAAGATCGCCATCAGTCCGGCCTACGGCAGCCCCGACCTGCCCGACGATGTGCTGCGGCAGTGGGTGCCGGGTCGCACGACCTGGGCGCAGGCCGGAACGGTCCGGGTGTCCGCGGGGGACACGACGGACGTCACCGAGCGGCTGCTCGCACCCGTCCCCTCCACACTGCGGGCGCGCGACGCGCTGACCGGCGCCCCGATCGACAGTTTCTGCGTGTTCATCGACCCGCGCCGGAGCGCGTGCGGTGGACCCGAGCTGACCGTGTCGCCGTTGGTTCCCGGCCCGCAGCGGATCACCGTCTCCACCGAGGACGGGTCCTACCTGACCCGCGAGGCGTCGGTGACGGTGTCGGCCGACGGTGGTGGCGCGAACGTGGTCGACCTGACCCCGTCGGCACACCTGGTTTCGCAGGTGGTCGACGCGGCCACCGGCGCGCCCGTCGCCGGCGTCTGCCTCACCGCGGCCCCGGCCGGCACCGGCGACCTGGCCCGCCCCAGCCCGCGGGCCTGCTCGGACCCGACCGGCGCGGTCCGGCTCGACCGGGTCGAGGCCGGCTCGTGGAACATCTTCGCCCGCCCGGCGACCGGCTCGGCTTACGGGGCGCAGTGGGTCGGCGCGACCGGCGGCACCGGTGACCCGAAGCAGGCCCGGGCGATCACCCTCAAGGCCGGGCAGACCGTCACCGTCCCGGCCATCCGTCTCGACCGGGCCGGCGTCGTCACCGGCACCGTGACCAGCGCGGCCACCGGCAAGCTGGTGACCTCCGGCACGGTGACCCTCGCTCACGAGCCCGGCGTCAGCGGTCCGCGCTGGGGGGTCGCGCTGGACGCGCAGGGTCGCTACCGGATCGACTGGCTCGGCCCGTACGCGTGGCCGCTGCTCTTCACCACCGAGGGCAACGCCACGCAGTGGTCCGGCGGGTTCGCCCTGCGGGGCAAGGCCACCCCGGTGACCGTCCGGGCCGGCGCGACCACCACCTACAGCCCGGCCCTGCGGCGGGGCGTCCTGGTCACCGGCCGGCTGGTCGATCCCGAGGGGCGGCCGGTCAACGCGCAGGTGACCGTGCACAGCGCCCGTACCGGGGAGGTCGTCGGCTGGACGTCCGACGGGGACGGTGAGTACGCGATGCGCGTCCTCGGCCCGCAGAAGGTCACCGTCGCCTGGCTCTGGACGCCGCCCTACGTCCGGTACGCCGGCTGGTACGACGGCGTGGCCACGCAGGCGGAGGCCACGCCGGTGGCGATTCCGGGCAGCAGCCCGTTCCGGCTGGACGTCGAGGCGAGCCGGTTCCCGATCGACTGAGTGACCCGGGTTCCGGGCCGGATGGCGTGATCCCTCCGGCCCGGAACCCGCTCAGCGGGCCGCGTCCAACCGGGCCCGCTGCTCGGTAGCCAGCTCCAGGTCCACCGCGCCCAGGGCCTCGTCCAGTTGCGCCACCGAGGAGCAGCCGACCAGCGGGATCGCCGGCAGGTCGCCGCCCATCAGCCAGGCCAGCACCACCTGGTTGACCGTGGCCCCGGTCTCGTCGGCCACCGCGCGCAGCGCCGCCAACCGGGCCGGGGTGGAGGGCAGCGCATACTCCTCGCCCAGCCGCTCCGGCTTCACGTACGCCCCCTTGAGCAGCGGCGAGTACGCGACGAGCGTGAGCCCGGGCTCGGCCCGCAGGTAACTGGCCAGGTCCGGGCCGACCCAGCCGACGTCGCCGTCCGGGTCCAGCGCGTTCGGCAGGTCCACCCGGGACGGCAGGTAGCTGCGGTGGTACTGCAGCACCTCGTACCCGGGCAGGCCGGCCGCGGCGGCGGTCGCGCGGGCCCGCTCGACCCGCCAGGCCCGGTGGTTGCTCGCGCCCAGCAGCCCGACGGTGCCCTCGGCGACCAGCTCGGCGAAGCCCTCCACGGTCTCCCGCAGCGGGACGTCGTGGTCCTCGATGTGGGCGTAGAGCAGGTCGATCCGGTCGAGCCCGAGCCGCTCGCGGCTGCGTTCGGCGGACTCGCGGATCACCTTCGCCGACAGGCCCTCCGCGTTGTCGAGGTAGCTGGTGCCGGGCGCGAGCGGACGGGCGCCGAGCTTGGTGGCGAACACCACCTCGTCGCCCACCCCGCGGCTGCGCCGCCAGCGGCCGAGCAGCTCCTCGCTCTCCCCGCCCTGGCCGCCGTTCTGCCAGAAGGCGTAGTTGTCCGAGGTGTCGACGAACGTGCCGCCGGCCTCCACGTAGCGGTCCAGGACGGCGTACGAGGTGGCCTCGTCGGTGGCGGTGCCGAAGAGCATCGCGCCGAGGCTGAGCACGCTGACCTCACGGCGGGTGGCCGGGTCGGTGCCGATGGTGCGGTAGCGCATGGTGTTCCTCCCCGTCGGAGCGTTTCCGGCCACCCTGCCCCTTCGAGTGCGCGCGAAGTCAAACGCGACGGAGGGGACCCGGTTTCCCCCGGGACCCCTCCGTGACGTGTCCGACGGCTCAGCTCGGCACGTAGTCGAACGTGTCCGGGTTCGGGCCCTGCCGGCCGGCCTCGCCCCGGCCCAGGCCGGTGAGCCGGTCCATCGCGGCGTCGTCGAGGGTGAAGTCGAAGATCGCGAAGTTCTCCTCGATCCGCTTCGGGGTGGTCGACTTCGGGAAGACGATGTCGCCGCGCTGCACGTGCCAGCGCAGCACCACCTGCGCCGGGGTCCGCCCGACCTCCTCGGCGATGTCGACCACTGTCGGGTCGTCGAGCACCTTGCCCTGCGCGATCGGCGACCACGCCTCGGTGAGGATGTTGTGGGCGCGGTCGTACGCGCGCACCTCCTCGTTGCCGAAGTATGGGTGCGCCTCGATCTGGTTGACCGCCGGCACCACGTCGGCCTCGGCGGCCAGTCGCTCCAGGTGCGCGACCTGGAAGTTGGACACGCCGATCGACTTGACCTTGCCCTCCCGTTGCAGGTCCTCCAGCACCTTCCAGGTGGAGACGAAGTCGCCGTCGTAGAGGGTGGGCAGCGGCCAGTGGATCAGGAACAGGTCGAGGTGGTCGAACTTCATCTCGCGCAGCGACTGCTCGAACGCCTTGCGGGCGTCGTCCGGGCGGTGGAAGCCGTTGTTCAGTTTGCTGGTGACGAACACCTCGTCCCGGTCCAGCCCGGAGGCGCGCACCGCCTGCCCGACCTCGGCCTCGTTGCCGTACATCTGGGCGGTGTCGATGTGCCGGTAGCCGATCTCCAGCGCGGCGCCGACCGCCTGCGCGGTGTCCTTCGGGTCGATCTGGAACACACCGAAGCCGAGCTGCGGGATGGTGTTGCCGTCGTTGAGCGAGATGTCCGGAACGCGGTTGGCGGCCATGTCGATTCTCATCTCCGATCGTTCGGGGGTGCCCGGAAGCGCTTCCACGCGGCGGCTCCCGGGCCGTGCCACCCGGTGTTCGTACCCGCTCGGCGGGCGTCCTCACGCCGCCGGTGGGTGATCTGGGACAGGCGTCAACCCCAGATCGCCCGCGCCCACTCCGGGTGGTCGACGAACGGATTGCGGTTGCCCTGCCAGCGCTCGTAGATGCGCTGGTTGCGGCGCTGCTCGAAGGCGTCCGGCGGGTCCTGGTCGTTCCAGGCCAGCAGCTTCGTGAGCCGCCCGAGCCGGGGCGCGCCGCCGTTGGCCACCGAGTCGTTCGGCTCCAGGTCCGGCCAGCCGTCGTCGCCCTCGTACCGGATCGCCATGTAGAGGATCATCCGGGCGACATCGCCCTTCACCGCGTTGCGCGGCTCGAACGAGTCGGCGTCGGTGTAGCAGCCGGGCGCCTCGGCGACCGCGCTGCCGCCGGAGTCGAAGTCCTTGTTGCCGCGCAGCGAGTTGACCGACACGTCCTCTGGCCGCAAGTGGTGCACGTCGGTGCCGGGACCGGTGGCGGTGCCGAAGTCGCCGTGCGACTTGGCCCAGACGTGTTCGCGGTTCCAGTCGTCGACGCCACCGCCGTTGGCGGTCTTGCTCTGCGAGCGCCCGCTGTAGAGCAGGACGACGTTGGCCGGGTTCGCCGGGTCCTGGTCGGTGTCCTTGAGCGCCTCCCACACCTGGTCGTAGGTGAGCGTGGTCTGCGTCCTGATGATGGTGTGCAGGGCGGTGCGCAGCGCGGCGCCGGTCTTGCCGGTCGCGGCGGCGTAGTAGGCGCCCGGCGAGGTGGTGCCGCTCGGGGTCGGGGTGGGAGTCGGGGTGGTCCCGCCGCCGAGGCTCATCGCGGTCGGGTTCTTCAGGCCGCCGTGGCTGAAGTACGCGGTCAGGGCGCCGGTCGTGGTCACCTGCCGCCCCCGCAGGGACGGGTTGGTGAGCAGCCCGAAACCGCTCCGCCAGGCGGCGGTGACCTGCACGTACAGCATCCGGCCGGTGCTGGTCTCGCCGGCCTGGTCGGCGATCGCGATCGCGGTGTCGGCGGTGAAGCCGGACGTGATCACCGTGCTCGTCGCGGTCGGTTGACCGATGACGTATCCGGTGACGGTGGCCGTGCGGCCGTCCTGGGCGGCCAGCGCCTGCGCCACGGTCAGGGTGGCCGCCGCCGACGCCGTGCTGGTCACCGTCAGCGGGGTGGCGACGGCGACGGTCAGCACCACCGCCGCGATCAACCGCCCGGGTCGCGAGCGGGTGACGCTCTTCATATTCATGAGCGGCGATGTTAGTCGGTGTCGGGTGAACTCCGGGAGATCACCGCGACAACTCTCCGTCCCGATCGGCGTCGAAGAGCACCGGCCAGGGACGGGCCGCCGGGGCGACGAGCGCCGATCCGGCCGGCGCCTCCGGCGCGGCCAGCACCTCGGCGGCGAGCCGGCCGAACATCGGCGCCGCCGGATGCGCCGCCCGGCTCGGCCACGCCGCGGAGATCCGCCGGACCAGCGGCGCGCCGGCGAGCGGCCGCCAGGCGATGCGCGGCTCCCGACGCGCCAGCGCCGCCGGCTCCACGGCCACCGCCCCACCGGCCAGGAGCAGTCCGAACAGGAACTCCGGGTTACGCGCCGGACGGACCCGGGCCGGGACGAAACCGTGCTGCCGGCACACGGTCAGCAGGTGTTCGTGCCAGCCGGGCGCGGTGGTCGGCGGCGCGGTGACCAGATCCAGGCCGGTCAGGTCGGCGAGCGCGACCTCGCGGACCCGGGCCAGCGGCGAGGCCCGGGGCAGCAGCGCGCCGACCGGCACGTCCACCGGCTCGCCCAACCGCAGCCCGGCCTCCAGGACCGGATGGTGCAGCAGGCCGACGTCCAGCCGTCCCTCGGTCAGCATGCGCCGCTGCTCGGCGCTGGTCAGCTCGTGCAGGTCGAGGTCGAGCCCGGGCGCGCGGGCGGCCAGCCCGTCGAGCAGCGCGCGCAGCGTCACGGCCGGGGTCTCCGGGGGTACGCCGGCGCGCAGTACCCCGAGCGCGCCCCGCCGCACCCGGTCGGCGAGGTGCCGCAGCCGGCGTTCGCCGGCGAGCAGCTCGTCGGCCTCGCCGAGCAGCAACTGGCCGGCGGTGGTGAGACGGACCCGCCGTTGCGACCGGTCGAACAGGATGGCGCCCAACTCCCGCTCCAGCCGCCGGATCGACTGGCTCAGCGGCGGCTGCGCCATGCCCAGCGTCTCGGCGGCGCGGCCGAAGTGCAGCTCCCGGGCGACCACCACGAAGTGCCGCAGGTGTCGCAGCAGGTCCACCCGCGCACCCTAACCCCCGCGCTGGCTACCGTGTCGGCGTGGATGCGGCGCAGCGGGTCGGGCAGATCTTCGAGCGGGCCGGGCTGAGCGGCTGCCTGCACGTCGCCGACGTGGACGACCCGGGGCGCGAGGTGGCGCTGCGGGCCGACGAGCGGATCGTCATCGCGTCCGTCTTCAAGGTCCTGCTGGTGCTGGAGTTCGCCCGGCAGGTCGCCGCCGGTCAGCTCGACCCGGCCGAGCGGGTCCTGGTCGGCGCCGCCGACCGGCTCGGCGGTTGGGGTGTGGCCGGCTGCGCCGACGACGTCGAGGTGTCCCTGCGCGACCTCGCGTACTTCGCCATGTCGGTGAGCGACAACACCGCCGCCGACCTGCTGCTGCGTCGGGTCGGCCCGGACGTGCTGCCGATGCTTGCCGCGGAGCTGGACCTGCCGCGTACCCGAATCGTCGGCGGTCCCCGGCAGGCGGTCGAGACGATGCTCGCCGACGTCGGCGCGCGGACCGAGGCGGACTTCGCGCGGATCTTCCCCACCCTGCCGCCGGAGCGGGTCCGGGCCATGCGGGTCTTCGACCCGGAGCACACCACCTCCAGCACCGCCCGGGAGCTGACCCGGCTGCTGCGTCTGGTGTGGCGCGACGAGGCCGGCCCGCCGGAGGCCTGCGCGACGGTCCGGGAGTTGATGGCCCGGCAGCTCTTCTGGACCCGACTCGCGGCCGGCTTCCCGCCCGGCGTCCGGGTCGCCGGCAAGACGGGCACCCTGCCGGGCGTCCACCTGGAGGCCGGCGTCGCGGAGTATCCCGACGGCGGCCGGTACGCGATAGCGGTCCTGGTGCGCACCGACCGGCTCAGCACCCGTCGGGTCGACGCGGACCTGGCGATGGGGGAGGCCGCCCGGGCCGCGGTCGAGTCGCTGCGCTGATTCCCGGACCGGCGGTCCCGGTCGCACCGCCGCTGAGCTGCGGTGATATCGGAACGGATATCGCTCGTTCCGCCGCTCGATCTTGGACGCCGCCGCCGGTCGGGTGGTGTGGTGGGCCCTACCGATCCACCGATCCAGTACGGGGAGGATGACCCATGCCCGAGAAACGACCGTCCGGCTACGCCCGCCGCCGCTTTCTGCGCGACACCGCCGTCGGCGCCGCCGCCGTCTCCACCGCCGGGCTCGCCGCCGGCGCACCGGCCCTGGCCGCCACCCCGGCGGGCCGGTCCGCCGGACGGCCCCGACCCGGCGCCGTCAGCTTCCGCTGGTGGGGCACGGCCGGCTGGCGGATCGACATCGGCGACCGGACCGTGCTGGTGGACCCGTACCTGAGCCGCTACGACACCGGCCTGTTCCGGGGCGCGTTCAACCCGGACACTCCGCTGGCCGTGGCCGCCGACGTGGTCGACCGGCTCGCCGACCGCGCCGAGAACATCCTGGTCACCCACACCCACTGGGACCATTTCAACGACGTGCCGCACATCGCCACGCGGACCGGCGCCCGGGTGCTCGGCACGCTCACCGCCTACCACCTGGGCCTGGCGTACGGGGTGCCGGCCGGGCAGCTCGCGCCGGTGAAGGGCGGCGAGGTGCTCGACTTCGACGGCTACACGGTCGAGGTGGTCGGCTCGCTGCACAGCCGCAACGCGGCCTGGTCGATGGCCTTCCCGGGCGTCCGGGTCAGCCCGCCGCCGCGCCCGGAGACGATCTCCGACCTGCCCGAGGGGGACACGCTCGCCTACCAGTTCCGGGTCGACGGCGGGCCGTCGGTGTTCTTCATGGGCGCCAGTGACCTCGACGAGCGCCGGCTGACCGGGCTGGCCCCGGACGTGGCGATGATCGCCTCCGCCGCCACCACGGCCACCGCCGACTACGTGCCCCGGCTGATGGCCGCGCTCGACCACCCGAAGGTCGTGGTGCCGGTGCACTGGGACAACTTCGAGACCCCGTTGACCAACCCCCCGACGGTCGCCGAGAACGACCGCGCCCGCCTGGACGCGCTGGTCGCCGAGGTGCGCCGGGTCTCACCACGCAGCCGGGTGCTGGTGCCCGAGTACCACACCGCGTACCGGTTCTGACCTGTCAACCGGCGGTGAGGTCACGCAGGGCCAGCACCGACTTCCAGTTGCGGACCGTCGCGGCCACGCCCAGGACCTTCTCCAGGTAGGTGTTGGTGAACTTCGTCCGCCCGTAGCGGCCGGTCGGGAAGTGCAGGTGCACCTCCCGCCCGGTCAGCGCGTACTCCATGTCCTCGCCGGCGGGCACGGCCAGCTCCCGGGCCCGCGCCGGCGCGGGCGCGGCGGACAGGAACGCCACCAGCACCCGGGTCGGGTCGTCCTGCCGCCCGGCGTACGGGCTGGCGTCGACCACGGCGGCCAGCTCGCCCGCGTCCCGCACCAGGACCGGCACCCGCAGGCCCAACTCGTCGGCGAGCCGCTTCGCGATGCCCTCGGCGAGGACCTCACCGTCGGTGGGTGGGCTGGTGAACACCACGTTGCCGCTCTGCAGGTAGGTCTTGACGTCGGTGTGCCCGAGGTCGGTGACGAGGCGTCGCAGGTCGGCCATCGCCAGTTGGGCGTTGCCGACGTTGACGCCCCGCAGCAGGGCGGCGTAGCGGGCCATCGATCCTCCTCGCGGCGGCGGTCCGGACCAGCCTAGGTCAGGCGGAGGCCAGACGGGCGTAGACGTCGCCGGAGCGGCCGGTCGGGCGGTACGTCTCCAGCAGCCGCACCAGGCCGTCCGCGTCCAGCCAGCGCTCGGCGGCGAGGCGCATGGTCTCCACCGGGGAGAAGTTGTAGCGGTAGCCGCCCGCCCGCGCGCCCAGCCGTTCCACGAGGTCGAGTGCGGCGAGGGCGGCGTCGTGCGCCGGCGGGAGGTACTCGAAGGAGAGCCCGCGCACCGGGCGGCTGAGCCCGGACAGCACGTCGACCTCGAAGCCCTCGACGTCGACCTTGCAGAACGCCGGCTCGCCGTGCTTTGCGACCAGGTCGTCGAGCGTCACCACCGGCACCTCGACCGACCGGTCCCACCGGACCTTGGCGAAGCTCGGGTCCGCCGTGACCGAGTCGATCCAGGACGACGACATGGTGGACACGGTCGGTGTGGCGGAGGACAACTCCAGCCGCGCCTGCCCGGCCCGGGCGCCGACCGCCGTGGGTTCGATCGTGACACCCTCGTCCCGCCCGAAGCCCAGGCGCAGCACGCGCAGGCAGTCCGGCTGCGGCTCGACCGCCACCACCCGCGCGCCGAGCCGCCGCCAGGTGCGTACCCGCCCGCCGACGTGGGCGCCGATGTCGAAACCGAGGTCGCCGGGGGAGAGGAACTGCCCGTACAGCTCCCGGGCGCGCCGGTGCTTGGCCGGCTGGCCGTGGTAGATGGCCAGGGAACGGGTGATCCCCCAGGCCCGCGCGAGCATCGTCACGACATTCCTAACTGTGAGTGCGGGACTGCGGTCCGAACGTCCGCAGGAAGCGGTCGCGGAACGACTCCATCGGCCAGACGGGGGCGTCCGGGGCCGGGTTCAGGCCGTCCTGCCAGCCCCATCCGGAGATCCGGTCGAGCACGGCCGGGTCCTTGGCCACGATCGTGATCGGCACGTCCTTGTCGGCCCCCTCGCCGGTGATCGACCGGGCCGGCTGGTGGTCGCCGAGGAAGACCAGCACCAGGTTCTCGTCGCCGTACCGCTGGACGTAGGAGATCAACGTGCGCAGCGAGTAGACGATCGACTTCCGGTAGGCCCGGCGGGTGCCCTCGTCCGCGCGGGGGGCGCGGTTGGTGCCGGTGAAGACCGACCCGTCACCGAGGTCGTCCCAGTCGACCAGCTTCGGCACCGGCGACCACGGGATGTGGCTGGACAGCAGCGGGATCTCGGCCATCACCGGTGCGTGCCCGGGTGTCCGCTCCGCGCGCTGGAACGCCTCCAGCGTGAACTGGTCCGGCGGCGAGGAGAAGCTGAACGTCGGCCCCCGGTAGCCGAGATCCTCGGCGCCGTAGACCCGGTCGGGGGCGAAGAAGTCGGCCTCCGGCCAGGCCCGGGTGAGCGCCGGCATGACCAGCGAGGTCCGCCACCCGGCGCGTTTGAACGCCCCGTTCAGGGTCAGGCGGTCGCTGCGCACCAGGTTGGTGTAGCGCAGCTGGTTGTCGGCCCGGATGCCGGTCATCAGCGTGGCGTGCGCCAACCAGCTGCCCCCGCCGGTGGTGGACGAGGTGAGGAACGCGCTGCGGCTGCCGTAGCCGGCCGCGCGCAGTTGCCGCGTCCCGTCGTCGAGGACGGCGTCCACCTCCGGCGCCAGCTCCGGGTCCTCCACCGCGACCCGGCCGTAGCTTTCCACGAACGTGACCAGGACGTCCTTGCCGCGTAACCCGGTGAGCAACTGGTCGCCCGGGGCGTCCTGGAACGGGTCGCCGGCGAGTTGGGTGCGCAGCCGCTCCTGGTCGTGCAGACCCGAACGCACCTGCCCGGCGCGGTCGTACACGCCGGTCGCCACAGTGTCGGCGGCGACCGGCAGACCCGGGACGACCTGCGCGCCGAGCACGGCGCAGACCACCCAGGCGGCCGCGAGCGCGGTGGCGGCGCGGGTGCTCGCGACCCGGTGCCGGGCCGCGACGCCGGCCAGCCGCCGCACCGACAGCGTGACCAGCACCGGTACGGCGACGACGGCGGCCACGGCCGCGACGACCGCGCCCACCTGGGCGGCCCGGCCGTAGGACTCGGCGAGGAACTCCGCCCCGGCGGCGAGGAAGGCCCAGTCGGCGATCAGGTCGAACGGGCGGTCGAGGACGGTCGAGAAACCGAGGTCGACGATGGTCAGCACCAGGGCCAGGCCGAGGAACGCGCCGAACAGCGTGGCCAGCACCCGGCGCGGCCGAGCCGGCAGCACCAGCAGCAGCGCGACCGCGACCAGCCCCTCCACCGGGATCCGGAGGAACGCGGCCGGGTCGAGCAGGTCCACCTCGTTCGGCAGGGTCAGGGCGACCAGCACGAGCACGGCGGCCAGCGCGGTCGCCACCAGGGCAGGCACGCGCCGTCGCCGAGGCGCCGCGCCGTCCGTCGGGGTCTCGTCCCGCTCCGGGCGGGACGGTTCGTCTCCGGTCACGGCCGCCGCGCCCCGACCTCGGCCGGACGGCGGTCGACAAGCACGCGGGTGCCCGGCTCCCACTCGGCGCGGGGGGCCACCGGCGCGGGGGAGACCGGAGCGGCCGGAAGCGACGCCCGCCGCGCCCGGTGCCGCCACAGCCACCACACGTCCCGGCCGAAGGACTCGACCAGCAGCGCGAGCGCGCCGACCACCGCCGCGACGGCCAGCGGCGCGGGCAGCAGACCCGTCGCCACCACCGCCAGCACGATGCCCTGCACGGCCGCGACGGTCTTGCGCCAGTAGCGCGGCGGCAACGGGCCGTCCAGCCACGGCAGCACCCAGCCGGCCGCGACGAAGGCGTACCGCATCGCGCCGATCACCAGCACCCAGGGGCCGACCTGGTCGGCGACGTGGACACAGAGGACCAGGACGAGGAAGGAGTCGGCCTCCATGTCGAAGCGGGCGCCGAGCGCGCTGACCGTGCCGGTGCGCCGGGCCACCTGCCCGTCGACCCAGTCCAGGGCGAGCGCGACGGCGGTGAGACCGACCAGTGCCGGGACCGATACCGGTCGGCTGAACGAGTCCACCACCAGCGCGGTCACGCCGCCGGCCAGGGTGGCCCGGCTCAGCGTGACCCAGTCGGCCGGCCCGAGCCGGCGTCCGCCCGAGCGCCGCAGCCCGTGGCTCAGCGCCGCGACCATCACCACCCCGCAGAGGAGGCCGGCCAGCCAGCCGTACCGGCCCAGGCCGACCGTGCCGTGGAGGCCGGCGAGCACGCCGACCTGGAGAATCGCCCCCGCGAATGGATCAGTTCGGACCGCAGACACCATGCCTCCGAGGTAGACGTCATGACCACACGTGTGTACGCAGAACATGCCCGTTCGGTTCGTTGTGATGCCGGAAACTCACGATCACGAGTGGCTTTCATGTGAAACGTCCGTCCGGCCGGGTCGCCCGTGGTTGATTCGGTGCCGTGCCCGGACCCTACGGCGCGGCCGACCCGCACCGCCACGCCACGCTGCTGGCCGCCGCCGACCGGCTCGAACTCGCCGGGCGGGCGGCCGAGGCGCGCGACCTGTTCGCCGCCGAACTCGCCGCCGACCGGGCCGGCGTGGCCGACCGTGCCCTGCTGCGCGGGCGGCTCGGCGCCGGGTACGGCCACGACCACCCGGCCACCGCGCTGACCTACCTGGGTCTGGCCCGCTCCGGTCTGCCGCCGGAGCACCGGGCCTGGTCGCGCGCCACCGAGGCGTGGATCGCCGCGCGGGTCGGCCAACCCGACGCCGACGCCCTGCTGCGGGCCGCGGGTCGGGCGCGCGCCGCGCACCCGACGTCGGCCGCCGCCGTGCGGCTCACGCTCGCCCGGGCCGCCCGCGCGCTGGCCACCGGCGCGGTGCCCACCGGCGGCGACCTGCTCGCCGCCGTCGACCCCCACCACCCGGCGGTACGCGGGGAAGCCACCTCGGTCCGCCTCGACCGGATCGAGGTCAAGCTCGCGCTCGGCCGGTACGAGGACGCGGCGGCGGCGCTCGACGCCGCTTACCCCGATCTGCCGGCGGTGGCCTGGCCCGCGCTGACCGCCTGGTCCTGCCGGCGTCTGCTCGCGGCCGGTGCGCTGCCCGAGGCGGACGCGCGGGCCCGGCTCGCCCTGGACCGGCCGGCCGTCCCGCTCGGCGTGGAGGCCCGCGCCGCCCTGACGGCGGTACGCGTCGAGGTGGCGTATCGGACCGGGTGGCCGGAGCGGGCGCGGGCGCTGCTCGCCGACGCCCGACCGGCCCGGTCCTGGCCGGACCGGATCCCGTACGCGTCGCTCGGCCTCGCCGCCGCCGGCGATCCGGAGCCCGCGCGGCACCGGGACCTGCTCCGCGCCGTCGTGGCCGACCTGACCCGCACGGCGCGTCCGCTGCTGGCGGTCGCCCAGTACGGCCCGCGTCTGGTGCAGGCGCTGCTGCTGCTCGGTGACGCCCGCCGGGCGACGGCGGTGGCCGACCGCCTCGCCGAGGTGGCCGGGCGGACTCCCGTACCCCTCTGGTCCGGGCTGGCCGGGCACGCGGACGGCCTGGTCCGCCGCGACCCGGAGGCGCTGCGGGCGGCGGTGCGCGAGCTGCGCCGGACCGGCGCCCGGCCGGCGCTCGCCGACGCCCTGCTCGACCTGGCCCGGTCGCCCCGGGTCCGGCTGGCCGAGGCGCGCGTGGCGGCGCGGGAGGCGGCGGGGGTGTACGGGCGGTCCGGCGCGACCGGTGACCAGGAGACCGCCGAGCGGTGGGACGGGCATCTCGACGTCACCCGCCGCCGTCCGGCGCCCCGGCCGCCCGGGCACGGCCTGGCCGCGCTGACCGCCCGGGAGGCGGGTGTCGCCGACCTGCTCGCCGCCGGGGCGACCAAGCAGCAGGTGGCCGGACGGCTGCACCTGTCGGTCCACACGGTCGACACCCACGTCCGGGCCGTCTACGCCAAGCTGGGCGTGCGCAGCCGGCTGCAACTGGCCCGCCTGTGGGACGCCCGGCCGGTCAGCGCACCACCGGACGCTTCTCCCTCGGCAGCGCCTCGATCATCTCGCGGGGCAGGTTGAGCGTCGCGGCGCTGATCTCCGCCGGCAGGTTCGCCATCCACTGGGTCAGCGAGATGTCCTCGAACCGGGGCTTGCGGAACATCTCCAGGAACACCAGCGGCTCGTCGCCGAGGTTCTCGATGTAGTGGCCGTAGGCGAACGGCACGTAGCCGACGTCGCCGGCCCGGAAGTCGAACGTGCGGGCCACGCCCGTGCTGGCGAACACGCCCATCCGGCCGTGCCCGGAGATCCAGTACTGCCACTCGTCGTCGGTCGGGTGCCAGTGCAGCTCGCGCAGGCCGCCCGGCTCGATCTCCACCAGGGCCGCGCAGATCGCGGTGGAGGCGGCGAAGTTCGCCGAGTCGGCGATCCGGACCGTGCCGCCGGGGAAACGCTGCGGGGCCTGGGCGAGCAGCCGGTGCTTGAACGTGCGGGGCACGTCGCCGGTCGGGCTGACCACCCGGTCCTCGCTCAGTGGCGGCGGCACCTCGCCGGGGAAGATGTACTTCTCCCGCTCCGGCAGGTTCGCCATCTGCTCCATGGTCCAGCCGAAGTTCTTGGCCAGCACGCTGCGGGGCGTGTGCGCGAAGAAGTCGCTGAGCAGGAACGTGCCGTTCTCCGAGAACGCGCCGTCGTCGAAGACCAGCAGGAACTCCACCCCCTCGTCGAGGGCCTGGATGTGGTGCGGCACGCCGTGCGGAAAGAACCAGAGGTCGCCCTGCCGCACGTCGTCGAGGAAGTTGCGTCCCTCCTGGTCGACCGCGCCGATCCGGCAGCTGCCGGAGATGACGTACGCCCACTCGGCCTGCTTGTGCCAGTGCAACTCCCGGTACGCCCCGGGCTCCAGCGCCATGTCCACGCCGGCCAGTTCGGTGGCGATCGGCAGCTCCCGCTGGGTCACCTCGCGGGTCCAGCCGCCGCGCTCGATCCGGGTGTGCGCGTCGGAGAAGGAGAACTTCAGGTTGGGCAGCGTGCCGGAGTCGGTGGGCGGCGGCGTCAGCACGTCCGGGTTCTCCCCGTCCCGGGTCACGTCACGCGGTCCGGTGTCCCGGCTGCCGGCGCCGGCGCGTACCGGCTGGGGCGGGTCGGCGGAGGTCATGCTCGGCTCCTTCGGTAGGTCGGTGCGGTGCGGACGGGACGGGGCGCCCGGAGCAGCGCGCGGGCGGCGGCCGGGCCGTCGCGCAGCGCCACCGCGGCCGGTACGCCGAGGCAGGTGAGTCCGACGGCGGCGGCGGCCCAGGGGAGACCCGCGACGGCGAGCGCGGCGGCGGCCAGCAGCGACGCGGCGAGCCGGCGGCGCAGCCCGGCCGGTGGGGAGACGGGCTCGGTCATGCGCCGATCGTCCGTCGGAGGAGCGGGGGGCCACATCACGCGTTCACGGGATCCCGGATTCCTCCACTTGCACGTAGCTACGTACTTACGTACCTTGGTGGGCGTGGCGACAGTGGAAGAACGGCTGGCGGCCCTGGAGGCGCAGGTGGCGCGGCTCGTCGGCGCGGCACCGCCGGCCGAGGCCGACGACACCGCGCCGGAGGACGTGTTCTGGGCGCTCGCCGGCCTGAAGCGGCGGGTGCCCGCCGACGGCCCCGGGGCGGTGCTCTACACCGGCACCGTCCGCACCGCCGACCGGCACTACGACTGGCAGTACGGCGCCACCGTCGACGACCTGCTCGACGGCGACTGGCCGGCGCTGGCCGGCACGCTCACCGCGCTGGCCCACCCGGTCCGGCTGCGGCTGCTGCGGGAGATCCTCGGCGGCCGGCACGGCACCGCCGAACTGGCCGACCTCGACGGCCTCGGCACCACCGGGCAGCTCCACCACCACCTGCGGCAACTCGCCGCCGCCGGCTGGCTGCGCAGCGGCGCCCGCGGGCGCTACGACATCCCGCCCGAGCGGGTGGTGCCGCTGCTGGCCATCCTCACCGCCGCGCGCCGCTGACCGACAGCACCCCACCCCGACGGGAGGCAGCACCATGCGTACCCCGACCGTCCTCACGGTCGCCGCCGGCCTCGTGGCCGCGGCCGCCGCGACCGGCCTGGCGCCCCGGGCCCCCGAACTCGGCCGGCAGCAGACCGGCGACGCCGACCTGGCCGCGACCGTCCGCGCCGCCGTCGACGACCCCGACGGCCTGCGCGGCCTCGCGGTGGCCTCGGTCGAGGACGGCCGGATCCGGGTCGCCGGCCTCGGCGACCGGGCGCCGGGCGGTCCGGCCGTCGAGCCGGGCACCCCGTTCGAGATCGGCTCGGTCGGCAAGCCGCTCACCGGCATGCTCCTGGCCCGCCAGGTGGCGTCCGGCGCGGTCCGCCCCGACGACCGGCTCGGCACCGTCCTGCCGGGTGTCACCGGCCCGGCCGGCGAGGTCACGCTCGCCGAACTCGCCAGCCACCGCTCCGGGCTGCCCCGGCTGCCGACCGGCCCGTCCACCTGGGTCGGAGCCTGGTGGACGTCGCTGACCGCCGGCAACGCCTACGCCGGCGACGACGTGGACCGCGTCGTGGCCGACGCCGCCGGGGTCGAACCGGGCGACGGACGCGGCTCGGTCTCCTACTCCAACTTCGGCATGTCGCTGCTCGGCCAGGGGCTCGCCGCGCGGGCCGGTGTCGGCTACCCGGAACTGGTCGGGCGGGACGTGCTGCGGCCGCTGGGCATGACCGCCACCGTGGTCGCCACCGGGCCCGACCAGCTACCCGCCGCTCGGGCGGAGGGCGCCACCGCCGGTGGCCGGCCCGCCGACCCGTGGGTGGGCGCCGGCTACGCCCCGGCCGGCATCGGCGTCTGGTCCACCGCCGAGGACCTGGCACGGCTCACCGCCGCGATGCTCGCCGGCACCGCGCCCGGTGTCGACGCCGCCACGCCCCGGTTCGACGCGGGGGGTGACCGTCGGATCGGCTACGGCTGGTTCACCAGCCGGTACGGCGACCGGGAGATCGTCTGGCACAACGGCGGCACCGGCGGCTTCCGGGCGTACGTCGGCTACGACCGTGCCGCCGGCCGGGGCGTCGTGGTGCTCGGCAACACCGCCCGCGACCTGGACGCGCTCGGCCTGCGGCTGCTCGGGGTCACCGGCGACGCGGCGAGCGAGTCGACCGGCCTGCCGAGCTGGATCGGCGGCGGGCTCGCGCTGGCGTTCACGTTCCTCGGCGGCCTGTCGCTGTGGAGCGTCGCCCGCCGCGGACCGGACCGGACCACCGTGCTCTCCGCCGCCGTCTGGGCGGTGCTCTACCTCGGCCTCGCGCACCGGCTCGGCGACTGGTCGGTGGTCCCGGGCTGGCTCTGGCCGCTCGGCGCGGCGCTGAGCGGGGCGGCCCTGGTGCCCGCCGTCCGGCGGTGGCGGGAACTGCCCGTCGTCGCCGGCGCGCCCCGCTGGCGGCGCGCGGCCGGCGCGGCGCTGTCCCTGGCCTTCGCCGGGCTGGCGGTGGCGGTGATCGCCGCCTGAGGCCCGAGCGAGTGGCGCCCGACCCGGTGCCCACCCCCGCCCCGCCCGTAGGTCGAGCGGGTGATCCGTCGACGCGAATCTCGTCCGGGACCCGAACTCCTTGATCACCGAACACGCCGGTTCGAGATCTTGGTACGGAACGGCCCCTGGAGGCGCCTTTTCGTACCAAGATCTTCGTGGTTCTCGTGATGTGGACGCGCTGTTCCGCCAATTGGTACGGGGCTTCGGGGCCGGGTGGCTCGGGGGCTTCGGCGGGCGGTCGAAGGGCTGGGCTGGTGGTCAGGCGGGGCGGCGGGGCGGCAGGCCCAGGGCGGCGCGGACCTTGCCGGCCGTCCGGTCACCGGCGTGCGCCTCGGCGGCCCGGATCTCGCGGCGCAGCGCGGCGTTGCTCCCGGCCTCGGCCGCCAGCTTCCAGTGCCGCAACGCGACCTCGTGCTCGGCGAGCAGCGCGGTCATCGGCGCCTGCACGGCGGCCGGCCACCGCGTGCCCCGCAACTGCTCCGCGCAGGCGGCATTGGCGGCGGCGACCGCTCCGGCCCGCTCCCGCACCGTCCGCCACTCCCGACCGGCCTTCATCGCTTCCGCCAACTCGTCCCGCGCGATGTCGTACGGCGCGACCAGCGACAGGTAACGCCCCTTCGCCTCCTTGACGGTCAACGGCGCCGGCGTGCTCGGCGGGGCGCTCGACGGCGGCGGCAGGGCGACCTGTTCGGTCCCACCACCGCAGCCGGTGAGCAGCAGGGCCAAGACCAGGGCCGAAGGTGCGAGCCGAGGACGCACGGGGCCTCCCATCGGGCGATCGGGGCCCCGAGTGTAGGCCGCCCCGCCCCACCGCGCCGCCCGAGGCCGAGGTGGGCCAGGGGCGCCCTGGTGGTCCGGGTCAGCGGTTTCGGGGGTGGGGGAGCAGGCGCCAGTACTGGCGTTTTCCCTCGTCGCGCACCACGACGCCGAGCCGGGCCAGCTCCCCGTGCAGCTCCCGGGCCTCGTCGCCGTGGCCGCGGTCGACCGCCCGCTGCCGGGCCCGCAGTAGGGCGTCCGCGCCGGGTGGCAGCCCGGGCAACCCGGCCACCCACCGCCGGTAGGCGTCCCGGTGCGGGTCCTGCCCGATCCACGGCCAGCCCTGCCGGGTGAACGCCGCGCGCAGCCGCTCGGCGCTCAGGTCGGACGGCTCCCGGGCCAGTTCGCCCCCGGCGTCGTCCAGCAGGACCAACGCCCTGCCGTCGACGAACACGCCGGTGACCTCGGCCCGGGCGACGTCCCGGCCGTGCCCGTCGCGGTGCAGCCGCACCGACCGGTGGCCGACCGTCACGGTCAGCCGCTCCCGGGCCCCCAGGAACGCCAGCACCAGGCCGGCCAGCGCCGCCACACCCGCGCCGGCCGGGTACGCGCGCTGGTCCGGCCACCGGTCGAGCAGCTCGAACACGCCCTGGAAGGGGAACCAGGCCAGTCCGGCGATCCAGCCGGACACGGCGGTCAGCCCGGCGCCCAGTCCCGCCCCGAGCAGCGGGAACCCGACCCACATCAGCACCAGCTCGCCGGGCCCGCCGTCGACCACGACGACGTCGCCGGGTTCGCGGGCCGCCACGGTCAGGACACCTCTCGCCGCAGCGTGCGTACCAGCCCGGCGGTCAGCGGGAGGACCATCCAGACGGCCAGCGAGACACCGAGCCGACCCCACTGCCCGGCGGTCACGTCCGGGCCGAGCAGCGGCTCCATGGTGAGCGAGGTGTCCAGCCAGCCGGCCGGCTCCCGCAGCGCCTTGATCATCGCCGACAGCACGCTCCACACGGTGGGCAGCAGCAGGTAGGTGACGATCGCCAGCGGCGTGTTCAGCAGCAGCAGGCCGAATCCGGCGCCCATCAGCACGTTGGCCACCTGGAACACCGCCGCGTAGGGCAGCAGCTGCCAGTCGAACGTCCAGGCCCCGGCCCCGCCGGTGGCCCGGGCGGCGAGCGTGCCGACGGCGGCGACGGCCAGGCTGACCAGCACCGAGCCGAGCGCGGCCAGCACCACCGCGACGAGCTTGGCGGCGATCACCCGCTGGCGGCGGGGCACCAGCGCGAACGTGGTCAGCGCGGTGCGCTGCGACCACTCGCCGGTGATGGAGAGGATGCCCAGCACCGGCAGCAGCAGCCCCACCGGCAGCAGCGACGGGGTGAAGAAGGCGGTGAAGCTCTGGTCCGCCGGCTCGACGACGAAGAGCTGCACCACCACGATGCCGGCGGCGATCAGCCCGATCGTGACCAGCAGCCAGCGGCCGGCCCGGGTGTCGGCGAGCTTGCGCAGCTCCACCCCGGTCAGCCGGGCGAGTGAGGGACCGGAGACGACCGGATCGTGCCGGGGCGGGGCCGTGGTGGGGACGGTGGCGGTGGTCATCGGACGGACTCCTTGGTCGACGCGCCGGCGGTGAGGGTGAGGAAGAGCTGTTCCAGGCCGCCGGTGCCGGCCGGGCGCAGTTCGGTGAGGACCAGCCCGGCGTCGGCGGCCGCCTGGCCGACCTCCCCCGGCTCGGCCCGGACGACGAAGCCGCCGTCGGTGCCGGCGGTGGCCGGCAGCGCGGCCCGGTCCAGGGTGAGGCGCAGGGCGTGCTGGTCCCGGGCGCGGACCAGGGTGCCGGCCCCGGCCAGCAGCTCGTCCTTGCCGCCCTGGGCGACCACCGTGCCGCCGCCGATGACCACCAGCCGGTCGGCCACCGCCTCCACCTCGCGCAGCAGGTGGGAGGAGAGCAGCACCGTGCCGCCCCGGTCGGCGAAGTCGCGCAGCAGGCCGCGCATCCAGAAGATCCCCTCCGGGTCGAGGCCGTTGGCCGGCTCGTCCAGGATCAGCACCCGGGGGTCGCCCAGCAGCGCCAGCGCCAGGCCGAGCCGCTGCCGCATGCCCAGCGAGTACGCGCCGACCCGCCGTCGCGCGGCGGTCTCGTTCAGCCCGACCAGGTCCAGCTTCGCGGCGACCTGCCCCCGGTCCACGCCCATGGTGCGGGCGGCCAGGGTGAGCGTCTCCCGGCCGGTGCGCCCGGCGTGCTGGGCCGAGGCGTCGAGCAGGGCGCCGATCTCCCGCCCGGGGTTGGGCAGCTCACGGTAGGGCCGGCCGGCGACCGTGGCGCCGCCCGAGCTGGGCGGCGTCATCCCGCAGATCATGCGCATCGTGGTGGACTTGCCGGCGCCGTTCGGGCCGAGGAATCCGGTCACCGTGCCCGGTTCGCAGCGGAAGGTGACGTTCTCGACGGCGGTGTGCGGGCCGTACCGCTTGGTCAGGTGGTCGACTTGGATCATGCCGAGAAGCCTGCCGGGGCCACCCGGTGATCCGCTGCGGCCGGCGGTCGGCGCCGGCACCGACCGAGGTTCACCGCGGGCGTCGACTTTGGTAGCTGGCAGCCGGTCCGGACGGCTCCCTAGCATGGGGCAGGTGAGCAGCGCCGTCGTACCCGATCACCCCTGGCTCCTGCCGGGCTCCCTGGTGCCCGCCCGGGCCCCCCGGCGGACCCCGCGGGACTGGTTCGTCGACAGCCTGCTGTTCCTGGTCGCGTTGCTCTGGGTGCTGGTCGCGCACGAGGACGCGGTCAGCCGGGACCCCGAGTTCGCGCTCAACGTCGGGCCGGACTGGCTGATCGGGATCGACCTGCTCGCCGGTGTGCTGGCGACCGTCGCGCTCTGGCTGCGCCGCCGCTGGCCGGTCGGGCTGGCGGTGGCCACCGCGCCGCTGACGTTCTTCTCGGTCACCGCCGGGGCCGCGCTGCTGATCGTGCTGTTCACCGTGCTGGTGCACCGCCCGCTGCCGCTGGGGCTGACCCTGGTCGGCTGGAACGTCGTCACCTCGCTGCCCTACATCGCGCTCCGCCCCGACCCGGCCATGCCGCTCTGGGCCGCGATGGCCTGGACCGTGTTGTTCCTCGGCATCGTGGTGGCGTGGGCGCTGTTCGTCCGGGCCCGCCGCCAGCTCGTGCTGTCGCTGCGCGACCGGGCCGAGCGGGCCGAGGCCGAGCAACAGCTCCGGCTCGAGCAGGCCCGGCAGCTCGAACGCGGCCGGATCGCGCGGGAGATGCACGACGTGCTGGCCCACCGGATCTCCCTGCTCAGCCTGCACGCCGGGGCGCTGGAGTTCCGCCCGGACGCGCCGCCGGAGGAGGTGGCCCGGGCGGCCGGTGTGATCCGGGCCAGCGCGCACGCCGCGTTGCAGGACCTGCGCGAGGTGATCGGTGTGCTGCGGGCCGAGGTGAGCACCGACGCCACCCCGGAGCGGCCGCAGCCGACGCTCGGCGACGTGCCGGCGCTGGTGGCGGAGAGCCGGGACGCCGGGGTACGGGTCAGCGTGGTCGACGAGGTGACCGCACCGGCCGAGGTGCCGGCGGCGATCGGGCGCAGCGCGTACCGGATCGTGCAGGAGGGGCTGACCAACGCGCGCAAGCACGCGCCCGGTGCGGTGGTGACCGTCCGGCTGGCCGGTGGCCCCGGCGACGGACTGGCGGTGGAGATCCGCAACCCCTGGCCGGTGGGCGGGCCGGTCACCGCGATCCCCGGCACCGGCACCGGGCTGGTCGGCGTCGCCGAGCGGGTCACGCTGGCCGGCGGACGCCTCGACCACGGCCGGGACGCCGACGGCGACTTCCGGCTGACCGCCTGGCTGCCCTGGGCGGTGGCCCCGTGAGCGCGAGGAGTGAGCCGGGTCTGCGAGCCCCGCAGTCGCGATCAGGGAGAGCCTCGTGACCGGGTCGGTGCGGGTGCTGATCGTGGACGACGACCCGCTGGTGCGGGGCGCCCTGTCGATGATCCTCGGCGGCGTGCCCGACCTGACGGTGGTCGGCGAGGCCACCGACGGGGCGGAGGTGCCGGCGGCCGTCGCCGCCCACGCGCCGGACGTGGTGCTGATGGACATCCGGATGCCCCGGGTGGACGGGCTGGCCGCCACCGAGGCGCTGCGCGCCACCGCGCAACCGCCCGAGGTGCTGGTGCTGACCACGTTCGACGCGGACGAGCAGGTGCTGCGCGCGTTGCGCGCCGGGGCGAGCGGCTTCCTGCTCAAGGACACCCCGCCGGCGGAGATCGTGGCCGCGGTGCGCCGGGTCGCGGCCGGGGAGGCGACGCTGTCCCCGGCGGTGACCCGCAAGCTGATCGCGCACGTGACCGCCGCCGCGCCGATGCCCGGGCCGGATCCGGAGCGGGACCGGGCGGTACGGCTGCTGGACGGGCTGTCGGAGCGGGAACGGGAGGTCGCGCTGCTGCTCGGCCGGGGTCGCACGAACGCGGAGATCTCCGCCGAGCTGTTCATGAGCGTGGCGACGGTGAAGGCGTACGTGTCGCGGTTGCTGACCAAGCTCGACCTGAACAACCGGGTGCAGGTGGCGTTGCTGGTCCAGGACGCCGACCTGGTCTGACAGCGGTCTCCGCATACCGTCGCGCGGGATTGAACTGTCGCCGTTTCCGGGCCGTACCAGTGGTCGAGGATGTGGTGCGGCCGGTCCGCCGCACCGCTGCCGAGCTGCGGGAGGCCTGCCGTGCGAGTTGGTGAGCAGTCGACGGATCCCATCGACCAGATCCTGGGCGAGGTGCCGATGCCGGCGCCGTTGACCCCGGAGGACGTCCGCCTCGCGGTCCGGGCGGTGGTGGTGCACGCCGCCGAGGAGTGGCCCGCGGGGCCGAAGTGCCGCAACGACGGGGCGGCGTTCCCCTGCCGGTTGCACCGTTGGGGGCGCCGGGTGCTGGAGACGCACGGCCTCAACGAGCGTCAGATCGACGCGCTGATCCGGCACGGCAATCCGTTCGTGCACGTACCGTTCCCGTTCGTGCTGGGCGGGCCGTCGGCCCGACCGGCCGCCGGTCAGCCCGCCCGGCCGGGCGCCCCGGGCCAGCCGGCCCGGTCCGCCGCCCCGGTCGCGCGGGGTCCGGTCCCACGGGTCGCCGCGCCGCCGGTGCGGCCCGGTCCGCGACCCGTCGCCGGGCGGCCCGCCCCGGTCGCCCGGCCGCGTTGGCCCCGGGCGAGCTGACGCCCGTCCCTCGGGTCGCGACGTGGCGTCGGCCGCGCCGTACCGGGGTCACGGCGGCGGCGGCCCGGCGCGGGGAGCCCCCACCCCCGCGTCGGGCCGCCGCCGTCCGGGTCAGTTGACCGCGCAGTCCGGTGCCGACCAGTCGGTGGTGTTCGCCGTCTTGTCCTTGGTGTTCTCCCGGCGCGAGTCCACGTGGGTGTGGTCGTCGTGGTCCGGGTAGCCGGGGCCGTAGATGCCGCTGAAGCCCTGGTCCCGGGCCGAGCGGGCGATCTCGCAGAGGGTCCGGTCCCGCGAGGTCAGGTCGGCCGCGTTGCCGTAGAGGTGCTGGCTGTCCGCGGCGCCGCCGACCTGCTTGTTGCAGGCGATGCTGCGGAACCCGCTGGAGACGTAGAGCGGCTTGTCGCCGAGGCTGCGCCGCAGCGCCTCCAGCTTCCACATGGTGCGTACCGCGTTCTCCCGGGTGGCGGACGACGAGAGCGGGCCCCCGCTCCACCCGCCCTTGCCGCAGCCGTTGTCCAGCTCGCTGTAGCTGAAGTGTTTCGGCGTGCAGTCGTTGTCCTGGAGGTCGTAGATCTTGGCGAAGGTCTGCGGTCCGGCCACGCCGTCGGCGCGCAGACCGTACGCGGACTGGAAGCGCTTGACCGCGGCGGCCGTCTCCGGGCCGTACTTCCCGTCGATCCGGACGACGCCGGCGTATCCGGCCCAGCCGGCCACCCGGATCTGGAGCTGCCGGACGTCCGCGCCGGAGCGTCCCTGCGACAGGGTGCGGGGCCAGGTGTAGCAGCCGTCGGCGTGGGCCGCCGGTGCGGCGACGACCGTCGCGACGGCGGCCCCGGGCAGGGCCAGCGCGAACGCGACGGCCGCCCGCTTCAGGGTGTTGACGCGCACAGAGTCCTCCCGATGAGAGCGGAACTGGGGTTGGGACGGGGCACATCGACCGCTACGTCCCGTCCTATTCACCGTGACAGCCGACGGGAGTCTTCGTGGTGATTAGCGGAAATTGTTCTCACATTCGATTGTTGCTGGGCATTGCCTGTGAATAGTGGCGTTTGCGAATCGGACGGTCGGGCACCATCCGCGCGCGGGGTGACACCGAGGGTGATGTCGCCTGTCGGACGGGAGCGGTAACGTCTGCTGCCGGGCCCGGACCGACCCGGGCGGCGACCCTCGCGGGCGGGGAGGTGGGCGTTGGCGCGTGGCGGCGTGTTCTGCGTCGAGGGGCAGTGGCACCGTGACCTCAACGAGCGGGGTTCGGTCCTGCCCACCCTCGACCTGCTCGAACGGCTGGGCCGGATCCGCTACATCCACAAGGACGCCGCCACCCGCGACGAGCTGTTCTACTTCCTCGACCGGTGGCTGCTCAAGCAGTACGCGGACCACCGGGTCGGCTTCTTCGCCATGCACGGCGAACCGAGCCGGCTCTGCCTCACCGACTGGGACTCGGTGGAGCTGTCCGACGTGGCCGAGCGGATGGCCGGCCGCTGCGAGGGGCGCCGCCTCTACTTCGGCAGCTGCTCGGTGCTGCGCGCCTCGGACGCCGCGCTGCGCGGCTTCCTCGACGTCACCGGGGCGGCGCTGGTCTGCGGCTTCACCCGCGAGGTCGACTGGGTCGAGTCGGCCGCCTTCGAGACCGTGCTGCTCGACGTGCTGGCCAACGGGCAGCGGCACAACGCCGCCGAGCTGCGGATGGGCTCGGCGCACTGGGCGCCGCTCGCCGCGTACCTCGGTTTCCGGGTGATCTACGCCAACGGCCGCGCCTGGCGGCCGACCGCGCGGCCCCGCGTGCCGGAGCAGGTCTCCCCGCGACGGGCCGCCGGCCGCCCGCGCTGAGATCCGGCCGCCGGCCTGGTAGAACCGAGTAATGCCACGCAGCATCGCGCGCAACACCCGGGTCGACCGGGACGCCCTGACCGAGTTCCTCCGCCCCCGGCACCGCGTCGTGCTGATGACGACCCGCTCCGACGGCCGCCCCCAGTCCTCCCCGGTCTCCTGCGGCGTCGACGCCGAGGGTCGGCTGGTCATCTCCACCTACCCGGAGCGGGCCAAGGTGGCCAACATCCGCCGCGATCCGCGCGTCTCGGCGTGCGTGCTCTCCGACGACTGGGACGGCCCGTGGGTGCAGGTGGACGGCACGGCCGAGGTGCTCGACCTGCCCGAGGCGCTGGATCCGCTGGTGGACTACTTCCGCAGCATCTCCGGCGAGCACCCGGACTGGGACGAGTACCGGGCGGCCATGGTGAAGCAGGGCAAGTCGCTGATCCGGGTCACGATCTCCTCCTGGGGTCCGATCGCCACCGGCGGCTTCCCGGCCCGGCTGGCCGACTGATCAGTACGCGGCGGTGAACCGCGCGTTGCCGAACCTCGGGTTCTCGATCTCGTCGACGATCGCCACCGCCAGGTCCTCGTAGGTGAGCACCGAGCGTCCCTGCGCGTCGGTCACCGGGTGGTCGGTGCCGGTGCGGTAGTGCCCGGTCCGCTCGCCCGGATGGAACTCCAGCGGCGGCGGGGAGACGTACGTCCAGGTCACCCCGTCGGCGCTGGAGCGGTAGAACTCCAGGGCGTCGGCCTGGCCCTCGGCCGAGTCGCGGTAGTCGGCCGGGAAGTCCGGCTCGTCCAGGTAGCGGGTGCCCTTCGGGGTGAGCAGCGTCGCGCCGCCGCCGACGTGGATCACCCGGGGCGGGTCCGGCAGCTCGCGCAGCGTGTCGACGAGCGTCCGCGCGGCGTCGCGCCACAGCGCGCGTTCCCCACCGCCGATGGCCACCACCAGCACGTCCGCCTCCTCGGCCAGCTCGCGTACGCTCCGCGCCGAGGTGGCGTCGCCGGTGACCGTGCGGACGCCGGGCGGCAGGTAGCCGACGGCCTCGGGGCGGCGTACCGCCGCGGTGACCCGGTGCCCCCGCTCGACCGCCTCGGCGGCGATCCGGGAGCCCGCCGTCCCGCCGGCGCCGAACACGACGATGTCGCTCATGCCTCACAGGCTAGGCAGCGGGCCGCCGGGCGGGTGCCGTTCCGCCGAACCGGTCAGTCGACGAGCGCCGAGTAGACGAGCTGGCGCAACTGGCCGCGCAGCGGGTAGGTGCTCGACGGCATGAGCTGGGTGAACAGCAGCGCGGTGACCTCTTCCACCGGGTCCACCCAGAACGCGGTGCTGGCCATGCCGCCCCAGTAGTACTCGCCCACGCTGCTGGGCACCCGCGACGGCACCGGGTCCAGCACCACGGCGAAGCCCAGCCCGAAGCCGATCCCGTCGAGGACGGTCTCGCTGAACCCCTCCGGGGAGAACGAGGCCAGGTCCCGGCCGCCGGGCAGGTGGTTGCGGGTCATGAAGCGCAGCGTGCGGGGGCCGAGCAGGCGCACCCCGTCCAGCTCGCCGCCGCGCAGCAGGAACTGGGTGAAGCGGTGGTAGTCGGCGGCGGTGGAGACCAGACCGCCGCCGCCGGAGTGCCAGCTCGGCTCGGCCAGCGCGGCCCGGCCGATCCCGTCGGCGCGTACCGCCTGGCCGGTCGCCGGGTGCGGGGCGTAGAGGGCGGCCAGCCGCTTGGCGTCCGCCGCGTCGACCCACCAGCGGGTGTCGGTCATCCCGAGCGGGCGCAGGATCCGCTCGGCGAAGAACGCGTCCAGGGACTGCCCGGAGACCACCTCGACCAGGCGGCCCAGCACATCGGTGGAGACGCCGTAGTTCCAGCTCGTGCCGGGCTGGAACAGCAGCGGCAGGCGGGCCAGGCCGGCCGAGGCCGCGGCGAGGTCCGCGCCGGCCGGCACGCCCAGGTCGAAACCCGCCGCCCGGTAGAGGCCGTCGACCACCGAGACCTGGGCGAAGCCGTACGTCAGGCCGGCGGTGTGGGTGAGCAGGTGCCAGATCCGGATCGGCTCGGTCGCCGGCACGGTGTAGGGCTTGAGCACGGAGCCCTTGTCGTAGACCCGGACGTCGGCGAACTCCGGCAGCCAGCGGCTGACCGGGTCGTTGAGCTCGAACCGGCCCTCTTCCCAGAGCATCATCGCGGCGACCGAGGTGATCGGCTTGGTCATCGAGTAGATGCGCCAGAGCGTGTCCGCCTCGACCGGCGTGCCGGCCTCCCGGTCGCGCAGACCGTAGGTGGCCGAGTGGGCGATCTCGCCGCGCCGGGTGACGACGATCTGCCAGCCGGCGAGCCGGCCGTCGTCCACGTAGCGGGCGAAGTGCTCGTCGATCCGCGCCAGCCGGGCGGGGTCGAAGCCGACACGGTCGGGCTCGGTGCTCACTGCGACACTCACGACGCGAACCTACCGGCCGGTACGGCGGGCGGGAAGTGTCGGCCGCCCACACTAGTGTCGGCGGCATGCCCGAACCGGTCGAGGACGTCACCTACCGCCAGCAGGACTGGTACGCGGAAGACCTGGTCGACCGCCACTTCGTGCGCTGCGAGTTCTTCGACGTCGACCTGACCGAGGCGGTCAGCCGGGGCGCGGTCTTCACCGAGTGCGTCTTCGGCTCCGTGGCGTTCAACGCCTCCCGGCACACCGACTCGGCGTTCACCCGGTGCTCCTTCACCCGGTGCAACCTGTTCGAAGCCGAGTTCACCGGCTGCAAGCTGGTCGGCAGCACCTTCGACCGCTGCGACCTGCGCCCGCTGCGGGTCGACCGGGGTGACTGGTCCTTCGTCGCGCTGCCCGGCGCCGACCTGCGCGGCGCGCGGGTCACCGACGTACGGATGCGCGAGGCCGACCTGACCGGGGCCGACCTGACCGGCGCGGTGCTCACCGGCGTCGACCTCTCCGGCGCCCAGTTGCACGCGGTCAAGTTGACCCGCGCCGACCTGCGGGGCAGTGACCTGTCCGCGCTCGACCCGACCGCGGTGGAGCGGGCCGGCGCGCGGATCGACGTCGAGCAGGCGGTGCTGCTGGCCCAGGCGCTCGGCTTCCAGGTTGGCTGAGTCCGCCCGGAAAAGTTGCCGCGACCTGTCAGGTCTGCCGGACAGACTGGCCCCATGACGTGGTGGTCCGACCTCATGGCGTCCGAACCCGACTTCGCGGCGCGGGTGCGCGCCCGCTTCGCCGTCCGCAAGCACGGCACGATGGCGACGCTGCGGCGCGACGGCTCGCCCCGGATCAGCGGCACCGAGTTCGACTTCGGTGACGACGGGCAGCTCCGGCTGGGCAGCATGGCCGGCGCGGTGAAGGCCCTCGACCTGCGGCGCGACCCCCGGGTGGCAGTGCACAGCCCGACCGAGGACACGTCGCCGGACGATCCGTCCGCCTGGGGCGGGGACGCGAAGATCACGGGCCGGGCGCACGAGGAGCCGCCGGCCGAGGACGGCTCGCACCGGTTCCGGATCGAGGTGACCGAGGTGGTGCTGACCCGGGTCGGGGAGCCCCCGGACCACCTGGTGATCGAGAGCTGGCACCCCGACCGTGGGCTCCGCCGGCGCGAGCGGCGCTGACCCGGCCCCGATCACCCACCACCTCGGGGAATTGGCGGCAACCGGTCCGTTCGGAAGGGGCCACCCCGCCGGAACGGCGGCGCGCGCGCGGCGACTGTCGGGAAATTGGCCTGGGTCGACGGCTTCTCGACGATCGAGGGGTGTGTCATCCTGCCCTGCGGCGAGCCACGGTGACGGCCGCCGGCGCGGTGGCCGAGGGAGGGTCCGTGGCCGAGGACGAACTCACGCAGTCCGGAATTCGGGTCGGCGGCTGGCTGCCCGCCGTACCGGACGGGCCGGCCGGCACGCCGCCGGCGCCCGCCGGGCCCCGCCGCCTGCCCGGCGATCCGGACCTCCCCGTGGGCCCACCGGCCGGTCCGGAACTCCCGACGGCGGAGCACGCGGGTGACGCGCCTGTGGTCGACGCGGTGCCGGCGCATCCCGCCGTCGGCGGCTCCCCGCTGGTCGGGCCCGTACCGACCGCACCGGTACCGACCGGACCCGTACCGACCGCACCCGTACCGACCGGACCGGTACCGACCGGGCCCGGACCAGTCGGTCCGGGGCCCGCCCGGTCGTCGGCCGGCGACGGCGACGGCGGCGGCGGCCTCGCGACCCGGCGCGAGCCGGTGTCGCCCCACCTCGACGGGGCGTGGGACGGGAGAACGCCGGGTCGGCACTCGGCGCCGGAGAGTCTCCGCGCCCGGCTCGCCGACCTGGCCGGCCCGCTCACCGCCCGGGTGCGGGCGTGGTCCGCCGGGCTGCCCGAGGCCGCGCGTCCCGGGCCGGCGTCGGCGCCCGACCAGCCGGCCACCCGGGTGGCCGCGGCCCGCGCCCGGCGGCGACGCCGACGGGTCGTCCTCACCACCGCCGCGCTGACCGTGACGGTGGTGGCGCTGGCGTACACGGCGCGGTCGCCGGAGCCACCGGCCGGACGGCGTCCGGCCCCGCCCGCGGCGGCGCCCACCGCGCCGACCCCGGCCCCGACCGCGGCGCCCCCCACCGTGGTGCCGGACACCGGCGGTCCGGCCCTGCCCGGTGGGCCGCTGCTCGACCTGGACCAGGAACCGGTGCCCCCGTCGGTGTCGCTCAGCCTGCTCGGGACCCGGGACTGGCGGCACTGGGGCGGCACCGGCGCGGAGAGCGTGCAGCGCAAGCAACGCGGCACCGGCGAGATCGAGGATCCGGGCGGTGACCGGCTGGAGCACAACGCCGGGGTCGCCGACCTCAACTGGACCGACGGCACGCCCACCGCGCGGCAGGAGGGGACCCGGGCGGGTGTCTTCCAGCGAGGCGCCGGGAAGGCCTTCACGCTCGCCGTGGCCGGCAGCGGGGACCTGCGGACCGTGCGGCTGTTCGTCGGCGCGTTCTCGGCCGGGGCGCGGCTCGACGTGTCGCTTCCCGGCGGCCACGACCCGGCCGTCCGGGAGGTGGCGCTGGCCCGGGGTGACCGCTTCTACCAGTACGTGGTGCACTTCCGGGCGCCCCGCGGCCAGCGGTTGCTGATCACCTGGCGGGCGCTCACGGTGACCGGTGGGCAGAACGACGGGGTGTCGCTGGAAGCGATCACGGTAAGCTGAGCGACCGCGCGGCCGGCTCGTGGCGGGTCCGGACCGCTACCGCTTGGTAACGAACTGGAAACGCCCGTCGGCCCACATATGGCGCAAAGGGCCGTCCGGTGACACCGTGAAGCCCGTCGCGCTCCGGTCGCCCCTCGACGGCGCCGGGTGACCGAAGCGGAGGGTGTGTGGGCGAGGAGGATCGTTCGCGAACCGGCCCCGGCTCGCACCGTGAGGGCCGCCCGAACACCCGGTCCGCGCTGCGCCGGCTGCGGCGCCGGCGACGGCTGGCGCTGGAGGGCCTGGCCGCGTTCCTCTGCCTGGCCGCGCTGGTGGCCTACCTGGGCACCGAGCACCACGACACACCCCGCGAGGAGAGCGCGGCGCTGCCGGTGGCGCCGACCGGCCGGGTCGGGCTGCCGAGCGAGGCAGACGGCGCGGTCGCCACCCCCGGCCTGCGGCCCCGACAGCGGCCGCCGTCGCCGAGCCCGTCGCCGTCCACGGTGGCCCCGTCCCCGGTGGCCCCCACGCTCGCGGTCAGCCGTGCCGAGGTGCCGGCCACCGTCGACCTCAGCGCCGTCGGCGCCGTCGACTGGGTCCACTGGGGACTGCTCGGTGCCGACCGGACGGTGCGCAAGCGGGGTGGCTCCGGCGCGATCCGGGACGAGGGCGGCCGGGGGCGGCGGGAGAGCTACAGCAACAACCCGGAGGAGTACGCGTGGCGCGACGGCGTGCCGGTCGGGTCGGCCAGCGGCACCATGTCGGGCGTCTACACCTGCGACCGGGGCAGCGGCTTCGCCCTGGCCGTGGCCGGCGACGGGCAGCCGCGCACCGTGCACCTCTACGCCGGGCTGTGGATGGCCCGGGGCCGGCTCGACGTCCGGGTCGCCGGCGGCCCCGTCAGCACGGTCCGGATGGAGGATCCGCACACCGCGCTCACCGCCGACTTCACCATCCGGTTCCGGGCTCCGCGCGGCGCGAAACTGCTGCTGACCTGGACCGTGGAGGAGTCGCTCGGCCAGTGCGGGAACGTCAGTCTCCAGGCCGCCGCGCTGCGCTGATCGACGATCGCCGGGTGCCCGGCCCGGGCCGGCGGTACCGTGGGCCGGACCAGCCCGAACGATCTCCGGAGCGACCGATGACCACCAGCGAGCAGGTGCGCGACAGTCCCGAGGGGTGGGTCGCCGACCACATCCGGCGCTATGTGGAGACCGGCGGTGCGGAGGGGCACGAGTGGCGGCCCGGGGTGTTCACCTTGCTGCTGACCACCCGGGGCCGGCGCTCCGGTGACCTGCGGCGCACCGCCCTGATCTACGGCCGGGACGGCGACGCGTACCTGGTGGTCGCCTCGCGCGGCGGATCGCCGCGGCATCCGGCCTGGTATCTGAACCTCCTCGCCGACCCCGAGGTCACGGTGCAGGTCGGCCCGGACACCTTCCGGGCCCGGGCGCGCACCGCCACGCCGCCGGAGAAGCCGCGCCTGTGGCGTGCCATGACCTCCGTCTGGCCGGCGTACGACGAGTACCAGACGAAGACCGACCGGGAGATCCCGGTGGTGGTGCTGGAGCGGATCTGACCGCGCTTACCCGCCGGGTAATCGACCGGGCGCGGACGCCCGCGCAGAATCGGTGGCACCTGCCGCGTCGCGAGACCGGCGCCGTCACCGGGGAGGAACCATGCCTGCGTTCGCGCTCGCCAGCCTGCGTCCCGCGCAGCTCAACGAGGAGATCCTGGAATACATCGAGAAGGTGCAGTCGACCTTCGCGCCGTTCGGCGGGCGGTTCCGGGTGCACGGCGCCGAGCCCGAGGTCCTGGAGGGCAAGTGGCCGGGCACCGTGGTGATCGTCGAGTTCCCGGACGTCGAGCGGGCCCGCGCCTGGTACGCGTCCCCGGCGTACCAGGAGATCCTGCCGCTGCGGACCCGGAACATCGAGGGGGAGACGATCATCATCGACGGGGTCGGCCCGGACTACGACGCGGCCCGCACCGCCGCCCGCATGCGGGCCGCCCGCGGCTGAACCGCCGGGACAGTTTGTCCGTCGCGTCGGGGGCGGGGCGTCGTACGTTTTCGACGTCCCGCCCGACCATCCTCAGTGGAGGAACGACCGATGAGCCGCCCCGCGCCCGTGGCCCCCGCCCGCCCGTCCCCCGACGGCGGCGTGCTGCGGGAGATCCCGCTGCCGCCGTACGTGACGGTCGAGGACGTCCAGTTCGCGGTGCGGGCGGTGGTGGTGCACGCGCCCCGGTCCTGGTCGGGCGGGACGATCTGCCGCAACGACGCCAGCCCGCACCCGTGCCGCCTGCACAGCTGGGGCCGCCGGGTGCTCGCCCTGCGCGGCCTGCCGCCGGCCGAGATCGACGCGCTGGTCGAGCGGGGCGACCCCACCGCCGCCCCGCGCCCCTTCCGGCCGGGGGCCTGAGCGCCCGGGCCGCCGGTCAGCAGAGGGCCGGCTTGACCCAGGAGCACTCCCGCCCCTCCGGCACCCGGGGTGAGTCCGGCGCGGTCGGCACCGTCATCCGGGCCGTGGCCGCCCCCTTCTCGGTGTAGGTGGCCAGCGCGATCGCGATCTGGTCCTCCAGCCCCTTGACCGACGAGGTCAGGTAGTTGTTGAGCACGATCGAGAAGGCCAGCAGCCGGCCGTCGGCGTCGGTGACGTAGCCGGAGAGGCCGGACGCGCCGGTCAGGCTGCCGGTCTTGGCGTGCACGTTGTCCGCGGCGGCGGTGCCGACCATCCGGCTGCGCAGCGTCCCACCGACGAAGCGGTCCGGGTTGCCGGCGACCGGCAGGGCGGCGTACCAGGTGTCGAACCAGGGCTCGGCGCGGACCGCCGACAGCAGCGTGACGAACTGGGCCGGCGGGACGAGGTTGCGCCGGGACAGCCCGGAGCCGTCGCGCTGGCGCAGCGTCCCGGTGTCCACCCCGGCGTCCCCGGCGTACTCACCGATGGCGGACAGGCCGGCGGACCAGGTGCCCGAGCCGGAGAGGACCCGGCCCAGCTCCTTGGTGAGCACCTCGGCGTGCCCGTTGTTGGAGAGCTTGAGGAACGGCACCATGAGGTCGGCCAGTGGCATCGAGTCGTGCCGGGCCAGCGGCCGGGCGGTGTCCGGGGTAGCCGCGCCGAGCACGGTCCGGCCGAGCACCCGTACGCCGTGCCGGCGCAGCGCGGACCGGAAGACGTCGGCGGCGTAGCCGGTCGGCTCCCAGACCGTCACCCAGTCGCTCTCGGTGGCCTCACCGACAGCGATCTGCCCGGTCACCACCACGGTGTTGCCGCCGTGCTCGCGCTCGATGGAGATGGTCGTCTCGCCCTCGGCGACGGTCTGGGCCCGGTTGTCGACGCGCAGCCAGCCGTTGTCCGGGGTCATCGAGATCTTCGGCCGGGAGCCGGCCCGCGCCCCGGGCTCGGCGTGGACGATCACCGTGCCGGCGTCGTAGTCGGTGTCCGGGGCCACGGTCAGCGCGGACACCTGCGCGGCGTAGTAGTAGGGCTCGTCGTCCCAGGTCCAGTCCGGGCCGAGCCGGCTGCGGTCGTAGCGGGTGTCGTCGGCGACCAGGTCGCCGGTCACCACCCGGACGCCCGCCGCGGCGACCTGCTCGGCGAGCTGGTCGTAGTCCGCCGCCAGCATCGTCGGGTCGCCCCCGCCACGCAGGTAGAGGTCACCGGAGAGCAGCCCGGCGCGACGCGGCCCGTCGGTGCTGACGTCGGTGGTGAAGCGGTGCCCGGGGCCGAGCAGATCCATCGCGGCGGTCGAGGTGAGCAGCTTGGTGTTCGAGGCGGGGACGAGCCGCCGCTGCCCGTTGCGGTCGTAGAGGGTGCGGCCGGTGGCGGCGTCGACCACGACCACGCCGGCCTGGGCGCCGTCGAGTCGACTGTCGGCGAGGATCGCGTCGATGGTCGCGTGCAGCCGGGTCTGCGCGGGGGTGGGCGCTTCGGCCGTGGCGGTGGTGGGGCCGGCGGCGGCCGCGGTGGCGACCAGCACCGACACCGCGAGCGCCCGAGTGAAGAGACGGCGATGCATGTGTCGATGCTGCCATGGAGTTTTCCTGCGGGAAAGCCTCCGCGGCGAAAGGTTATTGCCAACCGCCGGCGCCGCCTCAGGGGCGCGTTGTGGCCACCCGCTCCGCCGGTCCCGGACCGTCCGCTCCCCGGCGCAGGATCAGCGGCGCGACCAGGGCGGCGAGCGCGCCGCCCAGCAGCGGGAACACGATGAACACCCAGAGCTGGCGCAGCGCGGTGCCGCCCTGGAACAGGGCCGGACCGAAGGATCGGGCCGGGTTGACCGAGGTGCCGTCCAGGGTGAGGCCGACCAGGTGCGCGGCGGCCAGCGCGAGACCGATCGGGACCCCGGCGAACGCGGCGTGCTCACCGCGGCCGGTCACCACCAGCACCACCAGGACGAAGAGGAACGTCAGCACCGTCTCCAGCACGGCGGCGCCGCCCAGGTTGATGTGCGCGCCGTACCCGTTGGTGCCGAGCGCGCCGGTCTGGTCGACCACGTCACCCCAGCGGGTGAGTGCCCAGATCACGAACGCGGCGACGGTGGCGCCGGCGAACTGGGCGATCCAGTACGCCACCGCACCCACCGGGGAGATCTTCCCGGAGAGCAGCACACCCAACGTGACGGCCGGATTGATGTGACTGCCGGAGAGCGGCCCCATCGTGTACACCAGCGCCAGCATGGTGAACCCGAAGGCCAGGGCGACCACCACCACGCCGCCCTGGACCCGGGCGAAGACGGCGCTGCCCACGCCGAAGAAGATCAGCAGCAGCGAGCCGAGGAACTCGGCGACGTACCTGCGCGGGTCGTCCATGCCCCGAGCTTATGGATCCGCCGGCCCTCGGGAGGAGAAAACCCCTGTTCACGCGGACCGCAGCCGATCCGCCGACTCCATTTGACGGATCCCCGTCCAGAGGGCACCGTGGGTGGGGAGGGGCCGTGTACCGCCCCCGCTTCCGTGCGGCGAACGGTGGTTCGCCCACTTCCGGGTCGCGAGCCGACCGCGTGGGCCGTGTCGCCCGCGAATCCCGAAACCCAGCCATGAGGAGTTCCGCCATGCTGACCATGACCGACAACGCCGTCCTGGTGATCCGGGACCTCGCCGCCCAGCAGGACGTCGCCGACGCGGGCGGGCTGCGCATCGCCGCCGACACCGAAGCCGGCGCGCTCTCCATCGAGCTGGTCCCGGAGCCCGTGCAGGGCGACCAGGTGGTGGACACCCAGGGGGCCCGGATCTTCCTCGACTCCGATGCCGCCGAACTGCTCAACGACACCTCGGTCGACGCGGTCGTCGACGAGGAGGGCGTCGTCCAGTTCGGTTTCACCGAGCAGGAGTGACTCAACCGGCGCGGCGGGCCTCCCCGCCGCGCTGCCGGCCGGCGCGTCCCCGCTCCGGGGCGTCCCGGCCGGCCCACCGCGACCCCTCGCGCCGCTCCCGATCCGGCCCGGCGAGCGCGGCCAGCACGTGCGCCAGGTGGTGCGACGTGCTCCAGGCGATCCAGTTGGCCGCGGAACCCGCGCCCGCGCCACGCCGGGCCCGGCGCAGGATCTCGTGGTCGCCCCAGGAGAAGCCGGCCCCGGCCGCCGGCCAGTGCGGGGCGGCCACCAGCGTCCGGCACAGGTCGGCGAAGCGCTCGTCGCCCCGCCCGCCCCGCCGCGACCAGCGGTAGACCCACCACGCGTCCTCCGCCGTCCACCGCACCGTCGGGAGCCGGTCGCCGGGGGCGTCCGCCCCGCGCACCGCACAGCCCACGCCGTAGTCGCCGTAACCCAGGCGGAGGTCGGCCAGGCGCTGCCAGAGCAGCCAGTCGTAGCGCTCCAGCCGCACCGGCTCGTCGGTGGGGAACCGGGACAGCGCCGGTGGCATCCCGCCCGCCGCCACGGTCACCGAGCGCCAGGCGTGCCGCCGCGCCCACTCGGCCGCGCGGCGCACCCGCGGCTCGGCCAGCCGGACGTCGGCGGGGCAGCACACGTCCCCCGCGTCCAGCAGCAGGTCGCACTGCTCCGGCATCAGCCCGGTCGACCGCCACACCCGCTCCACCGCCGCGGTGGTGGCGTCCGGGCCGGCCCGGTCCGGGCCGGTCCGCAGCCGGACCACGGCCCGCCGCGCCCAGGCCCGGGCCGCGACGCCGTGGGCGGCGAGCCGTCGGTCACTCTCCGCGAGGCCGATCACCGGCACCAGCGGTACGCCCCAGCGCACCGGATCGTGTTCCGGGGCGTCCGGCAGCGCCGACACGTCGACGGCCGGCAGCAGTCCGGTGGGAAGTCGACCGAGAGCCTCCGGTGTGGACGGATCGTCGGGCGGGACGTCGACGACCGGGGCGAGCAGCGCCGCGGCGGCGTCGTCGAGGTGGGCCAGGGCCTCCAGTTCACCCCGCCGGCCGGCCAGCACCGGGCGGTAGACCGGGTCCGGCCGTCGACCTCCGGGTGCGGGCACCATAATTCAATGTAGCGGGGCGATTGCTCTCCGTCACCAGAATCTGGCCCCGCCGCCGGTCGGCGGCCTCCGCCGGGCAGACGCCGCCGGGGCCGGACGCGGACCCCGCCGCGTTCCGGCCCCGACACCCGGTCGCCGGTCAGTCGTCGTCGCCGTGGTCGTCGTGCCGGTCGTCCCGGCCCCGGCTGTCGTCCCGGCCCCCGTCGTCGTCCCAAACCCGGCTGTCGTCCCGGCTCCCGTCGTCGTCCCGGCCCCGGCTGTCGTCCCGGCTCTGGTCGTCGGCGCCGGCCCGCTCCCGCTCGACCTCCAGCACGGCGCCGGTGCCCCGGTCGACCTTCACCTCGTGCCGCCAGCCGTCCCGGTCCACCTTGACGCTCCACGCCGGACGGCCGTGCTCGGTCTCCGCCTCGACCTCGATGACCCGGCCGCCGCCGGTCCGGGCCAGGGCCACCTCGGCCGCGCGCTGCCGGCTCACCGCGCCGCCGGTCGCCGCACCGGTCGCGTCGTCGTCCACCCCGCGTCGGGCCGGGTCGTCCCCGCCGACGGCGCCCTGGCCGGCGGTGGCGTCGTCGTCCACCCCCTGCCGCTCCGGGTTGTCCTCGCCGGACGCGCCAGTCCCGGTCGTGTCGTCGGCTCCCGGCCGGGTCGGGTTGTCCTCGACCGTCACGGCCGCCGGCGCGGTCGGCCCGCCCGACCGCTCGGCGGCGGTCACGCCGAGCGCCGCGCCGGCCACCGCCAGCACCGCCACGCCACCGGCCGCCGCCAACACCAGGGAAGTTCGTCGCATGTCGCCACCTCTCCTCGATTCCTGGCGTCGAGACTGCGCCCCGGACAGTCGCCGTCGCGCTAGCCGAGGGACAACGCCGGGTTAAGGCGGAGAGACCGGGCCGGCGGGGGAAAAGCGGTTGCCGGGTGACCGGCCGGGGGGATGAATGGGCGGGTGCACGAGACCCTGGAGTTTCCCGCGCTGCTGCGGCTGATCGACGAACGGTCGGCGGCCTTCCGCGCCGCGGTGGCCGCCGCGCCCGACCTCGACCTGCGGGTTCCGACGTGTCCGAGGTGGTCGCTGTTCGACCTGGCGCGGCACCTGGGGGAGGGGCGTCGCTCCTGGGCCGCGACCGTCGCCGCGGGACCGGACGCCCCGGGCCGGATCACCCCGGAAGGGCCGGCCGCGCCCCGGGAGCGCGAGGCCCTTCTGGCCTGGCTGGCGGACTCGTCGCGGCACCTCGTGGACGCGTTGCGCGACGCCGGCCCGGACCGGCGCTGCTGGACGTGGTGGGGCACGTCGCAGTCACCACAGACCTGTGGCGCCGTCGCCCGGCACCAGCTCCAGGAGATCGCCGTGCACACCTACGACGCCCAACTCGCCGTGGGCGCGCCCCGGCCGCTGCCGGACGACGTGGCGCTCGACGGCGTCGAGGAGTTCCTCTCCACCTGCTGCACGACGACGGCCGGCTGGCCGCACGGGCCCGCCGCGGTCGACTACCACGCCACCGAGGGCCGCTCCTGGCGGCAGCAGCTCGCCGCGCACGGCGTACGCGCCGACCGCCTGCCCGGACCCACCGACGCGGGCGCGGCCGACGTCTCCGCCCGGGGTACGGCCGGCGAACTGGTCCTGGCCTTCTACGGCCGGATTTCGATGGACTCGCTCGACCTCGAGGGCGACCGCGGCCTCTTCGACCTGCTCGACGAGTGGGAGCCCGAGTAGGCGGTGTCAGCGCGGTGCCACGACGCCGAGCGTGAGCGCCAGCCGGGCGCCACCATCGGGCCCGGCCGACAGCTCCAGGCGGCCGCCGCCGGCCCGGGCGGCCCGCTCGGCGATGTCCAGCCCGAGACCGGTCGACCCGGCCCCGCTGGCGCCCCTGCGCAGCGAGCCCGGGGGCAGGCCCGGGCCGGCGTCGGTCACGGTGAGCGTCACCTCGTCCGCCCGCTCCGCGAGCCGTACCTCGAACGGGGTGCCGTCCGGGGTGTGGGCGAAGACGTTGCCCAGCAACGCGTCCACCGCGGCGGCCAGCTCGTCCCCGCCGATCCGGACCGGCATCGGGCCGGGCGCGAGGTCGACCGTCAGCGTCCGCCCGGTGTCCTCCGCGAGCACCGACCAGAACGTCACCCGTTCGCCGACCACGGCCGCCGCGTCACAGTTGCCGCCGGCGGACGCCGTGCTGCGCCATCGGGCCTGCCGGATCACCCCGGTCACGGCCCGCTCCAGGCCGTCCACGGCGGCGGTCAGCCGGGCCGCGTCGTCCGGATCCCGCAGCGTCTCGGCCTCCAGCCGCAGGGCGGTCAGCGGGGTACGCAGCCGGTGCGACAGGTCGGCCACCTGCTCGCGTTCCTCGCGCAACAGGACCTGGATCCGTCCGGCGAGGTGGTTCAGCGCGCCCGCTACCTCCCGCAGCTCGGGCGGGCCGGCCGGCTCGACGCGGGCGTCGAGTTCGGCGTTGGCGAGCCGGTGGGAGACGGCCGACAGCGCGGAGATCGGCCGCACCAGGGTGCCGGCCAGCCGGTCCGCGACGACGAGGCCGACCAGCACCAGGAGCGCGCCGAGCAGCGCCAGCACCAGCCAGGCGCGGGTGACCCCGGCGGTCAGCTCACCCCGGGGCACCACGGTGCGGATCACCCCGGTCCCCTCCGGGCGGCCCTGGACCGCGACGACCACCTCCCGCCCGGCGGCGGACTCGACGGTCAGGCTCTCGCCCCGGGCGGCCAGCTCGACCGTCGGGGTGCGTCGGGCCGGCGCGCCGAGCACGGTGCCGTCGGCCAGGAAGACGCTCACGTCGCGGCCGGTGTCGGCACCCAGCTGGTCCACAGTGGATTCAATCGTCGCCGGATCGGCCGTGCCGACCAGCGGGACCAGGCGCTGGACGTCCGCGGCCGCGCGGGTGGTCGCCCGGTCCGCGGCGACGGTGCGCACCAGGACGGCCAGCGGCACCAGGAACGCGATCATGACGAGCACGCCGACCGCCGCGACCAGCAGCGTCAGGCGACCCCTCACCGGTCGGATCCCGGCACGTCGAGCCGCACCCCGACCCCGCGTACGGTGTGCAGGTAACGCGGCCGCTGGGCGCTCTCGCCCAGCTTGCGGCGCAGCCAGGACAGGTGCACGTCGACCGTCTTGTCCGCCCCGCCGTACGGGATCCGCCAGACCTCGGTCAGCAGCTCCCGCTTGGTGACCACCTGTCCCGGCCGGCCGGCGAGGTGGTGCAGCAGGTCGAACTCGCGCGGCGTCAGCTCGACCGGCGCGCCGTCCAGCGTGACCCGACGACCCCGCGGGTCGATCCGCAGCCCGCCGACCACCAGCGCCGCCTCCGCCGCGTCCCCGACGGCCGAACGCCGCAGCACCGCGCGTATCCGCGCGTCGAGTTGCGCGGCGGTGAACGGCTTCACCAGGTAGTCGTCCGCGCCCGCGTCGAGCAGGCGGACGATGCCGGCCTCGTCGTCGCGGGCGGTCGCCACCACGACCGGCACCGCGCTGACCGCCCGCAGCATGCGCAGCATCTCGGCACCGTCCAGATCGGGCAGACCCAGGTCGAGCACGACCAGGTCGGGCCGGTCGTCCAGGGCGTCGCGCAGCCCGTCCAGGGCGGTCGACGCGGCCGCGACCGCGTGCCCGTACTCGCGCAGGGCGCGCAGCAGCGGGGTGCGGATGGTCAGGTCGTCCTCGACGAGCAGCAGGCGCGCCACGAAGGCAGGTTAGCCCCCGGACGGGCCGGGGACGGCGCCCCTTAACCGGACCTTAGCGTCGCCCCACGACCCGCCCAACCCGGTCACGGGGCACACTCGGGGCATGGATCGCCGCTCGTGGCTCGCCGTCACCGGCTGGTTGGCCACCACCGCCGCCGCCACGCTCGTCGGGCTGGCCGCCGTCGACCTGGTGGGCGCGGGCATCACCGGCACGGCCGGCGGGGTACGCACCGAGCAGGACGTCGCCCGCGCGCTCGCCGAGCCCGGGGCGGCTCCGCCGAGGTCGGAGCGCGCGACCCCGGTGCCGACGACGGGCGGGCCGTCCACCCCGGGCGGGTCCCGGCGTGGCTTCGTGACCGCCGGCGGCAGCGTGGAGGCCGAGTGCGGGCCGGCCGGGGTGCGCGTGGTGACGTGGTCGCCGGCGCCGGGATACCGGACGAAGGACGACGACAGAGGTCCGGACGACCACGTCGAGATCCGCTTCGTCGGCGCCTCCGACGAGCACGAACTTCGACTGCGCTGCCGCGACGGGGTCCCGGTCCGGGACCTCGACGACTGACGTTTTCCCAGCTCAGAGGCGTTGACTGTCAGTGATCGGACAGCCCTGTCGCTGGTTGACGGGCGACGGATCGACATAGCTTCGGAGGAAGAGGGCGATCGCCGCTGATCGTCCGCAAGCACCACGAACGCCTCCCGCCGGCGTACCGGTGGGAGAGAGGAACACCATGCCCAGCCCCAGATCGAGGAGGGGAACGACCGGCCAGCCCACCCCGAGCGTGCAGGAGGTCGCGCGCGTCGACACCGAGATCAACTCGTGCTCGCCGGCCGGATTGCCAGCCACCGCCCGGGTGCTGTTCGCGGTGGTCGACGCGAACGGGACCCTGGTCCGCGGTCTCGGCGCCACCTCGGCCACCCGACTCGCCGCCGGGATGTACCAGGTCGCCTTCGACCAGGACGTGGCCGGGGCCGCGTACGTCGGAACCGTCGGCCCGGCCGCCGGCGGCGGGCTCGCCCCGCAGGGCGTCATCACCGTGGCGCCCCGTACCGGCATCGCCAACGCGGTCTTCGTCGAGACGCACGCCGCCAGCGGGCACGCGGACCGTCCGTTCCACCTGGCCGTGCTCGCCTGACGGGGCGACGGCGGGCCGCCCGGGTGTGGCAGCATCGCGCGGTGCGTCCGTACCGCCTGCTCGCCGCGACCGCCGTCCTGCTCGGATTCGCGGCGGCGGCGCTGGTGCTGCTCGGGTGCGTGCGGGCCCACAGACGAGCGCACGGCGCCGCACGACCTGGGTCGTAACGTCGCCGCGCTCTGGCCGTCTCCCACCGCCGCAGCCGTACGGCGGTACGTCAGCGGGGACCTGGCTCGACCGGCCCAGCCCGCACCGGTCTTGTCGGCAGCAGATGCCCGTCCGGAGAGGATCCAAACCTGACCGGGGTGGGGAATTCCACCATCTGCGAGTCCCGGCGTGGTCGGCGCGCGAACGGGGTATGAGCGGGCCATGGAGCATTTCACGATCGCGACCGTCGCCGAGAAGAGTCCCGACTTCCGCCGCGTGCTCTGGACCGGGGAGCACACCCAGCTGGTCATCATGACCATCCCGCCGGGCGGTGAGATCGGCGAGGAGGTCCACGAGGGCATCGACCAGATCCTGACGTTCGTCAGCGGCACCGGCGAGGCGCGGGTGGCGGGCGAGAAGAAGGAGGTCGTCTCCGGCGACCTGGTGGTCGTGCCCGCCGGCACGAAGCACAACTTCGTCAACACCGGGCCGAACCCGCTGGTGCTCTACACCGTCTACGGCCCGCCGGAGCACGCCGACGGCGCGGTGCACAAGACGAAGGAGGAGGCGGACGCGGCCGAGGAGGCCGGCGAGGACGAGCCGCCGACGTCCTGACGCCCCGTGGGCAGGTGTTAAGAGGGGGCCCCGCCTCTACCGGAGACGTTAAGCAGGGGCCCCTCCTTACACCAGGTCCGGGTACTTGATGCCGGCGCCGGTGTTCAGCACGACCACGCGCTCGTCGGGGCGGATCCAGCCGCCGGCCCGCAGGTGCCGGGCGGCGGTCAGGCAGGCCGCGCCCTCCGGGCACAGCAGCAGCCCCTCGCGGGCGGCGAAGTCGCGCAGGTCGGTGAGGATCTCCGCGTCGTCCACCGCGATCGCGGTGCCGGCGCTCTCCCGCAGCGCGGTCAGGATCAGCTCGTCGCCGAGCGGGGCCGGCACGGTGATGCCGAACGCGACGGTGTGCGCGTCCGCCCACGGGGTGGCCCGCGCCTCGCCGGCCGCGAACGCGCGCACGATCGGCGCGCAGCCGGTGGACTGCACGGCCACCAGACGGGGCAGCCGGTCCTCCACCCACCCCAGCTCACGCAGCTCGTGCAGCGCCTTGTGGATGCCGATCAACCCGACGCCGCCCCCGGTCGGGTAGACGATGACGTCGGGCACCTGCCAGCCGAGCTGCTCGACGATCTCGTACCCCATCGTCTTCTTGCCTTCCAGGCGGTACGGCTCGCGCAGCGTGCCGGCGTCGAAGATCCGCCCGTCCGACCCGGCGACCAGCTCGGCGATCTCCCGACCGGCGTCGTTGATCAGGCCGTCGACCAGCCGCAGGTCCGCGCCGGCGGCGAGGCACTCCTGGCGGCAGATGGTCGGCGCGGCCAGCGGCATGGCGATCGTCGCGCTGATCCCGGCCCGGGCCGCGTACGTCGCCCAGGCCGCCCCGGCGTTGCCGTTGGTCGGCATGGCGATCCGCTCGACGCCCAGTTCCCGGGCCCGACTCACGCCGACGGCCGCGCCCCGCGCCTTGAAGGACCCGGTCGGGGTCAGCCCCTCGTCCTTGACGATCAGGTCCGTGATGCCGATCTCGTGGCCGTACGCCGGGGCGCGCCACATCGGCGTCCAGCCCTCGCCCAGCGTGGTGACGAACCTCGGGTCGGCCACCGGCAGCAGCTCCCGGTAGCGCCACAGGTCGGCCGGGCGCAGCCCGAACCGCTCCGGGGTCACCGCGGCGGCCACCGTGGCCAGGTCGTAGCGGGCCAGCAGCGGCGAGCCGCACCCGCACAGGTTCTGCGGCCTGTCGGCCGGGTGCTCCAGGCCGCAGCGCGGGCACTCCAGGTGCGTCAGGTGCACGGTGGTCCTCAGCTCGCGTCGATGCTCAGCCAGTGCCGGCTGCGCCGGCCCGGCTCGTACGGGGAGTCGAGGCGTTTCGCCACCACTCCCGGGAGCCCCTGCTCACGGGCGGCCCGTAGGGCGTCCGCGCCGACTCCCGGGAACCAGGGCGGAGTCTGCCAGTGCGGGCCGGCGAGCGCCAGACCGTCGAGCAGGTCACGGCGTTGCGCGTACGGCACGTCGAGGCTGCTCACGCCCTCCAGCCAGAGCAGGTCGACGGCGAGGAACTGGCCGTCGCGCCGGGTGGGCGGGTGGAGCCGGCCGGCCGGGTCGATCCGCGCCAGCACGCCGTCCAGCACCACCTCGGTCGGGGCCAGCTCCTCGGCCAACGCCCGCGCCCACGGGTACGCAGCGGTCACGTCCGCGTCGTCGCCGTCGAGCAGCCGCAGCCGGCCGCCCGAGACGTACGCCATGGCCCGCACGCCCGGCCAGCGCAGCTCGTACCCCCAGGCGTCGGCGTCGCGCGGCAGCCGCTTCCCCTCGGCGGCGCGCATCGGGCGGACCAGCTCGGGCATCGGCGTCCAGCCCGCCGGCGCCGGGTCGGTGCGCCGGACCATCCAGTCCCGGCCCCGGCCGCCGGTGGCGAACAGGACGTACCGCCCCGTGGTGCGCTCGCCGTCGAGCACGACGATCACCTCGTCGTCGCGCCACTTCTCCGCGCGGTAGGTGCCGCTGTCGTGCACGGTCATCCGCCCGCCGCCGTACTCCCCGGCCGGGATCTCGCCGGAGAAGGTCAGGTACTCCATCGGGTGGTCCTCGGTGTGCACGGCGAGGTGGTTGCGGCCCGGGTCGCGGGGCAGGCCGCGCGGCACCGCCCAGGAGGCCAGCACGCCGTCGTGCTCCAGCCGCAGGTCCCAGTGCAGGCTGCGGGCGTGGTGCTGCTGGATGACGAAGCGGGGCGCGGCCCGGGCCGGCCGCCTGCGGCGCGGGGTCCGCTCGGGCACCGGCTCCGGGGTACGCGCCGCGTCCCGCCTGCGCCGGTACTCCTCCAGCCGGTCCGCCACCCCCGCATTGTCCGTCAGACCGGCCCGTCGTGCCGGCATGGCGGCGACGATCAGGGGTAGAACCGACGACATGGACCTCGACCAGCCCACCCTCCCGCTCCCCGGCGACGTCCGGATCCCGCTGCTCGGCTTCGGCACCTGGCAGGCCACCGGCGAGGACGGCTACCAGGCCGTGCTCGCCGCGCTGGACGCCGGCTACCGGCACATCGACACCGCGACGATGTACGGCAACGAGAAGGAGGTGGGGCGCGCGGTCAAGGAGAGCGGACTGCGCCGGGAGGACCTGTTCATCACCACCAAGCTGCCGCCGGACCGGGTGGGCCGGGAGCGGGAGACGATCGAGGCCAGCCTGGCCGCCCTGGACACCGAGTACGTCGACCTGTGGCTGGTGCACTGGCCGCCGTCCGCGCCCGGTGACAGCATCCCGGTCTGGCGGGAGATGCTGGCCGCCCGGGACGAGAACCTGGCCCGGGCCGTCGGCGTGAGCAACTACTCGGTCGCGCAGCTGGACGAGCTGATCCAGGCCACCGAGGAGACGCCCGCGGTCAACCAGATCCGCTGGAGCCCGTCGCTGTACGACCGGCAGACCCACGCCGCCCACCGGGACCGGGGGGTGGCGTTGGAGGGCTACAGCCCGTTCAAGACCAGTGACCTGTCCGACCCGGTGCTGGTCCGGATCGCGCAGGCGCACGACGTGTCGCCGGCCCAGGTGGTGCTGCGCTGGCACATCGACCACGAGACCGTGGTCATCCCGAAGTCGGTCACGCCGGAGCGGATCCGGGTCAACGCCGACGTGTTCGGGTTCTCGCTGACCGCCGAGGAGATGCGCGACATCGACGCCCTCGGCGGCTGACCGCGTACGCGGAAAGGGGCGCGGTCGCGGTGGCGACCGCGCCCCTTCACGCTGCGGCGGTCAGCCTCGGGCGCAGGTGGCGCCGTTGAGGGAGAAGCTGCTCGGCGCGGAGAAGCTGCCGTTCAGCGTGGCCTGGTAGCCGAAGTTGGTCGAGGCGCCCGGGGACAGGGTGCCGTTGTAGCTGACGTTGCGCGCGGTCACCGCCGAGCCGCTCTGGCTCACCGTGGCGTTCCACGCGCTGGTCACGTTCTGTCCGGAGGGCAGGTTGTAGTTCAGCGTCCAGCCGTTGATCGTGCCGGAGCCGGTGTTCTTGATGGTCACCTCGGCGGTGAAGCCGTTGTTCCACACGTTCGTCGCCCGGTACGTCACGGTGCAGGCCGCGCCGGACGGCGGGTTCGTCGTCGGCGTGCCGGTCGGCGGCGTGGTCGTGGGCGGCGGGTTGCTGCCGGTGTTGACGCTCTGCGAGAACGAGTTGACGGCCAGCCCGACGCCGCCCTGCCACGGCTCGAAGCCGGCCTGGATGCTGGTCAGGTACCAGTCGTTGGTGATCGCGCCGCGGTTGCGGGTGTCGTTGATGAACGCCATCGCGTCGAAGCTGAAGCTGGGGACCGCCGACGGCGCCACGTACGAGATGACGTTGTTGGAGCCGTTGCTGCCCCGCCAGACCTCCCAGGTCCGGCCGGCGATGCTGGCGTTGCCGACCGGCGAGCCGATGGGCTGGATCGGACCCTGCCGGTTGAGCCAGATCATGATCTCCATCTGGTTGACCCCGTCCCGCTTGGGCGACGGGTCGAGCCAGATGTCGTAGGCGGCGTCGTAGATCGCGCCGCCGACGTAGTTGTAGCTGATGCTCGCGGGCGCGCTGGCGATGTTCTTCACCTGGACCGGCAGGTTCGTGCCCGGCGAACAGTTGGTGTAGTGGCAGCCCACGAAGATGGACGGGTAGGAGACCGGCGCCCCGTTGGTCGGCGCGGAGCCGTCCGCCCGGGTGATCGAGAAGCCGGTCGAGGTGACGTTGATGCACTGCTGCGCGCTGGTGCCCCAGCGGTTGTTCTGCACCACGTACTTGCCGCCGATGGTGGTCGAGCCGTACTGCTCGCAGATCTGGGTGTCGGCGGAGGCGTTGCCGCCGAGCGCGACGGCGACGACGGCGCTGGCGGCCAGCAGACCGGCCGCGGCGATGGCCCTGAGTGGACGCTTCATGATGCTCCTTGGCTCGGCGCGAGGGGCGCCGGATCTGTGGGGTGGTACGAGCGGGAGCGCTCCCACGTTCACGTCACACATTTACATGTCTGAAACCGTTGCGCAACTGGACCGGTTAAGCTGTCGTGGGCGCCGATCCTCCGGTTGGCGTGGGATTCCTGCTGGTGGGACGGCGGGGGCCGTCGACCGGGTGCCCGCGCCAGGGCCGACGGGCACTTTCGCCGCCTGGTTGCGGCGAGTAATGTCTTGCCTCCAACGCGTTCCGATCCCCTCCGGAGGCGTACCCCACGATGGGTGGTTCCCCCCTGCGCATCCTCGTCGTCGGCGCGGGCATCGCCGGCCTCGCCGTGGCCCGGGCGCTGCGCCTGGCGGGGTTCCGGCCCGACGTCACCGAGCGGCTGCCGCCCACCGAGCACACCGACACCGGCCTCTATCTCCCCGGCAACGCGGCCCGGGCGATGCGCCGGCTCGACCTGGACGGTCCGCTGCGCCCGCTCGGCCAGGTGGTCCACCGGCAGCGCTTCCTCGACGCCGCCGGGGCGCCGCTGTGCGAGGTGGACCTCGACGCGCTCTGGGCCGGAGTGGGGGAGTGCCGGGCGCTGCCCCGGGCCGAGCTGCACCGGGTGCTGCTCACCGGCGCCGGCGGCGCGGTTCGGCACGGCGCCGAGGTGAGCACCGTCGAGCCGCTGCCCGGCCGCGTCGCGGTCGGCTTCACCGACGGCACCTGCGGGGAGTACGACCTGGTCGTGGGCGCCGACGGGCCCCGCTCCGCGGTGCGCACGCTGGCCGCGCTCGGCGGACCGCCCCGCCCGGCCGGCCAGGTGGTCTACCGCGCCGTCGTGCGCGGCGGCCCCCGGGTCGCCGACTGGACCGCCCTGCTCGGGCAACGCGCCGGCTTCCTGGTCGTGCCGCTCGGCGCCGGTCGGCTCTACTGCTATGCCGACGAGGCCGGCACCGACCTGCCGGCCGACCCGCTCGCCCGGCTGCGCGAGCTGTTCGGCGACTACGGCGGTCCGGTGCCCGAGGTGCTGGCCGCGCTGGAGACCGTGCACGTCGAACGCACCGAGGAGGTCGAGCTGGGGCGCTGGTTCCACGGCCGGGTGCTGCTCGTCGGTGACGCCGCTCACGCGACCGCGCCGACGCTCTCCCAGGGGGCCGCCATGGCGCTGGAGGACGCCGTCGTGCTCGCCGAGTCGCTGCACGCCGCCGGCAGCGTCGACGCCGCCCTGATCGCGTACGAGAGTCGCCGCCGGCCGCGTACCCGCTGGGTGCGGGACCGGACCCGGGACCGCAACCGCACCCGCGACGTGCCGCCGGCGCTGCGCGACCCGCTGCTGCGCGGGCGCGGCGGGCGGATCTTCGGGGAGCACTACCGGCTCCTCACCGGCCCGCTGTAGCCGGCGGAAGATCGTAGCCGCCCACCCCACGCGGCGGGGCCACCTACCGGGGACTATCCTCCTTGCGGATGACGGCTGCGCCGATGACCAGCGCGCCGAGCGGGACAACCCAGAACCGGAGGCCACTCGTGACCACCGTCGCACCCAAGCCGGTCGTGACCCGGCCCTGGCCGGTCCGCGAGCCGGTCAAGGGGTCGGCCCTCGCGCGGCTGCTGCGCACCACGGACGCGAAGCAGATCGGGATCATGTACATGGTCACCGCGTTCGCGTTCTTCATGATCGGTGGCCTGATGGCCCTGATCATGCGCGCCGAGCTGGCGCGACCGGGGCTGCAGTTCCTGTCGCCCGAGCAGTACAACCAGCTCTTCACCATGCACGGCACGATCATGCTGCTGTTCTTCGCGACGCCGATCGTGTTCGCCTTCGCGAACTACGTGGTGCCGCTGCAGATCGGCGCGCCCGACGTGTCGTTCCCCCGGCTGAACGCGTTCGCCTACTGGCTGTACCTGTTCGGCGGCACGCTCGCCACCGCGGGCTTCATCGCCCCGGGTGGCGCGGCCGACTTCGGCTGGACGGCCTACACGCCGCTGAGCACGGTCGAGCACTCGCCGGGCGTCGGCGCCAACATGTGGGTGGTCGGCCTGGCCATCTCCGGTCTGGGCACGATCCTCGGCGCGGTCAACCTGATCACCACGATCCTGACCCTGCGCGCGCCCGGCATGACCATGTTCCGGATGCCGATCTTCACCTGGAACATGCTGGTCACCAGCCTGCTGGCCATCCTGGTCTTCCCGCTGCTGGCCGCCGCGCTCTTCGCGCTCGCCGCGGACCGCCTGCTCGGCGCCCACGTGTACGACCCGGCGACCGGCGGGCCGATGCTCTGGCAGCACCTGTTCTGGTTCTTCGGGCACCCCGAGGTCTACATCATCGCGCTGCCGTTCTTCGGCATCATCACCGAGATCATTCCGGTCTTCTCCCGGAAGCCGATCTTCGGTTACAAGGGCCTGGTGGCGGCGACCATCGCCATCGCCGCCCTGTCGATGAGCGTCTGGGCGCACCACATGTTCGCCACCGGCCAGGTGCTGCTGCCGTTCTTCAGCTTCCTCAGCTACCTGATCGCCGTGCCCACCGGTATGAAGTTCTTCAACTGGATCGGCACCATGTGGCGGGGCCAGATCACCTTCGAGACGCCGATGCTGTTCGCGGTCGGCTTCCTGGTGACCTTCCTCTTCGGTGGTCTGACCGGTGTGCTGCTGGCCAGCCCGCCGCTCGACTTCCACCTGCACGACTCGTACTTCGTGGTGGCGCACTTCCACTACGTGCTCTTCGGCACCATCGTGTTCGCCGTCTTCGGCGGCATCTACTTCTGGTTCCCGAAGATGTTCGGCCGGATGCTCGACGAACGGCTCGGCAAGATCCACTTCTGGCTGACCATGATCGGCTTCCACACCACGTTCCTGGTGCAGCACTGGCTGGGCAACGAGGGCATGCCGCGGCGCTACGCCGACTACCTGCCCAGCGACGGCTTCACCACGCTGAACATGATCTCCACGATCGGCGCGTTCATCACCGGTATCTCGACCCTGCCGTTCATCTGGAACTGCTGGAAGTCGTACAAGACCGGTCCGGTGGTCGAGGTCGACGACCCGTGGGGTCACGGCAACTCGCTCGAGTGGGCCACCAGCTCCCCGCCGCCGCTGCGCAACTTCGACCGGATGCCGCGGATCCGCTCCGAGCGGCCGGCCTTCGACGCGAAGTTCCCCGAGCTGGCCGCCGGGCAGTCCCTGGCCGGCCCGCCCGAGGGCGGCGCCAAGCCGCTGACCAGCGAGTCCAACGGTGGCGCCAGCTACCAGGAGGACACCGCGGGCAACCACGACCAGCGCTAGACCGCCTGGCGAGCCCACGACGGGCGCCGCACCCCACCACCGGAGGGGCGCGGCGCCCGTCGCCATTCCCCCAAGCCCTCTGTGCCGGGCTCACTTACCCCGGTCGATCATGAGGTTGGCTCTCACAAGTCGGACAAACCGTACGGCCAACCTCATGATCGATCGGCACCTGCGTTGATCAAGGAGTTTGCGCCGGACTCAGGGGGTGATCCGACCGGGCGCCTTCTGTCGATCATGAGGTTGGCCGCGACGAATCGGACAAACTGTGCGGTCAACTTCATGATCGGCCGGCCGGCGCGTCGATCAAGGAGTTTGCGTCGGGAATCCGGGGGCGGTTCGACGCGAACTCCTTGGTCAACACCTCTCTGGCCCAGCTCAGGGCTGGGCCGGATGCGACCGGTGCGGTGCGGTGCGGTGCGGTGCGGGCCGGCCGTGGCGGGGGCGGCGGGGTCCGTGGGCGGTCAGGGGGTGGCGGGGGCCAGTTCGGGCTCGGGGGCGGCGACCGGCGCCGGGCTGCGGCGGTGGCGCAGCTCGACCGGGAGGACGGCCAGCGCCACCAGCAGCCCGATCGCCCCGGTGACCACGAAGCCCCAGGCCGGTGCGGACGCGTCGATCACCGCGCCGGCCAGCGGCGCGCCGAGCGCGATGCCGACGGTCACCGCGGAGCCGTGCAGACCCATCGCCATGCCGCGGACGCCGGGCGGGGCGAGCCGGCTCACCGCGTCCGAGGTGGCCGCGATGGTGGGCGCGCAGAGCGCCCCGGTGGGGATCAGCGCGAGACTGAGCAGCCACCAGTGCGACCCGCCCAGGCCGACCGGAATCGTGGTGAGGCTGAGCGCCGCCACCAGCGCCAGCGGGGGGAAGGAGCGGCGTACGGCGCCGTAGGCGAAGCCGCCCACCAGCGAGGCGACCGCCCAGGCGGCCAGCACGGCGCCGGTCCAGCCGACCTCGCCGCCGGCGCGCAGCACGGCCACCACGGCGACGTCGGTGCCGCCCAGCACCAGGGTGGCGGCCAGGCTGACCGCCAGCACGGCGAGCAGGCGCGGGGTGAGCCACTCCCGACGGGACACCGCGCGTTGCGGGCCGGTCGACTCGTCTGCGGCCCGGGTCGGCGGGTCGAGCAGCCAGAAGCAGATGCCGGCGGCGACGATCCCGGCGCCCACCGCCCAGAGGGTGAGCCGGGGCGTGACGGTGGTGGCCAGGGCCACGGCGAGGGCCGGGCCGACCATGAACGACAGCTCCACCGACATCGAGTCCAGCGCGTACGCCGGCCGGCGTCGCTCCGCCGGCACCAGCGCCGCGATCGACTGGCGCACCACCGAGAAGACCGGCAGCGCGAGCAGGCCGGCCAGGAACGCGGCGGGCAGCAGCACCGGGTACGACAGGGTCGGCGCGGCGGCCCAGAACAGGCCCTCGGCGACCGTGGTGAGCAGCAGCACCGGCCGCAGCCCGCGCCGGTCGACCAGCCGGCCGAGCAGCGGTGAGCCGAGCGCGGCGCCGATGGTCGACGCGGCGCCCACCAGACCGGCGGCGCCGTAGCCCCGCCCCAGGTCGAGCACCACGTAGAAGGTGAGCGTCACGCCGGTCGCGGTCAGCGGCATGCGGGCCAGCACGGACACCAGCAGCAACGACCGCAGGCCGGGCAGGGCGAGGGCCTCCCGGTAAGGCTTCAGGTTCACGACGGTCCGTACCTCCCGCGCCATCCTGGGCCGGGGGTACGACAGCCGCAAGCGATTACCTGGTCAAGCGGCCCTGATCACAGGCTCGCCCGTCGTGGCGACCCCGGCGCCGTCGAGCGCGCGCAGCGCCACGTCCAGCGTCCCCGGGGCCACGGCCGCGGTCAGGTCCAGCAGCACCGTGGTGCGGAAGCCCTCCCGGGCGGCGTCCAGCGCGGTCGCGCGTACGCAGTGGTCGGTGGCGATGCCGACCACGTCGACCCGGTCGACGTCGCGGCGGCGCAGCCAGTCGGCCAGGCACTCGCCGTCGCGCGCGTGGCCCTCGAAACCGGAGTACGCGGCCGCGTGCTCGCCCTTGTGGAAGATTTCCTCCACCCGGTCGGTGACCAGCTCGGGGTGGAACTCGGAGCCGGACGTGCCGACCACGCAGTGCCGGGGCCAGGAGTCGACGAAGTCCGGCGGGTCGCCGAAGTGCGCGCCCGGGTCGATGTGGTAGTCCTTCGTCGCGACCACGTGGTCCCAGCGGTCCGGCTCGGCGGCGAGCAGCCGGGAGATCCCGGCGGCCACCCCGGCCCCACCGCCGACCGCGAGGGACCCGCCCTCGCAGAAGTCGTTCTGCACGTCCACGATGATCAGGGCGTTCGCCATCTGGCCGGTCCTCCTCAGCTCGCGGGTACGACCGTCACCGGAACGGCCGGGTCCCCGCCGGAGAGCTTGAGCCCCTCCCACGGGATGGAGATCAGACACTGTCGCAGGTGCTCCCGGGACTCGTCCAGCGTCGGGAGCGTGACCGGTTCGCCGGAGACCACGAACGAGTGTTGGAGCAGCCGGTCGTTGGGCTGCCGGTCGGGCACGCCCTGCGGCACGACGACCTCCTCGGTGGCGGTGCCGGTCGGCTTGTGCCGGCGTACCGCGACCTTCCGACCGCCGATGGTGGCCTTGTGCTCGGAGCGCTTGACCACCGGCCGCCCCTCCACCTCGACCAGCTTGTAGACGAGGCCGGCGGTGGGCGCGCCGGAGCCGGTCACCACTGCCGTGCCGGCGCCGTACATGTCCACCGGCTCGGCGGCCAGCGAGGCGATCGCGTACTCGTCCAGGTCGCCCGAGACGATGATCTTCGTCTCGGTGGCGCCCAGCGAGTCGAGCAGCTCCCGGGACTGCTGGGCGATCACCGCGAGGTCGCCCGAGTCGATCCGGACCGCGCGCAGCTCCGGGCCGGCGACCGCGATGGCGTTGCGGATGCCCTGGGCGATGTCGTACGTGTCGACCAGCAGCGTGGTGTCCTTGCCCAGCGTGGCGACCTGGGAGGCGAACGCGGTCCGCTCGTCGTCGTGCAGCAGCGTGAACGCGTGCGCGGCGGTGCCCGCGGTGGGGATGCCGTAGCGCTGTCCGGCGGCCAGGTTGGAGGTGAACCGGAACCCGGCCAGGTACGCCGCCCGCGCGGCGGCGACCGCGGCCTCCTCGTGCGCCCGGCGGGAGCCCATCTCGATCAGCGCCCGGCCCCGGGCGGCGGTGACCATCCGCGCCGCCGCGGCGGCGACCGCGCAGTCGTGGTTGAGCACCGACAGCACCAGCGTCTCCAGCACCACGCACTCGGCGAACGTGCCGGACACGGTGAGGATCGGGGAGCCGGGGAAGAACAGCTCGCCCTCGGCGTAGCCGTCGACGTCGCCGGTGAAGCGGTAGTCGGCCAGCCACCGGGCGGCGCGGTCGTCGACCACGCCGGTGCGACGGAGGAAGTCGATCTCCGCCGGGTCGAAGCGGAAGTCGCGGATCATCTCGATCAGGCGACCGGTGCCGGCGACCACCCCGTACCGGCGGCCGGCCGGCAGTCGCCGGCTGAACACCTCGAAGACGCAGCGTCGGTCGGCGGTGCCGTCCTGCAGGGCCGCGCTGACCATGGTCAGCTCGTAGTGGTCGGTCAGCAGCGCGGGGCGAAGGGTGCTCACCGCCCCAGCCTAGAGTTCAGGCCGGATCCGTGCCGTCGTGCCCCGGCATCGACCGCAGCGCGGCCCGCAGCTCGCCGCGGCCGGTGACGCCGAGCTTGCTGTAGACCCGCTGGAGGTGGTTCTCCACGGTGCGGGTGGACAGGAACAGCCGCTCGGCGATCGCGCGGCTGGTCACGCCGTCGGCGGCGAGGCGGGCGACCTCCCACTCCCGGTCGGTGAGCGTGGGACGGAGCAGGCGCAGCGCCGGGGTGGAGATCTCGTCGCAGCGGCGCAGCAGGTCGGCGAGGCGCTCCCGGACCGGACCGGTCGCCCCGGCGCGCCCGTCCCGCATCCGGTGCAGCGCCATCGCGGTCGCCTCGGCGGCGTAGACGACCAGATCGCGGGCGGCGAAGCCGTCGGCCACCGCGAGCAGGTCGTCGGTGCAGCCGTCGAGCGCGGCCCGGCCGTAGCGGGCGACCAGCGGCGGCAGCACGCCGTCCACCTGTTCGGAGAGCTCCGCGAGGCGCTGCGCCACGGTGCGCCGGCCGCCGTCGGTGCAGGTCGGCCCGACCGGCGCGGCGGCCTGCTCGAACCGGACCAGGTCGAGCAGGACGAGCAGCTCGTGCCCGGCCAGCCCGTCCTCGCGCAGCCGGTCGGCCAGCGCGCAGAGGTGCTTGGTCGCCGCCGGCAGGTCGCCGACCGCCGCCTGCGCCGCGCCCCGGGCCTGCTCCAGCCACGGGTAGAGGACGGCCATCCCGGGCGCGTGCGTCCGGTCCGCCTCGGCCATCGCCTCGGCCGCGTGCGCCGCGTCCCCGCGCAACGCCGCCGCCTGGGCGCGTTCGGCGTGCGCCAGGCCGGCGTACACCCGGCTGGTGGCGAGCACCGCGCAGGCGCCCAGGCTGGTCTTGAGCGCGTCGTCGCCGTGGCCGCGCAGGCGGGCCGCGTACGCCTGGAGGATGGCCAGGTAGCCGGTGCCGAGCCGGAAGTCGCCGGCGCCGGCCAGGTCGGCGAACTCGTCCGCGACGATCGCGTCGATGCCGGCCAGGTCGCCGGAGAGCGCCAGCCGGGTGCCCCGGGCCAGCTCCATGGCGAGTTGGAGGTAGGGCATGTCGGACCGCCAGCACGCGGCCTCGGCCTGCACCCGGGCGATCGCGGTGGCGCTGCGGCGGTACTGCCCCTGGGCCGCCTGAAGGTGGGCGAGCGTGCAGCGGGCCAGCTCGCGGGCCGCCATCGGGGCGGCCGGGCGGTCGAGCACCTCCTGGGCCAGTCGCACCGCGACGTCGACGTCCAGCCGGTGCAGCCGCATGATGGCCTCGAAGGCGCGGACCCGGGCCCGGTCGGCCGGGTCGGACAGCTCCTCGCCGCGGGCGGCGATCTCCTCCACGGTGGACTCCCGGTTGAGGCCCCAGTAGCTGACCATGCCCCGGACGGTCAGCCAGCGGCTCCGTCGACGGTCGTCGTGGATGTCGCCGGCGACCTGGTCGAGCACCCCGATCGCCTCGTCCGGCCGGTCGCCGAACATCAGGATGGTGGCGAGCAGCTCGGCCGCGTCGGTGCCGCCGCCGGCCTCCAGCGCGGCCCGGGCCAGCCGGGTGGCCAGCGGCACGTCGTAGCGGCCGAAGGCCTGCACGGCCGCGTCGAGGAGCAGCGCCACGTCCTGGGCCGTACCCGAGTCGAGCCGCCACACCGCGACCCGCAGCAGGTCGTCCCGGCGACGCTTGCCGACCCGCTCCAGCAACCCGGCCAGGGTGGCCTGGAGCCGCCGGGTGCGGCTGACCGGGCACTGCCGGCGCATCACCTCGCCGTAGAGCGGGTGGGCCAGGCGGACGTTGAGCCGCCGGTCGTCGTGGACCATGGTGATGAGCCCGCGCTCCTCGGCCGTCTCCACGTCGGCCGGATCGACCGCCTGCTCCAGCAGGTGCAGGCCGAGTGGCTCGCCGAACGCGACCAGCTCGACCACGGCCCGGACGCCGGGGGTGAGCTGACCGATCCGGGTGTCGATCAGGTCGGTGAGGCTGGGGGCCAGCTCCAGCCGGCCGGTCCATTTCCAGATCCCGTACGTGCTCTTCAGCTCGTCGTCGGCGGCCAGCACCAGCTCGCGCAGCAGCAGCGGGTTGCCGGCGGAGAGCCGGAACAGGCGCTCGGAGGAGCCGGCGTCGACCGGGCCGCCCAGGATCGCGGCGAGCAGCCCCGTGGTCTCGCTCGGGCCGAGCGGCCCCAGCTCGACCAGGTCGACCAGGTCGTCGGTCCACAGGGCGCGGATCGGCAGCGGGATCTGCTCCCCGTTGCGCAGCGTGCCGATCACGGTGGCGTTCTCGGACCGGGCCACCAGGTGCACCAGCGCCGCCGAGGGCGGGTCGAGCAGGTGCGCGTCGTCGATCGCCAGCACGATGGGCCGGCCGGCGGCCTGTTCCTGGAGCACGTCCACGGCCCAGCGCAGGATCCCGGCGGGGGAGAGGCCCTGCGGTTGCGCGGCCGGAAGCACCTGGACCAGCCCGCCGAACGGCAGCGCGGCGGTGGTCGCGCTGGCCGCGACGGACCAGATGGCGTGACGGTCGGGCGAGAGCGCGGCCACCCCCTCCCGCAGCAACCGGCTCTTGCCGACGCCCGCGTCACCGCTGAAGAGCAGTCCGCGCCCCTCCGGGCCACCGACCGCCGACAACAGACGGTTGAGTTCATCCGTTCGGCCGACGAACTCCCACCTGCTCATCGGTGCAGCATATCGATGGTGTTCCGTCCGCGCGCGGACCGTCACGCAGTGAAGTTGAGTAATCTGTTCATTACCCGTGAGTACCGGATGTGTTCGGTGTCGGATCCCTGACACACGTACTCTTCCGGCATCCCCCGCGACCAGGGGATTCGATCGCGACCGGCCCCCCGGTCGCCTGACCGGGAGGCCGCCTGATGAAGCCGGGTCCGCTCCCCTCGGTCGACGTGCCCGAAACAGAGGGCCCGGCCGAGCCGCCCCGGTGCGCCCCGCTGCCGACCCGGGTCGGGGTGACCGAGCCGGGGCCGGACGAGCCGATGGCGGTGGTCGTCGCCGGTCCGGCGGGCGCCGGGCGACGGGAGCTGATCGCCGGCCTGCTCGGGCTGGACGCCGGGACGCTCGCCGTGCCCGCCGGCAGCCACCTGCTGGTCAACCACGCCAAGGTCGCCACCCGGGCCGCCTACGTCCCGGGCTACCGCCAGCCGCACTCCTACGGCGCCGACCCGCTCGCCGCCGGCCCGGCGCTCGCCCGGCCGCCGCGCCGGGTCGAGCTGAGCCTGCCCGACCCGCTGCTGCGGCACTTCTCGGTGCTCGACACCCCGGACACCGGCGCCCTCGGCGTGGCCGGTGGCCGGGTGCTGCTGGACGCCGTGGGCCGGGCCGGCGCGCTGCTCTTCACGATCTCCGCCGACCAGGCGTTCAGCGCGGCCGAGCTGCACCTGCTGGCCGAGGTGGCGCGGGCCCGGGTCGCGGTCTTCTTCGCCGTCACCCCCGGCGTGACCGGCTGGGCGGCGCCGGCGGACGGCGCGGCGGTGGAGGACACGGGGGCGTCCGTCCCGTCGGCCGGCCGGACCGGCCCGCCCGGCCCCGCCGGTCGGCTCGACCCGGTGGCGGTCTCGATCGCGGCCCACCGCGCGGCGCTGCTGGCCGCGGTGCCCGCTCTCGCCCCGGCGCGGTGGTTCCCGGCCCGCCGGGCGGAGCTGCCGAACCTGCGCCGGGCCCTGGTCGGCTGGGCCGCCGACGAGGGACTGCGCCGGGCCAGCGCCCGGCCGCCGGAGCCGCCCGGCGCGCACGGCCGGGTGCCGGTGGTGGCCGGGGTCGAGCCCGCCGAGGTGACCGACCGGATCGACCGCCAGGCCCGCTCCTGCGCCCAGCGGATCCGCCAGCACCTCGCCCTGGAGCTGGCCAACATCCACCTGCGGGTGGTGCAGGAGATCGTCTTCGGGGTCGGCTGCGCCGGTCTGCCGCAGCTGCTCGACCGTGAGCTGGAGGCGCTGTCGCTGCTCGCCACGGCCCAGTGCGACGAGGCGGTGCGGGGCATCGTCGACGACGTCGCCGCCCGGGTCTTCGGCGCGCCACTCGCCGAGGGCGTGCGCCGGCGGATCGATCACGCCGTGCGCTGGGGCCTGGCCGACCACCCGGACAGCCGGGAGCTGGACCGGGTGCTCCTGGTCACCAGCACGGCCGGGGTGGCCGGGCTGACCGGCACCGGCGCGCTCGACGCGCTGGCCGGCCTGCCCGGGGCGGAGCGCGACGAGGTGCTGCCGCCGATCGGCGTGGCGCTCAACGGCGGCTGCTGGCAGCACTGGCGGTCGCCGGGCAACGACGACCCGAACGCCGCCCGCTCCTGGGCCCAGCGGGCCCTGCGCGAGGTCGAGCTGGAACTGTCCCGGGAGGTGTCCCGCCGCTTCGAGGTGATCCGTCTCTCGCTGAGCGCGGTGCTCACCGACGCTGTCGACCACGGCATCCTGCTTGCCTGAGGACAGGGGCGCCGCGGGGGCGGCCGGGCCGACGTTCGCGGCCCGGGCGGGTGATCCCGACCGCCGCGCCGTTCCGGTTCATCGGTTCCCCGGATCCGGTGGCACGATGGGGGGCATGGCGGCTCCACAGGTTGCGCCGGTCGAGACGCCGGACACCGAAGAGGTGCCGGTCTCCGACCGGCCGTGGGTGACCATCGTCTGGGACGATCCGGTCAACCTGATGACGTACGTGACCTGGGTTTTCCAGAAGCTCTTCGGGTACAGCAGGGAAAAGGCGGAACAGCTCATGCTGGACGTGCACCACAAGGGCAAGGCGGTGGTCTCCAGCGGGGCCCGGGAGCGGATGGAGCACGACGCGTCGCAGTTGCACGCGTACGGGTTGTGGGCGACGGTGGACCGCTCATGAGCATGTTCCGCCGCCGGGGCGACCGCTACGTGGCGACGTTCGCCGTCGACGAGGTGCGCGTGCTGCGCAAGGTCGCCTCCGAGGTGGTCGGCCTGCTGACCGACGGCTTCGACCACGGTGACCCGGTGGTCGGCCGGCTGTTCCCCGAGGTCTATCCGGAGGACGCGGCCGGCACGGCCGAGTTCCGCCGCTACACCGAGGGCGACCTCAAGACCGCCAAGATCGACCAGGCCGGCGCGATCCTCGCCGCGCTGCCCGACGGCGACGCCGGGGGTGAGGTGCGGCTGGACGCGGAGGCGGCCGAGGCGTGGCTGCGCGCGCTCAACGACGCCCGGCTGGCGATGGGCGTCCGGTTGGAGATCAAGGACGGCACCGACCTGGGCGAGGAGCTCGACGACGCGGTCGCCGCGGACCCGGCCTCGTCCCGGGTGTTCCAACTGTCGGTCTACGCCTATCTCGGATATCTGCAGGAGTCCCTGCTCAACGCGCTCATCGACTGAGTCGTGACGGTCGCCACCTCGCCGCCCGGGACGGCCAGGCGCTAGGCTGGGCGGCGTGCTGAGCATCGACCGGTCGATCATCGACGCGATCGTCGCCCACGCGCGTCGGGACCACCCGGACGAGGCGTGCGGCGTGGTCGCCGGTCCCGTCGGCAGCGACACCCCGACCCGGCACATCCCGATGGACAACGCCGCCCGCTCGATGACCTTCTACGAGTTCGACTCGATGGAGCAGTTGCGGGTCTGGCGCGAGATGGACGACCGCGACGAGGAACCGGTCGTCATCTACCACTCGCACACCGCCACGGAGGCCTACCCGTCCCGCACGGACGTCTCCTTCGCCGGTGAGCCGGGAGCGCACTACCTGCTCGTCTCGACCCGTGAGTCCGACACCGAGGAGATCCGCTCCTTCCGGATCGTCGACGGCGTGGTCACCGAGGAGCCGGTCGAGATCGTGGATGCCGCCGTGGACCCGCACGCCGTCCAGTCCTACATGTTCGGGCAGAGCCCGGCGACGGTCGACTACGAGTGTTCCGGCCGCTGACCCCAGCGCCGGCACACCTTCCCTGTCCGTCACCTGGCACGACCCGAACGAGGAGCACGAGACACCATGGCCATCGAGGTTCGCATCCCCACCATCCTGCGCAGCTACACCGGCGGCGCGAAGGTCGTCGAGGGCAGCGGTGACACGCTCGCCGACCTGCTCACCGACCTGGACTCCCGGCACGCCGGCCTGCGGGCCCGGCTGGTCACCGACGCCGGTGCGCTGCACCGGTTCGTCAACGTCTACGTCAACGACGAGGACGTCCGCTTCCTGGGCGCGCTCGACGCCAAGCTCAACGACGGCGACAGCGTGACCATCCTGCCGGCCGTGGCCGGCGGCGCGTTCGGCTTCGCCGCGGCGGCGGCGATCGCCTCGCACGCGGTCGCGGTGCGCGCCACCGCCGCCCGCTAGGGGGTCGGCATGGCGCGGTACGACAGCCTGCTCGACGCCTCCGGCGGCACGCCGCTGGTCGGGCTGCCGCGGCTCTCGCCGACGGTCCCCGACGGCGCGCCGCCGGTGCGGCTCTGGGCGAAGCTGGAGGACCGGAACCCGACCGGCAGCATCAAGGACCGCGCAGCCCTGTTCATGGTCCGCGCGGCCGAGGAGGCCGGCCGGCTCCGCCCCGGCGACACCATCCTGGAACCGACCAGCGGCAACACCGGCATCTCCCTGGCCATGGTGGCGAAGCTGCGCGGCTACCGGCTGGTGTGCGTGATGCCGGAGAACGTCTCGACGGAGCGGGTGCAACTGCTCCGGATGTACGGCGCGGAGATCATCTTCTCGCCGGCCGCCGGCGGCTCGAACCAGGCCGTCGCCACTGCCAAGCAGATCGCGGCCGACCACCCGGACTGGGTGATGCTCTACCAGTACGGCAACGAGGCGAACGCCCGGGCGCACTACGAGACGACCGGGCCGGAGCTGCTGCACGACCTGCCGGGCATCACCCACTTCGTGGCCGGGCTGGGCACCACCGGCACGCTCATGGGCACCGGCCGCTACCTGCGGGAGAAGGTCGACGGGATCCAGGTCGTGGCGGCCGAGCCGCGCTACGGCGAGCTGGTCTACGGCCTGCGCAACATCGACGAGGGCTACGTGCCCGAGCTGTACGACGCCGGGGTGCTGTCCCGACGGTTCTCGGTCGGCACCCGGGACGCGGTGCTGCGGACCCGTCAGCTGGTCGAGGTCGAGGGGATCTTTGCCGGGTTCTCGACCGGCGCGATCCTGCACGCCGCGCTCGCCGTGGCGCACGAGGCGGTCCGTGACGGCCGCCGTGCCGACGTGGCCTTCGTGGTCTGCGACGGTGGCTGGAAATACCTGTCGACCGGGGCGTACGGCGGCACCCTCGCGGACGCCGAGGACGCCCTGGAGGGTCAGCTCTGGGCCTGAGGGCCCGACCGACGGTCCGACCGGCGACGTGTCGCCGGCCGGGCCGTCGTCATCTCCCGGGACCAGACGTGTACGGGTGTCACGTTGATGACAACTTCCGGCAGATGATTCTTGCCCGACCGGGCCGACGCGTAGGCTGCGCAGCGTGGCGAGCGCGTCGGTAGAGATCAACGGCGGCGGGGCGACTGCCGGCGGGTCGACTACCCACGGTGAGATCGAGGCAACCGGATGCGACTGACCGTCCTCGGCTGTGCGGGCAGCTTCCCCGGGCCCGAGTCGCCCTGCTCCGCCTACCTGATGGAGGCCGACGGGTTCCGGCTGCTGATCGACTTCGGGGTGGGTTCGCTCTCCACGCTCCAGCGCTACGTCGGGCTGCACGCCCCGGATGCCGTCCTCCTCACCCACCTGCACTGCGACCACATGTTCGACGCGGTGTCCTACGTGGTGGTGCGCCGGTACGCGCCGGACGGCCCGTACCCGCCCCTGCCGATGTACGCCCCCTCCGGCGCGCCGGACCGGCTGGCCAGCGCGTACGGGCAGGAGGAGGGCTCGGTGGAGGACGTCTACCAGTTCTACGGCCTGCAGCCGGGCACGTTCCCGATCGGCCCGTTCACCGTCACCGTCGACCGGATGAACCACCCGGTCGAGACGTACGGGGTGCGGTTGGAGCACGGTGGCCGGGTGTTCTGCTACTCCGCCGACACCGCGCCCTGCGAGGCGCTGCTGCGGCTGGCCCAGGACGCCGACGTGTTCCTCTGCGAGGCCAGCTACATGGACGGGGTGGACAACCCGCCGGACCTGCACCTGACCGGCCGGGAGGCCGGCGAGGCGGCCACCAAGGCGGGGGTGGGCCGGCTGCTGCTCACCCACCTCGTCCCCGCGTGGGGCAGCGAGTCGCACACCGTGGAGTCGGCGGCCGGGGCGTTCGCCGGGCCGCTCGAGGTGGTCCGGGCGGGCGCCAGCTACGACATCTGACCCGCGTCCGGCCCGTTGCCGCAGTGTTCGCCGGCCGGTCAGCGCACGGTCGCCTGCCGCATCCGTGCGGCCCGCACCCTCGGGCCATGCGGATCGCCATCGTCACCGAGTCGTTCCCGCCGGACGTCAACGGCGTGGCGAACTCGGTCGTCCGGGCCGCCGAGCACCTGGTCGCCCGGGGCCACGAGCCTCTGGTCGTCGCGCCCGCCCCGGCCGGCGGCCGGCGCCGCCGGGCCGATCACCACGCCTATCCGGTGGTGCGTATCCCGAGCGTGCCCCTGCCCCGCTACCAGGGCTTCCGGCTCGGCGTGCCGAGCGTCGGGCTGACCGGCGCGCTGCTCGGGCACCGGCCCGACGTGGTCCACCTGGCCAGTCCCTTCGTGCTGGGCGCGGCCGGGGCGTCGGTGGCCGCCCGGCACGGTCTGCCCGCCGTCGCGGTCTACCAGACCGACGTGGCGGCCTACGCCCGGGCGTACCGGGTGGGGTGGGGCGAGGCCGCCGCGTGGCGGCGGATCCGCGAGATCCACAACTCCGCGCAGCGCACCCTCGCGCCGTCCACCCGCGCCGCGGCGGACCTGATCAACCACGGGGTACGGCGGATCTGGCTGTGGCGGCGCGGCGTGGACGCGGTCCGGTTCCACCCGGCCCGGCGCAGCGACCGGCTCCGCGCGACCCTCGCGCCGGGCGGCGAACTGCTGGTCGGCTACGTCGGCCGGCTCGCCCCGGAGAAGCGGGTGGATTTGCTGGCGCCGACCACCGAGCTGCCCGGCGTCCGCGTGGTCGTGGTCGGTGACGGGCCGGCCCGCCGGCAGCTCGAACGCGCGCTGCCGGCGGCGCGGTTCCTCGGCGTGCGGCGCGACGACGCGCTGGCCGAGCTGTACGCCAGCCTGGACGTGTTCGTCCACACCGGACCGCACGAGACGTTCGGGCAGACGCTCCAGGAGGCCGCGGCGAGCGGTGTGCCCGTGGTGGCCCCGGCCAGCGGCGGCCCGGTGGACCTGGTCGAGTCGGGGGTGACCGGACTGCTGGTGCCGCCGGACGACGGGGCGGCGCTGGCCGCCGCCGTGGCCGAGCTGGCCGCCGATCCGTCGCGCCGGGCCCGGTACGGCGCGGCGGCCCGCGCGGCGGTGGCCCGGCGCAGCTGGGACGCGGTCGGGGACGAGCTGATCGGGCACTACGAGGCCGTGCTGGCCGGCGCGCCCGCCGCCGGACGGCTCGCGGCGTGACCGGGGCCGGCGTCCGTCCGGTACGCATCGTCCGGCTGGCCAACTTCGTGACCGCGCGCTCCGGCGGGCTGCGCACGGCGCTGCGCCAGTTGGGCGCCGGTTATCTGGCCGCCGGTCACGAACCCGTGCTGGTGATCCCCGGCGAGCGTTCCTCGGACACCACGCGACCGTGGGGGCGGGAGATCACCCTGCCCGGGCCGGAACTGCCCGGCACCGGCGGCTACCGGGTGCTGGCCGACCGGCGGCGGCTGGCCCGGCTCCTCACCGACCTGGCCCCGGACCGGATCGAGGTCTCCGACCGCAGCACGCTGCGCTGGACCGGCCGCTGGGCGCGGGAGCACGGGGTGCGCTCGACGATGGTCTCGCACGAGAGCCTGACCGGGCTGCTCGGCCAGTGGGGGATGCCAACCGGGCTGGCCCGGCGGACCGCCGACCGGCTGAACCGTGAGACGGCCCGCCGGTTCGACCGGATCGTCTGCACCACCCGCTGGGCCGCCGAGGAGTTCGGCCGGTTGGACGGGCCGTCCGTGGAGCGGGTGCCGCTCGGCGTCGACCTGGACACGTTCCATCCCCGGCGCGCCGACCCGGTGCTGCGGGAACGGTACGCCGACGACTCCGAGGTGCTCCTGGTGCACTGCGCCCGGCTCTCCGTGGAGAAACGCCCCGAGCTGGCGGTCGCCGCGCTGGCCCGGCTGCGGCGCGCCGGCGTACCGGCGGTCCTGGTGCTGGTCGGCGACGGACCGCTGCGGCCGTCGCTGGCGTGGCGGGCGGCGGGCCTGCCGGTGCACTTCACCGGTTTCCTGCCGGACCGGCTGGCGGTGGCCGCGTTGCTGGCCAGCGCGGACGTGGTGCTCGCACCGGGGCCGGTGGAGACGTTCGGCCTGGCCGCACTGGAGGCGCTCGCGTCCGGCACGCCGGTGGTGGCGAACGCCGCGAGCGCCCTGCCCGAGGTGATCGGCGCGGGCGGGCTCGCCGCGTACGGCACGGCGGCCGCGTTCGCCGTCGCGGTCCGACGGCTGCTGGACCGGCCGGAGGCGGAGCGCCGCGCCGCCGCGCGGGCCCGCGCCGAGGAGTTCGGCTGGCCGGCCGCGGTGGCGGGCTTCCTGCGCGCGCACGGCGTCGACCCGCCGGCGCGCTGACCCGCCGGCGGGGCGATCACCGCACCGCATAGGGTGCAGGCATGGCGCGACCTGACGGGCGGCGGCCCGACCAACTCCGACCGGTGACCCTGACCCGGGGCTGGAGCACCCATCCGGAGGGCTCGGTGCTCGTCGAGTTCGGCGCGACCCGGGTGCTCTGCACGGCCAGCGTCACCGAGGGCGTGCCGCGCTGGCGCAAGGGCTCCGGGCTGGGCTGGGTGACCGCCGAGTACGCGATGCTGCCCCGTGCCACCAACACCCGCTCCGACCGGGAGAGCGTCCGGGGGAAGGTCGGCGGTCGTACCCACGAGATCTCCCGGCTGATCGGCCGCAGCCTGCGTGCCTGCGTCGACCTGAAGGCGTTGGGCGAGAACTCCGTGGTGCTCGACTGCGACGTGCTCCAGGCCGACGGCGGCACCCGCACCGCCGCGATCACCGGCGCGTACGTCGCCCTGTACGACGCGGTGACCTGGCTGGCCGAGCGCAAGGCGCTCACCGGCAAGGTGGAGAAGGTGATGCACCGCTCGGTGTCCGCGGTGAGCGTCGGTGTGATCGGCGGCGAGCCGATGCTCGACCTCTGCTACGCCGAGGACGTGACCGCCGAGGTCGACATGAACGTGGTCTGCACCGGCGCCGGCGACTTCGTCGAGGTGCAGGGCACGGGCGAGGCCGGTGTCTTCGCCCGCGACCAGCTCGACGCGCTGCTCGACCTGGGCGTGGCGGGCTGCCTGGAACTGGCCGACGCGCAGCGGAAGGCGCTGAACCTGTGACCGACAACAAGGTGCTCCTGGCCACCCGCAACCGCAAGAAGCTCGTCGAGTTGCAGCGCATCCTGGACGGCGCGCTCGGCGCCCACCGGATCGCCCTGGTCGGCCTCGACGACGTGGAGGAATACCCGGAGCTGCCGGAGACCGGCCTGACGTTCGGCGAGAACGCGCTGATCAAGGCCCGGGAGGGCTGCCGGCGCACCGGCCTGCCGACCATCGCCGACGACTCCGGCATCGCGGTGGACGCGCTCAACGGCATGCCCGGCGTGTTCAGCGCCCGCTGGTCCGGCCGGCACGGCGACGACCGGGCCAACCTCCAGCTCCTGCTGGACCAGGTGGGCGACGTGCCGGACGAGCACCGCGGCGCGGCCTTCGTCTGCACGGTGGCGCTGGTGCTGCCGGGCGGCAAGGAGCACCTGGTCGACGGCCGGCAGCCGGGCCGGTTGCTGCGCGCGCCGCGTGGCGAGGGCGGGTTCGGCTACGACCCGATCTTCCTGGGTGACGGGCAGGAGCGGACCAACGCCGAGCTGACGCCCGAGGAGAAGGACGCGGTCAGCCACCGCGGCAAGGCGCTGCGGGAGCTGGCCAAGCTGGTCGCCAAGGTGCTCCCGCCCGCCGGCTGAGATCAGCCGAGCGGGCCGATCTCCCGCTCGATCGCGGACCGCAGCGCCGGCCCGCGCACCACCTCGCGCGCCGCCTCCATCAGCGGGGCGAGGAAGACGTCCGGCCCCGGCTCGCCGATCGCCTCGCCGAGCGCGGCCACCGCCGCCCGGCCGGCCGGCGACGGCTCCAGCGGCGCGCGCAGCTGGAGCCCGCGTACGGCGGCCAACAGCTCCACCGCGAGCAGGCTGGTCAGGTTGTCCAGCACGGTGCGCAGCTTCTTGGTGGCCGCCCAGCCCATCGAGACGTGGTCCTCCTGCATGCCGCTGGTGGGCAGCGAGTCGACCGAGGCGGGGGCGGCCAGCCGGCGGTTCTCCGCCACGATGCCGGCCGCGGTGTACTGGGCGATCATCAGCCCGGAGTTCACCCCGGCGTCGGGGGAGAGGAACGCCGGCAGGTCCCGGTTGCGGGCCACGTCGAGCAGCCGGTCCACCCGCCGTTCGGCGATCGCGCCCACCTCGGCGGCGGCGATGGCCAGGTAGTCGGCGGCGAAGCCGAGCGGCGCGCCGTGGAAGTTGCCCGTCGACTCGACCCGCCCGTCGGGCAGCACGACCGGGTTGTCCACCACGGACAGCAGCTCCCGGCCGGCGACCACCTCGACGAAGTCGAGCGTGTCCCGGGCCGCGCCGGCCACCTGCGGGGCGCAGCGCATCGAGTACGCGTCCTGCACCGCGTGGGCCAGGTCGTCGCGGTGCGAGTCCATCACCGCCGAACCCTGGAGCAGCCGGTGGATGTTCGCCGCCGACGCGGCCTGCCCGGGGTGCGGGCGGATGGCGTGCAGCTCGGGCAGGAACGGCCGCTCCGAGCCGAGCATCGCCTCGATGGCCAGCGCGGCGGTGACGTCGGCCATGGCGAACAGGTGCCGGGCGTCGGAGACGGCGAGCAGCAGCATGCCGAGCATGCCGTCGGTGCCGTTGATCAGCGCCAGTCCCTCCTTGGCGGCCAGCGACACCGGCTTCAGCCCGACCCGGCGCAGCGCGTCGGCGGCGGGGATCCGGTCGCCGGCCGGGCCGAGCACCCAGCCCTCGCCGAGCAGCGCCAGCGCGCAGTGCGCCAGCGGCGCGAGGTCACCCGAGGCGCCCAGCGAGCCGTGCTCCGGCACCCAGGGCGTGACCTCGTGGTTGAGCAGGTCCACCAGCGCTTCGGCGACCAGCGGGCGGACGCCGGAGCGGCCGAGCGCGAGCGAGCGCACCCGCAGCAGCATCATGGCGCGTACCACCTCGCGGGGCATCGGCGCGCCCACGCCGGCCGCGTGCGAGCGGATCAACGCGTGCTGCAACTCGGCCCGCCGTTCCGGGGCGACGAACGTGTTGGCCAGCGCCCCGAACCCGGTGGAGACGCCGTACACCGGGCGGCCGGCGGCCTCGATGCCGTCCACGATGGACCGGCTGGTCGCCATGGCCTCGGTGGCGGCCGGGTCGAGCACGACCTTGGCGGTGCCGCGGGCCACCGCGAGCACGTCGGCGGGGGTGATCCCGGTGGACAGGATGGTCACGTCGGTCATCGCGGCACTCCGTTGTGCAGAACCTGGCGGATCAGTGGCACACCCGGCCGGTAGGCCAGGTGCAGGTGGGTGGGGGCGTCGAGGATCATCAGGTCGGCCCGGGCCCCCGGGGTCAGCCGGCCCACGTCGGTGCGGCGCAGCGCCGCCGCCCCACCGGCGGTCGCGGCCCAGACCGCCTCCGCCGGGGTCATCCGCATCTCGCGTACGGCGAGCGCGACGCAGAACGGCATCGACGAGGTGTACGACGAGCCGGGGTTGCAGTCGGTGGCCAGCGCCACGGTGACGCCGGCGTCGAGCAGCCGGCGCGCGTCCGGGTAGGGCGAGCGGGTGGAGAACTCCGCCCCGGGCAGCAGCGTGGCGACCGTGCTGGTCGGCGGCCCGGAGAGCCACTCGACGGTGGTCGAGCCGGCGAGCGCGTCGATGTCGGCGTCGGTCAGGTGGGTGCAGTGGTCCACGCTGGCCGCGCCCAGCTCCACCCCGAGCTGGACCCCCGGGCCGGGGCCGAGCTGGTTGGCGTGCAGCCGCACGCCCAGACCGGCCGCCTGCCCGCAGGCGAGGATCGCCCGCGCGTGGTCGGCGTCGAACGCGCCCCGCTCGCAGAACACGTCGATCCAGCGGGCGTACGGCGCGGCGGCGGCCAGCATCGGGCCGCAGACCAGGCCCACGTAGTCGTCCGGGCGGTCCGCGTACTCGGCGGGGACCACGTGCGCGCCGAGGAACGTGGTGTCCTCGGTGAACTCGGCGGCGATCCGCAGCGAGCGGGCCTCCTCGGCGACGGTCAGCCCGTACCCGCTCTTGATCTCGACGGTGGTGGTGCCCTGCCGCAGCATCTCCGCGCGCAGCCGGCGCACGGTGGCGCGCAGGTCGTCGTCGGAGGCGGCGCGGGTGGCGCCGACGGTGGTCCGGATGCCGCCGCCGGTGTAGGGCTCGCCGGCCATCCGGGCGGCGAACTCGGCGGCCCGGTCACCGGCGAAGACCAGGTGGGCGTGGCTGTCCACGAAGCCGGGCAGGACGGCCGCGCCGTCGGCGTCGATCCGCCGGTCGGCGGCGGGCGCGTAGCGGGCCGGCCCGACCCAGGCCACCTCGCCGTCCTCGATCAGCAGGGCGGCGTCGCGGCGGACGCCCAATGGGTCGCCGCCCCGCCCGTCGTTGGTGACCAGCTCGCCGATGTTGTCGACGAGCAGACTGCCGATCATGACAACACCGCCGCGATCGAGTCCCGCAACTCGGTGGGGACGTCGACGGTCAGGTGCCGTCCGTCGGCCACCACGGTCCGGCCGTCCACCACCACGTGCGTCACGTCGGCGGCGGTGGCCGCGAAGAACACGCCCACCGGCGGCACCCCGGCCGTGCGGGCGCTGTCCAGCCGTACCGTCACCAGGTCGGCCCGGTCACCCACGGCGAGCCGGCCGGCGTCGCCCCAGCCGAGCGCGGCGTGCCCGGTCACGGTGGCGGCGGTGACCAGGTCGGCGGCGCCGAAGTGCCCCCGTTTCCGGGTGCGCAGCCGCTCGTCCAGCTCCACCGCGCGGGCCTCCTCGAACAGGTCCACCACGGCGTGGCTGTCGCTGCCGAGGCTGAGCGGGCTGCCCGCCTCGGCCATCCGCCGGGCCGGGCCGATCCCGTCGGCCAGCTCCCGTTCGGTGGTGGGGCAGAGGCAGACGCCGGTGCGGCTGTCGCCGAGCAGCGCCACGTCGGCGGCGGTCGGGTGGGTGGCGTGCACGGCGGTGGTGTGCCGGCCGAGCACGCCGTGGTCGGCGAGCAGCCGGGTCGGGGTGCAGCCGTGCACGGCCCGGCAGGCGTCGTTCTCGGCCGGCTGCTCGGACAGGTGCACGTGCAGCGGCAGCCCGTGCCGGTCGGCCCAGCCGGCCACGGTGGCGAGCTGTTCGGCGGGCACCGCGCGGACCGAGTGGATCGCCGCGCCGAGCCGGACGTGCTCGTCGGCCGGGCGGAACGCGTCGACCCGCTCCGCCCAGCGCAGCGCGTCGCCGTCGCCGAACCGGCGCTGCGGGCCGACCAGCTCCGCGCCGTCCACGCCGGCGGTCAGGTACGCGGCGTCGAGCACTGTGAGCCGGATCCCGGCGTGCGCGGCGGCCTCGACGAGCGCGGCGGACATCGCGTTCGGGTCGTCGTACGGGGTGCCGCCGGGGCCGTGGTGCAGGTAGTGGAACTCGCCCACGCAGGTGATCCCGGCGAGCGCCATCTCCGCGTACGCGGCGCGGGCCAACGCCAGGTAGGAGTCGGGGTCGAGCCGGGCGGCGACCGCGTACATGAGGTCCCGCCAGGACCAGAAGTCGCCGCGCCCGTCGTGGGTGCGCCCGCGCAGCGCCCGGTGGAACGCGTGCGAGTGGGCGTCGGCCAGCCCGGGCAGGGTCAGCCCGGGCAGCCGGGTGGCGTCGCCGAGCACCTCCACCCCGGCGGCCGGCGACCCGCCGCCCGCCAGCGGGGTGACGGCGGTGAGCCGCCCGTCCGTCGCCTCGATCAGCACGTCCGGGGTGGGCTCGGCGTGGTCGGGCAGCCAGGCGTACTCGGCCAGCCAGCGGGTCAACGGCATGCCAGCTCCTCCAGCACCCGGGCCAGGGCGGCCACCCCGGCGGCGCAGTCGGCGTCGGTGGCGGACTCGGCGGGGGAGTGCGACACCCCGGTCGGGTTCCGCACGAACAGCATCGCGGTGGGCAGGTGCGCCGCCAGCACCCCCGCGTCGTGGCCGGCGCCGGTGGGCAGCACCGGCGCGTCGAGCAGCGTGACCAGCCGCCCGGCCAGCCCGCCGTCGAACGCGACAAGCGGGGTCGCCGACTCCTGCGTGCAGGTCAGCGCGGTGCCGTCCCGGCCGGCCCGCTCGGCGGCCTTGGTCCGTACCGCCTCGACCAGACCGTACAGCGTGTCCGCCTCGGCCGCCCGGGCGTCCAGCCAGCCGGTGACCCGGGACGGGATGGCGTTCGTGGCGTTCGGCTCGACCGACACCCGGCCGACGGTGGCGTGGGCGTCGCGCAGCCGGGCCTCCTTGTTCGCCGCCAGCACGGTGAACGCGTAGGTGAGCATCGGGTCGCGGCGGTCGGCCATCCGGGTCGTACCCGCGTGGTTGCCCTCGCCGGTGAAGTCGAACCGCCACCGGCCGTGCGGCCAGATGGCGGAGGCCACCGCGACCGGCGCGTCCGCGTCGACCAGGGCGCGGCCCTGCTCGACGTGCAGCTCGACGAAGGCCGCGAAGCGGGCGAGCAGCGCCGGGTCGGCGCCCGCCGGCCGGTCGCCCAGCGCGTCGGCGAAGCTCACCCCGGCGTGGTCGCGCAGCCCGGCCGCGCGGTCGACGTCGATCTCGCCGGTGAGCAGCCTCGACCCCAGGCAGGGTACGCCGAACCGCGCGCCCTCCTCCTCGACGAACGCGGCCACCACCACCGGCCGGATCGGGGTGACGCCGGCGGCCCGCAGCTCGTCCACGGCGAGCAACGCGCTGACGATGCCGAGCGGCCCGTCGTACGCCCCGCCGTGCGGCACCGAGTCGAAGTGGCTGCCGGTGAGCACCGCGTCGCCGGCCGCCGGGTCGCCCCACCAGGCGAACAGGTTGCCGTTGCCGTCCTCGGACACGGGCATGCCGCGCCGGTCGGCCTGGTCCCGGAACCAAGCGCGCAGGGTGAGTTCCGGCTCGGTCAGCGCGTAGCGCAGGTAGCCGCCGCTGCCCGCGTCCCGCCCGATCGGCGCGATCTCGTCCCACAGCTCCCGGAACCGGTTAGGAAGGGACCCTTCCTCTACCGAATGCGTTAACAAGGGGCCCCTCCTTACTCGCTCATCGGGACGCGCACGCCGGTGCGCGCGGCGACCTCGCGGGCGTCGTCGTAGCCGGCGTCGACGTGCCGGATCACGCCCATCGCCGGGTCGTTGGTGAGTACCCGCTCGATCTTCTGCCCGGCCAGCTCGGTGCCGTCGGCCACGCACACCTGGCCGGCGTGGATGGACCGGCCGATCCCCACGCCGCCGCCGTGGTGGATGGACACCCAGGACGCCCCGCTGGCGGTGTTGACCAGCGCGTTGAGCAGCGGCCAGTCGGCGATCGCGTCGGAGCCGTCGGCCATCGCCTCGGTCTCCCGGTAGGGGCTGGCCACGCTGCCGCAGTCCAGGTGGTCCCGGCCGATCACCACGGGCGCGCTCAGCTCACCGGACGCGACCATCTCGTTGAACCGCACCCCGGCCCGGTCGCGCTCGCCGTAGCCGAGCCAGCAGATCCGCGCCGGCAGCCCCTGGAACGCGACCCGCTCGCCGGCCATCCGGATCCACCGGGCCAGGGAGTCGTTCTCCGGGAACAGGTCGAGGATGGCCCGGTCGGTGGCCGCGATGTCCTTCGGGTCGCCGGAGAGCGCGGCCCAGCGGAACGGGCCCTTGCCCTCGCAGAACAGCGGCCGGATGTACGCCGGCACGAAGCCGGGGAAGTCGAACGCCCGCTCGTACCCGCCGAGCTTCGCCTCGCCCCGGATCGAGTTGCCGTAGTCGAAGACCTCCGCGCCGGCGTCGAGGAAGCCCACCATCGCCTCGACGTGCTTGGCCATGGAGGCCCGCGCCCGGTCGGTGAACTCGGCCGGCTTGGCCGCCGCGTAGTCCCGGGCGTCGCCCGGCTCCACCCCCTCCGGCACGTACGACAGCGGGTCGTGCGCGCTGGTCTGGTCGGTCACGATGTCGATCGCGACACCCCGGCGCAGCAGCTCGGGGAAGACGGTGGCGGCGTTGCCGACCACACCGACGCTCAGCGCCCGCCGGTCCCGCTTCGCCGCGAGGGCCCGCTCGACCGCGTCGTCCAGCGAGTCGGCGATCTCGTCCAGGTAGCGGTCGTGCGCCCGCCGCTCCAACCGGGTCCGGTCCACGTCCACGACCAGGCAGGCGCCGCCGTTCATGGTGACCGCGAGCGGCTGCGCCCCGCCCATCCCGCCGCAGCCGGCGGTGAGCGTCAGCGTGCCGGCGAGCGATCCGCCGAACCGCTTGGCGGCGACCGCGGCGAACGTCTCGTAGGTGCCCTGGAGGATGCCCTGGGTGCCGATGTAGATCCAGGAACCGGCGGTCATCTGCCCGTACATGGTCAGGCCGAGCGATTCGAGGCGGCGGAACTCCGGCCAGGTGGCCCAGTCGCCGACCAGGTTGGAGTTGGCCAGCAGCACCCGGGGCGCCCACTCGTGCGTGCGCATCACCCCGACCGGGCGGCCGGACTGCACCAGCATGGTCTCGTCGTCACGCAGCTCGGTGAGCGTCCGCACCAACGCGTGGTACGACGGCCAGTCCCGGGCCGCCTTCCCGGTGCCGCCGTAGACGACCAGGTCCTCCGGGCGCTCGGCCACCTCCGGGTCGAGGTTGTTCATCAGCATCCGCAGGGCGGCCTCCTGCGGCCACCCCTTCGCGGTGCGGGTGGTGCCCCGGGCGGCGCGGACGGGCTGGTGCATCTCGTACTCCTCTCAGCCGAGGAACAACTGGCGGCGGGCGGCGGACGACTCGAACGCCTCGAGTCGGGTCTGGGTCTCGGCCGGTGCGGCGTCGCAGATCGCCTGGAGCACCACCATGGCCAGGGTCATCGGCGCGGTGTGCAGGTCGAAGACGAGATCGGCGCCGACGGCGGCGGGCAGGACCACGTCGGCGTGGTCGGCCGCGGGGCTCACCGGGGAGTCGGTGATCGCCACCACGGTCAGCCCGGCGTCGGCGGCCTCGCGGAGCGCGTCCAGCGTCTCCCGGGGGTAGCGGGGCAGCACGAAGGCGAGCAGCGCGGTGGCGCCGGCCGCGACCGCCTGGTCGAGGCGGTCGGCGAGCAGGCTGCCGCCGTCGTCGAGGACCCGCACGTCCGGGTGCACCTTGGCGGCGAAGTACGCGAAGTACGCGGCCAGCGGCGCGCCGGCGCGCAGCCCGAGCACCGGCAGCGGCCGGCTCGCCGCGAGCATCCGGCCCACCCCGGCGATCCGGTCGGCGTCGGCCAGTTGGGCGGCGAGCCGGTCGAGGTTCTCCATCTCGGCGTGCACGGCCCGTTGCAGGGCGTTCCCGGCGGCCGGGTCCGTCGCGCCGGCGGCGGTCAGTTCCCGCAGCCGGCGGCGCAGCGCCGGATAGCCGTCGTGCCCGAGCGCCATGGCGAACCGGGTGACCGACGGCTGGCTGACCCCGGCCAGCTCGGCCACCTCCGCCGCGGACAGGTACGCCGCCGCGCCCGCGTGCCGCACCAGGCAGTGCGCGATGCGGCGCTGGGTCGGGGTGAGGCGGACGCCGTGGAAGAGGTCGAGCAGGCGGTCGGGGCTGGACGCGCCGCTTTCATTCACGGGCTGACTCTATGCATGAAAACTTTCACAGCGCAAGGTGTGACCCGTCCGCGGACGGACCGACGGGCACGCTCTCTGTACTATCCGCTCGGCGGGTGAGCAGAGGAGTGGGGCATGCAGCCGGAGGGTCCGTACAGGTTCACCGAGACGTTGGGGGAGTGCCAGGTCGGCCGAGCCTGGGCGGCTCTCGACGGGCAGGACCGTCCGGTGACCGTCGCCGTCCTCGAGGGCGCCGCCGCCGCCGACCATCGGTGGCGGGAGGCGTTCGGCAACGCGGCGAACCTGCTGGCGCAGGCCCCCGACGGCCACCGGTACGTCAACGCCGACTTCACCGCCCCCGAGCCGTGGATCGCGTACCCCTCCGTAGAGGAGGGTGCGGCCGAGCGTCTGTTCCGCAGCCTCGGGATGGACTACCAGCGCACGCCGACGGCCGAGATGTTGCCGCCGCCGCCGGTCGCCGCCCCGGTCTCGCCCCCGCCGCAGCTGCCGTGGGTTCCGCAGCCGTGGGCGATGTCGTCGCAGCCGATCTCCGGCGCGCCGATGTCGCCGGTCGCCGTGTCCGCCGTCCCGGCGACCACCGAGGCCGCCCCGGCCCCGGTCGCCACCGATCCGCTCGACCTGTCGGGCGGGCGGCGGATCGCCCCGGTGCCGCCGGAGCCGAAGCGGCGGGACTGGATCTCGATCGTCGGTGCCCTCGTGCTCACCCTGGTCGCCGGCACGGCCGGGTTCTTCCTGGGCGGAGGCCGCGAGAAGGAGGCCGCGACGCCCTCGCCGTCGGCCAGCCCCTCCCTCCCGCCCTACGAGGCGACGCAGTTCTCCATCAACAAGGCCAAGTTCGACGGGGAGCTGGCCCCGCTGGCCGAGCCCTGGCTGACCCGGATCGGCGGCTGCGTGGTCTACGCCCAGCCGGGCGCCCCTAAGCTGCCGGCGGACGAGAAGGGGCACGTCTTCTGCCACTACGACGGTGCGTGGCTGCACTTCGCGCTCTACCCGGGACAGAAGCAGAAGGACACCGCGCGGGCGTACCGCCAGCAGCTCAATCTCGCCGGCGGCGCACTGGCGCCGGGGCTGCGCGAGGCGACCACCACCAAGGGCGGCGTGACCGGCCGGACCGGCAACTACGTCGAGTACGCGTTCGACGGTGAGGACGGCCGGGCGATCTGCGGTGTCTGGTGGGACCCCGACGACGTCCAGGGTGCCTTCTACGTGGAGACGCTCTGCGAGGACGGCATGGCCGGCAACTGGGACGCCCTGCGGGACCTGTGGCGCCGCGGCAGCTGACCGGACGGTGGCGGGCGTGCCGCGTCACTCCCTGCTGATCAGCACGACCGGCTCGACCCCGTCGGTGACCTGGTCGACGCGGTAGGCGGAGAGCGCCTCTCGCCAGGCGTCCACCTCGTCGCCGATGACGTGCGAGCGGATCAGCCAGACACGCCCCCCGTCGCCGCGCCGGGCCGCCGTCTCGACCGCCTGCTGGAGACTGGCCCGGACGGCCGTCGTGTCGTGACCGGGCACCACGACGACGTCGGACCGACCGGGCATCTCGACCCACCAGCCCACCGTGTTGCCGTGCGGCGCCACCAACCTGAGCGTGTCCTGCCGGGAGTAGAACGCGAATCCGTACCAGGCCGCGTTGTTCATGACGACCACGTCGTCCGGGGCGCGGTGGGCGGCCACGTACTCGGTCGCCGACCGGACGTCCGTGACGGAGATCGCGGTGTAGTAGAGCCCCGACTCGTTCCCGTCGAACCGGTACCAGCGGCTGTTGCCGACTGCGTACCCGCCGAGCAGGACCGCGCAGACTGCCGCGGCCAGCACGGCGGGCCGCACCCGGGGGAGCCCACGGCAGGCCAGGTCGGCCGTGACGTCCGCCAGCCCGGCGACCCCGATCCCGGCCACGGCCGCGGCCGTGACCAGCAGGAAGTGCGAGGTACGCAGCTCCAGCAGCGGATAGATCCCGGCCACCCCGACAATCGTCGCGACCACGGGCAGGAGAACCACGGCGATCGCGGCGGCGGGCCGGTCCCGCTTCGCGAGCGTCAGCGTGCCGGCCACGAGCAGGCCCACCACGACCGGTCCGGGCGCGCCGACCACGGGCATCAGGGTGTCGAGTTGCCCGCCCAGGTAGCCGGGCAACTCGGTCACCCGGGGAAAGTTGGCGGCCCAGAACTGCTGCATGGGCCCGTTGCGGCCCTGCATCGAGATGCCGACGTAGACGGCCGTGAGGATCAGCCCGGCGTTGAGCCCGGCCACGGCCACCTCGACGAGCCGGAGCCACTGCCGCCGGGCCGCCGTGACGAGCAGCAGCCCGCCGAACGCGCACGGGGCCACGATCGCGGTGACGTGGCTGAACAGCATGGACGCGGCGACGACGGCGGTGAGCACCCGCAGCCGTCGGCGCGACCATCGCTGCTCGAGCCAGGTGACCAGGGCGAGCACACCGACGGTGACGGCGGCGTCCGCGGTGTACTGCTTGAGGTCGTGGCGGACCTGTTGGGCGGGCAACAGCAGGACCACCGCCGCGCAGGCCGCGCCCGCCACCACGCCCCGGCCGGGCGTGGGCCGCGCCATCGACCGACCGAACGCGTACGCCGCCACCACCGCGAGCCCCTGGAACACCAGGGTGACCAGCCGTAGGTCGTCCGGATCAGGCACCAGCCGCAGCAGGAAGCTCCACCCGAGCGGGCTGGACGACGTGGTGACCGGCAGGTCGTGCAGCGGGAACCGGACGGAGAGGGCGACCCACGCCTCGTCGAGCCAGTACGGCGCGATGAGCATGGTCCTGACGTCGTGCAGGATCGGCAGGAGGCACAGCAGGGCGAGCAGGGCGATGCTGTCCCACAGGATCGGGCGGGGACCCGGCGGGCGGACCCTGGTCCCGTCGGGTCTGCCGACGTCGGCTGGTTCGACCTGTGCAACCACGCAGACACCTACCCCGACTGCCGACCGGCCGGCCGTCACCCTAACCCACCGGTCAGGAGTGTCGACAGGGCCGGACCGGCCACCGCCGGGCGCGGTGCCCGCCACGTTGACCGTCCGAAAAGGACCGACCGGGCCGAGGGCTGCTGCCGGTCGGCGCCGGCTGCTACGTACGATCGTGCGGTGCGGGTCTGGGCGGACAGGATCACCGGTGGCGAGCGCAGGACGCGGTACCTCGGCGCCGGCGTCGTCGTTCTGGCCACCGGGCTCCTGGTGACGGGCAGGTGGCAGCTCGCGCTCGGGGTCGGCGTCGGCGCGCTGCTCGGCTGGGTGATGCTGGAGCCCGTCCGGATCACCTGGGCCGTCTTCGTCATCGCCTTCGCCGTCCCGGTGACCATCGACCCGGGCTACCCGACCAATCCTTCGTACACCCTGTTGCTGGTCCTGTTCGTCCTCGCCGCCTGGGGTCGGGTGGTGCGCGCCGAGCGCGACGGGTGGCCGCCGAGGGCGCTGGCTGCGGTTCTCGTGCTGCCGACGTGCGCGGTGCTCGCGGGCCTCGTCCACTGGCACGGGGTGAAGCCGGTGGCGGTCGGTGTCGCGCCCCTGCTGTGTTTCGGCGTGCTGGGGTGGCACCTCGTCGAGGAGGCGCGTCACGACTGGCGGCCGATCCTGCGGATCGCCGAGACGCTCACCTGGTTCAGCGTGGCCGTGGCCGTGTTCGCCAAGTACCAGACCGTCTCCCGGAGCTGGCCGATCTTCGACCAGTTCGCCTACGACTGGACGTACACCTCGGCGTTCGACGCGACCCGGGCGGTGGGCGTCTCCGGGCATCCGATCATCTACGGCACCTTCGCCATGGCGATGGCGCTCGTCGCGCTGACCCTCCGGGGCAGGTTCTGGTACGTCCCCGTGGCCGCCAATCTCGTCGGTCTGGTGCTCTCGGGCACCCGCAGCGCCTGGGTCGGCACGATCCTCGCCCTCGGCTTCTGGCTCTTCCTCCAGTGGCGGAAGGTCACCTGGCGCGGCCTCGGCAGCGCGGTCGCCATCACCGCGGTCACCTGCGCGCTCGTGGCGGTCAACCCGTCGGCTCTGCTGCCGGCCGGCACCGATCCGACGTCGACCGCCCAGAACACGCAGGCCGTTCCCCCGCCCAGCCCGGCCGTCCCCCCGTCGAGCCCGGCGGTGCCTCCGTCGAGTCCGGCGGTGCCCGCGTCGAGTCCGGCGGTGCCCGCGTCGAGTCCGGCGGTGCCCGCGTCGAGCCCGGCGGCGCCCGCGTCGAGCCCGGCGGCGCCTCCGTCGAGTGCGGACGCTGCCGGCCCGCAGGACTCCGTCGACGTGGCCGGGTCGCGGATCTCCGATCCGGCCAGCGCGGACGCCCGTTTCACACGTATCACCGTCGTCTGGGCCGGGATCACCCGCGACTGGTCCACATTCGTCTTCGGCAACGGGCCGGAAGCCAACGTGCGCTATCTGGAGAACGTCGGGATCGGCGACGGTCAGGCGCAGGTCTTCGACAACACCTACCTGACGTTCTGGTACAACTTCGGGCTGATCGGGCTCGCCTGCCTGCTGGCCCTGCTGGTGGTGCTGTACCGGCGCCTCCGGTCGCTGCCGGCCCGTGTCCTGCTCGTGGGCTTCGCGGCCCAGATCTTCTTCTTCGACGTGTGGCTGTGGCTGGGCGCCGTGGCCGTGCTGCTCCTGGCGGTGGCGCTGGGCGCCGCCGAGGACCCGTCGCTGTCGGCGCGGCCGGCACCCGACCCCCACCGCCCGGACCCGGCGGCCGGTGTCCGGACCGATGCGGCCCTCGCCCCGGACACCGGGGCGGTCCCGGGCCGCCCCTAAGCGGCGGTGGGCGCCGCGGCCGGATCCGGGTTGCCGTCCGGTGCGTCCCGGTGCCCCGCCGGCGCCGGTTCCTGCGTGTCCCCAGCCGGGCTACCACCGTGCGACTCGACGTCGGTCCGCGGCTCGCGCAGCGCGCGCGGTGTCCAGTCCTTGAGCCGCAGCGCCGGCTTCTCGACCAGGTGCCACGACAGCACCGCCAGTCCGCCGCTGAGCAGCGCGCTGGCCAGGAAGAAGCCGACCAGGCCGACGGCCTGGACACCGAGGGTGGCCAGGACCTGCTGCACCACGAACGAGTAGATGTACACCCCGTACGAGTAGTCGTTCACCCGGCCGACGCGGTGCAGCGGCGCCGGCAGCCGCACGGCGAGCCACAGCACGGCGTACGCGTAGGCGAGCAGCGCCGGGGCGAAGAAGGCCCGGTCGACGGCGTACGGCCCCGGGCCGACGAAGCTGCCCCGCACGGCGAGCCAGCCGACCACCGCGAGCGCGAGCACACCGAGCAGGTCGTTGATCGGCAGCCGGTCGCGGTACAGCTCGGCCACCCCGCCGACCAGGAACATGAAGCCGTACCAGAGGAGGTAGGTCTTCTCCAGCGCCCCGAGCAGGGGCAGCGGACCGAGCGCCCCGACGGCCCAGATCCCCTGGTCGCCCGCGTCGTGCCGGAGATAGTTCCAGCAGAGGACGCCGAACACGGCGACGGCGACGAGCAGCAGGAGCGGGCGCAGCTGCCGCCGCAGGACGGCGAGCGCGGCCAGGACGGCCACCGCCAGGTAGCACCAGATCTCGTAGGCGAGCGTCCACAACGAACCATTGACGGTGTTCCCGCCCTGCCAGCGCCAGTACGGCGTGTCACCGACGAGCAGGTCGGCGATGCCGTACTGGCGGAGGCCACCCCACCAGTTCTGCCGCAGGTAGTCCAGCACCCCGCCCGGGCTCCGCCACAACCCGTCCAGCGTGCCGTGCCGATCGAGGCAGAGCAGGGGGGCGACGACCAGCCCCGTGACCAGCAGGCAGGCCCACAGGCCGGGCCAGATCCGCAGGGCGCGGTGCCACAGGAAGCGGGGGGTAGAGGTGCGCCGGGCGGAGCCGACGACGAGGAAGCCAGAGATGACGAAGAAGCCGGCCACGGCGAGAGCGCCCAGGTCGACCCGGTGCGCGAGCGGACGTCCGAACCCCAGCGCGGCGCTGTGCGACAGCACCACGGCGAGCGCGAACGCGAGTCTGAGCGCGCCGAAGCCGTTCGCCCGACCGTGGTACGCGCTCGCCATCGGCTGCGACGCCAACGCGCGCCGCACGGTGGTCCTCAGCAGCGGAAGCACCGCAGCCACCCGGGTCAGCCGGCCGCCGGCGGACCCGGCGCTGGCACCGGGTCGGGCGTGACCGGCGACGCCGGCACCGGTGATCCGATCAGGCGTGCGGCGCGGCGGTGCCGGCGGGCGGCCGGCGGCAGCCCGACCAGGAACTCGGGGAACATGCCGAAGAACGTCCGGGCGCTGCGCAGCTCCAGGGTGTGCGCCGGCGACCATCGGAACGAGTTCGTCGCCCGGGCCCAGTGGTGAATCCACCGCACGTCGCCGAGCAGGGCCACCGGGAGGCCGCGCCGCCACGCGCGCAGCCCCAGCTCGTGGTCCTCGTAGTAGAGGAAGAAGCGTTCGTTCCACCCGCCCAGCGCCACCAAGTCGGCGGTGCGACCGGCCACTGCCGCTCCCATGAGCCAGGCGACGTAGCGGACCTCGCCCGGCGCCACCACCATCCGGTACGACGCGTGCAGGCGGGACAGCGGCCAGAGCTTCCGGTTGCCCAGCTTGGCCGTGGCATAGGGGAAGCCGCGGCCGTTGGGTTGCGGAACCCCGTCCGACGAGAGCAGTTGGGGAGCCACCAGGCCGCCGTGCGCGTCGAGGTGCCGCGCGAGCACGTCGAGGCCGTCCGGGCGGATCTCGAGATCCGGGTTCGCGAAGAGCAGGTGGCTGCCCGCCGCCTCGCGCAGCGCGACGTTGTTGGCCCGGGCGAAGCCGACGTTCTCCGGCAGCCGGATCACCCGTGCGCCCAACTGCTGCGCCACCGCCGCGGAGTCGTCGGACGACGCGTTGTCCACGACGATCCACTCGTACGGCTTGTCGCCGCGCCAGCAGCGGCGCAGCGTGTCCGCCGAGTTGTAGGTGACCGTCACGACACTCCACCGGTGTCCTGTCATCACGCTCTCCGAACTCTCACGTAGCTGAGCAGGGCGGCGAAGCCGAACCGCTTGCCGGTCCACTGCCGGCGGGCGGCCGGACCCTCCCGCAGGCCGTGGCCCACGCCCCGCAGGAACGGTCGCAGCAGCCCCTGGCGGACCCGTCGGGCCGCCAACGCGACGTGCGCCAGCGCGAGGACGGGCAACGCGACTGCCAGCAGCGGCCAGGTGAAGGTCCGCGCCGCGACCAGGAGCCGGTTGCGGGCCAGCAGGAAGGCCCGGAACCCCTGGAGCCGGACGTCGCCGTCGACGCTGTGCCCGCCGGCGTGCGGGAGGACAAGGTCCAGCGCACGCGTGGGCACCCCCGAGGCGTAGAGCCGGAGGGCGAGGTCGGCGTCCTCGCCCCAGGCGAACAGATGCTCGTAGAACCCCTCGAACCGGCGGAACAGGTCGGTCGGGAAGACCGCCGCGCCGCCCGACGGACCCAGTGGCGCCCGCCTGGCTGTCGCGGACCTGTCGATGAACAGCGAGACCGGGTTCAGGTCGATGCCCACGTACTCGCCGCCGTGCATGGCCAGACCGACCGCGACGGGGGTGGCGGGGTCCGCCGACACGGCGGCCCGGATGCGGGCCAGCGCGTCGTCGGGCAGCCAGACGTCGGGATTCAGCAGCAGGACGTGACCCGTCGTCGCGGACGCGACCGCCCGGTTGCATCCGGCCGCGAAGCCCGGATTGGACGAGTCGGGCAGGTAGAGGTACCGGTCGGGATCCAGGCAGTCGGCGATGACCTTCGCGCACCCGTCCTCGGGCCAGTTGTCGGCGAAGACGAACCGCACCGGGAGCCCGTCGGCGCTGCTGACCCAGGTGGGAAGCGTCTCGGCGAGCATGCCGGCGGACCGGTAGAGCACCGTGACGACCGTCAGCTCGTCGGTCATCGGGACACCACTCTCGTCGGTGGTCACGTCAGCGACCGGTACAGGCTCTGCCAGCGCGTCACGCACCGGTCGAAGGCGTACTCCCGGGCGTACCACCCGGCCACGCGCTGCCGCTCGGCCGTGGACAGCCCGCCGCCCAACGCCCGGCGGACGGCGTCGGCCAGTGCGGCGGGGGTGGGGTCGGCCCGGAACGCCAGGCCGTCCGTCGCGTGCCGGGTGACCTCGGCCAGGCCGCCGGCCCCGGTGTGCACCACGGGTACGCCCAGGGACAGCGCCTCGAGCGCGCTGAGCCCGAACGACTCGACCCGGGACGGCACCAGGAGGCAGTCGATCCGGCGGAGGAAGTCCGCCGCGGTGACCCGGCCGACGAGGTCGAGGTTCGGCCGGGCCGCGATCGGCAGCGAGCCGTCGCCGGCGACCCGGACGTCCATCTCCGGCAGCAGCCCGGCGGTCTCGGCCAGCAGGTCCGCGCCCTTCTCCCGCTCCAACCGGCCGAGGTAGCCGACCACGGGCCGCCGGTCGGACGCCGAGGCTTCGACCGCGGGGGTGGGCCAGCTGGCCGGCAGGGGGTTCGGGATCACGTGGACGTCCCGCACGCGGCCCCGCTCACGCAGCTCGGTGGCCTCGAACTCGGACACCGCGACGGTGGCGTGCGGCCGGAGGCGGCGCATCGCCAGGTCCAGCGTGATGTTCGACTGGACGGCGGCTCTCCGCTGCCACGACCCGGCGGTGTCCCGGTACTGCCAGAGGCTGTTGTGCAGGGTGACCACGAGCGGCGTGCGGTCCAGGCTCAACGCGGCCCGCGCGTGCATGGCGGCCGACAGCAGATGGGCGCAGACCACGTCCGGCTTCACCTCGCGGACGAGACGACGGATCGCCCGCGCGTAGCCGAGGTCGACCCGACCGGTCGCGCCGAGCCCGATCCACGGCACCCCGGCCTCGCGCAGCGACCGGCCCACCTCGTCGTCGGAGGTGGCCGCGACCACCTTCACGCCCGTGCCGGCGTGGGCCGGCACGAGTTCGGTCAGGATCCGTTCCGCGCCACCGAGCTGCCGTCGCCCGGAGCCACCGGTCGTGCACACGAACAACACCTTCACGACGCCCGCAGCCCCTCGACGGCCCCCCGCGCGATCGCGCGACGCACGGAGTTCCGGCCCACCGCGGCCCGCAGCAGGATGCCGCAGACGTACGCCGTGGTCGCCACCCGACCGCGACGGCCACCCAGGTCCCGGCTGGCCCGGATGAACTCGCGGGTACGCCGCTCGGAGATCTCCTCCGTCGACCAGCGGCGCTTGGCCGTCGCGTCGTCCTCGTGCATGATCACCGCGTCCGCCACGTACGCCAGCCGCTTGCCCTGCTGGCGCACCGCCCAGCACAGCCGCATGTCCTCGGAGTAGAAGAACGACGTCTCGTCGACGCCGCCGATGGCGTCGAACGTGCTGCGTCGCAGGGCGACGAAGGGCCCGGTGAGCCAGTCCGCCCGCTCCGGGGACGCGACGATCCGCAGGCGCGGCACCACCAGGCTGAGCCCGGTGGCGTGGCCGAGGCCGACCCCCATGGTCAGGAACCGGCCGCCCTCCGTCTGCGGCACGCCCTCCGGCGTCACCACGGCGGGGAAGGCGGCACCCACCTGCGGGTCCTCCAGGGCGGTCAGCAGCCGGGCCACCGCGTCGCCGTGCACGACGATGTCGTTGTTGGACAGGATGACGGTGGACCGGCTGGAGTGCCGTACGCCGAGGTTCATCCCCCGGGCGTACCCGAGGTTCTCCTCGGACTGGACGTAGGTGACGCCCTGCTGCGCGCAGAACTCGCTCAACGCCCGGCGGATCTCCGCCGAACTGCCGTTGTCCACCACGACGATCTCGGCCGCGCCGGGCAGGGACAGCACGCAGGCGCGGGTGCGGTGGAAGTCCTCCCAGGCGAGGACCACGATCGAGACGTCCATCTCACACCGTTTCAGGGTTCGGCGGCTGCGCTCGTCGCAGGCTCGCTCTCGACGCGAAGGCGTGTACGGCGTAGGCGAGCGAGGAGGCCAGCGCCGCCCCGACCACACCGGCCCACGGGATGATCCCGAGGTATGCCGGTATCGCGACCGCCGACGTGACGACGGCGACGACGGTGGTCGCCCGTTCACCCCGCCGCTTCAACAACAGGGCGCTCCAGCTCTTGCCGGCCGCGGTGGCCAGCGATCCCGGCAGGAGGAGCAGCCCGAGGATCCACGCCTGCCGGTACTCGGGCGCCCAAAGGCCCAGCACGGCGAGCCCGACGACCGCGGCCAGAGCGATCGGCAGCGCCGCCCGGACCACGGACCGCGTTGGGTCCGGCCCGTTCCCGCCGTCGGAGTCGGCGAGGATGCGTTGCGCCCGCACCACGGCGCCGGCCTGCGCGAACTCCAGGGCGGCGACCGCCAGGGCGTAGACGCCGAGCGGGCCGGCCCCGACGAACCGGGCCACCAGGATCTGGTTGAACCGGAGCGTCATCATCTGCGCGAAGATCCCGAGATGCAGGTTCCCCACGGCGAGCAGGTCGGCCCGGTAGTCGGCTCCCGTCGCGGTGGGCGCCGGCGCCGCACCGACCCGCGTGACCCGCCATAGCATCAGCCCGCACACGGCGCCGGCGCTGAGCCACTGGACCGCCAGCCACACCAGGCTCCACAGCCCACCGTCGAACTGCCCGGCCGCGTAGAGGGCGGCGTACCCGCCGACCAGGACCGCCCCGCTGACCGCGCGCATCGTGTAGACGAGCCGGAAGCTGCGCTGCCGCAGGGCGACCGACGAGACCGTGTTGAACACGGTCAGACCCACGGCGGACCCGACGCCGACCAGGTGGCTGCCGACTCCCGCTGCCGAGGTGAGCAGCGCGGCGGCGACACCGGACAGGAGCACGGAGACGCCGAGGACCGCGACGACGTACGGCCGTCCCCGGGACACGACCCACCCGGCCGGGCGGGAGATGAGAAAGGTGTCCAACGACAGCCCGCCGACGGCCGCGCCCAGCGTCGCGCTCACCATGTTCGCCGACAGTTCGCCCCGCTCCGCCGCGGGCAGCGTGACCGAGACGACCGCCGCCAGGCCGGTCAGGCCGAGGGCGGCGAGGTAGAGGCGCTCGGGAGCGACGAGCCGCCGGAGTAGGCCGCCCGTGCGGCGGGCGGGCGGCGGTGTCGGGCTTGGGTCCGACGAAGACTCAGCAGCATCGACCAGCGATCCGCCTGTCACTCGTCTCCCCCAAACGGTGTGGCACAGGTACGGGTGCGACGAGTTCCACGTCGCTGGCATTTTCTACCCGAACGACTCGTCAGCTGCAATCGCCCTTCGGGTTCCACCTGACGCTCGTACCGTCCCGGCGTCCAGGCCGGCCACGAACTCCCGACAGGTCCGGTGCTCGGGCAGCAGCCCCGCCGCACGCGCCTGGGCCAGCGTCGGCGCGGCGGCGTCCCGGGGCGACAGCGTGGGCGACCCGACCGGCCAGTCGATCGCCAGTTCCGGGTCGAGGGGGTGCACGGCGTGCTCGGCGGTCGGATTGTAGGTGGTGGAGCAGAGATAGCTCAGCGTGGCGTCGTCGGTCAGCGCGCAGAAGCCGTGCCCCAGGCCCTCGCCGAGATAGACCGCCCGTCGGTCGACGTCGTCCAGGCGCACCGCCTCCCACCGGCCGAAGGTCGGCGAGCCCACCCGGACGTCCACGATCACGTCGAGCACGGCCCCGCGCACGCAGGTCACGTACTTGGCCTGGCCGGGCGGTACGTCGGCGAAGTGGATGCCGCGCACCACGCCCCGCGCGGAGACCGAGAGGTTGCCCTGCGCCAGCCGCAGCGGGTGCCCGACCGCGTCGGCGAGGTGGTCGAACCGGTACCACTCCAGGAACAGTCCGCGGGAGTCGCCGTGTTGCCGGGGCGTGATCTCCCAGGCGCCCTCGATGCCCAACGGCCGGACCTTCACGAGCCGCTCCCCACCGTCGACCCCTCGGCCAGCAGCCCGAGCAGGTATTCGCCGTATCCGCTGCGGGTCAGCGGGTGGGCCAGCGTCCGCAGCCGGTCGTCGTCGATCAGGCCGGACCGCCAGACCACCTCCTCGACGCAGCCGATCTTCATGCCCTGCCGCTCCTCGATCACCCGGACGAACTCGGCGGCCTGCATCATCGAGGTGAACGTGCCGGTGTCCAGCCAGGCCGTGCCCCGGTCCAGCACGGTCACCGACAGCTCGCCCCACTCGCGGTAGGTCTCGTTCACCGCCGTGATCTCCAACTCGCCGCGGGCGCTGGGGGTGAGCTTGCGGGCGATGTCGACCACCCGGTTGTCGTAGAAGTAGAGGCCGGGCACCGCGTACCGGGACCGGGGCCGGGCCGGCTTCTCCTCGATCGACAACACCCGGCCGGCCGCGTCGAACTCCACCACGCCGTAGTCGCCCGGGTTGGCGACCGGATAGGCGAAGACGCGGGCGCCGGCCGGGTCGCCGTGCTGCGCGAGCTGCCGGCCGAGGCCGACGCCGTGGAAGATGTTGTCACCCAGGATCAGGGCGACCGCCTCGTCGCCGATGAAGTCCGCGCCGAGCAGGAACGCCTGCGCGATGCCCTCCGGGCGGGCCTGCTCGGCGTATTCCAGCCGCAGTCCCCACTGGGCGCCGTCGCCGAGTAGCCGCTCGAACTGGGCCCGGTCGTCCGGCGTCGTGACGATCAGAATGTCCCGCACCCCGGCCATCACCAGCGTGGAGAGCGGGTAGTAGACCATCGGCTTGTCGAACACCGGCATCAGTTGCTTGGACACGGCCCGGGTGATCGGCCAGAGCCGGGAGCCGGTGCCGCCGGCGAGCAGGATTCCACGCACCCGCGGAGGGTACCGGTCACGGCGCGTCGCGCGGGTGCCCGTCGTCGGCCCCGGCCTGCGCTGCGGTTTCGCGTAGACTCCCGGTCCCGTGAGGATCCTCGTCACCGGCGGCGCCGGCTTCATCGGGTCGGAGTACGTGCGGATGCTGCTGGGCGTGCCCGGCGGCGACGCGACCGGGGTGGCGGACCTGGCGCCCGCCGGGGTGACCGTGCTGGACAAGCTCACCTACTCCGGCAACCCGGCCAACCTCGCGCCGGTGCGCGACGACCCCCGGCTGCGCTTCGTGCGGGGCGACATCTGCGACCCGGCGACGGTCGACGCGGTGGTGCCCGGGCACGACGTGCTCGTCCACTTCGCCGCCGAGTCGCACGTGGACCGGTCCATCACCGGGGCGGCGCCGTTCGTCGCCACGAACGTGCTGGGCACCCAGACCCTGCTCGACGCCGCGCTGCGGCACGGGACCCGGCGCTTCGTGCACGTCTCCACCGACGAGGTCTACGGCTCGATCGACTCCGGCTCCTGGACCGAGGACTGGCCGCTGGCGCCGAACTCCCCGTACTCGGCCTCGAAGGCCGGCTCGGACCTGCTGGCGCTGGCCTACCACCGCACCCACGGCCTGGACGTGGTGGTCACCCGCTGCTCCAACAACTACGGGCCCTACCAGTACCCGGAGAAGGTCGTCCCGCTCTTCGTCACCAACCTGCTCGACGGCGGCACCGTGCCGCTCTACGGCGACGGCGGCAACGTCCGGGACTGGCTGCACGTGCACGACCACTGCCGGGGCGTCGCGCTGGTGCAGGAGAAGGGGCGGGCCGGCGAGGTCTACCACATCGGTGGCGGCACCGAGCTGACCAACCGGGACCTCACCGCCCGGCTGCTCGCCGCGTGCGGCGCCGACTGGGACCGGGTCGTGCCGGTGGCCGATCGCAAGGGCCACGACCGCCGCTACTCGCTGGACATCACCAGGATCAGCAAAGAGCTGGGGTACGCCCCGAGCATCGACCTCGACCGGGGCCTGGCGGAGACGGTGCGGTGGTACCGGGACAACCGGGCCTGGTGGGAGCCGCTGAAGACGGCGACCCGCGGGTGAGCCGGCTGCTCGTCACCGGCGCGGGCGGGATGCTCGGGCAGGACCTGCTGGCCGTGCTGCGCACCCGGCCGGACGTCACCGTCACCGCCGCCACCCGCGCCGACCTCGACGTCACCGACGAGCGGGCGGTGCGGGCGGCGGTCGCCGGCCACGACGTGGTGCTCAACGCCGCGGCGTGGACCGATGTGGACGGCGCCGAGACCCGGGAGCCGGCGGCCACGGCGGTCAACGGCGCGGCGGTCGCCCACCTGGCCCGGGCCTGCGCCCTGGCCGGGGCCCGGATGGTGCACGTCTCCACCGACTACGTGTTCCCCGGCGACGCCACCGAGCCCTACCCGGAGGACGCGCCGACCGGCCCGGTGAACGCGTACGGGCGCGGCAAGCTCGCCGGCGAGCGGGCGGTGGCCCGGCTGCTGCCCGAGACCGGGTACGTGGTGCGCACCGCCTGGCTCTACAACACCTCGGGCCGCAACTTCGTCACCACGGTGCTGCGGCTGGCCGCCGAGCGTGACCACCTCGACGTGGTCGACGACCAACGGGGGCAGCCGACCTGGTCGTACCGGCTCGCCGAGCGGCTCGTCGCGCTGGCCGACGCGGCGCTGGCCGGCGACGCGGCGCCGGGGACCTACCACGGCACCGCCGCCGGCGAGACCACCTGGTACGGGCTGGCCCGCGCGGTGTTCGCCCTGCGCGGCCTGGACCCGGACCGGATCCGCCCGACCACCGGCGACCGTTTCCCGCGCCCGGCGCCGCGTCCCCGCTACAGCGTGCTGGCCCACGGCCGGTGGGCCGCCGCGAAGCTGCCGCCACCGGGGGACTGGCACGCCGACCTGGCCGAGGCGCTGACCGGCCTCAGCGACCGCCGCCCCGGAAGACCTCCGTCACCGTGCGCAGAACGATCTTGATGTCGAGCCAGAGCGACCAGTTCTCCACGTAGTAGTTGTCGAACCGGGCGCGGTCCGAGATCGGCGTGTCCCCGCGCAGGCCGCTGACCTGTGCCAGGCCGGTGAGCCCCACCGGGACCCGGTGGCGCATCGCGTAGGTGGGGTACTCCACGGAGAACTTCTCCACGAAGTAGGGCCGCTCCGGCCGTGGCCCCACCACGCTCATCTCGCCGCGCAGGATGTTCCACAGCTGGGGCAGCTCGTCCAGCGAGGTGCGCCGCAGGAACCGGCCGATCGGGCCGACCCGCCGGTCGTGCGCGATCGACCAGGTGGTCTGCGACTCGTGCTCGTCGGCGGGGCGCATGGTGCGGAACTTGACGACCTGGAACGGCTGGCCGTAGCGGCCGATCCGCTCCTGCCGGAAGAAGATCCCGCGGCCGCCGTCGAGGAACGTGGCGATCGCGCAGAGCAGCAGCAGCGGACTCAGCATGACCAGCGCGACCAGGGCGAAGAGCACGTCGGAGGCTCGCTTGACCCACCACCGCGGACCGCTCAGCGTGGTGTCGCCGATCTTGACGATCGGGATGGCCCCGATGTGGTCCGGGTGGCCGCCCTGGGACCGGGAGCCCCACAGCCGCGGCACCGCCCACAGGTCGCACCGGGAACTCGCCGGTCGGAGCAGCGCCTCCATCAGGTCGGACTCGGAACAGTCCGGGTCGGCGATGACCAGGACCTCGCACTCCACCATCGTGACCAGCTTCTCGACGTCGTCGATGGTGCCGATGAGCGGCAGCGCGCCGAGGCGCGGTCGCGACGGCGCGTCCACCGCGCCCACGAACCGCAGCCCGTACTGCGGATAGCGGCGGAGCAGCCGGGCGAGTTCCGCGCCGATCGGGCCACCACCGACGACGATCGCGTTGTGCTCCACCCAACGGCGCCGGCGGGCGAGCAGCACGATCCGGGAGTTGACCGCCCGGCCGACCACCACCAGCCCGGCGGAGAGCGCGAGACCGCGCATGAACCCGCCGAGGTAGACCACCGAGTCGTGCCGCAGCGCGGCGATGATGGCCACCACCGCGCCGGCGGCGAGCAGCCGCCCGCCGAGACTGGGCAACTCGTCCAGGATGCTGATGTGCCGACGGGGCCGGTAGAGCCCGCCGGTGGCGAGCAGGCCCACCGTGAGCGCCGCGTTGGACAGCGTCCCGCGCCAGTAGTCCTGGGTCAGCAGCAGCGGTGCGAGCAGCGCGGCGACGTCGATGGGCGCGGTCACCATCCAGGCCCGCAACCGCCGGGTACGCGTCGAGGCCCGGGTGCCGGCGTACGGCAGCACCGTGGTCGTGTCCATACTGCCGGTCATCGATGTGACGTCCGGCGGCTGCGCGGCCGGATGCTCGTACGCCGGTAGGCGTGGCATGGTGGATCCTCCCCCGTGACGCCCCGGTCCTCTGCCGATGGACCCGGGGCGATCGCAGGATATGAGCGGCCCCGCCCGCCCGCCAGAGCCGCCACGGCAAATCGACGTCCTACTTTCCGCTGACCGCCAGGATGTCCGGAACCGAGTCCCGGCGGACCGCCTCGAACAACGTCTTCGACCGGACCGGGTCCGGGAACACCACACTCTCGCTGCCGACCCGGCCCGTCCCCTTCACCGGGCAGGTGAAGAACGTCAGGTTGCCGCTGCGCAGGCCGCGCATCTCCATCGCCAGGTCCACCAGGGACAGTGACTTGTCGACCGCCACCGAGTTCGAGGTGGCCCGGACGAACGAGTTGAGCTTGGCCGGGTTGGTCAGCACGCCGCCGGAGGCCGCCTTGTCCAGGATCGCTTTGATCACCTGCTGCTGGTGGCGGATGCGCGCGAAGTCGCCGTCCGGGAAGGCGTGCCGCTCCCGCGCGTAGTCCAGCGCGGCGGCGCCGTCCATGGTCTGCCGGCCCTGCTTGAACGTCCGGGTGCCGATCAGCGAGTACTTCGTGGTGAAGCCCTTCTCCACGTCGATCTCGACGCCGCCCAGCGCGTCGATGATCTCCTTGAAGGCGGCGAAGTCCACCATGGCCACGTTGTCGACCCGGACCCCGCTGAACTTCTCCACGGTCTGCACCATCAGCGGCACGCCGCCCCAGGCGTACGCGGCGTTGATCTTCGCGTCGCGACCGCCCCGGCCCTCCTTGGACTTCGGCACCGCCGTCCAGGTGTCCCGGGGGATCGAGATGAGTTGTGCGCTGGACCGGTCCTTCGGCAGGTGGGCCAGGATGATCGTGTCACTGCGCGACCCGCCGGTGCTCTCCGGATCGCGGGAGTCGCTGCCCAGGATCATGATGTTCATCGCGCCCTTCGCCGCGACCGGCGGTCGGGACGCCTCGGGCACGCCTTCGAACGCGTCCACCCGTTCGATCGAATTGTCGACCGACCGGTAGTAGAGCCCGCCGGCCAGGGCGCCACCCCCACCCAGCAGCACCACGACGAGCAGCAGGATCAGCGCGATCCGCCGGCCCCGGCGACGCCGGGGCGTCTTCTCCTCCGGGCCGTCCGGCTCCACGTCGGACGTCGCGGGGCGGGTGTCGGAACCGGTGAGGGGCTGGCGATCGGACATGCCCCGGATGCTACTGATTCGCGTTTCGCCGCGGTGACCCTCATCCGGACGGCCGATGGCCACCGGCCCGGCCGGCCCGGCGATCCCCACCGGACCGACGTCGCCCCGGCGGGCCTTGTCGCTGAACCGTGAAGGATAGATGATGGCCGAAACGAGACGTCGACCGAGGAGTCGAGATGCAGGTGATCCACCAGCCACGGGTGGCGTGGGACGCCGCCCGGGTGATCGGCGGCGCGTTCCACGACGACCGGCTGTTCGACTGGCTCCGGCACGAGTTCGACGCCCTGTTCGGCGCCGCCGCCGGGGAGGCGCTCACGGAGAGTCGCGAGCGGGTCCGCCACGCCGGTGACGCCCGGGTGCCGGTCGAGGCCGGCCTGTGGCGGGTCCGCCTGGAGGACGCGTTGCGGCAGCGCCCGGAGTTCGCCGACGACCTCGCCGGGATCACCTCGGTCGCCCGCGCCCACCGGCCTTAGCTTTCGCTTAGCCCGCTTGTCCGCCGACCGGCCGGTCCGGCAGCATCGACCGGCGTGACCGACGGCAGCGCGCCCCACCCACCGATCCCCGCCGGCGCCGAGCGCCCGCCCGCCGGGCCCGGTCGCCGCCGTGCCCCGGCCCGGGCCCGCCGCCGGCTCGCCGCGGCCGGCCTGGCCGCGCTCGCCGCCGTGGTCGCGGTGACCCTCGCGGTACGCGGCGGCGGCGCCCCCGCCTGTGCCGCCCCGCCACTCGAAGCCGCCCCGCCGCTCGGCGCCGGCGCGCACACCGGGAAGGCCACCTTCTACGACGCGAAGGGCGCCGGCGGCAACTGCTCCCGGCCCGCCGCGCCCACCAACCGGCTCTACGTGGCGCTGGGCCCGAGCGAGTACGCGGCCGGCGCGTCCTGCGGCGGCTTCCTCGACGTCACCGGCCCGCGCGGCACCGTCCGGGTGCTGGTCATGGACCAGTGCCCGGAGTGCGCGCCCGGCCACCTCGACCTCTCCGCCGAGGCGTTCGCCCGGATCGCCGACCCCGTGCAGGGCGTCGTCCGGGTCACCTACCGGGCGGTGGTGGACCCGGCGCTGCCCGGCCCGCTCACCTTCCGGATCAAGGAAGGCGCCTCCCAGTGGTGGTTCGCCGTCCTGGTCGGCGACCACGGCAACCCGCTGCGCTCGGTCGAGGTCCGGCAGAACGGGTCGTGGCGGGCGGCGGACCGCGAGGACTACAACTACTGGCTGATCCCGTCCGGCGCCGGCCCCGGCCCGTACACGATCCGGGTCACCGACGCGTACGGCCACCGCGCGACCGCCACCGGCATCCGGATGTCACCGGGTCAGGTGCAGCGCAGCACGGTCCGGATGTACGGCGGCGCGGGGGCCGTCACGACCAGCCGGCCGGCGAAGCCGTCCCGCTCCCCGTCCGCCCGCCCCACCGGCGCGTCCCCGGCCCCGCCCCCGTCATCCCCGGCCGCGCCCACCCCGTCCACACCCACGCCCCTCGTGGAGGCCGCCGCCCCGGACGCGTGCGCCTGACCTTCGTCGATCGCGGAGTTGTGGCGCCTCGGCTGTCGGATCAGTGGACTTCGTCAGGTGCCGCCACTGCACGATCGACGGATCCGGGGCGTGCGGGGAGGTCGAGCCACATGAGGATCTCGTCGCGGGAGTCGGTGGGGGACAGGCGGAGCGCGGCGGGGAGGCGGCCGATCTCCCGGTAGCCCACGCGCCGGTAGAAGGCGTCCAGGCCGAGTCCGTCGCGGACGGTCACATGCAACGCCTCCACGCCCAGGGCGCGGGCGACCCGCTCGGCCTCGCGCATCAACGCCGCGCCGTAACCGTGGCCCTGGGCTTCGGGGTGCACCATGACGCGCTTGAGCACCCGCCAGTGCGTCTTCAGGTGGAACCGGTTGTCCGCGACGACCAGGACGGCGACCAGTCGCTCGCCCTCGTAGCCGACGAGCAACCGGTCCGGCCCGTCGGCGACCTCGGCGAGCGTCGACTCGGCGACCGGCCGCACCTCGTCCTCGGTGACCGGGGCGACGAAGCCGACCGCGCCGCCGGCGTTGGTCACGTCCACCCACAGGGCGACGAGCTGTTCGCGCAGCTCAGGCGTGAGGTCGGGGTCGAGTACGAAGCGCAGGTCCACCTCGCCATCCTGGGCCATGGCGCCCGTGTACCGGGGCGGTTGGTGACCCTCGTGACACGACCCCTGGTGGAGCCAGTGGTCACCGGCTGAGCTGCGAGCTGACGGAGTGCAGCCAGCGAAGTTCGCGGGCGATGTGTTCGAGCGCCTCGGCGGCTTCCGCCGCGTCGACGGGTGCCGACTTGATCCGCTCGGCGGCGAGCAGCCGGCACTGTTGCAGCGCGGGCGCCACGGCGGACCGATCATCGAGGCCGTACGCACCGACGAACAGCCGCAGGCGGGCGGCAATGTCCGGTGCGGGGCCGAATCCGGCCCCTCGTAGCTGTTCCGGCGGCGCGAGCGGCACGAACTCCCACGCTGCCGCGGCCATGTCGACCAGGGGATCGACGGGGCCGGCGGCGTCCCAGTCGATGAATCCCACCGGCAGCCCGTCCCGATAGACGGTGTTCCACGGCCCGAGATCGCCGTGCGAGACAAGCTCACCCTGCCGCGGGGGATGCGGGACGAAGCGATACTCCGTGCTGGTCGGGCGGAAGCCACGCGCGGCGTCGTGGAGTTGTCGCACCAGAGTGGCGGTGGCGACCAGGGCGGCCTCGGACCGGGCGTAGGCCGGCAGCCGCTGCACCGTCCCCGGCCGCCAGTCCGGGTCGACCGGCACGTCGCCGTCGATGAAGGTGAGGACCTCGCGGTGTCCTTCGAGTCCGAGGAACCGCGGCGCCCCGTCGAATCCCGCAGCCTCCAGGTGCCGCAGGTATTCGTGCACGGCTCCGGACCAGGGGCCGGTGGGCCGTAGGACCTGTCCTCCGCGTCGGCCGATGCCCTGCGTCATCCGGCCCGCCTGAAGCGGGACCTCACTCTCAGGAGAGGGCCGTCCGGGATTCACCCGGCGAGTATGGACCGCGACGATGATCAAAGGCGACGGATGACCAGCCGTGGTCACACGTTCGAGGCGGCCGACAACTGCACGATGTTTCCGCGCCGCTCCTCCTTCACCGCCAGGCGCTGCGGGCCCTGGCGCTCGTGTCGCCTGGCACGGGGGCGGATCAGATGTTGGTGCGGGAGGGGGGTTTCGAACCCCCACGTCCTCTCGGACACAGGCTCCTAAGGCCTGCGCGTCTGCCGTTCCGCCACTCCCGCCGACCCGCTGAGTCTAGGCGTCGGGCCGGAGCCGTGTGCAGTCCGGCCCGCCGTGGAATCGGCATGGTCGCCGCCCTTGTTGCGGCCGGCGAACGTGTCGGTCTGGCTGTGGCAGTTCGGACAGAGGATCCGCAGGTTGGGCGGCCGGTTGTCGAGGAAGTCGCCGTTGATGTGATCGACGTGCAGGGTGAGTGGGCGGTCGCGCCAGGTCGGGCCGCAGCGGCACTCCTCGCACTCTTCGGGCACGCCGATGTCGGCCAGCGCCCACTTCAGCCGAGTGCCGGGGGTGCGCCGCGAGCCGGCGGGAAGTCGCAGGAGCAGCTGCGTCGACGTGGTGCGCCGTGGGCTCCGCTGCCCCTTGTTGTGCGCCGACCGAGTGAAGTGTGAGGTGTCGATGCCGAAACGCTTGAGCTGCCGGCTGATGTGCGCGTGCGAACCGCCACTGATCCGCACCCCGAGCAGTCGCATGACCTCGGTCACGCTGTGTGCCCGCGCGGCGGTGGCGGCCAGCAGTTCCGGTGAATAGCGGTAACGCACCATGTGCCGACGGTAACCATCGCCACCGACAGGTTCAGTCGAGCCCGAGGTCGCGGCGCAGCTTGGCGACGTGGCCGGTGGCCTTGACGTTGTAGAACGCGTGCGCGATCCGGCCCCCCTCGTCCACCACGAACGTGGAGCGGATCACGCCGGTGACCGTGCGGCCGTACATCTGCTTCTCGCCGTACGCGCCGTACGCGGTCAGCACCGTCTTGTCCTCGTCGGCGACCAGGGGGAACGTGATGGCGTCGCGGTCGCGGAACTTGGCCAGCTTCGCCGGCTTGTCCGGGGAGATGCCCACCACCTCGTAGCCGGCGGACTGCAGCGAGGCGAGCGAGTCGCGGAAGTCGCACGCCTGCTTCGTGCAGCCGGGCGTCATGGCGGCCGGGTACGCGTACAGGATGACCTTGCGGCCGCGCAGGTCGGTCAGGGAGAGGGTCCCGCCGTCGTCGGTGGGGAGGGTGAACTCGGGGGCGGGGTCGCCGGGCTTCAGGCGGTCGGTCATGGCGGTGACGATACCGCCGCGCCCGGGTCGGTGACCGGCGGCGACACCCGGCCGAGCGTGATGATCACCATGCCTTGTTGCAAGGGATTGGCAACAACCCCCTGCCGGAAATAGGCTCACCTCGTGGAAACCCTGGCGATGCACATCTCCAACGGGATCATCGACGGTCCCGTCGCCGCGATCTTCGCGGCCTTCGCGTTCGCCGCGCTCACGTTCTGCGTGCTGCGTGGCCGGGCCGACCTCGACGACCGGTTGGCGCCGATGGCCGGTCTGGTGGCGGCGTTCATCTTCGCCGTGCAGATGCTCAACTTCCCGATCTTCACCGCCGGGGTGAGCGGCCACCTGCTCGGCGGCGCGCTCGCCGCGCTGCTGGTCGGCCCCTGGGTCGGCGCGCTCTGCGTGGCCGTGGTGCTGGTCGTGCAGGCCCTGGTCTTCGGGGACGGCGGGGTGGCGATGCTCGGCCTCAACATCACCAACATGGCGATCCTCGGCACCGCCGCCGCCTACCTGCTGATCGCGCTGCTGCTGCGGGTCCTGCCGCGTACGCCCGCCGGCCTGGCGGTCACCGCGTTCGTCTCCGCGCTGGTCAGCGTCGTGGTCGCGTCGCAGGGCTTCGTCCTCGAATACTGGCTCGGCGGCACCACCGACCTGGGCAGCAACCTCGGCGGGCTGGCCGGCACGATGGCCGTCGCCCACCTGCTGATCGGCATCGGCGAGGGCCTCATCACGGCGACCACCGTGGTCACCGTCGCCAAGGTCCGCCCCGACCTGGTCTACGCGCTGCGCGCCCTCAAGCCGGCCACCCCGGCTCCCGCCGTCCCGGTCGCCGGAGGTGCCCGATGAGCAAGCGTTCCTGGCCGTTCCTCCTCGGTGGCCTGCTGGTGGCGCTGCTGCTGGCCGGCGTGGTCAGCAACTACGCCTCGTCACACCCGGACGGGCTCGACTCGTCGCTGCTCAAGGGCTGCACGGTGAACGCCGACGACGAGATCACCGGCGGCAGCTGCCCGGCTCAGCAGGCCAGGGACCACGAGTTGGCGGACAGCCCGCTGGCCGACTACGGCGTACGTGGCATCGGCAACGACTTCCTCTCCACCGGCCTGTCCGGCGTGCTCGGCGTGCTGCTCACCTTCGCGGTCGGCGGCGGCCTGTTCTGGCTGGCCCGCCGTCGCGGTCCGGCGGCCTCGACCGGTGCGGCCGGCTCGACCGGTGCGGCCGGCTCGACCGGTGCGGCCGGCTCGACCGGCCCCGGGCCGGTGGGTGCCGCGACCGGCTCGACCGGCGGCGCCGCCGGCCAGGGCGCGCCCGCGTCCGGGCCCGCCACCGAGCGCTGAGGCCGGGGGAGGTCGACGATGGGCGCCGGGCACGCGCACGTGCTCTACCGCGAGTCCGGCTCGCCGGTGCACCGCCTCCCGCCGGAGGTGAAGATCGCCGCCATGGTGCTGTTCACCGTGGCGGTGGTCGCCACCCCGCGGGAGGCGTACTGGGCGTTCGGCGGATACGCGCTGCTGGTCGCCGCGGTGGCGGCGCTGGCCCGGGTCGGCCCCCGCTGGCTGCTCAAGCGGGCGTTGATCGAGCTGCCGTTCGTGCTGTTCGCGTTCGCGCTGCCGTTCCTCGGCACGGGGGAGCGGGTCGAGGTGGCCGGGCTCGGCCTCTCCGTCGACGGGCTGCACGGCGCGTTCAACATCCTGGCCAAGGGCACGCTCGGCGTCCTCGCGTCACTCCTGCTGGCGGCGACCACGACGACACGTGACCTGATCCTCGGCCTGGACCGGCTGCGTTGCCCGCAGATCCTCACCCAGATCGCCACGTTCATGCTGCGCTACCTGGAGGTGCTGGTCGGGGAGGCCCGGCGGATGCGGGTGGCCCGGGTGTCCCGGGGCGACGACCCGCGCTTCCTCTGGCAGTTGCGCGGCTTCGCGGCCGGGGTCGGCGCCCTCTTCCTGCGCGCCTTCGAGCGCGGCGAGCGGGTCTACCTGGCGATGGTCTCCCGCGGCTACACCGGGCGGATGCCGGCGGTCTGGCAGGGGGCCGGGGCGGCCACCGCCGGGCAGTGGGCGGTGGGCGCGACCGTGCCGGTGATCGCGGCCTCCATCGCCGCCGCCGCGCTCGTCCTGCAATGATCGGGTACGTGCAGCAGTCGCCCTCCCTGGACGTCCGTGGCGTCCGGTACGCGTACCCGGACGGTCACGTCGCCCTGCACGGGGTGGACCTGACCGTGCCGCGCGGCGACCGGGTGGCGCTGCTCGGGCCGAACGGCGCCGGCAAGACCACGCTGGTGCTGCACCTCAACGGCATCCTCACCCCGACCGAGGGGACGGTGGCGGTCGGCGGCCTGACGGTGACCCGCGACCGGGACACCCTCGCCGAGGTCCGCCGCCGCGTCGGCATCGTCTTTCAGGACCCGGACGACCAGCTCTTCCTGCCCACGGTGGCGGAGGACGTCGCGTTCGGCCCGGCCAACCTGGGCCTGCGCGGGGCCGAGCTGGCGGAACGGGTCGACGAGGCGCTCGCGGCGGTGGGCATGGCCGAGCACCGGGACCGGGCGCCGCACCACCTGTCGTTCGGTCAGCGGCGCCGGGTGGCGGTGGCCACCGTGCTGGCCATGCGCCCGGAGATCCTGGTGCTGGACGAGCCGTCGTCGAACCTCGACCCGGCGGCCCGTCGGGAGCTGGCGGAGATCCTGCGTGGCCTGCCGGTGACGCTGCTGATGGTCACCCACGACCTGCCGTACGCGGCCGAGCTGTGTCCCCGCGCGGTGATCCTGGACGGCGGCCGGATCGTCGCCGACGCCCCCACCGCAGACCTTCTCTCCGACGAAACGCTGCTGTCCGCACACCGCCTCGAACTCCCCCACGGCTTCGCCCCCGCCTCCCCCCGCTCGCCCTGACCCCCACCGTGATTCCGGCGATCTTGCACTTTGGGTCCCGGCACAACGGAATAAAAGCCGCACTCGTGGGGCCGCAACTGCAAGATCGCCGCCGCGAGGGCCGCGAGGGCCGCGAGGGCCGCGAGGGCCGCGAGGGCCGCGAGGGCCGCGTCAGGGGGCGCGGGTCAGGTGGGGGTGGGGGGCGGTGCGGGCGGCGGTGCGGAGGCGGAGCAGGCCGGCGGCGACCGCGCCGGCGCCGGTGGCCAGGGCCACGGCGACCACGACGCGCACCAGTGCGGCGGGGGCGGCCACCGGGGGGACCGAGCGGGACAGCACGGCCAGGTTCGACACCCCGGCGAACAGGGTGAGGCACGCGCCGGCCAGCGCCAGCGTGAAGTCGGCGGCCGGTCGGCGGGCCAGCGCGTAGCCGCCGGCGGCGAGCGCGCCGAGGCCGGTGAGCAGCGTCCACACCTGGCCGGTGACCAGCTCGGCGAGCAGACCGCCGACCCCGGGGCCGCCGGTGTCGAGCGCCCGGCCGACGGTGAGCGTCACGGCCGCCACGCCGCCCAGCGCGAGCAGGCCGCCCACCGCGCGCAGCGCGCGCACGCCGGCGGTGGTGCCGCCGGGCACCAGCCCGGCCGCGCCGATCACCAGGAAACCGAGGGTGGCGGCCACCCACCAGGGGTACGGGTCGGGCGGCGGCACCCAGTCCAGCGTGCCGCGTACCTCGATCGTGTCGGTCCCGGCGCGCAGCGGCACGACCCAGTCGCGGACCCGCTGCTCCCGGTCGGGAGCGGCGGCGACGGCGGCCGGCGGGGCGTCCCCGCGCCACAGCGTGCGCTGGTCGTGCCAGCGGGCGGTGGGTCCGTCGTCGATCCGCCGCCAGTCCGGCGGGGCGGCCGGGTCCGCCTCGGCCGGCAGTCGGGTCTCCCCGGCCAGCGTCCGGTTCAGCCAGGTGGCCGGCGAGCGCCTGTTCTCGAACACGCCGCCGGGGCCGATCCGCAGGTAGGGCTCGCCGGAGTAGCCGAGCACGGTCACCTCGGCGCCGGAGCGGTTGGTCAGCTCCAGCCGCGCGCCGGCCTCGACCAACCGGGCGGTCAGCCCCGGCCGGTCCGGGCTGACGCCGGTGACCGCGCCCCGGTAGTCGGTGCCGTCGGGGGCGTCCGCGCCGTGCGCGGCGGCCGGTGCGGCGAGCGCGAGCAGGGCGGTGACCGCGACGGCGACCACCAGCCCGGCCCGGCGCAGCGGTGCGGGGATCACTTCCCGGCCGCCTCCACGGCCGCCTTGATCCCGTCCGGGCTCTTGTCCTCCACCTCGTTGCCGTTGACCTTGATGGTCGGGGTGCCGGTCACGCCGGACTTGCTCGCCTCGTCGGTCACGTGCTCGGTCCACGCCTTGTAGGTGCCGTCGTTCACGCAGGAGGCGAAGTCGTCCCGGTTGAGCCCGACGCCCGCGCCGATGTCGATCAGCTCGTCGTTGCTGAGCCCAGGGCCGCCCTCCGGCGGCTGCTTGGCGAAGAGCTGGTCGGTGAACTCGCGGAACTTGCCGCCCTGCGCGGCGCACCCGGAGGCGGCCGAGGAGCGGGTGGAGTATTCGGTGGTGGAGAAGCGGTTGAGGAAGGCGACCGGGTGGAAGACCACCTTCGCCTTGCCCTCGCTCACGAGCTGGTTGATGGTTTCGCCGTTGACCTGCTGGAACTGCTTGCAGACCGGGCAGAGGTAGTCCTCGTACAGGTCGATGGTGACCGGGCCGCTGCCCTCGACGATGCCGGTGCCGGCGTCGTTGGCGCCCGGCGGCGCGGTGAAGTCGTCGGACTTCTGCGAGGAGTAGACGGCCCAGCCGATGCCGCCGGCGATGACCAGCACCAGCACCGCGGCGATCGTGGTGTAGAGGGTGCGCTTGCGTCGCTTCTCCCGGGCGATCTGCTCCCGCACCACCCGTGACGCGTCCTTGCGTCCCTTGCGACTACTCATCCTCGTCCTCCACGATGTCGCCCGCGAGCCAGCCGTCCACGGAGAACGGGGTGCGGGGCCAGATCAGCAGGAATCCGGCCAGTAGCAGGAATCCCAGGTCCCGGAGGATCTCCGGGAGGTAACTCGGTGTCTCGCCGGCGCCGAGCTGGCCACCGCTGCCGAAACATCCGCAGTCGATGGCCAGGCCGCGGGCCCAGGCCGAGGCGATGCCGACGATGAAGACCACCAGCAGCGCGGCGGAGATGCCGGCGCCGACCCGGGTGGCCAGCCCGACGAGCAGCAGCAGACCCAGGGCCAGCTCGACGAACGGCAGCGCCGCGCCGATCACCGTGGCCAGGTCGTACGGCATCACCTGGTAGGCGTTCACGGCCCGACCGGAGGCGGCCAGGTCACCGACCTTGGTGCCACCGGCGATCAGCCAGACGGCGGCCAGCCCGAGGCGGGCCGCCACGCCGAGCCAGGGCCGCAGGGCCCGCCAGCGGGCGGCCCGGGTGGGGGAGGGGGTCACAGTCATTCGTCGTCCGGGGGGCATGAAAGGTTCCCGCTATCCGGCAAGCGTGTCGCCGACGGCGCCGACCAGTTCCTCGCGGGCCCGGGCCACCCGGGAGCGGATGGTGCCCACCGGCACCCCCTCCACGTCGGCGGCCTCGGCGTAGGACAGGCCGAGCAGCTGGGTGAGCACGAACGCGGAGCGCCGCTCGGCGGGCAGCCGGCGGACCAGGTCGGCGGCGCCCAGCTGGCCGGCCGGGTCCGGACCGGGCCGGTCGGTGGCCGCCTGGGCGGCGAGCCGTTCGTCGAGCCGGCGGCGGCGCACCACGGTCCGCAGGTGGTCGGCGCAGGCCCGGCGGGCGATGCCGAGCAGCCAGGTGCGGGCGGTGGACCGGCCCTCGAAGCCGGGCAGCGCCCGGAACGCCCGCAGGTAGGTCTCCTGGGTCAGGTCGTCCGCGCTGTCCGGGTCGACCAGGGCGGCGGCGAAGCGCCAGACCTCGGCCTGGGTGGCCCGGACGAAGGCGGCCTGGGCGGCCGGGTCGCCGTGCCGGGCGGCCAGCGCCCACCCGGTGACCGTGTCCCGCGCAGCCGCGGACCCCGGCTCGGGGTGGTCGGCGGCGGTGTCGCGCGGGGCGGGGATCACGACAGACGAGGTTACGCGGCGTACCTGTGGGTGACAGGGCCCTTCGGCCCATTCCGTGGTCCCGCACACGCCGGGAACTTTTTTCGTCCGCCCACCGACTACCCCCTCATGACCTCCGACCAGGTTCCGGTGACGCGCGTCACCGCACCGATCGGGCGCTGCGGCGCGTCCGGCGGAGGTCGGCTCGCCGGGCCCGCCACGGTTCGGGAACCATGGCGGTCATGACTGCTGCCGTACGCCGCCCGCCCGGGGTCGTCGCCGCCCGCTCCGGGGCCGTCGCCGGGCTGCTGCTCCTCCTGGTCACCCTGCTGCTCGCCCCGGCCACTCCGGCCAGCGCCCACGCGGTGCTGGTGAGCAGCAGCCCCGCCGCGTCCGCCGTGGTGCCCGAGGCACCCGCCCAGGTGGTGATCACCTTCAGCGAGGGCGTCCGGAAGGTGCCCGGCAAGGTCCGGGTGATCGCGCCGGACGGCTCCCGGGCCGACCGGGGCGAGCCGACGTTCCAGGGCGCCGAGGTCACCATCCCGGTGGACCCGTCCGGGGCGCGCGGCACCTACCTAGTGAGTTACCGGGTGATCTCGGCGGACAGCCACCCGGTCTCCGGCGCGTTCACCTACTCGGTCGGCGCGCCGTCGGAGCCGCCGACCGACACCGGCTCGGACAACCGGGCGAACCCGGTGACGGAGAACGCGGTCAAGGCGGCGAAGTACGTCGGCTACGTGGGCCTGCTGCTGCTGGTCGGCCCGGCCCTGGTGCTGGCCGCGCTCTGGCCGCGCCGGCTGTCCCGCCGGGGTCCGGCGCGGCTGGCCTGGACCGGGCTCGGCGTGCTGGCCGCGGCCACCGTGGCCGAGCTGTGGCTCCAGGTGCCCTACACCAACGGCGGCGGGCTGTTCGACGTCACCGGGGCCGGCCTGGGTGACGTGCTGGGCAGCGCCTACGGCACCACCCACCTGGTCCGGCTGGGCCTGCTGGCCGCGGCGGCGTTCCTGCTCCGCCCGCTGTTCGCCGGTCCGGTCGGCCGCACCGACGGGATCATCCTGGCCGTCCTCGGCGGCGCGGCGTTGTTCACCTGGCCGCTCGCCGGCCACCCCGCCGCCTCCCCGGCCCCCGCCGTCTCGGTGGTGGTAGACGCCGTGCACCTGGGCGGGATGGCGGTCTGGTTGGGCGGCCTGGTGATGCTGGCGGTCTTCCTGTTGCGCCGCGCCGACGAGCGCGAGCTGGACGCGATCCTGCCGATCTGGTCCCGCTGGGCCGCGTTGGCGGTGGCCGCGCTGCTGCTGGCCGGCACCGTGCAGGGCCTGATCGAGGTGGCCAGCCCGAAGGCCCTGGTCGACACCACCTACGGGCGGCTGCTGCTCGCCAAGATCGTCCTGTTCGCGTTGGTGATCGGCGTGGCCGCGTACTCCCGGGCGCTGGTGCGCCGGCGGGTCGCCGCCGGCCGGCCGGGCTCGATGCGACGGGCCGTGGTGGCGGAGTTGGCGATCACGGCGGTGGTGCTGGGCCTGTCCGCGACGCTCGTGCAGACCACCCCGGCGCGCACCGCGACCGCCGACGTGGCCGGCGCGTCGACCGACTACTTCTCGACCACGCTGAACAGCCCGATCTACTCGCTCCAGGTCGAGCTGGACCCGGCCGAGACCGGCAACAACTCGCTGCACCTCTACGCCTACACCACTGACAACCGGCCACAGCCGGTGCAGGAGTGGAAGGTAACCGCGGCGCTGCCGTCGGCCGGGATCGAGCCGATCACGGTCCCGCTGCTGCCGTTGAGCGACAACCACGCCACCGGCGAGGTCAACCTGCCGGCCCGGGGCGACTGGCAGCTCCGCTTCACCGTTCGCACGTCCGACATCGACCAGGCCACGGTGACCGCCACCGTGCCGATCAAGTAACGGAAGGTCCCATCTGATGATCCGTCTCCGGCGACCCGCGACCGCCGCCGCGCTGACCCTCGCCGCCGTCGCCACGGCCGTGTTCGGCCTGGCGGGGTCGGCCTCGGCGCACGTCACGATCAACCCGAAGGAGGGTACGCAGGGCGGCTACGGTCGGTTCGCGTTCCGGGTGCCGAACGAGAGCGACACGGCGTCGACCGTCAAGGTCGAGGTGAACCTGCCGGAGAACGCACCGGTGGGTTCCGTCTCCACCATGCCGGTGCCGGGCTGGACGGTGGCGGTGGAGAAGCGCAAGGTCGACCCGCCGATCGAGGTGCACGGCAGCCAGCTCACCGAGGCGGTCTCCAAGCTCACCTTCACCGCGGCGCAGGGCGGCGGCGTCAAGCCGGGCGAGTTCCAGGAGTTCCCGGTGTCGATGGGGCCGCTGCCGCAGGTGGACACCATGGTGTTCAAGGTGCTGCAGACCTACTCCGACGGCAACGTCTCCCGCTGGATCGAGGAGCCGACGCCGGGCGCGGAGGAGCCGGAGAACCCGGCCCCGGTGCTCACCCTGGCCGCCGCGGCGGCCGCGTCCCCCGGCGCGAGCGCGCCGACGGCGGCCGTCGCCGCGGACGACGACGATGACGACGACTCGGGCGCGGGTACCGCGCTCGGGGTCGCCGGCCTGGTCGCCGGCCTGGCCGGCCTGGCCCTCGGCGGGCTGGCGTTCGCGCGTACCCGGCGGGAGCCCACCGCGAAGTCCTGAGCACGGCGACAGTCACCGGCCCGGCGGATCGTGTCCGCCGGGCCGGTTGCCGTCCCGGGCCGGGTGCCGCGGATATCCGGCGATCGCGCCACCGGCGTCGGTAAGGTCGGCCGGGTAGTTGGCTACCGAGAGGGACGACGCGAATGCGTTTCGTACGCACGATCATCGGCATGCTGGCGCTGGCCCTGGGGGTAGCGGTGCTGGTGGCGGGCGCCGGGCTCGGGATCGCCGCCCGGCACGCCGACCCGGACGGCGGCTTCTCCGCCCGCTTCGAGCCGGTCCGCACGCCCGCCCGCGCGGTGGTGGTCACCGATGTGGACGCGACGCTCCGCGCCGACCTCCCGATCGTCCGGAGCGGGCAGGCCCGGCTGCGCCTCGCCGCGCGGGACGCCGGCGGCCCGGTCTTCCTCGGCCTCGCCCCGACCGACCAGGTGCGACGGTGGCTGGCCGACGTCCCGCACAGCACCGTGCGACGCGTCGCGGTGACCCGGGGCCCGCTCCCGGTCGGTCTCGACCCGGCCACCGCGGGAGCCGCCGGCGCCGTCCCGCTCGGCCAGCCCTTCTGGGTACGCCAGGGCGTCGGTGCGTTGGAGTGGAGCCCGGCCGAGTTCGCCGACCGCTCGCTGAGCCTGGTGGTGATGCGCCCGGACGGCGCGGCCGGGCTCGACCTGGAGATGCGGGGCGAGGTGCGGGCCGGCTGGTTCCCCGGGGTGGTGTGGGCGCTGCTGGCCGGTGGGACGCTGCTGGTGGTCCTCGCCGCGGCGCTGCTGCTGCGCCCGAGCCGGCCGCGCGAGGTCGTCTTCGTCGTCGAGCCGGACCAGGTTCCGGTGCTGGCCGGGCGGCTCGGGGTCAGCTCGTTGAGCGGGCTGGGTCGGCAGCCGGTCCCGCCGCCGCTGCCTCGGCGGCAACTGGTCGCCGTCGGCGCGCCGCCGGCCGAGGAGTGAGCCCTGGACGGCGGATGGCCCTCCGCGCTGCCGACGCGGAGGGCCACCGTCACCGGGGGAATTCGGTGCTACCTGGGAGAAACCTGAGGTAGTTGGGACAAGATTAGCGCCGAATCGGCTCGGACGGGAGGTCTGTCCGGTCAGTCCGAATTTTCGGATGTCGCGTCGAGGTCGCGGCGGATCGGCAGCACGACCAGCAGCAGCAGGCTGAGCAGCACGTACAGGTTGCGGACGACGAAGTCGACTGGATCGTCCGTGTGCACGATCGCGGTGCCCCAGTCCTGGAACGTCACCAACCCGTACACGATCGGCAGGCCGACGCCGGCGGCCAGCGCGAGCAGGCCGCCACGACGGCGCGCCCCGGCGGGCGTCGCCGGATCGGCGTCCAGCGCCGCGTCGACGAGCACCACCACGGCGGGGACGAACCAGTACAGGTGGTGGATCCAGGTGATCGGGCTGACCAGCCCGCCCACCAGGCCGGTCAGGGTGAGACCCACCAGCGCGTCCCCCGCCCGGGCCGCCCGCGCGGCCCGCCACAGGCCGAACGCGGCCACCGCCAGCACGAGCAACAGCCACGGCACCCGGTCCGCCTCCGCCGACGCACTCAGGCGGCTGAGCAGTCCGAACAGCGACTGGTTACCGGTGTAGTCGGTGCGGCCCACCCGGTCGGTGGTCCACAGCTCGTGGGTCCAGAACCGCCACGAGTCGCCCGGCACGACCGCGGCGGCCAGCAGCGTGGCCGCCGCGGCGGTCGCCGTCGCCACCGCCGCCGCGCGCCACCGCCGGGTGGCCAGCAGGTAGAGCACGAAGATGCCGGGGAAGAGCTTGAGCGCCGCCGCCAGCCCCACGCCCACGCCGGCCCAGCGCCGCCCCTGCGGTACGGCGAACAGCAGGTCGGCCAGGACCAGCACCACCAGCAGCATGTTGATCTGCCCGAGCGTGAGCGTCTCCCGGGTGCTCTCCACCGCCAGCACCAGCAGCACGGCGACGGTCAGGCCGAACCCGTGCGGCAGGTCGTGTCGCCGCAGCACCGGCAGCACCAGCCAGCGGGTGGTCACCACCACGGCAACCACGGTCAGTACCGCGAAGGTGGCGATCGCCACGCCGAGCCGCAGGTACGCGAACGGTGCCAGAAGCAACGCGGCGAGCGGGGGGTAGGTGAAGTAGAGCTCGCCCTGGACCCGGTCCGGCTGGACGTAGTCGTAGAGCGGGTGCCCGGCCGCCCACCAGTCCATCGCCGACATGTAGATCTTCTGGTCGAAGTAGTCGTGCCGCAGGTTGCGCAGATAGAGCGCCGGCAGCACCGCGGCGAGCGCCAGCACCGTGACCACCCGCCGGGCCGTACGTCCGCCCGCCTCGTCCTGGGTGACGGCGGGCGGGGCTACGGGTTCGGCTGGCACGGGGAAACCCTAGCGGTCCACCCGGCCCCCGGTGCCGAGGCGCGGGCGGGTCGACGGCGCGTAGTCTGTCCCGGTGGCTGATCTTCTCGTCTGGATCGACTGTGAGATGACCGGGCTGGACCTGCGTCGGGACGCCCTCATCGAGGTCGCCGCGCTCGTCACCGACCCGGACCTGAACGTGCTCGGCGAGGGCGTCGACGTGGTGATCCACGCCGACGACGCGGCGCTGGAGGGCATGCCGGAGATCGTGCGGACCATGCACGCCAAGTCCGGCCTGACCGAGGAGGTACGCCGCTCCACGGTCACGCTGGCCGAGGCCGAGGACATGGTGCTCGACTACGTGACCAGCTATGTGAAGGATCCACGTAGCGCGCCGCTGTGCGGCAATTCGATCGCCACCGACCGTGGCTTCCTGGCCCGGGACATGACCCGGCTCGACGCCCACCTGCACTACCGGATGATCGACGTCTCGTCGATCAAGGAGCTGTGCCGGCGCTGGTACCCCCGGGTGTACTTCGGCCAGCCGCAGAAGGGTCTGGCCCACCGGGCGCTGGCCGACATCCGGGAGAGCATCCGCGAGCTGGAGTACTACCGGCGGACCGTGTTCGTGCCGCTGCCGGGGCCGGACGTGGAGGCCGCGAAGGCGATCGCCGCGCAGCTCTGACGCCCGGGCCGAACCCGGTGGACGGGGTCGGCCGGGGTGTGGCTATTATTAGTCCGCGCACCGCCCGGGTCGACCGGAGCGGCGAGCATGGTGGCTGTAGCTCAGTTGGCAGAGCACCGGGTTGTGGTCCCGGTTGTCGTGGGTTCAATTCCCATCAGTCACCCCAGTGTCGAAGCCCCCTCCTCCGGGAGGGGGCTTCGTCGTTCGCGGGCTCGGTGGGGCCGTCCCCGGAAGCGGCGAGCGGCCCGCCCCCGGGGTCGGGGACGAGCCGCTCGGTGGTGCCGGTCAGGCGGTCGGCTGCGGGCTCGGCGTCTCGGCGGACGGGCTGGTGTCGTCGCCCGGAGCCGCCGGCGGCTCGTACGGCAGGGCGCTGCCCTTGACGTACTCGTCCCAGCTCATGTTCCAGTCGGTCCAGCCGTTGCCGTTCTGGAGCTTGCGCTCGGTGCCCTTGACCGTGATCGGGTCGCCGATGCGGGTGTTGGCGAACAGCCAGTTGCCGTCCTTCATCGAGACGTTGACGCAGCCGTGCGACACGTTGCTGCGGCCCTGCACACCCTCGGACCAGGGCGCGGCGTGGATGAACTCGCCGCCCCAGGTGAGCCGCTGGGCGTAGTCGATCTCGGTGCGGTAGCCCTCCTCCGGGCCCAGCTCCTCCATCGTGTCGAAGACGGTGTGGCGGAGCTTCTCGATCACCACCATGGTGCCGCTGGACGACGGGGTGCTCTTCTTGCCCAGGCTGACCAGGATCGTCTTGACCGCCTTGCCGTCCTTGGTGACGGTCATCCGCTTGGTCTTGTTGTCCACGGTCATCACGAACGCCGGGCCGATCTTGACGTCGACGCTGAGGTCGGAGCGGCCGTACCAGCCGTCGCCGAGCGGCAGCCCGCCCGCCTGCACCTTGTAGGAGACCGTGCTGTTGGCCTTCCAGAACGTCTTCGGCCGATAGCGCACCTCGGTGGGGCTCACCCAGTGCCAGATGCCCTCCTGGGCCGGCTTCGCGGTGACCGTCATCCGGCGCTGCATGTCGTCCCGGTAGTCCTCCGGGATCGCCCGGCCGAACTTCACGATCAGCGGCATGCCCACGCCGACGACCTGGTTGTCACCGAGGAAGCTGCTGACCCGGATCTGCTTGGACGGCTTGGCCATGGTGGTGAACGTGCTGGTGGCGGTGGCCGCCTTGCCGTCGTCGCCGGTCGCGGTCACGGTCGCGGTGTAGGTCTGCCCGTAGTCCAGGGCGCCGGCGGGCAGCCAGCTCTTCCCGTCCGCCGCCATCTCACCCTCGACGGCCTTGCCGGTCGAGTCCTTCACCTCGACGCTGGTCTCCTGCGCCTCGGTGGTGGTGAAGGTGACGGCGGTGGAGGCGGGGACGTCCTTGGCGTCGGCGGCCGGCTCGCTGATGGTGGCCGCCGCCTTCGGGGCCTTCTCGCCGCCGTCGCCGCCGCCCTGCCAGCTCGACGACCCGTCGTCACCGCCGCCGGTGCAGGCGGAGGCCAGGGCCATGGTGGCGGCGAGCACCACGGCCGCGAGCGCGCGGCGTCCGCCGCGCCGGGCGGTTCCGCCCCGGATCAGTTCGTCCTGGCCAGCTCGCATGTTTCCCTCACAAGTGTGATGCCCGGTCCCCATCGTCTCTGGTCAGACGCACCGGAACGGTGACCCGTTGCCGGGAGTGAAGCGGAACACCCTGGCGACGGTGTAACGATTCTGTTGTCACCCGGCGCTGACCTCGGGGAGCCGTCTCCGGCAGGCCGCTCGCGACGTGCGTCCGACCACGTTACGCCGGTCAGAACGGCGCCGACTGCCCGCCCTTCGGCACCGGCAGGGCGCTGCCCTCGACGAAGCGCGACCAGCTCATGCTCCACGCCGTCCACCCGTTGCCCGGGGCCAGCTGCCGCTCGGTGCCCTTCACCGTGATCGGATCACCGATCAGCGTCTTGCCGAACAGCCACCGGCCGTCCGCCATCGACACGTTGACACAGCCGTGCGACACGTTCCGGCGTCCCTGCACCCCCTCCGACCACGGGGCCGCGTGGATGTACTCGCCGCCCCAGGTGAGCCGCTGGGCAAAGTCGATCTTCGTGACGTACTGGTTGTTCGGGTCCGGCTCGTCGCGGGTGTCGAAGACGGTCGACTCCTTCTTCTCCATCACCACCATGGTGCCGCTGGAGGACGGGGTGCTCTTCTTGCCCAGGCTCACCGGCAGCGTGCGGATCACCGCACCGTTCTCGGAGACGGTCATCCGCTTGGTCGCGTTGTCGACCGACATCTCGAACGCCCGGCCGATCTTGGCGGTGGCGCTCCGGTCGAGGTTGCCGTACTTCCCGTTGCTCAGCGGGATCCCGGCCAGCGCCAGCCGGACGGTGAGCGTGGTGCCGGTCTTCCAGTACTCCGGGGCGCGGTAGTAGGCCTGGGTGCCGTTGTCGACCCAGTGCCAGGCACCCGGCTGCGGCGGGTCGGTCTGCACGAACATCCGCTTCTGCACCGCGGCCCGGTCCTTCTTCGGGATGCCGGGGGAGAACTCGGCGACCACGGGCATGGCCACGCCGTAGGTCTTGTCGCTGAACAGGTAGAGGCCGGAGCCGATCATGGACTTGGGCTTGGCCATCGTGGTGAACGTGCTGGTGCCCTGGTGGGGCGCGCCGTCCTTACCGGTCCCGGTGACCGTGGCGGTGTACTTCGTGGCGTACTTCAGCGCGGTGGACGGCACCCAACTGGAGCCGTCGCGTCGCATCCGCCCGGCGACGGTGGCACCGTCGGCGGTGGTGAGCACGACCTTCGACACCGTGCCCCCGCCCGGGATCCGGGCGCTGATCTCGCTGCTGACCGGCCGTCCGGTCGCCCCGTCGGCGGGGCTCACGGTCAGCGGCGGCGCCGCGTCGGCGGCGTCGCTCGGCGCGGCGCTCGCATCCGGCGCGCTCGACGAGACCCCGCCGACCTGCTGCTGGCCGGGCACGAACGCCGGCTTCTCCTCGTCGCCGCCGCACCCGGTCAGTGCCAGCGACGCCGTGAGGACCAGGGCGCCCACCATCGCCCCGGCCCGCGCGAACCTGCCCATGCCCACCCCTGTCGTAGCGTGCCTGGCGGACATCGTGCCCCATCGACGCCATCGGACCCGCCCCGGTACCGTGCCGGTCGGGTGTTTTGGGCATTTTTGCCGGTTAAGCTCGACCGAAGGGTGGAGCCCGGTATCGGATTGGGACCCGCCTCAGCGGGCATGCTAAGGTTCTTCCCGTTGTCAGCGAGCGCCGCTAGCTCAACTGGCAGAGCAGCGGACTCTTAATCCGCGGGTTCGGGGTTCGAGTCCCTGGCGGCGCACCAACGATCAAGGCCTTGACCTGGTGATTCACACCAGGTCGGGGCCTTTTTCGTATGCGGCGGTGGCGGGTGGTCGCTCGGTGGGTGCTCGGGAGCCGTTGGACCGGGTCGGCGTTGCGGGGGACGTCTGGTTGTTCCGTGGACGCCTGCGCTCATGGCCATCTCTGAGGTGGCCAGTCTGCATCGGGCCTTCGGGGTCATTGGGGCATCCGCCAGTCCGGGCGTCGACGCGCTTCCTTCGAGCATGCAGGCGGGGGCGATCATTGCGATTACGCTGGCGGCGTGGGGGGACAGCCTCGGGTTCGTGTGCAGGGGGATCTCTATCACCCGGTGGTGCCGCCGGGGTGCCGTGTACGTGGGGCGGCAGGGGTTCGGGTTGCGGCGTTCTCCTTGGGCCAATCCTTTCAGCCTGCGGAAGCATGATCGGGCGGAGGCGTTACGCCTCTATCGGCAGTGGCTTGTGGGGCAGCCGGCCCTTGTTGACCGGGCGCGTCGGGAACTCCCTGGGAAGCAGTTGGCGTGCTGGTGTCGGGTCGAGGATGCGTGCCATGCCGACGTGCTGGCCGACATCATCGGTTGACGCGCGGCCGGTACCGGGCGGTGGGCCGTCTCGGTGCGTATACGCCGCCGACGCTGAAGGACTGCGGTCTTGCCGCTTGGTTGCCTACGTAGAAGGCGACGTCGCGGTCGGCGGCGCAGAGCTGGGTAAGGAACATGTTTCTCAGCTGCTCCTCGGCCTCCGCGTCGGTGAGCTGGTCTAGACGACGTTGTAGGGCGACGAACTCCCAGTCCCAGAGTGTCTGTTGGTGACCGCGGCAATGACGGTCTGCGCAGCGATAGCGGTAGGCGCCGGTGAAGCGTGGTGCTTGAAGCGGGCTGCGTTTGGCCGGTTCCAGTAGGTCGAGCTGGTTGAGGTATCCAGCGATCTTCTTGCGATCCTCCGCCGACCAGCCGGGATGTCGCTTGACCTGCAGAGCCGAGATGTCGGCCACGCGAATCAGCGCGATCGATCGTGCGCTCGGGTCGTTTCGGGCCTGTTTGTTGAGCCGGCACATGGAGTCTTCGACGAGTGGGTCGAGGAGGTTTCGACGGGACTGCCGACTGGCGAGGTGCCGCCCGGTGGTGATGGTGTCCACGATCGGCTTCCAGCTCTCGCGGGGCTGCCCAGCCGACAACCAGGCTCGACAACGCGCTCAACGAGCTGCTGCAGGTCGACACCCTGCTGCCGGCAGCAGGGGTGACCCGCTCTCTGGTCGCAGTTGTCGACGCCAGCGTCAGCGAACTGTTCAGCAAGGACGACGCTCCGCCGCTGGGGGAGGTCACCGACCGGGTGATCGTGCTGCGCCGACTGTCGCCGGGCGGGCTGCGGTCGTGGGTCGTCGACAACGAGATCTCGTCCTTCGGTGACGCGGCCAGCCAGAAGATGCTGCTGGCGGCCGCCGGCGGATGGACGGTGCTACTCGACGACGCCGCACGGCTCGCGGCCACCGAACGCACCGCCCGACGCGTGTGCGATGCGATCACCGCAGCAAGGCTCAACAGCGCCGAAGTCGCCGGTGTGTTCGTCGACCAGGTCGGACTGGCAAACACCCGACGCTGGCGGCCGCGTTCGACTACAACGCTCCGGCGAGCAGCGAAGACCTGGCCACCTGGCTCGAGGTAAGCGAATGTGGCGGCGCCCGGTCGGTGGAGGCGTTGCGGTACTTCGACGTGCTCGTCGAGCGACCCGACGACGGGCTGTAGGAACCGGAGCCGGTGTTCGCGGCGGCGTGGAGGAAAGCGCGACAGCGGTAACAGGCTGGTCCGGCGGCGGTTCGTGACTGCCGCCGGACCAACTTGGTGAACCACTGGCCCGAAGCATTGGGCTCCGTCTTGGGGTGGCGGTTATCGCCTGTCGGCGTACGCCTCGGGTCAACGTACATCCGGGTGCTCGGCGGGTGCTCGGTCGCCGTGGACAGCGACACGAAGGTTCTCAATGATCATCCGATCACAGGATGTTGACCTCGCCTGCCAGAATGGACGACGACTCTGCCGGCGGGATGAAGGGGTAGCGATGCGGTTGTTGATTGACGTGCGTGGTGGCGAGAGTGACGAGAACCGCCGCGTCGTGTCCGTGCTGACCGCTGATCCGCGAACCCGACAGGCGCGGGTCAGGACAATTTTTCCGCCGCCCCGCCCGGAGACGCTCGGTGCGGCCGAGGTGATCGAGTTCATCGGGCAGAACGTCCTGCTCCCGCTCACCGTGCAGGCCCTCTACGACTATCTGAAGAGTCGGTGGGGTGGCCGCGCCGCCCAGCAGATCTCCGCGACGATTACCCGGACCGATCTGCCCGATGGCGCCCGCCACGAGACGGTGAGCATCAGTGGAGACGTCGACGCCGTGGTGGCGGCGCTCAGGTCGGCCGAGTAGAGGGGGCGGCGGTCGCCGATAGGAGGTTCCGATGGGCAGTAGGTCGGATCGGGTAGATCCCTCGCAGTCGGCGGCGGTGCTGTTCGGCGTCGAGACCTATCCGAACACGTCGCTGGAGCCGGTGCCGGCCGCGCCACGGAACACCGGTGCCCTACGCCGCTCGTTCGCCGACCCGGAACTGTGGGGGCTACGCGGCAACCACCGGCTCGTCGTCGAGGCCGACCCGCCCAAGGCCGACATGCTCGACGCGGTCGCCAACGCGGCCCGGATCCCGGATGACGACGGAATTCTGCTCATCTATTTCGTCGGTCACGCCCTCTACGGCGGTGGCACGCTCTATCTGGCCGGTTCAGACGCCAACCTGAGCCAGACGAGCACACTGTTGACCATGCCCGAGCTGACCGAAGCCGCCGCGTCATCGGCGGCTGCGCGGAAACTGCTCATCCTTGACTGCTGCTATTCCGGGGCCGCCGCCGGCAGTCTCAAAGCCGAGACTCAGGCGGTGAATGAGGCGGCCGGCTGGCTGCTGATCGCGGCCACCGACGCGGTGCCGGCCCAGAACGCGCGGTTGGACGAGGAGTTCACCCCGTTCACCGCCGCGCTCCTCGCCGGCTTCGAAGGCTCGCCCGGGGTGGGGCGGAGCCTGTCGCCGAGGACGGTGCTGGCGCGCGCCGCGACCTTGCTCGAGGGGGAGCCGAGAACTAACCATGCGGCCTGGGAGGACGACCCATGGCTGCGGAACCGCCGGTACCGACCACCGCCCGTCACCAGAAACATCCTGGCCACCAGGCCACCCGCCAGTCCGTTCAGTGGACAACGAGGGCTGCCCGGGCTGCTGGCCTGGCCGGAGCGGGATGCCCGGTTCGTCGGGCGGAAGCGCGAACTCCAACTCGGGGCCAAGCGAGTCGTCGCGGGTGGCGTGCTGACCGTCACCGGTCCGCTCAAGGCGGGTAAGGACCACTTCGCCGACCAGTTAATCGCCGAGGTCCGTTCCCGCGGGACGTTCGACGAGGAGGATGTCCTGCTCGGGCTGGAGATCCCCATCGCCACCGCGGAAGAACCGGTGTTGGAGAGCCTGTCCCGGGCGTTGGGCGAACATCTCGACGAACGGGACGCGATCGAGCCGGCGGCGATGGCCAGCCTGGACGGGCGCCGCCGACGGCTGGTGACCAGCCTGATGCAGCAGGTGGGCGACCGGAAACTGCTCATCCACATCGACTGCACGCGGCTCGGGCCCGACCCGGCAGCGGTGCGGGCGGAACTGGACACCCTGCTGGAGGACCCCTATTTCCGGCGGGCCGTGACGGTGGTCAAGGCCCGCACCAAACTGGACCTGACCGGCGACGGGCAACTACGAGACCTGCCACCGATCCCGCTCGGCGAGCTCTCCGACGACGAGGCGGGCGAGCTGCTCGGCAACCTGCTCGACGCGGAGCAGATCGAGCTCGACGGCCCCGACCTCAAGGCCGAGGTCCTGCGACGGCTCAATGATCCGCTGGTCCGGCTGCCCGGGGTGTTGGTGAACGGGGTGGACGGGTTCATCGCCGACCACCAGCTGACCGACACCGGCGAACTCGTCGCCAGCAACCTGGTCGACGCACTGCTGAACCGCTCCGTGCCGACGGTGCTCCGGGCCCTGCGCGACGCCGGTGGTCTGCAACTGCGGCAACCGTCGCCGACCGGGCACCGGCACGGGCCCCTCGCGGTGCTGATCTGTTGGGCGCTGACCGAGGGGCTGCCGGTCAGCCATCAGGTCCTGCAATCTGCGGACGTGGGTTTCCGGGCCCAGATCGAGCAGCTCACGGACGCCCGAGTCCTGCGGATCGAGGCCGGGGACGGCGGGCCGTCCTATGGGATCGGCCCGGCCAGCCGGAACACCCTGCGCCTGCTCCTGCTCGTCCTGCTCGGTGTCGACGAGAGCGCCGAGGGCGTGGACTCGGCGGGCATGGCGACGATCCGACGGACCATCGGCACGCTACCCGGCCCCGAGCGCGAGGCGTCTCCGGACGAGCTGGACGAGGCGCTGGCCAGGGCCGGCACGGCGCTTCAGGCCACGATCAGCCAGCTGAGCCCGGACCGCGTCCCGGAACTCGTCCAGGCGGTCCGGTGGGCGGTCGGGTGGATCGACGAGAACGCCGCCGGCCGGCTACCGCGGCTGCGTGACGCGCTCTCCGTGATCAATGCGTACGACGGTGACGCGGTGTACCTCAGCGTCGTCCCGGAGCGCTCGGCGTCGCCGGTGACCGTCGCCGCCGTCGAATCGGCTCTCTCGCCGGAAACCGCCGACCTGGAGCGTCTCCTCGCGGCGGCGGCGCGCCTGACCGTGGCCGCACGGCAGCAGGGCACGGCCGCCGGCGTACTCGACGGACTCGTGCGGGCCGCGTCCGAGGTCGCCGAGGCGATCGTGGCGTGCCCTGCCGACCTGGTGTCCTATCACCTGCTCAAGTCCGTGGACGCGACCCTGTTCCTGGCCGGCCGGCGGCTCCGGTCGACGACGAGCCTGCTCGCCGCGCGGGAGCGGGCGGCCGACGTCCTCTACCAGGGAGCCGTCACCGGCGGCGCCAGCCGGACGGACCGCGTGCTGGTGGTGCTCTCCTGGCTGCTCAACACCGCGGAGGCCCAGGTCGACGCCGGCCGGCGGGACCAGGCCCGGGGCATCTGGGGGAAGGCCGAGGAGACATTCACGCTTCTCCCGGAGGCGCGGGACACCCGGCAGCAGATGACCCGGCTGCAGATGGAGCACCGCCTGGGCCGGCTGCAGGCGCGGTGCGCCGACAGCCACGCCGACCGGATCAGCGGCCTGCGCCGGGCGTTCGCGCGCACGAAGACCGGGCTCGGCCTCTCCACGCGCGCCGACGAACTCACGCTCTGGTGTTCCCGGCACATCGACACCGCCTCGGTGCTGGCGCTGGAGCTCCGGGCGGCCGACGACCAGGACGCGTTCGTCACCGAGGTGCTCGACCAGCTCACGACGGCGTGGCAGCCATACGGTCCGTGGCCGGTCGCCGTGCGCGTCGCGGTCTGGCGGTTCATGCATGGGACCTTCCGTGGTCTGGTCGAGACGGACCGGCGGCTGACCGCCGCGCGCCGTTCTCTGTCGCTGCTCTTGCAGGGCGACGCCGAGGAGCGTGAGGGGCAGCAGGCCCTGCTGATCGCGCAGGTCGAGGCGCACCTATTTCTGGCCCGTACCCTGCGGGTCAACGACCAGCTCCAGGAGGCGCTTACGGAGGCGCGCCGAGCGCTGAGCCTCGCCGAGACCGGCCGCGATCTGAGCGCCTCCACCGCCGGTGGCGAGACCGCTGCCCGTGCTTATCTGCTCTGGCTGCAAGCGCTCCGGACGGTCATCATGTGGAGCCCGCCACGGGATGCGCCGGGCGGCGCCCGGACGCAGCTGAAGCGGGAGGCCGGAATCGCTCAGGAATGGCTGCGTAACCAGGACGGTCCGATGACGCGGGCCCATGCCATGCTCGACCTGTGGTGCATGCGCAAGCTGTGGTCCGAGGAGGGCAACCTGACCGTCGCGTCGGCCCGGGAGGGCGAGGACTTCAGCCGGCTGCCCCGGAGGATCAAGGAGCAGCGGCTCGAGGAGGCGTACCGCAAGCGCCGGCGGTCGTTGCAGGGGCACGAGCGGGTGTACGGACCGTCGATCGAACTCTGCCGGATGCAGGTGCACCTCGAACGGCAGTACCAGCGGTGGCAGTCGGTGATCTGGCGGAAGGATGTCGACAACAGCGCGGTCTGGGCGCTGCTTCGGCGTGCCGAGGATCGGTGGCCACACAATCCGGCCCTGGTGGCGTCGATCGCCGATTTCCACCGCTACATCTGGGAGCACGGCCAGGCGATTGTCGAATACCAGAAGCTGGTGACGATGGCGACCAACGCGCACGACCGGCTCCGGGCGGTCTACGGCGCGGTGGAAAGCGCGGTGACACAGGCCCAGTACGACAACCGCCTGCCGGGGGCGAAGCGCGAACAGATGCTCACGGACGCCCGGCAGTTGCTCGACGACGAGATCCAGGAGCGCTCGCTGCCCGCCGATTTCGCCCTGCTTCGCCACCGGATCGCGCTGGAACTGGACGAGGAGGTCGACTGGGGTCGGGTCGACCGGGTCTTCGACGAGATCATCGGGGACAACTACTCCCGCAACATCGGCCGGTACCTCACCACCCGACGGTACGGTTCGGTCTTCCACAGATCGATCGCCGACCAGCTCAGCTCGGAGGTGAGAACCCAGCTACGGCAACTGTCCCACGGCGGTCCGGTCGCGGAGCCGGCGGACGGCGACGGCGTGGAGCAACAGGACGCCATGGTGGGGGAGGACGAGAGTTCCTCGATGCTCGGCGAGTTGCTGTTGGAGAACTTTACCGACGTGGATCTCCTGCAGGCGCTCGGTTCGATCTACCTGAGGCGGGCCGACTTCACCGAGGGGCAGCACGACGCCACCGCGGTGGCCGAACGCGCCCGCCGGGCCTTCGACTGTTTCGATGCCTGTCGCATCCTCCAGCAGGACCGCACCGGCAATACCCCGCTCGTCACCAAGTTCCTCAGCGGCCGGGCGATCCTGCTCGCAGCCCAGGCCAGCGATGATCCCGACCCGTTCGACTGGGAGGCCCCGCCGCCGCACCGAAACTGGATCGAGTACGCGACGTCCCTGTTGCAGGTCTGCAAGTCCTCTGCGGTGGGCGGTTTCGGACGGGTCTGCAATTGGCGCTTCAAGGAGGCGAACGACGTGCTGACGCGACTCAATCGCGGGGAGTGGCCGCCCCGCTGACGTCCCCGACGACTGTCAGGCGGTCCACTCCGGGTCCCGGCCGATGAAGCCCAGCATCCTGCTCTGCGGGTCGGAGTCCGCCCGCACCGGCATCCGCGGGCCATACTGCCCGGACGAGCGGATGATGATTTCTTCCATCGGCTCCATCCCGGCCCGCAGTCGCCTGCAGAAGCCGGGTCGAGGCGGTCGTCCTAGCCGGTGGCCCGGGCCAGGTCCCAGGTGTGCATGAACACGTCGGAGGTGTAGAACTGGTCGATCGCGCGGTCCAGCGGCAGTTCGCCGACGTGCGGGTTCGACAGCAGGCGTCCGGCCGTGGCCGGGTCGCCGAGCAGCGACTGCACCGCGTCGCGGGCGGTCCAGCCGAGCGCCGGCGCGGGCGCGTCCCACGACCGGGTGCCCCGGACCCGGTCGGTGAACCCGCCGCTCACCTGTTGATGCCGCTCCGCCGGCCGGTCAGACAGTGCCATCGGTGAGTATCCTTCGGATGTGGCGTAGCTCATGCCGCCCTTGCCTTCCCGGACTGGTCGGTCGTGTCGTCGTTCAGCTGCGCCAACACGGCGTCGAGACGGCGGTAGCGCTGCTCGGCCCGGCGCCGGTGGCGCTCAATCCAAGTGTCCATCAGGTCGAAGACGTCCGCATCCGGCCGGGGCTGCGGCCCCGCCGGCCGGCTCACCACCCCGGCGTCCTCCAGCACCTTCAGATACTTGTAGACCGCCTGGAGCGGTCGGCCGGTGCGCGCGCGTCGACCGGGGCAGGGCGTCAGCCGGGTCGCTTCGGACGGCTACGTCTCTCAAGAGACCGGACCTCCCGTGGCAGTAGAGCCCTCAGACCTCGCGGAAGCAGACTCGCCGTACGCCCTCAGCCACCAGCGGCCTTGCAGCTCAACGGGTCGAGCGGTAATCGCCTCCGGCGTACGCGTCGTACCGGCGAGATGAGGGCCGCGGTGTAACGACGTTGACCCCGTGCTTGGCAGTCAGTGTGGGCGGTAGATCGTGCTGCCCCGGCACACGTCCGAATCGTTCGGCGTTAGCAGGGACCCCACCCAATGCTCAAGATCACTAGATGATCAAAGGCCCTGCCGTGCCGCCACGAATGTGGTCAGCGGTCGGACTGCAACGCAAGCGGCAGGAGCGGTGGAGCCGTGTGCCGGTGTGGTCCCGGCTCTGTCGGTGCCCCCGGGCAGACTGATGCCATGCCATTCGTCACCGCCGTTCTCGGGGACATCACGACGCAGGATGTGGACGCCGTCGTCAACGCGGCGAACAAGGCGATGCGCGGAGGTGGTGGTGTGGATGGCGCGATCCATCGCGGCGGAGGCCCGGCGATTCTGCGTGACTGCATCGCCCGGTTTCCTAAGGGCCTCGCCACCGGCGATGCCGGATGGACCACGGCAGGCGACCTGCCCGCCCGGTGGGTGATCCACACCGTCGGCCCCAACTATCACGCCGGGCAGCGCGACCGCTCCCTGCTTGAGTCGTGTTACCGGCGCGCGCTGGAGGTCGCCGACGAATTGGGCGCGAGCAGTGTCGCGTTCCCGCTGATCAGCACCGGCGTCCGCGGCTGGCCACACGCCGATGCCATCGAGGCGGCGATCGAGACCATCGCGGCCGCTGAGGCGGGCGTCGACGAGGTGCGGCTCGTCGCACTCGACGAAGCTATGCACAACCGAACCCGCGCAGCCGTCTGGGTTCGGTGTCCGCCGCCCGTAGACACAGACGGCGTCGGCTCCTTGTTCGAGCGCGAGCCGATCCAGTATTCGCTGCGCGGCGACTTCTCCCTGTGGCGAGAACTTCGCGCGCGGTTCGCTGACACGCCGCTGCCAGACGATTGGTTCGACTTACGGACGCTCATCATGGACACCATCGAGCAGGTTGTGGGCGAACATCTCACCAGTGGCGATTCGGCACCGTGGCACGACCACGCCGGAGCGATATACGTCCCCGAGTTCGACCCGGGCCATGGCATGTCTGCCGGCGCCGTCCACGTTCCATGGTGGGTGCACACGGGAGTGCCGATTCTGCTCGATCGCTACGCCGCGCGACGCGAACCCAGCGCACTCCCGGCTGAATGACTCAATCTCACCTACGCCTGGCACAATTGGCGCACCGCCGACCCATCCCGACGTTGCCCGTAGGGCAACTCGAGCGTTGGATTGCCGTCCAAGCGCAACAAGGCGAAGACGTAGCCGACGACCGACGTGCTGCGCAGTGGACGCCTTGGCGGCGCCGACGTGTGCATGGGGCTCTGCAGCCACGAGAACGAAGGCCTCCCACTCGCTCTCCAAGGAGACGATCTCCCCGTTGGCGCCGCCGGGAAGCCCTCATGGTCATGGCGCTTTACGCCTTGGGGAGGTCAGCTTATGGGCGGAGCCGACAATGCGGGTGCTCGCGCGCCGTGGACAGGTGGGCACCGTTAGGACGAGGCGGCTCACACACAATGGACTGGTAGGGGGATGGGGGACTGCCGGCGCCGTGCGGAACCGATGAGCACGGCATCGACGGGTTCATAATCCGCGGGTTCGGGGTTCGAGTCCCTGGCGGCGCACCAACGAGCAGGTCCCGATCTGATCATCAGGTCGGGACTTCTTCGTCTCCCGCGACGACCAGGAGCGACCGGTCCCCGACAGAGCACGGGAACCGGCGCGGTTCCGCCCCTACAGTCCCCACCATGAGGTGGACGGCGCGACTCGCGACAGCGCTCCCCGTACTGGTGACCGCCCTGGTGGCCGGCGCCGTGGGCGCCGCCGCGGCGCCCGCCGACGGCGGCCTCGGCCTGGCCCTGCGGCCGGGCGCGGCGGACTACCGCGCCGGCGACCAGGTCCGCCTAGACCTCACCGTCACCAACGCCACCGGTGCGGCCTGCGCGCTTCCCACCCGCGCCGTCGGCACGGTCCAGGTGACCGGGGTACGCCGGGACGGGCGCGACGTCACTCCGGCGCTGGCCCGCAGCTTCCACGACGACGGCATCGGGGCCGCCGCGACCGCCGGCCTGACCACTGTAGAGCCCGGCGCGACCGGCACCGTCACCCTCACCGGCGTCCGCCTCCCCGGCGGCGACGTCGTGCTCCGCTCGGTGGCGGCCACCCCGGACGGCGGCGGCCTGGACACGCTCTGGCCGGTCGGCGCCCCCGGCCGGTACGAGGTCACGGCCGGCTACGTGACAGTCCCGATCACCGGCGCGACGAACCTCTGTCCGGGCGCGACAGCGCTGCGGACCGCTACCTTCACCGTCGGCGACGGGCCCGGACCCGGCCGGCGCTGGCTCTGGCCGGCCCTCGGCGCGCTGCTGCTGGCGCTGCTCGTCGCCGCGCTGGTCGTCCTGCTCCTGGTCCGTCGCCGCCGGCCGACCGCCGCCGCGGCGGTCCTGCTGCTCGTGGCGGTCGGCGCGCTGGTCGGCGGCGGGTCCCGCCCGGCGCGGGCCGACTACTCGGTCGACCCGACCGCCGGCGTGCCGATCGCCGGCGTCGACTTCCAGGCCCTGGTCGACGGCTGCCTGGCCGGGTTCGCGCAGCCCGGCGGTGACCCGTCCGGCCTGCTGCCCCGGCTCAAGGACAAGAAGAGCCCCCGGGTGCGGATCATCCCCACGCCGGGCGGCTCCGGCGCGTTCGAGACGCCGGAGAGCGCCGACGGCAAGGGGTCGTCCACGGTCACCTGGAACCCGACCTCCACCGACCCGTACGGCGACGGCGTGGCCCGGGACCCCTGCGCCGCGCTCTACCACGAGCTGAACCACGCCGACGACATCTCCCGGGGCGCGGTCCCGCAGGGCGACTGCGGGAGCACCGGGATCCGTACCGCCGAGGTGAAGGCGACGCTCGCGGAGAACCGCTACCGGGCGGCGAAGGGCCTGCCGCCGCGCCAGGAGTACGACGGGAAGCCGCTGCCGAAGAGCCTCGACGAGTGCAAGAAGCCGGCGAAGAAGACACCCCCGCCGAAGGGGCCGGTGAAGCTCTGCGAGGACGGGGCGGACTGCGGCGGCAGCAACGGCGACCCGCACCTGGTCACCTTCGACCGGGTCGCCTACGACTTCCAGGCCGTCGGCGAGTTCACCCTCGTCGCCTCGACCGCCGGCGACCCGCTGGAGGTGCAGGTCCGGCAGGCGCCGATGGCCGGCACGCGGACTGCCTCGGTCAACTCCGCGGTCGCGTTCCGGCTCGGCGCCCACCGGGTCGCGCTCACCCTCACCGACGGCGGCACGCGCGTGCACGTCGACGGCGCGCCACCGGCCGTGCCGGCCGAGCGCACCGACCTGCCCGGCGGCGGCAGCCTCACCCGCCGCCCGTCCGACACCGGCCCCACCGACGGGTACGACCTGACGTGGCCGGACGGATCCGCCGCCGCGGTGGACCAGATTGGCCGCTACGGCTACCGGGTGCTGGTCCGGCTTGCCGACGGCCGGGCCGGGAAGGTGCGCGGCCTGCTCGGTGACTTCGACGGTGACCCCGCCGACGACATCGCACCCGCCTCCGGTGCCCCGCTGACCCAGCCGGTGCCGTTCGGGAAGCTCTACCCCGCGTACGCGGACAGCTGGCGCATCACCGGCGACCGCTCGCTGTTCCCCTATGCCGACGGCGAGAACACCGCCACCTTCACCGACCGGGCCTTCCCGGAGCGCGAGGTGACCGTCGGCGACCTCGACCCGGCCCGCCGCGCGTCCGCCGAGCAGGTCTGCCGCTGGGCCGGCGTCACCTCACCCGCGCAGCTCGCCGAGTGCGTCTTCGACGTCGCCGTCAGCGGGCGGCCCGAGTTCGCCGTGGCCGGCGCCACCACCGAGCGGGTCGTCCCGCCGTCCGGCACGCCGATCACCGCCGTGCCCGTCGCCACCGCCAGCCTGACCCCCGGCGGCGCGCCGCTGGCGTTCCCCGGCCGCGCCGGCGACGCCGTCTTCGTCGACGTCACCGCGCCCGGCATGGCCGACCGCTGCTCGCCGTACCTGCTCGTCGCCCCGGACGGCCGGGAGATCGCGAGCGGCTGCGTCATCAAGGGCGTCGGGTACGTCGACCGCGTCGACCTCACCACCACCGGCACGTACGCGCTGCGCGTCACCGCCGCCCCCGGCGACACCGGCCGCGCCGCCGTTCGGGTCTTCGTGGCGAAGGACAGCGACGGCACCCTGCAACCCAACGGCCCGGCGGTGACCGCCTCGATCGCGCAGCCCGGCGCCCGGGCCCGCTACCGGTTCACCGGCGGCAAGGGGGAGCGGGTCTACGTCGAGGTGCCCGAGAGCACGCTGACCGACCAGTGCTCGCCGCTGGAACTGCGGGACGCCGACGGGCAACTGCTGCACAGCGGCTGCGTGATCAACGGCGTCGGCGAGGTCGACGGCACCGTCCTGCCCGCCGACGGCACGTACACCGTGGTCGTCGACCCGGTGGAACGCGGCACCGGCACCGCCACCCTGCGCCTGATCACCGGCCGCGACCGGGACGCGACGACCGCGCTCGGCGGGCCGCCGGTCGTCGCCGTCGTGGACCGGCCCGGCGCGGTCACCGGCTACCGGTTCACCGCCCCGGCCGGCGCCTCGGTGACGGTGACCGCGACCGCCGCCACCCTGCCCGACCAGTGCGGCGTGCTGGTGCTGCGCGCCCCGGACGGCGGCACGCTCGCCACCGGCTGCGTGATCAACGGGGCCGGTGGCATCGCGTCGACAGTGCTGCCGTCCTCCGGCACGTACACATTGCTGGTCGACCCGTCCGGGGCCGCGACGGGGCAGGTCACGCTGGCGGTGCGGTGAGGCCACCCCTGCCGTTCGGGGGCGGCGCGGGGGCGTGCTAACGTCTCGTCCCGTTGTCGGTGAGCGCCGCTAGCTCAACTGGCAGAGCAGCGGACTCTTAATCCGCGGGTTCGGGGTTCGAGTCCCTGGCGGCGCACCAACGAGCAAGGCCCTGACCTGGTGGTTCACACCGGGTCGGGGCCTTTTTCGCGTACGCCGAGAGTGGGTGGTGGCTCGGTGGGTGGTCGGGAGCCGTTGGACCGGGCCGGTGTTGCCCGGACTGAACGCGGGTCTCGTGTACGTCCGGCGCGCACCGCTGGTTCTTTTCCGGGCTTGATGGGACCGGGCGTGTCCGGGGCGCGTCAGGCCAGAGCTTCCGGGGCGCGCCGCCGCCACCACGCGCTGAAGAGGGTGACCACGTGCGTCTTGATCTCGTCCGTGATGATCTCGTGCCCGTCGCCCATGAGCGGCCGGACGGCGTGCTTGTAGACCTCTGGGTGGTGTTCGACCGAGGGGCAGGTGAAGATGGCCAGCATCCTCAAGACGCGCAGGGTGTCTGTTCCGAGGAGGGGAAAGTGAGCCTCCAGCAGCCTCGCCAGGGCTGACCACACCCTGTCCACGACAAGGCGGATGACGGCGTCGGTCACCAGCCGGGGCAGCCCCGAATCGAACCGCCGCGACAACGCGTCGGTGATGAACTGCTTGGCGGTATCCGTCAGCAGTTCGACGGTCTTGTTGATCTTTTCGATCAACTGGATCAGGGCCACCAGCAGGCCGCACCATGTGTGATCAGCCAGGCGCTTCTTGACCTCCCTGGCGTCAGCCTTATTCCGGACGAGGCTGTCTATGCCGTCTGAGATCTCGTCCCACGGGTTCTCCATGACCTGGTGGGCAAGGGTGTCCATCCGGCCAAGGTCTGATGACATCGATGTTGGCTCACCATCGCGTGGCAGTCGGCCGTTGATTCTGGTTCGGCCGTCGGCGGCCCACAGGTAGTCGGTGATGTCCAGGCGTGCGAGGTCAAAGTAGATTTCCCGGTTGTGGGCGTTGAACTTCTGGCGTCCGGATCGTCTGTCTTCCTCCACCTTCTCCGTGAGTTCACGCCGCCGGTCGTCGCGCTTCTCTGGCCGGTCGGCGGCCAGAGATGTCCATCCTTGCCAGCCGTGTTGGGAGCCCCCGCAGCCGGAGCATGTGCAGCCCGGCCTCTGGGCGTTTGCGCAGTTGGCTCTGTGGGTGTTGGTCATCATCCGCAAGTCGCCGCCCGGTCGTTTGCGCTCAATGTGACTAGCCAGTGACTCTATGTCAGGCAAAGATGGATGCCAATGGATGTGTGACTGGGCCGGGGCAGCTCGACTCGGGGTGTCCACCTTCTGCGGGCGTTCTGCCTGGTGGGAGCCTATAGATCTGCTTCATCTGCTGGGCTGCGACGGATTATTGATAGACGGCTCTTCCCTCATCTGCATCACTCGCTTCCGTCCCAGACCGGCGACCAAGGCTCGGGCTGGACAGGTCATGGCGCTCCGGAGCCTGCGCTGATCCCAGGAGGGGACACGCTGAGGGCTCATCGTGGGTCTTCCGGATGCCACCCCGAGCGTCGACTCTGGTTGGGCTGTCGACTCGACCGTCATTGACTTGATGTGTTGGCGCGGATGCGTTGTGCTGTCAGGTGGTCGTCGTCCGATCGGAGGTGATCATGGCCGCGCAGGTGGATCCCGAGTGGTGGAGTTCGGGGCTGTGGAACGGCCGACCGATCAGCGAGTTTCTTCAGCGGCGCGACATCACTGCGGTCTTCCGCTTCCTTCACGCCCGAGGCGTGTCCTACGGCAGGATCGCCGCTCTCGTAGGCCTCTCGCCTCACCGCGCTACGGAGATCGCCAAAGGCGTCCGACAGGTCACGGCGTACGAGGTGCTGGAACGGATCGCCGTGGGTCTTCACATTCCGCGTCCGGTCATGGGGCTCGGCCGCGACGGGGACGGCACTATGCCGCGCGACGTCAGCATCGAGACCGTGGCCGGTGGAACGGATCGATCGCCTGCCCGTATGGGGAGCAACGAGGCCGGAGGTATGGTCAGACTCCGTCTGGGACTGGACGAGGCTCTGGCGGCGTCGAGTGTCGCCCCTCGGCAGCTTGAGCTGATCGAGCAAAGCGCTGGCGAGCACCTGCGGGTCTATCCCGCGGCTTCGCCACAGACGATGCTGGCGCTGCTGGCCGCCGACTGCCGAGAGGTGCAGATGCTGTCGATTCGGCGCCAGCCGGCGGCGGTCCAGGCCCGGCTGTCCGGGGTGGCGGCGCTGCTGGCGACGATGTGCGCCGACGCGTTGATGAGGCTTGGGGATGTTGCCGAGGCTCGACGGTGGTACGGCACAGCGATCCACGCGGCGGACGACAGCGGGGAGGCTCGGTTCAGGGTGCTCGTGCGCGCCCAGGCGGCGATGCTGCCGTACTACTTCGGGGATCCCGCCCAGACCGTCGCGCTGGCTGATGCGGCTCTGGCGGTCACCCCGGCCGCATCGTCGTCGGGTGCCCTGGCGGCTGCGGGCAGGGCGCGTGCCCTGGCCAGAATCGGTGCCAACGAGCAGGCGCGGTCGGCCGTCGATCAGGCACGCCGGCTGTTCGATCAGGCTGGCGACGAGGACACCGACGTGGCGTTCAGGTTTCCGGCGAAGCGGCTGCTGTTCTACCTCTCCGGTGCGTACACCTGGCTCGGTGACACGGTGGAGGCGTACCGGGTCCAGGACGAGGCGTTGCGGCTCTACGGCACGGCTCCGGCCGTGCCGATCGATGCGGCGCTCATTGCCCTGGACCGGTCGATGTGCCTCGCGCGGGATCGGCGGGTGACCGAGGCACTGGTAACCGCGCGTGACGCCGTCGCGGACCTGCCCGAGACGCAGCGGACGGAGATCATCCTGACCCGGGCCAGCGACGTGACCACGGCGATTCCTGGAGAGAGCCAGCGGGGTGAGGTCGCCACCTTGACGGAATACCTACGGGCCTGCCGCGAGCGCGCCCGTAGGCTTGGGACCACAGCCGCACTCGGTCCCTAGGAGCCCCATGTTCGTCGAGGCGCGCACTCGGCCGGTGCTCGCCGAGGTATGTCGTCTCCTCGGCTACCCCGACTCGGACGCGGCTCTGCTGCGGCACCACACCAACGCCGTCTACGCCGTCGGGGACGTCGTCATCAAGATCGCCCCTGGCGACCAGGACCTGAACCGGGTGCGCGCGATGGTGGCCGTGGTCGACTGGCTGGTGGATCGAGAGTTCCCCACGGTCGGCCTTCACCCGGGCCTGTCCCAGCCGTTGGAGGTGGGCGGGCACGCCGTCACTGTCTGGCAGCGTCTGGACCCCGCCCACGACCATCCCATCACCGTCTCCGAACTCGGAAGCCTTCTCCGGGATCTGCATTCCCTGCCTGTTCCGCAGCTGCCATTGCCCGTGCTGCGGCCGATCCATGGCATCGAGCTATCCGTGACCCGTTCGGAGATCCTGAACGGCAAGGAACAGGATCTGCTGCTGGGCCGGCTCGAGACGCTGGCCGCCGGCTGGGAGGCGATGCGGTTTCCCCGTGGCACGAGCCTGATCCAGTCAGATCCGCAGATCCGCAACGCGCTCCGGCGTTTCGACGGCACGCCCGTACTCGCCGACTGGGACGGCGCCGCCCTTGGGCCCCGCGAGTGGGACATTGCCACGGTCGCTGTCCACTGCCGCCGGTTCGATCCGCCCGGCTCCGATGCCTTCGCCGGCTTCACCGCCGCCTACGGCTGGGATGCCACCTGCTGGCCGGGCTTCGAGGAGCTGTGCCAGCTTCGCGAGCTGCAGATGATCGCTACCAACGCCCGAAAGTCCCGCCCCGGGACCGAGGCCGCCGACGAGGTGCACCATCGGATTGCAGGACTTGTCCACGGCGGGCCGGAGCTCCGCCGTTGGCACATCCTCTGAGATGAGTCTCGTAGGGGCGGGGTAGTACCGCCTGCCCTCCTCATATCGACCGATGTCGACCACAGGGAGGCCCACCGTGGCCCACCACGCTGGGTCTGTCTCGGGCCCACGCCGCCCGCGATCGTGGACGTCAGGAACACGTCGGCGGAACGATCCAGGACCATCCTGATCCCATGGCGCCGGCGGGTCAGCGGCAATGTCACGCCAGGGAGAACCAGATGGACGTGTCGATCGGCGACAGGTCGGAATGCGACCCGACGCACCGGCAAGTGCTCGCGCCGGGCACTCCGTCGACCGTACGGGTGACTCTCCGTTCGCGTACCGCCAGCGAGGCTGTGTGGGCGGGTGACCGGCGGTTTGCTCCCCGCCGCTGGCCGACGATGGTGGGCTTGCCGGCGCGCCGGCAAGCCCACCGCACTCAGGCGGCGGACCCGAGCGGAGACCGGCCATGACCGTTTACCTCTCGCGCAACGCGACGATGGGCGACTCGCCAAGAGGCCGCCCGGCAGCGGCTCAAGCGGTGCGACCGGCGTCGGTTGATCCGCCGCTGTTGACGTACGTCTGGCAGATCGTGTTCGAGCGGCAGACGCGGAAGCGTGAGGCTCGATGAGCAGCGACCGGGGCTTCTACGCGGAGATCGGTCCGCCTGTGCCCCTGGTGCATCTACGGTTGCATCCGCTGGCGCTGCCGGGGTGGTCGGGATGACGACCACCGACGAGCACTGCCGGCCGCACGTGCCGATGCGGCCGCTGTGGCTGTGCCGACGGTGCGGCCAACCGTGGCCCTGCGGCGCGGCGAAGATCGTGCTCCTGGCCGAGTACCAGAACGCATCGGTGAGCCTCTTCCTATACCTGGCCGGTTGCCTGCACAAGGCGATCGACGATCTGCACCGGCTCAACCCGAGCGTGACCGGCTCCGCTGGGGACATGTACGACCGGTTCCTCGGTTGGCCCGCCCGGCACACCCGCTCCTACCGACTTACCGCCGAGACTCCTCACCATGAGGAGTAACCGTCATGAGCCGGATTGGCGTCATCGATGTGCCACCGCAGACGGTCGGGTGAGATCCTGTGCCCACCCCCGCGCCGACATCGGTTGAGGACACATGCGCACTACCACGATCGGCAACGTGAAGGTCCTACTCCCGGACCTCGAACGGGGCGACCTCGACACCACCAGGGTCCTGGCCGACGGCCTCAGCGAGGCCCTCGTCGAAGGCGCCGTGTGGCCTGGGGCGCACATCGAGGACGTCAGCATCCGCAGCAGCATGATCACCGGTTCGGACCTGAGCGGGAGCGCCTGGGAGGCGGGCGGCCTGTACGGCTGCGAGATCACCCGCACCGACCTCTCCGGATCGGTCCTGACCGGCATCACCATCGAACGGTGCGCGATCACCGGCTCCCGGTTCACTGGCACCAGGCTCACCGACGTACGCCTCAAGGACGTCCTGTTCGACGGCTGCCGCTTCGACTACGCCACCCTCCAGCGCGTCACCGCCGCCGGCTCGGTCGCCTTCACCGACTGCACTCTCGCCAACGGCGCGTGGTCTTCCTGCCGCCTACCACGCATCGCGCTGCGGTCATGTGACCTCGCCGGCCTGGAACTGGACTCCTGTCACCTCGACGGGACCGACCTTCGGGGCAGCCGCCTCCACGACCTCAAGACGCCGCTGGACAACCTGCGCGGCGTCACCGTCGACGAAGACCAACTCCCTGACCTCACCCGGCTGACCGTCGCCGCCCTCGACCTCACCGTGCGCAGCGAGTGAATCCGAGGAGGGATCGTGCTCGCTGAACCCACCGGCAACCCGGACACGATCCTCGTCTGTATCCGGGGCAACTCCGGCTCGGGCAAGAGCAGCATCGCCCGAGAGCTACGACGCCGGCACGGCCGGGGCTGCGCCCTGGTCGAGCAGGACTACCTGCGCCGCATCGTGCTGAGGGAACGGGACAAGCCCGGCGGCGCGGCACCGGCGTTGATCGCGCAGACCGTACGGTTCGCGCTGGACCACGGCTACCACGTCGTGCTGGAGGGCATCCTGCACACCGGCCGGCACCGGAGCATGCTCACGGCGCTACGGGACGGCCACCAGGGACGGTCGCTGTTCTGCTACCTCGACGTGTCCCTGCCCGAGACCCTGCGCCGGCACCTCACCAGGCCGCAGGCCGGTGAGTTCACCGCCGAGCAGATGCGCGGCTGGTACGCCGCCCATGACGTCCTGGGCTGGCCCGACGAACTCGTCCTACCCGGGACCACCGGACTTGACGAGGCGGTCGAGGCCATCGCCGTTGCCGCCGGGCTGCCCCAGACCGGACGCGACGACGACCTGCTACCGAACCTTTCGTCCCCGTAGAGCAGCTCGGACGGCTACCGATGAGGCCATTGCGACGCACCGTGACAACGGCGCCCTGGGCAGGTCAGTCGACCCGGAGTGAGCGGGCGATCGCGTCGGCGTCGGCCGGGTCGTCGGCGACCGCGATGACGACCACTCGCTGGTCGGCGACCACCACCACCCGCCGCGTCCGGCCGTCCGGCAACACGTCCCCGCCCCGGCGTACGGGGTGGCCGGCCGCGTCGCCCTGGTCGGTGGCGATCGCCGCCGCCGGGTCGCGGGTGAGATCCCTGGAGCGCCGAATCTCCGCGTAGTCGACGCGGGGTGCCGGCGTCAGCGAGCAGCCGGCGACGATGTCGAGGTCGACGACGTAGGTGTCCCGGACCGGCGTGCCGCACTTGACGGCGTTACGCGGCCACTCCGCCGGCACCGAGATCCGTACGCCCTCGCTGGCGACCTCCTGCTTGCCGGATGGGTCGTCGCCGGGCGCAGTAGCGAGCCCGCAGGCGCCGAGGCCGGACACCGCCGCCACCGCGACGGCGACGATCGGCGGGCTCTTGCGGCCGGTCAGGTCGTGGTTCATGCTCGGCCCTTCTTCGGGTGCCCGCCAGCAACGCGGACCGGGATGGGCCGCAGCATGCTATTCGAACATCCGGCGGGACGGCCGGGCCTCGCGCGGAAGTCGCAGCGGACCTCCGCCGGCGAGCCGGACCGTCACCAGGACTCCGGACGGTCGAGGTCGCCGGCCGGTTGGTACCCGCCGAGAACGGCCAGGCCGTCCGCCTCGGTGTAGCCGTGGCCCCGGCCTTTCAGGAACGCCTCGACGAAGCACGGCTCGACCCGCATCTCCAGCACGTCGCTGCCCTGCCGGCGCGCCTGGTAGGGCCCGGCGACGAGGTCGCCGGCCCGCGACCCGTTGCCCGGCGCGGGTTGGGCCCGGACCGTCAGCCAGCGGCCAGATTCGTCCCCTAGGACGAGGGAACCTTCGACGAAGCGATCCCGCTTCGACCGGCCGAGCGTGACCGAGCACGCCAGCAGACGTGCTTCGGCCGGCAGTGACCGCAGCCGGAACGGCACGACGCAGCGGTGGGCGCCATCGAACCGGACCCGGCTCGCCGCACCCGTCGCCGCGTCGCGGCCGGCCGCGTAGATGTCGAGCTGGGCCCAGAGGCCGTCGACCGGTTGCCACCGGACGAACCACAGCTGGCGGTCGCCGGACGGGTCGTACCAGGCGACTCCCGGTCGGCCCGCGACGCGCACGTCCGTCCGTGGCTGGGGTCGTCCCGCCGACGACAGCGTCTGCTGCAGCCCGTCCAGCGTCGCGGCGCTGCGGGCCAGCGCGAACCGGGCGTGACCGGTCCGGCCCCGGAACTCGACGCTCTCGACGCCGCGTCCCGCGCTCCACGTGGCGTACTCCGCATCCTCGACCAGGGTGGGGGCCGCGAAGTGCACCACACCGGGGTCGGCGCCGACCACCTCGGGACGCGCGACGGCGCCGGGCCGGCCCGGCGCGTCCGGCAGCGCCAGCGCTGCGGACGTCAGGAGCGCGGTGTCCGGCGCCCTGCCGGTGGGCACCACCATGACCATTGCGGCGAGCGCGGCGCAGGCCGCCGCCGCGCCTCCGGCGATCAGACCGCGGCGGCGCAGTCGCAGGTGACGACCGCGGCGGCGGGCGTGCTCCACGATCGGTGTCGGATCGACGTCGCCGCCCGCCCGGTGCCGGAGCATCGCGGCAAGGCGCTGATCGAGGTCGGTGGACATCACATTCCTCCCGTCCGCGCGGGCGCCGGTGCGTCCTGGCGCTTCCGCAGCGCCTGGAGGGCCCGCCTGGCATGCGTGCGCACCGTGCCGGTCGAACACTGCAGGATCTCGGCGATCGCCGCGTCGTCGAGATCCTCGTAGTAGCGCAGCACGATCACGGTGCGCTGCTTGGTCGGCAGGTCACGGACGAGCCGCCACAACGCGTCGCGTTCCACGACGCCGGCGGCCTCGTCCGCCCCGCCGACCCGATCGATCGCCGTGGCGGTGGAGATCTCCCGCCTGCTCCGTCGGCGCCACCACGAGCGATTCGCGTTGACCAGCATCCGGTGGACGTACGCGTCGGGCTGATCCGTCCGGGAGATGCGCCCCCAGTGGGCGTACGCCTTCGCGAGGACGTCCTGGACCAGGTCCTCGGCACGATGCTCGTCACCGGTCAGCAACCGGGCGAGCCGCACCAGCGCTGCGGTGCGCGCGAACGCGTACTCCTCGAACGTCACGCCCTATTAACGCCGGAGGTCGGCCGTCCCGTAGACAGACATGTCCGGGATTTCCGCGCCCGGAGTCAGTCGCGATACTCGACGAGGCAGAACTCGTGGCCCTCCGGGTCGGTCATCACGACGACGACCCCCTCGTCGTAGTCGTGCCGCTCGCCGGTGAACCCGCCGCCGAGTCTCGTCACGGTCGCCATCGCCTCGTCGAGGTCGTCGACCGTGATGTCGAGGTGGATCCGGACCTTCCCCGTGCGGGGCCCGGGCACCGGCTGGAACACCAGCCTCGGTTGGGGGTCACCGCGCTCACCGAGGTAGACCCAGCCCTCCTGCGACGCGCCGGGCTCGCGACCGAGCAGGGCGCTCCAGAACCGGGCGACCCGCTCGGGGTCGACGCAGTCGACGGTGACACCGGACCAGACATTCGCCATCCACCGATCCTGGCAGAGACCGGCGAACGTGGCGTTCGTCGGATCTCGGGCGACCTCGATCGGCCGGTGGTCCGCCGGATGCGGACCCGGGCCCGTTCCTGCGATCATGGGCCGATGCGGGACGCGGCATGAGCATCACCTCCGTGATCAACTACAAGGGTGGGGTCGGCAAGACCACGATCACCGCCAACCTCGGCGCCGAACTCGCCGCGCGTGGCCGCCGGGTCCTGCTGATCGACCTCGATCCGCAGGCCAGTCTCACCTTCTCGTTCTACGCGGCGGACGACTGGGAACGGGACCTCGCCTACGAGAGGACCATCCTGCAGTGGTTCGGGTCGGTGCTGGCCGACGAGCCGACCAGCCCCCTGCACCCGTACGTGCTCACGCCGGAACCGGCCAACGCGCTGTTGCCCGACGGCGGCCGGCTCGACCTCGTCGCCTCCCACCTGGGGCTGGTCGACGTCGACCTCGACATCGCCGCGGCGCTCGGCGGGTCGCGCTTCCAGCACGGCAGCCCGCACTTCCTGTCCCTGCACCGGGCGCTGGCCGACGCGCTCGGCGCCGAGGAGTTCGCCGGGTACGACGACATCCTCATCGACTGCGCGCCGAACTTCACCATGGTCACCCGGACGGGCATCGTGGCGAGCGAGCACATCCTCACCCCGGCCCGGCCGGACTACCTGTCCACGCTCGGCATCGACTACCTGCGCAGCAAGGTCTCCGAGCTGGTCCGCGACTTCAACCGGGTCGCCGCGCCCGGCCCGACCATCGACCCGCAGTACCTGGGCGTGGTGTTCACTATGATCCAGTACGCCTCGGGCGGGCCGATCAACGCGTCCCGCAACTACATGAGGCACACCGACAGCCTGGAGGTCCCGGTGTTCCGGCAGACCGTCCGGGAGAACAAGACCCTGTTCGGCACCGCCGGTGAACGGCGGCTGCCCGCCGTGCTGGTGCCGAACGCCAACGAGACGGTGCAGCACGAGCTTCGGCAGCTGGCCAGCGAGTTCCTGGCCCGCACCCGCCTGTGAGAAGGAGAGTTCCGGTGTCCAACCCCGCCGACCTGGCCCACGCCGTCCTGCTGCGGGTCGCGGACTTCGTCCGCGCGCTGCCCGCCGACCAGCTCGCCGCGCTGGCCGACGGCACCGCGAAGCTGGCCGTGGTCGACCGGACGCGGGCCGCCCGGCCGGCTGCCGCCGCGGTCTCGGCCGGTCTGGACGTCGACCGGGTTCGCGCCGACCTCGCGGCCATCGGCGACCGGGCGGCCGGTGTGCGGTATCTCGCCGACCTGAAGCTCACCGTGGCGAAGCTGCGGGCGCTGGCCAAGGAGTTGGGCATCGCGGTGCCGGCGAAGGCCAGGAAGGCCGACATCGAGCACGACATCGTGCAGTGGACGGTGGGTCGGCGGCTGGACTCGGCCGCGATCAGTCGTCCGCCGGCGCCCCGGGGCTGACCGCGCCGCCGGGCAGCAGCGTCGCCCGCACCTCGGCGAGCACGTCGGCCCAGAACGCAGGCGGGGCGGCGTTGCGCAGCTGCCCGGCCAGGTGCTCGGCCAGCCGGTGTGCCTCCCGCCGGGTGAACGACGCCTCCGCCTCGCCGCCCAGCGGCGGTCGGGCCCGGACCGGGGCGTCCAGCGGCACCGGGTCGCCGGTGCAGACGATGTCGAGGTGGCCGGTGGTGCGGGTCAGCGCCACGTAGAGCAGTCGGTGACCGCGCTCGTCGCTGGCCACGATCTCCGCCGGCTCGACCACCACCACCGCGTCGAACTCCAGGCCCTTGGCCTCCTGCGGGCTGATCAGGTTGACCGATCCGCCCAGCTCGCCCCGGTCGGCGCTGCTCCAGGCCACGCCGTTCGCAGCCAGCGCCGCCTCGACCGGGCGCCGCTGCCGCGCCGGGCAGACGATGCCGACGAACCGGCCGGCCTCGGCGTGCTCGCGGGCCACCGCGACCGCACGGGCGGCCAGCTCGGCCAGGCCGACCCGGTGCACGCCGGTGTCCGCCGGCCCGTCCCGGACCACCTCCACCGGCGTCACTCCCGGCGCGGCCACCGGCAGCAGCGCCGCCGCGGTCGCGTACGGCTGCCGGGGTACGCGGTAGCCGTACCGCAGCGGGGCGATCTCGGCCGGGTACGTGGCGGGCAGGTGGGCGAGCACCTCCGTCCAGGAGTCGCGCGCCCACGTGCCGGTGGACTGCGCGAGGTCGCCGACCACCGTGAGTGAGCCGGTGGCGCTGCGCCGGGCCACCGCGCGCAACTGCATCGGGGACAGGTCCTGTGCCTCGTCGACCACCACGTGCGCGTAGCGGCGGCCCGTCCCGTCGATCAGGTGCGCCAGCTCGTCCAACAGGGGCAGGTCGGCCGCCGACCAGGTTTCCCGCGACAACCGGTCCGCGCCGCGCCGGTGCAGCGCCGCGATCTCGGCCGGGGTGAACGCCTCGCCCGCGGCGGCCCGCAGCCGCGCGGTGGAGCCGAGCAGGTCGCGCAGCAGACCGGTCGGGGTCTGCTGCGGCCAGAGCCGTTCGGCGAGGTTGCCGACCGCGTCGGACCGACCCGGGTCCACGCCTGCGCGGGCCGTCACCAGGGCGGCGAGCCGGTCGCGCAGCAGCCGGCGCCGGCCCGCGTACGGCAGGTCGGCGGCCCGGGCCGAGGCGAGCGCCTCGGCGACCTCGGCGCCGGGCAGGGTGACGAACCGGCCGCCGACCAGCAGCCGCTCGGCCGGGTCGGGGACGCCGATCCGGGCGTCCAGCGCACGGGCGAGCAGGCCGGCCATCCGGGCCTCGCCCTTGATCCGGGCCACGGCGTCCGGCTCGACGCGTCCACGAGGGACGTCCGGGGCGAGCCGGCCGACGTCGCGCAGCTCGACCCCGTCGTCGCCGAGGGCGGGCAGGATCTGCCCGATGTAGCGCACGAACGTCGGGTGCGGGCCGACCACCAGCACGTCCGGGGCCGACATGTCGGCGCGGTGCTGGAACAGCAGCCAGGACACCCGGTGCAGCGCCACGGCGGTCTTGCCGGTGCCGGGCCCGCCCTCGATCACCAGGACCCGGTCGCGCGGGGCGCGGACGAGCGCGAACTGGGCGGCCTGGATGGTGGCGACGATGTCCCGCATGGTGCCGGTGCGGCCGCGGCCCAGCTCGGCCAGCAGGTGGGCGTCGACCGTCTCGGCGATCTCCGCGAGGATGGTGTCGGTCAGGTCGTCGATGGTGTTGCCGGTGCATGTGAAGGCGCGCTTGCGGCGGATCCCGGCGGGGTTGTCGGCGGTGGCCTCGAACCATCCGGCGGCGGCCGGGGCGTGCCAGTTGACCACCAGCACCTCGCCGTCGGCGTCCCGGATCAGGTGCCGTCCGACGTAGCGGACCTCGCCGGCCTCGTCGTCGATCCGGCCGAAGGCCACCGCGTCGTCGGCCGCGCCGAGCGCCCGGGCGGCGGTGTCGGCGTAGCGGCGAAGCTGAGCGGCGGCGGCGCCGTGGGCGGCGGCGGACGGCAGCCGCGCCAGGTCGTCGCGGCGCCGATCGCGGTGCGCGGCCGCCACGTCGAAGTATGCCTGCTCGGCGGCGATGTCGGCTGCCTTGGACGCCGTGTCGGCTGCCGTGGACGCCACGCGACCCTCCCTCACGCCGGTGCCGGCCGGTCCGGCCGGCGGGACTCGGTCGGGGACCACCGTACCGTCCGGTCCGGCGCCGTGCCGACCCCCGCGGGAAGCGCCCGTGTCGTTGACCGTCGATCGGTGTGAACGTTAACATCGCCGAAACGTATCGAAATCTGACGATCAATTGTCGAGGAAGTCGAGGAGGCGAGCCGGGTGGACGACAGAGTGGTCCGACGACGCGGGGCGTGGCGGACGGCGGTGTCGGCGGCGGTGGTCGCGGTGGTGGCGGCGGCGGCCGTGCTCACCGGGCACGCCGAGCCGGCGCGCGCGGCGACCGCCATCACCGTCAACGGCGCGTCCGGCGGGCGCACGTTCGACGGCGTCGGCGCGGTCAGCGGCGGCGGCGGCAACAGCCGACTGCTGATCGACTATCCGGAGCCGCAGCGCAGCGACCTCCTCGACTACCTGTTCAAACCGGGCTACGGGGCCGCCATGCAACTGCTCAAGGTGGAGATCGGCGGCGACACCAACTCCACCTCCGGCGCCGAGCCCAGCCACGAGCACACCCGCGGCAGCGTCAACTGCGACCGGGGCTACGAGTGGTGGCTGATGGAGCAGGCCAGGACGCGCAACCCGAGCATCGCGCTGGCCGGGCTGGCCTGGGGTGCGCCGGGCTGGATCGGCAACGGCAACTTCTGGTCCACCGACTCGATCGACTACCTGGTGGCCTGGCTGGACTGCGCGGCCACGCACGGGCTGACCATCTCCTACCTCGGCGGGTGGAACGAGAAGGGCTACACCGTCACCTGGTACAAGAACCTGCGCGCCGCGCTCAACTCCCGTGGCTACGGCGCCGTGAAGATCGTCGCCTCGGACGACTTCGGGTGGGCCGCCGCCGACGAGTCGCTCCGCGACCCGGCGTTCGCCAACGCCGTGCAGGTCTTCGGCAGCCACTACGTCTGCGGCTACCGCAGCGCGCAGAGCAGTTGCCCCAGCTCCGCCAACGCGATCTCCACCGGCAAGCAGCTGTGGGCCAGCGAGAACGGCTCCGACGACTACAACGCCGGCGCGGCGGCGCTCGCCCGGGGTGTCAACCGGGGATACCTCGACGGCAGGATGACCGGCTACATCAACTGGCCGGCCATCGCCGCCATCACCCCGAACATCCCGTGGGCGACCACCGGCGTGGCGGTGGCCCAGCAGCCGTGGTCCGGCGCGTACTCCATCGGCCGCAGCGCGTGGGTGATGGCGCAGACCACGCAGTTCACCGCCCCGGGCTGGCGCTACCTCGACGGATCCGGCGGCTACCTCGGCGGCAACCGCAACAACGGCAGCTACGTCTCGCTGAGGTCGCCGAACACCAGCGACTGGAGCACCGTCATCGAGACCATGGACGCCGGCGCGGCGCAGACGCTCGACCTCACGGTCACCGGCGGGCTGTCCACCGGGGTGGTGCGGGTGTGGTCGACGAACGTCCGGTCGAGCAACCCCGCCGACCACTTCGTCCGCGGCGGCGACATCACCCCGGTCGGCGGGCGCTTCTCGCTCACCGTCCAGCCCGGCCACGTCTACAGCATCACCACCACCAGCGGGCAGGGTAAGGGCATGGCGACCAGCCCGGCGGCGGGCACCCTGCGGCTGCCGTACGCCGACACCTTCGACAGCTACGCCACCGGCCGGCAGGCCCGCTACCTGATGGACCAGCAGGGCTCGTTCGAGATCGCCGGGTGTGCCGCCGGCCGCGCCGGGCAGTGCGTACGCCAGATGTCGGACCGGGCGCCGATCTACTGGACCTCCGGCCAGGCCGAGCCGTACGCCCTGCTCGGCGACCTGAGCTGGCGCAACTACACCGTGTCCTCGGACGTCCTGCTGGAAAAGCCCGGCTACGTCCAGCTCGTCGGGCGCGCCAACACCTACAACCACCAGGGCCCGCAGAACCTCAACGGCTACTACTTACGGGTCACCGACGGCGGCGCCTGGTCCATCCGGAGCAACAACACCAGCGGCAACTGGCGCACGCTGGCCAGCGGCACCACGTCGGCCCTGGGCACCGGCCGCTGGCACACCCTGGCGCTGAAGCTGGACGGCGGCACCCTCACCGCGTCCGTCGACGGCGTCGCGGTCGGCGCGGTGTCGGACGCGACCTGGGTCGCCGGCCAGATCGGGTACGGCACCGGCCAGGGGGTCACCGCCCAGTTCGACAACCTGTCGATCACCCCCGGTGACGGTTCCGGCAGCCCGACCGGGGAGATCCGCAGCGCGAGCGCCAACCGGTGCCTGGACGTCAACGGCGCCAGCCAGGCCGACGGCGCGGTGGTGCAGATCTGGGACTGCAACGGCGGGGCGAACCAGCGGTGGACGCTCGGCGCGAACAACCAGCTGACCGTCTACGGCAACAAGTGCCTGGACGTGCCGGGCACCGGGTCGGGCAGCCGCGCGCGAATCATGAGCTGCACCGGCGGCGGTAACCAGCAGTGGCGGGTCAACGCCGACGGCACGATCGTCGGCGTCGCCTCGGGTCTCTGCCTGGACGTCAACGGGCAGGGCACCGCCAACGGCACGGCGGTCCAGATCTGGACCTGCAACGGCGGCAGCAACCAGCAGTGGATCCGCGGCTGACGCTGTCGACGCGTCGATCATGAGGTTGGCGGCGAACCCCTGACGCCAGCCTCATGATCGACGAGAGTGGCGTCAACCCAAGGTTGACGCTAGGGAGGCGTCAACCTATGGTTGACGCATGGATGAGAACGAGCCGCTCACGATGAGCCACCCGGTGCGCCTCGACGAGCTGATCGAGGGCATCAAGAAGACCCGTTCCAACGCACTCGACCAGCTCTCCGACGCGGTCCTGGTCGCCGACCACCTGGGCGACGTCGCGGACCACCTGATCGGGCACTTCGTCGACCAGGCGCGCCGTTCCGGCGCCTCGTGGACGGAGATCGGCCGCAGCATGGGGGTGAGCAAGCAGGCCGCCCAGAAGCGCTCCGCCGCCAAGGTGGAGACCGCCGCCGCGCTCGACCCGAGCGCCGGGTTCGGCCGGTTCACGCCGCGCGCCCGCAACGTGGTGCTGGCCTCGCAGGAGGAGGCGCGGGCCGCCGGCAACGCCGAGATCACCCCCGGGCACGTCGCACTCGGGCTCCTCGCCGAGCCGGACGGGCTGGCGGCCGCGTTGATCGTGGCGAAGGGCGTACCCCTGGAGATGTTCCGGGAGGCCGTCGCCGCGACGCTGCCGGCGAAGGCCGACCAGGTCCCGGACCTGATCCCCTACGACGCACGCGCCAAGAAGGTGCTGGAGCTGACGTTCCGGGAGGCGCTGCGGATGGGCCACAACTACATCGGTACGGAGCACATCCTGCTCGCCCTGCTGGAGGAGGAGGGCGAGCAGGGCGTGCTCGGCGGGCTCGGCCTGCGCAAGGACGCGATGGAGTCCGCGGTGGAGGGCGCACTGGCGGAGCTGAACCGCAAGCGGGCCTGACCCGCGTCGGGCACGTGTCACGGGGGCACGTGCCCGACGCGCGAGCGGTCAGTCGGCGGTGGGGAAGCCGTAACGGGCGGCGTGCTCCGGGTCGGCGGGGTCGACCTGGCGGATGCCGGCGTCGGCGAGTCGCTTGTTCACCTCGTCGAGGCGGTCCCGGACCAGCCGGGCCTCCTCCTCGGTCACCCGACCCCGGTGCGGCCGGCCGGCGTGTTCGATGGTGCCGTAGTCGATCTTCTCGGCGGTCCGTCGGGCCTTCGGCGGCCGCACCCGCTCGGCGGTACGCAGGAGCTGCGCCATCGGCACGTCGGTGGCCATCGCGTCGAACTCGCTGGCGGTCAGCACCACCCGGCGCGGCTCACCGCCGCCGTGCCGGTCGTGGATCTCCACCACGGCCACGTCCAGCGCCGCGTCGTCGATGCTCTCCACGTCGACCGGGGTGGCGTCCAGTTGCACGGGCCCGGCGACCAGGTCCGGGTGCTCCAGCACGACGACCTTGACCACCTCGTCGTCGGGGGACAGCACCTGGCCGGTGAAGTCGGAGACGTGGATCGTCTTCTTGCCCATGCGCGGAGCTTCTCCTGTCGTAGCCGGAAATCGGACCACAAGACGCTACCGCACAGGTGTGCGAAGCCCCGGACGCCCGCCGTCCGGTGTGTCGTCGCGCTTCAGAGGCTCCCCTTGGGGGCCACCCACTCGGCGGGCTGGCCGGTGAGTGCGGCGATCCGGTCGTAGTCGGCGTCGTAGTGCAACACGACCGCGCCGTGGAGTTCGGCGGTCGCCGCGATGACGAGGTCGGGCAGCCGGAAGTTGCGGTGCTGGCTGTCCGCGGCCAGCATCCGGTGAACCGACATGGCCCGGTCCATCGCCTCGGCGGTGACGTCCAGCCAGAGTTGCCCGCGCAGGGCCTGCCAGAGGATCTCGTAGCCCTTCGGGTTCGGGGCGTTGTTCAGGTATTCGAGTGAGGTCATCTGGCAGGCGGCGAGACGCCCTTCCGCCAGCAGCGTCTCGAAGCGCTTCCGAACGACCGGGTGACGAGCCTGGAGTACGTAGACCGAGGTGTCCGCGAGGTGGATCCGGCCAGCCATCAGGCGGCCGCCTCACCCTCGCGCGCGTTCTCGGCCAGCCGGCTCAGGTCCCGCCCGCCGCCGTAGCGCCAGGCCGCGGCCGACTCGCTGAAGTCCATCTCGACCTGGTCGAAGGCGGCGACGATCTCCCGGGCCTGCCGGCGGACCGCGAACGCGTGCAGCGCGGCGTTGATCGTGGCCACCTTGGTGTCGGTGCCCAGGGCTTCACGCGCCGCTTCGAGCCACTCGTCGTTCACATCCACCGTGATGCGTGTCATGCCTCCGAACGTACACCAGAATCGCCGCCGGGTAGGCACCAAAAGCGAGCCTGGCGTGGTGCGTCAGCGGGTCGTGAGGCCGCGCCAGGCGGAGCTGTCGGCGGGCTGGGTGTTCAGCTCGGCCCAGGAGAGTCCCCGGTCGCGGGCCTCGCGGTAGCCCGGCTGCGCCGGAAACCGCCCGGCGGAGTCGGCGACCCGCCAGCTCTGCTCCGCGTCCTGCTGGAATCGGTCATTCGGATGATTCGGCATGACCACTACCGTCCCAGAGAAACTTGTCCATGTATGGAAATGAATATGACGCAGGATCGATGCGTGCGGTTCCGTCGGGGCGTCAGATTCCTGCGGCCGGCAGGCGGACCACGAATCGGCATCCGTCGCTGACGTTCTGCACCTCTACCCGCCCGCCGTGCGCCTCAACCAACCCGCGCACGATCGCCAGACCGAGGCCGCCGGATCCGCCCGGCTCGACCGCCGGGGTGCGGGCCGGCTCGCCGCGGAACGCCACGTCGAAGACCCGGGACAGGTCGCCCTCCGGGATGCCGCCGCAGGTGTCTGCGACGGCCAGCCAGGCCGTGTCGACCTCGCACCCGGCGTCCACCCGCACCGTGCCGTCCTCCGGGGTGTAGCGGATCGCGTTGAGCAGCAGGTTGCCCACCACCCGGGCCAGTTCCCGCTCGCTGGCGGTGACGGTCGGCCAGCCCGCCTCGGGGGCGACGAGCCGGATCCGCCGGGCCGCCGCGAGCGGGGCCGCCCCGGCCAGCGCGTCCGAGACCACGTCGCCGAGCGGCACCGCGGACATCGACAGCCGCAGCGCGCCGGCGTTGATCCGGGACAGCTCGAACAGGTCGTCGACCAGTCGGGTCATCCGGTCGGTCTCGACCCGGATCCGGCGGTGGTACTCGGCCACCGTGGCCGGGTCGTCGACCACCCCGTCCTCCAGCGCCTCGGCCATCGCGCGCAGGCCGGCCAGCGGCGTACGCAGGTCGTGCGAGACCCAGGCGACCAGGTCGCGCCGGCCCTTCTCGATCCGTCGCTCCCGTTCCCGCGCCTGGTCGGCCCAGACCGCGGCGGCGGCCAGCCGGCGGCCGAACAGCCAGCCCACCGCCAGGCTCACCACGCCGCCGGCGGCCACGGTGGCCAGCACCACCTGCAGGTCGTGCGGGGAGAGGAACATGGCCTGGGCGACCACGGCCACCCCGGCGGCCACCGCGCCGACCGTCATGGCCAGCAGCACCGAGATGTGCACCGTGATCGACCGGCCGCGCAGCAGCCGCAACGTCACCGCGCCGACCAGGCCGACGGCGAGCGCGGCGGCCAGCGCCACGCCGAAGATCAGCGCGAGGTCACGCATCGGCCGGCTCGTACCGGTAGCCGACGCCCCAGACCGTGACGATGCGGCGGGGTCGCGCCGGGTCGTCCTCGATCTTCTCCCGCAGCCGCCGCACGTGCACGGTCACCGTCGACTGGTCGCCGAAGCTCCAGCCCCACACCCGGTCGAGCAGCTCGGCCCGGCGGAACGCGCGGGCCGGATGCCGCATCAGGTGGGCCAGCAGGTCGAACTCGCGCAGCGTGAGGGTCAGCTCGCGGCCGTGCAGGCGGGCCACCCGGGGGCCGGTCTCCACCTCCAGGCCGCCGTCGGCGAGCAGCTCCGGCGGCGCGGCGGCCGGCTCCCCGCCGGCCCGGCGCAGCACCGAGCGGACCCGCAGCACCAGCTCCCGGGGGGAGAACGGCTTGCCCAGGTAGTCGTCCGCGCCCAGTTGCAGGCCGAGGATCCGGTCGGCCTCGTCGCCGCGCGCGGTGAGCATGACGATGGGTACGCCGTCCGGCCGCTCCCGCAGCCGCCGGCACACCTCCAGCCCGTCCAGCACGGGCAGCATCAGGTCCAGCACCACCAGGTGCGGCGGGCGGCGGGCCACGGTGTCCAGGGCCGCCGACCCGTCGCCGACGTGCTCGACCTCGTAGCCGGCGTGCTCCAGGTAGCGGCAGACCACGTCCGCGACCGTCCGGTCGTCGTCCACCACCAGCACCCGCTGCGCCACCGCTGACCTCCCGCGTACGGAGAGGCCAGCGTAGCCACGGGCGGGAGCGTGAGCCATTGCCAGGTTCTTACGGTGTGCACGGTTCGGAGCGGGTCCGGCGGGCGTACCGTGATCATGTGCTCGACCGTCGGCTCTTCCTGCATCTGGCGACCTGGTTGGGGCAGTGGCCGGCGGCACCGGGATGGCACGTGGTCCGCTCCTACCGCCGCGCCCGCCCGGCCTGGGACGGTCGGCTGCGCCCGGCGATCGGGGTCGCGGTGGACGGCAGCGCGATCCTCTCCGTGGCGCCGGACCGGGTGGAGGCGGTCCGGGCGCTGATCCGCGGGCGTCCGCGCGACGAGTGGCTGCCCGCGCTGCCGGCGACGGTGGGCACGCCGGAGTTCACCACGCAGGCCGGGGCCTTCCGGTGGTGCACCGACCCGGCGCCGCTGCCCGACGTGGGGGAGTGGCTGCCGCCGACGGTGCCCGGCGCGCCGCCCTGGCTGCGCCTGTTCGACCGGGAGGTGCTGGTGGTCCGGGACGACGACGGCGCGTACCTGGCCGGGGTGGGGATCAAGCGGCACGACGCGTACGGGCACGAGTTGGCGGTCGGCACGACGAAGGCGGCCCGGGGGCGCGGGCTGGCCCGACGGCTGGTCGCCCAGGCGGCCCGGCGGGTGTTGGACGAGGGCGCGATCCCCACCTATCTGCACGACGCGGACAACCACGCCTCCGCGCGGGTGGCCGAGGCGGCCGGGTTCCCCGACCGGGGGTGGACCTCGTTCGGCGTCTTCCCGCACTGAGCCCGACCGCGCGGCCCGACCGCGCGCGGCGTGGGCGCGGACCGTGGATCCCGGGCCGGATCCACGGTCCGCTGCCTCTCCCCCCAGGTCCCGACCCTGGTAACGCTATGTGTGCGAACGGGCGGCAGGCAAGGGGCGTGGCTGCGGTTGAGCCTGTCCGGTTACAGACTTGACCTGCGCGATCCTGTCGGGCGGGCCGCCGGTGCGTCAGTGACGCAGCGTGTGGATCACGGTGAGCGCCTGCCGGGTGACCGGTCGCAGCACCCGCAGGCGGGACAGCCCGACGAGTCGGTCGACCAGCGGCACCACGCCGTCGATGAGCTGGCGGGTCTTGACCTGCCCGGGCGAGCGGTCGTGCACCCAGTAGAGCACCACGCCCATGTAGCCGAGCCAGAGCAGTTCCGGCAGCGACTCCCGCAGTTCGTCGTCGAGCTTGGCGGTGGAGCCCGCGAGCACCTCGCGGAAGAGCGACACCGACGCCTCGCGGGGGGCGGACGACTCGGTGGAGAACGGGCTGAGCGGCGAGGTGGGCTCCGCCGCGGTCTTGAAGAACGTGCCGGCGAACGAGTGGTACGGGCTCAGCACGTCCACGCCGGCGTGGAGCACCCCGGCCAGTCGCGGGGCGAAGTCCCGTTCCCGGGCGAGCACCGGGGCGGCGACCTCCCGGTGCTCCTGCTGGGTCTCCGCGTAGAACTCCTGGATCAGGTGTTCCTTCGAGCCGAAGTAGTAGTAGGCGTTGCCCACCGCCACGCCGGCCTCCTGGGCCACCGCCCGCATGGTCGTGCGCGCGTACCCCCGCTCGCGGAACAGCCGCAGGGCGGTGTCCAGGATCAGCCGGCGGGTCTGCTCACCCCGGGCGGTCGACCCGGTGCTCGGGCCACCCGCAGCGGTCGTCGGCGCACTCTGCTCGGTCATCGTCGTCACCGTATCCCGGTTCCCGGATCCGCTCGCGGACCGCGGCGGCGGCCGCCACCACCCGCCGGGCCAGCGGCAGCAGGTGCGGGCGGGCCAGTCGTTCGGCCGTGCGGCGGTGCTCGGCCAGCGCCCACAGGCAGGCGAACCAGGCGCCGTCGCCGGTGTAGACCGCGCCGGTGTCGGCCACCACGGTCAGGTCCCGCAGCGTGGCGTCGTGGTCCAGCCCGGGGAGGCGCCGCCGGGCCTCCGCCGACCCGGCCGGCACGAACTCCAGCGGTACGAGCTGGGCGCGCGAGGTCAGCCACCGCCGGGCGGCCCGGCACAGTGGGCAGGCCGCGTCGTAGAGGACGGTGAACCCGCGGATCCCACCGGCCCCGTGCCCGGTGGGATCCGACGGGTGCCCGCCCGGGGCGGACGTCACCGGGCCGGCGGGATCGGCCCCGCCGGCTCGACGGGGTGCGGGCCGCCCTGGGGCGGGAGCACGGCGACCGGAGGCAGCGGCGGGTGGGTCGCCTGCTGCCGCAGTCGGCCACGCCGGTAGCGGCCGAGCGCGAACACGTTGAAGAAGTGCAGCGCGCCCAGGACCAGCAGCACCAGCCCCACCTTGAGCGAGAGCTGCTCCAGCGCCTGGCTGGCGTCGCCGACCGGGCCGGACTCCTTCATGGCCACCGTGACGTAGCCCAGGTTGAGCAGATAGAAGCCGACCACCAGCAGGCTGTTGACCGCGTCGGCCAGCCGGCTGTCGGCGAACACGTCCTGCAGGAACACCAGCCCGTTGCGGGAGAGCGCCCGCGCCACCCAGATGGTCAGGCCGATGCTCACCGCGAGGTAGGTCAGGTACATCCAGACCTTCACGTCCATCCCCCGTCGCCTCTCTTGAACGCGTTCAAATTGAAGTCGCGCCGAGCGTACGACGTTTCTTGAACGTGTTCAAGTCCGGAACGCGCGGCAGCCCGCCGTCGTCCGACGGCGGGCCGGGCGGTACGGATCAGTCGGTCAGGCCGAGCGCCTTCGCGGCGGCGCGGCCGTTGGCGTGGCTGGCGCCGTAGGTGGCGACGAAGGCGCGCGCCCCGGCCGGCCGCCAGTCACCCGGCCAGCCCATCTCGACCACCGTCACCGGGTGCGAGGCGGCCAGCGCCTCGACCAGCTCCCGCGCCCCCGGCAGCCGGTGCAGGTGACGCCCGACCAGCACGACCGGCCGGTCCCCGGCGAGCCCGCGCAGCTCGGCCGGGTCGGTCTCGCCGGCCACCGCGCGGGCCTGCGCCACGTCGGCGGGCAGGTGCGGGCCGAGCCCCCACGGCACCCGCCCCTCGGCGATCGTGGAGGTCGCGTGCACCTGCACCACCAGCGGCGTCCCCGCCGTGGGCAGGTCGCCCTCGACGCGCACCGCCCGCAGCGCGGCGGCGTAGCCCAGGTCGGCGGCGACCGGCGCGGGCGCGTCGGCCGGGGCGGTCCAGGCGGCCAGCGCGGCGGTGCGGCCGGCGGCCTCCTCCACCCGGGCCCGGTCCAGCCGGCCGTCGCCGATCCCGGCGACGATCTCCGCGGCGACCAGCTCGACCAGGCCGGCGTCGACCTTCGCGCCGATGCAGAGCAGGTCGGCGCCGGCGGCCAGCGCCCGGACCGCGGCCGGACCCACCCCGCCGGCGGCCAGCGCGGCGCCCTTCATCTCCAGCGCGTCGGTGATCACCGTGCCGGTGAAGCCGTACTCGCCGCGCAGCAGGTCGACGAGCACGGCCCGGCTGAAGGTGGCCGGACCGTCGCCGGTCAGCGCGGGGACCCGGATGTGCGCGGTCATCACGGCCCGTACGCCGGCGTCGACCACTGCGGCGAACGGCGGCAGGTCGCGCTCGCGCAGCACGGTCGGCGGCACGTCGACGGTGGGCAGCTCGTGGTGGGAGTCGGCGACCGTGGCGCCGTGCCCCGGGAAGTGCTTGGCGCAGGCGGCGACGCCGGCCGACTGGAGGCCGGCCACGGCGGCGGCGGAGTGGACCGCCACCCGCTTCGGGTCCGCGCCGAACGACCGGGTGCCGATCACCGGGTTCTCGTCCGCGGTGTTCACGTCCACCGTCGGGGCCAGGTCGAGGGTGAGGCCGAGCGCGGCCAGCTCGCCGCCGATCGCCGCGTAGACCTGGCGGGTGAGGTCGGGGTCGTCCACCGCGCCGAGCGCGGCGTTGCCCGGGTAGGGGCTGCCGGTCGCGTGGGCCAGCCGGGTGACGTCCCCGCCCTCCTCGTCGATCGCGAGGATCACGTCGGGGCGGCCGGCGCGCAGCGCCGCGGTGGACGCCGCCACCTGGGCCGGGTCGTGGACGTTGGTGCCGAACAGGGTGTGCCCGGCGAGCCCGTCGGCGAGCAGGTCGACCGCCCAGTCCGGCGGGACCGGGCCGGCGTAGGCGGCCAGCAACGTGCCCAGCGCGAGCCGACGGAGTCCTGGATCGAGCCCCACGAGTATCCCCTTTCCCTGCCGGGTCGTCCGACCTCTCGGGACCGGGGTGGCCGATACGCTAACGGGCACCCTTCGGCAGGCGTTTTATGGTTAGAAACTTTACGAAAAATTGAGGACGTTGGCATGAGTGCGACCCGGCTGCCCGGCACCCCCCGACTGTTGCGGGCGCTCAACGACCGAGCGGCGCTGGAACTGCTGCTCGAACGCGGGCCGCTGACCCGGGCCCGGATCGGCGAGCTGACCGGGCTGTCCAAGGTCACCGCCTCCCAGCTCGTCGAGCGGCTGGAGGAGCGCGGGCTGGTCGCCCGGGTCGGTGAGCAGGCCGGCGGGCGGGGCCCGAACGCCCAGCTCTACGCGGTGCGACCGGGCAGCGCGTACGTGGTCGGCGTGGACGTCGGCGCCGAACGGGTGGTGGCGGCCTGCGCCGACATCACCGGTGCGGTGGTCGGCCGGGTCGAGCAGTCCACCAGGGACACCGACGACCCGGTCGGGGTGGTGCACAACGCCGTGGTCCGGGCGGCCAGCAGCGCCGGGGCGGAGCTGTCCGCCGTCCGGCGCGTGGTGCTCGGCACCCCCGGCCTGGTCGACCCGCAGACCGGTGACATCACCTTCGCGTTCAACCTGCCGCGCTGGCACAGCGGCCTGCTCGCCGCGCTCCGCGAGGACCTGGACACGCCGGTCGTCTTCGAGAACGACGTGAACCTGGCCGCGGTCGCCGAGGCGCAGTCGGGCGCGGCCCGGGGCACCGCCGACTTCGTGCTGGTCTGGGTGGACGCGGGTGTCGGCCTGGCGATCATGCTGGGTGGCCGCCTGCACCACGGCAGCAGCGGCGCGGCCGGCGAGATCGGCTACCTGCCGGTGCCCGGCGCGCCGATCCCACGGGACGTGTCGAAGCGCGCCAAGCCGGCGTTCCAGCAGCTCGCCGGCGCCGACGCGGTCCGTGCGGTGGCCGCCGAGCACGGCTTCGCCACGGCGGACGCGGTGGAGCAGGGCGTCGCGGCGGCCCGGGCCGCCGAGGCGGTACGCGCCGCCGTCGTCGCCGGCGCCGACGGCGGCCCGGTGCTGGACGAGCTGGCCCGCCGGCTCGCGCTCGGGGTGGCGAGCACCTGCGTGGTGCTCGACCCGCCGCTGGTGGTGCTCGCCGGCGCGGTCGGGCAGGCGGGCGGGTCGGCGCTGGCCGAGCGGGTGCAGCACGAGGTCGCCGCGATCACGCTGGTCCGGCCCCGGGTGGTGACCACCGGGCTGACCGAGGAGCCGATCCTGCGCGGCGCGCTGCGTACCGCGCTGGACGCGGTCCGTGACGAGGTGTTCGGCTCGACGGTCGGCTGACCGCGTGCACCCTGGCGCCATGTGAAGGAATCCTTCATCATGGCGCCAGGGTTCGCAAGGAGTTGCCGGGGCTGGGTCGCTCTCAGATCAGGTCGCGCCGGCGGAACACGGTGAACGCGGCGGCCACCAGCGCGGCGGTGAGCCCGAGCAGGACCACCATGCCCGACACCCAGGTCAGCGTGTACGAGCCGTCGCAGAAGCCGGAGATCCCGGTGCTGCACGCGTTGCCGTCCCAGAACCGCACCTCGCCGTTGAGCCAGGCGGCCAGATAGCTGGAGAGCATGAACCGGTCCGGCCGGCCGACCTCCAGGATCTGGAACACCAGCCGCGCGCCCAGCTCCCACACCACTACGTACGCGGCGACCGTGCCGAGCGCCGCCGACGTGTGCCGGCCCAGCGTCGCGACGGCGAACCCGAGTGCCGCGGTGGCCAGCACCAGCACCAGCCCGCGCGCCCAGATCGCGCCGAGCGTCACCCAGAAGTCGCCGCCCGTCCGGCCGGTCAGCCCGGACGCCTGCCCGATCAACCAGAACGACCCCAGGTATGCCACCGACGCCAGCACCGAGAGCGCGAGCAGCCCGCCCAGCAGCGTGCCGAGCTTCGCGGCCAGCACGGTGGGCCGTCGTGGCCGCCACAGCAGCAGGTTGACCACGCCGCCCGAGTTCAGGTCCGCCCCGATGTAGGAGGCGCCGACCAGGAACCCGAACAGCGCGAGGAACGCGATCAGGAAGAACAGCAGCGGCTCGGCCTCCTTGGCGAACACGAAGACGCCGCTGAGGTAGTCGGAGGCGGTCGGCAACGTGTCGGACTGGGCCGGGTCGATCTGGGCGCAGTCGCGCGGCAGGTAGTCGTTCTCGTCGGCGGTGAGCGTGCCCGCCTTGATCCGCAGGCAGCGGTCGTGCGCCAGCTCCAGCCGCCGCACCTCCTCCGCGGCCTGCGCCTGGGCCCGGCCCAGCTCCACCCCGGTCGGGCGGTGCGAGCCGCCCAGCGTGGTCACCACCGTCACCGCGAAGGCGGCCGCCAGCAGCACCACCATGAGTTGCACGAAGCGCCGGGCGGCGAGCCGCTCCAGCTCGGCACGGACCAGGTTCACGCGTCCACCTCCCGGCTCTCCCGGACGTCCAGGTCGATAACTCCGTCGTTCGGCGGCGCGCCGTCCACCTGCCGCGGCACCGCGACGTGCTCGTGGTCGCCGGTGAGCTCCAGGAAGACGCTCTCCAGGTCCGGCCGGAGCGGGACCAGCTCACGCACCCACAGCCCTTCCTCGCCCAGCGTGCGGCTGATCACCTCGGGGTCGACCACGCCGGTCACCACCAGGTGGTCCGGCTGGGCCGTCACCGACAGCCCGGCCCGGCCCAACAGCTGCGCCGCCTGCTCCACGTCGGCCACCCGGACCTGCCACTGGTGCTGGTCGAAGCCGGCCAGCACCTCGTCCACCCGCCCGTACGCGACCCGTCGCCCCCGGCTGACGATCGTCACGTGGTCGCAGATCAGCTGTATCTCGGCCAGGATGTGGCTGGACAGCAGCACGGTCACCCCGGCCGCGGCGAGCGACCGGGTGAGATCGCGCATCTCCCGGATGCCGGCCGGGTCCAGCCCGTTCGCCGGCTCGTCCAGGATCAGCAGCTCCGGGCGCTTCAACAGGGCGGAGGCGACGGCCAGCCGCTGCTTCATGCCCAGCGAGTAGCCCTTGACCCGCTCGTCGCCCCGGTCCCGCAGGCCGACCTGCTCCAACACCTCGTCCACCCGGCTGGTCGGCACCCCACCGGCCACGGCCAGCAGCCGCAGCGTCCGGTGGGCGGTGAAGTTGCCGAAGAACTGCGGGCTCTCCACGATCGCGCCGACCCGACCGGCCACCTCGGGGAGCCGCTCGGGGGACCGGGCGCCCAGCACGTGCATCCAGCCGGAGTCCGGCCGGACCAGCCCGAGCAGCGCCCGCAGCGTGGTCGTCTTCCCGGAGCCGTTCGGCCCCAGGAAACCGTGCACCTGGCCCGCCTCGACCAGCATGTCGAAGTCGTCGACGGCGACCCGCCGCCCCTGGCGCACGGTGTGGAACGTCTTGCGCAGACCGGCGATCTCGATGACCGCGCTCATCCGCGTGCCTCCCGGCAGGGGTCGGGCATGGGTCGTCCTTCCGGAGCGGTGACCAACGACACGGCGCCCCACCCTATGGCGGCAGCCCCGCCCGTGGGGGGCGCCGGGCCGGGTGCGTGATTGGATGGGGCGGTGACTGGTGACCTGATCCCCGGCGCCCCGGGCGCCCCCGCCCCCTCGACCGTGGACGCGGATCTGGTGGTCAGCCTCGACGGGGTGGGCGTCACGCGCTCCGGCACCGCGCTGGTGCACGACGTCGACTGGCGGGTCGAGCTGGACGAACGATGGGTGCTGCTCGGCCCGAACGGCGCCGGCAAGACCACCCTGCTCAACCTGGCCGCCGGCCGGCTGCACCCGAGCAGCGGCGTCGCGCACGTGCTCGGCGAGCGCATCGGCCGCACCGACGTCAACGAGCTGCGGACCCGGATCGGCCTCTCCACCGCCACCCTCGCCGAGCGGATCCCCGCCGACGAGCGGGTCGTCGACGTGGTCGTGACCGCCGCCTGGTCGGTGGTCGGCCGCTGGCGGGAGAGCTACGACCGCACCGACGAGGCGCGCGCCGCCGCGCTGCTGGGCCAGCTCGGCGTCGGCCACCTCGCCGACCGCGCCTACGGCACGCTTTCCGAGGGCGAGCGCAAGCGCGTGCAGATCGCCCGCGCGCTGATGACCGACCCGGAGCTGCTGCTGCTGGACGAGCCCGCCGCCGGGCTCGACCTGGGCGCGCGGGAGGACCTGGTCGCGCGGCTCGCCGAGCTGGCGTACGACCCGGACGCCCCGGCCATGGTGCTGGTCACCCACCACGTCGAGGAGATCCCGCCGGGCTTCACGCACGCGTTGCTGCTGCGCGAGGGCGCGGTGGTGGCGCAGGGTCTGCTCGCCGACGTGCTCACCGCCGACAACCTGTCGAAGACCTTCGGCCTGCCGCTGGTCGTCTCGCGGTCCGGCGACCGCTGGACCGCGCGCGCCGCCTGAGCGGACGGACCACGTCGTGCAGCAGACCCGGATCGCCGTCGTCGGCAGCGCCAACATGGACCTGGTCGGCAGCGCCGCCGCGCTGCCCCGGCCGGGCGAGACCGTGCTCGGCAGCGAGTTCGTCATGCTGCCCGGCGGCAAGGGCGCCAACCAGGCGGTGGCGGCCGTGCGCGCCGGCGCCTCCTGCGTCTTCCTGGGCGCGATCGGGTCGGACGCGTTCGGGGTCACCCTCCGGGCCCGGATCACCGCGGCCGGCGTGGACACCGGTCACCTTCGGGTGATGTACGGCCCTTCCGGCGTCGCCCTGGTCATGGTCGGCGGCGCGGGGGAGAACGCCATCCTGGTCACCCCCGGCGCGAACGAGGCGTTCACCGCGCCGACCGAGGACGAGCTCACCGCCGTACGCGAGGCGGACGTGCTGGTCGCGCAGCTCGAGGTGCCGGTCGAGACGGTGACCGAGGCGGCGCTCGCGGCCCGTGCCGCCGGCACCCGGGTGGTGCTCAACGCGGCGCCGGCCCGGCCGCTGCCGCCCGACCTGCTGGCCGCGACCGACCTGCTGGTGGTCAACGAGCCCGAGGCGCAGGCGCTGACCGGCCGTGGCCGGGACGCGCCGGCCGCGCTGCTCGACCTGGTGCCCCGGGCGGTGCTCACGCTCGGCGGCGACGGCGCGTGGTACGTCGACCGGGACCGCCCGGCGGTGCACGTGCCGGCGGTGCCGGTGGAGGTGGTCGACTCGACCGCCGCCGGCGACGCGTTCACGGCCGCGCTCGCCGTCGCCTGGGGCGAGGGGCGGGACCTGGTCGAGGCGGTGCGGTGGGCCGCCGCGGCCGGGGCGGCCTGTGTCCGCAAGCTCGGCGCCTCGGTGGCGCTGCCGCACCGCGCGGAGATCGACGCGCTGTTCGCCGGGCGTTAACAGGGGCCCCTTCCACTACCTGAGGCGTTAAGAGGGGGCCCTTCCTTAGACCCCCTCGGCGCGCTCGCCGCGCCGGCGCAGCATGCCGAGCCCGGGGATGCCGGCCACCGCGAGCTTGAGGTCCCGGGTGACGTCGAGCAGGTCGTGCAGGTCCGGGCCGACCCGGTCCAGCGTGGCCAGGATCGGCAGCACGTCCGAGGTGAGGTGCTCCTTGAGCTTCGGCAACTCGTCGACCAGCCGGATCGCGGCGGTCACCTCCTCCGGGCTGAGCTGCTCGACGAAGCGGGCCGCCATCGGCGCCGCGCGGCGCAGCGTCGACTCGTACGCCGCGAGCAGTTCGGTCGCGGTGCCGGCGGCCTGCTCGGCGGTGGCCACCGTGCCGGCCGCCCGGGCCGCCACCGTGTCCGCCTCGGCCACCACGACGGCTGCCGCCCGGGCCACCCGGTCGGCCTCGCCGACCACCACGGCGGCCGCGGCGGCCACCTCGGTCGCGGTGTCGATCGCCCCGGTCGCCGCGACGCTGATGACGCCCACCTCGCGCACCGCGGCCTCGGCGTCGGTGAGCACCCGGTCGGTCCGGTCGAGCGTCCCCTCGATCCGGTCGACCACGCCGTTGATCCGGCGCACCAGCGCTTCCACCTCGTCGAGCACGGCGAAGGCGCGGGCCGGTACGGCGGCGAACGCGGCGGCCGAACCGAGCGCCTGGTCGAGGGCGGAGCGGGTGAGGCCGACGACGGCGCCGGGCCGGGGGAGTGGGATCGCCATGCCGACAAGTGTGCGTCGCCCCGGCCAGTCACGCCGGGTGAGGACGGGGCGGCGCACGTCACGCCGGCCCCTCCCGGGCCGGGCCGGGGACGCGTAGGGTGCCGGCATGCCCGACCCCGGCCCGGCTCCGCGGCGTCTCCTCGCGTTCGGCGCGGTCGCGCTGCTCGCCGTCGTCCTCGGCGCTCTGCTGCTGGTCCGCGCGGACGCCGGCCTGGACACCCGGCGGGCGACCGTCGCCGGGGTGCCGCTCACCGAGGTCCGGGCGCCCGGCGGGGACGCCGGCCCTCGACCCGGGGTGGTGATCGCGCACGGGTTCGCCGGCTCGGCCCGGCTGATGCGGCCGCTGGCCGACACGGTGGCCCGGCACGGCGGGGTGGCCGTGCTGCTCGACTTCGCCGGGCACGGCGCCAACCCGTCCCGGCTGCCCGGCGCGGGCCGGGACGACGCGCGGGCGCGGGCGCTCCTGCGGCACGACCTGGACGTCGCCGTCGGATGGTTGCGGAGCCGGCCCGGCGTGGACCCGGACCGGATCGTCCTGGTCGGACACTCGATGGGCGCCGGCGCGGTCACCCGCTACGCGGTCGACCACCCGGAACTCGCCCGCACCGTGGCGATCTCGCTGCCCGACGCGGACGACGTGCCGGCGCAATGGTCGGGCGGCCTGACGCTCGTGGTCGGCGGGCTGGAGTTCTCCGACTTCCGTCGCGCCGCCGACGAGGCGGCACGCGGGGGCCCGCCCGGGGCGCGGCGGCGGGTGGTAGCGCCCGGCACCGAACACATCTCGGTGCTCTTCGCGCCGCGCACCCACGCCGCGGTGGTGGCCGCGATCCCCGGCCGTCCGGGTGGCCCGCCACCCGCGCCGCTGACCCGTCTGGCCGGCGCCGGCCTGCTCCTGCTCGGCCTGGGGTTGGGCTTCGTGCCACTGGCCACGGCGCTGCTGCGCCGCCCGCCGGACCCGGTGACCGCCGGCCCGCCCGCGCCGGTCGCGCCCGGGGCCGCGCGCCCGGGCGCCGCGTGGTCGGGTCGGTGGCTCGTCGTGGCGGTGGGGGCGGCCGGGCTCGGCGCGGCGCTCGCCGCTCCGCTCCCGACCGCCCGGCTGCCGCTCGCGGTGGGCGGGCATGTGGCGGTGTTCCTGCTGCTCACCGGCGGTCTGCTGGTGGCCGCGCGGCGCTGGTCCGGCACGCCGACACCCACGGCCACCGGCCGGTCGGGGCGGGCCGTCGGGGTGGCCGCGGCGCTCGCCGGGTACGCGGTGCTCGCCGTCGCGCTCCCGCTGCACCTGGGGTTCACCTCGGCCACGCCGGTCGGCGCCCGCTGGTGGCTGCTGCCGCTGGTGCTGCTCTGCTGCCTGGTCTTCCTGCTCGGCGCCGAGCTGGTCGCCGACGGCCGGGGCGGCCGGTACGCGGCGGTCGGCGGGCTCGGCGTGGTGGTCCTGGCCGCGGCGGCGGTGACCGGCCTGGCACCCGGGTTCGTGCTGCTGGTGGTGCCGCTCTTCGCGGCGCTGGTGGCCTGGCAGGCAGCCTGGGCGGGGGTGCTGCGCCGGCGGGGCGCGCCGTGGTGGCTGCCGGCGCTGGTCGGCGCGGTGCTGCTGGCCTGGCCGATCGCCACCACGCTGCCGTTGGCCTGAGCCGGGGCGGGACCGCCCGCCCCGGCCCGACGGCTCAGCGCACGCCCTCGAAGATCACCTGCGGGTCGGTCCGGGCCGGGGTGCCCCAGACCGCCTCGTCGTAGGCGGCGTCGTCGGCCAGGTGGCGCAGGAACCACTCGGTGAGCAGCCGTCGGGTCAGCTGGAGCTGGACCGTCCGGCTGATCGAGCCGCTGTCGCAGAAGAGCGAGCCGCTGTCCATGAAGCCGCAGTGCGAGCCACCCCTGATGGTCCGCAGTTGCTTGGCCGGCGGCTTGGCGACGTAGATCGGGCGCTGGTGGTCGGCCGGCGGCGCGATGCCGTCGCGTTCGCCGGCGATCAGCTGCACCGGGACGGTCACGCCGGCCGCGGCCGACACGGCGGAGGGGTTGGTCTCGGCGGCGGCCAGGTTCGCCACCGTCACCACGCGCGGGTTGCGGGCGGCGGCCAGGATGCTCGCCCCGCCGCCCATGGAGTGCCCGGACAGGCCCAGCCGGTCGACGGCGACGTGCCCGGCGAACCGGGAACCGGCCGTGGTGTCCTGGGCCACGGTCCAGGTCAGGGCCGCGTTCAGGTCGTCGGCGAAGGCGCTGTGGTTGGGCGACAGGCCGCCCTGCGAGTTCGGGGCGACGACGATGAACCCCCAGGTCGACAGGTGGGACAGCGTCGAGGAGTACTTCGACACCGACTGGAGGAAGCCGTGGCCGAACGCGATCGCCGGGAACCGGCCGGCGGCGACCGGCTGACCCTTGCCGGCGGCGGTGGCCGGGTAGGTGATCCGGGCCGAGAAGGAACGGCCGGCCGCGCTGACGGTGGCGTCGACGTAGCCGGCCGCGTACGGGCCGGGCGCGGACGGGTCGGCCGACGCCGCGACGGCGGCGTGGACGCCGCTCGCCGGCAGCGTCAGGCTGAGCGCCGCCGCGACCGCGACGGTGAGTCTCCGCAACATGGCACCCTCCTGCTGAACGATGGACATGAATGTCCACTCAGGAGAGCAGGGTCGGCGGCCGGGGGTAACACCCCGGTTGGTCAATAACCGCTGTGTTATGACCGGGCGACCCGCAGCGCCCACCAGATCAGCGGGGCCTGCATCGGCACCCGGCCGTAGGCGATCGCCCGCCGCGCCGGCCGGCGTCGCCGCCAGTCCCAGGCCATCTGAGCGTTCGCCGGCAGCACCGCGACGAACAGGGCCGCCGCGGCCAGCCCGCCGCGCCGCCGGGTCGCCGGATGCGCGACCGCCGCCGCTACGGCCAGCTCGGCCACCCCGGAGGCGTACGTCCAGAAGCGGGCCGGCCCGGGCAGAGCGCGCGGCACGATCGGGTCGTAGAAGCCGGGGCGGGCGAAGTGCGTGACGCCCGCGGCGGCGAGCAGCCCGGCGAGCGCGACGGCCTCGCCGCGACGGTGGGTCATCGTCGGTCTCCCTGCTGTTCGACGGCGCGCTGGACGGCCCGGTAGATCTGCCCGAACCGTAGCGCGTCGGGCGTGCGGACCAACATCGACTCCCGGCCGTGGTGCTGCACCCACAGCTCGTGCACCCGGTTGCCCCGCTCGTAGGAACGGTCCAGCCAGCCGAGCGGCACCTCCAGGAACGGGGTGAGCGCCAGCCCGCCGACCACGAACGCGGCCAGGATGATCAGGGCCAGCTGCCACTCGCCCCGGTCCTGCGCGGCCCAGGCCAACGAGAGCACGCAGACCAGCGTGACCAACGGGGGCAGCGAGAGCAGCAGGACCAGCACCCCGCGCCCGAGCACCCGGCCCCGGACCGCCAGCGTGGTCGCGCCGCGGGCGTGCCAGACGTACGTGACGTCGGCGAGCGCGACCACCTGGCCCCCCGCGTGGATGGCCTCCGAGGTGACCTGTACCGCGTCGTCCCGGTAATAGAGGGTCATAAATCAGCGTAACCGCGCGCGACCGTTCGGTAGCGTGGCGGGCATGACGGACGACGGCGGGGCGGACGAGCGGGCGCGCAACGTCGAGGTGGTTCGGCGATACCTGCGGACGTTCGTCACCAAGGACCTCGCCGAGCTGGCCGAGGTGGTGCACGAGGACGTGGAGGTCTACGGCTCCGGTACGGCGGTGCGTGGCCGGCGGTGGCCTGAGGCGGCCGTCTCCTCGCCCGGCCTGACCGTGCTCGACCAGGAGATCCTGGAGATCTTCGCGGCGGAGGACCGGGTGGTGGTGTCGCTGGCGCATACCTACCGGCGGGACGCCACCGGGGCGACCACGGTGCAGAGCGCCTGCAAGATGTACCGGCTGGCCGGCGGGCGGATCGTGCAGTTCTGGGGCGAGCAGGACACCTACGGCCTGCTGCGCGGGCTCGGGCTGCTGCCGGACGGGCCGATCACGTTCTGACCGGGAGCGACGCGGCCGGGGGCGGGCCGGCCGGGCGCGGCGGGCACGTGTTCCATGGCGCGTTGCACCGCCCGGTAGATCTGCCCGAAGCGCAGCGCGTCGCCGGTGCGCAGCAGTCGCACCGGGCGGCCGTGCCAGCGGGCCCACATCTCCAGCTGGCGGCTGCCCCGCACGTACGAGCGGTCCAGGTGTTCGAAGAGCACGTCCGCGAGCGGGCCGACGGCGAGGCCGACGAGCACCGAGACCCCGACGATGGCGATGGTGACCACGGCGGAGCGGTGCAGCCAGACGGCCAGCCCGATGCCGAGCACGGCGGCCACCAGCGGGCCGGCGAGCGCGGCCCCGATCGCGCCCCGCCCGGCGAGCACCCGCCACGAGCGGTCGCCCCGCCGGTGCCACACCATGGTCAGCTCGGCCAGCGGGTAGCTGCGCCCGTCCACCCGTACCGCGCTGGACGTGACCTGGACCGACCGGTCGTCGTAGTAGGTGATCATGGCCTCACTCCCGGTGGCCGGCGACCCGGAGCCGTCGACACCACACTGTCTACCCCAACGATCCGGGTCGTAAGGTTGGCACGCTACTTCGACGCGGAAGTGAGGGCAGCGTGGGCGAGTTCGTCAGGCTGGAAGTGAAGGACGGCATCGGCACCATCCGGCTGGAGCGGCCGCCGATGAACGCGCTCAACACCCAGGTGCAGGAGGAGTTGCGCGCCGCCGCCGCGGCGGCCACCGCCGACGCCGAGGTCCGCGCCGTCATCGTGTACGGCGGGGAGAAGGTCTTCGCCGCCGGCGCGGACATCAAGGAGATGGCGGACATGTCCTACGTGGACATGGCCGAGCGGGCCGCCGACCTGTCCAGCGCGCTGGGCGCGATCGCCCGGATCCCCAAGCCGGTCGTCGCCGCGATCACCGGGTACGCGCTCGGTGGCGGCTGCGAGCTGGCGCTGGCCTGCGACTGGCGGATCGTGGCCGCCGACGCCAAGCTCGGCCAGCCGGAGATCAAGCTCGGCATCATCCCGGGCGCCGGTGGCACCCAGCGGCTGGCCCGGCTCGTCGGCCCGGCCCGCGCCAAGGATCTGATCATGACCGGGCGGATGGTCGACGCCGAGGAGGCGCTGCGCATCGGCCTGGCCGACCGGGTGGTCCCGGCCGCCGAGGTCTACGACGCCGCGGTGGCGTACGTGAAGCCGTTCCTGACCGGCCCGGTGCAGGCGCTGCGGGCGGCGAAGGCGGCGGTCGACGGTGGTCTGGACATGGACCTCACCTCCGGCCTGGCGTGGGAGAGCCAGCTCTTCGCGGCGCTGTTCGCCACCGACGACCGGCGCGAGGGCATGGCCGCGTTCGTGGAGAAGCGCAAGCCGGGCTTCACCGGCCGCTGACGCGAGAGCTGTTCACATCCGCGCTACCGGCCAGTAGCGTGTGACTCCGGTCGGGCGACGAAGGGGAGTGGCATGACGGAACACCTCGAGGGGCACGGCGGCGAGCTGGCGCTCGCGGCGTTGCGCGCGCACGGCGTACGGGAGATGTTCACGCTCTCGGGCGGGCACGTCTTCCCGCTCTACGACGCCGCGCACTCCGCGGGCTTCCCCCTCTACGACGTCCGGCACGAGCAGTCCGCCGTGTTCGCCGCCGAGGCGGTGGCCAAGCTCCAGCGCCGCCCCGGCCTGGCCGTGCTCACCGCCGGCCCCGGCGTCACCAACGGCGTCTCCGGACTGACCAGCGCGTTCTTCAACGCCTCGCCGGTGCTGGTGATGGGCGGGCGGGCGCCGCAGTTCCGCTGGGGTTCCGGCAGCCTCCAGGAGATGGACCACCTGCCGCTGGTCGCCCCGGTGACCAAGCACGCCGAGACGGTGTTCAGCGCCGACGACATCCCGCGGGCCGTCTCCGCGGCGCTGACCACCGCGCTCACCCCGCACCGCGGGCCGGTCTTCCTGGACTTCCCGCTGGAGGCGGTCTTCTCGGTCGGCGACGCCGAGCTGCCGGCGGTCACCGCGCCGGCGCCGATCGAGCCCGACCCGGACGAGGTGGCCCGGGCGGCCGGCCTGATCGCCGGCGCGTCCCGGCCGGTGATCATCGCCGGGTCGGACGTGTACGCCGGGGACGCCGTCGACGCGCTGCGCGCCGCCGCCGAGTCCCTCCAGGTGCCGGTGTTCACCAACGGCATGGGCCGGGGCGCGCTGCCGCCGACGCACCCGCTCGCCTTCGCCAAGGCCCGCCGGGTCGCGCTCAAGGGCGCCGACGTGGTCGTCGTGGTCGGCACGCCGCTGGACTTCCGGCTCTCCTTCGGCGACTTCGGCGACGCCACGGTGGTGCACGTGGTGGACGCGCCCAGCCAGCGCGCCGGCCACGTGCAGCCGGCCGCCGCGCCCGCCGGCGACCTGCGGCTGATCCTCGGCGCGTTCGCCGACCACACCGGCGACCGGGCCGACCACGCCGACTGGATCGCCGAGCTGCGGACCGCCGAGGACGCGGCGAAGGCCCGCGACGGCGAGGAGATGGCCGCCGAGACCGACCCGATCCGGCCGGCCCGGATCTACGGCGAGCTGCGCAAGGTGCTCGCCCCGGACGCCATCACCATCGGCGACGGCGGCGACTTCGTCTCGTACGCGGGCAGATACCTGGAGCCCGCCCAGCCCGGCACCTGGCTCGACCCCGGACCGTACGGCTGCCTCGGCACCGGCATGGGCTACGCGATGGGCGCCCGGGTCAGCCACCCGGACCGGCAGATCTGCGTGCTGATGGGCGACGGCGCGGCCGGCTTCTCGCTGATGGACGTGGAGTCGCTGGCCCGGCAGCAGCTGCCGGTGGTGATCGTGGTCGGCAACAACGGCATCTGGGGCCTGGAGAAGCACCCGATGCGGGCCATGTACGGCTACGACGTCGCCGCCGACCTCCAGCCGGGGCTGCGCTACGACAAGGTGGTCGAGGCGCTCGGCGGTGCGGGCGAGACGGTGGAGAAGGCCGCCGACCTCGGGCCGGCGCTGGGCCGCGCGTTCGACGCCGGCGTGCCGTACCTGGTCAACGTGCTGACCGACCCGGCCGACGCGTACCCCCGCTCGTCGAACCTGGCCTGAGCGCGACGGCCGCTCGCCGGGTGGCCGGCGGGCGGCCCCGCCCGGATCAGACCTCCGGGCGGTCCCGGTCGTCCGGCCGATCGCGCAGCTCCTGCTCGCGGCGCCGCAGGTCCTCCTCCCAACGGTGGAGGCGTTCCTGGTCCTCGTCGCGGGAGCGCTTGTCGAGCGAGGCGAGGAAGTCGGGGTCGTCGTCCGGTGCGAGCGGGCGGCGGGCCGGGGCGGCCGGACTGCCGGAACCGAGGACGCCGGCCGACCCGGCCGGGCGCTCGCGGCCGGCGACGAACCAGGCGATCGAGCCGATCAGCGGGAAGAAGAGGATCACCAGCACCCACACCAACCGGGGCAGCGCCTTGACCTGCCCGTCCTCGGCGGAGAGACAGCTGATCAGCGCGCAGACGGCGAGCACGATCTGGGCCAGGAAGAGCAGCACGTAGAGGCGGGCCATGCCCCATGATGGCGCACCCGGGACGGTCAGTGCACCCCACCGAGCACGTGCGCCACGCCGAGCAGCGCCAGCCCGGCCGCGCCGAGCGCGGTCAGCGGCACCGACCAGCGGGCGAGCCGGCGCGGCCCGGCGCCGGTGGCCCGACGCCAGTCCGCCAGCAGCACGGTCAGCCAGACCACGACCGCCGCGCCGGCCAGCGCCGCGTCGACGACCCGGCCGGTGAACGCCGGCCGGAGCTGGAGCAGCAGCACGGCGGTCAGCGTGAGCAGCGTCCGCCGCCAGGCCAGCCGGGTGCGTTCCGGCTGAAGGCCGGGATCCCGGGTCCCGGCGCGGTCGGTCATGAGGTTCCCCGCAGCAGCACCGCGACCACCAGGGCCAGCGCGCCGAGCGCGACGACCAGGGCGAGTACGGCCGGGAATCGGGAGGCCGGCAGCTCCTCGCCCAGTCGCATGGCCCGTTCGGTGCGGGCCCAGTGGTCCACCGCCCGGATCGACACGGTCGCGCCGAGCAGCAGCAACGCGACGGCGAGGACCTCCCGCAGGTGGACCAGCGGCAGCGGCGGGAGGAACTGGGCGGCGGCCAGCCCGCCGGCGACCAGCGCCAGCCCGGTCCGCAGCCAGGCCAGGAACGTCCGCTCGTTGGCCAGCGAGAAACGGTAGTCCGGCGGGCTGCCCACCGAACGCAGCTCGCGCGGGTCGAACCAGCGCCTGATCGACTCCCACACGCCGCCGATTATCCGCTTTGCCCCATGCCTAGCCTGAGGGGATGACCGATCTTGACGCGCGCGGTCTGCGCGACGCCTACGACAGCCAGATCCGCCCGGAGCTGCCCGACCCGCTGCCGGCCGGGGTGACCGTGGACCGGGACGGGCCGCTGTTCCGGGTCCTCGGCCTGGACCAGCGCGGTTTCCTCACCTACCGGACGCTGGACGGCCTGCTCGGCGCCGAGCTGGACGCGCTGATCGCGCGCCAGGTCGAGTTCTTCCGGGCCCGGGGCGAGGCGGTCGAGTGGAAGCTCGCCGGCCACGACGAGCCGGCCGACCTCGGCGACCGGCTGCGCGCCGCCGGCTTCGTCCCGGAGGACCTGGAGACCGTCGTGGTCGGCCCGGTGGCGCCGCTCGCCGCCGCCGTCCCGGTGCTCCCCGACGGGGTACGCCTGCGCGAGGTCACCGGCCGGGCCGACCTGGAGCGGATCGCCGCCATGGAGGCGGAGGTCTGGCACGACGACCGCAGCCACCTGGTCTACGCGCTGGCCCGGGAGATCGAGGCCGACCCGCAGTCGATCACGATCGTGGTGGCCGAGGCGGGCGAGACGGTGGTCAGCGCCGGCTGGATCCGCTACCAGGCGGGCACCGGGTTCGCCAGCCTCTGGGGCGGCTCGACGTTGCCGCAGTGGCGGAAGAAGGGCATCTACCGGGCGCTCGTCGCGTACCGGGCGCGGCTGGCGCAGCAACGCGGCAAGACGCTGGTGCAGGTGGACTGCTCGCCGGACAGCCGACCCATCCTGGAGCGGCTCGGGCTCGTTGCGGTCACCACCGCCACGCCCTACGTCTACACTCCGTGATCATGGACCGGTTGACGGCGGACGAGCAGCTCACCCTGAAGACCGGCGCGTTCGGCGCCGTCTTCCTGGTCTCCAACGCCGTGCCCGGGGTGCTGGCCATGGTGCGGGAGAGCATCGCCGCCTCCGGCGCGCTGGCCGACGTCGACGGCGTGGTCAAGGAGGCGTTGACCACCGGGCCGCTGCCGCAGCTGCCCCGGGACTCCGCGTTGGAGATCGAGTCCGTGGTGCTGCCCGCGCTGGGCCGGTCGGTGGAGATCCTGCGGGCCAAGTCGCCGGGGGACGTCGAGGCGTACCGGTCGGTGGTGCTGGCCGCGGCGGACCGGGTGGCCGAGGCGCACCGGGGGGTCGAGCCGGCCGAGGTCGCGGCCATCGACAAGATCAGGCGGGCGCTGGCCGAACCGGTCTGAGGGGCCGGTCCCCGCGCGGTGAGCTGCGTCACTCCGGGCCCCCGGGGTGGTGATGCTACTTGCGGGTAACATTGGCCCGTGGGCAAGTGCACAGCACCCTGCGGTTGACCGACCGTTAAGTCACGCGGGAGGCTGCGCCCGTGACCGGGCGAGTGATCGCTACACCAAACAGGAGGGTCGTCGAAGCGCGATGAACATCGTCGTACTCGTCAAGCAGGTGCCCGATTCGGGCGCGGACCGCAACCTGCGTTCAGACGACAACACCGTCGACCGCGGTTCGGCGAACAACGTCATCAACGAGATGGACGAGTACGCCATCGAGGAGGCGTTGAAGATCAAGGAGGCGCACGGCGGCGAGGTCACCATCCTGACCATGGGTCCGGACCGGGCGACCGAGTCGATCCGCAAGGCGCTCTCCATGGGGCCGGACAAGGCCGTCCACGTCGTCGACGACGCGCTGCACGGCTCCTGCGCCGTGGCCACCTCGAAGGTGCTCGCGGCCGCCCTCGGGCAGCTCAACGCCGACCTGGTCATCTGCGGCGCCGAGTCGACCGACGGCCGAGTCCAGGTCATGCCGCACATGATCGCCGAGCGGCTGGGTGTCGCCGCCCTCACCGGCGCGCGCAAGCTCACCGTCGACGGCTCGACCCTGACCGCCGAGCGGCAGACCGAGGAGGGCTACGAGGTGGTCACCGCCTCGACCCCGGCCGTCGTGTCGGTCTGGGACACCATCAACGAGCCGCGCTACCCGTCCTTCAAGGGCATCATGGCCGCCAAGAAGAAGCCGGTGCAGACGCTCTCCCTGGGCGACCTGGGCGTGGCCCCGGCCGAGGTGGGCTTCGACGGCGCCACCAGCGCCGTGGTCGAGCACTCCAAGCGCCCGCCGCGCTCCGGCGGCGAGAAGATCACCGACGAGGGCGAGGGCGGCGTCAAGCTGGTCGAGTTCCTCGCCACCGAGAAGTTCGTGTGAGAGGTCTGGACATGTCTGAGGTTCTCGTCGTCGTCGAAGCCACCAAGGAATTCGGCGTCAAGAAGGTCACCCTGGAGATGCTCACCCTCGCCCGCGAGCTGGGCACGCCGAGCGCGGTCGTGCTCGGCGGCGCCGGCGCCGCCGAGGCGCTGAGCGCCAAGCTGGGCGAGTACGGCGCGGAGAAGATCTACGCCGCCGAGGGCGAGGAGATCGACGGCTTCCTGGTGGCGCCGAAGGCCACCGTGGTCGCCGAGCTGGTCAAGCGGGTGCAGCCGGCCGCCGTGCTGCTCGCCTCGTCGCAGGAGGGCAAGGAGATCGCCGCCCGCCTCGCGGTCAAGCTGGACAACGGCATCCTGACCGACGTGGTCGCCCTGGACGCCGACGGCACCGCGACCCAGGTCGCGTTCGCCGGCTCCACCATCGTCAAGTCCAAGGTCACCAAGGGCCTGCCGCTGGTCACCGTCCGGCCCAACTCGCTCAACCCGACCCCGGCCGCGGCCACCCCGGCCGTCGAGCAGCTCACCGTGTCGGTCACCGACGCGGACAAGCTGGCCAAGGTCGTCGAGCGGGTCGCCGAGCAGAAGGGCTCCCGCCCCGAGCTGACCGAGGCGTCGGTGGTCGTCTCCGGCGGTCGCGGTGTCGGCAACGCCGACAACTTCAAGCTGGTCGAGGAGCTGGCCGACCTGCTCGGCGGCGCGGTCGGCGCGTCCCGCGCGGCGGTCGACTCCGGCTTCTACCCGCACCAGTTCCAGGTCGGCCAGACCGGCAAGACCGTCTCCCCGCAGCTCTACGTCGCGCTCGGCATCTCCGGCGCGATCCAGCACCGGGCCGGCATGCAGACCTCGAAGACGATCGTCGCGGTGAACAAGGACGCCGAGGCGCCGATCTTCGAGCTGGCCGACTACGGCGTGGTCGGTGACCTGTTCAAGATCGTGCCACAGGCCGCCGAGGAGATCCGCAAGCGGAAGTGACCCCTGGGTCACGAACGAAGGCCGCCGCCCGGTGCACCGGGCGGCGGCCTTCTTCTTTCGGGAGCTGATCGGCGGGCCGGGGAGCTGAGCCGGCCCGCCGATCAGCCCGTCAGGGTGCCCCTCAACAGGCTGTCGCCGGAGTGGCGGGTGTTGTTGTCGTACTGCTCGGCGCTGATGTCGACCACCGAGTAGGTGCGCAGGTCGACGTTCGGAGGGATGGGCAGCAGCGCGTCCCCCGATCCGTTGCTCAGCGTACCCACCGAGAACATCTCCATCGTCTTGGGATCGATCAGCCAGACCTCGTAGTACCCCGGAACGTTCGGGAGATTCGCCACGTGCAGGTGCAACTGGTTGTCGCCGAGAACCCGGGCGTCGCCGGAGGCGTCCTTCGGGGTCGCCCCGAAGGCGGCGAGCGGCGCGCTGGCCAGCACCGTCGGCTGCGGTGCGGGTTCGTCGCCGCCGGTGCCGAGCACCGCGGCGGTCCCGGCCACGCCGATCACCGCGGCGGCGGTGGCGGTGACCGCGGTGGTCGCCCAGCCCGGCCAGCGCCGCCCGCGACGCCGACGTGCCGTGGTGGCCGGGCGCTCCTGCACCGCGACCTGCTCGCCGCCGCGCGGTGGACGCCGGTCGGCCAACGTGGGCAGTTCCTCGGCGGCCCGGATTTCGGCGACGATGCCCTGCCAGACGTGCTCCGGCGGGTCGGGCAGGTCGGTCAGGCCCTGGGTGCCGGCACCCAGCCCGGCGACGTGCTGGAGCGTCTCCAGTTCCCCCCGGCAGTGCCCACAGGTGTCGAGATGGGTGGCTTCACCGTCGGCCGCCTCGCTCTCACCGAGCGCCAGAAAGACCAGCCGGTCGTGGTCCAGGTGCTGCACCGTCCACCTCCCATCTGCGCTTCAGGCTCTGCATGCCGCGCCGGATATGGCTCTTGACCGTGCCGAGCGGCACTCCGGTCACGGTCGCGATCTGCTGGTGTGTCAGGTCGTCGTAGAACGCCAGCTCCAGCATCCGACGCTGCTCGTCGGGGAGCCGGGCCAGCTCGTCGGCGACCACCAGCCGATCGACCACCGTGTCGGGGTCGGGGCCGGTGGAGACCGGCTCGGGAAGTTGCCGGACCGTCTCGACCACCCGGGTCTCCCGGGCCGAGGCCCGGATCCGGTCGACCACCTTGCGCCGCCCGATGCCGAGCAGCCAGCCGATGAGTGATCCCTTCGCCGGGTCGAACGTCTCCCGGCCGAGCCAGGCGGCCACGAAGGTCGCCTGCGTCACGTCCTCGGCGTCGCTCCGGTTGACCAGCGTCGTGGTGGCCAGGTGCAGCACCGCTCGGCCGTACCGGTCGTACGCCTCTCGCAGGGCGGCCTCGTCGCCGTCGCGGAACCGCGTCGCGAGGTCGTCCTCGCCGGGCGGTTCGGGGCCCTGCCTCGCCGCCGTCACCGGGCGGCTCGCCTTCCGTGGGGCATGCCCGACTGTAACTCCCACAGTCACCGCCCCACGCTCCTGGTGTGTCCGCCACGACGCTCGTCACCTTCCCTTCGTCGCCGAGGGGGTCGGCGGATGCGTCCGGGAGGAAGAAAAGAAATCGGATCCGGGGCGCATCCGGGGGTGACGGAGCCGGCGTAACCCGTTCTGCAAGCCAGGCCTGACGAATCAGCACCAACTACCAGGAGGCAGACAATGCAGCTCGCCATGTTCCGTCGGGTCGCCGCGGGCGGCGCGGTGGCCGCCCTCACCTTCGCCGGTGTCGGCGCCGCCACCATGAGCCCGGCCTACGCCGCCTCGTCGAAGGTCTCCGTGGTGCACGGCATTCCGGACACCCCGGTCGACGTGTACGTCAACGGCAAGAAGACGCTGGACAACTTCAAGCCCGGCGACGTGGCCGGCCCGCTGACCCTGCCCGAGGGGGAGTACGACATCGCCCTGACCAAGCCCGGCGAGGCGATCGACAAGGCGATCCTCAAGGTCGACGACGCCGAGGTGCCGGGCGGGGCGAACATCAGCCTCGCCGCACACCTGAGCGCCGACGGCAAGCCGCAGATCACCCCGTTCGTCAACGACGTGTCCAAGGTGGGCGCCGGCAAGGCCCGGCTGATCGTCCGGCACACCGCCGCGGCGCCGGCCGTCGACGTGCGGGCCGGTGGCAAGCCGGTCTTCGAGGGCCTGACCAACCCCAAGGAGGCCAAGGCCGACGTGGCCGCCGGCTCCGTGAAGGCGGACGTGGTGCTCGCCGGCACCGACACCGTCGCCATCGGCCCGGCCGACCTGAACCTCAAGGAGGGCACCGCCACCATCGTCTACGCGATCGGCTCCGCCGACGCCAAGAACCTGGACCTGGTCGCGCAGACCATCAGCGGTCTGCACTCGGCGCCGGGCGGCGTGCCCAGCGGCACCGGCGGTCAGGCCGGCACCGGCGTGGACACCTGGTGGTACGTGCTGGCGGGCGCCGGCGTGCTGCTGCTGGTCGGCGGCGGGGCGCGGGTGGCCACCGCCCGGGCCGGTCGCCGGTGACGGTGCGCAATCGCGGGGCGCTGGCGGCGATGGCCGCCGGCGCCGCCGCGCTCTCCGTCGCGGCCCTGGTGGCCTGCGGTTCGCAACCCGCCGAGGACGTCGGGGCCGACGAGGCGGCGGCCCTGGCCAGCTCCACGCCCGCCCCGTCGGCGACGCCCACGGCGGCCGGGGACGCGTCGGTGCCGGTGAACGCGGGCACCCTCCCGGCGGACGGCGCGACAGTGCCCCCGGTCCGGCTGAGCATCCCGCCGATCAAGGTCACCGCGACCGTCAACCCGGTCGGCATCAACGACCGCACGAACGAGTTCGAGGTGCCGCCGAGCGTGGACCAGGTCGGCTGGTACCGCTACGGCCCCGGCCTGGAGGCCGGTGCCGGTTCGGTGGTCATCGCCGGGCACGTGGACAGCGCCGAGCAGGGCAAGGGGGCGTTCTTCCGGCTACGTGAGCTGGATCGGGGAGACACGCTCACCGCCACCGGCTCGGACGGCGAGGAGCGCCGCTACCGGGTGGTGGCCCGGGAGGAGTACACCAAGACGAAGATCCCGCTGGACCGGTACTTCGCCCGGGACGGCAGCCCGCGTCTCACGCTGATCACCTGCGGTGGTCCGTTCGACCCGAAGACCCGGCACTACCGGGACAACATCGTCGTCACCGCGGTTCCCTCATGAGGAGTCGGACCACCCGTCCCACCGCCGTGCGGGACGGGTGGTCCGGCCCCCGGTGGCACGCCCACCGGCCGTTAGGCTGAACGGTGATGGCATACCTGGATCACGCGGCGACGACCCCGATGCTCGACGAGGCACTCGAGGCGTACGTCGCCACCGCCCGCGAGGTGGGCAACGCGTCGTCGCTGCACGCGGCGGGCCGCCGTGCCCGGCGGCGGGTGGAGGAGTCCCGGGAGCGGGTGGCCGCCGCGCTCGGCGCCCGCCCCTCCGAGGTGATCTTCACCGGCGGTGGCACGGAGAGCGACAACCTCGCCGTGAAGGGCATCTTCTGGGCCCGGCGGGCCGACCGGGCCGAGCGGGTCCGGGTGGTCTCCAGCGCGGTCGAGCACCACGCCGTGCTCGACGCGGTCGACTGGCTGGTCGCGCACGAGGGCGCGCAGGTCGGCTGGCTGCCGGTGGACGCCGCCGGGCGGCTCGACCCGGAGCGGCTCGGGGCAGAGCTGGCCGAGCACGGCGACCGCGTGGCGGTGGTCACGGCGATGTGGGCGAACAACGAGGTGGGCACCGTCCAGCCGGTGGCCGAGCTGGCCGCGGTCGCCGCCGCGCGCGGGGTGCCGTTCCACACCGACGCGATCCAGGCGGTCGGGCAGGTCCCGGTCGACTTCGCCGCGAGCGGCGTGTCCGCGCTCACCGTGACCGGGCACAAGCTGGGCGGTCCGGCCGGCGTCGGCGCGCTGCTGCTGGCCCGCGACGTCGCCGCCACCCCGCTGCTGCACGGCGGCGGCCAGGAGCGCGACGTGCGCTCCGGCACCCTGGACACGGCCGGCATCGTCGCGTTCGCGGTCGCCGTCGAGGCCGCGGTCAAGAACCAGCAGGAGTACGCGGCCCGGATCGCCGCGCTCCGCGACGAGCTGGTGGAGCGGGTCCGCCGGGCGGTCCCCGAGGTGGTCTTCAACGGCGACCCGACCGACCGGCTCCCCGGCAACGCGCACTTCTCCTTCCCCGGCTGCGAGGGCGACGCGTTGCTGCTGCTCCTCGACGCCCAGGGCATCGCCTGCTCGACCGGGTCGGCCTGCTCGGCCGGTGTGGCCCAGCCCTCGCACGTGCTGCTGGCCATGGGCGCCGACGACGACCGGGCCCGGTCCTCGCTGCGGTTCACGCTGGGGCACACCAGCACCGGCGCCGACGTCGACGCGCTGATCGCCGCGCTGCCGGCCGCCGTGGAGCGGGCCCGCCGCGCGGCCGCCCTCCGCACGCCCCGCTGACCCGGATACCCTCGGTGAGGACGAGGGGAGTGGGCCGGTGAGGGTTCTGGCGGCGATGTCGGGCGGAGTGGACTCCGCCGTGGCGGCGGCGCGGGCGGTGGAGGCCGGGCACGACGTGACCGGGGTGCACCTGGCGCTGGCCCGCAACCCGCAGACCTACCGCACCGGCGCGCGCGGGTGCTGCACGCTGGAGGACTCCCGGGACGCCCGGCGGGCCGCGGACGTGCTGGGCATCCCGTTCTACGTGTGGGACATGGCGGACCGGTTCCACGACGACGTGGTCGACGACTTCGTCGCCGAGTACGCGGCCGGCCGTACCCCGAACCCGTGCCTGCGCTGCAACGAGAAGATCAAGTTCGCCGCGGTGCTGGACCGGGCCGTGGCCCTGGGCTTCGACGCCGTGGTCACCGGCCACCACGCCCGGCTGGGCCCGGACGGCCTGCTGCGGCGCAGCGTCGACGCGGCCAAGGACCAGTCGTACGTCCTCGCGGTGCTGACCCGCGCGCAGCTGGACCGGTCGATCTTCCCGCTGGGCGACTCGAGCAAGGCCGAGGTGCGCGCGGAGGCGGCCCGGCGCGGCCTCGCCGTCGCCGACAAGCCGGACTCGCACGACATCTGCTTCATCGCCGACGGCGACACCCGCGGCTTCCTGGCCGAGCGGCTGGGCGAGGCGCCCGGCCAGGTCGTCGACGCGCTCACCGGCGCGGTGGTGGGCAGCCACAGCGGCGCCTACCAGTACACCGTCGGACAGCGGCGCGGGCTGCACCTGGACCGGCCGGCGCCGGACGGCCGGCCGCGCTACGTGCTCTCCATCACCCCGACGACCAACACGGTGACCGTCGGCCCGGCCGAGGCGCTGGAGGTCTCCTCGGTGCGTGCCCTGCGGCCGGTCTGGACCGGCGGGCCGCGCCCGGACGGGCCGATCGAGTGCGAGGTGCAGTTGCGGGCGCACGGCGACGTGGTCCCGGCCGCCGTCTCGGTGGACGCCGACGGCCTCCGCGCGTCGCTGCGTCGCCCGGTCCGCGGGGTCGCCGCCGGCCAGGCCATCGTGGCCTACCGGCCGGACCCGGCCGGCGACGTGGTCCTCGGCTCCGCCACCATCACCGCCTGACCGCGGTCCCCGGGCGGCGGGTCCCCGGCGGCGGGTCCCCGGCGGCGGGTCCCTGGCGGCGGGTCCCTGGCGGCGGGTCCCTGGCCGCGTGGGTCCTGGCCGCCGGACCCTGGCCGCGTGGACCCGGCCGCGACGGGCCGGGCCAGCCGGGGGCGGGAGCGCGCCCCCGGAGCTGGCCGTCGAGGTTGACGCCCGCCGCCGTGCCGGTCTGCTCCGCCTAGGTCGCCCAGGTCGCCCAGGTCGCCCAGGTCGCCCAGGTCGCTCCGGCAGGCCGTTGGCGTACCCGACGGTCGCCTTTCGAGCTGATAGCGCAGACGACTCAACCGCCGCGCAGGCCCGCTGAGTCGTTCCTGATATCAGCTCGAAAGCGTGCTCCGAGCGACCATCCGCCGCCGGTCCCGCGCGGACGGGGGCGGGCAGTGACCGCGTCGATGTGTGGGGACGGTGCGTCCACGTGCGGCGTGACCGGTGCGGGCTGCCAGGTCGTGCCGTCGTGCCGTCGTGCCGTCGTGCCGTCGTGCCGTCGTGCCGTCGTGCCGTCGTGCCGTCGTGCCGTCGTGGCGGGCGAGGGGGCGTCGGCCCCGGGCCCGCGTCCCCCCGCGCCCGGCCGGAGGCAGCGGATAGGCTGCGGCGGTGACTGAGCAGGCGTGGCCCTGGCCCACCGGCGCGGCGACCGGGATCGGGTCGCTGCCCGGCACCGACATCGCCGAGGCGCAGCGGATCGTGCTCGGTGAGCTGCCGGCACTGCCGCACCTGCCGGAGCTGCCCGCCCGGGGCCCCGGCGCGGACCTGCTCGGGCGCACCGCCGGCCTGCTGGTCGAGCTTCCGGTCGAGCTGTACGCGGCCCGCTGGCGGATCGCCCCGCGCCCCGGCCGCGACCTGCGCCGGGCCCGGGACCTGATGGAACGCGACCTCGACCAGCTCGCCGAGCAGGCCGAGGAGTACGCCGGTCCGGTCAAGGTCCAGGCCGCCGGCCCGTTCACCCTGGCGGCCGCGCTGGAGCTGCCGATCGGCGGCCGGCTGCTGCGCGACCCCGGCGCGGTACGCGACCTCGCCGGCTCGTTGGGCGAGGGGCTGCGGGGGCACGTCGCTGCGGTGGCCCGTCGGCTGCCCCGCGCCTCGGTGCTGCTCCAGCTCGACGAGCCGTCCCTGCCGGCGGTGCTGGCCGGCCGCGTGCCCACCGAGAGCGGGCTCGGCACCCACCGTCCGGTCGAGGGCGAGGTGGCCCGGGCGCTGCTGGGTGGCGTGATCGAGGCGGCCGGGGCGCCCATACTGGTGCACTGCTGCGCGCCGGACGTGCCGCTGGAGCTGATCCGCTCCGCCGGGGCGGTCGGCGTCGCCCTCGACCTGTCGCTGCTCACCGACCTGGACCCGCTCGGCGAGGCGATCGACGCCGGGCTCGGGCTGCTGGCCGGCGCCGCGCCGACGCTGCCGCCGGCCGGTGGGCGGGCGCCCACGTCCGCCGAGGTGGCGACCCGGGTCCGCCGGGTCTGGGACCAGCTCGGCTTCCCCCGTCGCCGGCTCGCCGAGCAGGTGGTGGTCACCCCCGCGTGCGGTCTGGCCGGCGCGAGCCCGGCGTACGCCCGCGCGGTGCTGACCGCCTGCCGGGACGCCGGGCGGCGGCTCGCCGAGGAGTGACGTTTCCCGTCGTACCCCGGGGGCAGGATGACCGGCATGATCGGACGACTGCGTTCCACGGTGATCGACTGCCCTGACCCGCGTGCGTTGGCCGGCTTCTACGCCGAGCTGCTCGGCCTGCCCGTGCTCGAGGACAATTCCGACGGCGACGACTGGGTGGTGCTCGGCGGCCCGCCCGGGCACCAGCCCCGCCTCGCCTTCCAGAAGGCGCTCGACCTGCGCGCCCCGGCGTGGCCCGACCCGGAGCGTCCGCAACAGTTCCACCTGGACGTGACCGTTGACGACATCGAGGCGGCCGAGAAGGCGGCGCTGGCGCTCGGGGCGCGGCGGCTGCGCGGCGAGGGTGACGGCTGGCGGGTCTACGCCGATCCGGCCGGCCACCCGTTCTGCCTCTGCTGGGACTGACCGGCCCTGGTTTGCGCGGCCGGGGCATGATCGCCACCGTGACCGCCTCCACCCCCCGCCGCGCCGCCGGGTCGCTCTTCGGCCTGGCCTACGGCGACGCCCTGGGCAAGCCGACCGAGTTCCTCACCGTCACCGAGATCGTCCGGCGCTACGGCCCGGCCGGTCCGCGCGAGCTGGAGGGTGACCCGGCGCTGGTCACCGACGACACCCAGATGGCGCTGGCGGTCGCCTGGGCGGTGCACGACGCGCCGGCCCTCACCGCCGAGGCGGTGGAGCCGCTGCTGCGGCAGCGCTTCCTCGACTGGGCGGCCAGCCCGGAGAACAACCGCGCCCCCGGCATGACGTGCCTGCGGGCCTGTGCCGAGCTGGACCGGGGCACCCGCTGGCAGGAGGCCACCGTGGCCGGCTCGAAGGGCTGCGGGGCGAACATGCGGGTCACCCCGGTCGGGCTGCTCGACGTCGATCTCGACACCCTCGCCGGGTTGGCGCAGCTCCAGGCCGGCCTCACCCACGGCCACCCGACCGCCCTGGCGGCGAGCGAGCTGACCGCGTACGCGGTCCGGCTGCTGCGCGACGGCGCGGCGCTGCCCGAGCTGCCCGGCCTGCTCACCGAGCGGGCCCACGAGCAGCGCACGGTCTACCGGGACGACTGGCTCGGCGACCTGTGGCAGCGGCCGGGGGAGCGCAGCGCGGCCGAGTTCGCGGCCCGGGGCTGGGACGACTGCCTGCGGGTGCTCGGCCGGTTGGAGGCGGCGCTGGCCCGCCCCGACGACGGCGGCGACCTGTGCCGGCTCACCGGCGAGGGGTGGATCGCCGAGGAGGCGCTCGCCACCGCGCTGCTCTGCGCGCTGCGGCACCCCGACGACCCGGTCGGCGCGCTGGCCCGGGGCGCCACCACCGCCGGCGACTCGGACTCCATCGCCGCGCTGGCCGGCGCGTTCGTCGGGGCCGCGCACGGGATGGCGGCCTGGCCGGCCGGGTGGGCCGACCGGATCGAGTACGCCGACCAGCTCGGCGCGCTCGCCGACGCGCTCGACTGAGCGGCCGTCGTTCCCCGGCTCAGGCGGCCAGATGGGGGAGCCGGCGGACGCCGCGCCAGAGGTCGGGGTCGCAGGTGCCGGCGCGGTCGGCGAACGCGTCCAGCGGCACCGGGATCGGCTCGCTGACGTCGAGGAAGCTGTCGTGGTCCGCGCCCGGGTCCCAGCTGCGGGTCGGGATCGGCAGGTGGTCGTCCCGGTCCGACTTGTCCTGGCTGGTGATCTTCAGGACGTCGGCGTCCCGGCCGTCGACCCGCAGCACCAGGCAGGGGCGCACCTTCGAGCCGGTCCCGTCCGCGTAGGGCACGTCGGCCCACCAGATCTCGCCGGGCCGGGGCCGGTCCCCGGCCGGCGCGCGGCCGTCGCGCGGCCTCGGCGGCGCGCCGGTCCGGCCGCCCCGGGGACCGCGCTCGGGCCGCCCGGCGCCCGGGCGACGTCGGTCGGCCGACCGGGTACGCGGGCCGGTCCCGGTGGACCGGCGGCGCCACTCGCCCCACAGCCAGCCGGCGGCCACGCAGACCACGATCACCAGCGCCCAGATCAGCCCGTCGCGCATCCGTACCCCGCCTTCCGTCCGTTCCGGCCCAGCGCCGCCGCCGCGATCGTCGCACGGCCGGGGCCGGCCCGCCCGGTGGCGCGACGCGCGCCGGGTCACCTGGTCAGCGCGGGTGGCCGGACGGTTGTCACCCCCGACCGCTACGGTGCGGGGGTAGCACGAGCACGGGAGGTCGACAGCGTGTCCGAAGACGGCGGCGTGTCCGAAGAAGCGGTTCCCTCGGCGGTCGACGCCGCTCAGGAGGCGGCGGCGGGCGCCGAGCCGACCCCGGAGGCCCGGGAGCGGCACGCCCTGCTGAGCCAGGAGCTCACCGAGCACCAATACCGCTACTACGTGCTGGACGCGCCGACCGTCACCGACGCGGAGTTCGACAAGCAACTGCGCGAGCTGGAGGCGCTGGAGGCCGAATACCCGGCGCTGCGCACCCCCGACTCACCCACCCAGCGGGTCGGTGGCACCTTCTCCACCGACTTCACGCCGGTCACCCACGCCGAACGGATGCTCTCGCTCGACAACGCCTTCGCCGACGAGGAGCTGGCCGCCTGGGCCGAGCGGGTCGAGCGCGACGCCGGCGGTCCGGTGCCCTACCTGTGCGAGCTGAAGGTCGACGGGCTGGCCATCAACCTGACCTATGAGAAGGGCCGGCTGGTGCGCGCGGCCACCCGGGGCGACGGGCGCACCGGCGAGGACGTCACCGCCAACGTGCGCAGCATCAAGGGTGTGCCGGCCCGGCTGACCCCGTCCGACGACTTTCCCGACGTGCCGGAGCTGATCGAGGTGCGCGGCGAGATCTACTTCCCGGTGGCCGCGTTCGCCGATCTCAACGCGAGCCTGGTCGAGCAGGGCAAGGCCCCGTTCGCCAACCCGCGCAACGCCGCCGCCGGCAGCCTCCGGCAGAAGGACCCGCGGGTCACCGCCTCCCGCCCGCTGCGCCTGGTGGTGCACGGCATCGGCGCGCGCACCGGGTTCCGGCCGGCCGCGCAGTCCGAGTCGTACGTCGCGCTCAGGGCGTGGGGGCTGCCCACCAGCGACCGCTGGAAGGTGGTGGACGACCTGGCCGGGGTGGCGGACTACATCGCCTACTACGGCAAGCACCGGCACGACGTCGAGCACGAGATCGACGGCGTCGTGGTCAAGGTCGACCCGGTCTCCATCCAGGGCCGCCTCGGCTCGACCAGCCGCGCCCCCCGCTGGGCGATCGCCTTCAAATATCCGCCGGAGGAGGTCAACACCAAGCTCATCGACATCGACGTCAACGTCGGGCGCACCGGCCGGGTGACACCGTTCGCCGTCCTCGAACCGGTCCGGGTGGCCGGCTCCACGGTCGCGCTGGCGACCCTGCACAACGCCCGCGAGGTCGAGCGCAAGGGCGTGCTCATCGGCGACACGGTGGTGCTGCGCAAGGCCGGCGACGTGATCCCCGAGGTGCTCGGCCCGGTGGTCGAGCTGCGGCCGCCGGACGCCCGCCCGTTCGTCATGCCGACCACCTGCCCGGCCTGCGGCACGCCGCTCGCTCCGGCCAAGGAGAGCGACGTCGACATCCGCTGCCCCAACGCCCGTGGCTGCCCCGGGCAGATCCGGGAACGGGTCTTCTATCTGGCCAGCCGCAAGGTGTTCGACATCGAGGCGCTGGGTGAGAAGGGTGCGGCGGCGCTGCTGGACGCGCAGATCATCACCAACGAGGGCGACCTCTTCCACCTCGACGCCGACCAGCTGCGCCACTCGCCGTTCTTCGTCAACAAGGACGGCAGCCTGGGCAGCAACGCGGTCAAGCTGCTCGACAACCTGGCCGAGGCCAAGGAACGCGACCTGTGGCGGGTGCTGGTGGCGCTCTCCATCCGGCACGTCGGCCCGACCGCGGCGCAGGCGCTGGCCCGGCACTTCCGGTCGATCGACGCCATCGAGGCCGCGAGCGAGGAGGAGCTGTCCTCGGTGGACGGCGTCGGCCCGACCATCGCCGCCAGCCTCAAGGAGTGGTTCGCCGTCGACTGGCACCGCGACGTGGTCCGCAAGTGGGCCGAGGCGGGCGTCCGGATGGCCGAGGAGGGCGGCGACGAGGGGCCGCGACCGCTGGACGGGATCACCGTGGTGGTCACCGGCACGCTGGCCGGGTTCAGCCGCGACCAGGCCGCCGAGGCGATCCAGAGCCGGGGCGGCAAGGTGAGCGGGTCGGTCTCCAAGAAGACCGGTTTCGTGGTGGTCGGCGACAACCCCGGGTCCAAGGCCGACAAGGCGGCCACCCTGAAGCTGCCGATCCTCGACGAGGACGGGTTCCGGGTGCTGCTGGAGTCCGGCCCCGAGGCGGCCCGCGCGGTGGCCCGGGTGGAGGACTGACCCCGGTCCTGGCGACGGCTGCGCCGTATACCAACTTAATTACGACTACGACCGATTCGTGACTGTCGTGTCGGGGAAATCGACCCGGAGGGCGTTTCATTGGCGTACGGCGCGTGACCGCGCGTGCCGATGCCGCTTCCGGGAGGTGCGATGGAGAACGGCGACCCGCGCAACTCCGTCCCGCCCGGGCGGACCGGTCCGTTCTTCGGCTTCGTCGCCGGCGTCGGCGTGCTCGCCCTGCTCGTCTCGGTCGGGCCGCTGGTCGCGCTCCCCGACCGGCTGACCGAGCTGCCGGCCGCGTTCTGGACCATGGCGGCGCTCGCCGTCGCCTGCGACGCCCGACCGTTCGTCCCGCCCGGCCGGCGGCAGACCTCGGCGGTCTTCCCGTCGACCTGCTTCACCTTCGCCATCCTGCTCGGCTGGGGGCTCGGCCCGGCCGTCGCGGTGCAGGCCGTCGCGGTGGCCGTCTCCGGCTGGCGCCTCGGCTACGCCCCTTGGCGCACCGCCTTCAACGCCGCGCAGTACGCCTGCGCGCTCGCCGCCGCGTACGCCATCACCCGGCTCGGCCCGGGTGAGCTGTTCGGCGGCGGCCGGCTGCACTGGACCGACGTGGCGGCGGTGGGCGGCGCCACCGTGGCCTGGTTCGTGGTCAACTACGGCCTGGTCACCACCGCCATCCGGCTGCGCTTCGGCGACCGGTGGTGGCCCAGCGTCCGCCACGGGCTGGCCTACGAGCTGCTCTCCACCGGCTCGCTGCTGCTGCTCGCGCCGGTGCTGGTGGCCGCCGCCCGGGCCAGCGCGGCGCTGATCCCGCTGGTGCTGGTCCCGCTGTTCGCGGTCTACCGGATGGCCCGGCTCTCCGCCGAGCGGGAACAGCTCGCCGACGTGGACCCGCTCACCGGGCTGCCCAATCGCAAGGCGCTGCTCACCGAGGTGGCCGAGCAGGTGCACCTGCACGCCGAACGGGCCGCCCGCGGCGAGCCGGACGCCCACCTGGCCCTGCTGCTGCTCGACCTCGACCGGTTCAAGCACGTCAACGACGCGCTCGGGCACGCGGTCGGCGACCGGCTGCTGGTCGAGGTGAGCGCCCGCCTGATCGACGTGGTCGCCGAACGGGACCTGGTGGCCCGGCTCGGCGGGGACGAGTTCGCCATCGTCGTACCCCGGCTGGCCGGCCTCGACGAGGCCCGCGAGCGGGCCGACCGGGTGGTCGCCGCGCTCGCCGAGCCGGTGCCGCTGGACGGGCTGCCGTTGGACGTGGGCGGGTCCATCGGCGTCGCGCTCTTCCCCGACCACGGCGAGGACTTCGCCACCCTGATGCGGCACGCCGACGTCGCGATGTACGACGCCAAGCACCGCAACGACACGGTCGCGGTCTACGCGCCGGAGTCCGACCACAACTCGGCGGAACGGTTGAGTCTCCTGGCCGACCTGCGTCGGGTGCTGGAGTCACCGCCGGCCGGGGAGCCGGTCGGCGTACGCGGGGGTGACGGCGCGGTGTTGGCGCCGGACCTGCCTCCCGCCCGACCGGCGGACGGCGGCCGGCCGGTCCCCGACGCGCGGCCGGGCCGCGACGACGGTCGGGGCGGGGTCCGGCCCGGCGGTGTGCCGGCCCGGTGGCGGCTGCGGCGCCGCCGGGAACGCGTGGAGACGCGGCCCGCCGACGAGCTGATCGAGCAGATCCTCACCGGTGCCGACCCGATCCGCCGCCGTGGCGCCCGGGCCGGCACGCCCGTCGGTCCGGTGACCCGGTCCGGCGGTGACGTCGCGCCGTCCGGCACCGCGGCCGAGATTCCGCCGTCCGCCCACGCGGCGACGGCCACGGAGACGGCACCCGTCGCCCGGGCCGCCCACGCCACCGAGGCCCTCGTGACGTCGGGCCCCGCGCCGGGCGAGCCCGACGCCGGTCCCGCCGGCTCCCACCGGCCGGCGGTGCGGGAGCCGGACGACCCGGCCGGCGACCCGGGTGAGATCACCATGTACTACCAGCCGCAGATCGCCATCGCGACCGGCGAGGTGGTCGGCGTCGAGGCGCTGCTGCGGTGGCGGCACCCGCGCCGCGGGATGGTCGACCCGGGTGAGCTGATCCAGGTCGCCGAGCAGAGCGCGGTCATGCGGCTGCTCACCCGCCGGGTGGTGGACGACGTGGTGGAGCAGCTCGCCAAGTGGTCCGCGGCCGGGCTCACGCTGCGCGCCGCGCTCAACGTCAGCGTCCGCGACCTGCACACCGGCGAGATCGCCGACCAGATCGCCGACCGGCTGGCCCGCTACGGCGTGCCGCCGGAGCGGCTCCAGGTGGAGATCACCGAGGGCGCGTTGATGGCCGACCCCCGGCGGGTGCTGGCCAGCATCACCCAGTTGCACCGGATCGGGGTCGGCATCGCCCTGGACGACTTCGGCACCGGCTACTCCTCGTTGCAGCACCTGCGCCGGCTGCCGCTGTCCGAGGTGAAGGTGGACCGGTCGTTCGTGCTGGGGATGGCCGACGACCCGGACGACGCCGCGATCGTCCGCTCGATGATCGAGCTGGCCGGGGCGCTCGGGTTGCGGGTGGTGGCCGAGGGCGTGGAGGACGAGCGCACCTGGCGGCTGCTGCACGCCGCCGGCTGCGACGTGGCGCAGGGCTGGTTCCACGCCCGGCCGATGCCGGCGGAGGAACTGGCCGCCTGGCTGTCGCGTTACCGCCCGGTGCGTCCGGCGGTCGCCGAGGCGGGCGGCCGGGGCGGCCCGGAGGGGGAGTCGAAGGCGTCGTCGTGACCGCGGGACAATAGACTCGCTCCGGTCACCGCGCGTCATCGCTCAGCCGTCGCGCGCGGCCGGCACACGCAGACGTCTCAGGACAGCCACGAAGGGGGCACCCGATGGCCGCCATCTCCCGCGAGGAGGTCGCGCACCTCGCGCGACTGTCGCGGCTCGCCGTCACCGAGGAGGAGTTGGACACCTTCGCCGGTCAGCTGGACGTGATCCTCCAGTCGGTCGCGCAGGTCGGCGAGGTCGCCGCGGCGGACATCCCGCCGACGTCCCACTCGGTGCCGCTGACCAACGTGCTCCGCGAGGACGTGGTGACCCCGAGCCTGACCCCGCAGGAGGTGCTGTCGGGCGCGCCCGACGCCGAGGAGCAGCGGTTCCGCGTCCCGCGGATCCTGGACGAGGATGTGGCATCGTGACCGACCTGACCAAGCTCAGCGCCGCCGACCTCGCCGGCCTGGTGGCCACCGGCGAGACCTCCGCGGTCGAGGTCACCCAGGCCCATCTGGACCGGATCGGCGCGGTCGACGACCGGGTGCACGCCTTCCTGCACGTCGACACCGAGGGGGCGCTGGCCGCCGCGCGGGCCGTGGACGAGCGTCGGGCCGCCGGCGAGGAGCTGGGCCCGCTGGCCGGCGTGCCGGTCGCGGTGAAGGACGTGCTCACCACCAAGGGCGTGCCCACCACCGTCGGGTCGAAGATCCTGGAGGGCTGGCGTCCGCCGTACGACTCGACGATCGTCGAGCGGCTGCGCGCCGCCGGCACGGTGATGCTCGGCAAGACCAACATGGACGAGTTCGCCATGGGCTCCTCCACCGAATACTCCGCGTACGGCCCGACCCGCAACCCGTGGGACACCGAGCGGATCCCGGGCGGCTCCGGCGGCGGCAGCGCCGCGGCGCTGGCCGCGTACGAGGCGCCGCTGTCGATCGGCTCGGACACCGGCGGCTCGATCCGCCAGCCCGGCGCGGTCACCGGCACCGTCGGCGCCAAGCCCACCTACGGCGGCACCTCCCGGTACGGTCTGGTCGCGTTCTCCTCGTCGCTGGACACCCCCGGCCCGTGCGCCCGCAACGTGCTCGACGCCGCGCTGCTGCACCAGGTGATCGGCGGCCACGACCCGCGCGACTCCACCTCGATCCCGGCCCCGGTGCCGGACGTGGTGGGCGCGGCGAGGCTGGGCGCGAGCGGTGACCTGACCGGCGTGCGGCTCGGTGTGGTCACCGAGTTCACCGGCGAGGGCGCCGAGCCGGGCGTGATGGCCGCGTTCCGCGAGTCGGTGGAGGCCCTGGCCAAGCTGGGCGCGGAGATCGTCGAGATCTCCTGCCCGCACTTCAGGTACGCGCTGCCGGCCTACTACCTGATCGCGCCGAGCGAGTGCTCCTCCAACCTGGCCCGGTTCGACGGTGTCCGGTTCGGCCTGCGGGTCGGCGACGACGGCAACCGGTCCCTGGAGGAGGTCATGTCGCTGACCCGGGAGGCCGGCTTCGGCCCGGAGGTCAAGCGCCGCATCATGATCGGCACGTACGCCCTGTCCTCGGGCTACTACGACGCCTACTACGGCCAGGCGCAGAAGGTCCGCACCCTGATCACCCGCGACTTCACCACCGCGTTCGAGCAGGTGGACGCGCTGATCTCGCCGACCACGCCGTTCGTGGCGTTCCCGATCGGGGCCCGCACCTCCGACCCCTACCAGATGTACCTGGCCGACCTGTTCACCATCCCGACGAACCTGTACGGCGGCCCGGCGATCTCGGTCCCGTGCGGTCTCTCGGACGGGCTCCCGGTCGGCCTGCAGATCATGGCGCCGACCATGGCCGACGACCGGATGTACCGGGTCGCCGCCGCGCTGGAGTCGACGGTCGGCACGTTCACCCCACCGGCACTGTGAGGCAGGAGCAGATGACGACGACACTGCCCGCGTACGACGAGGTCGTGGCGCGCTGGGAACCGGTGATCGGCCTGGAGACCCACGTCGAGCTGGGCACGAACACCAAGATGTGGTGCGGGTGCCCGACCGACTTCGGCGGCGAGCCGAACACCCGGGTCTGCCCGGTTTGCCTGGGCCTGCCCGGTTCGCTGCCGGTGGCCAACAAGGCCGCCATCGAGGCGACCATCCGGATCGGTCTGGCGCTGAACTGCTCGATCGCCGAGTGGTGCCGGTTCGCCCGGAAGAACTACTTTTACCCGGACATGCCGAAGAACTTCCAGATCAGCCAGTACGACGAGCCGCTGTGCTTCGACGGCTACCTGGACGTCGAGGTCAACGGCGAGCTGGTGCGCATCGGCATCGAGCGGGTGCACCTGGAGGAGGACACCGGCAAGACGCTGCACGTCGGCGGCGCCACCGGCCGCATCCACGGCGCCACCGAGTCGCTCGTCGACTACAACCGGGCCGGCATCCCGCTGGTGGAGATCGTCACCAAGCCGATCCCGGGCACCGGCGCGCTCGCGCCGGAGGTCGCCCGCGCCTACGTCGCCGAGCTGCGCGACGTGATCCGCTCCCTGGGCGTCTCCGACGTCCGGATGGAGGAGGGCTCGCTGCGCTGCGACGTCAACACCTCGCTGAACCTGCCGGGTGAGGAGTGGGGCACCCGCACCGAGACCAAGAACGTCAACTCGCTGCGCTCGGTCGAGCGGGCGGTCCGCTCGGAGATGCTGCGCCAGGCGTCCGTGCTGGACGCGGGGGGCCGGATCACCCAGGAGACCCGGCACTTCCACGAGGACACCGGCGACACCACCCCGGGCCGGTCCAAGGAGACCGCCACCGACTACCGGTACTTCCCGGAGCCGGACCTGGTGCCGCTCGCGCCGGACACCGCCTGGGTGGCCGAGCTGAAGGCCGCCCTGCCGGAGCTGCCGCGGCTGCGCCGCAAGCGGATCCAGCAGGACTGGGGCCTGTCGGACCTGGACATGCAGTCGGTGGTCAACGCCGGCGCGGTCGAGCTGATCGAGGCGACCGTGGCCGCCGGCGCCACCCCGGCCGCCGCCCGCAAGTGGTGGCTGGGTGAGCTCTCCCGCCGGGCCAACGAGACCGGCGTGGAACTGGCCGACGTCGGGGCCACCCCGGCGCAGGTCGCCGAGCTGCAGGGCCTGGTCGACGCGGGCAAGCTCAACGACAAGCTGGCCCGTACGGTGCTGGAGGGCGTGGTGGCCGGCGAGGGTTCGCCGACCGAGATCATGACCAACCGCAACCTGGAGGTCGTCTCGGACACCGGCGCGCTCACCGCCGCCGTGGACGAGGCGATCGCGGCCAACCCCGACGTCGCCGACAAGATCCGCAGCGGCAAGGTCGCGGCGGCCGGCGCGCTGGTCGGCGCGGTCATGAAGACCACCCGCGGCCAGGCGGACGCGAAGACCGTCCGCGAGCTGATCCTGGAGCGCCTCGGCGCCGCCTGACGTGCAAGGAAGGGCCCCTTCTTAACGCCTGGTGCATAAGAAGGGGCCCTTCCTAACGCCTCACCCCACACCGCAGTGGGCGTCAACGGCGACGCCCGGATGGAGACAGCGTGAACACCGATGTCCTCGACGAGATCCAGCGCCGGGTGCTCTGGCTCGCCACCCGCATCGTCGACGCGGCCAACCACGACCGGGACACCGGTGACGGGGTGAAGGTCGGCGGTCACCAGGCGTCCAGCGCCTCGCTGGTCACCGCGATGACCGCGCTCTGGTTCGAGCACCTGGACGCCGAGGACCGGGTCGCGGTGAAGCCGCACGCCTCGCCGGTGTTCCACGCCATCCAGTACCTGCTCGGCAACCTCGACCGGTCCTACCTGCCGAAGCTGCGGGCGCGCGGCGGGCTCCAGTCGTACCCGTCGCGCACGAAGGACCCGGACGAGGTGGACTTCTCCACCGGCTCGGTCGGCCTGGGCGCCGCCGCGCCGCTGTTCGCCGCCGTCACCCGCCGCTACGTCGACGCGCACTTCGGCGCGCGGCCGCACTCCCGGTTCGTCGCCATCATCGGCGACGCCGAGCTGGACGAGGGCAACATCTGGGAGGCGGTCGCCGACCCGGCCACCACCGGCCTGGGCAACGTGATGTGGCTCGTCGACTTCAACCGCCAGTCGCTGGACCGGGTCGTCCCCGGCATCCGGATCAACCAGTGGCGGGGCCAGTTCGAGGCCGCCGGCTGGCACGTCGTGGAGGTCAAGTACGGCCGCAAGCTGGCCGAGGCGTACGCCCGGCCGGGCGGGGCGGCGCTGCGCGACTGGATCGACCGGATGCCGAACGAGCAGTACCAGTCGCTGTTCGGGCTGGCCGGGCCGGCCCTGCGCAAGCAGTTCCTGGACGGCGCGCCGGCCGAGGTGGCCGCGTTCGTCGCCGACATCGGCGACGACGAGCTGGGCCCGCTCGTCACCGACCTGGGCGGGCACGACGCGCAGGCGATGCTCGACGCGTACGCCCAGTGCGACGCGGTCACCGACCGGCCCAGCGTCGTGTTCGCGTACACGGTCAAGGGCTGGGGCCTGCCGATCGCCGGCAACCCGCGCAACCACTCGGCGCTGCTGAGCACCGAGCAGGTGGACGCGTTGCGCGCCGCACAGGGCCTGACTCCGGAGACCGAGTGGGACCGCCTCGACCCGGCGTCCCCGGCCGGCATCCGGGCCGGCGAGCGCCGGGAGGCGCTGTCCCGCCCGCCGCGCGAGCGGGCGTTGGGCGTCACCGTCCCGGAAACCACCCGGGTACGCGCGAACAAGCCCGTCTCCACCCAGGAGGTCTTCGGCCGGGTGCTGGTCGACCTGGCCCGCGATCCGCAGGTGGCGCCCTACCTGGTGACCACCGCGCCGGACGTGGCCACCTCGACCAACCTGGCCGGTTTCATCAACAAGACCGGCGTCTTCGCCCCCACCGAGCAGCGTTCCTGGACCGAGGACCGGATGCTGCGCTGGACGGAGAGCCCGGCCGGGCAGCACATCGAGCTGGGCATCTCGGAGATGAACCTGTTCCTGCTGCTGGGCCAGCTCGGCCTGTCGTGGGACCTGTCCGGCCAGCCGCTGCTGCCGGTGGGCACGGTCTACGACCCGTTCGTGCTGCGCGGGCTCGACGCGTTCCTCTACGGCACCTACTCGGGTTCCCGGTTCGTGGTGGCCGGCACCCCGTCGGGCATCACGCTGGCGCCCGAGGGCGGCGCGCACCAGTCCACCATCACCGCCTCGGTCGGGCTGGAGCTGCCCGGCGTGACGTTCCTGGAGCCCGCGTACGCCGGCAGCCTCGACTGGCTGCTCTGCGACGCGCTCGGGCAGATCGCCGGCGGGAGCGCACCGGCCACCACCGCCGCGCCGGCCGAGGACGGGGCGTACTACTTCCGGCTCAGCACCCGGCCGGTCGACCAGGCGCCGTTCGAGGCGGCCCGGGCCCGGCTCGGCGAGGCGGTGCTGCGCCGGCAGGTGGTGGCCGGCGCGTACCGGCTCGTCGACGCGCACCAGGCGTACCCGGATCTGGCGGACGCCCCGGTGGTGCAGCTCGCGGCCTCCGGCGCGGTGCTGCCGGAGGTCCTGGCCGCCGCCGCGGAGCTGGCGGAGGAGGGCGTCGCGGCGCACGTGGTGGACGTGACCAGCCTGGACCGGCTCTACCGGGCGTGGCAGCGGACGCTGCGCCAGGGCGTGCGGACCGCCACCGTGCCGAGCGTGCCCGGCGCGCTGCGGTCGGCGTTCGTCGACCGCGTGCCGGTGGTCACCGTGCACGACGCGGCGTCGCACGCGATGGCCTGGCTCGGCTCGGCGGTCGGGGCCCCGGCGGTGCCGCTCGGGGTGGACGAGTTCGGCCAGTCCGGCAGCGTCCGTGACCTGTACGAGCTGCACGACCTGCTGCCGGGCAGCATCGTCAACGCCGCGCTGGCCGCGCTCGCGCTGCGCTGACCGGGGTCAGCCGGTGGTGGTCGGGCTCGGGGAGGTGGCGCTCGACGAGGGCGACGGTGACTCCGACGGGCCGCGGGTGGGGGTCGGGGTGACCGGCACCTGGTCGCCCTTGGCCGGGTCCCGGATGACGTGTCGCTCCAGGTTGACCTGGGACTGTCCGGTGCCGCCGACGGTGATCTCGTCGTAGGCCTGGAGCAGCTTCTGCTGGTCGAAGTAGAGCACCGTCATGGTCAGCGGGGTGGGCTTCTCGCCCTCCAGCCCGCGCAGCCCGGCCCCGCCGGTCGAGCCCTCCACCATCAGCGTGGTCGGCTGCTTGCCCGGTGCCTGCGGCAGCTTCGACACCTGCCGGGAGTGGGTGTGCCCGGACAGCACCAACGGCGCGAGGCCGGAGAGCGGCCCGGCCGACGCCGGGTCGTGCACCAGCGCGATGTCCACCTTCCGCGGCGACTTCTCGACCGTGGCGGCGAGCTGCTCGCCGGCGCCGATCACCTGGTCGGCGACGGCCGAGGTGAGGCCGCTGCCGGCCGGTGAGGTCTCCTTGTCCGGGGTGAACCGGGGGTCGCCGATCCCGGCGATGGTCAGCCCGCCGACCGTCGTGACGGAGTTGTTCAGCACGATCGCGTTCGGCTGCTGGGCCACGGCCGCGGCGGTGCGGGGCGAGTCGTGGTTGCCGCGGATGAACACGTACGGCTTCTTGAGCAGGCCGATCGAGCCGACGAAGGATGCCTCCGGCTCGCTGCCCCAGTCGGTGATGTCGCCGGTGTCGATCACGACGTCGATGCCGAACTGCTCGACCACGGTGCGGATCAGCTGCCAGCCGGTCGGGTTCAGGTGCATGTCCGACACGTGCAGCACCCGGGTGGTGCCCGGGGACGGCTGCACCACCGGCAGCGCGGAGACCGTGGTGTAGAGCTTGCTGACGTTGCCGACCAGCCGCTGCAACTGCTCCGCGTACTTGGTGTAGTCGTTGGCGATCCGCCGCGCGTCACCGACGATCGCGGGCGCGTTGACCAGCAGGCCCTCGTACCGGGGCTCCTCGATCGCCTGCGGCCGCAGGGTGGCGGCGCCGAGGCCGAGGCTGCCGGCGGTGACCACCAGCGCCAGGCCGCCGGCCCAGGCGGTACGCCGGACGTCCCGGAACACGAGCGCGGCCAGGAGCAGCGTGGCCAGCACCACCGAGGCGAGCGTCTTCAACCCGAGTCGCATCACGCCGGCGCGGACGTCCTCCACCGCCGACTGGCTGGCCCGGCTGATGCTGGCCGGGTCGCCGATCAGCGCCTCGGTGCGGCCCTGGTCCAGCGCGCCCACCTCGACGGTCAGGTAGGCCGGTCCGTCGTGACTGTCCAGCAGCAGCGCGCCCAGCGGCGGGATGTCGACGGTGGTGCCGCCGGTCAGCGACGGGCTGAGCTTCAGCTCGGCGCGGAACGGGCCGATGTCGGTGCCGACGTGGCCGCCCGCGTACGTGCCCACCACGATGCCGCCGAGGGCGACCGCGAGCACGGCGAGCACCACGCCCAACCGGCGCAGCCGGTCGCCGGGCCGCCAGGCCGTCCAACGGCGGGCACGCGCAATCTCCGGCGAGGTCTCGTCGCCGGCGCGGTGCTGTTCGTTCTCGTGGTCGTCCATGCTGAGATTCTGACCTGCCCCTTGAGCGATCTTGGTAAACCCGGCCGAAGCCGGTCAGCTCCGCCCGGCCCCGCCGTCGGCGAAGACCAGGCGCAGGATCCGGTCGTCCTCCGCGGCGGGCCTGCCCCGGCCGTCCCGGTTGGAGGTGCTGACCCAGATCGAGCCGTCCGGCGCCACGGCGGCGGCCCGCAGCCGGCCGTACTTCCCGGTGAGCAGCTCACGCGGCTGGCCCAGCACGGTGCCGTTGCCGGCCAGCTCGACCAGCCACAGCCGTTGGCCGCGCAGGCAGGCGGTGACCAGCAGCCGCTCGACCGCGGCCAGCCCGGAGCAGGACGCGTCAGCGGTGCGCCACTGCACGATCGGGTTCACGTAGCGCTTGTCGTCGCCACGCCCCTCGACCTGCGGCCAGCCGTAGTTGCCGCCCTGATTGATCTGGTTGATCTCGTCCCAGGTGTTCTGGCCGAACTCCACCGCGTACATCCGCTTGTTCGGCGTCCAGGCGAAGCCCTGCACGTTGCGGTGCCCCGTCGACCAGACCGGGGAACCGGCGGTCGGGTTGCCGGGGGCCGGCTTGCCGTCCGGGGTGATCCGCAGGATCTTGCCGCCGAGGCTCTTCGGGTCCTGCGCGTTCTCGGTGCGACCGGCGTCACCGGTGCTCGCGTAGAGGAAACCGTCCGGGCCGAAGCCCAGCCCGCCGCCGTCGTGGTTGCCGGCCTTGGGGATGCCGGTGAGGATCGGGGTCGGCGGCTGGCCGAGCCGCAGCTTCGCGATCCGGTTGTCGTCCTGCGCGGTGTAGTAGACGAAGACGGTGCGGTCCCGCGCGTAGCCGGGGGAGACGGCGATGCCGAGCAGGCCGCCCTCACCGCCGGACGCCACGCCCGGCACGGTCTGCACCGGCCGCACGGTGAGCCCGTCCGGCCCGGACTCCGGCCCGACCTGGAGGATCCGCCCGCTGTCCCGTTCGGTGACCAGGGCCGCGCCGTCGGGCAGGAACGCGATGGCCCACGGCACCTCCAGCCCTTTGGCCAGCACCGTGGCCACCACCTGCTGGCCGGCCCCACCGGGACTGGCGGTGGCCGAGGGTGTCGGCAGGTTGGGCGGCTCGCCGGCCGGGTCCGGCTCGGGCTCGCCGAGGGCGCAGCCGGCGGTGCCCAGCAGCAACGCCGCGCACGAGGCCGCCAGCGCCGTCCGGAGGCGGCGGATGCGGGGGTACGTCAGACGCGGGCTCACCCGGCCCAGCCTAGCCGGGCGGACCAGGGAACCGGGCTGGTCGAGCCCGGCCGACCGCACGCGGCGACGGTGTCCGGTCAGCCGACCCGCAGCGCGAGCAGGGCGACGTCGTCCTCGCGACGGTGCGCGGCGGCGAGCAGCCGGTCGCAGAGGAGGCTGAGCGGCACCCCGGACCCGGCCGCGGCGAGGTGGGCCAGCAGCTCCGCCTGCCCCTCGTCGATCGGTTGGTCGCGGCGCTCGATCAGCCCGTCGGTGTGCAGCAGCAGCGTGTCGCCCGGCGCGAGGGTGAGAGCCCGTCCGGTGCGCCGGGGCGGGCGGGCCAGGCCGAGCAGCGGACCCCGTCCCTCGGCCACCGACACCGTGCCGTCGGCGCGGATCAGCAGTGGTGGCGGGTGGCCGGCGTTGCACCAGCAGACCCGCAGCCCGTCGCCGTGCGGGCGGACCCTGGCCAGCACCGCGGTGGCGACCGTGGGCACCCGCAGCCCGCCGATGGCCCGGTCGAGGTTGGCCACCAGCTCCTCCACCGGGTCGTCCCGCCCGTACGCGTTGCCCCGGACCAGGTTGCGCAGCTGGCCCATGGAGGCCGCCGCCTCGATGTCGTGCCCGGCGACGTCGCCGATCGCGGCGACCAGCTCGCCGTCGGGCTGGACGAACGCGTCGTACCAGTCGCCGCCGACCTCGACCCGGTCCGCGGCCGGCAGGTAGCGGGCGGCCAGCTCGATCCCCGGCACCGCCGGCAGCGTGGGCAGCATGCTGTGCTGGAGCACCTCGGCGACGTGCCGCTGCTCGCCGTAGAGCCGGCTGTTGCCGACCGCCTGGCCGGCCCGTACGCCGATGTCCTGGGCGGTGCGCAGGTCGCTCGCGTCGAAGCCGCGTCGGCCGGGACGGTTGACGAGCGTGACCGCGCCGATCACCCGGTCGCCGGCCGCGGTGATCGGCACGGTCAGGTGGGAGCCGATGCCGAGCCGCTCGGCCAGCGCCACCAGCTCCGGACGGGTAGTGCCGCGTGCCACGTCGTCGAGACCGGCGACGCCGCGCATCACCGGCCGGCCGCTGCGCAGCACCGACCGGATCAGCGAGTCCGGGCCGAGCCCGGTGGTCAGCAGCGCGGTGAAGCGGGCCAGGTCGGCGTCGCGCTCCGGGTCGCGGTGCACCCCGGAGACGGTGCGCGGCCGGCCGGCCGGGTCGACCAGGGTGATCAGGCACCAGTCGCCGAGCAGCGGCACCATGGCGTGCGCGAGCCGGTCGACGGTGGTGGACACGTCGAGCGTGCCGCCGAGCATCTCGCTCATCCCGGCCAGCATGGCGAGCCGGTCGTGCGCCTCCTCGGCGCGGCGGCGGGCCTCCTCGGCGCCGCGGACGGCGATCCGCAGCCGCAGCTCCGAGGAACAGGCGGCGGCCAGGTCGCCGAGGGTTCGCAGCTGTTCCTTGGTCCAGGCCCGGGGCTTGCTGTCGATCGCGCAGAGCGAGCCGAGCACCCGCCCGTCCAGGTCGGTCAGCGGCATGCCCGCGTACGCCACCACGCCCAGGTCCTCGATGGCGAGGTTCAGCCGCACCCGGGGGTAGAGGCGGGCGTCGGGCAGCACCATCGGCACCTCGATGTCGACGACGTGCTGGCAGAACGAGTGGCTGAGCGGGGTCTCCCGGCGGGCCGCCCAGGGCTCGGGCAGCCCGGTCGCGCCCGGGAAGAACTGGCGCTCCGCGTCGACCAGGGAGACCAGCGCGACCGGCACGTCGAGCAGGTCACCGACCAGTCGGGCGAAGCGGTCGAACGCCTCGTCCGGCACGGAGTCGAGGCGGGTCTCGTCGAGGGACCGCAGCCGGTCGGGGTCGGTCAGCGCCGGAATCGGCGCGGCCGTCCGTCCGGGGCCGTCCTCGCTCATCGTCACCCGCTCCCCTTACCCCGGGCACCGGCCGGCGTCCCGCCCTCGATTAAACCCTGTCGCACGTGTGCCCGACCCCCGGCGGGGTGTTCGTCACGGCCCCCGCCGCGCCGACCAGCGCGGACGGATATGGTCGGCGGTCGTGAAGGCATGGATTCCGCACCCCGACGGCCGCCGCCTGCTCGGTGAGCTCCCGCCCGGCGTCACCGTGGAGGTGCTGGAGGACCCGTCCCGGCTTCCGTCCGCCCCGGCCGGCGTGCGGTTCTGGGTGCCGCCCTTCCTGTCCGGCCCGGACGCCGGCGCGCTCCTGACCGAACTGCCCGACGTCGAGGTGGTGCAACTCCTCTCCGCCGGCGCGGACGCGTGGGTGGGCCGGGTGCCGGCGGGTGTGACGCTCTGCGACGCCCGCGGCGTGCACGACTCGGCCACCGCCGAGTGGGTGGTCACCGCGATCCTGGCCGCCCTGCGCGGGTTCGCGCCGCTGGCCCGCGCACAGGCGCGGCGGGAGTGGGCGTACGACGAGGTGGCCCCGACCGACGAGCTGGCCGGCAAGCGGGTGCTGATCGTCGGCGCCGGCTCGATCGGCGCGGCCGTGCGCGCCCGGCTCGCCCCGTTCGAGGTGAGCTTCACGCTGGTCGCCCGCACGCCCCGCCCGGCCGACGGCGTGCACGGCGTGGCCGAGCTGCCCAGCCTGCTGCCCGAGGCGGACGTGGTGGTGCTGCTGGTCCCGCTGACCGACCGGACGCGGGGCCTGGTCGACGAGCGCTTCCTCGCCGCGATGCCGGACGGCGCGCTGCTGGTGAACGCCGCGCGCGGTCCGGTCGCCCGCACCTCGGCGCTGGTCGCCGAGCTGTCGTCGGGGCGGCTGCGGGCCGCACTGGACGTCACCGACCCGGAGCCGCTGCCCGCCGACCATCCTCTGTGGGAGCTGCCGAACGTGCTGCTCACCCCGCACGTGGCCGGCTCGGTGCGCGGCCTGCTGCCGCGGGCCTACCGGCTGGTGGGGGAGCAGTTGCGGCGCTTCGCGGGTGGGGAGGAACTGGCGAACCGGGTGGTCGACGGCTACTGACCCGGTGCGTCGTCGTCGGGCATCTCCTGCCCGGTCGCGGTGATCAGCCGGGGCAGGTCGGTGGCGCGGACCGCGGGTAGCACCAGCACCTGCCCGTCGTCGAGCCGGGCGACCGCCCGCCCCCGGGGGTCACCGGCCAGCTCCGCCACCCGGGCCCAGGGCACCCGCCGCTGCCCGAGGAGCGCGCGCAGCCGCAGCTCCCGGGCGTCCGCGTCGGTGCCGGAGCGCCATGCCCACACGCCGACCGCGAGCGGCACGAGCAGCACCCAGAGCAGCCACCAGCGGGCACCGGCCAGCGGCAGCGCGCCGATGAAGGCGACGATCGCGGCGGCCAGGATGGCCTGGTTGTGGCGGAAACGGACGGTCTCGGCGCGGCTCACCCCCCGATGATCCCATCCGGCCGGCCCACCTTCCCGATCGGGCGTACCGGCCGCCTGATCGAGCCTCCGGCACTGTGACAGACGTCACTGTCGCGTCACCGGGTGCGTCCGGGATCGTTCTTAGGCGTGGCCGCAGCGGTCTCCGCCGATGCGGCCCCGCCCGCCCGCGCTCCTACCCCGCACGTCGCACCGCAACCGCAACGCCCCGTGCCCCCTCACGAAGGCGACCGCCGTGCCCGTCACCCCTCCCGCCGGTCCGCGCCGGCTTCCGCCCCTGCCCGACCTCGCCGCGTCGCTCGGCGGCGCGCTCTTCCTCCTGGCGGGCACCGCCGGGCTCGTGCCCGGCCCCGCCGCCGTGGCGCTCGCCGTCGCCGGGGGCTCCGCCCTCGCCTGCGTGCGGCTCGCCTGGCTGGCCGGCGTCCCACCGACCCCGTTCCCGGGCGCCGCCCCGGCTCCGCGCCCACCCGCACCGGCGGCACGGGACCACGCGATCCCGCGTCCGGCTCCCGGGACGAGGCGCCCCGCGCCGGGGCCGGGCCGGTCCGGGACCGCCGATCAAGGACGGTCCGAGCCGACCGGGCGGCAGGCGCGCCGGGTGGCGCTGTCCCGGCGGGTGGCCGCGATCCTCGACGCCGCCGTCCTGGTCGCCGGGCTCACCGTGGCGGTGCTGCCGCTCAGCGATCCGGCGCACCGGCTACCGGTGGCGCTGGTCGGTCTCGGTCTCACCGCGCCGCTGCACGCCGCCGCGTTGCTGCGGCTGCCCGGCCGGTCCCGGCTGCCCGGGCGGGAGCGGTTGCGCCGTGGCGTCGACGTGCTCGCCCTCACCGTCAGCCTGGTCTTCGCCGGCTGGATGGTGCTGCCGGTCGGTCCGGTGCCGGTGGCCGCACGGGTCGCCAGCGTCGGCGGCGCGGTGGCGCTGGCCGTGCTCGCGATGGCGGCGATGGCCGAGCGGCGTCGCCGGCCCGGCGCCGCGCGCTGCCACGCCGGCGCCGGTCTCACGCTCGCCGGGCTGTCGCTGCTGGTGGTGCTGTTGGCGTACGACGCCCCGGACCGGGCGATGTCGGCCGTCGGCCCGCCGCTGCTCGCCGGTGCGCTGCTGACCGCGGCCGGCGCCCGGCGTACGTCGGCGGGGGAGCGACCGCACCACGGCGTGGCGCCGGCCGCATGGCCCCGGCTCACCGCGCCGGCCGGCGTCGCGGCCCTGGCCGCCGGCGTGCACCTCGGCACGGCGGGGGAGTTCACGCCCGCCGCCATGGCGCTCGGGCTGGCGGTCATCCCGCCGATCATGGTGGGCGAGCTGCTCGCCGCCGCCGACCACCGCCGTCGGGTCGAGCGGCTCGCGGCCAGTGAGGCGTCGCTGCGGCGGCTCGTCGGCGCGGAGGCCGACCCCGCCGACTCCGCGCCGTTGACCCGGGCCGACCTGGTCCGGGTGCTGCCCCGGCGCAGTGGCGGCGCGCTGCTCGTGGTGGACCTGCACGGCGAGCACGCGACGGCGCCGGACGCGGCGGTGCTGGCCGAGGTGCGTCGGCGGCTCCGGGCCGGCTGCGGCCCGCACGACCTGGTCGCCCGCGTCGGCGACACCGAGTACGCCGTCCTCACCGATCTCGGTCCGGTGCTCGCGTACGCGCTGGGCACCCGGCTGCTGGCGGCGCTCGTGGAGCCGTATCCCCGGGCCGGGGGTGTGGTCCGACTGGCGGTGAGCGTGGGGTTGGCCGAGACCACCGGCGGCGAGCCGGAGGACGTGTTCCGTCAGGCCGGCCTGGCCCGGCGGCGGGCGGTACAGCTGGGTCGGGACCGGGTCGAGTGGTACGACGCCTACCTGGAGGAGCAGCTGGTCCGCCGGCTCGACCTGGAGCGGGAGCTGCCCGGCGCGGTGGCCCGGGGCGAACTGGACCTAGTCTACCAGCCGGTGGTGGCGCTGGCCGACCGGATGCCGGTGGGCATCGAGGCGCTGCTGCGCTGGCGCAGCCCGGCGTTGGGCACCGTGCTGCCGGCGGAGCTGCTGCCGGTGGCGGCCGACCTCGACCTGCTCGGCGAGGTCGGACGGTGGGTGGTGGACCGGGCCTGCCGGCAGCTGGCCGCCTGGTCGGAGGGGGGCCGGGAGCTGTGGATGGCGGTGAACGTGACCCCGCGTGAGCTGGCCGCGCCGGACTTCGTGGCCCGCGTCGCGACCGCGCTGGCCGCGTACGACGTGCCGCCGGAACGGCTGGTGGTGGAGGTGGCGGAGCCGGCGGTGGGCGCGGAGCTGTCCACGGTGGTGGCTCGGCTGGCCGGTCTCCGGTCGCTCGGGGTGCGCACCGCGCTGGACGACTTCCGCGCCGAGCACGCCTCGCTGGCCCAGCTCCGCCGGCTGCCGATCGACCTGCTCAAGGTCGGACCGCACCTGGTGGCTCCCGGCGCGGACGGGCAGCGCCCGCTGATCGACGTGGTGGCCAATCTCGGCGACCGGCTCGGCGTGGAGGTGGTGGTGGAGGGGCTGGAGTCGGACGGTCAGGTGGCCGGCGCGTGCCGGGCCGGATGCCGGTACGGGCAGGGTTTCGCGCTGGCCCGGCCGGCGACCGCGGAGCGGGTCGAGGCGTGGTTCGAGGAGTATCCGTCGGCGTCGCGGTGAGGCCCGGTGGGCGCAGAGCTGAACCGGTTCAGCGAGCGCGCGGCGGTGCGGTGCTGCCGCGCGGGGTGAGGTGGGCGGTCTCGTCCTGGAGTCCGCTCACCGGCTCCCCGGCGATCACGGCGAGGAGCTGCCGGGCGGCGTGCGACCCGTACGCCGGGATGTCCCGGCCCAGCGCGGTCAGCGGCGGGTGCACCAGTTGGCAGAGCGGGGAGTCGTCCCAGGCGACGATGGACAGGTCGCCGGGGACGGCGAGCCCCATCTCCTGGGCCACCGAGAGCCCGGCGATCGCCATCACGTCGTTGTCGTAGATCACCGCCGTCGGACGGCTGGCGGAGCTGAGCAGACGCCGGGTGGCCCGCGCCCCCTCCTCGCCGGTGTAGTCCGACCAGACCGTGCTCGCCTCGTCCAGCCCGAGCCGCCGGCACACGTCGGTGAACGCGTCGGTGCGGATCTCGGTGTGCAGCAGCGAGGGGAGGCCGCCGACCCGGGCGATCCGCCGGTGGCCGAGCGCGACCAGGTACTCCACGGTCTCGACCAGGGCCGCCGCGTCGTCCGACCAGACGCTGGCCAGGCTTCCGGTGTGCCCCGGGCCGCCGATCACCACGGCGGGCAGTTGCAGCTCCTCCAGCGCCGGCACCCGGCGGTCGTCGGTGCGCAGGTCGCAGACGAAGACGCCGTCCACCCGACGCTCGGCCCACCAGCGGCGGTAGACCGCGATCTCCGCCTCCTGGTCGGTCACCACCTGCAGGGTCAGCGCGTACGAGCGGGCCGACAGTTCGGCCTCGACGCCGCTGATCAGCTCCATGAAGAACGGCTCGATGCCGAGTATCCGGGCGGGCCGGCACAGCGCCAGCCCGACCGCCTTGGCGGTGGCGCCGGAGAGCGCCCGGGCGGCGCTGCTCGGACTGAACCCGATCTCGGCCGCGATCGCCAGGATGCGCTGGCGGGTCGCCTCGGAGACGCCGGGCTGCCCGTTGAGCGCGTACGACACCGCGCCCTTGGAGACCCCGGCACGTCGGGCGACGTCGGCGATGGTCGGCCGCTTCACCGCAGCGTCCTCCACTGTGTCCGGCCCTCGCGGGCGCTGTCGACCGCCGGGGTGGCCGGCGGCAAGTGACGCTACTGCACCGGGCCCGCCGGCCGGTCGGCGCGGCGGACCTTCACGACTGAACCGCACAGTTCGTCACTTGTGCGGTTCAGCGTACGGCCACCCCCACCCCTGTCCGCCACCCCCTGCGCTCACAAAACTGCTCCGGAAAGCGCTCCACCACGCATGGTCGCGCTCCCATCCGCCGCCGAAGGTTACGGGACGGCCTCGCTGTTAACCGGCCGTTGACAGTACCGGAGGTGAACCGTACGGTGGCCTCACTTATCCGGTTCAGTCAACGTCTCTCGATCTCGGGAGCGTTCCCATTCGGCGCGGAGGATGACATGAAACGGTCCTGGACGCACTGGGCGCGCACGGCCGCCGTCGGTGCCGTCAGCCTGGTCATGGTCGCCGCCTGCAGCGGCAGGAGCACCACCGGCGGCTCGGACGCGGCCGACGGTCAGGTCACGTTGAAGATCAATTTCTGGGGCGACTTCGGCCTGCAGGACCTCAAGACCAAGTACGAGGCCGAGCACCCGAACGTCAAGATCCAGCTCAACTCGGGCGAGTACAACGCCCAGCACGAGGACCTGCAGAAGAAGCTCGTCGCCGGCAACGGCGCGCCGGACATCGCGGCGATCGACGAGGGCTTCATGGTCCAGTTCCGCAGCCAGTCCGACAAGTTCGTCAACCTGCTGGACAAGGGCGCCGGCTCCTACGAGAGCAAGTACCTGCCCTGGAAGTGGAAGCAGTCGCTCTCGTCCGATGGCAAGACGCAGATCGGCCTCGGCACCGACGTCGGCGGCCTGGCCATGTGCTACCGCACCGACCTGTTCAAGGCCGCCGGCCTGCCCACCGACCGCGACCAGGTCTCCGCGCTCTGGCCCACCTGGGACAAGTTCCTGGAGGTCGGCCAGCAGTACACCGGCAAGACCAAGAAGAAGTTCATCGACGCCGGCACCAACCTGTTCAACCCGATCCTCGGCCAGCAGCAGGTCGGCTTCTACAACGACCAGGAGCAGCTCCAGATGGAGCAGGGCCCGAAGGTCGCCTTCGACTACACGGTCAAGGCCGTCGACTCCGGGCTCTCGGCCAACCTGGTCAGCTTCCAGGCCGACTGGGACAAGGGCTTCACCAGCGGCGCGTTCGCGGTGCTCGCCTGCCCGGCCTGGATGCTCGGCCACATCAAGGACACCGCGCCCGGCACCCAGGGCAAGTGGGACATCGCCGCGGTGCCCGGCGGCGGCGGCAACTGGGGCGGCTCGTTCCTGACCATCCCCAAGCAGGGCAAGAACGTCGACGAGGCGTACAAGCTGCTGGAGTGGCTGGTCGCGCCGGAGCAGCAGATCGAGATCTTCAAGAAGGTCGGCAACCTGCCGTCGCAGCCGGCGCTCTACGCCGACCCGGCGATCGCCGACTTCAAGAACCCGTTCTTCAACAACGCCCCGGTCGGCCAGATCTTCCCGAAGATGGCGCAGGGCCTCACCCCGCAGTACCTGGGCAAGAAGAACGGCCCGACCCGGGTCGCGGTGGAGAACGTCATCCGCCGGGTGGAGAACAAGTCGTTGAAGCCGGACGCCGCCTGGAACGAGGCGGTCAAGGAGGCCGACAAGGCCGCCAAGTCCTGACGCACCACCGGTGCCGGAGCGGAACCCGACCGCTCCGGCACCGCCGTACCCGTCCACCCTCCTCGGCTCTGGAGTGATCCGATGTCCAGCACCCGTGCCGCGCCCGCGCCGCCGAGCCGCCGACCCGCGCCGGAGCGCGGCCGCCCCGGGGCCGACGAGCGGCGGCTGACCTGGCGCAACCGGCTGTACCGCTTCGACATGCGCTACATGCCGTACCTGATGATCGCGCCGTTCTTCCTGCTCTTCATCGTGTTCGGGCTGTTCCCGCTGCTGTTCAACGCGGTGGTCTCGCTGCGCAACTACCGGCTCGACGACCCGACGCTGCCCTACTGGGCGGGCTTCGAGAACTTCAGCCGGCTCGTCGCCGACGAGGACTTCTGGAACGCCCTCTACAACACCTTCGGCATCTTCCTGCTCTCCACCGTGCCGCAGCTGCTGCTCGCCCTGCTGGTCGCCTCGCTGCTCAACCGGCAGCTGCGGGCGCAGACCTGGTGGCGGGTGGGCGTGCTGCTGCCGTACGTGACCCCGATCGTCGCCTCGACCATGGTGTTCAGCGTCTTCTTCTCCCGCGACTTCGGCATGGCGAACTGGGTCCTCGGCCTGCTGGGCATCGGTGGCGCCGACGACCCGATCGACTGGCGGGCCGACAAGCTGCACGCCTGGATCGCCATCGCCACCATGGTCAACTGGAAGTGGATCGGCTACAACGCGCTGCTCTACCTGGCCGCCATGCAGTCCATCCCGCGCGACGTCTACGAGGCCGCCGCGATCGACGGCGCCGGCCAGTGGAAGCAGCTCTGGCGGATCACCGTGCCGATGATCCAGCCGGTGGTCCTGTTCACCGTGATCCTCTCCACCATCGGCGGCCTCCAGCTCTTCACCGAGCCGATGCTGTTCGACCCGAACGCCCAGGCCGCCACCGGCGGGCCGAACGGTGAGTGGCAGACCATCGCCCAGCTCATCTACAAGGTCGGCTGGAAGGACCTCAACCTCGGCTACGCCGCGGCCATGTCCTGGGCCCTGTTCCTGATCATCCTGGTCGTCGCCGGGGTCAACTACCTGCTGACGAACCGACTCTCCGGAGGGCGCAAATGAGTGCCGTCGCCTCCCCGCCGGTCCGCCGCAAGCGGCGCGCCATGGCCCGGGCGCCGCAGGACACCCCGGCCGGGCTCTGGACCTACCTGCTCCTCGCGGTCAGCATGCTGTTCGCCGCGTTCCCGCTCTACTGGATGTTCGTCATCGCCACCAGCAACGACGAGGCGCTGGCCAAGCTCCCCCCGGCGATCGTTCCGGGTGACCGGTTCCTGACCAACGTCGACGAGGTCTTCTCCCTCCAGGACGTCTACTTCGCCGCGTCGCTGGTCAACAGCGTCATCGTCTCGACCGTGGTGACCGCCTCGGTGCTGTTCTTCTGTTCGCTGGCTGGGTTCGCCTTCGCCAAGCTGCGGTTCAAGGGCAGCAACGCGCTGATGCTCTTCGTGGTGCTGACGCTCACTGTGCCGAACCAGCTCGGCATCGTGGCGCTCTACATCGTGATGGGCAAGCTCGGCTGGAACGGGACCCTGCTCGCGGTCATCGCGCCCGGCCTGGTCACCGCGTTCGGCGTGTTCTACATGCGGCAGTTCATCGTCAACACCGTCCCGGACGAGCTGGTCGAGTCGGCCCGGGTCGACGGCGCCACGACCATGCGGGTGTACGCCATGATCGTGCTGCCCGCGATCCGCCCGGCCCTGGCGGTGCTCGGCCTGCTCACGTTCGTGGCCACCTGGAACGACTTCCAGTGGCCGCTGATCACGCTCAGCGGCACCGACTTCCCCACCTCGATGGTCGCGGTCTCCGACCTGGCCAGCGGCAATTACGTGATCTACCGGCGGGTGCTGGCCGGCGCGTTCATCGCCACCATCCCCCTGCTGCTCATGCTGTTCATCGGTGGACGCCAGATCGTCCGCGGAATCATGGAAGGCGCGGTGAAGTCGTGAGCCGTCCCACGCTGCTGCACGAGGGCTGGACGTTGCGAGCCCTGCCCGGCCCGCAGGTGCCGTCGGAGATCGCCGGGGTCGCGGTGCCGGCGACCGTGCCCGGGTGCGTGCACACCGACCTGCTCGCCGCCGGCCTCATCCCCGACCCGTACCTCGACGACAACGAGAACCGGCTCACCTGGATCGGACGCACCGACTGGGTCTACCAGACCACGTTCCACCACGCGCCCGGCGGCGACGACCGGGCCGACCTGGTCTGCACCGGCCTGGACACGGTCGCGACGGTCACGCTCAACGGTGTCGAGGTCGGGCGCACCGAGAACCAGCACCGCTCCTACCGGTTCGACGTCCGGTCGCTGCTGCGGCCCGGCGACAACACCCTCGCCGTACGCTTCGACTCGCCGTACCGCTACGCCGAGGCCCACCGGGACCGGCTCGGCGACCGGCCGAACGCGTACCCGGAGCCGTTCCACTTCATCCGCAAGACTGCCTGCAACTTCGGCTGGGACTGGGGACCGACGGTGGTCACCGCGGGCATCTGGCAGCAGATCGGCCTGCACGCCTGGTCTACCGCCCGGCTGGCGACCGTCCGGCCGCTGGTCACCGTCGACGGCGGCGTCGGCCGGGTGGAGCTGCACGTCGAGGTGGAACGGGCCCGCGACGAGCCGCTGACCGTGCACGCCGGCGTCGCCGGTGTCGCCGCCGAGGTGGCGGTGCCGGCGGGGGAGCGGGCCGCCGTGCTCACCCTCACCGTCGACGACCCCGCGCTGTGGTGGCCGGTCGGGTACGGCGACCAGCCGCTGCACGACCTCGACGTGACCCTGCGGGCGGCCGACGGCCGGGACCTGGACGCCGTGTCCCGCCGGATCGGCTTCCGCTCGGTGCGCCTGGACACCACGCCCGACGCGCACGGCACCCCGTTCACGCTGCACGTCAACGACGTGCCGATCTTCGTCAAGGGGGTCAACTGGATCCCCGACGACGCGTTTCCCAACCGGGTCACCCGGGCCCGGCTGGCGCAGCGGTTCGACCAGGCCCTCGGGGCCAACGTCAACCTGCTGCGGATCTGGGGCGGCGGCCGCTACGAGTCGGACGACTTCTACGAGCTGGCCGACGAGGCCGGCCTGCTGGTGCAGCAGGACTTCCTGTTCGCCTGCGCGGCGTACCCGGAGGAGGAGCCGTTCCGCACCGAGGTCGAGGCGGAGGCGCGGGAACAGGTGACCCGGCTCGCCGGCCACCCGTCGCTGGTGCTCTGGACCGGCAACAACGAGAACATCTGGGGCTGGCACGACTGGGACTGGCAGGAGCCGCTCGCCGGGCGCACCTGGGGGCGCGGCTACTACCTGGAGCTGCTGCCCACGATCGTCGGCGAGCTGGACCCGACCGTCCCGTACTGGCCGGGCAGCCCCTGGTCCGGCAGCGACGACATCCACCCCAACGACCCCGCGCACGGCACGATGCACATCTGGGACGTCTGGAACGACGACGACTACACCAAGTACCGCGAGTACGTGCCGCGCTTCGTCGCCGAGTTCGGCTACCAGGCCCCGCCCGCGTACGCGACGCTGCGCCGGTCCATCTCCGACGAGCCGCTGGCGCACGACTCACCGGGCATGGCCCACCACCAGAAGGCGGCCGACGGGGACCGGAAGCTCCAGCGCGGGCTCGACGCCCACCTGCCGCCGCCCGCCGACTTCGACGACTGGCACTACTACACCCAGCTCAACCAGGCCCGCGCCATCCAACTCGGCGTCGAGCACTTCCGCTCGCACCGGCCGGTCTGCACCGGCACCATCGTGTGGCAGCTCAACGACTGCTGGCCGGTCACGTCCTGGGCCGCCGTCGACGGCGACGGCCGCCGCAAACCCCTGTGGTACGCGCTGCGCCGCGCCTACGCCGACCGGCTGCTCACCGTGCAGCCGCGCGACGGTGGGCTGGCGCTGGTGGCGGTGAACGAGACCGGGCAGGCGTGGACCGCACCGGCCACGGTCACCCGGCTCACCCTGGCCGGGGAGCCGAGGGCGAAGACCTCGGTCGACGTCGACGTCCCGGCGTACTCCTCGGTGGTGCTGCCGCTGCCGGCGGAGCTGGCGCGGCCGGACGAGGCGCGCCGCGAGCTGCTGGTCGCGGAGGCCGGTGACACCGCGGAGCGGGCGCTGTGGTTCTTCGCCGAGGACCGCGACGTCGAGTGGCCGGCGGCGGACTGGGACGCGACGGTCGAGCCGGCGGACGGCGGACGGCGGGTCCGGGTCACCGCGCGGACGGTGCTGCGCGACCTGACGCTGTTCCCCGACCGGCTGGACCCGTCCGCGCAGGCCGACCAGGCGCTGGTGACGCTGCTGCCCGGGGAGTCGGCGGTCTTCACGGTGCGGGCGGACGCGCCGCTGGACGCCGACGCGCTTGCCGCGCGCCCGGTGCTGCGCTGCGTCAACGACCTGCTCTGAGGCGGTCACCCCCGTCGCCGTCGATTTGAAGATTTATGCAAGTGCTAAAGTCTTCAAAGTCGTCGGAGGGGTGAGCCGTGTCGGTGCCGCTGTACCAGGCCAAGGCGGAGCTGTTCCGTACGCTCGGGCACCCGGTGCGTATCCGGGTGCTCGAGCTGCTCCAGGACGGGCCGAAGCCGGTCCGCGACCTGCTGGCCGCCATCGACGTGGAGGCGTCCAACCTCTCCCAGCAGCTCGCCGTGCTGCGCCGCGCCGGCATGGTCACCTCGTACCGGGACGGTCCGCTGGTGATGTACGCGCTCAGCACCCCCGACGTGGCCGACCTGCTCGCCGCCGGGCGGCGCATCCTCGGCGCGGTCCTCACCGACCGGGACGCCCTGCTGGACGAACTCCGGGCCTCGGGGACGGGCCGGTGAGCGGGACGGCCCTTCGTGCCGGTGACCTCGTACGGCAGGCGGGTCGGCTGTTCGGCGGGCTGCTGCCCGGCCGGACCGATTGGGCGGCCGTGCGCCGCTCGCCCCGGCGTGACCTGCTCGCCGGGCTCACCGTCGCCGTGGTGGCGCTGCCGCTGGCGCTGGCCTTCGGCGTCACCTCCGGGCTCGGCGCGCAGGCCGGTCTGGTCACCGCCGTCGTCGCCGGAGCGGTCGCGGCGGTCTTCGGCGGCTCCAACCTCCAGGTTTCCGGCCCCACCGGGGCGATGACTGTCGTGCTGGTGCCGGTGGTGCAGCAGTTCGGCGCCGGTGGCGTGCTGATGGTCGGCGCGCTGGCCGGGCTGATCCTGATCGCGCTCGCGCTGGCCCGCCTCGGCCGGTACGTGCGCTACCTGCCGGCCCCGGTGATCGAGGGCTTCACCGCCGGCATCGCCGTGGTGATCGCGCTGCAACAGGTGCCGGCCGCGCTCGGCGTCACCGGCGCGCACGGAGAGAAGGTGTGGGCGGTGGCCGCCGACGCGGTCGCCCGGTTCGCCGCGCAGCCCCGGCCCGCCGCGATCGCCGTGGCGCTCGGCGTGGCGGCGCTGATGCTGCTCGGCGGCCGGTGGCGGCCCGCCGTGCCGTTCTCCCTGGTCGGGGTGGCCGCCGCGACGGTCCTCGCCGGGCTGGCCCCGATCGACCTGGCCCGGATCGGCGAGCTGCCGCACGGACTGCCCACGCCGTCACTGGACTTCGTGGACCTCGGGGCGCTGGGCATCCTGCTGCCGAGTGCCCTGGCGGTGGCCGCGCTCGCCGCCCTGGAGAGCCTGCTCTCCGCCACGGTGGCGGACGGCATGACCGTCGGCGAGCGGCACGACCCGGACCGGGAATTGTTCGGCCAGGGCCTGGCCAACCTCGCCTCCCCGGTCTTCGGCGGCATCCCGGCGACCGCCGCCATCGCCCGTACGGCGGTGAACGTGCGCGCCGGTGCGTCCTCGAAGCTCGCCGCGCTCACCCACGCGGTCGCCCTCGCCGCGATCGTGCTCGCCGCCGCTCCGCTGGTCGGCCGCATCCCGCTGGCCGCGCTGGCCGGGGTGCTGCTCGCCACCACGGTCCGGATGGTGGAGGCGGCCTCCCTGCTGGCGCTGATGCGGGCCACCCGGGCCGACGCGGTGGTGCTGGTGCTGACGTTCGCCGTCACGGTGATCTGGGACCTGGTGACCGCTGTGGTCGTCGGGCTCGCCGTGGCGGTCGTCCTCGCGCTGCGTGCGGTGGCCCGCAGCGCCAGGCTGGAACAGGTACCGCTGGACACCGGCGAGCACAGCGCCGAGGAGCATGCGCTGCTCGCCGAGCACATCGTCGCGTACCGGCTGGACGGGCCGCTCTTCTTCGCCGCCGCGCACACGTTCCTGCTGGAACTGGCCGAGGTGGCCGACGTGCGGGTGGTGATCCTGCGGATGTCCCGCGTCTCCACCATCGACGCGACCGGCGCCCAGGTGCTCGGCGACGCCGTCGCCCGGCTGCGCGCCCGGGGGATCACGGTGCTGCTCTCCGGCATCACCCCGGGCCACGACCAGGTGCTCAGCGCACTCGGTGTCGCCGACGAGCTGCGCCGCGAGGGCCTGGTGTTCCCGGACACCCCGGCCGCCATCCGGTACGCCCGGGGCGTCGCCCTCGCCGCGAGCCCGGCCTAGGCGTCCGTCCCGTCGAGCGCCCGCCGGCGCACCCCGAAGACGATCAGGTAGCCGAGGATCCAGAACTCTCCCACCGTGGCGGGAACAACCAGCAGGGCACCGGCGATGTCGGCGCCCGGGGCGAGGTACGCGACGAACGTCATGAGCACGTAGCCGACGCCGCCGGCGACGAGGACCCAGCCCAGCGGCCGGGGCAGCCAGCCTGACCGGAGCACGCACCAGCCCATCGGCACCAGCCAGAGACCGAAGAAGAGCCCGCCCACCTCCCACAGGTTCCCGCTGACCAGGTAGAGCAACTGGACGGTGCCGGCGTCGCCCGGCCCGCCGGTCGCGGCCTGGAGAGCCGTCGCGAGGACGGCGGCGCTGCCGAGGATCGCGACGGCGTTGACGAGCCCGAACGCGGCGATGCTGCCCGCGGCGGTACCGTCGACAGTGCGGAAAAGCCGGTAGAACCAGACGGCGGTGAGCGTCTGGGTGAGGACGACCAGCAGTTCGAGCACGATGCCGGCGCGTGCCAGCGACTCGTGGGCCACCAGGTTGGCCAGCGTCGTGCCCGCGTCGTCGGCGTCGAAGATCATGGGCCGGACGGTGAGGAACCCCAGCGCGCCGGTGGCGGCCAGGCCGAGGTAGAACAGCCCGGTCGCGCGGGCGGTGCGGATCAGCTGGTGCATGGCGGCTCCTCGGGGATGGTCGACGTGCCGTGACTGAGTGGCCTTACGTCGTAAGGCCGACCATACGTTGTAAGGTCAAGGGCGATGGGTAGCCCGATCGGAGCGAGGAAGCCTCGGGAGCCGCTGAGCCGCGAGCGAGCCCTGACCAGCGCGATCGCCCTGGTCGACGCCGAGGGGATGGCCGCGCTGACGATGCGCCGGCTCGCCGCCGAACTCGGTGTCGAGGCCATGTCCCTCTACCACCACCTGCCCGGCAAGGCCGGACTGCTCGACGGCCTCGTGGACGCCGTCGCCGCGGAGATCACCTCAGCCGCCGAGCTTGCCGAGGCGGACGCGCCCGGCGGCGACTGGCGTACCCGGCTGCGGCTGCGCTTCCTCGCCGCACGTGCCGTCATGCTGCGGCACCCGTGGGCCCCGGCGCTGCTCAGCTCCCGCCCGACAGTCCCCGCCGGGGTGTACGCCTACTACGACGGGATCCTCGCCACCCTCGTCGACGGCGGCTTCTCGTACCGGATCGCCCACCGGGCGCTGCACGCCTTCGGCAGCCTGGCGCTCGGCTTCGCGCAGGAGGTGTTCCGGCCCGACGCGAGCGGGGAGGCCGACGCGGACGCGGCGGAGGCCGAGTTGGTGGCGCTGGCCGAACGGTTGCCCCATCTGGCCGCGATGGTGGCCGCCGAGACGCACGACGCGGCGGATCCCACCCTCGGGTGGTGCGACAGTCAGACCGAGTTCGAGTTCACCCTCGACCTGCTCTTCGACGGCCTGGAACGACACCGGCCGCACGCCTGAGTCCGTCGGTGGAACGCCATTCGCAGTCAGGTATCGGACTGATAAGCCGACCAGAGCCGAATTGATGACACGGGCTATCCGTCCGGCATTCGGTTTCGACCGGGACGGATCGCTCGACATCCGACTGGTCAACTCTTTCCGTTCGTACGCGTCAGTTGTCGCGCCGCTTTCCGGCCGGGCCCGCGAGTAACTTCTCGTACCACCGCATTCACGAGGAGTCACTTTATGTCTGAGGAAACCTGGCTCGCGGCCCGCCTGATCCCCACTTCCGGGATCAACGGCGCGGAGGAGCAGGAACGCCGGGCGACCTCCGCCCTGCTGGCGGTGATGAGCGCGGTCCGGGAGTTCGGACGTGTCCTGACCCAGTCCGTCGGCGCGCCGGCCGGAGTGGTGCAGACCTTCATCGAGGTGCCCTTCAAACTCGGAAACCAGCAGCTCTTTCCGGACGGTCTCATTCGCGTCACCCGGGGACAACGCCAGTGGACCGCACTCGTGGAGGTGAAGACCGGCAGTAACCCGCTGCGGTCCGAGCAGTTGGAGGCCTACCTGGACATCGCACGGGAGCAGGGATTCGACGCCCTCATCACGATCTCCAACGAGATCGCCCCCGTCCCGGGGCAGCACCCGACGACCGTCGACCGGCGGAAACTCCGCAAGGTCGCCCTGTACCACCTGCCCTGGACGGAGATCCTCACCCAGGCGGTGATTCAGAAGGAATATCGCGGCGTCGCCGACCCGGATCAGGCATGGGTTCTGGGCGAGCTGATCCGATACCTCGAACACCCGCGCTCGGGCGCTCTCGAGTTCAGCGACATGGGGCCGGCGTGGGTGCAGGCTCGGGATGGGGTGTCTGCCGGGACACTGCGGGCGGGCGACGGTGCGGCAGCGCAGGTCGCCGGACGCTTCGACGCCCTGATCCGTTACGCGTGCCTCCGACTCGGTCGACGGCTCGGCACCGACGTGACTCCCGCGCTGAGCCGCCGCGACCTCGCTGATCCGGCCGCACGCACCCAGTCGCTCGCCAACCAACTCGCCAGTGCCGGCACCCTGACCGGCAGCGTCCGGATTCCGGGTGCGGTCGGCCACCTTCACGTCACCGCCGATCTGCGGGCAGGGCAGATCGTCTGCCACGTCGATGTCGACGCCCCACGGTCTGGCCGGCCGACAACCCGGGTGAACTGGTTGGTCCGTCAACTGAAGGACGCGCCGGACACGGTCCGGATCGAGGCATTCGCGATGCACGCCCGAGGTGGCGGCGCCACCGATCTCCTCCGCCAGATCCGCGCCGAGCCGACGACGCTCATCATCGACCCCTCGCGGGAACTGCGGGCATTCCGCATCGCCCAGAGCACGGCCGCGGGAACCAAGCGTGGCAGCGGTCGGGGCGCCTTCATCGACTCCGTGCTGCACGCCATCGACGACTTCTACGAGCAGATCATCCAGAACCTCAAGCCGTGGATGCCCGCGCCGCCCCGGTTGCGTACGTCGGAGGAGGTGATTGCCGTACAGCCGGTCGCCTCCAGCCTCGTCTCCACCGCCATCTCCTCCCAGGACAGTCCCGAGTTCGACACCCAGGAAACGCCCGGCGGCTCCGGTTCCCCGGACCACTCCGGCGAGTGACCTCACCGTTCCGCCCATGTGAGGTCGGTCGGCTGGACCCTACCCGGCCGGGCCTGGTCGACGACCTGGAAGACGGTCCGACCCTGACGGACAGGCGCGGTCGCCCGAAGGGCCGCGGCCGGGCGGGTTCGGGCGGCGCCGGGCGGGTACCAGCACGGCATGACTGATCCGGTTGAGCTGTCCGAACTGCACGCCGGAGGCGCCGACCCCGACGACGTCACCCCGGACGAGCCGCACGCGGACCTGGACGGAACCGACGAGAACTCACCGGCGGAGTTCGGCCTGCCGATAGACGGCACCGCCCCGGCCGAGGAGGACCCCACCCGGTCCTGACGCGCCGCCGCGCCTTGGGTGGGAGGTCATGGGTGTCTACGGCCCCGTTTGACACCCATGACGTTCCACCCAACCGGTTGTGAGGCCCGAGAGCGCTAGTTGGGGAGTGCGGCGAGGCCGGCCAGCAGCTCCCACCGCTCGGCCTCGGTGAGCACCGCGTACGCCGGTTCGTCGCGGCGGTCGGTGTCGACCTCGATCGCGGCGCGTTCCGGCCCGTCCGGCAGCGCGCGGATCGCGCCGGCGGTCAGCCCGGCGGCCCGCCACGCGGCCCGGTGCGCGTCCGCGCGGTGGTGGCGCAGCGAGCCCAGCCGGGTCACCAGCAGCAGCGCGGGGGAGACGCCCGCCGGCTCGTACGGTGGTGACATGGCCCCGAATGCCGGCCCGCCGGTGGCCTGCGCGTGCGCCAGCACCCGGCCGACCAGCTCGGCGAGCCGGGGCACGATGCTCAGGCCGGGCAGCACTCCCGGCAGCATGCCCCACCGCTCCTCGGCGGCCTCGCCGGTGGCCCGCTGCGCGAACAGCACCAGCTCCCGCCCCAGGTCGGTGAGGTGCCAGGCGCCCTCGTCGTCCCGGACGAAGATGCCCTGCTCCAGCTCCCGGCTCATGTCCCCGTCGCCGTAGGCGAGGCCGTCGGCGAGCGCCTCGGCGGGCATCGGCCGGGCCAGCACGCCGGAGAAGAAGCTGTTCTCGGCGCCGAGTTCGCAGCCGCGCTCGGCGTAGAACGCCTCCATCCGGGGGCGGGCCGCCCAGCGGGCGCCGACATAGACCCGGTCGATCGCCGGTCGGACCAGTCGCGCGTAACTCACCGTCGTCTCCACGCCGCCGGACCCTACCGGCGGCGGGTGTTAAGCGGGGCCCCCTCCTCTACCGCAGGCGTTAACAGGGGGCCCCTCCTTACTCGGGGACGCGGCGGTACGCGCCGTCGCTGGCCGAGGTCGCCATCGACGCGTACGCGCGCAGCGCCGCCGACACCGGGCGCTGCCGGTCGGTCGGGGTGTACGGGCGGTCCCGCTTCTCCTCCGCCACCCGCCGCGCGGTCAGCTCGTCGGCCGGCACGTTCAGCTCGATGGACCGGCCGGGGATGTCGATGACGACCTCGTCGCCGTCGCGGACCAGCGCGATCAGGCCGCCGGAGGCCGCCTCCGGGGAGACGTGCCCGATGGACAGCCCGGACGTGCCGCCGGAGAAGCGGCCGTCGGTGAGCAGCGCGCAGGCGCGGCCCAGGCCCCGGCCCTTGAGGAACGAGGTCGGGTAGAGCATCTCCTGCATGCCGGGGCCGCCCTTCGGGCCCTCGTACCGGATCACCACCACGTCCCCGGCGACGACCTCCTTGGCCAGGATGGCGGTCACCGCGTCGTCCTGCGACTCGTAGACCTTGGCCGGGCCGCGGAACGTCAGGCACTCCTCGGGCACCCCGGCGGTCTTCACCACGCAGCCGTCCGGCGCCAGGTTGCCGTGCAGGATGGCCAGCCCGCCGTCGGCGCTGTAGGCGTGCGCCCGGTCCCGGATGCAGCCGCCGGCCGCGTCGGTGTCCAGCGACGACCAGCGGTTGGTGGTGGAGAACGGCTCGGTGGTGCGCACCCCGCCGGGCGCGGCGTGGAACAGTTCGACCGCCTCCGGCGTGGCCGACCCGCCGCGCACGTCCCAGTCGGCGAGCCACCAGTCGAGGCTGGGGGAGTGCACCGCGCGCACGTCGCGGTGCAGCAGGCCGGCGCGGTCCAGCTCGCCGAGGATGGCGGGGATGCCACCGGCCCGGTGCACGTCCTCCATGTGGTAGTCCGGCGAGTTCGGGGCGACCTTGGCCAGGCACGGCACCCGCCGGGAGATGGCGTCGATGTCGGCCACGTCGAAGTCCAGCTCCGCCTCGCGGGCGGCGGCGAGCAGGTGCAGGATCGTGTTGGTGGAGCCGCCCATGGCCACGTCGAGCGCGACCGCGTTCTCGAACGCGGCCCGGCCGGCGATCGCGCGGGGCAGCACCGAGGCGTCGTCCTCCTCGTACCAGCGCTTGGCGATCTCCACGGCGGTGCGGCCGGCCTCGACGAAGAGCGACCGGCGCGCGGCGTGGGTGGCCAGCGTCGACCCGTTGCCGGGCAGCGCCAGACCGATCGCCTCGGTCAGGCAGTTCATCGAGTTGGCGGTGAACATGCCGGAGCAGGAGCCGCAGGTCGGGCACGCGGAGCGCTCGATCTCGCCGAGCTGGTCGTCGGTGACGGCCTCGTTGGAGGAGGCGATCATCGCGTCGATCAGGTCGATCTTGGAGTGCACGACGCCCTCGATCGCCACCGTCTTGCCGGCCTCCATCGGGCCGCCGGAGACGAAGACGGTCGGGATGTTCAGCCGCAGCGCGGCCAGCAGCATGCCGGGGGTGATCTTGTCGCAGTTGGAGATGCAGACCAGGGCGTCCGCGCAGTGCGCGTTGACCATGTATTCGACCGCGTCGGCGATCAGCTCCCGGCTGGGCAGCGAGTAGAGCATGCCGCCGTGGCCCATGGCGATGCCGTCGTCCACCGCGATGGTGTTGAACTCCCGGCCGACGCCGCCGGCCTCGGCCACCGCGTCGGCGACCAGGCCGCCGAGGTCCTTGAGGTGGACGTGACCGGGTACGAACTGGGTGAAACTGTTCGCGATGGCGACGATCGGCTTGCCGAAGTCGTCGTCGGTCATCCCGGTGGCCCGCCAGAGGGCCCGGGCGCCGGCCATCGTCCGACCGTGGGTGGATGTCCTCGACCGCAGCTCAGGCATGACTACCAGTCTGACACCGCCCGCGCGGCGACCCCCCGCCGTGCACCCTGTGTCCCAACAGTTGCACACCCGGTGCCCCACGGAGGGCGCGGATCCGGCAGAGTTGACGCGTGCAGTCGTCCCCGGGGATGGTCACCGTCGCGGTGCTGAGCGGCTCCGTCGCGACCGCCGCCGCCGCGCTGCTCGCCGTGTCCGCCCGCCGGCGCACCGGCCCCCGGCGGCAGGCCCACCTGCTGCTGGCCGTCGCCGCCGGCGCCGCACTGCTCAGCCTGCTCCTCGGCCTCGGTGGTCTGCTGGTCGCCGGGGACCACTGGGCGCACCGGCAGGGCCAGCGCACCGGGTGGGCGACGCTGGTCGCGGTGGGCACCACGGTCGCCGCGCTCGGCCTCGGCGCGGCCCTGCTCCGGCTGCCCGGCGCGGCCGCGACGCGGGCCGCCACCGCCCGGCTGCTGCTCGACGGTCTGATCATGGCCGCCGCGCTCTGGTTCGTCGGCTGGGTGGCGGTCAGCGAGCCGACCCGGCTGCTCGGTGGCACCATCCCGGCCGCCTGCCTGCCCATCCTGCTGGCCACGGTCAGCGCGGCGCTCACCGCCGGGCTGACGCTGATCCTGGTGCTGCGCGTCGCCCCGCCGCGTGGTTGGCTCACCCTGCTCGGGGCCGGGGCGATCGCGGTGACGGTCGGCGGGCTCGGCGTCTCCGCCGGGCTCTGTCAGGGCGGGTCCGGCATGCTGCTGGCCGGCGCCGCCACGACCGCCGCCGGCCTGCTGGCCACCGCCGTCGCCGGGCGCCGGGCCGACCTGACGCAGCTCGACGTCGATCTGATCCGCCGCGACGGCGAGTACGCCTTCGTGCCGATGTTCGCCATCGCCGCCTCCGCGATGTACCACCTGTTGCAGGGCGGCCGGTTCGACGGTTACGGGATCATGGCCGGCAGCGTCGAGGGGTTCGCGCTGGTGGCCCGGCAGTACCTGGCCCTCAACGACGTCCGCGGCTACGCCGTCCGGCTGGCCGAGCGGGAGGCGCACTTCCGCGAGCTGGCGCACACCGACCCGCTCACCGGCCTGGCCAACCGGCGCGGGCTGCTGCGCGCCCTGCACCGCTGCGCCGAGGCGGGCACGCCCTGCGTGCTGCTCGGGCTCGACCTGGACGGCTTCAAGAACGTCAACGACATGCGGGGGCACGACGTCGGCGACGCGGTGCTGGCCGAGGTGGGCCGGCGACTGCGCGGCAACCTGCGCCCGGGTGATCTGGCCGCCCGGCTCGGCGGGGACGAGTTCGCGGTGCTGATGCACGGGTCGGCCGAGCCCGGGCCGGTGGCGGACCGCCTGCTCGGGGTGCTCGGCCGGCCGTACGAGGAGGCGGACGGGCCGGTCTTCCTGTCGGTCAGCATCGGCGTGGCCGGCAGTCGCGGCGACCACGACGTCGAGCTGCTGCTGCGCAACGCCGATCTGGCGCTGCGCTACGCCAAGCAGCGCGGCAAGAACCGGATCGAGCGCTACGACGCCACGTACGACCAGTTGCTGAGCCGGCGCACCCGGCTGGAGCACGAGTTGCGCGGCGCGATCGAGCGCGACGAGCTGCGGCTGGTCTTCCAGCCGGTGGCCTCGTTGCCCTCGGTGCGCCCGGTCGGCGCCGAGGCGCTGCTGCGCTGGCACCACCCGGAGCTGGGCAACGTGCGGCCGGACGAGTTCATCCCGCTCGCCGAGGAGTGCGGGATGATCGCCAAGCTCGGCGCCTGGGTGCTGCACCAGGCCTGCTACCAGCTCTCCCGGTGGCTGGCCGACGGGCACGACGTCTGGGTGTCGGTGAACGTCTCGCCGCGCGAGCTGAACGCCCCGGAATATGTCGTCCAGGTCGCCGACGCGCTGCGCGCGCACCACGTGCCGCCGCAGCGACTGGTGCTGGAGGTGACCGAGCACGCCGTCGCCACCGACCTGGACGAGTTGATCCGGCGGCTGACCGCGCTGCGGCTGACCGGCGTACGGATCGCGCTGGACGACTTCGGCGCGGGCTACTCCTCGCTCGGGCAACTCCGCCGGCTGCCGATCGACATCCTCAAGATCGATCACAGTCTGGTCGCCGAGCACGAGCCGGTGCGGCCGATCGGCCGGGACGGGCCGGCGTTCGCCCCGATGGTCGACATCGTCATGCGCCTCGGCCACCAGCTCGGGCTGGAGGTGATCGCCGAGGGCGTCACCAACCCGACGGAGCTGGCCGCCGTGGTGGCCGCCGGCTGCCGGTTCGGCCAGGGCGCGCTCTTCGGCTGGGGCGTGCCCGCCGAGCACCTGGAGGCGATGCTGGAGGCGGCCACCGCGCCCGGCAACCGGCCCACCTCGGTCCCGCCCGGGCCGCCGCCCCCGCCGGTGCGGACCCCGTCGCCGTTGCTGCCCCGGCTGCGCAACAACCCGCCCGCCCCGCGTCCCCCGATGGAGGGATCACCGCAGGTGGCGAGCGGCGCGGAAGGGGCACCGGCGGGCGACACGCCCACGTCCGTGAACCAGAATGTGGGATCAGTTGACTCATCGCGTGAGATGCGTCAGGCTTGACCGCATGTCGTCGAACCGGTCGCTGCGAGTACTTACCTGAGCGCACTCTCCCCCTGAGAGTGCGCTGGCCCCGTGCATCCTGCACGTGGGCTTTTTTGTTGCCGTCGGACCATCGCCGGGACGTCCGCGTCCCATCCTGACAACCGCGTCACCCACTCACAGCCGAAGGCCTGAACCGCCATGACGAGACCCACGCCAGAGACCCTCGCCCACTCCGCCCGACGAGCCCGCCCGGGCGCCGGCGCGGCCGGCGACCCCGACCACGCTCCCGCCCCGCGCGGTGCCGCCCCCGCCGGCGGCCGGGCCGTCCCGGCCGGCGCGGACACCCCCGCCGCGCCCGTACGGCAGCCCGCCACCGCGGAGGTCTCCGGCGCCGGCTCGCTGGTGCGGTCGCTGGAGGCGCTCGGCGTCGACGTGGTCTTCGGCATCCCCGGCGGCGCGATCCTGCCCGCGTACGACCCGCTCTACGACTCGACGGTCCGGCACATCCTGGTCCGCCACGAGCAGGGCGCTGGGCACGCGGCCACCGGCTACGCGCAGGCCACCGGCCGCGTCGGCGTCTGCATCGCCACCTCCGGTCCGGGCGCGACCAACCTGGTCACCCCGATCGCCGACGCCTACATGGACTCAGTGCCGATGGTGGCGATCACCGGCCAGGTGGCCCGGCCGTCGATCGGCACGGACGCCTTCCAGGAGGCCGACATCCAGGGCATCACGCTGCCGATCACCAAGCACAACTTCCTGGTGCAGACCCCGGACGAGATCCCCCGGGTGCTGGCCGAGGCGTTCCACCTGGCCTCGACCGGCCGGCCCGGCCCGGTGCTGGTCGACATCCCGAAGGACGTGCTCCAGGCGCCGGCCACCTTCGCCTGGCCGCCCACCCTGGACCTGCCCGGCTACCGGCCCACGCTGCACCCGCACGGCAAGCAGATCCGCGAGGCGGCCCGGCTGATGACCTCGGCCCGCCGCCCGGTGCTCTACGTCGGCGGCGGCGTGCTCAAGGCCGGCGCCACCGAGGGGCTGCGCCGGCTGGCCGAGCTGACCGGGATCCCGGTGGTCACCACGCTGATGGCGCTCGGCGCGTTCCCCGACTCGCACCGCCAGCACCTGGGCATGCCCGGCATGCACGGCACCGTGGCGGCGGTCTACGGCCTGCAGAAGGCGGACCTGATCGTCGCGCTGGGCGCGCGCTTCGACGACCGGGTGACCGGCAAGCTGGACTCGTTCGCGCCGGACGCCGCGGTGGTGCACGCCGACATCGACCCGGCCGAGATCGGCAAGAACCGGCACGCCGACGTCCCGATCGTGGGGGACGCCCGGCACGTGATCGACGAGCTGATCGCGGCCGTCACCGCCGAGCACGCCGCCCACCCGGCCGCTGACCTGGCGGACTGGTGGACCCAGCTCGACGACCTGCGCGAGCGTTACCCGCTCGGGTTCGAGGAGCCGGCCGACGGCACGCTCGCCCCGCAGTACGTGATCAAGCGGCTGGGGGAGATCGTCGGCCCGGACGCGGTCTACGTGGCCGGCGTCGGCCAGCACCAGATGTGGGCCAGCCAGTTCATCTCGTACGAGAAGCCGAACACCTGGCTCAACTCCGGCGGCCTGGGCACCATGGGCTACGCGGTCCCGGCGGCGATGGGGGCGAAGGTCGGCCGACCCGACACCACGGTGTGGGCGGTGGACGGCGACGGCTGCTTCCAGATGACCAACCAGGAGTTGGCGACCTGCGCGCTGGAGGGCATCCCGATCAAGATCGCCGTGATCAACAACGGCAACCTCGGCATGGTGCGGCAGTGGCAGACCCTGTTCTACGGGGAGCGCTACTCGAACACCGAGCTGGGCACCCACAAGCACCGCATCCCGGACTTCGTCAAGCTCGCCGAGGCGCTCGGCTGCGTCGGGCTGCGCTGCGAGAACGCCGCCGACGTGGACAAGACCATCGAGGCGGCCATGGCGATCACCGACGCGCCGGTGGTCATCGACTTCGTGGTCGGCAAGGACGCGATGGTCTGGCCGATGGTCGCCGCCGGCACCAGCAACGACGAGATCATGTTCGCCAGGGGCGTGCGCCCCGCGTTCGACGAGGACGAACTCTAAATGACGATGCACACGCTGTCCGTGCTGGTGGAGAACAAGCCGGGTGTCCTGGCCCGGGTCTCCGGGCTGTTCTCCCGGCGCGGCTTCAACATCGACAGCCTTGCCGTGGGCGAGACCGAGAACCCGGACGTCTCCCGCATCACCATCGTGGTCAACGCCGAGTCCTCGCCGCTGGAGCAGGTGACCAAGCAGCTCAACAAGCTGGTCAACGTACTCAAGATCGTCGAGCTGGACCCGCAGGTCTCGGTGGCCCGGGAACTGCTGCTGGTCAAGGTCCGCGCGGACCGCTCCGCCCGGGCCCAGGTGCTGGAGACGGTCGGCCTGTTCCGCGCCCGGGTGGTCGACGTCGCGCCGGACACGCTGACCATCGAGGCCACCGGCACGCCGGACAAGCTCGACGCGCTGCTGCGCGACCTGGAGCCGTTCGGCATCAAGGAGATGGTCCAGTCCGGGACCGTCGCCATCGGGCGCGGCTCCCGCGCCATCACCGCCGGCCCGGCGCTGCGCGCCGCCTGATCCGTACCCACCAGTTTTCGACGGGCCGACGGGCACCGCCGTACGAAAGGGAAGTCAATGAGCGTTGAGGTGTTCTACGACGACGACGCCGACCTGGGCCTGATCCAGGGCCGCAAGGTCGCCGTGATCGGGTACGGCAGCCAGGGGCACGCGCACGCGCTGTCGCTGCGCGACTCCGGTGTCGACGTGGTGATCGGCCTGCCGACCGGGTCGAAGAGCCGGCCCAAGGCCGAGGAGCAGGGCCTGCGGGTGCTCAGCCCGGCCGAGGCGGCGGCCGAGGCCGACGTGATCATGATCCTGGCGCCGGACACCGCCCAGCGTGGCCTCTACGCCGACGCCATCGCGCCGAACCTGGCGCCGGGCAAGGCGCTCTTCTTCGGCCACGGCTTCAACATCCGGTACGGCCTGATCACGCCGCCGGCCGACGTGGACGTGGCGATGGTCGCCCCGAAGGGCCCCGGTCACCTGGTCCGCCGCCAGTACGTCGACGGCAAGGGCGTGCCCTGCCTGGTCGCCGTCGAGCAGGACGCCAGCGGCACCGCCTTCGCCCTCGCGCTGGCGTACGCCAAGGCGATCGGCGGCACCCGGGCCGGCGCGATCCGGACCACGTTCACCGAGGAGACCGAGACCGACCTCTTCGGCGAGCAGGCGGTGCTCTGCGGCGGCGCGGCGGCGCTGGTGCAGACCGGTTTCGAGGTGCTCACCGAGGCCGGCTACGCGCCCGAGGTGGCCTACTTCGAGTGCCTGCACGAGCTGAAGCTCATCGTCGACCTGATGTACGAGGGCGGCATCGCCCGGATGCGCTACAGCATCTCCGACACCGCCGAGTACGGCGACCTGTCCCGCGGCCCGCGCGTGGTCGACTCCCGGGTCAAGGAGGAGATGCGCAAGATCCTCGGCGAGATCCAGTCCGGCGAGTTCGCCCGCGAGTGGGTGGCCGAGGACGAGGCCGGCCGGCCGAACTTCGCCAAGTGGCGGGCCGAGGGCGCGGCGCACCCGATCGAGGAGACCGGCCAGAAGCTGCGGGCCATGATGAGCTGGGTCGACCGGCCCATCACCGAGACCGCCTGAGCCAACTCTCCACGCGGCCCGCGACCCGACGCTCTCCCCGGCGTCGGGCCGCGGGCCGTTCACGTGCTGGGACGCGGTGAGCAACGCCTCGTCCCGTCCCGCCCCGGTGAACGGGGGATGTCGGGCGTGCGACGACCCTGTGTGAGGGCGCTCACCCCACGGTCCGGGACGCGGAGGGCGGGCCGCCCCCTACCATCCTTGGTGTGGTGCCCCGGCGCACCCGACGGCCATGGCATGGATCGGCGCAGGGCGCAGCGCGGCGTCCCGACGCCCCAGGCCGAACCGATACCGAGCGTCTACGAGGACCGATGAATCCTGTCGTACTGATCGCCGAAGAACTCGCACCCGCCGCCATCGAGGTGCTCGCGCACGACTTCGACGTGCGTCACGTGGACGGCACCGACCGACCGGCACTGCTCTCCGCCCTCTCCGAGGCCGACGCGGTGATCGTACGCAGCGCCACCCAGATCGACGCCGAGGCGATCGCCGCCGCGCCGCGCCTGAAGGTGGTCGCCCGGGCCGGCGTCGGCCTGGACAACGTCGAGGTGCCCGCCGCCACCGCGCGGGGCGTCATGGTGGTCAACGCTCCCACCTCCAACATCGTCTCCGCCGCCGAGCAGGCCGTCGCGCTGCTGCTCGCGGTGGCCCGCAACACCGCCAGCGCCAGCGCCGCGCTCAAGGCCGGCGAGTGGAAGCGGTCCAAGTACACCGGCGTGGAGATCCAGGGCAAGACCGTGGGCGTGGTCGGGCTCGGCCGCATCGGCGTCCTCTTCGCGTCTCGCATCGCCGCCTTCGGGACCCGGATGATCGCGTACGACCCGTACATCCAGCCGGCCCGCGCCGCGCAGCTCGGCGTCCGCCTGGTCGGGCTGGAGGAGCTGCTGCGGGAGAGCGACTTCATCTCGATCCACCTGCCGAAGACGCCGGAGACGGTCGGCCTGATCGGCGAGAAGGAGCTGGCGATCGTCAAGCCGGGCGTCCGGATCGTCAACGCGGCCCGCGGCGGTCTGGTCGACGAGCAGGCCCTGGCCGACGCGATCGCGGAGGGCCGGGTCGCCGGCGCCGGCGTCGACGTGTACGCGAAGGAGCCGTGCACCTCCTCGCCGCTGTTCGCCTTCGACAACGTGGTCGCCACCCCGCACCTGGGCGCCTCCACCAACGAGGCGCAGGACAAGGCCGGCCTGGCGGTGGCGAAGAGCGTCAAGCTGGCGCTCCAGGGCGAGTTCGTGCCGGACGCGGTCAACGTGCAGGCCGGCGGCGTGGTCGCCGAGGACGTCCGCCCGCTGCTGCCGCTGGCCGAGAAGCTGGGCCGGGCCTTCACCGCCCTGGCCGGGGGCGTGGCCGCCAGCGTCACCGTCGAGGTGCGCGGCGAGATCGCCACCCACGACGTGTCGGTGCTCAAGCTCGCCGCCACCAAGGGGCTGTTCAGCTCCGTGGTGGAGGAGCAGGTCACCTACGTCAACGCGCCGCACCTGGCCGCCGAGCGGGGTGTCGAGGTCACGCTCGCCACGCCGGCCGAGACGATCGACCACCCGAACCTGGTGACCGTGCGCGGCGCGCTGCCGGACGGGCGGACCGTGCGGGTCTCCGGCACGGTGGCCCACACCGGCGCCCGCGACGTGCTCAAGCTGACCGAGGTGGACGGTTTCGACGTCGAGATCGGCGCGGAGGGCATCCTGGTCTTCCTGCGCTACGTCGACCGGCCCGGCGTGGTCGGCACGGTCGGCACGCTGCTCGGCGAGGCCGGCGTCAACATCGCCGCCATGCAGGTGGCCCGGCGGGAGGCCGGCGGTGAGACGCTGATGACGCTCACCGTCGACCAGGCGCTCGGCGCCGACCTGCTCACCTCCGCGGCCGACTCGATCGGTGCGGTCGCGGCCAGCGCCGCCGACCTGCGCGACGAGTAGTCCGGACGCAGACGGAACGGGGCCCGGCCGAAACGGCCGGGCCCTTCGTCGTTCCCGGGATCAGGAGCGGACGCGGGCCGGGGGCGGGTAGACCGAGCCGTCCTGCGCGTCGAACAGCATCAGGTCGTGCTCGCCGGCCAGCCGCTCGATGTCCAGCAGCACCTGGTCCGGGCAGGTGGGGTACAGGTTCATCTCGACGTGGTCGGCGGCCGCGTGCAGCGGCGCGACCTCCCACGGCGTGCCCGGCCGGGCGGGACGGTCCGGATAGCTCGCCGTGATCGCCCGGTAGAAGCCGACCACCCGCGGGTCCGGGTGCTGCTCGCCGTGCCGGCCCTCGCGGCACCGCTGCACCGCCGCCCGCACCTGCTCCGGTGTCGCCCCGTTCGGCAGGGCCCACACGCTCAGATCGAAACTCACGGCGGACAGCGTGCCATCCCGGGCGGCCCACGTCACTTCTGCCCCGCCCCGCCGGTCCACCTGCTGATTGCCGACACGGTGACGGAGGGTCCGCTGTGGAGACTCTTGCGTCGAGTTGCGTCGATTCGCTAGCGTACCGGTGCGGTTTCCGGCTGAGTCGATTTCCGGCCCGTCTTCGGGTGGCGTGGTCGGGCGTCCGGCCTGTCGGCCCGCACCCCTCGAATGCGCGAGCCACGCGCACTCGTCGCTGACCGGCCCCCACGGTCGTTGCCGAGACCGTGGGGGCCGATCGCGGCCCGCACCCCGGATGCGAGAACGGGGCGCGGCGGCGCCTCAGCGCCGGTGGTGCGCGAAGAGCGGGCGGTAGTCCGATCCGGTGCGGAACCAGGCCAGGCCGGCCGGGCCGGCGGCGTACAGGGCGGTGGCGTAGGCGTCGGCGACGGCCAGGTCCGGGCCCACCACGGTGGCCGCCGCGAGGCGGTCGGTCGGTTCGCCGGTGTGCGGGTCGACGACGTGCCCGCGCCGGCCGGTGACCCCGGACGTGCCGACCGCGCCGGCGGTCATCTCCAGCACCAGCGGCGCCCGGCGGGTGTCAGTGGGGTGGTGCACCGCGACCCGCCACGGTCCGCCGTGCGCGGCGTGCCCGCGTACCGTCAGGTCGGCGCCGCTGAGCACGGCGTAGTCGTGGATTCCGGCGGCGCGCAACCGCGCCGCGGCCCGCTCCACCGCCCAGCCGCCGAGCAGGCCGCCGGGATCGAAGCCGCCCGGCACCGCCCAGGCGTCGAACCAGCCGTCGGTCGCCGCCCGCATCGCGGCGCAGCGGTCCACCAGATCGGCCAACGGCGGGTACGAGTCGGGGCTGATCTCGTCCCGGCGCAGCCGCGAGACCAGGCTGTCCGGCTGGTTCGGACCGTAGGTGAGGTCGACGGCGCGCAGTTCCGCGACGGCGTCCCGGAGCGCCTCGCCGACGATCCGGTGGCCCAGCCAGTCGGGCGCGTTGAGCAGCAGGGTGTATTCGGCGGTGGAGGTGTGCACGGTGTGCCGGACGCTGATCCGGTCGTACGCGCCGCCGCCGGTGCGCTCCACCCGGTGGCTGCGCGCGCCCAGGCGCAGGTCCGGGCGGGGGTGGTGGAACGCGGTCTGGTCGACCCAGCGGGTCCGGGGTTGCTCGTCCGCCCAGTGGGCCCGCCGCTGGTCGATCCGCATGACACCCGCCCCCTCGCTGGCCGCCGCCGCGGTGCGGCGATGCCGGTCCCGGACCCCCGTCGACCCGGTCGACCCGACCATAAGCAGTGGAGATGACCGCACCATGAATGCCGGCTGGGAGCCTGCTGTGCATCGACACGTCCCGGATTATGGAAGACTCGTACCGGGGGACGGGACGCCGACGTACGGTTGCGCAGAACGTCGAGATGAGGAGCGTCAGGTGGCACGCATCGCGGTGGTGGCCGGCGACGGCATCGGTCCCGAGGTGGTCGGGCAGGCCCGCAAGGTCCTCGACGCGGTGCTGCCCGGGATCGAGGCGACCGAGTACGACCTGGGCGCCGCCCGCTGGCACCGCACCGGCGAGGTGCTCCCCGACGCGGTCCTCGACGAGCTGGCCGGGCACGACGCCATCCTGCTCGGCGCGGTCGGCGACCCGACCGTGCCGCCGGGCGTGCTGGAACGGGGGCTGCTGCTCAAGCTCCGCTTCGCCTTCGACCAGTACGTCAACCTCCGCCCGTCCCGGCTCTGGCCCGGCGTGACCGGCCCGCTGGCCGCGGTGAAGCCCGGCGAGGTCGACCTCGTGGTGGTCCGCGAGGGCACCGAGGGGCTGTACGCGGGCGCCGGCGGCACGCTGCACCGGGACACCCCCGCCGAGGTGGCCACCGAGGAGAGCCTGAACACCCGGCACGGCGTCGAGCGGGTGATCCGGGACGCGTTCGCCCGGGCGGGCCGTCGCGAGCGCCGCAAGGTCACCCTGGTGCACAAGACCAACGTGCTCACCCACGCCGGCTCGCTCTGGTCGCGGGCCTTCGCCCAGGTGGCCGCCGAGCACCCCGACGTGACCACGGAGTACCAGCACGTCGACGCCGCCGCGATGTTCCTGGTGACGAACCCGTCCCGCTACGACGTGGTGGTGACCGACAACCTGTTCGGCGACATCCTCACCGACATCGCCGCCGCCGTGACCGGCGGCATCGGGCTGGCCGCCAGCGGCTGCATCAACCCGGAGGGGCGCTATCCGTCGATGTTCGAGCCGGTGCACGGCTCCGCGCCGGACATCGCCGGCAAGGGTGTCGCCGACCCGGTGGCCGCCGTGCTCTCCGCCGCGCTGCTGCTCGACCAGCTCGGCCACGCCGACGCCGCCGCGCGGGTCACCGCCGCCGTCGCCACCGAGCTGGCCGGGCGTACGCCCGGCGCGCCGTTGCGCACCGAGGAGGTCGGCGACCGGCTCGCCGGGTACGCCGTAGCCTGACCGGGCCGTTCCCGTGGCGGCCCGGTTCCGGGCCGCCAGACCCGTTTCCGGGCCAGCTCCGGCCGATTGGCATCGTCGATGTGCCGGGGCGGAACTATCCGCTGAACGACCGTTCGGGGTAAGTTTCTGGCACCAGTGACGGCGGCGTGCGATCCCGTACGCCGTGGGACCCGCAGGGAGGTCAGCGCGATGAGCGGTGGTGACAAGCTCGATTTCGAGATCCGTCCGAATCCCGCGCCGGTATCCGCCGCCGACCGGGCCGCCCTGCTGGCGAACCCGGGCTTCGGCCGGGTGTTCACCGATCACATGGTGATCGTGCGCTACGCCGAGGGCAAGGGTTGGTACGACGCCCGCATCGAGGCGCGGGCGCCGATCCCGATGGACCCGGCCGCCGCGGTGCTGCACTACGCGCAGGAGATCTTCGAGGGCCTGAAGGCCTACCGGACCGGCGACGGCGCGGTGACGATGTTCCGCCCGGAGGCCAACGCGGCCCGGTTCGCCGCCTCCGCCCGCCGCCTGGCCATGCCGGAACTGCCGCCGGAGACGTTCGTCGAGTCGCTGCGCCGGCTGGTCGAGATCGACCAGGAGTGGATCCCGGAGCACGAGGACGCCAGCCTCTACCTGCGCCCGTTCATGTTCGCCAGCGAGGTCTTCCTCGGGGTGCGCCCGGCCAACGAATACCTCTACTGTGTCATCGCCTCGCCGGCCGGCGCCTACTTCGCCGGCGGGGTGAAGCCGGTGACGGTGTGGGTCTCCCCGGACTACACCCGGGCGGCGCCCGGTGGCACCGGCGCGGCCAAGTGCGGCGGCAACTACGCCGCCTCGCTGGCGGCCCAGGCCGAGGCGATCGAGGCCGGCTGCGACCAGGTGGTCTTCCTGGACGCGGTGGAGCGGCGGTTCGTCGACGAGTTGGGCGGCATGAACGTCTTCTTCGTCTACGACGACGGCACGCTGGTCACGCCGCCGCTGGGTGGCACGATCCTGCCGGGCATCACCCGCGACGCGGTCCTGACCCTGGCCGCCGAGGCCGGGCACGAGGTGCGGGAGCAGCCGGTCAGCTTCGCCGACTGGCAGGCGGAGGCCGCCAGCGGCCGGCTGCGCGAGGTCTTCGCCTGCGGCACCGCCGCGGTGATCACCCCGATCGGCGGCGTGCGCTTCCCGGACGGGGAGTTCCTCATCGGCGGCGGTGAGCCGGGCCGGACCACCATGGCGCTGCGGCAGAAGCTCGTCGACATCCAGCGCGGCCGCGCCGAGGACCGCCACGGCTGGGTCACCCGGGTCCTCTGACCCACCCCACCGCCCGACCCACCACCACGGCCGGCCCCGTCTCCCGACGGGCGCCGGCCGTTCCCCTTCCTGCCGGACAGCGAGGGTCACTCCAGGAGGTGGGTGCGGAGGGCGGCCAGTTGGGCCTCGGTGACGCCGGCGTGGGTCAGGTAGCCCTCGATCGAGCCGTAGCCGGCGCGCAGCTCGGCCAGGAACAGCTCCATCGCCTCGGCCGGGGAGGCCAGGAACGGCGGCGGGACCTCCTGCGCGTCCGGCAGGGTGGCCCGCACCCAGGCGCTGAACCGCTCGGACGCGGCGGTGCTCAACGCGTAGTCCGCGACGACGTCGTCGTCCGGCACGCCGAGCACGGCGAGCGTGAGCGCGCAGACGATGCCGGTGCGGTCCTTGCCGGCGACGCAGTGCACCACCACCGGCGCGTTGGCGCTGTCGGCGATCAGACCGATCGCCTCGGCCAGCCCGGCGGTGCCGGTGCGGGCCAGGTCGGCGTAGCGGTCGGCGAGGTAGCGGGCCAGGCTGACGCCGGAGGACTCGAACTGCCGCGCGGCCCAGTCCTCGTGCTCGGGGTGGATGTGCCGGTAGGCGAGCCCGTCGTAGGCCGGCACCCGGCCGTCGCGTTCCACCTCGGTCGGGCGGCGCAGGTCGATCACCGTGCGGATGCCGAGCGCGGTGAACGCGGCCCGGTCGGTGTCGTCGATGCGGTGCAGCGAGTCGGAGCGGTAGAGCCGGCGACGCCGGACGGTGCGACCGTCGCGGGCGCGGTAGCCGCCGACGTCGCGGAAGTTGAACAACGCGGGGAAGGGTGTCTCCGGGGCATCCACCCCTGACACGGTAACGGCCGGCGGGGCGTCTGGGAGCCCCCGCCGGCCGTGCACCGGGTGTCAGATCCGGGCCGGGCCGTCCGGCGGCAGCGCGGAGTGGTTCTCGCCGTAGTAGCCGCCGAGCCGGTCCCGGTAGGCGGGGTCGGCGTGGTTGGCCTCGTCGTACTCCGGGGCCGCCTTGATCTGGTCCTTGTCCCGGTCGACGTGGACCTTTCGCTCGTCGTGGTCGACGTGGTTCACGGTGCCGGCCGGCAGCATGACCTTCTTGCCGAAGATCCACGGGCCGGTGTCGACCACCAGGTAGCTGTCGTCCACCTCGTGGCTGGCCTTGTCGATCTTGCCGATGCTGCCGTCGGTGGCCTCCACCTTGTAGCCGGTGAGGTCCGCGCTGGCCACCCCGGCCTCGTCGCGGTAGCGCCACGGGTCGAACGCGCCGGCGGGCGCGCCGCCGGCGTGGGCGCCCTGGCCGCCGTCGAGGACCGGGTCGGTGGCGCCGTGCGTGGTGTGCGGGTCGAGCCTGTCCATAGGGGTAACTCCTGTCCCGACTGTCCCAGTCGTCAAGGGAGTGAAAGTCACGGTGTCCCGCGAATTCCTACCCGTTGGCCGGCTTGCCAACCCTCCGGAACCGCCGAGGGCCGGCGCCGCGGCTCGCGGCGCCGGCCCGCTCGCGGCGGTCGTACGGCCGGTCAGGCCAGCGCGGCCTCCGCGTCGAGGGTCACCGCGGCGGCGTGCACGACGGCGGCGATCCGCAGCCCCTCGTGCACCTGGTCGCGGCTGAAGCCGGCCGCGCGCAGCGTCTTCTCGTGCGACTCCAGGCAGACGCCGCAGCCGGTGATCGCGGAGACGGCCAGGCACCACAGCTCGAAGTCGGTCTTCTCCACGCCCGGGCGGGCGATGATCTGCATCCGCAGCCGGGCCGGCAGCGACGCGTACTGGTCGTCCCCGATCAGGTGCTTGGCCCGGTAGTAGACGTTGTTCATCGCCATGACCGCCGCCGCGCCCTTGGCCGCCTCGACCGCTTCCGGCGTGAGGTGACCGGCCGCCTCGGCGGCGATCTCCCGCAGCACCACCGGGTTGCGGGACGCCACCGCGCAGGCCAGGGCTGTGCCCCAGGCCTGTTCCGGCTTGAGCGTCGAGGTGGTGATGGTGGAGCTCAGGTTGAGCCGGATGTCCTTGGCGTAGTCGGGCAGGGCCGCCTTGACCGCGTCCAGACCCATCGTCAGGCTCCGGCGCCGGCGAGGAGCGCGTTGGCGTCCAGCGTCGCGCCGCCCTTGTTCCAGTTGCACGGGCACAGCTCGTCGGTCTGCAGCGCGTCGAGCACCCGCAGCACCTCGGAGACGTTACGGCCGACCGAACCGGCGGTCACCATGGCGAACTGGATCTCGTTGTTCGGGTCCACGATGAAGGTGGCCCGCTGCGCGACGCCGTCGGCGCCGAGCACGCCGCAGGCCTCGGTCAGCTCGCGCTTGATGTCGCTCAGCATCGGGAAGGGCAGCTCGCGCAGGTCCGGGTGGTCCTTGCGCCACGCGTAGTGGACGAACTCGTTGTCCACGGAGACGCCGAGCACCTGGGCGTCCCGGTCGGCGAACTCGCCGTTGAGGCGGCCGAACTCGGCGATCTCGGTCGGGCAGATGAAGGTGAAGTCCTTCGGCCAGAAGAAGACGACGCGCCACTGGCCCTCGTGGGACTTGTGGTGGATCGTCTCGAACGCCTTGTCGGCGTCGAGCGAGACGCAGGCGGTGAGTTCGTACTCGGGGAAGTGGTCACCGACAGTGAGCACGGGTCCTCCTTGACAGCGGCCGGGTACGGGTAGCCCGGCCAGTAACTGGATCAGTTCCAGATACTTCCGTAGCGACGTTTCCGCTCGTGGGCGGTGGCCGCCCGTGTGAAGACGATCACCAGCGACGTGGCCGTCCCGGGATGTGGATTTCGCCTCCCAAAAACCGGTGGAGGTGGCAGAGTGCTCGTCGTGACCAGCTCTGTCCTGATCATTGGCAGCTAGCGCGCCGGCCTTCCCCTCCGCCGAGCGCGCAGACCTCCCGCATCCGCGGGGGGTCTTTTTGTTGCTCCCCCCAGGCACGAGAAGAGGACTCCGATGACCTTCCAGGTGTACGACACGACGCTGCGCGACGGCGCCCAGCGTGAAGGGCTCAGCTACTCGGTGGTCGACAAGCTGGCGGTGGCCCGCCTGCTCGACGACCTCGGGGTGGGCTTCATCGAGGGCGGCTGGCCGGGGGCGGTACCCAAGGACACCGAGTTCTTCCGCCGGGCCCGCACCGAGCTGGACCTGCGACACGCGGTCCTGGTCGCCTTCGGGGCCACCCGCAAGGCCGGCCTGGCGGTCGAGGACGACCCGCAGGTACGCGGGCTGCTCGACGCCCGGACCCCGGCCGTGGCGCTGGTCGCCAAGGCGGATCTGCGGCACGTCGAGCGGGCGCTGCGCACCACCGCCGAGGAGAACCTGGCGATGGTCCGCGACACGGTGGCGTACCTGGTGGCGCAGGGGCGGCGCGTCTTCGTCGACGGGGAGCACACCTTCGACGGCTTCCGCCACGACCCCGGCTACACCGCCGCGGTGGTGGAGGCCGCGCTGGCCGCCGGCGCCGAGCGGTTCGTGCTGTGCGACACCAACGGCGGCATGCTGCCCTCCCAGGTCACCGCCGCCATCGCCGACCTGGTCGCGCGCACCGGCGTCGCGCCCGAGCGGCTCGGCATGCACGCCCAGAACGACACCGCCTGCGCGGTGGCGAACACCATCGCGGCGGTCGAGGCCGGCGTCCGGCACGTGCAGGGCACCGCCAACGGCTACGGCGAGCGCCCCGGCAACGCGGACCTGTTCGCGATCGTCGCCAACCTCCAGCTCAAGCTCGGCATGCCCGTCCTACCGGAGGGCTGCCTGGAACAGATGGTGCGGGTCTCGCACGCCATCGCCGAGATCGCCAACATCGCCCCCGACACCCACCAGGCTTACGTCGGGGCCGCCGCCTTCGCCCACAAGGCGGGGCTGCACGCGAGCGCGATCAAGGTCGACCCGTTGCTCTACAACCACGTCGACCCGGCCGTGGTGGGCAACGACATGCGGATCCTGGTGACCGAGATGGCCGGCCGGGCCAGCATCGAGCTCAAGAGTCGCGAGCTCGGCCTGGACCTGGCTGGCCATCCGGACGCGCTGTCGTCGGTCACCGCCCGGGTCAAGGAACTGGAGGCGGGCGGCTGGTCGTTCGAGGCCGCCGACGCGTCGTTCGAGCTGCTGGTCCGCTCGGAGCTGCCGGACGCCGCGCCGGCCCGGCCGTTCGCGCTGGAGTCGTACCGGGTGCTGGTCGAGCACCGCGAGGACGGGGCGGTGGTCTCCGAGGCGACCGTCAAGATCCGGGTACGCGGTGAGCGCGTGATCGCCACCGCCGAGGGCAACGGCCCGGTCAACGCGCTGGACGAGGCGCTGCGGGTGGGGCTGGCCCGACACTACCCGGAGCTGCGCGAGTTCGAGCTGGCCGACTACAAGGTCCGCATCCTGGAGGGCAGCCACGGCACCGGCGCGGTGACCCGGGTGCTGGTGGAGACCGCCGGCGCCGGCCGCGACTGGACCACGGTCGGCGTGCACCCCAACGTGGTCGAGGCCAGCTGGCACGCCCTGGTCGACGCGCTCACCTACGGGCTGGACCGGGCCCGGGCGCAGGACGGGGCACCCGCCTGAGACGGAGGGCTCCGATCAGGTCGCGCAGCGCGGCGTGGTCCAGGGTGGCGTTGAAGTCCCCGGCCAGCACGCTGAGCCCGCCGGTCGGCGTGGCCGGCGGCTGCGCCCGCTGGTCGGTCCACCAGTCCGGCACCACGTCGACCGCGTACGGCGCGGCCGGATGCGCCGACTCCACCCGCAGCGGCGGCGCGCCCGGCACCGCCACCGTCCCGTAAGCCTGGGTGAAGAAGAAGCCCCGGTTGCGCCGGTGGCCGGTGTCGCTCAGCGGGTGGCGGGCGTACAGGCCGGAGCCGGTGGCGCCCACCTCAGGGCTCAGCGACCGGTGCGGCAGCAGCGTGGCCAGGCCGAGCCGGTCCAGGTCGGCGGCGAGCCGCGGGGTCAGTTCCTGCACGGTGAGCACGTCCACCCGCCGGGCGCGGACCAGCTCCACCAGGCCCGCCGGGTCGGCCGAGCCCAGGCGCAGGTTGGCGGTGAGCAGCCGCAGCGTCGGGCCGGCGGCCGGAGGCCGGTCGTCGGGCAGCGCGCGGGGGGCCACCGCGCCGAGCAGCGCCAGCGCGGCGAGCGCCGCCACCGCCGCGGGCGCCCGGCGCCGCAGCGCGAGCGCCGGCACCGCCACGACCCAGGCCAGGGCCGCGACGTACGGCGTGAAGGCCGTGGTCAGCACCAGCGGACCCCGCTCCAGCCCGGCCAGGCGCAGCACCGCCCAGGCGGCCACCGGCGCGGCGGCCGACCAGCACGCCGCCGTCACCCATCGCCCGCCCCGGGCGCCACGGCGCGTCAGCGCTTCCGTCGTGATCACGACGGTCAGGCTACCGGCCGCCGCGTCGCCTCCCGTGAAGCAATTTCGTGAATGGTCGAGCGCCGCGCGCTCACAATTCAGGCGGGTCGCTGACACGCAATGAGAACTATTGACCCGTCGCATTTTCCGGTGCTAGGTTCCACCTGGTTGAGACGTCGCGACTCTCTGTAGTAAGGCCAGTTCAGCAGCGGTGCGCTCCCGACGCGGATACCCGATGGTCCGCAATTGTTCGCACCCGATCGCCCGTGCTCGAAAAGCATCCGTCCCGCGCGGCAATTCGCGGGTCGGCCGTATCATCAGGTCCACAAAAGGGAGATCTGTCATGGCCACATTCTTCAAGCGAAAGGCGACGGTGGTGGCACTCGCCGCCCTGTCCCTCACCGTGGCGGGCGGAGGCGTCGCGATCGCCGCCCAGCCGGAGGCGAAGGTCCCGCAGCCCGCCGTCCGGAACGCTCCGCAGCAGCCGCCGGTGACCGCCGCCGAGCAGCGGGCCGCCAAGGCGGCCCTGCGGGCCACCCTCGCCCCGCCGGCGCCGGGCACGGTGGCCTGGGCGGTCGTCGCCCAGAACGGGACGCTGCTCCAGCACTCCGGCAACGTCGTGTCCTCGTCCAAGTTCGCGCCCGGGCCGGGTGTCCTCGCCGGCCAGTACCTGTTGCTGCTGGACTACAACGTCTCCGCGAAGTCGTACCACGTGTCCATCGGCACGAACGACACGGCGAACGTGCCCCCCGGCGGTGAGGTCGGGGCCGCGCCGCGGACCCTGACGCCGACCGGAGTGTTCGTGCAGACCCGCAACTCCACCGGCGGTTACGCGGACCGTCCGTTCCACATCGTGATCGCCAACTGACCCACCCAACCGCGCGTCGACCCCCGCTCCGGCGGGGGTCGATGTCGTGTTCCGTGTCCGTCCGGACCTCGCAGCGCCGGTTCACGCCGTTGCCGCCCGATCGGGGAGGTCCTCCCGGTCCGGCCCGCCGACGGACGGACAGGGGCCGATAATCCGACGTTTGTCGCGGGTCCGGCCCGGGAAGCAAGCACCGTGACGGACATCTCGGACACCCTGGCCAGCGTGCCCAGCCCGGTCGATGCCGATGCGAGCGGCGTCGAGCTGGAACAGACCCTCTTCGAGGTCAAACGCGTGATCGTCGGGCAGGATCGGCTCGTCGACCGCCTGCTCACCGCCCTGATCGCCGACGGTCACTGCCTGCTGGAGGGCGTGCCGGGGGTGGCCAAGACGCTGGCTGCGCAGACTCTGGCCACGGTGGTCGGCGGGACCTTCGCCCGGATTCAGTTCACACCCGACCTGGTTCCGTCGGACATCGTCGGCACCCGGATCTACCGCGCCTCCACCGAGACGTTCGACGTGGAGCTGGGACCGATCATGTCGAACCTGGTCCTCGCCGACGAGATCAACCGGGCCCCGGCCAAGGTCCAGTCGGCCCTGCTGGAGGCGATGGCCGACCGGCAGGTCTCGATCGCCGGGCGGAGCTGGCCGGTGCCCGACCCGTTCCTGGTGCTGGCCACCCAGAACCCGATCGAGTCGGAGGGGGTCTACCAACTCCCCGAGGCGCAGCGCGACCGGTTCCTCATGAAGGTCGTGGTCGACTACCCCAGCGACGCCGACGAACTGGCCATCCTCTACCGGATGAGCACCGAGCGGCCCACCCCGCGCCCGGTCCTCGACCCGGCCCGGCTGCGGGAACTCCAGCGCCGCGCGACCGACGTCTTCGTCCACCACGCGCTGGCCGAGTACGTGGTCCGGCTCATCCTCGCCACCCGCGACCCCGGGCGGTTCGGGCTGCCCGACGTCGCGCCGCTGCTGGCGTACGGCGCGAGTCCCCGGGCCACGCTCGGTCTGGTCGCGGCGGCCCGGGCGCAGGCCCTGATCCACGGCCGGGACTACGTGCTGCCCGAGGACATCCGGGACCTGGCGGTGGACGTGCTGGCGCACCGGCTGGTGCTCTCCTTCGACGCGGTCGCCGACGGCATCTCCGGGGAGGACGTGGTGCGCCGGCTGGTCGAGGCGGTGCCCCCGCCCCGGCTGGTGACCGGGCCCGCGGAGGCGGCGCCGGACCTGGCGGCGGCATGACCCGCCGGGCCGTACCCGCCCCGCCCGCGCCCACCAGGCCCGATCTCGGCGCCGCCGCTCCCGGCCTCGCCGACCTCGCTCCCGACCAGCGGGTACGCCGACTGGAGCTGACCGTGACCCGGCGGCTGGACGGTTTGCTGCACGGCCGGTACCGGGGGCTGCTGCCCGGGCCCGGCAGTGAGGCGGCCGGCAGTCGCGAGTACCGCCCCGGCGAGGACGAGGTCCGGCGGATGGACTGGGCGGTCACCGCGCGCACCACCGTCCCGCACGTGCGCGAGGTCGACGCCGACCGGGAGCTGACCACCTGGATGGTCGTCGACGCCAGCGCCAGCATGGAGTACGGAACCGCCGCGCTGGACAAGCGGGAACTCGCGGTGGCGGCGGTGGCCTGCGTCGGCTTCCTCACCGCCGGGGTCGGCAACCGGCTCGGCGCCCAGGTGCTCGCCCCGGACGGGCTGCGCCGGTTCCCGGCCCGCAGCGGGCGTACCCATCTGCTCGGGCTGCTCCGCGCGCTGCTCGGCGCCCCGCGTACCGACGACGGGCCGGACCCGCGTGCGGCCGGTCCGGCCGGCGGCGCCCGGGCGGACGCGGCGCCGGGCCTCGCCGACGGGCTGGACGGCCTGCACCGGGTAGCCACCGGCCGGGGCCTCGTGGTGGTCGTCTCCGACTTCCTCGACGAACTGCCCGAGGACCCGGACGGCCCGCCGCCGCCCTGGGCCGCCGCGCTGCGCCGGCTGGCGGTCCGGCACCAGGTGCTCGCCGTGGAGGTGACCGACCCGCGCGAGCTGGAACTGCCCGACGTCGGGTTGATCACCCTGGTCGACCCGGAGAGCGGTCGCCACCGCGAGGTGTGGACCGGTGACCCGGCCCTGCGCGAGCGGTTCGCGCGGGCCGCCGCCGAGCAGCGTGACCAGGTCCGCCGGACCCTGCGCCGGGCCGGCGCCACCCATCTGGTGTTGCGCACCGACCGGGACTGGTGCGCGGACGTCGTCCGGCACGTACACGAGCAGCGCCGGCTGGCGACGGCGCCGGCCGCCGCCCGGGGAGGTGCCGCATGACCTGGCAGTCGCCCGCCCGCCTGTGGCTGCTGCTCGCCGTCGCCGCGCTGGTCGCCGGCTATCTCGTGCTGCAACGCCGGCAGAGCCGTTACGCGGTCCGGTTCACCAACCTGCGCCTGCTGGACCGGGTGGCCCCGCGCCGGCCGGCCTGGCGACGACACGTCCCGGCCGGACTCTTCCTCGCCATGCTGGCGCTGCTGGTGGTCGGCTTCGCCCGGCCGGAGGCGGAGGTGCGGGTACCCCGGGAACGGGCCACCGTGATGGTCGCGGTCGACGTCTCCACCTCGATGCTCGCCTCCGACGTGGACCCGGACCGGCTGACCGCGGCCAAGGAGGCCGGCCGGAAGTTCGTCGACGGGCTGCCGGACGAGTTCAACGTCGGCCTGGTGGCCTTCGCCGGCAGCGCGGCGGTGCTGGTGCCCCCGAGCACCGACCGGGAGGCGCTGCACGAGGGGATCGAACGGCTCGCCGAGGGGATCACCGGCGTGCAGGGGACCGCGATCGGCGAGGCGATCAGCACCTCGCTGGGCGCGGTGAAGAGCCTGGACGCCACCGCCGCGAAGGACCCGCCGCCGGCCCGGATCATCATCCTCTCCGACGGCGCCAACACCTCCGGGATGGATCCGATGGAGGCCGCCGACCAGGCGGTCGCCGCCAAGGTGCCGGTGCACACCATCTCCTTCGGCACGCCCGGCGGCTCGGTCGACCGGGGCGGCCGGGCGATCCAGGTGCCGGTGGACGGGCAGACGCTCAAGGCGGTGGCCGACCAGACCGGCGGCGGTTTCCACGAGGCGTCCACCAGCGCCGAGCTGAAGGACGTCTACGAGGACATCGGCACGTCGGTCGGCTACCGCACGGAACGGCAGGACGTCTCGGCCCGCTTCATCGGGCTCGGGCTGGTCCTGGCCATGGGCGCCGCCGCCGGATCGCTGCGGTGGTTCTCCCGGCTGCCCTGACCCGTACACCACGACCGGACGACGGCACGACACGTGAGGAGCCAGGCATGGCAGTGCAGACCGGACTCGGCGAGCCGCGCGGTCCGTGGTTCGTCTCGCCGGAGCTGGACCCGGACGGGCGCGGGCACCGGGACGGGGCCGGCCCCGACCAGGGGGCGGGGCGGCGGAGCTGGCAGAGCCGGCTGCTGGGCGCGGCGGCGGTGGTGGCGCTCTCCACCGTCTCCGGCGCGGCGGCCGGCACCTGGGCCGCCGACCGGGGCGCGCCCGGCCCGTCCGCGGCCTCGGCCGCGCCGGTGCCGGCGGAGCTGGTCACCGCCGCCGGCCGCACCGTGCCCGGCGTGGTGTCGGTGATGGTCGCCGGGAAGTCCGGCGCGGGGGCCTCCGGGTCCGGCTTCGCCATCGACAACGAGCAGCACATCGTCACCAACGACCACATCCTGGCCCGGGGCGGCTCCGGGCCGGTGACGGTGGAGACGTCGGACGGGCGTCGGTTCCCCGCCGAGGTGGTGGGCCGGGAGCCGGGCAGCGACCTCGCGGTGCTCAAGGTGCCGGCGTCCGCCGGGCTGCCCCCGCTGCCGCTGGCCAAGGCGAACTCGACCCGGGTGGGGGAGCCGGTGCTCGCGGTCGGCTCGCCGCTCGGGCTGGCCGGCACCGTCACCGCCGGTATCGTCAGCGCGCTCAACCGGCAGGTGCGGATCGGCAACGGCCGGCACACGGCGGTGCAGACCGACGCCTCGATCAACCCGGGTAACTCCGGTGGGCCGCTGGTGAACGCGCGCGGCGAGGTGGTCGGGGTCAACACCGCCATCGCCACCATCGACGGGAACGGCTCGATCGGCATCGGCTTCGCCATCCCGATCGACCAGGTCCAGCAGACCGCCGACACCATCATCGGTCGGGGCGGCTGAGCTGCGCAGACGCCGCGGAACTGTCGGATATCCGGCGTGGGAGCATCGGACAATGGAAATATTACGCTGAGTATGGATACTGGCGGAGGTGGAGCAAGCTGTCATCGCGGCCCTCCTCGTGGTGGGCCTGGTCATCGGCGCCGGTGTCGGCGCGTCGTACGCCCGTGCCCAGCGCGGCTGGAAGGACTACCAGACGATCCGGACCAGCGTGCCCGGCGCCCGGCGCAACGCCTGGACCGCGATTCGTGGCGTGGTCGTCAAGATCGCCGTGATCGCCCTGCTGACCGTCGGCGCGGCCGCGTACGCGGCGTCCGGCTCCGACGAGGAACGGGCCAGTCCCACCCCGACCGGAACCCCCACCCCGAGCCACCGTCCGGGGCGCTAGCCTCGGGGGCGTGGACGACGGACTGCGGGTGACCGACCGGCTCGTGGTGCCCGCCGCCGAGCTGCGGGAGCGGTTCTCCCGGTCGTCCGGGCCGGGCGGGCAGGGGGTCAACACCACCGACTCGCGGGTCGAGCTGAGCTTCGACCTGGCCGGCTCGCCGAGCGTGCCGGAGTCGCTGCGGGAACGGGCCCTGACCCGGCTCGCCGGCCGGCTGGTCGACGGCGTGCTGACCGTCGCGGCCAGCGAGCACCGCGCGCAACTGGCCAACCGGGAGGCGGCCCGCGAGCGGATGGCCGCCCTGCTGCGCGAGGCGGTCGCCCCGCCGCCGAAGCCGCGCCGCCCGACCCGACCCTCGCGGGGCGCCAAGGAGCGCCGGTTGGCCGAGAAGAAGCGGCAGTCGCAGCGCAAGCGCGACCGTCGGGTGGACGGCGACTGAGCGTCGGACGGTCAGTGTGAGGGCACCGGCTGCACGGCGGGCACGTGCCTGCCGCGGGTCGCCTCGAACGCGGTGACGGACAGGCAGACCGCGGTGAGCACGGCCAGTGACACCAGCGCCGGAAGCCCCGCCGTCAGCGGCAGCGACGCCGCCACGAGCACCGCCTGCGCCACGCGGAGCCTCCGGCGGCGACGCCCGACGGTCCGCCGGTGGAACGCCTGCACGGCGACCAGATAGAGCAGCACCCCACCGAAGAGCGCGGCGTGCCCCAGCAGGTACGGCGGCGGTCCCAGCGCGAGGAAGCCGGCGCTGCCCAGCACCGACATGGACTTCCGCAGACCCAACGAGACCAGCACGATCCCGGCGACCATGGGCAGGTGCAGCACCGTGTACGCGTCCCTGGCGATCCGGATCCGGGCCGTGCCGTCGGCGGCCTCCATCGCCCGTTCCCCCTCGGCGCTGTCCCAGCCGAAGTACGCCCACCACAGCGAGGCGAGCAGCCCGGTGCCGAGCAGGACCGCCAGGATGATCCGGGCCGAGATCGGGGTGTAGGCGAGCGCGGTGCCCATCGAGATCACCGCCTCGCCGAGCGCGATGATGACGATCAGGCTGAACCGGTCGGCCCAGTGCGCGGCGGATTCGATCCGCAGCACGCGCAGGACCCGGGCGTTGCCGAGGACGTCGACCAGGATCGCCGCGACCCACAGGCCCACCCGCACCGGAGGGAGCGCTCGGATGTCACCCACCGGCTCGGGCACCAGCGCCGCGATCAGCAGCAGGCCGAGCGCGACGAGGCTGGGCACGGTGGCCAGGGCCGGCCGCGGCGGCCACATCCCCGGGTGCTGTCGTGCCGCACCGGCGAACGAGACGAGCACCAGCAGCCGGATCACCGCGTAGCAGGCGACGAAGACCAGCGGACCGGACATACCACCCAGCGCGTCCGCCAACGCCTGCGGGCCGGCCAGCGTGATCACCGCGGTGACCGCCACGACCAGCACCATCACCACGCGTACGAGGGGACTCTCCGAACGCACCACCGAGGCCAGCCAGGCGTACGCGCACCAGGCCAGCCAGAGAGTGGTGAGCACGAGCAGGCCACGGACCACGCCGGTCACCGTCGGGTCGTCGCCCATCAGCGCCGCCACCTGAAGGAAGGCGTACACGAAGACGAGGTCGAAGAAGAGTTCCTTCGGGGTGACGCCGGCGTGCTCGTGGGCGCCGCCGATGGCCGCGTGCAGGCGCCGGTGACGGTGCCGGAAGATCGTCGCGTCGGCCAACGCGGTCGCGCCGACGGCAGCCGTCAGCACGGCCAGCTCGGCGAGCACCGGCAGGCGCGGGGCGAACGGCGCGGCCGCCAGCACCAGCACGATGCCGAGCAGCGGCGAGCGGCCCAGGATGCGTAGCGTCCGCAGCTCGAACAGCACCAGGCCGACCAGATACAGCACCACCCCGCCGTAGAGCGTCACCGCCCCGAGGAGCGGATCACTCTCCCCGCTGTGCACCCGCAGCTCGCCGAGCGCCTTCTTGAGACCCAGCGCCACGAGGATCAGTCCGGCCATCATCGGCAGGTGCAGGAAGCTGTACGCGTCCCGTCCGAGTGCCGCGCGCCGGTCGCTCGCGACCCGCTGGAGTGCCTGCTCCGCCGCGAACCGGGCGATGTCGAAGTACGTCCACCAGAGGGCGCCCGCGAGTGCCACACCGAGCAGAGTCCCGATCACCACGGCCGGGGTCAGCGGCTGCGCCACCGCCATGCCCTGGCTGAGCCCGATCGAGATGATCGTCTCGCCGAACCCGATCAGGATGATCAGCGCGTGTCGCTCCGCCCAGTACGGTGTGGAGGCGATCCGCCACCGCTGGGTTCGGACCAGCAGGACGCCGCCGTACTCGACGACGACCGCACAACCGACCAGGGCGAAGCGGACCCACTCCCGGGTGACGGCATCCGGGACGTAGGTCGGCGCCACCGCCGCCGCGAGCAGGAACAGCGCGCCCACAGCGGCGGGCGGCCAGACCCTCCGGATCAGGTGCCGGACCCCGGTCCGGTCCGTCGTGGCCACCGTGGCCACGGCGAGCGTGGTGCCCCGCACGACCAGGTAACCCAGGGCGAAGACCACGGGACCGGACAGCCCGCCCGGACGATCCAGGAACGCCTCCCGCACCGTCAGGCTCATCACGAACAGGGCGGCGCTGAGCCCGAACATCGCCACCGGCAGCACGCCCCGATCCAGCCGCACCATCGTCCCGAGCCAGGCGAACGGCGTCCAGCACCACCAGAGCAGCACGAGGAGCAGGAGTCCACGGGGCAGACCGGCCGGGTTGAGCTGCTCGGCGGTCAACCCGGTGACGTTGAGGAAGGCGAACACGAAGATCAGGTCGAGGAACAGCTCCAGCCGGCTGACCCCGCCGGCCTGGTCGGCCACTTGGATCCGACCGACCCCGCCCATTCCCCCACTGTGTCAAGGCCCGAGGATCGGGCGTCGGGAATTGCCCGATCGGGCCGGCTGGCAGCGGCTAAACCGTTTGCGGCCCGCTGGGCGGCTGCCCAGAATCCATCGCGTGCCGACCGACTTCTCCGTCAAGCCCACGCTCAGCGGCGAGCGGGTGCTGCTCCGTCCGTTCCACGACGACGACCTGCCCGCGCTGGCGGAGATCCTGGCCGACCCGGAGGTGGCCCGGCTGACCGGGAGCCCGCCCGGGGAGGGTTTCCCCGACACCCGGCTGCGGGCCTGGTACGGCACCCGCAACAGCCAGACCGACCGGCTCGACCTGGCCGTGGTCGACCGCGGCAGTGGGCGCTGCGTCGGCGAGGTGGTCCTGAACGAGTGGGACCGCGCCAACGCGAGCTGCAACTTCCGCACGTTGATCGGGCCGACCGGACGGGACCGGGGCCTCGGCACCGAGGCGGTCCGGCTGATCGTCGGCTACGGCTTCGAGCAGCTCGGCCTGCACCGCGTCGGGCTGGAGGTGTTCGCGTTCAACCCGCGCGCCCGGCGGGCCTACGAGAAGGTCGGCTTCGTGGCCGAGGGGACGCTGCGGCAGGTGCTGCGCGACGGCGACGACTGGGTGGACGCCACCGTCATGTCGATCCTCGCGCCGGAGTGGGCCAGGCACCGGGGGCATCCGGAGGGTTGAGCCGGAGGCGTCGAAACACGTTCGTGCTCGTGGGCGCCGGCCCGCGCGTTCGGCTGATCCGCCGCCGGCCCGGCTCAGGCCGGGCCGGCGGGCGTCGCCCGGTCCAGCGCGGCCAGCAGGCGGGACCGCAGTCCGGCGGCCCGCTCGGCGAAGCCGCGCTGGGCGGCGGCGTACTCGGCCCGGCCCTCCGGGGTCTCCACCCGCACCGGCGGGTGGCCCAGGTCCGCCAGGTCGTACGGAGACGCCCGCATGTCCAGCGTCCGGATCTCCCTCGCCAGCGCGAACGCGTCCGCGACCAGCTCCGACGGCACCAACGGCGAGAGCTTGTAGGACCACTTGTAGAGATCCATGTTGGCGTGCAGGCAGCCCGGCTGCTCCAGCGCGTGCTGACTCTCCCGGGTCGGCTGGAGCACGTTGAGCGGCCGGGCCGGGCCGGTGAAGAACCGGAACGCGTCGAAGTGGCTGCACCGCACGCCGCGCTCCTCGACCACCGCCGCGGTCGCCTCCGGGCTGAGCCGCAACGGCCAGGCGTTGTGCCGCACCTGCTCCTGGGTCTGCCGGTAGACCATTGCCCACTCGTGCATGCCGAAGCAGCCCAGGTGCGCCGGGCGGCCGGCGGTGGCCGCCAGCAGCGTACGGATCCAGTCGATCGACTCGGCGCGCCGCGCGCGTACCCGCTCGGTGTCGAGGGTGAGCCCGGCGGCGCCGGCGGTGTAGTCCGGGCCGAACCCGGCCGGATCGGCGTCGCGCAGCGCCACGCCCGCGCCGGGGTGCCACCGGCGCAGCTGCGCCGGCCGGTGCGAGTAGTAGGTGAACAGGAAGTCCTCCACCGGATGCTTCACCCCGGTGCGGCGGCGCGCCAGGTGCGGCGCCAGCCAGGCGTCGACCCGCTCCTCGTGGGCGCGCCGGCGGGCCTGCCAGTCGGCCGCGTCGAGCACGGCGGCGGGGGCGAGGGCGGCGGTCACGGACCCCAGGGTACGGCCGCCGCCCGCACCCCGGTCAGTCCACGTCCACCCGCACGCCGGCGGAGAACACCCCGCTGCGCAGCTCCAACTGCTTCGGCGGCTCGCCGCCGTGCACGGTGAACACCAGCGGCAGCAGCACCCGCCGGCCGGCGGCCACCGGTTGGGCGAACACGTCCCGGCCGAGGTTCGCCACCCGCGTGGCGTTCTCGTCCGCGGCCACCCAGTTGCCGCCGGGCAGGTACGCGCGCTGCAACTGACCGTGCCAGGTCTGCTGCTCGGACGTGAGGTTGCGCACGCCCACCGTGGCCAGGCACGGCCGCCCGCCGCCCGGCGCCGCCGGCAGCACCCCCGTGCCGCAGCTCATCCGGTAGACGGTGAACTCGAAGGCGGTCTCCCGCAACGGCACACCCAGCGCGCCGGTGACGCTGCTGCCCACCCAGGCGCCGCTGGTCGGCTGCTTGGTGGTGTCCATCGCGGCGACCCGCTGCGTGGCCGTCCACGCCGCCGCCCCGACCACGCCGGCCAGCACCGCGGCGGCCACGCCGACCACCAGCCAGACCGGCGGCCGGCGACGTCGGACGGCGGGCGTGGGCAGCGCCGGGCGCGGGTAGACGGTGCCCCGGTCCTCCGGGCCGCCCGACCCGCTCGCGGCGACCGGTTCGGCCGGTCGAGGCCCGGCCGTGCCCGACGCCCCGATCGTGCCCTCGCTCGTCGTGGCGGGCCGGCGGCGTCGCCGGGCCGCCGCCCACCACAGCAGCCCGCCGGTGAGCACCAGCAGCGCCGTGAACGCGGCCAGCAGCACCGGCGGACGACGCCAGGCCGGGGCCGCCGTCACCTGCGCCGCCGGCGCCGTGGCCGCGCCCACCCAGGTCGCCGTGGCGCAGTCGTACGGGCGGGTGCCGTCGGTGCCGTAGACGCAGGTGGGGGCCGTCACCGAACGGCCCGGGCCGGTGACCGCGAGCGCGGTGTGCAGCGTGGTGCTGCTCCGCGCCGGCAGCCGCAGCCGCCAGGTGACCTCGCCGGCGGTCGCCCCCACCGGGCCGGTGGCCCGGCCCCCGCCGGTCACGGTGGTGGCGCGGGAGCCGCTCGGCAGCTCCTGCCGCACCAGCGTCTCGACCGGCGTGGTACCGGCGTTGCGCACCTCGATCCGGTAGCCCGGCGCCGGCGTGCCGGCCGCGCCCACCGCCACGCTCACCGGTGGCATCGACGCCGGGACCGGAGCCGGGCCGGTGGTCGGCACCGCGGGCGGCACCGCCGGGACGCCGGTCGGGATCGGGGTGGCCGCCGCGGCCGGGCGGGCCGGCGCCGCGACCGCGGCCGGCGGTGGGGCCGGTCGGGCGGGAGCGGCGGCCGCCCGGGGCGCCGCCGGGGGCAGCGCGGGCACGGCGGCGATGACGCCGAGGCAGTTCACCAGCACTGCCAGGGTCCTGTGGTGTCGTCTCGATGCAGGCATACCAACGAACCTCCGGACCCGAAGCTATGGTCCGGGCCCCGCCGGGCGGGTACGAAGCCGGCAATCCCGCCCCGGCCGGTGTGATCCGGCGTACCCTTGCCGGCCGCGCCGGGCCGGACCGGCCGCCACCCGCCGGTGTCGGGGATAGATTGGCCAGGTGCGTATCGCTCGTTTCGCTCATGCCAAGGGAATGTCGTTCGGAGTCGTCGAGGGCGAGCCGGAGGCCGGGCCGCAGGGCCTGACCATCGCCGAGATCGAGGGCCACCCGTTCGGGCAGATCCAGTTCTCCGGCGCCCGCTGGGCGCTCTCCGACGTCCGGCTCCTGTCGCCGATCCTGCCCAGCAAGGTGGTCTGTGTCGGCCGTAACTACGCCGAGCACGCCGCCGAGCACGGCAGCGAGGTGCCCAAGGAGCCGCTGCTCTTCCTCAAGCCGTCCACCTCGGTGATCGGTCCCCGGGACGCCATCCGCCTGCCGATCTTCTCGAAGCAGGTGGAGCACGAGGCGGAGTTGGCCGTGGTGATCGGGGCGCCGGGCGCCCGCCGGGCCGACCGGGCCGCCGCCGAGCGGGCCATCTTCGGCTACACCTGCGCCAACGACGTCACCGCGCGGGACCTCCAGCGGTCCGACGGCCAGTGGACCCGGGCCAAGGGCTTCGACTCGTTCTGCCCCATCGGTCCGTGGATCACCACCGGGCTGGACGTGGCCGACCTGGAGATCCGGTGCGAGGTGGGCCGCAATCCGGAGGAGATGGAGGTACGCCAGCTCGGCCGGACCAAGGACATGGTCTTCGACGTGCCGGGCCTCGTGTCCTACATCTCGCACGTGATGACGCTGCTTCCCGGCGACGTGGTGCTCACCGGCACGCCGGCGGGGGTTAGCCCGCTCACCGAGGGGGATACGGTCACCGTGCGGATCGAGGGGATCGGGGAACTCAGCAACCCCGTGGTCCCCGTCGCCTGATCCGTCCGACGCCCCGTTTCCGCAGGTCAAGGGCGGTTCGGGGGGTTGGATTTGGCCTGTCGGCACCGGGAGGGTAAAGTTCATTCCCGGCGCCGCAAGGGGCCAATGGGGTATGGGGTAATTGGCAGCCCGACTGATTCTGGTTCAGTTAGTCTAGGTTCGAGTCCTGGTACCCCAGCGCAGCCGCGGGTTCGCAAGAACCCCGGTCGCTGGATTCCGGCAGTTCACCGCTGCCGGAGTGCAAGAAGGTTCTGGCCCCGTCGTCTAGCGGCCCAGGACGCCGCCCTCTCAAGGCGGTAGCGCCGGTTCGAATCCGGTCGGGGCTACAGCACCGTCAGCCCGTCCCACTTCCCGGGGGCGGGCTGTTCTGCTGTTCGGCTCCCGCCGCAGGGGTGACCCCCCGCGGCGGTGCCGGACGCGGTGCCGCTAGACTACTGCCACGCCGCTCGGCAGGGTGGCGAAGCAGGGAAAGTGCCTGGCCCCGTCGTCTAGCGGCCCAGGACGCCGCCCTCTCAAGGCGGTAGCGCCGGTTCGAATCCGGTCGGGGCTACGTCATCGAACGGCCCGTCTCGCTCCCGCGAGACGGGCCGTTCGACATTCTGTCTGCCCTCCGGCCCGCTCCTGCCTTCCGGCCCGCTCCTGCCTTCCGGCCCGCCCCTGCCTTCCGGCCCGGCCCCTCCTCGTCGATCGCCTCCCGGCGGCCGCCGCCTGGAAGAGCGAAGATCTTGGTACGAAACGGCCCTTCCAGGGGCCGTTTCGTACCAAGATCTCGCAGCCGGGCAGCCGGGCAGCCGGGCAGCCGGGCAGCCGGGCAGCCGGGCAGCCGGGCAGCCGGGCAGCCGGGCAGCCGGGCAGCCGGGCAGCCGGGCAGCCGGGCAGCCGGGCAGCCGGGCAGCCGGGGGTCAGAGGCCGGAGAGGCGTTGGCCGGCGCGGACGACGGCCATGGCGTGGCGTTCGCCGGGGCGGCGGCCGAGGCGCTCGATCGGGCCGGAGATGCTGATCGCGGCGATCACCCGCCCGGTGCGGTCCCGGATCGGGGCGGAGACGCTCGCCACGCCGGCCTCCCGCTCCGCGACGCTCTGCGCCCAGCCGCGCCGGCGCACCTCGGCCAGCGTGCGACCGGTGAACTTGGAGCGGGGGAGCAGCGGCATGACCGCCTCCGGTGGCTCCCAGGCGAGCAGGATCTGGGCCGCCGAGCCGGCGGTCATCGGCAGCACCGAGCCGACCGGGACGGTGTCCCGCAGGCCGCTGGCGCGCTCGGCGGCGGCCACGCAGATGCGCTCGTCGGCGCGGCGCAGGTAGAGCTGGGCGCTCTCACCGGTGGCGTCGCGCAGGGCCGCGAGCAGCGGCTCGGCGGCGGTGAGCAGCACGTCCGGGGCCGCGTTGGCCAGCTCGCCCAGGCGTGGACCCGGGCGCCATCGGCCCTGGGTGTCCCGGACCAGCATCCGGTGGATCTCCAGCGCCTGTGCCAGCCGGTGCGCGGTGGCCCGGGGCAGCTTGGTGCGTTCAACGAGTTCGGCCAGGCTGGCGCCGTCGACACAGGCGGCCAGGATGACCACCGCCTTGTCGAGAACGCCGACACCGCTCATACTGTGTCCCACAAGCCGAAATTTACCTCCCAGAATTTAGGATGTCCAGATGGTGGGAGTCACTCAACCGAGGACCCTGGCCGAGAAGGTCTGGGACGCGCACGTGGTCCGCTCCGCCGCCGGCGAGCCGGACCTGCTCTTCATCGACCTGCACCTGCTGCACGAGGTGACCAGCCCGCAGGCGTTCGACGGGCTGCGCCTGGCCGGGCGCGGGGTCCGCCGGACCGATCTGACGATCGCGACCGAGGACCACAACACCCCGACCGGGTACGACGACCCGGCCTTCCGCTCCCGGCGCGGCGACCTGCTCACGATCGCGGACCCCACCTCCCGCACCCAGATCGAGACGCTGCGCCGCAACTGCGCCGAGTTCGGTGTGCGGCTGCACCCGCTGGGCGACGAGAACCAGGGCATCGTGCACGTCATCGGCCCGCAGCTCGGTCTCACCCAGCCCGGCATGACGATCGTCTGCGGCGACTCGCACACCGCCACCCACGGCGCGTTCGGCGCGCTCGCGTTCGGCATCGGCACCAGCGAGGTCGAGCACGTGCTCGCCACCCAGACGTTGCCGCAGGCCCGCCCGCGCACCATGGCGGTCGACGTGGTCGGCGAACTGGCGCCGGGCGTCACCGCCAAGGACCTGGTGCTCGCGCTGATCGCGCAGGTGGGCACCGGCGGCGGTCGTGGCCACATCGTCGAGTACCGGGGCGAGGCCATCCGCGACCTCTCGATGGAGGGGCGGATGACGATCGCGAACATGTCCATCGAGTGGGGCGCCAAGGCCGGCATGATCGCGCCGGACGAGACCACGTTCGCGTACCTGAAGGGGCGCCCGAACGCGCCCCAGGGCGCCGACTGGGACGCGGCGCTGGAATATTGGCGGACGCTGCCCACCGACGAGGGCGCGACGTTCGACACCGAGGTCACGCTGAACGCGAGCCGGATCACGCCGTTCGTCACCTGGGGCACCAACCCCGGGCAGGGCGTGCCGCTGGGCGCGACCGTGCCGGACCCGGAGGCGTTCGACACCGAGCCGGAGCGGGTCGCCGCCCGGCGGGCGTTGGAATACATGGACCTCACCCCGGGCACCCCGCTGCGCGACCTCGCCGTCGACGTGGTCTTCGTCGGCTCCTGCACCAACGGCCGGTTGGAGGACCTGCGGGCCGCCGCCGACGTGCTGCGCGGGCGGCGGGTCGCCGACGGCGTACGCATGCTCGTGGTCCCCGGCTCCGCCGCGGTCCGGGAGGCGGCCGAGATCGAGGGGCTGGACCAGGTCTTCACCGACGCGGGCGCCGAGTGGCGGTTCGCCGGCTGCTCCATGTGTCTCGGGATGAACCCCGACACGCTCAAGCCCGGGGAGCGCTCCGCCTCGACCTCCAACCGCAACTTCGAGGGCCGCCAGGGCCGGGGCGGGCGTACCCACCTGGTGTCCCCGCCGGTCGCCGCCGCCACCGCCGTGGTCGGCCGGCTGGCCGCCCCCGCCGACCTGTAGAAGGGCAGCCGAGAGATGGACAAGTTCACCACCCACACCGGCACCGTGGTGCCGCTGCGGCGGTCCAACGTGGACACCGACCAGATCATCCCCGCCGTGTACCTCAAGCGGGTGACCCGGACCGGTTTCGCCGACGGCCTGTTCAATGCGTGGCGGGAGGACCCGTCATTCGTTCTCAACGATCCCGCTTATTCGGGAGCGTCGATTCTTGTGGCCGGTCCGGAGTTCGGCACCGGGTCGTCCCGGGAGCATGCCGTCTGGGCGCTGCGGGACTGGGGCTTCCGGGCTGTCGTGTCGCCCCGCTTCGGTGACATCTTCCGCGGCAACGCGCTGAAGGAAGGGCTCCTTCCGGTCGAGCTGGAATTGAGTGCCGTGGAGCAACTCTGGGCGCTCGCGGAATCCGATCCGACCACTCCGGTCACCGTCGATCTCGACGCCCGCGAGGTCCGCGCCGGGGATGCCACCTGGGCCTTCCCGCTGGACGACCACAGTCGGTGGCGGCTGATGGAGGGCTTGGACGACATTGGACTCACCCTCCGGCACGAGGCCGACATCGCCGCGTACGAGGCCTCCCGGCCGGTGTTCCTGCCCTCGATCGCCTGACCCGTACCCCCTTTTCGCCCCCACCGGCCCGGCCGGTGGGGGCGAATCCGTTGCGACACAAGGGCTTTTTTCCACCGAATGTTTGTGTCCAGGCAGCACAGGGCATACCGTGCGCGCAGAATGGCTCGCGTCGAGTCAGTTGCACAATCGGGAGGAAGTCGTGAACAAGGCCGAGCTCATCGAGGCGCTCGCCGTTCGCCTGGGGGACCGGAAGACGGCGACGGCCGCGCTCGACGCGGTTCTCGCTGAGGTCCAGGCGGCGGTCACCAAGGGCGAGAAGGTGGCGATCACCGGTTTCGGAGCGTTCGAGAAGCGCGTCCGGGGAGCCCGAACAGCGCGCAATCCGCGGACCGGCGAGGCGGTGAAGGTCAAGAAGACCTCCGTCCCGACCTTCCGGGCGGGCGCGGGCTTCAAGGAAATGGTGGCCAGCGGCAAGGTGCCGAAGGACACCGCCGCCGCGAAGAAGACCACCGGGGCCGCCAAGACCACGGCGGCGGCGAAGAAGACCACGGCGGCGAAGACCACCGGGGCCGCGAAGAAGACCACGGCGGCGAAGGCCACCAAGACCACCGCCGCGAGCAAGAAGGCCGCACCGGCCAAGAAGGCCACCGCGACCAAGACCGCGGCGGCCAAGAAGACGACCGCGGCGAAGTCCGCCACGGCCAAGAAGACCACCGCGGCCAAGAAGACCACCGCGGCCAAGAAGACGACCGCGGCCAAGTCGGCCACGGCCAAGAAGACCACGGCGGCCAAGAAGGCGCCCGCGAAGAAGGCGCCGGCCAAGAAGGCCGCCACCCGGCGCTGACCGGACCGTCCCACCGAGGGCGCCCACCGTTCGCGGTGGGCGCCCTCGTCCGTGCGTACGCGTTGACCGCCCGCCGCGCCGCCGCGCAGAATCGCCGTGCCGAAACCCCCGTCGGTCACGAGAAGAGGCGCCCGTGCGGCACCGTCACCTCTGCACCCTCGCGCTCGCCCTGGGCGTCACGGTCCTGCTGGACGTGCTTCGGGTCTGGCTCCCGTCGGTCATCACGCTCTTCGGTCGCGCCGCCGAGACTCCCGCCGAACTGCTCGGCGCGTTCGCGCTCGGCTGGTTCGTGCTCGCGCTCGCCGCGCCCGGCCTGGTCCGCCGGCTCGGCGTCCGCCCGGTCGGCCTCGCGGCGGCCGGCGTGCTGGCCGCCGTACGCCTGCTCCTGACCGCCGGTCCCGGTGGCACGGCCCAGCTCTGGCTGGCGTGCGCCGGGCTGCTCGCCGGCCTGGTCTGGCTCGCCGCGACCGCCGCGTTCGTCGACCGGCCGGTCGCCGGGCTGGCGCTCGGCCTGGCCGGCAACGCGGTCGGCCACGCCCTGCTCGGCACCGAGGACCTGGTCTGGCGCGGCGGTGTGCTCGGCTGGAGCCTGAGCGTCCCGCTGGTGCTGGCGTTCCTCGCCGCGACCGGGCTCGCCGTGACGCGACGGCCGGTTCCCCCGTCCGTCACCGCGACGTCCGGGCCGGACCGGGCGGGTCCGCCGTCCGCCGCGCCGACGTCCGGGTCGGGCCGGGCGGTGCCGTGGCACGGGTCGACGGCGGCGTCGGAACCGGTGCGGGAGACGCCACCGACGGCGGCCGTTCGGCGGGCCTGGTTGCTCTGCGGTCCGGCGCTGCTGCTGGCCAACCAGATCGCGCTCGCCCCGGCGGTCTGGAGCGCCGCCGCCGGCACCGGTTCCACCGACTTCCCCGGCGTCGCCCGTCCCGCCGTCCCGGTGCTGGGCGGGTACGCGGTCCTGCTGTTCCTGGCGGCCGTGCTGCTCCGGATGCCGACGCGACTCGCCCGGGTGCTCTGGCCGGTCGCGCTGGTCGCCGGCGCGGTGCTGTTCGCGGCCGGGCGGTTGGTCCCGGCGTACCTGCTCACCGCCGCCGGGCTCGGCGGTTGCCTGGCGCTGACCGACTCGGCGACCGACGACGCGGTGGCCGGCGCCGACCCGGACGGACGGGCGGCGGCGCGGCGCGGTCGGGCCGCCGTCGTCGGGATGCTGGTCTTCGCGGTGGCCACGGTGGCCTACTACGCCGCCTACGACCTCGGGTACCCCAACGGGTGGGTGCCGGTCGCCGCGGCCGTCCTGGTCGCTCTGGTGGCGTTCACCGGGCCACCGTGGTCCGCCCCGACCCTGCCCGATCCGGCGCGGACCTGGCTCGTCCTCGGCCTGACGGCGTCGGCCGGGTTCGGCACCCAGCTGCACGTCCCGCCGTCGGACCCCCGGCCGGACGGCCCGCCGGAGACGGTGCGGGTCACCGCGTACAACATCCGGATGGGCTTCGGCATCGACGGCCGGCTGGACCTCGACGCGGTCGCCGGGCAGCTGCGCGGGGCGGACGTGGTGCTGCTCAGCGAGGTGGACCGGGGCTGGTGGCTCAACGGCGGGCACGACACGGTGGCGCTGCTGGCCGGTCGGCTGGGGATGCCGTACGTCTTCGCGCCCGCCGCCGATCCGGTGTGGGGCGACGCGGTGCTCACCCGTTTCCCGGTGCGCTCCGGCCGGACCCGGCCGTTGACCGCGCACGGCGCGCCGACCGGGGCGCAGGCGCTCGGCGTGACGCTCGACCTCGGCGGGCGCGAGCTGGCCGTGGTCGCCACCCACCTGCAACCGCCGCCCGGCCGGGATCCGGTGGAACAGGCCCGCGAGGTGGCCGCGTTCGCCGGCGAGTACGCGGCGGGTCGGCCGCTGGTGCTCGGCGGCGACCTCAACACCGAGCCGGACGATCCGGCCTTCGCCGAGTTCACCCGGGCCGGTCTGGTGGACGCGCTGGCCGCCGCCCGGCCGTTGCGGACCAGCCCGGCCGACGACCCGCGCACCCAGATCGACCACGTCTTCGTCTCGCCGGGACTGACCGCCGCCGGGGCGCGCGCGCCGCGTACCGAGGCCAGCGACCACCTCCCGGTGACGCTCACCGTCGCGCTCCCGTGAACCCGGCCCGCCCTAGAGGCGGTCGGCGAGCACGAGGCGGTCGCCGGCGAAGGGGAGGAGCCAGCCGCCGCCCTTGGCGGTGGTGAAGTCGTCGGCGCGGCCGGTGAGCCGTTCCAGCGCGCCCGGGATCACCTTGCCCTGGCTGCACACCGCGACCGGCTCGCCGGCGGCGGCCAGCGCGGTCAGCCGCGCGGCGGCGGCCAGCGCGCACTCCTCGGCCTGCTGGCCCGGCACCGGCTCGTCCAGGTCGCCGCAGACCTCGATCGGCAGGTCCAGCCGGGTCGCCGCCGGGTCCAGCGTCTGCACGCAGCGGCGCGCCGACGCGGAGAGCAGGCGCACCGGGCGGACCAGGGACACCAGCGGGACCAGCGCCCGCGCCTGCGCCCGGCCCTCGGCGTCCAGCGGGCGGCCCGTGTCCGGGCCGGTCCACGTGCCCCGCTTGCCGGCGTGCGCGTGCCGGACCAGCAGCAGCGTCGCGGTGACCGGCGGCAGCGCCGCGAACGCGGCGATCACCTCGGCGTCGTGCGGATAGCTGACCCGGCGGGCGGCGTCGTCCACCGCGTACCAGGCCACCTCGTCGACCTCGGTGCCGGGCTGGAAGCCGCCGGCGCCGACGGCCCGCATCGACCACCAGTCGACCGCCTTGGCCCGGCCCTCGCTGCGGTAGCGGACCGTGGGCAGGCGGACCTGCGGCACGGCCCGCACGTCGGTCTCCTCGGCCACCTCCCGCACGGCGGCGACCAGCGGGTGCTCGCCGGCGTCCAGCTTGCCCTTGGGCAGCGACCAGTCGCCGTAGCGGGGACGGTGCACCAGGCAGATCTCGACGCCGGTGGGACCCGGACGCCAGACGACGCCACCCGCCGCCCGGATCCGCACCGGTTCGTCGTCGCTCATCCGCTCACCGTATGCCCGCCCGTCGCCCGGCACGGCCCGCTCAGTCCGCCCGACCGCCGACCCGGCGCAACAGCAGGTCCTGCAGGTGGGTCAGCGGCGCGTCGTCGGTGCCGGTACGCCGGTGCCAGGTGCCGTCCGCGGCCAGCTCGAACGCGTCCACGTCGCTGTCGAACGCGGTGGCCAGGACGTGGTCCAGCTCGGCGCGGGCCACCGGGTCGCTCACCTGCACCAGCGCCTCCACCCGGCGGTCCAGGTTGCGGTGCATCAGGTCGGCCGAGCCCATCCAGAACTCCGCGTCGCCGTTGTTGCCGAACCGGAAGACGCGTGAGTGCTCCAGGAACCGGCCGAGGATCGAGCGGACGCGGATGTTCTCCGACAGCCCGGGCACGCCCGGGCGCAGCGTGCACATGCCCCGGATCAGCAGGTCGACGTGGACGCCGGCCCGCGACGCCCGGTAGAGCGCGTCGGTGATCTCCTCGTCGACGAGGGAGTTCACCTTGAACTGCACCAGCCCCGGCATGCCGAGCCGGACGTGCTCGATCTCCCGGTCGATCCGCTCGATCAGGCCGCTGCGGATGCCCTGCGGCGCGACCAGCAGCCGGCGGAAGGCGGTCTGCCGGCTGTAGCCGGTGAGCACGTTGAACAGGTCGGTCAGGTCGGCGCCGATCTCGGGGTCGGCGGTGAGCATGCCGAAGTCCTCGTAGAGCCGGGCGGTCTTCGGGTGGTAGTTGCCGGTGCCGATGTGGCAGTAGCGCCGGATCTGGTTGCCCTCCTGGCGCACCACCAGCGCGGTCTTGCAGTGCGTCTTGAGCCCCACCAGGCCGTAGACCACGTGGCAGCCGGCCCGCTCCAGGGTGCGGGCCCAGCCGATGTTGGCCACCTCGTCGAAGCGCGCCTTCAGCTCCACCAGCACCACCACCTGCTTGCCGGCGGCGGCCGCGTCGACCAGGGCGTCGACGATCGGGGAGTCGCCGCTGGTGCGGTAGAGCGTCTGCTTGATGGCCAGCACGTTCGGGTCGGCCGCGGCCTGCTCGACGAAGCGCTGCACGCTGGTCGCGAACGAGTGGTAGGGGTGGTGCACCAGCACGTCGCCGTCGCGCAGCGTGGCGAACACGCTGCGCGGCACCTCGCCCTCGGCCAGGCGCGGGTGGGTGGCCGGCACGAACGGCGGGTCCTTGAGGTCGGGGCGGTCGGCCTCGCCGTAGACCTGCCACAGGGCGGACAGGTCGAGCAGCCCGCGGACCCGCAGCACGTCGTGCCCGTCCATGTCCAGCTCGCGGACGAGCAGCTCCAGCATGTGGTCGGAGATGGAGGCGGCCACCTCCAGCCGCACCGGGGGGCCGAACCGGCGCCGGGCCAGCTCCCGTTCGAGCGCCTGGAGCAGGTCCTCGTCGCGGTCCTCGTCGACCTCCACCTCGGCGTTGCGGGTGACCCGGAACAGGTGGCACTCGACCACCTGCATGCCGGAGAAGAGCTGGCCGAGGTGGACGGAGATGAGGTCCTCCACCGGCAGGAAGCGCACCCCGGGCCGGTCCTTCGCCACCCGGACGAACCGGGGGACGTTGTTCGGCACCTTGACCCGGGCGAACAGCTCCGAACCGCCGTCCGGGTCGCGGACCGAGACGGCCAGGTTCAGCGACCGGCCGGAGATGTAGGGGAACGGGTGCGCCGGGTCGACCGCGAGCGGCGTGAGCACCGGGAAGATGTGCTCGCGGAACCAGGTGCGCAGCCGCTCCCGCTCGGCGTCGTCCAGGTCACTCCACCGCAGGACCCGGATGTCCTCCTCGGCGAGCCGGGGCAGCACGTCGTCGACGAAGCAGGCGGCGTGCCGGGCGACCAGGTCGGCGGTCCGCTCGGTGATCAGTTCGAGCTGGGTGCGCAGCGGCAGCCGGTCACCGCCGCGCACCGGCAGGCCGGCGGAGAGCCGGCGCTTGAGCCCGGCCACCCGGACCATGAAGAACTCGTCCAGGTTGCTGGCGAAGATCGCCAAGAACTTCGCGCGCTCCAGCAGCGGCGTGCGCGGGTCCTCGGCGAGCGCCAACACCCGGGCGTTGAAGTCGAGCCAGGACAGCTCGCGGTTGAGGAAGCGGTCCTCCGGCAGCGGCTGCGCGGTCGGCGGGCCGGCGTCCGGGTCGGTCCCGTCGGCCGGGCCGGGTCCCTCCACCGGGTCGAGCGGCTCGTCCAGCCCGGTGGCGCCGGCCGCGTCCGGGTCGGCGCCGAGACGCTCCTCGGGCGGGCGGGTCTGCCGGAACCGCCCGTCGGGTCCGCGCGTGGGGCGGCCGTTGCGGGGCGTGCCGGGGTCGAGGAGGGGCGGCGGGTCGGAGTGCTCGCGAGGGGTGCTCACCACCTCATGATTCCCTGACGAGGGTGAACAGAAAATGAACTCCGGCCAGGTTGTTCACGCCATGGTCGGCAAGGTCACGCGGACCACCTCGCCGGCCGCGTCGCGTTCGACCCGCACCCGCTGGCCGAGCCGCAGCAGCCGCAGCCCGGACGCGTCGAACGCGCGGGCCGGGAAGGCCAGCTCGGTGCCGTCGTCGAGCAGCAGCACCCCGCTGCGGGTCGACGCGTCGTAGGTGGCCACCGTGCCCTGCATGCCAGCACCGTACCGGACCGGACCGGCGGCCCGGGCCAGCAGCGCCCCGGTGCGGGGGCCCACACCCAGCCCGGCGGCGGCGGCCAGGTCGGGCGGGGTGTCCACGTCCCGACGCAGGCTGGGCCAGTCGCCGACCAGCGGCAGCGCGCCGCCGGCGGCGTGCGCGCCGGCCGAGCCGGGGCCGAAGCGGGGGGCCAGCGGCACCCCGGCCGGCACGGCGAGCAGCACCGTGCCCCCGCCCGGGGCGTCGGCCACGAAGCCGCGTACCCCCTCGGTCGCGCGCAGGGCCGCGGCCAGCTCGGCCGGGCGCAGCGCCGGCAGGTCGGCGGTGAGCGCGGCCACCGCCTCCCCAGGCCCGGCGAGGGCCGCGCCGTGCCGGAAGGCCGCGTTGAGCCCGCCGCCCGGGTCGGCGGCGACCCGGGCGCCCGCGGCGGTCGCCGCCGCGCCCACCCGGGGGTCGTCGGTGACCACCAGCACCCGGGCGACCGCCGGGCACGCCCGCACCGCGCGCAGCGTGTCGGCCGCCAGGGCCAGTGCCAGTTCCTCATGGGGTACGCCGGGCAGCGCGCCCCGCAGCCGGCTCTTCGCGGCGCCGAGGCGCTTCACCGGCATCACCACGGTCCAGCTCGGCTCAGGCACGCCGACCATCCTGCCAGCGCCGGTGGCGGTACCCGCACTGGCCGGACCGGGGGCGAGCAGGCATGATTCTCTCCCGGGGCGCGTGGGGCGGAACGAGGAGGCACTGTGGCACCGCGGAGGCTGGGATTCTGGCAACGGTTCGCCGTGGTGCTGGTGAAGCCGGTGTTGACGGTGTGGACCAGGCGCACCTGGCGGGGGATGGAACACCTGCGCCGCGACGGCGGGATCATCATCGTGCCCAACCACATCTCGCACGCCGACCCGCTGGTCTCCGCGCACTTCATCTACGACGCCGGGCGCTGGCCGCAGTTCCTGGGCAAGGCCAGCGTCTTCCGGGTCCCGGTGATCGGCTGGATCCTGCACCGGTGCAAGCAGATCCCGGTCGAGCGGGGCAGCGTCGAGGCGGTCAAGTCGCTGGACAAGCTGGTCGCCGCGCTGGACGAGGGGGGCGCCGTGGTGATCTATCCGGAGGGCACCACCACCCGGGAGCCGCAGCTGTGGCCGATGAAGGGCAAGACCGGCGCGGCCCGGCTGGCGTTGGCCACCGGCGCACCGGTGATCCCGGTCGCCATGGTCGGCCCGGAGCGGATGTTCGACCCCCGGACGGCGCGGATCGGACTGCGCCCGCGTACCCCGGTGACGGTGGTGGCCGGGCCCCCGGTCGACCTGAGCCGGTGGGCGGGCGCCACGCCGACCCGGGCGATCCTGGAGGAGATGACGGACACGATCATGCTGCGGATCCGTGACCTCGTCGCCGAGATCCGCGGTGGCACACCGCCACCGCTCTGGCAGCGGCCGGCCCGCAGCGGCACCCGGGAGGTCTCCGAATGAGCGGGCACGTCGCGGTCCTCGGCGCCGGATCCTGGGGCACCGCGTTCGCCAAGATCCTCGCCGACGCCGGGCGGGACGTCACCGTCCTGGCCCGCCGCGCCGCCGTGGCCGAGGCGATCCGGACCGGACGGCACAACCCCGACTACCTGCCGGACGTGCGCCTGCCTGAGCGGGTCACCGCCACCGGCGACGCCGCCGAGGCGATCGAGGGCGCCGAAGTGGTGGTGCTCTCGGTGCCGTCGCAGACGCTGCGCGCAAACCTGGCCGACTGGACGCCCCACCTGGCCCCCGACGCCACGCTGGTGTCCCTGATGAAGGGCATCGAGCTGGGCACCACGAAGCGGATGAGCCAGGTGATCACCGAGACCGCCGGGGTGCCGTCCGACCGGGTGGTCGTCGTCTCCGGGCCCAACCTGGCCCCGGAGATCGCCGCCGAGCAGCCGGCCGCCACCGTGGTCGCCGGCACCGACAGCCGGCGCACCGCGCTGGTGCAGGCCTCGATCCGGACGCCCTACTTCCGCCCGTACACGAACGACGACGTGATCGGGTGCGAGCTGGGCGGGGCGGTGAAGAACGTGATCGCGCTGGCGTACGGGATCGCCACCGCGATGGGCTTCGGCGACAACACCCGGGCCATGCTGATGACCCGTGGCCTGGCCGAGACCGCCCGCCTCGGCGTGGCGCTCGGCGCCGACCCGATCACCTTCGCCGGCCTGGCCGGCATGGGTGACCTGGTCGCCTCCTGCTCGTCCCCGCTGGCCCGCAACCGCACCTTCGGCGAGCACCTGGGCCGGGGCGAGACCTTGGAGCAGGCGCAGGCGGCCACCCGGCAGACCGCCGAGGGTGTGAAGAGCTGCCTGGCCATCCGCGACCTGGCCCGGGCGCACGGGGTGGAGATGCCGATCACCGAGCAGATCGAGCGGATTTGCCACGAGGGGATGGATCCCCGCCTCGCCGTGGACGCGCTGATGAGCCGGACCGCCAAGCCGGAGTCGTACGAGTGAGCGGAGCGGGCATGACGTCGCCGCACTGGGGAGACGGCACGCGCAGCGTGCACGCCGGCCTGCCGGACGCCGTACCCGGGCAGCCGTTCCTGCCCGGTCCGGTGTTCGCCGCGCCGTACCACCTCGACCCGTCGCGCGGCCCGTCGGCCGCCCGGGACGGGTACGGGCGGCCGGACAACCCCACCCGGCGGCTGCTGGAGACGGCGATCGGCGAGTTGGAGGGCGGCGACTGCCTGGTCTTCGCCAGCGGGCAGGCGGCCATCACCGGGCTGCTGCTGACCGTGCTGCGCCCCGGGGACACCGTGGCGCTGCCGGCCGACGGCTACTTCTCGGTGCGGGCGTTCGCCACCGACACCCTCGAGCAGCTCGGGGTGCGGGTGGTGCTCGTGCCGACCGCCGGGCCGTACCCGTCGTTCGACGGTGTCCGGCTGGTCCTGCTGGAAACCCCGGCGAACCCCGGCCTCGACGTCGCCGACGTGCGGGTGGTGGCCGCCGCCGCGCGGGCCGCCGGGGCGCTGGTGGCGGTGGACAACACCACCGCCACGCCGCTCGGGCAGCGTCCGCTGGACCTCGGCGCGGACGTGGTGGTCGCCTCCGGCACCAAGGCGCTGACCGGCCACTCCGACCTGCTGCTGGGCTACCTGGCGACGCGCGACGCCGGGCTGCGGGACGCGGCGACCACCTGGCGCAACGCCACCGGCGGGGTGCCGGGCGCGTTCGACTGCTGGTTGGCCCACCGCTCGCTGGCCACCGTCGACCTGCGACTGGCACGGCAGAGCGCCAACGCCGAGGCGCTCGTCGCCCTGCTCGCCGGCCGGGCGGACGTCACCGGTCTGCGCTGGCCCGGATGGCCGGAGGACCCGGCGTACCCGGTCGCGTCGGCGCAGATGCGCCGTATCCCCGGGGTGCTCTCGTTCGACCTCGGCGACGCCGACCGGGTGGCCCGGTTCCTCGACGCGTCCCGCCTGGTGGCCGCCGCCACCTCGTTCGGCGGGGTGCACACCACGGCCGACCGGCGGGCCCAGTGGGGCGACGACACGGCGCCGGGCTTCGTCCGGTTCTCCTGCGGCATCGAGGACAGCGCCGACCTGGTCGCCGACGTGGCCTCGGCCCTGGACACCGCGGGCTGACGGCGCACCGGCCGCTGGGCTATCGTGACGGCAGCCACGGCCCGTGCGGCCCCGACCCGAGGAGGTGAGTCCGATCCACCAGCAGAGGACCGGCGCTCCCTCCGAGTCCGTGTCGCCCTGGGGCTGAGGCGACGCCGGGGGCGCCGACGAGCGTTCCCCGAAAGGCTTGCCATGGCACCCACCGTGTTCACTCCCGACCGTCCCGCCCTCGTCCGCCGGCTGCGTGCCGCCGGTTGCGTCTTCGCCGAGGACGAGGCGGACCTGTTGATCGCCGCCGCCGACTCGGCCGACGCGCTGACCCGCCTGGTCGACCGCCGTGTCGCCGGTCTGCCGTTGGAGCACCTGCTCGGCTGGGCCGAGTTCTGCGGCCGGCGGGTCGTCGTGCACCCGGGCGTCTTCGTGCCCCGGGCGCGTACCGCGCTGCTGATCGACGTCGCGGCGTCGGTGGCCGGGCCGACCCCGGCCGTGCTCGACCTGTGTTGCGGCTCCGGCGCCGCCGCGCTGGTGCTGCACGACCGGTTGTCGCCCCGCTGGTTGGCCGCCGCCGACATCGACCCGGTCGCGGTGGCCTGCGCCCGGCGCAACCTCGACCCGCTGGGGGTGCCGGTCTACCAGGGCGACCTGTTCGACCCGGTGCCCGCCGGCTGGCGCGGCCGGCTGGACCTGGTGGTGGCGAACGCTCCCTACGTGCCGAGCGGTGCGGTGGCCATGCTGCCGGCCGAGGCCCGGTTGCACGAGGCGCCGGTGGCGCTGGACGGCGGCGCGGACGGGCTCGCGGTGCTGCGCCGGGTGGCCGCCGGGGCGGCCGAGTGGCTGGCCCCGGGCGGGCACGTCGCGGTCGAGGTGAGCGCGGGGCAGGCGCCGGTGCTCTGCGCGGTGTTCGCCGCCGCCGGCCTCGACCCGACCGTGGTGCGGGACGAGGAGTGGGAGGCGACCGCGGTGACCGCCCGCCGTCCCGGCTGACGCGTGGCGGGTGGGCCCGCCGAGAACTAACCTCAGGTCAGGCTCGGCGGGAGGCGGTGGCGGGTGGGCAGCGCAGGGGTGCCGGTGGTGGTGGGGCTGGACAACGGCGGCACGAGCAACAACGCCACCGTGCTGACCGTCGACGGCCGCTTCCTGGTGGACGGCCTGCTGGAGATCCCCAGTGAGGTCGGCGCCGGCCCGGAAGCGGCGGTCGAGGCGCTCGCCCGGGCGTTCGACGGCGTGCTGGCGCACACCGGGGTGCCCCGGGAGTCGGTGCGCGCGGTCGGGCTGGACACGCCCGGCCCGGCCAGCGCCACCGGGGTGATCTCCTCGCGCGGCTCGACCAACTTCTCCCAGCCGGCCTGGCGGGGCTTCGACGTGCGCGGCGCGTTGGAACGGCGGCTCGGCCTGCCGGTGGTCTACGCCAACGACGGCAACGCCGCCGCGCTCTACGCCCACCACGTGCACTTCGGCGCGGACGCGGCGGCCCGGTCGTCGGTGTCCGCCATCGTCGGCACCGGTCTCGGCGGGGGCGTGGTGGAGAGCGGCCGGGTGGTGGGCGGCGCGGCCGGCATGGCGGGGGAGTTCGGGCACGTGCACATCCCGCTGGACGGGCTGGTCGAGCCGGACCAGCCCGCGCCGGTCTGCGCCTGCGGCTTCACCGGCGACGCCGAGAGCCTCGCCTCGCTCACCGCCATCCGGCGCAACCTGCTGCCCTACTGGTTGGCCCGCTATCCGGGGCACCCGCTGGCCGCCGAGGAGCCGGCCCGGGCGGCGAAGCTGGTCCGCGGCTACGGCGAGCGGGGCGACCCGTTGGCCCGCCAGGTGTTCGGCCAGCAGGCGGCGGCGTTGGGACGGCTGTTCACCATCGCGGCCAACTTCACCGACCCGCACGCGTACTTCGTCGGTGGCGGCGTGGTGGAGGCCGCGCCGGAGTTCCGGGACTGGTTCCTCGCCACCGTCGCCGGGCACACGGTGCTCCGCGACGAGCAGCGCGCGGTGGCCACCTTCGCACTGGTGCCGGACCGGGACATGGCCGGCGCCCGCGGGGTGGCCATCGCGGCGCTGGAGGCGGTCCGTGGCCCCACCGCGCCACTGGTGCGGGGCGGGGCCCCCGCCTGACGTTCTCGGCAGAGCGGGGGGCCCTGCTCGACGCTTCCGGCGCGTGCGGTCAGGCGCGCGGCGGCGCGGCGGTGAAGGCGGCCCAGGCGGCCGGCGGGAAGACCAGCACCGGGCCGGCCGGGTCCTTGGAGTCGCGGACCGCGACCGCCTCCGGCAGCGGGGCCATCTCCACGCACGCGCCCTCGTCGCCGCTGTGGCTGCTCTTGCGCCAGCCGGCCGGCGTCGGGTGGGGGCGGTTCGTGCCGTTCATGCGGTCACCTCTCGTTCAGCAGATTGAGGAGCTGGTCCCGACTGGCCGCCGGGCTCAGCGCCACGGTCCGCAGGTGCTCCATGATCTTGGTGCAGGTACGCAGGTCGCCCGGCCGGTCGAGGACCATCTGCCCGGCGACCGTCTCCACCGAGGCGATGATCGGGTCCTCGGGGTCGGCGAACTCCAGGATGTGCAGCGATCCCCGGGTGCCCCGGTGGTATCCGGCGGCGAGCGGGATGACCTGCACGGTGATGTTGGGCAGCTCGGCCATCTTGAGCAGGTGCTGAAGCTGGCCGGCCATCACCGAACGGTCACCGACGGGGCGCAGCAGCGCGCCCTCGTCGATGATGGCGTCGAGGATCGGCGGGTCCTGCCCGGAGATCCGCTGCTGGCGGTCCAGCCGTAGCTGGACGCGCTGCTCCACCTGCTCGTCGCTGAGCGTGTGCGGACCACCGCGCATGACGCCGCGGATGTAGTCGGCGGTCTGCAGCAGCCCGGGCACCACCGACGGTTCGAAGTTCGCGATGCCGGTGGCCTCGGCCTCCAACGCGATGAAGTCGATGGTGCGCCGGTCCAGCAGGTAGGAGTAGGACACCCACCAGCCCGGCTTGCGCGCGTCCTTGGCCAGTTGGACCGCCGCCGCGATCTCGTCGGGACCCACGCCGTAGCTGGTCAGCAACGCGCGCACGGTGGCCGGGTTGATCAGCGTCTGCGCGTTCTCGTAGCGGGACAGGGTGCTGCGGGTGCTGTTGATCTCGTCGGCCGCGGTCTCCAGGGTGAGGCCGGCGGCCTCCCGGTGGGTCCGCAGGGCGATGCCGAGCCGTCGGGCCCGGGCGGTCTTCGGCGCCATGCATCGATGGTCGCACATCGAGTGGGAGAATGGGCATGAGAGAAAGTCGATGAGAGTTGCATTCACGCGTGTCCACCTGTCAATCTGTGACGGCGTCCTCACCGCCGGTTGTCGTGGCGACGGTGGTGGTGAGCGACCGGAGGGGATGGGGCGCGCGGCGATCGGGTTTTTCTCCCCCACGACCCGATCGCCGCGTGCCCGTGCCGGTCCACCAGACGGGGAGGGATCTCGCGATGACGGTGACGGCCTGCCACTCCGGGAACGGAGGTGGCCGGGGATGACCCGGTTCCTCGTGGTCCTCACCGACGTACGCCCGGGTGACGGCAGCGGGCGCGACGAGCGGACCAGCCCCGAGCGGCGCCGGCAGGTCGTCGGCGCGAGCAGCCGGGAGGCGGCCGACCGGATCGCCGGCGCCTTCATGGCGCTGGGCATGGTGCGGGCCGGCCGGCAACGGGTCAAGGTCATCGCGGTCGGTCGCCGGCCCCGGCACCCGGCCTTCTGAGCCACACCGGGCCCGCCCTCGCGGACGCGGCGGCGAGGGCGGGGGAGCCGGGCGACCGGCGGCAGGTCCCGCCGCCGGTCGCCCGGGCTCGCGTCTCGTTACTCGCCGTATATGTCACCTTGACCGTTTGCCATGCTGCCCCGCGTCTCCCCGGGTATCGGCCACCCCCGCCGACGACGCACAGTAAGGTCAACCGGGTGAGCGCCACCGGCGAGCACGGCCAGCCGCAGTCGCGAACGATGAGGTGACCATGACCACCCCAGGCAAGACCCGTGTGGCGATCGTCTTCGGCGGCCGCAGCCCCGAGCACGGCATCTCCTGCGTCAGCGCCGGCAGCGTGCTCGGCGCGCTCGACCCCGACGAGTTCGAGGTCGTCCCGGTCGGCATCACCCGACAGGGTCAGTGGGTGCTCGCCAGCGGCGACCCCAGCGGGCTCGCCATCGCCGACCGCAAGCTGCCGGAGATCACCGCCGGCTCCGGTGCCGAACTGGTGCTGCGCGCCGACCCGGCCGTCGGCGGCCTGATGGTGCTCGACCCGGCCCAGGGCCCGGTGGCGCTGGCCGACGTGGACGTGGTCTTCCCGGTCCTGCACGGCGCGTACGGGGAGGACGGCACCATCCAGGGGATGCTGGAGATGGCCGACATCCCCTACGTCGGAGCCAACGTGTTCGCCTCCGCGGCGGCCATGGACAAGGAGTTCACCAAGAAGCTCTGCGCGGCCGAGGGCATCCCGGTCGGCCCGTACGCGGTGCTGCGCGCCGGCATGTCGCTGAGCGAGGAGGACAAGGAGCGCCTCGGGCTGCCCGTCTTCGTCAAGCCGTCGCGGGCCGGCTCCTCGTTCGGCATCACCAAGGTCGACGACTGGGCCCAGCTGGACGCCGCGCTCGCCACCGCGCGGGAGATCGACAGCAAGGTGCTGGTCGAGGGCGCCGTGGTCGGGCGCGAGATCGAGTGCGGCGTGCTGGAGGGCGAGGCCGGCGGCGCGCCGGAGGCCTCCGTGCTCGCCGAGGTGCGGATGATCGGCGACCGCGACTGGTACGACTTCGAGGCCAAGTACATCTTCGCCGACGAGGTCTGCGAGTACGACGTCCCGGCGCACCTGCCCGAGACGGTGACCCGGCAGGTGCGCGACTACGCCACCCGCGCGTTCACCGCGCTGGACTGCTCCGGCCTGGCCCGGGTCGACTTCTTCGTCACCCCGCAGATGGACGTCTACCTCAACGAGATCAACACGATGCCGGGCTTCACCCCGACCTCGATGTTCCCGCGCATGTGGGCGGCCAGCGGGCTGGAGTATCCGAAGCTGGTGAACCGCCTGATCCGGACCGCCCTGCACCGCGGCGCCGGCCGCTGACCGGCCGGCGCGGACGTCACGCGGAGCAGCCCGAGGGCGCCGTCTTCGCCGAGGGTACCGCGCTGACGATCGCGTCGGAGATCGGCGTCACCCACTGCAACGGCTGCTCGTAGGTCCTCGGCACGCGGACCCGCACCGGGGTCTCCCGGTCGACCGTGGTCAGCACCGTGGCGTCGGCCTCCTGCACCGGGTGCCAGCAGACCTTGTTCACCGTCCACACCTCGTCGGTGGGCTGGACCAGCGGTGCGCTCCCGCCACAGGACACGGTCAGGGCCGGGTCGCCGTACGCGGCGTTCTGCTCCGGGCCCGCGGTGACCGGGCGCTGCCGCAGGTCACGCACGCTGTCCGGCAGCTGCGACACCAGGGCACGGCAGAGCACCGCCGGGCGCTCGGCCAGGGCCGGGGCCGGCAGCTCGACCGGCGCGCTCGACTGCGCCCGGGGGCTCACCGACGCGCTCGGCGCGGCCTCGGGGGAGTCCGGGGCGAGCTTGGCGAACGTGAACCCGGCCACGGCCAGCGTCACCGGCACCGCGATCAGTGTCGCCCAGAGCGCGGCGCGCCGGGTGGAGCCGTCCGCGCGCGGGGAGCTGTCCTTCTCTTCCACTTACAGCCGCACCACCGAACACGTGAGGGTGCGGGTGATGCCGGGCACCATCTGCACCTTGCTGACGATGAGTTTGCCGAGCTCGTCGACGGTGTTCGCCTCGGTGAGCACGACCACGTCGTACGGCCCGGTGACGGCGTCGACCCGCACCACGCCGGCCAGGTCCGCGATCAGACCGGCCACGTCACGCGCCCGGCCGACCTCGGTCTGGATGAGGATGTACGCCTGTACCACGACTCGACCTCCGTCCGTCGCCGCCTGGGGCGGCCCGAAGGGTGAAACTACCGTACTGAGCGGCGGTGATCCCTATCGGTCGCCGGGCGGACGCGGTGAGCGAGCACACGTGGGCGCGGGGAGGGGTCGGGACGTGCGGGACGACGGAGCGGGACGAGGGGACGGCATGACGGTCGCGGGTGTCGGGGAGTTCGGGCTGATCGACCGGGTGACCGCCCGGCTGTCGTACGGGGAGAGCTGCCTGCTCGGCCCCGGCGACGACGCCGCGGTGGTGGCGGCGCCGGACCGGCGGGTGGTCGCCTCCACCGACGTGCTGGTCGAGGGACGGCACTTCCGGCGGGACTGGTCCGGGGCGCGGGACGTGGGACACCGGGCGGCGGCGGCCAACCTGGCCGACATCGCCGCCATGGGCGCCACCCCGACCGCCCTGCTGGTGGCCCTGTGCATGCCGACCGAGCTGGACCCGGCCTGGGCCGAGGAACTGGCCGACGGGCTGGATGCGGAGGCGGCGTTGGTCGGCGCGAGCGTGGTCGGTGGGGACATGTCGGCCAGCCCGACGCTGACCGTCGCGGTGACCGCGCTCGGCGACCTGGCCGGGCGGGCCCCGGTGGTCCGGTCGGGCGCCCGACCGGGCGACGTGGTGGCGCTCGCCGGGCGCACCGGCTGGGCGGCGGCCGGCTACACGGTCCTGTCCCGGGGCTTCCGGACGCCCCGCCTGCTGGTCGAGGCGTTCCGCCGCCCCGAGGTGCCCTACGCGGCGGGGCCGGCGGCCGCCGAGGCCGGCGCGACCGCCATGATCGACGTGTCGGACGGGCTGCTCGCCGACCTCGGACACGTGGCGGCGGCCAGCGGGGTGGCGATCGACCTGACCCGGGACGCGTTCGAGGTGCCCCGACAGATGCGCGACGCGGCGCAGGCGCTCGGCGTGGACCCGTACTCGTGGATCCTGGCCGGCGGGGACGACCACGCGCTGGCGGCCACGTTCCCGGACGGGGTCGCGCTGCCCGACGGCTGGCGTCCGGTGGGGCGGGTGGGCGACGGCGCCGGGGTCACCGTCGACGGCGCCGACCACGAGGGCCCGCGCGGGTGGGACCACTTCCGCTGACCTCGCCGGACCGACGGAGTGATCTGCGTCCGACCCCGGCCGCCGGGGCGGGGCGGGGGTCGGGCCCGGTCGTAGCCTGGGCACGTGAGCGAGATCGAGATCCGGGAACGGCGCTTCGACGCGCCCGAGTCACAGGCGTTGATCCGGGCGGCGCTGGCCGACCTCGGGCAGCGGTACGGCGGCAGCGGCGACGAGACGCCCGTCGACGCGGCCGAGTTCGCCCCGCCGGCCGGCGCCTTCCTGGTCGCCTACCTGGACGGGCGGCCGGTGGGCTGCGGCGGCTGGCGCAGTCACGGCGAGGACGGCGACACGGCGGAGCTGAAGCGGATGTACACCGCGCCGGCCGCCCGCGGGCGGGGCGTGGCCCGCTCGGTGCTCGCCGCCGTCGAGCGGTCCGCCCGCGACCACGGGCGCAAGCGGATCGTGCTGGAGTGCGGCGACAAACAGCCCGAGGCGATCGCCATGTACACCTCGGCCGGCTACGAGCCGATCCCGAACTTCGGCTTCTACCAGGACGAGCCCGGCTGCCTGTCGTTCGGCCGTACCCTCTGAGCGCCGGTCACCCGCGCCGGCCCGCTCGGGCCGGCGGGCACGACAGAAGCCGGCGGACCCGATGGGTCCGCCGGCGACCGACGATGTTCCGGTGGCGCTGCCGCGTCAGGCGCGGGTGACCTTGCCGGCCTTGATGCACGAGGTGCAGACCTGCAACTTCTTGGTGGTGCCGCCACCGGCCGGGGTCCGCACCGACTGGATGTTCGGGTTCCAGCGGCGGTTGGTCCGCCGGTGCGAGTGGGACACGTTGTGGCCGAAGCCCGGTCCCTTGCCACAGACGTCGCACACGCTAGCCACGGGATACTCCTGGGATTGAAACGTTCATGAGGTCGCCGCCAGGCGCTGCCCGGGCAACCTGGTCAGGTTACCCGATGACGGCCGGGCATGCCCAACCGGCCCTTCGCGGGCCGGGCCAGCGTACCGGCCGCGCCGGGCCGGGGACACGCCGGGCGGACCCGGACGACCCCGGCGCGTGTCGGTGTGCGCCAGTAGGCTTCCCGACGTGCTGGACACCCTCGACGCCGCCGCGGTGCGCCGCTGGTGCGCGAGCGGCCTCGCCACGCTCCAGCGGCACCAGGGCGAGATCGACGGCCTCAACGTCTACCCGGTGCCCGACGGCGACACCGGCACCAACCTGGTGCTGACGCTCACCTCGGCCCAGCAGGCCCTGGCCATGGACCTGGGCACCCTGCCCGACGACGGGCACACCCCGCACGGGCACGCGCTGCGGTTGATGGCCCGGGGCGCCCTGCTCGGCGCGCGGGGCAACTCCGGGGTGATCGTGTCGCAGATCCTGCGCGGCCTCGCCGACGCGCTCGCCGCCGCGCCGGCGGTCCGGGGCCGGCAGCTCGCCGCCGGGCTGGCCGACGCCACCACCGCCGCCTACGCCGCGGTCGCCCGCCCGGTCGAGGGCACCCTGCTCAGCGTGGTCGCGGCGGCGGCCCGGGCGGCCGAGCGGGCGGACAGCGACGACCTGCGCACGGTGGCCCGGGCCGCCGCCGAGGCCGCCGCCCACGCGCTGGCCCGCACCCCGGAGCAACTGCCGGAGCTGGCCCGCGCCGGCGTGGTCGACGCCGGCGGGCGCGGGCTGTGCCTGCTGCTCGACGCGCTGGTCGAGGTGATCACCGGGGAGAGCCCCGGCCAGCCGGCGCCCGCGCCGCCCGTCCGCCGCCCGGCCGCCACCGCCGCGCGGGAGACCGGCTCCGACGCGTACGCCTACGAGGTGCAGTACCTGCTCGACGCCACCGACGAGGCGGTGACCCGGCTGCGCGCCGAGCTGGCCGCGCTCGGCGACTCGCTGGCGGTCGTCGGCGACGGCTCGGGCACCTGGAACGTGCACGTGCACGTCAACGACGTCGGAGCGGCGGTCGAGGCGGGCGTGGTCGCCGGCCGGCCGCACCGGATCACCGTGACCCGCTTCGCCGACCAGACCGCCCCGGCGCCCGCGCCGGCGGTGGCCCTGCCCGACGGCCGGGCCGCCGTGGTGGTGGCCACCGGCGCCGGCATCGCCGAGCTGTTCGCCGCCGAGGGCGCCGTCGTCGTGCCGGCCAACCCGTCCACCGGCGAGCTGCTCGACGCGATCCGGGCCACCGGCGCGGCCCGGGTGGTGGTGCTGCCGAACGACCCCAACACCCAGTCGGTGGCGAGCGCGGCGGCCAAGGAGGCGCACGGTCTCGGCGTCAAGGTCAGCGTGGTGCCCACCCGCTCCCCCGTGCAGGCGCTCGCGGCGCTCGCCGTCCGCGACCCGAAGCGGCGCTTCGAGGACGACGTGATCGCGATGGCCGAGGCGGCCGGCGCGTGCCGCTACGCCGAGGTCTGCCACGCCGGCCGGGAGGCGCTCACCGTCGCCGGCCCGTGCCGCCCGGGTGACGTGCTGGCCCTGGTCGAGGGCGAGGTGCACCTGATCGGGCAGGATCTCACCGACACCTGCACCGCCGTGGTCGACCGGATGCTCGGTGGCGGCGGGGAGTTGGTCACCCTGCTCTGCGGGGCGGACGCCCCGGCCGGGCTGGCCGACCGGGTGCGCGCGCACGTCGAGCGGTCGTGGCCGTTCGTCGAGGTGCAGGCGTACGAGGGCGGGCAGCCGCACTATCCGCTCCTGGTGGGGGTCGAATGACGAGCGAACCGACCACGGTGGACACGCCGCTGAAGAAGCTGGTCGGCGAGCGCACCGCGAAGGCGCTGGCCGGCCACCTCGACCTGCACACCGCCGGCGACCTGATCTACCACTTCCCGCGCCGCTACGACGAGCGCGGCGAGCACACCGACATCCGCTCGCTGGACGTGGGGGAGCAGGTCACCGTGCTCGCCCAGGTGCAGCGCACCGCCGTGCGGCCGATGCGGCAGCGCCGGGGCAACCTGCTGGAGGTCACCGTCGGCGACGGCTCCGGCGGCGTGCTCACCTGCACGTTCTTCGGCAACCAGGCGTGGCGGGAGCGGGAGCTGCGCCCGGGGCGGTGGGGGCTGTTCGCCGGCAAGGTGACCGAGTTCCGCGGCAAGCGGCAACTCAACGGCCCGGAATACGTCCTGCTCGGCGAGGGCGGTGAGGGCGAGGCGGCGGCCAACGAGGAGGTCGAGGAGTTCGCCGGGGCGCTGATCCCGGTCTACCCGGCCGCGGCGGCGGTGCCGACCTGGGTGATCGCCCGCTGCGTCCGGGTGGTGCTGGACACGTTCACCCCGCCGGAGGACCCGCTGCCGGCCACCGTGCGGGCCACCCGCAACCTGGCCGACATCGGCGCCGCCCTGCGGGAGATCCACCGTCCGTCCAGCAAGGAGGCGCTCTACCGGGCCCGCCGGCGGCTGAAGTGGGACGAGGCGTTCGCCGTGCAGCTCACCCTGGTGCAGCGCAAGCACCGGGCGGCGGCGTCGCCGGCCCGGGCCCGGCCGGCCAGGGCCGGTGGCCTGCTCGACGCGTTCGACGCCCGGCTGCCCTACGAGCTGACCTCCGGTCAGCAGGTCGTCGGGCGGGAGATCGCCGCCGACCTGGCCACCGCGCACCCGATGCACCGGCTGCTCCAGGGCGAGGTGGGCTCCGGCAAGACGGTGGTGGCGCTGCGCGCCATGCTCCAGGTGGTCGACGCCGGCGGGCAGGCCGCGTTGCTCGCGCCGACCGAGGTGCTCGCCGCGCAGCACCACCGGGGCATCCTCGACCTGCTCGGCCCGCTCGGCCGGGCCGGTGAGCTGGACGCCGCCGACGACGCCACCCGGGTGGAGCTGGTCACCGGCTCGCTGGGCGCGGCGGCGCGACGGCGGGCGCTGGCCGAGGTGGCGCAGGGGCGGGCCGGCATCGTGCTGGGCACCCACGCGTTGCTCTACGAGGGGGTCGACTTCGCCGACCTGGGCCTGGTGGTGGTCGACGAGCAGCACCGCTTCGGGGTGGAGCAGCGGGACGCGCTGCGGGCCAAGGCCGAGCAGCCGCCGCACGTGCTGGTGATGACGGCCACCCCGATCCCGCGCACGGTCGCCATGACGGTCTACGGCGACCTGGAGACCTCCACGCTGTCCCAGTTGCCGCAGGGCCGCTCGCCGATCGCCTCGCACGTGGTCCCGGCCGCCGAGAAGCCGGCCTTCCTCGACCGGGCCTGGCGCCGGCTGCGCGAGGAGGTCGCCAAGGGCCACCAGGCGTACGTGGTGTGCCCGCGCATCGGCGAGGGGCCGGTCTCCGAGGAGGAGGCGCCACGGGAGGACGACAACGGCCGCCGGCCGCCGCTGGCGGTGACCGAGGTGGCTCCGCTGCTCGCCGAGGGGCCGTTGCACGGGCTGCGGATCGGGGTGCTGCACGGCCGGTTGCCGGCCGACGAGAAGGACGCGGTGATGCGCGCGTTCGCCGACGGCGACCTGGACGTGCTGGTCGCGACCACGGTGGTGGAGGTGGGCGTCAACGTGCCCAACGCGACCGTGATGATCGTGCTGGACGCCGACCGGTTCGGTGTCTCCCAGCTGCATCAGCTGCGCGGCCGGGTGGGCCGGGGTTCGGCGGCCGGGCTGTGCCTGCTGGTCAGCGAGGCGGCCGAGGGCTCGCCGGCGCGGGAGCGGCTGGACGCGGTCGCCTCCACCACCGACGGGTTCAAGCTGGCCGAGCTCGACCTGGAGCAGCGCCGGGAGGGCGACGTGCTCGGCGCCACCCAGTCGGGCCGGCGCTCCCACCTGCGTTTGCTCTCGCTGCTGCGGGACACCGACCTGATCCGGGACGCGCGGGCCGAGGCGATCGAGCTGGTCGGGGACGATCCGGAGCTGGCCCGGCACCCGGCGCTGGCCGCCTCGGTCGCCGCCCTGGTCGACGAGGAGCGGGCCGAATACCTGGAGAAGGGCTGACGCCCGAGCGCGGCGGCGCGGGTCACCGGGCTGCGGCACGCGGGTCGCGTGCCTAGTGGTCCGGCATCACGCTGCACCACCTGCTCACCCACACCTCGGGCCTGGGTCACTGGGAGGAGTACCCGGCGGTCGACATCTGCGGGCCGGCCGAGCCGGACGATCTGCTCGGCCTGTTCGCCGCGGTGCCGCCGCTGTTCCCGCCCGGGGCCGGGTGGCACTACAGCAGCCCGGGCTACGTGTTGCTGGCCCGCGCGGTCGAGCGGGCCGCCGACCGGCCGTACGCCGGGTTCCTCGCCGAGGAGGTCTTCGCGCCGTTGGGGATGACCGGCAGCTTCGCCGGCGCGGGCGACGGGCGGCCGGACCTGGCGGTCGGACACGAGGGCAGCCGGACCGTGCCGTCGTGGGACCTGGCGACGGTGAGCATGGGCGCGGGTGACGTCTGGTGCACCGCGGCGGACCTGCTCACCTGGCTGGACGTGCCGCGCCGCAACCGGTTGCTCACCCCGGCCTCGGTGGCGGCCATGACCGCGCGGCACGCGCCCACCGGCCGGCCCGGTGAGGCGTACGGGTACGGGTGGTTCGTCGGCCCGCTGGCCGGCCGGCGGGCGCTCCACCACTCCGGGGACAACGAGGGCTACAAGGCGTTCGCGGCCTGGCTGCCCGACTCCGACCAGCGGCTCGTGCTGCTGGCCAACCAGGCCGAGGTCGACCCGGCCGCCGTCGCGTCGCTGCTCGGGGCCGGGTGATCCCACCGCCCGCGCGTCGGCGGCGTCGAGTACGCCGAGGGCGCGCCGACCTACTGGTCGACGCGCCCTCGGGACCGGACGGATCAGGCGGTGAAGCGCACCTTGCGTCGACGCGCCACCACGAACAGGACCGCGCCCGCGGCCAGCAGCGCGATGGCGCCGGCCACGATGCCGCCGGTCGCCGCGCCGGTCAGCGGCAGGGTCGGGCCCTCCGGCTGGCCGCCGCCGGCACCGGGCGTGCAGGTCTTCGGCTTCTCCCAGGCGATCGGCTCGGTGTCGTCGAGGCCCTCGGCCGCCGGCGTCACCTTCAGGCCCTCGAACGCCTTGAACGCCACGGTCTTGGTCTCACCCGGCTGCACGACGAGCTTCTTGGCGTCGCCCTTGTTGGGGGTGAAGGTGATCTCGACGGTCTTGCCGTCCTTCGGGTTCTCCACCTGGAAGATCAGCTCGTCGCAGGTGGACTGGTAGCTGCCCGACGGCTCGCCCGGCTCGACGCAGTCCTTGGCCTCGCTCGGCTTGTCGTCGAAGAGGGGCTGCTTCTGAGCGGCCTCGGTGACCGTGATGCGGGTCGCGTTCTTCGCCGGGACGCGGATCGACAGGCTCTTGCCCGGCGCGACCTCGGCGGTCTTGGTGAAGTCGCCGCTGCCGGCGACGGTGAAGGAGGCGTCCCTGGTGGCTTCCGCGCCGTTCTCCAGCTTCACCGCGACGTCGCCGGTGCAGTCGGAGGTGACCGTGGCGGTCGGGTTGGCCTTGGCCGGCGGGGGCGTGACCACCTTGTCGCAGCTCTCGCTGAACCGGATGGTCGCGCTCTTGTCGTCGTTCTCCTTCCAGGCGTTGTCCCACTGGGCGCGGACGGTCAGCGACGCCCGGGTCACGTCGCCCGCGAGGCGGGCGGTGCCGACCAGCGGCTCGGACACCTGGTGCGGGTAGGAGTCCCCGGCGGTGGTCCGGATGCCCTCGACGGTGAACGGCGCGGCGACCTCACCGGTGTTGCTGGTGGCATCGGCCTTGGTGAGCCGGTAGTTGGTCACGCCGCCCGGCGCGTAGGTGCGGACGGTCCACGTCGTGACCCACTCGCCCTTGGCGGTGTCGCACTCGGCGGTGACCTTGACTTCGCTGTGGTGGGCGCTGGCCGGGGCTGCCGCTACCGCGACGCCCGCGAGGCCGACCAGCGCACCGGCGGCGACCGCGAGGGCGCGCCGGAGGTGGAGACGGTTCACGTCTTCTCCTGGTGAGGGGAGGATGGGAGAGGGATGCGGCGGACGGACCGGAGCCACGCGTCCGCACGACAATCGGGCAGACCCTAGCGAGATCGACACGACGGGCGTTACCGCGATCGACGGGTCGTAAAGGGTCCGTTATGAATTCGAGATCATTGATGTACGTCGGGTCACGGGGCGGTGCACCGGGTGCTCCACCGCGCCGGTCCGGGCGTCGCGTAGCGTCGGGGCATGGGCAGGGAGCGACGGTGACCCGGATCGTGGCGGGCACGCTCGGCGGGCGGCGGATCGCCGCGCCGCCCGGCGCCGGCACCCGGCCGACCTCGGACCGGGTGCGGGAGGCGCTGTTCAGCGCGGTGCAGGCCGATCTCGACCTGGACGGGGCGCGCTTCGCGGACCTCTACGCCGGCTCCGGCGCGGTCGGTCTGGAGGCGCTGTCCCGGGGGGCGGCGCACGTGTTGCTGGTGGAGTCCGACGCCCGGGCCGCCCGGGTCGTCCGGGAGAACATCGCCGCCCTGCGGGCCGCCCCGGCCGCCCGGCTGGTCACCGGCAAGGTGGCCGCCGTGCTCGCCGCCGGGCCGGACGGCGGGCCGTACGACGTGGTCTTCGCCGATCCCCCGTACGCGGTACCGGGCGCGGAGATCACCGCGATGCTGGCCGCGATGGTCGACGACGGCTGGCTGGCCCCGGACGCGCTGGTGATCGTCGAGCGGTCCAGCCGTTCCGGCCCGGTCGAGTGGGTGGAGGGCGTCACGCCGGAGCGCAGTCGCCGCTACGGCGAGACCACGCTTTGGTACGGTCGCCGATCATGAGACGTGCGGTCTGCCCGGGCTCGTTCGACCCGGTCACCAACGGACACCTCGACATCATCGGCCGGGCCAGCCGGCTCTTCGACGAGGTGATCGTCGGCGTGCTGGTCAACCAGTCGAAACAGGGGTTGTTCACGGTCGAGGAGCGGATCACGATGCTCCGCGAGGTGACCTCCTCGTACGACAACGTGCGGGTGGAGTCGTTCCGCGGCCTGCTCGTCGACTTCTGCCGGGACCAGCAGGCGAGCGTGCTGATCAAGGGCCTGCGCGCGGTCAGCGACTTCGACTACGAGCTGCAGATGGCCCAGATGAACATCGGCCTGGCCGGGGTGGAGACGCTCTTCATGCCGACCAACCCGCTCTACTCGTTCCTCTCCTCCAGCCTGGTCAAGGACGTGGCGAAGTGGGGTGGCGACATCTCCGCCCACGTCCCCGACCTGGTCCGCGACCAACTTCAGACCCGCCTCCGCCCCTGACCCCCACCCCACCCACCCCGCCGATCTTGCGGTTGCGGCCCGACGTTCGCCCCATGCGGGAGGAATGTCCGGGCGGGAAGTGCAAGATCGACGGGAGTCGAGGGGTGGGGCGACGCGCCGGGTGGGGGCGGGTGGGGCGGCGGTGGCCGGCGCGCGACATGATGTGTGCAACGCCGAACCCGGGCGCAGGCCGCATCATGGAGGGCGGCCGACGAAGACAGGAGTGAGGTACCGGTGGACCCGCTCGATCGCATCGACGAACTGATCGCCATGGTGGAGCAGGCCCGCTCCGTCCCGATGTCGCGCAACAACTGCATGGTCGACCGCGGCGAGATGATCGCCGCGCTGGACGAGTTGCGCGTCGAGCTTCCCGCAGACCTGCGCCGGGCCGCCGCGCTCCTGGAGGAGCGGGACAAGATCATGGAGGCCGGCAAGCGGGAGGCCGACCGGATCATCAGCGAGGGTGAGGCGGAACACGCCCGGCTGGTCTCCGTGAACGAGATCACCGTCTCGGCGGAGCACGAGGGCGCCCGGATCATCGCCGAGGCGCGGGCCGAGGCGCAGCGCCTCCGCGAGGAGGTGGACGACTACGTCGACACCGCGCTGGCCAACTTCGAGCAGTTCCTCACCCGGGCGCTGGCCTCGATAGAGCGTGGCCGGGACAAGATGCACGCGCTGCGGGAGATCGGCACCTTCGCGGGGGACGAGGCGGAGCGCCCGCTACCCTTCTAGGACCACGCGCGGGCCGGTCGCCGACAGCCGCCCGCCGTCGGGTGCGCCCCCGGTTCGACGGTCCGCCCGTCTCCCAGGTAACCTTTTTTGTCGGCCTCTCACCGGCCGGAGTCTGACTATGCCCAAACACTCGCCACGCTCACTCGACCCCAGGTCGCCGCTGGTCCTCGACACGAGGGACCTGCCGCGTCGGCCTGGCGCGTTGCGTACGCACAAGCGGGTCGTGCCGGCACCGGCGGACCTCGGCGTGGAGTTGATCGGCGTGCCGGAGGGCGCGGACCTCGACCTCGACCTGAGGTTGGAGTCGGTGTCCGAGGGCGTGCTCGTCTCCGGGACCATCTCCGGTCCCGTCAAGGGCGAGTGCGGCCGCTGCCTGCGCGAGATCGACGACTCGGTGGTCGTGAACGTCCAGGAGCTGTACGCGTACGAGAACAGCGCCACGGACACCACGACCGACGAGGACGAGGTGGGCCGGATGCAGGACGATCTGATCGACCTGGAGCCGGCGCTGCGGGACGCGGTGGTGCTCATGCTGCCGACGAACCCGCTCTGCCGGGAGGACTGCCCAGGCCTGTGCCCCGAGTGTGGGGTGCACTGGGACGATCTGCCGGCCGACCACAGTCACCAGCAGATCGACCCGCGTTGGGCGGGCCTGTCGCAACTGACCCGTACAGAGGAGTAAGAACCGTGGCCGTCCCCAAGCGCAAGATGTCGCGCAGCAACACCCGCGCCCGCCGGGCGAACTGGAAGGCCTCGGTGGTCGCGACCGTGGCCTGCCCGCAGTGCAAGTCGCCGAAGCTGCCGCACGCCGCCTGCTCCGTGTGTGGCACCTACAACGGCCGTCAGGTCCTTGAGGTCTGACCCGGCAGCCGAGTGACGCCCCCGACCACCGGTCGGGCGGCGCGCGCACCAAGGCTCTCGCCCGGTGCCCCGGCTCCCTCCCACGCCGGCCGATCATCGGCCGGCGTGCCGTCGGAGCCGGGCACCGCGCGGATCGCCGTCGACCTCCTCGGCGGGGACGATGCTCCCGCCGTCGTGGTTGACGGCGCTCTGCGGGCGCTGCGCGCCGACCCCGACCTGCACCTGCTGCTCGTCGGCCCGACCGAGGTCGCCGACGCGCTGAGCGGTGCCCTCGACCCGGCGCAGCGCGCCCGGGTCACGGTCCGCCCGGTGCGGACCGCCATCGGCATGGCCGACCATCCCACCGCCGGCCGCGGCGACAGCACGGTACGCGCCGCGGTGCAGGCCGTCCGGGACGGCCTGGCCGACGCGGTCGTCTCCGCCGGTTCCACCGGCGCCACCGTCACCGCCGCCGCGCTCGGCCTCGGTCGCTGGACCGGGGTACGCCGACCCGCGCTGGTCGCCACGATCCCCGCCGTCGAGGGCCCGGTGGTGCTGCTGGACGTCGGCGGCTCCCTCGAACCCGGCCCCGCCACGCTGGCCCGGCACGCCGTCCTCGGCGCCGCCTACGCGGCCGTGGCCCACGCCGTCACCGCGCCCCGGGTGGGGCTGCTCTCCGTCGGCCACGAGGCGGGCAAGGGCGACCGGCTGCGCCGCTCCGCCGACCCCGCGCTCGCCGCCGTGCCGCTGCCCTGCGGCGCCCGCTACGTCGGCCTGGTCGAGGGCTACGACATCTCTCTCGGCGCCCGCGCCGACGTGGTGGTCACCGACGGTTTCACCGGCAACGTCCTGCTCAAGGCCATCGAGGGCGCGTACGCCATGGCCGGTGGGCCCCCGACGAACGGCGGCGCGCCGCGCGCGGCCGCGCTGCTCGGGGTGGCCGGCACCGTGGTGGTGTGCCACGGCGCGGCCGGGCCGGACGACGTCGCCTCGGGCATCGCCCTGGCCGCCCACCTCTGGCGTCGCGACGCCGCCGGTACGGTCCGGGCCCTGCTCGCCGAGATCCCGCACGATCCCGCACCTGACCGCAACGACACCGAGGTAGCACCATGACCAACGACAAGCGGCGGCGTGCTCCCGTCGGCCACCTCGAGACGGCCTTCGGGGTGTCGCTCGACCGGGAACTGCTGGAGCGCGCGCTGACCCACCGCTCGTACGCGTACGAGAACGGCGGGCTGCCCACCAACGAGCGGCTGGAGTTCCTGGGCGACTCGGTCCTCGGCGTGGTGATCACCACGGCGCTGTTCCACAACCACCCGGACCTGCCCGAGGGGCAGTTGGCCAAGCTGCGGGCCAGCGTGGTCAACATGCGCGCCCTGGCCGACGTGGCGCGCGGCCTGGGCCCGGACGGGCTGGGCGCCTACCTGCTGCTCGGCAAGGGCGAGGAGGCCACCGGCGGGCGGGACAAGGCGAGCATCCTCGCCGACACGCTGGAGGCGCTGCTCGGCGCCATCTACCTGCAGTACGGCCTGGACACCGCCGCCATCGTGATCCACCGGCTCTTCGACCCGCTGATGGCCGAGTCGGCCGGGCGGGGCGCGGCGCTGGACTGGAAGACCAGCCTCCAGGAGTTGACCGCCGCGCTGGGGCTGGGCGTGCCGGAGTACCGGATCGAGGGCACCGGGCCGGACCACCTCAAGACGTTCACCGCCTGGGTCGTGGTGGCCGGCAACCGCTACGGCGGCGCGGAGGGGCGCAGCAAGAAGGAGGCCGAGCAGCGGGCCGCCGAGTCGGCCTGGCGGACGCTGACCGAGCAGGCCGAGGCGCGGGCCGCGGCCGAGGCGGAGGTCGCCGAGGCGGAGGCCGTCGACCCGGCGGACGCCGAGGCGGGCGCCGGCCGTGCCTGAGCTGCCCGAGGTGGAGACCGTCCGGCAGGGGCTGGCCCAGTGGGTCGTCGGCCGCCGGATCGCCGCCGTCGAGGTGCGGCACCCCCGCGCGGTACGCCGGCACGCGCCCGGCGGCGTGCACTTCGCCGACGTGCTGGCCGGCCGCACGATCACCGATGTCCGCCGCCGGGGCAAATACCTCTGGCTGCCACTGGACAGCGGCGACGCGGTGATCGGCCACCTCGGCATGTCCGGGCAGCTGCTGCTGCAACCGCCCGGCGCGGCCGACGAGCTGCACCTGCGGGTGCGGTTCCGGTTCGCCGACGACGGGCCGGAGCTGCGCTTCGTCGACCAGCGCACGTTCGGCGGGCTGTCGGTGTCCGAGGGTGGCGCGGAGCTGCCGGCCGAGATCGCGCACATAGCCCGCGACCCGATGGACCCGGAGTTCTCCGACGAGGCGTTCGTGGCGGCGCTGCGCCGCAAGCGCACGGAGGTCAAACGGGCGCTGCTGGACCAGATGCTGATCTCCGGGGTGGGCAACATCTACGCCGACGAGGCGCTCTGGCGGGCGAAGCTGCACGGCACCCGCCCCGCGGACGCGCTGACCCGTCCGGCGGCGCTGCGGCTGCTCGGCCACGTGCGGGACGTGCTCGGCGAGGCGATCAAGCAGGGCGGCACCAGCTTCGACGAGCTGTACGTCAACGTCAACGGCGAGAGCGGCTACTTCGACCGGTCGCTGAACGCGTACGGCCGGGAGGGGGAGCCCTGCCCGCGCTGCGGCGCGCCGATCCGGCGCGAGGGATTCATGAACCGCTCCTCCTACAGTTGCCCGCGATGCCAGCCGCGGCCCCGGGGCAGCCTCCGGGGATGACCCCGAGTCGGCTCGGGGTTGCGCCGGTGTGCATCGCCGGCGGGTGCCCGGGGGCGCGCCGGACCGTACCCTGAAATGCCCTTTCCGCCCGATCGGCGCGGCCGTTTCCGGCCGTCCGGCCCCACCTTCGGCGATCGGGGAGGAGCCGGGGCCGTTCCCCGATGTCCGGGCCGCGCCCGCTGCCTAGCGTCACCAGAGGTCGGCACGGGGCCGACGTCTGGAGGGGGACCCGGATATGGGTAGGCGACCGGTGACCGTGCGGTTGGCACGGTGGAGTGCGGAGCATCCGTGGCGGGCCATCGCGCTGTGGGTGGTCTTCGTGGCGGTGTGCTTCGTCGGCGGCAACGCCGCCGGGCTGAACGAGGCCACCGACGCCGACCAGGCGATCGGTGAGTTCGGGCAGGCCGAGCTGATCGTGGACAGCGGCGGGTTCCACCAGCCGGCCACCGACAACGTGCTGATCACCGCCCGCTCGGGCGCGCTCGACCCGGCCGCCGCCAAGGCCGCCGCGCAGGACGCGGCGGACCGGCTGCGGCAGGTCGACGGCGTCGCCTCGGTCGGTACGCCGCTGCCGTCGCGCGACGGCGGCGCGCTGCTGGTGCCGATCACCATGGCGGGCGACCCGGAGACCGCGGGGGACCGGGTCCAGCCGCTGCGGGACACCACCGCGCGGGTGCAGGAGGCACACCCGCAGCTACGAGTGGAGCAGGTCGGCGGCCCGTCCATCGACAAGGCGCTCGACGACACGCTCGGCAAGGACTTCAAGCGGGCGGAGCTGCTCAGCCTGCCGGTGACCCTGGCGATCCTGATCATCGCGTTCGGCGCGCTGATCGCCGCCGGCGTGCCGGTGCTGCTCGCGCTCTCCTCGGTGGCCGCCGCGATGGGGCTCTCCACGCTCGCCTCGCACCTGGTCCCCGCCACCGACACCACGGCCAGCGTCATCCTGCTCATCGGCATGGCGGTCGGCGTGGACTACTCGCTGTTCTACGTGCGGCGGGAACGGGAGGAACGGGCCAAGGGCCGGTCCGGCCTGGACGCGGTGGAGATCGCCGCGGAGACCTCCGGGCACGCCGTGGTGGTCTCCGGCACCGCCGTGATCATCTCGATGGGTGGCCTGCTGCTGGCCCAGGACGCGATCTTCTCGTCGCTGGCCGTCGGCTCGATCCTGGTGGTGGCGGTCGCGGTGATCGGCTCGCTGACCGTGCTGCCGGCGCTGCTGGCCAAGCTCGGCCGCTGGGTGGATCGTCCCCGGGTGCCGCTGCTGTGGCGGCTCACCGCCCCGCGTACCGGGCGGCACGGGCAGCCGGCCGCGCCCCGGTTCTGGCCGGCCGTGCTGCGGCCCGCGCTGCGCGCGCCGGTGGCGACGCTGCTGGTCTCGGTCGCCCTGCTGCTCGCCCTGGCCGCGCCGGCGCTCGGCATGAAGCTGAAGTTCCCCGGCGCGGAGGACGTTCCCCGCACCACCGCCGCGATGCAGGCGTACGACCGGCTCACCGCCGCGTACCCGAGCAACGGCACCAACCACACGGTGGCCGTGCGGGCGCCCGCCGACCAGGCCGACCGGGTGCGCGCCGCGCTGACCGGCCTCGCCGGCCGGACCGCCGCCGACCCGCTCTTCGCGCCGGCCGAGGGGGACGGCCCGGAGATCAGGGTGTCGGCGGACCGGCGGGTGTCGGTGCTGGACGTGGCCACCCCGTACGCCAGCCGGTCCGCCGAGGCGTCCCGGTCCCTGCACGAGCTGCGCGAGGACCTGGTCCCGGCCGCGCTGGACGGCATCCCCGGCGTGGAGTACGCGGTCGGCGGCGGGGTGGCCGCCAGCGAGGACTACGCCGACCACATCTGGGCGAAGCTGCCGGTGGTCGCGGCGTTCGTGCTGGCGCTGACGTTCCTGGTGATGGCGTGGACGTTCCGGTCGGTCGTGGTGGCGCTCACCTCGATCCTGCTGAACCTGCTCTCCGCCGGCGCCGCGTACGGGCTGCTGGTGCTGGTCTTCCAGGGGGAGTGGGCGGAGGGGCTGCTCGGCTTCACCTCGATGGACGCGATCGTCACCTGGCTGCCGCTGTTCCTGTTCGTGGTGCTGTTCGGGTTGTCGATGGACTACCACGTCTTCGTGGTCAGCCGGATCCGTGAGGCGGTCGACCGCGGGATGCCCAACCGGGAGGCGGTCGCGCACGGGATCACCTCCTCGGCCGGGGTGGTGACCAGCGCGGCGGTCGTGATGGTCGGGGTCTTCTCGATCTTCGCGACGCTCAGCATGATCGACTTCAAGCAGCTCGGCATCGGGCTGGCGGCGGCGATCCTGCTGGACGCCACGATCATCCGCGCGGTCGTGCTGCCGTCGCTGATGACGCTGCTGGGCGACGCGAACTGGTGGGCGCCGCGCTTCCTGCGCCGCAAGCCGACCCTCCCGCCGGCCGAGCCGCCGCCCGCGCCGGCCCCGGAGCTGGTCGGCGCCCGCTGAGCCGACCAACCCAGCGCCCCGGCCGGTCTCGGCCGGGGCGCTGTTCGTGGGCCTGCCCCTGCCCCCGTCGTGGCTCCGGCCCCCGTCCTGCCTCCAGCCTTCGTCCTGCCTCCCCGTCCTCTGCCCCCGGCCCTTGGCTCCCCGGCCCTTGGCTCCCCGAACCCAGCCCTAAGTCCGCAGCCCAGCCCTCCGTCCTCGGCCCGGGCCCTTGGCTCGCGGGCTCGCGGTCCTGGGCCTTGATCCGGCCTTGGTCCTGGTCGGCTCCGGTCGTTCGCCGACTCGATCTCCGCTTCTCCGGTGCCAGCCACGAGGGACATCGACTTTGGGTGGTATACCTCAGAGTCATAATTATGACTCTGAGGTATATCGCTTTTCCTTCTTCCCTCTTGTCGGGAGGTCACGGCGAGTGCCGGTCGCCTCATGACTTCGGCGGCGGTCGGCCGGGACAACGGCGGGGAAGCTGGGGAGAGTGTCGACCGCCTCGTGATCTTGCCAGGCGTCCGTGAGCCGGGACGACCGCCGGGAGGTTGCGGGAAGGGTCGGCCGCCTCGTGATCCCGCCGGCCGTCGGACGGCCGGGACGTCGGCTGCGGGAGTCGCGACCGAGGGCGGAAGCGGACAGGATTAACGCCGCGGGCAGCGGGGCATGTGGGCCGCCATGGATGAACAGCTCACGCCGGCGGCTCGTCGTCGCGCCCCGGCGTCCTCCTCCCCGCGGAGCGCGTCATGAGCACCGACGTGTCGACCGGCACCGTACGGACCAACGTCCCGGCCCGCCTCGACCGGCTGCCGTGGTCGCGCTGGCACTGGATGATCGTGATCGGCCTGGGCACGGTGTGGATCCTCGACGGCCTCGAGGTGACCATCGTCGGCAACCTCTCCGGCAAGCTGGCCGAGCCCGGCAGCGGCCTGAGCATCACGCAGAGCCAGGTCACCGGCCTCGCCGCCGCGCTCTACGTGGCCGGTGCCTGCACCGGCGCGCTGTTCTTCGGGTGGCTCACCGACCGGTTCGGCCGCAAGAAGCTGTTCCTGCTGACCCTCGGGCTCTACCTGGTCGCCACCGCGCTGACCGCGCTCTCGTTCGACACCTGGTGGTTCTTCCTGTTCCGGTTCCTCACCGGCATGGGCATCGGCGGTGAGTACGCCGCCATCAACTCGGCGATCGACGAGCTGATCCCGGCCCGCCACCGCGGCCGGATCGACATCATCATCAACGGCACGTTCTGGCTCGGCGCCGCGCTCGGCGCGCTGCTGACCGTACCGCTGCTCAACGGCCTGCCGACCAACCTCGGCTGGCGGGTGGCGTTCGGCCTGGGCGCGGTGCTCGGCGTGGTGATCCTGCTGGTCCGCCGGCACGTGCCGGAGAGTCCGCGCTGGTTGTTCATCCACGGCCGGGCGGACGAGGCGAATCACCTCGTCGACTCGGTCGAGGCCGAGGTGAGGCGGGAGACCGGCAAGGACCTCGCCGAGGCCGACAACTACATCGAGATCCGGCAGCGGAAGAGCACGAACTTCCTGGAGATCGCCAAGACGCTGTTCCGTCGCTACCCGAAACGGGCCACGCTGGGCTTCTCGCTCTTCATCGGCCAGGCGTTCCTCTACAACGCGATCACGTTCGGCTTCGCCCAGATCCTGCAGACCTTCTTCGACGTCCCGCCGGGCAACAGCGGCTACTACTTCGCGGTGATCGCGGTCGGCAACCTGCTCGGGCCGCTGCTGCTGGGCCGGCTCTTCGACACCGTCGGCCGGGTGCCGATGATCGCCGGCTCGTACATCGGCTCGGGCGTGCTGCTGCTCGGCACCGCCTGGCTGTTCCACTCCGGCGTGCTCACCGCGGTGACCATGACCGCGTGCTGGTGCGTGGTGCTCTTCTTCGCCTCGGCCGGCGCCAGCGCCGCCTACCTGACGGTCAGCGAGATCTTCCCGATGGAGACCCGGGCCATGGCGATCGCCTTCTTCTACGCGATCGGCACCGCCGCCGGCGGCATCACCGGCCCGCTGCTCTTCGCCAAGCTGGTCGGCAGCGGCCAGGTCGGCGACACCGTGCTGGCCTTCGTCATCGGCGCCTCCATCATGATCATCGGTGGTCTGGTGGAGCTGGGTCTCGGCGTCAAGGCCGAGGGCAGGTCCCTGGAGGACCTGGCCACCCCGCTCAGCGCCGAACACCCCGATCTGCCGTCGCAGCGTGGTGCCGGTACGCCCACTCCGGCCACCGGCGCGACCGCCGGCTGACCCCCTCACGGCAGACGCCGCCCCCGCCCACCCCGGCGGGGGCGGCGTCGTGTCACGGCAGCGGGCAGGGTTCCCGCCAGACGTCCAGCCGCCGGTCCTTGCGGATCGACGCGAAGCCGTAGCCGACCGTGGTGACGCAGAAGTCGACCGGATCGCCGGTGTACTCGACGTGGAACACCGGCTTGTGCGCGTCGGCGAACGGCAGCAGCTTCGCGCACTCGCGCCGGCGTACGCACTCCTGGTTTACCGCGAAGTCGAAGTCGGGAGCCAGCGCGGCCACCTGCGCCAGATCGTCGACCAGGCCGGGGGAGAGGTCGAGCTGCCGGGCCAGCCCGGCCAGGCGGCGGTTGAACAGCAACTGGTCGTCGAAGCCGAGCGGGAAGCCGCTGCGGTGCCGGTAGCCGTCCGCGTCCGCCAGCGCCACCGCGCCGAAGCCCTTGCCCCGGCAGAGCCGGAACCGGTCGGCCAGCACGGGCGCGAGCGAGTCCCACCGCCGGACGTCCAGGAATCGGCTCCCGGCCCGCCCCGGCACCGCCGCGCCGCGCACGGCGGCGGGGAAGCGGGTGGCGTCCGGGTCGCCGGTCGCGTACGTGCCGACGCGGACCTGGCAGACCAACCGGCGACCCTTGGCCCGCAGCGCGGCGGTCTCGGTCGAGGTGGCGGCGACCGGGTCGAGGAGGAAGACGTCGGCGTCGACGGTCACGTCCACCGGCGCGGTCAGCTGCCACTGCCAGCGCCACCGGTCGGCCAGCGCGGCCGGCCACGGGGTGGGGGCGCCGGGCGGGACGGTGATCGGCTCGCGGCACGCCGGGACCGGGGCGAGGAGCAGCGCGGTCAGCGCCAGCGCCACGCCCCGGCGCGGTCCACGTCGGCGGACGCGGGCCGGCCGGGAGCGCGGCACGGCACACACCGGCCGGATCCGCATCGACAGCTCCCCGGACGCGGGCGGCCCGACGCCGCCCCCGACCGGTCAACGAGCGCCGACCCGGTCACGACGCGACCGCTCAGCGCGGGGTGCCGAAGTCCTGCGTCCAGTACGGTCCGTTGCTGCGCGCCACGCCCACCCCGATCTCGGTGAAGGAGCAGTTCAGGATGTTCGCCCGGTGGCCCGGGGAGTTCATCCAGGCGTCCATCACCGCGGCCGGGCTCTGCTGGTTCCAGGCCACGTTCTCGCCGTACGCCCGCCAGGCGTAGCCGGCCCGGTCGAGCCGGTCGCCCACGTCGCTGCCGTCGCTGCCGTCGTGCGACATCTTCTTGTGGTCGGCCTGGTCCTGGCTGTGCCGCTGGGCGGCGAGCGTCAGCTTGGAGTCGACGCTCAGCGCCTTGCAGCCGGCCTTGGCCCGCTCCTGGTTGACCAGGGTGACGACCTGCTGCAGCTCGGCACTCAGGCCGCCCGAGGAAGTGGTCCGGGCGGTGGTGCCGCTCGGCGTGCTGCTGCGCTCCAACTGCCGCGACGGGGCGGTGGTCCGGTTCGGCTTCGGCGTGACCTTCTTCGTCGGACTCGGCTTGACCGTGCTCGGCGAGGCCGAAGGGCTGGCCGAGGGCGCGAGCGCGTCGGCCGAGGGCACGCCCTCGGTCTCGTCGGTCAGCGACGGAGCCGCGGCCACCGGCGCGTCCGCGGAGGTCCGCTCGGTCGGTCCGTCGTCGCCGGGCAGCAGGAACGCGCCCACGCCCAGGCTCACCACCAGGGTCGCCGCCGCGGCGGCCCCGCCGATCACGAACGGGCGGCTCAGTCGCCGCTTCGGCCGGTGCCGGCTGTCGTCGTCGGCGGGGGTGTCGGTGACGGGCTGCCAGGCGGCGGTGGGCTGCTCCCAGGCGCCGGCCGGCCGCTCCTCGCCGTTCCACCGGTCGCGGGGCGCGGCGTACGGGCCGGCCGGCTCGAACGGCGCGCCCGGGTGGGCCTCGGCGTCGTAGCCGGCCTGCGCGGCGCCGTACGCGGGCTGCGCGGCGGGGCGGTAACCGAGCTGCGCGGCGGGGCCGTAACCGGCCTGGGCGGCGCCGTAACCGGGCTGGACCTCGGCGGCGTACCCCGGCTGGGCGGCGGCGCCGTAACCGGGTCGCACGGCGGTGGGGTCGGCGTCGCCGGGGAAGCCGGTCGGGCCGTGGCCGGGACGGTCGGTGTCGCCGTAGCGGCCGGCGTCGAGGGTGGGTGGCAGGTGGCTGGCGGGCGGCTGCCCCGGCTCGTCCCCGAAGAGGTACGACGACCGCGGCTCGGGCCGGTCGGAGAGCCACGCCGGACCCTCGTCGGTCGGCGGCTCGGGGCGCCGGAAGGCGTCCTCCGGTTCGGTCGGGTCGGTCCAGCGATACACGCCTGTCCCCTCCACGGGTCGGGTTGCGGGCCGGGGTGACGCTACGGTGGCGGTGCGAGCTGCGGCAACGTGGCTAAGAAAGAGTTAAGGCGAACCCGGCGGCAAGGATGAGCCGTTCACACATTCCCGGGCGTACAGTAAAGGCGTCCGGACAGAGCGTGTCCGCGCCTTCTGGCAGCCCCCCGGCGAGTGGCCCGGCCGACGTGGAGATGATCTACGGCCTGCGTCAACTTGACGAAGGAGGGGGGTTCGGCTCAATATATAGGTGTCGCCAGTCGCGCCCAGCCATGCCCCGATACACCGGGAATGGCAGCCGCGAACATCATGGGCGCGCGTTGGCCGGCCTTTCCGGCAGCGCATATCAAGGAGTCAGCATGGCGAAGGCCCTCTACGGCCACGTAGGTGCAGCGCCCGACCGGCGTCTGCTCGACGAGGTCACCCGACTGCGGTCCAGGGTTCAGGCACTGGAGTTCGAGATCACGCGTCTGCGCGCCGAGAACGATCGGCTTGCGGCGGCAGCGGCGGAGGCGGACGACCTCCTCCGTCTGGCCGAGCCCGCACTGACCTGACCTCCACTTGTCGGAAAACTGAATCGCACCACACCGAAAAGCGCGCCGACACACCTGTGCCGGCGCGCAGCCATGTGCGTACCCCTTTTGCCGTTTCCCGCAATTATCGATCTTGCGGATCCGGCCCGGAATTGCGTCTGGGCATATGATCTTGCCGTTTCCGCCGCATCGCGTGCGCGGGCCGGAAAGCGGACACCCCGGCCGTCGGGTGGGTCGCGTGCCGGTCGCGTCCCGGTCGCGGGTTAGTCTGCGGGTTCACCAGGTCCGCGCAGCCGGCGACGGTACGGCGGCCACCGGACGAGGATCGAGAAGGTGCATCTCAAGAGCCTGACGGTGAAGGGCTTCAAGTCCTTCGCCTCCGCCACGACGTTGAAGCTGGAGCCCGGGATCACCTGCGTGGTGGGCCCGAACGGCTCCGGCAAGTCCAACGTCGTCGACGCGATCGCCTGGGTGCTCGGCGAGCAGGGCGCGAAGGCGCTGCGCGGCGGCAAGATGGAGGACGTCATCTTCGCCGGCACCGCCGGGCGGGCGCCGCTCGGCCGGGCCGAGGTCACCCTCACCATCGACAACACCGACGGCGCGCTGCCGATCGAGTACACCGAGGTCTCCATCACCCGCCGGATGTTCCGTTCCGGCGAGAGCGAGTACGAGATCAACGGCGACTCCTGCCGCCTGCTCGACATCCAGGAGCTGCTCTCCGACTCCGGCATCGGCCGGGAGATGCACATCATCGTCGGGCAGGGCCGGCTCGACGGCATGCTGCACGCCAAGCCGGAGGACCGGCGGTCCTTCATCGAGGAGGCGGCGGGCGTCCTCAAGCACCGCAAGCGCAAGGAGAAGGCGCTGCGGAAGCTCGACGCGATGCAGACCAATCTCAACCGCCTCACCGACCTCACCGCCGAGCTGCGCCGCCAGCTCAAGCCGCTGGGTCGGCAGGCCGAGGTGGCCCGGCGCGCCGCCGCCATCCAGGCCAACCTGCGCGACGCCCGGCTCCGGCTGCTCGCCGACGACCTGCACACGCTGCGGACCACCCTGGACCGGGAGATCGCCGACGAGACCGCGCTGCGGGAGCGGCGGGAGCAGATCGAGGCCGAGCACGGCGAGGTGCAGGGCCGGCTCGGCGAGCTGGAGGCGGCCCTGGCCGAGGACGCCCCGCTGCTCGCGGCGGCCCAGGACACCTGGTACCGCCTCTCCGCCCTGCAGGAGCGGTTCCGCTCCATCGAGCAGCTCGCCCGGGAGCGGCTGCGCCACCTCAGCGCCAGCGGTGACGACGAGCGCCCCGGCCGCGACCCCGACCAGTTGGAGGCGGAGTCGCGGCGGGTCCGCGAGCAGGAGGAGGAGCTGCGCGCCGCGCTCACCGACGACCAGGTCCGCCTGGCCGAGGCGGTCGAGCACCGGCAGGAGCTGGAACGGCAGCTCGCCGCCGCCGAGCGGGAGCTGGTCACCGCCGCCAAGGCCATCGCCGACCGGCGCGAAGGGCTGGCCCGGCTGACCGGCCAGGTCAACTCCGCCCGGGCGCGGACCACCAGCGCCGGCGAGGAGATCGAGCGGCTCGCCGCCGCACACACCGACGCGCTGGGCCGCGCCGAGAAGGCGCAGGCCGACCTGGACGCGGTCGCCGAGCAGTCCACCGAGGCCGACCGGGACAACGCCGACCTGGACGCCCGGCACGCCGAGGCGGTGGCGGTGCACGAGCAGGCCCAGGCTGCCGTGCGCAGCCTCGCCGACGGCGAGCGCGCGGCGGAGAAGGACGCGGCCACCTGGAAGGCCCGCGAGGAGGCGCTCTCGCTCGGCCTGCGCCGCAAGGACGGCGCCGGCGCGCTGCTGGCCCGCGCCGACCAGGTGCCCGGCCTGCTCGGCAGCCTCGCCGGGCTGCTCACCGTCGCCCCCGGCGACGAGGCGGCCCTCGCCGCCGCGCTGGGCGGGCTGGCCGACGCGGTGGCGGTCAGCGGCGTGGACGAGGCCGTCGAGGCGATGCGACTGCTCAAGATCTCCGACGCCGGACGGGCCGGACTGCTGGTCGGCAGCCCGGCCGGCCCGGGCATGGACGGCTCCGCCGACGCGCTGCGCCCGAAGCTGCCCGAGGGCGCCCGGTGGGCGCCGGACCTGGTGGAGTGCGCCGCCGGGATCCGGCCCGCCGTGCACCGGGCGCTGCGCGACGTGGCGCTGGTCGACGACCTCGCCGCCGCGGCCGAGCTGGTCGCGGTGAACCCGGAGCTGCGCGCGGTCACCCCGGACGGCGACGTCGTCGGGGCGTACGCGGCGGCCGGCGGGTCGGCCAAGGCGCCCAGCTTCATCGAGGTGCAGGCCGCGGTCGAGGAGGCCCGGACCAACCGGGCCGCCGCCGAACGCGCCGCCGCCGAGTTGCGCGAGCAGCTGGCCGAGGCGCGGGCCGAGGTGGCCGCCGCCAAGGAGGCCGTGCAGCACGCCGCCGCCGCCAAGCGGGAGGCCGAGAGTCACCGCAACGCCGCCGCGCGCCGCCTCGCCGAGCTGGGCGCGGCCGCCCGTTCGGCGAAGGCCGAGACCGACCGGCTCGGCGAGTCCCGGGCGCGCGCCGAGGCGGCCCGGGAGCGGGACCTGACGGCGCTGGCCGAGTTGGCGGAACGGTTGCGGCTGGCCGAGGCCACCCCGATCGACGCCGAACCGTCCACCGAGGAACGCGACCAGCTCGCCGCCATGGTGCCGCCGGCCCGGCAGAACGAGATGGAGGTGCGGCTCGCCGTCCGTACCGCCGAGGAACGGGTGGCGTCGATCGCCGGCCGGGCCGACTCACTGGCCCGGCAGGCCACCGCCGAGCGGGCCGCGCGGGAGCGCGCGGCGGCCCGGCGCGCGGCCCGCACCCGGGGTGCGGAGATCGCCCGGGCCGTGGTCGGTGGCGCCCGGGAGGCGCTCACCCGGCTCGCCGTCTCCATCGCGCGGGCCGAGGAGCACCGCGACGCCGTCGCCCGCGAGCGCGCCGCGCGCGAGGCCGAGCTGTCCGAGGTACGCGGCGCGGCCAAGCGCCTCGCCGCCGAACTGGAGCGGCTCACCAGCCAGGTGCACCGGGACGAGGTGGCCCGCGCCGAGCAGCGGATGCGGATCGAGCAGCTGGAGGCGAAGGCCGCCGAGGACTTCGGCCTGGACGTGTCCACCCTGGTCGCCGAGTACGGCCCGGACCAGCTCGTCCCGCCCACCGACGCGGACGTCGCGCTGGCCGAGAAGGACGGCCGGCCGGTGCCGGAACCGGTCCGCTACGAGCGGCCGGTGCAGGAGAAGCGGGCCGCCAAGGCCGAGCGGGAGCTGGCCCTGCTGGGCAAGGTGAACCCGCTCGCACTGGAGGAGTTCGCCGCGCTGGAGGAGCGCTTCAAGTTCCTCTCCGAGCAGTTGGAGGACCTCAAGGCCACCCGGCGGGACCTGCTCACCGTGGTCAAGGACGTGGACGAACGGATCCTGGAGGTCTTCGCCAGCGCGTTCGCCGACACCGCGCGGGAGTTCGAGCAGGTCTTCACCGTGCTCTTCCCCGGCGGCGAGGGTCGGCTGGTGCTGACCGACCCGGAGGACCTGCTCACCACCGGTGTCGAGGTGGAGGCCCGGCCGCCGGGCAAGAAGATCAAGCGGCTCTCGCTGCTCTCCGGCGGCGAGCGCTCGCTGACCGCGGTGGCCATGCTGGTGGCGATCTTCCGCGCCCGACCCAGCCCGTTCTACATCATGGACGAGGTCGAGGCGGCGCTCGACGACGTGAACCTGGGCCGCCTGATCACGTTGCTGGCACAGTTGCGGGAGAAGAGCCAGCTGATCGTGATCACCCACCAGAAGCGGACGATGGAGATCGCCGACGCGCTCTACGGCGTGACCATGCGCGCCGGCGTGACCCAGGTGATCAGCCAGCGGCTCAACCGGGCCGACGACGAGGAACAGGTGACAGACGAGTGAGTCGGGAACGCGCCACGGCGCTCCTGGTGGACTTCGACGGCGTGCTGCGCCGCTGGGACCCGGCGGTGGCCGCCGGGGTCGAGCGGGAGTACGGGCTGCCCGAGGGCGTCCTCGGTGAGATCGCGATGTCGTGGGGGCTGCTCCAGCCGGTGCTCACCGGCCAGGTCAGCCACGCCCGGTGGATGGCGAGCGTCGCCGACGCGCTGATCCCGACGATCGGTGACCCGGAGCGGGCCCGGGCGGCCGTGGAGCAGTGGCAGAGCTACCGCGGCGAGGTCGACCCGGAGGTGCTGGCGTTCGTCCGCGAGGTGCGGGCGGCCGGCATCCGGGTCGGGCTGGGCACCAACGCCACCGACCTGCTCGACGCCGACCTGGCCGCGCTGGACCTGACCGACGAGCTGGACGTGGTGGTCAACTCGTCGGTCGTCGGCGTGCACAAGCCGGCCAAGGAATACTTCCAGGCCGCCTGCGCGGCGTTGGACACTCCGCCGGCCCGGGTGCTCTTCGTCGACGACCAGGACCGCGCGGTGGCGGGCGCCCGGGTGGCCGGCCTGTCCGCGCACCGGTGGAGCGGGCCGGCCGACCTGCGTTACCTGCGCGCGGCGCTGGCGTACTGAGCCGGACGGGCCCCGTGTCCCGCCCGGCTCGTGCTCCGCTCACCGCAGGCCCGGCACCTCGGTGACCGTGAACGGCGGGGTGGGCTCGGTCGCGAAGAGCTGGCTGTGCACCCAGAGCAGCCGCCCGGCGTCGCGCGCCACCGAGGTCGGCGACCGTTCCGTGCCGACCGGACGGGACCGGTCGACCACCCGGGCGGTGCGCAGCCCGGCGTCTAGCCGGGCCAGGTTCACCAGGAACCGGGTGCCGCCGACGCCGTCCGGTTCGTTGACCACCCCGTAGAGCCGGTTTCCCTCCAGCAGCAGGCCGTCCGCGCCCATCCGGCCGCCGCTCACCTCCACCTCGGTCACCGCCCGGGCGGCGAGGTCGACCCGGAACAGGCGTTCGCCGCCCTGCTCCGCGACGAGAGCGACCCGGCCCGACGGGTCGACCACGACGCCGTTGAGGAAGACCGGTGCGGCCGGGAAGTCGTCGGGGCCCACCCAGGGGACCAGGGCGCCGACGCGCCCGCCGTCGAGTGCGGCGCGCCACAGGGTGCCGGTGGCGGAGTCGGTGACGTAGACGGCGTCGCCGGTGACCGCCAGGTCGTTGAGGGCCGCGCCGGGTGCGGCGGCGCGGCGGGCCAGCAGGGCGCCGTCCGGCGCGTACACGAAAAGGGTGCCGGTGGCCCAGCCGGCGACGAGGACGCGCCCCCGGTGGTCCACCTTGACCCCGGCGGCGCTGGTCCGGCCGTCGGCGCCGGGGGCGAGGAACGGGCGCAGACCGGCCCGTCGGGTGTCGCCCCGGTAGACCGCGCCGGTGGCCGAACTCGTGACGTACATCGTGCCGGAGGGGGTGACCGCGAGCCCTTCGGGCAGCACGCCCGGCGCGCGGGAGACGACGTAGGTGTCGGGACGGACGCTGGTGGGGGCGGGCCGGGGTGCGCCGACGGTCACTGCCGTCAGGACCGCGGTGGCCGCCGCGAGGAGTGTCTTCACGCGACGCAGCGTCCGGCGGCGGCGGCCCGCCCGGTAGCCCCTTTCGGTACGGGCCGAAAGGTGGCTACCGTGCGCCGGTGACCACAGTGCGGCTCAACGCCACGGACCTGAGCCGCACGGTCCTGCGGTCCGATCCGGCGGTGCTGGTCGAGCTGGCGATGGCCGCCCAGCGGCTGGTCCTGGCGGACGTGCCGGAGCACCTCGCCGGTTGGCGGTCCCGGACCCGGGCGGCGTTGCGCCCCGAGATGCGGCCCTACCTGGACCTGTGCCGGACGCCCCATCTGGTGCCGGACCTGGTGACCCCACCGGTGTTCGACGGCGACCTCGACGCCCTCCTGGACCGGGTCGCCGGTGCCCCGGACGAGGTGCTCGCCGCCGAGCTGGGCCCGCTGGTGGCGTCCGGCGCGCTGCCCGCCCGGGTGGCGTCGCTGGCCGCCGGGGAGCCCGCCGCCCGGGCCGGGCTGCGGGCCGCGATGCGCGCCTTCCACGGCGTGGCGCTCGCGCCCTACTGGTCGGAGATCGAGGCGGCGGTACGCGCCGACCGGGCGGTACGCGGCCACACGCTGGCGGCCGGCGGCCTCGACCGGGTGTTGCGCGACCTCAGCCCGTACCTGGCCTGGGCCGAGACGGGCGAGCACTACACGCTGTCCTACCGGTGTGCGGTCGCCGACGACGTCGAGGTGGCCGCGGGCGGACGGGGCCTGACCCTGTTGCCCTGCCTCCTCGCCCCGCAGCCCTACCTGCTGGCGGACCCGGGTGGCCCGCTGGTGCTGGTGTATCCGATCCGGCCGGGGCGGCGTGAGCTGGGGCCTTGGGCGCCGTTGGCGGACCTGCTCGGGCGCACCCGGGCGGCCGTGCTGGCGGCGACCGCCGACGCCCCGGGCACCTCCCAGCTCGCCCGTCGGGTCGGCGTGTCCGCCGCCACGGCCAGCGAGCACGCGGCGACCCTGCGGGCCGCCGGGCTGATCACCACGCGGCGGGACGGCGCGGCGGTGCGGCACTGCCTCACCCCGCTGGGCGAGCAGGTGCTGCGGGCGGGCGCCCCGGCCGGGGTCAGGCCCCGGTGACGCCGTCGATGCGCTCGCGGATCAGGTCGGCGTGGCCGTTGTGCCGGGCGTACTCCTCGATCATGTGCACATAGACCCAGCGGAGGTTGATCTCGTCGCTGCCGCCGTCGCGCCGGGCGCGCCGGAACGTGTGCTCCAGCGGCAGGTCGGCCACCGCCCGGTCGGCCGCCTCGACCTCGGCGACCAGGGCGGCGAGCGCCTCGGCCGGGTCGGCGTCGGCGATATCGTTGAGGTCCGCGTCCGGGTCGGTTCGGTAGTCGTAGAGGGCGGGCACGTTCTCGCCGGCGGCGCGGATGCGGAACCACCAGCGCTCCACGTCGGCCAGGTGGCGGACCAGGCCGAGCAGGGTCAGCCCGGACGGCTCGACGCTGCGGGTGCGCAGCTGCTCGGCGGTGAGCCCGGCACACTTGTGCCGCAGGGTGTCACGGTGCAGGTCGAGCCACCCCTGGAGCATGGCGCGCTCGTCGGCGACGTAGGGCTCGTGGCGGCGGTCGATCTCGGGTGCGGTCCAGGTAGTCATCCCGGCGATGTTAAGAGGGGGCCCGGGTACAACGCGAGGCGTTAAGAAGGGGCCCTTCCTTGCACCTAGGGCACGACGACGACCGGCCACCGTCCCGCGCGCACCAGCCGGGTGGCGACCGAGCCGACCAGCCTGTGGCCGGCCTGCTCGGAGGAGCCGACCACGACCAGGTCGGCGCGGTGTTCGTCGGCCGCCCGGCACAGCTCGGTGTACGCGTCGCCGCGCCGGCTCAGGAACGTCACCGGCAGGTCCAGCTCCTCGGCCCCGCGCCGGCACTCGGCCCGCAGCTCGTCGGCCAGTTCGTCGTGGGTCTGCTGGACCGCGCCGGCCACCACCCCGGACATGATCCCGCTGTACGGGGCCGGCGAGCTGACGAACACCACCACCAGTCCGGCGCCCTGCCGGCGGGCCAGCCCGGCGGCGTAGGAGGCGGCCCGCAGCGAGGTGCGGCTGCCGTCCACGCCGACGAGCACCACCCGGGGCCCGTCGGTGCCCCGCTCGAAGGGCAGCGGACGAGCCTGCGGCCCGTACCGTTCACGCTCCGGTGCGTCCATCGTCAGTCCCGTCCTCCGGTGCGGACCACCGCCGCGGCGCCGCCGGCGGCGACCGTCGACTCCCGGTCGACCTCGGTCGCGATCGGGTCGCCGTTGCTGCGGCGCAGCGGCACCTCCCTGATCAGTACCACGGCGATCAGGGCGAGCAGCCCGAACGGGGCGGCGGCCAGGAAGATGTCGCCGGCGCCGTGCCCGTAGGCGGACTCGACCACGGCGCGGATCGGGGCGGGCAGGGTGTGCACGTCCGGCAGCGCGCCGCCGCTGCCCGAGCCGGAGGCCGGCACGCCCAGCCGGCTCAGGCCGTCGGCCAGGTAGTCCTTGACCTTGTGGCCGAGCACCGCGCCGAGCGCGCTCACGCCGACCGCGCCGCCGAGGCTGCGGAAGAAGGCCACCACCGAGCTGGCCGCGCCGAGTTCGTGCGCGCCGACCGTGTTCTGTACGGCCAGCACCAGGTTCTGCATGGTCATGCCGAGCCCCAGCCCGATCAGCGCCATGAAGATCGCGAGCCGCCAGTACGGCGTGTCCGCGCGCATGCTGCCCATCAGCGCGAAGCCGGCGGTGAGCAGCACCGAGCCGGTGACCAGCCAGCGCTTCCAGCGGCCGGTGCTGGTGATGATCCGGCCGACCACGGTCGAGGCGACCAGCAGGCCGCCGATCATCGGCAGCGTCATCAGGCCGGACATGGTGGGGCTCTCGCCGCGGGCGATCTGGAAGTACTGGCCGAGGAAGACCGAGGCGCCGAACATGCCGACGCCGACCGCGACGCTGGCGACCACGGCGAGGGTGATGGTGCGGTTGCGGAACAGCCGGGGCGGGATCATCGGCTCGGCGGCGCGCTGTTCGACCCGCACGGCGAGCGCCCCGAGCAGCACCGCGCCGGCCACCAGGACCGCGCTCTGCCAGGAGATCCAGTCGTACCGGTCGCCGGCCAGGGTGATCCAGACGAGCAGCAGCGAGACGGCGGCGGTGATCAGGGTGGCGCCCCACCAGTCGATGGTGACCTCGCGCTTGACCACGGGCAGGTGCAGCGTCTTCTGGAGCACGACCAGCGCGAGCACGGCGAAGGGCACGCCGACGTAGAAGCACCAGCGCCAGCCGAGCCAGTCGGTGTCGACGATCACGCCGCCGATCAGCGGGCCGCCGATGGTGCCGACGGCCATGACCGCGCCGAGGTAGCCGCTGTACCGGCCGCGCTCCCGGGGGGCGATCATCGTCGCCATGATCACCTGGGCCAGCGCGGTGAGGCCGCCGGCGCCGACGCCCTGCACCACGCGGCAGGCGATCAGCTCGCCGGTGGTCTGGGCCTGCCCGGCGAGCACCGAGCCCAGCACGAAGACCGTCAGGGCGAGCTGGACCAGGACCTTCTTGCTGGTCAGGTCCGCGAGCTTGCCCCAGATCGGGGTGGTGGCGGTGGTGGCCAGCAGGGTGGAGGTGACCACCCAGGTGTACGCGGACTGACTGCCGTGCAGGTCGGTGATGATCCGCGGCAGCGCGTTCGAGACGACCGTGGAGGAGAGAATCGCGACGAACATGCCCAGCAGCAGGCCGGAGAGGGCCTCCAGGATCTGCCGGTGGGACATGTCGACGGCGGTCGCCCGGCTGGGCGCTGTCGCCTGGGTCATCGTGGAGTGCCTCCGGAGAAGGAGAGGGAACGGGGGTTGCCTCGGGCAACCGTATGGCTTGGTTGCCTCAAGCAACAACCGCGAGTGGCGGGACTCCTATTCCCCGGACGGCCGGGTCAGAACGTTTCGTTGAACCGGTGCATCAACCGGGCGAAGTCGGCTACGTCCTCTTTTGGCCAGTTCTCCAGCGAACGCCGGATCTGCCCGAGTCGGGCCGCCCGGGCCGCGTCGAACCGCCGGGTGCCCTCCTCGGTGAGGCTGAGCTGGGCGGCCCGCCGGTCGGTCGGGTCCGGGTCGCGGCGGACCAGGCCCAACGCCTCCAGGCCGCCGATCTGCCGGCTCAACGTGCCCTTGCCGATGCCCAGCTTCACCGCCAGATCGGTGAGCCGGATCGAACCCGAGCGGCGCAGCCAGAGCAGCAGCCCGTAGGCGTTCGGCTCCAGGTTCGGGTGGACCTCGCGGGCGATCTCCCAGGACAGCGCCCGGCCCCGACGCAGCAACGCGGTCAACTCGTGCTCCACTGCGCGCAGCGTCTCGTCCACGCTCAGAGGGTACTCACTCGCCGTCGCTGAGCTGTTGGCGTGCCACCGGGCGCAACTCGCCCTCGCTGGTGGTGCCCTCGATCACCACGGCGGCCGACCGGCCCGAGTGGGTGAGCGTGGCCACCGCGTTGCCGAAGTAGGGGCCGGCCAGCTTCCGCCACCGCACCAGCGGCCGGCGTACCCCGGCCGAGCGGGCCAGCGCCCGGGCCGCCCCGGACGGCCCCGGGTTCCAGCCGAGCGTCATCAGCGGGCGCATCGCGGCCGGCACCTGGTTGTGGATCGGCGAGCAGGTGAGCTGGTGCACCGGGGTCTTCACCGACCGGTCGGCGAACCGGGCCCGGGCCACGTACGAGTGGTGCACGTCGCCGGAGAGCACGCTGATCGAGGCCGGCCGGGAGTACGCCGGCCCGGCGCCCACCCGCGCCCCGGTGCGCGGCGCGGCGCCGCTGCCCAGCCGGGCGAACAGCTCGCCGAGCGCCTCGAAGGAGCGCCGGAACGCGGCCCAGTGCTCCAGGTCCCAGGCCCGGCGCACCTGCTCGGCCAGCCGGGCCACCCAGGGTCGCCCGGAGTCGGCGAGACGCTCGTTCCACGACTCCACGTGGTGGATGCCCGGCGGCAGGAGCCAGGGCAGGGAGCTGCCCACCACCAGGTGGTCGTAGACGCCGTGCGCCTGGTCGAGGAACCACGACCACTCGCCCGGCGGCAGCATCGCCCGGTTGCCCGGCAGAAGCACCCGACTGGAGCGGTTGTCCAGCATGACCAGCCGGGTCCGCCCCAGGTCCAGCGCGTAGCTCCACTGGTACTGCACGGCCCGCCAGCGCTCGGTGTCGTGCGCCAGGTCCGCCTCCTTGTCGACCCGCTCGCCGAACTCGTGCAGCACGCCGGTGGCGTCCTCGGCGGCGACCACCTTCGCGTACACCGGGTCGGCGGCGATCTCGTCCGGGCTCAGGTTGCCCAGGTGCTGGTAGACCCAGTAGGAGGCGAGGCCGCTGCGGATCCGCTCGGCCCACCACGGCTCCTCGCGCATGTCCGCGCGCCAGGACTGCGAGGTGTTCCAGTCGTCGATCACCTCGTGGTCGTCGAAGATCATCACGCTCGGCACGGTGGAGAGCAGCCAGCGGATCTCCGGGTCGCGCCACGACTCCAGGTAGAGCTTCGTGTACTCGTCGAAGCTGACCACCTGGGTCGCCGGGGCGTCCTTCGGCCGCCGCCGGCGCCGCTTGAGCAGCTTGCGCACGGTCGGTGACGTCTCGTCCGCGTAGACCTGGTCGCCGAGCAGCACCAGCAGGTCGGGCAGCGTGACCTCGTCGGGCGCGGCCATCACCCGCCGGGCGTACGCGTCCAGCGCGTCCGGCGGCAGCTTGCGCGCGGTGGAGTGCTGGGTGGTCTCCCGGCAGGAGCCGAAGACCAGGCGCACCGGCTGGTCCGCGTCGTCGAGCGCGCGGGTGCGGATCAGGCTGGGCGGGAACGACGAGTCGGGCAGCGGCCAGGCCACCTCGTCGTCGATCAGCACCTCGTATTCCGTGGTGCTGTCCGGGGTGAGCCCGGTCACCACCACGATCGCGTAGTGGTGGTCGTACGCGGAGAAGGTCGGCGCGCTGCCGGTCCCGCCGTCGGCCGTGCGGACGGTGACCACCGCGGGCGCGCTCGTCTCCACCCAGATCGTCGCCCGCGTGTCCACGACCCGACGCAGCAGTGGGCCGATGAGCAGGCGGGAACCGGGCACGACGTTACCTCCGACAAGATCGTTTCGCTCTTCCTACCCGGCCGGCGGTTGCGGTACGCCTTCCAGCCGCGAGCGTACCCGCAGGTTGTTCGCGTGCCGAGGCGGTGAGTGGGACGCCGTCGCCGGCATCTGACAGGATTTCGGGCATGAAGGAATACCTCCTCGTCGCTCTCGCCCTGCTCGGCGTGCTGATCATCGGCGGCCTGAGCCTCGTGGTGCCCCGGCTGCGCCGGCGCCCGCAGCCGCCGCTGCCCGAGACGGAGGTCGACACCCGCGCCGAGGAGGACCTGGCCGGCCCGCCGGTCGAGGCCCCGGAGGCCGAACTCACCACCGGCGTGGTGGTCGAGGCCCCGCCGGTGGAGGCGCCCCCGGTCGAGGTGCCCGAGCCCACCGCCGGCCGGCTGGTCCGGCTGCGCTCCCGGCTGTCCCGCTCGCAGAACGCCTTCGGCAAGGGCCTGCTCGGCCTGCTCAGCCGGGACCGGCTAGACGAGGACACCTGGGAGGAGATCGAGGACAGCCTGATCACCGCCGACGTCGGCGTCGACTCGACCCGCGAGATCGTCGACCGGCTGCGGGAGCGGACCCGGGTGCTCGGCACGCGGACCACCGACGAGCTGCGGACGCTGCTCGCCGCCGAGCTGGTCAACGCGCTCGACCCGAGCCTGGACCGGTCGTTGCGCACCGCGCCGAAGGAGGGTGTCCCGGCGGTCGTGCTGGTGGTCGGCGTGAACGGCGCCGGCAAGACCACCACCTGCGGCAAGATCGCCCGGGTGCTGGTGGCGGACGGCCGCAGCGTGCTGCTCGGCGCCGCCGACACGTTCCGGGCCGCCGCCGCCGACCAGCTGGAGACCTGGGGCGGCCGGGTGGGCGCCGAGACGGTCCGCGGCCCGGAGGCCGCCGACCCGGCCAGCGTCGCGTTCGACGCGGTCCGGCGCGGCATCGACACCGGCGTCGACACGGTGCTCATCGACACCGCCGGCCGGCTCCAGAACAAGATCGGCCTGATGGACGAGCTGGGCAAGGTCAAGCGGGTGGTGGAGAAGCACGGCCCGATCGACGAGACGCTGCTGATCCTCGACGCCACCACCGGCCAGAACGGGCTGGAGCAGGCGCGGGTCTTCACCGAGGCGGTGAACGTCACCGGTGTGGTGCTGACCAAGCTCGACGGCACCGCCAAGGGCGGCATCGTGATCGCCGTACAGCGCAAGCTCGGCATCCCGGTCAAGCTCGTCGGCCTCGGCGAGGGCAAGGACGACCTGGCCCCGTTCGACCCGGCGCAGTTCGTCGACGCGCTGCTCGGGACCGAGCCGCTCGCCCGGGACGCGTAGCCTCTCCCGTGACGACTGACGATCGCGCCTACGCGGGGTGGCGCGACCCCAGCCACCCGTCGCCACGCCTCGGGAGACCGTACGTGACTTCGCAGGAGATCCCGCTGCACGGCGGGAACGTGAGCACCGTGGTCCGCGTGGGCGACACGGTCCGGCGCAACGCGGGCCCGTGGACCCCCTCGGTGCACGCGTTGCTGCGCCACCTGGAATACGTCGGCTTCACCGGCGCGCCCCGCGCGCTCGGCATGGACGAGCGCAACCGGGAGGTCCTGTCGTACCTGGAGGGGGAGTGCGGGGAATACCCGCTCGCCCCGCACTGGGTCACCGACGAGGCCCTGGTCACGGTGGCCACCATGCTGCGGATGTTCCACGACGCCCAGTACGGTTTCACCCCGCCGCCCGGCGCGGTCTGGCGCTCGTTCGGGCCGCCCCCGCCGGACACCGAGGTCATCTGCCACCACGACGCCGCGCCGCACAACGTGATCTGGCGACCCGACGGCACGCTCGGGCTGATCGACTTCGACCTGGCCTCGCCCGGCGCCCGCATCTACGACGTGGCGTACGCGGCCTGGACCTGGGTGCCGATCTTCTCCGACCGCGACTCGATCACGCTCGGCTGGAAGCGCCCCGACCGGCCACGCCGGCTGCGTCTCTTCGCCGACGCCTACGGGCTGATCCCCCGGGACCGGCACCGGCTCATCCGCACCATCCGCAAGCGCATCGTCGACCACGTCGAGGGCATCCGGCGGATGGCCGCCGCCGGTGAGCCGGCGTTCGTCCGGATCGTGCACAAGGGCCACCTGCGTCGGCCTTTGCGGGACCTGCGCCTGCTCGACTACGAGCGGCACCACCTGGAGTACGCGCTGCGCTGAGCAAGATCGGCGTTCGTCACACGCCGGAAACAACCCGTCACGTGTCGGAAATCGAGCGGTGTCGGTGAAGGAAACAGCGGCCGACAAAGCTTCCGCGCAACCGGCGTACGGGCGACGCTGCCCCGGAAGCCGCGAAGGAGGGAACTTCACCTTTAGGAGGCCAGCGTGCCTGAAGCACCGACGATCGACGGCGGCAACACCGTTTGGCTGCTGGTTTCGACCGCTCTCGTGCTGCTCATGACCCCCGGGCTGGCGCTGTTCTATGGCGGTCTGAACCGGTCCAAGGGCGTGCTCAACATGATGATGATGAGCTTCTCTGCCATCGGGCTCATCTCTGTTCTGTGGTGGTTCTACGGTTTCAGCGTCGCGTTCGGCAGCGACGTCAACGGGCTCTGGGGTGACCCCGGCGCCTACCTCGGCACCAAGACGTTCCTCGCCGAGACCGACCTCTGGGGCGCCACGGCGGAGAACCCCAGCGGCATCGGCGTCCCGCTCTACGTGTTCATGGCGTTCCAGATGGTCTTCGCGGTGATCACCGTCGCGCTGATCAGCGGCGCGATCTCCGACCGGGCCAAGTTCGCCGGCTGGCTGCTCTTCGCGTTCGGCTGGGCCACCCTGGTCTACTTCCCGGTCGCGCACTGGGTGTGGGGCGGCGGCATCATCGGCGCCAAACTGCACGCGCTGGACTTCGCCGGCGGCACCGCGGTGCACATCAACGCCGGTGCGGCGGCGCTCGGCGTGGCCCTGGTGCTCGGCAAGCGGATCGGCTGGCCCCGCGAGGGCATGAAGCCGCACAACATCCCGCTGGTCGCGCTCGGCGCCGGTCTGCTCTGGTTCGGCTGGTTCGGCTTCAACGCCGGCTCCGAGCTGACCGTCGACTCGGTGGCCGGCCTGGCGTTCCTCAACACCCAGCTCGCCACCGCCGCGGCGGTGCTCGGCTGGCTGCTGGTCGAGCGGATCAAGGACGGCCGCCCGACCATGGTCGGCGCCTCGTCCGGCGCGGTCGCCGGCCTGGTCGCCATCACCCCGGCCTGCGGCTTCATCGCCCCCTGGGCGGCGGTCCTGCTCGGCATCGTCGCCGGCGCGGTCTGCGCGCTCGCCATCAGCCTGAAGTACAAGCTCGGCTACGACGACTCCCTCGACGTGGTCGGCGTGCACTTCGTCGGCGGCTGGATCGGGTCGCTCTGGCTCGGCTTCTTCGCCACCAACTCGGTCAACGGCGCGATCAGCGACGTGGTCGGCGCCTCCGACGGCCTGTTCTACGGCGGTGGCCTGACCCAGCTCGGCCGGCAGGCGCTGGCCGGTCTGATCGTCACCGTCTGGTCGGCCGGGGTCGCCTGGCTGCTCGCCTTCGCCATCGAGAAGACGATCGGCTTCCGGGTGTCGGCCGAGGCCGAGGTCGACGGCATCGACGTCGCCGAGCACGCGGAGAGCGCGTACGACCTGTCGCCCACCACGGGCAGCAGCACGAGCGCGTTCGCCATGGCCGGGATCGGCGGCACCAAGCCGAGCCCGGAGCCCGCCGACGAGGCGGACTCCTCCGCCGCGCCGGTCAGCGAGAAGGTCGCCGGTTAACGTTCCTGGGATGGAGGGGTTGGACATGAAGCTGGTGACCGCGGTCATCAAGCCGTACCAGCTGGACGCGGTGAAGGAAGCCCTGCACGCCCTCGGCGTGGCCGGGCTGACCGTCAGCGAGGTCCAGGGCTACGGCCGGCAGAAGGGGCACACCGAGGTCTACCGGGGTGCCGAGTACACGGTCGAGTTCCTGCCCAAGATCCGGGTCGAGGTGCTCACCGACGAGATGGACGTCGACAAGATCGTGGACGCGATCGTCGGCGCCGCCCGGACCGGCAAGATCGGCGACGGCAAGGTCTGGGTGACCGGAGTCGAGGAGGTCGTCCGGGTGCGTACCGGCGAGCGCGGGCTCGACGCCCTCTGACGACGGGACCCGCCGACGTGACCTCGTTGACCACGGAGACCGGCCCCACCGGGGGCGGCCCGCCCGTGGTCAACGAGGTCGCCGGGGTACCCGGGGGCATCGGCGCGTCGGCCCGGTCCGCCCGCGCCGACGCGCTCGACACCTGGCTGCGTCGGATCTTCCCGGAGCGGCCCGGCGTCGCGCTGGTCGCGGTGGGCGGGCTGGGCCGCCGCCAGTGCGCCCCCTACGGTGACCTCGACCTGGTGCTGCTGCACGCCGGGGTGCCCGGCATCGACGAACTGGCCGCCTCGCTCTGGTATCCGGTCTGGGACGCCGGGCTGCGGCTGGACCACTCGGTGCGTACGGTCGCCGAGGCGCTGTCGGTGGCCCAGGACGACGTCAAGGTCGCCCTCGGCCTGCTCGACGCGCGGCACGTGGCCGGCGACCCGGCGCTGACCGACCAGCTCGCCCGTACCGCCACCGACCACTGGCGGCGCACCGCGATCCGACACCTGCCCGGCCTGCGGGAGATCACCACGGCCCGCTGGGAGGCCCACGGCGAGCTGGCGTTCCTGCTGGAGGGCGACCTCAAGGAGGCCGCCGGCGGGCTGCGCGACGTCGGCATCCTGCGGGCCATCGCCACCGCCGGCGTCACCGACGCGCTCCGCCCGGCCGTGCACGCCGCGCACCGGCGGCTGCTGGACACCCGCGACGCCCTGCACCAGCAGGTCGGCCGCCGGGTCGACCGCCTGGTCGCCCAGGAACGGGACGGCGTGGCGAAGCTCCTCGGCGTCGACGAGGGCGACGCGCTGCTGCGGCTGGTCGCCGGGGACGCGCGGACGGTCAGCCACGCGCTCGACGACGCCTGGCGGGCCGCCGACCGGCTCCGGTCCGGCCGGCACCGGGCGGCGCCCGGCCGACCGCTGCGCCGCCCGGTCGCCCGCGACGTGGTGGAACAGGACGGCGAACTGGTGCTGGCCCGCACCGCGATCGGCGCCCGCCCCGACCCGAGCCTGTCGCTGCGGGTCGCCGCCGCGGCGGCCACCACCCGGCTGCCCATCGCCCGGGCCACCTGCGAGTGGCTTGCCGCCTACTGCCCGCCGCTGCCCGCGCCCTGGCCGCCGGCCGCCCGGGCCGCGCTGATCACCCTGCTCGGCGCCGGCCCCGGCCTGGTGCCCACCTGGGAGACCTGCGACCGGTACGGGCTGGTCGACGGCTGGCTGCCCGAGTGGACCCGGCTGCGCAGCCTGCCCCAGCACAACCCGGTGCACCGGTTCACCCTGGACCGGCACCTGGTGCAGGCCGCGTACGAGGCGAGCCGGCACACCCGCGACGTGGAGCGCCCCGACCTGCTGCTGCTCGGCGCGTTCCTGCACGACATCGGCAAGGGACTCGCGGGCGACCACTCGACCGTCGGGGCGCCGCTCGCGGAGGCGGTGGCCACCCGGATCGGGCTGCCCGCGCCCGAGGCGGCGCTGATCGGCGCGCTGGTCCGGCTGCACCTGCTGCTGCCCGACGTGGCCACCCGACGGGACCTGTCCGACCCGAAGACCGTCGCCGGTGTCGCCGAGCGGGTCGGCGACACCACCACCCTGGAGCTGTTGCACGCGCTGGTGCGGGCGGACGCCGCCGCCACCGGCCCGGCCGCCTGGTCCGGGTGGAAGGGCCGGCTGATCGCGGAGCTGGTCGCCCGGGTGCGGACCACCCTGGACACCGGGGTGGTGCCGGCCCCGCCGGCCCCCGACCCGGCGCTGGTGGCGGGGCCGCTGCCGGTCGTACACCTGGGGGAGGACCGGGTGTCGGTGGCCGCGGCCGACCGGCGGGGGCTGCTCGCCACGGTGGCCGGATGCCTGGCCCTGCACCGGCTGGAGGTGATCTCGGCGGACGCCGCCACGGTCGAGGACCGCGCGCTGGTCGAGTGCCGGGTGCAGCCGCGCTACGGACTGGCGCCCGACCCGATCGCGCTCAGCGCCGACCTGCGCCGCGCGGTCACCGGCGACGTCTCGGTCACCCAACGGCTACGTGGCCGCGCGCTCGCGGCCCGAAGCCAGGGCGCCGCGCCCCGGGTGGTCTGGCACCGGGAGGCGGCCACCGACGCGGTGCTGCTGGAGCTGCGCGCCGCCGACGCGGCCGGGCTGCTCTACCGGGTCGCCTGCGCGCTGGACGAGGCCGGGGCCCAGGTGCGGGCCGCCCGGATCTCCACCCTGGGCGGCGACGTGGTGGACGTGTTCTATCTGGTCGGCGGCTGGCCGCCGGACGAGGAACGGGCCCGCGTCGAGGCCGCCGTGCTGGCCGCCGTGTAAGGAAGGGCCCCTTCTTAACGTCTCCGGTAGAGGAACGCGCCCCGCTCGACACCCGCTACGCCCGTCGACGTACGCCGGGAGCCGCCGCCGGGCCGACGCGTCGGCCGGCCGGCGGCGGGACGCTCGACGGCATGAACCTGCCAGTGCGGACCCACGGGCTCACCAAACGGTACGGCGGCCTCACCGCTGTTCGGAATCTCGACCTGACCGTGCGGGCCGGCGAGGTGTACGGCTTCCTCGGCCCCAACGGCGCCGGCAAGACCACCACGCTGCGCATGCTGCTCGGCCTGATCCGGCCCAGCGCCGGGGCGGTGCGGCTGCTCGGCCGCACCCCCGGAGCCGGGCGGCTCACCGGCGTCGGCGCGCTGATCGAAGGGCCGGCGTTCTACCCGTACCTGTCCGGCCGGGACAACCTGCGCGTGTTGGCCCGTTACGCCGGCGTCGGCGCGGACCGGGTCGACGCGGTGCTGGACCTGGTCGACCTCGCCGACCGGGCGGGCGACCGGTACGCCGGCTACTCGTTGGGCATGAAGCAACGCCTCGGGGTGGCCGCCGCGCTGCTCAAGGACCCGCGCCTGCTGATCCTGGACGAGCCCACCAACGGACTCGACCCGGCCGGCATGGCGGACATGCGGACCCTGATCCGGCGGCTCGGTTCGGCCGGGTCGACGGTGCTGGTCTCCAGCCACCTGCTCGGCGAGGTCGAGCAGGTCTGCGACCGGGTCGGCGTGATCGCCCGGGGCGTGCTGGTGGCCGAGGGCAGCGTCGACGAGCTGCGCGGCGCGGCCGGGTTGCGGCTGCTCGCCGACCCGCTGGACGAGGCGGCGAGCCGCGCCCGGGAACTCGTCGGCGCGGACCGGGTCCGCGTCGTCGACGGTGGGCTGGAACTGGCGGTCGAGCCGGAGCGGGCGGCGTGGCTGAACGCCGAACTGGTCGGCGCCGGGCTCGCCGTGCGCGAGCTGCGGCCCCGGGAGCGGGACCTGGAGCAGATCTTCTTCGACCTGGTGGAAAGAGGTACGGCCGATGTCGCGTAGTTTCCGCGCCGAGCTGGTCAAACTGGTCCGACGCCCCGCCGTCTGGCTGCTGCTGGCCATCACGCTGGCGCTGTCGCTGATCTTCACATATCTCTTCCCGTACGCCGGGGTGGCCGGTGACGCGGACGGCCCGAACACGGACCGGGCGCTGCCCGCCATGCTCCCCGACCACCTGGTCGGCAACTCGATCGGCGGCCTGCCGATCTTCCTCGGCGCGATCCTGCTGATCCTCGGTGTGCTCACGGTGGGCGGCGAGTACGGCTGGAACACCTGGAAGACGGTGCTCACCCAGGGACCGACCCGCACCGAGGTGTACGCCGGCAAGCTGCTCGCCCTCGCGCTCGCCGCACTGGCCGTGGTGCTCGCCGTGTTCGCGGTCGGTGCCGTGGCCGCCGCGCTCATCGCGTCCGTCGAGGCCCAGCCGGTGCGCTGGCCGTCGGCCGGTGACCTGGTGGTCGGCGTGGGCGCGGGGTGGCTCATCGCCACGATGTGGGCCATGCTCGGTGCCGTGCTCGCGGTCGCGTTGCGCGCGGTGGCGTTGCCGGTCGGTCTGGGCCTGGTGTGGATGCTCGCGGTGCAGAACCTGCTCGCCGCGATCGCCGCTCCGCTGGTCGACTGGGTCGCCACCGCCCAGCAGGGGTTGCCGGGCCCGAACGCCGGGGCGCTGGCGGCGGCGCTGGGCGCCCCCTTGGACACTCCGGGCGTGGCGGCCACCGTCGGCGGCGGGCAGGCCGCCGTGGTGGTGGGCGCGTACCTGGTCGGTTTCGCGGTGATCGGCGGTGCGCTGCTGCGCCGGCGGGACATCGGCTGAGGCGGGACGGGGGAGGGGACGTGGATCGTGGGCGCGGTGACCGGCGGCGGTGGCTGCTCGACGGCCTGCTCTGCGCCGCGCTGCTGGCGATCGGGCTCGCCGGCACCGCGCCGGCCGGTCTGAACCAGGGCGTGCACGCCGACCCCGTCGCCTACCCGCCGGTGGTGGTGGCGGCGCTCGTGCTGGCGGTACGCCGCCGTTGGCCGCTGCCCACCCTGGCGGTGGTCGTCGTGGCGGCCACCGCGTACCTGATGCTCGGCCAGCCGTACGGTCCGATCCTGCTGTCGTTCTTCGTCGCGGTCTACACGGTGGCCGCGCACCGGCCGGTGCGGACCGCGGCGGTGGCCGGCGCGGTCGCGCTGGCGGCGTTGGTGGGGTACGTCTTCGTCGGCGTACGCCCGCCCGGCCCGGTGGGTCTGATGCCGGCCGCCGCCTGGGTGGTGGTGCCGTTCGCGGTCGGGGTCACCGTGCGGTCGAGCCGGGAGGCCACCGCGCGCGCCCGGGGCGACGAGGCCCGCCGGCTGGCCGACGCGGAGCGGCTGCGGGTGGCCCGCGAGGTGCACGACGTGGTGGGCCACGGGCTCGCCGCGATCCACCTCCAGGCCGAGGTCGCGCTGCACCTGCTGGCCCGGAAGCCGGAACAGGCCGAGGCGGCGCTCACCGCGATCAGCCGGACCAGCAAGGAGGCGCTGGACGAGCTGCGGGTCACGCTCACCGTGGTGCGACGCGAGGAGACCGCCGACCCACGGGCGCCCGCGCCGGGGCTGGGTCAGCTCCCGCAGCTGCGCGATCGGCTGACCGGCGCCGGGGTGCCGGTCACCGTCGAGGTGACCGGGACGCCGCGCCCGCTGCCGGTGGCGGTGGACCTGGCCGCGTACCGGGTGGTGCAGGAGGCGCTGACGAACGTCCTGCGGCACGCCGGCCCGGCCACCGCCGCGGTCCACGTCGGGTACGCCTCGGACGAGGTCACCGTGGAGGTCACCGACACCGGCCGGGGCGGAACCACCCCGCCCGAGCGGTCCGGCGGCTTCGGCCTCGCCGGGATGCGCGAGCGGGTCACCGCGCTGGGCGGTACGTTCAGCGCCGGGCCGGCCCCGCCCGGTGGCTTCCGGGTGCACGCCAGGCTGCCGCTCCGGGAGGTCGCATGATCCGCGTACTGCTCGCCGACGACCAGGACCTGGTCCGGATCGGCCTGCGGGCCCTGGTGGAGAGCGAGGACGACCTGTCCGTGGTCGGCGAGGCCGCCGACGGGCTCGCCGCCGTGGCGGCGGCCCGCCGGGAACGCCCCGACGTGGTGCTGATGGACGTGCGGATGCCCGGCGTCGACGGCATCGAGGCCACCCGCCGGATCGTCGGCGACCCGGCGCTGGCCGGCACCCGGGTGATCGTGCTGACCACGTTCGAGCTGGACGAGTACGTCTTCGACGCGCTCCGGCACGGCGCCAGCGGCTTCCTGACCAAGGACACCCGCCCGGTCGACCTGCTGCGGGCGATCCGCCTGGTCGCCGAGGGGGAGGCGCTGCTGTCCCCGTCGGTGACCCGCCGGGTGGTCCGGGAGTTCGCCACCCGCCCGGCCCGGGTGCCGCGCCCGCACCCCCGGCTCGGATCGCTCACCGACCGGGAGCGGGAGGTGGTGGCCCTGGTCGGCGAGGGGCTGAGCAACGCCGAGATCGCCGACCGGCTGGTGGTCAGCCCGGCGACGGCGCGGACCCACGTCAGCCGGGCCATGGTCAAGCTCGGTGCCCGCGACCGGGCCCAGTTGGTGGTCTTCGCGTACCAGTCGGGCCTGGTCGTCTCCTGACCCGGGCCGGCGCTCCTGCGTTCCTGTCTGCGGCCCCGAGGCCCCGAGGCCCGCGGCCCTGCGGCCCTGTGTCCCTGCGGCCCTGTGTCCCTGCGGCCGAAGGCCCGTCGGCGGTGGGCGGTGGGCGGATCTCGTCGTCACCCTGCTGGGCGTGGGGTTCTCGGTGCCTTTGGAGCTGATAGCAGAAACGACTCAGTGGCGGGGTGACCGCGAGTGGGCGTGAGTCGTTCCTGCTAGCAGCTCGACAGGGTGTTGGGGTTGTGGTGACCCGGGCGGGTGCTCCTCGGGCGCTGTGGTCGAAAGCCGTCGGCGGGATCCGGGCGGGGTCGGCCGGTTGGCAGGTCCCTTCTTGTCCGCCCGCTTCGGCGGTGGGCGGACCTCGTCGTCACCGTGTTGGGCGTGGGGTTCTCGGTGCCTTTGGAGCTGATAGCAGAAACGACTCAGTGGCGGGGGTGACGGCGAGTGGAAGTGAGTTGTTGGTGTTATCAGCTCGACAGGGCGTTTGGGGGTTATCGTCCGTCGGCGCGGGGCGCGGGGCGCGGGGCGCGGGGCGCGGGGCGCGGGGCGCGGGGCGCGGGGCGCGGGGCGCGGGGCGCGGGGCGCGGGGCGCGGGGCGCGGGGCGCGGGGCGCGGGGCGCGGGGCGCGGGGCGCGGGGCGCGGGGCGGCCGGGTCGGAGCGGGGGTGCGGGCGGCGGGCTACCCTAACGGTGGGCTGGACAGCCGGCCCGGCCGCTGTGCCCGCCGAAAACGACAAACGGGATGTTCGCGTGTTTGACACCTTGAGTGACCGCCTGTCCGGGATCTTCACCAAGCTCCGCGGCAAGGGTCGGCTCACCGACGCCGACATCGACGCCACCGCGCGCGAGATCCGGATGGCGCTGCTGGAGGCCGACGTCGCCCTGCCGGTGGTCAAGGGCTTCATCGCGAACGTCAAGGAGCGGGCCCGCGGGGCCGAGGTCTCCCAGGCGCTCAACCCGGCCCAGCAGATCGTCAAGATCGTCAACGAAGAGCTGATCAACATCCTCGGTGGCGAGGGCCGGCGGCTGCAGTTCGCCAAGAACCCGCCGACCGTGATCATGCTGGCCGGCCTCCAGGGCTCCGGTAAGACCACTCTCGCCGGCAAGCTGGCCCGCTGGCTCAAGGCCCAGGGGCACCAGCCGCTGCTGGTCGCCGCCGACCTCCAGCGCCCGAACGCCGTCGGGCAGCTCCAGGTGCTCGGTGGCCGGGCCGGCGTCGAGGTGTACGCCCCGGCGCCCGGCAACGGCGTCGGCGACCCGGTGCAGGTGGCCCGCGACTCGATCGAGCACGCCCGCCGGGCCGCCCGCGACATCGTCATCGTGGACACCGCCGGCCGGCTCGGCATCGACGCCGAGATGATGCAGCAGGCCGCGGACATCCGGGACGCGGTCCAGCCCGACGAGGTCGTCTTCGTCATCGACGCCATGGTCGGTCAGGACGCGGTCCGCACCGCCGAGGCGTTCCGCGACGGCGTCGGCATCACCGGCGTGGTGCTCTCCAAGCTCGACGGTGACGCCCGCGGTGGCGCGGCGCTCTCCGTTCGGGAGGTCACCGGCCAGCCGATCCTCTTCGCCTCCACCGGCGAGAAGCTGGAGGACTTCGACGTCTTCCACCCCGACCGGATGGCCAGCCGGATCCTCGGCATGGGCGACGTCCTCACCCTGATCGAGCAGGCCGAGGCGGCCTTCGACTCCGATCAGAAGGAGAAGATGACCGCCAAGCTGATGGGTGGGGAGACCTTCACGCTGGAGGACTTCCTCGATCAGCTCATCGCGGTCCGGCGGATGGGTCCGATCGCCAACGTGCTGGCCATGATGCCCGGCATGGGGCAGATGAAGGACCAGATCGCCGAGCTGGACGACAAGCACTTCGACCGGGTCACCGCGATCATCCGGTCGATGACCCCGACCGAGCGCACCAACCCGAAGATCATCAACGGGTCCCGGCGTGCCCGCATCGCCAGCGGCTCCGGCGTCACCGTGATGGACGTCAACCAGCTGCTCAACCGCTTCGCCGACGCGCAGAAGATGATGAAGCAGATGGGCGGCATGATGGGCCTGCCCGGCGGCGGCCGGCGCAAGGCGACCAAGTCGCCGAAGAACAAGCGCAAGGGCACCAAGGGCGGCGGGCGGCCGCGTACCGGCGCCGGCGTGCCGGGTGGTTTCCCGGGCGGCATGCCGCAGCTCCCGCCGGGCCTGGACCCGGGCGACCTGGCCGGCGGCCAGGGCCTGCCGCCGGGCTTCAAGCTGCCGAAGATTGACTTCAACAAGCTCGGCAAGGGCGGCGACAAGGGCCCCCGCTAGCGTGTCGGTGACGGTGGGCGACGCCATCCTCTCCTAGGGAGATGTCGCCCCCCTGGAAGGAGATGTCAATGACCGCGGCCCCGATCCTGCCGGAGCGGCACGAGTGGACGGTCGACGACCTGGGCGACCTGCCCAAGGACCTTCCGTACGAACTGATCAACGGAAGGTTGATCGTGCCGTCCCCCACTGCCCTGCACCAGGAGATCTGCGTCGAGCTGCTGCTCGCGCTGCGTACCAACTGTCCGCCGGAGTTCCTGGCGACCATCGACCTGTCCATGCGGGTCGACCGCCGCAACGAGCCGCGTCCGGACGTGGTGGTGATCCGGCGCAAGCACGCCGGCCGCTCGCCGGTCCCGATCGAGGACACGCTGCTGGCCGTGGAGGTCGTCTCTCCGACGTCGCACTTCCGCGACCTCTACGACAAGGCGAGGGTCTACGCCCGCGCCGGGGTCCAGTCCTACTGGGTGGTGGACCCGCAGCACGAGCGGATCGCGCTCACCGAGTACACGCTCGGCGGCGGCACCCGCGAGTACGAGCAGGTGACCCACACCGAGGACCTGTTCGTCACCGAGCGACCGTGGAAGGTTTCGGTCGACCTGCCGGCGCTGACCGCGCGGCGCAACGACCTGCTCGCCGGCGAGGAGGGCTGATCGGGTAGGACTGTGCACATGGCTCTGCACGTGCGCGGTGTGTTCCTTCCCGACGACGAGGTCCGGGACGTCTGGCTGGTCGACGACCGGGTCACCTTCGAACCGGTGCCCGGCGCCGAGACGGTGGCCGACGGCGGCTACGTGCTGCCCGGCCTGACCGACGCGCACTGCCACGTCGGCATCGCCCGGGGCGGCGCCCCGATCACCTCCCTCGACCAGGCGCGGGAGCTGGCCCGGATCGACCGGGACGCCGGCGTGCTGGCGATCCGCGACGCCGGCTCGCCGTACCCGTATCCCGAGTTGGAGGACGAGCCGGGACTGCCGCGACTGGCCCGCGCCGGCCGGCACGTCGCGCCGCCGAAGCGCTACCTGCGCGACATCGGCGTGGAGGTCGGCGCCGCCGAGGTGGCCGCGACGGTGGCCGCGCAGGCCGCCGCCGGCAACGGCTGGGTCAAGCTGGTCGGCGACTGGATCGACCGGGGGGTGGGCGACCTCGCCCCGGCCTGGGACGCCGACACGATGACCGCGGCGGTCGCCGCCGCGCACGCCGCCGGGGTACGCGCCGCGGTGCACACGTTCTCCGAGTCGGCCGTGGAGATCATGGTGCGGGCCGGGGTGGACTCGGTGGAGCACGGCACCGGGCTGAGCCTCGACCTGATCGACCTGATGGCCCGGCAGGGCACCGCGCTGGTCCCCACTATGATCAACATTCGGACGTTCGGCCACATCGCGGAGCAGGCCCGGTCGAAGTTCCCCGGGTACGCCGAGCACATGCTCGCCCTGCGCGACCGCTTCCCCGACGTGGTCCGGGCCGCGCACGAGGCGGGCGTGCCGATCTACGTCGGCACCGACGCGGGCGGCGGCATCGACCACGGGCTGGCGGCCGAGGAGATGCTGCTGCTGCACGAACAGGCCGGCATGGCGGCCGAGGACGTGCTCGCCGCCGCCTCGTGGCGGGCCCGGGAGTGGCTCGGCTTCCCCGGCCTGGTCGAGGGCGGCCTCGCCGACCTGGTGGTCTACCCCGAGGACCCGCGCCGCGACCTGCGCGTGGTCCGGTCGCCCAGCCGCATCGTGCTGCGCGGTCGGGTGGTCCGCTGACCGCGACGGCTCAGCGCGGCGAGGCGGAGGCGAGGAAGAGGAGCACGGCCAGGTCGGCCAACTTCCCGGCGGTCTCGTCCACCGGCGCCCGGGGCAGCACGATGTGGCTCACCACCAGGCGGACGATGCTGTCGGCCGCGAAGGTCAGGACCGCCGGATCGGCGTCGGGCAGGTGGCACCCCGCCCACTCCAGCAGCGCGGTGGTCGACTCGGCGAGGACCAGCTCGGAGCGGGTGGTCAGGTAGGGCAGCAGCTCGTCCGAACCGCCCCGAGCGCTGGTCAGGATCGCCTTGACCAGGGGATTGTCGGCGGCGGAGGCGAGCGTGCGGCGGATCGCGGCGTAGGCGGCGGCGTGGACGTCGGCGCCGTGCTCGGCGAGCGCGGCCCGCACCTCACCGACGAACCGGTCCACCTCGCGCCGGGCCAGTGCCTCGGCCAGACCCGCCTTGGTGCCGAACTCGTTGTAGACCGTCTGCCGGCTGACCCCGGCGGCCTCGGCCACCGCGCCCATCCGCACGCCGTCCCAGCCGCAGGCCACGGTCTGGGCCCGGGCGGCGTCGACGATCGCGTCCCGTGCCTCACCCATCGTCGTCGAAGTCTACGGCCGGCGGGCCCGACACGGCGCCCGCCGGCTCCCCGACGCAGCGGCGGCTCGCCCGGCGCATAGGATGTGCGGTCATGGCACGCGTGCTCACTCCCCGTGCGGAGGACTTTCCCCGCTGGTACCAGGACCTGATCGCCAAGGCGAAGCTGGCCGACAACGGACCGGTGCGGGGCACCATGGTCATCCGACCGGCCGGCTACGCCATCTGGGAGCGGATGCAGGCCGAGATGGACGCCCGGATCAAGGCGGCCGGCGCGGAGAACGCCTACTTCCCGCTCTTCATCCCGGAGAGCTACCTCAAGCGGGAGGCCGAGCACGTCGAGGGCTTCTCGCCGGAGCTGGCCGTGGTCACCCACGGCGGCGGCAAGCAGCTCGCCGAGCCGGTGGTGGTGCGTCCCACCAGCGAGACGGTCATCGGCGAGTTCATGGCCAAGTGGATCGACTCCTACCGGGACCTGCCGCTGCTGCTCAACCAGTGGGCCAACGTGGTCCGCTGGGAGCTGCGCCCGCGGATCTTCCTGCGCACCAGCGAGTTCCTCTGGCAGGAGGGGCACACCGCGCACGCCACCCGGGAGGACGCGCGGGCCTACGCCCGGCGGATCCTGCACGAGGCGTACGAGGACCTGATGGTCAACGTGCTCGGCATCCCGGTGGTGGTCGGCCTGAAGACCGCCCGGGAGCGCTTCGCCGGCGCCACCGCCACGTACACGTGCGAGGGCATGATGGGCGACGGCAAGGCGCTGCAGATGGGCACCAGTCACGAGCTGGGCCAGAACTTCGCCAAGGCGTTCGACATCAGCTACTCCTCGGCCGAGGGCGGCCGGGAGCACGCCTGGACCACCTCCTGGGGCACCTCCACCCGGATGCTCGGCGGTCTGATCATGTGCCACGGCGACGACAACGGGCTGCGGGTGCCGCCGAAGCTGGCGCCGGTCCAGGCGTACGTGATGATCGTCAAGGACGGCGAGGGCGTGAGCGAGGCGGCGGCCAAGCTGCGCGACGCGCTGCGCGACGCCGGGGTCCGGGTCGCGCTGGACGACCGGACCGACACCGCGTTCGGCCGCCGCGCCGTCGACGCCGAGCTGCGCGGCTACCCGGTCCGCGTCGAGGTCGGCCCCCGTGACCTGGCCGTCGGCAACGCGGTGGTGGTCCGGCGTACGGACGGCTCGAAGGCCCCGACGCCGGTGGCCGACGTGGTCGGCGCGGTCCTGGCCGCGCTGGAGGCCGACCAGCGGGCGCTGCACGACCAGGCGCTGGAGTTCCGCCGGTCCCGCACCGTCGAGGTGTCGACGCTGGCCGAGGCGATCGAGGCGTCCGCCACCGGTTGGGCCATGGTGCCGTGGTCGGCGGTCGGCGTGCCCGGTGAGGCCGAGGCGAACGCGCAGGGTGTGACGGTCCGCTGCCTGCTGCGGGCCGACGGCTCGGTGCCCGACTCCGAGGACGAGCCCGACCTGGTCGCCATCCTGGCCCGCGCTTACTGAGATGCAAGGAAGGGCCCCTTCTTAACGCCTCCGGTAGAGGAAGGGGCCCCTTTTAACACGTCAGGGATGGTGAGCGTGCGGTTCGAACCCGGCCGTCTGGTTCTGCACCGCAACGTGCGGCGCGGGCGGATCGGATGGGTCCGCGCGGCCCGCGTGGTCTCCGACGACGAGCGGGGGCTGCTGCTCTGGGTGGCGCGGAAGGCGCCCGTCGCGCACGAGGTGACCGCCGCCGGGCTCGGGATGCGCGCGGTGCCGTTCACCGAGTGGATCACCTCCGGGTACGCCCTGGCGCGCGGTACGTGGAACGGCCCGCCGGTGCTGAAGTTCCTGCCCACCGGCGCCGCCCACTCGGTCTGGTGGTTTCGCGACGCCGGGGACCGGTTCCAGAGCTGGTACGTCAACCTGGAGGAGCCCGGGGTCCGCTGGGACGACGGGGCGGTGGCCGGGGTCGACGTGGTGGACCAGGACCTCGACGTGGTCGTCCGTCCGGACCTGACCTGGGAGTGGAAGGACGAGGACGAGTTCGCCGAGCGGCTCGCCTTTCCGGAGCACTACTGGGTGGCCGACGAGAAGGCGGTCCGTGCGGAGGGGGAGCGGGTGATCCGCCTCGCCGAGGCGGGGGCGTTCCCGTTCGACGGCACGTGGTGCGACTTCACCCCACCCGCCGAGTGGGACGTACCGGACGAACTGCCGCCCGGATGGGACCGGCCACCGGTCCGCTGAGCGTGTGTCGTTCGTCACGGACGACCGCTCCCGGGCGTACGGTCCGGGTCCGGTGCGAGAGATCCGGTACGGATCTGGCAGAATGGTCCGCTGGTATCCGGCGCGCGTCCGGCGCCCTCTAACCCGGGCGCGTCGTCAGTTCACCGAGCAGTCTCCGGCCCAAACCCCACTGTGCCGGTCGGCGCTCACCCGCCACACCGCCCGTACGGGCCGGTGAGATCGCAACAGGAGCGAAACAACTGTGGCCGTAAAGATCCGGCTCCTGCGGATGGGTAAGATCCGCAACCCGCAGTACCGCATCGTCATCGCCGACTCGCGCACCAAGCGTGACGGTCGCGCGATCGAGTTCGTCGGTGTGTACCAGCCGAAGGAGGACCCTTCGGTGATCGAGGTCAAGTCGGAGCGGGTCCAGTACTGGCTGTCGGTCGGCGCTCAGCCGAGCGAGGCCGTGCAGCGCCTGCTGGAGCTGACCGGTGACTGGCAGAAGTTCAAGGGCCTGCCGGCCCCGCCGCCGCTGAAGGTCGCCCCGGAGCGGGCCGACCGCAAGGCGGCGTACGAGGCCGAGGCGAAGGCCGCCGCCGGCGTGGCGGAGACCCCGGCCAAGCCGGCCAAGAAGGCCGCCAAGGCCGAGGAGCCGAAGGCCGCCGAGCCCAAGGCCGAGGAGCAGACCGGTGCAGAGTCCGGCGAGCAGGCCTGACATGGCGCTGCGTCCCGCCCTGGAGCACCTGGTCAAGGGGATCGTCGACCACCCGGACGATGTCCGGGTGCGGATGGTCGATTCCCGTCGGGGCAAGCGGCTCGAGGTCCGCGTGCACCCGGAGGATCTCGGCACGGTGATCGGGCGGTCCGGCCGGACCGCCAAGGCGCTGCGCCAGGTGATCGGCTCCATCGGCGGGCGTGGGGTACGCGTCGACATCGTCGACTCGTACTGATGCTTCTCGTCGTCGGCCGGATCGGCAAACCGCACGGCATCCGCGGAGAGGTCACCGTGGAGGTGCGGACCGATGAGCCCGAAGCACGGTTCGCGCCCGGTTCAGTGCTGCGCACTGAACCGGGCGCGGTTCCGGCCGAGCCCGGCGCCTGGCGGGTGCCGCCGGAGCTGACCGTCGAGTCGGCCCGTTGGCACCAGGGTCGGCTGCTGGTCGCCTTCGAGGGCGTGCTCGGCCGCGACGTGGCCGAGGCGCTGCGTAACACGTTGGTCGGTGTCGACAGCGCCGACGTGGCGCCGCCGGAGGACCCGGAGGAGTTCCACGACCACCAGCTGGTCGGGCTCGCCGTGGTCACCCGGGACGGCGAGCGGCTCGGCGAGGTGGCCCGGATCGACCACGCCCCCGCCTCCGACCTGCTGGTGCTGCGGCGGCCCGAGGGGCCGCCCGCGCTCATTCCGTTCGTCAAGGCGATCGTGCCCGAGGTGGACCTCGCCGGCGGTCGCGTCGTCGTCGACCTGCCCAGTGGCCTGCTCGACCTGTAGCTGGAGCCACCGCATGCGCGTCGACATCGTGTCGATCTTCCCGGAGTACTTCGCCCCGCTGGACCTGTCGTTGATCGGCAAGGCCCGCGCGAACGGGCTGCTGCGGCTGGCCGTACACGATCTGCGGACCTGGACCCACGACGTGCACCGCACGGTCGACGACACGCCGTACGGCGGCGGCCCGGGCATGGTCATGCGGCCGGAGCCGTGGGGTGAGGCGCTGGACTCGCTGGCCCCCGACGAGCTGAGCCCGGACGGGCACACCCTGCCCCGGCTGCTCGTCCCGTCGCCGGCCGGCGTCCCGTTCACCCAGGCCGTGGCGCACGAGCTGGCCGCCGAGTCGCACCTGCTCTTCGCCTGCGGCCGGTACGAGGGCATCGACCAGCGGGTGCTGGAGCACGCCGCGACCCGAATGCGGGTCACCGAGGTCTCCCTCGGTGACTACGTGCTCTTCGGCGGCGAGGTGGCCGTGCTGGTGATCCTGGAGGCGGTCACCCGGCTGCTGCCCGGGGTGCTCGGCAACGCCGGCTCGCTGGACGAGGAGTCGCACGCCCACGGCCTGCTGGAGGCCCCGCTCTACACCAAGCCGGCGAACTGGCGCGGGCTCGACGTGCCCGAGGTGCTCCGCTCCGGCGACCACGCCCGGATCGCCCGCTGGCGGCGCGACGAGGCGCTGCGGCGGACCGCGACCCGCCGCCCCGACATGATCGACGCGCTGCCCCCGGAGACGCTCGACGAGCGCGACCGGGCGGCGCTGGACCGGGGCGGATTTTCCTCGTCGTCGGGGGATGTGGCAAAGTAGAGGGGTTGCCGCATCCGTCCACGCCGTGGGCGGCTGCGAGGACCTCCGACCGGGACCGGTTCACGCCGGCCGCCACCCGGGGGTCAGAATCACCCGTTCGCGCATCGACTGACGATGCGCCGTGAGCCTCACGAGGACGCAGCGATGAACATCCTGGACGCCCTTGACGCCCAGTCGAAGCGCACCGACCTGCCCGACTTCCGCGCCGGTGACACCGTCAAGGTGCACGCGCGAGTCGTCGAGGGCAACCGGTCCCGGGTCCAGATCTTCCAGGGCGTCGTCATCCGCCGCCAGGGTGACGGTCTGCGCGAGACCTTCTCGGTCCGCAAGGTCAGCTTCGGTGTCGGCGTGGAGCGCACCTACCCGCTCAACGGCCCGGGCATCGACCGGATCGAGGTCGTGACCCGCGGTGACGTGCGGCGCGCCAAGCTCTACTACCTGCGCGAGCTGCGCGGCAAGAAGGCCAAGATCAAGGAGCTGCGGGAGAAGCAGCCGGCGAGCTGAATTCCCGCTCGCCACGCCGCCCGAACTGCGCGGATGTCGTATCGACCGGATCGCATTACCCTGGTCGGTACGGGCGCAGCCGGACGGCGGGAAGCAGTCCACTGCCGCCCGTGGGGTCTCCGAGGAGACTCCCGGGCGGTAGTGTCGTTTCGGCGGACCGGAGAGTGGCATGGTGCAGATGCTGGACGAGGACGGCACCGTCGATCCCTGGCGCCGGCGAGCCCGGCGCGGCCGCCGGCAGATGCCGCTCTGGCAGGAACTGCCGCTGCTGCTCATCGTGGCGTTCTGCCTGGCGGTGCTGATCCGCACGTTCCTGCTCCAGGCCTTCTTCATCCCCTCCGGGTCGATGGAGAACACGCTGCTCATCGGTGACCGGGTGCTGGTCAACAAGGTCGTCTACGACGTCCGTGACCCGGTCCGGGGCGAGGTCGTGGTGTTCCGGGGCACCGACCGCTGGGTCGCCCAGGAGGCGCCGGCGCCGCCGACCAACCTCGCCGGCAGGGTCGGCCGGACGCTCGGTGACCTCGTCGGCGTCAGCAGGCCCGGCGAGAAGGACTTCATCAAGCGCGTCATCGGCGTGCCCGGCGACAAGGTCTGGTGCTGCGACGACGGCCGCGTGGTGGTCAACGGCGTGCCGCTGGACGAGCAGGCGTACGTCTCCGAGGACTCCCCGGTCGAGCTTCCGCCCAACCCCAAGGAGTGCCGTTCCCGGCAGTTCACCGAGGTGGTGGTGCCACCGGGGCAGATCTTCGTGATGGGCGACCACCGGCTGGTGTCGCAGGACGCCCGCTGTCAGGGCCCGGTGCCGATCGACAACGTCGTCGGCCGCGCTTTCATGATCGTCTGGCCGTCCCAGCGCTGGACCTCGTTGCCCGTGCCGAAGACGTTCTCCGAGCTGCCCCGTCCGGATGCCGCGCCGGCGCGCCCGGCCCCCGTCGACCCGGACCCGGTGGGTGGGGTCGTCCTGATTCTCCCGGTGGCGGCGGCGCTGACTGTTCTCGCGGGTTCGGGGCGACCGCGCCGTACCGGGGGACGTAGGCTCCTCCCGTGATTGACGAGCAGACCGAGAAGCCGCGCAGCTCCTTCTGGAAGGAACTGCCCATCCTCCTGGGCGTGGCGATCCTGGTCGCAGTGCTGGTTCGTGCCTTCGTGCTGCAGACCTTCTTCATCCCGTCCCCGTCCATGGAGAACACCCTCAAGATCGACGATCGGGTGCTGGTCAACAAGCTGGTCTACGATTTCCGCTCGCCGCACCGGGGCGAGGTGATCGTGTTCAAGGCACCCACCGAGTGGAGTGGCAACCCCAACGGTGAGGACTTCATCAAGCGCGTGATCGGGGTCGGCGGCGACCACGTGGTCTGCTGTGACCGCACCGGTCCGCAGGAGCGGCTGGTCATCAACGGCAAGCCGATCGACGAGCCGTTCGTCTTCCCCGGCAACAAGCCGGCCGACCAGGACTTCGACATCACCGTGCCGAAGGGCCGGCTCTGGGTGATGGGCGACCATCGGGAGGCCTCCGGCGACTCGCTGGAGCACTGGCAGCAGTCCGGCGAGGACATCACCGAGGCCACCATCCCGGAGGGCGAGGTCGTCGGGCGGGCCTTCACCATCTTCTGGCCGGTCGGGCGCGCGACCTGGCTCACCGTGCCCGAGCAGTTCGACGGCATCCCCAACCCCTGACCCGCCACGGGAGGGCGTGGTCGTTCGTCACAGGCGTCTGGCAGGCTGGTGCGGTGACCGTCTACACCCCTCGTCGCGCCGCCCGGGTCCTCCTGGTCGACGCGTCCGACCGGGTGCTGCTCTTCCAGGGCAGTGATCCGGCCCGGCCGGACCACCGCTACTGGTTCACCCCGGGCGGCGGGCTCGATCCCGGCGAGACCCCGGCCGAGGGCGCGGCGCGGGAGCTGGCCGAGGAGACCGGCCTGCGGCTCGCCCCGGCCGAGCTGGGCGCGCCGGTCTGGGCCGACATCGTCGAGTTCCCGTTCGACGGGGTCTGGTACCGCCAGGAGCAGGAGTTCTTTCTCGCCCGGGTGTCCGGCTGGGAGGTCGACACCGCCGGTTTCGACGCGGTCGAGCGCGCCAGTGTGCACGGGCACCGTTGGTGGACCGTCGGCGAGCTGACCGCGACCGCCGACCGCTACTACCCGCCGGACCTGCCCGACCGGCTCGGCCGGGTGCTGACCGGGAGTGGCCCGTGCTGACCCCGCCGCGCACGGTGGTGCGCCGCGACGGCGGGCTCTACGCGCTGGAGCGGGCGCTGCAACGGCGGGGCTTCCGGCACGTGGCGGGTGCCGACGAGGCGGGCCGGGGCGCCTGTGCGGGTCCGCTGGTGGCCGCCGCCGCGGTGCTGCCCGAGGGGCGACGTGGCGAGATCGACGAGCTGGCCGACTCGAAGCTGCTCACCCCGGCGGCCCGTGAGCGGGTCTACGACGAGGTGGTGGCGCGCGCCCTGGCGTACGCCGTGGTGGTCATCCCGGCCGAGGAGGTCGACGCCCGCGGTCTGCACGTGTGCAACCTGGCCGCGATGCGCCGGGCCCTGGCCTCGCTCACCACCCGGCCGGAATACGTGCTGACCGACGGCTTCGGCGTCGACGGGCTGGACGTGCCGGGGCTGGCGGTCTGGAAGGGTGACCGGGTGGCCGCCTGTGTCGCGGCGGCGAGCGTGCTGGCCAAGGTCACCCGGGACCGGATCATGGTGGAGCTGGACGGGCGGTTCCCCGGCTACGGCTTCGCCGAGCACAAGGGCTACATCACCGCGGAGCACAGCGCCGCGCTGCGCGAGCGGGGGCCGTGCCGGGAGCACCGTTTCTCGTACGTGAACGTGGCCGCCGTGTCGGGGCGGGACGGGCAGCCGCCCCGGGCCCGGCGCCCGGCCGCCGGAGGGCCGGACCCGGTGCTCCCCGGCCGGGTGGGTGGACGGCCGGACGAGCCGATGGAGCGCTCCGGCGCGCCAGGGGGTACCGTCGGCGTGGCGTTGGGCGAGCAGCCGCGACCTCCGGCGTCGGTGGGGGAAGATGTGGTCATGGAAGGCGGAGTGCGATGAGCGCGGAAGATCTCGAGAAGTACGAGACCGAGATGGAGCTGCAGCTCTACCGGGAGTACCGCGACATTGTCCGCCAGTTCTCCTACGTGGTGGAGACCGAGCGCCGGTTCTACCTGGCCAACCAGGTTGACCTGCACGTCCGTAACTCGGACGGCGAGGTCTACTTCGAGGTCGAGATGCACGACGCCTGGGTGTGGGACATGTACCGTCCTGCCCGTTTCGTCAAGAACGTCCGGGTGATGACGTTCAAGGACGTCAATGTGGAAGAGCTCGAAAAGCCTGACATCTCGCTTCCCGCAGATTCCGGTTTCGGCAGCTGACCGCGGCGGGCCCGGACGGCCCGCCCCGAGCGCGGCTCACTCCGCCGGCACGACCACCTCGACCCGCTGCACCAGGTTGTTCGCGAACCCGCCCCGGTTCCACGGCTGCTCGACCGGCTGGGTCCGCCCCGAGGCGTCCGTGGCCCGGGCGCCCAGCACGTACCGGCCGGGCGTCGCCGTCCAGCGCACCGACCACCGGCGCCACGCCCACTCGCCCCCGCAGGGCGCGTCCAGGTCCGCCGGCGTCCACGTCTGACCACCGTCGACGGTCACCTCGACCGACGTCACCGGCGCGTGCCCCGACCAGGCCCGACCGTCCACCGTGCACGGCCCCGGCCGCAGGACCCGGGTGCGGGACATGAAGTCCGGAAAGCCGGGCGGGCGCACCAGCGCGCGGGGCTCGATCCGGGTCACCGGCACCCCCGGGTCGTCGGCGTCGTGCCGCAGCCGGTAGGCCACCGCGTTCTGGTAGCCGTCGAACGGCTCGGTCGTCACCCGGATGTCGCGCAGCCACTTGACGTGCGCCATGCCGTACCAGCCCGGCACGATCAGTCGCACCGGCGCGCCGTGCTGCGGCAGCAGGGGAGCGCCGTTCATCTCGTACGCCAGCAGCACCTCCTCGCGCAGCGCGTCGGCCACCGGCAGCGCCCGCTGGTAGTCCTGCTCGACGCCGCGCTCCACCCCGTGGTCGGCGCCGGTGAACACCACGTCCACCGCGTCGTCCGCCAGGCCGGCCTCGCGCAGCAGCGGGGCCAGCGGGGTGCCCGTCCACTCGGCGTTGCCCACGGCCTCCACCAGCCACGGCTGGCTGACCGGGCGGGGGTGCAGCAGCGCCCGGCCGTTGCCCGCGCACTCCAGCGTCACCCGGTGGGTGACCCGGGGGAGCGCCCGCAGCGCCGCCAGGTCGAGCCGCAGCGGCCGCCGCACCGCCCCGGACACGGTGAGCGCGTGCGTGGCCGGGTCGACGTCCGGGATGTCGTAGTGGATGAGCAGGTAGTGCAGGCCGGCCGGGGTCACGTCGTAGCGCAACGCCTCCAGTGGGATGCCGTGGTTGCGCGCCGCCAGCTGGAGCTCCTCGGCGCTGATCGCCTCGTCCGGCCCGGCGACCCGGGACGGCCGGCTCACGTCGCCCACTGTGGTCATGACTGCTCCAACCGGTCGTAGCCGACGAACTCGAACATCCGCGCGCCGGCCGCCAGCGAGCGGGGAGCGCCGGTGAAACGGTGCGCGCCGACGCCCACGCCGTCGGCGGGGCTGCTCACCGCGACCGGTTCGAAGCCCTCCTCGGCGAACCAGTCGCAGATCGTGGGCACCAGGTCCGGCTCCCGCCGGTGCCGCGTCCACAGCACCGTGCCGCCGGTGGCGCAGAGCGACGCGCAGTGCCGCACGGTCGCCCGGATGTCGTCGTCGCCGATGTTGCCGAAGATGCCGCAGACCAGCACCAGGTCCGCGGGCGCCAGGTCGGCGTAGCGGTCGGTCACCGCCGCGTCCCCGGTGACCACCTCCACGCCGGTCAGCCCCGCGTCGGCGGCGGCCCGGCGGGCCAGCTCGGCGTTGCGCGGGTCCAGCTCCACCAGGCGGGCGGTCACGTCCCCGCCCCGGGGGTGGGTGGCGAGCACGGGGATCAGGTCGCGTCCCTGGCCGGCGCAGAGGCTGACCGCGCGCAGCGGACCGGGCGGCGCGGCGTCCAACGCCTCGGTGACCCGGCGGCGCACCTCGACGAGTCGTCTCGACAGCGCCGAGTCGGGCTGGTCGTAGTCGCGGTGCCAGGCGTACCAGTCCTTCGTCACGAGGTCAGCATAGGCGGCCCGGCGCTAGCAGATCCGCCCCGAGACCGGGCGGCCGTCCACAACCCCGGTGTTGTCCACAGTGGTGATGACGCCGAGGTGACGACGGCCGCGCGGGGCGGGCAGAGTGCGCGGGGTGTGGACCTCGACCGGTCGCGTCGGCGCGGCCCTGCTGCTGATGCTGATCCTCACCCCGACCGTGCCGACGGGTGCGCCGGCGGGCCCGGAACCGGTGGCGACGGGAGGCCGGACCGACGCCCGCGCCGCCGGGCCGTTCCGGTGGCCGCTGGCCGGCCGAGCCCTGGTGGTCCGCCGGTTCGATCCGCCGCCGCAGCCGTGGCTGGCCGGGCACCGCGGCGTGGACCTGGCCGGCGACCCGGGCGCCGAGGTGCGCGCGGCCGGCCCCGGGACGGTCCTGTTCGCCGGTCCGGTCGCCGGCCGGCCGGTGGTCACCGTCGGGCACCGCGACGGGCTGCGCACCACCTACGAGCCGGTCCGGTCCCGCCTCGCCGCCGGCGCCCCCGTCGACGCCGGCACGCCGATCGGTGAGCTGCTCGGCGGCCATCCGGGCTGCCCCGCCGTGGCCTGCCTGCACTGGGGGCTGCGCCGGGGCGCCGACTACCTGGACCCGCTCGCGCTGCTCGGCGTCGGTCGCGCCCGGCTGCTCCCGCTCGACCCGACCCCACCGGGCCCGTGAGCGGGCCGACCGGTCAGCCCTGGGCGAGCAGCGTGGGCAGGCGCACGGCCAGCCGGTCGTACTCCTCCGGGGTGTTGTAGACCTGGCCGCACAGGCGCAGGTAACCCCGCCCGTTCCAGCCGGCGACCGACACCTCAGCGCCGATCCGGTCCGCGATCCGGGCCCGCAGCTCCCGGGCCGCGTCCAGGGTGGTCGCGACGCCGGGCGGCAACGGGACGAGCCGCATGGCCACCGCCGGTCCGCCGGGCTCCGGCAGCCGCTCCGGCGCCACCCCGAGCGCGTCCCCGACGACCCGTTGCCCGTACGCGGCCAGTGCCGCGTTGTGCGTCCGGACCCGGTCCAGGCCGAGGCTGCGCAGCGTGAACAGGCCGACCGGGGCGGCCAGCCAGCCGGTGTAGTCGCGCGTGGCCTGCCACTCGACCCGGGTCGGGAACCCGGAGTCCTGCTCCCACGAGACCACGAGCGGCTGGATGCGTTCGCGCCACCGCTCGGCGACCACCAGCGCGGCGGTGCCGCGCGGCGCGTACGCCCACTTGTGCAGGTTGCCGACCCAGAAGTCGGCGCCGACCGAGGCCACCGTGGTGGGCAGCATGCCCGGCGCGTGCGCCGCGTCCACCAGCACGGGCACGCCCTGCTCCCGGGCCACCGCGACCAGCGCCGAGGTCGGGAACAGCCGGGCGGTCGGCGAGGTGAGCTGGTCGACGATCAGCAGCCGGGTGCGCCCGGGGCGCAGCCCGTCACGGACGATCTCGACCAGCTCCTCGTCGGTGGCCGACAACGGCACCGGCAGGGTCCGGGACACCGCACCGGTCCGCGCGCACTCCCGCGCCACCGACAGGGCGACCGCCCCGTACCCGTGGTCGGTGGTCACCACCTCGTCGCCCGGGCGCAGCGCGAGCGACTGGAGCACGACGGCCGCGCCGGTGGTGACATTGCTGACCAGGGTGGTGCCGTCGGGGTCGGCCCCGAGAAAGGTGGCCAGGTGCCGCCGGGCGTGGGCGATCCGGTCCACCAGGCCCTGGGTGAAGAACCGCAGCGGGTTCGACTCCATCTCGTCGCGCAGCCGTTGCTGGGCGCGCTGCACGGGGATCGGCACGGCGCCGAACGCGCCGTGGTTGAGGTGGCTGACGGACGGGTCGAGGGAGAAGAGCAGTCGAGCCCCCGGGATCGGCTCGGGCGGCCGCGGCACCGTCATCCGTCGATCGTAGCCCGTCGTGGATCATCACCCGACCGCTTCCGCGCCCGCGGCCCGGCGGGCGGCGGCCGGTGCGGTGCGACGGCGGTCAGGCCCGGGGGTGTGCCTGCCGGTAGGCCGCCCGCAGCCGCTCGACCGAGACGTGGGTGTAGATCTGGGTGCTGGCGAGCGACGAGTGCCCCAGCAGCTCCTGCACGGCCCGCAGGTCGGCGCCCCCTTCGAGCAGGTGGGTGGCGGCCGAGTGGCGCAGCCCGTGCGGGGTCACCCTCGGTAGCCCGGCCGCGCCGGACCAGCCGGCCACGATCCGCCGTGCGGTGGTCGGGTTGAGTCGCCCGCCCCGGGCCCCGAGCAGCAGCGCGCGGCCCGATCCCGGTGTCGCCAGACGCGGGCGGCCGTGCCGCAGCCACGCGTCCAGTGCTCGCTGCGCCGGCACGCCGTAGGGCACCGCGCGCTCGCGGCCGCCCTTGCCGAGCACGCGCACCACGCGGCGGGCCTGGTCGACGTCGGCGACGTCCAAGCCGCAGGCCTCGCTGACGCGTACTCCCGTGCCGTAGAGCAGTTCGAGCAACAGCCGGTCCCGCAGCAGTACCGCCCCGGTCGCGTCCTCGGGGGCCGCCGCGACCGGGGCGGCCGCCTCGCTCCGCTCGGCCGTGTCGCCCGGGTCCGCCGTGTCGCTCGGGTCCGCCGTGTCGCCCGGGTCCGCCGTGTTGCCGGCCGGAACCGGGGCGGCCGTGCGACCCTCGGCAGGAGCGGTGCCGGCCGGGGTCGAGGCGTCTACCGCGCGCAGCGGGGCGTCCATCAGGGCGGCTGCCTGGTCGGCGCGCAGGACGGTGGGCAGCTCCCGGCCGGCCCGGGGGCTGGCAAGCGGCGCGGCGACGTCGTGGGGGAGCAGCCCGGCCCGGTGCGCCCAGGCGCTGAAGGTGCGCGCGGCCGCCGCCCGCCGGGCCATGGTCGTCCGGGCGGCCCCCATGGTCCGCTGCTTGGCCAGCCAGCTGCGCAGCATCGCGAGGTCCAACCCCGCCAGGTCGGCACAACCCATCCGGACCGCGTGGTCGAGCAGCGAGACGAGGTCGGTCACGTAGGCCCGCACGGTGTGCGCCGAACGGTCACGGACCCGCGACAGGTGGTCGGCGAAGTCGTCCACCGCCTCGCGCATCGGCGCCGGCAGCTCCTCGTGCGCGGCCCGGGTGCCGCGCCGCAGCTCACCCACCGACGGCCCCGGCCGCTTCGGCCCGGCGGCCGTGGTCGGAGTCGGGTCCGGTCCTGCGGGTGCGGACGGCCAACACCATCCCAGCGTACGGCCGGCACGTCCCGGCCCGCCGCCTCGGTCCCGCGCCCGCGACGATCGACTCCACCCCGCCCGGGTGGCGGTGTCGGTGCCCCGGGACACCGCCACCTCGGCGAGACGGCCTGCGCCGGCCACGCCTGGTCGTGGCGGCGCGCCGGGCGGGGTGGCAGAAGCGGCGCTGGACAGGGGAAACTCGTGTGGCGGGAGAGTGGTGCGGGGAACCGGCCACCCGATCCCCGCCGTCGCCGACTGGTGAAGCAGACCCTCCCGCATCGGCGGGCGGCGGGGGTGGTGGGCGCCGGGCGGAAGGGTCGGGTCGGCGGCGATCGGCAGGGCGTCCCGCGACGGTGACGCCGGTGCGAGGAGGGACCGGGCGTGGGAGTGGATGCGGTCCTCTACCGGCGGGTGCGGGCCGGCGCGGCCCGCCGCCCGCCCGCGTACGTCTCGATCGAGGTCGTCGCGGATCCGCGGGACGTGCTGCTCGACCTGCTCAAGCGGGTACGCGGCAGCGGTCGCACCCCGCTGCTGGACCGGGTCGACCCGCTCGGTGAACTGGTCGTCGACGCCGGCCAGGTGCCGCAGCTGCTCACCGAGCTGCGTGCTCTGGCCGAGGCGGCCGGGGCGCCGGCGGAGGTCGACCAGATCCGCCGGCTGGCCCGGCTCGCCCGCCGCTGCCAGGAGAGCCGCGACGTCGAGATCCGGTTCGAGGGCGACTGACGTCACGACGGCCGCCGTCCCCGCCCGGTGGCGTCGGGGGGCGTGAGCGCGTATCCGCCGTCGCTCCGGCGCACCACCAGCTCCAGCTCCTCCAGCATGGACAGTTTTCGCATCGCGGTGCGCAGGTCCACGCCGGCGCGTGCCGCGACGCTCTCCAGGTCGAGGGCTCGACGGCGGGGCAGCGCCTCCAACACCTGGGTGGCCTCGTCGTCGAGCCGGTCCCTCGGCCGCTCGGCCGCCCGGGCCGGCGGCGCCAGGTCGTACCCGATCCGCCCGACCTCCTCCAGCACGTGCGCGACACCGGTGACCAGCCGGGCGCACGGCCGTTCCCGGAGCACCTCGTGCCCGCCCACCGACATGGCCGAGGTGACCGGACCCGGCACCACCATGGCAGGGCGGCCGAGCCCGAGCGCCCGGTTGAGCGTCTGGGTGGCTCCGCTGCGGGCAGCGGCCTCGACCAGCACCGTGCCCCTGGTGGCCGCCGCGATGACCCGGTTGCGGATGAGGAACCGGGGACGCAACGGCTCGGCGCCGGGCATCCACTCGCTCACCAGGAGGCCGGTCTCGGCGATCCGGTCGAAGAGCGCCGCGTTGCCCATCGGGTACGGGCGGTCCAGGCCGCAGGCCAGCACCGCGACGGTGCGCCCACCGGCGGTCAACGCCCCGCGGTGGGCCGCCGAGTCGATGCCGAACGCCCCGCCGGAGACGACCGTCCACTCCCGGTCGGCCAGTCCGTAGCCCAGCTCCGTGGCGACGTGCGAGCCGTAGGGGGTGGCCGCCCGCGCGCCGACCACGGCCACCGAACGCGCCAGTGTCTCGTCGAGCGGCCAGCCGCCGCGTACCCAGAAGCAGAGCGGCGGATCGGTCTCCACGTCGACCCGCCGGGCGGCGTCGGGCAGCACCAGCCGGCGCAGCTCGCCGACCGGCGCCGGCCACTCGTCGTCCTCCGGCGTGACCAGCCGCGCCCCGAGCCGTTCGGCCCGGGCCAGGGCCTCGGCGGCCACCCGGCGCGCGTCACCGGCCGCCGTGCGGGCCGCGACGGCCGACCGGAGCGTTCGCTCCGGCGCGTCGCCGGCCAGCAGCAGGTCGAGCGTCGCCGCCGGGCCGATCCGCTCGACCAGGGCGTGGACCGATCGCGTGCCGGGCTCGGCGAGCCAGGTCAGCGCGACCCGGGCCAGCCGCTGCTCGTCGGTGGCGGTCACGCGCCCTCTCCTGTCCTGAGGTGGATGGCCTCCGCGACGTCCCCCTGGTCGGGGCGGTCCCGGCCGTCCAGGTCGGCGACCGTCCACGCGAGCCGGAGCACCCGGTCGTACCCGCGCGCCGAGAGCGAGCCGGTGTCGAGGCGGCGACGCAGCTCGCGGGTCACCCGCGCCGGCAGGTGCCACGGCGGGCGGCGCAGGTAGGGGCCGGGGACGTCGGCGTTCACCCGGTGCCCGGTGGCCGTCCAGCGGTCGGCGGCGGCCCGCCGGGCCACGGCCACCCGGGCGGCCACGGTCGCCGAGGATTCGTGCGGCGTGTCGGTGTGCAACAGCTCCGCCGCGCGCATCGCCGGCAGCGTGACCAGCACGTCGACGCGGTCGAGCAGCGGGCCGGAGAGCCGCCCCAGGTAGCGCCGCCGGGCCTGCGGCGTGCACTCGCAGTCGACGTCGCCGGACGGTTTCGCGCAGGGGCAGGGGTTGGCGGCCAGCACCAGCTGCGTCCGGGCCGGGTATTCGATGGCGCCCCGGGTGCGTGCCATCCGGACCAGACCACTCTCCAGCGGCTGGCGCAACGCCTCCAGGGCGCCCTTGCCGAACTCGGGCGCCTCGTCGAGGAAGAGCACGCCCCGGTGGGCCAGCGAGACCGCGCCGGGCCTCGCCAGCCCCGAACCTCCGCCGACCAGCGCGGGCACCGTGGCGGTGTGGTGCGGCGCCTGGAACGGGGGACGGCGCAGCAGGCCACCGCCGGGCGGCAGCAGCCCGGCGATCGAGTGCAGCGCGGTCACCTCCAGGGCGGCCTCGTCCTCCAGTTCGGGCAGGACCGACGGCAGCCGCTCGGCCAGCATGGTCTTGCCGGCGCCGGGCGGCCCGAGCAGGGCGAGGTGGTGGCCACCGGCGGCGGCGATCTCCAGGGCCCGGCGGCCGAGGGGCTGCCCGGCCACGTCGCTGAGGTCGGGCCCGACCGGCACGTCGGCCGGTGGCCGCGCGGCCGGGGCGAGCAGTGGCGTGCCGTTCCGGACGTGGGCGACGAGCCGGTGCAGGGTGTCGACCGCGTGGACCAGGACGCCGGGGATGACGGCCGCCTCGCCGGCGTTGCCGGCGGGCACGACCACGCGGGTGTATCCGGCCCGGGCGGCGGCGGCGACCATGGGCAGGGTGCCGCGCACCGGACGGACCGTGCCGTCGAGCCCGAGTTCGCCGAGGACGACGGTGCCGTCGAGGGCGACCGGGGGCAGCTCGCCGGAGCCGGCGAGGACCGCCACGGCGATGGCCAGGTCGAAGGCGGAGCCGTACTTGGGCAGCGTGGCGGGCAGCAGGTTGAGGGTGATCCGCCGGTTGGGCCACTTCTGGCCGGAGTTGACGATGGCGGCGCGGACCCGGTCGCGGGCCTCGTGCAACGCGGTGTCGGGCAGGCCGGAGATGACCACGGCGGGCAGGCCGGGGGCGAGGTCGGCCTCGACCGCCACGACGTGCCCGGCGACCCCGGCGAGGCCGACGCTGAGAATCTTTGCGTAGCCCATGTCAGAACGCGCCCCGCAGGTGTTCGACCTGGGCCCGGCCGGTGACCGGCAGCCGGACCGAGAGCACGTCGAAGCGGACCTCGTCGGCGGTGGTGCCGGTCTCGGCGAGCCAGCGGACGGCCAGGCCACGCAGCCGGCGGGCCTTGGCCCGGACCACGGCCTCGACGGGGGCGCCGTACCGCTCGGTGCGCCGGGTCTTCACTTCGCAGAAGGCCAGGACCGGCCCCTCCCAGGCGATGATGTCGATCTCCCCGTCGGGACAGCGCCAGTTGCGGGCGATCGGCCGCAGGCCGCTCTCGATCAGGTGCCGCAACGCGCACCGCTCGCCGTACGCCCCGACGGCCTGGTTCCGGTTCGTCATGCCGGTCAGGTTGCGACCGGCGGCCGGGCGGCGCGTGCCGCCGGCGTCCGGCCTGTGGACGAGATCCGACTTGTGGACAGCACCACGATCTTCCGGCCGATGTGCCACCGGATCACCCCACGGCGGCGCGGAGCCGGCCGCTGCCGCCCCCGAGCTGGCGCGATGTTCCGGTCGGCCCGAATGGCGCGGCTGGTGCCGGTCGCATACCGTGCCCGTCGTGGACGGACGACGGAGCTATCCCGAGGATCAGCAGGGGTCGCGTTGGGGCGACCGCGGGTACGAGTCGGAGTGGCGCGCCGCGGGCGAGCCGCGCTACCGCGACGACGACTACCGCGCCCCGGAGCAGCGCGCCGGTGAGAGCCGGTACGGGGGTTACTCCGCCGCCGACCCGCTGGTCGACGACACCAGCGGCTGGCGGTCGCAGCGTCCGGACGACCCGGAGGTCTCCGGCGAGCTGCCCGGTCGGGCCGGCCGGCGGGCGGCGCGCGAGGCGCAGGGCGGTGAGGACCCGCTCTCCCGCAGCGGCGTCGACGCGCTCGGCACCGCCTCGCACGGCACGTCGACCCCGCTCGGCGGCGCCCCGGCCTCGCTGGGCGGCGCCTCGGCCCCGGTCGCCGACCCGCTCGGCGGCGGGTCCCGCGGCGCCGACGCGTTCGGCGCGCGCGGCGGCGACGGTCTCGTGGGCGGGGTCGACCAGGCGCGACCCGGGCCGCTGGGCGGCTACCCGATCGTCGACACCGGCGCGACCGGCGGCACCCAGATGTCGCTGGGCGGCCGGCCGGGTCCGGGCTCGGCCACCCCGTTGACCATCGGTGAGCGTCCCGGTGGGCCGGCGGAGTCGGCGGCGCCGCCGAACCCGCTGGAGATGCCGACCGGCCCGATGCCGTCGGTGGTGCCCCGGACGGACGGGCCGCCGCCGGGTGACGGCGTCTACCGGACCCGGCGCCCGGCGCTCGCGGTGCTGCTGGCGGCGCTGGTGCTGGTGCTGGAGGTGCCGGCGTTGCGGGTGCTGCTGCACGGGCTGGTGGGTGATCCGGTGTCCACGTCGCACGTGGTGGTGGGGACGTTCCTGGTGGTCGGGCTGCCGATCTTCGGCGCCGGCCTGTACGGGCTGCGCACCGGCGGGCTGGCGCTCGCCGACGGCAGTCGTGGCTGGCTCCGCCCACCGACGGCGTACCTGACCGTCGGTCTGGTGCTCTTCCTGGCCGCCGCCCTCGCCGCCCGCTGATACCGGGCGGGGAGGAAACGCACCCCGGGGCCGGGGTGCGGAGAAGGCGCGTACACTGGTCGACTGGCGACCGCCTCGCGCGGTCGACCTCGCGCGCCCTCTCCACGGTCCTCCCGTGGGGCGACGGCCTCCCTGGTCCCGGTTCCGCACCGGGCCCACCCTGGCCGGCGACCGGGCGCCAGGCGTCCGGTCGCCGACCGGACGGACAACCAGGGACAAAGTAGGAGTACCCACCATGGCCGTCGTGACCATGCGTCAGCTGCTGGAGAGCGGTGTGCACTTCGGGCACCAGACCCGGCGCTGGAACCCGAAGATGAAGCGCTTCATCTTCACCGAGCGCAACGGTATCTACATCATCGACCTGCGCCAGACGCTCGACTACATCGAGAAGGCGTACGAGTTCGTTCGCACCACCGTCGCGGGCGGCGGCAGCATCCTGTTCGTCGGCACCAAGAAGCAGGCCCAGGAGGCCATCGCCGAGCAGGCGACCCGGGTCGGCCAGCCGTACGTCAACCACCGCTGGCTCGGTGGCATGCTGACCAACTTCCAGACCGTGTACAAGCGGCTGCAGCGGATGAAGGAGCTCGAGGCCCTGGGTGACCTGAGCGGCACCGCCGCCGGTTACACCAAGAAGGAGACCCTCCAGCTCTCCCGCGAGAAGATCAAGCTCACCAAGACCCTCGGTGGTCTGCGGGACATGCAGAAGCTCCCGGCCGCGGTCTGGATCGTCGACACCAAGAAGGAGCACATCGCCGTCGACGAGGCCCGCAAGCTGGGCATCCCGGTGATCGCGGTGCTCGACACCAACTGCGACCCGGACGAGGTCGACTTCCCGATCCCGGGCAACGACGACGCCATCCGCTCGGCCGAGCTGCTGACCAAGGTCGTCGCCGCCGCCGTCGCCGACGGTCTGATCGCCCGCTCCGGCCGCAACCGGGGCGCCGACGAGAAGCCCGAGGCGGGCCAGGTCGGCGCCGACGAGCCGCTGGCCGAGTGGGAGCGCGAGCTGCTCGAGGAGCCGAAGAAGGCCGACGAGCAGCCCGCCGCCGCCGAGCAGGCCGCGCCGGCCGCCGAGCAGCCGGCGACCGCCGCCGCGGAGTGATCTCGCCGTCGCGTCCCCGCCGTCCGGTTTCCCGGGCGGCGGGGCGCGGCGGGTACGCCGGGCAGAACCGGCCCGGATCCGGGTAACCGGGCACCCAGACCATCTCACTGACACCGAAGAGAGAGTCATGTCCAACTTCACCGCCGCGGACGTCAAGAAGCTCCGCGACCTCACCGGCGCCGGCATGATGGACTCCAAGAAGGCGCTGACCGAGGCCGAGGGCGACTTCGACAAGGCCGTCGAGATCCTGCGCGTCAAGGGCGCGAAGGACGTCGGCAAGCGGGCCGGCCGCACCGCCGCCAACGGTCTCATCGCCCACTCCGGCCAGGCGCTGCTGGAGCTCAACTGCGAGACCGACTTCGTCGCCAAGAACGACGCCTTCATCGCGTTGGCCCAGCAGCTGGTCGAGCACGGTGTGGCCAGCGGCGCCACCAACGCCGAGGAGCTGCTCGCCAGCACCATCGACGGCAAGAGCGTGGCCGACCTGATCCAGGAGCAGTCCGCCAAGATCGGCGAGAAGCTGGTGCTGAACCGCTTCGCCAAGCTCGACGGCACCACCGCGGTCTACCTGCACCGCAAGAGCCAGGACCTGCCCCCGGCGGTCGGCGTGCTGGTGCAGTTCTCCGGCAAGACCGACGAGGCCGCCGACGCCGACGCGCGTGGCGTGGCCATGCAGATCGCCGCGATGCGGCCGAAGTACCTCACCCGCGACGAGGTGCCGGCGGAGACCGTCGAGTCCGAGCGGCGCATCGCCGAGCAGACCGCCCGCGAGGAGAACAAGCCCGAGGCGGCGCTGCCGAAGATCGTCGAGGGTCGGGTCAACGCCTTCTTCAAGGACTTCGTCCTGCTGGAGCAGGCCGCGGTCGCCGACAACAAGAAGACCGTCAAGCAGGTGCTGGCCGACGCCGGCATCGAGGTGACCCGCTTCGTGCGGTTCGAGGTCGGCCAGGCCTGAGCCGCCGCTCCGGGCCGCTGAGCCCGGGCGCAGGGAGAACGTCGACGAGGAGGCCGCCGGTGTACGCGACAGGCACCGCGGCCTCCTCGTCACATAGGGTCTGCAGGGGCACGTACGCGAGGCCCGCGCGGCGCGCGGGGAGAAGGGGCGGGGCGGATGACGCAGGTTGTGAGTGACCGGAGCCTGGCGGCGGACGATCCGACCGCCCCTCCGCCCGGTCGGTCCCGCCGGGTGGTGCTGAAGCTCTCCGGTGAGGTCTTCGGCGGCGGCGCGATCGGCGTCGACCCGGACGTCGTGCAGGGCATCGCCCGGCAGATCGCCACCGTGGTCCGCCGCGGCGTGCAGGTCTCCGTGGTGGTCGGCGGCGGCAACTTCTTCCGCGGCGCCGAGCTGCAGAAGCGGGGCATGGACCGGGCCCGCGCCGACTACATGGGCATGCTCGGCACGGTGATGAACTGCCTCGCGCTCCAGGACTTCCTGGAGAAGGAGGGCATCGAGACCCGGGTGCAGAGCGCCATCACCATGGCCCAGGTCGCCGAGCCGTACATCCCGCTGCGCGCGATCCGGCACCTGGAGAAGGGCCGCGTGGTGATCTTCGGCGCGGGCGCCGGGATGCCCTACTTCTCCACCGACACCGTGGCCGCCCAGCGGGCGCTGGAGATCCGCGCGGACGTGGTGCTGATGAGCAAGAACGGCGTGGACGCGGTCTACACCGCCGACCCCCGGATCGACCCGACGGCGAGCAAGCTCGACTCGATCACCTTCTCCGAGGTGCTGCGCCGCAACCTGCGGGTGGCCGACGCCGCCGCGTTCAGCCTCTGCATGGAGAACGGCCTGCCGATGCTGGTCTTCGGCGCCCAGGGCGACGACACGATCGTCCGTGCCGTCGGCGGTGAGAAGATCGGCACGCTGATCACCGCCTGACCGGCCCGCCGGACCGGCAGCGGTCCTCTGCCACTGCAGCACCAGCACAGCCCACGACGAGCGACAGAAGGAGGCGAGGAGACCGGTGATCGACGACACCCTCCTCGAGGCGGAGGAGAAGATGGAGCGTGCGATCGAGCACGCCAAGGAGGAGTTCGGCGGGATCCGCACCGGTCGCGCCAACGCCGCCATGTTCTCCCGGATCCTCATCGACTACTACGGCAGCCCCACCCCGCTGCCGCAGATGGCGTCCATCGCGGTGCCCGAGCCGCGCATGGTGATCATCAAGCCGTACGACAACTCGCAGACCAACGCGATGGAAAAGGCGATCCGCGACTCGGACCTCGGGGTCAACCCGAACAACGAGGGCAACCAGCTGCGCATCGTGCTCCCGCAGATGACCGAGGAACGTCGCCGCGAGATGATCAAGGTGGTCCGGCACAAGGGCGAAGAGGCCAAGGTGGCCGTCCGCAACACCCGCCGTAAGGCCAAGGAGGAGCTGGACCGCCTGGTCAAGGACGGCGAGGTCGGCGAGGACGAGGGCCGGCGCGCGGAGAAGGAGCTGGACGACCTGACCCAGCGCTTCGTCGGCACCGTCGACGAGCTGGTCAAGCACAAGGAGAGCGAGCTGCTCGAGGTCTGAGCGGCCCGCGTACCGTGACGGCACCGCGCCGCCGCCGCCCGACCCCGGGCGGCGGCCCGGTGCCGTCGTCGTGCCCGGCGGCGTCCACCTTCGGCGCTTCGCGGGTGCAGTAGGCTCGGCACGATTCCCGACCACCACCGGGTGAACGGCGGGAGTCGCCCGGCCGTCGGTCGGTCAACAGGAAGTCTCACGCTGGTAGGGGATGGTCTTGATCTTGCGTCATGTGGTGGCTTTCGTACCGTCTGCCGGTGCGTGATGTCCCACCCCGACCCCTACGGCGGCGCCGAGCCGCGCGGCTGGGACCGCCCGGCGCCCGCGCTGCCCTGGCCGGAGACCGATCTCGAACCCGGTCCGTGGCAGCGCCCCGGCCCGGGCGCCCGTCCGCACCCCGCCGACGCGGGCGCCTACGCGCGCCCGGAGACGTACGCGCGCCCGGGCGCCGACCCGTACCCCGAGACGACCCGACGCCACGACGCCGCGCGGCCGTACGACGAACCCCAGGCCGCGGAGCGCGACCGCCGGGACGAGCCGGCGCCCGGCGGGCGCGGCGGGTGGGGTGGGGACCGGCCGGACGACGAGTACCCGACCGCCCAGATCGCCCCGGTCCGTGACGAGCCGGTACGCGACGAGCCGGCGCCCGAGCCACCGCCCGGCCGCCGGGCCCGGGGCCGTCGGCGGGCGAGCGCGGAGCGGCCCCCGACCGCCGTGCCCGGGTCGTCCCGGGCCGGCCGTAACCTGCCGGCGGCGATCGGCGTCGGGGTGGCCCTCGGCGCGGCGATCGTGCTGCCGCTGTTCTTCTTCCTGCCGGCGTTCCTCGCCGTGCTCGCCGCCGCCGTGGCCATCGGCATCGGGGAGATGGCCCGGGCGGTCCGTCGCAGCGGCGCCCACCCGCCGCTGGTGCCGCTGGTCGCCGGTGGCGTGCTCACGGTCGGGCTGGCCTGGTTCGCCGGCCCGGACGCGCTTTGCCTCGGGCTGCTGGTCACCGTGCTGGGCACGATGATCTGGCGGCTGGGCGACGGGCCCGGCAACTACCAGCGCGACCTGACCGCGGCCACCCTGATCGCGGTGTACGTGCCCTTCCTGGCCGGCTTCGCGGCCCTGCTCGCGGCGGCGCCCGACGACGGGCACCTGCGGGTGCTGGTCACGCTGGTCGCGGTGGTGCTCTCCGACACCGGCGGGTACGCCGCCGGGGTGGCGTTCGGCAAGCACCCGATGGCGCCGACGATCAGCCCGAAGAAGTCCTGGGAGGGCTTCGCCGGCTCGGTCACGGCCGCGGCGGCGGGCAGCGCCGTGCTGCTGTGGCTGCTGTTCGACGTGGCCCCCTGGTGGGGCGCCCTGTTCGGGGTGGCGATCTCCTGCGCGGCGGTGCTCGGCGACCTCGCCGAGTCGATGATCAAGCGGGATCTCGGGGTCAAGGACATGAGCAACCTGCTGCCCGGGCACGGCGGCCTGATGGACCGGCTCGACTCGATCCTGTTCGCGGTGCCGACGGCGTATCTGCTGCTGGCGGTGTTCGTGCCGGTGGTGGGCTGAGGGATGGATCACGGCGGCGTCGCGGGCCGGACCGGCCGGTCGGGGACGATTCGGCACCCACGGACGGGTGCGTCCGGTCGGACGCGTGTCAGACTGGACGCGCCATGACGAGCCTCCCGCTGATCTCCGTAGACCCCGACGCCCGCGGCCGCAAGCCCGCGATGCCTCCCCGCCACCTCGCCGACCTGGACCTGCCGGGCCGGCAGGCGCTCGTCACCGAGCTGGGCGAACCGGCGTTCCGCGCCAAGCAGGTCTCCAACCACTACTTCGGGCGCCTGGTGCGCGACCCGGAGCGGATGACCGACCTGCCGGCGGCGACCCGCGAGCGGCTGGCCGGCTCGCTGCTGCCCACGCTGCTCACCCCGGTCCGCGAGCTCGCCTGCGACGACGGCGCGACCCGCAAGGCGCTCTGGCGGCTGCACGACGGCTCGCTGGTGGAGAGCGTGCTGATGGGCTACCCGGACCGGGTCACCGTCTGCATCTCCAGCCAGGCCGGCTGCGGCATGGCCTGCCCGTTCTGCGCCACCGGCCAGGCCGGGCTGACCCGCAACCTGTCCACCGCGGAGATCGTCGACCAGGCCGTCTACCTGGCCGGGGTGGCCGCCTCCGGTGCGGTGGCCGGCTCACCGCCGCGGCTGTCGCACGTGGTGTTCATGGGCATGGGCGAGCCGCTGGCCAACTACGCGCGGGTGGTCGCGGCGATCCGCCGCCTGGTCGCGCCGGCACCGGAGGGGCTCGGCCTGTCCCAGCGGCACATCACCGTTTCCACGGTCGGGCTGGTCCCGGCCATCCGCCGACTGGCCAGCGAAGACCTCTCGGTGACCCTTGCGTTGTCGCTGCACGCCCCCGATGATGAGCTGCGCGACGAACTCGTCCCGGTCAACCAGCGCTGGAAGGTGTCCGAGGTGCTGGACGCGGCGTGGGACTACGCGGCCACGACGGGGCGTCGCGTGTCCATCGAGTACGCGATGATCAAGGACGTGAACGACCAGCCGTGGAGAGCCGATCTGCTCGGGCGGCTGCTGGCCGGCAAGTTGGCCCACGTGAACCTGATCCCGCTCAACCCGACTCCGGGCAGCCGCTGGGACGCCAGCCCGAAGCCGGTCGAGCGGGAGTTCGTCCGGCGGTTGCGCGACGCCGGGGTGTCCACGACGGTGCGGGACACCCGGGGGCGCGAGATCGACGGGGCGTGTGGGCAGCTCGCCGCCGCCGAGGACACGGACAGCGACTCACGCGCGGCAACGGCGTAGCGGTACGAGACCAGGAGACATAGTGGCGAGTCAGGGTCAGCGTTTCCGGCGTAAGGCGCTCCGCCGGGGATACAAGGTCGACGAGGTGGACGCCTTCCTGGACCGGGTCGAGGCGACCCTCGCCGGCCAGCCGGTGGGCGCGCCCGTGGCCTCCCAGGAGGTCCACGACGTCGTCTTCCGGGTCCGCTTCAACGGCTACGACGAGTGGCAGGTCGACCTGCACCTCGACCGGGTGGAGCGGCAGCTCGCCGAGCTGGAGGAGCGCTCCGCCGCCCCCGGCGGGCGCGGTGGCGACCCCCGGATGGCCGACCGGCTCGGCCCGCCGATGCGCGACGACCGCGGCCTGTCCCCGGTGCCCCAGCCGCCGATGCCGCCCCGGCAGATGCCGGCCCAGGCCGGCCCGCCCGTCGACCGCTACGGCAACCGGTACGACGAGCCGACCGGCGCGTTCGCCGGCGGGTACGACGCCCCCCGCGGCGGCTACGACGCGCCTCGCGGCCCGGGCGGCCCCGGTCCGATGGGCCCGGGTGCCCCGCTCGGCCACGGTGGCCCGCCGCCGCGTGGCCTCCCGCCCGGCCCCGGTGGCTACGGCGGCCCGGACAACGGTCCGGGTGGCTACGGCGGCCCGGACAACGGTCCGGGTGGCTACGGCGGCCCCGACAACGGCCCGGGTGGCTACGGCCCGGACGAGCGGTTCGACGGTTTCGAGGCGGGTCGGCACGGCCGCGCCGACATGACCGCCGAGATCCGCATGCCCGAGCGTGACCTGCGTGACCTGCGCGGTCGCGGACCGGCCGGTCCGCCGGCGCTGCCGCAGCAGGGCTACGGCGCCCCCGAGCCGGGCTACGGCCCGCCGGACCAGGGCTACGGCCCGGGCCCGTCGATGACCGGCCCGCCGCTGGTCGGCCCGCCGGCCGCCGGCCCGCCGATGGTGGGTCCGCCGATGGCCGGCCCGCCCGGCAGCGACCTCTACCGGGTCGACCAGATCCGGCGCAGCTTCCAGGTCCGCCGCTTCGGCAGCGGGTACGACCCGGACCAGGTCGACCGGTTCTTCGAGACGCTGCTCGGCGGCATGCAGGGGCGCAACCCGATGCCGGTGAACCCGAAGGACCTCGACACGCTGCGCTTCGGGCTGGTGCCCGGCGGCTACTTCGAGGCCGAGGTCGACGCCGCGCTCAAGGACGTGCAGGACATCCTGCTCGGCCGCTGAGCCGCCCACGACGACGAAAGGGCCCGCCCCCGAGGAGGGGGCGGGCCCTTTCGCGTACCGCTGGCGCCGCGCGTCAGGACCGCAGGCCGTTGCGGCGCAGCACGGCGTCGCCGATGACGATGGCGAGCAGCAGCGCGGCGATCCCGAACAGCCAGATGTCCTCCACCCGGCCCTCCTCGGTGCCGCAGAACGCCATCAACACCAGGGCCACCGCCGACACCACCGCACCGATCCGCCCGGACTTGCGGTGCCCGGGCTTGTGCTGATCTGGCGCGGTTACCGGCTCGTCTCCTGCCACTGTCGGTCCTTCCCTCGCGATCGGATCTCCGATCAGTCTGGCACGCGCCCCGCCGGGCCCGGCGCAGGGTCCGACCTCACGGGGCACTGATGACCCGCGCGGGCGACCGGCGGCCCGCGCGCCGCCGACCGGCCCGGGTCGTTGGACCCGTTCCGACCGGGGCGCAACGGCACTACCGGCGTCGCGGAACGGCGACCACACTGCCTCCGGTAGCGTTCCTGACGTACGCCTGATGTCTTGTCGAGGGGGATTGCGGTGCGAGTGACCGGTACGGGCCATGCCAGCATGCGGATCGACACGCCCGCGGGCAGCATCCTGTGCGACCCGTGGGTCAATCCCGCCTACTTCGCCTCGTGGTTCCCGTTCCCCGACAACTCCCAGCTCGACTGGGCCACCCTGGGCCAGGTCGACTACCTCTACGTGTCGCACCTGCACCGGGACCACTTCGACGCCAAGCACCTGCGTGACGTCATCTCCAAGGACGCCACCGTCCTGCTGCCCGAGTTCCCCACCTCGGAGATGGAGGACGAGCTGCGGGCGCTGGGCTTCACGAAGTTCCTCAAGGCGCCGAACGAGCAGGTGGTGGAGCTGCCCGGCGGGCTGAAGATCATGATTCAGGCGTTGACCAGCCCGACCGACGGCCCGATCGGCGACTCGTCGCTGTGGGTGGAGTACGACGGCGTCCGGCTGCTCAACCAGAACGACGCCCGCCCGACCGACCTGACCGTCTTCGCCGAGTTGGGCCACGTACACGCGCACATGCTCCAGTTCTCCGGCGCGATCTGGTACCCGATGGTCTACGAGCTGCCGCAGGCGGCGAAGACCGCGTTCGGCAAGCAGAAGCGGGACCGGCAGTTCGACCGCACCTGGCGCTACATCGACGACCTGAAGGCCGACCACGTCTTCCCGATCGCCGGCCCGCCCTGCTTCCTCGACGACGAGCTGTGGCAGTTCAACGACATCTTCGGCGACGAGGGCAACATCTTCCCCGACCAGTCGGTCTTCCTGGCCGAGTACGCCAAGGTCGGCGGCACCAACGGCATCGTGCTCCTGCCGGGCAGCGTCACGGAGATCACCACCGAGGGCGCGACCACCACCCACCCGGTGCCGGTGGAGGAGTTCTTCGCGAACAAGGTCGCGCACCTGGAGGAGATGCGGGAGCGCAAGCGCCCGATCATCGAGGCCGAGAAGGCGTCCTGGCGGCACCCCGAGATCGACGTGCTCGGCCAGATGAAGCGCCGGATCGAGCCGCTGCTGGACGAGTCGATCTACCTGGCCAAGGGCGTGGGCGGCCCGGTCCGCTTCGACCTGGTGGGCTACGACGGTGCCGAGGTCGAGTCGATCGTGGTGGACTTCCCGGGCAAGGAGGTCCGGCCGTACGCGGACGAGAAGGTCCGCTACCGGTTCCGCACCGAGCGCGCCCTGATCGAGCACCTGCTGCACATCGACGAGGTGGACTGGGTCAACTCGCTCTTCCTGTCCTGCCGGTTCTCGGCGGCCCGGATCGGCCAGTACAACGAGTTCGTCTACGCCTTCTTCAAGTGCCTCTCCGAGGAACGCCTCCAGTACGCCGAGGGCTGGTACGACGAGCACGAGCGGGCGGTCGACGCCGAGGACATCACGCTCGACGGCTGGGTGGTGCAGCGGCGCTGCCCGCACCTGAAGGCGGACCTGAGCCGGTTCGGCATCGTCGACGGCGACCAGCTCACCTGCCAGCTGCACGGCTGGAAGTTCGACCTGGCCAGCGGCCGCTGCCTGACCAGCGTCGGGCACAAGATCCGCGCGCACCGCGCCGACGCGGAGACCCCGGCGCCGGCCGGGGAAGCGGTCATCTGACGCTTTCCGCCCCGCCCGCCGCCCCGGCACGCGACCATCGTGGTGTGGGGGCGGCGTGACGGGCGCGGACCGGGAACCGGGGTACCGGTTCGGGCGCAGCAGCGAGATGGCGCGGGACGCCTCGCGGGTGGAGGCGTTCAGCGACGCGGTCATCGCCATCGTGCTCACCCTGATGGCGGTCGAACTGCTCCAGTTCGGCCCGGACGAGCCGGGTGACCGGGGACTGCCGGCCGCGTTGGCGCACGAGTGGCGGGCCTACCTGGCGTACGTGATCACGTTCGCCGTGGTCGGCCAGGTCTGGCTGACCCACCACAACATGTGGCGCTACGTCTGCCGGGTCGACCAGATGCTGCTGGTGCTGAACCTGCTGCTGCTGATGTTCGTGGCGGCCATCCCGTTCACCGCGAACCTGCTCGCGGACCACCTGCGCGGCACCATCGGCGACCAGCGGCTCACCGCCGCCCTGTACGTGGGCACGGTGCTCGGCGAGGCGCTGTTCTTCAACCTGAGCTGGTGGTGGGCCCGCCGCCGGGGCCTGCTGCACCCGGACCTCGACCCGCGGCTGGCCCGGGCGGTGGCCCGCCGGTTCCGGCTCGGCCCGCTGCTCTACCTGGTCGCGTTCGCGGTCGTGTTCGTCGACCCGATCCTCAGCCTGCTGGCCTACCTGCTGCTGGTCGGCCTCTACGTGATCCGCGGCCCCGGCGACCTCCCGCGCGCCGGGCAGGAGGCCACCGAGACGCCGTGAGGTGTTAAGAGGGGACCCCTGCTCTACCGGAGGCGTTAACAGGGGGCCCTTCCTTACAGGTCGGCGAGGATGCGGCGGGCCGCGTTGTGGCCGGCGGCGCCGATCACGCTGCCCGCCGGGTGGCAGCCGGCGCTGCCCGCGTAGACGCCGTCCACGCCGGTCGCGTACGGCATCCGGTCGGTGAACGAGACCGTGTTGTCGACGTGGTGGATGTGCCCACCGGTGATGCCGAAGTGGGCCTCGATGCCGGGCGGGGGCAGTGGCACGGCGTCCGCGATCAGGTCACCGGCGCCCGGGGCGTACCGCTCGCAGATCGCGATCAGCCGCTCCACGTAGCCGGGCAGCGCCGCGTCCCAGGTGGTGCCGGCCAGCTCGTAGGGGACCGACTGGACGAACAGCGCCGACGAGTGGTGCCCGGCCCCGTCGGACAGCGACGGGTCGACCGTCGTGTGCAGGTACCACTCGATGGTCGGCTCGTCCGGCAGCCGCCCCGCCCGCACATCCGCCCACATGCCGCGCAGCGCGGCCATCGGCGACTCGCCGCCCGCGCCGACCAGCGAGGCCGAGCCGGGGAGCAGGTGGATGGTCGACCCGAACGGGCTCGGCGCGTCCGCCGGCAGGCAGGAGAAGCGGGGCAGCCCGGTGAGCGCCAGGTTGAGCTTGAGCGTGGTGCCGGGGCGGCGGACCGCCGCCATCCGCGCGCCCAGCTCCGCCGGGAGCGCGCCGTCGGGCAGCAGCTCCATCAGCCGGTACGGGTCACAGGCCCCCAGCACCACGGACGCGCCCACCTCCCGACCGTCGGCCAGCACCACCCCGGAGGCGGCGCCGGCGTCGAGCGTGATCGCGGTGACCGGCGTGCCGGTGACGATCCGCGCGCCGGCGCGTCGGGCGGCCTCGGCGAAGGTACGCGAGACGGTGCCCATGCCGCCCTCGGCGATCATCCAGGTGCCGTCCGACCCGGGAAGTCGGCACATGTTGTGCACCAGGAAGTTGTGGCCGGTGCCGGGGTCGTCCGGGCCGGCGTTGAGCCCGGAGAGGCCGTCGGTGACCGCGTACATGCTGACCAGCAGCTCGGAGCGGAAGTCGAAGCGGGCCAGGTGGTCGGCGACCGAGCCGCGCACCAGGTCGACGAAGACCTGCCGCAGCGCCGGCCGGACGTAGCGCTCGGCGGTCTCCTCGACCGGCAGCGGCTCGGCCAGCCAGGCCGGCGCGAGGTCCTCCCGCAACTGGGCCAGCTCGGCCTGGAGCGCGTCGTCGGCGGCCACGTCGGCCGCCGAGAACATGTCGGTGAGCTGCCGCCGGGTGGCCGCGGTGTCGCTGCCGAACAGCAGGTACGGCGAGCCGAGCCCGCCCGGGGTGGGCAGGAAGTAGTGCGGGTCGCGGCGCAGCACCGGAATGGTCACGTCGAGCGTGGCCAGCAGCTCCGGCGGCATCAGCCCCAGCAGGTAGGACCCGGTGGAGTGACGCAGGCCGGGCACCTTGGGGAACGGGTTCTCGGTGCGGGTGGCCCCACCGATCACCTCGGCGGCCTCCAGCACCAGCACGTCGAGGCCGGCGCGGGCCAGCAGGATCGCCGAGACCAGGCCGTTGTGCCCGGAGCCGACCACGACGACGTCGGCGCGGGACGGCAACTCACTCGCTTCGCTCATGCGGTGCCGGCTGGGCATGCGCTCATGGCCCTCGCTTCGCTCGGTGCGTTCGCTCATGCCCGGGCAGCCTAGTGCGGGCACGTCACCGGTGGGAGGGTTCGCGGCGGGCGGCTACCGTGGCGGCCATGTCCGAGGCTGTCCCGGTCGCCCTCGTGGCGGCGCTGGTCGTGGTGGTGCTGGTGCTGCTCATGCTACGGCGCGGCCGTCCCCGGGACCTGGTCGCCCCGGACCGCCCCGCCGCTGACGGGCGGGCCGAGGTGCTCCGGCTGGCCCGCGCCGGGCGTACGGTCGAGGCGGTCAAGGTGCTGCGTGCGCAGACTGGGCTGTCGCTGCTGGACGCGAAGCGCGTGGTGGACCTGCTGGCGGCGGGCGGGGCCTGGTCACCGGGCGTCCCGGTGCCCGGCGCGAACGTCGACGACGCGGTGCGGGCCGAGGCCGCGCGGCTGCTGCACCGGGGCAGGAAGATCCAGGCGATCAAGGTGGTGCGGGAGCACACGAACCTGTCGCTGGCCGACGCCAAGCGGTACGTCGAACGCCTCTGACGCCGAGCGGCCGTCACCGGGCGTTCACCGGACAGCGGCAGCGGTCGATGGATTCGTGTTCTACCGTCGACGGGACACCCACCGCCTCCGGGAAGGTCACCCCGATGGATCGTCGTACCGTCCTGCGTGCCACCGCCGTCGGCGGCGCGGCCGCCTTCGCCGGCAGCCTCTGGGCCGGCGCCGCGCCCGCCCAGCCCGCCCAACCCGGTCCCGGCCCGTACGGGGACCTGCTGCCCGCCGACGCCAACGGCCTCCAGTTGCCGGCCGGCTTCACCAGCCGGGTGATCGCCCGCTCCGGGCAGCGGGTCGCCGGCACCTCGTACTCCTGGCACTGGGCGCCGGACGGCGGCGCCTGCTTCCCGAGCGGCGACGGCTGGATCTACGTCTCCAACTCGGAGGTCCCGCTGGTCGGCGGCGCTTCGGCGGTGCGGTTCGCGGCCGACGGCGCGGTCGTCGCCGCCTACCGGATCCTCGGCGGCACCAACACCAACTGCGCCGGCGGGGCGACCCCGTGGGGCACGTGGCTCTCCTGCGAGGAGGTGCCGCTGGGGCGGGTCTTCGAGACCTGGCCCGACGGCGGCCGGGGCGGCGAGGAGCGGACCCGGATGGGTCGGTTCAAGCACGAGGCGGCGGCCTGCGACCCGGTGCGGCGGGTGGTCTACCTGACCGAGGACGAACCGGACGGCTGCTTCTACCGTTTCGTGCCGGACACCTGGGGCGACCTGCGCACCGGTCGGGTGCAGGTGCTCTGCGCCCCGGACGGCCAGGTCACCGGCCCGGTCACCTGGCGGGACCTGCCGGACCGGGACGGGTTCCCGGTGCCGACCCGCTACCAGGTGGGCGCGGCGCAGTCGTTCACCGGCGGCGAGGGCTGCTGGTACGCCGACGACACCTGCTGGTTCACCACCAAGGGCGACAACCGGGTGTGGGCGTACGACGCGGTGAACCAGCGGCTCGACCTCGCGTACGACGACTCGCTGGTGCCGGCCGGCGCCGCGCCGCTGACCGGCGTGGACAACCTCACCGGCACGCTGGGCGGCGACCTCTACGTGGCCGAGGACGGCGGCAACATGGAGATCAACGTGATCACGCCGGCCGGTGTGGTCTCGCCGTTCCTGCGGCTGCTCGGCCAGGCGAAGTCGGAGATCACCGGGCCGGCGTTCGCCCCGGACGGCAGCCGGCTCTACTTCTCCTCCCAGCGCGGCACCAGCGGCGCCACCGCCGGCAGCGGCGGCATCACCTACGAGGTGCGCGGCCCGTTCCGGCGCTGACGCGGCTCACCGGTCAGGCGCGGGCCGCCACCCGGGCGGCCCGCCACCGGCTCAGCGCCAGGGTGGCCGAGTAGCCGGCCAGCACGATCACGTGGAACAGGTAGAGCCAGAGCAGCACCGCCACCCCGCCGCCGATCTCGTCGAACCCGCCGAACGGCACGCCCAGGTTCAGCGGCAGCGAGCAGAACAGCACGAAGCCGTGCAGGAAGCCGGAGAGGTTCGCGGCGGTGAACGAGCCCATGCCGAGCGTGGAGAGCCAGTCCGGGGAGGCCGGTCCGACCACCCGGAACACCCACACCAGCACCGGCGTGAGCACCAGCCACACGGCCAGGAACGACAGCACCACGCCCAGCGCGCCGATCCAGCCGCCCTGGCGGACCAGCCGGGTGGTCAGTGGCAGCGCCAGCAGGATCGACAGCAGCAGCGCCGGGGCCGGCGCGAGCAGCGGAAGCAGCAGCAGCCGGCCCCGCCAGCCGACCAGCGCGCCGGACTCGCCGCGCGGCTCGGCCACCGAGACGAACGCCCGGCGCAGCCCTTCGCCGTAGAGCGAGGCCGGCAGCAGCGAGGCCAGGGCCAGCAGCGGGGTCAGCGTCACCCCGGCCTCGACCAGCGCGGCCACCGCCCGGTCCGCGCCGATCTGGGTGGGCAGGGTGTCGATCGCGTACCCGGTGAGCCGGCGCACCCGGTCGGCCCCGGCGACCAGCCCGGTGAGCCAGATCGCCAGCAGCGCCACCGGCACCACGGCGATCGCGCCGTAGAAGGTGATCGCGGCGGCGTGCAGCGACAGATCCCGGCCCCGGACCGGCCGGAACGCCGCAGCCGTGATCCGCTTGGTCCGCTCCCACCCGTCGCCCATCGCCCCCTCGTTCCCCGTACGACCGTCCGGCACGCATTACGATCCGGCGTCATGATGATCGCCTCGACCCAGCGGCTCGTGGTCCGGGACTGGACGGAATCACCGGACGACCTGGCCCGCGTCTACGACATCTACTCCCGCGAGGAGGTCATGCGCTGGCTCGGCGGCGGGGCGGGGCGGATGACCGACCCGTCGGAGGCACGCGACCGGGTGCGTCTGTGGCGCGACCGTTGGGCGCCGTACGCCGGCAGGTGGGGTCTGTGGGCGATCGAACCCCGCGACGCCGGCCCCGCGGCGGGCAGCGTCCTGCTCAAGCCGCTGCCCGGGCGCGACGGCGTGACCCTCACCGACGACATCGAGGTGGGCTGGCACCTGCACCCCGACGCCCAGGGCCACGGCTACGCCACCGAGGCGGCCCGGGCGGTGCTGGAGCGCGAGTTCGCCACCGGAACCCCACGGGTGTACGCGGTGGTGATGGCCGGCAACGAGCCGTCCATGGCGGTGGCCCGGCGGCTCGGGATGACCCACGTCGGCGTGCGCGGCGACTGGTATGGCGGCGCCGCCCTGGAGACGTTCGTCCTGGACCGCCCCGCCTGACCGTTCGGCGGAGATCATCGGACGAGGAGGCGGTTTACCGTACGTCGTGCTGATCGAGTTCGAGGCGGCGCCCGATCGGGTCGCGTTCACCGCCGCGTGGCGGCGGTTCCTCCGGCGGACGGTCCTGCCCTGGCGGTGGCTGGGCGGCTCGCTGGCTCTGCTGTCGGTGCTCGCGCTCGTCGCGGAGCCCCGGATCGTCGCCGCCGTCCTGGCGGGCGGCGCCGTGCTCCTCTGGTTTCTCGCCCCGGCCGTGATGCTGCATCGCGCGGTGCGCGCGGCCTGGCAGTGGGGTTCCGTCGTGACCCGGTGGAGTCTCTCGGACGAGGGCCTGCGGTGTGAGACCCCGGAGGGCCACATGCTGGTGCGGTGGTCCGCGGTGTCCGCCGTCGAACAGGTCCACGACCAGCTGCTGGTGTACCTGACGGGAGGACGGGTGCTGATCGTGGCGCTGGCTCCGCTGACGCCGGAGCAGAGACAGGACCTTCTCGCCTTCCTCCACTCCCGGACATCGCCGGCCTGACGCTGAGACGTGCGGTCTGCGCGATCGTCGACTCGCGACATGGGTCACAGGCGTGGCGGAAGCGCTCGTCTCGCCCGCGCCCCACGTTGGCAGTTCGCCGCCGGCCTCCTACGGTGGTGGGGACACGGGGGGAGGTGGTGGTGTGGTCGACGGTGGCGACGCGGCGCGTTGGCTGCACCTCAACGCCCCCCGGGGTGGGCCGGACGAGCTGTCGCTCCTGGTGAGCGGGGCCGCGCCCGCCATCGGGGCCACCGACATCGTGATCTACCTGGCCGACTACACGCAGTCCTCGCTCGTACCCCTGGTCGGCGCCGGCGGACCTCGGGACGAGCTGACGATCGAGACGACGTTGGCCGGCCGGGCGTTCACCGGCCTCCGGGTGCAGCGCGCCCCCGACCATCCGGACCGGCTCTGGGTGCCCCTGCTGCTCGGCTGTGAGCGGCTGGGGGTGCTGGAGATCGTGTCGTCCGGCGCCGGCGATCCCGCGCTGGACCGGCCGGCCTGGGAGGTGGCGGTCGCCGTCGCCCAGGTCCTGGTGAACCGCCGGCTCTACGGCGACGTCGTCGAACGGATCCGCCGCCGCCTTCCGATGCAGGTCGCCGCCGAGACCGTGTGGGGGCTGCTGCCGCCGCTGACCTTCGCGACCGACGACCTGGTGATCACCGCCATTCTCGAACCGTGTTACGACGTCGGCGGGGACATCTTCGACTACGCGCTCAACGGTGACGTGCTCAGCGTCGGGCTCTTCGACACCTGCGGGCACGGGATCAAGGCGAGCGCGCTGGCCTCGCTCGTGGTCAGCGCGTACCGCAACGCCCGGCGCACCGGTCTCGACCTGGTCGACACGGCGATCAGCATCGACCGGTGGGTCCGCTCCGAGCATCCCGGCCTGTTCGCGACCGCGCTGCTCGCCGAGCTGGACCGGCGGACCGGCCTGCTGAGGATCATCAACGCCGGCCACCCCGGGGCCATGCTGCTGCGGGACGGCAAGGCCGTCCGGGCGCTGCCCGGGCCGACCGCGCTGCCGCTCGGGCTGGGCAACCTGTCGGCCAGGCGCCCGCGGGTGCACGAGGAGGCGTTGCACCCGGGCGACCGCGTCCTCGCCTACACCGACGGCATCACCGACGCCCGGGGCGACGACGGGGAACGGTTCGGGCTGGACCGGCTGGTCGACTTCGTCGAGCGTGCCCTCAACGATCAGCTGCCCAGCCCGGAGACGATGCGCCGTCTGGTCCGCGCCGTCCTCGCCTACCAGCGGGACCAGCTCGACGACGACGCCACCGCGCTGTTCCTGGAGTGGCAGCCACCACACCTGCCCCTGGGGCATCTGGAGCATCTCACCGAGCGGGTTCAGGGATCCCGGTAGCGACGGACACCGTGTGCGAGCAGGGCTCGGCGGGGCAGCGCCGCTAGGGTGGGCGGTAGCACGATTACCCGCTGAGGGGGTGAGCCCGATGGCCCAGGCCGCATTCGCGCCCGAGCCGGCGCCGCAGCCCGCCGAGCCGTCGTTCGACGTGCTCCGGTGGCACGACGAACCGTGGACCGCGCAGCTCGCTCTCGATCTCCTACCGGAGACCAACGGCCCGAAGGTCGAGGTCCTGAGCGGAAGCGTGATCGTGACACCACATGCCGGCATCGACCACCAGTCGGTCGAACGCGAATTGCCCTACCTCCTGCACCGGGCCGCCCGCCGGGAGGGACTCTGGGTCTATCCGGAGATCAACCTGGTCCGTGGCAAGGACATGTTCATCCCTGACATCGCCGTGCTCCGCTCCTCGGGCGGCGGCCGGTCCGCGGTCGACATCGGTGAGGCCGTCCTCCTCGGCGAGATCGTGTCGCCCGGCAACCGGCGCAAGGACGTGATCGACCGGCCGAGGGAGTACGCCGCCGCCGGCGTGCCGTATTTCCTCCGGGTCGACCTGCGTAACCGGGTGCCGGCGCTCGCGCTCTACGAGCTGGTCGACGGCGAGTACCGGCCGCTGTCCGCCGCGGCCGCGGGAACCACGTTCGTGATGCGGCAGCCGTTCGACTTCAGCGTCGATCCGGCCGACCTGCTCGACGAGGAGGCCCCCGGGTCCGGGACCTCGGTGTGATCCACACTGGTTCGCCGAGGTGGCGGCATCGGTCGGGCCGGGACGGCGCCACCTCGGGGAAGTGAAGTCGATCAAGCCGCGGGGGGACGCCGGGGCGGGACGGGTGAGGCGCTGGGGAACAATGGGCGGGTGACCACTCCCCGAGACCTCGTGCTGCTCGGCTCGACCGGCTCCATCGGCACCCAGGCCATCGACATCGTCAAGCGCAACCCGGACCGGTTCCGGGTGGTCGCGCTCGGCGCCGGCGGCGGCAACGTGGAACTGCTCGCCACCCAGGCGCTGGAGCTGGGCGTGGAGGCGGTCGGCGTGGCCCGCGCGTCCACCGCGCAGGACCTCCAGTTGGCGTTCTACGCCGAGGCGAGCCGGCGCGGCTGGGCCACCGGCGACTTCAAGCTGCCCAAGATCGTGGCCGGGCCGGACGCGATGACCGAGCTGGCGCAGTGGCCGTGCGACGTGGTGCTCAACGGCGTGGTCGGCTCGTTGGGCCTGCCGCCGACGCTGGCCGCGCTGCGTGCCGGGCGCACCCTCGCGTTGGCCAACAAGGAGTCGCTGGTGGCCGGCGGTCCGCTGGTCAGGGCGGCCCTGACGCGGCCCGGGCAGCTCGTGCCGGTGGACAGCGAGCACACCGCGATGGCCCAGTGCCTGCGCTCCGGCGCCCGCCCGGAGGTCCGCCGGTTGATCGTGACCGCCAGCGGCGGTCCGTTCCGGGGCCGGCGGCGCGACGAGTTGACCGCCGTCACACCGGAGCAGGCGCTCGCGCACCCGACCTGGAACATGGGTCCGGTCGTCACGATCAACTCCGCCACCATGGTCAACAAGGCGCTAGAGGTGATCGAGGCGCACGAGCTGTTCGACGTGCCGTACGCCGACATCGAGGTGATGGTCCACCCCACCTCCGTGATCCACTCGATGGTCGAGTTCGTCGACGGCTCCACGATCGCCCAGGCCAGCCCGCCGGACATGCGGCTGCCCATCGCGGTCGCGCTCGGCTGGCCGGACCGGGTCCCCGGCGCCGCCGCCGGGGTCGACTGGACCGCCGCGCACACCTGGGAGTTCTTCCCGCTCGACGACACCGCGTTCCCGGCGGTCGCGCTGGCCAAGGCGGCCGGCGAGGCCGGCCGGTGCCGGCCGGCGATCTACAACGCGGCGAACGAGGAGTGCGTGGCCGCGTTCGTGGCCGGGCGGCTGCCCTTCCTCGGCATCGTCGACACCCTCCAGCGGGTGCTGGAGGACGCTCCCGACTTCGACGAACCAGGTACCGTCGAGGACGTGCTCGCCGCCGAGTCGTGGGCACGGGCGCACGCCCAGGAGATCATCGTCGGGTCGGTGGAAGGAGCTCGATGAGCTATCTGCTCGGGGTGGTGCTGTTCGCCCTGGCGATCCTCATCTCGGTGAGCCTGCACGAGGCGGGTCACATGCTGACCGCCAAGGCGTTCGGGATGAAGGTCACCCGCTACTTCGTCGGCTTCGGCCCGACGCTCTGGTCGTTCAAGCGGGGCGAGACGGAGTACGGCGTCAAGGGGATCCCGCTCGGCGGCTTCTGCAAGATCGTCGGTATGACCCCGCAGGACGACGACGTCGAGCCGGGGGACGAGAAGCGCGCCATGTGGCGCTACCCGGTGTGGAAGCGGACGATCGTGATGTCCGCCGGCTCCGCGATGCACTTCGCCATCGCGCTGGTGGCGCTCTGGATCATCGCCGTCTCCGCCGGCCTGCCGAACCCGAGGTTCCCCACCACGGAGGCCGGCTTCCGGGCCGAGCCGGCGGTGGTCGCCATCGCCCCGTGCGTGGTCGTGGAGAACGCGAGCCGCGCCTGCCAGAGCGGCGACCCGGCCAGCCCGGCCGCCCAGGCCCAGCTCAAGGACGGCGACCGGATCACCGCGGTGAACGGCCGTCCGGTCTCCACCTGGGGCGACATGCTCGACGTGGTCCGGGGCACCAAGCCCGGCGCCGCCACCGTCTCCTACCTGCGCGACGGCACCCCGGCCACGGCCACCGTCGACCTGGCCGCGGTGCAGCGCCCGCCGCTGGGCGACCCGAAGGGCGCCACCTCGGCGGTGTCCGCGCTCGGCGTGGCGCTCCAGCCGAGCACCCCCACCCGGGTGGAATACGGCCCGGTCGCCGCGTTCGGCGCCACCGCCGACTTCACCGGCAACATGGCGGTGCAGACCGCGCACGCCATGCAGCGCATCCCGCAGAAGGTCCCGGCGCTGTGGAACGCGATCACCGGCGACGAGCGCGACGTGGACACCCCGATCAGCGTGGTCGGCGCGAGCCGGCTCGGTGGCGAGGCGGTGGAGAACAACGCCTGGCTGGTGTTCTTCATGCTCTTCGTGTCGCTCAACTTCTTCATCGGCGTGTTCAACCTGCTGCCGCTGCTGCCGCTCGACGGCGGCCACATCGCCATCGCCTGGTTCGAGCGCGCCCGCTCCTGGCTCTACGCCCGGATCGGCCGCACCGACCCGGGGCGCGTCGACTACCTGAAGCTCATGCCCCTCACGTACGCGGTGATTTTGGTCGGTGGCGTGTTCACGCTGCTGACCGTCACCGCGGACGTCGTCAACCCGATCACGCTCTTCTCAAGGTGAGTGCCTGAAGTGACCGCTGTCAGTCTCGGTATGCCCCCCGTACCGCCGCCGCCGCTGGCCCCGCGCCGGGCCAGCCGCCAGATCATGGTCGGCTCGGTGCCGGTCGGTGGGGGCGCGCCGGTCTCGGTGCAGTCCATGACCACCACCCTCACCGCCGACGTCAACGCCACGCTCCAGCAGATCGCCGAGCTGACGGCGTCCGGCTGCCAGATCGTCCGGGTCGCCGTTCCCTCGCAGGACGACGTCGAGGCGCTGCCGGCGATCGCGCGCAAGTCGCAGATCCCGGTGATCGCCGACATCCACTTCCAGCCGAAGTACGTCTTCGCCGCGATCGACGCCGGCTGCGCCGCGGTCCGGGTGAACCCGGGCAACATCCGGCAGTTCGACGACAAGGTCAAGGAGATCGCGAAGGCGGCCGGCGACGCCGGTGTGCCGATCCGGATCGGCGTGAACGCCGGCTCGCTGGACAAGCGCCTGCTGGCCAAGTACGGCCGGGCCACCGCCGAGGCGCTCGTCGAGTCGGCGCTCTGGGAGTGCTCGCTGTTCGAGGAGCACGGCTTCCGGGACATCAAGATCTCGGTCAAGCACAACGACCCGGTGGTGATGATCCGCGCCTACCGGCTGCTCGCCGAGAAGTGCGACTACCCGCTGCACCTGGGCGTCACCGAGGCCGGCCCGGCGTTCCAGGGCACGATCAAGTCGGCGGTGGCGTTCGGCGCGCTGCTGGCCGAGGGCATCGGCGACACCATCCGGGTCTCCCTCTCCGCCCCGCCGGTCGAGGAGATCAAGGTCGGCGCCGCGATCCTGGAGTCGCTGGGCCTGCGCGAGCGCGGCCTGGAGATCGTCTCCTGCCCGTCCTGCGGTCGGGCCCAGGTCGACGTCTACAAGCTGGCCGAGGAGGTCACCGCCGGCCTGGAGGGGCTGCCGGTGCCGCTGCGCGTCGCGGTCATGGGCTGTGTGGTGAACGGTCCGGGCGAGGCCCGCGAGGCCGACCTGGGTGTCGCCTCCGGCAACGGCAAGGGCCAGATCTTCGTCAAGGGCAAGGTCGTCAAGACTGTGCCGGAGGCGCAGATCGTGGAGACGCTGATCGAGGAGGCGCTGCGGATCGCCGACGAGATGGGCGCCGAGATCCCCGAGGAGCTGCGGGACCTGGTGCCGGGTGGCGCCACGGTCACCGTGCACTGACCCACTTCCCGCGTCGCCGTGCGGTCGTCCCCTCCCGGGGGCGGCCGCACGCGCCGTCTCAGGGCCGGGGCACGGCGGCGAAGGGGGAGAGGGTGAACCAGCCGGGCACCGCGCGCCGCAGCTCCTCCGGCCCGGCCACCTGCACCGCCCCACTGCGCAGCGCGGCCGGCCAGTCCAGGTCGCCCAGCCAGACCTGGACCAGGGCGCGCAGGTCGGCGGTGACGGTCACGGCCACGTCGTGCCCGGGGTCGTCGTCGCAGACGTCGGCCTCGCCGGCGGCGATGACCAGCCACCAGTCGCGCAGCGCCGCCGGCACGTCGCGGAAGCGGAACCGCACGACGGTACGCCCCGGCGGGACCGCGTCGTGGTCGACGTGCCGGTGCATGTCCCACAGCAGCAGCTTCGGGTCGAGGTCGGCGTCGCCCAGCTCGCCGATCCAGCGCACGCCCCAGGCCCCGAGCGCCTCCACCACGGGCCGCAGCTCGCGCCCGGCGGCGGTCGGGACGTAACGCACGTCGCCGCCGTCGACGCGCCGCTCCACGACGCCGGCGCGGACGAGCTGGTGCAGCCGGCGGGACAGCAGCGTGGGCGACATCCGGGGCAGCCCGCGGCGCAGCTCGTTGAAGCGTTCCGAGCCGCTGACCAACTCCCGGACGACGAGCAGCGTCCACCGCTCGTCGAGCAGCTCCATGGCCTTCGCCACGGGGCAGAACTGGTGGTAGGAGGCCCCCATGGCGGGCACGCTACGCCCGGCCCGGCGGCCCGGCCAGCAACCTGTCGGGAGCGGTACAGATCTCGTACTGGGGGCCGGGCCGCCCGATGCCTAGCGTCGCTGGCAGGGACGACAGGTGAGGAGCGGGGCGATGATCGAGGAACAGGAGCGGGACGCGGCCGTGAAGGCCGGGCACCGCGCGATGTGGGCGCTGGGCGACTACGCCGCCGTGGCCGCGCAGGTGATCCCGCAGTTGGGGGCGACGCTGGTTCGGGCGGCCCGGGTGGGGCCGGGCGACCGGGTGCTGGACGTGGCCGCCGGCACCGGCAACGCGGCCCTGCCGGCGGCCCGGACCGGGGCGGAGGTGGTGGCCGGCGACCTGACCCCGGAGCTGCTGGAGATCGGCCGGGCGTCGGCCGAGCGGGAGGGGTTGGCGCTGACCTGGCAGGAGGCCGACGCCGAGGCGCTGCCGTACGCCGACGGCGAGTTCGACGCCGTGCTCTCCTGCGTGGGCGTGATGTTCGCGCCCCGGCACCGGGTCGCCGCCGACGAGCTGCTCCGGGTCTGCCGGCCGGGCGGGACGATCGGACTGGTCAACTGGACGCCAGAGGGCTTCGTGGGCCAGTTGTTCGCGGCCATGCGGCCGTACGCGCCCCCGCCGCCGCCGGGCGCCCAGCCGCCGCCGCTCTGGGGCGACGAGGACCACGTCCGGGAGTTGTTCGCCGACCGGGTCTCCTCGCTCACGCTGGGACGGGACGCGGTGGTCGTGAACCGGTTCGCCTCGCCGGCGGAGTTCCGCGACTTCTTCGCCACCCACTACGGGCCGACGGTGGCGGTCTACCGGGCGAACGCCGGTGACCCGGAGCGGACCGCCGGGCTCGACCGCGCGTTGACCGACCTGGCCGCCCGGCACCTGGAGGGCGGCGTGATGCGGTGGGAGTACCTGCTGGTCACCGCGCGCCGCGCCTGACGGCACGCCGGTCGTAGCCCGGCCGGCGTGCCGTCCCGGCGGCGGTGTTCACTCGGACTCGGCGAGGATGGCGTACAGCTTGCGCCGGGTCTCGTCGAGCACCTGGGCGGCCCGGGCGCGCTGGTCGTCGGTGCCGGTGGTCATCACCTGGCGCAGCGCGTGCATGGCCTGCGCGCCGGCGTCGCGGATGTCGTGCCAGCTGTTGACGGTCTGCTCGGCGAACTCCGCCCAGGGCGGGGTCTGCGCCGCCTCGGTCGCCTCGGCCCGGCCCTGCTCGGTGAGGGCGAACCGCTTGCGCCCGCCGTCGGAGTCGGCGGCCGTGGCGATGACGCCCTCGTCCTCCAGCAGTTGCAGGGTGGGGTAGATCGAGCCGGGGCTGGGCCGCCAGGCCCCGCCGGTGCGGGAGTCGATCTCCTGGATCATCTCGTAGCCGTGCATCGGCCGCTCGGTGAGCAGCGCCAGCACGGCGCCGCGCACGTTCGGCCGCCGGCCGCGCCCGCGGCCCCGGCCACCCCGGCCCCGCCCGTGACCGTGCGGTCCGGGCGGGAACGGCGGCGGTCCCGGGGGTACGGGCGGGAAACCGAAGCCGCCGTGGCGGTGCATCTCGTCGTGCATGGTGTGCACGTGTCGACGGAAACCCATCGGGCTCTCCTTCTGTCGTCGTATCACTGATGCATCAACGATATATCGGCAATGCATCGCCGACAAGACGTCAAAACTAGCGGGGCTAAAAACCGTACGTACGTCTTGCTAAAGTGCCGGAGTGCGCCTGCTACCCGAACCGGGGCCGTCCCGGACCCTCGCCCTGTCCATCCTGATCAATACCGTCGGTCGGGGCACCTGGCTCACCGCCAGCGCGCTCTTCCTCACCCGTTCGGTCGGGCTCACCGTGGCCCAGGTCGGCGTGTTCGCGGCCGCGGGTGACGTACCGGCGGCGGTGGCGGTGCCGCTGCTGCTGGCCGGCGCGCTGGTGCACGTGGTGGGGGAGCTGTGGCACGCGGCGGCCGGCTGGGGCATCTCGTTCGGCCTCGCCCCGGCCCACGCGCACGGCCAGCGCCAGGGGGCGTACGGGATGGGCATGCAGCTCGGGTCGATGGTCGCCCCGGTGGTGGTGACCACGCTCGCGATCGGCTGGGGCGTACCCGGCTGGCTGCTGCTCGGCGGGTCGTTCCTGCTGCTCGGCGTGCTGGTGCCGCCGGTGGTGCGGTGGGCCGCGCGCACCCGGCCGCCGGCGGCGGCGCCGGAACCGGTTCCGGCCGGCTGAGCCGCCGCTCACCGGCCGGTCACCGGGGTGTCCGGTCGGCCCGCGCGCTCCCGGGTCCATCTGGCAGGCTGGTAACCGTGCTCACGGTGCCGGTACGCCAACTGGGGGAGTCGGAGCGCCGCGCGGTCGAGCGGCTGCTCGACCTCGACCCGTACGCGGGCGCGCAGGTCGCCGAGCGGGTGGCGGCGCGCGGGCTGGCCTGGTGGCGGGCCGAGGCGCGGATCCTCGGCTACGGCTCCCGCCGCAACCTGGAGGCGATCTGCTGGTTGGGCGGCAACCTCACCCCGGTGCTCGCGTCCGAGCCGGCGGTGGCCGCGTTCGCCGAGCAGTTGGGCGCGGAGGAGCGGCTCTGCTCCTCGATCGTCGGGCGCGCCGACGCGGTGCTCGGGCTCTGGGACCGCCTCTCCGCGCACTGGGGGCCGGCCCGGGACGTACGCCCGAACCAGCCGCTGCTGGCCACGGACGCCCTGCCCGCCGTGGCGCCCGACCCGCAGGTGCGCCGGGTGCGCGGCAGTGAGGTCGACCGACTCTTCCCGGCGGCGGTCGCGATGTACACCGAGGAGGTCGGCGTCTCGCCGCTGGCCGAGGACGGCGGGCGCGGCTACCGGCGGCGGGTGACCGAGCTGGTGCGCGCCGGCCGCGCCTACGCCCGGTTCGTCGACGGCCGGGTGGTCTTCAAGGCCGAGTTGGCCGTGGTGACCCGCCGCACCGCGCAGGTGCAGGGCGTCTGGGTGGCGCCCGAGTGGCGGGGCCGGGGCATCGCCGCCCCCGCCGTGGCCGCGGTGGTGCGCGACACGTTGGAGCGGGTCGCGCCCACGGTCAGCCTCTACGTCAACGACTTCAACCTGCCGGCACGGCGGGTCTACGAGCGCTGCGGCTTCCGCCCGGTCGGCACGCTCGCCACCGTGCTGTTCTGAGGATCACCCTCTCCTCGCGTTGCGTCGAACCGGACACCCGGCGCTATGCTGGTCATGTTTTTGTACTGACCAGTCAGTTTAGTTGTGGGAACGGGTGTCATGACGATCGTCGAGGCCAACGGGCTCGGGCTGCGTACCCGCCGCGGCTGGGTCTACCGGGACGTCGACCTCACCGCCGCCGCCGGTGAGCTGCACGCGGTGACCGGGCCGCCCGGCAGCGGACGCACCTCCCTGCTGCTCGCCCTGGCCGGGCGCTTCCCGCACAGCCACGGCGAGCTGCGCCGCCGGGGACCGGCCGCGCTCGGCCAGGTGGCCGGTGTGCACGAGCCCGACCCGACGCTCACCGTCGCCGAGCACATCACCGAACGGCTGCTGCTGCTCGGCCCGGTCCCGCGCCGCCGCCGCCAGCTCGTCCCGGTCGCCGCCGTGCGGGCGCGCCGGGCCTACCGCCGCGACGCCTACGCCGCCGCCATCGCCGGCGCCGGCTTCACCGACGCCCCGCTCGACCCCGACCGGTACGGCCGCGATCTCACCCCGGTCGAGCGGCAGGTGCTCGGGCTGGTGCTGGCCAGCCTCGGCGGCCCCCGCCTGATCGTCGCCGACGACGTGGACGCCGGCGCCGACCGCCCCGAACGGGAGTGGATGTGGGCGGCCCTGGAACGCCTCGCCGACCAGGGGTACGCCGTGGTCGTCAGCGCCCGCGCCATCGAACCCGGGGTGTCCGCCACCGCGCACCGCATCGGTGACCCCGCGCTGCCCGCCCCCGCCCTGACCGGTCCCGCCCCGACCGCTTCCGTTCCGACCGCCGAGGTGCCCGCATGAGCGTGCTGCGACTGGCCCTGTTCGAGCTGCGCCGGATGACCCGCGGCCGGCTGCCACGCGCCGCGCTCGCCGTGCTCACCGTGGTGCCGCTGCTCTACGGCGCGCTCTACCTCTACGCCTTCTGGGACCCGTACGGGAACCTCGACCGGATCCCGGTCGCCCTGGTCAACGCCGACCGGCCGGCCCGGGCCGGCGACGGCACCGAGGTGCACGCCGGACGGGACCTCGCGGACGAACTGCTCGACCGCAAGGTCTTCGGCTGGACCGTGACCGACCAGGCCGACGCCACGAAGGGCCTGCGCGACGGCCGCTACCACCTGGTCTTCTCGATCCCCGCCGACTTCTCCGCCACGCTCGCCGCCAGCCCCGAGCCGGACCGCCCGGCCCGGCAGGGCGAGCTGAAGGTGGTCAACGACGACGCCACCAACTACCTCTCCGGGCTGCTCGCCCGCTCGGCGTTCAGCGAGATCCGGGCCGCCGCCGCGGAGAGCACCGCCGCCTCGTACTTCGACAAGATGCTGATCGGCTTCACCGACGCCAAGGCCGAGACGGGCCGGGCCGCCGACGGGGCGGGCAAGATCTCCGACGGGCTCGGCACCACCCAGCGCGGCGCCGGCCAGCTCGCCGACGGGCTCGGCGACGCCGAGGACGGCGCCGGGCAACTCACCGGTGGGCTGAACCAGTCGGTGCGGGGCGCCGACAAGCTGGCCCGGGGCCTCGACCAGTTGCAGACCGGCGCGGCCCAGCTCGCCGACGGCGCCGGCCGGGCCGCCACCGAGACGAGGGCCGCCGCCGCGAAGGTCGACGCCGCGGCCGACCGGTACGAACCGGTGCTGCGCCGCAACGCCGAGAAGATCCAGCAGGCGGCCACCGCCGTCGCCACCGGCGCGCAGCAGCTCGCCGACGGCCTGGACGCGCTGCCCGCCAAGGCCGACGAGGTGGTGCGGACGGCGCAGGAGATCTCCGACCGGCTCGACGCGGTCGCGAAGGAACACCCCGAACTGGCCGACGACAGCGACTTCGCCGCCGCCCGCGCGGCCGCCGACCGGGCCGTCACCCAGGCGAAGGCGCTGGGGGCCGCACTGGACCGGACCGACCTGGCCGCGTTGAAGAAGCAGATGACCGACGTCGCGAAGACCGCCCGCGAGGTGGCCGCCGCCGCGCCGCACCTGGCCGACGACGTCGCCTCCGCCCGGGCCAAGGTCGACGAGCTGGCCGGCGGGCTCACCACGCTGGCCCAGGGCAGCGCCAAGCTCCGCGACGGGCTCGGCGACGCGTCCACCGGCGCCGACCAGTTGCGCGGCGGGCTCTACCGGCTCGCCACCGGCGCCCGGGCGCTCGACGGCGGCCTGGCCCAGCTCGGCACCGGCAGCACCAAGCTGGTGGACGGGCTGACCCGGCTGGAGGGTGGCGCCGGCGACCTCGCCGACGGGCTCGCCGCCGGGGAGAAGAAGCTGCCCGGGTACGACGACGCGAGCAGTCGCGCCGACGTGCTCGGCGACCCCGTCGGCCTGATCCGCGACTCGCGGCACCCGGCCGGCTCCTACGGCGTGGGCTTCGCGCCCTACTTCCTGGCGCTGGCGCTCTGGGTCGGCGCGATGATCACGTACATGTTGTTGCGACCGGTCAACCGGCGGCACGTGATGTCCGGCGCGCCCGGCTGGCGGGTCGTGCTCGCCGGCTGGCTGCCGGCCGCCGCGATCGGCCTGGCCCAGGTCGCGGTGCTCTACACGGTGGTGACGCTCGCGCTCGGCCTGCACCCGGAGCACGGCGTGGCGACGTTCGGGCTGCTCGCGCTCACCTCGCTGGCGTTCACCGCGATCATGCAACTGCTCGGCGTCGCGCTCGGCCCGGCCGGCCGGCTGGCCGCGCTGGCCCTGCTGATGCTCCAGCTCACCTCCTCCGGCGGCACCTACCCGGTGCAGACCTCACCCGGCTTCTTCCAGGCGATCCACCCCTGGCTGCCGATGACGTACGTGGTGGCCGGCCTGCGACACACCATCAACGGCGGGCCGGCCGGCCCGGTGGTCGGCGGGGCGCTGGTCCTGCTCGCCTTCGGACTCGGCGCCATGGTGCTCACCGTCGGCGCGGCGCGCCGGTCCCGCCGGCTGACCCCGGCCAAACTGCACCCCGAACTGACCATGTGAGGATGGGGCGGTGACGGACGGTCGGTCGCGCCGGCGGGAGGACACCCGCCAGCGTCTCTTCGTGGCGGCGGTGGAGCTCATCGCCGAGCAGGGTTACTCGGCCACCACGGTGGACGACATCGCGGCCCGGGCCGGGGTGGCCAAGGGGACCGTCTACTACAACTTCGAGTCCAAGACGGTCCTCTTCGAGGAGCTGCTGCGGCACGGCATCGGCCTGCTCACCGCCGAGTTCCGGGCCGCCGTCGACGGGCTGCCGCCGCGCGAGGCGCTCGCCGCCCTGGTCCGGGCCGAGCTGGACTACATCCGCCGCTACCGGGCCTTCGCCCAGCTCCTGCTGTCGGAGATGTGGCGCACCAACCGGGAGTGGCAGCAGACGCTCCGGCTGCTGCGCGGCGAGGCCATCGAGGTGATCGCCGAGACGGTCCGCGCCGGCGTGGACAGCGGCGACCTCCCCGCCGACCTGGACGTGCGGACCGCCAGCTCGGCGCTGTTCGGCGTCGGGCTCGTGGTGGCCGTGGACTGGCTGGTCTTCCAGCCGGAGCGGCCGATCGCCGACGTGCAGGAGGCACTGCTCGGCATCGTCCGCCGGGTCGCCCATACCTGACCGGAACGCGGTAATTCGTTTGATCCGCACCGGCCGGACGGGAAGGCTGTGTTCACCGCCCCCACCCGTCCGAGTCCGGAGGACTGTCCTATGCGCCTGCTCCGAGATCTCTGGACCACCGCACCCCGGCGGATGGCGGCCGTCCTGCTGCTGATCGTGCTGGGCGCCGGTGGTCAGGCCGCCGCCTCCGCGCTCGCCGGGCCGGTGCTGGTGCACCGCTCGTCCGGCTGGTTCGTCGCGCTCGCCGTGGCGCTGGTCGCCGCCGTCGTGACCGACCTGCTGATCGGGCTGATCATGGCCCGGCTCACCGCCGACTGGTCCGCCGACGTCCGCCGCCGGCTCTGCCGCGTCGCGCTCGGGCAGGACCTGCCGGCCCTGGAGACCACCCCGGTCGGCGAGCTGCTCGACCGGATCGACAACGACGTCTACCAGGTCGCCGCCGAGATGCGGAACACCGGCGTACGCCTGGCGCAGGGCCTCGCCGTCTGCGCGCTCGCCACGGCCAGCGCGCTGGTCGTCTGGTGGCCCGCCGGCGTCGGGATGGTGCTGCTGACCGCGCTGCTCGCGGCCACCCTGCGCCGCCCCACCGCCCGGATCGCCCCGGCCCGGATGGCCGAGGAGGAGGCGTGGTCCGACCTCGCCGCCGTGATGGAGGAGGCGGTGCACGGCCAGGACGACGTGCGCACCAGCCTCGCCCGCCCGTACGTGCTGCGCCTCTACGCCCGCCGGGCGGCCGAGGTGATCGCCCGGTGCGGCCGGGTCTTCCGGCTCTCCGCCCGGGTCACCGCGGTGGCCACCGGCGGGGTCCGGGTCGGCATCGCGGTGGTGGTGCTGGCCGGCGCGTGGGCGCTCGCCACCGGCCGGGTGGACGCCGCCCGGCTCACCGCCATCTGGCTGCTGGCGATCGCGTTCGGCGCGACCGTCGAGCACATCGCCCGCTGGGTGCCGCACCTGCAACAGGCGTTCGGCGCCTGGGGGCGGGTGCAACTGCTGGCCGGCGCGCCGCAGGAGCCGGTCGGCGGCGTCGCGCCGGCCGACGGCGACCTGACCGTCCGCGGGCTCACCTTCCGCTACCCGGCCGCCGGGGACGAGCGCGGCCCGGCGCTGCGCGACGTGCGGCTCGACTTCGCCCGCGGCCGCTCGTACGCGCTGGTCGGCCGCACCGGATCGGGCAAGTCGACGCTGGCCAAGGTGCTCACCCGGGCCGTGGAGGTGCCGCGCGGCATCGTCTTCCTGGGCGACACCGACCTGGTCGACCTGGACGTCGAGGAACTGCGCCGGTGGGTCGCCGTGGTGCCCCAGCGCACCGAGATCCTGGCCGGCACGCTCGCCGAGAACGTCGCCCTCTTCGACCCGGAGCTGCTCGGCGCCGCCGAGCGGGCGCTGGCCGAACTGGGCCTGGCCGGGTGGATCGCCGAGCTGCCCGACGGCGTGCACACCCGCCTCGGCGAGGGCGGCCACGTGCTCTCCGCCGGGCAGGAGCAACTGGTGGCGTTCGCCCGGATCCTGGTCCGGGACCCGCACGTGGTGATCCTCGACGAGGCCACCGCGCGGCTCGACCCGGTCACCGAGAACCGGGTGCGCCAGGCCACCGAGCGGCTGCTCACCGACCGCATCGGCATCGTCATCGCGCACCGGCTCTCCTCGGTGCGGCGCTGCGACGAGGTCGTGGTGATGGCCGACGGCGCGGTGCTGGAGGCCGGCCCGCTGCGCGAGTCCGACCGCTTCGCCGAACTGCTCGCCACCAGCCACGCCGGGGCGTACGCGGGCGCCGGCGCCCGCCGCGGCGGCGTGGACCTGCTCGACGCGCCCGACGAGTGGGTCGACGACGCGCCGGTCCTGCCGGCCGACGAGCCGCGCCGCGTCGCCGTGCCGCGCGCCGCGCCGCCGCCGGCGCCGCCCGCGCCGCCCGCCCGGACCATGCGGGAGATCCTCCGGCTGGGCGTCAACGACCGCCGGTACGGCCTGGTGTCGGTGGCCCTGTTCGTGGTGATGACGGTGCTCGGACTGGACGGCGCGGTGCTGCCCTGGCTCTGGGCCGACCTGGTCGCCGGCGGCGACCCGTGGCTGCCGGCGCTCGGCATCGCCGCCGCGCTGCTGCTGGTGCTGCCGCTGCCCTACCTGACCAACCTGTGGTTCCCGCAGTGGTGGATCCGCCAGATGCTGCGGATCAGCGCCCGGCTGGTGCACGGGCAGACCGGCGCGCGGCGGGTCAGCGGGCACACCCCGGCCGAGGTGGTGGCCCAGGGCGGCGACACCGACCGGGTGGTGCAGCTCGCCGACAACCTGATGGACCAGTTCATCTCGCTGGCCATCGTGCTCACCATGACGCTGGTCACCGGCAGTGTCGTACCGGCGCTGTTCTTCGTCGGCACGATGGTGGCCTCCGGCCTGGCGGCCACGCTGTTCGGGCCGAAGCTGGAACGCACCGCCGCCGGCACCGTCAAGGCGCGGGCCGCGTTCGCCACCGCGCTGGTCTCCGCGCTCTCCGCCGCCCGGACGGTGAAGTTGGCCGGCGCCACCCGTCCGGTGCTGCGCCACCTCGCCGGGCTGGACGCGGTGCGCAGCGAGCGGCAGCGGCGGGAGATCGCCATGCAGGTGTGGGCCCGGTCCACCCCGTCCGTCGCCAGTGGACTGCTGCCGATCGGGGCCTGGGCGCTCTACCTGGCCGGTGAGTTGTCCGCCGGCGCGACGCTGGTCGCCGTCTCCACCCTCGGCGCGGCCCGCTGGTTCGCCTGGACCACTGCCGCGCTGGTCTCCCAGTACCCGTCGGCCCGGGTGTGGACCCGGCGCACCGTGGCGATGACCGGGACGGCCACCTACTCCGCCCAGGTGCCCGGGCTCGACCTCGCCGCCGGCACCGCGCCGGCGCCCGAGCCGCCGCCCCGGCACCCGCTGCGGCGGCTGGAGCTGGCCGGCTTCGGCGCGCTGCACTCCGACGGCACGCTGGCCGTCCGCGACGTCGACCTGGTGGTCGAGCGCGGACAGCTGGTGCTGGTGGTCGGGCCGGTCGGCGCCGGCAAGTCGTCGCTGCTGCGCGCGCTCGCCGGCATCGTGCACCACGTCGGCGCGCTGCGCTGGAACGGCGAGCCGGTCACCGAGCCGGAGCTGTTCCTGCGCCCCAACCAGGTCGGCTACGTGGGGCAGTTGCCCCGGGTGCTCTCCGGCACCGTGGCCGAGAACATCGCGCTCGGCCACCAGGTGGACGCCGCCGGCGCGGTCTCCACCGCCCAGCTGGAACACGACCTGGCCGCCGCCGGGGGCGGGCTCGGCCTGCTCATCGGGCACAAGGGCACCCGGCTCTCCGGCGGGCAGCTCCAGCGGCTGGCGCTGGCCCGGGCGCTCGCCCCGCGTACCGAGCTGCTGGTCGCCGACGACGTGTCCTCGGCGCTGGACGTGACCACGGAGCTGGCGCTCTGGGCGGCGCTGCGTGAGCACGGGGTTACGGTGGTCGGCTCGACCGCCAAGCGGGCCGCGCTGGTCCGCGCGGACCACGTGGTGGTGCTGGTCGACGGCGTGGTCGTCGCCCAGGGCGCCTGGTCGGACCTGGAGGCCCGCTGGTCCCACCTGGCCGGCTGACCACCGTCCGCCCCGCCCGTCGCGGCGGGGCGGACGGGTGGCGTCAGAAGGCCCGGACGTACTGGTCGGGCCAGGACGGGGTGGCGCCGAGCTTGGCGGCGGCGCGGCGCGGCCAGTACGGGTCGCGGAGCAGTTCCCGGCCCAGCAGCACCAGGTCCGCCTCACCGCCGGCGACGATCTGCTCGGCCTGCTCGGGCTCCACGATCAGGCCCACCGCGCCGGTGGGCACGCCGGCCTCGCGGCGGATCCGGGCGGCCAGCGGCACCTGGTAGCCGGGGCCGACCGGGACGGAGGCCCGGGCCGCCGCGCCACCGGAGGAGGTGTCGACCAGGTCCACGCCGGCCGCCGCCAACTCGCCGGCGAGCACCACGCTGTCCTCGATCGTCCAGCCGCCGGCGGTCCAGTCGGTGGCGGAGATGCGGGTCAGCACCGGCACGGCCTCGCCGACCGCGGCGCGGACCGCGCGGGCCACCTCCAGGGTGAACCGCATCCGGCCGGCCCGGTCGCCGCCGTAGCCGTCGGCTCGGCGGTTGGTCAGCGGGGAGAGGAACTCGTGCAGCAGGTAGCCGTGCGCCGCGTGGATCTCCACCGCGGCGAAGCCGGCGTCCAGCGCCCGCCGGGCGGCGGTGGCGAAGGCGGTCACCACGGCGGCGATGCCGGCCTCGTCCAGCGCGGCGGGCGTGCGGTAGTCGGGGACGAACGGGTCGCCGCCCGGGCCGACCGGCGTCCAGCCGCCGTCGGCGTCCGGCACGCCGCCCTGGCGCGGCGCCCACGGCCGGTACGTCGAGGCCTTGAACCCGGCGTGCGCGAGCTGCACCGCCGGCACCGCGCCCCGGCCGGCGACGAACGCGGTGACCGGCCGCCACGCGTCGACGTGCGCGTCGGACCAGAGCCCGACGTCCTGCGGGGTGATCCGCCCCTCGGGGACCACGGCGGTCGCCTCGCTGAGCACCAGCCCGGCGCCGCCGACGGCCCGGGAGCCGAGGTGGACGCGGTGCCAGTCGGTGGGCAGGCCGTCCGGGCCGGCGCTGTACTGGCACATCGGCGCCATCGCGATCCGGTTGGGCAGCGTGACGCCGCGCAGGGCGAGCGGCGTGAACAGGGCGCTCATGCGGTTCTCCTCGGGTCGTGGAACCGGGTGCGTCCCTCGTCGCCGCGGCGACCAGGAACGCACCCGGATCAGGATGCTCAGGCGGGTACGGGAACGAGGCGCTCGGCCGGCTCGACCGGCTCGACCAGGTCCCGCTTGCCGGCGGAGTCGTACGCGGCCCGGTCGAGCGTGCCCTCGCGGGCGGCCACGATGGTCGGCACCACGGCCTGCCCGGCCACGTTGGTGGCGGTCCGCATCATGTCCAGGATCGGGTCGATGGCCAGCAGCAGGCCGGCGCCGGCCAGCGGCAGGCCCAGCGTGCTCAGGGTCAGCGTGAGCATGACGATCGCGCCGGTCAGGCCGGCGGTGGCGGCCGAGCCGACCACCGAGACGAACGCGATCAGCAGGTAGTCGGTGACACCGAGGTCGACGCCGAACACCTGCGCCACGAAGATCGCGGCCAGCGCCGGGTAGATGGCGGCGCAGCCGTCCATCTTCGTGGTGGCGCCGAACGGCACGGCGAAGGAGGCGTACTCGCGGGGGACGCCGAGGCGCTCCACCGAGCGCTGGGTCACCGGCATGGTGCCCACCGAGGAGCGGGACACGAAGGCGAGCTGGATGGCGGGCCAGGCGCCGGCGAAGAAGCGCACCGGGTTGAGCCGGCCGGCGCCGGCGAGCAGCGCCGGGTAGACCACGAACAGCACCAGGGCGCAGCCGACGTAGACGGCGGTGGTGAACTTCGCGAGCGGGGCCAGCAGGTCCCAGCCGTACGAGGCGACGGCGTTGCCGATCAGGCCGAGGGTGCCGAGCGGGGCGAGCCGGATGACCCACCAGAGCGCCTTCTGCACGATGGTGAGCACCGCCCGGTTGAGCGACACGAACGGTTCGGCGGCATCCCCGACGAGCAGCGCGGCCGCGCCCACGACCAGGGCGAGGAAGACGATCTGCAGGACGTTGCCCTCGACGAACGCGCCGACCGGGTTGGTCGGCACGATGCCGGTGAGGAAGTCGATCCAGGAGCCGGTGGTCTTCGGCGCGGTGGCGCCGGCCGGGTCCAGGTTGACGCCCCGACCGGGGTTGGTGAGCAGGCCGAGGCCGATGCCGAGGCTCACCGCGATCAGCGCGGTGATGCCGAACCAGAGCAGCGTCTTGACGGCCAGCCGGGCGGCGTTGGCCACGCCGCGCAGGCTGACCACGCTGACCACGATGGCGGTGAAGACCAGCGGCGGCACGGCCAGCTTGAGGAGCTGGACGAAGAGGCCGCCGACGGTGTCGAGGGTGCTGGTCAGCCAGGCGAGGTCGTTGGCGCGGGCGAGGAAGCCGAGCGCCACGCCGAGGACGAGGCCGAGCAGGATCTGCACGGAGAAGGGAATTTTGCGCAGGGCGGAAGCCATGAGGATGCGTCCAAGGAGTCTGGGCGGGAAGGGGGCGTCGCGGGAGCGGAGCTACGCCGGACAGACGCCGCTGGCCTGCCGTCGGAGGTCGACGTACAGGCGCTCGGTGAGGCACCAGACATTGGTCATCGCCGGCCGACGCTACTCCCGTCGCGCCGTGGATGGAAGGACCGCTTCCCGTGAGGCCCCTTACACCCGCAGAGGAGGGCGGTGCCCAGACCCCACGCCGCGACCACCCCCAGCAGCACCCGCTCCAGCACCCCCACCAGCGCGCCCCGCCCGACCAGGAGCATGGCCAGCCCGACCGCGCCGGACAGCGGCAGCGCCAGCGCCGCGCCGAGCGCCGCGACCCGCCGCAACGCCGTACCGGCCGCGGGGGAGAGCAGCACCGCCAGCATGGCGAAGACCACCGCGGCGGTCGCCGCGATGCTGGCCCCGCCGTGCACCAGGTCGGCCACCGTGGCGGCCTCGAACGGCGGCAGCGGGCAGCCGGTGCTGCACGTGACCGCGCCGGAGAGCACCGTGGCGACGGCGCCGGTCCCGAGCAGCCCGGGCGCCGCGCGCACCGCCGGCGGCAGCGCCGCGGCGAGCAGCAGCAGCGCCGCGGCCAGGGCGAAGACCCCGATCCGGTACGTCCCGGCGTACCCGCTGTCGGTGACGCCGGCCTCGCTGACGTACCCGGTCAGGCCCGGACCGGGACCTGCTACCAGCGCGACCGTGACCGCGACCACGCCGGCCACCAGGCAGGCGGCGGCGGACCCGGCGGCGACCCGGCGCGAGGTGCGGTCAGCCACGCCCGTGCGGCGTGGTCCAGCCGGACAGGTCCGGACCGAGCGGCACGATCCGGGTCGGGTTGATCATGTCGTGGGTGGCGTAGTAGTGCCGCTTGATGTGGTCGAAGTCCACCGTCTCGCCGAAGCCGGGGGTCTGGAACAGGTCCCGGGCGTAGGCCCAGAGCACCGGCATCTCGGTCAGCTTGTGCCGGTTGCACTTGAAGTGCCCGTGGTAGGCCACGTCGAAGCGGACCAGCGTGGTGAACAGCCGGACGTCCGCCTCGGTGATCGCGTCCCCCATCAGGTAGCGCCGCCCGGCCAGCCGCTCGCCCAACGCGTCCAGCCGGGCGAACAGCGCCGTGAACGCCTCGTCGTACGCCTCCTGCGAGGTGGCGAAGCCGCACCGGTAGACGCCGTTGTTGACGTCCCGGTGGATCTCCGCCATCAGCACGTCCATCTCCGGGCGCAGCTCGACCGGGTAGAGGTCCGGCGCGTCCGGGGCGTGGAACCGTCGCCACTCGGTGGAGAGGTCGAGCGTGAGCTGCGGGTAGTCGTTGGTGACGATCCGCCCGGTGAGCGTGTCGACCAGCGCCGGCACGGTCACCCGGCCGGTGTAGTCGGGATCGGTGGCGAGGTAGGCGTCGGAGAGGAAACCGATGCCCAGCACCGGGTCGAAGCCGTCCGGGTCGAGGGCGAACCGCCACCCGCGCTCGTCCCGGATCGGGTCCACGGTGCCCAGCGAGATCACCTCGTCCAGGCCGAGCAGGCTGCGCACGATCCGGGCCCGGTGCGCCCACGGGCAGGCCCGGCACCAGACCAGCCGGTACCGGCCGGCCTCCAGCGGCCACCGCCCCTGCTCGTCCGGCCCGCCGCCCTCCGGCGAGGTGGAGTGCGGGGTGACCCGCCCGGTGAACCGGTTGGGTTGGCGGACGAACGCGCCGCCGCCGCTGGTCTCTGCGCTGAACTGGGCCCCGGCCATGCCGCCAACCTATCCGCTCCGGGCGCGGATATCCTGGCGCCGGGTGCCCCCGTGACCCGGCGGGCGACCCGCCGACCGACCCCCTTCCCACCCCCGAAGGACGTGCGCGCGATGACCGTGGCCTACCTCGTTGCCGGAGTTCGCACCCCGATCGGCCGGTACGCCGGCGCCCTCGCCGGGGTCCGCCCCGACGACCTGGCCGCGCACGTCGTCCGCGAGCTGGTGACGCGCCACCCGTCCGTCGACTGGGCCCGCACCGACGACGTGATCCTCGGCTGCGCCAACCAGGCCGGCGAGGACAACCGCAACGTGGCGCGGATGGCCGCGCTGCTCGCCGGCCTGCCGCAGGAGGTGCCGGGCAGCACCGTGAACCGGCTCTGCGGGTCCGGCCTGGACGCGCTCGCCACCGCCGCCCGGGCGATCGTGGCCGGCGAGGCCGACCTGCTGGTGGCCGGCGGCGTGGAGAGCATGAGCCGCGCGCCGTTCGTGCTGCCGAAGGCGGCCACCCCGTTCGCCCGCACCGCCGAGGTCTACGACACCACCATCGGCTGGCGGCTGGTGAACCCGCTGATGGAGCGCGGGTGGGGCATCGACTCGATGCCGGAGACGGCGGAGAACGTGGCCGCCGAGTACGGCGTCGACCGGGCGGCGCAGGACGCGTTCGCGTACCGCTCGCAGCAGCGGGCCGCGAAGGCGCAGGCCGACGGCCGGCTGGCCGACGAGATCGTGCCGGTCACCGTGCCGGCCGGCAGGCGGGAGACGAAGCTGGTCGAGGTCGACGAGCACCCGCGGGAGACGACACTTGCGAAGCTGGCCGCGCTGCCCACCCCGTTCCGGTCCGGCGGGACGGTGACCGCCGGCAACTCCTCCGGCGTCAACGACGGCGCGGTCGCGCTGCTGGTCGCCTCCGCGGCCGCCGTCGACCGCTACGGCCTCACCCCGCTGGCCCGGGTACGCGGCGCGGCGGCGGCCGGCGTACCGCCGCGGATCATGGGGATCGGTCCGGTCCCGGCCACCCGGAAGCTGCTCGACCGTCACAGCGTCGACCTGGCCGACGTCGACGTGGTGGAGCTGAACGAGGCGTTCGCCGCGCAGTCCGTGGCCGTGCTGCGGGAGCTGGGCCTGCCCGAGGACGCCGAGCACGTCAACCCGAACGGCGGCGCGATCGCGCTGGGCCACCCGCTGGGCGCCAGCGGCGCCCGGCTGGCGTTGACCGCCGCGCTGGAGCTGCGGCGGCGGGGCGGCCGGCGGGCGTTGGCGACCATGTGCGTCGGCGTCGGGCAGGGCATCTCGATGCTGCTGGAGTCGGCCGACTGAGCCCGGCCGGCGGCATCGCCCCCGGTGGATCTCCCGTTGCTGGTCGTCCGCGCCTAGAGTGGGCTGGACCACATGATCCGCCTCGTGGCGGCGAACGACCTGGGGGACCGAGCGATGCAGACGCCGGACGGACTTCCCGCCGAGATCGACCTGACCCGGCCGAGCGCCGCCCGGGTCTACGACTACTTCCTCGGCGGCGCGCACAACTTCGAGATCGACCGGCAGCTCGCCGAGCAGATCGCCGCCATGACGCCGAACCTGGCGGCCACCATGCGTTCCGGGCGGGAGTTCCTGCGCCGGGCCGTCCGGGTGCTGCTCGACGCCGGCATCGACCAGTTCCTCGACATCGGTTCCGGCATTCCCACCGTGGGCAACGTGCACGAGGTGGCCCAGGCGGCCGACGCGCAGGCCCGCATCGTCTACGTGGACATCGACCCGGTCGCGGTGGCGCACAGCCACGAGCTGCTGGCCGGCAACGACCGGGCCACCGCGATCCTGGCCGACCTGCGGGAGCCGAAGCTGATCCTGGACCAAGCCCGGGCCAGCGGCCTGATCGACTTCGACCGGCCGCTGGGCATCCTGCTCGCCGGCGTGGTGCACTTCATCCCCGACGCGGACCGCCCGGCCGACATCCTGGCCACCCTGCGGGCGGCCGCCGCGCCGGGCAGCTTCCTGGTCGTGTCGCACTCCACGTTCGAGGACCAGCCGCAGGAGATGCTCGACGCGCAGCGGCTGTCGGCGCGTACCGCCACCGAGATCACGCTCCGCTCGCGGGCCGAGATCACCGGTTTCTTCGGCGACTGGACGATCCTCGAACCGGGCGTGGTGCACATGCCGCTGTGGCGGCCCGACTCGCCGTCCGACGTGGACGAGCACCCGGAACGTTTCGGGGCGTTCGGCGGCGTGGCCCGGCACGACCGCACCGACGGCTGAACCCGTGGGCGCCCCGGAGACCGACGGGGGAGACGTCAGCAGGCCCGGCGCCGCCGCGTACGCCGCCGAGTGGGCTCGCGCGGTGCGCCGCATCGGGTTCGTGCCGCTGAGCGCGGTCGAGACCGAGCGTCTGCTGGTGCCGCTCACCGAGCGGCTGGGCCGGGCGTTGCTCGCCCCGACCTTCTCCGCCCGACCGGCGGAGGAGGTCGGGCGTGCCCTGGTCGAGGCGCACCTCACCGAGCCCGGCGTGCTCGACTGGTCGGTGCAGGCCCTCGGCGACCGGTTCCTGCCCTGGGTGCTGCCGGCCCGGGAGGAGTCACCCGAGCTGCGGGAACGGGTCGCGCTGTTGCAGGGCGCGCTCGCCGCCGGGTTCGCCCGGGCCCTGCGCGACCGGGTGTTCAGCCAGCAGGAGCGGATCGCCCGTTCCGCCTGGCAGGCCCGGGACACCGTGGAGCAGGCGCTGCGGGACAGCGAGGCACGCTTCCGGGCGGTCTTCACCGGCGCGGCCATCGGCATCGGCATCGCCGGCGTCGGCGGGCAGATCATCGAGGTGAACCAGTCCTTCGCGGACATGCTCGGCTACACCGTCGGCGAATTGCGGCGGATGAACGTGGCCGCGTTGTTCCACGCCGACGACGCGGCCGGCATGTGGGAGGTCTACCAGGAGCTGATCGAGGGCAAGCGGGACAGCGCCCGGGTGGAGAAGCGCTACTACCGCAAGGACGGCAGCGTGGTCTGGACCGACCTGGCCGTCTCGCTCATCCGCTACGACGACGGCCGTCCCCGCTTCACCGTCGCCATGATCGAGGACATCACCCAGCGGTACGAGCTGCAGCAACGACTGCGCTTCCAGGCGTTGCACGACCCGCTGACCGGGCTGCCCAACCGGACGCTGTTCTTCGAGACGTTGGGCGACGTCTTCGACGCGGCCGGGCCGGAGCAGCGCGTCGGGCTCTGCTTCATCGACCTGGACGGCTTCAAGGCGGTCAACGACAGCCTCGGCCACGACCTGGGCGACCGGCTGCTCAAGGTGATCGCCCGGCGGCTGAGCGACTGCGTGGCCGGTCGGGGGCACCTGGTGGCCCGGATGGGCGGGGACGAGTTCGTCATCCTGGTCGACTCCGACGGCGGCATCGACGACGCGGTGGAGGTGGCCGAGCTGGCCCTGGCCGCGGTCTCCGCGCCGGTGCACGTGGGCGACCAGCAGCTCGCCGTCTCGGCCAGCATCGGCATCGTGGAGTGCCTGGCGGCGGAGACCAGCGTCGCGGAGCTGATGAAGGCCGCGGACACCACGCTCTACTGGGCCAAGGCCGAGGGGCGGGGCCGCTGGGCGGTGTACGACCCGGAGCGCAGCGCCGCCGACATCGCCCGCTCCTCGCTGGCGTCGAACCTGCCGGCCGCGCTGGACCGGGGCGAGTTCGTCCTGCACTACCAGCCGATCGTGTCCCTGCTGGACGGCACGATGGTGGCGGTCGAGGCGCTGGTCCGCTGGCAGCACCCGGAGCTGGGGCTGCTCGGGCCGGACCGGTTCATCGGCCTGGCCGAGGAGACCGGCCTGATCGTCCGGCTCGGCGCCTGGGTGCTGCGCCAGGCATGCCGGGACGCGGAGAGCTGGCGGCGCGCGTTCCCGTCGACCACGCCGGTGGTGAGCGTCAACCTGGCCGCCCGGCAGGCCGACGACCCGGCCATCGTGGAGACCGTGGCCGAGGCGTTGCAGCACACCGGGCTGCCCGCCGCGCTGCTCCAACTGGAGCTGACCGAGAGCGCGGTGATGGGCAGCGCGGGCGAGCCGTTGCGTGCCCTGCACCAGCTCGCCGACCTCGGGCTGCGGCTGGCCATCGACGACTTCGGCACCGGCTACTCGAACCTGGCGTACCTGCGCCGGCTGCCGATCCACTGCGTCAAGCTGGCCGGCCCGTTCGTCGAGGGGATCCGGGGCGACGGCGCGGACGCGGTCGCCGACCACCGGGACGAGCGGATCGTCGACGCGCTGGTCCGGCTGGCCCACGCGCTGGAGCTGTCGGTGACGGCCGAGGCGGTGGAGACCGAGGTGCAGGCCGAACGGTTGCGGGCGCTGCGCTGCGACACCGGGCAGGGCCGCCTGTTCGGCGCCCCCATGCCCGCCGACGGCATCCGCGCCCGCCTGGAGGGGTAAGGAAGGGCCCCCTGTTAACGCCTCCGGTAGAGGCGGGGCCCCCGCTTAACACCTCGATCAGGCAGCGTCTGTGCAGAGAAGAGAGAGAACCCGTGAGTCTGAGCGATTCGCAGGCAGTGGTGTCGGTGGTGGCCGCGCTGGCGATCCTGGCCGGCCTGGCCGGGGTGGTGGTGCCGGGGCTGCCGGCGCTGCCGCTGTGCTGGGGCGGCGTGCTGGTCTGGGCGATCTTCGCCGACGCCGGCCCGGGCCGCTGGGCGGTGCTCGCCGCCGCCACCGTGGTCGCCGCCGGCGGCACCGTGGTCAAGTACCTCTGGCCGGGGCGGAACCTCAAGCGCACCGGCGTACCCACGTCGTCGCTGCTGGCCGGCGGACTGCTCGGCCTGGTCGGGTTCTTCGTGATCCCGGTGGTCGGTCTGCCGATCGGCTTCGTCGGTGGCATCTGGGGCGCGGAGCGGCTGCGGCTGGGCAGCAACCAGCTGGCCTGGCCGGCGACGGTGCAGGCGCTCAAGGCGGCCGGGCTGTCCATGCTCGTCGAGTTCTTCGCCGGCCTGGTGATCGCCGCGCTCTGGGTGGCGGGCCTGCTGTTCGCCTGACCGGCGGTTCCCCGTCGCGGGGGAGCGCCCTGGCTCGCCGGCGGGAGGCCGTCGGCCGGGCGGATTCCTAGCGTCGGTGGCATGGTTCTCCTCCGCCCTGCCGCCGGCGCGCGAACGGCCCGGGCCCGGGCGCTGCTGCTCCTGTCGCGTCCGTGGTTCTGGCCGCTCGGCTGGGCCGCCGCGTACGCCGGCTCGGTGCTCGCCACCCACCGCTGGCTGCCGCCGGCGGCGACGCTGCCGAGGTCGCTGGCCGCCCTGGTGGTGCTCGGGCCGTTGCTCTGGACCGCCGTGCTCGCCGTCAACGACCGGTACGACCTGCCCAGCGACCGGCGGAACCCGCGCAAGGCCGGCGCTCCGCTGGTCACCGGCCTGCTCACCGCGGCCGATCTGATGCGCTGGCACCACGGTGCCGCGCTCGCGGCGCTCGTACTCGCCGCCACGGCGGTCGGACCGGCCTTCGCCCTCGGCACGGCGGTCGTGCTGCTGCTCGGGTGGCTCTACAGCGCGCCGCCGGTGCGACTGAAGACCCGGCCGGGCCTGGACGTCGCCGCCAACGCCCTCGCCGTCGGGGTCCTCGCGCCACTGGCCGGCTGGTCCCTGCACCGGCCGGTCACCGGCTACCCGCTCCTCGTGGCGCTGCTGGGCCTGTTCCTGGTCGCCGCGCTCTACCCGCCGACGACCGTGCTGGACGTCGCCGCCGACCGCGTCGCCGGGGACGTCACGGCGGCGGTGCGCTGGGGTGCCCGGGCGTGCCGGCGGGCCGGCCTGGTCCTCTGGTCGGCGGCGACCGTGGTGTGGCTCGCGGTCTGCCACCTCGACCTGCTGGTCCGGCGGGAGTCGTGGCTCCTTCAGGACCTGTGGGCGCCGGTGCTGGTCGCCGGCTACGCCGTCGCCGTCCGGCGGCCCACCATCGCCCGGCTGGCCGGGGTCTGCCTGCTCTTCGCGGTGCCGGCCGCCGACTTCCTGACCGCCTGGATCGCCGTCGGCCGGACGTGAGAGTGCGGCGGCGCGGGGCGTCCGGGGGTACGGCGGATCGCCGTACATCAGTGAGAGAGAGGTGGACGCCGCGCGCCGCCGCGGACCGGGCGTTGCCGAGCGCCCGGCGCCGGCCCGTCGGGTCGGGCCTGGTCACGGCTTCAAGCATGCCCCGCACGGGAAGCGGGGACAACGCAATTACCCGGGACACGTATTGACCACCTTGATCGGCGGGAGCAGACTGCGAGCACTCGTACGGGGACTTCGCCTCGAGGAGGTGTGCAGTGGCCACGACGCCCGCGCCGACCGCCGAGCAACCGATGGACGACGACGCCCGACGACTCGCCGAACTCGGCTACAAGCAGGAGTTGCGTCGCAAGTGGAGCGGCTTCTCCAACTTCGCCATCTCGTTCTCCATCATCTCGATCCTGGCCGGCTGCTTCACCACGTTCGGCCAGGCGTGGAACAACGGCGGCCCGGTCGCGGTCTCCTGGGGCTGGCCGCTGATCTCGCTGTTCATCCTGATCATCGGGTTCTGCCTGGCCGAGCTGGTCTCGGCGTACCCCACCGCGGGCGGGATCTACTGGTGGGCGGCGACCATGGGCCGGCCGGTGCACGGCTGGTTCACGGGCTGGCTCAACCTGATCGGGCTGGTCGCGGTGACCGCCTCGGTCGACTACGGCTGCGCCACGTTCCTCAACCTGACGCTCTCGGCGCTGTTCGACGGCTGGGCCGGCACCGGCCACCAGACGTTCGGGCTGTTCGTGGTGATCCTGGCCCTGCACGGGCTGATCAACATCTACGGGCACCACGTCATCGACGTACTCCAGAACGTCTCGGTCTGGTGGCACGTGGCCGGCGCGGCCGCGGTGGTGCTGATCCTGGTCCTGGTCCCGGACGACCACCAGAGCTTCCGCTTCGTGTTCACCGAGCGGTTCAACAACTCCGGCTTCGGCGACGGGGACACCGGCGGGCTGGCGTTCTGGTTCTACATCCTGCCGCTGGGCTTCCTGCTCACGCAGTACACGATCACCGGCTTCGACGCCTGCGCCCACGTCTCCGAGGAGACGCGCGGCGCGTCCAAGGCGGCCGCGCAGGGGCTCTGGCGGTCGATCTTCTATTCCGCGGTCGGCGGCTGGATCCTGCTGCTGGCGTTCCTGTTCGCGGCCACCGACGTGGACGCGATCAACGAAGCGGGCGGCTTCTCCGGGGCGATCTTCGAGACCGCGCTGACGCCGTTCTTCTTCAAGGCCGTCATCATCATCTCCACCATCGGGCAGTTCTTCTGCGGGATGAGCTGCGTGACCTCGATGTCGCGGATGGCGTACGCGTTCAGCCGGGACCGGGCGGTGCCGGGCTGGCGGCTGTGGTCGAGGGTGAACCGCAACGGCACGCCGGTGAACGCCATCATCGGCGCCACGCTGGCCGGGCTGGTGCTCACGTTGCCCGCGCTCTACCAGCGCGGCGGCATACCGGTCGCGTTCTACGCGGTGGTGTCGGTGGCGGTGATCGGGCTCTACCTGTCCTTCATCATCCCGATCTTCCTGCGCCTGCGGATGGGGGACCGGTTCACCCCGGGGCCGTGGACGCTCGGCCGGCGCTACCGGCTGCTCGGCTGGATCGCGGTGGTGGAGATCGCGATCATCTCGGTCTACTTCGTGCTGCCGATCGTCCCGGCCGGCGTGCCGGGCCACCCCGACTTCTCCTGGACCGCGGTGAACTACGCCCCGCTGGCGATCGGTGGCGTGCTGCTCGGCGTCGCGATCTGGTGGTACGCCTCGGCCCGCAAGTGGTTCACCGGCCCCCGTCGTACGGTCGAGGAGCAGGCTCCCACCCCGCCGGCCTGACCCCGTCGCGCGCGGGTCGTGCGGCGGCGGTCGGTGGACGGGACCGCCGGGCCGACAGGTTGCCTTCGAGTGCGCTCGAACTCGTAACGTCGGCTTCGACGACCGGAACCGGAGGCGGCCCGCACCGACCGGGGCGTGAACCTGAGGAGAGACGGATGACCACCGACACCATCCCCACCCGGCAGCTCTGGACCGACGGGCCCACCGTCGGCGCCGTCGGACTCGGCTGCATGGGTATGACCTGGGCCTACGGTGACGACCCCGGGGCGGAGGACCCGGACCAGGTCATCGGCCACGCTCTCGACCTCGGGGTCACCTTCCTGGACACCGCCGACATGTACGGCCCCTTCACCAACGAGGAGGTCGTCGGCAGGGCCGTCGCCGGCCGGCGCGACGAGGTCGTCCTCGCCACCAAGGGCGGCAACGTCGTCACCGACACCGAGGGGGACAACTTCCCCATCGTGCAGGACGGCCGGCCCGAACACCTGCGGCAGGCCATCGACGCGTCCCTGCGCCGGCTCGGAGTCGACCACGTCGACCTGTACTACCTGCACCGGCCCGACCCGAACGTCCCCGTCGAGGACAGCATCGGCGCCATGGCCGAGATGGTCGCCGCCGGCAAGGCCCGTGCCCTCGGGGTCTCCGAGTTCACCGTCGACCAGCTCGACCGCGCCCACGCCGTACACCCGATCAGCGCCGTCCAGTCGGAACTGTCCCTGTGGACCCGCGACCACCTCACCACCAGCCTCGACTGGTGCGTCCGCCACGGTGCCGCGTTCGTGCCGTTCTCCCCGCTCGGCCGCGGATTCCTCACCGGCCGGTACCGGGACACCGTCTTCGCCGCCGACGACTTCCGCGGCCGCCTGCCCCGTTTCCACCAGGACAACCGCGCCGCCAACCTCGCCCTCGTCGACCGGGTCGAAGCCATCGCCGCCCGGCACCACGCCACCGCCGGACAGGTGGCCCTCGCCTGGACCCTGGCCCAGGGCGACCACGTCGTGCCGATCCCCGGCACCCGTCGCCGCACCCGGCTCGACGAGAACGCCGCCGCCGCCCGGCTCCGGCTCACCGACACCGACCTGGCGGAACTCGACGCTCTGCCGGCACCCGCCGGCACCCGCTACTGACCTGGGCGCCACCGGCGACCGACGGGCTGTCCGCGTACCCCAGGGGTCTCAGGCCGAGGGCCGGCGGTGGGTGGGCGGGAAGCGGATGATGCGGTCGTCGGTGGGCGCCGGCGGGACGCCGCGGGGCTCGCGGTTGCTGGTGGTCACCCAGAGCGCGCCGTCGGGGGCCACCGCCACGGTACGCAGGCGGCCGTACGTCCCGACCAGCTCCGCCACCGGTACGCCGACGTCGCCGGCGGCGTCGACCGGGATCGCCCAGAGCCGGGTCCCGCGCAGCGCGGCCACGTAGAGCGTGCCCCGGCTGAACGCGGCGCCGCTCGGTGAGGCCTGGGCGGGCGGCCAGACGACCACCGGGTCCCGGAACCGGGGGTCGCCGGCGACGCCCTCGACCACCGGCCAGCCGTAGTTGCCGCCCGGCACGATCCGGTTCACCTCGTCCCAGGTGCTCTGGCCGAACTCGGTGGCGAACAGCCGGCCGGCCCGGTCCCAGGCGAGCCCCTGCACGTTGCGGTGGCCGTAGCTGTAGACCGGCGAGCCGGGGAACGGGTTGTCCGCCGGCACCCGGCCGTCCGGGCGGATCCGCAGGATCTTGCCGTTGCGGCTGGTCAGGTCCTGGGAGCGGGCGGGCACCCCGGCGTCGCCGACACCGGCGTAGAGCATGCCGTCGGGCCCGAACGCGATCCGCCCGCCGTCGTGGAAGGTGGCCCGGGCGATGCCGCTGACCAGCACCTGCGGGGCCCGGTCCGACCGGAGCCGGAACCGGACGATCCGGATGTCGGTGGCGGTGGTGTAGCAGGCGTAGACCCAGCGGTCCCGGCGGTAGGTGGGGGAGACCGCGAGCCCGAGCAGGCCCGCCTCGCCACCGGCCACCACGTCGGGGATCCGGGCGACCTGCCGGGCCGGGCGGCCGGGACGGATCCGCAGGATCGTGCCCTGGTTCCGCTGCGCCACCAGCGCGCTGCCGTCGGGCAGGAAGCCCAGGCCCCACGGCACCTCCAGCCCGGAGGCGACCACCCGGGGACGGGTCAGGTCGGGTCCGGATCCGACGGTCCGCCGACCGACGGCGCGCAGGTCGACCGGGACCGGCCGCCGGTCGACCGCGCCGGCGGCGGCGGCGGGGCGCTCGGGCGCGGCGGCGGGTTGCCGGTCGGCGCGGGCGTCGGTGGCGCCCAGTGCGATCACGAGGACGGCGGCGACGGCCGCGACGATCCGACGACGCATGTGCACTCCTGGCGTTTCGCCCCCGACCTCGTCGGGGCATTGACGGTGATCCGGTTTGCCAGTAGACCTTGGTGATGGAGGCCCCCTGATGAAGAGAACGCCGCTCTCGCTGGAACAGTTGCGGGTCGCCGTCACCGAGGGTGAGATCGACACGGTGGTGCTCGCGCTCACCGACATGCAGGGGCGCCTGCAGGGCAAGCGGTTCCACGCGCCGTTCTTCCTCGACCAGGTGGTCACGAACGGCAGCGAGGGGTGCAACTACCTGCTCGCCGTGGACGTGGACATGAACACCGTCGACGGGTACGCGATGTCGAGCTGGGAACGCGGCTACGGCGACTTCGCCATGCGCCCCGACCTGGACACGCTGCGCCGGATGCCCTGGCAGCCCGGCTCCGCGCTGCTGCTGGCCGACCTGGAGTGGCTGGACGGCTCCGGCCCGGTGGTCGCCTCGCCCCGGCAGATCCTGCGCCGGCAGCTCGACCGGCTGGCCGCGCACGGGCTGACCGCCTACGCCGGCACCGAGTTGGAGTTCGTGCTCTACCGCGACTCGTACGAGGAGGCGTGGTCGCGCGGCTACCGTGACCTGACCCCGGCAAACCAGTACAACGTGGACTACTCCCTGCTCGGCACCGCGCGGGTGGAGCCGCTGCTGCGTCGCATCCGCACCGAGATGGCCGCCGCCGGCCTCACCCCGGAGAGCGCGAAGGGCGAGTGCAACCTCGGCCAGCACGAGATCGCCTTCCGCTACGACGAGGCGGTGCGCTGTGCCGACCACCACGTCATCTACAAGAACGGCGCCAAGGAGATCGCCGCCCAGGAGGGCATGGCGATCACGTTCATGGCCAAGCCGAACGAGCGGGAGGGCAACTCCTGCCACATCCACTTCTCGCTGCGCGACGCCGCCGGCAAGTCGGCGATGCTGGGTGACGGGCCGGCGCACCTGAGCGTGACCGGTCAGCGGGTGCTGGCCGGGCTGCTCGCCACCATGCGCGAGTTCAGCCTGCTGTTCGCGCCGAACATCAACTCCTACAAGCGTTACCAGCCGGGCTCGTTCGCGCCGACCGCGCTGCGCTGGGGCACCGACAACCGCACCTGCGCGCTGCGGCTGGTCGGGCACGGGCAGGGGATGCGGGTGGAGAACCGGGTGCCGGGGGCGGACGTCAACCCGTACCTGGCGATCGCCGCGCTGGTGGCCGGCGCGGTGCACGGCATCGAGAACGAGCTGGAGCTGGCGGACGAGTGCACCGGCAACGCGTACGACGACCCGGAGGCCGAGCGGGTCCCGGGCACGCTGCGCGACGCCCTCGACCTGTGGCAGCGCTCGGAGGTGGCCCGGGCGGCGTTCGGCGACGAGGTGGCCGCCCACTACGCCAACCAGGCGACTGTCGAGCTGGCCGCCTTCGACGCCGCGGTCACGGACTGGGAGCTGCGGCGTGGCTTCGAACGCCTCTGACCCCGCCGCCACCCTTCCTCGCCCTCGCCGTTGCGCCGCCGTTGTCGACGCCGATCTTGCACTTGCGGCCCTCCACGTGGGCGTGATGCGGCTTTCGCCGGGGCAGCAACTGCAAGATCGCCGAGCTGAGGGGAGGGGACGGCGTGGGTGAGGTGATCTCGCCTGTTGACGGGGCGGGGATCGGGGTTGTTCCGGGGTGTTCCGTCGACGACGTGGATGTCGCGATCGCTCGGGCGGCTGCCGCGTTCGAGTCGTGGCGTCGGGTGGCGCCGGGGGACCGGGGGCGGCTGCTGCGGCGGTTCGCCGCCCAGGTCGACGCGCATCTCGAGGAGCTGGCTCTCCTGGAGGTGCGCAACGCCGGGCACACCATCGGCAACGCGCGCTGGGAGGCCGGCAACGTCCGCGACGTGCTCGACTACTACGCGGGCGCGCCGGAGCGGCTGACCGGGCAGCAGATCCCGGTGCCCGGCGGGCTCGACGTCACGTTCCACGAGCCGCTCGGCGTGGTCGGGGTGATCGTGCCGTGGAACTTCCCGATGCCGATCGCCGGTTGGGGCTTCGCCCCGGCGCTCGCGGCCGGCAACACGGTGGTGCTCAAGCCGGCCGAGCTGACCCCGCTGACCGCGCTGCGCCTGGCCGAGCTGGCCCGCGACGCCGGGCTGCCCGAGGGCGTGTTCACCGTGCTGCCCGGGCCGGGCGGCGTGGTCGGCGAACGGTTCGTCACCCACCCGGCGGTCCGCAAGATCTGCTTCACCGGCTCCACCGAGGTCGGCACCCGGATCATGGCCGGCTGCGCCGCCCAGGTGAAGCGGGTGACGCTGGAGCTGGGCGGCAAGTCGGCGAACATCGTCTTCGCCGACGCCGAACTGGCGAAGGCGGCGGCCACCGCGCCGTCCGCGGTCTTCGACAACGCCGGCCAGGACTGCTGTGCCCGCTCCCGGATCCTGGTCCAACGCCCGGTGTACGACCGCTTCCTGGAACTGCTCGAACCGGCCGTGCGGGCGTTCCGGGTGGAGGACCCGGCCCGCGAGACCGCCGAGATGGGCCCGCTGATCTCCGCCGGGCACCGGGACCGGGTCGCCGGGTACGTCGACGACGCGGATGTGGCCTTCACCGGCTCGTGCCCCGACGGCCCCGGCTTCTGGTACGCCCCGACCGTGCTGCTCGCCGGCTCCCCGGCGGACCGGCACTGGCGGGAGGAGATCTTCGGCCCGGTCGTCTCGGTGCTCGCGTTCGACGACGAGGCGGACGCGATCCGGCTCGCCAACGACACCGAGTACGGCCTCTCCGGCTCGATCTGGACCCGGGACGTGGGCCGTGCTGTCCGGGTCGCCCGGGCGGTGGAGTCGGGCAACCTCAGCGTCAACTCGCACTCCTCGGTGCGCTACTGGACCCCGTTCGGCGGGATGAAACGCTCCGGCCTCGGCCGCGAGCTGGGCCCGGACGCGCTGCACGCCTTCACCGACGTCAAGAACGTGTTCATCGGCACCGAGGAGTGATCACAGTGCAGGGACGGCTTCAGGACCGGGTGGCCGTGGTGACCGGCGCGGGCAGCGGCATCGGGCTCGCCACCGTGCGGCGCTTCGCCGCCGAGGGGGCCCGGGTGGTCTGCGTGGACATCGACGCCGACGCCGGCACCCGGGCGGCGCGGGAGGTGGACGGGGAGTTCGTCGCCGCGGACGTGGCCGACGAGACGGCGGTCCGTGACCTCTTCGACGGCGTGGTGGACCGGCACGGCCGGGTGGACGTCGCGTTCCACAACGCCGGCATCTCCCCGCCCGACGACGACTCCATCCTGGAGACCGGGCTGGACGCCTGGGAGCGGGTGCTGCGGGTCAACACCACGAGCGTCTACCTGTGCTGCAAGCACGTCATCCCGCACATGCGCCGCCAGGGCAAGGGCTCGATCATCAACACCGCCTCGTTCGTGGCGCTGATGGGCGCCGCGACGTCGCAGATCGCGTACACGGCGAGCAAGGGCGGGGTGCTGGCGATGACCCGGGAGCTGGGCGTGCAGTTCGCCCGCGAGGGCATCCGGGTCAACGCGCTCTGCCCCGGGCCGGTGGCCACGCCGCTGCTGCTGGACCTGTTCGCCAAGGACCCGGAACGGGCCGCCCGGCGTCTCGTGCACGTGCCGATGGGCCGGTTCGGGGACCCGACCGAGATCGCCGCCGCGGTGGCGTTCCTGGCCAGCGACGACGCCTCGTTCATGACCGCCGCGCAGTTCGTGGTCGACGGCGGCATCACCGGCGCCTACGTGACTCCACTATGAGGAGGCGAAGGCCGGTCATCGGCGTCACCGCGTACGTCGAGCCGGCCGGCTGGGCGGTGTGGCGGGACGTGCCGGCGACGCTGGTGCCGCACGCGTACGTCCGGGCGGTGACCGCGGCGGGCGGCCGGGCGGTGGTGCTGCCCCCGGACGACGTCGACGCCGACGTCCTCGGGCTGCTGGACGGGCTGCTGCTGGCCGGCGGCGCGGACGTCGGCCCGGAGCGCTACGGGCAGCCGCCCGACCCGCGCACCGAGAGCCGGCCGGAACGCGACGCCGGCGAGGTGGCGCTGCTGACCGCCGCGCTCGCCGCCGACCTGCCGGTGCTGGGCGTGTGCCGGGGGATGCAGCTGCTGGCCGTCGCGTACGGCGGCAGCCTGCACCAGCACCTGCCGGACGTGGTGGGCCACGACGGCCACCGGCCGGCCCCCGGGGTGTACGGGTCGCACCCGGTGCGCTTCGCCCCGGGCAGCCGGGCCGCGAGCGTGATGGCCGGCGTGGAGCGGGTCAACTCGTACCATCACCAGGCGGTGGCCGACCCTGGCGGCCTGGCGGTCACCGGCTGGGCCGACGACGGGGTGGTGGAGGCGCTGGAGGACCCGGCGCGGCGCTTCGTGCTCGGCGTACAGTGGCATCCGGAGAACGAGGCCGATCCTCGGCCGGTCACGGCGCTGGTCCGGGCCGCGGTGTCGCGCAGATCACAGCCGACCGGCCCGGGGCCCCGCCCGACTCGCCCCCGCCCGCCGGTTACGTCAGGATGAGGCGGAGGTAACCAGCGTCCTTCGGTGCCGGTGCGTTACGTTGCTCCTCCGCCGGGGTAGTAGGCGGGGACGGTCGGCGTAACCACGCCGGCCGTCGTGGACATGGCCGGAGCGGGAGGCTGCATGGGCTCGGCCCAGGGGGGCGGGGACGTCGGTCGATCGTCCCCGGCGGCCGGCGCGTCATTCCCACCGTTGCTGACCGCGGCGTTCGCCGCCGGCGGCGAGATGGGCGAGCGGCTGCGCGGCTTCGACTGGGCCGCCACCCCGCTCGGCACCCCGGACCGCTGGCCGGCCGCGCTCTGCCACGCGGTGAGCACCATGCTGGCGTCCCGCGCCCAGATGGTGGTCTTCTGGGGCGCGGAGCACCTGGCCTTCTACAACGACGCCTACCGGCCCACCATCGGCGACAAGCACCCGGCGGTGATCGGGCAGTCCGCCCGGCTGCACTGGGCCGAGACCTGGGACGTCCTCGGCCCGCTGCTCGACGGGGTGCGCGGCACCGGCGTGCCCTACCGGGGCGAGAACCATCCCTTCGTGATCAACCGGCACGGCTTCCTTGAGGACGTCTACTTCGACGTCTCGTACGACCCGATCCGGGACGCCGACGGCACCGTCGAGGGGATCTTCTGCTTCGTCAACGAGACCACCGGCCGGGTGCTGGGCGAGCGCCGGCTGCGGGCCCTGGCCGAGCTGGGCAACGAGCTGGGCGACGTGCCGAGCACGCTCGAACTGGGCCGGGCCGTCGCCCGGGTGCTCGACGCCCACCGGGCCGACGTGCCGTTCAGCGCGCTCTGGCTCACCGACCCCGAGGGCGCCACCGTGCTCGCCGGCTGCACCGGGACGGATCCGGCCACGGTCGCCGGGCCGCCGCCGGGACTGACCGCCGGCGAGGAGCTGACCGCGCCGCGCTGGATCGCCACCGCCGACCTGCCCGGCACCGTCCCGGCGGACGCCGCCGACCAGGCGCTGCTGCTGCCGCTGACCGCCACCAACGAGCCGGCCGGGGTGCTGCTGCTCGGGGTGTCCCGCCGGCTCCCGTTCACCGACGACTACCGCGACTTCGTCGACCTGGTCGCCGCGCAGGTCTCCCGGGCGGTCGGCAAGCAGCGGGCGTACGAGCAGGAGCGGGCCCGGGCCGCCGAGTTGGCCGCGCTCGACCGCGCCAAGACCAACTTCTTCGCCAACGTGAGCCACGAGTTCCGCACCCCGCTCACCCTGGTCCTCGGCCCGCTGGAGGACATGCTCGCCGACCGGGAGCTGCCCGACCGCTACATCGATCGCCTGACCATGATGCACCGCAACGGGCTGCGCCTGCTCAAGCTGGTCAACACCGTGCTCGACTTCTCCCGGCTGGAGTCCGGCCGGCTGGCCGCCCGCTACCAGCCCACCGATTTGGCCGACTACACGTCAAGGCTGGCCAGCACGTTCCGCTCGGCCACCGAACGGGCCGGACTGCGTCTGGTGGTCGACTGCCCGCCGCTGCGCGCGCCGGTCTACGTGGACCGGGACATGTGGGAGAAGATCGTCCTCAACCTGGTCTCCAACGCGGTCAAGTTCACCTTCGACGGCGAGATCCGGGTCCGGGTCCGCTCCGGCGACGGGGCCGCGGTGCTGGAGGTGACCGACACCGGCGTGGGCATCGCGCCGGAGGAGCTGCCGCAGGTCTTCGAGCGGTTCCACCGGGTGGCGGGCGCCCGCTCGCGCACCCACGAGGGCACCGGCATCGGGCTCGCCCTGGTCCGTGAGCTGGTCGAGATGCACGGCGGCACGGTGACCGCGAGCAGCGTCGTCGACCGGGGCACCACGTTCACGGTGACCGTGCCGTTCGGCTACGCGCACCTGCCCGCCGACCGGGTGTCCGCGCTCTCCCCGGTGCCGCTGTCCGAGCCGGAGCAGGCCCGGCTCTACGTCGCCGAGACCGGGTTCTGGACCGACGAGGTGGCCCGGCCGGCCGGGCTGCCCGAGTCGTCCGGGACGCCGGGCGGCGCCGGCCGGATCCTGGTCGCCGACGACAACCCCGACCTGCGCGAGCACGTCGGCCGGCTGCTCTCGCCGGCCTACGAGGTGGTGGCCGTGCCGGACGGCGTGGAGGCGCTGCGGCTGGCCGTCGACACCCCGTTCGACCTGGTGCTCAGCGACGTGATGATGCCCCGGCTGGACGGCTTCGGGCTGGTCGCCGCGCTGCGCGCCAACCCGGTCACCCGGCACGTGCCGATCGTGCTGCTCTCCGCGCGGGCCGGCGCCGCCGAGGAGGTCGCCGGCCTCTCGGCCGGTGCGGACGACTACCTGACCAAGCCCTTCTCCAGCCAGGAACTGGTGGCCCGGGTCCGGGCCAACGTCGAGCTGGGGCAGCTCCGCGGGCAGATCATCCGCCGGCTGCGGGCGCTCGCCGACGCCGCGGTGGCGATCAACACCGCCCGGTCCACCGCCGAGGTGGTGCGGGTCGCCGCCCGGCACGCGCTCACCCTGGCCGAGGCGGGCCGGGTGCTGGTCACCGCCACCGGCGCCCGCCACGAGGAGGACGCCGGCGGCGACCTGCCCGCCGAGCCGTCCGTGGTGCTGCCGCTGACCGGGACCACCGGCGAGCAGCTCGGCGAGCTGCGGGTGTGGCGGGGCGAGGGCGGCGGCGCCGAACAGGCGGCGCTGACCCAGCTGGCCCGGCTGGTCGGCGTGCGGCTGGAGAACGCCCAGCTCTACGAGGCCGAGCACCGGATCGCCAGCACGCTCCAGCACAGCCTGCTGCCGCGTACGCTGCCGCAGCTGCCCGGCGCGGTGGTGGCCAGCCGCTACCTGCCCGGCAGCGCGGACGTCGAGGTCGGCGGCGACTGGTACGACGTGATGGGCACGCCCGACGACGAGATGGTGCTGGTCATCGGCGACGTGGTCGGCAAGGGCGTGCGGGCCGCCGCCGCGATGGGCCAGCTCCGCAACGCGCTGCGGGCGTACGTCCTGGAGGGCTACGACCCGGGCGAGGCGCTGACCCGGCTCAACCGGCTGGTCCACTCCACCGGCAGCGGCTCCTTCGCCACGGTGGTCTGCCTCAGCTTCTCCCCGCGCGACGGCCGGCTGCGGTACGCCAGCGCGGGTCACCCCTCGCCCCTGCTGATCCGAGGAGACGACGTGGCGTTCCTGCACGATCGGGCCCTCGGACCGCCGGTCGGCGCGATCCCCGGAACCACCTACCGGACCGTCGAGGGCGAACTCGCCCCCGGCGGCCGGTTGCTGCTCTACACCGACGGTCTGATCGAGGACCGGACGGCCGGCATCGACGCCGGGCTCGGCCAGCTGCGGCGCGACGCGACCGCGCGCGGCGAGCACGTGGCCGACCTGGTGGACGCGGTGGTGGAACGGGTCGCCGGTCGGACCCGGCACGACGACGTGGCGGTGCTCGCGCTGGAGGCGGCCGAGTTGAACCGCTTCGCGCTGCGCCTGCCCGCCGACCCGACCCGGCTCAGCGTGCTGCGCAAGCGGCTGGAGGACTTCCTCGTCGCCCACCAGGTCGGCGAGACGGACCTGTTCGACCTCACCGTGGCGATCTCCGAGGCCGCGGCGAACGCGATCGAGCACCCGATCGACCCGGTCGACCCGACGATCGGGGTGGAGGTCACCATCGCGGACCGCACGGTCACCGCGACGATCCGGGACAGCGGACGGTGGCGCGAGTCCAGCGGGTCGAGCTTCCGGGGGCGCGGGCTGGCGCTGATCCAGGCGCTGGGGGAGATGAGCGTGACCCGCACCGAGGACGGCACCGAGCTGACGCTGCGCCGGCGGCTGACCGGGAGCGACTGAGCCGCCGCCACCGCAAACGCCGTGCGCCCGCGACCCGGACGATCTCAGCTGGCCGCCGCTACCGCGTCGAGGACGCGGGTGACCACCCCATCTCCGCTCGGACGTGCCCGCGTGATCCGCCGTTCAGCCTCGCTTTTCCGACGGACCGGGGCGGCGGAGCCGTAGCGTGGTGGTGGTGAGACGAGGGGAGCCGGCGAGCCCGCGCTCGCCCCACGACCCGGTCGGCGCGGCGTGGGCGGCGGTGCGACGTACCGGCTCCGCCACCGCCCGGGACCGACTGGTACGGCTGCGGCTGAGCCTGCTCGTGGCGGTCCAGTCGGGTGTGGCCGCGGCCGGCGCGTGGTGGATCGCCAACGACGTGCTCGACAACCCGCAGCCCCTGTTCGCGCCCGCCGTGGCGGTGGGCACCATCGCCAGTTCGGTGGGCCAGCGCTTCCGCCGGACCCTGTTCCTGGTCGCGGGCGTGGCGGTGGGCATCACCCTCGGCGACCTGCTGGTCTCCTGGGTCGGGCAGGGACACCTGCAGATCGGTCTCATCGTGGCCGTGTCGATCCTGTTCGCCGTGCTGCTGAGCGGCGAGGGCTCATTCGTGACCCAGGTGGGCGGCAGCGCCATGGTGATCGCCGTGCTCTCCCCGGCCAGCACGAACCTCGCGCTTCCGCGCTTCGTCGACGGTCTCGTCGGCGGCGTGGTGGGCATCCTGGTCGCGCTGGTGGTGCTTCCCCTGCACCCGATCCACCGGATCCGGCGCGCTGGTCGGCCGTTGCTCGCCCGCATCGCCACCGAACTGGACCGGGTGGCCGAGGCCGCCCGGAATCGGGACGCCGAGCTGGCCAAGCGCGCCCTCGACACACTGCGCGGCGTCGACACCTCGGACCTGGACACGGCGCTGTCGGCGGCCGTCGAGGTCGTCCGCATCTCACCGCTGCGGTGGCACAACCACAACTCGCTGGAGGGCTGGCGACACGGCGCCGCACTGATGATGCGCTCCCTGCTGCAGAGTCGTGACCTCGCGCTCAACCTGGAGAGCGCGCTCCGCAGCGACGAGCCGGTCCCGCCCTCGCTCGCGGCCGCCGTCGACAGCCTCGCCGAGGCCGTCCGGCACGTGGCCGTGGAGTGGTCGCCGTCGGCCAACCGGCCGTCCCGGTCGCAACGCGCCGCGATGACGGCCATCCGGCAGGCCCAGGAGGCACTCACCAGCGGGCTGCGGATCGGTGGCGTCAACCTGGCGAACGACGTGAGCATCATCGCCGTGAACACGATCCGCGCGAGCGGCGTGAGCAAGCAGGACGCCGAGACGCTGCGGCGCGACCTCGCCCCCGACACCGCCACGGACCCCGCCGAACGAAAGCCGGCGCCGGATCGCCCGCCGGCCGGGCCGCCCGGCCCGGTGGCGCACGGTGCGGAGGATCCGCCCTGAACGGGCAGCCGGCTCAGGCGTCGGCCAGCCAGTCCTGCTCGCCCAGGCCGGAGATCTCCAGCACGCGTCGGACCTGCCGGGACGGCAGCACGACGAGCGCGCCCGGGAAGCGCTGGGACAGCCGCACCACCGCGTGGATGGCCGCCGAGTCGAAGAAGGTGACCGCCCGCAGGTCGAGCGTGAGCCGTCGGGCGGGGTCGCGGAGCGCGGTCTGGAACATGGTGTCGGCGGTCGCCATGTCGACCTCGCCGGCCACCAGGACGCGCAACTGGTCGCCGTCGCCCTCCGCCGTCACGGAGAAGACGGGCGGTGCGCCCCCTTGATCCACGCAGCAACAATGGCACAGCGTTTGCGGCACGGCAACAACCTGGTGGGCGGGGCCGTGGCGGGGGTCACGGGGGTGCCGGCGATAGTCTGGGAGCATGACCGTCCGTGCGCCGCTGACCCCCGGCACGCTCTCCCCGTGGCGAGCGGTCCCCGCCCACATTCCGCGCCCCGAGTACGTCGGGAAGAAGCGCCCGCAGGAGTGGCGCGGGTCCCACGTGCAGACGCCGGAGACCATCGAGAAGATGCGGGTGGCCGGTCGGCTCGCGGCCCGGGCGACCCAGCTCGCGGGCGAGCACTGCAAGCCGGGGGTGACCACCGACGAGATCGACCAGGTGGTGCACGAGTTCCTCTGCGACCACGGCGCCTACCCGTCGACGCTGGGCTACAAGGGCTTTCCCAAGTCCTGCTGCACCAGCGTCAACGAGGTGATCTGCCACGGCATCCCCGACTCGACGGTGCTCCAGGACGGCGACATCGTCAACGTCGACGTCACGGCCTACCTGAACGGGGTGCACGGCGACACCGACGCGACCTTCTGCGTCGGGGAGGTGAGCGAGGAGGCCCGCCTGCTGGTCGAGCGGACCCACACGGCGATGATGCGCGGCATCAAGGCGATCGCGCCGGGCCGGCAGATCAACGTCATCGGCCGGGTGATCGAGTCCTACGCCAAGCGCTTCGGCTACGGCGTGGTGCGCGACTTCACCGGCCACGGCATCGGCGAGGCCTTCCACAGCGGCCTCTACGTGCCGCACTACGACAGCCCGCGCCCCACCGACCTGATGGAACCCGGGATGACCTTCACCGTCGAGCCGATGATCACCCTCGGCACCCACCAGTACGACATGTGGGACGACGGCTGGACGGTGGTCACCAAGGACCGGAGGTGGACGGCACAGTTCGAGCACACCATCGTCGTGACCGACGACGGCTACGAGATCCTGACCCTGCCGTGACCGACACCCCGGCGGCGCTGCGCGAGGCGCACCACGCGGACGTGTCCGGCGGCTGGCTGCGGCCGGCGGTCTTCGGCGCCATGGACGGTCTGGTCACCAACATCGCGCTGATCGCCGGCGTCGGTGGCGGCGGGGTGTCCCCGCGCAGCGTCGTGCTCACCGGCACGGCCGGCCTGGTGGCCGGGGCCATCTCGATGGGCCTGGGCGAGTACACGAGCGTCCGGTCGGCGAACGAGCAGGTGGCCGCCGAGGTGGCCAAGGAGCGGCGGGAACTGGAGCGGCACCCGGAGGCGGAGGCCCGCGAGCTGGCCGACGCGTGGGTGGCCCGCGGGCTGCCCCGAGACCTGGCCACCCAGGTCGCCGAGGCGGTGCGCGCCAACCCGGAGGAGGCGCTGCGCGTCCACGTCCGGGAGGAGCTGGGCGTCGACCCCGACGACCAGCCCAGCCCGTGGGCGGCGGCGATCTCGTCGTTCATCTGCTTCTCGATCGGCGCCCTGGTGCCGCTGCTGCCGTACCTGCTCGGCTTCACCAGCCTGTGGCTGGCGCTCGGCGTCGGCGGCGTGGGGCTCTTCCTCGCCGGGGCGATCGTGGCCCGGTTCACCTACCGCGCCTGGTGGAGCAGCGGCCTGCGGCAGCTGCTGCTCGGCGCGCTGGCGGCCGGCGCGACCTACCTGATCGGCGCGCTGATCGGGGTCGGTGGCGGCATCGGCTGACGGGCCTCAGCCGTCCAGCAGGTCGTCGACGGTGCCGTCCACCGGCCGGCCCCGGGCGGCCAGCTCCTCGGCCTGCCGGGTCAACACCGCGCCCACCTCGGTCATGTCCGCCCCGGCCAGTCCGGTGCGCCGCACCGCGTCCCCCGGGTCGCGGAAGTAGGTGCGGCTGAACAGCCCTTGCACGGTCGCGGCGGCCAGCCGGGCCTCACCGAGCATGAGCAGTGCCTGGTCGGTCTCGTACCACTCGGCCAGCCGCAGCGCGCGGGCGTGCGCCGCGCTGCCCCGGTACCAGGCCTGCCGCGCGGCGGTGGTGAACTCGGCCGGGCGGGCCCGGGCCAGCCGGGCCAGGTGTTCGTCGCGCAGCTTCGGCAGCCAGCCGGTCGGATCGTGCAGGGCGCGGGTGGTGACGTAGCGGTCAGCGGCCAGCGGCCAGCGGGACGTGATCGTTGTCGCCCGGCGCAGGTAGTCGTCCGCCCCGGCCACGGTCAGGTCGACCAGCACCCCGTCGACTCGGCGGGTGGACGGCTTCGGCCCGGCGCCCGGCCGGTAGGTGGCCACCAACAGCCCCACCTCGCGGTCCCCGCCGCCGTCGTCGTCGCCGTGCGCCAGCGGACCGTGCACCGCGACCGCGAGCACGTCGGCCGGGAAGCGGCGTAGGACGGCATCCCCGACCCGCTCGGCCACCCGCCACCGCGGGTCGTCCAGACGCCGCTCGGAGTCTCGTTCGCCGGCCAAGGCCACCGCCAATCCGCAACGTCGTCAGTTCCAGTTGTACGACTCGTACGACCGTAGGCTTCAGGTATGACCGAGCCCGCTGTCGAGCTTCCGATCTCCGACGCTCGCGAGAATCTCGCGGATGTCGTCTCACGGGCTCACTACGCCGGCCGCATCACCTACGTCACTGGTCGTGGGCAGCGGCTGGCTGCCATTGTCCCGGCGGACCTCGCCGAGGCGATCGAACGCGCCGAGGACGCGATCGACGTCGAGGCTGCCCGAGCCGTCCTGGCCCGTCTGGACGAAGTGCCGATCTCCCTCACCGACCTACGCAAAGAGCTGGGCCTCTGAGAAGCTGGACGCCAGCCACTCATTGCTGCTGGTGTGGCCAGGGCGCTCCAGTCCGCGCGTCCTCCGCGACTCTCAGATCGCGTACCAGCAGCTCCATCGAAGGCCCCCACGGCAGCTGGGAGTGCCCGGCAACTCGCCAACCGTTGCGACGATAGATGCCGTTCGCCAGGCTGCGCGGATCGGAGGCAAGGGTTGCCCAGCTCTCCGGGCGCCCCTGAAGAAGCCGACGCATCAACTCCGCGCCGATGCCGTGAGACCGATGCCGCGGATGGACGATCCATTCCAGTACAGCGAACTTGTCGCGATCCCGCGCCTCGGCCGGGGGTTCCTCCTTCGCCCGCGACCACCAGTTGCCGGCGGTCATGGTCCACCCGTACGCCGCTCCGATCAGTTCTTCGCCCTCTCTCGCCAGGACGAGGCGGAATCCGGGCCGTGCTGCCTCGTCGGGCAGCTCGGCCCGGAACCGGGCGACCTGTGCCGGGCCTTCGAGGTAAGGCGGTTCGGCGTAGACCAGCGCGTACAGGTCGGCGAGAGCGTCGACGACAGACATCAGCTCGTCCGGACGGCATCGGTCGAAGGTGACGGACGGCGGAGGGGTCACCGTTGGACCCGGTCCATCAGTTCCCGGTAGAGCGGCCGGTGCCGCTCTCTGTCGGGTACCGCCGCTGTGACCTGCAGAGTGACCGCGCGCACGAGTTCGTTGTGTTGTTCCCGAGGCAGGCGGTCCAACAGATCGGCTGCCGCCGTCAGACCGTCGGTGATGTCACCGGCCCGGACCGTGGCCGCCGCCTGATGCAGTTGTACCTGGGTACGCAGCCGGATCTGGGAAGCGGGATACAACTCCAAGGCCCGGGCCTGCGCTGCCGCAGCCGCCCTCCGGTCACCGGAGTGGGTGTATACCCAGGACTCCGTGTGTCGCAGGCGATGCTCCGGCCAGCCCCACAGCGATTCGACGTCCTCGACGACGGCGGCCGGGAGTTTCTCGATCTGCTCGCTCAGACGGCGCACGGTCGCGACTGCCTCGTCGTTCCGGCCGGCGAGGGCGAGTGCCTGCGCCCGGCCCGCCAGCAGACCGCAGGTGGCAGCCGACGGCCTACCGGCGAGCGGCAGCACCTCATCGGAGATTGCTACGACGGTCATGGGCCGTCGGCCGTCGTAGCAGCCGTTGACGATGTCCCAGGCGCGGGTCAGGACTTGCGTGTCGGGGTCACCGGACTCGTCGGCGGCTCTCTGGGCGCTGGCCCACCATCTCCTCGACAGCAGAGCATGTCCGGACGCGACGAGGCTGAGCGCGACGATCACCGACAGCGCCGCGGCGGCACGTAGCAGCTGTGGGCGACGCCGATCGTCACTTGCGGCGAGTTGATGCTGTAGGACCGTCAGATCCCGGCCGAGTTGTGTCATCAGCTGTTCGTGCGGCTGGCGATAGTAGGCCGTGCCGTAGGAGGAGACGATCTCTGTCCACGCGTCGAAATCGACGTCAACGGCGGCGTCGAGGCCGTGTCGCAGCGCCTCCCAGCCGACCAGACGGTCGACGGCGGGGAGAGCAGCGAGCGAAGTCATGGCTTGGAGGACCGACCTCCTCGGCATGTCGAGGTCGTTGGCGCGCCTGCTGTCGTATGCCTTCTCGATCGAGCCGTCGGTCGACAGTGCCCGGTCGTAGGCGGCGACGACGGCGGGATTGACGGGGCGCGCGCCACGTTCGATCTGCCCGAGGTAGCCGAAGTCGTATCTGACGAGTTCGGCGAACTTCCGCAGCGACCAACCGGCGGCGACCCGGTGCCGCCTGAGGATGTCCCCGAAATGGTCCATGCCACCCTCTCCGGTCGTGGGCTGGCGTGTGGGCCCACTGCTCACCGCTGCCGCCTGCTCTCCGTAATCGGGATGCTACCGAGGCCGACCGATTCGGCGCGGCCCGTGTGATCCCTGTCGGCGTACCGCGATCAGGCTGCGACGGCAGGTGCCGGGGCGGGCCGTATCGGCCCGCCCCCACGGCCGGATGGCACTGACAAAGGACAGGTTCGATGAGAGTGAAGGACGCCCTGCGGCGCTGGCAGTCCGAGCAGGCGCGTGCCCGGGCCGAGCGGGAGCAGGAACGATGACCGAACGGTGGGTCATCCATCTGCCGATGGTCGTCAACGACCTCGTGTCGGCGCAGCGCCTTGCCCGGGTGGTGGCACATTGGAGCCACGTCCTCCCGCAGACCGAACCCGGTGGCACCAGCGTCTCGCCCGAGGACGACCAGAACATACGGCACTGGGTCTTCTGCGACCGCAACCTGTTCGAGGGACGACGCTGCCTGCTCCGGCCGGATCACGACGGCGACTGCTCGCCGCGGTTCCGGCCACGGTGAGCAGTTGCTCAGGCGTTCGGGACCAGACGGAACACGCGGATCTCGCGGCCGCCGGCCCGCTCGACATACGTGCGGTAGGCCGGCCACTCCTGCACCAGCCGCTGGAACAGCCGTTCCCGTTCCTCGCCGGTGACCTGCTCGGCGGTGACCGGGATCCGGCGGCCCTTGACGTCCACCTCGGCGCCCGGGTGGGCCATCAGGTTGAACGTCCAGGACGGTTGGTGTCGTTGCCCCCAGTTCGAGCCGATCACGACGTAGGCGTCGCCGTCGGGGACGTAGACCAGGGGGTTGCTGCGGGGCTTGCCGGAGCGGCGGCCGGTGGAGGTGAGCACCAGTGTGGGCACCAGCCCGAAGGCGACCACGCGACCCTTCGTCAGCCGGCCGACGAGCCGGTCGGCGGGGACGAGCAGACGCATGGTGGTGGCGAACCACTGCTGGTGACCGAGGCGGCGGGTGAGGGATCCCAGAGCGGTCACCCGTCCAGTCTGCCGCCCCCGCCGCGCCCCGTCACCCCCTGCGGACCCCGGTCAGTCGAGGCGACGTTCGACCGGCAGGCGGGAACGGGTGAGCAGCGCCGCGCCCAGCATCGCCACCAGCGGCACCACCACCAGCACCGTCATGGTCTGGCCGGGCACGGTCAACGGGTACGACGGCTGCACCGGCCAGGACTGCGCGTACCGCTGGTTGAGCGCGGCCAGGATGACGGCGGCCGAGCCCAGCCCCGCCACGATGCCCAGCGCCGAGCCGATCCCCGCGATCACCCCGGCCTGCCAGAGCGACAGCACCCGGCGTACCCGGGGGTCGGCGCCGACCGCGGCGAGCGTGGACAGGTCCCGGCGGCCCTCGGCGGCGGCCAGGCCGGTGGCGACCGCGGCGGCGCCGAGCGTGATCACCCCGGACGCGGCGGCCAGCAGGAGCAGCAGCGGCCGCTGGTTCGACGGCGGTTGTGCGGTCGCCATCTGGGCGGACAGCTCGACAACCTCGGCCAGTTCCTCGGTCAGCCGCTCGCGCTGCCGCTCGGTGGGCGGGCCGGTGGTGTCCACCAGGTAGCCCAGCGGCTCGGCGGCCAGGCCGAGCGTGGTCGCGGCGGCGGGGGAGAGCACCAGCCGGTCGACCGGGAGGCCGCCACGCAGGACGTGGCCGGGCAGGTGCCGGACCGTCGTGCGGCCGTCCGGGCTGTGGTTGACCTCCACCCGCACCTGCCCGTCCACCAGGTGTCGGGGGTCGGTGACCACCACGCCGCCGGCGGCGAGGGCGCGGCGCGCGGCGGCCAGCTCGTCGGCCGGGGCGCCGGTGAGCGCGGCCAGCGCGCCGCCGTCGTCCACCAGCGTCGGCAGCGAGATGTCGTCCGGCTCCCGGAACGGCTGGACGCAGCGGGGGTCGTGCCGGGTCGAGGCGGGCCCCTCCTGGTACGGCCCGTACGGGCACCGTTCCGCCGGCGGACGGACGGCGACGGCCATGCAGTAGTCGTCCGGGCCGGCGGGGTGGGCGCACGTCGCGCCGGCCACCGCGCTGACGGTGGCGCCCGGCAGCACCGCCCGCACCCGCTCGGCGACCGCGCCGGCCGCCGGCAGCGAACCGGTCACCGGCCCGCCGGCGGGCATGAGGATCATGTTGCCCGGCGGCAGGCCGGGCTGCCAGAGCGCCTGGCTGCGGGCGTCGTCGCTGGCCAGGTAGACGCCGAGCGCCACGCTGCCGGCGACCGCCGCCATCACCGCCGAGATGGCCGGCGCGGCCGACGACCGGTTGCGGCTGGCGTCGCGCAGCGCGAGCCGGGGCGTCAGCGGCAGCAGTCGCCCGGCCCGGGCGAGCAACCCCACCAGCATGGGCGTGCAGAAGACCAGGCCCAGCTCGCCGAGGGCCACGCCGGCCAGCACCCCGGTGGGCGAGGTCCGGGAGGCGGCGTACGCGGCCAGCGCGGTGCCGGCGGCGGTCAGCAGGAGACCGAGCAGCAGCCACCGGCGGCCCGGCCGGGGTGGTTCGCGCCGCCCGGCCAGGCCGGCCACCACGTCCTGCCGGGACGCGGCCCAGGCCGGCGCGAGCGCCGCGAGCACCCCGGCCAGCACCGCCACCGCGGCGATCGCGGCCAGCGCGGTCGGAAACACCCGGTACGCGGCCATCCGCTCCTGGAGCAGGTACTGCTCGACCAGCGGGCGCGCGGCGATCGCCGTCCCGACGCCGAGCAGCAGACCGAGGGCGGCCCCGCCGGCGCCGAGCACCACCCCGTCGGCGAGCACGATCCGGCGCAGGTGCGCGGCGTCGCCACCGGCCACCGCGACCAGCGCGAGGTCCCGTCGCCGGCGTCGGACGCCGACCGCGAAGGCCGGTCCGACGAGCAGCACCACCTCCAGCAGGCCCAGCCCGCCGACCAGCGCCACACTGCCGGTCTGCTCGACGTCGGGGATGGACGGACCACGGGCCAGTTCCTGCCGCCCCGGCAGCCTGGTACGGGCGGTCACCTGGACGCCCCGCGCGTTCAGCCGGTCGACCAGCGCCGGTTCCACCGGCCCGGGCAGGTCCACCAGCCAGCTCACCTCGCTCGGCGGGCCCTCGGGGGCCAGGTCCGCGAGCGTGACCATCTCGCGCAGGTTGTCGGGGAACTCGACCACGCCGACCACCCGGTAGGTGGTGCCGTCGATCGCGCGCACCGGCGCGCCGACGCGGGTGTCCAGCCGGCGCAGCGCGGCCTGGTTGACCGCGATCTCGTCCGGCCGCACCGGCGGGCGGCCCTCGCGGACCCGGGCCAGCGGCCGGGCGAGCGGGTCGGTCAGGTCGACGGCCCGGGCGTCCAACGACGCGGTCCGGCGACCGATCCGGGTCTCGAACGGCACCCACCAGCGCACCCGGGTGACCCGGCTGCCGGCGGGCAGGAGCGCCCGCAACTCGTCGGCGGTGACCGGGCGGGTCCGGGGGACCGGGTCGTCCCCGGCCGACCAGGCCGACTCGCCCCAGGCGTCCTGCGTGACCGGGGACAGGTCGGTCCAGCGCAGCTCCGCGTCGGCGCCGCCGAGCCGGCGGTCGAGCCGTTCCGCCCGGGTCAGGTCCGACATGTCGTAGCTGGCGGCGGTGAAGCTCAGGCCGAGGACCGGCAGCGCGATCATCGCCAGCACCAGCAGCGTGCGCCGCCGGGACCGCAGCGCCTCGCGTCGGGCGATCCGCAGCGCGGGCCGCCACGACCGGAGCGCGGCGGCGAACCGCCCGCGGTTCACCGGCTGCTGCCGCTGAGCAGGTGCTCGACCCCGACCAGCGGGGCGGTCGAGTCGACCAGCACCCCGTCGCGCAGGAACACCACCCGGTCGGCCCAGCCGGCGTGGCGGGCCTCGTGCGTGACCAGCACGCCGGCCGCGCCGGCGTCCACCCGGCGGCGCAGCAGGTGCAGCACCGCCTCGCCGGCCTGGGAGTCCAGCGCCCCGGTCGGTTCGTCGGCCAGCACCAGCCGGCGCTCGCCGACCAGCGCCCGGGCGATCGCCACCCGCTGCTGCTGGCCGCCGGACATCTGGTCCGGGAAGCGGTCGGCCAGGCCGGCGACGTCCACCTCGCGCAGCGCGGCCAGGGCGAGCCGGCGGGCCGCCCGCACCCCGGTGCCGTCCAGCTCCAGGGGAAGGGCGACGTTCTCCACCGCGGTCAGGCTGCCGAGCAGGTTCAGGTCCTGGAAGACGTACCCGATCCGGCGCCGGCGCAGGCGGGCCAGCTCGCGGGCGGCGAGCCCGCCGAGCGCCTCGCCCTCGACCAGCACCTCACCGGCGGTGGGCCGGTCCAGGCCGCCGGCCAGGGCCAGCAGGGTGGACTTGCCGGAGCCGGAGGGGCCCATCACGGCCACCATCTCGCCAGCGGCCACGGTCAGGCTGACCCCGCGCAGCGCGTGCACGGCGGCCTCGCCGCCACCGTGCGTGCGGTGCACCGCACGCAGTTCCAGCACCCCGTCGGTCGGGTTCATCCGCGCCTCCCGTGCCGCCTCACCGGCGGGCTTCGTCGCCGGCCCGGTCCACCGCCTCGGGGTGGTCCGCCGGTCGGGCCGGCGCCGGGCGGTGCCGGACCAGGCTGGTCTCGCAGTGGTCGAGCCAGCGCACCTCGGCCTCGGCCTGGAAGATCATCGCGTCCAGCACCAACCGCCAGGGCAGATCCTCCGGCTTGTCGCTGGCGTACTTCAACCGGGTGAACTCCTGCAGGGCACGCATGGTGGCGCTGCGCTGGGTCTGCACCACCGCGCGGACGTCCACCCCGGGGGTGGTCAGCGCCAACGCCAGCTTGATCGACAACTCGTCCCGGGGCCGGTCCGCGCGGCTGATCGGCGTGGCGAACCAGAGCGCCAGGTCCGCGCGCCCGGAGTCGGTGATCTCGTACGGCCGCTGCCCGCCCTCGTTCTCCGGCAGTGGGCGGACCAGTCCGTCGCGTTCCAGCCGCGCGAGCGTGGTGTAGACCTGCCCGATGTTCAGCGGCCACGTCGACCCGGTCGACTCCTCGAACGCGGCGCGCAGCTGGTAGCCGTACATCTGGCCGCGTTCGAGCAGGGCGAGCAGGCCGTGACGGATGGACATGGCGTGGAGTATGCATACCTGGTATGCGGCCCGCAACCGCAGGGCTCCGCCGGGTGACCGGGCCCGCGCTCAGGCCGTGCGGCCCGGAAAGGCGACGGTGACCGGAGTCACCCCCGCCGTGCGCCGCCAGCGGGTGGCCCGCAACGCGCAGTCGGTGAGCGCGGCGAGAGCCGTGTTGCGGTCGGGACCGGTGGTGTGCGGCAGCGCCGCCCGCCAGTGCCCGGCGGTCCGCTCCTCGACCTCCACCGCCAGCCGCAGCGCGCCGGCCCGGTCGGTCACCGGGAAGGGCAGCGCGTAACCGGCCCGGTCGGCGGGCACCTGGCCGGAGCCCTCGGCGAGCTGGAGGAGCAGCGCGTCGCGTCGGGACCGGTGGGCCGCCTCGGCGGCGCGGGCGGCCGTGCGGGCCGCGTCGGTGAGGTGCACGCCGATCACCCCGTACGCCCAGACCGCCGCGTACTCGGCGGCGAGCGCGTCGGCGAGGACCTGGGTCGGGTCGCTCGTCGGGCTCGGTGCGTGCATCCGCTCGGTGCGTTCGCTCATGCCAGTGCCTCCACGTGGGTGGCCCGGGCGGCGGCGATCGAGCCGAGCAGCGCGGCCCGCTCGGCCGGCGCGGCGGCGCACGCCTTCGCGGCGTTGGTCCGGCCCTGCTGCTCGGCCCGGCGCAGGTCGGTCAGCACCCCGTCCGGCCCGGTGACCGGCGCGCCCGACGGGTCGGCCGTCGGCGTGCCGGAGGGCGCCGGCCGGCCGATCACCCGGCGCAGTTCGTCGGCGTGCGCCCGGTGCGCGTCGGCGATCGGGGTCAGCCGCGCAGCGAGCGCCGGCGCGGCGGTCGCCGCGGCCCGGTAGCGGGCCTCCAGGGCGAGCGCCTCGGCCGCCAACGGCTCCAACGCGTCCGGCGGCGACGGCTCGTCGTCACGGTCGAAAAGATCACAACCAGTCAGCGGCACGGTCGCGCCACCCAGCGCCACGAGCGCGCCGGCGCGCAGCAGGCGACGCCGGGAATGCCCCGCTCTGACCTGGTCGGATGGTGTTCTGCCGGTCCCCACCGCACAAGTCAACACCATCTCCGCCGCCCCGTGGGGCAGGGTCGTCGGTGCGCCGCCCGGGCCGCCGCCGCGCCCAAGCGTTACGCTCTGCGCAGCCACCGGGCGCGGACGCCCCGGTGGCGTACCGGCATGGCGGGACGACCGCCCGCGCCGGCGCGGGACCAACACGGCCCGGTGGGCCGTGGCAACAGCAGAGAGGTACGCGGAATGACGCAGCGTGGCCGTGCCACCCGGCCGACGGGGCCCAGCGGACGGCCTCGCCGGTCCGACGGCCCCCGCGGCGCGGACCGGGGCGGCGCACCCCGCGGCGACCTCGCCGCGCGCCGGACCCGGCTGCGCGAGGTGATCGAGCCGGTGGTCACCGCTGCCGGCTACGACCTGGAGGACCTCTCCGTCTCCCGGGCCGGCCGGCGGCACGTGGTCCGGGTGATCGTGGACGCCGACGGCGGGATCAACCTGGACGCCGTCGCGGACGTGTCCCGGGCGGTCTCCGCGGCGCTGGACGCGGCCGAGGAGGCCGGCGGCGACATCGTCGCCGGCGAGTACCAGCTGGAGGTCAGCTCCCCCGGCGTGGACCGCCCGCTCACCCTGCCCCGGCACTGGCGACGCAACGTCGGCCGGCTGGTCAAGGTCACCGTGCGGGGCGAGGCCGGCGACCGGCAGCTCACCGGCCGGGTGACGGCCGCCGACGACGATCGGGTGGAGCTGGAGAGCGACGCCGGGCCCGTCACGCACGCGTACGCCGAACTCGGCCCCGGCCGGGTCCAGGTGGAGTTCTCCCGCCTGGACGACGAGGACCTCGGTGACGACACCGACATCGACGACGACGAAGATCTGGAGGACGAGGAGAGGTGAACATCGACCTCGCGGCGCTGCGCGCCCTGGAGCGCGAGCGGGAGATCCCGTTCGACACGATCCTCGCGGCGATCGAGACCGCGCTGCTGACCGCCTACCGGCACACCGACGGCGCCGAGGCGCACGCCCGGGTGGAGATCGACCGCAAGAGCGGGGCCGCCTCGGTCTACGCGCAGGAGCTGGACGCCGACGGCACGGTGACCCGGGAGTGGGACGACACCCCGCACGACTTCGGTCGGATCGCCGCCATGACCGCGAAGCAGGTGATCCTCCAGCGGCTGCGGGAGGCCACCGACGAGGTGCACTTCGGCGAGTACGTCGGCCGCGACGGTGACCTGGTCACCGGCGTGGTGCAGGCGCACGAGACCCGCCGGGAGAAGGGCATCGTCAGCGTCGACCTGGGCAAGCTGGAGGGCGTCCTGCCCCAGTCCGAGCAGGTCCCCGGCGAGCGGTACGAGCACGGCGAGCGGATCCGCTGCGTCGTGGTGCACGTCGCCAAGGGAATGCGCGGGCCGCAGATCACGCTGTCCCGTTCGCACCCGGCGCTGGTGAAGAAGCTGTTCGCGCTGGAGGTGCCGGAGATCGCCGACGGCACGGTGGAGATCGGTGCGATCGCACGTGAGGCAGGTCACCGCACGAAGATCGCCGTCCGGTCGACCGCTTCCGGCGTCAACGCCAAGGGCGCCTGCATCGGCCCGATGGGCCAGCGGGTCCGCGCGGTGATGAGCGAGCTGCACGGCGAGAAGATCGACATCATCGACTGGTCGGACGACCCGGCCACCTTCGTCGGCAACGCGCTCTCGCCGGCCAAGGCCCTGCGGGTCGAGGTGGTCGACCTGGCCAGCCGTACCGCCCGGGTCACCGTCCCGGACTTCCAGCTCTCGCTCGCGATCGGCCGGGAAGGGCAGAACGCCCGCCTCGCGGCCCGCCTGACCGGTTGGCGGATCGACATCCGCTCCGACGCGGAGACCGCCGGCCCGTCCGCGCGGGGCGGAGCTGATCACGTCCCGGAGCCGGGCGGCGCGATCTCGAGCAGCTAGGGGTAGACTTACTCAGTGGCACGACGCGCGCTGCCGGAGCGCACCTGTGTGGGCTGCCGGAAACGAGCGCCGGCCAGCGAGTTGCTGCGGGTCGTCGCGGTCGATGACAAGGCTGGTCAGACCAGTCTTCGACCCGATCCGGCCCGCAGACTGCCGGGTCGGGGAGCGAACATGCACCCCAATCCGGCCTGCTTCGCGCAAGCGGTGCGGCGCCGCGCCTTCGGGCGGGCACTGCGCGTCACCGGGGTCCCCGACCACGGTGCGCTCGCGGAGCACGTCGACGCGCAACCCCCGACGACCGGTCAAGCCCGTCCGGTCGAGGGTCGCTAGCAAGGTAGGACGACCGACATGAGCACACGATGAAGTCCCTGAAATGACCAGGCTTCAAGTGCACGAGTGAGGTCGCTGCGGGTGCTGCCCGCACGACCTCGGAGTGAGGAGTGCAGTGGCAGGAAAGGCCCGCGTACACGAGCTTGCCAAGGAGCTCGGGGTCGAAAGTAAGACCGTTCTCGCCAAACTCAAGGAGATGGGCGAGTTCGTCAAGTCCGCGTCCAGCACCGTCGAGGCGCCCGTCGCCCGGCGGCTGCGGAGCGCGTTCGTAGCCGGTTCGTCGGCGCCAGCCGGCCCGCCGGCTGCCGCGCCCAGTGGCCCGGCCCCGACCCCGACGCCCACCCCGACCCCGGGCGCTCCCCGGGTCTCGGCCCGGCCGATGCCGCCTCGGCGTCCGGCCGCGCCGGCTCCAGGACCGAAGCCCAAGGGCCCGGTCCCCGGCCCGCCGCAGCCGGCGACCCCGGTCGCCAAGCCGGCGAGCGCGCACGACATCGAAGTGGCGGCCGCCGAAGCGCGTGCCGCCGCGCTGAAGGCTGAGCAGGAGGCCGCGGTCAAGGCCGCGCAGGCCGCCCGCCAGCAGCAGCGTGAGACCGTTCGCCGGGAGCCTCCGGCCGAGGGCGGTCCCCGCCCCGGTCCGCGTCCCGGCCCGAACGCCATGCCGCCGCGTCCGGGTTCCCCGGCCGCCGGTCGGCCCGGCGGCCCGGGCCAGGGCCCGGGTGCCCGGCCCGGTGGTCGTCCGCCGGCGCGGGGCGCCGGTAACAACCCGTTCGGCATCCAGGGTGGCCAGCAGCAGCGGCCGCCGGCCGCGGGTGCGGGCGGTCCCCGTCCCAGCCCGGCCGGGATGCCGCCGCGGCCCAGCCCGGCGTCCATGCCGCCGCGGCCCAGCCCGGCGTCCATGCCGAGTCAGCGCCCGACCACGGGTCGCCCCGGCGGCCCCGGTGGCGGTCGTGGCGGTCCCGGTGGCGGCGCGGGTCGTCCCGGTGGCGGCGGCGGTGGTTACCGCGGCGGTCCCGGTGGCGGCGGCGGTGGCGGTGGCTACCGCGGCGGTCCCGGTGGCGGCGGCGGTGGCGGTGGCTACCGCGGTGGCCCCGGTGGCGGTGGCGGCGCACCCGGTGGTGGTTTCCGTCCGCCGGCCGGCGGCGGTGGCCGTCCGGGTGGCGGCGGTCGCGGCCGTGGCGGCGGCGCCGCGGGTGCCTTCGGGCGTCCGGGTGGTCGGCCGACCCGTGGTCGCAAGTCCAAGAAGCAGCGCAGACAGGAGTTCGACAACCTGTCGGCCCCGACCATGTCCTCGGGCGCTCCCCGTGGCCAGGGTCAGGTCGTCCGGCTGTCCCGTGGCGCCTCGCTGTCGGACTTCGCCGACAAGATCAACGCCAACCCGGGCTCGCTGGTCCAGGAGATGTTCAACCTGGGCGAGATGGTGACCGCGACGCAGTCGTGTTCGGACGAGACCCTGCTGCTGCTGGGTGAGCACCTCGGCTTCGACGTGCAGATCGTCAGCCCGGAGGACGAGGACCGCGAGCTGCTCGCGCAGTTCAACATCGACCTCGACGCCGAGGTCGCGGCGGACCGCCTGGTCAGCCGTGCGCCGGTGGTGACCGTCATGGGTCACGTCGACCACGGTAAGACCAAGCTGCTCGACGCGATCCGCAAGGCGAACGTGGTGGCCGGCGAGGCGGGTGGCATCACCCAGCACATCGGCGCCTACCAGGTGCACGTCCCGCACGAGGGCGAGGACCGCGCGGTGACCTTCATCGACACCCCGGGTCACGAGGCGTTCACCGCCATGCGTGCCCGTGGTGCGCAGGTCACCGACATCGTGATCCTCGTGGTCGCGGCGGACGACGGCGTGATGCCGCAGACCATCGAGGCGCTCAACCACGCCAAGGCGGCGGACGTGCCGATCGTGGTCGCGGTCAACAAGGTCGACAAGCCCGAGGCGAACCCGGACAAGGTCCGCCAGCAGCTGACCGAGTACGGCCTGGTCGCCGAGGAGTACGGCGGCGACACGATGTTCGTCAACGTGGCCGCGAAGCCCGGTACCGGCATCGAGGAGCTGCTGGAGGCCGTCCTGCTGACCGCCGACGCGTCGCTGGAGCTGACCGCTCCGATCGACGGGCCGGCGCAGGGTGTCGCCATCGAGGCGCACCTGGACAAGGGCCGCGGCGCGGTGGCGACCGTGCTCGTGCAGAAGGGCACCCTGCGTGCCGGCGACTCCATCGTCGCCGGTGGGGCGCACGGCCGGGTCCGGGCCATGCTGGACGAGAACGGCAAGCCGGTCGACGAGGCCGGGCCGGCGCGTCCGGTCATGGTGCTCGGTCTGACCACGGTGCCGGGTGCGGGTGACACCTTCCTGGCCGCCGAGGACGACCGCACCGTTCGGCAGATCGCCGAGCAGCGGCAGGCGCGGCGGCGGGCGGCATCGTTCGCCAACTCCCGTGGCCGGGCCACTCTCGAGACGCTCATGGAGCAGCTCAAGGAGGGCGAGAAGACCTCGCTCAACCTGGTGCTCAAGGGCGACGGCTCCGGTTCCGTGGAGGCACTCGAGGACGCGCTGTTCAACCTCGACATCCCCGAGGAGGTCCAGCTCCGGATCATCCACCGGGGCGTGGGCGCGATCACCGAGAGCGACGTCATGCTCGCGAGCGCCTCGAACGAGGCGGTCACGATCATCGGCTTCAACGTGCGGGCCGCCAACAAGGTCCGCGAGATCGCCGACCGCGAGGGCGTGGAGATCCGGTACTACACGGTCATCTACCAGGCCATCGAGGAGATCGACGCCGCGCTCAAGGGTCTGCTCAAGCCGGAGTACGAGGAGGTCGAGCTGGGCACCGCGGAGATCCGCGACGTCTTCCGCTCGTCCAAGATCGGCAACATCTCCGGCTGTATCGTCCGGTCCGGTCTCATCCGCCGCAACGCCAAGGCGCGGCTGCTGCGGGACGGGGCGGTCGTGGCGGACAACCTCACGATCAGCTCCTTGAAGCGGTTCAAGGACGACGCGACCGAGGTCCGCGAAGGCTTCGAGTGTGGTCTGACGCTGGGCGGTTACAACAACGTCCAGGTCGGCGACATCATCGAGACCTTCGAGATGCGGGAGAAGCCGCGCGCCTGAGCGGTGTGACATGACGACGGCCGGGGCCTTGGGGCCCCGGCCGTCGCCGTTTCCGCAGGCTGGAACAATCTCCGGCGTGCCCAGGTACGCGCTGCTGCTCGCCCCGTCCGCCAACCGCGTCTACGCCGACGCCGCCGGCCGGCTGGCCCGCGCCGAACTGGAGATCTTCGCCGGCTCCGGGATGCTCGACGCGGCCCCCGTCGACGCCGCGGCGGAGCGGATCGGCGGGGTGGAGTACCTGACCTTCGCCGCCCCCGAGCCCGGGCTCGGCGCCCGGGACCTGGCCCACCTGGCGAACCTGTCGGCGGCGTACGCGCTCTTCGAACGGGTCGGCGACGACCTGCTCCGGCCGGTGCCGCTGCACCCGCTGGCGCACTACGACTCCGACCTGATCACCATCCAGAAGTACGCCGGCAAGACCAACGAGCAGTTCACCCGGCTGCTGCTCAACGTCACGCTGCTCGCCTCGGCCGCCGCGCCCCGGATGCTCGACGGCGGACTGGTGGTGCTGGACCCGCTGTGCGGCCGCGGCACCACGCTCAACCAGGCGCTCATGTACGGCCACGACGGCATCGGGGTCGAACGCGACAGTCAGGACGTGGAGGCGTACACGGCGTTCCTGCGCACCTGGTTGCGGCGCAAGCGGCTCAAGCACACGGCGGAGACCACGTCGGTGCGCCGGGACCGCAAGCTGGTCGCCCGCCGCTTCGAAGCGGTGCTCGCCCCGTCCCGGGACGCGCACCGGGCCGGCGTCACCCAGCGGGTCGTCGTGCTCAACACCGACACCACCCGGGCCCGCGAGGTGCTCCGCCCCCGCTGCGCCGACGTGATCGTGACCGACGCGCCGTACGGGGTGGCGCACGGCAGCCGTACCGGACAGGAGTTGTCCCGCAGCCCGCTGGAACTGCTCAGCGCCGCCGTACCGGTCTGGCGGGAGCTGCTGCGGCCGGGCGGCGCGGTGGGGTTGTCCTGGAACACCCACGTGGCGCCGCGCGCGGCGGCGGAGGCGGTGCTGACCGACGCCGGTCTGCGGGTGGTCGACGGGCCCGGCTGGCGGGACCTCGCCCACCGGGTCGACCAGGCGATCGAGCGGGACGTGCTGGTGGCGGCCGCCCCTTAATCGCGTGCCGGGCGGTGCCCGCCCGCGTACCGTTGCTCGCCGTGTATACCGGAACCGCGCTGTTCGACCTGTTGCTCCCGGGCGACTCCCGCTCACTGAAGGCCAAGCGGTCCTACGTCCGGCCGATCGTCGCCGCGCTGCGCAAGTTCGAGGTCTCCGCCGCCGAGGTGGGCGCGCTCGACCTGCACGGCCGGGCCGAGATCGGGGTGGCCGTGGTGGCCGCCGAGCCGGCCCACGTCCGCGAGGTGCTCGACTCCTGCGAGCGGCTGGTCGCCGCCCGCCCGGAGACCGAGCTGCTGTCGGTACGCCGCCGCCTGCACGGCGCGGACGACTGACGCCGTCGGCGCGTCGCGCGGCAGCCCGGCCGTGCCGCGCGACGCCCGACCGGACGCGGGTAATGTTCTTCGACGTTGGGCGGTCGGACCCGGCGGCGCCCGGCGTCGTCCGTCTCCGGCCGACGGCTCCCGATCACGGCACGGCGCCGACGCGCCGGGCCAGGGGTCGGAGCCGGTGAACCGTGATCGTGGAGGTGGGGACATGTCGGATCCGGCCAAGGTACGCCGGCACGCGGAGCGCATCCGTGAACTGGTCGCGTCGCTGGTGCGGAGCCAGATCAAGGACCCCCGGCTCGGCATGATCACGATCACCGACGCCCGGATCACCGCCGACCTGCGCGACGCCACCGTCTTCTACACCGTGCTCGGTGACGCGGCGGCCCAGGCGAGCACCGCCGCCGCGCTGGAGAGCGCCAAGGGCATGCTGCGCAGCACCGTCGGCAAGGCCCTCGGGCTGCGACACTCGCCGACGCTGACCTTCGTCCTCGACGACGTGCAGGACCAGGTCAAGCACATCGACGACCTGCTCACGGCCGCGCGCAACGCCGACGCCGAGGTGCAGCGGCTGGCCGCCACGTCCTCCTACGCCGGCGAGGCCCAGCCGTACCGGGTCGAGGACGAGGACGAGGACTCGCCGGCCGGGGACGCCGCGGCCGGGGACGACGAACCGCGCGGCGGCGACCGCCGGTGACCGGGGCCGGCCCTGGTCCCACCGACGCCGAGTGGGCGGCCGCCGTCGAGGCGGTACGCGGGCTTCCCGCCGACGCGCGGGTGCTCCTGATCTGCCACGTCAACCCGGACGGGGACGCGCTCGGCAGCATGCTCGGCTTCGGGCTGGGGCTGCGCCGGCTCGGCGTACGCCACCTCCAGGCGACCTTCCCCGGCCCGCCCGGCGTCCCCGAGCCGTTCCGTTGGCTGCCCGGCGTCGACCTGCTGGTGCCGCAGGACGACGCGTACCCGGATCCGGACCTGGTGATCTGCTTCGACGCGGCCGGTGACTCCCGGCTGGGCGACCTGGTCGACCGGCTGGGCCGGGCGGGCACGTCGCTGGTGCTGGACCACCACGCCTCGAACACCGGGTTCGGCCGGATCAACCTGGTCGACCCGCAGGCCGCGGCCACCTCCGTGGTCGCGCTGGGCCTGCTGGACCGGCTCGGCGTTGCGCTGGACGCGGAGATGGCGACCGGCCTCTACGTGGCGCTGACCACCGACACCGGCTCGTTCCGCTTCGAGGCGACCACCCCGGCGGTGCACGAGATGGCCGCCCGCCTGCTCGCCACCGGCATCCGCCCCGGCGACATCTCCCGGCGGATCTTCGACACCCGCCCGTTCGGCGCCGTCCGGCTCTTCGGCGAGGTACTCGGCCGGGCCACGCTGGAACCCGCGGCCGCCGCCGGGCACGGCCTGGTCTGGACGTACGCGACCCACGACGACCTGGCCCGCCACGACCAGCCGGCGTACGTGCTGGAGGCGCTGATCGACTCGGTGCGCTGCACCGCCGAGGCGGACGTGAGCTGCGTGGTCAAGCAGTCCGGCGACGCCGAGTGGGCGGTCTCGCTGCGCAGCAAGGGCGCGGTGGACGTGAGCCGGGTGGCGGTGGCGCTCGGCGGCGGCGGGCACCGGTTCGCGGCCGGCTTCACCGGTCGGGGCCCGCTCGACGAGGTGGTCGGGGACATCCGCGCCGCGCTCGGCGCCGAGGTGCTCACCCCGCACTCCTGACCGGTTCGCCTCCCGCCCGCTTCCCCGACACCGCCGTTTCCCGAGGTAGCGGGGTCGTCGCCGGTCAAGCCCCGTGCTTCCTGGGGTGGTGTCTCCGGGGTCGGGATACACCCATGGTGTTCCACCGACGGGGTTGGTGGGCGGTGAGTGGAACGTGGTGGGTGTCTGAGGAGCCGGGATACACCCATGGTGTTCCACTGACGGGGTTGGCACACGCTGGGTGGAACGTCATGGGTGTCTGCAGGGTCGGGATGCGCCCATCGCGGGTCGGGTGTCCGGTTCGGTGGTGGTGGGCGGCACCCTGGGCGCGGAATCGGCGGCGGGTCGGCGGCGTTGTAGACGGGTGAACGACCGAGCAGGCGACCCCCCGAGCCGCCCCGCCCCCGGCGGGGAATGACGGCAGGCCGCCGGTCGTTACACATCATCCCGGCGCCGCGTGCGGGCCCCCGCCCCGCGAGCCTGCCGGACAACCCCGGCCCCCGTGAGCTGGCCCCCGGCCCCGCGAGCGTGCCGGATCCCCCTCAAGACATTGTTGTGCGCCTGACGGTGCCCACACCCCCCGGTGTGTTGACCCCCGAATGGAGCCCCCTGATGAACACGATCCTGCGTAAGAGCATCCTGGGTATCGCTGGTCTGGCCTTCACCGGTGGCGTGTTCGCCGGTCCGGTCGCCGCCCACGCCGACACCCCCGCCCACGCCGCTGGTAAGCCCGTCGCGGTCGCCTCCGTGCAGGGTGAGCAGTCGAGCATCACGCTGAACGACGAGCAGACCGCCAACGCGAAGGCGATCATCGCCGCGACGAAGAAGGCCGGTCTGCCGGAGCGGGCCGCGGTGATCTCGATCGCCACCGCCCTGCAGGAGTCGAAGCTGGAGAACCTCGGGCACCTCGGCGACCGCAATGACCACGACTCGCTGGGCCTGTTCCAGCAGCGCCCGTCCAGCGGTTGGGGCACGCCGGAGCAGATCACCGACCCCGAGTACTCCACCCTGGCCTTCCTCAAGGGTCTGAAGCAGGTCGACGGCTGGGACAAGATGCCCCTGACCGACGCCGCCCAGACCGTGCAGGTCTCCGCCTACCCCGACGCGTACGCGCAGTGGGAGAAGCAGGCCACCGACATCGTGGCCGAGCACTGGACCAAGTAACACCAGCGAAGGCCGGCGCCCCCGACAGGGTGCCGGCCTTCGTGGTATTCGACGGAATCACGAGGCGTGCCGGTCTTCCCGCGTTACGTCACGCTGGGGACAATCGGGTGATGGATCATCCCCGCGAGCTCACCGTCGATGCGCCCCGGGTCTGGGACCGGCCGGTCGTGTCCGTACCGGTGCTGATCTGCCTCTCCCTGGTCGGGGGTCAACTGCCGTCGTTCTCGACCGCGGCGAACCTCTACATCCTCGGTACGGGCGGGGGGTTGATCTGGGTCGGGCTGAACAACCGGGTGCCGAGGCGTCCGGCCCCACGTCGGCTGCCGTCCGGCGCGCTGTGGTGGCTGCTGCCGGTCACCGTCTTCGGCGTCTTCGAGGGGGCGACGTTCGTGCTGTCCGTGGGCGACGACTTCCCGACGTTCTCCCGCCTGGCCGACCCGCTGCTGGAGGATCATCTGGCTCGCTCGGCCGCCTGGTTCGCCTGGCTGGCCGCGTTCTGGGGACTGGTCCGCCGATGATGCGCGCACTGGCGATCGGCGGCTTCCTGGCCGCGCTGCTGCTGTTCGCGGCTGTCGAGTGGGCCGCCCGCCGGGAAGGTTCCCGGATCCCGTCGCTGGCCGACGTCTGCGCCTTCGTCATGCGCTACGAGGTGGGCCCGGTGCCGGTCGGCCGGATCGGCCTGTTCGGCTTCTGGTGGTGGCTCGGCTGGCACTTCCTGGCCCGCTGACGGTGTCCGCATTGCGGGAACAGTGGGCAACATCTGGAAAGTGAACGTTAATTTGGGTGAGGGCCGGCGCTTCGCGGCGCTGGTCACGGGCGGTGGTGCCGCACCCGGCATCGCCTCTCTCCAGGGTCAGACCGACCCGGGCTCACGCTGCCAGGCGAGCCGCTCCGGTGATCCCGGACCGCTGCCGGCGCTCAGCAGGCCGACGACTCACGGTCGTGGCGCGACGGTCGTCGCGTCCCCCGGAGCGCCGGACGCCCGTAGGGCCGCCGTGTCTCGGTGGTCCGCACCCTGGAAGGACTCGATTCCATGCCCAGCAAGCGCAAGCCGCAGCCCGAGACCACCACCGACGAGACGCGCGAGCAGATGCGCCGCGCGCTGCAGACCTCGATGGACACCCGTCAGTGACGCAGGCCGTCCGGCGGTGACGTCGGCCGTTCCAGGCGTCCGGGCCGATCGCCCGGGCCGAGGCCGACGTCACCGCCGTACGCGAGCGGAGTAGCCGGGCCGCGACGGCGCCGGACCGGTCACCGCACCCCGCACGGCGGCGCTACCGTCTTGCCGGTGCGCCGCATCCTCGTCGTCGGCAGCTCCGGAGCCGGCAAGAGCACGCTCGCCGGTGAGCTGGCCCGGCGTCTCGACCTGCCCCTGATCCACCTCGACCGGCATTACTGGCGGCCCGGCTGGACCGCGCCGGACCCGGTCGAGTTCCGTGCCGAGGTGGCCGCACTGGCCGCCCGCCCCGCCTGGGTGATGGACGGCAACTACGCGGGCACCCTCGACCTCCGGCTGCCCCGCGCCGACGTCCTGATGCTCTGCGACCCCTCCCGCATCCTCTGCCTGACCCGGGTGCTGCGCCGCCGCTGGCTCCACCGCGCCATGCCCGGTGCCGCCCGCCCGGGCCGTGCCGCTTCCGACCTCGCCGGGCCGGGTCGTGCCGCGTCCCGCCCCGATCTTCCCGACGGCTGCCCGGAGCGGATCGACCTCGACCTCCTGCGCCACGTCTGGCGCTATCCCCGTGACTCCCGCCCCCGGGTGCTGGCGGCCGTCGCCGCGTACGCGCCCACGATCCCGGTGCACCGGCTGCGCCACGCGCGCGACGTCGCGCGTTTCCTGGACCGTCTGACGTAAGCAGTACGCGCCCTTGCGTACCTTACCGAGCGCGTGCCAGGATCGGCGGCGATGAGCACCACCGCCGCCCTCGCCACCGCCGCCTCACCCCGGCGGATCGCCGCCCTCGCGCTGCCCGCCCTGGTGGTGCTGGCCGCCGAGCCGCTCTATGTCCTGGTCGACACCGCCGTGGTGGGCCACCTGGGCCGGGTGCCGCTCGCCGCGCTCGCCGTGGGCGGCACCGTGATGACCCTGACCGCCTGGATCGGCACGGTCGTCGCGTACGGCACGACGGGTCGCTCGGCCCGCCGCTTCGGGGCGGGGGACCGGGCCGCCGCGGTCGCCGAGGGCGTCCAGGCGTCCTGGCTCGCGCTCGCCACCGGAGTGCTGGTGGCGCTCGCCATCGGCATCGGCGGCGGCGCGCTGGCGCGTACCCTCGTCGGCGGCCCCGGCGAGGTGGCCGACGCCGCCGCCGGGTGGTTGCGGATCGCGGCGCTCGGCGCCCCGGGCCTGCTGCTCGCCGCCGCCGGCAACGGGTGGCTGCGCGGCATCCAGGACACCCGCCGCCCGCTGCTGTTCGTGCTCGGCCCGAACCTGCTCTCCGCGCTGCTCTGCCCGCTGCTCGTCTATCCGGCCGGGCTCGGACTGGTCGGCTCGGCGGTGGCGAACGCGATCGCGCAGACGCTCTCCGGGGTCCTGTTCGCCGCGGCGCTGGTGCGTGAGCGGGTCTCCCTGCGCCCCCGACCCCGGGTGATCGGGCAGCAGCTCGTGCTCAGCCGGGACCTGCTGGTGCGGGGCGTCGCGTTCCAGGCCAGCTTCCTGTCCGCGACCGCGGTCGCGGCTCGCTTCGGCGCCGCCGCGGTCGGCGCGCACCAGATCGCCGTACAACTCTGGTTCTTCACCGCGCTGGTGCTGGACGCGCTGGCGATCGCCGCGCAGGCGCTGGTCGGCGCCGCGCTCGGCGCCGGCGACGCGGCCGGCGCCCGGTTCCTCGCCCGACGCGTCGCCCTGCTCGGCGGGCTGTGCGGCGTGGCGTTCGCGGTGCTGATCGCCGCCGGCGCCGGCCTGGTGCCGTCGTGGTTCAGCTCCGATCCCCAGGTACGCGAGCAGGCCATGGTGGCCTGGCCCTGGTTCGTCGCGCTCCAGCCCATCGGCGGCGTGGTGTTCGCCCTCGACGGGGTGCTGATCGGCGCCGGCGACGTGCGCTACCTGCGCAACCTCACCATCGTGGCCGCGCTGGGCGGATTCCTGCCGGCGATCTGGCTCGCCTACGGTCTCGACCTGGGGCTGGGCGGGATCTGGGCCGGACTGACGCTGTTCGTGGTGCTGCGGCTGGTCGCGCTGCTGCTGCGGATGCGCTCGGGCGCCTGGGCGGTGGTCGGCGCGGTCCGCTGACCGCTCGTCAGCAGGAGACCGGCAGCTCGATCGGGTGCTCCGGGTCGTAGAGCGTGTCGGGGTCCTCGGGAAACGGGGTGCCGTCCGGGTCGGCGCCGCCGGGGCGGATCAGCCCGAGCTTGACGGCGTCGCAGTCCACGCCCCACCCGTAGCTCGACATCCGGTGCAGCCAGAGCCCTCGGTCCGCCCGCGCCACGTCGCCGTCGCGCGGTAGCCGCCAGACGATCTCGTCGTGCAGCAGGACCACCGAGTGACCGGACCGCGAGCCGGGGTCGCGGAACCCGTAGACCCAGACGACGTTGCTGGTGACCTCCAGCATCCGTACCCCGTCGGCCTGCCGGACCGCCCGGTAGGTGAGCCGGCCCCTGGTCCGCGGCTGGTCCGGGGTGAGCCGGGCGTCCGGGGCCAGCCGGGTCGCGTACGTGCCGATCGTCTCGGTCGACCAGTCCTTGCGCACCGACTCGCGGGCGGCCGGGGCGAAGTGGCGCAGCAGCGGGGTCGGGCTGCCGCCGGTCATGAACGCGCGGTCCAGGCGGGCGGTCAGCATCGCGGCGCGGACCCGGTTGAGCCCGGCGGCCACCTCGGCGGCGGTGAGGCCGCCGGTCGGACGGGCCGGGGGCAGCACGATCCCGGCCGCCCCCGCAGGCCAGTGCGCCGCCGGGGTGTCGGCGAAGACGTCCGGTGGCGTCGTCGGTCGCGCCGTGGCCGGAGCGCCGGTGGCCGCCAGGGACGGCACGGACGCCGGGCGCCGGAGCTGCCGGTAGCCGTACCCGGCGGCGCCGGCGGTCGCGGCGAGCAGCAGCACCACGCCGAGCGCCGCCGCCAGCCGGCGGGCTCGCCGCCGGCACCAGATCCGCAGGCGCACGACGAGACTCGGCCGGATCTCCCGCTCCAACCGGTCCAGCCAGTCGGGGTGGCCGTCCCGCTCGGATCCCGGCGGGCTCAGCACTGTTCCGCGACCTTGAGCGAGCGGTCCAGGTCGTACGCGGCGTCCGGGTGCTCCCCGTCGCCGGAGCCGCCGTAGCTCGGCGTGATCTCCAACTCCAGCAGTCCCTTGTTCAGGCTGGTGCACTCCACGTTCGTCGCGTAGGACTCCGCGTCCTGCATCCACAGGCCGCGGGAGGCGGTGATGACGTCGCCCGGGTGGGGCACCTGCCAGACCACGGTGTCGTGCACCAGGATGACCTCGGGGTCGGCCAGGGTGCGCACGCTCTGGACGGCGTAGACCCAGACGAAGTTGGTGGTGACCTCCAGCACCCGGATGCCGTCGGCGTCCCGCGTGGCGCGGTACGAGATCCGCCCCCGCACGCGGGGCTGGTCGGTCGTCAACCGGGTGCTCGGCCCGAACCGGGTGGCGTAGTTGGCGGCGCCGCCACTGGCGAAGTCGGCCCGGATCGTGGCGCGGTCGTCCGGGGCGAACTGTCGCACCAGCCGCTCCGGGTCCTTCGCGGTGAAGAATGCGCGGTCCAGCCGGCCGGTGACCAGCGCCTTGCGGACCTTGGCCAGTGCGTCGGTCACCTGCTTCTCGGTGAACGCGCCGGTCCGCCGGGCGCGTGGCAGGGCGATGCCGGCCGCGCCCTCGGCGAAGTCGGCGGCGGGGGTGCCGTCGAACGGCCCGGCGGCCGGCGGGGGCGACGCCGAGCTGACCGCCTGCTCGCCGCTCGGCGGGCTGACCGTGGGGTACGCCACCGGGACCTCGCGCCAGCGCTGGAGTCCCTGGTAGCCGGCCGCCGCGACCGAGCCCGCGCAGACCAGCAGGAGCAGCGCGGCCGCGCCGCCGAGCAGCTTCGCGGAGTGCCGACTCAGGCCGATCCGCCACCGGTCGGCCCGGCCCGGCGCGACCTCCGGGGTGGGCTGGCGCAGCCATTCCGGAACCGGGCCGAGCGGTTGCGTCGGCGGGCGGTCGGCGGGGTGGGGGTCGGGGGCGGAACGGGGATCGGTCATCGGGCTTCCCGGGCAGGCGCGGCGGAGGGCGGCTGATCTTGACACCCCGGGTGAGCCGGGCGGTATCCCCCGCGGGGCCGATCACCGCCGTCTGGCAGGCTTGGCGGTCGTGAGCGCAGACGGTCTGATCGTGGTCGACAAGCCCGGCGGCATGACGTCGCACGACGTGGTGGCCCGCGTGCGGCGGCTGGCCCGCACCCGCCGGGTGGGCCACGGCGGCACGCTGGACCCGATGGCCACCGGCGTGCTGGTGATCGGGGTGGGCCGGGCGACCCGGCTGCTCACCTACGTGATCGGCGCCGGCAAGAGCTACACCGCGACGATCCGGCTGGGGCAGTCCACGGTCACCGACGACGCCGAGGGCGAGGTGGTCGCGAGCACGCCGGCCGGCGCGGTCACCGACGAGGCGGTACGCGCCGCGCTGGCCGTGCTCACCGGCGAGATCGACCAGGTGCCCAGCGCGGTCAGCGCCATCAAGATCGACGGGCAGCGGGCGTACAAGCGGGTCCGCGACGGGGAGACCGTCGAGCTGCCCGCCCGCCGGGTAACCGTCTCCCGGCTGGACGTGCTGGCGATCCGCCGGGACATTCCGGACGTGGTGGACGTGGACGTCGACGTGACCTGCTCGTCCGGGACGTACATCCGGGCCCTGGCCCGCGACGCGGGTGTGGCGCTCGGGGTCGGCGGGCACCTCACCGCGCTGCGCCGCACCTCGGTCGGCGCGTTCACGCTGGCCGAGGCGGCCACGCTCGACCAGCTGGAGGAGCGCGCCCCGGAGGTGGTGAACCTGTCGCTGGACGCCGCGGCCGACCGGTACTTCCCGCGCCGGGACGCCACCGCCGAGGAGGCCCGGGTGCTCTCCCACGGCGGGCCGCTGGACCCGGTGGGGATCGCCGGGCCGTACGCGGTCTTCGACCCGGCCGGCGGGCTGATCGCTATCGTCAGCGAGCGGGACGGACGGGCCCGCGCGGAGATCGTGCTGGCCCCGGCCTGACGGCGCGCGGGCGGACAGGGGAGGAGCGGCATGCAGCGGTGGCGGGGGTACGAGGCGGCGCCCGGTGGCTGGGGGCGCTCGGTGGTCACCATCGGCGTCTTCGACGGCGTGCACAAGGGGCACCAGGCCACCATCGGTCACGCCGTGGCGCGCGCCCGCGAGCTGGGCGTCAAGTCGGTGGTGGTGACGTTCGACCCGCACCCGGCCGAGGTGGTCCGCCCCGGCTCGCACCCGGCGGTGCTCACCGAGCCGGCCCGCAAGGCGGAGCTGATCGAGGCGCTCGGCGCGGACGTGCTCTGCGTGGTGCCGTTCACCCCGGAGTTCTCCCGGCTGCCGGCCGAGGCGTTCGTGCACGACATCCTGGTCGAGCACCTGCACGCCGCGCTGGTGGTGGTCGGCGACAACTTCCGCTTCGGGCACCGGGCGGCCGGCGACGTGGCCCTGCTGGAGCGGTTGGGCCGCACCTTCGGCTTCGCGGTGGAGGGGGCGCCGCTGGTGGCCGAGGCGGGCACGGTCTTCTCCTCCACGTACATCCGGTCCTGCGTCGACGCGGGCGACGTGCGCGCGGCGGCGGCGGCGCTCGGCCGTCCGCACCGGGTCGAGGGCGTGGTGGTCCGCGGCGACCAGCGCGGACGTGAGCTGGGTTACCCGACGGCCAACATGCTGACCCACCGGTACGCGGCGGTGCCCGCCGACGGGGTGTACGCGGCCCGGCTGGTGCGTCGCGGCGGCGACCCGCTCGCGGCGGCGGTCTCGATCGGCACGAACCCGACGTTCTCCGGGCGGGAACGCCGGGTCGAGGCGTACGCGCTGGACTTCAGCGGCGACCTGTACGGCGAGCGGCTGGCCCTGGACTTCGTGGCGCACCTGCGCGAGCAACGGACGTACGACGCGATCGAGCCGTTGGTCGCCCAGATCGCCGAGGACGTGGAGCGGACCCGCCGGGCGGTGTCCTGACCCGCGCGGCGGACCTTGACCGGCCGGCCCGGGTCGGGGCTGGTAGGGTGGGGAAGACGTCGGCTGACCGACGGGGGCCTCGCGTGCCTGCACGACGCCGCGGGTGCGAGGAACCGGGCCGTCGCACCGGTCACCACGACCGCTCCGACGGACCTCATCGAACGACCCACGAAACAGGGAGAACATGGCGCTCGACCAGGAAGCCAAGGCCAAGATCCGCCAGGAGTACGCGACCGCCGAGGGCGACACCGGTTCGCCGGAGGTGCAGGTCGCGGTCCTGACCAAGCGGATCGCGGAGCTGACCGAGCACCTGAAGGTGCACAAGCACGACCACCACAGCCGCCGCGGGCTGCTGCTGCTGGTCGGCCGGCGCCGTCGGCTGCTCAACTACGTCCAGAAGAAGGACATCAACCGCTACCGGTCGCTCATCGAGCGGCTCGGCCTGCGCCGATGACCTGACGGGGGAGTGGCCGCTCGGCCGCTCCCCCGTTCCGGTACCACCAGAAGAAACCGGCCGCGCGACGAACCGAGAGGGAGCCGGTCAGCACCGGTCTCCGGTAGTGGCCCCCGGGAGCCCCGGCACCAAGCCGGCCCACCCGGGCGCTTCGATCGAAGACCGGCCGCCTGAGCAGTTCCCGTGTCGTCGGCCGACGACGCGAAGGAGCACCACAGCACATGACCGAGACCAACCTCGGCACCGAATCCCGCACCGCCGTGATCGACAACGGGTCCTTCGGCACCCGCGAGATCACCTTCTCCACCGGCCGGCTGGCCCGGCAGGCCGCCGGCTCCGTCGTCGCCCAGCTCGGCGAGACGGTCGTCCTCTCCGCCACCACGGCGGGCAAGCAGCCGCGCGAGTCGTTCGACTTCTTCCCGCTGACCGTCGACGTCGAGGAGCGGATGTACGCCGCGGGCCGGATCCCCGGCTCGTTCTTCCGCCGCGAGGGCCGGCCCAGCGAGGACGCGATCCTCACCTGCCGCCTGATCGACCGGCCGCTGCGCCCCTCGTTCGTCAAGGGCCTGCGCAACGAGGTCCAGGTCGTCGAGACCGTGCTCGCGCTCGACCCGCAGCACCCGTACGACGTGGTGGCGATCAACGCCGCCTCGATGTCGACCAAGCTCTCCGGCCTGCCGTTCTCCGGCCCGATCGGCGCGACCCGGGTCGCGCACGTCGAGGGCCAGTGGGTCGCCTTCCCGACCCTGGAGGAGCTGGAGCGCGCCACCTTCGACATGGTCGTCGCCGGTCGCACCCTGCCCGACGGCGAGGTCGCGATCATGATGGTCGAGGCCGAGGCGACCCCGCACGCGGTGACCCTGATCTCGGGCGGCGCCACCGCTCCGACCGAGGAGATCGTGGCCAGCGGCCTGGAGGCCGCCAAGCCGGCGATCCGCGAGCTGTGCCGCGCGCAGAGCGAGCTGGCCGAGGTTGCCGCCAAGCCGGTCAGCGAGTTCCCGGTGTTCCTGGACTACCAGGACGACGTGTACGACGCGGTGGCCGACGTGGCCCGCGCCGACGTCACCGAGGCCCTGAAGATCGCCGGCAAGGCCGACCGCGAGGAGGCCCTGGACCGGATCAAGGCCAAGGTCGCCGAGGAGCTGACCGGTCGGTTCGAGGGCCGCGAGAAGGAGCTGTCCGCCGCGTTCCGCTCGCTGACCAAGTCCGAGGTCCGCAACCGGGTGCTGCGCGAGCAGGTCCGCATCGACGGCCGCGGCCCGCGCGACATCCGCCCGCTGACCGCCGAGGTCGGTGTGCTGCCGCGGGTGCACGGCTCGGCGCTGTTCGAGCGCGGCGAGACCCAGATCCTGGGCGTCACCACGCTGAACATGCTGCGCATGGAGCAGATGGTGGACACGCTGTCCCCCGAGAACCGCAAGCGCTACATGCACAACTACAACTTCCCGCCGTACTCGACCGGTGAGACCGGCCGGGTCGGCTCGCCGAAGCGGCGCGAGATCGGCCACGGCGCGCTGGCCGAGCGGGCGCTGATCCCGGTGCTGCCGTCGCGCGAGGAGTTCCCGTACGCCATCCGGCAGGTCTCCGAGGCGCTCGGCTCCAACGGCTCCACCTCGATGGGGTCGGTCTGCGCCTCGACGCTGGGCCTGCTCTCGGCCGGTGTGCCGCTGAAGGCGCCGGTCGCCGGCATCGCCATGGGCCTCATCTCCGACGAGGTCGACGGCAAGACCCAGTACGTGACGCTGACCGACATCCTCGGCGCCGAGGACGCGTTCGGTGACATGGACTTCAAGGTCGCCGGCACCCGCGACTTCGTCACCGCGCTGCAGCTCGACACCAAGCTCGACGGCATCCCGTCGGACGTGCTGGCCGCCGCGCTCCAGCAGGCGCACGAGGCCCGGCAGACCATCCTCGACGTGATGCAGCGGGCCATCGAGGCCCCGGCGGAGATGTCGGACTACGCGCCGCGCGTCACCACCGTCAAGATCCCGGTCGACAAGATCGGCATGGTGATCGGCCCGAAGGGCCAGACCATCAACGCGATCCAGGACGAGACCGGCGCCGAGATCTCGATCGAGGACGACGGCACCATCTACGTCGGCGCGACCAACGGGCCGTCGGCCCAGGCCGCGGTGGACCGGATCAACGGCATCGCCAACCCGACCCTGCCGAAGGTGGGGGAGCGGTTCCTCGGCACCGTGGTGAAGACGGCCGCGTTCGGCGCCTTCATCTCGCTCCTGCCCGGCCGCGACGGCCTGCTGCACATCTCCAAGGTGGGCGACGGCAAGCGGGTCGAGAAGGTCGAGGACTTCCTCAACGTCGGCGACAAGGTCGAGGTCGAGATCGCCGACATCGACGCGCGCGGCAAGATCTACCTGGACAAGATCCGTCCGGAGGGCGCCGAGGCGCCGGCCGCCGGTGAGGCCGCCGGCGGCGAGCGTCCGGCCGGCCGGGACCGTGGCGGCGACCGCGGCCCGCGTGACCGGGGCGACCGCGGTGGTGACCGGGGCGGCGAGCGCGGCGGTGACCGGGGCGGCGAGCGTCGCTCCGAGGGTGGCGAGGGCGGCGACCGTCCGCGTCGCCGGACCCGGCACAGCTGATCGACCGACCGGCCCGGGCGACGTGCGCGTCGCCCGGGCCGGCCCACGGCTCCAGGTCGCGTGCGCGGGCTGGAGCCGTCGTTCGTTCCCCACCCCTCGTGGTACGGAGAGCAGGTTCCCGTGAGTTCGTCTTCCCCTGCGCCGGGACGGGCGGTCACCCGCACCCTCAGCGACGACCCACTCGGCGGCACCGTCCGCCGTACCGTGCTGCCCAGCGGGCTGCGCGTGCTCACCGAGGCGATCCCGGCGATGCGCAGCGTCTCGTTCGGCATCTGGGTGGCGGTCGGCTCCCGGGACGAGACCGGGCCGCAGGCCGGCGCCGCGCACTTCCTGGAGCACCTGCTCTTCAAGGGCACCCGCAAGCGCACCGCGTTGGAGATCTCGTCCGAGATCGAGGCGGTGGGCGGCGAGACCAACGCCTTCACCACGAAGGAATACACCTGCTACTACGCCCGCGTGCTGGACGAGGACCTGCCGCTGGCCATCGACGTGATGTGCGACGCGGTGGCCGACTCGGTGCTGGCCGAGCCGGACGTGGAGACCGAGCGCGGGGTCATCCTCGAAGAGATCGCCATGCACGACGACGAGCCCGGCGACGAGGTGCACGACCTGTTCGCCCGCGCGATCTACGGTGACCACCCGCTCGGCCGGCTCATCTCCGGCACCGAGGACACGGTCACCCCGATGACCCGGCGGCAGATCCAGGGCTTCTACCGCAAGCGGTACACCCCGCCGCAGATCGTGATCGCCGCCGCCGGGAACCTCGACCACGCCGCCGTGGTCAAGCTGGTCCGGCAGGGGCTGCGCGACACGCCGCTGGACACCGACCCGGCCGCGCCGGCGCCGCACCGGTCGACCACCCCGGCGGTACGCACGAAGCCGGCCACCACGCTGGTCGAGCCGAAGGAGACCGAGCAGGCCCACGTCATCCTGGGCTGCCCCGCCATCGACCGCACCGACGACCGGCGCTTCGCGCTCGGCGTGCTCAACAACGTGCTCGGCGGCGGCATGTCCAGCCGGCTGTTCCAGGAGATCCGGGAGCAGCGCGGCCTGGCGTACTCGGTCTACTCCTACGCCAGCCAGTACGCCGACAGCGGCGTCTTCGCCGTCTACGCCGGCTGCGCGCCGGGCAAGGTGGACGAGGTGCTCGACCTGACCCGGGCCGAGCTGGCCCGGGTGGCCGCCGAGGGCATCACCGAGGCGGAACTGGCCCGGGGCAAGGGGATGAGCAAGGGCTCGTTCGTGCTCGGGCTGGAGGACACCGGCTCCCGGATGAGCCGGCTGGCCAAGGGCGAGCTGCTCTACGGCAACCTGATGCCGGTGGACGAGCTGCTGGCCCGGGTGGACGCGGTCACCCTGGCGGACGTGAACGAGCTCGCCGCCGAGCTGCTCGCCCGGCCGATGTCGCTGGCCGTGGTCGGCCCGTTCGACGAGGGCGCCTTCACGCGCTGACGGGCGCCCCGGTCCCTGCCGCGGACGGCGTCCGGCTGTCCGGGTCGGTCCGTCCCGCTGGTCGGTCCGCGGCGTGGGCGGCGTCCCGATTGGGATAGGTTGTGCCCCGTGACTGACGTGCGGGAGAAGGGCCCGGCCGAGGCGGCCCGGGTCGGCGTGCTGGGTGCCCGGGGCCGGATGGGCATGGAGGTCTGCAAGGCGGTCGACTCCGCCCCCGACCTGGACCTGGTCGTGGCCGTCGACCAGGGTGACGACCTGACCACGGTCGCGGACGCCGGGGCCGGGGTGGTCGTCGACTTCACCACCCCCGACGCGGTCATGGACAACCTGCGCTTCTGCGTCGAGCGCGGCATCCACGCCGTGGTCGGCACCACCGGCTTCACCGAGCAGCGCCTGGCGCAGGTGCGCGACTGGCTGTCCGACCGGCCCGGGGTGGGCGTGGTGATCGCCCCGAACTTCGGCATCGGCGCGGTCCTGATGATGCAGTTCGCGGCGCGCGCCGCCCGGCACTTCGAGTCGGTCGAGATCGTCGAGCAGCACCACCCGCGGAAGCTGGACGCGCCCAGCGGCACCGCCACCCACACCGCCCGGCTGATCGCGGCGGCCCGCGCCGAGGCCGGCCTCGGCCCGGCCCCGGACGCCACCCGCGACGAGGTGGCCGGGGCCCGCGGCGCCGACATCGACGGGGTACGCGTCCACGCGGTCCGCGCCACCGGCCTGGTCGCCCACCAGGAGGTGCTGTTCGGCACCACCGGGGAGACGCTGACCATCCGGCACGACTCGTACGACCGGGCCTCGTTCATGCCCGGGGTGCTGCTGGCCGTACGCGAGGTGGTCCGCCGGCCGGGCCTCACCGTCGGCCTGGACGCCCTGCTCGACTGATCGCAACGCCGCGTCGGTGTCGGCGCGGCCCGCAGGTGCGCAACGGCGGTCAAGCGGGGTCGCCCGCGGCGGGTGCAGGCTGAGCGCATGAACCGGAACGACGGACTCACCGGCCTCCTGGACGTCCTCCAGGCCGCGCTCGACGATCCGGCGGCGAGCCCGGCCGGCCTGGCCGCCCGGGCCCACCTGTCCCGGTTCCACTTCGACCGGTTGGTCGCCGCGGCCGTCGGGGAACCGCCGGGCGCGCTGCGCCGCCGGCTGCTCCTGGAACGCGCGGCGCACCGACTCACCACCAGCGGCCGGACCGTCCTCGACATCGCCGTCGAGGCCGGGTACGGCTCGCACGAGGCGTTCACCCGCGCCTTCCAGCGGTCGTACGGCCTCGCCCCGACCGCCGTCCGGCGGCGCCCGCCGCTGACCTTCCGCGAGCTGGAGCTGCCCTGCCCCAGCGGCGTCCACTTCCAACCGCCCGGCGGCCTGCGGCTGCCGGCGGCACGTCAGGAGACCCCGATGAACGTGCTCCAACACCTGGTCGACCATCACGTCGAGACCCTCACCGCGATCATCGACCGCGCGGGTGGCCTCGACGAGCAGGTGCTCGACCGGCCCGTCACCGTGTCCGTGGAGACCATCGACGAGCAGCCGACGCTCCGCTCGCTGATCAACGCGATGGTCACCCAGGAGGAGCACTGGCTCTCGGCGCTGCGCGGCGGCGAGTGGCCCGACGAGAGCGACCGGTCGATGACCGGGCTGGCCGCCCGACACGCGGTGGCCGGCCGTGACTGGCGGGACTTCGTCGCCCGGACGCTGGCCGCCGGCACGCTGGCGGACACCTTCGTCGACACCACCTGCACGCCCCCGACCACCCACACGCTGGGCGGCACCATCGGTCACGTGATCACCTTCGCCGCGGTACGCCGCACCCTGGCCATCGGCGCCCTGCTCAGCGCCGGCGTCACGGATCTGGGCGCGGGAGACCCGCGACCGTACCTCGACCGCGCCGCACTCGCCCCGACCGACTGACCGTCCCGACCCGGCGCCGGTGGGTCGACCGTCCGGCGCGGGGTGGTCGGGTCGACGGTCCTGCCCGGGTTTGGTGGCGGTCGACGGTGACGGTCCCGGGCCGGTCCCCGGCCCGCCGGCCGGGGGCGATGTCGGCGAAACCGATGGCCGGTGGGTGGGACCGACCCTAGGCTGACCACCATGATCGACTTTGGCGAGCACGACCGGCTCGGCCGCCGGGTGACCCTGCGGCCGGTGGACGACGACAACTGGCGGGCGGTGGCGGACGTGGCGCCCCGCGACGACCAGCGCGCCTTCGTGGCGGCGCTGGCCGCCCGCTACCTGCTGCTCACCATGCGCTCGGACGTGTGGACCTCACTGGCCGTGTACGCCGACGACACCGTCGTGGGGCACGTCATGTGGGGCGTGGACGACGACGGCTCGCGGTGGATCGGCGGCATGGTGATCGACGCCGCCGAGCAGGGCCGGGGCCTGGGCCGCGCCACGGTGCGGACGCTCACGGCCTGGTTGGCCGAGGCCGGCCAGCCGATCCGTCTCAGCTACCACCCGGAGAACGCGGCCGCCGCCGCCCTCTACCGCTCCCTGGGCTTCCACCCCACCGGCGCCATGGAGGACGACGAACTGGTGGCCGAACTCCCCACCCCCCGACCTCCGGCCTGACCCGCCTTCCCCGCACCCAACTGTTGATCAAGGGGTTTGCGTCAGATCCGGGCCTTCTCCCGACACAAACCCCTTGGTCAACACCGTCGCCCGAGGGCTCAGCGGTGTTGACCATGAGGTTGACGGCAGGGGTGGAGATCGAATCTGCCGCCAACTTCATGATCGACGGGCGGAGGGCCGGGGGGGTGGGGTGGGGGTCAGGGGCGGGGGAGGGGGGTTTCGGCGGGGGGGCGGGGGGTGGGGATGTGCAGGGTGGTGGGGAGGTCGGTCAGGGTGGGGTGGCCGGTGTGGTCGACCGAGACCGTGACCGGGGAGCCGGCGATGCGCAGGCCGGCCGCGCTCAGCGCGCCCAGCTCGGGGCCGGCCAACGGGCGCAGGTCGACGCGGCCGTTCGGCACGTCCGGGTAGACGCCCAGGCCGGCCTGGAGCAGCAGCACGGCCGCCGCCGCCGACCAGGCCTGCGGACGGCAGGCCGCCGGGTACGGCACGGGTCGACCGAGGGCCGACCGGTCGTCCCCGCCGTACAGCTCGGGGAGGCGGTAGTCGAACGCCTCGGCGGCGGCGAGCAGCCCGTCGGCGAGGCGCAGCGCGGCGGCCTGGTGCCCGGCGCGGGCCAGCCCGGCGAGCACGATGGCGGTGTCGTGGGCCCAGATCGACCCGCAGTGGTAGGACAGCGGGCTGAACCCGGCGTCGTCGGTGGACATGGTGCGCAGGCCGAAGCCGCCGGCCAGCGCCTCGGTGGAGAGCAGCGCCGCGACCTGCGTCGACTCGGCGTCCGACAGCAGGCCGGTGCCGAGCAGGTGCCCGATGTTGCTGGTCAGTGAGTCCACCGGGCGCTTGTCCCGGTCCAGCGCCAGTGCCGGCTGGGGGCCGTGGCGGCCGTCCACCCAGAACGCGGCGCGGAACCGCTCGGCGAGCCGGTCGGCGTAGGCGCGCCAGCGGTCCGCGCCCGGGCGGCCGAACGCGTCCAGCAGGTCGGCGCCGTTCGTCGCGGCCTGGTGCGCGTACCCCTGCACCTCGGCCAGCACGATCGGCGGCGCGGCGAGCCGGGCGTCCCGGAAGCGCACCGCGTCGCCGGAGTCCTTCCAGCCCTGGTTGGCCAGGCCGTGGCCGGTGGTGTCGATGTACTCGACGAAGCCGTCGCCGTCGGCGTCGGCGTGCTCGTCGAGCCAGCGCAGCGCCGCCTCCAGGTGCGGCAGCAGCGGCTCGACCTGGTCGGCGGGCAGGCCCCAGCGCCAGGCGTCGTGCAGCAGCCCGACCCAGAGCATGGTCGCGTCGACGGTGCCGTAGTAGGCGGGCGGCAGCCGCATCCCGTTGTCGAAGGACAGCTCGTGGCGGCGCAGCTCGTGCAGAATCTTGCCGGGCTGCTCGCCGGTGACCGGGTCGACCCGGGTGCCCTGCCGTCGGGCCAGCACCCGCAGCGTGCCGGCGGCCAGGTCGGTGCCGAGCGGCAGCATCATCCGGGCGGCCCAGAGGCTGTCCCGGCCGAACAGGGTGAGGAACCAGGGCACGCCGGCGCCGAGGAAGACGTCCTCCGGGTGCGCCGGCTCGGCCAGCCGCAGCCCGCGCAGGTCGGCCAGGGACCGGTCGAGCAGCCGCAGCAGGCGGCGGTCGTCGGCGTCGACCCGTGGCTCGGCCCAGCTCCCGCCGGCGGGCGCGGCGGTCACCACGGCCCGTGGGTCGGCGACGTCGAGCCGCCAGCGCAGCGTGACCGAGGTGCCCGGGTCGACGGTGACCGGCCAGCTCAGGCGCGGCCCGACGGCCCGTTCGCCGGAGGCGTCGACGACGGCGTCCTCGCCGGTCACGGTCACGGTGAGGCCGTCGGCGGCCCACTGCACCCGGCCCGGCTCACCGGCCTTGGCCTCCAGCGGCTGACCGGCGTGGCCGGCCTTGACCTGTTCGACCGGGGCGAGGTCGCAGGCCAGGTCGACGGTGACCGTGGTGCGCACCGGTTCGGCGGCGGTGGACGTCACGACGATCTCCTCGGTCAGGCCGCGCGCGCCGGCCTGCCGGGTGCGCTCGACCCGGACGGTGGGATCGGGGGTGGGGTCGCCGAGCCAGCGGGCCAGGCCGACGAAGCGGGCGCCGTGCGGGCCGACCGCGCCGCGGCCGATCGACTCCGGCTCGCGGTCGTCGAGGCGCAGCTCGGCGCGGGAGAGCACCCGGGCGTCGGCGTGGAAGACGCCCTGGACACCCTGCGGCCGGAGCTGACCGGCCGCGTCGCCGAGCGCGCTCGTGGGGGCGTGCACCACGCCGACCAGGTCGTGCAGCAGCGGTTGGAGGTGGCGTTCGGTCACGAGGGGACTCCTGGTGCTGATCGGTGGCGACGGACGTCTTGACAGATGACCGCGGCCGGTGCAAAGTGCGAAACATTCCAGAAACTTTGAACGTTCTAATCCTGCCCCATCGGGATTGGATCGTTCAAGGCGGCGAGAGGGATTTCGTGGGAGAAAAGGTAACCATCGCGACGGTGGCCCGGCACGCCCAGGTCAGCCGGCAGACCGTCTCCAACGTGCTCAACGCGCCGCACATCGTCCGCGAGGACACCCGGCAGCGGGTGCGCGAGGCGATCACCGCGCTCGGCTACCGGGCCAACCAGGCCGCCCGGCAGATGCGGACCGGCCGGTCCCGGCTCATCGCCGTCCGCATCGAACCCACCCGCGACGGCATCAACGGCTCGGTGCTCGACCGCTTCCTGCACGGCCTCACCGAGACCGCCGACGCCGGCGGCTACCGGGTCCTGCTCTACACCGCCCGCGACGACGACCAGGAGATCGCCACCTACGACGCCCTGCTCGGCGCGTACGACCTGGACGCGTTCGTGCTCACCGGCACCAAGCACGGCGACCCGCGTACCGCGTGGCTGGCCGAGCGCGAGGTGCCGTTCGTGACCTTCGGCCGGCCCTGGGACGCCCCGGACGCCCACCCCTGGGTCGACGTGGACGGCGCCGCCGGCACCGCCCAGGCCACCCGGCACCTGCTCACCGCCGGTCACCGCCGGATCGCCTTCCTCGGCTGGCCCGCCGGCTCCGGGGTCGGCGACGACCGGCGCGCCGGCTGGCGTACCACGATGGCGGAGGTCGGCCTGGACGGCGCGGCGGTGGACCGCGCCACCGAGGACGGCATCGCCGAGGGGGCGCGCGAGTTGCGCGCGTTGCTCGCCCTCGACGCGCCGCCGACCGCGGTGGTCTGCGCCAGCGACTCGCTGGCGCTCGGCGCGTGGCAGGCCGCGCGCGAGACGGCGACCGACGTCGCCGTCGTCGGTTTCGACGACACCCCGGTGGCCGCCGCGGTCGGGCTGAGCAGCGTCAGCCAGCCGCTCGGTGAGGCCGCCGCCCGCTGCGTCGAGCTGCTCACCGGGCTGCTCGACGGGCAGCAGCGCGACCCCCAGCTGCTGCTGAGTCCCTCGCTGGTGCTCCGGCACACGGCGTGATCCCATCCCCCACCAGGAGAATCAGATGACACCTCGCACGATCACCCGGGCCGCGCTGGCGGGCGTCGCCGCCGTCGCGCTGCTCGGCTCCGCCGCCTGCGGCAGCGGCTTCGACGACTCGGCCGACGACACCAAGCAGTCCAGCGGCCCGGCCAGCCTCCAGATCCTGATCGGCTCCTCGGGCGACGCCGAGACCAAGGCCGTGCAGGACGCCGCCGCGAAGTGGGCCGGCTCCTCCGGCAACACCGCCACCGTCACCCCGGCCCAGGACCTCACCCAGCAGCTCGGTCAGGCGCTGGCCGGGGGCACCCCGCCGGACGTCTTCTACGTCGACGCGACCCGGTTCGCCGACTTCGCCAGCGTCGGGGCGCTCGAGCCGTACGGCGACAAGGTGAGCAACACCGACGACTTCTACGAGAGCCTGCGCACCGCGTTCACCTACGACGGCAAGCTCTACTGCGCGCCGAAGGACTTCTCCACCCTGGCGCTCCAGATCAACACCGACCTGTGGACCAAGGCCGGGCTGACCGACGCGGACGTGCCGACGACCTGGGACCAGCTCACCGCCGTCAGCCAGAAGATCAAGGCGAAGGGCCAGGTGGCGCTCGCGCTCGGCGACACCCGGGACCGCATCGGCGCGTTCCTGGTGCAGAACGGCGGCTGGTTGATGAGCGCCGACGGCAAGCAGCCGACCGCGGACACCCCGGAGAACCTCCAGGCCCTCCAGTACGTCAAGTCGCTGCTCACCAACGGCTACGCGAAGTTCCCCAAGCAGCTCGACTCCGGCTGGTCCGGTGAGGCGTTCGGCAAGGGCAAGGCCGTGATGACCATCGAGGGCAACTGGATCAAGGGCGCCCTGCAGAACGACTTCCCGAACGTGAAGTACAAGGTCGTCCCGCTGCCGGCCGGTCCCAAGGGCCAGGGCACGCTCTCCTTCACCCAGTGCTGGGGCATCGCCGCCAAGTCCAAGTACAAGGAGCAGGCGATCAAGTTCGTCGAGGCGATGACCGCCGGCGACCAGCAGATGGCGTTCGCCAAGGCGTTCGGCGTGATGCCGTCCCGCCAGTCCGTCAGCGGCCAGTACACCAGCGCCTTCCCGGCCGACAAGCCGTTCATCGACGGCGTCGCGTACGCCCAGGGCCCGGTGAACGCGCCGAAGATGGACAGCGTGCTGCGTGACCTGGAGGCCGGCCTGCAGGGCCTGGCCACCGGCGACCCGAAGACCATCCTGGCCAACTTTGACAAGAACGCCAAGGCGGCGCTCGGCGGCTGAGGTGTAAGGAGGGGCCCCTTGTTAACAGACGGGTGTTAAGAGGGGGCCCTTCCTTTCACCTCCCCCGAGAAGGGAGAGGGAGTGGCAACGGACACGCTCGCCGCGCCGGGCACCGCCTCGGCCGGCCCGCCGCGCCGCCGCCGCGGCGGTATCCGCGGCAACGAGAACCTCGCCGGCTGGCTCTTCGTCGCGCCGGTGATCGTGATCCTCGGGCTCTTCCTGCTGCTGCCGATCCTGATGGCGCTCTGGGTGAGCCTCACCGACTGGAACGGCCAGGGCAGCCCGTTCACCGGCGACGTGCCGTTCGTCGGCGGCGACAACTACTCGCGGCTGTTCACCGAGGACGGGCTCGCCCGCCGCGACTTCATGACCGCCATCCGCAACAACATCTACTACGTCGGGATCGTCGTGCCGGTGCAGACCGTGCTCGCCCTCGGTCTCGCCCTGGTGGTGAACAACCGGCTGCTCAAGGGGAAGGGCTTCTTCCGCAGCGCCTTCTACTTCCCGTCGGTCACCAGTTCGGTGGCGATCAGCGTGGTGTTCCTCTTCCTGTTCGCCAACTCCGGCGCGGTCAACCGGCTGCTCGGCCTGCTCGGCCTCGACGGGCCGGAGTGGTTCGCCGACGGTCGGGGCGTACTGCACCTGCTGTTCGGCGCGTTCGGGATGAACGAGCCGCCGGCCGCGCTCACCTCCGGCGGCCCGCTCGGGCTGACCTGGTGGGACTGGCTCTCCGGGCCGAGCGTGGCCATGACGTCGATCATCTGCCTGGTCATCTGGACCACCTCGGGCACGTTCATGTTGATGTACCTGGCCGCCCTGCAGAACGTGCCGGTGGCGCTGGACGAGGCGAGCACGCTCGACGGCGCCAGCCGCTGGCAGCGCTTCCGCTACGTCACCCTGCCGCTGATCAAGCCCACCACGTTCCTCGTGGTCACCCTGGGACTGATCGGCTCCTGGCAGGTCTTCGACCAGGTGTACGTGATGAGCCAGGGCGACCCGGCCAAGACCACGCTCACCCCGGCGTACCTGTCGTACCGGACCGCGTTCCGGGACTTCGACTACGGCTCGGGCGCGGCCATCTCCTTCGTGCTGTTCCTGATCATCATCCTGCTCACCCTGTTCCAGCGCCGGCTGATGGCCGACCGGGACGGTCCCCGGCGCGGCCGGTGGTGGCGTCGACGCGTACCGGAGGGGTCCTGACATGGCCGTGCTGACCGACCGGCCGGCGCCCGTCGCCCGCCGCGGCGACCGCGGGACGCGCGCCCGGGTCAACCGCGTCCTCGGGTACGCGGTCCTGATCTTCTTCGGGCTGGTCTTCCTCTACCCGTTCGTGATCCAGCTCGGCAACTCGCTCAAGACCGAGCCGGACGCGGCGGCCAACCCGCTGTCGCCGTTCCCCGACCCGCTCACGCTGGCCGGCTTCGAGCGGATCTTCTCCGGCACCAACTTCCCGCTCTGGCTCGGCAACTCGCTGCTGGTCACCGTGCTGGTCACGCTCGGTCGGGTGTTCTTCGACTCGCTCGCCGGCTACGCGCTGGCCCGGCTGCGGTTCCGGGGCCGGGCCGGGCTGTTCGCCGCCGTCATCGCGGTGATGGCGGTGCCGGGCGTGGTGCTGCTGATCCCGAAGTTCCTGGTGCTCAAGCAGATCGGCCTCTACGACAGTTACGCCGGCCTGATCGTGCCGCTGCTCGCCGACGCGGCGGGCGTGTTCATCATGAAGCAGTTCTTCGAGTCGATCCCGGTCAGCGTGGAGGAGGCGGCCCGGATCGACGGCGCCGGCGTCTTCCGCACGTTCTGGTCGGTGGTGCTGCCGATGGCCCGACCGGCGCTGATCACGCTGACCATCCTGTCGTTCCAGGGCTCCTGGAACGAGTTCCCGCACAGCCTCGTCTCGGTGCAGGACCCGGACCTGTTCACGCTGCCGCGCGGGCTGGCCGACCTGGTCAGCGGCTCGCTCGGCAAGGGCACGCAGTATCCGTTGAAGCTCGGCGCGGCGCTTCTCGCCACCATCCCGGTGGCGGTGCTCTTCGTGATCTTCCAGCGCTACTTCGTGCGCGGCGCCAACGAGGGCGCGGACAAGGGGTGACCGGTGGCCGGCGGTCCCGCCCCGTGCCGGGACCGCCGGTCTCTCCCGTCACGGGGTAGGACCGGCGAGCGGACGGAAACTCATCGCTGCGCCGGCACACTTTCTGCCGGGACGGCCACGTGCAGCCGGAGCTGGGGGACCAGCATGTCGTCCACGTCCAGCGCCCGGGTCGCGCCGTCCGGCTCCCAGCCGGTCGAGCCGAGGAACGCCCGGGTCGCCGCGTCGGCGTCGAACGCCCAGGCCACCGCCCGGGTGAAGCCGTCGGTACGCCAGTGCTCGACGGCGGCGGCGAGCAGCCGGCTGCCGTGCCCCCGCCGGCCCCAGCGGGGCTCGACCAGCAGGTCGGTCACCGCCACCACGCCCGAGGCGAGGGCGTCGGCCGGCTCGCCCGGGGCGAGCGCCTCGGCGTCGGCCGGACCGGAGGCGGCGAACCCCACCAGATAGGATTGCGCGGCCTGTTCGACGGCGACCAGCACCCGGTGCGCGCCCGAGGGCGGCTCCTGCACCGCCGCGCTCCACCGCCGGGCCAGGTACGCCTCGTCCAGGTTGTCGAGCACGTGCCGGGGCAGGATCCGGCGGTACGCGACCCGCCAGGTCGCGAGCTGGATGCGTGCGATCTCGGCGACGTCCTCGGGACGCGCGGGGCGGACGTAGCCTGCAGCCATGGCACGTGAGCCTACGCAGGGCGAGGAGGGTGACGGTGGCGCAGGGTGCCGGGCGGACGATCGCGCAGGTCGTCGCCGTGGCGGCGCTCGCCGCGGCGGTCACCGTGTTCCTCTCCGTGGCGGCGGTGCGGCACGGCTTCTTCGACCTCAACGTCTACTACGGGGCGTTGACCTTCTGGGTGCACGACGGCGGGGAGATCTACGACTTCCTCAAGGCCGGCACCCAGTACGGCTTCACCTACCCGCCGTTCGCCGCGCTGGTCATGCTGCCCATGGCGTACCTGCCGTGGAACGCCGCGATCGTGATGAGCGTGACCGCGACGGTGCTGGTCAGCGCCGTGGTCATCTGGTGGCTGCTGGACCCGGTGGCCCGTCGGTCCGGCTGGACCCGCTGGTTCACCCTCGCGGTGGCGCTCTGCCTGGCCGCCGCGTACGAGCCGATGCGCGAGACGGTCAACTTCGGCCAGGTCAACATGCTGCTGCTCTTTCTGGTGGCGGTGGACCTGCTGTGGCTGTTGCCGGCGCGCAACCGGTGGGCCGGCGTGGGCATCGGACTGGCCACCGCGATCAAGCTGACGCCGGGCATCTTCATCGTCTACCTGCTGGTCACCGGCCGCTGGCGGGCCGCCGCGACCGCGGTGGGCACCGCCGCCGTGGCCACGCTGGTGGCCGCCGGTCTGTTCCCGGACGCCTCCCGGGAGTTCTGGACCGAGGCGCTGTGGAACACCGACCGGGTCGGTGAGCTGGCCTTCGTCTCCAACCAGTCGCTGCGTGGGGTGGTCGCCCGGCTGGACCCGCAGCACCCGAGCACGATCGCCTGGCTGCTGCTCGTGCTCGTGACGCTGGTGATCTGGGGTTGGCGGTGCCGGCGGGCGGTGGCCGCCGGCGACGAGGCCACCGGCCTGGCCCTGACCGGCGCGGTGATGTGCCTGGTCAGCCCGGTGACCTGGGTGCACCACCTGGTCTGGCTGCTGCCGGGGCTGATCCTGCTGGTCGACAACGGCATGGCGGCGCGCGGCCGGCGCCGCCGTGTGCTGCTGGCCGCCGCGCTGGTCGGGTACGCGCTGCTGTGCAGCCGGATCGTCTGGTCCTGGGAGAAGGACTTCACCGGGGTGGACGGCTTCCTGGGCAGCAACACGTACGTCTGGATCAGCCTGGCGCTGCTGCTCGGCCTGCCGATCCGGCGGTGGGCGACGCCGGTGCGCCCCGACGGGCCGGCGGGGTCAGTCGTCGAGCCGGGCGGTGTAGCGCAGCTCGCGGAGCAGGACCGGGGTGCGTCCGCCGGCCAGCGGCACCGGATAGGCGGACTCCTCGCCGTCCGGTGAGTGCCCGGCCCGCTCGTAGAAGCGGCGGGCCCGCGCGTTGTCGGCGAGCACCCAGAGCCGGTAGCCGGTCCAGCCCCGCTCGGCCAGGCCGGCGCGCGCCGCCGTGAGCAGCGTGCGACCGACGCCCGAACCCCAGTACGCCGGCTCCAGGTAGATCGCCAGCAGCTCGCCGTGCGCCTGGTCCAGGTCGCCGCGGTCCTGGTTGTTCCGGTACGGCCCGAACGTGGTGAACCCGGCGACCAGGCCGTCGTCCTCGGCGACCAGCGTGGTGAACGGGTGGTCCGGGTCGGCGGTGCCGAGGTCGCGACGCCGCTGCGCCCAGGCGCGCGGGTTGAGCCGGTTCAGCACCTCGTCGGGCATGATCCCGGCGTAGCCGGCCTGCCAGCCGTGGATGTGCACCCGGGCGATCGCCTCGGCGTCGTCCGGCTCCTCCCGGCGAATGGTGAGCACCTGTCCGTTCTATGCCCCGACGGGCGAACAGTCCAGCCGCCGCTCCCGGGTGATGTCGGAGGGCTGGATTAGGGTCGCGACGATGGCCGAATCGCTCTCCCTCGCCCAGGCCCGGCGGATCGCCCTGGCCGCCCAGGGCTTCGCCGACCCGGCACCCGCCGGCGTGCCCACCCGACGGCACCTGCGCCGGGTGCTCGACCGGGTTGGGCTGATCCAGATGGACTCGGTCAACGTGCTGCAACGCGCGCACTACCTGCCGCTCTACAGCCGACTCGGGCCCTATCCGACGACCCTGCTCGACACCGCGGCCTACCGCCGCCCCCGCGAGCTGTTCGAATACTGGGCGCACGAGGCGTCGCTGGTCCCGGTCGGGCTGCACCCGGCGCTGCGCTGGCGGATGGCCAAGGCGCGCGACGAGGCCTGGGGCGGGATGCGCCGGATCGCCCAGGAGCAGCCCGAGCTGGTGGCGTGGGTGCGCGACGAGGTGGCCGTCCGGGGCCCGCTCACCGCCGCCGAGATCGAGCACGACGCGCCGCGCGAGACCGGCAACTGGGGGTGGAACTGGTCCGCCGTGAAACGGGCGTTGGAGTTCCTGTTCTGGGCCGGCGAGGTCACCGCGGCCGACCGCACCAACTCCTTCGCCCGCCGCTACGACCTGCCCGAGCGGGTGTTGCCGGCCGCCGTGCTGGACGCGCCCACCCCCACCGACGCCGACGCGCACCGCACCCTGGTGTCGATCGCGGCCCGGTCGCTTGGCGTCGCCGCCGAGCCGGAGCTGCGCGACTACTTCCGGCTGCCGGTCGCCGGGGCCCGGCGCGCGGTCGCCGAGCTGGTCGAGGCGGGCGAGCTGACCCCGGTCACGGTCCAGGGCTGGCGACAGCCGGCCTACCTGCACGCCGACGCCCGGCTGCCCCGCTGGGTGCGGGGCAACACGCTGGTCAGCCCGTTTGACCCGCTGGTCTGGGAGCGGGCCCGCACCGAGCGGCTGTTCGACTTCACCTACCGGATCGAGATCTACGTGCCGGCGCCACAGCGGGTCCACGGCTACTACGTGCTGCCGTTCCGCCAGGGTGAGCGCTTCACCGCTCGGGTCGACCTCAAGGCCGACCGGAAGACCGGCGCGCTGCTGGTGCCGGCGGCCTGGGTGGAGCCGGGCGCCGACCCGGGGGAGACGGCGGTGGCGCTCGCCGCCGAGCTCTACCGGCTCGCCGGCTGGCTCGGCCTGGATGCGGTCGCCCCGCCCGCCGCCGGCGACCTGGCCGCTCCGCTGGCCGCCGCGTTGGTGGGCGTGGCGGGTGTACGGTGAGCGCGTGACGAGCGTTGACCGGCCTGCCACCGTGCCCGACCCGCACCCGGAGACGCACCCGCACCATCCCTATCCGCCGGTCGAGCCCGACCGGTTCACCCGGATGGTGCTGCGCCTGCACGCTCGCGCCCCGCGCTGGGCGGTGCCGCTGGCGGCGCTGGGTTGCGTCGGCCTCGGCATGGCATACGCGCTGATCAGCGACCCGACCCAGAGCGACCCGGACGCCCGGCCGACCTGCCTGCTCAAGCTCACCACCGGGCTGGACTGCCCGGGTTGCGGCGGCACCCGCGCCCTCTGGTACGTGCTGCACGGCGACCTGCCGGCCGCCGCCCGGCACCACTTCCTCTTCGTCTTCGCGCTGCCGTTCCTGGCCTGGCTCTTCGCCGCCTGGGCCGGCAACCGGGCGTTCGGGTGGCGGCTGCCCGAGCCACGGTTCAGCCCGAAGGTGATCGGTGGTTTCCTGGCCGCCTGGGCGGTCTTCTCGGTGGTCCGCAACCTGCCCTGGGCGCCGTTCCCCTCGCTCTACGTCTGACGGCTCGCCCGCGCGGCCGGCTCGCGCGGTGCCGCCGAGCCACCTGGGCCGCCGGGCGCGCCCGGGGCGGCGGCGGTGGTTGGGGCAGTGGCTGGGGCGGCGGCGGTGGCTGGGGCGGCGGCGGCTAGGTTGGCGGCGGCGGTGCTGGGGGTGACGGCGGTGCTGGGATGACAGCGATGCTGGCTCCGGAGTGCCTTTCGAGCTGAGTCGTTGGTGATATCGCCGATGCCGATGCCGATGCCGACGCCGACGCCGCGCCGGCGTTGCGCCGGGCCGTGCCGGCGTTGCGCCGGGCCGTTCCCGACGTCGCGCGTCGCGGTGCCGATGCCGTGGTCGGCCGTTCCTCCGTCGTGCTTCGTCGTACCGGCGTCGGCGTTGTCGTCCGGCGCCGACCTTCCGGGGAGGGAGCGGCGCCGGGCCCGGCGGAGCGGTGGAGACAACGGTCCGGACAGGCCGACGGCGCGTAAAGGGGGCGGGCCGGCGATATCACCGACGACTCAGCTCGAAAGGCACTCTGCCGAGGGAGTCCGGCCCGGGCGGGACGCCGCGCGAGACCTTGGACACGCGTGGGCGGAGTGCCTCCTGGTCGACCGCGTGGCCGATTTCCCCCGCCGGGCCGGGGGCAACTACAGTCCTCGGCATGCCGGAGATGGTGCAGCCCCAGGTCAAGCTGATCGCGTGGACCCAGTTCCAGGCGCCGGACGACGTGCCGTGGTCGACCGACGCCGACGGCGGTCAGGCGCTCGCCGAGTTCGCCGGCCGGGCCTGCTACCAGAGCTGGAAGAAGCCGAACCCGGCCACCGCGACGAACGCCGGCTACCTGGCGCACATCCTGGACGTCGGCCACCTGAGCGTGCTGGAGCACGGCTCGGTGAGCTTCTACTTCAGCGGCGTCTCCCGCTCGTTCACCCACGAGCTGATCCGGCACCGGCACTTCTCCTACTCGCAGCTCTCCCAGCGCTACGTCCCCGAGCGGGACGCGGCGATGGTCGAGCCGGCGGTGATCGCCGACGACCCCGAGCTGCACAAGAAGTTCGTCGAGGCGTCCGAGGCGGCGGTGCGGGCGTACACCGAGTTGCTGGAGGGGCTGGAGGCCCGCTTCACCGACGAGCCCAACCCGACGCTGCGCCGTAAGCAGGCCCGCCAGGCGGCCCGGGCGGTGCTGCCGAACGCGACCGAGACCCGGATCGTGGTGACCGGCAACTACCGGGCCTGGCGGCACTTCGTCAAGATGCGCGCCACCGAGCACGCCGACGTGGAGATCCGCGAGCTGGCGGTCGAGTGCCTGCGGCAGCTCCAGGGCGTCGCGCCGAACGTCTTCGCCGACTTCGTGATCTCCACGCTGCCGGACGGCACCGAGGTGGCGGCGTCGCCGCACGCCGAGTGAGTCGTCGCCCTTCGCCGCCGGGCCACCGGTGGTCGTCCGCTAGGTTGTGAACATGACGCACGACCACCCTGCCGCCCCGGAGCGGGGCCCGTCGCGCCCGTTCGGGCGAGTGATCACGGCCATGGTGACCCCGTTCACCCCGGACGGGGCGCTCGACCTCGACGGCGCCGCCCGGCTGGCCCGCTACCTCGTCGACGAGCAGGGCAACGACGCGCTGGTGCTCAACGGCACCACGGGCGAGTCCCCGACCACGACCGACGCGGAGAAGGAGACGCTGATCCGCGCGGTCGTCGAGGCGGTCGGTGACCGGGCCCGCATCGTCGCCGGGGTGGGCACCAACGACACCCGGCACACCATCGAGCTGGCGGCGCAGGCCGAGAAGGCCGGCGCGCACGGCCTGCTCGTGGTCACGCCCTACTACAACAAGCCGCCGCAGGCCGGGCTGCTGCACCACTTCACCACCGTCGCGGACGCCACCGGCCTGCCGGTCATGCTCTACGACATCCCGCACCGCTCCGGCGTCGCGATCGCCACCGACACGCTGGTGAAGCTGTCCGAGCACGGCCGGATCGTGGCGGTCAAGGACGCCAAGGGCGACCTCACCGCCACCTCCTGGGTGCTGGCCCGCAGCGACCTCGCGTTCTACAGCGGCGAGGACGCGCTCACCCTGCCGATGCTGTCGATCGGCGCGGTCGGCGTGGTCGGCACCTCCACCCACTTCACCGGGGTGGGTACGAAGCAGATGATCGAGGCGTTCGAGGCCGGCGACGCGGCCGGGGCGCTCGCCCTGCACCGGCGGCTCCTGCCGCTCTACACCGGCATCTTCCGCACCCAGGGCACCATCCTGGTGAAGGCCGGACTGGCGGCCCAGGGTCTGCCGTCCGGTCCGGTACGACCGCCGCTGGTCGAGGCCACCGGCGACGAACTGGCCCAGCTGCGCGCCGACTGCGCCGCGGCGGGCCTGCCCCTGCCCGAATGAATCAACGACACGACGGACGCCGCGCGGCGGCGTCGCAGAATGAGGTGACGCGTGACCGAGGCGCACATCGAGGGTGAGCTGCCCCCGCCGCTGCCGGAGGGCGGCCTGCGGATCATCCCGCTCGGCGGACTCGGCGCCATCGGCCGGAACATGACCGTCTTCGAGTACGACGGCAAGCTGCTCATCGTCGACTGCGGGGTGCTCTTCCCCGACGTCGAGCAGCCCGGCGTGGACCTGATCCTGCCCGACTTCGGGCCGATCCTGGACCGGCTGGCCGACGTGCAGGCGATCGTGCTCACGCACGGCCACGAGGACCACATCGGCGCGGTGCCGTACCTGCTCGCCCACAAGCCGGACATCCCGCTGGTGGGTTCCCAGTTCACCCTCGCGCTGGTCGAGGCGAAGCTGGCCGAGCGGCGGATCCAGCCGTACACGCTGACCGTGCGGGAGGGCGGCCGGGAACGGCTGGGCCCGTTCGAGTGCGAGTTCTTCGCGGTGAACCACTCGATCCCGGACGCGCTGGCGGTGGCCATCCGCACCCCGGCCGGCCTGGTGCTGCACACCGGCGACTTCAAGATGGACCAGCTCCCGCTGGACGGGCGGATCACCGACCTGGCCGGTTTCGCCCGGCTCGGCGCCGAGGGCGTCGACCTGCTGCTCTCCGACTCGACGAACGCGGAGATCCCCGGGTTCGTCACGCCGGAGCGGGAGATCGGGCCGGTGCTCGACTCGATCTTCGCGAAGGCCAAGGGACGGATCATCGTCGCCTCGTTCGCCTCGCACGTGCACCGGGTGCAGCAGGTCTTCGACTCGGCCGTCGAGCACGGCCGCAAGGTCGCGCTGATCGGCCGGTCCATGGTCCGCAACATGGGCATCGCCCGCGACCTGGGCCTGCTCAACATCCCGGCCGGCCTGGTGGTCGGCATCGAGGAGGCCACCAACCTGCCGCCGGAGCAGATCGTGCTCATGTCCACCGGCTCGCAGGGTGAGCCGATGAGCGCGCTGGGCCGGATGGCCAGCGGCGACCACCGGCACATCACCATCGCGCCCGGCGACACCGTGGTGCTGGCCTCCTCGCTGGTGCCGGGCAACGAGACCTCGGTCTACCGGGTGATCAACCGGCTGGCCCGGGCCGGCGCCGTGGTGGTGCACAAGGACGTGGCCAAGGTGCACGTCTCCGGCCACGCCCCGGCCGGCGAGCTGCTCTACCTGCTCAACGTCGTCCGTCCGAGCAACCTGATGCCCGTGCACGGCGAGTGGCGGCACCTGCGCGCGCACGCCCGGCTCGGCATCGAGTCCGGTGTCGCGCCGGACCGGGTCGTGCTCTGCGAGGACGGCGACGTGGTCGACCTGGTCGAGGGCCGGGCCAGCCTGGTCGGGCGGGTGAAGAGCCGGTACGTCTACGTCGACGGCCTCGCCGTGGGCGACGTCAGCGAGTCGTTGCTGACCGAGCGGCGCATCCTCGGCGACGGCGGCTTCATCGCCACCACCGTGGTGGTCGACTCGGTCACCGGCAAGGTGGTCGCCGGGCCGACCGTCTCGGCGAAGGGCTTCTCCGAGGACCCGGCCGCGTTCAACCCGGTGATCCCGCTGGTCACCGAGGCGCTGAACCGGGCCGCCGCGGACGGCATCACCGACCCGCACCAGCTCCAGCAGATCGTCCGCCGCACGGTGGGCCGCTGGGTCAACGACGCGTACCGGCGCCGACCGATGATCGTCCCGACCGTCGTCGAGGTCTGACCGACCGCGCCCGAGCGCCGGCCCACCGTCCGCGGTGGGCCGGCGTCGTCGCTTTCCGGGTACGCCCCGACACGCTGCGTCGAAACCGCTTGCCCCGGCTCAACCGATCGGCGTCCGTCTCCGTACTCCCGGTCGGCCGGCGTGCCCCTGCGCCGGTCGGGAGGAGCGTGGCGGATGGACCGCAGACGGATGACAGCCATCGGCGTACTGGTGGCGGCGGCCGGGTTGACGGCGGCGGTGACCCTGCCGTCGTTCGCCGGCGAGGGACCCCGGCGGGCCGCCCCGGCCGCCGACGGCGTGGCCCCGGAGGTCCTGGACGCGCTGGGCCGCGACCTCTCGCTCACCCGCGACCAGGCGGTACGCCGGCTGCGCACCGAACGCTGGGCGGCCGGCACGGTCACCCGGCTGCGCACCGAACTCGGCGCCGACTACGGCGGCAGCTGGCTCAGCGCCGACGGCGCCACGCTCACCGTGGCGGTGGCCGACCCGGCCGCCGAGGCGCGGGTGACGGCGGCCGGCGCGGTGCCGAAGCGGGTGGCGCGTGGCGTCGCCGAGCTGGACGCGGTGAAGACCCGCCTCGACGCGGCCGGCGCGGACGCCGGCCCGGACATCGCCGGCTGGTACGTCGACGTGGCCAGCAACTCCGTCGTGGTGGTCGCCCGACCGGGCGCGGAGGCGGCCGGTCGCCGGCTCGCCGCCGCCGGCGGGGCGGACGGCGGCACGGTCCGGGTGCGGACCGCCGACGAGGCCCCCCGACCGTTGTTCGACGTGCGGGGCGGCGACGCGTTCTTCATCAACAACGCCGGCCGCTGCTCGGTCGGGTTCTCGGTGGTCGGCGGCTTCGTCACCGCCGGGCACTGCGGCCGGCCGGGGGACCGCACCACCGGGTCGAACCGGGTGGCCCAGGGCACGTTCGCGGCCTCCTCGTTCCCGGGTGACGACTGGGCCGTGGTCGAGGTCAACGGCGACTGGACCCCGCAGGGCGTGGTGAACGACTTCAACGGCGGCACGGTGGCGGTGAACGGTTCCACCGAGGCCCCGGTCGGCGCCTCGATCTGCCGGTCCGGCTCCACCACCGGCACCCGCTGCGGCGTGGTCCAGGCCAAGAACGCCACGGTCAACTATCCGGAGGGGACGGTCACCGGGCTGACCCGGACGAACGTCTGCGCCGAACCGGGCGATTCCGGGGGCGCGTGGCTCTCCGGCGACCAGGCGCAGGGCGTCACGTCCGGAGGCTCCGGCGACTGCACCCGGGGCGGCGTCACGTTCTTCCAGCCGGTCAACGAGATCCTCCAGCGCAACAACCTGACCCTGGTCACCGCCGGCGGCCAGCAGGCGCCCGCCGAGCCGCCGGCCGGGGGCGGGCAGACCGCGCCGCCGGTCAGCACGCCGCCCGCGCCGCCGGCCGCCGACGCCGAGTGCACCGGCCAGGTGAGCCGGACCGGCCGGATCGCCGCCGGGCGCGCCCAGGTGCAGCCGGACGGCCGCTTCTTCCGGGTGGCCGGTGGCGCGCAGGAGGCCTGCGTGGCCGCGCCGGACGGCGCCCGGGTGGTGTTGGAGCTGCAACGCTTCACCGGCGGCGCGTTCCGCACCGTGGCCCGCGCGGACGGCGCGGACGGGATCGTCCGGCTGACCGCCGACACCCCGGCCGGCGCCTACCGCTACCGGGTCGTCGGGTTGTCCGGCTCCGGCGCGTACACCCTGGCGTTCTCCGCCCGCTGACGCTGCCGTCGGCCCCGGGACCGCGACCCCCGACCACCACCGCCCGGTGGTCGGGGGTCGCGCCGCGTCAGGGGCGCAGCGCGGCGACCGCGTCGGCGTACGCGGCGCCGGTGCGGATCGTGGCGGCCACCAGCACGGCGAGCTGGGCCGGGGCCACGCCGCAGGACAGGTCGGTGGAGACGCCGGCGGCCAGCACCAGCGTCCCGTCGCCGGGCTCGTGCACGTAGGCGGCGGGCAGCAGCCGGTCGTGGTTCCAGGCGTTGCAGAACGCGTACGCCTCGGCCCGGCGCTCGGCCGGCAGCCGGCGGGCCGCCACCACGCGGGCGTGCAGCACCTCGCCGAGCCGGCGGAACTGGATCGTCGCCTCGCCCCAGCGTCCGGCCAGCGCGCCGTCCGGTTCCACCGTGTACGGCTCGCCCCGCGCGTCGAGCGCGCCGGTGAGCAGCGCCGCGTCCAGCGGGGCCGGCTCCTCCGGCCCGGGCGGCGCGGGCTCGGCCGGGTCGGTCTCCGGGTCCTCGTCGAACTCGCTCTCGGCGGGCAGCGGCACCGGCGCGGCGAGCGGACGCTCCGCCAGCCAGGAGGCGATCCGGCCGGACTGGTGACCGGTGCCGTTGCGGGCGTCGAAGCTGCCGGCCAACGCGGTGGCCAACGCCTGGAGCTGCCCGCCCAACGTCGCCACGTCCACCTCGGCGGCCGGTCGGGAACCGTGCCCGGGGCGGTGGATCCGCCGCCCGCCGAGGCCGGCCTCGGCGGCCAGCCCGCACAGCAGCGCGCCGGCCGCCGCGAACTCCATCGCGGAGAGGTCGTCCGCGGGCCGGTCCAGCCGGGGCAGCTGCTCGGCCAGCACCTCCAGTCCCCGGTGCAGGTGCCCGCCGAGCGCACAGAACCGCAGGTGCGTGGCGAGCAGCGGGAACGCGGCCCGCTCCCGCCGGTGCCGACGGTAGGCGCGCACGTGCGCCCGGCCCGCCCGCACCTGCGCGCCGGTGCGCAGCCACGGCAACAGGCCCGCGACGAGACCCCGTTCGGGCTGGTCGGTGCAGTCCGGCGCGAAGGCCGGCCCCAGCGCCGCGAGAGCCGCGTCCGGCTCGCCCCAACCGGCCAGCAGCTCGGCCCGCCGGGCCGGGGCGCAGCCGGGGCAGCCACCCACCGGGTCCGCGCCGTCGCCGGCCGACCAGCGTGCGTAGGCGCGCCGGGCGGCCGGCTCGTCGCCGAGGTGGTCGGCGAGCCGGCAGCGCAGCTCGGCGACCGCCTCCGCGTCCTCACCCACCTCGGCGGCGAGCCTGTCCAACAGCGACCGGGCCTGGTCCAGGCCGACCCGGGGGGTACCGAAGAGCGCCTCCACCGCCTGCCGCTGGTGCCGGCGCAGCCGGGTCGTCTCGTCCGCTCGGGCGTCGAGCAGCCCGGGGTGCCGGGCCAGCGTGGCCCGCATGCGGCGCACCGGCTCCACCGTCCGCCACCGCTCGCCCAGGTGCAGGTACGCCTCGACCAGCGCGAACCGGGCCGACAGCGCGGTACGCGGGTCGCCGGTGGCGTCGGCCCGGGCGGCGATCCGCTCCAGCTCGGCGCAGCGTTCCTCACCGTCGGGCCGGTCTCGGGCGTCGGCGAGCGCGGCGGTCAGCCCCCGGTCGCGGGCGGTCGTCACCGGACCGACCCGCCGGGCAGCGCGGCGACGGCGTCGGCGAGCTGGCAGCCGGTGGTGACGCCGCACTCGACGAGCCGGTCGAGCTGGTGCGGGGTGACCCCGCGTTCCAGGTCGGTGGTGACCTCGCCGCAGACCTGGGCCGACCCGTCGTCGGCGACGTGCGCGTACGCCTTGGGCCACAGCCGGTCGTGGTTCCAGGTGTTGCAGAACGCGTGCAGGTCGGGCACCCGCTCGATGCCGAACCGGTGCGCGGCCACGGTGCGGACCTGGAGCAGCTCACCGGCCTCGCCCCGGCGGTGGAACCAGATCAGGGCCCGCTCCCAGCGACCGACCAGCGCGCCGTCGGGCTCCTCGGCCACCGCGTACCCCCGGTGGGTCAGCACGGCGGCGATCAGCTCGCCGGTCAACGGCCGCAACGCCTGCGGGTGTCCGGCCAGGGGACCGTCCGGACCGTCCTCGATCTCCGGCGACGCCATCGGGCATCCCTTCTGAGGCGAATAACACAAACGACGGTCCGATCCGTGCTGCGACGCGCGGACACGACCCGGAAAAGCGGCGTTCCGCCGGGTACCGCCGTTACCGTGACTCTATGGCGGGCCGTACCTCTCAGGCGAGCCGGCGGCGCGGCGCGTCGCCGCGTGGCACCACGAACAACCGTGCGCGCCAACCGGCGAAGAAGACGGCGCGCAAGCCCGTACGCCGGCGCCCGGCGTCCGGGCCGAGCCCGGCCGCGTTCGTCGGCCGCGCCGTGAACGCGGTGTGGATGGGGCTGGCGCACACGGTCGGCTGGGGCTTCCGGGCGGCCGGCCGGCAGGCCGCGTCCACCCGGGACCTGGACCCGGAGCACCGCCGCGACGGCGCCGGCCTGCTCCTGTTCGGCCTGGCCATCCTCAGCGCGGTGGGCATCTGGGGCGGTGGCGCCGGGCCGGTCGGCCGGCACCTGGCCGACACCGTGCGTCTCTTCGTCGGGGCCATCTCCATCGTGCTGCCGGTGCTGTTCATGGTCGGCGCGTGGCGGCTGATGCGCACGCCCGCCGACCCCGAGCACCGCGGCCGTGGGCTGGTCGGCTGGGGTTCGATGCTGCTGGCCACCGCCGCGATGCTGCACATCGGTCAGAACCCGGTGGACGAGGTGCAGCGCGACTTCGCCGGCGGCCTGCTCGGCGCCGGCGTGGGTGACCTGCTGAAGTCGGCGGTGACCGCCTGGGTGGCGATGCCGCTGCTGCTCCTGCTGCTGGTGTTCGGCCTGCTGGTGGTCACCGCGACCCCGATCAACAAGATCCCGGAGCGGCTGGGGCTGCGCGCCGACCCGGACGCGCCCGCCGTCGAGGAGGAGGCCGAGGCCGAGGTCGAGGCGCCGGCGAAGCCGGCCCGCAGGCGGCCGGCGAAGCGGCTCCCGCCGCCGACGGACCCGCTGGACCCGGACGACGAGCTGGCCGGCGTGGACCTGCAGGACACCATCGTGCTGCCGCGCAAGATGAAGGTGCCGGCGAACCGCAAGCCGGTGGAGCCGCCGGAGCACTCGCCGCTGCCCACCCGCGCCGAGCAGCTCGCGCTCACCGGGCTGGCCGGCGACTACACGCTGCCGCCGGCCAACATGCTCGGCAGCGGCGCCGCGCCGAAGACCCGGAGCAAGGCCAACGACGAGGTGATCGCCGCGCTGACCGGCGTGTTCGAGCAGTTCGACGTGGACGCCGCGGTCACCGGCTTCACCCGGGGCCCGACCGTCACCCGCTACGAGGTCGAGCTGGGCCCGGGCGTCAAGGTCGAGCGGATCACCCAGCTGTCCCGCAACATCGCGTACGCGGTGAAGTCGCCGGACGTGCGGATCCTCAGCCCGATCCCGGGCAAGAGCGCGGTCGGCGTGGAGATCCCGAACACCGACCCGGAGAACGTGTCGCTCGGCGACGTGCTGCGCTCGCGGGCCGCGACCAGCGACCACCACCCGATGGTGGTTGGGCTCGGCAAGGACATCGAGGGCGGATACGTCGTCGCCAACCTGGCGAAGATGCCGCACATCCTGGTGGCGGGCGCAACCGGGGCCGGCAAGGCCCTGGCCCTTGACACTCCGATCGCCACCCCCACGGGCTGGTCGACGATGGCAGACCTGCGCGTGGGCGACCAGGTGTTCGACGACCTGGGCCGACCCTGCAGCGTGGTTGCGGCGACGCCGGTCATGCACGGGCGGCCGTGCTACGAGGTGGAGTTCTCCGACGGAACCGTCATAGTGGCGGACGCGGAGCACCAGTGGCGCACGACGACGAGGGCTGGCCGTACCCAGCGCAAGCATCGGTGGAAGGACGGCAGCTACTGGGCAGAGGACGACCGCAAACTGGTGGCACGCCGGGTTGATGAGGTGCTGAGCGAGCCGGACCGGCCGGCGTCCAGCGGCGAGGTGGTCTCGGACCTCGGCGACCAGTTCCGGAACGTCCTCTACCAGGTGCTGCGCCCGATACCGACCGAGGCGCAACTGGCGCGACGCCCTTATGAGCGCGGTGGTCGTCTCCTCACTCGTTGGGTCGATACCTACTCCCGCCATGAGGTGTATGAGGCGCTCTCTCGGCAGGTTCTCGCGCCCGGTCGTACCGCCAGGCGTCATATCCACGACGTGGCACCGGTAACGACGCGCCAGATTGCGGAGAGTCTGCGCGTCGGGCCTCGCAGTGAGTGGGTGAACCATGCCGTTGACGTTGCCCGGCCATTGGTCTGTCCTGAAAAGGAACTACCCATCGCGCCGTACACGCTGGGCTGCTGGTTGGGGGACGGGACCACCGGATCCGCCAGCATCACGAGTGCGGACGAAGAGATCCTCGACGGGATCAGGCTGGAGGGCTACGAGGTCCTCAAGCAAGCTGCCAGCGAGCTTCACTACACCATCTCCAACCGGCAGGAACGTAAGCGTCGGATCATGGAGGCACTGCGTCTGGTCGAGCGGGGTGTGAGCGGACCACAGGCTGCTCGCCAGGCCGGGGTCTCGAACACCGCCGTCTACCGTGCCCGCAAGGCGGGGTTGTCCGGCGACGAGACTCCACCCGGCCCAGAGCGCGCCGCGCCGACCAAGCCGTACCGCACGTTGCGAGCCTTGTTCCGGGAGATCGGCGAGAAGCACATTCCCCTCGCGTATCAGCGTGCATCCGAGAGTCAGAGGCGGGCGCTGCTGGCTGGACTCCTGGACACCGACGGCACGGTGTCGAAGCGCGGAGGGGTGGAACTCGCTCTGACATCCGAACGGCTTGCACATGACGCGCTCGAGCTGATTCTGGGACTGGGCTACCAGGCGACCATGACGACCAGGCCCGTGAACGGCCGGACCCCGGCGACATCGACCTGTTACCGGATTCGCTTCACACCGCGGGACAAGGTTTTCCGGCTTACCCGTAAGGCCAGCCGGCAGGTGACCCAGAACCGTCCCAGCACGACGAGGCGATACATCGTCGACGTACGGCCGGTGCCCTCGGTCGCGGTGCGCTGTATCGAGGTGGACAGCCCCAGCCACCTGTTCCTGGCCGGTAGGACTCTGGTTCCGACCCACAACTCCAGCCTGCTCAACTCACTCCTGGTGTCCATCCTCACCCGGGCGACTCCCGACGAGGTGCGCCTTCTGCTGGTGGATCCGAAGCGAGTGGAACTGACCAGCTACGAGGGCGTCCCGCACCTGGTCACGCCGATCGTGACCAACCCGAAGAAGGCGGCCGACTCGCTGGAGTGGGTCGTGCGCGAGATGGACATGCGCTACGACGACCTCGCCGCCAACGGGGTCCGGCACATCGACGACTTCAACCGCAAGGTGCGCAACGGCGAGATCAAGGCCCCGCCGGGCAGCGAGCGGGAGATGCGCCCCTACCCGTACCTGCTGGTGATCGTGGACGAGCTGGCCGACCTGATGATGGTCGCGCCCCGCGACGTGGAGGACTCGGTCGTCCGGATCACCCAGCTGGCCCGAGCCGCCGGCATCCACCTGGTGCTGGCCACCCAGCGGCCCTCGGTGGACGTGGTCACCGGTCTGATCAAGGCGAACGTGCCGTCCCGGCTGGCGTTCGCCACGTCCTCGCTGGCCGACTCCCGGGTCATCCTGGACCAGCCGGGCGCGGAGAAGCTGCTCGGCCGGGGTGACGGCCTGTTCCTGCCGATGGGCGCGTCGAAGCCGGTGCGGATCCAGGGCGCCTGGGTGACCGAGCGCGAGATCGCCGACGTGGTCAAGTTCTGCAAGGACCAGCGGGAGCCGGAGTTCCGCCCGGACGTGCTGGCGCCGGCGCAGGACAGCAAGAAGAAGATCGACGAGGACATCGGCGACGACCTCGACCTGCTGGTGCAGGCGGTCGAGCTGGTGGTCACCTCGCAGTTCGGCTCGACCTCGATGCTCCAGCGCAAGCTGCGGGTCGGCTTCGCCAAGGCGGGCCGGCTGATGGACCTCATGGAGACCCGGGGCGTGGTCGGCCCGTCCGAGGGCTCCAAGGCCCGCGACGTGCTGGTCAAGCCGGACGAGCTGGAGGAGGTCCTGGCCGGCCTGCGCGGCGGCGAGGAGTGACGGGCAGGACGCAGCGACGGCGACCCCCACCGTCGGGTGGGAGCCGCCGTCGGCGGTGGCGCGTCAGCTGAGGAGCGCGGCGTTGATCGCGATGCCGATCACCGCGCCGACCACGCTCGCGGCAGCGGCGTACCAGCCCAGCGGCTTGTCGCCCAGCACCGCGCCGACGACCCCGAGGATCACCCCGAGCAGACCGAAGATGAGCGGAGACAGGAAGATCGCGAGCGCCGCGAAGACGAACGCGATGATGGTGCAGATGCGGGCGGCGTTGCTGCGCGGGCGGGCGGTGGCGTGGATGTCGGCCATGGTGTCCTCCGTGGGTGATCTCTCTCGGTGAGCTGGGGATCACCTACCCCGCCGCCACCGCCGTCCAAACCGGATCACCCATCGATCAGTGGAACAGCTTCAGTCCGACCACGCCGGCCACCACCAGCAGCAGGCAGGCGATCCGGGGCAGGTTGGCCGGCTCGCCGAGCGCGAGCATGCCGACGAGCGCGGTGCCCACCGCGCCGATGCCGACCCACACCGCGTAGCCGGTGCCGACCGGGATGTCGCGCAGCGCGTACGCCAGGCCGGCCATGCTGCCGACCAGCGTGACGGCGAAGACGGCGGAGGGGAGCGGACGGGTGAAGCCGGCGCTGCGGTCCAGGGCGACCGCCCACGCGGTCTCCAGCAGTCCGGAGAGCACCAACACGATCCAGGCCATGACGATTCACCTCTGACGGGCGGGCCCGGCGCGGTCGGCCGGGCGGCGGTCGGTTCACGCGGGGCGTCTTGGCCTGACCGGGTACGCCCACCACTCGTCCGGGACGGTCCACGGGCCGTCGTGGCCGACGCTAGCACCGGCCGGGCGGAACCGGAGGCGGGGTGAGAAAGCCCACCATCGCTGGAGTTCAGGCGAACTTCAGGTTGCAGGATGGCTCCCATGACCGTGCTCTTCTCCGACGAGGACGTCGCGGCGGCCGTGGACGCCCCGCTCACCGTGGCCGCCATGCGGGACGCGCTGCTGGCCGCGTACGCCGGCCGGCTGATCGCCCCGCCCCGGGCGTCCGCGCCGCTGGGCGGGGGCCGGATGGTGCTCACCGCCGGCCACCTCACCGGCGAGTGGTACGGCTTCCGCTCCTACGACACGTTCGGGCACCCGGAGAGCGGGCAGCTCGTCGTGCTGCACGACGCCACCACCGGCGCGGTGCGCGCCATCGCCGTCGGCGAGGAGCTGGGCTCCCGGCGTACCGGAGGGCTGGGCGGCGTGGCCGTGGACGCGCTGGCCCGCGCGGACGCCGCCACGCTCGGCGTGGTGGGTTCCGGCCGCCAGGCGTGGACCCAGGTGTGGGCCGCCGCGGCGGTCCGGCCGCTGCGCGAGGTGACCGTGCACAGCCGCTCGGCCGCCCGGCGGGAGGCGTTCGCCGCCCGGGTCCGCGCCGAGCTGGGCGTGCCGGCCCGGGCCGCCGACTCGGCCGCCGCCGCGGTGCGTGACCGGGATCTCGTGGTGCTCGCCACCACCAGCACCACCCCGGTGCTGGCCGCCGCCGACCTCGCCCCGGGCACGCACGTCAACGCCGTCGGCTTCAAGCAGGTCGACCGGCACGAGTTCGGCCCGGACCTGCTCGACGCCGCCGACCTGCTGGTCACCGACTCGCCCGGGCAGGCCGCCGCGTACGCGCCGCCGATGCTCGCCGCGGTCGAGCCGTACGCCGGCCGGCTGCGCGACCTGGGCGCGGTGCTGGCCGGCGCGGTCCCCGGCCGGACCGGCGCGGACCAGATCTCGGTGTTCTGCTCCACCGGCCTGGCCGGCACCGAGGTGTTCCTCCTGGACCGCCTGGCCCGGGTGGCCGTCCCGACCCGTTGACCGCCCGGGCGGGTGGCGTGGCGGTCCGGAACCGGCCCGGTACCCTCGGATGGTGTCTGCCACCTCCTCCTCCCCGCAATCCGACGGGCGCCGGGTCGCCCTGCTGACCCTGGGCTGCGCCCGCAACGAGGTCGACTCGGAGGAGTTGGCCGCCCGGCTGCACGCCGACGGGTGGCAGGTGACCACCGACGGCGAGGGCGCCGACGTGGTGGTGGTGAACACCTGCGGCTTCGTGGAGAAGGCCAAGCAGGACTCCATCCAGACGCTGCTGGCCGCCGCCGACACCGGCGCCAAGGTGGTCGCCGCCGGCTGCATGGCCGAGCGGTACGGCCGTGAGCTTGCCGACAGCCTGCCCGAGGCGCAGGCGGTGCTGAGCTTCGACGACTACCCGGACATCGCGGCCCGGCTCGACGCGGTGGTGGCCGGGCAGGCGATCGACGCGCACACCCCGCGCGACCGGCGCGAGCTGCTTCCGCTCACCCCGGTCAAGCGCCGCGAGGCGGCGGTGTCGCTGCCCGGGCACGGCACCCCGACCCGGGTCGCCCCGGAGACCGACGCGCACACCCCGGCGCACCTGCGCCAGGTGCTGCGGCACCGGCTCGACACCGGCCCGGTGGCCTCGCTGAAGCTGGCCAGCGGCTGCGACCGGCGCTGCGCGTTCTGTGCCATCCCGGCGTTCCGGGGGGCGTTCGTCTCGCGTACCCCCGACGAGCTGCTCGCCGAGGCCGAGTGGCTGGCCAAGACCGGCGTCCGCGAGCTGGTGCTGGTGAGCGAGAACTCCACCTCCTACGGCAAGGACCTGGGCGACCCGCGCGCGCTGGAGAAGCTGCTGCCGCAGCTCGCCGCGATCGACGGGATCGTCCGGGTCCGGGCCAGCTACCTCCAGCCCGCCGAGACCCGGCCCGGCCTGGTCGAGGTGATCGCCACCACGCCCGGCGTGGCCGCCTACTTCGACCTGTCGTTCCAGCACTCCAGCGAGCCGGTGCTGCGCCGGATGCGCCGGTTCGGCTCCACCGACCGGTTCCTGGAGCTGCTGGCCTCCGCCCGCGCGCTGGCCCCGGAGGCGGGCGCGCGGAGCAACTTCATCGTCGGCTTCCCCGGCGAGACGAAGCAGGACGTGGCGGAGCTGGTCCGGTTCCTGACCGAGGCGCGGCTGGACGCGATCGGCATGTTCGACTACAGCGACGAGGACGGCACCGAGGCCGCCGGCCTGCCCGGCAAGGTCTCCGCGGCCACGGTCAAGCGGCGCTACGACCGGCTCAGCGCGCTCGCCGACGAGCTGTGCTCGCAGCGGGCCGAGGAGCGGCTCGGCTCGACGGTGGAGGTGCTGGTGGACTCGGTCGCCGACGGCGTGGTGGAGGGACGGGCCGCGCACCAGGCGCCCGAGGTCGACGGCTCGACCACCCTGGTCGCGCCGGACGGCGGCGGCGTCGACCTGACCGCGCTGCGCCCGGGCGACCTGGTGCGGGCCACGGTGACCGCGACCGAGGGCGTCGACCTCGTCGCCGTGCCGGATGAGATGATCTCGGCGGCGCCCGGCGCGGCACGGTGACGGCGGGCCCGGACGGAGCGGGGAAGCCACGGGGGGCGGTGCCGGACATGACCGGGGCGGAGTCGACGGTGGCGGCACCCGTGCCGCTGCTCAACGCGGCGAACCTGCTGACCGGCGCGCGGCTGGTGCTGGTGCCGGTCTTCGCGGCCACCGTGGTCGCGTCCGGGATGACCCACGCCGGCTGGCGGACGGTGGCCTGCCTGATCTTCGTGGTGGCCTCCGCGACCGACCTGGTCGACGGGTGGATCGCCCGCCGGTTCCAGCTGGTCACCTCGCTGGGCAAGGTCGCCGACCCGATCGCCGACAAGGCGCTCACCGGCGCCGCGCTGGTGCTGCTCTCCTGGTACGACCGGCTGCCCTGGTGGGTGACCGTGGTGATCCTGGCCCGGGAGCTGGGCATCACCGCGCTGCGCTTCTGGGTGATCCGGCACGGGGTGATCGCGGCCAGCCGGGGCGGGAAGATCAAGACGGCGCTGCAGATCCTCGCGATCACCTGGTACCTCTGGCCGATGCCGGACGCGCTGGCCCCGGTCGGCCCGTGGATCATGGGCGCCGCCGTCGTCGTCACCGTGGTCACCGGGTTCGACTACATCGCCCAGGCGTTGCGGCTGCGGCGTCCCACCCGTTGATCCGGACGGCCGACGACTAAGCCGGCGCCGGGCGGGAAGAAGGGGCCGTCATGGACACCGACGCGAGACACCAGCGGCCCGCCGGCAGCCCGGCGGCCGCCGTCGTGCACCGCCTGCACGAGTGCGGCGAGACGCTGGCCACCGTCGAGTCGCTGACCGGCGGCCTGCTCGCCGCCGCGATCGTGGAGATCGCCGGCGTCAGCTCGATCTACCGGGGCGGCCTGGTGGTCTACGCCACCGAGCTCAAGGCGACGCTGGCCGGCGTACCCGAGGATCTGCTGGCCGCGCGCGGGCCGGTCGACCCGGACGTGGCCGCCGCCCTCGCCGAGGGCGGGCGGCGGCGCTGCGGCGCGGTCTGGGGGCTGGCCACCACCGGCGTCGCCGGGCCGGAACCCCAGGGCGACAAGCCGGTCGGCCTGGTCTACGTGGCGGTCGCCGGCCCCGCCGGCACCGAGGTACGCCGGCTCGACCTCGACGGTGGCCGCGACCACATCCGCTCGGCCGCGGTGATCGAGGCGCTGCGCCTGCTCGCCGAGCGGATCCAGGTCGCCACCGACGTCGACCCGGCCGGCGCCGGCCGGCGATGACCGCCCCGCCCGGATGCGCCGGCCCCTCGCCGGACGGGATTGGACAGGCGGGGTGGGATGTCGTCGTGGCGGTCAACGGGTACGGTTGCGGGAAGGCTCCGACGGACGACGTCGGCGCCCCGGGCGGTCCGCCGCCCCGGGCGCGACGCGGTCGGTCGGGGAAGGTGGTTCCCGTTCAGGGGGAGGTGCGATGGTCCTGCTACGCCGGGTGATCGGTGACGCGCTGCGGGCACGCCGGCAGGGGCAGCACCGCACCCTCCGCGAGGTCTCGTCCGCCGCCAACGTCAGCCTCGGTTACCTCTCCGAGATCGAGCGCGGCCAGAAGGAGCCCTCCAGCGAGCTGCTGGCCGCCATCTGCGACGCGCTCGGCGCCCGCCTGTCGGAGCTGCTGCGCGAGGTCAGCGACACGGTCGCACTGGCCGAGCAGATGCCCGGAGTGCTGGTGCCGGTGGTCGACGAGCCGGTCGAGCCGACGCCGGTGGCCGCCGCCGCGGTGCGCAAGGCGACCAACCGGGGGGTCCGCCAGGTCACCTCCGACGGCTCGGTGGCCGTCCAGGTCCGCCAGGACTCGCCGCTCAAGGCGACGCTGCGCAGCACCCGGGTCCGCCCCGCCGAGCGGGACGTGGTCTGCGCCGCCTGACCCCGCCGTCGCGCCGTGGGCGCCGGTGGCGCCCGCGTCGTAATGTTGATCAGGAGCGTACGGGTGCCGTGGTGGCGTCCGGCTGGGACGATGTAGGCGCGACGCTACTGAGGGGACGAGGCGGAGATGGCTAACCCGTTCGTCAAGGGTTGGAAATACCTGATGGCGCTCTTCGGCGCGAAGATCGACGAGCACGCCGATCCGAAGGTGCAGATCCAGCAGGCCGTCGAGGAGGCCCAGCGGCAGCACCAGGCGCTGGTCCAGCAGGCGGCGGCGGTGATCGGCAACCAGCGCCAGCTGGAGATGAAGCTGTCCCGGCAGATGACCGAGGTGGAGCAGCTCCAGGGCAACGCCCGGCAGGCGCTCGCGCTGGCCGACCAGGCCCGGGGCCGGGGCGACGAGACCGAGGCCGGGCGCTACGAACAGTCCGCCCAACTGCTCGCCACTCAGCTCGTCTCCGGCGAGCAGGCGCTGGAGGACCTCAAGACGCTGCACGACCAGGCGCTCGGCGCGGCCGCACAGGCCCGCAAGGCGGTCGAGAACAACTCGATGATCCTCCAGCAGAAGCTGGCCGAGCGCACCAAGCTGCTCAGCCAGCTGGAGCAGGCCAAGATGCAGGAGAGCGTCGCCAAGTCGCTGGAGTCGATGTCGTCGCTCACCGCGCCCGCCAGCACCCCGTCGCTGGACGAGGTGCGCGACCGGATCGAGCGCCGCTACGCCACCGCCATGGGCCGGGCCGAGCTGGCCGGCAACTCGGTCGAGGGCCGGATGCTGGAGATCCAGAAGGCGACGCTCGACTCGGCCGGATCGGCGAGACTGGAGCAGATCCGGTCGAGCATGGCCGGCGAGCAGCTCGGCGGTCAGCAGGAGCGCCCCGCCGTGGGGCAGCCGACCGACCCGGCGGCCGCCGCCCGGCTGGACGAGATCCGGGCCAGCATGAGCCGGGACCGGAGCACCGGGGAGAGCACCACCGGCTGACGGACGGGGAGGGACCCATGGTGGACGAGCGGGCGCGACACTTCCGCCGACTGCGCAAACTGCGAGGCTCGGCGCGCCGGTGGAGCGTCCTGGCCGGAGGGCTCGGCGGCGCCGCCGCGGTGCTCACCCCGTACGCCGGGCTGGGTCTGCCGGACGCGGCCTGGGCCGGCGCGGCCGGCAGCGCGATCGCGGTGGCCGCCTGGCGCTGGGTCGACCACCGGGCCCTCGCCGCCGTGCCGCCGCCCCCCGCCCTCGACCCGGCCGAGGCCGCCGCCCGCTCCCGCGCCCGGCTGGTCGCCGCCGTGGAGCGGCTGCCCGTCGGGCCGGGCGTCCTGGCCGAGGTACGCCGCGTCCGCTCCCGCCTCGCGCTGCGCGGCACCGCCGCGGCCGAGCCGTGGGCCCGCCTCGATCGGGCCGCGCTCACCCTGGCCGGGCTGACCGGTCGGATGACCGGGCTGGCCGAGCCGGCGGTCCGGGAGGCGGCCGAGGCCGACCGGTCCCTGCGGGAGCTGGCGACCCGGGTCGCCGGGGTGGAACGCGCGCTGACCATGGCTCCGCGCGGCCCGCTCGCCGAGGTGCACGCCACGCTGGTCACCCAGTTGCAGGACGGGGTGGCCGCCTACGAGCGGCTGGTGGTGGCCGCCGCCGGTTACGTGGCCGAGGACGCCCGACCGAACACCGAGCACCCGGCCGCCGCCCGCCTCACCGAGGCCACCGACCTCCTGCACGGCGTGGCCTCCGCCCTCGCCGAACTCCGCACCCCCCTGCGCACCCCCTGACGCTCCCGCCCCGGTCGGCCATTCCTCGTTGACCATGAAGTTGGCGGCGATGTTGATCTCGGATTCCGCCGCCAACCTCATGATCGACCGATGCCGACTTCATCAGCAGGGCCAGGCCCGGACGGGTGTGGCCGGGCGGCCGGGGTGTGGGGGTCAGGTGGGGGTGGTGATCTGGATCGGCGGGGTCCAGGGGGAGGTGCCGACGACGTTCGTCGCGCGTACCCGGTAGTGGTAGGTGACGCCTCGGGCCAGGCCGGTGTTGGTGAAGCCGCGGGCGGTGACGCTGAACGTGGCCGGCTCCCGGGTGAAGGCGGGGTCGGTCGCCCGCTGCACCACGAACCCGGCCCCCGGTCCGGCCACGCTCTCCGCCGCCCAGGTCAGGGTGACCGTGGCGGTGTCCGGGGCGGGCGCGCCGGCGGTGGCGGCCACCGTGGTGGGCGTGGCGGGCCGGGGCGGCGTAGTCACCGCCGCCACGGTGGACCAGGGTGACGCCGCGCCCAGGTAGGTGGTGCGGACCCGGTAGTAGTACGTGGTGTCCGGGGCGACCGCCGGGTCCAGATGGGCCTCGCCGACGGCGATGGCGGTGGTGCCCGGTCCGCTGGTGAACGTCGGGTTGGTGGCCCGCTGCACGTCCACCCCGGTGGCGAACGAGCGGTTCGTCCAGCGCAGCGCCACCCGCAGCGGCGCGGCCGGCGGCACGACCGCGGCCAGCCGCTCCGGGGCGGCCAGTCGGACCGTGGCCGGCACGCTGTTCGACCAGGCCGAGCAGCTCACCGCGTTCTCGGCGCGGATGCGGTAGTGGTAGGAGACGCCGGGGGTGACGGTGGCGTCGGTGTAGCGGGTCGCGGCGGCGGCCACGGTGATCTCGGTCAGCCCGGCCGTGAAGGCGCTGTCGGTGGCGCGTTGCAACCGGTGGCTGGTGGCCGGCGGGCGACTGCCGTTGCCGGTCCAGGCCAGCGCGATGGCGGGCAGCGCCGTGGCCGAGCCGGGCGCCGGGGTCGCGGTCAGCCCGGTCGGTGCCGTCGGCGCCACGCGCAGCACCAGGGGACGGCTCATGCCCTGGTCGCGCAGCCCCGCCGAGCGGGTCTGCCAGCGATACTCCCAACCCAGGTTGACCAGCTGGTTGACCACCACCGCGGGCCTGCCGTCGACCGGGCTGACCGGGCTGGCGTCGAGCCGCGCGCCGGCCGGCCGGGTCGGGTCGAGCAGCCGTACGCTGTCGCCGACCGTGAACGGCAGGGCGGGCACGACGGGGCGCAGCGCCACCACCACGTCCTCGTGCGGGTCGACCCGGACGGTGTCCTTCCAGCCCAGTTCGCCCGGGTCCGGTGGGCGGACGGTGCCGTCCCAGCCGACCCGGTTGACCAGCTGCATGTCGCAGCCCTCGACGTGCACCGGGTGGGTGCGCTCGGCGTCGCCGACGATCCGCCACAGTTGGGTGCCGTCGGCCGACGCGCCCACCGGCACGGCCGGGTCGGTCACGTGGAGCACCTCGGTGGCCGGGTCGACCGGGCCGAGCGGCAGCGTGGCGGGGGTGAGCGGCCCGGCGACCGGGTGGCCGACCCCCAGCCGCCCGACCGCCCGACCGTGCCGGGGCTCGAACACCTGCCCGACCGACTTGACCGCCAGCGGCAGCGTGACCGGCGCGGACGCGCCCGTCGGGGTGAACGTGACGGTGTCGGCGCGCGCCGGGACCAGCGTCGGCCGGGCGGTCCGGGTGCCCCACGCCGCGTCGTACGCCGGTTGCGGCACGATCGGCGGCGGCTGGCTCCGCGCGTACGCGCCGGGTAGCCGCGCGGCGAGCCGGCGCACGTCGTACCGCTCGGCCGGGTCGCCGGTCACCCGGATCTGGAGCAGGGTACGGGTGTTCGGGCCGTAGCCGGGACGGGCCGGGGGCAGGCCGCCGGCGGCGGCGTGGTCCGGCGCGCCGGTGTGGTGGTCGTAGCGGGGGTCGAACCGGGGCAGCGGCGCCGGGCAGTCGTTGTAGAGGATCAGGGTGCTGCCCGGTACCACGGTGGAGAAGTCGACCACCACGTCGGCGCGCTCCCCGGGGGCGAGCAGGAGCGTGTGCCCGTCCACGTTGAGCACGGTCGGGTCCTGCCGGTCGTACCGGTAGCCGACCGGGCGGTTGGGCCGCACCACGGGGGCCGGGAGCAGGCCGCCCTCGTTGCCGATCTGGATCATCTCCGGCCCGGCCGCCGCGGGGTCCGGCACGCCGCCGTCGCGTCCGTCCACCGGCCAGTACGCGGGGCGGCCGGGCGCCCGGACCGCCTCGACCATCGGCACCTCCCCGGCGCGGGGGTCGGCCGGCGTACCGTCGTCGGTCCACATCGGCCCGTCCGAGGCGGCCCGGTATAGCTGGAGGTTGAGCGCCCGGTCCGCGCAGGCGTTGAGGATCCGGAACCGGTAGGCCCGCGGGGCCACCTCCAGGTACGGGTAGGCCACGCCGTTGACCAGCGGGGTGTCCCCGTACGCGTCCGGCACGGCCGACGGGTGCGGCACGCCCGGGACGAGCGGCGGCTCGTCCGGGTCGGTGACCGGGTCGTGGTGCGGGTTCGGCACTGGGGCGACCCACGGGCTGGCCCCGCCGTCCGGGTCATGGGTCCACGGCCCGTAGTCCCAGCGGCCGGTGGGGTTGCCGCCGCCGAGCCGGTACGGGTTCTGTCGTGGCTGGTAGACGTGCGGGTGCCAGAGGCTGCCCTTGGCGCCCCAGCGCTCCCGGTCCCAGGTCGGGTCCTGGGCGGCGAGCTGGGCGTCGTCGGGCACGAACGTCTTGTCCTCGATCACCAGCGGGAGCTGGTCGGCGGGGAGCACGCCGTCGTCCACCAGCCGCTCCTCGGCCGGGTCGGTGAGCAGATAGAGCGCGAGCTGCCCGGAGTAGACGGTGAGCCGGGACAGGCCGAGCGTGTTGTCGTGCAGCCACATCAGCCGGCCGCTCTGCTCGTTCGGGAAGTAGAGCGTGGTGGCACCGGCGCCCGGGGGCGGCATGTCCGGCACCGGGAGGACGCCCACCCCGACCGGGTACGGGGTGATCTCGCCGGCCGGGGTCACCCACTGCCACGGGTTGCCGGCGCTGATCCAGGCGGTCTGCGCGCCGGCCAGGTGCGGCACCGCCCGGTTCTGCGGGTAGGGCGCGGGACCGTCCAGCGGGCCGGGGCCCGCCCCGTCGACGGTCTCGTCGACCGGCAGGAACAGCTCGCCGGCCCGCCCGGTGGGGAGCTGGTTGATGAACTTGATCCGCACCGGCCGGCCCCGTCGGGCCACGATCATCGGGCCGAGGTGCCACGGCCGGTCCGGCGGGCTCACCGTGTTGTGGCCGGTGGCGTCGGTGCCGAGGTTGAGCTGGCGGTAGCCGCGCAGGCGGGTGGCGGGCAGGTCCCGGTGCAGGCGTTGCGCGTACTCCTGGAGACCGATCTCGTAGTAGTCGCAGCCCGGCCAGGTGATGGTGTCGGGCACCGCGACCGGCAGCCGGGCGCCGAGCCCGGCGGTGGCCGGCCGGCCGGGGACCGGCAGCGGGTCGACGAACTTGCGGATGCCGGTGCCGGGCACCGGCCGGCCGTCGGCGTCGAGCGTGGGCAGCGGGCTGCCGGCGGTGTTCGGCACCGGGCCGAACAGGCGCGGCACGGCGGCCGGGTCCAGGCTGGCCGGCGCCGGTCCGGCCGGTTCCGGCTCGGCGGCGCGGGTAGTCGGGACGGTGGGCGCGGTCTCCTCGGCTACCGTGGCGGCCCGGTCCGGCCGGCTGGGCCGGAGTCTGCGGAACAGCACCATGGCTCTCCCCGGGATCGGGGCGCGCCGGCCGTCACCCCGGCGTGGCGGGCGTACGCGCTGCTGACGATCGGTGAGCGGTCCACCGCAGCATGCGATGCCGAAGGTGCGGGAGGGAAGTACCCAATCGTCCGTATCTCGGGGGATCTTCGACGGTTCGTGGAAGTTCCACGTCACTCGCGTTCGGGTTGGCAGGCCGGGCACCAGTAGGTGACCCGGTCACCCAGCTCCTCCTTGCGGACGGCGGTCCCGCAGCGCCGGCACGGCTGGGCCCGCCGGCCGTACACGTAACTGGTTCCGCCCCGGCGCAGCACACCGGTGGTGCTCTGCGTCCAGCGCCCCCGGTTGGCGGCCAGCAGCCGCTGGGCCAGCGTGACCGTGCCGGCCAGGTCCGGCACCGCGCGCACCGGCGTCCACGGGGACACCCCGCGCAGGAACAGCACCTCGCACTTGTAGAGGTTGCCCACCCCGGCCAGGTTGCGCTGGTCGAGCAGCGCCTCGCCGATGCTGAGGTCCGGGTGCGCGGCCAGCCGGCGGACCGCCTCGTCCGGGTCCCAGTCCGGCCCGAGCAGGTCCGGCCCGAGGTGACCGACCAGCGACTCCTCCTCGCCCGTCGGCACGAGCGCCAGCTCGTGCAGGTGGTAGCCGACCGCCACCGCGCCGGGGGAGCGGAGCACCACCCGGATCAGGTGGGCCGGCCGGGCCGCCCAGCGTTCGCCCGGCGCGTACGCCCGCCACGCGCCGTCCATCCGCAGGTGCGAGTGCAGCGTCCAGGGCGTGGCGTCGGTGTCGTCGAGACGCAGCAGCAGGTGCTTACCGCGGCTCGCCGACTCGCGCACGGTCCAGCCGGTCAGGTCGGTGGCGGCCAGCTGCGGCACGCGGAAGTCGGACCCGGTGAGCCGGGCCCCGGCCAGCGCGCGTTGCAGGACGCGCGCGGTGTTCCAGACGGTGTCGCCTTCGGGCACCCGCCCATTGTCCCCCGGCCGAGGGGAATTCGCATGTGTCGCTATTTGTAGTGAGGTTCCACTTGATCTGCGGAAACGCAACGATCAGGAGGTTCTGAGGAGAATGACATGGCCTGTGCCCGACGACGTACCCTCGTCGCCCTGACCACCCTGCTCGCCGTCGCCGCCGGACTGCCCGGCGCCCCCGCGACGGCCGCGCCGCCACCCGCCGCCGCGCCGAGCCCCGCCGCCGAGCGCTGGACCGTCGACCTCGCCGTGCGGGGCGGCGACGACGTCAACGTCGCCTGGCGGTCCGGCCGCCTGCGGTTGGCCGACCCGCGCCCCGGCGCCCGCACCCGGCCCGCCGCCACGGCCGGCCCGGTCGCCGAGGGCATCCTGCTCGCCGCGCCGCGCGCGCTGGACCGGCCCGCCACCCGGGTCCGCGCCCGGCTCGCCGCCCGGACCGCCGACGGCGGCGGCGCGACGGCCCAGGTGCGCGGCTGGCGCGCCCGCGGCTGGACCGAGTGGCGCGACGCCACCGAGGCGGTCTTCGACCAGCCGGTCACCCGGGTGCAGGCGCGCGTGGTGCTGACCACCCGCGACGCCACCTCCGAGGCCGCCGTGACCGGCCTGACCCTCACCGCCGACCGGGTCACCGCCACCGCGGCCCAACCGGCCGCCGCGCGCACCTACCGGGTGTACGCGACCCGGATCGGTCTGGTCGGCGGCGTCACGGCCAACGGGCACACCGTCGCCACCCGGGACCACTTCGCGGCGCTGCCCACCCGGCGGGGTCTCTCCCCCCGGGGCACCGGCGACTACACGGTCAAGGTCTGCACCACCAGCGGCAGCCGCTGCGAGTACGCCCCGGTCTGGGACGTCGGCCCGTGGAACACCCGGGACGACTGGTGGAACCCGCCGGCGGTCCGGGAGAACTGGAAGGACCTGCCGCAGGGGCTGCCCGAGGCGCAGGCCGCCTACCAGAACGGCTACAACGGCGGACGCGACCAGTTCGGGCGGACCGTGCGCAACCCCGCCGGGCTGGACCTGGCCGACGGCACGTTCTGGGACGGGCTGCGGCTGAGCGACAACGCGTGGGTGGACGTGACGCTGCTGTGGACCGGCGGCGGAGCGCGGGCGGTGGTCGGCTCCGGGCCGCTGAACCTGCGCACCGGCGCGGGCACCTCGTACGCGAGCCGGGGCCTGGCCGCCACCCACGCCCAGGTGCCGGTCCAGTGCTACGTGACCGGCCAGCGGATCGCCGGCACCTACCGCACCACGACCAGGTGGTACCGCCTGGTCGGCGGCACCTACGTCAGCTACGCCTACCTGTCCTCGGTCTACGGCGGCACCGTCCCCCGCTGCTGACGCCCCGTCCCGTCCCCGTCCCTCCCCGCTCTCCTCCGCGATCTTGCAGTTTCGGCCCCGTCCCGGGGGCATTCACCCGTTATGCCGGGGCACCAACTGCAAGATCGCGGGAGAGAGGCGGGGGTTAGGGATGAGGGGTGATTGTTACGACGTCGCCTGGGGTGGTTTGGAGGGTGTCGGCGGCTCGGCCGGTGTTCACCGCGACGGCCACCCGGGCGGCCGAGTCGACGTAGACCACCAGGGCGCCGGGCGGGGCGTCGCCGAACGTGCGGCCGTGCACCGCCTCGCGCCCGTTCACCAGCACCCGGGACGGCAGGCCGTCGAGCAGCGAGCCGGGCGCGGCGAGTTGCACGTTGCCGAAGTGGTCGACGGTCGACACCTCGGCGCTGAGGCTGCCCGGCTCGGCGCGGACCACCGGTTCCGGCAGCCGGACCAGCGTGCCCGGGTCCACGGCCGGTCCGGCCTCGGCGAGCGGCGCGCCGAGCGCCAGCCGGGCGGCCACCGGCGCGAACACGTCCCGCCCGTGGAACGTGCGGAAGACGACCGGGCCCAGCCAGTCCGGGTTGGTCAGCTCCACCGCGTCGGTCACCCCGCCGAGCGCCTCCGCGGCCGGAATCAGCAACCCGTTGTCCGGCCCGACCAGCAGCCCACCGGGCGTGGCCAGCGCGATCCCACGCCGCTCGGTGCCGACCCCGGGGTCGACCACCGCGACGTGCACGCCCCACGGCAGGTACGGCACGGTCTGCGCGAGCACCGCCGCGCCTCGGCGTACGTCGGCCGGCGGCACCAGGTGCGTCACGTCGATCACCCGGGCGGTGGGCGCGAGCCGGGCCAGCACCCCGTGGCAGGCCGCCACGAAACCGTCGGCGAGCCCGTAGTCCGTGGTCAACGAGACGCAGGGCGGGGCGTCGGCGCCGTCCGCGCCCGGGCCACCCGGTCCGCCGGGGCGGGTCATCGCCGGGGCCGGTGGCGTCGGACGGACGACGAGATGCCGTCGGGTCGTGCGGGGATCGCGGCCATCCGCCCTCCTCGTGATCGCCGACCAACCCTAACGAGGGCGGGCGGGTTCAGCCGCGGAGACGGAGGCCGCGCGGGGTGGCCCGGAAGCCGGCGGCGGTGAGCGCGTCGCGCAGCGGGGAGGCGTGCACCGCCTCGCCGTCCGCACGCTCCACCGAGATCGCGCCGAGCGCGCCGGAGTGCACCGCGTCGGCGAGCGCCTTGCCCGCCGCGCCGAGCGTGTCGGTGTCGTCGGTGAACGACAGGATCGTGCGCCCGCCCCGCTCGACATAGAGCACCAGGTCGCCGCCGACGAGCACGACCAGCGCGCCCGCCTTGCGGCCGGCCCGGTGGCCGGTGGCCGGGGCCGTGCCGTCGCCGGAGTCGACCACGCGTTCCGGCCAGGGCAGCGCCGCGCCGTACGGGTTCGCCGGGTCGGTGGCGGCCAGCACCACGGTCGGGCCGCCCCGATCGCGGGTGTCGTCGGTCAGCGCGCGGATGCGGTCGACCGCGCCGGGCACCGCGAACTGGGCCGCGCCGAGGCCCTCGACGAAGTAGCCGCGCCGGGCCGCCCCGCGCTCCTCCAGCGCGGACAGCACCGGGTAGACCGCGGCGAAACCGCCGGTCACCTGCTCCGCCACGACCGCGCCCCGGGTCACCACGCCGTGCCGTTCGAGCAGCAGGTCGGCCAGGGCGGCGGCCCGACGGGTCGGGTCGAGGTCGCGTTCGGGCAGTCGGGACCAGCGGCCGGCCATGGTGGGCGGGCCGCCGCGGCTGGGCAGCGCGACCCGGCCGGGGCGACGGTAGCGGGTGCGCGGCGCCGACGGCCGGGACCGGTGGGCCCCGCCGGCGCCCAGCGCGGCCCGCAGCGGAGCGAGCGTGTCGTTGGTCAGGTGGCCGGCCCAGACGAGATCCCACACCGCGCCCGACAGCGCGGCGTCGTCGGTGGAGCCGACCCGGTCGGCGAGCGAGCGGAAGAAGAGCGCCTGCCCGTCGCCGAGCGCGTCGAGCACGGACTCGTGCAGCGGGGTGAGCGTCAGCGCCTCGTCCGGCGGCGGCAGCAGCAGCGGCGCGATGTCGGCGTACGCGAGCGCCACCCACCCGTCGCCGCCGGAGATCGCGCCGGCGCCGGCCCACACCACCTCGCCGCTCGCGCACAGCTCGTCGAGCTGGGCGGGGGAGTAGTCGGCCACCCGGGCGGGCAGCACCAGACGCTCCAAGGCGGACGCCGGCACCGTCGCGCCCTGCAACTGCTCGACGGTCGCGGCGACCGCCTCCACCCCCCGGGCCGACGAGCCGACCTGCTGCCAGCGGGGCAGGAACGCGGCCAGCGCCCGGGGCGGCACCGGCTCGATCTCCCGTCGCAGCGCCGCGAGGGAGCGGCGGCGCAGCAGCCGCAGCACCTCGGCGTCGCACCACTGCGTGCCGACGCTGTCCGGCGCGAACTCGCCGGAGACCACCCGGCCGTTGCCGGCGAGCCGGCGCAGCGCCTGCTCGACCACGAACACGCCGAGGCCGAACCGGGCCGCGCAGGTGGCCGCCGCGAACGGGCCGTGGGTGCGGGCGTACCGGGCGACCAGATCGCCGAGCGGGTCGGCCACCGGGGCGAGGTAGGCCTCGGCCACGCCGACGGGCAGCGCCACGCCCAGCGCGTCGCGCAGCCGGGCCGCGTCCTCGACGACCACCCAGCGGTCCTCGCCGGCGATCCGGACCCGCAGCGCGCGGCGGGCCGCCGCCAGCTCCTGCGGCCAGGCTTCCGGCACCCCCCGCTCGGCCAGCTCGGCGGTGCTCAGGTCACCGACCACGCGGAGCAGCTCGACCACGTCCTCGGCGTCGCGGGGCCGGCGCTGCTCGGTGCGCCACCGCAGCTGGCGTTCGGTCTCGGCGAGCACCGCCGGGTCGAGCAGCTCCCGCAGGTCGACCCGACCGAGCAGCTCGCCGAGCAGCCCGGAGTCGAGGGCCAGCGCGGCGGCACGCCGCTCGGCCAGAGGCGCGTCGCCCTCGTAGAGGAACGCCCCGACGTAGCCGAAGAGCAGCGACCGGGCGAACGGGGACGGGCGCTCGGACTCCACCTCGACCAGGCGCACCTTGCGGGCGGCCAAGTCACGCATCAGCTCGGCCAGCGCCGGCTGGTCGAAGACGTCCTGGAGACACTCCCGGGCCGCCTCCAGGGTGACCGGGAAGTCGGCGTACTCGCGGGCCACGTCGAGCAGTTGCGCGGCGCGCTGGCGCTGCTGCCAGAGCGGCTGGCGGCGACGCGGGTCGCGGCGGGGGAGCAGCAGCGACCGGGCCGCGCACTCGCGGAACCGGGATGCGAACAGCGCCGACGTGCCGACCGACTCCTCGACCAGCTGGGCGATCTCGTCCGGCTCGAAGACCACCACGTCGGCGCCGGGCGGCTCGTCGGCGGTGTCCGGCAGCCGGACCACGATGCCGTCGTCGGAGGGCATGACCTGGGCGTCCACGCCGTAGCGTTCGGCCAGGCGGCGGCCGATGGCGAGCGCCCACGGCCCGTTGACCCGGGCGCCGAGCACCGAGTGCACGGCGAACCGCCAGTCGCCCAGCTCGTCGCGGAAGCGCTCGACCACCACCGTCCGGTCGTCGGGCAGCGAGCGGGTAGCCGCCTTCTGCTCGCGCAGGTAGGTCATCAGGTTGCCGGCGGCCCAGTCGTCCAGCCCGCCGGCGCGCAGCGCCGCCACCGCGTCGGCGTCGGACTGCCGCAGCAGCGCCCGGACCCGGGCGCCGATCGCCCGCCCCAGCTCCACCGGGCGGCCGAGCTGGTCGCCCTTCCAGAACGGCATCCGGGCGGCCTGGCCGGGCGCGGGGGAGACCAGCACCCGATCGGGGGTGATCTCCTCGATCCGCCAGGACGACGAGCCGAGCAGGAACACGTCGCCGACGCGGGACTCGTAGACCATCTCCTCGTCCAGCTCGCCCACCCGGGCCGCCCGTTCGGCGCCGGCCAGGAAGACACCGAACAGACCCCGGTCGGGGATGGTGCCGCCGCTGGTCACGGCGAGCCGCTGGGCGCCGGGCCGGCCGGTCAGCACGTCGGTGGCCCGGTCCCAGACCAGGCGGGGGCGCAGCTCGGCGAACGCGGTCGACGGGTAGCGCCCGGAGAGCATGTCGAGCACCGCGTGCAGTGCCGAGTCGGGCAGCTCGGCGAAGGGCGCCGCGCGGCGGACCAGCACGGCCAGGTCGCCGAGCTGCCACGGCTCCAGCGCCACCATGGCGACGATCTGCTGGGCCAGCACGTCGAGCGGGTTGCGCGGGTAGTGCAACTCCTCGATCGCGCCCTCGCCCATCCGCTCGGCCACCACGGTGCAGGAGAGCAGGTCGCCGCGGTGCTTGGGGAAGACCACGCCGCGCGACACGGCGCCGACCTGGTGCCCGGCCCGGCCCACCCGTTGCAGCCCGGCGGCGACGCTCGGCGGCGCCTCGATCTGCACCACCAGGTCGACCGCGCCCATGTCGATGCCCAGCTCCAGGCTGGAGGTGGCGACCACGGCGGGGAGCTGGCCGGACTTGAGCGCCTCCTCGATGTGCTTGCGCTCCTCGCGGGAGACGCTGCCGTGGTGCGCCCGAGCGATCACCGGGGGGGCACCGGCCGCCGCGCCGGACTGCGCCATCACCTCCGCCGGCTGCCGCGGCGCGCGCACCGGCCCGACCGGCCCGCCGAACGCCTCGGCCCCGCTCCGGCCGCCGGCCCTGTCGGCCGCGTCCCGGTCACCGGCTGCGGCGGCCCCGTTCCGGCCGCCTGCCGCGTCCGCCGGACCGCCGCCTGCCGCGTCCGCCGGACCGCCGCCTGCCGCGTCCGCCGGACCGTCGCCGTCCGCTTCCACCGGACCGCCGTCGCCGGCCGGCGGGCCGTCGCCGGTCGGCAACAGATCGGATACGCGCACCGGCTCACCGCCCCGGGCCGCGCGGCTGCCCCCGGGCGGGGTCGACGCCTCCAGCTCCTCGGCGGCCAGCTCGTTCAGGCGCGCGCAGAGCCGCTCGGCGCTGCGCCGGGAGTTGGTGAAGACGATGGTGGACCGGTGCGCCCGGATCAGCCCGAGCACGCGCTCCTCCACGGCCGGCCAGATCGAGGGCCGGCGCGGGCCGAGGCCACCCAGCTCGTCCTCCGGGGGCTCCTGTTCGTCGAGGCGGGTCATGTCCTCCACCGGAACCTGGACGCTGACCTCGATGGTCTTGTCGGCCGGTGGCTGCACCACGTCAACCGGGCGGGCGCCGCCGAGGAACCGGGCGCACACGTCGATCGGGCGGACCGTGGCGGACAGCCCGATCCGTTGGGCCGGGCGCTCCAGCAGCGCGTCGAGACGTTCCAGCGAGAGCGCCAGGTGCGCGCCGCGCTTGGTGCCGGCCACCGCGTGCACCTCGTCGACGATTACGGTGTCCACCCCGCGCAGCGAGTCGCGGGCGGCGGAGGTGAGCAGCAGGAACAGTGACTCGGGGGTGGTGATGAGGATGTCCGGCGGGGTGCGGGCGAAGGCCCGCCGCTCGTCGGCCGGGGTGTCGCCGGTGCGCATGCCGACGGTGATGTCGGGCGGGACGAGGTCGAGCCGGGTGGCGGCCTGACGGATGCCGGTGAGCGGAGCGCGCAGGTTGCGCTCCACGTCGACGGCGAGCGCCTTGAGCGGGCTGACGTAGAGCACCCGGCAACGGCGCCTCGGGTCGGCGGGCGGTGGTTCCTTGGCCAGCCGGTCGAGCGACCAGAGGAACGCCGCCAGGGTCTTGCCGGAACCGGTGGGTGCGACGACCAGGGCGTTGCGCCCGGCGGCCACCGAGTGCCAGGCGCCCCGCTGGGCGGGCGTGGGCGCGGCGAAGGCCGCGGCGAACCACTCCCGCGTCGCCGCGCCGAATTCCGCCAGCACCCCGTCGGCCGGGGCCACGTCGTCCGCCACGCCCACCATCCTGCCGCGCCGGTGTGACATCCGGCCGGACGTGGGACCGGTTCTGTCCCGGGCACACATTCCAAGCGAGTAATGGGCGGTTAATCCGTTAAGTCTTACTTAACTGCTTGCTTGCAGGGTGCAACATAAAGTAACTTCACTCGCAACGCGGCGCGGCTGGAGGCGATCGATGACCGTCGAGGAGCGAGGCTCCAGGCCCGGCACCGACGTGCTCATCCGCAAGGTCGACAGCCGGCTCGCCACGCTCCGCGCCAACCTGCGCGGCTCCGACCTGGAACTGGCCGAGGAAGTGGCCCGGCGCCTGCGCGAGCTGGTCGTCGCCACCGCCTTCTCCAGCGCCGCGGACCGGGCCCTGGTCCGCGCCGCGGTGCACTACTTCGTCCTGCGTCGGGAGACCCGCGACGCCCGGCTACCGGTCCGCTCCCTCGCCGCCGCGCAACGCGTGGTCGACAAGGCGGCCCGCCAGCTCGGCCACCCGGCGGCCCCGGCGGACCTCAGCCCAACCCCCGCCCCGCTCCCCTGATCCCGGCTCCACGGCACCCCTCGCCGGTGGGGCGGGTGGGTTTTCGGAAAACGGCGCGGGTGGGTGCGGAAGTGGCGTCTGATCGGTCGTACCCGCAGCGTGCCCCCGCGCGCTGTCGCCTCGACCGGGAGTGCGTGTGCTCGTCCTGCTGATCCTGCACCTGGTGGCGGCGCTGCTCGCCCCGCTGTTGGTCCGCACCTGGGGTCCGCGCGCCTGCCTGCTGCTCGCGCTCGCCCCGGCCGCCACCGCCGGCTGGGCGGTGGCCCACACCGGGGCGGTACGCGACGGCGGCGCGGTGGTCGAGACGTACCCCTGGATCGCGCAACTGGACCTCGACCTGGCGCTGCGGGTGACCACGCTGTCCTGGCTGATGCTGCTGCTGGTCGGTGGCGTCGGCGCGCTGGTGCTGGTCTACTCCGCCCGCTACTTCGAGGCCGGCTCCGTCGGGCTGGCCCGGTTCGCCGCCGTCATGGTCGCCTTCGCCGGGGCGATGGTCGGTCTGGTCGTCTCCGACGACCTGCTGTTGCTCTACGTGTTCTGGGAGCTGACCACGGTCTTCTCCTACCTGCTGATCGGGCACAGCACCGAGCGCCGGTCCAGCCGGTGGGCCGCCGCCCAGGCGCTCACCGTCACCACGCTCGGCGGGCTGGCCATGCTGGTCGGGTTCCTGCTGCTCGGTCACCACGCCGGGGGTTACCGCTGGTCGGTGGTGGCCGCCGCGCCGCTGCCCGGCGGCGGCTACCTGGTCACGGCGGTGCTGCTCGTCCTCGCCGGCGCGCTGGCCAAGTCCGCGGTCTTCCCGTTCAACGCCTGGCTGCCGGTGGCGATGGCCGCGCCCACGCCGGTGAGCGCGTACCTGCACGCCGCCGCGATGGTGAAGGCCGGCGTCTTCCTCCTGGGCCTGCTCGGCCCGGCGCTCGCGCCGGCCGGAGGGTGGCGGCCGGTCACCGTGGTCGCCGGGCTGGTCACGTTGGTGATCGGCGGGTGGGCGGCGTTGCGGCAGACCGACCTCAAGCTGCTGCTGGCCTACGGGACGGTCAGCCAGCTCGGCCTGCTCGCGGTGATGTTCGGGGCGGGCACCCCGAAGGCGGCGCTGGCCGGCGTGGCGATGCTGGCGGCGCACGCGTTGTTCAAGGCGGCCCTCTTCCTCGTCGTGGGCATCCTCGACCACGAGGCCGGCACCCGGGACCTGCGGGACCTGTCCGGAGTGGGCCGGGCCGCCCCGGTGCTGGCCACGGTCGCCGGCCTGGCCGCCGCCTCGATGGCCGGGCTGCCGCCGCTGCTCGGGTTCGTGGGCAAGGAGGCGGTGCTCGCCGCGTTCACCGGGGACCCGCTGGTGCTGGCCGTGCTGGTGGCCGGCAGCGCGCTGACCGTCGCCTACAGCATCCGCTTCCTGTGGGGCGCGTTCGGCACCCGGCCGGGCGTGCCGGACACCGAGATGGCGCGGCCACCGGCCGCGATGCTCGTGCCGCCCACGGTGCTCGCCGTGGCCGGGCTCGTCGCCGGACCGGCCGCCGGCTGGTTGAGCGGCCTGTTCGAGCCGTACGCGGAGCTGTTCGGCCCGGTCGAGGAGCACCTGGCGCTGTGGCACGGGCCCACCGCGGCGCTCGGCCTCTCCGCCCTGGTGCTGGCCGGCGGCGTGGTGCTGCACCTGGTCCGCGGCCCGCTCGCCCCGGTGCTGGCCCGACTGCGGTCGCCGGTGGGCGGCAACCAGGGGTACGAGTGGGTGACGCACCGGTTCGACCTGCTCGCCATCGAGGTCACCGGCGCCACCCAGCGCGGCTCGCTGCCGCAGTACCTCGGCACCGTGCTGGTCGCCCTGGTGCTCGTGCCGGGCACGGCGATGCTGGCCACCGCGCCCTGGCGGGTCGACCTTGCGCCCTGGGACAACCCCGCCCAACTGGTGGTCTGCGTGGTGATCGCGGTCGCCGCGGTGCTCGCGGTGGGCGCGCGCCGCCGGCTCACCGCGATGCTGCTGGTCGGCGTGACCGGCTACGGCACCGCGATGATGTTCGTCCTCTACGGCGCGCCGGACCTGGCCCTCACCCAGTTCCTGGTGGAGACCGCCACCATCGCCGTGTTCGTGCTGGTGCTGCGCCGGCTGCCGGAACGCTTCTCGGCCCGCCCGCTGCGCCGCAGCCGCTGGGTGCGCCGGTGCGTCGGGCTCGCCGCCGGCCTGGTGATGGCCGGCCTGGCGCTGGCCGCGTCCGGCGCGCGGCGGGCGCCGTCGATCTCCGCGGCGTTCCCGGACCTCAGCGTCGCCGAGGGGTACGGCCGCAACGTGGTCAACGTGACGCTGGTCGACATCCGGGCCTGGGACACGATGGGGGAGCTCGCGGTGCTCGTGGTGACCGCGACCGGGGTGGCCAGCCTGATCTTCGAACGCTCCCGCACCGGGCCCCGGCCACGCCGACCCCAGCCGGCCGGGCTGCGCCCCGGGGACCGGCGCACGGTGTGGCTGCGCGGCGGGCAGACGCTGCGCGAGCGGCGGCGCTCGATCGTGTTCGAGGTGGTCACCCGGCTGATCTTCCACACCATGCTCCTCTTCTCGCTGTTCCTGCTCTTCTCCGGGCACAACGCGCCGGGCGGCGGGTTCTCCGGCGGGCTCGTCGCCGGCCTCGCGCTGGCCCTGCGCTACCTGGCCGGCGGGCGGTACGAGCTGGCCGAGGCCGCGCCGGTCGGCGCCGGGATGGTGCTCGGTGCCGGGCTGGCCGTCTCGGTCGGCAGCGGGGTGGTCGGCCTGGCGCTGACCGGCGACGTGCTGCAGAGCGTGAAGGTGGACCTGTGGCTGCCCCTGGTCGGCCACTTCTACCTGGTCACGTCGCTCTTCTTCGACATCGGCGTCTACCTGGTGGTGGTCGGGCTGGTGCTGGACATCCTGCGCAGCCTCGGCGCCGAGGTGGACCGGCACGTGGAGGCCGCCGGCGAACCGGGTCGCGGCCTGACCGTCCAGCGCGAGGGCGGGACCCCGTGAGCGCGAGGAGTGAGCCGGGGTTGCGAGCCCCGCAGTCGCGATCAGGGGAGGTTCCGTGAGCGCGAGGAGTGAGCCGGGGTTGCGAGCCCCGCAGTCGCGATCAGGGGAGGTTCCGTGAGCGCGAGGAGTGAGCCGGGGTTGCGAGCCCCGCAGTCGCGATCAGGGGAGGTTCCGTGACGCGGGGGGCGGCCGGGCCGACGTTGGTGCTGGTGCTGGCGGTTGGGGTGCTCGTGGCCACCGGCGTCACGCTGCTGCTGGAGCGCAGCCTGACCCGGATCCTGCTCGGCGTGATCCTGCTCGGCAACGGGGTGAACCTGCTCATCCTGCTGGGCGGGCGGTCCGGCGCGGCGCCGCTGGTCGGCAGCGCGCCGGCCGGTGACATGAGCGACGCGCTGCCGCAGGCCATGGTGCTGACCGCCGTGGTGATCACGTTCGGGTTGACCGCGTTCCTGCTCGCGGTCGCGTATCGCAGCTGGTACACCAGCGGCGACGACGAGGTGCAGGACGACCTGGAGGACCGGCAGATCGTCCGGCTCGCCGAGCGCAACGAGGTGTCCACCGCCGACCTGGGGGGCGAGGGCCCGGACGACGATCCGGAGCAGGTCGACCCGGAGCCCGCCCGCCGCCGACTGCGCCGGGACGGCACATGAGCGCGCTGGTGCCGCTGCCGGTGGTGGTGCCGCTGCTCGGCGCCGCGCTCACCCTGATCCTGGCCGGACGGCCCCGGTTGCAGCGGTCGATCAGCGTGCTGTGCCTGAGCAGCGTGCTGGTGGTCGCGGCGGTGCTGCTCGTGCAGGCGTACCGGCAGGGGCCGGTGGTGGTGCGGGTGGGCGGCTGGCCGCCGCCGGTCGGCATCGTGCTGGTGGCCGACCAGTTGGCGGCGCTGATGCTGGTGGTCTCCTCGGCGGTCACGCTCTGCGTGCTGCTCTACTCGATCGGACAGGGGCGGGGGGAGACCAGTGAGACGGCGCCGGTGAGCATCTTCCACCCCACCTATCTGGTGCTCACCGCGGGCGTGACGAACGCCTTCCTGGCCGGCGACCTGTTCAACCTGTTCGTCGGCTTCGAGATCCTGCTCGCCGCGAGCTTCGTGCTGATCACGCTCGGCGGCACCGAGGCGCGGCTGCGCACCGGCTCCACGTACGTGGTGGTGAGCATCCTGTCGTCGATGCTGTTCCTGTCCGGCGTGGGGCTGGTCTACGCGGCCACCGGCACCCTGAACATGGCGCAGCTCGCCGGCCGGCTGGACGCGCTGCCCTCCGGCGTACGCCTGACTTTGCAGCTCATGCTGCTGCTCGCGTTCGGCATCAAGGCGGCGGTCTTCCCGGTCTCCGCCTGGCTGCCGGACAGCTACCCGACCGCGCCCGCGCCGGTCACCGCCGTCTTCGCCGGCCTGCTCACCAAGGTCGGTGTGTACGCGATCATCCGCACCGAGACGTTGCTGTTCCCGGGCGGCCAGGTGGACGGCCTGCTGATGGTGGTGGCCGGCCTGACCATGGTGGTCGGCATCCTCGGCGCGGTCGCCCAGTCGGACATGAAGCGGCTCTTCTCCTTCACCCTGGTCAGCCACATCGGCTACATGATCTTCGGGGTGGCGCTGAGCAGCGTCGCCGGCCTGTCCGGGGCGATCTTCTACGTGGTGCACCACATCACCATCCAGACCACGCTCTTCCTGGTCGCCGGTCTGGTCGAGGAGCGGGCCGGCAGCACCGACCTGCGCCGGCTGGGCGGGCTGGCGCGGATCACCCCGCTGCTCGCCGTGCTCTTCTTCGTGCCGGCGATGAACCTCGCCGGCATCCCGCCGTTCTCCGGCTTCCTGGGCAAGCTGGGCCTGCTGCAGGCCGGCGTGTCGGCCGGCGGTCCGCTGCCCTTCGTGCTGGTCGCGGCCGGGACGATGACCAGCCTGCTCACCCTCTACGCCGCGTCCCGGGTGTGGAACATCGCGTTCTGGCGGGCGCCCCGGCTGGCCACCGACACGCCGATCGTGCGGCTGCCCGGCCTGATGGTCGGGGCCACCACCGCGCTGGTCGCGATCGGCGTGCTGCTCACCCTGGCGGCCGGGCCGCTGTTCCAGGTCACCGCCGACGCCGCCACCGACCTGCGCCAGCGCACCCCGTACGTGCGGGCCGTGCTGCCCCGGGACGTGCCGTGACCGACGACCTGCCCCCGGGTCGGGGCCCCGTGGGGGAGTCGAGCGGCGACGTACCCCAGGCCACGCCGCGGCCGGACCCGCCCGCGCCGGCGGTGGGCCGGGGCGGGCGGCGGCGCGACCAGGCGCTGGCGCTCGGCTGGCTGGTCGTCGCCTGGCTGCTGCTCTGGGGCGACGTGTCCTGGGGCAACCTGCTCGCCGGCCTGGTGCTCGGCACGGCCGTGCTGGTCTTCTTCCCGCTGCCGCCGGTCACGTTCGGCGGCCGGCTCCGCCCGGGCGCGCTGCTGGTGTTCGCGGGCACGTTCATGGCCGAGTTGGTCAGCGCCAGCCTGCACGTCGCCGCCGTCGCGGTACGCCCCGGCTACCGCCCGCGCGGCGCGATCATCGCGGTGCCGCTGCGGGTCCGCACCGACCTCAACCTGGCGCTCACCGCCGAGGTGGTCTCGCTGGTGCCGGGCACCCTGATCCTCGACATCGACCGCGCGCGGGGCGTGCTCTACGTGCACGTGCTCGACGTGCGCGGCCCCGAGGACCTGGCCGGAAGCCGCGCGCGCGTGCTCTCCGTCGAACGGCGCATCGTCCGCGCCGTCGGCTCTCCCACCGAGGTACGCCAGCTCGACCTCGAACCCGTCGAACGGAGGAACCACCCGTGACCGTCCTGCTCGCCGTCGCGCTGACCGTGCTGCTTTCGGCCACCGCGCTGCTCGCCCTGGCCCGGATCTACCGCGGCCCGTCCCTGCTCGACCGGGTCGTCGGCGCCGACCTGCTGCTGGCGGCCATGCTCGGCGCGGTGGGGGCGGAGGCGGCGGTCAACCGGCACGCCAGCACGCTGCCGATCCTGGTGGTGCTCTCCCTGCTCGGGTTCGTCGGGTCGGTGTCGCTGGTCCGCTTCGCCGTCCGCGCCGAGTCGTGAGCGCGAGCGGGGTCGCGGACTGGGCCGGGGGAATCCTGCTGCTGGCCGGGGCGCTGCTCAGCCTGGTCGCCGGGATCGGGCTGGTGCGCTTCCCGGACCCGCTGGACCGGATGCACGCGGCCACCAAGCCGCAGGTGCTCGGCGTGCTGCTGCTCCTGGCCGGCCTGGCGCTGCGGCTGCGTACGCCGTCGGACCTGGGCATGCTGGCGCTGGTGGCGATCTTCCAGCTCTCCACCGCGCCGGTCGCCGCGCAGATGATCGGCCGGGCCGCCTACCGGTCCGGGCGGGTCGACCGGACGCTGCTGGACGTCGACGAGCTGGCCGAACGGTGAGGAACCGGACGTGGGGGGAGGCTTTTCGGCACCTTCAGCGGGCGTCCAGCGAGCACCGATAAAATGGCGGCATGATCGACTCTCCTGCCCCGGAGGGCAGCAGTAGCCGGCCGGGTCGTACCCGGCATCTTCCCGACCCGACGACCCCGGGAGCCCTGAACCTCCCGTGCTGATCCTCGTCGGCCTTCTTCTCATCATCGTGCTCACCGCCGCCACCGGTTACTTCGTGGCCCAGGAGTTCGGTTACGTCGCCGTGGACCGGGGCAAGCTCAAGCAGCTCGCCGACGGTGGCGACCGTGCCGCGGCCCGGGCCCTGGAGGTCACCGGGCGGCTCTCCTTCATGCTCTCCGGCGCCCAGCTCGGCATCACCGTGACCGCCCTGCTGGTCGGTTACGTCGCCGAGCCGTTCCTGGGTGCCGGGCTGGCCGAGCTGCTCGGCCTCACCGGCGTGTCCAGCGCCGTGGCGCTGCCGCTGTCGGTGGCGCTCGCCCTGGTCATCGCCACCGTGGTGCAGATGGTCCTGGGCGAGCTGGCCCCGAAGAACCTGGCCATCGCCCGGGCCGAGCCGCTGGCCCGGGCGCTGTCCCGCTCCACCCTGATGTACCTGCGGATCGCCGGGCCGCTGATCACGCTCTTCGACCGGGCCGCCGTACGGCTGCTCCGGCGGGTCGGCATCGAGCCGATCGAGGAGCTGCCCAGCGGCGCGACCCCGGAGGACCTGGAACAGATCATCGCCGAGTCCCGGGAGGAGGGGCACCTGGACGCGACCATGTCCGACCTGCTCGACCGGGGCCTCGACTTCCGGGAGCTGACCGCCGGCGAGGCCATGGTGCCCCGGGTGGACGTGCACACCGTCCGCGCCGACGAGCCGGTCAGCCGGATCGTGGAGATGCTCGACACCGGCCACTCCCGGTTCCCGGTGCGCGGCGCCGAGGGCGTCGACGACCTGGTCGGCATCGTCGGCATCGCCGACGTGCTGGGGGTGCCCCCGGCCGAGCGCGCGACCACCCGGGTCGACGCGGTGGCCGTACCCCCGTTGCTGGTGCCCGAGACGCTGCCCCTGCCGACGGTGCTGGACCGCCTGCGGTCCGGGCACCGGCAGCTCGCCTGCGTGGTCGACGAGTACGGCGGCTTCGCCGGCGTGATCACGCTGGAGGACCTGGCGGAGGAGCTGGTCGGGCCGATCCGGGACGAGGACGACCCGCCGGAGCGCGCTCCGGCACGGCAGGAGGACGGCTCGTGGGTGGTGCCGGCGCGCTGGCGGATCGACGAGGTCGCCGACAGCACCGGCATCGAGCTGCCCGAGGCGCCGGAGTACGACACGCTCTCCGGGCTGGTCATGCGGGAGCTGGGCCGGGTGCCCGAGGTCGGTGACCGGTTGGAGATCGCGCAGGTGGTCGACGGCGACGAGTCGGCGTCCGGGCCCCGGGTGCTGGTCGAGGTGCTGGCCGTGGACCGGCACGTGGCCGACTCGGTGCGGCTGCGCCCAACCGCCGACGTGCCCGGGGAGGGAGCGGCATGACCCCCGGGTTCGCGCTCATCTTCTCCGGGGTGCTCCTGGCGCTCAACGGGTTCTTCGTGGCGGCCGAGTTCGCGCTGGTCGCCTCCAAGCGGTACCGGCTGGAACAGTCGGCGGCCGGTGGTGGCCGGGCGGCCCGCGCGGCGCTGGACGGCGTGCGCGAGCTGAGCCTGATGCTGGCCGGCGCCCAGCTCGGCATCACGCTGTGCACGCTGGGCCTCGGCGCGCTGGCCGAGCCGGCCATCGAGCACCTGCTCAGTCCGCTGCTGCACGCGGTCGGCCTGCCGGACGCGGCCAGCCACGTGGTGGCCCTGGTGTTCGCGCTGGGGCTGGTCACGTTCCTGCACCTGGTGGTCGGCGAGATGGCCCCGAAGTCCTGGGCGATCACCGACGCGGAGCGCTCGGCGATGCTGCTGGCGCTGCCGTTCCGGGCCTTCGCCCGGATCGCCCGTCCGGTCCTCTCCCTGCTCAACGGGCTGGCCAACGCGATGCTGCGACTGGTCGGCGTGCAGCAGCAGGACCAGCTCGCCCAGGTGCACGGCCCGGACGAGCTGCGCATCCTGCTGGAGCAGTCCCGGGAGCACGGCCTGCTCGGCGCCGAGCAGCACCAGTTGCTGACCAGCATGCTGGAGTTGCAGGGCACCACCGTGGCCCAGGTGATGGAACCGTTCGACCGGATCGTCACGGTCCGCCGGGACGACACCGCCGAGCGGATCGAGCACGTCTCCCGGGACAGCGGCCGGTCCCGCCTGGCCGTGGTCGACGCCGGCGGCGAGGTGTGCGGTCTGGTCCACGTGCGGGAGGCGGTGCGCGCGGTCACCACCGGGCGTCCGGCGACCGCCGAGGAGCTGATGACGAACGCGTTCACGCTGCCCGCCGAGGCGTCGGTGACCGAGGCGGTGGCCGCGATGCGCGGCCGGCAGGCCCAGCTCGCGCTCGTGCGCAACGGCGGCGGGCCGACCCGGCCGATCGGCTTCGTCGCGCTGGAGGACCTGCTGGAGGAGGTCATCGGCGAGTTCGACGACGAGACCGACCCGGTGCCGCGGGGCCGACGGATGCGCTGACCGCCACCGGTCTGTCGCGGTGGCGGTGTCCGGAGCACCCGGACACCGCCACCGCGCATGCGCGCGCGGGCAGCGGGAATGCCGTGGCATGCGGCTGACCGGCGTGTCGCGGGGGACCGCCTGGACCGGGCTCTCGGTGAGCACCACGCTGCCGAACCCGAGCACCCGGCCGGGACTGCGCCTGCCGGGGCGGGTGATCCTGCGCGCCGACGGCGAGGACGTCCTGGTCCGGCACATCCGGTTGGGGCTGGTCACCCAGGTCGAGCCCGAGGACCCGGGGTCTGCGCGCCGGCTCGTGCAGTACCACCGGTGGCCGATCGCCGGGCGCTTCGTGGTGCCGGCCGGGCGGCGGCGGGCGGTCGACTTCGCGGTGCCGCTGCCGTGGGAGACGCCGGTCACCATGTTCGGCGGGGTGCCGCTGCTGAGCCTGCGCACCGGGCTGCGCACCGAGGTGTCCGTCGACCCGGACCTGGACCAGGGCGAGATGGTGCCGGTGCTGATCCACCCGCTGCCCACCCAGCAGCACCTGCTCGCCGCGCTGGACACGCTCGGCTTCGTGATGCGCCAGGCCGGGTTCCAGCAGGGGCGGCTGCCCGGGGTGGAGCAGACGTTGCCGTTCCAGCAGCGGCTGGGCTTCTGGGCCGCGCCGCTCTACGCCGGCCCGATGACCGAACTCGAAGTGATCATGGTGACCACCTCGGTCGGCATGGAGGTGCTGTTCTGGCTGGACCGGCGGCTCTCCCTGGCCGGCGTCACCCACCAGAGCATCAGCCGGTTCCGGGTCTGGCACGCCGGCGCCGACCAGCGGGACTGGGTGGCGACAGTGGACGGCTGGCTGCGGCACGCCATCGACCGGCACGCGGCGGCCGCGTCGCACGCCGACTGGTCGGCCACGATCCGCGAGTCGGCGCACGTCAGCCGCCACCCCGACCAGCCCGTCGCCCCCGGCTACGGCCTGGGTGGCACGGCCGGCGGCGTCGGTGGCGGCGGGAGCGGCGGCGACGGCACCTGATCGCCGTCCCCGCTCCGCGCGCGGGTGTTAATAAGGGGCCCTTCCTCTACCGCTCGCGTTAAGAAGGGGCCCTTCCTTTCACCTCAGCCGGCGGCGAGCTTGAGGCTGAACCCGAGGAACAGCATCGCCACGGCGGTGGTGCCGGTCGCGGCGAGTCGCCGACGCCGCTGGAACTGGGCGGCCAGGAACGTGCCGGTGAAGATCAACGCGGTCAGGTACAGCACGCTGGTCACCTGCGCGATCAACCCGAGCAGCAGGAACGACAGCGCCGGCCAGGCGTAGCCGGGGTCGACGAACTGGATGAAGAACGACACGAAGAACAGGATCGCCTTCGGGTTGAGCAGGCTGATCGTCAGCGCCCGCCGGAACGGGTCGCGCTCGGCCGCCGGCTCGACCTCGTCGATCAGGCGCGGCGTGGCCGGATCGTTGCGGTCGCGCCAGCGCCGCCACGCGCCGCGCAGCATGGCCAGCCCCAACCACCCGAGGTACGCCGCGCCGGCGTACTTGATCACGAGGAACAGCGGCGGGTACGCCCGGAGCAGCGAGGCCACCCCGGCGGCGGAGAGGACCATCAGCGCGGCGTCGCCGACGAAGACCCCGGCCGCGGCCCGGTAACCGGTGGCCACGCCGCGGCGGGCGGCGGTGGCGAGCACGAAGAGCGAGTTCGGGCCGGGCAGCAGCACGATCGCCACGGTGCCCAGCACGTACGTTCCGATGTCGGTGATCCCCAGCACGCCGGACATCATGACCCGGCCGGCACCGTCGGGCGAAGCCGTTCCCGCAGCCTGGCCTGTGCGTTCGGCCACTCCTGCGCGAGCATCGAGTACTGCACGGTGTCCCGCCAGGATCCGTCGGGGCGCTGCCGGTGCTGCCGCAGCACACCCTCCCGGCTCGCGCCGAGCCGTTCGATGGCCCGCTGGGAACGTTCGTTGCGGATGTCGGTGTGCCACACCACTCGCACCGCGTCCAGGTCGTCGAAGGCCCGACCCAGCAGCAGCAGCTTCGCCTCGGTGTTCACGCCGGTCCGCCACCACGGCCGGCCCAGCCAGGTGTGCCCGATCCCCAGCGACCGGCGGACCGGGTCGATCTCGTAGTACGAGGTCGTGCCGACCACCGCGCCGGTGACGGCGCAGCGCTGCACCCAGCACACCCGCTCGCCGCACTCCTGCGCGTCCAGGTAGGCGGCGATCACCCGGCGCATCTCGGCGACGTCGGCCGGCTGCGGACCGCCGAGGTGCCGCCACACCTCGGGATCCTCGGTGGCGGCGTGCAGTTCGTCGGCGTGGGAGAGGTCGAGCGGCTCCAGCAGCACGTGCTCGCCGCGCAGCACCACCGGGTCCAGCCAGGGAGATCGCGCCGGCCGCAGGTACGCCGGAACCGGCGCGGTGACGCCCGGGGCCGGTTCGGGCCGCCCGGGCGTGAGGCGCAGCGGCAGCACGCCCGCCCAGTACGGCAGGCTCTCGTCCGCCGGCTCGTCGTTGACCCCGCCGGTCCGGGTGCGTACCGAGACCTCGCGCAGCGGCAGCGCGAGCACCGCGGTCTCGGCCAGCTCGCGCCGGTTCGGCGGCCGGCTCTCGGCGGACCGGCCGGTCGCCACCTTCTCCACCAGCGCGGTCAGCACGGTGGCCTTCTCGGCGGCGTCGTCGACCAGCCGGGCGGTGCCGTGCACGACCACGGACCGGTAGTTGGCGCTGTGGTGGAACTGGGAGCGGGCGTAGACCAGCCCGTCGAGGTGGGTGACCGCGACGCAGACGGGCAGCCCGGCGTCGCCCCGGGCGGCCAGCAGCGGCCGGCTGCCGGTCGAGCCGTGCAGGTAGAGGGTGTCGTCGACGCGGACGTGCAGGGTCGGCAGGACCCGCGGCTCACCGTCCACGGTGAACGCCAGCGCGCAGTGGTACGCCTCGTCCAGCAGCGCGTGGGCGGTGGCCCGGTCGTAGTGCATCCGGTCCCGGGTGCGGGTGGCGGTGGTGCGTGGGGTCGGGGGGTACATGCGGCATCCCACCTTTGTTCTAGTACAATCCACAAACTGTGGCAGCACGTTATCAGATCAGTGGATCCACGTCGGCCGCCCTTTCGGCGAGCGTGGAATCCGGCATCCGCGCCGGCGCGCTCGCCCCGGGCGACGCCCTGCCGGCGGTCCGGGCACTCGCCGGCGACCTCGGCGTCAGCCCGGCCACGGTCGCGAAGGCCTACCAGGACCTGCGGCAACGCGGCCTGGTCGCCACCGCCGGCCGACACGGCACGCGGGTCCGGCCCCGCCCGCCGGTGGCCACCCGCCGGGCCGCGCTGGCGCCCCCACCGGGACCCGGCACCCGGAACCTCTCCGCCGGGCACCCCGACCCGCGGCTGCTGCCCCCGCTCGGGCCGCACCTGGCCGCGCTCGCCGCCGAGATCGGGCCCCCCACCGGGTACGCGAGCGTCGCCGTCCTGCCCGAGCTGGCCGCCGTCGCCCGGGACCGGTTCGCGGCCGACGGGGTGCCGGCCGCCGACCTGACCGTCACCGGGGGCGCGCTGGACGGCATCGAACGGCTGCTCGCCGCGCACCTGCGCCCCGGCGACGCGGTGGCGGTCGAGGACCCGGGCTGGGCCAACCTGCTCGACCTGGTCGCCGCGCTCGGGCTGCGTACCGTCGGGGTGCCGGTGGACGACGAGGGCCCGACCGAGCCCGGGGTGCGCGCCGCGCTGGCCGCCGGGGTGCGCGCGCTGGTCGTCACCAGCCGGGCCCAGAACCCGATCGGGGCGGCCGTCTCCGCCGACCGGGCGGCGGCCCTGCGGACGCTGCTCGCCGGCCGGGCCGACCTGCTGCTGATCGAGGACGACCACGCCGCCGAGCTGGCCCGCGTACCCCTGCACCCGCTCGCCGGGGCGACCCCGACGTGGGCCTTCGTCCGGTCGGTGAGCAAGCCCTACGGACCCGACCTGCGGCTCGCCGTGCTGGCCGGGGACGAGGCCACCGTCGCCCGGGTGGCCGGCCGGGCGCGGGTCGGCGCCGGCTGGGTCTCCACCGTGCTGCAACGCCTGGTCCTGTCGCTCTGGCGCGACCCGGCCACCGCCGACCTGGTGCGGCGCGCGGCGGACAGCTACGACCGGCGGCGCGACGGGCTGGTCGCCGCGCTCGCCGCGCGTGGGGTGGCCGCGCACGGACGCACCGGGATCAACGTCTGGGTGCCGGTGCCCGACGAGACGGTCGCGGTCACCGCCCTGCGCGACGCCGGCTGGTCGGTCGCCCCCGGCAGCCCCTACCGGATCGCCGCCGCCCCCGCCGTCCGCGTCACCGTCAGCTCCCTCGACGAGGGTGAGCTTTCCGGGCTGGCCGACGCGCTCGTCGGCGCGTTGCGTCCCGGCCTCACCTTCACCACCTGACCGGCGAGGGCCCCGCTCGACGACCTCGCGGCAGGGCGGTCGCGTGGGGCGCGGCGGACGGGGTAGAACGGTCGGCATGGCCGAGACCGACAGCGCGCCCGGAGCGCAGGAGTTCATCCCGCCACGGGCGGACACCATCGACGAGCTGCGCGCCGCGGCGGCCGGCTGCCGGGGCTGCGAGCTGTACCGGGACGCGTCGCAGACCGTCTTCGGGCGCGGTGACGAGCACGCCCGGGTGGTCTTCGTCGGCGAGCAGCCCGGCGACGTCGAGGACCAGAAGGGACTGCCGTTCGTCGGCCCCGCCGGTCGCCTGCTGCGCCGGGCCGTCGACGACGCCGGCCTCGATCCCGGCCAGATCTACCTGACCAACGCGGTGAAGCACTTCCGCTTCGAGCGGCGCGGCACGCGACGCATCCACCAGACGCCGGACCGGGTGCACATCACGGCCTGCCGGCCCTGGCTGGTCGCCGAGTTCGCCCGGCTGCACCCGGACCTCGTGGTGGTGCTCGGCGCCACCGCCGCCAAGGCGCTGCTCGGCCCCACGTTCCGGGTGACGCGGCAACGCGGCGAGCTGCTGCCGTGGCCGGCTGCCGCGCAGCACCCGGAGGACTTCGCCCGGGTGCCGGTGGACCGGACCGGCGCGGTCGCCGACGCGCCGGCGACCCGGCTGCTGGCGACCATCCACCCCTCCGCCGTGCTGCGCGCCGACAACCAGGACGTCGCGTACGAGGGGCTGGTCGCCGACCTGAGGGTGGCCGCCGGGGCGCTCAAGAAGTGATCTTGCCGAACACGTCCTTGGCGACGATCCGCCCGTCGCGGACCCGATAGACGTCCAGCCCACGCAGCACCGTGCCGTCCTCGGCCGGCGGCCACGCCCACTCGCAGACCGCACGGTCGTCGGTGGCCCAGACCGCGCCGAGCGCCGGGCCCTCGCCCGCACCCGACTGCCCGGCGAGGACGGCGACGACGGCGGCCCGCCCGCGTACCGTGCCGGCCGGCCCGTCCCAGGCGTTCGGGCAGTAGCTGACGTCCTCGGCCAGGCAGCCGGCCATCCCCGCCTGGTCGCCCCGCGACCAGGCGGCGTTGAACTCCTCGATCAGCGCGCGTGCGTCCACACCGGCACGCTAGCGTCGTCGTCGCCCGGCCGTCGCCCCGGTTTCAGTCGCGCTGCTGCCAGGTGCAGAGACAGACCCGGTTGCCGTCCGGGTCGGCCAGCACCCAGAAGTTCGGGGCCTCCGCGTCGCTGACCAGCGTGCCGCCCGCCGCCAGCGCGGCCTCCATCCGCGGCCGGACCTCGGCCGGGTCGACCCAGACGTCCGGGTGCCAGCGCTGCCGGGGCTCCTCCCGCCCGGCGGACTGGAACCAGACGGTGGGCAGCGCGCCGGCCGGGTCGCGCACCTCGTCGTCGGCGGCGCCCGGACCGTCCGGGCGCTCCGCGGCCAGGACCGCCTGCCAGAACGGCAGCACCGCGGCGTGCTCCGGGCTGTCCAGCGCGAGCTCCAGCCGGGACAGCCCGGCGTGGGACGGGGACAGCCCGGCGTCCGCGGCGAGCGCCGAGATCGTCCGGGCCAGCCGCAGGTCGCGGCCCGTCACCCCGCCCGCGTCGTGCGACCACAGCCGCACGCCGACGTGGGTGTAGCGCAGGTCCAGGTCGGGATGGTGGTCGACCCGCTCGGCCTCCGCGCCGACGGTGGCCACCAGCGCCAGGCCGGCGGCGAAATCAGGGGTACGGATGCGGGTGTGCAGCGCGCCGAGCAGGAAGGTCCACCCGTCCAGCCCCGCGTCGGCGACCTGCTTCCCGGTCAGTGTGCTCATCCGGGCATCCTAGGCGCGGCCCGCCCGCCGCCGGGGTGTCCACAGAGGATTGCCCGGGGGCGCGCCCGGGTAGGGCTCCGTCATGTCCGCCACCCCCCGTCGCGGGTCCCCGATCCGGCTCGGCCCGCCCGGCTCGTACGTGACGTTCATGCTGCTCGCCACGCTGTGTTGGCTGCCGCTGCGGCTCTGGGACGAGCGGGACGGCTCCGCGCTGGTCGCCGTCGTCCGGGCCGGGCTGGGCGGGGTGATCTGGGGCTTCCTGTTCCTCTTCGTCATGAGCCGCTGGGGAAGGCCGCGCACCGCCGCGGAGGCGGAACGGATCGCCGGCTGGCGGCTGACCACCGCCGCGCTGCGCCGGGGCGAGCCGCCCACCGACGAGGCGGACCTCGCGGCGGTCACGGACAACCTGCCCGCGGTGCGCCGGGGCGTGCTGCTCGGCGCGCTGATCGCGATCGCGCTGCACGTGGGGTGGACGGCCAGCGCGATCGGGTTCGGGGTGGTGCTGGTCGCGGTGCTGGCCGTGGCCGCCCGCACGAGGCACCGGGAACGTCGGCTGCGAGTGCGGCTCGCCTCTGTCCAGGGCGGGTGAGCGGTGCCAGACTGGCCGCCATGGAGCAGCATCTCTACGAGCCCGTCCACGAAGAGTTCCGGGACCTGTGCCGGCGGTTCCTCGCCCGGGAGGCCGTGCCGCACCACGAGCGGTGGGAGGCCGACGGGATCGTCGACCGGGAGGTGTGGCGGGCCGCCGGCGCGGCCGGGCTGCTCGGGCTCGACGTCGACCCCGAGCACGGCGGCGGCGGTCAGCGCGACTTCCGCTTCCACGCGGTGCTCGACGAGGAGATCATCTCGGCCGGCTGCACCGGTCTGGGCTTCGGGCTGCACAACGACGTGGTGGCGCCGTACCTGACCGAGCTGACCACCGACGACCAGCGCAAGCGCTGGCTGCCCGGCTTCTGCTCCGGCGACCTGGTCACCGCGATCGCGATGAGCGAGCCGGGCGCGGGCAGCGACCTGGCCGGCATCCGCACCACCGCCGTACGCGACGGCGACAGCCTGGTCCTCAACGGGCAGAAGACGTTCATCACCAACGGCGAGCTGGCCGACCTGGTGGTCGTGGTGGTGAAGACCGCGCCGGAGCAGGGCGCGCACGGGGTCAGCCTGGTCGTGGTGGAGAGCGGCACGCCGGGCTTCGGTCGGGGCCGGCGGCTGGCCAAGGTCGGCCTGAAGGCCAACGACACCGCCGAGTTGTTCTTCGACGACTGCCGGGTGCCGGCGGAGAACCTGATCGGCACCGAGAACCACGGCTTCTACCACCTGATGGCCAACCTGCCCCGGGAGCGGCTGAGCATCGCCGTCGCCGCGGTGGCCGCCTGCGAGAAGCTGCTCGCGCTCACGCTGGAACACGCCCGGTCCCGGGAGGCGTTCGGTCGCCCGATCGGCCGGTTCCAGCACAACCGGTTCCTCCTGGCCGAGCTGGACACCGAGATCACCATCGCGCGCACCTTCGTGAACCACTGCGTCGCCGAGTTCAACGCGGGCCGGCTCTCGGTGACCGACGCGGCCAAGGCCAAGTGGTGGACCACCGAGCTGCAGACGAAGGTCGCCGACCGGTGCGTGCAGCTGCACGGCGGCTACGGCTTCATGCTGGAGTACCCGGTGGCGAAGGCCTGGCTGGACAGCCGGGTGCAGACCATCTACGGCGGCACCACCGAGATCATGAAGGAGATCATCGGCCGCGGTCTCGGCCTGTAGCGAAACCGGGTTGCCGGTCGAACGGACCGGCGGGAGAGGATGGGGCATCCGTCCTCACCAGGAGCGCGCATGTCCACCGACCTGACCGCGCCGGCCCCACCCCGGCCCGACGTCGCCGGCATCCAGCGACGTACCCTCCGCCTGCTCTTCCTCACCCAGATCATCGGCGGCACCGGCGTCGCCATCGGCATCTCGGTCGGCGCGCTGCTCGCCGCCCGGGTCGCCGGAACCGCCCTGGCCGGGGTGGCGCAGAGCGCCGGGGTGGTCGGGGCCGCGCTGCTCGCCGTACCGGTCACCCGGCTCATGGCCGCCCGTGGACGCCGGCCCGGCCTGGTCGCCGCGTACCTGGTCGGCGCGGTCGGTGGTGTGCTCGTGGTGGTCGCGACCGCGGCCCGGGTGGTGCCGCTGCTCTTCGTCGGCATGCTGCTGTTCGGCGGCGGCACGGCAGCCAACCTCCAGGCCCGCTACACGGCGGTCGACCTGGCCGAGCCGGAGCGCCGGGGTCGCCAGCTCTCGCTGGTCGTCTGGGCCACCACCATCGGCTCGGTGGCCGCGCCGAACTTCGCCGCGCTCGCCGACGACACCACCCAGGGCTGGGGGCTGCCGGCGCTGGCCGGCCCGTTCGCCTTCAGCGCCGTCGCGTTCACGCTGGCCGCCGCCGTACTCCTGGTCCTGCTCCGGCCGGACCCGCTGCTCACCGCGCGCCGGCTGGCGGCGCCCGAGGCCGGCGCCGCCCCGCCGGTCACCCGTCGCGGTGGCATGGTCGCCGCGTGGCGCACGGTACGCCGACGGCCGGCCGCCCGCCTCGGCATCGCCGCGGTCGCGGTGGGGCACCTGGTGATGGTCGCGGTGATGTCGATGACCCCGGTGCACCTCGGTGAGTGGCACGCCGACGCGGACGTGCTGTCGGTGGTCGGCATCGTGCTCAGCCTGCACATCGCCGGGATGTACGCGTTCTCGCCGGTGACGGGCTGGCTCACCGACCGGCTGGGTCGGCGGCCGGTGATCCTCGGCGGGGTCGCGCTGCTGCTGGCGGCGTGCGCGGTCGCCGGCACCGCCGGGCACCACACGCCGCCGCTCGCGGTGGGGCTGGCGCTGCTCGGGCTGGGCTGGTCGGGCACCATGGTGGCGGGCTCGACGCTGCTGTCGGAGTCGGTGCCCACCGCCGACCGGCCCGGTGTGCAGGGCCTGTCCGACCTGCTCATGGGCCTGGCCGGGGCGGGCGCGGCAGCGGTCAGCGGGTTCGTCATGCAGGCGGTGGGGTACCCGACGCTCACCGTGCTGGCAGCCATCGCGGTGGTGCCGCTGGCGGCGCTGGCGCTGCGGGGCACCGGCGGGGACGACACACTCGACGAGGAGGACTGAACAGGTGCGGCTGACCGACTTCTGGGCGCGGCTGGAGGAGGCGTTCGGGCCGGGGTACGCGGCCAGCCTCGCCAGCGACCAGGTGCTGTCCCAGCTCGGCGGCCGGACCGTCGAGCAGGCCCTCGCCGCCGGTGAGGAAACGCACGTGGTGTGGCGCGCCGTGGTGGCGGCCTATCCCGACCGGGTGCCCGCGCGACTACGCTGAGCAGCCTTTTTCCCGGTTCCGCGTGTCGCTTGCCCAGTCGTACACCTGTTCGGCTATTGTCCACAGCGGGGTGCTCGTCCACAGCTCACGGCCCGTCGGCTGGTTTTCTGTCGGACCCAGCGCCTAGCGTGTCCCGCGTGACGCGAAGCTCAGGAAAGACGCCGGCGAAGGCAGGGGTGGCAACCATGGCAGCAGGGCCTGACCGGGAGAAGGCGCTCGACCTTGCTCTCGCTCAGATCGACAAGCAGTTCGGCAAGGGTTCGGTGATGCGGCTGGGGGAGCGGCCCGTCGTGCAGACGGCCGTCATCCCGACCGGCTCCATCGCGCTCGACGTGGCGCTCGGCGTGGGCGGTCTGCCGCGCGGCCGGGTGGTCGAGATCTACGGTCCGGAGTCCAGCGGTAAGACCACGGTCGCGCTGCACGCGGTGGCCAACGCCCAGCGCGCCGGCGGCATCGCCGCGTTCATCGACGCCGAGCACGCGCTCGACCCGGAGTACGCACGCGCCCTCGGCGTCGACACCGACGCCCTGCTGGTCTCCCAGCCGGACACCGGCGAGCAGGCGCTGGAGATCGCCGACATGCTGGTCCGCTCCGGCGCGATCGACATCATCGTGATCGACTCGGTCGCCGCCCTGGTGCCGCGCGCCGAGATCGAGGGCGAGATGGGCGACAGCCACGTCGGCCTCCAGGCCCGGCTGATGAGCCAGGCGCTGCGGAAGATCACCGGTGTGCTCAACAACACCGGCACCACCGCGATCTTCATCAACCAGCTCCGCGAGAAGATCGGCGTGATGTTCGGCAGCCCGGAGACCACCACCGGTGGTCGGGCGCTGAAGTTCTACGCCTCGGTCCGGCTCGACGTGCGCCGCATCGAGAGCCTCAAGGACGGCACCGACGTGGTCGGCAACCGCACCCGCGTCAAGGTCGTGAAGAACAAGGTCGCGGCGCCGTTCAAGCAGGCCGAGTTCGACATCATGTACGGCAAGGGCATCTCCCGCGAGGGCTCGCTGATCGACGTCGGCGTGGAGCAGGCGATCATCCGCAAGTCCGGCGCCTGGTACACCTACGACGGCGACCAGCTGGGCCAGGGCAAGGAGAAGGCTCGCGAGTTCCTCCGGGAGAACCCGGACGTGGCGGCCGAGATCGAGAAGAAGATCCTGGAGAAGCTCGGCGTCGGCACCGGTGGTGCGGGCGACGCCGCCGGCGGCCCGGAGCTGCCGCCGGTCGACTTCTGATCCGCTGACCCGTGGCAGGACGACGCGCCCGCACGGGGCGGGGCTGGGATGCCGGCCCACCCCGTGCGGGTGACGACACCGGCACGCCCCGGCCGCGCCGTGGGCGCCGTGGTCGCGCGGCGGAGCCCGAATCCGGGGAGGCTCCGGCTCCGCCGCGCGACGAGGCGGAGTTGGCCCGCGAGATCTGCCTGCGGCAGCTCGCGGTGCGGCCCCGCACCCGGGCCGAGCTGGCCGGCGCGCTGGCCCGCAAGGGCATCTCCGAGGAGACCGCCGAGCAGGTGCTCGACCGCTACGACGAGGTCGGCATCGTGGACGACGCCGCCTTCGCCCGGGCCTGGGTGAGCAGCCGGCACGCCGGGCGGGGGCTGGCCCGTCGGGCGCTCGCCAACGAGCTGCGGCAGCGAGGCGTCGACGGTGAGGTGGCCGGCGAGGCGCTCGACGGGATCGACGAGGAGACCGAGGCGGACACCGCCCGTGCCCTGGTCGACCGGAAGCTGCGCACCACCCGGGGCGAGCCCGACGCGGTGTTCCGGCGTCTGGTCGGGATGCTGGCCCGCAAGGGCTACCCGGCCGGGGTGGCGATCCGGGCGGTGAAGGACGCGCTCGCCGCGCAGAGCGCCGAGGCGGCCGAGTTCGCCGAGCACATCGACGCCGACGCGCTGGCCGACGCCGAGCACGACCTCGACGCCCGCCGACTCGACTGAGGGCACTGCGGCCCTCGGGGGAAGGGAGCGGCGCCGTGCTGAAGGCGTGTCTGAACGGCGGACGGCGGCGGGACGAGCACCCCGCCGTACCGCTCACCCCGGCCGAGCTTGCGGCCGACGCCGTCCGCTGCGCCAGCGCGGGGGCGGCGGCGGTGCACGTCCATCCTCGGGACGACGCCGGTGCCGAGTCGCTCGACCCGGCGGTGATCGCCGCGGCGGTCACCGCCGTCCGGGCGGCCCGCCCCGGCCTGCCGGTAGGGGTGAGCACCGGAGCGTGGATCGTTCCCGACCCGGCCGAACGGGTGGCCGCCGTCCGTGCCTGGACGGTCCTGCCCGACTTCGCCTCGGTCAACGTCCACGAGTCCGGCGCGGCGGATGTCGCGGCCGCCCTGCACGAGCGCGGCGTGATGGTCGAGGCCGGGATCTGGACGCGGGAGGCGGTCGACGCCTGGCGCCGCTGGCCGACGCCGACCGGGCGGATCCTGGTCGAGTGCATGGCCGAACGGGTGGGCAGGGCGCTCGCCGACGCGGCCGCGATCCTCGCGGCACTGCCCGGCGGGGGTCCGCCGGTGCTGCTGCACGGCGAGGGTCCGGCGACCTGGGCGGTGTTCGGCGAGGCCGTGCGCCGGGGTCTGCACACCCGGATCGGCCTGGAGGACACGCTCCTGCTGCCCGACGGCGCCCCCGCCCCGGACAACACGGCCCTGGTCGCCACCGCCCGGTCCCTGTACTCCCGCTGACTCTCCGCTGTCCCTACCTCACCCTCCCGGACCGTCCTGGGGTGTCGAGCTTCAGTTGATGCGTGACGCATCGGCTTCGGTTGATGGGTGATAGTTGGCCTGCCCCTGCGGTGGCGCTGTTACGGGACGTGACCAACCGGCTAACCCGCCCGAGACACGATGCTCGTGGCGACGCGTCTCAGGAGCGGTTGCCAGAATGGCGGCTGGGCTGGCTGCCCGACGCCGTCGGGCGCGGACGTCTAGAGTGCGTGGCCGGCCAGGTGGTCCGCGAGCGGGAACGTCGCCTCGCACGAGGCGCAGGTGACTCGTCCGAACAGATACGTGATCCCAGTCGCTACCGACTCGCGTCCCGCCTGCACGGCCATCGTGTGCAAGCGTGCAGCGAGCGGGGAAGGGAGACCGGGTTCAACGGGCGAATCTTGGGATTCGAGTTCGATGAGCAGCTCCTCGTCGCACGCCGGGCACTGGACGTCGACTTCGCCGTCGTTGAGATGGTCCAGTTCCTTGCCCCAGGTCTCGTCGCCTTCAAAGCCGAGGACCGCCTGCAGAATATAGACGAACATCTCGTCACTCGTCGTGCCGGTCGCCATGCTGTCCAGGGCCAGCGCGCGCAGTATGGCGATGTCGTCGGCGTAGAGTGTGCGGCTGTTGGCCTCGGCGTCGACTGCGATGAATCCGGCGAGGGCCAAGGCCTTCTCCCGATCCTCGGCAGGCAAGGCCGCGCAGGTACGAGCCAGCCACGGCAGTAGTACAGCACTCGCTGGATCGCAGGTGCCCTGGTGGCACGACTGCGCCCATATCTTGTCCCACGCCGGAGATCTGGGGTCAACCGCCGCTGCATCCAGAAGCGCCTGGAAGTCCGTCACGCCGGCCAGCGTGCCACAGCGGCTGTCTGTGAGGTCCACCCGCGTCCCCATGGTGAAGGTTCACGACCAGTAGCCGGCGAGTGCAAGGTCGTGTAGCCCATCAACTGGAGCCGACGTGTAATCCATCATCCGGAGTACGACACCCGGACCGTCCTGGGTGCGGAGAGCGGTTGACCCATCAGTTCGAGGTCGTGGGACGGGGATGCCGCCGTCTCGGCGACGTGAAGTGGATCGTGGACGGGCGTGGCGGGCGCGACGGCGGTCGACGGCACGCGGGTTGAGCAGCACGGGAAGGTCACGCGCAGATGACGGACGGCGAGATTTGTCCGTGGGTGTCCGGCATCTGATCGGCGTTGCGTGACCGGACAACTTCTCTCCGTCCGGGTGGTTTGATCATGACTTCTTGACCGAACGGCCCCTCGCGACCTAGCCTCGCCATACAGGCTCACATTGCCCGACCAGCGCAGGCTAAGCGCACAACATAGAACGCGTAACAGAACAGCATCACTTTGGCCAGCTTCACCGGCCCCTTGACGGTCGCTCCGGACCCGGTCCGGTGCGTCCGACAACTGCAACCGGCCGTAGGCGGTACCCGTGAGGGGCACCGCCGACGGAAAGCTACCCACAGCCAGCCGCTCCGGTCGGGCGTCCAGAGCCGCAGGTGCGTGCCCCACGCGCGCGTCCTGCGGCGTTGACGTTCAGGGGAGGCGGCCATGGCGGGGCGGCACAGGTTCACCGGCGGTCTGCCACACGGTCCCGGCCGCTCCTCGCCGGGCGACCACTCACGAGACGTCGGCGAGCCACCACGCGCCGGTCAGCCACCACGCGTCGGCGAGCCCAGCCGCGTCGGTGAGCCACCACGTGTCCGGGAGCCACGCCGCACCGGTGAGCCAGCACCTGCCGGCGAGGCGCGGCGGGTCGGCGGGTCGGCGTACCGGTGCGGAGCGGCGGCATGAGCGCCTTCGACGTCGTGCTCCTCGTGGTGGTCCTGCTGCTCGTCGTGGTGGTGGTCGGCGCCGTGCTGTTCGGCGTGCGTACGCTCCAGCGCCTCAGCCTGGCCCCGGCGCCGGAGGACCCGGCGTTCATCGCGGAGAAGGACCGGCAGGAGCAGTCCCTGGCGGCGCTGCGCAGCGCCGCCGACGAGGCGAACAGCACCATCGACGTGGCGAAGTCCGCCGCCGCCGCGGCGCGTACCGAGGCGGCGGCGGCGAATGCCGAGGCGAAGGCGGCGCGGGCCGAGGCGCGGCGGGTGCTCGACGACGCCCGGGCCGAGGCCGACACCGTGCTGGAGCGGGCCCACAAGCAGGCCGAGGCGGACGCCGAGCAGTTGCGCGCCACGGCACGGCGCAGCGGTGAGCGCGAGGTGGCGGTGCTCGCCGCCACCACCCGGGAGCAGGCGGCCGAGGTCGAGCGGCGGGCCGCCCGGATGGACGAGCGGGAGCGGCTGCACACCGAGGAGGTGGAGCGGCTGGCCGAGCGGGAGCGGCAGCTCACCGCGGCCACCGCGGCGCTCGCCGCCCGGGAGGCGGCGCTGGTGGAGCGCGAGCGGGCGCTGACCGAGGTGGAGGAGCAGCGTCGCCGCGAGCTGGAGCGGGTGGCCGGGCTGACCGCGGAGTCGGCCCGCGCCGAGCTGGTCGAGTCGATCGAGGGGCAGGCGAAGCGGGAGGCGGCGCTGCTGGTCCGGGAGATCGAGTCGGACGCCCGGGGCACCGCCGAGCAGCGCGCCCGGCACATCGTGGTGGACGCCATCCAGCGGGTCGCCAGCGAGCAGACCGCGGAGAGCGTGGTCAGCGTCCTGCACCTGCCCGGGGACGAGATGAAGGGGCGGATCATCGGCCGGGAGGGCCGCAACATCCGCGCCTTCGAGTCGGTCACCGGCGTCAACCTGATCATCGACGACACGCCGGAGGCGGTGCTGCTCTCCTGCTTCGACCCGGTCCGCCGGGAGGTCGGCCGGCTCACCCTGGAGAAGCTGGTGCTGGACGGGCGCATCCACCCGCACCGGATCGAGGAGGTCTACGACCTGGCCCGGCAGGAGGTGGAGGAGCTGTGCCACCGGGCCGCCGAGGACGCGCTGGTCGAGGTCGGGATCACCGAGATCCACCCGGAGCTGGTCACCCTGCTGGGCCGGTTGCGCTACCGGACCTCGTACGGGCAGAACGTGCTCAAGCACCTGGTCGAGACCGCGCACATCGCCGGCATCATGGCCGCCGAGCTGCGGCTGGACGTCCCGACGATCAAGCGCTGCGCGTTCCTGCACGACATCGGCAAGGCGCTCACCCACGAGGTGGAGGGCAGCCACGCCATCATCGGCGCGGACCTGGCCCGCAAGTACGGCGAGACCGAGGACGTGGTGCACGCCATCGAGGCGCACCACAACGAGGTGCCGCCGCAGACCATCGAGGCGGTCCTCACCCAGGCCTCCGACGCCTGCTCGGGCGGGCGGCCCGGGGCGCGGCGGGAGAGCCTGGAGGCGTACGTCAAGCGCCTGGAGCGGATCGAGGAGATCGCCGCCGGCAAGCTCGGGGTGGAGAAGGTCTTCGCCATGCAGGCGGGCCGGGAGATCCGGGTGATGGTCAAGCCGGACGACGTGGACGACATCGGCGCGGCGGTGCTGGCCCGGGACGTGGCCAAGCAGATCGAGGAGGAGCTGACCTACCCGGGTCAGATCCGGGTCACGGTGGTGCGCGAGTCCCGGGTCACCGAGATCGCCCGCTGACCGGGAAAGCGTGAGGGCCGACCGGAACGTTCCGGTCGGCCCTCGTCGTACCCGGTTCTCAGATGCCGCCGCCGGCGCCCTCGGCCTGGGAGGTGAGCGCGGCGGGCGGCGGGTTGGGCGGGGCGGCGCCGGTGGTCCGGCGTCCGCGGGAGAGGCGACGCTCGGCGTACTGGGCCAGCTTCGACAGCGAGTAGTTGATCGCGATGAACAGCACGGCGATCACCACGTAGACCTGGATCGGGTTGCCCAGCACGCCGATGATCTGCTTGCCGATGTTGAGCGTCTCCTCGTAGCTGATGATGAAGCCGAGCGAGGTGTCCTTGAGCACCACCACGAGCTGGCTGATCAGCGCCGGCAGCATGATCCGGAAGGCCTGCGGCAGCAGGATCAACCCGGTGGTCTGGAACGGGGAGAGCCCGATCGCGGCGGCGGCCTCCGCCTGGCCCCCGGGCAGCCCCTCCATACCCGAGCGCAGGATCTCGGCGATGACGACCGCGTTGTAGACGGTGAGGCCGATCACGAGGTACCAGAGGTTGTCGAACGAGATCCCGAACTCGGGGAAGCCGCGCGCCACGAAGAAGATGGTGAGGACGACCGGCAGGCCGCGGAACACCTCGACACAGATCCGGGTGACCACGGACAGCGTCCAGCTCAGCCCGCGCAGGAGGTAGGCCAGTGGGGCGGCCAGGCCGGTGAAGCGCCGTCGGGTCAGGCTCTTGAGCTGGATCCGCAGCACGGCGATCAGGGTGCCGACGACGAGCGAGGCGACGATGGCCAGCGCGGCGGCGACGAGGGTGTTCTTGAGACCGGTTCCGAGGCGCTCCCAGACCTGGGAGAAGTTCTCGTTAGAGGGGTCGATCAGCGGGCCCCACAGCTCCATCGAGAGCTGGCCCTTGTCCGCCAACGGTCGGTAGATCAGCAGGTACGCCCCGGCCAGCAGCACCACGACGGCAATCAGGCTGCTGATCAGCGTGATCCGCCGCTGGCGCGGCCCGGGGACGTCGTAGAGGACGCTGGTCTGCCGGCTCATCGGGCCACCGCCTGTCGCTTCTCGATCCGGTCCAGCAGGGCACCGAGCGGCACCGTCATGATCAGGTAGCCGACGGAGATGCCGATCGCCACCGGGATGAAGGCGTAACCGCCGGCCGAGGTGAGCTGGTCGGCGGTCTGGGAGAGGTCACCCACGACGCCGAAGAAGCCGACCAGGGCCGAGTTTTTGATCATTGCGATGATGACCGAGCCGAGCGGCACCACCGACGCCTTCCAGGACTGCGGCAGCACCACGTAGCGCAGGTTCTGACCGAAGGTCAGGCCCAGCGACCGGGCGGCCTCGGCCTGGCCGGCGGGCACCGCGTTCACGCCCGAACGGAGCGCCTCGCAGACGAACGCGGCCGTGTAGAGCACCAGCGCGATCAGCCCGAACCGGAAGTAGGGCAGGTCCGTGCCGAGCCGGCTGAAGATCGCCTCCAGCCCGGGGATCCGCAGGAAGTCCGCGTTCGAACCGAGGGCCGGCAGCCCGAACGCGGCGAAGAACAGCACCACGGTCAGCGGCATGTTCCGGAAGATGTTCACGTAGGTGGTGCCGACTGCGCGCAGCGGTGGCACCGGCGAGATGCGCAGCACCGCCACGACGGCGCCCAGGATCAGGGCGCCGATCGCGGCGAGCACGCAGATCTGGAGGGTGAGCCAGAACCCGCCCGCGAAGACGTCGAACTTGTCGATGAGCACATTCACGGGTCGGTTTCCTCCCCACCCTCCAGATCGGACGGATCAGTAACGGTTGACGGTCGGCGCGTCGCCCAGCGTGGCGCCGAACTTGCCGGCGGTGTCGTCCCACGCCTTCTTCCAGCTGCCGTCCTGGAAGGCCTTCTCCAAGGTGTCGTTGATGAAGTCACGGAAGTCGGTGTCCTCCTTCTTGACACCGATGCCGTACGGCTCCTTGGTGAAGTTGTCGCCGGCCATCTTGAAGGACGCCTCGTCCTTGGCGATGTAGCCGAGCAGGATCACGTTGTCGGTGGTGACGGCGTCGACCTGCTTGCCCTTCAGGGCGTCGCGGCACTTGTCGTAGGTGTCGAAGAGCACCAGCTGGGTGGCGACGTCCTTGACGTACTTCTTGATCTCCTCGGCCGGGGTGGAGCCGGTGACCGAACAGACCTTCTTGGTGCCGTCCTTGAACGAGTCCGGGCCGGTGATCGCGGTCTCGTCCTTGCGCACCATGATGTTCTGGCCGGCCTCGTAGTACGGCCCGGCGAAGGCGATGCGCTCCTTGCGCTTGTCGTTGATCGTGTAGGTGGCCGCGACCAGGTCGACGGTCCCGTTCACGATGACGTCCTCGCGGACCTTCGACGGGGTCTCGACGTACTCGATCTTGTCCTCGGGGATGCCGAGTTCCTTGACGATCAGCTTCGCGATCTCGACGTCGAAGCCCTCGGGCTTGCCCGACAGCCCCTTCTGGCCGAAGCCCGGCTGGTCGAACTTGGTGCCGACCTTGATCTTCTGGGCGTTGTTCAGCCGCTCCATGGTGCTGCCGGCCTTGAAGTCCTTGCTGCCGGCGCCGGTGCCCTCGTCGCCGTCGCCGTTACCGCAGGCGGCCAGGCCGAGCGCCAGAGTCGCCGCCGCGGCTGCCGCCGCCACGCGCTTGTAACGCATACTCATCTCCTTCTTCGACGGAGCCGCCCGGGGACGACTCCACTACGGACGCTCAGTGCGTGAGGATCTTGGAGAGGAAGTCCTTGGCCCGCTCGCTGCGCGGGTTCGCGAAGAACTCGTTCGGCGGGGCGTCCTCGACCAACTGCCCGTCGGCCATGAAGACGACCCGGTTCGCCGCGTGCCGGGCGAAGCCCATCTCGTGGGTGACCACCACCATGGTCATGCCGTCGCGGGCCAGCGACGTCATCACGTCGAGCACCTCGCCGACCATCTCCGGGTCGAGCGCGCTGGTCGGCTCGTCGAAGAGCATCGCCTTGGGCTGCATGGCCAGCGCGCGGGCGATGGCCGCCCGCTGCTGCTGGCCGCCGGAGAGCTGGGCCGGGTACTTGTCCGCCTGGTTGGCGATGCCGACGCGGTCGAGCAGCGCCAGGCCGCGCTCGCGGGCGGCCGCCGGCTTCTCCTTGCGCACCTTGACCGGCCCGAGCGTGACGTTCTCCAGGATGGTCTTGTGCGCGAACAGGTTGAACGACTGGAACACCATGCCGACCTCGCTGCGCAGCTTGGCGAGGGGCCTGCCCTCGGCCGGCAGCGGCTGCCCGTCGAACGTGATGGTGCCCTCGTTGATCGGTTCCAGCCGGTTGATGGCGCGGCACAGCGTCGACTTGCCGGAGCCGGACGGACCGATCACCACGACCACCTCGCCCCGGCCGACGGAGAGGGACACGTCGTCGAGCACGTGCAGCGGCCCGAACCACTTGTTGACCCCGTCGAGCACGATCAGCGGGTCGCCCGTCGTCACGTCGTCCACCGTCCCTGTCGTCCGTGCCGGAACGGGGGGTCGGTCGACCCCCCGGTTGGGCAACTGTAGGCGGCCTGATGTGGCAGAACGCAACCCAGATGGTCACGGAGCGGTAACACCGGTCACCGGCGTGCCGGTGCGTCCGAATTCCATCACCGACCGGTGCGTCCGAGTGGCGGCGATGCCGCTCGACGCGAATCATGAGGCGATGACCGATGCGATCCGGCTGACCGACTATGCCCGCGGCGGCGGCTGCGCCTGCAAGATCCCGCCGGGGGAGCTGGAGGCGATGGTCGCCGGACTCGGCGCCACCGGCGGCTCGACCGACCTGCTGGTCGGCCTGGAGAACGGCGACGACGCCGCGGTGGTCCGGCTGGACGAGCGGACCGGCCTGGTCTGCACCGCCGACTTCTTCACCCCGGTGGTCGACGACGCGTACGACTGGGGGCGGATCGCCGCGGCCAACGCGCTCTCCGACGTGTACGCGATGGGCGGCACCCCGCTGGTCGCGCTCAACCTGCTCTGCTGGCCGCGTGGCGTGCTCCCGCCGGAGCTGGCGCGCGAGGTGCTGCGCGGCGGCCTGGACGTGGCCCGGGAGGCGAACTGCCACCTGGCCGGCGGGCACAGCGTGGACGACGACGGCCCGAAGTACGGCCTGGCGGTCACCGGGGTGGTCCGGCCGGAGGAGCTGATCACGCTGGACGCGGGCCGGGCCGGGCTGCCGTTGTCGTTGACCAAGCCGCTCGGCGTCGGCGTGCTGAACACCCGCCACAAGCAGACCGGGGAACGGTTCGGTGAGGCGGTGGCGTCGATGGCCCGGCTGAACCGGGACGCGGCCCGGGCGGCGGTGGACGCCGGCATCCGCTGCGGCACCGACGTGACCGGCTTCGGCCTGCTCGGGCACGCCTCGAAGCTGGCCCGCGCCAGTCGGCTCACGGTGGCGATCGACATGGCGGCCGTGCCGTACCTGGCGGGCGCGCGGGAGGCGCTGCGGGACGGGTACGTCAGCGGCGGCACCCGGCGCAACCTGGACTGGGTCACCCCGTGGACCGATTTCGGCACCGCCGGCGAGTCCGAGCGGCTGCTGCTGGCCGACGCGCAGACCTCCGGCGGCCTGCTGGTCGCGGGGGAGGTGCCGGGCGGCACGGTGATCGGCGAGCTGCTGCCGGCCTCGGACCACCTGATCCGGCTCCGCTGAGCGTCCCCGCCTCGGCGCGGCAGGACGCGAACGCGGCACGATACCCGATAAACTGTCATCTTCCCGCTACTCAGGGCAACGTCGCCCGCGGAAATTTTGCCCGGAATGGTCACAGACCGGTAACTTGCCCCCGGCTGGGGTCAAATGCACCCCACCATCGATACAGAGGCCCGATCCGGAGGCCGGTGGAACGAGCGCAGCGAGGAGGCGGCATGACCGAGCTGTGGAACTGGAGAATCGACGGCGGTACGCCGGTGGAGGTCTACCCGGCGTTGGCCGAGGCGCTCGGCCGGGTGGTGATGCCCCTGGCCGTCGCCGACCCGGTCCGGCTCCCCGCGTACGCGGTGGTCTGCGACGTGTGGGAGGCGCCCGGGGTGTACGGCACCGTGGTCGACTGTTACGGCGTGCCCGAGCGCCTGCCCGAGCTGCCCGCCCTCGCGGCGCTGGCCCGGGTGCTGGGCCGCAACTGCCTGATGCGCGACGACACGCTCGACGCCGGCCGGCACCTGCTGGTCACCCCGGACGGCACGATCCGCCCGGTGCACTTCGACGTGGCCGACACCGACGACGGCGAGGTGCTCAGCCACCACCGGCTCTGCACGGTCGCCGACGCGCGCTGCCGGGGTTGGTCGCAGTGCCACCGCTCCCGCTGGGCCCCCGACTCGATCGCCCCGGCGCTCGCCGCCGCCTGAACCCGGCCGCTCGCCGCCGCGTGGACCGGCGGCGAGCGGCACCCCTTCCGGGCTCAGCCCCGGGCCGCCGGCTGCTGGCCGCGGACCACGAGCTGGTCGAGCAGGGTCGCGGTCGCGGCGGCCACGGCGTCCACCGCGGCGTCGAACGCGGCCGCGTTGTGGGCCGCCGGGGTGCGGAAACCGGAGATCTTCCGGACGTACTGCAACGCGGCCGCCCGTACGTCCTCCTCGGTCACCACCGGGACGTACGGCTCACGCAGGGTCTTGATGCTCCGGCACACGGCTCCTCCTCGTTCGATCCGACCTGCTCCACCCGGATAGTCTGTCCGGGTCATGACTACCGCAGCCGCGGGCAGCCCGCGCACCTACCAGGTGCGCACGTACGGCTGCCAGATGAACGTGCACGACTCCGAGCGCATCTCCGGCCTCCTCGAGGACGCCGGCTACGTGCGTGCCGCCGAGGCCGACGAGCAGCCCGACGTGGTGGTGTTCAACACCTGCGCGGTCCGCGAGAACGCCGACAACCGGCTCTACGGCAACCTGGGTCATCTGCGCCCCGTGAAGGCGAAGCACCCCGGGATGCAGATCGCCGTCGGCGGCTGCCTGGCCCAGAAGGACCGCGGCGAGATCGTCCGCAAGGCCCCCTGGGTGGACGTGGTCTTCGGCACGCACAACATCGGCTCGCTACCGGTGCTGCTGGACCGGGCCCGGCACAACACCGCCGCCGAGGTGGAGATCCTGGAGTCGCTGGAGGTCTTCCCCTCCACGCTGCCGACCCGGCGCGAGTCGACGTACGCCGGGTGGGTCTCGATCTCCGTCGGCTGCAACAACACCTGCACGTTCTGCATCGTGCCCTCCCTGCGCGGCAAGGAGAAGGACCGCCGCCCCGGCGACGTGCTCTCCGAGGTGCGCGCGCTGGTCGACGAGGGCGTGCTGGAGGTGACCCTGCTCGGGCAGAACGTCAACTCCTACGGCGTCGAGTTCGGCGACCGGTACGCCTTCGGCAAGCTGCTGCGCGCCTGCGGCGACATCGACGGGCTGGAGCGGGTCCGGTTCACCAGCCCGCACCCGAAGGACTTCACCGACGACGTGATCGCCGCGATGGCCGAGACGCCGAACGTCTGCCACTCGCTGCACATGCCGTTGCAGTCCGGCTCCGACGACGTGCTGCGGGCCATGCGCCGCTCGTACCGGTCGGACCGCTACCTGGGGATCATCGAGAAGGTCCGGGCGGCGATGCCGGACGCGGCGATCACCACCGACATCATCGTCGGCTTCCCCGGCGAGACCGAGGCCGACTTCGCGCGCACGCTCGACGTGGTACGGGAGGCGCGGTTCTCGTCGGCGTTCACGTTCCAGTACTCCAAGCGCCCCGGCACCCCGGCCGCGACCATGGACGACCAGCTGCCCAAGCAGGTCGTGCAGGAGCGGTACGAGCGGTTGATCGCCTGCGTCGAGGAGATCACCTGGGCGGAGAACAGGAAGCTGGTCGGGGAGACCGTCGAGGTGCTGGTCGCCGTCGGCGAGGGGCGCAAGGACGAGCGCACCGGCCGGATGTCCGGCCGGGCCCGGGACGGCCGGCTGGTGCACTTCGCCACCGGTGAGCTGGCCGGGCAGATCCGCCCCGGTGACATCGTGCACACCACCGCCACGTACGCGGCCCCGCACCACCTCAACGCCGACGGGGCGCCGCTGGCGCACCGGCGTACCCGGGCCGGCGACGCGGCCGAGGCGGGACGCGCCCCGCGTACGCCGGGGGTGCTGCTCGGGCTGCCGACGATCGGCGCGCCGGCCGTGGCGCCCGCCTCCAGCGGCGGCTGCGCCGCAACCTGACCGCCACCTGAGCGTGTAAGGAGGGGCCCCCTTTTAACAGTTGGTGTTAAAAGGGGGCCCCTCCTCTACCGCAGGCGTTAAAAAGGGGCCCTTCCTTACACGCTCAGCAGGGGGTGCCGTTGAGCTTCACGGTGGCGGGGGTGGCGGCGGTGCCGTTGGCGGTGAAGCCGACGGTCACCGAGGCCCCCGGCGCCAGCGACGACGCCCAGGCAGGCGCGGCGGCCGTGACCGTGGTGCCGGACTGCGTGACGGTCGCGTTCCAGCCGCTGGCGAGGGTCACGCCGGACGGCCAGGTCCAGGTGGCCGACCACGGGTTCACCGCCGCGGTGCCGGTGTTCTTCACGGTCAGCTCGCCCTGGAAGCCGCCCGCCCAGGCGTTGACCTGCTTGTAGCTGGCCGTGCAGCCACCGCTGGGCGCCGGCGTGGTCGGCGTCGGGGTCGGCGTGCCGGTGGGCGTCGGCGTGGGGGAGCCGGTGCCGGTCGGCGTCGGGGTCGGGTTGCCGCCCCCACCGGTCGGCGGGATCAGGTAGGGCTGGAGGATGTCCTGCTTCGGCTGGTTGATCGTGGTCCAGTCGTCGTTGGCGATGCCGCCGGTGTCACCCGAGTTCGGGTTCCACGACCAGTAGGTGAACGACATCCCGTTGACCCCGGTGCCGGTGTAGGCCATCAGGTTCTGCAGCCAGATCTTGTCCTTGGGGTCCTGGAGCGTGGTGCCGAACTCGCCCATCATGATCGGCGCGATGTTCTGCTTGTAGAGGTAGCCCCAGTACTTGTCCCAGATGGCCGGCATGTTCGCCGGGTACGACGGGTCGTCGAACCAGGCCTGCCGGTAGACCGAGGTGGCGTACTCGTGCGGCGAGTAGACCAGCCGGTTGGCCACGTTCAGCCGGACCGGGAACTGCCCGGCCTTGGACAGGTTGCCGCCCCACCAGCCGCAGTCCTCGTCGTTGCTGGGGTCGTTGTCCCAGACGTTCGACAGGCCGCCGCTGGGGCAGCTCACCCCCTCCACGAAGATCAGCCAGTTCGGCTGCACGCCGAGGATCGCGTTGCCGGCCCGCTCGGCGGCCAGCCGCCAGTCCCGCGTGGTGTCGCCGCAGCCCCAGCAGGCGCCGGTGGCGGCCGGATTGGTGCCCTCGGCGTGCGGCTCGTTGTGCAGGTCCGCACCGATCACCGTGGTGTTGCCGGCGTACCGCTGGGCCAGCATCTTCCAGTCGTTGATCCAGGTCGCCTCGGAGACCGTCGAGGTGTACCAGAGCGGCGACTGGCCGGCCGACGTCGGCCGGTGCCGGTCCAGGATGACCCGCATTCCCTTGCTGCCCGCGTAGTCGATGACCTTGTCGAGGATCTGCAACGGGGCGAGCCCGACCAGGTCCGGGTTGACGAAGTCGTTGATCCCGGTCGCCGTCGCGCCGGCCTTGAGCGCGTCGTTCGAGTACGGGATGCGCAGCGTGTTGTAGCCCAGCCGGGCCATGGTGTCGAGCTGCGAGCGCCACGGGTTGCTCGACCACAGGCCGTGGAACGTCTTGTTGTCGGTCTCCATCCCGAACCAGTTGATACCGGTCAGCCGGACGGTCGCGCCGGTGCTGTCGACGATCTTGCTGCCGCTGGTGTGCAGGTAACCGGTGCCGGTGCCGCCGGCCGCCGCGGCGGCCGGGGAGGTGGCGACGGCGGCGGCGACGAGGACGCCTGCTGCTGCGGTGGCGAGCGCCGTCAGGGCGCCGCCCAGGGCGGTGCGTCGGTGCATGGAAGCTCCACTTCGGAAGCCCGCGCCGCACGGGCGCCGCGGGCGGCAGGACCAGGAGGCACGTCCCGCTCGTCATCGAGTACGCGCGCAGCGCGAGCCGGGCCGTGTCGTGTGGACGGCCACCCGCGAGATGTCACACCGGCGACCGTCGACGGCGAGATCAGCCGTCGGTGCCCTCGTGCCGGTGCCTGAACCTGGCTCCGCCGCTCATTCTGATCAGCCCGCCTCGATGCGTCAACCCGCCCCCGGACACGGGTGAGCCCCCGGCCGCTCGGCCGGGGGCTCACCCGATCTGTCTGTCCGCCGGCCTGCCCGGCCGGGGTGCCTGCGTCAGCCGGCCTGCTCGGCCAGCTGGAGGAACTGCCGCTTCGAGGCGAGCGCCTGCTCGGCCTCCTTGACCCGGCGGGCGTCGCCGGCGGCCTGGGCCCGGGCCAGCCGGTCCTCGGCCTCGGCGACCTGCGCGCGCATCTGGGCGAGCAGCGGGTTGTCCTCCTTGGAGGTACGCCGCCACGCCGAGTCCATGACCTCGCGGACCTTGTCGTCCACCGCCCGCAGCCGGCGCTCCAGCCCGGCGGCGGCCTCGCGGGGCACCCGGCCGGCCTCGTGCCACTGCGCCTGGATCTCCCGCAGCTTCGCCTGGGCGCCCTTCGGGTCACCGTCGACGTCGAGCGCCTCGGCCTCGGCCAGCAGCGCCTGCTTGCGCTCCAGGTTGGCGCGCTGCTCGTTGTCCCGCGCGGAGAAGACCTCGCTGCGCCGGGTGAAGAACTCGTCCTGCGCGGCCCGGAACCGTTCCCAGAGCTTCTGCTCGGCCTCCTTGGCGGCGCGCGGCGCGGCCTTCCACTGGGCCATCAGGTCCTTGAGCTGGCCGGCGGTGGCGCCCCAGTCGGTCGACTCCTTGAGCTTCTCGGCCTCGGCGACCAGCTCCTCCTTGACCGTCTGCGCCTGCTTGCGCTGCTGGTCGAGGGAGGCGAAGTGGGCGCCCCGGCGGCGGGTGAAGCCGTCCCGCGCCGCGGCGAACCGCTTCCACAGCTCACCGTCGGCCTTCTTGTCGACGCCGCGGATGGTCTTCCACTCGTCGAGGATCTCCTTGAGCCGGTCGCCGGCGGTCTTCCAGCCGGTCGACTCGGCGGCCAGCTTCTCGGCCTCCTCGACCAGGGCGGTCTTGCGCGCCAGGGCCTCGCCCCGGGCCGCCTCGCGAGCGGCCTTGGCCTCGCCGGCCTTCTCCTCGGCGACCGCGGCCAGCTTGTCCAGGCGGGCGGCCAGGGCGTCGATGTCCCCGACCACGTGCGCCTCGGCCAGCGACCCACGGATCCGCCGGATCGTGGTCAGCGAGTGGCCGGCGTCCGCCGCGCCCGAGTTGAGCCGGGCCTCGGTCAGGTCCACCTCGGTCACCAGGTCGGCGAAGCGGCGGGCGAAGTGGGCGAGCCCTTCCTCCGGGGCTCCCGCCTGCCAGGATCCGACCACCCGCTCGCCCTCGGCGGTCTTGACGTAGACGGTGCCGTCCTCGTCCACCCGTCCGAAGGCAGTCCAGTCGCTCATGTGCCCATCCTCGTTCTCCCGGCGTCGAGGGACCGGCCCCCGGTCGCCGCCACGGCGCAGCAAACTTTCTCCCGGCATTGTCACAGGTCCGCCCCCGTCCGTGTCGAGCGCCTGTCGTCGACCGTGACCATACGGTGTCGTACGCCCTCGATGACCGGATCGGCGCGGGGACGCACCGGGTGATCCCGATAGGTTGGAGCCGTGCCCCTGGTCGCCGCCGCCGTCTGCCCCCACCCGCCGCTGATCGTGCCCGAGCTGGCCGGCGCCGCCGCGCCCGAGCTGGACGACCTGCGCGCCGCCGCCGACGTCGCGGTCGCCCGGCTGCTCGCCTCGGGAGCGCGCACCGTCGTGGTGGTCGGTGGTGGGGACCGTACCGCCGAGCTGTCCTACCCGTATCGCGGGAGCTTCGCGTCCTGGGGAGCGCCGCTGGAGGTGCAACTGGGACGGCACCCCGACGGGATCATCGGCACGGACGGGCTGCCCCTGAGCCTCCTCGTCGGTGCCTGGCTGCTGAGTCGCGTGCGGCCGGAGGTTCCGACGACCTGGCGGATGATCTCCGTGGCAGCCGACGAGCCGGTCGAGCGGTGCGCCGCCGGCGGAGGCAGGCTGGGTTCCTCGAGGCAGCCGTGGGCGCTGCTGGCGATGGGGGACGGGTCGGCGTGCCGCGGCGTCAAGGCGCCCGGCTACGACGACCCGCGCGCGCCCGCGTACGACGACGGGGTCGCCGCGGCCCTGGCCCGCGCGGACGCCGACGCCCTGCTCGGTCTCGACCCGGGGCTGTCGGCGGAGCTGAAGGTCGCGGGGCGGGCGCCGTGGCAGGTGCTGGCCGGCGCGGTCGACGCGGCGGGCGGCGACTGGCGCGGCGACGTCAGCTACCAGGACGCGCCCTACGGCGTTGCCTACTTCGTGGCGAACTGGGAGCGGTCATGACCGTGGTGGCGGTGGTGGGGCCGACCGCGGCCGGCAAGTCGGCGCTGAGCATCGCGCTGGCGCACGCGCTGGGCGGTGAGGTGGTCAACGCCGACTCGATGCAGCTCTACCGGGGCATGGACGTCGGCACCGCCAAGCTGAACCCGGCCGAGCGGGAGGGCGTGCCGCACCACCTGCTCGACATCTGGCCGGTGACCGAGCCGGCCAGCGTCGCGGAATACCAGAAGCTGGCCCGCGCGGCGGTCGACGACATCCTGGCCCGGGGGCGGGTGCCGCTGCTGGTGGGCGGCTCCGGGCTATACGTGCGGGCGGTGCTGGAGCAGTTCGAGTTTCCCGGCACCGATCCGGCGCTGCGGGAACGGCTGGAGGCCGAGTTGGCCGAGGTCGGCCCCGCCCCCCTGCACGCCCGGCTGGCTGAGGCCGACCCGCGGGCGGCGGCCGGCATCCTGCCCACCAACGGCCGGCGGATCGTCCGGGCGCTGGAGGTGGTCGAGCTGACCGGCGCGCCGTTCACCGCGTCGCTGCCGGCGCCCACGCCGTACTACCCGTCGGTGCAGCTCGGGGTGGACCTGGACACCGCGCTCCTGGACGAGCGGATCGCGCTGCGGGTGGACCGGATGTGGGCCGACGGCCTGGTCGACGAGGTGCGCCGGCTCGTCGACGCGGGGCTGCCCGAGGGGCGTACGGCCAGCCGGGCGCTCGGCTACCAGCAGGTGCTGCGCTTCCTGGCCGGCGAGCTGACCGAGACGCAGGCGTACGAGGAGACGGTCCGGGCCACCCGCCGCTTCGTCCGCCGGCAACGGTCGTGGTTCCGGCGCGATCCGCGCGTCCACTGGCTGGACTCGGCCTCGCCCGCGTTTCTCGACACTGCCCTGCGGGTGGTCGCCGAGCATCGGCGATGATGGGACCGTGGAGTTCACCAAGGGCCACGGCACCGGCAACGACTTCGTCATCCTGCCCGACCCGGACGGCGCGCTCGACCTGACGCCCGGTCTGGTCGCCGCGCTCTGCGACCGGCGGCGCGGGCTCGGCGGCGACGGCGTGCTGCGTGTGGTACGCGCGGCCAAGCACCCGGAGGGTGTCGCGCTGGCCGGCGAGGCCGAGTGGTTCATGGACTACTGGAACTCCGACGGCTCGTTCGCCGAGATGTGCGGCAACGGCGCCCGGGTGTTCGTGCGCTATCTGCTGGAGCGTTCGCTTGCCGTCGCCCCGTCGGGCGGGGCACTGCCGATCGCGACCCGCGCCGGTCTGGTGCGGGCCCGGGTCGAGGGCGCCGACGTGGCGGTCGAGATGCGCCGCCCTCGCCTGTACGACACCGCCACCGTCACCCTGGGCGGGTTGACCCTGCCCGGCGCGGCCGTGGACGTCGGCAACCCGCACCTGGTGTGCGCGTTGCCCGCCGCGCTGGACCTGACCGGCCTCGACCTGACCCGCGCGCCCGAGGTCGACGCCGCGGTCTTCCCGTCCGGGGTGAACGTCGAGTTCACCACGCCCGGTGAGCCGGTCGACGGCGCCGACGGGCACGTGCTGATGCGGGTCTACGAACGCGGTTCGGCCGAGACGCTCTCCTGCGGCACCGGCGCCTGCGCGGTGGCGGCGGTGGCGTTGCGGGACGGCGACCGGGAGACCGGCACGGTGGCGGTGGACGTGCCGGGTGGTCGGCTCACCGTCACGGTCACCGCCGACTCGTGCTGGCTGGCCGGCCCGGCCGTTCTGGTCGCCACCGGCACGCTGGCCCCCGCCGCCCTGCTTCCCTGAGCTTCGACGCCCCGCTTCCCCGGACGCCCGCCGCCCTGCTTGCGGGCTCGGGGCTCGCCTGGCTGGGAGCTTGCCTGGCTGGGGGTTTGCCGGGCCCGCGGTTTGCCGGGCCCGCGGCTTGTCCGGGCGTCGCCGCTTCGGGCGCAGTGGTGACGTCGTGTGACGGCCGGCAAGAAGGGATGACGGAGAAGCGATATACCGCCTGGTCATATTTATGACTCAGTGGTATATCGCTCCTCAGTCGTCACCTCTCTCGACCGCGACACGCCGGGGCGGAGCGGGCGGGGCGAGGACGGGGGCGACTCCGTCAGGGGGTGGCGCTGGCGTTGGCGGCGATCTCGGGGAGGTCGGCCGGACCGGGGTCGGCCGCCGGCGGCAGCGTCACCGCCGGGTTCTGCGCGGCGGCGCGTACCGCGGCGGCCACCGCCGGGGCGACCCGCGAGTCGAAGACGCTGGGCACGATCACGGTGGGGTTGATCTTCTCCTCGCCGACCACGTCGGCGATGGCCCGGGCGGCAGCGATCGCCATCTCCTCGGTGAACTCCTCGGCGTGCGCGTCGAGCATGCCGCGGAACACGCCGGGGAAGGCGAGCACGTTGTTGATCTGGTTCGGCTGGTCGGAGCGGCCGGTGGCGACCACGGCGGCGTGCTTGCGCGCCTCCCGCGGGTCGACCTCCGGGTCCGGGTTGGCCAGCGCGAACACGATCGCGTCCTTCGCCATCGCGGCGACGTCGTCGCCGGTGAGCAGGTTCGGTGCGCTCACCCCGATGAAGACGTCCGCGCCGCGCACCGCCCCGGCCAGGTCACCGGAGTAGTTCTCCTTGTTGGTGTTCTCGGCCAGCCACTGCCAGGCCGGGTTGAGGTCGGGCAGGCCGCGGTGCAGGGCGCCCTGCCGGTCGTACGCGATGATGTCGCCCACGCCCTGGCGCAGCAGCAGCTTCATGATCGCGGTGCCGGCCGCGCCGGCGCCGGAGACCACGACCCGCACGTCCGCGAGCTGCTTGCCCACGACGCGCAGCGCGTTGGTGAGCGCGGCCAGCACGCAGATCGCGGTGCCGTGCTGGTCGTCGTGGAAGACCGGGATGTCCAGCGCCTCGCGCAGCCGGGCCTCGATCTCGAAGCAGCGCGGCGCGGCGATGTCCTCCAGGTTGATCCCGCCGTACGCCGGCGCGATGGCCTTGACGATGGCCACGATCTCGTCGGTGTCCTGGGTGTCCAGCACCACCGGCCAGGCGTCCACCCCGCCGAAGCGCTTGAACAGCGCGGCCTTGCCCTCCATCACCGGCAGCGAGGCGGCCGGCCCGAGGTTGCCCAGGCCGAGCACCGCGGAGCCGTCGCTGACCACGGCGACCGTGTTGCGCTTGATGGTGAGCCGGCGGGCGTCGGCCGGGTTCTCCGCGATCGCCATGCAGACCCGGGCCACCCCCGGGGTGTACGCGCGGGACAGCTCGTCGCGGGTGCGCAGCGCGACCTTCGGGGTGACCTCGATCTTGCCGCCCAGGTGCAGCAGGAACGTGCGGTCGGAGACCTTGCGCACGTCCACCCCGTCGAGCGCGGTGAGCGCGTCGACGACCTGGTCGGCGTGGCCGGCGTCGGCGGTGTCGCAGGTGAGGTCGACGATCACGTTGGTCGGGTCGGAGTCCACCACGTCCAGCGCGGTGACGATGGCGCCGGCCTCGCCCGCCGCGGTGGTCAGGCGGCCGATGGAGGAGGCGTCGGCGGGCACCGCGATCCGGATCGTGATGGAGAATCCCGCACTCGGCAGTCGGGTGATGGCCACGAGAAAACACTCCTCCGTCGACGCTGAGCGGCTCGACTGGCATTTCTACCCGCCCGGCCAGGTCGGCCGGCATCCGGCCCCGCTACCGGTGGGTAGCGCCACGGGCATAACACGGGTGCGTCCCGCGTTGACACATGTCAGGATTGCTGTCACGCGCCGAAAATTCTCGGCGATGCACATAACGGACAGGAGACGCAGTTTGCGCGAGCAGCAGGAGACCTTCCATCCCTACGAGGACGACGCGCTCGACGCCACCACCGGCGAGTACGAGCTGTCGGAGCGGCAGGCGCTGCGGCGGGTCCCCGGCCTCTCCACCGAGCTGACCGACATCACCGAGGTCGAATACCGCCAGTTGCGGCTGGAGCGGGTCGTCCTGGTGGGGGTCTGGACCGAGGGCACCCAGTCCGACGCCGACAACAGCCTCTCCGAGCTGGCGGCGCTGGCCGGGACGGCCGGCTCGCAGGTGCTCGAGGGGCTCATCCAGCGCCGCAACCGACCCGACCCGGCGACCTACATCGGTCGGGGCAAGGTCGACGACCTGGGCGCGGTGGTGCTCGCCACCGGCGCCGACACGGTCATCTGCGACGGTGAGCTGTCCCCGTCGCAGCTCCGTAACCTCGAGCAGCGCACCAAGGTCAAGGTGGTCGACCGTACCGCCCTGATCCTCGACATCTTCGCCCAGCACGCCAAGAGCAAGGAGGGCAAGGCGCAGGTCGAGCTGGCCCAGCTCGAATACCTGCTCCCGCGCCTGCGCGGTTGGGGTGAGACGCTCTCCCGGCAGACCGGTGGTAGCGGTCGCGGCGGCGGCGCCGGCGGCGGCGTGGGCCTGCGTGGTCCCGGTGAGACCAAGCTGGAGACCGACCGGCGTCGGATCCGGCACCGCATCGCGCGGCTGCGCCGCGAGATCAAGAGCATGACCACCGTACGCCAGACCAAGCGCGCCCGGCGGACCCGCAACGCGGTGCCGGCGGTGGCCATCGCCGGCTACACCAACGCCGGCAAGTCCAGCCTGCTCAACCGCCTCACCGGGGCGGGCGTGCTGGTGGAGAACGCACTGTTCGCCACGCTGGACCCGACCACCCGCCGGGCGACCACCTCCGACGGGCGGCTCTACACGCTCTCCGACACGGTCGGGTTCGTCCGGCACCTGCCGCACCAGATCGTCGAGGCGTTCCGCTCGACGCTGGAGGAGGTCGGCGACGCCGACCTGGTGGTGCACGTGGTCGACGGCACCCACCCGGATCCGGAGGAGCAGGTCCGGGCGGTCCGCGAGGTACTCGCCGAGGTGGGCGCCGACCGGCTGCCGGAACTGCTGGCGGTCAACAAGACCGACGCCACCGACGAGGAGACGATGCTGCGGCTCAAGCGGCTCTGGCCGGAGGCGGTGTTCGTCTCGGCGCACACCGGGCGCGGGGTCGACGAGCTGCGCGAGGCGATCGAGCGCCGCCTGCCCCGGCCGGCCGTCGAGGTCCGGGCGGTGCTCCCGTACGACCGGGGTGACCTGGTGGCCCGGGTGCACCGGCAGGGTGAGGTGCTGAGCACCGCGCACCTGCCCGAGGGCACGCTGCTGCACGTGCGGGTGGGGCAGGCGCTCGCCGCCGAGCTGGCCCCGTACCGCGCGGGGGACCGGCTCACCAGCGAGGAGCGGGTGGGCGCCGGGCGGTGAGCCGTCCGGCGTCACCCGCCCGAAACCCGGGTCGTGCGACACTGAGCGCCATGCGGCACGTTGTCTCCTCGGTCACGCTCGCGCTCGGCCTGGTCGGCGCGGTCGTGGCGCCGGCCGGGCCGGCCCCGGCGGCCCCCGCCGCGGCCCCCGTGCTGGCCGCGGCTCCCAAGAAGAAGTGCACGGTCACCGACGAGCGTCTGCGCGAGCTGTCCGGCCTGGTCGCCACCGCCAACGGCTACGTCGTCGTCAACGACGGCACCGAGGACGACAGTCGCAAGCGGGTCTTCTACCTCGACGCCAAGTGCAAGATCGACAAGGATCCGGTCCGCTACTCCGGTGACGGCCCCTTCGACACCGAGGACCTGGCCCTCGGGCCGGACCGCAAGACGCTCTGGATCGCCGACACCGGCGACAACGTCGAGAAGAAGACCCGGCGGGAGCGCGTCGCGGTCTGGACGATGCCGATCAGCGGTGCCAAGCAGCCGGTGCTGCACCGACTCAGCTACCCGGGCAAGGAGCCGCACGACGCCGAGGCGCTGCTCGTCGGCGACGACAACCTGCCGCTGGTGATCACGAAGGAACTCTCCGGCAAGTCGGAGATCTTCACGCCGACGGTGAAACTGAAGGCGGGCCCCGACACCGAACCGATCCCGATGAAGAAGGTCGGCGAGGTCACGCTCCCCCGGACGAACACCGAGAACAAGCTCGGTTCGCCGGGGCGGGCGCTGGTCACCGGCGCGGCCCGGTCGCCGGACGGCGCCCGGGTGGTGCTGCGCACGTACGCCGACGCGTTCGAGTTCGACGTGACCGGCGGTGACATCGTCAAGGCGCTCACCTCCGGCAAGCCCCGGGTCACCCCGCTGGCCGACCCGTTCGGCGAGGCCATCTCCTACACCCCCGACGGGAAGTCGTTCGTCACCGTCTCCGACGGCGGGTCGCTGGACCCGTCCGACCCGATCGACATCCTCGGCTACACGCCGGCCACCACAGGCGTGGAGGCGCTGCCCAACGGCGGCAAGGTCGAGACCAAGGCGGCCGCCCAGAAGTCCTGGCTCGAAGGGCTCTCGCTCGACGAGATCACCTATCTGATCGCCGCGGTCGGGGTGCTCGGCGCGCTGCTGGTCGGCGCGGGCGTCTTCGGCATCCTGCGGGCCCGGCGCAAGCCGGCGCCCGCCGAGCCGGCCGACGAGCCCGAGCGCAGCGGCGAGTTCCCGGTGAACAACGGCTTCCCGTCCGGCAGCCGGCCCGACGCGCCGCCGCGCGGCGGCGTCTACGGCGGTGGCCAGGGCGGTGGCGTCTACGGCGGCGCCGCGAACGGCGAGCGCCCACCGGCCGGCGGGGTCTACGGCGGTGGCCGGCCCCCGGGCGGCGGCGTCTACGGCGGGCAGCAGGGTGGCCGTCCGCAGGGCGGCGGGGTCTACGGCGGTGGCGGCCGGCCGGCCGGCGGCGCCAACGGGGCCCGGCCCGGCCCCGGCGGCGGCGTCTACGGCGGTGGCGGGCCCGGCGGCCCGGGCCAGGGCGGCGGCCGGGGCGGCTACGGCCCCGGGCCGGACGGCGCGGGGCGCCGCGGGCAGCCGCCGGGCGGTGGGGGTCGGCCGGGTGGTCGGGCCGAGCCGCCGCGTCGTGAGCCGGACCCGCGGGATCCGCGCGGCGGCCGTCGCGACGACCGGGGCGGCCAGTACGGGCCTGTCTCGGGCAGCCGGGACTACCGGGGCGACCGCTACTGAGACGACGGACGTGAGAGGAGGGGGTGACCGGTGACGGTCACCCCCTCCTCTCGTCGGCGCGTCAGATCCGGCGCAGCACCGCGACCACGCGGCCCATGATGGTGGCGTCGTCACCGGGGATCGGGTCGAACGCGGGGTTCTGCGGCATCAGCCAGACGTGCCCGTCCCGTCGCCGGTAGGTCTTCACCGTCGCCTCGCCGTCGAGCATGGCCGCCACGATGTCACCCACCTCGGCGTTGGGCTGCTGGCGGACGACCACCCAGTCGCCGTCGCAGATCGCCGCGTCGAGCATCGAGTCGCCCTTGACCTGGAGCATGAAGACCTCGCCCTCACCGACCAGCTCGCGGGGGAGGGGGAAGATGTCCTCCACCGCCTGCTCGGCGAGGATCGGCCCACCGGCGGCGATCCGGCCCAGCATCGGCACGTACGCCGGGGCGGGGCGCTGGGCGCGGGCGGCCTCGTCGTCGGCGTCGCTCGGCGCGCGGACGTCGACGGCGCGCGGCCGGTTCGGGTCGCGGCGCAGGAAGCCCTTCTTCTCCAGCTCCTTGAGCTGGTAGGCGACGCTGGACGGGGAGACCAGGCCGACCGCCTCGCCGATCTCGCGCACGCTCGGCGGGTAGCCGTGGCGCTCGACCCAGGTGCGGATGAACTCCAGGATCCGGCGCTGCCGGGCGGTCAGGTCGACCGTCGTCGGGTCGGGGAAGCTGCTGACCACCGGCGTCACCGGTCGTACCGCCGGCTGGGCGGCGCGGCTGCGCGCGGTGCGGGGGCGACGGGTCGCCGGCGGCCCCGCCCCGTCGATCGGCTGCGGGTTCTTCTGCCGGCTGGCCCGGTCCTCGGTCACGTCCGTCCTCCCTGGTCGGCGCTGGGTGCCTCGTCGGCTCGTGGTGCGTGTGGATCTGACCGTATAGGTGAGATCGGCCATTTTCAAACATCTGTACGACGTGGTGTCGGCGTGTCGCGTCGAAATCCTGGATTTCCGAACGGCTGTTCTGATAAATGGTACGTCGCACTCGAACGGATGTTCTATCCCGGCGGCCCGTGACCGGGGGCGGGTGCTCGCCGTTGGGCTCCTCGGCGAGGTCGCGGCGGACGTGATCCTGATGACGCGCCGGACACGCCGGCCAACTTGACCTCGCTAGTGGGACGACATACGGTCAACCCCTAGATGTAGTAGTCACATGGGCGTAAGTTGCCTACAGGTTGGGTTCAACTACCGAACGCACTCCCGCATCGCGCACCCGGCGACGGCCATCGACCGATGGCTCCGCCGTGTCGACGCGTGCCCGGGGGTCGGTGGGTGTGCCCGTGGTCGAAGGAGGAGGTCGGGCGATGCGGTGTCCGTACTGCCGGCACGCCGACTCCCGGGTCGTCGACTCGCGGGAGGCCGACGACGGCCAGCTCATCCGGCGGCGCCGGTCCTGCCCCGAGTGCGGCAAGCGGTTCACCACCGTCGAGGAGGCGGTGCTCGCGGTGGTCAAGCGCAGCGGGGTGACCGAGCCGTTCAGCCGCACGAAGATCATCGGCGGGGTGCGCAAGGCGTGCCAGGGCCGGCCGGTCGACGACGACTCGATCGCGCTGCTGGCACAGAAGGTCGAGGAGACCGTGCGCGCCAGGGGGGCCGCCGAGATCCCCAGTCACGACGTGGGCCTGGCCATCCTCGGCCCGTTGCGTGACCTGGACGAGGTCGCCTACCTGCGGTTCGCCAGCGTCTACCGGTCCTTCGACTCGCTCGCCGACTTCGAGCGGGAGATCGAGACGCTGCGGTCCGCCGCGCGCGCCCGGGAGGGCGCCGGTGCCGGAGCGGCCGAGGCCGCCGGCGCGATCAGCTGACATTTTCGAGTTTCTGACAGGTTGTAGACGAGGCGCGGTGGGTGACCGTGCCGACGAGGGGGGCGAGGGCGTGACGACCAGCAAGTCACGGAACAAGGCCGGGGCGGGGCTGAAGATCGAGCGCGTCTGGACGACCGAGGGGGTGCATCCCTACGACGAGGTCGCCTGGGAGCGCCGCGACGTCGTGATGACGAACTGGCGGGACGGCTCGATCAACTTCGAGCAGCGCGGGGTGGAGTTCCCCGAGTCCTGGTCGGTCAACGCGGCCAACATCGTGACCACCAAGTACTTCCGGGGCGCGGTGGGGACCCCGGAGCGCGAGTGGTCGCTGCGGCAATTGATCGACCGGGTGGTCGACACCTACCGCACCGCCGGTGAGGAGTACGGCTACTTCGCCGGCCCGGCCGACGCCGAAGTGTTCGCACACGAGCTGACCTGGATGCTGCTGCACCAGGTGTTCAGCTTCAACTCGCCGGTCTGGTTCAACGTCGGCACGCCGTCGCCGCAGCAGGTCAGCGCCTGCTTCATCCTGGCCGTCGACGACTCGATGGACTCCATCCTCGACTGGTACAAGGAGGAGGGGCGGATCTTCCAGGGCGGCTCGGGCGCCGGGGTCAACCTGTCCCGGATCCGGTCCTCGAAGGAACTGCTCTCCTCCGGTGGCACCGCCTCCGGCCCGGTCAGCTTCATGCGCGGCGCGGACGCCTCCGCCGGCACCATCAAGTCCGGTGGCGCCACCCGGCGGGCGGCCAAGATGGTCATCCTCGACGTCGACCACCCGGACATCGAGGAGTTCGTGGCGACCAAGGCGCGCGAGGAGGACAAGATCCGCGCGCTGCGCGACGCCGGGTTCGACATGGACCTGGGCGGCGCGGACATCGTCAGCGTGCAGTACCAGAACGCCAACAACTCGGTCCGCGTCTCCGACGAGTTCATGACCGCGGTGGAGAACGGCGGCGGCTTCGACCTGCGCGGCCGGCTCGACGGGCAGACCATCGAGACGATCGACGCGAAGAAGCTGTTCCACACCATCTCCCAGGCCGCCTGGGAGTGTGCCGACCCGGGCCTGCAGTACGACGACACGATCAACGACTGGCACACCTGCCCGGAGACCGGGCGGATCACCGCGTCGAACCCGTGCTCGGAATACCTGCACCTGGACAACTCCTCGTGCAACCTGGCCTCGCTGAACCTGATGAAGTTCCTGCGCGCCGACGGCGGCTTCGAGGTGGAGAAGTTCGTCCGGTCGGTCGAGTTCGTCATCACCGCGATGGACATCTCGATCTGCTTCGCCGACTTCCCGACCGAGAAGATCGGTGAGACCACCCGCGCCTACCGGCAGCTCGGCATCGGGTACGCCAACCTGGGTGCCCTGCTGATGGCCTCCGGCCTGCCCTACGACTCGGAGCAGGGGCGGGAGGTGTCCGCGGCGATCACCTCGCTGATGACCGGTACCGCCTACCGCCGTTCCGCCGAGCTGGCCGGCATCGTCGGCGCGTACGACGGCTACGCCCGCAACGCCGAGCCGCACAAGCGGGTCATGCGCAAGCACGCCGCCGCCAACGACGCGATCAAGCCGACCGGCACCGTGGCCACCGCCCTGCAGCGCGAGGCGACCAAGCAGTGGACGCTGGGCAACAAGCTCGGTGACAAGAACGGTTGGCGCAACTCGCAGGCCAGCGTGCTCGCCCCGACCGGCACCATCGGGCTGATGATGGACTGCGACACCACCGGTGTCGAGCCGGACCTGGCGCTGGTGAAGTTCAAGAAGCTGGTCGGCGGCGGCTCGATGCAGATCGTCAACCAGACCGTCCCGCGCGCCCTGCGCAGCCTCGGCTACCCCGAGGAGCAGGTCGAGGCGATCGTCGAGCACATCGCCGACCACGGGCACGTGGTGGACGCCCCCGGCCTGAAGCCGGAGCACTACCCGGTCTTCGACTGCGCCATGGGCGAGCGCTCGATCGCGCCGATGGGCCACGTGCGGATGATGGCGGCGGTCCAGCCGTTCATCTCCGGCGCCATCTCCAAGACGGTCAACATGCCGGAGCAGGCCACCGTCGCCGACGTCGAGAAGATCTACTTCGAGGGCTGGAAGCTCGGCCTGAAGGCGCTGGCGATCTACCGGGACAACTGCAAGGTGGGCCAGCCGCTGTCGGTCGCCAAGCCGAACAAGGCCACCGCCGACACGCAGACCCCGGCCGCCGAGGTCGAGAGGGTCGTGGAGAAGGTCGTCGAGTACCGCCCGGTGCGCAAGCGGCTGCCGAAGAAGCGCCCGTCGCAGACGGTCTCCTTCTCGGTCGGCGGCGCGGAGGGCTACCTCACCGCCTCGTCCTACCCGGACGACGGCCTCGGCGAGGTCTTCCTCAAGATGTCGAAGCAGGGCTCGACCCTGGCCGGTGTGATGGACGCCTTCTCGGTGGCCATCTCCATCGGTCTCCAGTACGGCGTCCCGCTGGAGACGTACGTCAGCAAGTTCACCAACATGCGCTTCGAGCCGGCCGGCATGACCGACGACCCGGACGTGCGGATGGCCGCCTCGGTGATGGACTACATCTTCCGTCGCCTGGCGCTGGACTTCCTGCCGTACGACCGCCGTGCGGAGCTGGGCATCTTCACCGCCAAGGAGCGGGCCGCCCAGCTCCGGGCCGAGGCGGAGGCGGAGGCGAGCGGTGCGGACCTCACCGCGATGGCCGCCTCCGCCCCGGTCGAGGCGCCCGAGCCGAAGACCGGCCCGGTCGCCCAGCCGGCGCAGGAGATGGCCGACGTCGCGGCCGTCAAGCCCGCCCCGGCCGTGGGTTCCAGCACCGAGCTGCTGGAGGCCGTGATCGGCAAGGCCGCCGACGCGCCGCTCTGCTTCACCTGCGGCACGAAGATGCGGCCGGCCGGTAGCTGCTACGTCTGCGAGGGCTGCGGCTCCACCAGCGGTTGCAGCTGACGTTCCACGGTTGCGCGAGCGCGGCGGGGATCTCCCTGCCGCGCTCGCGGCGTCTCATGATCCGTTCCATCTCGGCGAGGTGACGCGCCCCCGGTGCCCGACGGGCAGGGGGACATGGTGACCCGAGGTCGCCTGTCGAGCTGAGATCAGGAACGACTCAGCCGCGCGGGAGCCGGACGAGCCGGCACCTCGGCGGCGACCTCGACGCAAGGGCTTGGACCCCGCCGGCCGGGGCAGCGGCGGGTGTGGACGGTCACAGACCCCACTGCCGGGAACTGGAATGCTCGCGGAGTGACCACTGCTGACATCTACCTGGCGTTCGCCGACCGTGAGGCGCGCGGCGTGTCCCCGGCGTACGAACGGTTGTCGCGGGCCGTGGCGCGCGACCCCGAGCTGCTCGCGCTGCTCGACACGCTGCCGCCGGCCAAGCGCCAGCCGAACCTACTCTTCGGCGTGGTGCGGCTGGGCGGCGGGCCGGTGGACGACCCGGGGGCGTTCCGGGCGTACGTATCGGCGCACTGGCCGGAGATCGCGGCCCAGATGCGGGTCCGGGCGACGCAGACGAACGAGGCCGGCCGGTGCGCCGCGCTGCTGCCGGTGCTCGCCGCGCTGCCGCAGCCGTTGGCGCTGCTGGAGGTGGGGGCCTCCGCGGGGCTGTGCCTCTATCCCGACAGGTACGCCTACCGCTACGGCGACCGGCCGGTCGGCGACGGGGAGCCGGTGCTCGACTGCGTGCTCACCGGCGTCGCCCCGCCCGCGCGGCGGCCGGAGGTGGTGTGGCGGGCCGGGCTGGACGTGAACCCGCTCGACGTCACCGACCCCGCGGACCTGGCCTGGCTGGACGCGCTGATCTGGCCGGAGCACCGGCACCGTCGGGAGCGGCTGCGCGCCGCGGCGGCGGTCGCCGGGTCCGATCCACCGTTGCTGCTCCGGGGCGACCTGGTCGACGACCTGCCGGCGCTGGCGGCACGCGCCCCGGTCGACGCGACGCTCGTCGTCTTCCACAGTTCGGTGCTCTACCAGGTGCCGCCGGTGCGCCGGGCGGCGTTCACCGCGCTGGTACGGACGCTGCCCGGGCACTGGCTCGCCAACGAGGACCCGACCGTGCTGCCGCACGCCGACCTGCCCGAGCCGCCCGCCGGCGGGTTCCACAACGTCCTCGCCCTGGACGGACGCCCGCTCGCCTGGACCCGCGGCCACGGCCAGGCCGCCACCTGGTTCGCCTGACCCCACTACCCCGTCGATCATGAACCTGGCGGCACGACACGCGGACGGATCGGCCGGCCAACTTCATGATCGACGGGGGTGGAGGGGTCAGTCGGGAAGGGATCGGACCGCCTGTTCGAGCACCCCGCGCAGGTCGGACTCGGCGCCGGCCGGAAGCGTCTGCGGCTGCACCACCTGGTAGGCGACCCGTACCTGGTAGCGGTCGCCGCGCCAGGCCCAGGCGTCGAACCGGGTCTCGCCGCCGTCCCAGGGGCGCACCGCCGCGCACGACGTGTCGCCGGGACCGGCCGTGGTCTGCTCCGCGGCGATCCGCGCGCACCGGTCCTGCCGCCACGCGTCGTCGTACATGCCCTCGGCGTCGACGGACACGGTGACGACCAGGTCGCCCCGCATCGAGGTGCCGCTGGTCAGGTCCACCGCGCACTCCCGGGAGCCGCTGCGGTCGCCGAGGTTCGCCGAGGCGCTGGGCCGGGCGCCGGGCGCGAGCCGTCCCAGCAGGTCGGCGGGGAGCAGCGCGCACGGATCGCGGAGCTGGTCCGGCAGGGCGGTCTCGTCGGCGGAACAGCCGCTCGTGGCCATCACGAGCGCACCGGCGCACAGGATCATCGCGGTCGGTCTCACCTTGGGTCCTCTCTGGACGGTCGCGGGAGACCGTAGCAACGACGGTCAATATCAACTCCGGGTGGTCGGGGGCCTACCGAAACGCGGGAACTAGGGTTGGCGGTCGTGACCGAACCGCACTGGCTGACCGAGACCCGGGCCGCCTACGACACCGTCGCCGAGGACTACGCGCGGCTGCTGCCCGACGTGGTCGAACCGCCGCTGGACCGGGCCGTGCTGGCCGCCTTCGCCGAGACGGTCGGGCCGGACCGGCCGGTGCTGGAGGTCGGCTGCGGCACCGGCCGGGTCACCGCCCACCTGCGCCGCCTCGGGCTCGACGTGACCGGCGTCGACCTGTCGCCCGGCATGGTGGCGGTGGCCCGCCGGGCTTACCCGGAGCTGCGCTTCGCGGTCGGCTCGATGACCGAACCGATCGCCGCGGACGGGTCGCTGGCCGGGCTGGTCGCCTGGTACTCGGTGATCCACCTGCCGCCGGAGCTGCTGCCCGAGGTGTTCGCCGGCTTCCACCGGGCGCTCACCCCCGGCGGGCACCTGCTGCTCGCCGTCAAGGCCGGCGACCGGCTCGACCGGCGGGAACGGGCGTACGGCCACCGGGTCACCTACGACGTGCACTGGCTGCCGCCGCAGCGGTTGTCCGCGCAGCTCACCGCAGCCGGGTTCGCCGTCACGGCCACGATCCTGCGCGAGCCGGTCGACGCCGAGCGGCAGCCCCAGGCGTTCCTGCTCGCACGGCGGGCCGGGCGGTGACCGTCGCGCTGTTCACCCTCGGCGGGACCATCGCGATGGCCGGCGCCGGCGCCGGGGGAGTGGTCGCCCGGCTCACCGGCGCCGACCTCACCGCCGCCGTACCCGGGCTCGCCGACATCCCGCTCGACGTGCGCGACGTCGAGGCGGTGCCCAGCGCCGCGCTCGCGTACCGACAGATCCTCGACCTGGTGGACGCGGGGGCCGAGGCGGTCGCCGGCGGGGCGACCGGCGTGGTGGTCACCCAGGGCACCGACACGCTGGAGGAGACCGCGTGGCTGGCCGACCTGGTCTGGCCGCACGCCGCGCCGCTGGTGTTCACCGGCGCCATGCGCAACCCCACGCTCGCCGGCCCGGACGGGCCGGCGAACCTGCTCGCGGCCGTGCGGGTCGCGGCCGCGCCGGCCGCGCGGGACCTCGGCGTCCTGGTCGCGTTCGCCGACGAGATCCACGCCGCGCGGTTCGTCCGCAAGACCCACAGCACGAGTACGGGCACCTTCGTCTCGCCCAACGCCGGGCCGCTCGGGCAGGTGGTCGAGGGTCGGGTACGGGTGCTGACCCGGCCGCCCCGCCACGCGCCCCTGCCCGCGGTGGACCGCGAGCGGCTGGCCACCACCCGGGTCGCGCTGCACACCGTGACGCTCGACGACGACGTGGCGCTGCTCGACGCCGTGGGCGCCGGCCGGGACGGGCTGGTGGTGGCCGGCTTCGGGGTGGGGCACGTGCCGCCGGCGTTCGCCCCGGCGCTGGGCGCGCTGGCCGGGCGGATGCCGGTGGTGCTGACCTCGCGCACCGGCGCCGGGTCGGTGCTGCGGGACACCTACGGCGCGGTCGGCTCGGAACGGGACCTGCGGCGGCGCGGCCTGATCGACGGCGGGCTGCTCGACCCGTACAAGGCGAAGGTGCTGCTGCGGCTGCTGCTCGCCACCGACGCCGAGCCCACGGCGATCACGGAGGCGTTCGGGCGTCACGGGTGAGGGTGTTAAAAGGGGGCCCCGCCTATGCGCGAGACGTTAAGAAGGGGCCCTTCCTTACACTCCAGCGGTGAGTGACGAGCTGGCGAACCGCCCGCTGACCGAGCCGCACCCGTCGCGCCTGTCGCCGACGCACCCCGGCCGGAAGCGGATCCTGGCCGCGCACGCCGCCGCGCTGGCCGCCGGGGAGTCCGGCTACCTGGACCCGGAGACCGGACTGTTCGTGCTCAGCGCCGGCTTCCTGGCCCGGCGCGGCACGTGCTGCGGGCGAGGGTGCCGGCACTGTCCGTACGTGGCCGATTAGGACACCTCGGCAGGGATGGCGCCCCGGACGGTGTAGTGGTGCATCGTGACGCCCTGGGCGAACGATCGCTGCTCGACCAGGTCGAGGTCGACCGGCTTGTCCCAGTCGTCGAACAGCGGCCGGCCGAAGCCGAGGATCGTCGGGTGGGTGAAGAGCAGCAGCTCGTCCAGAAGCCCGGCCCGGAGCAGTTGTGTGGCGAGCGTCGCGCCGCCCACACCGAGGGTGCCGTCGGTCTCCGCGCGGAGAACGGCCAGTTGCGCGATCGCGTCGTCCCCACCGATGACCCGGGTGCCGTGGCCGGCGCTGGCGCGGGTGCGGGAGACGAGCACCTTGGGCGCGGACGTCCAGATCTCGCCGTACTCCCGCATGACCTCCGGCAGCGACGCGTCCTCGCGCGCGTGCGGCCAGTACCCCTCCATCGTCTCGTAGATGACCCGGCCCTGGACCAGGCCGGCGAGCGTGCGCGCCCGGGCGTTGAACTCCCGGTGCAGCTCCTCGTCGATGCGCAGCCACTCGCCGGCGCCGTCGTCCCCGGGGACCTGCTCGATCCGTAGGTCGAGGGACACGTTCATCCAGTACTGGAAGCGGCCCACCATCCCCTCCTTCCCTAGTGGTTGCAATCTGCAACCACTATATTGGGACACAACTGCCTGTCAAGGAGGAGTCGTGGAACCACGGTCCGGGTGCCCGATCAACGCGGCCGTCGAGGTGCTCGGGGACCGATGGGCGCTGCTCGTGCTGCGCGACGTCATCTTCGGCGACCGCCGCCACTTCCGGGCGCTGCTCACCGGGTCGATCGAGGGCATCGCCTCGAACATCCTCGCCGACCGTCTCGTGCGACTCGTCGAGGCCGGAATCCTCACCCGCGGCGCCGCGGCACGGGGGCAACGTGCCCGCTACAGCCTGACCGAAGCCGGCATCCAGACCCTTCCGGTCCTCTACGCGCTCGGCAACTGGGGCCTCGACTGGCGTCCGGGCACCGAGGAACTCCAGCTCCGGCAGCGGATCATGCGGGACCAGGGCCCGGGATTCGTCGAGGAACTCATGGACGAGCTGCGGACACGCCACCTCGACGCCCCGCCGAAGCCGCACGACGGCCCCGGACCGCTCGAACGCCTGAACGCCGCGTACGCCGCCGAGCGGGAACGTCGCGCCTAGGGCTTCCGTCCCCGCCGGGCGGCCCGTACGGTGTCCGACGGAACTCCGGCGGGTCCGACCCGCCGCCGACCGCGGAGGTCTCCCGTGCGCGCCCGTACCTGGCTGGCCGCCTCGGCCGTCCTGCTCGCCACCGGCTGCGCCGACGAGGCAGCGGAGGTCGCCGTGCCGGCGGACCGGCCCCCGGTCGAGGTCGCCGCGGCGTCCTCCGGCGGGGCGTGCCGGCTGCTCGACTTCGCGGTGATCGCCGAGCACATCGGCGCCACGTTCGACGTGGCCGCCGCCACCGAGCGGGGGGACACCCACACCTGCGTGCTCCGCGCCCAGGCGGCCGTGCTGCCGGAGCTGACGCTCTCGGTGACCGAGACGTCGATCGACACGTCGACGTTCACGCTGGACGTGCAGCCGCGCGGGGCGGCCAAGGTCACCAAACTCGGGAAGATCGCCTACCGGCGGACGCTGCCGAAGAGCGCGAAGGCCGGGCCGGTCGCCGAGGTGGGCTGGTTGGCCGACGAGGGCCGGCTGGCCAGCCTGCGCTGGGCGACGCCGAAGGGCACCGCCACGGCCGAGGTCGAGAAGACCACCGGCAAGCTGGTCGCGCTGGCCAAGGTCCTCGACACCCGCAAGCTCTGAGCGCCGGGCGTCAGCGGGCCGCCACGAACACCCGGGAGGCCACCTCGCGGGGCAGCCGCACCCGGTCGCCGGAACGGTCGATGGAGACGCCGTCGCGTTCCTGCGCCACCGTCACGGTCGCGCCCGGGTCGACACCCGCGGCGTGCAGCTGCCGCAGCACGTCGGCGTCGGTCTGCACGCTCTCGCAGATCCGCCGCACCACGACCGGGCCGGACAGGCCCGGGAACGCCAGGTTGCGCTCGCCCTCGACCGTCTCGACCGCCGGCTGGCCCGGATCGCCCAGCTCCTCCAGGCCCGGGATCGGGTTGCCGTAGGGCGAGCGGGTCGGCCGGTTGAGCAGGTCGTAGACCCGCTTCTCCACCGCGTCGCTCATCACGTGCTCCCACCGGCAGGCCTCCTCGTGGGCCTCCTCGTAGGGCATCCCGATCACGTTGACCAGCAGCAGCTCGGCCAGCCGGTGCTTGCGCATCACGGACACGGCGGTGTTGCGGCCCAGCGGGGTGAGGGCCAGGTGCCGGTCGCCCTCGACGGTGAGCAGACCGTCGCGCTCCATCCGGGCGACGGTCTGGCTGACGGTCGGGCCGCTCTGCTTCAACCGCTCGGCGATGCGGGCACGCAGCGGCGGCACACCCTCCTCCTCCAGCTCGAGGATGGTGCGCAGGTACATCTCGGTTGTGTCAACCAGGTCGTGCTTCACGTCAGCGGCCTCCCGGCGTCCGATGCTACCCGTAACCACCGACCGTCGACCGCAGGCGAACCCGGAGGTCGCGGCCCGGATGGTGTTGACTGGACCGCATGTCCGGAACCGCAGAGCTGTTGGTCGAGCCGGACCGGCTCGCCGCCGAGCTCGACCACGCCGACCCGCCCACCGTGCTCGACGCCCGCTGGCGGCTGGCCGGCCCGCCCGGCCGCGACGACTACGCCCTCGGCCACCTCCCCGGCGCCGTCTTCGTCGACCTGGACACCGAGCTGTGCGGGCGGCCCGGCGCCGCGGGCCGGCACCCGCTGCCCGACCCGGCGGCGTTGCAGACGGCGCTGCGGGCCGCCGGCGTCCGCGCCGGTCACCCCGTGGTGGTGTACGACGGCGGCGACGGGATGTCCGCCGCGCGGGCCTGGTGGACGCTGCGCTGGGCGGGTCACCGGGAGGTGCGGGTGCTGCACGGCGGCTGGCCGGCCTGGACCGCCGCCGGCCTGCCGGTGGACACCGGGGCGCCAAAGCCGACGCCCGGCGACGTGACGGTCGCCCCGGGCGGGCTGCCGGTGCTCGACGCGGCGGGGGCCGCCCGGCTCGCCGCCGCCGACTCCGGCGTGCTGCTCGACGTGCGGGCCGCGCCGCGTTACCTCGGCGAGCACGAGCCGGTCGACCCGGTCGCCGGGCACGTGCCCGGCGCGGTCAACCTGCCCGCCCCGGAGTACGTCACGCAGGGCAGGTTCCCCGCCGCCGAGGCGCTGCGCGCGCGTTTCGCGGCCGCCGGGGTCGGCGGGGACGCGCCGGTCGGGGCGTACTGCGGCTCGGGGGTGACCGCCGCGCAGGCGGTGCTGGCGCTGCACCTGGCCGGTCGTCCGGACGCCGCCCTCTACGTCGGCTCGTGGAGCCAGTGGGTGGCCGACCCGGACCGTCCGGTGGCGACCGGCGGCACGTCCGGTCGGTGAACGCGCGGCTGGTGGGCGTGCCCGGGCCCGCGTGCGACGATGGCCGCATGGCCGACGACACGGTGGTGGTGTGGGACGAGGCCCTCCTCGCCTACGACATGGGCGACCATCCGCTCGACCCGGTCCGGGTCGAGCTGACCATGGCACTCGCCCGGGAGCTGGGCGTGCTGGACCGGCCCGGGGTGCGGGTGGTCAAGCCCGAGCCGGCCGACGACGCCCTGCTGACCCGGGTGCACGAGCCGGCCTATCTGGCCGCGGTCCGCGCCGCGCCGCGGGACCCGCTCTTCGCCGGCTTCGGTCTGGGCACCTCGGACAATCCGGTCTTCGACGGGATGCACGAGTCGAGTGCGCTGATCGCGGGCGCGACCGTGGCCGCGGCCGAGGCGGTGTGGCGTGGCGAGGCCCGGCGCGCGGTCAACGTGGCCGGTGGGCTGCACCACGCCATGCCGGCCCGGGCGGCCGGGTTCTGCGTCTACAACGACCCGGCGGTGGCCATCGCCCGCCTGCTCGACCTGGGCGCGGAGCGGATCGCGTACGTGGACGTGGACGTGCACCACGGCGACGGGGTGCAGGAGATCTTCTACCACGACCCGCGGGTGCTCACGGTCAGCCTGCACGAGACGCCGCTCGCGTTGTTCCCCGGCACCGGTTTCCCGGACGAGACCGGCGGGCCGGGCGCGGAGGGCACCGCGGTCAACGTGCCGCTGCCGCCCGGGGTCGGTGACGCCGGCTGGCAGCGGGCGTTCCACGCGGTGGTGCCGTCGGTGCTGCGCGCGTACCGGCCCCAGCTGCTGGTCACCCAGTGCGGCGCGGACGGGCACCGCAGTGACCCGCTCGCCGACCTGCACCTGTCCGTGGACGGGCAGCGGGCCACCTACCTGGCGTTGCGGGCGCTCGCCGACGAGCTGTGCGACGGCCGCTGGGTGGCCACCGGCGGCGGCGGGTACGCGCTGGTCGAGGTGGTGCCCCGGGCCTGGACGCACCTGCTCGCGATCGCCAGCGGCGAGCCGATCGACCCGGCCACGCTCACCCCGCCCGCCTGGCGGGAGCTGGCCGCGCGCCGGCGGCCCGGGCACGACGTCCCGCTGCGGATGACCGACGACGTGGACCCGGACTATCAGCCGTGGCAGCCGAGCGGCGAGCCCAACGCGGTGGACCGGGCGGTCGCGGCCACCCGCAAGGCGGTCTTCCCGCTGCTCGGGCTCGACCCGCACGACCCGCGCGACTGATCCGGTGACCACCGTCGAGCAACCGGTGGACGTGCTGCTCAGCGACGGCACGACCGTCCAGCTGCGACAGATCCGCCCGGACGACGCGGCGGCGATCGTGGCGATGCACGCCCGTTTCTCCGAGCGCACCCGCTACCTGCGCTACTTCTCGCCGTACCCGCGCATCCCGGAGCGGGACCTGAAGCGGTTCGTCACCGTCGACCACCGCGACCGGGAGGCGTTCGTGGTGCTGGCCGGCGAGCGGATCGTCGCGGTCGGCCGGTACGAGCGGCTCGGACCCGCCTCGCCGGAGGCCGAGGTGGCGTTCGTGGTGGAGGACGCCTACCAGGGTCGGGGCATCGGCTCGGTGCTGTTGGAGCACCTGGCCGACGCGGCCGGTCGGCACGGCATCGTGCACTTCGTCGCCGAGGTGCTCCCGGCGAACGGGACCATGCTGCGGGTCTTCGCCGACTTCGGCTACCAGGTGCAGCGCCAGTACGCCGACGGCGTGGTGCACCTGACCTTCCCGATCGCGGCGACCGAGGCGACGCTCGCGGTGCAGCGTGGCCGGGAGCACCGCACCGAGGCGCGTTCGATCGCCCGGCTGCTCGCCCCGCGCGGCATCGCGGTCTACGGCGCCAGCGCCACCGGCCAGGGCGTCGGCGCGGCGCTGCTCGGTCATCTGCGCGACGGCGGGTTCGCCGGCGCGATCGTGCCGGTGCACCCGAGCGCGGCGACGGTGGCCGGGTTGCCCGCGTACCCGTCGGCGTCCGACGCCGGCCTGGACGTCGACCTGGCCGTGGTGGCGGTCGCGCCGGAGGCGGTGACCGAGGTGGTCCAGGACGCGGCCCGGGCGGGCGCGCACGGGCTGGTGGTGGTCTCCGCCGGGTTCGCCGAGTCCGGTCCGGCCGGGGCGGCGGCGCAGCGGGCCCTGGTCCGCGCCGCGCACCTGGCCGGCATGCGGGTGGTCGGCCCGAACTGCCTCGGCGTCGCCAACACCGACCCGGCGGTACGCCTCAACGCCACGCTCGCCCCGGTGCTGCCGGCGCCCGGGCGGGTGGGCGTGTTCAGCCAGTCCGGCGCGTTCGGGGTGGCGTTGCTGGCCGAGGCGTCGCGGCGCGGGCTGGGGCTGTCCAGTTTCGTGTCGGCCGGCAACCGGGCCGACGTCTCCGGCAACGACCTGTTGCAGTACTGGCAGGACGATCCGGCCACCGACGTCATCACGCTCTATCTGGAGACGTTCGGCAACCCGCGCAAGTTCGCCCGGTTGGCCCGGCGCATCGGCCGGAGCAAGCCGGTGGTGGCGCTGGCGTCCCTGGCCCGGCCGCCGGGGGTGGGCGAGGCGCCCGCGCTGGACGCCGCAGCGGTCAGCGCGCTGTTCGCCCAGTCCGGCGTGATCCGGGTGGACACCGTCGCGGAGCTGCTCGACGTGGGCGTGCTCCTGGCCCACCAGCCGCTGCCGGCCGGCCGGCGGGTCGCCGTGGTGGGTAACTCCTCGGCGCTGACCGGGCTGGCCGCGACCGCGTGCGCCGGGCAGGGGCTGGTCGTGGCGGACGGGTACCCGGAGGACGTCGGGCCGACCGGTGGAGCCGCCGCGTACGCCGCCGCGCTGGCCGCCGCCGTGGCCGACGAGCGGGTGGACGCCGTGGTGGCGGTCTTCGCCCCGCCGCTGCCCGGTCAGCTCACCGATCCGGAGGCCGACTTCGCGGCGGCGCTGCCGGACGCGCGGGCCACCGGCAAGCCGGTGGTGGCGACGTTCCTGGCCGGGCGGGTGCCGGCCGGGGTGCCGGCGTATCCGAGCGTGGAGGAGGCGGTGCGGGCGTTGGCCCGGGTCGGCACGTACGCGGACTGGCTGCGCCGGCCGCCCGGCGTGCCGCCCGAGCTGCCCCGGGTCGACCGGGTGGCGGGGCAGGCCGCGATGCGGGCCGACGGGGCGGATCCGGCGGCGCTGCTGGGTGCGTACGGGATCGACGTGGTGCGGTCCGTGCCGGCCGGTTCGGTCGACGAGGTGGTGGCGGCGGGAAAGCGGCTCGGCTGGCCGGTGGCGTTGAAGGCGGCCGCGCCGGGGCTGCGGCACCGGCTCGACCTGGGCGCGGTCCGGCTCGACCTGGCCGACGCCGGCGCGCTGCGCCGCGCGTACGCCGAGATGGCCCCGGTGTTCGGTCCGGAGGTGCTGGTGCAGCCGATGGTCGCGCCGGGGGTGGCGTGTGTGGTGGAGCTGGTGGAGGATCCGGCGTTCGGGCCGGTGGTCGGGTTCGGCCTGGGCGGGGTGGCGACCGAGCTGCTCGGCGACCGGGCCTGGCGGGCGGTGCCGTTGACCGACCGGGACGCCGCCGAGCTGGTCGACGAGCCGCGGGCCGCGCCGCTGCTGCGCGGGCACCGGGGTGCCGCGCCGGTGGACCGGGCCGCCCTGGTGGACCTGCTGCTGCGGGTGGGTCGGCTCGCGGACGAGCAGCCCCGGGTGCGGTCGCTCACGCTCAACCCGGTGCTGGCCCGCCCGGACGGCATCTCGGTGCTGCACGCCACGGTGCGTACCGGCGCCGAGAGCCCGCGCCCCGACACGGGCCCGCGCCGGTTGTAAGGAGGGGCCCCTTCCTAACGCCTCCGGTAGAGGAAGGGCCCCTTCTTAACACCGTCAGGCGCGGGAGGAGATCTGCTGCACCGACCACTCGTTGCCGTCGGGGTCGCGGAAGAAGACGAAGCCGACGTTGTCCAGCGGGTGCGGCACCGGCCGGGGGTTGCGGCCGACGACCTGGATGTCGCCGACCTCCACACCCCGCTCGACCAGCTCCGCCCGGGCCTTCTCCAGGTCGGACACGACGAGTTGCAGCCCCTTGAGCGAGCCGGGCGGCATCTCCGGCACGACGCCCCGGCCGAGGACGATCGAGCATCCGGAGCCCGGGGGCGTGAGTTGCACGATGCGTCCCACCCCGCCCAGGTCGGTGTCGTGGTCGACGGCGAAGCCGACCCGCTCGGCGTAGAACTCCTTGGCCCGGTCGATGTCGGAGACCGGCACGATGACCACTTCCAGGGTCCAGTTCACGGGGTCACTCCCTCTGTCGTCGGGTGCAGCAGGTCCGTGAGCCGGTCGAACGCCTCGGCCAGGCCACGGGTCATCGGATAGCGGAGCACGGTGTCGCGGCCCTGCCGGGTGGCGAACCGCAGGGTGGTGACGACCGTGGTCCGGCCCGCCGACTCGGTGAAGTCGTGGCGGACCAGCGTCTCGCCCGGATAGGACTGGTCGTCGAAGAGTTCGGTGCACACCAGCCGGGCCGGCGGGTCGATCTCCCGGTAGGCGCCGCCCTGACCCATCAGCGTGCCGTCGGGCCCTCGGGAGACGAAGCGCCAGCGCCCGTCCACCCGCAGGTCCACCGCGCACTCGATCAGGTGCCAGCCCCGCGCGCCCCACCAGCGGACCAGCAGGTCGGGGCGGGTGAAGGCGGCGAACACCAGGTGTCGGGGGGCGGCGAAGTCACGACTCAGCCGGATCTCCCGGTCGCCGTGGAGGGTCACGGTCAGGTCCGGCGGAGCGGCGCTCACCGCGGGTCCCCGGTGGTCAGTTCGGCGAGCACCTCGTCGAGGCGCGCGTAGCTCTCGGCCCAGTAGTCCCGGTAGTCGGCCAGCCACGCGACGGCCGCCCGCAGCGGCCGCGCGTCCAACCGGCAGGGGCGTCGCTGGGCGTCACGGCCGCGGGTGACCAGGCCGGCGCGTTCGAGCACCCGGAGGTGCTTCGACACGGCCGGTTGGCTCATCGCGAACGGCGCGGCCAGCTCGGTGACGGTCGCCTCGCCGGCGGCCAGCCGGGTGAGGATGGCCCGTCGGGTGGGGTCGGCCAGCGCGGCGAAGGTCGCGTCGAGCAGGTCGGCGGTCACGTTCATAACCTCCTGGTTTGATAACCAGTTGGTTTTATCCGCTGCGAGCGGCCGCGTCAAGCACCGGACACGCGACAGGCCCCGGCGAACCGCCGGGGCCTGTCGGTGGGGCGTCGGGTCAGCAGGCGTACGCCTCCAGCCGGTTCGCCCGCTCCGGGTCACGCAGCTTGAGCAGCGTCACCTTCTCGATCTGCCGGATCCGCTCCCGGGACAGCCCGAACTCGCGGCCCACCTCGTCCAGCGTGCGCTGGCGGCCGTCGTCCAGGCCGAAGCGCAGGCGGATCACCGCCTGCTCCCGCTGGGACAGCGTGGCCAGCACGATCCGCACCTCGTTGCGCAGCTCGCCGTTGGTGGCGGCGTCGCCCGGCTCGGCGCGCGGGTCCACCGCGGCGACGAAGTCGCCGAGGGCGCTCTCCCCGTCCTCGCCGACCGCCTGGTCCAGGCTCACCGGCTCCCGGTCGTACGAGATCAGCTCGATCACCTGGAACTCGGGGATCTCCAGCGCGGTGGCCACCTCGGCCACGGTGGGCTCGCGACCCAGCGCCACGGACAGCTCGCGGCGCACCCGGACCATCCGGTTGACCTGCTCGACCATGTGCACCGGGATGCGGATGGTGCGGGCCTGGTCGGCCATGGCGCGGGTGATGGCCTGGCGGATCCACCAGGTGGCGTACGTGGAGAACTTGTAGCCCTTGGTGTAGTCGAACTTCTCGACGGCGCGGATGAGGCCGAGGTTGCCCTCCTGAATCAGGTCGAGGAAGGCCATGCCGCGTCCGGTGTAGCGCTTGGCGATGCTCACCACCAGCCGCAGGTTCGCCTCCAGCAGGTGGTCCTTGGCGGCGCGCCCCTCGGCGGCGACCAGCGCCAGGTCCGCGCGCAGCTCGGCGGAGACCGGCGTGCAGGTGGCCAGCTTCTCCTCGGCGAAGAGCCCGGCCTCGATCCGCTTGCTCAGCTCCACCTCCTGCGCCGCGGTGAGCAGCTTGGTGCGGCCGATCCCGTTCAGGTACGCCCGGACCAGGTCGGTGGAGACGCCGCGCTCGTCGGTGGCGTCCAGGTCGGTGAGGGTGACGTCCATGTCCTGGTGCTCGATCATTCGCTGGGTCATCTCTGTTCTCCCCGTGTCCTACGTGCCGTACCGGTCCCCGTGCCGCCGGCGCGGTGGGCCGGTGACAACAAGCTTGGCGGTCGGGGCGTGAGACGGGAGTGAGGCGATCGGGGACCCGACACGAATCCGGGCGGAAGTCCGGCTGTCGCTTGCCCGACCCGGATACCGTGCCAGCGTCCGGCCGATGGAGCCGGGAACGAACCGGCGATCGGAGAACGTGGTGGTCTTCAAGCGGCTCATGCAGGCGATGGGCGTGGGCGGTCCGTCGGTGGAGACGGTGCTGGCCAACCCGAACTGCCGCCCGGGCGGTCAGCTGGAGGGCCGCGTCCACGTGGTCGGCGGCGACCACCCGGTGGATGTGAGCTGGGTCGCGCTCGGCCTGGTGACCCGGGTCGAGGTGGAGAGCGGCGACTCGGAGTACGACACCACCCAGGAGTTCGGCCGGGCCCAGGTGACCGGCCCGTTCCGGCTGGACCCGGGGCAGCGCTACGACGTGCCGTTCCGTTTCCAGGTGCCCTGGGAGACCCCGCTCACCGACCTCTACGGCCAGCACCTGCACGGGATGACGATGGGCCTGCGGACCGAGCTGGAAGTGGCCCGGGCGGTGGACAAGGGCGACCTGGACGCGGTCGCGGTGCACCCGCTGCCCGCCCAGGAGCGTCTGCTGGAGGCGTTGCTGCGGCTGGGCTTCCGGTTCGCCCGCGCCGACGTGGAGCGCGGCCACATCTACGGCGTACGCCAGCAGCTGCCGTTCTACCAGGAGATCGAGTTCTACCCGGCGCCCCAGTACGCCGGCGCGATGAACCAGCTTGAGGTCACCTTCGTCACCGACCCGCAGCAGGTGCAGGTGGTGCTGGAGATGGACAAGCGGGGCGGCCTGTTCACCGAGGGGCGGGACGCGTTCGGCCGGTTCACCGTGGACCACGCCACCGCGGATCGCACCGACTGGGCCGCCCAGCTCGACGGCTGGCTGCGCCAGTCGCTGTCCCGCCGGGGTCTGTTCTTCTAGGCCGTCAGAGGTCCAGCAGGAGGGTGCGGGGACCGACGTTGACGCTCTCCACCAGCATGTGGGTGCGGAAGCGGCCGGTCTCCACCTTCGCGCCCCGGGCGCGCAGCTCCTCGACGACGGTGTCCACCAGGGGTTCGGCCACCTCGGCCGGGGCGGCGGCGGTCCAGCTCGGCCGCCGGCCCTTGCGGGCGTCGCCGTAGAGCGTGAACTGGCTGACCACGAGCAGCGGCGCGCCGGTGTCGGCGGCGCTGCGGTCGTCGTCGAGGATGCGCAGCTCGTGCAGCTTGCGGGCCATGGTGGCGGCGACCTGCGGGGTGTCGGAGTGGGTGACGCCGAGCAGCACCAGCAGCCCGTCGGCGATCTCGCCGACCACCGCGCCGTCGACGGTGACCGACGCCCGCCCGACGGTCTGCACCAGCGCCCGCATCAGTCGGTCACCGGTTCGACGAGGCCGCGCTCGACCAGGTGCGCCACGATCGGTCCGGCCGCCTCGGCCAGCTGGTCCGGTGCCACGTCGTGCGCGGCGGCGAGCAGGGCGAGCTGGTCGCGCAGCGGCAGCCGGCCGTCCGCGCCGCCGACCAGGGCGAGCACCAGCGGGTCGATCTCCTCCGACCAGCGCAGGCCGCGCGGCATGGCCAGGACCTGCCGGTCCACCGCCCAGCCGTCGTCGCCCATGGTGGCCTCCTGGCGCAGCTGGAGCCCGTCGGCGGCCCGGTAGCGGGCGGCGAGCAGGCCGTCGACGTCTCGGGCGCGCAGCCAGTCCTGCCGGTCGAACCACTCGCCGATCCGGTCGCCGAGCGGCGGTTCGACCCGCTGGCGCAGGTCCTCGACCCGGACGATCGGCTGGTCGTGCCCGGCCCGGCGCAGCGAGACGATGCCGAACCCGATCGCCTCGACCTTGTGCGCGTCGAACCAGTCCAGCCAGGCCTCCATCCGCGCCGGGTCGGCGCGCTCTCCGACGTCGGTCAGCCAGAGGTTCACGTACGCCATCGGGTCGGCCACCTCGCGCTGGATCACCCAGGCGTCCAGGCCGGTGCCGGCGAACCACCCGGTGACCCGCTCGGCCCAGTCCTCGCCGGTGACGTGCACCCAGTTCGCCAGGTACTGCATGGTGCCGCCCTCGGTGAGCAGGTCCGGCGCGGCGGTGGCCAGCTCGGCGCCGATCGCGTCGCCGACCCGACCGGAGTCGCGGTAGACGTGCGTGGTGGTGCCGGGGCCGACCACGAACGGCGGGTTGCTGACCACCAGGTCGAAGCGGCGTCCGGCCACCGGGGCGACCATGTCGCCGCGGAGCAGCTCCCAGTCCTGCCCGTTGAGCGCGGCGGTGGTGGCGGCGAAGCGCAGCGCCCGCTCGGACACGTCGGTGGCGGTGACGTGACGGGCGTGGGTGCCCAGGTGCAGCGCCTGCACGCCGGAGCCGGTGCCGAGGTCGAGCGCGGTGTCGACCGTGCGGCGCACGGCGGCGCCGATCAGCGTCTGGGTGGCGCCGCCGACGCCCAGCACGTGCTCGGCGTGCAGGGGCCGGCCGGGCCGGGCGCTGGCCGGCACGTCGGCGAGCACCCACCAGTCGTCGCCGTACGGCTCCAGGTCGACGCCGGCACGCAGCCCGTCGCCGTGGCGTTCGACGATGCCTCCGGCCAGCGCCTCGTCCACGCACAGCGGGGCGAGCGCCTCGGCCACGACCGGCTCGGGCTCGGTCTGGTCGCAGATGAAGACCCGGATCAGCGTGGCCAGCCGGTCGCGGTCCTCGGTGGCGCGCAGCGCGGCCCGGTGGTCGTTGCGGGCCACGCCGCCGGTGGCCTGCGGGCCGAGCCGGTCGGCGATGCCGTTCGCGGTGAAGCGGGCCAGCGTCAGCGCGGTGCGCAGCGCGTCCACCCCGGCGGGGGAGAGCAGCATGTCGTGACGGTTCACACCGGTCATCCTGCCTCGCCCGGCGGCCGGCGTGACGCGCACCCGCCGATCCGGACCACAGACTGTATCAATCGGCAACTATCTCTTTCATGGACATCGATGTATGGCTAGCATTCCCTCCAACATCCGTCGATGGGCGGTCCGCCGGCCACGAACCGGCCCGCCCGGTAGGGAGCCAGACGATGCCCGACGTGTCCGTTCCCCGGCGGCGCGCGCTGCGCGCGCTCGCCGTCACGGCCGCCGCCGCGGCCCTCACCGCCGCCGCCTCCACCCCGGCCCTCGCCGCGCCGACCGGCGAGATCCGGTACGCCGGCGCCGCCGACGCCGTCAGCGGCAGCTACGTGGTCGTGCTCAAGGGCGACGCGGTCGGCACCGCGAACAGCCGCACCGCCCGCACCGCCGTGCCGGACCGGGCCGCCGGCCTGGCCAAGCGCTACGGCGGCGCCGTCGGCACGGTGTGGAGCGCCGCCCTCACCGGCTACAACGCCACGATGAGCGCCGCGCAGGCCCGTCGGCTGGCCGCCGACCCGGCCGTCGCCTACGTCGAGCAGGACCGCCGGGTGACCGTCCAGGGCACCCAGACCGGCGCCACCTGGGGCCTGGACCGGATCGACCAGCGCAACCTGCCGCTCAACGGCACCTACACCTACCCGAACACGGCCAGCAACGTGCGGGCCTACATCATCGACACCGGCATCCGGACCACCCACACCGACTTCGGCGGCCGGGCGACCTGGGGCACCAACACGGTGGACAGCAACAACACCGACTGCAACGGTCACGGCACGCACGTCGCCGGCACGGTCGGCGGCACCAGGTACGGCGTGGCCAAGGGCGTCCGCCTGGTCGCGGTGAAGGTGCTCAACTGCTCCGGCAGCGGCACCACCGCCGGCGTGATCAGCGGCGTCAACTGGGTCACCTCGAACGCGGTGAAGCCGGCCGTGGCCAACATGAGCCTCGGTGGCGGCGCCAGCAGCACGCTGGACAACGCGGTGGCCAACTCGATCAGCTCCGGCATCACGTACGCCGTCGCGGCCGGCAACTCCAGCGCCAACGCCTGCAACTCCTCGCCGGCCCGGGTCGCCTCGGCGCTCACCGTCGGCTCCACCACCAGCAGCGACGCGCGGTCGTCCTTCTCCAACTACGGCTCCTGCGTGGACATCTTCGCCCCGGGCTCGTCGATCACCTCGGCCTGGCGCACCAGCGACACCGCGACCAACACGATCAGCGGCACGTCGATGGCGTCCCCGCACGTGGCCGGCGCCGCGGCGCTCGTGCTCGGCGCCAACCCCTCCTACACGCCCTCCCAGGTGGCCAGCTACCTGACCGGCAACGCCACCACCGGCAAGGTGACCAACCCGGGCTCGGGCTCGCCGAACCGGCTGCTCTTCGTGGTGAACTGAGCGCACCGTGAGTCGCGCGGCCCGGTGGACCCCAGCCCGGTCCACCGGGCCGCGTCGCGCGCGTCGGGGAGTCGCCCCCGCGACCGGTGGCCGGGGCGGCAGGATGGGGGCATGACGCTCTCCCTGCCCATCGACCCGCAGGCCAACGAGCTGCTCGGGCGCAGCCCGCTGGCGTTGCTCCTCGGCATGGTGCTGGACCAGCAGGTGCCGATGGAGAAGGCGTTCTCCTCCCCGTACGTGCTGACCCAGCGGCTCGGTCACGAGCCGGACGCCCGGGAACTGGCCGGGTACGCCCCGGAGGCCCTGGTGGAGCTGTTCGCCCGGCCCCCGGCGCTGCACCGCTTCCCCAAGGCGATGGCCGCTCGCACCCAGGAGGTCTGCCGGGCGCTGGTCGAGCGCTACGACGGCGACCCGGCCCGGCTCTGGTCCGACGCGGCCGACGGCCGGGAGCTGCTGCGCCGGGTGGGTGAGCTGCCCGGCTTCGGCCGGCAGAAGGCGCAGATCTTCGTCGCCCTGCTCGGCAAGCGGTTCGGGGTCACCCCGCCGGGCTGGCGCGATGCGGCCGGCGACTACGGCGACCCGGCGGCGCACCGCTCCGTGGCCGACGTGACCGACCCCGAGTCGCTGCGCCGGGTACGCGAGTTCAAGCAGCGGATGAAGGCGGAGGCGAAGGCCGCGAAGGGCTGACCATGAGCGAGCAGCGGGGCGGGGCGCTGCTGCGCACCATGGCCAGCCCGGAGCGGGCCACGTTCCTGGAGCTCTTCTTCGACCTGGTCTTCGTCTTCGCGCTGACCCGGGTGTCGCAGCGACTGATCACCGACCTCGACGGCTCCGGCGAGGCGATGGCCGCCGGTGTCGGCCAGACGCTGCTGCTCTTCCTGGTCCTCTGGCACGTCTGGACCATCACCACCTGGGTGACCAGCCGCTACGAACCGGAGCGGATCGTCATCCAAGCGCTCGTGGTCGGGACCGCGTTCGGCAGCCTGGTGCTCGGGGTGACGCTGCCCCGCGCACTGGAGGAGCGGGCGCTGCCGTTCGTGCTCGCGTTCGTGGTGATGATGGTCGGCCGGCCACTGGTGATCGTGGCGGCGCTGCGCGGCCACCCGCGGCGGACGGTTCCGCTGCGGCTCGCCGCCTGGGCCGGCACCAGCGCGCCGCTCTGGCTGGCCGGCGCGCTGCTGCCCGGGTCGCGCCTGCCGCTGTGGGTGGTGGCGCTGGCGGTGGACTACCTCGGCACCTACCTGGGGTGGCCGCTGCCCCGGCTCGGTCGGTCCCGCATCCGGAGCTGGTTGGTGGCCGGGGAACACCTGGCCGAGCGCTACCAGCAGATCTTCCTCATCGCGCTCGGCGAGTCGGTCCTGGTGATCGGGGTGGCCTACAGCGGCGAGCGGTTCTCCCGGCAGGGCGCGGCGGCGTTCACGCTCGCGTTCCTGGTCACCGCGCTGCTCTGGCGGATCTACTTCCACCGGGCCGGGTTCCTGCTCGCCGAGGCGCTGCGCCGGGCCGGCTCCCCGGGGCGGCTGGCCGAGTCGGCCGCGCAGACGCACCTGTTCATGGTGCTCGGGGTGCTCGCCGCCGCGGTCGGCTACGAGCTGGTCATCGCCCACCCGTTCGACCCGGCCGAGCCGCGCTGGCTGGTCTTCGTGGTGGGCGGCCCGGCCCTGTTCCTGGCCGCCCGGTCCCGCTTCGAGTACGAGATCTTCGGCCGGGTGTCCCGCTCCCGACTGGCCGGGCTGCTGGCCCTGGTGCTGCTCGCGCCGGTGCTGACGGCCGGGTGGGCGCTGCTGGCGCTGGGCGCGGTGGCCGGCGTGCTGGCCCTGGTCGCGCTCGCCGACGCCCGGCACGCCTGGGGGCGGCCGCCGGAGTCCTCCGACTCGCCGCTGGGGCGGGAGATGCGCGGCGAGGCCGGCCCCGAGGCGTGAGCGGTCAGGCGGCGGTCGGCCGGGACAGCGAGGCCAGCGCGCGGCGCACGTCGGCCAGCGAGACGGTGGCCGAGTCGTCCAGGTCGGCCAGGCCGGCCTCGATCCACTGCCGCATCAGGGTGGTCACGCCGATGCCGCGCGCCTCGGCGGCGGCCCGGACCCGGTCGTAGGTCTCCAACGGCAGCCGCACCGAGCGACTCACCATCGGCACGTCGCTGTCGGGGGTGGGTAGCTGCGCCGGCGACGTCTCGTCGATCAGGTCGGCGAACGCGTCGCCGCCGGCGTGGAACCGCTTGGTCGCCTCGTCACGGTGCATGGTGACCGCCTCCTCGTCGGCGTGACCTCCGCACCGCCTCGTCGTAGCGCTTGGCCTCGACGTCGCTCAGCTCGCGGGCGGAGAGGATGTCCCAGTCGTTGTCGGTGCCGTCGGCCTCGGCCAGCAGCACGGCGAGTCGTCGGCCCCGGTGGTCGGTGGCGTAGACCACCATGACGTCGTCGCCGAGGTGCCGGATGACCCGACGGCTGCTGTGCAGGGCCTCCCAGACTTCCCCGGGTGTGACGTCGTAGACCCGCAGGTTCGCCAGCGCCTCGTCGGTGAAGCTGAACCGGTTGGCCACGAATCGGAGCGTACCACGCACGTAACACGAGCCGGGTGGGTCGAAGTTCGCCGATCATCCGTCCGGAGTGACAGGATGGGCCGTATCCCCTCGTAGGAGGTCCGTGGTGAAGCGTCAGGCTTACCAGCCGATCCTGATCACCGACGCCCCGCGCAGCCAGGACGACCAGCTCACCAGCCGGCAGAAGCGTTACGTGCTGATGATGGGCGTCCGGGTCGCGTGCCTGGTCGCGGGCGCGATCCTGGTCGGCGTCAAGGCCCCGCTGCTCTGGCTCTGGCTGCCGCTGTGCGGCCTCGGCATGGTGCTCATCCCGTGGCTCGCGGTGCTGTTGGCGAACGACCGCCCGCCCAAGGAGGAGCACCGCCTGTCCACCAGGTTCCAGCAGCGCCACCGCGACGAGACGCCGCCGATGGCGCTCCCGGCCGAGGAGCGCCCGCACAAGGTCATCGACGCCGAACCCTGACCCGAGTTCTCCGCACCCTCCGCGGGCAGCGCTCAGCAGCGCAGACGAACGGCGCGTCGCGGCTCGGCGTGTCGCGGCGAGTGACGACCCTCCTCACGAGCGATATACCTCTGAGTCATAAAAATGCCTGAGAGGTATATCGGCCTACGCAGAACCTCTGTGCCGGTGCCGTCATATATCGGCCTACGCAGAACCTCTGTGCCGGTGCCGTCGGCGCCGTGGCCCCGCCACCCCCTACCGAGCCGGCCCCGCACCACGCCGAACCGGCCTTGTGCCGGTGCCGCGTCCGGGCCGGCCCCGCCAGCCCCGCCCCGCCAGCCCCGCCAGCCCCGCCCCGCCCCGGCGGCGTGCTGGCCCGGCGGGCGCGGTCAGGCGACGGGGCGTGCGCCGACGGTCGTCACGGCCAGGGCGCCGAGGTCGCCCGCTCGGGCCAGGGCCGCGCGCGGGTCGGCGCCGGCCAGCCAGGCGGTGAGCAGACCGGCCGCGAACGCGTCCCCGGCCCCGGTGACGTCCACCACGGCCACCCCGGGCGCCGGCGCCGTCTCCACCCGGCCCCCGCGCTCCACCCAGACCGCGCCGGCCGCGCCGCGCTTGACCACCACCCGGTGCGCCACCGACGTCAGCGCCCGCGCCTGGGCCGCCGGATCCAGGCCGCCGGCCAGCACCGTCGCCTCGTCCGTGTTGACCAGCAGCAGGTCGACGTCGCGTACCCAGGTCAGGAACGATCCGCCGACGCGCCGCAACGGCGCCGCGGAGGCCGCGTCGACGCTGACGGTCAGCCCGCGCTCGCGGGCCGCGGCCAGCGCGCGCAGGCCCGCGCCGCGCGACCCGACGTCCAACAGGGTGTACGCGGACAGGTGCAGATGCCCGACGTCGGGCGCCGCCGCCAGGGCCGCGTCCACGTGCCCTGCGGTCAGACGCAGGTTGGCGCCCCGCTGGCTGACCATGGTCCGCTCGCCGCCGTGGGTGAGCACGATGACGGTGCCGGTGGGGTAGCCCTCGTGCCGCTCCACCACGCAGTCCACGCCGACCCTGGTCAGCTCGGCCACCCGTTCCCGGCCGGTCTCGTCGTCGCCGACGGCGGCGACCAGCGTCACGGCCGCGCCCTGCCCGGCGAGCCAGGCCGCCGTGTTGGCCGCCTGACCGCCGCCGCTGAACCGGATCCCGGCCGCCGTGTCCGAGCCGGTGGCCAACGGGCCGGACAGCACCGCGAGCACGTCCGTGATCACGTCGCCCACGACGACGACGCGCCGCGTCCCGCTCATGCCGGGCCAGCCGGGCGCCGGGCCGCCGCGGCGACCGCGATCCGGGCCGCCAGGTCGGCGTTGCGCAGGATGATGCGGACGTTCACCGCCAGGCTGGCGCCCTCGGTGGCGGCGTGGAAGTGGGCCAGCAGGAACGGTGTCACCGCCTTGCCGGTGATCCCCTCGCGGGCCAGCGCGGCCAGTCCCTCGGCCAGCGTGCGGTCGTGCAGCGCCGGGTCGAGCTGCTCGTCGACGGGCAGCGGATTGGCCACGACCAGCCCTCCGTGGTGCACGCCCTGCGCCGCACGGGCGGCCAGCACGTCGGCCACCTGCTCCGGGGACTCCACCGACCAGTCCAGGTCGAACCCGGCGTCGGTCAGATAGAACCCGGGGAAGCGGCGGGTGCGGTAGCCCACCACGCCCACCCCGAGCGTCTCCAGCCGTTCCAGCGTCGCGCCCACGTCGAGGATCGACTTCACTCCGGCGCAGACCACGGCGATCGGCGTGCGGGCCAGGGTGACCAGGTCCGCCGACTCGTCGAACGTCTGCGCCGCCTCGCGGTGCACGCCGCCGAGCCCGCCGGTGGCGAACACCCCGATCCCGGCGGCCGCCGCGACCGCGCTGGTGGCCGCCACCGTGGTGGCCCCGTCCGCGCCGGTCGCCGCGGCCGGCGCCAGGTCGCGGACCGAGAGCTTGCTCACGCCGTCGACGGTGGCGAGGCGGGTGAGCTGGGCGTCGTCCAGCCCGACCCGCAGCTCACCGGCGACCATGCCGATGGTGGCCGGCACCGCGCCCGCGTCCCGGACCGCCTGCTCGATCTCCCGCGCGACGCGCAGGTTGTCCGGCCGGGGGAGGCCGTGCGAGACGATCGTGCTCTCCAGCGCCACGACCGGGCGCCCGTCGCGCAGGGCGGCGGCCACGTCACTGCCGAGGCTGATGTGAAAGTTGGTCACTTCGGCTACGGTACGGGCCGCTCCCGGGGCGGGCCCAGGTGGACCGGCCCGGGCGGACCTGCAAAACTGGAAGGTCGGAGGTGCAGACGTGAGCACAGAGGTTCTCGAGCGTCCCGAGCTGAAGGACGCCGACACTGGTCCCGAGATGTTCCACTACGTCCGCAAGGAGAAGATCGCCGAGAGTGCCGTCATGGGCACCTACGTGGTCGCGCTCTGCGGCGAGACGTTCCCGGTCACCAAGGCCGCCAAGCCCGGCTCCCCGGTGTGCCCGAAGTGCAAGGAGATCTACGACTCCTACTCGGAGTGATCGTGGGCGGCTGCGCCGCCCGCCCACGTAACCTGCGGCGGTGACCACCTCCACCGCGCTGCTCCTCGCCGACCTCACCGGCGTGGCGGTGTTCGCCGCCTCCGGCGCCTCCGCGGCGGTGGCGAAACGACTCGACCTGTTCGGGGTGGTCTTCGTCGGTGTGGTCGCCGCCCTCGGCGGCGGCATCTTCCGCGACCTGGTGATCGACGAGGTTCCCCCGCTGGCGTTCGCCGACTGGCGGTACGCGGTCACCGCCGCGGTCACCGCCGCCGCGGTGTTCCGGCTGCACCCCCAGCTCGCCCGGCTGCGCACCACCGTGCTGGTGCTCGACGCGGCCGGCCTCGCCCTGTTCACCGTCACCGGCACGCTCAAGGCGCTCGACGCGCACGTGCCCGCCGTCGGCGCCTGCATGATCGGCATGCTCACCGCGATCGGCGGCGGGTTGGGCCGGGACCTGCTCACCGGCGAGATCCCGGTGGTGCTGCGGTCGGAGATCTACGCGGTCGCCGCGCTCGCCGGCTCGATCGTGGTGGCGCTGCTGTCGACCTCCGGACACGCCACCACGGTGCCGCTGACCGGCGCGGCGGTCTTCGTGTTCGGGCTGCGCCTGATCGCGCTGCGGCGACGCTGGTCGGCGCCGGTGCCCACGCTGCGCCCGCCCCGCACCGGGACCCGCTGGCCGTAGCCGGCGACCCGTCGCGCACCGGGGTGGGCGGATGTGACCAGCGTGGCGTCGAGTGGGGCGGAACGCCCCCGCTGGTTATGCTGAGTCGGCCTTCGCGGCACCGGATGCGCGAGGGCCTTTTCATGGGCGGCGGCTCCCGTGGCCCCCGGTCGGGCCCGCCGCCGTCCGCGGCGGAGAGGAGCCACGCGTGCCACCGCGGATGCCCGCGCTCGACACGTTCCCGCCCCTGCGTGCCTGGCAACGCAGGGCGATGGTGGAATACCTGCGCCGGCGGGCCGAGGACTTCACCGCGGTCGCCACGCCCGGCGCCGGAAAGACCACCTTCGCGCTGCGGATCGCCGCCGAGCTGCTCGCCGACGGCACCGTCGAGGCGGTCACCGTGGTCGCGCCGACCGAACACCTGAAGACCCAGTGGGCGCAGGCCGCGGCCCGGGTCGGCATCCAGCTCGACGCCGCGTTCCGCAACGCCGACCTGCACTCCGCCGCCGACTTCCACGGCGCCGTGGTCACCTACGCCCAGGTCGGCATGGCGCCGCAGGTGCACCGGCGGCGCACCATGACCCGGCGGACGCTGGTGATCCTCGACGAGATCCACCACGCCGGCGACGCCCGCACCTGGGGCGACGGCGTCAAGGCCGCGTTCGAGCCCGCGGTACGCCGGCTGATGCTCACCGGCACGCCGTTCCGCTCCGACGACAACCCGATCCCTTTCATCAGCTACGAACGCGGCGGGGACGGGCTGCTGCGCTCCCGCGCCGACTCGATCTACGGCTACTCCGACGCGCTGCGCGACGGCGTGGTCCGGCCGGTGCTGTTCCTGGCCTACTCGGGGGAGACCCGGTGGCGCACCAACGCCGGCGACGAGCTGGCCGCGCGGCTGGGCGAGCCGATGACGCAGGACCTGATCGCCCAGGCGTGGCGGACCGCGCTGGACCCGGCCGGCGACTGGATGCCGCAGGTGCTGCGCGCCGCCGACGCCCGGCTCAGCGTGCTGCGGGCCAACGGCATGCCCGACGCTGGCGGCCTGGTCATCGCCAGCGACCAGCAGGTGGCCCGCGCGTACGCGAAGCTGCTGGAGCAGGTGACCGGTGAGAAGGCCGCCGTGGTGCTCTCCGACGACCAGGGCGCCTCGGCGCGGATCGCGACGTTCGCGGCCTCCGAGCAGCGGTGGCTGGTCGCGGTGCGGATGGTCTCCGAGGGCGTGGACATCCCCCGGCTGGCCGTCGGGGTGTACGCGACCAGCGCCAGCACCCCGCTCTACTTCGCGCAGGCGATCGGCCGGTTCGTCCGGGCCCGCCGGTCCGGCGAGACCGCGTCGGTCTTCCTGCCCAGCGTGCCGCACCTGCTCGGGCTGGCCAGCGAGATGGAGGCCGAGCGGGACCACGTGCTCGGCAAACCCAAGGACCGCGAGGGCTTCGACGACGACCTGTTGGAGCGTGCCCAGCGCGACGACGGGGCCAGCGGCGAGCTGGAGAAGCGGTTCGCCGCGCTCTCCGCCACCGCCGAGCTGGACCAGGTGATCTTCGACGGCGCCTCCTTCGGCACCGCCGCCCAGGCCGGCACCCCGGAGGAGGAGGAATACCTCGGCCTGCCCGGGTTGCTCACCGCCGACCAGGTCTCGCTGCTGCTGACCAAGCGGCAGGCCGAGCAGCTCGCCGCGCAGAAGCGTCGAGCCGCCCAACGGACCGCTGAGCCGGCCGCTGCCGCCCCGGCGGCGGCGCCCCCACCGATGAGCGCGGCCCAGCGTCGGGTGGCGCTACGGCGGCAGCTGAACGCCCTGGTGGCCGCCCGGCACCACCGCACCGGCCAGCCGCACGGCAAGATCCACGCCGAGCTGCGCCGGCTCTGCGGCGGCCCGCCCAGCGCCCAGGCCACGATCGAGCAGCTCGAGGAGCGCATCGCCACCCTGCAGACCCTGTAAGGAAGGGCCCCTTCTTAACGCCTCCGGTAGTGCAGGGGCCCCTTGTTAACACCTGGGCGCGCGGATGCGAAAAACCGACCGGAGGCGACCCGTGTGGGTGCCTCCGGTCGGTTATGTCGAGTTGCGGGTTTTCTGTCGGACCTCAGTTCGCCATCAGATCGGCGCCACGCCAGCTGAACTCCGGGTCCGACGCGTAGCGCACGGTGATCTTCACGAGATCCTCCGCGTACTTGTTCGCGTGGTGCCCACAGAACACCAGCTCGCTCCCACCCGCCAGAGTGATCCGGAGCTTGCCGGCAGCATTGCAGCGGTCGCACCGTTCATCGGCGGCCGGGGGGCTCACCGTCTCGGGCGGCGGCGTGAGGGTCGGGGTCATCGCCTTCCTCCTCTGGTCGTCACCGATGAACACTCTCTTCGGTTGCTCACCTATCGTGCAACACCCATCTCGGGCCCTGCCTTCCCTGTGTGCCCGCGGGGGACCGAGGTCACACCTGGCGTGGAAGACAGTGTGCCGTGCACCAAGGGTGCCACGTCAACGATCACAAACAGGCAACCGACCGATCACCGATGAGTGTTCTACGGCTGGTGATCAAACCGGCACGACGAGTTGACGTGCGGTGGTCAGTCCAGGTAGTCGCGGAGCACCTGGGAACGCGAGGGGTGCCGCAACTTGGACATCGTCTTGGATTCGATCTGCCGGATGCGTTCCCGGGTCACGCCGTACACCTGGCCGATCTCGTCCAGGGTGCGCGGCTGACCGTCGGTCAGGCCGAACCGCAGGCGTACCACGCCCGCCTCGCGCTCGGACAGCGTCTGCAGGACCTGCTGGAGCTGGTCCTGCAGCAGCGAGAACGACACCGCGTCGACCGCCACCACGGCCTCGGAGTCCTCGATGAAGTCGCCGAGCTGGCTGTCACCCTCGTCACCGATGGTCTGGTCGAGCGAGATGGGCTCCCGGGCGTACTGCTGGATCTCCAGCACCTTCTCCGGTGTGATGTCCATCTCCTTGGCCAGCTCCTCCGGGGTGGGCTCGCGGCCCAGGTCCTGGAGCAGCTCGCGCTGGATCCGGCCGAGCTTGTTGATCACCTCGACCATGTGCACCGGGATGCGGATGGTGCGGGCCTGGTCGGCCATGGCGCGGGTGATGGCCTGGCGGATCCACCAGGTGGCGTACGTGGAGAACTTGTAGCCCTTGGTGTAGTCGAACTTCTCGACCGCGCGGATGAGGCCGAGGTTGCCCTCCTGGATCAGGTCGAGGAAGGCCATGCCGCGCCCGGTGTAGCGCTTGGCCAGCGAGACCACCAGGCGGAGGTTGGCCTCCAGCAGGTGGTTCTTGGCGCGCTCACCGTCCCGGGAGATCCACATCAGGTCGCGCTGCAGGTCGCGGACCAGCTTCTCCTCGCCCTCGTCGGCGGCGCGCAGCCGCTCGGCGGCGTAGAGGCCGGCCTCGATCCGCTTGGCGAGCTCGACCTCCTGCTCGGCGTTGAGCAGCGGCACCTTGCCGATCTGCTTGAGGTAGGCCCGGACCGAGTCGGCGGAGGCGGTCAGCTCGGCGTCCCGGCGCGCCTGCTTGAGCGCCTCGGACTCCTCGTCGTCCCACTCGAAGTCGTTGTCGGTGGCGGAGCTGGCGGCGTCGGCCTCGGCGGCCTGGGTCAGCTCGGCCGGCTCCTCGACCACGACGTCCTCGATCTCGGCGGCCAGTTCCTCCGGGTCGATCTCGCCCTCGGCGCCCTCGCCCTTGGCGCCGGCCTTGCCGGACTTCGCCGCGGCGGTCTTGGCGGCCACGGTGGCCTTGGTGGCCCGGGTCGCCTTGGTGGCCTTCGCCGGGGCGGCGGCCGTGGCGGCCACGTCGGCGGTGGTGCCGGCGGCCTTGCGCGCCGTCGCCTTCCGCGGGGCCGGCGCCGGGGACTCCTCGGCGGCGGGCGCCTGCTTCGGGGCGGGCGCGGCGGCCTTCTTGGTGGTCTTGGCGGTGGTCGCCCGGGAGGCCGGGGTGGCGGACCGGGCCGCGGCGACCCGGGGGCGGCGGGTGCTCGCCGAGCCGTCCACGACCACCGTCACGCCCGCCTCGGAGAGCGCACGGAGGATCTTCTTGGCCTGGGCCGGGGTCACCTCAGCGGACTCGACGGTGCGCGCGAGCTGGGCCGACGTGAGCTGGCCGCCGGCGCTCTGCGCGTGGGCGATCAGGGTGTCGGTGAGCGAGCGAACGTCGGCGCCGGTCTGGCGGGGTTCTGTCACGAATGACCTTCCGGAGGCGAAAGAGCGAGCACGGCCGGGTCGTCCGGCGCAGCACGAACGGCCGTGCCGGGCGAGTCGTTGAGGGACCCCCGTGTCCCGGGCCGTCCGGTCGGTGGCGGTCCGTGGCGCGTGGGCAGGGTGAATTGTAACGCCGTCTGCCGCGATCATCCTGCGCCGCACGGCTACCGGTGGTCCGGGACCGCCGAATCAGCGCAGATGTGGACTTTGTAAGGATGATACCCACGCGCGACGCGGGCGGTCCCGATCGTGCGGGAAGGGGACAAACATGATCACCTCGGCGCCCACGCCGCGGGAGTTGCTCACGATCGCCGTCGAGGTGGCCCGCGACGCCGCCGCCACCGCGCACCGGATGCGGGCCGAGGGCGTGTCGGTGGCCGCGACCAAGAGCACGGTGACCGACGTGGTCACCGCCGCCGACCGCGCGGTCGAGCGGCAGGTGCTGGCGGCGCTGCGGGAGCGCCGCCCCGGCGACGCGGTGCTCGGCGAGGAGTACGGCACGGGGGACACCGGCCCGGCCGCCGAGGACGGCGTGCGCTGGGTCGTCGACCCGATCGACGGCACCGTCAACTACCTCTACGGGCTGCCCTACTGCGCGGTCTCGCTCGCCGCCGAGGTGGCCGGCGAGGTCGTGGCCGGGGTGGTGCGCAACATCGCCACCGGCGAGGAGTGGACCGCCACCGCCGGCGGCGGGGCCTGGCGGGACGGGGAGCGGCTGCGCTGCTCCACCGAGACCGACCTGGGGCAGGCGCTGGTCGCCACCGGCTTCGGGTACGACGCCGGCCGCCGGGCGCACCAGGCCCGCGTGGTCGCCGAGCTGATCCCGCACGTGCGGGACATCCGCCGGATGGGCGCGGCCGCGCTCGACCTCTGCCTGGCCGCCGAGGGGCGGGTGGACGCCTACTACGAGAAGGGGCTCGCCGCCTGGGACCTCGCCGCCGGCGGGCTGGTCGCCCGCGAGGCCGGGCTGCTGGTGACCGGGCTGTCCGGTCGGGCGGCCGGGCCGGACCTGGTGCTCGCCGCGCCGCCGGCGCTGCACGGGCCGCTGCACACCCGCCTCGCCGACCTGGACGCCTCCGGCGGGCCGTGACCGGCGCCCACCCCGGCGTACGCGTCAGGGCGGCCTCCCGAACCGCGGAGGCCGCCCTGCGTCGTCGTCGGGTCGGGCCGGGTGACCGGCCCGCCGGTCACTTGTCGACCGGCATCGGGCACGTCTCCTCCGGCGCCTCGGGCGCGCCCAGGTCGCCGAGCGACTGGTTCACCTCGGTGGTGGTGGCCAACTGCTGGAAGCCGTTGCCCAGGACCACGTCGACGCTGTCGTCCTTGCGGTTCGGGTCGAACTTCCGCTCGGCCTCGTTGAGGAAGTACGCCCGCAGCAGGTGCGCCGAGCCGACGCCCTTGGGGCCGTAGCGCAGCATGGCCACGCCGTCGAACGCCTTCTTCTCGTTGCCGACCTTCTTGACCTGGAACTTGCGGTTGCGGAAGTCGTCCGCGACCAGGCCGGCCCGGCCGGCCTCGTCGGTGGCGTTGTAGACGTTGAGCTTCACGTCCTTCTGCTCCCGCAGCCGCAGGTCGACCAGCTGCCAGCCGTCCGGGCACCCGGCGGCCGTGCCCGCCTTGCTCTGGGTGTCGCGCACCACGGCGACGACCACGATGACCAGGGCGATGACCGCCAGCAGTCCGACGACAACGAGTGCCCGCACTCGCGCAAAACTCATCCTGGGCGCTCCCCCGGACAGTGATTGGGTGGCGGCGGCCGCCGCGGTCGGGCCGCGTGCGTGGCCGTCCAGTACGCCGCTGAGGTTAACCCTTGTCCGGCTCCCGCGTGGAAACAGTCCGACATGCCGGCGCGCCACCGGGGGAACGGGTAGGACTACCCCTATCTTCGTGTCGCCTGAGTCACATTGGGAACAACTTCGGGCGCAGGGGCGTACATCTCTCCCGCGAGGGCGGTATACATGCCTCGCCCAAAGGGGGGGTAAGGTTCCGCGCTCGCCGGGGGGTTCCGCTCCGGCGAGCCCGACCCAACGGTCGTCGGGTCGGGTGCCCGACACAGATGGTGGCCGGCCAGGGGAACCGAAACGGCGTCGTCCGGCGTTACAACCGGCAGCGACCATATCGATATTGGAGAGTGAAACCGATGGCCACCGACTACGACGCCCCGCGTCGCGACGAGGTCGACCTCGGCGAGGACAGCCTCGAAGAGCTCAAGGCCCGGCGGGTCGACTCACAGTCGGGCGCCGTGGACGTCGACGAGGCCGAGGTGGCCGAGAGCTTCGAGCTGCCCGGCGCCGATCTGGCCGACGAGGAGCTCACGGTCAAGGTCCTCCCGATGCAGCAGGACGAGTTCCGGTGCGCGCGCTGCTTCCTGGTCCACCACCGCAGCCAGCTGGCGGTCGAGCGCAACGGCGACCTGATCTGCCGCGAGTGCGTCTGATCCCGCCCGGGGAAACCGGCGGCGGCCCCGGTGCGGGGCCGCCGCTGTTCGAGCTGCCGTGCGCGGGTGGCCGGAAGCTGCTTGACTCGTAGCGGCGGCTGCCACGCCGCACGGAGCAGGAGGGCGGACGGGTGAGCGAGCGCAGCGAGCGTGCGGACGGGACCGACCGAACGCCGGCCCCGGAGCCGGGACCGGCGCCGACCACCCCGGACGCGGCCACCGCTCCGGCCGAGCCGGGCCGGGCGCCGTCCGGTGGAGACGGTGACGAGCTGGGCGCGACCGTCGCCGCCCTGACCGCCGACGACATCGCGCCGGCCCGCCGCCGGCAACTGCTGGTCCGGATGGTCGGCCAGGCCCGGGCCCGCGGCATCACCGACCTGTTCAAGCCGAAGGCGGCGCTGCGCTGGATGACGGACACCGTCGCCGAGGTCGCCCCGCACGTGCCGATCCGGGACCTGGCCACGCTCCGGCGGCACTTCCCGGGGCTGGACGACGACGAGCTGGCCGACCGGCTGGTCCGCAACGCCTCCCGGGCCACCGCCGGGGTCGGCGCGGCCGGTGGCGGGGTCGCCGCGGTCGAGTGGGCGGTCACGCCCACGCTGCTCTCCGCCCCCGTCCTGCTGGCCGCCGAGACGGTCGCGGTGGTGGCGATCGAGCTGAAGCTGATCGGCGAGCTGCACGAGATCCACCGGATGCCGCTGCCGACCGGCGGCACCGCCCGCGCCGTGGCGCTGGTGCAGTCCTGGGCCGGACAGCGGGGGATCAACCCGATGATGCCGGGCGTCGGGGTGAGCGCGGTGCTGGGCACCGCCGCCCGCCGCGAGCTGCGCGACAGCCTGCTGCGCCGGTTCGGTCGCAACCTCACCACGCTCGGGCCGTTCCTGACCGGCGCCGCGGTGGCCGGCTACCTCAACCGGCGGGCCACCCGCGCGCTCGGCGAGCAGCTCCGCAAGGACCTCCGGCACACCGCCCGCGGCCTCCCGCACAAGCGGGGCTGAGGGCCCCGGCGGGGGACGGTCAGGCCGCGTCGCGGGCGGCCAGCAGGGCCGCCGCCAGCTCCACCGGACGCCGGGTGCTGACCACCCAGAACGGGGTCGGGTCCGCCGGGTCGTCCAGCACCACCTGGACCGCGCCGCCGACCCAGGGACGCTGGACCACGAAGGCGAGTGGGTCGGCGCCGACGCCGAGCACCTCGCGCCGGCCGGCCGCGTCGAGCGGCACCACGTCCGCGACGTGCCGCACCGGCAGGTGGGCGTCGTCGACCCGCAGCTCGCCGTCGCGCACCTCGACCCGGATCCGGCCCAGCCACCACAGCGCGGCCACCGTGCCGGGAATCAGCAGCACGAACGGCAGCCAGGCGCGGACCCCGGTGGCGCCCAGCCACAGCTCGGCGGCGAGCAACCCGGCCACGGCCAGGCCCACCGGCCAGGCCCACCAGGGCAGCCCGAGGCGCTCCGCGTACGGCGCGGGGGTGGCCGTCGGGGCGGCCGGGGATGACGACTGACGCACACTGCGAGGGTACGGCGCGCGGCGGGTCGGCCAACCGGCAGGATGGCAGGGTCACCCCGCGAGGACCGGACGGAAGAGGATGACCGTGACAGACGTCGTGCCCGTGCCCGTACGGCAGCTCGACCCGGAGCTGCCGCTGCCGGCGTACGCCCATCCCGGCGACGCCGGCGCGGACCTGGTGTCCGCCGTGGACGTGGAGCTGCCGCCCGGCGGCCGGGCCCTGGTGCCCACCGGCGTCGCGGTGGCGCTGCCCGAGGGGTACGTGGGACTGGTCCACCCCCGATCGGGGTTGGCCGCCAGGCTCGGCGTGACGGTGCTCAACGCGCCCGGTACGGTCGACGCCGGCTACCGGGGTGAGATCCTGGTCAACCTGATCAACCATGATCGGGACAGGCCGGCCACGATCAGCCGGGGCGACCGGATCGCCCAGCTGGTGGTCCAGCGGGTCGCCCGGGCCGAGTTCCGGCCGGTGGCCGAGCTGCCCGGGTCGCGGCGCGGCACCGGTGGGCACGGATCCACCGGCGGGCACGCCGGGCTGGTTCCGGCTCCGGCCGGTGGGCAGGACGAAGAGGTGGCAGGGTGAGTGCGAACAGCGGAGGGTGGGCGCAGTGATCTTCTCCCGGAAGCGGGCCGACGAGACGCGTGACGACGCGGTCCTCGACGTCGAGGAGGCCGCCGGGCCGTCCCGCGGCCCGTACGACGCCAGCGAGGCGCCCGACGCGCCCCGGCTGGACCTGGGCAGCCTCCAGATCCCGGCGGTGCCGGACGTGGAGGTGCGGGTGCAGGCCGACCCCCAGGGGGTGATCCAGCAGGTGGTGCTGGTGCACGGGCAGAACGCGCTCCAGCTCGGCGTCTTCGCCGCGCCCCGCTCCGACGGCATCTGGGACGAGGTGCGCGAGGAGATCCGCCAGTCGCTGTTCAACGACGGCGCCGCGGCCCAGGAGGTCGAGGGCGAGTACGGCACCGAGCTGCGCGCCCGGCTGCGCACCCCGGACGGCATGACCGACCTGCGGTTCGTCGGCATCGACGGGCCGCGCTGGATGGTCCGCGGCGTCTTCCAGGGCCAGGCGGCCACCGACCCGGCCGCCGCCGGCCCGCTGGCGGCCTGCCTGGACGGCCTGGTGGTCGACCGCGGGCAGGAGGCCAAGCCGGTGCGGGAGCCGCTGCCGCTGCGGCTGCCCCGCGAGGTCGCCGAGCAGCAGGCCGCCCAGGAGCAGGCCGCCGCCGGTCCGCAGGAGGTCTGACGCACCGTGCCGGGGCCCGGTCCCGTCGGCCTGCGGGCCGGCGGCGCCGGGCCCGTCGCGTGCGCGCCCACGCCGGTCCCGCCGGCGCGCCGGATCGGCGTACGCTGGCGGGACGGTTCCGCCGTCCGCGGAGCCCCGGCGTGGAGAGGGTGACGCGGAGGTCATGACGACCGACCAGGGCCGGGTGTCGCTGCGGCGGCTCCTGCAACGGCTCACCGCGAGCGAGGCCGAGATCGAGGCGCAGGAGCTGCGCCGGGAGAGCGCCGAGTCCGGCGGCACGCCGACCCACCAGTGCAACCGGGGCCAGGTGGTCTCGGTGGCCGGGCGGCTGCGCACGGTGGTCTACACGCCGCGCACCAACCTGCCCACGCTGGAGGCCGACCTCTACGACGGCAACGACGTGGTCACCCTGGTGTGGCTGGGCCGGCGGCACATCGCCGGGATCGAGCCGGGCCGGCACCTCACCGCCCGCGGCCGGGTGGCCGTGCGGGACGACCGCAAGGTGATCTACAACCCGTACTACGAGCTGGAGTCGCCGAAGTGACGACCGGACAGCAGCGCACCCCGTCGGGGCTCGACCCGCAGGACGACGAGCGGCTGCCCAGCATCGCCGAGCAGATGGCCGACCAGCTGGGCGGCTGGCGCGGGCTGGTCGAGTCGAGCATCCCGGTGGTGGTCTTCGTGATCGCCAACGTGGTGGGCGAGCTGCGTCCCGCGGTGATCGCCTCGGTCGCGGTGGCGCTGCTGATCGCCGTGCTCCGGCTGATCCAGCGCCGGCCGGTGCGGCACGCGGTGAACGGGCTGTTCGGCGTCGGCATCGGCGCGGCCATCGCCTGGCGCACCGGCAACGAGCGCGACTTCTACCTGCCCGGCATTCTCTACGGGATCGGCTACGGGCTGGCGCTGCTGCTGTCGGCCGCGATCCGGCAGCCGCTGGTCGGCTGGATCTGGTCGGTGCTGGTGGCCAAGGGCCGCTCCGAGTGGCGCGACGACCCGAGGCTGGTGCGCACCTTCACCCAGCTCACTGTGCTCTGGGGCGTGGTGTGGCTGGCCAAGGTCGGCGTGCAGGCCGGGCTCTACCTGGCCCACCAGGACACCGCGCTCGGCGTGGCCCGGCTCGCCCTGGGCTACCCGCCGTACGCGCTGCTGCTGCTGATCACGGTCTGGGTGGTGCGCCGGGTCACCCGGGAGGGCGCCCCGGCCCCGCTGCCCGGCGCCTGAGGGGCCGCCCGCCCGTCAGGGGCGCCCGCGGTGCCGCTCGGTGCTCTCCGGGCCCAGGACGACGCCGCGCACCTCGTCCTCCACCTCCGCCGTGCACACGAAGACCAACTCGTCGCCGGCCTCGATCGGGTCGTCCGGGGTGGGCACCAGCACCCGCTTGCCGCGCAGGATCGCCACCAGCGCCGCGTCCCGGGGCAGCGGCACCGCGTGGATCGGCTGCCCGACGTATGGCGCGGTCGGCGGCAGCGTGATCTCGACCAGGTTCGCCTCGCCCTGCCGGAACGTCATCAACCGGACCAGGTCGCCGACGGTGACCGCCTCCTCGACCAGCGCCGCCATCACCCGCGGCTTGCTGACCGCGACGTCCACGCCCCACTGCTCGGTGAAGAGCCACTCGTTCTCCGCCCGGTTGACCCGGGCGACCACGCGGGGCACCGCGAACTCGGTCTTGGCCAGCAGCGAGACCACCAGGTTGACCTTGTCGTCGCCGGTGGCCGCCACCACCACGTCGCAGCCGGCCACGTTGGCCTCCTCGAGGCTGGCCAGCTCGCACGCGTCGGCGAGCACCCAGTCTGCGGCCGGCACCCGGTCCGGCCGCAGCATCTTGGGCTGCCGCTCGATCAACATCACCTGGTGGCCGTTGTCGATCAGCTCCTGGGCGATCGAACGGCCCACGTTGCCGGCGCCGGCGATGGCGATCCGCATGGCTCAGTGCCCCCCTTCCGGCGGCGTCGCCGCCACCGACGTGACCGACGCGGTGATGTCGTCGGTCACCAGCATGAAGACCTGGTCGCCCTCCTGCACCACGGTGGAGGCGGTGGGCAGGGTGCCGATCCCGAACCGGGTCAGGTAGGCCACCCGGGCGCCGACGGCCTCCTCCAGCTGTCGCAGCGACCGGCCGATCCAGTCCTTGTGCACCGGCACCTCGATGATCGACACGGTGCTGGTCGGGTCGCGGAAGATCTCCACGTTGCCCTCGGGGACCAGGTGCCGCAGCATCCGGTCGGCGGTCCACCGGACCGTCGCCACGGTGGGGATGCCGAGGCGCTCGTAGACCTGGGCGCGGCGCTGGTCGTAGATCCGGGCCGCGACCCGGGAGACGCCGAACGTCTCGCGGGCCAGCCGGGCCGAGATGATGTTGGAGTTGTCGCCGCTGGAGACCGCGGCGAAGGCGTCGGCCCGCTCGATGCCGGCCTGACGCAGCACCTCGCCGTCGAAGCCGGCGCCGGTGACCGTGATGCCCGCGAAGTCCGGCCCGAGTCGGCGGAACGCGTCCGCGTCCTGGTCGATCACCGCCACCGAGTGCCCCCGGGACTCCAGGCTGTGGGCCAGGGTCGACCCGACCCGACCGCAGCCCATGATCACGACATGCACGGTGTCCGCTCCTCCCACGGTGCCGCCCGCCGACCCGTCGTCTGCGAGCCTGCCACGTCCCCGCCCGCGACGGGGCACCGAACCGTACCGCGCGGCCGCGCGCGGGGGTGATCAGCCACCCCACCGTCCCGAGGCGGGTGGCCGTACGCTTGGCGGCTGTGGCCCGACCCACCTCGCTGCTGAAGCGACTCCTCCTCGGTCGACCGTTCCGGTCCGACCGCCTGCAGCACACCCTGCTGCCGAAGCGCATCGCGCTGCCGGTCTTCGCGTCCGACGCGCTCTCCTCCGTGGCGTACGCGCCGGACGAGATCCTGCTGACGCTCTCCATCGCCGGCGCCTCGGCGTTCTTCTTCTCGCCGTGGATCGCGCTCGCCGTCGTCGTGGTGATGCTCACCGTGGTGGCGAGCTACCGGCAGAACGTGCACGCGTACCCCTCCGGCGGCGGCGACTACGAGGTGGCCACGGTCAACCTCGGGCCGCGCGCCGGCCTCGCGGTGGCCAGCGCGCTACTCGTCGACTACGTGCTCACGGTCGCCGTGTCGGTCTCCTCGGGTGTGGCCAACCTCGGCTCGGTGGTGCCGTTCGTGGCCACCCACAAGGTGCTCATCGCGGTCAGCGCGGTCGTGCTGCTCACCGCGATGAACCTGCGCGGCCTGCGCGAGTCGGGCACCGCGTTCGCCATCCCCACCTACGGCTTCGTCATCGTCATCGGCGGCATGCTGCTGACCGGTTTCGTGCGGATCTTCGTGCTCGGCGACGACCTGCGTGCCCCCAGCGCCGGCCTGGAGATCCACGCCGAGCACAGCGTTACCGGCTTCGCGCTGATCTTCCTGCTGCTGCGCACGTTCTCGTCCGGCTGCGCCGCGCTCACCGGCGTCGAGGCCATCTCCAACGGCGTACCGGCGTTCAAGTCGCCGAAGTCGAAGAACGCGGCGACCACGCTGCTGCTGCTCGGCACCATCGCGGTCAGCATGCTGGTCGGCATCATCCTGCTGGCCCGCCGGACCGGCCTGCAGTTCGTCGAGGACCCGACGACGCAGATCGTCGGCGGCCCGGCCGGGTACGTCCAGAAGACGGTCACCGCGCAGCTCGGCGAGACCGTGTTCGGCAGCGGCTCGGTGCTGCTCTACGTGGTCGCCGGCATGACCGCGCTGATCCTGTTCCTGGCCGCCAACACCGCGTTCAACGGCTTCCCGGTGCTCGGCTCGATCCTGGCCCAGGACCGCTACCTGCCGCGCCAGCTGCACACCCGCGGCGACCGGCTGGCGTTCTCCAACGGCATCGTCTTCCTCGCCGTCTTCGCGGTGGTGCTGATCATCGGCTTCCAGGCCGAGGTGACCCGGCTCATCCAGCTCTACATCGTCGGCGTCTTCGTCTCGTTCACGCTCTCCCAGGCCGGCATGATCCGGCACTGGAACCGGCACCTGCGCACCGAGCGCGACCCGGAGGCCCGGCGGCGGATGATCCGCTCCCGGGCGATCAACACGTTCGGCATGGCCATGACCGGCATCGTGCTGATCATCGTGCTGGTCACCAAGTTTCTGCTCGGCGCGTGGATCGCGATCGTCGCCATGGCGGTGATGTACGTGGTCATGCTCGCCATCCGCCGGCACTACGACCGGGTCGCGGCCGAGCTGGAGCCGACCGAGCAGCGGGCCGTGCTGCCCGCCCGCAACCACGCCATCGTGCTGGTCAGCAAGCTGCACCAGCCGACCCTGCGGGCCGTCGCGTACGCCCGGGCGACCCGGCCGGACACGCTGACCGCGGTGACCGTCAACGTGGACGAGAAGGACACCCGGGACCTCCAGGCCGACTGGGAGCGTCGGGAGCTGCCGGTGCCGCTGACCGTGATCGACTCCCCGTACCGGGAGATCACCCGGCCGATCCTCAACTTCGTCGCCTCGGTCCGCCGCGAGTCGCCCCGCGACGTGGTCACCGTCTTCATTCCCGAGTACGTGGTCGGGCGCTGGTGGGAGAACCTGCTGCACAACCAGAGCGCGCTGCGGCTCAAGGGCCGGCTGCTGTTCGAGCCGGGCGTGATGGTGACCAGCGTGCCCTGGCAGCTCGCCTCCACCGCCAGCAAGAACCTGGACCGCCTCGACGCCACGCTCAGCCGGGGCCCGGCCCGCGGCCCCCGGGTGGCGCCGCAGAGCACGCTGCCGCCGACCGTGCCGCCGGCCGCCCCCGCGCCCTCCGACGAGTCGGGCGGCCGCCCGTGAGCGCGCGGTCGCGAACGAAAGGTGATGTCGTGAACGCGCCGGAACGCCCCGGGCTGGAGGAGGCCGAGCGGGTCGAGCTGACCGTCGACGCGGTCGCGCCGGGCGGGCACTGCGTGGCCCGGGTCGGCGGCCAGGTGGTCTTCGTCCGGCACGCGCTGCCCGGCGAGCGGGTGGTGGCCGAGGTGACCGAGCTGCACCGTGGCTTCGCCCGCGCCGACGCGGTGGAGATCCTCGACGCCTCCCCGGACCGGGTCGTCCCGCCCTGCCCGTACGCCCGGCCCGGCGCGTGCGGCGGCTGCGACCTTCAGCACGTCGCCCCGGCGGCCCAGCTCGACTGGAAGGTCGCCGTGGTGCGCGAGCAGCTCACCCGGCTGGGTCGGCTCACCGACGCCCAGGTCGACGCGCTCGGCGTCCGGGTCGAGGCGCTGCCCGGCGGGCCGCTGGGCTGGCGCTCCCGGGTCCGCTACGCGGTCGACGCGACCGGCCGGGCCGGGCTGCTCAAGCACCGCTCGCACGAGGTGGTGCCGATCGAGCGGTGCCTGATCGCCCACCCGGCGATCCAGGAGCTGCCGGTGCTGCCGCCCACCGGGGCGCGCTGGCCGGACGCCGACGCGGTGGAGACGGTCGCCAGCACCGGCGGGGACGTCGCCGTGGTCGCGTACGCCGAAGGGGTCGCCACGGCGGTGAGCGGGCCGGAGCGGGTCCGGGAGACGGCGGCCGGGCGGTCCTTCACGCTGCCCGCCGCCGGCTTCTGGCAGGTGCACCCGGCGGCGGCCGACGCCCTGGTCGGCGCCGTGCTCGACCTGCTCGACCCGCGTCCGGGCGAGAGCGCCTGGGACTTGTACGGCGGGGCCGGGCTGTTCGCCGCCGCGCTCGCCGGTCGGGTCGACGGGGCCCGGGTGACGGTGGTCGAGTCGGCGCCCGACGGGGTGGCCGCCGCCCGGACCAACCTGGCCGACCTGCCCGCCGTCGAGGTGGTCGCGGCCCGGGTCGAGACCGCGCTGGCCCGGCGCCGGATCACCGGCCCGGTCGACCTGGTGGTGCTCGACCCGCCGCGCTCCGGCGCGGGCGCCCCGGTGGTGCGCGGCGTGGTGGCCGCCGGGCCGCGCGCGGTCGCGTACGTGGCCTGCGACCCGGCCGCCTTCGCCCGGGACGTGCACACGTTCGCCGAGGCGGGTTGGCGGCTGGCCGCGCTGCGCGGGTTCGACCTGTTCCCGATGACCCAGCACGTCGAGTTGGTCGGCCTGTTCCTGCCCCCGGCGCGTTAAGCGGGGGCCCTTCCTCTACCGGATCCGTTAAAAGGGGGCCCTTCCTTGCACATCGTCGGGCTGATGTCGGGCACCTCGTACGACGGGGTGGACGTGGCGGCGGGCGAGTTCACCCTCGACGGGGACACGTTGTGGCTGCGGCCGCTCGGGCACCGCGAGCTGGCCTACCCGGACGACCTGCGGGCGCAGATCGGCGCGCTGCTGCCGCCGGCGGGCACCACGATCGAGGCGGTGTGCCGGCTCGACAACCGGCTCGGTGAGGTGTTCGCCGAGGCGGCGGCCGTCGGCGTCGAGCTGGCCGGGGGCACCGTCGACGCGGTCGTCTCCCACGGCCAGACCGTCTTCCACTGGGTCGAGGCCGGCCGGGTGCGCGGCACCCTCCAGCTCGGCGCGCCGGCCCGGGTCGCCGCCCGGGTGGGCGTACCCGTGCTGCACGACCTGCGCTCGGCGGACGTGGCGGCCGGCGGGCAGGGCGCGCCGCTGGTCCCGGCGTTCGACGCGCTGCTGCTCGACGGGAGTGCCGGGGCCCGCGCGGCGCTGAACCTGGGCGGCATCGCGAACCTCACCGTGGTCGCGCCCGGGGCGCCGGTCCTCGGGTACGACGTGGGCCCGGCCAACGCGCTGCTGGACGCCGCCGCCCGCCGCTTCCTCGACCGCCCTTGCGACGTCGACGGGGCGCGGGCCGCCGCCGGCCGGGTGCACCGGGCGCTGCTGGCCCGGTTGCTCGCCGAGCCCTACTACGCCGCGCCGCCGCCCAAGTCGACGGGCAAGGAGCTGTTCCACGGCGGCTACCTGGACGCCGCGCTGGCCGCCGTGGGCGAGCCGGTGGCCGCCGACGACGTGCTGGCCACGCTCACCGAGCTGACCGCCCGCACGGTCGCCGACGCCTGTGACCGGCACGGGGTGACCGAGGTGGTCGCCGCCGGCGGGGGAGTGCGCAATCCCACACTCCGGGCCCGGCTGGCCGCGCTGGGCGCCGGGCGCTGGCGGCTGCGCACCACCGACGAGCTGGGCGTGCCGGCGCAGGCCAAGGAGGCGTACGCGTTCGCGCTGCTGGGGTGGCTGAGCTGGCACGGGCTGCCCGGCGCGGTCCCGTCGGTCACCGGCGCCTCCCGGGCCGCCGTGCTCGGCTCCTGGACCCCCGCCGGCCCGCCGTTCGGGGCGGCCCGGGCGACGCCGCCGCGCCGGCTGGTGGTCGCCGCCTGATCCACGGCTCGGCTGCGGACTGTGCCGCGGCCGATAGACTCTCCGGTCATGAGTGTTGAAGAGGGCACGGCCAACCACGGTCGGCTGCTGGGCACCGTCCGCGGCCCGCAGGACGTGAAGCGGATGACCGCCGAGCAGCTGGACATCCTCGCCGCCGAGATCCGTGACTTCCTGATCGCGAAGGTCTCCCGCACCGGCGGGCACATCGGTCCCAACCTCGGCGTGGTCGAGTTGACCCTGGCGATGCACCGGGTCTTCGACTCCCCCCGCGACCGGCTCCTCTTCGACACCGGCCACCAGGCGTACGTACACAAGATCCTCACCGGCCGGCAGGAGGGCTTCGACAAGCTCCGCCAGCGCGGTGGCCTCTCCGGCTACCCCAGCCAGGCGGAGAGCGAGCACGACCTGATCGAGAACTCGCACGCCTCCACCGCCCTGTCCTACGCCGACGGCCTGGCCAAGGCGTACGCGCTGCGCGGCGAGAAGCGGGCCGTGGTGGCCGTGGTCGGCGACGGCGCGCTCACCGGTGGCATGTGCTGGGAGGCGCTGAACAACATCGCCACCGCCGGCAACCCGCTGGTCATCGTGGTCAACGACAACGGCCGGTCCTACTCGCCGACCATCGGCGGCCTCGCCGACCACCTGTCGTCGCTGCGGCTCAACCCCGGCTACGAGAAGGTGCTCGACACCGTCAAGGACGCACTGGGCAACACCCCGTTCGTCGGCAAGCCGATGTTCGAGGTGCTGCACGCGGTCAAGAAGGGCATCAAGGACGCGGTCGCCCCGCAGGCGATGTTCGAGGACCTGGGCATCAAGTACGTCGGCCCGGTCGACGGCCACGACGTGCCGGCGGTCGAGGCGGCGCTGCGCGCGGCCAAGAACTTCGGCGGCCCGGTGATCGTGCACGCGGTCACCCGCAAGGGCTACGGCTACCGTCCGGCCGAGGACGACGAGGCGGACTGCCTGCACGGCCCCGGCGGCGCCTTCGACGTCGAGACCGGCCAGCTGGTCGCCGCGCCGTCGGTGAAGTGGACCCACGTCTTCGCCAACGAGCTGGTGAGCATCGCCGACGAGCGTCCGGACGTGGTCGGCATCACCGCCGCCATGGCCGAGCCCACCGGCATCGCCACGCTGGCCCGCAAGTACCCGGAGCGGGTCTACGACGTGGGCATCGCCGAGCAGCACGCGGCCACCTCCGCCGCCGGCCTGGCCATGGGCGGCCTGCACCCGGTGGTCGCGGTCTACGCCACCTTCCTCAACCGGGCGTTCGACCAGGTCCTGCTGGACGTGGCCATGCACAAGCTGCCGGTCACGTTCGTGCTGGACCGGGCCGGCATCACCGGCCCCGACGGGCCGAGCCACTACGGCGTCTGGGACATGTCGGTCTTCGGTGTAGTGCCCGGCCTGCGGATCGCCGCGCCCCGCGACTCGGCCACGCTGCGCGAGGAGCTGCGCGAGGCGATCGCCGTCGACGACGGCCCGACCATCCTGCGTTTCCCGACCGGCACCGTCGCCGCCGATCTGCCGGCCGTGCGCCGGGTCGGCCCGGTGGACGTGCTGGCCGAATCGGCGCGTACCGACGTGCTGCTGGTCGCGGTCGGCTCCTTCGGCGCCCTGGGCATGGAGGTCGCCACCCGGGTCGCCGAGCAGGGCTACGGCGTCACCGTGGTCGACCCGCGCTGGGTCCGCCCGGTCCCGGCCGAGCTGGTCGAGCTGGCCGCCGGGCACCGCCTCGTGGTCACCGTCGAGGACGGCGTCCGGGTCGGTGGCGTCGGCTCCGCGCTGGCCCAGGCGATGCGCGACGCCGACGTCCGGGTGCCGGTCAAGGACCTGGGCGTGCCGGCCGACTGGCACCCGCACGGCACCCGCGCGCAGATCCTGGCCGACCTGCGGCTGACCGCGCAGGACGTGGCGCGTGACGTCACCGGCTGGATCTCCGGCCTGGACGCCGCGCCGGTCGACCCGGCCACCGACGGGGCCACGGCGCAGAACTGATCCGGATACGGTGCTCGGGCGGTCCCGCTTCCCGCGGGGCCGCCCGAGCGGCGTTCCGGGGCTCCCCGGGGCCGTCTGCGTGGGAGGAGTGTGCCATGGACGTGCGTGCCGCCACGCCGGCCGACCTGGACGACATCGTCGACCTGCACACCCGCGCCCGCGTCGCCTACTACGGCGCGGGCGGGCTGCCCACCGGGGAGATCGTCAACCCGGAGTTGGCCCGGGAACAGCGGGACGGCTGGACGGCGGCCATCGCCGCGCCGCACAAGCACGTCCGCTGCGCCGTGGTCGACGGGCGGGTGGTCGGTCTGCTGGCCATGGGCCCGCCGCACTCGTCCGAGGTGGACGCCGCGCAGCTCTACCAGATCCACGTCGACCCGGACTGCTGGGGCCGCGGCATCGGCGGCACGTTGCACGGGCTCTTCCTGCGTCACCTGGAGGCCGAGGCGCTGCCCGTGGGGGTGCTGGAGGTCTGGGAGCGCAACACCCGGGCCCGTGCCTTCTACATCCGGCACGGCTGGCGCCCCGACGGCACCACCCGCCCCGGCCCCGCCGACGCCCCCTATCTCGGCATGCGCCTCCACCACCCCTGACGTCCGCGTGGCCTGCTCTGCTCGGCCGCCCTGCCTTGACCGGCCCTGCTCGCCCGTCCGGCCCGGTCAGCCCTGCCTGGCCAACCCGCCCGCTCGCCCCGGCCCGCCGGGCCCTGGCCTCGGCCGTCCCCGCGATCTTGGAGTTGTGGCGCCCAGGATATCCGGTAAGCCCCTGTATCGAAGGTGCCACAACTCCAAGATCGACGCCTCTCCCGCAAACCCGCACCCCAAGCGCGCCATCAAGGCCCGACCCACACCCGGCGCGCGCCCCTTCAAGCACCCGTCGATCTTGCAGTTAAGGCCCAGAAGGAATCCGTTACGCCCTGTTTGTCCGGGCCGCAAGTGCAAGATCGACGCGGGGGTGAGGGTGAGGGCGGGGGCGGGTGGTGTAGGTGCGCAGGGCTCGGAGGAAGTCGACCTCGCGGAAGCCCGGCCAGTACACGTCACAGAAGTACAGCTCGGAGTGGACCGCCCGCCAGAGCAGGAAGCCGGACATCCGCCGTTCCCCGCTGGTCCGGATGACCAGGTCGGGAGCCGATCGGTCGCCGGTGTAGAGGTGCGCGCCGATGGCGTCGGCGGTGAGGCGGTCCGCCACGTCGGTGAGGGTGGCCCCGGCCTCCGCCTCGCGGTGCAGCAGGCGCCGGACCGCGTCGGCGATCTCGGTACGACCGTCGTAGCCGATTGCCACGGTCAGGTCGAAGCCGCCGGCCCGGTCCCGGGTGACGTCCTCGGCCAGCTTCAACGCGTGCCGGGTGGAGTCGGGCAGGACGTCGGTCCGGCCGGCCACGTGCAGCCGCCACGGGCTGTCCGGTCGCCGCAGCGGCTCGGCGATGACGTCCTCGACCAGCCGCATCAGGTGCGCGACCTCGGCGGAGCCGCGCTTGCGTACGTTGTCGACCGAGGCGACGAACAGGGTGATCTGCCGGATGCCCAGCTCGGTGCACCAGCCGGCCACCTCGTGCAGGTGTGCCGCGCCGTACCGGTGGCCCACCGACGGGTCGTCGAACCCCATCTGCCGCGCCCAGCGACGGTTGCCGTCCATCACCATCGCGACGTGCCGGGGCAGCGTCGCGTCGACGAGTCCGGCCCGTAGGCGACGGGCGTAGAACCGACGGATCATCTCGACCATGGGGTCCTCCGACGGGAAGGCCCTCCGCCCGTCAGCGGGGGGCGGAGAGGGAGCGGTACCAGGTCTTCTCGGTGCCGGCCAGGCTGAACGTCTGCTTGGCGTCGGTCTGCTCGACCACCACCAGGCCGGGCCGGTCGACCAGGCGGGTGGTGCCGGGCGGGGCGGCGAACGAGGCGTCCCGGGTACGCCAGGTCAGCACCGCGAGCGGCTGCCCGGGCACCGGCAGGTGGTAGGCCTGGAGCGTGGTGGACCGGTCGGCGGGGGAGACCACCGGGGTTCCGCCGCCGGCGGGGCGGTAGACCACCGCGGTCATGGTGCCGGTGGCCGTCTCCCAGCTGAGCTGCTCCAGGTCGCCCGGCTCCCCGCCGCCCAGGGCCACCTCGCCCAGCGACCGGGTCGCGATCTTCGCCATCGGCCAGGACTCGGGCGTCGAACGGGGCGCCTCGCGGTCGCCGAGGCGGCGGGGGAGGCTGCCGAACGGGCCCCGCTCACCGGCCAGCGCGCAGGTGTCCAACCCGGTCAGGGCCCGCCTGCCGGCGCCGGTCTCGTCGCGCACCAGCGGGTAGCGGGGCGCCTCGGTGGCCGTACCCAGGTCGAGGACGCGGTCCGCGGCCCGGCCGCGCGGCAGCGACGGGGTGGGCCGCAGCGTCGCGGTCAGCTCGACGGCCCGGCAGGCCGGCGCGGCGACCGGGTCGGTCACGCCGTCGGCGCCGCCCAGCACCCGGCCGTCGGGGCCGAGCAGGCGTTCGACCCGGGCGGAGGTGAGGTAGCGGCGGCCCTCGGGCTGGCGCACCGGCAGCACGTCGGAGTAGACCAGGTAGCCGGGGTCGGTGTACTCGGTGGCGTGCGCCACCCGCCAGCGCTGCCCGTCCCGGCCGAGTTGCAGCAGCCAGGAGGCGGCCTCGCCGGGCACGTCCGCGGCGACCAGCGCCAGCGCGGAACCGGCGACCTGGCCGGAGAAGAGGATGCCGGAGGAGGGCACGTGCACCCGGTCGTCCACCGGGGACCGCCAGCCCCGCACCGCCTCGGTGATCCCGGCGGTGGCGGCGGCGTCGCGGGCCAGGCTGCCGCGCGGAGGCCAGACCGCCAGCGTGCCGTCCAGGCTGTCGTAGCCGACCCGCAGGTCCTTCGGCTGCCGCTCGGCGACCGGTCCGCAACCGACCGTGACCAGCAGCAGCGCGGCCAGCGCGGTGCCCGTCGTAGCGCCTCGGCGGGCTGAAACCACCCTGATCCCCTCGCCGGTCGTCGGTCGGAAGCCCACATGGTACGAGACGACCGGTCGCCCGGCCGAGCCCGGCTCACCCGTTCGTCGCGGAACGTGACGCGCGATTCGTGCGCCAATATCCGGCTCCGGTAGACTCCGCCGACTGTGACGCCTGCCGAGACCCGCGGCGCCTCGACGCCGGCCGCCGACGCCCCGACGGGACCCCGCTCCGTCACCCTCGACCGGCCTCCGGTCACCCGGCCCGACCCGCCGGCCCCCGCCGACCCGCCGGCCCCCGCCGACCCGGCGGACGAGGCCGTGCCCGCCGCGCGTCGCCGGTGGCGGTGGCGCTGGACGCGCCGCCGGATCGACCTCGTCGTGTACGGCGGTTTCCTGCTCGCCGCGATCTGGGTGACCAGCGGCATCTGGGCCGACCCCGCCGGCCGGGTGGCCGCGCTCTACAGCAGCGACCCGGCACAGGTGCAGTTCTTCCTCGCCCACTCGGTGCGGGTGGTGCTGCACGGCGAGTTCCCGTTCTTCACCGAGCAGTTCAACTACCCCGACGGGGTCAACCTGATGGCGAACACCGCCATCCTGGCGCTCGGCATCCCGATGGTGCCGGTGACCCTCCTGTTCGGACCGGCGGTCTCCTTCGTCACGCTGGTCACGCTCGGCCTGGCCGGCACCGCCGCCGCCTGGTACCGGGTACTCTCCCGGCACCTGGTGCGTCACCGCCCGGCCGCCGCCGTCGGCGCCTGGTTCTGCGGGTTCTCACCGGCCATGCTGTCGCACGCCAACTGGCATCCGAACATCATCAGCCAGTTCCTGCTGCCGTTCATCGTCTGGCGGGTGCTGGTGCTGACCCGGTCGACCCGCCCGGTCCGCGACGGCGCGCTGCTCGCGCTCCTGGTCACCGCCCAGGCGTTCATCAACGAGGAGATCCTGCTCTTCACCGCCATGGCGCTGGGCGTGTTCCTGCTCGCCGTGCTGGCGCAGCAGCGCGCGCGGTGGGCCGCCGCCTGGCGACCGCTCGGCGCCGGGCTCGCGGTCTGCGCGCTGCTCGCCGGCGCGCTGCTGGCGTACCCGCTCTGGGTGCAGTTCGCCGGGCCGATGGCGTACCACGGGCTCAGCGACACGGTGCGTGACTACGGCAACGACATCGCCGCGTTCTTCGCCCCCGGCTCGCCCACCTTCGGCGGCAACGAGCGGGCCAACGTCAACCTCGCCCCGAACTACTCGGAGGAGAACGCCTTCTTCGGCTGGAGCCTGTCGCTGCTCGCCGTGGGCATCGTGGTCTGGCTGCGCCGGGACGTGGTGGTGCGGGCGCTGGCCGCGACCGGGCTGTTCTTCGCCGTGCTCTCGCTCGGCGAGCGGATCTCCTGGTGGGACCGGGAGCTGGTCACCGGGCCGTGGGAGCTGCTGGTGCGGCTGCCGCTGCTGGACGCCGTGGTGCCGACCCGGTTCGGCATGATCACCGGCGTGACGGTCGCGGTGCTGCTCGCGTACGCGGTGCGCAGCGCCTGGGTGCTGCGGGGCGTGGACCGGCGCACCGCCCGCACGCTGACCGCCGCCGGCCTGGTCTTCGCGCTGCTGCCGATCGCGCCGATGCCGCTGCGGGTCACCACCCGGCCGCCGGTGCCGGAGTTCATCACCGCCGACCGGTGGCGGCAGTACGTCGGGCCGGACCAGACGCTGGTCTCCGTGCCGGTGCCGGCGATGGGCAACACCGACCCGATGCGCTGGGCGGCCAGCACCGACCTCGACTTCAAGATCCCCGGCGGCTACTTCCTCGCCCCGCGCAACGGCGTCACCGGCGACCCGGGCCGCTTCGGCGGCCGGCCCAGCGGCATCGGGGACCTGCTGGAGGAGGTGGCGTCCACCGGGCGTACGCCGAAGCTCGACGACCGGCAGCGCCGCCGCTTCCTCGACGAGCTGCGGCACTGGAACGCGGCGGTGGTGGTGCTGCCGCTCAACGAGCAGAACGCCGAGCCGCTGCGCCGGACCGTGGAGCAGTTGGTCGGCCCCGGCCGGCAGGAGCTGGACGTGTGGTTGTGGGACGTCCGGACACTGACCAGCCGCTCCGTCTGACCGCGGCGGACCGCCCCGGCCGCGCGTCCCGGCGCCGGTGGCGGCCCCGCCCGGTCGACGCGCTCGTGGTGGCCGGCTACCTCGGTCTGGCCGTGCTGCTCACCACCGACCAGTGGCGCCGGCCGGAACGGCTGTTCCACCAGGCCGGCGACCAGATGCTGTTCGAGTGGATGCTGGCCCGGGCGGCCCGCGCGGTGACCGGCGGGGAGAACCCGCTGTGGAGCGCCGCGCTGAACGCCCCGGACGGGGTGAACCTGATGGCGAACACCTCGGTGCTCGGGCTGGGTGTGCCGCTCACCCCGGTCACCGTGGCGTTCGGCTCCCAGGCGGCGTTCCTCGTCGCGGTGACGCTCAGCCTCGCCGGCACGGCCACCGCCTGGTACGCGCTGCTCGCCTGCCGGCTGGTCCGCTCCCGGGCCGCCGCCGCGGTGGGCGGCCTGGTCTGCGGCTTCGCCCCCGGCATGGTGGCCCAGGCCGGCGCGCACCTGCACATGGCCGCCCAGTTCCTGGTGCCGGTGATCCTGGCGCTGGTCTTCCGGCCGGCCACCGACCGGGTCCGCCGCGACGGCGTGCTGCTCGGGCTGGCGGTCGCCTACCAGGTCTTCCTCGGCGAGGAGGTGCTGGTCTTCCTGGCCCTCGCGGCCGGGGTGCTGGCCGGGGCGTACGCGCTGGCCGACCGGGCCGCCGCCCGCCGGCTGGTCCCGGTGGTGGCCCGCCGGCTGGGCATCGGCGCGCTGGTCGCCGGCGTGCTGCTGGCGTACCCGTTGTGGTTCCAGTTCTTCGGGCCGGGCCACTACAGCGGGATGCCGTTCCACACCCTGGGCTACCGGCTGGACCTGGCCTCGTTCACCGCCACCGCGCGGCAGACCGTCGCCGGGGACGCCCACCGCGCCGGGCTGCTGTCGCCGAACCCGACCGAGCAGAACTCGTTCTTCGGGCCGTTCCTGCCGCTGCTGGCGCTGCTCGTGGTGGTGCGGCTGTGGCGTCGGCCGCTGGTGCGCGCGCTCGCCGCGTGCGGGCTGCTGTTCGCGCTGCTGTCGCTCGGCGCGAGCGTGGTGCTGAACCGGCACGACACCGGGGTGCCCGGCCCCTACCGTCTGCTCGCCGGGGTGCCGCTGCTCGACCTGGTGGTGCCGGCGCGGTTCGCGCTGGTGTGCGTACCGGTGTGCGGGGTGCTGCTGGCGTTGGCCCTGGACCGGGTCCGGCGCTCCGGCACGCGCGCCTGGGCGCCGTGGGCCGGCGCGGTCGCCGCCGCGCTGCTGCCGCTCACCCCGACGCCGATCCGCACGGTGCCGGTGACGCCGGTGCCGGCCGTGGTGTCCGGCGGCGGCTGGCAGGCGTACGTCCCGCCGGGCCGGACGCTGGTGCCGGTGCCCCCGGTGACCGGGGCGGCGGTCAGCCCGGCCATGTTCTGGTCGGCGCGCACCGGGCTGGCCTTCGACGCGCCCGGCGGCTACTTCATCGGCCCGCGCTCGGCGACCGACCCGACCGCCCGCTGGGGCGCGCCGGACCGGCCCACCTCGCTGCTGCTGCGCCGGGCCGCCGAGACCGGCCAGGTGCCGCCGGTCGGCGACGTGGAGCGCCGGCAGGCGGTCGAGGACCTGCGGCACTGGCGGGCGGCGGCGCTGGTGCAGGCCGACTCGTCGCCGGCCGACCCGGTGCGCGCCACCGTGGACGCCCTGGTCGGCCCGGGCCGGGACGTGCCCGGCGGGCACCTGTGGGACGTCCGCCCCCTGCTCGGCTGACGCACCCGGTGCCGTGTAAGGAGGGGCCCCCTTTTAACGCGCCCGTGTTAAAAGGGGGCCCCTTCTCTACCGAATACGTTAAGAAGGGGCCCTTCCTTACACGCGGTCGCGCACGTCCCAGAGCCAGACGTCGTCGACCCGCTGGGCGGGGCCGAGCAGCGCGGTCATCAGGTCGCGCAGCACCGCCTCGCGCGGGTTCGCCCCGAGCACCACCACCGACGCCCGCCAGAAGCGCAGGTCCTCGACGGCCTGCCGGCGGTTCTCCTCGGTGATCTCCGGGACCCGGTCGGCGTCCATGGTGGAGTAGATCAGCGTGCTGGTGGGGCGGTTCGGGGCGCCGAAGACGCCCTCGCCCCGCTCGTTCGGGCCGATGAAGTAGCCGCCCGGGATCGGGAACTCCTGCCCGGTCAGCGCGCTCCAGCGCAGCGTCGGCAGCCCGTGCACGTTGCTCGGGATCGGCACCGGGACGAGGGTCCGGCCGTCCGGCACGTAGGGGCGCCAGCCGCCCGAGGTGACGAAGTGCGGCGGCGGGTCGATCTGCTGCGCCGGCAGCGGGCGTGGGAACAGCGGCAGCAGGGCGGCCACGATCGCGGCGTACCCGACCAGGCGCAGCCCGCGCCGCCGGCGGGGCCCGGCACCCGGCGCTGAGGTGTCGTCGCCGGCACGCGGGGCGGGCACCGGCGACCGGCCGGCGCGGGCCAGGGCGTCCCAGGCCAGCGCCAGCAGCACGCCGACCGCGCCGACCACCACCAGGCTCAGTCGGGTCGGCATCATCATCTCGACCAGCGGCAGGTCGTCCGGCACGTACGCCCACGGGCCGTCGACCTCGGTCTCCACCCCGTCGAAGCGCACCGTGGGCCCGATCGAGGCGACCATGAACACGACCACCAGCACGGCCAGGATCCGGGCCGGCACCGACCGGCGCGCCAGCAGCACCAGCGCGACCAGCCCGACCAGCACCAGCGGCCAGCCGAACCAGGTGTTCTGCTCGGTCAGCCCGATGGTCTTCTCCACCGCCTCGTCCCCGGCCACGGTGTCCCGGGCGAAGGTGACGAAGGCCATCAGGTCCTCGCCCCAGTTGTGGAAGACCCCGCCCTGCAGGCCGCGGTAGGACTGCGGGCCGTTGAACTGGAACCAGATCGGGTACGCGGTGAGCAGCAGCGCCACCCCGCCACCGACCCCGATCGCGGCCAGGAACGCGCCCGCCCGCTCCCGCGTCGCGCGCGGGCGTTGCACCGCGTACGCCACCACGACGACCAGGCAGGCCAGCGCGGTGAGCAGCAGCATCTCCTCGTTGATGAAGATCTGGTACGCCACCAGCAGCCCGAGCGCCACGCCGTTGCGCCGCCAGCGGCCCGGCTCGCCGAGGCGCAGCACCCGGGAGACGATCAGCGGGAGCAGGAAGTTCGACACGAAGTTGGGCTGCCCGTTGGCGTGGTGCACGATGCCCGGGGCGAAGCCGAGGAACGCCCCGCCGACGAACGCCGCGCCGCGGGAGCGGACCAGGTGCCGCGACAGCGTCCAGTACGACGTGGCGGCGGTCGCCGACAGCGCCGCGCCGAGGTAGAGCGCGTACATCACCTGCGGGCCGAGCAGCATGGTCAGCGGCGCCAGCGGCAGCGTCACCCCGAGCAGCGAGGTGTTCGCCATCATGTTCACCCCGTCCGGCGCGTTCTGCCGGGCGGTGAACAGCGGGTTCTCCAGGTGCCGCACCGAGTAGGCGCCGTGCGCGAACAGCCACTCGAACCAGCTGTGGTCGGTCGGCAGGTGTGAGGAGACCCGGTGCTGCACGTCGCCCCAGTAGTTGAGGCAGACGAGAACACCGAGCAGCGCATAGGCTCCGATGGCCAGCACGTCGGCACGGGCCGGTCGGCGACGCGGCCGACGCGGCGGGTCGGACACGCGGGTGTCGACCTCGACGGACGAGGAGTTCAGCGAGGGGTCCACCACCGGCACGGCCACGACGGGCCATCGTACAGGCGGTCCGGCCACGGTCCGGTCACGACCGGGCGAGGGTCCGGCGGCGCGGAGAGGGGTGCTCGTGACCGTCATCGATCTGGGTGAGCTGCGGGACGACCCGGCGTCCGACGTGCCGGGCCGGGCGCCGCGTGCGGTCGGCCGGCCGTTCCGCGTCCTGGTGGTGCTGCTGGTGGCGCTGGTCACGCTCGCGTCCGCGACGCCACCGGCGCGTCCCGCGCGGTGGACGGTGCCGGCTGGCACCGGGGCGTCCGCGTTCGTCGCCGGTGACCGGGTGTACGTGGTCCGGCCGTTGGACTGGCGGCCCGGTGCGCTCCGGGAGGTGGTCGCCTACCGGGACGGGCGGGAACGCTGGCGCAGCCGGCTGCCGAGCCCGGGCGACGTCGTCTCGGTGTGGGAGATGGGCGACCGGGTGCTGGCCGCCGGGCCGAACGGGCCCGACGAGGCGTGGCAGACGGTGGCCCTGGAGACGGCGACGGGCCGGCTCAGCTGGCGGCAACCCGCGCTCGGCTACCCGGCCGGGGACGCGCTTCTGCTCCAACCGACGACCGGGTCGGGCCCGCAGGAGGTGCGCCGGGTGGCGGTCGCCGACGGCCGCACGCTGTGGACCGCCCCCGCGACCCCGGATCTGCGGTTCGTCCTCGGGCCGGCGGGGGTCGAAGGGCTGCTGGTGGTGCCGGAGAGCGGCGAGACCGTGGTGCTGGACGCGGTCACTGGCGAGCGGCTGGCCGCCCGTGACCTGCATCCGGGGGAGCTGCCCACCCAGCGGCGGGTGCTGACCGCCGGCGACCTGGTGCTGGAGATCCGGGAGGACGGGGTCGCGGCCTACCAGCGGGACACGCTCCGGTCGCGGTGGACCGCCGACCTGCCGCTGCTGGACTATGTGGACACCTGCGGAGGCGTGCTCTGCGCCAGCCGGCAGACCGGCGGCATGTGGGGGCTCGACCCGGCCACCGGCGCGGTCCGGTGGACCATCGACCGATGGGCGGGTGTGTGGAAGGCGGACGGCGGGCGGTTGCTCGTCGGCGCCAGTGAGAGCGACGACGGCCACCTGGCGGTGCTGGACGCCGACGACGGGCGGCTGGTCGCCGATCTCGCAGGGTGGACGGCGGTCCCGCCGAGCGAGGTCGGCGGCCCGCTGTTCCTGACCCGGCCGCTGGGCGGCGGTCGGCTGCTTCTCGCCGAGCTGGACCTGCCCGGCGGTCGGCTGCCGGTCCGGGGCGTGCTCTCCGGCGTGGACTGCTCGGCCGGCCGCGCGCTGGTGGTGTGCCGCGACGGTGACGGCGACTTCGCGGTGCGGCGGCTGCCGTGAGCGCGCTCATCGACCTGGGTGAGATGCGGCACGGCGAGGACGGCGACGAGCCGCTTCCCGCGTCGCCCCGGCGCCCTCCGGGTCGGGTCGCCCGGGTGGTGGCGCTGGTCTGCCTGGCGCTGCTCGCGGTGACCGGCGCGGCCGCGCCGGCCAAGCGGCCGGCGCCGGTGCGGGTGCCCGCACCGCAGGGAGCCGCGTTCGTGGTCCTCGCCGACCGGCTGATGGTGGCCGACGGGCCGGGCACCGTCGGCCGGGGCGGCCGGGTGGTCACCGGGCACCGACTGCCCGGCGGGGAGCCGCTCTGGCGGTTCAGCCTGCCCGCCGGCGACCACGTGCTCGGGCTGGGCGTCGCCGCCGGTGGGCTCCTGGTCACGAGCAGCCCGGCCGGCGCCGGCGACACGCTCTCCACGTTGCTCGACCCGGCCACCGGCGCGTCACGCTGGCGGCAGCCCGGCTACCCGGTCACGACCGCGTCCGGCGGCCTGCTGCTGGAGAGTCCCCGGGCGGCCGGCGCGGGCAGCGTGCTGGCCGTCGACCCGGGCTCCGGGGCGGTGCGGTGGACGCTGCCGATACCGGCCCAGGGGGTGGCCTACCGGACGGACGGCCACGGGGTGACTCAGCTCGTGCTGGTGACGCCGGACGGGCGGGTGGCCGTGCACGACGCGGACACCGGCGCGCTGGCGCACACCGGGCGGGTGCCGGCCGCGCCGGACGGCGTCTCCTACCGGTACGCGCAGGTGGTGGCCGATCTGCTGCTGGTCGACGGCGGTCCCGGCACGGTCACCGCGTACGGGCTGGACCGGCTCGACGCCCGCTGGACCGTGCCGGTGCGGGAGCGCGCCGGGCTCTGGTTCACCGACTGCGCCGGCATGGTCTGCCTGCGCGACCAGGTCGGCGGCGCGCGGACGCTCGACCCGGCGACCGGGCGTCCGGCGTGGACCGACGAGCGGTGGCTCGGGGTGTTCCCGGTCGGCGGCCGCCTGCTCGCGGCCACGCCCGGAGTCGGCCTGGAGCTCAACCGGTGGGTGCTGGAGCCGACCACCGGCCGGGTGCTCGGCCGGCTCGGGCGCTGGCGGATCACCGGCACGGTCCGGCCGCCCGACGGGCTGCTCGGGCTGCGTCACCTCAGCGCGGACCGGACGCTGGTCGGCGCGCTGGACGTGCCGGCCGCGGAGGCGCGGATCCGGGCGGTGCTGCCCGGCTCCTGGGACGAGTGCGCCGACTCGGGCACCGTGCTGGTGTGCCTGCGCCCGGACGGCGGGCTGACGATCTGGCCGGTCGGCCGCTGATCACCAGTTGCGCTGCGCGGGCGGCGCGGGCAGCGGCACCGACTCCGGGCGCACCACGTACGCGATCCCGCCGCTGCCACCCTGCCAGGCCGCCTCGAACGGCGCCCGGGGCACGGTCCGGCGGACCCGCTCGTCGTCCGGCGCGTACGGGTCGTTGAGCACCGGGTCGCCGTCGTCGGTGAAGCCGACCAGCACGACGAGGTGCCCGCGGGTGTCGTAGTCCAGCCCGGGCACCTGCCCGGCGGTGAACGCCGCCGAGACGATCAGCGGGATGCCGGCGGCGACGAACCGTTCCGCCTCGGCCAGCGAGCGCAGCCGGGTGACGAACGCGTCCACCCCGTGCGTGGCCGCGTACGCGGTGTTGAACGGCCAGTTCCCCGCCCCGGCGTACGCGTGGTCGTAGCAGTGCCGGGCGGCGTGCACCACCACCGGGCGCGGGCCGGGCGGGTCGACCCAGGCGTAGCGCTCCGGGGTGGGGCCGGCGCCCCAGAAGTCGAGCACCATCGACACGCAGGTGGGGCTGCACCAGGAGTCCCCGCCGCCGCCCCAGCGGGTCTCCCCGCCGGCGTGCAGCCGCTGCGCGTACCGCGGCACGTCCAGCACCCGACCCCGGGCGCCGGTCTCCGCCGCGCCGCCGTCGACCCCGGCGTCGGCGTCGGCGTCGGCGGACGCGACCACGCCGACCGTGCGCAGCACCGGGCCGGCGGGCGCGTCGGGCCGGCGGAACAGGGTCACCCGGGCCTGCCAGCCGGTCACCGTCGCGTCGGTGACGCGGAGCGTGTCGGCCAGCACCCGGGCGTGGCCGTCGGCCTGCCCGGGCACGGACGAGCGGTGCACCGCGCTGTCGTCGGCCGCCCAGCGGCCCAGCTCGTACCAGCCGGTGGTGGCGGCGTCACCGGCCCAGCCGCGCAGCTCCACCCGCAGCCAGCAGCCGGGGGGCGTGTCCGCGGTCCAGGAGGGCACCAGCTCGGCGGCGGCGAAGCCGACCGGCACCACCGGGGAGGTCCACGTCCCCGCGGCGTAGTCGACGGTGGTCCCGGAGTGCGGATCGGTGTGCGTCAGCGTGCCGGCGTTCGCGTCGGGCGTCAGCCCACCCGGCTCGGCGCGCAGCCCGTCCACGCGGCCCCGGTCCCGGTCCGCCGGGAAGCGGAACCGGTGGTACGCCACGTCCCGGCCGGGGTGGACGGCGGTCATCGGGGCTCCGCTCGGCTCGGGTCCGGCCGTCGGCCGGCGCGCTGGTCGATTCTTGTCGGGGAGCATCGCGTACCCGAAGGTTTTCTGCAACGGCGGCGCGTGCCGGCCGTTTGGTCCCCGCCAGTAGGTTGTGGGAGGTCACGAGGCGGGAGGCCGGGATGCGGGTACTGGTGGTCGAGGACGAGCGGAACCTCGCCGACGCGATCGCGCGCGGGCTGCGCAAGCGCGGGATGGCGGTGGACGTCGCCTACGACGGCAACGCCGGGCACGAGGCGGCGTTCGTGACCCGCTACGACGTGGTGATCCTGGACCGCGACCTGCCCGGCGTGCACGGCGACCGGATCTGCGCGGACCTGGCCGCCTCCGGCGCGCTGACCCGGGTGCTCATGCTCACCGCCAGCGGGACCGTCGCCGACCGGGTCGAGGGGTTGCAGCTCGGCGCCGACGACTACCTGGCCAAGCCGTTCGCCTTCGACGAGCTGGTGGCCCGGGTGCAGGCGCTGGGCCGGCGCGCCACCCCGGCCGCGCCCCCGGTGCTGGCCGTCGCCGACCTGGAACTCGACCCGGCCCGCCGGGTGGTGAGCCGCGGCGGGGTGCCGCTGGAGCTCACCAACAAGGAGTTCGGCGTGCTCGCCGAGCTGCTCAAGGCGCGCGGGGCGGTGGTGTCCAGCGAGGAACTGCTGGAACGGGTCTGGGACGCCAACACCGACCCGTTCACCACCATCGTCCGGGTCACCGTGATGACCCTGCGCAAGAAGCTCGGCGACCCGCCGCTGATCGACACCGTGGTCGGCGCCGGCTACCGCGTCGGCGGGGTCTCCTGACATGGGTACGCGGCGGGTGCGACCCACGCTGCGGCTGCGACTGACCCTGCTCAACGGCGTGCTGCTGGTCGGCGCCGGGGCGATCCTGGTCCTGCTGGCCTGGCTGCTGGTCCGGGACGCGTTGCGTCCCACCGACGAGCTGCTGCCCGGCACCACCGTGGTGCTCACCGACGGCCGCACCCTCAACGCCGGGCAGTGGCAGCGGCAACTGGTCGACGCCGCCTCCCAGGAACTGCTGGTCAAGGGGCTGCTGGCGCTGCTGGCCGTCGGCGTGGTCGGGGTGGCCGGGGCGTACCTGGTGGCCGGGCGCGCGCTGCGCCCGCTGCACCAGGTCACGGCCACCGCCCGCCGGCTCGGCGAGACCACGCTGGACGAGCGGATCGGCTGGTCCGGCGCGGACGACGAGGTGGCCGAGCTGGCCGAGACGTTCGACGCGATGCTGGACCGGATCACCGCCGCGTTCGAGGCGCAGAAGCGGTTCGTCGCGAACGCCTCGCACGAGCTGCGCACACCGCTCGCGGTGATGCGTACCGAGATCGACGTGACGCTCAGCGACGACGACGCCGACCTGGCCGAGTACCGGCGGATGGCCGGCGTGGTGCGGGAGGCGTCGGAACGGGCCAACGGCCTGGTCGACGCGCTGCTGGTGCTGGCCCGCAGCGAGGCGCAGACCGGCCGGCGGCTGGCCCGGCGCGCGGAGACCGACCTCGCCGTGGGCGCCGCCAACGCGCTCTCCGCGGTCGCCCGCGAGGTCGAGCGGATCGGCCTGCGGGTGCAGACCTCGCTGCGGCCGGCGCCGGTGGTCGGCGACCCGGGGCTGCTCGACCGGCTGGCCGGGAACCTGGTGGAGAACGCGGTCCGCTACAACCACCTGCACGGTCGGATGTGGGTCCGCACCGGCACCGACGGGCAGCGGTCCTGGCTGGTGGTGGGGAACACCGGCTTCGAGGTCGCCCCGGCCGAGGTGCCCGGGCTGTTCGAGCCGTTCCGGCGGGGCGGCCAGGAACGCACCGGCGCCCGTGGCTCCGGCCTCGGCCTGTCCATCGTGCGGGCCGTCTGCGACGCGCACGGCGGCACGGTGAAGGCGGTCGCCCAGCCCGGCGGCGGCCTGGAGGTGACGGTCACACTTCCGTCGGCCGACCCGCCCGCGGCCACCTGACCGCCGATCCCGCGCCGCCCGGCCGGCCACGGGTCCCCACCTTTTCGTGCGGCCCGGCCCGGCTGTCCCGCCCGCCCGCGACGGGTGCTCGGCCGTGGCGACGCGGTGGTCGGTCAGAAAGCTTGCCCGGCGCTGGACGACGGCTGAGCGGTGGCCCAGGGTGAGCGGAGCGACACGCCTCACCCCGCTCACCTCACGGAGCTGCCAGTGACCCACCCCTCCGCCCCGCGCCGCCGGGCCCTCGCGGCCCTCGCCGCGGTCGCGCTCACCGCCGCCGGCCTGGCCCCCGCCGCCCCCGCGAACGCCGCGCCCGACCACACCACCGTGGTCAAGGCCGTCCCCTCCACCGCCTCGCCGGACATCGTGGACGGCAGCGTCGACGCGATCCACGACGCCGGCACGAAGATCATCGCGGCCGGCTCGTTCATCCGGGTGCAGAACCGCGGGTCCGACGTCGACATCACCCGCAACTACCTGCTCGCCTTCGACAAGGCCACCGGCGCCGTGGACACCGCGTTCGTACCCGTGGTCGACAACGAGGTGTACGCGGTCGTCGCCGGCCCGACCGCCGGCACGGTCTACGTCGCCGGCAAGTTCAACACCGTCAACGGCGTCACCCGGCGCAAGGTGGCCCTGCTCGACGTGGCCACCGGCGCGCTGGTCACCAGCTTCACCGGCCCGGCGTTCAACGGGTTGGTCAACGACATCGCCCTGGTCGGCGACCGGCTGCTCGTCGGCGGCATCTTCACCACGGCCGGCAACAGCAACCCGCGCGGCGGCCTGGCCTCGCTCAACGCCACCACCGGCGCGCTCGACGGCTACCTCACCACCGCGCTGACCGAGCACCACAACTACGACGGGGTCAGCGGGTCCAACGCCGGGGTCGGCCCGGAGAAGCTGGCGGTCTCCCCGGACGGCACGACGCTCGTGGTGATCGGCAATTTCAAGAAGGCCGACGGGGTGCTGCACGACCAGATCGTCAAGCTGGACCTGGGCGCCACCGCCGCCACCGTGGCCGACTGGAACACCAGCCGGTACACGCCGCGCTGCAAGTGGCAGGCGTTCGACTCGTACATGCGTGACATCGCGTTCGCCCCGGACAGCAGCTACTTCGTGGTGGTCACCACCGGCTCGCCGTTCGGCGGCACGCTCTGTGACGCCGCGGCGCGGTGGGAGGCGGCCGCGACCGGCCCGGACCAGCAACCGACCTGGGTGGACTACACCGGCGGCGACACGTTCCTGTCGGTCGGCGTCAGCGAACAGGCGGTCTACGTCGGCGGGCACTTCCGCTGGCTGAACAACAGCACCGGCGCCGACAACGCCCGGGCCGGCGCGGTCGGCCGGGCCAGCATCGCCGCGCTGGACCCGCGTACCGGCCTGCCGCTGTCCTGGAACCCGGGCCGGCACCCGCGCGGCGTCGGGGCCACCGAGATGCTGGTGACCCCGACCGGGCTCTGGGTCGGCGGGGACACGTCGTGGATTGGCAACTTCCAGTACCGGCGGGAGCGGATCGCGTTCTTCCCGCTGGCCGGCGGCGCGGCCCCGCACCCGACCACCTCGGCGACCCTGCCGGGCCGGGTCTACCAGGCCGGCGTGCCGAAGCTGACGAACGTGCTCTACCGGGTCAACGCCGGCGGCCCCGCGGTCGCCGCCACCGACGGTGGACCGGACTGGGCGGCCGACGACGGCGGCAACCCGAGCCCGTACCACAACAGCGGCAGCGCCACCGCCGGCTTCGCGCCGGTCGGCACGCTCGACGCGACGGTGCCGGCCGGCACCCCGGCCGCGCTCTACAGCGACGAGCGGTACGACCCGGCCGCCGCCCCGGAGATGACCTGGCAGTTCCCGGTGCCCGCCGGGACCGAGGTCCAGGTACGGCTCTACCTGGCCAACCGCTACGACGGCACCGGCACCGCCGGCAAGCGTGTGTTCGACGTGGCGCTGGAGGGCGCCACCGTCCTCGACGACCTGGACCTGTCCGCGAGCGTCGGGCACAACGTCGGCACCATGCGGGAGTTCACCGTGGTCAGCGACGGCACGGTGGACCTGGAGTTCCGGCACGTGGTGGAGAACCCGCTGGTCGACGGCGTCGAGATCGTCAAGACCGGGGCGCCGCCGGCCGGCACCGGCGACGAGGTCCAGGCCCGGCCGTACGACGGCGCCACCACCGTCGGTGCGGCGACGCCGGTGGCGAACCCGGACGCCACCGCCTGGTCCACCGTCAAGGGTGCGTTCTGGGTCGGCGGCACGCTCTTCTACGGCCTGAACGGCGCGCTCTGGCGACGCACGTTCGACGGGACCACGTTCGGCGCGCCGGCGCTGGTCGACCCCTACCACGACGCCTACTGGGACACGGTGGAGACCGACTCCGGCCCGGCCGGGCAGACGTACGTCGGGGTGACCACCGGCTTCTACGCGGAGATCCCCAACGTGACCGGGATGTTCCATCTCGACGGGCGGCTCTACTACACGCTCGCCGGGCAGAGCGGCCTGTTCTGGCGCTGGTTCACCCCGGACAGCGGCGTGGTCGGCGCGGACCGGTTCACGGTGGCCGGGTCGGGCGGCCTCGTCGACGCCGGCGGGGTCTTCGTCTCGGGCGGCACGCTCTACAAGGTCAACCGCAACACCGGCGACCTGTCGGCCACCGACTGGGCGAACGGCGCGCCGACCGCGACGTTCACGGTGCGCAGCGGTCCGGCGGTCGACGGCGTCGACTGGCGGGCGAAGGCGGTCTTCGTCGGCCCGTAAGGAAGGGCCCCCTTTTAACGCCTCAGGCAGAGGAAGGGCCCCTTGTTAACACCCGGGTGTTAACAAGGGGCCCTTCCTTGTCAGGGGGCGGTGGAGGGTGGAAGGATCATGACGTCAGCCGAGTGTGGAAGGGGGTGTGGTGATGTCCGTTCCGAACCGTCCCGCGCCCCGCGTTCCCCGCTGACCTCGCACTCCGGCGGGGCGCACTCCCCATTGGAGGATGCACCGTGAGCGCACGGATGCACTGCATGACCGTCGAATCCGACGACCCGTACGCGCTGGCCAGCTGGTGGGGCCGCGTGCTCGACCGCGAGCTGCACGACGACGACCACCCCGGTGACCCGGAGGCGGTCCTCGTGGCGCCCGACGGGCACGGCACCGACCTGCTCTTCGTCCGGGCCGAGGAGCGCCACGGCAAGGGCGCGTTCCACCTCGACCTGCACGCGGCCGAGGGCACCCGGGACGAGGAGGTCGTACGGCTGCGCGACCTCGGCGCCACAGTGGTCGCCGACCGCCGCCGACCTGACGGCACCGGCTGGGTCGTGCTCGCCGATCCCGAGGGCAACGAGTTCTGCGTCTGCCGCAGCCCGGCGGAGCGGGCCGCGTCGTCCTGACCCGGAAACGGCACCGGGCCCCCGCCGTCGGCGGGGGCCCGGTGTGCGAGCGGTGTCAGTCCTGCTTCTCGATCTCGCCGCGCAGCGAGACGAACTCCGACTGGAGCTCGGCGGCGGACTTGAAGTAGATCACCACCATGCCCAGGCTGCCCTTGTCGACCCAGATGCAGACGCCGACCGGGATGCCCTCGGTCTTGCCGTCGCCGCACTTGGCGTCGCCGCCCAGCGGGCCGGCGTCGACCGTCTTGAACTCCTTGGCGCCCAGCTCGGGGGTGATCGCCGTGATGGCGTCCGCCATCTCCTTCTTCGGGTCGGCGATGACGCCGGAGACGCCGGCGATCATGACCAGGTCCTTCTTGGCCGGGTCGCCGTAGAACGCGCCGGCCGTGCTGGTCGCGTTCGGCACGTCCTTGCTGAACTCGGACTTCATCTGCAGCGCGGCGCTCTGCAGCTCGGGCTGGCTCACCTTCGGCCGGCCGCCGAGCGTCGTCGGCTCGACGACCCGGGTCTTGGTGGCGGTGACGACGTCCTTGACGTCGTCGCCCGCGGCGAGCCAGAAGGCGACGCCGCCACCGACGCAGAGCACCAGGACGACGGCGAGGACGATCAGCAGGATCTTGCCGACCCCGGACTTCTTCTTCGGCGGCACCGGGGCGCCGAGCTGGTCGCCGCCGTACTGCGGCTGCTGCGGGACCTGCGGGTAGTCACCGCCGTACTGCGGCTGCTGCTGCGGAGCCGGCGGGTAGCCGCCGCCGTACTGCTGCTGCGGCGGCTGGTAGCCGCCGGGCTGCTGCGGGGGAGGGGGGTAGTTGCCGGGGTAGGGATTGGACGGCGGCTGGGACATGAAGGCAGCTCCTGTGAAGATTCTGGACGCGTGATGGTAGCCATGACCACCGACGTGCCGCTGTCCGCCCAAGGCCGGTGTGACGAAACCGGAACCCAGCCGTGACCGGGCCCGCAACGCCGATCGCGGTGGCCGGAGCCGCCCCGAGGGGCGGCCCGACCACCGCGATCGATGTCCCGGTCGGTCAGCGCAGGCTGGCCGCGCCGCGCGGCAGGAACCGCTTGCCGGTCACCCGCTCGGAGGTGCCGGTCCGGTCCAGGTACGGCGTGACGCCGCCCAGGTGGAACGGCCAGCCGGCGCCGAGGATCATGCACAGGTCGATGTCCTGCGCCTCGGCGACGACGCCCTCGTCGAGCATGAGCCGGATCTCCTGCGCGAGCGCGTCGAGCGCGTTCTGCCGGACCTGCTCGGCGGTGAGCGGCTGGTCGCCGACCACGAGCAGCTTCGCGACCTCGTCGTTGATCTGGTCGTCGACCACGATCGGCTGGCCCGAGTCGGCGATCCGCTTGAGGTTCTCGCTGACCGCGAACCGGTCCGGGAACGCCTCGTGCAGCGTGCCGCCCACGTGGTAGGCGACGGCCGGGCCGACCAGCTGGAGCAGCGCCAGCGGACGCATCGGCAGGCCCAGCGGGTCCAGCGCGCTGTTCGCCACGTCCAGCGGGGTGCCGGCGTCGACGGCGGCGAACACGGTGCCGAGGAAGCGGGTCAGCAGCCGGTTGACCACGAACGCCGGGGCGTCCTTGACCAGCACCGACGACTTCTTGAGCTGCTTGCCGACCGCGAACGCGGTCGCGAGGGTGGCGTCGTCGGTCCGCTCGCCGCGGACGATCTCCAGCAGCGGCAGCACCGCGACCGGGTTGAAGAAGTGGAAGCCGACGACCCGCTCCGGGTGCTCCAGCTCGGCCGCCATCTCGGTGATGGACAGCGAGCTGGTGTTGGTGGCGAGCACCGCCTCCGGCTTGACGATCTTCTCCAGCTCGGCCCAGACCTGCTTCTTGACGCCCAGGTCCTCGAACACGGCCTCGATGACGAAGTCGGCGTCGGCGAACACGGACTTGTCGACCGAGCCGCTGACCAGGCCGTAGAGCTTGGCCGCGGTGCCCTTGTCCATCCGGCCCTTGCTCACGGCCTTCTCGATCTGGGTGTGCACGTAGCCGACGCCCTTGTCCACCCGGGACTGGTCCAGGTCGGTCAGCACGACCGGCACCTGGAGCCGCCGGGCGAACAGCAGCGCGAGCTGGCTGGCCATCAGGCCGGCGCCGACGATGCCCACCTTGGTGACCGGCCGGGCCAGGCCCTTGTCCGGCGCGCCGGCCGGGCGCTTGGCCCGCCGCTGCACCAGGTCGAAGGCGTACAGGCCGCTGCGCAGCTCCTCGGAGAAGACCAGGTCCGCGAGGGCCTCGTCCTCGGCGGCGGTGCCGGTGGCGAAGTCGGCGTCCTTCGCGGTCTCCAACAGGTCCAGCGCCTTGTACGCGGCCGGGACCGCGCCGTGCAGCCGCGCATCGAGGGTCTGCCGGGCGAAGTAGAGCACGCCCGCCCACATGTCCTTGTCGACCTCGGGCCGGGTGACCGTGACCTCGCCGCGGACCACGCCGGCGGCCCACTCCAGGGACCGCTCCAGGAAGTCGGCCGGCTCCAGCAGCACGTCCGCGATGCCCATCTCGGCGGCCTGCTTCGGCTTGAGCATCTTGTTCTGCATCAGCGGGTTCTGCAGGATCACCTGCGTGGCGGCCGGGATGCCGATCAGGTTCGGCAGCAGCTGGGTGCCGCCCCAGCCGGGCACCAGGCCGAGCGAGACCTCGGGCAGCGCCAGGGCCGCCGCGCCCGCGGACAGCGTCCGGTAGTGGCAGTGCAGCGCCAGCTCCAGGCCACCGCCCATGGCCGCGCCGTTGACGAACGCGAAGGTGGGCACGGCGCTGTCCTTGAGCCGGGCGAAGACCCGGTGGCCGAGCCGGCCGACCTCCAGCGCCTGCTCGCGGTCCGCCAGCTGGGGGAGGCTGGTGATGTCCGCGCCGACACAGAAGATGTACGGCTTGCCGGTGACCGCGATGAACGACGGCTCCGCCGCGAGCGCGGCGGTGATCGCCTCGTCCAGGCTGGTCAGGCCGCCCGGGCCGAAGCTGTTCGGCTTGGTGTGGTCGAACCCGTTGTCCAGGGTGATCAGGGCGGCGGGCCGGTCCAGTCCCGGTACGTTCACCGCGCGCAGCAGCGCCTTGGTGACGACCTCGTTCGGTGCCTTCACTTGTCGCCCTCCCAGTTCGGGTTCTCCCAGATCACGGTGCCGCCCATGCCGATGCCGATGCACATGGCGGTGACGCCGTAGCGGACCTCGGGGTGCTCGGCGAACTGCCGGGCGAGCTGGGTCATCAGCCGGACGCCGGAGGACGCCAGCGGGTGACCGATGGCGATCGCGCCGCCCCACGGGTTGACCCGCGGGTCGTCGTCGGCGATGCCGAAGTGGTCGAGGAACGCGAGCACCTGCACCGCGAACGCCTCGTTCAGCTCGAACAGGCCGATGTCGTCGATGCTCAGGCCGGCGATGCGCAGCGCCTTCTCGGTGGAGGGGATCGGGCCGACGCCCATCACCTCCGGCTCCACGCCGACGAAGCCGTACGACACCAGCCGCATGCCGATCGGCAGGCCCAGCTCGCGGGCGGTCTCCTCGGCGACCAGCAGCGCGGCGGTCGCGCCGTCGTTCAGGCCGGCCGCGTTGCCCGCGGTGACCTTGCCGTGCGGCCGGAACGGGGTCTTCAGACCGGCCAGCTTCTCCATCGAGGTGTCCCGGGGCGCCTCGTCCACGGTGGCCAGGCCCCAGCCGCCCTCGGCGTCGCGCACGGCCACCGGCACCAGGTCGCCCTGGAGCTTGCCGTTGGCGTACGCCTTGGCGGTCTTCTGCTGGGAGGCGAGCGCGAACGCGTCGGTGCGCTCCTTGGTGATGTGCGGGACCCGGTCGTGCAGGTTCTCCGCGGTGGAGCCCATCACCAGGGCGGACGGGTCGACCAGCTTCTCCGCGACGATCCGCGGGTTGGGGTCGACGCCCTCGCCCATCGGGTGGCGGCCCATGTGCTCGACGCCGCCGGCGATGGCCACGTCGTAGGCGCCCATGGCGATGCCGCCGGCCACCGTGGTGACGGCGGTCATCGCGCCGGCGCACATGCGGTCGATGGCGAAGCCGGGCACGGTCTTGGGCAGGCCGGACAGCAGGGCGGCGGTGCGGCCGATGGTCAGGCCCTGGTCGCCGATCTGGGTGGTGGCGGCGATGGCCACCTCCTCGACCTTCTCCGGCGGCAGCTGCGGGTTGCGGCGCATCAGCTCACGGATGCATCGGATCACCAGGTCGTCGGCGCGGGTGTTGGTGTACATCCCACCCGCCTTGCCGAACGGGGTACGGACGCCGTCGACGAAGACGACATCCCGAACTTCACGGGGCACTTGGAGCCTCCTGACCGGCACTGGCATTTCCCCGGATGCTACTCGCCAGTAACCAAGCGCGTCACCACCCCCCGTGTGGCCCGTCCCACACCAGGCCGGGCCACACGGGGGATGAACGTCAGGACGACGGGACGCGCAGCGCCTCGGTCAGCGCGGGCAGAAGCAGGCCGAGCTGCCACTCCCGGGCGCCGAACGTCCGCAGCGTCTCCGCCACCGTCGCGTCGGTGATCTCCTCCGGCGGCTGCCACGCCAACCGGCGGATCGAGTCGGGCGCGACCAGGTTCTCCGCCGGCAGCCGATGCGTCGACGCGGTGCCGACCACCACCTCCCGGCAGCGGGCCAGCCGGCCCGCCGCGACCGGGTCGCGCTCCGCCCACCGGTGCGGCGGGGGCGGGCCCTCGACCGCCGGGCTCACCGGCAGTGCGTCGTCCGGCAGCTGGCGTGCGTCGTCCAACGCCGCCAACCAGGTGCGCGCCAGCCGGCGCACCGACCGGCCGCCGAAGCCGGGGAGCGTCAGCAGCGTCTTCTCGTCCTTCGGGTCCAGTTCGGCGGCGGCCACGATGGCCGAGTCCGGAAGCACCCGGCCCGGGGCGGCGTCCCGCCGGGCGGCGATCTGGTCCCGGGCGTACCAGAGGGACCGCACCCGCGCCTGGGCGCGGGCGCCGCGGACCCGGTGGATGCCCGACGTGCGGCGCCACGGTTCGGCGCGGACCCGGGCCGGGCGGGCGCCGCCCCGCACCAGCGCGGCGAACTCCTCCGCCGCCCAGCCGGACTTGCCCTGTCGGTCCAGCTCCTCGTCGAGCGCGTCGCGCAGGTCGACCAGCAGCTCCACGTCCAACGCCGCGTACGTCAACCAGGACTCCGGCAGCGGCCGGCTGGACCAGTCCGCGGCGGAGTGGTGCTTCTCCAGGCTGAAGCCGAGTAGCTGTTCGGTCAGCGCGGCCAGGCCGACCCGCTCGAACCCGGCCAGCCGGGCGGCCAGTTCCGTGTCGAACAGCCGGCGCGGGCGCAGCCCCACCTCGGCCAGGCAGGCGAGGTCCTGACTGGCCGCGTGCAGCACCCACTCGGCCTCGGCGATGGCCGCGTCGAGCGCGGACAGGTCGGGCAGCGGCAGTGGGTCGACCAGCGCGGTGCCGGCCCCCTCGCGGCGCAACTGCACCAGGTAGGCCCGCTGGCTGTAGCGGTATCCGGAGGCGCGTTCGGCGTCCAGGGCCACCGGGCCGGTGCCGGCCGCGAAGCGGGCCACGACCTCGTCGAGCTCGGCCGGGGTGGCCACCGGGGCGGGCGTGCCCTCACGCGGGGCGGTCAGCGGGACGGCTGCGCCCGCGTCGGTCTCGGTCCCCGCGTCCGCCGGCTCCGGCACGGCCGACGACGGATGTGGGGACACCTCTCCCGTACGGCTTTCGGCGGCCCGACGGCGCAGGGGTGGTTCGTCGGTCACCTGACAACCCTAGTAGGCCGGACGATCCGGCGTGCGCAGCCGGTCGGGCGCGTGTCGGCGGGATGTCCGTCAGGTGTCCGGAAGGGGCCGCCTTGCGCGCACGTGAGAGGGTCGGACAACGGGGGAGACAAACCCCGTTCCCGCCGGTACGGTCCATCGGGCCGTGAGCGGCGCATGGCCGCCGGACGGGCGGTCGGCGGTCGTCGGCGGAGCCGACGGGGAGGACGGACGATCATGGCAGGCGGGTACGGAACCGGCGAGCCGGGGCGGGACGGTGACGGCACCGCCGACCGGCCGGGGCCGCTGCCCCCGCGGATGGCCCCGCCCGGCGCGGCGACCCCGTTCCCCGGACATCCGGCCCCGCCCCCCGCGACCGCCGGCCCCGATCCGGCCCGGGACGCGGCCGCCGGATACCGGCCGGCGTCCGGCGCCACCTACCCGGACCCGGCGGGCCAGCCCGGGTACGACGCCGGTCACCGGCCCGCCGGCGGGACGTATCCCGGCCGACCCGACCTCCCGGGTACGGCCCACCCGTCGGCCCGCGCGGGGGCGTCCGTCGTGCCGGTCCAACCGACCCCGGCCGCGCCCCACCCGACCGCCGGCGCGTCCTACCCGGCGCAGCCGAGCCCGGGGCCCTCCTCGTCGGCCCAGCCGGCCTCCTGGTCCTCCTACCCGGGGCAGCCGACCTCGGGCCCGGTGTATCCGGGGCAGTCGGGGTCGGGTTCGGCCTATCCGGCGCAGCCGACCTCGGGACCGGCGTACCCGGGCCAGCCCGCCTCCGGGCCGGCGTATTCGGGGCAGTCGGCGTCGGGGCCGGGGTATGCGGCGTACCCGGGTCAGGCGCCCGGTGGGTTCGGCGTGCCGCCCGTCGCGCACCCGGACCGGTCCGGCCGGCGCGGCCGGCTGCCGGTGGTGGCGCTGGTCCTGGCCGGCGTGCTGGCCGTGGTCACCGGCGTGCAGGCGTACCAGATCCACCGGCTCGACGACCGGCTCGCCGCCGCCGACCGGCGGACGGCCGAGGCGCAGGGGGCCGACGCCCGCCGGCTGGACGGGCTGGAGCAGCGCGCCGGAAGCCTGGAGAAGCAGGCCGGCGCCGCCTTCAACCCGGAGGCGGTGGCGAGCGCGGTGCTGCCCAGCGTGTTCCGGGTCCGGGCCGGGCAGTTCACCGGCACCGCGTTTGCGGTCGGCAAGGCGCCGGCCGGCGGCGGCACCACGCTGCTCACCAACTTCCACGTGGTGGAGGCCGTCTTCACCGCCGGCGAGCGCAAGGTGTTCCTGGAGCGCACCGACCAGCGGTTCGAGGCGACCATCGTCGCCACGGACAAGGAGAAGGACCTGGCGCAGCTGCGGACCACCGCGAAGTTCAGCGGCCTGGTCGCGGCGCGGACGCCGGTCAAGTCCGGCCAGCAGATCGTCGTGGTCGGCGCGCCGCTCGGTCTGCAGGACAGCGTCACCACCGGCGTGGTGAGCGCGTTCCGCAAGGACGAGGGAGGCTCCGGCCCGGTGATCCAGTTCGACGCGCCGATCAACCCCGGCAACTCCGGTGGCCCGGTGATCAACGGCTCCAAGGAGGTCGTGGGCATCGCCACGGCCAAGGCCCGCGACGCCGAGGGCATCGGTCTGGCGGTGCCGATCAAGACCGCCTGCGACCGGTTCAAGCTCTGCTGACCGATCGGTCCGGGTCGCCCCACGGGGGGCTCAGCACATCTGGAGGAACGACATGTCCCAGCCACCGATCGGAGCGGGGGACAACCCGCCCCCGCCGCCGGGCGGCACGGTCTACGGCAACCCGTACGGGGGCCAGGCCACGCCCCCGTCGTACGGGCCGGCCCAGCCCGACCCGACCCGACAGCAGCCGCCCGTGCCGGGCCAGTACGCGCCGGGCGCCGCCCCGGTCCCGGCCCCCGGCCAGCCGATGTCGGCGCCGCCGGTCTCCGGACCCGGGTACGGGCCGCAGCCGATGTCCGCGCCGCCGGTCTCCGGTCCGGGTTACCCGCCGATGTCGGCCCCGCCGGTCTCCGGACCCGGGTACGGCCCGCAGCCGATGTCCGGGCCGCCCGGCGCCGTGCCGCCGTACACCCCGACCGGGTTCGGTCCGCCGGCGGGCGCGCCGGCCGGCGGGGGCCGGGGACGGACGGCGCTGATCCTGGGGATCGTCGCCGGCCTGCTCCTGGTCCTCGGCGGCGTGATGACCGGCCTCTACGTCACCACCAACGGCAAGCTGGACAAGGCCGAGCGGCAGGTCAGCCAGCGCGACGGCACGATCGCGGCCAACTCGCAGGAGATCGAGAAGCTCAGGGGTGAGCTGAAGACGGTGCAGGAGCGGCTCGCCGACACCGAGCAGGACCTCACCGGCACCAAGAACGACCGGGACGAGCAGGCCCGGCAGAAGAAGGTCATCGCCAACTGCCTGGACAAGCTGACCACCGCGATCACGGCGGCGTCCCGCGGCGACAAGGCCGGCTTCGAGGCGGCCAACAAGGGCCTCGACAAGGTCTGCGACGAGGCCGAGAACTACCTCTGACCGCGCTTCACCCGATCGACCACGAGGTGGGCGGCGTTCTGGATCTCCGGGACCGCCGTCGACCTCGTGGTTTGCGGGTCAGGCGGCACCGGCGCGGCGGGGCAGCGCCGTGACGCCGGGCGGCGGCAGGCCGGCGGTGGAGGCCAGCAGGGTGCACCAGCCGAGCAGGTGCGGGGCCAGGTCGGCGCGCAGCGGCGTCCAGGAGGCACGGATCTCGATGTCGCCGGCGGCGGGCGGCCCGGCCAGCTCGCCGAACCGGGTGGAGAGCGTCTGCGTGACCGTGCCGCCGATCGCCCGGTGCCCGGCGCCCTGCGCGTCCAGCGCGTCGGTCAGCCAGGTCCAGCCCACGCTCGGCAGCAGCGGGTCGCTGGCCAGGTCGACCTCCAGCTCGGCGGTGACGTAGGTGACCAGCCGCAGCGTGCCCTGCCAGGCCTCGTGCCCGGCCGGGTCGTGCAGCAGGATCAGCCGCCCGGTGGCCACCTCGTCGTCGTCGCGCAGCACCGCGGCGGAGAGGGCGAACGCGTACGGGGCCAGGCGCTGCGGGGCCCCGACCTCCTCCAGCACGATCTCCGGGCGGGGTGTCGCCGACCGCAGCCCCGCGACCGCGCGAGCGAACGTTTCCGGGAGCGCGATCGGGGGGGCCATGCGGGCAGCCTATGCCGCCCCCGCCGTGCCGCGCGTGACGGCGCGCCGGGTGATCGACGGTTAAGAAGGGGCCCTTCCTCTACCGCAGGCGTTAAGCGGGGGCCCTTCCTTCTACGTCACAAATGCGGACGGTGAGCGTGGGCGCCGCCGGGGCGCGTGGCACGATTGCCGCGATGACCACCGACACCACGGGCACTGCCGCCCGAGACGGAGAACCCCGCCGCGGCGGGCCGGCCGACTCGCCCTTCGTGCGCGCCTGCCGGCGCGAGCCGGGCCCGCACACCCCGGTCTGGTTCATGCGCCAGGCCGGCCGGTCGTTGCCGGAGTACCGGGAGATCCGGGCCAGCGTGCCGATGCTGGAGTCGTGCCGCCGGCCCGAACTGGTCACCGAGATCACGCTCCAGCCGGTCCGCCGGCACGGGGTGGACGCGGCGATCCTGTTCAGCGACATCGTGGTGCCGGTGGCGGCGGCCGGGATCGACCTGGACATCGTGCCCGGCACCGGCCCGGTGGTGGCCGAGCCGGTGCGGACCGCGGCCGATGTCGAGCGGATCTCCCCGATCGGCCGCGACGAGGTGTCCTACGTGGACGAGGCGGTGCGGCAACTCGTCGCCGAGCTGGGCGACACCCCGCTGATCGGCTTCGCCGGCGCGCCGTTCACGCTGGCCAGCTACCTGGTCGAGGGTGGGCCGTCGCGGACCCACGCGAAGACCAAGGCGCTGATGTACGGCGATCCGGAGCTGTGGCACGCGCTCTGCGCCCGGCTGGCCGAGGTGACGCTGTCGTTCCTGCGGGTCCAGATCGACGCCGGCGTCTCCGCGGTGCAGCTCTTCGACTCCTGGGCCGGCGCGCTCTCCGAGGCCGACTACCGCCGCTTCGTGCTGCCGCACTCGACGTACGTGCTGGGCGGGCTGGAGCACGCCGGGGTGCCCCGGATCCACTTCGGGGTGGGCACCGGCGAGCTGCTCGGCGCGATGGGCGAGGCCGGCGCCGACGTGGTCGGCGTGGACTGGCGTACGCCGCTGGACGTGGCCACCCGCCGGATCGGGCCGGACAAGGCGGTGCAGGGCAACCTCGACCCGACCGTGCTGCTCGCCCCGTGGCCGGTGGTGGAGGCCGAGGTGCGGCGCATCGTCGAGCAGGGGCGGGCCGCCCCCGGCCACGTGTTCAACCTCGGCCACGGCGTCCTGCCGGAGACCGACCCCGACGTGCTGACCCGGGTGGTCGCGCTGGTGCACGAGCTGTCCGCGCGACCGGCCCGCTAGGAGGAGCCGTGGCGCGACCGTGGCGGGTGGCGATCGTCGGTGGCGGGATCACCGGGCTGGCCGCCGCCGTCCGGTTGCGCGACCGCGCGCCCGCCGGCACCGAGATCACCGTGTACGAGCAGTCCGGCCGCCTCGGCGGCAAGCTGCGCACCGGTGAGCTGGCCGGCGGCCCGGTCGAGTTCGGGGCCGAATCGTTCCTGATGCGGGACCCGGCCGGCGGCGAGTCGGCGGCGGTGACCCTGGCCCGCCGGCTCGGGTTGGACGCCTCGATCGTGCACCCGACCGTCGGGCAGGCCGCCCTGCTGGTCGACGGCGGACTGCGCCCGGTGCCGGGCGGCACGCTGGTCGGCGTACCCGGGGATCTGGAGAAGGTGGCGGCGGTGGCGCGGCCGGCGGACGCCGACCGCGACGCGGGCCGCCCGCTGCTGGCGCCGGACGAGGACGTCGCGGTCGGGGCGCTGGTCCGTGAGCGGCTCGGCGACGCGGTGGTGGACCGGCTGGTCGACCCGATGCTCGGCGGCGTCTACGCCGGCCGGGCCGACGACCTCTCCCTGGTCACCACCATGCCGGCGCTGGCCCGCGCGGCCCGCGCCGAGCACACGCTCGTCGGTGCCGTACGGGCGGCGCAGGCCGCCGCGCCGCGCGCCCCCGGCGCCCCCGTCTTCGGCACCCTCGCCGGCGGGCTGAGCACGCTGGTCGAGGCCGCGGCGCGGGCCAGCGGGGCGACGATCCGCCGGGACGCGGCGGTACGCGAGCTGCGCCGCACCCCGACCGGCTGGCGGATCACCGTCGGGCCGACCCGGGACGCCGAGCAGGTGGACTCCGACGCGGTGCTGCTCGCGGTGCCGGCCCGACCGGCCGCCCGGCTGCTCGCCGGCGCGGCGCCCACGGAGGCGGACACCGTCGGCGCGTTGGACTACGCCAGCGTCGCCCTGGTCACCCTGGCGCTGCCCGGCCCGGACCTGCCGGAGCTGTCCGGCTTCCTGGTGCCGGCCGCCGAGGGCCTGCTGATCAAGGCGTCCACGTTCTTCACCACCAAGTGGGGACACCTGCGCCGGCCGGACGGGCTGGCGCTGGTGCGCGCCTCGGTGGGCCGCTACGGCGACGAGACGTCGCTCCAGCTCCCCGACGACGACCTGGCCGCGACCGTGCACCGGGAGCTGTCGGCGGTGCTGGGCGCGCCGCTGCCCACCCCGGTGGCCCGGCACGTGCAGCGGTGGGGCGGGGCGCTGCCGCAGTACACCCCGGGGCACGCCGACCGGGTGGCGGCGGTCCGGACGGCGCTGCGCGCCGCCCACCCGACGCTGGCGGTGGCCGGCGCCGGCTACGACGGCGTCGGCATCCCGGTCTGCGTCCGCTCCGGCGAGACGGCGGCCGAAGAGATCATCACGGCACTGGGAGGATCGGCAGCATGACCGAGCAGACCAACGCGGCGCGGCTGCGGGAGCTCAACGAGACCATCCGCTACACCATGTGGTCGGTGTACCGGGCGACCAGCCCGCTGCCCTCGCTGCGGGAGAACGTCGTCGACGAGGTCGAGTCGCTCTTCGCGGAGCTGGCCGGCAAGGACGTGACGATCCGGGGCACCTACGACGTGGCCGGCCTCCGCGCCGACGCGGACCTGATGATCTGGTGGCACTCGTCGTCCAGCGACGCGTTGCAGGACGCGTACCTGCGGTTCCGCCGGACCACGCTGGGCCGGGCGCTCACCCCGGTCTGGTCGCAGATGGCGCTGCACCGCCCGGCCGAGTTCAACAAGAGCCACATCCCGGCGTTTCTGGCCGACGAGCAGGCGCGCGCCTATCTCTGTGTCTACCCGTTCGTCCGCTCCTACGAGTGGTACCTGCTGCCCGACGCCGAGCGGCGCGAGCTGCTGGCCGAGCACGGCAAGATGGCCCGGGGCTACCCGGACGTGCGGGCCAACACGGTCGCGTCGTTCGCGCTCGGCGACTACGAGTGGATGCTCGCGTTCGAGGCCGACGAACTGCACCGGATCGTGGACCTGATGCGCGACCTGCGGGCCTCCGGGGCGCGCCGGCACGTCCGCGAGGAGATCCCGTTCTACACCGGCCGGCGCCGCCCGATCGCCGACATCGTCACCTGCCTGGTGTGAAAGGAAGGGCCCCCTTTTAACGCCTCCGGTAGAGGAGGGGCCCCCTTTTAACACCGACGTGTTAAGAGGGGGCCCCTCCTTACCGCGGGGGGTCAGGCGGTCGTGGTGCAGGAGAGGATGCCCGGCACCGGGTTGGTGCCGGTCGTGGTGCCGGTGAAGCCGAACGAGGTGCTCGCCCCCGGCGCCAGCGCACCGTTGTAGGACACGTTGCGGGCCGTGACCAGCGTTCCGCTCGTGGCCACCGTGGCGTTCCACGCCGAGCTGACCTGCTGCCCGTTCTGGTAGTTCCAGCTCACCGACCAGCCGCGGATCGGCGAGCCGCTGCCGTTGGTCACCTTCACCTCGGCCTGGAAGCCGCCGCCCCACTGGCCGGTGATCTGGTAGGTCGCGGTGCAGCCCCCGGCCGGGTTCGGCGTGCTCGGCGGCGTGGTCGGGCCGCCCGTCGGCGAAGAGGTGGGCGTGGTGGTCGGCGAGGAGGTGGGCGACGCGGTCGGCGTGGTGGTCGGCGACGGGCCGGCCCCGCCGAAGTCCACGTCACTGCACAGGTAGTAGGACTGGTCCAGGTGGCTGGCCTGCCAGATGGTGTAGACGATGTGCCGGCCGGTGCGACCCGGCGCGTTCGCCGGCACCTGGATCGACACGCCCGACGTCTCGGGCGTCCACTGGCTGGCCGGGGTGTTGCCGATCTGGCCGACCTGCTCCAGGTCGCTCCAGCGCAGCGGTGTGGTCAACGCGTTGAAGCCCTGCTTGGTCACGTACACCCGGATGTAGTCGGCGCCGTGGCTGGCCTGGTCGTACAGCTTGATCCGGAAGTTGTTGGAGATCGAGGTGGTCTTCCATGCGCCGACCGTGTCGAGCGCGTTGTAGCGGCCGGCGGAGGTGCGCCCGCCGCTGCACAGTTGGCCGTCCGGGATGGCGCCCTGGTGGTTGCCGGCGACGCCCTCGCGGAACAGGCCGTTCCAGTTCCACATGGCGCTCGGGTCGGCCTGCCAGGCCTGCCAGCACATCGGGTCCTGGGTGGCCATCGCCGGGTTCTGGAAGTCGCTGCCCCAGCGCTGCCAGCAGCCGTAGTTGCGCGACGCCGGGTCGACCACCGACCCGTGCGCCGCGGCCGGGCCGGAGAACGCGGTGGTGAGCAGCGCCGCGACGACCGCGCAGACGCCGAGGATCGCCGCCGCGAGCGGGACGCGACGGCGGTACGGAGTGGACATGTGAAGCCTCCGGGGTGGTGGGGATGTCGGTGCCCGACGCCCGGACTGTCGGGAGTTGCCCTCTCCCGCGTGGCGGCTCCGTCCGCACGCTGCCACAGAAAGCGATAGACGTCAATTAGTTGGGATTCCGGCGCATCGGGGTGTGCGGGATGCCGTCCTCCACGTAGCCGGGGCCGTCGACCGCGAAGCCGTGCCCGGCGTAGAACGCCACCAGGTGCGTCTGCGCCTCCAGCACGCACGGCCGGTCGCCCACCTCGGCCAGCGCCTCGGCCATCAGCGCGCCGGCCAGGCCCGCGCCGCGGGCGGCCGGCGCCACCACCACCCGCCCGATCCGGGCCACGCCGTCGGGGTCGGCCAGGATCCGCAGGTACGCCAGCACGGCGCCGTCACGGGTCAGCCAGAGGTGGCGGGTGCCGGGCTCGACGTCCCGGCCGTCGAGTTCCGGGTACGGGCAGGACTGCTCGACCACGAACACGTCGATGCGCAGCCGGAGCAGGTCGTGGAAGGTGCGGGCGTCCAGTTCGCTGAACGCCGCGACGTGTGAGTCGATGGACGGTGGCATCCCGCGATGCTAGGTCGCGTCCACCTCGGCGGTGGACTCGACGTCGGTGCGCGCCGGCGCGGCGACCCCGGCGGAGCGGGCGGCGCCGACGTGGCGGGCCACGGTGCCGACCACGCCCACCGCCACCAGGGCGGCGACCACGGCGGCCACCCCCCACGGTCCGAGGCGGGCCAACCCGTCGCTCACCCAACCCTGCACCCGGCCGGCCGCGGCGATCACCGGGTCGTCCGCGCCGCCGCCGGCGAACAGGCGCACCTCGTACCAGCCGTACCAGGCCACGTAGCCGCCGGTGAGCACGAGCAGCACGCCGGCGAGCCGGCCGAGCAGCGGCGCGGCGCGGCGGGTGCGCCGGACCAGCGACTCCCGGGCCAGCGCCACGGCGAGCGCGGCGGCGCCGACCGCCAACCCCATGCCCAGGGCGTACGCCACGAAGAGGCCCATGCCGGCGAGCGGACTGCCGGCGCGGAAACCGGCGACCACCACGGCCAGGAACGGCCCGATCGTGCACCCGAGCGACGCCACCGCGTACGCCGCGCCGAAGAGGGCCATCGAGCCGAACCGGGCCCGCACCGCGGGACCGGCCGCCGGACGCGGGGTGAACGTCGGCAGTTGCCGGCCCGTGAACAGCCAGACGCCGGCCGCCACCAGCGCCACCCCGATCAGCACCGACACCCAGGGCAGACGACGCGCCACCGCGTCCGCGGCCGGGCCGGCGAGCAGGCCGAACGTGCCGAAGACCGCGACGAAGCCGACGGTCATCGCGGCGGTCAGGGCCAGCGCCCGGCCCACCGGCGCGAGCGACCCCCGGGCGGCCGCCGGGCCCTCGCCCGACACCAGCACCGACAGGTACGCGGGCAGCAGCGCGAAGCCGCACGGGTTCACCGCGGCGAGCAGGCCGGCGGCCAGGGCCAGGCCGTAGGGGGCGTCGGGCATGTCAGGCCAGCCCGGCGACGCGACGGCGCAGTTCCGCCTGGGACAGCGCGCCGGAGTGGGTCACCCGGCCGGCGGAGTCCAGCAGCACGTACCACTCCTGGCTGCGGACGCCGAACCGGCGCCACACCTCACCCTCGTCGTCGGCCAGGTTGGGGAACTCCGCGATGCCGGTGTCGCCGGCGAACCGCCGCATCGCCTCGTCGCCGCTGCCCAGCCCGGCCACCCCGATGAGGTTGACCCGGTCGGCGTGGTCCCGGCGCAGCGCGGCCACGTCCCCGGCGACGCCCCGGCAGCGGCCGCACCAGGCCGCCCAGAACCACAGCACGGCCGGCTTCCCGGCCAGGGCGCTGCCGGCGAAGGGCTTCCCGTCGATCGTGCGTACCGTGAAGTCCAGCACGGCGGGGACCGGCGCGGCGGCGGAGGCGGTGGGCGCGGCGGTCGTCCCGGCGGGTGTCGTGGGCGCTGAATTCGGGGTGGCCGGGGCCGGCTCGGCGGCCGGGCGGTCGGCCCCGGCGCAGCCGGCGAGGGCGAGCACGGCGGTCAGTGTCAGTGGCAGCAGCGACGATCCGGTGGCGGGCATGGCCGGATGCTAACCGGGCCCGACCGGCGGCAACCCTTACTGCCCACTTACGGCCGCTCTAGGCGGGGCGGGCGCCGACCGCGTCGCGGATCTCGGCGCCCTGGTCGCCCTCGACCGCCCGCGCGCAGTGGGCGCAGCAGAAGAAGCGGCCGGAAACCTCGACGCCGTGCCCGACGATCTTGATCTGACAGTGCTCGCACACCGGCGCCATCTTGTGCACCGCGCACTCGAAGCAGTCGAACGTGTGCCGGGACCCGTCGACCGTGCGCACCTCGAACGCCATCCAGTAGTCGTTGCCGCAAACTTCACAAGTAGCCATGCGAAACCCTCCGAAAACGGACCTGTCACCCCAGGGTCGCGTGATCGACACACCCGGGCAACCGGAACGGGCGAACCTGGTCCGGCCCGACGGCGAGTCGCTCCCGGCGTGTCGTGCGTTGACTGTGGTGACCGCTGCAATTCCGGAGGATCCGTGATCAAGCGCAACAAGCTCTTCGGCAACCAGACCCGGGTGACCTTCTCGCTCCCGCGGGACGCCCCGGCCGGCACCGTCAGCGTGGTCGGCTGCTTCAACGGGTGGGAGCCGGGCCGGCACGAGCTGGTGCCGCGCCGTGACGGCACCCGGACCGTGACCGTGCGGCTCGGCCCGGGTGAGTACCGCTTCCGCTACCTCGCCACCGGCGGCGTCTGGCTCGACGACGAGGCCGCCGACCAGGTGGACGAGGCCGGCGGCCTGCTGCGACTCTGAGCGCGGTCAGCCGCCGGTCGGCTCCAACCGCACCGAGATCGAGTTGACGCAGTGCCGGGTGTCCTTCGGGGTGAAGCCCTCACCCTCGAAGACGTGCCCCAGGTGACTGTCGCACCGGGCGCAGCGGATCTCCGTGCGCCGCATGCCGAGCGTGTTGTCGGGGATCTCCTTGACCGCACCCGGGATGGCGTCGTCGAAGCTCGGCCAGCCGCAGTGCGAGTCGAACTTGTCCTGGCTGCGGAACAGCTCCAGCCCGCAGGCCCGGCAGTGGTAGACGCCCGGGGTCTTGGTGTCGACGTACTCGCCGGTCCAGGGCGCCTCGGTGCCGGCCTCCCGGAGCACCCGGAACTCCTCCGGGCTCAGGCGGACGCGCCACTCGTCCTCGGTGCGGGGCACTTCGTTGTCGGAAAGACTCACCCGTCAACGGTACGTCGGCCGTCGGTGCCATCGCATAGGGTCGCCTGATGGCGGGCAGCAGAAGCGCCGTCGAGGAGATCGAGGTCGCCGGGCGGGCCGTGCGGCTCAGCAGCCCCGACCGGGTGATCTTCCCGCAGCGCGGCTTCACCAAGGCGGACGTCTTCCACTACTACCTGGCGGTCGGCGACGGGATCACCCGGGCCCTGCGGGACCGGCCCACCACCCTGCAACGCTTCCCCGAGGGCATCGAGGGGGAGATGTTCTTCTCCAAGCGGGTGCCGACGCGCGGCGTACCCCCGTGGATCCGCACCGCGGAGATCAGCTTCCCCAGCGGCCGGAAGGCCGACGAGCTCTGCCCGGCCGACCTCGCGCACGTCGCCTGGGCGGCGCAGATGGGCACTGTCGTGTTCCACCCGTGGCCGGTGCGCGCCGCCGACACCGACCGGCCGGACGAACTGCGCGTCGACCTCGACCCGCAGCCCGGCACCGACTTCGCCGACGCGGTGACCGCCGCCGGGGAGCTGCGCGGGCTGCTCGACGAGCTGGGGGTGCCCGGCTGGCCGAAGACCTCCGGTGGTCGGGGCGTGCACGTCTACCTGCGCATCCAACCGCGCTGGACCTTCGTCGAGGTGCGCCGGGCCACCATCGCGCTGGCCCGCGAGCTGGAACGACGCCGACCCGAGCTGGTCACCACCGCCTGGTGGAAGGAGGAGCGGGGCCGGCGGGTCTTCGTCGACTTCAACCAGACCGCCCGCGACCGCACCATCGCCTGCGCATACTCGCTGCGGGCCAACGCCCGCGCCACCGTCTCCACCCCGGTCGAGTGGGACGAGCTGCCCGAGGTCGACCCGGACGACTTCCACCTGGGCACCGTGCCGGCCCGGTTCGCCGAGCGGGGCGACCCGCACGCCGGCATCGACGACGCGCCGTGGGACATCACCCCGCTGCTGGAGTGGGCCGAGCGGGACGCCGCCGACGGCCTCGGCGACCTGCCCTACCCTCCGGAATACCCCAAGATGCCCGGCGAGCCGAAACGGGTCCAGCCCTCCAAGGACCGCGACCGCCCGCGCCCCTGAGCCGCCCGTCGACGAAGGAGGCCGCTGATGAGAGCCGGGGGAAGGGGAGCGCCGGGCCGACGACGGCGACGCTGGCCGTGGGCCCTGGCCGGGGTGGTCGTCCTGCTGCTCGTCGCGGGCGCGGTGCTGGTCCGGGCCTACCCCTCGGTCGCCGCGACCACCTGCCCCCGCTGCTACGGGATGGTGCCGGTGCGGGACCGCCTCTATGTCGAACCCGGCCGGTCGGACGCCGACCGGCAGCGGCTCGTCGACGTGTACGACGCGGCGACCCGGCGGGTCGACGACTTCTACCGGGGGCGCCGGAGCGACCCGACGGTGCTCGCCTGCTTCACCCCCGGTTGCTACGAGCGGATCGGGGGCGGTGGCGAGCGGGGGGTCGCCATCCTCGACCAGGCGCTCATGCTCTCGCCCCGTGGCATCGACCCGGTGATCGCCGCGCACGAACTGTCGCACGTCGAGTTCCACGTACGGCTCGGCGCCCGGGCCGGCGACGTTCCCCAGTGGTTCGACGAGGGTCTCGCCGTCCTCGTCGCCGACGACCGGCGCTACCTGCTGCCGCCCACCGAGCCGGACCGCTGCCGCGACGCCTCGCCGGGGCCGCTGCCGGAGACCTTGGACGCCTGGTTGCGGGCCGCCGGGGCCGACGAGCAGGTGTACGCCCGAGCCGCCTGCCGGGTCCACCGGTGGGTGGACGCGCACGGCGGCCCGCCGGCCGTGCTCGACCTGATCGACCGGCTCCGCGCCGGGGGCGACGTCGCCACGCTGCTCACCGACTGACCGAACCCGACCGCACGGCACCCCACCAGTACGACGGGTGACCCGCCTTCCCGGCCCTGGTCGTCGATCTTGAAGTTGTGGCGCCTCTGATGCCCCTTCTACGACTTTTCTGAGGTGCCATAACTCCAAGGTCGACGAAGGGGCGGGAGCGGATCGAGTGCGAGCGGCGGGGTTGTCCACAGGGGCGGACGGGGGCGGGGCCGGGACGGGACAGTGTTCGTGTGTGGGGGTACGGGGAGTTGCTGGCGGGTGGGCTGAGTCGGGGCGCGATCCGCCACCGGGTGGAGGCGGGGCGGCTGAGCCGGCTCGCGCGGGTGTCTACGGGTACGCCGACGACGAGACGAGCCGGCTGCGGGCGATGTTCCGGCGGTTGCCCCCGCACGCTGTGGCGGGATTCCACACCGGCGCCGGGCTGCACCGGTTCGGCGCGGTGCTCAGCGAGCTGGTGCAGGTCATCGTGCCGGCGGGCGGCGCGGTGCCGACCATCCGGGGCGTGGCGGTGCACCAGAGCGTCCTACCGATCGGCGAGGTCGTGGAGATTGCCGGGATACCGTGCGCGTCGGCCGCCCGCTGCGCCGTCGATCTGGCCCGGGTGACGCGCCGGGCGGACGCGCTACCGACGCTGGATCTCTGCCTGCGGGTGGGCGCCTGCGGTCGTGACGAGCTGCGGACAGAGGTCGCGTCCCATGTCGGCCTGCGCGGGGTGCGCCAGGCTGATCGACTGGTCGAGTTGGCCGATCCGCGCGCGGAGTGCCGGCAGGAGAGCCAGTTGCGGCTGCTGCTGATCGACGGCGGGCTCCCGCCACCGGAGCCGCAACTCTGGGTACCCGACGACGTCACGGGGATCTACCGTCTGGACCTGGGCTACCGCAGGCAGCGGGTCGGCGTGGAGTACGACGGCCGCTCCCACTTCGACCAGGACCGTCTGCACCACGACCGTGCCCGCCTCAACTGGCTGGCCGAGCAGGGCTGGCGCATGCGCGTCTACACCGCCGCCGACCTCTACCGTCGACCGGAGCGGATCCTGGGTGCCGTCCGCACCCTCCTTCTCGCCGCTCCGTGATCCGCCCCGCCCTGCCGCACCTCCTAGGCGACGGAAAGGGCTGGGAAGGTGGGAGGCAGCGGGAGGTGGCGGGGATAACGATCATGTAACGGGCGCGAACCTTTTCCGGCCCTTCAGCGGTCTTCCTGGTCATCGGCCCGTCGGGGGCCACGGGAGGGGTCGGATGAGACTGGTATGGAGGCGGGCCAGGGCGGCGCGAGGGCTGCTGGTCGCCGCGATCGCCGCGGCGCTGGTCGCGATCGCCCTGGTGGCCGGTCTCACCGAGTACAACCGCAGGGCGGTCGAGGCCGGCCAGCAGGCGTTGCTCAACGGCGCCCCGCTGGAGGAGCGCAGCCTGCTGCTGACCGGCCCCGCCGGACGTGACGCCGCGGAGGCGGCGGAGCGCGACCGGAAGGTCCGTGACGGCTTCGCCGACGGTTTCGGTGGCGCCCGGGTCGACGTGTACGGGGCCCGGTACGGCTCGGGGCGGCAACTCACCGGCGATCTCGGGCCGAGGCCCCAGGACGACGATCTCGTCTTCGCCAACCTGGCCACCCTCGACGACCTCGCGGCGCACGCCGAGCTGACCGCCGGGGCGTGGCCGGTGGCCGGTGCCCGCCCACTCCAGGTCACGCTGCCGGAAAAGGTCGCCGGCGCGCTCGGCATGGCCGTCGGCGACCGGGTGCCGATGCTCGACCGGAGCACCGACCGGGCCGGCGAGGTGGTGCTCGTCGGCACCTGGCGACCCCGCGACGCCACGGAGGCCTACTGGCAGTTGGCGCCCGGTGTCGGCGCCGGCAGCGCCCCGGCCTCGGACACCTCGTACGGCCCGTTCGTGCTGGACCCGGCGGACTTCACCAGGACCTTTCCGAGCCTGGTGTCCGCGTGGTGGGTGGTGCGCCCGGACCTCGCCAGTGTGGCCGGCCAGGGCCGGCTGCTGGACGTCCGGGACGCGCTCCCGGCAACCGTCGCCGGGGTGCCGGCGGCGGCCGGGCTCGGCGACTCCGCCCAGGTCGTCACCGCGATGGACCGGCTGCTCGGGCGGGCGGCCGGCGCCGACCTGGTGGGCCGGTCCTCGCTGGCCACGCCGGTCCTGCTGATCGTGGTGCTCGGCGGGTACGCCTTGATCCTGGTGGCCGCGCTCCTGCACGCCGACCGGCGCAACCAGACCGCCCTGCTCCGGGCGCGTGGCGCCGCCCGACACCAGTTGGCCGGCTTCGCGGCCCGGGAGGCCGCGCTCGTCGTGCTGCCGGCGGCCGTGGTCGGCCCGTTGGTCGCCGACGCCGCCCTGCAACGGGTCGGCGCGTCCGCCGACGGCGGCCTCACGGCGCTCTGGCTGTCGGCCGCGCTGACCGGGGCCGGATGCCTGGTCGCGATGGTCGCGCCGACGCTGCGGAGCACCGGCACCTACGTCGCCGACATGGCGGCCCGGTCGCGGCCCACCCGGTCCGCCGCCGTGCAGCGGGCCAGTCTGGATCTGGTGCTCGTGGGCTTCGCGGTGCTCGCCTGGACCCAGCTGCGGCAGTACTCGTCGCCGATCTCGGGCGCGGCCGGACGACTGGGCATGGATCCGCTGCTGGTCGCCGCGCCGACGCTCGGCGTCCTCGCCGGCGCCGTGGTGGCGCTGCGCCTGCTGCCGCCAGCGACCCGCTTCGCCGAACGGTTCGTCGACCGCCGGCTGTGGACCGCGACGATTCTGGGCATGTGGCAGGCGGGCCGCCGCCCGCACGCCGGCCCGGTGCTGCTGCTCGCCCTCGCGGTCGGCGGCAGCACGCTGGCCTGGTCGCTGGTGGCCACCGGCGAGCGTTCCCAGGTCGACCAGGCCGACCACGTGGTCGGCGCCGATCTGCGGCTGACCGAGCGCGGCGGGGTCGCTCCGCCCGGTCGGCCGGCGGAGGTCGCGGCGCTGCCGGGCGTCCGGGCGGCCCTTCCCGGGTGGCGGGACGAGATCCGGGTCGGCCGGGCGGACCTGCCCGCAACGGTGGTCAGCCTCGACGCGGCGGGTGCCGCCGGCGTGGTGCGGCTGGACGACCGACTGACGTCGGTGCCGGTGCCGGCGTTGTTCGACCGGATGGTCCGCGCACGCGGCCCGGCCCCGGGAGTCGCGTTGCCCGACGGCACCCGGTCGATCACCGGCACGCTCCGCACCGCCGTACGTGACGCCGTCTCCCCCCAGCGGGTGCAGGTGTGGCTGCTCGTGACCCGCGCGGACGGACTCGCCCTGCGGCTGCCGGTGGGCACCGGGGACGAGTCGGGTCGACGGGTGCCGTTCCGCATCCCGCTCCCCGGCGCCGGTGAGCTGCGGCTGGCCGGGTTCGAGGTCGACGGCGGGGACGTGGCCGGGACCGCGTACCGACTCGGGGTGAACGACCTGCGCGTGGTCGACGCCGCCGGCACGGCCCGGCCGCTGTCCCTGGGCGCCGACTGGAAGGCGATCGGGGCGGCGGCCGGCCCGAGGACCAGGGTCGACGCCACGGCCACCGGCCTCACCGTCGAGAACGACGTCGTGCTGGTGGCCGGCGGGCAGTTCGCGTACCAGGAGTCCTCACGCTTCGCCGTGGTGCCGACGGGCGAGGCCCGTCCGGTCCCCGCGCTGCTGACCCCCGGCGTGCGCGAGGCGCTCAGCCTGCGCCCCGGGGAGACGGTCACCCTCTCGCTGTCGGGGGTGTCGCTGCCGGTGACCGTGGCCGGCGAGGTGGACGCCGTGCCCTCCGCCACCGGCGAGGGCGTGCTGCTGGACATGCCGGCGGCGACCGACTGGCTGATCCGCGAGAGCGGCGCCGTGCGGCCGGTGCAGGAGTGGTGGCTCGGCGCCGACGACGACGGCGTCCGGCAGGCGGCCGGGGAACTGGACGGCGTGACCGTCCTCGACCGGCGCCAGACGGCCGACCGGGCCGCGGCCGATCCGTACTGGCAGGGGGCCCGCACGGGGTTGCTCGTCGCGGCGCTGGGCGCGGTGCTGCTGGCGCTCGTCGGGCTCCTCGTGGACGTGTGGGCCACCGCCCGGCGTCGCCTGGGCGAGTTCGCCGTCCTGCACACGCTCGGCGCCACGCCCCGCCTGCTGGCCCGGGCGCTGCTGGCCGAGCAGACCTTCCTGGCGGGCATCGGGGTCGGCGTCGGGCTGATGCTCGGGGCCGGTGTCGGCGTGACGATGGCCCCGCTGGTCATCCTCACCCCGTCGGCCACCCGGCCGGTGCCCGAGGCGGCCTTCGTCCTGCCGTGGCTGCCGGTCGGGCTCACCGCGGCGGGCCTTCTGCTTGCGGCGCTGGCCTTCAGCGCGTTCATCGCCTTCGGCATCCGGCAGCGGGTGGCGGCGGCACAGCTGCGAATCGGGGGAGACCAGTGACCGGTTGGAGCAGGGCGGCCCGCGACGTGGAGGAGGCACGATGAGCATCGGCGCGGTCGCCCGCCGGGTCCGTGCCTACGGCGGACAGTTCCTGTTGCTCGCCGCCCTGGCGGCGGTCACGTTGGCGCTGATCGCCGGCGTGCCGCGGTTGGTGAACGGACGCACCGAGGCGGGCCTGCAGAGTTTCCTGCGGAGCCAGCCGGCCACCGTCCGCGACGTGACGTACGCGACCGACACGATCTTCAACGCGGGTAACGGCACGTCCCTGATGGAGGCGTTCGCGGCCGACCTGCCGCGGCTGCAGGACGAGATGCCGCCGCCGGTGCGGGCGTTGGTCGACCAGCGGTGGTTCACCGCGGAGACCGACCCGGGCCGGCTGACCGGGCCGGACCTCGCCGCGCGGAACCTCCTGGTCGATCTGAGCCTGCGGAGCATGCCGGGCGTCGCCGAGGCGGGCCGCCTGACCGGCGGGCGCTGGCCGGACCCCACGGCCACGGCCGAGGACCCGGTGGAGATCGCGCTGGCCGCCGAGGTGGCCGGCAAGCTGAACCTGCGGGTCGGCAGCAGGCTCACCCTCGCCGGACCACAGTCGGCGACCCCCGAGGGCGCCCCGGATCCGGTCCGGGCGCTGGTGGTGGGCGTCTACGAGCCCCGCGACCGTGCCGGGGGGTTCTGGGACGGGCTGCCCCAGGCACTTCGCGTCATCGAGCCGCCCGGCGACGGGCAACCGTTCGTCGCGCTCGGCGTGGTCGACCAGGCGACGCTGGACCGGCTCTCCGCCGACGGGTGGGGCCTGCGGTTCGCCTGGCGCTACCGGATGGGCGCGAGCGGGATCCACGCCGTGGACGCGGACCGGCTCATCGGCGACATCGACCGGATGGGCCGGCAGGCCCAGGGCCGCGCGTTCACCCAGGGGCTCGACATCCCGCTTCGGCAGTTCCAGGACCAGGTGGCGTCCGTCCGTACGGTTCTCGCGGTGTCCGCCACCGGCGCGCTGGGCGCGCTGGCCGGCCTGGTGATCCTGGCGGCCGGGCTGACCGTACGCCGCCGGCGTACCGAGTTCACCCTGCTGCGGGCGCGCGGCGGCACCGCCCTCGTCGGAGCCCGGCGCAGTCTGTCCGAGTCGTTGCTGGTGCTGCTGCCGGCAGCCGTCGCCGGTTTCGCGCTCGGGAACCTCGCGCCCGGCCCGGCCGCGGAGTCGGTGCCCACCGCCGCCGTGGCCGCCACCCTGCTGATCGTCCTGGCGCTGCCGCTGGCGACCCTCGCCCTGCCGACCGGCGTCGCGCAGCGGCGGGACCTGGTGACCATGCGTCCGTCCGCCCGACGGATCACCATGGAGGCCGGGCTGGTGCTGCTCGCCGTGATCGGCGTGCTGCTGCTGCGCCGGCGTGGTCTGGTGCCGGGCGTGGTGGACCCGCTCCTGGTGTCGGTTCCGGTGCTGCTCGCGGTCGCCGCGGCGGTGCTGACGATCCGGCTGTACCCGTGGCCGCTGCGACTGCTCGGCCGACTGGCCGCCCGGACCCGGGGCAGCGTCGCCTTCCTCGGCTCCGCGCGCGGCGCCCGCGCCGTGGTCACCACACCGCTGGTGGTCGTGGTGCTGGCGGTCGCCAGCGCCGCCTTCTGCGGTGTGGTCGCCGCCGGGGTGGAGGCGAGCCGGGACCGGGTGGCCGCGCGGCAGGTGCCGGCGGACGGGCTGATCCGGGGTGAGCGGCTCGCCCCGGACACCGGTGCGGAGCTGGCGCGGCTGCCGGGCGTACGGCGGGCCTCCCCGATCCTGCAGGAGGCGGGCCAACGGCTCGCCACCGACGAGGACGGCACCGACCTGCGGGTCGGTGAGGTGAGCGTGTTGCTGGTGAACGGGCCGGAGCTGGACGCCCTGGTCCGGGACGCCGACGTGCCGGTCGGGGTGCCGGACGCGCTGCTCGGCAGCGGCGACGCGGGACCGCTGCCGGCGGTCGTGTCGCCGGCGGTCGCGGCGGATCTGGCCGCCGCCGGCCGCGACGGCTCCGCCTTCGTCGGTGTGCAGGGGCAGCGGTACGAGTTCCGGGTGGCCGCGCGGGCGGACAGCTTCCCGCTGCTGCGCGGCGAGACGACCCGGTTCGTCGTCCTGCCGTGGCAGCAACTGCCCCGCCGGACGACCGACGTGACGCCGACCGGCTTCCTGGTGGCCGGCGACCGGCTCGACGTGTCGGAGCTGCGCCGGGTCGGCAACGAGGGGCAGCGCCGCTTCGCGCGGGAGGGGACGATCGTCGGACGGGAACAACCGCTCGACGTCGAGGTGACCACCTGGACCCAGGCGCGTCGGCAGGTCGGCGAGGGCGGGGTGAACGCGGTCCTGGGCTTTGGCTTCACCGCCGGCGCCGTCGTCGGAACGGCGTTGGGCCTGCTGGCCGTCGCGTTCGTGGTACTGGCCGGCGCCCGCGCCCGGGGGCAGGCACTGTCCCAGCTGCGCACGCTGGGCCTGTCCCGGGGCCAGTCGCGTGGGCTGCTGCTGGTGGAACTCGGTCCGTTGGTCGGCGTGGCGGTGGTCACCGGCGCGGTGGTCGGGGCGCTGCTGCCGCTCCTGCTCAATCCGGTGCTCGGCCTGTCCGCCTTCACCGGCGGCGCACCCGTCGAGGTGGCGTTCGAACCACGCCTGGTCGTCGGCGTCGTCGTGCTCGGTGCGGTCGCCCTCGGCTTCGCGATCGTCGTCGAGGCCCTGAACAACCGTCGGACGCGCCTCGGCGAGGCGCTCCGGCTCGGAGAGGAGAGCTGATGACCACTACCGCGAGCACCGCGACGGTGCCGGACCTGGCCGCGCTCCAGCGGCAGGCCGCCCGCCGGGCGGCCGAGCGCGCCGGCGGAGAGGACCGCCTGCGCGGGCACATCGTCTGCGACGGCCTGGTCCGCATCTTCAAGACCGAGGGCGTCGAGGTCGTCGCCCTGCAGGGACTCGACCTGGTCATCGACCGGGGTGAGCTGGTCGCGATCGTCGGCGCCTCCGGCTCCGGCAAGTCCACCCTGCTGAACATCCTGTCCGGGTTGGACACGCCGACCGCCGGCATCGCCCGGGTCGCCGACTACGACCTGCTCGCCCTGTCGCACTCCAAGCGGCTGGCGTACCGGCGGGAGATGGTCGGCTTCATCTGGCAGCAGACCGGCCGCAACCTGCTGCCGTACCTGAGCGCGGTGGAGAACGTGGAGCTGCCGATGAAGCTGGCCGGGCGGCACGGCGGCCGGCGGGAGCGGCGGGAGCGGGCGCGCCGGCTGCTCGACCTGGTCGGGGTCGGCTACTGCGCGGACCGTCGACCGGGGCAGATGAGCGGCGGCGAGCAGCAGCGGTGCGCGGTGGCCGTGGCGGTGGCCAACGACCCGGAGATCCTCTTCGCCGACGAGCCGACCGGCGAGCTGGACGAGGCCACCGGCGCGGAGGTGTTCGCCGCGCTGCGCACCATCAACGCCGAGCTGGGGGTGACCATCGTGGTGGTCACCCACGACCACGCCGTGGCCGGGCAGGTCCGCCGGACCGTCGCCATCCGCGACGGGCGGACCGCCTCCGAGGTACGCCGAACCGCGCGGGTCACCGCCGACGGCGGCACCGAGCTGGTCAGCGAGGAGTACGCGGTGCTCGACCGGACCGGCCGGATGCAGTTGCCGGCGCCGTTCGTGGAGGCGCTGTCGCTGCGGGACCGGGTCCGGCTCAACCTGGAACCCGACCACGTCGAGGTGCGGCCCGGCGACCGGACGCACGCCGAGGAGAGTGAGTGATGACCGAGCAGACCGTGGTGCTGCCGGCGACGAGCGTCGAGGACGTGGTACGGGTCGAGGGGGTGAGTCGCACCTTCGGCCGGGGCGAGCACGCGGTGCACGCCGTGCGGGACGTGTCGTTCACCGCCCGGCGCGGCGAGCTGGTCGCGGTGCGGGGCCGCTCCGGCGCCGGCAAGACCACGCTGCTGAACATGGTCGGCGGCCTGGACCGGCCGGACGCAGGGCGGATCGAGGTGGCCGGGCGCGAGGTCAGCGCCGCCGGGGAGAAGGAGCTGCTGGCGCTGCGCCGGGGCACCGTCGGCTTCGTCTTCCAGACGTTCGGGCTGGTGCCGATCCTGTCCGCGGCCGAGAACGTCGGGGTGCCGCTGCGGCTGGCCAAGGTGCCGGCGGCCGAGCGGGAGCAGCGGGTGGCGGTGCTGCTGGAGCTGGTCGGGCTGGGCGGGCACGCCACGCAGCGCCCGTACGAGCTGTCCGGCGGGCAGCAGCAGCGGGTGGCGGTCGCCCGGGCACTGGCCAACGAGCCGGACCTGCTCATCGCCGACGAGCCGACCGGCCAGCTCGACTCCGAGACCGGCCGCTCGATCATGGACCTGCTCCGGGCCGTGGTGCACGCCCGGGGCATGACCGCGCTGGTCGCCACGCACGACCCGGCGCTGATCGAGATGGCCGACCGGACCCTCACGCTGCGCGACGGCCGGCTGGTGGTCGACTGATCCGTCCCGCCGGCCGGGTCAGAGCGCCAGCTTCATGCCCTCGTGGCTGGCGACGAAGCCCAGGCCGCGATAGAACCGGTGCGCGTCGGCGCGCTGCTTGTCGGTGGTGAGCTGCACCAACGCGCAGCCGCGGGCCCGAGCCTGGTCGATCGCCCAGCGCATCATGACCCGGCCCAGCCCCCGGCCGCGCAGGTCGGAGCGGACCCGCACGGACTCGATCAGGCACCGTTCCGCGCCGTGCCGGCCCAGCCCGGGGATGTACGTGAGCTGGAAACAGCCGGCCGGCTCGCCGTCGACCTCGGCGACGACCAGGTGGTTACGGGGGTCGGCGTCGAGGTCGGCGAAGGCCCGCTCGTAGGCGGCGTCCACCTCGGGGAGGTCGCGGTCGCGGCCCAGCACGTCGTCGGCGAGCAGGGCGAGCACGGCCGGCAGGTCGGCCCGGGTGGCGTCCCGGAAGATCACATCGGTCACCCCGGCAGCCTGGCACAGCGACACCGGGCGATGGGCATGCGGCGCTTGCCGGCACCGGGCAGCATGACGCCATGGACCTCCTGCTGCCGTTCCGCTGGATCTACCGGGGCCTGGTCTGGTTCGCCAACTCGCCGCGCACGCTGATCACGTCGTACCTGCTGATGATCGTGGTGGCGGGCGTGCTCTACAGCCACTTCGAGCACAAGAGCGCCCCGGATTCGGTCTGGTGGGCGGTGGTGACCGCGTCGACCGTCGGGTACGGCGACATCTCCCCGACCACGTTCGGCGGCCGGGTCCTGGCCGCGCTGCTCATCTCCACCATGGTGCTGCTGGTGATCCCGCTGATCACCGCGCACTTCGCCAGCCGGCTGATCGTCGACGACGACGCGTTCGAGCACGCCGAGCAGGAGGAGCTGAAGGCGGACGTGCGGCGGCTGCGGGTCCTGGTCGAGGAGATGGCCGCCCGGCAGGGCGTCGTGCTGCCCGAGGTCGCGCCCGGCGACCGCCGCCGCCGGCGCCGGTGAGGCCCGCCGCGCAGCCGTGCCGACCGGCTGCGCGGCGCCCACCACCGGTGGACCGCGCCGTCACCGGGCGGGGCAGCGCAGCCCCTCCCGGGGAACGGCGAGCGAGATCAGGTACGCGTCGACGGCCGCGGTCACGCACGAGGTCTGCGGGTAGGCGGTGTGCCCCTCGCCCTCCCAGGTGAGCACCCGACCGACGCCCAGCATCGAGGCCAGCGCGGCGGTCTGCTCGTAGGGCGTGGCCGGGTCGCCGGTGGTGCCGACCACCAGGATCGGCGGCGCGCCGGTCGCCCGCCCGGTCGGGTAGGGGTCGCGCCCGCCGGGCCACTCCACACAGCCGAGCATCCCCACGGCCAGCGCCGGACCGAACAGCGGGTATTTCTGCCGCCACTGCGACTGCAACGACCGCACCTTCTCCCGGGTCGGCTTCTCGGTCTCGTCCGCGCAGTTGACCGCCAGGTTGGCGTCGAACAGGTTGGAGTAGTGGCCGTCGTCCTCGCGACCCGCGTACGCGTCGGCCAGCTTGAACACCCCGTCCGGGTCGCCGCCCCGCAGGTCGTCGATCGCCCCGGCCAGCTCCTGCCAGCCCTGCTCGGTGTAGAGGGAGGAGATCACCGCGTAGAACACCCAGCCGGCGGTGGCCTCCCGGCCGTCCTGGCCGCGTACCGGGGAGGTGGTGGCCTTGTCGATCGCGGCGGTGACCGCGCCGCGGGCGTCCGGCGCGATCGGGCAGCGGCCGGCGTTCGCCGCGCACCACCGGGAGAAGTTGTCGAACGCCCGCTCGAATCCCTTCGCCTGGCTCTCCGACCCGGCGATCAGCTTCTGCCGCGGGTCGACCGCGCCGTCGAGCACCAGGGCCCGCACCCGCTGCGGGTAGAGCTGGGCGTAGGTGGCGCCGAGCAGGGTGCCGTAGGAGTAGCCGAGGTAGGTGAGCTTGTCGTCGCCGACCGCCGCGCGGACCGCGTCCATGTCCCGCGCGGCCTGCTCGGTGCCGTAGAGCGGCAGCTGGTCGCCGTACTTGGCGCCGCACCGCTGACCGATGCGCCGGTTGAGGTCGACGAGGCCGTCGAAGGACGCCTGGCTCTCCGGGTCGGGGGCGTAGCCGAAGCTGGCGTCCAGGTCGGCGTCGGGGATGCACTTCACCGGGCTGGACCGGGCCACCCCGCGCGGGTCGAAGCCGACGATGTCGAACCGGTCGGTGACCGCGGTCGGCAGACCACCGAACGCCGGGCCGAAGGAGAGATAGACCGCCGTGTCGACGCCCGACGCGCCGGGGCCGCCCGGGTTCACCACCAGCGACCCGATCCGGTCGCGCTGCTTGGTGGAGCGGATCCGGATCAGCGCGATCTCGAACGTCTCGCCGGTGCCCGGCCCGGCGGTGGCGCCGGTCGTCGCCCCGGTGCCCCAGTTTCGGGGCACGGCGATCCGGGCGCACTCGTAACGCATGTCGGCCGCGCCCCGGCCGACCAGCTCGTCGGGCACCTCCGGGCAGGACCGCCAGGTGGGCGCGCTGCCCGGCGGGGCCGCCTCGCCCTCACTCTCGGCGCGCGGGGCGAACGCCGGCAGCGTGCAGCCGGCGGTGAGGACCACCGCGGCCACGAACGCGGCCAGCGTGGGGCGGAACCGGCGGGTCCGGTCGGGGAAGCCTGTCACGTGGGCGCCTTCCATGATCGTGTCGACCGCCAGGCTACGCCCGGCCGGTGGCGTCGCTCACCGTCGCCGCCGGATCCCCGCGCAGCACCTCGTCGACGTCGTAGCGGATCGGCCGGTCGAGCTGGCCGTAGTCGCAGGAGCGCGGGTCGCGGTCGGGCCGCCAGCGCAGGAACCGGGCGGTGTGCCGCAGCCGGTCGCCCTCCATCGCGTCGTAGGCCACCTCCACCACCAGCTCGGGGCGCAACGGCTCCCACTCCAGGTTCTTGCCGCCGGTCCACCGGCTCACCCCGCCCGGGATGCGTTGCCCCCGCTCGTGGTCGCCGTGCACCCACGGGTGACCGCCACCCACCTCGCGATAGGGCTCCAACTCGTCGAGCAGCTCCTGGCGGCGGGCCATGGTGAACGAGGAGCTGACACCGATGTGGTGCAGCACCCCGCCGTCGTCGTGGAGGCCGAGCAGCAGCGAGCCCACCACCGGACCGGACTTGTGCCAGCGGAAGCCGGCCACCACCGCGTCCATGGTGCGCGCGTGCTTGACCTTGGCCATCAACCGCTTGCCCGGCTCGTAGGGCAGGTCGGCCGGTTTGACGATGAGACCGTCCAGCCCGGCGCCCTCGAACACCTCGAACCAGCGCCGGGCCGTCTCCGGGTCGGTGGTCACCTGCGTCACGTGCACCGGCGGGCGGACCCCGGCCAGGGCCCGCTCCAACCGCTCCCGGCGCCGCGGGTAGGGCCGGTCGGTGAGCAGCTCGTCGTCCAGCGCGAGCAGGTCGAACGCGACGAAGTCGGCCGGGGTGGTCTCGGCCAGCAGCTTCACCCGGGAGGCGGCCGGGTGGATCCGCTGGGCCAGCAGTTCGAAGTCGAGCCGCGGCTGCCCGCCGGGGCCGTCCCGACGGATCACGATCAGCTCGCCGTCGACCGCGCACCGGGGCGGGAGCTGGCGGAGCGCCTGCTCGACCACCTCGGGGAAGTAGCGGGTCATCGACTTGCCGCCCCGGCTGGCCAGCTCGACCTCGTCGCCGTCGCGGAAGATGATGCAGCGGAAGCCGTCCCACTTCGGCTCGTACGTCAGGCCGGGATCGGTGGGCAGCTCGGCCACGCTCTTGGCCAGCATCGGCTCGACCGGGGGGTTGATCGGCAGGTCCACGGCGACCAGTCAACCAGACCCCACCGACGGTGGTGAGCCAGATCACCACCCGCGCCGGGCGGCGTGTCCCGCCCCGGCCCTGTTCGTCACCGCCGCCCGGATGATGGAACCGCAGGTCAGAGCTACCGTCGCGGCGTGCCGGAGTGGAGTTGCGGATGCTGCGGGCGCTGGCGGGTCAGCGTCGAGCTGGTGCGCGGGCGCTACCGCTACCGGCTGGCGCACCGCTACCCGCCGGAGCACGGCGGCGGCGCGAACGTCGTCGGCGAGGTCGGCTCGGTGACCGAGCTGGAACGGCTGCTCCGCCGGTACGCCCCGGTCGGCCTGGCCGACCTCCACGAGGCCGCCTGACCCGCCGGCCGCCCCGGGCTGCCGCCGGCGCCCCCGACGTCAGCCGTGCGGGATCCGGCGGGCGGCTGGGCGGGCGTAGGGTGGGGCGAACTGTCCACGGGGGAGGGACGCCATGCGGTTCGTCGAGTCCGTCGAGATCGCCGCCGACGTCGACCAGGTCTGGGCGGTGCAGAGCGACGTCGAGCGCTGGCCCGAGTGGACGCCCTCGGTCACCGCCGCCCGTCGCCTGGAGCCCGGCCCGCTCGCCCTCGGTTCGACCACCCGGTTGACACAGCCCCGGCTGCGGCCGGCGGTCTGGCGGGTCACCGAGATCGACCCGCCGTACGCGTTCGTCTGGGAGTCCGCGAGCCCGGGCGTGCGCAGTCGGGGCGAGCACCGCCTGGTGCGGCTGGCCGACGGGCGGACCCGGGCCGAGCTGACGCTGACGCAGAGCGGCCCGCTGGCCGGGCTGGTCGGGCTGCTCGGCGGCTCGACCATGCGCCGCTACCTGCGGCAGGAGGCGGACGGCCTCAGGCGTCGCTGCGAGCGGGGCTGAGCTTCTCCAGCACCGCCAGGCCGTTGCCGTTCTCGTCCGGGCGGTGGGTCACCACCCGGTAGCCGCGCCGGGCGTACAGCCCCAGGTTCTCCGCGCTCTGCGCGCCGGTGAACAGCGCGAACCGGGCCACCCGGCCGGCGCAGGCCTGCTCGACCGCGGCGAGCAGCCGGCCGCCGACGCCGTGTCCCTGCTGGTCCGGGGCGACCGAGAGACGGCCGACGTGGGCGGTGTCCCCGTCGATGCGGGCCCGCACCGAGCCGACCAGGCGGGGGCCGCGGCGGGCGGCGAGCACCACGTCCGGGCCGGTCAGCGCCGCCCGGACCTCGTCCAGCGTCTCGGTGAGCGGGGGCAGGAACACGTCCCGGTAGCGCTGCGCCTCGACCAGGTAGGCGGCGCGTTGCACGGTGAGGATCTCGCCGGCGTCGGCGACGACGGCGGGGGCGATGGTCACGTCGGTCACCGGCACAGCTCACCACAACCGGCCCGGGCGGGTCGTACCCTGGCGGGTGTGCAGAGGTCCGAACTGACGTACGCCGAGGTGGGTGCGACCCGCGGCGGCGACCTGCCGGCCGGCTACCACCACCTGCGCCACCGGGTCCGGCTGCCCGACGGCGGCTTCCCGCTCGCGGCGGACGCGGTCCTCGGCTGGCGGCTGCACCGCGCCGCCGGCGTGGTGATGCGCACCGACGCCCCGCGCGCCGCCCCCGGCGTCCGGGTCACCCCGGGGCTGGGCGTCGGCCCGGCGCGGCTCTGGGGGCCGACCGAGGTGGTCTGGACGGTGGACGAGCCGGACCGGGCCGGGTTCGGCTACGGCACCCTGCCCGGGCACCCGGAGATCGGCGAGGAGGCGTTCCTGGTCACCCGGGGCCCCGACGGCACCTGGTTCGAGGTGACCGCGTTCAGCCGGCCGGCCCGCTGGTACGTGCGCGCCGCCGGCCCAGTCACCCGGGGCTTCCAACTGGGGTACGCCTGGTGGTTGGGGCGTACGCTGCGCCGGCTGTGCGCCCGCCGGTGAGCGGTCAGTAGCGGGCGAAGGAACGGATCGGGGCGCGCGGGCCGTACTTCGGCGCCTGGATCCCGGCCGCCTCCAGCAGCACGCACACCCGACCCCGGTGCCCCCGGAACGGTTCCAGCAGCGCCAGCATCCGGGCGTCGTCGCCGCGCGGTTCCCCGGCCAGCGCCCAGGCCACCGTGTTCGGCACGTGGTAGTCGCCGACGCTGACCGCGTCCGGGTCCCCGTACGCGATCCGCACCACCTCGGCGGCGGTCCACGGCCCGATGCCGGGGACGGCGGTGAGCCGGCGGGTGGCCTCGGCCGCGTCGGCGCAGCGTTCCAGCCGGTCCGCTACGGCGGCGGCGCGCCGCAGCGTGTCGGCCCGCCGCTGCTCGACCCCGAACGGGTGGAAGACCCAGTACGGCGTGGCCGCCACCGCGGCCGGCTCGGGCGGCAGCAGCAGCGGTTGCAGCGGGCCCGGCGCCGCCTCGCGGAAGTGCCGCACGGTCGCCGCGTACGCCCGGTAGGCCTCCTTGCCGGTGACCTTCTGCTCGAACACCGCCCGCAGCAGCCGGGGGAAGACCTGACCGGTGGCGGGCATCCGCAGCCCGTGGTGCTCGTGGGCCAGCCGGGCGACCAACGGGTGCGCGGCGGCCAGCGCGGCGAACCCGGTCAGGTCGTCGCGCAGCCCGGCCACCCGGTCGGCCCGCTCGAGAACCCACGCCGCGCCCGGCCCGTACCCCTCGGCGACCAGGTCGCCGGCCTCCGGACGCAGCGCCAGGGTGGCCGGCCCGTCCGGGGTGCGGGTGGCCCACCAGAAGCTCCCGGCGGCGATCCGCGCGCACGGGTCGTACGGGCTGAAGGTCAGCGCGCGCACCGAGGCGGCCAGTCGGTAGCCGGCCGGAGGGCGCAGCGTCCGGCGGGCGGCGGGCGAGGTCACCCCGCCACTCTGCCACGCGGCCCGGCCGTGACGGCCGACACCGCCGCTCGGGGCGCGGCGGTGCTCGTGCCGGAAGGCGGGGCGATGCCGGTACGCCCCGCCTTCCGGGTCCACGACGGTGACCGGCCGCGCCCTCCCCGGCGGCGACCGGTCACCGTGAACAGGTGCGTCAGTACGAGTAGGTCGAGCCGCCGCCCGAGTCGCCGTCGCCCGACGCCGGCGGGGCGACCGGCTTCGGCGTGCCGGTCGGCAGGCAGGTCAGGTTCTTCTTGCCGTTGGGGTCGACCACGAACCAGGTGCCGCCGACGCCCTGGCCCTTCCACTGGCCCGGCTTCTTGTCCCCGATGTAGCGGTAGACCGGCCAGTCCCCGATGGTGATCTGCCGGGTGCCGTCCTGTCGGGTGACCGTGCCGACCTTGTCGTCCGAGACGCCCTGCAGCTGCGGGTTGCCGTCGGTCAGCGCCGGCGGCCACACCTCGGCGCACTTGTCCACGCAGTTGGACTGCGCCGGGTCGGCCGAGTCCTTGTCGAACCGGTACAGCACCCAGCCGTCCTGGTCGGTGACGACCTGGCCCATCCGGGGCAGCTTTTTGCCGACCAGCTCGTCGGTGAGCTTCACGTCGGACGGGGGTGCCTGGTCGGCGGCGGGCGCCTCGGGTGCCGCCGACGCCTCCGGTTCGGCCGCCGCGGTCGGTTCGGCCGCGGCGACGGCCACCGGCTCCGCCGCGCCCGAGTTCGCCCCGTTGTAGCCCGCGGGGGCGCAGGCCGTCAGTGCGACCATCGCGCTCGCGACGATGACGGTCGTCCGCTTGTGGTGTGCCACGTGCCCTCCTCGATTCTGGCAGTTCGTCGGGTAGTACGGGCAGCGGCGCTGTCAAGGTTGAAGTCAAAACGGTGGTCCATTTCACAGTGGACCCGTTGAACCGTTCCGTCCCGGCGCGCGTGCGGCAGCGCGAGGGGACGGAACGAAAACGACGCGACGGCGCCAGGCGGTCAGGCCGCCCGGCGCCGTCGGCGCGGTGCACTCAGAGGTCGGAGACGGTCACCAGCGGGCTCGCCACCCCGTTGACGTCGACCGACTGCACCTGGACCTTCTCGATGTCGCCGAGCGGGGCCGAGGTGGACGCGCTCAACTGCAACGTGAGCGGGTTCTGGTTGGTGCCGTAGCCGTTGCCCGGCACCGACCAGGTGGACACCACCTCGCTCGTGGCGTTCTTGCGCACCACCACCAGCCGGCAGGTGCGCGGCCCCGGCAGGCGGCCGAGCTGCACCGCGATCTGCGTGCCGTACTCCTTCTTCGCCAGCCACATGGTGGTCTGCACGCCGGTGCCGGGGTCGGTGGCGCTGTGCTCTTCGCCCTCGATCTCCTTGTCGCCGCCGACGCCCGGGGCGTTCGGGTCGGCCGGGCCGCTGCTCGGCGCCGAGGTCGGCACGGGCGGCGTCGGCTCGGCCTGGGGCACCGGCGGCGAGTCGTCGCCGAGCATGCCGGCCGCGACGCCGCTCAGGCCGCCGAAGACCACCACGGCCGCCGCCGTGGCCAGCAACTGCCGGACCCGGGTACGCCGGCGGTCCCGCCGCACGGCCACCAGCGTCCGGTCCAGCAGCGCCGGGTCGGTGTGGGTCTGCTCCAGCGCGGCCATCGCCTCGCCGTCGATGCCGGAGAGCAGCCCCACCACCGGGACCATCGTCTCCAACTCCGCCGCGCACGCCCAGCAGGTGGCCAGGTGCTCCTCGAACCGCTCCGTGTCCTGCGGGTCCAGCACGCCGAGCGCGTACGCGGCGACGTCCATGTGGTCGGCCCGGCTCATTCCGTCACCCCCCTCTCCTGCAGAGCCGTGCGCAGCGCGCGCAGCGCGTAGTAGACCCGTGACTTCGCGGTGCCGAGCGGAAGGCCCAGCTCCTCGGCCGCCTCGGGTACGGTACGACCCCGGAAGTACGTCGCCACCAGGATCTCCCGGTGGGACTGGCTCAGCGTACGCAGCGCGTCCGCCACGGTCATCGTGCGCAACACCCGGTCGGTGCTGTCCGCCTCCGCGAACGCGGTCAGGTCCCGGTCGTACGTCTCCGCCGGCCGGGCCTGCTCACTGCGGTGCTCGTCGATCGCGATCCGCCGGGCCACCGTCACCAGCCACGGCCGCAGCGAGCCCTGACCACCCTGCACGCCGAGGCGGTGCGCGTTGCGCCAGGCCCGCAGCAGCGTCTCCTGCACGATGTCCTCGGCGCGCTGCCGGTCCCCGCCGGTCAGCCGCATCACGAACATCAGCAGCGGCCCGGCGTGCTCCGCGTAGAGCAGCCGGATCAGCTGGTCCGAGTGGCTGGCCTCGGCGGAGGTCGCCTGGTGGCGTCCGGGGGCGGGTCGCGGCGGCACCGGGTCATTCTGGCGATCCGCGGGGCGGGCGTCGACCCCCCGTCCCGAGCGCGACGCGCGCGAGTGTGGCTGCGCCCGGGCGAACATCCACTCGGGCCTCGCCACCTCGCCGTGCCAGCCGGCCGCCACCGCATGCATGCAGACCTCCGGTGTCCAATGACATCAGCCGGCCCCCCACGGGCATGGCCGCCCGGTGATACGCAGCGACCCGCCGATCGGATCAACGATCGACCGAAAAAATTCCCGGCGGCGGCGGAGTGGAGTCGACGGCGTCCGCGTCGCGCACCACCGCGACGCCGCCAGCGAACCGGTCCAGGTCCGCGCCGGCCACCACCCGGCCGGGGAACCAGTCGCCGGCCGCGCGTCGGGTCAGCTCCGGCACCGGCGGCTCCACCCGGGACGCCACCAGCACCAGGTTGCCGTACCGCCGGCCGCGCAGCACCGCCGCGTCGGCCACCAGGCAGGCCCGGGGCAACACGGTACGCACGGTGGCGACCTGCCCACGGGCGTGCCGCAGCGGCGGCCCGTCGGCGATGTTCGCCAGGTAGCAGCCGTCGGGCGCGAGCACCCGGGCCACCTGCGCGGCGAACTCGACGGAGGTCAGGTGCGCCGGGGTGCGGGCGCCGGCGAACACGTCCGCCACGATCACGTCGTACGCCCCGTCCCGGCTGGACGTCAGCGTCGCGCGGGCGTCCGCCACCCGCACCTTCAGGCGGGGGTCGGACGGCCAGGGCAGGGCACGGCGGACCAGGTCCACCAACGCGCCGTCCACCTCGGACACGCGCTGCGTCGAGCCGGGCCGGGTGGCCTGCACGTAGCGGGGCAGGGTGAGCGCGCCGCCGCCCAGGTGCAGCACCCGCAGCGGCGTGCCCGCCGGCGCCACCACGTCGAGCGCGGCGGCCAGTCGCCGGACGTACTCGAACTCCAGGTGGGTCGGGTCGCCCAGGTCCACGTGGGACTGCGGCGCGCCGTCCAGCAGCAGCGTCCAGGAGCCCGGGCGGTCCCGGTCCGGCACCAGCTCGGCCCGGCCGGTGTCGACGTCGGCCACCACCCGGTCGTCGTCGCGTCGCCGGCCCATCAGCGCCGGATCCCGCGCGCCGCCCCGGTGAGCACCCGGTGCAGCAGCCGGGCGTCGCCGAGCATCCCGCGCAGCCGGCGCTCCAGCCCGGCGATCGGCACCAGGTTCTGCGGGGCACGCGGGTCCTTGTACGGGGTGGACGCGAACCGGGGCAGCGTGACCAGCGACAGGTCGGCCAGCGCGACCGCCTCCGGGACGGTCAGGTCGGCCGAGCACTCCATCCGCACGATGCCCGCCCACGGCGCCCCGGCGGCCACCGGCAGCCGCAGGTACCAGGACCAGCCGCCCCACGCCGTGCCCAGCCGGAACACCGGACAGCGCTGGCCCGGCGCCAGCCCGGTCACCACCGCGGTGAGCCGGGCGTCCAGGTACTGGCTGTGCTGGGTCTTGATGTAGCCGAGCGTGCGCGGCAGGTTCCGCCGGCTGCGCAGCGGACCGTCCACCACCAGCAGGTCGCCGTCGGTGCGGACCGCGTCCGAGACGGCCACCTCCAGCGCGGTGAGCGGGGCCTGCACCGCGGCCGGCAGCTTGCTCAGCTCGCCGGTGCCGGAGACCCGGTGCACCGGGTAGCGGATCGCCCCGGCCACCACGTCCTGCGCCGACGGGCTGGCCGTGAACAGCCCCCGGCCCACCCGGGCGCCGGCCAGCTCGGCGGCGCCCCGGTCCAGGTCGCAGCGGACCACCCCGGCGGCGTACGAGGCGGCGATGCCGGGGAACGAGCCGCCGTCCTCCTCGGCGGTCCACACGCTGGCGTCGATCCGGCGCACGCCGTCGACCAGCAGCACCACATCCGGCGCGCGCACGTCCGGGCGGGCGTCGATCGCCCGCCAGTCGGTCGCCGGCAGCTCGACGTCCGCGTCGACCTGGGCGCTGCTCGGCGCGGCCGGACCGGACCCACCCGCCGCCTCGAACGACGCGCCGTACGCCGGGTCCCACGTGTCGACGAAGAACTTCGGGGTCACAGGCCGGTCCGTTCGACGCGGGCCGTGCGCGCGTCCTTGCGGACCTCGAAGCGGACCGGGATCCGCTCCGCCAGGGCCGGCACGTGGGTGACCACACCCACCATCCGGTCACCCCGGGCGGCCAGGTTCTCCAGCGTGGCCGCGACCGTGTCCAGCGTCGCCGCGTCCAACGTGCCGAAGCCCTCGTCCAGGACGATCGACTCCAGGCTCGCGGCGCTGGTCGACATGCCGGCCAGTTGCTCCGACAGCGCCAGCGCCAGGGCCAGCGACGCCTGGAACGTCTCCCCGCCGGACAGCGTCCGCACACCGCGCCGCAGCCCGGCGTCGTGATGGTCGACCACGAAGAACTCGCCCTTGTCGTGGACCAGGTCGTACTGCCCGCCGGACAGCTCCCGCAGGATCCGCGACGCGCCGTCGACCAGCAGGTCCAGCGCCTCGGTGAGCAACCAGCGCTCGAAGTTGTTGGCCCGCAGGTGCCCGGCCAGCGCGCGGGCCACCCGCGCCTGGCGCTCGTGGCCGGCCCGCTGCTCGCGCAGGTCGGCGGCCTGCTCACGACGCTCGGTGAGTCGGCGCACCTCCGCCTCGGCCCGTTCCACCGCCACCGCGACGTCGCGCAGCGGGTCGTCCGGCGCGTCCAGCCCGGCCGCGGTGAACAACGCGCCGATCCGGTCGGCCACCTCGGCCGCCGTCCGCCCCGCCGCCTCCACCGAGGCGGCCAGCCCGGCCCGGTCGGCGCGCCGCCGGTCGGCCTGCTCGCCCGCCCAACCGGCCAGCGCCGCCCACGCCGCGGCCACGTCGTCCCGGTCGGCGGCCGGCGGCCCGAACCGGGCCAGCCCGTCCCGGACCGCGTCGAAGTCACGCCAGGCCCGGCGCAACCGGTCCTGCGCGCCGTCGAGCGCGCCCCGCGCCCGGCGGGCCGCCTCCCGGCCCGCCCGCACCGCACCGGCCGCCTCGTCCAGCCCCGCCCGCAGCCGGGCGTGCTCGGCCAGCGACCCGCGCAGCGCGTCCGGCGCGGGCGCGTCGGCGAGCTGCCCGTCCAGCTCGGCCAACCGCGCCCCGAGCTGGTCGTGCTCGGCCCGGGCGCGCAGCAGCACCCGGTCCAGGTCACGGGCGGCGGCGTCACGCTCCTGCACCACCCGCTTGGCGGCCTCGCTGGCCACCCGAGCCGCCTTGCCGGCCGCGATCGCCCGGGTCACCGCCGAGCCCTTCGGCGCCGCCGGCACCGTCGACACCACCTGCTCGCAGACCGGACAGGGCGCGCCGTCGACCAGGTGCGCCCGCAGCGCCACCGCCTGGTCGGCGGCCTTCGCCTCCTCGTGCGCGCGGAACGCCGCCTCCAGCTCGACCTCGGCCCGTTCCGCGTCGGCCCGCGCCGAGGCCAGCGCCGCGACCGCAGCGTCGTGCTCGGCCCGCGCCGCCTCCACCGCCGCGCGGACCGTCGCCGCCTCGCCGGTGAGCCGATCCCGGTCGCCGTACGCCCGCAGCTGCAGGCGCAGCGCGCTCTCGTCACCGGCCGCCGCCAGCTCGCCGCGCAGCTTCTCCTCCCGCTCCTCGGCCAGCCCCACCGCGGCGGCCGCCTCGTCAGCGGCCACCCGCGCGGCGGCCACCGCGCGGGCCAGCTCGGCGATGCCCGCCGGCGCCCGCACCCCGTCCAGCACGCCCAGCTCGGCGTCGAGGTCGGCCAGCGCCGCCGCCCGCTCACCCGCCGTCGCCCGGGCCCGCTCCAGCTCCGGTACGGCCGCCGCGACCGCCCCGGCCAGCTCGCGTACCCGCTCGACCCGGCCCCGTGCCTCGGCCAGCCGGTCGTCGTCGACGTCGGCGAGACCGCCGAGCATCTTGTCGACCGCCTCCAGCTTCGCCTCGGCCTGCCCGGCGCGTTCGACCGCCTTCTTCTGGACCTCCTCGTAGACGCCCAGCCCCAGCAGGTTGACCAGGATCTGCTGGCGGGTGGCGGGCTTGGCGTGCAGGAAGTCGGCGAACTGCCCCTGCGGCAGCACCACGCAGGAGGTGAACTGCTCGTACGGCAGCCCGACCGCGTCCAGCACCGCCTGCTCCATCTCGGCCGGCGTGCCGGCCACCACCTCGCCCAGGTCCTCCGGGCTGAGCCCGGTGTCGAGCTTGGTGACGTCGAACCCCGGCGGCATGAGCTGGAGCCCGGCGTTGGCCGTCTTCACCGTGCCCCGGCCGTCGCGACGGACCACCCGGGTGGCGACGTAACGGTCGCCGGCGGACTCGAAGACCAGCCGGACCCGCGCCTCGGTCGCCGACGGCGCCAGCGCGTTGGCCAGCCCTCGCGCGCCGCCCCAGCGGGGGACCGTGCCGTAGAGGGCGAAGCAGATCGCGTCGAGCACCGTGGACTTGCCGGAGCCGGTCGGGCCGACGAGCGCGAAGAAGTCGGCGTCGGTGAAGTCGACCGTGGTCTCGTCGCGGAAGACGGTGAAGCCGGCCATGTCCAGTCGCATCGGCCGCATCAGTGGTCGACCTCCTCGAGCAGTTCGTCGAAGAGTTCCCGGACGTCCTCGTCGGCGTGCCCGCGGCTGCCCAGGTAGTCGGCGAACAGGTCGCGCGGCGAGCGGCCGGCCCGCTGGGCGGTGCGGGTGCCGCTGCCCGGCGTCGGCACCAGCTCCGGGTCGATCCGGATCTCCAGCGCCCGGGGCAGCAGCTCCTGCACCTCCTCGCGCAGCCCGGCCCGGGGCTGCTCCCGGACGTAGACGCGCAGCCAGCCCTCCGGCGGCTCGATCTCGGCGAGCTGGGCGAGGGTGCCGCGCACCGTGCGCAGCGGCACCGCGCCGGGCACCGGCACCTCCCGGACCCGGGCGGCCGTCGTCGCGGTCACCTCCACGATCGTCACCGAGCCGACGTTCTCCTGCTCACCGAAGTCGACAGCGAGCGGGCTGCCGCTGTAGCGGATCGGGCAGGGCCCGACGACCCGCTGCGAGCGGTGCAGGTGGCCCAGCGCCACGTAGTGCGCGTTGCCGGGGAACACGGTGGCCGGCACCGCGTAGCCGAGCACGGTGTGCGCGTCCCGCTCGCCACCGCCGGTGCTCGCCCCGACCACGGTGAGGTGGGCGGTGACCAGGTGCACCCGGTCCGGCTCGGTGAACCCCTCGGCCAGCTTGCCGAGCACCCGGCCGAGGTGGTCGGCGTAGGTCTGGTTGGCCTCGGCGGGGGTGAGCGTGTACATCTCCACCGCCCGGACGGCGTAGCGCTGGGACAGGAACGGCAGTGCGGCGACCTGCCACCGCTCGCCGTCGCGGGTCACCCCGTCGACGACGTGCTCGGCCGGGTTCTCCCGGACGCTGCCGCGCAGCGTGATGCCGGCGGCGTCGGCCCACGGCCGCAGCGCGTCGAGCGCCGCGCCGTTGTCGTGGTTGCCGCCGATCACCACCACGTCGGCCCCGGTACGCCGCAGCGCGGTCAGCGCCCGGGTCACCAGTCGGGTCGCCTCCGGCGTCGGCGCGGCGGTGTCGTAGAGGTCACCGGCGACGATGACCAGGTCGGGCCGCTCGTCCCGGGCGATGTCGATCACCTGGGCGAGGACCTGCGTGTGCTCCTCGGCCCGGGACTGCCCCTTCAGGACCTTGCCGACGTGCCAGTCCGAGGTGTGCAGGATCTTCATGGTGGGTGCCGCCTAGAACGGGATGTCGTCGTCGGAGGAGCCGGAACCGACCACCGCGAAGGGGTCGGCGGCCTGGGTGATCGACCGTAGCGTCTCCGACGGGGCGCGGCCCGCCTCGGAGACCCGGGTGGCCCAGGCCGGGAACGGGAACTCCAGACAGAGCGGCACCGGGATGTCGGGCTGGTTGACGAACATCGTGCCCGGCTTGGCCAGCAGCGCCCGCTGGCGCTGGGCGGGCGGGAGGAAGCCGTATTCCGGGCGGGACGCCTCGGCCGGGTCGAGCCGGCCGACCACCCGGATCGCCGAGTTGGTGACGATCCGCCGCTCGACCTCGCTGGCGGTCTGCTGCGCGCCGACCAGGATCACGCCCAGCGAGCGGCCCCGCTCGGCGATGTCGAGCAGCACCTCCTTGATCGGCGACGAGCCCTCGCGCGGGGCGTACTTGTTCAGCTCGTCGAGCACGACGAAGAGCAACGGCTTGGCGGTGCCGGCCTTCTCCTTGCGCTCGAACTCGCTCTTGAGCGTCACGCCGACCACGAAGCGCTGCGCGCGGTCCGGCAGGTTGTGCAGGTCGACCACGGTGACCTGGGCGCTCTCCGCGGTGTTGATCGAGTGCGGGCGGCGGGTCGCCAGATCGCCGCGGATCAGCCGGCCCAGGTCCTTCTTGCTGCCGATCAACCGGCGGGCGAACGCGTTGACGGTGCCCAACCCGACCGCGCTGCCGGCCCAGTCGCCCCGGGTCTCGTCGTCGTTGAGCTGCTCGACCACGTGGTCGACCAGGTCGGCGTAGGAGCCGAGGCGGACCCCGTCGATGCTCACCCCGCCGTCGGCGGGCTGGGCGTACCGGGCCAGGTGGGCGGCGACCGAGTGGACCACCATCGTGTACTGCTGGCGCTCGTCGTCGGCGTCGGCGAACACGTAGGGCAGCAGGCGGTCGGCGCAGAACTCGGTCAGCGTCCAGTAGAAGCTGTCCACCCCGGTGAGCCGGCTGCTCACGTCGGGGGTGCCGGAGGAGTCGCCGACCCGGGGCGGCGCGTAGACCCGCACGTCCGGGAACGCGCCGGCGTCGAGGCCGAGCTTCGCGTACGCCGCCCGGGTCGGGTCGTCGAGCCGGCTGTTCGGGTGGTCAAGGAAGAGCAGGTCCTCGCCCTTGACGTTGAAGATCAGCGCCTTGGCGTTGACCGCGTCGCCGCCGAGCACACCGGAGCGGAACACCGAGTAGAGCAGGAACGTGGCGAAGCTGGTCTTGGTGGCGACACCGGAGATGCCGGAGATCGACACGTGCGCGCCCCGGGTGCCGTCGAGGAAGTCGGCGTTGAGGTAGACCGGCACCCCGTCGCGGCCCATCCCCATCGGGATCCGCCGCTCCATCCGGTCGAAGTGCAGCGCCCGGGCCCGGGCGTCACCCTCGGCCCGGTGCACCACCGCGCCGGGGGTCGGCGGGACGTAGAACTCCGGGTCGACCCGGGTGGTGGTGACCTCGGCGGCCTCCTGCACCTGCGCCGGCAGCGTGCCGTCGGCGATGGCGAAGACGTCGGAGTCGAACTGCGCCCCCTCGTGCCGGGCGCGCACCTGGGTCACCACCCCGGCGATGGTCACCGGCTCGCGGTCGGGCAGCTCGCGGCGGGTCACCACCACGTCGTCGAGTTGCAGGTAGCTGCCGGGGGCGACGGCCGTCCAGAAGGTGAGCGGGGTGGCGTCGGCGGTGCCGAGCACCCGGCCGACCCCCTCGCCGGGCCCGTCGAGCTGGTCGTCGGTCATCGGCGGTCTCCGGTCGGCTGGTCGTACCGTTGGCGGTGCACGTCGTGCATCCTGCCCGAGGGATGCGACAGGTTGCCACGCGACGCGGCGGACGCCACGCCGGCCGTGCGCCCGGCGGTCGCCGCCCGGATCCGACCGACCACGGTACGTGCCGTTCCGTCCGCCTCGACGGCGTCCCGGCCGAACGGGCGCGGCTGTTCTCCACCCGGTCGGGTCGGTCGCTGCGGTGGCCGCCCGCCGCCAGCCGCGAGTCGCCAGCCGGCGGGAGGGCGGCTCAGGCGGGGGGTGCGGCTCCGGCGGGCGGCGGGTCGCCCGGGTCGCGGGCGTAGCGCAGCATCAGCGTGCCGTCGCCGGCCGCCAGCACGTGCCGCAGCGGCAGGCGGCGCGGAACGCTGCCGTCCCCGGCGGTGATCCGCCCGGGTCCGGCGCCGGCGAGCAGCGGCGCCACGGTCAGGCACAGCTCGTCGACCAGGTCGGCCGCGGTGAGCGCGCCGAACAGGTGCGGGCCACCCTCGCAGAGCACCTGCCCCAGGCCGCGACGGCGCAGCTCGGCCAGGCCGGCGGCCAGGTCGACGCGCTCGTCGCCGTACCGCAGCAGGTCCGCCACCTCGGTCAGTCCGGTCGGTGCCTCCGCGCCGGAGCGGGTGAGCACCAGCGGCCGGACCGGGGCGTCGGCGAAGCAGGCCTGGGCCGGGTCGAGGTCGAGCGAGCCGGAGACCACCACCAGGGTGGGGAACTCGGCCAGCCCCCGCTCGCGACGCCAGGCCCGTCGCTCGGCGCTCAGCCGGACCGCGCGGTAGCCCTCGTGGCGCAGCGTGCCGGCGGCCACCAGGAGGCCGTCGCAGAGCATCCGCAGCAGCCCGAACACGCGCTTGTCCGGCTCGCCGGAGAGCCCGGCCGAGTAGCCGTCCAGGGTGACCGCGCCGTCCGCGCTGGCGACGAAGTTGACCCGCAGGTGCGGGTGGTCGGCGCGGCCGTAGAGCGCGGTGAGCTGCGGGTCGGTCAGCGCGCCGGTGACGGGTGCGGGCCAGATCCGTTCGATCGGGCTTCCGACGCTCATTCGCCGGCCGGACCGGTGACCGGAGGGGTGGGTTCGGCGGTACGGTGCTGGCAGTCGCACCACTTCCGGCCAGGACAGTCGTCGTGCCGCCGCTCCCGGCAGGCTCGGCAGATCATGCCGGCAGCCTATGCCGAGGAAGGATGGGACCGCGTGTCGCGTCAGATCTTCCAGCTGATGGTGTCGCTGGCCGGGGTCCGGCCGCCGGTGTGGCGGCGGGTGCTGGTGCCCGGCGGCTACACCCTGGACCGGCTGCACCGGGTGCTCCAGCACGCGATGGGTTGGCGCGACTGCCACCTGCACTCGTTCGACGTCGACGGGCGCCAGTACGGCGAGCCCGATCCGGACGGCGAGCTGGCGCTGCGCGACGAGTTGGACGTCCGGCTGGACGCGGTGGTGGGCAAGGGCGACCGGTTCCGCTACACCTACGACTTCGGCGACTGGTGGGAGCACGACCTGGTGGTGGAGGACGTCTGCGCCGCCGACCCGGACGAGCGTTACCCGGTCTGCCTGGACGGGGAGCGGGCCTGCCCGCCGGAGGACGTGGGCGGCCCGGGTGGCTACGCCGTCCTGCTGGCCGCGCTCGCCGATCCGGCGCACCCCGAGCACCAGGCGATGCGGGAGTGGGCCGGTCCGGCGTTCGACCCGGCCGGGTTCGATCCGGACCGCGCGACCGTCCTGTTGCGTCGCTGCTGCTGACCGCGCGCCCCCTGGGATTCCCGTCCCGGGGGATGGCGCGGTAACGAAATGGGAACGCTCCCACCGGTCTATTGACACCCCTGACACCTGCCGGCAATCTCATGGGAGCGCTCCCGCGAGTGGCGTCGGTCTCATCCCTGCCTCCTCCGGTTCGCGCGACACGCACCCCCCACCACACAGATATCGCCTCACCACCGAAAGAGGGGTCTCGGATGAGCGTCCCAATCCGCCGTCGGCAGCTCGCGGCCATCGCGCTCGCGTCCGCCATGGTGCTCGCCACCGCCACGGCCTGCGGCAGCGACGACGACTCGTCGGACAGCGGCGACAGCAGCGGTCCGGTGACCCTGGTCGTCGACGTCTTCGGCGACCAGGGCTTCGGCTACGAAGAGCTGTACAAGCAGTACGAAGCCGACCACCCGAACGTCAAGATCCAGGAGCGCGGCAAGGGCCTCGGCCTGGGCGACTACAACACCCGCCTGACCCAGCAGATCACCGCCGGGTCGGGCGCCGGCGACGTGGTGGCCCTGGAGGAGGGCACCATCGTCCAGTTCTACGCGCAGGCCGACAAGTTCGTGAACCTCGCCGACCACGGCGCGAACGACCTCAAGGGCAACTTCCTGCCGTGGAAGTGGGAGCAGGGCACCACCCCCGACGGCAAGGTGCTGGGCCTCGGCACCGACGTCGGCTCGATGGCGCTGTGCTACCGCAGCGACCTGTTCAAGGCCGCCGGCCTGCCCACCGACCGCGAGCAGGTCGGCGCGCTCTGGCCCACCTGGGACCAGTTCATCGCCACCGGCCAGAAGTTCGCCGCCGCCGACAAGAAGCACAAGTTCGTCGACTCGGCGACCAACTTCTACAACGTGGTGCTGATGCAGATCGCGGGCCAGGGCACCGGCTACACGTACTACGACAAGAGCAACAAGATGGTCATCGACCAGAACCCGGACGTGCAGGCGGCCTACCAGCTGACCACCAAGATGATCGCCGCCGGGCTGTCGAACAACCTGCAGTCCTTCTCCAACGAGTGGAACGCCGGGTTCAAGAACGGCACCTTCGCCACCATCGCCTGCCCGGCGTGGATGACCGGTGTCATCAAGGGCCAGGCCGGTGACGCGGCGGCCGGCAAGTGGGACGTCGCCAAGGCCCCGGGCAACGGCGGCAACTGGGGCGGTTCCTTCCTCGGCGTGCCGAAGTCGAGCAAGCACCAGAAGGAGGCCGCCGAGCTGGCCAAGTTCCTGACCAGCGCGCAGGGCCAGATCGGCGCGTTCAAGGCGGTCGGCAACCTGCCGTCGAACCCGCAGGCGCTGACCGACCCGGCCGTGGCCGACTCGACCAACGACTACTTCAGCAAGGCCCCGGTCGGCAAGATCTTCGCCGCCGGCGCCACCGACCTGAAGCCGGTCTACCTCGGCCCGAAGAACAACGCGGTCCGCACCGCCGTGGAGAACACGCTGCGCGCCGTCGAGCAGGGCAAGTCGGCCGACGACCAGTGGCAGGCGGCCCTGAAGAACGGTGCGGCTGCCGGTAAGTGACCCGGCTGAGCCGCCCGCGGGTGGCGCCGGCAGCCCCGCGCTGCCGGCGCCACCCGCGGTGCCCGCAGAGCCCGGCGTCGCCCGTGTGGCGGGTGACGCCGGCCGAGGAGAAGGACTCCCCATGAGCCTCGACCTGCACGCCACGGCGCCGCCCGAGCCCGGTCCGCCGCGCGCCGCCCGTCCCGCGCACCGTCGCGCCGCCTCCGCGACCAAGCTGGACCTGAAGTACTCGCCCTACCTGTACGTCCTGCCGTTCTTCCTGATCTTCGCGGTGTTCAGCGCGTATCCCATCGCGTACACGGTGTGGATCGCGTTGACCGACCGGTCCCCGCTGAACTCGACGATCTCGTTCGTCGGGCTGGACAACTTCGTCGAACTGATCACCGACGACCCGCAGTTCTGGAACGCGGTGGTGAACACGTTCGGCATGTTCGTGCTCTCCACCGTGCCCCAGCTGCTGCTGGCGCTGATGCTGGCCAACGCGCTGAACCGGAAGCTGCGCGCGCAGACGTTCTTCCGGATGGCCATCGCGATGCCGATCATCACCTCGACCGCGGTGGTCGCGCTGATCTTCTCGATGATCTACGCCAAGGACTTCGGCCTGGTCAACTGGCTGCTCGACAGCATCGGCCTGGACCCGATCGACTGGCGGGCGAACCGCTTCGCCTCCTGGTTCGCCATCTCCACCATGGTCGACTGGCGCTGGGTCGGCTACAACGCGCTGATCTACCTGGCCGCCATGCAGTCGATCAGCAAGGACATGTACGAGGCCGCGGCGCTGGACGGGGCCTCCCGGCGGCGCCAGTTCTGGTCGATCACCGTCCCGCAGCTGCGTCCGACGATCATCTTCACGCTGATCATCTCGACCATCGGCGGGCTTCAGCTCTTCACCGAGCCGTTGCTGTTCACCAGCGGCTCCGGCGGCCTCTCCGGCGGCTCGGAGGGGCAGTTCCAGACCATCACGATGTACCTGCTCGACGTGATGAACCAGCGCTTCCGGTGGGGGTACGCCGGGGCGGTCGCGCTCGTGCTCTTCGTGCTCATCGCGCTGATGTCGACGGTCAACTACCTGCTGGCCCGCCGCATCAGCTCCGACAAGTGAGGTGACGAGATGACGACCACCACGCTTCGCCCACCCACCCGGCCGACCGCGCCGGCGAAGGCCACCCACCAGGCCGAGCGGCTCTGGAAGGCCAGCCCGCTCACCTGGTTCGGCCTGGTCCTCGGCGTGATCCTGTCGCTGTTCCCGTTCTACTGGATGATCGTGATCGCCTCCCGGACGAACGACGCGGCCAACTCCTGGCCGCCGCCGTTCCTGCCCGGCGGAAAGCTCGGCGAGAACATCGAGCGGGTGCTCGCCAACGGCGACGCCAACATCGTCAAGGGGCTGCTGAACTCGTTCCTGGTCTCCGGGACGATCACCGTCGCCACGGTCTTCTTCGGCTCGCTGGCCGGCTTCGCGTTCGCCAAGCTCCGCTTCCGGGGCAAGAACGCGCTGCTGCTGATCATCCTCGCCTCGATGATGGTGCCGATCCAGCTCGGCGTGCTCCCGCTCTACATCCTGATGGCCAAGCTCGAGTGGCTGAACACCATGCCGTCGGTGACCGTGCCGTTCCTCATCGGCGGCTTCGGGATCTTCATGATGCGCCAGTACGCCGAACAGGCGGTCCCGAACGAGCTGATCGAGGCCGCCCGGGTGGACGGCTGCTCCACCTGGCGGGTCTACTGGCACGTGGTGGCGCCCGCCCTGCGGCCCGCCGCCGCGGTGCTCGGCCTGCTCACCTTCATGGAACAGTGGAACCAGTTCTTCTGGCCGTTCGTGGTGTTGGCCGACCCGTCCAACCCCACCGTCCAGATCTCGCTGCGCAGCCTCAACACCGCCTACTTCGCCGACAACTCGCAGATCTTCGCCGGTACGTTGATCGCGACCCTGCCCCTGTTCGTCGTGTTCGTTCTGTTCGGCCGCCAGATCATCGGCGGCATCATGGAAGGCGCCGTCAAGTCGTGAGCAACCCAGCCAGCCCGCCCGCCGTCGGCGTCCTCGACGAGGGCCCGGCCCTGACCTTCCCGCCCGGTTTCCTCTGGGGCGCGGCCACCGCCGCGTACCAGATCGAGGGCGCCGCGGCGGAGGGTGGCCGTACGCCGTCGATCTGGGACACCTTCAGCCACACCGAGGGTCGGACGGTGGCCGGGCACACCGGCGACGTGGCCTGCGACCACTACCACCGGATGCCGGACGACGTGCGGTTGATGGCCGACCTGGGGCTGCGGTCCTACCGCTTCTCCGTGTCCTGGCCCCGGGTGCAGCCGGGCGGCGCGGGTGGGGTCAACCAGGAGGGGATGGACTTCTACCACCGGCTGGTCGACGAGCTGCTCGGCCACGGCATCGAGCCGTGGGTGACGCTCTACCACTGGGACCTGCCCCAGCCGCTGGAGGACGCCGGCGGCTGGCCGGCCCGCGACACCGCCGGCCGGTTCGCCGAGTACGCGCAGCTGGTCGCCGACGCGCTCGGCGACCGGGTGACGTACTTCACCACGCTGAACGAGCCGTGGTGCTCGGCGTTCCTCGGCTACGGCTCCGGCGTGCACGCGCCGGGCCGCAGCGACGGCGCGGACGCGGTCCGGGCCGGGCACCACCTGATGCTCGGGCACGGCCTGGCCGTGCAGGCGGTGCGGGCATCCCGCCCGCAGGCGCAGCTCGGCATCACGGTGAACCTCTACCCGGTCACCCCGGCCTCCGGGTCGGCGGCGGACGCCGACGCGGCCCGCCGGATCGACGCGCTGGCGAACCGGTTCTTCCTGGACCCGGTGCTGCGCGGCGCGTACCCGGCGGACCTGATCGCCGACCTGCGCGGGATCACCGACCTCGGGCACGTCCGCGACGGCGACCTGGCGACCATCTCGACCCCGCTGGACATGGTCGGCGTCAACTACTACAGCCGGCACGTGGTCGCCGCGCCGGTCGAGGGCGCGGAGCCGGAGCCCTACTGGCGGGCGCCGTCCTGCTGGCCGGGCAGCGAGGACGTGCGGTTCGTCACCCGTGGCGTGCCGGTCACCGACATGGACTGGGAGATCGACGCCCCGGGCCTGGTGGAGACGCTGGAGCGGGTGCACGGGGAGTACACCGACCTGCCGCTCTACGTCACCGAGAACGGGTCGGCGTTCGTCGACACGGTGGTCGACGGCCAGGTGGACGACCCGGACCGGCTGGCCTACTTCGCCTCGCACCTGCGCGCGGCGCACGCCGCGATCGAGGCCGGGGTGCCGCTCAAGGGCTACTTCGCCTGGTCACTGATGGACAACTTCGAGTGGGCCTGGGGCTACACGAAGCGGTTCGGCATGGTCTACGTCGACTACGACAACCAGGCCCGGATCGCGAAGTCCAGCGCCAGGTGGTACGCCGACGTGATCCGACGCAACGGCCTGGCCGCACAATAAGCTGGGCCAGCCAGTAACGGGCGGCCCGGCACCGACGCCTCAATCGGTGCCGGGCCCGCCCGACCGTCGGAGGAGCACAGACGATGACAACGCAGCGCACCCGCTCGCTCGGGCGCCCGACCCTCGACGCGGTCGCGGCCCGCGCCGGCGTCGGGCGCGGCACGGTATCCCGCGTGGTCAACGGCTCGCCGCAGGTCAGCCCGGAGGCCCGGGCCGCCGTCCAGCAGGCCATCGCCGAGCTGGGATACGTGCCCAACCGGGCCGCCCGGGCGCTGGTCACCCAGCGGACCGACTCGGTGGCGCTGGTCGTCTCCGAGTCCGGGGAGCGGGTCTTCACCGAGCCGTTCTTCGCCGCCATCGTCCGGGGCGTCAGCTCCGGGTTGGTGGAGACGCCCATGCAGCTCTGGCTGGCCATGGTGCAGTCGCCGATCGAGCGGGAGCGGGTCGAGCACCACCTGACCAACCAGCACGTCGACGGCGTGCTGCTGCTCTCCCTGCACGACTCCGACCCGCTGCCCACGCTGCTGGAGGAGCGTGGCCTGCCCGCGGTGCTCGGCGGCCGGCCGGCCCGGATGCTGCACCCGAACGCGCAGCCGGCGTGGTTCGTCGACGTGGACAACGTCGGCGGGGCCCGCCAGGCGGTGGAGCACCTGTTCGCCCAGGGGCGCCACCGGGTCGCCACCATCGCCGGCCCGCAGGACATGGGCGCCGGCCTGGCGCGGCTCTCCGGCTACCAGGAGGCGGTGCGGGCCGCCGGGGGCACTGTCGACCCCGGCCTGATCGGGTACGGGGACTTCAGCGAGGGCAGCGGCACCGCCGCCATGCGCCGGCTGCTGGAGACCTGCCCGGACCTGGACGCCGTCTTCGTCGCGTCCGACCTGATGGCGTTCGGCGCGTTGCGCGCGCTGCGCGAGGCCGGCCGGCGGGTCCCCGAGGACGTGGCGGTGATCGGCTTCGACGACGCCCCGATCGCGCGCCAGGCCGAGCCGCCGCTGACCACGGTGTTCCAGCCGGTGGAGGAGATGGGCCGGCAGATGGCCCGCCTGCTGGTCTCCCGCATCCGGGGCGACGAGGTGCCCTCGCCGCACGTGCTGCTGGACACCGAGCTCATCCACCGCGCCTCCGCCTGACCCTGACCGCCGCGCGGGCGGCCGGGGCGGTCAGGACCAGCGGCGCAGTTCGCGGCGGGCCAGGGACGCCCGGTGGACCTCGTCGGGGCCGTCGGCCAGGCGCAGCGTCCGGGCCTGGGCCCAGAGCGCGGCGAGCGGGGTGTCCTGGCTGACGCCGGCCCCGCCGTACGCCTGGATCGCCTTGTCGATCACCCACTCGGCCATCGCCGGGGTGGCGATCTTGATGGCCTGGATCTCGGTGTGCGCGCCCTTGTTGCCGACCGTGTCCATCAGCCAGGCGGTCTTGAGCACCAGCAGGCGGGCCTGCTCGATCCGAACGCGGGACTCGGCGATCCACTCCCGCACCACGCCCTGCTCGGCGAGCGGGCGGCCGAACGCCACCCGGTCGAGAGCGCGTCGGCAGAGCAGCTCCAGCGCCCGCTCGGCCATGCCGACCAGCCGCATGCAGTGGTGGATCCGGCCGGGACCGAGGCGGGCCTGGGCGATGGCGAAGCCGGTGCCCTCGGCCCCGACCAGGTTCTCCGCCGGCACCCGGACGCCGGAGAAGTCGATCTCGGCGTGCCCGCCGTGCGGGGCGTCGCTGTAGCCGAAGACCGTCATCCCGCGCCGCACCGTCACGCCCGGGGTGTCCCGGGGGACCAGGATCATGCTCTGCTGGCGGTGCCGGTCGGCGTCCGGGTCGGTCTTGCCCATCACGATGAAGATCTCGCAGCGCGGGTCCATCGCCCCGGACGACCACCACTTGCGGCCGTCGACCACGTAGTCGCCGCCGTCGCGGGTGATCCGGGTGGCGATGTTCGTCGCGTCCGAGGAGGCGACCTCCGGCTCGGTCATGCAGAACGCGGAGCGGATCTCGCCGGCCAGCAGCGGCGCGAGCCAGCGCTCCCGCTGCGCGTCCGAGCCGAACTCGGCGAGCAGTTCCATGTTGCCGGTGTCCGGCGCGGCGCAGTTGAGCGCCTCCGGGGCCAGGTGCGGGCTGCGACCGGTCAGTTCGGCCAGCGGCGCGTACTGGAGGTTGGTCAGGCCGGCGCCGTAGCGGGCGTCGGGCAGGAACAGGTTCCACAGGCCCCGGGCCCGCGCCTCGGCCTTCAGCTCGTCCATCACCGGCGGGCGGGCCCACGGGTCGCCGGCCGCGAGCACCTGCTCGTGGTGCACCGGCTCGGCCGGGTAGACGCACTCGGTGAGGAACGCCTCCAGCCGCTGCCGCAGCTCGATCGTCCGGTCGTCGTACGCGAACTCCATCTACTTCTCCCTCACCGCGTGCAGACCGTGCGCGACCAGCGGCGCCACCATCTCGCCGATCCGGTCGAACCCCTCGCCGAGCGTCTGCCCGAGGGTGTGCCGGTAGTGGATGCCCTCGCAGATCACCGCCAGCTTGAAACAGCCGAGCGCCACGTGCCAGTGCAGCGGGCCGACGTCCACGTCGCTGCGGCCGGCGTAGCGTTCGATCAGCTCGGCGCCGGTGGGGAAGCCGGCCCGGGGGCCGATGCCGTCGGCCACCGGGTTGCCCTCGGCCTGGTCGCTGTCGCCGAGCACGTCCCAGTAGGTCAGCAGCAGGCCGAGGTCGGCGAGCGGGTCGCCGAGCGTGGCCATCTCCCAGTCGAGCACGGCCCGCACCGCCACCGGGCCGACTGTGGCGAGCAGGTTGTCCAGCCGGTAGTCGCCGTGCACGATCCGGCCCGCGTTCGCGCCCTCCGGCACGCTGCCGGCCAGCGCGTCGCGCAGCTCGTCGATGCCGGGCAGCGGGCGGCTGCGGGAGCGGTCCAGCTGGCCGGCCCAGCGGCGGACCTGCCGGGCCAGGTAGCCCTCCGGTCGGCCGAAGTCGGCCAGCCCGACCTCGGCCGGCTCCACCCGGTGCAGGGTGGCGAGCGTGTCCATCATCGCCAGGGCCAGGTCACGCCGCTGGTCGGCGGTGAGCGCGTCGGTCTGCTCCCGCCGCCGGTAGACCTCACCGTCGACCTTCGCCATCAGGTAGAACGGCGCGCCGATCACGCTGTCGTCCGGGCAGAGCAGCAGCGCCTCGGGGACCGGCACCCCGGTCGGGGCGAGCGCCGAGATCACCCGGTGCTCGCGGGCCATGTCGTGCGCGGTGGCCAGCACGTGACCGAGCGGCGGCCGGCGCAGCACGACCTCACGGTCGCCGGCGCGCAGCAGGTAGGTCAGGTTGGACTTGCCGCCGGCGATCAGCCGCGCCGAGAGCGGCCCGGCCAGATCCGGCCGGTGCGTGGCGAGGTGGGCGGCGAGCCGGTCGAGGTCGAGCCCGCGTGGGGCCGGACCGGTCGGGGGCCGGGCAGCGTCGACGGCCGGATCGGTCATCCGAATAGTTGATGGCAGCTCAGCTTTCTTGTCAAGGTCGGATTTTCCCGCCGGGACATGCCGCTGCAACGGGGGCGAAATGGTCAGCCGGCAGGCTGGGCCCCAGCCTGCCGGCCGTCGAGCCGGCCCGCCGAGCGGAGGGGATCAGACATGCTGCTGAGAGTTCGGGTGACCCTGCCGGACCGACCGGGCACGCTCGGCCAGGTGGCCCGGACACTCGGCGTCTCCGGCGCCGACATCGTGCAGGTGGTGGTCCTGGAACGGCTCGGCGGGCGGGCGGTCGACGACTTCACCGTGGTCTGGCCGGGCGCGGCGCGGGTGGAGCGGCTGCTCGCCGGGCTGGCCGCGATCCCCGGTGTCCGGGTGGACGGGGTGTGGCGGGCGATCGGCGCGCCCACCACCACCGGCCAGGACGCCGAGCTGCTCGCCCAGGTGGCGGCCAACCCGACCGACGGGGTGGCCACGCTCGTGGACGCCGTGCCCGGGCTGCTCGCGGCGGACTGGGCGGTGGCCGCCGTGGTCCCGCTGGACTGGGCGTCGCGCAGCGGCGGGTGCGGCACGGCCACGGTCGGGCACGCGAGCTGGCGGGCCCCGAGCCCGCCCCGGCTGCCCGAGGTGACCCCGCTGCGGGCCCGCGCCCTGACCGCGCCGGACGGGCACCACTACGCGGTCGCGCCGTTCGGTCGGGCCGGCCTGGTGCTGGTGGTCGCCCGCGACCACAGCGAACCGCTCGCGGCCGCCGGGTTCCACTCCACCGAGGTGGACCGGCTCGCCCAGCTGGTCCGCGCCAGCGCGGTGATCCTCGGCGACCGGCTGGACCTGGTCGGCGCGCCGCCGGTGACCACCATCACCTGACCGGTCGCGCCGCGTCACCCGGGGGCAACGGGAGCGCAACAGGCGGCCGGCAAGGTCGGGGGTGAGGAAGGGAGACAACCATGGCGCTCTGGCGGATCCGAGCCACCGTGGACGACCGGCCGGGTTACCTGTCGGTGCTCACGGCGAGCCTCGCGTTGCGCGGGGTCAACATCCTCACCGTGCAGGTGCACACCACCGAGGTCGGCGCGGTCGACGACTTCCTGGTCGACGCGCCCGAGCAGGTCACCGAGGCCGAGCTGCGGGCCGCCGTGGAGCGCGGCCGGGGCCGGGACTGCTGGGTGGCGCGCAGCGAGGCGCGCGGGCTGGCCGACGAGCCGACCCGGGTGCTCGGCCTGGCCGGCCGGCTGGTGCGCGACCCGGAGGCGGCCGGCGCGACGCTGCGGACGCTGCTCGGCGCCGACGCGGTGACCTGGCGCCCGACCCCGGCCGCCGCGCCCGGCGGCGTGGGCGGCACCACCATGCTGCTCACCGACCCGGCCGGCGGCGGCTACGAGCTGCGCCGCCGGGAGCCGAGCTTCACCCCGGCCGAGTACGCCCGGGCACAGGCCCTGGTCGAGCTGGCGGCGACGCTGGCCCGCCGGGACGTCGACCGGGTCACGCTGGTGCTGCCGGACGGCGCGGAGGTGACGGTGCGGCCGGCCACCGTCGAGGACGTGCCGGCCGTACGCGAGCTGCACACAGCCTGCTCCTCGCGGAGCCGGCAGCGGCGCTACCTGAGCGGTGCGGCGGACCCGTCGCCGGCTCGGCTGCGCCGGCTGCTGGAGCCGGCCCGGGGGGTGACAGTGCTCGCCACGGCGGGTTCCGGCGGGGCGGCGGAGCCGGTCGTGGCCATGGCCAACCTGCTCGGCGAGGGGGACGAGGCCGAGGCGGCGCTGCTGGTGCGCGACGACTGGCAGCGCCGGGGTCTCGGCTCGGCGCTGCTGCGCCGCCTGGTCGGGCACGCCGACCGGGCCGGCTTCGCCGCCGTGCTGCTGCACGTGCAGGCGGAGAACACGCCGATGCTGCGGACGCTGCGCCGGCTGGACCGGCCGGTGGCGGTGGAGCGCGACGGCGCGGTGCTGACCGCGACGCTCCCGCTGGTCCCGGCGTCGGCCGGGTGGCCGACGGCCGGCGGTGCGGCGGGCGCGGTGACCGGCGGACCGGTGACGGCCGGTCGCGGGGCGGGTGCCGGTGTGGTCGTGCCGGCGCAGCGCTCGGATTGAGCTGACGGTCGTCCGGTCCGACCACGGAGGTGAGCCGCAACGGCGCGGCGCGCCCGAGGGGCACGACCGGACGGCCGCAACCGGCGCCCAGTGCGCCACCCGGACCGACTCCCGATGCGGGGGACGGTGACACGGCGGGGCCCCCGGTGCGGGGGCCCCGTTCGTGTGTCGGGACGGCTCAGGTGGCCGGGTAGCTGCTGTAGTCCGGGAAGTTGCCGTACAGGCGTCGGTCGCCGCCCACGGTGACCGCCTGGACCAGCAGGTCGCCGCCGACGAACGCGCCCTTCCAGGAAGCGCCGCGGCCGCCGAACGGCTCGTCCCGGTCGCCCCGGGAGCGGGGCTTGTTGATGCCCACCTTGAACGCCTGCAGGTCGACCGCCAGCTTGCCGGCCAGCTCCTCGTCGTCGCAGGCCAGCGACGCGACAAGCGCGCCGTTGGAGGCGTTCATCTGGGCCAGCAGCTCGTCGGTGGTGTCCACCACGACGATGGTGTCCACCGGGCCGAACGGCTCGGCGTGCATCAGGCGGGACCGGCCGGGCGGGGCCAGCAGCACGGCGGGGGCCACGTACGCCGAGGTGTCCTGCCCGTCGAGGAACGGCGCCCCGTCGAGCTTGCCCCGGTGCAGCGGCACCGCGCCGCCGCGTACCGCCTCGTCGACCTTGCGCCGCAGCTCGTCGGCCTTGGCCGCGCTGATCAGCGGGCCGAAGTCCAGCTCCGGCAGCGGGTCGCCGGCCGACCACTCGTCGCCGACGGCGAGCGGGTGGCCGAAGCGGACCGAGCGGACGACCGGCAGGTACATGTCGAGGAACTCGTCGACCAGGTCCCGCTGGACCACGAACCGGGGGTACGCGGTGCAGCGCTGCTTGCCGTACTCGAAGCCCTTCTTCAGGTGGGCCGCGAGCGTGTCCCACTGGGAGAAGTTCCAGATGCCCCAGGCGTTGAGGCCCTCCTGCTCGATGAAGTGCCGCTTGTCGGAGTCGAGCAGCGCCGCGGCGACCTTGCCGCCGTTGGAGCGCCCGCCGACGAACGCCACCGCGCCGATCTCCGGCGCGCGGACCAGCACCTCGGACAGTTCCTCGCCGCTGCCGGAGACCAGCGTGGCGGGCAGCCCGGCCCGGCGCATCAGCGCGTGCGCGACGGTGAGGCAGACCGCGCCGCCCTGGGACGGGGTCTTGGCGATGACCGCGTTGCCGGCCAGGAGCTGCACCAGTTCGGCGTGCACGAGCACGCTCATCGGGTAGTTCCAGGAGGCGATGTTGCTGACCGGGCCGGGCAGCGGCTCGCGGCCGTCGGCGAGCATCCGCTCGATCTCACCGACGTACCAGCGCACGCCGTCGAGCGCCCGGTCCACGTCGGCGCAGGCGAGCCGCCACGGCTTGCCGATCTCCCAGACCAGCAGCAGGGCGAGCAGGTCACGGTGCGCGGTGAGCGCGTCGAGCGCGTCGGTGACCCGGGCGGTGCGCTCGGCCAGCGGGGTCCGGGCCCACTCCCGGTGCGCGGCGGCGGCGTGGGCGACCGCGGCCCGGGCGGCGTCGGCGTCGAGCCGGGCCAGGTTCACCAGCGTGGTGTTGTCGACCGGGCTGCGGACCGCGGTGGGGGTGCCGAGCGCCCGCCACTGGCCCTCCACGAGGTTGTGCAGCGTGGCGCCGCCGTCGGCGCTCGTGTCGAAGGCCTCGGGCGTGGCGGCCACGGCCCGGGCGAGGGTGTCGGACCAGGAGGTGCCGTCGGCGAGTCGAAGGGCCATCGCGATCTCCTCAGGTTGTCCGGGGGAGCGGCGGCGTCGATGGCACCGCTGGTGAGGCGTACTGTCCCGCGGAGCCGATCGGGCGGGCAACCGTACGCTCGTATGCCAGGACGCGAGGCCGCTTCCCGTCGGCCTCCGCGTTCGCTGCGGGCGTTTACGGACCGGGCCTGAGCTGCGAATTCGCCCTGAAATAATCCATGAACATCGATGATGTGATTCATCTCCATCGGGGTTACCGATGGGTAGGGCGGCCCGGGTCCGGCCGCCGTCCGTCTTCCCAAACCGCCGCGCACGCCATTACATTGTCGCTTATCCATGGGAGCGCTCCCGCGCCTCCACGGTCCACCCCACCACCACCGCCGCGCGGCGGCCCGGGCGGCACGTCCCCGCCGGTTCGGGCCGCCACGCGGCACCCTCCACAGGAGCTCGCCATGCTTCGACCGACCCCGCCGCCGCGCGGTCGCCCGTCCCGCCGGTGGCTCGCCGCCGGCGCAGCGCTGGTGGCCGCGCTGGCCACCGTCGCCCCACTCCCGGCCGCCGCCGCGCCTGCCGCCGCACAGGCCGCGCCCGCCTTCAACTACGCCGAGGCGTTGCAGAAGTCGCTGTTCTTCTACGAGGCGCAGCAGTCCGGCCGCAAGCCTTCCTGGAACCGGGTCTCCTGGCGCGGCGACTCGGGGCTCACCGACGGGGCCGACGTCGGCGTCGACCTGACCGGCGGCTGGTACGACGCCGGCGACCACGTGAAGTTCGGCTTCCCGATGGCGTTCAGCGCCACCATGCTCGCCTGGGGCGCGGTCGAGTACCGCGACGGGTACGTCGCCTCCGGCCAGCTGACGCACCTGCTCAACAACCTGCGCTTCGTCAACGACTACTTCGTCAAGGCGCACCCCGCGCCGAACGTCCTCTACGGCCAGGTGGGCAAGGGCGACGACGACCACAAGTGGTGGGGTCCGGCCGAGGTGATGCCGATGGCGCGGCCCGCGTACAAGATCGACGCGAGCTGCGGCGGTGCGGACCTGGCGGGGGAGACGGCGGCCGCGATGGCCGCCTCGTCCCTGGTGTTCCGGCCCACCGACGCCGCCTACGCGGACAAACTGCTCGGCCACGCCAAGCAGCTCTACACGTTCGCCGACACGGTGCGGAAGAGCTACAGCGAGTGCATCACCGACGCGGCGTCGTTCTACAAGTCGTGGAGTGGCTACCAGGACGAGTTGGTCTGGGGCGCGATCTGGCTCTACCGGGCCACCGGCGACGCCACCTACCTGGCCAAGGCCGAGAGCGAGTACGACCGGCTCGGCACCGAGCCGCAGTCCACCACCCGCTCCTACAAGTGGACCATCGCCTGGGACAACAAGCAGTTCGGCGCGTACGTGCTGCTGGCCAACCTGACCGGCAAGCAGAAGTACGTCGACGACGCCAACCGGTGGCTCGACTACTGGACCGTCGGCGTCAACGGCCAGAAGGTGCCGTACTCGCCGGGCGGGATGGCGGTGCTCGACTCCTGGGGCGCGTTGCGCTACGCCGCCAACACCGCGTTCGCCGCGCTGGTCTACAGCGACCGGACCACCGACGCCACGCGCAAGACGCGCTACCACGACTTCGCCGTCCGGCAGGTCGACTACGCGCTCGGCGACAACCCGCGTAACTCCAGCTACATGATCGGGTTCGGGGCGAACTCGCCGAAGAACCCGCACCACCGCACCGCGCACGGCTCCTGGTGGGACAGCCAGACCGTGCCCACCGAGACCCGGCACGTGCTCTACGGCGCGCTGGTCGGCGGCCCGTCGGCGGCCAACGACGCGTACACCGACAGCCGGTCGGACTACGTGATGAACGAGGTGGCCACCGACTACAACGCCGGCTTCACCTCCGCGCTGGCCAGGCTGACCAACGAGTACGGCGGCAGCCCGCGCGCCGGCTTCCCGTCGGCCGAGACGCCCGACATGGACGAGCTGACCGTGGAGACCACGGTCATGCAGGCCGAGCCGCGGGCCACCGGGCTGAAGGCGATCATCTACAACAAGTCGGCGTTCCCGGCCCGGGCGCTGACCACCGGCAAGTTCCGCTACTACTTCCGGCCCGACGGCTCCGGCCCGGTCACGGTCACGCCCGGCTACACCCAGGGCTGCCCGTCGCCGTCGACCGCCAAGCAGTTCTCCGGCGACATCTGGTACGTCGAGGTCGACTGCACCGGTTACACCATCGCCCCGGCCGGGCAGTCGCAGCACCGGATGGAGGTCCAGTTCAAGATCGGCGTGCCGGAGGGCGGCACCTGGGACCCGACGAACGACCCGTCGTACCAGGCCACCGCCGGGCCGAACCGCAAGGTGCCGTTGTACTCCGGCGGCGTACGCGTCTGGGGCGAGGAGCCCGGCCCGGCCACTCCGGACACCACCGCGCCGAGCGTCCCCGGCACCCCGGTCGCCTCCGCCGTCACGTCCACCGGCCTCACCCTGACCTGGCCCGCCTCCACCGACACCGGTGGCAGCGGCCTGGCCGGCTACGAGGTCACCCGTACCTCGGCTGGCGCCGACCCGGTTGTCACCGCCTCGACCGGGGCCACCCTCGCCGTGACCGGGCTGGCCCCGGAGCGGACGTACCAGTTCACCGTGCGCGCGCTCGACGGCGCCGGCAACCGGTCCGCGTCGTCGGCGGCGCTGACCGTCACCACGCCGGCCGCCCCGGCGCCGGACACCACCCCGCCGACCGCGCCCGGCACGCCCACCGCCTCCGCGGTCGGCCCGACCGGCCTGACGCTGACCTGGGGCCCGGCCACCGACGCCGTCGGCGTCACTGGCTACCGCGTCTACCGGGGCGGGACCGTCCTGGTCGGCTCCGCCACCGGCACCACGCTGACGGTGACCGGGTTGACCGCCTCCACCGCGTACACCTTCACCGTGGTCGCGGTGGACGCGGCCGGTAACGTCTCGCCGGCCTCGCCGCCGGTCACGGTCACCACCACGGCGCCGCCGACCGGCGGCGGCTGCGCGGTGACCTGGACGGCGAACACCTGGGACACCGGGTTCACCGCGAACATCACCGTCGCCAACACCGGCACCACGGCGATCAACGGCTGGACGCTGGCCTTCACGTTCCCGAGCGGCGGGCAGAAGGTCGGGCAGGCCTGGTCGGCGAACGTCACCCAGACCGGGGCGGCGGTGACCGCGTCGAACCTGTCCTACAACGGAACCCTCGCCCCGGGCGCGTCGACGAGCTTCGGCTTCAACGGCACCCACACCGGCACCAACCCGAGGCCGTCGGCCTTCACCCTCAACGGGGTCGCCTGCGCCGTTTCCTGAGCGCCGGGCCGGCGGGCGTGGTCGGTCACCGTACCCGGGTGGCCGACCACGCCACGCCGCCTCTCCCGCGGCGCGGGACCGGGGGCCCGGGCACACGTTTCCGAAACTTTTCCGAAACCTGTTGTCCCGGACCGGGACTCGATGTAAGCATCGATGTTGATCGATCTCTAACCAGGGCGTCCGGTCGTAGGCACTCCGACGGCCCGGGTGCGGGCCAGTGAGGAGGCCAAGGTGGCAATCAGCCCATCCGTTCCCGGTGGCGGGAACAGGCGGCGGCGGTCGCCCGCCGTCAGAGCGCTGCTCGCCGGCGTGGTCGGCGTCGTGACCACCGCCGCGGTCGCGGTCGTGATGCCGTCGGCGAACGCCGCGGCGAGCACGCTCGGTGCGGCGGCGGCGCAGTCGGGTCGCTACTTCGGCACGGCGATCGCGGCGAACCGGTTGAACGACTCGACGTACAGCACGATCGCGGCGCGTGAGTTCAACATGATCACGGCTGAGAACGAGATGAAGCCGGACGCGACGCAGCCGCAGCGGGGTCAGTTCAATTTCTCCGCCGGGGACCAGATCTACAACTGGGCGACGCAGCGTGGCCTGAAGGTTCGAGGTCACACTCTCGCGTGGCACGCGCAGCAGCCGGGTTGGATGCAGAGTCTCAGTGGCGGGAACCTGCGTCAGGCGATGATCGATCACATCAACGGGGTGATGGGTCACTACCGGGGCAAGCTGGCCGCGTGGGACGTGGTGAACGAGGCGTTCAACGAGGACGGCAGTCGCCGTAACTCCAACCTGCAGGGCACCGGAAACGACTGGATCGAGGTGGCGTTCCGCACCGCGCGGGCGGCCGACCCGTCGGCGAAGCTGTGCTACAACGACTACAACATCGAGAACTGGTCCTACGGCAAGACGCAGGGTGTCTACCGGATGGTCCAGGACTTCAAGTCCCGGGGCGTGCCGATCGACTGCGTCGGGTTGCAGACCCACTTCACCGGCGGCAGCTCCCTGCCGGGCAACTTCCAGACCACACTGTCCAGCTTCGCCGCGCTCGGCGTCGACGTGGCGCTGACCGAGGTCGACGTCACCAACGCCTCCACCTCGCAGTACGCCGGGTTGACCCAGGCGTGCATGAACGTGCCGCGCTGCATCGGCATCACCGTGTGGGGCGTGCGCGACAGCGACTCCTGGCGCTCGAACGAGAACCCGCTGCTGTTCGACGGCGGCGGCAACAAGAAGGCCGCGTACACCTCGGTCCTCAACGCCCTCAACGCCGCCGCCCCGACCTCCGGGCCGACCACGACGCCGACCACGGCACCGCCGCCCAGCGGTGGCGCCGGCCGGATCGTCGGAGCGCAGTCGGGCCGGTGCGTCGACGTGCCCAACGCCACCCAGACCAACGGCACCCGCGTCCAGCTCTGGGACTGCAACGGCCAGTCGAACCAGCAGTGGACGTACACCGCCGGCAAGCAGTTGATGGTCTACGGCAGCAAGTGCCTCGACGCGAACGGCGCGGCCACCGGGAACGGCACCGCCATCATCATCTGGGACTGCAACGGCCAGTCGAACCAGCAGTGGAACGTCAACGCCAACGGCACCATCAGCGGTGTGCAGTCCGGCCGGTGCCTGGACGTCTGGGGCACCGGCAACGGCCAGCAGATCCAGCTCTACGACTGCCACGGGCAGGCCAACCAGCAGTGGCGGACCGACTTCGGTGGTGGCACCTCGCCGTCCCCGACCACGCCGCCGCCGACCACGACGCCGCCGCCGGGCGGGTGTGCGCTCCCGTCGACCTACCGGTGGTCGTCGACCGGCGCGCTGACCAACCCGCAGAACGGCTGGGTCTCGCTCAAGGACTTCACCAACGTGGTCTACAACGGCAAGCACCTCGTCTACGGGTCGAACGTCAACAGCAGCGGCCAGTACGGCTCGATGAACTTCAGCCTGTTCACGAACTGGTCCGACATGGCCTCGGCCAGTCAGACCGGAATGAGCCAGGGCACGGTGGCGCCCACGCTGCTCTACTTCGCGCCGAAGAACATCTGGGTGCTGGCGTACCAGTGGGGACCGACCTCGTTCAGCTACAAGACGTCGAGCGACCCGACGAACGCCAACGGCTGGTCCTCGGCGCAGACGCTCTCCACCGCCACGCTCCCCGACGCCCCGTACGGCGTGATCGACCAGACGCTCATCGGCGACGACCAGAACATGTACCTGTTCTTCGCCGGGGACAACGGCAAGATCTACCGGTCGAGCATGCCGCTCGGGAACTTCCCGGGCAGCTTCGGTTCGAGCTACACGACGATCATGACCGACTCGACCAACAACCTGTTCGAGGGCGTCGAGGTCTACAAGGTGGCGGGCCAGAACCAGTACCTCATGATCGTCGAGGCGATCGGGAGCCAGGGACGCTACTTCCGGTCGTTCACGTCCAGCAGCCTGAACGGCACGTGGACCCCGCAGGCCGCCAGCGAGAGCAACCCGTTCGCCGGCAAGGCCAACAGCGGCGCGACCTGGACCAACGACATCAGCCACGGTGACCTGGTCCGCACCAACCCCGACCAGACCAAGACCGTCGACGCCTGCAACCTCCAGTTCCTCTACCAGGGCAAGAACCCGAGTGCGGGAGGCGACTACAACCTGCTGCCGTGGCGGCCGGCGGTGCTGACCCTCCAGCGCTAGGCGCCACACCGTTCGAGGAAAGCGTGCCCGGCACCCGTGCGGTGCCGGGCACGCCGTCACCGGACCGCCGGGCTGACTCAGCCGGGCAGGTCCTCGGCGAGCAGGTCCATCAGCAGCGCGTCGTGCCAGCGCCCGTCCACGCCGCGCTCGTAACGGCGCATGATGCCCACCGGGCGGAACCCCACCTTCGCGTACGCCCGGATCGCCGCCGTGTTCGCCGCCGCCGGGTCGATGGTGAACCGGTGGTGGCCGTACTCGTCGACCAGGTGCCGGGCCAGCGTGCGGACGGCGTCCCCGCCCAGCCCGGCGCCGCGCGCCGCCGGGTCGAGGAAGATGTCCAGGCTGGCGTGGCGGTAGTCCGGGTCGGTCTCGGCATACCACTGGATCGCGCCGACCAACCGGCCCTCGTGCTCGATCGCGTAGACGGCGAGCGCCTCGTCGGCCAGGTCGGCGCGGACCGCCCCGGCCAGGTCGTCGCCGCCGCGCCACCAGCGGCGCACCTCCGGGGTCGCCCGGATCGCGGCCAGCGCGGGCACGTCGGCGTCCGTCGCCGGCCGCAGCGTCACCGCCCGTCCCCGCAGCACGCCTCAGCCCCGCCGCTCGCCGTGCTCGACGCAGACCGCCGACCAGCCGGTCGGCACGACCTGCACCTTCATCCGCCGCCGGCAGGACGCGCACCAGCGCGGCGGCTCCAGCGCCCGGGCCGCCGCGCACGCCGGGTGCGGCCCGGCCGCCACCGACTCGCCGCACCTGTCGCACCAGAGCACGGCGGGGAGGGCCGTGACGGGGGAGAGTTCGGTCACCGCTGCCTCACAGGGTCGCCGAGAGCGCCTTCACCGGCATCTTCAGGTCGTCCAGCAGCTTCAGGTCGTCGGTCGCCGGCCGACCCAGCGTGGTCAGGTAGTTGCCGACGATGACCGCGTTGATGCCGCCGAGCAGGCCGTCGCGGGTGCCGAGGTCACCGAGGGTGAGTTCACGGCCGCCCGCGTAGCGCAGGATGGTGCGCGGCATGGCCAGCCGGAACGCGGCGATGGCCCGCAGCGCGTCCTTGCCCTCGACCGTCGGACGGTCACCCAGCGGCGTGCCCGGTCGCGGGTTGAGGAAGTTCAGCGGCACCTCGTGCGGGTCCAGCTCGGCGAGCTGGGCGGCGAACTCGGCGCGCTGCTCGACCGTCTCGCCGAGCCCGAGGATGCCGCCGCAGCAGACCTCCATGCCGGACTCGCGGACCATCCGCAGCGTCTCCCAGCGCTCCTCCCACGAGTGCGTGGTGACCACGTTGGGGAAGTAGGAGCGGCAGGTCTCCAGGTTGTGGTTGTAGCGGTGCACGCCCATCTCGACCAGCTCGTCGACCTGCTCCTGGGTGAGCATGCCGAGCGAGGCGGCGACCTGGATGTCGACGGCGGCGCGGATGGCGGCCACGCCCTCGCGCATCTGCGTCATCAGCCGGGCGTCCGGGCCGCGCACGGCGGCCACGATGCAGAACTCGGTCGCACCGGTCGCCGCGGTCTGCTTGGCGGCCTCGACCAGCGCCGGGATGTCCAGCCAGACCGAACGCACCGGCGAGGTGAACAGGCCGGACTGGGAGCAGAAGTGGCAGTCCTCGGGGCAGCCGCCGGTCTTCAGCGAGACGATGCCCTCGACCTCGACCTCCGGGCCGCACCACCGCATCCGGACCTCGTGGGCGAGCTGGAGGGCGGCGGGCAGGTGCTCGTCGGGCAGGTTCAGCACGGCGAGGATGCCGGCCTCGTCGAGGCCGACGCCGTTCTCCAGCACCCGGGTCCGGGCCTGGTCGAGGATCTCTGGCATGGCTCGTAACCTAACAGGCCGCCGAGACACCGGGAAACCGCTGGCGAGCCGGGACCGCGCCACGCCGGGGCGGTCCGCCCGGGTGGTAACTTCGCCCCGCGGAAGCGCCCGGCGGGGCGGGGAGTCGGCGGGAGGGGACGGCAGGTGGCGGACTGGCTGGCGGCCCTGGACCGCCGGGCCGAGCTGCGGGCCCGGGCCGGTCTGACCCGCACGCTGCGCCCGCGGGCCGCCGACGACGCCGTGGTCGACCTGGCCGGCAACGACTACCTCGGCCTGGCCACCCACCCGCAGGTCACCGCCGCCGCCGCGCGGGCCCTGTCCGGGTACGGGCTGGGCGCCACCGGGTCGCGCCTGGTGCGCGGCTCCACCGACCTGCACCACGCGCTGGAGGACGACCTGGCCGGCTGGCTCGGTGTCGACCGGGCGCTGGTGTTCTCCTCCGGCTACCTGGCCAACCTCGCCGCGGTTCGGGGCCTGACGCAGCCGCGTACGCTGCTCGTCTCCGACGCCCACAACCACGCCTCGCTGATCGACGGCTGCCGCATCTCCGGCGCGGAGACGGTGGTGACGCCGCACGCGGACGTGGCGGCGGTGGAGGCGGCGCTGGCCGCCGCGCCGGGCCGACCGGCGGTGGTGGTGACCGAGTCGGTCTTCTCGGTCGACGGCGACCTGGCCCCGCTCGCGCGGCTGCACGCGGTGGCCCGCCGGCACGGCGCGCTGCTGCTGGTCGACGACGCGCACGCGCTCGGCGTCACCGGTCCGGCCGGGGCCGGCGGGGTGGCCGCCGCCGGGCTGGCCGGCGCGCCGGACGTGGTGGTCACGGCGACGCTGTCCAAGGCGCTCGGCGGGGCGGGCGGCGTGGTCGCCGGGCCGGCCGAGTTCGTCCGGCACCTGGTGGAGACCGGACGCACGTTCATCTTCGACACCGCGCTGCCGCCGGCGGTGGCGGCCGGGGTACGCGCCGCGGTGCGGCTGGCCCGTGCCGGGGACGCGCTCCGCGCCGAGCTGGCCGACCGGGCTGCGCTCGCGGTGCGGGTGCTGGGCGCGGCGGGACTGTCGGTCTCCGCCCCGGACGCGGCGGTGGTGTCGGTGACCGCGCCCGGCCCGGAGGCGGCCACCGCCTGGGCCGCCGCCTGCCGCGACCGGGGTGTGGCGGTCGGCTGCTTCCGACCCCCGTCCACGCCGGACAGCCGGTCCCGGCTGCGGCTGACCATCGGCGCCGCTGTGGACCGGGCCGACTTCGCCCGGGCCCTGGACGTGATCGTGGCGTGTGCGCGGGAGGTCTCATGAGCGACGGCTGGACCGGACCGGTGCTGGTGACCGGCACGGACACCGAGATCGGCAAGACCGTGGTGACCGCGGCCGTCGCCGCCGCCGCGCAGGCCGCCGGCCTGCGGGTGGCGGTGGTCAAGCCCGGCCAGACCGGTACGGCCACCGGTGAGCCCGGCGACGTCGACTCGGTGACCCGGCTGGCCGCCCCGCTCACCGGCCGGACGCTGGCCAGCTACCCGGACCCGCTCGCCCCGCTCGCCGCCGCCCGGGTCGCCGAGCTGCCGCCGCTGGAGCTCTACACCGCGGTCGACGCGATCCGCGAGGAGGCCGACAAGCACGACCTGGTGCTGGTCGAGGGTGCCGGCGGGCTGCTCGTGCCGATGGGGTTGCGTCCGTCCGGCGAGCCCTGGACGGTGGCCGACCTGGCCGTGTCCCTGGGCGCGCCGGCGGTGGTGGTGACCCGGGCCGGGCTGGGCACGCTCAACCACACCGCGCTGACGCTGGAGGCGTTGGAGCGGCGGGCCGTCCCGGCCGGCGTGGTGATCGGCGCCTGGCCGGCGGAGCCGGAGCTGGTGCACTGGCTCAACCTGTCCGAACTGGTGCCGAACCTGCTCGGCGCGGTCCCGGCCGGTGCCGGCGGCATGGACCCGGGCGTGTTCCGCCGGTCCGCCCCCGGGTGGCTCACCCCCGCCCTCTACGGGGTGCTCGACGACTGGCGGGCGTGGGCCGAGGAGACCTGACCTGCGTAAGGAAGGGCCCCTTCTTAACGCCTCCGGTAGAGGAAGGGCCCCCTTTTAACACTGCGCGGTCAGGCGCGGAACGCCGGGCGGTCAGGCGCGGCGGACCACGAACGCGTCCGGCATCCGGAAGGTGAGGTTGTCCGGGCACCACGGTGGACGGACCACTGTCACGCCGTCGAGCAGCGGCGTGGCCTCGGCGACCACCACGGCGGCCTCCATCCGGGCCAGTTGCGCGCCGACGCAGCGGTGCGGGCCGGCGCCGAACGCCAGGTGCCGCCGCGAGCCGGGCTGCCCGGGGCGGAACTCGCCGGGCGCGTCGACCACGGCTGGGTCCCGGCCGGCCCGGGCCAGCCAGGCCACCACGCTGGTGCCCGCCGCCACCGGCGTCCCGCCCAGCGTGGTGTCGACGGCGGCCACCCGCCGCCAGGTGACGATCGGCGGCTCCAGCCGCAGCCCCTCCTCGACCACGTCGTCCACGCCGATCTCACCGGCGCGCAGCCCGGCCCGTACCGCCGGCTCGCCGGTGAGCCGGTGCAGCAGCAGGGTGAGGAACTGCGAGGTGGTCTCCTGGCCGGCGACGAGCAGGAAGAACAGCGCGCCGACCACCACGTCGGGGGAGTGCCCGGCGGCACGCAGGCGCGCGGCGAGCCCGCCCCCGGTGGCGGCGAACCCGCGCAGCACGGTGTGGAACCGGCCCACCTCGGCGGCCAGCGCGAGCTGCCGGGCGGGGTCCAGCGGCGCCCAGAACAGCTCCAGCGCGGCCCGGGCGAAGTCCTTGACCGCGCCGACCGGCGCGTCCGGCAGCTCGACCAGCCGGGCCAGCACCAACAGCGGCAGGTCGGCGGCGAGATCGGCGTACAGGTCGACCGGCCGGCCGGCGTCGAGCGCGGCCGTCAGCCCGGCCACCCGCTCGCGGACCAGCGCGGTCAGCCACTGACGTTGGGCGGCCACCCGCTGCGGGTGCAGCGCGTCGGCGACGATGCCCCGGATCTCCGGATGGCTGGCGCCGCCGTTGTTCGCCAGTGTCGGCGGCAACCGGAACCGGTGCCCGGCGAGCACCCGCAGCGCGGCCACCGGGATCGGGGTCACCGCGTCGAGCGCGTTGTCCGGCCGGAACGTCACCGGGTCGGCGAGCACCCGGCGCACCAGCGCGTGCCGGGTCACCACGAGGTGCGGCACGCCGACGTGGTCGACCACGGTGGCCAGGTCCGGCCACGGTCCGTCGACGGACCTCCCCCAGCCCCGGAACAGCACGCGCCGACGCTACCGGCGCGCTCCCGGCGGGTTCGGGTCCAGCTCCCAGACGGTGGTGCGCTTCACCCGTACGCTCTCCAGCGCCTCGGACACCGGCACGTCGTACGCGGCCAGTTCGTGGAAGCGCTCGCGGGGCAGGAACGCCCGGCCCGGGTCGCCCACCAGCACCCGCGCGCCGGCCCGGGCGGCCCGGAGCAGGAAGCGCAGCATCCGGCGGGCCATCGCCTCGCTGTAGAAGACGTCCCCGGCCAGCACCACCTCGGCGTCGCCGGCGTCGGAGTCGAGGATGTCGCCGAGTTCGGCGTCGACGCGTACCCCGTTGGCCTCGGCGTTGAGCGCGACGGCCGCGACGGCCCGCTCGTCCACCTCGACCGCCCGGACGGCGGCCGCGCCGGCCCGCGCGGCGGCGATGGCGACCAGGCCGGAGCCGGAGGCCAGGTCGAGGACCCGGCGGCCGGCGACCAGTTCGGGGTGGTCGGTCACGTAGCGGGCCAGGCCCTGGCCGCCAGCCCAGGCGAAGGCCCAGAACGGCGGCGGCTGGGCGCTGTGGAACTCGCCCTCGGTCAGCTCCCAGAGGCCGATCGGCTCGTCGGCCTGGTGCAACCGCACCTCGGGGACGAAGGCGACCGGCGCCAGGCGGGCGTGCAGGCGGACGAACGCGGCGGACAGCTCGGACACCGACCGATTGTGTCCCACCGCGGTCGACGCGCCGATCCCGGGCGTGTCGCCGGTCGGCGGTGACCGGTTCACCACCCTCGGTGAAAGGGGCCCCCGATGTTGACGACCGGTGCGAACACGCCCGTCTACCGGGCGGCCGGGCCCGCTCCTAGCGTTGCGGGTGGATACGACCGAGGTGAGGGAGGCGTGGTGAGCGGGTGGCGGCACGCGCTGCGGATCGGGCTGGTGCTGACCTGTCTGGCGGGAGCCGGCTACGGCGGGGCGGCGCCGGCACGGGCGGCGGCCGCGTTCTCCACGGAGTTGAGCGGCCTGCCCGACGAGTTCACCGCCGGCGACCGGGTGGAGACGCTCTCCGCTGTGGTGTCCCGGTCCGACCGGGGCGCCCGCTCGGAGTGCGTCAAGGTGCGCTGGTCGATGCTGCTGCGGGTGGACGGCCTGCGGCTGGACCAGGTGAAGGTGGACCGGGTCGAGGAGACCGGCTCGTTCCCGCTGGAGATCCGCGCCGACGGTGACACCGCCCGGCTGACCGACCGGGAACTGGACCCGGGGGTGCTCTGTCCGGGGCGCACGGTGACCGCCCGCTACCGGGTGGCCTTCGCCGAGGATGTCGGGCGCGGCCGGGTCAGCTTCGCCGCGGAGGCGTACGACCCGCAGTCGCGGCTGCTGGCCCGGCGGACCGCCTCGCGCGAGGTGGTGGGCGAGGCGGCCGAGCCGACGCCCGAGCCGACCCCGACGGGCGCCGAGCCGACCGACCCGGCCGGCGAGGAGCCGGCCACCGAGGAGGCGGTGACGGAGGAGCCGACCGACGCGGCGGTGGTCGAGCCGCCACCGTCGGGCGCGGCCGGCCGTCCGGTCGCCGCCACCGGTGGGTTCGGTGTGGTGCAGGCCGCCTTCCTGCTCGGTGGCCTGCTGCTCTTCCTCGGGGCCGGACTTCTGCTGCGGATGCGCCGCCTGCTGCGTACCGCCGACGGGGTGGAGGAGGACCTGCCGCCGTCGTTCGAGCGGCGGCGGACCCGGCGACGCTGGCGCTGACCGGCCTCAGCCGGACGCCGCCGCCCCGGCGTACGCGGGCGCGCCGACGGTCGCCGCCGGCCGCAGCGACAACACCGTGCCCAGCCCTTCGACCTCCTGCCGCTCGACGGCGAACTCCGCGGCCAGCGACCGACCGAGGTACGTCAGGGTGTCCGCGTCGGTGGCGCACATCTGCGGCGCGCTCGCGTCGGTGGCGACCAGGTGCACCTCGCCGGCCAGCAGCAGCGACGAGTTGACGAACTGGCACAGCTCCGGCCAGAGCAGGTAGCGCCAGAAGTCCACGCTGACCACCGCGTCGAGGCTGCCCGGCGGGAGCGGCGGCGCGAGGCCGATCAGGTGGAAGTTGGTCGGGCCGACGGGCGCGGCGTAGTCGAAGGTCACCGCGGACGCGCTCAGTGCGGCGTCGGCGGACCCGGTGCCCACCCAGAGCACCCGGGGGCCGGGGAGCCGGTCGGCGAGCCGGGCCACGGCGGGTCCGATCGCGCAGGTCGACCGTTCGACGCAGGCGCGCACCAGCGAGCGGAAGTGCAGGATCCGCTTGACCGCCTCGGGGCCGACGATGACGCTGAGGAACTCCCACTCCAGGCACGGGTAGAGCGCGGTGATCGAGCGCGTGTTCGCCATCATCTCGGCCCAGTTGCGACCCATGTTGCGGTGGTGCGGCAGGTGGACGACGCGGGCGTCGTCGTCGTACCCGAAGCTCGCCCCGGCCCGGTCCACCCGGTAGAACAGCTCGATGTCCTCCATGCCGTAGCTCAGCGCGAACTCCTCGCGGAAGCCGCCGACCCGGTCGAACAGCTCCCGGCTCAGCGAGATGTTGTGGGTGTACGCGACGGTCCAGCCCACCTCCAGCCAGTCCCGCCGCTGGTCCGGCACGCCGTCGGGAGGGAACCGCATGTCGCCGCCGTGCGGGGAGAGGCGGGGGATCGCGGCCGGGTCGTCGCGCAGCACGGCGGGCAGGTGCGCCAGCCCGATGTCGTCCCGGCGCCCGATCAGCACCTCCGGGTGGCCCGGCTCCCGGTGGTGGGCCAGGTGCCGTTCCAGCAGGTCGGGCAGGGACCAGGAGTCGGCGTCGAGGAAGACGAGCAGCGGCGCGGCGGCGTGCCGGACGCCCTCGTTGCGCACGCCCGCGCGGCCGCGTCGCTCGGCGAGTTCCACCAGCCGCAGGCGCAGGCCCGCGCCGGCGGCCAGCGCCTCCGGGTAGCCGTCGGGGGATCCGCCGTCGCGCACCACGACGACCTCGAAGCGGTCCGGCGGAAGGGTCTGGCGGGTCAGCGCCCGCAGGGTCAGCTCCAGGCAGTGCGGGTCCTGGAAGGTCGGCATCACCACGCTCAGCTCGGGGGTGCCGGTGGTCTGCAGCGACATGCGTTCGGTCTCCGTTCGTCGGACCGCGGCGGGCGTGCGCCGCCGGGCCACGGGCGCGGCGGGTGCGTTGCGGGCCGCCGGCGCGGGCGTGCGGGAAGGACCGGCCGTGGGGTGGGGCCGGGAGCGCTCTCCGGGATGGTCCGACGATAACCGTACGCATAGTTAACCGTCACTGAAGGTAGGGGTCGCTAGGGGTGATCCGCTTTACAAAAAACTCACCCTTGTAAAAGTGCGTGACGGCTGCCACAGTCGGTTCAGGAGTCGACCGATCGGAGTCCGTTGATGCGCACCGACACCGTTCCGTGGCGGGACACCCGCAAGCCGCTCTGGCCGCTGGCCCTGCTCGTCCCGGTCCTGCCGTTCGTGGCCTGGTCGGTCTGGCACGCCACGGGGGCGGGGTGGGCCTGGTGGCTCACGCCCGCCGTGGTCTTCGGCCTCATCCCGGTGATCGACCTGCTGATCGGCGACGACCGGGAGAACCCGCCGGACGAGGCGGTGCCGGCGTTGCAGGCGGACGGCTACTACCGCTGGCTCACCTACCTCTACCTGCCCGCCCAGTACGCCGCCCTGGTGCTGTGCTGCGCCGTGTGGGCCCGCGGCGGGCTCTCCTGGTGGGCCGCCGCCGGCCTGGTCGCCACCGTCGGGGTGGTGGACGGCATCGCCATCAACACCGCGCACGAGCTGGGCCACAAGCGGGAGAAGGCGGAGCGCTGGCTGTCCAAGATCGCCCTGGCGCCGACCGGGTACGGGCACTTCTACGTCGAGCACAACCGCGGCCACCACACCCGGGTCGCCACCTGCGAGGACCCGGCCAGCTCACGGCTGGGCGAGTCGTACTGGGCGTTCTGGCCGCGGACGGTCTGGGGCAGCCTGCGCTCGGCCTGGCGGCTGGAGACCGGGCGGTTCCGCCTGCGCGGCCGCAACCCGTGGACGTGGCGCAACGACGTGCTCAACGCCTGGGCCATGACCGTGCTGCTCTACGCCGCGCTGGCGGTGGCGTTCGGCCCCGGCGTGCTGGTCTTCCTGGTCCTCCAGGCGGTGGTCGGCTTCTCCCTGCTGGAGGTGGTCAACTACCTGGAGCACTACGGGCTGGCCCGGCAGCGCACCGCCGCGGGCCGCCACGAGAAGGTGGATCCCCGGCACAGCTGGAACAGCGACCGGACGGTCACCAACGTCTTCCTCTTCCAGCTCCAGCGGCACAGCGACCACCACGCCAACCCGCTGCGCCGCTACCAGACACTGCGCAGCTTCGACGCCTCGCCGCAGCTGCCCGCCGGCTACGCCACCATGGTGGTCGCCGCGCTGGTGCCCCCGCTCTGGCGCCGGATCATGGACCACCGCGTGCTGGCCCACTACGACGGCGACCTCTCCGCCGCCAACGTCCACCCGCCGGCCCGTGCCCGCCTCACCCGCCGCTCCCGGCCGGTGTCCCCTACCGCACCCCCCGCACCCACCCCGCGCCCCCAGGGGTGATCAAGGAGTTCGCGTCCGCGTTCCGGTACGACGCGGGCGCGAACTCCTTGAGCGACGTCTCCCCGGCGGGGAGGGCTCAGTCGAGCTGGCCGGGTTCCAGGCCCAGCTCCCGGGCGGCGACCAGGCGGATCCACTCGGCGATCTGCCGGCGGGTGATCACCCGCTCGTGCACCGCGAGCTGCACCGCCAGGCCGTCCATCACCGCGCTGATCCGCCAGGCGGCGCCGGCCGGGTCGGGACAGTCGAAGGTGCCGTCGGCGACCCCGTCGCTGATCACCGACGCCAGGTCCTGCCGCCACCGCAGGTCCAGCCGGCGGGAGAGCTTCTCCAGCTCCGGCGTCCGCAGCGACTCGGACCAGCCATCGATCCACATGGACCAGGAGGTGGAGCGGCCGGTCGGCGCGTAGAGCCGGAGCATCCGCCGCAGCTTCGCCAACGGTGGGGCGGAGGAGCGGAGCACCGCGTCCAGCCGGGCCAGGTCCTGCTCCACCGCGTACGCGAAGGCCTGCGCGAGCAGCCGGTCCTTCGTCGCGAAGTGGTAGAACACCAGCGCCTGGCTCACCCCGGCGGCCTCGGCCACGTCGGCGGTGCGGGTGTTGGCGAGCCCTCGTTCCGCGATCACCTCGCAGGCCGTGCGCAGCAGCGCGTCCAGGCGGATCTCGGCGGCACGTCTCGTCACGCGGTTACCGTAACCCATCCGAATGACCACGAGGAGTTACCGGAGCGGCCGGTCGGCGGTGGGACAGTCGGATGCCGGACACTCCACCCGCCGGGCTGGATCCGCAGGTGGGCACGCTTCTCGGCCGACTCCGCCGCTGCTTGCCCAGGCTCCTAGGAAGCTCTACGAGAGGTTCGGTGTGCACCGCGCGGACGCGCCGGGAGGGGACCCGATTTGGCAACCGTTCCCGGGCTCGGCTAAAGTTCTCATCCGTCACCGGAAAACAACCGGGGGCGTGCGGACGTAGCGCAGCTGGTAGCGCATCACCTTGCCAAGGTGAGGGTCGCGGGTTCGAATCCCGTCGTCCGCTCGGAGATGCCGCCACGCATGTCGGGGGCAACCTCGGTGGAGTGGCCGAGAGGCGAGGCAACGGCCTGCAAAGCCGTGTACACGGGTTCAAATCCCGTCTCCACCTCGGCAGTTGACGAGGGCGATTGGCGCAGTGGGAGCGCGCTTCCTTGACACGGAAGAGGTCACTGGTTCAAACCCAGTATCGCCCACCATCGGAAAGGCCGTGTCGGACACTCGACACGGCCTTTCTCGTTCCCTCGCTCAGGCCGACGCGCCCAGCAACGCCTCCGCCACCGCGGTCCGACTGCTCAGCAGCGACCGGCCCTGTCGCCGGGTCACCACCAGGCCGGCGGCCCGCAGCGCGGTGAGGTGCTGCGACACCCCGGCCGGGGAGAGCCCGGTCCGTCGGGCCAGCTCCGTCGTCGACCGGGGCGCGTCCAGCGCCGCCAGCAGCCGCGCCCGACCCCGGCCCAGCACCGCGCCCAGCGCGTCCGGCGCGCGCGCCGGGGTCTCCCACAGCGTGCCGACACCGCGCGCCGGATAGGCCAGCTGGGAGACGTCCCCGGCCGCGATGCTCAGCACCGACGGCCAGACGAACACCGAGGGCACCAGGACCAGACCACCCCCCTCGGGTACGTCCGGCGCCGGGCAGTGCCGCTGGCTGACCAGCAGCGCGTCGCCCTCCCAGCGGACCAACTCGTGCAGGTCGTTCAGGAGGCCGGCGGTGCCGTCCTCGGCCATCCGGCGGGCCCGGTGGAAGACCTCCGCGTCGAGCACCGCCCGGATCCGGGGCCAGTCGTCGGCGACGGCCAGCCGCCAGTACGCGTCGATCTCGGCGGCCAGCCGGGCCAGCCCGGCGACCGGATCGGCGTACAGGGCGGCCACCACCGCCGGGCGGGGACCGGGCAGCAGGTCCAGGTGGGCGCGGACCACCTGGGGCCGGGTGGCGCGCAGCGTGGCCAACTCCTCGGTCAGGTCCGGGTCCAGGCCGGCCGGCGGCGGGGTGAGGAAGTCCGGCAGGTAGCCCGGGGCCGCCGGCACCAGACGCCACAGCAGGCCGGCCTCCGGATCGAGCAGCCCCGCGTCGGCCAACCGTGGCCGGACCCGGGCGGCCCAGGGCAGGTGGATCGCGTGCCGGCCGGGGTCGCGGAGCACCCGGACCCCGGCCACCACCTCCCACAGGCCGGACAGCGCGAACCGGACCCGTGCCACGGCGCCCGCCGACAGGCCGATCGCGACCACACCGCCCCCTTCGTTTCAGCCAGGACTGAAACAATACGGCGACCGGCCGACCCCGGCCGAGACTGACCGGGTGAACGAACAGCACATCCGAGCCCGACAGTTCCGCAGCCTGCACGTGCCCGGCGAGCCGCTGGTCCTGGTCAACGCCTGGGACGCGGCGAGCGCCCGGATCGTCGCCGACGCCGGCGCCCGCGCGGTCGCCACCACCAGCGCCGGCGTGGCGTGGAGTCGCGGCGCGCCCGACGGCGACGCGCTCGCCCGGGAGACCGCCGTCGACGTGATCCGCCGGGTCGCCGCCGCGGTGCGGCTGCCCGTCACCGCCGACATCGAGTCCGGGTACGGCGACCACCCGGACGAGGTCGCCGAGACCGTCGCCGCGGTGCTCGCGGCCGGCGCCGTCGGGGTGAACGTCGAGGACGCCCGGCACGACGGCGGCGGGCCGCTGCGTCCGGTCGACGAGCAGTGCGCCCGGCTCGCCGCGGTCCGCGCCGCGGCCGACCGCGCCGGCGTTCCGCTGTACCTGAACGCGCGGGTGGACACCTTCCTCCGGGGCGTCGGTGGGGTGCCGGAGACCGTGGCGCGGGCCGAGGCCTACCTGGCCGCCGGCGCGGACGGTGTCTTCGTACCGGGGACGGTCGACCCGCAGACCGTGGCGGCGCTGGTGGCGGCGATCCCCGCGCCCCTGAACGTGCTGGCCGGGCCGGGCGCGCCGTCGGTGGCGGAGTTGGCCCGTCTCGGGGTGGCCCGGGTCAGCCTCGGCTCGGCGGTGGCCGAGGCGGCGTACGCGGTGGCCCGGCGCGCGGCCGTGGAGGCCCTCGGCGACGGCACGTACGGGGCGCTGGCCGACGCGCTCGACTACGGGACGATCAACGAGCTGATGCGGGACTGATCCCGGCACGCGGACGGGGGCGCCACCTGGCGCCCCCGTCCGGGCCGGTCCGGGGACCGATCAGCTCCGTCGGCCCCCGGCTCGCCTCACATCGGCGGGGCGACGTCCCGGCGCTCCTCGACCCGGCGGTACTCGACCGGCTGCTCGGTGGTGGTGACCACCTGGCGGCGCCGGCCCCGGACCAGCGTGGTCATGATGAGGCCGAGCACGCCGGCTGCCATCAGGATCCAACCGACGACGTCGAGGTCGACCCCGCCGACGTTGGCGTTGAGCGCGAAGGTGAGGATCGCGCCGACCGCGATCAGGAAGATGCTCGTACCGATACCCATGACAGCCTCCTTCGGGGGATGGTTGTGCTGTCGCATCGCCCAGTACCCCGGCGTCGAGCAGCGCAATCACCGTGGCCGGGGGGCTGCCGCAGGGCGATCTTGGCATCGGGTAGAGTTTCCCCCGTCGCCGGCGCAGCCGGAGACGACGCGGACGTAGCGCAGCTGGTAGCGCATCACCTTGCCAAGGTGAGGGTCGCGGGTTCGAATCCCGTCGTCCGCTCGCGAACCGCCCGGGCGATTGGCGCAGTGGGAGCGCGCTTCCTTGACACGGAAGAGGTCACTGGTTCAAACCCAGTATCGCCCACTCGTTCTCCCCGACCGCCGCTCGACCGGCGGACATCTCCCACCGGCCGGACAAGACCGGCCACATCGGTCACCCCCTTCCACCGAGGACCCGGTACGGGTCCACCGTGCGGGTTATGGAGCGCTCGACCGCCGCGTGTCAGGGTGAGGCCCGATACGCAGGGAGGCGGTCACATGGGGACGATCGGGCAGGGACGATGGCGGCGCACGGCCGCCCGGCTGGGCGTGGCGGTGGTCGTCGCGGCGGCCGGGGTGACGGTGGGGGCCGCGCCGGCGCAGGCCACCGCGACCCGCACCGTGGCGTTCTGGAGCATGGACGAGCCGGCGTCGTCGACCGTGCTGAGGGACAGCAGCGGCAACGGCCGGCACGGCGCGGTGGGCGGCGAGGTCGTCACCGGCGCGCTCTACGCCGGCGCCACCGGGCACCGGTTCGCCACCCACTCGCCGCCCGACCAGGAGTACGTGCCGGAGCACGTGGACCTGGTGCCGCACAGCACCGACTTCAACCCCGACGCCGGGGACTTCTCGGTCACCATCCGCTACCGCACCACCCACTCCTTCGGCAACATCCTCCAGAAGGGACAGGGCAACGCGGTCGGCGGCTACTGGAAGTTCGAGGCGCCCGCCGGCAAGCCGAGGTGCCTGTTCCGGGGCGGTGACGGCGCCTCGCGGACCGGCTACACCGGAGTGTCGATCGCCGACGGCCAGTGGCACACGGTGACCTGCAACCGCACGTCCGCGTACGTGGAGATGTACGTCGACGGCGTCCGGACCAGCCGGCTGAACGGGCCGACCGGCACCATCGCCAACACGTGGCAGGTCTCCGTCGGCGGCAAGAGCCAGTGCGACGGCACGAAGGTCACCTGCGACTACTTCGCCGGTGACATCGACTACATCAAGATCCTGAAGGGTTCCGGCGGTCCGGCCAACCAGGCGCCGGTGGCCGACCTGGCGCCGTCCTGCTCCGGGCTGGTGTGCACGTTCTCCGGCGCGGGCTCCACCGACGCCGACGGCGCGATCCAGGACCACCGCTGGGACTTCGGCGACGGCGGGACCGCCGACACCGTCTCCGTGCCGACCACCTCCCACACGTACGCGACGGCCGGCACCTATCCGGTCACGCTCACGGTCACCGACGACCGGGGCGCCACCGGCACGGCGACCGTCGACGTCACCGTCGCGCCGGTCGCCGAGCGGATCTCCTTCGTCGGCCAGGCCACCGCGAACACCAACTGGACCAGCCACACGGTGACCGTCCCGGCGTCCGTGCAGCCGGGTGACACGCTGCTGCTCCTGCTCAGCCAGAACACCCACACCGGCACCGGCGAGCCGACCGGGGTGACCGGCTGGACCCGCCTGGACCGGCTCGACGGCGGCTTCGCCACCACGACCGCCTGGTCGAAGACCGCGGTCGCCGGGGACGCGGGGACGCCGGTCAAGGTGACCCTCGACGGTCAGGCGAAGGGCAACCTGGTGGTGGCCGCGTACCGGGGCGTCCGGCCGGGCGCGCCGGTCTTCGCCCGGGCCACCGACCCGGCCAGCAGCGCCAGCCGGATCACGCCGTACGCGCCGGTGACCGTCGCGCAGAGCTGGGCCGTGTCGTACTGGCTGCACGGCGACGGCACCTCCACCAGCCTCACCCCGCCGGCCGGCGTCGCGGTCCGCAGCAACAGCTCGCAGAGCGGCGGCGGCCGGGTGACCGGGCTGCTCGCCGACTCGGGCAGCAGCGTGCCGGTGGGCAGCTACGGCGGTCTGACCGCGACGGCCGCCGCCGCCAGCACGACCACCACCACGTGGACGTTCGTGTTGCCGCCGGCCTGACCCCTTTCCGGTACGCGCGAAGGCCGGCACCCCGGTTTCGGGGTGCCGGCCTTCGGTGTTACTTGTTCCAGTGCTCGGCCACGATGTCGGTGGCCTGCTTCTCCCACTGCGCGTACGCGTCGGGGTAGGCGGAGACCTGCACGGTCTGGGCGGCGTCGGTCAGGGGCATCTTGTCCCAGCCGTCGACCTGCTTCAGACCCTTGAGGAAGGCCAGGGTGGAGTACTCGGGGTCGGTGATCTGCTCCGGCGTGCCCCAACCGCTGGACGGGCGCTGCTGGAACAGGCCCAGCGAGTCGTGGTCATTGCGGTCGCCGAGGTGCCCGAGGTTCTCCAGCTTCGACTCCTGCAGGGCGGTGGCGATCGAGATGACCGCGGCCCGCTCGGGCAGGCCGGCCTTCTTCGTCGCGGCGATGATCGCCTTGGCGTTGGCGGTCTGCTCGTCGTTCAGCGTGATGGTCGACTGCTCACCCTGCACGGAGGCGACCGCGACGGGCTTACCGGCGGCGTGGGCGGGGGTGTCGGCGTGGGCGGCGACGGGGCCGGCGAACACGCCACCGGTGAAGGCCAGACCAGCGATACCCAGGATGCTCTTACGCAGGATCGTGTTCATGAGGGGGCTCCATTCGGGGGTCAACACACCGGGGGTGTGGGCACCGTCAGGCGCGCGAAGAAGTCTTGGGGGGATCCGGCTGCTCGTGGAGCCGGGGGGCCAGCTCACGGGGGCCGGGGTGTCCGGCAGGCTCGCGGGGCGGGGGGCCCGCACGCGGCGCCGGGATGATGTGTAACGACCGGCGGCCTGCCGTCATTCCCGCCGGGGGCGGGGTGGCGGCTCGGGGGTGTTCGCCTGCTCGGTCGTTCACCCGTCTACAACGCGGCCGAGCCTGCGGCGATTCCACACCCGGGGTGCCGCCCACCACCACCGAACCGGACACCCACCCCAGTCCACGCGAACGGGTGGAACCCCATGGGTGCAACGGGGAACGTAGACACCCACCCGCGGCCGCACGACGCTGTGAGTGGAACACCACGCGTGCATCCCGACCCCGCAGACACCCACCACGTTCCACCCACCGGCCGACAACCCCGCCAGTGGAACACCATGGGTGTCTCCCGGCTCCGCAGACACCCACCACGTTCCACTCACCGCCCGCTGCCCTCGTCAGTGGAACGCCATGGGTGTGTCCCGGCCTGGGAGACACCCACCCCGTTCCACCGGAGGGACGTCTGCGCCCCCTTCCCTCCCACAGCCCGGCGAGGGCGGCCCTCAGGGGGCACCGAACTTCCAAGATCTCCCACAGGACACGGACACTCGACACAAATCCCCGCCTGCGCGCACGGATGGGCCGCGAGGCCGGGGAGGTGGCGGGCCGTGATGCTGCCACCTCCCGCGATGAAGTTGATCAACCCGCCATCGGGCCCGGAAGGGGCGTCGGTCAGGAGACGGCGGACGGCCGGGCAGGTGCCGGTGCCGCAGGCCCCCGGGATGCACGCCGCCCGGACCGGGAGACGTCATCGCCCGGTGGGAGCGGGTGGCGGGCGCGATCTCCTGTTCTGCCGTTGGCAGACGCGCTGTCCGGAACGGGGGACCGGCGGGCAGGCTGGGACGCATGCGACTGCTGATGCTGGGTGGTACGGGATTCGTCGGTGGAGCGGTGGTGACCGAGGCGGTGCGCCGGGGCTGGTCGGTGACCGTGTTCAACCGGGGGATCCACGGGGACGTGCCGGCCGGCGTGCACCGGTTGCGGGGTGACCGCACCGCGCCGGACGGTCTGGCCGCGCTCGCCGGCGGCGAGTGGGACCTGGTGGTGGACACCTGGGACGGCGCGCCCCGGGCGGTCGGGGACGCGGCGCGGGCCCTGGCCGGGGCGGTGCCGCACTACGTCTACGTCTCCAGCGGCTCGGTGTACGCGCCGCCGGTCGGACTGGGCACCGGCGAGGAGGCGCCGACCGTGGCGGCTGAGCCGGACGCGGACGACGGTGACTACCCGCGGAACAAGGCCGGCGGGGAGCGGGCCGCGGTGCGGGGGTTCGGGGACCGGGCGCTGCTGGTGCGGGCCGGCCTGATCCTCGGTCCGGGGGAGGACATCGGGCGGCTGCCGTGGTGGCTGCACCGGGTGGCCCGGGGCGGCGACGTGCTGGCGCCGGGGCCGCGGGACCTCCCGGTGCAGTACGTCGACGTCCGCGACCTGGCGGTGTGGATGCTGGATCGGGGGGTCGAGGGCGTCGGCGGGGCGTACAACGTGGTGGGTCGCACCGGGCACGCGACGATGGGTGAGCTGCTCGACGCGGCGGTGGCGGTGACCGGGTCGGGCGCGACGCTGCGCTGGACGCAGCCGGAGCCGATCCTGGCGGCGGGCGTGGAGCCGTGGAACGACCTGCCGATCTGGGTGCCGCGCGGGCACGAGTACCGCTGGTTGCAGGAGCGCGACGTCGAGCGGGCGTACGCCGCGGGTCTGGTCTGCCGGCCGGTCACCGAGACCGTCGCCGACACCTGGCGGTGGCTGCGCGAGGTCGGCCGGGTTCCGGCCCGGGCGGGCCGGCCGGCGCGCGCGCCGGTGGGTCTGGCACCCGAGCGGGAGGCGGCACTGCTGGCCACCCCGGCGGTCTGACGCACACCTGCCGGTCACCCGGGTCGAGGGGCCGGGTGCGGCGGGGCCGGGTCCCGGCGGCCCCGCCGCTTCCTCGCGCGCCGCCGTCGCACCCGGCGGCGCGCCCCGGGGTCCGTGTCGTCGGAGCCGGCCGGTCCGCGGCGGGCCCGTGACACGGCCGCTAGGGGTGGGTGCCGACCTGGCTGGCCTCGGCCTCCCAGATGCCGTACTCCCGTTCGGCCGGGGGCAGGCCGTAGAAGCAGACGCTGTCCACCTGCCCGGACGTCTCGTTCGCCACGGACGAGCCGAAGTTGACGTAGCGGTAGCCGCGGTCGGACTTCGCCCCGTCGATGCCCGCCTCGGTGATCTTCATGCTGATGCCCGGGTTCCAACCCCGGACGTAGTCGATCATCTTGTACGGGTTGCGTTCGCCGCCGCCGTCAGCGCCCCGGGTCAGATAGCTGGAGCTGTAGCAGTGCACGGTGGCCACGTCCGGGCGGTACGGGCCGGTGAGCAGCGCGCCCAGCCCGTCGCCGGTGTCCCGGACGAACGCGTCGAACCAGCGTCCGGAACTGCCGAAGGTGAACCCGGAGCCGTCGCCGTTCCAGCGCCCGGCCGGCATGTTGATCGCCCAGAGCAGGTTGCCCCGGTCCTGGGCCGGCTTGTTGTCGCGGATGGTCGCCAGCCGGTTCCACCGGGCCAGCCACGGGTTGTCGGGCTGGTGCCAGTCCGGCTCGTTGCCGATCTCCCAGACGAAGAGCGTGTCCGGGTGCGCGTCCACGTAGGGCAGCAGCAGGTCCAACTGGCGGCGCGCCAGGCCCGGGTCGGGATCCTCCGAGGATTGGATGATCATTTCGGTGAGGCCGGTGCTCCGCAGCGCGTCGAGCTGCCCGTCGCTGAACTGGCGGCGGTTCGGGTCGCCCCAGAACATCGAGATCCGGGCGGTCTGTGGGCGCATCCGGCGCAGCAGGTCCACCTTGCGGGCGAAGTCGATGTTGTTGGTCGCGCTGCCCGGCGAGACCACCGCGCCCCACTTCATGTAGTAGGCGGCGGACGCCGGCGTGGCGGCGCCGAGCACGCCGCCGGCGCCCAGCGCGGCGGCGGACGCCCCGACGCCGCCGAGGAACCGACGACGGGACATCCCGGTCGCGTCGGCCGGTGGTGTGGTGGTGCGGTCGGTCATCGGGAGCCTCCCCTGGTCCGATGCGGTTCGGCCCTCACCGTGCCGTCCGCCGGCCGCCGGGTCCTCTCACCCCGCTCTCACCGCGCTCGCGCTCCGCTCCGCCTCGCCGTCCCCGGTTCGGGCCCCGGCCTCACCGAGCAGCCGCAGCGCCCGTTCGCGTTCCTGGTCCTCGCCGTGCTCGCGGCACAGGGCCAGGCAACCGTGCAGCGCCGACCGGGCCGCCGGAAGCCGGCCCAGGGCGAGGTGGGCCGCCCCGAGGCGGCGCAGCGCGATCAGCTCGCCGATGCCGTCACCGACCTCCCGGCTGCCCGCGACCGCCTCGGTCAGCTCGGTCACCGCGCGGTCGTACTCGCCGGTGCGCAGGTGCAGGTCGCCGAGGTGGCCCAGGGAGATGGCCGCGCCCCGCCGGTAGCCCAGCTCCCGGCAGAGCGCCAGCGCGCGGCGCAGCAGGCGGGCCGCGTCCGCGTCCGCGCCGTCGCGACCCAGGACCAGGGCCAGGCTGGTGGAGGTGTACGCCTCACCGAACCGGTCGTCGAGGCGGCGGAACAGCGCCAGTGCGGCACGGAAGGCGCTCTCGGCCGCGCCGGCGCGCCCGGCCACCCGGTGCGCGGCGCCGAGTCCGAACAGGACCTGCGCCCGCCCGGTCAGGTCACCCAGCTCGACGGTGACCGTCTCGGCCCGGCCCAGCGCGGTCATCGCCGCCGCGTCGTCGTGACGCAGCCGGTGCGCGGTGCCGGCGGCGCGGAGCGCCAACGCCTGCCCGGCCCGTTCGTCGAGCCGTTCGAAGCCGGCCAGCGCCGCGTCGAGGCAGTGCAGCGCCTCGTCCAGCCGGTCCAGGTTGAGATGTCGCTCGCCGCGGGCGCGGAGCAGCCAGGCCCGCCCGGTCTCGTTGCCGGCGGCCTCGCACGCGTCGAGGGCCAGGCGGGTGGTGACGTCCCAGTCGTCCAGGTGCTCCCGCAGTTCGTGGAAGCGGCCGAGGGCGTTCGCCAGGTTCCAGGCGGCCTCGTCGAGCCCGGCGGACGCGGCCCGGCGGACCGCGCCGGTGAGGTGGCCGCGCGCCGCCTCGAACCAGGCCACCGGGTCGGCGAGCAACACCTCCAGGTCGGCCGGCGTCCATCCGGACCAGCGCGGGGCGGCGCCGGCCACGCCCCGCCGGAAACCGCCAGGGGTACGCCGGTACGCCTCGTCGGTCAGCGTGAGCCAGCCGCCGACCAGCCGGCCCAGCGCCGCCCGCCGGGCCTCGGCCGGCTCCTCCACGGCGCCGAGTTCCCCGGCGTACGCCCGGACCAGGTCGTGCAGCCGGTAGCCGGTCGGGTCGACGTCGACCAGCCGCGCCTCGACCAGCCGTTCGGTGAGTTCCTCGGCGGCGGCCGGCGGCAGGTCGAGCAGGGCGGCCGCGGCCCACGGTGGCACCCGGGGCAGGTTGACCGCGCCGAGCAGGCGCAGCAGCCGGCGTTCCTCGGCGGTCAGCTCCTGGTAGCTGGTGGCCAGGCTGGACCGGACGGCCAGGTCGCCGGTGCGCAGCACGTCCAGCCGGGCGCGTTCGTCGGCGAGCTGGTCGGCGAGCCGCCGTACCGGCCAGTGCGGGCGGGCGGCGAGCCGGGCGGCGGCGATGCGGATGGCCAGCGGCAGGTGGCCGCAGCGTTCGGCGACGCGCAGGCAGTCGGCGTGCTCGGCGGCCACCCGGGCCGGGCCGAGGGCGTGCCGGAGCAGGTCCACGGCCTGTTCGGGGGTGAAGATGCCCAGGTCGACGTGGATGGCGCCGGGCAGGGCGGTGAGTCGGCGCCGTGCGGTGAGCAGCACCGCGCAGGCCGGCTCGGCGGGCAGCAGGGGGCGGACCTGGTTCTCGCCGGCCGCGTTGTCCAGCACCACCAGCAGCCGTCGCCCGGCGGTGCGGGCGCGGAACAGCGCGGCCCGGTCGTCAGTGCCGGCGGGCACGGCGCGCGGTTCCTCGCCGAGGGCGTGGAGGAACCGGCCGAGCACCGCGCCCGGGTCGAGAGGCTCGCCGCCGCCACGCAGGTCGACGAAGAGTTGACCGTCGGGGAAGGCCGGCCGGGCCCGATGTCCCACGTGGACGGCGAGGGTGGTCTTGCCGCCGCCGGCGACGCCGGACACGGCGACGACCCGCGGCGCGGTGCCCGGTCCGGCGGTCAGCCGGGCCACCAGGTCGGCGGCCACCTCGCCCCGGTCGACGAAGTCGGGGGCGTCCATCGGCAGCTGGGCGGCGGGGGGTGGGGGCGGGCCGGCGTCGTCGTGCAGCGGGTCGCCGTCGAGGATGCGCCCGTGCAGCGCCCGCAACGACGGGCCGGGTTCCAGGCCCAGGGCGGCGACACCGGCGGCGCGACCCTGCCGGTAGACCTCCAGCGCCTCGGCCCGCCGGCCGGCCCGGTGCAACGCCCGCATCAGTCGTTCCCGCAGCTCCTCCCGGAGTGGTTCGTCGCGCACCATGCGGTGCAGCCGGGGGATCAGCTCGACGTGCCGGCCGAGGCCGAACTCGACGTCGATCCGGTCCCGCTCGACGGCGAGTCGCTGCTCGGTCAGCTCGGCCACGGCGGCGTGGAAGCCCGCGACCCGCGGGTGGGCGGGCAGTCGCACGTCGGCCAGCACCGGCCCGCGCCAGGCGTCGAGCGCGTCGTCGTAGCGGCGCGACGCCTCGGCCGGTTGCCCGGCGGCGGCCAACTCGGCGGCCTCGGCGGCGGTGGCGGTGAACACGGTGGCGTCGAGGTCGCCGGGGGCGACGGTGAGTCGGTAGCCGCCGGGTCGGGTGTCGATGGCGTCGCCGAGCGCGCCGCGTAACCGCCAGATCAGCGTCTGCACCTGGCCGACGGCGGTCTCCGGCGGGTCGTCGCCCCAGAGCGCGGCGAGCAGCACGTCCAGCGAGGCGACGCGGCCGGCGTGCACCAGCAGGACGGCCAGGACCGTCCGCTGTCGGGGGCTGCGCAGCGGGACCGGCTGTCCGGCCCGGGTCACCTCGAGCGGGCCCAGGATCCGATACTTGACCATGCCGGCGTCACCGTACCACCGGATCGACCGCTGTCGCTGCGGTCGGGTGACGCGGGTCAGGCCGGCACGACCGGCAGGTCGAGCACCTCCTCGACCGGGCGGCGCGGGGTGGCGCGGCCCGGCTGGCCGTACCCGACCCGCATCACCATCTGCGGGGTGCCGAAGCGGCCCAGGGACAGCCGCAGCGCCTCCCGCGCCGCCGGGACCTCGATCGGCTGGGAGAGCATCGAGGCGCTGAGCCCGGCGTCGGTGGCGGTGAGCAGCACCCGCTGCAACGCCTGCCCGGCGACGACCTGGTCGGTGGCGGTGTTACCGGCGGTGCCGAGCACGGCGACCAGCGGCTCCGGCTCGAAGTCCCGGCCCGGGGCGCGGTTGCGGCCGCCGAATCCGCGCTGCGGCAGCAGGTCCTGCGGCTCGCTCTGCGGCCCGCCGGCCACGGCGGGCACCCCGTCGGGCGAGGGCTCCGAGCGGATCCACTCCACCCGCTCGGCCACGTACGCCGGGTCGCGTTCCAGCACCCGGTGCGCGCTGCGGGCCACCTCGGCGAGCGCGTTGACCGCGCTGGTGCCGATGACCAGTTCCAGCCAGCACTGCTCGGCCCGGGCCGCCTCGCCGAGACGCCAGCGGGCCTCGGCCGGCACCGGGTCGGGCCAGAACGGGGCCCGGTTGCTGAACCGGCGGCCGATCGCCGCGTACAGGCTCTGCTCGGTCGGGGTGGGCCGGCGCGGCACGTCGGGCACCAGCCGGGCCACCACGTCCGGGTCGGCCGGGTACGGGCGCAGCCGGACCGTGGCCGGGGTGCCCGCCACGGCGAGCGCCAGCCGCAGGTTGAACAGGGCCGCCCCGCAGGCGATCCGCGCGCCCCAGCCGCTGGGGTCGGTGGCCGGCAGCCCGCGCAGCGGGTCGACCGCGACCTCGATGCCGCCGTCGTGCAGCCGGAACCGCCACGGCTGGGTGTTGTGCAGCGACGGCGCGCGTACCGCGTCGGCGACCGCGGCCCGCAGCTGCGGGACGGTGTATCCGGTCGTCATGGTCGTGCTCCCTCCGTGCGGTGCCCGGCCGGCCGGTCGGTCCACCCCCACGGTGCGTCACCGCCGTGCGCCGTGAGCAGGGCCGGAGGTCCCCACCTGAGGAGGTCCGACCGGCCCGGCGACGCGGGACGGTCGGGACCTTCGGCCCGTGCGCGGGTGCGGGGGAGCCGGTAGAAAGGACGGATGATCCGGGTGTTCCTGCTCGACGACCACGAGGTCGTCCGTCGTGGCCTTGCCGACCTGCTGCAGAGCAGCGGCGACATCGAGGTGGTCGGCGAGTCCGGCCTCGCCCAGGAGGCGGCGCGGCGCATCCCCGCGCTCCGCCCCGACGTGGCGATCCTCGACGCCCGGCTGCCCGACGGCAACGGCATCGACGTCTGCCGGGACGTGCGGGCCGTCGACTCGTCGATCAAGGGGCTGATCCTCACCTCGTACGAGGACGACGAGGCGCTGTTCGCGGCGATCATGGCCGGTGCCGCCGGCTACGTGCTCAAGCAGATCCGCGGCACCGACCTGGTGGACGCGGTCCGCCGGGTGGCGGCGGGGCAGTCCCTGCTCGACCCGGCGATCACCACCCGGGTGCTGGAGCGCATCCGCAGCGGCGTGGAGCAGCCGCGGGAGCTGAAGTCGCTCACCGAGCAGGAGCGGCGGATCCTGGAGTACGTGGCGGAGGGGCTCACCAACCGGGAGATCGCCGGCAAGATGTTCCTGGCCGAGAAGACGGTGAAGAACTACGTCTCCAGCGTGCTGGCGAAGCTGGGTCTGGAGCGGCGCACCCAGGCGGCGGTGCTGGCCACCCGGCTGCTCGGCAAGACCCACTGACCCCGGTCAGTCCAGTGGGACGCTCCAGCGCAGCTCGGTGCCGTGCGGCTCCACCCGGCGCAGCGTGAACTCCCCGCCCAGCCGCTCGGCCCGCTCCCGCAGGTTGACCAGGCCGCTGCGGGCGGCCTCCGGGTCGCAGCCGACCCCGTCGTCGGTGACCGTGACGTCGACCCGGCCGGCGTCCACCGCCACCCGCACCGCCACCCGGTCGGCGCGCGCGTGGCGTACGGCGTTGGACAGCGCCTCGCGCAGCACGGCGGTGAGTTCGGGGCGCAGCTCGTCCGGGACGGCGCTGTCGATCGGGCCGACCAGCTCCAGCTCGGGTCGCCACCCCAGCGACTCGGCGGCCACCTCGATGGCCTCGCGGATCTCGGTGCGCAGCGCCGCGCTCATCGGGGTGCGCAGCTCGAAGATGGTGCGGCGGATGTCGCGGATGGTGGCGTCCAGGTCGTCGACCGCCTGGTTGATCCGCTTGGCCGCCTCGGGGCGGGCGTTCATCGCCCCGCTCTGCAGTTGCAGGCCGGTGGCGAACAGCCGCTGGATGACCACGTCGTGCAGGTCGCGGGCGATCCGCTCGCGGTCCTCCAGGACCACCAGAAGTTCCCGTTCCTCCTGCCCGCGGGCCCGTTCCATGGCCAGCGCGGCCTGCCCGGCGAAGCTGGCCAGCAGGGCGAGGTCGTCGTCGGCGGCCGGGCCGTGGTCGGGCCGGTGGGCGATCACCAGCACGCCGTGCAGCGTGTCGGCGGCGGCCAGCGGGGACACCACCGCCGGACCGGCGATCACCGGCCGGGGCCAGGGCGCCGCGGCGGCGAGGTCGTCGACCTGCTCGTGCCGGCCCTCGGTGACCGCCCCGGCGAAGCTGGTCTCGTCGGCCGGCAGCACCGTGCCGACCAACTCCCGGGCGACCGGGTCGGTGCCGTCGACCACCTCGACGGTGAACTGCGCCTCGTCCTCGTCGTAGAGCAGCACCAGGGCCAGCTCGGCCTCGGCGACCTCGCGGGCCCGGCGGGCGACCAGCGTCAGCGCGTCGGTGCGGCGCACCTCGCCGAGCAGCACCGAGGTGATCTCGGCGGCGGCGGCGAGCCAGCGTTCGCGGCGGTGCGCCAGCGCGTAGAGGCGGGCGTTCTCGATCGCCACGCCCGCCGCGGCGGCGAGGGCGACCACGATCTCCTCGTCGTCGTCGGTGAACTCGGCGGCGCCCTGCTTCTCGGCCAGGTAGAGGTTGCCCCAGACGTGGTCGCGGATGCGCACCGGGACGCCGAGGAAGCTGTGCATCGGCGGGTGGTGCGGGGGGAAGCCGTACGAGTTCGGGTGCTGGGTGATGTCCGGCATGCGCACCGGCTTCGGGTGGTCGATGAGCAGGCCCAGCACGCCCCGGCCGTGCGGCAGCTCGCCGATCTTCGCGTGCAGCTCGGGGCTGATCCCGTGGACGATGAAGTCGTGCAGCATCCGGTCGGGGCCGATCACCCCGAGCGCGCCGTAGCGGGCGCCGGCCAGGTCGCACGCGGACTGCACGATCCGTTGCAGGGTGCTGCGCAGGTCGAGGTCGGAGCCGATGCCGACCACCGCGTCGAGCAGCGCGCGGAGGCGTTCCCGGCTGGTCACCACCTCGCCGACGCGGTCGAGCATCTCCTGGAGCAGCTCGTCGAGGCGGACCCGGGACAGCGGGGTCAACCCGAGCGACGGCGTGACGTGCTCGTTCCGGGGGTTCGGTGCGGCGGCCACCGGGCGATGCTATCGCCCGGTGGCGTACGCCGACGAGACCCGTCAGGACAACTGGTCGCGTACCGCCGAGGTGTCGACGGTCTGCGCGGCCTCCAGGCGCGGGGTGTGCGGCGGGCCGGCGTGCGTCGGGTCGGCCACGCCGAGCCGCATGCTCAGGTAGGGGTAGCCGAGCCCGGCCAGCATCTGCCGGAGCACCTCGCGGGTGCCGTCGACCTCCACCACGCCGGACAGCGGCACCAGGGACACCCCGTGGCGGGTGGCGGCCAGCCAGGCGGCGGAGAGCGCCTCGCCGGCGCGCAACCAGCTCAACGGCTCGTCGTCGGCGCCCCAGAGGATGGCGTAGACGGCGGCCTTGTCGTGGCCGGGGCCGATCGGCAGCGATCCGGGGTGGCCGAAGTCGCGGCCCGGCACGGTGGTCTGCGCCGGCTGGTCGGGCAGCACCTCCGGCGGCAGCCCGGTGCCGGTGCCGGCCCGGTTGACCCAGTAGGCCAGTTCCTCGCGCAGCTCCGGGCTGTCCGCCTCGACGGCGGCGGCCTGCTGGGCGGCGCCGGCCAGCTCGATCTTCTGCATGTCGTCGAGGAGTTGCAGGTTGACGCCCTCGGCGGTGGCGGCCCGGTCGATGTCGCCGAGCGCGGCGGTGGGGATCTGCTCGTCGCTGACCGGCCGCCGGTCGGTGTGCCGCACCCGCATGCACTGCACGAGGTGCATGGCGTCGGGGTCGGCGCCGGTGTGCCGCAGCCCGGTGATCCGGGCCAGCAGGTCGGGCTGGTTCGGGTCGGGCAACCGCTCCACCACCGGGGTCCAGCCCTCGGCGGCCAGCGCCGTGCGGGCGTGGTGCAGCGCCGCGCCGCAGCTGACCACCAGCAGGCGGCCCTCCGGGTCCATGGCGCTGAGGTGCCGTTCCCGGACCACCCGCAACTCCAGCGCGTCGGGCAGGACCGTCCAGTGCCACGGCTGCGTGTTGTGCACCGAGGGGGCATGGCCGGCCATTCCGGCGGCCTCCGCGAGCGCGGTGGTCAGCGGGCGATCGGTAGCCGGCGTCTCGTGGCTCATCGTCACGACCTTTCCTGTCTCTCCCCATCGTGCCTGACACCCGGGACGCCCGGGTGGGGTTGCCCGCTCCATCCTCGGTCATGCCCGGTCGGCCCGCACGGGGCCCTTCGACCCGTCGGTTCGCCCGGTTCGCCCTACCTGGCCCGCGTCGCCGCTGAGACGATCGACACGTGGGGACCGAAGCGCCCGAGTGCGTACCCGAACGGCCGGCCCGGGCCCGGTGGCGGCCCTGGGCGCAGTGGGTCCCGCTGGGCCTGCTGACCCTGGCCGTGCTGGCCGGCGCCGCGCTGTGGTTCGCGGGGGCGCTCGGCGCGGCCCGGCTGGTGTGGGCGGCGGTCACCGTGGTCGCCCTGGTGCCGGCCGTCTGGACCACGCTGCGGCAGCTGTGGCGCCGGCAGTTCGGCGTCGACGTCATCGCCGTGCTGGCGCTGCTGGGCGCGTTGCTGGTGCGGGAGTACCTGGCCGGCGCGGTGATCGCCGTGATGGTCGCCACCGGGCAGGCGCTGGAGGAGTACGCCCGGCGCCGGGCCACCCGCGACCTGCGGGCGCTGCTGGAACGCGCGCCCCGGCAGGCCCGCCGCCGCACCGCCGGCGGCGGGATCGAGGTGGTCCCGCTGGACGCGGTGCGGGCCGGTGACCGGCTGGTGGTCGGCCCCGGCGAGGTGGTGCCGGTGGACGGCACCGTGGAGGAGCCCGCCACGCTCGACGAGTCCGTGGTGACCGGCGAGTCGCGGCTGGTCGGCCGGGCGGCGGGCGAGCAGGTGGCCAGCGGCGTGGTCAACGCGGGCGCCGGCTTCGGGCTGCGGGCCCGGAGGAACGCGGCGGAGAGCACGTACGCCGGCATCGTCCGCCTGGCCGGTGAGGCGACCGCCCGCAAGGCTCCGATGGTGCGCCTCGCCGACCGGTACGCGGCGGCGTTCGTCCCGTTCACCCTGCTGCTGGCCGGCGCGGCGTGGCTGCTCTCCGGCGAGTTCGTCCGGGCGGTGGCGGTGCTGGTGGTGGCCACCCCGTGCCCCCTGCTGCTGGCCACCCCGATAGCGGTGGTCTCCGGGCTGTCCCGGGTGGCCCGCCGGGGCGTGCTGGTGCGCGACGGCGGCTCGCTGGAGCAGCTCGGTCGTGCCCGCACCCTGCTGCTGGACAAGACCGGCACGCTGACCGCGGGGCGGCCCCGGGCCGCGGAGACGGTGGTGGCGCCCGGCGGCGACCGGGACGAGGTGCTGCGGCTGGCCGCCTCGGTCGAGCAGCTCTCCCCGCACGTGCTGGCCGCCGCGCTGGTGCGGCAGGCCCGCGAGCGGGGATTGCCGCTGGCCGAGCCGACCGGGGTGACCGAGGAACCGGGGCGCGGGGTGACCGGGCGCGTCGACGGCCGCCTGGTCCGGGTGGGCCAGCTCGCCGGCGAGCCGCCGGAGTGGGCGGACCGGGCCCGGGAGCGGGCCGAGCGGGCCGGCCTGTCCACCGTCTGGGTCAGCGACGAGCACGGTCCGCTCGGCGCGATCCTGCTGGAGGACCCGGTCCGCCCGGACGCCCGGCGCACCGTGCGGCGGCTGCGCGAGGCGGGGCTGAACCGGCTGGTCATGGTGACCGGCGACCGGCCGCGCACCGCGGCCCAGGTGGCGCAGGTCGTGGGCGTCGACGACGTGATCGCGCGTTGCTCGCCGGGGGAGAAGGCCCAACGGGTACGCGAGGAGTCCGCCCGGGCGGTGACCGTGATGGTCGGCGACGGCGTGAACGACGCCCCGGCGCTGGCCGAGGCGCACGTCGGGGTGGCGATGGGCGCGACCGGGGCCACCGCCTCCGCCGACGTGGCCGACGCGGTGCTCACCGTGGACCGGCTGGATCGGCTCGCCGACGCCGTGGAGATCGCCCGGTACGCCCGCCGCATCGCGGTGCAGAGCGCCACCGTCGGGATGGGGTTGGCCGTGGTGGCCATGCTGGTGGCCGCCGCCGGCCGGCTGCCCCCGGTCGCCGGCGCGTTCCTCCAGGAGGGCATCGACGTGCTGGTGATCCTCAACGCGCTGCGCGCCCTCGGTGGCGGCCTGCGGCGGCGCGAGGTCCCCCCGCACACCCGGGAGCTGCTCGACCGGTACTCCGGCGAGCACGGCGGCGTCCGGGACGTGCTGGCCCGGCTGCGGGACACCGCCGACCTGGTCGCCACCCGCCCGGACGACCCGGGGTGCGTGCCGGCACTGCGGGACGTGCACCGGCGCCTGGTCGACGAGGTGCTGCCGCACGAGGCGGCCGAGGAACGGCAGCTCTACCCGGCCCTGGCCGGGCCGCTGGGCAGCGACGAGGCGACCTCGACGATGAGCCGCGCGCACGTCGAGATCGCCCGGCTGGTGGAGCGGATCGGCGGGCACCTCGCCGCGTCGCCGGACGGCCGGCTGCGCCGCGAGGAGGTGACCGACCTGCTGGCCGCGCTCTACGGCCTGGACGCGGTGCTGCGCCTGCACCTGGCCCAGGAGGAAGAGGACTACTTTTCCCTCAACCCGTCCGACGGTGAGGCGTCTCCCGACCGCTGACGGTCACCCCGGCGGTGCGGCGGTGGCCGTCCCGGCACGCGGCCGTCCGCGCGGTGAGGACACGCCCCGAGAGCGATATGACTGCTGGTCATATTTGTGCCCCCAGTCATATCGCTGAGAAGGGCCATCCCCGCTCGGGCCTCACGCACCGTGAGGACGGTGGCCACAGGCACCGTCCTCACGGTCCGGGCACCGGCGGATCAGGGCTCGCGGACCACCGCCACCGGGCAGTGCGCGTGCTGGATGAGCTGCTGACTGACCGAGCCGAGCAGCATGCCGCGCAGCCCGCCCCGGCCCCGGCTGCCGACCACCACCAGCTGCGCCGGCCGGCTCGCCTCCACCAGCAGCGCGGCCGCGCTGCCGGGCACCGCCTCGATCTCCACCGGCACGTCGGGGAAGCTCTCCCGCCACGGGGCCAGCTCCGCCTCGGCGGCGGCCCGTTCGGTCGCGGCGGTCTCCTCCGGGTCGAAGTCCGGCGGCACCCAGCGGTCGCCGGGCGGCTCCCAAGCCCGCAGCACCCGCAGCGGCACGTCGCGCTGGGCGGCCCGCTCGACGGCGAAGCCGAGCGCCCGCAGCGCCGAGGGGGAGCCGTCCGAGCCGACGACCACCGGCCCCGACGTGGCGGCCTGGCCGTCGCGCACCACCACCACCGGGCAGTGGGCGTGCGCGGTCACCGACACCGCGGTGGAGCCGGCGAGCAGCCCGCCGAACCCGCCGTGCCCCCGGCTGCCGAGCACCAGCATCCCCGCCTCGGCGGAGCGTTCCTGGAGCACCAGCGCGGGCGGCCCGTCGAAGACCTCGCCGTGCACGGTGAGGCCGGGCCGCTCGGCGGCGGCGTCCGCCGCCGCCTTACGGACCAGTTCTTCGACCTGCCGGCGGGCCGTCTCGTCCGGCCAGACCCCGGGGGCCACGCCCGGACCGATCCACCCGGCCACGGTCAACCACTCGAAGACGTACGCCAGCCGCACCGGCCGACCGGAGCGGCCCGCCTCGTCCAGCGCCCAGTCCAGTGCCACCGACGCGTCGGTGGACCCGTCGTAGCCGACCAGGATCTCGTCGTCGCTCATTCGGCACTCCGCACCGCGGGGTCGGTCTCCCGGATCCAGCGCCACTCGGCGACCCGCGGGTCGTCCTCGCCGTAGCGGCGGGTGTAGTCGCGGCAGGCCTGGCGGGTGTCCACCATCTCCTGACGCAGGTGCGCGGCGCGCGAACGCAGCCCGGGCACCCGGTCGATGACGTCGATGACCAGGTGGAAACGGTCCAGGTCGTTGAGCATCACCATGTCGAACGGTGTCGTGGTGGTGCCCTCCTCCTTGTAGCCGCGCACGTGCAGGTTGTCGTGGTTGGCCCGGCGGTAGGTCAGCCGGTGGATCAGCCACGGGTAGCCGTGGTAGGCGAAGATGACCGGCCGCTCGCGGGTGAAGATGGTGTCGAACTCGTTGTCCGGCAGCCCGTGCGGGTGCTCCGACGGCGGTTGCAGGCGCATCAGGTCGACCACGTTGACCACCCGGACCTTCAGGTCCGGCAGGTGGCGGCGCAGCAGGTCGGCCGCCGCGAGGGTCTCCAGCGTCGGCACGTCGCCGGCGCAGGCGAGCACCACGTCCGGCTCGGCGTCGTCGTCGGTGCTGGCCCAGTCCCAGATGCCCAGGCCGCGGCGGCAGTGCTGGATCGCCTCGTCCATGGTCAGCCAGTTCGGCGCCGGCTGCTTCCCGGCCACCACCACGTTGATGTAGTGCCGGCTGCGCAGACAGTGGTCCATGGTGGAGAGCAACGTGTTGGCGTCCGGCGGCAGGTAGACCCGGACGACCTCGGCCTTCTTGTTGACCACGTGGTCGATGAAGCCCGGGTCCTGGTGTGAGAAGCCGTTGTGGTCCTGCCGCCAGACGTGGCTGGAGAGCAGGTAGTTCAGCGAGGCCACGGGCTCCCGCCAGGGGATCTTGCGGGTCACCTTGAGCCACTTGGCGTGCTGGTTGACCATCGAGTCGACGATGTGGATGAACGCCTCGTAGCTGGTGAAGAGGCCGTGCCGGCCGGTCAGCAGGTAGCCCTCCAGCCAACCCTCGCAGAGGTGCTCGGAGAGCACCTCCATCACCCGGCCGTCGGGGGAGAGGTGGTCGTCGCCGGGCAGCCGACGGCCGACGAACGCGCGGTCGGTGACCTCGAACGCGGCGCCGAGCCGGTTCGAGGCGACCTCGTCCGGGCCGAACAGGCGGAACGTCTGCGGGTTGCGGACGATCACGTCGCGTACCCACGGGCCGAGCGCGCCGGCCGCCCCGGCCACCGTGGCGCCGGGCTCCTCGACCTCGACCGCGTAGTCCCGGAAGTCGGGCAGGTCCAGGTCGCGCAGCAGCTTGCCGCCGTTGGCCACCGGATTGGCGCTCATCCGCCGGTCACCGGTCGGGGGCAGCGCGGCCAGCTCGGCGACCGGGCCGCCGGTGGCGTCGAACAACTCCTCCGGGCGGTAGCTGCGCAGCCAGCGCTCCAGCTCGGCCAGGTGCGCCGGGTTGTCGCGCACCTCCGCGATCGGCACCTGGTGGGCACGGAACGTGCCCTCGACCTGCTTGCCGTCGACGTCCGCCGGGCCGGTCCAGCCCTTCGGCGTCCGCAGCACGATCATCGGCCAGCGGGGACGCTCGACCTCGCCGCCGGAGCGGGCCCGGCGCTGGATCTCGGCGATCTCGTCGACCGCCCGGTCCAGCGTCGCGGCGAGCAACTGGTGCACCGCCACCGGGTCGTCGCCCTCCACCACGTACGGCTGGTGGCCGTAGCCGCGCATCAGGTCGAGCAGGTCGTCGGTGGGGATCCGGTCCAGCACCGTCGGGTTGGCGATCTTGTAGCCGTTGAGGTGCAGGATCGGCAGCACCGCCCCGTCCCGGGCCGGGTTGAGGAACACGGTGGACAGCCAGCTGCCGGCGAGCGGGCCGGTCTCCGCCTCGCCGTCGCCGATCACGCAGGCGACCAGCAGGTCCGGGTTGTCGAACGCGGCGCCGTAGGCGTGGCTCAGCGCGTATCCCAGCTCGCCGCCCTCGTGGATCGAACCCGGCACCTCCGGCGCCACGTGGCTGGGGATGCCGCCGGGGAACGAGAACTGCCGGAACAGCCGCTGCATGCCGGCCTCGTCCCGGGGGATGTGGTGGTAGAGCTCGCTGTAGGTGCCCTCCAGCCAGGTGTTGGCGACCAGCGCCGGGCCGCCGTGGCCGGGGCCGGTGACGAAGATGGCGGACAGGTCCCGGTCGACGATGACCCGGTTGAGGTGCGTGTAGAGCAGGTTGAGACCGGGGCTGGTGCCCCAGTGGCCCAGCAGGCGCGGCTTGATGTGCTCGGGCTTGAGCGGCTCGCGGAGCAGCGGGTTGTCGAGCAGGTAGATCTGCCCGACGGTGAGGTAGTTGGCCGCCCGCCAGTAGGCGTCGAGCCGGCGCAGCTCGTCTTCGGTCAGGGGGCTGTGCAGGTCGAGAGCGGTGTCCATGCTGCGTTGGCCTCTCGTGGCTCGGGGTCGTCTGCCACTCGGGAACGCGGTCGTCGTCCCCGGCGCGTCCAGCCTGGCCTGCCGTCGAGGTGGTCGGTCAGGGCCGTTGGTCCCGCCTCGCGCGGGCGTCATGGCCCGTCCCCGGCGTCGTCGCCGACGCCCCGTACGACGATCAGCGGGGCCGGCGAGTGGTAGAGCAGGGCCTGGCTGACCGCGCCCAGTGTGGACCGTACCGGCCCGTCGCCGCGCGCGCCGACCAGCGCGAGCTGCGCCGACCGGGACCGGTCGAGCAGGACCTCGCCCGGATCACCGCGGACGGTCTGGCAGGCGGCGGCCACCCGCGGGTGCCGTACGGCGTGCCGGTTGACCGCCTCCTCCAGCAGGCCGTCGTCGCCGTCGCGGCGATCGGTCTCGACCACCCGGACGGCGAGCAGCCGGGCCCCCCGGCGTTCGGCGCAGTCGAAGGCGTAGCGGAGCGTGGCCCGCGAGCCGGGGGAGCCGTCGTAGCCGACCAGCAGCGGCCCGGGCGGCGCCGCCTCGGTGCGCCCGACCAGCACCGGACAGCCGGCCCGGGAGGCCAGTTCGACCGCCGGCGCGTCGGCCGGGACGCAGGTGGGGCAGCTGGCCATGCCGCCGTCACCGAGCGCCACCAGGAACGCGGCGTCGGCGGCCCGCAGCAGCGCCTCGACCGGTGAGCCCTCGACGATCTCGCCGCTGACCGGCACGTCCGGCGCGGCGTCGGCGGCCACCTGCCCGGCCTTCTCCAGCAGGTTCTCCGCGTCGACGCGGGTGCCGCCGGCCGGCGCCGGTCCGCTGGACGCGGCCCAGTTGAACGCGTGCAGCAGGTGCAGCGGCCGGTCGTGGGCCGCGGCCTCACCGGCGGCCGTCCGGACCACCGTCAGGTCCTCCGCCGACCGGCCGACGCCGACCACCACCGCGCCGTGGCTCGGTGCGGCCATCCCGGCTCACCTCCCGACCGCGCTTTTCACCCACCGTAGTCGCGGGGCCGGGTCGGCCGGACCGGGTCAGCGGAACTGGAGCCGGTTGACCGCGTCGAAGAGCCGGGCGCCGAGCAGCCGGCGGGTGTGCACCATCGCCCACGCGGCGGCGGTGACCAGGTAGCGGGTGCGCGGGCGGCGGGCGACGACGGACCGCTCGATCACCCGGGCCACCGTCTCCGGCGGCGCGGCGAGCAGCGGGTTGCGGTAGGACTTCGCCATCGCCGCGTCCACCGCGGCGACCATCCGACCGTACGGGCCGGTCGGGTCGGCGCCGGCGCCGAGCGAGGACGCGGCCACCGCGCCGAAGCCGGTGCGGATCAGACCCGGCTCGATGATCGCCACGTCCACGCCGAACGGGCGCACCTCCTGCCGCAGGGCGTCGGAGAGCGCCTCCACCGCGTACTTGCTGGCGTGGTAGTAGCCGCCGCCGGGGAAGACCAGCCGGCCGCCCATGGAGCTGACGTTGACGATCCGGCCCCGGCCGGCCCGGCGCATGCCGGGCAGCACGAGCTGGGTGAGCCGGGCGAGCCCGAAGACGTTGGTCTCGAACTGGGCGCGCACCCGGTCCATCGGGGTCTCCTCGACCGGGCCGTACTCGCCGTAGCCGGCGTTGTTGATCAGCACGTCGACCTGGCCGTGCGCGGCCTCCACCGCGGCCACGGCGGCGCGCATGGAGGCTTCGTCGGTGACGTCGAGGGGGAGGAGACGGGCGCCGGCGTCGGCGAGGTCGGCGATCGCGTCGACCTTGCGGGCGGTCGCGTACACGGTGAGGTCGGGGCGGCGGGCGAGCCGGCGGACGGTGGCCCGGCCGATGCCGGAGGAGGTGCCGGTGATCAGGACGGCGGTCATCTGTGGTCTCCCTGAGGTGGGTGCAGGCCCGCGACGACCAGCGCGACGCCGTCGCGCAGCCGCCGTCGGGGCAGGTCGGGGTCGGTGAGGTCGGCCTCCAGGCCGCGGGTGAGCGCGACGAGGACGTCGGCCACCGCGCGGGCCCGCGGCCCGGCGGCGTCCGCCAGCGTGGCGGCCACCAGGTCGGTCAGCTCGGCGGTGTACGCGTCGACGAGGTCGCCGGTGAGCTTGCCGCTGGCGTCGAGCAGCTCGGTGGCGTGCCGGCTGTCCCGGTGCAGCGTGAGGGTGAGTTCCAGCTTGGCGGCGAGCACGTCGTGCACCCTTCCGGCCAGGTCGCCGCCGGGCGCGTCGGCCACCCGCCGGGCCCGGTCGAGTGAGTCGGCGAAGAGCCGCTCGGCCAGCCGCCGGTAGGCGTCGTCCTTGTTGCGCACGTACTGGTAGACCGCCGGCCGGGACATCCCGGCGGCCGCCGCGATGTCGTCCATGGTGGTGCGCCGCATCCCGTGCCGGGTGAAGCACTCGTACGCGGCGGTCAGGATCGTCTCCAGCCGGTCGTTCGACATGCTGACAAGTCTTGCACGGAATGTCAGTTCGTCACACGTGTCCCCGGTCACACGGGGGTGCGGAGGCTCAGCGCGGCGCGGGCAGGGCGGGGTGGACGCGCAGCACCACGGCGGTGGCGTTGTCGTCGCCGCCCGCGTCCAGGGTGGCGGCGAGCAGGGCGCGCACGGTCCGTGCCGGGTCCCGGCGGGCGGCGAGCAGGTCGCGCAGCCGGTGGTAGCCGAGCTGGTCGCTCACCCCGTCGGTGCAGAGCAGCCAGGTGTCCCCCCGCCGCAGCGGCACGGCGAGCAGGTCCGGCTCCGGCCGGTCCGGGTGACCGACGTAGCGCAGCAGCTGGTAGCGGGCCCGCGCCGCCTCGGGGGAGTCCGCCGGCCACCAGCCGTGCAGCAGGCCCAGCCAGGCCATGGTGTGGTCCACCGTGACCAGCTCCAGCAGCCCGTCGCGCAGCCGGTACGCCCGGGAGTCGCCGAGCTGCGCCAGCCAGCCCTGGTCGCCGTCCGGCTCGACCACCAGCGCGGTGAGCGTGCATCCGGTCAGCCCGGGTCGACCGGCGCCGGCCCGGCGTACCCGTCGCTGGGTCTCGGCGACGGCGGCGCGCAGCCCGGCGGCGTCGACGGCGGGCCACCCGGCGCGGACCTGGGCCACGAACGTCTCCGCCGCGGTGGTGCCGGCCACCCGGCTGCCCTCGCCCTCGCCCATGCCGTCGCAGACCACGGCCAGTGGCAGCTCCGGGTCGAGGTGCAGCACGTCGTAGTTCTCCGGGTAGCGGTGCCCGACCACGCTGCCCCCGGCGATCTCCAGGGTGAGCCGCCCGGCGGTGAGCCGGCGGGCGGCCTCGACCGGCCGGTCCAGTGGACGGCGGCGGAACACCAGCGGACGGTAGCACCGGGCCGGGTCGCGGATCGGCAGGTCGCGGCCGTGTCATCTGTCAACCGGGGTTGACAGGCGGCCGGTTGTCAACCTACATTGACAGCATGAGTCAGGCGACGGAACTCGCGGCGGCAGCCGGCAGCACCGACCCCAAGGTCGGCCTGCGGGCCGTGCTCGCCCTGCGCCGGCTGCTCGAGCGGCTCGAGGTGGTCCAGGTCGACAACGCCCGGCGACAGGGCTGGTCCTGGCAGGAGATCGCCGACGCCCTCGAGGTCAGCCGGCAGGCGGTCCACAAGAAGCACGCCGGTCGACCGGCGGTGCCCGGAAGCTGGGAGGCGTGATGTTCGAACGATTCACCGACCGGGCCCGCGCGGTCGTGCACCACGCGGTCGACGAGGCCCGGACCGAGGGCCGGCGCCCGGTCGGCACCGAGCACCTGCTGCTCGGGGTGTTGGCCGACCGCGACAACCTGGCGGTCCGGTTGCTCGCCGCCGCCGGCGTCACCGCCGACGACCTGCGCGCGGCCGTGGCCCGCCACGCGGCGCAGGGCGTCGACGGCCTCGGCGCGGCGGACGCGGCGGCGCTGCGCGAGATCGGCATCGACCTCGCCGCGATCGTGGCCCGGATCGAGGAGTCCTTCGGCCCCGACGCGCTGCGTGAGGCGGCCCCGCGCCCCCGCCGCTGGTGGCGTCGCCGGCCCCACGTCGGCGCGTTCTCGCCCCGGGCGAAGAAGGTGCTGGAGCTGTCGTTGCGCGAGGCGCTCCGACTGCGCCACCGGCACATCGGCACCGAGCACATCCTGCTCGGCCTGCTCCGGGAGGGCGATGGACTGGCCGCGCTGACCCTGACCGAGGCCGGGGTTCACCTCGACGACCTGCGGCGGCGGGTCGAGGCGGCGCTGCGCGAGGCGGCCTGAGGTCGGGCCGGATCCCAAACCTGTTTGCGGTCCTCGCAACGTCCAGCCCCGCCGGGTCGCCGCCGCGCCCCGCGTCCTGCACACTGACGCCGTGGACGGTGCAGACGACAAGCGCCCGGTGACCGCGGAGAACCGCACCCCGCGCTCGGCCGTGGTGGTCAACCCGGTGAAGGTGGCCGACCTGGACGAGTTCCGGCGGATCGTGGACGGCGCGCTCGACGCCGCCGGCTGGCCGGCGCCGACCTGGTACGAGACCACGGTCGAGGACCCGGGTCGGGGCCAGGCGGAGGAGGCGGTCAAGGCCGGGGCGGAGGTCGTCTTCGCCTGCGGCGGCGACGGCACCGTGATGGCCTGCGTGACCGCGCTCGCCGGCACCGACGTGGCGCTGGCCGTGCTGCCCCAGGGCACCGGCAACCTGCTCGCCGCCAACCTCGGCCTCTCCAACGACCTGGCCGCCGGGCTGGAGGTCGCCGTCGAGCGCGGGATGCGCCGCCTCGACGTCGGCGTGGTCGACGACCAGTGCTTCGCGGTGATGGCCGGGATGGGCTTCGACGCCCAGATGCTCGACTCCACCTCCGAGACCACCAAGAAGCGGATCGGCTGGCCGGCCTACCTGGTCGGCGCCGCCCGACACCTGCGGGACCGACCGATGCGGGTCTCGGTGCGCATCGACGGCCGCCCGCCGCTGCGCCGCCGGGCCCGCTCGGTCCTGGTCGCCAACGTCGGCCGCCTCCAGGGCGGCGTACGCCTGCTCACCGACGCCGAGCCGGACGACGGCTGGCTCGACGTGGCGGTGCTGACGCCGCGCACGCTCGGCCACTGGCTCGCCATGGGCTGGGCGCTGGTGCGCCGGCGGGGCAGCGTGCCCCGGATGGAGGTGTTCCGGGGCCGCACCGTCGAGATCGCCAGCAACCGTCCGCAGCCCCGGCAGCTCGACGGCGACCTGATCGAGCCAGGCCGTGCGCTGACGGCCACCATCCGGCCCGAGTCGCTCTGGCTCTGCGTACCGCGCCCGGAGGACGACCCCGACCTGGCGGTGGACGCCGACGCGGCGGCGGAGCGCGGTGAGCAGCTGATCGAGGAGGCGCGCCGTGAGTAGCACCAAGCTCGTCCCCGAGACCCAATTGATGACCTCCGACGAGCTGTCCGCCGACGACGCCTGGCACACGCTGCGCCGGCACGGCGGCTGGTGCCTGCTGCGCGACGCCTTCATCCGGTTCCGCTACGGCGACGGCTTCAGCCACTCGCGCGCCCTGGGCCTGCAACTGTGCCTGGCCGTGGTGCCGTTCCTGATCGCGCTCACCGGCCTGATCACCGACCTGGGCGCGGACGAGGGCGGCAAGGTCGTCGCCGACACGGTCCTGGCGATCACGCCCGGCCAGAGCGAGTCCATGGTGCAGGAGCTGCTCGCCGACACCGACCGCACCGAGGACGCCGGCGAGCTGGCGCTGACGCTCGGTCTGATCACCGGGCTGGTCGCCCTGACCACCACCATGGCGCAGATCGAGCGCGGCGCCAACCGGATCTACGGCGTCGAGCGGGACCGCCCGGCCTTCCCCAAATACCTGCGCGCCACGGTGCTCGCACTGCTCGCCGGCGTACCCGCGCTGTTCGGCTTCCTGATCCTGGTCGGCGGCGGCGCGTTGGGCGACTCCGTGCGCCGCCACTACGAGTGGGGCGACGTCGCCACCGTGGTGTGGGACGTGGTCCGGTGGCCGCTCAGCCTCGGCCTGACCGTGCTCGCCGTGGCGGTGCTGTTCCGGCACGCGCCCCGGCGCAAGCAGCCCGGCCTGTCCTGGCTCTTCTTCGGCGCCGGCATCGCCATCGCGCTGTGGTGGCTGGCCAGCCTGCTGCTCGCCGCGTACGTGAAGTACAGCGGCGGATTCGGCCAGACCTACGGCGCGTTGACCGGCATGATGGCGCTGCTGCTCTGGGCCAACCTCACCGGGATGGCGCTCTTCGGCGGGCTGGCCTTCGCCGCCCAGCTGGAGGCGATGCGGATCGGGGTCGAGGAACCGGCCCAGCCGGACCTGTGGGAGCCGGAGGCGCAGCGTGAGGAGCTGCTCGACACCGGTGAGATGACAGCGCTCTGACGCCGCGCCGGTGCGGCGTGTACGAGACACGCGGATCGGGTACAGCGCGCCTCGCAGAAGAACGAGGGAGGTGCGGTGTGACCGCGGTCAAGGAAACCGGGCGCCGGCCGCTCGGCCACTTCGCCGAGCGGAGCCTGGTCGGCCTGCTCGCGGTGGCCGGCGCGGGAGTCGCATTCGGTGTGCTGCTCATGCTCGTCCGGTTCCGCTGGAGCCCGCTCCAGCAGGCCGACCACGAGGCGGCCGAGTGGTTCAACAATCTGGTGGCGCCGCACGGCCCGCTGGTCACCGTGCTCCAGGCGATCACCGACCTGGGCGGCCGACCGGTGCTCATCTGGCTGATCACCATCGCCGTGGTGGGCCTGCTGATCCGCCGCCAGTCGCGGCTGGCGGTCTACCTGATCGTCACCGGCGTGGGCGGCCTGGTCCTCGACCCGTCGCTCAAGGCGCTGGTCGGGCGGCTGCGCCCGGTGGTGGACGTGCCGGTGGCCAGCGCCCCCGGCAACAGCTTCCCCAGCGGTCACGCGCTCGGCTCGTTCGTCGCGTACGGCGCGCTGCTGCTGGTGTTCCTGCCGGCCGTGTCGCCGCGGTGGCGCAAGCCGGCGATCGCCATCGCCGCCGTGCTGATCTTCCTGGTCGGGCTGACCCGGATCGCGCTGGGCGTGCACTTCGTCTCGGACGTGCTCGGCGGCTGGCTGCTCGGCGCGGCCTGGCTGGGCGTCACCGCGTACGCGTTCCGGCTCTGGCGGCGCGAGCGCGGCCGGCCGGTGCCGCCGCTGACCGAGGGCCTGGAGCCCGAGGCCGGCGAGGAGATCGCGCCCGCCCCGGCCGAGGAGAAGGTGCTGGAGCACCCCCGCTCGGCGGTGGCCGAGCTGCTGGTCGGCTGGGTGATCGTCTTCGGCGCGCTGTACGCGTTCGGGATGTACGTCAGCTACCACGCCAAGGGCACCTTCTTCGCCACCCTCGACACCGAGGTGCCGCGCTGGTTCGCCGCCCGGCACACCGACGCGCTCACCGGGCTGAGCTGGTGGTGGAGCAAGTTCGGCGACACCCACGCCATCCTGCTGGTCTCGCTGGTGTTCTGCCCGATCGTGCTGGCCGTGTGGCGGCGCTGGCGACCGGTGCTCTTCGTGGTGCTGGCGATGTTCGGCGAGCTGAGCCTCTTCCTGGCCACCGCCCGGGTGGTCGAGCGCCCGCGCCCGCCGGTGGAGAACCTGGACGGGCAGATGCCCACCTCGTCCTTCCCGTCCGGGCACATCGCGGCGACCATCTGTCTCTGGGCCGCCATGGCGATCATCGTGTTCCCGCGCACCGACCGGTGGTGGCGCTGGCTGTTCGTGGCGATGGCCGTGATCATGCCGGTCGGGGTGGCCACGTCCCGGATGTACCGCGGGATGCACCACCCGACGGACTTCATGGGCGCGATCCTGCTCGGCACGCTCTGGCTGTCGCTGCTCTACTGGGTGATCCGGCCGAACGCCGACGTGCACCAGGGCAACCGGCCGGCGATCGAGTCCGAGCAGGTGGACGAGCTGGACGACGAGCTGGCCAAGGCCGGCCGGCCGGACTGACCCGATGCTGCGGGTGATGACCTGGAACATCCGGACCGGCGGTCGCGACCGCGACGGCACCGACCGCCGGGACCGGATCGTCTCGGTCGTCGCCGCGCAACGCCCGGACGTGCTGGCGCTGCAGGAGCTGCGCGGCCTGGACCGGACGCTGCCCGGGCTGGCGGAGCGGATGGGCCTGGCGCCGTACCTGGCCCGGTCCTGCTTCGGCCAGCCGGTGGCGGTGCTCGTCCGGCCACCACTGCGGGTTCTGCGTTCGGGTCGGGTGCGCCGACCGTTCCACCACGCCACCGCCCGGGTCCAGGTGGCCACCGGGGCGGGGCCGCTGACCGTGTTCAGCACCCACCTCGACCCGTACTCCGGGGGTCGGCGGCGCATGGAGGCGGACTGGCTGGCGGCGGCGGTGCGGCGCACCGGGGGAGAACTGGCCCTGCTCGCCGGTGACCTGAACACGCTGGAACCGGCCGTCGACCACACCGCGCGCATGGCCGGGCTCGCCACCCCGTACCGGCGGCGGCACCTGCGCCGCGACGGCCGGACGGTCGACACCCGGGCGGTGGCCCGGCTGCTCGACGGCGGTCTGGTCGACCTCTGGCCACGATCCGGCGGCGACGAGCCGGGCGGGTGGACCGTGCCGACGCGCCACGGCGGCGCGGAGTTCGCCGGGATGCGGTTGGACTACCTGCTCGCCACGCCGGCGCTGGCCGGGCGCGCGCACGCGGTGCGGGTGGTGCGCGGCGGGGACGCCGACGACGCCTCCGACCACTACCCGGTGGTGGTCGAGCTGGACCTCGATCCCTAGGCCAGGTCGGACCCGACGATCGCCACGAAGATCAGGATGACCAGCTCGCTGATGATCCAGGAGTGGGCGTTGGACCAGTCGCGCACCTTCGGCAGCATCCGTTCGGCGCGGCCGCCGAGCAGCACCAGCGCGAGCAGCGGCAGCGCCAGCAGCAGCACGGTCAGCACCAGGAACGGCAGCAGGTGCCACCACGGCTTGTCGTGCCCGGCCAGGCCGCCCGCGACCGAGGCCATGGTGACCTCGTCGCTGGGCATGGCGAGGAAGAGCACCACGCCCAGGCCGAACGCGAACGCGGGCTTCGGGTCCTCCAGCCTGCGCATCCAGCCCGGCGGCTGGTTCCGTCTGCGCCTGAGGAACGTGATCACCATGAGGACGAGCAGCAGCGCCAGCACGATCCAGTCGATCAGGTGCCGGCTGCCGCTGTCCCTGGTCCCGTTGCCGGCGGTGTGCCGCACCAGCCGGAACACGCCGTACCAGACCGTCAGCGGGACCAGCACGCCCAGCGCGGCGCCGGCCAGGTAGGCCACCGAGCTGTGCCTCGGGTCGCGGCTGGCGGCCAGGAAGACCGCGCTGATCAGCTGCGGACCGGCCACCATCACCAGGGCCAGCGGCAACACGGTCAGCAGGTTCATGACCACATTCTGTGGCCGCCCGTTTGCGGGTGCGGCCGGTTCTACAGGACCAGGTTGAGCAGCACGGTGAGCACCACCGAGGCGACGATCGAGAAAAGGATCATCAGAAGACAGCCGAACCCGCCGCCGGCGGGCCGGATCTCGGTGTTTCCGATACGCATGACGTCAGCTCCTCCGGGCAGGGTCGGGCGTTGCCGCGCGCCGCGGCAACGCCCGAACGGGTCACAGCTCGCGCAGTCGGGGCAGCAGCTGCTCCTGCGCCCAGTCGAGGAACATCGGCTGGCTGTCGCCGCCGACCTGGACCAGCGCCACGTGGGTGAACCCGGCGTCGACGAACTTCTTGAACGCCTCGACGTGCCGGTCGACGTCCGGCCCGCAGGTGATGCCCTCGGCCACGTCCTCCTCGCGGACGAACTGGGTGGCCGCGGCGAACGCGTCCGGGCCGGGCAGGTCGGCGTTGACCTTCCAGCCCATGCCGAACCAGCGGAACTGGTCGTGCACGATCTTGCGGCACTCGGCCTCGTCCGGGCCGTAGCAGATGGCGACCTGCCCGTAGCGGGGACGGCCCGCGCCGCCGGCCTCGTCGTACATGTCGACGAGGTGGGACAGCGGGTCGGTGGCGATCATGGCGTCCGCGTACTCGGCGGCCAGCGTGGCCGACTGCCGGCCGGACGCGGCCACCGCCATCGGCACCGGGCGCTCCGGCCGGTCCCAGACGTACGCGTCGGGGACGTCGAAGTGGTTGCCGGAGAACGTCAGCGTCTCGCCGTTGAGCAACGGCCGGATGATCTGGAGCGCCTCCTCGAACATCTCGTGCCGCTGCTGCACGTGCGGCCACCCGCCCACCACGTGCTCGTTGAGGTTCTCCCCGGCACCGAGGCCGAGCGTGAACCGACCGTCCGAGAGCACCCCGATGGTGCTGGCCTTCTGCGCCACCACCGCCGGGTGGTAGCGCCGGATCGGGCAGGTGACGAATGACAGCAGCTCGGGTCGGCTGGTGGCGTGCGCGACCGCGCCGAGCACCGACCAGGCGTACGGCGAGTGGCCCTGCGACTCCAGCCAGGGGTAGTAGTGGTCGGACATGACCAGGTGGTCGAAGCCGGCGGCCTCGGCGCGGATGGCGTGGTCCACCAGCTCCTTCGGGCCGGCCTGCTCGCACATCAGGGTGTAGCCGACGTTCACCATGGCGCATCTCCTTCCGGGTGGATCGTCTCCGGATACCCCGCCGGAGGCGGATCAACCCGGGTGTCCGCTTCCCGGGGCGACCGTCTTGACGCCGCGTCGGATGCTGCCTACAGTCCGGCTTAACCGGTTCAGACCGGGACGGCGCACCATCCTGTGGTGGGGATGACCGCCCCTGCGGCGGCCCGTGACGGCACGGGCCGCCGCAGGACTTAACCGGTTGCCTTCCGCGTCCCATCGGCCTACGCTGATGCCGGCGTCCGCCGGGAGTCACGGGCGCGGCTGTCGGGCTCAGCCGCCACCGCCTCGTCACCATCACCGCACCCCCGCTCGGGCACGGGGTGACACCTTCCCCTGAGGACAGCCATGAAGAAATTGCTCTCCGTCGCGGGCGCCGCCCTGCTGACGGCCCTCGCCGCCGTCTTCGCCTTCGGGCAGCCGGCGCACGCCGCCGCCGGTTTCTCCGTCTCGAACGGGCGGCTCTACGACGCCAACGGCACCGAGTTCGTCATGCGCGGGGTGAACCACGCGCACACCTGGTACCCGCAGCAGACCAGCTCGTTCGCCAACATCAAGGCGCTCGGCGCCAACACGGTCCGGGTGGTGCTGGCCAGCGGCGACCGCTGGACCAAGAACAGTGCCGCCGACGTGGCCAACGTGATCTCGCTGTGCAAGGCCAACCGGCTGATCTGCGTGCTGGAGGTGCACGACACCACCGGCTACGGCGAGGACGGCGCCGCCACCACGCTGGCCCGGGCCACCGACTACTGGCTGAGCATCGCCGACGTGCTCAAGGGCCAGGAGAAGTACGTCATCGTCAACATCGGCAACGAGCCGTTCGGCAACCAGGGCTACAGCGCCTGGACCACCGACACCTCGAACGCGATCAAGCGGCTGCGCGCCGGCGGCCTCACCCACACGATCATGGTGGACGCGCCGAACTGGGGCCAGGACTGGTCGTTCACCATGCGCGACAACGCCGGCACCGTGTTCACCGCCGACCCGCAGCGCAACACCGTCTTCTCCATCCACATGTACGGCGTCTTCGACACCGCCGCCGAGGTCAGCGACTACCTGGGGCGGTTCCGCTCCGCCGGGCTGCCGATCGTGGTCGGTGAGTTCGGGTTCAACCACTCCGACGGCAACCCCGACGAGGACGCGATCATGTCCTACAGCCAGGCCAACGGCATCGGCTACCTGGGCTGGTCGTGGAGCGGCAACGGCGGCGGCGTCGAGTACCTCGACATGACCACCGGCTTCAACCCGGCCCAGCTCACCAGCTGGGGCCAGCGCATCTTCAACGGGGCCAACGGCATCGCCGCGACCGCCCGGGAGGCGTCCGTCTTCGCCGGCAGCTCGCCCAGCCCGACCACCAGCGGAAGCCCGACGACGAGCCCCAGCCCGACCACCAGCCCCAGCCCGACCACGCCGCCGACCACGACGCCCCCGCCGGCCGGTGGCTGCACCGCCACGTACACCGTCGTGAACTCGTGGCAGGGCGGTTTCCAGGGCGAGGTCAAGGTGACCGCGGGGTCCGCCGCGATCACCGGCTGGACCACGAAATGGACGTTCGCCAACGGCCAGGCCGTCAGCCAGTCGTGGAACGCCACGGTCAGCAACAGCGGGTCGGCGTACACCGCCCGCAACGTGGACTACAACGGCCGGCTGGGCGCCGGCGCCAGCACCAGCTTCGGCTTCATCGCCAGCTGGAACGGCACCAACGTCGCGCCCGCGGTGACCTGCGCCGCGAGCTGACCGATCCGTACGCCGGTGGCCGGGCCCGCTGCGGCCCGGCCACCCGGTCGTCCCACCGTCACGTCGGTGCCCCCGCCTCATCGGGCCGACGGCGGCGCCGACGCGGACGACCGGACACCCCGATCCGCCCTCGTCATCAACCTTCGTAGGCGCCGCAGGTCCTCGCCCGGCACCGCCGGTCGGGCTCCGTGCTCGCGAGTGGCCGGTGGGCCGGCCGGCGGCAGGTCCGCCCTGCCGTACGATCTGCCGCGCGCCGGGCCGACCGGCCGGCGCGACCGTCGGGAGGGGAAACGATGAGCACGCCGGGGACCAGGGGACGACCGTCGGGGCTCGTGATCGGCTCGCTCGTGGCCATCTCGTTCGGGACCGTCTTCGTCCTGGTCAACAGCGGTGGCCTGGCCGCGCCGTGGCCGCTCGTGGTGCGGGTGGCCGGCCTGCTGGTGGCCGCGCTGCTCCTGGTCGGCCTGTTCCGGGTGGCCCGTCGGGAGACGCCCGCCCCGGAGCGGGAGGCGGCGGGCTTCATGGACCGCCGCTACTGGCTCGTGGTGGCGCTGGAGGCGGTCGCCCTCTTCGGCGGCCTGTCCGTGATCAACAACGTGCTGGACCGGCCCGAGGTGGCGGTCGCCTGGGTCGCGGTGGTGGTGGGTGTGCACTTCTTCGGCCTGGCCGCGGTCTGGCGGATGCCGCGCTACCACTGGCTCGGCGCCGTGATGACCGCGCTCGGCATCGCCGGCTTCCTGGTCCACGCGCTCGGCGGCAGCGCCGCCACGGTCGCCCTGGTCTCCGGCGTCGGCTGCGGCGCGGCCCTGTTCGCCACCGTCGCCCTGGCCCTGCGCGACGCCACCACCCCCCGCCCCACCGCCTGACGACCCAGCAGTCCGACGCGAACTCCTGGCTCAGGGCCGAGGGGGTGGCGTGGCCAGGTGGGCGGCGCGCATGTGGAGGTACTCCTGCTCGGGACGGCTGGTGGTCCGCGCGGCGGCGTCGCGGTAGAGGCGCACCGCGGCGTCGCGGTCGCCGGCCATCTCGTGCAGGTGGGCGCGGGCCGCGTCGAGCCGGTGCGAGCCGGCCAGCCGGGCGTCACCGGCCAGGCCGGCGAGCGCGTCCAGGCCGGCGGCCGGGCCGTGCACCATGGCGGTGGCGACCGCCCGGTTGAGCGTCACCACCGGGCTGCCGGTGAGGCGCTCCAGCACGCCGTAGAGCGCGAGGATCTGCGGCCAGTCGGTGTCCGCCGCGCTCGGCGCCTCGTCGTGCAGCGCGGCGACCGCGGCCTGGAGCTGGTACGGCCCGACCGGCCCCCGGGCCATCGCGGCGGTGACCAGCGCCGTCCCCTCGGCGATCGCGGCGGCGTCCCAGCGGGAGCGGTCCTGCTCGGCCAGCGGGATCAACTCACCGGACGGGCCGGTACGGGCGGCGGCGCGTGCGTCGGTGAGCAGCATCAGGGCGAGTAGCCCGGCCACCTCGCTGTCGTCGGGCAGCAGCCGGCGCATCTCCCGGGTCAGTCGGACCGCCTCCTCGGAGAGGTCGACCCGGCGCAGGTCGTCGCCGAGGCTCGCGGTGTGCCCCTCGGTGAAGATCAGGTAGAGCACGTGCAGCACGGCGGCGAGGCGTGCCCGCCGGTCCGCCGGCTCGGGCATCCGGAAGGGCAGCCCGGAGTCGCGGATGCGCTGCTTGGCCCGGCTGATCCGCTGCGCCATGGTGGCCTCGGGGACGAGGAACGCACGGGCGATCTCGGCGGTGCTCAGGCCGCCCACCGCGCGCAGGGTCAACGCGATCGCCGACGGGGTGCTCAGCGTCGGGTGGCAGCAGAGGAACAGCAGCACCAGCGTGTCGTCCCGCTCGCCGGTCAGCGGCTCGTCGGCGGCCGGCGCGGTCCGCCGGTCGTCGCCGGAGCGCCGGGCCGCGCGTTCCTCCCGGTCGCGCCGGGCCGTCTCGGCCCGCACCAGCTCGATCATCCGTCGGTACGCGACCTGCGTGAGCCAGCCGCGCGGATGCTCCGGCACCCCCTCGGCGGGCCACTGCCGGGTCGCCGCCAGCAACGCCTCCTGCACCGCGTCCTCGGCGGTGGCGAAGTCACCGAACCGGCGGGCGAGCACGCCGAGGACCTGCGGCGCCAGTTCGCGCAGCAGGTCCTCGACGGCGTGGTCGGTCAGCGTCACATCTCCTGCGGCGGGCCGGACATCACCGGGTGCACCTCGATCGGCATGTTCAGCGGCCGTCCGCCCGGGCCGGGCGCGGTGGAGATGAACGCGGCGATCTCGGTCGCCCGCTGCGGGGTCTCGCAGTCGACGATCCAGAAGCCGGCCAGGAACTCCTTGGTCTCCGCGAACGGGCCCTCGGTGACCACCGGCGCGCCGTTCGCGCCGGCCCGGACGATCCGGGCCTGCTGCGGCCCGCCCAGCCCCTCGCCCTGCACGAACTCGCCGTCGGCCACGAGCTTGGCGTTGACCTCGCCCATGAAGTCGATGTGCGCGCGGAACTCCTCCGGCGTCCAGGTGTCGACGGACGGGAATTCGGCCCCGGCGGCGCTGAACTGCATCAGCAGCATGTACTTCACGATTCGCTCCTCACGCCCGAGCACCGATTGTCGGTGCTTCCACCCTCCGGTAGAAGCTGCCACCCCGCCCTTCGACATCCGTCCGGACCGTTCCACCGCGTCCGCCGCGACGGTAACTCGGCGTCACCGACCGGTCGCGACCGGTCATGCCGCGTCCGACACGAAGCTCTCCGCATTCAACAACTGCTCGTGCAGCCGGCGCAGGGAGGCTCCCGGCTCGATGCCGACCTGGTCGACGAGGGTTGAGCGGGCCTCCCGGAAGGCGATGAGCGCCTCGGCTCGACGAGACGACAGGGCCAGTGCGCGCATCAGCAGCTCCCAGAGTCGTTCCCGCAGCGGATGCCCGGCGAGCATCTGGCGTACCTCCGACACCGTGTGGTGGCAGTCGCCGCTGGTCAGCCGAAGCTCCATGAGGTCCTCGAACGCATCGAGTCGGAGCTCGCACAGCCGGTCTCGCTCGGCCGCGGCCAGCGGACCCGTCATGCCGACCAGCGGATCGCCGCGCCACAACGCCAGCGCGGCGTTCAGCAACCTGCTGGCCTCCGCCGGTCTGCCGTGTCTGCGGGCGAGCTCGGCGTCGTCCAGCAGCCGCTTGAAACGGTGGGCGTCGACGGCCGTCGCGTCGACGTCCAGCAGATAACCGGCGGGCGTCGAGCGCAGCATGGTGAAGCGGCGCCCGCGAACGCTCGGCTCCAGCAACCTGCGTAGGCGTGCCACGTAGGTGTGCACCAGGTTCTCCGAGGTCTCCGGCGGCGTGGCACCCCACATGTCGACCGCGATCTGGCCGGTGTTCACCGGAGTTCCGCAGCGCAGCGCCAATGCCGCCAGCAACTCCTTTTGCCGGTTCGGCCCGGCGTGAATGCGACGGTTCTCCTGTCTGACCTCGATGAGCCCCAACAAGTTGATCGATAACGCAGGCACAGTTCAGCTTCTCCCGTCGGCCATCCATCTCGCCAAGCTGTCGCCGCCTATACATAAACATGCCTATCACAGATCTCTGCCTCCGTGGGGCTGTGATTGGGCGTCCTCGGGCGTCGATGCCGCCCCCGCGCTGCCGTTACGGTCCGTAGTCCAGTGTGCGTACAGAACTATTACACACAGACCCCGATATATTGACGGCAAGAGATTGCTCGAAGTTGACTCGGGGAGGCTGACCGCATGCCGCAGTTGCTGGGGATAGATGACGTCGACCGGCTTGACACACGGCGAGTGCAGGAGTTCTACAAGCGCTTCGTCAGCAGGAGCCAAGTTTCGCTCATGACCTCCTTCGGTTTCGGACGGGAGCTCGTCGCCTCCGCCGAGGGTGCCTGGATAACCATGCGGGACGGGCGGCGGGTGCTGGACTTCTCGGGCGGTGTGGGTGTGCTCAATCATGGGCACAACCACCCTCGGGTAATTGCCGCCCGTCAGCGGTTCGGGGAGGCCCGCCGCATGGAGGTGCACAAGGCCTTCTTCTCGCCGTTCCTGGGCGCCCTAAGCCACAACATCGCCGAGCTGCTCCCCGGAGACCTTTCGATCTCGTACTTCCCGAATTCGGGTGCCGAGGCCAACGAGGGCGCCATCAAGATGGCCTACAAATACCACGGCGGTAAGCGAAACAAAATCCTGAGAGCCGACATCAGCTTCCACGGCAAGACGCTCGGTGCGGGCAGCCTCACCGGTTCCACCGAGAACGCGTTCCAGTTTCCGGGTCTGCCCGGAATCGTCGTCTATCCCTACGGTGACGCCGCCGCCGTGCGCCGCCTGGTCGCCGAGCACCGCACCGCCGGCGGGCAGAGCGACGTGTACGCCATCCTGGTCGAACCGTTCAGCGCCTCCACACTCGCCGGTTGGTCCGAGGACGCGCTGCGCGACCTGAGGCGCCTCTGCGACGAAGAGGGGATCATTCTCATCTTCGACGAGATCTACACAGGATGGGGCAAGACCGGCTCGCTGTTCTTCTTCATGCGCCACGAGGGGCTGGTGCCGGACATCCTCACCTACTCGAAGTCGCTCGGCGGCGGCAAGGCTTCGATCTCCGGCTATACCGCGCGGGAGCCTGTCTTCCGGCGGGCCTACGACCGGCTCACGGACGTCATCCTGCACAGCACCACCTACTACGGCTTCGGCGAGGAGACCGCCACCGCGCTCGAAGCCGTCAATATCGTCGTCGAGGACGACTACCCGGGACGGGCGCGGGCGCTGGAGGCGTCCCTTGCGCCGGGGCTCGAACAGATCGCCAAGGCTCACCCCGACGTCGTGCAGACGGTCCGCGGTGTGGGCGCCCTGCACGGCGTGTTCCTCGGCGGCGGACCCCGGGTCCTCGACATCGCGGGCAGGCTCGCGCCGGGCTTCTCCCACGACCCGATGTTCCGGACCAAGCTGATCACCCTGTCGGTCATCGCTCACCTCTACCGCGAGCACGACATCATGACGTACTACAGCCCCAACGGGGCCAACCCGCTGATGGTGGCTCCTCCTCTGGTGGCCGGTGCCCAGGAGGTCGAGTACTTCCTCGACGCACTGGACGCCACCCTTGCCCGCGGCCTGCCGCGCCTGCTCGGGGCCTTCGTGCGGGACAAGGTCGTGTCCCAGTGGTGAGCCGGGTGGCGGTGACCGGCGCGGCGGGCATGCTCGGTTCTCATCTGGTCCGACGGCTCACCGAGGAGGCCGTCGTGGTGCACGGGGTGGACCTGCGTCCCGTTGACGCGCCACCTGCCGGAGCCGTCCACACCATCGCCGACATCCGCGACGAGGCAGCCATGGGCGCCGTGTTCACGGGGATGGACGCCGTCGTGCACACCGCCGCAGCACTGCCGACCTACCGGCCGGAGTTGATCCGGTCGGTGATCGTCGACGGTACGCGGACGGTCATGGCCGCCGCCGCGGCAGCCGACGTACCGCGGATCGTGCACATCTCGTCCACAGCGGTCTACGGCCTGCCCACCTCGGTGCCGACCACGGAGGACCACCCCCGTGCCCCGGTCGACGCCTACAGCGCCGCCAAGGCGGAGGCCGAACAGATCGTCGAGAGCTACCGGACGCCGCAGCGGCTGGTGCCGATTCTCCGGCCGAAGACCTTCCTGGGACCCGGCCGGATGGGTCTGTTCGCGATGCTCTTCGAGTGGGCCGAGGAGGGGCGGCACTTCCCGGTGCTCGGTCGCGGCGATGTCCGCATCCAGATGCTCGCGATGGACGACCTGCTCGACGGGATCGTCGCGGCCCTGGCCGTCGACGGCCCGGCGGCCAGCGAGACGTACAACCTCGCGGCGGCCGAGTTCGGCACCATCCGGGAGGACTTCCAGGCCGTCCTCGACGCGGCCGGTCACGGGCGTCGGGTCGTGTCGGTGCCGGCGAGACCGGCTCTGACCGTGCTGCGAGGGCTGGAACGCATCCGCCTCTCACCGGTGTACGGGCGGCTGCTGCACAAGCTGATGGCCGACTCGTACGTCAGCATCGCCAAGGCGGAGGCGGGGCTGGGTTTCCGGCCGCGGCTGTCCAACCGGGACGCCGTGCTGGACACCTACCGGTGGTGGCGGGCCAACCACACCGGCGGGGCCGCGCGGCCGGCCGGGTTGACCAGCCGCGAGCCGTGGCGGCAGGGACTCCTCTCCGCGGCCAAGGTCTTCTTCTGATCCGGCACGGCCGACACCCAACAGGGAGAACGACGTGCGAATCCTCGACCAGACAGCCGGTTCGACCGGGATCTCGGCGCCGGAGCCGGTTCCGCCGGTCGTGGCCGGCCGGCCGCCGGGCCTGCTCCGGGACCTGCTACGGCTGGTCCGACCCCACCAGTGGCTCAAGAACGTGCTGGTGGTGCCCCTCCCCTTGATCGACGCCGGCTCCTGGCGGCTGAACGACATCGGCCAGATCTGCCGGGCGGTACTGCTCTTCGTCGTCGCGTCCGCCCTGGTCTACGTGGGCAACGACGTGTTCGACCGGCACCGTGACCGCCTCCATCCCGTCAAACGCCTGCGCCCCGTCGCGTCGGGTCGGATATCCGTACCCGCCGCGGGCGCACTCGCAGCAGCCCTGGCGGTGGTACTGGTTCTGCTGCTCGCGGCCACCCCGGCCGCACAGTGGTGGCCTCTCCTGTGCTACCTCGTGCTCAACATCGCCTACACGGCCGGACTCAAGCACGTCGCTCTGCTGGACGTCTTCATCGTGGCGCTCGGATTTCAGCTCAGGCTCGCCCAGGGCTACGCGACCATCGGCCACGCCGTCTCGACCTGGCTCCCGATCTGTCTGCTCGGGCTGTGTCTGATGTTGGTGCTGGGCAAACGCCGAAGCGAGATCACCGCCTCCGGCGGTCACCACCGACCCTCCCTGCGGGGCTACTCGCTGCCGTTTCTCGACCTCCTGCTGGGCCTGACAGCGGCGCTGGTCTTCGCGGCCCTGCTGTTCTATCTCACCGCGGAGATGCCGCTCGGGCGGTACGCGTCGCTCGCGGCGCTGGTATCCGCGCCGATGGCGCTCCTGGTGCTCTTCCGGTACCTGCAGGTGGTCGTCGTCCACAGCGGTGGGGGTGACCCGGTTCGTACCCTCGTGCACGACCGGGTCACCGTGGCCTACGTCGCGCCGTGGGTCTGCTGCCTCGCCACTCTCACCATGCTCGCCCGATACCCCGATCTCTTCCACGCGCTCGTGCAGAAAGTGACGTGACGACATGCAGCCGGTCCCGTTGGTCTCCGTGGTCATTCCGAACTTCAACTACGCCCGTTCCCTGGCGCTCTGCCTGGCAGCCCTGGCGAGGCAGACGTATCCCGCCGTCGAGGTGATCGTGATCGACGACCACAGCACCGACGAGTCCGTCGCCGTCGCGGAGCGGATGGGTGCTCGGGTGCTCCGCACCGCTCGGCGTGCGAGCGGCTGCGCGGCCGGTCGCAACGTCGGCGTCGAGCACTCCTCCGGCGAGGTTCTCTTCTTTCTCGACTCGGACGTCGCGCTGGAACCGGACGCGATCGCCAACGCCGTCCGGATCTTGGCGGACGACCCCCGTATCGGGGCGGTGTGCGGCGTCTACCACCCCGAACCCCTGGTCTTGGACAGCCGTGTCGAGGAGTACCGGGGCCTCCAGTTGCACTACTGGCAGGCAAGTTCCGAGGGCCGGGTGTCGAACATGTATCCGGCGATGACGGCCATGCGGCGCACCGTCTTCGACGACGTCGGCCCCTTCAACCCGGCCCTCAAGCAGACCGAGGACGCCGACTACGGGCACCGCGTGTCACAGCGCTACGACCTCGTACTCAGTGCTCGGATCAGCGGGCGGCACGACCACGACGCCACGCTCGGGCTGCTGCTTCGGAAGGTGTTCCACCGCACCCGGCTGCGGATCCCCCTGTATGCCCGGCGCCGCCGGTTCGCGAAGGGGTTCGAGACCGCCACCCGGGGTTGGGGATGCGTCGCCGCGATCAGCTCGGTGCCCGCCCTGCTCCTACCGCTCTTCGTCGGCCCCCTCGGGGTGCTCGTGCCGGTCGGGCTGATCGGCGTGTCGGTACAGGCAGACCTCGGCATGTACCGGTTCGTCAACGGACGACGCGGCGCCCGATTCCTGGCCTTCTTCGCACTCATGCAGTACCTGGCCAACATCACCATCGCGTGCGGGCTCGTCGCGGGCGTCGCGCAGTGGTCGGTCTCCCGGCGCTTCCGGGAGCTGTACGACGAGACGGTGCGGCCGAAAGAAGCGGTGAGCGGGGCATGAGCGCGGAGCGCCTCGTGCAGGACCGGGCCCGACCCGGCCCGGAGGATGGTCGCCCGGCAGGCGCGCCGGGGCCCCGGCACGCGACGACGGGTAGGGCGCTGCGTGTCACCGCCGGGTTGTGGCTGGTCTTCTGCGTCCTGCACTACGCGCTGAGCGGGCGGTTCTGGCTCTGGTTGCTGGTGGACCTCATCCCACCCGTGTTCTTCGTCGCGGTGCCGGCGGTGCTTCTGGCGCTGGCGCTGGTGCTGCGGACGGCCACCCGCCGACTGGTGCTCGCGACGGTCACCGCGGTGGCGGTGACGCTGCCTCTGCTGGGGGTGCAGCTGGCGGGTCCCCGTCCGGGGGCGGGACACCGGGAGGTACGCGTGGTGTCGTGGAACACGGAGTACTGGGACCAGGACGACGACCACGGCGGGTTCATCGGCTTCCTCCGCTCCCAACGGGCGGACGTCTACCTGCTGCAGGAGTACATCCACTTCGACCAGTCGGAGCAGCGGGTGACCAGGATCGACGAGGTGTCCCGCCTGCGGGCGGCATTTCCCGGCTACCACATCGTGATCCGGGGCGAGTTGATCACCCTGTCGCGGTTCCCGGTGGTCGGTCAGCCGCTCGTACCACCGGACCGGTACGCCGCGGACGAGGACACCGAGGTGGGGTGGCAGGAGCAGTTCGAGCGGGCAAAGATCCTGCGGACCGACCTTCGCGTCGACGACCGGGTGGTGTCGTTCTACAACGTGCACATTCCGGTGCAGCTCGACGTCGCGCGTGCCCCGTGGCGGGCCGCCTTCTACCGCGCCGTGCGGGAGAAGGCGCACAACCGGAACCTCCAGTACGCCGGCCTGGCTCGGGAACTGGCCGGGAACCGGGCGCCGACGTTCGTCGCGGGCGACTTCAACACCACCTCCGCGATGGGGGAGATGGGCAGGATCCCCGACCGGATGACGGATGCGGCGGCTGCCGGCGACTCCTGGTACCCGGTGTCCTGGCCGGCGGGGGGCACGGCGCTGTGGAGACTCGACTGGGCCTTCACGGCGGGTGGCCTCACCGCCCGTCGCTACGAGCTCGTCGACCCGGCCGGCCTGTCCGACCACCGCCTCCAGCGGGTGCTGGTGTCCGTGGCGGCGGCCCGGTGAAGCGGGGGCAGCTCGCGTCCGGCGTCCGAGCGATCGTCTACGCCGTGGTGCTCGGTGTGATCGGGTGGCAGCTCTGGTCGCGCCGATCCGACCTCGTCGCGGGCGTGGCCGCGGTAGGAGCGGCGCGCTGTCTGCTCGCGACGGCGCTCGCGCTGGCCGGACTCTGGCTCGGCATGCTCGGCTGGCACACCCTGCTCGCCGGTGTCGGCGTGCCGGTCGCCCTGCGGCCGGCGACCCGGTTGTACTTCGTGTCCGGGCTCGCCAAGTACCTGCCCGGTGGTCTCTGGCCGGCGGTCGCCCAGGCGGACCTGGCCCGGTCGCTGAACCTGCCCGCGACCCGGCTCGCGGTCACCTTTCTCGGCAGTGTGGTGGTGTCGGTGCTGGCCGGACTCGCCGTCGGTCTGCCGGCCCTGCTGCCGCTCGTCGGGGCCGCGATCCCGGTGTCGGTGCTGGTGGCCACCGGAGCGCTCGCCGCTCTGCTGGCGACCGTCGTCCACCGCCGGAGGCAGCGGTTCGGGCTGGCGATCCCGGGCCGGAGCATGCTCGTCGCCTTTGCCCTGACCGCGGCCGGCTGGATGATCACTGGTCTGCACGTCGTCGTCCTGGCGGGAGCGCTGGGTGTGCCGGCCCGTTCCGCCCCGCTGCTGATCGGCGCCTTCGCGCTCGCCACCGTGGCGGGGATGGTGGCGGTGGTGCTTCCCGCCGGAATCGGCGCCCGCGACGGTGTGCTGCTGGCGATGCTCGTCGGCGTCGTCGGGCCGGCCGGGGGCCTGACGGTGGTGGTGTTGAGTCGTGCTCTGATGACCTGCGCGGACGTGGTCGCCGCCGGGGTCGCCGTGCTGGCCGCACGGCAGTTGCTACCGGTGGAACCCGCACAGCGGCGGTGAGCCGCCGTCGGCCCCCACCCGGGGCCGTCGGGTTCGTTCGGGACCGACGACCCCCGGGCCCGTCCGCTTTCAGCCACTTCCCAGTCGTCTCCATTAGGGTGCCCTGCACGGCCCGCGCGCTCCAGGGTGGAGCGCGCCTACGGCGGAAGCGGAGTGGCGATGGTCTTCAAGAAGATGCTGAGCGCGTTCGGCGTGGGTGGCCCGAGCGTCGACACCGTGCTGACCAACCCGAACACCCGGCCCGGCCTGGCCCTGGACGGGCACGTCAACCTGGTCGGCGGCGACGCTCCGGCGCGGATCGAGCAGATCACCCTCGGCCTGGTCACCCGGGTCGAGATCGAGGGCGGCGACACCGAGTACGCCGGCATCATGGAGTTCCACCGGATGCCGGTCAGCGGCGCGTTCGAGCTGGCCCCGAAGCAGCAGCTCGCCATCCCGTTCCAGATGCCGGTGCCGTGGGAGACCCCGGTCACCGACGTCTACGGGCAGCGGCTGCGCGGCATGACCATGGGCCTGCGCACCGAACTGGCGGTGGCCCGGGCGGTGGACAAGTCCGACCTGGACCAGGTGTCGGTGCACCCGCTGCCGATCCACGAGCGGATCCTGGACGCCTTCCAGGCGCTGGGCTTCCGGTTCAAACACGCCGACCTGGAGCGCGGCCACATCTACGGGGTCCCGCAGACGTTGCCGTTCTACCAGGAGATCGAGTTCTTCGCCGCGCCGCAGTACGCGCAGACGGTCAACGAGGTCGAGCTGACGTTCGTGACCAGCCAGCAGGGTGTCGAGGTGATCCTGGAGTGCGACAAGCGCGGCGGCTTCCTCAGCGCCGGGCACGACGCCTTCGGCCGGTACTCGATCCCGCACAGCGACGCCGCGCGCACCGACTGGACCCAGGTGGTCGACGGCTGGCTGCGCGAGACCACGTCCCGCTACGGCGGCCTGCGCGCCCAGGGCTTCGGCGCGCCGCACGGCCACCACGGCTACCCGGGACACCACGGTCACCGGGGCGCCGGGATGGGCGGCATGATGGCCGGCGCCGCGCTCGGTGTGGCCGGCGGTCTGGTCGCCGGCGAGATGCTCGAGGACGCCTTCGAGGGTGACGACGGCGGGGACTTCGGCGAGGAGTGACGGCACGCGACGACGCCCCCGGGACGCAGGTCCCGGGGGCGTCGCCGTTGGTGTGACCGTGCGGGTCAGTGCCGGCCTCGGCGCTCCTTGCCGGAGCGACGCGCGCTGCCCGCCTTCGACAGGCCCCGGCTGACCAGGTACGCGCCGGTCAGCGCGGTCAGGTACCACCAGGCCTGGTTCGGGTTGTTGATGTTCAGGCCGTTGGTGGCGGCGCCCCGCCAGAACGCGGCGATCACGACGACCGCGACGGCTGCGGCGTACACCCAGAACTCGGTGGTGAGGAACGCCTGCTTCGTCTCGGTGCCCGGGCTGGGCGCCGGCTCCCGGTGGCCGTCGTGCATCGACGGCATCTGACGGGTCGACGTGTCCTGCATGCTCGCCCGGTTCTGGACGTCGGACATCGGCCGGTTCATCGGCCTGGTGGATGCAGCCTGCGTGCTCATCTGGTCCTCCTCAGGATTTGATGAGTCGTTACCTGCACACCCTCGCCCCGCTACCGCAGGTCGGCCACGGCACGGTTCGCGCTCTGTGGCGGGGGCACCCTCCGACTACCCGACCCCGGAGACAAGCTAACCGCCGGGCGCCCGGCCGTCGTCGCCCCTGCGGGGAAACGGACAGTCGGGCGTGTATCCGGCGCCACCGGAGGCCTGCCGGTTTCAGCCACCGGCCCTCGGGCACGCATCACTGACACCCGACACCGGAGCGACGAGGTGGTTGACGTGCGTGAGGACGACATGCGGCAGGACGCCGCCCGGCAGGCCGAGCAGCGGGTCGCCGGCGGCGTGTACGGCGAAGGCGCGCTCGACGAGGTCACCGTGCCGCAGACCGACGTGGAGCGGATGATCCAGGAGTCGGATCCGGACGACCCGGCGCACGTTCCGGTCGACCCGACCGTGCTGCGCGACGGCGGTCCCACCCGGGGCCAGGGCGCGGTCACCACGACCGGCGGCACCGCCGGACCGGCCAGCGTGCGGCGGGTGGCCCGGCAGCCGGAGCGGCACCCGGGCAGGGTGGCGCCGACCACCACCGGGGACGCCACGACCGGTGGGATGAGCACCCCGGCCGGCGGTTCCACCAGTGACGCCTCGGCGAGCGGCGCCCAGGTCGGCAACTTCACCGACGAGGGCGCCAACCCGGGCTGACAGTTGTTAAGAAGGGGCCCCTCCTCTACCGGATGCGTTAAGGAGGGGCCCTTCCTTACGTCCGCAGGACGCCGAGGCGCTGGGTGGCGCGGGTGAGCGCGACGTAGAGGTCGCTGTGCCCGCGCGGCGACTCGGACACGATCCGTTCCGGCTCCACCACCAGCACCGAGTCGAACTCCAGCCCCTTGGCCTGCTCGGTGGTCAGCACCACCACCCGGTTCGCCAGCTCCGGCTGCTCGCCGACGGCCGCCTCGGGCAGCGCCGCGACGACGGCGGCGCCCAGCTCGGTCACCCGCCCGGTCGGCACGATCACGCCGAGCCGCCCGTCGCCGAGCCCGGCGGCCTCCCGCGCGGTCGCCTCGACCAGCGCGTCGACCAGCGAGGCCGCCGCGACGGTGCGGTCCCACGGCGGTACGCCGGTGGCGCGTACCGAGCGGGGCGGGCGCAGGGCCGGGTCGATCTCGCCGAGCACGTCGGCGGCGACCGCCATGATCTCGGCGGGGGTGCGGTAGCTGACGGTCAGCTCCTCCAACCGCCACCGGTCCGCCACGTACGGCGCCAGCGCCTCCCCCCAGGACGGGGTGCCGGCCAGCGCGCCGGTCTGCGCGACGTCCCCGACGACGGTCATCGACCGGCTCGGGCAGCGGCGCATCAGCAGCCGCCAGGCCATCGGCGACAGCTCCTGCGCCTCGTCGACGATGACGTGCCCGAACGCCCACGTCCGGTCCGCCGCGGCGCGTTGCGCGGTGGTGAGCCGGTCGGACTCCTCCTGCCGCTCGGAGAGCCGGGCGGCGTCGATCAGGTCGGTCACGCCGAGGATCTCACCGCCGTCGGCCTCGTCCTCCACGTCGATCGAGCGGGAGCCGCGCCAGATCTCCAGCACGCCCTCGGCGTACTCGCGTTCCATCGCGCGGATCCGTTCCCGGCGGGCGGCGGCGGCGCGTTCGTCCTCGCCGAGCAGTTCGGCGGCCTCGTCCAGCAGCGGCACGTCGGCCGGCGTCCAGCCGCCGGGCTCCCGGTGCAGGGCGGCCCGCTCGGCGTCGGTGAGCATCGGCGCGGCGGCGGCGATCCGCTCCGGCGACGCGAACAGGTCGGCGAGCAGGCGCTGCGGGGTGAGCACCGGCCACAGCTCGTCCAGCGCGGCCCGGATCTCCGGCTCCTCGCGCAGCTCGCGGCGGATCTCCGCGCGGTCGGCCTCGGAGAGCAGGTTCTCCCCGCCCAGCGGGTCCGCGCCGATCCGCTCGGCCACCTGGTCGGCGAGCGCGTGCACGATCTCGATGTCGAACAGCGCGCGGGCCAGGTTGTGCGCCCGGCCGGTGCGGCGGACCCGGTCGCGGGCCTGGCGGACCGTCTCCGGGTCGAGCGTGAGCACCTCGCGCTGGGGCAGCTCGATCGCGATCGGCTCGGTCGGCACCCACTGCCGGTCCCGGACCGCCGCGGCGAGCACCTCGGTCAGCACGGCGCGGCCCTTGAGCGCGGCGGTGGTGGCCGGCTCGGCGCGCCGGGCGTGCACCCCGGGGAAGAGGTCGGCCTGGGTGCGCAGCAGCACGCCGGTCTCGGCCAGCGCCGGCAGCACCTGGGAGATGTAGCGCAGGAACGTGGCGTTCGGGCCGACCAGCAGCACGCCCCGGGTGGAGAGCTGCTGCCGGTGCGTGTAGAGCAGGTAGGCGGCCCGGTGCAGCGCCACCGCCGTCTTGCCGGTGCCCGGCCCGCCCTGCACCACCATCACGCCCGGCAGGTCGGCGCGGATGATCCGGTCCTGCTCGGCCTGGATCGTCTCGACGATGTCGCGCATCCGGCCGGTACGCCCGGCGTTGAGCGCGGCGAGCAGCGACGCCTCGCCGGTGACCTCCTCGTGGGCGGTGGGGGAGGCGGCGGTGATGTCCAGCACCTCGTCGTTGAGCCCGGTGACCTTGCGCTCGCGGGTACGCAGGTGCCGCCGCCGGCGTACGCCCTGCGGGTTGGCGGCGGTGGCCAGGTAGAACGGGCGGGCGGCCGGGGCGCGCCAGTCCATCAGCAGCGGGTCGTAGTCGCCGGAGGTGTCGAAGATGCCGATCCGGCCGATGTAGCGGGCGGTGCCGTCGTCGCCGTCGAGGCGGCCGAAGCAGAGGCCGGACTCGACCGCGGAGAACTGCTCGACCTGGTCGGCGTACATCGCGACGGTGGCGTCGCGCTGCGACCGCGCCTGCTGGGTGCCGCCGGTGTGGCGCAACTCCTCGTCGAGCCTGCGGGCGGCCTGGTCCCGCATGCCGTCCAGCCGGTCGTAGAGCATCGAGACGTACTCCTGCTCGCGACCGACCTCGTCGTCCTGGTGCAGGTCACCCGCCACGTCGGAGTGCATTGACAAGCCGGCTCCTCATTGACTAAAATTGCCGCAGGAATGGCATTCAATAGCCATTCCTTTTTTGTGCCTGAACTGAGAAAGATAGCGCGTCGCCCGCCACCCGACCAAGCCCGGACACGGCTCGCAGGCCCGGTCGACGTCCGCCGACCGGGCCTGCGAGCGCGGCGGTTCAGCCCTTGGCCGCCTGGTAGAGCCGCTCCTGCGTGACCAGCCCGGCGAGCACCCGGCCGTCGTCGGTCAGCAGCACGCTGAACAGCTTGCCGCTGAGCAGCCGGCCGCTTCCCCAGTCGCCGCTGACCTTCGGCAGGTCGCCGAGCACCCGGCTCAGCATCTCCGCGTCCGGCGCGTCCTTGCCGGCCTTCGCGCCGCCGGCACCCGCGCCGAGCGCCTCGTCGAGCTTGGCGACCACCACGGTGGTCCAGCCGGTGCCGACCGTACGCACGTCGGGGCGGTCGGCGTCCGACCCGCCGGTGGCCTTGCCGGCCCCCGGCGCACCGGGCATCCGGCCGGCCGGCCCGGGCCGCTCGTCGGCCGGCGCCTCGGTGACCTTGACGCCGGGCGGCGGGTTGAAGCGGAACTGGTCGGCGTCCGGGGTGCGGAAGTCGACCTGGGTGAACGCCACCTCGAACGCCGGCTCGTCGGCGCCGTCGGCGAGCACCTCGAAGCGCAGCGGCACGTGCTCCTTCGCGTCCAACGCGATCCGCACCTGGTGCACCAGCGACGCCTTGTCGCGCGGCGTGAGCACCAGCTCGTACACGTCCCGCCCGGCCACCGTGGCCGAGCGGCCCACGGTCACCGCCGTGGTCGGGTCGATCGCGGCCAGCGCCTGCTCGGTGGCGTCGGCCGGAGTGGCCGGCGCGGACGCCAGGTCCTTGCCGTCGGCCGGCAGCTTCCGGTGGACGGCGGTGTTCTCCCGGCTGTTCCAGGTCCAGACGTCGCGCCCGTTGCGCAGCACGTCCTGCTCGCCGAGCGTGTCGACCAGGGCGAGCCGCTGCCGGTCCTCGCCGCCGTACCAGACGCGCAGCGTGTGCGTGCCGGAGACCAGGCCGGCGAGCTGGTTGCCGGTGGCCTGGCCGGCGAGCGCGGCGATCGGCGGCAGACCGAGGTCGGCGCGCTGCACCACGGTGCCGGAGAGCCCGTCCAGGCGGGACGTACGCAGGTCTTCCAGCAGCTGGGCCGCGCTGCGCGGCGGCAGGGCCGGGTCGGCGCCGGCGGCGAACGTGCCGACGGCGGCGCCACCACCGATCACGGCGACCCCCGCGGTCACCGGGACCAGCCAGCGCAGCACGGCGCAGTTCTTCATCACGGACATAGTGTGCACCTCCTGCGCTCCATGCTGCGCGATCGTCGCTGTGACGACGCTGAGGAGATCCCCTACGGGTGACCCCATGGTGGCACCCTGGACCGGTGCGGTTGCTGGTGGTGGAGGACGAGACGCGGCTCGCCGCGGCGCTGCGGCGGGGCCTGTCCGCGGAGGGCTTCGTGGTGGACGTGGCCGGCACCGGCCCGGAGGGGCTGGACGCGGCCCGGCACGGCGAGTACGACGCGATGATCCTCGACGTGATGCTGCCCGGCCTCTCCGGTTACGAGGTGGTGCGCCGGCTGCGCGCCGAGCAGCGCTGGCTGCCGGTGCTGATGCTCTCGGCCAAGGACGGCGAGTACGACCAGGCCGACGGGCTGGACTGCGGCGCCGACGACTACCTGACCAAGCCCTTCTCGTACGTGGTGCTGCTGGCCCGGCTGCGGGCGCTGCTGCGCCGCGGCGCGCCCCGGCGGCCGGCCGTGCTGACGGTCGGCGACCTGCGCCTGGACCCGGCCCGGCGGCGGGTCACCCGGGACGACGTCGAGGTGGTGCTGACCAGCCGCGAGTACGCGCTGCTCGACTACCTGATGCGCCGGGCCGGCGAGGTGGTGTCGAAGACCGAGCTGCTGGACCACGTCTGGGACGCCTCGGTCGACACCGCGCCGAACGCGGTGGAGGTCTACGTCGGCTACCTGCGCCGCAAGATCGGCCGGGAGCGGCTGGAGACGGTCCGGGGCGCCGGCTACCGGTTGGCCACGTGATCCGCCCGCTGCGCCGCCTGGGACTGCGGGCCCGGCTGCTGGCGCTGGGCGTGCTCGGGCTGGTGCTCGGGTTCGCGCTCGGCGGCGCGCTGCTGCTCGGCGCGCTCGGCTGGACGCTGCAACGGTCGGTGGACGAGGAGGCGCTGCGCACCGCCGACGCGGTCGCCCTGCTCACCGCCGAGGACGCGCTGCCGGACCCGTTGCCGGTGGCCGGCGGGCAGCTGCGGGTGCAGGTGGTCGACGGGCAGGCCCGGATCCGGGCCGCGTCGATCGACGCGGACCGCCTGGTGCCGATGCTCGGCCCGGACGAGCTGCGGCCCGGGCAGCGGCAGCGGCTGGTGGTGGACGGGCAGCGGGTCGGCATGTCCGGGCCGGTGCGGGTGGTGACGGTGCCGGCCGGCACGCCCCAGGAGCCGCGCACGGTGCTGGTGGCCAAGTCGCTCTCCGACGTCCGGCACAGCCTGCACGTGGTGCGCAACCTGCTGCTGGTCGGCTTCCCGCTGCTGGTGGCCGGGCTGGCGGTGGTGGCGTGGCGGGTGGTCGGCGCGACGCTGCGCCCGGTGGAGGAGCTGCGCAGCGGCGCCGCCGAGATCACCGGCCGGGCGGGGACGGAACGCCTGCCGGTCCCGGCCGGGCAGGACGAGATCCACCGGCTCGCGGTGACGCTCAACGACATGCTGGACCGGTTGGCCGCGTCCCGGGACCGGCAGCGGGCGTTCGTCGCCGACGCGGCGCACGAGTTGCGCAGCCCGCTGACCAACATGCGGACCGAGCTGGAGGTGGCCCGCCGGCTCGGCGGCGACACCGACTGGCCGGCGGTGGCCGACGACCTGCTGGCCGACACCGAACGGCTGGGCCGCCTGGTCGACGACCTGCTGCTGCTGGCCCGCCTCGACGAGCAGGTGGCGCGACCGTCGCCGGTGGGTCCGGTGGAGTTGGGCGGGCTGCTGCGCGTGGTGGCCGCCCGCTACCCGTCCCCGCCGGTGCGGCTGGTCGTGCCGGACGGGGCGTGGTGGGTCGAGGGGGATCCGGGGGAGCTGCGCCGGGTGCTGGTCAACCTGGTGGACAACGCGCTGCGGCACGCGCACGGCGCGGTGGAGCTGGCCGTGACCGGCCCGGCCGGGGCGTACCACCTGGTCACCGTGACCGACGACGGGCCGGGCGTCCCGGCGGCGGACCGGGAGCGGGTGTTCGCCCGGTTCACCCGGCTGGACGACGCGCGGGCCCGCGACGCCGGCGGCGCGGGCCTCGGCCTGGCCATCGTGCGCGAGTTGGTGCGCCGGGCGGGTGGCACGGTGGAGCTGACGGACGCGACGCCGGGCGCCGTCGCGCCCGGGCTGCGGGCGACGGTACGCCTGCCGGCGCTGGCCGAACCGGACCCGGAGTGAGGCGTCAGCGGCGCCGTTTCGTGCAGACCGGCCCGGTCCGCGCGACGCTGTCGGTGGACCAGACGAGCGCCACGGTGAAGCAGTAGTCGGTGGTGCGGTCGAGGCCGTAGGCGATGTAGTCGGTGGAGCCGGCCGGCAGCGTGGCGAACGTGCCCTGCGGCTGGCCCGAGCGGCCCCCGGCGATCACCACCGGGCCCTCCGCGCCGGTCGGGTAGGTCCAGCTCAGCACGATGCTGTCGCGCCGGTCGGTGAGCGCGAGCCGCCCGGGCGGGGTGCCCGGGGAGGCGGCCGGCGGCGTGGTCGGGACGGGCCGGCTCGGTGCCGGCGGGCCGCTCGACGCCGGCGGCGGGGTGTCGCGGGCGTCGTCCACCCGGGACACGCCGGCGATCACCGCGATGGTGCCGAGCAGCAGCGCCACCACCACCCCGAGCACGGCCAGCGGCAGCCAGGGCCGGGCGCGCGGCTCGGCGGCGGGTGGCCGGGGCACGTGCACCGGCAGGTAGCGCGACGGCGGCCCGGGCGGGTCGGCCGGCGGCACCCGGCGTACGCCCGGCGGCGGGTCGTCGGTGAGCCCGACCACGGTCGGGGGCAGCGCGTCCTCGCCGGGCCGCCACGGCCGGTCGACCGGGTCGTCCGGCGGCCACGGGTAGTCGTCGAACGCGTCGCCGTCGGCCTCGGGCGGAGTGCGGGGCGTGGGCACGTGCGCCGCGTCGGCGCCCCGGCCCGGTGGGTGGTAGAGCGGCGTCTCGACCGGGTCGTCGAGCGCGGGCGGGGAGTAGGGCGGCAGGTCGGGGGGACCCTCGGCGGGCGGGGGAACGCGGGCGGCGGGCACCACCGGCGGCTCCGGGGCGGGCGGCTCGGGCGCGGGGCAGACGTGGTCCGGGTCGGCGGCGGCCCGGGCCAGCCCGGCCACCTGCGCGGCGAGCGGGTCGTCGGAGTCCAGGTGCGCCCGGCACAGGTCCTCCGCGAGCGCCAGGTGCTCGTGCGCGTCGGCGTACCGGCCGCAGTCGCGTTCCATCGCGCCGAGCTTGGCCAGCATCTTGATGCCGCTGGGGTGGCCGTCGCCGTAGACCTCGCGGTGCAGCTCCCACGCGTCCTGGAGCCGGTCGCGGGCCACCTCGCACTGGCCGCGCGCGTATTCGACGGTGGCCAGGTCGGCGTGGGCGGCCAGCACCCGCTGGGACTCCGGCCCGTCGCGGGCGGTCAGCTCGATGATGACGTCGGAGTAGAGCCGGGCGGCCCGGGCGTCGCTGCCGACCCGGTGCAGCACCGCGGCCAGGGTGGCGGCGGCGGTGACGGTGCGCTCGTCGGCGCGGCCGAACAGTCGGGTGGTGGCCGCGTACGCGAACGCGGCCCAGCCCCGGGCGGAGTGCGGCTCGCCGAGCGCGACCAGTAGCCGGGCCTGCAAGCCGGCGGCCTCGGCCAGCTCGGGGGAGGCGTTGGCGGGGCGGGGGTCGGCGTCGCTGAGCGCGTCGGCGAGCAGCCGTTGCGCGCCGGTCAGGTCGCCTTCGGACACCAGGTGGTGCGCCTGGACGGTCAGGTCAGCGAAGCCGGAGGACACGCCCCATCGTGCTCATCCGGCGACGGTAAGTACAACCCCCGGAGTGGATCAGTTTGGTCCCGATCCGGTCAGGTGGGCGGCGAGCGTCTCGCTGATCCGGCGCAGCTGGTCGACCTGGGCCGGGCTGAGCGCGTCGAACAGGTGCCGGCGTACCCCTTCGACGTGGCCGGGGGCGGCGGCGGCCAGGGTGGCGAAGCCGTCGTCGGTGAGCACGGCGAGCTGGCCGCGCCGGTCGGTGGGGCAGTCCTCCCGGCGGATCCAGCCGGCGGCCTCCAGGCGGGCGGCGGCGTGCGAGAGCCGGCTGCGCGAGGAGCCGGTGGCGTCGGCCAGGTCGCTCATCCGCAGCCGCCGGCCGGGGGTCTCGGAGAGCCGGACCAGGATCTCGTAGTAGGCGTGCGGCATGCCGGCGTCGCGTTGCAGCTCGCGGTCGAGCGTCTCCATCAGCGCCCGGGAGGCGGCGAGGAAGGCGCGCCAGGTCCGCTGCTCGTCGGGTTCCAGCCACCGGGTCATGACGACCATCATAACGCCGGTTGTTGAACGCTCAACCAAACTGGGGTACCGTCGGAGCCATGGGAATCCACCGGCTCAACCACGCCGTCCTCTACGTCAGTGACCTGGAGCGCAGCGTCGCCTTCTACCGCGACGTGCTGGGCTTCCGCCGGGTCCCGATGACGCCGGACGGCTTCCGCGGCGCCGCCTTCCTCCAGGCGCCCGACTCCACCAACGACCACGACCTCGGGCTGTTCGAGATCGGCGCGGCGGCCGGGGCGTCGCAGGCCGGCCGGGCCACCGTCGGCCTCTACCACCTGGCCTGGGAGCTGGACACGCTCGACGAGCTGGGCGCCACCGCCGAGCGGCTGGCCGCCGCCGGCGCGCTGGTCGGCACGTCGGACCACGGCACCACCAAGAGCCTCTACGGCCGCGACCCGGACGGGCTGGAGTTCGAGATCGTCTGGATCGTCCCCGCCGCCCTGCTGGACGACGCCGCGCTCGCCGCCCGCAAGCGGATCGGCCGGCTCGACCTGGACCGCGAGCGGCAGCGCTACGGCGGCCAGACCCGCGGCGGCGTGGGCATCTCCGTCCCGGCCTGACCGGGGTACGCGGCCACGACGCCGCCCGGGTGCGGTAGAAACGGCACCATGTCGACCGACGCCGTCCTGCGCGAGCTGCTCGTCCGCCAGCTCGACCACTGGCTCCCCGCGGCGCTGCACCGGGCCCGACGGGCCACGCTCGCGCTCGCGTACGCCGGGGGTTCCGCCGTCGGCGCGGAGGCGGCGCTGCGGGTGGTGGCCGAGTTCGCCGACCGGCTGCGCGGGCGGCGGCTGACCGTGCTGGTGCTGGCCGACGCCGACCCGGACCTGCCGGCGCGCCTCGGCGCCGCCGAGGCCGACCTGCCGAGCGACGTCGCCGTGCACGTGGTGCCCGGCTCGCCGGACCGGCTGCCGGTGGCGCTCAAGGCGGCCGGGGCGGCGGGCGCGCCGCTGTTCACCCTCGTCGACGGCGCCGAGCCGGACCCGGCGCTGCTGGCCGCCGCCGCGTCCGGCCGCCCGGCCGAGCTGCTGCTGGTCACCGCGCCCGGCCGGTCGCTGCGCCCGGCGCTGGCCGCGGCCGGCTTCCCGCTGGTCACCGAGGTCGAGCTGGTGGGGGACGGGCCGGCCCGGCTGCTCGGCTACGCCACCGGCTCCGACCGGGGCCTGGAGGCGGTCAAGGAGGCGCTCTGGGCGGTCGACGAGTACGCCGGAGTGCGCTACCGCGACCCGGCCGATCCGCAGGGCCGGCTGCTCGACATCTCGCTGGAGCCCGAGCCCGGCCCGCTGCGGCGCGAGTTGCTGGCCGAGCTGGAGCGCTCCGGCCCGCTGACGGTCAGCGAGCTGCGCCGCTTCGCCGCGACGGACACCGTCTACCGGCCCGCCGACGCCAACCGGGCGCTGGCCTCGATGCTCGCCGCCGGCGCGGTGACCCGCGACCCGGAGCACGGCCGGCTCGGCGGCGACGTGCGGATCAGCGTCGCCCCGACCGCTGGGTCATCTGTTTGACCACCACGGACGCGCCGGTGGCGACCACCCCGATGCTGAACACCATCTGGGCGCAGACGGCCACCCGGGCGATCTGCCCCTGGGCGTGCACGTCGCCGTAGCCGATCGTGGTGAGCGTGGCCAGCGCGAAGTAGAGCGCGTCGATCCGGGTGCGCAACCCGACGAACTCACCGGGCCGGGTGTCCGCCACCACGTAGTCGGCCAACGCGAAGACCAGCAGCCCGGCGATCAGCGCGACGGCGAGCCGGGTGAGCGCCCGGTCCTCCTCCCGGCCGGTCGGCTGGTCGCGGGTGAGCTGGCGGCGGACCTGGCCGGTGACCAGGAACGCGACCACGGCGACCAGCAGCAGCGTGCCGGCGGAGCGCAGGGCCAGCCGCAGCCCGTTCGGGTCCGGCTCGACCGGCACCAGGAAGTAGCCGACCAGCATCAGCGCGCAGGCCGCCACGGCCCGCCGCCGCATCCGCCGCGGGGTCAGGTCCACCATGCCGCGATTGTTCCGTCGCGGGGTCACCGTCGGCGGCCGAACGGCGAACCCGGCCCGGACGACGAAGGGGACGACCGGCGAACCGCCGGCGTCCCCTTCGTCGTAACGGTCCGCGAACCGTCAGGCCTTGTCCTGCTTCCAGGAGAGCGGCCCCGGAAGGTCCACGCGGTGGGCGCGGGTGTTCGAGTTCCAGGACCAACGACCGATCTTGATGCTCCACGAGGAGAACCCGTTCTGGGTGAAGTGGAGGATCAGCGGTCCGTACTTCTTGCGCTTGCGGAACTGGACGCCCATCGGGGGTGCCTCCTTCGTCTCCCTGCCTCTGCGGCATCGAACATGCCCGGATCGACGTTTCGCGAAACCCGGTCGGATCCGCACTGGACGGACGGGCCCTTCGGGGTGCCGCTCATCGGCGACGCGTCAGCTCTGCTCCTGTGCCGGGTGGCGCGGCGGATCGACGCCGGCGACGACATCGTCCTGCTGGCCGAACCGCTCGCGCTCGGCACCGATCGACAGCAGTTGGGCGCGTCAGCGGGGCTCCCACGCGTCCGGCTGGGCGGTCAGCTTGCGCACGTGCGCCGGCAGCCGGCCGCTGACCAGCTCGTCCAGGCTCACCTCGTCGACCACCCGGCGCACCGAGGCGCGCACCGCCACCCAGAGCCGGGGCAGGTTCTCCGCCGCTCCCTCGTACCGCGTCTCCTCCGGGCGCAGCCCGCGAACCCCGGCGAGCGGGCCGTCGACGGCGCGCAACACCTGCCCGATGGTGGTCTCGCGCGGCGGGCGGGCGAGGGTGTAGCCGCCCTCGGCGCCACGCTGGGCCCGGACGATGCCGGCCCGGCGCAGGTCGGCCAGGACCGCTTCGAGGAACTTGCGCGGCATGTCCTGCTCCGCCGCGATGGCCTGGGTGGACAGCAGGGTGGGGTATGCGGTGGCCAGGCTCAGGGCTGCCCGGACCGCGTAGTCACCGCGCGCGGAGATCTGCACAGTGCCATCATGCCCGGCCGGCCGGCGCGGGGGAGTCGGCGGGCGGGCGGGGACGCACCAGACGGACGGGCAGCGGCCGTTCCCGGCCGGCCCGGAACGCGCCCGGGCTCACCCCGACCTCGCGGGTGAAGAAGCGCCCGAAGTTGGTCGGCTCGGGAAAACCGAGCCGCCGGCCGATCCGGGCGATCGGCTCGTCGGTGGCGGCGAGCAGCCGGCAGGCCTGCAACGCGACCCGCTCGTCCACCACCTGCTTGGCGCTGCGGCCGGTCACCGCCAGGCAGGCCCGGGTCAGGGTACGCACCGAGCAGCCGATCCGGGCGGCGTAGTCCTCGACCCGGCGGGTGTCCCGGTAACCGCGTTCCACCTCTCGGCACAACCGCCGGAACGTCTCCGCCTCGGCCCGTGGCGCGGGCGACCGGTCGGGGTGCGGCAGCAGGCTCAGCCGCAGCAGCAGCACGGCGAGCTGGTGGCGCAGCAGCGCCGCGGCGGCGGGCACCAGCGCGTGCCGGTCGGCGTCCACGGCCAGCTGGCTCACCTCGCCGATCACCGCGTCCTCGTCCTCGCCGGCGAGCTGCCGGTGCGTCGGCACCGCGTCCGGGTCGACGTCGAGGCCGCGCAGCGCGTCCGGCCCCCAGCTCACCACCGTCGCGTCCAGCTGCGTGCCGACGCAGCGCAGCGCCTGGCCGGGGTGGGCGCGCAGCAGCGTGCCCGGCCGGCAGGGCACGGCCCGGAAGTCCAGCTCGGCGGTGCCGTGTCCGTGGGTGACCAGGATCAACACGTCCCGGTCGAGCAGGACGGGCCGGGGCCAGCCGCGGTCGGCCGTGAGGTCGTCGAGCGCGCCGGTGACGATCTCGTCGGTGCCGAGGCGGGGCTCCGACAGGCCGGTGCGGGTGGCCGGGGAGGGCTGACCGGTAGTGACCATCATCCCGACGGTAACCGGCCCGGCGGCACGTTGCATCTCGACGCTTTCGCCCCGCTCGGGCCGCTCTTGTCGGCGCGTACGCCCGGCGGTTAGGTTACCGATCGGTAAGGCCCGGGCCGGGGGACCGGTCCGCGGCCCGGGCGACGGCGATGGGATGGGCATGACGGATCTGTTCTCGGTCGACGGCAAGACGGTGGTGGTCACCGGCGGCTCGCGGGGGATCGGGCTGATGATCGCCCGCGGTTTCGTCCGGGCCGGCGCCCGGGTCGTCATCTCCTCGCGCAAGGCCGACGTGTGCGAGTCGGTGGCCAAGGAACTCTCCGCCGAGGGCCACTGCGAGGCCATCCCGGCGGACCTGGGCAGCGACGAGGGCGCGCTCGCCCTCGCCGAGGCAGTGCGGCAGCGCCACGACCGGGTGCACGTGCTGGTCAACAACGCCGGCGCCACCTGGGGCGCGCCGCTGGAGGAATACCCGGAAGGCGCGTTCGACAAGCTCTGGGCGGTCAACGTCAAGGCCGTCTTCCGGCTCACCACCGCGCTGCTGCCCGAACTGCGCGCCGCCGCCGCCGACGACGACCCGGCCCGCGTGATCAACATCGGGTCCATCGACGGCATCCGGGTGCCGTTCATGGAGGTGTACGCCTACTCGGCCACCAAGGCGGCCGTGCACATGCTCACCCGCAGCCTGGCCCACCAGCTCGCCGGCGGGCGGATCACCGTCAACGCGATCGCGCCCGGCCCGTTCGAGAGCAAGATGATGGCGTTCGCGCTGGACGACCCGCAGTCGCGCGCGGCCATCGAGCAGCAGGTGCCGCTGGGCCGGATCGGGCGCCCCGAGGACATGGCCGGCACCGCGATCTACCTCGCGTCGCGCGCCGGCGCCTACCTGACCGGCGCGGTCATCCCGGTCGACGGCGGGATCACCACGCACGGCTGAGCGCGCGGCGGCGTACCCCGGGGGTGAGACGGCCCGGGGCCGCGCGGACTCGGCAGATCCGCGCGGCCCCGGGTGGTTGCCGTGTCAGCGCCCGGCGAGCAGCCGGGTCACCGCGGTGTCGACGTCCAGGTGCTCGGCCTCACGGCCGCGCGGGACGACGACGTAGGTCCGCCGCAGGAAGCGCACCAGCACGCTGCGCGGGACCTCGAACAGGGCGTTGCCGTCCGGGGACGACAGCGCGAGCGCGACGAAGTCGCCGCGCGGGGTGGCCCACGGCCAGACCCGGACGTCGCCGATGCCGGCCGGCTCGTCGAGCCCGGTGACCAGCAGTTCGCGGGCGAACGACCAGCTCACCGCCTCGCCGCCGGCGGACTCGGCATGGAACAGGACATGGACCGCATACGGGTCAGCAGGGTCGTAACGCAGGCTGGCACGCACCGGCAAGGCGGTGGCGTCAGGCGCGACGAGCCTTAGCGACGTCTCGACCTCTACGGTCGTCGGTCGGATGACACTCATGGACGTTCTCCCCCCGGCACCGCTGCGGAACGCGCGTGTCCCGCTTTTCCCATACTCAGGTGCTGCTCCTGGCTACGCTCCGCCATACGCTGACTTCACCCAGTGGTGGGAAGGGGGTCGGAAAGCCTTCGGGAACGTGAGAACCCTTGTAGGATTTCCGGTTCCGCCCACTCCGTCGTCCCGCCCGGCAACGGGTGGTTCAGTCGTCGACTTACTCCGGTAACGTCCAGTCGTCAGCAGGGGTGACGGTCCCGGGCGACACTGGGGGTGGAAATGGTCACGAGGGGTTCCTCGGTGACGGCGCGGACCAGGGCCGAATCGCCGAAAGGTGCGGCCCGAGCAGCCAAAAGGCGGGGGTACGAGGTGTCGGTCGACGGGCGTTCGCAGGGCGCTCTGGCGGAGCGCAGGCGGGGCTGGCGAGGCCGCCTGCACACCACCCTGGAGCTGATCCGCGCCAACCCCACCGGCCGCGTCGCCCTCAAGGTCTTCATCGGCATCCTCGGCGCCCTCGTGGTCACCGTCGGCATCGCCCTCATCCCGCTGCCCGGCCCCGGCTGGCTGCTGGTCATCGCCGGCCTCGGCGTCTGGGCCGTCGAGTTCCACTGGGCCCGCCGGCTGCTCGCGTTCACCCGCCGACACGTCAACTCCTGGACGCGTTGGGTGACCAGCAGGTCGCTCGGCGTCCGCTTCGTGCTCGGCGCCGTCGGCCTGGTCTTCGTGTCGGTGGTGGTGTGGCTGTCGCTCAAGTACAGCCTCGGCATCGACGTGGTGGCGCGGGCGATGCACTACCTCGCGACGCACTGAGACCCGGTTTTTGGTCCGGGCCCTCGATCGGGTAGAGTCATGCGCGCTGAGGGCGATTAGCTCAGCGGGAGAGCGCTTCGTTCACACCGAAGAGGTCACTGGTTCGATCCCAGTATCGCCCACGCAGGTCAAAGGCCACTTCCCGGCTTCGGGAGGTGGCCTTTGTGCTGCCGTACAGCAGCTTTGTACAGCAGTTCTCGTCAGCGGCGCAGGGAGTCGCCGAGGCGCTTGAGTGCTTCTCTCGTCTTTGTCGATGTGACCTGCGTGTAGATCTCCACAGTTACCGCGAAGCGGGCGTGCCTGAGCACCTGCATGGCGACTCTGGGGTGGACGTCGAGGTCGGCCAGGAGGGTGGCGCAGGTTCGCCTGGCGTCGTGCACGGTGATCGGCGTGACGCGTGCTTTGCCGTCCTTAATGGAGCGCAGTTCGCCAGTGGCGATCTTCATCTTGACCTTGGAGACGCCGAAGCCGAGCAGGACGGCGACCTCGGCCGGGGAGTACCAGCGCGGGGTGAGGTCTCGGCTCATGCGGTCACCCCCAGCCACGTCTCGTGGGCGAGTTCTTTCCGGCCGATGCGTCTGCTCTCGCGGCGCTGCCTCGCGGCGGTGTTGGCGAGCAGGGCGTCGCCTTCGGTGAGCCAGCCGGAGCCGATGTAGGCGAGGGTGCCGACGGTGATCGTGTCGGCCGATTCGTCGTCTTCTTCCCGGCGGTAGGTGATGCGGGTGTCGTGGAGCTGGCCGAAGGTGACGGAGTAGCGGCGGGCTTTGGTGAGGAAGTGGCCGCCGTAACCGAGCATGTGTGCCCAGCGGCGTAGTCCGGCATAAGCGTTCGCTTTGGCGTCAAGGCTGTCTTGACGGTGGTCGGTGGTTGCGGCGCCGCCGGTCGTGTCGGTGTGGGTGGGCCTCCCGAGGTGCCAGCAGGCGTCGATGAGGCGGGCGACGTGGTCGCCTCCGGGGTCGGCGTAGTCGTCGATCGTGGCCGGCATGAGTCGGGTGGAGGAGTGGCCGGTGGCTTCGGTGGCCTTGGTGGCGTACTTGGCGAGGCACGCGGCGACCTTGCCGTCGGTCAGCTCACCGGTCGTGCCGTTGATGTGTCGGACGTCGACCTGCTCGCCCCAGGCGACCAGCCAGCCTTCGGCCCGGTCGGGGCGCGGTGGTGTGGTGACGGTGATCTGCCGGGCGGCGGCGTGGACAGCGGCCTCCAGGTCGTCGACGGTGATGCCGTCCGGTGGCGGTACGAGGGCCTCCGGGTCGTCGGGGTCGACGCCGTCGAGGCGTAGCAGGGCGTGGAAGTGCACGGCGGCGCGGCGCTGCATCTCGGCGACCTTGCCGTGGGACACCCGCACGGGCGGCATCCAGCGAACCTTGCCGGAGGCGGTGACGATGCCGACCTTCGGGATACCGCGTCGACGGCAGAGCGTGGCGAGGTGGCGTTCGATGGCCTGCTTGGTGCGCCGCCACAGCTCGCCGGAGAAGTAGTTCCAGACGACCTGGTGGGCGTGGTCGTAGCAGTCCAGGCACAACGGCTGGCCCAGCCGCGGATCGTCGGCGTCGTGGCGGGCGAAGCACGACGTGGGCTCTCCGTGCGGGCAGGTTCCGGCGTTGCTGCGGGCGCGGCAGGGGGCGGGTCGGCAGTCGCAGCGCTGCCGGTGGCGGTAGGTGTGGCGTCGGACGTGACGATGGTGGACCGGGCCGAAGGATGGCGCGGTGAAGGTGGCGAAGACGACCGGGTGCAGGCTGAGCGATGCGGGGACGCCCTTGCCTCCGGTCAGGCCGCGACAGACGACTTGGTAGGCGTCGCCCCGGTAGACCCAGGCGCAGTCCGGGCACGCCGATTCGCGTCGGTTGCCGCACGCCTTGGACAGCGTCCGGTCGGGCAGCTCGTCGGTGTGCAGCCGGCCGGTGACACGGCCGGTGTTCCGGTCGACGGCGGCGATGGTGCCGGTGAGGCGGACCGGACGGGAGCAGCCGCCGGCGGGGCGGGTGTGCTCCAGCCAGCCGGAGAACTCCGGTGAGGCGGCGCGGTGCAGGACCTGGACGTCACGACCGGCGGCAAGGCCGGGGCGGTAGGTGGTGAAGATGGCTGTCTCCTCTTGCGGGGGTGGCAGGGACGGGTGACGAAGCACCACCAGCCGTGGACGTGGGTCCGCTGGTGGTGTTCGTCGTGTCTCCTGGCACCGCCGAGAGGGCGGCTGACGCCGGAGGGCGGAATGGTGGTGGTGCCACTTCCCGCCGATCGGTCATGTCCTTTCACGCTCGTTGACCTGATGAGTGGGCCGGCACGGGTGGGAACCTGGGATATCGGCATCCGGCGGGCTGCCGCAGGCTGCCCCCACCCGTGGGGCAAGCGAATCCGGGCCATCGTCGACGGCACGGAAGACCGTGCTGAGCCATTCAGCGGATTCGGGGAACCGGCATATCGGCCGGTGGGATCGAGAGCCGGCGGGGCGTGGCCCGCATCAGCGGCAGGAAGGCCGTCCGGCATCTCCGGAATCGAGTCCAGCGATCCGACAGGAAGGCCGCGCTGGCGTGCTCGACGAGCGCCAGAGTAGCACCGCGTACCGACACGTCAACCCGTCGTAGTCTCGTGCCAAGCGCAGGCCTTATAGCGGTGGCGATGGCGGCGTGCTGGCTCAAGGATGGTGCCGTGGTTGCCGAGAAGATGCCGAGCGTCGTGCTGGTTGATGACCTGCGCTCGTTTCTTGATGGTCGGGTGGCACACGTTGCGCGCACCAGCAGGGAGGGCATCGAGGCACTGGAGCGACACCGCGGACAGCGATTGGACGAGCTTTGGCTGGATCACGACCTCGGCGAGGACGACACGATCTGGCCGGTCGTCGAGGTGTTGGAGCGGGCCGCGTTTGAGGAGGGTCCATTCGATATCGGCGTCGTGTACGTCCACTCAGCGAACCCCGCCGGTGCTGGAAAGATCATGCAGGCGTTGCGTCGCTGGGGCTACAACGTGCGCTCTGCGGCTGGCTCACCGTTCGTCGGCTACCTGGCCGAGGCCGAGTAGCGGCCTGGGGAAGCCAGCCGGCTGCCGGCCTGTCGGGCTCCACTTGATGCGTTACGGATTGCTGTCACTTGATCCGTTACACATCCGGCTAGATGATCTCACTTGCACCTGGCTATGTCTGGGTGGCCTTCAGCTGCGGTCGAAGTGCCCGTTCTCGCCTTCTTTGCCCTGATAGATGGAAGAGTAAGCATCATGGCGACGGACCATGAGGCAACGGCGGCGACAGACCCGGGATACGCCGCCGCGCTGGACACGGCTGAGCGCCTGCTGGGCTTCCGCTTGGAGCGCTTTCTTGGCGCTACCCCTGGTGAGCCAGCTAACGGCGCAGACTTCAAGCGGATCGCGACGATGCACGCCTTCGGCGACGTTTGGCCGCGCACCGAGCACCTAGATACGCAGACGCGGGCACTGGTATCTGTAACCATCGCGGCAACACTCGGCGTCCTGGAGCCGCTACGCGGTCAGCTCCGCATCGCGCTCAATGCCGGCGCCACCAAGGAAGAGATCGCCGAAGTCTTCCTTCAGGTCGCGGTCTACGCCGGCGTAGCACGCGCGTTCGACGGCTACCAGGTCGCGGCCCAGGTCTTCGCAGAGGACCCGGAACGCTAAGGTACGGGTTTTCATGCTCGCACGATCCGGCAGTCACGGACAACTCCACCAACGCTCGGCGGAGTGTCACGCAGGTCCTGATACCGATGTGTCACGCAGGTCCCGAGACCGGACAACGAATCCGTCCCAGGACATGTTTGACCTTGGGTCTAGGTTGTTGACACGACCTTGCGGGGTCGCTTTGCGGTGAGAGAAGACCTTTGATGGTTTCTGACCCCCTGAAGGCCGCCACGCGGGAACTTCGCCGGGTGCGCTCGATGCGCCCTGCTGATCCTGCGGATCCCTGTGACCTGGCCGAGTGGCGGGAAGCCATGGCTGAGGCGTTGGACGGTCTGTCCCGGGTGCTGCTGTTCGAGGGGGATCGCGGTGATGCTCGCGCGGAGGCGGAAGCTGCCCGTGCTGAGGCAGCCCAGCTGCGCGCGGGGTGCGTGTTGCATCGCTGTTGATCTAGACATGGGATGCGGCCGTTCGGGGGGGGCATTGATGCGGGTGACGGGGCGCTGGTTAATGCGGCGGACGGTGCGTATGCCGTCGTCGCACTCGATCGCCAGCTCGGTGTCCGAGACGGTGATGGTGACGGTCTTGCCGGCGTGGACGCGCCCGAGGGCGATCTTCTGCCAGGCGACCATGACCACGCCGCTGCTGGAGGCACGGCAGTCAAGATCACCCTCATCGTTCTTGAGGCTGTGGAGGCAGGATCGACAACAGTTCCTCATCACCGTGAGACTGCGCTTCCGGCTGGGTGCCGGCGTCGTCGATAGTGTTAAGGCGTGCCTGCTCATGCGCGCCTTTCCCTCGTGATCGAAGCCGCGGAGTCGCTTGCTGCGGGACTGACGAACCCGACGCTGCTCGTCACACTGCACCGCGACATCGATGAGCTGAGCGGCCGCGACGGTCGCCGGCTGGGGCGTTCCACCAAGCAGTATGCGCTCCGCTGGGCGATCTTCACCATGTCCTATGCGGCCGTCGAAGCGTTCTTCAACGACGTCCTCCGCGATCCCACGAGTCCGCGCGCACTGCCGCTGAATCCGGACAAGCTTCACCAAGCTGGCGAACTATATGGCGTCAAGCTCTTCACGAACGACTGGGGTGTGCGGACGCGGGTCCAGGGAACCGGAGCTGGCAATCGATCCAGGTGGGCCGTGTTCGCCGGCAAGCAGTCCCTCGGTGCTTACCTGGCGGATATGAAGAAACTCCGCGACCTGCTCAGCCACGGTCAGGATCCGCGGGCGGCGTCGAACGCTTCGGGCGCACTGTGGACGCTGGCGAACGGGGGCCATTCGATGCGGCTCATGGGCGCAGAAGGTTTCATCCAAGCCGCCTGCGATCTATCTGCCCAGACGGTGTTGGCCTTCGGTGGTGACCTGAACGACCTCCCGGAGTGGCCCGAGCCAGCTCGATCAGGGCTCTCGGCGGAACCGCGCCCGGCGCTGAAGCTCTTGCCTGCCGACGCATAGATTTGCCCCCACGGCCGGCAGGTTGGACACCCTGACCGGCATGGGGTCCGGCGCGCCACGGGGGCGGATCGGGCGTTTGCCCATGCCCGGACGCACGAGTTCAAGGTCATGCATCGCCGAACGTGGATTAGCGACTTTACATTGACGGTATGAGAGGAAACAGGCGGCCGGTTGAGTTGATGTTTGCCACGCTGGCTGTTGTGGTCGGCTTCAACATCGACTTCAACGCGTACGTCGGCAACGCGGCTGACTACCTCGGGCTCGCGCCTGATTCAGTGGGCCGGAAGATGCTGCTGGGTTTGAGCGTGCCAATTGCCGTGGTGGCGTTGACTTGGCTATCGATCTTCTTGTTCCACCGCCTGGTATGGCCCTTCTCGCCGAGGTCCGAGTGTCGCCGGGGCCTCTGGCTCTACTTCCTCCTTGCTCGCACCGATCAAGGAGATCTTCCTGTCACGGGTTGGTTTCGCATCCATCACACGCCCGATGAAATCAAGATCAACGAGGCTCTGGCTTACTACGTAGATGGATCAAAGCTGGTGTTTCGGGGGGAATGGCACAGTGAGACCGTTTGGACGGGTAACCGACGGCTTTCATTGATCTTTACGATGATTGCGCAAGGTGTGACACGTGAACCGCTACCCTCTCAATACCAAGGGCACATCCAACTGACGTCAAGATCTCGCGGTACTAACGGCGAGCGAGACCTCTGGACGGGGTATTTCCACGACCTCGGCGACCGTCGGGGTATCCACGGACCGGTCGCAGCCTTCCGGCTCCCTCTGTGGCAGATGTTCCAGCCACCGCGCCGTCTACTTGCCAAGAAAGTCGAAAGACTGCGTATCTCGGCGTACGAACTCGTCGGAGAGGTAGTTGACTTTCAGCGCAGCCGACAAGATCCGGAACATGCGCGGAACGATCGAGCGCGTCGCCAGGATGTCGCCTGGTGATCGTCCTGCTAGGAGATGAGCTGTACCAGCAGGCGCAATACCCTTCCTCAACCGTGTGTGTTAACGCCGGGGGCGGCGGGCTCTGGCAGGCCAGTTTGGGGGACGCTGGGGGCACGAGACACCGTCAAACGTCGGCAAGCAGCCAGCAGCTACGGCAAGCCGAGCCAGCGCGCGACCAGCGTGCTGACCAGGCCGCCGCAGGTCACGAGTGAGCCGGTCTAAGTTCCGCTTCAAGGTCTGAGTCAGGTTTCCTGGCTCGGACGAAGTCCGCATAGTCCTCTCCGGCAACCCCGTGGTTGACCCAACGGTGCGGCGATGCCCCGGTCGTGCGCTCTGCCAGTTCCAGCGCTTCGGCCGGGTCCTGCACGTGCCCGATGACGCGGCCAGGTCCGGGGTCGTCTTCGCCTTCTGGGTCAAGCGGCGGGAACACCGACAGGTCCCGGGAGTCTTCGTCGTCCAGGTCCTGCACGTCATGGACTGACAGGTTGTAGCCGCCTTGCCACGGCCAGATCGAGACCCAGCGGATGCCTTCGATGCCCTTCAGCGTGGCGGGTCCGAGAAACTGCTCGACCTCCTTCCTGCGCTGAAGGGTGCCAAGGAGGAAGGACCGGCTGAGGTATCGCACGCTCGGAGGCTACCGGCCGCAACAGCGGATGCCTTGTTGCGCTCGACAGCAACGGCGACAGCAACCGGGCCGGACGTAAAGGGGCTCAGTCGGACAGCGGCAGACCTCTGCCCGAGGTCACAGACACATGCGGACCAGCCCGGACGATGCGCCCAGAACTCACAAGCGAGGGGTCAAGGGCTCCCGGACCAGCAGCGACCTACGTCGCCGACGTGTTGTAGCGATCAAGCGTTGCCTTTGACGTCGAGGCGTCGCGGAAGACGAGTTCCCACGGGCCGGTGTTTACGTCCATGTCCTTGCCGAAGCCGATCCACTTTCCGGCCATCCGCCGGCCGGTCGGCTCGGCGATGAGCTGGATTGCCCCGTGGTATCGGGCGCCCCGGTAGTAGCCGGTGGGGTCGGTCTGCTCCACCCAGGTGCCGGTGACGACGGCACCGTCCACGGTCAGGTCCAGCGAGAGAGACGATGACGCAGAGCCAGGAAGGCTGCGCGCGGTGAGCCGATCGCCATGCTGAAGCAGCACCACGAAGTGTTGTCCGGCGAAGGAGTCTCCCCGCCCGCTGGAGTAGTACTGGTAGCGGCTGAGCCACACGCCTTCGTAGGACTGGTGGGTCGTGGTGGGCCTGGACGTCGGTGTCGGTGTGGCCAGGCTGGAAACGGGAGAGGTCAGGTCATGGCCCCCGTGTTCGTCGTCGGCGACATGCCCGCCGGGCACCGCGTCGAAGCCGAGCAGTGAGATGGGTAGCCCGGTGACGACCTCCAGGGCGCGGGCGTAGACGGGGCGGGGTGCGGCGATTGCTCCGGACTCCCATCGCTGGACGAGTCTCTTGTTGGCGTCGTTGGGTTCGCCGACGCGGTGGCCGGCGGCCTGGAGAGCGCGAGCGAAGTCGTCCTGGCTCATGCGCATTCCGGTGCGGACGGCCCGCAGGGCGGTGTTGGGGGCGGCCATGACTGCCACCATAGCGCTGTGTCGCCCTAATGTCGCCGGCCAAGTGGCCTGATTGTCGGCAGTTGTGCCGTCGCAGTAGATGACATCTCGACGTCACTGTGGATTCGCGACGGTCGACGTGCCGCCGCTTCTACTGGCGGAGGTGTGGGGATGCCGCGTAAGGGCGATGAGTCGGCGGTAAGCCGGGGCGAGCAGATCCAGGCGGCCGAGCGCGAGGCGGCGAAGCGGCGGCTTCTAGCCGAGGCGGAGGCGGACCGAACTCCAGTGGCGGAGACCACGCGAGCCGTACCGGATCGGCGGTGGCGTCGTGGGCAGCGTTGAGCTGTTGCCGGTCGGGCGGCGGGTGGCGTACTGGCGGGGTCGGCGGAAGTTGTCGCAGCAGGTGTTCGCCGACCGGCTTGGCAAGTCGAAGAGCTGGGTCGACAAGGTCGAGCGCGGCGTCCGGTCGCTGGACAAGCTTTCCACTCTCCAGGAGATCGCCCGGGTGCTCCGCATCGACACCGCCGCGCTTGTCGGCCAGGACGCCGCCCCGGCCCAGGCGACGGGTAGCGGCGACGGCGTCGAGCGGATCAGGGCGGCGTTGTCCCGCTACGAGGTCCCGTTGGGCAAGCCAGTGGGCGGTCCGGTGGTGCCGGTGGATCGGATGCTGCGGGATGTGGGGTACGCGTGGACGACGTTTCAGTACGCCCGGTACTCGCAGGTGATCGACCGGGCGCCCACCTTGCTTGTCAACGCGCAGCGCACCCACGCCGAGGCCCCGGAATCGGGCCGGGCATCGTTGGTGGAGGCGTATCGGGTCACCGCTGCGCTGCTGGTCAAGCTCGGTGACGCTGAGCTGGCGTGGCTGGCCGTGGATCGGGCGATGCTTGCCGCCACCGGTGATCGGGAGTTGGTGGCCGGCGCAGCCGTGCAACTCGGTCAGGTGTTGCGCGCGCTCGGGCGGGCTCGGGAGGCGAGGTCGGTGATGCTCAGTGCCGCGTACCGGATCGCTCCGCCGGTGATCGACGACGGCGCATCGGCGGAGTTGTCCCTGTGCGGGACCCTGCTCATTCAAGCCAGCCTGGCGGCGGCGCAGGACGGCAACGAATCCGCCGCCGGCGACCTGCTCGACGAGGCCGCCGGCATGGCGGAGCAGGTCGGCGACGGGTGCGATCATCACCGCACCGCTTTCGGGCCGACCGCCGTCGACGTGGCTCGCGCCGCCGTGGCCGTGGAGAACGGTGACACCGACGAGGCGATTGCCTGTCACGAGAAGGCCACCACGCGCTCCGGCTGGCGCTGGCTGCCCGCCGAGCACCGCGCCGCGCACCTGCTCGACGTCGCTCGCGCCCACCTGCATGCCGGGGACGTGGGCAACGCGGCTCGCATGCTGACCGAGGCCGAGCGCACCGCGCCAGCCGAGATCACGCACCGTCCTGTCGCCCGGGAAATCATTGCCGAGGTTGTCCGCGACCCGCGCGCCCCGACCACGATCGCGAAGCTCGCCGCCACGCTCGGGGTCGGCTGAGCAGCGCTACACGCGGATGAGAAGTACAGCAGTGAAGTACAGCAACCGTGCCAGCCGAACCAGGCCGAAAAGCGCCTCAGCAGGCCGTTTGAACTCGCATCGAGCCCGATCCAACCTGCTCGCCGAGATTTCACATCGAAGAGGTCAGCCTTCGCTACTACCCGCCTGGCCGGTGCCGGCTGTCGTCGGGAAGGCCGCTGACGCCGGTTAAGACGGCCATGTGTCGGCTCCGCCTGAAAACTGACCCCGTGGTTCCGGGCGGGTTCCAGTACTTGTCGCAACACACCTGATCATGTGAGGCGTGTTGATGGGACGACGAGGGCGCAAGCGCAGGCTCGAGTTGGAGACGGAGTACTGGCGGCTGCTGCAGTCCGGAGTAGGGACGTTCGAGGCGTGCCGCCTCGTGGGGATCGGCCGCAAGACGGGCTACCGGTGGCGTGCCGAGAATGGCGGGGTGCCGCCAGCCTGGCTGGCGGACGATGTCCGGTCGGGCCGGTACCTGTCGCTGTTGGAGCGGCAGCGGATCGCCACCCTGCGACGGCAGGGCTGGACGATCCGGGCGATCGCAGAGCAGTTGGGCCGCTCACCGTCGACGGTGAGCCGAGAGCTGCGCCGCAACGTGCGTCCGCACGACCGCGGCGTATATGACGGCGACCTGGCCCACGCGCGGGCCCGGCAGCGGGCCCGCCGTCCGCGGGGCGGGCGACTGCTCGCCGACGCCGACCTGCGGGCCGTTGTCCAGGCCAAACTCGAAGAGGATTGGAGCCCGCAGCAGATCTCCGCGTGGCTTCGCCAGACCTATCCCGACCAGCGGTCGTGGCACGTCTGTCACGAGACGATCTACCAAGCGCTCTACCGCGGCGGCAAGAGCGGACTCAGCCGCCAACTCACCCGCCGGCTGCGCACCGGCCGACCGCTGAGGAAGCGGCGCCGCCGCCCAGACCAGCGCCGTTGTCGGTTCGTCGCTCCCGGGCTGCTGATCGAGCATCGACCGGCAGCCGCTCTGGGTCGCACTCGTGTCGGTGACTGGGAGGGCGACCTGATCGTCGGCCGGCAGAACCAGTCGGCGATCGCCACCCTTGTCGATCGCACCAGCCGCTACCTGCGACTGGTGCACCTGCCCGTCGACCGCACCGCAGAGGCCGTTCGCGATGCGCTGCTCACGATGCTGGCAGAACTACCGGAGCCCGTCCGCCTCACCCTCACCTGGGACCAAGGCGCGGAGATGGCCTACCACCAGCAGATCGCTCCACTGCTTCGCGACGGAGTGTTCTTCGCCCATCCCGGCCGGCCCTGGCAGCGCGGCACGAACGAAAACACCAACGGCTTGCTGCGCCAGTACTTCCCAAAACGCACCGACCTGTCCCAGCACAGCGCAGCCGATCTCCGTGCTGTCGAGCTGAAGTGACCCCTATCGGCCGGACACCTCGATGTCTGTCAGGGGCTCTTGGTGGATCTTCTCGTAGGTGTCGGGGCTGACGTTACCTAGACGGCTGTGTCGGCGGCGAGGGTTGTAGAAGCCTTCGATGTAGGAGAAGACCTCCATCTCCAACTCGTGACGGCTGGGCCAGGCGCGGGTGTAGACCAGTTCGGTTTTAAGGGTGGCGAAGAACGTCTCGGCCATGGCGTTGTCGTAGCAGTCGGCGACCGAGCCCATGGAGGCCAGGACGCCGCAGGAGCGTAGGGTGCGGCCGAACTCGAACGAGGTGTACTGGCTTCCGCGATCCGAGTGGTGGATGAGCTGGTCGCGGGCGGGTCGGCGGTGCTGGATGGCCATGCCGACCGCGTCGAGGATCAGTTCGGTGCGCAGGTGGTCGGCCATCGCCCACCCGACGACGCGGCGGGAGTAGGTGTCGACCACGACGGCGAGGTAGAGGAAGCCTTCCCAGGTGCGCAGGTAGGAGATGTCCGCGACCCACAACCTGTTCGGGGCGGTCGCCGTGAACTGGCGCTGGACCAGGTCCGGCGCGGTCGCGGTGGCTGCGGCCTTGCGGCGGGGCTTGCCGCGTCGCCGGCGGTGGGCGCCCTCAATGCCGGCCAGGCGCATGAGTCTCGCTACCGCTTTGCGGTTCCACCGGTGGCCGCGGTCATGGAGCTCGGCGGTGAGCCGGCGGGCGCCGTAGACGCCTCGATGCTCCGACCACGCCTGCCGGGTCACCTCGACCCGATGCTGGTCCTGGCGATGCCGGTCGGCGGCATGGTGCCGGCCGGCTCGGAGCCACTGGTAGAAGGCGCTGTGACCGACGCCGAGCAGCCGGCAGAGCAGACGGACCGGGTAGGAGGTCTTCTCCGCGTCGATGAACCGGTACACGTCGGCACGGTTCACCGCTCCGTCTCGCGTGCGAAGAAGACGGCGGCTTTTTTCAGGATCTCCTTCTCCAGCTCCAGCTGCGCGACCTGACGCCGCAACCGCACCAGCTCAGCCCGCTCATCCGCGGCCAAGTCGCTGGGCCGGCCGCCGTCACGTTCCTGCCGCATCCGGTCGACCCAGTTGCGCAACGTCTCGTGGTTGACGCCCAACTCCCGACCCACGTCACGGATCGTGCGACCGGAGTCGAGCACCAACGCCGCGGCCTGGCGGCGGAACTCCTCGGGGTACTTGCTCTGTCGAGCCACAGCGGTTTCCTCCTCCTCGGCAGGATGCCAAGTCAGGAGGTGTCCGGTCTCAGGGGGTCACTTCAAGCGACGTCTCAACAACCGGCCCCGCAAGATCCTCGGCTGGCGCACTCCGGCCGAGGTCTTCCACACCGCTCTGGCATGCTAATGACCGTCACCGTTGCGACGACTACTCGAATCCGCCCGCGCACCGGCCTTGCGATGCCGGCCACGTCCTGTCAGAAGTCGGTTGTCGCCGCGGTGCGGGTGGCTTACCGTGCGCGGCGTGCCGTCGACGTTGTGGGAGTTCCAAGACTTGTTCGTCGAGCTGCGGGATGGTCCGGCTGCGGGTTGGGGTGGCGAGGTGTTGCAGCCTTGGCTAGATAGGCGTCCTCACCTCGTAGCCGAGTTGCACGAGCTGGGCCGTCCAGACAGCCGTCGGGTGAGTGTTCCGCGCGAGGGCAACCACTACACGGCCCTGGAAGGGCTGTACGCGTTCAGTCGCATCGTCGATGTGCTGCTGTCGGCCTTTCAACCGGGCAACTCCGATCCGCAGTTGCTGGACTGGACCAGCGGCAAGCCGTGGTGGCGGGGCACCATTCCGGGAACGTCGGCATGGTCGACGTTTCGCGCGGCGATCAGGGCGGCACCGCTGGCCGAGTCGTCATTCCACCCGTTCTTCCACGAGATCGTCTCGGTGCAGGTCAGCGACGACGCCGACGAGCCGCCAAGCGTCATCGGCGAATTCTGGCCGGGCGCGATCGTCGGCAGCATGCTGGTGGCCCGAGCTGGCGTGGCGGTCCGGGCCGGCGCTCACCACCTCGACGCCGACGTGGCGGCACGATCGGCGCTGTACTGGGCCTGGTGGCGGTGCAACCGCAGAGTGGTGGATCCATCCCACGGCTGGGGTCACAACTCCCAGTGGAGTACGGATTTTCGTCGCGACTACATCGCCGAGGGCCACCTGTACTACAACGTCGACGCCGATCCGTCGAGACAGCCGAACCGGGACCTGAACGACGCGGACCGGATCGACCTGCTTAGGTACCGGTGCAGCATCCGAACCGATCTCGGCGCCGATCAACTGCCGTTCGACGACACGTTTGTCGAGCAGGCACCGTAGGGCCGCCCGAGGCGCGCACATGCCGCATGGCCAGCGCGGAGGGGCGACTCAGTCTAACCAGTTGAAGAGCAGGTCACCGAGCCGACTCGGTTGGTGGTAGGCGATATCCTTGCGTTCTTCTTCGGCAAGAAGACTGAGGTGCCGGTCTTCAAGCGGCTGATTCAGCTCTGCCGTGGTGGCGAGCCGCAGCGCTGCGCGGCGGTAGATCTCCCCGCCGGGAACGTCAACGAACACCGCGTTGACCATATGGGGATCTTGTCGTTCGGCTCCAGCGACCAGGAATGCCGCAGCGTTGAAGAGGATGCTCATGGGTCTGCCATCACGAAGTCGCACACCGACCCTGTAGTGGTTTCGGCCGGTCCTCGGCTCCTCGACCGAGGTGGTGACCACACCGCCGACTGCCCTGGTGCTGGCGTACACCATGGCCAGCCAGGTGGCACTGGCCGCCTAATCTGAGTGCGGTTTGGTCACTCCCGCCCGGAGCAGATGGATGATCTCCACGCAGGGATCATCCGGCATCGCGCGCCGAAGGCGCATCTCAGGAGCGGACGTCCCCACGCTTTGTTGAGGCCGGCCCTTGTGCACGCGTCTGCCGCTGAGAAGGCTCGGCATGTCTGAGCTTGTCGAGTTGACAACCGGGGCCGTGGGAGCGGATCGGGAGCAGTTGGGCCAACGGTTGCTGAGCGGGCGTTGGCGTCACTAGGACGGCTTGAGCAATCGGCCACGGAGTCTGACGCACGACGTGCAGGACGGTCCGGCACAGCCTGGAGGCATCAACCAGGTCGCGGGCCTCTGATCGGGGGAGCAGGTTGGGAGCAACAGGGTGTCCTGAACGGCGCTGAACCGCCCCGAACGGTAGCTGGCCCGCATCCAACTGCACCCTCCCTGCGCGCAGCTTTGCGTTTCCGTAGGTCAAAGACCGTGCGGCGTCCTGCTTCACACCGAAGAGGTCACTGGTTCGATCCCAGTATCGCCCACGCAGGTCAAAGGCCACTTCCCGGCTTTGGGAGGTGGCCTTTCTGCTGTCGTACAGCAGTTAAGTACAGCAGACCGCTCATTGCGCGAGTGAGTCGCCGAGGCGTTTGAGTGCGTCTCTGGTCGCCTTCGTCGATACCTGGGTGTAGATCTCCATCGTCACGGAGAAGCGGGCGTGCCTCAGCACCTGCATGGCGACTCTGGGGTGGACGTCGAGGTCGGCGAGCAGTGTGGCGCAGGTGCGCCTGGCGTCGTGGACGGTAATCGGTCTGACGCCTGCCTTCTCGCACCTCGTCTGCCAGGAGCGTTGGAAGTTGCGCGGGTGTGCTCCAGCCAGCCGGAGAACTCGGGCGCAGCGGCGCGGTGCAGGACCTGGGCGTCACGGCCAGCGGCGAGGCCGGGGCGGTAGGTGGTGAAGATGGCTGTCTCCTCTTGCGGGGGTGGCAGGGACGGGAGACGAAGCACCACCAGCCGTGGACGCCTGTCCGCTGGTGGTGTTCGTCGTGTCTCCTGGCACCGCCGAGAGGGCGGCTGACGCCGGAGGGCGGAGTCGTGGTGATGCCACTTCCCGCCGATGGGTCATGTCCTTTCGCTCCTGGTTTTGGTAATTCAGGGCTGGCACGGGTGGGGAGCCTGGAATGCCGGCATCCGGCGGGTTGCCGTCGGCCGTCCCCAGCCGTGGAGCGGTGCGAACCCGGGCCATCGTGGACGTCAGGGAAGGCCGTGCTGGGCCGCTTAGCGGATTCGGGGGACCGGCGTAGCGGCCGGTGTGATCGGAAGCTGGCGGGACGTGGCCCGCGTCAGCGGCAGGAAGGCCGCTCGGCGTCTCCGCAGTCGAGTCCAGCGATCCGGCAGGAAGGCCGCGCTGGCGTGCTCGACAAGTGTCAGAGTAGCACCGGGTCCCGACACGTCAACGTGTCGTGAAACTGCTCTCGAGCCAATGAAGTTCGGCGTGGCCTACAGAGCGATGCGGTCGACGACCGATCGCTGGAGCGGACCGGTGTACTCGGTGAGGCTGAAGCGGCGATGCCCATCCGTGGGATGCACGGTGACGGCGACAGCGCTCTCGTCTTCGAATCGCAGCGTGAAGACGGGGTCGAGTTCGCACAGGAATGCAAACGCCTCGCTGTCCTCGTCGCTCTCGCCGACCAAGCGACCGTCGGCCTCCCAGTCGCCGGTGACGGCGGCAATCACGATGGCCACCTCGACGCTGTCGAGCAGGGTGGAGGAGTTCGCCCACCAGTCCAGCCAGCATCGGCCCTCGAAACGGTCCATGCCGTCATCTTTGCAGGGCGAGGACAGGCCGGTCGCCGGCCGCCCGCCGGCCGAGTGGGAGAACTTGCCTTACATCGACGAACTTCTCTTGCATCGATCGAGGCGGCCCGCAACGGGGCCGCACGCGCCGTCGCCTGGGCGCGCATCCGTCGCTCCGCTGGCGCTCCGACTCCGGCCACGCAACACGCCCGGCGGCTGGCGCGGAAGCGGGAAGCCCAAGGGGCCGCCGCAGCACGACAGGCCGTTGACCGGTAAGAGGCCGGCAGCCGGCCGGGCCGCGCGGCCACAAGCCCGCGCGGCGTAGGGGAACGCACGCCGGCTGCGTCGGCGAGCTGGCGGCGGTCGCGGGGTTGCGGTGACTGCGCCTCCGGCGGGGGCGCTCCGGCTCCAGGATGGCCGGGGCACCGCCGGCGGGTCACGGTCCGTGGGTGGTTGCGGTAGGCCATCCCGCCTGCCATCGACCCGGGCAAGCCGAGCAGACCACCGCCCGACCCGCCAGGGTCCGAACATGCGTCAAGGCCGTCCTGACGAGGCGGGCCGGGCGGCGGTCCGCTCCCCAACAGGGCGGGTCGACGGCAGACAGTGATGGCGACCCAGCCGTTGATATGTAGACCAGGCGCGCCAGCTATAAGAGCTTGATAAGCCACGCGCGGACATTCGCGCAGTGGACCACCGACCGCGCGGCCGACTTCCGGTGGACCCTCAATCGTGGGATCTCGTGGCTCGAACAGGCCACGAGGTTCCATCCGACCCGACTACCGCAAACCGCAGCCGCAGCTGTAGCCGACGAACGCTCCACTCCTCAATGGGAGTAATCAAATGAGATCGTTGTTGCGAGCATGCCATAGGAAAGTAGCGGCCTAAACGTCATTCATGCATTGCGCGTATGTGTAACCGACTCGGGTGGCGAAGGCGATTTTCACCCAGAAGCCACCGCTGTAGCCGCAGGCGGTGACTGACTGAGCGAGTACGTACCCAGAGCAGTTATATTGGTATCCAGGCTGCGCCGTTGTGATCAGCTCTGCCGTCGTGGATGGGGCGGTCCGGATCGGCAGATTGGTCGCCCAGGACTCGACCCGGCCCGTAGCGCAGAAGGTGTAGTTCACGGAAAACTCGCCACCGGCATCCACGCTCGACGCGGCCGGACCGGTTGGCGACGTTGGTGCCGCCGCAGTGGCGGCAGTGGGCGCAGCCAGGAAGGTTGCGACTGCGCAGGCCGAAGCTAACACGAATCTCTGTGCCGTCATTCTCGCCTCTTCCAATAAATTGTGCGCGGAATCGGTACAATGGACGAGCCCCGTTTATTGGCATAGTGGCGGTAGTCGATCGGCGGCTGCCGCACGCGCCAACTAGAGATCACCGTACATCAGTAAACGTCTCTATGCTAGGTCAACCCCGTGGGAGGACAGTGCGACGGAGTGCGCGCAACTAGAACGTGCCCAACTAAAACAGGACATGTTGCGCGAGGCCGAAGCCGTGCTGCGGGACGTGGGTGACTAACTGGGTGACGATCGGGTCGGACACCACTGGACGAGCCCGGACGAGCCCGGACCATACCCGGCAGCCAGAGGCAAGGAAGCCGCAAGTGGGCCCGCCGTGATTGTTGCCTGGAGGTCAGGCAGTCTGCCGGGGCACACACGGGGCACAAGACAGTGTGAAACTTCGGCAACCAGCCATCAATGACGTGAGCCCAGGAAAGAGCGTGAGCAGCACACCGACCAAGCAGGGACGAGCCGGTCTAGGTTCCGCCTCAAGGTCTGACCGTCCGCCCGGGTATTACGTGCCGCGTGGGCAAGCTGGCCCTTCGCCCTTTGCTCCGGCGGGTCATCATCGCGTTCATGGAGGCGTTGACGGCTCTCTTTGGCGCGGTCGTAGGTGGCTTGCTGGTCCTGGTCGGGGAGATTCTCCCTGTCGCCGATCAGAACGGCGAGGCCGCGCGGTAGACAGGATCGTCGCTGCGAGCGCCGACTTCGCCATGGTCATCAACAGGACATCTGGCGAGATGATCGATGCCAGGCCTCGCCAACTGCCTCGGCCTGGCTCGGCTCTCCGTGCCGAGCGCCACGAAGCAACCACCCAGTTCTTCATGACACCAGCACCGCCAGAGCTGCATGACGCGGCCTTCGGTGGTGACCTGAACGACCTCCCGGAGTGGCCCGAGCCAGCTCGGTCAGGGCTCCCGGCGGAACCGCGCCCGGCGCTGAAGCTCTTGCCTGCCGACGCATAGATTTGACCCCACCGCCAGTAGCAGCGCTGACAGCAGCCGGCTGGGACGAGGGCAATCGCCCACCAAGGGCTTCTGCGGTGCAGAGCGTACGGACCGCGTTGCCTCCTGCAGCCGGTTGCAAGGTATTCGGGGGGCGGGCTTCGCTTGATGCGCCGCCCCCCGAACGTTCAGTTAGAAGATGAGGTCGAATGCTGACCAGTTGGATCCGATGATGGTGTAGCTGGGTTTGAACCGGCCGGTGCCGTTGCCTTGGTAGAGGTAGAGGTCGCCAGTGGGACTGTAGCGGCCGATCACGTCGGTGTTGCCGTCCATGTTGAAGTCTCCGACGGAGAAGATGTGGTTGAAGCTGCTCCAGTTCGAGCCGACGATGGTGTACCCGGACAGGATGCGACCGCTGCCGCTTCCTCGGTAGAGGTAGAGGTCCTTGGTGGTGTTGATGCGGGCGATGATGTCCGGGTGACCGTCGCCGTCGAAGTCGCCCGGGGAGAAGATCTTGTCGAAGGCGGCGAAGCTGGAGCTGATGACGGTGTAGCCGCTTTGGACTCGTCCGTCTCCGATGCCCTGGTAGAGGTAGAGCTCTTTGGTGGTGCTGTTGCGGGCGATGATGTCGGCATCTCCGTCGCTGTCGAAGTCGCCGGGGGAGAAGATGGTGTCGAAGGCGGCCATGCTGGAGGTGATGATCGTGTACCCGGTCTGGAAGTTACCTCTACCGGTGCCTCGGTAGAGGTAAAGCTCCTTGGTGGGGGTGTAACGGGCGATGACGTCGGTGATGCCGTCGCCGTCGAAGTCGCCGGGAGAGAAGATGATGTCGAATCCTGACCAGGCGGCGCCGATGGTGGTGTAACTGGGGTTGAACATGGCGCCGTTGCCCTTGTAGAGGAAGATGTTCTTGTTCGGGCTGTATCGGGCCATGACATCCGGGTAGCCGTCGCTGTTGAAGTCGCGTCGGGGGCCGGCGGGGATGGGTTGAGCGGGACTGACGTTGCTCTTCCAGGCGAGGGTCTCGCTGACCTGGCCCTGGAGGTAGCCGGTGTAGCTGCTTGTTCCGTTCTTGTGCGCGCCGATGCGCAGTGGGCCGGTGGCATTCCATCCGCTGGGGTGGACGGCGGTGGCGACGTTGACGTCGTTGACGTAGAGGCCGAGTCGTCCCGATGTGCTCTGGTAGGAGACGGTGAGGCGGGTCCAAACGCCGAGCTGCACGCTCGCTGCTGCCGCCGCGGCGGTGTCCCAGGTGGCGGTGGTGGCGTCGGTGCGCGGCATGCCGACTCGCCAGCTGGCGTCGGAGGCCTCGGCCCAGAGCCTGAATCCTGCGGTGTTGACGCCGTCCTGTGAGATGACGGTGCCGCCGGTGGCGGTGGGTTTGACCCAGACGTTGACGGTGTAGTCGGCGTTGGTAAGCACCGCCGGACCGGCCGTGGCGAGGGTGCTGTTGGTGCCGTCGAGGGAAACATTGGGGCTGAACACGTCGCCGCTGTTCCACGCGGCGTTGCCCGTTCCTGTCGCGGGCAGGGTGCTGACGTCATCGCTGGCGACGTTGGTGCCGCTGACAGGTCCGCCGTCGGCGTTGTTGAACGGCCAGGCGTGATCGGCGGTGATCACCGCGCGGTTGGTGGAGGCGGTAATCACCCCGACGTCGGTGGTGATGCCGGTGACGAGCCATGGTGTCACCGTCGCGGACGCGTCGATGCTCCAGAGGTCCCCGGTGCCGTCGCCGTCGATGTCACTGCCCTGCAGGGTCAGGGCCTTACCCGTGTTCCAGCTGTTGTTCAGCAGGTGCTGGGTGTAGTGGAGGGTGTAGGTGGTGCCGTCGTTGTCGTAGGTCAGGTTGTTCCAGAGGTAGAGCTTTCCGGTGGTGGCCTGCCAGAGGAACAGGTCGGTGCCGGCCTGTGTCTGGGCGGAGGTGATGGTCCAGGTGTTCCAGTCGTAGCCGCCGGTGGGGGTGGTCTGGGCGGCGAGGGTGTCGACCTGGCCGTAGCCGCCGATGCCGTCGGAGTTGGGGTAGTAGTTCAGGTAGTAGCCGTTGGCGTCGCCGGCGATGCCGATCAGGTCAGGGTAGGCGAGGCCGCTGCGGTGTCCGGCGTTGGCCAGTTGCAGCGGGTTGAGGGCTTGGTTGTCGACGAATGTGCCGGCGTTGATGCCGGCGTATGTGCCGTCGAGTTGTGCCTGGATGGTGGAGCCGTCACCGTTGCCCCGCAGGATGACCGCTTCCCCGGCGTGGGCGCCGGTGGGGTAGTAGGCGAGGACGTCCTGCAATCCTTGGCCAGCGAAGCGTCCGGGCAGGATCTGCGCGCCGTTGAAGTCGCTGGGGCGTCCGGTGAGAAACACGCCGTTGCCCTTGGCGCCGATGTTGGTGCCGATCCGGTTGACGCCGGCGTTGCCGGCCCCGGCGCCGAGCCACAGGCCGGGTGGGAGACCGTTCTTGGCGCCGGCGGTGACCAGGTCGGCGTTGCCGTCTCCGGTGAAGTCACCGTCGGCGGCGAAGGCGGCTGGTGCAGAGTTGAAGGTGACCACAGCGTTGTCGCCGATGTTGCCACCCGGGGACAGGCTCGTCACGGTCAGCGAGTTGGTGAAGCGGGTCGGGGTGATGTTGATCGTGAGGCTGCCGTTGGTGGCGGGCAGGTTGCTCGGCGGGCCGGCGTTGAGCTGGTACAGGTAACCACTCGGCGTCGTTCCGGTCGTCGGCGGCGAGATCGTGATGGGGAACGACTTGCCGATCTGGGTGCTGCCCTCGGCTGGGGTGGGCAGGTCCGGCGCACCGGTGCGGGTGGGGTCGAACTTGAAGCTGCAGGTGCTCGACCAGTCGCTGGTCTGGTTGAAGTCGGTGGCCTGGGCGCGCCAGGAGAACTGGGTGATGGCTCCGCCCGCCGCGGCACGCAGCGTATCCACACTGACCTTGCGGACGGCGGTGGACCCGGAGCCGTAGGTCAACAGGTTGGGGTCGGAAGTGACGAGGATGGTCCCGGGGGAGCTGGTCTTCCACAGCTCGAACCGGACGCCGAGCACGCCGCCGTTGCGGTCGGACACCGGCGCGTACAGCGTCACGTTGCCGTCGCCGATGGTGACGACGGTTGTGCAGGAGGTAGCGGGGGAGGTCGTCAGGCCGGAGGGTTTGTTCGGCTTGTGGTTGTAGGTGATGGCCAGGGTAGGGCTTGTCTCGAGGAACTCTTTCCAGCTGTAGGTGTCGGTTTCGTCGTAGGCGCGCAGCGCGAACGTCTGCAGCTTCTTGCCAGCTGACACGTTGGCCTGGATGGTGCTCTTGACGTCGAAGGAGACGCCCTTGGCGGGGCAGGACGAGTTGTAGCCGTGGGCCACACTCTGGTGGGTAATCACGGAACCGAGGCTCTGCCCACTCCAGTAGTCCCAGGTGGCGTTCGACGCCTTCAGCGTCGTGGCGGGAGCGTAGAGGTCGACCCTACGGGCGTCACACGAGTAGGCGTACGTTTCGGTGATCTTAAGCGTGGCGGTGTTGATGGTCGCCCCCGCCAACACCGAGGTGGCGATCGGAAAGTTGATGAACGTGCGGGACAGGATCGACCCGGCGTTGCCGACCTGCATACGCCCGTACGGGTCCGGTGTCTTCTTCCAGTAGTTCGTGCTCGGGTACTGCTTGGCAACTGTCGTCCAGCCATCATTGTCCGAGCCGGACGACGACCAGGTGAACGTAGGGTCGATGAACACCGGGTAGACAGTCTTCGGTCCGGTGAGCAGCTTCTTGTCCGGGGTCAGGCGGATCTTGCCGCGGGTGAGGGCGGTGCGGATCCGCGCGGTCCGCGCGGTCGGTGCGGGCCCGGCGCTGGTCGACGTGGCACGGCTACCCCCACGGCTTGCCGCGACCGCCGTCTTGCTGGTCGACGACGGGGCCGAGGTGGTGGAATCCCACATCAGTGGCGCCGGAGCGGTCAGGACGACCTGCCGGCTACGGTCGGTGCCGGTGATATTTCCGGCGCCGTCCGTCGACAGGGTGATACCAGTGGTCCTCGTGCCCATCGACAAGTTAGCGAGGGCCGGGTTGGCAGCTGCTTTGGGTGTGTGGACGACGAAGACCTCGGAGAACGCGCCCCGAGCATCCGCGGTTACCTGCAGATCTACATCGGGCAACACGTTCGCGTAGGTGGCGGTCGGCCCGGACACGGTCGGTTCGGGCAACTGCATGGGAGCCGTCAGCGACATCGACAGGCCTGAGTCGCCGATGGTCGCCAGCGGGCCGCTCCCCCCTCCGGACAGCCGTACCTGGCCGTAGCCGACGGCCGAGGACCAGGTGCCGTCGCCGTTGCGCACCAACGTCGCATCCAGGGGTTGCCACGTCTCACCGACCCGCTTGCGCTGCGGCAGGGCCGAACGGCTGGCGGTGACCGTCCCGTCCGGGTTGCCGATCACGGTGTCCGTCGCCGTAGCCGCACCCGTCGCCTCCACCGGCTTGCCCGATGCGCGGGCCTGCGCCACGGCCTGGTCGACCGTCACCCGCCCTGATGTCAGCGGCTGTGGTGGAGCCAGAAAGGGCGGCTCATCGGCTGCCGCCGGTGTGGCCGCCGTCGTCATCAGCAGGCCAGCTGCGGCCAGCACCGATATCGCGCGTGCGCGCGCGGTGCGGCCAGGATTCGTACGCATTCAGTCAACCGCCTTTGTTCCCCGTCGGGATCCTGTGCTTGTCGGAGGCCGACCTTAGGCGTCGTCACGGCGGCGGGGGAACCAGTTGATCGAGGTGAATTGCCTCGTTCCCGATGGGCGATGTCCCTTTGTCCAAACCTGGAGGAGGCCATCGTTACCTCATCGTGATCTTTGGGGTCGATGGGGAGTTGACCTTGCGTGCGAGAGTCCGTGCGGACGTCTCAGCCATGGACGTCCGGCGATTCCCTTGACCGAGTGAGGTGGCGATGACTGTGCCGAGTCTTCAGCGCGGGCAGGCACGCAGACGACTGCGCGGAGTTCTTGCTCTGTGCGTCACGATGACCTGCGTCATCGCTGGGTCGTCGGTGCCCGCCTACGCCGCCGCACAGCAGCCGACCGCGCCACCGAAGCCGTTCCCGGGACGCGCCGTCAACGGTGTCAAGCCGATCCCGTCGCACTTCACCACCCCGCGGAACGCGGCCAAGAGCAGCTACAGGCCCACCGCAACACGGTGGCCTGCTGCCTCCACGGCTTCGGTGACGCTGTCCGCATCGAGCGGGGTCCCCTCGACCGCCGCACGCGCTGGGGGTGCTCCGGTGTGGGTGCGCCCGGCCACCGCGGGGGGCCGCTACGCGGGGCCGCCGAAGGCGGACGTGCGGGTGCTGGACCAGGCTGCAGCACAGCGGGCGGGCGTCGCCGGTGTGCTGCTGGCCGTGTATCCGCAGGGGCAGGGATCGGGCAAGGCTCGCGTCGGTGTGGATTACGCCGGCTTCGCCGAGGCGTACGGCGGCAACTACGGATCCCGACTGAAGCTGGTGCGGCTGCCGGCCTGTGCGCTCACGACACCCCAGTTGGCCTCTTGCCGGGCCACCACGCCGCTGGAGTCGACCAACGATGCGCAGGCGCGCACAGTGTCGGCGGAGGTCACCCTGACCGGTGCCTCCTCCAGCGACCGCACGGCGGGCGCGGCGGCGCCGATGGTGCTGGCCGCGGCGGCGGCATCGGGCACCACCGCTAACGGTGCGGGCACCTACGCGGCCAGCGACTTGAAGCCGTCCGGGTCGTGGAGCGGAGGCGGTAGCTCCGGCGCGTTCACCTACAGCTACCCCGTCACCGTGCCCCCGGCAGCCACCGGGTTGGCGCCGGATGTGGCCCTGTCGTACAACTCCAGCAGCGTCGACGGGCAGACCGCCTCCACTCAGGCCCAAGCCTCCTGGGTCGGTGACGGCTGGTCCACACCGCAGTCCTACGTCGAGCAGTCGTTCATCTCCTGCGACGACGACCCGGAAGGCATCACTTCCCCGAAGAAGACCAAGGACCTCTGCTACGACGGCCCGATCCTCAACATGTCGCTGAACGGCTCCACGTTCGCGCTGGTGTGGGACGCCGGCAAGCGGGTGTGGAAGCCGACCTCCGACAACGGCGAGGTCATCACCCATGAGATGAACACCAACAACGGATCCGGCACCCACGACACCGACTACTGGCGCCTGACCACTCGCGACGGCACCGTCTACGAGTTCGGCCGCAACCAACTCCCGGGCTGGACCTCGAACAAGCCCACCACGAAGTCGGTCGACACCGTCCCGGTCTACTCACCGCACCCGTCCGGACCGTGCTACAAGTCCGCCGGGTTCACCTCATCGGTGTGCACCATGGCACGCCGGTGGAACCTGGACTACGTCACCGACGTCCACGGCAACGCCATGGCCTACTACTACAAGCAGGCCACCAACTTCTACGGCCGTAACCAGGGCGCGACCATGGACTCCTACGTCCGGGACAGCTACCTCGAGCGCATCGACTACGGCTTCACCGCCGGCAACGCCTACGGCACCGTCCCGAACCAGGTCGTATTCAACGTCGACGACCGGTGCCTGTCAGGCACCTGCACCCCGCTCAACGCCTCAACCAAGGCGAACTGGCTCGACGTACCATACGACCTGATCTGCGCCTCCGGCGCCACCTGCTCCTCGTGGAGCCCGTCGTTCTTCTCCACCGTCCGCCTCGCCTCGATCACCACCAAGCAGTACGACACGGGCAGCGCCCAGCACATGCCTGTCGACTCCTACACCCTGAACCACACCATGCCGGATCCCGAAGACGGCACCTCAGCCACTCTGTGGTTGGACTCGATCACCCGCACCGGACACGACACAACCGCAGGCGGCTCGATCGCACCCATATCCCTGCCCCCCGTGTCCTTCGGCAGCATCCGGCTGCAGAACCGCGTCGCACTCACCGACGGCTACCCGGTGTTCAACCGACACCGACTCGAGTCCATCACCACCGAGACCGGCTCGGTCATCACCGTCTCCTACGAGCGGACCAAACCCTGTGCCACCCCGGTCACCCTGAACCCGGCGACCAACACGACCTCCTGCTACCCGGTCCGGTGGACGCCGGACGGTCTCACCGCCCCGATCCTCGACTGGTTCAACAAGTACGCCGTCACCCGTGTCAGCGCCACCGACCCGACCGGCGGATCCGCTGGCACGTTCACCAGCTACGCCTACCCCGGCGATCTGGCATGGCACTACGACGACAACGAACTGATCAAGCCCAAGCACCGCACCTACGGCCAGTTCCGCGGATACGGCACCGTGCACACCTTCACCGGCGACGGCGTCAACGACCGGCGCACCAAATCCACCACGCTCTACCACCGAGGAATGTCCCGCAACAACGGCGGCGCGGTCGTCACCCTCACCGACTCCACCGGCGGCACCCACGAGGACATCGACCAACTCGCCGGCCAGCCATTGGAGAACAGCCAGTACGTGGGTGAGGGCGGCGCGGTCGACAACTCCACCATCAGCGCCTACTGGGTGTCCGCGTCCTCGGCCACCCGCACCCGGGCCGGGCTGCCGGACCTGACCGCGAACTGGGCCGCCCCCGTCCTCGTGCAGAACAGGCAAGCCATCACCTCGGGCGGATCGACCACCTGGCGGGTCACCCAGATCGACACCAGCTATGACGCGACCGTCACTTCACCCACCTTCGGACTGGTCAAGGCCACCTACAGCCACACGGTTCCCGCCAACACCGCATACGACCAGTGCACCACCAACAGTTACGCGCCGAAGAACACGAGCAAGAACCTTGTCGGACTGATCAGCGACACCGAGACCGTGTCCGTGGCCTGCGCCGGCTACACCGCGGGGACGCCCGCCTCCGAACCCGGAAGCCTCAACACCCTGAGCGCGCCAACCACGGTACCCCGGCCGGCGAAGGTGGTCTCCCGCACCCGCACCTTCTACGACGACACCTCCTGGTCGACCACGTTCCCGCAGACCACCCCCAGCGCGGGCAACGTAACCATGACCCGAACCGCAGCCGACTACACCGGCGGCGCCTACACGTGGCAGACCACCGCACGGGCCACCTACGACAGCTACGGCCGGGCGAAGGACACCTACGACGGCAACGGCAACAAGACCACCACCACCTACACCGAAAACACCGTCGGCCTCACCACAGCAACCACCGTCGCCAAGCCGCTCGGCCACAGCCAAACCACGACGATCAGCCCACGCCGAGGACTGGCCCTCACCACCACCGACGTCAACACCATCGCCACCAACCAGAAGTACGACGCCCTCGGCCGAGTGACCGCCGTCTGGCTCAACGGCCGCGCCACCACCGCACCGGCGAACTACAAGTTCACCTACGACATCTCGAAGACCGGGATCACCGCCACCACCACCGAGCGGGCCAACGACTTCAACGGCTACCTCAAGTCGATCGTCATCTACGATGCGCAACTGCGCCCGCGGCAGACCCAAGCCGCGACCTCGCAGGGCGGGCGGCTGATCACCGATACGTTCTACGACACTCGGGGCTGGACAGAGGGCACCTACAACGGCTGGTGGGACCCAAAGGCCACGCCCACCATCGACAACCCGGTCACCGCCCCCGGGCTTCCCTCCACGGTGCCCAGCCAGACCTTCACCACCTACGACGGCCTCGGCCGCCCCGTCATCGTGAAGCAGGCCAAGGACAACCTCGTCGTCTCCAGCACCACCACCGTCTACAACGGCGACCGCACCACCGTCGTCCCGCCCCTCGGCGGCACCGCCACCACCACCGTGACCGACCCGCTCGGCCGCAAGAGCCAACTCCTCGAGTACACCAGCCGGCCGACACTCAACACACCCAGCGACACCTTCACCGGCACCTTCACCACCACCGGCGGGACCGCTCTCACCTCGACCTACGGCTACGACGGCCACGGCAACCAGTCCACCCTCACCGACAACGCCGGCAACCCATGGACCTCCCAGTACAACCTGCTCGGCCAGATCACCAGCAAAGACGACCCCGACGCCGGCGAGACAACCGGCATGACCTACGACGGCAACGGCAACCTCACCGAGTCCACCGACTCACGCAGCAAAACCGTCTCGTACACCTACGACGCGCTCAACCGCAAAACCGCAAGCTACGCCGCCGCCATCACGGCCCAGTCGGCCAGCAACCAGCTCACCGCCCTGTTCTACGACAACTCCAACAGCGCCGTCGCCAACATGACCAACCCGAAGGGGCAGCTCACCACCGCCACCGCCTTCTGGAACGGCCAGCCCTACACCACCCAGGTCAAGGGATTCAACGCTTTCGGCGCACCCACTGGGCAGACGGTCACCGTCCCTCCGACCGAGGGCGGCCTCGCCGGGGATTACGTCTTCACTCACATCTACACCCCCAACAGTGGGCTCCCGCTTAAGACCATCTATCCAAACAAGGGCGGCCTGCCGAGCGAAACGGTCCTGTACGGCTACGACGCCTTCGACCAGGTTGACCATTTCGGCGGCCTCAACGGCTACCTCAATGCCGTCACCCAAGACGCCTACGGCCGAATCAACAGTCAAACCCTCGGCTCTGCCCCTAACCAGGCATCTATCATCAACACCTACGACGAACACACCGGCCGCCTCAAGCAGCAACTGGTGACCCGCACACCCACCAACCCTGGCGACGTCGACAAGCAGAACTACGACTACGACCTCGTCGGCAACGTCACCCGCCACATCAGCACCCGCCTCGACGGTGCCGCGGCCGAAACGCAGTGCTACACCTACGACCAGCTACGCCGCCTCACCGAAGCCTGGACCGCTACCGACAACTGCACCGTCGCGCCAACCACCGCCAACCACACCATGGTCGGCAACACCATCGGCGGCAACAGCGCCTACTGGACCAGTTGGACCTTCGACAGCCTGGGCAACCGCAGTGGCGAAACCCAACACAACCTCACCGGCCCGACTGACTCCACTACTAACTACACCTACAACGGCAACAACACCGGCCAACCCCATACCCTGACCTCCACCTCCACCACCGGCTCTACCACCGGCTCCGCCACCTACGGCTACGACACGGCCGGAAACATGATCACCCGCAACGCCGACAACGGAAGTCAAACCCTCACTTGGAACAACGCCGGGCAACTTACCTCCATCGCCAACGCTTCTGGCACCAGCAACAGCCTGTATGACGCGGCCGGCAACTTGCTACTCCAGAAGGACCCCGGCAGCGTCACCCTCTACCTGCCCAACGGTCAACAACACACCCTTAACACCACCACGCAAGTTGTCGCCGGGGTTCGCTCCTACCCATTTCCGGGCGGCGGCACCGCTCTCCGCACCGGCACCGGCATCAGCTACACCTTCGCCCTTGCTGATACGCAGGGAACCCCCACCCTTTATTTGAATAACACCGCCCAACTTCCAACGTGGCGGCAGTACGCCCCCTATGGGAAATACCGAGGTGTGGCTGTCGCGTCTCCCGACAACCATGGCTTCCTGAACAAACCCGTAAATGCGAGAACTGGCTTGATTCGACTTGGCGCCCGGGAATACGATTCCTCCACCGGCCGCTTCATAAGCGTCGATCCGTTGATGAGTGCGACCGATCCTCAGCAATGGAACGGATACGCGTACTCCAACAACTCGCCGGTTACATTCAGTGACCCGACGGGGCTGATATGGATTAACGATGGAGGCGGCAATTATGTTCCTCCTTGCATGGGGTCAGTTAACGCGTGCGAAGGTCCGCCTAGGACGCCTTCCGCCGCTCGTCCGCAACGTCCCGGTCCTGCGCCCTCTCCGAACGTTGGCTCTGGTGGTGGGCGCGTTAGGCCTGGCTCTAGGCCTTCTCCGAGCGCTTGGGGTGACGGAGGCCCGGAGCTGAAGGACGCCCATCGCCAGTTCTGTGAATCCCTGCCGAGGACCTGTGGCCAGATTGCCCACCAGCAGCTTCGCTCCGATGCTGAAGCTTGCAGTTGGGTTCCGTATGTTGGTGCTCCTTGTGCCGTTGGGCTGGCGGCGGATGACGCGCAACAGGGTCATTGGGGTGCAGCGCTCATTGGCATCGCCGCCGTCGTGCCTCTAGGTAAGGCGTTCAAGGAGTTCAAGGCGGCTGCGGATGGGATTGAGGACGTCAGCCGGGCGGCAAGTCGGGCGGATAATGCTGCAAACGGCGTACGACTCGCGGATCAGCTTAAGCGTCAGGGTGCCTTTGCGATCTTCAAGGGTGCCGGTAAGCTTCACCCTGATGTCATCGCCGGAAGTCGACGAATCATTGGCGGCGACAAGCTGAATAACCCGAAGGTGATCGAGGCTTTAACGGCAGATGGAAGCGACATATCAGATTGGGGAAAGTATACCAGCCAAACTTATGACAGCCTGGACGGTCCGTTCCAGGTGCACTTCTATCACAATCCGGTAACTGGTGCCACCAATTATTCTATAGACGCAAAGATCGTCTATAATGTGGCGAGGTGAGTTATGATCGTTAGATGCTCGAAAATTATTAGCCCTGCTAGCCGGCAGGTTGTAGACAGTCACCCATCTATTGCTGTAGGAGAGCTATACCGAGTCTTCTGTATTGAGATCTCAAGGACTGGTAGGACGGAATATAGGCTTCTTGGCAGGGAGCTGCTCACTCCTGCATTGTGGGACTCTGAAATGTTCGAAATCGTCAACGACGCGATACCCGATAACTGGGTTGTTGTAGGCGCTAACGGCTCATTGTCGATCGGTCCGGATTTCGTCTCGCGGCCTGGCTTTTGGGAGCGGTATTTTGATCAAGAGCCGGAAGCGGTCAGGAGTTACCGGGCTGAGCTGGATCGGGTGACCGAATAGATCATTTCTGAACCGACCGAGGGCGAGCGCACCGCACCGGCTGAGATCACGCACCGGCCTGTCGCCCGGGACATTCTTGCCGAGGCTGCCCGCGAACCCGCGCGCCCCGGCCACGATCGCCAAGCTCGCTGCCACGCTCGGGGTCGCTGAGCAGCGCTACGGGCGGAAAAGAAGTACAGCAGTGAAGTACAGCAACCGTGCCAGCCGAACCGAGCCGAGAGGCGCGTCAGCAGGCCGTGTGACCTCGCGTCGAGACCGCTCCGATCGGCTCGCCGAGAGTTCGCACCGAAGAGGTCACTGGTTCGATCCCAGTACCTCCTGTCATCGATAGGTAGGTAGCAAGCACGTCACCGTGACTACCAGCAACGGGCTTCTCCGCCAGACCCTCAGTTGGCGGGTGCGCCGGCGCGTAGGCGTTCGATGGTGAGGTCGAGGGCGGCTTCGAGGTGGTCGGTCTTCCCGGTGTTGAGCAGCAGCAGTACGCCGCCCTGGATGCCGGCGAGCAGCGCTGCGGCGGACCGGTCGGCGTCGAGGTCCGGGGCGATGTCGCCGGTCGACTGCATGTGCCGGATGCCGTCGGTGATCGCCTTCTGCCAGCGCCACATGAGCCCCGTCACGATCGCCTGCGCGCCGGGTGCCCGCCGGCCGGTCTGGCCGAGCAGACCGTTGAGGGGGCACTTCACCCCCTGTGCCTGGTACCGCTCGATGAGCCTGTCACGCCAGGCGAGCCAGGCCGGCCAACTCGTTAGGTTGCTCAGCATCGGCTCCTGGTCGGTGAGGACCTGGTCGGCCTCGTGCTGCGCCACCGCGAGCAGTAGCTCCTCCTTCCCGTCCGGGAAGTAGTGGAAGAGCTGCCCCTTGCTGGTGCCGGTGTGGGCCATCACGTCTTCGAGGCGTACCTCGTCGACGCCGCGCTCCCGGATCTCGGCGGCCGCGCCGGCGACGATGCGGGCCCGGGTCGCCTCGCCCTTGCGGGTCAACGCCCGTGTCATGGGACCTCCTGATCTGGGTCTGCGGTCCGACCCTAGCTCGGTTTCTGGACTTGCAGGTCCATTTTTGGCGAGCAAAGGTCTGCGACACGCGGCTCGCACGGGGCCGACAGATGATCGGGAGGACGCGACGATGAACCACTACTACCTGCTCGGGCGGTCCGGCCTGCGGGTGAGTCGGCTGGCGTTGGGCACCATGAACTTCGGCGTCGGCGGGTTCCACGCCGCGTACGGCCGGACCGAGGAGGAGGCGGAGCCGATCTTCCGCCGGTATCTCGAGGCGGGCGGGAATCTCATCGACACGGCGGACTTCTACACCGCCGGGGAGAGCGAGAAGATCCTCGGCCGCCTGATCGACCGGGCCGGCGTCCGCGAACGGCTCGTGCTCACCAGCAAGGCCACCAACACCGTCGACCCGAGCGACCCCAACGCCAGCGGAAACGGGCGGAAGCACCTCATGCGGGCGGTGGAGGCGTCACTGCGCCGGCTCGGCACCGACTACATCGACCTGTACCTGCTGCACACGTGGGACCGCATCACCCCGGTCGAGGAGGTCGTGCACACCCTCGACGACCTGGTGCGCTCCGGCAAGATCCGGTACGCCGGGCTTTCCGACGTGCCGGCCTGGTACGCGGCCCGGGCGCAGAGCTACGCCGAGGCGCACGGCCTGGCCCCGATGATCAACGTACAGCTTCCGTACTCCCTGGTCAGCCGGGGCATCGAGGCGGAGTTCGTGTCGATGTCGCAGACCCTGGGCATGGGGCTCACCGCATGGAGCCCGATCGGTGGCGGCCTGCTCAGCGGAAGGTACCGACGGACCCACGAGGGCGTGAGCGGGACGGGCCGGTTGACCAACCCCGACGCCGTGGGCCGGGCGATCAGCCCGAGCGACTGGCGGGTTATCGACGCCCTGGAGAGCGTGGCGGCCGACCTGGGCCGCAGCATGGCGCAGGTGGCGATCAACTGGGTGGCCACCCAGCCCGCCGTCGCCTCGGTGATCATCGGGGCGAGCAGCCCCGAACAGCTCGCCAGCAACCTCGGCGCGCTCGACTTCGAGATCCCGGCCGACGCCCGCCGCCGGCTCGACGAGGCCAGCGCTCCGGACCTGGGGATGCCGTACGGCATGTTCACCGCGCAGTACCAGTCCTGGGTGGTGAGCCCCGGCCTCGGTATCGGCGACAAGCCCGCCGGCTACGCCCCGCCGGTGTTCAACGGCGCCACCCACCCCACCACGTGAAGGAACCCGACATGGCACCGAACAAGGACACCCTCGTTCGTGAGTTCGTCGAGGCGTTCAACACCAGAGACGCCGACCGCCTCGCCCCGTACCTGCACCCCGACGTGGTGTTCCACTGGCGCCGGTGATGAACATGGCGATCTACGAGATCCGGGACGGGAAGATCGCCGCCTGGCGGGACTACACCAACCCGCAGTACGCCAGCAAGCTCGTCAGCGGCTGACCCACCCACGTGCCCGTGGCCACGAACCCGCCGCCGGGTCTCGTGGCCACGGGCCGCAACCTTCTGGGGGACGACACGCGCAGGCTATGCCGTCGGCCTGGCGTCGTGCAGGATCTGGGCCAGCTCGGCCGGTCGGCTGAGCATCGGCCAGTGCCACGTCGGCAGTTCCTCGTACCGCCACGAGTCGCCGGCCATGTGCCGGCACAGCGGCACGGTGGCGGCCATCCCGCGTGCCTGCTCGGCGCTGAAGCTCGACAGCACGCCGAGGCGGGGCAGCTTCTCCCACGCCCCGGTGAGCCGCACCGGGCTGGTGGCGGTCGCCCACGGTTGGGCCACCGACCGCTCGTCGAGCAGCGCGACGACCGAGTCGTCGACACCTGCTGCCGCCGCCAGTTGGGCCCACGGCGGGGGTGGCAGCCGCCAGCCGTCGCCGTGCTCGGCGACCAGCGCCGCGTTGCGGTCACGCTCCTGGGGTGGGTTGAAGTCGTCGTTCGCCGCCCCGTCGGGTAGCGGGCCGGTGTCGACGAAGACCAGTTGGGCGATGCGGTCGGTCATGCGGTCGGCGGCGGCGGTCGTCACCACCGCGCCGGCATAGCTGTGCCCGACGAGGACCACGTCGTGCAGGTCCTCGTAGCGCAGCAGGTTGACCACGTCGGTGACGTGGACGTCGAGGTCGGTGTCCGGGCGGGCCAGGTGGGCGCGCTCGCCCAGGCCGGTCAGGCTCAGCGGATACACCTCGTGGCCCTGCCCACGCAGGGCGGCGGCGACCGGGCGCCAGGCCCACGCGCCGAGCCAGAACCCGGGAACCAGTACGAATGTCGTCATGCGTGCCACGCTACGATCAATACCGGACAGATTCCGCCCGGATGAGGAGTCGAACTTTGGCCCGGCCCACCGCGCGGGTGCTCGCGCTGCTGGAGATCCTCCAGGCGGGTGGCGGCTTCACCGTCGCTGACCTGGCCGGTCGGCTGGGCGTCGACGAGCGCACGGTCCGCCGCTACGCCGCGCACCTCGCCGACCTCGGCGTCCCGGTCGAGGCCCGGCGCGGTCGCTACGGCGGGTACCGGCTCGCGCCCGGATACAAGCTGCCGCCCCTGATGCTCACCGACGAGGAGGCGGTCGCCGTCATGCTCGGGCTCGTCGCCGCCACCCGGGCGGGGCTGGTCACCACGGAGGGCGCGGCCGCCGAGAGCGCGACCGCGAAGATCCGCCGGGTGCTGCCGGCCGTCCTCGCCCGGCGGATCGATTCGCTGCTGGGCACCGTGGACTTCACCGCACCGATCCGCAGGTCCGCCCCGCCCGGCATCGAGGTGCTGCTGGTGCTCGCCGAAGCGGCCCGACACCAGCAACCGGTGAGCATCACCTACACCAGCTGGCGCGGCCGGTCCGGCGAGCGGCAGCTCGACCCGTACGGGCTGGTCTTCCACGCCGGCCGGTGGTACGTCACCGGTCACGACCACCACCGTGGGGCCGTGCGGACGTTCCGGCTCGACCGGATCGGGACGGTCCGCCCCACCCAGGGCAGGTTCGACGTCCCGGCCGGCTTCGATCCCACCACGCAGGTCCTCACCGGTATGGCGGCCGTGCCGTACGCGCACGACATCTCCGTGGTCCTGCACACCAGCCTGGAGGAGGCGCGGCGACGGATCCCGCCGTCGGTCGGCGCGCTGACCGAGGTGCCCGGCGGAGTGCGCCTCACCACCCGGGCCGAACGGCTCGACGGGGCGGCGCAGATGCTCGCCGGGCTCGGCTGGCCGTTCACGATCGACCGACCGCAGGAACTCAGGGACGAGGTACGCGCCCTGGCCACCCGCCTGCTCACCGACACCGACGCCGACGACGTGCGGGCGGGCGGCCGTTAGGCTGCCCGGATGGTCCGGGATGAACTGCTGCGGCTGCGCGCGAGGGCGGAGGCCGAGGCGGCGACGCTGGCCCAGGATCTGCAGGCGCTGTTCCTGGCGTCGCGGGATTCGAATGCCGACGACGAGCACGACCCGGAGGGCGCCACCATCGGCTTCGAACGCGCCCAGTTGACCGCGCTGCTGGCCGGGGCGCGGAAGCGGATCGCCGACGTCGACGACGCGCTGCGTCGGGTGGACGCGGCGACCTACGGCGTCTGCGAACGGTGTGGGCAGCCGATCGGCGAGGAACGGCTCGCCGCCCGGCCGTTCGCCCGCTTCTGTATCAAATGCGCGTAAGCCGTCAGGGGTCCGCGGATGCTGTCGGCCTACAGGAAGCGCTCGGGGTCGAAGCTTTCCAGGTCGATGATGCGTACCCGGGGAAGGACGTTGGTGAAGCAGCCCGCGTCCTCCTCGATGTCGAACACCTGCAGGCCCGGCAGGTCGGCGAAGCCGGCGTTGAGGAACTCCTTGAACCCGACGATCCCGACCTGGTGATCACTGCGGAGGAGATCGTCCATCTGTGGCAGGAAGTCGCCGTCGTGGCTGGCCAGCATCACGTTGCCCGGGCGCCGGGCGATGGCCTCCAACGTCCGCTGGATGCCGATGTCCACCACCTTCTGATCCGAGGATCCGGCGAGCGGAATCGGCCGGTATTCCAGGCTCAGGAGGGCCCGGACGAACGGCATCGGCAGACCGCCGCCCGAGGCGTTGAGGAAGAACAGCGCCTTCACCGGCTGCTGCCACGTGTCCCGCGCGAAGTCCCGCAGACGCTCCCACCGGGGTCGCTCCGCCGGGGCCGGCCGGCGCTCCAGAACACTGTTGCCGAGAGTGGCATCGATGTTCTCCCCGTCCACGATGAGGTACGTGACGGGTGCGGTGGTGCCGGGCATGGGCGTGCCTTTCGAGTCGAGCAACGAGCGCGGACCGGTCGAGCCCGAGCGTCTGACGTGCCGGAGGATGCCGTGCTCATGGTCAAGGGTATGGCCTGCCGACCCGGCCGGCGGACAGCATCCGCCGATCACCTCGTGGTGTGCGCCGCGGTCTCGGTGCTCCTGGGCCGCTACGCGGGCATGTCGGCGTTCTTGACCGGCCATTTACTGCTTTACTATGGTGCTAGTAAAGCAGTAGGGGGCTTCCGTGTTCGTCTTCCGGCTCGACACCCACTCCGGGGTGCCGCCGTATCTGCAACTCGTCCAGCAGGTCCGCCAGGCGGTGCTGCTGGGCTTCCTCCAACCCGGTGACCGCCTCCCGCTCATCCGCGAGGTGGTCGAGGACCTGGCGATCAATCCGAACACCGTCGCCAAGGCCTACCGGCAGATGGAGCAGGAGAACCTGGTCACCGGCCGGCCCGGCCAGGGCACGTTCGTCAACGAGCAGCAGTCCGCCGCGATGCCCGCGTCGACGTACACGTCGTTGCGCCGCGGCCTGGCGGCCTGGCTGCGCCGCGCCTACGCGGCCGGCCTCGACGAACAGGCGGTCAACGCGATCTTCGCCTCCGTCCACCAGCAGACGAGGAATGAGGACGTGGCGTGACAGCGACCGGGTTCGCGCTGCGCACCGCCGGCGTGGGCAAGCGCTACCGGAAGGGCTGGGCACTGCGCGACTGCACCCTTGCCCTGCCGGCGGGCGGCGTGATCGCCCTGGTCGGGCCGAACGGCGCGGGCAAGACCACGCTGCTGCGCCTGGTCGTCGGGTTGCTGGCGCCGAGCACCGGCACGGTGGAGGTCCTCGGCCACGACGTCACCGCCAGACCCCGCAGACGCTGTCCCGGGTCGGGTTCCTGGCCCAGGACCATCCGCTGTACAAGCGCTTCACCGTCGCCGAGCTGCTTCGCTTCGGCCGGGCCTGCAACCTGCGGTTCGACCAGGGGCTGGCCGAGCGCCGGCTGGCGAAGCTGGGCATCCCGCTCGACCGCCGGGCCGGCACGCTCTCCGGCGGGCAGCAGGCCCAGGTCGCGTTGGCCCTGGCCCTGGCGAAGCGCCCGGACCTGCTCGTCCTCGACGAGCCGGTGGCCAGCCTCGACCCGCTGGCCCGGCACGAGTTCCTCCAGGTCCTCATGGGCGCGGTGGCCGAAGGCGGGGTGACCGTCCTGTTCTCCTCCCACGTCGTGCACGAGCTGGAGCGCGTCTGCGACCACCTGGTCGTGCTCAACCAGGGCCGGGTCACCCTCACCGGTGACATCGACACCCTCCTCGCCGAGCACCGGCTGCTCGTCGGCCCGCGCACGGCCACCGACCTCGACCGGGCCGGGGCCGTCGTGGAGGCCGTCCACAGCGACCGGCACACCACCCTGCTGGTACGCGACGGCGGGCTCCCGGCCGCGCCGGGGTGGCAGGCCCGACCGGTCGCGCTGGAGGACCTCGTGCTGGCGTACCTGCGCCGGCCGGCCGAGCCGAGCGCCGCGGTCACGTCGGGGGTGGCGGCGTGACGTGGTTGATCTGGCGCCAGCACCGGACCGAGGTCTGCGTCCTGGGTCTGCTCGCCGGCGTGTTCGGCGTCGCCCTGCTCGTGCTCGGGACGCAGGCCCACGACCTGTTCCCCGGCGGTGCCGCCCGCTGTGCGGGACAGGTCGGTGGCAACGACGCCTGCGCGGCGTCCTTCCGCCGGCTCGACGAGGAGTACGGCTACGTCGAGAACCTCCTGGCCGCCTTCTACCTGGTCCCCGTCGTCATCGGTGCGTTCCTCGGCGCGCCGCTGCTCGCGCGCGAACTGGAGGACGGCACCTGGCAGCTCGCCTGGACGCAGGCCGTCCCGCGGATGCGCTGGCTGGCGGCCAAGCTCGCGGCACTGGCCGGCGTCACCGTCACGATCACCGGGATGTTCACCGCGGTGCTCACCTGGTTCCGTCAGCCGTTCGACGCGTGGGAAGGACGGTTCCAGTACGACGCCTTCGACCTGGAGGGACTCGTCCCGGTGGCGTACGCGCTGTTCGCGTTCGGCGTCGCCACCGCCGCCGGGGCGATCCTGCGGCGCAGCCTGCCCGCGTTCGGCGTCGCGTTCGGGGCGTTCCTCGCCGCCCGGATGTCGGTGGCGCTGCTGGCCCGTCCCGCGTACGCCACGCCGCTGACCAGCATGGAGCCGGTCCCCGCCGGCGGCGCGGCGGACCAGGCGGGGCACCTGCCGAGCTTCGCCGACTGGACCATCGACCACGGCTACGCGGACGCGACCGGGCGCAGGCTGAGCGGCACCGAGTACGCCGAACTGGAGGGCGCCGCCGACCGGGCCGGCACCAACCTCAACCAGTTCCTGCACGAGCGGGGCATCCAGCAGTTCGGGGTCTACCACCCGGCCGACCGGTTCTGGACGTTCCAGCTCATCGAGGCGGCCCTGTTCGTCGCCGTCGCGGCGGTCCTGATCGGGGTGGTGGCGTGGCGGGTGCGGCGCCGCATGGTCTAGTGCCCTCACCGAGGATCGCTCCGGGGAAGCCTGACCCAGCGTCCGGGCGTCAGGCCCGGCTCAGACCGAGCGCCTCGTCCACCCGGTCCAGCACCGTCGTGTCGTCGTGGCCGACGCCGCGCAGCAGGTCGATCGCGGTTGCCCGGATCTGTCCGACGATCATGGTGACCGGCAGCGGCGGGTCCGTCCGCAGCAGGCCCGCGGCGATCCGGACCGCCTCCAGGGCCGCCGCGTCGGCCTGCTGCGCGTGCCGGTCCGCGTCGGCGCCGCTGAGGTCGCGGGCCAGAGCCTCCCCGGCCGACCGTACGGCGGCGGTCAGCGCGCTGATCGCGGCGGCCAGCTCCGGCGGTGTGGCGGTGTGCCGGCGGGTCAGGGTCACGCCGGCCCGGGCCAGCACCCGGATGTTGCGGGCGGCGTAGTCGAGCTGCCGCAGCGTCGCCTCCACCTCGACGAGCTTGCCCAGGTGCCGGCGGCGCAGTCCCAGCCGCAGCGTCTCGCCGGTGGCGAGCACGGCGGACTGCAGGTGGGCGACGCAGTCGTCCACCTGCCGGGCCTGGTCCAGCGCGTCCCGGGCGGCGTCCTCGTCGCAGCTGCGCAGCGCCGCGTTCACCTGGTCGAGCAGGTCGGCCAGGTCGGTGTAGCTGCGCCGGGCCTGCGCCACCAGCGGCTCCAGCGGGTCACGGGCGGCCATCACCTGGCTGGCGGCCAGCGCCACCGCGCCGCCGATGAGCGCGTCGACGAAGCGGAACGGCATCAGCGTCCCGCTGGGCGCGGCGACCACGACCAGGTACATGGCCGAGACGCTGGCCTGCACGACCAGGGCACGGCGGGCCCCGATGACCACGAGCGTCGTGGTGGTCAGCACCAGCACCAGCAGGACCGTGCCGGTGCCGGGGCCCAGCGCGTACACCAGCAGCTCCGCGGCGAGCACGGCGGCGGCCACGGCGAGCAGGATCTCGACGGTCTGCCGCAGCCGTCGCCCGCGGGACTCGCCGAGCACGACGAGCGCGGCGGTCGGGGCGAAGAACGGGTCAGGGTGCCGGATCACCACCGCCGCCACGATCCAGGCGACCACCGCGGCGCTGGTCAGCTCGACCACGGTCATCCCGTCGCCCCGCAACCGCGCGACGGCGCCGCGCCCCCATGTCCGCACCGGTGGTGGTCCTCTCGCCGGGCGGACCGGGACCGGCCGCCGATCGATCTTCTGCGAGGAAGCCCACTACCCCGCCCGTGACCTGCTCAATCGCTCAGGTGGCGGGCGGCCGACCGGCCGCGCACGTCGTGGTGGCGAACGCGCCGTGTTTGATCATGTTGCGGTGGCGTTCTGCCGCGAGCGAACCCCCTTGTCCCGGTGCGGGGCGCTGGAGAGGATCGGTGGATGGGTCTCCATGCTGCGGAACGGCAGCTGCAAGCCGCTCAGCGCGGCGGCGATGTCGATTCCCTCGACGCGCTCCTACACCCCCGGGTCGTGGCTGCGGGACCGGACGGGTCGATCTTCTCGAAGGACGATGACCTGGAGAGCTACCGCTCGGGGGCCCTGCGCATCACCAACCTGGTGGAGGAGTCGCTCGACGTCCAGGAAGACGGTGAGACCGGAGTAACCCGCACGGTCGCTGTGGTCGATGCGGTTCAGGGCGGTGCCGTGGTGTCCGCGCGGCTGCTCTACACCCGGCTGTGGGTGCGTGAGGACGGCAACTGGCGGGTGTTGGCCGCCACCCTCGCCCCGGTCCGGTGAGCCTGTTCGGCGGGTCCTCGGTGTGGCCACGGCGTTGCCCTCACTGGGCAGCGAATCATGTTTTGCTGTGTTTCCTCCAGAAGGAAGTATCAAGCTCCGCCGGCGCACGCGGCACGACGAGGCCGCTTCCAGCGATGAGCGAGCGGCGATCGGTTCCTTCAACGGCTGTCGAGGTTGGTGCACCGCAACTCGCTTGACCGGTGCGGTCCGCTCACGATGGGGTGGCGCCGTGAGTAAACTGTGGACCGCCCCCGGGGACGATCCCAGGACTTTCGGTGAGCCCGTCGGCGAGAAGGCGACCTACCGGGAGTACCTCGGCAACTACCGTCTCACCATAGAGATGAAGTGCGACGGACTGGACGCCGAGCAGCTCGGTCGACGCTCGGTGCCGCCCAGCACCCTGAGCTTGCTCGGCCTGGTCCGCCATCTGGCTCAGATGGAGAACCACTGGTTCCAGCGTGTGCTGCAAGGGCGGACCGACGCACCGTGCCTCTACCAGCACGAGGACGACCCAGACTGGGACTTCGGGGGCGCGGACCCCGACCCGGCGGTGGTGAAGGACGCCTTCGCCACCTGGAAGGCCGAGATCGCCAAGGCGGATGAATGGCTCGACGCCCTTGAGGAGGCCGACCTGGGCCGCGAGGTACCGGCCGACGGTGGCAGCCACGCCACGCGCGACGTACTTCTTCATGTGATCGAGGAGTATGCGCGGCACGCTGGCCACGCCGACCTTCTGCGCGAGTGCATCGATGGGCGAACCGGCCTGTGACCCATCGGGGCGGTGGGTCAGCGAAAGGAGCGCCGTCCGGGTGCGACCTCACCGCGAGGAACGGCGGTGAAGCAGAATCGAGCATCGTCACGCCGCCGACCTGCACCTGAGCGACGGCCGTCGCGACTGACAGGCGTCCGCCCGTACCGCGATCGCCGCTCGACGGTGGATGCGGGGTGACGCCGGCAGGGTCCTCGGGCGGCGCCTGAATGAAGCTGCACGGATCATCGCCGTCGGCGGGCGGTCCCGCATCCGACGTCGACGGTCATCCCTGCCGATCGGCACGACGCCGGTGGGCGATCGCCAGCGCGTCGGCGGCCAACGAGTCGGGGCCGCCGACGCGCCAGCTCGCGGTCTCGGCCGCGACTGCCTCCACGTCGCCGCGTTCGGCGTGCGCGTAGGCGCGGATGACGGCGCCGCTCCACGTCCCGTCCGGCCAACGGCCGGCCCGCCACCGGCCGGAGGCGAGTTGCTCGGCGCGGGCCTGGGCGGCTCGTTCGCGGTCCTCCTCGATGGCGGCGAGCATCGCCTCGACGTCGCCCAGCCAGCTCTCCATGCGGGGCAGGTTCCGCGCCAGCCAGGTCCGCACGACGGCGGCGGCACGTTCCACGTCGGCTTGGGCGGACAGCGAGAACCTGTGGTCGGGCATCGCCGCGCCGTCGTCGGTCGCCACCAGGCGATGACGCCAGACGCCGTGGTGCGGTGTCGCGTCGCGGAGCGGATCGTCCTTTCCGAAGAGGTACCGCAGGTGCGGTGCGAGCAGCACCCCGACATTGATGAAGAACTCGACCTCACCCCCCAGCGTGGCGGTGCGTTGGATGTCGAGCGCAATCCCGTTGCCCTCTGGGTGGAAATGCCGGAAGACCAGCCCTCGGCGGACGAAGCCGGCGGCTGTCAGGTCGGCTTCGACGAGCTCGACGAACCGTCGCAGCAAGGCGTTCACGAGGCCGCAGAGTACCGTCCCCGCCTGCCGACCTCGTGGCCCTGTTCGGACCCGGGCGAACAGGTTCAACCCCAGGGCGTACGCGGCGGCGCTCACCAGCAGCGCGGCGCCGGCGCCGCGCCCCCAGTCGCCCACCGCCACGGGCGGTACGGCCCAGACATCCGTCGACAGTCCGGCCAACGCGACTGCCGTGCCGGCCGCGATCGGCGGGACGACCCACAACAGCCCGGACGGCGCCTCGAACCGGTCGTCCTGCAGCAGCCCGGTCAGGGTGGCGACGAACCAGCCGAGCAGGAACAGGAGCACGAGCGGCCAGCGCGCCGCGGGTCGCCGCAGGCGCCCCCCGAGCAGCGTGCCGAGGCCGACGCCGGCGGCGGCGTAGAGCGGGTACGCGGCCACCTCGCTCAGGAGGACCCGCACCAGGACCGGTTCGTCGAGCGCCCCGGTCGCGAAGAAGATGCCCTCGCGACCCCGGGCGAGCGGGTACGCGACCACGACGGCCACCCCGGCCAGGAGCACCGCGAGCGGGATCGCCGCCGCCAGCGCCCTCGCCTGCGTGTTCCGGACGGCGAGGGCGGCGCCGGCCAGTAACGCCAACGCCTGCCCACACAGGACGCCGGAGGTGTATCGGAAGATGCGCGTGGTGTGGAGCAGCTCATGCTGCTGTGCGTCACCCTGCGCGTCGTAGTTGACCCAGAAACTGTAGAACCCGTCGTTGAACGGCATCGCCACGAACACCAGCAGCGCCATCGCCGGCACCGACCAGACAGCGGGGTGCGTCACGGTGCGCCGGAGGGTCGGCAGACGACGGTGTGCCCTCCCCGCGGACATCTGCCAAGCCTGCCGTCCCGGCCGGCGCGGGGCAAGGCGGTCGCCACGGTCGGGTCGGTTCCGTCGTCGGGACGGCTGCTGACGGACCTATCCGAGCAGTGACGCCGCCGCGGCCAGGGTGACGAGCGACAGCGTCGTGGTCACCACCACCGCCCGGTTGGCCACCGCCTCGCCGACGCCGTACTCCTGGCTGTAGATGAACGTGTTCTGCGCCGTCGGCAGGCCGGCGCACACCACGACGGCGAGCATCTGCGGCGCGGACAGGTGCAGGGCCAGTCCGGCCGCGTACGCGATGACCGGCTGGGCGACGAGCTTCAGCGCGGTGATCACGGCCAGCTCGGCCGGTTCGGCCGGCTCGGCTCGGCTCGCGGCCGGGCGGTGCAGCGACGCGCCGAGCGCGACCAGGGCGGCCGGGACCGCGGCGCCCGACAGCAGGGTGAGCGACGCGTCGGCCGCCGACGGCAGGCGCAGGTCGGCAGCCGAGCACACGACGCCGAGCAGCGATGCCAGGATCACCGGGTTGCGTACCGGCAGGGAGGCGATACGACGGACCCGTACCCGCCCGGCCGGGTCGCTGTGCCGGTCCAGGACGACCAGGATCACCGGCGTCACGACCAGCACCTGCAGCAGCACCACCTCCGCCAGGAACGACACGCTGCCGACAACCTGCGTGGCGATCGGGATGCCGAGGTTCGCCGAGTTCACGTACCCGGCGGCCATGCCCCAGATCGGCCGTTCGCCGGGCGCGCGATCGAACAGCCGGCTCGCGCCGACCCACCCCAGCCCGACGACCGCGGCCGTGCTCACCGCGAAAGCGAGCAGCGAGCGGTTGGCGAACCCGGAGAGCGGCATGCGGGACAGGGCCAGGAACAGGGCGGACGGCATCGCCAGGTGGAACACGAAGCGGCCGAGCACCACCGCCGCCGCCTCGCCCAGCAGGCCCCACCGACAGGCCGCCCAGCCGATCGCGGTGAGGACCCAGATCGGTACGAACGCCGACACCAGGCTCATGTGGCGTCACCGTCGGGCGCGCGACACGTGAGATGTCTCAGCGGTTCCGGTCGGGACGCCGTGCGCGGAGGAACGCCGTGGCCGCCGTGCGCCGCGTCGGCGTGCCGGCCGCCGCCAGGGCGGTCATGCACGCGTCGAGGCGCTCGTGCTCGTCGCCGGTCAGCGCGGCGGCAATGGCCTCGCCGTACGTGGGGGCCAGGGGGTTGGGGGCCGTCCGCTTGAGCGCCTCCCAGTCGCTGATCGGCTCGGCGGGTACGTCGAGCTGGGCGCGGTATTCCAGGTCGATCGCCTCGAAACCCGCGGCCTGCGCCCAGACGACGAGGTCGCGTTCGTCGAAGTCGACCATCGGCCGCTCGGCCGCTTCGGTCCGGCCCCGGTAGATGTCGCTGACCTTGGCCACCAGGTCGTCGACCGGCGTGCCACCCCAGCCGAACAGATCCTCCGGGCGGTGCTCAAGCGCGAAGCGGTTGATCGGCTCGAAGAGGGAGAGCCTTCCGCCCGGGCGCAGCACTCGGAAGAATTCCGCGAACGCGGTGGCCTTACGGCCGGAGTAGATGAGCACCGACCGGGTGGTGACGACGTCGACGGAGGCGTCGGCGATGTCGGCGAGGTCCTCGGCCGGGGCTTGGACGAAGCTGCACCGCTCATCGCCGTCGGCGGTCCCTCGGCACTGGTCGAGCAGGTCCGGCGAGACGTCGCTGAAGATGACCCGGCCGTCCGGACCGAGACGGTCGAGCGCGCCGAACCCGATCAGTCCGGTCCCACATCCGACGTCGAGGAGGACGTCGTCGGGCTTCAGGTCGGCCCGGTCCAGAACGCCGTCGCGGAACCCGGCGAGGTCGGTGGCGTGCCGGGCGCGCAGGCTGGCGTCGCCGCCGTCTCGCCGCGCCAACAGCCACCTCGTCCACCTGTCGGTCGTCATCGGGTCACGATAGTGCCGGACCGCGTGTCGCACCGGCCCGTGCCCACCCGGCTGGCCGGGCGTGGTGTACAGGTCTGATGGGTCTCCACCGCGACCTGGCGGTTGTGCCGATGACAGGGCGCCGGTCGCGTCGTCACGCGTCGGGATCGAGGCCGGACAAACCCTGGCCTGTCTCCGGGTCCCACGGAATCGACTCGTGGTCGTGGACGACGACCCACCGCCCGTCGCGCCTGCGGCACACGAGCGTGGCGCGTACCCACATGGAGACGTCCATGCCCGACCGCAACCGTCCGGTGACGTGGTAGAGGAAGGCGCAGTAGCCGAGGTCGCCGTCGGCGTCGACCTGGAGGTCCCGGACCTCGTAGCCCGGGCCGCTGGCGTATGCGTCGAACCACCCCCGGGTCTGGGGTGCCACCTGGTCGGCGCCCCGTAGTCGCAGCGGGGGCAGGACGTTGAAGGCCAGCACGTCCGCGGCCTGCTGGGCGGCAAGCGCCTCGGCATCGCGGCGCGCCACTGCCGCCACGCGCTCCTCGATCAGCTCCCGCAGCTCCTGCTTCGCCTGGTCGGTCGTCATTGACCTGTCCTACCCCGGCCGTGAGCGGCGCTAACGCGGTTCACGCGATCGTGGACGCAGTAGTCGATGCCGATCTCCGCCGGCCGCTCCCGGCGCACTCGCGGCCGGGGAGCTGGACCTGTCCGACTCTGCTCCGCCGGTCCGGCCGGCGGAGCAGAGTCGCCTCAGGTCAGCCGCAGCGCTGACCGTTGAGGGTGAAGGCGGACGGCGCCGGATTGGTGCCGCTCCACGTGCCGTTGACGCCGATACTGGTGGTGGCGCCGGGGGCGAGCCTGCCGTTCCAGGTCATGCTCTCCGCGGTGACGCTGGTCCCGTCCTGCTTCCAGGTGGCCGACCAGCCCTGGCCGATCTTCTGGCCGGCGGTGGGGAAGTCGAACGCGAGTTTCCAGCCGTCGATGGCGGTGGTGCCGGTGTTCTTGATGGTGACCGTGGCGGTGAAGCCGCCGGGCCAGCTGTTCGCCGTCCAGCCGACCGCGCAGCGGCCGGTCGGGGCGGTGGGCGCGGTCCGCACGGTCAGGCCGGGCGAGGCCGTCGAGACGTTGCCCGCCGCGTCACGCGCGGTGACCGCGAAGGTGTACGAGGTGTCCGGGGTCAACCCGCCCACGGTGTACGAGGTGCCGGTGGCGCTGCCCACCTTCACCGTGCCGGTGGCGTCAACCCGGTGCACGTCGTAGCCGGTCACGCCGGTGTCGTCGGTGGACGGCGTCCAGGTCAGGGCGACGCTGTCGGCGGTGACCGTGCCGGCGGTCGGCCTGCCGGGGGCGGTCGGCGCCGTGGTGTCGCCGGGCGTGGTACCGCGCGGCAGCACCAGGTGGGTGATCGAGTTGGCCGGGAAGGTGCCGGTGAGGCCGCCGGCGGTCACCGGCTGGTCGGCCTCCCGGACGACGCCCGCGAGGTTCGCCTCGCTGTAGCGGTAGACCTGGACGGTGTCGGCGGAGACACCGGTGAGCGTGAGCGGGCTGGTGAGGTCGTCGCCGGTCTTGTTGACCACGACCAGGGTCAGCGCCTTGTCGGCGGTGCGCTCGGCGGCGTACACGGCCAGCTTGCCCTGGTCGGAGCTGGTCGCCCTGACGGAGGTCTCACCGAACGCGCCGCCCTTGCCGTCGTAGTCGCGGTAGATGCGGAAGGCGTTGGCCACCGGCTGGTCGGCCTCGGGCGCGGTCCAGAGGGTGGCCAGGTCGAGCCCTTCGCGGCCGAAGATGCCGAGCACGTCGGCCTGGGCGAGCGCGCCGTTGAGCGACCCGTGGCCGCCCCAGTTGTACTCGGTCATCGCGATCTTCGTGCCCGGGTAGTGCTGGTCGACCAGTTCCCGCATCCGGGGGATGAAGCGGACCGGCTGGTTGATCCAGCTCTCGTCGGTGTACGTCGGATCCCAGAGCTGGCGGGTCGAGCGCAGCCGCAGCGCCTGGGTGTCGGCGTCGCCCGCCGCGTCACCGAACACACCCGACTGCTGCGGGTAGAGGTGCACGTCGAAGTAGTCGAGGACCCGGGTGCCGTGCTGCTGCTCGTACTCGCGCATCCGGTCCAGGTACCACGGGCCGAGGTCCTGGCCGCCGTGCGCGGCCCTGTCCGGCGGGTTCGACCAGCATCCGGTGCGCGAGCAGGTGTCCTGGTCCAGCCCCGAGTAGAAGATCGAGTTCAGGCCCCAGCCGACGGGACCGAGCGTCTTCGCGCCGGGGTCGGCGGCCTTGATCGCGGCGGCGTACGCGTAGGTGCGGTCACGCAGCTCGTCGTAGCCCAGGCCCGTCGGGCGGACGTCGCGGTGGGTGGAGTGCCACAGGTCCGGCTCGTTGTCCAGGTTGTAGAACTGGACGCCGCCGTCGGCGGCGGCGCCGAACTGCCCCTTGAGGTGGTTGACGAAGTCGGTCGCGTACTCCGGACCGACCGCGACGCTGGTGTCCTCCGGGTCGTTGCCGGTGACCAGGCTCCCGTCGGGCTTCCTGCCGTTGCCGCAGTCCGGCGCCCACGGGTCGGTGGACTGCTGCGGACCGTACGTGGCCACGCTGAAGCCGCACGCCTTCGCCCGGTCCTTGGCGATCCACCCGAGCATCGGCACCGTCATGACCGTGGCGGCGCCGGTGGCCTTGTTCCGCTGCACGAACCGGTCGGTCTCCGAGCCCTTCGGCAGATCGGCCGGACTCGGGTTGTCGTTCGGGATGTTCTCGAAGTACCAGTCCGAGGCCCGGTTGGTGGTGTCGTTGCGGAAGTTGTAGCGCGTGGTGGCGTTGCCGCCGTACCGGTGCACCGGCAGCCGCAGCTCCCGGGCGAGGGCCTCGTCGGCGAAGTTCATGCCGTAGACGTACGGACTGATCGGGTGCCGGTCGGCGGTGGTGTCGACGGCCAGCGCCGGGCCGGCCGCGGCCAGGGCGGGTTCCGGCAGGGCCAGGCCGCCGAGGGCCGTGGCCAGCACGACCGGGAGCAGTGCGGTGGTGGGACGCACGAGCATTCCTTCCCTCACGCGAATAGAAGCTCGACGATGGGAGCGCTTCCATAGGCTTGCGCCTTCCCGGTCCCGAGTCAATGCGGGACCCTGCATGCGCGTCGATTCGACCGGGTTCCCGCCGCTCGCGTACTTCTGGTAGCTGAGGCGTCACGGTAGGATCTCGGATGTCCGGGTGCCTGACGGCGGGGGTGCTGGCGCATGCGGGTGGAAGTGGTCGGTCTGTCTGGGCAGGCCGTCGACGACGAGCTACGGTCTTTGCAGCACTGGCTTCGAGCCGAGGGCGAGCTGCGGGGGAGGGTGGACGCTGTCGAGCGTCCACCGGTGCCCGGCACCCTGGGCTCCCTGATCGAGGCGTTGGTGTTGATCCTCGCACCCGGCGGTGTCGCCACGGTCGTCGCCGGCAGCCTGTTGTCGTGGCTCCGTGAGCGACGCAGCGACGTCACCGTCAAGCTGACCAGATCGGACGGCTCGTCCGTCGAGCTGTCCGCGACGCGGGTCCGCAGTCTCGACGGCGTCGCACTGCGTGCCCAGTTCGAGGCCTTGACGGCGCTGCTCGACGAGCGTGCCCCGGAGAGTCGGGCCCAGGTGTCGACCATCGATGCCCATGAAACACACCGGTGACAGACCTGACCGGTGACGGCGTTCGGGTCCTGCTGCTCGGCACCGCCACCCATCGCGGGCCCCTGTTGAACTCGGTGCCCGCCGTGGCCCGCACCCTGCCGGCGCTGCGGGACAGCCTGGTCACACGCTGCGGCGTGCAGCCCGAGCTCGTCCGCATGGTTCTGGACCCGCCGACCTCCTACGCCATGGCCACCGCCATCGCCGAGACGGCATCAGCCGCCACCACGGTCCTGGTGATCTACTACGTGGGGCACGGCCTGATCGGTCCCCACGGGGAGTTGCACCTGGCGGCGACCGACACCGACCGACTGACCCCCGGCCTGACCGCCCACCAGGCGCTGCCGGTGGGCGCGATCCGCGAGGTGGTGACGGACTGCGCGGCCACCTCGGTGGTAGTGGTACTCGACTGTTGCTTCTCCGGCCGTGCGGACGTACACGGCAGCCGGCCGGCACAGGCGCCGACGTTCACGATGCCCGCAGCCCAGGGTGTCTACCTGATGACCTCGGCCGAGAGGCTCGCCCTCGCGCCGGCGGACGCCACCTACACGACCTTCAGCGGCGCCCTGATGGAACTGCTCGACCAGGGAGACCCGCGGGGACCGGCGCAGCTGCGCCTTGACGACGTCTACGACTACCTGTTTCGCACGCTGCGGGCACGACAGGCGCCACTGCCCCAGCGGCAGGCGGCCGGCCGCTCCGGTGACCTGCTCATCGCCGCCAACGTGGCGCAACCCGAGACGGTGGCGCGGGAGGAGGAACCGCCGGCGGCCGGACCCTGCCCGTATCCCAGCCTGGAGGCGTTCTCCGTAGACGAGGCCCCGCTCTTCTACGGTCGTGAGGAGGCGACCGCCCGGTTGCTGACGGCCGCGGCCGAGTCGGTGGACGAATGCCAGCCGCTTGTGCTCGTCGGCGCCTCCGGCACGGGTAAGACCTCGCTGCTGCATGCCGGACTGCTCGCCGCACTGCACACCGGCGCGCCACCACTGCGTCAGGCCGCCTCCTGGCCGTCGATCGTCCTCACCCCCGGTGACCAACCCGTGGAGCGGCTGGTCGCCCGCCTCGGCGCCGCCGGCAGCACCGGAACGGCGGAACGGCTCCGGGCCGACCCGGCGCAGGCCGCCGAGCTGGCCGTCGACCTGCTCGCCGACCGGCCAGGCGCACGGCTCGTCGTCGTCGTCGACCAACTCGAGGAACTCTTCACCCTCTGCCCCGACGAGACCGAGCAGCACGTCTTCCTGGGGGCGCTCGCTGCCCTCGCGGTCCACTCTCTAGTGGTGCTCGCCCTGCGCGCCGACTTCTACGGCCGTGCGGCCGAACATCCGCACCTCGCGGCCGCGCTGCGCGAGAACCAGTTCCTGGTGGAACCCATGAGCACCGACGAGTTGCGCGCGGCGATCGAGCGGCCCGCCGCCGCCGTCGGGCTGATCCAGGACGACGGACTCGCCGACCTCATGCTGCACGAGCTGGGCGCCGGGGGTTTCGCCCGCCCTCCGGCAGGGGCCCTGCCGCTGCTCGCGCATGCCCTCTGGGCTACCTGGCGGCGGCGGTCGGGAAGCAGGATGACCGTCGTCGGCTACCGAGCGACCGGAGGTATCGCCCAGGCGGTCGCCAGCACCGCCGACGAGACGTACGCACAGCTCGACCCCGCCGCGCAGGCAGCCGCGCGGCGGATGCTGCCCCGCCTGGTCCAGGTCGGTGACGAGACGGCGGACACCGCCCGGCCCACCGACCGCGTCGTCCTGCTCCGCGCCGCATCTGACGAACAGGCCGCCCAGCGAGCCCTCGACCAACTCACCCGGGCCCGGCTGGTCACCGTCGACCGGGACACCGTACGGCTCAGCCACGAGGCCCTGCTGCACGCCTGGCCGCTGCTCGGCCGGTGGATCGACGCCGACCGGGACTGGCTCCGCACCAGCCAGCAGCTCGCCGCTGATGCGGCCCGCTGGGTGGGCGGCGGCCGGGACCCGTCGCTGCTCTACCGGGGCAACCAGCTGGCCGGGGTGCGCGATCGGGCGGCCGGTACCGGCCTGCTGCCGAGCCTGGAGCCGGAGTCCGCAGACTTCCTCGCCGCCGCCGAACGGCAGGAGCGCCGCCGCGCCCGGCGCGTCCGAGCGGTCCTGGCGACCCTGGTGGTGTTGCTGCTGCTCACCACCACTGGTGGCATCGGAGCCCTCACCTTTCAACGGCAGGCGGTACGGGAACGCGACGTGGCGCTGGCCCGGCTGTTGACCACCGAGGTGGAAGCGTTGCGCAGCAGCCAGCCCGGCCTTGCCCGGCAACTCGGTCTGGTCGCCCACCGCGTGGACCCGCGGGTCGGCGCCGCGGCCGTCTTCACGGCACAACAACTGCCCGGCGTCTACAACGCCGGCGCGCCCGCTGTCGACCTTGCCGTGGATGCCGGCGAGCGGTTGCTCGCCATCAGCACCGGCAACGCCATCGCCCTGCGCGACCTGCGCTCCGGCGGGCGAGGCGCCATTCCCGACGTCCGCAGCGGCCCGATCGCCCTGACCCGCAGCGGTAACCTTCTCGCTGCCGCCGTCCGGCCGGAGGACGATCGCGACCCGGACACCGGCGACGGCCACCAGGTCCGGCTCTGGGTCGTGGACGGCCCGACCCGGACGCGGCCGGCGGCCGTGCTGCCCTTGGCCGACGAACCGGTCAACACGGTGGCCTTCAGTCCCGACGCGCAGATCCTCGTGGTCGGCACCTCGGCGGGCACGATCCGGGCCTGGGACGTCCGCGCCGCCGAGGCGCCGCGCCCGCTGCCGGGCTTTCCGAAGCACAAGACCTGGATCGAGTCGGCGGCGTTCGCGCCGAACGGACGGTTGCTCGCCACCGTCACCGGCGACGGCAGGGTGACGCTGTGGGACCTGACCGACCCGGCTCGGGTGCGCCCGTTGACCACGCTCGCCGGCACTCCCCTCGACCGGGTCCCGTCCGAACGGACGTTCGGTGCCGGCCCGGAGTGGCGGGACCGGCTCGCCTTCGACGGGACCGGCCGCTATCTGGCCATGATCTGCTGCGGCAGCGGCCGGGAGCAGATCCGGGTGTGGGCGTTGGACGACGCCCGTAGGCCCCGACCCGTCACCGAGAGCAGAACGCGGTTCATCTGCGGCGACATCAAGGGACTGGCCTTCCGCGCGGACGCCGCGATGCTGGCCGTCGGCTGCGGAGGTGAGGTGCAGCTCTGGCGGTTCATCGAGCCCGACCCGGCCAAGAACGTCGATGGCGAGCTCGTCGACGCCGCACGGCTGATCGGACACAAGGGGCAGTCGGTGGCCTATCTCAGCCGGTCGGACAAGGTCCTGCACGCGGGTGCCAACGGGGTCGAGTTGTGGTCGACGGCCAACGTCTGGCGGCCGGGTGCCCTTGCCAGCATGCCGCTGGCCCCATACGGCTTCGGCGTCAACCTGGCATTCAACCCGGTCGGCCCGCCCCTGCTGGCGATCGCCGGAGTGGGCACCCAGGTGTGGGACCTCACCGACCGGCGCACGCCACGAATCCGCCGGGCCACCAACGACCCCCGGGGCTTCGGCGCCGTGAGCGGCGTCACGTTCAGTCCCGACGGGACGCTCCTGGCCGTCGCCGAGCCGGCGGACGAGGGCCTGCGGGTCCGGCTGCGCCGCACCGACGACCTGGAGGTGTCGCTGTCCGAGGTGGGCGGTCTCAGCCTGGGAGCGATCGCCCTCGCCGTCAGCCCGGACGGGCGCACACTGGCGGTCGCCGACAACTCGGAATACCGGCCCAAGGGCACACCTCCGCCGACGGTGAAGCTTTACGACATCTCGGACCCTCGTCGTCCCCACCGGTACGCGGTGCTGCCCGTCGAGGCGTGGAACCTCGCCTTCGCCCCGGACGGACGGTGGCTCGCCACATTCGCCTCGGAGTCGGCGACGCTGTGGGACCTCGCCGACTCCCGCCGTCCCGCCCCCCGGGACCGGCTGATGCTCACCGCCGGCTCCTCGATCTCCAACGGGGTGTTCCGCCCGGACGGGCGCCTGCTCCTCGTCGGGGACGGCATGGGTACGCTGCGCGCCTGGCCGGTGAGCAGGGACGGCCTGGGTGACGAACCGCGGAGCACGCTCCGCAGGACGGGCAGCAACCCCAACCGGTTGGCGATCAGCCCGGACGGTCGGACGGTCGCCTTCCCCGACTACTCCGGGCAGCCATACTCCAGTCCGGAATGGTTGGCGGTCTGGGACTTCACCGACGCCAGCACCCCGACCTTCCAGTACGGCGTGGGGGCCGGGACGTCAGCCGACAACGTCGGGTTCAGCCCCGACGGCGCCACCCTCGCCGTGGTGACCTCGGGCATGACCACCAACCTGTGGGACCTCGACGCCGACCGGGTCGCCCCGGGCCTGTGCGACGGGATCGGTGACCGCATCAGCCGGGCTGAGTGGTCGACGTACGTGCCGGGGCTGCCGTACGAGGCGCCCTGCGGCTGATTGACCCAGCCCTTCCGGCGCTGAACGGGGTGTCGGCCACCGTAGACGCGGATCCGCTCGACGCGGAGAACGGCGTACGGCCGTCACCGCCGGGTCAGTTCGACCAGTTCCGCCCGTCCGTCGGCTGCCCGCCCGGGCAACAGCACCAGGGTGCAGGCGCGTTCGAACCTGGCGTCGATGCGTTCCCAGTCCCGGACGGCGGCGGCGAGCGCGTCCTCGTCCTGGTGCAGCCGGCCGGCGGTCCGCCGCAGGCAGGCCGCGGCCCAGTCGTTCTCGGCGCCGGCCGGCGCGGCCTCGGCGAGGCGGTCGGCCGCGTCGGGCAGCCCGGCGACCACCGCGAGTTCGGCCACGGCAGCGCGGGCGTACGGCCCGTACCGGCCCAGCGAGTCGTTGCCGAAGACGCGCTCGACCAGCGTCGTGGCATCGTGTGGCCTCGGCGTGTGCACGGCTACCCGGGCGTCCACGAAGGCCCGGAACGCGACGAAGTTCGGCACCTGCTCGGGGGCGGCGAGGCCGGTCACCTCCAATGCCCGAGCCCGCCACCGGCCGAAGCGCTCACCGTCGCCGAGCAGGCCGCACGCGAGCGCGGTGGTCAGGACGGCGAGCCACAGCCAGGGGGCGGGCGGGCGGCCCGCCCGACACCAACCCGCCCACATCGCCTCGCTGTGCCGCAGCGCCTCGTTGAACTGCCCCGTCAACACGAGAGCCGGGATCAGCTTGCTCGCCGAGGCGTAAGGATGGTTGCTGACCAGGTCGTCCTGGTGGATGCGTTCGGCGGCGACCAGCGCGGTCGGCAGATCCCCGGCGGCGATCGCCCAGGTCGCCGCCATGTGCACGGCGTCCACGATCTCCACACCGGCGGACGGGTCGTCACGCGACAACTCCGGCAGCAGGGCGATGCGTTCACCGGTCAGCCGGTGCGCCTCGCGCAACCCAGCACGCGGTCATGGGCGACGGGCTGCTGAACGCGGAGGGTCAAACCGTCACCCCGGTACGCCGGATGGGCCGGTTCACCCTGTCCCGGTTCCTGCCCGCCTTCCACCCGGACGCCGAGAACCACATCGGCGAGACCATCACCGACGAGGACGGCCGGACGGCCTACCTCAAGACGTTCCGCCTGTCGGCCGCGCAGACCCGCTGGGGACATCTGCTGTCCCAGCTCGCCGCGACCGACTGGGACCTGGACGCCTCCGCCGCCGCGCTGCGCACCGACCGTGACGGCCTGGTCGGCCGCCTCGACCGCGCCGGGTTCGGCCATCTGCTGCGCCCCGACATCATCGACGCCCCCCATAGGCGCCACTGACACCGGCCGGTCGGCCCGCCCGCGAATCGGTGGTCCGGTCACAGTGGGGGGAGCCGCCATCGCCGGCACCGACCAGACTGCCGCGTGCGCCGGGGCCTGGCCACGCAGGCCGCTCGGGCCGTGGTCGCCCACACGCGTGCCGAGCTGGACGTGCGGCGACTGGTCAGCATTCACGTCGTCGGCAACGAGGCGTCCGCGCGGGTGATGGTCTAGCTGGGCATGTCGCTGGAGCGAGAGACGGTGCAGCCGGACACCGGCCGCCGGGTCCGGGTGCGCGATGGACCTGTAAGTCGAGGCGTCGCGCTCCGATGGCGGACGGATACGGCGTCGAGCGCCGGCCGAGCTGACCGGATCGGACGCCCGCGACGGCGTGTGAGGGGTTATGGGAGCACGGGCTGCTCGGTAGCGTTGGTGGACGGCGCCCAGGTGCCGATGGCGCGTCCGCGCCACGAGGAGGTTCAGGATGGAATCCATGCCGGAACTGACCTTCGGGCAGCGGTTGAAGGTCTACCGGGAGCGGTCCGGGAAGACCCGCGCGGTGCTCGGCGGCCTGGTGGGCCGCAGCGCCGAGTGGGTCAAGGCGGTGGAGACCGATCGCATCCTGCCGCCTCGCATCCACATGCTGGATCGCATTGCGCGCGCCCTGAAGGTCGAGGTGTCGGTGCTGGCCGGTGAGTTGAGCGACCGGTCCGCCGTGGTCAACGGGCCGGAGCATCCGGCGTTGGCCTCCGTTCGGGACGCGGTGAACCGCTTCGTGCTCTCCGGCGAGACGTCCGCGGAGTCGTTGACGAGCCTGCGGGACCGGCTTGCGACGGCATGGCGGGCCCGCCACCAGGCGTCCGATCACCGTACGGTGCTGGGCGGGTTGCTGCCGGGGCTGCTGCGCGACGTGCAGCGCGCCGCCCTGGCGTACGAGGGGGAAGAGCGTCGGCAGGCGCAGGCCCTGGTGGCGGAGACATTCGGGCTGACGCAGATGTTCCTCGCCTACCAGCCCGCTGCCGAGTTGCTGTGGCGGGTCGCGGACCGGTCGATGGTGGCGGCGCAGGAGTCCGGCGACCCGGAGGCGTTGGCTGTCGCGGGGTGGTTCCTGTGCCAGGTGCATCGGGACGCCGGGGACTGGGACACCGCGACGGCGGTGACGCTGGACGTCCTGTCGGCCCTGGAGCCGCGCATCGCCGACGGGAACACGAACCTGCTGGCTCTGTGGGGGGCGCTGAACTTCGAGGCGGCCTACACCGCCGCCCGTGCCGGCGAGGAGGGTCGGGCCTGGCGGTACTGGGATCGCGCCGACGGCGTGGCGCAACGCCTGCCGCAGGAGTTCTACCAGCCGCAGACCTCGTTCTCCCGGGTCATCATGGGCGCTCACGCGGTGACGGTCGCGGTGGAGCTGCAGAAGTCAGGCGAGGCGGTGCGGCAGGCCCGCCGCCATGACTCGTCGGCCATCCCGTCACGGCCGCGACGGGCTCGCCACCTCATCGAAATCGCGCGGGCGCACTACGGCAAGGGCGACCGGGAGACGGCCGTCGCGACGCTGCGGCGGGCGTACGAGTCGGCCCCGGAGACGATTCGCTTCAACGGGTACGCCCGCCAAATCACCGTGGACCTGCTCGACGGCCCGCGCCCCACCCGCGACGAGGCCCGCGACCTCGCAGTAAAGGTCGGGCTCCTGTCCTGACACAGGGGTACGAACCCTACCCGTTCCGCCCCGCCACACACCGTAGCTTGCTGCTCACGGGATGCGGCGGGCGGTGCGGGTGTCGCCTGGTCGCCGCGTCCCTCTCAGCTTCGAGGACGGAGGGCCGCCCTCGTGACGACGGGGAGGCTACGTGCGGCGCGTCTCGTACGACGAGTACCTCTCGGCAACGGCGTTGACTCTCGCGCGGCGGCATCGGCCGGCGTGGTCGTGGCGGCGGTGGCGGTGGGTGTGCCGCTGTGGCGCCGAACTGCCGTGCCGGGTCCGGCACCGCGTTCCGATCGGTGCCGCGCACTGGCCGGGGGAGGAGCGGTGAGGGGTCAGGAGCAGCGCATCCTGCGCGTACACCTGCGGGACCTGGAGATGACCAGCCGGCAGGCGCGGTTGCTCACCGCGACCCTGCTCGCAGGTCGCGGGTGAGCACCCACGGTCCGGTGCTGCCGGTGTGGAGTTGTGGTGGGTGCGCGGCTCCCTGGCCGTGCGAGACGCGGCGGCGGGAGCTGCGGGCGGAGTTCGCGGGCGCGCGGGTGTCGCTGGCGTTGTACATGGGTGCGCAGTTGGCCCGGGCGGCGGAGGACCTGCACTGGGTGCCGGCCGGGCTGCTGCACCGCCGCTTCCTGGGGTGGCTGCGGTGAGCATCCTGCGGGCCGGCGACGAGCGGTTCCACTACAGCGACGGCTCGCACCGGTGGATCCCGCCGGACCCGGACTACGACCAGGAGGTCTGGGACGAGCAGGTACGCCAGCACAAGCACGGCCACCTCCGCAACGAGCGGCCGAGAGTACGCATCCAGCGGCTTGTCTGACACCAGCAGAAGCCGCCACGAGCGTGATCATCTACGGCCCCGCCGACACCGGAGGCGCGGCAGGCGGACAATGGCGACATGGCGTTGCCCTTCCCCTCACCGACGACTCCCGCATCGGGACGCGACGAGGTCTTCCTGGGATACCTGGACTTCTTCCGGGAGACCCTCCTGTCCAAGGTGTACGCCCTACCCGACGACGAGGTGCGGCGCAGCCGGCTTCCCTCCGGGTGGACCCCCCTCGAACTGCTCAAACACCTGCGCTACGTCGAGCTTCGCTGGATCGAGTGGGGATTCGAGGGCAACCAGATCGCCGAACCCTGGGGCGACCGGCGCGGGGACCGGTGGTACGTGGCGCCCGACGAGACACGCGACAGCCTGACGGCGTCGCTCCGTGCCCAGGGAGCGCGCACCGCCGCCGTGGTCGCGAGCAACGACCTGACGACGGTGGGGGCTCCCGGTCCGAGGTGGGACGGCGCGGCGCCGGCGACGTTGGAACGCGTGTTGTTCCACCTCGTGCAGGAGTACGCCCGTCACCTCGGGCACCTCGACGTCGTAGCCGAGCTCGCCGGTGGGCCGGTCGGCGAGTAGCGCGCTCAGTCGCCCCTGCTCGTGCCGGCGGCTGCATAGACTGCCGCGCCATGGGAGAGATCGTCACGCTCGGCGAGGTTCGGTGCCCGTCCGGCCAACTCGTCATCATCGACGGCGGCATGCTGGGCATGTGGTCGGGAAGCAGACCGCCGAACGAGCTCGACCCGCGCGGTCTGGGATTCGAGGATCCGGACCTGCTCGCTGAGGTCGCCGGGTCCGCCGACTACGCGGTGGTCGGCGCGGACGCCGAGCCGGCGGGGGCGTCGTTCCCGGTACGGCCCGGGCGGTACCACTACGACATTCCCGCCTCACACGGCGACGGGTGGGCGCAACGGTTCGGCGATCACTGCCGGGAGCACGGGTGGACGGCTGCGGTGGAGCGCGCGCACCAGCAGGTGCCGCACCGGGAGCGGGCGCGGCGGTGCGCGGAGGAACGCCAACCGGGTTTCCGGGTCTTCGGGATGCCCGCGGTGGCGGTGGACGGTCTTCCCGCCGGGACCGTCCCGGTGCGGGCGGAACGGTCCGACGGGCCGTGGGACGGCTGGTCCCAGATCATCGTCCGGGTCCGTGACGCGCCCGTCGCCACCACGGTCGACGCAGGCATGGTGGGTGTCGACGCGGCTCGGCTGGCCTTCGCCGACGCCGACGCACTCGCGTCGTGGCGCCACGAGGAGCCGTTGGACGGTCTCGCCGACGTCGCGTTCTGGGGTGTCGACGCCCCGACGGCGGCCCGGGAGTTCACCGCCGAACCGCTGGCCGCACCGGGTGACGAGGGGAGCTACGGCTGGACGGACCTGCCGCTGCGCTCGGCCCTGCGGCGGGCGACGACCGTGCAGGCCTGGCGCGACGCCGAGCCCGGTCGCAAGCTGGCGGTGGACTTCCGGCCGCACTCGCACCACTGGGAGGTGATGCGCCAGGTGCGGGCCAGCGACACGGAGAGCGGGACCCTGACCCTCGGCGACGCGCAGATCCTGTTCGCGATGACCAGCTGGGGTGACGGGGTCTTCCCGGTCCAGGTCGATCGCGACGCCGCCGGGGACCTGCTCGCCGTCCGGGTCACCCTCGCCGAGGCGTGAACCACCGAACGCGGCCCCCGACGACGTGCCCCGGCGGCGGCGCGGCTGGACCGCCACGGCGCGCGATGTCGGCGATGCTGTGGGCGTGGAGTACGTGTCCCGAGTGCCGCGACCGCCGCTGGACGAGCTGATCGACGACCTCTACTACCTGGAGGGTGCGCCGCCGTACGCCCGGCTGACGCTGCCGCCGATGCCGGCGGCTTTGCTCATCGTCAACCTCGGGGCGCCGTTCCGCATCCGCGCCGGCGCCGACATCGACACGGCCGAGTACGCCGACGGCTGCGTGGTCACCACGCCCACCCGGGCGCTGGAGTTCAGCTACCCACCGCGGACCCGATCCGTCGGCGCGCACGTCAAGCCGTGGGGGTTGGCGCCGTTCCTGCCGATGCCCGCCGTCGAGCTGTGCGACCGGCCGGTGACGATCGAGCAGGTCTGGGGCCGGCCCGCCGTCGCGGAACTGCGAGACCGGCTGGCCACGGCGGCCGGGCCGCAGCAGATGCTGACGCTGCTCGAGGAGGAGCTGACGCGACGGCTGGGCGAAACCGCCGGGCTGGGGCTGGTAAGCCGGACGAGCGGCGTCATCGCGGCGGCCGGCGGAGCGGTCGCCATCGGCGACCTGAGCGTGGCAGCCGGGGTCAGCAGCACCCATCTGGCGCAGCGGTTCAAGCACCTCGTCGGCGTCACGCCGAAGCGGCTGGCCCGCGCCCACCGTTTCGCCACCGCCGTGTTCTCGATCGACCCCGCCGAACCGGTCGACTGGGGCGACCTCGCCGGTCGCGCCGGCTACTTCGACCAGGCCCACTTCGGCCACGAGTTCCGGGCGTTCACCGGGCTCACGCCGACCCGGTACGTCGAGGTCCGGCGGCGGTTCCTGCGCGAACATCCCGGTCACGTGCTGGACGGCTGGCCGCTGCCGGCCGATTGATTTCCTACAAGAGCGGCAGCCCACGACACGTTAGTTTGAGGCGTCCGTCCCCGAGCAGAGGAGACCCCCGTGGGCACAGTGGTCATGTACAGCTCGGTGTCGGTCGACGGCTTCGTCGCGGACGAGAACGACCAGCCCGGGCCGCTGTTCGAGTGGCTGACCAGTGGTGACGTCCCGTTGGACGCCGGCGGCGGGCTGACGGTGTCCCAGACGTCCTACGACTACACCCGGCCGTACTGGGACCGGATCGGGGTGACGGTCGTCGGCCGGCACGTCTTCGACCTGACGGACGGCTGGGACGGGAAGCCTCCGGGCGGGATCGACCACGTGGTCGTCGTGACGCACCGGCCGGCGCCCGAGGGCTGGGACCCCGACGCGCCGTTCCACTTCGTCGACGGCGTGGAGGCGGCCGTGGCCAAGGCGCAGGAGCTGGCGGGGGAGCGCACGGTCGAGGTCGCCGCCGGTGACGTCGGTGGACAGGTGCTGGCCGCGGGCCTGGTCGACGAGGTACGCATGGACGTCGTACCCGTCGTGTTCGGGTCGGGTAAACGCTTCTTCGGGTCGGTCGACGCGCAGCACCTGTTGGAAGGGCCGGACGAGGTGGTCCAGGGCAGCCGGGTGCTTCACCTGCGCTACCGGGTCCGCCGCTGACGACCCGATCGGGTGGATCCTGATGGCCGCCACGGCAGGCGTGCGCGTACCGTGACGGCGTGTCCGAACCGGGTCTCACCAGCGACGTCAGTGGGGACTTCGAGGTCCACCTCACCGCCTACGAGGGAGACGCCGGCAAGCTGGCGGACTTCGCCGAGCACCACGGGCTGAAGTACACGCATGTCCTGCTGGACCGGGGCCGCGTCGCGTCCCAGCCGATGATCACTCTCGTGGGCTCGGGTTCTCTGCACCAGCAGCGTGATGCCGCCGAGCGGTGGAGGACACGGCTGCGGGCAGCCGGTCTGCACATCGTGCGGACGAAGATCGAGGCCGCCCCGTGGTCCGCCGGCGTTCCGGTCACCGACGAGCAGGCGCTCGCGCAGCCCGCTGAGCGGTATTTCGAACACCACGTCAAGCTACTGCTTCCCGCAGGCGTTCCTACGTTGGTGGCAGTGACCGCGGTGGCCGAGCAGCACGGCGCGCGGCTGTCCCGCAACGCCCGCCGCGCACGCGACGACGGACGTCAGGAGCGGTTCGTCACCCAGCGGTGCCACCGGATCGGGCGGGACAGCGCCCGGGCCCGGTTGGATGCTCTCATCGCGGCCCTGCGGGGCTCCGGCTGGGAAGTGCTCGCCGTCGAGCAGGAGTACGTCGTGTTCGACGACCGGACCGAACTCGACGCCGGCTGGCTGACGCAGTCCCGGCCAAGCGCATCGCATCTGGCCAGGGAAGAGAGGATGCGCTCGGCGCCCGCCGGCACCCCTGGCTATCCCGACACCTACCAGCCGTTGCCGGTCCGGCCCGGCCTACGGCAACGGGCCGCGTTCGACCCCGCCCTGAAGCAGTACGGCAACGCCTACCGCGCGGGCGAACCGGTCTTCACCGATCCCGATGCGGGTCGACGGTGGTACGCCGCCCGTCGTACCGCGATGCGACACATGCTCAACGTCATCGCTGACACACCGTGGGCGGCCCACCTGGTCCTGCGGGGCAGCGTCACGATGTCCGCATGGTTCGGACCCGCCGCCCGGGAGCCGGGCGACGTCGACTTCGTGGTGACCCCACCCTCGATGAGCGCCCAGAGCGTCGAGGCCGAGGCCATGCTCGCCGGCATCCTTGCCGCCCTGCGTGCCCGGCCGGGCGCCGGCCTCGACCCGGACCACGTGCAGACGAGCGACATCTGGACCTACGAACGCGCCGACGGACGACGCCTGGTCCTCCCGTGCGTCACCGACGCCGGCCTGACCGCATCAGTGCAGGTCGACTTCGTCTTCAACGAACACCTTCCCCTGCAACCCACCACGATCCGGCTCGACGGCGTCGACCGCCCCCTGAGGGCGGCGAGTGCCGAGATGTCGTTGGCGTGGAAACTCATGTGGCTCGCCACCGACATGTACCCGCAGGGAAAGGATCTCTACGACGCCGTGCTGCTCGCCGAGCACACCGCAGTGGACCTCGAACTCGTACGCGACCTGTTGCGGCCGGAACTCGGGGCCGAAGCCGACGACTTCACGGCCGATTCCGTGCTCGCCTGGGACGTCGACTGGGACAACTTCGTCGACGAGTATCCCGATGTCACCAGCGACGCCGAGGCATGGAGACGCCGCCTGGCCATCGCCCTGGACCGAGCGTCGCACGCCCCACGAGGTTGATGAGCATCGCTCCGGAATATCCTTTGCCTTCCGCGGACGTCGGCCTTACCGTAAAACGGCAAGGTCAACCGGATCGAACCAGGGAGTTCCCCGTGCAGCAGTACGCCTCCACCGAAACCACGCGGCTCATGCCGCGCGGCGGTGTCGTGCTGCGTGCGATCGGGCGAGCCCACGATCTGTGCGCGAGCGAGCAGAACTGGAAGCCGGGGTGGCGGCGCGAATAGCGCCAGCGAAAGCTGACAAGCCGCCCACCCCGACCGGGACAGGGCGGCTTTTTCGTTACCCGGGCAACCGCATAGGGGCGTAGCTCAACTGGTAGAGCACCGGTCTCCAAAACCGAAGGCCGCAGGTTCGAATCCTGTCGCCCCTGCTTTCGTCCCGGCCGCGGCCGGAGGCGTCGTTGGTTCTCAACTCCACAGTGGATGGCATGGAAAGACCCCGACCGGCGCCCGCACGGGCCGGCCGGGGGCAATACCCTCCGGGACGAGGGAGACGGTAACCCGCCCGCTTCGGGAGCGGGAGAAACAGCGTTCGACTCGCTGGTCCCGGACCATGGGGTTGTAGCTCAGCTGGTAGAGCGCCGCCTCGGCAGGGCGGAGGTCAGGGGTTCGATTCCCCTCTTCTCCACGATCGGAAGCCCTCCCGGCAACCGGGGAGGGTGCTTTCACGGGCCGTTGGAGCAATTGGCAGCTCATCCGGTTCTCAGCCGGACGGTTACGGGTTCGAGTCCCGTACGGCCTACGCAGAACATGCCACGCGGTCGTGGTGAACTCGGCGGACACGTCGGTCTTCCAAACCGAAAAAGCGGGTTCGATGCCCGCCGGCCGCTCGCAGAAAGCAGCGCCGAAACCGGCCGGCGGGACCGCGACCCGCCGGCCACCCTTCCCGGGTCGTCTAGTCGGCAAGACGCCGCACTCTGGATGCGGAGAGCTGGGTTCGAATCCTGGCCCGGGAGCGCCACGCCCTCGTAGCCCAACGGCAGAGGCCCGACGTTGAGGACGTCGCCAGTGCGCGTTCGACTCGCGCCGAGGGCACCACGCCGACGTAGCTCAGCTGGCCAAAGCGCTCCGCTCATGACGGAGAGGCCCCCGGTTCGAGGCCGGGCGTCGGCACGCAGTACATGCCCGGGTAGCCCAACGGCAGGAGGCACCCCGTTCAGGACGGGGACAGTGCGCGTTCGAATCGCGCTCCGGGTACGCATGGGGTCGTAGCTCAGGTGGTAGCAGCGCTTCGTTCGCACCGAAGAGGCCGGCGGTTCGACTCCGCCCGACTCCACCAGGTCCCGTTGGCTCAGTGGGAGAGCATCCGCCTGTCGAGCGGAGGGTCGCCGGTTCGATCCCGGCACGGGGCGCGCACGGAGAGGTGGCCGAGCCGCCAGGTCGTCGTAGCTCAGCTGGTCAGAGCGCTTCCCTGATGAGGAGGGGGTCGGCGGTTCGAGCCCGCCCGACGACACCATGCCCCCGTGGCTCAGCGGACAGAGCACTGGATTACGAATCCAGGGGTCGCGCGTTCGAATCGCGCCGGGGGCACGCATCGAGACGAGGCCTCTGGGGTTCGACTCCCTCCCTCACCGCACGCCTCCGTAGCTCAGAGGAAGAGCAGCCGGCTCTTAACCGGCGGGTCGGGATGTCGGAATTCCCCGGAGGCACGAAGTCGTGGTCCAGGCCGCCCCAGCTGTCGGTCGTGGGCCCGACATCGCGGGTTTCGAATCCCGCCTCGCCCCGGTAGCTCAGCGGGGGAGCGTCGGCTCGACAAGCCGAAGGCCGCTGGTTCGACACCAGCTCGGGGCACACGGACGCGCGTTCGGTCATGGGTAGGCCCCCAGCCTTTCACGCTGGTGAAGCGGGTTCGAGTCCCGCACGCGCGACCATTCCGGCGTCGCCCAAACGGTAGGGCAGCGGATTGTTGATCCGTACAGGTACTGGTTCGAGTCCAGTCGCCGGAGCGATGGAGGGGTACGCCCGCGTAGCTCAACGGAAGAGCACCTGGTTCACATCCAGGGGGTCGGAGGTTCGACACCTTCCGCGGGCACCGGCCTTCGGCCGAGGGAGCGCGCCACCGACGGTGAGGTGGGCCGGCCTGTAAAGCCGGTGCGTTCGCGCTGAGTGAGTTCGAATCTCTCCGCTCCCACGCCTTTGCGGGTGCTTCCACCCGGCCATCCACTGTTGGCGTAGCGACGCGCCGCCTCCGCGACGAGCGGCCGAAGCGCCGTATCCGACGCCGATGGCTAGTCCGGCGGTGACGGCGGCTCGGGTGGTAGTCCGCGGGCACGGTGCGCGTCGGACAGGGCGATCCCGGTCAGCACGACGGCGGCGGCGGCCGCGACCACGACCGGCGGCACGAGGAGCATCGCCGGCGCCAGGACGGCCAGCGCGAGCACGCCGATCGGTCGGGACCGGGACACCCGGCCGAACACCGCGTGTTCGAAGCGGGCGCGCCCGGCCAGGTACAGCGCGGGTCCGCCGAGGAGGACGGCGATCCAGGCCGGTGGAGTGTGTCCCAGCGGATGCGCGATGACGAGTTCGCCGCCGACGGCGGTGACGACCACGCCGGCCACCATGGTCAGGTGGGTGTAGGACGCCGACCGGGCGAGGCGGACCGGGTCGGCGGACGCGACGATCGCCTCCGCCAGGACCTCGCCGGCGCGGTAGATGTAGATCCGCCACAGCAGCACGGTGGTGGTGATCGACACGGCGAACGCGGCAGCCCCGGCGGGTGCGAAGCCGCTGCCGTTCAGCGCCAGTCCGGTGACCAGGATCAGTTCGCCGAGAGCGATGATGAAGAACTGCCGGTAGCGCTCGGACAGGTGCTCGCCGGAGATGACGAGGTCACGGCCGGGGATACGCCCCGCGCCGGGGGTGGGGAAGCCGATTCTGCCGGCCGTGTGGTCGAGGACCACCGCGAGTGCCCACAGCGCGCCCCGCGCCGTACCGTGCACCAGCGCCCCCGCGATCCACGGCAGCGCCGACAGGCCGTACCAGAACAGCCCGCGCATGGCGTTGCGTTGCAGCTCGTGGCCGCGCAGAACGGCGGTGAGGACGATCCCGCGGCTGAGCTGGACGGCGACGTAGGCGCCCGCGAAGATCAGGCCGGTGTCGCCGAACGCCTCGGGGACCGCGGCCGCCATGACCAGGCTGCCGACCATGGTCGTGATGACCAGCGCCTGGATGACCGGTCGTTGCGGGTCGGTCCGGTCGGTCAGCCACGCGGTGCTCGACCAGACCCACCACATGGCGCCCAACAGCACCAGTGCCCGGAAGGCGCCGCTCCATCCGAGATCCTCGGCCAGGCTGCGGGAGAGCAGGGCGAGCGCGAGCACGAACACCAGGTCGAAGAAGAGTTCCAGGAATGTGGCCCGCTGCGGACCTCCGGGTCTGCGCAGCAGCTCGGCCGCCCTGCCTGTCGTCATCGGCTCGCCCGTTCTGCAGCTCTGCTCCAGGTTTGGGGGCATTCTGACATGCGGCAGCGGCTGCTGCGGGCCTCCCGACGGGTCGGGTGCGGTAGGGCGGTGGCTTCCGTGACGTGCCGGGCGGCGTCAGCCGATGCCGTCGACCGCCGCCCGCAGCGCGTTGATCGACGGATCCCAGGTGAAGTTCAGGACGGGAAGGCCGGAGGCGGCGGCGTTGCTGTCGCCACCGAGGACCACTGCCCGTGGCTTGGCGGTGCCCTGGGGGACGACGAGGTACCAGTTGCCTCGCACATTCGCGATGAACACGTCATCTACCTCCTGGTCGGGGGAACTCGGGTTGGCGGCGTCGCCGACGTGGTTCTCGAAATCCACCGTCGCGCCGAAGTTCGTCGGGCTGCCGGTGTTCAGCCAGAGACTGGTGTGCACGTGCGGTCCGACACCGGAGTCGCTGCCGTTGGCCGAGGCGCCGGAGTAGGCGATCGTCTGGCCGCGCGACACGCGTTGGCCGGGGGAGACGGCGATCGTCGACAGGTGCAGATGCCGGGTGTAGTTGCCGTCGTCGTGGGCCATCCCCACGACGCGCCCGGTCGCCGTGGAGGTGTCGGTCTTCACCAGGCGGATCGTGCCGGTCGCCGCGGCCCGGACGGGAGTGTCGGTGCCGACCGCGTAGTCGGTGCCCGGCTCCCCCGAGGGCGGCGTCCGGTTCCGGTGGTCCTGCCACGAGCTCGATATCCGCACATCGCCGCAGGGCCGCAGGTAGCTGCCGGCGGCCCGAGCGGAGTCGGGCAGCAGGACGAAGGCGGCCGACACCCCGGACGCCGCCAACGCGGCGCCGGTGAGGAAGCCCCGTCTCGACAGCCCGCGCAGGTAGGCGATGCCGCCGAGGTCCTCGGGGCGCAGGTGGCCGGAGCCAACGCCCCGAGGCGGGTCGTGACCCGGCTCTGCACTGAGGATCATCAATGGAAGGTAGGTCCGGCCGCGGCAAAGGGCAAGAGTCCTTCGCGCTCCGGCCCCTCCGCGAGCACGGTCACCTATGCGGAACGCTGACGCTGCCCTCGGGCGTCCGGCCCGTCTGCGGCGGCCTGCTGTTCCGCTACGAGGGCGTGGACATGTGCGAGCTCGACCTGCGCCGTGGGTTCGTTGGCCCGAGTTGACCATCAGCGACCGGCCTCTAGCCCGTTCGGGTGTCGGTGCGTCGACCGTGACCGAGCAGCAAGTGGGCGCCGTGGCGGACAACGGCCCAGTCAGTCGTCGCCAGGCGGTCGAGGTTCCGGGAGAGCCAACGCCGCCGGTCCTCGTGCTCCCGCCTCAACTGGACGAGATTGAGGTCCACGCCCGGTAGCCCGCCGCGGCGTTCCAGCTCCTCGACCCGTTGCCCCGTGGCGTCCATCAGCTCGCGGTCGAGGGCGCGCACGGCCTCGAGGTACGCCGTGGTCGGGAAGCGGAGTCGAACCGCGGGCCCGGCGGTGAAGCCGATCTCGCCGTCGTCCTCGTGCCGCCAGTCCACGGTGATCTCGTCGCCGTCGCCCCGCGTGGTACGCCAAACGACCAGGGGACCAATTGAGGTGGGTGTTGGTGGTGGGTTCAGCGGGTGGCGGCGCGGTGGGCAGTCGTCCAACAGGTGGTCGCGCAAGTCGCCTGCACGGCTGTCCTGGGGTTTCGGGTTGGCGGGCAGTGGAGTGTGGAACCCCGCACTGTCTGTGGTCCTGTGGACGGCTGGCGGCCCGTGTCCGTACTCGTGTGTACGACAGGGGATGCCTTCGCAGTGAGTACATCGAGGACCCGGCGCTCACGCTCGGCAGGTTCAAGGTCTGGGGGGACATCCGGCCCTTGCGCGGAGGCCGATGGTCTCTGCCGCAGGCAGTGTGGCGGTGATCTACTGTGTTTTGCCGTCCCACCACGGACAGCGACGATGACGCGGAGCAGAGCAGACGTGGAGAACCGGCAGGATGATGACTGCGGACGTCCCATCCTGGCGTGGCACACACAGGCCCCGGCCAGCCTCAGCGCCGGGCTCGGGATGGCTGGCCCGGCCCGCCTGCCGGGAGCCTGGAGTCCCAGTGATGCTCCGCATACAGCGACTCCCGCGCTGAAAAGGGGAACCGCACGGTGATGATATCCACCGCGATCCATGACGCCGACGCTGGCCCCGTCGATAGCGCTGCCTACCGCCTCGGGTTCTGGGTGGCCGTTCTCATTGCAGTGACAACGGCGGTCAGTTTCGGGCTGGCCCTGACGGCCGTGCCCATCTCCGGTCCTCACTGCCCTGGTTCATGTGTCACCTACCCGTTCACTGACGATGTCGTGGCCGGGCGCTTCCCCAAGGATTACCTGTGGATGTATCCGGCGATGCTGCTGGCGCTGCTGTTCGTCGCTCTCATCGCTTGCCTGCACCAACTCGCGCCCGCAAGCAGGAAGGTCTTCAGCCTGATCGGACTGGCACTGGCCGTCCCAGCGTCGACGGTGCTGCTCACTGACTACTTTCTTCAGGTAACCGTCATGCAGCCGAGTCTCGTCAAGGGACACACCGACGGCTGGAGCATGCTCACGCAGTACAACTCCAACGGCGTGTTTATCGCGCTTGAAGACCTTGGGTACCTCATGATGGGCGCCGCCCTACTGCCCGTCGCTGCCGTGGTCGCAGGGCCGTCCAGGATCGAGCGGGCCATCCGGTGGCTGTTCAGAGGTAGTTTCATAGCTGTTGTTGGCTCACTGGTCATCGTCTCCGTCCTGTACGGGACCGACCGCCAGGACCGGTTCGAAGTACCGGCCCTAACGGTGGTCTGGTCGGTGATCATCGTCAGCGGCCTGCTCCTGGCAGTGCACTTCCGCAGAGCGCTGCGGCAGCAGACGCCGTTGGCGGGGGATTGACAGTACAGCGGCGGCCGTCAACCCGGGCGAAGAGCTGCCACGAGAATGGGTGCCGGTTCCCATGGGTTCGCGGGTACAGGCCCGGCAAGACATAACGACCGGGGCATCAATTGAGGTGGGTGCTGTGGTGGGTTCATCGGGTGGCGGCGCGGTCGCTCGCCAGGCTGGTGACGGCGCGGATGGTTTCGGGTAGGGCGTCGCGGCGGCCGGTGAAGCGTTGCAGGGTGCGCCACCATTTGATCGCGGCGATGGCGTGTTCGGCGGGGATGCGTTGTGAGGACTGGGCTTTGCGGACGGCCTCGTAGGCGGCGATCTCGTTGGGCGGTGCGTCCTTTTCGGTTTTGGTGGTGGGGCGGGCGAGGCCGCGGTAGCCGTCGTCAACCAGGTACTGCACGCCGGGGTAGGCGTCGAGGAGGTCGTCGATGCCTTCGGTACGCACGGCGGTTTGGTCATGCTGGCGGCCTGGGCGGATGGCGCCAGCCCAGAGCGGCCGGCCGTGTGCGTCGGAGGCGACGGTGGCTTTGATCGTGTTCTGTTTCTTCTTGCCGGATACGAACACCCGCCGGCCGGGCCGGTTGGCCTTGGGCCGGCGGACCTGGATCTCGGTGCCGTCCAAGCGGACGGTGAGTCCTTCGGCGGCGGCGTAGGCCAAGACGTCGGCCAGGGTGTGCAGTCGTTGTCCGGACGGGGTGGCGAAGCCTCGGTTGGCCAGCGGCGGCCGGATCTGGCGGACCGCGGTGGACACGGTGGAGCGGTCCACGCCGTAGAGCAGGGCCAATGCCTCGTGGGGCATGGCCAGACGCAGCCAGGCCAGGGTGACCAGCAACCGGTCGCGCAAGGTCAGGGTCTCGGGGGCCCCGGCACCGGGCCAGCGGTGACGGTCCCGCTCGCCGTGTCGGCGGTGCAGCCGCCCTTCCCTGGCCGCGCCGAACGGTTCGGCCAGTTCGGCGACGAGCCGGTCCAGGTGGTTGCCTGAGATTCCGGTAAAGACAGAACGAGACAGGGCCGCACGGGCCTTCTTGATCGACACAATCAACAGACCGTGCGGCCCGTCCCGTCTCGATCAAGTCGCCGATCACATCAACACACCACTATTGACCCCCAGGTCGATAGCCGGAGCTCGGGCGGATTGCGCAGGTAACCGAGATCCAGGTAGCGCTCGCCGTGCCAGATCGTGGCCGTGACGGCGGGATGGTCGGGCCGGTCCGCATCGCCGCCGGCGTTCGGTTGCTCCTCAGGTTCGGGCTCGAAGCCGAACGGGTCGCACGTCCACTGGGCGGGGCGGGACTCGACGAAGGGCACCAGATCGTCGGGCACCGGCTCCCGTACCTCGGGGGTGAGGGCGATGACGTCTTCCCAGCGCCCCACGGCGACACCTCGCTCAAAGGGCACAGCTCGAATCGGAACCTGATCACCGAAGCAGTATCCGCGGCCGTCTCGATGGACTGCTGACGGCGGCGCGCGGGTCGATCGGTTGTCCTGCCCGCTGGGTCGATGCGCCTGGGTCGGACCCGGGGCGGTCGGCTCCACCGCCGTCACAGATTCGACACTTGACTGCTACGAAACACGCTCCTAGATTGTGCCAAAAGCTTTTGCCAAAAGGTTTTGGCACCTACGGTGATCGATTCCCCCACGCGCTCCGGCGCGCGCCCCCACGCGCCCGGCGATCCCTGAACGGAGCACAGATCATGGCCCTCGACGGCATCCCGACGACAACCGGCGGCTGGCCCCGCCGCGGTTTCCTCGGTCTCGGCATCGGCGCCGGCGCGGCGGCGCTGCTCGGCACCGCCGCGTGTGGCGCCGGTGGTGGCAGCACCGGCGACTCCGGTGGCGACAAGACCCTCACCGTGGCCTGTGAGGGCGGCGGCAAGATCGAGCTCCAGCCGGTGGCGGACAAGTTCACGAAGGACACCGGCGCCACCGTCAACCTGGTCGAGCTGCCCTACGAGGGCCTGTTCAACCGGCTCACCAGCGAGCTGTCCAGCGGCAAGCCGTCCTTCGACGTCTGCGCCGTCGACGCGGTCTGGATTCCGCTGTTCGCCGCCAAGCTCGACAAACTGGACGACCTCTTCACCGCCGACGTGAAGAACGACCTCTTCCCCGCCCTGGTCCAGGAAGCCCAGTCCGACGGCCGGTTCATCGGCATGCCGGTCTGGACCAACAGCGAGATCCTCTTCTACCGCAAGGACCTGTTCGAGAACGCACAGGAGAAGGCCGCCTTCCAGCGGAAGTACGGTTACCCGCTCGCCCCGCCCACCACGTGGCAGCAGTTCACCGACATCGCCACCTTCTTCACCCGGCCCGAGCAGAAGCTCTACGGCACCGACGTCAAGGGCGCGGTGGAGACCGAGTGGCTGGCCCACGTCCTGCAGGCCGGTTCTCCCGGCGTGGTTCTCGACGACAGCGGCAACGTCATCGTCGACAACGCACAGCACCTCGCCGCGCTGACCTTCTACGCCGACCTGAACAACAAGCACAAGGTCGCCCCGGCGGGCGCGGCGCAGACCGACTGGAACGCCGCGCAGAACCTGTTCAACCAGGGCCAGACCGCGATGACCCGGTTCTGGGCGCACGCGTACCGGCAGATCCCGGCCGACGCGAAGGTCGCCGGCAAGGTCGGCGCGGCCCCCATGATCGGCGGCACCGCCGGCGTGGCCGGCATCCCCGGCCCCTGGTACCTCTCGATCCCGCAGGGCGGCGGCAAGGCCGACCTGGCCAAGCAGTTCATCAAGGCGGCGTACGACAACAACGCGCTGAGCATCGAGACCAGCCTCGGTCTGGCCGCCCGCAAGTCTGCCTACCAGTCGTTCGCCGAGAAGCCCGGCTTCGAGTCGTTCGGACCGCTGCTGGCCACCCTGAACGCCAGTGCCACCAGGCCGCGTCCGGCCAGCCCGCACTGGCAGCGGATCGTCGACGGCGTCCTGGTGCCGACCATCCAGAAGGCGCTCACCCCGGGCGCCGACTACGCCGCCCTGCTCAAGGCCGCCCGTACCCAGATCGAGGGCATCGTCAAGTGAGCCCGACAGCGCAGGCAGCACCGCCGCGGACCGCACCGTCCCCACCGCCCGGGGCCGGCCGGCGCCGTACCCGCCGAGGGCTGTCGGACGCCGGGTATGCCGCCCTGCTCACCGCGCCGGCCGCGGTGGTGCTGCTCGCGCTGGTCGGCTGGCCGCTGGTCAAGCTGGCCGTGGACAGCCTCTACTCCGGCTCCGGGCTGGGCGACGGGCGCAGCTTCGCCGGGCTCGACAACTACCTCACGGCGCTGACCGACCCGGGCATCCGGGCGGCGGCCGGGCGCACCCTGGCGTACACGGTCATCGTCGTGACGGCCGAGCTGCTGCTCGGCCTCGCCGTGGCGCTGCTGTTCCACCGGCTCGGGCCGAAGGCCCGGATCCTGCAGACGCTCTTCCTCTATCCGCTGATGATCGCGCCCGTGGTCGCCGGCCTGCTCTGGCGGTTCCTGATGATCGACAACGTCGGCATCGTCAACGAGCTGCTCACCCGGGTCGGCGTCCTGGACGGACCGGGGGACATCTCCTGGCTCAGCGACCCGGACCTGGTGCTCTTCTCCGTGGCCCTGCCCGACATCTGGCTCACCACCTCGTTCATGACCCTGGTGCTCTACGCCGGCCTGCAGGCCATCCCGCCGGACCTCTACGAGGCGGCCCGCATCGACGGCGCGCGTGGACTGCGGCTGCTGGTCAGCGTGACCCTGCCGCTGCTGCGACCGGTGATCGCGGTGGCGCTGATCATCCGGGGAGTGGACGCCGCCCGGGCGTTCGACGTGATCCTCATCCAGACCGACGGTGGCCCACAGTCGGCCTCGGAGACGTTGAGCCTGACCATCTACAAGACGATGGTCGGCTACAACGACCCCGGCACGGCCGCCGCCACCAGCACACTGTTCATGATCGTGATGATGGTGGTCGCGATGGTCGCGGTGCTGACCATCTGGCGACCGGGCAAGGAGTCCTGATGTCGCACCTGCTCGCCGGCAGAATCCGGACCGGGCTGCTCTGGGCCGCCGCCGTCGCCGTCGTGGTGATCTACGGCTTCCCCTTCGTCTACCTGGTGCTCACCTCGTTCAAGCCGGCCGTCGACGCGATCGCGGTGCCGCCGACCGTGCTGCCGCAGCGGTTCAGCCTGGACAACTACGTCACCGCGCTGAACCGCCCCGGGGTGACCGCCTCGTTCGTCAACAGCGTCAGCACCGCGGCGATCGCCACGCTGCTGTCGATGGCGTTGGCCGTCCCGGCCGCCTGGGGCATCACCCGCTACCGGACCCGCGCCGGCCGGGTGCTGATGGCGGGCTCGCTGCTGGTCCGGATGGCGCCCGCGGTGGCGATCGGCATCCCGCTGGTCACCATCCTCGGCGCGGTCGGGCTCACCGACACCCCCACCGGTCTCGCGCTGGCCCAGACCACGGTGGCGCTGCCGCTGTCGATCTGGCTGCTGGCCAGCTTCTTCGAGGGCGTACCGCGGGAGATCGAGGAGGCGGCGCTGGTGGACGGCTGCGGCCGGTTCACCGCGCTGCTGCGGGTGATCCTGCCGGTGGTCTCCGGCGGCGTCGCGGTCACCGCCATCTTCGCCTTCCTCGCCTCCTGGAACGAGTTCCTCTTCGCCCTGCTGCTCACCTCGATCCGGGCGCAGACCACCCCGATCGCCATCGCCAACTTCCAGAGCCAGTTCGGCCTCGACTGGGGCCCGATGACGGCGCTGGCCACCCTCTACTCCCTGCCCGCGGTCGTCCTGACGCTGCTGCTGCAACGCCGGATCGTCGCGGGACTCAGCCTCGGCGCCGTCAAGGGCTGACGCACCACCTCACCCCTGGAAAGGAACCACCATGTCGTTCTGGCGACCCACCAGCCCGCTCGCGGGCCTCACCCGGGTCAAGGCCGGCCGCTCCAAGCGCGAGTCGAGCTGGGACCGCACCGGAGGCAACCGTGACTTCGCGGTCGTGCCGCCGGGCGAGACCCACGTGCTGGCCGACATCACCGGCACCGGGGTCATCGAGCACATCTGGTTGACCACCCGCTGCTACTCGGAGAAGTACCTGCGCAAGCTGGTCATCGAGATGTACTGGGACGGCGAGGAGAACCCGAGCGTGCGCTCGCCGCTGGGCGACTTCTTCGGTGTCGGGCACGCCACCTGCACGCACTACGTGTCGCTGCCGCTGAGCATGGTGTTCGGTCCGCGACGCGGCCCGAAGGGCCCGTTCGCCGCCGCGATGAACTCCTACTTCCCGATGCCGTTCGGCAGCAGCGCGAAGATCGTCATCCGCAACGAGTCGGACAAGCCGATCGAGAACCTGTTCTACTACGTCGACTACGACCTGACCGACGAGGCGAAGCCGGACGACGTGGCGTACTTCCACGCGTACTACCGGCAGGAGAAGCCGTGCACGCCGGTGCCGAACGGCCTCGCCCCCGGCGAGGTGCCGGCGCCCTGGGACCTGCCCGGGGTCAACCTCACCGGCGAGGACAACTACGTCATCCTCGACACCGACGGTGGTGCCGGGCACTACGTGGGCTGCGTGCTCAGCATCGACAACCACAACGCGTCCAACCAGCCGTACACCTGGCCCGGCGAGGGCGACGACATGATCTTCATCGACGGTGAGCAGTGGCCGCCGTCGCTGCACGGCACCGGCACGGAGGACTACTTCAACGCCGCGTGGGGCTTCCCGAGCGGGGCGTATGCCGGGCCGTACCACGGCATCAGCCTGGCCAGCAGCCCGCAGGAGCACTTCGGGCTGTGGAGCATGTACCGGTTCCACATCGAGGATCCGGTGCGCTTCTCAAAGTCGATCAAGGTGACCATCGAGCACGGGCACGCCAACGACCAGGGCAACGACTTCTCGTCGGTGGCGTACTGGTACCAGCACCACCCGCACAAGCCGCTGCCCGAGCTGCCGCCGGTCGAGGAGCGTCTGCCGCGCCGCTGGCCCGAGCACGGCCTGTGGGACGAGTGACCCGTCCGATACCGTGGGCCGGCCGTCGAATCCGGACGGTCCGACCCCCGCGACCAGTGCGATGGTGAGCTGATGGGATCCAAGGTGAGCATCCGGGACGTCGCCGCCGCGGCGGGGGTCTCGGTGACCACGGTGTCCCACGTGCTGAACAACAAGTCCGGCACCCGGGTCAGCCCGGAGACCCGCGAACGCGTCGAGTCGGCGGCACGCCAGCTCGGCTACGCGGCGAATGGGCTGGCCCGGGGGCTGCGGCTGCAGCGCTCACACACCCTGGGCCTGCTCAGCGACGTCATCGCCACCACCCCGCACGCCGGTCGGATCATCCTCGGCGCGCAGGAGACCGCGTCGGCACGGGGCTTCGTGCTCATGCTGCTCACCACCGGGGGTGACCCCGAGGTGGAGCGGCGCGAGATCCAGGCCCTGGCCCAGCACCGGGTCGACGGGGTGCTCTACGCCACCATGTACCACCGGGAGGTCGCGCTCCCCGACGAGCTGCGCCCCATGCCGGTGGTGCTGCTCGACGCGTCCAGCGGCGATCCGACCGTGCCGTCGGTGGTTCCCGACGAGACCGGCGGCGGTCGGGTCGCCGTCCAGGAGCTGCTCGACGCCGGCCACCGCCGGATCGGTTTCGTGACCAACACCGACGACATCCCGGCCACCCGGGGTCGGCTGCGCGGCTACCAGGAGGCGCTGCGCGGGGCGGGCGTGCCGTTCCGGCCCGAGCTGGTGCTCGCCGAGGTCTCCGACACCCACGGGGGGCACCGGGCGGCCCGGGCGCTGCTGGACCGCCCCGACCGGCCCACCGCGCTGTTCTGCTTCAACGACCGGATGGCGATGGGCGCCTACCGGGCCGCGACCGAACTCGGCCTGCGGATCCCCGACGACCTGTCGGTGATCGGCTTCGACAACCAGGAACTCATCGCGGAGGGCCTGTTCCCCGGTCTGACCACTGTGGCGTTGCCGCACTACGAGATGGGCGCCTGGGCCGTGGAGACCATGGTCGAGATGCTCGACCAGCCCAAGGGGGCCCGACGGCGCACCGCCCGGCGAGTCGTCATGCCCTGCCCGCTGGTCCGGCGCCGATCGGTCGCCACCGCTGCGCACTGATCGTCCCTGCCGGACCCCACCCCCGTATCCCCGCCGCGCCGACCCCCCGCCGCGCGGCGGACTACCGCACCGCCGCCGCGACCGACGTGGCGGCGACGCACCGCCGCCGGACGAACGGCGGCCGAGCCAAAGGACCCACCGTGCTGCGACTTCCCGACGCCTGGATCTGGGACTTCTGGTTCGCCCGTGAGGGCGACACCCACCACCTCTACTTCCTGCGTGCGTCCCGGGCCCTGGGTGATCCGGACCGGCGGCACTTCCGCGCCAGCGTGGGCCACGCGGTCTCCACCGACCTGCGGGACTGGACCCAGCTCGCCGACGCCCTGGTCCCCGCCGACCGGCCCGCCTTCGACGACGTGGCCACGTGGACCGGCTCCGTGCTGCCCGGCCCGGACGGCCGCTGGCACATGTTCTACACCGGCGCCGGCAGCACGGAACGGGCGCTGGTCCAGCGGATCGGCCTCGCCACCTCGGCCGACCTGGTCACCTGGGAACGGCACCCGAGCTCCCCGGTGCTCACCTCCGCCGGCCGCTGGTACGAGCGCTTCGGCGACTCCACCTGGCCGGACGAGGCGTGGCGGGACCCGTGGGTGTTCGCCGACCCGGACGGCGACGGCTGGCACATGCTGATCACCGCGCGGTCCAACGAGGGCCCGGTCGACGACCGGGGCGTGATCGCCCACGCCCGTTCCCACGACCTGGTGCACTGGGAGGCGCAGCCACCGGTCACCGCACCGGGCAGCGGCTTCGGCCACCTGGAGGTGCCGCAGGTGGAGATCGTCGACGGCCAGCCGATCCTGATCTTCTCCTGCCTGCGCGACCACCTCGCCGAGCGGTGCCGCGACGCCCGCGCCTGCGGGGTGTGGGCGGTGCCCGGCGACTCGCTGCTCGGCCCGTTCGATGCCGGCAGGGCACAGCGGTTGACCGACGACAGCCTCTACAGCGGACGGCTCGTCCGCGACGCCGACGGGGCCTGGCAGTTGCTGGCCTTCCTCAACCACGACGAGGACGGTCGTTTCGTCGGTGAGTTGAGCGACCCGATCCCGGTCCGGGTGCGCGCCGACGGCACCGTGCTGCTCGGTGACGCCGAGCCCGGCACGCCGTACTCGGTGCACGGGCGCCGGCACGTCGCGCCCGACCCGGCCCAGGCGGGCCCGACGGCACCCACCCAGGAGCAGGCCGACGAGGTGGCCACCGACGCCGTGACGGCGAGGGCCTGAGCGTGCTCACCGTACTCGGCGAGGCGGTGATCGACCTCGCGCCCGCGGACGGCGGCGACCTGCTCGCCGCCCATCCCGGCGGCAGCCCGCTGAACGTCGCGGTGGGACTGGCCCGGCTGGGCCGCCCCACCGCGATGCTGGCCCGGTTCTCCCGCACCGCCTTCGGCCGCCGCCTGCGCGCCCACGCCGAGAGCAACGGGGTGGACGTGACCGCGGCGGTGGCCGACGACCGGCCAGCCACCCTGGCCGTCGTGTCGCTGAACCCGGCCGGGGCGGCCAGCTACGACTTCTACCTGGAGGGCACCGCCGACTGGCACTGGACCGCCGAGGAACTGGCCGTCCTCCCCGCCGGCACCCGGGTGCTGCACACCGGTTCGCTCGCCGCCCTGCTCCCGCCGGGCGCGGACCGGGTGGCCGAGCTGACGGCCCGGGAGCACGCCACCGGCCGAGTGCTGATCAGCCTCGACCCGAATGTGCGCCCGGCGACGCTGACCGACCCGGACGGTGCGCGGCATCGCCTGCTCGCCCTGGCCCGGCACACGCACCTGGTCAAGGCCAGCGACGAGGACCTGGCGTGGCTCTTCCCGGGCGCGTCGATGGAGACCGCCGCGGGCCGGTTGCGCGACCTGGGAGTACGGCTGGTGGTGGTCACCCGGGGCGCGAACGGCGCGTACGCGCTCACGGGCGGGCTGCGCCTGCACCACCCGGCCCGTTTGGTGCCCGTGGTAGACACCGTCGGCGCGGGCGACGCGTTCACCGCCGGGCTGCTCGACGCCCTGGTCGAGGCCGACGCCGCCGACCCGTCGGCGGTCGGTGAGCTGACCGAGGGGAGACTGCGGCAGGTGCTCGACCGGGCCTCGCGGGTCGCGGCGGTCACCTGCACGCGCGCCGGCGCCGACCCACCCCACCGTGCCGAGCTGACCGCCCTCGGCTGACGGTGCGAGCGGACGGAGGCGCGGTACGAGAACTCCGCAGCCCGCACGCACATCGTGGTCGTCCAGGCGCTGTGACGTATCGCCCACGCTCCGGGCCGGTGCGTCCGACGGCCGGTGCCTACAGTCGAGCCATGAGCACCGACACGGACGTGCGGGGCTGGCTCCGCCGGCGCGGCGCCGACCGGATCGCGCATCCCGGGGGCACCCTCTACGCCCACCTGTGCCGGGTCGGCGAACGACTCGCCGTGCTCGGTTGCGGCAGTGAGGTCCAGACCGCGGGCCTCACCCACGCCGCCTACGGCACCGACGGGTTCGACCTCGCCCTGCTCGATCGGGCCGACCGCGCGGTGTTGCGGGACCTGGTCGGCGCCGGCGCCGAGGAACTCGTCCACCTGTACGGCGCCTGTGACCGCAGCCGCAGCTGGCGGACGTTGGCCGAGACCGGCCAGGTGGTCGACCGCTTCACCGGGCAGGTGCGGACGCCGGATCCGGATCGGCTCCGGGCGCTCGTGGACCTGAGCGTCGTCAACGAACTGGACGTGATCGAGCAGGATCCGGGGATCGCCGAGCGGCACGGCGCCTACTTCCGCGACCTGTTCGCCTCCTGGGCTCCGCTCGCCTCGGCGCGGGTCCTTGACGACGCGCGGCGGGTGCTGGGGTCGTGACGGCCGAACCGCGTCCGGCGGCACCCGGCGTCGGTCGCGCACGCGTGCGTGCTGTCTACCCGGGCAGCTTCGATCCCGTCACCCCCGGGCATCTGGACGTGGTGCGCCGGGCACGTGACCTCTTCGACGAGCTGGTGGTGCTCGTCGCGGTCAACAGCGCCAAGCATCCGGGCCGGAGCGAGGAGGAACGCGCGGCCGCCGTCCGGGCCGCCCTGCCGGCCGGTTGGACCTCGGTCACGGTGGCGGCCTGGAGCGGGTTGACCGCCACCTACTGCCGGCGCCACGAGGTAGGGGTGATCGTTCGCGGCCTGCGCAACACCAGCGACCTCCAGGCCGAGTACCGGCTCGCCGCGATGAACCAGTCGCTCGGCGTCGCCACGGTGTTCCTGCCCGCGCGGCCCGAACTGGTCTCGGTCTCGTCGACAGCACTACGCTCGCGGAGCCCGGACACGCGAACGAAGGACGCATATGGCCCGCCCCTACAGTCCCGGACCGAAGCAGTTCGTCTTCGCCGCCGGTGACGGCGCCAGTCAACAGGTCTCGGTGGGCGACGCTCAGGAGGCCTACGAGGCGTTCGCCGCGTTCGTCCGGGAACGAGAGTCGGACACCTACACCATCACTGACGAACCGGCGAGGCAGAGTCTGATCCTCATGCCCGGGCAGGGGGTGATCTCCCGGATCGAGGATGGGCACCCACCTCGGTCGGAACACCTCCGGGAGGACAGGGGCAACCGCTACCTTTCGGGCGCGATGCTGTTCTTCGAGAACGGATACGCCGGCCTCGACTACTTCGGCCAGTGGCTCTCCGACCTCTCCGACCTCGACGCGTCGCCGGAGGCCCGCGGCGCCGCCCGCGCTGCCACGATCACGACCCAAGCAGCAGCGATGGACGAGGTCTTCCGGATCTGGGCGGACTCGGGCTACGTCGACCCGACCGACCAGTTCTACATCTTCTTCGACTCGCACGGTCTCGACGAAGACCGCGCCGAACGGGCCGAACTGCTCCAGCTGATCGAGTTCCTCGGCCTCGAACGGGTCGACGCCCCGGCCGGGGCCACCGACGGCGAGGTCTGGGTACGCGCCGAACCACGCCTCGACGCCGGATGCGCCCGGTGGGCGTGAACGGATCATGAAGGACATCGTCTTCACGCGCGGCAGCGGCTGGATCCCGAAGGTGATCCACGAGGACGGCCGGCTGAAGCTGATGCTCGCCGCCGGGGCCGACGCCAACCATGAACCTCGCGAGTTCACCTTCCCGATCTCCGAGGCCCACCTTGCGGTGATCCGCGAGGACCTGGCCCGGCACCTGCTGCTGTGGAGTGCGGTCCTTCCGCTCTGCGACGCCGCCGGGACCCGGGGCCGGCTCGACGAGGACGCCGCCGTCGCCCTGTTGGATCCGGTCCTGCTCGCCCCGCCGGCGGACGTCGACGCGCTGTTCCGGCGTATCCCGTGGGACCGGAGTCGGCCGGTGGCCCATGGCGCCGACATCGCTCTGCTGGAGCGCGGTCAGGTCTGCCAGGCGATGCGCGCGGCGACCGAGGGATCGAACGAGAGACGTGCCCAGGAATATCACGCGAACCGCCGTCGCGCCGCGCGCGGCACGGTCCTCGGGCCGCTCGACGCGGCGATCCTGAGATACACGGGCCAGTACCTGCACGGCGCGACGGTCCCACGGCGAACACCCGATGCCGTCGACCCCGCACTGCTGCCCCAGGTCATGCGTGTGATCGCCACGGCGGAGCAGGCGTGCGCCGGGATGCGGATCGGCCTCGATCCGAGGCGGGGACACCGGGCCACGGACAAGCGCGACTGGGATCGGATGGCGACCACGGTCGACGCGGCCGTGCGCCGGGCGCATCCCGAAATCGTCGACGACGCGGTGCGTACGGTGAGCTTTCTGATGTGCTCGGAGGCCGCGGACCGCTCCAGGAGCACCCCGGCGGACGACCGCGAGGACCACGTCGACTTCGGTGACGGCGCCAAGGCGGCGTTGACGTTCACCGACGACAAGGGCGGCGAGCGGACGTGGCGACGGGACGGCCCGCGCACCGCCTCCGGCGAGTTCTGGGAGTTCGTCGCCGACCGCTCCGCCGGGGACAACGAGGTGTTCACCATCGAGGACGAGGAGATGGGTGAGGGGATCCAGCTGCACTTCTACGCGGACTCCGTCGCCCGGATCACGACCGTGCGACCCGGAGAGGCAGGGTCGGATCCGCAATACCGGGTCGAGTACAGCCTGGTCGACGGGATCGGTGGATACCGGAACATGGTGAGCGCCTTCGTCCGCGGCGGCTGCGCCGCGCTCGACCGGCACGGGCCCTGGATGTCGGACGTCGCCGAGTTCGAGCGTGCCCGTCGTCGGCGCGACGCCCGGTAGCCCCGGAGACCGGCCGTCGCCACCGGCACACCCCATCGCCCGCCGATGGGGTATTAGGCTACGGCCCTGACGCCGCGAGCCATTGGGGGAGAACGACATGTCGCAGGGGCGAGGCGACCAGCCCGTCGAGGAGTTGGCTTCCAAGCTGGACACGACGGTGCCCCACTCGGCGCGGGTGTGGAACTACTGGCTCGGCGGCAAGGACAACTTCGCTCCGGACCGGGCCGTCGGCGACCAGGTCCGGGCGGTCTTCCCCGAGATCGTGGAGGCGGCGCAATACTCGCGGGCGTTCCTGCGCCGGGCGGTGACATACCTCGCCGCCGAGGCGGGGGTCCGTCAGTTCCTCGACGTCGGCACCGGTCTGCCCACGGCCGACAACACCCACCAGGTCGCCCAGGGAATCACGCCGCGGGCGCGCATCGTGTACGTCGACAACGACCCGATGGTCCTCACCCATGCCCGGGTGTTGCTGACCAGCAGCCAGCAAGGCGCCACGCGATACGTCGACGCCGACCTGCGCGACCCGGAGAAGATCGTCCAGGGCGCCTCCGAGACGCTGGACTTCAGCGAGCCCATCGCGTTGATGATGCTCGGTGTCATGGGCCACGTGCGGGAACCGGCCGAGGCGCGGGCCATCGTCGACGCCCTGGTCTCCACCCTGCCGTCCGGCAGCTTCCTGACGATGTCCGACGGCACGGCCACCAGCGAGCGGGTGATCGAGTCGCACCGGCAGTACAACGAGAGCGGCGCCGTGCCGTACCACCTGCGTGAGGTGGCCGACTTCGCGGCGTTCTTCGACGGCCTCGACCTCGTCGAGCCGGGTGTCGTTCCGCTCGGCCGGTGGCGTCCGGAGAGCGAGCCTACCGCTGTCGTGGACGGCTACTGCGGGGTCGCCCGCAAGCCGTGACCGCAGAGGACTGCTTCACGCCGCCGCGACAGTCATATCCGGCGTCCGGTGGGAAAACCGGTCCGCGTTGATGTGGTGCCTGGGGTGTGGGACACCCACACCCCAGGCACCACGATGATCAGAATCCGCCGCAGTACCGGGAGGCGGCGAAGTACGCGGCTCCCGCCCAGTTGTACGGGTCGACGCGGAACGAGTAGTAGCTCTCGCCCGCCTTCGCTCGGTTGAACACCGCCTTGCCGCCGTTCTTGCCGGTGTAGGTGACCACGTCCGCTTCCGGATACGAGGAATCGGTGAGGCTCAGCCGGTTGTCTGCCGTCTTCCAGGTGTTGAGTCCGACCACGCCGTCGGCGGAGAGGCCATAGCGAGACTGGAACTGCTTCGTGGCCGTCTCGGTGCCCGGCCCGAACTGGCAGTCGATGCCGCTCTTGCTGATGAGTCCCTCGGCGTACAGAATCCACTGCCACAGCGCGGTCGCATTGGTGTAGGCGTAGCTCCCACCGCGCTTGAGCGTGCCTTCGTCCCCGAAGTCGTCGGTGACGGTGCTCGCTCCCGAGATGTAGCCGTAGGAGACGGAGGCATGGGCCGCTGGGGTGTGGATCAAGCCACTGGCCAAGACCGCGGTGACAGCGGCTGCCAGCAGCCGAATACTCCTCGGACGAATGGCGGTAAGAACGCTCACGTAAACATCCCCTCGTGACGTATAGCGTGTGGCGGAGGTTATCGCATCCGTCTAAGGCGTGGGGGGCAGCTTTTTCGCCACAGCATAAATACCACTGATATGTCCTATTGGCATGAGTTGATGTTGCTAGTTCATGGCGGAGGTCGGCAAGCGACGACCAGGGTCCTCCTCTCGTCGGGGACGGGCGCCAGGGGCGTCACACCGATTCGCCAACCGGCCCGGGCAACGGTCGAGCGGATTACTCACCTCCGACGGTCAGCTCGCCGGGGCGGGGGCGACCGGCTGCCGGAGGATGGTGCGCTGTGTGGCGGGTGCGACCCTGCGGAAGTCGCTGAGATAGATCTCGTGGTGCTTCCCGGTCATGCGGAGCCGGTTGCCGGGGACGTACTCGTGGTGCAGCCGGTCGAGCACCTCGGCCTCGTCGTCGAAGGACCCGACGTGCAGCGTCTGCACGCACCGCCCCTCGGACAGCGCTTCGAGGCGGACGTCGTCGAGGCGGGCCGGTCGGTTCTTGGCGCCGGCCTGCTCGACGGCGTCGGTGACCATCTGTGGCGCGATCCAGTCGGGGACCATCAGCATCAGCGTCCAGTTCCACTGTGACTTCTGCCGTGCGGTGGTGAACGACGTCATGTCCTCGGCCCACCACAGGCCCTCCAGGGGCGGGACGACGTAGTCACGCCCGAGGGCGCGCCTGCTGGCGAACTTCAGTTTGTACGCCGTCGGGTAGAGCGCCTCGATCGCCTCGGTGAAGGCGGGCGACGTGTTGGGGTCGCCGTGGCCGTCGATCATGAGGTAGCGCATGTCGGGCACCTCGACCAGCCGGAACCGGCCCTGCTGTGCGCGGTAGGCGTCGAGCGTCTTCTTGAAGTCGATCTTCTCAGTGGTCGGGTTCGTCATGGGGCACCTGGACTCGGTGGGCGAGCCACTGCCTCTCTGCCTGCATCAGGCTCAGGGAGTAGGAGAAGACCTCGCGGGCCGCGTGCGGGAGGGAGCCTTGCGCGTGCTGCGCCGCCCGGACCGCGGCGATCCGGTCGTCGAGCTGCGTCAGCCGGGTGCGCAGCGCCTGCTCGTACTGCTGCGGGGTGAGCAGGGCCAGGTTGGCGACGCCGACCAGCAGGGGCTGCGGGTGCGGGCGTGCCTCGGCGATGACCGCCAGCGTGTTCTGCGCGGCGACCTGGCGGCCCTCGTCGGTGGGGTGGAAGACGCGGCGGGACCTGGCGGCGGCCGGTGCCTCCGGGACGTGGAGCAGGCCGCGCTGTTCCAGCTTGGCGAGCAGGTAGTAGATCGAGGAGAACCCGATGTCGGTCCACTGCCGGATGCCCCGCTGCTCGATGACCCGCTCCAGGTCGTAGCCGTGCTGCGGCCGTTCGACCACCAGGCCCAGGACGGTCAGCTCGGCGGGAGTCAGCTCCACCCCAATACTCTAGCACTGGAATAGTGGCTCGCGTGGCCCTCCTGGGCAGGCGAGGGGCGTCGTCCGGAGTGGACGCGGGCGGGAACGTCGGCCGACGTCGTCAGTCGGTCGGGCGGCTCACGATGTCCCGCACGGTGAGGAAGTCGGCGGTGTGGTCGGTCTGGGGCCTCGACGAGGTGAGACTCACCACGCCGACCGTTTCCCGGTCGGCCCAGCCGCACGTGGTCAGGTAACTGCCGTCCTCGGTTCGTCCGCGCCCACAACGCGCCTCACCCCCGAGGGCGCCGGCATCGACGGCGGTGACGTTGGTGATGCGGTACGGCCTGAGCGCCCTTTCCAGGACGCCGGCCGGATCGCCGATCGATCCGGACGCTCCGCTGACGAAGACGATGTCCCCATCGGCCGTGCCGTCCTCGTAGGCCTCGCCGATCGCGCTGGTCGCCTGGCCGACCTCGCGCTTGAGCTGCTCCAACTGCTGGATGGCGGCGCCGTACAGATGCCTGCTTCTCGTCTTGGGGAGACCGAGGAGCGTGGTCGGCGCGGACAGCTTCCGGGAGGGCGGGGCGCTCGCCGAGGCCGGTGGAGGGGAAGTCGACGACGCGGCGTCCGTACCGGGCGCCGGCGACGTGCAGGCGGCGGCCACCAGGAGCACGGCGGCGAGCAGGGAGGCGGTCACGCCGGCGGCGCGCGCCGTCCCGGTTCGGTGAGTCGTCACGACGGGGCCCTCTCGAAAGGTGATCAAGGCGGAGCCTAGACGGGAGGATCGGTCGACATCGGAGCGGTACGGGCCAGCAGGCGGGCAGTCGTCACGGGTCAGCGGGCGAGTGGCACGGGACGGCAGAATTCCGGAATGCGCCGAGACGCCAAGGGCTGGGACCGTGCGGACGGACGCCGTGTCGGCGGTGCCTCGGCGCCAGGTCCGGCGACCGGAGGGGAAAGCCCGGGCCGTCGCCTCGGCCACGCGTCGGCCGCGGTCGTCGCGGTCCTCGTCGTGGTGGGGCTGGTGGTCCTGTCGCCCGTCGCGCTGAGAGCGGTGAGCAGGGGGACGGACGAGGACTGGAGCCGGTTGAGTGACATCGGCCAGACCTACGGGGCCACGTCGGCGGTCCTGTCGGCGCTCGCGCTCGGCGGCGTCGCGGCGTCGCTGCTGCTCCAGGCCCGCCAGGCCAGGGCAGACCGGATCCAGGCCATCCGCGGCTTCCACACCGACCTGATCACGATGCAGCTCGACGACCTGCCGGTCTACCTGCCCTGCTGGGGTCCGCTGGACCTGCCCGACGACACCGCCAAGCGGCAGCACATCTACACCAACCTCCTGGTGCAGTACGCCTGGATGGGCTACGAGATCGGCACCATCCCCGAACCGCTGCTCCGGGACATGCTGGCCGGCATGTTCCGAGGCGACGTCGCTCGGCGCTTCTGGCCGATGGCGCGGGCGTCCTGGGCGGCGGGCACGGCGGGGACGAGACGAGGACGGCGCTTTCTTCTCGTCGTCGACGAGGAGTACGCGAGATCGGCGCCGACCGAACCGACGGCGCGCAGGGCGGTGTCCGACGATCGTCCCGATGCCGTCCGAGGTCCCGCTCCGGTGCTGAGCTACGTCGTCCTCGGCGTGGCGGCGGGTGTCTCGGCGGGGCTGATGTGGCGCCGGCGACGACCAGCCCGTACGCGGGACAATCGGCCGGGTACGTGACGACCGTGACGCTCTCACCGTGGCCATCGCGCCGTGCTCCTCGCCATGGGGTGAGCGGCATCATGGCACGCCGGTCCGACGGAAACGTCCGGTCAGCCACCCGGGCAACGGGTGTCGCCGCCGCTGTGTTCCACGCAGTGCCCCGGCGGGCCGGGCGTCGTCGCCGGGGCCGGATCGAGGTCCCGGCCGGCGAGCACGGCGAACGGTACGGCGGGCACGGCGATCACGACGGTCAGCACCAGGAAGGCGACCGCGGTGCGGACCAGCCGCAGGTGATACGCGACGAGCGCGATGAGGGCCGGCCCGGCGGCCGCCACCAGTGCGCCGACCAGCAGGGCCAGGCTCGCCCGGCGCTGAAGGTCCTGGAACTCGCCGGGCCGGTCGCCGTAGCTGACGCTCCACTGCTCCAGGCCGATGCCCACCCACCACACGGCCGCCGCGATCAGACCGCACACCCAGAGCAGGACCAGGAACGCCACGACCGGACCACCACGTCGGCCCGTGCCGACCGCTTCCGAGGACATGCGGTCCAGCCTGGACGGTCCGGATCCGACGGGCATGAGTCGGCGTACTCAGGACCGCCGGGCGAGGAAGCGCAGATACTCCACCCGGTCGAACGGGTTGCCGTCGGTGCGGGGCCGGCACGGCGGATCGCCGGACACCGGACGATCGCCGCCGGACGTCGACGACCACAGTCCATCCCCGCGGGACAGGTCCGGCAGCCGCCGCTGCGCCTCCGGTTCGAGCCGGGCCGGCAGCACCCCGCCGATCCGCCAGCCGGCCGCGGTCTCCTCGGCGCCGAGCCGACCCAGGTACGACGGCGGTCCACCGAAGTAGCCGACCGCTTGATTAGATAGGCATCGGTCAATAGATTGTGGGTGGGCGCCGCCGAGGCCCGGGTGACCGGGCCGTCGGCGGCTGACAGGTCCACCCGAGCCGGGCACGTCGGTCGTACGCACCGACCAGTCGCCGTGGCGCACCGCCGCGCCGCACCCAGGGCACGTCGTCGCGCCGCGTCCCGCCGGACGCGCGCCGCCGCGCCGCCTCCGCCCGCTCGACGCAGAAGGACTTCCCATGACGATTCTCCGCGCCCGCCCCACCCCGACCCTGGCGGTCGTCGCCGCACTGGCCGCCGCCGTGGCCGCGACCGGAACGGCGGTGCTCACCGGCCCTGCCTCGGCCGCGCAGGGCTGCCGGGTCGACTACACCCCCAACCGGTGGCCCGGCGGATTCACCGCCACCGTCAAGGTCTCCCCGGGCGACACCGCCGTCTCCGGTTGGACCGTCACCTGGACGTACGCCGGGGACGACCGGGTCACCAACGGCTGGAACGCCACGGTCAGCCAGTCCGGCGCCACGGTCACCGCCCGCAACCTGTCGTACAACGGCAGCATCCCGGCCGGCGGCTCCACCGAGTTCGGCGTGCAGGGCACGTACGGCACCGGCGGCGGCACGCCGACCGGATTCAGCCTGAACGGCGTGGCCTGCAACGGCGTCGGGCCCACGCCAACCGGAGTGCCCACCACGACGGTGCCGACCACCGCCCCGCCCACCACGGCCCCGCCCACCAGCGCGCCGCCCACGACGCTCCCGCCCACGACGCTCCCGCCCACGACGCTCCCGCCCACGACCGAGCCGCCCCCGCCGCCGGCCGGGTGCGCCGGGGCGGTGCTCTGCGACGGCTTCGAGGCCCAGACCGGCTCGACGCCGTCCGGCGACTGGACCGTGGTCAACCCGGACTGCTCCGGCGCCGGCACGGCCACCGTCGACACGAGCACCACGCACAGCGGCGGCCGGGCGATCCGGATCACCGGCGCCGCCGGGTACTGCAACCACGTCTTCATCCGGTCGACGCGGAACCTCGCCGGCCTGGGCAGCGTGCGCTACGGCCGGCTCTGGGTCCGGCACACCACCGCCCAACCCACCGACCACACCACGATGATCGCGATGACCGACGCCGCCGACGGCAACAAGGACCTGCGGATGGGCGGCCAGAACGGGGCCCTGCAGTGGAACCGCGCGTCCGACGACGCGACCCTGCCCGAGCAGAGCCCGGCCGGGGTGGCGCAGAGCGTCCCGCTGCCCACCAACCGGTGGGCCTGCGTGGAGTTCATGGTGGACGGCGCGGCCGGGCAGCTCCGTACCTGGCTGGACGGGTCCGCCGTCACCGGGCTGACCGCCGACGGCGTACCGACGCACGACATCGACGGCCAGTGGTACAACCGCACCTGGCGACCGCAGCTCACCGACCTGAAGCTGGGCTGGGAGAGCTACGGCGGCGGGGCCGACACCCTCTGGTACGACGACGTCGCGGTCGGGTCCAGCCGGATCGGCTGCTGACCCCGGAGAGAAACCTTCAGCGGTGAACGGGTCGAGTCACGCTGGAATGGCAGGGGTGGCCCGGCGGGCGGGTCACCCCTGACTCTCCGCCGGCTACCCGTCAGTCAGCGGAAGACCTGTTCCCAGAGTTGTGCGTCAGTCCGGTTGTACCAGCGCGTGAAGCCGCAGGCCCACGCGATCGGATCGCGCAGCCGGGCACTGCCCCAGCGGTCCGCGCCGGAGACGAGGAGCCGCGAGCCGATCGTGTAGCCGGCGCCGGATTCGGAGGCGTGCGTGCCGGGCGGGAACATCGCGATGGTGGCCTGTTCTCCCTGCCCACCCCGATACCAGCGGGTGACGGTGAAGGTCACCGACACGTACGGGTCGGATCCGTCGTCGTCGGCCGGCCGGTCGGCAACGCTGAGCACCGTGCCGTCGAAGGCGAATGTGCGGCCTGCCAGGGTCGTCCGGCTGTACGCCTCAAGGCATGAGGTCGTGACACCAGGCGCGAACGCGTCACCCTGCCGGGCTGGAGCCGGCGTCTGCTGCGCCGATCGGGACGGGGCGGTCGTCGCCAGCGGCGCTCGGCCGTCGGGGCCGGTCAGGCCACTCCACGCGAGCACCCCCACGGACACGACGACAACGCTCGCCGCGACGGCCACCGGGCCGACGAGGCGCCGACCCCGGGAGCGGGGGGCCGGTGGCTGGCCGTCGAGGCTCATCCGGCTGATCTTGTCGAACATGGCCTGCTTGGCGTCGGCGTCGGCGAGCAACGTGGATCGGTCGCCGTCGAGACGGGTCGCCTGTCGGACGTACTCGTCCAGGCGCTCGCGTCTGCGCGTCATCGGAAGCCCTCCTGTCCGCCGAGGGCGGTTGGCCTCGACAGCTGTTCATGTCCGGGCTGGCCGTGGCGTTACATCGGCAAGCCCTCGGAAGCCAGCTCGCGGGCGAACCGGGCCCGGGCCCGGTGCAGGCGTACCCGAGCGGTGGTGGTGGTGCAGTCCAGGACCCGGGCGATCTCGCCCGTGCTCAGACCCTCCGCCGCCACCAACGTCAGCAAGTCACGGTCGTCGGCCTTCAACCGGCCGAAGGCGCGGGCGATGGCGATCCGGGTCCCGGCGATCGCGGAGGCCGGACGGGCATCGTGTCCGTTCTCGGCCACGCCGGCGCGGAGCCGAGCGCCCAGCCGCTCGCGTCGCCGAGCGCCGCGCGCCTGGTTGGCGAGGACGTTACGCGCGATGCCGTAGAGCCAGAGCCGCACGGCGGACCCGTCGGGTGCTTGGTCCTGGCGACGCCAGGCGACGAGGAAGGTCTCGGCCACCACGTCCGCGGCGTCGTCGGGGGACGGCGCACGGCGAAGCGCGTAACTCATGATCAGCTCGTAGTGCGCGGCGTAGAGGCGTTCGAACCCGGCGCGGTCGGGGCGAGGACTGCCGCGGCTGGCCGTGCCATCCGATGCCCGCATGCCTCGCCTCACTTCAGCCTCGCTGGATGCGCCTACTGTGAGATGTCCGGATCCACCGGAAGCGTTACACCCCGCCCCGGGATCGACGTGCGGGCCGGCGTGGCGCCGGCCCGCACGGATCGGTCAGCGGGTGATGGAGTAGAGACCGGCGAGAAGTACGGGATTCTCGCCGCCGATGTCCTCCCGGGTGTTCGCGACGTAGTAGAGCACGTCGTTGCTGAACACGTTGTGACCCAGGCCGAGGGTGTGTCCGACCTCGTGGGTGGCCACGTTGTTGCGGGTGAAGGTCGTGGGCGAGTAATTGTCGTTGAGCTGGATGCGGTGACCGGACTCGGCGAAGGCGCCGCTGGTCGCGCCGGACGGGTAGGCCCGCGTCGCCAGTCCGACCCAGCCGGTGGCGCCGTAGTTGCCGGAGAACACGTCGACGCACCGGGCACCGGCCAGGGACGGGCAGCTGTTCCAGTAGTACCAGCTGTCGATGTTCGCCACCTGGTTCCACTTGGGCACCGCTTTGCTCACCGGCCAGCTGGATCCGGAGTGGTCGTTGAACCGGACGATCGGGTCCTCGTGTCCGTTGTTCCGCCAGAACGACACCGGGCAGGTGACCGTCCGGGCACTACCGTAGGAGCAGGAACTCGGAGCCGCCGTCGAGAAGGCGGACGCTCGGGCCACCCGCACGTCGCCGTGCCCCTGCGCACGCAGGCCGGCTGCCAGCTGGTCCGGCGTGACCCCGGGCGCCGGCAGGTAGGTCTGCACGATCGTGGCGTCCTTGGTGACCCGCACGGTCTCGACGGTGGCATCGACCGCGGGATCGGTCGTCACGACCTGGCCCGTCCGGCCGCGCATCTCGGCGAGTTGCCGTTCGGTGAGCTTTGGGTAGGTGTTCAAGGAGGTCGTCGGGCTCTTCGCCTTGATGCCCGGGTCGGGCGCACCGGGCCAGCTGCCGTCGGACCGCCGGGTCGCCAGATAGTCCGCGTACTGCTGTTCCGGGTCGATCGTCGTGGCCGGTGTGACGGTCGCGGCCGCTCCCGTGGTGGCGTCGGCGTGCGCGGTGCCAGCCATGGCGAGTGACACCAGCACGGCGGTGGCCGCCGCCATGCCGAGGACTCGTCGTGGCCGTGCGGAACCCTGTGCTCTGAGCATCGTTCGTCCCCGTTCCGTAGAGGGTGTGATCGCCGCTTCGGTCTGCTCGGCTGCGGCGAATGCCGAGGGGTGTCCGTCCGGCCCATGTCGTCGGACCGGTCTGGATCCATGGTGGACGGGATGCCTTGACGTCGCCTTGCAGGAGCCTTGCAGGAGTGCGCGCGTGCCTGAACGGTCGGCTAGCCGACGCCGTTCGCCGTCGAAGGGGCCGGACAGCGTCCGACGGGTGTGAAAGTATCGGTGATGGACGATGCGTCACGGGGGTGGGCATGTTCCGGTTACTCGGTCCGTCGGGCCTTCACCTGGCCGACGCCGCGGTCGACCTGGGGTCGACGAAGCAGCGACTCGTGTTGGCGGTTCTCCTGGCCGACGCGGGACGTACGGTCACGGTGGCGAATCTGACGGAGCGGGTCTGGGCCGATGGGGCGCTGCTCGATGCCCGCAATGCCGTCTACACGTATGTGAGTCGGCTCCGGAGGGTGCTGGAACGGGTGGCGGTCGCCGGCGCGGGATCTGCGCTGGTGGTCCGGCGTCCAGGGGGGTATGCGCTCGAGGTGGACCCCGACCTGGTGGATGTGCACCGGTTCCGGCGGCTGGTCGCCGCCGGGATGCGGGACACCTCGGGCCCTGCGGTGCGGGCGACGCTGTTGCGTGAGGCGCTGGATCTGTGGCACGGAACGCCGCTGATCGAGCTTCGCGGTGAGTGGGCGGCGCGGACGCGGTCAGCGTGGTGTCAGCAGCATCTGGAGGCAACAGTGGCATGGGCGAACGCTGAGCTGCGGCTCGGCGTCGGAGCCCCGGTCGTCGGCCCGCTGGTCGAACTGGTCGCACAGCACCCCTTCGACGAACCCCTGCTCGCCGCGCTGATGCGAGCGCTGCACAGCACCGGACGCGGCGGGAAGGCGCTGGACCTCTACGCCCAGGTTCGCCGGCGGCTGCTCGGCGAACTCGGCACCGAGCCGGGCGGTGAACTCCAGGCCGTCCACCTGAGCATCCTGCGGGCAGGTCCGGTCACGACGAGCGCGGCCGGGAGCGATCACCCGACCGCTGCCGGCACCAGACCGGCCCAGATCCCGCCTGCGGTCGCGGCGTTCACCGGCCGGTCGGACAGCCTTGGCCAGTTGAACGCCGTGGCGCTCGCGGCCCGGGATGCGGCGGCCTGCACGGTGGTCGCGGTCGTCGGCACCGCCGGTGTCGGCAAGACGGCGCTCGCTGTGCAGTGGGCGCATCGGGCGGCCGGGCGCTTTCCGGACGGGCAGTTGCACCTGAATCTGCAGGGGTACGCCTCCAGCCGGCCGACGCGCCCGATCGACGCCCTCGGTGAACTGCTGCGGTCGCTCGGTGTGCCGAGCACGAAGGTGCCGGTCGATTTGGCGGAGGCTACGGCGCTCTACCGCTCCGTCCTCGCCGGCCGGCGGGTGCTGGTGCTGCTGGACAATGCCCGGTCGGCCGACCAGGTCCGTCCGCTACTGCCCGGGAGCGCCGGCTGCCTGGTGCTGGTCACCAGCCGTGACCGGCTCGGTGGACTGGTCGCCCGCGACGGTGCCCATCACCTCGCCCTGGATGTGCTGACCAGCGGGGAGGCTCAGGTGCTGCTCGAACGACTGCTGGGCCGGGATCGTGTCCGCGCCGAGGCAGATGCCGCCGCCCAACTCGCCGAGGCCTGCGCCTATCTGCCCCTGGCGATGCGGGTCGCCGCCGCCAAACTGATCTGCCGCCCGAACCTTGGCATCGCCGACCAGGTGGCCCAGCTTCGCGATGGCAACCGGCTCGCCGTCCTCTCGCCGCACGGAGACCGGGAAGCGGCGGTCAGCGGGGCGTTCGATCTGTCCTACCGGTCGGTGTCCGTTGAAGCCCGACGCCTGTTCCGCTTGCTCGGACGAGCGCCGGGCACCGACTTCGCCGCTGCCGTGGCCGCCTCGCTCAGCGCCGCCACCCCGGCGGAGGTTGCACCCTTGCTGGACGAACTGGCTGCGGCCCATCTGATCAACGAACACGTGCCCGACCGGTTCACCTTTCACGAACTGCTCCGGCAGTACGCGAACGACCGTGCCGAGTCGGTCCAGCGGAGGCGGCGTCGAAGGCGGGCGCTTCGCGTGCGCGGACGGCAGACCGTCGACCCGACGCAGGTGCATGCCGGACGATGATCGAAAGAGGGCCGCCGGGCGTGACGGCCGTGCCTCGGTCCGGATCGAACTCTAAGGCGTGTTACGTAAGAGGTTGTCTCACGTGGCAAGTCTCGCGAACTTCTTGTAGCAGATCAGGGCGGTGGCCATGGCCAGGCTCGGCTCTGCCGGTCGTTGCGGACCACGTACGGGATCTTGAGACCACGAGTAGCCCATGGCGGGTTCAACCGGTGGTTGCAACACCCTTCGGATGATCTTCGTTGGGGTGGTTGTGGCGTCGAGGTTGAGCCCGCTGGAGCGGGAGCAGATTGGGTTGGGTCGGGCGGCTGGTGAGTCGTTGCGGTCGATCGCGCGTCGGTTGGGGCGGGCGGTGTCGACTGTCTCGCGGGAGGTGGGCCGGTTCGAGCGTTACGGGCAGCGGTATCAGCCGTCGATGGCGCAGTGGGCGTCGTTTCTGCGGCATAACCGCGCCAAGCGTGTGCCGCGGCTAGCTGTTGACGGGCTGTTGCGTCAGACGGTGCTGGATATGCTGCGTCGACGTCGTTCGCCGCAGCAGATCGCCGCTCGGCTGCGGCTGGAGTACCCGCTGCGGCCGGAGATGCATGTGTCGCACGAGACGATCTATCAGGCGATCTACCTGCAGGCGCGGGGGAATCTGCGTGCCGAGTTGTCCCGTCAGGTGGCCCTGCGGTCTGGGCGGGCGGCGCGTCGGCGCCGGCCGGTGGCCGCGGCGGCGGTTCGCTCCGTGCGGCCGTGGCTCGGGTTGAACATCAGCGCCCGACCCGCTGAGGTCGCCGATCGGGCGGTGCCCGGGCATTGGGAGGGCGACCTGCTCGAGGGAGTACGTCGGGGTGGACGCGGTGGTTCCGCGATCGCGACCCTGGTGGAACGTGCTACCCGGTTCGTGATCCTGGTCGGGCTGCCCGAGGGCAAGGTGTCCGAACACGTCGTGTCTCAGCTGGCTGCGGCGATGACCTGGCTACCGCAGCGGTTGCGGGCCTCGTTGACCTGGGACCAGGGCACAGAGATGGCCCGGCACCGCGACTTCACCATCGCCACCGACTGCCCGGTCTACTTCTGCGACCCACACAGCCCCTGGCAACGCGGCAGCAACGAGAACACCAACGGCTTACTACGCCAGTACTTCCCCAAAGGCCAGTTCGACTTCACCACCATCGACCAAACCGGCCTCAACGCCATCGCCGACGAACTCAACGACCGCCCCCGCATGACCCTGGGCTGGGCCACCCCCGGTGAGAAGATGACCCAGCTACTAGGTGTTGCAACCACCGATTGAGTCCGCCCATGGCAGGCTCATGCCGCATGATCGATGATTTCGCGAAAGCCAACCTGCACGGGAGACTGCGGCGGGACCGCAAGGCGCTGCTCTGGAAACTCGACGGCTTGTCCGAATACGACGCCCGCCGACCTTTGACAGCGACCGGGACCAACCTCCTCGGCCTGGTCAAACACGTGGCCACCGTCGAGGCCAGGTACTTCGGCGAGGTCTTCGACCGCCCTTCCCCGGAATCGCTGCCTCGATGGCAGGACTCCAACGGCAGCGATCTGTGGGCGACCGAGCACGAGACCCGCGATCAGATCATCGCGTTCTACCGGCGTATGTGGGAACACTCGGACGCGACGATCAACGCGCTTCCCCTCGACGCCCCCGGCCACGTGCCGTGGTGGCCGGAGCCTTATGCCGACACGAACCTGTTCGCCGTCATGGTCCATGTCCTCGGCGAATCCATCCGGCATGCCGGGCACGCCGATATCCTGCGCGAGGGCCTCGACGGCCGGACCGGGTTGCGCGCCGAACACGAGAACCAGATCGACGAGGAAGCCCGTGCAGCCTACTGCGCGAAGATCGAGCAGGCCGCCAGGTCGGCTGACGAGGCGGCATGACCTGACCGACGGGCAGTGGGCTGTTCTGGCTCCGCTGTTGCCTGCCGCGCCGAGGACGGGGTCGTCCGCCGAAGTGGGAGAAACGGCAGCTCATCGCGGCGATCCGGTGGCGGATCCGGATCGGTGCGCCGTGGCGTGACGTCCCGGCCGAGTACGCGCCCTGGCCTACCGTCTACGGCCTGTTCCGTCGCTGGCAGCGCGACGGAACCTGGGACAGGATCCTGTCGGCGTTGCAGGCGGCTGGCGATGCGGTGTGCACGACGAGCCTGCCGATCATGCGCTGGGCCGATCGCGCGGCGGGCTGACCACCAATACTCATCTGGCCTGCTTCCAAGCCGACCTGACCATCACGATCATCACCGAGTGGCTCTGACCAGCTTATGAAACACGCCTTAGTCGGATTCGTCCGGTCGACGGTTCCCGAGATGCTCCTCGATTCCGGCGGTCATTCGAGCGAACTCGGCGGCCAGATCGACGCCGTACCGGTCCGCGAGGACGAGGATCGACCACAGGCAGTCGGCCAGTTCGTGCCCGAGCCGTTCACGAGCGTTGGCGATCTCCCGGCGTCCGTCGACAGCCATGACAAGTTTCGCGAGGTCACCGACGTCACCGACGAACCCCAACGCGAGGTCGCCGGTGTTCCACACCGCGCGGCCGGCTGCGATGTTGTGACGATCGTAGGAGTCGGCGATGGCAACGGCCCTCCGCCGCAGGCTTTCAAGATCCATCTGCGCAACCTACAGCGGTTACGCCGGCCGACGTGCTGCTGCCTGCTCAATGCCGACACGGCGGCTCGGTCCGCGTCTTCTGGCCTGCGAAGCGGTAGGTGACCCGTCCCCGGTGCCCGCAGGGCACCGGGGACGGGTCACGTTCAGGGGCTGGTGCAGGTCAGGCCGCTCGGCGCGGTGGCGCCGTCACCGGTGGCGGTGAACCCGAACGTGGTCGAGGCGTTCGGGCCGAGCGTGCCGTTGTAGGGCGCGTTCCGGACGGCGACGGTGCCGGTGGTGCCGGTGTTGACGCCGCTCCAGAGGCTGCTGATGGCCTGGCCGCCGGCCAGGGTCAGCCGGACCGTCCAGCCGTTGAGGGTGGCGGTGCCGGTGTTGGCTACGGTGACCTCGCCCTGGAAGCCGCCCGGCCAGGTGTTGACGCTGCGGTACGTGGCCGCGCAGGGGCCGCCGGTCGGCGGGGGCGTCGTGGGCGGCGTGGTGGTCGGGGGAGTGGTGGTCGGCGGCGTGGTCGTCGGCGGCGTGGTGGTGGGCGGGGTGGTGGACTCGAACTGGGAGAAGAACCGCCAGATCTCCGCCGACGTCCAGGTCCGGGAGTCGTTCGGGCTGGGTGAGCCGTCGACCGGGCTGGGCGTGTGGTCGCCGTCGAAGGCGGCCCACTGCACGGGGTATCCGGCCCGGCAGCCGGCGTAGGTGGTGGTGACGTGGGTGAGGCTGCCGCGGCTCGGCTCGCGCGGGCTCTGCGCGGTGCAGCCGTTGTTGCGGACGAACGTGTCGCGCAGGGACCGGCCCATCGAGATGTTCAGCACGCTGTCGTAGATGCCGTGGATGCCGAAGTAGGCGACCGGCTGGGTGCCGCCGTTGCAGCCGCTGAGGTTGGCGCCGGACAGTACGGTGACCGCGCGGACGACCGTCGGTCGGGCGCAGGCGACCGCGTAGCTCATCGCCCCGCCGTAGCTCCAGCCGAGGGCGAAGCGCTGGGTCGTGTCGACGCAGAGGTCGTTCTCGACCAGGCGGGAGATGTCGTCGAAGAGCGTCAGGTCCCGGCCGTTGGTGTTGGCCCAGCCGTTGTCGATGCCCTGTGGCGCCACGAAGATCGTGCTGTTGTTCGACAGCGGCAGGAGCCCGTAGTAGCCGGCGGAGGCGACGTTGTTCGCCGAGCCGTTCAGCCAGTGGAAACCGAAGATCAGCCGGTAGGGGCGGTTCCGGTCGTACCCGTCCGGGATCCGCAGGATGTAGCTGCGGTTCTGTCCGCCGCTGGTGATGGTACGGGTGCCGTTGGTCAGCGTGGGGGCCTTGCCGCAGCCGGCGGTCGCCGCGAGCGTGCCGTTCGTCGCGGCCTCCGCCGCTTTGCCGAGGCCGCCGCTCAGCGCGCCGGCGGTCGCCGCGAGGAGGACGGCCGCCGCGGCCAGGGATGAGAGGAGCTGTGTACGTTTCACCATTGCTTGCCTCCGTGCCGTGGGGTGGTGTGGTGCCGGCGGTGCGCGCAGGGGTGTCCGTCGCTGCCGGGATCGCCCGCGAGGTGGCGTGGAGGCGTGGGCGTGCGGCCGGGGCCTGACGCGTCCGGCGGCCACCTGTGGCGGTTGGCAACGGCGGATCGGCCCGGACTGGTCACCGGCCGGCCGGTGGGGCGGCGAGAGCAGGTGCCTCGAAGCGCCGTGCCGAGTGGCGGGTGACCGGGAGCGTGCCCTGGCGCTCCCGCGCCAAAAGATAGCAGGTTATCGATAACATACTCAACCGCCCCGACGGCGAGCAGGGCAGGTGTGAGCGATAACAGGTTTCGGCTGGCGGTCGGTTCGGCCCGCCGGGCGGTTATCGTTCGGGCGTGCACATTCGCTTCGACGTCCCGGCCGACCCCGCCTACCCGGGCCGCGTGGCCGCCGTGCTCAGCGGCGTGCGGCTGCGCCGGTTCGGCTGGATCGGCGCCGTGCTGGCGGCGGTCGGGGCGCTCGGTCTCGTCGTCGCCCGGACGTCCGGGTGGGGCGACCGTTTCTCGACGCTCTGGCTGGCGCTGCTCGTCGGCGGCGTGCTGTCGATGCTCTACGCGCCGTGGGTGCGGTGGCGGGCCCGACGCCGCTCCGCCGGCTACGCCGTCGAGGGCGGCTACGACATCACCGACGACAACATCATGATGCGCAGCGGCTCCGAGTCCGGCGGCATCGCCTGGGACGGCGTGGCCCGGGTCGACGAGACGCCGGAGTTCTGGATCGTCTACGTCGGCCGGATGCCGGCGACCGTGATCCCGCGCCGACTGATGTCCGCCGGGGACGACGAGACGTTGCGCGCCTTCATGGCCGGACGAGGGCTGCTCCCGCGCCGGTGAGCGCGGGCGGGCACGGCCGGCGTGCCGGGCGGCCCGTCCCGCCGTAGAGGTGCACGCGGTGGTCGAGGTCGCGCTCCGGCTGGCCCCGCTCGAAGTGGTCGCGGTCCGCCCAGCCGTGGCTGACGTGCACGACCCAGTCCTCGAAGTACCAGCTCGGGCTGCACGAGCAGCCGGTGAACCGGAAGTTGGCCCGGTAGCGGCCCACCTGCCCCGGGGCGAGCGCGAACAGGTGGGTCGACGCGCGGGGGTGCGGGTAGGCCGCCCAGGTGGGCAGCCGGTCGACGCCGACCGTCACCTCCCGGCGGCTGAGCCACAGACCGACGGCGTGCGCGCGACCCGGGCTGCCGGCCAGCACCTCGTGCCGGGGCGCGTAGCCATCGGCCTCGTCGACCAGGACGTCGTGGATCACCACCTCGGCCTCCGGCAGCTCCCGGGGCAGTGCCACCGGCTGGTTGAGGCCGCGTCGGGCGTTCGCGGCCGGCGCGCCGCCCGCCGCGGCCGGCCACCGGACCCGAACCCGCTGGATGAGGATCACCCCGCCAGAGTGAACCAGCCCCGCCGGGCACGCCAGCCGATTTCCTAGGCGAACCGGTCCGCCAGCGTGGTCAACCTGCCGACGTACGCGGGCCAGTCGTACTCGTCGGGGACGTTGGTGTTGGTCCGCCGCAGGCCGATCGTCGTGTCGAGCTGCTCGCGCAGGATGTCGGCGTGACCGGCGTGCCGGGCGAGGTCCACGGTCACGTGGACGATGATCCGGTGCAGCGTCACGGCCTGCCGACCGGGTCGCCACCACGGCACCTGCCCCGGCGCGTCGAGCGGGAGCTGGTCGATCGTCTGGTCGGCGAACGCCGCGACTCGGCGGTACAGGTCGATCAGGCCGTCCTTGGTCTCGTCCTCCCGCGCGTACCAGTCGGCCTGCGGGTCCTTGTCGAACTCCGCCATCGGGACCAGCTCGCCCGAGGTGGGGAACTCCCGGCCGAAGGTCGGCCCGAAGTAGCCGGCCTCGACGTTGAGGCAGTGCTTCACGATGCCCAGCAGGTTGTTGCCGGTCGCGGTGCGGGGGAGCCGGACGTCGCGTTCGCTCAGCCCGTCGAGCTTCCAGATCAGGTCCTCGCGGGTCTCCCGCAGGTAGAAGTGCAGTGCGTTCTTCACGTCGTCCAGGTCAGCCATGCCCGCCAGTCTCGCGTACGGGTCGGACACCGTCGGGTCAGCCCACCTGGCTGTTGTCCTTCAGCTCACCCCACCCGTGCCAGCGGTCGACCTCGATCATGGCGGTGACCCGCGCCCGCTCGCGACGCGGGTAGGGGTTTCCGGTGTAGTGCCGGGCGAGCCGGTCGATATCCGACAGGTCCTCGTCGTCGCGCAACTCGGCCACGTGCCCGAGGATGCTCAGGTGGGTGTACCAGCCCTGCTCGTCCAGCACGGTCAGGGTGACCCGGGGATCGTTGCGCAGGTGGCTCAGCCGGCGGCGGCCCTCGTCCATGTTCACCAGGACCCGGCCGTCGTCCCACAGGTACCAGGTGGCCGCGGAGACCGGTTGACCGTCGGGCCGCAGCGTGGCGATGACCGCGGGGTTCGGCTTGCGCAGCATGGCGACGGCGGGCTCGGGCAGCGGCGGCTTCGACATGGCTCTCCTCTTCGCGACGGCTGTCCTCGCACTGTACGTACCGATCGGGCCTGCCGCCGGGGATGCGCGTCGACCGGCGGTGGTGGGACCGCCGGTCCCGGGATGCGCGCGGCCTGGTTGTGCCGGCGGGCGGCGGGCGCCGTACGAGGTGCGGCCGGGGACGACGAGACGTTGCGCGCCTTCATGGCCGGGAAGGGTCTGCTGCGGTCTCGGTAGAGCTGGCACTCCGGCGCTTGTCTTCTTCCTCGGCAGGTAAGCCGCGGGTAAGTCCGACGCCGAGCATGGGAACGCGAACGACGACGGGCTCCGCCTCGTTCGCGACCGGTGTGAACCGTCCTGCCGATGAAGCGTCAATGGATCTCCGTCCATCGCGGCATGCGTGACGGAGTCAGCACGGTAGAGCTACAAGGAGGACCTGATGTCTCATCTTGATCTTGTCACGCTCCTGGTGGACGACCTCGACCGCACCAAGGCCTTCTACATCGACCTGCTGGGTTTCGAGGAGGTGCCCGAGTTCTCCCGAGGGAGCAGCTTCTCCTGGCTGCGCTCGAAGAAGCGAAGCGCGAGCATCGCGTTGTTCAACGCCGCCGAGAAGGCCGGACGTCCCACCGTCGCGCACATCCCCAACGAGAGTGGCGGCGTCATGCTCGGCTTCGAGGTCGAGGACGCGGACGCGGTCTACCAGGAGTGGAAGGCGCGAGGCGACATTCCCCTGCGCACCGACGTCTTCGACATGGGCAAGGGCAGGACCTTCGGCTCGATGGACCCGTCGGGCAACTTCATCCAGGTGTTCGACGTCTACCCGCACTTCCGGGAGATTCAGCGTCGGATCGGGATGGACTGACGGAGTGAGCCGCCACCGCTGACCGAGAGGCGTCCCGGGCCGGGAAACCGGCCGGCCTGGGTGCGGTTCCTCCCGATCCCCGCCGGCCCGCGTGACGCGGGCCGGCTTTCGTGTGTCCGGCCTCGACGGATGGCCGCCCGAGCATGCAATTCGGATGATTGTCCGCCACATATACACAATGTCGCGAGCCGATGTGTTCTTCCCCGCCGGGTAAGTCGGCGGTAAGCGTGGTTGGCAAGTATCGATGCTCGAGGGGAGGGTTCATGTCGAGCGAGATATCGAGCCGGATCGCGGCGCTTCCGGCTGACAAGCGCGCGGCTCTCTTGCGCCAGTTGAGGCTACAGCAGAGCCAGAACGACGCGTCACACGGTAGGTACGACGTTGCGATCCTCGGTGGTGGGGTGGCGGGCCTGACGCTCGCACTTCAGTTGGTCCGGGCCCACCAGGGCATCCGTGTCGCGGTCATCGAACGACAGCTGCACCCGGTTCCCGAGGCGGCCCACAAAGTCGGCGAGTCGACCGTTGAGATCGCCGCGCACTATCTGCGGGACATTCTTGGGATGGATGATCACCTGGGCGCGCAGCAGCTGCGCAAATTCGGTCTCAGGATGTTCTTCAGCAACGGTGACAACAAGGACATCTCCGAGCGTCTCGAATTGGGCTCCTCCATTTTCCCACCACTGTCCACGTATCAGTTGGATCGTGGTCGGCTCGAGAATGCGCTCGGCGATCGTGTCCGGGACGCCGGTGTCGAGTTCCTCGCGGGGTGCAAGGTCGTCTCGGTCCGGCTCCGTCCCGAGGAGACCCACCACCTCGTCACGGTGGGCACGCCCGAGGGGGAGCGGGTGATCCGGGCACGGTGGGTCGTCGACGCCAGCGGACGCAGCCAGGTGCTGCGCAAGCAGCTGAGCCTGGCCAAGGAGGTGGACCACGCGGCCAACGCGGTGTGGATGCGCGTCGCCCATCCCATCGATGTCAAGGAGTGGACTGACGACCCGGCCTGGCAGGCACGCATCCCGCTCGGCGATCGGGCGCTGTCCACGAACCACTTGATGGGCGCCGGCTACTGGGTCTGGCTGATCCGGCTGGCCTCCGGCTCGATCAGCATCGGCATCGTCACCGATGCCGACCAGCACCGCTTCGACGAGATGAACACCCTCGACCGGGCCCTGGAGTGGCTGCGCCGGCACGAGCCGCAGTGTGCCCGGGCGGTCGAGGAGCACCTGGACAAGGTGCAGGACTTCCGGGTCATGAAGGACTACGCGTACGGCTGCAAACAGGTCTACTCGGGCGACCGGTGGTGCCTGACCGGTGAAGCCGGGGTGTTCCTCGACCCGCTGTACTCACCCGGGCTCGACATGATCGCGATCAGCAACGGGCTGGTGACCGATCTGGTAACCCGGTCGCTGGCCGGCGAGGACGTGCGCGGCCTGGCCGAGGTCCACGACCGGGCCTTCCTCAGCGTCGTCGACATCTGGCTGGCCATCTATGCCAAGCAGTACTCGTTGATGGACAGCGCCCAGGTGATGGTGTCGAAGATCATTTGGGATACGGCCTTCTACTGGGGCGTCTTCGGACTGCTGTTCTTCCACGACAAGTTCCGTACCCTCGTGGACCGGCCGAAGGTGGCGGCGAGCCTGGCGCGACTGACCGAGCTGAGCAACCGGGTGCAGGCCTTCTACCGCGAGTGGCACGCCATCGACACGCCGGTCGTACGCAGCGGTTTCGTCGACCTCTACGCGCCGCTCAACTTCATGGTCCGGCTGCATCACGGCATGGCCGCCGAGCTGTCGCCGGCGGCGTTCGACGAGCAGTTCGCCGCGAACGTGCGGCTCTTCGAACAGATGGCCGGGCAGCTGATCAGCGCGGTCATCGCGACGTACGCCGAGGCGAGCACCGCCGACCAGCAGGTGTTCGCGCAGATCCAGCGCTGGCAGACCGAACCGCTGATCGCCGAGCTGATCACCGCATACCGGCGCGAGAGCAGGCACAACCCGACCAGCGACGGCTGGATCGCCCTGGGCGCCGGCGGCGCGCAACCCGCGACACGACAGGAGGGACAGGCCCGTGAGCAGCAACCAGTCGAGCACGTCGGCGCCTAGCGCGGCGGCCTCGGGGTGGGCGACGCTCGAGGATCGCTGCGACGTGGCGATCCTGGGTGGCGGCATCACCGGGCTGACCCTCGCCCGCCAGCTCCGCCGCGCCCTGCCTGACCTGCGCATTGTCGTGGCGGAGCGGCAGCAGCACCCCGTCCCCGAGGCGGCGCACAAGGTCGGTGAGTCCAGTGTCGAGGTGCAGGCGCACTACCTGCGCGAGGTGCTCGGCCTTCAGGAGCACCTCGACACCGAGCAACTGCACAAGTTCGGGCTGCGGATGTTCTTCAGCCACGCCGGCAACACGGACATCGCCAGCCGGGTCGAGTACGGCCAGATCAAACCCGCGCCACTGCCGTCCTACCAGCTTGACCGTGGCCGCTTGGAGAACCACCTCGGCACCCTGGTCGGCGAGGCCGGGGTGGTGTTCCTGACCGGCTGCCGGGTGGAGCAGGTGACGTTGCGCCCGCAGGAGGAGACGCACCTGGTGCGGCTGACCCGCGACGGTGCGAGCCGGGAGATCGCCGCCAGGTGGGTGGTGGACGCGACGGGCCGCAGCGGCTTGCTCAAGCGGCAGCTCGGCCTCGCCAAGCCGATCGCCCACCACGCCAACGCGAGTTGGTTCCGGATCGCCCACCCGATCGACATCGACGAATGGTCGACCGATGAGGCGTGGCGGTCGCGTGTGGTCAACGGTGATCGCCGCCTCTCCACCAACCACCTGATGGGCGACGGCTACTGGGTGTGGATGATCCCGCTTTCCTCCGAGTCGATCAGCATCGGCATCGTCGCCGATGCCACGGCGCACAGCTTCGACGGCTTCAACCGGTTCGAGCGGGCGTTGGACTGGCTGCGCGAGCACGAGCCGCAGCTGGCGCAGGAGGTCGACAAGCACCAGGACAAGGTGCAGGACTTCCGGGTCATGAAGGACTACGCGTACGGCTGCGAGCAGGTCTACTCCGGCGACCGCTGGTGCCTGACCGGAGAGGCGGGCGTGTCGATCGACCCACTCTACTCCTCGGGCGGAGACCTGATGGCGATCAGCAACGGGCTGATCACGGACCTGATCGAGCGGGATCGGTGTGGCGAGGACATCGCCGAGTTGGCCGTCGCGCACAACCAGGTCTACCTGGTGCTCGCCGACGTATGGCTGGTCGCCTACGCAGGTCAGTACCAGGTGATGGGCAACCCGCAGGTGATGGTCGCCAAGGTCATCTGGGACACGATCATCTACTGGGCGGTGCCCGGACTGCTGTTCTTCCACGACAAGTTCCGCCGACTCGGCGCCAGCCCGCAGGCGTTCCAGAACCTGCTGCGCACCTGGCACCTGCACGCGCGGGTGCAGCAGTTCTTCCGTGAGTGGCATGCGATCGACAACCCACCCGCCGCGGATCAGTTCGCCGACCCCTACTCGCTGCTGGAATTCATCGTCGACCTGCACAACGGCATGGCCGCCGAGCTGCCGGACGACGAGTTGGAGCGACAGTTCTCCCGCAACGTCCGCCTGCTGGAGCAGGTCTCCGGGCAACTGGTCAGCACCGTGATCGACCGGCTCGCCCCGCAGGCGCTGGCCGACCCGGCCACCGCGGCGCAGCTCGACGCGTGGCGCGACGAGGAGTTCCTGACCGATCTGGTGAGCGTCTACCGCGACGAGGATCCCGCCAACCCGATCGACCCCAGCTGGATCACGCTCGGGCACCACGACCGCGAGCGGCAGGAGGTGGCGTGATGGCCGGGAACGAGAGCGTCACCAGCGCCCACTACGACCTCGCGATCGTCGGTGGCGGTGCCGCCGGTCTGACCCTCGCGCTCCAGGTGAGGAACGCGCGCCCCGACACCCGCGTCGTGGTGATCGAGCGGCAACGGCATCCGGTGCCGACCATCACCCACAAGGTCGGCGAGTCGACGGTGGAGATCGCGGGGTTCTACCTGCGCGAGGTCCTCGGGCTCGGCGACCACCTCCGGCAGGAACAGCTGAACAAGTTCGGGTTGCGCGTGTTCTTCAGCAGCAACGGCAATCACGACATCACCCGCCGGGTCGAGCTGGGGCACGCCGTCTGCCCGCCGTACGGCGTGGGCACCTACCAGATCGATCGCGGGCGCCTGGAGAACGCGCTGGGTCGGCGTCTGGCCGGGGACGGTGTGGATCTGCGCACCGGCCGGCGCGTGGTGGACATCACGCTCGGCAGCGGCGACCAGCCGCACCGGCTGAGACTGGACGACGGCGAGGGCTCTGCCGGGGCCGAGGAGCTGACCGCCGCCTGGGTGGTCGACGCGACCGGACGGTCCTCGGTGCTCAAGCGGCAGCTGGGCCTGGCGAGGAAGACGGCACACCGGGCCAACGCGGTGTGGTTCCGGATCGCCCACCCGATCGACATCAACGACTGGTCCGACGACCCGCAATGGCGGGCGCGGATCCGCGAGGGCCGACGGGAGCTGTCCACCAACCACCTGATGGGCGACGGCTACTGGGTGTGGCTCATCCGGCTTGCCTCCGACGCCATCAGCATCGGCATCGTCACCGACGACGACTCGCACCGCTTCGACGAGATGAACCGGTTCGAGCGGGCGCTGGACTGGCTGCGCGTGCACGAGCCGCAGTGCGCCGCCGTCGTCGAGCGGCATCGGGACAAGGTGCAGGACTTCCGCGTGATGAAGGACTACTCGTACGGCTGCGAGCAGGTCTTCTCCGACCAGCGGTGGTGTCTCGCCGGTGAGGCCGGGGTGTTCCTGGACCCGTTCTACTCGCCCGGCCTGGACCTGATCGCGATCAGCAACGGCCTCATCACCGATCTGGTGACCCGGGCGCTCGACGGCGAGGACGTCGAGGATCTCGCGGCCATCCACAACCAGGTCTTCCTGCTCATCGCCAACGGCTGGCTGCGCATCTACGAGCACCAGTACCCATTGATGGGCAACGCGCGGATCATGCTCGCGAAGATCATCTGGGACACGGCCGTCTACTGGGCGGTGCCGGGCCTGCTGTTCTTTCACGACACGGTGCGGCGGTTGGCCGACTTCCCGCAGATCGTCACCGATCTGGCCCGCTTCACCGGCACCAGTGAGCTGATCCAGCGGTTCTTCCGGGAGTGGCACGCGATCGAGCGGTCCGTCCACGCGGACCGGTTCGTCGGCTTCTACGACTTCGACTTCATGCGCGAGCTGCACGTGGGGATGACCGCCGGCCTCGACGACGCCGACCTGGCCACGACGTTCGGCGCGAACGTCGACTTCATCGAGCAGATCTCCGGGCAGATGGTCGCGGCCGTCATGGACGAGTGCCGGGCGCGGGCTTCGGGTGGGCAGGTAGCCGGTGGCGATGCCGGCGACGCCGAGGCCGTCGCGGCGCAACTGGCCGCGTGGGAGTCCGACGACGGGCTCCGCGAGCTGGTCGAGCGGTACCGGGAGCGCCACCGGCACAACCCGGTCAGCGGCGAGTGGTTCAACCTGCCCGGCGTCGACCGCCGTGCCACGACCGAGGAGCCGGCATGGGTGCGCTGACCCAGCGGATCGCGGAGCTGCCCGCGGAGAAACAGGCGGCGCTGCTGCAACGCCTGCAGCGCCGGCGTGGTGTGGCCCCGCCGGACGCCGCATCGGACCGCTGGTTCTTCCGGCGCCGGCCCGACCCGCAGGCCAGGATGCGCCTGTTCTGCTTTCCCTACGCGGGCGGCGGCGCCGGGGTGTTCCGCACCTGGACCGACGAGCTGCCGCCGGACGTGGAAGTGCTCGCCGCGCAGCTGCCCGGCCGGGAGGCCCGGGTGGGGGAGAAGCCGTTCACCCGGATCGGGCCGCTGGTCGACGCGCTGGCGACGGCGATCAGACCGCATCTGGATCGGCCGTTCATGTTCTTCGGGCACAGCATGGGCGCCCTGGTCGCCTTCGAACTGGCCCGGCATCTGCGGCGGGAGCATCTGCCGCAGCCGGATCGGCTGATGCTCGCCGCCTACCGGGCGCCGCAGTTGCCGAACCCGAATATCAAGATCTATCACCTTCCGGACGAGGTGCTGAAGGTCGTCCTGCAGACCGATGGCACCCCACAGCGCATCCTGCAGAACGACGAGCTGATGCGGGCGATGCTGCCGACGCTGCGGGCGGACTTCGAGCTGTGCGACACCTACGAGTACCGCGAGGAGCCACCGCTGGACTACCCGCTGTCGATCTTCGGCGGGACGGAGGATGTCCGGATCAGCGCCGGCGACCTCGACGGCTGGCGCGCGCACGCCGGTGCCGGTTGCACCTTCACCCGGGTGCCCGGCGGGCACTTCTTCGTGCACAGCGCCCAGGACCTGCTGCTGGCCGCGATCGCCGAGGTTCTCGACGGCGGCCGGTCCGCGCCGGGACGGCCCGCGGTGCACGACCCGACAGCCGATAAGGAGACGTCGAATGCCTGACCACAGCGGTACCAACGTCGCCGAGGAACCCATCGCCATCATCGGCATTGGCTGCCACTTCCCCGGCGGGGCCACCACTCCGCGGGCCTTCTGGCAACTGCTGACGAACGGGGTGGACGCCACACGGGACGTGCCCGAGGAGCGCTGGGAGGTCCGTAAGTTCTACGACCCCGACCCGCAGAAGTCGGGCAAGATGAACACCTTCCACGGCGGCTACCTGGACCGGATCGACCAGTTCGACGCCGCGTTCTTCGGTGTCTCCCCGCGTGAGGCGGTCTGGCTCGACCCGCAGCAACGATTGCTGATGCGGGTGGCCTGGGAGGCGATGGAGGACGGCGGCCAGGTTCCCACCGACCTCGCCGGCAGTGACACGGGCGTCTTCATCGGCGGCTTCACCCTCGACTACCAGCTGCTGCAGAACTACGGCGTCTACAGCCGATACCAACTGCAGTCCCACTCGGCCACCGGAATGATGATGACGATGCTGGCCAACCGGCTGTCGTACGTCTTCGACTTCCGCGGCCCCAGTATGGCGGTCGACACCGCGTGCTCAGCGTCGCTGGTCGCCACGCACCTGGCCGTGAAGTCCTTGCGGGACGGCGAGTGCTCCCTGGCGCTGGTCGGTGGCGCCAACGTCATGATCGCGCCGAACATGACGATCGCCGAGTCCAAGGGCGGCTTCCTGAGCTCGGACGGCCGGTGCAAGACGTTCGACTCCTCCGCCGACGGCTACGCCCGCGGTGAGGGCGCCGCCGTGGTCGTGCTCAAGCCCCTGTCGCGGGCCCGGGCCGACGGCGACCCGATCTACGCGGTCATCAGGGGCAGCGCGGTGACCCAGGACGGCCACACCAACGGCATCACCGTGCCCAACGGGGAGGCGCAGCAGGCCGCCATGCGCGCCGCCTACCAGCGGGCGGGCATCGCGCCCCGCGACATCCAGTACATCGAGGCCCACGGCACCGGCACGCCGGTCGGCGATCCGATCGAGGTCCGGGCCATCGGATCGGTGCTGTCGACCGGCCGCGGTGACCAACCCTGCCTCGTCGGGTCGGTCAAGACCAACATCGGTCACCTGGAGGCCGCCGCTGGGGTCGCCGGCCTGATCAAGGCGTCGCTGGCGATCCGGCACGGGCAGATCCCACCGCATCTGCACCTGCGCGCGCCGCACCCGGACATTCCGTTCGAGGAGCTGAAGCTGCGGGTGCCCACCACAGTGGAGCCGTGGCCCGAGACCGCCGGGCCCCGCCGCGCCGGCGTCAACTCGTTCGGCTTCGGCGGCACCAACGCCCACGTGGTGCTGGAGCAGGCGCCTGAGCCGTCGCCCCGGGTCGAGCCCGCGCCGGTCGCCGCCGACGCCGCGAGGCCGTTCGTGCTGCCGTTGTCCGCCCGCAGCCCCGAGTCGCTGGCCTCGATGGCTGGCGCCTACCGTGACCTGCTGCTCGAAGACGGGCAGGAGTTGGCCGACATCGGGTACTCCGCCAGTCGGCGCCGCGCCCATCACGACCACCGGCTCGCGGTCGTGGCGTCCGACGCCACCGAAGCCGCCGCCAAACTCGACGCCTTCGTGCAGGACACGCCGCAGCCCGGGGTGGTCGCCGGGCGGGTACCACCGACCGGCCGGCCGAAGATCGCGTTCGTGTGCTCGGGCATGGGTCCCCAGTGGTGGGCGATGGCCCGTGAGTTGCTCGCCACCGAACCGGTGTTCCACGCCGCGGTGCGGCGCTGCGACGCGGAGTTCGCGAAGCACGCCGGTTGGTCGCTGTTGGCGGCGATGAACGCCGACGAGGACTCCTCGCGGATGGCCGAGACCGAGGTCGCCCAGCCGGCCAACTTCGCGGTCCAGGTTGGCCTCGCCGCACTGTGGGAGTCCTGGGGCGTCACGCCCGACGCGGTCGTCGGGCACAGCACCGGCGAGGTCGCCGCGCAGTACCTCACCGGCGTGCTGAGCTTCGAGGACGCCGTCAAGGTCACCTACTACCGCAGCAGCCTGCAGCAACGCACCACCGGCCAGGGCCGGATGCTGGCGGTCGGGCTGACCGCCCAGACGCTGAACCTGGCGGTGCGCGACGCCGGCCCGCAGGTGTCGGTCGCGGCCGTGAACAGCCCGAACGGTGTCACCCTCGCCGGTGACGCGGCGACGTTGGAGAACATGGCCGCGCAGCTGGAGACCTTCGGCGTCTTCCACCGCTTCCTCCAGGTCAAGGTGCCCTATCACAGCCACTTCATGGACCCGCTGCGCGACGACCTGCTGGCCGGACTCGCCGACCTGTCCCCGCGCAGCGCCCGGATGCCGCTCTACTCCACCGTCACCGGCACCCGCATCGACGGCGCCAAGGCGGACGCCAACTACTGGTGGCAGAACGTGCGCGGCACGGTGTTGTTCGCGGCTGCCGCCGCGCAGATGGTTGCCGACGGTTACACCGTCTTCGTCGAGCTGAGCCCCCACCCGGTGCTCGCCGCCTCGCTGAACGAGATCCTCGCCGACCAGGGCCAGCAGGGCGTGGTCGTGCCGTCGCTACGACGCCGGGAATCCGACCAGCAGACGATCCGCGCGTCGCTCGGCCGGCTCTACACGCTCGGGGCGGACGTCGCCTGGTCGACGTTCTACGGCGACGACCGCAGGTTCCGGACGCTGCCGCCGTACCCCTGGCATCTGAAGACCTACTGGACCGAGTCGCCCGAGGCGCGCGAGGACCGCCACTACCAGGAGGAGCACCCGTTGCTCGGGCAGCGGTTGAACGCCACCCATCCGACCTGGGAGCGGGAGCTCGGTGCCGGCCAGGCGCCGTTCCTGGCCGACCACCGGGTGCAGGACGGTGTCGTGGTGCCCGGAGCCGCGCTGCTGGAGATGGCGCAGGCGGCGGGCCGTGCGGTGTACGGCGCCGGTGACCACGCGCTCGAGGACATCCGGTTCATCAAGGCGCTGGTGCTGCCGCCGGGGGCGGATCCCCGGGTACGCACCGTTCTGCACCCGGAGCACGCCACGGTCGAGATCAGCAGCTATCTGCCGACCGCGGGCGGCCCGGCCCAGTGGACGCTGAACGTCGCGGCCCGGCTGCGTAGCCGCCGCGCCGCCACCGCGGCGGTCGACCTCGCGGAGTTTGGCCGCGGTTGCGACAAGGCCATCGACCGGGATGCATTCTACGAGCACACCACCCGGATGGGGTTCCAGTACGGTCCGGCGTTCCAGGCGGTGGAGCACGTCGACGCCGGCCCCGGTCTCGCCGTGGGACGGGTGCGGGTGCCGGACACCGTCGGCGCCGACCTCGACCGGTACCGGTTCCACCCGTCCCTCGTCGACGCCGCCTTCCAGGTCCTGCTCGTCGCCGCCGGGCGTGGAACGTCGGACGGCGAGGCGAACGACGCGCCTCCGGCCAGCCCGTACCTGCCCGTCGCCATCGACCGGCTGCGCCTGCTCGGACCGCCGGCGACGGAGATGCGGGTGGTGGCCGAGGTCGTCGAGGCCGACGAGCGGCACATCGTCAGCGACATCCGGATCACCGACCCGGACGGCACCGTGCTGGTCGAGGTCGAGGGGTTCACCGCGCAATCGCTGGACGCCTCCGTGCGTATCAGCACCGACCGCATCGACCGGTCACTGTACGAACTGGCCTGGCTCGCCCAACCTCTCGACCCGCCGGCGGACGCCGCCACGGAAGTGGACGCCGGAACCGGCGACGAGCCCCCGGCCGGCGGCGGTTGGCTGATCTTCGCCGACCGCGGCGGCGTCGGCGAGGCGCTGGCCCGACGGGTACGCGAATCGGGCGTCGCCGCGGTGACCGTCGCCCACGCCGCCGGCGGTGCGGGCACCCCTCTCGACGGCGAGTCCGCCGTGCTGGACCCCACTGACGCGGACCAGTTCCGGGCGCTCTTCACCCACCTCGGTGAGCGCGGCCCGCTGACCCACATCGTGCACCTGTGGGCGCTGGACGCGGAGTTCGGCGACACCGCGCCGCTGGCGGCCCTCGACGCCGACCAGCGGCTCGGCCCGCTGTCGATCATGCACATGCTCCAGGCCCTGTCCCACGGCGGCGCGCAGCTGCCGCGCGTACACCTGGTCACCCGGCGTGCGCAGCCGGTCGGCGACGTGCCTACGTCGCTGTCGGTCACCCAGGCTTCGGTCTGGGGGCTGGGTCGGGTCGTCGGCCACCAGGAGTTCAAGAGCATGTGGGGCGGGCTGGTCGACCTCGACGAGTCGCCGGTGACGCAGCAGGCCGACGAACTGTACGCGGAGATCCGAGCCGGCGGCGGCCCCGCCGACGGGCTGGCCGAGGATCAGGTCGCCTTCCGCGACGGTCAGCGATACGTCGCCCGCCTGGTCGAGCCGACCGCCCTGACCCCGGCCCTTCCGGTGGCCCTGCGTCCGGATGGTGCATACCTGGTCACCGGCGGTCTCGGCGCGTTGGGTCTGCTGGTCGCGCGCTATCTCGTCCGGCACGGCGCCCGGCACCTGGTCCTGATGGGGCGGACCCCGGTGCCGGAACGCGACCAGTGGGGTGAGGTCGGCGCCGACGACCCGCGGCACGCGCTGATCGGCCGGCTGCTGGAACTGGAGCGCCTGGGCGCCGCCGTGCACCTGGCCACCGTCGACGTCGCCGACGAGGAGCAACTGACGAGTTGGTTGGACCGCTACGACCGGCAGGCCCGGCCGCCGATCCGAGGTGTCGTCCACGCCGCGGGTGTGGTCGCGGACGAGTTGTTGTTGCGCATGAGCACCGAGACGTTCGAGAAGGTGTTGCGGCCCAAGGTGCGCGGCGGCTGGTTGATGCACCGCCTCTTCCGCGACCGGGCGCTGGACTTCTTCGTGCTGTTCTCCTCGGTCGGGGCGGTGATCGCCTCACCCGGCCAGGGTAACTACGCCGCCGGCAACGCCTTCCTCGATGCGCTCGCGCACCACCGGCAGTCGCTCGGGCTACCGGCCCTGTCGATCGGGTGGGGGCCGTGGTCGATCGGCATGGTCGAGCAGCTCAACCTGGAACAGCTCTACACCCGCCGGGGCATCGAGCTGATCACGCCTGAGGCCGGCATGCAGACGCTGGGTCGCGTCCTCGGCCAGCGCCCGGCCTACCTCACCGCGATCGGTGTCGACTGGGCCGTCGCCCGGCAGAGCGCGCCGGCCGGGAACCTGCCGGCGATGTTCTCGCGGCTGGGTGTCCTCGACGCCGCTGAGTCCGAGGCCGACGATCCGGACCCGAGCCGGTCGTTGCTGGCGGAACTGCGGACGGCAGCGCCCGGGGACCGGCTCGGCCTCGTCGCCGACCACCTGCGCGACATGGTGGCCCGGGTCCTGCAACTGGACCCGGGCGGGCTCACCGGCGAAGAGTCGCTGAGCAGCCTCGGCATGGACTCGATGCTGGCGATCGAGGTCAAGCAGCGCGTCGAGGCGGTGTGGCAGGCCGACGTCTCGGTGCTCGACCTGTTGCAGGGTGCCACGATCGCCGGCCTCGCGGCCCGCATCGTCGCCGGGTCGTCGTTCGAGGACGTCGCGGTTCCCGACGGCGCCGACGCGAACGCCGAAGCGGTGCCGGCGCCGACGGTCGAGGCCCAGGCCACCGAACTGGAGCAACTGCTGGCAGAAACCACCGACGAGGAACTGGAACTACTGCTCAGCGAGATCGAGCGGGACCAGGTGAGGAGCGAGCAGTGAGTGATCTGATGAGCCGGCTGCGTCGTCGCGTCATGGGGGTGCCACTCGCCGAGGCGACCGCGTTCAGCGCCGGCGACACCCCCACCTGGCGCCACCTGGAGGCGGCGGTCCTGGCGGCCGTGGGCGGCTACCACAGCGTGCTGGACGGCAGCAGACTCGACGACCTGATCCCCCGACTGGACCGTACGCCGCTGCCGCTGCGCGGCTATGCCTACGAGGGTGCCGCGATGGGCCTGACCGGCCTGGACTGCTTCCTGCCCGGCCGGTCCCGCCTCAAGGCCTATCTGGCCGGCCCGGGCGCACCGCACGTCTACATGGTGCACATCGGGGCCGGGGAGGCGCTGGCCCGCCTGCGCCGCCGGCCGGAGCCCTTCCTGGCGAGGCTGGACGACCCGGTGCTCCGCTGGCTGGTGATGGACGGCTACGGCTTCCACGAGGGCTTCTTCAAGCCGGACCGGTACGTGGTCCGGCAGGGGTTGCCCGGCCATCTGTCGCCGTATGCCCGGCGGGTGTTCGACCAGGGCATCGGGCGCAGCGTGTGGTTCACGTCGGGGGCCGACGTGAACCGCATCGCGGAGACGATCTCGCGCTTCCCGGCGGGCCGCCACGCGGACCTGTGGCTGGGCGTCGGGGTGGCGTGCGGCTACGTCGGCGGGGTCGAGCGGTCCGTGGTCGTCGAGTTGCGTCGGGTGGCAGGCGCGCACGCACCGCGGATGGCGGTCGGCACCGCCTTCGTCGCCAAGGGCCGCCAGCGCGCCGGCAACCCGGTGCCGGACACGGACCTGGCCAGCGAGGTGCTGTGCGGCATGCCGAGTGAGCAGGCCGCGCGGCTCGTCGACGAGGCGTTCGCGGCGCTGCCCGCAGGCGGCTCGGTGCCGCTGTACGAGGTGCTGCAGCAGTGGCTGCAGCGCGAACTGTCCGCCGCGTACCGGTAGACCGGAGGAAACGTCGTGACACTCGTAGGCACTCTGATGAGACCCCTGTTCGAGGTGACACCCAAGGACCTGCCCGAGCTGCCGGCCGAGGACAACGCCACCACCCGGCGGCTCAAGCAGGTCGTCTACACGGTCACCGAATGCTGTCAACTGGCGCTGCTCCACAGCCGCTTCGACCGTCTCGTGCCGAGGCTCGACGCCTACGACGACGAGCTGCGGGGATTCGCCTACGAGGGCGCCGGGGTGGGTCTGGCCGCGCTGGACACGATGCTGCCGTGGCGCCACCGTACCCGCGACTTCGTTGCCGGTCCCGGCGGGCCGTACCGGCAGGCGATCTACCTCGGCGCGGGCATGGGGCTGGCCCGCATCCGGCGCGACCCGGAGCCGCTGCGGGCCGGCCTGGCGGACCCGGTGTTCAGCTGGGTGGTGCTCGACGGATACGGATTCCACGAGGGATTCTTCCGGCACCGGCAGTACGTGCGGCAGCGGCGGGTGCCGAGCAAGCTTCGTGGGTACGCCCTCCGCGCCTTCGACCACGGGCTCGGGCGCAGCATCTGGTTCGCCACCGGCGCCCGGATCGAGGCCGTCCGGGCCACCATCGGCACCTTCACGGAGCCTCGCCAGCGTGACCTGTGGGGTGGTGTGGGGCTCGCCTGCGGCTACACCGGCGGCGTGGACCGGGCCACGGTGGAGCGGGTGCCGGCCGCCGCCGGCCGGTTTCGTGCCGACCTGGCCGTCGGGGTGGCGATCGCGGCCAAGGCCCGGCAGGAGGTGGGCAACCCGGCGCTGCACAACGAGGACGCCTGCGAGGTGGTGTGGGGCCGTTCCAGCCGTGAGGTGACCAGGATCGCCGAGGCCGCTCTCGACGGTCTGCTGGACGGCGCCGACGGGGACCCGGTCCCGGCGTACGAGCGGTGGCGCCGTCGCATTCGCGCCCAGGCGCCGGTGACGACGACGGCTCGGGACGAGCCGCGCCGGATGGTCACCGAGGGGGACGCAGCGTGAAGGCCACCGAACTCGCGATGCACTTCTTCCTGCAACTGGCCGTCATCCTCGGCGTGTGCCGGGTGGTGGGGTTGCTCGCCCGCCGCCTCGGCCAACCGCAGGTCGTCGGCGAGATGATCGCCGGCGTCCTGCTCGGCCCGTCGTTGCTCGGCCTGCTCGCGCCCGGGGTCAAGGACGCGCTGTTCCCGTCGGGCCCGTCCATGTCGATCCTGTACGTGGTCGGCCAGGTCGGCCTGACCCTCTACATGTTCTGCATCGGGCTGGAGTTCGACACCGGGCTGATCCGACACCGGGCACGCAGCGCCACGTCGGTCTCGTTGGCCGGCGTGCTGACGCCGGGCCTGCTCGGCAGCGCGCTGGCCGTCGTCCTGATCGGCCAGCAGGGCCAGTACTTCGCCGCCGACGTCTCCGCCGGGCAGGCGATGCTGTTCATGACCGCCGCCATCGCCATCACTGCTTTCCCGATGCTGGCCCGGATCATCTCCGAGCGACGCCTGTCCGGCACCTCGCTCGGCACCCTGGCGCTGGCCGCCGGCGCCACCGACGACGCGATCTCCTGGTGCCTGCTGGCCGTCGTCCTGGCGACCTTCCAGCAGAACGCCCTGATCGCGGTGCTCGCCATCGGTGGGGGACTCCTCTACGCCGTCGGCATGCTCACCGTCGGCCGGCGGACGCTGGCCCGGCTCGGCCCGATCGCGCAGCGCCACGAGGGCGTGCCGCAGCCGCTGCTGGCCGGTGTGCTGACGCTGCTGATGGCCTCGGCCTGGCTCACCGACTACATCGGCATCTACTCGGTCTTCGGCGCGTTCCTCCTCGGGGTGGCGATGCCCCGAGGACTGTTCGCCCGCGAGGTGCGCCGGACGTTGGAGCCGGTCGTGACCGGCATCCTGCTGCCGCTGTTCTTCGTCTTCTCCGGGCTCAACACCCAGCTCGGGCTGGTGGACAGCCCCGAGCTGTGGGCGATGACGCTCCTGGTGGTGGTGGTGTCGATGCTCGGCAAGGGGGTGGCCTGTTATCTCGCCGCGCGGGCGAACCGGGAGCCCCACCGGGATGCCTTCGCCATCGGCAGCCTGATGAACGCCCGCGGCCTGATGGAGCTGATCCTGCTCAACATCGGTCTCCAGGCGGGCCTGATCACCCCGACCCTGTTCACCATGCTCGTCCTGATGGCGGTGCTCACCACGCTGATGGCGACGCCGCTGTTCGAGTTCGGCTACGGCCGTCACCGCCGTCGGCTGGCGACGGCCGCCGATGCGAGCCAGGCCGGAGCCGACCTGGGGCCGGAGCCCGCTCCCGAGGCGGCGGTGGCCGCCCGCACGTCACTGTCCTGACAAGGAGTCGACCATGTCAGCCACGCTCAGCACCTTCCTCAGGCCGGTGTTCCGGCTGTCCGCCGACGCGTTCCCGCGGCTCGCAGCGCAGCGGTTCGGCGCGCAGGAGGACATGGACCGCACCTGGCGGACCTTCGAACCGGTGGCCCGGACCCTGGTGGACAGCTTCTACCTGGCCATCGACAACCGGCGTCAGGACCAGCTCGCGGCCAAGTTGGACGCGGTCGACCCCGAGCTGCGGGGCATCGCGTACGAGGGCGCGGGCATGGGGGTGACGCTGCTGGACAGCCTGCTGCCCGGCAGCACGCGTCTGCCCTCGTTCCTCGCCGGCCCGGGCGCACCCTACCGCTGCCTGGTCCTCATCGGCGCCGGCCTGGTCCTGCCGCGGGTGCCGCGCCGGCCGGAGCGTTTCCTGGCCCGTCAGGATCCGTTGCTGCGCTGGTTCGTCATGGACGGCTACGGCTTCTACGAGGGCTTTTTCTCGTGGCGGCGCACCATCGAGGCGCACGGGGTTCCACGCCGCCTGCATGGCTACGCCCGGCAGGCCTTCGATCAGGGCGTGGGACGCAGCCTGTGGTTCTCCACCGGCGCGAACGTGGACCGGATCATCAGCACCATCAACCGGTTCGAGCCGTCGCGACAACCGGACCTGTGGAGCGGAATCGGCGTGGCCTGCGCCTACGCTGCCGGCGTCATGGACCGGGTGGCGGTCAGCCGGTTGTTCGAGGCCGCCGGACGGCATCGGGCCCACGTGGCGGTCGGGACGGCGATCGCGTCGGTGTTCCGCGCCGAGTCCGGGCATGCCGCCCCACACACCGACCTCGCCTGCGAGGTGGTGTGGCGACGCGACAGTCTCCAGGTCGCCGCGGTGGCCGAGGAGACCCGGCTGGGCCTGGACACCGGCCCGGACGCGCCACCGCTCTACGCCCAGTGGCGTCGCCGGATCGAGGACCGGTGGCTCGCCGGTTCGCAACCCTCGCCCGACGCGTCGTCGAGCACGCGCCGGGAGACCCCGACGCCGACCTACGGGGGGACGGACCGGTGAGCGCGATCGGCAAGGTCCGCCGGCTGGCATTCGGCGTACCGTCGGCCCAGGCGGTGTTCAGCCGGCCCGGGTTCGCGCCGGAGGCCTGGCAGCGCTTCGCGCCCGTGGCCCGCTCACTGGTCGCCGGCTACCATGCCACCCTGGAGGACAGCCGGCTGGATCGCCTGGTGCCGCGGCTCGAGGCGGTGGATCGGGAGCTGCACGGGTTCGCCTACGAGGGCGCCGGGATGGGGTTGGCCGCCCTGGATCTGCTCACGTTCACCGACCGTCGGCTGACCCAGTTCGTGCAGGGACCGGGCGCGGCGCACATCTACCCCGTCTACGTCGGCGTGGGACTGGCTCTGGCGCGGCTGCGCCGCGACCCGGAGGCATACCTGCGCCGGTTGGACCCGCTCCTGGGCTGGATCGTCGTCGACGGGTACGGCTTCCATGAGGCGTTCTTCAAGCGGCGGCGCTACCTGGAACGGCGGCAGACTCCCGGCCACCTGTCGTCCTACGCCCAGCGGGTGTTCGACCAGGGCATGGGCCGAGCGATCTGGTTCTCCTGCGGCGGGGTCGTACCGCTGGTCGTGCGCCTGGTCGACGGCTTTCCGGAGCAGCGCCACGGCGACCTGTGGAGCGGGGTGGGACTGGCCAGCGCGTACGGCGGGGGAGCGGACCGGACCGGCCTGCGAGCCGTGCAGGCGCACGCCCAGCCCTACACCGCGCAGCTGGCACGGGGCGCGGCGACCGCCGCCGCCGGACGTGAACTCGCCGGCAACCAAACCGCCCACACGGAGTTGGCCTGCCAGGTCTACTGCGGAATGTCCGCGGCGGAGGCCGCCGACACCCTCGACCGGGCCCGCAGAGATCTGCCCACCGCCGCCACCGGCACCGCCGAGCCGGTCTACGAGGCGTGGCGGCGCCGGACGGAGGCGTTGCTCTCGGTCTGACCGCCGTCGTGGGCCGCCGAGCCGGCCCCCTGATCCTGTTCGCCAAACGGTGCCGGGCAGGCCGCCCGCCCGGCCCACCAAGAGAGGACATCAGCCATGTACGACGTGATCGTTATCGGGGCACGCGTCGCCGGCTCACCGACGGCGATGCTGCTGGCCCGCAAGGGTTATCGGGTCCTGGTCGTGGACAAGGCCAGCTTCCCCAGTGACACGGTCTCCACCCACATGATCACGGTCGAGGGCTCCGCCCAGCTGCGCCGCTGGGGTCTGCTGCCGCAGGTGGAGGCGACCGGCTGCCCGCCGATCACCAACATCGTGCTGGACCTCGACTTCGAACGGTACGGACACTTCACGCTCACCGGCTTTCCGCCCCCGATCGACGACGGGTTCGGCGCCATCTACGCGCCGAAGCGGACCGTGCTCGACAAGCTGCTCATCGATGCCGCGGCCGACGCCGGCGCGGAGGTACGCGAGCGCTTCTCGGTCACCGGGATCCTGACCGACGACAGCGGAAAGGTGGTGGGCATCCGGGGGCGCACCGCCGAGGGCACCACGGTCACGGAGACCGCCCGCCTGGTGGTGGGCGCGGACGGGATGCGCTCGACCCTGGCCGAGGCTGTGGACGCGCCGAAGTACTACACGGCGCCGCCACTGGCGTTCGGCTACTACTCGTACTGGCGTGACGTGCCGTTGCAGGGCCTGGAGTTCTACACCCGGCCCGGCAGCACGGTGATCGCCTTTCCGACGAACGACGGACAGTCGGCCGTCTTCATCGAGCGCCCGGAGCGGGACTTCGCCGAGTTCAGGACCGACCTCCTGAACAACTACCTCGCCACGATCGACAAGATCGCCCCGGACCTGGCCACCCGGGTGCGTTCCGGGTCGCTCGCGCACCGGATCGTCGGCGCGGGCAACCGCGCCAACTTCTTCCGCAAGCCGTACGGGCCGGGCTGGGCGTTGGTGGGCGACGCCGCCGTGCACAAGGACCCGATCACCGCGCAGGGCATCACCGACGCCTTCCGCGACGCGGACCTGCTGGCGCAGGCGATCGACGCGGGTTTCTCCGGCCGGCAGTCGCTCGACCAGGCGCTGCAAGGCTACGAGGAGCGGCGCAACGACGCGCTCAAGCCGCTCTACGACTTCATCGTCGACCACGCGGCGATGGAACCGTTCGACGTCGCCTTTCAGGACGTGCTGGCCGCGATGCGTGGCAACCAGGACGCCATCAACCGGTTCTTCGGGGTCATCCAGAACACGATCCCCTGGTCGGAGTTCTTCTCGCCGGCGAACCTGTCGCAGATCATGGGCCTTCCGGCGCCCACCGAGCAGATGGCCTGACCGTTTCGGGCCGCCTGTGTCGGCAGCGGGGCGGGCGGCCCGTCCACCACTGGAAGGGACACCGCCATGACGTACGTCATCGCCCGGCCCTGCGTCGGGCACAAGGACACCTCCTGCTACGACGTCTGCCCCGTCAACGCGATCCACCCGAGCCCGGACGCCGCCGGTTTCGCCGGCGCGGAGCAGCTCTACATCGACCCGACCGAGTGCATCGACTGCGGCGCGTGCGAGGCGGTCTGCCCGCACGACGCCGTATACCCGGAGGCGGAGCTGCCCGAGGAGTGGGAGTCCTACCTCAAGGTCAACGCGGACTTCTTCCGACGGCCGCCGGGGTGAGGGTGCGGCGGCGGTCATCGACGGATCGCCTTACGGACACAGCCGGGTCACGTAGGCGTGCTAAAAGCGACCATGTTCGATGTGCATCTACGCTGGGGGCGTTCCATGAACATCGCGCGTGACGTGTCGACGGATGCCGGGACGGCACCGGGCGCGGCGACGTCTGGGGACGGCGCGGGGGTGGCCGCCACGTGCCCGGGGAGCACCGGTGGGGCGGTGTACCGCGCCTCCTTCTTCGGCGCTTTCCGGCTCTGGCGCGACGGGCAGCCGCTCGGCGAGCCGAACTGGCGCCGCAACCGGGCCAAGACGCTGCTCAAGTGGTTTCTTCTCAATCCGTCCACGCCGGTCAGCGAGCAGCACCTGTGCACGCTGCTCTGGCCCGATCGCAGCCGCGAGAAGGCGGTGAACAACTTGCACGTGACCGTCCACTTCCTGCGCCACGTGCTGCAGCCTGGCCTGCCCGCCCGTGGCCGGTCCAGTTTCATCAGGCGTGACGACCGCAAGTTCTACTGGTTCGACCTCAACCACCGTTGGTGGACCGACGTGCAGGAGGTCCGGCAGTTGTCGGCGGCCGCGCGGTGTGCCGCGGAGGCCGGCCAGACCGACCGCGCGATCGCCCTGTATCGGCGCTCGGTCGGCTACTACCGGCTGGGCTTCCTGCCCGAGGACGTCTACGAGGATGTCTTCGCCACCTATCGGACCCAGTTCGAGACCGCGCACGTCGACGCCCTGGTGCAGCTCACGCGACTGCATCTGGCCGCGGACCAGTTGCCCCGGGCACTGACGTGCGCGTCGGCGGTGTTGGCGATCGATCCGTACCACGAGCGTGCGGTGCTCTCGATCGTCGACGTCCACCGACGCCAGGGCAATCTGACCGCGGCCATCCGCCAGTTGGACGACTACCTGCGTGTGCTGCGCGAGCATCTCGGCGTCGATCCGGACACCAAGCTCCAGGCGCTTCGCTATCGCCTGACGATGTCGTAGCCGTCGCGGTGGTCCGTGGGTCGGGCGTTACCGCGCCATGGCCTTGCGGGCGGCGTCGAACGGGGTCCGATCGAAGATGAAGGTGCTCTGCACGATCTTGCCGTCGCGCACGACCACACATTCGGCGCCGGGTGCCCGGTCCACCAGTGCCGTCTTGGTGTCGTACATGACCAGTGCCTTCTCCTCGTCACCGAATGCCGCGATCAGGCGCGAGTCGACGAGCATCTGGATAAACGGGCCCATGAAGCCTCGATAGGCGTGCAGGCCCTCGATGCGTCCGGCCGGCGCCTCGCAGACGATGTTCGGCGAGATGTAGCTCATCGCCAGCTCGGTGTCCTTGTTGGTCCACGCCTGGTGGTAGGCGAGGGCCACCTTGAGGGCAGGCGTGCTGTTGTCTTCCATCGCTGTTCCGCCTTCTACGACTTGAGGGCTGACCTGTCGCAGACATAACGGATGGCCCACAAATCGGTGACGCCGGGCGGGTTCGCCTATGCCGACACTTTGCTGGCCGCCGGGGGCCAGTTCCCGGGTTGGCTTCCGTGTACGGCGCCGGGTTGCGGATCCGACTCTCCCGGGCCGGGCGGCGCCCCCGGCGCAACCCGTATCGGCATCGGTCACCGGATCTCGCCGACACCCACGGTCACCGAGGGAGGTGTCGAATTTCTGCATTCCCCCCAACTCGGCCCTTGAAGATTACTCACGGCAATCGTCACGTTGAGTGGGCAGGCGATGACTGACGGGCGGTAATAGTTGTATAAGGCGGTCAATGTCCGATGATGATGGTTCGATTCGTCGAGGAAAGCCAACCATGTTCGGGCGGGCGGGACGCATGCGCCCTGATCAGGTGTTATGCGCTTTCGTGGCACCGTCAATGGTCCTTTCGGGGTCGTGCCGTGGAGCAACGGATAGTCCTCCTCGCAAGTATTGCGCCTGCCTCGGCGACGGCTGTATCGTCGGGAATTGTCGATATCGAAATGGCGTGGGCGCCCTAATTCCCGACTCAATTATTCGAGAAATTAATCGGCGATTCAGCAGAATGAGCCGGACAGGCCCCGGTCAACGTCTGCGTGCCACGAAACGCAGCGTGCGAGCCCGCCTCGGGCGGCCGGCGGCCGGGTCGGCGGGACGAACCCGGGGGCCAGATGAGGACCGACTACCTGACGTTGCCGTCAGCTGCGCGAGAGCTGGTGCAGCTCCACGAGCGGGAGGCGCAAGCCGCCTACCGCGCGTACCTGTTCGGACAGTTCCGGATCTACCGGGGCGGGCGGCAACTCGTCGACGAGTCGCCGCGGCGCACCAAGGCGTTGCTGATCCTCAAATGGTTCCTGCTCAACCCGGGCAAGCCCTGCTCGGCCGACGAGTTCATCGAGCTGTTCTGGCCCGACAGCCCACCGCAGAGGGCGTTGACGAACTTCCACGTCACCATGCACCGGCTGCGGCGGATTCTGGAGTCCGACCTGACTGCCCGGCAGGAGTCGACGTTCATCCGGCGCAGCCCACACAACTTCTACCGCTTCGAGCGGAGCGATCGCTGGTGGACCGATGTCGGTGACGCGGAGAGCCTGTTCGACCAGGCGCAGGCCAGCGACGCCGTGGACCTGCGTCACCGTGCCCGCTTCTACTACCGCCGGGTGGCGGGCTACTGCGCCCGTGGCCTGCTCCCCGAGGACGACACCACGGAGGAGCTGCTGCTGCCGCACCGCCGGCGCTTCCGGGAGATGCACAGTCAGGCGCTGACGAGGCTGATGCAGCTCAGCGCCGAGAGCGGCGAGCCGGAGGAACTGCTGGAGTACGCCTATCAGATGCTCGACATCGATCGGTACAACGAGGCCGCCACGCGCATCGTCGTCGATGCGCTCCTGCAGCTGGACCAACCCGCGCAGGCGCACCGCCGGCTGCAGGTCTTCTGGGAGGGCGTGCAGCGGGAGTTGGGGGTGTGCCCCACCGGGGAGCTGCGTGAGTTGCGTGCGCGCGTGCGATCGGCGTTGTCGCGTGGGGTGCGCCCGGGCGAATCGGCACTTTCCCGTGCGGTAACTCCGGCGTAAGCCGTCCTTCGTACCGTGACCGCGCCGTGTGTGGCACGCACGGCGTCGGACGGAAGGGGTGCGTCCGAGTCCGGAAGTTCGGCGAGCTCCGGAGCCGGCGGCCTGGAGAGACCGGGAAGGGACCAGTCATGACCATGACGGTGGGTGAGCTCTTCGAAGCTCTGTCGACCCGCTTCAACAGCTCCGCCGCTGCGGGGATGAACAAGACCCTGCAGTGGCACATCAAGGACGAGGATCCGGGTGTCTGGGCGTTCGAGATCGTCAACGGTGAGGGGCGGCTGATCCCCGGGGGCGTCGACAAGCCGGACACCACCTTCACGACCACCGCGGCCACCTGGATGTCGATCGCGGAGGGCCGGCAGGACGCGATGAAGGCGTTCATGACCGGAAAGCTCAAGGTCAACGGCGACATGATGCTCGCCATGAAGGTGCCTCAGCTGTTCAAGGTGCAGCAGGCGTAGCGCCGACAGGCCTTCGCCCGGCAATCCACGCGTGAGAGGAAGCCACATGACCCAAAGTGTGCTGGAGCCGACCGCCGACTCCGAGCGCGAGCGGCTGGAGAGCATCGCCCTGCTCACCGACCCGGCGACGATTCGCTACCTGGAGAAGATCGGCGTGACCGCCGGCTGGCGATGCGCCGAGGTGGGTGCCGGCGCCGGCTCGATCGCCGAATGGCTGTCGCGGCGCGTCGGCGCCGACGGTCAGGTGGTCGCCGTCGACATCAACACCGACTATCTGACCCACCTCAGCGCGCCCAATCTCGAGGTGCGCGAGCAGGACATCGTGGTCACGCCGCTGGAACCGGGCAGCTACGACCTCGTGCACGTGAAGATCCTCCTGATGCACCTGCCCGAGCGTGAGCAGGTCCTCCAGCAGCTCGTCGCGGCGCTCAAGCCGGGTGGCTACCTGCTGGTCGAGGAGGCGGACATCCGTTCGATCCAGACCTGCGCCCCGCCCGAGCCGCTGCTGACCCGGGCGGCCAGCGCGCTGGCGACGTTTTTCTACTTCGGCGGCGCGGATCCGGGTTACGGGCTGACGCTGATGCCGGCGGTGAAGAAGACCGGGCTGGTCGATGTCGGCACCGACTGCCAGCTCACCGCCGTGCAGGCGGGAACGCCCGAGATGCAGACGATCTCGCTGAGCCTGGCGAAGCTCGCGCCGGTGATCATTCAGGCCGGGCTGATGAGCGAGGGCGAGGTGGGACGCGCCTTCGAGTTGTTGGAGCAGCCCTCCGACCTGACCGTCTACACCCCGATCACGGTGTCGGTCTGGGGTCGGAAGCCGTTCTGAGAACGATTACCGAATGTTCCGTGAAGGCTTCTCACATCGGTCGATCCGGATGGCGAAGTCCGATAGGGACGGTCGGTTGGAAATCACCGGACAGAAGACCTGGTGCACAGCACATGGGAGGGGCAAGATGCTCTACGTAGTCATCGCACACGACGGAACGGCGCCCGGCACGCAGGAGCGACGAATGGCGATTCGGCCTGAGCACATGGCCAACGGCGAGAAGATGATGGCCAATGGCAACTTCCTTTTCGGTGGTGCCATCATCGACGGCGCCGGGAAGATGGCCGGTGGCGTCCTGGTCGTCAAGTTCGACCGGCGGGAGCAGGTTGACGAGTGGCTCAAGGAGGAGCCCTACATCGTCAACAAGGTGTGGGAGCGGGTCGAGGTGCACCCGTTCCTCGTGCCGCCCCAGTTCCTGAGCCTGTTCCCGAATCATCAGCCGCAGGAGGCCGCAGCCTGATGATCCGGCGCGTGCGCCGCGATCGCTTCCTCGTGACGGGGCGATTGTGGCGCATGCGCCGGGTGCGGCAGTGACAGTCACCCTAGTCACACCCACCTAAGGACACAATTGATGGAGAGTTCAACCCGCCTCAGCAAAGTGGTCACACTGCTGGTGACGAGCCTCGGGTCCTTCATGGTCCTGCTGGACGGCTCGATCGTGCTGGTGGCGCTGCCGACCATTCAGGCAGACCTCCAGGCGCAGCTCGCCGATCTGCAGTGGACCGTGGACGCATACACCCTGCCCTTCGCGGCGCTGATGCTGGCGGCCGGAACGCTCGGCGATCGACTGGGCCGAAAACGAGTCTTTCTCGTCGGACTCTTCCTGTTCCTTATCGGCTCCGCGTTGTGTGGGTTCGCGCCCACCCTGGCCTGGCTGATCTTCGGCCGGATCGTCCAGGGAATCGGGGCCGCGGCGATCTCGACGGGCAGCCTCTCGCTGCTGGTGTCGACCTTCACCGACCCGCGTGAGCGGGCTCAGGCCATCGGTATCTGGACGGCGGTGTCCGGCGTGTCGCTGGCGACCGGTCCGCTCGTCGGTGGCGCGCTGATCGAGGCGTTCGACTGGCCGTCGATCTTCTTCATGAACCTGCCCATCGGTGCGCTGGCGCTGATTCTCGGCCTGCCCAAGCTGATCGAGTCGCGCAACCCGGACGCACGCCGGGTCGACGTGTCCGGTCAGATCCTCGTCACCGGCGGGCTGATCTGCCTGGTGTACGCGCTGATCCAGGGCGAGCGGCAGGGCTGGGCCTCGGCGCCGATCCTGACCCTGCTCGTCGCCGCCGGGGTGCTCCTGGTCGCGTTCGTCGTGGTCGAGGCCAGGGTGCGCGAGCCGTTGCTGCCGCTGGAACTGTTCGGCAACGCCTCGTTCTCGGTCACCTGCCTGATCGCCAGCCTGCTCGGCTTCATCACCGTCGGTGCGATGTTCTTCATGGCGCAGTACTTCCAGGCGGTGCAGGGCGGCAGCGCGCTCGATGCCGGCCTGCGGCTGCTGCCGCTGACGCTCGGGATCTTCGTGATGTCGCCGCCGGCCGGCCGGATCACCGGTCGGGTGGGCCCACGGCCGCCCATCGTCGTCGGCGCGGTGCTGGTCGCGATCGGCTTCGCCCTGTTGTCGACGATCGAACCCGGGTCGAGTTACGGCAGCGTGTGGTGGCGGCTGGGCCTGGTCGGCATCGGGATCGGCTGCATGTTCGCGCCGCTGACGGTGGCGGTCATGGCCGCGACGCCGCAGGCCCGCGCCGGACTCGGCTCGTCGATGATCAACACCTTCCGGATCGTCGGGTTCACCGCGGGCGCCGCGATCCTGGGCACGGTGGTGCTGGCCCGGTTCACCGACGCGATCCCGAGCAGGCTGAGCGAGCGCGGCGTGCCAACGCCGGTCGGCGACGCCGTGGCCTCGCAGATCGCCGACTCGGGGGCCTACGCCAGCAGCCTGCCGCTGGGCGATCGGGTGCCGTTGTCTCCCGCCGACGCGTCCGCCGCGATCAACGCGGCGTTCGTGGACTCCGTGCGCACCGTATTCGTCATCTGCGCGGTGTGCATGCTGGTGGCGGGGGTGCTCGCGGCGCTGTTCCTGGGCCGGGCGCGGCCCGGCGCTCCCGGCGGGACGTCGGGTCCCGGCGCGGGTGCGCGGTCCTCCGGGCCCGAGGAGGCATCCGAGCGGGCTGATGCCAGGGCGTGAGCCGGCAGTCGGAGAAATCCCGCCGACACGCGCGTCGTCCTGAAGCGATCTCGTGGTGGATGGGAGAATAGACGGGGATGAAACCCGGCATGGTGCCCATCCCTCCGCCAGCAGATCGATGTGAGAAAGGCCCCCGAGCATGGCTTACGACAGAGACCTCGCCGAGCGAATCCGAGCGGCGCTCTCCACGCAGCCGGTCGTCCGGGAAGTGAGCATGTTCGGGGGCCTTTCCTTCATGGTCAACGAGAAGATGACCATCGGTGCGAACACCAGTGGCGACCTGATGGTCCGATGCGACCCGGCCCGGGTCGACGCGCTCGTCGACGAGACACCGGCGCAGTGGGCGCAGATGAGTGGCCGCACGATGAGCAAGGGCTGGCTCGTGGTGGCGGCCGACGAGGTCGCTGAGGACGCCGACCTCGATTTCTGGGTCGAGGTGGCGCTGGAGTTCAACGCCAAGGTCACCGGCGGGAAGCCGGCGAAGAAGGCGACGGCGAAGAAGGCGACGGCGAAGAAGGCGACGGCGAAGAAGGCGACGGCGAAGTCCGGCCGCAGATCAACCGGGGAGTGAGCCGGATGGGTGAGTTCACGGGATTTCCGCAGGAAGCGTTCACGTTCTACGAGGGCCTGGAGAAGGACAACACGAAGGACTACTGGGAGGCGCACAAGGCCACCTGGGAGGCGACGGTCCAGACGCCGGTCGAGCAGTTGATGCGCGACCTCGAACCCGAATTCGGCCCCCTGCGCACCTTCCGACCGCAGCGCGACGTGCGGTTCTCGCCCGACAAGTCGCCGTACAAGACCTGGATGGGTGTCACCACCACGTCTCGGGCCGTCGGCGGCGTTGGTTGTTTCCTGCGGCTGGAAGCCGCCGGCCTGCGCCTGGCGTGCGGCGCCATGGTGCTGGCGCGTGACCAGCTGGAACGCTTTCGCTCGGCGCTGGACCACCCCACACACGGGCCCGAGTTCGACCAGGTCGTCGTCGACCTCGCGGCCCGTGGCCTGCCGGTCGGCGGTGGTCGGGAGCCGGCGCTCAAGCGGGTGCCGACAGGCTTCCCCAAGGAGCACCCGCGCGCCGAGTCGCTCAAGTGGAAGGGCGTCGTCGTCGTCCGGGAGTTCGAGCGCGCGGCCTGGATGAGCACGCCGAAGGCGATGGACGCGGTGCGGGACGTCTGGCAGGGCGCGGCGCCGCTGAACGAATGGATCCAGACCGTCGTCGGACCCAGCAACGAGCCGACCGGGCGTCCGGGCCGCTGACCGGGAGCGCCCTACCCGACGCGGAGTGCCCCCGAGTCTGCGCTGTCCGGTCCGCCCGAGGACCGTGACGACGCCGTCGCGGTGCTGCGGGCCGCCGTCGGGTTGGGCGTCCGGCACAATCGACACGGCCGGTTTCCCCGGCACGCAGGTGGCCAACGAGATCACCCGTGAGGCGCTCGCGTCCTACCCCGACGACCTGCACATCGTCACCAAGGTCGGCGCCGGTCGGGACGAGCGCGGCGGATGGCCGCCGCCTCGCACTCCGGCCGAGCTGATCCGGTAGGTGCACGACAACCGCGCCGTCGGTCGCCGAACATCCTGCTGATCCCCGGCACGTCCGCGGCCGCGCACCTGCGCGAGAACGTCGCCGGCGCGGCCCTGGACCTGCCCGCCGACGTGCGCGCCGAGCTGGACGCGGTCGTTGCCCCAGCGGCCTCCCCCGTGTCCGGCGCGCCACCCGAGGTAGGCGACTGTCGATAGACTCGGGGCGGTCGCAGCGATGTGACCACAGGAGGAGCCGTGAGATTCCTGCCGTCCCGATCCCGACCGATCCCCGCCGACCTGGAGCGGCGCGCGCGCTCCGGCCTGGCCCTCTTCGAGGCCGGCCGGTACGCGGACGCCGAGTTCGCCTGGCGCACGCTGTTCGCCGACTGCCAGCGGCAGCTCGGCCCGGCCCATCCCGAGACGCTGCGCACCCTGGACCGGTGGGGATCCGCGCTGTTCCGCCTGCGTCGGGTCGACGAGTCGGCCCAGCGGCACCGGGAGGCCCACCATCGTGCCGCGACCAGCCTGGGCGCCGGCGACCCGGTCACGCTGGTCTACGCCTACAACCTCGGGTGCGCGCTGGTGGTCATGCACCAGTGGGGCGAGGGCCTACCGTTGCTGGAGGACACCCTGCGACGTCAGCGGCGCAAGCTCGGCCAGGACCACGCGCAGACCCTCGCCACCGCCAAGACGCTCGGCGTCTCGCTGTTCATGGCCGGTGACGCCCGCGCCGGGCTGGACCTGTTGCGGTCCAGTCACGAGCGGGCCGTCCGGGCGTTTGGCCCGGCCGACCCGCTGGCGCGCGACATCGGCGAGAACCTGCGGGTGGCGTTGCGCAACATTCGGACGTACTGAGGGTCCGGTGGCCTACCGACGCCACGGGGCCGTTGAGCCACCGCCGGTGCCGGGCCTCCCGCTCCCACCGGGTGCGGGAAGCCGGCCGGCGGCGACCAGCCGTCGCACAGCGATCTCGTGCGGTACGGCATGGCTGGTACGACCACCCGTCCCGACGACGGTGGTGGCGGCGAAGAGCGAGTTGAGCAGTGCCTCCTCGACCGAGTCCAGGACCGCGGCGATGATCGGGTCGAGCTGCGCGTCGGGAACGGCCGGTCGGTCCGGTTCCGCGGTGCTGAAGGCGATCGCGTAGTCGCCGCTGCCGTTGGCGTACGCGGCGCCGACCCGACCCATGGCGAAGACCGCCCGACGGGCGAGCCGCCCGAGCTGCCGGGCGTCCAGGCACGCGTCGGTGGCCACCACGATCATGCACGAGTTGCCGGACGGTTCGGTGTGGTCGGCCTGCGGGACCAGTTCGTCGACCGGCAGCGGGACGCCCAGCACGGTCAGCACACCGCCGAAGTTGGCCTGCGCCAGAGCGCCGACGGTCACCGAGGTGTCCGCCGCGCGTACCACCCGGGACGAGGTGCCGATGCCCGCCTTGTAGCCCAGTGCGGTGGTGCCCGCGCCGGCACCGACACATCCCTCCGGGGGTGGTCCTCCGGACGCCCGGTCGATGGCGTCGAGCACGTGCCGTTCGGTGATCGGACGTCGACGGATGTCCGACAGGTGACCGTCGTTGGTCTCACCGACCAGCGGGTTGAACGACAGCCCGTCCGGTCGGCGCCGCATCAGATAGGTCAGCACCGCGTCCGCGGCGCGAAAGACCGACAGCGTGGCGGTCAGCACGATCGGCGACTCCAGCACGCCGAGTTCGTCGACCTGGGTGGAGCCGACCAGCTTCCCGTACCCGTTGCCGGTGTACACCGCCGCGGGCAGCGACCACCGCCGCGGGCCGAGCTGCGCCGGCACGACCGCGGTGACGCCGGTGTGCAGGTCGACACCGTCGTCGACGGTGGTGTGCCCCACCAGCACGCCGGCGACGTCGGTGATTGCGTTGTGACGCCCGGTCGGTAGTGGTCCGACCACGATGCCGAGGTCGCGGGCGCGGCGGCCGGGCTGCCTCATGACGCGGCCGGGCAGTCGTCCGCCGGGCCCGACCATTGCGGGTGAGAGGCCGATTCACCGAGCCACGTCGCGTTCGCCATGGCGGCGGAGCCTAGCGCCAGTCGGGCGGTCGGGTCACGAGCGGGCCGTCCCGGTGGTCGATCCGGAACGACCCGCCGACCCGCGACGTCGGCGAGAACCTGCGGGTGCCGCGAATGCGACACCCGCCGGCCCGGAGGCGTCAGCCGCGGATGCTCCACTGTTGGTTGGCGCCGCCGTGGCAGTCCCAGAGGTTGATCCTCGTGCCGTTGGCGGTGCCGTAGTTGGCGGCGTCCAGGCAGCGCCCCGACTGGACCCCGCTGATCGTGCCGTTCGCGTTCAAATTCCACTGCTGGTTGGCCTGACCGGTGCAGTCCCAGACGATCACGCTGGTGCCGTTGGCGGTGCCCCGCCCGCTGGCGTCCAGACACTTGCCGCCCAGCACCTGCAACTGCTTGGCGGCGGTGTAGGTCCAGCGCTGCGGGGTGCCGCCCCAGCAGTCGTAGAGCTGCACCGCGGTGCCGTTGGTGGTGCTGCCGTTCGGCACGTCCAGACACCGGCCCGAGCCGGTGTTCACCACCTGCACGTTCTGGTAGGTGCCCCCGCCGCTGCCCGGCGTACCGATGCTGCCGGACACCGACTGGAGCGCGCGGTACCAGACGGCGGCCATCTTGTCGTAGCCGGTGGCGGTCGGGTGGACGCCGTCGATCAGGTCGGCGGTGGTCAGCGCGGAGTGCTGGTCGACCAGGTGGACGCGCCGGCCGGCGTTCACCTTGGCCTGGACGATGCCGGGGACGGCGGCGTTGAACGTGCGTACCGCCGACTCCTGGCCCGGGTTGGCCAGCGGGATGATCTGGGCCACGAACACGTCGGCGTCGGGTGCGGTCGTGGTGATGCGCTCGATCAGCGCGGAGAGCCGGTTCGGCGCGCCGGCGACGTTGTAGTTCTGGAGGATGTCGTTGGTGCCGATGTGCAGCAAGACGGTGCGCGGCCGGTAGCTGGTCAGCCAGCCGGTGATGTTCGCGTCGATCTGGTCGATCCGCCAGCCGGGGTGACCCTCGTGGTCGTGGTCGCCGAGGTTGCCCGGTCCGTTGAACTGGGAACCGACCAGGTCGACCCGGTAGCCGGCGGCGGCGAGCCGCTGCCACAGACCGATCCGGTAGCCGCCGGGGACTTGGGTGCCCTCGGTGATCGAGTCACCCAGCGGCATCACCCGGACCCCACCGTTGGACTCCGCGCCCGCCGGACCGGCCGGGACCAGCAGGCCGGCGACCGTCATGGCCAGCGCGGCGAGCCACGCTCCTGCCCTCGTTCGCATGACTGTTCCTCTCAGGGACTGGTGCAGGTCAGGGACGGCGTCGACGGGGAGCCGTTCGCCAGGAAGCCGAACGTGGTCGAGCCGGCGGCCGGCACGGAGCCGTTGTAGGACACGTTGCGCACGGTCGCGGCGGAGCCGCTGGTGCTCAACGTGCCGCCCCAGATCTGGCTGACGCTCTGCCCGGCGGCCAGGCTCCAGCCCACGGTCCAACCGTTGATCGCCGCGGCGCCGGCCGTGACGGTCACCTCGCCCTGGAAGCCACCGGACCAGGTGCTGGTGGTGCGGTAGCTCGCGGTGCAGGCGTCGGTGGTCGGCGGCGGGGTGGTGGGCGGTGGGGTCGTCGGCGGCGGCGGGCTGGTCGGCGGCGTGCCGCCGCCGGTCGGGGTGAACCGCCAGTGGTCGACGTTGAACAGCGAGCCGCTGCCGCCGGTGAACCGCAGGTAGAGATCGTGGGTGCCGGTGGCGCCGCTGACCGCGCACGTGGTGTCGGTCCAGGTCTGCCACCCCCCGGTGCCGGACACCCGGCAGGTGCCCACCACGGTGCCGGTGGCGCTGTCGAGGCGGACCTCGATGGTGCCCCCGCCGGCGGCCGAGGCCACCCGGGCGGTGTACGAGGCCGCGCCGGCGCCGAAGGCCACGCCCTTGACCTTGATGTAGTCCCCGTTGTCGATCCACCCGACGTTCATCCCGCCGGCGCTGCTCGGCTCGGTCTCCACCCCGGAACCCCAGGCGATCGTCTCGGCCTCCTGCCGGACGTACGGGTTCAACGTGCCGACCTGCGGGGCGCCGGCGGTGGACATGCTGATCGTCGGGATGGAACCGTCCGCCCCGTAGGAGAACTTCTCCACCGCCACGGAGCGGGTGAAGCCGCCCCCGCCCGGTAGTGCCCCGTTGTGGTAGAAGAAGTACGAACCACCCTTGAAGTCGACGATTCCGGGGTGGTTGGTGAAGCTGCTGCCCTGGGTGGGCATCACCGTTCCGCGGTAGGTCCACGGCCCCAGCGGGCCGGGCGCGGTGGAATAGGCGATGAACTCCGAGCAGCACTTGGCCGCGTAGACCAGGTAGTAGAGGCCGTTGCGCTTGTAGACCCAGGGCCCCTCCTCGAAGAGGGTCGGCCGGTTCGCGTCCCCGGTCCGGGTGCCGAAGCCCGCCGTGGTCAGTGGGATCTGCGTGGGGCTGCCCGAGTACGAGGTCATGTCCGCGTTCAGCTTCACGTACCACAGGCGCGGGTTGCCCCAGTAGAGATACGCCTGGCCGTCGTCGTCGATGAACACGGTGGGGTCGATCTCGCCGTTGCTCACCAGCGGGCGCCCGATGGCGTCCCGGAACGGGCCGGTCGGGCTGTCGGAGACCGCCACCCCGATGCCCATCTGGCCGGTCGCCCGAACCGTCATCGGCACGTACCAGTAGAACTTGCCGTTGCGGTAGACGGCCTGGCCGGCCCACGCGTCGGACTTGGCCCAGCTGAAGCTGGCGATGGTGAGCGGGGAGCCGTGGTCGGTCCAGTTCACCATGTCGTCGGACGAGAAGACCCGCCACTCCTTCATGGTGAACCAGGTCGAGTTGTCCTCGTCGTGGCCGGTGTAGAGGTAGACCCGGCCGTTGTGGACCAGCGGCGCCGGGTCGGCCGTGTAGATCGTCTGCACGATGGGGTTGTCGGCCCGGGCGATCGCCGGGAACAACCCCACCAGCGCGAGCAGGCTGGCGACCAGGGCGATCCGGCGTCTGGTCCGATGCCGGGACCGGGCTGACGTCGCTCTCCGTCGCCCCGGACCGCCGGCGACCGGGCCGGCCGCGGCGGGCGCGACGGGCGGATGGGAGCGTCCGGCCCGGCCGGGCCGGAGACGGGAGATGACCATGACGGCTCCTCGGGTACGCGAGGCTCCCGGACCGTCCGTGCCGGCGAGAAGTCTCGCGGGTGGTGGATTGCCGTCGATGTAAACGCTAACAGTCGCGGCGTCGACTCAACCGCTGGAACCACGACCTCGGGACGGAGATCGTGCAGGCGGCGGGTCGGGAGCGCCGACGGTGGTGGCCTGCCGGTCACCGATGTTATCGCAAACATCGACGCCGGTAATTAGAGCACATTCCGGGAGTGACGGGGAGTCCCGACGGGTGGCGGCGTGCTTCCGGGCGGGCCGGCCGCCGGCCGCTCCCGCCCGGCGGACCGTCCGTCGAAGCGGCCGCTCACCAGCGGCTTCGCTCAGCGAGCCTTCTTCGTCGCCCGCTTGCGGGGCGGGGTCAACAGGTCGGCGATCGCGGCGACCGCGGCGGGGACCACCCGGTAGTAGGCCCACACCCCGCGCTTCTCGCGCTCCAGCAGGCCGGCCTCGGTGAGGATCCGGAGGTGATGACTCACCGTCGGCTGGGACAGCCCGAGCGGGGCGGTCAGGTCACTCACGGACGCCTCGCCCTGCGGGGCGGACTGGATGAGGCTGAGCAGCCGCAGTCGGGCCGGGTCGGCGAATGCCTTCAGCACCCCCGCGAGCCGTTCGGCGTCGGCACGCTTGATCGGCTCGCCGGACAGCGGCGAGATGGAAGGCATGGCGGTCTTGGCGGTTCCCACGCCGTTCATCGTCGCACCCGAACATCGACGACGCGGCGGAAACCGGGATCGGATCGACGTAACGGGCACATTCCCCGCCGGAGGTGAGCCGGCCTCAGGCGCGACGCAGGACCAGGGTGGCGAAACCGAGCACGTCGCGGTATCCACGCAGCCACTGGTCCCGGTGTTCGCGCGCGACCGCCAGCGCCTCCGCGGCGTCCGGGTGGCCCGGGTTGTCGAGCGCCCACTCGGTGAGCGACCCGACCCAGGACCACTCGTAGTGGTCCCACTCGGCGGCGTCGCTGACGTGCGCGTACACCGGGGTCCACCCGACCTCCTCGGCGACGTCCACCAAGCCGGCGAGATCGGTGAAGTCCTCCGGCTTCGCGTCCAGCGCCGCCAGCGCCTGCGGGGTCGGCGGGGTCTGCCAGAAGCCCTCGCCGACCAGGAGGATCCCGTCCGGATGCACGTGTCGCCCGGCCAGCCGCAGCGTCCCCGCGAATCCGTCGAAGGCGTGCGTCGACCCGACACACATCACCAGGTCGTGGTCGCCGTCCGGCACGTACGCGCGGGCGTCGCGCTCGTGCAGCGTGAGCCGGTCGGCGAGGCCGCGTTCGGCGGCGGCGGTCGCGGCGCGCTCCAGGGCGTACCGGCTGATGTCGACGCCGTCGGCGTGCCCGTCGGGGTGGTGGGCGAGGGCCTGCAGCGCCCAGGCCGCCTCGCCGCAGCCGAGGTCGAGGATGCGGGCGGACGGCCGCCGGTCGGCCCGGCGCAGGAGCCGGTTGACGTTGACGCCGGCGATCGGCGCCGCGATCGGGTGGTGCGAGTGCGCGATGCTGCTGAGCCGTTGACGATCCACGGGGAGACAGTGAACACCACAACGGGACGGCCGGCATCCGGCTTTGCCCGCCGACGGCGACCGGGCGGCCGGCGAGCACCGACCGCCCGGTGGCCCTACCGCTTCACCAGGTTGCGCAGCGCGGCGAGCAGCGACCGGTCGCTGACCTCGGCGTAGATCTTCTTTTCCGCGCCGACCAGCACGACGTACGGGCAGGCCTGGTCGTCGCCGCCCAGGGTCTTGTCGAGCAGCCTGCGGCCGGTCGCCACCTCGTAGACCCGGAGGCGGTAGGTGGCCTTCAGCAGCGTCAACGTGTCCGGCTTCGGGTCGTCGTAGCGGCACTTGCGGATCGTCGCGCCGGTGCTCACCCGGTCGAGACAGGCGACCATCTGCACGGTCTTCGGATCCTCCGCCGCCCAGATCCGCTCCACCTGCTTGGACAGGCCCTCGTCGTAGTAGTAGCCGTTGTCCTGGCGGCGTTGCCCGCCCGGGGTGTCACCGATGAGCAGCGCCACCGGGTGCGGGGCCTTCCCGGTCCGCTTCGGCGACTGCGGGTAGTAGAGGACGCCGTCGCACACGTTGTTCAGGTCGGTGATCTCGGCGGCGGCGAAGTCGCTGGCCTGGGGTCCCTGCGGCGCCGGCTCCGCGCTCCCGGTCGGGTCGGGCGCCGGCGGACTGCCGGTCGTGGTCGACGGCCAGGTGGCCGGCAGGGGCTCGGCCGGATCGTCGGCGCCGGCGCGCAGCAGGAAGGCGCCGCCAACCAGGCCGGTGCACGCCAGTAACAGCAGGACGCCCAGCGTGACCACGGCGATGATCAGGCCACGATGGGCCTGGCCCGGTCCCGGCGCTCCGGCCCCGAACGGCGGTCCGTACGCAGGGACCGCCATCGGCGGCCCGTACGGCTGGCTTGCCGGGGGTGGCGCGTGTGGTGGTGGCGCCGGCGGCGCCTGCGACGGCTCGGGTTGCTCCTCCGTCGATCCGAATTCCGATCCGGCCCCCGTGTCGGCCATGCTCAATCCTCTTGTCGATGCTTGGCGAAGCGCGAATGTATCAACATTTCATCGACCGGGTGGGCCGCCGATCGGCGGTGGGGCGCCCGTCCCCGACCCCTGGTGATGGACTCCCACCCGGTCCCGGTCCGGGTCGTACGGCTGTCTGACCAGCAGCGCCACCAGCACCTGGATCGGCAGGTAGTAGGCGAGTTGCCGCGGTTCGGGCGTGCAGACGGACGGCAGGCAGCACAGCACCACGGCGGCCGCCCGGAAGCAGACGGGTCCGACGTCGCGGAACAGGAAGAGCACCCCGAGCGCGACCGCGAACGGCAGGACCGAGGCCAGCCCGATGTAGGCGGCGGCGAGGGTCGCCTCGACCACGAACCCCTCGACGCTCGGGTCGTTGGCCAGCCGGCGGTAACCGACGACGGTGCCGATGCCGAGGAACGCGCAGTAGAGCGCCAGGTGGACCAGGACGAAGCCGGGCAGCGGCAGCGCCCTGAGCCGCGCGAGGAGGTGCCGAGGGGGAGGAGCCGCCGACGGCGGAGGGACGGGGGCGGGTCGACCGGTCATCGTCCTCTCCGGCGGGTCGGGAGCCAGCGGACTGCGTGGCACTCACGCTAGGCGGCCGGGCGGCCCGCCGTCGTCCCGATTACGGTGACCCGCTTCACCCGCCGGTCCGCGTGCTCCCTACGGTGATGACGACCTTCGCCCGCGCGTGCTCGCCCTCCAGGTAGCGGATGGCCTCCGGCACCTCGCGCAGCGGATAGGTGCGGTCGACCACCGGGGTGAGACGGCCGGCCTCGACGTGGGCGCGCAGCAGGTCGAGGTGAGGCCGGCTCGGCGTCGTGGTGAGCACCGCGACCCGTTGCCGGACCAGTGGGGCCAGCAGTCGTCCGTGCGCGATCAGCCACACCGGACCGACGAGGCTGCCGCCGTGGTAGACCCCTCCACCGGAGAGCACGAGCGTCCCGGTCGGGGTCAACGCGCGGCGGAGTGCGCGGAGCGAGCGGTTGCCGACCAGATCGAGCAGGACGTCGTGGCGGTGCCCCTGGCGGGTGAAGTCCTCCCGGGTGTAGTCGACGACGTGGTCGGCGCCGAGCGAGCGGACCAGGTCGACGTTGCGGGTGCTGCACACGCCGGTGACGGTGGCGCCGAACGCCTTGGCCAGCTGGACCGCCAGGGTGCCGACGCCGCCGGACGCCCCGTTGACGAGGACTTGGTGGCCGGGCTCGACCCGCCCGACGTCGCGCAGCCCCATCAGCGCGGTGGTGCCGGCCAGCGGCAGGGCGGCCGCCTGCTGCGGGGTGAGGTTCGTCGGCGACGGCGCGACCACGTCCTCGGGCACGCACGCGTACTCGGCGAACGCGCCGTTGGCGTCACCCAGGTCGGCGAAGACGGTGTCGCCCGGGCGGAACCCGCGCACCCGCGCGCCGACCGCCTCGACCCGGCCGGCGACGTCGCGGCCACGGATGCGGGCCCGGGGTCGGGCCGGTCCCATCGCCAGGCGTGCCAGCCACGGGTCGCCCCGCACGGCGTGCCAGTCGTAGGCGTTGAGCGCGGCGGCCTCGACCCGCACCAGCACCTCGTGAGGTGCGGGCGTCGGCGTGTCGACCTCCGCGAGCGTGAGGGTCTCCGGTGGGCCGTACCGGTCCTGGACGATCGCCTTCATCGTGACTCCTTTTCCGGTGTACGGCGTACACCTGCCTTGTCAGCATGGGTGTACGGCGTACACCTGTCAAGACGGTTAGGGTGCAGACACCGCCACCGGAGGACGGGGACGAGATGGCCGAGCAGGCAGACGTGCTGCGTCGCACGCCGCTGAGCAGGGACCGGATCCTGCACGCCGCCGTCGCGCTCGCCGACGGGGCCGGGATCGAGTCGCTCAGCATGCGCAACCTCGCCCAGGACCTGGGCGTCGTGCCGATGGCGCTCTACAAGCACGTGGCCAACAAGGACGAGCTGCTCGACGGCATGATCGACGTCGTGGTCGGCGAGATCGAGCCGCCGGAGCCCGACACCGACTGGAAGCCCGCGCTGCGCCGCCGCGTCCTCGCGGCGCGACAGGTGATGCGGCGCCACCCCTGGGCGCCCCTCGCGATCGAGACACGGAACACGGCGACGGTGGCCGTCCTCGCGTACCTCGACTCGGTGGTCGGGACGCTGCGGGCCGGCGGCCTCTCGGTCGACCTCGCCCACCACGTGATGCACGCGATGGGCAGCCGGGTCCTGGGCTTCAGCCAGGAGCTGTTCGACGACGCCCGGCGCGCCGGACGGTCCGGCGCCGTCGAGTCCGGCCCGCCGGCCGCCCTGCCGCCGGAGGCCGCCGCCCGCTTCCCGCACCTCGCCGCGGTCGCGGCGGCGGCGGCGCACGACGACGACTCCGTCGTGGGGCCGGGTTGCGACGACCAGTTCGAGTTCGAGTTCGCGCTGGACCTGCTGTTGGACGGCATCGAACGGTTGCACCGGCGAGGATGGACGTCGCACGGCCGACGTTGAGCGACCCGGGGGAGGGTGTGGTGACGCAGCCACGGCAGATCCTGTTCGTCCAGGGCGCCGGCGCCGGCACGCACGACGAGTGGGACGACAAGCTGGTCGACAGCCTGCGGCGGGAGCTGGGCCCGGGCTACGAGATCCGCTACCCCCGCATGCCGGACGAGGACGACCCGACGTACGCCGCGTGGAGCGCGGCCGTCCGGCGGGAGCTGACCACCCTGGATGACGGCGTGATCGTCGTCGGGCACTCGGTGGGCGGGACGATCCTGGTCAACACGCTCGCCGAACGGGCGCCGGAGCGGGCACTCGGGGCAGTCGTGCTGATCGCCGCCCCGTTCGTCGGCGCGGGTGGCTGGCCCGGCGACCAGTTCACGCTGCCGCCCGACCTCGGCGCGCGACTGCCAGGCGACGTGCCGGTGCACATCTTCCACGGGCTGCGCGACGAGACCGCCCCACCGGCGCACGCCGACCTCTGGGCCCGCGCCGTCCCGCAGGCCCGGGTGCACCGGCTGCCCGGGGCGGACCACCAGATGAACGACGACCTCGGCGCGGTGGCCGAGACGATCCGACGGTCCGAAGTGGCCTGACGGGGCATCACCGACCGTCCCGGATCGCTAGCATCTGCGGCCATGCACACCCCCAGGAGAACCCGGGCCTGCCTGGCCACCGCCGGCCTCGCCGTCCTGATCCTCACGCCCGCGCCCGCGTACGCGGCCGAGCCCGGCACGCTCACCCTGATCGACGCCGCGCCGGACGGCGCACCCGGCAACGGTGGGGTCGGCGGCTCCGACATCTCCGACGACGGCCGATACGTGGCGTTCGCCTCCACCTCGGACAACCTGGTCCCCGGCGACGTCAACGACGCCACCGACATCTTCGTCCGGGACACGCTCACCGGCACGACCACGCTGGTGAGCGGGGGCACGGGTGGGCAGCCGGCCGACGACTGGGCCGAGTACACGGCCGCCGTCTCCGGCAACGGCCGGTACGTGGCCTTCACCTCGTACGCGTCCAACCTCATACCCGGCGACACCAACAACGAGCGCGACGTCTTCGTGCACGACCGCGACACCGGCGTCACCACCCGGGCCAGCGTCTTCGCGGGCGACCGGCAGATCCGGGGCCTGAGCAGCGCCGCCACGATCTCCGACAACGGTCGCTGGGTCGCGTTCACCACGACCGCGTACGGCGAGGTCGACGACGCGGGCGCCCCGCTGAACGGCCAGGCGGCGTTCGTCCACGACACGCGGACCGGCCGGACCACCCGGGTCAGCGTCCAGGCCGACGGCGGGACGGACCTGTCGGCGTTCCAGGTCGCCATCTCGGGCAGCGGCACCAGAGTCGTGTTCAGCGGCGCCGGCGACTGGGTCGGCGACGGCGGCACCAGCACCGGCGTCTTCGTGCACGACCTCGTCTCGGGCGCCACCGTCCGGGCGAACCTACCGGCCACGGGCGACGGCCTCCTGGACGCGACGAATCCGAGCATCAACCGGGACGGCACCCGGGTCTCCTGGGAGTCGTCCTCGCCGTACGTCGCGGCGGACACCAACGACCGGGGCGACGTCTACGTCCGCGATCTGATCGCCGACACGACCACGCTGGTGACCGCCAACCGCAGGGGCGCCGGCGCGGGCGACAGCTTCAGCTACTCCGGTCGACTCGCCGCCGGCGGCCGGTACGTGACGTTCTACTCCGAGGCCACGGACCTGGTCGCCCGGGACGTCAACGGCAACACCAACGACGTGTTCGTGCGGGACCTCAGCACCGGCCGGACCACCGCGGTCAGCGCCGGCGCCGACGGCACGACCGGCAACCGCGCGAGCTTCGACGGGGTCGCCTCGGCCAACGGCAGCCGCGTGGTCTTCCGGTCCAGCGCCACCGACCTGGGCGTCGACCCGGGCGACGGTCACGAGCACCTCTTCGTGCGCTGCCTGAGAAACTGCTGAACCGGAACGGCGCGCGGGCGGAGACCGACCGCGCGCCGGGCCGACGAGCACGGCGACCCGTGGTCGACACGGGGACGGGGCGGAAGGTCGGTGAGCCGCCCGCTCTGCCGGGCGTCGAAGCCGGCCCGGAGCAACCGCGCCGACGCGGCGAGCTGCTCGTAGTAGCGGCCCATCAGCTCGCCGCACTGCGCGTCGTCGAGCAGGTCCAGCACCCGCCAGCGGGTGAGCACCGAGGCCAGCACCCGGGGCCGCAGCGTCGGCGCGGCCAGCGCCCCGGACAGCAACTCCTCCGCCAACGTGTCCATCGGCCGGGTCTGGCGCCCCGACGTGAACCGCGTCCGCATGGCCCAACCGGGCCACGTTGTAGGCGGTGAACGCGGCAGTGGCCGGACATGCGACGAAGTCCTCCTCGGTCACCAGGTGCGCCAGCCGCGTCTTGCCGAACGCCACCGCGGCCTCCCGGTCGCGTTCGGCGGCCAGGACGTCGGTGCGCTGTTGCAGGTGCAGCACGCCCCGGACCGCGCGCCGGTACGCCCGGACCGACACACCCGGCAGGCGCTCCCGGCGCGTGGCGGCATCCATCCGATCCCGCGCGTCGACGTGCCCACCCCGCTCGCCCCGTGGCTTCCCGCGACGGCGGCCGTCGCGTACGCCCGCGCCAGCCCCGGATGGTGCCGCCAGGTCGTCGGCATCGACGAACCCACCGGGCCCTCCCACCGCGTCCACGGCTCCGCCGCTCGTCGGGCCCGCTCATGGCGCATCGTCGCGTAGAGGTCCCGGGCGCCCGCCGCGCTCAACCACCGCTCGGCCCCGAGTCCGACGAGGTCGAGCACGACGTCCTGCGGTGGCCGACGCTCGCGGAGCCCGCGGCGGCGCACCCGTCGACCCGGGGAGTCGTCTCCCGCAATTCCTATGGAAATTGCGGATTTTCAGCCGACTCCCAGGTTGTCGGGATTGACATTAATTGGACGGTCGGGGATATTCCTAGCGGCGCGTCGGGGCGCAGGCGGAGCAGGCGGGGACTGCGGATCCCACCTGCGTGACGCGCGCGGAAAACGCCGTGTTGCCCCTGCGCCGCAGGGTGCGGATTGGGTTTGGAAAAGTGATCAATCGCGCCGTCGAATTTGCCAAGCACAATACGCCGAATTCCATGCGCGTCGCGGCCCGGCGGGCGCAGATGGACGCGCGCAACGCGCGCATGCGGCTCTCCGTTCCGGTGGTCGCCCGGAATGAGTTCGACAACATCTTCCACTGCACCGTGCGGAAGACCGGCAGTCAGTGGATCAAGGCGCTGTTCAGCGATCCGACCGTCTACCGGCACTCCGGTCTGCTGCCCTACGACCCCCGCTTCTACAAGGGCGGCGCGACCGCGCCCGTCCCGGCCGGCCGGGTGGGCCTGGCCATCTTCCTCTCCTACAAGCGTTTCGAGGCCGTCCCGAAGGCCGGCACGTACCGGGCGTTCTTCGTGATCCGCGACCCGCGCGACGTGGTCGTGTCGAGCTACTTCTCGCTGCGGAACTCGCACGCCCCGATGGGTGACATCCCGCAGGCCCGCAAGGCCCTGCAGGAACTGCCGAAGAAGGAGGGGATGCTGTACGTCATCGACCGCCTCCGGGACAAGAAGCAGTTCGGGCAGATGCGGTCCTGGGCGGTGGCGCCGCCGTCCGAGACGTTCCGTCTGTTCCGCTATGAGGACCTGACCGGCGACGGGCAGGCGGAGGAGGTCGACCGCCTGATGCGCCACTGCGGGATCGTCCTGCCGCCGTCCGAGCTGGAGGCGCTCCTCGCCCGCTACAGCTTCACGAAGATGAAGAAGGACAAGGAGACCCCCGGGCGCATCTCCCACTACCGCAAGGGCACCGCGGGGGACTGGCGCAACCACTTCGACGACGACATCCACGCCGCCTACCTCCGGGCGGCGGGTGACCTCGCCGAGGTGCTCGGCTACCCGTCCCGGGACGGGGCGACCGACCGGCGCAACGGCCAGGAGTCGGCCGCCCGGTAGGGCGGCGGCCGCCGTATCCTCCTGCCGTGGAGCTGCGGTTCACCACCCGGGCGTCCGACTCCGCGTGGGTCGACACCGTCTGGACCTGCGCGAGCGACCGGGTCGCGGAGATGACCTCGGTGGCGACCCCGTGCTGGGGGTTGGTCTTCTGGCAGCGCGACGGGCGGGCGTACGCGAGCGTCTCCGGCCCGGAGACCGGCACCGGCACGGCGCCGGTGCCGGAGGGTGCGACCTTCGTCGGCATCGAGTTCGCCGTGGGCACGGCGCTGCGGATCGTTCCCACGCCGGCCCTGGTGGACCGCGGCGCCGAGCTGCCCGACGTCACCCGCCACACGTTTCGGCTCGACGGCGCCCGGTGGGAGACGCCCGGCCCGGACGACGCGGAAGCCCTGGTCGACCGGCTCGTGCGCGCCGGCGCGGTGGTCCGGGACCCGCTGGTGGCCGAGGTGCGTCGGGGCGACCCGCCGTACGCCTCCCCGCGCACCGTGGAGCGCCGGTTCCGGGCCGCTACCGGGCTGACCCAGGGCGCGGTCCGGCAGATCGAGCGGGCCCGCGAGGCCGCCACGCTGCTGGCCGCCGGCATCCCGGTCGCCGAGGCGGTGGCGCGGCTCGCGTACGTCGACGAGCCGCACCTGGCCCGCGCGCTGCGCCGCTACGTGGGGCGCACGGCGCGGCAGTTACGCGCGGGCGACGGCGGCGCGATCGCCCTGGACCTGGGTCAGCGGGTGACGTCGTAGATCAGCTTGACGATGCCGTTCGGGTAGGTGGCGGAGTCCCGCAGCCGCAGCAGTTGCTTGTCCCGGTCGGCCTGGCCGAACAGGCTCTTGCCGGCGCCGAGGAGCACCGGGAAGACGAGCAGGTGGTAGCGGTCGATCAGGCCGGCCTCGGACAGGCGGCGGGCGAGTTCCGCGCTGCCGTGGATGAAGATGGCGCCGCCCTCGCCCCGCTTCAGCGCGGCGACGTCGTCGGTCGAGCGCAGGACCGTCGTGGGGCCCCAGTCGTCGACCAGGGCGTCCTCGGCCAGGCCGGTGGAGACCACGTACTTCGGCAGTTCCCGGTAGGCGGCGTGGTCCTCCGAGTCGCGCCAGGTCGGCGCGAACGCCTCGTAGCTGCGCCGGCCGAACATCAGCGCCGTGGTGTCCGCGAGCTCCTCGCCCTTGAGCGAGGAGGCCTCCGGCGAGAACTCGATGTCCTTGACCACCCACCCGCCGCTGCGGTGGTCCTCGCCCGGCCCGCCGCCGGGGGAGTCCACGACGCCGTCCAGGGACATGAAACCGGTGTACACAAGATCACGCATGCGGCCATGCTAGGAATCCGCGCACGCCCCTGTCTTGTACGGAAACGACAGTCGCGTGCCAGGATCCGTGACGTGAAACGTGACCATCTCGCGCGTCAGGTCGTGGCCACCGCCCGACTCACCGGTGACTTCACCCTGCGGTCCGGCCGGATCGCCCACGAATACTTCGACAAGTATCAGTTCGAGGCGGACCCGGTGCTGCTGGACGCGCTCGCGGAGCAGTTGGCCGGCCTGGTGCCGGACGGGACCGAGGTGCTGGCCGGCCTGGAGATGGGGGGCATCGCGGTGGTGACCGCGCTGGGCCGCCACACCGGCCTGCCCTGCGCGTTCGTGCGCAAGACGGCGAAGCCCTACGGGACGGCCCGCCTGGCCGAGGGCGCGGCGGTGAACGGCCGGACGGTGCTCGTGGTGGAGGACGTGGTGACCTCGGGCGGGCAGGTCGTGCTCTCCACCCGGGACCTGCGCGACCTGGGCGCCCGGGTCGACGCCGCCGTCTGCGTGATCGATCGTCAGGAGGGCGGGGTCGAGGCGTTGGCCGCCGAGGGCGTCACGCTGCACGCGTTGTTCAGCCGCGCGGATCTCGACGGGAGCGGGCGGACACCGGCGTCGTGACCACGGGCGAACGGTCGGGAGCGCCCGGCGAGGGGGGTGGCGGCCGGCGGCCGGCGTGGGCCGGTGGCTTCCGGGCGCTGGTCGGGGGTGGCATCGCCGTCGCGGTCGCGCTGGTGATCCTCGACCCGGTCCTCGACGCGCGGGACTGCCCCAACTACGGCGGGAGCGGGAACGCGAGCGCTTTCGGCGACGAGCGGTACGACGTCGCGTTCCTGCTGGTCCTCCTCGCCTGGCTGGCGGCGGTGCTGGTGGAGCAGGCGTTGCCGGTGGCCTGGCGGAACCGGGGCGCGGTGGAGGTGGCGCTGCGGGCCGTCGCCGCCGTGCTGCTGGCCCTGACCGTTGCCTGTTGCGTCGCCGCGCGGCTGCTCACGGTCTGCCACTGAGGCGCCCCGAGCAGCCGGGTCGATGCGTGTCAGGGCAGCGGGACGACGTAGGAGTCGACGCGGGCGATGAGGCCGTCGCGGAAGGTGAACAGGTCGTTGAAGGCGAAGCGGAACGGCCCGTGGTCGACGCTGACCCCCCGACCCTCGCCGGTGGCCACGACGACCGGACCGTCCTCGTGCACCCGCTGGACGTCTAGTCGCGGACTGCCGGTGAAGGCCGGGTTCTCGATCTCACCGTCGAACTCCGCCCGGCCCCGGGTGGTGCGGTGGCCGTGGATGACCCACTCCACGTCCTCGGTGAGCGTCGCGAGGATGCGTCGGTGGTCGCTCGCCCGGAAGCCCGCGAAATACTCGGCCACCAGGTCACGCTGGCTCGGTCGGGACATTCCTCTCACCTTTCTCGGATGGCTCGTCGTCCCGCAGGTGGGCGGCGAGGGCGTCGAGCCGGTCGTGCCACGCCCGGCGCTGGTCGTCGATCCAGGTGCCGAGCAGCGCGAGCTGGTCGACCCGGAGCCGACACGGCCGCCGGGTGCCGTCGCGTCGTTGCTCGACCAGGCCGCAGCGCCGCAGCACGCCGACGTGGTGCGAGATCGCCTGCGGGGTCAGGTCGAACGGCTCGGCCAGCTCGCCCACGGTGGCCTCGCCGCGGGCGAGCCGGGTGACCAACGCGCGACGCACCGGGTCGCCGAGGGCGGCGAAGGCGTGGTCGAGGTCCGGATCCGACGTGGCGGGGGAAGGCATGTCGTCACCGTACAACAAACGCTCGTTTGCGCAAGCGTACGTTTTCCTACTGAGTTCAGGGTGGCGCCGGGTGCCGCTGGCGCGTTGGGACAGCAGGTGCCGGTTTCGCGCGCAGCGGCAACGGGCAGGTCGAGGGGACGGCGCGACACGGAGGTCGATGTGACGGAACCGGGACGGCGCAACCGACGGATGCTGGGTCTGCCGCTGCTCGCCACCGCGTTGCTGGTCGGCGCGTGTGCCGACGGCGGGGGCGACGCGGGGCAGGGCCCGACCTCCACGCCTGCCCCGACACCGACGACCTCCGGCACGCCCTCGCCCTCGTCGTCCGGCCGCGGGCCCGTGACGATTCCCCGGTCCGCCTTCGTCGACCTTCCCGGCGAACTGCGCAAGAGCGCCTCGCAGCCGATGGAGGTGACCGACGCCCTGCCCCGGTTGTGCGCCGAGGAGTTCGCCAGCGGCGGGCGTTCGGTCACCGCGAGCGCCGCCATGACCGCCATCTACAAGCAGCCGAAGGACCGGCCCGAGAACGTTCCCTACGGCACGCTCCACCAGACCGTCTTCGCGTTCGAGGACACCGGCGCCACGGACTATCTCCGCCGCGTCCGTGCGGCGGTGACGTCGTGCCGCAGCTTCCCTCAGTCGGAGGTCACGGTCACCGTCCGGTCGGAGCCCATGGCGGGCGTGGGCGACGACGCCCTGCTGGTGACGCTGACCCGGCCGGCGACCGGCCTGGACGGCACCCGTACCGGCGGCACCACCACCAGTCAGATCACGGTGGTCAAGGTGGCGGACGCGGTGTCCGTCGTGCACGACCAGGGCTGGGAGGGCACCAGCAACAACCCCGACCTCACCGACGACTTCGCTCGCGCCACCGTCCGGGGCCTCGACTCCTGGCAGCGGTGAGACCGACCGCGCCCCAGCGGCGGCGCCCGGATCGGGGGCCAACGGGTCGGTTCGCGCCGGGCAGAATCGGCTTCGCGGCCCGTGCCGCCGAGTGGATGGAGGTCCGCCATGACCGTACGTCCGGACGTCGTCGTCCTCGGCTCCGGCGTGATCGGCCTCAGCACCGGCATCCGGCTGGCGGAGGGCGGCGCCCGGGTCCTCGTGCGCACCGCCGCGCCGCCCGCGCGGACGACCTCGGCGCTGGCCTCGGCGATGGTCGGGCCGAACCTGTCGCCGCCCGACGACCCGCAGTACGCGTGGACCGACGAGACGCTGCGGGTGTTGCGCGCCGAGCCGATGCCGGGCGTGGCGGTGCGGGACGGCACGCTCGCCGCCCGACCCGCCGGGGCCACGCCCCCGTTCGCCGAGCGGACGCCGGGTTTCCGGCCGCTCGCCGACGACGAGCGGCCGGCCGGCTTCGGCACCGCGTTCGCCGTCCGCCTGCCCCTGGTCGACATGCCGGTCTACCTGGCGTACCTCCTGGGCCGCCTTCGGGAGGCGGGCGGTGCGGTCCGCGAGGAGCCGGTCGGCTCGCTCGACGAGGCGGCGGCCCTGGCCCCGGTGGTGGTCAACTGCACCGGGCTGGCGGCGCGGGCCCTGACCGGCGATCCCGACCTGCACCCGGTGCGGGGCCCTCGGATCGTGGTGCGCAACCCCGGGCTCGACCGGTTCTTCATGGAGGCGCCGATGGCGCCGACCTGGGCGTCGATCTTCCCGCACGGCGACCACGTGGTGCTCGGCGGCGCGCAGCGGCGCAGCGACGACACCACGCCCGACCCGGCCGAGGCGGCCGACATCCTCGCGCGGTGCGCCGCGATCGAGCCCGCCCTGGCCGGCGCCGAGGTGCTGGAGCACACGGTCGGGCTGCGTCCCGGCCGCTCGGCGCCCCGGGTGGAGGCCGAACGGCGCGGCGGTGCGCTCGTCGTGCACAACTACGGTCACGCGGGCAACGGCGTGATGCTGTCCTGGGGCTGTGCCCGCGATGTCGCGGCGCTGGCCCTGGGCGCGCCGCCGGCCTAGCGGGGCGGCGGCGTCAGGAGACCGCCGCCCGCACCAGGTCCGCGAGCTTCTTCTCCACCTCCGGGCTCCACCTGGTCAGGGCGTATGCCACCGGCCAGAAGTCACCCTCGTCGAGGTTGGCCGCGTCCTGGAAACCCACCGTCGAGTAGCGGTAGTTGAACTTCCCCGAGTCCTGGAAGAAGACGACGATCTTGCCGGCCGCGTTGGCGTACGCGGGCATGCCGTACCAGGTCTTCGGCGACAGCTCCGGGGCGGCGGCGGTGATCGTCACGTGCACGCGCTCGGCCAGCTCGCGGTCGTCCGGCGCCATCTGCGCGACCCGGTCGAGCAGCGCCTGCAACTCGTCCGCCTTCTTGGCGCCCTTCTTACCCTCGGCGCGCAGCTCGGCGGCGCGCTCCTTCATCGCGGCGCGCTCCTCGGCGCTGAAGCCCTCGGACATCTGGATTCCCCCTCGTCGACCGCGGTCCGCGTGGCGCCGACCGCTCGAGGGAAACGGTATGGCGTGGCACCGGCCGGCCGCTTCTCGATTCCTGATCAGCTGCCCGCCCGCTGTGTCCAGCGGGCCCGCCACGCCGGCGCGGGATCCGAACCCGGACAGGTCCAGTATTCCCGGCCGTCGATCACCCGGCCGTCCCGCACCGTCCAGAACGACGCCACGCGGTGCAGCCCCACGGCATCGTGCGGGACCTCGACCTCGGAGACCACCGAGCCCCCGTCGGCCACGATCCGGAGCACCCGGATCGACCAGCCCTCCGGATATTCCGCGTTGACCCGGACGTAGTTGTCCCGCCCCACGATCCGCTCGGCGCTGACCGGCCACTCCACCACCAGATCGTCGGCCAGCAACTCGCCGAGCCCGACCCAGTTACGGGCCTGCATCCGATCCCACAACTCCTGAACGACCTCCGTCGGCTCCATGCCGGCATCGTGGCAGGCCCCACCGACAGGCCCGCCTGCCGTCACCCGGCGGCGCGGGCCCGGGCGTGGGGCCACGGCGGCATCTCGCCCACGTCGTCGCCGTCCTCCGCGCGTACCCACCAGCCGGTGTCCTCCACGTAGTGGTCAAGCCACTGCGCCAGGCTCGGCGAGTCCACCCACCACGCCAGGTCCGGATCGCCGGGATTCGGCTCGAAGAGCAGCACCGTGCCCTCCTCGGTGCGGCAGTCGACGCACGCGTACATGCCGCAACCCCAGTCGAGGATCGGCAGGACCCCCTCGGGCCAGGCCCACTCGCTGCCCCCGGGAGCCGCCCGGGCCTCCAGATAGGAGTCGACCGCCTGCTCGTCGGTCGGCCCGTCGACCAGGCTCAGCAGTTGGTAGTCGGGCCCGAACCCGCCGTTGGCGAACTCCCGGTAGATCAGGGCCAGCAAGGGGTGCAGCGGAAATCCCAGCCTGCGCTCGGCCTCGGCGATCCGGGCGGCGGAGAGCGGCGGGGGCAGCGGCGCGTCGGGCTCGTCCGCGCGTACCCGACGGGTCAGGCGGTCAATCAAAAGCGAATGATCGGTCACGGCCGTCGATCATGCCGGACCGGTCCGACGGCTTTGGGTGGTGCCCGGCGCCGACGTCCCCCGTCGCGGCCGATGAGTTTGGCATGCTGCGGCGGTCTACCCGTCGACATCCCTGACGCGAAGGAGCACTGCGATGGCCAAGGTCATCTCCACGCTGTTCATCTCGGCCGACGGCGTCGCCGAGATCGATCCCGACTGGCACTTCCCCTACTTCGACGACAACATGGGCCGCGCCGTGACGGAGGACTACGACACCTCCGACGTGCTGCTCATCGGGCGCGAGACCTACGACAGCTTCGCCGGCGCGTGGCCCGACCGGGAGGCCGCCGGTGGCGAGGACGCGCCGTTCGCCAAGCAGCTCGGCGACATGCGCAAGGTGGTCGTCTCCCGGCAGCCGCTGGAGTTCTCCTGGCGCAACTCGGAGCTGGTCGACGGCGACCTCGTCGACGTCGTGACCGCGCTGAAGGCCGACGCCGGCGTCAAGGGCATCCTGATCCCCGGCTCGATCTCGGTGGTGCAGCAGCTGCTCGCCGCCGGTCTGGTCGACGAACTGCGGCTGCTGATCCACCCGGTCGCGGCGCGCAAGGGTCGTCGGCTGTTCGACGAGGGCGATGGCGCCTACCACCTGCGGGTGACCGCGACCGAGGTGTTCCCGACCGGCGTGATCCGGGTGATCTACGCGCCGGCCGAGGCGCCCGGCGCGGTCGGCTACGACGACGTCAAGGACCAGGTGCCGGCCGGCAGCTGACGGGTCGAGGGGGCAGCGGCCGACCGTCCCCTGTGACAAGATCCGCCGGGTGCGTCGTGGACCCCTGCTCCTGAGCGCCGCCGTGGTGTGCGTGGCCCTGCACGTCGTCGGTGTGCTGGTGGCCCGGCCGGTCTGGCGCGGCGCCGAGGTGCTCGCCCTGGTGCTGCTCCTCGCGTACGCGGTCGTCGGCGGGCTCCCGGTCGGTCGGTGGGCGGCGCTGGCGACGCCGGCGGCGCTGGCCCTGCTGGCCGCGGACGCGCTGCGGACCATGCCGCCGGAACCGGGTTCGGCCGACATCGGCTGGCAGGTGCTCCGGCCGGACGAGGTCCGGGTGGAGCTGACAGCCGGCTTCGACGCCGGGCTCACCGCCTACTGGGCGACGCTCGGCGCGCTGGTCGTGCTGCTGCTCCGGTGGCGCGGCCCGGTCCCGCCCCGCTGGGTGGTCGCCGCCGGCGCGGCGGCGGCACCGGTCGTCGGGTACGCGGTCGTCCGGGTCGTCGACATCTGGCGCGACCTGGCCACCGGCGACCCCGCCCCCGCCTCCGACGTCGACGGTGCCGACCCGGTGTCCGCCGTGATCCTCGCGGTGGTGCCGTCGGTGGCCCTGGCCACCCTCGCGCTGGCGCTGGCCGCCCTGCTGGCCGGGCACGGCCGGCTGCTGGCGGCGGCCGGCGCTGCCCTGCTGGCGGTGGTCGCGCTGCCGTTGACGGACAGCAGCATCGGTGCCGTGCCACTGTCCGGCTTCCCGGGCGAGGGAACCGAACTGTTCGCCTGGCACGCCGTCACGCCCACGTCGGCCATGCCGCAACCGGTGCCGGCGCTGACCGTGGCGGTGGAACTCACCGCGTACCTGCTGCTCGTCGTCGGCCTCCGCGGTGCGGACCGCGACGAGCCGGCGGCGCCCTCCCTGATGGTCGGACAGGCGGATTAGCACTGGCGGTCACGCGGGCGCGCGGTTACGCTCCACCGCGATGACTCTCTCGTGCAGATTGGGGGCCCGGTTCGCGCAAGGTGAGTGCTGATGCGCTCCCCGGCCGCGAACGCGGAATCCCGTCTCTCCCTCTGGCTGCGGGTGCGTGAGTACGCCGTCCCGCCGTCGATGATCCAGACCGCGACCGAGCGTCGGCGGGTCGGTGACTGGGCCGGCGCCTGTGCGGCGGCGCGTGTCGATGTGGACCTGAGCCTGCGCGCGGTGACCGACCGGCACGGTCGGGAGCTGGCCGCCCGGCTCCGTTCCGACCTTCGACATCTGGCGCCCGACCTGCTGCGCTGGCACCTGCCGAGGGTTGCCCCGGACGGGCTGTTGCGTCCCGGGCTGACCGTCTCGCTGGCGCGGTACGGTCCCGTTGGTGGGGCCGGCGCCGTGCACCTGGTGGCGCGGACGCCGCCGTCCTGGGCGGACGCCGGGCAGCGGATCAGCCTGGCGGTGTGGAGCGGGCCGGGCGACGACGTCCGCGCCCACCCGCACCCCCGCCCCGACCGCCGCTACCGACTGGACCTGCACCGCCACCTGTGGGACGCGCGCCGCGCCCCCGAGTTGCGGACCCGGTCCGGCGCCGACCGGCCGGCCGACGAGGCGCCGGCGTTCGGCCCGCCGGTGCCGCCGCGGGGGTACGCGGTGCACCGGTGGCCGGACGAGGCGGCGAGGCTGCTGCGGACGGAGGACCCGGCGGGTCGGGCGGTGTCGGTGCGGCTCGGACCGCGTCGCCGGCTGCTCCTGGCCGCCGACGGAACCGGCGGGTGGACCGCCCGACCGGTCCGGCCGGGCCGGGTCGCCGAGGTGCCGGCGCTGCCCGACGCGGCGACCTGGACGTCGCCCGACCTGGACCTGCTACGCCACGGGCTGATCGAGGCGGAGCGGCTGCACCCGCTGGTCGCGTCGGCGTTGGCCCCGGAGAGTCGGCCCGTCCCCGCGGTCGCCGGTCGGCCCGCGGACCCGCCCGGCCTGGTGACCTGTCGAGGTGCCCGGCATCGGATAGCCCTGGTCGACGGGGTCCTCACGGCGTTGGACCACGACCCGGCGGAGATCCGCCGGGAGGAACTGCTCGCCGCGCTGACCGGCACGCCGCTGCCCTGCCTGCGGGCCGTCGACGAGGCGCACCGCCGTCCCGGGTCCCTCCCGGAGATCCGGGCGCGCCTGGACCACGGCGACCTGGCCGGCGCGGTGGCGACCGTCGAGGCGCTGCTCGGGCCGGACGCGCTGCTGCGCCCCGGCGACCTGAGGACCGAACTGGAGACCGCCGCGCTGCGGCGGATCACGCACGGGCTGTTCCGGGCCGGACTGGCCGGGCACTGCCCGCCCCCGTCCGCGCGGGACCGGCGGCGGGCCGCCCCGGCGCGACGCTCCCGCCCCCGCCACGCCCACGCCCGCTGACCCCGGCCGCGACCCGGCCCCGCACAACCACGGTGATCACCATGCCTGCTCGCTCCACCATGCCCGCCTGCCCGCCGTCGACGCAGCTCGACGTCGCCGCCGACCTGCTCACCCTGCTCGGTGACACCGCCACCGAGCCGCGTCCCGATCCGCAACTGGAGGCGCTGACCCTCGCCGTGGCGGCCGACCTGCCGGTGCTGCTCTGGGGCGCCCCCGGCATCGGCAAGACGGCCGCGCTGACCCAGCTCGCCGCCGCGTTGGACCTGCCCCTGACCACCGTCATCGCCAGCGTGCACGAGCCGTCCGACTTCGCCGGACTGCCGGTGGTCGGCGACGACCCGACGACCCAGGGCGTGCCGATGGCGCCACCGGACTGGGCGGTCCGCCTGGTCCGCGCCGGCCGGGGGCTGCTGTTCCTGGACGAGCTGTCCACCGCCCCGCCGGCGGTGCAGGCGGCCCTGCTCCGCCTCGTCCTCGAACGGCGCGTCGGCAGCCTGCGCCTGCCACCGGAGGTCCGGATCGTGGCCGCCGCCAACCCCCGCAGCGCGGCCGCGGACGGCTGGGAGCTGAGCCCGCCGCTGGCCAACCGCTTCGTGCACCTGCAGTGGAGCCACGACCACGAGGTCGTCGTCCGGGGTCTCGGCGGGACGTGGCCCCGTGCCACGATGCCCCGGCTCGACCCGGCGCGGCTGACCGACGCCGTCGAGTACGCCCGGCGGGCGGTGTGCGGTCTGTTGTCGGCGCGCCCCACGCTGGTGCACCGGCTGCCCACCAGCGAGGCCGGGCGCGGCGGCGCGTGGCCGTCGCCGCGCAGCTGGGAGATGGCGCTGCGGCTGATCGCCTTCGCGCAGGCCGCGGGCACCTCCCGGGACGTGCTGTCCACCCTGGTCCGGGGTGCGGTCGGCGACGGTCCGGGGCTGGAACTGCTGGCCAGCCTGGACCGGATGGACCTGCCCGACCCCGAGGAACTGCTGGCCGACCCGGCCGCCGCCGTCCTGCCCGAGCGGGGAGACCTGCGCCAGGCGGTGCTGGACGCGGTGGTGGAGGCGGTACGCCGACGCCCGGACCGGTCCCGCTGGGACGCGGCCTGGACGGTGCTCGGCCGCGCGGTGGAGACCGGCGCGCCGGACCTGGTGGTCGTCCCGGCGACCACGCTGGCCAGGCTGCGCCGCGAGGACTGGGACGTGCCGGCGGTGATCGACCGGGTCATGCCCGTGGCGTCGCTGGCCCGACGGGCCGACGAGACGGCAGAGCGGGTCGCGGCGACCACCGGAGCCCGCCGGTGACCGCCGCGGCGACGGTCCTCGACCGGGACAAGCTGCTCACCGCGCGCCTCTACGCCGCGCGGGCCCGCCCCTACCTCGCGACGGCGTTGTTCGCGCTGCACGTGGTCGAGTCCCGGCGCGTCCCCACCATGGCCGTGGACCGGCACTGGCGGTGCTACGTCTCACCGCTGTTCGTGGACCGGACGCCGGTCGAGGACCTCGCCGGCGTGTGGGTGCACGAGGTGTCCCACCTGCTGCGGGACCACCACGGTCGAGGTGACCGGGTGGTACGGGAGCAGGGTCTGACCGGGCCGGCGGAGCGGCTGCGGATCAACATCGCCGCGGACTGCGAGATCAACGACGACGCGTACGGCGACGGGCTGGTCAAGCCCGAGGGCGCCGTCGAACCCCGCGACCTGCGGCTGCCCGACGGCGAGCTGATGGAGGAGTACCTGCGGCGGTTCCGGCTCGGCCCGCTCACCCAGCACCTGGCCTGGTTGGACTGCGGCAGCGGCGCCGACGGGCTCGACCGGGAGTGGGACCTGGGGCCGGACGGCGCGCACGGGCTGACCGAGCAGGAGCGGGACGCCGTGCGGTTCCGCGTCGCCGAGGGCATCACCGGCCGCCCCGGGACCGCGCCCCGGGGGTGGCGACGGTGGGCGGAGGAGGTGTTCCATCCGCCACAGCCCTGGCGGGAGCTTCTGGGCGCGGCCGTCCGGTCGGCGGTCTCCGCCTCCGGCGCGGGCGACGACTACACCTACGGCCGCCCGTCGCGGCGGTCCACCGGCGTCCCCGGAGTCGTCCTGCCGGCGCTGCGCCGCCGACCGCCACGCGTCTGCGTCGTCGTCGACACCTCCGGTTCGGTCAGCGACAGCGAGCTGGGCAGCGCGCTGCTGGAGGTCACCGCGATCGCCCGGGCCGTCGGTGGTCGTCGTGACCTGGTGAGCGTGCTGCCCTGTGACGCCGCCGCCGACCGGGTGCTGGCGCTGTGCCGGGCCGAGGACCTTCCGCTGGTCGGTGGCGGGGGCACGGACCTGCGTACCGGTTTCGCCCGGGCGCTGCGGGACAGCCGCCGGCCCGACGTCGTCGTCGTGCTGACCGACGGGCAGACGCCGTGGCCCGCCGCGCGGCCGGCCTGCCGGACGGTCGTGGGGCTCTTTCCCCGGCACACCCGGTGGAGCGAACACGGCGACCGGGTGTCGGCGGCGCCGCCCGACTGGGCGCGGGTGGTCACCATCGGTTCGGGGTCGAGGTGACGGCGCCGGTCAGGCGGTGGACTCCAGCTCGTCGAAGGCCATGGCCCACCAGGACTCCGGGTCGGCGAACGCCGCCGGGTCGACCGTGCGCAGGTCCGCGCGGATCGCCGCCGCCCGGGCGGCCCGCTCCCGCCCGCCCGGGTCGGTCGCGATGAGCTGCCCCAACCGGTAGAGGAACTCCACGAACGCGGCGAAGGTGTGGTTCACCGTCTCCAGGTTGGGCGTGTCCAGGTCGAGCAGGAGCACCTCGCCGGTGCCCGCGTCCAGGCAGAACAGCAGCGCGGGATCCTCCGGGGAGCAGCCCAGCACGACGTACGGGCGGGGGCTTTGGTCGCCCAGCTCGATCGCCAGGGTGGAGAACAGCTCGACGTCGGGGACCGTGACGTCCACGGTGAACAGGACCGGCACCTCGACCGGGAGCGCGCCGTCGGGCGGGAAGACCTCCGGGCCGAGCGGCCCGAGGACGGCGTCGAAGCGCTGGTCGGGGAAGTAGACGACGCCCCGCTCACCCCAGAGTGCGGTGAGCTGCTCGCGGGTGACGGTCACGGCTGTGCCCCGTCGTCCTCGTCCGCCTCGTCGAGCAGGCCCTGCCGGTGCAGGAACGCATACCACTGGTCGTCGTCGGTGACCAGCTCGGCGTAGCCGGGGCCGAGGACGTAGTAGTGCACGAACGAGTCGAGGTCGGGGGCCAGCTCCGCGAAGGCGTCGCCCATGAACCACTCGGTGCCGGTCGGGGGGAAGTACCAGACCGCGCCGGTGGCGCGCTCCAGGAAGATCGGCTCGTCGCTGCGGGTGCCGACGACCAGCCAGCCGGCCTTGTCCTGGGGGATGGGGGAGAAGTCGGGCGCGTAGTCGAGGAAGTATTGCACCGCGGCCAGCCGGCCGGACGGCGCCAGCTCGATCGCGCCGGCCCGCAGGCCGTCGGCGACGAGCAGGAACTCGCGCAGGCCGGTCGGCAGCTCCGCCGGCACGTCACCCTCGTCGGCCGGGCCGCCGATCCGCGCGTACGCGAGGCTGGCCGGCTCCTCCTCGGCCAGGTCGGCGCGGAGTTCGTCGAGCAGCTGCGCAAGATCGGGAGTCAATCCACTACCTCTATTCGGATGGGGGTCCCGTCCGGCAGATTCTGGATCTGCCCCCAGATCTGGGAGCCGATGTCTGTGTTGGTTCTACCATGCAGCAGCTTGAGGTTGTCGACGGTGTCCGGCCCGCCGAGCTGCAGTTCCCACACGTGGTCGGGGTGGTAGTCGCTGAGTCGTTGGCTGAGCCGGTTGGCGAGGTCCTTGTCGTGCGGCCAGTACTTGTCCCAGATCTTCTGCCGGATCCGCTCCTTGTAGCCGTCGGTGATGCTCTTGTCCCGCTGGACCGGGTTGGTGGCCTTGTAGAGCTTGCCCTCGTCGCTGAGCTTCTTGAGCGCCGCCATCTTGCGCCGGAACTGGGCGGTGGCGTGGAAGTCCCGGCGCTCGACCCGGACCACCCTGGTGGGCAGGCTCCGGTTGGGCCCGGTGACCCGGACGATCGGCTTCTCCAGCTTCTCGACCGCCTTGCGGACGATCCGGCCGGCGGCCGGCTTCGCGGCGGCGCCCCGGCCGCGTCTCGGGCTAGGCATCGAGCAGCCGGCCGATGACCTGGTCGATCAGCGCGCCGACGATCTCCCGGGTGATCACCTGGAAGATCGGGATCTCGGCCAGCGACGCCCCGAACGTGACCACGGCGGTGGCGATCGCCTGGGCCACCTCGAACGCGAGGATCGCCAGTTGCACGATCACCGCGATCTTCAACGCCAGCACGATCGCCGCGCAGATGATCAGCCCGGCGCCGAGCAGCACGGCCGCCGGCATGCTGTCGTGCAGCACCAGCGGCCCGTTCTGCTCGCCGCCCCACCACTTCTGGAACGCGGCCACCGCCGGCCCCACGTTCTGCGTCCACACCTGTGCCGCCGCCGCGTCCGCCTCACCGGCCGCCGCCCCGATCCGGCCGGCGAACTCGATCCACGCCTGGCCCATCTCGAAGAGCTTCACCTCGTCGGCCTCCGGCCAGGTGTAGCCGATCCAGCCGAGCGCGGTGATCAGCTCACCGGGCAGTTGCAGTCCCACCGGTCACCCCAACTCGCCGGCCAGCGACCGCATGGTGCCCGCGCCGTCGTCGTCGACCCGCTCGTACGCGTCGGCCATGCCGGTGATGTCGGCGCCGGCGGAGGTGAACTCGTCCGTCGCCATGCCCACGCAGTCGACGATGTAGTTGGCCACCTCGGTGTAGGCGATGCCGATGAGCGAGCCGATGTCGTCGGCGCCCCACGGCTCGCCGTAGCCCCGCATCCGCGCCTCGAACGCCTCCAGCTCGCCGGAGAAGCGGGTGGCGAGGTCGGCGACGCCCTTGCCGGCGGCCCGGATCAGCGGCGGGTGCACCTCGAACCCGTCGCCGCTCACCGCTGTGTCCCCCGCGCCAGCCGCTCCTGCGCCTCGGTGAGCGCGTCGAGGAACGACCCGAGCCGGGGCACCGCGGTGTCCCGCACCTCCCGCAACTGCTCGCGCAGCTGCGACATGTCCGCCACCTGCGGGGCCAGCGTGGTACGCAACCCGTCGATCGCCGCGTTGACCGCGGTGACGACGTGCGCGGTCAACTCCTCGGAGCCGAGCCGCATCAGCCGCGGCTCGACGTGCAGCGACCGGAGCCGGCCGTCCGGCCCCATCTCCGCGCGGACCTGGCCGTCGGCGGCCTCGCCGACGGCCGGTGTGTCCGCGTCGTCGCCGGGCGGCGGGCCGACCGTCCGAAGTGCCGCCATCGTCGCGTCGAGCATGCGGGTGAAGTCGCCGCTCATCGAAGGATCCGCAGTCATGAGCCCTCCCCAAGGCCAAGCGTCCCGAGCGTAACCGAGGCGGACACGCCGATCGGCCCCGCGCTCAGTCGAGCAGCGCCAGGAGCGCGTGCAGCGCCGGGTTGGTGCTCTCCGCCGGCCAGGCCAACCCGACGTCCACAGTGGGCGTCGGGGCGGTGAACCGGCGCAGCCGTACGCCGGGCAGCCGCAACGCCCGGGCCCGACCGGCCGGCACGGCCGCTACCACGTCGCCCTGTGCCACCGCGCGCAGCAACTGCTCGTCGTCCGGCTCCTGCCGGACCAGCCGGAAGCCGCCGCGTGGCCACACCTGCGCGATGGTCCGGTCGAACATGCCCGGCCCGTTCTCCCGCGGCCACATCACCGCCGGCAGGTCGACCACCTCGGCGCGGCCGATCCGGCGGCGGCCGGCGGCCAGGGGATGACCGGCCGGCAGCGCCAGCAACAGTTCCTCGGTGTCGACCGCGCGGCAGGCCAGTGCCGGTTCGTCCACCGGGGGACGGACGAACGCCGCGTCCAGTCGGCCGGCGAGCAGCCCGGCGACGTTCGGCGCGGTCCAGGCCGTCTCGGCGACCACCTCGACGTCCGGGTGGGCGGCCCGGAAGCGGGCGACCAGCGCGTCCACGCGCCCACCGCGCGCCGAGCGGGTGTACGCCAGCCGCAGCCGCCCGCCCCGGCCGCGTACCAGGTCACGGATGCGGGCGGCGGCGGCGTCCACGTCGGCGAGCATCCGGGCGGCCTCGTCGGCGACCCGGGCGCCCACCTCGGTCAGCGTGCAGCCCCGGCTGGTGCGGTGCACCAGCGGCACGCCGAGCTGCCGCTCCAGGGCCCGGATCTGCTGGCTGAGCGCGGGCTGGGCGATGCCCAGCCGGGCCGCCGCGCGGGTGAAGTGCCGTTCGTCGGCGAGCACCACGAAGGAGCGCAGCCGGCGCAGGTCCGACCAGGCGCCCGGGGTCTCCGCCACGCCGCCATCATAAGCGCCGCTTATCGCCGGCTCCCCGATTCGTCTTGGACCGGACGCCGTCCGGGCGGTCACCATCGACGGAACACCGACGGTACGGGCGACGGGAGCGGACGATGACGGCAGCGGACGTGGTGGTGGTCGGCGGCGGGGTCGTCGGGATGACGACGGCGGTCACCCTCCAGCGGCGGGGTGCCCGGGTCACCGTGCTGACCGCGCACGACCCGGCGGACATCGTGTCCGCGGTGGCCGCCGCGGTCTGGTACCCGAGCCACACCGACGAGGACCCCCGGGTGCTGCGGTGGGCCCGGGACACCCACGCCGAGTTGCGCCGCCAGGCGGTCGACGGCGTGCCGGGGGTGGTCGACCGGCCCACCCGGATGTGGCTGCGCCACCCGTACGACGGGCCGCCGTGGTGGGCGGACGCCTGCGGTGACCTGGTGGCCGAGCCGGCCCGGACCCCGTACACCGCGCTGTTGCGTTTCACCGCCCCGACGGTGGAGATGAACCGATACCTGACCTGGCTGTACCGGCAGGTGCAGAACGGTGGCGGGCGGGTGGTCCGTCGCACGGTGGACACGCTCGCCGAGGCGTACGACGTCGCGCCGGTGGTGGTCAACGCGACCGGCCTGGCCGCCGGCCGGCTCGCCGACGACCCGGCGGTCCATCCGGCCCGCGGGCACGTCCTGCTGGTGGCGAACCCCGGCCTGACCGTCTCGGTCCGCGACGAGGACGACCCGGCCGGCATCACCTACGTGCATCCGCGCCGCCACGACGTGGTGCTCGGCGGCACGTACGAACCCGGGGTGGCGCACACCCGGCCCGACCCGGAGGCGGCGGTGGCGATCCGGCGTCGCTGCGTCGCACTGGTGCCCCGGCTGGCCGACGTGCCGGTGCTGGGGGAGCGGATCGGGCTGCGGCCGGCGCGGCACGGCGGGCCTCGGGTCGAGGTGGACCCGGCGGACGGGCGGCTGGTGCACGCCTACGGACACGGCGGGGCGGGGGTGACGCTCTCCTGGGGGTGCGCGGCCGAGGTGGCGGACCTGGCCCTGTCGGCCGGAGCGGAAACGGGACCGGAGAGCGCCGACCGCCCGGCTCCACGGCGCCAACCGGCCTGACACGTCGGTGACTCAGGTCAGCTGCTCGGCCAGCCCGACGACGATGCCGCTCGGTCCGCGCAGGTAGCAGAGCAGGAAGACGTCCTCGAAACGCGTCACCTCGCCGACGAGTTCGGCGCCGTGCGGGCGGAGACGGGCGAGCGTTTCCTCGATGTCGTCGACGGCGAACATGACGCGGTGCAGGCCCAGCGTGTTGGCCGGGGCGACACTCGGCTCCGGGATGATCGCCGTCGGGGAGTGGTATCGCACCAGTTCGAGCTTGCCGGGCGCGTCCGGGATCCGCATCATCGCGATCTCGCTTCGCATGTCGTCGAGCCCGACGACCCGTCCCGCCCAGCTCCCGTCGATCGGCATCCGGCCTTCCAGCTCCATGCCGAGCGCGGTGAAGAAGGCGATCGCGGCGTCGAGGTCGTCCACGACGATGCCGACGTTGTCCATGCGCTGAATCGTCATGCCTGCGAGGGTAGGACGAAGGCTGACCGGGATTCGGGATGTGCACGCGCCGGCCAGCCGTCGGACGGCGGTCACCGCTCCAGGACGGTGGGCCAGTCCGTGGCCGTGACCGCTCGGCCGGTCGAGGACTGCCTGGCCAGATCAGGGGCACCATGGGCTGACGGAGCGGACGTTAACCTCGGCCGGTGATCGCCCGCCGTGCCGCCCTGGCCGCCATCGCCGCCCTGACGACCGTCCACATCGCGTACACGGTCGTCGCGCTCTCGAACTACAGCCTCCGGATCGGCCTGGTCACCCACGATGGCGCCGGCTTCGTCGCGGAGTTGCTCGACCATCTGGTGCCGTTGCGTGAACTGCTGCCCGCCGTGGTCGGCCTGCTGCTGCTCACGCTGCTCGTCACGTTCGCCGCCGTCGGCACGTGGGCCGTCCGCCGGCCGGCCCGGACCGCCGAGGAGCGGTCGCCCGCGACCGGGTGGACGGCCGTCGCCGCGGTGCTCCTCAACCCGCTCGCGGTCGGGTGGTACCGGTTCGCCCTGTCGAACGGCGCCGACCACATGCGTACCGTCCAGCCGGCGACGGTCCTGCTGATGGCCGCCGCCTGCGCGGCCACCGTCGTCGCCCTGGTGAACCTCGCCCGCGCCGTCCGCCGGTGACGCCGGTGCGGTGGGCGCTCACCGCTCGAGAACGGTGAGCCACTCCGCGGCGCGTGGACGGTAGCCGTGCAGCTCGAAGAGCCCGTCACGTCCGCGTGGAGCATCGGGAACACCAGGAACTGCAACTGGCTGCCGGGACGGCGCAGACGAAGCACGGCGGACCGGGTGCCGATGACGCTGTGTTCGATGATCTGCATGCCTGCCCCCGTGGCGTCGGCTGCTGTTGTCGGCAGGGTAGGGCGGCCGGGCAACCCGTCGCGTGTACGGCGTGCGGCGGCGCGGCGTGGACCGGTCAGGAATCGAGAAGCCTCGGGCGGGTGGGCGGACCTAGCGTTTCCGGCACGGGCGTCCCCGCCGGGGAGGCCACCGACGGGAGGCCATCACCCATGGACACGCGCATCCGTCAGCTGCACCGCTGGTTCTCCATCGCCTTCACCGTGACCGTCGTGATCACCTTCGTCGCGCTGGCCCAGAAGGACCCGATCGTGTGGGTCTCCTACGTGCCGCTGCTCCCGCTCGCCCTGCTTCTGGTCAGCGGCCTCTATCTGTTCGCGCTGCCGTACCTGCGCCGCCGCCGTACCGCCGCGCGTACGCGCTGACCTGGGGATTACCGGGGCCGGCGAACACGTGGCCGGCCCCGCCACCGTCGACCGGTGGCGGGGCCCAGGGGTCGGTCACTCGTCGGCGGCCCGCTCGCGGTCGGCCTCGGCGTCGGCGGCCCCGACCGGGGTGCCGTCGCTGTCCCGCTCGGCCGTGGACAGGTCCACGTCGGCGCCGGCCCGGGCGGCGTCGGCCGCCGCGTCGTCCGCGCCGACGACCTCGCCGCCGCCGGTCTCGCCGTCGTCGGGCACCAGCCGCCCGGCGGCGGCCAGCCCGATCGGTGCGTACCTGGGGTCGGTCATCTCGTCCTCCTCACCGGTGCTCCTGACTCTGCGGTACCCCGGGACGGGAGGTGGCACACCGCGCCGGCCGGGAGAGCCCGGCCGGCGCGATGGGCGTGGGTCAGTGACAGCTGCCGGTGCCGCTGTCGCGATACGTCTGACCGGCCACCGGCACGAACTGCCAGTCGTACGTGCCGGCGTGCAGGGTGAACTTCAGGACCCCGTACGCGCTGCTGTTGCGGGCCTCGCTGTTGGGCTGGATGGTGCCGAAGCCGTAGTGGCCGGCCCCGCCCATCCCGGCGACGAAGCTGCGCAGGCCCCGGGAGGCGTCGTAGCCGCCGTTCGGGTTCATCGGCGCGAACCGCTCGTACACGTGGTTGTGACCCCACACCACGACGTCCGCGTCGTAGTCGTAGAGCGCCTGGTAGAGCGGGCGGGTGCCGGTCGACGGCGCGTGGTTCGAGCTGGACGTGTAGAGCGGGTGGTGCCAGTAGGCGAGCGTGCACGGCTTGGTGCTGGCGGCCAGGTCCGACCGCAGCCACTGCTCCTGCGCCGAGCCGGCGGACATGCTGATGTTGGAGTTGAGCGACACCACGTGCCAGTTGCCCAGGTCGTACGAGTAGTAGCCGCGCCCGCTCGGCCCGGCCTGGCTGCCGAAGTAGCCGTAGTAGCCGCTGGCGCCGGAGGTGTTGTAGTCGTGGTTGCCCGGCGACGGGCGGGTACGCGCCTTGTGCCGGCCCCAGGTGGGGTTGTAGTAGGTGCTGAACTCCGACGCGGTGCCGCTGTTGTAGACGTTGTCACCGGTGGTGAACACGGTGCCGGGGATGCCGTCGAGCAGTGCCGCGGTGGCGCTGTCGCCGGATCCGGAGTTGCTGATGTCACCGGCGCCGACCAGCACCGGGTCACCCGACGGTGGGGTGCTGCCGGTGGTGATCACCAGCTGCGGGGCGTTGCCGCCGCTCTCCCGCGAGCTGTGGTAGGCGCCGTCGCTGCTGGTGGAGGTGGCGCCGAAGCTGAACGTGCCGTTGCCGGTGACCGCCGCGGTGACGTCCACCTCGTACCAGCTGCCGGCGCCGACCGACCCGATCGAGCCCATGGTCGCGCCGTCGACGGCCGGCTGGTTGTTCCAGGTGGTGCCGGTCTCCGACCAGGTGGTGGACGACATCGCCCGCACCGTGCCGCCGACGTTGCTGCCGTCGTTGCCGCTGATCGTGCGCAGCCTCAGCGTGGCGTTGGTGATCGTGCCGCTGACGCCGCTGACGGTGAACCGCAGGAACATCCGGCGGACCGGGGAGTTGTCCACCACGATCTGCGTGGCGGTGCCGTAGTTGGTGCCGGCCGCGTCGCTCTGCACGTACGTGTCGGCGACCGGGGTGAACGTGACGCTCGCGGCCGACGCGGCGCCCGGACCGGTGAGCACGGCGGCGGTGCCGGCGGCGACCAGCAGCACGGCCGCGCCCAGCGTGACCGGCGGGCGGGGGAGTCGAATGCCCATCCAGGGCCCCTTCCATGGGGGTGATGACAGCCCACGGAATGTAGGAAGGTCGATGGACCGGCGGTTGACGGCCGGGTGAACGACACGCCCTGGCAGGGAAACTCCTCGATGTTCGTGGATCGTTCGCCCGCCGCACGCCTGGCCGGCACCGACCGTCCGTTGTGGTGTCCGGCCGCCGCCCGCACGATGGCTGCTCGTCCCGTCGTCGACCCGGAGGGGACCGCCCGTGTACCTGTCGACCGTGTCCCGGCCGGCGACCGACCCGCCCGCCGGGGACCGGCCGCGCCGCCGCCTGGCCGGGGTCGGCGGCACCGTGCTCGCCCTGGGCACGGTCAGCCTGATCACCGACGTGTCCGCCGAGATGGTCACCGCGGTGCTGCCGCTGTACCTGGTGCTGGGGCTCAACCTCAGCCCGCTGGCGTTCGGCGTGCTCGACGGCGTGTACACCGGCGCCACCGCCGTGCTGCGGGTGGTCGGCGGCTTCGTGGCCGACCGGTTCCGGCGGCGCAAGCTCGTCGCCGGCGCCGGGTACGCGCTCTCCGCCGTGGCCAAGCTCGGGCTGCTGCTCGCCGGCCGGTCGGTGCCGGCGATCGGCGCGGTGATCGCGGTGGACCGGCTCGGCAAGGGCATCCGCACCGCGCCCCGCGACGCGTTGATCACGCTGGCCACCCCGCCCGACGCGCTGGGTCGGGCGTTCGGCGTGCACCGGGCGATGGACGGCGTCGGGGCGTTCCTCGGCCCGCTGGTCGCGTTCGCGGTCCTGCTCGCCGTCGGGCCGAACTACGACGCGGTCTTCGTGACCAGCTTCTGCGTGGCCGCCCTGGCCGTCGTCGTGCTCGTGCTCTTCGTGCGGGAACGGCCGGCGCCGGCCGTTCCCGCCGGCGGGACGGACGAGCGGCGGGTCACCGTGCGCGAGGCGGCCGGCCTGCTGCGCGACCGCCCGGCCCGCCGTCTGGTGCTGGCCGCCGCGCTGCTCGGACTCGCCACCATCGGCGACGGCTTCGTCTACCTGCTGCTGCAACGGCGCGAGGACATCGGCCTGCGCTGGTTCCCGCTGCTCGCGGTCGGCACCAGCCTGGCCTACCTGCTGCTCGCCGGCCCGCTCGGCGCGCTGGCCGACCGGGTCGGCCGGCTGCCCGTGGTGGTCGGCGGCTACGTCGCGCTCGGCGGGACGTACCTGCTGCTCGCCGGCCCGGTGCGCGGCTGGCCGCTGCTCGTGCTCACGCTCGCGCTCTACGGCCTGTTCTACGCCGCCACCGACGGCGTGCTGATCGCGCTCGCCGGCCCGGTGCTGCCGGCCCGCGTCCGCACCACCGGCATCGCGCTCGTGCAGACCGGTCAGGCGCTGGCATACCTGGTCTCCTCGGTCCTGTTCGGCCTCGCCTGGCAGGTCTGGGGCCCGCGCGCGGCCAGCGGCGTCGCGGCCCTGGCCGTCGTCGCCGCGCTGCTGGTCAGCGTGTTCCTGCTCGCCCCGCTGCCCGGGAGGTCGCCCCGATGACGTCGATGCGCGCGAAGCTCGCCACGCTGGCCGCCGCGGTGGTCGTCCTGGGGGCGTCGGCCGCCGGCTACGCCGTCGTGTCGGCGCGCCCCGCCCCGGCGCCCGCGTCGGCCGCCGACCGCGCGGTCACGCTGCGCCCCGGACCCCGGCTGCTCGCCGTCACCGACCGGCACGTCTCCACCGCCGCGCTGGCCGACCCCGCCGGCCCGCGCGCCGTCTCCGACACGGAGTGCCTGCGGGTGTACGCGGCCGCCGGCACCGGGGTCTGCCTGGCCCCGAGCAGCCCGTGGTCGTACCGGGTGGTGGTGCTCGACGCGGAGCTGCGCCCGACCCGGCGGTTGGACGTACCGGGGCTGCCCAACCGGGCCCGGGTGTCGGCTTCGGGCCGGATGGTCTCCTGGACCACGTTCGTCGGCGGGGACTCCTACACCAGCAGCGGCTTCTCCACCCGCACCGGCTTCCTCGACACTCGTACCGGCGCGACCGTCACCACGCTGGAGGACTTCGCGATCCGGCGCGACGGCCGGCCCTACCGCAGCGCCGACGTCAACTTCTGGGGCGTCACGTTCGCGGGCGACGACACCGCGTTCTACGCCACCATGTCCACCGCCGGGAAGCGCTGGCTGGTCCGGGGCGACGCCGCCGCCCGGACCGTGACGACGGTACGGGAGAACGTCGAGTGCCCGTCCCTGTCGCCGGACGGCACCCGGATCGCGTTCAAGGAGGCGGTCGACGCCGACCCGGCGAAGGGCTGGCGGCTGTCCGTGCTCGACCTGCGCACCATGCGGGTGACCGCCACCGCCGAGCGGGCGAGCGTGGACGACCAGGCCGCCTGGCTCGACGGCGCGACGCTGGCCTACACGCTGCGCCAGGACGACGGCAGCCCGGACGTCTGGTCGGTGCCGGCCGACGGCTCCGGCACGCCCCGGCTGCTGCTGCCCGGCGCGGAGTCGCCGTCCCCGCTGACCTGACGACCGACCGACAGCAGCAGCCCGGCGGCGGCCAGGACCACCCCGGCGCCGGCCGCGTACCCGGGCAGGTCCACCGGGACGCCCAGGTAGACGGTGATGCCGAGGATCCGGGACAACCCCCACGGCAGCAGCGCCGTCTGGTCGTTCCACACGGTCAGCGCCCGTTCCGCGCCGACCGACGCGACCAGCCCGGCGAGCACCGCCAGCGGCACCCCGGCGGCGGTGAGCGTCCGCCCCACCGCGCGGCGGCGGGCCAGCCCGTAGCGGTCGCGCAGCACCACGGCGGTCGCCACGAACAGCCAGCAGAACGCCGCCACCGCCACGGTCAGGTAGACCGCGCGGCGGGCCGGCGCGGTCCAGAACACGAACCAGTAGCGGCCCGGCCCGCGTCCGGCCAGCACCGTCAGCAGCAGGGCGCTGCGCAGCACCGCCACCCCGCCCAGCACCGCCCACAGGTGGAAGGGGTCCCGCCGGCCCACCGTCAGCCGGGCGACCAGCGCGAACAGCGCCCACCCGCCGAGCGTGACCAGCAGGTGCGCGGGCGCGGCGAACCAGGTGAACGCCAGCCGGCTTCCCACCAGCACCACCACCGGCGCGAGCCAGACCAGCACCCGGTCCAGCCGGGACGCGGGCGCCGGCAGCGCGGCCAGCCGCCACGGGCGCAGCGCGCCGAGCAGCAGGGCCCGGGCCGCCGCGCCGCCCGGCCCGCGCCCCCGCAGACCCCACCCGACCATGGCCACGACCAGGACCAGCAGCGCCCGCGCCACCCAGGCCATCGCCGGGTCGCGGTCCGCCCGCTGCGCGCCGAGGTCGGCCGCGGTGAAGCGGTACGCCGGCAGGTCGAGGTCCCCGCCGTAGCGCTGCCGGTGGTGGTCCCGCGCCTGCCGGTACGCGTCGGCGGCCGACCGCCACTGCGCGTACGCCGTGTCGGCGCCGGTGTCCAGCCACTGCGCGTGCCGCAGCACCATGGCCCGGTACGCGCCGAGCGTGACGAACAGGTCCACCTGGTAGTCGAGCGTGTCGACGAACCGCTGCCGCAGGCCGGCGTCCCGCCACGTGGCCGGGTCGGTGGCGGCCACCAGCTCGCGCATCCGCCGGGCCGTGGCGACGGCCTCGTCGCCCTCGGCGACCGCCGCGTCGACCCGGTCGCGGGCGACCGCGTAGATGCTGTCCAGGGCGGCGGAGTCACCGGTCGGGATGTCCCACTCGAAGATCCACATCATCGGCGGCGGTTCCAGCCCCAGGGCCCGCACCGACGTGTCCGCGTACGGCCCGACGTAGAGGCCCGTGGTCACCGCCGCCCGGGACAGCGCCATCGCCTGCCCGATCGCCGCGACGGTGGCCGGGTCGGCGGAGAACGTCCGGTAGGCCCACTCCGCGGTCACCTGGGCCGGGTCGGTGTCCGGGTCCCAGGCCAGCCGCGCCACCGCGTCCGTGTTCAGGTCGTAGAGCTGCCAGAAGCCGGTGCGCAGGTAGAGCGACATCGGCCCGGCGCGCAGCGGACCGCCGTCCTGGGTCCAGTTCCACACGCCCTCGACGCGCGGGTTCGCGGCGAGGAACGCGCGCAGCGCGTCGCGGTGCAGCGGGCCGAGGTCGTTGGGCAGCGCGCCGAACCCCTCGAACTCGCGCCGGGCCTGGAACTCGACGATCCGCCGGTGCGCGCCGCCGAGCAGGGTGGTGTTCCACGGCAGGTGGCTGTAGAAGTCCCCGAGCGTGTACTTGGTGGACACGATCAGGTGCGGGTCGTCGAACCCGCCCAGCACCTCGGCGTACGCGTCGGGGTTGGTGTGCAGGTCGCCGACCGCGCCGACGCCGACCGTCCAGGTGCGGAAGATGATCTCCTTGCCGGCCGGTCCCGCCGTGTCGAGCAGCGCCCGCAGCATGGCGCGGACGCCGGTGGGTGTGGTGACCGCGAGCTTCGACGTGTAGTCCCACCCGCTGCCGGCGTAGACCTCGCCGCCCTCGCCGATGCGGACCATCAGCCCGGCGACGAACGGCATGCTCCCGAACAGTTCGGTCAGCCCGCTCCGGTAGACGTCCCAGAGCCGGGAGTCGGTGGTGTCCAGCCCGCCCACCGTCCGGCTCAGGTACGCCTCCAGCGGCGGCGAGACCGCGAGCATGTCGGTGAGCAGGAAGACCCGCAGCCCCATCTCGTCGGCGTACCGGAAGACCGGGGCGAAGGCCGCGACCATCGCCCGGGCCCGGTCGACGTGCGGGTCCCCGGCCGGATAGACGGCGTGCCCGTCGCCGACGCCGGCGAACGTGACGTACTCCAGGAAGCCGGGCACCACGACGCCGTTGTAGCCCCGAGCGACGGCGTGGTCGACGAACTGCCGGAACTGCGCGTCGATCCGGGCCACCGCGGCGGCGTCCACCCATGGGGCCCGGGGCAGCAGCGCCGGGGCGACCACGTCGGTGTTCAGGCTGTAGTCGTCGCCGGCCGCGAACGCCGCCGGGTCCGGTTCGCGGCCGACCGACCCGGCGTCGGTCAACCGCAGCCCCAGGCGGGGCACGACCGGGCGGCCCGTCTCCGCCGCCGGCAGCACCTCGGCGCCGGAGCGGATCCGGTCGGCCAGCCGGTAGAGCCCGGCCGTGACGCCCGCGAGGTCGCCGGTGACGGTCAGCGCGGACCGGCCGGCGTCGATCGTGTACGACTCGGCCGCGCCGCCGGGCCGCAGGTCCGCCCGCAGCGTGGTGACTGCCGACAGGTCCGGTCCGCGCTGCCGGTCCGCGTCCGGGCCGCTCCTGCCCGGGTCGGGGCGGCTCCGGGCGGGGGTGGGTGCCGGGGTGCGGGTCGGGGTGACCGTGGGGCGGTGCCGCCCCCGGGCGACGAGCGCGTCGGCCACCGCCTCGGCGGCCTTGACCGCGCGCGACTGGTCCGGCACCAGCACGGAGGTCACCGGCGGCACCGCCCCCGGGGTCCGGACGGGCGCGGAGACGGCCGTCTCCCGTGGCACGTCCGCCGGGGTGTGACTGAGGCCCAGCGCGCCGTCGACGCCCCAGGCCACACCCGCACCGAGCAGCACCACGACCACCACGGCGGCAACCATCGGGTACGGACCCCGAACCTGAGTCACGCTCGCATCGTAGTGTCGGGAAGGCGGTGGGGCAGCCCGCCGGACAGGGGCTCGCGGACTGCCGGTCGCCTGAACGGCCCCGGCTGAGTCGGGCGCCGAGGCATCGGCACCCGACTCGCGGTCACCGGTCAGGCCCCGTTGTCGAAGCGGCCGGCGCGGGTGGCCGCGACGAACCGGGCCCAGCTCGCCGGGGCGAAGCTCAACGCCGGCCCCTGCCGATCCTTGGTGTCCCGCACCCCCACCGCGTCAGCGAAGCCCGCCACCTCGACGCAGTCGCCGTTGCTACCGGATCGGGACGACTTGCGCCACACCCCGTCACGTCCCATGGGTCATCTCCTTCGCGATCTCCGTGATCAGCTCACGGGATTCGTCTTCATCGAGCGCCCGCTCGACGAGTGAACGCCAAGCATCTTCGTAGATCTGCATCTCGTGCGTCTTGTCGAGGTAGACGGCGCCGCACGGGCCGTCCATGTAGATCGTGGTCGGCTCGGGCTCCCGGACCTCGGTCGGAAAGTCGAGCATCGTGAAGGTGCCAGTGGACGCCCAACGAGACAGTCCTGCGTCCAACGGCAGCACGCGAAGGCGGATGTTGTGCCGCCGACCATTCACCACGAGTGAGTCCAATTGACGGACCATTGCGGACCGGTCGCGCAGCGGCCGTCGAAGGACCGCCTCACTGAGGACCAGGTCCAGGTGGGGCGCCTTCGGTACCGCGCGAGCCAACAATCGTTGTCGGCGCAGCCGAACATCGACCTTCGCTTGACGTTCGGTCTCCGACAGGCCGGGCTGGTCGACCGCAATCAGTTCGCGCATGTACTCAACCGTCTGCAGCAGTCCTGGGATCAGGTCGGCTTCGTACTTGCGGATCTTCGTTGCTGCCGCTTCCAGGCCCACGTACAACTTGAACCAGTCTTCGACCGCCTCGCCGTAACTGTGCCACCAGCCGTGGGCCTTGGTTTCCCGGGCCAGCGCCCGCATCGTCTCGATCGTTTCGCGGGACGCGCCGTAAACGCGGCACATCGCCTCCACGTCGTTCGGATGCATGGAGACCTGGCCCGTTTCGTAACGCCAGATCCGGGGGGTCGACCATTCCAGTTCCTTGGCCGCCGCGCTCACCGTGACGTGCGCTTCCTCGCGAATCTCCCTCAGATATCTGCCGAGTTGCCTACGCGGGACGGTGCTTCCCGAGTCGTCCACGTCATCTCCTTCGCTGCTGTCGCGTAAGGCACCTCATCCCTTGGTTCGCATTCTCCTGCAAAACATTGCTTTGGGCCAGCATTGAATTGACCATCGTGATGCCTGCCGCGATGCGGCAGCGTCCGCCCGGAGCGGGCACCACCTCCCGAACCTCATCCCGGTGCCCGCCCGGTGTCGGTCCCCTCTCGACAGGAGGCGCGATGATCCACGCCACCGCGAAACGCCTGCTTCCGTACCACGTCCGGGCTGTGGTCTTCGACCGGCGCTGGCGAGGGCTGGATCCCGGTCAGGTACGTGACCACCTCGACCGGGTGGCGGACGAACTCGACCGCCTGAGCCGCGAGTTGACCACCGCGAGATTCGAGAGCGAACGGGCACGTCAGGTGCTCCGGCAGTGGCAGTCCCGGCACCACTCCTGCCGCCGCCACCGCCCGGACGCCCCGGACGACCGATGACCGCGTCTCACGCCGCCACCCCGACATCTCGTCATCCGATCCGACGCCGGAGGTACCCGCCGATGTCCGCGCCACTCGCCGACTTCCCTGTTCCGACCCCGGTCACCGACGAGGATGTGCTCGTCGCGGCGTTGGCCGTGCGCGTGCACGTGCCGGAGCGCTGGCCGCAGGGGCCGCTGTGCCGCAGCGAGCGTGTCCCGTACCCGTGCCGGTTGGCCCGCTGGGGTCACGCCACGCTGCACGCGGCCGGCTTCGGCCCGGGCCAGCTTTCATGACCGACGAGGCGCACCGGTTCTGGGCGGCCGTGCAGGACCGCTGCCCGGGGCTGCTGCCGGAACGCGACGCACCGCTCCTGCACGCCGGCCTGCTGCGGCTGCTCGAAGGCGGTGACGACCGCGCCGGGCGGGTGGCGTTGCTGCGGGTGCTCGGGTCCGCGTACCGCGGCTTCGGCCTGCGACCGTGGCACGCGGCGGCGATCGGCGGCGCCCTGCTGCCCGCGCCCGGCCTGCGCTGGTGGCGGGCCTGGCGACTGATCGAGCGCACCGCCGCCCGCGTCGGCGACGGTCCGCCGTGGTGGCCGGTCGAGGTGATCGACCACGACCGGCCCGCCGACGGCATCGCCGTGCTGACGGTACGGCCGTGGCGACGGCTGCCCTACCGACCCGGCCAGGCGATTCCGGTGCACGCACCGCGCCGGCCGGGACGATGGCGGTGGCTGTCCCCGGCCACCATGCCCCGTCCGGACGGCACGCTGGAGTTCCACGTCCGTGCCCTGCCCGCCGGGTCCGTCTCCGGCTGCCTCGTGCACGAGGTACGCCCCGGTGACCTGCTGCACCTCGGGGCGCCCGCCGACAGCGGTCTGGAACTCACCGACGATCACAACGCTGATCTGCTCCTGGTCGCCGGCGGCACCGGCCTGGCACCGCTTCGCGCCCTCACCGAACAGATCACCGCGACGCCCGGCTGCCGGCGGGTCACCCTGATCGTCGGCGCCCGCACGTTCACCGAACTGTACGACGCGATCGCGCTGGACAAGCTCCAACAGGCCCACGACTGGCTGACCATCGTGCCCGCCTTCTCCGACGACCCCGACGCCGCACCCGCCGAACACGGCACCGCGATCGCCCTGGCCACCTATCACCACCGGCCCGGCCAGCACGTGCACGTCTGCGGCCCACCCGCCATGCTCGCCGCCGCCCGCCGCTGGCTCACCATCGCCGGCGTGCTCGCCGAGCACGTGCACCTACCGGTGATCGGGCAGCGGTGATGGCCGTCTACCGCAGCCGCAACGCCCTCGCCGGACCGCTCACGCCCGCCCGGATCGACACGATCGACCTGCCGCTGAGCCCACCACTGCGGCGCGGATACCGCACCGAGGACGTCGATGCCATCCTGCACCGTCTCACCTACGAACTCACCGAACGAACCCGCCAACTCCGCATCGCCACCGCCGAGAACCGCCGGATCAAGACCGCGCTGCGCAACTGGCAGTCCGAGCGGATCGACCCCACTCCGACGGCGGTCAGCGGGGCTGGTCGAGGAAGGCCAGCGTGACGGCGGCGAACAACGGAGACTGGTCGATGTCGTAGTGGGTCAGGCCGGGCAGGATCGCCAGCGCGTGCCCACCCGCCGGGCGGCCCTCGCCACCCCAGCCGCCGTCCCGCAGGCCGCCGTCGAGCAGCCTGAACACCTCGACGTAGTGGCTCGGCGGGGCCATGTCCGCGTCGGCGGCGACGATCAGCGTCGGCACCCGCAGGCCGCGCACCTGCTCGGTGAGGTCGAAGTCCTGCGCCATCGCCTCGCCGATCTTGTCGAGCAGCCGGGGGAAGTCCTCCGGACGCGGCGCGACCCGCTGGTACAGCTCGTACATCGGGGTGTCTTTCATGAACTCGGCCGCCGCGCCGGTGACCTGGCCCTGCTGCGCGAGCATCTCGGGGTAGACGGCGTCGCGCCGGATGTGCGCCGACGCGGAGACCAGCCGGCCCACCTTCTCCGGGTGCCGGAAGGCCACGTGCATCGCGACGCCGCCGCCGAGCGAGAAGCCGACCAGGTCGGGCCGGTCCAGCCCGAGGTGGTCGATGAGCGCGGCGACGTCGTCGGCCATCAGCGCCATGTCGAGCGGCCGGTCGACGTCGGCGGTGCGGCCGTGGCCCTGCAGGTCGACCAGGATCACCTGGTGCGTGGCGGTCAACGTGGGCAGGATCGGCGCGAACAGCTCGCCCGACATCAGGCCGCCGTGCAGCAGGATCATCGGGCGGCCCGCCCCGTGCGTCTCGTAGTAGAGGTGGACGCCGTTGACGTCGGCGTACCGCCCCGGTGCGGTGGTCTCGGCGCTGCGCTGCGTCGTGCTCATCTCGTGCTCCTCGTGTGTTCCGTGCTGACGAACTGTGGACCGGCCGGGACGGGCGGACTCATCGGTGTTCCGGCCCCGGGTCTTCGGGTGTTCGCGTTCGCGCAGCATGTGGGCTAGTTTCGGCGGGGTGAGCGACGTGGCGAGCGTCCCTGTCGAGACGCAACTCGAGGCGTACCGGCCGGAGCTGACCGGCTACTGCTACCGCATGCTGGGCTCGGCCTTCGAGGCCGAGGACGCGGTGCAGGACACCTTTGTCCGGGCCTGGCGCAACTTCGACCGGTTCGAGGGGCGGTCCGCGCTGCGGACCTGGCTGTACCGGATCGCGACGAACGTCTGCCTGAACATGGCCGCCAGCGCGCAGCGGCGGGTTCGGCCGATGGACCTCGGCCCGGCCGGCAGCGGCACCGCGACCCACCCCGGCGAGCCACGACCGGAGCAGATCTGGCTCGGCCCGGTGCCGGACGACCGGGTCCTGCCCTCCGCCGGCGACCCGGCCGAGGTGGTCGCCGGGCGGGAGTCGGTCCGGCTGGCCTTCGTCGCGGCGTTGCAGCACCTGCCGCCGAAGCAGCGCGCCGTGCTCATCCTGCGGGAGGTGCTGGCCTGGTCGGCCCAGGAGGTCGCGGAGCTGCTCGACACCTCGGTGGCGAGCGTCAACAGCGCCCTGCAACGGGCCCGGGCCACCATCGCGTCCGCCGACACCGGCGCCGAGGCGCGCCGTCCCCTCGACGAGGAGCAGCAGGCGCTGCTGGCCCGCTACGTGCGCGCGTTCGAGGCGTACGACCTGACGGCGCTCACCGCGCTGCTGCACGAGGACGCGACCCTGTCGATGCCGCCGGTGCCGCTGTGGCTGCGCGGTCCCGACGACATCACGGCCTGGATGACCGGTACGGGCAGCGGGTGCCGCGGCTCCCGCCTGGTGCCGGTGGCGGCCAACGGCATGCCGGCGTTCGGGCAGTACCGGCGCGACCCGGACTCAGGGCACGTGCCCTGGTCGCTGATCGTGTTGGGGCTCTCCGGCGGCCGGATCACGTCGCTCAACCACTTCCTCGACACCGACCGCCTGTTCCCGCTCTTCGGCCTGCCGGCCCGGCTCGAGGAGGGCGCCGGCCAGCCCGAGCAGGCCGGCCAGGTCGCATAGGTCGACGCCCGCGCCACGGACCTCCAGACGCCACCCGAACCGGCGCGCGGTCAGGCCCAGCCGCGCCAACGTCTCGACCGTGACCAGGTCCGGCCGGGTCACGCCGGAGACGTCGCAGACCACCACGCCGCGGCCCCGGCCCCGCAGCGCCTCGGCCAGCTCGGCACAACGGACGGCCACGTCCGCGCGGGTCAGCGTGCCGCCGGCCAGGACGAGCAGGAGCGTGGTCACGCGGATTGGACCGGGGTACGGGCCGGTTCTCATCGGTACCGGCCCGTCGGCTCCCCGACAGGCGGTGACGCAATTTCTGCCGGTCATCTTGCCGACCGCAGTTACATCGACGTTAACTGCTATACCAATCATCGGTGCACGGCTATATGATCCCCGGTAGCTCGCCCCGAAGCCTCACGAAACCGCAGCTCCAGCACGCCTCACGTCGTTCGCCGCGCCCGGCGCCCCGCAACCGCCGCGCCCGGTGAACGGCCCGATCGCCGGCGCCGGAATGGGCGCGGGTAATTGCTCGGCGCTGCGCCACGGCCTGCCGGAAAGGTGGGAACGGATGACAGGGATACCGTCCTTGGTCATCGGCATCGCGTCCTCGTCGGCCGAGCGCCGGCAGCTCGCCCAACTGCTCGGCGGCACCGAATCGTTCCTGATCGTCTCCAGCGCCAACCAGGCGCGCCGGTTCCTCGACCTGGTCCGCCGGCCGCCGGCACCGCTCGCCCCGGCCGGGGACGCCGAGCCCGCCGGAACGCCGGGGCTGGACCTGGCCGTCGACTCCGACCGGCGGGTGTTGCGCTGGCGGGAGCGGGAGGTCGGGCTGACGCCGCTGGAGCACGACCTGTTCGTCTGTCTCGCCGGGACCCCCGGCCAGGTCTGGACGTACGCCCGGCTGCACCGGGCGGTGTGGGGCAATGACCACCTCGGCCGGGGCTCCGACATGCACTCCGTGGTCCGCCGGATCCGGCACAAGCTCGGCCGCCTGGGCGCTCCCGCCACGATCCACGCCGTCCGAGGAGTCGGCTTCCGCCTCACCCCGTCCTGACCGAGGTCGGGGTGGGTGGAGGTGGAGCGGCCCGCCCGGTGCGGGGCACCGGGCGGGCCGATCGGTTTGCCGTTCGGGTCAGCAGCGGGTGGGGGAGAGGGTGAAGTCCTCCACGGTGGGCGTGGCGGAGTTGATCTTCGTCTGGCGCGTCTGGGGCTTCCAGCCGTCCTTGGCGACGATCAGCGTGAGCGGGTTGTTGCGCCGGTCCATCCAGTAGGCGTACCGGCCGTCGGCGTCGGTCGTGAAGGTGTAGGAGTTCGCCCAGGAGTCGACCTGGACGGTCGCGCCCGGCAGCGGCGCCGTGGCGCCCTGGCAACTCCTGCCGGAGACCGTCCCGGACAGCTTGCCCCAGGTGGTCGGCGGCTGCGCGATCATGGTGACCGCCACCGGCGGCACCGTGTACGGCGTGTTCTCCTTGATCACCACGGACGCCGAGTAGGTGCCCGGCTGGTCGACGTTCGCGGTCATGCCGACCGTGACGGTGACCTTCTCACCGGGCGCCAGGGGAACCTTCGACTTGTCGACGGTCAGCCAGCTGACGTCGGCCGCACCCTCGGCGCACTCCGAGAAGCCGGGCAGGACCTCGCTGTCCTTGGTGGCCGTGAAGCCGCCCGACGAGCCGCCGACCTTGTAGAACCCGCAGGCCGCGCCGCCCCGGTAGCGGGGCGCGTTGGCGTTGGGCAGGTTGGCCCACGAGTTGGTCGCCGGGTCGAACGCGAAGCCGGCGTTGGTGATGGCCCCGCCCTGCGACCCGCCGACGACCAGCAGCTTGCCGTTCGCCACCGCGTACGAGGCGGCCCAGCTGTCGGCCGGCGCGTCCGGAATGGGGGTCCAGGCGTTGGCGCCCGGGTCGAAGGCGTACCCGGCCTTCTGCGACACCGTCCCGTCGTTGCCGCCGGTGCAGTAGACGGTGCCGTCGATCCCGCCGCAGGACAGGAACGCCACCGACTTCGGGTAGGCGGGCAACGTCTCCCAGGTGTCCGCGCCCGGGTCGTAGCGGACCACCGAGTTGGACATCGGCAGGCAGCTGGCCGTGGTGCAGCCGCCGATCGCGTACAGCTTGCCGCCCGCGACCGCCTGACCCGCCGCCGCCCGGGGTGCCGGGTTGCTCGCCCGCGCGGTCCAGGTGTTCGCCGCCGGGTCGTACGACCAGGTGGCGCCGTCGGGCCCGGAAGCGCCCCAGCCGCCGCTGACGATGATCTTGCCGTCGAGCACGCCGGCCGTCACGGCGTTGCGGGCGCCGGGCAGGTCGGCGATGCCGGACCAGGTCTGCGCGACCGGGTCGTACCGGTAGTTCTTCGCGCTGGAGGTGGTGCCGTCGCCACCGGCGATCGAGTAGATCTTGCCGTCGACGGTGACGACCCGGTTGTCCATCACGTTCGCCGGGTAACCCGGGATGGCGGTCCAGGGGTCCGCCTGCGGGCCGGCCGCCGGGGTCACGCCCGTGGACGACTTGCCGGACGAGCGGGCGGCGAACGACGTGGCGGCGGTCAGCCGTTGCGCCGGCGCGCCGGTCGAGCCGAGCAGCGCCTGCTCGGACAGCTGGGAACCGTCGGCCCGTTGCAGGACGAACCCGCCGTCGCGCTCACCGAACTCGACGTCGACCGGCGCCCCGCCGGTGTTGGTCACGGTGAACGTCCTGCTGACCTTCCCGCTCGGCATCCGGGCCGTTCCGGTCAGCGAGGTCGGCTGCACCGACAGCCGGCCGGCGGCGAGCTGGAAGTTCGCCGCGGTGGCCCAGTCCGCCTCGACCGTGACCTGCTTGGTCTGGCTGACGTAGTTGCCGGCGCTGGCGGTGAACGGGTGCCTGCCGGTCAGCGACGAGAACATCCAGTAGAAGCCGTCCGGCAGCTCGGTGTCGTCCGGGGTGGCGACCGTGGTGGCCTTCTCCGCCGGGCGGTCCTTGCTGGTCACGGTGGCCCCGTTGACGTAGCCGTTGTCGTTCTTGTCGCGCACGTGGCCCAGCACCAGGCCGCCGGCGACCGGCTTGCAGACGAGCTTGCTGCCGATCAGCACGTTGTCGACCTCCCACCACCACTCCCAGCTGGCGTTGTAGTAGTGGAAGCGCACCTGCACCTGCGACTGGTTCGCCGCCTGCGGAATCGCTATCTCGGTCACCTTCGGGCCGCGCACGTCGGCCGCCTGCCGGAGCACGTTGCTCCAGGTGGCACCGCCGTCGAGGCTCAGGTCCACGTCCGCGCGGTCGCTGTTCAGCCAGTTGTAGTCCTGGTTGAACCGGATCACCGGCGCGCTCACCCCGGTCAGGTCGACGACCGGGCTGACCAGCGAGGTGTCCTGCTGCCCGCCGCTGCCGTAGTTGTCGCTGTCGATGATGGCGAAGTTGCCGCTGCCGCCGGTCAGGTTGCCGCGCTCACCGCTGTCGCTGAACTCCCAGACCTGGCCGGTGCCGGCGTTGTCCACCACGGACCAGCCGTCCGGAACGCCCGTGCCGTCGAACGTCTCGTACTCGCCGTCGGAGCTGACGGTGTAGCCGGGCGCCGTGGTGCACGCCTCCGGGTCCGCCGGCACCTCGATGTTGGCGGTGAGGTTGCCGGCGCCGACCGTGACCTCCTTGGTGACGGTCAGGTAGCCGGCGTACTGCGACTCCACCGTGAGCCGGTAGGTCGACCCGGACGGCAGCGTCAGGCTGTAGCGGCCGGTGGCGGGCGTGGTGTAGTCGGAGATCGGCGTGCCCTCGACGCTCACCTTCGCGTAGAGCGGCCAGCCGTGTCCGGACCCGTCGGTGACCTGACCGCCGATGGTGACGCTCGGCACCGCGCTCAGCGCCACGTCGAGCGTCGTGGTCGTGTTCTTGGTGACGGTCGCGGAGAGGGTGCGGCTCGCGTAGCCGAAGGCGGAGACCACCACCTGGTAGTCGCCGGCCGGCAGCAGCGAGGAGTACGTGCCGTCGGCGCCGGTGGTCAGCGTGCGGTCCGCCGCGCCGGTCAGGGTGACCGTCGCGCCGGCGATCGCGGCGCCGGTGGCCGCGTCGGTGACCGTGCCGGCCAGCGTGCCGTTGTCCCCGATCGGGGCGGCGGCGATGAGCGCGAGCGCGTCCAGCCGGCCCTCGCCGTAGACGTTGTTGTCGTCCGTGGTGCCGCCGCACTGGGTGTCGGCCTTGTCGGTCGCCGTGTCGTTGAGCAGGGCTCGCGTCGCCGCGACGTCACCGACCAGGGTGGGCGCCGCCGACCAGAGCAGCGCGATCGCGCCGGCCAGGTGCGGCGCCGCCATCGAGGTGCCGCTGATGCTGGCGTACGAGTTGGTCGGCACGCTGGAGCGGACGTTCACGCCGGGGGCCGAGATGTTCGGCTTGATCTCGCCGTTCTGCCCGGTGCCCCGGGACGAGAAGCTGGCGATGTTGTTGTTGATGTCGTACGCGCCGGCCGAGTAGTTGCTGGCCAGGCTGCCCGGCGAGCCGCTGGTCTGGCAGGACGGGCCGTTGTTGCCGTTGGACCAGACGCCGAAGATGCCGGAGGCGGTCCACGCGTCGGTGACGTCCTCCATGAACGGCTCGTTGGACGGCGCCGTGGTGCCCCACGAGTTGTTGATGATGTTCGGCCGCTTGCTGGCGTCCGGGTTCTGGCCGCTGAGGTCGGTGGGCTCCAGCATCCACTGCCCGGAGGAGATCAGGGCGGCGTCGGTCGGGCAGCAGCCGTTCGCGGCGATCCACTTGACCTCGGGGGCGACGCCGATCTGGTTCGCGCCGTCCGCGCCGGCCATGGTGCCCATGGTGTGCGTGCCGTGGCCGTCGGAGTCGCACGGCGCGGTGGCGCACTCGCCGGCCGCGTCGAACCAGTTGTAGTCGTGGTCGAAGGTGCCGTCACCGTTGTTGCCCCGGTAGGAGTTGACCAGCGCCGGGTGGTCGAACTGCACCCCGCTGTCGATGCTGGCCACGGTGATGCCGGCGCCCTTCACGCCGTACTGGGACCAGACGTCGTCGGCGTTGATGTTGGCGATGCCCCACTCCAGGGCGTTGGGCGCCTTCTCGTCGGTGCCCGGGGTGGTCTCGGGCAGCTTGTACTCGACCGGGGCGTAGATGCCGTCCACCTCGGCGTGGGCGGCGAAGTTCTGCGCCATGGTCAACGAGCCGCCGGTGACCTTGATGGCGTTGGTCGCCCAGAACGTCTGGTACTTCGTGCCGGAGCGGTCCAGCTCGGCGCGGATCTTCCCCTGGCTGTCGGCGGCGGTCTTGCGCAGCGCCGCCGCGACGGCGGCGCCGCGCTGGTTCCAGTCCTTGGTCGCGGCGGCCTTGCCCAGGTCGGCCCGGGCGGAGAAGTGGATCCAGAAGTCGCCCTCGCTCTTGCCCTGGAGCTGCCGGGTGAGTTCGGGGCGGATCTTGTCGCCGGCCGTGGCGCCGGCGCCCGTACCGGCCTGCGCCTGTGCTCCGGTGCCGGTGGCGGCCAGTGCGGTCGCGGCGAGCACCAGGGCGGCCCCCGCGCTCACCAGCCGCCGGGCCAGGTCCCTTCGGTGTGGACGTCTCAGCATCGGTGCTGCCTCCTCCTCCGATGACCCGCGGATGGTCGAGCCATGACAGAAGGGCCAGGAGCTGCGCTCCCGACTGGTCACTCCGGTTTGAGACGAACCCCCCAGGCCCCCTGGGCGCCGTGCGGGTCTACGCCGGCCACCTGAATGGACACTATGATCGACACCGAAGGACGATCAATGACCGTACGTGAGCAACTTGTCACCAACAGGCCCTCTGATCGCGGGCCGGTTGACAGTGACTGTCACGGTGGGGTGCGGTGACGAACGACGACACGAGCGCGACGACCGCCGGCGCAGACCCGGCGGACCGTCCCTTCTCGCTGGTCATCGGCGTCACGCCGTCACCGGCGGAACGGTTGCGGCTCACCGAGCTGCTGGACGGCGTCGCGCCGTTGCTGATCGTCGCCGACCTGGACGAGCTGCGCGAGTTGATCAATCCCGGTGAGGGTGTCCGGCCGGGGCCCCTGCCGGACACCGCGACGGCGGCCCGGACCGTGCCCGACGGCGCGCTGGTGATCGACACGGCTCGCTCGACCGCCCGGTGGGGTGACCGGGAGGTCGCGCTCACCCGGCTGGAGCGGGACCTGCTGACCTGCCTGACCGCCGAGCCGGTGCGGGTGTGGAGCTATGCCGAGCTGCACCGCGCGGTCTGGCACGACGCGCCGACGCAGCGCCGGGCCGACGTGCAGTCCCTGGTCAAGCGGCTGCGCCGCAAGCTCGACGGGTTGGGCACCGGGGTCACCGTGGTGGCGGTACGCGGCGTCGGCCTGCGACTGACTGACCACCGTCGACCCCGGGTCCGGGGCGACTGACCCGCAACTCCGTCCGCGCACGATTCCGACGAGCCTGAAAGGGGCATGTTCCGGACATGTCACGCTGGCGCTGGCTCCTGGCGGACCAGGTGGGTCCCCACTTCCTCGACGACGACGCGCAACGCGTCCTGCTGGTGGAGACCCGGTCGCTGTTCGTCCACCGGCGGCTGCACCGCCAGAAGGCGCACCTGATCCTGTCCACGCTGCGACACCGTGCCGCCGAACTCGGCGACCGGGCCCGGCTGGTACGCGCCGACACGTTCCGTGAGGCGCTCGCCGGCCTGGGCGAGCCGGTCGAGGTGGTGCACCCGGCGTCGCGGGCGGCGCTGGCGTTCGCCCGTACCGTCGACGGGTTGACCGTGCTGCCGCCGCGCGGATTCGTCACCGACCGTGCCGACTTCGCGGCCTGGGCCGACCGGCGGCGCGGCCAGCTGCGGATGGCCGACTTCTACCGGTACGCGCTGGACCGCCACGACCTGCTGCGCGACCTGCCGGCCCCGGCCCGCCGGCCCCGCCGGCGGCCACCGACCGACGTGCCGCCACCGCCGGCGATCGTCGAGGACGACATCGACGCGCGGGTCCGCCGCGACCTGGACCGGTGGGAGGCGGAGGGGATCCGGTTCGTCGGCCGGGACGCGCCGCGCCGCCACCCGGCCACGCACGCCGAGGCGCGGGCCCGGCTCACGCACTTCCTCGACCACCGGCTGCCCGGGTACGCCGACACCGACGGCGTGCTCGTCGACGGCGACGGCCGCCTCGCGTCCAGCGTGCTGTCGTCCTCGTTCAACCTCGGGCTGCTCGACCCGGAGCCGGCGATCCGGGCCGCCGAGCGCGCCGGCCGGGACGGCACGGCGCCGCCCGCGGCGGTGCACCGGTTCGTCCGTGGCCTGTTCGGGTGGCGCGAGTTCCTGTGGCAGCTCTACTGGTACTTCGCGCCGCGCTTCCGCGGCGTCGGGTGGCTCGCCGCCACCCGGCCGCTGCCGGACTGGTTCGACCGCCTCGACGCCGACGCGGTGGAGGCGCGCTGCCTGGCCGACGTGCTGGCCGGCGTCCGCGACACCGGTTGGGCGCCCCGGACCGCGCGGCTGACCGTGCTCGGCAACTACGGCCTGCAACGCGGCTGGCGCCCCGCCGACCTGGCCGACTGGTTCCAGCGCAGCTTCGTCGACGGCGCCGACTGGGTCATGAACGCCACCGTCGTCGGCATGAGCCAGTACGCCGACCTGGCCCGCATCGACACCCACCCGTGGGCGTTCGACGGCACGCACGTCGACCGGATCAGCGACTACTGCGGCGGCTGCCGGTACGAGCCGGGGGCGGCGCTCGGCGACGACGCCTGCCCGTACACCGCCGGGTTCGACACGTTCCTGCACCGCAACCGGGAGCGGCTCTCCGCCGACCCGCGCCTCGCCGCCGCACTGGCCGATCGCACCGACCCGCAGCGCCGCGACGCGGTGCTGGCGCAGGAGGAGAAACGCGGCGACGAGGCACCCTGACCGGGGGTGCGGAAAACCCCAGGGTCGCGCTCCGGTCGACCCGCTCAGGCATGCGTTCACCCTCATGGTCCGCGCCCCGCCACGGCCATAGCGTCGGGACATGATCGATTCATGGCACCTCACGACCCCCGCCGCCGGGCCGACGCCCGGTGACACCGGCGGCCTGGCCGGATTCGCGGCCGACCTGGTCGAGCGCCTCGGCGCTCCCGGCGCCGGGCTGGCGGTGGCGCTGGAGAACCTGTTCCCGCCGATCCCGAGCGAGGTGATCCTGCCGCTGGCCGGCTTCGCCGCCAGCCAGGGCCGGATGAGCCTGGTCGCCGCGATCGCCTGGACCACGCTCGGCTCCGTCGTCGGCGCGGTGGTCCTCTACCAGGTCGGCGTGGTGCTCGGCCGGGACCGGGTACGTGCCATCGTCCGGCGACTCCCGCTGGTCAAGCTCAGCGACCTCGACCGGACCGAGGCGTGGTTCGCCCGGCACGGCACGGCGACCGTGTTCTTCGGGCGCATGATCCCGATCTTCCGGAGCCTGATCTCCGTTCCGGCCGGCGTGGAACGGATGCCGATCGGGAGGTTCCTGCTCTACACCACGCTCGGCAGCCTCGTCTGGAACACCGTGTTCGTGCTCGCCGGCTACCAGCTCGGCGCCAACTGGCATGTGGTCGAGGAATGGGCGGGGGCGTTCCAGAACGTCGTCATCGTCGTCTGCGCGCTGGTGCTCGGCGCGCTCGTGGTGGCCGGGCTGCTCCGGCAGCGGCGACGTCCGGTCGCCGCGGAGGTCGCCGGCGATCCGACTCCGCGTGGCGGTCCGCACCGGCCGGTGCGATCCGGCACCGTGTACCGCAGCCGGGGTCACCTGGGGGAGGATCGCTGAGCGGCGGCACCGGCAGGCCGGCGGGGAGGGACGGATGGTGGTGACCGGGGCGCCGACCGGAGGCGTGCGGATCGGCCGGTGGGCGCGGCCCGTGGTCGGCGTCGCCGCCGGTGTCGTCTCCGCCGTCGTCGAGGTGGCGTCCCTGGTCGCGGCCGGCCTGCTGCTGACGCTCACCGTGCCGGCTCCGGTGCTGCGCCGCCGCGTCCTCGCCGCCGTCCTCCGGTACGCCCCGGTGGCCGCCCGGTGGGAGCGGCGGCGGCTGGCCTGGGCCGCGAACCGCCCGGCGCCCGCCCCGCCGCGCGCCACCGGCCGGCGGGCCGTCGGCTACCTCGCGCTGCGGGTCGTGCCGGGCCTGCTCGGCGCGCTCACCGTCGGGGTGCTGGCCGTGGGCGTGGTGCTCGCGGCCGTTCTCCTCCGTGCCGTCGTGACCGGCGGCGTCGCCGTGCCCGATCTGTTGCTGCAACTCGTGATCGGGGCGGGCCTGCTCCTGGTGAACCTCCAGGCGGTCGCCAGCGTCGGCGCGCTGGACCGGCATCTCGCGCGCCGCATGCTGGAGCCCGACGGCGAAGACGCGCTGCGGCGCCGGATCGACGAGCTGACCGAGAGCCGGGCCGGCGTCATGGCGGCGGTCGACGCGGAGCGCCGGCGGATCGAGCGGGACCTGCACGACGGCGTGCAGCAGCGTCTCGTCGCGCTCGGCATGCTCCTGGGTCGCGCGCGGCGCAGCCGCGACCCGGACCGGGCGCGGGCCCTGCTGGACCAGGCGCACGCCGACGTGCAGTGGGCCCTCGACGAGCTGCGGGAGGTGGCCTGGCAGGTCTACCCGTCGGCGCTCGACCACAGCCCGCTGGACGAGGTGCTGACCATGGTGGCGCGGCGGACGCCGATCCCGGTGCGGATCCGTCACGGCCTGGTCGACCGCCCGCCGCGCCAGGTCGAGGCGGTGCTCTACTTCATCGCCTGCGAGGCGATCACCAACGCCGCGAAGCACGCCGGCGCTACCGTGATCGACATTGAGATCGGGGCCGGGGACGGGGGAGTGGAGATGCTGGTGCGTGACGACGGCCGGGGCGGGGCGGACCCGACCGGCAGCGGGCTGCGTGGCCTCGCCCGACGGGCGGCGGCTCTCGACGGCCGTCTCGACGTGTCCAGCCCGACGGGTGGCCCGACCACGATCCGGACGGTGCTGCCGTGCGGATAGTCCTGGCCGAGGACTCCATCCTGCTCCGCGACGGGCTCACCCGCCTGCTGGCCGACGAGGGACACGAGGTGGTGGCCGCGGTCGGTGACGCCGACCAGCTCGTCACCGCGGTCGCGCGCCACCGTCCGGAGGTGGTCGTCACCGACGTGCGGATGCCGCCCACCAACAGCGACGACGGGCTACGGGCCGCACTGGAGATCCGCCGCGAGTTCCCCGCCGTAGCGGTGCTGGTGCTGTCCCAGTACGTCGAGCGGCGCTACGCCGCCCAGCTGCTCGCCGACCGCTCCGAGGGCGTCGGGTACGTGTTGAAGGACCGCGTCGCCCAGGTCGAGGACTTCCTCGACGCGCTCGACCGGGTGGCCGCCGGCGCCACCGCCCTCGATCCGGAGGTGGTGCGGCAGCTCATGTCGGGCACGAGCCGCGCCGATCCGCTGAGCCGCCTCACGCCACGGGAGCGCGACGTGCTGCACCACATGGCGCAGGGACACACCAACGCCGCCGTCGCCGCACGGCTGCACGTCTCGCAGAGCGCGGTGGAGAAGCACGTCAACGCCATCTTCGACAAGCTCGACCTCTCCGACGCGACCGGGTACAGCCGCCGGGTGCTGGCGATCCTGCGTTATCTGGGCTCCTGACCCGTCAGGCCGGCACCCCCTCCAACGCGGTCCGGAAGTCGGCCACCAGGTCGTCGGTGTCCTCGATGCCGGTGGAGACGCGGACCAGGCCCGCGCCGATCCCGGCGGCGGCGAGCTGCTCGGCGTCCACGATGCCGGCCCACATCGAGCGCGGGTGCACCACCAGCGTGCTGACGCTGCCGAGGCTGGCCGCCCGCTTGCCCAGGCGCAGCCCGGCCAGCAGCGCCGCCGCGCCGGCCCGCCCGGCCGCCAGCTCGACGCCGAGCACCCCGCCGAAGCCGGTCATCTGCCGGCGGGCCAGCGCGTGCTGGGGGTGCGACGGCAGCCCCGGATAGCGGACCCGGGCCACCGCCGGGTGGGCCTCCAGCGCCCCGGCCAGCGCGAGCGCGTTGGCGTTGTGCCGCTGCACCCGCAGCGCCAGCGTGCGCAGGCCGCGCAACAACAGCCAGGCGTCGACCGGGCCGAGCGTGGCGCCGGTGACGATCGCCGTGCGCCACACCCGCTCGATCAGCTCCGCGCCGCCGACCACCACCCCGGCGGACACGTCCGAGTGCCCGCCGAGGAACTTGGTGCCGCTGTGCCACACCAGGTCCGCCCCGGCGTCCAGCGGACGCTGGTTGACCGGGGTGGCGAACGTGTTGTCCACCACCACCAGCGCGCCGGCCGCGTGCGCGGTCGCCACCACGGCGGCCAGGTCGGTCAGTTCCAGCAGCGGGTTGCTCGGCGTCTCCAGCAGCACCAGCCGGGTCTGCGGCCGCAGCGCCCGGGCGAACGCATCCGCGTCGGTCTGGTCCACAGACGTGCAGGTGACGCCGAAGCGGGCCAGCAGGCCGGTGGCCAGCGACGTGGTGCCGCCGTAGGTGCTGCGCTGCACCACCACGTGGTCGCCGGCGGCGAGCAGGGCCAGCGCGACCGTGCTGATCGCGCCCATCCCGGACGCCGTGACCAACCCGGTCTCCGCCCCCTCCAGCTCGGCGACCACGGCGGCCACCTGGGCGTGGTTGGGGTTGCCGTAGCGGGTGTAGAACGCGCTGCCCCGCGCCTCGGTGGCGATCTCGGTGAACCGCTCGTCGGACTCCGCGCTGAACGTCGCGCTCTGCACGATCGGCGGGGCCACCGACCCGCCCGGAACCAGGCCGTCGTCGCCGTGCACCGCGATCGTGCCGAACCCGGTCATCCGCGGGCCACCCGGTCGACCAGCGCCCGGTAGCTGCCCAGCGCGGTGAACTCGGGCAGCGTCAGGTCACTGCCGTGGCGCTGTCGCAGCACGGTGACCAGACGCAGCGCGCGCAGCGAGTCGCCGCCCGCGGTGACGAAGTCGGTCGCCGGGTCGCGCGGCGCGGCGCCGAGCACCTCCTGCCAGGCCGCCGCCACCCGGTCCGCCCACCGCTGCCGCGCGTCCCCGCCGGCCGCCGGGGACGCCACCGCCGGCAGCGGCGCGGCCGGGTCGGCGGCCAGCAGCCGGCGGAAGCCGTCGGCGAGCGCGTCCACCCGCTCGGCCGGCACGTGCCGGTGGTCGTACTGGACCATCAGCCCGAGCCGGCCGGCGTCCAGCTCGGCGTCGACGGCGAGGCTGAACGCCACGTCCACGGTGACGCCCCGGCTGTCCACGATGCGGCTGCCCGTGCCGGCCGGCCGGGCCGGGAAGTGTGTCCAGTTGAAGAAGTGGTCGAAGCGCGGGCCCGCGCCGCCGACCCGGACGATCTCGGCCAGCGGGAAGCGGTGGTGGCCCATCAGCTCCCGCTCGGCCCGCCACGCCTCGGCGGCCAGCTCGGCCACCGACCGGGTGCCCAGCGCGACCCGCACCGGCAGCGTGTTGAGGAACAACCCGAGCGTGGCGTCGCTGCCCTCCCCCTCGGGCCGCCCGCCGACCACCAGGCCGCTGACCACGTCGTCCCGGCCGGCCAGCTCGCCGAGCAGGCGCAGGTGCAGGGCGAACAGCCAGGACTTGACCGGCACCCCGGCGTCCCGGGCCACCGCGGCCACCCGCTCGGTGGTGCCGGCCCGCAGCGGCACCCGCTGGGTGGTGGTGGTCCTCGGCTGCGCCCCGCCGACCAGCAACGGCGGCGCGGCGCCGGCGCCGTCGCGCCAGAACCGCCGGGTCGCCGGGTCCGCCAGGGCCGACCGCTCGGCCGCCACGTACTCCCGGAACGGCAGCCCCGAATCGGCGGCGGCCGACGTGCCGGCCCGCTCCCGGTCGTACGCGTCGAGCAGGTCGGTGAGGAACAGGTGCAGGCTCCAGCCGTCGAGGACGGCGTGGTGCTCGGCGACCAGCAGCGTGAACGTGTCCCCGTCGGCGCGCAGCGCGTGCAGCCGCAGCAGCGGCGGCCGGGTGAGGTCGAACGGGCGGAGACGTTCCTCGGCGACCAGCGCGTCGATCCGGTCGCGGCGGGCCTGCGGGTCCAGGCCGGACAGGTCGGTCACCGGCAGGTCGACCGGCACCCGCTCGTGCACGAGTTGCAGCGGTTCGGCGTACGCGCCGAGCGCGAAGCCGGTGCGCAGCACCGGGTGGGCGTCCACCAGGACGGTCAGCGCGCGGCGCAGCGCCGCCGGGTCGAGCGGCGCGGCCACCTCGTGCGCGGTGACGTTGTGGTAGACGGCGGGGTCACCGGTCAACTCGCCGTGGTAGACCATGCCGAGCTGGAGCGCGGTCATCGGGTACGCGTCCGCCAGCCCGTCCGGCAGCAGCTCCCGGTCGGCCGCGCCGACGAGCGCAAACTTGTCGGCCGCGCCGACGGGGGAGAACCGGGCGGCGGGCTCGGGCACGAGGCCGTCCAGCGTGATCCGGCCGTGGGCGACCAGCTCCCGGATCGTCTGGTGGGTGAAGATGTCGTTGAGCTGGAACGACAACCCGCGCTTCTGCGCCGCGACCTGCATCTGGATGCTGCGGATGGAGTCGCCGCCGAGCGCGAAGAAGCTGTCGGTGACGCCGAACGAGGCCACGCCGAGCACCTCGCGCCACGCCTCGACCAGGATCTCCTCGGCCCGGTTGGCCGGTGCCGTCGCCGGGTCGTCCGCCGGCCGCTCCACCCGGGGCGCCGGCAGCGCCGCCCGGTCGAGCTTGCCGTTGCGGGTCAGCGGCAGCTCGTCGAGGACCACCACGGCGGCCGGCACCAGGTGCGCCGGCAGCCGCTGTGCGAGCCACTCCTGAACGCTGTGGGGGGACGCCGGGCCGGCGGGCTCGGCGGGCGTCGCGTTCGCGCCGGCGGCGTACTCGGGGCGGACCGCGTGCAGGGTGTGCCGGTCGGTGCCGGCGAGCAGGTCGTCCTGTCGGGTGACCACGGTGAACCCGCGCGCCTCCAGCAGCGCCACCAGTTCGGCCAGCCGGCCGGCCGTCGCGGTGCCGGGTGCGTCGTGCACCTCCATGGCGACCTGCGCGACGAGCGGCCAGTGCCGGTCGTCCAGCCCGGCGAGCACGTCCGCCTCGGCCCGCTGCACGTCGATCTTCAGCAGGTCGATTCGTTGCGGGGCCAGCTCGTCGAGGACGGCCGACAGCGGCCGGACCGGCACGGTCAGCTCCCGGCCGGCGAACCGCTCGGCGAGCAGCTCGTCGGCCCGGTCGAGCAGCACGTCCCGCTCGCCGGCGCCGGCGTCGCGCTCGTTGGCCAGGTACCGCTTGATCACGCCGATCTCGGCGTCCGGGTCGGCGTACGCGGCGTGGCCGGACATCATCGAGTAGCCCGGGTAGTAGGTGAAGGAGACCTCGCCATCGGCCCGGGACAGCCCGTGGGCGTGCACCGTGGCCGGCACGCCGAACTCGGCGACGTTGCGGCGCAGCGCGTCGGCCACGGCCGGCACCGGCTCGAACGCGTGGATCGTCGCGTCCGGACAGACCTGGTGCACGAAGAGCGAGAACATGCCGATGTTCGCGCCCACGTCGAGCACCGTCGCGCCGGGACGCAGCGTGATCCCGTCGCGCAGGTAGACCCGCTGGACGAAGATCTCGTCGTACAGGTAGCGGGTCTCGTGCGGGTTGATCCCGGTCACCCGCCCGAGGTCGAGCGGGGCGGACCCGGACCGCGGCCGGACGTAGGCGACCAGCCGGGCGCCGTACCCGTCGTCGTCGCGGGCGACCACGCCGGCGTCGGCCACCCCCGGGTGGTCGCGCAGCACGGCGGCGACCTCGCCCGGCTCCACCCGGAAGCCGTGGATCTTCACCTGGTCGTCGAGCCGGCCCAGGTAGCGCAGCCGCCGTTCGGCGTCGAAGCGGACCCGGTCACCGGTGCGGTAGACCCGCTCGGCGCCGCCGGCGGGCAGCGGCAGCGCGACGAACCGGCGGGCGGTCGCCTCCGGGTCGCCCGGGTAGCCCTCGGCCAGCTGCGGTCCGGCAACGCACAGCTCGCCGGCCACGCCGGGCGGGACCGGGCGCAGCCGCTCGTCCAGCACCCGGACCGCGACGCCGGGCAGCGGCCGGCCGATCGTCGGCGGCTCGTCCGCGTGGATCTCCGCGACGGTGGTGTCCACCGTGCACTCGGTCGGGCCGTACAGGTTGACCGCGCGCACGCCGGGGCGCGCCGCCACCGCCGACCACAGGTCGCCGGGGACCGCCTCGCCGCCGAGCAGCAGCAACCCGGGCAACCGGGCGTCGCCCGCGCCGGCGAGCAGGATGCGCAGCTGGGAGGGGGTCAGGTCGAGCACGTCCACCCGGTGCTCGGCCAACGCCCCGGCGAGCGCCGCACCGTCGCGGCGCACGTCGTCGGGCACCAGGTAGAGGGAGCGGCCGTGGGCGAGCTGCACCAGCTGCTTCACCGAGGCGTCGAACGTCAGCGGCGCGTTCACCGCCACCCGCAGGCCCGGCGGGCTGCCCGCGTACACGGTCGCCTCCAGCGCGCCGGCCAGGTGCGCGGCGGCGGCGTGCGAGACCCGCACCGGGCGGGGCGTGCCGGTGGAGCCGGAGGTGAAGATGACGTACGCCGGGTCGGTCGGGGCCGGCGCGGTCGCGGGCGTCGCGCCGCCGGCGGCGACCAGGTCCTCGACGGACACCGTCGCCGGGCCGCCGACGCCGACCACGCAGTCGGCGCCGACCGCGCGCAGCTGCGCGGTCAGGCGCGGCGCCGGGGCGTCCGGGTCGAGCGGCACGAACACCGCGCCGGCGCGCAGCACGCCGAGGAACGCCACCACCGTGTCCCGGGAGCGGGCGGCGAGCACGCCCACCGGCGCGCCGGCCAGGCCGCGCGCGGCCAGCGCCGCGGCCACCCGCGCGGCGCGGCGGTCCAGCTCATCGACCGGGTACGCGCCGTCGGCCGCCGACACCGCCGTGGCGCCCCGGTCCATCCCGGCCAGGCCCGCGTCGATCAGGTCGACGAGGGTACGCCCCGGCGTCGCGCCCACCGTGCCGCCGGCCTCGGCCAGCCACCCGGCCTCCCCGGCGCCGAGCACGGCGAGCGGGGCGTCGCCGGCCAGCGCCGCCGGCAGGCTGCGCAGCACCGCCACCACCGAGTCGAGCAGCCACTGCCCGCCGGTCACCCGCAGCGTCACCCGGTCCCCGCCGGTGCCCACGGTGAGCCGCGGCCCGGCCGGCGCCGGCGGGACGGGCACGTCCGCCGACGTGCCGCCGAGCCCGGCCACCACGGCCGGCGCGACGGCCGGCTCCAGCGCGAACCCGGCGACCGCGCCGGTGCTCTCGTCGACCGGGTCGACCAGGTGGAACGTCTCGTCGGCGACCGCCTCGGCGGCGCGGACGGCGGCCAGCAGCGCGGCGGGTTCCGCCGGCAGCGGCAGCGCCAGTCGCAGCGGTCCGTAGCCGCCCAGCGGGCCGACCACGCCGGCGGTGCCCTCGGCGTGCCGGCCGTCGTGCCAGCGGGCCAGCACCAGGTCCGCCTCCTCGACCCCGTCCGGCGCCTCGGCCCGCCGGGCCACCGCGAGCGCCCAGGCGGCGAGCAGCACCGTGCCGACGGGTACGTCCGCGACGCGGGCGACCTCGGCCAGCTCGGCGGCGGGCAGCGTCGCGGTGACCGTGGCGACCGGGTCGTCCCCGTGCGGCTCGACCAGCCGCGCGGCCGACGCTCCCGGCGCTGCGGCCGGGGCCGCCTCCCGCTCCTCCACCTGCCACTCGGTGACGTCGAGGAACTGCAACGCCTCCTCGTCGGCCGGCGGCAGGTCACCGGCGTAGGCGCGGGCCAGGTCGGCCAGGACCAGGCGCAGGCCGGCCGGGTCGGCGATCAGCGGGGTGGCGGCCAGCTCCACCGCGTCGTCGGTGAGGGTGACCGACAGCTCGCCCTGCGCGCCGACCGTGACCGTACGGTCGTCGTCCACGTCCTGCAACGGCACCCGCAGCCCGGGGTGGTGCACCAGGGTCAGCCGCAGCGCCTCGTGCCGGGCCACCACCGTGTCGACGGCGGCCTGCAACCGGGCCGGGTCGAGCGGCCGGTCCAGCTGGACCCGCGCCCGGACCAGGTCCTGCTTGCCGGACCAGGCCAGCCGCTGGACCGGGGACAGACGGTAACCGTTCACAGCACACTCCGGTTCACGTAGAGGTCGGACATGGCGACCAGGATCTGCCGGTCGCCGGTGAAGGGCTCCCGGCCGTGGGTGGCCAGGAAGTTGTCCACCACCAGCACGTCGCCGCGCCGCCAGGGCACGGAGAGGGCGTGCTGCCGGTACAGCTCGCGGATGCCGGTGACCACCTCGTCGGCGATCGGCTCGCCGTCGCCGTGGTAGGCGTTGCGCGGCAGCCCCTCCGGGCCGTACTCGCGCAGCAACGCGCCGGCCACCTCGGGCGGCATGTTCGAGACGTGGAACAGGTGGGCGTGGTTGAACCACACCGTCTCCCCGGTACGCGGGTGCGTCGCCGTCGCCTGCCGGCGCGCCACGGTCCGCAGCCCGTCGGAGCCCAGCCAGGTGAACTCCGTCGCCGAGGCGGCGCAGTACGCCTCCACCTCCGCCCGGTCGGTGGTCTGGAACGCCTCCTGCCAGGGCAGGTCCAGGTGCGGTCCGTAGTTGCGTACGTAGCGGACGCCGTCGCGGGCGAACCGCTCCCGCACCTCGGCCGGGATCAGCGGGGTGATCACCCGCTCGGCGGCCAGCGGGGTCGCGCCGCCGTCTCCGGTGGCCGGCTGCGCGCAGTAGAAGAACAGGTGCGTCGGCCAGTTGTGCGAGTACGACATCTCGTGGTGCAGCGGGATCCACTGGGCGGCGTTGAACTCGGTCGAGGTGAACACCTTGTCCGCCACCTCGTGCCGGGGCGCGGCCCGCTCCAGGTAGCCCAGCAGCTCCGGGCCGATCTCCCGGGCCGCGCGCCCGAAGTCGTCGGCGCTGCGCACGTCGAACCCGCGGAAGAACACCGCCGCGTGCCGGTCCAGGTCGGCCAGCAGCTCGGCCCGCCGCCCGGCGAGCCAGCCGGCCAGGTCGAGGTCGGGCACGGCGGCCTCGACCAGCAGCACGAAGTCGTCAGCGCCGAGCGTGCGCCGGGTCACCGGCGCGGCGACCGCGCCACCGCTGCCGCGCCGACGCGGCCCCGGGGCGCTCACGCCGCACCCGTCGGGGCGCCGGTCAGCTCCGGGGCGGCGACCGGGTCGGACATCGCGGTGAGGATCCGCCGGGGCGGGGTGAACGGCTCCCGGGCGTGCGCGGCGAGCATGTTCTCCACCAGCAGCACGTCTCCCTGCCGCCACGCGAAGGAACGGGTCTCCGCGGCGTACGCGGCGCGCAGCTCGGCCAGCACCTCGTCCGGCAGCGGCGTGCCGTCCCCGTACGCGGTCTGGTAGGGCAGGTCCTCCTCGGCCAGCGCGGCCCGCAGCCCGGCGCTGACGTCCTCGGGCAGCGACGAGACGTGGAAGAACAGCGCGTGGTTGAACCAGGTCCGCTCGCCGGTGACCGGGTGCCGCCGTACCGCCGGGCGGACCTGCCGGGTGCGAAGCTGCGTCTCGCCCACCCACTCCACGTCGATCATTGCGCGGGCGCAGTACGCCTCGACCTCGGCGCGCGAGTCGGTCTGGAACGCGGTCTGCCAGCTCAGGCTGATCCCGGGCAGGTAGTTGCGCCGGTAGAGCACGCCACGGCGCTCGAACTCGGCGACTGTCTCCGGGCGCAGCCGGGCCAGCACCCGACGGCTGTCCGCCAGCGGCGTACGCCCACCGGCGGCCGGCTCGACCTCGCAGTGGAACACGATGCGCAGCGGCCAGGTGACCGTGTACGACTGCTCGTTGTGCAGCACGATCGGCTGGTCGGCCGGGTGCTCGGTGGAGGTGTAGACGCCCTCGGTGACCCGGCTGCGCGGCGAGGAACGCTCGCCGTAGGACAGCACGTCACCGGAGAGCGCCGCCATCACGGTGCGGAAGTCGTCGGCGCCGGCCACGGCGAAGCCGCGGAACAGCACCGCGCCGGCGCGGCGGGCCAGCTCGTCGACCTCGGCGCGGTGCCCGGCCAGCCAGCCGGCCAGGTCGACGTCGGGGACGTTGGCGCGAACCAGTGCCGGCAGCGGGCCGCCGGGCCAGTCCGGCCGGACGTCCACCAGGTTCCGGTCCCGCCCGCGACGGGATACGGGCCGTGCGACCCGGGTCTGATCGGTCATCTCTCACTCCCAGCGGTGTCGACGCAGTCGGCCAGACTGCGCCCGGGGTCGACGGCGGCGGCGCGCAGCAGCGCGGTGAGGCGGCGGTGCCACGTCGCCACCCCGTCGTGGTCGAACAGGTCGGTGCGGTAGGTCCAGAGCGCCGCCAGCCCGTCCCGCCGGTCGTCCAGCCAGAGCGTCAGGTCGAGACGGGCCGCGTCGGGTGTCAGCTCCACGCCGGTGAACTCGCCGCCGACGGCGCTGCGGTGCCGGGCCGGCGGCGCGTTCTGCACCCCGAACGCGACCTGGACGAGCGGGTTGCGGTGCGGCCGGCGGGCCGGGTTCAGCCGTTCCACCAGCAGGTCGAACGGGACGTCCTGGCGGGCGGCGGCGAACAGGGTGACCCGCCGCGCCTCGGCGAGCAGGTCGGCGAACGTGCGGTCGGGGGCCGGGCGCAGGCGCAGCGGCAGCGTGTTGACGTGGCAGCCCACGCTCTGCTCGGCGGCCACGCTGGTGCGTCCGGCGAAGGCGACGCCGACCAGCAAATCGTCCCGGCCGGTGGCGGCGCCGAGCAGGGCGGCGAACGCGGTCAGCCCGACCATGTGCAGGCTGGCCCGGTGGGCGCGGGCCAGCTCGCGTACCGCCGTCGCGGTCGCCGGGCCCACGCTGGTCCGCAGCGCCCGACCGTCGAGCGGGGTCCCCGGACGCGGTGAGCGGGGTCCCCGCGGCTCCTTCAGGTCGAGCACGGTGGGGGCGCCGTGCAGCTCGCGCAGGAACTCGTCGACGGCCCGCCGTCCGGCCGGCCCGGCCAGCCAGGCGCGCTGCGCGGCGGCGACGGCGGCCGGTCCGGGCGCCGGCTCACCGGGCGGCGCGTCGGGGTCGTCGTAGGCCGACGCCAGGTCGCGTACCAGCACCCCGAACGACCAGTCGTCGGCGACGGCGTGGTGCACGACCAGCAGCAACGCCTCGGCCCGGCCGGCGGCGTCGGGCAGCAGGCACGCCCGCAGCAGCGGCCCCACCGCCAGGTCCATCGGGGTACGGGTGACCTCGGCGGCGAGCCGGGCGAGCCGCCCGTCGAGCGGGGCGCCCGGGTCCGGCGGCGCGACGGCGGGAGCGGGACCGGCGTCGGGCCGCACCACCTGCACCGGACCGTCCGGCCCGGCGGGCAGGACCGTGCGCAGCGCGGGATGCCGGTCGACCACCCGGTGCAGCGCCCGGGTCAGCCGCTCCGGGTCCAGCGGGCTGGCGAAGCGGACCGCGAACGCCAGCAGGTAGGACGTGTCGGCCGGGTCGAGCCGGTGCAGGAACCAGAACCGCCGCTGCGCGGGGGAGAGCGGCGCCGGCCCGCCCCCGTCCGGCCCGCCGGTCGCCGTCACACCGTCGGCCGGGCCCGCGGGGGTGCCGTCGGCCGGGTCCGCGGCGACGACGTCGGCCGGGTCCGCGCCGCTGCCGTCGGGCGTACCCGTCAGGTCGGCGTCCGGGGTGGGCGGCGCGTCGAGGTGGGCGGCGAGCGCGGCGAGTGTCGGGTGGGCGAAGAGGTCGCCGGGGCGTACCGGGCGGCCGGTGGCGGCGGCCAGCCGGGTGGCGCAGCGGACCGCCAGCAGCGAGTCGCCGCCGAGCGCGAGGAAGTCGTCGTCCGGGCCGGTCACCGGCACCCCGAGCAGTTCCCGCCACACCGTCGCCACCGCGACGGCGGTCGGGCCGAGCGTCCCGTCGTCCGGACCGTTGCCGTCCGGGTCACCTCCGAGCTTCGGAGTGGGCAGGGCGGCCCGGTCGACCTTGCCGTTGGGCAGCGTGGGCAGCCGGTCCAGCCAGACCACGGCCGCCGGCACGAGCGGCCCGGGCAGCACCTCGGCCAGCCGGGTGCGGACGTCGTCGCGCCGCTCGCCGACCAGGTAGCCGACCAGCAGCGGGTCCCCGCTCGGGCCGGGCCGGACGGCGGCGGTCGCCTCGCGTACGCCGGGCAGCGCGGCGAGCCGGGCGGCCACCTCGCCCAGCTCGATCCGGTAGCCGCGCAGCTTCACCTGGTCGTCCAACCGGCCGAGGTAGGCCAGTTGCCCGTCCGGGCGCAGCCGGACCCGGTCCCCGGTGCGGTACATCCGCTCGCCCGGGCGGAACGGGTCCGGCCGGAACCGGGCCTCGGTCTCCGCCGGCCGGTCCAGGTAGCCCCGGGCCAACCCGGCGCCGGCCAGGTACAGCTCGCCCGCCTCGCCGGGCGGCACCGGCCGGCCCTCCGGGTCGAGCACGTACGCCCGGGTGCCCGGCAGCGGCCGGCCGATCGGCGGGTCATCGCCGTCGCGCGGCACCTCGGCCCAGGTCGAGTACGTGGTGTCCTCGGACGGGCCGTAGAGGTTGCACAGCCGGCGGACGTGCGGACGGGCCCACACCCGGGCGGCCAGCGCGGCGGTCAGCGGCTCGCCGGCCAGGCAGACCGTGCGCACACCCGGCGGCAGCGCCCCGGCGGTGAGCAGTTCGCCCATGGCCGCAGGCACGGTGTTGACCAGCGTCACCGGCAGCCGGTCCGCGTCGGGCGCGGCCAGCGCCAGCACGTCGTCGACCAGCACCACCCGGCCGCCCCAGGCCAGCGGGCCGAAGATCTCGAAGACGGACAGGTCGAAGCAGACCGAGGTGGCGGCGAGCATCCCGCCCAGCTCGGTGTCGTCGAACGTCTGCCGGACCCAGTGCAGCAGCACCGACGCCGAGCGGTGCTCGATGGCGACGCCCTTGGGTCGCCCGGTGGATCCGGAGGTGTAGATGACGTACGCCAGGTCCCCGGGCGTGACCGGCGTCGCCGGGTCGGTGCGGTCGCCGTCCGGGTCGAGCCGGTCGACGAGCACGGTCGGGCCGGCGAACCGGTCGGTCAGGTCGGCCCGGGTCAGCACCAGCCGTGCCCCGGAGTCGGCGGTCATGAACGCCACCCGGGCCGCCGGGTACGCCGGGTCCAGCGGCACGTAAGCGGCGCCGGCCTTGAGCACGGCCAGCAGCGCGACCACCAGTTCCGGCGTACGCGGCAGGCAGACGCCGACCCGGTCGCCGACACCGACGCCGCGCGCCAGCAGCACCCGGGCCAGCCGGTTCGCCGCCGCGTCCAGGTCCCGGTAGGAGAGCGTGGCGTCGCCGTGCCGGACCGCCTCCGCGTCCGGGGTCCGGGCCGCCTGGGCGCCGACCATCCGGTGCAGACAGTCCACGGTGGCGCTGCCGCCACCGGCCCGCCGGGTGGCGGCGCGGCGGGTCGGTCCGGCAGGCCGGGTGGGCGCGCTCATCGGGAACCACCCACGGCGGCGAGGCGGCGGTCCGCCTCCTCCTGGATGCGGTCCTTGTCGGCGAGCACGACGCTGCCCGGGTCGTTGTCCGGCAACTCGTCCTCCAGGCGCCGGATCCGCCGGTACGCGATGCCGCCGGCGGCCAGCGCCAGCGCGCAGAGACCGGCCAGGATCGCGGCCAGGGCCATGCCGCGCCCCGGACCGGTGCCGACCAGCCCGGCGAGCGGGCCGTCCGGCCGGGCCAGCGGGGCGAGCACGTGCTCGGCCAGCGGGCCGGCGCTGAGGAACCCGGCCGGCACCATCAGCCAGGACAGCATCTGCGCCATGGCCAGCACCCGCCCCTGGAGTTCCAGGCCCACCTTGGCCTGCACGATCGCCAGCCAGTGCGTGTTCACCAGCGCGGTGGCCAGGCCCATGCCGAACAGCCCGAGGGCGGGGAACAGCGGGTCCGGCCGCAGCCCGACGGTGAGCAGCGAGACGCCGAGCAGCACGACGCTGGCCAGGATGCCGGTGGTCCGCCGGGCGGCGCCGCCCCAGACGCCCATCAGCACCGACCCGACGACCATGCCGACGCCGCTGGCGGCGAGCACCCGGCCGAGCACCGCCGGGTCGCCGAAGGAGAGCGTGAGCGGGGTGACCAGCACCTCGACCATGGCGAAGAAGTAGTTCAGCGACGCCACCAGGACGACCAGGGCGACCAGCCCGTGCCGGCGGACGATGAACCGCCAGCCGCCCAGCACCTCGCGGCGGAACGGCTCCTCCCGCCGGACGAACAGCGTGTCGGGGAAGCGGACCGACAGCGTGACGGTCACCGCCACGGCGAACGTGACCAGGTCGATCACCACGATGCCGCGCAGCCCGACGGCGAGCACCAGCGCGCCGCCCACCAGCGGCGCCAGCACGGTGCTGGTGGCGGTGCCGAGCGAGACGATGCCGTTGGCCCGCCCGTAGTAGCGCTTGGGCACCAGCTGGGTGACGGCCGCCTGGTAGGCGGGCTGCTGGAACGCGGTGGCCACGGCGGTGACGGTGATCGCGGTGAGGATGTGCCAGAGGCGTAGCTGGCCGAACCAGAGCAGCAGCGCGAGACTCACCGTGCCAGTGGCGGCCAGGCAGTCGGCGAGCACCATGATTCTTCGGCGGTCCCACCGGTCGGCCAGCGCGCCGGCGATCGGGGAGAGCACCACGGCCGGCAGCAGCGCCAGCACGGTGGCGGTGGCGAACAGCGACACCGACCCGGTCCGCTGGTAGACCCACAGGCCCATGCCGAACGCGGTCAGGCCGCTGCCGATCAGCGAGACCAGTTGACCGATCGCGACCAGGTAGAATACCGCCAGGCTGGGGGCCGCCGTCCGCCGCGCTGGGACGTCCGCCGGAGCCGTGGCGGTCCGGGCCGCCCGTGCCCTTGCGGGCACGGCGGCGGGCCGGGCCGCGTCCGCCGGCGCGGTTCCGGCGGTGGCCGGCGTCGCCGGCGCGGGTCCGGTGCTGGCGTGGTCCGGCGCGGGTCCGGCGCTGGCGCCGTCCGGCGCGGGTCCGGTGGTGGCGCCGTCCGGCGTGGTGGCGCAGTGCGCCAGGATGACGTCGGCCAGCTCGGCCGGCTGGTGCTTGGCGAAGTAGTGGCCGGCGCCCTCGATCACCGCCAGCGACACCCGGTCGGCGAAGAACTCCCACTCCAGGTAGCGCTCCTGGTAGAGCTCGGTGGCCCGGTCGCCGCTGCCGACCACGCAGACCAGCGGCGCGGACAGCTTGCGGGGCAGGCCCCGCGCGTAGACGTCGGTGTAGTAGTCCTCGCCCCGGGCCGAGTCGGCCAGGACCACCCGCATCACGAAGTCCTTCTCCGCTTCGTCGAAGACCTCGGTGAAGAAACCCATCGCGCGCAGCGACTCCAGCGTGCGCCGCTTCGACGCCCACCGCTCCACCGGGAACCACCGGCGCAGCCAGCCGAACACCCGGCCGGGCAGCCGGGGGGCGGGGAAGTGCGCGCCGATCACCACGCCGGTGACCTCGACGCCGGCCGCCTCCAGCCGGCGGGCCAGCTCGACCGCCTCGGCGCCGCCCACGCAGTGCCCGTACACCGCCACCGGGCCGGTGATCTGCCCGACCACCTCGGCCACGCAGCGGTCCACCAGCTCGTCCAGGTCGAGCATCGGCTCGTCCGGGCGGTTCAGGTCGTGCCCGGGACGTTCCAGCGCGTACAGCGACACCCCGGCCGGCAGGGCGTCCGCGAGCGGCTGGAAGGTGATCGCGCTGCCGCCGCCGAACGGTACGCAGAGCAGCGTCAGCGTGGTCGGCGTGCCCGGCCGGGCCGGGGTCAGCTCGTGCAGCAGCCGGCCGGCCGAACCGCCGGTCTCGGCCAGGTGCGCGGTGAGCCCGCGGATGGTCGGGTGCCGGAACAGGTCGAGCACGCTGATCGCCGGGTCGGTGCCGGCCAGCGCCTTGATCGCGCGGAACGAGTCGCCGCCCAGGTCGAAGAAGTCGTCGTCGATGCCGACGCGCTCGTAGCCGAGCACCTCCGCCCAGCGCCGCGCCAGCGCCTCCCGCAGCGGGGTGTCCGGCGTGCCGGCGCCGACCTCGGCGCGCTCGCGGCGGGGCGCGGGCAGGGCCGACCGGTCGACCTTGCCGTTGGCGTTGAGCGGCATCCGGTCCAGCGGCACGAACGCCGACGGCACCATGTAGTCCGGCAGCCAGGTGCGCACGAACGCCCGCCACGGCGCCGGGTCGGCGGTGAAGTCGGCGCTCACCTCGCCGGAGGGGTCCGGCTCCGGGCCGCCGGTCAGGGTCAGGTACGCCACCACGGACTTCTCGCCCGCGTCCTCGCGGACCACCACTGCCGCGTCGCGGACGGCGTCGTGCCGGCGCAGCACCGCCTCGATCTCGCCCAGCTCGATCCGGAACCCGCGCACCTTGACCTGCGAGTCGCCCCGGCCGAGGAACTCGATCCGCCCGTCGGCCAGCCGGCGGCCGAGGTCGCCGGTGCGGTAGAGCCGCCCGTCGCCGTACGGGTCGGGCACGAAGCGCTGGGCGGTCAGCGTCGGGTCGTCGTGGTAGCCCCGGGCCAGCCCCGGCCCGCCCAGGTAGATCTCGCCCGGCACGCCGACCGGCACCGGAGCGAGCCGCGCGTCGAGCACGAGCGCCCGCATGTTGCCGATCGGACGGCCGATCGTGGGCCGGGTCTCGTCCGGCGTGATCCGGTCCATGGTGGCCCACACGGCGGCCTCGGTCGGCCCGTACAGGTTCCACAGCGCGTCGACCCGCTCGGCCAGCTGCCGGGCCAGCGGCGCGGGCACCGCCTCGCCGCCGCAGACGGCGGTCAGCCCGGGTGTGCCGGTCCACCCCGACTCGATCAGCAGCCGCCAAGTCGTCGGCGTGCCCTGGGCCAGCGTGACGCCCTCGGTGGCGAGCAGCGCGGCCAGGCGGGCCGCGTCGTAGGCGACGTCCCGGTCGACCAGCAGCATCCGGGCACCGACCACCAGCGGCAGGAACAGCTCCGGCACGGACATGTCGAAGGCGAAGCTGGCCATTGCCAGCATGGTGCCGTCGCGGGTCAGGCCGGGCCGCTCGCGCATCGCGGCGAGCGTGTTGACCACGGCGCCGTGGGTCACCCGGACGCCCTTGGGCCGGCCGGTCGAGCCGGAGGTGTAGATCAGGTATGCCAGGTGGTCCGGCCCGGCCGTCACCGGGGGAGCGGTGTCCGGCCCGTCGGCCGTGCCGGCGGTCACCACCGCGCCGGCGAAGCCGGCGAACCGGTCGGCCAGGGCCGCGTCGGTGACCAGCACCGTCGCGCCGCTGTGGGTCAGCACGTACCGCTGCCGCTCCACCGGATACTCCGGATCGACCGGGACGTACGCGCCGCCCGCCTTCAGCACGCCCAGCAGCGCGACCGGCAGCTCGGCCGAGCGGGGCAGGCAGACCGCGACCGGTACGTCCGGCCCGACGCCGGCCCGGCGCAGCCGGTGCGCGAGCCGGTTGGCCCGGGCGTCCAGCGCGGCGTAGCTGAGCGTGGTCCCGCCGAACGTCACGGCCGGCCGGTCCGGGTTCGTGGCCACCTGGTGCGCGAACAGGTCGACCAGGGTCGGCACCCGGTCCGGCGCGGCGTCCCACGCCGCCGGCGTGGCGGTGTCGTTCCACTCGGCGAACCGGGCCAGCTCGGCGGCGGTCAGCACCGGCAGTTCCGCCAGCCGGGCGCCCGGGTCGGCGACCGCCGCGGCGAGCAGCGTGTCCAGGTGGCCGATCATCCGCTGGGCGGTGCTCGCGTCGAAGAGCGCGGTGTTGTACTCCAGCCGGAACCGCAGCCCCTCGGCCACCTCGTACGCGTACAGCGCCAGGTCCTGCTGGGCGATGCCCGGCTCCACCGCGAACGGGGTCATCCGCACCCCGGCCGCGTCCACGTCCCGCTGCTCGGGCACGTTGAGCAGGTTGAACATCACCTGGAACAGCGGGTTGCGGCTCAGGTCCCGGGGCGCGTCGACCAGGTCCACCAGCCGCTCGAACGGCACCTCCTGGTGGTCGTACGCGCCCAGCGCGGTGCGCCGGACCTGCCGGAGCAGCTCGGTGAAGGTCCACTCGCCGTCGAGCACGGTGCGCAGCGGCAGCATGGTGACGAAGAAGCCGACCATCGGCTCCAGCTCGGCCCGGACCCGGCCGGCGACCGGCATGCCGACGCAGACGTCGCGCTGGCCGGTCCAGCGCCACAGCACCGCCTTGTACGCGGCGAGCAGCGTCATCGCCAGCGTGGCGCCGTGCTCCTGGCTGAACCGGCGCAGCCGGTCGGCGGTCTCCCGGGGCAGGACCAGCGTGCGGACCGCGCCGTCGAACGTCTGCACCGGCGGGCGGGGCCGGTCGGTGGGCAGCTCCAGCACGGCGGCCACCCCGTCGAGCTGCGCGCGCCAGTACCGCAGGTCCGCGCTGTCCGGGTCGGCCAGCCGGTCGCGTTGCCAGCGCGCGTAGTCGCCGTACTGGACGGCCAGCTCGGGGAGCGGGTCGGGCCGTCCCGCGCGGGCGGCGGCGTACCCGGCGGCCACCTCCCGGGCCACCACGCCCAGCGACCAGCCGTCGGAGACCGCGTGGTGCATGGTCAGCGACAGCACGTGCTTCTCGTCGGCGACGCGCAGCAGCACGGCCCGGAACAGCGGGCCGGTGGCCAGGTCGAACGGTCGCCGCACGTCGGCGGCGAGGGCGGCGTGGACCCAGCGGGGCACCGCCTCGGCCACGGCCGGCTCGACGATGCTGACGGGCGCCGACGTGTCCGGTTCCGCCGGGGCCTCGACGACCGGCAGCTCCACCGGCCCGGCCGGCAGCACCCGCTGCACCGGGTCGCCGTCCGGCCCGGTCGGGAACACGGTCCGCAGCGCCTCGTGCCGGCGCACCAGCCCGGCCAGCGCCGTGCGCAGCGCGTCCCGGTCGAGCGCGCCCTCCAGCAGCAGCGTGGTGCCGACGGTGTAGGCGTTCTGCGCGTATGCCTGGTCGAGGAACCACAGCCGGTGCTGCCCGGAGGAGAGCGGCGCGGGCCCGGCGTCCGGATCGGCGCGGGGGATGCGCGCGAGCGCCGCCGCCGCCGGGGCGACCGGCGCCGGTGGCGTTGCCGCGCCGCCGGCCCCGGTCGCGGACCCGGCCGCGGCGCCGTCCTCGGCGGGCGCGGAGGTCACGGGGGCCGTGCCGGCGGGCAACGCCGCGGCGAGACCCGCGACGGTGGGTCGGGCGAAGACCGTCTCCAGCGGCACCGCGACGCCGAGGCGGTCCCGCAGCCGCACCACCACCTGGGTGGCGAGCAGTGAGTGCCCGCCCAGCGCGAAGAAGTCGTCGTGCGCGCCGACCGGCCGGATGCCGAGCAGGTCCGACCAGATCTCCGCCACGCACTCCTGGGCGGGCGTGGCCGGCGGGACGTACGCGGTGCCCAGCTCCGGCCGGTTGCCGGTGTCCGCCGGTGCGGCCACCGGTGCCTCGGCCGGCGTCGCGAGCGGCGTCGGGGCGACCGCGCCGGGGCGGGGCGCCGGCGCGATCCAGTAGCGGTGCCGTTCGAACGGGTAGCCGGGCAACGGCAGCCGCCGGTCCCCGTCGCCGGGGAACCGCTCCCGGTCGACCGGCACGCCGGTCAGCCAGAGCCGGCCCACCGCGTCGAGCAGCGTGTCGACGTCGTCGGCCTCGGCGCGGGGGTGCCGCATCATCGCCACCGCCTGCGCCGGCCGCAGCCCGGCCAGCCGGACCAGGCCGCCGAGGGCGTGCCCGGGCCCCACCTCGGCCACCGTCGCGTCCTGCTCGGCGAGGAACGCGGCCGACGCGGCGAAGCGGACCGGCTCGCGCAGGTGCCGCACCCAGTACGCCGGGTCGGTGACCAGCCCCGGGGTGACCGGACCGCCGGTCAGGTTGCTCAGGTAGGGGCGCTCGGGTTCGGCGTACCGGACCCGGGCGGCGTGCGCGGCGAACTCGTCGAGCACCGGGTCGAGCAGCGCCGAGTGGTAGCCGCGGGCCACCCGCAGCGGGCGGCAGACGACCCCGTCGGCGGTGAGCCGCTCCCGCACCCGGCCGACCGCCGCCGGGTCGCCGGAGACCACGCACAGCTGCGGGGCGTTCACCGCGGCCAGCGACACGCCCTCGGCGAGCAGCGCGGTCACCGCCGACTCGGGCAGCGCGACCGCGAGCATCGCGCCGACCGGCGTGCGGTCCACCAGCTCGCCGCGGACCCGCACCAGGCGCAGCGCGTCGTCCAGCGAGAACACCCCGGCCAGGCAGGCGGCTACGTACTCGCCGAGGCTGTGGCCGACCATCACGTCCGGCGTGACGCCGCGCGCCAGCAGCGTCCGGGCCAGCGCGTACCCGGTCACGAACAGCGCCGGTTGCACCAGCCGGGGGCGGGCCAGCAGCTCTTCCGCCGCCGCGTGCCCGCCCGGCTCCGGGCAGAGCACGGCCCGCAGGTCCCGGGCCAGGTCCCCGCCGAGCAGCTCGGCGCACTCGTCCACCACGGCCCGGTAGGCCGGCTCGGCCCGGTACAACCCGGCGCCCATCGCCACGTGCTGGGCGCCGTGCCCGGGGAAGGCGAACGCCAGCGTGCGCCGGCCACCCGGGTGGACGCCGGTGAGGCGGCGCTGCGGGGCGTCGAGCGCGGCCACCGCGTCGGCGCGGTCCGCCGCGACCACGTACCGGCGGTGCGGCATCGCCGCCCGGCGGCCCAGCGCCGCCGCCACGTCGGCGAGCGCCACCCCGGGGTGGGCGTCGAGGTGGTCGCGCAGCTGCCGGGTGGCGCTCTCCAGCGCGGCCGGGGTACGCGCCGACAGCGTCAGCAGCCGGGGCCCCGGCGCGGGCGGGGTCGGCGGCGCGACCGGCGGCGCCGGCGGCTCCTCCAGGACCACGTGCGCGTTGGTGCCGCCCATGCCGAACGAGCTGACCCCGGCCCGACGCGGACCGTCGCCGGGCCACGGCCGGGCCGTGCCGTCGAGCCGGAACGGGCCGGACGCGAAGTCGATGCCCGGGTGGGGACGGTCCACGTTGATCGTCGGCGGCAGCGTCCGCGTCCACAGCGCCATCACGGTCTTGATCAGGCCGGCCACCCCGGCCGCGGCGTCGGTGTGGCCGATGTTCGCCTTGACCGAGCCGAGCGCGCAGAAGCCGCGCTCGTCGGTGCCGCGCCGGAACGCCTCGGTCAGCGCGGCCACCTCGATCGGGTCGCCGAGCGTGGTGCCGGTGCCGTGCGCCTCCACGTAGCCCACCGAGCGCGGATCCACCCGGGCGGCGGCCAGCGCGCTGCTGATCACCTCGACCTGCCCGGCGACGCCCGGCGCGGTGTAGCCGGTGCGGCGGGCCCCGTCGTTGTTGATCGCCGAGCCGCGGATCACCGCGTAGACCGTGTCGCCGGCGGCGACCGCGTCGGCCAGCCGCTTGAGCACCACCACGCCCACGCCGCTGGACTCGATGCTGCCGCGCGCGTCGGCGCTGAACGGCCGGCAGTGCCCGTCGGGGGAGTAGATGCCGCCGTCGTGGTGCAGGTAGCCGCGCCGCTGGGCCGGGAAGACGCTGACACCGCCGGCCAGGACCACGTCCGACTCGCCGGCCAGCAGGCTCTGCCGGCCCAGGTGCACGGCCACCAGCGAGGTCGAGCAGGCGGTGGCCACGGTGACCGCCGGACCGGTCAGGTCGAGCTGGTAGGCGACGCGGCTGAGCAGGAAGTCCTTGTCGTTGCCGAGGGAGATCTGGTGCTCGCTGAGCGCGCCGGTCAGCTCCGGCCGGCCGTTGAGGTGGTCGAGCAGGTAGGAGCTGCGGCCCGAGCCGGCGAACAGGCCGACCCGGCCGGGGTGCCGCGACGGGTCGTGCCCGGCGTGCTCCAGGGCGTGCCAGGCGCACTCGAGCAGCAGCCGGTGCTGCGGGTCGAGCGTCTCCGCCTCCCGGGGCGTGAAGCCGAAGAACGCCGCGTCGAACTCGTCGATGCCGGGCAGGTGGGTGCCGGCGCGCACGTACGCCGGGTCGTCGATCCGGGCCGGGTCCGCGCCGTCGGCGAGCATCTCCTCGACGGTGAACTCGCGGACCGACTCCACCCCGTCGCGGATGTTGGCCCAGAACTCGGCGACCGTGCGCGCCCCCGGGAACCGGCAGGCCATGCCGACGACGGCGACGAGCGCCTCCGCCGGGCCGGCGGCCACCGCGGCGCCGGCGCGCGGCGGGGCCTGCGGCGCGGGTCCCGGCTCCGCCCCGGTCGTCACCGGGACCAGGTACGCCGCCAGCGACTCGACGGTGGGGTGGCGGAACAGGTCGGTGGCGGTGAGCACGTCACCGAGTTGGGCGCGCAGCCGGTCGAGCACGGCCAGCAGCCGCATCGAGTGCCCGCCGAGGTCGAAGAAGCTGTCCCGGTGCCCCACCTCGTCGACGCCGAGCACGTCGCGCCACACCTCGGCGACCAGCCGTTCCAGGCGTACCCGGTCGCCGTCCCACCGGACGGGCGGGACCGGCTCGACGGTCTCGGTTCCGGCGGCGGCGGCCGGTCGCGGGGATGCGGGCGCGGTGGCCGCCGCCGGGCCGGGCGCGGGCAGCGCGTCGACGTCCACCTTGCCGTTGCCGGTCAGCGGCAGCGCGTCGAGCCGGACGAACGCGTCCGGCACCAGCCAGGAGGGCAGCTCGGCGGCGAGCGCGGCCCGCAGGTCCGCCGGACCGGTTCCGTCGCCGCCGGCCAGGTACGCGACCAACCGGGGGTCGGCCGGGTCGTCGTGGCGCAGTTGGACGGTCACGTCGACGTCCGGCCGGTGCCGCCGGATCGCCGCCTCGATCTCACCGCACTCCACCCGGTAGCCGCGCACCTTGACCTGCCGGTCGGTGCGGCCCAGGTACTCCAGGACGCCGTCCAGCCGGCGGCGGACCAGGTCGCCGGTGCGGTACAGCCGCGCGTCCGGCGTCTCGGCGAAGGGGTCGGGAAGGAACCGTTCGGCCGTGACGGTCGGCTGGCCGAGGTAGCCGCGCGCCACCCCGGCGCCGCCCACGTACAGCTCGCCGGCCACGCCCACCGGCGCCGGGTTGCCCCACGCGTCGAGCACGTGCAGCGTGGTGTTGGCGATCGGCCGGCCGATCGGCACCGAACCGTTCTCGGGCGTGCCCGGCTCCACCTCGTACGCGGCGCAGCCGACCACCGTCTCGGTCGGGCCGTACTCGTTGACCAGCGTGGTCTCCGGCGCGTGCCGCCGCCACGGCGCCAGCTGGTCGGCGCGCAGGTTCTCGCCGCCGATCACGAAGCACCGGGTCCGCCCGGCCAGCTCGTCCGGGCGCAGCTGGTGGGTGACCAGCTCCAACTGGGCCGGAGTGATCTTGACCAGGCCGAACGGCGTGGTGGTGTCGCGCAGCGCCTCACCCAGCGCCGCCGGGCCGAGGTGCTCGCCGATCATCCGGACCGTGGCGCCGGCCGCCAGCGGCACCAGCAGGCTGGTCACGGTGAGGTCGAACCCGACCGAGGAGTGCAGCGGGACGACGTCGCCCGGCCGCAGCCGGTACGCCTGCGCGGCCCAGCGCACGTAGTTCACCACGCCCCGGTGGGTGACCATCACGCCCTTGGGGCGGCCGGTCGAACCGGAGGTGTGGATGACGTAGGCCAGCTCGTCCGCCGACGGCGTGGGCCGGCGACGCGCCCGCCGTCGTGGCCCGCCACCGCGCACCGACTGCGCCGCCGGCACCGGCTCCGCCGGCCCCGGCACCAGCAGCGCCACGTCCCCGGGTACGAGGTGTGCCAGCTCGGCGCAGGTGAGCACCACCGCGGCGGCGGTGTCCCCGATCAGGTGGCGCAGCCGGGCGGGCGGGTTGGCCGGGTCCAGCGGCACGTAGGCGGCGCCGGCCCGCAGCACCGCCAGCACCGCCACGGTGAACGGCGCCGCGCGCGGCAGCAGCACCCCGACCAGGCTGCCGACGCCCACGCCGCGGCCGCGCAGCGTCTCCGCCAGCGACTCGGCCCGGTCGTGCAGCTCCCGGTAGCTCAGCGCGGCCTCGCCGTCGGTCACCGCCACCCCGTCGGGGGTACGCCGGGCCTGCTCCTCGATCAGCGTGTGGACCAGCTCGTCCGGCTCGTCCGGGGTGGCGGTGCGGTTCCACTCCTCGACCAGCCGGCGGTGCTCCCCGGCGGTGAGCATCGCGGCCGAGCCGACCGGCGCCCCCGGGTCGGCGAGCAGCGACGCCAGCAGCGTCTGGAAGTGCCCGGCGAGTCGGGCCATCGCGTCGTCGTCGAACAGCTCGGTGCGGTACTCCAGCACGGTCCGCAGACCCTGCTCGTTCTCCCGTACGGCCACGGTGAGGTCGAACTTCGCGGTGGCGGGCGGCACCTCCACGGCGCTGACCTCGAGACCGTCCAGGCGGGGCGGGGTCGCCTCCCGGCCGTGGACGAACATCACCTGGAACAGCGGGCTGAAGCCGGCCCGTCGGGGTGGGCGCAGCGTCTGCACCACCGTGGAGAAGGGAAGCTCCTCCCGGCTCAGCGCGTCCAGCACCGCGGTGCGTACCCGCTCCAGCAGCGTGGCGAAGGACGGGTCGTCGTCCAGCCGGGCGCGGATCGCCACGGTGTTGAGCAGCAGGCCGACGAGCTGTCGCGTCTCCGGGCCGCGCCGGCCGGCCACCGGCGTGCCGACCACCACGTCGCGCTCGCCGGTCCACCGGGCCAGCAGCACGTGCAGCACGGCCAGCAACACCATGTACGGCGACACCCGCGCCTGCCGGCAGAACGCGGCCAGCGCCTCGGCCGGTACGTCCAGCGGCACGCTCAGCGTGGCGCCGGCGTCGGACGGCACGGCCGGGCGTGGCCCCCGGGCGGGCAGGTCCAGCGCCGCCGGGGCGCCCGCGAGCTGCCCGCGCCAGTAGTCGAGCTGCTCGGCCGCCTCCGCCCCGGCGAGCCAGTCCCGCTGCCGCCGCGCGTGGTCGCGGCAGTCGTGCGTGACCGGGTCGAGTCCGGCCGGCACCCCGGCGCGGTGTGCGGCGTAGAGCCGTTCCCACTCCTCGTGGAGGATGCCCAGCGACCACTCGTCGACGGCGACGTGGTGGACCGTCAGCAGGAGCACGTGCTCCTCCGGCGCACACCGCAGCAGGTCGGCCCGGAGCACGGGTCCGCGTACCAGGTCGAGCGGGTCGCGCGCGGCGGCCCGCAGTCGGGCCTCGACCTCCCGGTCGCGTTGCCAGCTCGGCAGCCCGCTGAGGTCGTGCACCCGCAGCAGCCCGGGGCGCGGCGCGTGCACCACCTGGACGACCCGGGTCGGATCGTCGTCGCCCGGCCCGGTCGGCTGGCCGGCGTGTGCCTGCGGCCGGGCGAGCGTGGTGCGCAGCGCCGCGTGCCGGGCCACCAGGTCGTCGAGCGCGGCGGACAGGGCCGCCACGTCGAGCGGGCCGTGCAGCCGGTAGGCCAGCGGCACCAGGTAGGCGGCCGAGCCCGGGTCGAGTCGGTCCAACTGCCACATCTGGCGCTGGGCGGCCGTGGCCGGCGCGGGCCGGTCGGAGTCGGGCCGTGCCGGTGGGGCGGGCACCGGTCGCCGGGTCCGCAGGACGTCCGTCATCGCCTCCGCCTTCGTCGCTGCCCGGCCGTGAGGTGGCCGCGTCCGGGCGCGGGCAGCCGCCGCGCCGAACCGTGCGGTCAGCCGGATGGTGGGAAAAGATCAGGATTCCTCGATGGGAACCTCGCCCATCATGTCACCGTCGATCTTCACCCGCCGATCCCCGAATCGTGTCGGCAGTCGATGCGTTCGGTGGCCGGGGCGGCACGTTCGGCCAATTCCCGTGTGCCGGTAAGAAATGCGATTGCGGCCCGGCCCGGTCGCCGCCCGTGTCGCCCACCGCCGTGATGTCGCCCGTGTCGGTCATCGCCTTTCCCGCCACCTCCACCGCACTGTGGAGGGATTTGCCTGATGCGTGCGGCGATGACGTCTATGTGGGCGCGTTGAAGTATGTTTCCGCAGCTCAACCTGCGTCCGGTGTGGATCGTTGACAGGGTGATCTTCGATGGCATACCGTCACGAGGAATCCTCGTCCCGTCCCGACGGCCCGACCCGTGATCTGCGTGCCGGAGCCGATCACGCCGTTCTCCGGCGATTGTGTCGACAATTGCGCAGCGCGCGCGCCGCCCGGTCGGATATCCGCGCCCTCCTCGGAGCGCTTTCCGCCGAGGTTTTCGGTCGACATTTGACACTCCGTCAGTCGTCTGCCCGTCGCCCCCGCAGGCCCTCGCTCGTCTCCGCCGGAGACCCCCGACCCCCGGCCGCGCCACCTCACCCGTCACCGCGGCGTCGATCATGAGGTTGGCGGTGACAAAACGGGCGGATCGAGCGGTCAACTTCATGATCGACGGGGTGGGTGGGGGTGGGGGTGGGGGTGGCCGATCGGTGGAGGGGGGCCACCGGTGTGGGCGGAATTGATGTCTGGCGGTCGATTACCGGTGCGGCGGCGTATCGCGAGAAGTCCTTGCCTCCTACGGTGACGTCCGGCACGCGGACGGACGGACTCGGGAACCACCCGAGGGCCGCCGTCCCGGCGGACAGGGAGAGTTGTCTCGATGCGAGTTTGGAGTCGCGCGGTCGCGGTGCTCGCCGCCGGCGCGGTCGTGGTGGCCGGAGTGCCGGCGATCGCCGGCACCGTCACCGTCCGGGACGCCGGAGCCACCGGGCGCGGCGGCGCGGAGACGTTGGGTGGCAGCGCGGCGATCGGCGCCGCCCGTACGGTCGCCACCAGGGCGCAGGTCACCCCCGGGGACACCCGGCTGGTGCCGTCCACGCCCCGCACCGACACGCCGCAGATCACCAACGGTGAGATCACCGACATCGAGGTGATCGGCAACCGGGTCTTCATCGCGGGCACCTTCACCTCGATCGCGAACGTCGGCGGGACGGCGATCGCCCAGAAGTCGCTGGCCTCGTACAACCTGGACACCGGGAAGGTGGACACCGGCTTCCGGCCGACCATCGACGGCGCGGTCGCCGCCGTGGAGGCGTCGCCGGACGGGTCCTCGCTCTACATCACGGGCTCGTTCAACACGATCAACGGGATCACCAAGCGCAAGATCGCCCGGCTCAACCCGACCACCGGCGCGCCGGTCGCGGCGTTCACCGCGAACGCGAACGCGCGGGGGACCGCGCTGGCCGTCAGCCCCACCGCCGTCTACGTCGGCGGTCAGTTCGCCACCGTCAACGGGGTCGCCCGCAGCGGCCTGGTCGCGCTCAACCCCACCAGCGGCGCGGTCGACACCGCGTTCAACCTGCCGCTCACCGGCGGCATCGGGGTCGGCGGCATGCTCACCGTGCAGCAGCTCAAGCTCACCCACGACCGCAGCAAGCTGCTGGTCGTGCACACCGGGCGGCAGATCGCCGGGCAGGACCGCTACGGCGTGGCCCTGATCGGCACGGCCAGCAAGGCGCTGCTGCCGTGGCGTACCCGGCTGTGGGAGGACAACCTGTCCTTCGTCGGCGGGATCCAGCGGGTCTTCGGCGGCGACATCGCGCCGGACGACTCGTACTTCGTGGTCACCAGCGGCTCGGGCGGCGACCGGCCGCCGATCAACGACACCGCCATCGCGTACCCGTTGACCGGCAACGACCACGTCGAACCGCTCTGGATCTCGCGGCACTTCGACAGCATCTACTCCGTCGCGATCACCGCCACCGCCGTCTACGTGGGCGGGCACTTCAGCTGGCAGGAGTCGCCCACCTCGAACGTGCCGTGGCCCGGGCTGGACAACGTCGGCTACGGCACCGGTCAGGGGCTCAGCGGCTACGGCCTGGGCGACCAGGTGGTGCGCCGCGACCACCTCGGCGCGCTGGACCCGATCACCGGCACGGCGTTGGAGTGGAACCCCGGCTCCAACTCGTACGAGGGGGAGAAGGCGATGCTCGCCACCTCGCGCGGCCTGCTCGTCGGCGGCGACGGCAACACCAAGGGCGGCAAGACCACCGGCCGGGTCGCGTTCTTCGACCTCTCCAAGGAGCCCGCACCGTCGCCGCTGGACACCACCATCACCACGCCGATCGAGGGCGCGGTGAAGCAGGCCGGCGAGTCCTTCGCCATCGGCGGCCAGGCGCTCGCCCCGGCCGGCGTGGCGAAGGTCCAGGTGGAGATCCTGGACCGCAGGAGCCGCAAGTACCTCCAGGACGACCTGACCACCTGGGGCGCGTCGAACAGCGTCCTCGCGACCCTGGCCAGCCCGAACGCCACCTCCACCACGTGGACCCTGCCGGTGTCCCTGCCCGCCGGCGAATACCAGTTGCAGGCGAAGACGTTCGACCGGAACAAGGCCGGCGACACCACCAAGGCGATCAAGAAGATCGAGGCGTTCCGCTTCGACGACCTGCCGCCGTCGACCCGGATCAGCTCGCCGGCCGCCGGCCTGCTCGCGACGAAGAGCTTCGTGGCCACCGGCACCGCCACCGACGACAAGGGCGTCAACGCGCTGGTCTACTCGTTCCGCACCTCGGACAACCGCTACCTGCAGGACGACGGCACCGTGGCGCCGGTCTACAACACCTTCCGGGGTGAGCCGGACGTGATCGGCGCGGTCTCCACCACGTGGCAGTTCGAGGTGACGCTCCCGGCCGAGGGGCAGTGGCGGATGGCCGCCACCGCCGTCGACAACGCCGGGCAGAGTGACCTGCGTGGCGACACCCGGGACTGGACGGTCTCCGCGACCGGCGTCCCGCCGACCGTGGCGATCACCGCGCCGGTGGCGATGACCCCGCCGACCGCCGCCGCGCCGCTGACCGTGGCACCGGGCGCCACGGTCACGTTCGCCGGCCGGGCGAGCGACGACGACGCCCTGAAGTCGGTCGAGATCTACCTGCGCAACAACACCACCCGCGAGGCGCTGGCGGCGGACGGCACCTGGGGGGCCGACTCGGTGGCCGCGTACCACCGGATCTCCCCGCTGAACCTCGACGCGGCGACGATCGACTGGTCCTTCACCACCGTGCCGCTCACCCCGGGCGTCTACGACTTCCGGGTACGCGCCACCGACAAACTGGGCCTGACCACGTCCACCGGCAACCTGGGCCGGCTCACCGTCACCGCCCAGGTGCCCGGCGACGCCTTCCCGAACGGGCTGCTCAGCTTCACCGGCGTGAACCAGGACATCGACCGGCTGCACCTCGACCTGAGCGGCACCGCCACAGACGACAAGGGCGTACGGGCGGTCCGGGTGGCGCTGCGCGACCTGGACACCGGCCGGTACGTGCAGCCCAACGGCACGATGGCGGCGGCGTTCGCCACCGTCGACGCGACGCTGGCCGCGCCCGGCGCGACGAGCACCGGGTTCACGCTCGCGATCGACCTGCCCACCAAGGGCACGTTCACCGTGGAGGCGTGGGCCGTGGACACGGCGGGGCAGCAGGACGGGTCGACCACCGGCGCCACCGCCCGGTACCTCGTCTACCCGGGTGACCTCGACCCGAGGCTGGAGCCGAGCGTCACCCCGGTCGAGGGGCAGGCCTACACCGGCGGCCGGATCGTGGTGAGCGGCCGGGCGGTCGACGACGTCGGAATGCAGCGGGTGGAGCTGCAGATCTCCAACAGCGCCGGGCAGGGGATGAACTCCTCCGGCACGTTCAGCAAGCCGGGCACGGCGGGCAACTACCCGTGGATCGCGGCGTTCCTCACCAGCCCGGGCTCGCCGGGGTCGAACTTCGCGTACACGTCACCGGTCATCCCGGCCGGCACGTACACGGTGACGATCCGCGGCATGGACAACCACGGGCAGTACCAGCAGCCGCCCCGTACCGTCTTGGTGACCGTGGCGGACTGAGCCGGTCGGTCGCGGGCCGGTCCGCGTCGGGGTCTCCCGACGTCGGGCCGGCCCGCTGCCGTGTCAGGGACGGATGAGGCACATCCCGGCGACGGTCGGACGGTCCATGGTGGCCAACGCCCACGGCGCCGCCGCGAGGTCGATGGTGCGGGTGACCAGCTCGCCGGGGCGCAGCACCCCGGCGCTGACCAGACGCAGCATCTCCGGGTAGGCGTGCGCCGGCATGCCGTGGCTGCCACGCAGCTCCAGTTCGTACGCGATCACCAGGTCCATCGGCAGCGCGGGCCGGCCCTGCGCCGCGGGCAGCAGCCCGACCTGCACGTGCCGACCCCGCCGGCGCAGGCTCTCGACGGAGGCGACGCAGGTGGCGTGGCTGCCCAGCGTGTCGAGCGAGAGGTGCGCGCCGCCGCCGGTCGCCTCGCGGACCGCGGCGGCCACCTCGCCGGGACCGCCCAGCGCGTCGCCGTCCAGGCAGACCGCGGCCCCGCAGCGCCGGGCCAGCTCCAGCGCGGCGGGCGCCACGTCCACCGCCACCACCCGGGCGCCGCTCGCCGCCGCGATCATCACCGCGGACAGGCCGACCCCACCGCACCCGTGTACGGCCACCCACTCCCCGCCGGCCACCCGGCCCTGCCCGACCACGGCCCGGAACGCGGTGGCGAACCGGCAGCCCAGCGCGGCGGCGGTGAGGTCGTCCAGGTCGTCCGGCAGCCGGACCAGGTTGACGTCGGCGTCGCGCACGGCAACGTGTTCGGCGAACGACCCCCATCCGGTGAAGCCGGGCTGGGTCTGCCGCTCGCAGACCTGCTGGTCGCCGGCGAGGCAGGAGGGGCAGCGCCCGCAGGCGCAGACGAACGGCGCGGTAACCCGGTCGCCGGGCCGCCAGCCGCGCACCTGCGCGCCGACGGCCACGACCACGCCGGCGAACTCGTGCCCGGGCACGTGCGGCAGGCGGATGTCCGGGTCGTGGCCCTGCCAGCCGTGCCAGTCGCTGCGGCAGAGCCCGGTCGCACCGACCCGCACGACCACCCCGTCGGGCGCCGGCGCCGGATCCGGCACCTCCCGGACCTCCGGCGCCACCCCGAACTCCTCGACCACCACCGCACGCATTCGCCGATCCTCACACCTCCCGCCGCCCCCGCACACCCTTCGCCTCCGCTCGACGCGAACTCCTTGATCACCGAGGTGAGGGAGGGGCGGCCGTCCGGGCGGGTGGTGCGGGTCGGCCGCCGGTGGTGCTTAAGTGGGGGCCATGCCCAACCCCGCGATCCTCACCGTCGACGACGACCCGGCCGTCTCCCGGGCGGTCGCCCGCGACATCCGGCGCCGCTACGGCGACCGCTACCGGGTGGTCCGCGCCGACTCCGCCGAGGCGGCCCTGGACGCGCTGCGCGAGTTGAGGCTGCGCGGCGAGCAGGTGGCGGTGCTGATCGCCGACTACCGGATGCCGCAGATGAACGGCATCGAGTTCCTCGAGGCCGCGATGGACCTGTTCCCCACCGCGCGCCGGGTGCTGCTCACCGCGTACGCCGACACCGACGCCGCGATCAACGCGATCAACGTGGTCGACCTCGACCACTACCTGCTCAAGCCGTGGCACCCGCCGGAGGAGAAGCTCTACCCGGTGCTGGACCAGCTACTGGAGGCGTGGACGGCCGACGGCGCCACCGCCACCCCCGAGCTGCGCGTGGTCGGGCACCGCTGGTCGGCGCCGTCGTTCACGGCCCGGGACTTCCTGGCCCGCAACCTGGTGCCGTTCCGCTGGGTGCCCGCCGACGAGCCGGAGGGCGCCGGGCTGCTCACCGCCGCGGGCGTCACCGCGAACGACGTACCCCTGGTGGTGACCGCGGACGGCAAGTCGCTGGTGCAGCCGTCGGCGGCCGACCTGGCCGCGCAGGTCGGGCTGGCCACCACGCCGGCGGCCGAGTTCTACGACCTGGTGGTGGTCGGCGCCGGCCCGGCCGGGCTCGGCGCCGCCGTCTACGGCGCCTCCGAGGGGCTGCGGACGGTGCTGATCGAGCGGCGGGCCACCGGTGGGCAGGCCGGGCAGAGCAGCCGGATCGAGAACTACCTCGGTTTCCCGGACGGGGTCTCCGGCGCCCAGCTCACCGACCGGGCCCGCCGGCAGGCGCTGCGGTTCGGCGCGGAGCTGCTCAGCGCGCGCGAGGTGGTGTCGTTGGAGGACGCGGGCGGGGCGCGGGTGCTGCGGTTCAGCGACGGCAGCAGCGTCGCCGCGCACACCGTGGTGCTCGCCACCGGTGTCTCCTACCGGATGCTGCCGGCGCCCGGGCTGGCCGAGCTGACCGGCCGGGGCTGCTTCTACGGTTCGGTGGCCAGCGAGGCGCCGAGCTGTTCCGGGTCGGACGTCTACATCGTCGGCGGGGCCAACTCGGCCGGCCAGGCCGCCGTGCACTTCTCCCGCTACGCCCGCCGGGTGCACCTGCTGATCCGCGGCGAGGACCTGACCCGGTCGATGTCCAGCTATCTGATCGAGCAGATCGCCCGGATCGACACCATCGAGGTGCACCCGTGCACCGAGGTGGTCGGCGGCGCCGGCGGCGAGCACCTGGAACGGGTGACGCTGCGGGACGTGCGTACCGGCGCGACCCGCGAGGTGGAGACCTCGTGGCTGTTCGTGTTCATCGGCGCCGAGCCGCGCACCGACTGGCTCGGCGGCGCGGTCGCCCGCGACGGCCGGGGCTTCGTGCTCACCGGCCCGGACCTGACCCGGGGCGGGCGCCGGCCGCCGGGCTGGGCGTTGCCGCGCGACCCCTACCACCTGGAGTCCAGCATGCCGGGCGTGTTCGCCGCCGGGGACGTGCGGGCCGACTCGGTGAAGCGGGTGGCCTCGGCCGTGGGCGAGGGCGCGATGGCGGTCTCGCTGGTGCACCGCTACCTGGAGGCGCAATGAGCGCGAGGAGTGAGCCGGGTTTGCGAGCCCCGCAGTCGCGAACGAAGGAGGCCCAGTGACCACGGACCGACTGACCGTCGACGAGCTGCGGCGGCTCTTCCTGTTCGAGTCGCTCACCCCGGAGCAGCTGTCCCACCTGGCCGAGCACGGCCGGGTGGAGCGGCGCCGCGCCGGCGAGCCGGTCTACGTCGAGGGCGAGCCGGCGAGCTGCTTCTACGTGCTGCTCGACGGCACGGTCGCCATGCACCGCCGGGTCCAGGGCGACGAGGTGGAGTTGAGCCGGACCAGCCAGCCCGGCGTCTACGGCGGCGCGATGCAGGCGTACGTCGGGGACCCGGCCGAGCAGCGCTACCTGAACAGCCTCCGCGCGGTCACCGACTGCGCGGTGTTCGCCCTGCCGGCGGTGATCATCGCGGATGCGATGCGCGGCTGGTTCCCGATGGCCACCCACCTGCTGGAGGGGCTGTTCGTCGGGATGCGCAACACGCAGACCATCGTCGGCGAGCGGGAACGGCTGCTGGCCCTGGGCGCGCTGTCGGCCGGGCTCACCCACGAGCTGAACAACCCGGCGGCGGCCGCCGTGCGGGCCACCTCGGCGCTGCGCGGGCGGGTCGCGAAGATGCGGCACAAGCTCGCCATGATCGCCGACGGGCGGTTGGACGGGCGGCGGCTGCACGACCTGGTCGCCCTCCAGGAGGAGGCGGTGAAGCGGGCCGCCGCCGCGCCGGGCCTGTCGCCGCTGGCGGCCAGCGACGCCGAGGACGAGCTGGCCGACTGGCTCGACGACCACGGCGTACGGGGGGCCTGGGAGTTGGCCCCGACGCTGGTCGCCGGCGGCATCGACAGCGGGTGGCTCGCCCAGGTCGACGCGGCGGTCGGCGGCGACGACCTGGAGTCGGCGGTCCACTGGATCACCTACACCATCGACACCGAGTTGCTGATGGGCGAGATCGACGACGCGGTGACCCGGGTCTCCGGGCTGGTCGGGGCCGCCAAGCAGTACTCCCAACTCGACCGCGCGCCCTACCAGACGGTGGACGTGCACGACCTGCTCGACGCCACGTTGGTCATGCTCCAGGCGAAGGTGCCGGCGGGCGTGCGGGTGGTCAAGGAGTACGACCGGAGCCTGCCCGTCGTGCCGGCGTACGCCGCCGAACTCAACCAGGTGTGGACCAACCTCATCGACAACGCGCTCGCCGCGATGGCCGGCGAGGGCACGCTGACGGTCCGGACCGGGCGCACCGAGGACCGGCTGACCGTCGAGGTCCGGGACACCGGTCCGGGCATCCCGCCGGAGGTGCGGCCGCGCATCTTCGAGCCGTTCTTCACCACCAAGGCGGTCGGTGAGGGCACCGGTCTCGGCCTGGACATCTCGTACCGGATCGTGGTCAACAAGCACCACGGCGACATCCGGGTGCGGTCGGAGCCGGGGGACACCCGGTTCGAGGTGCTGCTGCCGCTGACGCCGGCCTGACCGGCTGGGCCGGCCTGACCGGTTCGGGCGGTCAGAACAGTGTCGCCGGGCCGACCGGGGCCGGTTCGGGCAGCGGCGCCAACCCGGGCACCCGGGCGCGCACCTGGTCGTGGAAACGTCGGGCCAGTTCCGGGGCGTCGGCGTTGTCCGGCGTGTGCACGAACACGGTCGGCGAGCGGCCCTCGCGCAGCCAGGCGACGACCACGTCGAGCCACGGCTGCCAGCCCTCGACCGTGGTGGCCGGGTCGTCGCGGCCGAGGTAGCGCACCACCGGCCGGTCGGTCAGCGCGCGGGTCCGCAGCGGCAGCCGGGGCTTGCGGGTCCACGCCTCCCGCTCCGCGTCGCTGGTCGGCGGCGTGCGGAAGAAGGCGGTGGTGTCGAACGGGACCCACTCCGCGCCGTGCCGGCCGAGCGTGTCCTCCAGCGCCCGCACCGCGCCGGGATCGGTGAAGAAGGCGGGGTGGCGGACCTCGACGGCGTACCGGTGGGTGGTGGGCAGGGTGCGCAGGAACCGGTCCAGGACGGGCACGTCGTCGGGGGCGAACGCGCCGGGCAGCTGCACCCAGAGCATGTGGGCCCGGGGGCCGAGCGGCTCGATCGCGTCCAGGAACGCCAGCAGGTCGCCCTCGCCGCCGGTGAGCCGGTGCCCGTGCGTGACCGCCTTCGGCAGCTTGGGCAGGAACCGGAAGTCGGGGTCGGTCTGCTCCGCCCAGGACGCGACGGTCTCCCGGCTCGGGGTCGCGTAGAACGTGGTGTTGCCCTCGACCGCGTCGCACCAGCCGGCGTACGCGCGAAGCCGTTCGTGGGCCGGCAGCGGGTGCGGCAGGAACCGCCCCGACCACGACCGGTGCGTCCACATCGCACAGCCCACGTGCAGGCGCATCCGGTGTCCTCCCTCGCCGCGTCGCAGCCGCGCCCACCGTATCCGGACGCCCGGCGGGCGGATTGGGCCGGGCCCGCCCGGGGCAGGAGGAGGTCCGGAGGTGGTCACCGTGACCGACGGACCGGGTCTGCGGCTGTGCCAGGTGGTGCTCGACTGCACCGACGCACGGGCCGTGGCCGAGTTCTACCGCGCGTTGCTGGGCCTGGTCTACCGGCCCGGGGACGAACCCCGGGCGGCCGGGGAGCCCGACGGGCGGGGCCGTGACTGGCTGGTGCTGCGGACCTCGGAGGGCGCCCCGCAGCTGGCGTTCCAGCAGGTCGAGCGGTTGCCGGCGGCGACCTGGCCGGAGGGGGAGGTGCCGCAGCAGCTGCACCTCGACCTGACCGTGCCGTCGGTGGCGGAGTTGGACCGGCAGCACGAACGGGTGCTCGCGCTCGGCGGCCGGCTGCTGCTGGACCGCGTCGACGACCCGGACGAGCCGTTGCGGGTCTACGCCGACCCGGCCGGTCACCCGTTCTGCGTCTTCGTCGCCTGACCCTGACCCGTACCCCCCGGACGCTCGGACCTCGGGCGGCCGCGCTCCGGACGCCTGGACCGGGACGCCGGCCACGGGCGCCGGTGGTCGCCGTCCGTCAGCCGCGTCCGCCCCGGTCGGCGATGAGCCGTCGCCGCTGCTGCTTGACCTCGTAGAGGCGCTGGTCGGCGGCGTGCAGGAGCCGGTCCAGGGTGTCGCCGTCAAAGGGCGCGGTGGCGGTGCCGACGCTGACCGAGGTGAGCGGGCGCAGCGTCGCCTCGATCCGCGCCGCCGTCGAGCGGGCCGCCTCCGCGTCGGCGTCGGCGAGCACCACCACGAACTCGTCGCCCCCGATGCGGGCGATGGCGTCCCCGCCGCGCAGCACCTCGCGGGTCGCGGCCACCACCCGACGCAGCAGGTCGTCCCCGGCGGCGTGCCCGAGACGGTCGTTGACCAGCTTGAAGTCGTCCAGGTCGAGGCAGAGCAGCGACGGGCCGGGCCGGCAGCCCGCGCGGAACAGGAAGCGGGCCAGTTCGGCCAGGCCGCGCCGGTTCAGCGCGCCGGTGAGCGGGTCCAGCGACGCCAGCGCCCGCAGCTGGGACCGCTGCCGGGCCAGCGCCCGGGTCTGGGTGGAGCAGACCGAGACGAGCACCAGCATGCCGGCGAGATAGACGAAGACGTGCCCGCGCGGCGCGGGTGGCCCGGCGACGGCGACCAGGAGGTAGGTGCCGAGGATGAGCACCTCGAAGCCGAGCATCAGGCGCAGCTGCGGGGTGTAGCTGGCGACGAAGACGGCGGTGGTGACGAAGCCCAGCGCCGCGGGGGAGGAGACCCCGCCGTCGCCGAGCGCGCCCACCGCGGCCACCACCAGCGTGATCAGCAGCAGCGTGGAGGAGACCCGGTAGCTCCAGGTCTTCGACGTCACCCGGGTCGCGACCCACGAGCCGGCGACGCCGGCGACCAGGCCGGAGCCGTACGCCCCGAGCATCAGCGGCCGGTGCGGCTCGGCGAGCGTCGTCAGGCAGTAGACGACGGCGACGGCGTGCGACACGGCGTGCAGCGCCGCGCTGAGCAGTGTGCGTCGGCGTCGCTCGGTCATCGGACGGCCCGCCGGGGCGGGTGTCGGCCGGGCGCCCCGGTGCGGGCACGGGCTCGGGCGACCGGCCCGCCCCCGCTGACGGCCGGTGTGGACGACACGCGCGCGGGGCAGCTCGCCACGTCGAAATTCAATGACCGGGCCGCCCGGTCGTCAAGAGGCGAACCGTTCATCAGGCGTTCATCGGTGCGAAATGAGACGGCGCCGTGACCTGCGGTTCACCGTGCGTGAGCGGTTCAGAGCACGGCGAGCGCCGCGGCGATGTTCCGGTCGGCCAGCTCGCGCATCCACCGCCGGTCCGGGAAGTCGGTCCCGGCGATCCGCAATGGACCCTCGATCAACGACAGCACCTGCGCGTACCGGTAGAACTCCAGCCGGTCGGCGTCGAGCGCGACCGGCCGCAGCGCCTGGTACGCGCCGCCGAAGCGCAGCCGGAGCCAGGCGTGCTCCCACTCGACGTCGAACCAGGTCAGGCCCTCGAAGTCGATCATCACCGGTTCGCCGGCCGGGGTGACGAGGACGTGGTCCGGGCCCAACTCGCCGTGCACCAGCGCGTACGCCCGTCGCGGCGCCACCCGCTCCCGCAGCTCGCGCAGGTGGGCGGCGATCCGGTCCCGCGCCGCCGCCGGCCGGGGGTCCCGGGCCGCGGCCCCGTCGAGGTGCGCCAACGCCCGGTCCAGGACGACCTCCTCCGCCGCCCGGGCGACGGAGGCCCCCGGGGCGTCGGTGAGCCGGCCGTACCGGGGACCGGCCGTGGTGTGCATCCGCCGCAACGCGTCCCCGAGCCGGGCCAGTGGGGCGGCGGCCCGGACCGGGTCGCGGGCCAGCAACGCCTCCAGCGTCACCCCGCCGGCGTCCTCGACCAGCGCGACGTCGGCGTCGAGGTGACGCCCGGCGAGGTCCACCGCGATCAGGTGCGGCACGCGCACCCCGGCGGCGGTGAGCGCGGCGTGGTTGGTGGCGAACAGGTCCGCGCCCGACGCCTCGGTGAACGGATCGTCCGGGACCGTCACCGACTCCGGCCAGTAGTTCTCCGCCGCCGACCAGACGTAGAGGACCACCGACCCGCCGTCGTCGAGCCCGATCCGGTACACGCCCTTGCGGGTCCCACCGGTGAGCCGGTCCAGCGCGGTGACCCGCCGGTCCCGGCCCAGCCGGTCGCGGACCAGGTCGCGGACGTCGTCCCGCCGCAGGAACGCCCGGGTCACGGTCGCTCCACCCGGACCGGGTCGCCCCGGACCAGCTCGTCGTGGATCCGCCAACGCGCCGTCGTGCCGGCGCGCCGGGCCGCGTCGTCGCCCTCGGCGATCCGCCGGCGCAGCAGGTCGACGGCGATCCGCCGGTTCAGGTGCAGGTGCCGTTCGGTGTCCACCACCACGGTCAGGCCGGATGGGCGGTGGGTCGCGCGGACCGCGGTGCTGGCCTTGTTCCGGTGCTGGCCGCCCGGCCCGCCGGTGCGGCACGGCACGATCGCGACGTCCGCCTCGCGGAACGGGGTCGCCGCCACGTCGGCCCGGTGCGCCCGGGCGGTGACGTACCAGTTCTTCCGCCCGTGCCCCGCACGGTAGGGGCTGGCCGCCTGCCAGCAGAGCGTGCCGGTCCAGCCGACGGCGAACTCGTCGGCGCCCGCGCCGGTGATCCGGACCAGCGCGGACCGGTGGGTGCCCGGGCGCTCACCGGGCACCGTCTCGACCCGGACCACGCGCAGGCCACGCCGGGCGGCGTCGGCCTCCAGGCGGGACAGCAGCCGGCCCAGCGCCCACGCGCACTCCTGCGGCCCACGCCCGGCGGACAGGAACAGCTCCGTCATCGCCGGCTCCGGCGGCGACCCGCGCCGACGTCCGGGGTCTTGTAGGTGACCAGCGGCACCGTGGTGGTGACCGGCGTGGCCAGGTCGTGCGCCACCAGGTCCCCGATCACCTGCTCGATGCGCTTGTACGCGGTCGGCGCCTCCTCGAACAGCAGCTGACGGTCGCCGCACACCACCAGCGACCCGACCGGCGTGCGGCGCAGCTCCTCGACGGTGTGCTTGGCGCGGCCGCGGCGCAGCGCGTCGGCGCGGGACATCTTCCGGCCGGCGCCGTGCGCGACCGAGTGGTTGGCGTCCGCGCCGGCGTGCGCGGCCACCAGGTAGGACGGTGTGCCCCGGGTGCCGGCGACCAGCACGTCCCGGCCGTCGCCCGGGGCCGCGCCCTTGCGGTGCAGGTAGCGCCCGTCGCGGATCTCGACCAGGTTGTGGCACTGGTCGACGACCGGCTCGGTCGGCTCGGCGCCCAGCGCGTACGCGACCCGGGCCGCGAGCAGCCGCCGGTTGAGCGAGCCCCACCGGACCGCCGCGTCGTGCCGGGCCAGGTAGGCGTCCGGGTCGGGCGCGGGGCCCGCCCCGTGCCGCTCGGTGTGCTCGCGCAGGATCCGCTCGCCCAGCCCGCGTGACCCGGAGTGCACCACCAGCACCAGGTCGCCGGTGGCCAGGCCGAGCCGGTCGGCGTGCTCCGGCGCGAGGACCGGGCCGACGCGGGCCAGCTCGACGAAGTGGTTGCCGCGCCCGACCGTGCCGAGCCCGTCCAGGTGACCGGCCGGCACGTCCCCGTCCAGCACCGACCAGGCCGGGTCCTCGGCGTCCCGGTCCGGGTCGAGCGCCCGGTCCAGGTCGGGGAACCGCGCGGCCAGCCGTTCGGGTACGGCCCGCCGCAGCGCGATCGGGAACACCGCGATGCCGCACCCGATGTCGGAGCCGACCAGGAACGGGTAGAGAACCGTCGACGCCATCGCGGCGCCGATCGGCGCGCCCTTGCCGGGGTGCAGGTCCGGCATGGCGGCGACGTGCGTCATGCCGTCCAGCGCGGCGACCTGGTGGCACTGGTCCAGCGCGGCGGACTCGATCCAGCTGCCGGGGGAGGAGAAGACGGAGACGGTGGCGGGCACGGCGGCCCGCCCGGAGGGGTGCACGGACACAGACGCTCGTTTCTGGGAGAGGCGGAGAGCGGCGAACGGCAGGCGGCTCGGCCTGCGGGCGGGGTGCGGTCCGTCAGAACGTCATGCCGACACCCTCCCGGATCCGATGCCGGACCGGCAACCGACTTTCGCACCGTCGACATCGGGCCACCGGATCCATAGACTCCGGTCTTTCTGGTACCACGAGTCCAGGGAGGACCCACGTGTCGAGCGAAACCCGACCGCACGTCGCCGTACCGCTGCTGGCCCGCCTCGCCGGGGTGGCGGTGACCGCCGCCGCGCTGGTCGCCGCCGGAGGTGTCGCCGCCGTCGCGGCCCCGGCCGCCGACCCCGCGCCGACCAAGGGGCCGTGCGCGTACACGCCGACGCCGGACGAGCCGGCCGCCCGGCCGGTGCCGCTGCCGCCCGATCCGCGGCGCACGCCGGACCGGGGGACGGTACGGGTGACCCTGCGCACCAACCAGGGCCCGATCGGGCTGACCCTCGACCGCGAGCAGGCCCCCTGCACGGTGCAGAGCTTCCTGCACCTGACCCGGCACCGGTTCTACGACCGGACGCCCTGCCACCGGCTCACCGCGTACCCGACGTTGAAGGTGTTGCAGTGCGGCGACCCGTCGGGGACCGGCGAGGGCGGCCCGGGCTACCGGTACCGCGACGAGTTGCCCACGGACCTGCCGCCGGCGCCGACCGACCCCACCGGGGTCCGCCGGCTCTACGCCCGCGGCACGCTGGCCATGGCGAACGCCGGCCCGGACACCAACGGCAGCCAGTTCTTCCTGGTCCAGTCCGACTCGGCGCTGCGCCCGAACTACACCGTCTTCGGGCAGATCGACGCGGCCGGGCTGGCCACGCTGGACCGGATCGCGGCCGGTGGCATCGCGGCCACCCCGGAGGACCCGGCGCCGGTCGACGGCGCGCCGGCCCTGCCGGTGGAGATCTGCCGGGCCAAGCGGGGCCGCTGACCGCCGGTGGCCCGGCGGGACGGCCGACGCCGATCCGCCGGGCCGCCCGGTAGCCTGCGGCAATGACGCACGAGCGGGAGATCACCGAGCCGGTCGACCTGTGCCGGCCGGACGGTCGGCTGAACCCGGCGGCGGTCGGCTGGAGCCGGCGCCCCCTGCACCGGTCCCACCTGCGCGGCTGGGGCCGGGCCAAGCGGTGGGAGCACTGGGGCGTGGTCACCCCGACACACGTCCTCGGCCTGGTCGCGTCCTCGCTGGACTACGCCGGCGTGCAGAGCCTCTACCTGCTCGACCGGCGCACCCGGCGGGAGACCGTCGCCGAGGCGGTCGTGCCGTTCGCCCGGGGTACGGAGTTCCCGCCGGTCAGCGGCGCCGGTCTGGTCCGGGCCCGCGGTGGCGGGCTGACCATCGACATCGACCAGGGGGCCGACGGCAGCACCGTGCGGGCCACGGCGCCCGACGTCGAGGTCGACCTGGTGGTGCCGCTGCCGCCGGGGCACGAGTCGCTCGGCGTGGTGGTGCCGTGGAGCACCCGCCGGTTCCAGTACACGGTCAAGGACGTCGGCCGCCCGGTGCGGGGCTCGATCCGCGTCGACGGCACGGACCACCCGGTCGGCGCCGACTCGTTCGCGGTGCTCGACCACGGGCGCGGCAAGTGGCCCTACGCGGTGCGCTGGAACTGGGCGGCCGGCTGTGGCCCGGGTCGGGCGATCCAGGTGGGCGGGAAGTGGACCGACGGCACCGGTTCGACCGAGAACGCGGTCTTCGTCGACGGCCGGCTGCACAAGATCGGCGCCGATCTCACCTGGCGCTACGACCGGTCCGACTGGCTGCGGCCGTGGCGGATCACCGGCGACCGGGTGGACGTCACGTTCCACCCGTTCCACGAGCGGGTGGCGCGCACCAACCTGCTCGTGCTGGCCGGGGAGACGCACCAGTGCTTCGGGCACTTCACCGGCTGGGCGGCCACCGACGACGGCGAGCGCGTCGATCTCGACGGCCTGACCGGTTGGGCCGAGGAGGCGCGCAACCGCTGGTGACAGGCGTCCCCGCCGCACCGCGCCGGTGCGGCGGGGACGCCTGCCGGGTGGTCAGGCCGGCAGCCGCCAGACCTGGTTGGCGCCGCCGAAGCAGTCCCAGATCTGCAGCCGGGTGCCGTCGGCGGAGCTGTTGCCGGTGGCGTCCAGGCACCGGTTGGACACCGGGTTGCGCAGCGTGCCGTTGCTCTGCGCCTGCCAGACCTGGGCGGCGGTGCCGTTGCAGTCCCAGAGCTGGATCTTCGTGCCGTTCGCGGTGCCGGCGCTGGTCACGTCGAGGCACTTGCCCAGCGCCCGCAGCGTGCCGTCGCCGGCCACGGTCCAGTTCTGCGCGGCGGTGCCGTTGCAACCGTAGAGCTGGATCGCGGTGCCGTTCGCGGTGCCCGCGGCGGCGACGTCGACGCACTTGCCGGCGATGCCGGTGATCGGCCCGGTGCGCCCGGACGGGGGCGGCGTGCCACCGCCGGTGACCGTGTCGTAGATCGCGCCGACCAGTGAGGTCGAGCCGGTGGTGTCCTGCGACAGCTCCCAGTTCATCATGCCGCCGGCGTTCGCCATGGCCCACTGCGTCTTGCGCCTGACAGTCGGGACGCCGTTGTAGCACTGCTGCGCGCCACCGGCCGTGGTGCAGTCCCGGTTGGCGTTGGCCGGGTCCATCCCGGCCAGCGCGGCGTAGGTGTAGTAGCCGGGCCGGCTGTAGAACGGCACGCCGAGCACCGCCTTGGCCGCCGGCAGGCCGCGTGCCTTCCACCCGTTGACGGCGGCGATCGACCAGTCGTAGTTGGCGTGCGGGCTGCCGCCGTCGTACGCCATGATGTTGAGCCAGTCGACCGAGCCGAAGACGGCGGTCGGGACGCCGGTGACGTAGTAGCCCTCGGCGACCACCGCGGCGGTGAGCAGCTTGCCCCGGCTGTGCAGGGCGCTGCCGAGCTGTTGCATCAGCAGCGTGTAGTTGTTGGCCGACGCCCCCGGGTCGGGATACTCCCAGTCGATGTCGACGCCGTCGAGGTTGTACTGGTTGACGAAGGCGACCACGTTGTTCACGAACGCGCCGCGGGCGCCGGAGTTGGCGGCGAGCGCCTCGAACGCGGAGTCGTCGCCGTCGTTCCAGCCGCCGATCGCGATGGAGACCTTCACGTTGTTGGCGTGCCCGAGCGAGACCAGCGAGGAGAGCTTGCTCGGGTTCTCCACCGCGCGCAGGCTGCCGTCGCCGTTGGGCAGCACGAAGGCGTAGTTGATGTGGGTGAGCTTGCCGTACTGGACGGTGTTGACGCTGCCGCTCCAGGACGGCAGGTAGCCGACGCTCTTGAAGTTGTTCGGCAGCACGACCGCCTCGGCGGCGGACGGGGCGAGGGTGAGCGTGGCGGCGGTGGTGGCCAGCGCGAGCGCACCGGCGGCGAGGCGGCGCCGGAGGTGGGGTCTGGGCATCGAGGGGCCTTCCCGGGGGACGGGGGTGGACAGGGGTCTTCCTCGAGGTGGACCAAATATTAAAGAGTATTAACTAAGCCGTCAACGATGTGCGTCGATGCACTACGCGGCGTACGCGGACAGGTGCGCGAGCTGCCCCGCCGGCCAGCCGGTGTTGGCGGCGAACCGCACCCGCAGGTGCCGGACGGAGGTGGCGGAGAACGTCACCGTCGCCTCGTTGCCGGTCGCCGGGTCGAAGCGGACGTCGGTCGGCCCGGTGAGCGTGGCGAAGTCGGCGCCGTCGACGCTGCCCTGCACGGACAGCGTCTGGGTCCGGGCCTCCCACCCGGGCGGCAGCGCGAGCACCAGGCGGGTGACCGGGTGGCTCGCGCCCAGGTCGACCTGCCACCACTGGGGAAACGCGCCGTTCGCCGACTCCCAGTAGCTGCTCCGGTCGCCGTCGACGACGTTGCCGGCGCCGTACGGGCCGTTCTGCTGGCTGCTCGCGGTCGCCGGCCGACCGACCGCCAGGTCCCCGGCGGGTGGCTGCCCGCCCCCGACCACCGGCGGGGTGGGGCGCGTCGCGGTCAGCGCCAACTGTCCCTTCAGCATCCGGCCGCCATCGGCGGTGATCCGCAGGTAGTAGTCGGCCGAGCAGGCGGTGCCGTCCTCGTCGAGGGCCCGGATCCCCACGCCCGCCGGGGTGGTCGCGCCGGTCTCGCTCGTCTTCGCGATCTGGTTGCCCTCGTTGAACTCGTCGAACATCGACACGTAGAGGCCGTGGGCGCCCAGCCGCACCATGTTGTACAGGTGCCGCCAGTAGAAGTCGCCGTGCCGGCGGTGCCCGGCGGACAGGTCGCCGGGCATCACACAGGGCTGGTAGTCGATGCCGTGGGCGGCGCAGTCGGCCAGGTCGGGGACATTGACGTTGTCGTGGAACCAGTCCAGCCCGTCGAGCGTGCCGGTGCGCCCGACCATCCACGGCGACAGCATGTCGAACGCCCGGTAGACGTCGCCGAAGCCGGGGCGGGAGTCGTTGATCCCCTGCCGCCAGTAGGTGGGCACCCCGCCGATCACGTAGCAGCCCTGCGCCCTGAGCCACCGCACCACGTCCAGGCAAGCGGCGGGGGCGAAGGGGCGGCCGTCGTCGGCGAAGCCGAATCCCCACACGCAGACGACCGGCCGGCCGTTCTGCCGGGCGTACGCCGGTGACGCGGTGTGCGCCGACATCCGGGTGGCCCAGTCCTCCTTGAGCTGTGACTGCATGGCCGTCCAGCCGGTGACGTCGTACATGACGTAGAACGTGCGGCCGAAGCGTTCGGCCGCCGACCGGACCTTCGCCGCCATGGCGTCGCGGGTCGGCCCCTCGTCGCCGAACGGGTTGAACCGTTGCAGCGCGACGGTGTCGCAGCCGTGCTCCCGCATCCAGCGGAAGTGGGTGTCCACGGTCTGCTGGTCGTAGGAGGAGAAGAGCGTGGCCGGCCGGCCGTCGCCGCGGTTCGGGTACGCGGTGGCGTAGCCGCGGTCGTACTCGCGCATGTCCGGCCAGGAGACGATGGTCGTGTTGGCCGGTGAGGGGGACTGGAACCGGTCCCGGCTCCAGTGCCACCAGCCGCCGATCGGGGCGCCGTCACCGGGGCAGCTGAACCAGCCCTGGTAGCCGACGGTGACCTTCCCGACCACGTCGCCCGGCGGGCTGGCGGCGGCGGCCGGAGCGGGGGAGAGCGCGAGGTCGGGCAGGGCGGCGAGCGCGGATCCGGCGAGCGCGGACCGGATCAGGGTGCGGCGGGAGGGCGCCATGGGACCGTTCCTTCGAAAGAGGGGGAAGAAATCGACGGCCATCATGGCATTAGGCGATGTTGTGCTGCAATAGTGAGACAGATCAATGAAAAAAGTGGCGAGGGGCGGCCCGCCCGTGGCGGACCGCCCCTCGCCGGTGCGTCGGTCAGGCGACCGAGGCCGGGAACCGCTCCCAGACCCGGTGCGCCGCCATCAACCCCTGCACGGCGGCGAGCACCTCCGCGCCGGAGTCCCCGGTGACCACGCCGGGCGAGCCGGCCACCCCGGTCTGCCGCAGCGCCTCCGCGCCGGCGCCCCACGCGCCGATCGCCTTGGCGTGCCGCCACGCCTCCTCGACCAGCAGCAGCACCCGCGGGTCGACGGTGGGTGAACCCGCCGCGCCGGCCTTGGCGTCGCGGGCCGGCAGCGCGTCCGGCGCCGGCGCCGGGGCGCCGGCCAGCAGGACCGCGTCGAACTCGACCGAGCGGGCGGTGGCGAACGTACGCTGCACCGGCAGCCCGCCGACCGTGCCGCCGTGCGCGGCGACCAGCAGCGGCACCATGCCGGCGGCGAACACCGCACGCTGGACCTCGGCGACGTCGTCCAGGTCGCCGTCCGCGTCGACGACGATGCCGACCATCCGGCCGTCGGCCGGCCACTCCCGGCCGACCTGGGACAGCGCCGGGCTGGGCTGCACCTCCGCCAGCGGCACGGTGGGCTGCGGCGCGGGCAGGCCCAGACCGGTGGCGACCTGCTCGCACAGCACCGGGTCGATGTTGGCCAGGCTCTGCAGCTGCCGCTCCTTGATCGCCTGGTGGTAGCACTTGCCCAGCTCGAACGTGTACGCCCGGACGATGTGCTCCCTCTCCACCGGCGACATGCTCGCCCAGAAGAGCCGGACCTGGCTGAAGTGGTCGTCGAAGGACGCCGGGGCGGCCCGGACCTTGGGCGCCTCGGCCACGGTCACCGGGACGTCGACGAACGCGTGCTCGCGGTCGCCGGCCGGGAACGGGTTGCCGCCGTCGAGCGAGTTCGGCCGGTACGGCGCCACCCCGGCGTGCACCGCCTGCTGGTGGAAGCCGTCGCGGAGCATGTCGTTGACGTCGGCGTGCGGCCGGTTGATCGGGATCTGGGTGAAGTTCGGCCCGCCCAGCCGGGTCAGCTGCGTGTCCAGGTACGAGAAGAGCCGGCCCTGCAACAGCGGGTCGTTGGTGACGTCGATGCCGGGCGGCAGGTGGCCCACGTGGAACGCCACCTGCTCGGTCTCGGCGAAGAAGTTGCGCGGGGTCCGGTTGAGCGTGAGCCGGCCGATCGGCTGCACCGGCGCCAGCTCCTCCGGCACGATCTTCGTCGGGTCGAGCAGGTCGATCCCGGCGAACGTCTCCTCCGGCGTGTCCGGGAAGACCTGGATGCCCAGCTCCCACTCCGGGTACGCGCCGGCCTCGATGGCGTCGTAGAGGTCGCGGCGGTGGAAGTCCGGATCGATCCCGTTGATCAGCTGCGCCTCCTCCCACTCCAGCGAGTGCACGCCGAGCTTCGGCTTCCAGTGGAACTTGACCAGCACCGTCGCGCCGGCCTCGTTCACCAGGCGGAAGGTGTGCACGCCGAAGCCCTCCATGGTCCGGTAGGACCGCGGGATGCCCCGGTCGGACATGTTCCAGATGGTGTGGTGCTGCGCCTCGGTGTGCAGCGAGACGAAGTCCCAGAACGTGTCGTGCGCGCTCTGCGCCTGCGGGATCTCCCGGTCCGGGTGCGGCTTGCCGGCGTGGATGATGTCCGGGAACTTGATCGCGTCCTGGATGAAGAAGACCGGCATGTTGTTGCCGACCAGGTCGAACGTGCCCTCGTCGGTGTAGAACTTGGTGGCGAAGCCCCGGGTGTCGCGCACCGTGTCGGCCGACCCGCGCGAGCCCAGCACGGTGGAGAATCGGACGAAGACCGGCGTCTCCCGGCCCTTCTTCAGGAACCCGGCGCGGGTGACCTCCTCGGCGGCGCCGTTCGCGACGAAGACGCCGTGCGCGCCGGCGCCCCGGGCGTGCACCACCCGCTCCGGGATCCGCTCGTGGTCGAAGTGCATGATCTTTTCGCGCAGGTGGTGGTCCTGCAACAGCACCGGACCGCGGGGTCCGGCCTTCAGCGAGTGGTCGGTGTCGCGCAGCCGCGCACCGTTGGCGGTGGTGAGATACGCCCCCTGCTGTCCCTTGGCGATCTTCGGGACGCCGGTCTCGGCGCCGGTCGGGGTGCGGGTTTCCGGTGCGCCCTGCTCGTCCTTGGGCGGCAGCGGGCCGTGCGGCGCGGTGGGCTCGTCGAGCGACGGCGGCGCGCTGCCCGGCGCGCCCGGCACGTCCGGGGTCAGCGCGTCGCCGACCTTCTCGACGGCGGCTTCGACGACACCCTTGACGACCTGGGCGGGCTTGCTGGATTCCATCAGGACCTGTCCTCCCTGCGGCGAAATGACCAGGTCCTCAGGCCCCTACCCCGGGTCGGGCCGGGCAAACAAGGACGAACCGGCGGGCACCGCGACGGCGGTCACCACCAGTCCGCGTGCGACCAACCAACGGCCGGCGAGCGCGCGCAGTGGTGGGCCGCCGTCGGCGCGGGCGCCGCCGACCAGCACCCGGGCGACGAACCGGCCGCCCGGATCGATGGTCAGCTCCGCGTCCTCGAAGCCGAGCCAGCGCCCGGTCAGCGGGTACCACGCCTTGTAGACCGACTCCTTGGCGCTGAACAGCAGCCGGTCCCAGTGCACCGTCGGGTGGGCGGCCCGCAGGCCGGTCAGGTGCTCCGGCTCGCCGGCGGTGGTGACCGCGCCGGCGACCCCGTCGGGCAGCGGCTCGTGCGGTTCGGCGTCGATGCCCAGCCCGGCCAGCGTGGCGCCCGGAGCCACCGCCGCCGCCCGGTAGCCGGCGCAGTGGGTGATGCTGCCCACCACCCCGGCCGGCCAGAGCGGCTCCCGGCGTGGACCGGGGCGGATCGGCGCCGGGGCGTACCCGAGTTCGGCCAGCGCCTCCCGCGCGCAGCGCCGGGCGGTGACGAACTCCCGACGGCGGCCGTCGACCGCGCGGGCGACCAGGTCCTCCTCGCCGGGGTACGGCGGCTCGCCGGGCACGTCGGCGTACGCCTCGACCGCGACGGTGCCGGCCGGCAGCAGCGCCTCGATCACGTGTCGTCGCCGAGGACGCGTCGCATCGGCCGGGGCTCGCCGCCCCGCCGCCCCCACTCGCGCGGGTAGCCCAGCGACACCTCCTCGAAGCGCACCCCGTCGTACCGGGTGGTGCGGGGGATGTGCAGGTGCCCGTAGACCGCGACGGCCGCCCGGTGCCGCACGTGCCAGTCGGCGGTGCGGTCGGTGCCGCACCACTGGGCGAACTCCGGATACCAGAGCACCTCGGTGGGCTGGCGGACCAGCGGCCAGTGGCTGACCAGCACCGTCGGCAGCGCCGGGTCGGTGGCGGCCAGCCGCCGCTCGGTCACCGCCAGCCGGGCCCGGCACCAGGACTCCCGGTCCGGGTACGGGTCGGGGTGCAGCAGCATCTCGTCGGTGCACACCACGCCGGCGGCGTAGGCGGCGGCCAGCGAGTCCTCCTTCGTGGTGGTGCCGGGGGCGCGGAAGGAGTAGTCGTAGAGCACGAACAGCGGCGCCACGGTGACCGGCCCGCCGACGCCCCGGAACACCGGGAAGTCGTCCTCCGGGGTGAGTACGCCGAGGTCGCGGCACATCCCGACGAGCGCCTCGTAGCGCGCCACCCCGCGCAGCGTCACCGGGTCGGTGGGATGGGTCCACAGCTCGTGGTTGCCGGGCGCCCAGATGACCGTGGCGAACCGGTCGCGCAGCAGCCGCAGCGTCCGCTCGACGTCGGCGAACACCTCGCCGACGTCACCGGCGACGATCAGCCAGTCGTCCGCCGTCTCCGGCCGCAGGCCGTCCACCACGGCCCGGTTCTCCGCGTACGACACGTGGAGGTCACTGACCGCGTAGAGCGCACCCGTCACCCGGCCGATCTTGCCAGCGGCGGTTCGGAATGACCAGCGATCAGGTCGGCGATCCGGTCGGTGGCGCGCAGCAGCTCCCGGGCGATGCCCGGCTCCGCCGCCGAGTGCCCGGCGTCCGGCACGATCCGCAGCTCCGCCTCCGGCCACCGCCGGGCCAGGTCGTACGCGGACACCGGGGGGCAGCACAGGTCGTACCGGCCGTTGACGATCACGGCGGGCAGGTGGCGGATCCGGTCCACCCCGTCGAGCAGTTGCCCCTCGGCGAGGAAGCCGCCGTTGTGCGCGTAGTGGGACAGGATCCGGGCGATCGGCAGCGCCTGTTCGTCGGCGGTGAGGTGGGCGAGCAGCTCCGGGTCGGGCCGCAGCGACGAGTTGACCGCCTCCCACCGCCCCCAGGCCCGCGCGCAGGCCCGGGCCTGCGCCTCGTCCGGGCCGTGCAGCCGTCGGTGGTAGGCGGCCAGCACGTCGTCCCGCTCGGTCGGCGGGATCGGGGCGACGAACCGGTCCCACTCCTCGGGTTGCAGGTGGCGCAGGCCGCCCTGGTAGAACCACTCCCGCTCGCCGCGGCGCAGCAGCAGCACGCCGCGCAGGACCAGACCGGTCACCCGCTCCGGGTGGGTCTGGGCGTAGGCCAGCCCGAGCGTGGCCCCCCACGACCCGCCGAAGACCATCCAGGAGGCGATCCCGAGGTGCCGCCGGATCGTCTCCAGATCGGCCACCAGGTGCCAGGTGGTGTTGGCCGCCAGCCCGCCGAACGGGGTGCTGCGGCCCGCGCCGCGCTGGTCGAACAGGACGGCCCGGTAGCGCGCCGGGTCGAAGAACCGCCGGGCCGCCGGCACCAGGCCGCCGCCCGGCCCGCCGTGCAGGAAGACCAGCGGTACGCCGTCCGGCGGCCCGACCTCCTCCACGTGCAGGACGTGGCCGTCACCGACCGGCACGCGGTGGACGGCGTACGGCTCGACGGGCGGGTGCAGGCCGACTCCGGTCATGCCCGCTGATTCTGCCGGCCCGGCCCGCGCCGCGCGGGCCGGTCAGCAGGCGACGTTGCCGCCGAGGTTGTCGAGCAGGGCGTCGGCGACCCAGCCGGAGACGCCGGTGGTGGTGTCCTTGAGATAGGTCCAGGTGTAGGTGGTGTGGCCGTTCGCGCTGACCCGGTCGCCGCTGGCGAAGCAGTGGAAGTCGACGCTGTGGCTCAGCTGGCCGTAACCGCGGGAGGAGCAGGTGGTGTGCGGGCCGGTGCGGATGTTGACGTTGGTGGCGTTGAAGAGCTGGCCGAACTTCGGGTCCACGTTGGAGTGCGAGTGACTGCAACTCGCGCTGGCCGGTGCGGCCGAACCGACCACCGCGACACCCGCCGCGGCGACGGTCAGGATGACGGCCGCGCCGATCGAGGATGCTTTTCGCATGTCCACCAACCCCCGTGAAGGATCGAATCCTGCCCTACACATCGATGCAGATATTTGCATATGGCAACGGATGGTGGCAAGGTCCGACGTCCCGCTCAGGCCGGGGCACGCACCCCGGTTTCCGGACCGGTGGTCTCCGCCTCCGGCACCGGGCGCGGCGCCGGCGTCCGCACGGCGAAGGCGTCGAAGCTCGGCCCGTCCAGCCGCTCGATGAAGGGCTCGGCGGTCGGCCGATCGGTGTCCCCCGGGTCCGCCTCGGCCCGCTCGGCGTCGACGCGCGGAGCCTGCTCGGCCGCCACCACCGGGACGGCGGCCGGACGCGCGCCCACCTGCGGGTACTCGGCCGTCTCCCCGCCGCCCGCGGCGGCCGCCATCACCGCCGCCGCGGCCAGGTCGGCGACCCGCTTGGCCTCCCGCTGCACCCGGGCCCGGGTCTCCTTGGCGTGCTGCTCGGCCAGCTCCGCCGCGCGCCGCGCCTCGTCCAGCCGCTTGGTCTCGGCGGCCAGGTCCCGGCGTACGCCGACCAGCCGCTCCTCCAGCTCCGCGCCGGCCCGCTCGATCGCGGCGATCTCGCCGCGGGTCTCCTCCAACTGCGTGCCGACCGTCTCCAGCTCGGACGTGAGCCGGGCCAGGGCCTCCTGCCGCTGCTGGACCTCCCGCTGGACGGTGGCGAGCTGCTCCTGGTGCGCCGCGGTCTCCTCGTCGGCCCGCTCCCGCACCTCGGTGGCGTACTGCTGGGCCTCGGCGACCAGGGCGGCGATGTCCCGCTCGGCGGCGCTCGCCCGGTCGGCCAGCTCCTGCTCCGCCGCGGCCCGCCGCTCGTCCAGCTCCCGCGCCATGGTGGCCTGCCACTGGGCCAGCTCCTGCTGCGCCTTGCTGCGGGTGGCCTGCACCTCCTGCTGGATCTGGGTCCGCGCGGCCTTCACCAGCGCCTCGGACGCGGACCGGGCCTGCTCGACCTGCTGGGCGCTCTGCTCGGTGATCCGCTTCGCCTCCTGCTGGGCCCGGTCGTGCGCGGCCTGGCCCTCGGTGCGCAGCTTCTCCGCCAGCTCGCGCACGGCGGTCAGCTCCGCCTGCGCGGCGGCCCGCCGCTCCTCGTCCACCCGCTCCTGCTCGGCCCGGCGGGCGGACAGCTCCTCGTCCAGCTCGCGCCGATCCCGGGCGGCCTGCTCCTGGGCGGCGGTCAGCACCTTCTCCGCCTGCGCCTGGTGGTCCTCCGCGCGTCGGGTAGCCATCTCTGTGATCTGGCCGGCCTGCTTCTCGGCCAGGTCGAGGATCTGGTCGACCATCGGCCCCAGGTCGCGGAACGAGGCCCGGTCCACCGCCGTCGGGCGGTCCCGCAGCTCGACCGCCTCGGCCTGCGCCCGCTGCACCTGCGCGGTCAGCTCCCGCACCTGCGCGTACGCTCGGTCCCGGGCGGCGGTCAGCGCGCTCACCTCGCCGTCCATCTGCTCGACGTACCGGTCCACCTGACGCTTGTCGTAGCCGCGCAGCCCCGGAGCGAACCGGGGGCGTGCGGACACGTCGTCGTGGGGTGCGAACGGTTCCTCACCGTTGGACATGCGCCATCCTCCGTCGGTTCGCCAGCGCCAGGCCGCAGGGCACGATGAGGCGCTACGGTACCGTGTCCGCGCGCGCGTCTCGCCCCGCCCCGCCCGCTGATCCGCGAGTCAGACCGGGAAGTGGGGATTCCCGACCGTCAGTCGGATGGTGAAACCGTCGGCGTCCCGGTGGTGCGTCACGTGGTCGCAGCTCTGGTGGCTGATCCACAGGCCCAGGCCGCCCTCGCTCCCGTCGCCCGCCGGCAGCAGCCCGGCGTACGGGTCCTTCGGACCGGGGCCGCGGTCGTGCACGGTCACCACCAGCCGGTCGGGGGCGCGCCACAGGCGCAGGCACACCGGGGCCGTGCCGTGCCGCAGCGCGTTGCACACCACCTCGCTCACCGCCATCACCAGGTCGTCGAGGTCGTCGGGCGGGAGCAGGCCCCGGTCGGCGGCGCGGACCGCCGCACGGGCCCCGGCGGGCGTCGGGTCGGACAGCTCGACCTCCGGCACCGTGTGCTGCACCGGGTCGAGCGGCGCGGGACGGCACTCGGACAGGTAGGTCGCGGGCTCGGTGTAGACGCCGGTCGGTTCGTGTCGACCGTCCGGGGTGGCGACCCGGGGATGGGTCCGCGCCACGTCGGCCAGCACGTGCGGCGGCGCGACCCGACGGTCGTAGGCGCACATGCTCCACAGCGGGAAGTCGTCGTAGGCGTGATTGATCGCCGACTCGTAGCGGGCCCACGCGTCCCAGGTCGCCCCGAACAGAACCGCCGGCAGCTCGCCGACGATGCGGATCTGCCGGGCGCCGGCCGCCACGTAGGAGCCGAGCAACTCGCGGTAGGCGCGGATCGCGCCGGTCGGCCGGGCGTAGACGTCCCCGCCGGGCAGGAACGTGACGTCGGCGCCGGCGGGCAACGCCCGGCGGACCAGGTCGGCGTTGCGCCCACCCAGGCCCACCACCGTGGGTTCGCCCGCCTCGACGCCGCCGCGCAGGAACGGCAGGACGACGGCCAGCAGCTCGTCGTCGGACTCGTAGAGCAGCGCCTCGTGGAAGTAGCCGGTGTGGCCGGCGGCCGCGCCGGTCCTCATCGGACCACCTCGACCCGGATCCCGGTCAGGCGCAGCAGCTCCACCAGCCGGGCGGGCGCCGAGTGACGGGTGCGCAACACCGCCACGGCGTCGTGCCGGCGGGCGTGATCGCGCAGCCGCAGCAGGCCGCGGTGGTCGACGAAGCGCAGGTGGGACGCGTCGAACACCAGCCGGCCCGCCTCCGGACGCGGGTCGGCCCGCTCCAACGCCGTGGCGAAGAGCAGGTGGTTGGACGGGTCCAGCTCGCCCCCGAGCGCCACCGCCGCGTCGTCGCCGCCGGCGTGCAACCGGAACAGCACCTCGGCGTTGGTCTGCGCGTGCAGGCAGGCCAGCTCGGCGATCGCCGCGTCGCCCAGCACCCGCCGGTCGTACGCGCAGACCGCCGACATCGGCCGGTGCCGCATCCAGTGGTCGATGCGGTGCTCGTAGCGGGCGAAGGCGTCCCGCTGGGCGGCGGTGCGCACCAGGCCGGTCGCCTCGGCCACCACCCGCAGGCCGGTGTAGCCGGCGGTCAACGCCTCGGTGGTGGCCCGCACGTACGCCCGGACCTGCGTGCCGGGATCGACCACCTCGTCGTGCCGGTAGGCCTGGCCGACGGCGAGCAGCCGCACGTCGCCGCGACGCCGCGCGGCGGTGAACCCGGGCACCGCCGTCAGCCGCCGGGCCGTCACCTCGGGCTCCTCCGGGCCGACCAGCCAGACCTGTTCGCCCGCGGCGAGCCCGGCGGTGACCTGGTCGACCTCCAGCGCGTGCAGCGCGGCCGGGTCGGCGTAGGCGAGGCAGCCGTGACCGTAGCCGGGTCCTGTCGCGTCCCCGCCGGTCACCGGCTCCACCTCATCCGCCCAGTCTAGGCCCCGTGCCGGGCGGCCGGCCGTCGCGGTCAGGGCAGCGGGTGGGAGATGTCGCGGGCGTGGTCGGTCACCGCGGCCCCGACCACGGTGGCGGTCAGCGGCAGGATCTCCAGGCAGCGGCGCACCGCGGCGCCCATCAGCGGGTTCGGCACCCGCATGGAGAGCGTGCAGTGCGGCACCCACCGGCCCGGCCGGTAGTGCTCCACCACGCCGACCCCGGCCCGGGCCAGCCGCTCGTGCACGTCCGCGTGGTGGGCCAGCAGCTCCGGCGTGGGCGCCGGCCCGAGCCACAGCACGCGTCCGACGAACTGGCCGGCGTGCTGGAACTCCAACCGCAGCGGCGCGGCGACCACCGTCCCGGCGAGCGCCTCGGCCACCTGCCGCGGGTCCAGACGGGGCGCGACCGCCAGCGAGACGTGCGGGCGGTGCCGCTGGGCCAGCAGCGAGCGCATGCTCTGCACCCCCTCGGACTCCAGCAGGTCCCACAGCACCCGGACCCGCCGGGTGGCGTCGGTGTCGAGATACAGCTCCAGCGCCGCGACCACCCGATCACCCTAGAGCGGAGGTTTGCCCCGCCCGCTGGGCGGTACTGCCCGGGAGACGGTGCGAGACGGTCGGGGAGTGAGGCGCACATGGACGTGAACGATCTGCTGACCGAGGGGTACGGGCGGCTGCCCGACCTGGTCGCCGGCGCGCTCGACGGGCTCGGCCCGGAGCAGTTGCGGCAGGCCCCGGCGGACGGGGCGAACCCGGTCGGCTGGCTGGTCTGGCACCTGACCCGGATCCAGGACCACCACGTCGCCGACGTGATGGGCAAGGAGCAGCTCTGGGTCGGCGGCGACTGGGCGCGGCGGTGCGGCCTGCGTTCCGACCCGGACGACACCGGCTACGGCCACGGCCCCGAGCAGATCGCCGGGGTCCGCCCGGACGACGGGGGCGTGCTGCTCGACTACCACCGGGCGGTGGTGGACCGCAGCCTGGCCTACCTGCGCGGGTTGGGGCCGGCCGACCTGGACCGGGTCGTGGACGACAACTGGGACCCGCCGGTCACCCTCGGCGTACGGCTGGTCAGCGTGCTCGACGACGACCTCCAGCACGTCGGTCAGGCCGCGTACGTGCGCGGGCTCATCCTGGGCTGACCGCGTCCCGGGCCCGGCGCAGCGCGGCGTGCCCGAGCAGGTGACCGGCCTGCGCCTCGGGTGAGGTGCCGGGGGCGGCGAAGTCCGGCGCGCCGCTGACCCCGGTCACCCGTCCGGACCCGTCGACGCGGCGGCCGGCGGCGGCCAGCAGGTCCGCCCCCACGTCGAGCCACGAGCGGGACAGCCAGCCGTCGGCCACCCCGGTCAGCGCCGCGTACCCGAGAAGTTGGGCCGTGTTCGCCTCGCGGAACGTGCCGGGGTCGTCGAGCACGTCGGGGAAGAGCCCGTCGTCGGTCCGGTACGCCAGACAGGCGGTGAGCACCTCCTCGGCGTGCCCGGCCAGCTCGGCGCGGAGCCCGGCCGGCCAGGCCCTCGCCGGGCGCAGCGCCCGGGCGATCCCGGCGACCACCCAGCCGTTGCCGGTGCCCCAGGGCTCCGGCCGGTCCAGCTCGCCCCGGTCCTCGTCCCAGCGGGCCGCGTACAGGCCGGTGCGGGGGTCGTGCAACCGCCGGCGGTGCCCGGTCACCTGCGCGGTGGCCAGCTCAGTCCGACCGGTCAGGGCCAGCAGCGGCACCGTCATGTAGACCGTGTCGGCCCACACCTGACGGCCGTCGAGCAGGTGGAACAGCGTGCCGTCGGCGGCCCGGGGCGCCCGGCGCGCCAGCCAGTCGAGCTGCGCGTCCAACGCGGCGGCGTACCTCGGGTCCCCGGTCGTGACGGCGGCGTGCCGGACCACCTCGCCGCACGCGGCGCCGTTCACCGCGCCCACCGAGCCGGCCCACTCGCCGAGCCGCCCGTCCGGCCGCCGGCGGGTCACCGCCGCGTCGGCGACGAGCACCGCCGCCTCCGGCAGCCCGAGGTCGAGCAGCGCCTGCCCGGTGATGCCCTGCTCCCAGGACTCCCGCTGCATGGTCAGCAGCGCGAGCAGCACCCGGTCGGCGGTGGCGTCCCCGGTCGTCCACATGCCCGTCCGGTACCCGGTGCGGCCGCCCGACTCACCCGGACCGGGTGAGTTCGCCTCACCCGACTCCCGGGGACGCTGCGGGAACGGCACGACGAGGAAGGGGACCGGATGAGCGTCTCCGCCGCGGAGCACCTGGCCCGAGGGGCGGCCGGCCGGCACCCGGAGCTGCCCGAGACCACCTCCGGCACGATCCGCCTGGACCTGCGGGACGGTGGTCACACCGAGCACTGGTACCTGACCATCGACCGGCAGGACGTCCGGGTGGCCCGGCTGGCCGAGGAGGCGGACCTGGTGGTCCGCGCCGACCGGCAGGTCTTCGACCGGATCGCGGCCGGGCGCCTGCACCCGGCTGCCGCGCTGCTGCGCAACGACCTCACCGTGCAGGGCGAGCTGAAGCTGCTGCTGACCCTGCGCCGGATCTTTCCCGGCCCGCCGGACGCCCGGCACCCGCGGGACGTGGCCGGCTTCCCCTACCGGGGGGCCGCCCGATGAGGCAGGAGCTGGTCAACGTCCTCGCCGGTAACGCGTTCGCGATGAGCGACGCGCAGGGCGACATGGAGCCCGACCCGTCCGCCCCGATCGGCCTGTTCTCCTTCGACACCCGGTTCCTGTCCCGGTGGGTGCTCACCATCGACGGGGAGCGGCTGCACGCCTTGTCCCGGGACGAGCTGAGCTACTTCGAGACCCGCTTCGTGCTCGTCCCCGGCGCCGCCAGCCACTACGTGGACGCGGACGTCTCGGTGATCCGGCACCGCTCCGTCGACGAGGCGTTCCACGAGCGACTCACGGTGCTGAACCACTCCGCCGAGCCCGCCGAGTTCACCGTGCGGATGGAGATCGGCAGCGACTTCGCCGACACCGCCGAGGTCCTGCGACCCGCGTCACGCGAACCGGTCGTCGTCGCCGACACCGACCGGCGCCAGCTGCGGATCCGCTACGAGCGGGACCGGTTCACCCGGCAGACGGACGTCACCAGCACCGCTCCGGCGGAGGTCGACGGGCGCGGGATGACGTTCCGGATCCGGGTCGAGCCGAACGGCGAGTGGCACACCGACCTGCACGTCGCCATGGTCATTCAGGGCGCCGGCGGACGCGACCTGCGCGCCGACATCGAGTCCCACCGCCAGCGGGTCCGCGCGGACATGCGCGCGGACCTCGCGCACTGGTTCGACCAGGCGCCGCACCTCGTCGCCGACCGCAAGGCTCTCGGCGCCGCCTACCGGCAGGCCCTGGCCGATCTGGCCGCGCTGCGCTACACGCCGCTGGCGTACACCGACCGGGTGCCGGTCGGCGGGTTGCCCTGGGCGATGACGCTCTACGGCCGCGACGCCCTGGTCACCTGCCTGGAGACGCTGGCGTTCACGCCCGAGCTGACGCCGGCCACGCTGCGCATGCTCGCGTTGCTGCAGGGCGGCCGGCTCGACGACTACCACGACGAGGAACCCGGCAAGATCCTCTGTGAGCTGCGGTACGGCGAGGCGGCCGCGTTCGGCGAGCAGCCCACCGCGCTCTACTACGGCGCGGCCGACACCACCCCGCTCTTCGTCGTGCTGCTCGACGAGTACGAGCGGTGGACCGGCGACGCCGACCTGGTCCGGGAGCTGCGGCACCCGGCCCGGATGGCGCTGGACTGGCTGACCGACTACGGCGACCCGTACGGCGACGGCTACCTGCGCTACCAGCCGCGCAACACGGTCAACGGGGTGGCGAACCAGACCTGGCGGAACTCGCCCGACGCGATCGTCGACCGGCACGGCGTCGTGCCGCCCTACCCCCGCGCCACGTGCGAACTTCAGGGGTACGGGTACGACGCGCGGATCCGGGGCGCCCGGCTGGCCCGGGAGGTCTGGGACGACCCGGAGTACGCCGAGCGGTTGGAGGCCGACGCGGCGCGCCTGCGCGAGCGGTTCAACCGGGACTTCTGGCTGCCGCACCGGGGCTACTACGCGCTGGCCCTCACCCCGGACTGCCAGCCGGTCGACGCGCTCACCTCCGGTCTCGGGCACCTGCTGTGGAGCGGCATCGTCGAGCCGGACCGGGCCGACGCGCTGGCCGCGCACCTGTGCGGGCCGGACCTCTTCTCCGGCTGGGGGGTACGCACCTACGCCGACGGCCAGCGGCCGTACAACCCGGTCGGGGCGCACCTCGGCGCGGTCTGGCCGTCGGACAACGCGCTCGTCGCGGCCGGCCTGCGCCGGTACGGCTTCGACGCGGAGGCGGCCCAGATCGCCGCCGGCGTGTTCGAGGCGGCCGAGACGCTCGGCGGCTCGGTCCCGGAGGTGATCGCCGGCTACCCGCGCGGGCTGACCAAGTACCCGGTCCAGCTGCCGGCGGCCGGCCGCCCCCAGTCGTGGGCCTCCGGCGGCCTGCTGTTGCTGCTGTCGACGATGCTCGGGCTCCGGCCGTGCGGGGAGAACCTGCTGGTCGACCCCGTGATCCCGGCCGGCTACGGCCGGATCGAGCTGCTCGACGTGCCGGGTCGCTGGGGACGGACGGACACGTTCGGCCGGGAGCGGGGCGGCGGCCGGCGGGCCCGGGTCGGTGACGAGACGGGCGTGCGGCGTGCCGCCTGACCGGTCGGGGTTCAGCCGGACGCGGTGGGCTGCCGTACCGCCGGGTCTTCCCGCGCCGCCTGCGCCGGGGCGGCGCCCCGGCGTCGGGCGAGCAGCCGGTCGACGCCCACGAAGAGCAGACCCAACAGCCAGAACACGACGGCGAACCCGACCGCGCTCACACCGACGCCGTCGTAGCCGAGCTGTCCCGCGTCGAGGAACGGGTACGGGTAGCGGTGCACGACCAGCCCGCGCACCAGCGCGAAACCGAGGTACGCCAGCGGGAAGACCAGCCACCAGGCGGCGTATCGGGGGCGCAGTCGCCCGCGCCTGTCGAACAGCGCCCAGTCGGCGACCGCGAGCAGCGGCACCACGGTGTGCAGGAACTGGTTGCCCCACCACTCGCCCGGCTCCCGGTGCGGCTGGACCATGGCGAACGGGCTGGCCGGGTTCGCCAGCACCAGGTGGTAGACCGTGCCGGTGATGGTGATGTAGAGCGTCACCGCGCCCTTGAGCACGCTCGGCGGCTCCGGCCGGTCGCGCAGCGCGCACCAGGCGGTGTAGCCGGCGAAGACGCCGACCGCCACGTTGCTCTGGATGGTGAAGTAGGGCAGCAGGCCGGTGATCGTGGCCGGGCCGAGCGCGGTCAGCACGATGCCGGCCACCACGCCGAGCACCACGGCCAGGCGCAGGAGGATCGCCAGTCGGCGACGCCGGGGGGTCACCGGGGCACGTTAGCAGCCGGTCGTCAGCCCGGGCGTCGGCCGGTCGGCGGGCCGGCCGGGCCGAGCGGGTGGCCGGAGCCGGCGGTGGTCGGCTGCGGCGGCGGACCCGAACCGTCCGGTCCCGGGGGCCCGGAGCCCGCGGGACCCGGTGGTCCGGAGCCGTCGGGTCCGGGTTCCGCGGAGCCGACGGGCGGGCGGGATTCGTCGGGACCGGCCGCCCCGGGGAGCAGGTCGGCGCAGTAGCCGGGCACCCGGCGGGGGCCGCCGGCGGCGGCGACCAGGCCGGCGAACGCCGGGGTGTCCAGGGCGGGCCCGCGCTCCGGCTCCGCCAGGCGGTGGTAGGCGGTGCAGAGCCGCCCCGGCGCGAGCGGGTCGGCCGCCGTGGGCGTCGGCTCGCCGGTCCGGCCGCGCGGGCCCGTCGCCGGTAGCGGTCCGGCGACGGGCCGGCTGCCGCCGGAGGCGCCGTCCACCGGCGTCCGGTCGCCGCCAGGCCCGGGTAGGTTCCCGGTGGCGGCGGCCAGTGCCACGCCGCCGCCGAGCGACGCGAGCACGGTGGCGACCGCGAGCTTGCCGCCGAGCAACCCGGCGAACCGTCGTGCGGGCCGGTGCCCGGTGTCGCCCCGGGGGACCGCCCGCCGCCGGTCCACCGGCCGGGAGCCGCCGGTCGGCCGGGCCGCGCGCGGCACGCCGATCGGCGGCCGATCGGCCGGCCGCGCCGCCACGACCGCGCCGGCCCGCGCCTCCCGGAACGCGGTGACCGCGGCGGCCTCACCGCTGACCTCGCCGGTGCCGGGCGGGACCCGGACGGCGTCGAGGAGACGGGTGAGCGCCCGCGGGCCGTCGGCGGAACCGACGAGCAGCCGCTCGACGGTTTCCTGGTCCAGGCGGGGTGCGTCCATCTCGTGACCCTCAGCGCCGCCACCTGGCCCGGTGTCACACCACCGGGCGCGCCGGGACCGTGAGGTGGGTCACGTCGCCGGTCAGCCCATCGTCTTCGCCCCGTCGATGGACTCGCGGATGATGTCGGCGTGGCCGGCGTGCTGGGCGATCTCGGCGACCAGGTGCAGCAGCACTCGGCGCACCGTCCAAGCGGCGCCGCGCTCGAACCACGGCTGGTCGGGCAGGGCGTGCGCCTCGTCCAGGTCGAGCGTGGCGACCAGGGCGTCGGTCCCGGCGGCCACCCGGTCGAACTCGGCGAGCAGCCCGGCCAGCGTGTCGGTCGGATCCATCCGGAACTGGCCGGCCCAGTCGACCGGCTCGCTGCTCATCGCCTCGGCCCCGCCCACCGCGAACCGGGCCCACATCCGCTCCGTGATCGCCACGTGCTTGACGATCCCGCCGAGGCACAGCGCGCTGACCGTGCTCCGGCGCGCCGCCTGCTCGTCGTCGAGCCCGGCCACCGTCTGCCGCAGGAAGCCGCGGTGCCGGCGCAGGGCGGCGAGCAGATCCGCCCGCTCCCCGGTGAGAACCTCCTCGCTGACGTCCATGCCGCCCGTCCTTCCGATCGACGACCCGACGTCACCGTACGACCTCGCACCGACAGTTCCGAGGCTCCACACCGGAGCCTCCGGTTGCCGATCCGCCCGGGTGGCGGTGAACTGAATGACATGGGTGTCATCAAGGTGGGCACGTCCTCGTGGGCCGACCAGATGCTGGTCCGCTCCGGCTGGTACCCGCGCGGGATCAACACCCCGGCCGGCCGGCTGGGCTGGTACGCGGAGCACTTCGGTCTGGTCGAGGTGGACACCTCGTACTACGCGGTGCCGGCGCCGGAGACGACCGCGGCGTGGGCCGCCGCCACCCCACCCGGGTTCACCTTCGACGTCAAGGCGTTCCGCCTCTTCACCGGCCACCACACCCCGGTCGACGCGCTGCCCCGGGACCTGCGACCGGCGGGCGGGCCGAGCCGGGTCCGCTGGCGTGACCTGCCCGCCGGGGCGTACGACGAGCTGTGGGACCGGTTCCACGCGGCGCTGGCGCCGCTCGCGGCGGCCGACCGGCTCGGCGCGGTGCTGTTGCAGTTCCCGCCCTGGCTGGCCCGAGGCGACGCGGCCCGGCGGCGGATCCTGGCCGCGGCGCGGCGGTGCCGGCCCTGGCCGGTCACCGTCGAGCTGCGACACTCGTCGTGGTTCACCGAGGACGCCGTGGTGGACACCGTGACGTTCCTGCGCGAGAACGGGCTCGGGTACGCCTGTGTGGACATGCCGCAGGGGCACGCCTCCTCGGTGCCACCGATCCTCGTCGCCACCACCGACCTGGCCGTGATCCGCTTCCACGGGCACAGCACAGCCTGGGAGAGCGGCGACAAGCAGGACCGGTTCCGTTACGCCTACGGCGAGCGGGAGCTGCGGCACTGGTCGGTGCTGCTGCGCGAGCTGGCCGACCAGAGCACCGAGCTGCACGTGCTGATGAACAACTGCTGCGGCGACCAGGCCCAGCGGGACGCCGCCCGCCTCGCCGCCCTGCTCGACGTCGCCCCCGCCGCCGCGCGGGCCTGAGGTTTCCCCACCCCGCTCCCGGGTACCGCCGCTGTGGTCACCGGAGCGCAGCGAGGGGGAGACGTGGACGAACGACGCGACGAGGCCGGCCGGGACCCCCGGGCGACCCGGGAGGCCGAGGAGGCGCACGGCGGCAGCATGGCGCCGGACCTGGTGGACGACACCGGGCACCCGGTGGCCGACCCGCCGGTGCCGGACAACGAGCCGTCGGCGCCGGGCCGGCCGGGTGAGGACGGCACCGGCTCCTGACGGTTCCGCTCAGGGGCGGGTCTCCGGGCGCATCCCGGTCGCCTCCTCCAGCGCGTTGTCGCCGAGGTCGCCGTCCGCCCGGTCGTCCGGGAACGTCCGTCGCGACGGGGCCGGGTCGGGCGGCGCGCCCGGCCCCGCCTCGGTCGTCCGGGTCGGCTCGACCGGTCCGAACCCGTGCCGGCCCGCCTTCGGGCCGCCCGGTCCGGCCCCGGCCGCGCGACGCTCACCGCGCCGGCCCTCGGGTACGGCGGTCTCCTCACTGCCCTCGTCCATCGGGTCGCGGTCACCCGCGCCCCACGGCGGGTCGGCGTCGAACCCGTCGGTGGTGCCCCACGGCGCGGCCGACTCCGGCCCGCGCTCCTCGCCCGGGGCGTCCCTGCTCGTCATGGTCTCACCTCACAGTGCCTGGATCACCCGGCGCCGGTCGTCCGGCACGCGTCGGGTCGGGGCCATCACCGCGCGGCCGGCGACCCACCCCGACGTGGGTCGCCGGCCGCGCGGTGGTCAGCGAGCCGCGCCGACCAGGGAACGCCCGGCCGCGCCCATGGCGGCCATCTTGCCGAGGTTCTTCGGCATCCCGCCGGCCCGGCTGAGCATGCCGCGGAACACCTGCCCCGGCTTCTGCTGCTCGCCCATGTACGCCGTCACCACGACCAGCGCGCCGGTCAGCGCCGGGATCGCCCACTGCAGCATCTTCATCTGTCGCTGGCTCGCGGCGACGTTCGCCGGGGTGTGCTGGTGCGGCTCGGTGGTCCCCATGACGGGCGGCCCGCCCGCCTTCTCCAGCTTCATGCCGACCAGCCGGCTGTAGCCGGTGACCGCCAGCGCGGCGACGGTCAGCCCGGTCTTCACCGCGCTGGCCTTTCCCACCCCCGACTGCCGGGCCATCCGCGGGCTCTCGGTGACCAGCTCGCCGACCGCGCCGGCCAGGTGCGCGCCGATCGCCGCCGCGTTCACCGGCGTCCAACGGGCCCAGCCGGCCGAGGCCACCGGCAGCCGCTGCGTCGTGTCGTCGATTCGTGCCGCCGCGCCGTTGACGCCGAGCGCTCCCATCAGGGAGCCGCCGAACCAGGCCGCCAGGCCCAGGTCGTGCATCGAGCGCAGCGTGGTGTGCCGTTCGGACATCAGATCCCCCTCCGCCGTGTTCGGGCGGTGCGGCATACCCGTCCTCGCCGTGCTCACGCCCTCGAATCACGGGCCGGCAGGGCGCCGACGAACGCGGCGACCCGGCCGGCCAGCGGCGTGGCGGCACGGACCCAGGTGAAGTGGTCCAGCGCCGCGCCGGCCTCGGCGACCGTGTAGCGGTGCCGGGTCACCGGCGCGGCGGCCAGCTTGCCGCAGAGGTGGTCCAGCGTCTCGTGCGGCGTGTACTGGTCGTCGTCGACGCTGATCGCGAGCACCGGGGTGCGGATCCGTCGCACGGCGGCCTCCGCGTCGACGCCGTCCAACGCCGGGAACCGGCCGGTGCGGGCGGTTTGCGCCCAGTCCCGGATCACGCCGCGTGCCTGCCGGCCGCCGAACCCCCAGCCGGGCCAGACGCCGAGCAGCCGGGCCGCCGCCGCGATGCCCTGGGTGTACGGCAGCACGCCCCAGCCGCGCAGCCCCGGATACCGGCGCCACCACGGGATGCCCACCGCGACCAGGGCCAGCCCGTCGACCCGGTCGGCGTCGTGCAGCGCCTGGTGCAGCACGGCGACCTGCCCGCCCAGCGAGTGCCCGAGCAGCAGCCGGGTGCGGCCGTCCAGCCGGGGCTTGAGCGCGTCGAGCACCGCGCCGACGTCGGTGGCCAGCTCGGCGTAGCCGTACCGGCAGGTGCGGGCGGGGGCGGGGGTGCTCTCCCCGGTGCCGCGCAGGTCGGCCACGACCACGGCGAGCCCGGCGTCGCGCAGCGCGGTGGCGAACGGCCGGTAGTAGCGGGCCCGAACGCCCATGGCCGGCCAGATCAGCACCACCGGCGCGCCGGGCGGCCCGGCCGGCTCCGGGTAGATCTGCACGCCGAGGCGCGCCCCGTCGACGTCCACGTACTCCTGCGCGTACTCCCCGCTCACCGGCCCAGCGTACGGGCCGAAGCTACCGGCGGGTAGCAAGGGGTGGCGGACCGACCGCCTGGGCCGGCGCCCGCCTCATCGGTCAGCCCGGCAGCATCCCCGGGCCGAACACCTCGTAGGCGATCCGGTCGGCCGGTACGCCGCGGCGCAGCAGATCGCCGCGGACCGCGTTCATGAACGGGATCGGCCCGCACAGGTGCGCCGCGACCCCGGCGGCGACCGGGAGCCGCCCCGGCTCGATCAGACCGGGGGACACCTCCGCCTTCAGCCCCGCCAGATCGCCGTCGACGGCGTCCTCGTACCAGAGCTGGACGGTGAGGTTCGGCAGCCGCTCCTGGAACGCGGGCAGCTCGTGGCGCAACGCGTGCGCGGCGGGGGCCCGGTCGGCGTGCGCCAGCGTCACCTGGCGGCCGGGGTCGCGGTCGGCCAGGCGCGCCAGCGCCGCCATCGCCGGGGTGAGCCCGATGCCGGCGCTGACCAGCAGCAGCGGTCCGCCGTCACCGGTGGCGTCGACCTCGCCGAAGGCCGGGCTCAGCCGGAGCGTGTCGCCGACGGCGACGCGCTCGTGCAGGTGCCCGGAGACCAGCCCGTCGGGCGCGCCGGCCACGCCGCGTACCCGCTTCACGGTGATCCGCCACCGGTCGGCGCCGGGCCGGCCGGAGAGGCTGTACTGGCGGATCTGCCGCCCTCGGCCGCCGTCCAGGTCGACCGCCACCGAGACGTAGCTGCCGGGGGTGAAGTCGGGCGCGACGCCGTCGTCGGCCGGCGCGAGGGTGAACGAGACGACGTCGGTGGTCTCCCGGGCCCGCCCGGTCACCCGCCAGTCCCGCCAGACCGGGCCGCCCTCGGGTACGCCGGCCCCGGCGTAGAGGCGCGCCTCGCGGGCGATCAGCTCGCAGGCCAGCAGCCAGTAGACCTCGTCCCAGGCGGCGGCGACCGGCGCGGTCACGGCGTCGCCGAGCACCTCGCCGACCGCGGCCAGCAGGTGCCGGCCGACGACCGGGTACTGGGTGGCGGTGATCCCGAGGGAGGCGTGCTTGTGCGCGATCCGGTCCAGCACCGGCCCCCAGGGCGCGCCGGCGTCACCGGTCAGGTGCCCGGCGTACGCCGCCACGGCGGCGGCGAGGGCGGCCTTCTGCTGCCCGTTCGCCTGGTTGCCCCGGTTGAACAGGTCGAGCAGCTCCGGGTGGGCGTCGAACATCCGCTGGTAGAACCGGCCGGTGATCGCCTCGCCGTGTGCCCGCACGGCGGGCAGGGTCGCCGTCACCACGGCGGTGGAGGATTCCGAGAGCACGACTGAGTCTCCTTCTGGTGTCGAACGGGTCGATCACCACGAAACAGGAGTCTCTTGTTCCTCTTTAGGGTCGAAGGTCCCGGGGCCGAGGTGGCGCCGGTCACCCCGGCCGCGCGGCGATCTGCCCGTGTCGCGGACGGCGCCGACTGGCTAGGGTCGGGGCGTGAGGCTCAACCGGTCGACCGACATGGCGCTGCGCATCGCCATGCTGACCGCCGCGTCCCCGGCCCGCGCCACGGTGGACGAACTCGCCACCCGACTCGCGCTGCCCCGCAGCCACGTCGCCAAGGTGGTGCAACGGTTGCAGCGGCTCGGCGTCCTGGTGACCATCCGGGGCCGCTCCGGCGGGGTGGCCTTCGCCGAGCACGCCGGCGAGCTGACCGTCGGCCAGGTGGTCCGGGCCTTCGAGGGCGACGACGAGGTGGTCAACTGCCACGAACCGGCCTGCCCGCTGGTCGCCGGCTGCCGGCTGCGCGGCGAGCTGCGCCGCGCCCAGGCCGCGTTCCTCGCCGTCCTCGACGGGGTGCGCCTCGGCGACCTGGTCGACGGCGCCGCCGGCCCGCTCCTGCTCAGCCTCGGCGCTCCGCCGGCGGGCCGCTGATGGCCGTCTCCCACCCGATCTTCGCCCGGATCTTCGCCCGGGCCAGCGTCGCCATGGACGAGGCCGGCGTCGCCGCGCACCGGCGACGGCTGGTCGCCGGGCTGCGCGGTCGGGTGGTCGAGGTCGGCGCCGGCAACGGACGCAACCTGACGCACTACCCGCCGGCCGTGACCGGGGTCCTCGCCGTCGAGCCGGAGCCGCGCCTGCGCGCGCTGGCCCGCGAGGCCGCGCCCGCCGCCCGGGTGCCGGTGACCGTGGCCGCCGGCCTGGCCGAAGCGCTGCCGGTCGCCGACGGCGCCGCCGACGCGGTGGTGTTCTCCCTGGTCCTCTGCTCGGTGCCGGACCAGGCGGTGGCGCTGGCGGAGGCGCGCCGGGTGCTCCGTCCCGGCGGTGAGCTGCGCTTCTACGAGCACGTGGTGGCGCAGACACCAGGTCTGCGCCGGGCCCAACGCGTGGCCGACGCGACGCTCTGGCCGCTGTTCTGCGCCGGCTGCCACACCGCCCGGGACACCGTGGCGGCGATCGGTGCCGCCGGCTTCACCGTCACCGGGCTGGACCGGTTCCGCTTCCCCGAGGCCGGGCTCCCGGCGCCGGCCTCGCCGCACGTGCTCGGCGCGGCGGTCCGGGCCTGACCGCCCGGCGCCCCGCACGCGGGACGCCGGGCGGCCTGCTCAGCCCACGCTGACCGTGCCGTCCGGCGCGCGGACGCAGGAGACGCTGCGGGCGCCGGTCGCCGCCGCGCCGCTCAGGCACCGGCCGAGCACCTGGTGGCCGGCGGCGCTCGGGTGCCACGACTCCTGGCAGGTCTGGAAGTAGGTGCCGCAGGCGTTCGCGATCCGCTGGATGTCGAGTTTGTCCTTGCCGGAGAGGCTGGTGACGAAGACGCCGGTCGGACCGTCCATCAGGCGGATCGGGGTGGCCAGGGCGTTCGCCGGGCTGCCCGCCGACTCGCAGAGCCGGGCGCCGTCGAACGCGCGCTGCACGTTCAGATAGACCAGGTCGTCGGTCGGGAACTCGGCGGCCAGCGTGCCACGCACCGAACTGACCAGCGTGCCGAGCCCCTGGGAGAACCGCTGGCCGGGCGCCAGGCTGGCCCGGTGGATCGGGCAGCCGGCCGCGTACCGCTCGGCGCCCAGGGCGCGGAACTTGTCCCGGGTGTCGTCCCGGCTGTCCTCGCTCCAGTAGCTCTGGTCCAGCTCGTACGGCAGCGGGTTGGTGTAGTCCTGGAACACCACCCGGTGCTGGCCGTCGGCGTCGACCTGGTCGAGCGTGGTGAGCAGCTGCCGCAGCGCGGCGGTGGTCTCCGCGGTCGCGGCGGAGAACTGCGCGGCCGTGCCGAGGTCGGCGTCGGTGCACGGCTTCTGCTCCACCGGGCCGCCCAGGTACGCCCAGAACTCCCACCAGCCGGTCCAGGCGTCGGCGATGAACCGGTTGGCGCACTTCTCCGCCACGCTGCCGAAGGTGAACGAGCTGTTGTTCGAGCCGAGGCCGACCAGCACCAGGTCGATGTCGTGGGTCTGCGCCACCGCCCGCAGTTGGTCGAGCTGGGCGGCCACCTGCCGACCCTTCGCCCGGGTGGCCGAGGCGTTGGCGATGTCGTACGGCTGCCCGCCCGAGCAGGCCAGGTTGAACCGGGCGGCGATGCCCGGCAGGTCGGCCCGGAACAGTGAGGCGTTCGGCGAGCGGTGGCAGAAGTAGGCGTTGGCGTTCGCCGCCGACCAGCCGGGGAAGCCCTGGGCCACCCCGTTGACGTCGACCACCGGCGCGTACGCCCCGGCGCCCTCGCCGCTGATGAAGCTGTCACCCAACGCCACCGCGGCGGTGGGCAGCGCCGCGGCGGCGGGCGGGGCCGGCGCCACCGCGGCCGGCAGCGCCACCGCGGCGACGGCCATCGCCGCCGCGAGCACGGTACGACGGAACACGGACATGCCCGACCTCCCCCTCACACATCGAAATGTGAAAGATTCTTCAAGGAGGCGATCAGATCACGGGCGTGTGACGGGCGTCAATGGCCCGACACCGGCTCAGGAGCGGTGGAACTCCGCGCGCCACCGCAGCCCGCCGTCCGGCGCGGTGATCTCCTCGACCGGCCCCGGCGTGAGCCCCGCCGCGCCGAACGACTCGACCTCGGCGCGGGTCAGCGGCCACGGCGGACCGTCCACCGCCTCGCCGGGGCGCCGGCCCGCCGCGATCACCAGCAGCATCCCGCGCGGCGCCACCAGCCGCCCCACCGCGGCCGTGGCCCGCGCGCGCAGCCCGACCGGCAACGCCTGCACGTTCATGCTCTCCAGCACCAGGTCGAAGCCGCCCGCCCAGTCGGCCGGCGGGTCGAACAGGTCGGCCACCTCGTAGCGGACCGGCGATCCGGCGCGCCGCCGCCGCGCCGCCCGCACCGCGGTCGGGGAGACGTCGAAGGCCACCGTCGTGAACCCCAGGCCGGCCAGGTGCTCGGCGTCCCGGCCGAAGCCGCACCCGACCACCACCGCGCGGCGCCCGGACCCGTCCGGTCGCGTCCGCCCGGTCCACTCCGCGAGCAGGGAATGCGGCGCCGCCAGGTCCCAGGGCACCTCGGCCGCACCCCGCTCGGCCTCCGCGTAGAGCCGCTCGAACCGGCCGATCGCCTCATCCTCGGCCGACGGCCGGGAAGACGATCCCCGGCTCGCGTCGTTGACGTGCATGGACGCCTCCCCGCTCCGGGCGCCGCCGTGTCCGGTGGCGGCACCGACCCGGCCCGCAGGGTAACCGGACAACGCACCGCACCCGGTGACACGGACCTGTCGGAGCGCCGGGCTAGGCTCGCTCCGGCGCGCCGCGCCCGGCGATCGCCGTGGGGGATCACACGGTGAACGGCACCACCACCGCCGAGACCTGGGAGTACGACCAGTTGACCGCACAGCCTGAGACGCTCTACGGCGCCGACGACCTCACCCACCTGGAGGGGCTCGACGCCGTCCGCAAACGCCCCGGCATGTACATCGGGTCGACCGACAGTCGTGGCGTGGGTCACCTCGTCAACGAGATCCTCGACAACTCGACCGACGAGGGTGTCGCGGGTCACGCCACGAAGGTCGACGTGATCCTGCACGCCGACGGATCGGTGCAGGTCGACGACGACGGCCGGGGCATCCCCACCGACGTGCACGCCAAGTCCGGCATCTCCGGCGTCGAGCTGGTGCTGACCCGGCTGCACGCCGGCGGCAAGTTCGGCGGCTCGGGCTACAAGACGTCCGGCGGCCTGCACGGCGTGGGCGCCTCCGCGGTCAACGCCCTGTCCCGCCGCTTCGACGTCACCGTCCGCCGGGGCGGCAAGGTGCACGCCATGTCGTTCCGCCACGGCGTACCCGGGATCTTCGACGGCGACGGCCCCGACGCGCCGTTCACCCCCGGCCCCGGCCTGCAGATCGTCGGCGCGATGAAGCGCGGCCAGCGCACCGGCACCTCGATCCGCTGGTGGCACGACCCCCGCTACTTCGAGACCGGGGCCGCGCTCGACACCGAGGCGGTCCGGCTCAAGCTGCGCAACACCGCCTTCCTGGTCCCCGGCGTGGCCTACCGGCTGCGCGACGAGACCGGCGAGGAGGCGGTCGAGGAGCGCTTCCACTTCCCCGACGGCCTCACCGACATGGTGGAGTTCCTCTCCCCGGCCGGCGACCGCCCGGTCTCCGGCACGCTCCTGGTCACCGGCGAGGGCACCTACCGCGAGAACGCCGCCGACGCCAACGGCGTGATGCAGTCCAACGTGCAGCGCCGGGCCGAGGTCGAGATCGCGTTCCGCTGGGGCACCGGCTACGAACGCACCGTCGAGTGCTTCACCAACACCATCCGCAACGCCCACGGCGGCACCCACCGCAAGGGCTTCGAGCGGGCGCTGGCCCGCACCCTGGCCGACGCCGCCCGCAACGCCCGTGGCCTGCTCAAGCCCAAGGAGGACGCGCCCACCCTGGACGACGTCCTGGAGGGCATGACCGCCGTGGTGCACGTGCGCATCCCGGAGCCGCAGTTCACCTCGCAGACCAAGGACGAGCTCTCCACCGCCGGCATCACCAAGGTGCTCCAGGGCCTGGTCGAGGCGCACCTCAAGAGCTGGCTGGAGGATCGCCGCACCAAGGCCGAGGCCCGCACGGTGCTCCAGAAGATCGTCGACGCGGCCCGGGTCCGGCTCACCCAGAAGCAGCAGAAGGACGCCGCCCGCCGCAAGACCGCGCTGGAGGGCGCGGCGATGCCGGCGAAGCTCGTCGACTGCCGTGCACCAGGCATCGACAGAAGTGAGTTGTTCATCGTGGAGGGGGACAGCGCCCTCGGGACGGGGCGCCTCGCCCGCTCCTCCGAATACCAGGCCCTGCTGCCGATCCGGGGCAAGATCCTCAACGTGCAGAAGGCGAACCTTCAGCAGGTGCTGGACAACGTCGAGTGCGCGGCGATCGTGCAGGTGCTCGGCGCCGGGTCCGGGCGCACGTTCGACCTCTCCACCATGCGGTACGGCCGGGTCCTGATCATGGCGGACGCGGACGTCGACGGCGCGCACATCCGCACGCTGCTGATCACGCTCTTCGCCCGCTACATGCGTCCGCTGATCGAGGCCGGCCGGCTCTACGCGGCGATGCCGCCCCTGCACAAGATCACCACCAAGGGGCGCAACCCGCAGACCGTCTACACCTACACCCAGGCGGAGATGGAGGCGACGGTCCGCAAGCTGGAGAAGGCCGGCAAGCAGATCGTCACCCCGATCCCGCGCTTCAAGGGCCTCGGTGAGATGGACGCCGACGAGCTGTGGGACACCACCATGAACCCGGCCACCCGTGCGGTCCGGCGGATCACGCTCGACGACGTCGAGGCCGCCGAGCGGATCCTCGAACTGCTCATGGGGGAGAAGGTCGAGCCGCGTCGCAACTGGCTGATCGACTCCGCCGACCGCGTCGACCGCGACGCCATCGACGCCTGACCCTCGGGCTCGTTTCGGAAGGAAGCTGCACCATGGCACGCCGCAAGGACGACCGCGCCAAGGCGGACCTCTCCGCCTTCGACCAGGCCGGCGCCCGGGTCTTCGACAACCCGCTGGTCACCGAGGTCTCGGACTCCTACCTGGAGTACGCGTTCTCGGTCATCCACTCCCGGGCCCTGCCGGACGCCCGGGACGGGCTCAAGCCGGTGCACCGGCGCATCCTCTGGTCGATGTACGAGCAGGGCCACCGCCCGGACCGGGGCCACGTCAAGAGCGCCCGCATCGTCGGCGACACAATGGGTAAGTACCATCCGCACGGCGACACCGCGATCTACGACGCGATGGTGCGGCTGGCGCAGGACTTCTCGCTCAACGTCCCGCTCATCGACGGGCACGGCAACTTCGGCAGCCCGGACGACGGCCCGGCCGCGGCGCGATACACCGAGGCCCGGATGTCCCGGGAGGCGATGCTGCTCGTCGGCGAGCTGGGCGAGGACACGGTCGACGTCGAGCCGAACTACGACGGCTCGCTGACCCAGCCCACGGTGCTGCCGGCGGCGTTCCCGAACCTGCTCGTCAACGGCGCGTCGGGCATCGCGGTCGGCATGGCGACGAACATGATCCCGCACAACCTCGGCGAGGTGGTCCAGGCCGCCCGGTGGCTGATCAACCACCCGGACGCCACGCTGGACAAGCTCATGGAGTTCGTGCCCGGCCCCGACCTGCCCACCGGCGGGCTGCTGCTCGGCCTGGACGAGGTGCGCCGGGCGTACGAGACCGGGCGCGGCGTGGTGCGGATGCGCGGCCGGGTGGAGATCGGCCCGCTGGAGGGCAGCCGTGGCAGGCAGGCCATCACCGTCACCGAGCTGCCGTACGGCGTCGGCGCCGAGAAGGTCATCGCGGCCATCACCAACGAGGTCAACAAGACCAAGCGGCTGACCGGCATCGCGGACGTCAAGGACCTGACAGACCGGGAGAACGGCACCCGCCTCGTCGTGGAGTGCAAGGTCGGCGTCAACCCGCAGGCGCTGCTGGCCGACCTCTACCGGCTCACCCCGCTGGAGCAGTCGTTCGGCGTGAACAACCTGGTGCTGGTGGACGGGCAGCCGCGCACGCTCGGGCTCAAGGAACTGCTCGAGGTCTTCCTGTCGCACCGCTACGAGGTCGTCACCCGCCGCAGCTCCTACCGCAAGCGCAAGCGGGAGGAGCGGCTGCACCTGGTCGACGGCCTGCTGATCGCGCTGCTCGACATCGACCGGGTGGTCAAGCTGATCCGGGCGAGCGAGGACGCCCAGGCGGCCAAGGACGGCCTGATGCAGAAGTTCAAGCTCTCCGAGATCCAGGCCACCTACATCCTGGACACTCCGCTGCGCCGGCTGACCAGGTACGACCGGCTGGAGCTGGAGGCCGAGCAGGAGAAGCTGCGCGGCGAGATCGCCGAGCTGTCGAAGATCCTCGACGATCCGAAGGTGCTGCGGAAGCTCGTCTCGGACGAGCTGGCCGCGGTGGTGAGGCAGTTCGGCGCCGAGCGGCGCACCACGCTCGTCGACGGCGACCTCAAGGAGGTCCTCGCGGCGTCGGTGCCGGCCGGCCCGCTGGAGGTGGCCGACGACCCGTGCCAGGTGATCCTCTCCGCCACCGGCCTGGTGGCCCGCACCGCGGCCGAGTCGGAGGAGGCCGCCGAGGCGCGCCGGCGTAGCGGCCGGGTCAAGCACGACGCGGTACGCGCCGTGGTGCACTCCACGGCCCGGGGCCGGGTGCTGGTGGTGACCAGCGCCGGCCGGGCGTTCAAGATCGACGTCCTGCCGCTGCCGGTGCTGCCGGAACAGTCCGGCACGGTGTCGCTGCGCGGGGGCATGTCGGCCGCCGAACTGGTGCCGCTGGAGCCGGGGGAGACCGTCGTCGGGCTGGCCCCGCTGGGTCCGTCCGCGCAGGGGTCGCCCGGCCTGGCGCTCGGTACCCGGCAGGGCGTGGTGAAGGTCTGCGCGCCGGACTGGCCGGTCCGCTCGGACGAGTTCGAGGTGATGTCGCTGCGCGACGGCGACGAGGTGGTCGGGGCGACCTGGCTCGGTGACGCCACCGACACGCTGACGTTCGTCTCCTCGGAGGCGTCACTGCTGCGCTTCCCGGCGTCCCTGGTCCGGCCGCAGGGCCCCAAGGGTGGCGGGATGGCCGGCATCAGCCTGCCGGCCGGCGCTCGGGTGGTCTTCTTCGGCGCGGTCCGCACCGATGACGCGACGCACGGCGAGCCGATGGTGGTCACCTCGACCGGCGCCACGGTGAAGGTGACGCCGTTCAAGGCCTACCCGGCGAAGGGCCGGGCGACCGGCGGCGTACGGGCCCAGCGGTTCCTCAAGGGTGAGACGGATCTGTCGGTCGCCTGGATCGGCCCTCGGCCGGTGGGCGCCACGGCCAACGGTGATCCGGTGGAGCTGCCGCCGGCCGATCCGCGCCGCGACGGCTCCGGCTTCGCCGTGATGCTCGGCCCCACCGTCGTCGGCCACCACGTCGACCGCGACTGACCCGCACCCACCCACCCACCCACCCACCCACCCACCCACCCGCCAGGCGGGCTCGGCCTCGCCGAGCAGCGGTGCCGCGCCATCCTCGACCGGCCGAACCTGTGCCGCGACCGGTGCTCGCACCCGGCGCGCACGGCGGCCGTCGGGCGGGATGCTCACCGTCGGTAGCCTCGCCTGCGAGCACGCCACCAGAGAGCGATATACCGCTGAGTCATAAATATGACTCAGCGGTATATCGCTCGCAGATGGTCTGCCGTCCCTCCGGAGAAGCCGTGGGTGTACCGGTCCCGGAGCACCTGCTCTCCAGACAGGCAGGCCGCCGCGGACTCGTCCCTGCCGTGCCAGGCCCGGTCCGGCTCGGCCTGGCCCGGCTCGGCTCGGCCTGGCCCGGCTCGGCTCGGCCTGGCCCGGCTCGGCTCGGCCTGGCCCGGCCCGGCTCGGTCTGGCCCGGCCCGGCTCGGCCTGGCCCGGCCCGGCTCGGCCCGGCCCGGCTCGGCCTGGCCCGGCCCGGCTCGGCCTGGCCGCGCCGGCTGACCCGGGCCGGGTCGGCGGTCAGAGTTCGGGTTCGGGGCCTCGGCGGGACTCCGGGGTGGTGCCGCGCAGGCGGGCGATCAGGCGCATGCCGTGATAGATCACCAGCGCGGCGGCGGTGCCCAGGGCGATGCCGTTGAAGGACAGGTCCCCGGCGGTGAGCGTGTAGTTGGCGGCGCCGACGATCACCGCGACCGCGGCGGTCAGCAGGTTGACCGGGTCGTGGAAGTCGACCCGCCCCTCGATCCAGATCCGCGCCCCCAGGATGGCGATCAGGCCGTACAACGCGGTGGTGGCCCCGCCGAGCACGCCGGCCGGCACGGTGAGGATCAGCGCGCCGAACTTCGGGCAGAGCCCGAGCAGGATCGCGGTGCCGCCGGCCACCCAGTAGGCGGCCGTCGAATAGACCCGGGTGGCCGCCATCACGCCGATGTTCTCCGCGTAGGTGGTGGTGCCGGAGCCGCCGCCGGAGCCGGCGAGCACGGTGGCGACGCCGTCACCGAGGAAAGCCCGGCCCATGTCCCGGTCGAGGTTGCGGCCGGTCATCGCGGCGACCGCCTTCACGTGCCCCGCGTTCTCCGCGATCAGCACCAGGATCACCGGGATGACCAGGACCACGGCGCGGAGGCTGAAGCTCGGGGTGTGGAACTCCGGCAGCCCGACCCAGGCGGCCTGCCGCAACCCGCTGACCGCCTGCTGGTCGAGCTGACCGGTCAGCGCGGCGAGCACCCAGCCGACGACCACGCCGAGCAGGATCGACAGCCGGGCCAGGAAGCCGCGGAAGACGACCGTGGTGACCAGGATCGCGGCCAGCGTGACCAGGGCGATCAGCGGTTGCGCCTTGACGCCGGTGCCGGCGCCGCCGCCGTCCCAGGCGACCGGCGCGAGGTTCAGGCCGATCAGCGCGACGATCGCGCCGGTGACCACCGGGGGCATCAGCGCGTCGATCCAGCGGGCGCCGGCGAGGTGGACCACCACACCGACCAGGGCGAGCGCGACGCCGGCGACGACGATGCCGCCGAGCGCCGCGCCGATCCCGCCGCCGGTCTTGGCCGCCAGGACCGGGGCGATGAACGCGAACGACGACCCGAGGTACGACGGCAGCCGGTTGCCGGTGATCAGCAGGAACAGCAGCGTGCCGATGCCGGAGAAGAAGAGCGTGGTGGCCGGCGGGAAGCCGGTGATCAGCGGGACGGTGAAGGTGGCGCCGAACATGGCGACCACGTGCTGCACGCCCACGCCGACGGTGCGCGGCCAGGAGAGCCGTTCGTCGGGGTGGACCACGTCGCCGGGGCGTACCGAGCGGCCGTCGCCGTGCAGGGCCCACGGGGACCGGCGGGTGGTGGGGGACTGGGTCATCGGTCGCCCTTTCCGTCGTCGGGTGACGGGGGCGTGATCGACCCTGGGAGTTGTTTCTAGCACGGAGTCGGCCCGCGGGAGGGCCCGGACCGGTGGTCAGGCCACCCCTGCGGGTCGGAACTGGACGCTGACCCGGGGGCCGACCGGGCGGGCGGTCTTCGGCACCGCGTGCTCCCAGGTGCGCTGGCAGGAGCCCCCCATCACGACCAGGTCGCCGTGCCCGAGGGGGAAGCGCAGGCTGGTGCCACCGCCGCCGCGCGGACGCAGCAGCAACTGGCGGGGGGAGCCGAACGAGACGATCGCCACCATCGTGTCGGTGTGCGCGGAGCGGCCCTGGGTGTCGCCGTGCCAGGCGACGCTGTCCCGGCCGTCGCGGTAGAGGCACATGCCGGCGGTGACGAACGGCTCGCCCAGTTCGGGCGCGTAGTGCCGGGTGAGGGCGTCGCGCGCGGCGGTCAGCACCGGGTGCGGCAGCGGGCGGCCGGCGGCATACCAGCAGAGCAGGCGTGGCACGTCGACCTCGGTGTCGTACATGGTGCGGCGCTCGGCCCGCCACGGGACGTCGCGCCGCAGCGTGTCGAGCACCGCGTCGGAGCCGCGCACCCAGCCGGGCAGGTGGTCGACCCAGGCGCCCCGGCTCAGCTCGTGGCGGCGCGGCCCGGTCGGCCCGGCGAGCGGGCCCAGGGTCGGGCCCTGCTCGGCCAGGTCGAGCATCGAGGGCTGGTACGCGACGTCGGACACGCCGCCGATCGTACCCCGGAGTCGAACAGGCGTACGACGGTCAGCGGCCCAGTATCCGGCGGACCGGGCCCGGTACGGCCTGCTTGATCCGCTCGCGCAGCCCCTGGCCGCGCAGCGCGGCGACGGTGTCGGCGAGCGCGCGGTTGTCGTCGCGCAGCCGCTCGATGCGGCTCAGCAGCTCCTCGCGTGGGGCGGCGCCGACCGGGCGGACCGCCGGCGGGAACACCGTCTCGCGGACCCGCTGGTCGAACCGGGCGGCGCTGTCGCCGTCGGCGAACGACGTGCCCAGGTCGTGCTTGGCCAGGAACGCGGTGATCGTCGCGAAGCGGGCCTTGTGGCCGGAGTTGAGCGCGGTGTAGTCGGCCTCCGCGTAGAGGTCGGCGGCGTCGACGTCGGCGGGCACGTCCCGCATGATCCGGTGCGGGATGTCGAAGTAGCGGGCCAGTTCCAGCGTGCGCGAGTCGTGCGCGAAGAGGTAGCCGGGGGTGCCGGAGATCAGCGCGGTGATGGTGCCGTGGATCCGGGTGCCGAAGGCGAAGTCGTAGTCGGCCAGGTGCGCCATCCAGGTCCACGGGTCGACGAACATCCGCACCTTGTCCTCGACGAAGAGGGGGTGCGAGGTGTGCAGCGGCATCTCGCCGCTCTTGCCCCGGTGCTCGGGCGCGTCGCCGTAGAGCAGGGTGCCCAGGGTGCGCAGGTCCTGCGGCACGTAGCAGAGGTTCGGGTAGCGCTCCCGGTGGTGGCGGACGACGGCGGCCATCGAGGCGACGTACGGGGAGATGGTCAGCGCGACCCGGTCGTCGGTGCTCAGCTCGGCCCGGGGCTTGTCCAGCCGGAAGGTGTCGCCGTGCAGGAACATCGACGGGCAGCCGATCTGCTCCACCGCGGAGAAGCCGAGCGTCCGCAGGTAGCTCTCGGTCACCTCGCCGCGTACGCCGATGCTGTGCGACCGGTCGAGCACGGCCCGGCAGAACGCGCTGACCGGCTCGTCGATCTGGCGGAGGTACTCCCGGTCGCCGTCGACGTTGGTCTGCACCCCCACGCCGAGGACGACCACCGGAATCTTCAGGCGCTCGATCAGCCGGGTCATCGGGGTGAGGCGGTGCACGAAGCTGCGGCGGAAGGCGTTGGCCAGCGGGACCACGAACACGTCGTACCGTTCGTTGATCTCGTCGGCGAGGCGCGGGTCGGCCGGGCTGCGGGTCGCGGTGATCTCCGCCGTGGAGGTGGCCAGCAGCTTGTGCGCGGCGTGGCTGAAGACCAGGTTGCCCGTGTTGTCGCCGATCCAGTTGCCGGCGAACGTCTCCTCCGGCGTGAGGACGTCGAACGGGCCCTTGCGGGCGCGGAGCAGGATCCGCTGGTGCATCCGGTTGGTCACCTTCCGTACTGGCACGGCGTGTCCGGCGGGCCGGGTGGGCGCCCGCTCGGGCAGGAACGGAAATCCTATCCGTCGCCCGCCGGGGCCCGGCCGGGCCTCGGCACCCCGCTCCTCCCGGCGGGTAGGGTGCCCGGAATGACCAGTGCGCCGACCACCACCCGCGCTCCGCGCCTGCCGTCGCTGACCGGGTTGCGCTGGGTCGCCGCTCTGCTGGTCTTCGGCTTCCACGCGGGCACCATGCGGATCGTCGCCGAGCCGGATCTCAAGGCGGTGGTCGACAAGGCGTTCAGCCTGGGCCTGTCCGGGGTCGAGTTCTTCTTCATCCTCAGTGGATTCGTGCTGGTCTGGTCGTACCGCGACGGCGAGCCGGGGCGGACGTTCCTGTGGCGCCGGGTCGCCAAGATCTACCCGAACCACGTGGTCACCTTCCTGGCGGCGCTGGCCGTGGCGGCCTGGTTCGCCGACCCGGTGCCACGGCTGGCCGCCCTGGGCAACCTCTTCCTGGTCCAGGCGTGGATCCCGTTCGGCGGCTACTTCTACAGCGTCAACAACGTGAGCTGGTCGCTCTCCTGCGAGCTGGCCTTCTACCTGTGCCTGCCGCTCGCGGTGCCGTGGCTGCGTCGGGCCCGTACCGGGGCGCTGCGGGTCGTGCTGGTCGCCGCGCCGCTGCTCATCCTCGCCCTGTGGCCCGGGCAGCAGCTGGTGCCCGAGGAGCAGCGGTGGTGGTTCACCCAGATCTTCCCGGTCACCCGGTCCTTCGAGTTCTGGATGGGCGCGGCCGCCGCCGAGCTGATGCGCCGCAACCGCTGGCGCGGCCCCGACCTGACCGTGGCCAGCCTGCTCTTCGTCGGCACCTGGGTGGTCGCCGCGTTCTGGGTCCGGGCCGAGTTCTGGGCGGCGCTGCTCGCGGTGGCGTACCTGCTGGTGATCACCGGGGCGGCGCGGGCCGACGTGCGGGGTCGGTGGACCCCCTGGCGGTCCCGCCCGATGGTCTGGCTGGGCGAGGTCTCCTTCGCCTTCTACCTGGTCCACGTGCTGGTCATGGTGACCGTGCTGCGGCTCACCGGCGACTGGGGCACCGGGCTGCCCGGGTGGCGGGGCCCGCTCGCGGTGCTCGGCTTCCTGCTGCTCAACCTGGCGCTCGCCGCCGCCCTGCACCGCTGGGTGGAGGTGCCGATGATGCGCCGTCTCGGCCCGCGCCGGCCCCGCCCCACGCCGGCCGCCGCCGCGCCGGCGCCGTCCGTGCCCGCGCCGAGGTCGCCCGCCGACGGCGGCACCCCCACCCCGATCGAGTACGCCGGGCGGCGCCGCCCCGACTGAGCGCGTCCACCCTGGTCGGTGGTGTCACGACACGCCGACCGAGAGTGCGCGGCGGGGGGATCGGCGGTAATTTGTACCCGTGCTTCCGATCGCGCTCACCTGTCCCGTGTGGTGGGTGGCGCGCTGGGCGGCACGCATGCTGGCCAGCCTGGCCGTGGTCGTCGCCTGCTCGCTCGGCGCCACGACGCTGTCCGCCGGTGTCGCCACGGCCGCCCCGGCGCCGGCCGGCCCGGCCGTCGGCCTGACGTCGCGTACCCCGACGGGCACGCCGGCCGCCGCGCGGCCCGAACGTGTCGACGTCGCCGAGCGGCCGGACCCCTCCACCGGCGTCCCGGAGCCCGCGCCCCGGGACGCGGTCGCGCGGCCCGACCACCGGCAGCCGGTCCCGGCCGGTCGGCACCCGGCGCCGGTCGGCCCGCGGGCCCCGCCCGCCCGCTGACCTCACGGGCCGTCCCGGCCCGTCCCCGCACCCACCGAACCTCACCCCGCACCCGCCTCGGCGGCCCGGCGGCGCCCGTTCTGCGGCCGCGCCCCGCCCCGACCGGCGTGCGACCTTCCCGCCACGTCTTCTCCGTGAGGTGCCGACCATGTCGCAGACCGTTCTCTACCACTTCCTCACCGCCGTCCCCGAGGCCGCCGCGATCTGGTCGGCCCTGCTCGTGCTCGCCCTCGGCCTGCTCGCCGTGCTGGTCGCCCGCCCCGACCGCGACGGCGCGGCGGATCTCGAACCCGATCCGGCCGACGCGGAGGCGCTGCACCGGGCGGACCTCGCCCGCTACGCCGACGAGGTGGCGGTGGCTGCCGCCGGAGCCGCCCAGACCGCCCGTCGGCGACGCGAGCGGTGGCTGGCCGTCCAGGACGAGGCGGAGCGGGCGTGGGTGGCCTTCGACGAGGCGGAGGTGGCCGCCCGCCGCGTTGCCGGCGCCGCAGCGCTGCCCGCGCCGCGCACGCCACACACCCCGTCCGAGTACGCGGCGCGGGAGCGCTGGCTGCACCACGCCGCCATGGCGGCGCACTGGCGGGGCGACCTGACCGCCCGGCAGCTCGCGGATGTGCTGGCTCACCGCAACGGGTGGGACCCGCGTCGCCATCCGGCCGAGCAGGAGATCGTGCTGGCCCGGACGATCCGCGACGGTCGACGGGCGGCCTGGGAGGTGGCCGCCGAGCGGGAGCGACAGGCCTGGCGGGACGCGGAGCTCGCCGCCGACGCGGCGCGGACGCTGGCCGCCGAGACCTACGCGGCGGCCGCTGCGGTACGGCCGTCGCCCGCCCCCCGCGTCGCGTCGGCCAGCCGCGTCCCGGTGCCCGCCGTCGTCCGCGGCGCCCGCTGGCGGCCGGCCGGGGTCGGCTGAGTGGCGGTCTCCGCCGAATCGTTACCCGAATGCGGTGAGCCCGCTCACGTGCGGCCCGGAAACGGGCGCTCGGCGCACAACCGGTCAGCGAACCCGGCAATTGCGGGGCGTCGGCTGGTCGGATGCCCGCTTTTCGCCTTCCGATGCCGGCTCGAACCCTTGTCCCCATTGAGTGAAGTCAGTAACCGGCTGTTCCGATATCCGTAGTCGTTGGCGACGTTTACGCAGGTGGGAGCGCTTGGCTTGAGGCGTACCCACCGGTAGTGTCGGCGCGTCCGGTGCGGTTTCCGATCGCAGACGGCGACGCCGCACCGACCCGCCTAATCGTGCACACGAACCGGGGACCCACAGCAACACCGGGGTGAATCCGCGAGCCACGGCCCGCGGTAGGGCGTACTTCCCGCCCGAATCCGTCAGCTAACCCGGTCGGCGGCCACGGAAGGAGTTCCATTCCTCGTGCGAACCACCCCCCGATCGTCCCCCCACCTCCACGGCCTGGTGGTGCCGGCGCTCGCCTGACGGCGACGCCCACCCGACCCCCCGTGTGCGCCCGGCTGTCCGGGTGCTCCGTCCTGCGGCCGTCCCGCCCCGTCGAACGCGCGTGAAGTCCTCCGCGTGTGGGGCCGGCGTGTGCCGCTCACGCCCTGGAGGAACCCGTGAAGCACCACCTGAAGCGTCAGCTGCGGCGTCTCGCCACCGAGCGCCCGTACCAGATCATCGCCGGTTCGGCCGCCGCCCTCGTGTTGGCCGGCGGCGCCGGTGTCGCCCTCGCCGCCACCGACGACAACACCCCGTCCCGGTCGGAGAACACCGTCGCGGTCGCCGAACTCGGCTCCCGCCTCGGCGAGGCCGCCAGCCGCGGCGAGGCCCGCATCGCCGTCCCCTCGCCGAGCGCCTCGCCCAGCGCCGCACCCACCGCCTCGCCCTCGGCGAAGCCGGCGGCCAAGGCCACCACCGACCCGGACACCAAGCCGAAGCCCAAGCCGAAGCCGCCGGCGAGCAGGGTGCTCGACTACGACTACCAGGCGCAGACCACCTACTACTACTGCGGCCCGGCCGCGGTGCGGAACGCGCTCAGCGCCACCGGCATCGAGCGGAGCCAGGACACGCTCGCCGTCGCCCTCGGCACCACCGAGATGGGCACCAACTCGGCCGAGGACACCACCCGCGTGCTCAACCAGCAGGTCAAGGGCAACCCGTACCGGACCCGCATGATCCCGGGCGCGGCCACCCCGGCGCAGATGGACCGGCTCCAGGCCGACGTGGTCACGGCGATCAGCAACGGCCGCGCGGTCGTCGCCAACGTCGCCGGCGACGCCACCGACACCGACGGTGGCTGGCACTCGTTCCCGGGCGGCCACTACATCGCGGTGGTCGGCTACAAGAACGACGGCCGGACCGTCCGGATCGCCGACTCGGCCGACCCGTCGCTGCCCTCGTACTGGGTCACCACCATCGACCTGGCGAACTGGATGGCGACGCGCGGCTACTCCGCCTGACCCCTTTCACTACGCGTGAAGGCCGGCACCCCTGTCCGGGGTGCCGGCCTTTCGCGTCTTACTTGGTCCAGTGCTCGGCCACGATGTCGGTGGCCTGCTTCTCCCACTGCGCGTACGCGTCCGGGTAGGCGGAGACCTGCACGGTCTGGGCGGCGTCGGTCAGGGGCATCTTGTCCCAGCCGTCGACCTGCTTCAGACCCTTGAGGAAGGCCAGGGTGGAGTACTCGGGGTCGGTGATCTGCTCCGGCGTGCCCCAACCGCTGGACGGGCGCTGCTGGAACAGGCCCAGCGAGTCGTGGTCATTGCGGTCGCCGAGGTGCCCGAGGTTCTCCAGCTTCGACTCCTGCAGGGCGGTGGCGATCGAGATCACCGCGGCCCGCTCGGGCAGGCCGGCCTTCTTCGTCGCGGCGATGATCGCCTTGGCGTTGGCGGTCTGCTCGTCGTTCAGCGTGATGGTCGACTGCTCACCCTGCACGGAGGCGACCGCGACGGGCTTACCGGCGGCGTGGGCGGGGGTGTCGGCGTGGGCGGCGACGGGGCCGGCGAACACGCCACCGGTGAAGGCCAGACCAGCGATACCCAGGATGCTCTTACGCAGGATCGTGTTCATGAGGGGGCTCCATTCGGGGGTCAACACACCGGGGGGTGTGGGCACCGTCAGGCGCACTCAAAGTCTTGAGGGGGGATCCGGCTCGTGGCCCCGGGGGCGGGTCACGAAAGGGCCGGGGTTCGGCTGCTCGCGGGGCCGGGGGTCGGCCGTGCGGCGACGAGACCGGGTGTAACGACCGGCTACCGGCCGTCATTCCCGCGGGGCGGGGACACGGGCGGGGCGGGGGTTCGCCTGCTTGGTCGTTCACCGGGTTGCAACGCCGCCGACCCACCGCCGATTCCGCGCCCGGGGTGCCGCCCACCACCGTCGAACCGGACACCCCCGGCCATTCAGGCAGGGCGGGACGGAGCACCCGGGCGGATCCCGACGTGGGCAGACACCCATGACGTTCCACCCAACGCCCGACAACTCCGTCAGTGGAACGCTATGGGTGTCTGGCGGCCCGGGAGGCACCCATGGTGTTCCACCCACCGGCCGTGAACCTCGTCGGTGGAACGCCATGGGTGTCTCACGGCCCGGGACACACCCATGACGTTCCACCCGTCGTACCACGGTGTCGTACGGCGTCGGCCCTCGCGCGTCGTGTCCGTACGGTGGCAGACTGCGCCGTATGGGCGATACGACGGGGACCCGTCACCTGGTGCTCCTGCACGGCATGGGCGCCACCGAGGAGGTGTGGCTGCCCTGGGCGCCGCTGCTGGAGCGCCGCTGGCCGGGCCGCTGGCTCGCACCGGACCTGGCCGGTCACGGCTGGTCGCCACCGCTGTCCGGGTACTCGTTCGCGGCGCTGGCGCAGCGGGTGGTGGACGGGCTCGGTCCGGTCACCGAGCGGCTCGGTCCGCGGGACCGGCTGGTGCTGCTCGGGCACTCGCTCGGGGGCGTGGTGGCGTTGGTGTTGGCCGCCCGGCAGCGGGGTCTGCCCGTCGACGCGGTGGTCGGCCTCGGCATCAAGGTGGTCTGGTCACCGGCGGAGCTGGCGAAGGCGGGCGAGTTGGCCGCGCGGCCGGTGACCTGGTTCGCCAGCCGGGACGAGGCGGCTCGCCGCTACCTGCGGGTCTCCGGGCTGGCCGGTCTGTTCGCCCCGGACCATCCGGTGGTGGACGCGGGGCTGCGCCGGGAGGGCGGCCGCTGGCGGCTGGCCATGGACCCGGCCGCGTTCGCGGTGGGGGAGCCGCGGCTGCCCGCGCTGCTGGCGGCCACCGACGTGCCGGTGCTGCTGGCCCGGGGCGAGCTGGACCCGATGGTGAGCGACGCGCAGCTCAAGGAGCTGGGGGTGCCGGTGGCGACGCTGCCCGGGCTGGGCCACAACGCGCACGTGGAGGACCCGGCGGCGGTGCTGGCCCTGCTGGATCCCTACCTGTGAGCTAGACGGCCGCGCGGGGGACCGGGACGGCCCAGTCGGGCTCCAGCTCGCGGCGGGCGGCGGCGAGGAACGTCTCGGCGTACCGGTCGGCCGGGAAGTCGCCGAGGTAGCGGGTGCGGGCCGCCCACCGCTCCGCGGCCTTCGGGTCGGTGTCGAGCAGCGCGCCCAGCACGTCGTCCACGTTGGACATGTCGCGGCGCAGCACGTAGCCGGAGGCGGCCAGCGGGAACCGCTCGACGAAGTGCTCCCCGTCGGCGCCGGTGTCGGTGACCGCGTACGGCTTGCCGGAGTAGAGCCAGTCGGAGATGACCCCGGAGACGTCCGAGACCAGCGCGTCGGCGCGGTTGACGCACTGGGTCAACGTCAGCTCCCGGGCGGCCGCCGCGCCCCACAGGTGGGCCCGGCCGGTCCGCGTCCGGTCGGCGGCGAGCAGCTCGGTGAGCCGGGCGAGCTGCCGCGCCGAGGCGGGGTTCTTGTCGGTGTACGGGTGGGCGCGCAGGATCACCGTCGCCCCCCGGTCGAGCAGCCGGCGGATCAGCGTCTCGGCCACCGGCAGCGAGCAGTAGTTCGCGTCGGCGTGGTGCCCGGTCCAGGTGGGGGTGTAGAGGACGGTCGGGTGCGCGGAGGCGAGGACCGGCTCCCGGCGTACCTCGATGGCCTCGACCTGGGGGCGGCCGACCACGACGAACTTGTCGGCGGGGATGTCCACCCCGGCCCGGGCGTACCGGTCGATCGCCGCCTGCCCGGCCACGAAGATCTTGTCGAAGATCGCCGACACCGGGTTGGCGCTCGGCGCCTTGTCGCTGTCGCCGTGGTGCAGCTGGACGTGGGTGAGCTGGTTGAACCGGATCACGTGGGCGTTCTTCGCGCCGTGGTTGACGTAGAACGCCACCCGCAGGCTGGGCACCAGCGCCTCGTCCAGCGCCTTCAGCGTGGGGCAGAGGACCACCGGGGCGCGGGTGGCGGCGGCCACCGTGGGCAGGAGCTCCGGTTCGCGCAGCACCACCAGGAACGGGCGGCCGATCCGTTCCAGGTACGGCAGCCACATGGTGACCTGGTACTCCGAGCCGGGCGGCGCGGAGAAGTGCAGCACGAACTCGGGCTGGTGGCGGCGCAGCGCCCGGCCGACCGGTCCACCTCCGGCGGGCGGGCGGAACCGGCGCCGGGCGAGGTCCAGCGCGACCGCCCCGCAGCCGGCGCCGACCAGCAGCGCGGCGGCCAGCGCCGTCCAGGCCGGCAGCGTCAGGGCGGCGGCGAGCGCCACCACGGCGAGCAGCACCAGCAGCGCGTCGCCGAGTCGGGCGGCGACCACTGGCGCCCAGGTGCGGACCGAGAGGTTGGCCGCCCGGATCTCCAGCGCGCCGGCCTGGCGCAGCGGTCCGACCAGCAGCACCAGCCCGAGCAGGACGAGCGCGGTGGCCGCCAGCGCGGGGTCGAATCCGCCGTCGAGGCGCCGGGCGTAGCCGACCAGGATGCCGGCGGCGACCAGCACCGTCTCGGCGAGGCCGTCGGCCGACGGCCGGACCCGGCGCTCCCAGGCGGTGGCGGCGAGCGCCGCGCCGGCCAGGGCCAGGCCCCAGCCGGTGGCGCCGGTGAGCGCCACGACGAGGAAGGCCAGCACCGCCAGCCCGGTGGTCAGCACCCGGGCGAGCAGCTTGCGAACCAGGTCACCACGCATCTGGCACGTCCTGTCGGGTTCAGGCGTCGGCGGACAGCTCGGACCGGTGCGGGCCGGGCTGGGCGGGCACGGCGGCGACCGGTTCGCCGGGGGCCCGACGTACGTCGACCACCTGGCCGGTCAGCTCGGAGATCAGCACGTCCAGGGAGGCCTGGGCGACCGCCTCGGAGGAGAGCAGCGTGTGCTCCGGCTCCTCGCCGAACGCCCGGGTCCGCATCGGGGTGGCGGTGCGCTCCGGGTTGACGCAGTTGACCCGTACGCCGAACTCCGCCCACTCGTCGGCGAGCGCCTGGGTCAGGTTGACCAGCGCGGCCTTGGTGGCCGAGTAGAGCGCGTAGCGCGCCCGGCCCCGGGTGTAGGAGCTGGACGTGTAGAGCAGCAGCTGACCCTTGGTCTGCTGGAGGTAGGGCAGCGACTGGCGGGCGATGGTGACCGGTCCGACGAAGTTGACGTGCAGGAGACGGTCCATCGTCTCGTCGTCCATCTCGGCCAGCGCGCCCTTTTCCAGGATGCCGGCGGTGACCACCACGTAGTCGATCCGGCCGGTCGCCTCGAACGCGGTCTTCAGCGCGGCGGCCACGTCCTCGGCGCGCTCGACGTGGGTGCCGGTGGTGGAGCGGCTGAACGGGAACACCTGGGCGCCGTAGCGGCGGGCCAGCTCGGCCAGGTCGTGGCCGATGCCGTAGCTGCCGCCGAAGACCACGATGGTCCGGCCGGTCAGCTCCTCGGCGTAGCCGCCGTGGCTCAGCCGGGGCGCCTGGGCGGCGGCGAGCTGGAAGAGCTTGTCGGCCAGGTGCACGTCGACCGGGTGGGTGACCTTGATGTTCTCGTCCGAGCCGTCGATCACCTTGATCGGCGTGCCCGGCAGGTAGCGCAGCACCACGCCGCAGTCGTCGGTGGCGGCGAAGTCGGGGTCGCCCTCGGCGCGGCGGTACGCCTCCCGGATGGTGCCGGAGCGGAACGCCTGCGGGGTCTGGCCGCGGCGCAGGCGGGAGCGGACCGGGATGTCGGTGATGCAGTCGTCCGCGTCGACCTGGATGATCGTGTCGGCGGAGGGGATCGCCACGTCGACCGCGGAGTAGGACCAGAGCGCGTTCACGCACTCCCGCACGATGCGGGCGCTCACCAGCGGGCGGACCGCGTCGTGGAAGAGGATGTTGACGTCGCCCTCGCCGACCGCGTCGAGCGCGATCCGGGTGGTGTCGTTGCGGGTCTCGCCGCCCTCGATCACCTTGGTGACCTTGCGGAAACCGGCGTCGGCGACGATCCGCTCCGCGTCGCCCACGTGGCCGGTGGCCATCAGCACGATGATCTCGTCGATCTCCGGCGCGGCCTCGAAGACAGCGAGGGTGTGCTCGATGATCGGCTTACCGGCGATCTTCAGCAGCTGCTTGGGAATGCCCAGGCCGAGGCGGGTCCCGGTGCCACCGGCGAGGATCACGGCCACCGTACGCGTGGGGCGCCAGGGTGCCGGGCTCGCCGGCGCGGCGTCCGGTGCGGTGGTGTGGTCCTGCGTCATTGCCGTACCTCACTCTGGGTGAAAAGCGGATGGATCCGAAAACCTTAACGCGTACGGCGGAGCGCACCGCTCGGGCGGGAACCCGGGGCGGTGCGCTCCGTCCGGCTACTTCTGGTTCTCGTACGCGTCGCAGACCTCCTTGGTGGGGCCGTCCATCTTGAGGACGCCGCTCTCCAGCCAGATGGTCCGCTCGCAGGTGTCCCGGATCGAGCCGATCGAGTGGCTGACCAGGAAGACCGTGCCGGCGCTGTCGCGCAGCTCCCGGACCCGCTGCTCGCTGCGGGCGCGGAACTTGCGGTCGCCGGTGGCCAGGGCCTCGTCGATGAGCAGCACGTCGTGCTTCTTCGCCGAGGAGATGGCGAAGCGCAGCCGGGCGCCCATGCCGGAGGAGTAGGTGCGCATCGGCAGCGAGGCGAAGTCGCCCCGCTCGTTGATCCCGGAGAACTCGATGATCTCCGGGGCGATCCGCTTGACCTCCTCCGGCACCATGCCCATGGCCAGGCAGCCGAGCACCACGTTGCGCTCGCCGGAGAGGTCGTTGAGCAGCGCGGCGTTCACGCCGAGCAGGGACGGCTGGCCCTGGGTGTAGACCGCGCCGCGGGCCGGCGGGAGCAGGCCGGCGATGGCCCGCAGCAGGGTCGACTTGCCGGAGCCGTTGCTGCCGATCAGGCCGATCGCCTCACCCTCGTACGCGGTGAAGCTCACCCCCTTGACGGCGTGCACCTCGCGGATGTTCGGCGCCTTGGTGCGGGAGACGATCCGCTTGAGCGCGGAGACGGGGTTGTTGCCGCCGGTCGCGCCCTTGTGGATCCGGTAGATCACGTGCACGTCGTCCACCACCACGGTGGGGACGCGGCCCGAGTCGGTGACCGGGCCGGCGTTCAGCGGCAGGGTCTGCTCAGCCACGGCCGTACTCCTTTTCTCCGCGCCAGAAGTAGACGAACCCGCCGATGCCCATGACGACCGCCCAGAACAGGGCCAGGGCCCAGAGCTTCGGCGGCGAGCTCACCAGGTTGGCCTGGTGCGAGTCGAGCAGCGCGTACCGGGCCAGCTCGATGAAGACCAGCGGCGGGTTCCACTCCAGGAGATTCGCGGCCCAGAGCGGCAGGTGCTTGCGGAACAGCGCCACCGGGTAGAGCACGCCGGAGGCGTACAGCCAGGTGCGCATGACGAACGGCATGATCTGCTTGAGGTCGGTGACCTTAGAGCCGATCCGGGCCATGATCATGGTGAGCCCGATGTTGAAGATCGTCTGGAGCAGCAGGGCGGGGGCGAGCAGCAGCCAGCGGAAGGTGATCGGCTCGCCGGTGAACAGCACGATCGCGGCCAGCACCACCATCGACATGAGCAGCTGCTGCAGTTGCACGAGCGTCACGGTGATCGGCAGCGCGGCCCGGGGGAACTGGAGCGCCCGGATCAGGCCCAGGTTGCCGGTGATCGCGCTGGTGCCGTTCGACACCGCGGTCTGGGTGAACATGAAGATGAACACGCCCGTGCACAGGTACGCGATGAAGTTCGACACGTTCCGGTTCTGGGACAGGATCACGCCGAAGATCAGGAAGTAGACCGCCGCGTTGGTGAGCGGTGTCAGCACCTGCCAGAGCTGCCCGAGCTGGGTGTTGCTCAGCGAGGACGCGACCTTCGCCCGCGAGTACGCGGTCATGAAGTGCCGGTACGCCCACAACCGGCGGGTGTACTCGCCCAGTGGCGGTCGTTCCCCGGCGACCCGCAGCCCGTACCGCCGGGCCAGTTCGGCCCGGGTCAGTCCGGATTCGGGGTCGGCCACCGCGGTGTTGGCCATGGTCAGGCGCTCCGATCTTTCGTGCTGATGGGGAGCATTGCGGTGAAGACATCCAGCGTGGCCGGGCGGGGAGGAGTCGCCTCGCTGCTGCATGGAAGGTAGTCCACCGAACGTCGGGACGCAACCGTACCGTCGTTGCGCTACATTGTCCCACGTGACGACCGAGAAGAGGCGTGCCCCGGCCGGCGCGGCGGTGCTGCGCGGGGAGATCACCAGTGCCATCCGCGCCGCCGTGATGCAGGAGTTGGCCGAGGTCGGCTACGGCCGCCTCTCCATCGAGGCGGTGGCCCGCCGGGCCGGTGTGAGCAAGACCGCGATCTACCGCCGCTGGCGTTCCAAGCTCGACCTGGTGCTGGACATGGTGTCGGCGGTGGCGGGTCGGAACATCCCGCTGCTGGACACCGGCAGCCTGCTCGGCGACCTGGAGATCCTGCTGCACGTGATGGCGCGTGCGCTGCGTCACCGGCTGGCCGCGCAGATCATCCCGGACCTGCTGGCCGAGGCGTCCCGCAACCCGCAGATCGCCGAGAAGCTACAGGCCGCGCTAGACGACTACCAGCAGGCCGTCGGGCGGATCCTGATCGGTCGGGCGGTGGAGCGCGGCGAGCTCTCCCCGGACACCGACCGGCGGGCCGCGGTCGACCTGATCGTCGGGCCGGTCTACTGGCGGATGGCGATCTCCCGGGCCACGCTGGAGCCCACGGAGGTGCCGCGCCTGGCCGCCGCGATAGTCGCCGCCCTGCGGGTAGCATGCGTGGAGCCTGTCCGCGACGGGGTGGAAGTGTGACCCCGGCGCCCGCCGACGGGAGCGCCCGTCGATCATGAACAGCGCACGACATCCGGCCGGACAATGGCCGCGATCAACCGGTTTTCATCCCAAACCGCTACCATCCCCCAACGTCCCCCACATGAGTCACGCGTCGACAGGAGGAAGCCCCATGGTCGGGCCGCATCCAGAGTTCATTCCCCCAGCACGACCGATCATCGGCGAGGCCGAGATCGAGGCGGCTGTCCGGGTGCTGCGGAGCGGCCGGGTCGTCCAGGGCCCGGAGGTCGCGGCGTTCGAGGAGGAGTTCGGTGACCTGGTCGCCGGCCGGCACTGCGTCGCCGTCAACTCCGGCACCTCGGCCCTGCAGCTGACCCTGATGGCGCTCGGCTTCGGCCCGGGCGACGAGGTCATCGTGCCCTCGTTCTCCTTCGCCGCCAGCGGCAACGCGGTCCGGTTGGTCGGCGCCGAGCCGGTCTTCGTGGACATCGAGCCGGGCAGCTTCTGCGTCGACCCGGAGGCGGTCGCCGCCGCGATCACCCCGAAGACCGTCGCGATCATGCCGGTGCACCTCTACGGACACCCCGCCGCGATGGACCGGATCATGGCGATCGCGCAGCAGCACGGCCTGGCCGTCGTCGAGGACGCCGCCCAGGCGCACGGCGCCGAGCTGAACGGCACCCCGGTCGGCGCCTTCGGCACCGCCGGCTGCTTCAGCTTCTACCCGACCAAGAACATGCACTCCCTCGAGGGCGGCATGATCACCACCGCCGACGCGGACCTCGCCCGCACCCTGCGGCTGCTGCGCAACCAGGGCATGGAGCAGCGGTACGCCAACGAGATCGTCGGCGCCAACATGCGGATGACCGACGTGGCCGCCGCCATCGGCCGGGTGCAGCTCGGCCAGCTCGACGGGTGGACCGAGCAGCGTCGCGCCAACGCCAAGTTCCTCGACTCCGCCATCACCGGCATGGTCACCCCGCCGGTCGCCGACGGCGCGAAGCACGTCTACCACCAGTACACGGTGCGGGTGCGGGGCGACCGGGACGCCGCCCAGACCCGCCTCACCGAGCTGGGCATCGGCAACGCGGTCTACTACCCGACCCCGATCCACCGGCTCAAGCCGTACCTCGTGGACGGCAAGCCGGGCGCGTGGGACCTGCCGGAGACCGAGCGCGCCGCCGCCGAGGTGGTCTCGCTGCCGGTGCACCCGTCGCTGAGCCAGGCCGAGCTGGAGCGGATCGCCGAGGGCGCGAACCTCGCGGGCGGTGCCCGATGAGCGGGGGCCGCAAGCTGCGGGCCGGGCTGATCGGCCTCGGCGCCATGGGTCGCAACCACGGCCGGGTGCTGTCCAACCTGGACGGTGTCGAGCTGGTCGGCGTGGTCGATCCCGCCGGCGACGTCACCGGCACGCTGCGCGCGCCGGTCGTACCCGAGCTGAGCGACCTGCTGGCGCTGGGCGTCGACTACGCGGTGGTGGCCTGCCCGACCGCGCTGCACGAGTCGATCGGCCTGGAGTTGGCCGCCAACGGCGTCTGCGCGCTGATCGAGAAGCCGCTGGCCCAGTCGGTCGACGCGGCCACGAAGCTGGTGGAGGCGTTCGAGACCGCCGGGCTGGTCGCCGGCGTCGGGCACATCGAGCGCTACAACCCGGCGCTGCAGAGCCTGCGGACCCGGCTGGAGGCCGGCGAGCTGGGCGAGGTCTTCCAGGTGGTCACCCGCCGCCAGGGCCCGTTCCCGCACCGCATCGCCGACGTCGGCGTGGTGATGGACCTGGCCACCCACGACATCGACCTGACCGCCTGGGTGACCGGCCGGGAATACACCTCGGTCTCCGCCCGCACCGTCTCGCGCAGCGGCCGGCTGCACGAGGACATGGTCGCCGTCGTCGGCCAGCTCTCCGACGGCACGATGGTCAACCACCTGGTCAACTGGTTGAGCCCGCTCAAGGAGCGGTCCACCGTGGTCACCGGCGACAAGGGCTGCTTCATCGCCGACACGCTCACCGCGGACCTCACCTTCTACGCCAACGCCGCCATCGACACCGAGTGGGAGGCGCTGCGCGCGTTCCGCGGCGTGGCCGAGGGCGACATGGTCCGCTACGCCATCCCGAAGCGCGAGCCGCTGCTGGTCGAGCACGAGCGCTTCCGGGACGCGGTGGAGGGCAAGCAGAGCGACATCGTCACCCTGCGACAGGGCCTGCGTACCGTGCAGGTCGCCGCCGGTCTGCTGGAGTCCGCCTCCGACGGCCGGACCGTCTTCGTCAGCCCGACCGACGCCTCCGTCGCCGCGTCGGCCTGATCAGCCCGCCCGGCCGGGCGTCCACGGACGCCCGGCCGGCGCCCCGGGTCACCGCTGTTCGATCCCCAGCATGCGGTCGAAGTGCGGTGCGTTGACCGACCAGTCCCACGTCGCCAGCGCATGCGCCGCCGCCGCCGCGCCCTCGGTCCGCCAGACCCGCTCGTCGGCGGTGACCGCCCGGATGCGTGCGGCGGCCGCCGCCGGGGAGTCGACCACCCAGTCGGCCGGGAAGACGGTACGGGCCCCGTGCACGCCGTCGGCGAAGAACGGCCAGTCCCGGACCACCGGCACCGCGCCGCTGGCCGCGCCCTCCACCACCGCGCAGTGGAAGCTCTCCCGCACCGAGCTGCTGAGCACCACTCCGATGCCGGTGAGTACGCCGGGCACGTCGTCGGTGTGACCGACGCGGACCACCGCGCCGCTCGGCTCCAGCTCGGCGAGATCGGCCTCCAGCGCGGTCGCGTAGTCCCGGGCCGCCCGGCTGCGGCGGGTGTCGAGGCCCCCACCGACCAGGAGCAGGCGGTAGCGCTCGTCCTCGGCCCGCAGCAGTCGCAGCACCTCGATCGCCCACCGGGGATCCTTGGCCACGGCGCTGGTGCCGACCAGGCCGAGGGTGAACCGCGCCGCCGGGTCCTTCGCGCGGCGGAACGGCGCCAGTTCCAGCGCGTTGCACAGCACGTGGGTGCGGGGCGCGTCCGGGCCGGTCAGCCCCGGCGTCACCCGCAGCGTGAAGTCGCGGAGATGGTCGGAGACGAAGACCACGTCGTCGACCCGGCTGAAGTCGATCAGGTGCGGCCACCGGCCGAACGCCTCGTAACTGTGCAGCCGTACGACGATCCGGGTGTCGCCGGGATCGACCAGGCTGGTCATCGCCGCGGTCGCCACCGCCCAGTCGACGAACACCGTGTCCGCCCAGTCCAGGTGCGGGCGGAGCCAGCGCTCGATCTGCTCGCCGTACTCGGTGCCGCCGAGCAGCGCCTCGGTCACCATGTTCCGGCTCTGCCGGGTCAGCGGCCCGGCCACCGGGTCGTCGTCCAGCCGCAGGTAGCGCACTTCGACCCCGGGATGGTCGGCGTACCGCTCGCGCACGGCGCCGAGAAAGTGCGCGCTGCCGTTGAGCATCAGCAACAGGCGCAGCGGTCGGTCGGTGGGCGCGAGGGCCGCCGGTGTGACGCGGCCGCGCGGCGTGAGCAGTGCACGGCCCACAGCGCTGCCGTGCAGCGGCGCGAGGAAGGCGGCCGGATCCTCGACCAGGGGGGAGGTGAGCTGGTCAAAGTGGATCACCCGGTGGAACTGGGTGTGCAGGACCCGGTAGAGCCGCCGAGCCGCCGCGGCGCCGTCGCCCCGGGCGTACGCGCGGTCGGCCTCGCCCAGGTCGGCCGAGACGGCGGCCAGCAGGTGCGAAGGGGTGCGTCCCTCGGCCAGGTCGTCGGCGGCCTCCTGGGCGAGCAGGTCGGCGCGGACCGCCGGGTCCACCGCGCCCGCCACCGTGACCAGCGCCGCCCGGGACTCGCCGGCCGGCCAGCCCGCCCCGATCATGCCTGCGCGCAGCCGGCGGGCCAGGGCGGCGCGCGCCCCGGTCGGCAGTAGCGGCGCGGCCGCGAGGCCGTGGATCAGGCGGGCCGCCGCGCGGTGCCGCACCACCCGGGGAGCCGTGACGCGACGCAGCACGCCGGCTGCGAGCTTGCTACCCATCAGGGCGGGATCCTTTCGACGGGCGGACGCGGAGATCGGTGGCCCGCCCCGCCGGCGGTGGGGGCGGCGGGTCGGCGGGGCGCGCAGGACAGCGTGCATGTTAACGTGGCGCGGTCCCTACGTGCGGCGAGGAAGGTTCGGGTGCCGGCAACTTCTGAACGGGACGTCGTCGTGATCACGCCCTGGTATCCGACCCGCGAACTGCCCTTCCGTGGCTCGTTCGTGCAGGCGATGGTCGGCGCGACCGCTCCGGTTTCCGACCGGATGAGCGTCTACCACTGCGACGCCTGGGTCGCCGCGCTGGACGGCGACGGCGAGCGCCAGGTCCGGGACGCCCACCACGTGCTCCTCCGCCACGCCCAGCACCGCACCCCGACGGTCGGCGGCGCCGACCTGGTCTACGTGCCCGTGCCCGTGCCGCGTGGCCTCGGCCACGCCGAGATCGCCGAGCGGCACGACGACGCGCTCCGGGCCGCCCTCGGCGGTCGGCCGCTCACCGCGCCGGTGGTGCACGCCCACGTGGGACTGCCCAGCGGCTGGGCCGCGATCCGCAACGCCGGTCCGGAGACCCGCGTCTTCGTCACCGAGCACGCCAGCTTCCTGGACAGGGTGCTGGAGACCGCGCGCGGTCGGGAGATGTACGACGAGGTGCTCCACCGGTGCGCCGGCTTCCTCGCCGTCGGCGAGGGCGTCCGCCGCCCCCTGGTCGAGGCGTTCCCGCACCACGCGGACCGGATCGGCGCCGTCGCCAACCCGATCTCCTTCGACGAACCCCGGTCGACGCCGATCACCACGCTGCGGCGTTGGCTCTTCGTCGGGGCGCTCTCCGAGCTCAAGGGCGTACCGCTGTTGCTGGAGGCGTTCGCGCGCTGCCGGCGGGACGACCCGTCGCTGACGCTGACCCTGGTGGGTGAGGGCGCGTTGCTGACCAGCCTGACCGCGCGGGCAGCCGAGCTCGGGGTGGCCGAGGCGGTCACGTTCACCGGCGCGGTGCCGCCGCAGGAGGCGCTGCGGCTGATGCGGGAGCACGACCTGCTGGTGCACCCGAGCCGTCGGGAGACGTTCGGCGTCGCGGTGGTCGAGGGCATCGCCGCCGGGCTGCCGGTCCTGGTCACCCGCTGCGGCGGCCCGGAGCGGACACTGTCCGGCATCGAGGCGGCGGCCGGCGAGATGATCGATGTCACGGACGACCCGGACACGATCGTGGCCGGTTACCGGCGGCTGCGCTCGCGGTTCCCGCACGCCCTCGATCCCGCCCTCGTTCGCACGTCACTCGCCGCCCGGTACGGCTACGGCGCGGTCGCCGACATGCACCGCCGTCTGTGGTTTTCCGACGAGGCCGCGCCGGCGCGCTGACGCCGGGGCGCCGCAGCTGATGGAGTGAGATGCACGTCCTTTTCCTGTCCGTCGGGGGAGTCCGGCGGCGCGCCGTCGTGGAGGAGTCCCGCCAGGCCGTCGCCGACGGCGGCGCCGCCACGGTGGTGGTCGACCGGCTGGGCCCCTGGAGCCGGGAGACGTTCGCGCCCGGTGTCCGGGTCGTCGAGCTGGACGCCCTCCTGCGGCGCCTGCCGACGGTCCGGTTCGAGCAGGTGGCGCTCTACAAGGCGCCGCGCAAGCTGCTGCGCCTCGTCGGCCGGGGCCCGCTGCGCCGGATCTCGAAGCGGACCGAGCGGGCCTACCAGCGGCGCCTCGCCGACCCGGCGCACCGAGCGTTCCTGCGGGTGCGCGGCGACCAGCGCCCCCGGCTGATCGACCAGCTCCTCGCCCGTACTTTGGTGGATGTGCTCGTCGTCACGGACCCGGTCGCGATGCCGTACGCGGCCCGCCTGGTGGGGAACCGGAGCGGGCACGCGAGTCCGAGAGTCTGCTTCAGCTACGACTACTCTGGAGAGGCGACCGATCGCCAGCACCGTACCGACGACCCGGATTCCGCCCAGGGGGACACTCCATGAACCGGACGCGCACGCCGCGCCGACCGCGCATCCTCTACCTGTCCTTCTACTTCCCGCCGTCGCGGGCCAGCGGCGTCTACCGGGCTCGGGCGACCGCCAACTACCTCGCCGAGCACGGCTGGGAGGTGACAGCGTTCGCGTCGCCGCTGTCGTTCCTGCACCGGGTGATCGGCTCGGTGGACGAGCAGCTCGCCGAGACCGTCCACCCGTCGATCCGGGTGGAGCGGCCCGCCATCAGCCACTTCGCCTGGGAACGCGACCTGCGCGAGTACGGCCGGTTCCGGGGCATGTCGCCCATCATGGCGCGCAACCTCTACAACTTCGGGCTGAAGAAGATCTTCCCCGAGCACTACCTGTCCTGGGCGGTCGCGTCGGTGCGCAAGGCGTTGCGGATGCACGCCCGGCGCCGGTTCGACGTGGTGCTCGCCACCGGTAACCCGTTCGCGTCGTTCGCCGCCGCCTGGATGATCCACAAGGCGACCGGGGTGCCGTTCGCGGTCGACTACCGCGACGCCTGGACGCTCAACATGTTCACCGAGGAGGACGGGTACGAGCCCGGTCACCCGGCCTGGCGCTGGGAGAAGCGGATCCTCCGGGACGCGTCCGCGTCCGTCTTCGTCAACAAGCCGCTGCTGTCCTGGTACGCCGACCGTTACCCGAACGCGGCGGACCGGATGATGGTGGTGCCCAACGGTTGGGACCCGGATCTGCTGACCCAGCTCGACCTGTCCACGCCGACCTCCGGCACCGATCGGGACCAGCCGCTGCGGTTCACGTTCCTCGGCACCATGAACAGCACTCAGCCGGTGGAGCAGCTCGCCGAGGCGTTCCAGATCGCCCGGCGCCATCCCGACCTGGCCGACGCCGAGCTCAACATCCACGGGCACCTCGGATACTTCGCGCAGGGCAAGGCTCCGCTCATGGAGCGGCTCGGGTTGACCGCGGACGAGGACGGTCGCTCCCTGCCGGACAACGGCATCCACTACCGCGGCCCGGTGTCCAAGACCGAGGTCGGCCGGGTCTACCAGGAGAGTGACGTCCTCGTGTTCCTCGCCGGCGGCGCGCGGTACGTCACCTCCGGCAAGATCTTCGAGTACATGGCCAGCGGCAGTCCGATCGTCTCGGTGCACGCGCCGGGGATCGCCGCCCAGGACGTACTGGCCGGCTATCCGCTCTGGTTCAACCCGGAGAGCCTCGACGTCCACGACATCGCCGAGTCGATGATCGCCGCGGGCAAGGCCGCCCGGGACATGTCGACCAAGCAGCGGGCCGAGGCCCGTGCCCACGCCGACACCTTCACCCGGCAGGCGGTCACCGCGCCGCTGGAGGCCCGGCTGCGGTCGATGGTCCGGCGGAAGATCGAGACGGGAGAGGTGGGATCGTGACGATCGCCGACGGAGACGGAGCCCGGACCCCGACGGTGACCGCGCCCCGGCAGCCGCGGGCACTGCTGCTGGCGTTCAACCACAGGCCGCACGACCGGGTGCTGGCGCTGGCCGGGCGTCTGCTCGACGAGGGCGCCCGGCTGGATGTGGTGGTGCTCAGCGAGGGCAACTGGGCCGAACTGGCCGGGCGGCCCGGTCTGCGTCTGTTCACCATCGGGGCCGCCGAGAAGCGGCACCCGCTGCTGCGCGCCGAGCGCTTGGTGGTGACCAGCGGGCCCCGGCGGGTGGCCGGCGGGCTCGGTCGGCTCGCCGGCCAGAGCGCGGCCGGCGGGCTGCGCCGGCGGCAGGAGCGCCTGAGCCGTGCGTTCCACAAGCGCGTGTTCATGAAGGCTTACACGAACGTGCGTCCGATGGTGCTGTCGAAGCTCGCCCTCAAGCGACTGTCCGAGCTGGACCTCGACCGCGACCCGGCCGACCTGATCGTGGCCTCCGACGCGCTGTCGATCACGCTGGGCTGGCAGTTGGCCCGCCGCTACCCGGGCGTGGTCGCCACCACGTCACTCGATCCGCCGCCGCTGGCGCAGATCACCGCCGCGGCCTGACCGGCCGTCCGGGTGACCGCCGACCGGCGGTCACCCGGACGGGCCGGGTTTTCAGCGCGCGTGTTCGGCGAGGACCCGTACGACGTTCTCAGCCGCCCGGCCGTCGCCGTAGGGGGTGCCCCGACCGGCGCTCGGCCGGGGACGGGTGGCCGTGTCGGCCCAGCCGTCCCGGCCCAGGGCGGCGGGCTCGGGCACCAGCCGGTTCCAGTCGTCGACCAACGTCTCCACCCACTCCGTCTCCGGGCGCAGCGTGGTGCAGGGCCGGTCCAGCAGGTACGCCTCCTTCTGCAGGCCGCCCGAGTCGGTGACCACACCGACCGAGCCGAGCACCGCGGCGACCATGCCGGCGTAGGGCAGTGGCCGACCGACGTGCAGCGCGCCCCCACCCAGCTTGATGCCGTGCTCCTCGGCGCGGGCCAGCAGGCGCGGGTGCGCCAGCAGCGCGACCGGCACCGGCAGTTCGGCGAGCGCGGACACCAGCGCCCCCAGCCGTCGCGGGTCGTCGGTGTTCTCCGCCCGGTGCAGCGTGGCCAGCAGGTACGGGGCCTCCGGGTCGATGCCGGCGGGCAGCTCCGGGCGGGTCTGGCCACCGGCCAGCACGGCGTCGCGGACCCGCAGGCAGACGTCGACCATCACGTCGCCGACCAGAACGGCTCGCTTCGCCAGCCCCTCGGCCGACAGGTGGCGCACCGCCTCCTCGGTCGGCGCCAGCAGCAGGTCGGCGCAGTGATCGGTGAGCACCCGGTTGTGCTCCTCAGGCATCCGGCGGTTGAACGAGCGCAGCCCCGCCTCGAGGTGGGCCACCGGCAGGTGCATCTTCACCGCGGACAGCGCACCGGCCAGCGTCGAGTTGGTGTCGCCGTAGACCAGCACCCAGTCGGGCCGCTCGGCGGCCAGCACCGGGTCGAGGGCCGAGAGGGTCTTGCCGGTCTGCACGCCGTGGCTGCCGGAGCCGATACCCAGATGCACGTCGGGATCCGGGATGCCCAGACCGGAGAAGAAGACGTCGGAGAGGTCCGCGTCGTAGTGCTGCCCGGTGTGCACGATGACGTGCTCGTGGTCGGTGGCGGCGAACGCCGCGGCGATCGGCGCGAGTTTGACCAGCTGGGGCCGGGCGCCAACGATGCTGACGACCTTCATGTGGGTGATCCCTCCGATTGACTGTCCGCTGACCGGGGCGGCGTCGTGCCCGCCCCGCGGGCCGGCGGCGCGCGACGGCCGGTGACCGTGCACCGCCACGCGGGCGATCTAGGCTAACATCGCAGCGTCCCGCTTCCGGATGCCGACAGGGCCAGCGCGAGCGCGAGGAATCCCCCATGGTGGTCGACTCTTCCGTCGTCGAACGACGCCGTCCCGAGCCGGCGAATCGGCGTGGTGTCGGCCGGTTCCGGTCGTGGCTTCGTGGCGACCGCCCACTGCTGGCGGTCCTGCTGGTCGCCTTCGTCGCCACGCGGCTGAGCATCGCCGCGCGGGTCGAGGCGTTCCGCACCTTCGACACGCGCTCCTACGCCGGGCTGCTCGACGGCCCGAACCCGACCGCGACGCTCTCCTTCACCGGGCACGCGCCGCGGCTGTGGGGCACGCCGTTGCTCTACTCGCTCGCCGGCAGCGACCCGGCGCGGGCGTGGGCCCAGGCGCTGATCGGCACCGCCGCGTGGGTGCTGCTGGTGGTGGCGCTGTGGACCGCGTTGCGCACCACCGCCGCCCGGGTCTGCGCCGCGAGCGCGCTGTTCGTCCTGGCTCTGACCCGGGCGGTGTACGTCTGGGACCACACCCTGACGGCGGAGTCGCTCTCGATCAGCCTGGGTTTGCTCGCCTTCGGGTTGCTGGCGCTGTGGGCGCGCCGGCGGTCGTGGCCGCTGCTCGCGGCGACGGTGCTGGTGACGGTGTGGTGGATGTTCGTCCGGCAGGACATGCTGCTGTTCATCGCGCTGGTGCCGGCGGTGCTGGTGGTGTTGGCGTGGCGCGACCGCTCGCGCCGGTGGCCGGCGGTGGTGGCACTCGGCGCGCTCCTGGCCGGGCTGGCCTGGAACGCGGCGCTGCTCGGCCCCACCGACCAGACGTTCTCCCGATGGAGCGCCTCCGGGCGCTCCCAGACCGACGAGACGTTCCTCTACCGGCTCATGGTCGAGGTTCAGCGCGACCCGGCGATGCACCGGGCGTACCACGACGAGCTCGGCATGCCGCAATGCCAGGCGATCGAGGACCCGGCGCTGGTGCGGCGGTGGAACGTACGAAAGTTCTCCGAGGCCTACGCCCGGTGCGGGGAGCTGCAGACCTGGGCCGAGGAGCACGAACTGGGGGTCGGCTTCCGGTATGCGTTGGCCGAGCCGGAGCACTACGGCGAGATCATGGTGCATCGGATCCTGCCGATGGCGTTGGGCAGCACCGAGCTGCACACCTACGGTCGCCCGGTGACGATGCTGCCGGAGGCGGTCGGGTCGGTCTTCTACCCGCCACGTCACCTGGCCCTGCCCCTGATCGGCGGCGCCGCCGCGCTGGCGGTCCTGGCCTGCGTGGTCACCGGGGCCGTGCGACGGCGGCGGTGGCTGACCGCGATCGGCGTCGTCGGCGGGCTGGTGAGTGTCGCGAGCGTGCTGGCCAGCCTCATGCTGTCCGCCGGCGAGTACACCCGGTTCGGCATCCAGGAGGCCATCTACCTGCGGATCAGCCTGGTGGTGCTGGCGGTGGCGGCGCTCGACGCGGGGCTCACCCGGCGGAGGGAACGCGCCGGTGCGCCGGCACGGGGGGAGTCGGGTGAGGCCGCGCCGCGGCCGTACACTCCTGCCTCATGACCGCACCGGACACCCGTCGTTCCGAGCCCGCTCCCACCGGGCCCGCCGCGCCCGGCGACCGCGAGCCGGACGACGCGGCGGCGGGTCCGGCCCGGCCGCTCCCGGCCGTGCCGGAGCACGCCGTCCGGCCCGCCGTCGAGCCGGACGACCGGCCGACGCGCCGCCACCGGAGCCGATGGGACGCGCTGGTGGCGGCGGTCTACCTGCTCGGCGCGCTCATGGTGACCGCGCGCGGCTGGCGCGACGTGGACGGCCGACTCCTCGGCAGCCGCCCCGACGACCAGGGCTTCAACGAGTGGATGCTGGCCTACGCGGCGCACGCGGTCCGGCACCTGGAGAACCCCTTCTTCACGACGGCCCAGAACGCCCCCGACGGGGTGAACCTGATGACCAACGTCGGCATGCAGCTCCCCGGGATCCTGCTGTCGCCGGTCACCCTGCTGTTCGGCGCCCCCACCGCCTACGTGCTGCTCATCACCCTCAACCTGGCCGGCACCGGCTACGCCTGGTACCACGTGCTCTCCCGGCACGTGGTGGACTCCCGCGCGGCGGCCTTCGTCGGTGGCCTGTTCTGCGCCTTCGCGCCGGCGCTGGTGTCGCACAGCAACGGCCACCCGCACATCACCGCGCAGTGGCTGGTGCCGTTCATCGGCTGGCGGGTGCTGGTGCTCGCCCGGGACGGTCGGGTGCTGCGCGACGGGCTGGTGCTCGGCGCGCTGGTCGCCGCCCAGTTCTTCATCAGCGTGGAGATCCTCTTCCTGCTGGCGCTCGGCTGCCTGATGGTGGTGCTCGCCCATCTCGCCGTGGCGCCCCGGGTCGCCGTGCGGCGCGCTCCCCGACTCGCCGGCGGCCTGCTCGTGGCCGGCGCGCTCGTCGCGGTGGTGACCGCGTACCCGTTGTGGATGCAGTTCGCCGGGCCGCAGCACCGCCTCGGTCATCCCGGTGGGCCGGACGTGTACGCGCTGAAGCTCGGCTCCTACGTGCGCTACGCGACGGAGTCGATCGCCGGCAGCGCGACCAGCGCCGGTGGCTGGGGCCCGAACACCACCGAGCAGGCGAGTTTCTACGGCTGGCCGCTCGTGGTGCTGGCGGTGGCCGCCGCGTGGTGGCTACGGCGGGAGGTCACGGTGCGCGTGCTGACCCTGGTCGGGGTGGTCTGCGCGCTGCTGTCCATCGGCACCACCTGGACCTGGGGCACCGAGCGCACCACCGTGCCGGCGCCGTTCGCGCTGGTGCAGCACCTGCCGATCTTCGACGCGGTGGTGGTGGCCCGGTTCGGCCTGATCACCACCGTGGCCGTCGGCGTGCTGCTGGCTCTTGCCGGCGACCGGGTGCTCCGGACCCGGGTGGAGAACCCGATGCTGGTCCGCGTCGCCGGGGTCGCTCTGCTGGCCGCCCTGGTGCCGGTCCTGCCCACCCCGCTGCCGGTGCAGAAGCGTCCGCCGGTGCCGCACTTCGTGACCTCGGGCGAGTGGCGGGACCATGTGGCTCCCGGCCGCACCCTGGTGCCGGTGCCGGTGGCCAACATGACCTCGGTCTACTGGGGCTCGGCGGCACTCGCCGAGTTCGCGGTGCCGCAGGGCTACTTCCTCGCGCCGGTGTCGCCGACAGATCGGACCGGGCGCTGGGGAGTCGAGCCGCAGCCGACCGCGAAGCTGCTCACCCTCGTGGCCGAGGGCCGTCGGGGCGTCGAGGTGACACCGGCCGAGGTGGCGCAGGCGCGCGCCGACGCGCGGCACTGGCGGGCGGACGCGGTGGCGCTGCCCCGGCACCGGCGGCAGGAGCAGTTGCGCGCGGTGCTCGACGCCTGCTACGGCCCGGGCCGGCGGGTCGACGACGTGTGGCTCTGGGACGTCCGGCCGTTCAACCGGTGACGGCCGGGCTCACGGCGACCGGTTCCAGATCATCAGCACGTAACCGCCGAAGTAGGCGGAGAGGATGGCCAGCGGCGCCAGCACGGTCACCGCGCGCGCCCAGCCGGCCCGGGCCAGCGCGACCGCGACCGGCAGCAGCAGCGGGAACGCGGGAAGCAGGAAACGCGCCTTGGCGTGGTAGTAGCCGGCGGCGCCGAGCGTGGTGAGCAGGATCAGTCCGCTGTAGAGCAGGAGCTGCCACGGCTGCCGGTCGAGCGCGCCGAGCACGAACAGGGCCAGCGCGACCAGGACCACCAACGTCACCACGTACATCGCCAACGCCGAGGGGTGGGCCAGCACCCGCTGGCCGACCCGCACCGTGTCGACGCCGAGGTCGAACGTGGTGCCCCACCCGGCGTCCTGGATGTGGAACCAGCCGTCCGGCCGGCCGGTGCGCCAGCCCACCCAGGCCAGGTAGCCGAGCCAGCCGGCCGGCGCGAGCAGCAGCGCCGCCCAGGGACGCCAGCCGTCGCGACGGCGGAGCACCGCGATCGACGCGGCGACGCAGACCACGGCGAGCAGCGCCGAGCCGGTCGGTCGGGTCAGGCCCGCGGCGAGGCTGAGCAGCCCGGCGACGAGCCAGTCACCGCGCAACAGCGCATAGAGGCACCAGGCGGCGAACGCGGTGAAGATCCCCTCGCTGTAGCTCATGTTCTGCACGATGCTGTGCGGCAGCGACCCCCAGAGCACGGCGAGCAGGATGCCGACCCGCCGGTCGTACAGGTGCTCGCCGATCGCGAACAGCCCCCACGCGGCGGCGAGCGCCGCGACACCGGCCACGGCGAGCGCGGTGGCACGGGCACCCAGGGGGGTCAGCGGCTCCAGCGCCCCGACCAGGTGCGGATAGAGCGGGAAGAACGCCATGTCGCTCTGGGTGCGTTCGTACCCGTCGTAGCCGTGCTGGGCGATGCGCAGATACCACTCGCCGTCGGACTCGGTCAGCAGCGCGCCGGGTCGGGCGCCGACCGCGCGTGCCCAGAGCCAGAGCGTGACCAGGCCCAGCGACCGCACGGCCAGGTAGCCGACGAGGGCGGGTAGGGCCGACCGGAACGCGGCCACCAGCCGGTTGCCGGAGCCGGAGACGGTCCGGCCGGCCGGTTCGGGGTCGGTGCGGCCGCCGGTCGCCGTCTCCGGTGACGGCAGTTCGCGGCGGGTCGGCGCGGTCATGTCTGGTCCTGTCCGAGTGGTGTCGGCCGGCTCGTCGGCCCGCCGGTGACTGCTCCTCGGGCGACGGGAGCGCCGTCGCGGCCCGGGGTCGGGTGCAGGGTAGCAACGGCGACACCGCGGTCGGGCAGCCGCGGTGGCGGCGGTCTCCGGCGTGGCGCTTGTCGTACACTCGCTCCGGTCGGTCGCGGGGTGCGACGCTGGTTCACACGGAGACGGACGGGCATGGGTTCTGACGGCATCTCGTTCCGGACGGCGGTCGCCCGGTGAGGCAACCGGACGTGACGGTCGTCGTCGCCGTCTACAACACCATGCCGGACCTGACCACCTGTCTGGAGTCGTTGGTGAACCAGACGATCGGGCCCGACCGGCTGGAGATCGTCGCGGTCGACGACGGTTCCACCGACGGCAGCGGCGCGGAGCTGGACCGGTTCGCGGCGGCCTATCCCTCCCTGATCACGGTGGTGCACCAGGCCAACTCCGGTGGCCCGGCCGCGCCCAGCAACCGGGCGCTCGACGTGGCCACCGGCCGGTACGTCTTCTTCGTCGGCGCGGACGACCACCTCGGCCGGGAGGCGTTGGAACGGCTGGTGACGGCCGCCGACCAGTGGGGCTCGGACGTGGTGCTCGGCCGGATGGTGGGCGTGAACAAGCGGTACGTGCACCAGGAGATCTTCGACCGCACCCGCTCCGACGTCGACCTGTACGACTCGCCGCTGCCGTTCTCGCTGTCGAACACCAAACTGTTCCGCCGGGAGCTGGTCGAGCGACACCGGCTGCGCTTCCCGGAGGACATGGCCGTCGGCAGCGACCAGCCGTTCACGGTGGAGGCGTGCGTGCGGGCCGCCCGCATCTCGGTGCTGGCCGACTACGACTACTACTACGCGGTCAAGCGGCTCAACTCCACCAACATCACCTACCGCAGCGACCACCTGGCCCGGCTGGAGTGCGTGGAGCGCATCGTCCGGTTCGTCGCCGAGCTGGTCGAGCCGGGCGAACGGCGAGACGCGGTGCTGCGGCGACACTTCGCCTGGGAGATCGCGAAGCTGTTCCGCCCCGACTTCCTGGCGCTGGACGCCGACACTCAGGAGCAGGTCCGGACCCGAGTCGGCAAGCTGGTCCGGGAGTACCTCACCGACCGCATCCGCGACCGGCTCGAGCCGGACGCCCGGGTGCTGGTGGGCGCGGCCGCCTACGGCCGTCCGACCGACCTGCTCGCGATCATCCGGCAGACCGCGAGCGACAGCCTGCCGCCGACCGTCGTCCGCGATCAGCGGTGGTTCGCCGCCTATCCGGGTTTCGGCGAGCCGGACGCGGGCCTGAGCGAGGAGTGGTACGAGGTGAAGCCGACGGCGAGCCGTTGGCTCGCCGCGCTCAACGCGGTGTCGGTACGCTGGGTGACTGGGGCTGACGGCGACCGCCGCGTTCAGATCCTCGCCCGCAGCCCTCGGCCCGACCTCGCCGATCTCGTGGGCGACGACCTGTCGGTGCAGGTGGGCGAGGTGAAGGCGGTGGTGCGGCTGTTGCCCGCCGACCCGATGGGCACGACCGTGGAGGCCACCTTCCGGCTCCAGGACCTGGCGGCGGCGCTCCCCGCGAAGGGGACGGCCCGAGCGGTACGCGTCCGGGCGGCCGGCAGCGTCGCCGTCCCGTTGCGAGGGCTCCGGCCGCCGGTGCGGCACCGGACGATGCACCGCGACGGGAGCCGACTGCACCTGGTCACGATCAACAACAACCACAAAGGTCAACTGGCGTTCACCGTCTGGCCGGTGACGCTTCGCCGGGTCGCGGCCCGCCTTCGGCGCCGTCTCCCCCGAGGAGGAGAGTAGTTTCATGAACATCTGCGTCGTCGCGCTCGGAAAGATCGGCCTGCCGCTCGCCGTGCAGTTCGCCTCGAAGGGGCACCGGGTGATCGGTGCCGACGTCTCCGAGCGGGTCGTCCAGCTGGTCAACGACGGTGCCGTGCCCTTCCCGGGCGAGGCCGACCTGGACGTCAAGCTGAAGGAGGCGGTGGCCGCCGGGCTGTTGTCGGCCACCACCGACACCGCCGCCGCGGTCGCCGAGTCGGAGGCGGTCGTGGTGGTCGTGCCGCTGTTCGTGGACGCCGAGGGTGTGCCGGACTTCGGCTGGATGGACGACGCCACCCGGGCCATCGCCCGTGGCCTGAAGCCGGGCACGCTGGTCAGCTACGAGACCACCCTGCCGGTCGGGACCACCCGCAGCCGGTGGGCGCCGATGCTCGCCGAGGGCTCCGGCCTCACCGCGGGCACCGACTTCCACCTGGTGTTCAGCCCGGAGCGGGTGCTCACCGGCCGGGTCTTCGCCGACCTGCGCCGCTACCCGAAGCTGGTCGGCGGCATCGACGAGGCGTCCGCCGCGCACGGCGTGCGGTTCTACGAGGCGGTGCTCGACTTCGACGACCGCGCCGACCTGGACCGGCCCAACGGCGTGTGGGACCTCGGCTCGGCCGAGGCGTCCGAGCTGGCCAAGCTCGCCGAGACGACCTACCGGGACGTGAACATCGGCCTGGCGAACCAGTTCGCCCGTTTCGCCGACACGGTCGGCGTGGACGTCACCAAGGTCATCGAGGCCTGCAACACCCAGCCGTACAGCCACATCCACTCGCCGGGCATCGCGGTCGGCGGCCACTGCATCCCGATCTACCCGCGGATGTACCTGTGGAACGACCCGGCCGCCACCGTGGTCCGCTCGGCGCGCGAGGCCAACGCCGCCATGCCGGACTACGCGGTGGACCTGCTCGCCGCCGCGTACGGCGACCTGACCGGGGTGGGCGTGCTGGTGCTCGGCGCCGCCTACCGGGGTGGCGTCAAGGAGACCGCGTTCTCCGGCGTCTTCCCGACCGTGGAGGCGCTGCGCCGGCGGGGCGCGACCCCTTACGTCTCCGACCCGATGTACACCAACGAGGAGCTGGCCGCGCACGGCCTGCCCGGCTACGACGGCGAGCCGGTCGGCGCCGCGGTGATCCAGGCCGACCACGCCGAGTACCGCAGCCTCGCCCCGGCCGACCTGCCGGGCGTGACGGTGCTGGTCGACGGCCGCCGGGTCACCGACCCGGCGCGCTGGACCGGCGTCCGCCGGGTGGTCATCGGCGGCTGACGCCGTCCGTTCAGCGGGCCCCGGCCGTCCACGGCCGGGGCCCGCTGCGTGGCGTGCCCGGCCCGGCACCGGGCGTGCAAACTCGTCGTCCGGTGTTCACCTGCCGGACACCCCGGCAATACTTGCGTCACTTGACCCGTTTAGGGTCGCAGCCGTCCGGTATCGGGCCCCTTCGACACCGGCGGGCAGACAGGGAGCGTGTCGTTGTTCAGCAGAGTACGCAGCCAGCAGGGTCTCGCCGCGGTCGGCGCGACGCTTCTCGGCTACGCGGTCATGATCCTCTCCGGGGTCCTCGGCCTGGTGGTCCCGTACGCGGTGGCCGCCGTGGTCGCCCTGGCCGGTGAGGCGGCCCTGGCCACCCGGTACGCCGGGACCGCCGAGCTGCTCGACAAGGCCGGCCTCGGCGAGGTCTTCCGCCGCCTGGTCCGGGACCTGTCGGTGGTCCTGCTGGTGGTCGCCGCGGTCCGTCCCGGAGTGGGCGGCGACGTCGCGGTGCTGCTGCTGCCGGCCGCGCTCTGGACCGTGGCGGTGGCCACGTCGGCGGTGACCAAGGTGATCGACGGGCGGGTCGACCCGCCGGCCTACACCCGCAACATCGACCTCGGCGCGCTGCGCCGGGTGCCGGTGCCGCCGGCCTGGGCGCACTGGCTGGCCGGACTGCGGCTGCCGCTGCTCAACGTGCTGCTGGTGCCGGCCGCCGTGGTGGCCGCCGCCGTCGACCGGGTCGCCCCGGTCGTGGTCACCGCGGCCGTCACGCTGGTCGCCGGGCTGGTCACCGCCGCCGTGCTGGCGTCGACCGCGCTGCGCGGCCGGGGCAAGGCCCCGGGGGTGCTGCCCGCCGTGCACGACTGGCTGGCCCGGGAGCAGCCCGAGGTGGCCCTCTACTTCGCCGGCCCGGCCAAGGACGTCTACCAGGCCAACATGTGGCTCGCGCCGGTGGAGGCGACCGGCCGCCGCGCGGTGGTGCTGCTGCGGGCCGCGGACGCGTTCGACGAGCTGGCCGACACCCGGCTGCCGGTGATCTGCGTGCCGGCCGGCGTCGACTTCATGAACCTCGACCTCGGCTCGCTGCGGGTCGCCCTCTACGCGGCCAACGTCGGCGCCAACATCCACCTGCTGCGCGAGCCGGGCACGAAGCACGTCTTCGTCGGGCACGGCGACAGCGACAAGCAGGCCAGCGTCAACCCGTACAGCAAGGTGTACGACGAGGTGTGGGTGGCCGGCCCGGCCGGCCGGGAGCGGTACGCCCGGGCCGCGGTGGGCGTGCTGGACCGCGACATCGTGGAGGTCGGCCGCCCGCAGCTGGCCGGTGTGCACACGTTCGGCTCCGGCGCCGCCGACCACCTCTTCACCGTGCTGTACGCCCCCACCTGGGAGGGCTGGCTGGACGACGACCCCTACCACACCTCGCTGGTGCTGATGGGGGAGCGGATCGTGTCCGGGCTGCTGGCCGCCGGGAACCTGCGGGTGGTCTACAAGCCGCACCCGCTCACCGGCACCCGCTCGGCGAAGGCGCGGGCGGTCCACGAGCGGATCGTCGCCCGGATCCGGGCCGCCGGCGGTCAGACCGACCCCACCTCGCTCGACGGCACCGCGCACCTGGTGGTCACCGGTCGCACGCCGGCGCTGTTCGACTGCTTCAACGCCACCGACCTGCTGGTCAGCGACGTGTCGAGTGTGGTCTCCGACTTCGTGCAGAGTGAGCGGCCGTACGTGGTGGCCAACCCGGCCGGCCTGCCGGAGGACGAGTTCCGCCGGCAGTTCCCCACCGCCCGGGCGGCGTACCTGCTCTCGGCGGACTGCGGCCAGCTGCCGAAGATCCTCACCGTGACCCGGGCCGGGGACGACCCGATGGCCGAGGCCCGGCGGGAGCTGAAGGAGTATCTGCTCGGCCCGGCCGGGTCCAACCCGATGGACCGGTTCCGGGACGAGATCGGCCGGCTCTGCGGCTGAGGCGCACCGACGACGGGGGCGACGACCGGTGCGGTCGTCGCCCCCGTCGGCTGCTCAGCCCTGGTGCGGCGGGTTGTCGACGTCGCGGGAGACGACCTCGCCCTTCTCGTCGACCCAGCCCTTCGGCCGGGCCGGGTTGCCCGCCACCAACTGGTACGGCTTGACGTCCTTGGTCACCACCGAGCCGGCCGCGATCATCGCGTACTCGCCGACCTCGATGCCGCAGACCAGCGTCGCGTTGGCGCCGATCGAGGCGCCCCGGCGGACCAGGGTCGGGGTGATCGTCCAGTCCGGATTCTGGGCGCGCGGCCGGAAGTCGTTGGTGAACACCGCGCACGGGCCGACGAAGACCTCGTCCTCGATGGTCACGCCCTGGTAGACCGAGACGTTGTTCTGGATCTTGACCAGGTCGCCGACGGTGACGCCCGCGTCGACGTAGACGTTGCGGCCGATCACGCAGCCGGCGCCGACCTGGGCGCTCGACCGGATGTGCGCCAGGTGCCAGACCTTGGTGCCGTCACCGACCCGGGCGCCGTCCTCCACGTCGGCCGTCGGATGGACGAAGACGGAGGCGGACCGATCGTTGCTGTCAGTCATCTCAACTCGCATCGTGGCAGGGCGCTGCGTCGCGCCGTCGGGCGGGTTCGACGCAGCATAACGAGCCCCTAGCCGAGCAGTTCGGCCACCACGTCGGCGGCCGGCCGGTCCGCCGGCAACGGGTACGCCGCGACCACCGCGTCCACCGGCAGCGCCGCGTACAGGTGCGGGAACGCCGCGCCGCCGCGCGACACCTCCCACCGCAGCCCCTCGCCGAGCCGGCTCTCGTCCACCGCGAGCAGGGTCAGGCCGGTCACCCCGGCGAAGTGCCGGCGCGCGGTCTCCACCACCTGGTCGGCCGCGGACAGGTGGAGGTAGCCGTCCTGCCGGTCCAACGCCGTGCCGGTGAACCGCCCGGCCGCCCGCGCCTGCCGCCACTCGTCGTCGGCGAGAATCTTGTAGATCACGACCGCAGCCTAGAGCGGCCTCGCGCCCCGGCGGCGCGTCTGCCACCATTTCGCGGGACGACGCGTCGAACGAGAGGGGGCACGGGTGCGGATCCTCCTGGTCGAGGACGACCGTCGGGTCGCCGCGGCCCTGTCGTCCGCGCTGACCAGGCGCGGCTACCAGGTGGAACACGCCGCCACGGTCGCCGCCGCGCTCTCCGCCGCCCCCTGCGACCTGGTCCTGCTCGACCTCACGCTGCCCGACGGCGACGGCACCGACCTGTGCCGGGAGCTGCGCCGGCGCAGCAGCCAGCTCGGCATCATCGCGGTCACCGCCCGGGGTGAGGAACGCGACCGGGTGCTCGGCCTGCGGCTGGGCGCCGACGACTACGTGGTCAAGCCGTTCTCGATGGTGGAGCTGCAGGCCCGGATCGAGGCGGTGCTGCGCCGGGCCGCGCACACCGTCCCGGAGCGCAACCTGATCGAGGCGGGCGAGGTCCGCATCGACGTGGGCGGCCGGACGGTCACCGTGGCCGGCCGGGCGGTGGCGTTGACCCGCAAGGAGTTCGACATCCTGCTCTCCCTGGCCCGCCAGCCCGGGGTGGCCGTGCCACGCGACCGCATCCTGCTCGACGTGTGGGGCACCACCTGGGCCGACCGGCACACCGTCGAGGTGCACGTCGGGTCGCTGCGCGGCAAGCTCGGCGACCCGACCCTGGTGGAGACCGTGCGCGGGGTCGGCTACCGGCTCCGCGGCGCGTGAGGAGACCCCGGTGCGCCGCCGGCTGGTGATCAGCTACCTGCTGCTGATGGTGCTGGTGCTGTTCGCGCTGGAGACCCCGCTGGCGGTCACCCTGGCCTCCCGGGAGACCGACCGGGTACGCGCCGACCGGCTCGCCGACGCCACCCGCTTCGCGTCGCTGGCCGGTCCGGCGCTGCGTGGCGGCGGTCCCGGCCCGCTCGGCGGCGAGCTGGCCGCCTACGACGACCTCTACGGCATCGGCGCGGCGGTGGTCGACCGCGACCGGCGTACCGTCGCCGCCTCGCCCGGGTGGGAACTGGGCGCGGGCACGGGCCCGGCGCTCGACACGGCCCTGTCCGGGCAGCAGTTCAGCGGCCCGGAGTCGGTCTGGCCGTGGGTGGACGGCCCGCTGGTGACGGCGGTCCCGATCAACGACGGCGGCGAGGTGCTCGGCGCCGTGGTCACCACCACCCCGGCGGACCCGGTGCGCCGCACCGTCACCGCGTGGTGGCTGCTGCTCGCCGGCATCGGCCTGCTCGCGGTGCTGGCCTGCGTCTCCACCGCGTTCGGGCTGGCCGGGTGGGTGCTGCGCCCGGTCACCGAGCTGGACTCGGTGACCCACGAGATCGCCGAGGGCCGCCGCACCGCCCGGGTCCGGCCCCGGGTCGGCCCGCCGGAGCTGCGCCGGCTGGCGACCAGCTTCAACCACATGGCCGACGCGGTCTCCGACGTGATGGACCGCCAGCGGGCCTTCGTCGCGCACGCCAGCCACCAGCTGCGCAACCCGCTGACCGCGTTGCGGCTGCGGGTGGAGGAGCTGGGACCCAGCCTCACCGACCCGGACGGCCGGGCCGAGCACCAACTGGCGCTGGAGGAGACCGACCGGCTGGCCACCGTCCTCGACGCGCTGCTCACCCTGGCCCGGGCCGAACGGGAGGAGAACCAGCGGGTCACCGTGGACGCCTCGGCGGCGGCCGCGTCCCGGGTGGCGGCCTGGCTGCCACTGGCCCGACACCGGTCGGTCACCCTCCGCCTCGACCCGGGCGAGGCGCCGGCGTACGCCCGGACCGTGCCCACCGCGATCGACCAGGCGCTCGACGCCCTGATCGACAACGCGGTCAAGTTCAGCGGCGCCGGGGGAGAGGTGACGGTGACCGTCCGACCGGCCGACGGCGGGACCACGCTCACCGTGCGCGACACCGGCCCGGGCATGACGGCCAGCCAGCTGGACCAGGCCACCGAGCGGTTCTGGCGGGCGCCGGACGCGCAGAACGTGGACGGCGCCGGGCTCGGGCTGACCATCGCCGCGGTGCTCGTCGACGCGTCCGACGGCCGGCTCACCATGCGCCAGGGCGAGCCGCGCGGGCTGGTCGCCGAGCTGTGGTTCCCGGCGCCGCCCGACGAGGCGGCCGGCGCGGTCGAACCGGCCGCGCGGCGCGCCGGGGAACCGGTCGGCACCTGAGCCCGGTCAGGGCTTGGCCGTGCGGTACCACTGCGCCGCGCCCGGGTGCAGCGGTAGCGGCGTGGTGACGATCGCCGACCGGGGGCTCATCCGCCCGGCGGCCGGGTGCGCGGCGGCCAGCTCTTCCCGCCGCTCCATCAGCAGCCGGGTCACCTCACGGACCAGCGCGGTGGGCAGCTCGGCGCTGACGATCAGGTAGTTCGGGTTCGCCACCGTGCTGACCGGATCCGCCTGGTAGACCGAGCGGGGGATGTCCCGGGTCACGTACACCTCCCCGTACGCGCGCCGCAACGGCTCGGTCCAGTCGCCCAGGTCGACCATCCGCAGGGACGTCTGCCGGGCCAGCTCGGCGACGCCGCGCACGGGCAGGCCGCCGGAGAAGAAAAAGGCGTCGATCCGGCCCTCGCGCAGGGCGGTCACCGAGTCGTCCAGCCCCAGGTGCTCCTGCCGGACCCGGTCGCCGTCGAGCTGCGCCACGTCCAGCAGCCGGGTGGCGGTCACCTCGGTGCCCGAGCCGTCGGCGCCCACCGACACCCGCCGGCCGCGCAGGTCGGCGAGCGTACGCACCGGTCCACCGGCGGTGGTCACCAGGTGCAGGAGGTCGTCGTAGACGCGCGCCACGGCGAGCACGCGGGGGTGCTCCGGCTCGCGGGGCGGCAGCACGTCGGCCTGGGTGAAGCCCAGCTCCGCCTCGCCGGAGCCGACCAGCCGGACGTTCTGCGCGGAGGCCGCGGTGACCACGACGTCCGCGCGCACCCCGGGCAGCTCCCGGTTGAGCAGGGCGGCCAGCGACTGGCCGAACGCGTGGTAGACGGCGGTCGGGCTACCGGTGGCGATCCGGATCCGCACCGGCTCGGTGGGCTCGTCGCGGCAGCCGGCGACGGCGGTGACGAGCAGCAGCAACAGGGCCAGCGGGGCCGCGGTCCGGCGCCGGCCGCGCACAGACCAGTGTCGACTCACGGGCTGCACTCTGCGCCGTGCACCCGCCGCCGCGCAAGCCCGCCCGTGCGGGCGGTGTCCTCAGCCCAGTTCGGCGCTCTCGGTGATCCGGGTCCGGTGCTCGCCGTTGGGCACGCTCACCAGGAAGCACCCCGAGCCGGGTCGCAGCGCCGCCGGCACCTCCAGCAGGGCCGCGCCGCGCACCAGCACCGCCGCCAGGTCGCGGTCGGCCAGCCGGATGCCCAGGCAGTGCCGGCGTACGTGCCGGCCGCCGGCGAGCAGCGCCGCCCGCCACGCCGCGGCGGCCAGGCGCGGACGCCAGATCCGGCGCGCCGTCGAGGCGCCGGGCACCGGCCCGCCGAGCAGCTCGCGTCGGCCCTGCCGCCAGCCGGCCGCCAGCACGGCCGCGTACGCCGGCCGGTGCTCGACGGGCACCGACAGCCGGTGCAACTCGAACCGGCGGCGCAGGCCGCCCGTGGTCAGCTCGTGCTCCACCGGCACGTCGAGGCGGCCCAGCAGCTGCCGCATCCGCTGCGCCGCGTCCTCCCGGTTGAACTCCGCGACCCCGCCCCGGTAGGGGTCGACGTCGAACCGGCGGACGTCCGCGGCCGGGGGTGGCGTGCACCGCACCATGCAGGCGACCTCGAACGCGTCGGCCAGGGTCAGCCAGTCCAACGGCGGTGGCGGCGACGACGGGCGGGGCCGGTCGAGCAGCGTGGTGGGCTCGGAGAGCATCGGCACAGCTCCTTGGTCGGCGTCAGGGCCCCTCTACCGTGGCCTGCCCCGCCGGGTCGGGGAACCGCTGCGCCCGAGCCTTGAGCAAAATTTGCGCGAACGCCGGCCCTCAGAGATCGGCGACGACGAGGTCGAGCTGCCGGGGTCGGCCGGTGGCCCGGGGACCCTCCTCGACCGTGTACTTCAGCTCGCGCAGCGCGCCCACCAGCGCGTCGGCGGTACGCGGGCGGGCGCCGGCGAGCAACAGGTCCCGGACCAGCCGGCCCTTGGTCGCCTTGTTGAAGTGGCTCACCACCGAGCGCGTCGGCGTCCCGTCCACCACCCGTTCGTGCAGCACCCGCACCGTCACCGTGCGCTCGGCGACCGCCCCGCGCGACGCCCAGGTGGCCGCGTACGCGCCGGAGCGCAGGTCGAGCACCGGACCGTTGCCCGCGGCCGCCGTCATGGCCGACCCCAGTGCGGACCGCCAGTACGCCGCCAGCGCCCCCACGCCCGGCAGGCGCGCCCCGATCGGGCACCGGTACGGCGGGATCCGGTCGGTGAGGCGGACCGCGCCCCACAGGCCGGAGCTGATCAGCACCGACCGGCGGGCGGCCCGCTCCGCCGCCGGGGGCAGCGTGGCCAGGTCGAGCGCCTCGTAGAGCACCCCGGTGTAGAGCCGGGCGGCCGGCGCGGTGGCCGCCACCCGCAGCCGGGCGTTGCGCCGCAGCTCGCCGCGCTGGCCCTCACTCAGGCCCAGCGCGTCCCGGGCCGCCGCCTCGTCCGGGCCGGCGCAGAGGTCGACCAGCGCGGTCAGCACCGCCTCCCGGGCCGGGTTCAGCTCCGACAGCGACAGCCGCGACAGGTCCAGCCGCCGGCCGGTGCCGGCCTCGGCCTTGCCCTCGGACGGGGGGAGCAGGATGAGCACCGGCACAGCGTACGGGCCGGGCTCAGCGCCACGGTCGCACGGCGCGGTCCGGGTGGTAGACGCGACTGTCGCCGACCTGGGCCACCAGCGCCGCGTCGGCCCGGTCGCCGAGCAGCCGCCGCAGCCCGCGTTCCGCCGACGAGCCGACCGCCACCACGTATCCGGGCCGGTCCGCCCGCCCCACCCGCTGCCAGTACGCCGGGTAGCGGTTCTGCCCCGGCGTCAGGTTGCCGTCCAGCACCCCGCACGCCACCGCCTCGCCGGTGTTGAAGATCAGCCGATTGCAGGTCCAGTAGTCGCCGTACACCTCGTGCAGGCCGGAGCGCAGCACCGTGTCGGCCAGCCGGCGGGCGGACAGCTCCTCGGCCCGTACCCCGGGGGTGTGGGCCAAGAACGCCACCGTGCCGGCGACCGCGGCGGCGGTCAGCCCGGCCAGCACCCCGGCGGCCGTGACGCCGCCCAGCCGGGCCACCCGGCCGGCGGTGGCGCGCAGCGCGTGCGCGGCGGCCAGCCAGAGCGGCCAGAGCACGGCCGGCAGCGAGATCTGCAGCACCGACAGGTAGCGGGCGTTGCCCAGCGGGTCGGTCGCGGCCAGCGGGCTGCGCACGTACGCCAGCAGGGTCAACGCCGCGCCGACGACCAGCGCGAGGACCGCCGCGGCCCGGACCCGCGCGGCATGGTCGGCGGCCCGGCGGTACGCGACCAGCCCGAGCGCGGCGGCGGCCACCAGCAGCACCGGGTAGAGCAGGCCGAACCACTGCGCCCAGCGCGCGCAGCCGTCCATCGGGCACAGCCCGGAGGCCAGCGGCACCCCCTCCAGCAGCCCGCCGCGCACCCGGTCGACGATCGTCGGTGCCACGCCCTCCTTCGTGCTGACCTCCCGCAGCACCGACAGCGAGTCCTGGCCCGGCGGCGCCACCAGGTTGTCCTTCACCACCGGCGCGATGCCGACCAGGAAACCCGCCACCAGCAGCACGCCCGGCCAGCCGACCAGATCGCGGGGGACCGCCAGCACCAGCACCACGCCCGCCACCAGCAGGTAGGGCGCGATCAGCCAGTCCGACCAGAGCGCCAGCCCGACGAGCAGCCCGAACCCGCCGGTGGCCAGCCAGCGGTGCCGCACCCGGTCCTCGCCGAGCGCGACCGCGATCAGCAGCAACGCCAGCACCGCCGGCTTGACCTCGGGCCGGCCGCCGACCACGGTGAGCTGGTCGCGGACCACCCGTTCCGACCCGAGCGCCAGCAGGCCCACCACGGCCACGGCCAGCCAGGGGGAGAAGAGACGGCGGGTCAGCCGGTACGCCAGCCACAGGAAGATCGCGTAGAGCGCGAGCAGCGGCAGCCGCAGCAGCGGCCAGCTCGGTCCGGCCCAGCCCACCAGCGGCGCCGCCAGATACGACTCCAGCACGCCCATGTAGCGCTGCCCGTAGAGGAAGACCGGCCGTTCGTGGCCGCCGGCGATGTGCAGGGCGGCCAGGCCGAACGTGGCCTCGTCGCTGTTCGAGGCGGGCACCGTGAGCACGGTCAGCACCAGCCGGTAACCCACCCCGACCGCGCCGAGCAGCAGCGCCACCAGCGCCGGCGCGTCCGGTCGGCCCATCGCGTCCCGCTTCACCTGCGACACGACGAAGTCTGGCACGCTGCCGGCCGGCGCCCGGGGCGGATCGGCGTAGATCACTCGCGTGGCCGGCCCCCGCCGGTTGTGGCAGTGTTGCTACGTGCCACCCACACCACCGGACCAGCTGGCCGTGCCGCAACTGCACCGCGCCGCCCGTATCGAGGACGCCGTGCACGGGCTGGTGGAACGCCGGCTGCGGCGCACCGGGTGGCAGCCCAACATCATCGCGTACGCGGGCTACGGCGCCCCCGGCTGGGCGCGGGTGCTCTGCCGCGTGCTGCTCGGCCGTCCGGACACCCGCCGGCGGGGCCGGCTGGACAAGGTGCGGGGCTGGCGCAGCTTCGCCACCCTGCCGGCCAAGCACGCCCGGGTGACCATCGAAGTCAACGGCGTGCGCCACGAGGTGACCGCCGACCGCAGCGGCTTCGTCGACACCGTCGTCGAAGGCGACTTCACCCCCGGCTGGGGCTGCGTACGCCTCAGCGTCGCCGACGCCGAGCCGGTGGAGGCGCTGGTACGCATCCTCGACCCGAACGTCCGGTTCGGGATCCTCTCCGACATCGACGACACGGTGATGGTGACCGCGCTGCCCCGACCGATGCTCGCCGCGTGGAACACGTTCGTCCTCGACGAACACGCCCGCAACGCCGTGCCCGGCATGGCGGTGCTCTACGAGCGCCTGGCCACCGCCCACCCCGGCGCGCCGGTCTTCTACCTCTCCACCGGCGCCTGGAACGTCGCGCCGACGCTGACCCGGTTCCTCTCCCGCCACCTCTACCCGGCCGGCCCGTTGCTGCTCACCGACTGGGGGCCGACGGCCGACCGCTGGTTCCGCAGCGGGCGGGAGCACAAGCGGGCCACGCTGGCCCGGCTGGCCCGCGAGTTCCCCGAGGTGCGCTGGCTGCTCATCGGCGACGACGGCCAGCACGACCCGGAGATCTATCGGGAGTTCGCCGCCGCCCACCCGGACAACGTGGCCGGCGTGGCGATCCGTCGGCTGTCGCCGACCCAGTCGGTGCTGGCCGGCAGCCTGCCCGCGCCCGCGGGTCGCTCCTCGTCCGGCCCGGTGGGCCAGAAGTGGCTGAGCGCCCCCGACGGCGCCGGCCTGTGGAAGCTCCTCCGCGAAGCCGATCTGGTCTGAACCTTGCCCCTGCCCTCGTCTCGTCGGCGGTCGCCAGACGGTCCGGGGCGGGTGGGGGTCGTCGGTGGTCCCGCCTGCGAGCCCGGGATCCTCGGTGCTGTCGGTGCTGTCGGTGCTGTCGGTGCTGTCGGTGCTGTCGGTGGTTTTCGGTGGTTTTGGGTGGCCTCGGCGGTTCTCGGTGGGACGGGGTGAGGCTCGCCGCGACGGTGGAGCCCGGCCCATGTTCTCCGCGAGCCGACCACTGCTCGGCCGACCCACCCGTATCCACCACTCGGGACAACAAATCCAGAGGCTGAGAAGCCCCGAGATCTTGGTAGGAAATGGCCCTCAGAGGCGGGTTCAACCGGTGGTTGCAACACCCTTCGGATGATCTTCGTTGGGGTGGTTGTGGCGTCGAGGTTGAGCCCGCTGGAGCGGGAGCAGATTGGGTTGGGTCGGGCGGCTGGTGAGTCGTTGCGGTCGATCGCGCGTCGGTTGGGGCGGGCGGTGTCGACTGTCTCGCGGGAGGTGGGCCGGTTCGAGCGTTACGGGCAGCGGTATCAGCCGTCGATGGCGCAGTGGGCGTCGTTTCTGCGGCATAACCGCGCCAAGCGTGTGCCGCGGCTAGCTGTTGACGGGCTGTTGCGTCAGACGGTGCTGGATATGCTGCGTCGACGTCGTTCGCCGCAGCAGATCGCCGCTCGGCTGCGGCTGGAGTACCCGCTGCGGCCGGAGATGCATGTGTCGCACGAGACGATCTATCAGGCGATCTACCTGCAGGCGCGGGGGAATCTGCGTGCCGAGTTGTCCCGTCAGGTGGCCCTGCGGTCTGGGCGGGCGGCGCGTCGGCGCCGGCCGGTGGCCGCGGCGGCGGTTCGCTCCGTGCGGCCGTGGCTCGGGTTGAACATCAGCGCCCGACCCGCTGAGGTCGCCGATCGGGCGGTGCCCGGGCATTGGGAGGGCGACCTGCTCGAGGGAGTACGTCGGGGTGGACGCGGTGGTTCCGCGATCGCGACCCTGGTGGAACGTGCTACCCGGTTCGTGATCCTGGTCGGGCTGCCCGAGGGCAAGGTGTCCGAACACGTCGTGTCTCAGCTGGCTGCGGCGATGACCTGGCTACCGCAGCGGTTGCGGGCCTCGTTGACCTGGGACCAGGGCACAGAGATGGCCCGGCACCGCGACTTCACCATCGCCACCGACTGCCCGGTCTACTTCTGCGACCCACACAGCCCCTGGCAACGCGGCAGCAACGAGAACACCAACGGCTTACTACGCCAGTACTTCCCCAAAGGCCAGTTCGACTTCACCACCATCGACCAAACCGGCCTCAACGCCATCGCCGACGAACTCAACGACCGCCCCCGCATGACCCTGGGCTGGGCCACCCCCGGTGAGAAGATGACCCAGCTACTAGGTGTTGCAACCACCGATTGAGTCCGCCAGAGGGGCCATTTCCTACCAAGATCTCAACCCCGCCGCGTCGATCATGAAGTTGACGGCCTTGTGGATCTTCTAAACTGCCGTCAACCTCATGATCGACGTCAGCGGTGGGTGGTTGAGGCTGTGGGGGGTCAGCGGGTGGGTGGGGCGGATGCGGGGGTGACGGCGTCCGATCCGGGGTCACCGGGGGCGCACCCGGGGACGCGGGGGTCGGCCACCTGGTACACCTGACCTGCCTGCCCCTGATCTGCCTGTCCTTGTTTCTGGCCCGCCTGGTCCTGAGCGCCTTGGCCCGCCTGGTCCTGGCCGCCCTGGCCCGCCTGGTCGGCGTTCTGGTTCTGGTCGGCGCTCTGGTCCTGGCCCGGGGCGAGGCCGGCATCGGCGCCCGGCTGCCCGCCCGCCGCGTTTCCGTCCTGGCCTCCGGCTGCGCCTGCCGCGTCGCCCGGGTTCTGCTCCGCGCCCTGATCCTGGCCCGCGCCCTGATCGCGGGCGGCCTGACGGGCAGCGCGGATCTGCTGGATCAGAGCGCGTAGCTGCTGGATCCGCGCCCGGATCTGCTGGATCCGCTGGGCCACCCGGTCACCGGCGTCGCCCGCCTGCTCACCGGCCTCGCCCTGCTGCCCGCCGTCACCGGCCTGCTCACCCCCGGCGCCCTGATCGTTCGCGCCGGCTTGGTCGTTCGCGCCGGTCTGGTCGTTGGCGCCGGTCTGGGGGTCGTCCTGGGCCGCGCCGCCCTGTTGCGCGCCGGCCTGATCCGCGCCGCCCTGCTGACCGTCCTCTCCGGCGGCCTGCTGCTTCTGCTGCCGGGCGGCCCGGGCGGCCTGCACGATTCCGGCGATCTGGCCGATCAGGCCCCCGACCGCGTTGATGATGCCGGCGGCCCGTCCCGCACCACCCACCGCACCAGCACCCGCACCGGCCGCACCCGCACCGGCCGCACCCGCACCGGCGCCACCGCCGGCGCCGGGACCGGCGGCGCCGGCCTGCGCCTGCTGGGCGCCTCGCGCGATGCCTCGGATGCCGCCGAAGATGCCGCCGAGCCGCTGGACCCGGGCCTGGGTCAGCTGCGGGTCGACCAGCTGCCCGGAGCGCTCGCCGCGCATCTGCTCGGTGACCGCCCAGGCCCGATCGAGTTCGACCCCCATCGCCTGCTCCCAGGGAACGCCCGGGCAGGCGGCGCCGGCCACCTCGATCGTGCCGGCGCAGCCGGCCGCGGCCCGCCGTTGCCGGATCAGGTCGACGACCGCCAGCCGGTTGGCGATCCGATCGGCCGAGTTGGCGTCCGGGTCGCGGCGCTGGTCGGCGATGAAGGTGAGGTTGTTGCGCAGCGCGCCGTCCAGGCCGGCGCAGTTCTCGGCCGCCTGGCCGGTGCCGGTGGCGACCGCGAACGCCGCCCCCGCCGTCAGCGCCAACGCCACCCCGCCGGCGATCTTCCGGTTGCGGGACGGGCCCGCCGTCGCCCTACGCCGCCTGGTTGTGCCCCTGCTCCACGCCATCGAAGCTCCTCCGCCTCGTCGTCACGGGTGTCCGGCATCCGTACGGGGATACGGGGAGTCGAGCCAAGCCGGTTCAGGCGGATGGGTCAGGGAGCGTTTGACCTCGACGCAGAGTGATGCAGGGAGCTGATTAGACTACTGAGGGTGACCGAATCAGGAGTCGGGGGAGATGATCTCGCGTAGGCCTGATGACCCAGCGTGACATCAGGACGGGGAATGCCCGTGATGTCGTCGCGCCAGGCATGCCCAGGACGGCAGAGCCGGCACTCCGTGCCACGACTCGTTACCCTGCGTACACCTGTTGGGTTCTCGCCGCCGGAGCCGCTGTCGTGGTGGCGCGGGACGTCCACCGCCGCCTTCGAGATCCTCAAGGCCGGTGGAGTCAGATTCCGTGGATCAGTAGGAGGGCAGTTGCGCGCGGAGCCATGAACGACACGCGCATCGATGACGTGCGTCTGGTGTACAGGACGCGGGGGCAGCCCCAAGGGCTCCCCCCGCGTCCTCCCGTCAAGGGCGGTGCGTCAGAAGATCAGGTCGACGGCGGACCATTTTGCTCCGATGACCTTGTATCCGGATCTGAACCGTCCGATGCCGTTGCCCTCGTAGAGGTACAGGTCCTTGGTCGAGGCGTAGCGGGCGATCACGTCCGCGTTGCCGTCCATGTTGATGTCACCCACCGAGAAGATCCGGTCGACGTAGGCCCAGTTGGAGCCGACGATGCTGTAGCCGGTGGCGATCCGCCCGCTGCCGGTGCCGCGGTAGAGGTACAGGTCCTTGGTGGTGGCATGGCGCGCCATCACGTCGGTCCTGCCGTCGCCGTCGAAGTCTCCCGGTGAGAAGATCGTGTCGAAGGCGGACCACTTCGATCCCACGATCGACGCGGAGTCGGTGATGATGTGGCCCCGGCCGTCACCCTTGTACAGCCAGATGTCCTTCGTCGCGGTGTAACGGGCCATCACGTCGGCCTTGCCGTCGCCGTCGAAGTCTCCCGGTGAGAAGACGGTGTCGAAGGCGGACCAGTTCGCACCGATGATGGTCCATCCCTGGAGGAATCCACCATGACCGTTGCCCCGGTAGAGGTAGAGATCCTTGGTGCTCTTGTGCCAGGCGATCACGTCGGAGTAGCCGTCGCCGTCGAAGTCACCGGGGGAGAAGGCCGCCTGGAAGTTGACCCAGTTGCCGCCGATGACAGTGGAGCCCGACTGGAAACGACCGGCACCGTCACCCTTGTAGAGCAGGATGTCGTTGGTGGGCGTGTACCGAGCCATGACGTCCGGGATTGAGTCACCGTCGAAGTCCCGGTTCGGTCCGGCCGGCTTCGCCTGCACGGGGCTGACGACCTGGTTCCACGCGAGCACCTCACTGAGTTGCCCGGAGAACCAACCGCCGGTGGCGGTCGCCGACGTCTTGTGCGCGCCCATCAGGAACGGTCCGGTCGCGTTCCAGGCACTGGTGTGGATGCCGACGCCCTTGTTGACGGCGCCCAGGTAGAGACCGAGACGCCCGTTCGCCCGCTCGTAGCTGACGGTGACGTGCGTCCACACCCCGAGTCGGGCGCTGTTCGCGCCCGCCGTGACCGTGTCCCAGACCGGGCTGGCCGCGTCGCTCTGAGGCATCGCCGCTCGCCAACTGTTGTCGGACGCATCGATCCAGAGCTTGAATCCGGCGGCGCTCGCTCCGCTCTGCGACACCACCGTGCCGCCCGCCGCGTTGGGCTTCACCCAGGCCGAGACTGTGAAGTCCGCATTCGTGGCGAAGGCCGAGCCAGTGGTGGCGAGCACGCTGCTGGTGCCGCCGAAGAGCACGCTGGGTTCGAAGAGGTCACCCGTCTGCCAACGCGCGGCACTTCCACTCGCGTCCAGGTTCCCGACCGCGTCCGCGGCTGCCGCCTCGTTCACGACCGGACCACTTTCCCCGTCGGCGAGCTGCCACGCGTGATTCGCGGTGATCAGGTTCTGCTTCGGCGCGGCCGAGATGACACCGCTTCCCGCGGTGGCGTTCAGGTTGGAGACCGTCCACGTGGTCACCTCGCTCTGCGCACCGACCGCCCACAGGTCGGGGATGCCGTCGGAGTTGATGTCGGACGCGCGGAGGACCAGCGGGACACCCGGGTTCCAGCTCGCACTGAGCTGGAAGGCGGTGTAGGTGAGCTGCTGCGTGTCCGGGTTCATGCTGAGGCTGGTCCACAGGTGAAGAGCACCGGTGGACCGGTTGCGCAGGAACATCGCTGTGCCGTCCGGCATCTGGGCGGTCGCCAGCGTCCAGTTCTGCCAGTCGTCGCCACCGGAGGGGGTGAGAGCGGTCGTCCGGACGGTGCCGTAGTAACCGCCGATCATCGGAAAAGTAGCCGGATAGTAGGTCAGGTGGAACTTGTTGCCCGCGTCTCCGCTGATGCCGATCAGATCGGGAAAGGCGGAGTCGACGTGCCGGCTGTCGCCCGCGTTCGCCAGTTCCCGGGGTGAGTTCCCGAGTTCGTCGCGCAACTGGTCGGAGACGACGCTGAACTGGTTGCCGCTCTCCTGAGGTCGGATGACCGAGCCGTCACCATTGGCGAGCAGGACGCCGGCACCGCCGGCGTTCGCGCCGGTGGGGTAGTAGACGAACAGGTCCTGCATGCCGGTGCCGCCGAAGCGACCGGTGATCACCTGGGCCCCGTCGAAGTCCTGGGGTGCGTTGTCCCCGGTGACACCGTTACCTCGGGCGCCGATGTTGGTGCCGATCCGGTCGATGCCGGTGCTGCCCTTGCCGTTGGCGAGCCAGAGGCCGGAGGGGATGTTGTTGGAGGCGCCGACGGTGAGCAGGTCCGCGACATCGTCCCCGGTGAGATCACCGTCGGTGGCGGTGGCGGCGGGGATCGCCATGAAGGTCTTGCTCGCGCTGTCGCCGAAGTTGCCGCCGGCCGAGCGTGCGGAAACGGTGACCGTGTTGGTGAAGCGGGTGGGCGAGATGGTGATGGTGGCGGCACCCGTGGCGTCGGCGTCGACCTCGACCGGCGCGGCGGCGTTGAGCTGGTAGACGTAGCTGCTCGGGACCGTGGTGCTGGTGCCCTTGGTGACGGTGAACGTCACCGGTTGCCCGATGGTCGCCCCGGCGGACGGCTCACCGACCACGGGCTGCCCCGGTCGGGTGGGGTCGAAGGTGAAGGTACAGGTGGTCGACCAGGCGCTGGGCGTGCGGAAGTCGGTGGTCTGGACCTTCCAGGACAGGCTCGTCATGGCGCCGTTGGCTGCCGTGCGGAGCTTGTCGACCGGTACGACCAGCACCGCCGTGCTGCCGGAACTGGACGTGAGGAGATTCGGGTCGGACGTGGCGATGGGCGTCTGGCTGGCGTCGCTCGTCTTCCAGAGTCGGAAGGTGGTGCCGAGAGTCCCGTTGTTGCGGTCGGAGACGGGGGCGTAGAGCGTGACGGCGCCGTCACCGACGGTGGAGCCGCCCGCGCAGGCGGTCTTCGGGGAGGTGGTCAGTCCGGTGGGGGTGTTGGGTTTGTGGTTGTAGCGGATGGTGAGGGTGGGGCTGGTTTCGAGGAACTCTTTCCAGCTCTCGGGGTCGCTGGCCTCGTTGGCGGCGACCATCCAGAGGGTGCGGGTGGCTTTCTTGTTGGTGACGTCGGTGCGGATCTGGCCGGTGATGTCGAAGGACACGGCATCGGCGTCGCAGCCGGAATAGCCGTGGGCGAAGCTCTCCGAGGCGATGACGCTGCCCTTGCTGACGCCTTCCCAGTAGTTCCAGGTGGCGTTCGAGGAGGACAGGACCGTCGACGGGCCGTAGACGTTGACGGTCTTGTCGTCGCAGGACCAGGATCGGGTGTTGGTGATCTTGAAGATGGCGTCGTAGATTTCGGCGTCGGTGAGAGTGCCGTAGGGGACGGGGAAGTTGATCAGCGTGTTGGAGCGCTGGCTTCCGGCGTTGCCGACCTGCATCCGCCCGATGAGGTCCGGTGTGGACTTCCAGTAGTTCGTGGACTGGTGCTGGTAGGAGATGGACGCCCAGCCGGACATCTTCGACCCGGCCGGTGTCCAGGAGAAGGCCGGATCCACGAAGACCGGGAACACGGTCTTCGGATCGGTCAGCAATGCCCGGTCCGGGGTCAGTCGCAGCTTGCCCGCACCGATGCTCACTCCGACCCGGGCGGTCCGTGCCGTCCGTCCCGGGGCGACGGTGCTGGACAGGGCGCCTCGCCCGGCGGTGACCGACGCCGACGCGGGGGAGGCGCTGGAGTCCCACATCGTCGGCGCGGGAGCGGTCAACACCGCTTGGCCGGCCCGGTCGCGTCCGGTGATGTTGCCCGCTGCGTCCGCGGCCAACGACACTCCCCGGCCGGATGTGGTCAATTCCAGGGCGGCCAGACGCCTGTCCGACGCGGCCTGCCGGGTCTTCACCACGAACACGTGGGAGAACCCGCCCTCCGGGCTCACCCGCACCGTCAGGTCGATCCCCGGCAACACCTCGGGATAGGTGGCGGTCGAACCCGACAGCACCGGTGCCGGCAGTGCCATGGGCGCTGAGAACGTCACCGCCCGATCGCCGCTGACCAACTCCGCCAGGGGGCCGGTGCCACCGGGCGACAGGCGCACCTGGTTCGTCGTCACCCGCGCCGACACGCCACCGTCGGCAGAGCGCACCAACGTCGGGTCCAACGTCTGCCACCGGCCGTCGACCCGGGCCCGCGTCGGCACCGCCGACTGCGTCAACTCCATCGAACCGTCCGGCAACACACTCAACCGCGAGGACGACGTACCCGCCGACGGCACCTCCACCGCCCGGCCAGACCGACGCGCCTGCGCCGCCGCCTGGGCAACCGAGAGGTCTCCGTCGGCGACCTTCGTGCCTCCGGGGCCAATGGCCACGGCCGGAGGTGCGAGGACGGCTGGCGCGGTGGTCACGACCAGTCCCGCCAGTGCGACGGAGGCGGCCAACCGCCTCCGTCGTGAACTCGTGGATCTCGACAGCACCTGCTGACTCCCCGTATTCGTGGACTCGGACGCGGCCGCGCCCGATACGAGGGCACAGTGAAGCAGCCCAGCCATCCGGGGGAAACGCCTCCCGTCACAACTCATCGCCGGGTTTGTCGTCACTGCTGATCATTTGGTCGACGTCTGACGAACATCGTTATGATCTCGTGATCTTCGATGGATGGGGACGTGAAAGATTGTTCGCGCCACGGGGGTGCGCGACCTGTCACCCTGCGTGGATTCTGCTGTCCGCTAGAGGTGAGGATGCGAATGGTCGAGCGCGGGGGTCCACGACTGTGGACTCGTCCTAGACGCCTGGTTGCGGTGGTCGCTGCGGCGTCACTGGTAGGTGGCATGGTGGGAGTGCCGGCGTCGGCGAAGCCGAAGGCTGGCGAGCCGGCGAAGCCGCCGGCCGTGTCGCCGGGGCCTTCGGTCAAGGGCGTGAAGCCGTTGCCGACCCGGTTCGTCTCCCCGAAAGACACGGCAAGGACGACGTACAAGCCGACACGGACGACCTGGCCGAGGGCAGCCTCGGTGGATCTGGACCTGACCGCGTCGGCGAGCACCGCACGGACGGCCGGCGGCCGGATGCGGGCGGGGGGAACGCCTGTGTGGGTCCAGCCGGTCGCGGCGAGGAACGCCCGGTCGACGGGCCCGAGCCGGTTGGCGGTGACCGTTGCCGACCGACGTGCGACGGAGGCGGCCGGCGTCGATGGTGTCCTGGTGTCGGTGCGGCCGGACGCGGGGGCCGGCGCGGTGCGCGTCGGCGTGGACTACGCGGCGTTCGCCGAGGCGTACGGCGGCAACTTCGGCTCCCGGTTGCGGTTGGTCACGCTGCCGGCCTGTGCGTTGACCACGCCGTCGGTGCCGAACTGCCGAACGGCGACGCCGCTGATGTCGACCAACGACCCGGCGGCACGGACCGTGTCGGCCGAGGTGTCGATGGCGGCCGCGGCCGGAATGACGGTGTTGGCGGCCACCGCCGAGGGCGGGGGCGCGGGAGGCACCTACGAGGCGACCGACCTGAAGCCGTCCGGATCCTGGGCCGGCGGCGGCAACACCGGCTCGTTCACCTACTCCTACCCGCTGACGGTGCCGCCGGCGGCCTCCGGCCTCGCGCCCACCGTGGCGTTGTCCTACGACTCGGGCAGCGTGGACGGTCAGACCGCCTCGACGAACGCGCAGGCATCCTGGGTCGGTGACGGATGGTCGACGCCGCGCTCGTTCGTGGAGCAGAGCTTCGCCTCCTGCATGGACGACCCGGGCGGCAGCGCATCACCGGTAAAGACGTACGACCACTGCTACGACGGGCCGATCCTGACCCTCGCGCTCAACGGATCGTCGACGTCGCTGGTCTGGGATGCGACGAAGAAGGTGTGGAAGCCGGAGTCCGACAACGGGGAGAAGGTCACCCACGTCGAGAACGCGAACAACGGCACCGGCACCTACAACACCGACTACTGGCGGGTGACGCTGCGCGACGGCACCACCTACGAGTTCGGCCGGAACCGGTTGCCCGGATGGGCGTCGAACAAGGCCGAGACGAACTCGGTGGACACCGTGCCGGTGTACTCGTCGCACTCGGGGGACCCCTGCTACAACGCGGCCGGGTTCTCGTCGTCGGTCTGCACCATGGCCTACCGGTGGAACCTGGACTACGTGTACGACGCCCACGGCAACGCGATGTCGTACTACTACAAGCAGGACACCAACTTCTACGGCCGCAACAAGGGCGCGACCGACGTCTCGTACGTGCGGGACAGCTACCTGTCGCGGATCGACTACGGGTTCACCGATGGCAACGCCTACGGCACGCCACCCAACCAGGTGGTGTTCAACACCGGTGACCGCTGTCTCTCCGGTACCTGCCAGCCGCTCAACGCGGCGAACAAGGCCAACTGGCCGGACGTGCCGTTCGACCTCATCTGCGCGTCGGGGGCGAACTGCGACGACTTCAGCCCGTCGTTCTTCTCCACGGTCCGGCTGACGTCGATCGAGGCGCGGCAGTACAACACCGCGACCTCGGCGTACGAAAAGGTCGACTCGTACGCGTTGGCGCAGTCGCTGCCGGCCACCGGCGACGCCACGTCGCCGACGTTGTGGCTGTCCTCGATCACCCGCACGGGCCACGACACGTCCGCCGGTGGATCCTCGGCGCCGATCACCCTGCCGTCGGTGTCGTTCACCGACATCAAGCTCGCCAACCGGGTCGACGTCACCGGTGGACTGCCGAACTTCTACCGCCGGCGGGTCGCCACGATCACCACCGAGACCGGGTCGGTGATCTCGCCCAGCTACGAGCTGCCGGTGCCGTGCACGGCACCGGTGACGACTGATCCCGCAACGAACACCAGGTCCTGCTACCCGGTGTACTGGACCCCGGACGGTTTCACGAACCCGACCAAGGACTGGTTCAACAAGTGGGCGGTCACCCGGGTCACCAGCAGCGACCCGACCGGTGGCGCGCCGCTGACGGCGACCAGCTACGAGTACCTCGGCGGCGCGGCCTGGCATCACGACGACAACGAGGTCGTGAAGGCCAAGTACCGCACCTACGGCCAGTTCCGCGGTTACGCGAAGGTCCGGACGTTCAACGGTGACGGGGTCAACGACCGCCGCACCCAGTCCGAGACCGCCTACTACCGCGGCATGAGCAGGAACAACAACTCCACGGTGGTCAACCTGACCGATTCCGCCGGCGGTACCCACGAGGACGTCGACGAACTCGCCGGCAAGGAACTCGAGACCACCGCCTACCTCGGCGAGAACGGGCGGGTGGACTCCTCGACCATCACCTCGTACTGGGTCTCCGGCGCGACCGCGACCCGTTCCCGCACCGGTCTGAGCGCGCTCGCCGCCAAGTGGGTGGAGCCGATCAAGACCTACACCCGCCAGGCGGTCACCAGCAGCGGCACGGTGACGTGGCGCTACACGGCGTCGGAGAACAGCTACGACGCCAACACCGCCAGCGCCACCTTCGGCGAGATGACGAACACCTACACCTACACGGTGCCGACCAACGCCGCCTACGACCAGTGCACCACCTACACCTACGCCCCGGTCAACGCCGGTAGGAACCTGGTCGGCCTGGTTGCCCAGACCGAAACGGTGTCGGTGGCGTGCGGCGGCTTCACCCAGGGCTCGCCGGCCTCGGAACCGGGCAGTGTCAACACGCTCTCCGCCCCGAGCGCGGTCAGCCGACCGGCGCAGGTGGTCAAGGCCGAACGCACCTTCTACGACGACACCAACTTCAGCACCACCTTCCCGCAGACTGCCGCCCCGAGCGAGGGCGACGTCACCATGACCCGGACCGCGACGGACTACACCTCCGGCGCCTACGTCTGGCAGACCGCGGGCCGGACGACCTACGACTCGTACGGCCGGGCCAAGGACTCGTTCGACGGCAAGGGCAACAAGTCGACCACCGCCTACACCATGAACGCGGTCAATCTCGTCACCGGTGTGACGGCCACCAATGCCCTGCAACAGAGCGCGTCCACCACGGTGAACCCCCGTCGGGGAAGCACCCTGACCGCGACCGACGCCAACCTGGTGGTCACCCGACAGCAGTACGACGCGTTGGGGCGCAGCACCGCGGTGTGGTTGAACAACCGGGCCACCAGCACGGCGGCCAACCAGAAGTTCACCTACACGGTCTCGAAGACCGGCGTCAGCGCCGTCACCACGGAGAAGCTGAACAACTCCAACGGGTACCAGAAGACGGTGCTGCTCTACGACGCTCTGCTGCGGGAGCGTCAGACCCAGGCGGTCACTCCACAGGGCGGCCGCATGATCTCGGACACCTTCTACGACACCCGGGGCTGGACCAGGGCGACGTACAACGGTTGGTGGGACGACGCCACCCTGCCCACCGTCGGCATGCCGGTGTCGGCGGCGGACCTCGGCAAGCAGGTGCCCAACCAGACGTTCAACACCTACGACGGTCTCGGCCGCGCGGTGATCGTCGAGGCCGCCAAGAACGGCCTGACCGTCTCCAAGACGACGACCGTCCACGGCGGCGACCGGACCACAGTCGTGCCGCCCACCGGCGGTGTCGTCAAGACGACCGTCACCGACCCGCTCGGCCGCAACACCGAGGTGCGCGAGTACTCGGCGAAGCCGACGGTGGCCACGCCGGCGGACACGTTCACCGGCACCTTCACCGTGACCGGCGGCACCACGACCGTCAGCAAGTACGGCTACGACGGTCACGGCAACCAGGCCACGTTGACCGACGCCAAGAACAATGTGTGGACCTCGACCTACGACCTGCTCGGTCAGGTGGTGGCCAAGGCCGACCCGGACGCCGGGAACAGCTCGATGGTCTACGACGCGAACGGCAACCTGACCCAGACCACCGACGGTCGGGGCAAGACGTTGTCGTACACCTACGACGCGCTGGACCGCAAGACCGGTGAGTTCGCCTCGTCGGTGACCAACCAGTCGGCAGCGAATCAGCGGGCGGCGTGGGTCTACGACAACAGCAACGCGGTCGCCGGCGTCACCAACGCCACCGGGAAGCTGACCACGACGGTCGCCTACCGCGACGGCCAGGCGTACACCAGCCAGCAGAAGGCCTTCGACGTCTTCGGCAACAGCCTCGGCGTCACGGTCACCATTCCGGACAGCGAAGGTGCGCTGGCCGGCTCGTACGTGTTCGGGCACACCTACACCTCGGTGCTGAGACTCCCCTTGATCGACAGTTACCCGGCCAAGGGCAGCCTGCCGTCGGAGATGGTGCTGCACGGCTACTCGGGTGTGCTCGACCTGCCGACCACACTGGCGGGAACGAACGCCTACGCCAGTGGGGTCACCTACGACGCGTGGGGGCGGGTCAACCAGCAGACGCTGGGCAGCACCACCAGTGCCGCCTACGTCACCAACACCTACGACACGCACAACGGTCGGCTGAAGAACCAGCTCGTCACCCGGAACAAGACCACGCCGAGCACCGTCGACGAGCAGGCCTACGAGTACGACCTGGCCGGCAACATCACCCGCAAGACCAGCAAGCGGTACGGGGCGAGCACCCCGGCCGAGACCCAGTGCTACGGCTACGACGGCCTCGCCCGACTCACCGAGGCGTGGACCGCCACCGACGACTGCGCCGCCACCCCGACCGACGCCAGCAAGGGCATGGTCGGGAACACCATCGGCGGCGGCAGCGCGTACTGGACGAGCTGGAGCATCGACGTCATCGGCAACCGGACCCAGCAGACCGAGCACGGTCTGGGGACGGCGGCCAACATCGTCACCGACTACACCTACGACGGCAACGGTCAGAACAAGCCCCACACCCTGACCTCGGCCACCACCAAGACGGGGACGACGACCACCAGCACCAGCTCGTACAGCTACGACGGCGCCGGCAACACCACCGGCCGCAACGCGGCCCAGGGGAACCAGACTCTCACCTGGGACGACGCGGGCAAGCTCAGCGGTGTCACTGGTGGCACGAGCGGCTCGAACGCCTTCATCTACGACGTCGACGGCAACCTGATGCTCCAGAAGGAGCCGGGCAAGAACACGCTCTACCTGCCCGGGCAGCAGCTCACCCTGAACACCGGCACCAACGCCGTCGACGGTGCTCGTTACTACGAGCTGCCGGGCGGCGGTAGCTGTGTCCGGACCGGCAGCAGCAGCGCGTACACGTTCGCGGTCTTCGACCACCAGGGCACGCCGTCGCTGTACCTGGACAACACGGCGCAGAACCCCACCTGGCGGCAGTACTCGCCGTACGGGGCAGCTCGGGGCGCTGCCGTCACGGCACCGGACAACCGAGGCTTCCTCAACAAGCCGACAAGCCCCGCGGGCATAACCGTCGTCGGAGCGCGCGGCTACAGCTCCGCATTGGGTCGATTTCTTTCAGTTGATCCACTGCTAGACGTCGGTCGGCCTCAACAGTGGAATGGTTACTCCTACGCTAACAATACGCCCGTCTCGTATAGTGACCCCACCGGACTTATACCCGACGACTGCAAGTATTTCGATTGCTTCGGCTATAACCCAGCCAAGGGTTGTCCGCATGGGTGTGGAAGCACCGACAATGTAAAGTGGGGCAGAAAGAGCGGGGCAAGCACCACCCGTGCACGCATTCATCGAAACGGGATCAATGCAGGCCCCTTCTTGGGTTCAGGAGCAAAGAGTGGATGGACTCCTGCATTGTGGAGTCCAGTCATTCTCCCTTGGCGGCCGCCAATGGTGGCTCCGGCTGTTACGCCCAAGTTGCAGGCCGCGACGCCGCCGAACCCTTGTGCCTCGTACAACTCGGCCTTTACTTCACCGGCTCACTGCAGCGAAACCTATGCGACTGCGGATCGAGAGTACGCTGCAGCAATTACGGACTACAAGCGGGAGACTTGGGAGCGTAAGAACCTCTGTCCGTCTCTGTGTAAAGTCTTTAAAGCTCCGCCAGCTTCTCCAGAATACCCGAACGTGGCAGACGTCTTGGCTCGCCAGAAGGCCCGCGACCATGGTGGTCCTCAGGTGTTCTTTATGATCCAGGTTTGCATGCTCGGTTGTCTGGTTGCGACAGTAAACTCCGATGGGCTATGGGCGGGTGCAGGAGGGCTGGCGTATCCGGCGAGTCTCGGCGTTAATGGCACGTTGGGAGTTACCTCGACATCGAGTATGGCGCAGGGCGAATGGGCCGGCGGGGCGTGCGCCTCACTTGGTGTCGGTGCCTGCGTCTCCGTCACCGAGCCCAACAAGGGCTACTCAGATCCAGCGATTGGAGCAGGGGTGAACGTTGGAATTGGCATCTCTGCCGGACCTACCTGGCAGCGGCAGGTGATGGCGTGGTAAGGCAAGGGCTGATTTTTGCGGCCGGCGCTCGTGAAAATCCGCAACCGGAAGTTGGAATCATCGTTGGTCTAATGATTATTCTGGTTTCGGTCGTCGGGATATTTCGGCGTCGAATAGTGCTTGGTCAGGCGCTGATCTTCCCGATTGTGGGACTTATTGCGGGATCCCTCCTGCTCGCCGTCTCGCTCATTGGCACTTTCTGATTTAGGTCGGCCCTTCGGTTGCCCACTCGGTAGCTCCACCGCGACTTTCATCGGAGCTGTCGAGTGGGCGCTAAGGGATGTCTCGTAACGCAACGGCGGTCCGGTACGCACCGTTTGTTAATTTTCGAAGGCATGTGCACGGGATTGTGCAGCAGGCGACCAGGCGCACGCGTGTCGGCGGTCGCCGATGCCCACCGGGCAGCGCAGCCTCAAGCCGAGTTCCCAGCTGTCAGGCGGTCCAGGATGGCCCGGGCCAGCGCGGCGAGCCGGGTTTGCAGGTCGTCGTCGGCCCGCCCGCCGAGGTCGTCTTCGAGATGCGCGGCCAGGCCGGCGACCGTTGGGAGCAGGTCGTTCAGCGGGCTGCCCTCGTGTCCCACCACGTTGAGTTCGTGAATTCCTACCTCGGCTGGGATGCTGCGGTCGAGGATCCGCTCGCAGGTGTCGGTCGCGATCAGCGCCACCGCCGTCGGTAGCTCCGGCTCCGGGAGTCCGAGTTCCACGGTGACCGCTGCCAAGCGCCGTTTCGCGTCATGCGCCGGCAGTGTCCGAGCGGACTCTGCCGCGAGCGCCAGCACGGCGTCGCCGCTGACGCCGGCCACCAGCAGGTCGCGGCCAGCATCACCGCATGGTGCGGGTCGGTGTCGTAGAGGAGCGCCCGGGCCTATTCGGCCCGGAGGCCGGCGAAGAAGTTCGTCATCCACCCGCCGAGGCTAAGGGACGCCACGTAACCCCGGGCGTCTGCCTGGTCAGGATGGTCGAGCAGGATACCTGGGTACGGGTGATGACCCGCAGCCAGGCCCGAGTGGATCTTTCCGTTCACGGGGTTGCAGCCGGCCCAGTTTCGTAAGCTGGTCCGCCTGGTCGCTGAGCGTGGCGGCGACGGGATCGCCGACGGCCGGCCGGGCCGGCAGTAGGCCCTTGACCTGCCCGACCGGGTGCTGCAGGTCGCCATCGACGCCAGCACCCGACTGATCACCGCTGTCGGCGACCCGCAGCCCGGCAACCGCAACGACACGATCGTCTACCGCACCAGCGGCATCGAGGAGAAGTTGAACGGGCGGCCGGTGATGGCCGACGGCGGCTACCGCGGCAACCCCGAGGTGATCATGCCGTACCGCAAGCCCACTGACGGCAGCGATCTACCGGACTGGAAGCAAGCCCTCAACGTCGAACACCGCAACGGTCCGAGCAGGCGTCGAGCACGCCCTGGCCAGGATGAAGTGCTTCAAGATCCTGCGCGACTACAGCTTCGCCGCCCACACAATAGCCGACGCCGCTTCCGGCATCGCCAACCTCCACAACATCTTCCTCGCGAGCTGACCGCCGGACCGACGCCGGGCAACGCCTTCACCCAGTTACGAGGCGTCCCTTGAAGCCGCGATGGGAAAGGCATGCGGATCAAGGGCACGATTCTCGGTTGTGCCGGCAAAGGCAGGGGTGCCTTCATGAGCCTCGGCGGAGCCAGAGCACGCCCAACGGCGGGACCCGCAACGCGGCCGAGGCCGGCATCCCGTGCCACGGCACGTTCTCCGCGTGCACCGCGCCCAGGTTGCCCACCCCGGACCCGCCGTAGTGGTGCGCGTCGGTGTTGAGCGCCTCGGTCCACGTCCCGCCGGCGGGCAGGCCGATCCGGTAGTCCTCCAGCGGCAGCGCGGAGAAGTTCGCCACGCAGACCAGGGTCTGCCCGTCCGGGGCGATCCGGATGAACGACACCGCGTTGTTGGCCACGTCGTCCCCGGCGATCCAGCGGAAGCCGGCCGGGTCGGTGTCCTGCGCCCACAGCGCCGGCGTGGCCCGGTAGGCGCGGTTCAGGTCCGCGACCAGCCGCTGCACCCCGGCGCGCGCCGGGTCGTGCAGCAGGTACCAGTCGAGGCCGCGCTCCTCGCTCCACTCGCGGTCGTCGGCGAGTTCACAGCCCATGAAGAGCAACTGCTTGCCGGGGTGCGCCCACATGTACGCCAGCAGCGCCCGCACGTTCGCCAGCCGCTGCCAGGTGTCACCGGGCATCTTGCCGGTCAACGACCCCTTGCCGTGCACCACCTCGTCGTGGCTGATCGGCAGCACGTAGTTCTCGCTCCAGGCGTACGCCAGGGAGAACGTGAGCTGGTGGTGGTGGTGCTGCCGGTAGATCGGGTCCTTCGAGGTGTAGAGCAGGGTGTCGTGCATCCAGCCCATGTTCCACTTGAACCCGAACCCGAGCCCGCCCTCGGAGGTCGGCCTGGTGACGCCGGGCCAGGCGGTGGACTCCTCGGCGATCATGAGCACGCCCGGGTGGTGCCGGTAGACCGTGGCGTTGACCTCCTGGAGGAACGCGATGGCCTCCAGGTTCTCCCGGCCCCCGTGCACGTTCGGGGCCCACTGCCCCTCCTCGCGGGAGTAGTCGAGGTAGAGCATCGAGGCGACCGCGTCGACCCGGAGCCCGTCGACGTGGAACTCGTCGAGCCAGTAGAGCGCGTTGGCGACCAGGAAGTTGCGCACCTCGTTGCGACCGAAGTCGAAGACGTACGTACCCCAGTCGGGGTGTTCGCCGCGGCGCGGGTCGGGGTGCTCGTAGAGCGGGGTGCCGTCGAAGCGGGCCAGGGCCCACTCGTCCTTGGGGAAGTGCGCCGGCACCCAGTCGAGGATCACCCCGATGCCGGCGGCGTGCAGCCGGTCGACCAGGTGGCGGAAGTCGTCCGGGTCGCCGAACCGGGCGGTGGGCGCGTAGTAGCCGGTGACCTGGTAGCCCCACGAGCCGCCGAACGGGTGCTCCATCACCGGCAGGAACTCCACGTGGGTGAAGCCCGTCTCGAGCACGTACGCGGTGAGCTGCTCGGCCAGCTCCCGGTAGTTCAGGCCGGGGCGCCAGGAGCCCAGGTGCACCTCGTACACGCTCATCGGCTCCTGGTGCGGCTGCCGCCTCGCCCGCCGCTCCAGCCAGTCGGCGTCGTTCCACTCGTACCGTGACTCGTGCACCACCGACGCGGTGGCCGGCGGCACCTCGGCGCGGGCGGCCATCGGGTCGGCCTTGTCCCGCCAGCGGCCGTCGGCGCCGAGCACGCGGTACTTGTACCGGCTGCCGGCCGGCATGCCGGGCACGAAGATCTCCCACACGCCGCTGGAGCCGAGCGAGCGCATCGGCCAGCCGTCGTCCGGGCCCCAGCCGGTGACGTCGCCGACGAGCCGCACGCCGCGGGCGTTGGGCGCCCAGACGGTGAACGCCACGCCCTCGTCGAAGACCCGCGCGCCGAGCGCCGACCAGAGCCGCTCGTGCCGCCCCTCGCCGATCAGGTGCAGGTCCAGCTCGCCGAGCGTGGGCGGATACCGGTACGGGTCGTCGTGCGTGGTGCCGTCCACCTCGACCCGGTAGTCGAGCACCTCGCCGGGGAGCACCGCCTCGAAGACGCCGACGTCGTGCACCCGCTTCGTCGGGTGCCGCTCGCCGTCGACGAGCACCGTCACCTCGCCCGCGCCTCGGCGCAGCGTCCGGATCGTGGTGCTCCCGTCGGCCGGGTGCGCGCCGAGCACGGCGTGCGGGTCGTGTACCTCGCCGGCGATCAGCTGGTCCATCGTGCGTCGTCCTTCTCGGCCGGTGCGGTCGGTGCGGTGCCGCCGGAGAGGTCGGCGGGTACGTCTTCGACGGTCAGGTCCGGCGCGGCCGGGTGCTCCGGCTCGGCGGCGGCCGGCGGCGCCGGGCGGCGCACGGTGAGCACGTGCGCCGGTTGCAGGTACGGGTCGAGGCGCACCGCGTTGCGCTGCCCCCAGTCGTACCCGGTGCCGGTCAGCTCGTCGTGCACGGTGAACCGCTCGTGCCAGTCGAAGCCGAGTGCCGGCATGTCGAGCGTGGTGTTGCCCCACTGCACGGTGCGGGAGTCGAACGAGCAGACCACGATCACCGCGTTGCCGGTCTCCGGGTCGTGCTTGGACCAGCAGAGCAGCGCCGGGTTGTCGATGTCGTGGAAGCGCAGGTTGCGCAGCTGGTGCAGGGCGGGGTTGTCCCGGCGGACCCGGTTGAGCGTGCTGATGAACGGCGCCAGCGACCGCCCCTGCGCCAGCGCGCCGTCCCAGTCCCGGGGCCGCAGCTCGTACTTCTCGTTGTCCAGGTACTCCTCGGCGCCGGGGCGGGCGACGTGCTCGAACAGCTCGAAGCCGGCGTACATGCCCCAGGAGGGGGAGAGCAGCGCGGCCAGCACCGCCCGGATCTTGAACATCGGCGGCCCGCCGTGCTGCAACGACGAGTGCAGGATGTCCGGCGTGTTGGGCCAGAAGTTCGGGCGCATCCAGTCGGCGGAGGCGACCAGCTCCTCGCAGTACTCCCGCATCTCGGCCGCCGTCGTGCGCCAGGTGAAGTAGGTGTACGACTGGGTGAAGCCGATCTTGCCGAGCCCGTGCATGATCGCCGGCCGGGTGAACGCCTCGGCGAGGAAGAGCACGTCCGGGTCCACCTTCTTGACCTCGGCGATGAGCCAGTGCCAGAAGTCGAACGGCTTGGTGTGCGGGTTGTCGACCCGGAAGATCTTCACGCCCTCGCCGACCCAGTGCAGCACCACCCGCAGCACCTCGGCCCGGATGCCCTCGGGGTCGTTGTCGAAGTTCAACGGATAGATGTCCTGGTATTTCTTCGGCGGGTTCTCCGCGTAGGCGATGCTGCCGTCGGCCCGGGTGGTGAACCACTCCGGGTGCTCGGTGACCCACGGGTGGTCCGGCGCGCACTGCAACGCCAGGTCCATCGCCACCTCCAGGCCCTGCTCGGCGGCGGCCGCGACGAAGTCGCGGAAGTCCGCCGGCGTACCCAGGTCGGGGTGGATGGCGTCGTGGCCGCCCTCGGCCGCGCCGATCGCCCACGGCGAGCCGACGTCGTCCGGCCCGGCGGTGAGCGCGTTGTTGCGGCCCTTGCGGTTGACCCGGCCGATCGGGTGGATCGGCGGCAGGTAGAGCACGTCGAAGCCCATCGCCGCGACGCCGGGCAGCCGGTCGACGGCGGTGGCGAACGTGCCGGAGCGGGCCGGCGCGTCGACGGTGGCCGGGATCGCGCCCTCCGAGCGGGGGAAGAACTCGTACCAGGCGGAGAAGAGCGCCCGCGACCGGTCCACCCAGAGCGTGCGCTCGTCGCCGGTGGTCACCAGCTCGCGGACCGGGTGCTCCCAGAGCAGGTCGGCCAGGTCGAGCGCCGGGCTCACCCGCCGCGGCAGCTCCAGTTCTTCGTCACGCAGCGTCGTCACGGCTTCGCGTACGCGGTCCCGGTCGGCCTTCGGCACCAGGTCGAGCGCGGCGGTCAGCACCCGGACGCCCTCGGCCAGGTCGTTGGCCAGCTCGGCCGCGCCCTGGCCGGCGGCCAGCTTCTTGGTCACCGCGTTCTGCCAGGTCAGGTAGGGATCCTGAAACGCCTCCACGGTGAAGCGCCACTCGCCGACCGCGTCCGGGCGGATGGTGGCGTGCCACCGGTCCTGGCCCGGCTCGCCGGGCCGCATCCGGGTGAACGGGCGGGCGTCGCCGTCCGGGCCGCGCCACACCACGTTGCAGCCCAACGCGTCGTGGCCCTCGCGGTAGGCCCGGGCCGACACCGGCACCAGCTCACCGACCACGGCCTTGGCCGGGTAGCGACCGCAGGAGACGACGGGGGAGACGTCTTCGATCGGGAACCGTCCAGTCACCCGCTCAACCTACTGCGCGAGATCCTCTCGCGCTCGGCTGCGCCCCGGATGCACCCTCTCCGCGCGGCTGGTCCACGCGGCTGTTCCGCGCGGCGCGCGACGAAGACGAACTCCCGGCCGGGGCGGTCGGGCGCGTCCCGTACGTCGAGCACCCGGTAGCCGGCGGCGGTCAGGCTCGCCTCGACCTCGTCCCGGTCGCGGAACCGCAGCGTCGAGTCCGACGTGACGACGGCGCCGTCGGCCGGGAACCGGTAGGTGAACCGAAAGGACACGTACGGCAGGTCCACGGCGGTGACCTCGAGACGCCGCTGCACCGGCCCTTCGCCCGGCACGTCCCGGGTCACCGGCGCGGTGTCGGCCGCCCACTCCTCCCACGCCCGGCGCTCGGGACGCCGGGTCTCGAACACGAGGTGCCCTCCCGCCCGCAGCGCGCCATGGACGCCCCGCAGGGTGCGCGCCCAGTCGTCGTCGGCGCAGAAGACCTGCGCCACGTTGCCGGTCATCACGGCCAGGTCGGCGTGCACCGGCGGCAGCGTCGTGGCGTCGCCGTGCAGCCACCGGACGCGGCCTTCGCGGTCCTTCGACCGGGCGACGGCGAGGGACGCCCCGGCCGGGTCGACGCCCACGACGGTACGGCCGTGCCGGGTGAGCAGGAGAGCGAGGTTCCCGGTGCCGCAGCCGAGGTCGAGCACCACACGCGCGCCCAGCTCGTCGGCGATCGCCAGGTACGCGTCCAGGTCGTCCCGGTCGCCGTCGAACGCGTCGTAGACCGGCGCGAGCCGAGGATGGGCGAAGATCGCATCCGGCATCCGGCGACTGTATCCGCCGCGGGCCGCGACCGGGCGACGTCTGCGGCGTGCCGCTGGCGGGCTGTTAGGAAGGGGCCCCTCCTCTACCGGAGGCGTTAAGAAGGTGCCCTTCCTTACGCTCCCACCGAGCGGTACACCTCGAGCGTCTGCCGGGCGACCGCGTCCCAGGAGAAGTGCTCCACCGCCCGCCGCCGCCCCGCCGCGCCGAACGCCGCGATCCGGTCCGGGTCGGCCAGCAGCTCGTTCATCCGCGCCGCCAGGTCGGCCACGAAGCGCTCCGGGTCCAGCGGGGTGCCGGAGCCGTCGCCGGCCTGCTCGATCGGGACCAGCAGCCCGGTCTCACCGTCCGCGACCACCTCCGGGATGCCGCCGGTGGCGGTGGCCACCACGGCCGTCTCGCAGGCCATCGCCTCCAGGTTGACGATGCCCATCGGCTCGTAGACGGACGGGCAGACGAAGATCGTGGCGTGGGTGAGCACCTGGATCACCTCGTGCTTGGGCAGCATGGCCGCTACCCACACCACCCCCGAGCGGGTGGCCCGCAGCTCGGCGGCCAGCTCCTCCACCTCGGCGCCGATCTCCGGCGTGTCCGGCGCGCCGGCCAGCAGCACCAGCTGCGTGTCGGCGGGCAGCTCCCTGGCCGCCCGCAGCAGGTACGGCAGGCCCTTCTGCCGGGTGATCCGCCCGACGTAGACCACGCTGGGCCTCCCCGGGTCGATGCCGAGCCGGTCGAGCACGTCCGTGCCGTGGTCCGGGGCGTACTGCGCGGTGTCGATGCCGTTGTAGACCACCCGCACCCGGTCCGGGTTCACCGCCGGGTACGCGGTGAGCACGTCGCGGCGCATGCCCTCGCTCACCGCGACGATCGCGTCGGCGGCCTCGAACGCGGTCCGCTCGCACCAGGACGACAGCGCGTACCCGCCGCCGAGCTGCTCGGCCTTCCACGGTCGCAGCGGCTCCAGGCTGTGCGCGGTCACCACGTGCGGCACCCCGTGCAGCAGCTTGGCGGTGTGCCCGGCCAGGTTGGCGTACCAGGTGTGGCTGTGCACCACGTCGGTGCCGGCGGCCCCGGCGGCCATCTCCAGGTCGACGCCCATGACGCGCAGCGCCGCGTTCGCGCCGGCCAGTCCGGCCGGCTCGGCGTACGCGGTGACACCCGCCTCGTCCCGCGGCGCGCCGAAGCAGTGCACCCGCACGTCGGCGAGTCGGCGCAGCTCGCGGGCGAGGTATTCCACGTGCACCCCGGCGCCGCCGTACACCTCCGGCGGGTATTCACGGGTGAGCAGGTCGACGCGCATCGGTGCCATGCCCGCACCCTAGTGCAGAGCGGCGTGTCGCACCGGGTGCGCAAGTGTGGGCGTCCGAGTGGTGAAGTCGCGGCGGGGTGGATAGCGTCTGAGCATGGCTGCCAAGGTGCTCGCGATCGTCCTGGCCGGCGGGGAGGGCAAGCGCCTGATGCCCCTGACCACCGACCGGGCGAAACCGGCCGTCCCCTTCGGCGGGATGTACCGCATGGTCGACTTCGTCCTCTCCAACCTGGCGAACGCCGGCTTTCTCAAGATCGTCGTGCTGACCCAGTACAAGTCCCACTCGCTGGACCGTCACATCACCAAGACCTGGCGGATGTCGACGCTGCTCGGCAACTACGTCACCCCGGTGCCCGCCCAGCAGCGGCGCGGCCCGTGGTGGTTCGCCGGCTCGGCCGACGCCATCTACCAGAGCTTCAACCTGATCAACGACGAGCAGCCCGACCACGTGATCGTCTTCGGCGCCGACCACATCTACCGGATGGACCCCCGGCAGATGGTGGAGGACCACATCGCCTCCGGCGCCGGGGTGACCGTGGCCGGCATCCGCCAGCCGCTGTCGATGGCCGACCAGTTCGGCGTGATCGAGGTCGGCGAGGACGGCCGGCGGATCCGGGCGTTCCGCGAGAAGCCCACCGACGCGGTCGGGCTGCCCGACGCGCCGGACCAGATCTACGCCTCGATGGGCAACTACGTCTTCTCCACCCGGGCGCTCTGCGAGGCCGTCGAGCGCGACGCGGAGGACAAGACCAGCAAGCACGACATGGGCGGCAGCATCATCCCGATGCTGGTCGAGCGCGGCGAGGCCAACGTCTACGACTTCAAGGACAACGAGGTGCCGGGCAGCACCGACCGGGACCGCGGCTACTGGCGCGACGTCGGGACGCTCGACTCGTTCTACGACGCGCACATGGACCTGATCAACGTGCACCCGGTGTTCAACCTCTACAACTTCGAGTGGCCGATCTACACCGAGCAGCCGCCGTACCCGCCGGCCAAGTTCGTGCACGCCTGGGGCGAGCGGGTCGGCCGGGCGGTCAGCTCGATGGTCTCGCCCGGCTCGGTGATCTCCGGCTCGCTGGTGGAGAACTCGATCGTGTCGCCGAAGGTGAAGGTCCACTCCTGGGCGCACGTCGACGGCGCCGTCCTGATGGAGGGTGTCGAGATCGGCCGGCACGCGGTCGTCCGCCGCGCGATCCTGGACAAGAACGTCTACGTTCCGGAGGGCGCCGAGATCGGCGTCGACCTGGAGAAGGACCGCCAGCGCTACACCGTGTCCGACAACGGCATCGTCGTCATCGGCAAGGGCCAGCGCGTCGAGCCCTGACCCGTACCACCGTTCCCGAGGAGGATCCCGCAGTGGCCCACCCCCGTGCCGGGCAGCCCGCCGAGCCCGCCGACCTGGTCGACGTGCCCCGGCTGGTCACCGCCTACTACGCCGAGCACCCCGACCCGAGCGACCCGGCGCAGCAGGTCTCCTTCGGCACCTCCGGGCACCGCGGGTCCAGCCTGCGCAACGCGTTCAACTCCGACCACATCCTCGCCGTGACCCAGGCGCTCTGCGACTACCGGCGGGAGCAGGGCCTCGACGGCCCGCTGTTCCTCGCCCGCGACACCCACGCGCTCTCCGCGCCCGCCGAGGCCGACGCGCTGGAGGTGCTCGCCGCCAACGAGGTCACCGTGCTGCGCGACAGCCGGGACGGCTACACGCCCACCCCGGCCCTGTCGCACGCCATCCTGACCCACAACCAGGGCCGCACCTCGGCCCTCGCCGACGGCATCGTGATCACCCCGTCGCACAACCCGCCGTCCGACGGCGGCTTCAAGTACAACCCCACCAACGGCGGCCCCGCCGACACCGACGTCACGAAGTGGATCCAGGACCGCGCGAACGCCATCCTCACCGCCGGGCTCAAGGAGGTGAAGCGCATCCCGTACGCGCGGGCCCGCGCGGCCGACACCACCGGGACGTACGACTTCCTCGCCCGCTACGTCGACGACCTGCCCGCCGCGCTGGACATCGACGCGATCCGCGACGCGGGGGTGCGCATCGGCGCCGACCCGATGGGCGGGGCGAGCGTCGCGTACTGGGGGGAAATCGCCGAGCGGCACCGCCTCGACCTCACCGTGATCAACCCGACCGTGGACCCCACCTGGCGGTTCATGACGCTGGACGGCGACGGCAAGATCCGGATGGACTGCTCCTCGCCGAACGCGATGGCCTCGCTGATCGCCGCCCGCGACCGGTTCGCGGTCTCCACCGGCAACGACGCCGACGCCGACCGGCACGGCATCGTCACCCCGGACGGCGGGCTGATGAACCCCAACCACTACCTGGCGGTGGCGATCGGCCACCTGTTCCGTACCCGCGAGCAGTGGGGCCCGGCCGCGGCGGTGGGCAAGACGCTGGTCTCCTCCTCGATGATCGACCGGGTCGCGGCCGACCTTGGCCGGCCGCTGCTGGAGGTGCCGGTCGGCTTCAAGTGGTTCGTGCCCGGGCTGCTCGACGGCGCGGTCGGCTTCGGCGGCGAGGAGAGCGCCGGCGCGTCCTTCCTGCGCCGCGACGGCAGCACCTGGACCACCGACAAGGACGGCATCCTGCTCTGCCTGCTCGCGGCCGAGATCATCGCCACCACCGGGCGGACGCCGAGCGAGCACTGGGCCGACCTGGCCGACCGCTTCGGCGCCCCCGCGTACGCCCGGATCGACGCCCCGGCGGGCCGCGAGGAGAAGGCGGTCCTGGCCAAGCTCTCGCCGGAGCAGGTCACCGCCACCGAGCTGGCCGGCGAGCCGATCACCGCCGTCCTCACCACCGCGCCCGGCAACGGCGCCGCGATCGGCGGGCTGAAGGTGACCACCGAGTCGGGCTGGTTCGCCGCCCGGCCGTCGGGCACCGAGGACGTCTACAAGATCTACGCCGAGTCGTTCCAGGGCCCGGAGCACCTGGCCCGAATCCAGGAGGAGGCCAAGTCGCTGGTCGACGGCGTCCTCGGCGACGCCTGACCCGGCTCAGCGGGGCGGGGGCAGCTCACGGCGGTTGAGCTGCTCCCGCAACCCGTCCGGCAGCAGCTCACGCAGCTGGTCGGGCAGCAGCGGCAGGTCCAGCAGGCTCAGTTTGAGCTGGTTGCGCTCCTGGTAGCGGCGCGGATCGAGGCGGACCACCCGGCCGGCGTCCGGGACGTACCGGACGTGCACCGAACCCTCGGTGGCCGCCTCGCGGATCAGCAGCCCGTCCATCTCCACCGCCACCGGCGCCGAGTCCGGCCGCAGCTCCAGGTGCACGCTCTCGTGCGGCGACAGCAGCACCGAGCGGGAGATCCCGGCCATCGGGGCCGAGGGCGTCACCACCAGCGCCTCCGTCGCCGGCGAGATCAACGGCCCGCCGGCGGCGTAGCTGTACGCGGTCGAGCCGGTCGGTGTGCTCACCACCAGCGCGTCGCACCGGTAGTAGCCGTACCGCTGGCCGTCCACCGCCAGGGTGGCCGTGACGAAGCCGGCGCCGGGCTGCCGCACCAGCGCGATGTCGTTGAACGCCACCACGTCGTCGCCGCACACGTCGCAGGCCAGACAGGCGTGCGACTCGACGGTGAAGTCACGGGCGACGAGCCGTTCCAGTGCCCGGGGCAGGTCCGGCGGCTCCACCTCGACCAGGAAGCCCACCCGTCCCAGGTGCACGCCGAGCACCGGCTTCGGGTCGCGGACGGCCATCCGCAGCGCGCCCAGTATGGTGCCGTCACCGCCGATGCTGATCAGCGCGTCGCAGTGGTCGGCCAGGTCGCAGGCGGGCACCGCCTCCACCGAGATCGGCACGCGGTGCCGGTCCTCGCAGCGGACGGCCAGGGTCTTGCCGTGCTGGCCCGCCCAGCGCGCGATCGTCCCCACCACCTCGGAGACGTCGCGGGTGGGGTGCAGCACCAGCCCGAACACATAGCCCGCCACCGGTACAGCTCACCACAGCGGCGCGTGGACCGTAGGGCTTACCGGACGGCACGACGCCAGGAATCGCCCCCCGAACAGGTGTTTTCCGTGTCCAACCGTAGGCCCGGCTCGTTGGACGCGAGGTGAAGCGGGGGACGAGTGGAGAGCCGATGCATGTTGTGATCATGGCGGGCGGTGCGGGGGTTCGACTGCGTCCCTACACCTCCACCCTGCCGAAGCCACTCGTGCCGATCGGGGAGAGCTACGCGATCCTCGAGATCGTGCTGCGTCAGCTCGCCGACCGCGGCTTCAGCCACGTGACGCTGGCGATCAACCACCTCGGCGCGTTGATCCGGGCGTTCGTCGGCGACGGCTCCCGGTTCGGGCTGAACGTCGACTACGTCGAGGAGGACAAGCCGCTGTCGACCATCGGTCCGCTCTTCGGGATCCGGCACCGCCTGCCCGAGCACTTCCTGGTGATGAACGGCGACGTGCTCACCGATCTCGACTACGCCGACCTGCTGGCCACTCACGCCCGGTCGGGCGCGCCGCTGACGGTCGCCACCTACCGGCGTACCGTCAAGATCGACTTTGGGGTGCTGGAGCTGGCCGGCGACAAGATCACCTCGTTCGCCGAGAAGCCGGTCCTGCACTACCGGGTGAGCATGGGTGTCTACGGGCTCTCCCGGAGCACCATCGCCCACTACCCGGTGGGGCAACCGTTCGGGTTCGACCAACTGGTGCTCGACCTGCTGGGTCGGGGGGAGCCGCCGGCCGGCTACGAGTTCGACGGCTACTGGCTCGACATCGGCCGCCCCGAGGACTACGACGAGGCCAACCGGTGCTTCGCCGACGTCCGGGACATCCTCCTGCCCGCCGGCATGTCGGCCCGGGCATGAGGCGCGTACTCCTCTTCGGAGCCTCCGGCTTCATCGGCGGTCACGTGCGACGGGAGCTGGAGACCACGGCCGACGTGGCGTGTCCGTCGCGCGGCGAGTGCGACCTGGTCACCGCGACGCCGGACGCGCTGCGGGCGCTGCTCGACAGGGTCCGGCCGGACGCGGTGGTCAGCTGCGCGGGAGCGGTGAGCGGGGCGGCCGAGGATCTCGTCCGGGCGAACACGATGGCGACCGCCAAGCTGGTGGACGCGGTCGCCGACGCCGCCCCCGAGGCGCGTTTGGTCCGTCTCGGCTCCGCTGCCGAGTACGGTCCGGTTCCGTTCGGCACCGCGGCCGCCGAGGACCTTCCCCCGTCTCCGGTCAGCGTCTACGGCGTCAGTCAGGCGGCGGCGACCCGGCTCATGGAGCTGGCGGCCGCCGCCGGCCGGGTGGACGCGGTCGTGCTCCGGGTGTTCAACCCCGTCGGTCCCGGCATGCCCGCCACGACACTGCTCGGCCGGGTGGCGGCGTTGCTCGCCCGCCTCGCGCCCGGCGACGACCTGCGGACCGGTCCGCTGGACACGTACCGGGACTTCGTCGACGTACGGGATGTGGCCACCGCGGTGAGCCGGGCGGTGACCGTAACGGCGCCCGGGGCCCGTGTCCTCAACGTGGCGAGCGGCCGTGCGGTGCCGGTGAGTGAGGCTGTCCACCTGCTGGTCTCGGTCGCCGGCCGGCCGGTCCGCGTCCGGGAGGACCGCCCGCCGTCTCCCCGATCCGCCGAAGTGAGCTGGGTGCGCGCCGACATCCGCCGCGCCGCCTCGGTCCTCGGGTGGGCGCCCGAACACGACCTGTACGACTCGGTCGGTGCGTTGTGGAGCCAGGCGGCTCCGGCGGCGGCACCGACGCGTTGAGCCGATCCGGTACCGGTTGCGGCCGGACCGTCGAAGAGGAGGAGCGAACCATGACGGCACACTCGTCCGGCGGGCCGGTGGTGGTGACCGGGGCCGGCGGCTTCATCGGGTCCCACCTGGTCGAGGCCCTCGTCACCGCAGGCCAACCGGTACGCGCCCTCGTGCACTACAACGGCGCCGGATCGCACGGCTGGCTGGACACCTTCGACCCGGACCAGTTGGCGGGCGTCGAGGTCGTGGCGGGGGACATCCGTGATCGGGGGATGGTGCAGCGGCTGGTCGACGGCGCCTCCACCGTCTACCACCTGGCCGCGTTGGGCGGCATTCCGTACTCGTATCTCGCGCCGCAGTCCTACGTCGACACGAACATAACCGGCACGCTCAACGTGTTGGAGAGCGCGCGGGCGGCCGGCGTTGGCCGCGTCGTCGTCACCTCCACCAGCGAGGTGTACGGAACGGCCACCACGGTTCCGATGACCGAGCAGCATCGGCTGCGCGGGCAGTCGCCGTACTCGGCCTCCAAGATCGGCGCGGACAAGCTGGCCGAGAGCTACCACCTCAGTTTCGGTCTGCCGGTGGTCACGCTCCGGCCTTTCAACACGTACGGCCCGCGGCAGTCGACCAGGGCGGTCATTCCCACCATCGTCAGCCAGTTGGCACAGGACGGCGATGTGGTCCGGCTCGGCGCGCTGCGCACCACCCGCGACCTGCTCTACGTGACGGACACCGTGGCGGCCTTCCAAGCCGTCGGTACGGCGCCTGACGACGCGGTCGTCGGCGGCGTGTTCCAGGCCGCGACCGGTCGGGAGACCTCGATCGGCGACCTGGTGCGCAAGATCGCCGCGATGTTCGGCGTCCAGCCGGAGGTGGTGGTGACCGAGGACCGGCTCCGTCCCGCGGAGTCGGAGGTCGAGCGCCTGCTCGGCGACCCCGGTCTGCTTCACGCGCGGACCGGCTGGCGGCCGGCGACGAGCATCGACGAGGGACTCAAGGCGACGGTCGAGTGGTTTCTCGATCCGGCCAACCTCGCGCGCTATCGCTCCGACCGGGCCGTGTGACGGATTCCTCGCTCGCTGCTGGCTGGCTCGGCCGCCCACTTCTCCACCTTGTCGGCCGGACGGCCGGTGCCGCAGGAGGCTCGAACATGATGGTGATGCAGGACAACCGCCGGTCGTCGGCGTTCGGTACCGTTCGCGGCGTCGCCGCGTCCGCCGGGGCGGAGACGCCGGTGCGGCGCACGAGTGGTCTCGTCTCGGCGGTGCTGCGCGCCACCGCCGTCGTGCTGCTGCTCAATTTCGACCAGTTTACGCGTACGGTCGGTCGGGGATTCCTCATCGCCGCGGTCGTGCTCGCGGTGCCGTTGCTCCTGCACGAGATTCTCCGTCCGTCCTCGCGGGCCCGAACAGTGATCTTCTGGGTCCTGGTGGTCTTCGGCGTCCTCGCGTTGCCGGGCTTCCTGCACCCACCGGAGACCGACTACGGCCGGCAGAAGTTCCTGTTGCTCCTCACGCTGACCCTGTTCGCCACGCTGGCGGTGGCGGTGCTGCGCGGCCGGCGTGACGTCGAGATGTTCGCCGCCGTCTTCGTGGTGTCGGGGGTGGTGCTCGCCATCGCCACGCTCAACGGCGATCCGCACGACGGGCGAGCCGACGGCTTCGGCTCCAACCCGATCTGGCTGGCTCGGGCCATCGGGGGTGCGCTCGTCGCTCTCACCTGGCTCTACCTGCAGAAGCGGGTCGCGGCCTGGTGGGCGGCGGGCTTTGCGGTGCTCCTCGGCCTCGCTCTCTTCGCGACCGGCTCCCGGGGGCCGCTACTGGCCACTGTGGTTGCCCTGTTCGTCCTGGTGCTGGCCGGGTTTCGCCTCAAGCTCCGGCGCGGCCGGCGCGAGTGGGTCGGTCTGGGTCTGATGGGTGCCCTGGTGCTGGCCGTCATCGCCATGCCGTCGCTGCTGCCGCCCCGGGTGTACGCGCTCCTGGTCGACCCGAGCGAGGAGATGTTCGACACCGCCCGGGCGGAGATGCGTCAGGTCAGCGTGCCGATGATCGCCGAGCATCCGGGTGGGGTCGGCTACGGCAACTGGTCCGACTACTCCGGCATGTTGGTGCACAACTATCCGCACAACCTGTGGCTGGAGCTGCCGGCCGAGGCAGGGTGGTTTGTGGGCGGGGCCTTCATCCTGGCCACCCTGATCGTGGCGGCGGGGCTCTGGCGCGCGACCCGGCGCGACCCGGTGGCCGGGTTCGTCCTGGCGGTGCTGGCGTTCAACGTGGTGGCGGTGTCGACGTCCGGCGACGTGAACGCGGGCCGTCCGCTCTTCGCCGCACTGGCTCTCGGCGTGCTCGTGATGTCCGGCGCGACGCTGCGCGCCGGTCTGCCGGCCCGCGCCGGACGGACGCGCCAGGCCGGCCGGCGGGGTGTCTCTGCATGAGGTGGCGTGCCAGGCGGCTCGCTCCTTCGGGCGGGCGGCGCGGAGTGGTGGGTATCGCCGCCGGATCGGCCGGTGGTCAACTACTGGCGCTGGCCGCGGCGCCGTTGCTGGCGAGGCTCTATCGCCCGGCCGATTTCGGCGTCCTCGCGGTGATCGCCGCACTGGTGTTGATCGTGGGCACGGTGGCCGCGCTCCGGTTCGAGATGGCGGTCCCGCTGCCGGAACGGGAGGAGGATGCGCGTGCGCTGGTGCGGCTCGGCATCGCCGCGGCCGCAGGCACGGCGATCCTGGGGTCGGTCGTGGTCCTGCTGGCGGGGGATCGGCTGGCTGCCTGGTTCGGCCAGCCCGAGTTGGATCACTGGCTCTGGGTGGTGCCGCCCTCCGCCGCGGCGATGGGTGTGGTCCTCGTGCTCAACCAGTTCGCCGTGCGGCATCGCCGTTACGGCGTGATCGGCCGGCGCAATCTCCTCCAGTCCCTGTCGGTCGTGGTCACCCAGATCGCGGCTGGCGGGGCGGGGCTTCGCCCCGGCGGCCTGGCGCTCGGCTTCGGGTTCGGCCAGGTGGCGGCCGCCGTGGTCCTGCTCCGGGACGTCCGCGGACGCGGTGGGACCGCCCGGACCCGTCCGCCGCAACCGCGCCTGCTGGCGGTAGCGCGCCGGTACCGGCGGTTTCCCTTCCTATTGGCGCCGTCCGGTCTGCTCAACATCCTCGGCACGCAGTTACCGGTGCTGCTCATCGCCTACTGGTACGGCTCTGCGGTGGCCGGCTGGCTGGGCCTGACCCAGCGGGTGATCGCCATGCCCGCCGCGCTCGTGGCGTCCGCGGTGGCGCAGGTCTACCTGGGGGAGATCGCCCGGATCGCCCGGAAGCAGCCCCGGGAGGGCCGGCGCGTCTTTCTCGGCGCCAGCCGGAAGCTGGCCCTGGTCGCCGGTCTCGTCGCGCTCCTCGTCGTGGTCGGCGCGCCCGCGGCCTTCAGCCTTGTCTTCGGGCCGCAGTGGCACAGCAGCGGTGTCTACGCACAGGCCCTGGCCGTCTTCATGGCGGCTCAGCTCGTCGTCTCGCCACTGTCGCAGACGCTTGTCGTATTCGAACGCCAGGCTCTCCAACTCGCCTGGGACGCGGGCCGTGTCGTGGTGGTGGCCGGTGCCGTTTCGGTGGTGGCGCTGGTCGGCGGGTCAGCGCTGACCGCGGTGTGGACGTTCGGGGTGTCCGGCGCGCTGACGTACGGCGTCGGGTGGTTGATGTCGCTGCGAGTCGTGACGGCGGCCGGACGTGACAGCGGCCGAACGCGTCCCGCGCCGCGACTCGTTCCGCAGAGTTGACGCCGTCGGCGGACGGTTCTCTTCGTCATGTCTTGTACCGGAAGGAATCGTTGATCCCGTTATGATGGACGACCCATACCCGGATCCGGCACCGCGCCTGCTGATCGTCTCGTACCACTTCCCGCCGGCGGAGACCGTCGGTGCCCGCCGGCCCGCCGCCCTCGCGGCGTTCGCCACGCGACAGGGGTGGGATGTCCGGGTGCTCACCGCCGTCGTTGCGGACCAGGGCGGAGTGCCCGTCCCGGTGTCCGAGGAGCGACTGATCCGGATCGCGCCGGCACCGCGACTTCCGCGCCCCGGCGGAAGCGGGCGTGGCCCGGCCGCGGGCGGCACGGCCCCGACCAGCTCCCGGCTCGGTCGGATCCGGACCGGTGCCGAGCGTCGGCTGCTCAAGGCCGGCATGGAGCTGTTGCTGCCGGACCCGCAGCTCAACTGGATCCGACCGCCGGTGAGAAACTTCGACCGGTTCGCGGCGGGCTGGCGCCCGGACATCATCCTCGTGTCCGGTCCCCCCTTCTCCGGCTTCGTCGTAGCCGCGACGCTCGCCCGGCGGTTCCGGGTGCCCTGGGTCGCGGACTACCGGGATCTGTGGTCGGTCGGAAACGACCACTGGGTGCGGACACCACTGCGCCGAGCGTTTGACGAACGGCTGGAACGGCGGGTGCTGCGTACCGTGGCGGCGTGTGTGACGATCTCGGAGCCGCTGGCCGAGACGATCCGCCGCACGTTCGGGGTGCGGACGCACGTGGTCATGAACGGTATCGACCGCCGGCCCGTACCGGCGGGCTCCGCGGCGACCCCGGCCGGCATCGAGGCGTCGTCGGGCACACTCACTCTGGCGCACACCGGCTACATCTATCCGGGTAAGCGTGATCCCGGCCCGCTCCTCGACGCGATCGCCCTGCTTGGTCCGGACGCCGGCAAGGTGCACGTGATCTTCGCGGGGGAGGACCACGGCATCGTCCGCGCCGCCGCCGAGCGAGCCGGCGTGACCGACTCCGTCACCCTCCTCGGCCAGGTCTCGCCGGAGAAGTCGTGGCGGATCCAGGCGGACGCGGACGCGCTCGTGCTACTCATGTGGAACGATCCCCGGGATGCCGGCACGATGACCGGCAAGATCTTCGACTACCTCCAGGCCCGCCGTCCCGTCCTCCTGCTCGGTTACGCGGACGGCGTGGCCGCACGCCTGCTGCGGGATCGTGGCGCGGGCGTCGTGGCGAACGATCCAGCCGCGATCGCGGCCCGACTGCGGGAGTGGCTCGCCGTGAAGGAGCGAACCGGACGGGTGCCGTCGGTGCCCGCCGCCGCACTCGACGGGCTGTTCCGTGAGGACCAACTCGGCCGGTACCTGGACATCCTTCGGGGCGTCGCGCGACTGGACGTCCCGGGGCGCTTCCTCACCTGAGCGCCCCGGCTGGAAGGCGTCCCGCACCTGGGGTGCGGGACGCCTTGAGATGCGCGGGACGTCAGTGTCCGGACCGGAGGGCGACCGGTGATCGTCGGCCCGGCCGGCCGGCGGCGATCTCGGAGACAGTCCGGTAGAACGCCGCCCGGCGGGCGTCGAGCGTCGCGGCGGAGAAATCACGGGCCCGGTCGAGGTTGCGGGCCGAGGCCTCCGCGAGCCGGTCCGGGGCGGCCAGCATCGCGGCGATGGTGGCGGCGAGGGCGGCCGGGTCGTCAGGCGGAACCAGGCAGTCCGGTGTGAGCAACTCCGGAATGCCGCCGGCGGTCGAACCCACGGCCGGGAGCGCCCTGGCCATCGCCTCGATGAGCGCCCGGGGCAGACCTTCGGTGCGGGACGGCATCACGAACAGGTCCGCCGAATCCAGCGTCCGGCGGACCGCTTCGGTGTCGGGAAGAGGGCCGGTGAAGCTCACCCGGTCGGCCACGCCCGACCGGGCGGCCAACTGCTCCAGACGGGGTCGGTAGGCACCCACGCCGACGTGCACGAGCCGGGCGCTCGGCCCCTCGGCGGGCATCAGCGCCAGCGCCGAGATGAGCGTGTCGATTCCCTTGTAGAGCTGCTCGAGCGAGCCGACCGACACCAGTGTCGCCTCTGGCGGCGGCTGCCGGACCGGTCGGGCGTGCGGCACGAACGCCGCGGGTGGCAGATCGACGCTGGAGATGCCGGCCGTCGGCGTGGTGGGCAGTGTGGGGTACCGCAGTTGCAGGCACCGTTCCGTCTCGTACGCGACCGCGCCGGCCTCCCGGCACTGACTGCGCAGTGTCCGGGTGGACAGCGCACGCAGCAGCGGACGCAGCGGATGCCGGACGACCCCCGGAGCGAGCACGTCGTACGGATCGCCGATCACCTCGAGCGCGTACGGCAGATTGGCCCGGCTCCGCGCTCGGGCCAGGAGCGAGCCGATCGGCGAGGGCACCCGGAGCACCACGGCGTCCCGGGGGGCCGCCGCGGCGGTCACCGCTTTGGCGATCGCCCGCCGCCCGAGCAGATAACCCCGCGGGCCGACGTAGTACGGCAACGCGCAGACCTCGACGCCGTCCCCGTCGACCCGGGCGGCGGCCGCCGGCCGCCGCGCGACGTCGCGGACCCGGGCGGCGACGCGCACGCGGTCGAAGGCGACCAGGTACCGCCGCCAGATCGAGTTGTCCGGGCCGGCCTCGACCCACACCGCACCGTCCGGAGTCCGGCTGAAGCGCGACTCCGACGTCACCACGACCCGCATCAAGATCTCCCGCCGGTTCGGCAGGTCGCCTCCACCACGTCGGCGACGGCGGCGGCCGCCACCGTGTTGTCGAAGTGCCGCAGGGCGAACTGCTGGGCCCGTTCTCCCCGCAGGCGAAGCCGGCCGTCGGTGAACTCCCGGTGGGCCTGCCGCAGCGCGGAGACCAACGCCGCCACATCGTTGCGTGGCACCACCCAGCCGGTCGTCTCGTCGACGGTCTCGGGCAGGCCGCCGGCGTCGCTGACGATGTTGGGCACCCCGGAGGCCCCCGCCTCGCAGGCCGCGCCGTGTCCCTCGGAGAGGGACGGGCTGACGCTCAGGTCGGCGGCGCGGTAGCAGTCCCGCACGTCCGACACCGACGTCAGCCACGTCACGCTCGGATCCCCGTCGACCTCGAAGCGCCTCACCAACTCGCGCCGGTGTGCCTCTCCGGCCGGCGAGAAACCGGCGCCCACCAGGAGCAGCCGGGCGTCCGGGTGGTCGGCGCGGAACTCCCGCCAGGCCGCCAGCAGCACGTCGTGGCCCTTGATGCCGCGTCCCTTGTGGACCAGTCGCCGCGGTGGATAGACGTAGGCGACCATGATGACGACGAACGCGCCCTCCTCGATGCCGAGTTCGGCGCGCGCCTTGGCACGGACCTCCCGCCGGCCGGAAGCGCCGTCGAGCTCGGCGAAGTGCGCGGTCCTGGCGCCGTAGGTGACGACCGGGCGTCGGGGGGCGGGGCACCCGAGCGCGCCGTAGAGGCCGGAAGTGTGGCCGGTGCCGCAGATGGTGACGTGGTCGAGCCGCCACAGCGGCCGCTCGACGAGCTTGATCAGAGGAGACTCCAGGTACAGCGGCCCTGCCACCATGTGCACCCGGCGTAGCGGCAGGCGCAGGCTCGCGAAGCGGCCGGCGAGGGCGGACGCGTACAGGTGGTATTTAAGGACGTCCGGGCGGAGCCGGCGGATGAGGCGGCGGAGCCGCCACAGGTCCCGCAGCGTCGACGGGCGCGGCCGGAAGCGGAAGTCGAACGGCGAGTCGTGGACCTCAACACCTCGCTGCCGGAGTTCCCCGGTCAGGCGCCCGGTCGCACGCGGCAGGACCGCGACGACCTGGTGCCCGCGGCGGCGCAGCTCCTCCACCTGGGGGAGGATCCAGAGTCCGCCCTGGTCCGTCTTCAACAGGACGGCGATCCGCAGGGGCCGCCTGCCCCCGTGGGCCGTCACCGGGCGTCCAGGAACTGCTCGACGGCGCCGATGACCCGCGCCGCCCGGTCGTCGTCCAGGGCGGACCCGCTGGGCAGGGTGAGACCTTGGGCGAACAGGCGGTCCGAGGCGCCCGTCACGACCGATCGGCACCCGGCGAACACGGGCTGCCGGTGCATCGGCTTCCACACCGGCCGGGTCTCGATGTCCCACGTGGCCAGGTACGCCCCGAGTTCGGCCGCTGACCACCCGTTCCGCTCGGCGTCGACCACTATGCTGGTCAGCCAGCAGTTCGAGCCTTCGTCCCCGTCCCCGAGCAGACGGACCCCGGGAACGCCGGAGAACAGCTTGGCGTACCGCTCGCGGAGCAGCCGGCGGCGGTGCATCATCCCGTCCAGCCGGTGCAGCTGCGCCCGACCCAGGGCGGCGAGCAGGTTGCTGAGTCGGTAGTTGTAACCCACGTCGACGTGTTCGTAGTGCGGCACGGGCTCGCGTGCCTGAGTGGCCAGGTGTCGGCAGCGGGCGAGCAACGCGTCGTCGTCGGAGAGCAGCATCCCTCCGCCGGACGTCGTGATGATCTTGTTCCCGTTGAACGACAGCGCGTTGAGCCGCCCGAAGGAGGCGGCCGGACGCCCGCGGTAGGTCGCGCCCAAGGCCTGCGCGGCGTCCTCCACGACCGGCACCTCCGCCGCCTCGCAGACCGGCAGCAGTTCATCGTAGTCGGCGCAGGTGCCGAACATGTCCGCGATCAGCACCGCCGCGACCTTCTCACCGGCCCGGCCCAGCAGGTCGAGCATGTCAGAGAGTGCGGCCACGTCCATGTTGCCGGTCGTCGGGTCGCAGTCGACGAAGACCGGTTCGGCGCCCGTGTAGACGGCGGCGTTAGCGGTCGCCGCGAAGGTCATGGTCGGCGCGACCACCACGCTTCCCGGCCCGGCCCCCAGGGCGAGCAGGGCCAGGTGCAGCGCGGATGTTCCGGAGTTCAGGGCCAGCGCGTGAGCCGCCCCGACACGCTCCGCGACCTCCCGCTCGAACGCCTCCACCTCGGGCCCGAGCGGCGCGACCCAGCCCGAACGGATCGCGCGGAGCACGAAGGACTCCTCCAGGGGCCCGACGTCGGGTGGGGACAGATAGATCCGGCCGGTCATCGAGCCTCCGTCCACGCAGCGGGATCACGGTCATGGCAGCGAAGGGTCACGGACGGTAAAACGGACGACCTGCCGCGGAGTGATGGCGTAGGCCGGGTTCGTGCCGAAAAGCACCCGATCGGGCCGGGCGGCGTACATGGGGTGGGGACCGCTATCTTCCAGAGCGAGTAGTGTTCGGCGGCCGCGCCATGAATCGACAATCCAGGAGCCCCGAGTGCTGCACCTGAGGGTGATCGCGCCGAGCGACCAGTCGTCGGCGGTAGTGGAACTACTGGCCGCCGACTCCGGCGTCACGCACCTCGTGGTGCTGCCCGGCGCTGCCCGCCAACCCGCAGGCGACTACGTGACCTGCGACGTCGTTCGGGAGAGCGCCGACGGCGTGCTGAGCCGGCTCCAGAAGATGGGTGTCGAGGCGCACGGGGCAATCGCCGCCGACGACGTGGAGCTGACTCTCTCCGCCGCGGCCGACCGGGCCGCCGAGGAGGCACCCGGCCAGGGCGAGGACGCCGTGGTCTGGGACGAGATCGCCGCGAAGACCGGCGAGCAGACCGTGCTCACCGGCACGTTCCTCGCCCTGATCGTGGTCGCCACCATGATCGCCGGCATCGGTGTGTTGCTGGACCAACCCATCCTGATCGTCGGCGCGATGGTGGTCGGCCCCGAGTTCGGGCCGCTCGCCGCGCTCTGCGTGGCGCTGCTGCGGCGTCAGCCGCCGGTCATCGCTCGGTCGGTGCGGGCCCTGACGGTCGGGTTCCTCGCCGCCATGGTCGCCACCGTGCTCAGCACCTGGGCGCTCACCGCCGCCGGGCTCTTCGACCGGGGCATGCTGCTGGCGGAGCGGCCGCTGACAGACTTCATCTGGCGCCCGGACGCCCTCTCCTGGGTGGTCGGGCTGCTCGCCGGCGTCGCCGGCATGCTCTCACTGACCTCGAAGAAGTCCGGCTCGCTGGTCGGCGTGCTGATCTCCGTGACCACCGTGCCGGCCGCCGCGAACGTGGCCGTCGCGGTCGCGTACGGGGTGTGGCACGAGGCTGCGGGTTCCGCCCTACAACTGGTGATCAACCTGGCCGCCATCGTGCTAGCCGGCCTGCTCACCCTGGTCGTCCAGCTGCGCTGGTGGCGGCACGTGGCGCGGCGGGCCGGGCAGGCGCTGCCGCGGCAGCGGGCCGACGGTGGCCCGGCCCCGGTCAGCGCCAGTCGTCGCCCGCCTCGAGACGTCGGCTGAGCAGCGTGGCCAGCGATACCGACTCACCGTCTCGGCCACCCCGCCCGACGACGAGCGGTGGCGCGGTCGGCCGCGGCTCGGCCCCGAGCAGCCGGGAGCGCAGGCTCGGCGGCACGGTGAGCAGGTAGAAGCGTCCCTCGGTGTCCACTGCCCGGCTATGTGCGCGGTCTACGTACCAACCGGTGAGCCGGGTGCGGTAGCGGCCGCGCCCGTCGTGGCCGGTCGCCGTCAACCGGTCGGTGGGCAACCCGCGCCGCCGCGCCTCGGCTGCGAACCGGGCCACCAACTCGGCGGCCTCAGCCTGCTCCGCCGCGCGTTCCCGGGCGTCGGCCTCCGCGTGCGCCCGTACCGCGTGACGATGCCGCTCCCGCCACCGTGCGTCGTCGTCCCCGCTCACCCCAGCGAGGGTACGCCCGCATCCGGGCGACTGACCCGCCCGGCCCTGTCCGCGCTCGCCCCGGTCCGCGCGCCGGCGCGCGGACCGGGCAAATCCTGCACCGCATTCGCGCGTTCGCGGCGTGTCAGGTCGTTGCCACCTCGACGCGGGCGGGCCGGTCGGCTCCCCTCGGCGGACGCTGTCGAGCTGAGTCGTTCGTGACATCAGCTCGACAGGCCGCGACGAGGTCAGGCCAGGCCGGCCCGGCGCAGCGCCTCCGCCATGGCGTCGTTGACCGGTGCGGGCGCCCCGCCGCCGCGCCCCTGCCGCTGCTGCGGACCACCGCGCGAACCACCCCGGTCGCCGCGTTGACCGCCACCCTCACCGCCGCCCCGCGGGCTGCCGCCCTGTCCGCCGCCCCGCGGGCCGCCGCCGCGCCTGCCACCGCCCTGTCCGCCGCGCTCCCGCCGGCCGTCGCCGCCCGCCGGACGTCCGCCCCCGGCCGGCGCCTCGTCCTCCAGCCGCAGCGTCAGCGAGATCCGCTTGCGCGGGACGTCCACGTCGAGCACCCGGACCTTGACCACGTCGCCGGACTTCACCACGTCGCGCGGGTCCTTGACGAAGGTGTGCGACATGGCCGAGACGTGCACCAGGCCGTCCTGGTGCACGCCGACGTCGACGAACGCGCCGAACGCGGCCACGTTCGTGACCACGCCCTCCAGCACCATGCCCGGCGTCAGGTCGCCGATCTTCTCGACGCCCTCGACGAACGTGGCCGTGCGGAACTCCGGACGCGGGTCGCGGCCGGGCTTCTCCAACTCGGCCAGGATGTCGGTGACGGTGGGCAGGCCGAACGTGTCGTCGACGAAGTCGGTCGCGCGCAGGCCGCGCAGGATGGCCGACTTCCCGATTAGCGCCCGCAGGTCCTGCCCGGTGGAGGCGAGGATGCGGCGGACCACCGGGTACGCCTCGGGGTGGACGCTGGACGAGTCGAGCGGGTCGTCCCCGCCGGGGATGCGCAGGAAGCCGGCGCACTGCTCGAACGCCTTCGGCCCGAGCCGGGCCACCTTCTTCAGCTCGGCCCGGGTGCGGAACGGCCCGTTGGCGTCCCGGTGCAGCACGATGTTCTCGGCCAGCCCGGCGCCGATGCCGGAGACCCGGGTGAGCAGCGGCGCGGACGCGGTGTTGACGTCCACGCCGACGGCATTGACGCAGTCCTCCACCACCGCGTCGAGGGAGCGGGACAGCTTCACCTCGGACAGGTCGTGCTGGTACTGCCCGACCCCGATCGAGCGCGGGTCGATCTTCACCAGCTCGGCGAGCGGGTCCTGGAGGCGGCGGGCGATGGAGACCGCGCCGCGCAGCGAGACGTCCAGGCCGGGCAGCTCCTGCGAGGCGTACGCCGAGGCGGAGTAGACCGACGCGCCGGCCTCGGAGACGACCACCTTGGTCAGCTTCAGCTCGGGATGCTGCTTGATCAGGTCACCGGCCAGCTTGTCGGTCTCCCGGCTGGCGGTGCCGTTGCCGATCGCCACCAGCTCGACGCCGTGCGCGGCGGCCAGCGTGGCGAGCGTGTGCAGGGAGGCGTCCCACTGCCGGCGCGGCTCGTGCGGGTAGATCGTGTCGGTGGCGACGACCTTGCCGGTGGCGTCGACCACGGCGACCTTCACGCCGGTACGCAGGCCCGGATCGAGGCCCATGGTGGGGCGGGCGCCGGCGGGCGCGGCCAGCAGCAGGTCGCGCAGGTTGGTGGCGAAGACGCGGACCGCCTCCTCCTCGGCCGCCTGCCACAGCCGCATCCGCAGGTCCGCGCCGAGGTGGATGAGGATCCGGGTACGCCAGGCCCACCGCACCGTGTCGGCCAGCCACCGGTCGGCGGGCCGCCCCTGGTCGCTGACGCCGAACCGGCCGGCGACTGCGGCCTCGTAACGGCTGGGCCCGGTGGCCGCGTCGGCGTCGCCCTCGGCCTCCGGGTCCATGGTCAGCTCCAGCACGCCCTCCTTCTCGCCCCGGAGCATGGCGAGGATCCGGTGCGAGGGCAGCTTCGGGTACGGCTCGGCGAAGTCGAAGTAGTCGGCGAACTTCGCGCCGGCCGTCTCCTGGCCCTCGCGTACCCGGGAGACCAGCCGGCCCCGCGACCACATCTGCTCGCGCAGCGTGCCGATCAGGTCGGCGTCCTCGGCGAAACGCTCGATCAGGATCGCCCGCGCCCCGTCCAGCGCGGCCGCCGCGTCGGCCACGCCCCGGTCCGCGTCGACGAAGCCGGCGGCGGTGGCGCGCGGGTCCTGCGTCGGGTCGGCGAGGAGCGTGTCGGCGAGCGGCTCCAGCCCGGCCTCGCGGGCGATCTGCGCGCGGGTGCGCCGCTTCGGCTTGTAGGGCAGGTAGATGTCCTCCAGGCGGGACTTCGAGTCGGCGGCGAGGATCTGCGCCTCCAGCGCCTCGTCGAGCTTGCCCTGGCTGCGGATCGACTCGAGCACGGCGGCGCGCCGCTCGTCCAGCTCGCGCAGGTAGCGCAACCGCTCCTCCAGCGTGCGCAGCTGCGCGTCGTCGAGCAGGCCGGTGGCCTCCTTGCGGTAGCGGGCGATGAACGGCACGGTGGCGCCGCCGTCGAGCAGCTCGACGGCCGCACGCACCTGACGTTCGGCGACGCCGAGTTCCTCGGCGATCCGCTGGTGCACAGACTGGGTCACGATTGTCATCCGCCTTCTCGGGTGGGTTCCGCCCTGCATTGTGCCGTTCGCCTCCGACCGGCTGTGCCCGGCCCGCCGCGAGCTGCGCTAGCGTGGCGATCATGGAGGTACCTGCGGATCCGCGGGCCCGGCGGCTCTTCGGGGGCAGCGCCCGGGCGCTCGGCGACCTGGCCGCCGGCCCGTTCCGGGCCGACCGGGACCGGATCGTCGGCTCGCCGTTCTTCGCCCGGCTCAACGGCGTCACCCAGGTCATCAGCCCGGGTGGATCCGGGCTGCTGGTGCACAACCGGCTCACCCACAGCCTGAAGGTGGCGCAGGTGGCCCGGGCGATCGCCGAACGGCTGACCGCCGACCCGGCCCACCGGGACCTGCTGGAGAAACTCGGCGGCTGCGACCCGGACGTGGTGGAGGCCGCCGCGCTCGCCCACGACCTCGGGCACCCGCCGTTCGGGCACCTGGGGGAGCGGGTCCTGGACCGGCTGGCCCGGCAGCGGCTCGGGCTCGCGGACGGCTTCGAGGGCAACGCCCAGTCGTACCGGATCGTCACCAGCACCGAGATCCGCGGCGCGGCGACCACCGGGCTCGACCTGACCGCCGCGGTCCGCGCGGCGATGCTGAAGTACCCGTGGACCCGGCTGGACCACCCCGACCCGCACCCGCGGCACCTCGACCCCGCGCCCCGGGGCGCGGCGCCGCCGCCGGACGACCCGGAGAGCGGGTCGGTCAAGTTCGGCGCGTACCGCACCGAGCTGGACGACCTGCGGCAGGCCCGGGAGCCGTTCGCGGGACGCATCCCGGACTGGCAGCAGACCCCGGAGGCGTCCGTCATGGACACCGCCGACGACATCGCGTACGCCATCCACGACGTGGAGGACTTCTATCGCGTGGGGGTGCTCCAGCAGGGGGCGGTGGCCGCCGAGCTGATGGCCTGGCAGCGCGAGTACGGGCACCTGCGTTCGATCACCGCCTCGGCGCTGGAGGCCGCCGGCCGGCGACCGGGGGCGGCGATCGAACGACTGCGCCGCCAGCTGCACCGCAAGGACGCCTGGATCGCCGACGACGACGCGTTCGCCGCCGCGGTCGAGCACGTCCGGGAGGAACTGGTGGAGGGGCTGCTGGCGCTGCCCTTCGACGGCTCGATCGAGGCGGAGCAGTACGTCGCCCGGTTCTCCGCCCGTTGGTCCACCCGCTTCGTCGACGCCATCACGGTCACCCCGGAGCCGGACCTCCGTTCGGGATACGTGCGGCTCGACCGGGCGCAGTGGCACGAGGTGCAGGTGCTCAAGTTCGTGCACCACCGGTTCGTGCTGGCCCGCCCCGACCTGGCCCTGCACCAGCGCGGCCAGGCACGGCTGCTGGGCACGCTGGTGGAGGCGCTCTGGGAGTGGCTGCTGGACCCGGAGGAGGAGTCCCGGCTGCCCCGCCGCCTGCACGACCTGGTCGAACTGGCCGAGGCGGAGCTGCACCCGCGCACCCCGGACCGGATCGGCCGGGCCCGAGGGCGGGCGATCGTCGACTTCGTCGCGCAGCTCACCGACGGTCAGGCGGTGGCGATGCTGGACGCCCTGTCCGGCCGCTCCGGGGCGCTGTGGACGGACGCCTTCGTGCTCTGAGGGCCGCCTCAGCCGGCGGGCACGCCCTTGACCACGAGGTCCGGCGGTACGTCCCGCACCACGCAGGCACCGGCGCCGACCGTCGCGCCGGCCCCGACCCGCAGGCCCGGCAACACCACCGCGCCCGCGCCGATCAGCGCGGCGGTGTCGAGGCGACAGTCGCCCGACACGGCCGCGAGCGGGTGCAGGGAGACGTAGTCGCCGACCACGCAGTCGTGGGCGAGGGTGGCGTTCTGGTTGACGTGCAGGTGCCGGCCGGCGGTGACGTTCGTGGTGATCCGGCCGCCGGCGAACACCACCAGCCCTTCGGCCGACACCAGGTCCAGGCCGACCGTCGCGTCCGGGTGCACCAGACTCGCCGCCGGCCTGCCGTACGTGTCGACCCGCGCGCCCACCGTCCGCCGTACCCGGGGGTCGCCGAGGCCGAGGACGACGTGGGTCTCGGGCGGCAGCTGCGCGAGCGCAGCCACGGTGCCGAGGTATCCGGCGCCCGTCGCCTCAGCGCGCTTGCGGTTGCGCTCCGACGGGTTGTCGTCGACAAAGCCGACCAGCCGCCACGGCGGCCGGGCGGAGGCGTCGTTGACCGCCGCCACGATCTGGGCGATCTCCCGACCGTGGCCGCCGCAACCGACGACGACGAGGTCGAGGCTCACCGGGCACCCCGTCCCGCGGTCGCCGGCACCTGCCGTTCCGCGACGGTGCCCCGGAACTCGTGCGCGGTGGCGGCGCCCGGCGCGCTGATGCCCTGTCGGCGCAGCACGGCCACCGCGGTCCGCGCCAGGATGCGAGCGTCGAGGCGGAGGCTCCAGTGGTCGACGTAGCGCAGGTCGTAGGCGAACCGCTCCGCCCAGTCGAGTTCGTTGCGGCCGTTGACCTGCGCGAGTCCGGTGAGCCCCGGCCGGACGTCGTGCCGGCGGAACTGCTCGGCGGTGTACAGGTCGCGGTAGCTGGTCGGGAACGGGCGGGGCCCGACGAGGCTCATGTCGCCGCGCAGGATGTTCCAGAGGCTGGGCAGCTCGTCCAGGCTGGTGGCCCGCAGCCACCGTCCCAGCGGGGTCAGCCGCGCCTGGTCGTCGCCGGGGGAGAAGGCGCCACTGCCGCCCGCCATGGAGCGGAACTTCAGGATGGTGAACTCCCGGCCGTACCGGCCGATGCGCCGCTGCCGGAAGAGCACCGGGCGTCCCAGGCCGATCAGCACCGCCACCGCGACCGCAGCCAGGATCGGCGCGGTCACCAGCAGAGCCGTCAGCGCGACGACGACGTCGAGGCCGCGCTTGACGGCCGCACTGCGGTCGCGGTACGAGCGTGTTGTCGAGCGATCTTCCACGCCTGGGGAGAGGCGAACCTGCATGCTGTCCTCCGGCCGCTGACTCGTCAGCGAACAGAGTACGCAAATATGCGCAGAAGCAAGCCTTGTCCGGTTTTTTCGGCGCGTCTCAGGCGACCGCCTGCCACCAGCCGTCCACCGCTGGCGGTTCGTCGACCACCACCCGCTCACCCGGGCGCGGCACGGCCAGCCGGACGTCCCGGGCCTTCGCCTCGGCCCACAGCCGGTCCACCGGCTCGGACCAGTCGTGCAGGGCCAGGTTGAAGGTGCCCCAGTGCACCGGCAGCAGCAGCTCGCCGCGAACGTCGAGGTGGGCGGCGACCGCCTCCTCGGGGAACATGTGGATGTTCGGCCAGGCCCGGTCGTACGCGCCGATCTGCATGAGCGTGAGGTCGAACGGGCCGTGCTCGGCGCCGATCGCGGCGTAGCCGTCGAAGTAGCCGGAGTCACCGGTGTAGAAGACCTTCCGGTGTGCGCCGGCCACCACCCAGGAACTCCAGAGCGTGCCGTCGCGGCGCAGGCCGCGCCCGGAGAAGTGCTGCGCGGCGGTGGCGGTGACGGTGAGCCCGCCGACCCGGTGGCTCTCCGACCAGTCCAGCTCGACGATGCGTTCCTCCGGGACGCCCCACCGGTCCAGGTGGGCGCCGACGCCGAGCGGCACCAGGAAGGGCGCGGACTGGTGGGCGAGCAGCCCGCGCACCGTGTCCATGTCGAGGTGGTCGTAGTGGTCGTGCGAGATCAGCACCGCGTCCAGCGGGGGCAGTTCGTCCAGCCGGACCGGCGGCTCGTGGATGCGCCGTGGGCCGACCAGCGCCGACGGCGAGCACCTGTCGCTCCAGACCGGGTCGAGCAGCACCCGGTGCCCCTCGATCTCCACCAGCGTGGACGCATGCCCGTACCAGACCGCGTTCAGCTCGCGGGTCGGGTCGGACGGCGCCGGGTCGGCCGGGCGCAGCAGCGGCACGGCGCTGCCGGGCCGCCGCTTCTGCTTGCCGAAGATCAGCTCCCGGACCAGGTTGCGCCCCGGGTCGGCGACCATGGTGGCGCTGGTGCCGGCCGGGTTGTGGAACGTGCCGTCGCGGAACCGCGGCGACCGGGCCGCCCGCTCCGCCCGCGCGCCGCTGAGCCGGCCACCCAGCTGGGCCGGGATGTCCCGCGCCGCCCAGGCCAGGCCGGCGACGGCCGCCAGCCCGGCGATCCGCCACGCCCGGCCGCCGCCGGCCCGCTCCGGTTCCCGCTCCGCCGCTGTGCCCATGGTCGTCCCCTCCGCCGTGTCCCGCAGTACACGGTATCCACCGCCGCGCCGGTCCCTGCGGACGACCGACCCGGCGCGGCTCAGCGCAGCCGCCGCCGTACCGCCGAGCCGACCGCGGCGGTGGCGTCGCCGACGGACCGGACCACCCGCGACACGTCGGGCAGCCAGCCGCCCCGGACCGCCTCACCGGCCGGGTTCGGCGCGAACACCGCCCCGTCCGTCGGCGGCACCGGGCGTCCGGTGAGCCCGCCGAGCCGCATCAGCGGCCCCACCAGCACGTCGTACACGGCCGGCAGCGCGGTGAAGCCGAACCGCATGACCAGGTTGACCCGACCCACCGAGATCTCCCGGCGGGGCTTGTCGGCGCAGTGCGCGATGGCTCGGGCCACCCGCTCCGGGGTGGTGATCGGCAGCGGGGGCCGGCCGATCCGGCCGAGGTAGTTCGCCGCCTGTTGGTAGACGGGCGTGTCGACGCTGCCCGGCGTGACCAGGCAGACGTGCACCCCGTCCAGGTCCCGCGACTCCTGCTGCAACGCCCGGGCCAGGCCGTGCAGCCCCCACTTGCTGGTCACGTACCCGCTCATGTAGGGCGCCGTGATGTGTCCCAGCACCGACCCGGTGAGGATCAGCGTGCCGCCCCCGGTCGCCCGGAAGTGCCGCAACGCCACCCGCGCGACCCCGGCGGCGGCCAGCAGGTCGGTCCGGACCACCTGGTCGAAGACCTCCGCCGGGATCTCCTCGAAGCGTCCGTACGCCATCACGGCCGCGGTGTGCACCCAGACGTCGATCCGGCCGAACTCGGCGACCGCGGTGGCGGCCAGGGCGTCGAGCGCGTCCGGGGCGGTCACGTCGGTCGGCACGATCCGGACGTCCGCGCCGCCCGCGTCGGCGCACTCCCGGCGTACCTGTTCCAGGGTCTCGGGGGAGCGGGCCGCGAGGACCAGACGGTCCCCGCGGCCCGCGAGCTCCCGGGCCGCCGCCCGGCCGATCCCGCTGGTCGCGCCGGTGACGACCACGGTACGGGTCACGGCGCGAGCACGACCTTGACGCAGCCGTCCTCCTTCTTCTGGAACATCTCGTACGCCTGCGGCGCCTGGGCCAGCGGCAGCCGGTGGGTCCGCAGGTCCTCGACGCCCAGCGGGTCGTCGTCGCCCTCCAGCAGCGGGATGATCTCGTCGACCCAGCGCCGCACGTGGCACTGCCCCATGCGCAACTGGATGCCCCGGTCGAACATCTCCATCAGCGGCATCGGGTCCTGCTCGCCGCCGTACACCCCGGAGATCGAGACGGTGCCGCCGCGCCGGACCGCCTTGAGCGCGGCGTGCAGCACCACGAGCCGGTCCACGCCGGCCTTGTCGGTCATCGCCTGGGCCAGCTTGTCCGGCAGCAGCCCGGCGGCGGTCTGGGCGACCTTGCCCAGCGGCGCGCCGTGCGCCTCCATGCCGACCGCGTCGATCACCGCGTCGGGACCGCGCCCGTCGACCAGGTCGATGAGCGCGCCGGGCACGTCGTCGAGCTGGCTGACGTCGAGCACCTCGATGCCGTGGCGACGGGCCATCTCCAGCCGCTCCGGCACCAGGTCCAGGCCGATCACCCGGCCGGCGCCGAGGTGGCGGCCGATCCGGGCGCTGAACTGCCCGACCGGGCCGAGACCGAACACGGCCAGGGTGCCGCCGGGCGGGGTGTCCGCGTACTTCACCGCCTGCCAGGCGGTGGGCAGGATGTCGGACAGGTAGAGCCACCGCTCGTCGGCCCCGGTGTCCGGGATCTTGATCGGGCCGAACTGGGCCTGCGGCACGCGCAGGTACTCGGCCTGGCCACCCGGGACCGAGCCGTAGAGCGACGTGTAGCCGAACAGCGAGGCGCCCTTGCCCTGGCTGGTCACCTGGGTGGTCTCGCACTGCGCGTAGAGTTGCCGCTCGCACATCCAGCACGAGCCGCAGGAGATGTTGAACGGGACGACCACCCGGTCGCCCTTCTTGAGCCGGGTCACCCCCGGGCCGACCTCCTCGACGATGCCCATCGGCTCGTGCCCGAGCACGTCGCCGGGCTTCAGGTACGGTCCGAGCACCTCGTACAGGTGCAGGTCGGAGCCGCAGATGGCGGTTGAGGTGATCCGGACGATCGCGTCGGTCGGCTCCTCGATCCGGGGATCCGGAACGTCCTCCACGCGAACGTCCCGCTTGCCGTGCCAGGTGAGTGCCTTCATGCCTGAATGTCCCCTCTCCGGTGCCGTCCATGGGACTGCTACCCGAGAGGAGGGACTTGAACCGGCGCCGACGGAAGGGGCCGGGTGTGGCGTGCCACGCGGCGCCGGGGGCATGGGTCGGCGCTGCCTTTCGAGCTGATATCAGAAACGACTCACCGCCGGCGCGCGCCGACCGACTGGCGCGTCGGGCGCGTCGAGCGCGTCGAGGTGGCCGTGGCTTCCGGCCGGAGTGGCCAGGTGTCGAGCGCGTCGGAGCGGGCCGCCTCGCCGCGGCGGGTGTGGCCCCGTGTCGCCCACTCGCCCTGTCTCGCCCGCCGGGTCGAGGCTCGCCGGGTGGACCTGTCGGTGGGCGATATCAGGAACGACTCAGCTCGAAAGGCGGTCAAAGAGGGACCGTGGGGGGAGCCGGGAAACGCCGACCGCCGCGCCCCTGGGTGCGGGGCGCGGCGGTCGGGTGGTTCGGCGGGGGAGACTCAGGAGCCGGGGGTGCCGGCGCGCTTGGTGGTCGCCTTGAGGAAGTCCCGGTTGAGCCGGCCGATGGTGTTGAGCGGGATGCCCTTCGGGCAGGCCGCCGCGCACTCGCCGATGTTGGTGCAGCCGCCGAAGCCGGCCTCGTCGTGCGCGTCCACCATGCCGATCACCCGGGTGTAGCGCTCGGGCTGGCCCTGCGGCAGCAGCGAGAGCTGGGTGATCTTGGCGGCGGTGAACAGCATGCCGGAGCCGTTCGGGCAGGCCGCCACGCAGGCGCCGCAGCCGATGCAGGCGGCCGACTCGAAGGCGGCGTCCGCATTGGCCTTGGCCACCGGGGTGGAGTGCGCCTCCGGGGCGCTGCCGGTCGGCGCGGTGACGTAGCCGCCGGCGGCAATGATCTTGTCGAAGGCGTTGCGGTTCACCACCAGGTCCTTGACGACCGGGAAGGCCCGGGCCCGCCAGGGCTCGATGTCGATCGTGTCGCCGTCGGAGAACTGCCGCATGTGCAGCTGGCAGGCGGTGGTGCCGCGCTGCGGGCCGTGCGCCTCACCGTTGATCATGAGGCTGCACGCGCCGCAGATGCCCTCGCGGCAGTCGTGGTCGAACGCGACCGGCTCCTCGCCGTCGAGGATCAGCCGCTCGTTGAGCACGTCGAGCATCTCCAGGAAGGACATGTCGGGGGACACGTCCGGCACCGGGTAGGTCACCATCCGACCCTTGTCCTCGGGGCCCGTCTGGCGCCAGATGCGCAGGGTCAGGTTCACTTGTAGCTCCGCTGCGTGGGGTGGACGTACTCGAAGGTCAGGTCTTCCTTGTGCAGCACGGGCTCACCGGTGCCGGTGTACTCCCAGGCCGCCACGTAGGCGAACCGGTCGTCGTCGCGCTGCGCCTCGCCGTCCGGGGTCTGGTACTCGGCCCGGAAGTGCCCGCCGCACGACTCCTCGCGGTGCAGCGCGTCGATGCACATGAGCTCGGCCAGCTCGAAGAAGTCGGCCACCCGGCCGGCCTTCTCCAGCGACTGGTTGAGCCCCTCGCCGTCGCCCGGCACGCGTACCCGCTGCCAGAACTGTTCGCGCAGCGCGCGGATCTCGTCGATCGCCTTGCGCAGCCCGGCCTCGGAGCGCTCCATGCCGCAGTGCTCCCACATGATCTGGCCCAGTTCCCGGTGGAACGAGTCCACCGTGCGGTCGCCGTTGACCGCGAGCAGCCGGCTCAGCCGCTCCTCGACCTCGGTGCGCGCCGCGACCGCCTCGGGGTGGCTGGCGTCGATCTTCTCGACCGGGTTCGCGGCCAGGTAGTTGGCCAGCGTGTTCGGCAGCACGAAGTAGCCGTCGGCCAGGCCCTGCATCAGCGCCGAGGCGCCGAGCCGGTTCGCGCCGTGGTCGGAGAAGTTGGCCTCGCCGATCACGAACAGGCCCGGGATGCTCGACTGGAGGTCGTAGTCGACCCAGAGGCCACCCATCGTGTAGTGCACGGCGGGGTAGATCCGCATCGGCACCTGGTACGGGTCCTCGCCGGTGATCCGCTCGTACATCTCGAACAGGTTGCCGTACTTGGCCTCGATGGCCTTGCGGCCGAGCCGGTCGATGGCGTCGGCGAAGTCCAGGTAGACGCCGAGCCCGGTCGGGCCGACGCCGCGTCCCTCGTCGCAGACGTTCTTCGCGGCGCGGGAGGCGATGTCGCGGGGGACCAGGTTGCCGAAGGAGGGGTAGATCCGCTCCAGGTAGTAGTCCCGCTCGTCCTCCGGGATGTCCCGCGGGCTGCGGTCGTCGCCCTTGGCCTTGGGCACCCACACCCGGCCGTCGTTGCGCAGCGACTCGCTCATCAGGGTCAGCTTCGACTGGTGGTCGCCGGAGACCGGGATGCAGGTCGGGTGGATCTGGGTGTAGCAGGGGTTGGCGAAGTACGCGCCCTTGCGGTGCGCCCGCCAGGAGGCGGTGACGTTGCAGCCCTTGGCGTTGGTGGAGAGGTAGAAGACGTTGCCGTAACCGCCGGAGGCGAGCACGACCGCGTCCGCCATCTCGGTGCTGATCTCGCCGGTGACCAGGTCGCGGACCACGATGCCGCGGGCCCGGCCCTCGACGATGACCAGCTCGAGCATCTCGTGGCGGGAGTTCATCTCCACGTTGCCCAGGCCGATCTGCCGCTCCAGCGCCTGGTACGCGCCGAGCAGCAGCTGCTGGCCCGTCTGGCCCCGGGCGTAGAAGGTGCGCTGCACCTGCGCGCCGCCGAACGAGCGGGTGTCGAGCAGGCCGCCGTACTCGCGGGCGAACGGGACGCCCTGGGCGACGCACTGGTCGATGATGTTGACCGACACCTCGGCCAGCCGGTGCACGTTCGACTCGCGGGAGCGGAAGTCGCCGCCCTTGACCGTGTCGTAGAAGAGCCGGTGCACCGAGTCGCCGTCGTTGCGGTAGTTCTTGGCGGCGTTGATGCCGCCCTGCGCGGCGATCGAGTGGGCCCGGCGCGGGCTGTCCTGGTAGCAGTAGGACCTGACGTGGTAGCCCTGCTCGGCCAGGGTCGCCGCGGCGGAGCCGCCGGCCAGGCCGGTGCCGACCACGATCACGGTCAGCTTCCGGCGGTTGGCCGGGTTGACCAGCTTCATCTCGAACCGGTGGCGATCCCACCGGGTCTCGATCGGGCCGTCCGGGGCGCGGGTGTCGGCGATCGGGTCGCCCTCGGTGTACAGATCCATGTCAGTCCACCAATCCGGTGAGTACGGCGAACGGGACCACCAGGTAGCCGGCGCAGAGCAGCACCGCGAAGACGAGCGCGGCGGCGCGGGCGCGGCGCTCGCCCCTCGGTGTCTGCTGGCCGAGGCTGCGGAACGCGCTGAAGGCGCCGTGGCGCAGGTGGAAGCCGAGCGTCACGATGGCGAGCGTGTAGAAGAGCGTGACGTACCAGCGGCCCGGGGCGAAGTCAGCGACCACGTTGCCGTACGGGTTGGACGAGTCGCCCTGCGGGTTCAGGTGACCGGTGGTGAGGTCCAGGATGTGGTAGATCACGAAGAGCAGGATGATCACACCACCCCAGCGCATCGTGCGGGCCGCGTAGTTCACGTGGATCTTGCGGCGGTGCGCGTACGCCACCGGCCGGGCGGCACGGGCCCGCATCGCGAGCACGGTGGCCGCCCCGATGTGCGCCAGCACCGCCACCGTGAGGACCGTGCGCTGGATCCACAGGAACCAGGTGGTCGGCAGCAGGGGCGTGCCGATGTCCCGGAGCCAGTGCGCGTAGTGGTCGAACGAGGTCTCGCCCGTGAAGATCTTCAGGTTGCCGAGCATGTGCAGGATCAGGAAGAGCACCAGGATGATGCCCGTCACCGCCATGACGGCCTTGAGGCCGACGTTGGAGCGGATGGGCGACCGAGTTTTCGTGATTACCACACGACCGACGCTAGGAGCAGTTCGATCAGGCGTCCAATGCATCGAAATCGCAGTCTTGATAGCCGTAAGCTATGTAGATGCAGCTCCATCAGCTCCGGTACTTCGTAGCGGTCGCAGAAGTACGACATTTCACCCAAGCGGCCGATCTGGTCGGCATCACCCAGCCCTCGTTGAGTAAGCAAATTCACGCCCTGGAGGCCGACCTGGGGGCCCCGCTCTTCGAGCGGGTAAGGGGCAACATCACGCTCACCGCGGCCGGGGACGTGCTGCTGCCGCTGGCCAAGCGGATCCTCGCCGACGTCGACACGGCGACCCGCGAGGTGCAGGAGCTGGTGGGCTTGCGCCGGGGTCGGGTCCGGCTGGGCGCCACGCCCAGCCTGGCCACCTCGCTGGCGCCCCCGGTGCTGCGCCGGTTCCGCGACGCCCACCCCACCGTCGACCTGCGGGTCGAGGAGGGCGGCTCCCAGGACCTGGTCCGCGACCTGCTGCGCGGCGACCTCGACCTGGCGCTGATCATCATGCCGGCCGCCGGCACCGATCCGGGGCTGCGCGCCGACCCGATCCTGCGGGAGAGCCTGGTGGTCGCCTCGGTGGACCCGCTGCCGGGCGCCTCGCCCGCCGGCGAGTTGCGCATCACCGACCTGCGTGACCAGCCCCTGGTGATGTTCCGCGAGGGCTACGACCTGCGCGACGCCACGCTCCAGGCGTGCCGGGCGGCCGGCTTCGAGCCCACCCTGTCGGTGGACGGCGGGGAGATGGACGCCGTGCTCAGCTTCGTCGAGGCCGGCCTCGGCGTCGCGCTGGTCCCCGGCATCGTGGTGGCCCGCCGGCCCGGCATCCGGGTGACCCGGCTCGTCCCACCCGGCGTCCGCCGGACCATCGCGGTGGCCCGCCGCCGTGACGTGGTGCCCACCCACGCCGGCCGCGAGCTGCGTCGCATCCTGCTGGAGTACGTCCACGACGCCACCGCCACCGACGAACTCCCGCCCGGTGTGGAGCCGCTGGCCTAGGTGGCGTCCGCCGTGGGCCAGCTGCGCAGCAGGGCGTCGACGGCGTCCAGCACCCGCGCCCAGCTCTCCGGCGGAGCGGGGGCGCTGTGGTCGAAGCCGCCCCCCATCTCCAGGCCGACGAAACCCTGGAAGACGCTGCCGAGCAGGCGGACGGCGTGCGTCTGCTCGGGCTCGGGCAGGTGGTAGCCGCGCAGGATCGCCCGCATCATCGCCGAGTGCCGGAAGCCGGCGCTGCCGGCCGCGGTCTGCGGATCGAGCCGCATCTGGGCGGCCGTCCAGCGGCCCGGACGGCGGTGGGCGTAGTCGCGGTAGACGTTCGCGAAGGCGGTGAGCGCCTCCTTGCCGGCCCGCCCGGCGAGCGCGTCGGCGGCCTCGTCGGCGAGTTCGCCGAGCGCGAGCAACGCGATCCCGACCCGCAGGTCGTGGGAGTTGCGGACGTGCGAGTAGAGGGTGGCGACCGTCACGCCGCACCGTCTGGCCAGCGCGGAGACGGTCACCTGGTCGAAGCCGACCTCGTCGGCCAGCTCCGCCCCGGTCTGGATCAGACGTTCCCGGTTGAGTCCCGCGCGGGCCATGAGTCTCCTCTCACCACGACCCATTATGCCTTTGCCTAAAACCTTTAGGAAAATTACCCTCGGGTGTATGACCCCGTTGACCGAACCCCAGATCCGCGCCGCGTTCGTGAACTGCACCAAGGGCGAGGCGAAGCGACTGCACGTCCCGCGCGACCTCGGCGCCCGCCCCTGGGACGACCTCGACTTCCTCGGCTGGCGAGATCCCCAGGCGCTCGACCGCGCCTACCTCGTCGCCGTCCCGGACGGCCGCCCGGTCGCCCTCGCCCTGCGTCGCCCGAGCCCCGGGCCCGGGCGGCAACGCCGCACCATGTGCTCGGTGTGCCTGACCAACCCGGTCGGCGGCGTCAGCCTGATGGTCGCGCGCAAGGCGGGCAAGTCCGGGCAGCAGGGCAATTCCGTGGGCATCTACCTCTGCGACGACCTCGCCTGCTCGCTCTACCTGCGGGGTCGCAAGGACGCCGGGCCGGGAGCCCGGCTGCCCGAGTCGCTCACGCTGGAGGAGAAGATCGCCCGCACCGTGGCGCACCTCACCGCCTTCGTCGCCCGGGTGACCTCCTGAGGTGACCCGTCCTCCCGGTCGGAGCGTCGGTGACCCATTCCAACCGAAAGGTCCTTGCCTGTCCGGGGCGTCCGGCCCAGCATGAGGAGGCAGGTGCCCAGCATGTGAAGGACACGGGAGGTTCGCATGCGCCACCATGATCAGTCGTTCCTGGCCGTCCACGCCCCACCGTTGACCCGCCGCGCCCTGGTCGCCGGCTCCCTTGCGGCGGCCACCGCGCCGCTGCTCGTCGGCGCTCCGGCCCGAGGCGCCGCGCCGACGTCGCTGTGGCTCGGCGCAGCGGCCCCCGACGTCATCGACCCCGCCTACGAGATGGGCCCGCCCGCCTACGGCGAGCCCTTGCCCGAGCTGTCCGCCGTGCCGCCCCGCGACCTGGCCCGGCTGGCGCCGGGCGGCCCGTCCACCCCCGGTGCCGGCCGGCTCGGCGGACCGACCCGCCGGTACGCCGGCACCGCCTCGGTGCCGTTCCAGTTCCGGTACGACGACTTCGAGATCCGGGAGCTGCCGATCGGCATCGAGCCGTATCACATGACCTCGCCGGTTCCGCTCGTCGATCCCGGCGTGCACGACTCCACCGGGGTACGCATGGTGCGCCTCGGCGGCCGGCTCTACGACCACCCGGTGGCGCAGGCGCAGTACGGGCTGCACCTGATGGAGGCCCACCGGATCACCGGGAACCAGGCGTACCTGGACCGGGCGCGACTGCAGGCGCAGCGACTGGTCGACCGCCGCCGGCTGCGCAGCGGGGCCTGGTTCTACCCGTACCCGTTCGACCACCGGCTGCACGGCGGCCCCGACCTCTACCCGGCCCCGTGGTACTCCATGATGGCGCAGGGGCAGGCGTTGAGCCTGTTCACCCGGCTCTACCAGCGCACCGGCGAGTCGAAGTGGAAGGGTGCCGCGGACGCCACGTTCGCCTCGTACCTGCTGCCTCCGGCGGCCGGTCAGCCCTGGGGTGTGTACGTGGTGGACGGTCTGCTGTGGCTGGAGGAGTACCCGCACCCGAAGGCGGTCCGCGGCGACCGCACCTACAACGGGCACATGTTCTCCGCGTACGGCCTCTACGACTATTGGGTGCTGACCCGCAACGCCGACGCCAAGCTGATGCTGCAGGGCGCGATCACCACCTACCGGGACGTGTGGGAGAAGATCCGGGTCCGGCACTGGCGCAGCCGCTACTGCCTGACCCACGGCATCGACGCCGGGCAGTACCACTCCACCCACATGTTCCAGTTTCTCCAGCAGTACGCCATCACCGGCGACACGTTCCTGGCCCAGCTCGCCGACCTCTGGTACACCGACTACCCGCCCTACGGGGTGAAGGGCAACATCCGGTTCTCCTCCGGCACGCACACGGCGTACAAGTTCAACAGCGCCGGCACGGTGACCGCGCGGACGAAGATGACGCTGGCCCGGGCCAGCGCCGCGCCGTCCGGCGACCGGGTGAAGATCATGCGCCAGACCGGGATCTGGTACGCGATCACCGCCGGTACGCTGGCCGGCTACTACGTGCAGGAGTACTCGCCGTACCGGTACCAGGTCGGCATCTGTGCCGGGTTCGGCTACAAACTGCACCGGCCCGGCACGATAGCTGTCGACGCCCCGGCGGCGTACTCGATCGACGCCGCCGGGCTGATGAAGTCGGTGCCCACCACCTACCGGGTCGGTGACCAGGTGGCCATCGACGGCCGCTCCGTGCTCAACGGCCGCGAACACGTCCGCCTCGTCGAGGGGCCGTACGCCGGGCGTTGGCTCGGCTTCGGCACGGTGATCCGCCGCTGACCGGGCCACCGCGCCGGCGTTCGGCCGCCGCGCCGGCGTTCGGCCGCCGCGCCGGCGTTCGGCCGCCGCGCCGGCGTTCGGCCGCCGCGCCGGCGTTCGGCCGCCGCGCCGGCGTTCGGCCGCCGCGCCGGCTCAGCGGCCCTCGGCGTCGTCCATGGCGCGGTAGATGCGCTGTTCCGAGACGGGGTAGGGGGTGCCGAGGGCCTGGGCGAAGACGTTCACCCGCAGCTCCTCGATCATCCAGCGGATCTGCCGCGCGGCCGTCGAGCCGCGCCGGGCCGGGGGCAGCGCCGCGAGCATGTCCTGGTACTCCTTCTGCACCACGGCGATCCGGTCCTGTTGCTGCTTGTCCCGCTGCGGGTTACCGGGCAGCCGCTCCATCCGGCGCTCGATCGCGGTCAGGTAGCGCAGCAGGTCGGGCAGGCGCGCGTAACCGGCCTCGGTGACGAAGCCGGCGTGCACCAGACCGCCGAGCTGCTGGCGGATGTCGGCCAGCGCGGCCACCACGGCCAGGTTGCGCGTCGCTCCGAGCCGCTGCTCGACCGCGTACGCGGCGGCGAGCACCTGCCGGACCCGGTTCATCACCTCGACCACGGTGTCGACCAGGTCGGCGCGGACCCGCTCGCGCAGGGCCGCGAAGCCGTCGGCGTCCCAGGCGGGGCCGCCCGCGTCCGCCATGAGCTTGTCGATGGCGGCGCCGGTGGCGTCCTCGATCAGCGCCGGCACCCCGCCGTGCGGGTTGCGGGACAGCGCCAGTTTCGCCTCGTTGCTCAGCCGTCCCTGGAGGAACTTCGCCGGGGACGGCAGCGTCAGCCGCAGCAGTCGCCGGGTGCCCGCCCAGTGCGCGGCCTCCTGCTCGCCGGCGGAGTCGAACACCTTCACCCCGACCGTCGCGCCCTCGTCCACGAGCGCCGGGTACGCGGTCACCGCGAATCCGGCGCGGACCTGCTCGACGGTGCGCGGCAGCGTGCCGATCGTCCACCCGGTGAGCCCGCTGCGGGCCACGTCCGGCGCGGCGGCGGCCACCACCTGGCGTACCTTGGGCCGCAGCTCGCGTTGCAGCGTCGGCAGGTCCTTGCCCTCGGCGACCGGTTTGTCGTCCTCGCCGAGCACCCGGAAGGTGACCCGCAGGTGCGGCGGCAGCCTGCTCAGGTCCCAGGCGTCCGGCGGGACGGTCACCCCGGTCATCCGGCGTAGCTGCCGGGTCAGCGCGGCCAGCAGCGGCTCCTCGCCCGGGGTGATCGCGGCGAGCGCGGCCCGCGCGTAGTCGGGCACCGGGACGAAGTTGCGCCGGACCGGCTTGGGCAGCGACCGGATCAGCGCGATCACCAGTTCCTCGCGCAGCCCCGGCACCTGCCAGTCGAAGCTCTCCGCCGGCACCTGGTTGAGCAGCGGCAGCGGGATGTCCACGGTGACGCCGTCGGTGGGCGCGGTCGGGTCGAACGTGTACGTCAGCGGCAGCGTCACGCCGTCGGCCCGCCACTCGTCCGGGAAGTCCTCCTCGTCCACCCCGCCCCGGCCGTCGTTGACGAGCAGCTCGCGGGTGAACGTGAGCAGGTCGGGCTGCTCCCGGCGGGTCTTCTTCCACCAGGAGTCGAAGTGCCGGCCGGAGACCACGTCGGCGGGGATCCGCTGGTCGTAGAAGGCGAAGATGGTCTCGTCGTCGACCAGGATGTCGCGCCGACGGGCCCGGTTCTCCAGCTCCTCGATCTCGGTCAGCAGCTTCTGGTTGTCCCGCCAGAACTGGTGGTGGGTCTGCCAGTCGCCCTCGACCAGGGCGTGCCGGATGAACAGCTCCCGGCTCAGACCTGCGTCGATCCGCCCGAAGTTCACCTTGCGGGAGGTGACGAGCGGGATGCCGTACAGCGTGACCTTCTCGTAGGCCATCACCGCGGCCTGCTTCTTCTCCCAGTGCGGCTCGCTGTAGCTGCGCTTGACCAGGTGCTGTGCGAGGGGCTCGACCCACTCCGGCTCGACCCGCCCGGCCACCCGCCCCCACAGCCGGGACGTCTCCACCAGCTCGGCGGCCATCACCCAGCGCGGCGGCTTCTTGAACAGCGCCGACCCGGGGAAGATGGCGAACTTCGCGCCCCGCGCCCCCAGGTACTCGTGCTTCTGCGCGTCCTTGAGGCCGAGGTGCGACAGCAGGCCGGGCAGCAGCGACTGGTGCACCTTCGGAGTGTCGATCTCCTCCGGCACGTCGGCGCCGGCGCCGCGCCGGCCCTCACCCTTGTCCGAGGTACGCAGGACCTGACGCAGCTGGCTGACGATGTCCTGCCACTCGCGCACCCGAAGGTAGTTGAGATATTCGGCCTTGCACATGCGGCGGAACGCGCTGGACGACAGCTCCCGCTGCCTGTCCCGCAGGTGACGCCACAGGTTCAGGTACGCGACGAAGTCCGATTCCTTGTCGGCGAACCGGGCGTGCGCCTGGTCGGCCTGGGCCTGCTTGTCGGCCGGGCGCTCGCGCGGGTCCTGGATGGACAGCGCGGCGGCGATCACCACGACCTCGGTGGCGCAGCCGTTGCGTTCCCCTTCGAGCACCATCCGGGCCAGCCGGGGGTCGACCGGCAGTTGGGCCAGCCGCCGGCCCAGCGGGGTGAGCCGCTTCGCCGGGTCGGTCTCGGCCGGGTCGAGCGCGCCCAGCTCGTGCAGCAGGTTCACGCCGTCGGTGACGTTGCGCCGGTCCGGCGGGTCGATGAACGGGAACGCCGCGACGTCGCCGAGCCCGATCGACGTCATCTGGAGGATGACCGAGGCCAGGTTGGTCCGCAGGATCTCCGGGTCGGTGAACTCGGGTCGGGACTCGAAGTCCTGCTCGTCGTAGAGGCGGATGCAGATGCCGTCCGAGGTGCGCCCGCAGCGGCCCTTGCGCTGGTTGGCGCTGGCCTGCGAGACCGGCTCGATCGGCAGCCGCTGCACCTTGAGCCGGCTGGAGTAGCGGGAGATCCGGGCGCTGCCCGGGTCCACCACGTACTTGATGCCGGGCACGGTCAGCGAGGTCTCCGCGACGTTGGTGGCCAGCACCACCCGGCGGTTGGAGTGCGCCGCGAAGACCCGGTGCTGCTCGGCGGTGGAGAGCCGGGCGTAGAGCGGCAGGATCTCGGTGCCGAGCAGCGACCGCTTGGACTGCACCAGCTTGCCCAGCGCATCGGCGGTGTCCCGGATCTCCCGCTCACCGCTGAGGAACACCAGGATGTCGCCGGGCCCCTCGGCGGCCAGCTCCTCGACCGCGTCGCCGATGGCCTGGATCTGGTCCCGGACGTTCTCCTCGTCGGCCTCGTCCTCCTCCTCGGCCTCGGTGACCTCGACCAGCGGCCGGTAGCGGACCTCCACCGGGTAGGTGCGCCCGGACACCTCGACCACCGGCGCCGGGTTGCCCTCGGCGTCGGCGAAGTGCTTCGCGAACCGGTCGGTCTCGATGGTCGCCGAGGTGATGACCACCTTGAGGTCGGGCCGGCGGGGCAGGAGCTGCCTGAGGTACCCGAGGATGAAGTCGATGTTGAGGCTGCGCTCGTGCGCCTCGTCGATGATCAGCGTGTCGTACTGCCGCAGCATCCGGTCGGTCTGCAACTCGGCCAGCAGGATGCCGTCGGTCATCAGCTTGACCAGGCTGTTGTCGCCCACCTGGTCGGTGAAGCGCACCTTGTAGCCGACCACGTCGCCCAGCTCGGTGCCGAGTTCGTCGGCGATCCGGTCGGCGACGGTGCGGGCCGCCAGCCGCCGGGGCTGGGTGTGCCCGATCAGCCCGGTGACGCCGCGCCCCAGCTCCAGGCAGATCTTGGGCAGCTGGGTCGTCTTGCCGGAGCCGGTCTCGCCGGCCACGATCACCACCTGGTGGTCGCGGATCGCGGCGGCGATGTCGTCCCTGCGCTCGCTGACCGGCAGCTGCGGCGGGTAGGTGATCGCCGGCACGGCCGCACGGCGCGCCGCCAGCCGCGCCTCGGCGCGGGTCACCTCGGTCGCGATCTCGGCAAGCGCCGCCTCCCGCCGCTGCGGGTCGCGCAGCCGCCGTACGCCGTCGAGCCGCCGCTGGAGCCGGCGCTGGTCGCGGAACATCAGGGGGGTGAGGCGACGGTGCAGGTCGCGAGCGGTCTCGGGGGCGGCGGGTACGGCTGGATTCTGCATGACGTCGCCAAGGATAGGCAGCCGCGCGGCGTACCGCCCCCGGGTTACCGGCGGTGGGCGCGCCATCCCGGATCGAGCGGTCACGTCCGGATAGGGTTGCCGCCGACGCAGCCGACGAGGGGCGGGGATGATCATGCGGGACACCGACCGGGCGCTCGTGCAGGCCGCCACCGCCGTCGCGAAGCTGCGCTGCCGCAGCGACAACCACAGCGTCGCCGCCGCCGTGCGCAGCACCGACGGCCGCGTGTTCAGCGGCGTGAACGTCTACCACTTCACCGGCGGCCCGTGCGCCGAGGTGGTGGCGCTCGGCGCCGCCGCGACCCAGGGTGGCGGCGAGCTGGAGGCGATCGTCGCGGTGGGGGACCGGGGGCGCGGTGTCATCCCGCCGTGCGGGCGCTGCCGGCAGGTGCTGCTCGACTACTTCCCGTCGATCCGGGTGATCGTCGGCCCGCCGGACGGGCTGCGCGCCGTCCCGATCGCCGACCTGCTGCCCGAGACGTACGTCTGGGCTGACCAGCAGGTCGAGGTGCCGGCCGCCGTGCCGCGCACCGGGGTGTGGCCGACGCCGGTGGTGCCCGGCGTCCGCCAGTCCGCCGAGGACTGACCGGTCAGTCGCCGGCCGCGGCCTCCAGCATCGACCGGGGCACCGGCACCTGCTCGAAGCGGACCTGGCCCTCCGGCACCATCCAGCTCGTCACCCGCGCGACCAGACGCCCGGCGCTGACCGCCGGGTCGTTGGCGTAGAGGTGCCGGGCCGTGTCCGGGTCCACCGACAGCACCACGAAACCACGGATCCGCTCGTCGTCGCCGTCCAGGAACGGCCCGGCCGCGAGCACCGCGCCCTGCTCCACCAGCCCGGCCTGGTGCGCCAGGTGCGCGTCCTGGATCCGGTCGAGGGCGTCCTGCGGCAGGTCGGGCGCGTCGTCCGGGCGGACCAGGAGCACCACGGTGTGCCTGTCGAATCGCATGCCCTCAGGGTAGGGGCTGCCGGGCGCGCAGCGCCCGGATCGACCAGTCCAGCACCGGCGCCAGGCTCTCGGCCGGCGGCCAGCCGTTGACCACGGAGAGCAGTTCCAGATAGCGCGCCCGGCGCGGGTCGTGCGCGGTCTCCAACCGCGTCAGCATCCGCCGGCGCAGGTCGGCGTCGTCCGGGCGGCCGCAGAGCCGCGCGTACCGGGCCGTCGCCCGGGAGAGGACCGGCTCGGCGTCGGGCGAGGCCGGGTCGATCCCGGCGGCCAGTGCCGGAGTCACCTCCTCCCGGACCACCGCGACCACGTCCCGGCGTACGCCCTCCGCGCCGGCCCGGTCGGCCGCGTGCTGCTCGGCCAGACGCCGCAGCCCGGCCCGGAACGAGGGGTCCAGCGTCAGCTCGGCCAACTCCACCCACGCCTCGATCTGGCCGTCGTCCGGGTCGTCGGGCAGCTCCGGGGTGAGCGACCGGCGGATCCCCGCGAACCCCGGATCGGTCAGGTCGCCGAACGCGGCGTCGAGCAGGTCGTCGACCAGCCGCCGCCGCTCGCGTGCGGCCAGGCCGGCCAGCCGGTGCAGCAGGTCGGCCCGGTCCGGGGTGGCGCCCCGCCGGGCGATCACGGTCAACACCGCGCGACGCGACCGCAGCAGGCGGATCTGGGCGGTCAACGCGTCCGCGTGCGCCGAGGCGACCTCGGGCAGGGTGACCTCCCGGGCCACCACCCGGCGCACGGTGGGCAGGTCCACGCCCAGCTCCCGCAACGTCCGCACCAGGTCGAGCCGGGTCACCGCCTCCGGGCCGTAGCGGCGGTGTCCGGTCGGGCCGCGGTCCGTCGGCGGCACGACGCCCCGATCGGACCAGAACCGGATGGTCTTCACCGGCACCCCGGTCCGCCGGGCCAGGTCGCCGATCGAGTAGCGCTCGCCATCGTCCATGCCGCCCAGCCTCGCGCCTCCCCCCGGTGGAGGCGCAAGCCCATCGACACGTCCCGGTTAGGTGTGCCTTACCAGGTCAGTTAAGGTAAGGCGTACCTAATCCGAAAGGCGAACACCCCCGTGACCACCGTCGCCGTCCGGCCCGCGCGGGCCGACGCCCCCGCCCGCCGCGGCGCCCCCCGCCGCGTCGCGGTCACCCTGACGGCGGCGCTCCTGCTCCTCGTCGCCCTGCTGGCCAGCCTGGCGCTGGGCAGCCGCCACCTACCGGTGGACCAGGTGTGGCACGCGCTGGTGGCCCCGGACGACGGCGACGCGACCACGGTGGTCCGCGAGCTGCGGCTGCCGCGTACCGCGCTCGGCCTGGTCGTCGGCCTGGCCCTGGCGCTGGCCGGCGTGCTGTTCCAGGCGGTCACCCGCAACCCGCTCGCCGAGCCGCGCATCCTCGGCGTCAGCGCCGGGGCCTCCTTCGGGGTGGTGCTGGCCATCGCCGTGTTCGGCGTGAGCACGCTCACCGGCTACGTCTGGTTCGGCATCGCCGGCGCGCTGCTCGCCGGGCTGCTCGTCTTCGCCGTCGCCAACCGCACCCGCGAGGGCGCCAGCCCGGTCACCCTCGCGCTGGTCGGCGCCGCGCTCGACGCCGGTCTCGGCGCGGTCGTGTACGCGCTGCTCAGCATCGACGCCCGCACGTTCGAGGAGTACCGCTTCTGGGTGGTCGGCGGGCTCACCGGGCGGGACGTCGGGGTGGCCGGGCAGGTGCTGCCGTTCGTGCTGGCCGGGGTGCTGCTCGCCGCGCTGGCCGCCCGAGGGCTGGACGCGCTCGCTCTCGGCGACGACGTCGCCCGGGGGCTGGGGCACCGGGTCGCCCTGGTCCGGCTGGCCGCCGGCGGGGGCGGGGTACTGCTCACCGGCGCCGCGGTGGCCGCCGCCGGCCCGATCGCGTTCGTCGGACTGGCCGTGCCGCACCTGGCCCGGGCGCTGGTCGGCGCCGACCACCGGTGGACGCTGCTGGTCGCCGCGCTGCTCGGCCCCGCCCTGGTGCTGGCCGCCGACGTGACCGGCCGCCTGGTCTCCCCGCCGGGCGAGATCCCCGCCGGCATCATCACCGCCCTGCTGGGCGCCCCCCTGCTGGCGATCCTGGTCCGCCGCGCCAAGGTCGTGACCGCATGACCGCCCCCCACCCCCGCTCCCCTCTCCGCGATCTTGCAGTTGCTGCCCCGGCGAAGCAGGCGAATCGGACGCCCGAGGGGCCGCAAGTGCAAGATCGCGCGGCGCGGGGTGGGGCGCTCGCGGGGAAGACGCTGCTGCGGGTGGGGGCGGTGGCGGTGCCGTTCCGGTGGCGGCCGGTGGTCGTGGCGGGGGTGCTTCTCGTGCTGCTCGCGGGTGCGGTGGTGCTGAGCCTGTCGCTGGGGACGCCGTACGTGGCGCCGGGCGACGTGGTCCGCTCGCTCTCCGGCGCGGGCACGCCGTACGACCTCGTGGTGCGCGACCTGCGACTGCCCCGCGCGGTGCTGGCGGCCCTGGCCGGCGCGGCGTTCGGCGTGGCCGGCACGCTGATCCAGAGCGTGGCCCGCAACCCGCTGGCCAGCCCCGACGTCATCGGTGTCACCCAGGGCGCCGGGCTGGCCGCGACCGTCGCGCTGACCGGCGGGGCGGCGGCGGTCCTGGTGGCCCCGGCGGCGCTGGTCGGCGGGCTGGCCGCGGCCGTCCTGGTGTTCGCGCTCGGCGCGCGGCACGGCCTGGCCGCGCAGCGGTTCGTGCTGGCCGGCGTGGCGGTGGCGTTCGCGTTCCGGGCGCTCACCGAGGTGGTGATGCTCACCGCCGACCCGATCGACGGCCTGCGCGCCCAGCTCTGGCTGATCGGCACCCTGGCCGGCAAGGGCTGGACCGAGGCCGGCTGGATCGCCGGCACCCTCCTCGTGCTGCTGCCGGTGCTGCTCTGGGCCGGCTGGGCGCTGCGTGGCTCGGCGCTGGACGACGACACCGCGCGGGGGATCGGGCTGCGTCCGGTGGCCCGCCGGATCGGGCTGGCCGGCACCGGCGTGCTGGCCGCCGCCGCCGTCACCGCGCAGGTCGGCGCCGTGGACTTCGTGGCGCTGGTCGCCCCGCAGGTGGCCCGCCGGCTGGTCCGCGCGGAACGGCCGCCGCTGCTGTGCGCCGCGCTGCTGGGCGCGTTGCTGCTGGTCCTCGCCGACCTGGCCGGACGCCGGCTGTTCGCGCCCACCCAACTGCCGGCCGGTGTGCTGACCGCGGCCATCGGCGGCCCGTACCTGATCTTCGTGCTGCTGCGCACCCGAGGGAGGCGGTCGTGACCGCGCTGCTGTCCACCCGCGACCTGGTCGTCGGCTACGAGGGCCGGACCGTGCTGGACGGGCTGGAGCTCGACCTGCCGGCCGACGCGTTCACGGTGATCGTCGGGCCGAACGCCTGCGGCAAGTCGACCCTGCTGCGCACCATGGCCCGGCTGCTCACGCCGCGCCGCGGCGCGGTGCTGCTCGACGGCGCGGCGATCCGTGACCTGCCCACCCGGGACGTGGCCCGGCGGCTCGGCGTGCTGCCGCAGAGCCCGCTGGTGCCCGAGGGGATCACCGTGGCCGACCTGGTCGGGCGCGGCCGGCAGCCGTACCAGCGGTGGTGGCGGCAGTGGTCGACCGAGGACGGCCGGGCCGTCGACGAGGCGATGCGCCTGGCCGACGTGACCGCGCTCGCCGACCGCCCGGTGGACACGCTCTCCGGTGGCCAGCGCCAGCGGGTCTGGATCGCGATGACGCTGGCCCAGGACACCGACGCGCTGCTGCTGGACGAGCCGACCACCTTCCTCGACCTGGCCCACCAGGTGGAGGTGCTCGACCTGCTGCACCGGCTGCGCGCCGAGCGGGGCCGGACCGTGGTGGCCGTGCTGCACGACCTCAACCAGGCCGCCCGCTACGCCGACCACCTGGTCGCCATGCGCGACGGCGCGCTGGTGGCCGCCGGCCCGCCGCGCGAGATCCTCACCGCCGACCTGGTCCGCGACGTCTTCGGGCTCGACTGTGTGGTCGTGCCCTGCCCGGTCACCGGCGCCCCGCTGGTGGTGCCCGCCCTCACCCAGACCTCGGCCGCTCCGGCCGGCACGCCGGCCGCGGCCGGCGCCCCCGTCGGCGACGCCTGAGCGCGCCGGCCCGCACCCGCACCACGGAAAGGAACCTGATGCGTCGTCTCGCCGCCGCACTCACCGCCGCCCTCGCCCTCGGGGTGGGCCTCACCGCCTGCGGGGAGAGCGACCCCGTCGCCGGCACCGGCTCCGGGGAGACCCGGGAGATCACCCACGCCATGGGCACCACCAAGGTGCCCGCCGAGCCCAAGCGCGTGGTGGTGCTCGACACCGACAAGATCGACACCGCGCTGTCCCTGGGCGTCACCCCGGTCGGCGCGGCCACCGCCGGTGAGGCGAAGAGCTGGCCCACCTACTTCGGCGCGGACAAGCTCGCCGGCATCAAGGAGGTCGGGGTGCTCACCGAGCCCGACCTGGAGGCGATCAACGCGCTCAAGCCGGACCTCATCCTCGGCAGCAAGTTCCGCCAGGAGAAGTTCTACGACGAGCTGTCCGCCATCGCGCCGACCGTGTTCACCGAGAAGGTGGGCATCACCTGGAAGGAGAACTTCCTCCTCGACGGCCAGGCCCTCGGCAGGGAGCAGCAGGCCAAGGACCTGCTGGCCACCTACGAGAAGCGGGCGAAGGACTTCGGCGCGGCGCTCGGCGACGCCCCGTCGCGGAAGATCTCCATCGTGCGCTTCATCCCGGGCAACATCCGGGTGTACGGCCCGGACTCGTTCTCCGGCATCGTGGTCGGCGACACCGGTCTCGGCCGCCCGCAGCGTCAGCTGCTGGAGGGCAAGGAGGACCGGCGCTTCGACCTGGTCAGCGCCGAACGCGTCAACGAGGTCGACGGCGACGTGGTGTTCGTGACCGCGTACGGCGAGAAGGCCGCCGCCGAGCAGGCCAAGGTCACCACCGGCAGCCTCTGGCAGGGCCTGTCCGCGGTCAAGGCGGGCAAGGCGCACGTGGTCTCCGACGAGGTGTGGATGACCGGCATCGGCGTCGGCGCCGCCAACAAGATCCTGGACGACCTGCAGAAGTACCTGGCCGCCTGAGGACCTCGCGCCACCACCGCGCCCGCCCGGGATCCGTCCTCGGCGGGCGCGGTCGCGTTCAGGCGACCAGCTGCCAGAGCAGGAACGCGTTGAGCGCCACCACGAGCGCGGTGATCAGCACCGCGACGGCCGTGGTGGCGGGGCGGTTGACCAGGCTGCCCATCAGGTCGCGGCGCCGGGTGAAGGCCACCACCGGGATCAGCGCGAACGGGATGCCGAAGCTCAGCACCACCTGGGACAGCACCAGCGCCCGGGTCGGGTCGACGCCGATCGCGAGCACGGCCAGCGCGGGCAGCAGCGTCACCGTCCGGCGCACCAGCAGCGGGATCCGGCGGCGCAGGAAACCCTGCATGATCACCTCGCCGGCGTACGTCCCGACGCTGGTCGAGGCGAGGCCGGACAGGAGCAGCGCCACGGCGAAGCCGACCGCCGCCGTGGCGCCGAGCGTGCCGGCCAGCCCGGCGTACACGCCCTCCAGCGTGTCGGTGCCGGGAATGCCGCTGCCGTGGAAGCTGGTGGCCGCGACCAGCAGCATGGCCAGGTTGACCCCGCCGGCGATGCCGAGCGCGACCAGCACGTCGACGCGCAGGCCCCTCGCCACCCTCCGCCGTTGCGCGTCGCCGCTGGTGCGGATGCGGTTCGGGGTCAGTGCCGAGTGCACGTAGATCACGTGCGGCATCACGGTCGCGCCGAGGATGCCGGCGGCGAGCAGCATGCTGTCGGTGCCCGCCGTGCGGGGCAGCAGCCCGCCGGCGGTGGCGGACAGGTCCGGCCCGGCGGTGACCAGGTTGACCGCGAACGCCAGCACGATCACGCCGAGCAGCACCGCGATGGCGATCTCGAACGTGCGGAAGCCCCGGGACCGCAGCGCCAGCACGGCGAACGCGGCGGTGCCGACGATCACGCCGCCGGGCAGCAGCGGAATGCCGAAGAGCAGGTGCAGGGCCACCGCGCCGCCGATCACCTCGGCCAGGTCGGTGGCCATGGCGACCAGCTCGGCCTGGGCCCACATGGCCCGGTTGAGCGGCCGGGGCAGGTGGTCCCGGCACAGCTCGGGCAGGCTGCGCCCGGTGGCCAGGCCGAGCTTGGCGGTGAGCGTCTGCACCAGCATGGCGGCCAGGTTCGCCGCCACGACGACCCACACCAGCAGGTAGCCGTAGCGCGCGCCGGCGGTGGAGTTGGTGGCGAAGTTGCCCGGGTCGACGTAGGCCACCGCGGCCACGAACGCCGGCCCGAGCAGGATGAGACGCCCGCGCGTGGCCGACGGTCGCGACGGCAGATCCTGCGCGGGGCCCGGCGGCGCGTGGCGCACCGGCGGAGCCGGCAGCCGCCGTGCAAGACGATCGGGCAGTGTCATGAGCCGAGCTTCGCGACCCTGCCTCGCGAATGCCCCAGATATTCCCTAAAGGGGAGCAACGGGGCGGCCACTCGGAGGAGTGGCCGCCCGTCGGAGACGTCGGTCAGGCGGCGGTGGACCAGATGGCCCGGAACGCGGCGGCCTCGCCGGCCAGCCACTGCTCGATCTGCTCGGGCTTGACGTCGGTGGGCATCCGGTGCGCCTCGCCACGACGCACGTCGACCAGCACCGGCTCGGCGTGCGGCAGCACCGCGTCCATGTGCCGGGCCATCAGGTGCAGCGTGGCCAGCGTCGCCTCCTCACTCGGTGGCGCCTCGTCGAAGTGCAGCCGGATGGCCTCGGCCCGGCCGTCGGCGAAGCGGACGCCGAACTGCGGGTTGATCTTGACGGGTAGGTCGCCCAGCATGGCCAGGGCGTCGCGGGTCTGGGCCAGGTCGACGCCGGCCGGCTCGCCGAGCGAGTGCAGCCAGCGGGTCGCGCCGGGCGTGAGCGCCTCGTAGAGCGGGCGCCAGCGCGGCTTGACCAGGTCGGCCACCTGGGCGAGGTGGGTGCCGCCGGTGTGGAACGCGACGTCGGCCTTGAGTGCCTTGACGAACTGGCCGTGCGGGTTGAACCCGTGCCGACTCGCTCGCTGGCGACGCAGGCCGCCGACGAAGGTGGCCTTGGTGGGGCCGGTGCGATCCACGTAGCGGGTGAACCCGAGCAGGGTGGCGTAGGGGGTGACGGGGGCAGCGGAGGTGGGCGCAGTCACGAGCATCCTCCCAGGTCAGAAGCTCGATTAGTACATACATTCTAATCGACGGGGCTGACATCGCCCAGGGCACGAAAAGGGCCGCCCGGACATCCCGGGCGGCCCTTTTTCGCGCAGTCCTAGAGCTGGCCGACGTCGGTGATCCGGACCACCGCCGCGCCCACCTCGTCCGAGGCGGCCAGGTCGATCTCGGCGCTGATGCCCCAGTCGTGGTCACCGTCCGGGTCGTCCAGGATCTGCCGCACGGTCCACCGCTCGCGGCCCTGCTCGATCATCAGCAGCGCCGGCCCGCGGGCGTCCGGACCCACCCCGATCGCGTCGTACGTCGCGAAATACGGCTCCAGCGCGTCGGCCCACGCGTCGGCGTTCCAGCCGTCGCCGGCGTCCAGCTCGCCGAGCAGGTCCCAGCGGCGCAGGGCGGCCAGCTCGACCCGGCGGAACAGCGCGTTGCGCACCAGCACCCGGAACGCCCGCGCGTTGCGGGTCACCGCCGGCGGCCGGTCGTCCAGCGAGGCGGCCACCTCGGCCACGTCGGACGGGTTGCGCAGCCGCTCCCACTCGTCGATCAGGCTGGAGTCGACCTGGCGGACCAGCTCGCCCAGCCACTCGATGAGGTCGACCAGCTCCTCGGTCTTGGCGTCCTCCGGCACGGTCTGCCGCAGCGTCTTGTACGCGTCGGCGAGGTAGCGCAGGACCAGGCCCTCGGACCGGGACAGGCCGTAGAACTGGACGTACTCGGGGAACGTCATGGCCCGCTCGTACATGTCCCGGACCACGGACTTGGGGGAGAGCTGGTGGTCGGCGACCCAGGGGTGGCCCTGCCGGTACATCTCGTACGCGGCCTCCAGCAGCTCGGCCAGGGGCTTGGGCCAGGTCACCTCGTCGAGCAGTTCGAGGCGGGCCTCGTACTCGATGCCCTCGGCCTTCATCGCGGCGACCGCCTCGCCGCGGGCCTTGAACTGCTGCGCGGAGAGGATCTGCCGCGGGTCGTCGAGGATCGCCTCGATCACGCTGAGCACGTCCAGCGCGTACGACGGGGACTCCCGGTCGAGCAGCTCGACGGTGGCCAGGGCGAGCGGGGACAGCGGCTGGTTGAGCGCGAAGTCGAGCTGGAGGTCGACGGTGAGGCGTACCCGGCGGCCGGTCTCGTCCGGCTCGGGCAGCTCCTCGACCACGCCGCCGGCCCGCAGCGCCCGGTAGATGGCGATGGCCCGGCGGATGTGCCGGCGCTGGGCGGCCGGGTCCTCGTGGTTGTCGGTGAGCAGGTGCCGCATCGAGGCGAACGCGTCGCCGGGGCGGCCGATCACGTTGAGCAGCATCGAGTGGCTGACCTGGAAGCTGGACGTCAGCGGCTCCGGCTCGGCCTCGACCAGGCGCTGGAACGTCGGCTCGCCCCAGCCGATCGAGCCCTCCGGCGGCTTCTTCTTCACCACCTTGCGGCGCTTCTTCGGGTCGTCGCCGGCCTTGGCGAGCGCCTTCTCGTTCTCGATCACGTGCTCGGGGGCCTGCACCACCACCCGGCCCAGCGTGTCGAACCCGGCCCGCCCGGCCCGGCCGGCGATCTGGTGGAACTCGCGGGCCTTGAGCAGGCGCGTCCGCACCCCGTCGTACTTCGACAGGCCGGTGAACAGCACGGTGCGGATGGGCACGTTGATGCCGACGCCGAGCGTGTCCGTGCCGCAGATGACCTTGAGCAGGCCGGCCTGGGCGAGCGTCTCCACCAGGCGGCGGTATTTCGGCAGCATGCCGGCGTGGTGCACGCCGATGCCGTGCCGGACCAGTCGGGACAGCGTCTTGCCGAAGCCGGAGGTGAACCGGAAGTTGCCGATCGCCTGGGCGATCATGTCCTTCTCGGCGCGGGTGCAGACGTTCACGCTCATCAGCGCCTGGGCGCGTTCCAGCGCGGCGGCCTGGGTGAAGTGCACCACGTACACCGGGGCCTGCTTGGTCTCCAGCAGCTCCTCGAGCGTCTCGTGCAGCGGCGTGGTCGCGTACGAGAACAGGAGCGGGACCGGCCGCTCGGCCGAGCGGACGACGGCGGTCGGCCGGCCGGTGCGCCGGGTCAGGTCGTCGACGAAGCGGGTGGTGTCGCCGAGCGTGGCGGACATCAGCACGAACTGGGCCTGTGGCAGCTCGATCAGCGGCACCTGCCAGGCCCAGCCCCGGTCCGGCTCGGCGTAGAAGTGGAACTCGTCCATGATCACCTGGCCGACGTCGGCCCGGCGGCCCTCGCGCAGCGCCAGGTTGGCCAGGATCTCCGCGGTGCAGCAGATGATCGGGGCGTCGGCGTTGACGCTGGCGTCGCCGGTGAGCATGCCGACGTTCTCGGCGCCGAACACCTCGCAGAGCGCGAAGAACTTCTCCGAGACCAGCGCCTTGATCGGCGCGGTGTAGAAGGTCGTCCGGTCGTCTGCGAGGGCCGCGAAGTGCGCCGCGATCGCCACCAGGCTCTTGCCCGAGCCGGTCGGCGTATTCATGATCACGTTCGCGCCGGAGACGATCTCGATGACCGCCTCCTCCTGGTGCGGATAGAGGTCGAGGCCGCGCTCGGACGCCCAGGAGGCGAACGCGTCGTAGAGGGTGTCGGGGTCGGCGGTCTTCGGCAGCGCGGCGGTGAGAGTCATGGCGGCTCCCATCGTGCCTGGATCACACCGCGCCGCGCCAACCGGGCTCAGCGCCGCCGGTGGATCAGGTCGAAGATCTCCCGGCCGGCGGTCAGCGCGCGCCGCTCGAACTTCGTCACGGGCCGGTGCGCCGGACGCGGCGCGAAGCCGCCGTGCACATCCACCAGCTCCGGGTCGGCGGTCAACGTCGCGCGCATCGACTCGGCGTACTCGGCCCAGTCGGTGGCGCAGTGCAGCGTGCCGCCCGGCGCCAGCCGGGACCGCAGCAACGCCACGTGCGCCGGCGCGATGATCCGCCGCTTGTGGTGGCGGGTCTTCGGCCACGGGTCCGGGAAGTAGACGTGCACCGCGTCCAGGCACCCCTGCGGCATGGCCCGCACCAGGTCCAACGCGTCGCCCTCGGCCACCCGGACGTTGTCCAGGCCGTGCCGCTCGACCAGGTCGAGGAGGTTGGCGATTCCCGGCGTGTGGACTTCGACCGCCAGATAGTGTCGGTCCCGGTCGGCCGCCGCCATCGCGGCGGTGGCGTCGCCCATGCCGGAGCCGATCTCCAGCACCAGCGGCGCCCGCCGCCCGAACAGCGTCGTCGGATCGCACGGCCCGTCGAGGGCGGCGATCTGGAGGCCGTACGCGGGCCAGAGCCGGGTCAGCGCGTCGCGCTGCCGGTCGCTCATCCGACCGCGACGCGGGTGGAAGGTCCGGATGCGGGCGGTGGGGGTGTCGGTGGTGGTCACAGCGACCCGAGCCTACGCGACCGGCGGCCCGGATCGGATGTGATGTGCGGCCGGGGGTGAGAGGATTCATCCCGTACGCCGGGAGGGTTCATGGGGTCAGTCAGGGGACGTGCGGCGCTGCTGGTCGCGGTTGCCGCGTGCGCCGCCCCGCTGGTCGGCGCGGCGCCCGCCCCGGCCGCGCCGCGCGCCGCCGAGCCGGTGCCGGGTCAGCCGCCCCCGGCCGACGTGATCTTCGTCGAGGTGACACCCGGCACCGTCCAGCCGGGCTACCTGGTCGGCATCCGGGCGAGCTGTCGGGACAACTCGGTGCCCGCGATCGTGGTCTCCGACGCCTTCGGCCGGATCCAGGTGCAGCCGCAACGCGGCCTGCTCACCGCCTCGCCGATGGTCAACGAGCGCACGCGGCCCGGCAACTATCGGGTCAAGCTGGAGTGCCCGGGCGGGGAGACGGCGTCCACCATGCTCCAGGTGGTCAAGCAAGCCGAGCCCACCCACCGGCCCACGCACCAGCCCAGCCACGTCCCCAGCCGCGGCCCGGCGACCGGGTTCGGCGGCACCGCCGGCCCTGGCCTCGGTGGCCTGCTGGTGCCGATCGGGCTGGCCGTGACCATGGTCGGCGCCGGGCTCGGCGTGGCCGCGTCCCGCCGGCAGTCCCGCGGCGCCGCCGGGCGCTGAGTCCGATGGACGAGCACACCGTCCCGCCGCCCGGCCGCTCCCGGCTGTCCGGCTGGGCGCTGTTCGCCCTGCCGCCGGCCGGCCCGCCGCCCGGACGCGGCCGGCCCTCCGGTAAGCCGGTCTCCGGCCCGCCGGCCCCGCCGCCGGGGCGGGACCGGGGTCGCGGTCCCTGGTCGAAGCCGCTGGCCGTGGTGCTGGTGCTGGTCGGCGTGTTCGCCACCGGCGCCGGTCTCGGCCGGACCGCCGGGCCGTTCGACTGGACCGACGCGTCGGCCGGGTCGAGCCAACCGCCGCCGCCCGCGCCGGCGCCGGTCCGGAAACCGGCCAGCCTGCCGGTCCGTCTGGCGGTGCCGGCCATCAAGGTCACCGCGCCGGTCACCCCGGTCGGCCAGGCGCGGGACGGTTCGGTGGACGTGCCGCCGCTGACCGAGCACAACCAGACCGGCTGGTACGACCGGGGCGCGGTCCCGGGCGAGCCGGGCCGGGCGATCATCGTCGGTCACGTCGACACCAAGAGCGGTCCGGCCGTGTTCTACCGGCTGCACAGCCTGAAGCCGGGTGCCCGGATCCAGGTGACCCGGTCGGACCGCACGGTGGTGACCTTCAAGGTCGACAGCGTCGAGTACTTCGACAAGGCGAACCTGCCGGCCGCCCGAGTGTACGGCGACTCCGGCCCGTCGGAGCTGCGCCTGATCACCTGCGGCGGGGAGTGGGTCGGCGGACGCACCGGTTACGAGGACAACGTGATCGTCTTCGCCTCCCGCGTCCTTTGACCAGCCTCGCCACCCGCAGCGGATTCCCGGCGGGACGACGGTGTGACCGAGCGCGATATACCGCCGAGTCATATTTATGACCAGGCGGTATATCGCTACGGAGTCGAACTGTCGGCGCAGCCTGATGTGGATCACCGGAGCCGGAGCCGGAGCCCGAGCCCGAGCCCGAGCCGGAGCCGGAGCCCGAGCCGGAGCCGGGTGGGTTGTCGCTGCGACTCGGAGACGTGGTGCGGCCGGGAGGTGCCGGAGCCGCCAGGCCGGGGGACCTGGGTGGGTCAGGGGGTCGGGGAAACCTGGTGGACCACTTCGAACTCCAGCAGGGTGGCGCCGGTGGCGACCGGCTTGCGGGGCTCGGCGCCCTCGGGGGCGGCGTGCGCGGCCCGCGCCGGTCCCTGGGCCCAGGCCTGGTAGTCCGCCTCCGTCTCCCACCTGGTGTAGACGAAGTAGCGGCTCTCCCCGGCCACCGGGCGCAGCAGCTCGAAGCCCAGGAAGCCGGGGGAGTTCTCCACCGCGCCGGCCCGGGCCGCGAACCGCTTCTCCAGCTCCGCGCCCGCTCCGGGCGGGACGTCGATCGCGTTGATCTTCACGACTGCCATGCCTCCACCCTACGGCGGCTCAGAACGCCTCGACGGCGGGCACCAGGTCGGCGTCGACCACGATCGGGGCGTGGTCGGAGGGGCCCTTGCCCTTGCGGGCCTCCCGGTCCACGTATGCCGAGCGGACCGCGCGGGCGAACGGCGCGGTGGCGTAGACCAGGTCGATCCGCATGCCCTTGTTCTGGTGGAACATCCCGGCCCGGTAGTCCCAGTAGGTGAACGGGTGCGGGCCCTTCATCGGGGTCGGCACCACGTCCTCCAGGCCCAGGTCGCGCAGCGCCGCCAGGGCGGCCCGCTCGGCCGGCGTGACGTGGGTGGAGGTGGCGAACAGGGCCGGGTCCCACACGTCGGCGTCGGTCGGGGCGACGTTGAAGTCGCCGCAGACGGCGAGTGGGAGAGCGGCGGCCACCTCCGCCTCCAGGGCGTCGCGCAGCGCGGCGAACCAGGCCAGCTTGTACGTGTAGTGCGGGTCGTCCGGGGCGCGGCCGTTCGGCACGTACACCGACCACACCCGCAGGCCGGCGCAGGTGGCGGCGATGGCCCGGGCCTCCGGCTCGGGGAACCCGGGCTCGCCGGGGAACCCGACCGCCACGTCGGCCAGCCCGACCCGGGACAGCACGGCCACCCCGTTCCACCGGCCGTCGCTGTGGCTGGCCACCTCGTAGCCCAGCTCGCTCACCTCGGCGACGGGGAACGCCCCGTCCGGGCACTTCGTCTCCTGCAGGCAGACGACGTCGGGCTTCGTGGTGGCCAGCCAGTCGAGCAGCCGGGGCAGGCGGGCCTTCACCGAGTTGACGTTCCAGGTCGCCAGGCGCATGTCCCCAGCCTGCCGCATCCCCGGCCGCCCCGCCGGGTCAGCGCTCCGGGGTGTCGCCCGGGTGGGTCTGCTCGGCGAGGAAGCGTTCCAGCTCGGCGCCCAGCTCGTCGGCCGTGGGCAGCGGCCCGGTCTCGGCGGCGAGCAGGCTCTTCTCGCCGCGGCCCCGGGCGAACGTGTCGTACTGCTCCTCAAGGGCCTGGACCAGCGTGGCCGCCTCCTCGGTCTGGGCGACCTGGCGGTCGATCTCCACCCGGACCACCTCGGCGGCGGTCCGCAGGCCGTCGCGGGGCAGCAGCAGGCCGGTGCCCCGCGACACGGCGGCGAGCAGCGCCTCGGCGGCGGCCGGGTATTCGGTCTGGGCGACGTAGTGCGGCACGTGCGCGGCGAAGCCGAGGGCGTCGCGGCCCTGCTCGCCGAGGCGGTATTCCAGCAGGTGCCCGACGCTGGCCGGCACCTGCACCTTCTGCAACCACGGCTCGTGTCCGGAGATCAGCTCCGGCCGGGTGGCGTGCGCGGTGACGCCGCTGGGCCGGGTGTGCGGGACGGCCATCGGGATCGAGTTGAGCCCGACCGTGAGCCGGACGTCGAGGCGGGCCGACAGGCCGGCGACGGCGGCCACGAAACGCTCCCACTGCAGGTCCGGCTCGGGGCCGGTGAGCAGGAGGAACGGCGTCTCGTCGTCGTCGTGCAGCAGGTGCAGCTCCAGCGCCGGGGCGTCGTAGTCGGCCCAGTGGTCCTCGACGAAGGTCATGACGGGCCGGCGGGAGCGGTAGTCGAAGAGCTGGTCGACGTCGAAGCGGGCGATCACCCGGGTGTCCAGCGAGGTGAGCAGCTGCTCCCGGGCCAGCCGGGAGGCGCTGCCGGCGTCGACGAAGCCGGTGAGCGCCTGGATCAGCACCGGCTGGCCGAGGTCGGGCAGCTCGTCGGTGAGTTCGTAGAGCTCGTGTGGGTCGAGCACCGGTGGGGTCCTCCCTGTCGACGCGTACGGAAGCGCCGCGCGCACGGCGCCCCCGGTTCGGCCAACGTACCGGGGGGTGTGGTCCATTCCGTTACGGACCGGTCCGCTGCCCGGTTGGTGATCACAATTCGGCCACGCCCGGATCGGCCGGCCCACCGCCGTATCGTCCGAACGGACGAGTTAGTGGATCATCGGCCGGGAGGTGGGCGGCTGCGAGGTTCCTGCCCGCGCCGCCCGCGCTCGCGGCGGACCGGAGGTTGGCCCGGTTCGCGAGGTCCGACCACGAGCGGGGGGCTGTGTACGGCAATGTCGGGCAGATCCGGACCAAAGTGTGGCGAGGGCCACCCTTTAGGCCTGGGTGATCCCGGTTTGCCCTGCCTAGCCTCGTCGGATGCGTGACGACGGCACCCTCGACGACCCGAACGGCCCCGGCCGCCCGGCTGACCGTTCGGACGATACCCCCTCGACCGATCCGACAACCTCCTGCTCGCCGGCAACCGCCGGCACCTGGCGTACCCGTTTCCGGGCCCTGCGCACCCCGCCGGCCCCCCGGCCCGGCCGGACGAGGCTCGCGGTCGCCACCGGCGCGGCCTGCTGCCTCGGCCTGGTCGGCGTCAGCCAGGTGGGCTTCGGCGCCCCTGAGCGCGCCCCGTCCCCGGCCCCCACCGCCGAGGCCGCCGAGCGGGCGGCGGTGGACGCCGCCTCCCGCGGCATGGCCCGGCCCAGCATCGCGCCGACCACACCCAGCGCCACCCCCTCCCCGACCGTCACGGCCAAGGCGAAGCCGAAGGCCAAGCCGAAGCCGAAGCCGCGGCGGATCGTCCCGGTCGCCGGCCTGACCCGGACCCAGATGGACAACGCCACGCAGATTGTGCGGGCCGGCCGGGAGATGGGCGTGCCGCGCCGGGGACTGGTCATCGCGGTGGCCACCGCGATGCAGGAGAGCACCCTGCTCAACTACGCCAGCGGCGTGCTGCCCGAGTCGCAGGAGTACCCGCACCAGGCGATCGGCTGGGACCACGACTCGGTCGGGCTGTTCCAGCAGCGGCCGAGCAGCGGCTGGGGCACCGTCGCCGAGCTGATGGACCCCGAGTACGCGACCAAGGCGTTCCTCTCCGCCCTGGAGGAGATCCCCGGCTGGCAGGACATGCCGCTCTCGGTCGCCGCCCAGGCGGTCCAGATCTCCGCGTTCCCCGACGCGTACGCGCAGCACGAGTGGCGGGCCGGCGAGGTGGTGGCGGAGATCCTGGGCTGACCGGTGTGGACGGTTGCCGGACGGCCGGTCCGGGTATCAGGGACTTGCCGGTTCCAGGTACACATGATGGGGACCGCGGACAGGAGGACGTCATGTCGCTGATGCAACGGATCACCGCCTTCCTGCGGTCGCCGCGCGGCCAGCAGCTGGTCGACCGCGGCCGGCGGGAGATGGCCAAGCCGGAGAACCAGGCCCGGCTGCGGCAGATCGCCACCCGGCTGTCGTCGAACCGCCGGCGCTGACCCGCCCGCCCCCGCCCGACGAGCCTCGGAGCCCCCCGTGACCGACCCCGCCCCCGTCGACGGGCAGCACAACGCCGCCCCGGTCCCGCCGGTGGACGCGCCCGAGGCGCCCCCGGCCCCGCTCTGGGACCGGATGCGCGAGGACCCGCAGTACGCGCCTGAGCACCTGGCCCTGGAGGCGGTGCGCCGGCTCGGCCCGGAGGCCGCGCAGTGGGCCGCCCGGGAGCGGGCGCTGCGGCCGGACGTGCCGGCCGAGCACCTGGCCGACCAGGCGGTCCGCCGGTTCGTCAACCACGCCCGGCTCTCCGGCGCGGTCTCCGGCGCCGCCGGGCTGCCCGGGGCCGTCATCGACGTCGGCGTGCTGGCCTGGACCCAGGCCCGGCTGGTGCTGCACGTGGCGGCGGCCTACGGCGCCGACCCGACGCACACCGACCGGGCGACGGACCTGCTGGTGCTCCAGCGCGTGCACAAGGTCGCCGAGACCGCCCGGCTGGCGCTCGGCGTGGCCGCCGGCCGGGAGCGCGCCGGCGCGCTGTTCGGCTCGGCCGGCGACCGGGCGCTGGGCCGGGTGATGCTCCAGCTCGGGGTGCGGCTGGCCCGGATGGCCGGCGTGCGCGCCGCCAAGCGGATGTTCGCCAAGGTCGTCCCGGGCGCCGCCATCGTGCTCGGCACCTGGGCCAACTCCTCGGCCACCAAGGAACTCGCCGACCGGGCCCGGTCGCTCTACCGCGACGCCGGCCCCCGCCAACTGCCCGGGCCGCGCCAACCCTGACCGGCGGTCGGCCCGCTCGCCGGGCCGGTCAGTCGTTCCAACGGGAGGCGTTCCAGGCCACCTCCGCCAGCCGGCCCTGCCCGGCGGCGTTGGGGTGGAACCAGTCCAGCGCGTTGACCTGGTCCAGGTCGAACCGGTGTCGGTGGACCGCGCCGCCGTCCCAGCGGCAGCGCGACCCGTAGGCCCGGCAGGCGGCGCGCAGCTGCGCGTCGTACGCCTCGAGCCGCTCCCGGACCCGCGCCCGACGGGCGACCGCGGCGGGCGCGGTCGAGGTGGCGTCGGCCAGCAGCGCCGGGCAGACGCCCCGCGACCAGGCCCGCACCGCGCGGGGCTCGGTGTGCCCGAGCTGCCAGAGCCGGTGCAGGTCCGGGATACTGACCACCAGCACCCGCGCCTTCGGCCGGCCCTTGCGCAGCACGGCCAGCGCGCCGTCGACCTGCTTGCGGAAGGTGGCGGTCGGCGTCATCGCGTCGACGTCGTCCCGGCAGGCGTCGTTCGCCCCGATCAACACGGTGACCAGGTCGGCCTTGTCGCGTACCGCGGCCCGGGCCTGGCCGGCCAGCCCGGCCGCGCGGGCACCGGGCACCGCCCGGTTGTACGCCCGCAGCGCCGGCGCGTCCGCCCGCAGCCGCCGGTAGACGCTCTCCACCCGCAGGCTGTCCCCGGTCGACCAGGAGTTGCGTTCGCAGCTCACCAGCACCAGGCAGGAACCGAAGCCGGTGCTGATCGAGTCGCCGAGCGCGGTCAGCACCCGGGGGTCGCCGGGGCGGGGCGTGTCGGTCGGTCGGGGCGACGCGGAGCCGGAGCCGTCGCAGGCCAGCGCGACCAGCGCCGCGAGGCAGGCCAGCGCGGCGATCCAACGTCGAGGCATTCAGGTCCCCCGTCCGGCGGCACCAACGGGCCCGTCGACCCTATGCGCCTCGACCGTCCGTCCGGGAACTCTGTCGCCTTTCTGCCATCGACGACCGTCGTTCACATGGGTGTGGTGCGACCCGATCGTGAACTCACCGGCGCCACGGCGTGGGCAGGCCGTGCAGCCACCAGTGCAGCGCCCGGGTGATGCGCGGCAGCACCAGGTACGTCATCAGCGGGGTCAGGACCAACGTCATGAGCAGCGTCCGCCCGGCCAGCGGCACGTCGGCGAGGAACCGCGCGGTCAGCAGCGTGGCGGTGAGGCTGAGCGGGAAGAACGCCAGCCAGATGGTGACCGCCTGCTTCCAGCGCGGCGGCGCGGCCGGCACGACCGGCTCGGCCTCGCCGAACGTCTCCACCACGTGGTCCACCGGCGGGTCGAACCAGCCCTCGATGCCGGTGCGGCGTTCCACCCGGGTGTGCTCGACGATGCCCTGGGCCGAACTCAGCCACCAGTGCCGCTGCGGCGAGTCCTCCCAGCCGCGCAGCGTGTCGGCGTCGGCGAAGCGGTACATCACGTGCCACTCGGCGGAACCGGGCGCGCTGCGGACGAAGCCCGCGCCGAGGAAACCGGGGAAACTCTCCGCGAGCGCCGTGCCGGCCCGCATCCACGCCACCATCTCACCGGTACGCGCCGGGTCGGCGCGCCGGGAGACCGCGACGGTCACGGGTACGGCCTGCGTCGTGGTCATGCCCATCCTCTCCACCGCCGCGGGATCTCCGTCGGTACCGGCAGACCGATGTAACGCACCCGCCCGGTGGCGCCATCCACCGCGTACCCGCCGCGTGTCCCGGATCACCGGCCCGCCGGTGCCGCCGCGCGCCCCACCGGTTAACCCCGGCCGTGCCGGGGTAGCCGGGAGGAATGACCCGATCACAGCCCCGCCGCGCCCGTGGCACGGTCGGCCACGCGAACAGCGCGCTCAACCTGCGCCTCGTGCTGGCCCTGTTCGGTCTGGTGGTGATGGCCGTCTTCGCGGTGCTCGCGTTCGCCGCCGACGTGGCCTGGCTGGGCGTCGTCTGCGCGCTCCTCGCCGTGGTGGCCGTGGTCGACCTGGTCGTGATCCAGCGCCGCCGCGCCGCCCGCCGCCGGGAGGAGCCGGGCGTGCGGCACTCACTGTTCGAGTGACAGGAGTACGAGATGCCCATCGCCACCACCAATCCCGCCACCGGACAGGTGCTCAAGACGTACGACGCGATGTCGGACGAACAGATCGACGCCGCCATCGAGCGCGCCCACCTCGCGTACCGGCAGTTGCGGGACACCACCATCGCGCAGCGGGCCCGCTGGCTGCTGGCCGCCGCCGACCTGCTCGACGCCGAGCGGGACGAGACCGCCCGGCTGATGACCACCGAGATGGGCAAGACGTACGCCGCAGCGAAGGCGGAGGTGACCAAGTGCGCCACCGCCTGCCGCTTCTACGCCGAGAACGCGCCGAAGATGCTCGCCGACGAGCCGGCCGACGCCGCCGCGGTCAAGGCCAAGCGGGCGTACGTCCGCTACCAGCCGATCGGCCCGGTGCTCGCGGTGATGCCGTGGAACTTCCCGCTGTGGCAGGTGATGCGCTTCGCCGCGCCGGCCCTGATGGCCGGCAACACCGGCCTGCTCAAGCACGCCTCCAACGTGCCGCAGACCGCGCTCTACCTGGAGGACGTCTTCCGGCGGGCCGGATTCCCGGAGGGCGCGTTCACCACCCTGCTGGTCGGCTCCGACGCGGTGGACCGGATCCTCAGCGACCCGCGGGTGCGCGCCGCCACGCTGACCGGCAGCGAGCCGGCCGGCCGGTCCATCGCCCAGATCGCCGGCCGGGAGATCAAGAAGACCGTGCTGGAGCTGGGCGGCAGCGACCCGTTCGTGGTGATGCCCTCGGCCGACCTGGACAAGGCGGCCGAGGTCGCCACCACCGCCCGCTGCCAGAACAACGGCCAGTCCTGCATCGCCGCCAAGCGGTTCATCGTGCACACCGACGTCTTCGACGCGTTCGCCGAGAAGTTCGCCGCCCGGATGGCGGCGCTGCGGGTCGGCGACCCGATGGACGACGACACCGACGTCGGCCCGCTGGCCAGCGAGCGCGGCCGCGACGAGGTGCACGCGCAGGTGACCGACGCGGTCGACCAGGGCGCCACCGTGCTGTGCGGCGGCGAGAAGCCGGCCGGGGACGGCTGGTTCTACCCGCCGACCGTGGTCACCGACCTGCGGCCCGAGATGCGGATGTGGAGCGAGGAGGTGTTCGGGCCGGTGGCCGGCCTCTACCGGGTCGGCTCGTACGACGAGGCGATCGAGGTGGCCAACGGCACCAGCTTCGGCCTCGGCTCCAACGCCTGGACCACCGACCCGGCCGAGCAGGAACGTTTCGCCGAGGACCTGGACGCGGGCAACGTCTTCATCAACGGCATGACCACGTCCTATCCGGAGCTGCCGTTCGGCGGCGTGAAGAACTCCGGCTACGGCCGCGAGTTGTCCGCCCTGGGCATGCGGGAGTTCTGCAACACCAAGACCGTCTGGATCGGCGCGGGGGAGGCCGGCGTGGGCGCCGGCGCGCACGCCGAGTAGCCACGGTTGGCCGGCCGCCGTCATGGGTAGGAGTGCTGCCCATGACGGCGTTCGGCTTTCACGCATCCCATGAGCAGATCCACCCGGCGAAGCTGCTGGAGGCGGTGGTCCACGCCGAGCGAGCCGGCTTCGACGCCGCGATGTGCTCCGACCACTTCTCGCCCTGGAGCGAGCGGCAGGGCCAGTCCGCCTTCGCCTGGTCCTGGCTCGGCGCCGCGCTCCAGGCCACGAACCTGTCGTTCGGCGTGGTCAACGCGCCGGGCCAGCGCTACCACCCGGCCATCATCGCGCAGGCCATCGGCACGCTCGGCGCCATGTACCCGGGCCGCTTCTGGGCGGCGCTGGGCACCGGCGAGGCCAGCAACGAGCACATCACCGGCGACGTGTGGCCGCGCAAGGAGCTGCGCAGCGCGCGGCTGCGCGAGTGCGTCGACGTGATCCGGGCGTTGCTGGCCGGCGAGGAGGTCAGCCACGACGGGCTGGTCACGGTGGACCGGGCGAAGCTGTGGACCCGCCCCGAGGAGCCGCCCGCGCTGGTCGGCGCCGCGGTCAGCGTCGCCACCGCCCGCTGGTGCGCCGAGTGGGCCGACGGCCTGATCACCGTCAACGCGCCGGTGGACCACCTGCGCCAGATGATCGACGCCTACCGAGACGCCGGCGGGCGCGGACCGCTGCACCTGCAGGTGCACGTCAGTTGGGCGCCCGAGCAGGCCGAGGCCGAGGCGATCGCGTACGAGCAGTGGCGCAGCAACGTCTTCGCCCCGCCGGTCTGCTGGGACCTGGAGACCGCCGAGCACTTCGACGCGGTCAGCGCCGACGTGCCGATGGCGAAGGTCACCGAGACCGTCAACGTCTCCGCCGACCTGGGCCGGCACGTCGGCTGGCTGGAGGAGTACGTGGCGCTGGGCTTCGACCAGATCGCGCTGCACCACGTCGGGCAGGAGCAGCGGGCGTTCGTCGACGCGTTCGGCGCGGAGGTGCTGCCGAAGGTGCGCGGGGGCGCGTGATCACGATCCGGCCGCCGGACGCCTAGGCTCTGCCCCATGGAAGCTCTGTTCGAGGTCGTGGTCTTCCTGGCCATCGCGACCTTCGGCGCGGCGTTGGCCCGACGACTCGGGCTGCTCGCACCGATCCTGCTGGTCGTGCTCGGCCTCGCGCTGTCCTTCCTGCCGTTCGTCCCGCACGTGCGGCTGGACCCGGACCTGGTGCTGGTCGGCATCCTGCCGCCGCTGCTCTACGTGGCGGCGGTGAACACGTCGGTGCCGGCGTTCCGGCTCAACCTGCGGCCGATCCTGCTGCTCGCCGTCGGGCTGGTGATCTTCACCGCGTTCGTCGTGGGCACCGTGGTGCACCTGTTCCTGCCCGACCTGCCGTACGCGATCTGCCTGGCGCTCGGCGCGGTGGTGGCGCCGCCCGACGCGGTCGCCGCCACCGCGGTGGCCCGGCGGGTCGGCCTGCCCCGGCGGGTCGTCACCATCCTGGAGGGCGAGAGCCTGGTCAACGACGCCACCGCACTGGTGCTGCTGCGGGTGGCGATCGTCGCCGCCACCGCCAGTGCCGGCGGGGTCAGCTTCGGCTACGTGGCCCGGGAGGTGGTGGTCGCCACCGGCGGCGGTGTCCTCGTCGGGCTGCTCGGCGTGGTGGTCTTCGGCTACCTGCACAAGCGCACCACCGACCCGGTGCTGGACAACGCGCTGTCGCTGATCATCCCGTTCGCGGTGGTGTACGCCGCCGAGGAGATCCACGCCTCCGGCGTGGTCGCGGTGGTGGTAACCGGCCTGGGCATCGGGCACAAGCTGCCGCTGCTCATGTCGGCCGCGTCCCGGCTCCAGGTGACCGCGTTCTGGCGGCTGATCCAGTTCCTGCTGGAAGGGCTGGTGTTCCTGCTGGTCGGCCTGCAACTGCCCGAGGTGCTGCGCGACCTCGACGAGCCGATCGGCTCGCTGGCCGGAATCACCGCGGCGGTGCTGGCCGCCGTCTTCCTGGCCCGGTTCGTCTGGCTCTTCCCGGCCACCTACCTGGCCCGGCTGGTGCCCCGCGTACGGCAGCGCGACCCCGCGCCACCGGTGCGGTTCCCGATCGTCATCGGCTGGGCCGGCATGCGCGGCGTGGTGACGCTCGCCGCCGCGCTGGGCCTGCCGCTCACCCTCGCCGACGACCGGCCGTACCCGCGGGCGCTGTTGATCTGGCTGGCGTTCGCGGTGATCGTGGCCACCCTGGTCGGCCAGGGCGCCACGCTGCCGTGGCTGGCCCGGCGGCTGCGGCTGCCGCCGGACGACCCGGTGCAGGACGCGCTCTCCGCCGCCGGGGTGCAGCAGCAGGCCAGCCGGGCGGCCCGGGAACGGCTGGACGCGCTGGCCGGGGGCGCGCCGGAGGCCGTGGTGGAACGCCTGCGCGGGCTGACCACGTCGCGCGCCAACGTGGCCTGGGAACGGCTCGGCGGCACCGAGCGGGAGACCCCCTCCCAGGCGTACGCGCGGCTGCGTCAGGAGATGATCGACGCCGAGCGGGAGGTGTTCCGCGCCGCCCGCGACTCCGGCCGGATCCCGGAGGAGGTGCTCACCCGCGCCTATCGTGATCTGGATCTGGAAGAGTCCCTGCTGCGACAGGAGGTCGACGAATGAGCTGCCAGCACCTGGCCGAGCCGGGCGGGGCCGAGCCGAGCACCACCACCGAGTGCCCCGACTGCGTCGCCATCGGCAACGACGACTGGGTGCACCTGCGGGCCTGCCTGAGCTGCGGGCACGTGGGTTGCTGCGACTCGTCGCCCTACCAGCACGCCACGAAGCACTTCGAGAGCAGCGGACACCCGGTGATGCGGTCGGTGCAACCGGGGGAGTCGTGGCGCTGGTGCTTCGTCGACGAGGAGATCGGCTGACTCAGCCGATCCGGCGGGCCAGCACCTGCCCGGGCCACGGCGCCCGCCCCGGCCGCCGGACGGTGAACGGGTCGGTGGCGGTGAAGCCGCACCCCTCGTAGAAGCGCACCAGCGCCCGGTCCGCGCCGCGGTAGCAGTCCACCCGCAGCAGGCCGACCCCACGGTCGCGGGCCAGTTCCGCGGCGTACCCGAGCAGCCGCGCCCCGACCCCGCGACCGGCGTACGCCCGGTCGGTGACCAGCAGGTTCACGTACAGCTCCGGCTCGGTGGGCGGTGGCACGTACTCCGTCGCCGCGCCCACCACCAGCGCGCCCACGACCGTCCCGTCGATCTCGGCGAGGTGCAGGCCGCCCCCGCCGGCCCACGCGGCGGCCTGGTCGATCCGGCGCGGGTCGGTCGAGGCCGGCGTGGTGCCCCACTGGTCGGTGCGGCCCCGCTCCACCAGCCACGCGGTGGCGCTGTCGAGCAGGCGCAGCACGGTGGGGGCGTCGTCCGGCCCGCCGGGACGGATGGTGATGCTCCGCTGGTCGGTCATCCCGCCATGCTGCTACACGGGTGCGACCGGCTGCCCGGCGGCGGCCGGCTCTCCGGTGGGCGCCGGCCGGCTCGCCACCGCGCGCCGGGCCAGCGCCGGGGCGGCCAGCCCGACGGCGGCGAACAGCGCGCCGAGCACCAGCCAGCCCGCCGCGCCGCCACCCAGCACCAGCAGCGTGAGCAGGCCGCGGCCGAGCGCCTGGGCCAGCCCGGCGAGCAGCCCGTCCGCCCCCTGGTAGGCGCCGATCGCGTGCGGCGGCGCGAGGTCGTAGGCGAGCCCCGCGCCGGCCGCGCCCTGCCACAGGTCGCCCACCGTCCACACCGCGGTGGCCACCAGCAGCAGCCCGACCGCCGGCAGCACCGGCAGACCGGCGGTCGCCGCGTAGAGAGGGGTCGCCGCGGCCAGCACCAGCCCGGCCCGGCGCAGCTTCCGGGCGGCCGGGGCGGCGGTGTCGGCGCCCCGGCTGAGCCGGACCGCCAGCAGCACGGTGAGCAACGTGTTGATCAGCAGCACCGCCGACACCACCGGGGGCGGCGCGCCGGCCCGGCCGACCGTCCACAACGGCACGACCAGGGTGAGCACGGTGAGGTGCGTGCCGAGCACCGCCGACGCGCCGCTCACCGCGAGGAAGCGCCCGTCCCGCAACGGTCCGCCCCGCCGTGCCGCGTCGCTCACCCGCCGCGCCGCGCCACCGGCCCGCTGCCGTGGCACCCGCAGCAGCAGCGCCGCCGAGAGCAGGTAGGTGGCGACGTTGCCGACCACCAGGACCTGGTACGCCCGGTGGGTGTCCACGGCCAGCGCGATCCCGGCCAGCGCGGTGCCGGCGGTGATGCCCAGATTGGCCACCGCGCGCAGCGTGGCGAAGGCGTGCACCCGTCCGGCCGGGCCGCCGACGGCGGCGACGAGCGCCGCCCGTACCGCCAGGTTCCCGGTGGAGAGCAGCGCCTCCGGCACCGCCACCACCAGGAACATCGCGAGCGAGTCGACCAGCAGGTACGCGGCCGCGGCGAACGCCTGGCCGACCTGGAGCGCGGCCCGCAGCGTACGCGGGTCCCAGCGGTCCGCCAGCCCGCCCAGCGGCACGCTGGCGGTCAGTCCGACCAGCCCGGCGACGGTCAGCCCCGCACCCACCGACGTCGGGGAGAGCCCCACGTCCCGGGTCAGGTAGAGCGCCCCGCCGGCCAGCCAGAGCCCGGTGCCGACCGTGTTGGCCAGCGTGGCGAGCGCGAGAGTGCGCAGCGGCCCGGGCGGCGGGAGCGGCGAGACGCGTCCCATCAGTGCCCGACGGGCGCTGCCGCGCAGGATTCGGTGGCCGGGTGGCGTCGACTGCGGGTCATGGGCCTGACGCTAGACACGACCACGTCGCGTCGGAGTCCCGCCCGGGGCGAGGTCGGTCACACCGCGCGGGGTGGCCGGTCGCCGTCGGAACGTCCGGCACCGCCCTGGCGCACGGGTGCCCGACCGGGGCGTCCGCGCTTCGGCGCCCGGGCGGGTGGGTGTCTCCGCTCCCGCGACGCACCCATGGCGCTCCACCGACGGCGTTGACGGGCTGTGGGTGGAACGTGGTGGGTGTCTCCCGGGCCGTGAGGCACCCATGGCCCACCCTGCGTCGTCGACGGGAGTGGGGGAACACCGCGTCGCGGCAGGACGACGATGCCGCGACGTGCGGTATACCGCTCAGTCATAAATATGACCAGGCGGTATGTCGCACGACAGTCACCGTCTGCCCGTCTGCCCCGGCGAGGTCCGTCGTGTGCCGGCGCGCAGGTCGCCCGGGCGGTGGCACGGCAGGATGACATGCCGGAGAAATCTGCTCGCCTCGCCCGGCCCGTTCTGCCAGGGTCGGCCCGTGAATGCGAGCAGGACCGCCCGGGCCGACGAGCTGGCCGAGGTGCAGCGGATCGAGGTGGCCTCGGGCGCGCCGTTCCGGGAGATCGGCATGACCCGGGTGGCCGACATGCCGCCGCTGCCGCTGGACGCGCTCGCCGCCGGGCAGCGCGCCGGCCGGCTGCGGGTGGCGGTCGACGCGACGGACCGACCGGTCGCGTTCGCGCTGGTCGACCTCGTCGACGGCGCGGCGCACGTGCAGCAGCTCAGCGTCGACCCGGCGTACGCCCGGCGCGGGATCGGCCGGGGCCTGCTCGACGACGTGGCGCGGCGGGCGGCGGCGGAGCGGCTGCCGGCACTGACGCTGACCACGTTCCGGTCGGTGCCGTGGAACGGGCCGTACTACGCGCGCTGCGGATTCCGCGAGCTGGACGCCTCCGCACTGACGCCGGGGCTGGTCGCGCTGCTGCTCGCCGAGGCGGCGCTCGGGCTCGACCCGGCCGACCGGGTCGCGATGCGCCGGACGGTCGGCTGACCGGTGGCCGCCGGCCTGGCAGGCCGCCGCCCACCCGAGTTCCCGGCTGGTTGACCGGATCAGTGCGCGCCGCCGAGGTTGAGCACCACCACGCCGGCGATGACCAGACCGGCCCCGACCACCTTCGTCACGCTCAGCGGCTCGCCCAGGAACGCCGCCCCGACCGCCATGATCGCGGCGGTGCCCAGCCCGGACCAGATCGCGTACGCCACGCCGACCGGGACGTCCCGGACCACGAGGGCGAGCAGCCCGAACGCGGCCAGGTAGCAGGCCACCAGGCCGGCCGTGGGCCAGAGTCGGGTGAACCCGTCGCTCGCCTTCAGCAGGCTGGTGCCGACCACCTCGGCCGTGATCGCCAGCGCCAGGAGCAGATACGCCATGCCGGGACCGTACCCGGCGATTCGCCGACCGTGCGGTGGTGACGCCGGGCAGGCGCCACCACCGCACGAGCACCGGTCAGGAGACGGTGCAGGCCTTGCCGTTGAGGGTGACCAGCGTGGGGTCGGGGTTGGGGGTCGCGGAACCCGTGCCGTTCAGGCCGAACGTGGTGGACGCTCCGGGCGCGAGCTTCCTGTTCCACGACAGGTCCTTCGCGGTGACCGTGGCGCCGGTCTGGGCCACCTCCGCCGACCAGGCGTGGCTGACCTTCTGGCCGCCGGTGAAGGCCCACCGCAGCGTCCACCCGTTCACCGCCGTCGTGCCGGTGTTGCGCACCGTCACCTGGGTGGTGAAGCCGGACGGCCAGCTGCCGTGGGTGGTGTAGGCGACCGCGCAGGTGGGCGCCGGCACGGCACCGGCGTCACCCTGGTCGGCCAGGAACGAGGCGAGCCAGGCCAGCGCCGAGTTCCAGTTGATCGCCACCTCGTTGGTCGCGTACGAGTTGATGTCGTCGACGTAGCAGAACATCGGCGCGCACCCGGCGAGCAGGTTCGCCGCGTACGGGTCCTGGAGGGCCGCGTTCGGGCCGCCGGCGAGCGAGCCGGCCGGCGGGTTCGGCAGGTCCGGGTTCAGCTGGTGGGCGAAGATCCGGCTGTGCTGGTTGTGGGCGTTCTGCTCACCCCAGCCGGTCACGTAGGACATGTTCAGCGCGTTGCGGCCGAACAGGTAGTCGGCGCTCTGCACCGCGCCGTCCCGGTACTTGGCGTCCCGGCTGAGGTCGAACGCGGTGGCCAGCACGATCGCGTTGTTGACCATGTTGCTGTTGCTGCCCCAGACGTACGCGTCGGCGGTGCCGGGCGTCGGCATGCCGTACGCCTGGTCGTCGAGCGCGGCCAGGTAGCGGTCCGCGGCGGCGGTCACCGAGGCGCGGATCCGGGTCTTCTCGGCCGCCGGCAGCGTGTTCGGCACGGTGGCCAGGTCGAGCCGGCCCAACGCGGCCACGCTCTGCCAGCCGAACGCGCCGTTCGGGGTGAAGACGTCGGCGGTGTGCAGCGGCGAGGCGGTGACGTCGGCCAGGTACGCCTTGTCGCCGGTGCTCAGCCACAGCTCGACCGCGGCCCAGTAGAACTCGTCGGTGACGTTCGTGTCGTCGTACGCGCCGCCGCCGGTGCCGTCGCTGGCCGAGGCGTATTTCGCCGGGTGCGCCTTCGCCGCCGCGTACGCGGTCTTCGCGGCCGTGGCGCAGCGGGCCGCGTAGTCGGCGTCGTACGGGGCGAACAGCCGGGCGCACTGCGCGGCCACGGCGGCCAGGTTGAGCGTGGCGGCGGTGGACGGCGGGTGCAGCTCGCGCGGCTGCGGGTCGTCCTGCGGGGCCAGCGGCAGGCCGGTCCAGTTCTTGTCGTGGATCTTGTGGTGCACCATCCCGGCCAGCGGCTCACCCGCCGGCACCTGCATGCGCAGCAGGAAGTCCAGCTCCCAGCGGGCCTCGTCGAGCACGTCCGGCACGGCGTTGCCGCGCTCGGGCACCCGCAGCGTGGCGTCACCGAGGGCCGCGCCGCCGTCGGCGGTCTCCGCGGTCTTGGTCCGCTCGAACGCGTTGAGCAGCTGGTAGGTGGCGATGCCGCCGTTGACCACGTACTTGCCGTGGTCGCCGGCGTCGTACCAGCCGCCGCGCACGTCCAGCGTGTAGTCGCAGACGCCGGGCTGGCAGGGCACGTCGGTGTCGCCCTGGTTGGGCGCGACGCCCAGGTGGCCGGCGGGGCGGGCGTACTCGGCGCCGATCAGGTCGCCGTCGATCGCGATGCCGCTGCGCTGGGCGTAGAAGAACTGGAGCGAGTCGGCGCGCAGCCGGTCGTAGAGCGTGCCGGAGATGTCGAACGGGTGGCTGGTCTCCCCGTCGACGGTCAGCGTGTAGCCGGTGCCCGGCGTGCGGTACGCGGAGAAGTCGACGGTCTGCACGTTCTGCGCCGAGGCGGCGTCGGTGCCACGCGGCGTGGTCTCGCCGCTGGCCACCACCGCGCCGCCGGCTGACCTCAGCTGCCAGGGCAGCGCCCCGGTGGCCTCGGTGACCACGGTGGCGTGCTTCGGCCCGCCGGGCAGGTAGCCGACCTGGTTGACCCGGACCCGCGGCCCGGTGTCCGGCTCGTACGGCGGGGCCGCCTCGCCGCCGCGCAGCGACACGTTGTCGAGGCAGAACGTCTGCGCCTGCGCGCTGCCGCCGATCTGGAAGATGAGCTGGGCGCCGGCGTTGTCGGCGGGGGAGGTGAACGTGGTGGTGACGTGCCGCGCGGTGCTGGTGGCGGTGGCGTCGACGCTGGCGTACGTGGTGTAGGGGGCGCTGCCGAGCTGGAGCACCGCCTTGACGGCCGCGCCGGGGGTCGCGGAGACGTCGAAGGACAGCTCGTACTCGGCCCCGGAGATCAGCGGCACCGCGTCCTGGCCGATGCCGGCGTCCCAGGGGTTGGCCGTGCCGGCGGCGACGGTGGTGCAGAGCCGGCCGTCGGTGACCGCCAGGTCGCCGGTGCCGTAGGAGAACCAGGGGGACACGCCGGCGCTGAAGTCGCCGTTGCGCAGTTGTTCGGGGGCGTCCGGCGGCACCTCGGCGGAGGCCGGGCCGGCGGTGGCGGCGAGCGCCAGGGTGGTGGCCGCGGCGAGCGCGACCAGCCGACGACGGGATCGGGTCACGGAGGGTTCCTTCCGTGCTCGGGGGTGGTGGAGGAGAGCACGGGAGCTGGGAGCGCTCCCACTATCAGGGCGATGTTTCCATCGCGTTCCGCCCCTGTCAATCGATCCGACCCGATGGCCGGCGCGCGCCCGTGCGCAGGGGGGTCCACCGCGCCACGTACGATGGTGGTGATCTCCTAGAGACAACCGAGCCCTCGACCTGGCAGGCTGCGACCCATGACCCTGAAGCTTCGTTCCGTCGGAGCGAGCGACCGTGGGCTGATCCGCAGCGGCAACCAGGACGCGCAGCACGCGGGCGCCTGGCTGGTCGCGGTCGCCGACGGCATGGGCGGCATGGCGGCCGGTGACCTGGCCAGCCGCATCGCGATCGACGCGATCGCCCCGCTGGACGTGGAGACGCCGGAGGACGCGCTGGTCGCCGCACTCCAGGGGGCCATCGAACGGGCCACCGAGGGGATCCGCCGGGCCGTCGAGGAGGACCCGGAGCGCCAGGGCATGGGCACCACGTTGACCGCGCTGCTGTTCGCCCGCACCGGCAGTTGCCTGGCGCTGGCGCACGTCGGCGACTCCCGGGCCTACCTGTTCCGCGAGGGCGTGCTCAAGCAGGTCACCCGAGACGACACGTTCGTGCAGATGCTCGTCGACCAGGGCGTGATCACCGCCGAGCAGGCAAGCAGCCACCCCCGGCGCGCCGTGGTGACCCAGGCGTTGCAGGGCGACCAGGTCTCCCCGACATACGCGACCATGGTGCCCCGGGCCGGCGACCGCTGGCTGCTGTGCAGCGACGGCCTCTCGAACGTGGTCCGCGCCGACACGCTGACCGAGGTGCTCGGCGAGGGCCTGGACCGGGACGCCTGCGCGGCCCGGCTCATCGACCTCGCGCTGCGGGCCGGCGGCCCGGACAACATCACCGTGGTGATCGCCGACGTCGTCGAGGAGTGAGCGCGCCTAGCGCCGGCGCGGGCTGGCCCGGCGGGTCGGCTCCGCCGTCGTCGGGTCCTCCGGCCACGGGTGACGCGGGTAGCGTCCGCGCAGTTCCGCCCGCACCTGCGGGTAGCCGGTCCGCCAGAACGAGGCCAGGTCCGCGGTGACCGCCACCGGCCGCCCGGCGGGGGAGAGCAGGTGCAGCAGCACCGGCACCCGGCCGTCGGCGATCCGGGGCGCGTCCCGCCAGCCGAACGTCTCCTGCAGCTTCACCGCCAGCACCGGGGCGGCCGGGTCGGTGTAGTCGACCCGGATCCGCGAGCCGCTGGGCACCGGCAGCCGTTCCGGCGCCAGCTCGTCGAGGCGGGCCGCCTGCCGCCAGTCGAGCAGCCGCCGCAGCGCCGCCGCCACGTCCACCCGCACGAGGTCGCCCCGTCGGCGGACCCGGGTCAGCTCCGGCCCGAGCCAGAGCGGCGCGGCGTCGAGCAGCGCGGCGTCGGCGACGTCCGGCCAGTCGTCGCCGAGCGTCGACCGACAGAAAGCCAGCCGGCGACGCAGGGCCGTGGCCTCGGGCGACCAGCCGAGCAGGCCGAGGCCCTCCTGCCGCAGGCCGTCGCGCACCGCCGCGGCGACCAGCTCCGGGTCCGGCGCGGTCAGCGGCCGCTCGACCAGCTCGACGGCGCCGAGGCGGACCACCTCCCGGGCCACCACGTCCCCGGCGGACCAGACGACCTCCCGGTCGGTGCGCAGCAGCCCCGCGCCGGCCTCCCGCGCGGTCGCCTCGTCGATCGGCGCGGCCAGCCGCACCCGCGCGGTCGGCGCGCCGGGGGAGCGGTCGGCCACCGCGACGGCGAGCCATGGTGATCCGGTCAGCCCCGACCCGGCCGCCAGCTCCGCGGCGGTCCCGCCGGCCATCAGGTACGCGGAACCGCCGGCCCGCCGCGCCCGCGCCAGCCGTTCCGGGTACGCCAGACCGGCCAGCAGCCCCGCGGCCAGATCGTCGGGCAGTCGCTCCGGCCCCGGTGCCCCGCCGGCGGGCAGGGCGGCGCGCAGCCGGCGTACCTCGATCCGCCAGCGGGCGGTGGCGGCCGGGTCCGCGCCGGCGCGCAGTCGGCGCCACCGGGCCGGCAGGTCGTCCCCCGCGCCGCCCAGCGTCTCCTCGGCGAGCACCGCCACCACCTCGGCGGCCCGGTCCGCGCCGACCCGGGGCGCACCGTCCAGCAGCGCCCGCGCCAGCCGGGGATGGGTGCCGACCGCCGCGACCGCCCGGCCCCGCGCGGTGATCCGGCCGTCGGCGTCCACCGCGCCGAGCGTGGCCAGCGTCTCCCGGGCCACGGTGAGCGCGGCCGGCGGCGGGGGATCGGGCAGCGCCAGACCGGTGCCGTCCGGCGCGCCCCAGGCCGCCAGCTCCAGCGCGAACCCGGTCAGGTCGGCGGTGGCGATCTCCGGCTCCGGCTGCGGGGCGAGCCGGGCGTGCGTCGCCTCCGACCAGCAGCGGTAGACCGCGCCCGGCGCCTCCCGCCCGGCCCGTCCGGCGCGCTGGGTGGCGGCCGCCCGGGACACCGGCACGGTGACCAGCGCGCCCAGCCCACGGGCCAGATCGGTGCGGGGCACCCGGCTCAGCCCGGCGTCCACCACCACCCGTACCCCGGGCACGGTCAGGCTGCTCTCCGCCACCGCGGTGGACAGCACCACCCGACGGCGGCCCGGGGCCGGGGCGAGCGCGGCGTCCTGGGCGGATCCGGGCAGCCGGCCGTGCAGCGGCAGGACGACGGTGTCGGGCAGGCCACCCAGCCGGCCCGCGACCGCCGCGATCTCGCCCGCGCCGGGCAGGAAGACCAGCACGTCGCCGTCCCGCTCGCGTAACGCCCGGCGGACCGTGGCGGCCACGTGGTCCAGCAGCATCGGGTCCACCCGGCCGGCGCCGGGCGGGGTCACCGGACGTGGCGGCGGCGCCCAGACCCGTTCCACCGGGTGCAGCGCGGCCTGCGCCCGCACCACGGGCGCGGGGGCGTCCCCGCCGAGCAGTGCCGCGAACCGGTCGGCCCGCGGCGTCGCCGACATCGCGAGGAGCCAGAGGTCGGGGCGGAGCGTGGCCCGGGCCTCCACGCTGAACGCCAGCGCCAGGTCGGCGTCGAGCTGCCGCTCGTGGCACTCGTCGAGCAGCACCGCGCCCACCCCCGGCAGCTCCGGGTCGTGGTGGAGCCGGCGCACCAGCAGGCCGGTGGTGACGACCTCGACCCGGGTGCGCGGCCCGCCCCGGCGCTCGCCGCGCACGGCGTAGCCGATCCGGTCGCCGACCCGCTCGCCGAGCAGCGCGGCCATCCGGTGCGCGGCAGCGCGCGCGGCCACCCGCCGGGGTTGCGCGATCACCACCCGACCGGCGACCGCGTCCGCGACCGCGAGCGGCGCGGTGGTGGTCTTGCCGGAGCCCGGCGGCGCGACCAGGATGCCGGCGCCCCGCTCCCGCAGCGCTTCGACCAACGCCGGCAGCACCGGTCGGACCGGCAGGTCGAGCGGTACGTCGGCGAGCACGGCCCCACTCTCGCACCCCGCCGCCGGACGGTCCGCGCTGCCCCGCCCCGACACCGTCGGCCGTGTCCGGTCCCCGGTCACCGACCGTCACTCCGTCGCCGGCGCGCCGACGTCGTGCGTCCGCAGCCGTCCGAGGGTGACGCGGTCACTCGCCGACCGCGATGCGCGCACAGAGGGGCGTCCCGGATCGGGCGGCCCGCCTCGGGGATCGCGGTGAGGTACGGGCTCGACCGAGACGGGCACGCCCTCGACGGCGACCTGCCCCGGTGAGAAGCCCAGCCCGTCGGCGCCACCGGATCATCTGTCGACAGGTCGCGTCGATCATGGAGTTGTGGCTCCCGGCTCGCCCGGATTGACAGGCATTGTCAGGTGCCACAACTCCATGATCGACGGAGGGCGCGGAGGTGGCTGGTGGCCGCGCGCGATGTGGCGGCTCGCGATATCACGAACCACTCAGCTCGACAGGCGGCGTGCGCCGGTGCCCGCGGCGCCGACGGCGCCGTGTCTGTCCGGAACTCCCGGGCGACGGAGCGGCGCCCGCCATGCCTCGGGGCCGGCCCGGCTCGGACGCGGAACGGTCCGGACCGGCTCGGCCCGGACGCGGAACGGCCCGGCCGGCGCATCGCCGACCGGGCCGGGTGGCTCGCGACGCCGGGCCCGCCGACCCGGCCGCCGCCACCCCCCTAGTACGTTCCGTCGAGCTGCCCGCGCAGCTTGGTCAGCGCCCGGGCCAGCAGCCGGGACACGTGCATCTGCGAGACGCCGATCTGCTCGGCGATCTGCGACTGGGTCAGGTTGCCGTAGAAGCGCAGCGTGAGGATCTTCTGCTCGCGCTGGTCGAGGGTGGCCAACGCCGGGCCGAGGGCGACCCGCATCTCGGCCAGCTCGAACTCGCCGTCCTCGCCGCCGAGCAGGTCACCCAGCTCGGTGGCGCGCTCGCCGTCCCCGGTCGGGGTGGACAGCGACACCGCGTTGTAGGCGCGGGCGCCCTCCAGACCCTCCAGCACCTCTTCCTCGGTGAGCTTGAGGTGGGCGGCGATGTCGGTGACCGTGGGCGAGCGGCCGAGGGTCTGCAACAGCGTGCTGTTGGCGTCGGAGATCGCCAGCCGCAGCTCCTGGAGCCGGCGCGGCACCCGGATGTCCCAGGTGCGGTCGCGGAAGTGCCGCTTCAGCTCGCCGATGATGGTCGGGATGGCGTAACCGGCGAAGTCGACGCCGCGGGACGGGTCGAACTTGTCGATCGCCTTGATCAGGCCGATCGCGGCGGTCTGCGCCAGGTCGTCGTTGGGCTCGCCCCGCCCGCTGTAGCGGTGGGCGAGGTGGTTGGCCAGCGGCAGCCAGGCCTCGATGGCGCGGTCGCGCAGGGCCGGTCGCGACGGGTGGTTCGCGGGCAGCGCGGCCATCGCGGCGAGCAGGTCGGCGGCGCTGTCGGTGAGCGCACGGGGGTCGAGCTTCGCGGAGCCGGCCGGCGCGGATGTCGCCGGAGCACTGATCGTGTGGGCGGTCATGGTGGTCCTCCCTGCACCTCGTCCGCGGAAAAAAGAAGAGACGCTTAGGTTTAGCTTCAGTTGGTCCGTTCGGAAGCCACCTTAGCCTGACCGGCGGACGGAAATCTAGCCGAAAGTATGATGTACTTAAGGCTTATCGGGGTAGCAAGGGCCTGGATCGGGGCATATCGCGCACCGGCGGCCCATGTCCGGTCGGTCGGTCCGCTCGATCCGACCGGTCAACGCAGAACCCGACAGTCGGTCGAAGTGTCGCCTTTCCGTCGTTGTCCCACCAACGGGACCGCCCGTAGCGTCCGTAGGTACACGTCTACGGAGGCACCGTGCTCGATCCCGCCGCGCCGCAACTCGTCATCAACGCCCCGACGCTGCTGTTCAGCTGGATCCCGGCGGACCCCGGCGCGGCGGAGGCGCTGGTGCCGGCCGGCCTCCGGGCGCACCCCCAGCGGCAGGTCTTCCTCTGTCAGTACGTGGTCGACGACGGGACCCAGACCTCCGGCTTCGGCGCCTACTCGCTCACCTTCCTCGGTGTCTCGCTGGCGGACATGGACGCGCCGGACGGCGAGACCCCGGGCGGCTGGTGGACGCACTACCTGGCCTCCAGCCCTCGGGTCCGGCAGTACGCCGCCGCCCGCGGCGCCCCGGCCACCGACGGCGAGACCCACCTGGAGGTGCGCGGCGGCCGGCTCACCGCGGAGACCCGGGCCGACGGCCGGCCGCTGATCCGGGTCACCGCCCGCGTCGGAGACACCGGAACCGAGGCGCACAACGGCCACCACCGCTACCTCACCCGCCGCGACGGTGAGCTGATCGTGACCGACTACCCCTACGTGGCCGAGCCGGTGTCACCGTTCGAGGTCGAGTCGGTGGAGTTCCTGGCGCCGGAGCACCCGGTCTACGCGCTCCGGCCGGCCAACCCGCTGCACGTCTGCTGGGGGTTCTACTCGCCCCGGGTGTCGTTCGCCTATCCCGCCCGCCCCAAGGTGCCGGACGAGGCGGGGGACCTTCACCAAGTGCCGGCGCGCCGGGCGCGCAGCGGCCTGCCGTCGGGGTCGTAGACCAGCCGGTACGCCGGCAGCGCCCAGAGCCGCGTCCGCCAGGGCAGCCGCTCCGGTCGGTGCGGCCGCAACCGGCCGGGCGGTCGAGGGCCGACCCGCCCGCCGGCGTGCCAGCGGTCCAGTTCGTCCGCCGCCGCGGTGATCGCCGCCACCGCGTCCGCCGGGTCCAGCAGGTCGTCGTCCTGTGCGCCGTTCGGATCGCGGTCCAGGTGCTCCCGCCAGAGCCGCAGCCGCAGGTCTCGGGCGAAGACCCGGGCGCCGTCGCCCAGCCCGGCCGGGTCGGCCGGCGACCGTTCGTCGTGGGTGTCGTCCAGCACCGCGCAGGACAGCTCGCTGTCGTGGGTCCAGGAGCGGCGGTTGAAGTTGTCGCTGCCCACGCTGGCCCAGACGTCGTCCACCACGCAGACCTTGGCGTGCACGTAGACCGGGGTGCCCTCGTGGTTCTCGACGTCGAACACGTGCACCCGGTCGGGGGCGGCCCGGTGGCAGAGCGACAGCGCCTGCTCCCGGCCCACCATGTTCGGCGGCAGCGCGAGCCGGCCGTCGACGTCCGGGTGCCGGGGAACCACCGCCACCAGGTGCAGGTCCGGGTGCTCGCGCAGCGCCTGGGCGAACAGCTCGGCCACCTCGTTCGACCAGAGGTACTGGTCCTCCAGGTAGATCAGCCGGCGCGCCCGGCGTACCGCCTTGGTGTAGCCGCGGGCGACGGTGCGCTCGCCGTCCGGGGCGAAGGAGTAGCGCGGACGCACCGCCGGGTAGGTGCGCAGCACCTGCACGTGGTGCGGCCCGCAGGGCGGCGGGTCGGCGGGCTGGTCGGGCAGCGGGTCCGGGCGCAGGTCCGAGCCGCGCAGCCGGTCCCGCAGGTAGGCCATCGGGTTCTCCGAGTCCAGCGGCATCGGGTCGGTCCAGCGCTCGCGGAACGTGGTGTCCAGCGCGCCGACCACCGGCCCGCGCAGCGCGAGCTGCACGTCGTGCCAGGGCGGCGTCGCGCCGTAGCGCGGGGACATGGCCACCGGCTGCGGATCGCCGGCGTGGGTCGCGTCGTCGCGCCGGCTGTGGCACAGGTCGATGCCGCCGGCGAACGCGATGTCGCGTTCCGGGGCGTCGGGACGGCGCAGCACGACGAGCTTCTGGTGGTGTGAGCCGCCGCGCCGGACCCGCTGGTCGAGCAGCACCTCGCCGCCGGCCGCGCAGACCGCCTCGCTGAGGTCGCGGTTCTCCGCCTCGCTGTAGGAGAGCGTGTCGAGGTGCGAGCGCCACAGCAGGCCCTTGACGACCACCCCGCGCTGGGCGGCCTGCGCGAACAGTTGCACCACCGTGGGGCCGTCCGGGCGCATCCGCTCGTCCGGGTCGCCCCGCCAGTCGGTGAAGAACAGGTGGTCACCGGCCGTCAGCGCCTCCACCTCCCGGACCAGCCGGTCGAAGTACGTGGCACCGTGAATCAACGGCTCGGCGAGGTTTCCGCTCGTCCAGACGGGTAACTCAGAGCCTGGGTTGGCGCGTTCCTGTGCGGTGAGGAACCAGTCCCGCAGGGTCACGTTCCAGCCTCCCGAGGTCGACGACGTCCTCACACGGTAGGACCCCCGGACGGGCCCCGCACCACGACGCAGCAGGTCGGCGACGGTGGCACGCGCCTGGGGTACCCCGGACCCCTGGAACGCGAAACCGAGGAGGCACCGACATGCCCGCCGAGACGACGAACACCGTGACCGACAACCGCGACCAGGCGGTGGAGGGGGAGCGGGGTGCGCTGGTGGCGGTGCTGTTGATGGTGATCCTCGGAGTGGCCGGGATCTTCGCCGTCTCCTGAGACCGCCGCCGGGCGCCCCGGCGGACCGGGGCGCCCGTAGCAGGTCAGGGGCGGTCGCCCTGGCCGTCGCTGTGCGGCACCCGCCCGGTCGGGATCACCCCGAGCCGGCCGGCCTGAAAATCCTCGACCGCCTGGATCAGCTCGGCCCGGGTGTTCATCACGAACGGGCCGTAGTGGGCCACCGGCTCGCGGATCGGCTGCCCACCCATCAGGTAGAGCTCCAGCGCCGGGGTGTTGCCGTCCTGCGTCCGGTCGGCGGTGATCCGCAGCGCGTCGCCGGGACCGTGCACGGCGAGCTGGCCGAGGTGGATCGGCCGCCGGTCGACGCCGACCGTGCCGCGGCCGGCCAGCACGTAGACCAGCGCGTTGAAGTCCGGCCGCCAGGGCAGGCTCAGCTCCGCGCCGGGCTGCAACGTGACGTGCGCGATGGTGATCGGCGTGTGGGTCGAGCCCGGGCCACGGTGCCCGGCGACCTCGCCGGCGATGACCCGGATCAGGCCGCCGCCGTCGGGCGTGGTCAGCAGCGCCGACTCGCGGCCGCGGATGTCCTGGTAGCGGGGCGCGCTCATCTTGGCGACCCGGGGCAGGTTGACCCAGAGCTGCAGGCCGTGGAACAGCCCGCCGCTCGTCACCAGGTGCTCCGGCGGCGCCTCGATGTGCAGCAGGCCGCTACCGGCTGTCATCCACTGGGTGTCGCCGTCGGTGATGGTGCCGCCGCCACCGGTCGAGTCCTGGTGGTCCATGATCCCGTCGATCATGTAGGTCACCGTCTCGAAACCGCGGTGCGGGTGCCACGAGGTGCCCTTCGGCTCACCCGGCGCGTAGTCCACCTCGCCCATCTGGTCGAGGTGGATGAACGGGTCCAGCTCGGTCATCGGGACCCCGGCGAAGGCCCGGCGGACCGGGAAGCCCTCGCCCTCGTAGCCGCTGGGCGCGGTGGTGACCCGGCGGACCGGGCGGTAGGTGGTGGACTCGTCCAGCCTCGGCAGGCGGGGCAGGACGAGGACGTCGTCGACGGTGATCGCGGGCATCGCGGGCTCCCTAGTTGTCGGCCGGGGTGGACGACGCGGTGCGGTCGGCGCGCAGGCGCCGGCCGAGCCGCTCGAAGACCCGGGTGAGGCAGGCGACCTCGGCGTCGTCGAGGTCGTCGATCAGGTGGGTGCGCACGGAGCGCAGGTGGTGCGGCGCGGCCTCGCGCAGGGCCAGCAGCCCGGTCGCGGTGAGGACGGCCTCGCTGCCGCGCCGGTCGGCCGGGCAGGACTCCTTGGCCACCAGGCCGCGCTTCTGCATGGAGGTGATCTGGTAGGTCAGCCGGCTCGGCGAGAAGACCAGCCGGTCGGCCAGCTCGCCCATGCGCAGCCGCTGCCCGGGCGCCTCGGAGAGCAGCACCAGCACGTGGTAGTCGGCGAAGCTGAGGTCGCTGTCGGTGCGCAGGTCGTCCTCCAGCTGGGTGAACAGCCGCTGGCTCGACTCGATGTAGGCGCGCCAGCAGGCCGTCCGCTCCGCGTCCAGGCTCTCCGTCATGGCTCCGAGAGTAGCACTATTTAAAATTTAAACAAGTGCCTTGCTGGTCGGCGGAGCGCGCGCCAGGGAGCTGGCAGGAGGTGTCGGTCGAAATTTGAACTGACCATCCGGCTAGGGTCGGGGTATGGACGATCTCGACGTGCTCGACTGGCGGGAGCGGGTGGCCCGGCTCTACCTCTCGGACCTGGACCTGGCCGGCTTCCGGGCGGCCCGGGACGAGCTGTTTCGCACCCACCCGAGCAGCCCGGTGCCGCCGGACGACCGGCCCGGCTTCACCGGACTGCGCTGGTTCCCGCCCGACCCGGACGCCGTGGTCGAGGCGCCGCTGCGGCCCACCTCGGGCGAGCTGAGCATCGACACCGGCGGCCCCGACGGGGTGGTCTCCTACCGCCGGGTGGCGGTCGCCGACACCCCCTGGGGTCCGCTGACGCTCTGGTGGATCGAGGCGTACGGGGGTGGGCTGTTCCTGCCGGTGCGCGACGCCACCTGCGGCGACGGGGCGTACGGCGGGGGCCGGTATCTCACCGACACGGTCAAGGGGACGTTCGGACGCGGCCTGACGGTGCTGCCCGGCGGCCGGGTGCGGTTGGACGCGAACTACCTCTACAACCCGAGCTGCGCCTACGACGACCGGTGGGCCTGCCCGCTCGCCCCGCCGGAGAACCGCGTCGACGTGCCCCTGCGCGCCGGCGAGCGGGCCTACCACGTCTGACGCGAGAGGGAGGACCCGCAGCGCGGGCCCTCCCTCGCCGTGTCGCGCCGCTCAGCGGGCGGTGGCGCCGGTCGGCGTGAGGTGCATCCGGCCCAGCAGCTGCCGCGCCTGCTCCGCCACCTCCGCCTCCACGGTGACCGCGTACTGGCCGGCCCGCAGCGAGCTGGCCGAGGTGAAGTCGCGCTGCCCACCGGTCATGGCGTGCGCGACCGCGCCGAACACGGCACCCCAGATCGCGCCGATGACCAGCCCGACCAGGATCACCGCCAACCAGTTGCCCGCGGTGAAGATGCCGAACAGCAACCCGATGAACAGGCCGAACCAGGCGCCGGTGCCGGCGCCCAGCAGGGCCGCCCGCCCCGTGGTGAGCCGCCCCATCACGGTCTCCACCAGCGTCAGGTTCGTGCCGACGATCGAGGTCCGTTCCACCGGGAACCGGTTGTCGGCCAGATAGTCCACCACACGCTGGGCGGACGGATAGTCCGGATACGAACCGATCGTGACGGTCGGCGCACCGGCCTGCGGCCCGTGCCCGTCCCCGCTCGGCGGCGTCGGGCGACCGCCCGGGCCGGACGGGAGGTTGTCGCCGCCCGGCATTCCGGGTCGCCAGGCCGCGGTCGGAGTCGAGGGTCTGGTCATGAGCATCCTCCTTCGTCAACCCGCCGCGTTCCCGTCGGCGGCGGGCGGTAACGCGGCCGACGGCACGGATGCGGCCAGGCATGGCTCCGGCCCGGGCGGGTAGCCACGACCGTGCGGACCGGACGGATCAGCGAGCACGGCTTCCTCGCCGACGGGTGCAGCGCGGCGCTGGTGGACCGGGCCGGCGCGGTCAACTGGTGGTGCCCGCACCGCTTCGACGCGCCGTCGGTCTTCGGTCGGCTCCTCGGCGACGACGCGGGGTACTGGAGCGTCCACCCCGAGGGCGAGTTCACCAGCACCCGCTCCTATCTGGACGACACGCTGGTCCTGCGTACCGTCTTCACCACCGCGACCGGCACGGCGGCCGTCACCGACACGCTGGCGCTGGAGCCCGGCGCGCGCGGCCACGAGATCGGGCTGCGACCGCCGCGCGTGCTCGCCCGCGTGGTCGAAGGGCTCAGCGGCGAGGTGCCGATGCGGACCGACTACGTGCCGCGTTTCGAGTACGGCCGGGTCCGCGCCTACCTCGTCGAACGCGACGGGGTGATCAGCGCGGCGGCCGGCGTGTGCCGCCTGGACCTGCGCGCCGACGTCCCGCTCACCCTCACCGACGCGGCCGCCGTCGGGCGGTTCACCGCCCGCGCCGGCAGCACCCACCGGTTCACCCTGGGGTACGCCCCGACGTACTCCGGCACCGACCCGGAGCTGCCCGACGCCGCCCGGGTGGTGGCCGACGCGGTCACCGGCTGGCGCTCCTGGGCCGACCTGCACGACTACCGGGGCGAGTACCGCGACCAGGTCCGGCGCAGCGCGATGGTGGTGCAGGGCATGACGTACGGGCCGAGCGGCGCGGTCGTCGCGGCGGCCACCGCCTCACTGCCGGAGCAGATCGGCGGGGACCGCAACTACGACTACCGCTTCGTCTGGCTCCGCGACTTCAGCCTCACCCTCCAGGCGCTCTGGCGGGCCGCCTGCCCTGACGAGGCGGACCGGCAGTTCACCTGGGTGGCCCGGGCGATCGGCCGGATCGGCGACGCCCCGGTGCCGATCATGTACGGCGTCGAGGGGGAGCGGGACCTCACCGAGCACGACCTCGACCATCTCGCCGGCTACGAGGGCAGCCGGCCGGTGCTGGTCGGCAACGACGCGTGGCGGCAGCGACAGAACGACGTGCTGGGCGAGGTGCTCGACGCCGCCTGGCTGATGCGGCACTACCTCGACCCGATGTCGCCCGAGGTCCGCCACCTGCTGCACACGCTGGCCGACCAGGCGGTACGCGACTGGCACCGGCCCGACGCCGGGATGTGGGAGGCGCGCGACGCGGAGCGGCACTACGTCTCGTCGAAGGTCCAGTGCTGGACCGCGCTGGACCGCGCCGTGCGGTTCGGACCACGCATCGGCGAGCCCGCCGACGTGGCGCGGTGGGCCGCCGCCCGGGACGAGGTGCGGGCGGTGGTGCTCGACCGGGGCTGGAACGAGCGGGTCGGCGCGTTCACCGGCGCGTTCGACTCCGACGACCTGGACGCCTCGGTGCTGATCATGCCGTTGGTCGGCTTCCTGCCCGCCGACGACCCGCGGATGCGCGCCACGATGGACGTTGTCGAGCGGCGGTTGTCCCGGGACGGGCTGCTGCGCCGCTGGGACGACGACCCGGCCGGGTTCGTGATCTGCTCGTTCTGGCTGGCCGCCTGCCGTGCCGAGGCGGGCGAGATCGACCGGGCCCGGCAGATGTTCGAGCAGCTCACCGCCCGCGCCAACGACCTCGGCCTCTACGCCGAGCAGATCGACCAGGCCACCGGCGAGCAGCTCGGCAACTTCCCGCAGGCGTTCTCGCACATCGGCCTGATCATCGCCGCGGGCCGGATCACCGACGCCGTGGCGCGACGCGCCGGCGAACGAGCGGCCGTGCCGACCGGCGCGGCCCACACGGAGGGAGCAACCGGATGACCGGACGGCTGGCGGGGAAGACCGCCCTGATCACCGGCTCGGACTCGGGCATCGGGCAGGCCACCGCGATCGAGTTCGGCCGGGAGGGCGCCGACGTGGTGGTGCACTACCTGCACGACCACGCCGGGGCCAACCACACCCGGGCCGAGATCGAGAAGGTCGGTCGTCGGGCCGTGGTGGTGCAGGGCGACATCAGCGTCGAGCACCAGGTCGAGGCGATGTTCGACGAGGCGCTGGCCGAGTTCGACCGGTTGGACGTGCTGATGAACGACGCCGGCGTGGACGCCTCCGGCATCCCGGTCGCCGACCTGGACACCGAGACGTGGGACCGGTGCATCCGGACCAACGTCTACGGGACGTTCTTCTGCTCCCGGCGCTTCGTGCGCCACCGCAAGGAGCAGGGCGGCGGCGGCCGGATCATCAACATCACCTCGATCCACCAGGAGGTGGCCCGGGCCGGCGGCGCCGACTACGACACCAGCAAGGGCGCGATGCTGGAGTTCGCCAAGAGCCTGGCGCTGGAGGTCGCGCCGATGCGGATGAACGTCAACAACATCGGGCCCGGCATGGTGCTCACCCCGTTCAACCAGGAGGCGATCGACGACCCGAAGTATCTGGAGGAGCAGGTGCAGAGCATCCCCTGGAAGCGGGCCGCCCAGCCGTCCGAGATCGCCAAGCTGGCGGTCTTCCTCGCCAGCGACGACGCCGACTACGTCACCGGGTCGACGTACTTCATGGACGGTGGCCTGATGCAGAACCAGGGTCAGGGCGCCTGAGCGGCGCTCAGGTCGGCGTCGCGGCGCGCAACGCGGCGGCGGTGGTCTCGTCGCCGGGCAGGAACGTCTCGATGGACAGCTCCTCCACGGTGACGTCGAGCGGGGTGCCGAACGTGGACACGGTGCTGAGCAGGGTCAACTCGCCGTCGCCGTGCCGCAGCCGCAGCGGCACCACCACGTCACCCGGCCCCGGCGCGGCCGGCTCCGGGTCGGTCCCGCCCGGGTATCCGCGCAGCTCGTCGAGGAGCGCGGTGAGGTCCGGGTCGGCGGTGAGCTGCGCCTGCCGGCGCAGCCGGGCCAGCAGGTGCGCCCGCCACTGCCCGAGGTTGAGCACCCGGGGCGCCAGCCCGTCCGGGTGCAGGGTCAGCCGCAGCGCGTTCACCGGCGGCCGCAGCAGGTGGGGCGCCGCGCCGGCGGTGAGCACCGGCACCGCCGCGTTGCCGTCGACCAGCCGCCACCGTCGGTCCACCGCCACCGCGGGCCAGGGTTCGTGCGCCCGCAGCACCAGCCGGACCGCTGCGCGGACCCGGCTCAGCTCGGGGGAGTCGAGGGCGCGTCGGGGGTAGACCGGCGCGTAGCCGGCGGCGAGCAGCAGCTGGTCGCGGTCGCGCAGCGGCACGTCCAGGTGCTCGGCCAGCCGGAGCACCATCTCCCGGCTGGGCGTGGAGCGCCCGGTCTCCAGGAAGCTCAGGTGCCGGGGGGAGATCTCCGCCTCGTGGGCGAGCGCGAGCTGACTGAGCCGCCGCCGGGTCCGCCACTCCCGCAGCAGCCCGCCGACCTCGCCCACCCCCTCATCCTAGGCCCACCGACCCCGAGGTGTTGATCAACGAGTTCGCGCCGTCGTGCGCTCCTTGATCGGGGCCCGGCGGCGAGGGGTGGGGGAGGATGGGGGAATGGAGCTGGTGATCATGGCGGACACGCACGTGCCGAAGCGGGCGAAGGACCTCCCGGCCGCGCTGTGGGCGGCGGTCGACGCGGCCGACGTGGTGCTGCACGCCGGCGACTGGGTGGACGAGTCGCTGCTGGACGCCCTGGAGGCCCGGTCCCGCCGGCTGGTCGGCGTGTACGGCAACAACGACGGCCCGCCGCTGCGCGCCCGGCTGCCCGAGGTGGCCCGGGTCGAGCTGGACGGGCTGCGGGTCGCGGTGGTGCACGAGACCGGCCCGAAGACCCGCCGGGAGGAGCGCTGCGCCGCCGCGTACGGCGACCGCGACCTGCTGGTGTTCGGCCACTCGCACATCCCGTGGGACAGCGTCGCGCCGGGCGGGCTGCGGCTGCTCAACCCGGGCTCCCCGACCGACCGGCGGGCCCAGCCGTACGCGACCTACCTGACCGCGCGGGTGGCGACGGGGCGGCTCGACCGGGTCGAGCTGCACCGCCTGCCCCCGCGCTGACCTCAGCGCCCCCGGCCGGTCTCCGCCTGGAGCTCGTCGATCCGGCGGGACGCCTCGGCCTTGGTCAGCCCGTCCGGCACCTGCTCACCCGCCTCCTGGGCCAGGGTGTGCAGGTAGGACTCCTGGGCCGCGGTCGGCGGCTCGTCGCCGGTCACCCAGTCGTCCGGGTCCTTTACGGCGGCGTCCGGATTGTTGTTGCGGTCGGTCATGCTGATCACCTCTCCTCGAACAGGTGTTCCACTACCCCCGTGCCGGCCGGTTCATGCCCGCCGCGGCCTACGATCACGACATGACGGCGGACCGGGCGGGTGTGGTGGTGGTCGGCGCGGGGATCGCCGGGGTGGCGTGCGCGACCGAGCTGGTCCGCGCCGGCGTCCCGGTGGAGGTGCGCGAACGCGGCCGGGTGACCGGCGGGCGGATGGCCAGCAAACGCTTCGACGGCCGCCCCGCCGACCTGGGCGCCGCCTACTTCACCGTCGACGACCCGGACTTCGCCGCCGTGGTGGCCGACTGGCAGGCCGCCGGGCTGGTGCGGGAGTGGACCGACACGCTCGTCTCGTACGGGCCGCGCGGGCGCGAGGAGGTGACCGGCCCGGTGCGCTGGGCCGCCCCGCGCGGGCTGCGCTCGCTCGTCGAACACCTGGCCGCCGACCTTCCGGTGACCCACGACCGGCTGGTCATGACCGTCGAGCCGGGACCCCGGGTGGACGGGCGGGCGGCCGAGGCGGTGGTGCTCGCCATGCCCGGGCCGCAGGCCGCGCTGCTGCTGGACCCGGCGTTCGCCGAGGCCACCCGGGCGGTGGCGGCGCAACGCTGGGCGTCCACGCTCTCCGCCGTGCTGCACTTCCCGTCCCGTCGCTGGCCCGACTTCCGGGGGGCGTTCGTCAACGACCACCCGGTGCTGAGCCTGGTCTGCGACGACGGCGACCGGCGCGGCGACGGGGCCCCGGTGCTGGTCGCGCACACCACCGCCGAGTTCGCCGCCGGGCACCTGCTCCAACCCACCGCCGCCCGGCCGGCCGTCGAACAGGCGGTGCGGGACCTGCTCGGCCTGCCCGAGCCGGCCACGTCGACCCACGTGCACCGGTGGACGTACGCCCGGCCGGTGCGGGTGGCCGAGGGCGGGACGTACCACCTGGACGCCGACGGGATCGGTCTGGCCGGCGACGCGTTCGGGCGGCCCCGGGTGCAGAGCGCCTGGCGGTCCGGCCGGGACCTGGGTCGCGCGCTCGTCGACCGGTTGCGCGCCGGCTGACCCCGCGGTCAGCCCCGGGCGCCGTCGAGCACCGGCTGCGCGGCCCGGCCCTCCTCCGCGCCGTCGCGGGTACGCTCGCCGGCCCGGTCCAGCAACTGCATCACCGGGGTCGCGGCGACGCCGTGCACCACCACCGAGACCACCACCACCAGGCCGACGGTGGCCCAGAGCAGCTCCGCCTGCGGGAAGTCGGTCTTGCTGGTGGCGTACGCCAGGTAGTAGAACGATCCGACGCCGCGGATGCCGAACAGCGAGATCACCCAGTGCTCGGTGGCGCGGCCCGGCGCGCCGCGCAGCGACAGCCAACCCGCCAGCGGCCGGATCACCAGCACCAGGGCCAGCCCGACCAGCGCCGCCGGCCAGGTCAGCGGGGCGAGCAGGCCGGTCACCACCGCGCCGCCGAACAGCAGCAGCAACAGCACGGTGAGCAGCCGTTCCACCTGCTCGGCGAAGTCGTGCAGCACCGAGTGGAACTCGTGCGTGCGCTCGGCGGCCCGGATCGCCCGCGCGGCCACGAACACGGCCAGGAAGCCGTAGCCGCCGACCACCTCGACCAGCCCGTACGCGAGGAACGTCGCGGCCAGGGCGAGAAAGCCCTCGGAGTGCCGGGCCAGTCGCAGCTCGCTCGGGGCGCGGAAGAACAGCTTGCCGAGCAACCAGCCGACCAGCAGTCCACCGCCCACACCGACGGCGAGCTTGTAGACCACGTCGACGCTCAGCCAGTGGAGCAGCCAGTCCGAGGGAGCGAGGCTGGTGGTGGCGATCGCGATGGCGGCGTAGACGAACGGGAAGGCCAGGCCGTCGTTGAGGCCCGCCTCCGAGGTGAGCGCGAAGCGCACCTCGTCCTCCGAGTCCTCCGCGTTGGTCGGCTCGCCCACCTGCACGTCCGAGGCGAGCACCGGGTCGGTCGGGGCGAGCGCCGCGCCGAGCAGCAACGCCGCCGCCGGCACCAGGCCGGCCCACCACCAGCCGAGCAGCGCCACGGCGGCGATGCACAGCGGCATGGCGATGGCCAGCAGACGCCAGGTCGACGACCAGCGGGCCCAGCTCAACGGCCGGTCGATCTTCAGGCCGGCGCCCATCAGGGCGACGATCACCCCCACCTCGGTGAGGTGGGTGGTCAACTCCGGCGAGCGCAGCGGATCCGGCGCCGGCAGACCGGTCGGCAGCACGAAGACCAGCATGCCCAGCCCGAGGAACGCGATCGGCATGGACAGCGGTCGCTTCTCCAGCATCCGGGGCAGGATCCCCGCCAGCAGCGCACCGACGCCCAGCAGAGCGAACGCGACATCGACCGGTTCCACGGCACCACCCTTCCGTCGCCCGTGGGCCGGGCGGTGGTGCCAGCAGTGCCCCGTCGGGGGTCGGGCTAAGCCTGGCGGTGCGGCCCAGTTCGGCGGCGGTTCAGCCGAGGGTGCCGATCGCGCTCTCGGGCAGGGCGTCCAGCAGGTCCGCCGGGTCCTCGTACACCGCCACCGCCCCGGCGCCGGCCAGCTCGGCGCGGCCGGTGCCGCCGCAGGTCAGGCCGATGCAGGGGATGTCCAGCTTGCCGGCGGCGGCCACGTCCCACACCGAGTCGCCGACGAAGACCACCCGGTCGGCGGTCAGCCCCGACTGGTCCAGCGCCGCCTCCAGGATGTCCGGCGCCGGCTTGCTCTCCTGCGCGTCGGCGGAGGACGTGACCGTGTCGATCACGTCGTCGGCGTCCAACGCGGCGCGCAACGCGGTCACCTCGTGCGCGGCCGCGGAGGTGGCCAGCACCACCCGCAACCCGCGCTCCGCGCAGGCGTGCAGCAGCTCCCGCGCCCGGGGCAACGGCGCCAGCCGCTCCCAGTACTCGGCGTAGAGCGCGTCGTGCGCGTCGCGCAGCCGGCCGTCGGCGTCGCGGTCCCGTTCGGCGCCGAGCAGGTGGTCGAGGAGCTTGTCCGAGCCCATGCCGATGGACCGGTGGATCCGGGCCATCGGCACCCGGTGGTCGGCCTGACGCAGCGCCTCCCACCAGCTCACCGTGTGCAGGTAGGTGGAGTCGATCAGGGTGCCGTCCACGTCGAAGAGGACGCCGCGGCGCGTGTCGTCGGCCATGGGTGCCTCCTACCCCGCCGCGGGGGCGTCGACGCGTGACCCGCCCCGGGGGATGAGGATCTCGAACCAGACCGTCGAACCCCGCACCGTCGGGTCGGTGCCCCAGGCGTCGCTCAGCTCCTCGATCAGGCCGAGCCCACGGCCACGGCTGCTCAGCGTGTCGGTCTGGGCCCGGGTGACCTGCCCCCGGGTGCCGGAGTCGGCGACCGAGACCAGCAGGCGTTCCGCGCTGAGGTCGATCTCCACCCGGGCTGCGGTGCCGGCGTGCAGCAGCGCGTTGGTGGTCAGCTCGCTGGTGCACAGCACCGCCGCGCCGACCACCGCCTCGGGGACCTGCCACTCGGTGAGCTGGGCGGTCAGCCAGTGCCGGACCCGGCTCGGCGCGGTCGGCTCGGCCGGCACCTCCATGCCGGCCGACCGGCTGGGTCGGACCGCGTGCTCCACCGCCAGCACGGCCACGTCGTCCTCGGTCGCGCCCGGCACGGCGGCGGTCGCGACCGCGCACAGCGCGCGGGGGTCGCCACTGCTCGCGGCGCTCACCGCCGCGCCCAGCCCGGCCAGCCCGCTCGCCAGGTCCTGCCAGCGTCGTTCCACCACCCCGTCGCTGTAGAGCAGCAGGGTGTCCCCGGGACGGAACGGCACGGTGACCGTCCGGGCCCGGCCGCCGAGGCCCAGCGGCGGGCCGGGCGGCACCTCGACGAACTCGGCGCCGGCGTCGGGGCCGCCGCGCCGGATCAGCGGCGCGGGATGACCGGCGCTGCTCAGCGTGAGCGCCTCGCGGTCCACGTCGACCACGCCGAACACCACGGTCACGAAGAGCTCGTGCGTGCCGCCCTCGGTGCCGAGACTCCCGACCAGCCGGTCCAGACCGCCGAGCACCGCGTCCGGGCGGGAGTCGGACAGGGCGAGCGCGCGCAGCGCGGCGCGTACCTGACCCATCCGGGCGGCGGCCTGCACGTCGTGGCCGGCCACGTCACCGAGGACCACGCCCAGCGCGCCGGAGGGCAGCAGGAACGCGTCGTAGAAGTCGCCACCGGCGGCGTTGCCGTCGACGCCCGGTTCGTAGCGGGCGGCGATGCGCAGCCGGGGCAGATCGGGCAGCTGCTCGGGCAGCATGCTGCGCTGCAACAGCTGGGCGGTGCCGTGCTGGGTCTCGAACCGGCGGGCCCGTTCGGCGGCCTGGCCGATCAGCTCGGCCGACGCGGCGAGCAGCGCCCGCTCCGCCGGGGACCAGGGCCGCGGCGCCTGATAGCCCACGGTGAGCGCGCCCCGGATCACCGAGGAGCGCAGCGGCAGCGCGGCGAGCGCCCGGATCTTCTCGTCATGCCGGTCCGCCGCGACGTCGCGCAGCGGCTGCCCGTCGGCGGCGAACGAGGGCACACCGCTGCGCGCCGTCACCACCGCCGGCAGCGCCGAGTCGGCGCCGAGCCGACGCCACAGCGGGGGCAGTCGCTCGTCGGCCTCGTCGAGCAGCTCACCCCGGATGCGCCGGACCATCCGCCACGCGGCGCCCTCGTCCACCGCGAGGGAGACCCGGTCGGCGTCGAACGAGTGCAGGCAGTAGCGCAGCGTCACCCGGGCCACGTCGTCCAACGTGAGCGTGCCGGAGAGCGCCGCGGCGAAGTCGCTCAGGCTCTGCAACTGCTGGGTGAGCTGGGTGGTCTGCGCCGACACGGTGAGCACGCCGACGATCCGGCCGGTGGAGTCGCGGACCGGGGAGTGGCCGCGGGTGAACACGGCCGGCTCGGCCGGGCCCCCGCCCTGCCGGTCGGCCGGCAGCACCGCCTCCCGCTCGAGGAAGGGCTCGCCCAGTCGGTAGACGCGCTCCAGCGCCTCGCCGGCGCCGGCCTCCCGCCACACCTCGGCGAACACCTCCGCCGCCGGCCGGCCGAGCGCGCCCGGGTGGCGGTCGCCGATCAGCTCCGCGTACCCCTCGTTGTAGTGCAGGACGAGGTCGTCGCCGAGAAGCAGCGCCATCGGCACCGGCGAGTCCAGCACCACGTCCATCACGGCGCGGACGGCGGGGTCCCAGTTCTCCGGCGCACCCAGGGGCGTGTCGGCCCACGGGTGGGCGGTCGCGGCGGCCGGCCCGGTGGCGACCGGACCGGCGGATGCTCCCGGAGTGGGGACGGAGGGTGTGGGAACCCGACCGACGGTGCCTGGCATGACCGCAGCCTAACCGGAGCGTGGCGGTCCGGTTCCGATCATGTGGCCCGAGTCGGCCCCGGTCCTCCGGTGGTCGGACGTTAGTGCAGGTCAGGGCCGGTTCGGCAGGGCATGTCGGGAAATTGGCCGGGTCCGGCTCGGCGTGCTGCCGAGGTCATCGGGTATGCGGGCGGCGCAGTTCACGCGACAGGAGGGACATCATGCCGAAAACCCTCGCGGTCGGTCAGGTCGACATCAGTGCGGCCTGGACCGACTTCTGGAGGTCGGTGCTGCTCTTCGTACCGAGGGCCATCGCGTTCATCGCGATCCTCGTGGTGGGTTGGCTCATCGCCCGAGCCGTCCTCAAAATCGTGGACGCGGCACTGGAACGGGTCGGGTTCGACCGCGCCGTGGAACGCGGCGGGATCAAACGCGCCCTCGAACGCACCAGGTACGACGCCAGCGACATCCTGGCCAGACTGGCCTACTACGCGGTCCTGCTGTTCACCCTGCAGTTCGCCTTCGGGGTGTGGGGGCCCAACGCGATCAGCGACCTGATCCGCGGGGTGGTGTCCTGGCTGCCGCGGGCCTTCGTGGCGATCGTCATCGTGGTGATCGCCGCCGCCATCGCCAACGCCGTCCGGGACCTGGTCTCCGGCGCGCTCGGCGGGCTCTCCTACGGCCGGGTGCTGGCCGACGTGACCGCGATCTTCATCCTGGCGCTCGGCATCATCGCCGCGCTCAACCAGGTGGGCATCGCGACCACGGTGACCACACCGGTGCTCGTGGCCTTCCTCGCCACCGTGGCGGGCATCCTGATCGTGGGTGTCGGCGGTGGTCTGATCAAGCCGATGCAGGACCGCTGGGACGGCTGGCTGCACCGGGCCGCCGAGGAGTCCCGGGCGTTCCGGGAGCAGCGGCAGGCGCAGCAGGCGGGTCGCAGCGACTACGAGCGGCAGATGGCCGACCGGGGCGCACAGCCGACCCCGACCGGGCCGGAGTCGATGTCGGGGGCGGGCACCTACCGCTCCGGGCAGTCGGGCGACCAGACGCAGCAGTTCCGCCGGCCCAACGGCTGACGGAGGCGGGTGACCGGGGTGTTCGCGGGGCGATCGCGGACACCCCGTCGCCGTGCCTCAGGCCAGCTGTCGGGGGTCCAACCCGCGGGCCAGCAGGCAGACCGCGAGCAGGCGGGTGAGCAGCCAGCCCGGCGCCGACCAGTCGACCGGCCCCTCCGGGGGCGTCCAGCCGTGTTCCGTCGCCGCGTCGCGCAGCCCTTCGGCGTAGCCGGCGAGGGCCGCCACGCCCAGCGGCCGGCGGTCGCCGTGCAGGCTGTCGCGCACGCCGGCGGCGTGCTGGTCGACCTCCGCGAGCAGCCCGGGGTTCGCGAAGGCCGCAGCGAGCCCGGCGGTGCCGACGGCGGTGGTCAGCGTGGTGAGGGTCGACCGTGCGGCCACCGCCGCGGAGGGGGTCGCGACCCGGTTGTTCGGCACGCGCATGGTGACCGAGGCTAGCCCCGGCGGGAGCGGGCTGACCTCGGCCGACCGGCCGATGCCCGGATCAGCCGGGTGACCGGCGGTGTCGTCCGGCGGGATTGAGCAGCCCGTCCCGGGGCAGAAGGAAACCGCGCGGACGGCGCAGCGAGCCCGTGGAGGAACAGGATGGGACAGCCGCACGACGGACCGGACCGGGCGCACCGCCGCCCGGACGGGGTGAGTGACGCCACGGTCGAGGCGCTGGGCAAGCTCAGCGAGGCCCTGGAGTGCGTCGAGCGGGCCCGCGGCCACCTCTACGAACTGCACCAGCTGATCGGCCACGCCGACCTGATGCTGGACGACGCGGTGCAGCTGTTCCGCTCCGCCGGGCACCCGGCCCTCGCCGAGCGGATCGACCGCGACCTGCTCGGTCGCAACGTCATCGCCGGACGGTGGACCTTCCAGATCGTCGAGGACTTCGACGACGGCTACTACGCGCTGTTCCGGGAGATGGACCGGCAGGCCCGGGACGACCTGGTCGGCGGCCGGCGGCACCTCTACGAGGCGGAGATGAAGGAGCGCCGCCGCTCCCGGGGCCGGCCGGGGCACGAGGCGCGCCCGGCGTAGCGAGGAGTCAGTCCGAGGAACGCGCGTCGGCCGGACGGCGGCGCGCGCCGTCGTCGGCGATGATCACGGTCGCGACCATCAACGCGACCACCAGGCTGAAGAGCCAGGAGCTGTCGTCGGTGAACTTCGCGGCGACCGGCGCCTGGACGGCGGCGAGCAGGAAGCCCAGCCAGGCGAGGCGGCGCTGACGGGTGGAGAGGAAAGCGGAGCCCTGATCCATCCCGAAAGTCTTGCGCGCCATGGGGGGAGCGCCGTCAGCCGTTCGGCCGATTCTGGATGGGCTGTCCGTTTTCCCGACCGCCCGTACCTCACTTTTTGTCGTTTCGGTCGAGCGTAGGGTGACCGGCTCCGGGTAGCTTCCGGCCCCCCGGAGCCGGCGCCTCACATGGTGTCCGGCCCGGTCCGGCCGGTGGTCGACGGCCGGTACGCCCGGTCCGCGTCGGTCATCTCCCGCCGCTCGGCCTCCGGGCCGGCGCCCCGGTCCACCGCCTCGGGACCGTGGCCGAACGCGGCCTCCTCGCCGGCGTCGTTGCCGGTGGCGTCGTCGGCCTGGCCGTCCAGCGTCGACCGGGCGATCGCCTGGTCCAGCTCGTGCAGGGGAGTGCGGTCCTCGTCGCGCCACACGTGGCGGTCGTTGTCGGTCATTCCCCTGCGGTACCCGGGCGGAATGATCGCAAACGGCCGCCGGACAGCGCGATGGCCGCCGGGCGAGCCGGCGGCCATCGAAGCTTCGGTACGGGGGGAAGCGGGGACTCAGGGAGTCGGCCGGTCGACCTCACCGCGCCAGGCGCCGGTCTCCTGACCGCGCCGCTCGATGAACGTCTTGAACCGCGCCAGGTCGCCCTTGGCCCGGCGGTCGACCACGCCCAGCTTGTCGCCGGCCTGCTCGACCACGCCGTGCGGCTCGAACTCCATCTGCAGCGTGACCCGGGTGTGCCCCTCGTCGAGGCGGTGGAAGGTCACCACGCCGGCCTGCTGGGTGCCCCCGGTGGAACGCCAGGCGACCCGCTCGTCCGGCAGCTGCTCGGTGATCTCGGCGTCGAACTCGCGCTTGACCCCGGCGATCTCCACGGTCCAGTGCGTCATCGTGTCGGAGAGCTGCCGTACCTCCTGCACGCCCTCCATGAAGTGCGGGAACTCCTCGAACTGGGTCCACTGGTCGTACGCGGTCCGGATCGGGACGTCCACGTCCACGTGTTCCATAACGCCGCTCATGTCGGGGTTCCTCCTGTTCCGCCGGTGCCGTGGTGCGGACCGTGGGCCGGTCCGCTCACCAGCGCGTCGTCTCGTTCTTGTGCCCGAGTGCGGCCCACACCTCGGAAACCGTCTGGTAACGCGTGCCCTCCGGCAGGCTCTCCAGCGCCGCGACGACGTCCGCGGGCGCCTCGTTCTCCCGGGCGTTGGCCACCAGCGTGTCGCGGTCGCCGGGCAGCGCCGCCATGCCGATGAACCGGCCGAGGCGGCTGCGCGCCTCCACGTCCTGGGAGCTCATCCCCTGCGGAGCGCCGGTGCGCAGCTCTCCGGCCGGGGCCGTGGTGGCCTCGGGCTGGTCCTCGCCGGCCGGCTCGGGGACGCGGAACTCGTCGACCCGCGAGCCCCCGGTGCCCGGCCCCTGGACGAGACCGCTGACCTCGCTGCTCATCTGATCGTCGACCCTGGGCGAGTGCTTGCTGCTGCCACGTTCCATGCCCACAGACATGCCCCGGGGGATCGCCGGTAAACCGGCGCGGGTCGGGGGACCCGGTCACCCGGGGCGGAACCGGGCGGCCGGTCCTCAGTCGGCCGGCGCGCGTGGCGGCAGCACCGGCTCGTCCGGCTCGTCCACCCCGGCCTGCATCGCCCGGCCCCGTTGCAGCTCCGCGTTGACCTGCACGCCGAGCATCAGCGCGCAGTTCGACAGGTAGAGCCAGACCAGGAACGCGATCACCGCGCCGAGGCTGCCGTAGGTGACGTCGTAGGAGCCGAAGTTGGCCACGTAGAGACCGAAGCCGAAGGAGGACGCCACCCACACCAGCAGCGCCAGCGCGCCGCCGGGGGTGAGCCAGCGGAAGCGCGGCTGCCGCACGTTCGGCGCGATCCAGAACAGCAGCGACAGCAACGTCATCGCGACCAGGGCCAGCAGCGGCCACTTCGTCACCGACCAGGAGGTCCGGGCCAGGGCGCCGGCGTGCAGCAGGTCGCCCACCGCGTCGGTGACCGGGCCGCTGACGATCAGCCCGGTGGCCACCACCGCGAGCAGCAGCAGCGTGATCGCGGCCATGCCGATCTGCAGCGGACGCAGGCGGTAGAACGGCCGCCCCTCCTCGACCCCGTAGATCGCGTTGGAGGCCCGGGTGAACGCGCCGATGAAGCCGGAGGCGGACCACAGCGCGCCGAGCAGGCCGAAGCTCAGCAGCACCTTCGCCGACCCCTGCTGCTCGACCACGTTGCGCACCACACCGACGAACGCGTCGTTGCCGACCACCGAGCCGGCCCCGATCTCGCGCGCCAGGTCGATCACGGTGTCCACCGTGCGCGGACCGTCGGAGACCAGCCCGACCAACGCCACCACCACGACCGTGGACGGGAAGAGCGCCAGCACCCCGTAGTAGGTGAGCGCGGCCGCCCAGTCGGCGCAGTTGTCCTTGACGAAGCCCTGGCCGCTGCGCACCAGCACACCCCGCCAGGTGCGCCAGTTCAGCTGACGGATGCGTCGCGGGAAACGGGACCGGGGCCGGTCACCGACCGCGGGTGGTGTCGTCGCCGTCATGACCGCCTCCTCCACGCGCCGGCCGCGCCACCGGGCGTGGCCCGGCGGTACCCCACGGCGGAAATCGACAAACCGCGCGCCGGTTTGTCCCCGTAGGGGAAGGGAACGACAGGGGACACCCGATCGAGACGGAGGTGGACGAGATGCCCGGGCGTGAGGTGCTGCCCAGCACGCTGAAGCGGTCCCCGGCCAAGGCGCAGCGGACCTGGGAGAAGACGCACGACTCGGCGGTCGAGACGTACGGCGAGGGGGAGCGGGCTCACCGCGCCGCCTTCGCCGCGGTCAAGCACGAGTTCGAGAAGGTCGGCGACCACTGGGAGCCGAAGGGCCGCAAGGGGCCGAGCGACAAGCAGGCCGCCGGCGGTGGACCGGCCCGCCGTGCGCCCACGGCCGGCGGCGTGGACGCCAACGCCACCAAGGACCACCTCATGGAGGTGGCGAAGAAACTGGACGTGCGCGGCCGGTCGCGGATGACCAAGCCGGAGCTGGTGAAGGCGATCGAGAAGGCCAACAACACCGCCACCCGCAAGGCGCGCGGCGGTCGCTGAACCGCCACCGTACGACGTCGAGCCCGGGACTCCGCAGGTCCCGGGCTCGACGGTGTCGGCTCACCAGTGGCCGCCGCCCGGCGCCTCCAGGTGCACCACCTTCACCGCGCTGAACTCGTCGAGCAGCTCCGGGCCGTACCCGAAGCCCTGGCCGCTGCCCCGGCGCGGCTGGGCCGCGCCGCCCGGCGCGCCGCCGAAGACCGCGTTGACCTTGACGGTGCCGACCGGCAGTTCCCGCCAGGCCCGCTGGGCGTGGCTCATCGAGCCGGTCAGCACCGTGGCCGCCAGACCGTACGGGGAGTCGGCCGCGCAGCGCAGCCCCTCGCTGAACGAGTCGACCACCACCACCGGGGCGACCGGACCGAACGTCTCCTCGCGGACCAGCGCCATCTCGTGGCGGCAGCCCTCCACCACGGTGGCCGGGTAGAACGCGCCCGGCCCGTCCGGGATCGTGCCGCCGGTGCGTACCCGGGCGCCCTCGGCCACCGCGGCGGTGACCTGCCCGTGCACGTGGTCCCGGTGCCGCCGGTCGACGAGCGGGCCGAGCTGCGTGTCCGGGTCACGGCCGGGTCCGGTGGCGAGCGCCTCGGCGCGGGCCACCAGCGCGTCGACGAAGTCCTCGGCGACGTCGCGGTGCACGTAGATCCGCTCCACCGCGACGCAGATCTGGCCGGCGTTGGCGAAGCAGCCCAGCGCCGCCTGTTCGGCCGCCCAGACCGGGTCGACGTCCGCGTCGACCACCAGCGGGTCGCTGCCGCCGTTCTCCAGCAGCACCTTCGCGCCGGTGCGCGCGCCCGCCGCGGCGATCGCCCGGCCGGTCGCGGTGGACCCGACGTGGGCCACCACGTCCAGCTCCTGACCGGCCAGCGCGGCGCCCACCTCCGCGCCGCCGGTGAGCAGCGACAGCACCCCGGCCGGCAACGCCGAGTCCAACGCCCGGGCCAGCAGCCACCCGGTGGCCGGGGTGCGCTCGCTCGGCTTGTGCAGCACCACGTTCCCGGTCACCAGCGCCGCGCCGAGCAGGCCGCAGGCGACCGCCACCGGGTCGTTCCAGGGGGTGATCGCGGCGACCACGCCGCGCGGCTCGGGAGCCATGAAGTCCAGCGCCGGGTGGCTGCCGTGCAGGGTCCGTCCGCCCCGCACCGGCGTCAGCTCGGCGTACTGTCGCAGCGTGCCGACGCCCGCCGCCACGCCGCCCCGCGCGTCGTCCAGGGGCTTGCCCATCTCCGCGGTGGTCGCCTCGGCGAGCTCCGCCGCCGCGGCCTCGACCGCGTCCGCCGCGCGATGCAGCGCGGCGGCCCGTTCGGCCGGCGCGGTGGCCGCCCACTCCGCGGCGGCGCCCCGGGCGGCCTCGACCGCCTTGGCCACCTCGTCCGCAGTGGCCACCGGCGCCCGGGTCACGGGCGATCCGTCGGCCGGGTCGTGGACGACCAGTTCGCCGCCCTCGCCACCGGCGCCCCACACCCCACCTATGAGCTGCGCAACCGTGTACATGCGGCCATGGATGCCCCGGTCCGGACGAGGCAAACGCGTTTCGCCCGGGGACCGGCCGGGTAGGCGGATCGGATGATTTCGACCGCCGACGCCGTCGTGATCGGGGCCGGGCACAACGGTCTGGTGGCCGCGAACCTGTTGGCCGACGCGGGCTGGGACGTCCTCGTGCTGGAGGCCACCGAGGCGCCCGGCGGAGCGGTGCGCTCGGCGCAGGTGACCGCACCCGGCTACCTCAGCGACCTCTACAGCTCGTTCTATCCACTCGGCTACGCCTCCCCGGTGCTGGGCGGGCTCGACCTGGAGCGCCACGGCCTGTCCTGGACCAACGCGCCGGACGTGCTGGCGCACCTGCTCCCGGACGGCCGGGCCGCAGTGGTCAACCGCGATCTCGACCGCACAGCCGCGTCGATGGAGACGTTCGCCCCGGGCGACGGGGAGCGCTGGCGGCACGCGTACGCGGACTGGCGCCAGGTGGCCGAGCCGATGCTGGACGCCATCACCAGCCCGTTCCCGCCGGTGCGCGGCGGGCTGGGCCTGCTGCGCCGGCTCCGGGTCGCCGGCGCGCTGCGGCTGGCCCGGCGGCTCGTGCTCCCGGTGCGCAAGCTCGGCGCGGAACTCTTCGACGGCGAGGGCGGGCCGGCGCTGCTGGCCGGTTGCGCCCTGCACACCGACCTGTCCCCGGAGGAGGCCGGCTCGGGGGTGTACGGCTGGTTGCTCGCCATGCTCGGCCAGCAGGTCGGCTGGCCGGTGCCGGTGGGCGGCGCGCAGCGGATCACCGACGCGCTGGTCGCCCGGCTCGTCGCCCGTGGCGGTCGGATCGAGTACGGCGCCCGGGTCGAGCGGGTGCTCACCGCGCGGGGGCGGGCGATGGGCGTGCGGACCGCCGGCGGGACCGACTGGCGCGCCCGACGTGCCGTGCTCGCCGACGTCCCCGCGCCGGCGCTCTACCTGGACCTGGTCGGCGCGGCGGCGCTACCGCCCCGGCTGGTGGAGGACCTGGCGCACTTCCGGTGGGACGGCTCCACGCTCAAGGTCGACTGGGCGCTGTCGGCGCCGATGCCGTGGCAGAACCGCGAGCTGGCCGGCGCCGGCACCGTGCATCTCGGCGCGGACCTGGACGGGCTCACCACGTACGCCGCCGCGCTGGCCCGCGGTGAGGTGCCGGCGGACCCGTTCCTGCTGGTCGGCCAGATGACGGTGGCCGAACCGAGCCACTCACCGCCGGGCACCGAGTCGCTCTGGTCCTACACCCACCTGCCGTTCCGCCGGAACTGGCGGGCCGAGGACGTGGCGGCACACGTGGAACGGATGGAGGAGGTGCTGGAGGCCGCCGCGGCGGGTTTCCGCGCGTCCGTCCTCGGGCGGCACGTGGCCGGTCCGGCCGACCTGGAGGAGGCCGAGCCGAGCCTGGTCGGCGGCGCGCTGGGCGGCGGCACCGCGGCGGCGTACCAGCAGCTCTTCCTGCGGCCGATCCCCGGCCTGGGTCGGGCGGACACCCCGGTGGACCGGCTCTACCTGGCCAGCGCCTCGGCGCACCCGGGCGGCGGCGTGCACGGCGCGCCGGGCGCGAACGCGGCCCGCGCGGCCCTGGCCCGCGACCGGGCCGTCACGGGCGGGGTGTACGCCCGGACGATCGCCGCGGCCCACCGCTCGGTCTACCGCTGACCCGCTGACCCGCCGAGCTGGTGCCGCCCCGGCTCGCGTGGCGCCCTTCCCGCTCGGGTCGAACGCTCTCCCGGCTGGTCGCGCCTTCGTCCCGGGCCGATGGAGCGCCGCCCGGGCGTCTAGCGGTGACGCGGCGTGACCGATGTGCGGGGTCAGGGCACACCCCTCCGCCGCCTTGCTCTGCAGCCCTCTACGCGGCGGTGACTCACGGTAGAGATGCGGTGATCGTACGGTCGACCCGGCGATCCCCTCCGTCGCAGCTCAACGGACTGGTGCGTCGACGGCGGCAGAGCAGGCGGCACGGGCGTGGGTACGGCCCCGACAGGCAGACGCACGCTGCGTCACGGTTACGCAGCGTGCACCCGTTGTGGAGCGGAGCGGAGAGACCGGAGGGCCGGTCAGGAGTCGAGGTTGCGGTGCCGGCTGCGCAGCTTGAACGGCATCAGCGCGCTCTCGATCTTGGTGGCGGTGGTCATCTTCGAGTCGCCCTCGCGACGCTCCTCGAAGCGGATCGGCACCTCCAGGATGGTGTGGCCGAGCTTCGTGGCGAGGTAGTGCATCTCCACCTGGAAGCTGTAGCCGTTGGACTGGACCCGGTCCAGCCCGATGGTGCGCAGCGCGTCCGCCCGCCAGATCTTGAAGCCGGCGGTCAGGTCCCGGATCCGCACCCGCAGCAGCGTGTGCACGTAGAGGTTCGCCCAGCCGCTGAGCGCGCGGCGGTAGAGCGGCCAGTTCTCGTCCAACTCGCCGCCGGGCACGTAGCGGGAGCCGATGACCACGGCCGCCTGGGTGGAGAGCAGCGCGCCGAGCATGCCGGGCAGCGCCTCCGGCGGGTGCGACAGGTCGGCGTCCATCTGGGCGACGAACTCCGCGCCGTCGTCGATGGCGCGGCTGATCCCGTCCACGTACGCCCGGCCGAGGCCCTCCTTGCCCGGACGGTGCACCACCAGGATCCGGTCGGGGTGCTCGATGGCCAGCTTGTCGGCCACCTCACCGGTGCCGTCGGGGGAGTTGTCGTCCGCGACGAGCACCTTCAGCCCCGGCAGCGGCAGCGCGAGGAGGCGCTCGACCAGCACCGGGAGGTTGCCCGCCTCGTTGTAGGTCGGAACGACGACGGTCAGGCGCGCGTCCGCCCACGGGGAGGGCAACTGCACGGGTTCGATCATCACGGACTTCCTCGGTCGGCCGACAGGTTCACCAGAGAGGGTAGCCAGTCCACCTGATCGGCTCCGCACAGACGCCCCGCGACCGTCCGATCACCGGTCCGGTCTCTGTCGCGTGGCGATGTCCGACAGCCGGGCCAGCGTCTCCTTGTTCCGCAGGTGCAGCACCAGATCGTTGAGCTTGGTGCGGACCCAGCGCAGCGGTCCGGCGGCGAAGTCCTCGCCGATCGTCACCCGGGTCCGCCCGTCGTCCAGCGGCTCCAGGACGAACGCCACGATCGCCTCACCGGCCGGCCAGAGCCCGGCCCGCAGCACGAGCCGGTGCGGCGCGCGGCACTCCAGCACGGTGGACGCGTCCTGCAGCGAGAGCGGCCAGGGGCCGGCCCGGTGGTGCAACCGGCTGCCGACCCGCGGCCAGTCGTCGTCCACGTCCCGCACGTGCGTGGTGCCGACCACCCAGTCGCTGTACGTCCACCCGTCGGCGAGCACCTCGAAGACCTGCTCCGGGGGTGCGTCGATCACTTTCTCCACGACTGCCACCACCGTCCGGTACCCCCGCCGGAGCCGCCGCTAACAGCGGACGGGTTAGCTTCTCCGGGGCGGCGGGTATCGCCGCACCGGGCCGGGCGTGGCAGGCGTGGACCGGCCCGTGCGGCGCCGGCGGGGTGGGCTCCGCCGAAGGTGACGTTTACTCCTCGGGGGCTCGGGAACCCGCCGCCCGTGCAACCGGACCACGAGCGGGATCAGTGCAGGTCAGCCGGGGTTAGCCCGGGTTCTGGCCGGCTGCCGTCCGGCCTGTACGACGCGGTGCTGCTGGATCGGGACGGCACGCTGGTGGAGGACGTGCCGTACAACGGGGATCCGGAGAAGGTGCGGCCGGTGCCGGGGGCGCGGGAGGCGTTGGACCGGTTGCGGGCGGCCGGGTTGCGGCTGGCCGTGGTGACCAACCAGTCCGGGTTGGCGCGGGGGTACTTCACCGCCGAGGACATGCGTCGGGTGCACGCCCGGGTCGAGGAGCTGCTCGGTCCGTTCGACCACTGGGCGATCTGCCCGCACGCGGAGTCCGACCGCTGCGCCTGCCGCAAGCCCGCGCCCGGCCTGGTGCACGACGCCGCCCGGGCGCTCGGCACCGTGCCGACCCGGTGCGTGCTGATCGGGGACATCGGCGCCGACATGTCCGCGGCCGCCGCGGCCGGCGCCGCCGGCGTCCTGGTGCCCACGCCGGCCACCCGGGCGGCCGAGGTGGCCGCCGCGCCGACGGTCGCCGCCGACCTGCCCGACGCGGTGGACACCGTGCTGGCCCGGATGCGACTGGTGGCCGCCCCGGCGCCCGCGCGTCGTCCGGCCCGGGGGACCGTGCTGGTGGTCCGCAGCGACGCGGCCGGGGACGTGCTGGTCACCGGCCCGGGCATTCGCGCCGTCGCCGCCGGCGCCGACCGGGTGGTGCTCCTGTGCGGCCCTCGTGGCCGCGCCGCCGCCGACCTGCTGCCCGGCGTCGACGAGATCGTCGAATGGCCGCTGCCCTGGATCGACGCCCCCGCCCCACCCGTCGACCCCGACGCCATCCAGGCCCTCACCGCCCGGCTCGCCGCCGTCGGCGCCGACGACGCCGTCATCTTCACCAGCTTCCACCAGTCACCCCTGCCCCTGGCCCTGCTGCTGCGCCTCGCCGGCATCCCCCACATCAGTGCCATCAGCGACGACTACCCCGGCGCCCTGCTCGACGTCCGCCACCGCGTCCCCGCCGGCGTACCCGAACCCGAACGCGCCCTCTCCCTCGCCGCCGCTGCCGGCTACCCCCTGCCCCCCGACGACCAACCCGGACTACGCCTGCGCACCGACCGGCTGCCGCCGGTGCCGGCCGCGGCCTCGCCGCCCGGCTACGTGGTGCTGCACCCGGGGTCCTCGGTGGAGACCCGCGCCTGCCCGGTGGAGCTGGCCACCCGGGTGGTCCGGGTGCTCGGCGCGGCCGGGCACCGGGTGCTGGTCACCGGCGGGCCGGACGAACGCGAGCTGACCGCCCGGGTCGCCGCGGCCGGCGGGATCGACCTGGGCGGGCGTACCGGACTCGGCGAGCTGGCCGGCGTGATCGCCGGGGCCGGCGCGCTGGTGGTCGGCAACACCGGCCCGGCGCACCTGGCCGCGGCGCTGGGCGTGCCGGTGGTCAGTCTCTTCGCCCCGACCGTCCCGTTCGGGCAGTGGGGGCCCTACCGGGTGCCCACGGTCCGCCTCGGCGACGCCGCCGCGCCCTGCCGCGACACCCGGGCCACCGCCTGCCCGGTGCCCGGGCACCCGTGCCTGTCGGCGGTCGAGCCGGGCCGGGTGCTGGAGGCGCTGCGACTGCTCGGCGTGCCCGCCGCCGTGCCGGCGCCCGTCCCCGGCGGGGTGGTCGGATGAACATCCTGCTGTGGCACGTGCACGGCTCGTGGACCACGTCGTTCGTGCACGGCAAGCACCGCTACCTGGTGCCGGTCACCCCCGACCGCGGCCCCTACGGACTCGGCCGCGCCCGCACCTACCCCTGGCCGGACACCGCCGTCGAGGTCACCCCGGACGAACTGGCCACAACCGACGTCGACGTGGTGGTCCTGCAACGCCCCGAGGAGTTCGATCTGGCCTGCGAGTGGCTCGGCCGGCGGGTGGGCCGGGACGTGCCGGCGATCTACGTCGAACACAACACCCCCAAGGGCGACGTGCCGAACACCCGCCACCCGATGGCCGACCGCGACGACCTCCTGCTCACCCACGTCACCCACTTCAACGAACTGTTCTACGACAACGGCGCCACCCGCACCGCCGTCGTCGAACACGGCGTCGTCGCCCCCACCGTCGACTGGACCGGCGAACTCGACCGCCTCGCCGTGGTCATCAACGAGCCGGTACGCCGCTGGCGGGTCACCGGCACCGACCTGCTCGCCCGGTTCGCCGCGCTGGCGCCGCTGGACGTCTACGGCATGAAGGTGGCCGGGCTCGCCGCCCACCTCGGGCTGCCCGAGGACCGCCTGATCAGCCACGACGACGTGCCCCAGCACGCCATGCACGCCGAGCTGGCCCGGCGCCGCGCGTACCTGCACCTGTGCCGCTGGACCTCACTCGGGCTCAGCCTGATCGAGGCGATGACCATGGGCATGCCGGTGGTGGCACTGGCCACCACCGAGGCGGTCGAGGCGGTGCCACCCGCCGCCGGCGCGCTCTCCACCCGGGTCGACGTGCTGGTCGACGCCGCCCGGGGCCTGCTGGACGACCCGGCGGCCGCCCGCCGGGCGGGCGCCGCGGCCCGGGCCGCCGCCCGTGACCGCTACGGCCTGGAGCGATTCCTCGCCGACTGGGACCGGCTGCTGGAGGAGGAAGTATGCGCATCGCGATGATCTCGGAACACGCCAGCCCGCTCGCCGTCCTCGGCGGGGAGGACGCCGGTGGCCAGAACACGCATGTCGCCGAGCTCTCCGCCGCGCTCGCGGCCGCCGGTCACGACGTCCGGGTCTACACCCGGCTCGACGCGGTGGACCTGCCGGTGACCGTCCGCGCCCCGGACGGGTACGAGGTGGTCCACGTCCCCGCCGGCCCGGCCGAGCCGGTGGCCAAGGACGACCTGCTGCCGTACATGCCGGCGTTCTCCGACTGGCTGGCCGACCGGTGGCGCGCCGGCGACTGGCAGCCCGAGGTCGTGCACGCGCACTTCTGGATGAGCGGACTGGCCGGGCTCGCCGCCGCCCGACGCACCGGCGTGCCGGTGGTGCAGACCTACCACGCGCTGGGCACCGTCAAGCGCCGCCACCAGGGCGCCCAGGACACCAGCCCGCCGGGCCGGATCGACCACGAACGGGACCTGGGCCGCGCGGTCGACCGGGTGGTCGCCCAGTGCCAGGACGAGGTCGCCGAGCTGGTCCGGATGGGCGTGCCCCGCTCCCGGATGACCGTCGTGCCGTCGGGGGTGAACCTGTCCACCTTCGGTCCGCTCGGCCCGGTCGCCGAGCGGGACGGCGGCCGGGCCCGCATCCTCACCGTCGGCCGACTGGTCGAGCGCAAGGGCTTCCAGGACGTCATCCATGCCGTCGCGCTGGTCCCGGACGCCGAGTGCGTGGTGGTCGGCGGACCACCGGCCGGCCTGCTGGAGACCGACCCGTACGCGTTGCGCCTGCGGGCGCTCGCCGACTCGCTCGGCCTCGCCGACCGGGTCCGCCTCGTCGGCGCGGTGCCCCGCGAGGAGATGGGGCGCTGGTACCGCTCGGCGGACGTGCTGGTCGCCGCCCCCTGGTACGAGCCGTTCGGGCTCACCCCGCTGGAGGCGATGGCCTGCGGTGTGCCGGTGGTCGGCACGGCGGTCGGCGGGCTGATCGACACGGTGGTGCCGGGACGTACCGGCGACCTGGTGCCGGCCCGCGACCCGGCGGCGCTCGGCGCGGCGATCCGCGGCCTGCTCGGCGACCGGATCCGCCGCTTCGCCTATGCCACCGCGGCGCTGGAACGCGCCCGGGCCCGCTACTCCTGGGCCACCGCCGCCGACCGGCTGGGCGAGCTGTACGGCGAGGTGGCCACCGTGCGCCGGCCGACCCGGGTGGTCGCCTGATGGCGGCCGCGCCGGCTGCCGGCGGGACGGTGCTGGAGGACCACCTGACCCGGCTGGCCGCCGCGCTGCTGCCGCTGCGGGACGCGGAGCACCTGCTGGCCCGCTGGGGTCGGGAGGTGGCGCACCGGCTCGCCGCCGGCGGGCGGTTGCTGGTGGCCGGCAACGGCGGCAGCGCCGCCGAAGCCCAACACCTCACCGCCGAACTCGTCGGCAAACTCCGCCACGACCGCCAACCCCTCTCCGCCATCGCCCTGCACGCCGAAACCAGCGCCCTCACCGCCATCGGCAACGACTACGGATACGACGAAATCTTCGCCCGCCAGGTCCGCGCCCACGGCCGACCCGACGACCTCCTCCTGCTCCTGTCCACCAGCGGCACCAGCCCGAACCTCCTCACCGCCGCCCACGCCGCCCACGACACCGGCCTACGCTGCTGGGCCTTCACCGGCCCCGCCCCCAACCCCCTCGCCGACCTCTGCCACGAACGGCTCGCGATCGACTCGCCGGACGGGCAGGTGGTGCAGGAGCTGCACCTGGTGGCCGTGCACGTGCTCTGCGAGTACGTCGACCGGGAACTGCCCGCGGCGCTCGCCGCCCGCGCCCCTGCCGGACCGGTGCGCGCCGGCGTCGAGGTGGTGCTCGACGACCCGGATCCGGAGGTGCAGGCCCGATGAGGAGGTCGAGCATGGCGGGACCCGTGGTGGTGCTCGGTGACACGCTGCTGGACCGGGACGTCGAGGGGCTGGTGAACCGGCTCTGCCCGGACTCGCCGGTGCCGGTGCTGGACGAGACCACGTCCGTGGACCGTCCCGGCGGCGCCGGCCTGGCCGCGGTCTTCGCGGCCGCGCAGGGCGCCGAGGTCGCGCTGGTCACCGCCGTCGCCGACGACGCCGGCGGGGCGCGGCTGGGTACCCTGCTCGCCGCCGCCGGGGTGCGGCTGTACGCGCTCCCACTGGCCGGCGCGACGCCGGAGAAGATCCGGCTGCGGGCTCGGGGGCGGGTGCTCCTGCGGCACGACCGGGGCGGGGCGACCGGCGTGCCGGGGGAGCCGAGCGAGGCCGTCCTGCGGCTGCTCGCCGCCGCGTCCGCGGTGCTGGTCAGCGACTACGGTCGGGGGGTCGCCGGGCTACCGGCGCTGCGCGCCGCGCTCGCCGCCACCCGGGCGCCGGTGGTCTGGGACCCGCACCCGCGCGGCCCGGCGGCGGTGCCGGGCGTGCACCTGGCCACCCCGAACGAGCCGGAGGCCCGCGACTTGGCCAAGGTCCCGCCGGGCGGCTCCCGCCTGTCCGCCGCGTCCCGCAGCGCGCAGGCGTTGCGCCGCCGCTGGCAGGCGGGCGCGGTCGCGGTGACGTTGGGCGGCGACGGCGCGCTGCTCTGCCACGCCGGCTCCACCCCGCTGGTGGTGCCGGCGCCCGCCGCCGAGGGGGACACCTGCGGCGCCGGGGACCGGTTCGCGGCCACCGCCACGCTGGCGCTGGCCCGGGGCGCGCTGGTGTCCGAGGCGGTACAGGAGGCGGTCGCCGAGGCGTCGGCGTACGTGGCCGACGGGGGAGTGGCGACCGCGCTGCCGGCGCCGGTCCGGACCGCCGCCCCGGCGGTGGTCACCGTGGGCGGGGAGCGGATCGGCGCCCGCGCGGCCGGCGAGGTGGTGTCCCGGGTACGCGCGGCCGGCGGCACCGTGGTCGCCACCGGCGGCTGCTTCGACCTGCTGCACGCCGGGCACGTGGCGACGCTCCAGGCGGCCCGGCAGCTCGGTGACTGCCTGGTGGTCTGCCTGAACTCCGACGCCAGCGTGGCCCGGCTCAAGGGGCCGGAGCGCCCGGTCGTGCCGCAGGGCGACCGGGGTCGGCTGCTGGCCGCGCTGGGCTGCGTGGACGCGGTGCTGATCTTCGACGAGTCGACGCCGCACGCGGCGCTGTCCTGGCTGCGCCCGGACATCTGGGTCAAGGGCGGCGACTACGCCAGTGGCGGCGGCACCGAGACGCTGCCCGAGGCGGAGGTCCTGGCCCGCTGGGGCGGGCACACGGTGGTCGTGCCGTACCTGGACGGGCGCTCCACCACCGACATGATCGCGGCGGCCCGCGCGGGCCGCGGGCACGGCGGCTGGCCGGCCGCGACGGTGACCCCGGCGGAGGCCGTCGCGGAGACGACCGTCCGGTCCACTGCGAAGGGAGCACGATGAGCGAGCGAGGCATCCGGTCCGGCACCACCGGACGGCGGGAGGCGGCATGAGCGACGGCCTGCCCGGAGCCGGTCCCACCGTCCTGGTCACCGGCGGGTCCAGCGGGCTCGGCGCGGCCGTCGTCGCCGCCGTGGCCCGCTCCGGCGGCCGACCGCTCGTGCTGGACCGGCAGCGTCCCGCCGACGGGGTGCCGTGGGCCGAGTGCGACCTGGCCGACACCCGCGCCGCCGAGGCCGCCACGCGGGACCTCGCGGAACGCTCCGGCGGACTGGACGCGGTGGTCACCGCGGCCGGCATGGACGTGCCCGGGAAGCTGATCGACGTGCCGGCCGAGACCTGGGAGCGGATCGTCACGGTGGACCTGCTCGCCACGGCGGCGGTGATCCGGGCGGCGCTGCCCTACCTGGAGGCGTCCCGGGGGACCATCGTCACCGTCGCCTCCACGCTCGGCGTCAAGGCGGTCAGCGACGCCACCGCCTACTGCGCGGCGAAGTTCGGGGTGGTCGGCTTCACCCGCGCCCTCGCCGCCGAGCTGGCCGGCGCGGTCGGGGTGACCCTGCTGATCCCCGGCGGCATGCGCACGGCCTTCTTCGACGAGCGGGACACCCAGTACCGTCCCGGCCCGGACGCCGTGCTCAACGAACCCGCCGACACCGCCGCCGCGGTCATGTTCGCGCTCTCCCAACCGGCCGGCTGCGCGGTCCGGGAGATGGTGGTCTGCGCCGAGCAGGAGTCCTCGTACCCGTGATCCTGGTGCTGCGGGCGCTCGGCGTCGGCGACCTGGCCACCGCCGTCCCGGCGCTGCGCGGCCTGCGCGCCGGGCTGCCCGGACGGGAGCTGGTGCTCGCCGCGCCGGCCTGGCTGGCGCCGCTGGCAGCGCTGACCGGGGCGGTCGACCGGGTGCTGCCCACCGACGGGCCGGACCGGGTCGACTGGACCGGACCTCCGCCGGAGGTGGCGGTGAACCTGCACGGCCGGGGGCCCGAGTCGCACCGGGCGCTGGCCGCCACCCGGCCGGACCGGCTGCTCGCCTACCGCAACCCGGCCGGCGGCCACCCGACCGGTCCGGCCTGGGACGACGACGAGCACGAGGTGCGCCGCTGGTGTCGGCTGCTGCACGCGTACGCGCTGCCGGCCGACCCGGGTGACCTGGCGCTGCGCCGCCCGCCCCGACCGGGCGTACCGGCCGGGGTGACGGTGCTGCACCCGGGCAGCAAGGTCCCGGCGAAGCGGTGGCCGGCGGACCGCTTCGCCGGGCTGGCCCGGACGCTCACCGCGCGCGGGCACCGGGTGGTGCTCACCGGGTCGGCGGACGAGCGGGCGCTGGCCGCCCGGGTGGCCAGCGACGCGGGGCTGCCGCCGGAGGCGGTGCTGGCCGGCCGCACCGGCCTGGCCGAACTGGCCGCGCTGGTGGCCGACGCGCGGCTGGTGGTCAGCGGCGACACCGGCGTGGCCCACCTCGCCACCGGTTACGGGACCGCGTCGGTGGTGCTGTTCGGTCCGGTGCCGGCGGCGCGCTGGGGTCCGCCGGCCGACCGGCCCCGGCACCGGGTGCTCGGCGGCACGCGGGCCGCCGGACCTGACCGGGATTCAGCGGGTTTCGCCGGGGTAGGAACCCACCCGACATTGGGTGCCATCGGGATCGACGAGGTGGTGGCGGCGGTGGCCGAGGTGGAACGGGTCTCCGGTGCGGTTGCGGCGTAGCGATCCGGGCCGGCCGGGCTACGGGCGCCGGCGGCGCGGCAGGGGTTGGCTCTTCCTGGACGCGAGGGGCGAGCCGGTGCGCGACGAGGCGGAGCTGGCGCGCCTGCGCGAGCTGGTCGTCCCGCCCGCCTGGCGGGACGTGTGGATCTCGCCGTTCCCGAACGGGCACATCCAGGCCACCGGCATCGACGCGGCCGGTCGCAAGCAGTACCTCTACCACCCGCAGTGGCGTCGCAAGCGGGACGAGGCGAAGTTCGACCACGTGCTGGAGGTGGCCCACCGGCTGCCCGCGCTGCGCGACCGGGTCGCGCACGACCTGGCGCTGCGCGGGCTGCGGCGGGAACGGGTGTTGGCCACCGTGGCCCGGCTGCTCGACATGGGGGCGTTCCGGGTCGGCAGCGACCAGTACGCCACCGGCGACGACCCGACGTTCGGCGTGGCCACGCTGCGCCCCGAGCACGCCCGCTCGCGCGGCGGGTGCGTGGTCTTCGAGTTCCTGGCGAAGGGCGGCATCGAGCAGGTCCGCCGGGTCGAGGACGCCGAGCTGTGCCAGGTGCTGCTCAACCTGCGCCGGCGGCGGCGCGCCCAGGAGCGGCTCTTCGGCTACTGGGACGGGCGGTCCTGGCGGGACGTGCGCAGCGACGAGGTCAACGACTACCTGCGCGACGCCAGCGGCGGGGAGATGACCGCGAAGGACTTCCGTACCTGGCACGCCACCGTCCTGGCCGCCGCCGAACTGGCCACGGTGGGCCCGCAGCGGTCCGTCACCGGCCGTCGGCGGGCGGTCGCCGCGGTCATGCGGTCGGTCGCCGAACTGCTCGGCAACACCCCGACGGTGGCTCGGACGTCCTACGTGGACCCACGCGTGGTCGACCTCTACCACGACGGGGTGCTGGCGCCGGTGCAGCCGGAGATGCCGCGGGAGGCGGTGGAGAAGTCCGTCCTGGCGCTGCTGGAGGAGGAGGCGGACTGAGTGGGGGCGGGCGACCACCGGGGGCGGTCGCCCGCGGCGGGACCCACCGCGGGCGCCGCGCCACGGCCCCCCGTTACCAGTGGGCTGGCGCCGGTTGCCGGCGTCGGCCCGTCCTCAGTCTGCCCGGGCCGGGTTGACTTCGGACGCCGTGGTGTTGACGATCCGTGCCCGTTCCAGGTGGCGGGCCCGGTACGCCTGCGGTGTCTCCGCCTGCGCGGCCCGGAAGGCCCGGCTGAAGTGGGCCTTGTCCCGGAACCCCCACCGACCGGCGATGACCTGGATCGGCCGGTCGCCCAGGCCCGGGTCGGCGAGGTCGCGGCGGCACCGGGCCAGCCGTTCGTCCCGGACGAACGCCGCGACAGTGGTCTCCTCGGCCTCGAAGAGCCGGTGCAGGGAGCGCACCGAGAGGTGGTGCGCCTCGGCGATGCGCCGCGGGTCCAGCGTGGCGTCGCCGAGGTGCTGCCGCACGTACGCGCGCACCTGGTCGAGCAGGGCGCGGCGGCGGATCTCGGTGGGCACGGCCTCCTCGGAGACCAGGTTCCGGCCGAGCAGCGTGGCGACCAGGTCGAGGGCGACGCCGCCGAGCCGGCCGGCGTCGGCGGCGTGGTACTGCTCGGGGTGACCGGTGATGCGGATGAGGTAGTCGGCCAGCAGCGCGCCGATCCCCTCGGCTCCGGACATCCGACCGGCGAACAGGGGCGCGAGCCGGCGGTGCGGCAACGGCAGCGCGTCGTACGGGATCAGCGCGACGATCGACGCCGCCCGCTCATTCTCGTCGGCGTGGTGGATCAGCTCCTGCGGTCGGGCGCAGTCGTAGAAGGTGAAGTCGCCCGGTGGACAGACGCCGCGGTGCCCGTCCTGGTCCGCGACGCCGGTGCCGTGCACTGTCAGCGCGAGCAAGTAGCAGTCCGCCTCGGACCGCTGGATCAGCTTGCGGGTCCGCACGCCGTGCAGCGTGGGGTAGCGGTGCCGGATGAGCTGGACCGGGCCCAGCTCGAGGAACTCCGCCCGCGCCGCGAAGTCGTCGGCGTGCTCGGTGCGGATCCGTGTGAGCGTCGGGGTGCGGGCGAGCATCTCCAGCCACAGCCCGAAGCGGTCCGGAGCGGGCACCTGCGCGGTGTCGAAGACCTGCCGCCTCAGCGCTGCGTCCATCGTCGACCCCCGTAATTCGTCCACCTCTCATGAAGCTGGACGCCCCGCGGGCCGGCAAGGCGGCAGCCGCGGGGCGTGACCTGTGTCACTCAGTCGTTGAGCACTTGGGACAGTCGGTCCCGGAACCGGCGCTCGGAGTCGCTCACCACGTCGCCGCCGATCCCCAGGATCCCGCCGGTGGAGGCGGCACCCACCACCTGCTCGGCGATCTCCACCAGCCAGTGCCGGTAGGCGCCGGCCTGCCCCTCGTCCACCCGGCCGGTGAGCAGGGCGGACGCCTGGCCGGCCCGGGCGAGCACGTCCTCGATCATGGCCTTCGGGTCGTCCGGCGTGATGACCGGCATCTCCGCGCCGGTCTCCGGGTCGCCCACCCGCGAGACGACCTCGCCGGCCACGGCGGCCACCAGCGGGCTCGCCGACTCGCGCCCCGCGGCGATGGTCTCCAACCCGGCGGCGTTCTCCGCCATGGTGCGCCGGGTGCCGTCGGACTCCGCCGCGGCGGCGGCGGTGAGCACCGCCTGCGGCAGACCGACCAGCAGCCCCCACTCCTCGTCGGAGACACCGAACCGGGTGTACGCCGGCTGCTCGATCACGATCAGGCCCCTTTCGCCGTGGTCGTCGTTGTCACGGGCACCACGCGGCGCCCGGGTCAGGCTAGTCCAGCTCCAGCAGGCCCTGTTCGGACACCACGCGCACGGACAGCGTCTTGTAGCCCACCTCGTCGAAGAGCACCGTCATCCGGTCCTCCTCGTAGTTGAGCACCAGTCCGGATCCCCACTCCGGGTGGCGCACCTGGCTGTGCACCGGGAACGGGCCGACCGCGCCGTCGTTGGCCACGCTGGTGCCGGCGTGGCAGTTGTCGCAGTGGGCGCAGACCTCGGTCATCTGCTCGCCGAAGTAGGCCAGCAGCACCTGCCCCCGGCAGCCGGTGGTCTCGGCGAAGGCGCGCATCATGTCGGTCCGCGACCGGGTCACGGTCTGCTGCCGCTCGGCCTCGGCCAGCGCGGCCCGACCGGACTCGGCGGCGTCCGGGGCGTACCGGGGGGCACCGACGCGCTGCTTGGCGCGCGGTTCGGCGGCGCCGATCTGCTCCAGCAGGGACAGGTACTGGCCGAGCTTTCGCGGGCCGAGCCCGGTCAGCTCGCGCAGCTCCTTGCGGGTGCGGGGCTTGCTCCGCAGCACCGCGGCCAACTCGCACAGTTCCTTCTCGTCCGGCAGCCCGCCGCTGAAGTAGCGCTGCAGTCCGACGTCCTCGGACCGCCAGAGCAGCAGGACCCGCGACGGGGAGCCGTCCCGGCCGGCCCGGCCGATCTCCTGGAAGTAGCTGTCCGGCGAGTCGGGCAGCGCCATGTGCACCACCCAGGCGATGTTCGGCTTGTCGATGCCCATGCCGAACGCCGAGGTCGCCACCATGATCGGCACCCGGTCGGCGAGGAACGCCTCGTGCAGCTCGTGACGCGCGGCGGTGGGCATGCCGCCGTGGTAGAAGTCGGCCGGGAAACCGGCGTCGGTCAGCCGCCCGGCCAGCTCCTCGGCCGCCCGCCGGGTCGGCACGTAGATGATCCCGGGCCGCTCGTCGTCGCGCAGCAGCGCGACCAGCCGCCGCCACCGGTAGTCGTCGGTGGGGCAGTAGGCCACCTCGAGGAACAGGTTGGGCCGGTCCAGCCCGGAGACCACCACCTCGGGCTCGCGCAGCCGCAGCCGGGCGATGATGTCGTCGCGGACCGGCGGGGAGGCGGTGGCGGTCAGCGCCACCACCGGCGGCCGGCCCAGGCCGTCGATCAGGTGGCCGAGCGCCAGGTAGTCCGGCCGGAAGTCGTGGCCCCAGGCCGAGATGCAGTGTGCCTCGTCGATCGCGACCAGGGCCGGCCCGAGCGAGCGGACCTCGGCGAGCCGGTCCGGGTTGCTCAGCGCCTCGGGCGTGATGAAGAGGAACTCGGCCCGCCCGGCCCGGATCTCCTCGATCGCCTGCGCCTGCTGGGTCGCGCTCTCGTCCGAGCTGATCCGCACCGCGCGCAGCTCCGGGCGCTGCCGCTCGTTGAGCGCGGCGATCTGGTCCTGCTGGAGCGCGAGCAGCGGCGAGATGACCACTGTCGGGCCGGGGATCAGGCTGGCCGGGATCTGGTAGATCGCCGACTTGCCGGCGCCGGTGGGCAGCACCACCAGGGCGTCACGGCGCTTCATCACGGCGCGCATGGCGGCCAGCTGGTTGGGCCGCAGCGCGGTCCAGCCGAACAGGTTCCTCGCCGCCCGGCGCAGGCTGGTGGAGTGCGTGGTCAGTTTCATCAAGCGCCTCAGCTACCCCCGGCGTCCGGACCCGAAACCGGCGCCACGATCAGCGCAGCCGGGGCAGGACCTCGCGCTGGTAGAGGTCGAACAACCCCTGCCAGTGCGGGCCGGTGTTGGCCACGTAGACCTCGTCGTACCCGGCCTTGGCGTAGCGGTCGATCATGTCCAGGTGGGCGTCGGCGTCCCGCCCGCAGACGAACGCGTCGCGCACCTGCTCCGGCCGGACCAGCTGCGCGGCCTGCTCGAAGTGGCGCGGGGAGGGGAGCACCTGGGACAGCTCGCCCGGCACGCGGGCGTTCGGCCAGCGCTCGTACGCGATCCGCGCGCCCTCGTCGACGGTGTCGGCGTAGGCGGCCTTGAAGCCGGCCTGGCACGGCTTGTCGCCGCCGCCGGCCTCACGGAACCGGCGGACCATGTCGGCGTCGGGCATGGTGCTGACGTAGCCGTCGCCGATCCGGGCGGCCAGCTCGATCGACTTCGGGCCGAAGCCGGAGACGTAGATCGACGGGGGTGTCTCGGGCCGGGTGTAGATCCGGGCGTGCTCGACCGTGTAGTGCGGGCCGTGGTGGTTGACGAAGTCGCCGCGCCACAGCTCGCGGATCACCTCGACCGCCTCCTCCAGCATCGCCAGCCGGACGTCGGCCTGCGGCCAGGCGTCGCCGAGGATGTGCTCGTTGAGCGCCTCCCCGGTGCCCACGCCGAGCACGAACCGCCCCTCGTGCAGCACCGCGCTGGTGGCCGCCGCCTGGGCGATCACCGCGGGGTGGATCCGCACGGTGGGGCAGGTGACCGCGGTGGTCACGGGCAGCCGGCAGACCTGACTGAGCGCGCCGATGGTGGACCAGACGAACGGGCTCTGCCCCTGCGCGTCGACCCACGGGTGGTAGTGGTCGGAGATCCACAGTGCCTCGAAGCCGGCCTGCTCGGCGCCGCGCGCCTGGGCCAGCAGTTCCGCCGGCGTGTACTCCTCGCTGGACAGGAAATAGCCGATCTTCATGGTGCCCCCTCCGCCGGTTCCGGACACCGCAAGCCCTACCCCGGGGCGGGGCGTCCAACCCGGTGGGGTCAGCGGCGGAACATCGCCCGGATCGCGATCAGCAGGAACAGGGCGCCGACCACCAGGCCGAGCAGGCGTACGCCGGGGATGTCCGCGGCGCTGGTGGCGTCGGCGAGCGGCAGGGCGGGCATGGACGCACTCTCCCACGGGTGTCCGTCGATCGCCACCGCCTAACAGTAAGGATTGTTGACTATTTCGCTGCGCGGTGTGACCATGTCAGCACCCGCCGGCCCTGGCGGGTCCGTGGGGGAGACGGGGGTACGACAGCGCATGAGCGAGCGGACCGTGGGATCGACCGGAGACCTGGCGGCGCTCGCCGCCGCCGTCCTGCAACCCGGGTTCGTCGGCACCACGCCGCCGCCGTGGGTCTGCCGCTGGCTCGGCGAGGGGCTCGGTTCGGTGGTCCTGTTCGCCCGCAACGTCGTCGACCACGAGCAGGTGGCCACGCTGACGGCGAACCTGCGGGCGGAGCGGCCGGACGTGATCGTGGCGATCGACGAGGAGGCCGGCGACGTCACCCGGATCGAGTCGGCCCGGGGCAGCTCCCGACCCGGCAACTTCGCCCTCGGAGCGGTCGACGACCCGGCGCTGACCGCGGAGGTCGCCCGCGACCTCGGCGCCGAGCTGGCCGCCGTCGGCGTCACGCTCGACTACGCCCCGGACGCCGACGTCAACTCCAACCCGGCCAACCCGGTCATCGGGGTGCGCTCGTTCGGCGCCGACCCGGACCTGGTCGCCCGCCACACCGCGGCCTGGGTCCGCGGCCTGCAGGCCGGCGGCGTCGCCGCCTGCGCCAAACACTTCCCCGGGCACGGCGACACCCGGGTCGACTCCCACCACGACCTGCCCCGCATCGGCGGCGACCGGGCCCGGCTGGACGCGGTCGAGCTGGCCCCGTTCCGGGCCGCGGTGGCGGCCGGCGTGCAGGCGGTGATGACCGGCCACCTGCTGGTGCCCGCGCTGGATCCGGAGCTGCCGGCCACCCTGAGCGCGCGCATCCTGGGCGGCCTGCTCCGCGAGGAGCTGGGCTTCGGCGGTGTGGTGGTGACCGACGCGGTGGAGATGCGGGCGGTCTCCGACCGGTACGGCTTCGCCGGCGCCGCGGTGCGCGCGCTGGCCGCCGGCGCGGACGCGATCTGCGTGGGCGGGGAGCGGGCCACCGAGGCCGACGCCCGTGAGCTGCGCGACGCGATCGTGGCCGCCGTGGTGAGCGGCGAGCTGCCGGAGGAGCGCCTCGCCGAGGCCGCGAAGCGGGTCGGTCAGCTCGCCGCCTGGAGCGTCGCCGCCCGGGCCCACCGGGTCACCGGCGCGCCGTCACGCGGCGACTCGCCGATCGGGCTGGCCGCCGCCCGCCGGGCGGTGCGGGTCAGCGGCGACTCCGGGCTGCTGCCGCTGGCCGGGCCGGCGCACGTGGTGGAGTTCGCGCCGCCGCGCAACATCGCCATCGGCGAGGAGACGCCCTGGGGCATCGCCGCGCCGCTGACCAGTCTCGCGCCCGGCACCACCACCGCCCGGTACGCCGCCGACGCGGTCCCCGCCGACCCGGCCGCCGGACCGGCCGGCCGGCCGCTGGTGCTGGTCGTGCGCGACCTGCACCGGCACGACTGGATGCGGGACGCGGTCACCCGGGCCCTGACCGCCCGGCCGGACGCGGTGGTGGTCGAACTGGGCGTGCCCGAGCTGGTCACCGGCGCGGTGCATCTCGCCACCCACGGCGCCACCGCGGCGGCGGCCCGGGCCGCCGCCGAGCTGCTGGCCGGCGCCCGCTGAACCCCCGGCCCGACCGGGCGGGGAGGTCCCCCGGTCGGGCCGGGTCTCAGGGCGCGTCGACGACCAGGTCGGCGTAGTCGCTGTGACGTTCGATGAACGCGGCCATGAACGGGCACCGGGGCACCACCCGGCCGCCCCGGGCCCGGACCTGGTCCAGCGTGCCCTTGATCAGCGCCGCGCCGACGCCCTGCCCCTGGTAGCGGTCGTCGACCTCGGTGTGGGTGAAGACCAGCACCTCGCCCCGGGGCAGATATGCCGTGAACCCGGCCAGCGCGTCGTCGACCAGGATCTCGAAGCGGTGCTTGGCGGCGTTCTCCTCGACCAGGTAGCTCACCGGACCATTGTCCCCCCGGTCCCGGCCAGCCGGTCCAGTTCGGCCAGCAGCCGGTCCACCTCGTCCACCGTGTTGTAGTGGTAGACGCTGGCCCGCACCGCGCCGCCGGAGTCACGCAGGCCCATGGCCTGGAAGTACTCGTAGGCGTAGTAGTCGCCGGAGGACAGGCAGAGCCCGGCCCCGCCCAGCGCCGCCGCGGTCCGCGCCGGTGGCCACCCGGCCACCCGGAACGACACCGTGGGGCAGCGCCGGGCCGGCGCGCCGTACACGGTCACGAAGGAACGCGCGGCCAGCCCGGCGAGCAGCCGGTCGAAGACCGCCTCCTCGTGCGCCTGGGCGGCGGCGAGGCCGGCGCGTACCCGCTCCCGCCGGTCACCGCCGGCGGCCGGGTCGAGCGACGCCAGGTGGTCCACCGCGGCGGTCACGCCGGCCAGCAGCGGGAAGCTGGGCGTGCCGTACTCGAACCGGTCGGGGACCGCGTCGGCCGACGGGATCAGCTTCGCCGGGCGCAACGACTCCCAGCGGGCCGGGTCGGCGACCATCGCCGCCAGGTGCGGCCCGGACCACTTGTACGCGCTGGTGACCAGGAAGTCCGCGCCGAGCGAGGACAGGTCGGTGGGACCGTGGGGGACCGAGTGCACCCCGTCCACGCAGACCAGCGCGCCGGCCGCGTGCGCGGTCTTGGCGATCGTCTCCACGTCCGGCGCGGTGCCGGTCGCGTTGCTGCCGGCGGTCACCGCCACCAGCCGGGTGCGCTCGGTGACCAGGTCGGCGTACTGGCCGGCGGGCAGCTCGGCGGTGGTCCGGTCGAACTCGGCCCAGCGCACCGTCGCGCCGGCCGCCTCGGCGGCCTGCACCCACGGGCGGACGTTGGCGTCGTGGTCGAGCCGGGAGACCACCACCTCGTCGCCCGGCCGCCAGGCCGCGCCCAGCGTCCGGGCCAACGTGTACGTCAGCGCGGTGGCGCTCGGGCCGAGCACCACCCCCGACGGGTCCGCCCCGAGCAGGTCGGCGACGGCGGCCCGGGCCCCGGCGACCAGGTCCAGCGCACGCCGGCCGGGGGCGAACGCGGTGCTCCGGTTGCCCGTCGCGGCGCGCATGGCGTCGGCCACCGCCTCGATCACCGGGGCGGCGGTCTGGGTGCCGCCGGCGCCGTCGAAGTGGACGAAACCCTCGCCCAGCGCGGGGTAGAGCCCCCGCACCCGGGCCACGTCGAATGCCATCCCGGCACCCTAGCGCGCACCCGGCCGGGCGGTGGTGGGAGCCACGTACCCTTGGGGAGGTGACGAACCGACGCGCCACTTCCGCCCTGACCCCCGCCCGACGCGCCGCCGGGATGCTCGCCGGTCTCGCCCTCGGCGCCGCGCTGCTCGCCGGTTGCAGCTCGAACGGCGCCGACACCGACTGCGGCCTGGACGCCTGCACCATCACCTTCGACCGGGGCGTGGACGCCAGCGCCACCATCCTCGGCGTCGAGGCCAAGCTCATCGGCACCCAGGACGACCAGGTCACCGTCGAGGTGGCCGGTGAGCAGCTCTCGCTCACCACCGGCCAGCAGGCCACCGAGGTCGGCGGCTTCCAGGTCAGCCTGGACAGCGTCACCGACCAGAACGTCGTGCTGCGGGTGGCGCGCAACCCCAACGGCTGATCGCTATCGGCCTGTGGCGGCGGGCGGTCACGTTTGGAAAACCGCCCGCCGGGAGATTGAGGGCGCATGTCTCTCACCCGAAACGCCGGAGCCACCGCCGCCCAGGCCAAGAACAGCAGGTGGCTCGAACTGTTGACCCGTGTCGGTTTCATCGGTTACGGGATCGTGCACCTCCTCTTCGCCTGGTTGGCGCTGCAGATCGCCTTCGGCAGCTCCAGCGAGGAGGGCAACCAGAACGGCGCGCTGCGCACCCTGGGCGAGCAGCCGTTGGGCAAGTTCGTCCTGATCGCGATCGCCGTCGGCCTCTTCGCCATGGCGCTCTGGCAGGCCTTCCAGGCGGTGATCGGTCACCAGTCCAAGAGTGGCAAGGAGAAGGTCTTCGAGCGGATCGCCTCGGTGGTCCGGGTCGTGGTCTTCGTCTGGCTGGGCTACACCGCGATCAAGGTGGTCCAGGACGCCAGCGCCAACGCCTCCAACCGGCAGCAGCAGCTCACCGAGAAGCTGATGGCCAACGACGGCGGCCGCTGGCTGGTCGGTCTGGCCGGTCTGGTGCTGGCCGCGGTCGGCATCGGCATGGTGGTCTACGGCCTGAAGAAGAAGTTCGAGCGCAACCTCAAGACCGGCGAGATGAGCCCGAAGACCCACCAGCTGACCCGCCGCCTCGGCATGGTCGGCTACGCCGCCCGGGGCTCGGTCTTCGCCATCGCGGGCCTGCTCATCGTGGTCGCGGCCGTGAAGTACGACCCGGAGAAGGCGCGGGGGCTCGACGCCGCCCTGCGGACGCTGCGCGACCAGCCGTACGGGCCGTGGTTGCTGGCGCTGATGGCGCTCGGCATCGCCGCGTTCGGCGTCTACTGCTTCTTCCAGTCCCGGTATCGCAAGGTCTGAGCCTGGTCGATATTCGGACCGCCGGGCACCATTGGGCCTTTGCCCGATTCCCGCCCGGGCGGAGGGAGAGAGATCCGTGCAGAGTTATCTCGTGACCGTCGCCGCCGCGCTCGCCGCGGCGGCGGTCGCGTTGGTGCTGGTCCAGGTGGTGCACCGGGTCACCCGGCGGCTCGGCCGCCGGTCGCTGCTGATGACCGAGCTGACCGAGCACTCGCACCGTTCGTTCCAGGTCGCCGCGACGGTGGTCGCCGTGCAGATCGCGGTCCGGTTCACCACGCTCTACGCGGTGGGCAGCCCGTGGCGGCGGTTCGTCCTGCACACGCTGGTGCTGACCATGATCGCCGCGGTCGCCTGGCTGGTGGCCTCGCTGCTCGTGGTGGCCGAGGACACCGCGCTGGCCCGGTTCCGGGTGGACGTGCCGAACAACCGGCACGCCCGACGGGTCCGCACCCAGGTGGTGCTGCTACGCCGGCTCACCATCGCGGTGATCGTGATCCTCGCCGTCGGCGTGATGCTGATGACCTTCCCGGCCGTACGCGGTGTCGGCGCGGGTGTGCTGACCTCCGCCGGTGTGGTCGGTGTCGTCGCCGCGCTGGCCGCGCAGAGCCTGCTCGGCAACGTCTTCGCCGGCCTGCAGCTCGCGTTCAGCGACGCGGTCCGCCTCGACGACGTGGTGGTGGTCGAGGGGGAGTGGGGCCGGATCGAGGAGCTGACGCTCAGCTACGTGGTGGTGCAGATCTGGGACGACCGCCGGCTGATCCTGCCCACCTCCTACTTCACCAGCAAGCCGTTCCAGAACTGGACCCGCACCGAGGCCGCGGTGCTCGGCACCGCCGAGTTCGACCTCGACTGGGCCGTTCCGGTGCAGGCCATGCGGGAGGAGCTGCGGCGGCTCTGCGAGGGCACCGAGCTGTGGGACGGCCGGGTCTGCGTGCTCCAGGTGACCGACGCCTCCGGCGGGACGGTCAAGGTCCGTGCGGTGGTCAGCGCCGCCGACGCCGGCAGCCTCTGGGACCTGCGCTGCCTGGTCCGCGAGCAGCTGGTGGCCTGGGTACGCGACCACCGCCCGACCGCCCTGCCCCGGCTGCGCACCGAGGTGGGCGACGCCACCGGCCCGCTTCCCTGGCAGTCGGTGCAGCCGCGCCGCCCGGTGCGCCGCACGACCGACACCGAGGCCCCCGACGACGCGCGCGTCTTCGGCGGCAGCGATGACGGCGAGGCCCGCAGCGAGGTGTTCGTGGGCCGGGAGGAGCACGCCGAGGCGCGTCGCTGACCCGCGTACCCGATCGGAGCCCCCGGCCGCCCTCGGCGTGGCCGGGGGCTCGGCGCGTCGGTGGGTCGTGACCCCGGCCCGGCACGGCGCGTTGTGCCTGCCGGACGGGTTCACCGCCGGTGTCGGGTTTGACCGGCCCGTTCCGGGGGACCTGCTGCGCACGCCCCGGACTCCGGCCACGCCGGGCCCGGTGGCGGGCGGCCGGGCCGACCGGCCGCCCCGCGCAGGATTGACGGGCGGCGACTCCGGGCATACAGCGCGGTGATGATGAAAGGAGGACAGCATGGCTGACGTCGCGAGTCGCAGCACGTCCCGGACCGGGAACGAGCCGTCCACCGCGGAGCTGGTGCAGCGGGCCACCGAGCAGGTCACCCGCCTGGTGCGGGACGAACTGGCGCTGGCCCGCGCGGAGCTGACCCAGAAGGGCAAGCACGCCGGGATCGGGATCGGTCTGTTCGGCGGCGGCGGGGTGATGGCCCTCTACGGCGCCGGCGCGCTGGTCGCCACCGTGATCCTGCTGTTGGCGCTGGTCATGCCGGCGTGGCTGGCCGCCCTGATCGTGGCGGTGGCGCTGTTCCTGCTCGCCGGGATCCTGGCGCTCGTGGGCAAGAAGCAGGTCAGCCGTGCCGTCCCGCCGGTGCCGGAGGCGGCGGTCCGCAGTGTTCGGGCCGACGTCGACACGGTCACCGCCGCGGTGAAGGACGGGAGGCGGGCATGACCGGCAACGGGACCGGGGACGTGGCGGCGCTCCGTGAGGAGATCCGCCGGACCCGGGTGGAACTCGGTGAGACGATGGAGCTGCTCGCCGCCAGGGCCGATCCGAAGGCGCTGGTGCGACACTCCGCCGAGCAGGCGAAGGCGCGGATGCGCGAGCAGGCGGCGCTGACCGCGGCCCGGGTGCGCGGGCGTGCGGCGGAGCGGGCCCGGCTGGTCCGGGCGCAGGCGTACGAGAAGGGTGGGGCGGTCGGGCGCAACCCGTTGCCGTGGGCGGCCCTCGCGGCCGGCGCCGTGGTGACCGTGGTGGTGCTGGCGATCGTCCGAGGGAGGCGCAGGTGAGCGGCAAGATCGGCAAGGCGGCGTACAGGCCGGTGGGGGTCCTGCTCGGCCTGGCCGCCGGTGCGGTCGCCGGAATGGTCTTCCGGCAGGTGTGGAAGCTGGCGGCGGGCGACGACGACGCCCCCAGCGCCACCGACGAGGAGCGCGGCTGGGGCGAGGTCCTGGCCGCCGCGGCCCTGCAGGGCGCGATCTTCTCGGCGGTCCGGGCGGCGGTGGACCGCGGCGGCGCGGTCGGCGTCCGTCGGCTGACCGGCCACTGGCCGGACTGACCCTGAGCAGATGAGGGCCCCTTTCCCGGGTGTGGGAAAGGGGCCTTTCGCGTACGCGTGGCCGGCCGCCCGGGCGGTCTGCGCGCAACCTTCAGGTCACATGTCGGAGAATTTCGTCGATTAGGCTGTGCAGAGTTTTTGCGTACGTGGTTTGCTTTCTCACGCTGTTGAGAGACGCGTGGGTTGAGAGAAGTCTCCTCCTCGGGGGCCGCCTCAGGCGCCGCTGCTCGAAAACGGCCAATCGGCCGCACGGCGTGCTCGGCCGCCAGTTTTAGAAGGAGATACACATGGCGCAGGGAACCGTGAAGTGGTTCAACGCTGACAAGGGCTTCGGCTTCATCACCGTCGACGGCGGGGGTGCTGACGTGTTCGTCCACTTCTCGGCCATCCAGACCAGCGGCTACCGCACGCTGGAGGAGAACCAGCGGGTGGAGTTCGAGATCGCCCAGGGTCAGAAGGGTCCGCAGGCCGAGCAGGTCCGCCCCATCTGAGCTGACACCGCACCGGCCACGCCGGTCGGCGCGCGAAGCCCCGCATCCCGCACGGGAGGCGGGGCTTCTCCCTTTCCCGACCGGGGACTCAGCGGCGCCTGGCCCGCATGCCGAACCAGAGCGCGACGAGTCCGACCAGGACGGTCGCCGGCCCGACCAGCGCCCAGACCCGCTGGTCGGACAGCGCGCTGCCCTCGACGTAGCCGAGGCCCAGCACGGTCCAGAGCGCGCCGAGCACCACGGCCAGCAGCCCTGTGGTGAGCCGGAACCAACCCCTCATCGTGCTCCCTCCGACGTCCGCCCCGGTCCAGCATGCCCGGTGCCGTCGACCGCCGACGGCGCCGCGCCGGCCGGGCCCGCCGTCGGGGTCACCACCGGTCGTGCACCTGCGGCCGAATCAGCTCGTCGTAGGTGGCCCGCACGGCCGCGAGCTCCACGTCGGTCAGTGCCGGCTGGCCGGCGACCTCGGCGTTGCGCCGCGCCTGCTCGGCCGAGCGGGCGCCGGGGATCACCACGGTCACGCCGGGCTGGTCGAGGACCCAGCGCAGGGCGAACTGGGCCATCGTCCGGTCGTCGCCGACCAGCGGCGCGAGCCGGCGTACGGCGGCGAGGCCGAGGTCGTAGTCGACGCCGGAGAACGTCTCGCCGACGTCGAAGGCCTCGCCGTGCCGGTTGAACGTGCGGTGGTCGTTCTCCGGGAACGTGGTCTGCTCGTCGTACCGGCCGGAGAGCAGGCCGCTGGCCAACGGCACCCGGGCGATGATGCCCACCCCGGCCGCCGCGGCGGCCGGCAGCACCCGCTCCAGCGGCTTGTGCCGGACCGCGTTGAGGATGATCTGCACGCTGGCCACGCCGGGCCGGGCGATCGCGGTGAGCGCCTGCTCGGAGGTCTCCACGCTCACCCCGTAGCCGGCGACGCGCCCCTCGGCGACCAGCGTGTCCAGCGCGTCGAAGACGCGGTCGTCGGCGAAGACCGCGGTGGGCGGGCAGTGCAGCTGCACCAGGTCGAGCGTCTCGACGCCCAGGTTGGTTCGGGACCGCTCGGTCCAGGCCCGGAAGTTGTCCAGGGTGTACGCCTCGGGCGTCTGCGGCACCCGCCGGCCCATCTTGGTGGCCACGGTCAGCCCGTGCCCGGGCCGGGAGCGCAGGAACCGGCCGATCAGCTGCTCGCTGCGGCCGTCGCCGTACACGTCGGCGGTGTCCAGGAAGGTGACGCCGGCGTCGACCGCGGCGGTCAGCACGTCGAGCGCGGCGCCCTCGCTGACCTCGCCCCAGTCGGCGCCGAGCTGCCAGGCGCCGAGTCCGATGATGCCGACGTGCCGGCCGAGCCGGTCGAAGCTGCGCTGTTCCACCCGGTCGAGCCTAGTCAGCGGGTTGCCGTCGCGCCCGTCGGGCCGTACGGTCAAACAAGACGTACGTACGGTTTAGGAGGCTGCCATGTGGGATCCGCGCACCTACCTGCGCTACGGCGATGAACGCTCCCGGCCCTTTTACGACCTGCTGGCCCGGGTCGGCGCCGAGCGCCCCCGCGCGGTCGTCGACCTCGGCTGCGGCCCCGGCACGCTCACCGCCACGCTCGCCGACCGCTGGCCCGGCAGCCGGCTGGCCGGCCTGGACTCGTCGCCCGAGATGATCGACCGGGCCGGTTCCCTGGGCGCCCCGGTCACCTTCGCGGTAGGCGACGTCCGCGACTGGCGGCCGGAGCCGGACGTGGACGTGCTGGTCGCCAACGCGGTGCTCCAGTGGGTGCCCGGCCACCGCGAGCTGCTCACCCGGTGGGCCGCCGACCTGCCGCCGGGCGCGTGGCTGGCGTTCCAGGTGCCGGGCAACTTCGCCGCGCCGTCGCACCGGGCGTTGCGCGAGGTCGCCGGGCGGGACCGGTGGCGCGACCGGCTCGCCGGGCTGCTGCGCGCGGCCCCGGTGGACGAGCCGATCGACTACGCCACGCTGCTGACCGGCGCGGGCTGCGCGGTGGACGCCTGGGAGACTACCTACGTGCACCTGCTGCCGACCGACGGCGCGGACCACCCGGTGCTGGCCTGGATGGAGGGCACGGCGCTGCGTCCGGTCCGCGCCGCCCTGGCCGCCGCCGACTGGGCCGACTTCCGCGCCGAGCTGGGGGTACGCCTCGCCGACGCCTACCCGGTACGGCAGGGTCAGGTGTACTTCCCGTTCCGCCGGATCTTCGTGGTGGCCCGCACCGGCGCCCGCGCAGAGGAGAACCCGTGACCGACCTGCCCACCTTCATCGCCGGACTGCCCAAGGTGGAGCTGCACGTGCACCACGTCGGCTCCGCCTCGCCCCGGATCGTGGCCGAGCTGGCCGCCCGCCACGAGGGGCGCAGCCCCGTCCCGGCCGACCCGGAGGCGCTCGCCGACTACTTCGCGTTCCGCGACTTCGCCCACTTCATCGAGGTCTACCTGAGCGTGGTGGACCTGATCCGCGACGCCGACGACGTCTGGCTGCTCACCCACGAGGTGGCCCGGGAACTGGCCCGCCAGCAGGTCCGGTACGCGGAGCTGACCGTCACCCCCTACTCGCACGTGCACCGGGGCATCCCGGCGCAGGCGTTCTGCGAGGCGATCGAGGACGCCCGCAAGCGGGCCGAGGCCGACTTCGGCATCGCGCTGCGCTGGTGCTTCGACATCCCCGGCGAGGCCGGGCTCCCCGCCGCCGAGCAGACCCTGCGGATCGCCCTCGACCAGCGGCCGGACGGGCTGATCAGCTTCGGCCTCGGCGGCCCCGAGATCGGCGTGCCCCGGCCCCAGTTCAAGCCGTACTTCGACCAGGCCCGCGCGGCCGGGCTGCGGTCGGTGCCGCACGCCGGCGAGACCACCGGCCCGGAGACGATCTGGGACGCGCTGCGCGAGCTGGGCGCCGAGCGGATCGGCCACGGCATCTCCGCCGTGCTCGACCCGGCGCTGCTGGCCCACCTCGCCCAGCGGCGGATCCCGCTGGAGGTCTGCCCCACCTCCAACGTGCGGACCCGGGCGGTGGCCAGCCTCGACGAGCACCCGCTGCCGCAACTGGTCGCCGCCGGCGTGCCGGTCAGCATCAACTCCGACGACCCGCCGATGTTCGGCACCACGCTCAACGACGAGTACGCGGTGGCCGCCCGGCTGCTGAAGCTCGACCCGGACGGGGTCGCCGCGCTGGCCCGCGACGCGGTCGCCGCCGCGTTCCTCGAACCGGCCGAGCAGGCCCGGATCAACGCCGAGATCGACGCGTACCGGGTGAGCGCGGCGCGCTGAGCGGTCGCGCGGGCGCCGGCCGCCGGGACAGGCGGGGCGGTCGGCGTCGGGCGGCCAGGAGCAGACCGAGCGCGGCCGGCGCGATCGACGCCACGGCGAACCCGGGAACGGCCGTGCCGGCCCGGCCCGGGGCGTGCGCCAGCACCGGGTCCTGCCAGGCGGCGAGCGTGAGGGCGATGCCGAGGCCGATCACGGCGGCCCAGCGGAGCAGACGGCTGACGGTCGGGGTCATGACGGTCACCTCAACGCCCGGCTCGACGGGAGAGCGGCGCGCGACGGGAGCGAGGTGTGGGGGGACCGGACTCCCGCCGCGCGCACGGCTCCGCCGGCCGGAAGGTGTTACGGGGCGTCCCGGCCGACGGAACTGATGGGTTCTGTCCTGATCCTGGCAGTCCGCGGCGGGTTTGTGGCGGTCGTTAAAACACTCCTAAGGAGAACTTGCGCCGGCCCACAGCCACCGGTCAGCGCGGGCGCGGCCAGCGCCGCCCGGCGCGCGGTTCGCGGGCATCCCGGGCCATCCGGCCGACCAGGCCGAACCGGTTGACCTGCCGGGGCGCCGCGTCCGGATCGGCCAGCAGCATCACCACGCTGGCCCCGCCGAGCCGGGCCCGGTCGATGCTCACCGAACCGTTGGCCTGCAACGCGACCCGCTTGGCGATGTCCAGCCCCAACCCGGTCGAGCCCTGGTCGCTCTCGCCCCGGCGCAGCGCCCGGTCCGGATTGGCGATGCCCGGCCCGGCGTCGTCGATCCGGATCGCCACCCAACCGTCCCGGCGGCTCACCGCCACCTCGAACGCGGTGCCCTGCGGGGTGTAGCGGAACACGTTGCCGATCACCGCGTCCAGCGCGGCGGCCAGCTCGGCCCGGGGCACCGGCGCGGGGATGCGCAGCTGCGCCCCGACCACCCGGTGCGGGCGGTTCTGGTCGCCGGCCAGCGCCGACCAGAAGACCATCCGGTCCCGGACCACCTCGCTGACGTCGCAGGACGCCGGCGCCGTCTCCTGGCTGACCGCCTTGCGGGTCGTCTTGATCAGCTGGTCGACCTCGCCCTCCAGCGTCACGATGGCCTGCCGGATCCGCCGGATGCCGCGCCGCCGGTCCAGTTCCGCCTCGCTGAACGTGCCGATGCTGGTGTCGTCGGACTCCAACGCCTCCGCGTCCAGCCGCAACGCGGTCAGCGGCGTCCGCAGCCGGTGCGACAGGTCGGCGACCAGTTCGTGCTCGTCGGCGCGCAGCGCCACCAGCCGCTCCGCCATCCGGTTGAACGCGTGCCCCGCCTCGGCCAGCTCCCGCGGGCCGGTGGGCTCGACGCGTACCCCCAGCTCGCCGTCGCCCACCGCGAGCGCCGCCTTGACCAGGTCGCCGGTGGCGTCCACGGCCCGGGCCGCGACCCGGTCCACCACGACCACCGCCGCGCCGACCAGGGCCAGCGCCACCGCGAGCAGCAGCAACCACCGGCCGCCGGCGCCCGCGTCGAGCACCTCGTCGGGTATGAAGACCTCCACCACGGCCACCCGGTCACCGAGCACCACCGGGTCCAGCCGCAGCACCCCGCCGTCCACCTCGGACACCACCGAGCGCCGCTGCGCGGCGGCGTCGGTCAGCGCGTCCGGGTCGGCCCGACCGGCCGACTCGTCGGCCCCGATGCCGTGCACGACCGGCCGCAGCGCGGGATCGTCACCGCTGGCCGCCACCGCCCGTTTGACCACCTCGGGATCGGTGCTGACCGCCAGCGCGCCGGTGACCAGCGCGCTCCGGCGGGCCGCGTCGGCCAGCTTCTCCTCGCGCGACTGGTCGGAGAGGCTGATCCCGAGCGGGATGAGGAAGGCGAACGCGACCAGGCTGCACATACCCGCGGTGAGCCAGGCCAACGCCGGCCTCAGTCCGGCGCCACCAGCCGGAAGCCGACCCCCCGCACGGTGCGCAGGTAACGCGGCTTCGCCGCGGACTCGCCCATTTTGCGGCGGAGCCAGTACAGGTGAACGTCGATGGTCTGGTCCTCGCCGACCGATGGCTGCCGCCATACCTCCTCCAAGAGTTCCCGCCGGGACACTACCCGGCCGGGACGCGCGGCGAGATACGCCAGCAGGTCGAATTCCTTGCGGGTCAGGGCCAGGGACTCCCCGTCCAGCACCGCGCTGCGCTCACCCACGTCCACCCGCAGGCCGCCGACGGTGTGCACGGCCGGTTGCACGGTACGGCTGGCCCGGCCGGCCCGGCGCAGCACGGTGGTGATCCGGGCGTCCAGGTGGGCGCCGGTGAACGGCTTGACCATGTAGTCGTCCGCGCCGGCCCGCAGCAGCCGGACCACCGACTGCTCGTCGTCGCGGGCGGTGGCGATGATGATCGGCACGTCGGTGATGCCGCGCAGCATGCGCAGCGCGTCCGATCCGTCCAGGTCCGGCAGGCCGAGGTCGAGCACCACCAGGTCGGGCGTCTCCGCCGCCACCCGGCGCAGGGCGTCCAGCGCCGTGCCGACGGCGTGCACCGCGTGCCCCCGGTCCGTCAGCGACCGCAGCATCGCCCCACGGACGACGTGGTCGTCTTCGACCAGCAGGACGGTTGCCACGTCAGCACCGTACTCGGCGTGGCAAGTCGATCGCGTTGCGGCGGTCCGGGGAACCGGGCAAGCTGGGACGACGATGACGTTCACCCTCTTCCCCGACACCCGCCTGACGCTTGCCCGCGACGCGCTGGCCGGCCTGTCGGTGGGGGACGCGCTCGGCTCCCAGTTCTTCGTCCCCGGCCGGCGCCCGGCCGACCTCGCCGAGGGACGGCTGCCCGCGCCGCCGTGGGAGTGGACCGACGACACCGAGATGGCCTGCTCGGTGGTGGCCGAGCTGGCCGCCGCCGGCCGGATCGACCGGGACCGGTTGGCGCTGGCGTTCGCGCAGCGGTGCGAGCCGTACCGGGGCTACGGGCCGGGCGCGGTGACGATCCTGCGGTTGATCCGCACCGGCACTCCGTGGCCGGTGGCCGCCGCGTCGGCGTTCGACGGTCAGGGCTCCTGCGGCAACGGCGCGGCCATGCGGGTCGCCCCGCTCGGCGCCTGGTACGCCGACTCCATCCGACGCGCGGCCGAGCAGGCCCGCGCCTGCGCCGAGGTCACCCACGCCCACCCCGAGGGCGTCGCCGGGGCGGTGGCGGTGGCGGTGGCCGCCTCGCTGGCCGCCCGGGCCCGGCTCGACGGCACCCGGCCCGAGCCGGCCCGGCTGCTCACCGCCGTGGCCGGCGCGCTGGACCCGGCCGGCGAGGTGCACCGGGGCGTACGCCGGGCCGCCGCGCTGCTCGGTCGTCCGCCGGCCGAGGTGGTCGAGGCGGTGGGCAACGGCTCGCGGGTCACCGCACAGGACACCGTCCCGTTCACGCTCTGGGTCGCGGCCACGTCGCTGCACGACTACCCGGCCGCGGTCCGCGCCTGCGTGGAGGCCGGCGGCGACGTCGACACCACGGCCGCGATCGTCGGCGGGATCGTCGCCGCCCACACCGGCGTCGGCACGCCCGGCGGCGTGCCCGAGGGCTGGCTCACCGCCCGCGAGCCCCTGCCCCCCTGGCTCGCCGCACCCACCTGACCCACCCCCCGTCTCCCGCCCTCGGGCCCGTGCCCCCGCCTGGTCGATCTTGGACTTGTGGTCGGTGACAAGGGGTGCGATTCCGGCATTCCAGGTGCCACAACTCCAAGATCGGCGGAGCGGGACGGAGCGGGCGGGCCGGGTGGGTGGGGGTGGCTGGTCACGGGTGTGGGGGTGTGCCGCCCGCGGTGACGGGTTCGGGCATTCGGGGGTGGACGAGGGCGGGCGCGTCCGGCGTGGCGGGGTCCGGGCTCGGCGAGCCGTCCTCGGCCGGGTCCGTGGGGAGCGTCATGGTGACGCGCCGGCGGCGGCTGAGCAGCCAGCCGATCGCGGCCCCGCCGGCCAGCCCGGCGAGCAGGCCGCCGCCGAGCAGCAGGTCCGCGCTCGGCCCGTCGTCGGCGGCCCCGGCGGTCGGGCCCCCGGCGGTCGCGCCGCCCGGTGCCGTCCCGTCTCGGCCGCCGCCGACGGCGCCGTGGCCCCCGTGCGCCGCGCCGCCCGCACCGGCGTCCCCGCCGTGCGTGGTGGCGCCCGCGAGCGGCGGCAGCAGCGGGACCGTCGGCGCCGGGTGCGCCCCGCCGGCCGGGTCCGCCCAGCGCACCACCGTGCCGTCGGCGTACGTCTGCACCACGGTGAAGACCAGCCGGTCGGTGGCGGGCATCGGGCCCATGCCGAGTGGCAGCCGGGCCGCCCCGGTGCCGGCGCCGGGGACCCGCAGCCAGGTCACCGCGTGGGTCACCTGGTTGAGTTCGGAGGCGTGGATGCCGGCGACCGGCTGGTCCAGGGTGCGGGTGGTGATCGTCGGCCCCCAGTCCGGCACGGACAGGGGATAGACCTCGCCGATCGGGGCGTCCGCGGGCATGGTCAACTCGATCTTGGTGGTCCGGGTGCCGGGACGGTCCGCGGGCACCACCACGGACAGCTCGATCGCGTCGCCCTGGTGCACCTCGCCGGGGGAGGTCGTGACGGTCACCCCGGCGGCGGCGCTCGCGGCGCCCGGCCAACCCACCGTCCCGGCGAGCGCGGCGGCCAGCAGCGCCGTCGCCCACCGGCCCTGACGGGTCATCCTCATGGTCGTCCCCATCCTTCTCGACTGGGGTCGGTTCCGGCTCCGGCCCCACCCGGTAGTTCGGGCGGGAGGACGGAAAGGTTCAACGTCGCGCGCAACTCGTCGTTCGGGGCGTGGCGTCGGCGTCGGCCGGGCTCCGGGCGACCGATAGCATCGCAGGGGCCGGTCACCGGCCCATCCGTACCTCGACGACAGGAGTCACCGTGTCCGCACCCCGTACCCCCGTCGTGGCCGACCCCGTCGTCGTCGCCGCCGGGACCACGGCGGCCGACGCGGTGGCCGCGGCTGGCCTGCCCACGACCGGGCCGAAGGCGGTCGTGGTGGTCCGCGACCCGCAGGGCCAGCTGCGCGACCTGGACTGGAAGCCGGCCGAGGAGACGGCGGTCGAGCCGGTCGGGCTGGACACCCCGGACGGGTTGGACGTGCTGCGCCACTCGACCGCGCACGTGCTGGCGCAGGCGGTGCAGGACGTCTTCCCGGAGGCGAAGCTCGGCATCGGCCCGCCGATCGAGAACGGCTTCTACTACGACTTCCAGGTCGGCAAGCCGTTCCAGCCGGAGGACCTGGCCAAGCTCGAGAAGCGCATGCAGGAGATCGTCAAGTCCGGTCAGCGGTTCCGCCGGCGCCGGTTCTCCAGCCTCGACGAGGCCCGCGCCGAGCTGGCCGCCGAGCCGTTCAAGCTGGAACTGATCGAGGTCAAGGGCGAGGGGCTCGACTCCTCCGAGGTGATGGAGGTGGGCGGCGGCGAGCTGACCATCTACGACAACCTCGCCGCCAACGAGGAGAAGGTCTGCTGGTCGGACCTGTGCCGTGGCCCGCACCTGCCGAACACCCGGCTGATCGGCGCGTTCAAGCTGATGCGCTCGGCCGCCGCGTACTGGCGGGGGTCGGAGAAGAACCCGCAGCTGCAGCGGGTGTACGGCACCGCGTGGCCGACGCGGGACGAGCTGAAGGCGTACCTGAAGCTGTTGGAGGAGGCCGCCCGGCGCGACCACCGCAAGCTCGGCGCGGACCTCGACCTGTTCAGCTTCCCCGACGAGATCGGCTCCGGCCTGGCCGTCTTCCACCCCAAGGGCGGGGTGCTCAAGCGGGTGATGGAGGACTACGTCCGCACCCGCCACATCGAGGAGGGCTTCCAGTACGTCGGGACGCCGCACATCTCCAAGGAAGGTCTCTTCCACACCTCGGGACACCTGCCCTACTACAAGGACACGATGTTCCCGCCGATGGAGATGGAGGGCAGCGACTACTACCTCAAGGCGATGAACTGCCCGATGCACAACCTGATCTACCGGTCGCGCGGGCGCTCCTACCGGCAGCTGCCGATCCGGTTGTTCGAGTTCGGGTCGGTCTACCGGTACGAGAAGTCCGGCGTGATCCACGGTCTGACCCGGGTGCGCGGCTTCACCCAGGACGACTCGCACTCCTACTGCACCCAGGAGCAGGCGCCGGCGGAGATCAAGCACCTGCTCGGCTTCGTGCTGAGCCTGCTGCGTGACTTCGGCATCGACGACTTCTATCTGGAGCTGTCCACCCGGGACGACAGCCGGCCGGACAAGTTCGTCGGCACCGACGCCGACTGGGCCACCGCCACGGCCGTGCTGGAGCAGTGCGCCCTGGAGACCGGGCTGGACCTCGTGCCGGACCCGGGCGGCGCGGCGTTCTACGGCCCGAAGATTTCGGTGCAGGCCAAGGACGCGATCGGCCGGACCTGGCAGATGTCGACCATCCAGTACGACTTCAACCAGCCCAAGGGCTTCGGGCTGGAGTACCAGGCCGCCGACGGCACCCGGCAGCAGCCGGTGATGATCCACTGCGCCAAGTTCGGCTCGATCGAGCGGTTCATCGGCGTGCTCACCGAGCACTACGCGGGCGCGTTCCCGGCCTGGCTCGCCCCCGTGCAGGTGGTCGGCATCCCGATCCGCGACGACCACGGCGACTACCTGGAGGACTTCGCCGCGACGCTGCGCCGGCAGGGGATCCGGGCCGAGGTCGACCTGGGCGACGACCGGATGCAGAAGAAGATCCGCAACGCCCAGCAGCAGAAGATCCCGTTCATGGTCATCGCCGGTGACGACGACGTGGCGGCCGGCACCGTGTCGTTCCGCTACCGGGACGGGTCCCAGCGCAACGGCGTACCGCTGGACGAGGCGGTGGCGCACATCCGCGAGGTCGTCGAGTCGCGCACCAACAGCGGGCCCACCGCCGCCGTCGCCGAGGAGGCGGTCGGATCGTAGGATCGCCGGTGTGACAGGGGCGGAGCGGGACACCGGGTACGGCGGCGACGGCGGTCTGGCGGACGGGCTGGACCGGCTCTGGACGCCGCACCGGATGACCTACATCTCCGGCGAGGACCGGCCCGAGGGCGGATACGAGAAGCCGACCGGCTGCCCGTTCTGCCTGGCGCCCGGCCTGCCGCCGGAAGAGAGCCTGGTGGTCGCCCGGGGTGAGCACGTCTTCGCGGTGCTCAACCTCTATCCGTACAACCCCGGACACCTGCTGGTCTGCCCCTACCGGCACGTGGCCGACTACACCGACCTCGACGCGCCGGAGACGGCCGAGCTGGCCGCGTTCACCAAGGACGCCATGCGGGTGGTCCGGCACGTGTCCAGCGCGCACGGATTCAACCTGGGCATGAACCAGGGCGGCGTGGCCGGCGCGGGCATCGCCGCGCACCTGCACCAGCACGTGGTGCCGCGCTGGGGCGGCGACGCCAACTTCATGCCGGTGATCGGCCGCACCAAGGTGCTGCCGCAGCTGCTCTCGGACACCCGGGACCTGCTCGCCAAGGCGTGGCCGGCCTGACCGGGCCCCACCCCGACAGTACGATCTTGCGCATGGCCCTGCTGCACCGCGCGGAACTGCGCCCCTCGAAACTGGAGCTGCTCGTCGGCTGGCTGCCCGGCCGGTCCTGGTTCGCCGGCGCGGCCGGCGCCCCGGTGGCCCGGGTCGCGGCGTACCGCTTCGACGACCCGGCCGGCGAGGTCGGCATGGAGACGCTGCTCGTGCGGGCCGGCGAGGGCCCGGTGCTGCAGGTGCCGCTGACCTACCGGGGCGCGCCGCTGGCCGGCGCGGAGCGGTTCCTGGTCGGCACCGTGGAGCACTCCGTGCTCGGGCGTCGCTGGGTGTACGACGCGTGCGGCGACCCGGTCTACCCGCCGGCGCTGGCCGCCGCGGTGCTCGCCGACGCCGGTCAGGCGCAGGAGTACTTCGAGGTCGACGGCGAACGGCAGGTACGCGAGCCGAGCGTGACCGTGTCGGGCAGCCACACCGACCTCACGTGGCCGGCCGGCCCGGCCGACGAGGTGGTCGACGGCGACCCGACCCTGATCCGGGTCGGGGGCGCCGAGCTGGCCCTGGTCCGGCGTCCCGTCCCGGCCGACACCGACGCCGTCGGTGCGCCCGTCGCGGGCCGGCTCACCGGCGCGTGGCCGGGGCAGGACGCCCCGGTGCTGCTGGCCCACGCCGGCTGACGTCTCGGCCGGTCGCCTGTCTCGGGTCACCGGCCGCCCGCATCCCGACCCGCGTCCGTGGCCCCGGCTTGATCGGCCTGCTCTCGCGGGCAGGCCTGCCGGCCGTCGCGTGCACCTACCACTCCCGAGCGATATACCGGAGAGTCATAATTATGACTCTCCGGTATATCGCTCTCCTCGAAAGACTTTCCCTCTCCCGTTACGCGGGGTGACCGCGGTCGGGCACCCGGGGTGACGAAGCCGCCCACGCGTGCGGGGAAGGTGACAGGATTCGGCGATGGCAGTCAGCACGCGGCCGCTCGGCCGCAGCGGCATCGAGGTGAGCGCGCTCGGCATGGGGTGCTGGGCGATCGGTGGCCCGTGGGCCGAGGGCGCCCGGCCGCTGGGCTGGGGCGCGGTCGACGACGACGAGTCGGTGCGGGCCGTCCGCCGCGCCCTCGACCTCGGGGTGACGCTCTTCGACACCGCCGACACCTACGGCGCCGGGCACGGCGAGTGGGTGCTCGGGCGGGCCCTCGCCGGCCGGCGCGACCAGGCGGTGATCGCCACCAAGTGGGGCTACACGTTCGACGAGCGGACCCGGCAGGCCACCGGGGAGAACGCCTCGCCGCAGTACCTGCGCCGGGCCGTGGTCGACTCGCTGCGCCGGCTGGACACCGACCGGATCGATCTCTACCAGCTGCACCTCGGCGACCTGCCGCTGCCCCGCGCCGAGGCGCTGGTCGGCACGCTGGACGACCTGGTCGCCGACGGGCTGATCCGGGCGTACGGGTGGAGCACCGACCGGGCCGACCGGGCCGCCGCCTTCGCCCAGGTCGCCCGCGGCGCCGCCGCCGTGCAGCACGCGCTGTCGGTGCTCCGGGACGCCCCGGCCATGCTGGCCGCCTGCGACAAGCACGACCTGGCCAGCCTGGCCCGCGGGCCGCTCGGCATGGGACTGCTCACCGGCAAGTACACGCCGGAGTCGACGCTGCCCCGCGACGACGTACGCGGCCTCGGACCGACCTGGCTGGAGTGGTTCCGCGGCGGCCGGCCGGCCCCCGAGTGGCTGCGCCGGGTGGCCCGGGTCCGGGACGCGCTCACCGCCGACGGCCGGACCCTGGCCCAGGGCGCGCTCGGCTGGATCTGGGCGCGCAGCGACCGGGCCGTGCCGATCCCCGGCGCCCGCACGGTGGCCCAGGTCGAGGAGAACGCCGCCGCGCTGGCCCGGGGACCGCTCGTGCCGGACCACTTCGCCGAGGTGGAGCGGCAACTGGCGGCGGTACGCTCGGCCGCTCTCCGCGACGCCGACCGCCCGCACTGGCCGATGCCGCCGGTCCCCTCCGCCCGCCCCTGACGCGACCGTCAGGACCGGGTGGAGGACTCCTTGCGGGCCTGGTCGGCCAGGTGGGCGGGCATGGGCTCGTGGCGGGCGAACTCGCGCCGGAACGTGCCGGTGCCGGCGGTCATCGACCGCAGCTCCACCGCGTACCGCAGCAGCTCGGTGGCGGGCACCTCGGCGCGGACCAGGGTGCGGCCCTCGGCGTCCGGGTCGGGCTCGGTGCCGAGCACCCGGCCGCGCCGCCCGGACAGGTCGCCCATCACCGCGCCGACCGAGGAGTCGGCCACCCGGACGGTGATCTCGTCGACCGGTTCCAGCAGCGTCGGCTGACCCTTCTCGGCGGCGTCGCGCAGGGCCAGCGCGCCGGCGGTCTGGAACGCGGCGTCGGAGGAGTCGACGCTGTGCGCCTTGCCGTCGACGAGCGTCACCCGCAGGTCGACCACCGGGTGACCGGCCACCAGGCCGCGCTCCATCTGGGCCCGGACGCCCTTCTCCACCGAGGGGATGTAGTTGTGCGGGACCGCGCCGCCGACCACCCGGTCGACGAACTCGAAGCCGGCGCCCCGGGGCAGCGGCTCCACCTCGATGTCGCAGACCGCGTACTGGCCGTGGCCGCCGGACTGCTTGACGTGCCGGCCGTGCCCGCGTGCGGCCGTGGTGAGGGTCTCCCGCAGCGCCACCCGGACCGGTTCGGTCTCCAGCTCGACCCCGCCGCCGCGCAACCGGTCGAGCACCACGTCCGCGTGCGCCTCGCCCATGCACCAGAGCACCAGCTGGTGGGTCTCCGGGTTGCGCTCCAGCCGCAGCGTCGGGTCACCGGCGACGAGCCGGGACAGGTTGCGCGCCAGCGCGTCCTCGTCGGCCCGGCTGCGCGCCACCACCGCCACCGGCAGCAGCGGCTCGGGCATCTCCCAGGGCGCGACCAGCAGCGGCTCGTCCTTGGCGGAGATGGTGTCGCCGGTCTCCGCGCTGCCCGACTTGGTGACCGCGCAGAGGTCACCGGCGACGCAGGCCGGCACCTCGCGCAGGGTCGCGCCGAGCGGGCTGTAGACGTGGCCGACCCGCTCGTCGGCGTCGTGGTCCGGGTGGCCCAGCTCGGCCATGCCGTGCCCGGACACGTGGATCACCTGGTCGGGGCGGAGCGTGCCGGAGAAGACCCGGACCAGCGAGACCCGCCCGACGTGGCGGTCGACAGTCGTCTTGACCACCTCGGCGACCAGCGGGCCGTCCGGGTCGCAGGTCAGCGGGGGGCGGGGCGAGCCGTCCACCCCGGTGACCGCCGGCAGGTCGTGCTCCAGCGGCGACGGGAACGCCGTCACCAGGCCGTCGAGCAGCGCGTCCAGGCCGACGCCGGTCTCCGCGCAGACCGGCACCACCGGGTAGAAGTGGCCGCTGGCGACCGCCGTTTCCAGGTCCGTGATGAGCACCTGCGGGTCGATCTGCTCGCCCCCGAGGTAGCGGTCCATCAGGGTCTCGTCCTCGCTCTCCGCGATGATCCCCTCGATCAGCTCGTCGCGGGCCTCCTGGATGGCCGGCAGGTGCTCCGGGTCCGGCTCGCGCACCGCCGCCGGCAGCCCGGCGGAGTAGTCGAACACGCGGCGGGTGATCAGGCCCATCAGACCGGCCACCGACTCGCCGTCGTCGCCGAGCATGGGCAGGTAGAGCGGCATCACGTTGTCGCCGAAGACCCGCTGGCAGAGCGCGACGGCCTCGTCGAAGTCGGCGCGCGGGTGGTCGAGCCGGGAGACGACCACCGCGCGCGGCATGTCCACCGCGGCGCACTCCTCCCAGAGAGCGGCGGTGGCGGCGTCCATCCCGTCCACCGCGGAGACCACGAACAGCGCCGCGTCGGCGGCGCGCAGCCCCGCGCGCAGCTCGCCGACGAAGTCGCCGTAGCCCGGCGTGTCCAGGAGGTTGACCTTGACGTCGCGGTGCGTCAGCGGGGCGCAGGCCAGGCTCACCGAGCGCTGCTGGCGCACGGCGGCGGGGTCGTGGTCGCAGACCGTGGTGCCCTCGGTGACCGAGCCGGCCCGGCCGATCGTGCCGCTGGCCGCCAGCAGCGCCTCGACCAGGGTCGTCTTGCCCGCGCCGGAGTGCCCGACGAGCACCACGTTGCGAACCCTGCCGGGCTCGGTCACCACCGGCGCGCCGCCGGTGACACCCTTCTCGTTCTTCTGCGCCATCGCGGCGCACCTCCCTCAACCGGTGGTGGTGGCGACCGCCGCGGGCGACGGGGGAGCGGACCCGGACGGGCGCCGCGGCGATATTTTCCGGTGATCTGCTGCTGGACGGGAACGCGGACCGGTGATCCGGTGAACTGGCTCACCTCCTGGCTCGATCTCACACCCGCGCCGGTGCCGGCACAAGGGTCGTCGGGCGGGTCGTCCGCCCGGCTGTGTCCCCGGCCGCTGCCGGCCGTTATCGTGGGACCGCCATGGCGAAGATCTTCCAAGTGACGGCCCGCGCGGGCATGACCCGCGTCGTGGAGCCGATCGCGCGCGGACTGCTCCGCGCGGGCGTGTCCCCCAACGCGGTCACCGTGACCGGCACCGTCGGCGTGCTCGTCGGCGCGCTCGGCTTCGGCGCGCGCGGCCATCTGGTCGCCGGCGCGCTGATCGTCACGGTCTTCGCCCTCACCGACCTGCTCGACGGCACGATGGCCCGGATGAGCGGCGGCTCGACCCGGTTCGGGGCGTTCCTCGACTCGAGCATGGACCGGGTCGCCGACAGCGCGGTCTTCGGCGCGGTCGCCTACTGGCTGGCCACCGAGCACGACTACTCGGGCGTGGCGGCGGCGCTGATCTGCCTGGCCGCGGGCGGCCTGGTCTCCTACGTGAAGGCCCGGGCCGAGGGGCTCGGCATGACCTGCAACGTCGGGATCGCCGAGCGCACCGAGCGGCTGCTCATCGTCGGCGTCGGCGGCCTGCTCACCGGCGTCGGCGTCCGCCCCGCGCTGGAGGTCGCGCTCTGGCTGCTCGCCGCCGTCTCGATCTTCACGGTGGGGCAGCGGATGGCCCACGTCTACCGGCAGGCCCAGCGGGTCGGCGCGGAGTGAACCTCACCGAGGCGGGCTTCGTCGCGGGCTGGCGCCTGATCCGGGCGCTGCCCCGGCCCGTCGCGGCCGCGGCCTTCCGTGCGGGCGCCGACCGCGCCCACCGCAAGGACGGCGGGGGTACGCGTCGACTGCGCGCCAACCTGCGCCGGGTGGTCGGCCCGGAGCTGCCCGAGGCGGAGCTGGACGCGCTGGTCCGCGCCGGCCTGCGCTCGTACGCCCGGTACTGGATGGAGGCGTTCCGGCTGCCGAGCCTGAGCCGGTCGGAGATCCTCGCCGGGTTCCGCCTCGACGGCGCCGACAAACTCGCCGCGGACGTGGCGGCCGGGCGCGGCGCGGTGGTGGCGCTGCCGCACGCCGGCAACTGGGACGCCGCGGGCGCCTGGGTGGCCGCCACCGGCTGGCCGATGACCACGGTGATGGAGCGGCTGAAGCCGGAGGGGGTCTACGAGCGGTTCGTGGCGTTCCGGGCGGGGCTGGGGATGGAGATCCTGCCCACCCACGGCGGCCCCCGTCCCGCGTTCGACGTGCTGGTGGACCGGCTGCGGGCCGGCTCGGTGGTGCCGCTGCTGGCCGACCGGGACCTCTCCGCGCGGGGCGTGGAGGTGGACTTCTTCGGCGGCCGGACCCGGATGCCGGCCGGTCCGGCGCTGCTGGCCATCCGCACCGGCGCCCCGCTCTACGTGGCCTCGATGTGGTACGAACCGGACGCGGCGTGCGCCTCGATCGAGGGCCCGCTGCCGCTGCCGGCCGAGGACAGCGCCCCGCTCGACGAGCGGGTTCGCGTGGTGACCCAGCGGATTGCCGACGGTCTGGCGGCGGGCATCGCCCGGCATCCGGAAGACTGGCACATGCTGCAGCGGATGTGGCTGGACCAGGGTCCGCAGGGCGCGCCCACGTCGGCGCAGCCGCCGGCCACCACCGGGACGGTCTAGAGGGGGCGCAAGTGCGGATCGGCATCGTGTGCCCGTACTCCTTCGACGTCCCGGGCGGGGTGCAGAACCACGTCATGGATCTGGCCGAGGCGCTGCTCGGGCTCGGCCACGAGGTGAGTGTGCTGGCCCCGGCCGACGAGGACGCGCCGTTGCCGCCGTACGTGGTGTCGGCGGGCCGGGCCGTGCCGCTGCCGTACAACGGTTCGGTGGCCCGGATCGCGTTCGGCCCCGTCTCCACCGCCCGGGTGCGCCGCTGGATCACCCGCGGCGACTTCGACGTGCTGCACGTGCACGAGCCGCTCACCCCGAGCCTGTCGATGCTGGCGGTGCTCTGCGCCCGCGGCCCGGTGGTGGCCACCTTCCACACCGCGATGACCCGATCCCGGGTGCTCTCCGCCGCGCAGGGGGTGCTGCGGATCGTGCTGGAGCGGATCACCGCCCGGATCGCGGTCAGCGCGCTCGCCCGCAAGGTGCAGGTCGAGCACATGGACGGCGGCGCGGTGGAGATCCCCAACGGGGTGGCGGTGGCGAAGTTCGCCGGGGTGGCGCCACTGCCCGACTGGCCGGGGGAGTGCGCCCCGGGCGCCGGCGGCACGCTGGGGTTCCTGGGCCGGTTCACCGAGCCCCGCAAGGGCTTCCCGATCCTGCGCGACGCGTTCGTCGCGCTCGCGCCGCACCGCCCCGGGCTGCGCCTGCTGGTGGCCGGCCCGGGCGACGCCGACGAGCTGTACGGGCGGTTCCCCGCCGAGCTGCGCGACCGGGTCACGTTCCTCGGCCTGGTCTCCGAGGCGGACAAGGCACGCATGCTGCGCAGCGTGCACCTCTACGTCGCACCGAACACCGGTGGGGAATCCTTCGGGATGATCCTCACCGAGGCGCTCGCCGCCGGCACCACCGTGGTCGCCAGCGACCTGGACGCGTTCCGCCGGGTGCTCGACGGCGGGCGGGCCGGCCGGCTCTTCCCGACCGGCGACGCGGTGGCGCTGGGCGCCGCGCTGACCGAACTGCTCGACGACGACGGCCAGCGGGCCGGGCTGACCGCCGCCGGCGACCAGGTGGTGGCGAATTTCGACTGGCCCGTGGTTGCCCGCCGCGTTCTGGAGGTATACGCAGCCGCGATCGAGGCCACCGACGGCCGGGTCATGGACCAGGAGTGGGCGGGGCTGGGCTGACCACGGTGGCCGGTGGGGCCGCTGTGACGAGCGCGTCGACCGGTGCCCGCGCCGGCCGGCCGGGATGAGGAGCAGCACTACGATGCCGGGCATGTGGTGGGTGGTGGGCGCGGCCCTGGTGCTCGGGCTGGTCTCGGCGTACCTGATCTGGACCTCCGGCCGGGTGCAGCGGCTGCAGGTCCGGGCGGACTCCGCGGCGCGCGCGCTCGACGCGCACCTGCTGCGCCGCGCGGCCGCCGCCGCGGTGCTGGCCGAGCAGCGGTACGGCGTGGAGCTGTACGCCGCCGCCCGGATCGCGCTGGACGCCGCCCCGGAGGAGCGCGAGGCCGCCGAGAACGACCTCACCCGGCAGTTGCGCGCGGTCCTGCTGGACCCGGACGACGCGGCCTGCGCGGCGGTGATCGCGGCGAGCCGGCGGCTGGCGCTGGCCCGGCAGGTGCACACCGACCTGGTCCGGGACGCCCGCTCGGCCCGGAGCCGTCCGGTGGTGCGGCTGTTCCGGATGGGACGGGGGCGGGAGTGGCCCCGCTACTTCGACATCGACGACCCGACGGTGGTCCCGCGCGCGGACGTCCCCACCGGCTGACCGGGCCGGGGGTCGTGACGGCGGCCACAGCGCAGGCCACCGGGGGGCCGATTGGCTGTCGGAGCGGCGCCGCGCCGGTCGTAGCATTCCAGCGCAGCCCCCTCCCCAGCCCGCCGAGGAGCGATGACCCGTGTCTGAATCCACCGCACCGACCACCGACGCCACCGTCGGCACCGCCCGCGTCAAGCGCGGCATGGCCGAGATGCTCAAGGGCGGCGTGATCATGGACGTGGTCACCCCCGAGCAGGCGAAGATCGCCGAGGACGCCGGCGCCGTGGCCGTGATGGCCCTGGAGCGCGTGCCGGCCGACATCCGCGCCCAGGGCGGCGTGTCCCGGATGAGCGACCCGGACATGATCGACGGCATCATCTCCGCCGTCTCGATCCCGGTGATGGCCAAGGCCCGGATCGGCCACTTCGTCGAGGCGCGGATCCTGCAGGCGCTCGGCGTCGACTACGTCGACGAGTCCGAGGTGCTGACCCCGGCCGACTACGCCAACCACATCGACAAGTGGGCGTTCACCGTCCCGTTCGTGTGCGGCGCGACCAACCTGGGCGAGGCGCTGCGTCGGATCACCGAGGGCGCCGCCATGATCCGCTCGAAGGGCGAGGCGGGCACCGGGGACGTCTCCAACGCCACCACCCACATGCGGAAGATCCGGCAGGAGATCCGCCGGCTCCAGACGCTGCCGGCCGACGAGCTGTACGTCGCGGCGAAGGAGCTCCAGGCCCCGTACGAGCTGGTCAAGGAGGTCGCCGAGCGGGGCAAGCTGCCGGTCGTGCTGTTCACCGCCGGCGGCATCGCCACCCCGGCGGACGCGGCCATGATGATGCAGCTCGGCGCCGAGGGCGTGTTCGTCGGCTCGGGCATCTTCAAGTCCGGCAACCCGGCCCAGCGGGCCGCGGCGATCGTCAAGGCGACCACGTTCCACGACGACCCGGACGTGCTGGCCAAGGTGTCGCGCGGGCTGGGCGAGGCGATGGTCGGCATCAACGTCGACGAGATCCCCCAGCCGCACCGCCTCGCCGAGCGCGGCTGGTAAACCCAAGGAAGGGCCCCTTCTTAACGCCTCCGGTAGAGGCGGGGCCCCCTTTTAACACCTTCGAAGGAGCACTGTGACCGGACCGGTGATCGGCGTGCTCGCGCTTCAGGGCGACGTACGCGAGCACGTCGCGGCGCTGGCCGGCGCGGGCGCCGACGCCCGGGCGGTGCGCCGGCCGGGCGAGCTGGACGCGGTCGACGGCCTGGTGGTGCCCGGCGGCGAGTCGACCACGATCAGCAAGCTGGTGGACATCTTCGAGATGCGCGAGCCGATCGACAAGCGGATCGCCGCCGGCATGCCGGTCTACGGCTCCTGCGCCGGCATGATCATGCTGGCCACGGAGGTGCTGGACGGCCGCCCCGACCAGCGCGGCTTCGCCGGCATCGAGATGACCGTCCGGCGCAACGCGTTCGGCCGCCAGGTCGACTCGTTCGAGGCGCCGGTGACGCTCGCCGGGGTCGACGGCGAGCCGTTCCACGCGGTCTTCATCCGCGCGCCCTGGGTCGAGCGGGTCGGCCCCGGCGTGGAGGTGCTCGGCCGGGTCACCGACGGCCCGGCGGCCGACCGGATCGTCGCGGTCCGCCAGGGGAACCTGCTGGCCACGTCGTTCCACCCGGAGCTGACCGGCGACCTTCGCCTGCACCGTCACTTCGTCGACGTGGTCCGGGCCGCCGCCTGACGGTGCGCCCGTGGGTGCCGGCCGGCCGTGGCCTCGGTAGGATTGCCGGGTTCGGCTCCGGCGCGGGCTGCGGACGCGGGCGTGGATCACTAACGGAGGTACTCAGATGTCCGGCCACTCAAAGTGGGCGACCACCAAGCACAAGAAGGCCGTGATCGACGCCAAGCGCGGCAAGATGTTCGCCAAGCTGATCAAGAACGTCGAGGTGGCGGCCCGCACCGGCGGCGGCGACCCGGCCGGCAACCCGACCCTCTACGACGCCATCCAGAAGGCGAAGAAGAACTCGGTCCCGAACGACAACATCGACCGCGCGGTCAAGCGCGGCTCCGGGCTGGAGGCGGGCGGCGCCGACTGGCAGACGATCATGTACGAGGGCTACGGCCCGAGCGGCGTGGCGATGCTGATCGAGTGCCTCACCGACAACCGCAACCGCGCCGCCACCGAGGTGCGCACCGCGCTGACCCGCAACGGCGGCTCGCTCGCCGACGCCGGCTCGGTGTCGTACATGTTCTCCCGCAAGGGCGTGGTGATCGTGCCCAAGGCCGACACCAGCGAGGACGACGTGATGATGGCCGTCCTCGACGCCGGCGCCGAGGAGGTCAACGACCTCGGTGAGGCGTACGAGGTGGTCTCCGAGCCGGGCGACCTGATCGCGGTGCGCACCGCCCTGCAGGACGCCGGGATCGAGTACGAGTCGGCCGAGTCCTCCCTGATCCCCAGCGTGAACGTGCCGCTGGACGAGGAGGGCGCGCGCAAGATCTTCAAGCTGATCGACGTGCTGGAGGACTGCGACGACGTGCAGAACGTCTACGCCAACTTCGACGTCTCCGACGAGGTGATGGCCGCGGTCGGCTGACCCGGACCGCCGCGACGGCCCGACACCCGGACCTCCCGGGCGTCGGGCCGTCGTCCATGGCGGACGCCGCGATGCTCGTCGCGGCCCGTCGTCACGGCGATCAGGTCGGCGCACACCCCGTCGAGCGTCGACAGACTCTCGGGCGACCAGTCCAGCCGGTGGCCGAACTGCCGGGACACCAGGTCGACGCACTCGTCGGCGAGGGCGCGCAGGTGGGTCGGGTCCGTACTCATGGTCGGCGATCCTCGCGCAGGTCGGATCGGCTCCGCCGCCCCGCCGGCCGGTCCCGGGCCGGGCGGGGCGGCCGCGGTCAGCCGACCGTCTCGCGCTGTCGCCAGGCCGCACGCACCGACGTCCGCCCGTTGGTGCGCAGCAGCGATCCCTGGTAGATCCGCGCCCCGGCGGCGAGGAAGCCGGCCGCCGCGGCCAGCAGCAGCGCCAGCGCCACGAACGGCTCCCAGGTCGCCGCGTCGCCGGTGAACAGCCGCACCGGCATCGCGGTCGGTGCGGACAGCGGCAGGTACGACAGGATCCGCATCGCGGTGGCGTTGTCGTTGAGGAACACCACCGCGAAGAACGGCGCCATCACCGCCAGTTGCACCGGGGTGGACGCCCCGGCGATGTCCTCCTGCCGGTTGACCAGCGCGCCGGCGGCCGCCCACATCGCCGCCAGCAGCAGGAAGCCGAGCAGGAAGAAGGGCACGAACCAGCCGAGCGCGGGGGCGACCAGGGCGAGCAGGTCCCCGCCACCGGTCAGCCGCAGCCCGGCCACCGCGGCGACCGCGATCAGCGCCACCTGTCCCAGCGCCAGCGCGCCGGCGGCGACGATCTTGCCGGCCAGCAGCGCCCGGACCGGCACGGCGGCGACCAGGATCTCCACGATCCGGGTCTGCTTCTCCTCGGTGACGCTCTGCGCGACCTGGATGCCGAAGGTCTGGGACATGATGAAGAAGACGAACGCGAAGGCGAACGGCACCAGGTAGGCGGTGACCGGGTCCACCGCGTCGGGGTCGAGCAGCCGCACCGTCGGGGCCACGCTGAGCGCCTGGACCACGTCGTCCGGGGCCCGCTGGTCGCCGAGCACGGTCGGGCCGGCGACCACCGCCGCGTCCGCGTCGCCGTCGCGTACCGCCCGCTCGGCGGCCGCGTCGTCGGCGACCACGAGGACGTCCAGGCCGGCCGCGCGCAGCGGGCCGGCGGCCGCGGCGGGCGCCGCCACGGTGGACGGTCCGCCCTGCAGCATCGCCGGGAGCACCGTGGAGGCGATCGCGATGAGCAGGAAGACCAGGGTGCCGTAGCGGAACGTCTTGTCGCGCAGCTTGACCCTGATCTCGCGGGCGGCGACCAACCGGGTGGCCTGGTAGGTGTTCACTGGTTGACCTCTCGGAAGATCTCGGCGAGGGACGGGGTGACCGGGTGGAAGGCGCGCACCGGGCCGCGGGCCAGCGCCGCGCGCAGCACGGACTGGTCGTCGACGGTGGGTTCCAGGTCGAACACCGCGCGGGCGCCGTCGAGGTCGACCAGCTCCACCCCGGCCTGATCCCGCAGCCAGCCGGCGTCGCCGTCGACCACCAGCTCGAACCGGGGCAGGGTGTACGCGGCGCGCAGCTCCTCCCGGGGGCCGGCGGCCCGGATGGTGCCGCCCGCGATGATCACCAGGTCGTCGCAGATCCGTTCCACCACGTCGAGCTGGTGGCTGGAGAAGAGCACGGGCGCCCCGGCGGCGGCCCGTTCCCGCAGCACCGCGACCACCGTGTCGACGGCGAGGGGGTCGAGCCCGGAGAAGGGCTCGTCGAGGATCAGCACCTCCGGGTCGTGCACCAGCGCGGCCGCGATCTGCGCCCGCTGCTGGTTGCCCAGCGACAGCGTCTCCAGCAGGTCGTCGCCGCGCTCGCCGAGGCCGATCCGGTCCAACAGCGCGTCGGTCCGCCGGCGCGCCGCCGGCGCGTCCAACCCGTACAGGCGCCCGAGGTGGGCCACCTGCTCGCGGGTGGTCATCTTCGGATAGAGGCCCCGTTCCTCCGGCATGTAGCCGAACCGCCGCCGGGCGTCCCGGGTGAGCCGGTCCCCCCGCCACGTCACCTGCCCGGCGTCCGGGGCGAGCACGCCGAGGATGATCCGCATCGTGGTGGTCTTGCCGGCGCCGTTGCCGCCGACGAACCCGGTCAGCCGGCCGGCGGCCACGTCGAAGGTGACGTCGGAGAGCACCTGACGTCCGTCGAAGCTGCGGTCGACGCCGTCCAGGTGGAGCACGCTGGTCATGCGCCCGACGCTACGGTCGGGCGGGCGCGACGGCGTCCCACCAGGGGTTGATCATCGGGGTCCGCCGCGCGGCGGATGCCGTCAGCCGCCGGGCCGCACGATGCCGTGCTCGTACGCGAAGATCACCGCCTGGACCCGGTCCCGCAGCCCCAGCTTGGCCAGCACCCGGCTCACGTGGGTCTTCACGGTCGCCTCGCCGACGTGCAGGACGGCGGCGACCTCCGCGTTGCTGGCGCCTCGCGCCACCAGCGCCAGCACCTCACGCTCCCGGGGGGTCAGTTCCGCCGTCGCGGCGTCGTGCCGAGGGTCGGGCGGCGCGGCACCGGGACGGGCGAAGGTGGAGATCACCCGGCGGGTGAGCGCGGGCGCGATCAGTCCCTCGCCGCGCGCCACCACCCGGACCGCCTCGACCAGATCCTCCGGCGTGCCGTTCTTGAGCAGGAAGCCGCTCGCCCCGGCACGCAGCGCCGCGAAGAGGTAGTCGTCGCGGTCGAAGGTGGTGAGGATCAGCACGGCCGGGCCGTCCCCGGTGGCGTCGCCGGTGATCCGGCGGGTCGCCGCCAGCCCGTCGAGCACCGGCATCTCCACGTCCATCAGCACCACGTCCGGTCGCAGCGCGGCGGCCATCGCTACGGCCCGCTCCCCGTCGGCGGCCTCACCGACCACCTCGATGTCGTCCTCCACCTCGAGGATGATGCGGAAGCCGCTGCGGACCAGGTGCTGGTCGTCGACGAGCAGGACCCGCACCGGCCCGTCCGGCGCCGGCCCGGTCACGCCGCCCGCCCGGCGGTCTCGACGGCCAGCGGCAGGCGGGCCCGCACCCGGAAGCCGCCACCGGCCCTCGGCCCGGCCTCCAGCTCACCGCCGTGCGCGGTGGCCCGCTCACGCATGCCGATCAGGCCGAGTCCGCCCCCGCCGCCCGACCCTCCGCCGCGCCCGTCGTCGCTCACGTCGACCTCCAGCTCCCGGTCGAGATAACGGATCCGCACGTCGAGCGACGTGGCGGACGCGTGCTTGACCACGTTCGTCACCGCCTCCTGCACGATCCGGTAGGCCGCCTGGGACACCGAGCGGGGCAGCGGCGTCGGGTCGCCGTACACCCCTAGCTGGACCCGCAGGCCGGTCTCCCGGGCCCGGTCGACGAGCGCGGCGACCTGCTCGAGGCCGGCGGTGTCGGCGGGCGCGGCGCCGGACGTGACGCTCGGGTCCCGCAGCACGCCGAGCATCCGGCGCAGCTCGTCCACCGAGGTGCGGGCCGTCTCCTCGATCGCGGTCAGCGCGGTTCGCGCCTTGTCCGGGTCGCGGTCGAACACCCGCCGGCACGCGGCGGCCTGCACGCCCATGACCGACACGTGGTGGGCGACCACGTCGTGCAGCTCGCGGGCGATGCGGACCCGTTCCCCCATCACCGCCCGCTCGCGCGCCTCCTCCTGTGAGCGGCGCAGCTGCTCGGCCTGCTCCCGCAGCTCGTGCCGGCGGCGCGCGGCCACCCAGGCGGTCTGGCCGGAGTAGTAGGCGAAGGCGAAGAACAGGACGTTGTACAGAACGCCGTTGATGACGGCCGCGAGCACCGGCGGCACCGGGCCGGCGGCGCCGTCGAAGGTGCTCGCCGAGAGCTGGTCGGCGCGCAGCGCGAGCGACAGTCCCAGCCAGCCGAACATGGCGCCGATGATGGCGACCCGGACCCGCCCGGCCAGTCGCCGGTCGGTGCCCCAGGCGCCGAGGGTGTAGAGCGCGGCGAAGAGCGCCCCCGACGGGAGCTGGGACAGCGGGACCGCCCGGGCCTGCCCGGCGATGAAGGCGATCGAGATGAACACCGCGACCGCGGTGGGCCACCGTCGGCGCAGGGCCAGCGGCGCGGTCGCCGCCGCCGTCCAGAAGATCTGTTCGGCCAGGCTCGGCGGCGGCCCGAGCAGGAACGCCCCGGTGCTGCGGGCCAGGGTCAGCTCGAACAGGGCCAGCACGGTGACACCGAGGCCGATCCAGAGGTCGGTGCGGAGCTGCTCGGCGGTGGGGCCCGGCCGTCGCCAGCCGGTGGTGGTTGCGGTGCTCACCGTACGACCATGCCACCCGCCCCCGCCCGCCCCGACCGGAAGGGCGCCCTCGCCACCCGACCCACCCTCTCCCGCCACGTCGATCGAGCGGTTGGGCATGCGGCGCGAGGCGCACCTGCGGGAGAACGAGTTCGTCAAGGGGGAGTGGACCGACGAGGCGGTCTACGCCCTGCTGGCGCGGGAGTGACGCGCGGCGGCCTGAAGCCCGGCGTACCGGAGGGCCCGGCGCGCCCGGTGCGGGCGGCGCCGGGCCGGTCGGGACCTCAGCGGCGGGCGCGGACCGCCTTGACCGCGCTGTCGATCACGTCCCAGACCGCGATGACCACGGTGACCACCACGGCGATCCGGGCGACGTCGTCCACCCCGCCCTCGCGGAGCCAGGCGAACCGCTCGACCAGGTCCGGGTTGAGCATCCGGTCGGTCAGCAGCAGCCACACCACCGGCGCCGCGAACGCCAGGTTGAGCAGCGCGTTGACCGCGACCAGCGGCCAGGTCCACCGGCCCGACCGGTACTTCGCGATCTCCAGACCGACGGTGGCCAGCAGCACCACGATCAGCGCCGGGAGCCAGAAGCTCCAGAGCGCCGGGTCGAGCACCGGCAGCCGGGAGCCGTCGCCGCTGGCCCAGTGCTGGAAGTGCTGCCCGACGAGGACGCCGACCGTGCCGAGCAGGAACACCACGGACGCGACGCTGTCCGGCTGGCTGATCTGCCGGTCGTGGGTCTCCTCGGGGAGCTGGTCGACGGTCCACTCGGGCAGGCCCAGCGGGGTCCGGGTGCGCTCCAGGACGGCGAAGGACAGCGTGACCCAGAACGCGATCTGCACGGCCGTCTGCAACGCGCTGGCGATGCCGGCGCCGATCGCCGCGCCCGGTTCGCCGCCGACCGTCGCCTTGACCACGCCGGTGACCACGCCGACGATCGCCGGGATCCAGGTGAGCAGCATCCGCAGCACCCGCCACCAGAGCAGGTAGTAGCGCGGGCCGATGAGCTGGAGCGTGCGGTCGCTGTAGCGGGCCGCGAGCTGCTCGGGGTTGCCCATCTCGGTGAGCACCTCGCGCTCGGCGGAGGCGTGGTCCTGCCCGCCCGCGGTCCGGTCGTCGATCATGTCGGCGATGGAGGCGCGCAACTCCTCGGCGAGTTCGGCGCGGCGCGGCGCCGGCACGGTGCGCAGGGTGGCCGCGAGATAGCGGTCGGTCAGGGAACTCATCGCCCTACTCCTTCGATCAACTGGGTGACGGACGTCTGGACCGCGGTCAGGTCGTCGAGCAGGCGGCCCAGCACCGTCTCGCCGTCGTCGCTGGTGCGGTAGAACTTGCGCGGCCGGCTCTCCTCGGTGTTCCACTCGCTGGTCAGCAGGCCCTGTTCCTCGAGCCGGCGCAGCAGCGGGTAGAGCGTGTTGGCGTCGACCGCGAAGCCGTGCGCGGCCAACCGTTGCAGCAGGGCGTAGCCGTAGTCGGGGCGGCGCAGGGCGACCAGGCTGGCCACCACGATCGTGCCGCGTCGCAGCTCCTGGAGGTGGGTCCGGAGGACCTCGTCGGTGACCATGTGACACACGATAGTGTGCGCCACACACTATTGCAAGCGGATACAGCGTCGTGTGGCGTACGTCCGGACGGTCGGGAGAGACGCCGGCCACGCCCGGCGCGGACGGTGGAGCCGGTCGGACCGCCTCGGTAGGGTGGGTCGGTCGACTCCGACGCAACTTGATCCACAACCCGGGGGGCGCCACGCATGGGCGATTCGTTCGCGCATCTGCACGTACACACCGAGTACTCGATGCTCGACGGGGCGGCCCGGCTCAAGGACCTGTTCGCCGAGGCGGCGCGGCTCGGCATGCCGGCGGTGGCGATCACCGACCACGGCAACATGCACGGCGCGAACGACTTCTACAAGCAGGCCATGGCCGCCGGGGTCAAGCCCATCCTCGGCGTCGAGGCGTACGTGGCGCCGGAGTCGCGCTTCCACAAGGCGCGGGTCAAGTGGGGGCGCCCCGAGCAGAAGAGCGACGACGTCTCCGGCAACGGCGCCATCACCCACATGACCATGTGGGCGGCGAACCGCACCGGCCTGCACAACATGTTCCGGCTCAACTCCCGCGCCTCCATGGAGGGCCACTACGTCAAGTGGCCCCGGATGGACATGGAGCTGATCGCCGAGCACGCCGAGGGCATCATGGCCACCACCGGCTGCCCGTCCGGCGCGGTGCAGACCCGGCTGCGGCTCGGCCAGTTCGACGAGGCGCTCAAGGTCGCCGCCGCCTACCAGGACATCTTCGGCAAGGACAACTACTTCCTGGAGATCATGGACCACGGCCTCGACATCGAGCGCCGGGTCCGCGACGGGCTCACCGAGATCGCCCGTAAGCTCGACATCCCGCCGGTGGTCACCAACGACTCGCACTACACCCACGAGGCCCAGGCCGAGGCGCACGACGTGCTGCTGTGCGTGCAGACCGGCAGCAACGTGGCCGACCCGAACCGGTTCCGGTTCGAGGGCGGCGGCTACTTCGTCAAGTCCGCCGACCAGATGCGCGCGGTCGACTCCTCCGAGCTGTGGCAGCAGGGCTGTCGCAACACGCTGCTGGTGGCCGAGAAGGTCGACCCCACCGGCATGTTCACCTTCCACAACCTGATGCCGCGGTTCCCGATCCCCGACGGCGGGACCGAGGAGTCCTGGTTCCGCAAGGAGACGTTCGCCGGGCTCAAGCGCCGCTTCCCGAACGGCATCCCGGAGGGCCACGTCGTCCAGGCCGAGTACGAGCTGGGCGTCATCATCCAGATGGGCTTCCCGTCCTACTTCCTCGTGGTCGCCGACTTCATCCAGTGGGCCAAGAGCCAGGGCATCGCGGTCGGCCCGGGCCGTGGCTCGGCCGCCGGCTCGCTGGTCGCGTACGCGCTGGGCATCACCGACCTGGACCCGATCCCGCACGGCCTGATCTTCGAGCGGTTCCTCAACCCCGAGCGCGTCTCGATGCCGGATGTCGACATCGACTTCGACGAGCGCCGGCGCGGTGAGGTCATCAAGTACGTGACCGACAAGTGGGGCGAGGACAAGGTCGCGCAGATCGCCACGTTCGGCACGATCAAGGCGAAGGCCGCGATCAAGGACTCGGCCCGCGTGCTGGGTTTCCCGTACGCGGTCGGCGACCGGATCACCAAGGCCATGCCCCCCGCGGTGATGGGCAAGGACATCCCGCTGTCCGGCATCTTCGACCCGAAGCACCCGCGCTACGCCGAGGCGGGCGAGATCCGGGGCCTCTACGAGTCCGACCCGGACGTCAAGAAGGTCATCGAGACCGCGAAGGGCATCGAGGGCCTGATCCGGCAGACCGGCGTGCACGCGGCCGGCGTCATCATGTCCGCCGAACCGATCATCGAGCACATCCCGCTCATGCGACGCGACTCCGACGGCGTCATCATCACGCAGTTCGACTATCCGACCTGCGAGTCGCTCGGGCTGCTGAAGATGGACTTCCTCGGCCTGCGCAACCTGACGATCATCGACGACGCGGTGAAGAACATCCGGCTCAACCACAACCTTGAGCTGGACCTGCTGGGCCTGCCGCTGGACGACCGGCAGGCGTACGAGCTGCTCGCCCGCGGTGACACGCTGGGCGTCTTCCAGCTCGACGGCGGGCCGATGCGCTCGCTGCTGCGACTGATGAAGCCGGACAACTTCGAGGACATCTCGGCCGTGCTGGCGCTCTACCGCCCCGGCCCGATGGGCGTCGACTCGCACACCAACTACGCGCTGCGCAAGAACGGCCTCCAGGAGATCACCCCGATCCACCCGGAGCTGGAGGAGCCGCTGCGCGAGATCCTCGCCCCGACCTACGGCCTGATCGTCTACCAGGAGCAGGTGCAGCGCGCCGCGCAGATCCTCGCCGGCTACACGCTCGGCCAGGCCGACCTGCTGCGCCGGGCGATGGGCAAGAAGAAGAAGGAGATCCTCGACAAGGAGTTCATCCCGTTCCGGGACGGCTGCCGCGAGCGCGGCTACTCCGACGAGGCCATCCAGGCGGTGTGGGACGTGCTGGTCCCGTTCGCCGGCTACGCGTTCAACAAGGCCCACTCCGCCGCGTACGGCCTGGTCTCCTACTGGACCGCGTACCTGAAGGCGCACTACCCGGCCGAGTACATGGCCGCGTTGCTCACCTCCGTCGGTGACGACAAGGACAAGATGGCGCTCTACCTGTCCGAGTGCCGCCGGATGCGCATCCAGGTCCTCCCGCCGGACGTGAACACCTCGGCCGGCCCGTTCACCCCGGTCGGCAAGGAGATCCGCTTCGGTCTGGGCGCGGTGCGCAACGTCGGCGCGAACGTGGTCGCCTCGATCATGCGGTGCCGCGACGAGAAGGGCGACTACACCGACTTCTACGACTTCCTGTCCAAGGTGGACGCGGTGGTCTGCAACAAGAAGACCATCGAATCGCTGATCAAGGCCGGCGCGTTCGACTCGCTCAACCACCCCCGCAAGGGCCTGCTGGCGGTGCACGCCGACGCCATCGACGCGTACGCCGACGTCAAGCGCAAGGAGGCGGTCGGCCAGTACGACCTGTTCGGCGCCGGCTTCGGCGACGCGGACACCGGCGGCAGCACCACCGTCATGCCGGTCATCGGCGAGGGGGAGTGGGACAAGCGGGACAAGCTCGCCTTCGAACGCGAGATGCTCGGCCTCTACGTCTCCGACCACCCGCTGTTCGGCCTGGAGCACGTGCTCGGCGCGGCGGCCGACACCACCATCGCCGCGCTCTCCGAGGAGGGCACCGTGCCCGACGGCGCGGTAATCACCCTCGCCGGCATCCTCTCCGGCGTGCAGCGCCGGGTCACCAAGCAGGGCCGGGCCTGGGCCTCGGCCACCCTGGAGGACCTGGCCGGCGGCGTGGAGACGCTGTTCTTCCCGAACACCTACGAGGTGATCGGGCAGTACATCGCCGAGGACGCCATCGTGGTGGTCAAGGGCCGGGTCGACCGGCGCGACGACACCCCCCGGATCATGGCGATGGACATGTCCATGCCGGACGTCACCAGCAACCCGGCGAACAAGCCGGTCACCCTGACCATCCCGGTGCACCGCTGCACCCCGCCGCTGGTCGAGCGGCTCAAGGAGACGCTGGTGCTGCACCCGGGCGACTGCGAGGTGCACGTCAAGCTGCTCAACGGCGGCAAGGTCACCACGCTGCGTCTCGGCCCGTTCCGGGTCGCGCCGACCACAGCCCTGATGGGCGACCTGAAGAGTGTGCTGGGCCCGGCCAACGTGAGCTGACCGGCGGACCGCGTGCGGTCCGGTGAGACCTGGTTCACAGTGTCGACATGGACACCACCACCCCCACCTCCGAGGCTGTCCGACCCGCCCGCCGCCGTCGTCGCCGGCATCGTGGTCGGCCTGGTCGCGCCCGACGTCGGCAAGGCCTGAAACCGCTGGGCACCGGCTTCGTCGACCTGATCTCGCTGCTGGTCTTCATGGTGATCGCGTCCAAGGGCGCCGCCGGCGTGACCGGCGCCGGCCTGGCCACGCTGGCCGGCGGCCTCCAGTCGCACCGACCGGACCTGGTCGACGGCGTCGGCCTGATCGTCGGCATCGACCGGTTCATGTCCGAGGCCCGGGCGCTGACCAACTTCGCCGGCGACGCCATGGCCACCGTGCTGGTCGGCACCTGGACCGGTGAGTTCGACCGCGACCGGGCCCGCGCCGTCCTGGCCGGGGACCGGCCGTTCGACGAGGCCACCATGGTCGACGAGAACGACGACGAGCGTCCCGCCGACGACACCCCGCCCGGCGCCGAGCGCCCGCTCGCCGACTCCACCGCCTGACCCCGCCAGCCGGCGCCGGGCCCGGCCCGGCTCGCCTCGGCCCGGCTTGGCCCGCCCTGACCAGGGGCGGGATTGGCTACGTGGTTTGCCTGCGGACCAGCCGCGCGCCTGGAGCAGCAATCTCGCCGAGACGGGTGCGGGCCGGAGTGTCCCGCCTGTATGAGCCGGTCCATGTCCCGAGGTGGGCCCACCCTGACTCGACCGACCAGACAGGCATGTGAGTTCCGAGCGATATACCGCTGAGTCATAAATATGACTCAGCGGTATATCGGCCTTCAACCGTCACCTCCGTGCGGCAGCAGCGACACAAGCCCGTCCGCGATCATGCACCTTCCGCCCGGGTGAAGGTATGAAAGGGCGAAGCGCCCAAGGGGGGCGGCCGGAACTGCAAGATCGCGGCGTGCGGCGTGCGGCGTGCGGCGTGCGGGGCGCGGGGTGCGGGGCGCGCCGGGTGAGGGTGCAGGGCGGGGCGCCGCGGGGCGGGGCCGGGGGCCGCGGGGCCGGGGGCCGCGGAGCCGGGGGCCGCGGGGAGGGTGAGGGGGTGGGGGAGCGAGGGCAGTGCGAGCGGGGTGAGGAGCGTGGGCCACGGGGCTGGGATTGGTGGTTTCAGGCGGGAGGTGGGGGTGGCTAGCGTCGGTGGCATGGAGTTGGCGCAGGCGCGGAAGTTGTGGCAGGTGGAGCCGGGATGGTTGAACACGGCGACCTACGGGCTGCCGCCTGATCCGGTGTGGACGGCGGTGCAGCAGGTGCTCGCCGAGTGGCGGACCGGCCGGGTGTCGTTCGAGGTGTGGGACACCTCGGTCGACCGGTCCCGGGCCGCGTTCGCCCGGCTGGTCGGCGTGGACCCGGCCGACGTGAGCGTCGGCGCGGCCGTCTCCCAGTTGGTGGCGCCGATCGCGGCGGCGCTGCCGCCGGGTGCCACGGTGGTGGTGCCCGAGGGGGAGTTCACCTCGATCCTGTTCCCCTGGCTGGTGCAGGAGGACCGCGGGGTGCGGGTGCGCACCGTGCCGCTCGACGGCCTGGTCGACGCGATCGACGCCGGCACCGACCTGGTGGCGTTCAGCCTGGTGCAGTCCGCCGACGGCACGGTCGCCGCGTACGACGAGATCGTCGCGGCGGCCCGGGCGCACGACGCGCTGGTGGTGGTCGACGGCACCCAGGCCTGCGGATGGCTGCCGTTCGCGGCCGACCGGGCGGACGCGGTGCTGGTGGGGGCGTACAAGTGGTTGATGGCGCCGCGCGGCGCGGCCTTCGCCTACCTGGCCCCGGCGCTGCGCGAGCGGATGCGTGCGGACGCCGCCGGGTGGTACGCGGGCCGCGACCCGCACGCCTCGTACTACGGCACGCCGTTGCGGCTGGCCGACGACGCCCGCCGCTTCGACATCTCCCCGTCGTGGCTCTGCTACGCCGGGGCGGCGCCGGTGCTGGAACTGCTCGCCGACCTCGACCTGGCGGCGGTGCGGGACCACGACGTGGCCCTGGCCAACCGGTTCCTGGCCGGGCTGGGCCGCCCGCCCGGCGACAGCGCGATCGTCAGCGTGGACGTGCCGGACGCCCAGGAGCGGCTGGCCCGCGCCGGGGTGCGCGCGGCGGTACGGGCCGGGCGGGTCCGCGCCTCGTTCCACCTCTACACGACCGAGGCGGACGTGGACCGGGCGGTCGAGGCGCTGACCGGCTGACCGCTCAGGCCAGGTGGCCGCCGATCTTCGTGTAGCCGCGCAGCAGGTCCCGCGAGATGATCAGCCGCTGCATCTCGTCGGTGCCCTCGAAGATGCGGTAGAGCCGGACCTGCCGGTACCAGCGCTCGATCGGCAGTTCCCGGGTGTAGCCCATGCCGCCGTGGATCTGGAGCACCCGGTCCACCACCCGGTTGACCATGCCGGCGCCGTAGAGCTTGCCCATCGAGGAGGCGTGTCGGGGATCGAGGCCCTGGTCGACGGTCCAGGCCGAGCGCAGGATCAGCCAGCGGGCGGCCTCCAGCTCGGTCTCCGAGTCGGCGATCATCCACTGGATGGCCTGGTTGGTGGCGATCGGCGCGCCGAACGTCTCCCGGGTGTTGGCGTGGTCGATCGCCATCTGCAGGGCCCGCTCGGCGATGCCGACCGCGTGCGAGGGGATGGTGTAGCGGCCCTTGCCGATCCACTCCATGCCGAGCGTGAAGCCCTGCCCGATCTCGCCGAGGATGTTGCGGTGCGGCACGCGTACGCCGTCGAAGATGAGCGAGGCCGGGCCGCCCTCGCCCATGGTCTGGATGAACTCCGACCGCCAGCCCATCGCCCGGTCGACCAGGAACGCGGTCGCGCCGCCGCGGCGGGCCCCCTTCTCCGGGTCGGTCACCGCCACCACGATGGCGAAGTCGGCGTCGTTGCCGTTGGTGATGAACGTCTTCTCGCCGTCGAGGATCCAGTCGTCGCCGTCGCGCCGCGCGCGCAGCTTGATGTTCGCTGCGTCGGAGCCGGCGCCGGGCTCGGTGATGGCGAAGCAGGAGATCCGTTCGCCCTCGATGGTGGGGATCAGGAACTCGCGCTTCTGCTCCTCGGTGGCGTGGAACAGGATGTTGTCGGCCTCGCCGCCGAAGCGGAACGGCACGAAACTGCGGCCCAGCTCGGTCCAGATCAGCGACTGCATCACCGCCGGCAGGTCCATCCCGCCGTACTCCTCGGGGGTGGCCAGGCCCCAGAAGCCGAACTTCTTCGCCTTGAGCTGCAACTCGCGCAGCTCAGAGCGGTCCAGGCCGGGCCGGTGTGCGCGCTCGCGGCGCAGCACCTCCTGCTCCAGCGGCAGCACCTCGCGGGTGACGAAGGCGCGCACGGTGTCCCGGACGGCCCGTTCCTCGTCGGACAGTGCGAAGTCCACGATGCTCCCTCGGTCGGCATGGCAACCGTCGCGGCGGCGGCGGTCACCCTTAAACTAGCGGTGCAAGTTTTCATCCGTCCAGCCCTCTCCTGTCGCCGCCGCGGTGAGGCGCCCGGTTAGGGTGCATGATCAGGTGGTTTCGGACGGGAGGCGGCTTGCGGGACCTGGGCTGCGAACAGGTGAGGGGAGTGGCCGGCAACCCGGCGACCCCGTCGGAGTTGCTGCTCCGCATGCTGGACGACAGCGACGCGGCCGTAGCCGTGCTGATCTTCCGGAACACGCTGCCGGACGAGTTCTGCGCCGCCGTCGCCAAGCACCCGGATCGGCGGGTGCGGGCGGCACTGGCGGACAGTTCGTCGGCCACGCCGGACCAGCGTGCCCTGCTCGTCGACGATCCCGCGCCGATGGTCCGTGTCCTGCTCGCCCACGGGCCGGACCTGTTCCGGGCCACGCCCGCGCCGCTGCCCGAGGAGACCTACGCCCGGCTGGCGGCGGACCCGGACCAGCGGGTCCGCGACGAGGTGGCCGGGTCCCGGCAGTGTCCGGTAAGCGTCCGGGCCCGGATGGTCGAGGACCCCGATCCCGAGGTCCGGATCTCGGGGTACGCGGGCTGGGTGGATCCGCCGGACGGGACCACCGACCGGCTGCTCGCCGACCCCGACCCCCGGGTGCGCGACGCGGTGGCCCGACGGGCGTGGCGCCGCCGCCCGGAACTGCTCGCCGGCGTCCTCGACGAGGCGTGGCCGGACCCCTGGCGGCTGCGTGAGCTGGCCGTCGAGATCCCGTTGGCGCGGACGGTGGCGCAGCGGCTCGCCCGGCACCAGGACCGGGACGTCCGCGCGGCCGTGGCCGAGAACCCGCACCTGCCCCGCGACCTGGTCGAGGAGTTGGCCACCGACCCCGACCCGACGGTGCGGCTACGGCTGTCCCTGCGACCCGGGCTCACCGAGGCCGAACGCGCCGCCATGGACTACGAGGTGCGGCCGGAGACCCGGCTCCGACCCGCTCGGTGGGTGCTCGACCGGCTCGGCGACCCCGACGCACTGGACGGCGCCGTCCGCTCGGCCCACGTCGGGCTGCGGCGCAGCGCCGCGTACAGCCCGAACCTGCGTCCGGACCAGGTGGCCCGGCTCGCCGGCGACGACGACTTCGCGGTCCGGCTGCTGCTCTGTGAGAACCACGACGAGGTCCCGGGGGAGGTGTTGCTCGCGACGTACCTGGAGGCCCGGGTGATCACGGCGAGCATGTTGATCGCGCGGCCCCACTTTCCCCGGGTCGGGCTGGCCCGGCTGGCCGACTCCGCCGACCCGAGGGCGCGCATGCTGGTCCGCTACGACCCGGAGGCGCCGGCCGAGCTCATCGACCGGCTCAGCCGCGACGCCGACGGCGGCGTCCGGTCCTGGATGGCGTCCGACCCCCGCCTTGCCGCCGAACGGCTGGCCGAGCTGCTCGACGATCCGGCCGCCGCGGGGTCGGCGGCACGGAACCCCAACCTTCCGGTCGCCCTCATGGAACGGATCCTCGCCGAGGCCGGGATCCTCCAGGCGTCCGCCGGACCCGCCGCCCGGGAGGTCTGACATGCCCCGTCCCCGCCAGGCCCTGCTCAACCGGGACCGGATCGTCGAGACCGCGCTCGTGCTCATCGACGCCGACGGGCTCGGCGCGCTCTCCACCCGCCGGCTGGCCGCCGCGCTCGGCGTGCAGGGCCCCTCGCTCTACAACCACTTCGCGACCAAGGACGAGATCCTCGACGCCGTGGCGGACAGCGTCACCGGCACGGTCGACGTGAGCGTCTTCGACCGGTACGACTGGGTCGAGGCGCTGCGCCGCTGGGCCCGGTCCTACCGCGCGGCGCTGGCCGCGCACCCGAACGTCGTCCCCTACCTGGCGCAGGGGCCGGGCCGCCGGCCGGCCGCGCTGGCCATGGCCGACGCCGTCTACGGCGCGCTGGTCCGGGCGGGCTGGCCGCCGGCCCGGGCCACCCACATCGGCGCCGCGCTGCGCTACTTCGTGGCCGGGTCGGCGCTCGGCTCGTTCGCGCGGGGGTTCGTGGAGGACCCGGAGTTGTACGCGGCCCACCCGCACCTCACGCAGGCCCACCGGCTGCGCGGCCACCAGCGCAGCGTCGACGAGGGCGCCTTCACCCTCGGCCTGGACGCGTTGCTGCACGGCCTCGCGGACGAGTACGCCCGGACGGTGGCCCCGGTGGAACGCGGCAGCGGTCCGGGGTAGCGTCGAAACTCCCACTGCTAGTTTCCCGCCCCTCCCGCCCCCGAAGGGACGCCATGGATCTCGCCGATGCGCCCCCCGCCCTGCTGGTCCGCCGCCACCTGCACCTCGCCGGGGACTGGGTCGACCCGGCGGACGGCGGGACGATCCCGGTCGAGAACCCGGCGACCGGTGAGACCATCGGGCAGGTCCCCGCCGGCACCCCCGCCGACGTGGACCGGGCGGTCGCCGCCGCCCGGGCCGCGTTCCCCGGCTGGGCCGCCACCGCACCCGCAGACCGAGCGGCCCACCTGGACCGGCTGCACGCCGCGCTGACCGCCCGGGCCGACGAGATCGCCCGCACCGTGGCCCTCGAACTGGGCACCCCGCTCAAGCTCGCCACCCGGGTGCAGGCCGGCCTGCCGCTGACCGTGCTGCGCAGCATGGTCGACCTGGCCGCCCGACCGGCCGCCGAGCAGGAGGTCGGCAACTCGCTGGTGGTGCGCGAGCCGGTCGGCGTGGTCGGCGCGATCATCCCGTGGAACTACCCGCTGCACCAGGTGGTCGCCAAGGTCGCCCCGGCGCTGGCCGCCGGCTGCACGGTGGTGCTCAAGCCGAGCGAGCTGACGCCGCTCACCGCGTACCTGCTCCTGGACGCGGTGACCGAGGCCGGCCTGCCGCCCGGGGTGGTCAACCTGGTGCCCGGCACCGGCCCGGTGGTCGGTGAGGCTCTCGCCGCGCACCCCGACGTCGACCTGGTCTCGTTCACCGGCTCCACCGCCACCGGCCGGCGGATCGCGCACCTCGCCGCCGACCGGATCGCCCGGGTCGCCCTGGAACTGGGCGGCAAGTCGGCGAACGTCATCCTGGCCGACGCCGACCTGCCCACCGCGGTCAAGGTCGGCGTGGGCAACGCGCTGCTCAACTCCGGCCAGACCTGCACCGCCTGGACCCGGATGCTGGTGCACCGCGACCGCTACGCCGAGGCGCTCGACCTGGTCGCGGCCGCCGTGGCCGGCTACCGGCTTGGCGATCCGTTCGACCCGGCCACCCGGCTCGGCCCGCTGGTCTCCGCCGCCCAGGCCCAACGGGTACGCGGGCACGTGGACCGGGCGCTCGCCGACGGCGCCCGGCTCGTCGCCGGCGGCCCGGACGCGCCGCTGCCGTCCCGGGGCCACTTCGTGGCGCCCACCGTCCTCGCCGACGTGCACCCGGACAGCGCCCTCGCCCAGGAGGAGGTCTTCGGGCCGGTGCTCGCGGTGATCCCGTTCGCCGACACCGACGAGGCGGTCGCGATCGCCAACAACTCCCGGTACGGCCTGGCCGGCGCGGTCTGGTCGGCCGACTCCGACGCGGCGCTGGCCGTGGCCCGGCGGCTGCGGACCGGCCAGGTGGACGTCAACGGCGGGGCGTTCAACCCGCTCGCCCCGTTCGGCGGCTACAAGCAGTCCGGCCTCGGCCGCGAGCTGGGCGGCTACGGCGTCGAGGAGTTCACCGAGCTGAAGGCGATCCAGCGGTGAGGGCGCTGGTCGTGCGTGGCCGGGGCGAGACCCCGACGGTCGAGGAGGTGCGCCTGCCCGCGCCCGGCCCGGGGGAGCTGCGGGTCCGCATCCGCGCCGCCGGCCTCTGCCACTCCGACCTGGCCATGGTGAACGGCACGCTGGCGCCGGCGTACCCGCTGGTGCTGGGGCACGAGGCCACCGGTGTTGTCGCCGAGGCGGGTCCGGCGACCCGGCTGGCGGTCGGCACGCCGGTGGTGCTCAACTGGGCGCCCGCCTGCCGCGACTGCTGGCACTGCCGGCACGGCGAGCCCTGGCTGTGCGCCGCGAACACCGCCCCCTCGGTCGCCCGGGGGGAGACGGCCGCCGGGGAGCCGGTGCAGGTCACGCTCGGCCTCGGCGCGCTCGCCGAGGAGGTGGTGGTGCCGGAGCGGGCCGCCGTGCCGGTGCCGGCCGGCCTGCCGCCGGCGCAGGCGGCGCTGCTGGGCTGCGCGGTGCTCACCGGCGTCGGCGCGGTCCGCAACACCGCCCGGGTGGGCGCCGGCGAGTCGGTGGCGGTGATCGGGCTGGGTGGGGTCGGCCTGGCCGTGCTCACCGCGGCCCGCCGCGCCGGCGCGTCACCGATCCTCGCGGTCGACGTGATGGAGGCCAAACGGGAACTGGCCCTGGCCGCCGGCGCCACCGACTTCCTGCGCTCCGACGACACGCTCGGCAAGGAGGTCCGCGCGCGCACCGGCGGGCGTGGGGTGGACCACGCCTTCGAGTGCGTCGGCCGGTCCGCGACCATCCGCACCGCATGGCGGGCCACGCGACGCGGGGGAGCGGTCACCGTGGTCGGCATGGGCGCCAAGGACGACCTGCTCAGCCTCTCCGCCCTGGACATCTTCCACTCGGCGCGGACGCTGCGGTCCTCGGTCTACGGCTCGACCGACCCGGACCGGGAGGTGCCGGAGCTGGCCGCCGCGCTCGCCGCCGGTGACCTCGACCTGACGCCGCTGGTCAGCGGCACGGTGTCGCTGGCGGAGGCGCCCGCGGCGCTGGAGCGGCTGGCCCGGGGCGAGGGTGCGCGCTGGGTGGTCACGTTCCCGGACTGATCGGCCGCTCCACCGGCATCGCGCGCCGGTCACATGTGAAAGGGGTGCCCTTCTCTACCGGAGGCGTTAACAGGGGGCCCCTCCTTACACCTCGCCGGCCGGTGACGGTGACCGGCCACATGTCGACGGCCACCGATCCGCTCCGATCCGCCGGCGCGGCGTCGACCCCTGTGGAGGTCGACCCCGTGCCGCACCGGGGGAATGTGTGGCGGATCGACATGGCTCGACCACTTCGGCTCCCCGTAGGTTTCCTGCACGCGACGGCCCTGTGACCCCGGTCACCGACCTGGCCCTCGCGTGCGGACCTGCGGAGGGTGAGGCGATGGCCGGGCAAGCGATCCTGTCGGCCCGAGGGCTGACCCGGGACTTCCGGGGCTTCCGGGCCGTCGATCGCGTCGACCTCGACGTGGCGCCGGAGACCGTGCATGCCCTCGTCGGCCCGAACGGCGCCGGCAAGACCACACTGTTCAACCTGCTCACCGGCTTCCTGCCGCCCAGCGGCGGGCGGATCGAGCTGGACGGCCGGGACGTTACCGGGCTGCCCCCGGAGCGGGTGGCCCGCCTCGGGGTGGCCCGCTCGTTCCAGATCACCAGCCTCTTCCCGCAACTCGGCGCGCGGGAGCACGTCGAGCTGGCCCTCCAGGCGTCCAGCGGGCTGGGCTGGCGGTTCTGGCGGTCGGCGAAGCTGATGCGCCGCTACCGGGACCGGGCCGACGAACTGCTGGCCATGGTCGGCCTGGCCGACCTCGCCGAGGCGCCGGCGGAGGCCCTCGCGTACGGGCGCAAGCGGGCCCTGGAACTGGCCATCGCGCTCGCCCTCGACCCGAAGGTGCTGCTGCTGGACGAGCCGACCGCCGGGATGGGCCTGGAGGACGTCGACCGCACCGTCGACCTGATCGCCACCGTCCGCACGGGACGGACCGTGGTCATGGTGGAGCACAACATGAGCGTGGTGGGCCGGCTCGCCGACACGGTCACCGTCCTGCAGGCCGGCAAGGTGCTGGTCGAGGGGCCGTACGAGCAGGTCCGCGCCGACGAGCGGGTCATCACCGCCTACCTGGGAGCCGCGGATGCTGCGCATTGAGAACCTCTCCGCCGCCTACGGCGAGGCCCAGGTGCTGCGGGAGGTGAGTCTGGAGGTGGCCGCCGGCGAGGTAGTCACCCTGGTCGGGCGCAACGGCGCCGGCAAGTCCACGCTGCTGCGGTGCGTGATGGGGCTGCACCCCGACCAGCGGGGCACGGTGCGCCTCGACGGCCGGGACATCTCCCGGCTGCCGGCGTACAAACGGGCGCGGGCCGGGCTCGGCTGGGTCCCCGACGACCGGGGCGCGTACGCCACGCTCACGGTCACCGAGAACCTGACCCTGCCGCCCCGGGTCGGCCCCGACCCGTGGCCGCTGGAGCGGGTGTACGAGGCGTTCCCCGCCCTGCACGCCCGGCGCGACTCGGCCGCGACCATGCTCTCCGGCGGTGAGCAGCAGATGCTCGCGCTGGCCCGGGTGCTGCGCATGGGCGCCCGGCTGCTGCTCTGCGACGAGCCCACCGAAGGGCTGTCGCCGCTGCTCGTGCAACAGGTCGGTGACCTGCTGCGGGAGGCCAAGAAGCACGGCGTGACCGTGCTGCTGGTGGAACAGAACCTGCACTTCGCCACCGGCGTCGCCGACCGGCACTACCTGCTGGCCGAGGGACGGATCGCGGAGGCGATGGAGAACGCCGAGGTGCGCTCGCGGGAACGCGAGCTGCTGGCGTACCTCGGCATCTGAATCTGGACGGCTGACCCGCGCGGACCGCGCGGTACGAAGGGGATGAACATGCGTAGGAGCGTGGGTGTGGCCGCCGCCTCGGCGGCGGCGCTGCTGGTGGCCGGCTGCGGCGGCGGTGGCCCGCAGTCCGGCGGCGACTCGAAGCTGACCGGCGACAAGATCGTGCTGGGCGTGCTCAACGACCAGTCGGGCGCCTACTCGGAGCTGTCCGGGCGCAACTCGGTCAAGGCCGTGGAGATGGCCATCGCCGACTTCAAGGCCAAGCACGGCGACGACGCGGTGACCAAGGACATCACCGTGGAGACGGCGGACCACCAGAACAAGCCGGACGTGGCCAACAGCAAGGCCCAGGAGATGATCGACCGCAAGGGCGTCGACGCGATCCTGGACGTGCCGACCTCCTCGGCCGCCCTGAAGGTCGCCGACGTGGCCAAGGAGAAGAAGAAGCTCTACTTCAACATCGGCGCCGCCACCACCGACCTGACCGGCAAGAGCTGCAACAAGTACACGTTCCACTACGCGTACGACACGTACATGCTGGCCCACGGCACCGGCACGGTGACCACCGAGCAGGTCGGCAAGAACTGGTACATCCTCTACCCGAACTACGCGTTCGGGCAGGACATGGAGAAGAGCTTCACCGCCGCCATCACCGCGGCCGGCGGGCAGGTCGTCGGCAAGGACGGCGCCCCGTTCCCGAACACCAGCGGCGACTACTCGTCGTTCCTGCTCAAGGCGCCGACGCTGAACCCGAAGCCGCAGGTGCTCGGCACCATGCAGGCCGGCGCGGAGCTGGTCAACGTGGTCAAGCAGTACAACGAGTTCAAGCTGCGGGACAAGGGCGTCGGGCTGGCCGTCGGCCTGATGTTCATCACCGACATCCACTCGCTCACCCCGGCCGCGCTGGCCGGCACCACCTACACCGACGCCTGGTACTGGAACTTCGACCAGCAGAACCGGGAGTGGGCCGACCGGTTCCAGTCCGAGACCGGCACCCGTCCGTCGTTCGCCCACGCGGCGAACTACTCCGCCGCCATGCAGTACCTGGAGGCGGTGCAGGCCGCCGGCACCGACGACGCCGACGCCGTGGTCAAGGAGCTGGAGGGCAAGGAGGTCAACGACCTCTTCCTGCGCAACGGCAAGATCCGCGCGGAGGACCACCGGGTCGTGCACGACGCGTACCTGGCCCAGGTGAAGCCGCAGGCCGAGGTCAAGGAGCCGTGGGACTACGTGAAGATCCTCAAGACCATCCCGGCGGCGGAAGCCTTCCGCACCCCGTCGGCCGACTGCAAGATGTGACGACGGTCTGATGTCAGGGTTCCTGCAGAACACGTTCAACGGGCTGGTGGGCGGGGCGTTCTACGCCCTGCTCGCCCTCGGGCTCGCGGTCATCTTCGGCATGCTCCGGGTGGTGAACTTCGCCCACGGCGCGTTCTACATGCTCGGCGCGTTCGGGGCGTACGTGCTGCTCGCCGAGGCCGGCGTGCCGTTCTGGGCCGCGTTGGTGATCATGCCGCTGGCGCTGGGCCTGCTCGGCATGGCGCTGGAGCGGGCGGTGATCCACCGGCTGACCCGGCTCGACCCGCTCTACAACTTCCTGCTCACCTTCGGCCTGACGCTGATCCTGCAGGACCTGGTCAAGTCCCGGTACGGCGTGCAGTCCAGCCCGTACGCCACGCCCGCCGAGCTGAGCGGGACGGTCGACTTCGGACTCTTCGACTTCCCGACGTACCGGGTCTTCATCCTCGGCTTCACCGTACTGCTGTGCCTGGCGGTGTGGTGGGTGCTCGGGCGGACCCGGATCGGCATGGTGGTCCGGGCCGCCACCGAGCGGCCGGAGCTGACCCGGGCGTTCGGCATCGACGTGGGGAGGTGGGTCACCCCGGTGTTCGGCTTCGGCATCGCCCTGGCCGGGCTGGCCGGGGTGCTCGCCGCCCCGATGCGGGCGGTCAACCCGCTGATGGGCGCCGACCTGATCATCGTGGTCTTCGCGGTGGTGGTGATCGGCGGCCTCGGCTCGATCTTCGGCTCGGTCGCCGCCGGCTTCGGCATCGGCCTGATCCAGGCGTGGGGCGAGGCGTACCTGTCGGACTACCCGCTCGTGTCACAGACCGTCGTGTTCGTGGTGATGGCCGCCGTGCTGCTCTGGCGTCCGGCCGGCCTGTTCGGCCGAGAGGAGGCACCCGCGTGAGCAGTGCTCTGGAAACCGCCCCGGTCGAGCGGAAGGCACCCCGGTCCGGGCTGCTCGCCGTCGCGCGGGCGCCCGGCTGGGTCCGGTACGCGCTGCTCGCCGGCGGCCTGCTCGTCGCGCTGTGGCTGCCCAACGGGCTCTACCCGGCGGTCGCGGTGGACATCCTGTGCTGGGCGCTCTTCGCCGTCTCGGTGGACCTGCTGCTCGGCTTCACCGGGCTGATGTCCTTCGGGCACGCCGCGTTCTGGGGCACCTCGGCGTACCTGACCGGGCTGGTGGCGATCCACGCCGGCCTGCCGTTCCCGGCCGCGGTGCTGGCCGGGGCGCTGGGCGCGGCGCTGCTCGCGCTGCCGATCGGCTACCTGGCGGTGAAGCGCACCGGGATCTACTTCGCCATGGTCACGCTGGCCTTCGCGCAGATGGTCTACTACGTGGCCAACGAGTGGCGCTCGGTCACCCAGGGCGAGAACGGCCTGCAGGGCGTGCCGCGCGCGTTCTTCGGCGCCGACCTCACCGACGACTACTACTTCTACTACGCGATCCTGCCGATCGTGCTGCTCGGCCTGCTCGCCGCCTGGCGGATCGTGCACTCGCCGTTCGGCCGGGTGCTGGTCGGCATCCGGGACAACCCGGCCCGGGCCCGCGCGCTGGGCTACCCGGTGCACCGCTACAAGCTGACCGCGTTCGTGCTCTCCGGCTTCCTGGCCGGGCTCGGCGGCGGGCTCTTCGCGGTCGGCCACCGGTTCGTCTCGCTGGACGTGCTGCACTGGACGACCTCCGGCAAGGCGGTCATCGTGGTGGTGCTCGGCGGCATCGGCACGCTGTGGGGCGGGGTGCTCGGCGCGGCCCTGGTGGTCCGGCTGGAGGACTGGCTGTCGTTCTCCGGGTTCGAGGCCATCGGGCTGGTCACCGGCGGCATCTTCGTGCTCGTCGTGCTGCTGTTCCGGCGGGGCGTCTGGGGCACGGTCGCCCACCTGGCCCGGCGACGGGCGGCGACCCGTCGGGACCGGTCCGGCTAGACCCGCGCGCGCCGACGGCGCGACGCGGGCGGCGGACCGCGCCCCCGCGTCGCGCCGCCCGGCGCCGGGCCCGTCCTAGGCGGGGGTGAGGCGGAAGACCGGCCAGCCGATCTCGGTACGCCAGTCGGCGGGGACGTCGGTGTCGCGCGGCCCGACCAGGTAGGTCTCGCGGATCGGCCCGTCGACGACCAGCGCGTGGGCGACCACCCAGGCGCCGAGCCGCCCGTAGGTGACGTCGATGTCGTCGTGCGGGCCGGAGTGCACGGCGACGGCGAACTCGGCCGCCGGCAGGTCGACGACCTCGACCCGCCCGCCCGGGCGGGGACGACGGACCGGCCGGTAGACGGTGACGGCACCGGCGCCGTCGGTGAACAGCTCGTTGGCGTACTGGCCGCCGGGTGGTCCGGTGCGGTCGCCCACCGGGTACGCCGCGTCCAGCTCCGCCATCGCGCCGTCGTACCAGGCGCCGGCCCGCGCCAACTCGACGTCCGCGCGCACCGCGGCGACGGTGAGCCCGGGGACGGCGCGCAGCTCGACCGGCAGGTCCTGGTCGTCGGGGCGCAGCAGCCGGCGCAGGGCGGTGACGGCCCCCCGGGTGCGGTCCAGCGTCTCCTCCAGGCGACGCAGGTGCCCGGCGATCAGGTCGGTGCGCCGGGCGGGGTCGTCGGTGGCGAGGATCGCCTTGACCTCGGCCAGTGGCACGTCCAGCTCGCGTAGTCGGTGGATCACCTGCGCGGGCGGTACCTGGTTCGTAGAGTAGTAGCGGTAGCCGGTGAAGGGGTCCACGGTCTCCGGCTCCAGCAGCCCGGCCTCGTGATAGCGACGCAACGTCCGCACGCTCAGGTGGGTGACCGTCGCGAACTCCCCGATCGTCATGCCCTTGCGCATGGCTCTCACTCTGCACCTTCGCCCCGGGGGAGAGTCGACGACTTGACCCTCTCCCGCCGAGAGACCCCACGGTGGGCACATGGACGCAATCGACTGGAGCCGGGCGAGCCGGATCTCGCCCGACGACCTGCCCGAAACGATCACGCAGTACCTCGTCGCGCACCAGGCCCGGGACGTCGACGCGGCGGTGGCACGCTTCACCCCCGACGCGTCGGTGACCGACGAGGGCCGGACCCACCGGGGACCCGGGCAGATCCGGCACTGGCTGTCCCACTCGTCGAGCGAGTACACGTACACCTCCGAGCTGGTCGCGGCGGCCCGGGCCGACGACCGGAACTACGACGCGGTGCATCACCTGGAGGGCGACTTTCCCGGCGGCGTCGCCGACCTGCACTTCCGGTTCACGCTCCGGGACGGGCTGATCGCCGGCCTGGTGATCGAGCCGTGACGGCCGGGGCGCGGCCGCTCCGACCGGAGCACACGCCGGTGTGAGCCGCCCCACCGGCGCGGCGTGGGCACCGCGCCCCGGTGCGGACCGGTCGGCGCCGGGCGCATCCAGGCCGCCCCCTTCCGACGAACCCCTCGGTAGTGACCGTCTT